>CAVXCV010000014.1:0-159360 GCA_963760405.1 uncultured Actinomycetes bacterium | reverse complement strand
GGACCAGCGCAGGTACCGGGGTACGGTCGCGCCGGATCGCACCATCACGCCGCTCGGCGCGAAGACGACCGCCGTAGACGTCATCGCGGGTATCGATCTGTCCGGCAAGCGGGCGGTCGTAACGGGCGCTTCCTCCGGCATCGGCGTCGAGACGGCCCGCGCGCTCGCCGACGCGGGCGCCATAGTGGCCGCCCGGTTGTGGCACGTATCGGTCGAGATGCTTGCCGATCGGACCCGATGACCTCATCTTCATCAAGGGGCAGACCGGCAGTACGTGAGACGGCGCCCCCGTTATGGTGGCGGTTTCTGGGAGGAGGAGAGTCGTGACACTGACATTTGATTCCGCAAGCGATCTGGCGAGCGCGCTACGGCGCGCTGCGGAGGCGCACGGCCGGCACGAGGAGGAAATCGGGCACCCGGACCCAGACTGGCCGGACTGGTATGCGGCGTACCTCGAGCGAGAGCAAGCGGGGCCGGAGCATGAGGCCCGGTCCCCGGCCGGCCGTGGGGGCGTGGCAGTACCCGTGGCGGTCGTGACCAGCCGTACCGAGGCGGAGCTGATCGCGGGCATGCTGCGCAATAACGATCTGCCGGCAGTGGTCTCCGCCGACGATGCCGGAGGGCAAGAGCCACAGCTGCAGGCGCAGGGTGTGCGTGTGCTGGTCGCCCCCACTGATGCAGCGGCGGCCCGAAAGCTCCTGGACGCAGCCAACCGGCAGAGCGCGGACGGAGAGTAGCCAGAACCCGGCACCAGGGCACCGGCCAGGGCTTTCCACGGGCGCGGCGGACCAGTCCAGAGCGCGATCATCGTGGCAGCGGCATTAACGGATGCCACTTCACAAGCCAGAACGAGGCCGGAGGCCGGCGATGGATCGCCCCGGGGTTTCTGGAGGCTGGGCACCCATCTTTCGACAGTGTGAGCGGTCATCTCCGTCAGGACTGTCGCCGGGACTAACGGCACTTGCCGCGTTAGCGCCCCGGGCGCAGCGTCAAGGTAGGGATGGTGCAGATGAACGATGACGACACCACGCTCACCCCGGATGGCGGCAGCCCGCCGCACGCCGGCAAGTTGCAGCGGGACGCCGACGATGAGCGCGGGCTACGAACGACCGTGCCCCGGGTGATCCAATCCGCCGAACGCACCGGGGCGTTCGCCGCCGGTGGCGAACCGGGGCAGATGCGGGCCACCGACGCCGACCGCGACCGCGTGGTGGAATTCCTCAACACGGCCTACAGCGAAGGCCGGCTGTCCAAGGACGAGTACGACGCCCGCCTAGAGAGCGCCTTGTCCGCGCACACCTACGCCGACCTTGATCAGCTCGTGACGGACCTGCCTGCAGTGTGGGCGACCGCGGTGCCGTCGGTGTCCAAGACCACCGTGGTGGCCCCGATGGCCAAGACCAACGGGCTCGCGATAGCAAGCCTGGCATGCGGGGTCGCGCAATTCGCGTTCGGGCCGGTGGCGACCATCCCGGCGATCGTGCTCGGCCACGTGGCCCGGCACCAGATCAAGCGCACCGGAGAACAGGGGGCGGGCCTGGCGCTCGCGGGGTTGATACTCGGCTGGGTGGTGGTGGCCCTGGGCATCATCCTCATCGTCGTCGGCCTGACCATATTCGCCGGGACGCACGGCACCATGCACATGCACTGAGCAGCCGGGCCTCCTGCATTGCCGTGTCCGTGCCTCAAAGATGGAAGCATTCCGGACGCCACCCGAGCTTCGGACCTTCTCCTTACCATCGAGAGGCAGGCAGGTCATTGGAGGTCATAGAAGCAGGTCAGCAAGTCGGCTCGAGTCGGACACGGTCGGCTTCGTCCGGTGCGGTTGCTGCACTTTGCACCGGCTTCCGCGTCCCGTCTTGGGCGATGATCCGACGATGCATTGCGGAGATACTACTGTTGGGATTCACCAAGGATGTCTCCGACGAGCGGACATCTAATATTCTTGACAATTCACCTTTCGATGAGCGAATGAAGTCCGTATTGAGAAAGTGGGTAAGAAGATAGAGGATTATGCAAAACCCCTGTTATTGCTAGCAGCCGAACCGCTGTCCGAAATGTGCAGAAAGCTGGCGACACGCCGTGCCGGATAAAGACAACGGCTTCTCCGGCCGATAGAAAGGAGGTTTCCTAGGCCAAACCTTTCACGACGGAGAAGCCGTTGCGGTTCGAGCGTATGTCAGGACTGGACGAAGAGCAACTCGACGAGTTGGAGGACTGTGTGGCAGAACTCCTGGAAATTCCGTGGGATAAAGAGGTCGGCCGCCCACGGGAGCTAACTTTCCGGGAAGCGCTCGTCGTCACATGCGGGTACATGCGGCAGAACATTGTCGAGGAAGTCTGGGGCGACATCTTCGATGTGGACCAGTCCACAATCTCGCGGATCATCACATTCCTCACCCCGCTGGTGGAGCAGGCTACCGAAGAATTCAGGCCGACGGCAGACGAAGCCTCCGAGGCCACCAAGGGCGCGATCGCACTGGTAGACGGGACGCTGTGGCCGTGCTGGTCCTGGGACGGCGAGAGCAATCTGTGGTCCGGGAAGTACAAGACCACGGGACACGGCTCCCTGATCGTCACGAATCTTCAGGGCCGTATAATATTCGTCTCCGAGCCCGTTACCGGCAACCAGCACGATATGCAGAAACTGAAGGGATCAGTCGAGAAGATCCTGAGGAAAGCGGGCGGAGTATTCGGGGACAAAGGATTCATCGGCACCGATTACATTACTACTCCCATCCGGAAGCTGGAATGCCGCAAGCTTCTGCAATGGGAGCACAAGTGGAACAATAAGGTGAGTTCCTTCCGCGCGCCAGTCGAACGGGCCGTTGCCACCTTGAAGGCGTGGCGGATTCTTTTCACCGACTACCGCCGACCACTGAAGACCTTCAAATCATCATTCGGTGCCGCAGTCGGGCTCTACTTCTTCAAGGAGACTTTTGCATAACCCTCATAGATAAGCCTTATGCAGCCGGGAGCGATACCCCCCGTAAGGGGGGCCGTTGATCCGATGCCGAAGGCTTCACTCCTGCCCCTTTACGGCCCAGACCAACCCGATCAGCGGACAGATGCCCGGCAACGAGGACGAGGCCGGGCAGGGCGCCACTGGCTGCCGTGCAATGTTCGTGGCATACGACTGATGAGTGATATGCCACCGACACGAGCTGACAAGACGCGGGAGCTGGCCAATCCTCAGCTATGTTCTCGGCCATCTTGTCCTAGGCGAGCATGCGATAACAGTCCATCGCGTAGAAGTCGAACTTGGTCGGGTCGACCACGAAGTGGTTGTCGATGTTGTCTGGGTACGGGAGCGAGTCCAGCAGCCTGCGTCCCCGGTCAAGTGCGACTTCGGTCTGGCGTCGGTCCCCGATCCGCGCCCACGCCTTGGCGGCCTGGGCGGCGAGCTGGACTGCCACAGGATGTCGAGGTGTGTTCACCACCCGCACTGGTGGCCGGTCGAACCGCGGAACTTCGTCCGGTCTTCCGGCGCATCTGCGAGAGCAACAAGATCCACCACGTGCGGCACACCGTCGGGTCACTCCTTAAAGACCTGAAGGTCCCGGTCCGCGGTGCGCAGACGATCCTCGGGCACACGAGGGTCAGCACGACTCTGGAGATCTACACCGACACCGACGAGCAGGCCCGCCATGATGCGCTCACCCGGCTGCACGGGCTGCTCCAGCCGGACGAAGCTGACCCGTTGCTACAGGCAGTGGCTACAAACGGGCTCTCAATGATCTTGAACCAGGCCGTTTTGGCTGGTGGGCGCAACTGGGTTCGAACCAGTGACCCCTCGCTTGTAAGGCGAGTGCTCTACCACTGAGCTATGCGCCCGCGCCCGCTCCGGCGGGCAGACTTGGCTCAGCGTACCGGTTCTGCGCCAGCGGCGAGATATCGCGCCGCCAGGTCGGCCACGGGCTGGCTGACCGCGAGGCGGTTGCGGAGCCGGCCGAGCCGGGCGTCCATGGACGCCCCGTGCACCCCGCCGGCCAGAGCCTGCTCGAAGTGGATGGCCCCGACGTAGGCGGCACCGAACCGGATGGCTTCCGGCAGCAGGGCGTGCTCCCCCGCCGTCAGCGCCCGCCGCGCCGCGTATCCTCCGGCCACGGCCGCGATCCGGGCCTCATCTGGCTGAACGTGCCAGCCTTCCGGGCCCGCGGCCCGCGGCCGGGCGTCCAGCAGGCTCTCCAGCAGGCAGTTGCCGAGATCAAGGACCGGGAGGCCCAGGCCGCCGGTGTCCCAGTCGATGAGGGTGACCGTGCCCGGGCCGCTCTGCACCACGTTGCCGGGCCAGGAGTCGCCATGCACGACGCCGTCCGGAACCTCCCCCAGGGCCCGCTGGACGGCCAGCACGGTGCGGCGGAACTGCGCATGCATCGGCCGCCACTCCCCCGGCAGCAGCGCCTCGATGGAGCCCAGCCGGGCGAGCGTCGCCGGGATGGCGGCCGCCGGATGCCAGGCAGCCTGGCCCGGCCGGGGAACCGGGGCGATCGTGTGCAATTCGCCCAGGGCCGCGCCGAGCATGCGGAGTTGCGCCGCCGTGGGCACCGCAACCCGTCCGGCCACGTAACTGGTGGCCAGGGTGCGCCAGATCCCGTCCAGCCCGATGGGGTCGCCGGCCCGGGTGCGGATCACCCGGGGGGCCGGGTAGCCAGCGTGCTCCAGGCAGATCAGAGTGGCCGCGCGGGAGAGCAGCCAGTCCGGCATGGTCCGGGCCGCGGAGCCGCTGTACTGGACGGGCACGGACGCATCCGCCCGGCAGGCCCGCACCACGAACGGCGGTCCGGCCGGCGCCCGGACCAGGTAGGCCACGCTCGCGCCGTGGACCGACCCGCTGATCCGGCGGACAGCCGAGGACTCGAGGCCGCGGTGCGCATAGTCACGGAGGAACCGGCCCACGACCGCGGCGTCGTTCACGAGCCCGCGGGGCCCCTGGCCGATCCGCTCTGGCCCACCAGGCCGCGGCCGAGTACCCGGTCCAGTGCCCGTGCCACCTCCTCGGACAGGCCGGGCGCTTCGCCGCCGAGGGTCAGGGCAAGCGCCTGGTCGTCGGCGGGCGACACGACCGCCCCGCAGTCGCGGCACTCCACCTCGCCCAGCCGCCGCACCAGGTGCACGCTGGAACACCGGGAACACCGGTCCAGGTCGGCCGTCCAGTCACCGGAGGCCTGGCAGCCAGGGCAGATCAGCACCTGGCTGTCGTTACGGACCCCACGCCGCCACGGGCTCTCCCCGCGGCTGGGGTCTGTTTGCCGCTCGCCACACCGATAGCAGGGCATCGTCGGATGCTTCGATCCTCTCCGGGAGGATGGCTGCACCGTCCGGCTGGACGCGCCCTGGACACGCCTCAGCTCAGCTCGGTGAGCACCTTCTTGTATTCGGCGATATCACGTGCCTGAGGGATCGGGTTCACCACTTTCCAGCGGATCACACCGGCCTTGTCGATGAGGAACGTGCCGCGTGTCGCCACGCCCATGCCCTCGTCGAAGACACCGTAGAGCTTCGCGACCGCGCCGTGCGGCCAAAAGTCTGACAGCAAGCCGAAATTGAAATTATCGCGGTCAGCCCACGTTCGCAGGGCGAACGTGGAATCCACCGATACCGTGAGCAACTCCAGGTCAGCGGCCTTGGTGTCAACGAAGTCATCGCGCAGCGCGGCCAGCTCTCCCGAGCAGACTCCGCTGAACGCGAGCGGGTAGAAGATGAGCAGCACGTTCTTCGTGCCCTGGAAGCCCGACAGCCGGACTGGCGTGCCGTGCTGGTCCCTCAGCTCGAAATCGGGCGCCTGCTCGCCGACTTCAGCGGCCATCCGCTCGTTCCTCTCCGCGGTAGACCGGGCCTGTCAGGCGGCGGCGTCCAGGCCGGGCGGTGACGTGTGCATCAGCCCCGGTCCGGCGGCGTCTGGCCTGAGGTGCCAGCCCCGCACCAATCGTCGTGTCGGAATAGGACCCCCCCTCAGCGCCGCGCCGCTGGCCTGACTGCTGTCAGCGGCGTGCCTTGGGCGCGACCAGCCGGGTACCCAGCCAGTCCCGCGCCGCACTCATACTGGAAGTCTGGGAGAGTCCCGCGGTCGGTGCGGACTCACCAATGTCGCTCGGCTCGACGTACCCCGGCCGGCCTGACTTGGGTGTGAGCAGCCAGATGTACCCGCCGTCAGCCAGCGGCGTCAGGGCATCCATCAACGCGTCAACGAGGTCACCATCCCCGTCCCGCCACCAGAGCAGGACAACGTCGACCACGTCCTCGTAGTCCTCGTCGACCAGTTCGACGTCTTTCAGCCCAGCGATCTCATCGCGCAGTTGCTCGTCACAATCGTCGTCGTAACCGATCTCCTGCACCACCTGACCCGGCTTGATGCCGAGCCGCTCGGCCAGGCCAGGCTGGCCCTGAGCCTGGCGCGCGGTCGCGCTCACTAACGCCCTCCTATTTCCCTTCTCACGGTCCCTGCATCCGCGTCGGCCCGCTACGGCGTGCCGCCGCAGCTTCGCGCCATGCGCCGCGATGGCCGCGTAGGCACCACTTGCTGGGACAGTTCACACTGGGTCGGGCCCCCGCGCAAGTGCCAAATGGCCTTGGAAGCGAAAACCATGTCACAGTTTGATCTTCCCCGGTCTGCGGCAGGCACTATCCAACGAAGGAAAGTCGTAGCTGCCTGTCCGGATTATCCACATTGAGGTCCACAAGGGCGATTGACTGCCAGGTGCCGAGCGCGAGCCGCCCGCCGAGCACCGGAACGACCAGGAACGGGGCGATGAAGGCGGGCAGCACGTGCGAACGGCCGTGCCCGGCCGAGCCGTGCGCGTGCCGCCAGCGGTCATCGGCGGGCAGCAGGTCGGCGAGGGCCGCCAGCAGGTCGGCGTCGCTGCCCGCGCCCAGTTCAATCAGGGCCAGGCCTGCCGTGGCGTGCGGGACGAACACGTGCAGCAACCCGTCCCCGCCGCCAGCCGCCCCGGCGGTGAACTCCGCGCACTCGCCGGTGATATCGCGCACCGTCTCCCGGTTCCCGGTCCGCACCCGGACTATCGAGGTCTTCATGACAGCAGACTGTCCCCGGACTGCTCCCCCTGACGCAACCCGGCGGCATGGGTCCGGGCGGGCGACTGAGTGCGCGCAGGGCGCCCTGAGTCCGGGCAGGGCGGCCTGCCCTCCCCCGCTGGCTCGCCATCCTTGGCGGGAGCCAGGCTGGCCGCCCCAGCTCAGCTGGCCGGACGGCGCTAGGCCGGACGGTCCTTCCCGGTCCGGCGCCCGGCAGCTGCCGCACCCCGGGACCCGCCACCGGGCTCAATCACGGCGTCCGGGCCAGGGAAGCACAGGCCGGTATGGCCGTCCTCGAAGCGCACCAGGTACGGCGGCCCGCCGCCCGTGCCGTGCACCTCAACGATCTCACCGACCCGGTCCGGCTGGCCCACCATGTTCCCGTGGACGTGCAGCCTGTCTCCGACCGCTGCCTGCATGGCCCGCACCTCCTCGTGCCGCTGGCTCCTGCCCGCGCCCCCAGCGCGTAGGCTGAGTGGGCACGGGAGTTCACCGTCCGCACCAGACTGGCACCGGGGCGGCGTGCCTGGCAGGGCCAGACGTCCCGACTTCGCTAGCCGGCCCACCTGGGCGGCCCGGCCGCACCGGGCAGCCCGGCCCACCGGAGCAGCTGCCGCGGCCCGCTCGCGCAGGGAAATCGCGCAGGCCTGCCCGGGACACCCCCAGATGACCCGGAGCCGTCCACCAGGTGGCCAGCAAGCGCCCAGCCAGGGATCAGGGGCACCGCCCAGCGGTTACCGCGAAGTAGGAAGGTGCACTTCCGGGGCACAGGGACCAGAATTGGTCTGGACAACCAGTGACACCGGGCGGCTACCAGGCCGCCCGCCACGCCGCGGACTCCCCGGCGGCGACCAGCCGGCCGGGCCTGCGGAACGACCTGCGGAAGGCGAGGACATCGC
Source organism: uncultured Actinomycetes bacterium (assembly GCA_963760405.1). Taxonomy (GTDB): domain Bacteria; phylum Actinomycetota; class Actinomycetes; order Streptosporangiales; family Streptosporangiaceae; genus RYN-230. Next base: position 151,426 of record CAVXCV010000014.1, on the reverse strand, counting down.
GTGGCTGCCGGACGTCAGCGTTTCTCGATTATCAGCGACGGGCTTCCCACCCAGCTGCCCGACATCGACCCCGACGAGACCAGGGACTGGGTCGAGTCCTTCGACTCCGTGGTCCGCACCCGCGGCCGGTCCCGGGCCAGGTACGTGATGCTACGGCTGCTGCAGCGAGCCCGGGAGCAGCAGGTCGGCGTGCCGGGCCTGCGCAGCACCGACTACATCAACACCATTCCCCCCGAGCGCGAGCCCTGGTTCCCCGGGGATGAGTACGTCGAGCGCAGGATCCGGGCCTACATCCGGTGGAACGCCGCGGTCATGGTGTCCCGGGCCAACCGGCCCGGCCTGGGCGTGGGCGGGCACATCGCCACCTATGCCTCCGCGGCCAGCCTGTACGAGGTCGGCTTCAACCACTTCTTCCGCGGCAAGGACCACGGCGAATCAGGTGACCAGGTCTTCTTCCAGGGGCACGCGGCGCCCGGTATCTACGCCCGGGCCTTCCTCGAAGGCAGGCTGAGCCAGAACCAGCTGGACGGCTTCCGGCAGGAGCTGTCCCATCCCGGCGGCGGCCTGCCGTCGTATCCGCACCCGCGGCTGATGCCGGACTTCTGGGAGTTCCCCACCGTGTCCATGGGCCTCGGCCCGATCAACGCGATCTACCAGGCCCGGTTCAACCGCTACCTGCTGGCCCGGGAGATCAAGGACACCAGCCGCTCGCACGTGTGGGCCTTCCTCGGCGACGGTGAGATGGACGAGCCGGAGGCGCTCGGCGCGATCGGCCTGGCCGCCCGCGAGGAACTGGACAACCTCACCTTCGTGATCAACTGCAACCTGCAGCGGCTGGACGGGCCGGTCCGCGGCAACGGGAAGATCATCCAGGAGCTGGAGGCGTTCTTCCGCGGCGCGGGCTGGAACGTGATCAAGGTGATCTGGGGCCGGGACTGGGACCCGCTGCTGGCCAAGGACGTGGACGGCGTCCTGGTCAACAAGATGAACAACACCCCGGATGGCCAGTTCCAGACGTACTCGGTGGAGCCGGGCTCCTACACCCGGGAGCACTTCTTCGGCGATGATCCGCGGCTGCGCGCGATGGTCGAGCACCTGTCCGACGACGAGGTACGCACCCTGTCCCGGGGCGGGCACGACTACCGCAAGGTCTACGCGGCATTCAAGGCGGCGCAGGAGCATGTCGGCCAGCCCACGGTGATCCTGGCGCACACCATCAAGGGCTGGACGCTGGGCCCGGACTTCGAGGCCCGCAACGCCACCCACCAGATGAAGAAGCTGACCCACCAGGAGCTGAAGGACTTCCGGGACCGGCTCTACCTGCCGATCCCGGACGAGGCGCTGACCGCCGAGCTGCCGCCGTACTACCACCCGGGCGAGGACTCCGACGAGATCCAGTACATGCGGGAACGGCGCGCCGCGCTCGGCGGGTACCTGCCCAAGCGGGTCATCCGCGGCAAGCCGCTGACGCTGCCCGGGCCCGAGGCCTACACCGAGCTGAAGCACGGCTCCGGCAAGCAGCCGGTGGCCACCACGATGGCGTTCGTCCGGCTGCTCAAGGACCTGATGAAGGACCCCGGGATCGGCGCCCGGTTCGTGCCGATCATCCCGGACGAGGCGCGCACGTTCGGCATGGACTCGCTGTTCCCGACCGCGAAGATCTACTCCCCGCACGGCCAGCGGTATGAGGCGGTGGACCGGACCCTGCTGCTGTCCTACAAGGAGTCCGAGCGCGGCCAGATCCTGCACGAGGGGATCAGCGAGGCCGGCGCGATGGGCTCGGTCATCGCGGCCGGGACGTCCTACGCCACGCACGGCGCCCCGATGATCCCGGTGTACGTGTTCTACTCGATGTTCGGCTGGCAGCGCACCGGCGACGAGATGTGGGCGTTCGGTGACCAGCTGGGTCGCGGCTTCCTGCTCGGCGCCACAGCCGGCCGCACCACGCTCACCGGGGAGGGCCTGCAGCACAACGACGGCCACTCGCTGCTGCTCGCCTCGGTCAGCCCGGCCTGCGTCGCCTATGACGCGGCGTGGGCCTACGAGCTGGCCTACATCGTCAAGGACGGGCTGCGCCGGATGTACGGGCCGACCGAGGGCCACCCGGACGGCGAGGACATCTTCTACTACCTGACCCTCTACAACGAGCCCTACCAGCAGCCGGCCGAGCCCGCTGACTACCCGGGCGGCAGCGCGGAGCTGGAGCAGGGCGTGCTGCGCGGGCTGTACCGGTACGCACCCGCGCCCAGCCTGGCCGGGGGCGGGGACAACGCGAACCCGGAGGATGACGGCGAGCATCCGCGGGCCCAGATCCTGGCGTCCGGGGTGGCCCTGCGCTGGGCCCTGGAGGCGCAGCGGCTGCTCGCTGAGGACTGGGGCGTGGCGGCCGATGTCTGGTCGGCGACCTCCTGGACCCAGCTCCGCCGCAACGCGCTGTGCTGCGAGGAGTGGAACATGCTGCACCCGGACGTGGAGGCGCAGGTGCCCTACGTCACTAAGGTGCTGGGCGGCCAGCCCGGCCCGGTGGTCGCGGTCAGCGACTGGATTCGCGCGGTCCCGGACCAGATCGCCCGGTGGGTGCCGGCCCCGTTCACGTCGCTGGGCACCGATGGCTACGGGTTCTCCGACACCCGGGCCGCGGCCCGGCGGTTCTTCCACGTGGACGCGCCGTCGATCACCCTGTCCGTGCTGAGCCAGCTGGCCCGCCGCGGCGAGGTGAAGCCCGAGGTGCTCAGCCAGGCCATCGACAAGTACGACCTGGACGTGCCGGTCAGCACAGCCCTGGCCAAGGACCGCTGACCAGCGGTTCCAGGCCTGCCGAGCGCGCCGCGACCAGAGTCGCGGCGCGCTCGGCCATGTCCGGCGGGTGGTGCAGGGCGGAAGACTAGCACTCTCTTCCGTACCGCACGCCAATTTCGCGAATGACGTAATGACTTGGTAAGGCCCAATTACAGATTGCTGAACTGACTGCGCACAATGCGTGCGCAACACGAGTCACGCCAGCCGCGGCGCCTTCACGCCCAACCGTCAGCCGCCCATCACGGTTTGGTCTACCAGTCGCCCGCCAGGGGCGGCCAGGATGGCGGCAGCCGCCCCAGCGCTACCCCGATTGACGGCGTTTGACCAGACCAGGTGGCCTGACAGCAGTTCGTAAGAAAAGATTAATCCATCCTTCGGTTTTCCTGAATTTCTGCTCCCAAAGGGTCTAGCGTGACCGTCCGGGAGCGATAGGAGTAATACTACGGAGGCGGATTAATGCACATCAAGCGCGGGTCTGGGCTGCGACGTGGCAGCCCGGGCGGGCCAGGCAGCCACCGGGCCCTCATCGCGGCGCTCCTCGCCATCCCGCTAGCGATCGGCCTGGTCCTAGGCGTGACCTTCGCGTTCAACTCGGCCAGGTCCGGCCGCGTCAGCCTGTCCGCCGAAGGTTTCCGGATCGGCCACCGGCATTTCCACCACGGGTGGTGGGGTGGCCGCCCGCCCACGACCGGCGGCTCCGGCAACGGCGGGATCAACCTGAACCAGACGCCGGACCAGGCCGCCCAGTCGATGAACTGCACGCTCCAGGTGCCCGCCGACCCGCTCAGCGCGCGGGGCCTGGCCACCCCGTACATCCTGGGTGACGGCTGCACGATGGCCAACACCGGCCTGCAGGCGTTCGTCGAGGCGGACATCATCAATCCGGCCACCGGCGCGATCACTGTCTACAACCCGCTGGTCATCACCCAGGGCACGACACCCGCCGCCGCGCCGGTCGTGCCCACGCTGGCACCGGGGGACGTCGTCGGCATCATGTTCGGCTTCAACGGAACCAACCTGCTGCTGACTGGGACAGGCGACTCGCTGGAGCAGGGCAACTGCGTGAACGGGCTGGGCCGGTCGCTGTTCACCCAGGTCGCTTTCTGTAATAGCCCGGCCTTCTACCGGGTGGCTAACCGGGATATCGCCCGCGGGCTGCTGCGCATCCCGGCCCTCGGTACCGGGTCGGACGGCCGGGCCTGCCCGGACGTGCGCAGCTTCGCCGTGGTGGACCAGGACCAGAGCGACAACGTGGTGACCACCTACCTGCTGACCCCCTCGGGCCAGACCGCGCCGGACACCGCGGCCAACGAGGCCAGCCTGGCCGGGGCCGTGCCGCAGAACAACGGCAGCGACAACGCGCTGGTGAACAAGTTCATGGACCCGGCGCTCGGCTGCGCCCCGTATGAGTTCCCGGACCAGACCGTGGCCGCCGGGAAGTCCGGCTCGCAGATCACCGACGAGCTGCTGGCCGCGGCCGACCAGCGGGCGCCGACTGCGCTGGTGCCGCTGAACGACCCGATGACCGAGATCAACGGGGCGCAGAGCATTCAGAAGACCGATCTGTTCCGGCTCGGCGTGGACCAGCCTCCGGTCAGCTGGTGGCAGCGGGTGGACAGCCCGGCGAACTACTGCAAGAACATGATCAACATCGGGGAGGCCCGCACCGCGCTGGACAAAGCCCAGTTCTCGGGCTTCGCCTCGCCGGTGCCCGACACCGGGAGCAACCTGTTCACGTTCCTGGCCGCGCGGCTGTCCGCCTCGTGGCAGAACCTCGGCTGCGGCGCCCTGCTCAACGCGCCCGACCCGGTGAACCTCACCCTGGATGCCAATGGGGTGGCGACCGACGCCAGCTTCAGCCCGCTGGCCATCGGCACCCTGCCCGGCGGCGTCGCGCCCAGCGCGTCACCCAGCGCCACGGCCACCGCGCAGGCCGCGGCGACAGCTACGGCGACGCCGGCCGGCCCGGCAGCACCGACGAGCACGGCCACAGCCACAGCCACAGCCACGGCTACGGGCACGGCTACGGGCACGGGCACGCCGACGTCGCCCCCGACTGGCACCGCCGGATGACGACCCGCACCACGTCGAGCCCGTGACCGGGCGGTTACGGCCGGCCCCGGCGGGGGCCGGCCGTAACGTGCCGGGCTCCTTACCCGCCAAGCTGGCGGGCCAGCTCGTGGAAGTCCGCGGCCACGCAGGTGTACTGCCGGGCCGGGGCCGCGTTCTGCGCGTGGCCGGGGCCGAGTTCCCCGGGCCGGGACACGAACGCCGTGGCCAGGCCCAGGTCCGCGGCAGCGGCCAGGTCGTCGTTGTGCGCGGCGACCAGCATCACCTCGGCCGGGGCCAGGCCGAGGAGCTCAGCCGCCCCGAGATAGGTGCGCGGGTCGGGCTTGTAGCACCGGAACAGCTCCGCGCTGAAGATCATGTCCCAGCGCAGCCCGGCTCGCCGGGCCATGTTGACCAGCAGCGCCACGTTACCGTTGGAGAGCGTGGCCACGATGTGCCGCTGCCGGAGCCGGTCCAGGCCGCTCCCGGCATCGGGCCATGGGTCCAGCCGGTGCCAGCACCGGTTCAGCCGGTCCCGCCCGGCTTCGTCGAGGCCCGCCAGGGCCGATTCCGTGAGGAGCTGGTCCAGCGTGCGCCGGTGCAGGTCGTCGAGCCTGGTCCAGGCCAGCTCCCCGCGGGCGACCTGGTCCATGGCGGGCCGGTAGCCCGCCCGCCACTGGTCGGCGAACCGGCCTGCGTTAACCGCTGCCCCCCGGGCCCGGGCCACCGCGGTGACCTCCCGGATGACCCCGCTCCGCCAGTCCACCACCGTGCCGAACACGTCGAACAGCAGCGCCTGCACCTGGGCCATTACCGTCTCCTTCCGGGCCGCCTGCGGACGAGGCTACGGCCGGCGTGGCACGCTGGGCAGATGAAGGCAGCGGACGGCGCGGAGACCGCGCCTGGCCGGGTGCGCGAGGAGACCATCGAGCGGCTGGAGCGCGCCATGGGCTCCCTCGGCACGGCCGCGATGGCCTCGATGGAGGAGCGGCTCGCCTGGTTCCGCGCGATGTCCGCGGAGAACCGCTCCTGGATCGGGCTGGTCGCCCAGGCCGGCATCGCGGCCTTCGTGGACTGGGTCAAGCATCCGGAGCGTGGCCGCCCGTCGGTGGCGGGCGAGGTGTTCGGCACCGCGCCCAAGGAACTGGCCCGCGCGGTCAGCCTGCAACAGGCCGTGGAGATGGTGCGGATCACCATCGACGTGGTGGAGGCCCGGGTGGAGCAGCTCGCCGCGCCGGGCGGCGAGGCGGAACTGCGCGAGGCCGTGCTCCGCTATACCCGGGAGATCGCCTTCGGCGCCGCGCAGGTGTACGCGCGGACCGCCGAGGCCCGCGGGGCCTGGGACGCCCGGCTGGAAGCCCTCGTGGTGGACTCGCTGGTCCGCGGCGAGGTGGGTGAAGGGCTCCAGTCCTGGGCCTCGGCGCTGAACTGGTCGCACTCGCCGGTGGCGGTGATCGTTGGGTACGCGGACGACAGCGAGCCGGAGAGCCTGATCCAGGAGCTGCGGGCGATCGTGCGGCGGCCCCGGCTGGACCTGCTCGCCGGGGTGCACGGTAACCGGCTGGTGGTGGTGCTGGGCGGGGCGGCCGACCCGCTGGCCGCCGCGGCCCAGATCGCCGGGCGGTTCGGGGCCGGCCCGGTGGTGGTCGGGCCGTCCGTGACCGACCTGGAGTCCGCGGCCGCGTCAGCAGCAGCCGCCCTGGCCGGCCTGCGCGCCGCCCCGGGCTGGCCCGATTCGCCCCGGCCGGTGCTGGCCGGGGAACTGCTGCCGGAACGGGCCCTGGACGGCGACGAGTCGGCCCGGGCGGAGCTGATCACCGAGGTGTACGAGCCGCTGCGCCGCGGCGGGACCGCGCTGCTCGACACGGTCACCACGTACCTGGAGCAGGGCTCCTCCCTGGAGGCGACCGCCCGGCTGCTGTTCGTGCATCCGAACACCGTCCGCTACCGGCTGCGCCGGGTCAGTGAGCTGACCGGGCTGACCCCCGCCGACGGCCGGGCCGGCTTCACCCTCTGGGTGGCCATCGTGCTCGGCCATCTTGTGCACAATCGCACATGATTTGTAGCAAACCAACAAGGCTTGGCGGCCGAACTTCGTGCTCTTTCGCACCCATCTAGCGGACTTCTACAGTGCAGGGTAGAAGTATGCTCGTCATCGCTGCTCCTGGCCAAGGTGCGCAGGTACCCGGCTTCCTGTCCCCGTGGCTGGAACTGCCCGGCGTGAAGGACCGCCTGGCCGCCTGGTCTGACCTGGCTGGCGTGGACCTGATCGGCAGCGGGACCACCGCGGACGCCGAGCAGATCCGGGATACCGCGGTCGCCCAGCCGCTGCTGGTCGCCGCGGCGATCGCCGCGACCGAGGTGCTGTTCGGCGGGCTCGGCCCGGCCCGCACGGCCGACGCCGTGGTGGCCGGGCACAGCGTGGGCGAGCTGGCCGCCGGGGCCATCGCCGGCGTGATCACGCCCGAGGACGCGATGCGCCTGGTCCGGGTCAGGAGCTCGGCCATGGCCCGGGCCGCCGCGGTCCAGCCGACCGGGATGACCGCGGTGCTCGGCGGCGACGAGGCCGGGGTGCTCGACGCGATCGAGGCGCACGGCCTCACCCCGGCGAACGTCAACGGCGCGGGGCAGGTGGTGGCGGCCGGGACCCTGGACCAGCTGGCCGCGTTCGCGGCTGACCCGCCGCCCGGCGCGCGGCTGCGCCCGCTTCCGGTAGCCGGCGCCTTCCACACCCGGCACATGACCCCGGCGGTGGAGATGCTCCGCGCGGCCGCGGCGGAAGTCACCGTGCATGACCCGGCGCTGCCGCTGCTGTCCAACGCGGACGGCGCCCTGGTCCGGTCCGGCCAGGACTGGCTCCGCCGGATCGTCGTCCAGGTCAGCGCGCCGGTCCGGTGGAACCTGTGCCTGCGGGCCATGGCCAGCATGGGGGCAGGTGCGCTGATCGAGCTGCCGCCCGCCGGGACGCTGACCGGGCTGGCCCGGCGGGAACTGCGCGGGGTGGCCCTGACCGCACTGAAGACCCCGGACGACCTGCCGGCCGCGCGGTCGCTGCTGGCCGAGCACGGCGGTCTCGGCCAGGCCGAGGACGGGCAGGCGCCGGAATGGCGGCTGCTGGTCGCACCGTCGTCCGGCACCTTCCGGCACGCGTTCTCCCGCGGGCCTGAGGGCGCGGCCCTGGCGCCGCCCGGGACTCACCTGCCGGCCGGGGCCGAGCTGGGCCACGTGGAGCAGCGCGGTGGCCGGCAGGTGATCACGCCCCCGTTCCCGGCCACCGTCATCGAGTGGCTGGTCGAGGACGGTGACCCGGTCAGCGCCGGGCAGCCGCTGATCCGGCTCCAGCCGCAGCCCGACCCAGCCTGAACCGGAAGGGGACCTGATTGATGCGACTCGCCGAAGGTAGTGCCGGCCGCAGCGCCGGGGCGCGGATCCTGGCGTTCGGCGGCTACCAGCCCGCCCGGGTGGTGACCAACGACGAGCTGGCCGAGACGGTGGAGACCAACGACGAGTGGATCCGCAGCCGGGTCGGCATCGCCAGCCGCCGGATCGCCGCACCGGACGAGACCGTGGCCGACATGGCGGTCGCGGCGGGTGGCAAGGCGCTGGCCGCCAGCGGCCTGTCCCCCGCCGACATCGACCTGGTGATCGTGGCCACCTGCACCGCCGAGGCGCCGATCCCGAACACCGCCGCCACCGTGGCCACCCGGCTGGGCATCGTGGCGCCAGGCGCGTTCGACCTGAATGCCGCGTGCGCGGGGTTCTGCTACGCGCTGGGCACCGCCCGGGACGCGGTCCGTGCGGGCAGCTCCCAGCACGTGCTCGTCATCGGGGCCGAGAAGCTGTCCCAGTGGGTGGACTGGACCGACCGGTCAACCTGCATCATCTTCGCGGACGGAGCCGGCGCGGCGGTGGTCGGCCCGGCCGACGACGAGGACGGCCCGGGCATCGGCCCGGTGATCTGGGGCAGCGACGGCACGATGGCGGACAAGATTTTCATCGCCGACCGCCAGTCGTTCATCTTCCAGGAAGGGCAGGCGGTGTTCCGCTGGGCGACCACCGCGCTGCACCCGGTGGCACGGAAAGCATGCGAGGCGGCGGGGGTGGATCCTGGCCAGCTGGCGGCGTTCGTGCCGCACCAGGCCAACCTGCGCATCATTGAAGCCATCGCGCGGAAGATCGGGGCCCCGCAGGCGCTGGTGGCCAAGGACATCGTGCACTCGGGCAACACCTCGTCCGCGTCGATCCCGCTGGCCCTGTCGGCGATGATCGAGCGCGGTGAGCTCGGCTCGGGCGCGGCAGTGCTGCTGCTCGGCTTCGGGGCGGGCATCAGCTATGCGGCCCAGGTGATAACGGTACCCTGACCGCGCCGCGGCCTGCGGGTGACCACCTGGGGCCGACCATCACCACACGAAGGAGACGCATCCCATGGCCATGACCGATCAGGAGATCCTGGCAGGCCTCGGCGAGATCATCGACGAGGTGGCTGGCGTGCCCGCCGACCAAGTGACCCCGGACAAGAACTTCGTCGATGACCTGGACATCGACTCGCTGTCCATGGTGGAGATCGCGGTGGCAGCCCAGGACAAGTTCGGGGTGGAGATCCCCGATGACCAGCTGAAGAACCTGAAGACGGTGCAGGACGTCGTCAACTACGTGCGTGGCGCCGGGGTCTCGGCCTGACCGGGCCGTTGCCGCCCTGTTGCGGGCGGGTGCAGTACCGCAGGACTGAGTAAGGGAGCGATTCACAGTGCGAGCAGATGAACCACGCGTCGTCGTCACCGGGCTTGGCGCGACCACGCCGCTGGGCGGGGATGTTCCTGCAACCTGGGAGTCGCTGCTGGCTGGCCGGAGCGGGGCCAGCCAGCTTGACCCGGACTGGGCCGCTGGCCTGCCCGTGCAGATCGCCGCGCCCGCCGCGGTCGACCCGGCGACGGTGCTCGACCGCGTGCAGGCGCGGCGGCTGGACCGGTGCGAGCAGTTCGCGATCGTGGCCGCCCGCGAGGCCTGGGCCACCGCCGGGGCACCGGAGGTGGACCCGGACCGGCTCGGCGTGGCTGTCTCCACCGGCATCGGCGGGGTCTCGTCCACTCTCGCCGCTTACGACACGCTCAAGGAGAAAGGCTGGCAGCGGCTGTCCCCATTCGCCGTGCCGATGCTCATGCCGAACGGCGCGGCAGGCTGGATCGCCATCGAGCGGAACGCGCGGGCCGGGGCGCACACCACGGTCAGTGCGTGCGCGTCCGGCGCCGAGGCCATCGCCTACGGCATCCAGATGATCAGGTCCGGCCGGGCCGACGTGGTGCTGGCTGGCGGCACCGAAGCGGCGATCATCCCGCTGAACATCGCCGCGTTCGCCGCGATGCGGGCCCTGTCCACCCGGAACGACGAGCCGGAGCGCGCCTCCCGCCCGTTCGACAAGGGCCGCGACGGCTTCCTGCTGGGTGAGGGCGCAGGCGTGGTGGTGCTCGAATCCGAGGAGCACGCCGCCCGGCGCGGCGCCACCGTGCTCGCCATCGCGGCGGGCGCCGGGTACTCCTCGGACGCCCACCACATTGCCCAGCCCGATCCGTCCGGCGACGGGATCACCCGGGCCGTCGAGCACGCGCTCGCCGACGCTGGCGTCACGGCCGAGCAGATCGTGCACGTCAACGCGCACGCCACGTCCACCCCGGCGGGCGACGTGATCGAAGGCCAGTCCATCGCCCGGGCCCTGGGCGCCGCCGCCCCCGGGGTCGTGGTGTCGGCCACCAAGTCGATGACCGGCCACCTGCTGGGCGGGGCCGGCGCGGTGGAATCCGTGTTCACCATCCTCGCGCTGCGCGACCATGTCGCGCCGCCGACCATCAACCTGGACGATCCCGACGACGAGGCCGGCATCGACATCGCCACCGAGCCGCGCGAGCTGGCTCGCCATGGCAGTGCCCCGATGGCCGCGCTGAACAACTCGTTCGGTTTCGGCGGGGCCAACGTCACGCTCGTGTTCACCACTGCCTGAACGTCTCTCCCGTCGTCCCGCACTTTCGTCTCGGCCTACCGCCAGGAGGCTCCCGTGACCGTACTCGACAGCCGTGAATCGGCCGCCCGACCCCCGGCTGCCCAGGTAACTGCCACTGCGGGCAGCCCGGTCGCGCCGTCCATCTCGCGCGACCCGGAAGCCCGGCTGGGCGCCCTGTTCGACGCCGGATCGGTCCGGCTGCTCACCCCGCACGACGACAGCGGCGTGGTCACGGGGGCCGGCACCATCGACGGCATGCCGGCCGTGGCGTTCGCCAGCGACGCGCGGGTGCAAGGTGGCGCGATGGGCAGCGCGGGCTGCGCGGCGATCGTCGCCGCCTATGACGAGGCAGTGGCCAAGGGCGCGCCGGTGATCGGGCTGTGGCACTCCGGCGGCGCGCGGCTGCGCGAGGGCGTGGAGAGCCTGCACGCCGTGGGCACGGTGTTCGCGGCGATGACCCGGGCGTCGGGCGTGGTGCCGCAGATCTCCGTGGTGCTCGGCGCGGCGGCCGGCGGCGCGGCGTACGGCCCGGCCCTGACCGACGTGGTGATCCTGTCCGACCACGGCCGGATCTTCGTCACCGGCCCGGACGTGGTGCGCAGCGTGACCGGCGAGGACGTGGACATGGCCCGGCTGGGCGGCCCGGAGCCGCACAGCCGCCGGTCCGGGGTGGTTCACCTGGTCACGGCCACCGACGCGGAGGCGCTGAGCCAGGCCCGCCGGGTGGCGGTGCTGCTCGGCGACCAGCGGGCGGTGGACCTCAGCCAGGTGGCCGGGCCGGACGACGGCCCGGCCCTGGGCACGCTGCTGCCCGAGTCGGTACGCCGGGCCTACGATGTGCACCCCGTGCTGGACCGGCTGCTGGACCGGCCCGGCCTCGAGCTGCATCCCCGGTGGGCGCCGAACGTGGTGACCATGCTCGGCCGGCTGGCCGGGCGGACGGTCGGCGTGGTCGCGAACAACCCGCTGCGGCTGGGCGGCTGCCTGGACGCCACGTCGGCGGAGAAGGCGGCCCGGTTCGTCCGGATGTGCGACGCGTTCGGGGTGCCGCTCGTGGTGATCGTGGACGTGCCTGGCTACCTGCCCGGGGTGGGCCAGGAGTGGGACGGGGTGGTCCGCCGCGGCGCGAAGCTGCTGCACGCTTTCGCCGAGGCGACCGTGCCCCGGGTGACCGTGGTCACCCGGAAGGCGTTCGGCGGCGCGTACATCGCGATGAACTCCCGGGCGCTGGGCGCGACCAGGGTGTTCGCCTGGCCGGGCGCGGAGGTGGCGGTGATGGGCGCGGTCGCGGCCGTGCGCATCCTGCACCGGCGGGCGCTGGCCGACGTGCCCGCCGACCACCTGGCTGAGGAAGAGGCCAAGCTAGCCGCGGAGCACGAGCGGGAAGCGGGCGGGATGGCCCGCGCGCAGGCGCTCGGCGTGGTGGACGAGGTCATCGAGCCCGCCGCCACCCGGCAGGCGCTCGCCCAGGCCATCGCGGCCGCACCGCAGCGGCGCGGCCGGCACGGGAACATCCCGCTCTGACCGGGCCAGACCGGATGGAGCCGCGCCCCCTGCTGATCGTCGAGCATGAGCCAGACGCGCATGCCGGGCTGCTGGCCGGCTGGGCCACGGAGCGCGGGCTGGCCCTGCACATCGTCCGCCCGGGCACCGGCCAGCCCATGCCCGCTGCCCTGTCCGGGTTCCGCGGGGTGGTGCTGCTCGGCTCGGAGCAGACCGCGTTCGACGACTCGGTGCCGTGGCTGGCCGCGGAACTGGCGCTGACCGGCCGGGCGCTGGCCGATGACATCCCGCTGCTCGGCATCTGCTTCGGCGGCCAGGTACTGGCCCGCGCTCTGGGCGCCCGGGTCTACCGGCTGCCGGAGCCGGAGATCGGCTGGATACAGCTGGCCGCTGAGCACCCGGAGGTGCCCGCCGGGCCGTGGCTGGCCTGGCACCGGGATGGCTTCGAGCTGCCCGCAGGCACCCGGCAGCTGGCCGGGGGCGCGGTCTCGGTGCAGGCCTTTGCCACCGGGCCGCACCTGGGCCTGCAGTTTCACCCGGAGGCGACCGGCCCGATCATGGAGGCGTGGCTCTCCTCGGTGGGCCCGCGGCCCGGCCCGGAACTGGCCGCCCAGCTCCGCCGCGGCTGGCAGCAGGCCGCGGGCGTGGCCGCGGGCAATGCCGCGGCTCTGTTCTCAGCCTGGCTGGATGGCCGGTTCGCCGCTGACCGCCAGCTGACGGCTGGCACATAAGTAAAGATCGGGTCATACCCGGATCAAGCGCTGATCCCGGGATTATCCCGGGCCGGTCAAGCGGTGGCCGCGGCCGACGGTTAGCATCAGGGACTTATGTCTCCTGATGAGCGCGCAGACAGCCAGGCTGGATCAGCGGTGACCACGGCCGGGCTGGCCCCGCCCAGCCTGCCCAGCGACGACCCGGCCTGCAGCCCGGCCCGGCTAGCCTTCGCCAGCTTCCTCATGCTGTTCGCGGAGCTGGCGCTGATCCGGTGGACGGCCGCCAACAACGTCTACGTCACCAACGCCACCAACTTCGTGCTGCTGGCCAGCTTCCTCGGCATCGGCGTCGGTTTCCTGAACGCGAAGTCCAGCCGGGACTTCGTCCGCTGGGCGCCGGTCGTCCTGCTCGCCCTGGTGGCGTTCGTGCTGGCTTTCCCGGTGATCCTGGCCACGCTGGCCGGGCCGCATCCCTACCGCGGGCTGTTCGGTACCGACGCGCTGCCCCGCCCGGTCAGCCTGAGCGTCATCTTCGTGCTCGCCGCGACGGTGATGGCCGGCTACGGGCAGGCCGTAGCCCGGCTGTTCGTGGCATTCCAGCCGCTGCGGGCCTACCGGCTGGACGTGTTCGGCAGCATCGCCGGCATCGCGGTCTTCACCCTGCTGTCCTTTCTGGAACTGCCCCCGGTGGCCTGGGGCGTGATCGCCGCCGGCGGCCTGGTGCTGCTCCTGGGCCGGGGCGCCCGGTGGTGGCAGTACGCCGCCGCCGCGGTCGTGGTCATCCTGCTCGGCGTGGAATCAGCAGCCCCGCACGAGGTGTGGTCGCCGTACTACAAGATCTCCGCGGAGGTGACCGGGAAGAGCCCGGCCCTGTACGTGTCCGCGAACAACATCCCTTATCAGGCGGCCCGCTCGCTGAGCGTGCTGCACCAGCAGAAGAAGTTCTACTTCTACCCGTACCAGCACGTGACCCGGGCGTCCCTGCACAACGTCCTGATCGTCGGGGCCGGCACCGGCAACGACGTGGCGGTCGCGCTGTCCGAGGGAGCGCGGCATGTGGACGCGGTCGAGATCGACCCGGTGCTGCTCAAGATCGGCCGCGGCAAGCATCCCAACCACCCGTACGACAGCCCGCGGGTGACCACGCACAGCGCCGACGGGCGGGCCTTCCTGCAGAACACCACGCGGCGGTACAACCTGATCCTGTTCGCCCTGCCCGATTCGCTGACCGCGGTCAACGGGCAGTCCAGCCTCCGGCTGGAGAGCTATCTGCTCACCCTCCAGTCGGTCCAGGCGGCCCGGGCCCGGCTGGCTCCCGGCGGCACCATGGCGATGTACAACTACTACGCGCCGTACCTGTTCAACCGGTACGCCACCACCATGGCCGAGGTGTTCCAGCGCGCTCCCTGCGCGCAGGTCGGGCCGCCGCTCGGCGGCCGGCGGCTGGCGGTGCTGACCGACAAGCCGGACGGCCCGGTCCCGGACTGCGCCAGCGTGTGGCGCGGCGCGAAGGTCGCGCCCGCCACCGACGACCACCCGTTCCCGTACCTGGCCCGCAACACGATCCCGTCGTCCTACCTGTGGATGCTGGGCCTGATCCTGGCGGCCTCGCTGCTGTTCGTCCGGATCGGCGGTGGTTCGCTGCGCCGGATCGGCGTATACCTCGACCTGGCGTTCATGGGCGCCGCGTTCCTGCTGCTGGAGACCAAGAACATCGTCGGTTTCGCGCTGCTGTTCGGGAGTACCTGGCTGGTCAATGCACTAGTCACGGCGGCCATCCTGGTCGCGGTCTACCTGGCGGTGGAGACCGCCCGCCGGGTCCGGCTGCCGCACCCGCTGGTGCTGTACGCCGCGCTGATCGCCGCGTTGCTGCTGGCCTGGTTGATACCTCAGCAGGATCTGGTCGGCCTGCCAGTGGCAGCCCGGTTCCTGGCCGGCGGCGCGCTGGCCTTCGCCCCGGTGTTCATCGCGAACCTGATCTTCGCGCAGCGGTTCGCCGATGTGGAGACCGCGACCACCGCGTTCGCCGCGAACCTGCTCGGGGCGATGGCCGGCGGCGCGCTGGAGTACCTGGCCCTGATCACCGGCTACCGGTTCCTGCTGATCCTGACCGGCTTGCTCTACCTGCTGGCGCTCCTCAGCCGGTTCGCCCTCCGCACCGCGGCCCAGCCCGCCTGACCGGCCGGGCCGCGCGGCCGGAATCCTCCGCCCCGGCCAGTCGTTGGCCTTGACGGCACGGTGTCCCCCCGGTCCCTGGAGGAATCATGACTCAGCTCGTCAAGCCCCTGTACACGGCCCGGGCCACCGCGACCGGCGGCCGGTCCGGTCACGCGGTCACCGACGACGGCCTGCTCGACGTGACCCTCCAGCCGCCCAAGGAGATGGGCGGCCCGAGCGGGGCCACCAACCCCGAGCAGCTGTTCGCGGCGGGCTACGCGGCCTGCTTCCAGGGCGCGCTGGCCGTGGTCGGCCGCCGCGCGGGCGTGGATACCAGTGATTCGCTGGTCGAGGCGGACGTGTCGATCGGCACCGTGCCCGGCGGCGGGTACGGGCTGGCCGTCACGCTCAAGGTGACCATCCCGGGCCAGAACGCCGACGTCACCCGGTCGCTGGCCGGGGCGGCGCATGAGGTGTGCCCGTACTCGAACGCGACCCGCGGCAACGTCGAGGTCACCCTGGAGACCGGCTGAGCCCGGCCAGCTGAGCTTCCAGGCCGTCGAGGATGGCGTGCAGACCGAACTCGAAGGCGTTGTCGGGTGCTGCGGCGTAGCCAGCGGCGGCCGTATCGAGGCGGGCGCGCAACCGCGGGAACTGCGCCGCTACCTCGCTGGCTTTCGCCATGCTGTCGCGCATCAGCTCCTCGGCGTTACCGCCATCGCGGCCGAGCTTCCTGGTGAGCGAGGCCGCCGCGGCGGGGCCGAGGGCGTGGCCCAGCACGAACGTGAACACGGTGGCGGCAGCCTGGTCCGCCCGCGCGCCAGTGAACCCGGCGGCTTCATAGAGGGCGAGGCCGTGGTCATCGTGGCGGGCCTTGCCGGGACCGTACACCACGAAGGAGCCGAAGGCCTGCACCAGCCAGGGATGGCGGGTGAGCATCGCGTGCAGGTCGGTGGCCATGGCCGTGGCCGCCGCCCGCCAGCCGGCCGCGGCCAGGTCGGGCAGCGCGATCTCGTGCCACACCTGGTCACCGGCCAGGGCGATGAGGTTGGCCTTGCTGCCCACGTGCCAGTAGACCGCGGTGGCCGCGGAGCCCAGCCGCTGGCCTAGCGCGCGCATGTTCAGGCCCTCCAGGCCTTCGCTGTCGAGCAGGCCGATGGCCGCCGTGACGATCTGCTCGCGGGTGAGCGTGTCGCGCGTCATGCACCCACGATAGGGCAGCGGCCGTCGTTCTTGAACGCAGTTCAAGAACCCACTTGCACAATGTTCAACTCATGCTCTAACGTTCTACTTGAACATTGTGCAAGTCGCTGCGAGGCCATCCGGCCGCCCGGCGCCGGGCGCGCAGAGAAGCGGAAGGGGACGGGAATGTCAGCAGACACGTTGCCCGGTTTCGTCGCGGCGACGGCCACGAAGTTCGGCATCCCGGGCGTGGCCGTCGGGGTGTGGGCGGACGGCCGGGAGAGTTACGCGTGCCACGGCGTGACAAGCGTCGAGAACCCGCTGCCCGTCGACCGGGACACGCTGTACGTGCTGGGCTCGGTCACCAAGACCTATACCGCGGCCGCGCTCATGCGCCTGGTCGCGGCGGGACAGGTCGAGCTGGACGCGCCGGTGCGCCGGTATGTCCCCGAGCTCCGGCTCGCGGACGAGCGAGCCGCGGCGCAGGTCACCGTGCTGAACCTGCTGAACCACACCTCTGGGCTGGACTGGGGGATCATCGCCGACACTGGCGCCGGGGACGGCGCCCTGGCCAGCCATGTGGCGCGGCTGACCGAGCTGAAGCAGATCGCGCCGCCGGGCACCCGGGCCTCCTACAGCCAGGCGGGGTACAACCTGGCCGGGCGGATCGTGGAGAAGGTCACCGGCCTGACCTACGAGCGCGCCGTCGCCTCGCTCCTGCTCGAGCCGCTGGGGCTGGCGCACAGTTTCTTCGCGGCCGACGAGGTCATGACCCGGCGGTTCGCCGTCGGGCACAATCCCGGCGAGGACGGAACGCTGGCCGTCGCGCGGCTGTGGAAGCGCTGGCGCGGCGACAACCCCGGCGGGGGCCTCGCGTCCTCCGCGGCGGACCAGCTCCGCTGGGCCCGGTTCCATCTCGGCGACGGCCGCGCGGACGGCGGTGAGCGGATATTGCCCGCCGAGGTGCTGCGGCAGATGAAGGAACCGACGGTCGCGTTGCGGGGCAGCACGCTCGGCGACGCCCTCGGCATCGGCTGGTTCCTGCGCGACGTGGATGGCGTTCGCACCGCCGGGCACGGTGGGTCGGCGAACGGCCAGTTCGCCGAGCTGCTCACCGTGCCAGAACGGGACTTCGCCGTGGTCGCGCTGTCCAACTCCGGCCCGGACGGCATCCCCTTCAACCAGGCCATCGTCCGCTGGGCGCTGCAGAGCTACCTGGGGGTGACCGATCGGGACCCGGAACCCCTCCCCTATGACGAGGCGCGGTCCCGGGGGATCGCCGGGAGTTACGAGATCGACGCGATGACGCTCACCATCGCCGCGACCGGGATCGGGCTGACGCTCGAGGTCGGGATCAAACCGGAGATCCGTACGGCGGCGGACACCGAGCTGCCCCCGGACTACCCGCCCGCCGGCATCGGCCTGCTGCCCGGCGACGGGGACGAATACGTCCTCACTAACGGCGGCATGAAGGGCCAGCGCGGCTTCTTCAGCCGCGACGAGAGCGGCGCGGTCGTGGGAGTCGACCTCGCCGGCCGGCTGTTCAGCCGGGTTCCGGCGACCCCCGGGTGACGCCCGGGCCGGACCGGGCAGCCTGGCCGCGGGCCGGGACCGCCGCGGGCAGCCGGGCGTAGCTGGCCAGCACCAGATTTCCAGAACGCGGGCACGTCGATGGACATCGCGACCAGGGCGTTCCGGGTGTCCGCGACCGCGGCGAAGTCCGTGACGGTCATCCCGGCCGTCCACCGGCCCATGGTCTCCACCTCGACCCGGGCCGGGACGCAGCCGAACAAGCCGGGCTCCGCCACCAGCGCCAGCGCGCACACGTCGTGCACCGCGGGCCCGCTGGCGGCAGTGCCTGCGGCGGCACCGTCTGCGGCAGCACCGTCGGCAGCACCGTCTGCGGCAGCACCGTCTGCGGCAGCACCGTCTGCGGCAGCACCGTCTGCGGCGGCACTGTCTGCGGCGGCGCTGTCTGCGGCGGCACTGGCCAGCGCGCTATGGCTGGCCTCGTTCCGGTAGCCGAGGAGGCCCGGCAGCAGCAGGTCGGCGGCGAGCTGGCCGAGGCCGCGCATCCGCTCCTGCACCGCGGGCGTGGCCCGGGCCTGCAGGGTCACGTCCAGCCCGACCATCCGCACCTGCCACCCGGCGGCGAACACGATCGCGGCCGCCTCGGGGTCGACCATGATGTTGAACTCGGCGGCGGGGGTAACGTTGCCCCGGCCCGCCGACCCGCCCATGATCACGAAGTCGCGCACCCATCCGGCCAGCCGCGGCTCCCGCCGCAGCGCGAGCGCGATGTTGGTCAGCGGGCCGGTGGCGACCAGGGTGATCGCACCGGGGGCCGCGCCGATCTTCTCGATGAGGAAGTCCACCGCGTGGCCGCTGGCTGGCGGCCGCGCCGCGGCGGGCAGCCGGGCGGCGCCCAGCCCTGACTCGCCGTGCACATCGCGGGCATCCAGCGGGGCGCGCAGCAGCGGCCGCCCGCTCCCGGCGGTCACTGGCACGTCCGCGGCACCCGCCAGTTCCAGCACGCTGAGCGCGTTCGCGGTGACCTTCGCCAGGTCCACGTTCCCGCTCACCGTGGTCACCCCGGCCAGTTCCAGCCCGGGGTGACCGCAGGCGAAGGCGATGGCCAGGGCGTCGTCGATACCCGGATCGCAGTCCAGGATCACCCGGGCCGCCCGGTCCGCCGACGGCCCTGACGGCGAAGACGGCCCTGACGGCGCCGACGTCACGCAGCCAGGCCAGCGTCCCGGACCAGGGCCTCGATCCGCTGGCCGATGTCCTGCATCTGCTCGGGCGTTACGTCCTCGCGCAGGCAGGTGATGAGCGGCCAGCCGGTGCCGACCGCGCGCTGCATCAGCTGCTGCACCGCGAGCGCCAGTCCCGGGGACCAGTCATCGGGTACCTTGACCTCGATGTTCATCGCTCCTCCAGGGAATGCTCCGGCTCGCCGGCGCCGCTGCCCGCGCCTGGCGCAGCTGGAACTCCTGGCCTTCATGATAGGCCCGGCTCACGGGCCCGGCCAGGGGCCGGCCAGGCGGCCGCACCGGATCAACCGGTGGCGTGCAGCCAGCGGACCGGGGCACCCTCGGCCGCGTACCGGAACGTCTCGAGTTCCGCGTCCCAGGCCCGGCCCAGCAGCCGGTCCAGCTCCGCCTCGAGCGTGACAGCGGCCACGCTGGTGTTCGTGACCGAGTGCAGGGTGGAACGCGCGGCGGCGGCTACGGTCATGGCGGCGACCAGCCGATTCTCTGGCACCATGATGTCCCCGTTGGCACCGGTCACCCCGCAGAACGTGCCCAGCGACGGGGTATAGCTGTAGCGGACCGGGTCACACCCGGGGCTGGCCTCTTCGGTGACCTCGAACCGCAGCCGGTTCCAGCCGGCCAGGGCTGATGTGATGGCCCCGGCCGCGCCGACCGGCCCATGCCAGGCCAGCTCAGCGCGAAGCGCACCCGGGGCCGCGGGCTGACTCACCCACGGCAGGTCCACGGGCACGCCAAGAAGCCCCGCCACTGCCCACTCGATGTGCTGGCAGAGCGCCGGGGGTGCGGAATGGATCTGCAGCACGCCATGAACTGACACCAGACCTCCCTGCGAGCAACCGAGGTGCGTCTTCCCCAACGACCTCGCCTGCGCACGGGCAATCTGGTTGTCGCAACCAGCGTAGCAGCCCTAACAGCAGATACGGTAACGTGATGTAGTAGAAAGCGTGAGCGAGCACGAGATTGCCGGGCTGTTATTCACCGCCGACATGTACGGCGTGCAACTCGACCAGCTCGCGGCCAGGCTCGGCATGACCGAGCCGCGGGCCCGGGCCCTCGCCGCGCGCTGGCGGCAGCGCGGGTACGCGGACACCGCCCGGCTGGGCCCGGGCAGCCCCTGGGTCTGGCTGACCAGGGCCGGGCTCGCCGCTTGCGGGCTGCCGTACCGGGCCGCTCCGCCGGCCCTGTCCCGGCTCGCCCACCTGCGCGCGGTGACCGCGGTCCGGCTCGCCCTGGAGGGCACCCCGGAGTACACCGCAGCGGCCGCGCACTGGCGCAGCGAACGCCGGCTGCGGGCCAGGATGGGCAGCCGGGTTCCGTTGCGGGAGCATCTGCCGGACGGCGAGGTGCTCTGGCCGGACAGCGCGGACTTAACCAGCACAGGGCCAGCTAACACAGGGCCAGCTAACACAGGGCCAGCTAACACAGGGCCAGCTAACACAGGGCCAGCTAACACAGGGCCAGCTAACACAGGGCCAGCTAACACAGGGCCAGCTAACACCGTGCCGTGGGCGGGCGAATGCTGGGCCATCGAGGCGGAGCTCACCCGTAAGACCGTGCCGCGGACCACGGCCATCATGACCGAGATCCTCACCCGCACCGGCGACTACGGCTGCCCGGCCGGGCAGGTCCGGGTGCCCGGCCAGCCGCCCCGGCACGCGCGGGTGCTGTACGTGTGCTCGGCCGCGGCCCGGCCCACCGTGCGCCGGGCCCGGGCGGCGCTGGGCGGCAACGCCGCCCGGGTGGAGATCCGCAGCCTGCCCGCGGCCGCCGGGCTGGCGCCCAGCCCTCCCCCGGCGGCCGCCGGGGCAGTCCCGTGATCCGCGGCTACCTCGCGGTCCTGGCCACGCGCGGGCTCCTCCGGCTGGGGTGGCGGCTGTTTCGGGTGGTGGTGTGCGTTGCGGGCCTTGTCCTGGCCGCGCCGGTGACACTCGTCGCCGCCTATGCGGTGGCACTGGCCTGGTTTCTCGGCTGGCCCCCGCGCCAGCTGTACCGCGCGGCCGCCTGGTGCCTGCCGATGGTAGCGGCGTGGCTGGCCGCGGCCGCAGCGGGCGGGGCGCGGCGGGCGGCCGCCACCCCGTACCTGGCCTGGCTGGCCATGTGGCACGACGTCATGGGCGGCCGGTACCTGCTGGCCGCGGTCACCATTGCCCCGGCCGCGATCCCGCTCGGGCTGCTGGCCGGCGGGCTGGCCTGGGCCTGGCGGATCTACTCGATGCAGACCGGCAGCGGCGGGCTCGCACCCAGCGCCCCGGCCACGTTCGACCAGCGGCAGTGGCGGCACCAGGTGCGCACCGCCCGGGCCACGATCGCGGCGCCCGGCTCGGTGCCGCTGATTTCCCGCAACGGAAGCATCGTGGCCGGT
Organism: uncultured Actinomycetes bacterium; assembly: GCA_963760405.1. GTDB lineage: Bacteria > Actinomycetota > Actinomycetes > Streptosporangiales > Streptosporangiaceae > RYN-230. The sequence continues at coordinate 129,892 of CAVXCV010000014.1, read as the reverse complement.
GCCGTCATCCGGACGGTGCGGCATCCCGCGGTGCGGCTGGCGGCCGTCCCGTACCCCCGGGTGCGCTCGCACCAGGTGGTCATCGGGACCACGGGGACCGGCAAGACCACGCTGTTGCTGCGGCTGTGGGCCGGGTTCATGGCCCGGGCGCGGCAGGAGTACGCGGCCGGGACCGGACCGCGGCCGCTGCTGGTCGTACTGGACTGCAAGGGCGGGGCCGACTCACGCCGCATCGCTGACCGGGTCCGCCGGGTGCTGCGCGACGCTGGCGCGGCCCGCACCGCGATCTGGCCGGACGAGGCGGCCCTGTGCCTGTGGCAGCTGCCGCCGCACCAGCTCACCAGCACTCTGGCCGACATGATCGAGCACGGCACCGGCTCGGCTGCTTATTACGCCGACGTGCTGGAGGCCATCGTCCGGCTGGCCGTGGACGCGCCGGGCGGGCCGCCCGCCAATGCCGCGGACTTCCTGAGCCGGCTGGACCCGGGCTGGCTCACCATGGCCTACGCGGCCGCAGGCACCGCGGACGACGCCGCGCTGTTGCGCACCGCGGCCGGCCAGGTCGGTGACGTGGCGCTGCGGTTCCGTACGCTGCTGCGCCGCCTGGGCGCCGGGCTGGACGGACCGGGGAGCTTCGCGGACGCCGACGTCTGGTACTGCATCCTGGAGGGCACCGCGGAGATCACGGTGGCCGAAGCGCAAGCCCGTGCCCTGGTGGACATGCTGGCCTGGTACGCGGCGGCCGGGGCGGCCGAATCCGTCCCGGCGCGGGGTACGGCCGGGGCGGCCGAATCCGCCGCGGCGCGGGGTACGGCCGGGGCGGCCGAATCCGCCGCGGCGCGGGGTACGGCCGGGCGGCGGGAGATCCTGCTCGCGGTGGACGAGTTCAGCGCGGTCTCCCGGCGGCTGCCGATCTGGCAACTGTACGAGCGGGCCCGGTCGCTGGGCCTGGCCGTGCAGGTGTCCGCCCAGTCCTGGCAGGGCCTGGCCGCGGACGAGGACGAGCGGTACCGGGTGGCCAGCACCGCAGATGGCGGCATCTGGCTGCTGCGCACCCCGCACCCGGAACCGGTCGCGGCACTGGCGGGTACCCGGCGGGTGGTGGATACCGCCCGGCGGCTGCTCGGCGTGCCGTTGTGGGCGCATGAGGGCCTGTCCCGGGCCGAGGGCACGCCGGTCGTGGACGCGGAGCTGATCCGTGGCCTCGGCGTCGGCCAGGCCGCCTACATTTACCGCGGCGGAGTCAGTTACGTCCAGGTCAAGCGGCTGGTCGCGGCGCCCGCGCCGCTCCCGGGCCCGGTCCGGGCGGCGGGCCACAGCGCCGGGGCGCCCAGTACGGTCGCGGGCACTGCCGTCGCGGGCACTGCGGCGGTGCCCAGCCGGCTGCCTGGGCGCACGGCGGCGCCGGAGGCGGCGGATGCCGCCAGGGCCGGCACCCTCACGGCGCTGGCCGCGTTCCTGGACGAGGCGTTCGGCCCGGAGCCGCCATGAGCCGGGCCAGTGGCCACGATCCGTTCGCCGCGCTGGGACTGCCGACCCAGGCCGGCCTGACCGACGACGACGTGCGGGCCGCCTGGCGGCGGCTGGCCGCGGCCACCCACCCCGACCGGGCCGACGGCGGCGACCCGGACCGGTTCGCCCGCGCCGCCGCGGCGTACACGGTGCTGCGCACGAGATCAGGCCGCGGCGAGGCCCTGGCCGACCTGGCCGGAGCAGGCGGCCCAGCGGTGAGCAGCGGAGCGGGGATAGGTGACACGGCGAGGCCGGGCGGCCCAGCCGGGGCGGGCGGCACGGCACCGCTGCCCGTACTGCCGCCAGGCCGGGCCTGGGGCAGGTACAGCCCGATCACACTGGCCAGCCGGATCCGCCGGGGCCGTCCTGGCCGGGCTAGCCATCCGGGTGCTGATCGCCGTGGCGGTGGCAGGCGTGGCGGCGGCCGTGGCCGGTCGCCACCCAGCCACGCCTGCCCTGGTGGTCGGCGCCCTCACCTGGCTGTTGCTGACCGCCCGGCACGACCTGGCCCCGCCCTCGTAGCGGTTTCTCCATGATCGTGGTACGGAGCACGCTCACCCGGACCGCAGGGCCGATGATCTTGGTGCCCGTTTGTGTTCCCTTACCGCTGCTGGAACGACGGTCAGGGAACACGTTCTGGAGATCGGGCCTAGAAATTGGATAACAGTTCCGGGAGACCAGGGAGTGGGCTTGACTGGTAAGAGATTACTTACCTATTATCGCCTGCCATGGCTATCACTCATCTTCAGCTCATCTCGCTGCCCGTCAGCGACCAGGACCGGGCCCGGGACTTCTACCTGCACACACTCGGCTTCGAACTGGTCTCGGACACCGCGATGGGCCCGGACATGCGCTGGGTCCAGGTCCGGCCCCCCGGGTCGCAGACCTCAATCACGCTGGTGACCTGGTTCCCCAGCATGCCCGCGGGGTCGGTCAAGGGCACCGTGCTGGAAACCGATGACCTGGACACCGACGTCACCGCGCTGCGTGCCCGCGGGGTGAGCATCGACGCCATCCAGGAGGCGCCCTGGGGACGCTTCGCCACGTTCGACGACCCGGACGGCAACGGCATCGTCCTCCAGGCGACCGCCCCGGCGCCGCAGGCCGGTCCTTGATAGCGGTCAGTCCCGCTGCTCCCCCGGGCACCGTGACTGACGCGGACGTGTTCGACGCGATCGCCAGCCCGGTCCGGCGGGCCATCCTCGATCTGCTCCGCCACGGCGCGCAGCCCGTGCATGACCTGGCCGCCTCGTTCGCGATGAGCCGGCCCGCGGTGTCCCAGCACCTGAAGGTGCTGCGGGAGGCAGGGCTGGTCACCGAGGAGCGGGTGGGCCGGGAACGGCACTACCGGCTGGATGCCCGCCCGCTGCGCCTGGTCGTGGACTGGGCCGGGCACTATGAGCAGTTCTAGCTGCGCCATGCCCGCCGCCTCGGCGAACTCCTGGAGGAAACCCGCCGGGCACACCCCTGCGGCCAGCACTAGCCCGGAGCCGGGCCGGTAGCTACCGGGCGGGCCGGATCGGTGATCCAGTGCGACCACGAGCCCGGGTACAGCGCGGCCGGGACGCCCGCCAGGGTCAGCGCCAGCACCTCGTGTGCTGCGGTCACCCCGGAGCCGCAGTACACCCCGACGGCGGGCTGCCCCGCCGCCGGGCCGGCCGCGGCGTGCGGGCCGGCCGCAGCGCCCAGGCTGGTGAATCGTGCGCGCAGCTCAGCCGGGCTGCGGAAGTGGCCGTCGGCGGTGACGTTGCCGATGGTAGGCGCGCTCAGCGCACCCGGGATGTGCCCAGCGACCGGGTCGGCCGGCTCCACCTCACCCCGGTAGCGCTCGGCCGCGCGGGCGTCGAGCAGCACGCCCTCCCGCGCCAGGTGCGCCGCGCCAGCGGCGTCGAGTACCGGCAGGTGGCCCGGCCGGGCGGTGAAATCCCCCTCAGCCGGCGCCCCGCTGGCCCCCTCAGCGGCCTCCGCCTGGACCGGCTGGCCAGCCGCCAGCCAGGCCTGGTAGCCGCCATCGAGGACCCGGACCTGCTCGTGGCCGAAGTAGCGCAGCAGCCACCAGGCGCGGGCCGCGGCCAGCGAATCGTTCTCGTCGCAGACCACGACCGGACGGCCGTCCCGGACTCCGGCCCGGCGCATGGCGGCCTGGAACAGTGCTGGTCCGGGAAGTGGATGCCGCCCGCCCGCCCCGGCCGGGCCCGCCAGGTCACGCTCCAGGTCGGCGAACCGCGCGCCAGCCACATGGCCAGCACGGTAGCTGGCGATCCCGGGTGGTCCGCCCAGCCGCCAGCGGACGTCCAGCACCACCGGCCGTGCGTCCGGCCCGCCGTCCGGCCCGCTGGGCGGCCCGGTGAGCAGGCGGGCGAGTGACGCCACATCGATGAGTGAATCCACCGCATTGTCCTTTCCATCCGGCCTGGGCGGTAGTGTGCCCGGAACCGCCCCGATGTGCGGCCAGCCCGGTTCGTCCTGTGGATAACCAGGGGCCCGGCTGTGGATGAGCGACCGGCTGCTCTCGCGGTATAGCTATGCGTGACTGTGGATAACTAGTCGCGTATGACGGCGCCGGCAACTCGGCCGGCTGCCGCCAGCAGCACGTTACCGGGCCGGGTAGCTCAGCAACGGCACCAGCTGATCGGCTGCGGTCAGCGAGCCATGCATGCCGATCAGCGAGGATTCCAGCGGCTCGGCCTTGGTGGCCACGATGGCCCCTGGGCCGGCCGGGGCAGCGACCACATCGCCGATCCGGCCAGCGAAGCGGACATCGACCGGGCCGAACCAGCCTTCCTCGACGGCCGCGTCGCGGGACACGACCCAGGCCCGGCTGCCGAGCACCTCCTGCCAGGTGGCCAGCACGTCAGCCGCGGCGCCGTCGATCGCATACACGTGCCGGGCCCGTGGCTCACCGCCGAGCAGCCGGACGCCGTCCCGCAGCGCCGTCACCTCGTCCACGTCGACCTGGTCCGCCACGGCTACGTCCACCATGCCGTGATCGGCGGTGACGTGCAGGGTGGCGCCCGGCGGCAGCGCCCCGGCCAGCTGCTCCGCCAGCTTGTCCACATGGGACAGGTGGAAGTGCCACGCGTCGGAGTGGCTGCCGAAGGAATGCCCGGTGCCGTCGAGTTCGGAGTGGTACACGGTGACCAGGCTGCGCTCGGCGGCGGCGAGCGCGTCGCGGCCCTGGCCGGCGAGCGCGCCGAGGCTGTCCGCCGCGCGGTAGTCGGCGCCACGCATCGCAGCCGCGGAAAACCCGGTCTTCCTGAGCGCTCTCGCCGCCACCCGGTAGGCGGCCACCCCAGCCGCGGCGGCGCGCTGGTAGATCGTGGGCGCGGGCTGCCAGGTCAGCGGGTCCACCTGCGGGTCCCAGCGCAGCCCGTTCAGCAGCCGGCTGGCGCCGGGGATCTCGACCTGGTAGCCGAGCATCCCGTGCAAGCCCGGCGGCAGCCCGGTGCCCAGCGAGCTCAGGCTGGTCACCGTGGTGGCCGGGAAGCCCGCGGTCAGCGGCCGCCCGGTGCGGGCCAGCTCGGACAGGAACGGCGCGGCGGCCGGGTGGTCGCGGAGCAGTTCCCAGCCGAGGCCGTCCACGATCAGCAGGCACGCCCGTGAGGTGGGCGGCAGCTCCAGCGGGTTCGGCTCGCCGGGCACGCCCAGCGAGCACAGCACGGAGCAGGCCAGGTCGGGCAGGCTTCCCTCCCCGTACTGAGGCAGGATCGGTGACGTCATCGGCTCATCGGTCACGCCGCTGCCCGTCAGCGGCCAGGATGGGTGGTCGCTTCGGTCAGCGCGGCCGCGAACGTGAGCACCTGGCGCACGGCTTCGCCGCCGTCGGCTGCCTCGCTCACCCGCATCGTCAGGTCGTCGGCCGTGATGGTGCCGGTGTAGCCGTGATCGGCCTCGCAGTTCTCGTCCCCGCAGTGCGCTGGCTCGAGTTCGACGTGCGACAGCACGTTCCAGCCGATGGTCAGCACCACCTCGGTCGGCATCGTCACGCCGGGCACGTAGGACGCCGGGTCAGGTACCACCCGGGTCACCGCGACCGAGGAGATCCGGGAGAAGCGCACGGCCTCGGTGCTCGTCTCCGCCTGGGGACGCGAGCCTGGCTCGTCCTCAGCCGGGTTCTCGTCGGTGTGCGAGTAGACCAGCCGGGTGGGGGTGAGCACCAGGACCGTCATGTGCCGCCGGACTTCCATGGCCGGGTCGAACAGCGCATCAGCCTGGACCACATAACAGACCACGGCTTCCGCGCCGAGGGCGGAGAACACCGCATCCGCTACCAGGCCAGGGTAGTAACCGCTTCGCTCGATCGCTGACCGCAGCCCGACGGCCGTGGTTCGGGTATCCCTCATGGCTCCATCCTGCCCTGCCGGCGGAGCAGCGCTGACGGAACGGGCCATCAACCGCCGTAGTGAGGCTTTGCGGGCCCCGCGCACACTGCTCACCCGGCGGCGCGGCCCGCAGCCGCGCGGCACGGGCCGCTGTCCGCGACTACCACAGCAGCCACCCCCCGATATACCGTGCCCGGGCCATTGCGGCTCGGCCCAGCCATCCCCCGGTTGCCCATACCGTGACGATATGCCCCGGCACGCGCAAATGGCACCCCCACGCCGTACGCTGCGGCCTGGCCGCGGGCCCCGGCCCGGACGGACCCGGCCGGCCGGGATGAAACACGGCCCGGCCCGGCCAGCGCGGCCCGGCCAGCATGAACCAATTCGGTCACACCCGCCGGAAGCAGGGCACAGATACCCGCTGAACTCGGCATCATAGTGACTGAGCCTTGCCGGCCCGTGGGAGGGCGATGATAGTGCCGCAGCTCGCGATGGAGCCGCTGCGTCGTTGGGATCCGGAACGAATCGGGCCATTCGCCGTGCTCGGGCGCCTCGGGGCGGGCGCAATGGGCCAGGTCTACCTGGGTAAGTCCACCGCCGGCCGGCTGGTAGCGGTCAAGACAATCAAGATTGAATTCGCCGAGGAAGCCGGTTTCCGGACCCGTTTCGCGCACGAGGTGGCCGCGGCCCGGCGGGTCAGCGGGGTATTCACCGCTGCCGTTGTCGCGGCCGACGCGGACGCCGATGTGCCCTGGCTGGCCACGGCCTACGTGGCCGCCCCATCGCTGAGCCGGCTGACCCGGGCCTGCGGCCCGCTGCCGGTGCCCGCCGTGCGGTGGCTCGCCGCGGGCTGCGCCGAGGCGCTCGAGTCGATCCACAACGCCGGCCTGGTGCACCGGGACCTGAAACCGTCCAATGTGCTGGTGGCCCCGGACGGCCCCCGCGTGATCGATTTCGGGGTGGCCCGGGCCGCGGAGCGGATCCAGCTCACGGTGACCCACGGGGCGGTCGGCACGCCCGCCTACATGGCGCCCGAGCAGGCCCGGGACACCCGGCAGGCCACTGCGGCCAGCGACATGTTCTCGCTCGGCGCCACGCTGCTGTACGCCGCCACCGGGCACGCCCCCTATGACGGCGAGACCGTGATGGACGTCCTGGTCCGGCTGGCCACCGAACCGCCCGACCTGGACGGCCTGCCCGCCGACCTGGCCGGCATCGTCACGGCCTGCCTGGAGCGCAGCCCCCGGTACCGGCCGACCTCGGCCGCGCTGCTCAGCGAGCTCGCCCCGTACGTGGACGCCGCGCCCGCACCGGGCGAAGGCCACTCCTACCTGCCCGGGGAAGCCCTCGCACTGATCGCTGAATACCAGCGCAGCCCGCAGCCCCAGGTGGCCGCGGCAGGCGCACCAGACGAGCCAGGTGAGGCCACGTTCGGGTCCTACACCGCCTTGCCGGCGTCGAACGGGAACGGCCGGCCCGGCGGCCCGCTGGCCAGGACACCTCCGCCAGCTCGTCGGTGCCGCCCACCAGCCAGCGGCGCTTCCGGAGCCGGCCGGCCCGGGTCGCCGGGCTGGCCGCCGCGGCGGTGGCCCTGCTCGCGGGCGGGCTGATCGGCGGCGTTCTGCTGGGCGGCTGGCAGGCCCGGCCCAATCCCGTGGCCACGGAGCCGCCCACGGCCAACCCGCAGTTCCCCCCGCCGCCCGGAGTGGTACCGCCCACGGCTGCGCCGACCGAGGTGAGCACGACACCCAAGCTCTGGCGCAACCAGCCGATCGGGGACGGCGACACGGTTTTCATCATCCATGGCAGCGGGTTCATCCCGCTGACCCAGGTCACGGTCACGCTGGCGGGCCGCGGCTCAGCCCGGTACCGGCCCACGGTGGACCGGGTGGGCACCTTCAACTACGCCATCGACCAGGGACACGTGTTCTGGAAAGGGCAGATCCCGGCCGGCCTGCACCTGGTCGTGGTGACCGGGGCAGGCGGCCGCCGGGCCTCGATCAGCTTCACCGTCCAGCCGGCGCCGCCGGTCAGGCTTCCTGGGTCCACCAGAGGTCTTCCTGCCGGGAGCACCACGCCGGGTCGTTGAGCCGGCCCAGGTCCGCGGAGGTGATGATCTGGTTCTCGATCAGCACCCGGACGACCACCTCGTCGGACAGCCGGGTGTCGGCGCGGACCAGCCCGCGGTCGATGATCTTGCGCCGGAGCACCTTGATGTGCTCGGCGACCCGGGCGGACAGCCGGTCCCGGAAGGACTGGTCGGTGTCGAACCGCTCCAGCTCGTGGTAGGCCCCGGTGACCTCCAGCGCGGCCCGGGCGATCTCCGGGGTGCGTGGCAGCGGGGTGGTCCCGGCCGGGTCCAGCAGCCACGGGTGGCACCACATCAGCGCGACCAGGAACAGCTTGGTCATCGGGTCGAGGTACAGCGGGAGCAGGGTCACGTCGTCGCCGCCGGGCCGCGACCGCGGCCCGCTGATCAGGTCCTCGTCCCATCCCGACTGGGTGGAGACCATCACGCACAGCGGCTGGCCCTCGTCCAGCATGGCCCGGGAGCCGACCAGGGTGGTCCCGGCCCGCAGGTACCACCCGCCGGACGGCTCGCCGTGGTCTTCCATCCGGGGCAGCCGGATCCGGTACCCATCCCCTTCGGTGTACAGGGCGTGGGTCCGGCTGATGTTCGCGATCCAGACCCCGCCACCCAGCGCGCTGATCACCCCGGCCCGGCGGGACAGCCCCCGCCCGGCCGCGATGGTCAGGTCGGCATCCGGCCCCCGGCCGAACACCAGCCGGCTTCCCTCGGGGATGCTGACCACGAGGCCGGAGGGGGTGGCCACACGTGCGGCGGCTGACGGGGCTGGCTCGACCACCACTGCCTTCCTGGCTGCGCGTACCGCCCGGAAGCGCAAGCCTCGGAGCGGGGATTCGTCTGGTAGCGCGCATTCTAGGCCCTGCCGCAGCGGGCACCGGATCCCCCAGTCCGGGGATGGCTCTCTTACCCCGCAACGGGTTGGCTGTGCCTAGCCCGGGGCGAGCGCTGACACGGCCCGCAGGGAACCTGCCGGTCACGGCAGGCGGGCTAGGTGCCGGAAACGGCACCGGCAAAGGCGCACGAGGGATCTGCTCCCGCAGCGTGATCCGGAGTGCGCCGGTGGGGGACCCCTGCGGGCTCGTGCCGCGCCCGTCCCAGGCACAGGGGAATAGCAGGGGGGATCCTGAAGTGGGGGGGATCCGGGGGAGAGTCAACCTGGCCTGGCCGGGCCAGCGTATCCGGCCAGGCCAGGTTGACTTAACTGGCGCCAGGGCCGGGAACGGCTCCAGCCGGCGGCCAGCGCAGCGCGGATCCGGGCTGCGTACCCCGCCGCCTCGGCCTCATCGGCGTACTTCTGCCGGGGCCAGAAGAACCCGCGCAGGCCATCCCCTTTGGTCCGGGGTATCACGTGCACGTGCAGGTGCAGGACGCTCTGGCTGACGACGTTGTTGACCGCGACGAAGCTGCCCTGCGCGCCGAGCGCGGCTGGCAGCACCGCGCTGAGCCGACGCGCCCAGCGGAACACCGGGCCGACCAGGTCCTCCGGCAGCGTGGCCAGGGTCTCGTAATGCTCCCGCGGCACGAGCAGCAGGTGCCCCTTGAACACCGGCCTGGTGTCGAGGAAGGCCACCACGACGCTGTCCGCGGCCACGATGTGCGCGCGGACCGAGCCCGCGACGATCCCGCAGAAAAGGCAATCCGCCACCAGGGCACCCTAGGCCCCCGGCCAGCTCCAACGCATCTCGCTGGGCCGTGCTGCCCTGGCCACGGCAGCGCCGTGCCGGTGCTCCCGCAAGCCCCTGCTCAGCGGCGGATTCGCGCCAGCACCAGGGTGATGTCGTCTTCGCCACGCTGGCGCAGCATCTGGGTCACCGCCTCGCAGCTGCTGTCCAGCGTGCCCGCGGCATCGCGCAGGGTGGAGCTGAGCGCGCCGCGCAATGCGGCCAGGCCGTCATCCAGCGGCCTGGTCCGGCTTTCCACCAGCCCATCGGTGAACAGGGCGAGGGTGGCCGCGGGCGGCAGGCTGACCCGCACGGCCTCGAAGGATCCGGCGGCCAGGCCCAGCGGCAGCCCGATGGGCAGGTCCAGCACCATGGTGGTCCCGTCCGCCAGCGCGAGCACCGGGGGCGGGTGGCCAGCCGTGGCCACCACGCACGAGCTCGCGGCCGCGTCCACCACCGCGCAGACACAGGTGGCGAACGGGGCCGCAGGCATCCCGGCAGCCATCCGGTCCAGCCTGCCCAGCACCTCTTCCGGCGGTAGCTCCACGTCGGCCAGGGTGTGCGCGGCGGTGCGCAACTGCACCATGACCGCGGCCGCTTCCGGGCCGTGGCCCATCGCGTCGCCCAAGATCAGCGCGGCGCGGCTGCCGGGCAGCGGGACGATGTCGTGCCAGTCACCGCCCACCACACTGGCCCCCACCGGCAGGTAGCGGTGCGCCACGGCAATGGCCGCGGGCACCCGCGGCTCCGCGGGCAGCAGGCCCTGCTGCAGGGCGAACGCCGCGCGCCGCTCCCGGCGATACAGCCGGGCATTGTCGATGCACACCGCGGCCCGGGACACGAGCTCGCCCGCCAGCGCGATGTCCACCGGGCCGAAGCCGGGGCTGCCCGCAGCCCGGGCGAACGTCGCGCAGCCGAGCACCGACCCGCGCGCCTCGAGCGGCACGGCCAGGAACGAAGTGAAGGCCGAGCCGATGTCCCGGCCCCCGGGACGGCGGGCGAGCTGCCCCGCGGTCTCGCTGTCCAGCCGGTCGTAGCGCACCGGGCGGCCGGTGGTCATCGCGTCGTAGCTGGGCGAGTCCGGGCCGAACACGAGCACCTCACCCGGGCGCAGCAGGCTGTCGGTGGCCGCCGCAGGCTGGCCGGCCCGCCGCGCGGCCAGCCGCCGGACCACCGCCGTGGGCCCGGTGACCGCGGCCAGGCCGGGTTCGTCGGCCACGAGCAGCCGCTCCGACACGAAGAACGCAGCTGCATCGGCGAACGCGGGCACCGCGACCTCGGCCGCCTCTCGTGCCGTCCGGGACAGGTCCAGCGTGGTCCCGATCCGGGTCGCCGCCTCGCTTAACAGGTCCGAGCCCGAGCGCGGCGAGGCCCGCCGGGCCAGCACCAGGATTCCGCTGCCCACCCCGGCCAGCGGCTCGCAGTGCAGGGCGACCTGGCCGTCCCCGCCCGCGGTGGGCACGGTGAAGGTGCCAGCCCAGACCCGCCCGGCGGCCACCTCCGCCAGGGCCGCCCGGAACTGGTCGCGCTGTCCCGGGCCGGCCAGCAGCACATCACCGACATCGTGCCCGGCGACCTCGGCGGCGGTGCGGCCGAACAGGCGGGCGGCGGTCACCGACCACGAATCGACCTGGCCCGCCGGGTCCAGCGTGAAGACGGCGAGGTCGGCCAGATCCGGCCCGTGCCGCCGCGGCGGCACGGGACCGTCGTCCCCGGCTATCTGTGGCAGCACCACATCCGCACCAATCTGCCGGCGAGCAGGCCCGGACCAGGGCCGCGGACCCGCCGTTACCCACCATTCGGGGTATCGCGCAAAACGGAAATGTATCGCATCCTGGCCTGTAATTGTCTCAACCGGGCAGGCAGCATCCTGGCTGCGGATCCTCCCCCGCCGGGATGACCCGGGCCCACCCCGGAGGATGACGACGCTGGCGCGGGCCGCGCCGTACCCTGGTCCCGTGGCTGCCCTGTACGCCTGGCTGCGCCGGCACCCGACGCTGGTGGACGGCATGCTGGCCGCCGCGATCATGTTCATCGGCCTGGCTTCGGTGGTCGCATCGGGCGGGCTGCTGATGATTCCGCTGGTGCTCGCGCTGGCCGCGCCGATCGTGTTCCGCCGGGTCTACCCGGTGGCCGCGTTCGCCGTGGCCGTCGTCGTCGGTGGCGTGCAGGTGCTGCTGAGCTTCCGGGTCAACGCGATGGACCTGCCGCTGCTGATCCTGCTGTACACGCTGGCCGCCTACCGGCCCCGCCGGCTCTCCGTGCCCGGGCTGGTGATCTGCATGCTGGGCACGGCGGTCAGCGTGACCCAGTGGGCCCCGGCCGGGCTGAGCGTGCTCAACTGGATCATCGTCGGCTCGATCATGGTGACCGGGCCTTCGCTGATCGCCTGGGTGCTCGGCGACTCCATGCGCTACCGGCGGGCCTACTACGCCGCACTCGAGGACCGGGCCGCCCGGCTGGAACAGGAACGGGACGCCCAGGCCCAGGTCGCGGCCGCGACCGAGCGGGCCAGGATCGCCCGTGAGCTGCACGATGTCGTCGCGCACAACGTCAGCGTGATGGTGGTGCAGGCGGACGGGGCGTCCTACGCCCTGGACAGCTCGCCGGAGCGGGCCCGCGAGGCGCTCGGCGCGATCGCCAGCACCGGGCGCCAGGCGCTGGCCGAGATGCGCCGCCTGCTCGGCGTCCTGCGCAGCGAGAACCATGAGACCGGGCTGGCCCCGCTGCCCGGCATCGGCCAGCTGGGCGAGTTGCTGGAGCACACCCGGGCGGCCGGGCTCACGGTTTCCTTCACGGTCCAGGGCGTGCCCGGGCCGCTGCCCGGCGGGATGGCCCTGGCCGCCTACCGGATCGTGCAGGAATCACTGACCAATACCCGTAAGCACGGCGGCCCGGCCGCCTCGGCCGAGGTGCTGCTGCAGTACTGCGAGGACGTGCTGGTGCTGCGGATCACCGACGACGGGCACGGCGCGGCCGCGGCCGCCGACGGCGCGGGGCATGGGCTGACCGGCATGCGCGAGCGGGTCGCCCTGTACGGCGGCACCCTGGCGGCAGGCCCCCGGCCGGACAGCGGGTACCAGGTCATGGCCAGGCTGCCGCTCACTCCCGGGCACCGGCCGGTCGCGCCCGCGCCCGCGCAGGCACCGGCGCCCCGGCTGGTACCCGCACCCGCGAGCGACCCGGCGGCGCTGGCATGAGCATCCGGATCCTGCTGGTCGATGACCAGGAACTGGTGCGGACCGGGTTCCGGATGGTGCTCGACGCCCAGGACGACATGTCCGTCGTGGGCGAGGCCGGCGACGGGCTCGCCGCGATCCGGCTGCTGCAGTCCCGGCCGGCCGACGTGGCAGTGATGGACGTGCGGATGCCGGCACTCGATGGCATCGAGACGACCCGGCGGATCTGCCAGGCCGGGGAGCGGCCCCGGGTGCTCATGCTGACCACGTTCGACCTCGATGAGTACGCCTATGCCGCGCTGAAGGCCGGGGCCAGCGGGTTCCTGCTGAAGGACGTGCCGCCAGAGGAGCTGCTGTTCGCGATCCGCGCGGTGCACTCCGGCGACGCGGTCGTCGCGCCGTCCACCACGCGGCGCCTGATCGACCGCTTCGCCCCGCTGTTCCCGGCGGCAGGCGCCCCGGCGCCGGCCGCACTGGAGGGACTGACCAGCCGCGAGCGGGAGGTGCTGTCACACGTGGCCCGGGGACTGTCCAACACCGAGATCGCGCAGCGCCTGTTCGTGTCCGAGGCGACGGTGAAGACCCATGTCGGCCGGGTGCTGGCCAAGCTCGGGCTGCGCGACCGGGTCCAGGCGGTCGTGTTCGCCTACGAGACCGGCCTGGTCCGGGCCGGGACGGCCGGCGGTTTATCAGGCCGCGACCGTGGCTGATCCCGGCGTCAGGGGCTGCTGGCAGTGGCGCGGCGCAGCGACCAGCCGAGGGCACCCAGCACGCAGACCGGCACCAGCCACCAGGCGTTGATCCCGGCCAGGTGAACCAGCAGCGCGGTGGCCGCCAGCGCGACCGCGACCACGGCCGCGCCGCGCCAGTCGTCACCGACGATGAAGTCGTACCAGAACGAGCCAAAAGAGCGGAGCCGGCGCATAGCGCAACCTGCCTATCGGGTGGTCGGGGACGAGGACGGCACCGGCACCGGCACGAGCTGCGCGGCCGCCCGGGACCGGCGGAGCAGCGCGGTGTAGCCGACCGACACCACGGCGATCAGCGGGATGACGGCCAGCAGCGCGGCGTCGTTGCCGGGCCACTTCACCCCCGCGCCCTCGGCGCCCCAGAAGATGCCGAAGGAGGTGAGCATGATGCCGACGGCGAACTTCATGATGTTCTCGGGCACCCGGGCCAGCGGCGCCCGGGCCGCCACGCCCACCCCGGCGATCACCAGCACCGCGGCCACCGCGGCCACCGCGGCCAGGCCGGGATTCCGCTGGTTGGCACCGAAGGTGATGGCGATGAACACCACCTCCAGGCCCTCCAGCAGCACGCCCTTGAACGACAGGGTGAACGCATACCAGTCGTGCACGCCGTGCCTGCCGCCGGGGGTCGCGGACTCGGCCGCGGCCACCTGCCGGGCGTAGATGCCAGCCTCGTCGTGCAGTTCCTTGTAGCCGGACGCGCGCAGGATCGCCTTGCGCAGCCATTGCAGCCCGAACACGGCCAGCAGCGCACCCACCACCAGCCGGAGCGCGCCCAGCGGGACCAGGGTGAGGGCCGGGCCGAGCGCGGCGACCACCACCGCGAGGACCACCAGCGCCACCGCCATGCCCTGGAAGGTCGAGCGCCATTCCCGGGTCAGGCCGGCCGCCAGCACGATGGTCAGCGCCTCAACGGCCTCGACGGCACAGGCGATGAAGACGGTCAGGAAAAGGGCAACGGAATTCACATCGCCTCCAGCGGCGGGATAGCGCACCGCCGCCTAGCGCGCGGCAGCGCGGTCAGGCCACGGTTCTCTGCGACAATGGCACCATGGCCGACGACCAGGGCGCGGCGGGCGGGGGCTGGCTGCTGCTCGTGTACCGGGTGCCGTCCGAGCCCAGTCGGCTGCGCGCCGCGGTGTGGCGGAGGCTGAAGAGCCTCGGCGCCATCTACCTGCAGAATTCCGCAGCCGCGCTGCCTGCGAGTGTGAGCGCGGAACGGGCGCTGCGGAAGCTGCGCAGCCAGATCCTGGAGATGGAGGGCACCGCCGCGCTGCTGTCCTGCCAGGTACTGGCGGGCGAGCCCGATGTCCGGGCCGCGTTCCAGGCCGCCCGGAACGACGAGTACGAGGAGATCGTCAACCGCTGCGAGGACTTCCTGGCCCAGGTGAAGAAGGAGTACGTGGCGGACCACTTCACCTACGCCGAACTGGAAGAGAATGAGGTCGACCTGGTCAAGCTGCGGAACTGGTTCGCCCGGGTCCGCCAGCGGGACGCGTTCGGCGCCAGCGGCCGGCCAGCCGCCGAGAAGTTCCTGGAGAGCTGCCAGCAGGCGCTGGACGACTACGCGGCCCGCGTCTACGCCGAGGAAGAGGAAGGCCACTGAGCCCGCCCGGGCCAGCGTTGCTCCCCCGTTCACCGCCTGCTCACCATTCCTCATTCCGTACCAGCCCGCCGGTCCACTTCCGTACCAGCCGCCGGTCCAGGGCCGACCCTCCCCCACGCCACCGCAACTCCTCAGCTGACCATGTCGCTGGCGAGATCAGGATAACCGTTGTCATATCTTAGAAGTGACAATCGTTAGATCTGTGTTGTAGTGAACGCATAACCCACTGGTCACCATCGAGACATCCGGCATACCGCCCGCTGTCCGGCGAGCTACCGCCAGCATGCCGCGCCACCGGAGCCGAACGCGGCGGGCGTTTACCCGCCCACCGTGACCGACGTGCCGCGCTCGCTAGCGTGCCGTCCCATTTAGAGGCTGACCAGGCGGGCGGCCAGCGCTCGTGACGGGTCATCGGCGCGGCTGGGCAGGGACTAGCATCGGGTGGGTGACCACGACGCTCAGCCTCAGTAACACCCCAGCCCGCTCGGCCGACGCGGACGCCATCGTCGTTGGTGTGCTAAAGGGCCCGGATGGGCTAGTGCCTGCGCCCGGCGCAGAGGACATCGATGCCGCCCTCGGCGGTACCCTGGCCCGCACGCTGGCCGCGGTGGGCGCCACCGGCCAGGCTGACGAGGTCATCAAGCTTCCTGGTGGCGGGCAGGTCACCGCGCCGCTGATCGCCGCGGTGAGCATCGGCCGGGCCGGCAGTGCGGGCGCTACCGGTAACGGCGGCGCAGGCCAGGACCTGGGCTCGTTCGATGCCGAGAGCCTGCGCCGGGCGGCTGGGGCCGCGGTCCGCGCCCTGGCTGTTCCCCCGGACGACGGCACCGCCGCGGCTGGCGGGCGCCGGGTCGCGCTAGCCCTGCCTGCCCGGGACGCGGGCGAGGCCACGGCGGTCGCGCTCGGCGCACTGCTCGGCAGCTACTCCTTCAGCCGGTACCGGCCCGCGGCCACTGGTCCCGCCGCGATCACGGTGCTGACCGCGGCCGATGGCGCTGCTGCGGCGGTCCCTGTGGCCGAGGCACTGGCCAGCGCCGTGATGCTGGCCCGCGATCTGGTCAACACCGCACCCTCTGACCTGGTGCCGGCCACGCTGGCCAGCGAGGCGGAACGGGTGGCGGCCGCCTCGGGGCTGGACGCCGAGGTGCTGGACGAGAAGGCCCTCGCGGAGCAGGGTTACGGCGGCATCCTCGGGGTGGGCCAGGGCTCCATGCATCCGCCGCGCCTGGTCCGGCTCGAGTACACCCCGGCCCAGGCCGGAGCAGGCCAGGCCGGGGAGCTGAAGACCGTGGTCTTCGTGGGGAAGGGCATCACCTTCGACTCCGGCGGGCTCTCCCTGAAGCCGCCGAAGTCCATGGAGACCATGAAGTCGGACATGGGTGGTGCGGCGGCGGTCCTGGCCGCGCTGCAGGCCATCGCCGCCCTGGGTCCGCCGGTACGGGTCGTCGGCTACCTGCCGCTGGCCGAGAACATGCCGAGTGGCACCGCGCAGCGGCCCTCCGACGTGATCACCATCTACGGCGGCACCACGGTCGAGGTACTGAACACCGACGCCGAGGGCCGGCTGGTGCTGGCCGACGCCCTCGCCCGGTCCGCCGCTGACTCCCCCGACCTGATCGTGGACGTGGCCACGCTGACCGGCGCCCAGCTGGTCGCGCTGGGCCCGCGGATCGCCGGGGTGATGGCCAACGATGACGCGGCGCGGGACGCGGTAGTGGCCGCGGCCGCCCAGGCTGGCGAGGCCATGTGGCCGATGCCGCTGCCCGCGGAACTACGCAAGGGCCTGGATTCCGCCGTGGCGGACCTGGCCAACGTGGCCGCGGACCGGTTCGGCGGGATGCTGGTGGCCGGGCTGTTCCTGCGCGAGTTCGTGCCTGCCGGGGTGCGCTGGGTGCATCTGGATGTCGCCGGGCCAGCTTTCAATGAGGGCGCCGCATACGGGTATACCCCGAAGGGCGGCACGGGCGCGGCGACCCGGGCCCTGGTGCAGGTGGCCATGGACGTGGCAGAGGGAAGGCTCTAGCCGGGGCTGGGTAGCCGGCGGCTGGGACATTACGGTCGGGAAGGCTGATCGGAGCAAGGAGCATTTCTGGTGGCGGAGAGTAACGGGTCCTACGACATCGTCATCCTGGGCGGGGGCAGCGGGGGCTACGCCTGCGCGCTGCGCGCGGCCGAACTGGGCAAGCGGGTCGCCCTCATCGAGAAGGACCGGGTCGGCGGCACCTGCCTGCACCGTGGCTGCATCCCGACCAAGGCGCTGCTGCATGCCGCGGAGATCGCTGACCACGCCCGCGACGGTGAAGCCTTCGGGGTGAGGTCCACCCTCGACGGCATCGACATGCCGGGCGTGAACGCCTACAAGGACAAGGTCGTGGACCGGCTGTGGAAGGGCCTGCAGAGCACGCTGGCCAGCCGCAAGGTCGAGATCATCTACGGTGACGGGCGCCTGGTGTCGCCCACCCAGGTCAGAGTGGGCGACACGGTCTACGACGGCGCGCACGTGGTGCTGGCCACCGGATCGGAGGCGAAGAGCCTGCCCGGCCTGGAGATCGACGGCGAGCGGGTGATCACCAGCGACCATGCGCTGCGGCTGGAGCAGGTTCCGCGCTCAGTGATCATCCTCGGCGGTGGTGTCATCGGGGTGGAGTTCGCCAGCGTGTGGCGGTCGTTCGGCGCGGACGTCACGATCGTCGAGATGCTGCCGCATCTGCTGCCGCCGGAGGAGGAGTCAAGTTCCAAGCTGCTGGAGCGGGCTTTCCGGCGGCGCGGCATCAAGTACGAGCTGGGCGCCCGATTTGACGGCGTCAAGGAATCCGGCAGCGGCGTCACGGTCACCCTGGAGGGCGGCAAGACGCTGGACGCCGATCTGCTCCTGGTGGCGGTGGGCCGGGGCCCGGTCTCGGCCGGGCTCGGCTACGCCGAAGCGGGGGTCGCGATGGACCGCGGCTACGTCACGGTCGATGAGTACTGCCAGACCAACGTGCCCACGGTGTCCGCGGTGGGCGACCTGATCCCGGGGCTGCAGCTGGCCCATGTCGGCTTCGCCGAGGGCATCGGCGTCGCGGAGCGGCTGGCCGGGCTCAGGGTAACCCCCATCGACTACGACGGGGTACCGCGTATCACCTACAGCGAGCCGGAGGTCGCCTCGGTCGGGATCACCTCCGCGATCGCGGCCGAGCGCGGTATCGAGGTCACCGAATTCACCTACAACCTCGGCGGCAACGGCAAGAGCGTCATCCTGCAGACCCAGGGCGCGGCCAAGGTGATCGCCGCGGCCAGCGGCGGCCCGGATGGTCAGCCGGGGCCAGTCCTCGGCATTCACCTGGTCGGCTCGCGGGCTGGCGAGCTGATCGCCGAGGGCCAGCTGATCTACAACTGGGAGGCGCTGCCGTACGACGTCGCCCAGCTGATCCACCCGCACCCCACCCAGTCCGAGGCGATCGGCGAAGCGCACCTCGCGCTCGCCGGGAAGCCGCTGCACGTGCACGCGTAACCTGCCGGGCAGGCGCGCACCCACCCCAGCGCCGCGAGTATCTGTGAGCGTCGAACAGCGAAGGAGTCACGGGAAGCCATGTCGGTCTCCGTATCCATGCCCCAGCTCGGTGAGAGCGTTACCGAGGGCACCGTAACGCGCTGGCTGAAGAAGGAGGGCGAGCGGGTGGAGGCGGACGAGCCGCTGCTCGAGGTCTCCACGGACAAAGTCGACACCGAGATTCCCTCGCCGGTGGCCGGCATCCTGCGCGGGATTACCGTCGCCGAGGACGAGACGGTGGAGGTGGGCGCCGAGCTCGCTGTCATCGACGAAACCGGAGCGGAGGGCCAGCCAGCCGAGGTCCCCGCGGACGACGGTTACCCGGAGCAGCAGCCAGCCGGGCAGTACCCGGCGGAGCCTGCGCCAGACGGCCAGGCCGAGCCAGCCAGCCCGGGCGGTACCGAACCGGAGGGCTTCCCCTACCCCAGCTCGGGGCTGACCGGGCAGCATCCCGTCCCGGCCCAGGCCGGTTACCAGCCGGGCGGGTATCCGCAGCAGGGCGGCTACCAGCCCGCCGGCTACGGGCAGCAGGGCGACTACCAGCCCGCCGCATACGACCAGGGCGGGAACCAGCCGCAGGCGCCGGCCGCTGGCCCCCCGCCGGAACTCGGCAGCCAGGCTAGCCCGCCCGCCCAGGCGCCCGCCGCCCAGGCGCCCGGCGCCCAGGCGCAGCCCGCCAGCGCCTGGGCGCCGGCCCAGGCCGCGCCGCCTGCGCCAGCCGCTCCGCCCGCTGCGGCGCCCGCCGCCGGACCGGGTGCACCGCTGGGCAGCGCGGACGGGCCCTATGTGACCCCGCTGGTGCGCAAGCTGGCGGCTGAGCACGGCGTGGACCTGGCCTCCGTGGCCGGCACGGGCGTGGGCGGGCGGATCCGCAAGCAGGACGTGATCGACGCGGCCCGGGCCCGCCGTGACGCGGCCAGCGCCCAGCCAGCGCCGGAATTCGTGGACGAGCCGGCCTCGGCCCAGCCAGCCGCGGCACCAGCGCAGGCTCAGCCCGCGGCGGTGCCAGGCCCGGCCCAGGCTCAGCCCGCACCGGCCCCGTCGGCGCCAGCTCAGCCCGCGCCGGCGCGCCGGGCCATCGAGCCGTCCTCACTGCGCGGCACCACCGAGCGGATGTCCCGGGCCCGGCAGCTGATCGCCCGCCGCATGGTCGAGTCCCTGCAGACGTCGGCGCAGCTCACCACGGTGGTTGAGGTGGACGTCACCGCGATCGCCCGGCTGCGGGACCGGGCCAAGGCCGATTTCGAGGCCCGTGAGAGCGTCAAGCTCTCCTTCCTGCCGTTCTTTGCCCTGGCCGCGGTGGAAGCGCTGAAGGTCCATCCGAAACTCAACGCGAGCATCGAGCCGGACGGGAACCAGGTCGTATACCACGACGCCGAGCATCTCGGCATAGCCGTGGACACCGACCGCGGCCTGATGGTCCCAGTCATCCGCAACGCGGGCGACCTCAACGTGGGCGGGCTGGCCCGGAAGATCGCTGACCTGGCCGCGCGGACCCGGGCGGGCCAGGTGAGCCCGGATGACCTGGCCGGCGGCACGTTCACCCTCACCAACACCGGCAGCCGCGGGGCACTGTTCGACACGCCCATCATCAACCAGCCCCAGGTGGGCATCCTGGGCACGGGCACCGTGGTGCGCCGGCCCGTGGTCGTCCAGGACCCCTCGCTCGGCGAGGTGATCGCCGTGCGGTCCATGATCTACCTGGCGCTGAGCTACGACCACCGGCTAGTGGACGGGGCTGACGCCGCGCGGTTCCTGATCACCGTGAAGTCCCGGCTGGAAGAAGGGGCGTTCGAAGCAGAACTCGGGCTTTAAGGAGGGCGCAACCAGCCGGGCAGCTAGCCGCGAACACTCAGTAGCGAACACTCAGTAGCGAACACTCTGCAGCGAACGGCTCAGCAGCGAACGGCTCAGCAGCGAACTGCTCAGCAGCGTGCGAAACGGGGACAGCTATGAAAGTCGCGGTGACCGGAGCGTCCGGGCTGATCGGCAGCGCCCTGGTGACAGCCCTCCGCGGCGACGGCCACCAGGTGGTCACCCTGGTCCGCCGGACCCCGGCCAGCCCCAGCCAGCTCGCCTGGGACCCGGTGGCGCCGCTGGGTGGCCTGGCCCGGGGAGCGCTGGACGGCGTGGACGCGGTGGTGCACCTCGCCGGGGCAGGGGTGGCCGACCACCGCTGGACCGAGTCGTACAAGCGGGAGATCAGGAACAGCCGGGTTCAGGGCACCCGGGCGCTCGCCTCCTTCCTGGCGGGCATGGACCAGCCGCCCGCGGTGCTGCTGTCCGGGTCGGCGATCGGCTGGTACGGCGACACCGGCGGGCGGGACGTGGACGAATCCGCGCCGCCCGGCAGCGGCTTCCTGGCCGGCGTGGTCCGGGACTGGGAGGCTTCCGCTGACCCGGCGCGCGCGGCTGGCCTGCGCGTGGCCACCCTGCGATCCGGCATCGTGCTGTCCCGGCACGGCGGGGTGCTGGGCCGGATGCTGCCGCCGTTCCGGCTCGGGCTGGGTGCCCGGCTGGGCGCGGGCACCCAGTACATGAGCTGGGTGGCGCTGGCTGACTGGCTGCGCATCGCCCGGTTCCTCATCGATCACCAGGAGATCTCCGGGCCGGTCAATCTCACCGCGCCGAACCCGCAGACCAATGCCGAGTTCACCGCGGCCCTGGCGGCCGTGGTGCACCGGCCCGCGTTGCTGAGCATCCCGTCCCCGGTGCTGACCATCGCGCTCGGCGGGGTCACCAGCGACCTGATGACCAGCGCCCGGGTGCTGCCGAAAAAGCTGGCCCAGGCCGGCTTCGAGTTCACTCATCCCATCCTGGCCAGTGCGCTGGCCGCCGAGCTCCAGCCCGCCGGGGCCGCCGCCCGGGGTTAACGGGCCCAGTTCTGGCAGGGCTGCCCGGCTTCACTGGGCCATTCCGGCCGGCCGTCCAGGGCTGTGTCCTGGCGGGCGTCGGCCAGACGGCCCGCAGCGACCTCGGCCCGGCTGGCGGCGTCCGGCATCGCTGAGGCGTGCGGCTCCGCCGGTATCAGGCGGCGGAAGCCGCGCTCGGCCAGGCCGTACAGCGGCACCCGCCAGAGCGGCCCCACCGGGCCCGGGACCCCGGCGAGCTTGCCTACCACGGCGAACGTCAGCCGCATCAGGCGGCGGGCCCCGATCGCGGCCAGCGCGGCCAGCGGCAGTTCCACGAACAGCGCCATCAGCAGGCTCACCAGGAAACCGCTGGTGCGCAGGTCCAGCGTGACATCGAACCAGGCGTCGCAGCACAGCAAGGTGGCCAGCACGACCAGGCAGATGATTACCAGCTGGCGGTGCCGCCAGGCGGCCCACGCGGTCATCGCGAACGCGATGAGCAGGGCGAGGTCAAAACCCACCCAGGCGCCACGCCAGTCGCCCGCCCGGTAATACCGCGGCAGCGAAACGGCCAGCACCCCGGTCCAGGCGGCCAGCACCACGCAGCAGCCCACGATGGCGAGCAGCAGGAGGGTACGGTGCCGCTGGGCGAAGCCGCCGGAGGGCTCCAGGCCGGCCGGCTGCTGGCTGTCGATGGCGGCGATGGCGTGCGCGAGTTCCGCCCGCTCATGCGGGCTCATCCGCCTCAGCTCATCCTCACTAATCACGCGAACACCTCCTAACGGGTAACTACCCCGCTCACCGCATGCTTCCCCATCGCAGCGGCTGAGCTTTGCCTGGGAATCCGGCCGGCCAGGACAGGGCGGGTCCGCCAGGCCCGGATATCGTGGGCAGGGTGAGCAGCGAGCTGGTCTACGTCCACGCGGGTTTCCGCGACCGCGCCGTCCCCTACCTGGACGGCTGGGAACTGCAGCGGCACCTGCATGGGCAGCGGGTCAGCGGCGCGATCCCGGATACCTGCCTGCTCCTGGAGCACCAGCCGGTGTACACGGCGGGCAAGCGGACCAGCCCGCTTGACCGCCCGCTCGGCGACGCCGGGGCACCCGTGATCGACGTGGACCGGGGCGGCAAGATCACCTGGCACGGGCCCGGTCAGCTGGTCGGTTACCCGATCGTCCGGCTGGGTGAGCCGATCGACGTCATCGCTTACGTGCGGGCCATCGAGGAGGCCCTGATCCGGGTGTGCGCGGCCGCTGGCGTGACCACCACCC
The DNA here is from genome assembly GCA_963760405.1 of uncultured Actinomycetes bacterium. Lineage (GTDB taxonomy): Bacteria > Actinomycetota > Actinomycetes > Streptosporangiales > Streptosporangiaceae > RYN-230. The sequence continues at coordinate 107,119 of CAVXCV010000014.1, read as the reverse complement.
GGGTCGAGGGCCGCAGCGGGGTGTGGCTGCCGGGCGGGCCCGGGCAGCAGGACCGGAAGGTGGGCGCGGTCGGCATCCGGGTCTCCCGCGGCGTCACCATGCACGGGTTCGCCCTGAACTGCGACTGCGACCTGGCCTGGTTCGACCGCATCGTGCCGTGCGGCATCCGTGACGCGGGCGTGACCAGCCTGTCCGTGGAAGCCGGCCGGCCGGTGCCGGCGGCCGAGGTGCTTACCGCGGTTGAGCTCCAGCTCGCCGAGGTGCTCGGAGCGGGCTCCTGGCGGCGCTCAGACCTGGTCAGCCTGCTGCCCGCGGCCAGCGTGCCGGTGACAGCAGGCTGACCCGGCGGGAAGCGCCTGGCCCGCGGCGGCTAGCGGCTCAGCTGGGCCAGGTAGCCGGGCAGGTCCGCGGCTGTCACCGCGGCCTGCTCGCCGCTGGTCATGTCCCGCACGGTCACGATGCCCGCCTCGTCCTCCGTCCGGCCGTAGATCAAGGCCCATCGCGCGCCCTGGTCACTGGCCCACTTGAGCTGCCGGCCGAGCTTCCCCGACGAGCCGAGGTAAACGCTGGCCCGCAGGCCTGCGGCCCGCGCCGCGGCGGCGAAGGCGAAGTCACGGTCGGCGAACTCCCCGCCCAGCACGGTCACGGCCACGTCCAGCCGGTTGACCGGGCCCGTGCCGCCGCCCGGGAGCAGCAGCAGGATCCGCTCGATGCCCAGCGATCCGCCGGTGGCGCGCACATCAGGCCCGCCCAGCTGCTCGATCAGGTGGTCATATCGGCCGCCAGCGGAGATCGAGCCAGGCACACCTTCCGCCACGACCTCCCAGATCGGCCCGGTGTAGTAGCTCAGCCCGCGCACCAGCCGCGGGGCGAAATCGACCCGCTCCGCCGGGATCCCGGCGGACAGCAGGCGGAGCAGCTCATCGACCTCGTCCAGGCCAGCTATGCCTTCCTCGCTGGGCTTGAGGGCCGCGCGGATCCGGTCCGCGGCGTCCGGGGCGGTCATCGCGGCGACCAGTTCCGCCGCAGTGGCCTCGGCCAGGCCCCGGCTGGCCAGCTCGGCGCTCACCTCCGCGGGGGCCAGCTTGTCCAGCTTGTCCAGGGTGATCAGGACACCCGGGCCGAGGTCCGCGGGCACCCCGAATGCCTCCAGCAGGCCGGCCAGCACGTGCCGTGAGTTGAGCAGGAAGCGGAAGCCCGGCACGCCGAGCCCGGCCAGCACATCGTGGATGGCGCAGATCACCTCGGCGTCGGCCAGCGCCGAGGCCGTGCCGAGCGTGTCCACGTCGCACTGCGTGAACTCGCGGAACCGGCCGCGGCCAGGCCGGTCGGCCCGCCACACCGGGCCCATCGCGTACCGCTTGTACGGGGTGGGCAGCTGGCTGCCGTAGGCCGCAGCCACCCGGGCCAGTGGCACCGTCATGTCGTACCGCAACGCCAGGTCGGCCTCGCCGGACGCCTCGTGCTCCCCACGGCGGAGGATCTTGAAAATGAGCTTGTCCCCGTCTTCGCCGTACTTGCCCAGTAGCACGTCCAGGCGCTCGAACGCCGGGGTCTGCAGCGGCTCGAACCCGTAGCGGGCGAAGACCGATCGGATCACCGCGAACGCGCGCTCGCGCACCTCGAGCTCAGCGGCCAGGAAATCACGTGTCCCCGAGGGGGGATCGAACTGCGTTGGCATACCTCAATGGTCCCGGACAAGGCCACTGCTCGTCACATCGATACCCGTGCGCCCGCTTCCCGGGTCACCCGGCGGGTCACGCGACAGGAGCGCGCACCGGGACGCGCATGCTAGCTTGGATGGCGTGTTCTAGGACCAACGGCCGCGCTACCAGCGCACTTCTGTCGTAGCCCCGCCTTGTCCTAGGAGCATTCGGTGTCCCTCCCCCAGGCCGCTGACGCGGCCGTCTCTCCCGCCGCGCCCTGCCCGCGGCCCGCGGCCGCACCTCCTGGCCCGGCCGGCTGGTTTGCGTTGCGGCTGGCCATTGCCCTGCAGGTGCTGATCTCAGCTGGTGACGGCCTGGCCATGGTGGCTCTAGCCAGCCGGGTCTACCAGGGCTCAGCCGCGTCCTGGGCCGTCGCCGCGGTGTTCCTCGCCGTGACCGTGCCGATTACCGTGCTCGCGCCGGTGGCCGGGCTGCTGCTCGACCGGCTGCCCCCCCGGCCGGTGCTGGTCACGGCGGCGGTCGCCCAGACCATGGTGGCGCTCGCGCTGGTCTGGATCACTGGTGTCGGCCCGGTTCTCGGGCTGTCCGCCGGATTCGGGATCTGCGCGGCGGTGCTGCAGCCCGGACTGGGCGCGATCGTCCCGCAGCTCGCCGGGCCGCACGGGATGACCCGTGCCAACGGCTACCTGCAGGCCGCGACCTGGGGCGGGTTCACCGCCGGACCGCTGCTGGCCGGTCTGCTGACCGCGGCCGGGGGCACCGGGCTGGCCCTCGCGGCCGTCGCCGCCATGTACGGCCTGGGCGCGGTCGGGCTGTGGCTGCTGCGGCTCGGGCCCGCGGACGGGACCCAGCCGGACGGGGCCCCGCGCGCCGTGGGCGCCGGCCGGGACAAGCTCGGCCAGCAGCTGAGCGCCGGGCTGCGCTTCCTGCGCGCTGACGCCGAGGCCGGGCTGCTGGTGGCGGTGGTCGCGGTCATGGTGACGTTCGGCAACATGGCGGTGGTCGCCGAAGTCAGCTTTGCCGAAGGCGTGCTCCGGGCCGGCCCGGAGGGCTATTCCCTGCTCGTCGCCGCGTGGACGGCTGGCATGCTGGCTGGCACGCTGGCGGGCGGCCGGCTCCCGCAACGACGGCTGGCGCTGGCCACGATCGGCGGCACCATCGCCGCGGGCGTGGGCGTGGCCCTGGCGGGCGGCGCGGTCACGCTCTGGCAGGCGGCGGCCGCCTACGGCGTCGGCGGCCTGGCCAACGGCGTCGAGGTGGTCGCCACCCGCAGCTTCCTGAACCACCGGGCACCCGCCGCGCTGGCCGGGCGGGTCTTCGCCCTGTACTCCGGCCTGCTGTTCGGCGCGGCCTCACTGGGCATGGCTGCGGCGGGCGGGTTGCTGGCCCCGCTGAACCCGCGGGTGGTGCTGGTCATCGCGGGCGCGGGCGGGATCGTGGCGGGCACCGCCGGCTGGATAGCCCGCGCCCGGCTGCGATCACACGCCGAGTCCCCGGCAGCCGTCGAGCGTGTAGCGGAAGAGTTCACCGATCTGATGCCGGGCAGATGAACGAGGCTGCACCGGGAGCGGATCCGGCGGAGAAGGCGGCATGCGGGACGGATCCTGCGGAGGAGGCGGCGGCATGGCCGATGCCGGCGGCATGGGAGGCGGCGGCATGGCCGATGGCGGCATGGGAGGGGGCGGCGGCATGGCCGCCGACGGCGGCATGGAAGGCGGCGGGATGGCCGACGGCGGCGGCATGGCGGGCGGCGGCGGCGGAGCAGGCTTCACCGGGCAGAGAAGATAGTGCTTCATGACGATCGGCAGCCGCTCGAAGATCATATTCCGGGGACGCTCCCAGGCAATGCCGGCTTGCGCACACACCTCCCTGACCGTCTGTTCGGTGGCGAGGTTGGCGAACCCGGACCCGTGGTACGGCAAGACGTGGTGGACGCGGTGCGGGCTCAGGCCGGCACTGAGGAAAAGATCGATCCAGCGGTTCCCTACCACGCTGAGGTCGTAGCTCAGGCAGATCTGCCGCGCCGCCCAGTCGTTCCGCAATGGCTCGGGGATCAGAGCGAGTTCTGCCTCGCTGTTCGACTCCTCGAAGTCATGGCTCGCGACGACGAGGAAGGTGTTGAACCACAAGGTCAGGAAGAACTGGACCAGCCAGGCCACGATGTGGCCTGTCGCCAGGCACGCCGCGAACTCGATCACTATCCACGCACGGATGAGCCAGAAGTCTGCCCGGACGGGGGCCTGGCCGCCCGGCGCCTCGAACCTGGCGATCTCGCGCGCTCGCAGAGACAGCCCGCTCAGGCAGATGCCGAGCTTGTGGAGCGTGTAACCAGGGATCCGGAGGAGCGGATGCAGGCGGAGCATGCCATCGAAGAACGTCTTCTTCACATCGGCTCCGGAGCCCATGTACGGGTGGTGCAGCAATACATGCCCGTCCGTTCCGATCAGGCTGGTGCCGACGTAGTTGATGTCGAAGAGGGCCTTCCCGAGCGGCACGGTGAAGCGGCGCCGGTCCCGCCACTTCCGGTGCAGGTGGTAATGGCCCGCGCCGGCCAGCGCGGTCCGCGTCACCACCATGATGACGACGAACGCCCAGGCAGGCAGGAGGTTCGTGATCAGGAGGGCCAGCGCCGCGACGTGCGCGGCGGCGATAACCCACGTCACCGCGTCAAAGGAGCGGTCGTACCTTTTCAGCGCCTGCTTGGAGAACCTGGCATTCACCTGACGGCGGATCTCCGCGAGCAAGCTGCCTTCATCAGCATAATCTAGTCTTGGCAGATCCGTCGTCGCGTCGAAATCCGGATCCAGCAGGAAAGGAGGTACCCCTAGCTTGGGGAGTATGTCCTTCTCGGTGAAACCCTTAATCTCATACCTGGCAAGAATCTTCTGCAGCCGGGCCGGATCCCGGTGATAGGTATGGAGCAGCGCGCTGATATCGCGGCCCTGGCTTGGCCCGAACCACGTTGCACCACCCGGATGAATCTTCGCCCACTCGGTGAGATCGTAGGCACGCCCGTCGACGATCCAGAACGGCTGCCCCGCCGGCAGAGCGGTGCCTGTGAAGGGCGAACTACGGCTGAGGGTTTCGGCCATTTGACTACTCCTTCTCCCGCTGCTGCCCACCGCGGCGCTTAGTCGTCATGCTCCGGCATTTCCAGCTTGTATCGGGCTGCCTTAGCCAGCCCGGCCGCTGCCACCGGTTCCAGCAAATAGCAGTCGTCGAGGATCCGGCGGGTAAAGCACGCCGCCTCCGGCGTTACTGGGCGCATTGCCTTGATCGTGGCAGCTACTGCCGCATCAACAGTGTCGTCAACCACGTCCACCAACCCGAGCCGGGACGCGTGCTCGGCCGTCAGATCCTCGCCCAGCAGGAAAATTCTCCGCGCATTGCCGAGACCGATAAATTTCGGCAGCCAGTACGCGCCCATACCTGGGAAGCGCCCCTCGGAAAGGCTCCCCAGCTGCAGCCGGGCTTCCACCGAGGCCAGTCGCAGGTCCATGACCAAGCCGACATGGACAGCCGCCGGGCCGACCCTGCCCTCGTAGGCCGCCAGCGTCTTGGCCTTCAGCCTGGAAATCCGGGCGAGAGTGTCATCCCAGCGGGCGAAATACCGCATGTCGCTACGGGCCGGTCCGGGTCGCCACGATGGGAACTTTCCGGTGACCGAGTCCGGGCCGCCGGTGAACTGAAGCACGAAGTTCTCGATCTCGCCGTGTTCGACGTCGTCGAGCACCGACTCGAGCGAGCCGAGGATCTGGGCGTCGACCGTCGCCTCATGGATCCGGGCCGTCAGTACCCGCTCGCCGTCGCTTTCATCGATCCCGGTCAGCATGTTCTGGCCTGCCCGAACTGGAGGAGCGCGGCCTCGATCTGGGCCCCCGGGCCCATCGTGACCATGACGCCCCGGTCGCCAGCCGACACGCAGCCCTCGGCCAGCAGGCGCTCCAGACTGACCAGGAAGCTACCGCTGGAGATGTTCCCGTAGTCGCGCAGCACCGAGCGCGTGTGACGAATATCGTGCTCCTCGAGGCCCAGACTGAGCTTGACCGAGTCGATCACCGCACCACCGCCGGTGTGCAGTACCCAGTGCTTGATGGCAGAGAAATCCAGCCCATTTCGCTCCAGCAGCCTTTCCAGCGGACCCCGGACGTTGAAGCCTATGACGTAAGGAATGTCGCGATCAAGGAAAAAACTCCACTTCCCGGCACTTTCATCCCAGTCGAACCGCATGGCCGCCCATTCCTCGGGGATGCAGAAGCTCTCGAAATCAATCACACATGGTGCTGGCCCGGAAGGCAACGGGCCGATGTTATTCTCGGCATAAGTGGTCAATACCACCGCCGCTGCCCCGTCACCGAAAAGGCTGTTGACAATGCCAGTTCGCGGGGTGTCATCAAGAACATACATCGCCGAGTTGATCTCGCAGCAGACCAGCAGCGCCACCTGGCCCGGATGATTCCTGACCCACTGCACGACAGGGTTCAGCCCATTCAGCCCGGCATTGCATCCCATGCCTACGACGTCCGCCCGCAGCAGCTTGCGGTTAAATCCGAGTTCTCGCGAAAAGAGCGAGCTTAACCCCGGGACCATGAAGCCGCTGGACGTGACACACAGCAGGTAGTCGACATCCGCCGTAGCCAGCGATACGGCGTCCAGCGCGCTGCGGATCGCGCGCGACCCGATCTCGAGTGCCCCGTCCCGGAACTTGGCGTGGAGGTCGGCTGCGGACTCGGGGAACACGCGCCCTGTGCGGGCGTCCTGCGCGGGAAGATAGAGATGCCGCTTCTGGATGTGCGGCGCACGGAGAAGCTTCCGCACGACCCTGTTCTCCAGGCCGAGGAGGACCCCGATCTCTTCCTGCGAATAGGCCGTGACTGGAAAGGCGCTTCCGACGGAAGCGATTGCCGCCGCCCTTTCTGGCAACGGTGCCGGGCCGCGCAGAGAGCGGGCCTCAGGGCTGTCCAGCCGACAGGCTTCCTCTTTTCGCATCATGTATATGTCGCCCCCGCCATAGACACGTCCCTGACCATTGGCTCCCAGGATAGGCTACCGGGCCGTCGCTCACATTGGCTTGCTGTGTTGGCAACTGAGGTTTGGGATACATCTGAGAACGAAGTTGCCGTACGTGATGACGAGCCGTTCCTGGGTGCCGTCCGAGGACTCGCTGGCCAGGGCGACCCGGGGCACGGCGGCCCGGTTCGCCCGGGTGGCGCTGGCCAATTCTCGCCGATGGCCCTGCCCGGCCTGCGTGTTACGCTCCCGCCGTGGCCAGAGCCCCGTTCCACTACCAATCGCCTGACGAGGACAGCGGGCGGTGGCTCGGCTTCCGCTATCGCCCCGGCGACATCGTGATCAGCACCAGGCGCCGGACCGGGACGACGTGGATGCAGATGATCTGCGCCCTGCTGATCTTCCAGAGACCCGAGCTCCCGGCCCCGCTCTGGCGCCTGTCGCCGTGGCTGGATCACATGATCGTGCCGCTTGATGTCGTGTATGACCAGCTGGCCGAGCAGTCGCACCGGCGGTTCATCAAGACGCATACCCCGCTCGACGGGATTCCGCTCCACCCGCAGGTCACCTACATTGTCACCGCCCGGCATCCGCTCGACATGTTCGTGTCGCTCCACCACCACCTCGACAACATCGACCATTCGCGGCCAGGGCAGCTGACCGGCCAGGTGACGCCGCCCGAACCCGGCGAATCGCTGCACGACAGCCTGCTGCGGTGGATCAAGGATGACGATGACCCGTACGGGTTCCCCGAGTCGCTCCCCCGCGTCCTGTGGCACCTGTCCGATGCCTGGGCGCGGCGCGGCGAGCCGAATGTGCTGCTGGTGCACTATGACGACCTGTCCACCGACCTCGAGGGTCAGATGCGCGCCATCGCCGGGCGGCTCGGGATAGCTGTTCCGGAGCAGGCCTGGCCCGCCCTCACCCAGGCGGCCACGTTCCAGCGCATGAGGGACCAGGCGGACAGCCTCGTTCCGGCTACCCCGGGGATCTTCCGGGACACTGCCTCGTTCTTCCGCCGGGGCACCCCGGGCGCCGGGCGCGAGATCCTCGACGACGAGGAGATAGCGGGCTACTACGCGCGGGCCGCCCAGCTGGCTCCGCCCGACATGCTCGGGTGGCTGCACTCGCCGTCCAGCCCGGCGGGCTGACGGCCCGCGGGAGCCAGGTGCCCTGACGGCCCGGGCCGCGCTCGCGCTGCCCCGGGCGTGCGGCGTCACCTGCCAGGTCACGGACTGTGGAACTGGCCAGGGCCGGGTGGCGGCCGCCAGGGCCGCCCCGACGGACCCAGACCCGGAACCCCCGGAGGCGGATGTGGCGGGAAATGCTCTCCCGGCGGGCCTGGCCTCGGGCCAGCGCCGACGGGCTCCTGGCGGGCGAACTGGGTCCGGTACAGGTCGGCGTACAACCCCCCGGACGCGAGCAGCCCGGCGTGCTGGCCGCGCTCGCGGACCCGGCCGTCGTCGATGACCAGGATCTGATCGGCCTCGCGGATGGTGGACAACCGGTGGGCAATGACCAGCGAGGTGCGGCCGGACAGGGCTGTCCTGAGCGCTTGCTGGACGGCGGCTTCCGATTCGGAGTCCAGATGCGCGGTTGCCTCGTCGAGCACCACGATGGCAGGTGCCTTCAGTAGCAGCCGGGCCAGGGCGACCCGCTGTTTCTCGCCGCCCGACAGCCGGTAGCCGCGATCGCCCACGATGGTGTCCAGGCCGTCAGGCAGCAGCGAGATCAGGTCCCAGATCTGGGCCGCCCGGCATGCCTCGGCCAGTTCCTTCTCGGTCGCCCCGGGACGGGCGTACTCGAGATTGGCCCGGATCGTGTCGTGGAACAGGTGCGCATCCTGGGTGACCACGCCGACCGCGTCGTGCAGCGACTGCTGAGTCACGTCCCTGATGTCGGACCCGCCGATGCGCACCACGCCGTCGTTGGGGTCATACAGCCGGGACACCAGGTGAGTGATCGTCGTCTTGCCCGCGCCCGAGGGCCCGACCAAGGCGGTCAGCTGCCCGGCAGGGGCGGTAAAGCTCACGTCGTGCAGGACGCCGAGCCGCCCATCCGTGCGCTCGGGCGCGGGCAGGGCTATGGACTCCAGCGACGCGAGCGAGACCTCGAACGCGGCCGGGTAGCGGAACGAGACGTGGTCGAAGGCAATGTCCGCTGCTGGCCCGGCGGTGGGGGCTGATCCGTTGCCCTGTGCCGCCAGCACGAGCGGTACCGCGCCCGGCCGGTCCTCGATCAGCGGCTTCAGGTCGAGCACCTCGAACACCCGGTCAAAACTGACCAGCGCGGTCATCACATTGACCTGGACGTTGGACAGCGCGGTGATCGGGCCGTACAGCCGGTTCAGCAGCAGGGCCAGGGAAACCAGCGTGCCGACCTGGAAGGCGCCGCGGACGACGAGGTCGCCGCCCACGCCGTAGACCACCGCGGTGGACAGCGACGCGAGCAGCGTCAGCGCGATGAACAACGAGCTGCCGTACATCGCCTGGACCACGCCGATGTCCCTGACCTTGGCCGCCCGCCCGGCGAACACGCCGGACTCCTCCTGCGGCCGGCCGAACAGCTTCGCCAGCATCGCGCCAGCGACATTGAACCGCTCGGTCATCGTCGAGCCCATCGCCGCGTTGAGCTGCATCGACTCCCTGGTCAGCCGCTGCAGCCTGCGCCCGACCAGGCGGGCCGGGATGATGAACATGGGTATCAGGAGCAGGGCTATGACCGTGACCAGCCAAGAGAAGTAGAGCATCGTGACCAGCACCAGGATCAGCTGCAGCGTGCTGGACACCGTAGACACCAGCGTCGTGGTGAGCGCCTGCTGCGCGCCGATCACGTCGCTGTTCAGCCTGCTGACCAGCGAGCCGGTCTGCGCCCGGGTGAAGAACGCTAATGGCTGCTGCTGCACGTGGCCGAACACCTGCGTGCGCAGGTCGTAGATCAGGCCCTCACCGACCCGCGCGGTGTACCAGCGCTGGGCGAAGTTGAGGAACGCGTCCAAGATGGCCAGCCCGGCAACGGCCGCGGCGCCCCACAGCACGATATCGACCCGTTTCGGCAGGACGCCGCGGTCGATGATCACCCCGAGCAGCACCGGGATGGTGACCGTGATCACCGCATCCAGTGCGGCGGCCAGCAGGAAGACCGCGAGATCCCAGCGATAGGGCCGCGCGTATCCCACGATCCTGCGGACGGTCCCCCGCGTCAGCTGCTGCTTGGTCACCGACGAATCAGTAGTGAATCCGCGCATCATGTGCAGCTGGCCGGGGCCCGGGTGCATGGGGCGGCAACCTCCTGGCGGCTGGCGTTCTTGTCCCGCGCCAGCTCGTACTGAACCTGCGCGGCGCGGTCACGAGCCGGCGAACCTGGTCCGCGGCGCAGGCGCCTGCTCCCGGCGTCCCGCCGTTCTGTTGGCCAAAGCGTATGTGCGGCAGCCAGGCCGGGCAACCATCTGACGGCGTGGCAATCATCTGGCGGCGCGGCAATCATGTGCCATGCGGCAAGGACATTTGGCTGCGGCCACCGGATGGGCGCCTGCGGCGTGGCCCGAATGGCCGGCCAGGTTCCCGGCATGGGCTGTAATGTGAATGGTGACCCAGGAGAATGTGGCTATGGCGCTGGGCGGGGCACAGGTGCGGTGGGGTTTCCAAGATCCCCGGGAGATCCTGGGCGCCCGGCTGCGGGAAGGCTCGCTATGCCGGTCTTAGCTGATCACGATCGTGTGATGGTGCCGGTGCGGAGCCTGGCCGGATGAGCCGGATCCTGTTCGTGGTCCCGCCGCTGACTGGTCACATCAACCCGACGGTCGCGGTCGGGGCGGAGCTCGCCGCGCGGGGCCACGACGTCGCCTGGGCCGGCCACCCGGCGGCGCTGCCGTCGCTGCTACCCGGGAGCGCCGGGTTCTTCCCGGTGATCGACGACGCGTTCGACGCCCGGCTGGCCGCTGCGCAGAACCACCGGCGGCCGCCGCGCGGGCCCGCGGCGCTGAAGTTCTTCTGGGAGGGCTTCATCATGCCGCTGGCCCACGCGATGCTGCCTGGCGTAGCCGATGCCGTCGCGCGCTTCGCACCACAGATGGTGGTCGCCGACCAGCAGGCCATCGCCGGGGCGGTCGCCGCGCGGCAGGCAGGGATCGTGTGGGTGACATCGGCCAGTACGCCGGGCGAACTGCTCCGGCCGCTGGCGGCCATGCAGGAGATCGAAGCGTGGATCCGCGACCAGATGACCGCTTTTCAGCTGGGGTGCGGCGTCAGCGATCCGGTCGACCTGCGTTTCTCCGGCCGGCTCGTGCTGGTGTTCACGACGGCGGCCCTGATCGGGGACACCAGCCGCTTCGGCGCCCAGTATGTGTTCACCGGGCCGGCCCTGGCCCAGCGGCCCGACCGCGGATCGTCGTTCCCGTGGGAATGGCTTGATCCCGCGCGACGGCACCTGCTGGTGTCGTTGGGGACCCTCAACGGCCCGGCCGGGCCGCAGTTCTTCCGGACGGTGATCGACGCGCTGGCCGACCTGGGCGGGGAACTCCAGGCTGTGCTCGCGGCCCCGCCCGGTGACCAGGCTCCGCCGCACATCCTGTTCGCTGGGCACGTGCCGCAGCTGGCCCTGCTCCCGCACATGTCCGCCGTGGTGTGCCATGGCGGCCACAACACCGTGTGCGAAGCGCTCGCCTATGGCCTGCCGCTGGTCGTCACGCCACTACGGGACGACCAGCCGATCATCGCCAGGCAAGTCGCCGACGCCGGGGCCGGGGTAGGGCTGCGCATCGACCAGCTGCGCGCCACCGACCTGCGCGACGCGGTCCGGGCGGTCCTCGATGATCCTTCCTACCGCGCTGCCGCGGGAGTGGTGCGGGACTCGTTCGCGGCGGCCGGCGGTGCCACGACCGCCGCTGATCACCTCGAGAAACTGCTGTGACGGGCGCGCAGCGGCACGCCAGGGCGCACGGCGGGGCAACAGCAGCGGAGCCACAAGGCTGGGATTCCCCAGCTCACAGGCTGTTTCCGCAGGTGGTGGCAGGTGCTGGGCCCGGACCGACGTAGGCTGGACTCGTGGTAATGGCACCTGAGGGACGCAAGCTGCTCCGCCTGGAAGCACGCAACAGCCAGACCCCGATCGAGAAGAAGCCGCCGTGGATCAAGACCCGGCTGCGGACCGGCCCGGAGTACACCGCGCTGAAGAGCCTCGTCCGCCGGGAAGGCCTGCACACGGTGTGCGAGGAGGCAGGCTGCCCGAACATCTTCGAGTGCTGGGAGGACCGCGAGGCCACCTTCCTGATCGGCGGCGACCAGTGCACCCGGCGCTGCGACTTCTGCCAGATCGCCACCGGCAAGCCGGAACCGCTGGACACCGACGAGCCGCGCCGGGTGGCCGGGTCCGTGGCCACGATGGGCCTGCGGTACGCGACGGTCACCGGGGTGGCCCGGGACGACCTGCCGGATGGCGGCGCCTGGCTGTACGGGCAGACCTGCCGTGAGATCCACGCGGCCGTGCCCGGCTGCGGCGTCGAGCTGCTGATCCCGGACTTCAACGCGCTCCCGGACCGGCTGTCCGTGGTCTTCGATACGCGGCCGGAGGTCCTGGCGCACAACATCGAGACCGTGCCCCGGATCTTCAAGCGGATCCGGCCCGGTTTCCGGTACGAGCGCTCGCTGACCGTGATCGCCCAGGCCCGGGCGGCCGGGCTGGTCACCAAGTCCAACCTGATCCTCGGCCTCGGCGAGGACGTCAGCGAGGTGCGCGAGGCCATGGCCGGCCTGCGCGCGGCCGGGTGCGAGCTGCTGACCATCACCCAGTACCTGCGGCCCTCGGCGCTGCATCACCCGGTCGAGCGCTGGGTGCCGCCGGAGGAGTTCGACGAGCTGGCCGCTGAGGCGCGGGGCCTCGGTTTCTCCGGGGTGATGGCGGGCCCGCTGGTCCGCTCGTCCTACCGGGCGGGGCGGCTCTACCGCGAGGCGATGGCCCGCCGGACCGGGCCCCGCCAAGAGGCCTGGGCAGCGGAACCGGAGACGGCAGTTTCCCCCCAGGCCCGCTGACTCGTATCCTGCCCTCCATGGCGAACAAGCCCGCAGGCACGGCGAACCAGACGGGTGGGGCGGATGCGGTGCCCCCCGGCCGTATCAAGCAGATCCGCATGGTCGCGGGGATCATCCGCGAGAACAATCCCAGGGCGTTGCCGCTCGTCGCGCTCGCCGCTGTCGGGATCATTGCCGTCGTGGTCGTGGTCGGGCTGCTCACGGGCCTGCTCGACGTGCTCCTGCCGGTAGGCATCGTCGCCGGGCTGGCCACGGCGATGATCCTGTTCGGCCGCTACGCCCAGTCTGCGCAGTACTCGGCGATCGAGGGCCAGCCCGGCGCGGCCGCAGCCATCCTGCAGAGCATGCGCGGCAACTGGACCGTCACTCCGGCCGTGTCAGCGAACCGGAACATGGATGTGGTGCACCGCGCGGTCGGCCAGCCCGGGGTGGTGCTGGTCGGCGAGGGCTCACCGACCAGGCTGCCGAGCCTGCTCGCCGCGGAGAAGAAGCGGATTTCCCGGGTCGCCTTCGAGACGCCGATCTATGACTTCCAGGTCGGCAACGACGAGGGCCAGGTGCCGATCCGGCGGCTGCAGCGGAAGATCATGCGGCTGCCCCGGAACCTGAAGTCCGGCGAGGTCACCGAGCTCAACTACCGGCTGAAGGCGCTGCCGCAATCCCTGCAGGCGCCCAAGGGCCCGATGCCCCGGACCGGCCGGATGCCCCGCCAGCCCCGCCCCCGCACCCGCTGACCAGCAGGCAGCCCCGGGCGGCGCGCCGTCGTCAGCCGCGCTGCCGTCAGACCCTGATCACGATGGTGTTGGCGGCCCGGTCGTGCAGGCCGCGCAGGTTCCGGTCGGTGACCAGCGGCGGGACGACGGCGATCAGCAGCAGCGTGCGGACCAGCGCCCAGACGAAGCCGACTGGCTTGCCGTCGAGCCGCGCCACCCGGATGCCGAGCACCCGCTTGCCCAGGGTGAAGCCGGTCAGCGCGGTGAGCAGGTACACCATGACCGCGAAGACGACCAGTGTGGATACGCCCGAGTGGAAGCCGCGATGGAAGATGGCCAGCCCGATCGGGATGCTCACCAGCCAGTCGATGAGCAGGGCGACCAGGCGGCGGCCCATCCCGGCGACGGACCGGGCGCCATGCTCGGGGAGCCCGAATTCCTGCCCTGGGTAGGCGCTGCCCGCGCCGGTACGGATGCCAGGTAGCAGGGCCTCGGTCCACCGTCGCTCGCTCACTCCCCCACGGTACCGCCAGGCGCCGGAAAGTGACCGGGCGCAGGCAGGCCAGGCACCTCGCCGCCCGCGGCCACGCGACTCGCCGGCCGGTTCCGGAGGCCCTGAAGCGCCTGGGCTTCTGTGCAGCCCAGGCGCTTCTCAGCCGGAAGGCGTAACACGTGTGAAACACTAGGGACACGGGTCGGTAATTGCCCGCAACTAGCCTCCGAAGCGTTCCTGCCGCAGGCAGACCCCCCATGCGGCCGGCTCTGCGTGGCCGCTAACGCGGCCGCCAGCTGCGGCGCCCAGGGAGGCAAACCAACAGTGCCAGGCAACACAGTGCCAGCTGAGGCAATGCCAGCCGAGGCCGTGCCAGCTAACGCGGTGCCAACTCCGTTCAGGGAGGGTTGATGTTCCAAAACGGCGATGAGGTCCTGAAGTTCATCGGCGACAACAAGGTTGAATTCGTCGATGTCAGGTTCTGTGACCTGCCGGGTACCATCCAGCACTTCACGATCCCGACCGAGACCTTCGATGACAAGGTCTTCACCGAAGGCCGCATGTTCGACGGCTCCTCGATCCGCGGGTTCCAGCAGATCCACGAGTCGGACATGCTGCTGATACCGGACCCCAGCACGGCCGTGCTCGACCCGTTCCGCCAGCACCCCACCCTGAACCTCACGTTCTTCGTGCACGACCCGCTGACCGGTGAGCCGTACAGCCGTGACCCGCGGAACGTCGCCCGCAAGGCCGAGGACTTCCTGCGCGGCACCGGGATCGCGGACACCGCGTTCTTCGGCCCGGAGGCGGAGTTCTACATCTTCGACTCGGTCCGGTACGACACCGGAGCCAACTCTGGCTACTACTACATCGACTCGGTTGAAGGCGCGTGGAACACGGGCCGCGAGGAGCCAGGTGGCAACCTCGGCTCCAAGCCCCCGTACAAGGGCGGTTACTTCCCGGTCCCGCCGATCGACCACTACACCGACCTGCGCTCGGCGATGGTCCGCGCGCTGATCGATGCCGGCCTCCACGGTCGAGATGCAGCACCACGAGGTCGGCACCGCGGGCCAGGCCGAGATCGACATCCTGTTCGCCCCGCTGCTGCAGCAGGCCGACAACCTGATGCTCTACAAGTACGTGATCAAGAGCGTGGCCCGGGCCGCGGGCAAGACCGTGACGTTCATGCCCAAGCCGATCTTCGGTGACAACGGCTCCGGCATGCACTGCCACCAGAGCCTGTGGAAGGACGGCGCGCCGCTGTTCTACGACGAGGTGGGTTACGCCGGCCTGTCCGACCTGGGCCGGTACTACGTGGGCGGGCTGCTGAAGCACGCGCCCACGCTGCTCGCCTTCACCAACCCCACGGTGAACTCCTACCACCGCCTGGTGCCCGGCTACGAGGCCCCGGTCAACCTGGTGTACTCGCAGCGCAACCGGTCCGCCTGCGTGCGCATCCCGATCACCGGCTCGAACCCGAAGGCCAAGCGGCTGGAGTTCCGGGTGCCGGACCCCTCAGCCAACCCGTACCTGGCCTTCTCCGCGATGATGATGGCTGGCATCGACGGAATCAAGAACAAGATCGAGCCGCACGAGCCGGTGGACAAGGACCTGTACGAGCTGCCGCCAGACGAGGCGCAGGCCATTCCGCAGGTGCCGGGGTCGCTGGACTCGGTGCTCGACGCCCTGGAGGCGGACCACGACTACCTGCTCGAGGGCGGGGTGTTCACCCCGGACCTGATCGAGACGTGGATCGACTACAAGCGGACCAACGAGCTCGACCCGATCCGGCTGCGCCCATCGCCGCACGAGTTCGCCATGTACTTCGACGTGTAGCACGTCTGGTATCGGCGCGCGAAGCAGCACGGCCGCTGGCCGCCGTCCCCGCAACGGGACGGCGGCCAGCGGCTTTTTGCTGCGCTGTGGCCCGGGCATCGCACGCGACCAGGCACTATGGTCGGGTGCCCGGGGCGATGAATCAGCACGATCTCGTGACGATCGCGAGCCTGAACCTGCACGCGGGGCTGAGCCGCCGCGGTGAGCCCTACGACATCGCCGCCGCGTGCTATCAGCTCAAGGCCGACGTCATCACGCTCCAGGAAACCTGGCGCCCCGACGGGCAGCCGGATCCGATCGCCGACATCGCGGCCGGGCTCGGCGCCCAGCTGAGGCACGTCGGCCTCGCCGCGTCCAGCCTGTCGGGCCTCCACGTCGGGCCAGGCACCAGCCCGGGCACCTGGGGCATGGCCGTCCTTACCGTGCTTCCCGTGCTCAGCTACGAGGTGATCCCGCTCGGCGCGGCCCCGGCCGACCGGATCAGCCGGTCCGCGCAGGTGGTGACGCTGGGCACGCCCGGGGGTGGCAGGCTGCGGGTGGCCAGCACCCACCTGACGCACCGGTTCACCAGCCCGGTCCAGCTGCGCCGGCTGGCCCGCCGCCTCGCCGCGGGCAGCGACCCGACGGTGATCATCGGGGATCTCAACATGCCCCGGGCCGCCACCCTGGCCGCATCCGGGTACCGCCCGGTGATCCGTGGCCGTACCTACCCGGCCGACCGGCCGCTCATCCAGCTCGACCACCTGCTCACCGGGCCAGGGGTGGCGGCGGCCGACGGCGAGGTGCTGGACCCGGTCGGCTCGGACCACCTGGCGATCCGCGCCCAGATCGGCCCGGTCTAAGCCCCCGGCCCGGCCGCCCAGCCAGCCGCCAGGCCAGCCCGATCCCGGGCATCGAGGTCAGGGGATACCACGGGACGAGAGCGGGTGAATACGGAACGCGAACACCGGAAAGGGCGCTGGCCTGCGCGGCTACCGGCCGTTTTGGTAACATCAGCCCCGCTTACCAGCTCGCGGGCAAAAGGTTGGGAATGACGACGTCGAATAAGTCAGGGCCGGTAAGAGCGGGCCGTATCCCCCGGACGGCGTTGCGGGCAGGCAGCAGGCTGCTGAACTCTTGTGCTGGCGCTTTCTACAACGCCCAGCAGAAGGGCTTCGACCTGGTCATGCGCGCGTCCACCCGGGGCGTCGTCGTCACCGGCGACACCATGTTCAACACCGGTGGGGACAACTGCCCCTACGAGGGCTGCCAGTGGCCGTCGGTGCGGTGGGTACTGGAGAACCTGAACCCTGGGCCGTCCGATGTGTTCGTGGACCTGGGCTCGGGCAAAGGCAAGGCGCTCCTGATCGCCGGGCGGTTGCCCTACCGGCGGGTCGTCGGGGTGGAGATCGACGAGGATCTCGCGCGGTGCGCAGCCCGTAACATCGACCGGGCCCGGCCCCGGCTGCGCGCCCAGGGTGTGGAGTGCATCACCGCCAACGTCCGGGAATGGCCAGTCACGGACGAGGCATCCGTTATTTTCATGTGCAACCCGTTTATCGGCGATACGTTCCGGTCGGCCGTGTCGTCGATTTTCGAATCGTACGACCGGAACCCGCGGGCCCTGCATATTGTTTATGAACACCCATGGGAACACGACTGGCTGCTGTCCACTGGCCGGGTCGTGGTCGACAGTGTCCGGGCCAGCACTTGGCCTGCCCGCCCGCGCTGGTGGAAGGGCGGGGACGTCATCGTCACCTACCAGGTCACCGGTCCCGCCGGAGCCGAACCGCCGAAGCGGCCGACTGCCCGGCCCTTGTTCCAGTCCCGCCAGGCCATGCAGCGCTGGAGCGTTCCCAACGGCCACCGCTTCGGCATGTCGGTGCCCGGCTACGACCAGATCTACACGAGTTCCTAGCCGGATAACTCCGCTGGCCCGCCCTCGGCTGGCTCGTCCTCGGCCAGGTCGAACTCGCCGTCCTGGACGCCGAGAGTGAACGCGTGCCACTCGTCCGGGGTGAAGGTCAGCACCGGCCCGTCGGGATCCTTGGAGTCGCGCATGGTGATCACGTACTCACTGCCCTCTTTGGAGCCAGGCACGATCGCGACCTCCACGCAGGCACCGTTCTCCCCGCAATGGGCGGACTTGCGCCAGGGGGCGCTGGTCAGGTCCATCTCTCGATCGCCTTCCTTGCCACATCAACGGAAGCGCCCGGGAACAGCACCTCGGCGTTCAGTATGTCGTACCGGAACACGGCCCGGGCTAACTGCCGACCGTCCGCCCGGGGGCAGTTACCCACCGCTCAGGTGGTGAGGGCGTGTTCGGGTGGTCCGTGGCTGTGCCGGGTTCGGCTGCCGTCGGGGCTGGTGGCGGTGATGGTGCCGTCGGGGTGCAGGGTGAGCTGCCAGCCCTGGCGGTGGACGGCGATGAGGTGATGGAAGTCGCACAGGGGGATGAGGTTGTCCAGGCGGGTGGGTCCGCCGTCGGCGCGGTGGCGCAGGTGGTGGATCTGGCACGCCCGCGCGGGCCGGTGGCAGCCGGGGAAGGCGCACCGCGGATGGCGGGCCGAGCAAGCCCCGTGCGGGAACGGGCGCGCCGGGTTCAGGACGCCGCGGGCAACGCGGCGGAGTGCTTCCTGGCGTGAGCCAGAGCGGCCGGGGATAGCCCGGCGAACTCGGTGCTCTCCCTGGTCAGGTGGGCCTGGTCGGCGTAGCCGAGGTCGGCGGCGAGGGCCGCCAGGTCGGCCGGGTCGCCGGCATCGATCCGGGACACGAACCGGCGGAACCGCAGCACCCGGCGGAGCAGCACCGGGCCGTAGCCGACCGCGGCGCAGCACCGCCGGTGCAGTTGCCGCTCGCTGATCCCCAGGTCCGCCGCGACCTGGCCGACCTGCGCCGCGGGCAGGCCGAGCCGGTGCGCGGCCGCGCTGACCAGGGGATCCGGCGGTCCAGCCGCGGCCATCCGGGCCGCGATGCCGGCCAGGCGGCGCAGGGCCACCTCTGGCTCGAGCGAGCCGGGCAGCAGGGTTTCCAGCGCAGCCCCGGGGCCGCGCCGCAGATCATTCCGCAGCTCGCTGACCCCGGGCCGCTGGTTGAGCAGCGCGCTGGGCGGGAGGCCGAGCACCGGGCCGGCCGCACCCGGCCGCAGCCGTACCCCGGCCAGCACTGTGCCGGGCGGCACGGGCGTGCAGACGGGCCCCGTGTCCGGCCCGGCGATGAACACGCCGTGGCCCCGCTGCCAGATGAGGTCTACGCAGGCGTCCGGCAGCACCCGGGTCGGCGGCGCGCCAGCCGCGGGAGTCACCCGGTCCACAGGCAGGACACCGCCGCTGCCAGGCCAGCAGGCGGCGGGTACTCCCGGTATCCGGCCGACCAGTCCACCCCCGAGTCTGGCACGGGCCCGATTCGGTCAGGAAGCGGCAGGGAGGATGGCCGCTACCGGCCCGGCCCGTCGCTTTCCGGGACCGGCGCGGGCTGAAGCTTGAACACGGGGTTCTCGATCAGGCCGACGAGGTCGCCCGCGGGACTGCGGAATGTGCCGAGCTTGATGCCTTCACCCACGTCCTCGACGGCTTCAACGGCGACCGCGCCCAGTGCGATCAGCCGCGCCGCGGCAGCCGCGATGTCCCGCACCCCCAATAGGTACGCGGGCCAGCCGACGGATCGGCGTTGGGGTTAAGGCCAAGCTCGTAACCGCCAGGGTTGAACCCGACGAAGAACGGCTGGTCGAAGTAGGGCTGAACGCCCAGCACCGCACTCCACCACGCCTTGCTCGCGGCCAGGTCATGGGCGGGGTACACAACGGTACGGAGTCCAAGGAACACGGCTGTCCTTTCCAACGGCGACGCTGACGCTGTCCAGTCAACCGCCGGGCCGGCCGCAGCGTATTGAACGAAACGGACATGCCCGCTGGCGGCGGCCGGTCCGCCGTCACGGCTTGCGCGCGACCCCACCCCAGGCCGATGCGGTGCCGTCCGGTGCGGCGTCCGCCGGGCCGGGGCGCCAGGTGTGCACATAGACGAGGCCCGGCGGGACCAGGTCCAGGCCGGTGAAGAACCGGGCGACCTCGTCCCGGGTCCGCAGGGTCTGCGGGGTGGACACGCGCTCGTTGTAACGGCGCTGCGCTTCGGCCTGGCCCGGGCCGATGTCACTGGCCGGATGGGAGATCACCAGGTAACTGCCGGACGGCAGCGCATCCATCAGCCCGGCCACGATCCGGTACGGGTCCTCGCTGTCGGAGATCAGGTGCAGCATGCCCAGCAGCATCAGGGCGGCCGGCCGGGTTAGATCCAGCGTCTGGGCGGCCGCTCGCAGGATGGCGGCAGGCTCGCGCACGTCGCCATGCACGTACTGGGTGGCTCCCTGCGGGTCGCTGGCCAGCAGCGCGTGGGCGTGGGCGAGCACGATGGGGTCGTTGTCGGCGTAGACGACCCGCGCGTCCGGCGCGACCGCCTGGGCGACCTGGTGGGTGTTGTCCGCCGACGGGATGCCGGTGCCGATGTCGAGGAATTGCCGGATCCCGGCCTCACCAGCCAGGTACCGCACCGCCCGGGCCAGGAACTCCCGGTTTGCCTGGACCCGGAACCGCAGCCCCGGCGTGGCCGCCAGCACCCGCTCTGCCGCCTCGCGGTCCGCCGGGTAGTTGACCGTGCCGCCGAGCCAGTAGTCATAGACGCGGGCCGGGTGCGCCACGCTGGTATCGATCTCGGCGGGCTGGCTGGCGTCGGCGAGCCCCTCATCTTCGCGCTTCTCAGCCACGCCGCGTCCTTTCGTCACCCGGAATTGTGCCACGATCCGGCGGTCACCCCAGTCGCGGCCAGGCGGGGCCTCTACGGTGTCCTCATGGCCATGAAGCTGGCTGTGGTCGTCCGGACCGACCTCGCCATGGGGCGGGGCAAGATCGCCGCACAGGTGGCGCACGCCGCGGTCGCGGCCGTGCTCGCCAACCTCGGTGAAGCCGACTTCGCTGGGTGGCTCCGGGACGGGCAGCCCAAGGTGGTCCTCAAGGTGACCACCGCTGCCGAGCTGCAGGACATCGTGCGGCAGGCCCGCGAGGCCGGACTGCCGGTCGAGCTGGTCCAGGACGCGGGCCGCACACAGGTCACGCCGGGGACGCTGACCTGTGCCGCGGTCGGGCCCGCCGACAGCGGCCGGATCGACGCGGTGACCGCGGGCCTGTCCTTGCTCTGAGCCCGGTCCGCGCCGGCCCGGGCAGGCTGGTCCGGCGTGTCCAGCAGGGCAGTTCAGCGGTCAGCCGGCCGTGGTGAGGCCGCGGAGACGGCTGGTGACGTCGCTGGCCCGGACGACATTGCCTTTGGCCTCGAACAACGGCTGCGCGGTGAGCAGGTGCTCTCGCTCCCCGCGCGGGTTGCCGAGTATGTGCTCGACATCGGCGGCGATCAGGCAGGCCTCGCCGTGGTCGTCGGGTTGCTCGCCGCTGCTGTCCTGCCGCAGCGCGGCGGTGATGGCCGCGCGGGCGCGATCCGCCGCGCCTGCCGCCGCCGCGAGCAGCCCTTCAGCTTGCTGTATCAGCGATTGCGTCATGACGTCGTCCGGGGACCCATGCCTGCGGGCCAAGTCCAGCGCTGCCCTGGCTCGCACGGGCGACCCGAGCCGGGCCAGCACCCGGGCGTGCATGCCCGCGACCGTCGAGAGAAAAGAGCTTTCCCCCAGCGCGCTGAGCTCGGCACATGACCACTGGTACTCGCGCTCAGCCGCTTCACGGTCACCAGCAAGCTCCTCGACGTGACCAGTGCTCTGCGCGAGGTTGGCCAGGTACAGCCGGTGCCCGACCTCAGCTAGGTGCTGGCGGGCGTCGGCGCCGATGGCCCGCGCCTGCTCGAACCGCCCGCACATGGCGTGCATGACGCACATCACCTGCTCAGCCTCGGCCCGGACGCGGGGATCGTTGCCGGAGGAGGTGATCATCTGCTCCAGCACGATGATCACCTGCTCGGCGGGCGTGGGCCCGAAGAGCAGGGTAACCCCGAGCAGGGTGCGGGCCTGGGCCACGCAGCCCGCGTCGCCGGCCGCCTCGCCGTGCTTCAGCGCGAGTTCGAGCAACCCCGCGCTGCGGGCCTGCTGCCCGCGGAGGCCCGCCAGGTCAGCCTGGACGAGATAGGCCTGGGCCAGGCCGCGGTCATCGTCCCAGTCACGGAAGCGGCGCACTGCCTCGCGGACGATCTCCTCGCTGTCGTCAACCGGCTGGCCCAGGTACATGCTGCTCCGGCACATGAGCACCTCAGCGAGGATCGCCTGGCGCCGGTCCGCGGCGGTAGCGGACATCCGCAGTGCCTGCTGCGCCTGCTCGATCTCACCGAGCTCGAGCCGCTCCGCGGCGAGGCTCAGCAAGCACTCCACCCGCTGGGGGTCACCCGGCTCAAGCATGTCGGACGCCCGCTGCAGGAGAGACGCTGCCGCGGCCACGTCGGACAGCTCCAGCCGCCGGCCCGCAGCCGCGAGCTTCCGGGCGGCCCGGGCAGCCAGCTCATTGAGCTGGTCCGTGCGCGGCCCGAGCTGAGCGCGGTAGTCCCAGGCCGACGCGAGATGGTGACCCACGATCTCATCTGGCACGGCCTCGCTGCCCAGCGAGGACAGCCAGCCGGCCAGTTCCTCATGCCAGGCTGCGCGGCTCGCCTTGGCCAGCCCGTCATAGGCAGCGTCCCGGACGAGGACATGCAGGAACCGGAACGCCGACAGCCCGGGCAGGTCGGTTGGTGCCGGGCGCAGCAGCTCCTTGCGAACCAGCTGGCCCAGGAGCCGCCGCACTTCAGGCAGGAGAATGCCGGTGATGGCGGTGATCGCTTCGGCGTAGAAAACAGTGCCGATGACCGCGGCGCAGCCCACGATGGTGCGCTCGTCGTCATGCAGGCGGTCGATGCGTGCGGCCAGCAGCGCTGACACCGAGGGCGGCATCGTCCACCTGACATCCGGGGCCGAGCCGCTGACCCAGGTGGCGACGCCGTCCTCCAGGACGGCGTGCCCCTCGTCGACCAGCATTGCTATCAGCTGCTCGACGAACAGCGGGTTCCCCCCGGCCGTGGCAACGATGCGTTCCCGCACCGCCTCCGGCAGATCGTGCTTGCCTATCAGGCTGGCAGTGGCGGGTTCATCCAGTGCCGGCAGCAGTACAGCCGTTGCGTTGAGCTTCCCGCCTCCCCAGGTCGGCCGGGTTTCATAGAACTCGGGCCGGGCCAGGCCGAGCAGCATGATCGGCGAGTCACGGCTCCAGTCAGCCACGTGCTCCAAGACGTCGAGCAGGCCGGGCTCGGCCCAGTGCAGATCATCCACCAGCAGCAGGACTGGATGCCGCCGGGCGATCTGCTCCAGGAGAATGCGGACCGCCCACGGGATGTCCTCTGGCACGGCCGTATCGCGGTGAAATCCGGTCAGCGCGAGCAATCGGGTGACCACGTTCGCCGTATCGGGGCCATCGCCAACTGCGGCGGCGAATGCCGCCTCAGCCACGGCGGCCGGTTCATCGCCGGTGAGGCTGGCCGCCCCGAGCACAGCTTCGCGCAGCGGCCAGTAGGTAGCGCCTTGTCCGTAGGACAGGCAGCGTCCCCTCAGCACCGTCTCATCAGGCAGGGTCGCGGTGAACTCATCGGCTAGCCGCGTCTTCCCTAGGCCAGCAGCACCAAGCAGAGTGACCAGCAGGCAGGTACGTTCGCCGGCCACCCGCCGGAACGCGTCATCGAGCAGCCGCAGCTGGGCATCACGGCCGACGAACAGCTCCGGCGCCCGGTCCCTCGCCGCCCGCCCTGGCCCGGCGACATCGATCAGCCGCCACGCGGTCACCGGAGCGGCCTTGCCCTTCAGGCTCAGCGGCTCGACCGGCTCGACCGTGACCTGATGACGGACCAGCCGGCACGTACTGTCGCCGATCAGGACCTCACCGGGGGCGGCCGCCTGCTCGAGCCGCGCCGCAACGTTGACCGCGTCACCGGTCGCGGGCGAGCCGCCCGCACGGCTCTCCCCGACGATCACCTCGCCCGTGTTGACACCGACCCGGATCTGCAAGGCGACCGCCAGGTCGCGCTGCAGCTCATTATTGAGCGTGGTCAGTGCGGCCCGCATGTCGGCCGCGGCGCGAACCGCCCGGAGCGCGTCGTCTTCCCGGACGCGTGGCACCCCGAAGAGTGCGACCACGGCATCGCCGATGAACTTTTCGACCCGTCCCTCGTGGCGTTCAACGGCCGCGCACATCGCGTCGAAATACCGGCCGGTGACATAGCGCAGCGCCTCGGCGTCCAGGGATTCACCCAGGACAGTCGAGCCGACCAGATCAGCGAAAATGATCGAGATGCTCCGGCGCAATTCCGGCGCCGCTTCGGGCTGGTCATCCAGCGGATGTCCGCAGCCGAGGCAGAACCGGGCCCGCGCGGGATTGCTCTCACCACACGCTGCGCACCCCCGCATGGACCAACGATAAGACTGCCCGGGCCGATTAGGCTGTAACCGGCGGGCAGGCCTGATCTAGGCTCATACCGATGGTCACCATGCCTGTCGCGAGTGCCACCGGCCAGGACGTGGCCCGGCGGCTGGTCGGCGACGGCTACGTGACCGTGTCCGGCCTGATGAGCGACGACGATGTCCAGGCCGCCCGGGCGGACCTGGCCCGCATCCTGGACCGGACGCCACCGGCCGCAACGCGTTCGAGGGCTTCACCACCCAGCGGGTGTACGCGCTGTTCGCCAAGACCCGGACCTTCGACCGGGCGGCCGTGCACCCGCTCCTGCTCGAGGTGCTCGACGGCGTGCTGGGGCATTACCAGCTCAGCGCCCCGGTGGGTATCCGGATCGGGCCCGGGGAACGCGCCCAGGTGCTGCACCGGGACGACGCGATCTACCCACTCCCCCAGCCGCACCCGCCGGTGGTGGTCAACACCATGTGGCCGCTGGATGAGTTCACCGAGGAGAACGGCGCCACCAGGTTCATCCCGGGCAGCCACCGCTGGCAACCCGGCCGCCAGCCAGCCACTGACGACCCGGTGCTGACCGCGGCCATGACTCCGGGCTCGGCCATGTTCTAC
Organism: uncultured Actinomycetes bacterium; assembly: GCA_963760405.1. Classification (GTDB taxonomy): domain Bacteria; phylum Actinomycetota; class Actinomycetes; order Streptosporangiales; family Streptosporangiaceae; genus RYN-230. Next base: position 82,361 of record CAVXCV010000014.1, on the reverse strand, counting down.
CTGGGCAGCCTCTGGCATGGCGGCGGGGCCAACCGCACGGCCCGGCCCCGCCTCGGCGTGATCCTGGAGTACGCCGTGTCCTGGCTGCGCCCGCAGGAGAACCACTGCCTCGCCGTGCCCCGCGGCGTCGTCCGCCAGCTGCCGGAACGGCTCCAGGAACTGCTCGGCTACAACATCTACCCGCCGTTCGTGGGCTACGTCGACGGCTCGCACCCCCGCAAAGTCCTGCGGTCCAGCGACTGACCAGCGTCCGGCGGTCAGCCGGCCAGGCCGGCCGGGCCGGCCGCGGTGGGCCCGGGCGCGGCCGCGCTCCGCGCGGCGCGGCGGCGGAGCAGCCAGCCACGGCGGGTCCAGGTGTGCCGGATGAGCACCGCGATCAGGATGACGCTGGAAATGGCGTGCCAGCGGATCGTCGTGCGCCCGTCGAGCCAGTCCCACAGCCCGGATGCGGTCATGATCGCGGTCAGCACGAGCAGCAGGCTGGCCTGGGACAGGCTCCACCGGACCGCCCGCGACACCGACCGCCGCTCCCATACCCGGCGGACCGCCCCCCGGATCCACGCCCGCCGGTGCCACAGGTGCGGCCCGACCGCCCCGGCGAAGGCCAGCCCGATCACACTGTGGATCGCGATCGACACCGGCTCGAACAGCACCGACAGCACGCCCGCGAGCAGGAGCACGATATCCACCGCCCGCCGCAGCGCTCCCCGCCTGCGCCGGGGGACCCGGGGGCGGCCAGCTGACAGTGCCGGGGAGGGCGGCCGGCGCGTCGTCTGTGCTCACCCTCTCACGATGGCCGGGCCAGCCCGCCCGCACATCGGACAGCGGTCCGATCCTGGCCCTCGGACCCTGGGACGAGAGCCCGGGTCACCTGGTACCTGAGGATGAGGCCCGCTGCTGGGCCGGATGACCCCGCCAGGCAACGTCCGCTTCGAGTGAGCGGCCCGTCAGCCGTAGAACAGGCGCTCCATGACCGACCGGGCGCGGCGGGCGGTGCGCCGGTAGTCCTCCAGCAGGTGCTGGCTGGCATCCGGCGGATAGCCCAGGATCCGGGCCACGGCGGCCAGCTCGGCGGTCTTGGCGGGCAGGACATCGGACGGACGCCCACGGAGCAGCACGACCGCGTTGCGGATCTGGGTGGCCAGGCACCACGCGTTCTTGAGCTCAGCCGCGTCGTCCGCCTCGATCAGGCCGGCCTCGGCGCCCGCCGCGAGCGCGCCCAGGGTCCGTGTGGTGCGCAGCCCGGGTACCTCATGCGCGTGCCTGAGCTGCATCAGCTGTACCACCCACTCCACGTCGGACAAGCCGCCGGGGCCGAGCTTCAGGTGCATGGCGGGGTCCGTGCCGCGGGGCATCCGCTCCGCCTCCATCCGGGCCTTCAGCCGCCGGATCTCCCGGATGGCCGCGTCGCTGATGCCCCCGGCCGGGTAGCGGAACTCATCGGCCAGCGCCCGGAACCGGGCGCCCAGCTCGCGGTCACCAGCGGCGGGATCGGCCCGCAACAGCGCCTGCGCCTCCCAGGACAGCGACCAGCGCTCGTAGTAGGCGCGGTAGGAGGCGAGCGTGCGGACCAGCGGCCCCTGGCGGCCTTCCGGCCGCAGCCCCGGATCGACCATCAGCGGCGGATCCGGCCCAGGCTGGGCCAGCAGCCGCCGCACCTCCTCGGCCACCGCGTGCGCGGCCCGGGACGCCGCCTGCTCGTCCGCGCCGGGCAGCGGATCGTGCACGAAGATCACGTCGGCGTCACTGCCGTAGCCGGTTTCCCGGCCGCCGAACCGGCCCATGCCCACCACGCAGATCCGGGTGGGCAGCGGCCCGTCGTCCCGCTCAGCCCGGGCGATTGCGGCGTCGAGGGCGCCGCCGATGCTGACCGCGGTGATCACCGTCAGCGCCTCGCTGGTGTCCTCTACCGTGGCCAGGCCCAGCAGGTCAGCGGCAGCGGTGCGGAGCAGCTCACGGCGGCGCTGCCCGCGGATCGCGGCTACCGCCTCCTCCGCGGACGCGGACCGGCTCAGCAGCGCGCTCGCCTCGGTGTGCAGGGCGGTGGCAGGGCGTGCCGTCAGCTGCTCGTCCGAGCCGAGCAGGGCCACTGTTTCCGGCGCGCGCATCAGCAGGTCCGTGGTGTAGCGGCTGGAGGCCAGCAGCCGTGCCATCCGGCGGGCCACGTTGGTGTCGTCGCGGAGCAGCCGCAGGTACCAGGGCGAATCGCCCAGGGTGTCGCTGACCTGGCGGAACGCGAGCAGCCCGGCGTCCGGCTGGGCAGCGTCCGCGAACCAGTCCAGCATGACCGGCAGCAGCGTGCGCTGGATCGCCGCCCGCCGGGACACTCCCGAGGTCAGTGCCTCGATGTGGCGCAGCGCGCCGGCCGGGTCCAGGTAGCCGAGGGCTTCCAGCCGGACCCGGGCGGCTTCCCGGGTGAGCCGGACCGCGTCCGCGGGCAGCCTGGCCACCGCGTCCAGCAGCGGGCGGTAGAACAGCTTCTCGTGCAGCCGCCGCGCTTCCCGGGCGTGCTCCCGCCACTGGGCCATCAGGTCCGCGGCCGGGTCGGCGCGAGACGGCGGGGCGGGTGGTATCGCGCCATTCCGGGTCCGGGCACGGCGCAGCGCGCGGCCGAGATAGCGCAGGGCCGCCGGGTCGTCCGGCAGGGTGTGCGTCCGGCGCAGCTGGCGGAGCTGGAGCAGGTGCTCCACCCCGCGCAGGAACCGGTAGGCGGCGGCCATCGAGGCCACGTCCGCCCGGCCGACGTAGCCGCCCTGAGCCAGGTCGGCGAGGGCGGTGAGGGTACCCCGGTCGCGCAGCGTCTCGTCGGTCCGGCCGTGCACGAGCTGGAGCAACTGGACCGCGAACTCGATATCGCGGAGTCCGCCGGGGCCCAGCTTGAGCTGGCGCCCTGCTTCGCCCGGGGCCAGGCTGCCGATCACGCGCCTGCGCATGGCCTGCACGTCCTCGACGAAATTCGGGCGCTGCGCGGCTTGCCAGACCATCGGGCCGACCGCGGCGAGGTAGTCCTGGCCCAGCTCGAGGTCACCAGCGACCGGCCGGGCCTTGAGCAGGGCCTGGAATTCCCAGGTCTTGGCCCAGCGCTCGTAGTACGCCCGGTGGCTGGCCACCGTGCGGACCAGCGGGCCGTCCCGGCCCTCAGGCCGCAGATTCGGGTCGACCGGGAACAGGGGCCCTTCGGCCGTGCTCTGCGAGCAGACCCGGATCAGCCCGGCCGCCAGCCGGGTCGCGGTGCGCAGCGCGGGTTCGGTGCTGCCATCCGTGGCACCGGCGGACGGCGCGGCGACGAAGATCACATCCACGTCGCTGGCGTAGTTGAGCTCACGGCCACCGCACTTGCCCATGGCGATCACGGCCAGCCGGGCAGGCGGGGAACCAGCGGGCAGCTGGTACCGGGCGATGGCCAGCGCGGCCTCCAGGGCCGCGGCCGCGAGATCGGCGAGTTCCGCCGCGGTTTCGTCCACCGTGACCGCCCCGGTAAGGTCCCGGGCCGCCAGGTGCAGCAGCCGCCGCCGGTAGGCGGCCCGCAGCGCGGTAGCCGGGTCCCCGCCCGTGCCGGTGCCGGGCCGGGCGGCTGGCTCCAGGTCGTCCGGGCGGGCGCCGACCCCGGTCAGCAGATCCGCGCGCAGCTGGGCTGGGCTGGCGGCACGCAGCGCGTCCGGGCCGGCCAGTACCTGCCAGTCGGCCGGGTGCCGGGCGAGGTGATCACCAAGGGCCGCGCTCGCGCCGAGCACCGCGGTGAGCCGGCTGCGCAGGCCCGGGTCCTCGCGCAGCGCTGTCATCAGGCCCTCATCACGCGGCATCCGGGCCAGCGCGGCCACGGCGAGGTCGGGGTCAGCGGCGGCGGCGAGCGCGGCCAGCAGGACGGCATCGCCGTTCTCCACGTCCAGCGCCAGGTCTTCGCTGATCAGTCGTTCGGCGCGGGCGGCGTCAGCGAATCCCATCCGGGCCAGCCGCCCGGCCGGGGTCGTCCCACGGCGCACGCTCACACCTGCACCGTAACGGGCTAGCGCCCAGGTAGCACCCAGCGGGCTGCCCCCGGGAAAAGGCACTGCCGGGGCCGTCTCTGACGGCCCCGGCAGGGGGGTGCACCGGGGGGGAAGGTGCACAAGGAAGAGTCTGCGGGATGCCGGTAACGTCCCGGTAGCGCCGGGTCAGCGGGACCGTTCGGTCATCGCCGGTCAGGCGACGACTTGCCGGTCTTCGCTTCGCTGGCGGCCCAGCGGGCCCCGGCTGGCCGCGGCAGGAGCACCGGGCGGGCCATCCTGGCCCTGGCCGAGCAACCGGGCGCGGACCTCATCCGCATCCGGCTGCTCCAGCTGGTCCAGGATGGCCAGGGCCTCCCGCCAGGCCAGCCGGGCCTCGGCCACGTCACCTGCGGCGTAGTGCGCGTCGCCGAGATGGATCAGCATCGGCGCCATCTGGAACTCGTTGCGCAGTCCCCTGATCAGGTCCACGGCCGACCGGTAACAGCTCAGCGCTTCGTCGGTGCGGCCCAGCTGGAATTGGATGAATCCCAGGCTGTCCCAGGTGCATGCCTCCAGCAGCGGGTCCGCGAACCGCTGGGTCAGCTGGAGTGCCTCCTCACAGCAGGGCTGGGCCTGGTCGTACTCGCCCAGCAGGGCGTGGAACCAGCCGATCCCGTTCAGCGCCCGGGCACAGCCCGCCTGGTCCCCTGCGGCCTGCCACAGTGCGAGACTTTCCTGCGCGTGGCCGATCGCCTCACGCAGATGTCCCTGCCGCTCGGCCATGGCCGCGATCTCGTACCCGGCCCGGGCCTCGCCGAGCCGGTCACCTAGCCGCCGGTGCAGATCACGGGCCTGGCCGTAGTACATCTGCGCCTTCGGGTACGCGCCGAGCCGGGCGAACGCGGTGCCCAGATCACGTACGGCGTGCGCCTCGCCGTCCAGGTCACCCAGGCGCTGCGCGGCGGCGATCGCCATGTGCTGGATGGCGATCTGGTCGTGCCAGTAGCCCTGCCGGTCGAAGAACAGCATCAACGCCCACGGCAGCTGCCAGGCGTGCACGTCGAAGCCCTCATCGGTGGCCTGGCCGACCGCGGCGAGCAGGCTCTGCCGCCCGGCGGTGAACCAGTCCAGGGCGGCGCTGACCGACTCCAGCCGTTCCGGGGTCACCCCCGGCTGCGCCGCGGGCAGCGGCACGTGCCGCCGGGCCGGGTTGAGCACCCGGGTCCCGGAGTACGCGGTGTGCAGGTAGTGGTCGAGCACCCGGTGCACGGCGGCCCGGCAGCCAGCCTCACCCTCGACCGAGGCGGCCAGGTCGGTGGCGTAGGCCCGGAGCAGGTCATGGAAGGCGTACCGGCCCGGCGCGTGTTCGGCGATCAGGTTCGCGTCCGCCAGCTCGCTGATCAGCGCCGCGGTCCGGCCGGGCTCCAGCCCGGCCAGGCTGGCCGCGGCCGGGATCGCGATGTCCGGGCCCGCGTGCACGCCCAGCAGCCGGAACAGCCGGGCCGCGGGCCAGCTGAGCTGGTCGCAGGACCAGGAGAACACGCCGCGGACGCTGGCCACCGGATCCCCGGCGTCCAGCGCGTCCAGCCGGCCCGGGCGCCGGTCAGCTCCGCCGCCAGGCTGCCGAGCGCGAGCTGCGGCCGGGCCGCGGCCCGGGCGGCCACGATGCTCAGCGCGAGCGGCAGCCGGCAGCACAGTTCGGCCAGCTGGCTGACGGCGGCCGGCTCGGCGCTGGCCCGCGCGCCCAGCCGCCGGGTCAGCAGCTCGCGGGCGTCCGGCCCGGTCAGCACGTCCAGCGGGACGAGCCGCGCTCCTTCGGTCGCGGCCAGCCCGGGCAGCCGGGCCCGGCTGGTCACCACGGCCAGGCAGGACGGGCTGCCCGGCAGCAGCGGGCGTACCTGGCCCGCGTCCCGGGCGTTGTCCAGGATGACCAGCACCCGCTTGTCCGCCAGCACGCTCCGGTACAGCGCGCCCTGTGCTTCCACGCTGTCCGGGATCTGCTCCTCGGTCACCCCGAACGCGCCGAGCAGCCAGCGCAGCGCCTCGGCGGCCTGCACGGGCGGCCCGGTCGGGTCGAAGCCGCGCAGGTTCACGTACAGCTGCCCGTCCGGGAACTGGGCCGCGGCCTGATGCGCCCAGTGCACGGCCAGGGTGGTCTTGCCTGCGCCCGCGGTGCCCCCGATAACCAGGATCCGGGCCGCCTCATCGAGGCCAGCCCCGTCCAGCCAGGCGTGCAGTGCGGTCATTTCCGCGGCGCGGCCGACGAAATGGGCTACCCGGGCCGGCAGCTGGCGCGGCACCACCGGGACCGGGCCCGCGGGTTCCGCGGGCAGCACCTGCCCCGGGCCCGGGGCGGCCAGGTCCGGCGCGCCCGCCAGGATCCCGCGCTGCAGGTCCTGCAGTTCCCGGCCCGGCTCCACGCCCAGCTCGTCCACGAGCATGCGCCGGGTCCGCTGGTAAGCCGCGAGGGCCTCGGCCTGCCGCCCGCACCGGTACAGGGCCAGCATGAGCTGGGCAGCGAACCGCTCCCGCCAGGGGTGATCCTGGGCCAGCTGGGTCAGCTCACCGACCAGTTCCGCGTGCCGGCTCTGGGCCAGCCCGGCGTCCATCCGCCATTCCATGGCCTGCATCCGGAGCGCCTCGAGCCGCGGCACCTCGGCCGCGGCGAGCGCCTGGGACGGCACATCGGACAGCGGGTCGCCGCGCCACAGGGCCAGCGCCTCGCCGAGCAGATCCCAGGTGACCGCGGCGGCCGCGGCCGGGTTGGCGGCCCGGGCGGACTCACCGCCGCGACGGCACAGCTCGGCGAACCGCAGCGCGTCCACCTCGGCCGGGGTGACCTGGAGGGCGTAGCCAGGATCCCGCGTCACGATCCGGGCGCCGGCCGGGCCCAGCTGGCGGCGCAGCCGCTTGACGTAGTTGCGCAGGGCCGCCCGGGCGCCGCCCGGGGGCTCCCCGTCCCAGATGATCTCAGCCAGCTCGTCGTAGGACAGGGCCTGGCCGCAGCGCAGCGCCAGCGCGGCGAGGATGACCCGCTGCTTGGGGGCGGGCACGACCACCGGGTCGCCGTCCGCGTGGACCAATAATGGACCGAGGACACCGACCGAAAAGGCGGTCCGGCTGACCAGGTCGGCGCCCGTGCCTGCCACGACCGGCTCTGTGGCCACAGGCACCGCCTCCCGTCGCAGCAATGGCTCCGGAGTCACAACACCGGCAGGTAGCGATCCAGCTCGAACTGGGTCACCTGATGCCGGTACTCCCGCCACTCGGCGCGCTTGTTGCGCAGGAAGAAGTCGAACACCTGCTCACCGAGGGTCTCCGCCACGAGCTCACTATCCTGCATCGCCGTGATCGCCTCGTCCAGGCTCTGCGGCAATGGGGAGATGCCCAGGGCGCGCCGTTCGGCTGAGGTCAGCGCCCACACGTCATCCTCCGCACCCGGTGGCAGTTCGTAACCGGCCTCAATGCCCTTCAGGCCGGCCGCGAGGGTCACCGCGAACGCCAGATAAGGATTACATGCGGAGTCTACCGAGCGGAACTCCACCCGGGTGGCATTTCCCTTCTGCGGCTTGTACATGGGCACCCGGATCAGCGCCGAACGGTTGTTGTGGCCCCAGCAGATGTACGCGGGCGCCTCTCCCCCGGCGCCGGCGGTGCGCTCGGCCGCGCCCCACAGCCGCTTGTAGGAGTTGACCCACTGGTTGCACACCGCGGTGATCTCGGCGGCGTGCCGGAGCAGCCCGGCGATGAAGGCCCGGCCCACCTTGGACAGCTGGAATTCCGCGCCCGGCTCGTAAAAGGCGTTACGGTCGCCCTCGAACAGCGACATGTGGGTGTGCATGCCCGACCCGGGATACTCGGTGAACGGCTTGGGCATGAACGATGCGTACACCCCCTGCTGGAGCGCCACCTCCTTCATGACCAGCCGGAACGACATGATGTTGTCGGCCGTGGTGAGCGCGTCCGCGTAGCGCAGGTCGATCTCCTGCTGGCCGGGGGCGCCCTCGTGGTGGCTGAACTCCACCGAGATGCCCATGCTCTCCAGCATCTGGATGGACACATGCCGGAAGTCGTGCGCGATGCTGTGCGGGGTGTGGTCGAAGTAGCCGCCGGTGTCGATCGGCTGAGGCTTCTCCCCCGCCGCCGGACGGCCGGTGAGCAGGAAGAACTCCACCTCGGGATGGGTGTAGAAGGTGAAGCCCAGGTCGGCCGCGCGGCCCAGCGCCCGCTTGAGCACGTACCGCGGGTCGGCGTACGAGGGCGACCCATCGGGCATCTTGATGTCGCAGAACATCCGGCCCACCCCGGACGCCTCGCCCCGCCAGGGCAGCAACTGGAAGGTGGACGCGTCCGGCTTGGCCAGCATGTCGGCCTCGTAGATCCGGGCGAACCCCTCGATCGCGGAGCCGTCGAACCCGATGCCCTCGGCGAACGCGCCTTCCAGCTCCGCCGGGGCGACCGCCACCGACTTGAGGTACCCGAGGACGTCAGTGAACCACAGCCGGACGAACCGGATATCCCGCTCCTCCAGCGTGCGGAGGACAAACTCTTCCTGCCTGTCCATCACAGCCTGTTCCTTGCTGGTCCGTGCGGGCTGATCAGTAGTAGCTGATCAGCGAGGTGAGCCTGCGTCGATTCGGGCAGCTTCGGGCAGCACAGCATATCGGCTGACCGCGCCTGCCCTGGCGACAGTCTCTCGCGGGCTTGTTACTGCGACGTTACGGGAACCTGACCGCTGCCCCCGCCCGGCCGGCCCCGCCCAGCGCCCCGGCTGGCCCGCCTAGAGTTGACTACGTGACCAGGCTCAGGATCGCGCTCGCCCAGGTGAACTCCACGGTCGGTGATCTGGCCGGCAACGCCGCGGCGATAGCCGAATGGACTCGCCGCGCTGCGGCGCAGGGTGCGGAACTCGTCGTCTTCCCGGAGATGATGCTCACCGGCTACCCGGTGGAGGACCTTGCGCTGCGCGCCTCTTTCATCGACGCGTCCCTGGCCGAGCTGGAGGCCACGGCACGGCGGCTGGCCGCCGCGGGGCTCGGCGGAACCGCCGTGGTCACCGGCTACCTGGGCCGGCGGGCGGGCGCCCAGACCCGGCCCGGGGAGCCGGCCGGCGCCCCGCAGAACGCCGCCGCGGTGCTGTACGGCGGCCAGGTGCTGGCCCGCACGGCCAAGCACCACCTGCCCAACTACGGGGTGTTCGACGAGTACCGGTATTTCGTCCGCGGCGACCGGCTGCCGGTGGTCCGGCTGCCCGCCCGGCCATTCGCTGGTGAGGGGGGGCTCGCCGGAGGCGTGTCCCGCCGAGCCGGCGACTCGCGGGGGGCTCCGGGGGGTCGCCCCCCCGGGCCAGCACCTTCGCTGGTGAGGGGGGGTGCGCCGGAGGCGTATCCCCGCCGAGCAGGCGACTCGCGGGGGGCTCCGGGGGGTCGCCCCCCCGGGCCAGCACCTTCGCTGGTGAGGGGGGGTGCGCCGGAGGCGTATCCCCGCCGAGCAGGCGACTCGCGGGGGGCTCCGGGGGTCGCCCCCCCGGGCCAGCACTGCAAGTTGACGTGGCCATCGCGATCTGCGAGGACCTGTGGCAGGACGGTGGCCCGGTCGCGGTGACCCGGCAGGCAGGCGCCGGGCTGCTGGTGGTGCCCAACGCCTCCCCGTACGAGCGGGGCAAGCACCAGGCGCGGCTGGAGCTGTGCGCCCGGCGGGCCCGGGAGGCCGGGGCCACGCTCGCCTACGTGAACATGATGGGCGGCCAGGACGAGCTGGTGTTCGACGGCGACTCGATCATCGTGGCGGCGGACGGCACGCTGCTCGCCCGCGGCCCGCAGTTCGAGGAGATGCTCCTGGTCGCCGACCTCGACCTGCCCCCGGCCGACCTGGCCACCGGACCTGGGGACAGCCCCGCGGACGCCAGCGACGGCACTGCGATGACCATCCACCGGGTGGAGCTGCCCGAGATCCCGGCCGGGCCGGGCCCGGCGGCCGCCGGGCTGACCCAGCTCATCTCGCCGCGGCTGCCCGCCCTGGCCGAGGTCTACTCCGCCCTGGTTACCGGGGTCCGCGACTACGTGGCCAAGAACGGGTTCCGGTCGGTCATCCTGGGCCTGTCCGGCGGGATCGACTCCGCCCTGGTGGCCACGATCGCGGCGGACGCGCTCGGCCCTTCCCGGGTGCACGTGGTGCTGATGCCGAGCCGCTACTCCTCGGACCACTCGGTCGCCGACGCCGAGGACCTGGCCAAGCGCCAGGGCCTGCCCGCCCGGACGGTGCCGATCGCGCCCATGGTGGACGCGTTCGAGGCCGGGCTGACGCTGGCCGGCCTGGCCGCGGAGAACCTGCAGTCCCGGGTGCGCGGCGTGATCCTGATGGGGATCAGCAACGCCGAGGGCCACCTCGTGCTCACCACCGGCAACAAGAGTGAGCTGGCCACCGGCTACTCCACCCTGTACGGCGACTCAGCGGGCGGGTTCGGGCCGATCAAGGACGTGCTCAAGACGCTGGTCTGGGACCTGGCCCGGTGGCGCAACGAGCAGGCGGCGGCGCGCGGCGAGACGCCGCCGATCCCGGAGAACTCGATCATCAAACCGCCGAGTGCGGAACTCGCGCCCGGGCAGCTGGACACCGACTCCCTGCCGGACTACGTGACGCTCGACGCGGTGCTGGACGACTACGTGGAAAAGGACCTGGGCGCGGCTGAGCTGATCGCCGCCGGGCATGATCCGGACCTGGTAGACCGGGTCATCCGGTTGGTGGACAAGGCCGAGTACAAGCGGCGCCAGTACCCGCCCGGGCCGAAGATCACCCCGCGCAACTTCGGCCGGGACCGGCGGCTGCCGATCACCAACGCCTGGCGCGAGCCCCGGGCCGACCTGCGAGGCTGACGTTACAGGTCGGCGACGCCGGACACGCAGGTCACCGTGCCACCGCCGACCCATACCTGGCCCCCGGCATCCGCCGAGATGTGCACCCGGCCGGACCGGCCCAGTACGGTGCCCTGGCTTGCGGCATACGGTGGGGCGGCCCGGCCCGTCCGGATCAGCCACTGCGCAAGGGACGCGTTGAAGCTGCCGGTGACGGGATCCTCCACCGAGGCACCCACGACCGGGAAGAACGCGCGCACCTCGAAGGCTGCTGGTGAGCCCGGCGGGTACGGGCCGGCCACGCCGATGTCCAGGTCGCTGCCGCCTGGCCGGAGCGCCAGCACCGCCTCCGCGCTGGGCAGCAGCACCGCGATCCAGCCAGGCCCGTTGTCCGCCCACTGCAGGTCCACGATGTCCGCCCGGCGGATGCCGAGCGCCGCGGCGACGCGCTCCGCCAGCGGCTCGTCCACCGGCCCGGTGCGCAGCAGCGGCGGGGCGCCGAAGGCCAGCCCGTCGGGGCTCGGCCGGATCTGCACCAGGCCTGCCCCGCACTCCTGGACGATGCACTCCGGGTCGGCCGGCTGGCCGCCCCCCTCCAGCCAGGCATGGCAGGTGCCGAGCGTGGGGTGGCCGGCGAACGGCAGTTCCTGGGCCGGGGTGAAGATCCGGACCTGGTAGTCGGCCTTGCCGGTGCCGGGCGGGAGCACGTAGGTGGTCTCGGACAGGTTCGTCCAGGCGGCGAACTGCTGCATCTGCGCGCTGCTCAGGCCGGTGCCGTCGAGCACGACGGCGACCGGGTTGCCCAGGTAGGCGGTGGTGGTGAACACATCGACCTGGCGGAAGGGGCGCTGCACAGTGCCGAGTCTGCCACGCCCGGCCGGTTCGCCCGGAATGGTTATTCTCAGCGCGGGGCGAGGCCGAGCAGCAGCTCGTCCACGACCCGCTCGGCGTAGCCAGCCGGGATCGGCTCCTGCTGCCACTTGCCGCGCGCCAGCACCGCGCCGGTCAGCATGAACAGCGCCGCGTCCACGTCGATCCCCGGCCGCAGCTCACCGGAGGCCACGCCGCGGCGGAGCACGCCGCGGATGACCTCACGGCGCGGCTCCACCACGGTCTCGGAGTACTTCGCCATCAGCCGGGGGAACTTCGCGCCCTCACCCAGCAGCAACGCGAACTCCCGGGCCCGGCGCGGGTCAGCGAAGTCCTGGGTCATCGCCCGGAGGATGGCGACCAGGTCGTCGCGGACCGACTCGCCGCGGGGCTCCGGCAGCGGGGTCTTCAGCGCCGTCACGGCGTCCAGCAGCAGGTCCTCCTTGCCGGGCCAGCGGCGGTAGATGGTGGCCTTACCCACCCCGGCCCGGGCCGCCACCTTCTCGATGCACAGCCCCTCCACCCCGTCCTCGGCGAACAGGCTGAGCGCCGCCTCGATGATGGCCCGGTCCGCTTCCGCGCTGCGCGGCCGCCCGGGGCGCCGGGCGGGGGCATCGCCCCGGCCCGGCCCGGTCCCCGCGTTCGACGACGGTGTCGACGGCTGGCTGTCGCATCGCCCTTACCCTTCCGACCCGACTTCGGCCGGCACCGCGTCCGTCACATCCGCAACGAGCACCTCGCCGCCCAGTTCCTGACGGGCCGGGCGGCCCGGCATCCAGATGAGCACGACAAGCGCGCCCGCCAGCGTAATGGCGGCGGAGATCACCGTGGTCACGTGCATGGAGTGGACGAACGCGGCGTTGGCGAACTGGTCCAGCTGCCGTCCGGCGCCGCCCAGCTGGCCGGCCGCCGTCTGGGTGGCGGTGATCGACCCGGTCGCGGCGTTCCGCGCGGCCGCGGGCAGCACGCTCAGGTGCGGGCTGAGCTGGCCGCGGTACACCTGGGCCAGGATCGAGCCGAGCACCGCGACACCGAGGGCCCCGGCGACCTGGCGGGCGGTGTTGGTCAGCGCTGAGCCGGAGCCAGCCCGTTCCCTGGGCACCACGGACATGACCGCCTCGGTCGCGGGCGGCATCACGCTGCCCATGCCCGCGCCCTGCACGAAGAAGATCACGGCCAGCACCCAGATCGGCGTGCTGGTGCTGAGCAGCAGGTACCCGGCCAGCGCCAGGGTCACGGTGAGCAGCCCAGTGGCAGCGACCGCCTTGGTGCCGTACCGGCGGACCAGCTTGGCGCTGCGCGGTGCCATCAGCATCTGGCCCGCGGCGAACGGCAGGGTCAGCACGCCGGCGTACAGCGGGGTATAGCCGCGGACGGCCTGCAGGTAGAAGCTGAGGAAGAAGAGCGAGCCCATCATGCCGAAGAAGACCAGGCCGAGGGCGGCTATGGCGGAGGACAGCCGGGGGTCGCGGAACAGCTTCACGTCGAGCGAGGGGTGGCTGAGCCGGGTCTCGTACCAGGCGAAGAAGGCCAGCACGAGCAGGCCCGCAGCGGTGATGCCGAGCACGTCCCAGTGCACCCACGAGCCCTTCTCGCCGCCCTGGATGATGCCGTACACCACCAGCACCAGGCCGGCGATGGACAGCAGCACGCCGAGGTAGTCGATCCGGCCCGGGTTCGGGTCCCGTGACTCGGGGACGAGCAGCAGGATGGCGAGCACACCGACCGCGGTGAGCGGGACGTTGATCAGGAAGACCGAGCCCCACCAGAAGTGCGCGAGCAGCAGGCCGCCGACGATCGGGCCGATGGCCACGCCGATGCCTACCGCAGTGGCCCAGATGCCGATGGCGCGGGCGCGCTCCTTCGGGTCGAACACGTTGGAGATGATTGACAGGGTCTGCGGCATGACCGCCGCGGCCCCCAGGCCCATCAGTGCCCGGGCCAGGATCAGCTGATCCGGAGTGTGGCTGTACGCAGTGAGCAGCGAGAACAAGCCGAACGCGGCCATGCCGATCATCAGCATGCGCTTGCGCCCGATCCGGTCCCCCACCACGCCAAAGGTGAAGAGCAGGCCGGCGAACACCAGCGTGTAGGAGTTGATCCCCCATTCCAGCTGGCTCTGACTGGCGCCGAGGCCGACCTTGGGCTCGGCGATGGTCTTGATCGCGACGTTCAGGACGGTGTTGTCCAGGACGATCGCGATGAGGCTGACGACCAGCACGGCGAGGATGGCCCAGCGGCGCCGGTAGATCCGGTCCGCGGCAGCGTCACGCACGCGGTCCGGGAAGGCCTCCCGGGCGGCGCTGACCGCACCCTGCCCCGTGGTGCGCTTATCCGTGTTGCGGTGATCCATGGTGTCCTTCTGGTCAGTTCGGGAAGCCGGCCGCGGCCGGCCGTGTTCCCAGGTAAGCCCGGTCCGGCGGGGCGCCGGCCGGGAAGCTATCGATACGGAACTCGTCCGTATCGATAAACATTCCCCGTCAGCCGATTTTCTTCGTGCTTTCTGCCCTCGCCGCTGACCACCCCGGCCTGGTGCTGCTCCGGGGTTGGCCCGGTGTTGCGGCCAGGCCGCCGCGCACAGTCAGGGGTTACTTCCAGCGCTGACGCATGTCATGATCGAACCGTCCGGGGACGCCGCTGTGGCGCCACGAGACATGGAGGATCCACGATGAATGCCCATCCCGCGGGCTCCAGCGCGGCCGCGACCAGGCAGCGGACCGGCGCACCCAGCCCAGCAAGCCCACCCGCATCACCCGTCACACCTGATACGCCCAGCCCGGCCGGCCCGGGCAAGGCGCCGGAACCGCTGTATGGCGGCCGGGCGTCCCGGCGGGTCACCATCACCGACCTGATCGCCGCCAAGGGCCGGGCCGAAAAGTGGCCCATGCTCACCGCCTATGACGCGCTGACCGCGCGGGTCTTCGACGACGCCGGAATTCCCGTGCTGCTGGTCGGGGATTCCGCCGGAATGGTGGTCTTCGGGCACGACTCCACCATCCCGGTGACCGTGGACGACCTCATTCCGCTCACCGCTGCCGTGGTCCGCGGCACCAGCCGCGCGCTCGTCGTGGCCGACCTGCCGTTCGGCTCCTATCAGGCCTCGCCGGAGGCCGCACTGGCCACCGGCGTCCGGTTCCTGAAGGAGACCGGCGCGCATGCGGTCAAGCTCGAGGGCGGCCAGCGGGTGCTCCGCCAGGCTGAGGAACTGGTCAGCGCGGGTATCCCGGTCATGGCCCACCTGGGACTCACCCCACAGTCGGTCAACGCGTTCGGCGGGTACCGGGTGCAGGGCCGGGGCGAGGACGGCGAACGGCTGCTGCACGACGCCAAGGCACTCGAGGCGGCGGGCGTGTTCGCCATCGTGCTCGAATGCGTGCCTGCTGACCTGGCCGCCCGGGTCACGGACACGGTGACGGTCCCGACCATCGGCATCGGCGCCGGGCCGCACTGCGACGCGCAGGTCCTGGTCTGGCAGGACATGGCCGGGCTGTCCCCGCGCACGGCCAAGTTCGTCCGGCGCTACGCGGACCTGGCCAGCGTGCTCGGCCAGGCCGCGCAGTCCTTCGCCGAGGACGTGGTGGGCGGGGCGTTCCCGACCCCGGAGTACTCCTACCGCTGACCACCGCTGCGGCGGCCCGGCTACTCCCTGGCCGGGCCGCTACGGCTGGCCTGGGCAGCCACTGTGGCTGAGGCCGGGCAGCCGCTTGACGCCTCAGGCCGCTGCGTGCGGGCCGGGTACTGCTGTTGCTGCTGGGCGGCAGGAACGCCGGGCTAGATGTCGGTGATGCGGAGGCCCGCGTGCGCCTTGTACCGGCGGTTGACCGACACGAGGTTCGCGGTGAGCGCCTCGACCTGGCCGCAGTTGCGCAGCCGGCCCGCGTACACGCCGCGGACGCCGGGCAGCCGGGAGGCCAGCGCCTGGACCAGGTCGGTGGCTTCCCGGTCGTCCCCGAGCACCATCACGTCCAGGTCGATGTCGGTGACCTCCGGGTCCAGCAGCACCACCGCGGACACGTGATGGAAGGCGCCCACGACCCGGCTGCCGGGGAGCACCGCGGCCGCCTGCTGCGCGGCACTGCCCTCGTCGACCGGAAGCGGGTAGGCGCCCCGCTTGTCGAAGCCCATCGGGTTCACGCAGTCGATCACGATCTTCCCGGTGAGCGGCCCGGCCAGGGATTCCAGCAGCTCCCGGTGACCCTCCCAGGGCACGGCCACGATCACCACGTCCGCGGCGGCCGCGGCGGCCGCATTGGCCATCCCGCGGACCGAGTCACCCCGGCCGAGGCTGTCCGCGGCGGCCCGGGCCCGCTCCACGCTGCGGGAACCGATGATCACCGGGTTGTCCGCGGCCGCCAGCCGGTAGGCCAGCCCGCGGCCCTGGTCACCGGTGCCACCCAGCACCCCGATGGTCAGCCTGGCGACATCCGGGATCTCCTGTTCCGCAGCCATCCCATGATCCTGCCAGACCCCGGCGCCGAGATGGCACCATGGGTACATGGACGCGGACCAGGTAGCCGCCCTCCGCGCGCTGCTGGCGCCCACCAGCTGGCTCGAGCGCACGGCGGCCTTCGCCCGGGTCCTGCGCCGCTCACCCAGCCCCGGCGGGCTGCTGGTGGTCGGCACACCCGGGGACGAACCCTGGCACCTGACCGCCCACCTGGACGAGGAAAGCCGGATGGGCGGGGTACCCGGGCTGGCGCCCACCCTGGTCCGCTGGGAGCCGCCGCCGGACGCGCCGCCGCACCTGCGGATCGGCCTGCGCCGCGCTGGAGCAGGCCGGGCGGGGCGAGGCCGCTGCTCGTGGTCAGCACGCAGCCCGCCCCGGCCGCACTGCTCGAGCGGGTGCACGACGCCCGCAAGAGCGCCACGATCCTGGCGCTGGACCAGGGCGACCCAGAACTCGAGGACCTGGCCCACGAGGTGCTGACCGTCGCGCCGGCCACCGCGCCGCTGTCCTTCGACGCGGCCCAGCACCTGGTCAGCGCGGCCGCCGGGCAGCCCGAAGAGATCTCCCGGCGCAGCCTGCGGCAGTGGCTCGGCCGGGTGCTCGACACCGTGAGTGGACCGGCCCAGGGCTGACGCCCGCCGGACCGGCCCAGGGCTGACGCCGCCGGACTGGCCGTGGCGGCGCCCGCCAGGTTATTGGCTCGCCCGGTCCGGCCCGGGCTGCGTAGATTGGCCGCCATGAGCACACCTGCGGGCAGCGTAGCCCATTCCCAGGCCGAGCAGGCCGCGCCGACCCAGGCCGAGCAGGCCGAGCGGTTCCTGGCGCTGCATCAGGGCCCGGAGCCACTGCTGCTGCCGAATCCCTGGGACGCGGGCTCGGCCCGGCTGCTGGCCTCGCTGGGCTTTGCCGCACTGGCCACGACGAGCAGCGGCTTCGCGGGCACCCTCGGCCGGCCGGACGGAGCGGTGACCCGGGACGAGGCGCTGTCCCACGCGGCGGCGCTGGCCGCGGCGACGAGCCTGCCGGTCTCGGCCGACCTGGAGAACGGTTTTGCCGACGAGCCCGCGGGCGTCGCCGACACCGTCCGGCTGGCCATCGCGGCCGGGCTGGCCGGCTGCTCGGTGGAGGACTTCACCCGGCGCCCGGAGGACCCGATCTACGACATCGGGCTGGCCCGGGAGCGGATCGCGGCCGCCGCAGCAGCCACCCGGAACGGGCCCGGGCGGCTGGTGCTGACCGCCCGTGCCGAGAACTACCTGCACGGGCGGCCCGACCTGGGCGATACCATCCGCCGCCTGCAGGCCTACCAGGACGCTGGCGCGGATGTGCTGTACGCCCCGGGGCTGGCCAGCCTGGCCGACATCCGCGCGGTGGTCAGCGAACTCGACGCGCCGGTGAACGTGCTCGCGCTGGCGGGTGCCCCGGCCGTCGCGGACCTGGCCGCGGCCGGGGTCAGGCGGATCTCGGTCGGCGGGGCGTTCGCCTTCGTCGCGCTCGGCGCGGTCGTCGAGGCCGCCCGCGAACTGCAGGACCAGGGCAGCTACCGGTTCCAGGAGCTGGCCGCGACCGGCCGCGCCGCGGCCCGCGCCGCGTTCACCCGTCCGGGCTGAGCACCATCCGGCGCCGTGTTCACCCGTCCGGGCTGAGCACCATCCGGCGCCGTGTTCAGCCGTCCAGGCTGAGCACCATGGTGGGCCGCTCGATGACGTGGTCCTCGCGCAGCGGCCGGACCGCGGTGCCGATGGCGAAGAACTCGGTGGTGTGCGAGCCCCAGGTGTGGCTGTGCTGGCGGAGCTGGACGCCGACGATGCCTTCCGCGTGGAGTTCCTCCGCCTCAGCCTGCATCCGGCTCATGGCCAGTTCACGCGCGTCGTACAGGGCCTGGGTGAACTGCTCGAGCTCCACGTTCCGGCCGATGTTGCCGATCATGCCGCCGAGCCGCTGGTGCGCGATGTGGTAGACACACGACCCCATCACCATGCCGAGCGGCGCGTACCCGGCCCGGATCAGCGTCCAGAAGTCCTGGCCGGACAGGTCCGAGGTGAACGGCTGCTTCTTGTTGTTCCGCCAGTCGCTGACCCCGCCGCCGCCTGCGCCCGGCTCCGCCTTGACCGCGGTACCGACCGCGATGAACTCGGCGATGTCGTTGCCGAACTCCTTCATCTCCACGTCCAGCCGGACGCCGACGATGCCGTCCGCGCCGAGCGCGTCCGCTTCGGCCTCCATCCGGGTCATGGCCAGCTCACGGGCGTGGTACATGGCCTGGGACAGCACATCGAGTTCCTGGTTCTTGCCCCACCGGCCGATCTGCAGCCCCACGTGATAGATCGAGCTGCCCAGCACCAGGCCGAGCGGCCGGAAACCGACCTCGCGGACGAGCAGGAACTCGTTCACGGAGAGGTCCGAGGTGAAGATGGCACCGGGGCGGCCCGGGCGCAGCTCGGCCAGGCGGCGGATCGCGTCCTGCGGGACCCCGGCCGCGCTCAGCTCGCTGCTGGACGACGCGCTCCGTCCCGTGCTGGCTGGCCCCGTGCTGGCTGGCCCCGTGCTGGCTGGCCCCGTGCTGACTGGCTCGCTCCGCTCGGTGCTCTGCTGGTCGGTCATTGACTCATCCCCTCGTGCCGCAACTGCTGCGGCTCAGCGTCCCAGCCGCACCCGGGCCGCCTGGCGGCGCTGCGGGTCGAGCGACAGGATGGCGAGCGGCGGTGGTGGCTTCGCCTCGGACGCGAACCGCGCCATGGCTGTGCCTACGATCGTCACTTCCACGATGTGATCTTTACCGTGCTCCTGCATCGGGCACTCACGCTCGTGCACGCGCAGGTCCATCCGGGAGACGACGACACCTTCGCCGCCCAGCCGCCGGACGTCCTTTTCCAGCTGGATACGTGCATCGTGCCTGGTGTCGTTGACCAGCTCGGTGTATCCGCCGACCTCAGCGTTGCCCGCTCCCCAGCGGGTCTGGCCGACGGTCAGCCAGTCATCGTGCCGGGCGCCGACGGAGATGCCGAGCGCCAGCCCGGCGGGAACCCAGCCGGAACTCATCAGCTTGGCGAAGTCCTGGCCGGACAGGTCGGAGCTGAACGGCCGGTCCAGCGGAGGGGCACCCGGCGCCCGCACCGCGGTGCCGATGGCCTTGAACTCCAGGCCGCCGGCCGGGAACGAGCCGATGTTGAGCGAGACCCCGACGATGCCGTGCCCGCCCAGCTCGGCACACTCGGCCAGCATCCGGTCAATCGCCGCGTGCCGGGCCTGGTACATGGCCTGGGTCAGCGGGCCGAACGAGCCACCGCCGCCGCGGCTGGACACCTGGGTGCCGACCCGGAACGTCAGCGCGGACGACCCGTAGCCGGCCCATGCGCCGGGGCAGTTGTAGCCGCCAGTGAAGCCGATGTTGTAGACGGCGGCGCCGAGCACCTGGCCCACCGGCTCGAAGCCTGCGCCGCGGATGGCCGCGAACTCGTCCGCGGACAGGGCTGACCCCCAGGTGCCGCTGCCGCGGATCTCGGCCATCCGGGCCTGGGCGGCAGACGGCAGGTCGTTCTCCGCCCGGTCATCCGCCACCGCGCGCCCCTTCCCAGCCTCGTCGCAGCCTCAACGATACCCGGCACGCGGCTGGTAACCCGCCCAGGCGGGATGACTGGTCATTCGTCGGCCGCGTCCCACTCCTCGTTGCGCTCCCGGACCTTCTCCAGCGCCCGGGCCGCTTCCGCCTGGGTGGCATACGGCCCCAGCCGGTCCTTGTCCGGGCAGCCCGGCCCGTGCTCCACGGTGTTGTGTATCAGGCAGTACCACCAGCCCTGGTCATCTCCCATGCGCACTACACTCCCAGAACATGGCGACGTTGCTCCATCCCGGCCGGCTTTCGCCGCCCGGCCGGTCCCGGCCAGCATCCCACGGCCGGAGTATGTGGGCCGGAAGTACCCCCGGACGGGCGAACCGGACGTCAAGGACGCCGGGACCATCGAGCGGATGCGGGTGGCCGGCCAGCTCGCGGCCCGCGCGCTCGAGGAGGTCGGCAGGCACGTCGCACCCGGGGTGACCACCGACGAGCTGGACCGGGTCGGGCACGAGTACCTGTGTGACCACGGCGCCTACCCGAGCACGCTCGGTTACCGCGGCTATCCGAAGTCGCTGTGCACCTCGCTCAACGAGGTCATCTGCCACGGCATCCCGGACGACACGGTGATCGCGGACGGTGACATCGTCAACATCGACATCACCGCGTTCATCGGCGGGGTGCACGGGGACACCAACGCCACGTTCCTGTCGGGCAACGTGGCCGAGGAGAGCCGCCTGCTGGTGGAACGCACCTATGAGGCCATGATGCGGGGCATCCGGGCGGTGGCCCCGGGCCGCCCGCTGAACGCCGTCGGCCGGGTGATCGAGTCCTATGCCCGGCGGTTCGGCTACGGGGTGGTCCGTGACTTCACCGGGCACGGCATCGGTACCACCTTCCACTCCGGCCTGATCGTGCCGCATTTCGACGACCCCGACGTCGACGTGATCATGGAAGAGGGCATGACGTTCACCATCGAGCCGATGCTGACCCTGGGCACAATCGCCTATGACGTGTGGGACGACGGCTGGACCGCGGTGACCAAGGATCACAAGCGGACCGCGCAGTTCGAGCACACGCTGCTGGTCACCGACAACGGCTACGAGATCCTGACACTGCCCTGATCGGCGCCGCCCTGGTCGGCAGCGCCCAGATCGGTACCGCCCTCATCGCGGCGGACGGCCCGGATCAGCACAGCCGCCATGACCAGGCAGGCCAGGAAGCCTAGCGCGGCCAGCCCGCCGAGCCCGGCGAGCAGGCTGAGCCGCAGCTGGTCCCGGTGCACCACCTGGATCGGCCCGGGCGGCCCGGCGGCGAAGTGGTGCCGCGCGGCCAGCCCCGCAGCAGCCCTGACCGCCGCCAGCTGCCCGGCGGCCCGCAGCGCGGCGGCCGCGTCGAGTTCGCCGAACCCGATTTCCGGGCTGTACCCGGCCTTCGGCCGGTGCCCGGCGGAGCTGGCCAGCGCCTGGGTGACCTGGGCCGGGGACAGCGCGGGATAGGCCGACCTGATCAGCGCGGCCACGCCAGCCACGAAGGCGGAGGCCGGGCTGGTGCCGCTGGCCTGGAGATAACTCCCGCCCGGGCCCGCCCCGACCACGTTGACCCCCGGCGCGGAGATCACCACGGATGAGTTGCGATCGGAGAAGAAGGCGCTGCCACCGCCCCCGCCGAGCGCGGCCACCGAGATCACCCCGGTGTAGGACGCCGGGTAGGAGTACGGGGTGTACGGCTGGTCCGGGACCCCGTCGTTGCCCGCTGACGCGACCACGACCACGCCGTGCGATACCGCGAACGCGATGGCCGACTGCAGGTCACGGGTGGGATGGTCGGTGCCAAGCGACATGTTGATGACGCCGGCGCCATGGCTGGCTGCGTACCGGACGCCGCGCGCGATCGCGCCGGCGAACTTCGGGTTCTGGTCGTAGACCCCCAGGCCCGGCTCCTGGTCGTCCAGGATGACCCGGACCGAGAGCACCCGGGCAGCGGGCGCGACGCCGAGGACCCCGCCCGCGTGGCCGGGCCCGCTGCCGTGCCCGGCGATGATGGACGCGATGAACGTCCCGTGCAGGTGCGGCGGCTGGTAGCCGGGAGGGTCTGTGCCCTGGGTGTAGTCGGGGCCGGTGACCACAGACCCGGTGAGGTCCGGCGCGCTGGTATCCACCCCGGTGTCCAGGACGCCGACGATCACCCCGCGACCCCGGCTGGCCCGCCAGGCGGCAGGCGCGTCCACCTCGGCGAGCTGGGTCTGTTCCGCCGCGCGGACCTGGGCGTCCGGACCTGGCGCGGCCAGCCTGAGCTCGGCGGCCGCGGGATGGTCAGGCGCTGGGTAGGTGCCCGCTGGGTGCGCGGCGGCCAGGACCCGCGGCGCCGCACCCCCGGACGGGGCCGCCGCCGCGGCCAGCAGCACGGACACCACGGCCGCCAGCCCGGCCGTGGCGGGGCGGCCCTGCGCCAGCAGGCTCAGCATGCCCATTGGCGGCTCGCGCAGTTGACCACGGCCGGCCGGGCCAGCGGAGCCAGGATCTGGGCGGCCAGTTGGCTGGCCGGGCGGAACGCCGCGGGATCGTACTCGCCGGTGGCCGCGGCCGGGCGGCCGTCGGCGTACCCGGCCACGGTCAGCAGCACGTAGGGGCCGGCCAGGCGCACGGTGACCACCTGACGGGCCGCGTCATCGAACATCTCGCTGGCGGTCCCGGGCAGGGCCAGGGCCCGCAGCCCGGCCACCGGCGGCCGGTCCGGCAGGATCCGGCGGGCGAACGCGCGGGCCTGGGCCGGGCTGGGAAAGGCGAGCAGCCCGGTGGTGTAGACCACGCCGTCCAGCTGATCGACGTAACTGGCCCGGAGCGCCGCCCGGCAGCCGTCCCGGCGGGCCTGGCCGGCCAGGGGCCGGTCCAGGGCGGCCGCGCACTGGTCATCCGGTGAGATGCCGACCCGGCGGGCGGTCTCGCGGTCGGCGAACGTAGTGGTGTAGCCGAGAGCGGCGGGGAAGATCTGGCCTGCGGGCCAGGCGCGCCAGCGCTCAGCGACGGCGGTCGCGGCCGCGGCGGACCGCTCGGCCCGGGTAGGGGGCTGGGTCTCGCCCGCGATGGCACCGGTGCCGGCCAGCACGGCGGCGGCCAGGCAGCACAGCCCGGCCAGCGTCACGACCGCCAGCAGCAGCCCGTGCCGCGGCCTGGCCGTCCCGGCGCTGACGGCCGCAGCAGGGAACGGGCCAGCCAGGTCCGGGCCTGCGGCGTCAGCTGGGCCCAGGTTCCCAGCCGCGGCGCCGGCGCCTGGTGAGTCCAGGGTCGCGCCGACGGCGGTGTCCGCGTCCGCGGCACCGGGTGGATCCGGGGGCGCGGCGGCGGGTGGGTCCGGGGTCGCGGCGCCAGGGTCCGGGTTGCGGGTGTCCGGCAGGTCCGGGGGCACAGCGTCGGCAGGGTCAGGCCGTGCTCCTCCCGGACCCGGAACGCTCACCTGCCAAGGCTACCTCTGGCTGCGGCCGGGCCGGCTGGGCCGCGGGTGACCCCGGCTGCCCGGCCAGGCCGGCTGCCTGCTCCCCAGGGAGCCAGGCCAGCCAGCGCGGCAGGTACCAGCTTCGCTCGCCGAGCAAGATCAGCGCCGCGGGGACCAGCACGCCGCGCACGACGGTGGCATCGATCAGCACGGCGGACGCCAGGCCCACGCCGATCATCTTGAGGTCGATGATGGACAGCGTCGCGAAGATCGAGAACACCGCCACCATGATCACCGCAGCGCTGGTCACCACCCCGGAACAGCTGGCGATGCCGCCGACCACCGCGTCCCGGGTGCTCGCGCCCGCGGACCACAGCTCGCGGATCCGGCTGAGGATGAACACGTGGTAGTCCATGCTCAGCCCGAACAGGAACACGAACATGAACAGCGGTACCCAGGGGATGATCGCGCCGTACGAGGTGAAGCCGAACAGGCCCTGCAGGTTCCCGTCCTGGAAGATCAGCGTCATCAGGCCGTAGGCCGCGCCCACCGACAGCAGGTTCAGCCCGATCGAGACCAGCGGGATGGCCAGCGACCGGAACGCCAGCATGAGCAGCAGCAGGGCCAGCCCGGCCACCACCGCGAACACGACGGGGTGCGGGATCGCAACGCGGCCTTGAAGTCATAGCCGCTCGCCGTGTTCCCGGTCACCGCATAGCTGACGCCCGGCACGGTCCCGATGGTGTCGGGTAGCACCTGGCTACGTAGCGTCCGCAAGGCTGCGTAGGACTTGGCGTCCCCCTTGCCCTTGCCGGCCAGTGGCACGGTGAGCACCAGGCCGCGGCCACCCGCCACCACATCGGCCGTGACCGGCTGCCGGATGGGGCCCCGCGCGGAGCCCCTGGCCTGCAGCGCGGCCACCGCGGCCCGCATGCCGGGACCGGTCAGGTGCTGACCGGTCACGACCACCTCGGCCGGGGCAGGCCGGCCGGGAAACGCCTGCTGGATCTGATTCAGGGTGCGGACGACCGGGAGCCGGTCCGGGAGATCGATGGGCGGGCTGCCGGTGCGCATGCCGAGCGCCGGGAGGGCGAGCGCCAAGAGCGCCAGCGCGGCGGTCCCGCCCCACACCAGGGGCCGCCGGACAACCCGGCGGACCAGGGCCGTCCACAGCCGGGACGGCCGGGCCTCGGTCCGGTGGCGGCCCAGGAACGGGATCTTGCCGCGGTCCGACCAGGTACCGAGCAGGGACAGGACAGCAGGCAGCAGGGTCAGCGAGCCGACCACGGCCACCCCGACCACCATGATGGTGCCGACCGCAAGGCCGGTGAACAGGTCGATGCCGGTCAGCAGCAGCCCCGCCAGCGAGATCATCACGGTCAGGCCAGAGACCACGATGGCCCGGCCGGAGGTGGCCGCGGCCGTGGCGAGCGCCGCCCCGAACGAGGCGCCCGCGGCCCGTTCCTCGCGTTCCCGGCGCAGGTAGAACAGGGAGTAGTCGACGCCGACCGCCATCCCGATGATGAGCACCACTTCGGAGGTGCTGGAGCCGACCGGCAGCCACCGGCTCGGGATGGCCAGCAGCGAGACGGCCACCATGACCGCGCTGCCGGCCAGCAGCACCGGTATGCCCGCGGCGATCAGCGCGCCGAACACCGCGATCAGCAGGATCAGCGTGATCGGCACCGAGGTGAGCTCTGCCTTGTGGAAGTCCTGGCTCATCAGGGTGTTGGCGGCCACATCGGTGCTGGCGCCGCCGGCCTCGGTCACGATCAGGCCCGGATGGGCCGCCTGCACCCGGGCCACTGCGGCCAGGTCCGCCTCGACCGTGCTGTCCGCCCGGGCGTGCGGGCCTGCGACCTCGAAGGTGACCAGCGCGGTGCGGCCGTCAGCGGAGACGAGGGTGGAGTGCCCCCCGGGGCTCAGCGTGTCCGCGCTGAGCGGGGACTGGATGTGCTGCGCGGCGCCGGGCCGCCGCTGCAGCGCGCGGACCACGTCCTGAACCGCGCCGCGCAGGTACAGGTCGCGGGGGTACGTGGCATCCGGGACGCCGCCCCGGGCCCGGATAAGCACGCTCTCACTGGGCGGGCTGACCACCTTCAGCTGGTGCAGCATCTGCTCGGCCTGGCCCGCCTGGCCCGGGTCGTACTGGGGCAGGCTCTGCGTGCCCAGGATCTGCCCGGCCAGCATGGCGCCGCCGGCCAGGACCAGCCAGCCGATGATCACAGCGACTCGCCGCCGTGCGCTCCAGCAGGCGATCCGCTGCACCAGCGGCATGGGCTGGCGAGGCGGGACCGGCTCCGGCGGGGGCTCGGAACGGCCGGGCGCCGCCGGGCCCGGCAGCGTCACCGGGTCCGGCGGCGAGGTTCCCGCCGGGACGCCCACGTGGGGCAGGACTGGGTCCAGCAGCTCGCTCATCTGGCCTCGTGGGATCAAGGTGACCGGCGCGGCGCACATATGTGACGCCGACGTCATAGTTCCTGATCAGGATGCCAGACTTTTCTGACACTGACGTCAGCATCAGGTGATTTTGCCAAATCTCGACCATAATCGGCTGGTTCCGGCCCGCTGCCGGGCGGCCCAGGTCAGCCCGTCCCCCGGGGCCGGGCTCGGCAGCCGGGTCAGCCATCACCCGGTTCCGGGACTGCCGCGCCGCGGCCGGGCAGCCAGGTCAGCCAGCGCGGCAGGTACCAGCTCCGCTCCCCCAGCAGCGCCAGGCAGGCGGGCAGCAGGATGCCCCGGACCACGGTGGCGTCGATCAGCACTGCCCCGGCCAGGCCCACGCCAAGCATCTGCAACTGGATCAGGGACAGCGTCGCGAAGATCGAGAACACCGCCACCATGATCGCTGCCGCGCTGGTCACCACCCCGGCGCTGCTGGCCACACCCGCCGTGATCGCATCCGGGGTGGTCAGGCCGCGCGATCGCCACTCCCTGATCCGGCTCAGGATGAACACGTGGTAGTCCATGCTCAGCCCGAACAGGAACACGAAGATGAACAGCGGAATCCACGGCACGATCGCGCCGTAGCTGGTGAAGTTCAGCGGCCCGGCGAAATGGCCGTCCTGGAAGATCAGCGTGATCAGCCCGAAAGCCGCGCCCACCGACAGCAGGTTCAGCGTCACCGAGACCAGCGGTATCGCCACCGACCGGAACGCGACCAGGAGCAGCAGGAACGCGAGCACGGCCACCACCGCGAGCACCAGCGGGGTGCGGGCGTCCAGGATCCCCCGGTCGTCGTAGTTCTGCGCCGTGTTCCCGGTGACCGAGTACGACAGGCCGTGATCGGCGCCGAGGGTGGCCGGCAGCACCTGGTCGCGCAGGGTGAGCAGTGCCTGGTTGGACACCGCGTCCGTCCCGTTCCCGGCCAGTGGCACATTCACCAGCAGGGCGCGGCCACCGGCCACCGGGGCTGCTGTGATCGGGCCGCGGACCGGCCCGTGCGCGGACACCCGGCCGCGCAGCGCCTTGATGGCCTGCCGTGCACCCGGGCCGGTGAGGTCATGGCCGGTCACCACCACCTGCGCGGGCTGCGGGCTGCCCGGGAACACGTGGCCGATCCGGTTGGCGGTCTGCACCACCGGAAGGCTGGCCGGGAAGCCGCCGTTCGGCGGGTTGCCTATCCGCAGCCCTAGTGCAGGCGTGGCGAGCGCGACCATGCCGAGGGCCGCGACCGCGCCCCAGGCCGCGGGATGCGCCACCACCCGGCGGACCAGCGCGGCCCACAGCCGGGACGGCCGGCCGCCTGTGCGGCGCCGCCCCAGGAACGGGATCCGGCCCCGGTCTGCCCAGGGACCCAGCCAGGACAGCAGGGCAGGCAGCACGGTGAGCGAGCCGGCCACGGTCACGCCGACCACGGTGATCGCACCGATGGCGATGCCGGTGAACACCGCGTACCCGGTGAGGAACAGGCCAGCCAGGGCGATCATCACGGTCAGCCCGGACACCACGATGGCCCGGCCCGAGGTGGCCGCCGCCCGCCGCAACGCTTCGGCGGTGGACGCCCCGCTGGCCCGCTCCTCACGTTCCCGGCGCAGGTAGAACAGCGAGTAGTCGACACCGACCGCCATCCCGATGAGGAGCACCACCTCGGACGTGCTGGAGCCGACCGGCAGCCACTGGCCGGGGATGGCGAGCAGGGAGATCGCGGTGACGACCGCGGTCGCGGCGAGCAGCAGCGGGATTCCCGCGGCGATCAGCGCCCCGAACACGGCTAGCAGCAGGACCAGCGTGATCGGCACCGAGGTCACCTCGGCCTGGCGGAAATCGCGCCCGATGACCGCGCTGGCCGCCCGGTCCTGGCTCGCGTCGCCCGATTCCTGGATGAGCAGGCCCGGGTGATGGGCCTGGATCGCGGCCACCGCGCGCAAGTCGGGCAGCACGGCCTGGTCCTCGTTGCTGATCTTGCCGGGCACGGTGAAGGTGACCAGGGCGCTGCGCCCATCAGCGGACACCAGGCTGCCCTGGCCGGGATCGAGCGGCGTGGCCACGCGCTGGGCTGAGTGCGGCAGCCCGGCCAGCGCGGCGGCTACCTGGCGGACCGCCTGACGCAACTCCGGGTCGGTGCGGAAGGCGCGGCCCGCCCCCGCGGGGCCGGGCACACCGATCAGCACGTTCTCGGCGGGCGGGGTGGTCACATTGAGGCGCTGCAGGACCTGCTCGGCGCGGCCGGACTGGCCTGCGTCATACGACGGCACGTTCCTGGCCGGGAGCAGCTGGCCGACCGCGAAAGCCGCGACGACCAGGGTGAGCCAGCCGAGGATGGCCGCCGCCCGGTGCCGGGCGCTCCACCCGGCGATTCTTTCCACCACGGGTCGTCCCGCTACGGGTCGTCCCACCACGGGCGGGCGCGCCCGGTGCAGGTCATCGCGAACTGGCCCGGTTTCAGGCAATACTGGACTGGACGGCTGGCGCATCATGGCCTTCTCCTAGGCAGGCAGTGCGTGGGTCGTGTCGTGGTCCCTCGCCCATGAGCTGATCCCTCATGGGCGAGGGCGCGGCGTTACCTAGCTGCTGTTGGGTAAATCGGTGGGTTGCAGTTCCGGGAGTTCCGGCTCCGGGGTCAGCGGGCCCAGCGGGCCTGGATGGGTCAGCACCTCCTTCGCCGGGGCGAGCGGATCGGCCGGCGCGCGGAGCAGCGCGGACGCGATGCGGGCGTGCCCCCGGGCGGTAGCCACGAGGACGTAGCTGAAGAGCAGGACGGCCACGGCGAACAGGGCCGCGGCCAGCAGGGCCTTGGGCAGCGTGTCCACGTACAGGCCCCACGCGCCGGGGCCGTGCGGGCCGTTGGGGAAGTAGCCCAGCTGCACCCCGTGCGCGGTCTGGCCATTGTTGAACGTCTGCGGGGGCGCCCAGTACCAGGCCGGCATCGTGACCCCGGCCAGCAGCACCAGCCAGACGACGATGACCGTGAAGTCAAGCGCCCACAGCGGGACGAACAGCCCGCCCAGGTAGGCGAGGTCGCGCCAGGTGGCCGGGTCTGCCCAGCTGGTGCGCACCCGGTTGAGGATGCCTGGCCGGGCCGGCCGGTACCGGCTCCGGACCGGCTCGGCCAGGACCCCGCGCAGCCGCCAGCGTTCCGCGGTCGCACACCCCCGGACCGTCGCCGCCACGGCGATCAGCAGCGGGATGCCTGCCAGGGTGATGGCGAGGACGGCAGTGGCCACGGTGGCGGCGAGGACGATGGCGAACCCCACCCAGCCGAGTACCAGGTAGCAGAGCAGGAACCAGGCGCCGCGCCAGGTGCTGCCGGATACCAGCTGCCGGAGCGGGTTCCGGTACAGCCGCAGCCGGGTGGTCATCCCACGTCCCGCATCAGCTGCTCGACCGCGCTCACGTGCTCCGTGAGCTTGGCCAGCTCGGTACGCAGCTCCTGCTGGTTCGCCACGGCCTCTTCAGCCAGCTTGCGGTAGGCGGCCATGGCGACCCCGTCGGTGCGGTGCGCCTGCAGCCGCAGGTACGACCAGACGATCACGGCAGCCGCCGCGCAGATGCAGAACGGGATGCCGAGGCCGATGGCGATCCCCGCTTCCGCGCTGCTGGTGAGCGCGGCCACGTGCATGGCAACCATCAGCTATCCCCCGGCCCGTCGGTCGCTGGGTGGTTCACGTCGTCCCCTTCCGCGCCGCCGTCGCGCAGCGCTGAAATGATCGTTTCCGCGTTCACGTGCAAGTCGAACGGCGCCAACTCGAAGTACTTCATCGCCTTGCCGTCCTCGGATAGCTCCAGCTGGCCGGTGACCAGGGCCGCCTTTTCCAGCTTGTCCAGGTGCATGTAGAGCAGCGGCCGGGACATGCCGAGCCGGCGGGCCAGCTCACTGACGTGCACCCGGCCGTCCCGCAGCTCAGCGACGATCCGCATGCGGTGCGGGTTCGCCACCGCGGTGAGCACGGTAAGCAGTTCGTCACTGGTCAACCCCACTCCCCGGGTCGAGATCTTTCACCTGTCAGAAAAAACTTACACATGAAACCCAGCAACGTCAACCGGTTCCGGACCTGCTGGGCCGGCCGCCCGGCGGATCCGGGGTCGGCGATGATAAGGCGCTATGGGAGAACTGATCCTGCTGCGGCACGGCGAGACCGAGTGGAGCCGGGACCGGCGGCACACCGGGCGGACGGACCTACCGCTCACCCTCGCCGGGGAGGCCGCGGCGGCGGCCCTGGCCCCGGCGCTCGCCGCCCTCAACGTGGGCGCTGCCTTCACCAGCCCGGCGCGCCGGGCGGTGCGCACCGCCGAGCTGGCCGGCCTTACCGCCAAGCCAGATCCCGATCTGCAGGAGTGGGACTACGGCGGCTATGAGGGCCTGACCACCCCGGAGATCAGGGAGCAGCGCCCCGGCTGGTACCTGTGGCGGGACGGAGTGATCCCCGGAGATGCTGATCATCCCGGAGAGAGGGTGGAGCAGGTGGCTCAGCGCGCCGACGCGGTGCTGGCCCGGGTGACACCGCTGCTCGCGGAAACCAACGTGGCGCTGGTGTCGCACGCGCACTTCCTGCGGGTGCTGACCGCCCGTTGGCTGGGCCTGGGGCCAGCAGCCGGGCGGCTGTTCCAGCTGGACACCGGCACGCTGTCGGTGCTGAGCCGGGAGCACGGCGAGCGGGTCATGGTGTCCTGGAACGTACCTCCCGCGGCCATGCCGCGGTAGGCCGGACCGGGACGCCGGGACGGGTACCGCCGGCCTGGCCGGCTCCCTGCCACGCGGTCAGCGGGGCCGGGTCTCCTCTTCCATCCAGCTCAGGTAGGCCGCGGAGCCGCGGACGATCGGGGTGGCCACGATCTCCGGCTCGTCGTAGCTGTGCCGCTGGCTGAGGAAGTCAGCGAGTTCCTGGTAGCGGGCGGCGGGCAGCTTCAGCAGCAGCAGCCATTCCTCGGCGCGCTCGAGGTCATCGTCCCACCAGTATGTGCTCATCACCGGGCCTGCCACCTGGGCGCACGCGGCCAGCCGGGCCTGCACGGCGTCACGGGCGAGTTCCATGGCCTCAGCCCGGGAATCGGTGGTGGTCTGCACCTGGAGATACTGCGCGGCAGCCACGTCCGGTACCCCGGCCGGGGCAGCTTCGACGCCGGGGGCGGCGGTCGTGCCCGGAGTGGTACCACGCTGACCCATCATGGCTCCCGATCGTACGCCTGGGCCACGGACAGTGACAGGTCACACGGACAGTGACAGGTCAGCTGTGGCGCTGCCCGGCCCGGCCGCGGCCGCCGCCCAGGAAGGACTCCACGAAGTCCGGGCTGGCGGACAGCTCGGCCGGGGTTCCCTCGAGCTGGACCTGGCCGCCGCCGAGCACATAGGTCCGGTCTGAGATGGCCAGCACGGCCCGGGCCCGCTGCTCGACGATGAGCACGGACGCCCCGCTCACCGCGAGCTGGCGGACATGTTCCTGCAGCAGGCTGGTGGCGATGATGGGGGCCAGGTTCGCGGTCGGCTCGTCGAGCAGGAACACGCCGGGGTCGAGCATGAGCACCCGGCCCATGGCCAGCATCTTGCGTTCCCCGCCGCTGAGCTTGGACGCGCTCCGGCTGAGCATGCCGCCGAGTCTCGGGAAGATCACCAGCACCCGCTCGATGCGTTCCGCGACCTGCTTGCGGGGCAGCAGGTAGCCGCCCATCTCCAGGTTTTCCTTGACGCTGAGCGGGCCGAACACGTCATCCACCTGGGGCACGTAGCCCACCGCCGCACGGGCAATCTCCTCCGGAGACTCGCCGGTGACGTCCCGGTCGCCGACCCGCACGGTGCCGGAGGAGAGACGCACCAGCCCGACCAGGCTCTTCAGCAGGGTGCTCTTGCCGGACCCGTTCGGGCCGACCAGTGAGACGACCTCGCCCGGGTCGACGCTCAGCGTGATGTCCCGGATCACCGGGTCGCTCCCGTACCCGGCGGTCACGCCCTCGGCGCGCAGGGGCAGGCCGCGCAAGGCCAGCTCAGCCGACTCAGCCGACAAGGTAGGCCTCCACGACCTCGCTGCGGGCGCGCAGTTGCTGCATCGTCCCCTCGGCCAGCACGGCACCCTCGGCCATCACTACGACGGGATCGCAGAACTCGTCCATGATGGCCAGTTCGTGCTCCACCATCAGGATCGTCATTCCCTCGCTGCACAGCGCGACCAGCTGGTCGCCGATCTGCCGGGCCAGGTTCGGGTGCACCCCGGCCATGGGCTCGTCGAGGAGCAGCACGGAGGGCCCGGTCATCAGCGCGCGCATGATCTCCACCAGCCGGCGCTGGCCGCCGCTCAGGTCACCGGCGTAGTGGTTAGCGAACCGCTCCAGGCCGAACCGCTCCAGTATCGCCTCGGCCCGCCCGACCGCCCCTGCCTCGTCACTCCCCCAGTACCGCTTCCCCAGCAGCGCGCCCCGGAACGAATCCCCGCGGTTCCCCGGCACCGCCGACAGCAGATTCTCCATCACAGTCAGCCGCTTGAACTCACTGGCCAGCTGGAACGTCCGCACCAGCCCCAGCCGCGCCCGCCGGAACGCCGCCACCCCGGTAACATCCTTACCCTGGTAAAGGATGGTCCCGGAACTCACCGGCAACGTCCCCGCCAGCATCGCCAGCAGAGTGGATTTCCCGGCCCCGTTAGGCCCGATCAGCCCCATCAGCGTGCCCTTCCGCACCTGGAACGACACCCCGT
The DNA here is from genome assembly GCA_963760405.1 of uncultured Actinomycetes bacterium. Taxonomy (GTDB): domain Bacteria; phylum Actinomycetota; class Actinomycetes; order Streptosporangiales; family Streptosporangiaceae; genus RYN-230. The sequence continues at coordinate 50,103 of CAVXCV010000014.1, read as the reverse complement.
TAACCGCCCGCACCCCGCCAAACTCCCGCGAAACATCGACCGCTTCCAGCACCACCTCCCCCGGCTGTGCGCGAGGCGCCGCCGGGCGCACGCTGTCCTGTGCGCGAGGCGCTGGCGGGCGGGACGTCAGGCGGGCGTCGCGTGGCGAACGGTCACCGTCGCCAACAGGCGCCTCGGGCATGACCACCTCATCCGTCGCATCGGACCGCCAGCCCGCCGTTGTCCCGCCCGCCAGCGCCGACCCCGGCGTTGTCCCGCTGGCCAGCGCCGACCCAGGAACTCTGATGACCCGTTTGCGCTCCGGCAGGATGCCCTGCGGCCGGACCCAGAGGAAGATGACGATCAGCAGCCCGATTGCGACCCATTCCAGCGACGGGATCAGGTTGGGCGGCAGGTTGTTGGACGTCGGGATGAACCGGGTGATCTCCTCGAAGCCGACCGGCACCAGGATCGCCCCGAGCACCGCGCCCAGGTGATTCCCGGCTCCCCCGATGATCACCGCCGCGAACAGCACCACGGTCTCCGCGTAGCCCCAGGCCGCTGGCGACCAGGTGGTGATGTAGGAGACCAGGATCCCGCCGGACAGCCCGGCAATGGCGCCGCCGGTGACGAGCATCGCCGTCCGCAACGAGAACAGGTTCTTGCCCAGCGAATCGGCGACCACGTCGTTGTCTCGCATGGCGCGCAGCGACCGGCCGTACGGCGACTGGGTGATCCGCCAGACGAGCCAGAAGACGCCGGCCAGCAGCAGCACGGCGCCGGCGGCAAAGGCCCACTGGTACGGGCTCGACGTGGCGGAGAAACCCCCGGGCCGCAGCGGCGCGGGGATGAGCGACAGCCCGGCGTCCCCGTTCAGCAGCGGCCGGTAGTTGGTGACCAGCAGGTTCAGCAGCACCGCGGTGACCAGCAGGCCGACCGCGGCGAAGTCGCCGCGCAGCCGCCGGCCGACCAGGAAAGTGAAGGGGAGGGCGAGCAGGCCGCCGACCACCGCGGCACCCACCCACGGCAGCGGGAACGGCAGGTTCCAGCCGCCGATGTAGGACTGGAACCCGCCGTTGGCCGAGTCGTGCGGCATGGCCAGGATGGCCGCGGCATATCCGCCGGCCGCCTGGAAGATGATGAAGCCGAAGTTGGTGACCCCGGCGACCCCGAACTGCTGGCTGAGCCCGAGGCAGGCCATGGCGTCCACGGCCGCGTAGATCACCAGGTTCAGGATGTAGTACGTGTTCATCCGCGGCTGCCTCCGGCGGTCATGTCCGGGCCCCGAGCAGCCCGGTGGGGCGCACGCCGAGCATGACCAGCAGCGCCACGAACGCGATCACGTACTTGTAGTCGGCCGGGATGAAGACGGCGCTGACCTCCGTGGCCAGCCCGATCACCAGGGCGCCCAGCATCGCCCCGTACGCCTGGCCCGGGCCGCCGAGGAACACCGCGGCCAGGATGAGCACCAGGAACAAGTCGGTGGCGGTGGCGTCGAAGCTGCCGGAGTCGATCGCGAAGACCACCCCGGCCAGCCCGCACAGCGCCCCGGTCAGCGCCCAGGTGCTGGTGATCACCCGGCTGGTCCGGATCCCGCAGTTGCGGGCCAGGGACCGGTTGGCGGCGGTGGCCCGCATCGCCTTGCCCAGCCTGGTGTACCGCAGCAGGCCATGCACCCCCAGCATGACCAGCACGGAGAGCGCCATGATGGCGACCTGCACGCCGGTCAGGTTGAGGCCGCCGGCCCGCAGGGTGGGGCCGTTGCCCATCGTGTAGGAGACCGAGGTGCCGCCGGCCGCCGCCTGCACGCTGAACTCGATGATGAGCGTCATGCCGAGCGACACGATCACCATGGTGATCGGCGAGGTGCCGCGCCGCTGGAAGGGCGTGTACACGCCGATGTTCAGCAGCACCGAGAGCAGCGAGCAGACGGCCATCGCCACCAGCAGGCCGATCCAGATGGACAGGCCAGACTGGTTGACCGCGTAGGCGACGAACGCGCCGAAGATCATAACGGCGCCATAGGCCAGGTTGAGCACGTCGGTCACGCCGAACTGGAGGGTGAACCCGACCGAGGCAATAGCCAGCACGGAGGCGGTGACCAGGCCAAACCCGAGGGATGCGACGAACAAGCTCATCGCGGGACTACCTCCGGGCCGGTCGGTGGCGCCCCGCGGCCGGTGGCCTCCCCGGAGGGGTCGGGGAGGCCACGGCCCGCGCGGGGCGCGCGGCAGGTGCGGTCAAGACAGCGCCCTCAGCTGGGCGGCAGTGAGGTTGCCAACCACGTTGACTTGGCCGGACGGGCTATAGGTATCGACCTGGAAGATGCCGGTCGAGTCGTGGAAACCGTCGAAGTTGGTCGGGCCGCCGGGGCCTTCATAGCGGATGGACGTGCCCGCCTTGAGGTCCTTGGCGCAGGCGGCAAAGGAGTAGCAGACGGTGGCACCGGCCACCCCGTTACCGATCTTGATGAGGTCCGGCCCGTACACGCTCGGGCTGGTGCTCTTCGACATGATCATCGCCAGCGCCGCCAGGTTGATCCCGTCGTAGAGGTGCACGCCGCCCGGCGCGCTGAGGTAGGTGGTGAAGTCACCGGTGGCGCCCGGTACCTTGCCCTGCTGGGACAGCAGCGCGGCCTTGAAGGCGGCGAAGGCTGGCCCGCCGGATTCCACCACCAGGTTGTCCGCGTGGAAACTGCTCGCGAACGTGCCCGCGCCCTCGGCGGCCGCCGCGGACTTGAAGAACGCGGGCGAGATCGCGGCCGAAGTGCCGATGATCGGGATGACCTTGCCCCCGTTGAGCTGCTTGATCTCAGAGAACAGGGTCGGGTCGGCGGCGCCCAGGGCCTCGGTCATGATGGCGTCCGGGTGGGACTGGACGATCGCCGCGGCCTCGGTGCGGAACGTGGTGGCCTTCAGGTCCAGCGTCTGGTTGGTGGTGAGGGTCAGCCCGCCCTTCTTGAGCGCGCTGATCGCGGGCTGGATGAAGGTCTGCGACCCGATGTCGTTGCCGAAGGCCAGCGCGATCCGCTTGTAGTGCAGCTGCTGGGCGATCGCCACCATGGCGTAGGACTCCTCCAGGTCCGGAGGAACCAGCCGGTAGAAGTACGGGTAGTGCACGCTGTCGAACTCGGACTGCCCGGTCATGCAGAACATGGCCATCTTGTGCGCGTTGATCACCGGGACCACCGACGCCGCCTCGTCCGAGGTGCAGCCGATCACCAGGGCCAGGCTGGAGGTGGACGCGAACATCTGGTTGACGGCGGGCACCGCGTCCGCCGGGTCACCCCTGGTGTCCACGCTCTTGCAGGTCAGCTGATGCCCGAGCACCCCGCCGGCCTGATTGATGGCCGCGGTCGCGCCATAGCAGGACGCCAGGTACGTCGGGCCGAGCGCCGCGTCGGCGCCACTGAACGGCGCGACGTCAGCGATGGTGAGCTTGCCCGAGCCGCCGGAGCTGCCTGATGAGCTGCTGCCACCCGAGCTGCTGCTACTGCTGCAGGCCGCCAGGCCGGCCGCGAGGAGGCCCGCGGCGACCACAGCCGCGACGCGAGTGGGCCCGGTGGCCCTGCTGCCCGCGGCGATGGCCGCCGCAGGGGTACTGCCGGTGCTGCTATTGCTGCCTGAGGCGCGCGTCGCGGGCCTGAGGGCACTGAACTTCATTGTCCCCCTCCATGCCTTCTGGTTGGAGTGACGGAATTCCTGCTGCCGGGAGGTGGCCCGGCCGCGGGCGAGCGGCTCACAGGCCGCTCTTCATCGGGGTGCCGGGCCGCCAGCGCCAGTCCTGCGGCGCGCCTTTCTCAGCGACCACGCGGTTACGGATGGTCCCCAGGTTTTCCACGGAGACCTCGATGACGTCGCCTGGCTGCATCCAGACAGGCGGGGTGCGGGCGAACCCGACCCCGCCCGGGGTGCCGGTGGCGATGACGTCGCCCGGCTCCAGCCGGGTGAACGAGGAGAAGAACTCGACCGCGCTGGGTACGTCCACGAGCATCAGCGAGGTCCGTGCCGACTGCATGACCTGCCCATTCAGCGTGGAGCTGATGGCCAGGTCGGACACGTCCAGCTCGTCGGCGGTGACCACCTCCGGGCCGATCGGCATGCTGCCGGCGAAGTTCTTGCCCGCCGTCCACTGGCTGGCCGCTCGCTGCCAGTCCCGGGCCGAGGCATCGTTCAGCACGACGTAGCCCGCGATCGCGTCGAGTGCCTTGTCGGCAGTGATGTAACGGCCCCCGGCCCCGATAACGATGCCGAGTTCCGCTTCGTAGTCGAACTTCTCGGTGAAAGCTGGCTTGACCAGGTCGGCGTAGGGCCCGAGCACGCTGTCGGTGCCCCGGACGAACGCGTCCGGCCAGGTGGGAACGGCGCGGCCGCCCTCCAGGGCGTGCTCGGTGTAGTTGAGGCCCAGGCACAGAATGCGGGGCGGGCTGGGCACGGCCGGGCCGAACTCGGCCTCCGCCACCTCGCGCCCGCCAGCGCTGGTGAGCGCCTGGATGGTGTCCATGGCCGGCAGGCCCGCGCCGAGGACATACTGCAGCGAGGCGAACCGGGGATCTCCCGTGGCCTCGGCGACATCAACATAGCCGGAGCGTGCCCGGACATGCAGCCGGAGTCCGTCGGGGGTGGCAATGCTGGCGAGCCTCACGTGCCCGGTCTCCTTCGTGGCGGTGACATATCCCTGATGCTGACGATTGCATCGTGGCCATCAGGCGCAGGCCGTCTGGCCGCCGGTGATGGGTTACTAACCGATTGGTTACCGGAAAGATCAGATTGGTTGTCTCTGTTCCGGATTGGTTGGAGCATAGGTCGGCCGTAAGAGCGTGGTCAATAGGGTTTAACGGAAAATTAACTCAAGCTCTAGTCACGGTCTGATCTCGATTGGTACGATTGGTTGATAGTTGAGATACCGGGCTGCCCAGGCATGACGGCAGAGAAATGACCGCGGGAGCAGAGAGCAAGCAGGATGGCACGAGCAGCCGGGGCGGCCGCCCCGATATCAGCCGAGCACAGGTACCGGCTGGCCGAGGTGATCCTGGCCGAGTCGGCGCGGGCCGGCCTGGGCACGGGATCGCGGTTGCCCACCGAGCGCCAGCTAGCGGCTGACCTGGGGGCGACCCGGACCTCGGTGCGGCACGCGCTGGCGGTGCTGGAGGCGGAAGGCCATATCTCCCGGGAGGTGGGGCGCGGCACGTTCCTGCGGCACCTGCCGGACGGCCCGCCGACGGAGGACACAGCAGCCGCGAGCCCCGGGGCCGTCGCGCTGGCAGACGGCGCGGCGGCCGGTGTGCTCGCCGCGGAGGCCGGGGGCGCCCCGGCCAGCTTCGCCCCCGCGGACGTCATGACGATCCGGCGGCTGCTGGAGCCGCTCGCCATGCCGCTGGTCGTGGCGTGGGCGACCGCCGCTGACTTCAAGGAGATGGACCGCTGCCTGGCCGGCGGGGACCGGGCAGCCAGCTACGACGAGTTCGAGAACTGGGATCTTGCCCTGCACCGGAGCATCATGGCCGCGAGCCACAGCCCGTTGCTGGGCCAGCTGTACGCGGTCATCGAGACGGCGCGGCACGGTCATTCCTGGGGCGAGCTGAAGCGCCGTAGCGCGTCCCGGGAGCGCCGGGCCAGGTACCAGGCCGATCATGCCCAGCTGGTCGCCGCGCTGCGGACCCGCGACAGCGACCGCGCGACCGAGGCGATGCGGGTACACCTGGCCCGGGTGAACGCGGACCTGTTCGGGGAGACGGCCTAGGCCGCAGCCCGCGGCGCCTGGCCTCCCCTCCGTCACCGGGCGCCGCGGGCTGAGTGCGATCAGGGGTCAGTAACCGCCGCCGCCGTAACCGCCACCGCCGGAGGTCACGGCCGGGCTCGGTGCGGTGACGGATGCGATCGTGCCCGCGGGCGACACCCTGATGACGTGCCAGGCCCCTCGACCCCGTTGCCCTTGACCTGGCCCGGGCCACCGTCGCCCGCATAGGTGTAGAGCGGGTGTTTCTTGTACGTGGCCTGCACCGTGCCGTTGGCCCGGGTGATCGTGCCGAACGGGCCGGCCAGGACGGCGCCCATGGCTGCCTCTGGCTTGCCGGGAACCGGCGGCCACGCCGTGGCACATCCGCCGGAGCAGGCCGAGGTCGTCGGGGTGTCATCCGCGTACCAGTACAGGGTGTCGCCGCTGGAGTTGGCCAGCACCAGCCCGGCGCTGGTCCTGATCTTCTCCAGCATCGCCACCTGGCCGGCCTGCGCCGGGGCGGACGCCGACGCCATCGCGGACTGCGGGGCCGAGGAGGACGGGGCGGCGCCGCCCGCGGAGCCTGACGTGGCGCCACCGCAGGCGGCGAGCAGTAACACACCGGCGGCCAGCGCCGCCGGTGCCCAAATTCGGTAACGCACCGTATTCTCCATATCCGAGCGTGGGAGTGACTCGATAACGGGGACTACGTATATGGCGCCCAGTATGGTTCACCGTTCGCCGGAATTTCCGGCGGACGGCCCTCCGATGGCAGGTCAGTCCGCTGCGATGCGCTGGGCCAGCCAGGCCAGGGACAGCGGATACCGGTAATCGATGGACATGTGAGTGCCCTCGAACAGCTCGAAATGAATGGTGTCCTCCGGTACCCCGGCCGCAATCAGGGCGGACCGGAACGCCGTTGCGCCTAGGTCCAGAAACCATTCGTCATTCTTTCCCGCGTCCAGCCAGATGCCGTTCAGGCCGCGCAGCGGCCCGGCATAGCGGGAGACCATCCGCACCGGGTCCCAGTCCAGCCAGCGCTGCCACACCTCGGGCCGGAGCTGGCCGGTACCCGGGTCGAACGGCAGGTCCACCCCGCCGTCCGGGCGGGCCGAGAAGCAGGCTGACACGCCGAGCAGCATGAGCAGGTCGTGGTCGGCCGCCTTGGTGAACGAGGTGCGCGAGCGGAAGTCGTCCCACCACCGCCAGATGTCCCCGTCGTACTCCCGCAGGTGCCGGGCGGACTTGCCGAACTCGGGGATGTAGCACAGCTCGTACAGCGAGTCCCCGGCGTGGCTGGCCAGCGCGCCGAACAGGTCCGGCCGCAGCATCGGGGTGATCATCGCGCCGAACCCGCCGCTGGACTTGCCGGTGATCGCCCGGTGCGCGGCCGCGGGCAGCGTGCGGTAGTGCGCGTCCACCCAGGGCACCACCTCGTCACACAGGTAGGAGTGGTAGGGCCCGGTTCCCGGCGAGTCCACGAACTGGCTGCCGCCGTAAGCCGTCCACGCGTCCACGTAGACCACGATCGCGCCGGGGGCCTGCCCGGAGGCGAACACCGCATCGGCCGTTTCCGGGAACGGCTGCCGGTACGGCGACCGGTTCCGCCACATGGCGAGGTGGCCGGTATAGCCCTGGATCACGTAGACGGACGGGAACCGCCGCCCCGGGTCGTCGTCGTACCCCGGCGGGACGTACACCCACAGCGGGCGCTCGGCCGGGTCGCCGAGCGGGTTGCCGCGCAGCAGCTCGCTGGTGATCACGTGCTCGTCAATCCGTCCAGCCAGCTCGGCGGACCAGGGCAGCATCGGCGCTCCTCAGGCTGATAGTGAGTGATCGTAGGGCCGTCCCGACCTACCGTAGAGGAATGAGCGCACGGGGGTCCGGACGCGTCGCCGGGCAGGCTGACCGAGATGCGGTGGAGCAGCACTTCACCGAGGCAGTCAGAAAGCTGGATGTACTCGCGGGGGGTTTCGGGGAGGCGTCCACCCCGGCTAGCACAGCATTTCCCTGGCCACGGGAGGCGCCCCCGGAGGGGGTGTCTCCCGGGGCCAGCGATCCCGGGGGGATTCCGGGGGTCGCCCCCCGAGGCTAGCAGAACCCGTCCGGCCGGGATCGGCACTGGCGGGGCAGCGCTGCCTGGAGCTGTTTGAGGCACAGCTGGCCAGCAGGCACTGTGACCTCGCGGCGCGCTGGCTGCGGGCGGCGAACGCGGGCTTCTACACGATCGGCTCGTCCGGGCACGAGGGCAACGCGGGGGTGGCCGCGGCGCTCCGGCTCACCGACCCAGCCCTGCTGCACTACCGGTCCGGCGCGTTCTACCTGGCCCGCGCGCAGCAGGCGACGCCACCCCGGGACGGGGTGCGGGACATCCTGCTGGGCCTGGTGGCCGCGGTGGACGAGCCGATCGCGGGCGGCCGGCACAAGGTATTCGGCCACCGGTCGCTGAACATCATCCCGCAGACCTCGACGATCGCCTCGCACCTGCCGCGGGCGATGGGGCTGGCGTTCGCGCTGGAACGGGCGGGCCGGCTGGGCCTGCGCGGAATGGCCGGCCGATTCGCTCGTCCTGGCCAGCCTGGGCGACGCGTCGGTCAACCATTCCACCGCCACGGGCGCGATCAACACCGCGGCCTACTGCTCCTACCAGCAGCTGCCGCTGCCGCTGCTGATGGTGATCGAGGACAACGGGCTCGGCATCAGCGTGCGCACCCCGCCGGGCTGGGTCCGGGCGGCCACCCAGACGGTGCCCAGCGTGGGCTACTTCCACGCGGACGGATCCGACCTGGCCGCTGTCTACGACACGGCACTGGTCGCGGCCGGGTGGGTACGCGAGCGCCGCTCCCCCGCGTTCCTGCACCTGACCATGGTCCGGCTCGGCGGGCATGCCGGATCCGATGTCGAGCGCGCCTACCGCAGTGCCGCGGACCTCGCCGCCAGCCTGGCCGCGGACCCGCTGCTGGGCACGGCCCGGCTGCTGATAGCGGCCGGGGTGCTGACCCCGGACGAGGTGCTCGCCCGGTATGAGGAATCGCGGGCCCGGGTGCTCGCCGAAGCCGCGGAGGTGGCCGGGGCCCGGCGGCTGGCCACCGCCGCGGACGTGATGGCGCCGCTGGCGCCGCACCGCCCGGACCGGGTCTGGGCCGGGGCCTTCCTCGCGGCCGAGCAGCCCGCCCGGGAGCACGCCTTTGCCGGGCGGCTGCCCGAGTCGGCTGGCCCGCTCACCCTGGCCCAGTCGATCAATGCCGCGCTGACCGACGCGATGGCCGCCCGGCCCGGCATGCTGGTGTTCGGCGAGGATGTGGCGCGCAAGGGCGGCGTGTACGGGGTCACCCGCGGGCTGCTGGGCACCTTTGGCGCGGCGCGGGTGTTCGACACGGTGCTCGACGAGCAGTCGATCCTGGGCCTGGCGCTGGGTGCGGGGCTGGCGGGGCTGTTGCCGGTTCCGGAGATCCAGTACCTCGCGTACCTGCACAACGCCATCGACCAGGTACGCGGTGAGGCGGCGACGCTGAGCTTCTTCTCCCAGGGCCAGTACCGGAACCCGTTGCTGCTGCGCATCGCGGGGCTCGCCTACCAGCAAGGCTTCGGCGGCCATTTCCACAACGACAACGCCCTGGCCAGCCTGCGCGATATCCCCGGGCTCATCGTGGCCTGCCCGGCGCGGCCGGACGACGCGCCCGCCATGCTGCGGACCTGCCTGGCCGCGGCCCAGGCCGATGGCAGCGTGTGCGTGTTCCTCGAGCCGATAGCCCTCTACCACACCCGGGACCTGGCCGAGCCGGGCGACGGCGGCTGGCTCGCTGACTACGAGGCGCCGCGGCAGTGGGCGGCCGGGAACCTGCCGGTGGGCCGGGCGCGCTGCCACGGCACCGGCCGTGACCTGACCATCATCACGTTCGGCAACGGGCTGCGGATGAGCCTGCGGGTGGCGGCCCGGCTGGCCCGGGCCGGGGCTGGCTGCCGGGTGCTGGACCTGCGCTGGCTCGCGCCGCTGCCGGCCGAGGACATCCTGCGCGAGGCGGCGGCCACTGGCCGGGTGCTGGTGGCGGACGAGACGCGGCGGTCCGGCGGGGTGTCCGAGGGCGTGATCACCGCCCTGGCCGATGGCGGCTACCAGGGCAGGATCGCCAGGGTGACCAGCGCGGACAGCATCATCCCGCTCGGCGACGCCGCGGCCGCGGTGCTGCTCAGCGAGGAGGACATCGAGGCTGCCGCCCGCGACCTGCTGCGCTGACCGCGGTCGCGCGGCCAGGCCCCTGGGGCGGTCAGGAAGGGCTGAGGGCGCCGACGTCAGCCAGGTGGGCCCGGAGGATCGCGGTGACCTCGCCCGCGGCGGACACGTTGGCGAGGTGAGCGGCGCCGCGGATGACGGCCAGCCGGGCACCCGGGATGGCCCGGGCGATCACCGCGCCATGCCAGGGCGGGGTGGCCGGGTCCGCTGCCCCGGAGATCACCACCGTCGGCGCGGCGATCGCGGGCAGGGAGCCGCGCTGGTCCATGGCCGCGATCGCCTCGCAGCAGCCGGCGTAGCCCTCCGGCTCGATGCCTTCCAGCGTGGTCAGGAACGTGGCGACAGTGCCCGGGGCGGCGGCCTGGTAGGCGGCGGGGAACCAGCGGCTGATCACCTGACGCGAGACCGATGCCATGCCGTGCCCGCGCACCTGGGCGGCGCGCTGGGTCCAGCCGTCCGCGGGCGGCAGGAAGGCGGACGTGCAGCAGAGCCCGAGCGCCTCGATCCGGTCCGGCGCGTGCGCGGCCAGCCACATGCCGATCATGCCACCGAGGGAGACCCCGCAGTAGGACGCGCGCTCGACACCGAAGTCGTCCAGCAGCCGGAGCACGTCCGCGCCCAGTTCAGCGATGGTGTACGGGCCGGGCGGGGCGGGCGACCCGCCATGCCCGCGAAGCTCGTAGCGGAGCAGCCGGAAGTGCTCGCCGAGGATGGCCAGCTGCGGCTCCCAGAGTTCCCTGGTGGTGCCGAGGGAGTTGCCGAGCACCAGCACCGGGGCGTGCCGCGGGCCGTCCAGGGCGGCCGCCAGCCGGACCGGCCGCCTGGTCATCGTCGCTGGCCGGGGCGCGGCGGGTGCTGGGGCGAGCGGCTCAGACATCGAGGAAGACGGTTTCCTGGTCGCCCTGCAGATGGATGTCGAACCGGAAGGTGCTGCCGCCAGCCGGGTCCGCGGCCGCGATCAGGGTGGCCCGCCGGGCTGGGTCGCTGATCGCCGACAGCACCGGGTCGGCGGCGTTCGCGGCCACCTCGTCGGGCAGGTAGATACGGGTCACCACACGGTCCAGCAACCCGCGGCAGAAGACCGAGACGTCCAGGTGCGGGGCCTCGGTCTGGCCGTCCGGGCACGGGAGCGGCCCAGGCCGCAGGGTCACGATGCGGAAGCTGCCATCCGGGCCGGTGGCGCTCCGGCCGAAGCCACGGAAGCCTTTCCCGGCCGCGCCGCGCGGATCATCGGGATGGTCGAACCGGCCGTCCGGGTCGGCCTGCCAGGTTTCCACCAGCCCGTCCGGGACCGGCTCACCTGCGCCGTCGAGCAGCCGCCCGGTGATCATGATCGCGCCGGGGGTGTCCAGGGGAACCACGAACGGGCCGTCCGGCCAGGGCAGCGCGAGCGCCAGGAACGGCCCGACGGTCTGGGACGGGGTGAGCGGCAGTGAGGTCACCGGGAGCCCTCCCGGCGCTCGAACGCGGTCGCGCCGGTGCCGCGCAGCACGATGTCCCACTCGAAGCCCAGCGCCCAGTCCGGCTCGGTCAGGTTGATGTCGAACCGGGCGATGAGCCGCTCGCGCGCTTTCGGGTCCGGGATCGAGTTGAAGATCGGGTCGTGCGGGAACAGCGGATCGCCGGGGAAGTACATCTGGGTGACCAGGCGCTGGGTAAAGGCCCGGCCGAACATGGAGAAGTGGATGTGCGCGGGCCGCCAGGCGTTCGGGTGGTTCCGCCACGGGTAGGCACCCGGCTTGATGGTCACGAACCGGTACCGGCCGTCGGAGTCGGTCAGGCAGCGGCCGACCCCGGTGAAGTTCGGGTCCAGCGGAGCGGGGTGGTTGTCCACCGCGTGGTGGTACCGGCCGGAGGCGTTGGCCTGCCAGATCTCCAGCAGCGTGTCGGGGATCGGCCGCCCGTCACTGTCCAGCACACGGCCGGTCACGATGATCCGCTCGCCCAGCGGCTCGCCCGCGTGCTGTGTGGTCAGGTCCGCGTCCGCAGCGGCGACCCGCCCCTCGCCCAGCAGCGGGCCGGTGATCTCGGTCAGCCGCTGTGGCAGCAGCACCAGCGGCTGGCCTGGCGCCCGCAACGCGGTGGAGCGGTAGCCCGGTGAGTCCAGCGGGGGGTGCAGTCCCTGCGGCCGCTGATAGGACGGCAGGGCGAACCCTGCCGCAGCGGACGAGGTGTCAACGGACATCAGGCTGCTCCTTCACTACCTGGGTTGATCGCCTGAAGCTTGACTGATCGCATGGAGCCGGCGCAAGGCCGGAGAGCTCCGCCGCGGTGGGCGGGCCGAGCGTCGCCAGGGAGCTGGACACGGCGAGCGCCCAGCCGGTCCTGGCCTGGACGTCCGCCACCGATACCCCTGGGTACAGGCCGGTCAGGGTGAGCTCGCAGGTGCCGGGGTCCGGCTCGAGGACGCCCAGGTCGGTGATGACCTTCCGCGGGCCCGCGCCGGTCAGCCCGAGGCGCTCCCGGGACCCGGGGCCAGCTCCGAAGCCGACTGAGGTGATGAAGTCCACCCGGTCCACAAAGGACCGCAGGGTCTGCCGGACCACCACGATCACCTCACGGCAGGACGCGGCGATTTCCGGGGCGCCGCCGGCCCCGGGCAGCCGGACCTTGGGCTGGGCGTACGCCGGGCCGACGACCGTGGTGTTGATGTTCCCGAACCGGTCGATCTGGGCGGCGCCCAGGAAGCCGACCCCGATCCGGCCGGGCTGGAGCCAGTAGTTGAAGATCTCCGGCACGCTGACCACCGCGTCCGCGGTCTCGGCCAGGATGCCGTCGCCGATGGACAGCGGCAGGCTGCCCGGCTTGGCCCCGATCGTGCCCGACTCGTAGATGAGGACCAGGTTCGGCGCGTGCGTGGCGCGGGCCAGGTTGGCGGCTGCGCTGGGCAGGCCGATGCCGACAAAGCAGGTCATGCCGTCCTGCAGGGCCCGGGCGGCGCAGGCGGTCATCATCTCGTCCTTGGTGTACCCGTCCGGGCCCGGGCCGCCGGGCCGGGCCGGTGCGGCTGGCCCTGGTTCCGTGGCCGTCATGCGGGCGCTCCTTCCTGGCCCGCCGGAGGGCCGGCCGGGGCGTGGGCCAGAGCGCCGCCGGAGTGGCCGAACACCTCCTCGGCCAGCCAGCGCTGGAATCGTTCCCGGTCCCGGCTGATCGCATCCCATGCCACGTAGAAATCGTTGTCCCGGGCCGAGTACCCCAGCGCGTAGGAGGGGTGGGCGCCGCCCGGCACTTCCGCCACGTAGTCCACGACCCAGGACGGCAGCACGATGGCGCCGGGCTCAGGAACCAGCTCGGCCACGACCTCCTCGACGGTGACGATGGACCGCCGCGCGCTGAGCACGGCCTCCTTCTGCACCCCGGTGATCCCCCACAGCTGGACGTTCCCGGCCCGGTCAGCGCGCTGGGCGTGGATCACCGCCACGTCGGGGTTCAGCGCGGCCACGGCGGTGAGCTGCTCGCCGGTGAACGGGCAGGTGATCGGCTGGACCGTGGGCTGGCCGTCCAGGCCGGGCAGGCCCTCCAGGCCGGTACCGCTGTAGCCGCGGAGGATCGCGAAGGGGATCCCTGACGCCCCGGCCATATACCGGTTGGCCATCCCGGCGTGGCTGTGCTCTTCCAGCTGCAGCGGCCCCGGCCAGGCGTTCTCCACCGCGTCGCGGAACCGGTGCAGGGAGCCGACCCCGGGGTTGCCGCCCCACGAGAAGATCAGTTTGCTGGCGCAGCCCGCCCCGATGAGCTGGTCATAGATCACATCCGGGGTCATCCGGATCAGCGTCAGGCCGCGCCGCTGCTGCCTGATCACCTCCTGCCCGGCGGCAAACGGAATGAGGTGGGTGAAGCCTTCCATGGCCACCGCGTCGCCATCGCGGACGGCACGCGCGACGGCGTCAGCCAGTGAGACGATCTCCGCCATATCCTCCTGCCCCGGGCGGCTGCTATTCCGACACCATAATGACGATGTGGTCGCGATAAGTACAGTCGTTCGTCATCCGGACAGGCTTGCGTCAGCCGGCCTCGGCCAGGACACGCTGGGCGATGGCGAAGGCGCGGTTGGCCGCGGGCACCCCGGCGTACACGGCGGTGTGCAGCAGCACCTCGCGGATCTGATCAGGGGTCAGCCCGTTGCGCAGCGCGGCGCGCAGGTGCATGGCCAGTTCCTCCTCCTGGCGCAGGGCGACCAGCGCGGTGAGCGTGATCATGCTGCGCTCCGCCCGGGACAGCCCGGGCCGCGACCAGACCTCGCCCCAGGCGTAGCGGGTAATGAAGTCCTGGAACGGGGCGGTGAGCGGGGTGACGCCGGCCACCGCGCGGTCCACGTGATCGTCGCCCAGCACCTCACGCCGCACGGTCATCCCCTGCGCCGCGCGTTCCGCGTCGTCCATGATCACGCCTTTCTGTTCGGCACGTTCGGGCCAGCCCAGCTGTCACCGGTCCCGCTGTCGTGGGCATGCAGCGCCGCGGCCACGAAATTCCCGGCCGATCCCAGGTAGCTGGCCGGGTCGAGGGCGGCCGTCAGCTGGTCGGCGGTGATCCCCGCCTCGTCCAGCCGGTGCGCTTCCGCTGGATCCAGCAGGGCATCCCGCAGCGGCCGGCCCTGCGCCACAGCACTGGCGCTGACCCGCGCCACCAGGTCATGCGCGGCGGTCCGGCCGAGGGCCGGGGTGAACAAGGAGGCGACCTGCTCGGCCATGGGGAAGCCGCCGGCCGCGTCCAGGTTGCGCCGCATCCGCCCGGCGTCCACCACCAGCCCGGCCAGCAGTTCCGCGGCCCACGACGCGGCCGAGCCGGTCAGCCGGAGCAGGTCGCTGAACGGCTCCCACTCGGCGTGCCAGGCACCGGCCGCGCGCTGGTGCTCCTGTTCCGCCGCGGCCGCGAGGGTGGCGACCAGCCCGGGGACCTGCCGGGTGCAGCCGAGCACGGCGACCGCGCCCACCGGGTTGCTCTTGTGCGGCATCGCCGACGAGCCACCCCGCCCGCCCTCTCCCGCGCCGCCCTCACGGACCTCGGCCACCTCGGACTGGGCGAGCAGGGTCACGTCCCGGGCGATCTTGCCCAGCACGCCCGCGGCGCCAGCGCAGGCCCCGGCGACCTCGACGACCCGGAGCCGGTCGGTATGCCACGGCAGCGTGGGCGCGGGCAGGCCGAGTTCCGCGGCCAGCAGGACCACGATCTCGGGCCCGGAGCCGTCCAGCGCGGACAGGGTGCCCGCGGCTCCGCCGAACTGCACCGCCAGCCTGCTGTCCCGGACCCGGGCCAGGGCGGCACGCGCTTCGTCCAGGCCGGTCAGCCAGCCCGCTGCGACGAGCCCGAAGGTGACCGGCACCGCCTGCTGGAGCAGGGTGCGGCCGATCATGACGGTAGCCCGGTGCGCGGCGGCCAGCCGGGCGGCGGCCGCCGCGGCCGCGGCGAGGTCAGCCTCGATCGCGCCGAGAGCCTGCCGGGCCAGCAGCATGGCGGCCGTGTCGATGATGTCCTGGCTGGTGGCGCCCTGGTGCACGGCGCCCGCCGCGCCGGGTGGCAGCATCCGGGTCAGCGCCCGGACCAGCGCCGGGACCGGGTTACCGGTCAGCGCGGCCTGCCGGCTCAGATCCGCCACGTCAAAGGCGCTGGCCTGCGCGGCCCCGGTGACCGCGGCGCCGGAGCCGGGCGCGGCCAGGCCGGCCTGTTCCAGCGCGCGGGCCAGCGCGGCCTCGGCGTCCAGCATCGCCTGCAGCCAGGCCCCGCTGGACGTGTCCACCGCACCGCGGCCGAAGACACCGTCGAAGAGCCCAGGATGATGACGCACGGCCTGCTCCTCACGGAATTAGCGAATCTGCCGGGCTGCCCGCCGGGCCCGCCTCACGATAGCCCGTGCAGGGTTCGTGGCCTATCGTCAGTTGCATGACCGTACAACCCGTGCCCGCCGGCGGCCCTGGCCTGGCCCAGCAGCGCCGCCTAGTCACCGAGATCCCCGGCCCTGCCTCGCGTGAGCTGCTCGCCCGGCGCCAGGCCAGCGTGGCCCGCGGGGTCAGCCACGTGCTGCCCGTGTTCATCACCGCCGCGGGCGGTGGCGTGCTCATCGACGCGGACGGCAACTCGCTGATCGACTTCGGTTCCGGCATCGCCGTGACGTCGGTCGGCAATGCCGCTCCCCGGGTCGTGGACGGGGTCCGGGAGCAGGTGGGACGGTTCACCCACACCTGCTTCATGGTCACCCCGTACGAGGGGTACGTGGCGGTCTGCGAGCAGCTGGCCCGGCGCACCCCCGGCGACTACGAGAAGCGGTCGGCCTTGTTCAACTCCGGCGCGGAGGCGGTGGAGAACGCAGTCAAGATCGCCAGGCACGCCACCGGCCGCCCGGCCATCGTCGCGTTCGATCACGCTTATCACGGCCGGACCAACCTGACCATGGCGCTGACCGCGAAGAACATGCCCTACAAGGACAAGCTCGGCCCGTTCGCCGGGGAGATCTACCGGATGCCCATGGCCTACCCGTTCCGCTGGCCGGGCGGCCCGCAGGCGTGCGCCGAGCACGCCCTCGAGGTGATCACCGGCCTCATCCACACCCAGGTGGGCGAGGGCAACACCGCCGCGGTCATCATCGAGCCGATCCAGGGCGAGGGCGGGTTCATCGTGCCGCCGGACGGGTTCCTGCCGGGCCTGGCCGAGTTCTGCCGTCAGCACGGCGTCCTGCTGATCGCGGACGAGATCCAGAGTGGGTTCTGCCGGACCGGCGACTGGTTCGCCTGCGACCACGAGGGAGTGATCCCCGACCTGGTCACCACCGCGAAGGGCATCGCGGACGGGCTGCCGCTGGCCGGCGTGACCGGCCGCGCGGAGATCATGGACTCGGTGCACGTCGGCGGCCTCGGCGGCACCTACGGCGGCAACCCGGTGGCCTGCGCGGCCGCGCTCGGCGCGATCGAGACCATGGCGGCCGAGGACCTGCCCGGCCGGGCCCGGCGGATCGGCGAGATCATGCTGGGCCGGCTGGGCAAGCTGGCCGAGGCCTACCCGGTCATCGGGGATGTCCGCGGCCGCGGCGCGATGATCGCCATCGAGCTGGTCCAGCCCGGCACCATGGTGCCGGATGCCGCGGCCGCCGCGCAGGTGGCCCGGGCCTGCCACGCGGCCGGGCTGGTGGTACTGACCTGCGGCACGTTCGGGAACGTGCTGCGGTTCCTGCCGCCGCTGGTGATCGGCGAGGCCCTGCTCGAGGAGGGCCTCGGCATCCTGGAGGACGCGTTCGGCACCCTGTGACGGCTGGCGGGTGGCTGGCTGATAACCCTGGGTAACGGGCTATTGACGGCCCGCAAGGTAAATGTTACTTCAGGGTAGAACCTTTGGCACGCCGTCTAGGAGGACCTGTGCTGGCCCGTCCCCGCCGTCCGCACCACCCCCGCCGTATCCGCCGGCTGATCCTCCGGATCAGCGCTGCCTGCGCCACCGCCCTGCCGTTGCTGCTGATCCCGGCCGTGGCATGGGCACAGAGCAGCGTGGCCTACGTCGCGCTCGGTGATTCCTACGCCTCGGGCCTGGGAGCCGGGAGCACCGTCAGCTCCAGCGGGTCGTGCAACCGGAGCGCCGTGGCGTACTCGGCGCTCTGGGCCGCGGCCGACAAGCCGACCTCGTACCTGTCGGTCGCCTGCGACAACGCCACCACCAGCACGGTGCTCAGCAGCCAGCTGTCCGCGCTCAGCCCGGCCACCACCCTGGTCTCCCTCACCGTCGGCGGCAACGATGTTGGCTTCGTCAGCGTGATGACCACCTGCGTACTGCTGCCGACGAGCAGCTGCGCCGGCGCGGTGCGGCACGCGGAGAACCTGGCCGCCACCCAGCTGCCCGGCGAGCTCGACAGCGTGCTCAGCGCCATCGCCGCCAGAGCCCCGCACGCCCGGGTGGTGCTGGTCGGCTACCCGGACTTCTACGACCTGTCCAAGTCAGCGGGCTGCGTCGGGCTGAGCACCACCGACCGCGCCGACCTGAACCAGGGCGCCGACGAGCTGGACGGCCAGCTGCAGGCGGCCGCAGCCCGGCACGGCGATGTGTTCGCCGATGTGCGGCCCGCCTTCACCGGCCACCACATCTGTGATGCCAGTAGCTGGCTGCATTCGCTGGACCTGTTCAGCATCAGCGTTTCCTACCATCCGACCGCGGCCGGGCAGGCCGCTTACGAGCAGGTTTTCAGCAACGCCGCGGGGTAACCGGGCGCGCGCCAGGCCGGCCGCGGCGAGTAGTTTGCGCCTGCCGGGCACATATAGCTCATGCCCGTTCTCATCGGCACCTCCGGCTGGCAGTACCGTGACTGGCGCGGCGGGCTGTACCCGCCGGGCCTGGGCCAGCGCCGGTGGCTGGAGCACTACGCCGGCCAGTACGCGACGGTGGAGAATAACGCGAGCTTCTACCGGCTGCCCACGCCGGAGACCTTCGCAGGCTGGCGGGCCCGGACGCCGGATGATTTCGTCATGGCGGTCAAAGCGAGCCGCTATCTGACGCATGTGCGCAGGCTCGCTGATCCGGCGGAGCCGGTGGCCCGGTTGCTCAGCGCGGCGGCCGGGCTCGGCCCCCGGCTCGGCCCGGTCCTGCTGCAGCTGCCGCCGAACCTGACCGCCGAGCCCGCCTTGCTGGCCGCGTGCCTGGCGGAGTTCCGGGCGGCCCGGCTGCCCGGCGGGCACGGCCCGGTCCGGGTCGCGGTAGAGCCACGGCATCCGTCCTGGTGGACCGATGAGGTGCGGCAGATCCTGGCCGATCATGACGCGGCGCTGTGCTGGGCGGACCGGCAGGACCAGCCGGTCACTCCGCTGTGGCGCCCGGCGGGCTGGGGTTACCTGCGGTTTCACGAGGGCACGGCCGACCCGTGGCCCAGCTACCGCGAGGCGGCCCTACGCTCCTGGGTGGACCGGGTGCGGCAGGCGTGGCCGGGCGACGCGGACGTGTACGCCTACTTCAACAATGATCCGGGGGGTGCCGCTGTCGTGGACTCCGCCGTGTTCGGTGCGCTGGTCCGGGAGGCGGGCCTGGCGGCCAGCCGTACCCCGGAGCCGGGCAGCGTGCCGCTGACCCCGCCCATGCCGACGTTCTGAGCCCGGTCAGGCGGTGATCGATTCCCAGAGGACGGTCTCGCCGCCCTCCCGGACACGCTGGCCGAGGGCGGCCGCGGCCTGCGCTTCGGGGGTGCCAGCGTCCCGCCAGGACCACAGCCTGCTGGTCAGCCGGGCCAGGCCGTACTCGGCGGTGATGCCCATGGCCCCGTGCAGCTGGTGTGCGGTGCGCGCGACCTCGGTGGCGGCCTGGGCGCTGACCAGGCGGGCGGTGGACGCCGCGGGCTCCGCCGCGGACCCGGGACCCGCCAGGACGTCCACCGCCCGGGCCACCGCCGCGTCGGCCTGGATCACGGCCGCGCTCATCCGGGCCAGGGCGGTCCGCACGGCCGGGATGGCGGCCAGCGGCCGGCCGAACTGCACCCGCTGATTCACGTAGCCACGGGTCATGTCCACGGCGCCCGCGGCGGCTCCGGTGCTGGCCGCCGCGCGGAGCAGGTCGAGCTGGGCCCGGACTCCGGCGGCGAGCTCCCCGCCCGGCCCGGCGGGGGTGAGGCCGGCCAGATCGGCGCGGCGGACGGTGATCATGTCGCGTGGTTCGCCAGCGATGGTGACCGACTCGGGGCCGAAGCGCAGCGCGGACCGCGGCGCGGTGAAGCAGTGCCCGGTGGCGGCGATGACGACGAGCTGATCACAGTGCCTGCCCCAGGGCACGCGCAGGCCGAGCTGGCCATCGGGGCCGGGATCGGAGCCGGTGCAGGCGGGCAGGGCCAGCCCGGCGCCGGCCGGGCGGTGCCCGGTCCGGGCCAGGGCCCGCCAGGCCGCGCTCGTCTCGATCAGTGGCGTGCTCAGGCCGTGCCGCCCCAGCTGGCGGACGAGTACGACGAGGTCGCCCAGGGTGCCACCGGAGCCGCCGTCCGCAGCGTCGATACCGACCAGGGGCAGGCCCAGGCCGGCGATGGCGGGCCAGCACTGCGGAAGCTGGCCAGGCTGCTGGCCCGGCTCCCGGGCGGCCAGCTGGTCGACGAGGTCGCGCAGTTCGCCGTCGGCTGACCCGCTGTCCGCGCCGGCTCCTGGTTTCTCCCCCCGCTCGATCAGGCTCAGCATGACCTCGGCCGCGCCGCCGCGGATGGAGAAGCCGGGCGCGGCCAGGATGGACTGGCTCAACGGGGCCGCGACGTCACCATCGGCGCCAGCACCGTCCGCGGCGGCGCCATCCAGTTCGCGGACGAACTCGATCAGGTCATGCTCGAAGGCGTTGCCCAGGTACTTCAGGGTGGCGGCCGGGCGGACCGGCGCCTGGCCGTGGTCCAGCAGGGCGGCCACGCCAGCCGCCAGGCGGCGCAGGGTGGCCAGGCGCGCGGCGAGCCGGCCCAGCTCACGATCTGCGCCGGGCTGCGGTGCCCGCCCGGGGCGGGACAGCGCCGCGGCGAGCAGCGGGTAGGAGGACAGCATCCGCTCCGGGCCGCCACGCTCGAAGCTGAGCTGCTCGACCACCTGCCGCCAGCCGTTGCCCACCTGGCCGAGCACGCGGTGCGCGGGCACGGCGGCGTCGTCGAAGGTGACTTCGTTGAAATGGTGCTGGCCGGTGAGGTCGCGGATGGGTGTCACGGTGATGCCGGGGGTGTCCATGTCCACGATGAACTCGGTCAGGCCGTCATGCTTGTCCGCTTCGCCGGAGGTGCGGGCCAGCACGTAGGCGTGGGTGGCGAGATGAGCGCCGGTGGTCCAGATCTTGCGGCCGCGCAGCCGCCAGCCGGTGCCGTCCGCTGTCCCGCGGGTCTGCACCGAGGCGAGGTCGGAGCCTGCTTCCGGCTCGCTCATGCCCAGGCAGAAGGTGAAGTCGGCGGCGACGATCCCGGGCAGGATCTCGGCCCGCAGCCTGGCGCTGCCGTGCCGCAGGATGGCCGGGCCGATCTGCCGGTCCGCGATCCAGTGCGCGGCTACCGGTGCGCCGGCCCGGAGCAGTTCCTCGGTGACGGCCAGCCGGTCGGCATGGCTGCGCTCGCCGCCGCCGTACTGGGCCGGCCAGGTCATCCCGATCAGCCCGAGGCGGCTCAGCTCCTTGCTGAACGCTGGATCGAAGCCGCGCATCCAGTTGTCGCTGCGCGGCTGGTACCGGCCCTCGTCCTGCCAGCGCGCGGTCAGCTCCCGCACGGCGCGGCGCAGCGCGGCCGGGCCGCCCTGGATAGCGGTGGCCATGTCAGCGCCCGGTGAAGGTGGCGCCGCGCCGCTCCCGGAACGCCGTCATGGCCTCCTGCGAGTCGGCCGTCGCCGTGACCACGGCCTGGTGCGAGGCGATCGTGTCCAGGGCGGTACGCAGGTCCTGGTCCTGCGCGGCGTACGCGGCCCGCTTGATCATGCTGACCGCGACCGGGGGCATGGCGGCGATCCGGGCCGCGAGCGCGCGGGTGGCGCCGGCCAGCTCGGTGTCCGCATGGACGAAGCTGACCAGGCCCAGCCGCAGGGCTTCGGCCGCGTCAACGGTCTCGGCCGTCCACAGCAGCCGCAGCGCGGTGGCCATGCCGACAATGCGGGGCAGGTAGTAGCAGCCGCCGTCGCCGGGCACCAGGCCCACCCGGATGTATCCCTCGCAGAACGTGGCCGACGTGGCCGCCAGCCGGATGTCGCACATCAGCGCCATATCCATGCCTGCGCCGACCGCCGGGCCGGGCACCGCGGCCAGGTACGGCTTGGTCAGGTCATCGGCGGCCCGGGCCACCGCGTGGATGTGCTCGGTGAGCATGCGGCGCTCGGCCAGCGGGGTGCGCTCCCGGCCGGCGAACGCGTCCAGATCGACCCCGGCGCAGAACGCGCCACCCGCCCCGGTGACCACGACGGCCCGCACCTCCGGGTCGGCCTGAGCCTGCCGCAGGTACTGCGCCCAGCTGGTCACCATGTCCAGGGTGAACGCGTTGCGCTTGGCCGGCCGGTCCAGGGTGATCGTGGCGATGTGCTCGGCCACCTCGTAGTGCACCTCAGGCATAGCCCTGACCTTAATCGGGATCTTGCGCTCAGCAACGGGCCGGGCGGCCGGTGCGGTGCGGCCGGCGCCCGGATCCACTGGCGGGACAACGGCCGGGCAGGCCCGTTACGCCAGCTGCGAAAGGGCTTCCGGGGCCGGCCAGGCGCCGGATACGGTGAGCTGACCCAGGCCCGGGCCGCGGGCCAGCAGCGCAGCCACGGAGGCACCGGCGATGGCAGGTCCGGGGGTGCCCGGCCGGGGGGAACCCGGGCGGCGATCCAGGCCCCTGCTGCGGACGATGATCGGCAGGGTGCTGCGCCGGACCCGGCTGGAACAGCGGCGCACCCTGGCCGATGTGTCCCGGGCCGCGCGGGTGTCGATGCCGTACCTGTCCGAGGTCGAGCGGGGGCGCAAGGAACCCTCGTCCGAGGTGCTGGCCGCGATCTGCGAGGCGCTGCGCATCGACCTGTCCGACCTGCTGGCCGGGATCACGCGCGATCTGGCCGGTGTTCCCGCCCGGCCGGCCCGGGTCGTCCAGCTGCGGGCCGTCCCGGACCGGGCCATCCCGGATCAGGCCGTTCCCGGCCGGGCCGCCCCGCCGCAGCCGCGTGGCCCGGGCGATGTCGTGTGCCTGCTGGCCGCCTGACCCTGGGGCGGGTGCTAGGACGGCTGATCCAGCTTGCGGCTGGTGATCACTTCGTCGGCCAGGCCGTAGTCGACGGCTTCGCGGGCGCTGAAGGTCTTGTTCCGGTCGGTGTCGCTCCTGATCTTGGCGACCGGGTGGCCGGTGTGCCGGCTGAGGATCTCTTCCACCTCGGCCCGGGTCCGGGCCACCTCCTTGGCCTGGACGGCCAGGTCAGGGAGGGCGCCCTGGGCCTGGCTGGACGGCTGGTGCAGCAGCACCTTGGCATGACGCAGGACGGCTCGCCGGCCCGGCGTGCCCGCGGCGAGCAGCACGGCCGCCGCGGACGCCGCCTGCCCCATGCAGATGGTGGCCACGTCCGGCCGGATGTACTGCATCGTGTCGTAGATCGCGGTGAGGGCGCTGTAGGAGCCGCCGGGCGAGTTGATGTAGAGGCTGATCTCCAGGTCCGGGCTGGCTGCTTCGAGGTGCAGCAGCTGCGCCATCACCACATTCGCGACCCCGTCGTCGATCTCGGTGCCGAGGAAGATGATGCGCTCCGACAGCAGCCTGGAGTAGATGTCGAACGCCCGCTCGCCAGCTGCGGTGCGCTCCACCACGGTGGGGATCGTGTACTGGCCCATGGTCACAGCCCTGCCTTCCGGCCGACCACCGCGGGCCGCACGTCATCGAGCCGTTCCACGACATGATCGACGATGCCGTAGTCGCGTGCCTCCTGGGCGCTGAACCAGCGGTCACGGAGGCTGTCCCGCTCGACCCGGTCCACCGGCTGACCGGTGTGTTCCGCGATCAGCTTGATCATCGTGGCCCCGGTGCGCTGCAGCTGCTCGGCGTAGATCTCGATGTCAGCCGCGGTGCCGCCGAAACCGGCGGACCCCTGGTGCATCAGCACCTGGGCGTGCGGCAGGCTGAAGCGCTTGCCCGCGGTCCCGGCGCACAGCAGGAACTGGGCCATGCTGCCCGCCAGGCCCATCGCCAGTGTGCTGACGTCGTTGGGGATCAGCCGCATCGTGTCGTAGATCGCCAGGCCCGCGCTGACCGAACCGCCGGGCGAGTTGATGTAGAGGCTGATATCGCTGCGCGAATCCTCGGCCGACAGCAGCAGCAGCTGGGTGCACAGCCGGTTGGCGACCTGGTCGTCAACCTCGCTGCCAAGGACGATGATGCGCTGGTAGAGCAGCCGGCTGATGAGCTGCTCATCGAGGGTTCCAGCCGCGGTGGCTTCAGCAACGGCACTGCGCATGTTCTCTCCAGTCTCAGCTGGCCTCCGGGATCCCGGCTCACCATCCACGATGGTCCGCCCGGCCGGGACCAGCCAAGACAATCTGCTGCCAGCAGAGGAACACGCGCTGCGGCCGCCCTGCCACGGCGCGGCGGGTGCGGCGGGCTAGGCGTTCGTGGGGAAGCCGAGGCTGACGCCGCCGTGGCTGGGATCCAGCCAGCGCGAGGTGACCGCCTTGCCCCGGGTGTAGAAGTGCACCCCCTCGGTGCCGTGCATGTGCGTGTCCCCGAACAGCGAGGCTTTCCAGCCGCCGAAGGAGTAGTAGGCCATGGGCACCGGGATCGGCACGTTCACCCCGACCATGCCCGCCTCCACGTCCGCCACGAAGCGCCGCGCCGCTCCCCCGTCGTTGGTGAAGATGGCGGTGCCGTTGCCGTAGGGGTTCTCGCTGACCAGCCGGAGCGCGTCGTCGTAGGTGGCGGCGCGGACCACGGACAGCACCGGGCCGAAGATCTCATCGGTGTAGCAGGCCATCGCGGGAGTGACGTGGTCGAGCACGCTGGGGCCGAGCCAGAACCCGTCCTCGCCGCCGCCGATCACCGGGTGCAGCCGGCCGTCCACGGCCAGGGTGGCACCCTCGCGGACCCCGGCGTCCAGGTAGGACGCGACCCGGTCCCGGTGTGGCCCGGTGACCAGCGGGCCCATCTCCGACCGCTCGTCGGTGCCCGGGCCGACCCGCAGCCGGGCCACCCGCTCACCGATCTTGGCGACCAGTTCGTCACCGGCCGACCCGACCGCCACCAGCACCGAGACCGCCATGCACCGCTCACCCGCGGAGCCGAACCCGGCCGACACCGCGGCGTCGGCGGCCAGGTCGAGGTCGGCGTCGGGCAGCACCACCATGTGGTTCTTGGCCCCGCCCAGCGCCTGGACCCGCTTGCCCGCACGGGTGCCGGTCTCGTACACGTAGCGGGCGATCGGGGTGGAGCCGACGAAGCTCACCGCGCGCACGTCCGGGTGGGTGAGCAGCGCGTCGACCGCCTCCTTGTCGCCCTGCACCACGCTGAACACGCCGTCCGGCAGGCCCGCCTCGGCCCAGAGCCGGGCGAGCAGCAGGGACGCCGACGGGTCCTTTTCTGACGGCTTGAGCACGAACGCGTTACCGCAGGCGATGGCGATGGGGAACATCCACATCGGCACCATGGCCGGGAAGTTGAACGGGGTGATGCCGGCCACCACCCCCAGCGGCTGCCGGATCGAGTACGCGTCCACCCCGGTGGACACGTTCTCCGAGTAGCCGCCCTTGAGCAGGTGCGGGATGCCGCAGGCGAATTCGACGACCTCCAGGCCGCGGGCCACCTCGCCGGCCGCGTCCGCGGCCACCTTGCCGTGCTCGGCGCTGATCAGCGCGGCCAGCTCGGCGGAGTGCTCCTTGATCAGCTGCCGGAAGGTGAACAGGACCCCGGCCCGCCTGGCCAGCGAGGCGGCCCGCCAGCCGGCGAAGGCCTTGGCCGCCGCGGCCACCGCATCGTCGACCACCGCCGCCGAGGCGAAGTCCACCGTGCCGGTGACCTGGCCGGCCGCCGGGTCGTAGATGTCGCCGCGGCGCTCCGCGGCACCCGCCCACAGCTGCCCGCCGATCCAGTGCGTGACGTGCTTGGCCGTGTCACTCATGCGGTGGCCCCCTCGTTCACGGCACGCAGGGTGTCGGCCAGGATGCCCAGGCCTTCCTTGGCGTCGGCCTCGGACAGGTTCATCGGCGGGGCCATCCGCAGCGCGTGGCCGTACAGGCCGCCCTTGCCGATCAGCAGCCCGCGCTGCCGGGCCTGCTCCAGCGCCTGGGCCGCCAGCGCCGGGCTGGGCGCGCCGGTCCGCGGGTCGACCAGGTCCACCGCGAACATCAGCCCCTTGCCGCGCACGTCGCCGACGGCGGGCAGCGCGGCGGCTGCCTCGCGCAGCCCGCTGATGATCATGCTGCCCAGCTCGGCGGCGTTGCGCTGCAGGTCATGGGCGAGCACGTAGTCGAGGGTGGCGCTGGCCGCCGCGGTGGACAGCGGGTTGCCGCCGAAAGTGGAGATGCCGTTGCCGGGCAGCCCGTCCATCAGCTCGCCGCGGGCGATCACCCCGCCGATCGCGAGGCCGTTGCCGAGGCCCTTGGCGAACGTGATGATGTCGGGTACCACGCCGTGCGCGCCGATGCCCCAGAAATGCTCCCCGGTGCGGCCCCACCCGGTCTGTACCTCGTCGGCGATCATCAGCGCCCCGCGCTCGCGCAGCACGGTGGCGTACTCGCCCAGCAACCCGTCCGGCGGCATGGTGAACCCGCCCACGCCCTGCACCGGCTCGGCGATGAGGCAGGCCACGTCGCCCGCGGTGGCGGTGCTCAGCACGTGCCGCAGGTCGGCCACGCACGCGGCCGCGTATCCCGCGTCGTCCAGGCCGGCGAAGGCAGGCAGCTGCCGGTCCGTGCCGTGCAGGTAGTGCACGTTGAACGGGGCCAGCTGCGAGCTCTTCCACGCGCCGTTGCCGGTGATCGCGACCGCGCCGAAGGACCGGCCGTGATAGCTGTTGCGCAGGGCGAGCACCTGGTTGGACCGGCGGGCCGTGGTCGCCAGCATCAGCGCGGTCTCGTTCGCCTCGGTGCCGGAGTTGGTGAAGAACACCTTGGCGTTCTCGATGCCGGACAGCCGGGCCAGCTTCTCCGCCAGCTCAACCTGCTTCCGGATCAGGTACAGCGTCGAGGTGTGCACGATGCCGGTGTCCAGCTGGCGCTGGACGGCCGCCCGCACCTCGGGCACGTCGTACCCGAGCATGTTGGTCAGGATTCCGCAGAAGAAGTCGAGGTAGGTATGCCCGGCGGCATCGGTGACCCGGCTGCCGCTGCCGCTGACCAGCTCCAGCGGCTCGTCGTAGTAAAGGGCTAGCCAGCTGGGGAGGACGCGGCGGTGCCGCTCGTGCAGTTCAGACATGGATCCCAGTCTGCCTGCTGGCCTGCACCGGGAGTACCGACATAGTGTAAGGATTTCGGTTCTGACTCATACATCATGTAGCCACAGTGGAGGCGCGGGTGCTGCCGACGGTCGCGGAAGTACTGCAGCTGCCCGCGATGTGCCGCGGCGAGCCGCAGGTGATGGCGGCAGCGGACCGGCTGGACAGCCCGGTCCGCTGGGTGCACGCCATCGAGTTCCCGGACGCCGCCCGGCTGCTGCGCGGCGGCGAGCTGGTGCTGACCACCGGGATCGCGCTGCCGGACGAGGGGCCGCTGCTCGAGGCGTACGTGGCCGGGCTGGCCGGGGTGGGGGTGAGCGCGCTCGCGGTCGAGCTGGGCCGCAAGTACACCGGCGGCCTGCCCGCAAGTTTCGTGGCCGCGGCCCAGGCGTGCGCCCTGCCGCTGATCGTGTTCCAGCGCGAGGTCCCGTTCATCGAGATCACCGAGGCGGTACACGCCCAGATCATCGACGATCAGCTGGACCAGCTGCGCAGCTCAGCCCGGCTGCATGAGGTGTTCACCGACCTGGCCGTGGCGGGCGCGGGGCCAGCCGAGATCCTCCGGCAGGCCAGCGAGCTGGCGGGCCGGCCGCTGATCCTGGAGGACCTGTCCCATCACGTGCTCGCCTGCGAGCCGGCCGCGGCGGACCCGGCCCAGCTGCTGGCTGACTTCGAGGCCCGGTCCCGCGCGGTGGCGCCCTCGCCGCGCACGGTTTACCAGGAGAGCACGGGCGGCCAGGAGAGCTGCGGCTGGCTGGTCACCACGGTGGGCGCGCGAGGTGCGGACTGGGGCCGGGTGATCCTGGTCTGCGCCGGGCCGCCGGGGCCGGGCGACACCGTGCTGGTCGAGCGCACGGCGACCACGCTCGCCCTGGGCCGCCTGCTCGCCCGGCAGCAGGAGAGCCTGGAACGGCAGGCGCACCGCACCCTGATCAGCGCGATCCTGGCCCAGCCCGGGGCGGACCCGGACCAGGCCGCGGCCCAGGCCCGAGCGCTGGGCCTGCCGGTGGCCGGGCGCCAGCTGATCGCCGCGGTGCTCCGGGTCCACAGCGGCGGGGTGGGCCTGCTGGCCCAGGCGCAGGTGCTGGACATCGCCGAGGCCATGGCAGGCGCCTGCCGGGATGGGCGGATTCCCGCTCTGGTCGGCTCAGTGGATGACCTGCGGGCGGCCGCGCTGCTGTCGCTGGACCCCGCGGCTGACCCGGACCAGGCGCTGGCCGGGGTGTGCGGTGCAGCGCGGCGGGCGCTGGCCCGCCCGGCCCGGCGGCCGTACGGCACTCCCGCGGAGCAGCCGGTGATCGGGATCGGTACTCCGGCGGCGGCGATGACGGACGTCCGCCGCTCACTGCTGGAGGCCCAGCAGGTCGCCGACGCCGCGGCGCAGGCGGCCGGAACCGGGCCGGGCCGCCTGTTCTACCGCCTGGCCGACCTGCGCCTGCGCGGGCTGCTGTACCTGCTCGGCGCGGACGCCCGGCTCGCCACGTTCGCCGAACGCGAGCTCGGCCCGGTGCTGGGCTACGACGCCGCGCACGGCACCGATCTGACCGGGGTGCTCGCCGCCTACCTGGCGGCAGGCGGCAACAAGGCGGATGCGGCGGTCCGGGCCCACCTGGCCCGGCCCACCCTGTACGAGCGGCTCCGGCACATCGAGCGCATCCTCGGCGTCAGCCTCGACGCGGCCGAATCCCGCACCTCCTTGCACGTCGCCCTGCTGGCCCGCGAGCAGGCCCGCCCGGCGCCGTCGTAGCCTGCCACCGGCGTGGCTGAAGTCTGGTGAAGTCAGCCGGGACTAGGTGCAGAGCGAGCGGATGGCGGCCAGATCGGCGGGGGCGGCCAGGCCCGCATGGTAGAGCCGCAGCTCGGTGGCGCCTGCGGTGCGTACCGCCGCGGCCTGGGCGGCCAGGGTGCCGGGGTCGCCGCCCAGCCCGGCCACGGCGAGCAGCGAGGCCACGATCCGGGCGCCCGGCGGCGCGGCCGCCGCGGCGCGCGCCACCAGGGACGGCGCACTCCGCGGGTCCCAGCAGGCCAGCACCACGCCGTCCGCTCCCCCGGATCCCAGCAGCAACGCCATGTCGTACCCGGGATTGGCTCCGCAGGCGCGCGGATCCGGGTGGGCATGAACCAGCACGGGCTTGCCCGGCGCGGCCGCCCGTACCGCCGCGATGACCTCGCGCAGCAGCAAGGCGGCTGCGGCCCCGCGGCCGGCGTCCAGCAGCGCGGCCACCTCCACCGCCAGGACAGCGCGCCCGTCGGCGGCGGCACGGACCGCGGCGGACAGTTCGGCCGGGTCGGCGCCAGCGGCCGCGTAGGCCGCCGCGCACGTGCCACAGAAGCACAGGGAGAGCAGCCAGCCCGCTGCGGAGCCGGTCAGCCCGGTGGTCTTGTCGTGCGCGCTGCCGTGCTCCAGGCCGTACCAGCCGCACGCCTCCAGCTCGAGGGCACTGACCCCGGGCAGTGCGGCGGCCTCCGCCGCCAGGGCCGCGGCATACTGCCGCACCGCGGGCGATGCGGCGCACAGTGCCCACGGGTAGCTGTCGCCGAACGCGTTGCGCACCGCGCACTCCGGCGCGGCTTCGCCGAGCCGGGCGTTATGGGTGAGCACGGCCCAGGCGGTGACGCCGATCCCGGCCGCCCGCAGCTCGGCGGTGGCCCGCTCGAACGAGCCCGCGGCCCCGGCTGGCCGCGCCTCGGCCGGGCGGAGCGGGAGCCCGGCCCACCGGGCCGGGTCCGGCCGGTAGTAGACGGCCGCGTCCTGGGTCACCACCCGGTGCGCCGGGTGGTGCGGGGTCACGGCGCGCACCGCGTGGTAGGCGGCGGCCAGGGTGACCTCGGTCAGCCCGAGCCCGGCGAGCCGGGCCGCCGCGGCCGGGTCGCCGTCCACATCCCACGGGTAGAGGTTCGCGGCCAGCCGCACGCTAGCCCCGGGCGGCCGCGCGCAGCGGCTCGGGCAGCAGGCCGGCCGGGAAGTCCTGGTAGACCACCGGGACGAGCCAGCGGCGGATCGCCGTGGCCCCGACCGAGGTGACGTGCGCATTCGTGGTGGCCGGCCACGGCCCGCCGTGGTGCTGCGCCCAGGTGACCGCGACCCCGGTCGGCCAGCCATTCCACACCACCCGCCCCGCGGTGCGCGCGAACACGCTGGCCACCGGGGCGGCCGCGGCCAGGTCGGCGGCGGAGCCGGAGTCCCCGTGGATCACCCCGGCCAGGTTGCCGCCGAGCCGGGCCAGCACCGGGAGCAGCTCGTCCGCGGACGGGTAGGTGATCACCAGCCCGGCCGGGCCGAACCGTTCCGCGGCGAGGCCGGGCAGGCCGGCCGCGAAATCGGCCAGGCTGACCCGGAACACCTGCGGCGTGGCCGCCCACGGGCCCTCCCCCGGCTGCCCGGACGCGAGCTGGCTGAGTTCCGGACGGCTGGCCAGCTCGGTGGTGGCCACCTCGAATGAGGCATGGATCCGCTCGGACAGCATCGGGCCACCCACGGAGCCATTGACCGCGTCCGCGATGGCGGCCAGCAGCGCCTGGTCGTCCGGGGCGAACAGCAGGCCGGGGTTGGTGCAGAACTGGCCCGTACCGAGGGTGAGCGAGCCCGCGTAACCCGAGGCCACCTCGGCGGCCCGGGCCGCTGCCGCGCCGGGCAGGATGACCACCGGGTTGACCGAGCCGAGCTCGCCGTAGAACGGGATCGGCACCGGCCGCTGGGCACAGATCCGGGCCAGCGCGGTGCCGCCGCTGGTCGAGCCGGTGAACCCGGCGGCGCTCAGCGCGGGGTCCTGGAGCAGGTCCACCCCGGCCGCCACGCCGTGCACCACCGCGAACGTGCCGGCCGGGGCACCCGCGCTGGCCAGCGCGTCAGCGACGATCTGGCCGGTCGCGACCGACGTCTGCGGGTGGCATTCGTGCGCCTTCACCACCACCGGGCAGCCCGCGGCGAGCGCGGAGGCGGTGTCGCCGCCCGCGACCGAGAAGGCAAACGGGAAGTTCGACGCGGCGAAGACCGCGACCGGGCCGATCGGGTGGACCATCCGGCTCAGCGCAGGCACGCCCTCGCCGGGCGGGCTGGTGATCACATCCTGGTAGCTCTCGTCGGCCAGCACATCGCGGAACATGCGCAGCTGACCGGTGCTGCGGGCCACCTCGCCGGTGAGCCGCGGCAGGCCGAGGGCGGTCTCCCGGTCGGCGAGCGCAGCCAGCTCGCCCGCTCGCGCGTCGAGAGCGTCGGCCACGGCGGCCAGGGCGGCGCCCCGGCCGGCCGGGCCCATGGCGGCCCACGGCGCGCAGGCCGCGGCGGCTGCGGCGGTGATCTGCTTCAGGACGCTGCCGGGCGTCTCGGCGATCGGTTCGCCAGCGGGCTTGCCGGTGCGCGGGTCATATCCCTGGATCATGGATCATCCGTTCTGTGCTAGCCGGTCAGCGTCAAGGTCGGGGAGGGTGTATTCCCCGCCCAGGCGGGCCAGGACCGGGTCGGCCGGGCCGGGCTCCCCGCTCGCCGCGATGAGCTCGGCCGCGTAGGTTTCCGCGTCGTCCTGCGGCTGGTACCCGAGCGCCCGCGCCTCATCCAGGCTGACCCAGCCGCCCCGGGTGTTGGCGGACACCCCGAAAGCCACCCGGAATCCGGGCGACGGCACGGACAGGCAGGCCTCGAACAGCCGGCCGGCATCGTCCGGGGACAGCCAGGTGGACAGCGCCCGCACGGACGTGGGCCGCTCGGCGCAGGACAGGATGCGCAGGCAGATCGCGTCCAGGTGGTAGCGAAAGCAGTACAGGGCGGCGAGCGCCTCCCCGGCCACCTTGGACACCCCGTAGTAGGTGTCGGGCGCGGGGAACGCGTAGTCCGGGACCGGGAACGCCGATCTCGGGGTGGAGCCGACCGCGTGGTTCGACGACGCGTAGATCACCCGGGGCACCCCGGCCCGCCGGGCCGCCTCGAACACGGCGTAGGTGCCGTGGATGTTGGTCTCCATGATCTGGTCCCACGGGAACTCACCGGGCAAGCCGCCGAGGTGGATCACGGCGTCCGCGCCCTGGCACGCCTCGGTCATCGCGGCCAGGTCGGTGATGGACGCCTGGATGGCCTGCTCCCCTGGCCCCGCGGCCGGGTCCGGGGGCTGCACGTCGAGTAGCCGGAACGTCCGGCCGGGCCGGGCCAGCCGCGGTCGCAGCATGGACCCGATCCGGCCGGACGCACCGGTGATGAGGATCGTCGGCACGGCAGTTGACCTTACGCGCCCGCCGCTCCCGCCCGGCGCCAGGATGGCGGTCAGTGCGGGTCAGGCTCTGGGTTGCGGCCGGGCCGGGCCAGGAAGCCGAAGTCGCAGCCCTTGTCCGCCTGGGTCACCTGCTCGCTGTACAGCGCGCCGTAGCCGCGCTCGTACCGGGGTGGCGGCGGCCGCCAGCTGGCCCGCCGCCGGGCCAGCTCGGGCTCGTCCACCTCCAGCTGCAGCGTCCGCTCGCGCACGTCCAGGCTGATCAGGTCACCGGTGCGGACCAGCGCCAGCGGGCCGCCGACGTAGGACTCGGGCGCCACATGCAGCACGCACGCCCCGTAGCTGGTCCCGCTCATCCGGGCGTCCGAGATCCGGACCATGTCCCGCACGCCCTTGGCTAGCAGGTAGTCCGGGATGGGCAGCATGCCGTACTCGGGCATGCCCGGGCCGCCGAGCGGGCCCGCGTTCCGCAGCACCAGCACCGAATCCGGGGTCACGCCCAGGGAGCGGTCGTTGATCTGCTGTTGCAGCTGGGCGTACGAGTCGAAGACCACAGCCGGGCCAGTGTGCTTCAGCAGCGCCTGATCCGCGGCGATGTGCTTGATGACGGCGCCGTCCGGCGCCAGGTTGCCACGCAGGACCGCCAGCCCGGCTTCGGTGGCCAGCGCCGTATCCGCGTTGCGGATGACGTCGGGGTTGTGGACCTGCGCGGCGGCCAGCTGCTCCGCCAGCGGGCGCCCGGTGACCGTGATCCGCCCGAGGTGCAGCGCGCCGGGGACCCCGGCCAGCTGGGCCAGCAGCGCGGGCAGCCCGCCCGCGTAGTAGAAGTCCTCCATCAGGTACTTCCCGCCGGGCCGGATGTTGGCCAGCACCGGGACCCGGCGGGAGATGCCGTCGAAGTCATCCAGGCTCAGCGGCACCCCGCAGCGCCCGGCCATGGCGATGAGGTGGATCACCGCGTTGGTGGAACCGCCCAGCGCGAGCACCGTGGCCACCGCGTCCTGGAACGCCTCGGCGGTGAGCACCTGGCCGATGGTCAGGTCCTCCCAGACCATGTCGACGATCCGGCGGCCGCTCGCGGTGGCCATCCGGTAGTGCGCGGAATCCACCGCCGGGATGGACGCGGCCCCGGGCAGCGTCATGCCCAGCGCCTCGGCCGCCGAGGTCATGGTAGACGCGGTGCCCATCGTCATGCAGTGCCCCGGGGACCGGGCGATCCCGCATTCCAGGTCGGCCATTTCGCAGTCCCCGATCACCCCGGCCCGCTTGTCGTCCCAGAACCGCCACAGGTCGGTGCCGCTGCCCAGGGTCGAGCCGCGGTAGTTGCCGCGCAGCATCGGCCCGGCTGGCACGTAGATCGCCGGGATGCCCGCGCTGGCCGCCCCCATGAGCAGGGCCGGGGTGGTCTTGTCACAGCCGCCCATGAGCACCGCGCCGTCGGCCGGATAGGACCGCAGCAGCTCCTCGGTCTCCATCGCGAGCAGGTTCCGGTACAGCATCGGGGTCGGCTTCTGGAACGTCTCGGACAGCGTGGCCACGCCGAACTCGGCCGGGAAGCCGCCCGCTTCCCAGACGCCGCGCTTGACGTGCTCGGCCCGCTCCCGCAGGTGCATGTGGCAGGGATTCAGCTCCGACCAGGTGTTCAGGATCGCGATGACCGGCTTGCCCATGTGGTCCTGCGGGTCAGCGCCGAGCTGGCGCATCCGGGTCCGGTGGCTGAACGCGCGCATGCCCTCCCCGCCGAACCAACCGTAGCTGCGCAGCTGCTCGGGGGTCTTGCGGGGCATTACCGGGCCGCCGGGGTGGATGCGGCCGGGCCCGCCTCGGCGGAGCCGGCGGACAGGCCCCAGCCGGCCAGGATCTTGCCGATCTCGTCCCGCAGGCTGCCCGGCAGCAGCCGGCTCGGCGGCCGGACGTCCCGCCGGGCCAGCCCGAGCTGGGCCAGCGCCTCCTTGACCACGCTGACGTTGTCCGCGGACGCATCCGCGGCCCGCAGTTCCTCGAACGTCCGGCACTCCTCCCACACCTTCATCGCGCCCGCCTGGTCACCCCGGCGCAGCGCGCCGAGCATCCGCAGCGACAGCTGCGGCGCCACGTTGACCAGCCCGGAGGTGAAGCCGCGGGCGCCATGGGCCCAGCAGCCGGGGGCATACAGCTCGGCCGCCCCGGCCAGCCAGGCGAACCGGTCCAGGCCAGCGTCCCGGGCCACCGCGGCGAACTGCACCTGATCCCGCACCCCGTACTTGACCCCGACCACGTTCGGGCACTGCTCGCCGAGCCGCCTGATGTGCTGGCCGGCGATCCGCGGGTCCCGGATGTAGAGCACCACGCCCAGGTCGGGCACGGCGTCGGCGATCGCCACGTGGTAGTCCACCCAGCCCTCGGCCGACATGTACGGGCTGACCGGCTCGTGCACCATGATCATCCGTGCCCCGGCGGCGCGGGCGTGGATGGCACCGGCGATGGCACTGGCCACATCGTGGCCGACCCCGGCGAGCACCACGGCGCCGTCCCGGGCGGCCCGCACCGCGGACAGGGTGGCCTGCTCGGTCTCCTCCCGGGTCAGCGTGTAGAACTCGCCGGTGTTGCCGTTCGGCGTGAGCAGGGTGACACCCTCGCCGATCATGCGGCCGAGCAGCCGGGCGTGCGTGTCCCAGTCCACTGTCCCGTCCGGGCCGAACGGGGTGACCGGGACGGCGGCCACCGTGGCCAGGGCGGCGCGGAACTGGTCGGCGGTGGCGGAATCGAGGCGCATGACTGCTCCCAACGGTCGGCTGTATTCGGTGGCTCAGGTTCGGTGGCCCAGGTTCGTGGCGGGCGCGATGGGGTCTGGGGAAGGGAAATGCCGGGCGGCGAACCCGGTGATGTGCTCGTGCAGCAGCGCGGCGGCCCGCTCGCCGTCACCGGCCCGGACCGCGGCCAGGATGGCCCGGTGCTGCCGGGCCTCCTGCTCCCAGGACGGCGCCTGCTGCCAGGCCACCGCGGACACCAGCGCGGTCTGGTCGCGCAGGTCGTCGAGCGTCTTGACCAGCAGCGGATTGCCGCAGGACTGGTACAGCGCGCGGTGGAAGTCGCGGTTCGCCAGGCTGCGCTGCGCCTGGTCGGTGGCGGCCGCGGACACCGCGAGAGCCTGCTCGGCCACCTCCCATGAAGCGGTCCGGGCGGCCTCGGCGGCGCGGCGGACCGCCTCCGGCTCCAGCAGCAGCCGCAGGTCATAGACGGCGGAGGCGGTCGCGTGGTCGATGGCCCGGACAGCCGCGCCCCGGTACGGGCTCATCGTGACCAGGCCGGCCCCGGCCAGCGTCTTGAGCGCCTCCCGGACCGGTGTCTTGGATACCCCGAGGACCTGCGCCAGCTCGGTCTCCACCAGCCCCTGGCCGGGACGCAGCTCACCGGCCAGGATGGCGTGCTTGATGGCCGCGAGCACCGCCTCCGTGCGAGACGGGATGGCCCCGGCGGTCCCGTTGAGGAAAACACCCTGCGGGGGCTGCGTCGCGGTGCTCATCCGCATCACCTCAGCCCGCCATCCGGCATCGCACCCCGCATATGGCATCTCATATACGATCCACCGTACGAGCAGCCCCGTCCCCCGTCAAGCACCCACCCCGCTCCCGCCCCAGGCTGATGTGGTGGGGAATGCATCGTATTTGCGTAATCCCCACCACATTAAGGATCCGCGGGCACCTCGGCCAGGCGGGTCAGGAGTCGAAGCCGAGGTGGAGGCGGTCCAGGGTGCGCAGCCACAGGTTGCGGCGGCCATCGTTCTGGTCGGCCCGGGCCAGCGAGGCGCGGGTGAGCTGGATGACGGCGGAACGGGCCGGCTCGGGCGGGAACGGCACCGGCTTGCCGCGCACCATGGACAGCGTGGTGCGCTCTGTCGGCTGCCCGCTGAGCAGGTCGAGGATGACGTTGGCGCCGAACCGGGAGGCGCCGACGCCCAGCCCCGTGTAACCGGCCGCGTAGGCCAGCCGGCCGCTGATGGCGGTGCCGAAGAAGGCACAGAACCGGGCGCAGGTATCGATCACCCCGCCCCAGGAGTGGCTGAACCGCAGCCCTTCGAGCTGCGGGAACGTCTGGAAGAACTGGCTGGCCAGCCGGGTGAACGTGGCGGGGCGCTGGTCCCGTGCGGTGGTGATCCGGCCGCCGGGGTAGTACACCGCGTCGTACCCGCCCCACAGGATCCGGTTGTCCGCGGTCAGCCGGTAGTAGTGGAACTGGTTGCCCATGTCGGCGGCGCCCTGCCGGTGCGGCCAGCCGATGCGGTCCAGCTGGACGGCGGACAGCGGCTCGGTCATCAGCACGTAGTCGTAGACCGGCACCAGGTACAGCGCCAGCCGCCGGAGCAGCGGCCGGTAGGCACTGGTGCCGAGGGCGGCCTGCACCGCGCGGACACTGCCCTGCGGCGTGGTCAGCCGCAGCCCGGGTCCTTCCCGGTGCACCGCAGTGACCGGGCTGCGCTCGCAGATCCGCACACCCGCGTCCAGGCAGGCCCGGCGCAGTCCCCAGGCCAGCCGGGCCGGGTCCACCAGGGCACAGCTGCCGCGATCCCACAGGCCGCCGAGGTAACCCGGCGAGTTGATCTCGGCCCGCACCTGTGCGGCGTCCAGCAGCACCGGGTCACCGCCGAACCGGCGGGCGGCCGCCGCACTGGCCTGCAGGCCGGGCAGATGCCACTCGCGGGTGGCGACGGTCAGCTCACCGGTGCGCTGAAAGTCACAGTCGATCGAGTACCGTGCCGTGGCGCGGGAGATCTCGTCCAGGTTCTCCCGGCCGAACTGTTCCAGCAGCTGGATTTCCGCGCCGAACCGGTCCAGGCCGTTGGCCCGGCCGTGGGTGAGGCTGGCCGAGCAGAAGCCGCCGTTGCGGCCGGACGCGGCCCAGGCTGCGGTACGTGCCTCCAGCAGGAGCACGTCCCGGGCCGGGTCACGCTCCTTGGCCAGCAACGCGGTCCACAGGCCGGTGAACCCGCCACCGACCACGACGAGCTCGGCCGTGGTGGCGCCGGACAGCGGCTCGGCTGGCTCGGGCGCCCCCGGCTGGTCCAGCCAGTAAGGCGCGGGCCGGGCGTCCCGCAGCGCGTCGGCGGCCAGTGCGTCAGCGGCCAGCGTGCCGGTAGCCAGCGTACCGGTAGCCAGCACGTCGGCAGCCAGCGCGGCCGCAGCCGGTGATCTCATGCCGCCTCATCTACCCGTTGACCACGGCGTCAAAGATCGACGTGTACTCGGCCTGCAGCTTTCCGGCCACATCGGTATAGCCGTGCAGCCGGGCATAGTCCGCGGGACTCGGCCAGACCAGCTCGCTGCTGGCCACCCCGGTGAGCAGCTGCCGGGTGGCGCCGGACGCCTTGGCCGCGTCCGCGGCGAGGATCGGCTGGGCGGCGGGCACCGCTGAGATGTAGTTGATCGACTCGGTCAGCTGGGCAGCCACGTCCGGCCGGTAGTACCAGTCCATCAGCAGCATCGCGTCCACCGGGTTCTGCGCGTACCGGGGGATCATCATGTTGTCGGTCCACAGCGAGCCGCCCTCGTCCGGGATGACGAACTTCAGTTCCGTGCCCGCGGACAGGTTCTGCTGGAAAACATCCCCGGACCAGGCCATCGAGATCCAGGTGTCACCCTTGGCCAGCGCGTCGATGTAGGACTGCTGGTAGTACTCGCGGACCAGGCCCGAGTCGCGCTGCGCGGTGAGCACCTTGGCGGCGGCGCGCCAGTCCGCGGTGGTCGAGGTCTCCGGATGGATGCCCAGCTTCAGCATGCCGAAGTTGCCCAGGTCCTCGATGTCCGACATCATCCCGACCCGGCCCGCATAGGCCGGGTTCCACAGCTCGTTGATGCTGGTCACCGGGGTCTGGATGTACTTCGGGTTCCACGCGATACCGGTCGCCCCGGACGCCCAGGGGATGGTGTAGGTGTTCCCCGGGTCGAACGACCGGTGCTGGTACCTGGCCGCGGCGTGGGCGTGGAAATTGACCAGCAGGCTCTGGTCGAGCGGGACCAGCTCGTCCAGGCTGACCAGCTCGAAGAAGGCGAACTGGCTGGTCATCACCATGACGTCGTAGCCGATCGACTCATGCGCCCGGAGGATGGGGCTGATCTTGCCGAACCAGGACGTGTCGTCCTGGATGACCTCGGCGTAACTGAC
Organism: uncultured Actinomycetes bacterium; assembly: GCA_963760405.1. Taxonomy (GTDB): domain Bacteria; phylum Actinomycetota; class Actinomycetes; order Streptosporangiales; family Streptosporangiaceae; genus RYN-230. The sequence continues at coordinate 11,989 of CAVXCV010000014.1, read as the reverse complement.
GCTGATCCCGGTGGCCGCGGTGAACTCCGCCAGGGTCTTCCGGCCGGTGTCGATGTACAGCGGCCAGTTGGCGAAGCTGACCTGGCCGTGCTTGCGCTGCCGGGCCCAGTACTGCTGCGCGATGCTCTCCGGCTGGGCCGTGGACGCCGCCGCGCCCGCCCCCGGCGTGCCTGGCCGCTGGCTGCAGGCGGCCAGGCCCAGCCCCACCGTGGCCATCCCGCCCAGCGCCAGGGCCTGGCGGCGGCTGAGCCCGCCGTAGGACAGGCCCCGCCCCGGCAGGCGCCCGCCCCGGCAGGCGCCGCCCCGGCTGGCCGGGCGGTTCAGCCACCGAGATAGCTCATCACATGCTTGATCCGGGTGTAGTCCTCGAATCCGTACATCGACAGATCCTTTCCGTACCCCGAATGCTTGAAGCCACCGTGCGGCATCTCGGAGGCGAACGGGATGTGCGTGTTGATCCAGACCGCACCGAAGTCGAGCAGCCGTGCCATCCGCATGGCCCGGCCATGGTCCCGCGTCCACACGCTCGCCGCCAGCCCGTACTGCACCCCGTTGGCCAGCCGCACCGCTTCCTCCTCGGCCCCGAAACGCTGCACGGTGATCACCGGGCCGAAGATCTCCTGCTGGATCATCTCATCGTCCTGGCGCAGCCCACTGACCACAGTGGGCGCGAAGCAGTAGCCGCGCTCGCCCACCGGGTGGCCGCCGGTGACCAGGTCCGTATGGTCCGGCCGGCGGTCGAGGAAGCCCTGCACCCGGGCCAGCTGGCGCGGGTTGTTCAGCGGGCCGTAGTCCGCGGCAGGCACGTCGAGGCCGCCCACCGTCGTGTTCCGGGCCTGCTCGGCCAGGGCGTCGGTCAGGTCGGCCGCGATACCCGGGCCGGCCAGCACCCGGGTGGCCGCGGTGCAGTCCTGACCCGCGTTGAAGTAGCCGGCCCCGGCGATGGCCACGGCAGCCTGCACCACGTCCGCGTCGTCGAACACCACGACTGGCGCTTTCCCGCCGAGCTCGAGGTGCACCCGCTTCAGCCCGGCCGCCGCGGCCGTGGCCACCTCGATACCCGCCCGGACCGACCCGGTGATCGACACCATCTGCGGGATCTCGTGCGTGACCAGAGCCCGCCCGGTATCAGCGTCGCCGCACACCACGTTGAACACGCCCGGCGGGAGGAACTCGGCGGCGATCTCGGCGAGCAGCAGGGTGCTCACCGGAGTGGTGTCCGATGGCTTGAGCACCACGGTGTTGCCGGCCGCGATGGCGGGGGCGAACTTCCACACCGCCATCATCATCGGGTAGTTCCAGGGCGTGACCTGAGCGCACACCCCGACTGGCTCGCGCCGGATCAGCGAGGTGTGCCCGCGCAGGTACTCCGCGGCCGCGCCGCCCTGCAGCAGCCGCGCGGCGCCGGCGAAGAACCGCAGTTCGTCCACGACCGGCGGGAGTTCCTCGGCCATCGTCACCGCCACCGGCTTGCCGGTGTTGCGGCACTCCGCCGCCACGATCTCGGCTCCCCGCTGCTCGATCGCGCTGGCCATCCTGAGCAGGGCCAGGCTGCGCTCGGCCGGGGTGGTGTCCCGCCAGGCTTCCCGGGCCGATTCCGCCGCGCGCAGCGCCGCGTCCACGTCTGCGGGGCCGGAGACCGGCGCCAGGGCGTAGGCCTCGCCGGTGCTCGGATCGATTACCTCGCTGGTCGTCCCGCTGGCCGCGGGCACGAATTCCCCGCCGGTGAAGTTCTTCAGCTCCAGCAGGCTGGCGCCGGTGTTGGCAGGGGCTGTCATGGCCGTCCTCCTGGATACGGTCCGGCGCGGGCGGGCAGCTGTCCCGGCGGCCGGGGCGACTGTCCCGGGCGGTCCCGGGCGGAAGCCGTCCCGGGCAGCAGGCACCGCGCCCGGCACGTCGCATGCTACCTGCGCCGCACGGCTGCTACGACCGACCCTCGCAGAGAAATGACAGGCGAACAAGTGGATCCGTCGCATATAGCATCCATGGCTACGGATTCAGTTGACATGTGCGGCGCACATGACACCATGGCTGTGCGGAAGGAGGACCGCATGGCTCACACGCCAGGGGTGCCCGGAGCGCCGGGGGTGCTTAGGGCTCCCGTAGCACCCGGAGCGCTCGCCAGCCCCGCCGAGCTGAACGCGGACGACCCGGCTGCCACCCGCAACGGCCGCGGCCCGGGCCGCAACTCCGCCGCGATCAGCCTCGACCGGCTGTCCAAGCAGATCATCGAGCAGCTGCAGGAGGACGGCCGGCGTTCCTACGCGGCGATCGGCAAGGCAGTGGGCCTGTCCGAGGCCGCGGTCCGGCAGCGGGTGCAGCGGCTGATCGACGCCGGGGTGATGCAGATCGTCGCGGTGACCGACCCGCTGATGCTCGGCTTCAGCCGGCAGACCATGATCGGGATCAAATGCGGCGGTGATCTGGAGCAGGTAGCCGACCAGCTCGCGGCCATGGCGGAGATCGACTACGTGGTGATCACCTCAGGATCGTTCGACCTGCTGGTCGAGGTGGTCTGCGAAGACGACAGCCATCTCCTGGACATCCTCCGTCAGGTGCGCGGCGTGCCCAGCGTGACCAGCACCGAGACCTTCGTGTACCTGAAACTCCGCAAGCAGACCTACGGCTGGGGGACCAGATGACCACACCGAAGCCCGCCGCGCAGGACGAGGCAGGCCTGGCGCTACAGGAAGCGGCGCGGCGGCACCTGTGGCTGCACTTCACCCGCATGTCGTCCTATGCGGGCGGCGAGGTCCCGGTGATCGTGCGCGGCTCCGGCCAGTACGTGTACGACCAGCGTGGCAAGCGCTATCTGGACGGGCTGTCCGGCCTGTTCGTGAGCCAGATCGGGCACGGCCGGGCCGAGGTGGCCGAGGCGGCCGCCCGGCAGGGCAGCGAGCTGGCCTACTTCCCACTGTGGTCCTACGCGCATCCGCGCGCGATCGAGCTGGCCGAGCGGCTGGCCGGGCTGGCGCCCGGCGACCTGAACCGGGTCTTCTTCACCACCAGCGGCTCGGAGGCGGTGGAGGCCGCGTGGAAGCTGGCCAAGCAGTACTTCAAGGCGATCGGCCAGCCCGGCCGGTACAAGGTACTCAGCCGTGACATCGCCTACCACGGCACCTCCATGGGCGCGCTGGCGATCACCGGCCTGCCGGGCATCAAGCTCCCGTTCGAGCCGCTGCCGCCAGGCGGCATCCGGGTGCCGAACACCAACTTCTACCGGGCACCTGACTTCGTCGCCACGGACCTGGACGCGTTCGGCCGCTGGGCCGCGGATGAGATCGAGCGGGCCATCCTGCGTGAGGGCCCGGCGTCCGTGGCCGCCGTGTTCCTGGAGCCGGTGCAGAACTCGGGCGGCTGCTTCCCGCCGCCGCCCGGCTACTTCGCCCGGGTCCGGGAGATCTGTGACCGCTACGGTGTGCTCCTGGTCTCCGACGAGGTCATCTGCGCGTTCGGCCGGCTCGGCTACTACTTCGGCGCGCAACGGTACGGCTACCAGCCGGACATCATCACGTTCGCCAAGGGGGTCACCTCCGGGTACGCGCCCATGGGCGGCATGCTGGTCAGCGACCGGCTGATGGAGCCGTTCGTCTCCGGGGACGCCACCTTCCTGCACGGGGTGACGTTCGCCGGGCATCCGGTGTCCTCAGCGGTCGCCCTGGCCAACCTGGACGTGTTCGAGAAGGAAGACCTGCTCGGCAACGTCCGCGCGCACGAGGCGGGATTCCGGGCCACCCTGGAGAAACTCGGCGACCTGCCGATCGTCGGCGATGTGCGCGGCGACGGCTACTTCTACGGCATCGAGCTGGTCAAGGACAAGGCGACCCGGGAGACGTTCACCGACGAGGAATCGGAACGGCTGCTGCGCGGCTTCCTGTCCCAGGCCCTGTTCGAGGCCGGCCTGGTCTGCCGGGCTGACGACCGGGGCGATCCGGTCATCCAGCTCGCGCCGCCGCTGACCTGCGGGCAAGAGCAATTCGACGAGATGGAGCAGATCCTGCGCAGCGTGCTGACGCAGGCCTGGTCGCAGATCTGAGCGAGCCCACCGTCCCGGCCCTCCCTGGCTGACAGCGACGGGGGCCTTCCCGGTGCGGACCGGGAAGGCCCCCGCGTGCAAGCAGCGCCGTCAGGCCGCGCTGGCCGCCTTGCTGAACGACGGCCCGCAGCTCAGCTGCGGGTTGCTCAGCACCGGGCTGATCAGCGTGCCGCCGTAGCGGGCCACGTTCAGCGTGCCGTACTGCGCGTCGCCGCCGAAACTGTTGATCGTCTTGCCCGGGATGACATCGCCGAAGTTCCACACGCAGGCACCGGGCCCATGGCACCTTTATGTCAACCTTCGTGCCGGTATTTCAGAACTCGCGAAGATTCCTTTACTTTGCTGCTCCTGCTGGCGATACGCCGGAGTTACCGGAGGGCAGAACCGAAACGGCGGCGGGGGCGCGGCCGTAACCGCGGCGGGGCCGGATCCAGCGGCCGCGCCGGCCGGTGCGCAGCCGTCGGCACGCACCTGCCGCCACCGAGCCGCCAGCGCACAGGGGGCAGGAACACAGGCGGCAGGAACACAGAGGGCAGGGCATCGCAGCCCTGCCCGTAACAGCAGAGGGTGCGCGGTGGTTCCTCCCGGAACCACCGCGCACCCTCGCTCACCGCTATGTGTAGTTGTACCTCTGCCTGCGTGATCGCAGGAGGCGCACCCGCTCGGGGGGCGCCGGTCAGCGCCGCTGCGTCAGAGCGCGCGTACCTGCTCTGCCTGCGGCCCCTTGGGGCCCTGGCCTGCGGTGAATTCGACCCGCTGGTTCTCCTGCAGACTGCGGAAACCATCGGCCTGGATGGCGGAGTGGTGAACGAAGACGTCGGCGGTGCCGTCGTCGGGGGCGATGAATCCATAGCCCTTGTCAGCGTTGAACCACTTCACGGTGCCCTGAGCCACGTGCTCTCTCCTACTGAAACGATTGTCGGGATCCACGGATGTGTCTCCCGGGTTGCTGCGACAGTCTGCCTTCGAAGGCTGCACGCTAGGTGATCCACGACGCCGACAGTCAAAATTTCGCAAGCGTCGACACGTTCACGAACTTCGACGACAACCAGGGACTATTGAACACCATGGAACGGCAGTCCGGGTACACCTCGGCCAGTTGTCGGCAACTACCCTGGTCAGCCGGTGGCCCGGGGTGGCCCGCCGGAGCCGTTGACCAGGGCTAGCTTGTACGGAAAACTGCCGTCTACGTTACGTATGACACGGAAATCGTTGGCTGTGGTGTTTCCCGCAACGGAAAGAGTCGTCCGAGGACACGCGGAGCTGCCTTGAGAAACGATCTGTGCCCAGTGATCGACCGGGCCTGGCTGGCCAGCCTGACCGAGCGGGAGCTGGGCCGGTTCGCGGCCGAGCATCCCGTGTCGGCGGACCTCTTCGCCCGGGCGCGGCACTCGCTGCTCGGCGGGGTGCCGATGCCCTGGATGATGCACTGGGCCGGCGGGTTCCCGCCGTTCGCGGCGCACGCTTCCGGGGCGTCCATCACCGACCTGGACGGGCGGGAGTACGTCGACCTCTGCCTGGGCGACACCGGGGCGATGACCGGCCACGGGCCGCCCGCCGTGCTGCAGGCCATAGCCGAGCAGGGCCGGCGGGGCATCACCACGATGCTGCCGACCGAGGACGCCATCTGGGTGGCTGAGGAACTGGGCCGCCGGTTCGCGCTGGCCCGCTGGCTGTTCACGCTCAGCGCAACCGACGCCAACCGGGCGGCACTGCGCATCGCCCGCCAGCTCACCGGGCGGCAGCAGATCCTCGTGTTCAGCTACTGCTACCACGGCTCGGTGGACGAGACGTTCGCGGTACGCCAGCCGGGCGGCGGCACGGTAGCCCGCGCGGGCAACATCGGGCCGCCGGTGGATCCCGCGCTGACCACCGTCGCGGTCGAGTTCAACGACCTGGCCGCGGTGCAGGAGGCGCTGGCCGGGGGCTCCGTGGCGTGCGTGCTCGCGGAGCCGGCCATGACCAACATGGGCATCATCCTGCCGGAGCCCGGCTATCACCAGGCGCTCCGCGAGCTGACCGAGGCCGCCGGGACGCTGCTGATCATCGACGAGACGCACACCATGTCCGCGGGCCCGGGCGGCTGCACCGCCGCGTGGGACCTGCACCCGGACATGGTGACCATGGGCAAGGCCATCGGCAGCGGGGTGGCCTGCGGGGCGCTCGGCCTGTCCGCGGGCACCGCGGACCGCATGCTGGCCCAGGCCGACGCGGACCTGGAGGACACCGGCGGCATCGGCGGCACGCTGGCCGGCAACGCGCTGTCCCTGGCCGCGATGCGGGCCACCCTCGGCACGGTGCTGACCACTGACGCCTACGCGCAGATGATCACGCTGGCCAGCCGGTTCCGCCGGGGCGTGGAAGACGTGCTGCTGGAGAGCGGGGTGAGCTGGCATGTCACCCAGCTCGGCTGCCGGGCGGAATACCGCTTCCAGCCGGACCCGCCGCGCACCGGCACCGAGGCGCACCTGGCGGCGGACGCCGCCCTGGAGCGCTACTTCCACCTGCACGCGATGAACCGGGGCGTGCTCATCACCCCGTTCCACAATATGGCGCTGATGTCCCCGGCCACCAGCGAGGCCGACGTGGACCGGCACACCGCGGTGTTCCGGGAGGCCGTCGCCGACCTGCTGACCGTGCCAGCCGCCTCGTCAGCCACTCCAGCCGTCCAGCCCCCCGCCCTGCCGCCGCAGGGAACCGGCCGCTAACCGGGCCTGGTCACAGTACCTCGGCAATGCCCCGGGTCAGCAGGATCGCGGCGCAGAAGGCCCGGTACACCGCCAGCGGATCCGCACCGGTGAAGCGGAGCTCCCGCTCCCCGGTGCGCTCCACCCCCCGGACCCAGCTGGCTGCCTCCGCGATGTCGCTGGTGCGGACGGAGATCTCCAGCGTGGCCGCGCCGAGCGGCGGCGGTGGCGCGCCCGGCGCGCCGGCGACCGCTTTCTCGCACGTCTCCCGGATCAGCGCGCAGGCCCGGTCCGGGTGCAGGCTGTGCGCTGCCAGCCGGCTGACCGGTTCCTTGACCACGGCCGCGTGCACCCCGGGAATCAGCGCCGCGGCCTCCTCGCACGCGCACCGGTCCCCGGTCACCAGCACGACCGGCACCCCGTAATGCGCCGCGACCAGCGCGTTCAGGCCGGCTTCCCCGGTCACCACCCCGCCCAGCCGGGCCTCGGTCACGGCGCGCGGGTTATAGGTGTGCGACAGCCCGGCAGGCGCCCCGATCGACCCGTGATAGGACACGAACAGGACGGCGTCGAAGCTGCTGTCCAGCCCCTGCATCATGTACAGCGGCTTGTGCGCGCCGGAGATGTAGGACGCTTGTCCGGCCAGGGCCGCGGGCGGCAGGTTGCGCATGGTCGAGTGGGAGTCGTTGACCACGATCTCACTGGCGCCGCCCGCCAGGGCGCCCTCGATCGCGGCGTTCACCTCGGCGAGCAGCAGCTGGCGGCCCGCGGCTGCTTCCGGGCCGTCCCCCACGCACTGCGCCCAGTCGACCACGCCAGCGGTGCCCTCCATGTCGCTGGACAGGAAAATCTTCATGCCCGCCTCCTTTCCATGATCCGGTACCAGCCGCGACAGTACCGAGCGGGCGGTGGGGCCGCGCTGGACATCACCAGCTCCCCCGGTGTCGCCACCGACCCCTGCTCGGCCTGGGCGCGCCTAACCCGTCCCGGCCGCGCCCGGCCCGGTGACCGTGCTGTCGTCCGCCGCCAGCTGGGCGCGCAGCGTCGCCAGCACCTCCGGGCGCAGGGCTTGCTCGGCCGCGTCCACGACACCCAGGTCGGCCGCGTCGGCCAGCTGGGCTGACCGGCCGCCAGCTGGGCTGACCGGCCGCCAGCTGGGCTGACCGGCCGCGGCCGGACCGGCAAGCCTGGGCTGAACAGGGGCCAGCCCAGGCGACGGCCGCCGCGTGCCACGTTCCCACTCGCCCAGAAAACCTATGGAACAAGATTTTGAATTATCTCTCGGTAGAGCAACATTGATTCGATATACTGAAGGAGCTCAAGGATCCCGCCCGGCCGTGAAGAGGCATGATGTCGATTGATTCCACGGGCTCGTTAGCTGACCCGTCCTCCCCTGGTGTCCTGTGGGCGTCGGAGCAGGCCAGGTGTGCCGAGCGGCCCAGCCAATTTTGTACAAGTTTTAGTACACTAACGCTATGACCGATCCGGTGGTGATCCAAGTGCACCCGCTGTCGGAGGTACGGCAGAGGCTCTCCGGGATCCTCGCACGTTTCCGGCGAGAGGGCGCGGCAGCGGAGCCGGTCGCATTCGGGTCGCACCGCAAGCCCGAGGCTATCCTCCTCCCGTACGAGGTCTACGAACGTTACAAGGCGCTGGCGCGGCAGCGTGCCCGGCTGGACTCCGCCCTCGCTTCGGCGCAGTCCGTGCAGGTGGAGCTGCCGGGCCCGTTCAGCCCGGACCATGACCGGGAGGTCTCGGCATACGTGGACGGGGAGATCAGCGCGGCCGAGTTGTACCGCAGGACGGTCGCGCGCTACCGGCAGCCGTGAGTGCCAGAGGACCCGTACAGTGACCCGGTCACCGGAGTCCTGTACAACAAGCTCGGGCTCCGCTCCACCGCCGCACTTGAGGCGGCGGAGCGGGAGATCACCCACGTGGCCTTGATCCTGCTGGACGAGTCGCCCGTATCCCCCAGCTATGACCTGTCTCACCTGCAGGAGATCCATAAGCGGATTTTCGGTGATATTTACCAGTGGGCCGGGCAGATCCGGACGGTGGCTATCGCTAAGGCCGCCGTGTTCTGCCTGCCGCAGTACATAGCTTCCTCCGCGGCCGGCATCTTCCGTGCGCTGCACGATGAAGGCTGCCTGCGCGGCCTGCACCATGACACGTTCGTCGGGAGGCTGGCCTATTACCTGGGCGAGGTCAACGCCCTGCATCCATTCCGCGAGGGCAACGGGCGGGCGCAGCGGGCCTTCTTCGGGCAGCTCGCCCGCGACGCCGGGTTCACGCTCGCCTGGCAGCACCTCGATCCCGTGCGCAACGTCGAGGCATCCGCCGCGATCATGCGCGGCGACCCGGAACCGATGCGCGAGATGCTCGGCGCGCTCGTCAGGGACGGCACCTGACCACGCCAGATCCGCCCATGTTGAGGGGGCATGGGACTGGCTGCAGCCGCGAGTCCAGCGTTGTGCGCGCAGATCTCCAGCCCGGTACACGGGTTTTTGTGCCCATAAAGCGGACCATGGCCATCCACGGCAGGGCTGCCGCCGCCACACAGCTGGACGGCAGGGCTCCGGCTGAACCAGCCTTGGTCCGCAGAATCGTGTCTCCTCGTTTACAACGGCTCTATACGGTGACGCATAGAAGTACTGCGTTCTCCACGGACAGGGAAGGTACGGCCATGGTGACCGCGGCGCGTGACCGGCTGGCCAGGACATTGCGCGGCGACGCGAAGACCGCGTTCAGCGTGGAGCTGACGGCGAGGATGGACGACCTGAGACTGGCGGTCGAGGACTTCGGGGCCGTCAAGCTCCCGGTGACGCCCGCGCGGGCCCGCGAGCTTCTCAGCCTCGGGCGGCCGGCCCGGTTCGGCCGCGGCGAGGAGACGCTGACCGACGCAGACGTCCGCGATACGTGGGAGATCCCGAAGCATCTCGTCCGCGCCCAGTGGAACAACCCCGCGCTGAAGGTCATCCTCGCGACGGTAAAAGAGGAGCTAGGGCTTCCGAACGCTGCCGAGCTGACCGCCGATCTTCACTCCCTGCTGGTTTATGAGCAGAACCAGCACTTTCTCGTCCACCAGGACTCCGAGAAAGACGACTCGATGGTCGGAACCCTGGTGGTCACGCTGCCGTCCAGGTACACCGGCGGCGAGCTCATGGTGGGGCATAACGAGGAATGGAAGGCCTACCGGGGGTCGAAGACAGCGCTGTCGCTGGTCGCCTTCTACGCCGACTGTCGTCACGAAGTTCTCAAGGTGCAGTCGGGATACCGGATCACGCTCACATACGACCTGCTCCTGCACGGCGACACCAGTCGTCCGGAGGGCGATGAGGGGACCGTCGCCGAACTGGCGGACCTCCTGCGCGAGCACTTCAGCACGCCAGTGCCCCGCTATTACGGCGGGCCTGTGGCCGACCCGCCGGGCCGGCTCGTCTACTTCCTCGACCACGAGTACACCCCGCGCGCGCTGGCCTGGACCCGGCTGAAAGGCGCGGACGGAAGCCGCGTGTCCCTGCTGCGGTCCGCGGCCGAGAGGGCAGGCTGCGAGGCCGTCCTCGCGCTCGCCGATATCAAGACGACGCACAGCGCGTTCGAGGACGACTACGACGACTACGGGTATGGGCAGCGCTGGGACGAGGACGAGGACGAGGACGAGGACGAGTACGACGAGGACGGCGAGGACAAGGACGGCGAGGACAAGGACGGCGGCGACACCCAATACGAGATTCAGGAGCTGATCGACTCCGAAGCGGCCCTCACCCACTGGACCGGGCCGGATGGCAACCGTCTGGAAGAGACCTCGCTGTTGGTTGACGGTACCGAAGCCTGCGCGTCGACCCCGACCGGCGACCTCACGCCCTACGAGTCGCAGTACGAGGGCTATATGGGCAACTGGGGCAACACGCTGGACCGCTGGTACCGGCGGGCGGCGGTCGTCGTGTGGCCCCGCGAGCAGGCCTTCGCGAACCGCGCCGAAACCTCGCCGGCCTGGGCTCTTGACGAGCTCGTGGCGATGGCCTCATCAGGCGGCGTACCGGACGCCCGGGCCGCCGCGGCAACGCTCGCGCCGTTCTGGGACAGCGCTCTGCGGACGCGGACGCCGGAGCATACGGGCAGGATCCCCGGACTCTTCGGCAAGGCGCTGCGGGCGGCGAGCGCCGTGGCGGACGCGGAGACCGCGGCGATGCTGCTGCGCCCGTTCCGCGTTGAAGACCTGACCAGTGCCTACGTTGGCTCGTTCGGGAACACCGTCAGCGGCTACGGCGAGCAGTGGACGGTGGACCTGCTGCGGACGTGGTTCGGCGGGCGGCAGCAGACGGGGGCATACGACGGCGGGCAGGAACGGCCGATGTGGGTGGCCGACCAGCTGCCCGGCCTGTGCGCCGGGCTGCGCGCCGCGCACAGCGTCGGCGCGATGGCCGCGCAGCGGCTGCTTGGCCTGGCGTGGGAGTGGATCAGCCAGCACATCGGCACGGCTCTCGCGTCACCGGCGCCCAGCTACCGAGACAAGGAACTCACCGACCTGGGCAAGCCGCTCGCCTCGGTGCTGACGGCTGCCGCCGCCATCGGGGCGTCTAGTACACAAGACACGGTTTCTGCGTACATCCGGCAACAGGGAGACGCGGTGACCGCGCTGGAGATATCCGCACTACGCGCCGCCGCGGAGCTGCTGCGGGACGGCACACCTGCCGACGCTGGCTTTGGCGGCCTGGCAGCCGACTGCACGGCACGGCTGCGCGCCCGGCTCGCCCGCCCGCAGCGCGCCCCCGGCGACTGGTCGATCAGGCTGCCCGCGGGCGGCTGCACGTGCGACCTGTGTGACCCCCTCCGCGTGTTCCTGGACGACCCGGGCCGACGGACATTGGAGTGGCCGCTCGCCAAGCAGGGCAGGCAGCATGTCCACTCCCGGATCGACGGCGCGGAACTGCCCGTTACCCACGTGACCAGGCGCCAAGGCAGGCCCTACACGCTCGTCGTGACCAAGACTGACGCGCTGTTCGCCCGTGACCAACAGGCGCGGGCCAGGGACCGGGCGGATCTGGAGTGGCTCGCGGCAAAAAAGTGGGCTCTTCCGGCGTAGCGGAAGATCCAGCTGTCTCGCTGAATGGGTACTGCGAGGCCTGCCCACCTGGATCCCCCGCTGGCTGTGAAACCCCGGGCAGCGCACTCACCGGGCTACAGCGGCGATAGGACGATGCCGCTCCGGGGCACGAAGCGCAGCGGTATCTCGGAGCCCGGACGGTCGCTGGACCAGGCGGGC
>CAVXCV010000013.1:0-88962 GCA_963760405.1 uncultured Actinomycetes bacterium | reverse complement strand
AGAGCCGCCCTGCGTCGATGATCCGGCGCAGGAAACGCTGCGTGCGCTCATCCCGGGGGCGGGTGAACAGCTCCCCGGGCGGCGCGTCCTCGATGATCTGCCCGTCCTCCAGGAAACACACCCGGTTCGCGATGTCCCGGGCGAATCCCATCTCGTGCGTGGCGATCAGCATCGTCATGCCGCCGCTGGCCAGTTCCCGGATCACGTCCAGGACCTCGGCCACCAGCTCCGGGTCCAGTGCGCTGGTCACCTCGTCCAGCAGCAGCAGGTCCGGCCGCATGGCCAGGGCGCGGACGATCGCCGCCCGCTGCTGCTGGCCGCCGGACAGCCGGTCCGGGTAATCGGCCTGCTTGTCCAGCAGGCCGAACCGGTCCAGCAGCGCGCGGGCCTCGTCCTCGGCCTGCCGCCGGGGCGCGTGCAAGGCCTTGACCGGGGCGAGCGTGATGTTGCGCAGCACGGTCATGTGCGGGAACAGGTTGAACGACTGGAACACGATCCCCACATGCCGCCGGACCAGGTTCTGGTCGGTGCCCGGCGCGCTGACATCCTGGCCCCACAGCAGGATGCGCCCGGCATCCACCGGCTCCAGCAGGTTCACGCACCGCAGCAACGTGGACTTGCCCGACCCGGACGCGCCGATCAGGCAGATCACCTCGTGCGTGGCCAGGCTGAGGTCGATCCCCTGCAGCACCAGGTTCGGGCCGAACGACTTGCGCAGCCCCTCCAGCCGCACCGCCTCCGACGGGCCGTCAGGGCTCATGCCGCTCCTCCGGCCAGGCGGCGGCGCCGGTCCCGGGCGATCAGGTGGTCGGTGAACCGGGCCAGCGGGATGGTGAGGATCAGGAACAGGATGGCCGCCACCGTGTAGCTGGAGTAGTTGAACACCGTGTCGCTGTAGATCTCCGCCGCCTTGTTCGCCTCGATCGCGCCGAGGACGCCGACCAGCGCGGTGTCCTTCTGCAGGCTGATGAAGTCGTTCAGCAGCGGCGGGATGATGTTCCGCACCGCCTGCGGCAGGATCACGTAACGCAGCGCGGCGGGCTGGGACAGGCCCAGCGAGCGGGCCGCGGCCACCTGGCTCTGGTGCACCGAGTTCAGGCCCGCACGGTACACCTCGGACACGTAGGCGGAGTACGACAGGACCAGGGCGGCCACCCCGTACACCGCGGCGGACTGGTGCGAGATGAACGGCAGCGTGAGCGCGGGCATGCCGAACCCGATCGCGAAGATCACCAGGATCAGCGGGACGCCGCGGAACACGTCGACGTAGACGGTGCTCACGATCCGCAGCGGGAACAGCACCGGGCTGGCCGATTGCCGGATCACGGCGATGACCAGAGCGAAGACCAGGATGAGCAGTTCCGCGGCGAGGAACATCCGGATGTTCAGCCAGAGCGCCGCACCCACCGAGTAGTAGCCCTGCCGGGGGTTCCCGATCAGCGAGTTCCACATGTCGGCCGGGTTGAAGAACGTGTGCCGGACCACGGCGCTGCCCGGCGCCAGCAGGAACAGCGCGGCGACCGCCGCGAGCACCACGATCGTGCTGGCGGTGGACACGGCGACCGCCCCGCGGCCGCTGGACAGCAGCCGCGGCGCGCGGCCGGCTGGCCCGAACGAGGCCTGCGGCGGGCTGCCCATGCTGCCCGTCAGGGCTTGATGGTGGGCACGCTGAGGTAGATCTGCAGGTACTTCTTTTGCAGCCCGGCCAGCGTGCCGTTGCTCTTCAGCGTGGCCAGCGCCTTGTTGACGCAGCCCACCAGGGGGTTGCCCTTGGCGAACAGCAGCCCGTAGTGCTCACCGGTGGACGGGAACTGGGCCACCATGACCGACCCGGGGATCTCCGACGAGGAGATGTACTGGGCCGTGGGCGTGTCGGTGACCAGCGCCGCGATCTGGTGGGTCTGCAGGGCCTGCTTCACGTCGTTCAGGGTCTCGTACACCTTGGGCGTCGAAGTCGGCTGGATCTGGCTGTTGATGAAGGCGAGGCTGGTGGTGCCGACCTGGTCGCCGAACACATACGTCTTGAGGTCGGCCGGGCTGTGCTTGGTCACGATCGGCGTGCCCTTGAGCGCGACCAGCGACTGCTGCACGTCGTAGTAGCTGGCCGAGAAGCCGACCACCTGTGCTCGCTGCGGCGTCACCGAGATCTCGTTGATGTCGAAGTCGAACTTCTTCACGCCTGGCGCGTACGAGTCGTTGAACGGTTCGTACGCCCACTTGACCTGCGATTTCTTGAAGCCGAGCTGGCTGGCCACCGCGTAGGCCACCGCGCTCTCATAGCCTTTGCCACTGGCCGGGTTGTTGCCCGCGAACCACGGCGGGTAGGCGGGCTTGTCGGTGGCCACGGTCAGCACGCCCTTGGTGTAAAGGTTGTTCTGCAACGCAGACCCGCTGCAGCCGCTCGCCGTGGCCGGGCTGCTGCCGGACGTCGTACTGCCCGAGCTGCCGCACGCCGCCAGCCCGGTGCCCAGCACCGCGGCAGCGGTAAGAATCACGATCCGGCGCATGCCCACCCCGCCCCATGATGATCTCTGGCCGGCCAGCCTACCGTCTGCGGCCCGGGGAATGACAGCCTGAGCTGTGCAGGCGGCCGGACCGGAGGAGGCTTCATGCCCGCGTGGATCTGCCAGACGTGCGGAGTTCAGCACCCCGACACCGGGCAGCCGCCCGGTTCCTGCCCGATCTGCCTGGACGAACGGCAGTACGTCGGCTGGGGTGGCCAGCGCTGGACCACCATGGCCGACCTCGGCCGGGACCATGCCGTGGTGCTGCGTGAGGAGGAGCCCGGGCTGATTGGCGTCGGGGTGGAACCGGCGTTCGCGATCGGGCAGCGGGCCCTGCTGGTGTGCACCCCGCACGGCAACGTGCTATGGGACTGTGTCTCGCTGCTGGACGAGGCGGCCCGGGCGCGGATCACCGAGCTGGGCGGCATCGACGCCATCTGCATGTCGCACCCGCATTTCTACGCCGCGCACGTGGATTTCGCGGACGCCTTTGACGCCCGCGTGTTCATTCCCCGCGCGGACCAGCAGTGGATTCAGCGGCCCTCGCCGCGCATCGAGCTGTTCGAGGACGAGGCCGAGCCGGTGCCCGGGCTCACGCTGGCCCGGATCGGCGGGCACTTCGACGGCGCGGCCGTGCTGCACTGGCCCGCCGGGTCGGCCGGCCGCGGCGCGCTGCTGACCGGGGACACCATCACGGTGGTACCGGACCGCGACTGGGTGAGCTTCATGTGGAGTTACCCGAACCTCATTCCGCTGGATGCCGCCACGGTGGCCGACATCGCCCGCCGGGCGGAGCGGTTCGCCTTTGACCGGGTCTACGGCGGCTGGTGGGGACGGGTCGTGCTGGCTGATGGCGCCGCTGCCGTGCGCCGGTCGGCCGACCGTTATGCCGCCCGGTTGCGCGGCGAACGGCCCGCGCCGGGATAACTGGCGCGCTTTACCCGGTTCCGGGCTGCGGGAGCCATTCCCCGCGCGTTGCCGGGCGGATGTTGCATGTGGACAACTCTGCCCCCCAGGGGCGCCTACTACCTAACGCCGTAATTGCGCCCCGCCCGGGCCGATAAACCAGTCATATGACTCTGGCCTGCGGAGATTCGCGGATCTAAGATGGCCATTGGCGTTTTCCAGCACATCGGCGCTGGTGGCCGGGCAGCCGATCCGCGGTACCTCAGCCGGGCTATCCACAGATTATGCACAGGCCGTTCCGCCGGGGAAATGCCGGCGCAGCCGGCCCGAATTCCGGGGCCCGGGCCGGCTGCCGCGAACGCGGGAAACCGGCGGCCCGGGTGACCTGGCCGCGCCCTGTGCCAGGCGACGCCCGGCCCGGACGGCACGCTGGTCCCCGCGGCCCGCCGCGACCTGCCCGCGACCATGGTGGCGAGACCAGCGGATGAGCGGGGTCTGAAAAGGAGCGGGCCGGGAACAAAGCTTCCATGGCCTATGCCGTTGTACGTGCTTTCCCTGGTTGTCCCGATAAGAAAAGGAGCCTTCCGTGGCCGAGATCGTCAGGGCCGGGTTGGTCCAGCAGCGGTGGACGGGTGACAAGGAGTCCATGATCAAGGCGTCCACGGACGCCATCGCCCGGGCCGCGTCCGCGGGCGCGCAGGTGGTCTGCTTGCAGGAGCTGTTCTACGGGCCGTACTTCTGCCAGGTCCAGGACGCGGACTACTACTCCTACACCGAGCCCATCCCGGACGGCCCGACCACCGAGCTCATGCAGGAAGTGGCCCGGCGGCACTCCGTGGTCCTGGTGGTGCCCATGTACGAGGTGGAGCATCCTGGCCTGTACTACAACACCGCGGCGGTGATCGACGCGGACGGCAGCTACCTCGGCAAATACCGGAAGACGCACCTGCCCCAGGTCAAGGGCTTCTGGGAGAAGTTCTACTTCCGGCCGGGCAACCTGGGCTACCCGGTCTTCGACACCGCGGTCGGCCGGATCGGCGTGTACATCTGCTACGACCGGCATTTCCCGGAGGGCTGGCGCGCGCTCGGCCTGGCCGGCGCCCGGATCGTGTTCAACCCGTCGGCCACCAGCCGCGGCCTGTCCGCCTACCTGTGGCGGCTGGAACAGCCTGCCTCGGCCGTGGCCAACGAGTACTTCGTCGGGGCGATCAACCGGGTGGGCGTGGAGCCGCTGGGCGACAACGACTTCTACGGGCAGACCTACTTCGCCGATCCGCGCGGCCAGCTGATCGGCGAGGCGGCGTCCGACACCGAGGACGAGGTGGTGATCCGCGACCTGGACATGGATGTGCTCGCCGAAGTGCGTGACCTGTGGCAGTTCTACCGCGACCGCCGCCCGGACCAGTACGGGCCCTTGGTGCAGCCATGAGCCGCCTGGTGATAGCCGGCGGCACCGTGCTGTCGCCGAGTGGGGGCGTCGCGGCCGATGTCCTGGTGGAGGGAGAGCGGATCACCGCCCTGGCCGCCCCAGGCAGCGAGCTGGCCCAGTCCTGGGCGGCAGGCGCCGGCCGGGTGCTGGACGCCGCGGGGCGGTATGTGCTGCCCGGCGGCATCGACGTGCACACGCACATGGAGATGCCGTTCGGCGGCACGTTCTCGGCGGACACCTTCGAGACCGGGACCCAGGCCGCGGCCTGGGGCGGCACCACCACGATCATCGACTTCGCGGTCCAGGCCAAGGGCACATCGCTGCTGGCCACGCTGGACAAGTGGCACGCCAAGGCGGACGGCAACTGCGCGGTCGACTACAGCTTCCACATGATCGTTTCCGACGTCAACGACACCACGCTCAAGGAAATGGAGGCCTGCATCGGGGCGGGCGTGAACAGCTTCAAGATGTTCATGGCCTACCCGGGCGTGTTCTACGCCACCGACGGCGAGATCGTCCGGGCCATGCTCAAGGCGGCGGACACCGGCGCGGTGATCATGATGCACGCTGAGAACGGCATCGCGATCGATCAGCTGGTGGCCCAGGCCCTGGCCGAGGGCCGGACCGACCCGGTGCAGCACGGCCTGACCCGGCCGCCGGAACTGGAGGCGGAAGCCACCCACCGGGCGATCACCCTGGCCAAGGTCACCGGCTCGCCGCTGTACATCGTCCACCTGTCCGCCGCGCAGGCGCTGCAGGCCGTCACCGAGGCGCGGGATGCCGGCCAGAACGTGTTCGCGGAGACCTGCCCGCAGTATCTGTACCTGTCCCTGGATGACCTGGCCCGGCCGGACTTCGAGGGCGCCAAGTACGTGGCCTCGCCGCCGCTGCGGCCGCGGGAGCACCAGGGCTCGCTGTGGCGGGGGCTGCGCACCAACGACCTGTCCGTGGTGTCCACCGACCATTGCCCGTTCTGCTTCAAGGAGCAGAAAGAGCTGGGCCGGGGCGACTTCTCGAAGATCCCCAACGGCATGCCGGGGGTCGAGCACCGGATGGACCTGCTGCACCAGGGCGTGGCGTCCGGGGAGCTGTCGCTGGCCCGCTGGGTGGAGGTGGCCTGTACCACGCCCGCCCGGATGTTCGGCCTGTACCCGCGTAAGGGCGTCATCGCGCCCGGCTCGGACGCGGACATCGTGATCTACGACCCGCGGGCCCGGCAGACCCTGTCCGCCCGGACCCATCACATGAACGTGGACTACTCGGCCTATGAGGGATTCGTGCTGACCGGCCAGGTGCAGACCGTGCTGTCCCGGGGAGAGGTCGTGATCGACGGCGGGGAGTTCCACGGCCGGGCCGGGCACGGGCAGTTCCTGGCGCGCGGGTTGTCTGAGTACCTGATCTAACCCAGTGCCCATAAACCCAGGGGGACAGTGATGGATTTCGGTGTCGTACTGCAGACGGACCCGCCTGCCGCCGCGGTGGTGCAGACCATGTGCCGGGCCGAGGACGAGGGCTTCCGCTACGGCTGGACCTTTGACTCGCACGTGCTGTGGCAGGAGCCGTTCGTCATCTACTCGCAGATCCTGGCGGCCACGTCGCGGATGGTCATCGGCCCCATGGTGACCAACCCGGGTACCCGGGACTGGTCGGTGACCGCGTCCCTGTTCGCCACGCTCAACGACATGTTCGGCAACCGCACGGTGTGCGGGATCGGCCGCGGCGATTCGGCCCGCCGGGTGATCGGCCAGCGGCCGGTGAACCTGGCCACCATGGCCGAGGCGATGCACGTGATCAAGGAGCTGGCCGAGGGGCGCGAGGTGATGCTGCACGGCAGCCCGCTGCGCATCCCCTGGGTGCGCGACGGCAAGCTGGACATCTGGATGGCCGCGTACGGGCCGAAGGCGCTGGCCCTGGCGGGTAAGCAGGCGGACGGCTTCATCCTGCAGACCGCGGACCCGGACATCGCCCGCTGGACGGTCGGCTCGGTGCGCGCCGCGGCGCAGGCCGCGGGCCGGGACCCGGACGCCATCACGATCTGCGTGGCCGCCCCCGCCTACATCGGCACCGACCTGGCCCATCAGCGGGACCAGCTGCGCTGGTTCGGCGGCATGGTCGGCAACCACGTCGCCGACCTGGTCGCGCGGTACGGCGAGGACGGGCCGGTGCCGCACGTGCTGACCGACTACATCAAGGGCCGCGAGGGCTACGACTACGCCCATCACGGCCGGGCCGGGAACCCTTCCACCGACTTCGTGCCCGACGCGATCGTGGACCGGTTCTGCCTGCTCGGCCCGGCGAGCGCGCACCGTGACCGGCTGCGTGAGCTGGCGGAGATCGGCGCCGACCAGTTCGCCGTGTACCTGATGCACGACCAGCCGGCCGAGACGCTCGCCGCTTACGGCCGCGAAATCATCCCTGATCTGGTGTGAGATAGGCCATAGCGGCATATGTCCGATTTCTGGTGCCAGCGGCCTGCCCGTTAGGCATTGTTAAACGCTGCAGTAACAAGCACCGCAGTTGGAAGCACCGCAGTTACAAGCGCTGCTTCGTTAGCGCTGTCATCACCCTGCGTGTGTGATGGCCGCCCATCGTGCGGCCCGGCGCCCTGCCCCTGTGCCACGTCCACACGCCTGCCAGCCGCCACTGCCGCGGGCTGGCCTGTTCCCGGGTGGAAGCCGAGCGCGCCCGCGCGCCCAAGCAAAGGTTCATCTTGCCGCTTCACCGAAAGACTCTTCCGCGCACCCCATCGAAGATCACCCTCGTGGCCGCTGGCTCAGCACTCGCCCTCGCGGGCGTGGCCGCCGCCACGACGGCCGCCTGGCCAGCTGGCTCCCAGGTTTCCGCGGCGGCCATGGCCAACTCGGCCGCCATCGCCAGCTCGCCCTCGCTGGCCAGCAGCGGCGCCGCCGGGGCGGATACCGCCGTAGCGGACACTGTCCTCGGCACCTCGCTGCACCAGCTCAAGGCCGGCCAGGCCGCGCAGCGGCTGGCGTCCGTGAAGCAGGCCATCGCCCGGCAGCAGGCGGCACAGGCGCGGGCCGCCGCGGCCCGCGCCGCCGCGGCCCGCGCCGCGGCTGTCCAGGCGGCTTCCGCCAGCTCGTCCCAGGCCGCCGCGGCAGCACCGGTCCAGGCGGCGGTCCCGCAGGGCAGCCCGCAGCAGATCGCCCACGGCATGCTCGGGTCCTTCGGCTGGTCATCGTCGCAGTTCAGCTGCTTGCAGCCGCTGTGGAACGGGGAGAGCGGGTGGAACGTCTACGCGAGCAACCCGTCCTCCGGCGCCTACGGGATCCCGCAGGCGCTGCCGGGCAGCAAGATGGCCAGTGCTGGCCCCGACTGGCAGACCAACGCGGCGACCCAGATCCGCTGGGGCCTGGGCTACATCCGGTCGGTGTACGGCTCGCCCTGCGGCGCCTGGTCCCACGAGCAGGCGTACGGCTGGTACTAGCCCGCCACCGGGGACCTGGCAACTCCCCTGTTGTTATCCGCAGATTACGGATGACCAGCGCCGGTGTGCCCAGTCCGGCGGACGACGTACCGTAGACCCGTGGCGGCAGCGGCGGGGCGGCTCAGGTCCTGGCGCCGGTGGGCCGTGGTGGCCGGCGGAACCGCTGTGCTCTGCGCGCTCCCGGTGGCGATCGCGGCGCTGCCGGTGCAAGGATCCACCCTGCCCGCGGCGGCGCTGCGGGCCCGCATCCTGGCCTCGGCCCGGGTGCCCTACCAGGGGTACGCGGAAAGCTCGGTGGATCTCGGCCTGCCGCAGCTGCCCGACCTGGGTGACGTCAGCAACCTGCTGGACGGCGTGACCGACCAGTACGTGTGGTACCGCTCGCCCGCCAACTGGCGCGCCGACGAGGTGACCGGGACAGGCGAGAACGACGTCTACACCGACGGTGGCGTGACCTTCCTGTGGAACTACGGGAGCAACCTGTTCACCCAGGTCACCGGGACGGAGCCGGTCCGCCTGCCGCGGGCCCCCGACCTGCTGCCGCCGGCCCTCGCGCACCGGCTGCTGGACATCGCCGGCGCCGCGGACCAGCTGTCCCGGCTGCCCGCACAGCGGGTGGCCGGGGTGGACGCGGCCGGCCTGCGGGTGGTCCCGGCCGACCAGGGCACCACGATCAGCGCGATCGACATCTGGGCCGACCCGGCCACCGGGCTGCCCGTCAAGGTGCAGATCTTCAACCGGTCCGCGCCCGCGCCCGTGCTCACCGCGAGCTTCCTGGAGCTGAGCATCAGCCGCCCGTCCCTGGACACCGTGATTCCCCAGCCCGCCCCGGGCGTCGGGTTCACCACCACCGCGCTGCCCAACGTGGACCGGATCCTCAACGGCGACGCCGACGGGGACGGTGACGGCACCCCGTTCCCGGCCACGCTGGGCGGTGCCGGGAAGGTCAGCATCCCGGGCAGCCCGCCCGGGGTAGCCGCCTACGGCCGCGGGCTGGCCCAGTTCGTGCTGCTGCCGCTGCCCAGGGACGTGGGCACGGACGCGTACAACGCGGCCATCCAGGCGGGCGCGGACACGGTCGTGCTGGCCGGGCAGGTCGCGGTGGTGATCCAAACGCCGCTGATCACCGTTCTCATGGTCGTGGCCGGTTTCCGTCATACGACATTCCTGTTCAGCGGCGCGGTGACGCCCGCGGTACTGGAGAACGCCGCGGTCAGCATGGTCAACTTCCGGCCGCACTTCAGGCGCGGCCGATGATCCAGACCATGGCGCTCACCAAGCGGTACGGCCCGCTGCTCGTGGTGGACCAGGTGAACCTGGACGTGCGCGAAGGCGACCGGTACGGCTTCCTCGGGCCGAACGGCTCCGGCAAGACGACCGTGGTGCGCATGCTGCTGGGCCTGGTCTTCGCGACCAGCGGCGAGATCACCGTCATGGGCCAGGCCATGCCGGCCCGGGCCGCGCAGGTCCTGCCCTCCATCGGCGCGCTGGTGGAAGGGCCGTCCAGCTACGGGCACCTGTCCGGCCGGGCCAACCTGGCGCTGATCGACGCGGCGGGCAAGGCGGGCAGCAGGCGGACCCGGCGGCAGCGGATCGCCACCACCCTGGACCGGGTCGGCCTGGGCGGCATCGACAACCGCCCGGTCAAGCGGTACTCGCTGGGCATGCGGCAGCGGCTGGGCCTGGCCGCGGCGCTGCTCCGGCAGCCGCAGCTGCTCATCCTGGACGAGCCCACGAACGGCCTGGACCCGCAGGGCATCCGCGAGATCCGGGACCTGCTGATCGAGCTGAACTCGGGCGGCACCACGGTCTTCCTGTCCAGCCACCAGCTCAACGAGGTGGAGCAGCTGTGCACCCGGGTCGGCATCGTGGACAGCGGCCGGCTGGTCCTGCAGGAGGACCTGGCCGTGCTGCGGGCGCCGACCGGGCGGGCGGTGGTGCATACCCCGGACACCGGCCGGGCAGTGGAAGTGCTGGACGGCCGGGTCGAGCGCCGTGACGCGGACCGCCTGGTGGTGGCCGGGACCGACGTCGCCGCGCTCAACTCCCGCCTGGTGGCCGAGGGAGTCCGGGTCACCGAGATCGCCGCCGAGCGCCGGTCCCTGGAGGACGTGGTGCTGGCCGTCACCGGCTCCGGCTCGGACCGGGTCGACCTGGTGCCCAGCCCGGCTTCCCGGCCCCAGGACAAACCCGGAGATGAGATCTCGCTGTGATCAGGGTCGAGCTGGTGAAACTGGTCCGGCGGCCGCGCAGCTGGGTCAGCGTGGCGCTGCTCTGCGGGCTGCCGGTGCTGGTCGCGGTGTTCGTCGCGGTCACCCACCTGGCGCCGCCGCCCGGGCAGGGGCCGGCCCTGCTGTCCGCCGTGCTGTCCAGCGGGCAGCTGTTCCCGGCCGCGGCGCTGGCCATCGTGCTGCCGATCTTCCTGCCGGTGGCGGTCGCGGTGGTGGCCGGCGACGCCATCGCCGGCGAGGCGGGCGCGGGGACCCTGCGCTACCTGCTGGCCCGGCCGGTCGGCCGGACCCGGCTGCTCGCCGCGAAGCTCGTGTCGCTGGTGGCGTACACCCTGGCGGCGGTGCTCCTCGTCGCGGTGACCGCCTACCTGGCGGGCATCGCGCTGTTCGGGGCGCAGCCGATCGCGGCCACCTCCGGCGGC
Source organism: uncultured Actinomycetes bacterium (assembly GCA_963760405.1). GTDB lineage: Bacteria > Actinomycetota > Actinomycetes > Streptosporangiales > Streptosporangiaceae > RYN-230. The sequence goes on along the minus strand of CAVXCV010000013.1, from coordinate 78,025 downwards.
CCGACTACCTCCACCTTCGCCGGGGGCGCCGCCGCCACCACGCTGTCCGGCACCCCGATGACCCCGGCCGACATCCTGATCCGCACGGTCGGCGCGATCAGCTTCATCGCGGTGTCCATGCTCGGCGTGGGCGCGATCGCGCTGTTCCTGTCCACCCTCACCGACTCCGCGCTCGGCGCGGCGCTCGGCGCGCTTGCCGCGCTGATCACCAGCCAGGTGCTGGTCACCCTGAACGCCGCCTCGTCAGTCACCCCGTACCTGCCCACCCGGTACTGGCTGGCCTGGATCGACTTCTTCCGGCAGCCGATCGTGTGGCGGAACATCGAGCGCGGCTTTGCCGTGCAGGCCGTGTACGTGCTGGTGTTCCTGGGGGCGGCCTGGGCCCACTTCGCCACCAAGGACATCACCAGCTGAGCCTGGCCGGGGACGCCCGGGTCAGCCGCGGCAGTCGGCGGCGCTGGGCGGGCGGACCGGGCCGGCCCGATCGCCTGCAGCACGATCGCGGTGACCACCCGGTTGGTGGGCAGCTGGGAGTGGCTGATCTGCTGCGCCGGGCAGACCGACTGGATCGGCACGTTCAGCGCGCCGCTCAGCCGGGCGGAGTCCGGCGGGGTGACGGTCTGGTCGTCGGTGGTCCACAGCGACAGCCAGCGCGGCCGGCCCGGCACGCCACCGGCGTCGATCTGGTTGAGCAGGCTGCTGCCGGGGACGAGCTGCTGGCAGGCGGCCGGGCAGGCGCCGGGCACGAACGCATTGCCCGCGGCGGCGATCTGCGCGCCGTGGAACGGGGAGCCCAGCGTGATCACCCGGCGGGCCTTGTGCGTGCCGCCGTCAGCGCGGGCCCACAGCAAGGTGGTGACCCCGCCCGCCGAGTAGCCGATCACGTCCACCGAGGGCGCGCCGCCCGCCAGCGCCTGGCTGACCGCGCTGTTCAGCACGGCCGCGTCAGTGACCAGGCTGCCGGTGCCGTTGCCGGGCAGCCGGACCACGATCGCGGTCCGGCCGGCCGCCCGGATCCGCCGCGCCAGCACCGCCAGCGACCCGGTGTTCCCGCCGTACCCGGGCACCAGGATCACCGGCCCGGGCCGGTCCTGGGCCGGGAACCCAGCCGCCCCGCCCGGCGACCCGCCCTGCACCGCGAGCACCACGGTCACCACGGCGACCGCGGCCACCACGGCAGCGACGCCAGCGGCGAACACCCGGCGCCGCGGCGACAGCCGGCCGAGCAAGGTCATGGGCTAGCTCCCGTGGTCGAGGTGGAAACGGACCTCGGGTCCCGTGAGTGCCAGGCGCCGCGGTCCACCGCGGCCAGGAAGCGGTCGGCGGCCGCGTTGAACACGTCCGGCTCCTCCAGGTTGGCGGTGTGCCCGGTGCGCGGCAGGACCACCAGCCCGGCGGCCGGGATGGTCCGCTTCAGCATCAGCCCCGTCTCCAGGCAGCCCTCGTCCTCATCGCCCACCATGACCAGCACCGGGGCGGTGATCCCGGCCAGCTCGGGCCGCAGCGAGTACAGCGACGGCCGGGCCGCCTGCACCCCGCGCATGGTCAGCGCGGAGCCCACCGCGGAGTGCCCGGCCAGCGCCGCGGCGAACTCCGCCCAGCCCCGCGGGTTCTTGTTCTGGAACTGCACCCGGGCCGGGCCGGCCGCGTACCACGAGGCGACCTGCGCCGCCCCGTCCGCCTCGAACGCCGCCGCGATCGCCGCTGACTCGGCCCGGAACGCCTCCTGCCGCTCCGGCAGCGCGCCGTAGCCCGTCCCGGCCACCACCGCGGACAGCACCCGGTCCGGGTGCTGCATGGCCAGGTGCAGCGCGGTGAACCCGCCCATGGACAGGCCGATCACGTGCGCGGCGTCGATGCCGGTCCCGTCCAGCACGGCGATCGCATCGGCCACGGCCCGCGGCTGGGAGTAGGCCGCCGGGTCGGCGGGCACGCCGGACGGCGGGTACCCGCGGGCCGCGTAGGTCACGCACCGGTAGCTCGCGGAGAAGTACCGGACCTGCGGCTCCCAGCTGCGGTGATCCCCGGCGAACTCGTGCAGGAACACGATGGGCGCGCCGTCGCCCGTGCTCTCGGCGTGCAGCGCGACCCCGTCATCGGTGCTTATCGTCAGCATCAGTGCCCAGGTCTTCCCATGATGTGCTGGTAGGTCCCCGCGTACGCCGCCGCGGGATCCGCGGCGCGCAGCGCGGCCAGGATCGCGTCGTGCTGGCGGGCGGATTCCGCGTGCGACCGGGCCACCTTCGGGCCGCCGTGCAGCGACGCCCAGAGCAGCCGCATCAAGGACAGCAGCAACGGGCTGCCCGCGTACTCATACACGGTGAAATGGAACTCCCGGTTGAGGTCCGCGTACCGCGGGTCGGCGTCGCCCAGCTCGCGCATGCGCTCGTTCAGCTCCATCAGCCGGCTGATCCCGGCGGTGTCGATCTTCCGCGCGGCCAGCGACGCGCCCAGTGACTCCAGCGCCGCGCGGATCTGGAAGTTCTCCTCGATCCGGCCGTCGTCCGGTTCCACCACGGTGAACCCGCGGTGCGTGTCGCCGAGCACCAGGCCCTCGGATTCCAGCCGCCGCATCGCCTCCCGCACCGGCGTCTGGCTGACCTGGAACCGCTGGGCCAGGTCCCGCTGCCGCAGCTGCTCACCCGCGGCCAGCTCCCCGGTGATGATCAGCTCCCGGATGAGCGCCGCCACCATGTCTGTCTTGCTCACGTAGCCGGGGCCGCTGCTGAGCTGGGCTGACGTCATCTCCCGCCTCCGCTGACCTCGACGAGTCCGCTGACCCGGGCCGGGGTCAGCGGCAGCCGGCCTACGCTGCCGGCCAGGCCCAGGGCATCACGTACCGCGCTGGCCAGCACCGCGCCCGCCGCGGACACCCCGCCTTCGCCCGCGCCGCGCACGCCCAGCGGGTTGCCCGGAGCGGGGGAGTCCTGCAGCACCAGCACGTCGATCGGCGGCACCTCGGCCGCGGTCGGCATCCGGTAGTCCAGGAAGCTGGCGGACTGCGGCTGGGCCGCCTCGTCGTAACAGAACTCCTCCAGCAGCGCGCCGCCGAGGCCCTGCGCGGCGCCGCCGCGCAGCTGCCCCTCCACCAGCATCGGGTTGACCGCCCGGCCCACCTCGTAGGCCACCAGGTAGCGCAGCACGGTGACGCCGCCGGTGCCGGGATCCACGTCCACCACGGCCAGGTGCACCCCGTAGGGGTAGGTCATGTGCGCCACCTCGAACCGGCGCCGCGCGGCCAGCCCGGCGGGCTCCCCGGGCCGCAGGTACGCACTGGCCGGCGCCGTGGCCCGGGCCACCTCACCCAGGCTGACCGCGGTGGCCGGGTCGCCCCGCACGCGGATCGTCCCGTCCTCGCTGACCAGGTCCGCGGGGGAGGCCTCCAGCATCCGGGCGGCGACCTCGAGCGCCCGGTCCCGGACCGCACGGGCCGCCGCGTGCACCGCGCTGCCACCGACCACGGTGGACCGGGACGCCCAGGACCCGCCGCCGAACGGCTGCCGGTCGGTGTCCCCGCAGGTCACGCTCACCCGCGCCGGGTCAGTGCCCAGGGCGTCCGCGGCGATCTGCGCCAGCACGGTCTCGATGCCCTGGCCCAGCGACGTGCCCCCGGAGTACACATGCACCGCCCCGGTCGCGCTGACCGTGACGTCCGCGGTCTCCTGCGGGCCCAGCCCGCTCTTCTCCAGGAACGCGGCCAGGCCGAGGCCGCGCAGCCGTCCCGCCCGGCGGCCCCGGGCCACCTCAGCGGGATAATCCAGCCGGTCCGCCTCAGCTGTTGCCGCCGCCAGCAGCCCGGGATAGTCGCCGGCGTCCAGCACCACATCCGTGCCCAGCGTGCTCATCGCCCGCTCACACGGCAGCTCGCCTGGGCTAAGCAGGTTGCGGACGCGAAGTTCGTTGCGGCTGACATTGAGCTCAGCGGCCGCGACGTCCAGCAATTGCTCACGGGCGGTGGTCCCTTCGAAGCGTCCTGGCGCGCGGTAGGTCCCGCACGGCGTGGTGGTGGTCAGCACGACCTGGACCCGGCCGCGGTACGCGGGCACCCGGTACGGGCCGGGCAGCATGGTCACGGTCAGCTCGGGCACGATGATGCCGTGCGTCCGGCAGTACGCGCCGTTGTCGTGCACAATGTCGGCGCGCAGCCCGAGAATGTGCCCGGCGGCGTCGAACGCGGCCGCGATCCGGTGTGACTGCTGCCGGGACTGGTTCACCGCGACCAGGTGCTCGGCGCGGTCCTCGGTCCACTTGACCGGCCGCCGCAGCGTCCGGGCCAGCCACGGCACCAGGAAATCCTCGGGGTAGAACTCGCCCCGCGCGCCGAACCCGCCGCCCGCGTCCACCGCGTGCACGTGGATCAGGGCCTCGTCCAGGCCGAGCAGCGCGGCGAGCAGGTCCCGGTTGAACACCGGGACCTTGGTCATGCCGTAGATGGCCAGCGCGCCGGTGACCGGGTCCGGGTCGGCGAGCAGCGTGCGCGGCTCCAGCGGCACCGCCCCATGCCGCCCGATATCGATGTTCACCTCAACGGTCCGGGCGGCCCGCTGGAACGCGGCGTCCACGTCGCCGTAGCCCAGCGTGAAATCGGCGGCGATGTTGCCGCCTGCGAACAGCCGGGGGATCCGGCTGCGGTGGCCGCAACAGCGTCGGGCACCGCGGGCCGCTCCTCGATCTCGATCTCGATCAGCTCGGCCGCGTCCTCCGCGGCGTACGGGTCCCCGGCAACCACCACGGCCAGCGGCTCGCCCACGTAGCGGACGGTGCCCGCGGCGAGAACTGGCTGCAGGAAGCCGCTCAGGTCGATGCCCTGGACCGGGAGGCGGACCGGGATGACCAGGCCCTTGGGCAGGTCAGCCGCGGTGACCACGGCATGCACGCCAGCGGCCCGCCGGGCGCGGCGGACGTCCACGGCGGCGAGGCGGCCGTGCGCCACCGGGGAGCGGGCGATCCGCGCGTGCAGCTGCCCGGGCGCGGACAGGTCGTCGCCGAACCGCCCGGCGCCGCGGAGCAGGCGCGGGTCTTCCTTCCTGGGCAGGCGGGTGCCGATGGCCGTCACAGGCGATCCCGCCGGGCTCTGGCGGTATCCAGGATGGCCTCGATGATGCCCTGGTAGCCGGTGCAGCGGCAGAGGTTGGCGGCGACCAGGTCACGTACGTCGGCCTCGGCCGGCTCGCCGCCGTTCCAGGCGCCGGGATCCGCGAGGTAGCCCTCGGCCAGCATGAGGAACCCCGGGGTGCAGAAGCCGCACTGCAGCCCGTGCCGGTCGCTGAACGCCTGCTGCAGGTCGGACAGGTCGTCGCCGTCGGCCAGGCCCTCCACGGTGGCGATGTCCCGGTCATCGGCCTGGACGCCGAACATCAGGCAGGCCCGGGCGGGCTCGCCGTCCACCAGCACCGTGCACGCCCCGCAGATGCCGTGCTCGCAGCCCAGGTGGGTGCCGGTGTAGCCGAGGTCGTGCCGGAGCATGTCGGCGAGCGTGCGGCGGGACTCCACCGCCAGCTCGTGCTCCCGGCCGTTGACCCGGACCCGGATCAGGTGCGTGTCCTTCATGCCCGGCTCCGTTCGAGTGCGGCGTGCACATCCGCTGGCCGCACCGGGATGTGGTTGACGCTCACCCCGGCGGGCGCCAGTGCGTCGTTGACCGCGTTCAGCACGGCGGCGGGCGCGCCGATCGTGCCGCCCTCGCCCATCCCCTTGGCCCCGGTCTCGCTGAACGCCGACGGCGTCTCCAGGTGGATGATCTCCACCGGGCAGAGCTCCGCCGCGGTCGGCGCCAGGTAGTCCATGAGCGTGGCGCTGCCCGGCTGCCCCTCGCTGTCGTAGCGCACCTGCTCCAGCAGCGCCGCCGCCACTCCCTGGGCCACCCCGCCGCGGACCTGCCCGTCCACGATCATCGGGTTGATCACCACGCCGCAGTCCTCCACCACCAGGTACCGGCGCAGCCGGATCTCGCACGTCCCCGGGTCGATGCTGACCAGCGCGGCGTGGCAGGCGTTGGAGAAGGTGCCCGGCGGGTCGAAGGACTGGCGGCCCTCCAGCCCGTACCGCAGCGGCTCAGGCAGCCGGTGCGCCTGGAAATGCACGATCCGGGCCAGCTCGCTGAGCTCGACGCGGGCGCCCGCGTCCCCGCGGACCTGGGCCGCGCCGCGGCTGAGCTCGATGTCGGCCGCGCTGGCTTCCAGCAGGTGCGCGGCCACCTGCCGGAGCTGCCCGGCGACCTGCCCGGCGGCCCGGCTGGCGGCGCCGCCGCCGATCACGATGGACCGGCTGCCCCAGGTGCCCCAGCCGTAGGAGGCCAGGTCGGTGTCGCCCTGGCGGAGCCTGACCTGGCCCGGGTGCACGCCCAGCTGGTCGGCGACGATCTGCGCGAACGTGGTCTCGTGGCCCTGGCCGTGGCTGCAAGTGCCGGTGGTCACGATGACCTCGCCGGACGGGTCCATCCGGACCGTGGCCGTGTCATAGCCCGGGGTCATCCGCATCCGCCGCTGCGACATGGCCGGGGTGCCGTAGGCGGTGCGCTCGGAAAAGCACGAGTAGCCGACCCCGGCGTAGTGGCCGTCGCCGCGCCGGCGGTCCCGCTCGGCCGCCCAGCCTGCCTCGGTGACCCGTTTCTCGGCCCGGTCCAGCGACTCGGCGTAGCTGCCCTCGTCGTAGGTGATCCCGTTCACCCCGGTGTACGGGAACTCACCAGGGCTGATCATGTTCCGGCGGCGCACGGTGAGGCTGTCCAGGCCGAGCTCGGCGGCGGCCTTCTCCATCAGCCGCTCCATCACGAGCACGAGCTGCGGCCGGGACACCCCGCGGTACGGGGCGGACGGCGCCTTGTTGCTGGCGACCGCGCGGCCGGTGGCCCGGTAGGCGGGCACCTTGTAGATGCCGGGCAGCTCGGTGGCGGCCATCAGCGGCTCGACCCCGCTGGTGAACGGGAACACCGAGTAGGCGCCCACGTTGCAGTCGATCTCGGCGGCCAGGCCCAGGATCCGCCCGTCCTGGCTGAACCCCGCCCTGATCCGGTAGTGCTGCTCGTGCCCGTGGCAGGAGGCGGTCAGGTTCTCCTGCCGGTCCTCGGTCCAGCGCACCGGGCGGCGCAGCCGCAGCGCGATCCCGGCCAGCGCGACCTCCTCCCGGCCGGCCACGCACTTCAGCCCGAAGCCGCCGCCCACATCCGGCGCGATGACCCTTATCGCGTGCTCCGCGATGCCGAAGGCCTGCGCGACCGCGGACCGGACCTGGTGCGGCACCTGGGTGGACACGTGCAGGACGACCTGCTGGTCCCGCTCGTCCCAGTCGGCCAGGCAGGCGCGGCCCTCCAGCGGCAGCGCGGCCAGCCGGCCGCTGCTGAACTCCGCGGCGATCACCGCCGGGGCCTGGCTGAGGATCTCGTCCAGCCGGTCGTCGTCGAACAGGGTCAGCTCGACCTGGCAGTTGCCGGCCAGCCCGGGATGCACCGGGCGGGCGCCGGGGGAGCGGGCCGCGGCCAGGCTGGTGACCGGCGGCAGCGGCGTCCACCGCACGTCCACCAGCTCGGCCGCGTCCTCCGCGGTGTACGGATCGTCGGCGAGTACCACCGCGACCGGCTCGGCCACGTGCCGGACCTGCCCGATGGCCAGCAGCGGGAGGGTCGTGGGCACGAACTCGGGCCGCTCCAGCACCGCCAGCAGGCCGGGGCAGCCGAGGTCCTGCGCGGTGAACACGGCGGCGACGCCGGGCAGGGCCAGCGCAGCGGACGGGTCGACCGGGCCGATCTCCGCGGCCGCGAACGGGCTGCGCACGAACGCCGCGTGCAGCACCCCGGCCCGCTCGATGTCCGCGGTGAACCGGCCGCGGCCGGTCAGCATCCGCCGGTCCTCGGTGCGCGGGACGGGCGTGCCCACCCAGCGGGTAGCGGCTGCGTTCATGACGCCGCGGCTTCCGCGAGCGCGCGGGCCACCAGGGTGGCGGCCAGTTTCCTGCGGTACGCGCTGCTGCCATGGCCGTCCGCGGGCGGGTCGATCTGCTGCGCGGCCAGCTCGCCCGCGGCCTGCCAGGTGGCCTTGGTGGCCGGGCGCCCAGCCAGCTCCGCGGTATCCGCCGTGACCGGCAGCGGGCCGACCCCGCCGAGCACGACGCGCAGCGCGGTGAGCGTGCCGTCGTCCACGTCGGCGGCCACCGCCGCGGCGACCACCGCGAAGTCACCCTTGCGCGGGGCGAACTCGGTGAGCGCGGCATGGCGCGCGGGCCGGGGGAAGCGGACCTCGGTGATCATCTCGTCGGGCTGCGCCGCGGTGGAGTAGAAGCCCTCGAAGAACTCCGTGACCGGCATGGTGCGCACCGGCCGGCCCGGCCAGCACGACCTCGGCGTCCAGCAGCACGGCCAGCAGGCACCATTCGGCGGCCGGGTCGGCGTGCGCGATGCTGCCGCCGAGCGTGCCGCGGGCCCGGATCGGGTAGTGCCCGATCCACCGCGCGGACCTGGGCAGCACCGCGAACCCGTCCAGCACCCCAGGGTCACGGCAGAGCTCGATGGTGCGATGCCGGGTCAGCGCGCCCACCCGCAGCCCGTCCGGGCTGGCCCGCAGGTACTCCAGGCCAGGGATGCGGGTGACGTCCACCAGCGCGCTCGGCCGGGCCAGCCGGAAGTTCATCATCGGGACCAGGCTCTGCCCACCCGCGAGGATCTTCGCCCCGTCGCCCAGCTCGGCCAGCACGGCGACCGTTTCCGGCACGGAACGGGTGCGGTGGTAGGTGAACGGGGCTGGTTTCACCGGCCTCCTCAGCTGCGGCTACCTCAGCTTGGTATACCATATTTCACGGCCGGTAACCGGTAGCAATTTCCGTTCTTCACGCCCGCGATGACGCCCGCCCGTGGAGCCGTGCATGCACCCGTATGTCCTGCACCCGTACGTCAGGGTGGAGCCGGACCCGGCTGGCTACCGGTGGCTGCGGCTGGCGCGGGCGGACCGGCACAACGCGCTGGACGCGGCCATGACCCGGGCCGTGCTGGCCGCCCTCCGCGCGGACCGCGCCGTGCCGCTGCTGATCGCGGGCAGCAGCCCCGGGCTGTTCTGCGCGGGCGCCGACCTCACCGTGGCCGATGCCGAGCGCGCGGAGATCTCGGAGCTGATCTACGAGTGCTGCGAGGCCATCATCACCCGTCCCGGCCCGGTGCTCGCGGTCGTGGGCGGCCCGGCCGTCGGTGGCGGCGCCCAGCTCGCCGCCGCTGCTGATCTGCGCATCGCCAGCCCGGCGGCGCGTTTCCGGTTCATCGGGCCGCGCGGCCGCGGCCTCGCCGTGGGTGCCTGGGTGCTGCCCGACCTGGTCGGCCGCGGCGCGGCCCTCGAGCTGACCCTGACCGGGCGCTGGGTGGGCGCCGCCGAAGCGCTCCAGCTGGGCCTGGTGAACCAGGTCTGCGCCGACCCCGGCACCGTCGCCGCCGGTCTCGCGCAGGCGCTGACCGGCGGTGCGGCAGAACCCGGCGCGGCAGGGCCCGGTGCGGCAGAACCCGGCGCGGCGGGGCGGATCAAAGCCGTGACCGCCGCGGGCGGGCTGCTCGACCGGCTGCGGGAGGAACGCAGGGTCAACCGGACCGCGTGGAATGAGCCGCGATGACCGGGCCGCGATGACCGGGCCGCGATGACCGGGCCGCGATGACCGGGCCGGGGCGCCGCCAGCCTCAGCCGGCGGACTGGCGCGGCGCGGCGGAGTGGAGCCGGGCGGGCTGGCGGGTGCACCTGCCGGAGGCCGCTGATCCCGCCGCCCTGGCCGGCCAGCTCGGCGACTCGGCCATCCCTGACCTGGCGGCGGACACGGCCCGCCGGGTACCGGACCGGCTCGCCGTGGCCGTGGACGGGCAGCGGATCACGCACGGGGCGCTGGACGCTGGGGCCCGCCAGGTCGCGGCCTGGCTCGCCGCCCGCACCGAGCCCGGTGACCGGGTGCTGCTGGCCGCGGCCGCGAGCCCCGGTTTCCTGCAGTGTTATCTCGGCGCGCTCCGGGCTGGCGCGGTCGTGGTGCTGGCCAACCCGGGGTACACCACGGCCGAGCTGGGCCAGCTGGCCGCTGATTCAGCGGCCGTGCTCGCGTTCGCCGACCCGGAGCCGGCCCGGCGGCTGGCCGCGCTGCCCAGCCCGCCGCTGATCGTGCCCGCCGCCGACCCGCCGGCCGCGGATTCCCCGGCGGGCGGGCTACCGCGCGGCCCGCTGTCACCGGGGGCCACCGCGGTGCTGGCGTACACCTCCGGGACCACCGGGCGGCCCAAGGGGGTCCCGCTGGCCCACGGGCAGCTGGCCGCCTCGGTCCGCGCCGCCATGGCCGCCTGGCGGTGGACCGCGGACGATGTGCTGGTCCACGCCCTGCCGCTGTTCCATCAGCATGGGCTGAGCGGGCTGCATGCCACGCTGATCGCCGGATCGTCCGCGCACATCCGGTCCCGGTTCACCGCCGCCGACCTGATCGAGGTGGCGCGCGCGGAGTCCGCGACCGTCCTGTTCGGCGTGCCCACGATCTACCAGGCGCTGCTGGAGAGTGCTCCAAACAGCCGTGCCCCGGCCAGCGGTGCCCCGGCCAGCGGTGCCCCGGCCGGCCGCCCCGCGCTCGCTTTCCTCCGGCTGGCGGTCTGCGGGTCGGCGCCGCTCAGCCCGGCGCTCGCCGCCCGGCTGCCCGGGCTGCTCGGCCAGCTCCCGCTGGTCCGTTACGGCACCACCGAGTCCGGGCTCGACGTGTCGAATCCACTGGCGGGCCGCTGCGGCGACACCGTCGGGCTGCCGCTGCCCGGAGTGTTGTGCCGGGTGCAGGCCGAGGGGGCCGAGGCCGCGCCGGGCACCGAAGGGGAGATCCAGGTGCGTGGCCCGCAGGTCTTTGGCGGCTACTGGCATGATCCCGCCGCGACCGCGGCGGCGTTCACCCCGGACGGCTGGTTCTGTACCGGGGACATCGGCGCCATCGACCCCGCCACCGGTCACCTGGTCATCCGCGGCCGGATCAAGGAACTCATCATCACCGGCGGGATGAACGTGCACCCCCGTGAGGTGGAGATCGCCCTGGAAAGCCATCCGTCGGTCGCTGAGGCCGCCGTGGCCGGCCTGCCGCACCCGCGCTGGGGGGAGCAGGTGACCGCCTGGGTCGTCACCCGGCCCGGCCCGGCCTTGGCCGAGGATGTGCTGATCGCCCACGCACGGTCGGTGCTAGCCGGGTACAAGTGCCCGAAACGGGTCATCCAGGTCGCCGCCATCCCGCGGACCGCGCTGGGCAAGGTGAACCGCGCCGAGCTCGCCGCCAGGTTTGCCCATGACTGACGCGGCCGCGCTCGGCCGGGCTCCGCGGTCGCTCCGGACCGCGCCGCAGGCCGGGGCGGGTGGGCTAGCCCGGCTGGTCCGGATGCCGGGGGCGCTCGCGGCGTGGGCTGCGGGTCATCGAGACCATGATCTGGCCGTAGCCGACGTCCTCGTCGTCCTCATCCTCATCACCGAGCAGGTCAGCGACGGCCTCCAGGTCAACGTCCCCGGTGGCGGTCTCCGGAAGGGTTGAGGCGGCCTGGGGCGAGGCGGGCTGGGGTGAGGCGGGCTCAAGCCCGGCGCTGGCTTGCTCAGTAGCGGATTGCTGGGTAGCGGCCTGCTGGGCACCGGCCAGCAGATACGGCTTGATCCACAGGAAGTAGCTGATCCACGCCGAGCCCATCGAGGTGGACCAGTCGTCTTCGCTGAGGTCACGCACGGTGCGCACCAGCGCATGCGCGACGCTGACGTACTGGCCCTCGGGAAAGCCCTCCAGCCAGTTCCGCGCGCCTGCCTGGCGCAGTACCCCGGCGATCACCTGGGCTGGCTGGTCGTACACCGCTACCCACAGCATGGTGCGCACCAGCCGCTGGCAGAACGGCAGCCCTTCCCCGGCCAGGCGGGTGACCAGGTCCGGCATCAGCGTCGCGATGTCGTACCGCAATTGCCGGGCGAACGTGTCCTCGAGCGGGATCAGCTGGTCGGCTGATGAGCGGATCACCTGCAGCACTCCAGGATCGAGCGCCGGCCTGGCCCGGCGCCCCCTCGGTCAGGTCGCTCGCCATGTCCGACTCCCCTTGGCGCATTCCCGTCCCCGGTGGGCGGCTACGGAACGTGCGCTAGCTATGGCCTCCCCGCTCCGCTCCCACCCCGGTCAGGGCCCGGACCTGCATGCGGGCGAACCGCGCCGGGTCAGCGGGGTTCCGGTCCGTAACCGAGCCTAGCCAGCCGAGCAGGAATGCGAGCGGGATGGACACGATCCCGGGGTTGCTGAGCGGGAAGAACGCGAAGTTGACGTGCGGGTCGGCGATCAGCGACGAGCTCCCCCGGCCGGAGACCACCGGGGAGATGATGATCAGGCCGACCGAGCTGATCAGGCCCCCGTAGATGCTCCACAGCGCACCGCGGGCGGTGAACCGGGGCCAGAAGAGTGAGTACAGGATGGACGGCAGGTTCGCGGACGCGGCGACGGCGAAGGCCAGTGCCACCAGGAACGCCACGTCGATGTTCTTGGCATACATGCCGCCGATCACCGCCACGGCACCGATCGTCACCGCCGTGATCCGCGCCACCCGGACCTCACGTTCCGGGTTGGCCTCCCCCCGGCGCAGCACGCCAGCGTAGACGTCATGGGCGAAGGAGGCGCTGGCGGTGATGGTCAGGCCGGCCACCACCGCGAGGATGGTGGCGAAGGCGACCGCGGCCACGATGGCCAGCAACAGCGTCCCGCCCAGCTTGAACGCGAGCAGCGGCACCGCCGAGTCGGCCCGGCCCGGTGCGGCCTCGATCTGGTTCGCCCCGACCAGCCACATCGCGCCGAAGCCGAGCACTAGCGTGAACAGGTAGAACACCCCGACCAGCCCGACCGTCCAGGCCACGCTGCGGCGGGCTTCCTGGGCGTTCGGCACGGTGTACAACCGCATCAGGACGTGCGGCAGGCCCGCCGTGCCGAGCACCAGCGCCAGCGCCAGCGAGATGAAGCTGAGCTTGGAGGCGGTGTTCGCCCCGTAGAGAAGGCCCGGCCCGAGCACCGCGCTGCCCGCCGGGCTGGCCGCGGCGGCGTTGTGCAGCAGCCCGGACAGGCTGAACCCGGCCCGGGCCAGCACCCAGGCGGCCGTCACCGCCGCCCCGGCCGTCAGCAGCATCGCCTTGACGATCTGCACCCAGGTGGTGCCCTTCATCCCGCCGACCAGCACATAAAAGATCATCAGCAGGCCGACCGCGGCGACCGTGAGGTCCTGGCCCTGCGTGCTGTTCACCCCCAGCAGCAGGCTGACCAGGGCCCCGGCCCCGGCCATCTGGGCCAGCAGGTAGAACAGGCTCACGGTCAGGGTGGATACCGCAGACGCGGCGCGTACCGGGACCGCCCGTAGCCGGAGGTCGAGGACGTCGGCCGTCGTGTACCGGCCGGTGTTCCGCAGCGGCCCAGCCACCAGCAGCATGACCAGCAGCCAGCCCACCAGGAAGCCGATGGAGTACAGGAACCCGTCGTATCCGTACAGGGCGATGGCACCGGCGATGCCCAGGAACGAGGCGGCTGACAGGTAGTCACCGCCGATCGCGATGCCGTTCTGGCGGCCGCTGAAGGCCCGCCCGCCCGCGTAGTAGTCAGTGGTAGTCCGGTTCTTCCCGGCCGCGCCGATCGCGATGACCAGGGTCACCAGGACAAAGAAGGCAAAAACGGTGATGTTGACGGCCGGGGTGCCGATGACCTGGGCGGCCACGGTGTTGCTGACCACGGTGTTGCTAACCACGGTGTTGCTAACCACGGTGCCTGCGGACCGGGGCCGGTCATGGCCGACGGCCCGTTTCCAGCCGCTGCCTCAGCCGGCCAGCGAGCGGGTCGAGCCTGCGGCGTGCCCACCGGCTGTAGCTGAACGCGATCACGAAGGTGGAGACGAACTCCAGCAGCCCGAAGCAGAGCCCGACGTTGATCTCACCGAGCACGCTGATCCGCATGAAGCCCGGCGCGAAGGCAGCGAGGATGACGTAGAGGAAGTACCAGCCGAGGAACAGGAGGGTGACCGGCACGACGAAGGACCCGAAGCGCCGCCGGAGAGTCCGGAAGTCCCGGCTGGCCTGTACGACCTCATAGCCGCTGGCCTTCTTGCCGTCGGCCTGAGTAAGGGACACGCCATTGTCCTTCCCGAGGGCCTGAGGCTACACCTGGTGCTCCTGGGGGGGTGGGAGGTTTCGTAAAGTATCGGGACTTAGCCGGACATGGCCAGCCAGGATCTGACCCTGGCGGGGCGCGGGCCGGAGCCTTCCGCCGGGCTGATATTTGGTATACCATCCTGCTCACGCGCTATCCGGAAGGGGCACGCGGTGGACCTGCAGCTTGCCGGAAAGGTGGCCTTTGTCACCGGGGCCAGCAAGGGAATCGGCCGGCATGTCGCTGAGCACCTCGCCCAGGAAGGCGCGGATGTGGCGATCACCGCGCGCACGGCGGAGCCGCTCGAGACCACCGCCAAGGAGATCGAGGCCGCGACCGGGCGGACGATCCTCCCGCTGGCCGGCGACATGAGCGTGACCGCGGACGTCGAGCGCTGCGTGGCCGCGGCCATGGACCGGCTCGGCCCGATCGACATCCTGGTGACCTGCGCGGGCAGCTCGCCCGGCGGGCTGCTGGAGGACCTGACCGAAGAGCAGTGGCTGGCCAGCCTGAACCTCAAGTTCATGGGCTACGTGCGGTCGGTGCGCGCGGTCATCGGGCACATGCGGGAGCGGGGCGGCGGCGCGATCGTGCTCGTCGTCGGCAACGATGGGCTGAAGCCCAGCTACTGGGAGATGACCGCGGGGGTGGCCAACGCGGCTGACATCAACTTCGCCTCCTCCGTGGCTGAGCAGTACGGCCGCTACGGGGTGCGGATCAACACGGTGAACCCGGGCCCGGTGAATACCGACCGGTGGGACACGCTGGAAAAAGCGTTCGCCCGGGACAAGGGCGTGGACCAGCAGCGGGCCCATGAGCTGGCCACCGAGTCCATCCCGCTGGGCCGCATCTGCGAGCCTGCCGAGGTGGCGGCCCTGGTCACGTTCCTGGCCTCGCCCCGCGCCAGTTTCATCAACGGTGCGCACATCCCGGTTGATGGCGCCCAGCGTAAAGCGGTCATGGACCGGTAAGGACATTGGGCGTGCAGCTCACCAGCGCGATGCGGATCAGCCGGCGCCCCGGAGGTACTCGACGCCCTGCTCGACCCAGGGAAGGTAGCCGCCTGCCTGCCGGGCAGCCGCCTGATCGGCGAGGTGGCGGAGGGGACCTACGCGGGTGAGCTCCGGCTCCGGATCGGCCCGGTGCACGCGGTCTACGCGGGCACCGTGCACCTCGACGCCGCCGACCGGGCGGCTGGCACCGCGACCCTGCACGCGTCCGGGCGTGAGCGCGGCGGCCAGGGCAGCGCGGACGCGGACCTGACCATCCGGGTGGAGCCGCACGGCGCCAGTACCCGGGTGCTGATCAGCGCCGACCTGATGGTCCGGGGCCGGGTCGCGCAGTATGCGCCGGGTGCGATCGGTGAGGTCGGGCAGCGCCTGGTGGAGCAGTTCGCCAGCAACGTCGAGCGGCTGCTGGCCGCGCAGGCCCCCGGCGGCCAGCCCGCCGGGGGCGCCGCGGCCGCGGCCAGCGGCCAGGCTGGCGGGCCGCAATCGGCCCGGGCGAAGCGGGCGGTCACCGCCGCGGCGGTGCTGCTGGCCGCCGGGTCGCTGGCGGCCGGGGCGCTGGCCGCGGCCGCGGCATGGCGCCGCTTCCACCAGGCCCAGAACCTGACGGCTGGCTATTTCTCGCAGGAAGGGGCATGCCATGGCTGATAGCGCGCGCGCACCAGGCAACGTCGGCTCCGCAGCGGCCGAGCTGCGGCCGCTGCAAGTCGAGATGAACGGGATCAACGTGATCTCGGACGACGAGCGCAAGGGCCATCCCCGGGACCTGTTCTGGCCATGGTTCGCCGCGAACGTCTCGGTGCTCGGCATCAGCTACGGAGCGTTCGTGCTCGGCTTCGGCGTCTCGTTCTGGCAGGCGCTCGCGGCCGGGCTGATCGGGATCGTCGCCTCGTTCATGCTCTGCGGCTTCATCGCCGTGGCCGGCAAGCGGGGCTCGGCACCGACGATGGTGCTCGGCCGGGCGGCGTTCGGGGTGCGCGGGAACAAGCTGCCCTCGCTGATCTCCTGGCTGCTCACGGTCGGCTGGGAGACCGTGCTGATCATCCTGGCCACGCTGGCCACCGCGACCGTGTTCGAGCGGCTCGGCTGGGGCGGCGGCACCGGCACGAAGGTGATCGCGCTGATCGTGGTGAGCGGGCTGACCGTGGTCGGCGGGGTGATGGGCTTCGACCTGATCATGCGCATGCAGTCGGTGATCACCTGGGTCACCGGGGTGCTGACCGTGGTGTTCATCGCGCTGGTCGCCGACAAGATCCACTGGCATACGGTGTCGGCCATCCCGGCCGGCTCGCCGCAGAAGTTCATCGGCGCCCTGGTGTTCGTGATGACCGGCTTCGGGCTGGGCTGGGTGAACGTGGCGGCCGACTACTCGCGCTACCTGCCGCGGCGTTCCTCTGGCCGGGGCGTGATCGGCTGGACCACGTTCGGCTCGTCCGTGGCGCCGATCTTCCTGCTGGTCTTCGGGCTGCTGCTGGCCGGCTCGTCGGCCAAGCTGAGCAGCGCGATCGGGGCCGACCCGATCGGCGCGCTGACCACGCTGCTGCCCACCTGGTTCCTGATCCCGTTCGCGATCGTCGCGGTGCTCGGGCTGGTCGGCGGGTCAGTGCTGGACATCTACTCGTCCGGGCTGGCGCTGCTGACCCTGGGGCTGCGCATCCCGCGGTACGCCGCGGCACTGGTCGACGGCACCGTGATGGTGCTCGGCACCATCTACGTGGTGTTCGTCGCGCACAACTTCCTGAACCAGTTCGAGGGCTTCCTGATCACCCTGGGCGTGCCGATCGCCGCGTGGTGCGGCATCATGCTGGCCGACATCATGCTGCGCCGGAAGGACTACTCCGAGCTGGAGCTGTACGACCCGCGCGGCCGCTACGGCGACGTACGGCTGGTCCCGCTGGCCATCATCGTGATCAGCACGGTGGTGGGCTGGGGCCTGGTCACCAACTCGTACGCGAGCTGGCTCACCTGGCAGGGTTACTTGCTCGGCCCCTTCGGGCTCGGCGGCAAGACCGGGGCCTGGGCTTTCGCCAACCTCGGCGTGCTGGTGGCGCTGGTTATCGGGTTCGTGGCGGCCTGGGTGTTCAGCGTCTCGCCGGTACGGGCCCAGGAGTCCGCGCCGTCGCTGGCCCCGGCCGGGGCCTGACCGGGGCCGCCCGCGGTCCAGCGCTGGGTGACGCACAGCCAGAGCAGCGCGACGGCGGTCAGGGCGAGGGTGACCGGCACCACGCCGTGGCTGATGATCCGGATCAGGAAGACGCTGAGCGCGTGCGGGTGCACCTTCACGCCGAACGTTACCCCGGGCAGCTGGGCCACGGTGGCGGCGAAGGCGCGCAGCACGACCACCCAGTCCAGCCTGGTCGCGGGCAGCACGGCCACCAGCGGGAAGATCATCGCGTCGAACCACGGCCGCTGCTGTGGCGAGCAGATCAGCCAGGCCAGCGACACGGCCAGGACAGGCTGGACGTACGGCATGCCCGCCACGTCCAGCGAGCCGGGCTTGAGCCGCCAGAGCAGGATCGCGGCCAGCACGATGGATCCGCCGAGCGCCAGCGTGTTCGTGAACGCCGCGGTGTGGCCCGCGTGCGGCAGCAGCCTGGTCAGCAGCTGCCAGGGCTGGTACCCGTCCGAGACACCGCCGGCCCGGGACACCACCGCCCGGACCGCGGCCCAGCCGGTCAGCAGGTAGCTGGGCAGCACGACCGCCGCGGTACCCAGGGCCACGGCGGCCAGCGTCCGCGGTGACCGCCAGGCCGCCCACAGCGGCCCGAGCAGGAAGATCGCGAACGGGGCCTTGACCGCGATGGCGGCGCCGATCAGCAGCCCGGCCGCGAGCCCGCGGCCCACCCCGAGGCGGCGCAGGCAGAGCAGGCCGAGGAAGCCCGCGGCCGCGGCCAGCCCGTCGATGTGGCCGCCGCCCAGGATGGCCCACCACATCAGCGGGTTGGCCGCCCACAGCAGCAGCGCACGGGCCCGGGCCGCCGGGTCCGCGGCCAGCAGCCAGTCCAGGGCCAGCGCCACCGCCAGGAAGGCCAGCGCGTTCAGCAGCTTGAGCCAGAAGATCGTCCGGGCGGCGGAGGGCCCGGCCAGGCCGGCCGCGAACTGCTCGGACAGCGTGCCGAGCGGGCCGTAGACCGACGGGGCGTGCCGCCAGGCTGGCGGATCGAACCTGGCCACCGGGTCGCCGGTCTTCGCCAGCTGCGCGGGCGTCATCAGGTACGGGCTGTGGCCCAGCGCCGCGATCCGCCCGTAGATGGCGTAGTCCAGCATGTCGGTGGAGCCGACCGGCGGGAGCAGCGTCAGCGCGACGACCGCCAGCAGGGATCCGATGATCAGCGGCCGCGGCCGCGGCCGCCAGCCCCGGCGCACCGCGACCAGCCCGGCGGTGAGGCCGAGCCCGCCGAGCCCGAGCGCGACGTAGGCCAGCGCGGTCGCGGCCACGTCCGGCAGATGCGCCGAGCCGAAATAGGGTGGCCAGGGATGAGACGCCGTGAAGTGCGGGACCGCCAGGGACGGCCCGGCCAGGCCGATCGCGACCATCGCCGCGGCGCTGGCGGCAAGCGAGATGACCGCCAGGCCAGCGAGCCGCCGGGTAGCGGCCGGCCGCGCCGCGGACAGGCGGGCGGGCTGGTCAGCGGGCGTCAGCGGGGCATCTCCCGGCTGGTGGGCCACGGACACGGCGATGACCTTCTGGGAAGGGAACGGAATTAGCAGGCGGTCAATAGAATACTTACGTTATTAAAGTAATGGAGGACGCGCCGGAGCTGACTTTATGATCCGGGCTCAGGATAGCCATGGCTATTTGCCACTACTTGACTGAGCCGTCACGCTGTATTCCCACTCCCGCCCGCCCGCGGTGCCTGCGTGACGAGTGTCACGTCACTGTGACAGGTGCCGCGTCACTACCCGCACTGCGGCGGCTATGACAATATCCGGGCATGAATCCCAGACCGGGCCAGGATAACTCACCAGCCGAGCCGGTGCTGGCGGTGATCGACATGCAGCGCGTGTTCGGTGAGCCGGGCAGCGCCTGGCTGGCGCCGCGATTCAGCGAGATCGTCCGCCCGGTCGCCGCGCTGGCCGGGGCGTTCGCCCCGCGGGTGGTCTTCACCAGGTTCATCGCGCCGGAGGTGCCGGCCGGGGCCTGGCAGCGCTACTACGAGGCGTGGCCGTTCGCGCTGCAGCCCCCGGACGCGCCGATCTACCAGCTGGTGGAGGAGTTCGCGGCGATGGCCGGGCCCACGCTGGACGCGGCGACGTTCAGCAAGTGGGGCCCGGACCTGGCGGCCCGGGTCGGCGCGGGCGGACGGCTGATCCTGGCCGGGGTATCCACCGACTGCTGCGTCCTGTCCACGGCCCTGGCCGCGGCGGACGATGGGGTGGCGGTGCAGGTGGCGGCGGATGCGTGCGCGGGCGTGGACGACGACAGCCACCAGAAGGCACTGGACATCCTCCGCCTGTACGCCCCGCTGGTGGAGGTGGTCAGCGTGGCCAGCCTGCTGGCGGCGCGATGACCCAGGACCGCGCGGCAGGCGCGCTGTACGGGCTGGCCGTGGGGGATGCGCTCGGCATGCCCACCGAGTCGCTGTCCCGGCCGCAGATCGTGGCCAGGTACGGCCCGTTGCTGGCGGAGTTCCAGCCCGGGCCGCTGGACCACCCGCTCGCCCCGGGGCTGCCCGCGGGCACGGTGACCGACGACACCGAGCAGGCCCTGCTGCTCGCCGGGCTGCTGATCGAGGGCGGCGGCACGATCGACGCGGCTGAGTTCGCCGGGCAGCTGCTGGCCTGGGAGGCCGGGATGCGTGCCCGTGGCTCGCTGAGCCTGCTCGGCCCGTCCACCAAGCGGGCCCTGGCGGCGCTGCTCACCGGCACCGACGTCGCGGAGACCGGCCGGGCCGGCACCACCAACGGCGCGGCCATGCGGATCACCCCGGTCGGCGTCGCCACCCGCAGCGATGACCTGGGCCTGCTGGTGGACCAGGTGGTCGCGGCCAGCCGGATCACCCACAACACCGGGGTCGCGCTGGCCGGCGCGGCCGCGGTCGCGGCCGCGGTCAGCGCGGGGGTGGCCGGCGCTACCGTGCCCGAGGCGATCAGCGTGGCGGCCGGGGCAGCCGCGCGGGCCGCCGGGCGCGGGCACTGGGTCGCGGCCGCCGACGTGGCGGCCCGGATCCGCTGGGCCACCGGGCTGGTGGCCGGCCAGCCGCGGGACGCGGTCCTGGCTACCGTGTACACGCTGGTCGGGACCAGCCTGGCCACCCAGGAATCGGTACCGGCCGCGTTCGCGCTGCTCGCCGCGGCGCCCGGTGACCCGTGGCTGGCCTGCCGGATGGCCGCGTCGGTGGGCGGCGACTGCGACACGATCGCGGCCATGGCCGGGGCGATCGGCGGGGCCTGCCACGGGACGGCGGCCTTCCCTGAGGCCGCCCGGGCCACCGTGACCAGCGTGAACCACCTGCACCTGGACGAGGTGGCGGACCGCCTGCTGGCCCTGCGGGGCCGCTGATGGCCGGCCCCGGCCCGGGCGGCCGGCTGCTGCACCTCGGCAACGTGGTCGTTGACGTCGTGCTCGATATCCCCGCCCTGCCCGAGCGCGGCGGGGACGTGCTGGCCACTCGCACCGAGGTGACGGCGGGGGGCGGTTTCAACGTGATGTCCGCGGCGGCCCGGCAGGGCCTGCCGGTCCGCTACGGCGGGGCGCACGGCAGCGGGCCGTTCGCCGCGCTGGCCCGCGCGGCGCTGGCGGCCGAGGGCATCGAGATCCTGCTCCCGGCCACGCCCGGCCAGGACAGCGGGTTCGTGGTGAGCCTGGTGGACGCCGCGGGCGAGCGGACGTTCCTGACCAGCCCCGGCGCGGAGGCGGCGCTGACCGCGGCGGCCCTGGCCGGGCTGGCGGCCGGGCCGGGCGACGTGGTCTACCTGTCCGGGTACGGGCTGGTCCAGCCCAGCCGCACCGCCCTGCTCGGCTGGCTGGCCGGGCTGTCCGCGCGCAACGTGGTGGTCTTCGATCCCGGGCCGCTGGCCAGGTCCATCCCGGCCGCCGCGCTGGACCAGGTGCTGTCCCGGGCCACCTGGCTGACCTGCAACGCGGCCGAGGCGGGCTGGCTGTCCGGGCAGGCCGAGCCCGGGGCCGCAGCCCGCGTGCTGAGCCAGCGCGCCGCCCCCGGGGCCGCGGTGCTGGTCCGGACCGGGCCGGATGGCTGCCTGCTCAGCCACTCGGGCACGGAGCCGGTGCACGTGCCCGGCTTCCGGGTCACCGTGGCGGACACCAACGGCGCGGGTGACACGCACACCGGCACGTTCATCGCCGCGCTGGCCCAGGGCCTGCCGGAGCTGGCGGCGGCCCGCGCGGCGAACGCCGCCGCGGCGCTGTCCGTGACCCGGCGCGGCCCGGCTACCGGCCCGGCCGCCGCGGAGCTGGCCCGCTTCCTGGCCGCCCGGCCAGCGCCGGGTACGTTACTGTGAGTGGCGAATCCGCTGGGGCCGGAACCGTCGTGCAAGGGAGCACGCCATGCCAGTACGCACGTCTTATGCGCAGGGCACCCCGAACTGGGTGGACCTGCAGACCACGGACACCGAGGCCGCGAAGGCCTTCTACGCCAGCCTGTTCGGCTGGGCCTACGACGACCAGCCCATGCCGCAGGGTGGCCCTTACTCCATGGCCACGCTGAGCGGCCAGCACGTGGCCGCCATCGCCCCGCAGTCGCCCGAGCTCGCCGCGGCTGGTGCGCCGCCGATGTGGAACACCTACCTGGCCGTGGACAACGTGGACGACGCGCTGGCCAAGGTCGAGGCGGCGGGCGGCCAGGTCGCGATGCCAGCGTTCGAGGTGATGGAGGCCGGCCGGATGGGCTTCGTGCTGGACCCCAGCGGCGCACCGGTCGCGTTCTGGCAGGCCCGCCAGCACATCGGCGCCTCGCTGGTGAACGAGCCGGGAGCGGTGGTCTGGAACGAGCTGATCACGGCGGACCCGGCCGCGGTCCGGTTCTACGAGCAGGTACTGGGCGTGACCACCACGGTGATGGACATGGGCCAAGGTGAGTACACGCTGTTCCAGGTCGGCGGCAAGGAAGTCGGCGGGACGACCGCGCCGCAGCAGCCGGGCACCCCGAGTCACTGGCTGGTGTATTTCGCCGCGGCCGACGCGGACGCGACCGCGGCCAAGGCCACGGAACTCGGCGGGGCCGTGCTGGCCGGGCCGTTCGACACGCCCGTCGGCCGGATGGCCACCCTGCGCGACCCGCAGGGCGCGGTGTTCAGCATCATCCAGCCCACCCCGCCCGCTGGGTAGCCGATGAGCCCCTCGCCAGAGGACATGCTGAGCGCCGCGCTGGGTGACGACGTCACGGTCGGCGGCCGCAGCAGCTACATCCCGTTCAGCCGGGCCGGCAGTTCGCGGCCGTGGCCGCGGCCGCCCGTGATCACGTGGACCTCGGGCTGCGCTTCACCGACCCGCCGCCGGGCGGCCGCCTGCAGCCGGCCACCGGGCCGGGCCAGGCCACCCACAAGCTCGCGCTGCGCAGCCCGGACGAGGTGGACGCCGAGGTGCTGCATCTGCTCACGCTCGCCTGCCAGCAGAGCGCCAGGTAAATCAGCAACGGTCAGCCCGCCGGACTGCCCTGCCCCCGGCGGGTGAGCCAGACGGCGAACTGCACGATGAGGCCAGCCAGCGCCCACCCGGCCAGCACGTCCGTGAACCAGTGGAAGTCGGACCAGATGAGGGCCGCGCCGACGAGCAGCCACAGCGACAGCACCACGGCCAGTGCCCCGCGCCGGACCCAGCCGGGCCGGCCGGCGCAGAGCAGCAGCGCGGCCACGGTGTAGCACACGCACGCGGTGGCGGTGTGGCCGGACGGGAACGCGCCCAGGCTGCCCGGGCTGACCGCGGCGATGCCAGGGCCGGGCCGCCCGATGAGGATCTTCGCCGGGATCACCGTGGCCAGCAGCGCCACGGCCGCGACCAGCGCGGTGAACAGCGGCCGCCAGGAGCGGCCCCGGGCCGCCGCGGCGATCGCGGCGGCCGCGAGCACCGGGATGGCCACGGTGGTCTCGCCCAGGCTGGTCAGCAGCCAGGCGGGACCGAACGGAGCGCGGAGCAGCCAGGCGTAGCCGGGCGCGTCCGCGTACGGCAGCACCGCCAGCCGGATCTGCTGATCCAGGCTGACCAGCGGCCCGTGGGCCAGCACGTCCCCGGTCAGGACGGCCAGGATCAGCAGCGGCAGGCCGTAGCGGAGCCAGGCAGGCCAGCGCGGCCAGTATGACCAGCGCGGCTGGCCAGGGCCGGTCCGGGGCGGGGCGGGCAGCTCGTCCCGGGCATCCGCGGATGCTGTTGGCGTGCTGCTGACCCCGTCCACTGTCAGTGAGGATACCGGCGGATCCGGCGGGGAAGGAAACGCCGTATGAGGCTCCCGGATGCCGACGGCTCGCCGCCCGCGGACGACCCGCTGGAGGAGTTCGATCTCGCGATCCTGCGCGGAATCCGGGACATGTTCTCCGCGGCCGACCCGATGCCCGCGGACCTGCCGGAGCGGATCCGGTTCTCACTGGCTCTCCGCGACCTGGAAGTCGAGGTGGCACGGCTGGCGGCGCAGGCCGGGCCGACCGTCACCTTCGACAGCGACAGCATGACGATCATGATCCGGATCGGCCAGCACACCGATGAGACGGTCCGGCTGGATGGCTGGCTGGCCCCGGTGCAGACCTGCCCGGTCGAGATCAGGACCGGGACCGGCGCGCTGATCGTCACCGCGGACGAGCGGGGCCGGTTCACCTTCAGCCGGGTGCCCCGCGGCAGCGCCCAGCTCATCGTCCGGCCCGCCGACTACGGGCCGGACCGGCCGCCCCGGACCGTGGTCACCCCGGCCATCGCCCTCTGAGGCCAGGCTCACGGTCAGGCCAGGCGCCCCCGGTGCCGTGTCCAGCTCCCAGCTCCGCCACTGGTCCAGCGGGGTGAAGCCCAGCGCGGCGTTGATGGCGACCATGTGCTCGTTCCCGGCCGCGTTCCCCGTCAGGACCCGGGTCAGCTGTGGCTCGTGCTTGCTGAGCAGGTCCAGCAGGCCCAGCTTGACCAGCAGGCCGAGCCGGTGCCCGCGGTGCGGCCGGGCCACGGCCGTCAGTCCCTGGAAGCCCCACTCAGGCGTGGCCGGGTCCACGCCGAGCTGGGTGAGCGCGGCGGGCTCGCCGGTGCCCAGCGACCGGGCCGCGACGTTGTAGTAGCGAAGCCCCTGGGCCAGCACGCGTTCCCCGGCCTGCCGGGCCCGTTCGGTATCCCAGTGCTCCGCCTCGTGGCCATCCTCCCGCGGGATGTCGGCGGCCGCGGAACCGAACACCGTGACCACCGTGGCCAGCTGGTCCTCTGGCGGTGGCCCGGTCCAGCACAGCAGCCCGTACCCGCGGGCCGCTGACTCGGCCTCCGCCCGGAGCGCGGCCAGCTTCCCGGCTGGCACCGCGGCCAGGTCCAGCACCCGGCGGATCTCGGTGAGCCCCGGCCGGGCCCCCGCGGCCTGGGCGAACGCCGCCCCGGGGGAGCCATCGCGGGCATAGGCCAGCAACTGGTCACGGCCCAGCTGCCGCGCCCGCGCGGCCGCGTGGCCGAGCAGGGCCGTGCCCAGGCCCGCCCGCCGCCGCGCCGCGGCCACCACCGGGTCCACGACGGCGAGCTGCCGGTTCTCCCGCTGCGGCAGCTGGAGGCTGTACCAGCCGCAGGTCTGGCCAGCGCCGTCCCGGGCCCGCCAGGCTTCCACCGGGGACTCCCACCAGCCCAGCGCCAGCCAGCCCGCAAAGCCCCGGGCGGACATGGGCGGCCCGTACGGGTCGTCGTCGGCCGTCCCGCTGAGGTAGATCTCGTGGCAGGCGGCGACCGACGCGCCGTCCGTGGCCGGGTCGAACTGGTCCAGCTGCATGCCTCCCAGCTAACCCAGGCCAGCCGGTGGCCGCCACTCATTATCCGGGCCCGCGCCGGGCCAGGTGGTAGACCATGGAGCAGGGGCGGCCGCCCGGCCCGCCTTCCGCCGGGGGACGGAGCGACCACGATGCCACGTGACCTGATCACCCACCCGGACAAGGTGCTGTTCGCGGAGCGGAATGAGACCAAGGCCGATCTCGCCGAGCACTACCTGCGGGTGGCCGGCCCGCTGCTGCGGACCATGGGCGGCCTGCCGGTGCTGCTGCAACGGTTCCCGGAAGGAGCCAGCGGCCCGTCGTTCTTCCAGAAACGGGTGCCCAGGAACATCCCGGACTGGCTGCAGACCACGACGGTGTCCACGCCCAACGGCACCACCTCCCGCGCGCTGGTCGCCGCGGACATCGAGCACGTGCTGTGGGCGGTCAACCTGGGCTGCCTGGGCTTCCACGTGTGGCCGTACCAGGCGGCGGATCCCGGGCATGCCGACGAGCTGCGGATCGACCTCGACCCGGGTCCGGGGGTGGACTTCACCCACATCCGGCAGGCCGCCCACGAGCTGCACCGGCTGCTCGATGAGCTCAGCATCGCCGGGTACCCGAAGACGACCGGCAACCGCGGCCTGCACGTGTACGTCCGGCTGCAGCCGCGCTGGGACTCCTACCAGGTGCGGGCCGCCGTGGTGGCCGTCGCCCGGGAGCTGGAACGGCGCCGGCCCGATCTGATCACGGCCGCGTGGTGGAAGGAGGAGCGCGGCCCGCGGGTGTTCGTGGACTACAACCAGAACGCGCCGCACAAGACGGTGTTCGGTGCCTGGTCGGTCCGGGCCCGGCCCGGCGCCCAGGTGTCCACCCCGCTCGCCTGGGGCGAGCTCGACGACATCCACCCGGACCAGTTCACGATCGCGTCCCTGGCCGCCCGGCTGGACGCCACCGGTGACCCGTGGCTGGGCATGAACGACGACCCGCAGTCGCTCGAGCCGCTGCTGGCGATGAGCGCCGCGGACGCCGGCCGGGGGCTGCTGGACGCGCCGTGGCCGCCGGTGTACCCGAAGCAGCCCGGCGAGCCGCCCCGGGTCGCGCCGAGCCGGGCGAAGAAGCCCACGGCCTGACCGGGAGCGTTATTCAAACCGGCAAGCGAGACACTGGCTACGAGCGGCCCGGCCCGGCGGCCGCGATGTGCTCCCGGATGAACCGCATGGCCTGGCGCCGCTCGGCCGGGGCGAGGCGGTCGAGGAACAGCCGCCCGTCGAGATGGTCGATCTCGTGCTGCAGGCAGCGGGCGAGCAGCCCGGTGCCCTCGATCTCGGCGGGCTGCCCGAGCTGATCGACGCCCCGGGCCACCGCGTGCGCGGCACGCTGGGCCGGCTGGTACAGCTCCGGGAGGGACAGGCAGCCTTCCAGGCCGTCCTGGACACCGTCGCTGGCCACCAGCCTGGGGTTGACCAGATAGCCCTCGGTACCGTCGGTGCTGTAACAGAACACCCGCAGGCTCACCCCGATCTGCGGGGCGGCGAGCCCGGCCCGGCCGGGCAGCCGGCAGGTGTCCAGCAGGTCGGTGACCAGCCGGGCCAGCCCGTCGTCGAACCGGGTCACCGGGGCGCACGGCTCGCGCAGCACCGGGTCGCCGAACAGCCGGATCGGCCGCACGGTCATGACACCGCCTGGATGGCGGGCTCGGCCAGCATCGCCGCGGCGCTCAGCAGGTCCTCGTGCCACCGGATCTCCGCCTCCAGGCGGCCGATGGCATGCTGCAGGATCAGGCTGTCCGCCACGGTCTGCCCGGCCCAGCTCCGCTCCTGCTCGTGCCGGAAGAACTGGGCCTGGGCGGTGAGCGCCTGGTGCCGATCCTCGATTAGCCCGCGCAGCTCGTCAGCGGGCAGCCCGCCGCTCATCGCCACGGCCAGGTCCACCGGGTCCGGGCGCAGGCCGACCTGGCGGAAGGCTTCGGCGCGCAGCGCGAGCAGTTCCTTGCGGCCCTCATCGGTGATGGCGTACACGGTGCGGGCAGGCAGGTTACCGGCCTGCTCGGTGCGCACCGGCTCGATCAGGCCCTCGGCCGCCATCCGGTGCAGCGCCCCGTACAGCGAGCCGGGCCGCACCTCGGACCACAGCTCGGTCCGGTCCACCCGGGCGTCGCGGCGGATCTGGTGCCCGTACATGGGCCCATGCCGGGCCAGCGCACCGAGCACGAACAGCCGGGTGGGATTCACCGCGCTAGTCAAACATGAGTACTACTGTTTGACAAGATGGGGTGGGGCAGGCGCGACCCGCCGGCCAGGGGCGGGAAGACTACGATGGGGCGGTGTCGTTGCGGGCCTTTGACTTTCACGTGCACCTGCCCACCCCGGACTGGCTGGACGGCAGCATGGCGGGCTACGTCGAGGCAGCCGAGGCCTACTTCCGCTCGCCTGCCCAGCGGCTGTCCCTGCCGGAGCTGGCCGCCCGCTACCGCGGGCTGGAGGTGATGGCGGTCCTGCTGGCCTGGGACGCCGAGACGGCGACCGGGCGCCCCCGGGTGCCGAACGAGACCGTGGCCGCCGCCTGCCGTGCGTACCCGGACGTGTTCACCGGCCTGGGCTCGGTCAACCCGCACAAGGGCGAGGCGGCCGTGGCCGAGGTGGCCAACATCGCCGCGCTCGGGCTGCGCGGGGTCAAGTTCCACCCGTCGCTGCAGGCGTTCGCCCCCGACGACCCGGCCTACTGGCCCATCTTCGCCGCGTGCGAGCAGCACGGGCTGGTCGCCCTGTTCCACACCGGGACCAGCGGCATCGGCGCCCGGCAGCCCGGCGGGCAGGGCATCCGGCTCGACTACGCGCACCCGCTGAAGCTCGACCCGGTCGCCGCCGCGCACCCCGGGCTCACCGTGGTCGCCGCGCATTTCGGCTACCCGTGGCATCTTGACCTGGCCGCGATCGCGCTGCACAAGACCAACGTCTACATCGACATCTCCGGCTGGTCACCGCGGCGGATCCCGGCTGAGGTCATCCGCGAGCTGCGCGGGCGGCTGTCCGGGCAGTTCCTGTGGGGCAGCGATTTCCCGTTCATCACCCCGGAGCGGTGCCTGGACGAGTTCGCCGCGCTGGACCTGCCCGCCGCGGCGGCCCGGGCGGTGCTGCACGACAACGCGGCCCGCATCCTCGGCCTGGGGTGAGCCCGGGCGGGCCGCCGGTTAACCGGGGCGGGCCGCGGTCCATTCCGCCAGGGCCAGCATGACCAGGTCGGCGTTGCCGCCGACCGGCTGGCCGGACGGCCCGGTGGTGGTGTCCTCCAGGCCGATGCGGGTGGCCAGGCCCAGCTGCCCGGCCCGGCGCAGCACCGGCCAGCACGCGTCCTCCTCCGCGTGCAGCAGCGGCGCGGCCAGGCCCCGTGCTGGCAAACCCAGCGCGGCAAGTTCGGCCAGGATCTCGTCGGTAGCTGCCAGCGCAGCGGCGGCGGGCAGCCCGATCAGCTCCACCATGATCCGCAGCCAGCCGCGGGCCGGCTGGAGGCTGGCCGCCGCCCGGGCGTCAGCCACCGACCAGACCCCCGCCTCGGCGCCGATCCCGGCCGCGTCCAGCGCCGCCAGCAGGCCGGCCGTGCCCGGCTCGGACAGGTTCACCGAGGCGAAGTCGGGCCGCTGCTCCCCGGGCAGGTCAGCCCAGCCGGTCACGGCGGATAGCCGCGCGGCCACGTCGCCGCCGGTGATCCAGAGCCCGGTGGACACGCCGACCGGGGTGCCCGGGCTGCCCCGGCGGACCGCGGCGACGGCCGCGCCGATGTCGGCGAGCTGCAGCGACTCCCGGCCGCCGGTGTCCCGCGGGTGCATGTGCACCGCTTCCGCGCCCGCCGCCATGGCCGCGGCCGCCTCGGCGGCGAGCTGCCCCGGGGTCTCCGGCACCGCGGGATGCGCGGCCCGGCTGCGCCTGCCGTTCAGGCAGGCTTTTATCCGCTGGATCTGAGCTGTCACAGTGTCATCCTGGCAGCATGATCCAGGCTGCGCCCATCCGCACCGGGCGGCTCGACCTGCTGCCGGTGCGGGCCGGGCACGCGGAGGAGATGGCCGGGGTACTGGCCGATCCGGCGCTGTACGGCTTCATCGGCGGCAGCCCGCCCGCGGCCGCGGCGTTGCGGGGGCGCTACGAGCGGATCACCGCTGGCTCGCCCGACCCAGCGGTGTCCTGGTGCACCTGGGTCATCTGGCTGCCGGAGGCAGCCTGCCTGACCGGCTACGTGGAGGCGACGATCAGCGGCCAGGCCGCCCCGGGTGGCCCGGGTGGCGTGGCCGAGATCGCCTGGGTGATCGGTACCCGCTGGCAGGGCCGTGGCGTCGCCACCGAAGCCGCGCGGGCGCTCGTCGGCTGGCTCCGGCAGCAGCCGGTGCGGACCGTGATCGCGCACATCCACCCGGACCATCACGTGTCCGCCGCGGTCGCCGCGGCGGCCGGGCTCACCCGGACCAGCGCCCAGCAGGACGGGGAGATCCGCTGGTGCCTGACCGTGTGACGGCGCTGCTCAGCCGCGCATGTTGACGGCCCTGATGCGGGCGGGGCGGATGGTGACGACGACCCGGGATTCCCCCGGACGGTCGTGCTGGCGCAGGTCGGCGCCGTACTTGGCGCCCAGCTTGTCGGCGAACACGTAGTCGTCGTCGGGGGTGATCTCGGCGTCGCCGCGCAGTTCGAGGTAGCGGTACGGGCTGGCCAGGTCCAGGATGAGGAAGCCGACGGCCGGGTTGGCCCTCAGGTTCTTCGTCTTCTGCCGTGACGTGTTCAGCGAGGTGGCGACCGTGTCGCCCTCGGCCAGGAACCACACCTCGGTGAGCTGGGGCCGCCCGTCCGGCCCGATGGTCGCCAGCGTGCCGAAATCCGCGGCCAGCAGATCGCGATGAGAGTCAGGGATAGCGCTCATGACAGCATCCTCGCCGGTGTTGGGTGTCGTGGGAACGCCAGGTCAGGTGGAGATGTCCGGGTACGGCACGCTCCAGTGGCTCAGCCGCGCCGCGAACTCGCGCTGGAAGGCCAGCGGCTCGGCGTAATCCCGCTCGAACAAGGCGATGAACAGGGTCAGCGTCAGGAAGTTGTGCGCGCCCAGCTCGAACAGCGCGACGTAGTCGTGGGTGGCCAGCGCCTCGCGCTCGGCGTCGGTGAACTTCAGCCAGGTGCTGCGCTCCGCCTGGGGCAGTTCAGGATCACGTTGGCCCGCTCGGCCTCCCACCAGGCGCACGGTGCCGCGCGGGTCGTCGCGATAGCGCTCCACCAGTTCCGGGTCGCGGTCGATGGTGTACAGGAACTTGTTCAGCAGGTACTTGCTCACGGCGCGTCCACCCCCGCCGTTCGGGTACCAGGTGAAGTAGGCCTCCATGGTGTGGAACAGGTCGAGCGAGTCGGCGTAGTCCGCCTTCACGTTCGCCCCGGCCACCCCCATCATCAGCATGAAGTCCATGAAGCCGTGGGTGGCGTTGCCCGGCTCCCACAGGCTGTCCAGGCTGACCTGGGCCAGCGCCGAGTCCAGGTCGCCGGACGCGATCCACTCGACCGCCTTGCGATCGAATTCCGGGTCCGGGCCGTGCGGGCCGAACTGCCGCGGGCCGCCGAGTTCCAGCGACAGGTGGCCGGTGCCGATGATCGCCACCCGCTGGTCGCTCGGCCAGGACTCGACCAGCTGCCGGATCGTCTTGCCCAGCTCCACGAAGCGCTTCGGCTGCGGCATGCGGCGGGGCGAAGATGTTGGTGTAGACGGGCACGATCGGCAGGTCCGCCTGCGGCCGCAGGGTGATCAGCGGGCAGGTGATGCTGTGGTCGATCCGCAGCTCATTGCTGAACGCCAGGTCGAAGCCGGCGTCCATGCCCTCGCGCAGCAGGTACGCCGGACAGGTCCTCGTGCCCGGTCAGGAACATCCGGGGCAGCCCGAACTCGCGTTCCTCGTTGTAGAAGTTCGCGTCGTAGAACGGCGCCTTCCCGATCAGGAACTGCGGCATGTTGTCCAGCCAGAGCTGGTGGAAGTGGTCGGAGCCGACCATCACCAGCACGTCGGGCCGGGCCCGGGTCAGCGTCTCCCGGAATGCCTCGATCTTGGCCACCCACTCGTCGGCGAACGGCGGCCGGTCGTCGCCGGTGGCGTGCTGGCCCGGTAGTAGAACGGATGGTGGGTGGATGCGATGACCGCGGCGACAGTGGCCATGGCGGCTCCCTTGGTCTCAATCGGGGTCGGGGGGCAGGTACTCGGTGTTCCGGTCCACGGTCAGGTACATGTCCATGCCGACCGGGCGGCGCTGCTCCTCGGCGATGTGGCCGAGCACGCCCGCGGTCCGGGCCAGCAGCGCGAACCCGCGCAGCAGGTCCGGTGGGAGGCCCAGGTCGGCGAGGGCGGCGCCGCAGGTGCCCGCTCCGTTCAGCGGCAGGGTGCGGCCGAGTACCTGCGGATGCACCCGGCCGATGGCCTCGAACAGGCGCAGGTGCGGGCCGCGCAGCCCTTCCTCGTCGGCGATCCGCAGCAGCACCGGCGTCCGCGGGTCGGTGACCTTGTGCACCGGGTGGCCGAGTCCGGGGACGAACTTCCCGGCGGCCCTGGCCTCGGTGACCGCGGCCAGGGCCAGCGCATCCCAGCCCGCGTCGTCGGCTGGCAGCGGGTCACCGGCCGCCAGCACCACGGCGGCCAGGAACCGGCCCGCGTCCTCGGTCACGCCGAGGAACCGGGAGCCGCCGCCGAGCAGGCCCGCGGCCAGCGCCCCCTGGACCGAGTCCGGCGCGCTGAGGTAGGTCAGCCGGGCGGCCATCGCGGTCGGCGTGAACCCGTGATCGGCCAGCGCGACCAGCACCGCCTCGAACACCCGGACCTGGCCGGGGGTCGGCCGCCGCTGGGTGACCAGCCACATGGCCAGCTCACCGAACCCGACCTTGCCCATCAGGTCAGCGGCGAGATCGTGGCCGAGCAGGGTGATCGTGGTCTCGTTGGAGGTGCCCAGCGAGGTCGGGAAGCGCGGCACCGCGCCTGGCTGCGTCATCTGGCTGGTCCTGACTGAGCGGCGGAATCCGGGTTCGGCGGGCCGGTGCGGTCCGGGTCCGGCGCCCTGGCGGCGGCCGCGGCGGGGCGGCCGGGGCCGTCCTTGCCGTCGGGGCTGTCCTTGCCGTCGGGGGTGGCCTGGGGGGTCCGGGCGGCCAGCCAGGCCCGCACCTGCTCGCCGTGCTCGTCCAGCTTAGGCGGGGGCAGGTCGTAGCGTGCGGGGTGCGGGAGAAGGCGAGCGGATGCCGGATGCCCGGCACTCTGGCCTGGTCCTGGCCCGCCAGCACGACCGGGTCCAGGCCGACCTGGCGGGCGAGCTCGACCCCGGCGTCGACGGTGTTGATCGGCCCGCACGGCACCCCGGCCGCGATCAGCGGCTCGAACCAGTCCGCGGCGGACCGCAGCGCGAGCCGCTGCAGCAGCAGCGGGCGCAGCGCGGCCCGGTTCGCGGTGCGGTCCTCGTTGCGGGCGAACCGCGGATCGGCCGCCAGCTCCGGCGCACCGATCACCTCGCACAGCCGGGCGAACTGGGCGTCGTTGGCCGCGGCCACGATGATCTCCCCGTCGCCGGTGGGCAGTGGCTCGTAGGGATACACGCTCGGGTGGGAGTTGCCCATCCGGAACGGGACCACCCCGCCGGCCACCCAGGCGCTGGTCTGGTTGACCATGCCAGACAGTGCCGAGGACAGCAGGTTGGCCTCGACATGCTGGCCCTCGCCGGTGGCCGAGCGGTGGAACAGCGCAGCCATGATGCCGAACGCGGTATGCAGCCCGGCGATCACGTCGAAGATGGAGATGCCCGCCCGGTAGGGCGGCCCGGCCGGGTCCCCGGTCAGGCTCATCAGCCCGGACATGGCCTGCACCATGAGGTCGTAGCCGGGCAGGTGCTGGCCGTCGCCTGCGCCGAACCCGCTGATCGAGGCGTACACGATGCCCGGGTTGACCGCGCTGACCGACGCATAGTCCAGGCCGAACCGGGCCAGCCCGCCCGGCTTGAAGTTCTGCACGAACACGTCCGCCTGCCGGGCCAGCTCGCGGGCGGCCGCCAGGTCACCCTCGTCCCGCAGGTCGAGCGCTACCGACTGCTTGTTGCGGTTGATGGCCAGGAAGTAGGTGGACCGCCCGTCGCTGGTGACCGGGGGCATCCAGGTCCGGGTGTCGTCACCGGCCGGGCTCTCGACCTTGATCACTTCCGCGCCGAGGTCGGCCAGCAGCATGGTGCAGTATGGCCCGGCCAGGACCCGGGAAAAGTCGGCAACGAGCAGCCCGGACAGCGGTCCCGTGGTAGCTGTCCCGGTGGTGGCTGGGTCCGTGGTAGCTGGCCCCGTGGTAGCCGGCACTGACTCTGCCCCGCGTTCGGCGGAGGCGTCGGCAGGCTGGCTCATGGGCAGCGATTCATCCTTCTGTCCGCTGGGCGGACGGTTGTCCGGCCTATGCAGTCTCGGGGGCGGCTGATACGCCTGTCAAGGCGCCAGTCCCCGGGCCACGCAGGCCCATGGCCCGCCCCGCTCCGGCCGCGGCAGCCACGGTGACCTGGGGCACCGCCTGGCAGGCGGCCCAGTCCGCGCTGATCGCCCCGGCCGTCTGCAGCAGCAGCGGCAGGTACTCCCCGGTGAGCACGCCCACCGGGGTCTCGGCCGCGTGCACGGTCACATTGACCGCGGCGATCACCCGGCCGTCGCCGTCCCGCAGCGGTGCGGCTACCGAGCGGATGCCGGCGGCGAGCTGCTCGTCCGTGAGCGACCAGCCGCGGGCCCGCACCTCGCGCAGGGCGGCGGCCCGCTCGGCGGCCTCCGGCTGCCAGCGGGCGGTGATCCCGGACCGGCTCGGCTCGGCCAGGACCCGCTCGGCCTCGCCCGGTGGCAGCGCGGCGAGCAGGACCTTGCCGAGCGAGGTCGCCATGGCCGGGAAGCGGGTGCCGATCGTCACCGCCAGGGCGATGATCTTCGGTACGGCCACCCGGGCCACGTAGACGATGTCGGAGCCGTCGAGCTGGGCGATGGACGAGGACTCATGGGTCCGCGCGACCAGGCGCTCCAGGTGCGGCCGGGCCACTTCCCAGAGGCTGCGGGAGAGGACGTAGCTCATGCCCAGCTCGAGCACCCGGGGGGTGAGCTCGAAGCCGCCGTCAGCGGCCCGTACGTAGCCCAGCTGCTCCAGCGTCAGCAGGATGCGCCGGACCGTGGGCCGGGCCAGCCCGCTCGCGTTGGCCAGCGCGGTGAGCGACATGACCGGCTGGCGCGGCTGGAAGGCGCGGATCACGTCGAGGCCCCGGGCGAGGGCCTCGATGAAATCCGGGCTGGCATCGCGGCGTGCCATGCGGCGTCTCCTGCCGGTGCGGGCTGGTGCGGGCCTGTGCGGGGTGGCTGGGTAGGCGTCAGCGGCGGGTGCACCGGGAATGACTGTAGCGTGATCTGGCCAGCTTGTCCGCCTGCCGGACAGGCGGCATCCAGCCCGGCAGCAGACCTGGCCAGGCTGCCTCTTGACAGCGGCCGTGGAACCCGCAACGCTTCCCGTCAGACCAATATGGCCGCTCTACGGACATGTGTCCGCCATGCCGTCAGGTGCTGTGCCCGCTACAGCAGTGCCCGCTACAGCAGTGCCCGCTACAGCAGTGCCCGCCTCACTGTGGAGGTTCGCCGTGACAGCTGCATCCGACTTCACCCCGGGTCGGCCCGTGGTGTTCCGCAACGCCACCGTGCTCACCATGGACGACGTGCACACCGTCCACCCAGAGGCCGATGTCCTGGTCAGTGGTGAGCGGATCGAGGCGGTCGGCCCGCGGCTCGCGGTGCCCGAGGGCACCACCGAGATCGACGCGGCCCGCGGCATCCTCATGCCCGGCATGATCGACACCCACCGGCACATGTGGCAGACGGCGATGCGCGGCTACGGTGCCGACTGGACCCTGACCCAGTACTTCGTCTGGTACTACCTGCAGTGGGGCAAGGTGTTCCGGCCGGAGGACATCTACGCGGGCAACCTGCTGGCCGCGGCCGAGGCGATCGACGCGGGCGTGACCACTACCGTGGACTGGTCCCACGGACTGCAGACGACTCAGCACGCGGACGCGGCCGTGGACGCGCTGGCCGAGGTACCGGGCCGGTTCATCCTCGCCTACGGCAACATCCAGCAGGGCCCATGGGAGTGGTCCGCGGCTCCTGAGTTCCGCGAGTTCGTCGGCCGCCGCTTCGGCAGCCCGAGCGACATGCTGGGCTTCCAGATGGCGTTCGACGTCACCGGTGACCCGGAATTCCCGGAGCGGGCCGCGTTCGAGGTCGCCCGGGAACTCGGCGTGCCGGTGACCACCCACGCCGGGGTCTGGGGCGCGACCAACGACGACGGCATCCGGCTGATGCACGAGCACGGCTTCATGACCCCGTCCACCATCTACGTGCACGCGGCCACCCTGACCCGGGACTCCTACCACCGGATCGCGGCCACCGGCGGGTCGGCCTCGGTGTCCACCGAGAGCGAGCAGAGCGCGGGCCAGGGTTACCCGCCCACCTGGCAGCTGCGTGAGCACGGCATCCCGGTGTCCCTGTCCATGGACACCAGCGTGTGGTGGAGCGGGGACCTGTTCTCCGCCATGCGCACCACGCTGGGCGCGGACCGGTCCCGGGAGCACCTGGAAGCGCACGGCCGGCAGGAGACCGTCACGCACTGCCACCTGCGCGCCGAGGACGTCGTGGACTGGGCCACCCGTGGCGGCGCCAAGGCGCTCGGCCTGGACTCGGTCACCGGCAGCCTGGAACCGGGTAAGAAGGCCGACCTCGTGCTGATCAAGAACGATACGTCGCCGGTGATGTTCCCGGTGCTCAACCCGTACGGCCATGTCGCTTTCCAGGCCCAGCGCGGCGACGTGCACACCGTGGTCGTGAACGGCCGGGTGGTCAAGCATGAGCACCGGCTGACCGGCCCGGAGCAGGGCGGGGTGGACCTGGCCCGGGCCCGGCAGACGGTCGAGCAGACCGTCGAGTACCTGCAGGGCCAGCTCGGGCCGGACAACTGGGTCGCGGGGATGCACCCGGACATCCCGGAGACCAAGGTTCTCGACAACCCCTACACCTACACGAAGTGGGATGCGGGGTCCGCGCAGTGGAAGGGCGGCAGCGAAGGTGACCAGCCCGCCTGATCGTAGCAACCGCTGGGGGGATGGCCCTGGGCACGACGATGATGCAGGCCGCGGTCATGGTAAGGCGCGGGCAGCCGCCGCAGCTGCGCCCGCGCCCGGCGCCGCACGGCCGCCTGGTTTCTGTCTCCGGTTACACCGACAACGCACTCAGTAACAGCCAGCAGGCCGCTGCGCTGGGCGAGGTCCCGGCCACGCGGCTGCCCTGATTCCCTGACCGATCCTGTTACCGCAGGCGGGCCAGCCAGGCCACGCCCGCCGGGCTGCCCGCTGGTGGCGTGGTGACCAAGTCGAACGTGCACGAGTTCACCGCCGAGTGGCCTGGGTGAGGTAAGGCGTGCCTGACCAGTCAGGCTTCCGGGGCGTGCACATCGAGCTGCGGGACATCTGGAAGTCCTTCGGCGGTGCGCGCGCCCTGGAAGCGGTCAGCCTGCAGATCGGCCGGGGATCGATCCACGCCCTGGTGGGCGAGAACGGCGCGGGCAAGTCCACCCTGGGAAAGATCATCTCGGGGGCGGTGCAGCTGGATCGCGGGCAGCTCGTGCTCGGCGGCGAGCCGGTCCACTTCCGCTCGCCGCGGGACGCGATCGCTCGCGGGATCGTGCTGATCGCGCAGGAGCTGTCCATCGCTCCCTCGCTGTCCGTGGCGGAGAACGTCTTCCTCGGCGTCGAGCCGAGGCGGGCCGGGTTCCTGCGGCGGCGGGCGCTGCGCCGCCGCTATGCCGGGCTCGTGGCGACCGCAGGGTTCGAGCTGGGCGGCGACCTGAACGCTGGCCGGCTGCGCACCGCCGACCAGCAGAAAGTAGAGATCCTGCGGGCGCTGTGCCGCAACGCCGAGCTGATCGTGATGGATGAGCCCACGGCGGCGCTGTCCCGGCCGGATGCCGAGGCCCTGCACGAGGTCATCCGCGGGCTCGCCCGGGCCGGCACCACGATAGTGCTGGTCTCGCATTTCCTCGGCGAGGTGCTCGACCTCGCGGACGAGGTGACGATCTTGCGCGACGGCCGGGTGGTGCAGACGGCCGCCGCCGCGGGCCAGACCGAGGAATCGCTGCTCGGCTCCATGCTCGGCCGGTCCCTGGGCGCCACGTTCCCCGCCCGGCAGCCGGTTCCTGAGCAGGCGCCGGTCGTGCTGTCGGTCCGCGGGGTCAGCGCGCCGGGCGTGCGCGACGTCTCGCTCGACCTGCGGGCGGGGGAGATCCTCGGCCTGGCCGGCCTGGTCGGGGCGGGCCGGAGCGAGCTCGCCCGGGCGGTTTACCAGGCGAGCCGGCTGGCCGCCGGAACGGTCACGGTCCCCGGGACCGGGCGGCTCAGCCGCCGGCACTGGCCGGGCAGCCCGCGAGGGGCGCTGCGGGCCGGTATCGCGATGATCCCGGAGTCGCGCAAGGACCAGGGCCTCTTGCTGCGGCGTTCGGTGACCGAGAACGTCAGCCTGGCCAGCCTGGCCCAGTTCGCCCGGGCCGGGATCGTCAGGTCCGGGCCGGAACGCCGGACGGTGCAGGAGATGCTGCGCCGGGTGGACGTCCGCGCCCGCAGCCAGGCGGCCCCGGCGGACACATTGTCCGGCGGCAACCAGCAGAAGCTGCTGTTCGCCCGGGTGCTGCTGTGCGAGCCGCGGGTGCTGATCGCGGACGAGCCGACCCGTGGCGTGGATGTGGGCGCTAAGCGGGCCATCTACGAACTGCTGACCACGCTGACCGCGGAGGGCCTCGGCGTGCTGCTGATCTCCTCCGATGTCGAGGAGATCCTCGGCCTGGCCCACCGCGTGCTGGTGATGCGCGGCGGCCGGATCGCCGCCGAGCTCACCGGTGATGAGGTGACCGAGGCAGCCATTCTCGGCGCGGCGTTCGGTGCCACCGAAAGAGGTGCGGGATGAACCAGCCAGATGTCACCGCGGCGGCCGCCACACCAGAAGGACCGGCCCGCCGGGGCATCCCCCGCCGGCGCACCCGCGGAGCTGCTGTCCAGGCTGCGCCGCGGCGGGATCATCTTCCCGTTCCTGGTCCTGTTCATCGTGCTGTCCATCGCGAGCGGGCCGTTCTTCACCAAGGTCAACCTGCTCGACATCGTCGACCAGCAGGCCTCGACGCTGATCATCGCGGCGGCGGGCACCCTGGTGCTCGTGGCCGGCGGCATAGACCTGTCGGTCGGCGCGATCTACGCGCTGGCAGGCGTCATCGCCACGCAGCTCGCTCTGTCGGTGCCGCCGGCGGTGGCCATCCTGGCCGGGGTCGCGGTCGGCCTGGGCGTCGGGCTGGTAAACGGCGTGATCACGACGATCTTCCGGATCAACTCGCTGATCGCCACGCTGGCCATGTCCTTCGTGGTCAGCGGCCTGGCCAGCCTGGTCACCGGCGGGAACCTGATCATCGCCTACAGCCACCCCGCGTTCGGCCGCCTGGCCCGCACGACGTTCCTCACCGTGGCCACCTCGACCTGGACGATGCTGCTCGCGGTGGTGCTGCTCGGGGTGGTGCTGTCCCGGACCACTACGGGCCGGTACATGTACGCGGCAGGCAGTAACGCCGAGGCGGCCCGGCTGGCTGGCGTCCGGGTCCAGCTGATCAAGCTGCTCACGTTCGTGCTCAGCGGCGGGGCCGCGGCCCTCGCCGGGGTGATCGACGCTTCCCGGGTGCTCAGCGCGCAGGCATCGAACGGGGAGACCACGCTCACCTTCACCGTGCTGGCCGGCATCGTGGTCGGCGGGACGAGCATCCTCGGCGGTCAGGGCGCGATCTGGCGGACCGTGGTCGGCGTGCTGTTCATCGCGCTGATCGGTAACGGCTTCGACCTGCTCGGGCTGAACCCGCTCTACGAGCAGATCACCCTGGGCGGCATCCTGCTCCTCGCGGTCGGCAGCGACGCCTGGTCACGCCTGCGCACCGGGTAGCGGGCCAGCGGCCGGCGTCAGGCCCCGGCCGCGGTGGCGGCCAGGATCTGCGCCAGGTGCACGGTCCTGATCCCGGTGCGCAGCCGGGACAGGCCCCCGGCGATATGCATCAGGCACGAGCTGTCGCCGGCCGTGCACACCTCAGCCCCGGTCGCCAGCACGCTGCTCATCTTGTCGGCCAGCATGGCCGTGGAGGTGTCCGCGTTCTTGACGGCGAACGTGCCGCCGAAGCCGCAGCACACCTCCGCGTCCGGCAGTGGCACCAGGTCCAGCCCGCGTACCCGGCGCAGCAGCCGCAACGGCCGGTCCCCGACACCCAGCATCCGCAGCGAATGGCAGGTGGGATGGTAGGTAACCCGGTGCGGGTAGTAGGCGCCGACGTCCTCCACCCCGAGCACATCGATCAGCAGCTGGGACAGCTCGAAGGTGCGGGCCGCGACCAGTTCCGCGCGCAGGGCCAGCGGCTCGTCGCCGGCCCGCCGGGCCACCATCGCGTGCTGGTGCCGGACCGAGCCAGTGCACGACCCGGACGGCACCACGATCGCCTCGTACTCCTCGAACACCTCGACGTACCGCCGCACCAGCGGCAGCGCCTCCGGCAGGTAGCCGGTGTTCACGTGCATCTGCCCGCAGCAGCTCTGCCCGGCCGGGAAGACCACCTCATGGCCCAGCCGCTCCAGCAGCGCCACGGTCGCCTGCCCGGCTTCCGGGAACAGCGTGTCGGCCAGGCAGGTCACGAACAGTGCGATGCGCATGCTCTCATCCTGCCGGACCCGCAGGTGCGCTGGATCGCCACGCACTGCATGGCGGTTGGCCGCCGCACCGACGACGATTCGCTCCGTAAGTGTGTTCCCTAACCGTCGTTATCACGGCGGTTTCGGCACACACTTGGCGAACCGGAGCAGTGGACAGCGTGGTCACTGGGGATCGGCCGCCAGGGCCTGCCTGGTCCGCAGGGCCAGGTCGGCCTGGTCCACGCCGGTCAGGGCCAGCGCCCGCGGCACCGTCCCGGCCTGCGCGCCGAGCACGCCGAGCAGCAGGTGCCCGGGCCGCATCTGGCGCTGCCCGGCGGCAGCCTTGGCCGCCCGCTCCAACACCAGCTTGCTGGAGGCACCCAGCCGCACGCGGCGCCCAGGATCCCGGCTGGCCCGGGGCAGGCCACCGGGCGGCAGGTCCACCCCGGCCACCCGCAGGCTCTGCCGCATCTCCTGGTCGAGGGCGGCCTGGATCGCGGTGTGGTCAAGGCCGGCCGAGGCGAGAACCTGTCCCGCGTCGCTGCCCCGCGCGGCGGCCAGGGCCAGCAGCAGGTGCTCTGCCTCGAGCGAGGGCGAGCCCGCCGCTCTTGCCTCTTCTTCCGCGTCCCGGACGATGGCGCGCGCGTAATCGGCGAACCGGGTAACCATCGCTGTCTCCTCACTCTAGGAGCGCCGTTTCAGCGTGACGCCTGCGGCGATCAGCCGGTGGGCGTGCTTCTTGTGCACCGCCTGCCGGGTGACGCCGAGCGCCTCAGCCACCTGCGGCCAGCCCCAGCCGGCCCGCATGGCCCGCTCGACGGCCAGGTCCTCCAGCTGGTCCGCGAGCCGCCGCAGCGCCACGACCGCGGCCAGTTCGGCTGCGGGATCCTCATCGATCGCTATCGTCGTCTCCGGCATACAAGCAACCGTAGTTGACAATTCACACTTAGTCAACCTTGGTTGCTAGCAACGTCCCGCCTGCCCCGCCCGGCGTTACCTGGCGCGGCCCGCTACATCCCGGGCGGCATGCCCTGGCCGGTCAAGACGCGGGCGGCTCAGGCGGTGCCGCCGCCTCGTCCGCCTCGTCCGCTTCGGCTGCCGCCCCGCCGGTCGCCGCCTCGCCGCCACCTGGGATGTTCGCGTCCAGCAGCGCGGTGGAGCCGGCCGGGCGGGTGGCGGTGTCCTCGGTCCGTTCCCGCAACCGCTCCAGCGTCTCCGAATCACCCAGCGGGACCGTGGCCTCCAGCCGGGCGCTCTCCTTCACCTCCGGCGTGTCCAGCACGGCGTCCACCAGGCTGGCCCGGGTGCCGGGCGCGATGTGCCCAGACGACGGGAGCAGCGACGCCCGGACGGTGTTCCCGTCATGCGCCGCCTTGGTCACTTCAGCAGCGGCGACCGTCTGGTCACCGTCCTTGATTTCAATATGCCGGTGTTCCCCGGAGTTCGTCATGAGATTCCTCCTGAGGGGTTTCGTTGCAGGCTCATGCCGTGCCCTGGCTGGCCGGCCTGAAACAGCTGGGGGCCGCCTAATGAAGCTGGGCGGCGAGTTCGCGCAGCGGGACCTCATAGGCCTGGCCGAACGTCGGGAACGGGTGCACCACATCGGCCAGCACCCGCACCGGCACGCTGCCCCGGATCGCCACAATGGCCTCGGTGATCCAGTCATCCGCGCCGGGCCCCACCGCGGCGGCGCCGATGAGGACGCCCCGGGCCCGGTCCGCGACCAGGATCAGCAGCCCGCCCGCGGCGCTGTCGGTGTGCAGGGCGCCGGGCATCAGCGGCGGGTCTCGGCGAGATACTGGCTGATGATGGAGCCGAAGTCCGGATCAGGGGTCAGCCCCAGACGGCCCGCGCGCCCGATCCGGACACGGGCCGGCCAGCTGGTCACCATGGCCGCGACCGCCGGGTCGGGCACCCAGTCGATCAGCGCGCTCACCTGCGGCCCGGCCGCCTGCTCCAGCGCGGCCACCATGTCCGCGACGGTGACGGTGAGGGCGGGCAGGTTGACCGCGGTGCGGCCGCCCCACGCTTCGTCAGGGGCGGCCGCGGCGCAGCGGAGCCCAGCGATGGTCCGGGCCGGGGAGGCCAGCGCCACCGCTGTGCCCGGGCCGACCGGGCAGGTCGCGCGCTGGCCCGCCAGTGGTTCCCGGATGATGCCGGACAGGAAGCCGGACGCGGCGGCGTTGGGGCGTCCGGGGCGGACGCTGACCGTCATCAGCCGCAGCGACCGGCCGCGCAGGAAGCCCTTGCGGGTGTAGTCGGCCACCAGCTGCTCACCGATGAACTTCTGTATCCCGTAACTGGACTGCGGGTCCGGCAGGGTGTCCTCATCGACCACGGGCGGCAACGGATGCTCAGCCGAGCCGCCGTACACGGCCAGGGAGCTCGCGAACACCACCACCGGGCTACTGCCGAGCACGCGGCAGGACGCCAGCAGCGCCCCGGTGGCCTGGACGTTCGCCCGCAGGCCGAGGTCGAAGTCGGCTTCGCACTCGGCGCTGACCGCCGCGGCCAGATGGAAGATCACGTCGGTCCCGGTGAGCAGGTCCGGGCCGGGGCCGCCCGGGTCCATCAGCCCGGCGAGGTCGCCGCGGATCGCGCTGACCCGCTGGTCCGCCGCGAGGTCCGCGGGCACCGGGGCCTGGTCCAGCAGGGTCAGCCGGCCCAGCGCGGCCGCCTCGCGGCCCGCTATCTCAACCGAGCCCGTGGCCAGCAGGTCCCGGGCGAGCCGGGAACCCAGGAACCCGGCGCCGCCGGTCACCAGCACATTCGCCACGGCGTCTCCGTCCCGGCCAGGGTCCCCCCGCCCGGGGGGCGTCGAATACATTGATCGTACGTGCCCGGCCGCTGCCGCCGGCGTACGCAGCCAGCTGGCGCGCAGAGCCAGCGTGGCTCGCCGGAACCGAGCGGAAAGGCCAGATCGCTGCCGGACAGCCTGCCGGCCGCCGCCGAGGTGCTCGCCGGGCTCCCCGCCGCCCGCCCGGATGACGAAACGCTCCGGGAGTCGATCCGCGCGCTGCGCGCCGCGGACGGCCTGCTGCTCGGCGTGCTGGACGACGACCCGACCGGATCGCAGGCCGTGCACGACGTCCAGGTCGTGACCGTCCTGGCGGAGTCCGCCTACGCGGCCGCGCTGGCCAGCCCGGCCGCCACGTGTTTCGTGCTGACCAACACCCGCAGCCTCGAGGAGCCGGCCGCCACCGACCTGAACCTGCGCGCGGCCCGGGGCCTGATGGCCGTGGCGGACCGCCGCGGCGCGCGCCTCCAGCTGGTCAGCCGCAGCGACTCCACGCTGCGCGGCCATGTGATGGCGGAGGTGGCCGCGGTGCAGGCCGCCCGCTGCCAGGTGCACGGCCACGGCTACGACGGGGTGCTGCTGATCCCAGCGTTCCTGGAGGCTGGCCGGCTGACCGCGGGTGACATCCACTGGGCCCGCACCGGCGGCCAGCTGGTCGGGGTGGGCGAGACCGAGTTCGCCCGCGACCCCGCCTTCGGCTATGCCGCATCGGACCTGCGTGCCTTCGTGGCGGAGAAGAGCGGCGGCGCGATCAGCCGGGACGAGGTAGCCAGCATCAGCCTGACCGACATCAGGCGGGGCGGCCCGGCCCGGGTCCGTGAGCTGCTGGCCGGCCTGCGCGACGGCCGCTGGGCCGTGGTCAACGCCACCGAGTACTCGGATCTGGAGACGGTGGCGTACGGGGCACTGCTGGCGGAACGGGCTGGCCAGTCGTTCCTGTACCGCACCGGCCCGTCGTTCGTCCGGGCGCTGGCCGGCCTGAGCCCGGAGCCGCCGCTACGCGGAGCGCGGATCTGGCCCCCGGCTGTCCTGGCCGGAACCGGCGGCCAGGCTGTCCCGGCCCGCCGGAGCGGGCACGGCCTGATCGTGGTGGGCTCGCATGTCGGCCTCACCAGTCGGCAGCTCGCCGCGCTCCGCGGCCGGGGCGGCACGGCCGACGTGGAACTCGACGTGCCCACGCTGTTGCGCGGCGGCGCCGGCGCCCGCGACGTGGTGGCGGCAGCCGCCGCGCGGGTGGCTGGCGCGCTACAGGGATCGGACGTGCTGCTCTACACCAGCCGCGCGGTCGCCGCGGGCCGCGACCGGGCGGACAGCCTGACGATCGCCCGCCAGGTGTCCGCGGCGCTGGCCGCGACCGTCCGCGCGGCCCTGCCCGGCGGGCCAGCCTGGGTCATCGCCAAGGGCGGGATCACCTCGCACGACGTCGCCCGGCACGGCCTGGGCATCCGCCGCGCGGCCGTGGCCGGCCAGCTGTTCCCCGGCCTGATCTCGGTACTGTGGCCGCTCGACGCGGCTCCCGGGGTGGCCGGGCTGCCCTACGTGGTGTTCGCCGGCAACGTCGGCGACGACGGCACGCTCGCCCAGGTGGCGGCCATCCTCGGGGATGCGGCCCGCGCACTGGGACAGGAGGACTCGTGACCGCGGTCGGCTGGCTCGGACTCGGCGTGATGGGCGCGCCGATGGCGGCGTGCCTGGCCCGCTCGGGCCACCTGGTGCGGGCGTATGACATCGCGCCGGACCGGGCCGCGGCCCTGGCCGCGGACGGAGTGCAGGCCGCGGCGAGCATCGCCGCCGCGGCCAGGGACGCCAGCGTCGTCGTGATCATGGTTGCCACGCCCGGTCAGCTGGAGCAGGTGCTGTTCGGTCCCGGCGGAGCGGCC
This sequence comes from uncultured Actinomycetes bacterium, assembly GCA_963760405.1. Lineage (GTDB taxonomy): Bacteria > Actinomycetota > Actinomycetes > Streptosporangiales > Streptosporangiaceae > RYN-230. Next base: position 33,579 of record CAVXCV010000013.1, on the reverse strand, counting down.
GGCCTGGTGACGGCCGGGACCGTCGTCATGATCATGACGACGGCCGGGCCCGGGGCGGTCGCCTCGGCCGCGGCCCGGCTCGCCCCGGCCGGCGTGGACGTGGTGGACGCCCCGGTGTCCGGGGGCACGGCGCGGGCCGCAGCCGGGGACCTGCTGGTCATGGTGTCCGGTTCGGCCGGCCCGGTGGCCCGCGTCCGGCCGCTGCTCGAGGTGCTGGCCCGGAGCGCTCCCGTGGTCGGCCCGGCACCCGGGGACGGCCAGCGGATGAAACTCGTCAACCAGCTGTTGTGCGGTGTGCATATCGCGGCCGCCGCCGAGGCCCTCGCGTTCGCTGAGGCGCTCGGCCTGGCACCGGCCGACTGCTGGGAGATACTGCGGGACGGCGCCGCGGCCTCGTTCATGTTCGAGGACCGCGGTGCCCGGATGGTCGCGGGCCAGTTCAGCGAGGTGCGCAGCGCCCTGGACATCTTCGTCAAGGACATGGGCCTGGTCAGCGCGGCGGCTGAGCAGGCCCGGAGCCGGGGTCCCGCTCGCCGCCGCCGCGGCCCGGCTCTACCAGCACGGCCACGACCTGGGCCTGGGCCGGCTGGATGACTCCGCGCTGATCGAGGTGCTGCGCGGGGACCGCCCGCGCCCGGCCGGGTAGGGCGGGGCGGGCCCACCGGGAGCCCGGGCCGGTCAGGCCTGGCCGCGCTCGCGGAGCACGTCCCGGAAGTCGCTGACCGCTTCGTCCTGGTCGTCGCCGAGATCCTCGACCACGACCATGGCCGTGCCGGTCCAGTAGGCCCCGGCGTAGCCGCCGCCCTGCGGCACCAGCAGCGGGTTATGCGCGATCTTCAGATGATCCTGCACCTGGTCCCAGCTGATCTCAGCCGGGACCAGGCCGATAGCGGGAGAGTCACCGTCGTCGTACTCCACATTGTCGAGCAACTGCCGTCCCCTCCCGTTGAGGCTGCCGGTGGCGGATAGAAGCCTGCGTCATGATCCTGCCAGCCGCAAGCCTGATCACCCAGCTGCCGCCGGTGCTCAGGGTGGCGGTCGACGTGGCTGCGGGCGACGGGAGCGCCGCCCCTTGACGCAATCGATCGGTTGCCATACTATAGCAACCAATTAGTTGCTACTTACTGGAGGCCCGTCATGGCGATTCCCCGATCGGATCGAGCGGACCGTGGAGCTCGCTCACCCGCCGGCCACGGTGTGGGCGGCGCTCACCACCGCCGAGGGCCTGGGCGCCTGGTTCGGCAACGAAGCCACGATCGACCTGCGCCCCGGCGGATCAGCCCAGATGACGTGGACCGGGGGGCACACCGCCGACCTCGATGCCGCCTGACATCGAGGCCATCGCCGAGCAGGTCTTCGTGGCCCTGGCCGACCCGAGCCGGCGCGCCATCCTGGCCGCGCTGGCCTCAGGCGGCCCGGCTACCGCCACGGACCTGGCCGGGCGCCTGCCGATCACCCGGCAGGCGATCGCCAAGCACCTCGCCCTGCTCACCGAGGCCGGCCTGGTGACCGCCGAACCGGGAGAGCGGCGCCGGGTGCGCTACCGGCTCCGCTCCGCGCCGATGCAGGTGGCGCAGCAGTTCCTGGCCGCGCTGGCCCGCGACTGGGACGGCCCGCTCGGCGCGCTGAAGGACCACCTCAGCCGCTGAGCCCAGCCATCAGCCGGAGGTCGTTTGCGGCTGGCTCGTAGCGCCGGCGCCGGCCACGACCGCTGCCCGGGAGAGACTGGGCCGATGGAATACACGCATCTCGGCCGTACTGGCCTGTCCGTCAGCCGACTGTGCCTGGGCACGATGAACTTCGGGCCGCTGACGCCGCCCGCCGACGCGCACGTGATCATGGACCATGCCCATGAGGTGGGCATCAACTTCTTCGATACCGCCAACCGCTACGGCGGTGCCAGCAGCCCGCCGGGCCAGGTGGCCGGCCATGGTGACGCGCATGTGGGCTGGACCGAGGAGATCATCGGCGACTGGTTCGCGCGGGGTGGCGGACGGCGGGACCGCACCGTGCTGGCGACCAAGGTCTACGGCGCGATGACCGACTGGCCGAACGACGGCAAGCTGTCCGCCCTGAGCATCCGGCGGGCATGTGAGGCGTCACTGCGCCGTCTGCGGACCGACTACATCGACCTGTACCAGATGCACCACGTCGACCGGGACGCACCCTGGGAGGAGATCTGGCAGGCGATGGAGGTCCTGGTCACCCAGGGCAAGATCATCTATGTCGGGTCGTCGAACTTCGCTGGCTGGCACATCGCGCAGGCGAACGCCGCCGCGGCAGAGCGAGGGCTGCTCGGGCTGGTGAGCGAGCAGTCGATCTACAACCTGCTGACCCGGGAGGTGGAGCTGGAGGTGCTGCCCGCCGCGGGCCACTACGGCGTAGGCATCATCCCGTGGAGCCCGCTGCAGGGTGGCCTGCTCGGCGGGGTGCTGAAGAAAGAGGCGGAGGGCCGGCGCCGGCAGGGGCAGCGGTCCAAAGAGGCGCTGCGGGTGCACGGGGACAAGATCAAGGCGTTTGAGGACCTGTGCGATTCGCTCGGTGAGTCACCCGCGAACGTCGCGCTGGCCTGGCTGCTCCGGCAGGACGCGGTGACCGGGCCTATCATCGGCCCGCGCACCATCGAGCAGCTCGATGAGCTGCTGCGGTCGGTGGAGCTGACGCTCACGGACGGCACCCTGCACCGGCTCGACGAGATCTTTCCCGGCTACCAGCCAGCCCCCGAGCAGTACGCCTGGTAACAGGGGCTGGTTATTCCCCGGTGTCCCGGATTGCGACACATCGTGGTGAGATGATTGCGTCCTATCGGGGTGATCCGTTCCCCCAGCGAATCCATGCTCAGCAGGAGGAGGTACCCGGTGGCAGGCGAGGCGGGCGAGGACGGTGGGCAGCGCCCGAAGATCGACACCAAGGTGCCGCAATCGGCCCGGATCTGGAACTACTGGCTGGGTGGCAAGGACAACTATCCCGTCAACCGCCAGGCCGGGGAGCAGACGATCGCTGTCCTTCCCGAGATCGTCGATATCGCCCGCGCCTCCCGCCAGTTCCTCCTGCGTGTTGTGCGGTACCTGGCCGGCGAGGCGGGGATCCGTCAGTTCCTGGACGTCGGCACCGGGTTGCCGACGGTCAATAACACCCATCAGGTCGCCCAGCAGGTCGCGCCCGAATCGAGGGTCGTGTATGTCGACAACGATCCGCTCGTGCTGGTCCACGCGCGCGCACTGCTGACCAGCAGCCCGGAGGGCGCTACCGACTACATCGAAGCAGACGCCCGCAACGTCAACGCGATCCTCACCCGCGCTGCGGCGACGCTGGATTTCGCCCGCCCCGTCGCCGTCACCATGCTGGGCATCCTGCCCTTCATCGGCGACGACGATGAGGCGAAGGCGATCGTGACGCGTTTGATGGCCGCCGTACCAGCGGGCAGCTACCTGGCCATCACCCACTCCACCAGCGAGGTCACCGGTGACCGGGTGATCGAGGCGGTACGGCAGTGGAACATGGTGGCCCCGACCCCCTACCGCCTGCGCAGCCCGGAGCAGCTCGCGGCTTTCTTCGAGAACCTGACGCTGATCGAGCCTGGCATCGTGTCCTGCCCGCAGTGGCGCCCAGACTCGCGCGACATCGGCAGCGTGCAGAAGATGGACGAGTTCTGCGCCCTGGGCCGCAAGTGAGCCAGGCCCTGGTGCCTTGACCTGGGAACCTGCTGGTGGGGGCCGAGGACTCCGGCCACCTGGCGACAGTGGAGTGGCGTGCGTCGGCTCGGCCCGCAGTTCTGTTCCGGGCGTCTGCTAGTCATTCCGAGTGGAGGATCTCTGCTGGGCTCAGCTGTGCGGTGGCGCGGCCTGCCCAGAATGCGATCGCGTTCGCTGCGATGATCAGGAGGGGCGCGATGGCCAGCAGATACACCGGCGTGATCGTCCCGGGTGAGATGCCGAGGTTGTCAGCGAACAGTGACCATGCCCAGTGGCCGGCCGCGATGCCGAGCGGCAGGCCGGCCAGCAGCGCGAGTACGGCCAGTGTGGTGACCTGCCAGGCGGTGATCGCGCTGACTTGCCTGCGGAGCAGGCCGAGCGTCTTCAAGATGGCGAAGTCCCGGCGCCTCCGCCGCCCGGACAACACGGTGAACTGGCCCAGTACGGCGAGCCCGAGTATGGCGAGGACGCCAGCCAGTACCTCGGGAGTGCCGTCGATACGGGCGTAGCCGGTGACGCCGTTGGGGCGCTGGTCGGTCAACAGGCAGGTGAGCTACTGGATGGTCGCGCAGAAGGGGGAAGCGGACCGTTTGAAGACGGCGATGTCCGCCGTCTTGCCCGGGCCTGGCGTGAAACGCAGCAGCATGAAGTTGTAGCCGGCCCCGGCTGCGGTGCCTGTGGGTCTGAGAGCCGCCGCTGTTACTTCCGCGCCCTGGCCGAGATCGGTCGGCGTGAAGCCGCCCAGGGCGAAGTCCGGGAAGGTCGCCTGGCCGACGATGTGGTCCATCTGCCGGTGACTGTTAACGGTCACCGGGACCGACTGCCCGACCCGCCGGCTGATCTGGCGGAGGGTTGTGGTGCCGAGCACGATCTCGTGTGCCGTCCGCGGTGGGCGGCCGGCCAGCAGGGTCGGGGAGAGCAGGCTGCCCTTCCCGGCGGTCAGGCCGATCGCCGGGACCAGGTGGCCGCCGATCTCGACCGCGCCGTTGTAGCCGGATGTCCAGCTGGCGATGCCGGGAACGTGGTACAAGGTGCGCGCCAGCATCTGCGGCGGGATGGTTCTGAACTGGACGTCGAGTGCGGCATCCCAGTCCTGGCCGTATAGCCGCGGTGTGCGCACAAGGTGGAGCAGGTTTGCCCCGAAGGTGAAGGCCGCGGTCACCGCCATCACCGACAGCACTGTGCCGGCCAGAGCGCTGCGCACAGGTATCGCGGAGCGTCCCCGGCCGGGTTCAACGGCAAGGCGCACGCCGGTGGCCGCGGTCACCGGTGCGCCCGCTCCGGCCAGCCACCGAGCTGCCGGTGAAGGCCTGCCCGGCGCACCCGCCGCCGTGGACCCGGCAGAATGCCTGGCCGATGCGAGACGCCACGCGGGCCACCATGCCTGTGCCACCAGCACCAGGACGATTCCTGCGAGACCGACGGCCAGGACTGTGATGTCGGTGCTCACGCCAGGATCCGGCTCCGCCAGGCGGGCTGGGCCGATCGGCATCAGCGGCGATGCCGCGATCGCCGTCGTGGCCGCGAGGAGCGCTCCGGTGACCGCTGCCACGCCGGCCTCGATCAGCCCGGCGGCCAGCAACTGGCGGCGCGTCATCCCCAGTGCCGACAGGATGGCATTGCCTGACGAGCCAGCGGCCAGCACGCGGGCCGCGGCCTGGCCGATGATCAGCAGCGTGGTGACCGCGAGCGCCAGTGCGAAGAGCCACAATGCCACCGCCTGTGGGTGGATCGAGCGCTCAATGGTGGCCGCCTGTGCCGCCTCATCGGCGATGTACACCGAGCCCACGTTGCCCGACGCCCGGGCCTGTGCGAGAGCCTGCGCCTGGCGGCTGAAGGTCCCCACGGTCGCGCCCGGCCTGAGCTTTACGTAGGCCGCGTCGAAGGCCTTGTAGCTGGGCCCTAGCTCGTGGACAAGGGCGGCACTGCCCAGAATGAATGCGAGCTTGTCCAGGCTCGTGACCGGAACGACCGAGCCGCGGGTCACCATGATGCCGACGACCCGCTCTGCCAGGCGCCTGATCGGCCCGGGCCCCGAAACGACCGCGCCTAGTTCGAGCCTGCTGCCGACGTGAAGGTGCAGATCCTGCGCCGCGATCTGGTCTATGGCGACCTCGGCGGGGTGGTCTGGCAAAGGCAGGCGCCCGGAGAGCATTTTCGGGATCTCGATCAGATGTCCGAACCGGCCATCGAGTGCGACATCCACCGGGGCAGCGAACACCGGCCTGCCCCCCGGTCCCAGCGGCAGCGCGTTAAACCCCACAACCGGCGCCAGCGCCGCCACGTCGGGCAGCCGGGCAAGTGCCCGGTAGTAGCCATCCAGGCCCGTGTTGGCAGGAGAGACAAGCACGTCGGATGCCTTCGAGACCTGGAGAAACCGCTGGTAAGCACTGTCGGTCCGGCGCGCCCCCGCGGCTGCGGCCAACACGGCACCCCCGGCGACAGCAACCAGGATCACCAGCACCACCCAGCTCCGCCACCGGGCCTGGAACTCGTGCGCGACCAGGCTCAAGACCGCGCCCATCAGCTCACCAGCCCTCCAAGCAACCACCCGGGTGCTCACCCATAGGTTTGAGGGTAGATACGGCGCGCGAAGCCTTCCATGGTGCTTCCCCGCGCGTGCCGGCCGAGCGAGCACCACGGCCGCTCTTGGTGCTCCCACCCCAGCCTGTTCGGCCAGTGACCGCACCGTCCGCTCTGCAGTGGAGGTGGTGGCCGTGTCGTCCAGCCGGTTCGCCGCGGCCAACGGAACAACATCCGCATCGAGGCGCTAGCCAGCAAGACCGAGGACGGGCTGGGTGCGGTCCCGCGGCGCATCCCGGGACGGCGCCGCGCCGCAGCCGTGGCGCGCCAGCACCACCCTGGCAGGGGTGCCTGCATCCTTGACGGTGACTGCTGCTGGTAGCTGAATCTGCTCATGGGGTCGGTCTGGCTTGCCTTGCGGGCGGGGCTGCGGTCGCGGTGGCCGCCGCTGGCTGGGCTGGCGCTGTTGCTTGGGCTGATTGGCGGTGTGGTGCTGACGGCGGCGGCCGGCGCGCGGCGGACCGATACGGCTTACCCGCGGCTGCTGCGGTGGAGCAATGCCGCGAGTGTGCTGGTGATACCGCATGGGACCGGACTGTCTGGGTATTACGGTGCGCTGGCGCGGCGCCGCGACGTGGCGTCGATGTGGACGTCGGCCCTGTACAACATGGGGCTGCCGCGGCGCGGCGGGGTTGCGGACACGCTGCTGGAGGCTGTCGCCAGCCCGGACGGCGCGCTGGGCGTTTCCGTCAACCGGGTCAGGGTCGTGCAGGGGCGCCTGTTCGACCCCGCTGCCCCCCGCGCTGTCATGGTCGATCAGCAGCTCGCCGGCCGGGAGCATCTGCGGCCGGGCAGCACGCTGCACCTGCTCGGTATCCCGAGCAAGAACGGCAACCCGGACCTGGCGCATGTCGTGCCGCTGGCGTTCCGGGTGTCGGCGGTGGTCGCCTTCGACAATCAGATCGTGCCCAGCACCAGCGTTAACGGCGCGCCGACGGTCCTGCTGAGCCCGGCGTTCTACCGGGCTGCAGCGGGCAGGCCTTTCCGCACCGCCGATGATGCCGGGGTGCGCCTTGCGCCCGGTGCCAGCCCGGCGGCCTTCGTCCGCGCCGCCAGCGCCCTGGCGGAACGCTATCCCGCCACCGGCGGCAAGATCGATGCCGTCGATCTGGCCGATGAGGTCACCGCGGTGGAGCGGGCGATGCGCCCGCAGGCGATCGCGCTGGCAGTGTTCGCGGCCTTGGCGGGCCTGGTCGCGCTGGCCGTGATGGCCCAGCTGCTCAGCCGCCAGCTGAGCCTCGACGCGGTGGAGTTCCCGGTCCTGCGTGCCCTGGGCATGCCCCGGGGCAGGCTCGCGGCGCTGTCGCTGGCCGAGGTGGGCCTGGTGACAGTTGCCGGGGGTCTGGTCGCGGTGGCGACCGCCGCCGCGGCGTCGCCGCTGATGCCCATCGGGCCCGCCCGCCTGGCTGAGCCGAGCCCCGGCGTTGAGGTGAATCTCGCGATCCTGGGCGCCGGCTTCGCGGCCATCACGATCCTGCCCCTCGCCGTGCTCGCGCCCATCGCCTGGGCCGCGGCCGGCCACCGGCCGGCCGGGCGCAGTGGCCGAGCCGGCGGCACACGCTCGCGTCCCGCGGCTGGGGCCGGCGCTGGGCCTAGCCGGGCCGGTGACCGCCGCGATCGGGGTCCGGATGGCGCTGGAGCCGGGGCACGGGCGGACCGCGGTCCCGGTCCGCAGCGCCCTGGTCGGCATTACCGTCGCGGTGGGCGCCGTGGTCGCGGCCCTGGTCTTCGGCGCCAGCCTCATCGGCCTGGTCAGCACCCCGCACCGCTACGGGCAGAACTGGGCCCAGGCGCTGAACCTCGGATTCGGCGCCCTCCCGGCCCCGCCAGCAGCCAAGTTCATGGCGTCCGAACGGGCCCTGGCGGGGTACGCGGGCGGCGACTACGGGCAGGTCAACGTGGACGGCCAGACGGTGCCCGCGATCGGTATCGACCCGCTGCGCGGACGGGACTTCCTGACCCTGCTGGCCGGCCGGACGCCGTCAGGCCGCAGCGAAATCGCCCTCGGGACCCAGACCCTGCGCGTCATCCACCGGCGAGTCGGGCAAACCGTGCCGGTCGTGGTGAACGGAAACAGGCACACCATGCGCATCGTCGGCGCTGCGGTGTTCGCATCATTCAGCCGCGGCGGCTACTCGGCCACCGACCTGGGCAACGGAGCCGCGGTGACCGCTTCGGTGCTGTCCGTCCCGTTCCCGGCCGGCGGCTGCACCGGGAACATGACCTGCTACAACTTCATCCTCCTGCGCTACAAGCCAGGAACGAACCTGCGGGCCGCCGCGGCACATCTGACCGCCCGGATGACCGCCACCGGCTGCCCGCCCGGGTTCTGCCTGGACAGCGCGGACCAGCGGCCCAGCGACATCCGCGACTACACCGGCGTCCGTGACACCCCGCTCGTCCTCGCGGTGGCCCTGGCCCTGCTGGCCATCGCCACGCTCACCCACGTACTGCTGACCAGTGTCCGCCGCCGGCGCCGCGACCTCGCCATGCTCAAAACGCTCGGCCTGCTCCGCCCGCAGGTGCTCAGCGTGGTGCTGTGGCAGGCGTGCGCGCTGACCGCCGCGGCCCTGCTGGCAGGCCTGCCGCTCGGCATCGTGGCCGGCCGGTGGTCCTGGGCTATCTTCGCCCGATCGCTAGGGGTCGCGGCCGACCCAGCGGTACCTGCGCCAGCCTTGCTGGCCATCATCCCCGCGGCCCTGATCCTCACCGGCCTCATCGCGGCCGGACCCGGGTGGCGAGCCGCCCAGATGCGGCCAGCAGCCATCCTCCGCAACGAATAACAAGCCTCCAAACCCCCTCCACCAGCGCCGATACCGCCCCACCGGCGCACCCGCTCAGCCGCCGTACGGGCACCAGCCCATCGTCGCGGCCGCTGTGTCATGGAACGGGTCACCCGTTCCACGACCGAAGATCAACAAGTGATGTTTTGCTGGTGGGGCGCCAGGGGCTCGAACCCTGAACCAACGGATTAAAAGTCCGCTGCTCTACCATTGAGCTAGCACCCCGCGGCACCGGCCAGGCCTGCATGCCGTTCCGACGAAGCGTACCGACTGGCGGCCGGTTCCGCGTCCCGGCGGCGGTGTCACCCAGCCCAGCCGGGCCGGGCCAGAGCGCCGGGTCCTGGCCACCGTCCGCGCTAGCCGACAGGCGGCCCGCTCGTAGTTGACTCGCGATTTCATCAGGCTCGGTCATCCGCCGGGGCCGAGCGGCATTCCAGGTTTCTGCCGAGTAATATCCGCTAGCGCTGCGGGGCTGGGTCAGCTTTCCCTGGGCAGCTTAGACACGCATGCCAAGCAGGGGCGCCGCGGGCCAGCAGGTTCGGGCCCAGTATCCGAAGGCCCTGTGGCTGGTGTAGCCCACGTACACGGCGAAAGAACCGGGAATACCAGCTATAGGACGGCTACGACCATGCCGCGGACAAATCGCAGGCAGGAACGGCCCGGTGGCCGGCGATGCGCCAGCTGATCTGGGCCAGCGCGAGCATTCGCAGTACCGAGGATGGACATATTGCCAGCCGCGCACACTGGTCATTTCGGCACGGAACGGTCCTCAGATCCGCCTCTGGCCCTGGAAGAAGCGGTATGCGAAAAAGGTACCCGAGTCTTCGCCCGGGGTGCCAGGAATGGAAATTCCATAGAATTTCAAATTCACCTCATCGGGCGGTAGAACCGGGAACCGGTTCCCGGTTGAGCGGCCGTTCGCGTCGCTGCCGGCGATGATCGAAGTTTACCTTGAGGCGGATAATCTGGCGGCAGCACGGGATTGGATAGGAAAAGATCCCTGCGGCCTGCCGGCCAGGCGGCCGGCAGGCGCCGGTCCCGTCGTCGGCGCCGACCGGGCCAGTTCTCAGCCACGTCCCCAGCGAGCGCGAGACCGCATCAGGGCGGCGCGGCCGGCCCGCGAGCGGGTGGACCGGCTAATGAGCAGCACCAGCAATCGCAAGGTGAAGTTCATGTGCTGTTTGCCTGCATTTAACTATTCCAACACTACGGTGGGCGGCGGCATTAGGAATCCCCACCGGGATGACCGGTGGGCTTGAGGCGACTGGCGAGGTGTTCGAGTTGAACCGCTAGCATCGTGTCCGGTCAAGCCGGGAACGGCTCTACCCATCATGGCAATCCTCGCGGCAACGCCCGGCAGGTTAGTAAACAACACTTGTGGCCACGTTCGGCAGGTAACTAAAGAGGGGTATCAGATATGCAACGTGTGCGCATCCAAGGGGTAACCACGGCGGGGGTCGCCCTTGTTGCGACGGCTTTGTCCCTTACCGCCTGCTCGTCGGGCAGCGGCAGCTCCTCGTCGGGCAGCACGGCATCCTCATCCTCGTCAAGCAGCGCCGCCAACCTCACGGGCATGCTCGACGGCAGCGGATCGACGCTCCAGCTCGTCTACCAGCAGGCAGCCATCCAGGCCTTCAAGACGGTCCAGACCGGCATGACGGTCAACTACGGCGCTGGCGGCTCGGGCAAGGGCCGAACGGACCTGGCCTCGGGGGTGGTCAACTACGCGGGCTCGGACTCACCGATCCCCGCCAAGGAGACGGCGAACTTCAAGGGCAAGACGGTGCTCTACTTTCCCGACGTGATCTCCCCGGTCACGGTCTCGTACAACCTGTCGGGCGTCAAGAACCTGAAGCTGTCAGCGCCGGTCATCGCGGGCATCTTCTCGGGCAAGATCACGTCGTGGAACAACTCGGCGATCGCCGCGGACAACCCCGGTGTCAGCCTGCCCAGCACTCCGGTCACCATCGCCCACCGCTCGGACTCCTCGGGCACCACCCAGAACTTCTCCCAGTTCCTGGTGGAGGCCGGGGGGAGCGCCTGGACGCTCGGCAGTAGCTCGACCATCGCCTGGCCTGCCACCAGCCGGGCAGGTAACGGCAACGGCGGTGTGGCGCAGATCATCAAGTCCACACCGGGGGCCGTCGGGTACGTGGACTACGCTGACGCCAAGGCCTCCGGGCTGGTCTTCGCTTCTATCAAGAACCAGGCCGGCAGCTACGTCGCGCCGTCAGTGGCGTCAGCCACCGCCGCCGCCAGCCAGGCCACCGTCAAGCCTGATCTGACGTTCAGCGCGATCTGGGCGCCCGGCGCTGCCTCGTACCCGATCACTGCTCAGTCATGGGTTCTGGTTTACCAAGCTCAGTCGAGTACGAATACTACGAAGATGCTCCAGGCGTGGGTCGGCTACCTGATCGGAGACGGCCAGAAGCTGCTCCCCGCGCTCGGTTTCGCGCCGGTGCCTTCCAGCATCGACCAAATGGCCAAGGCGCAGCTCAGCAAGATCGGCACGGCCGCGGCACCGGCATCGTCATGAGCTTCGTGACACCGGCGGACTCGTTGCTGTGAGCACCATCACGCGGGAGGACCAGGCCGTCCCCGCCAGAGCCCTGTCAGAGCGGCGGCCGCTCGGCGACCGCGGCTTCCAGGTGCTGGCGCTGGCGGCCGGCCTCCTCGTGCTGGTGATCCTGGTCCTGATCGCCGTCACGACCAGCCAGCAGGCCTCGTCGTGGTTCAGCACCGAGGGCCTGAAGATCTTCTCCCCCACCTGGAACCCCGCGGCCAACCAGTTCGGCGCGCTGGCCTTCATCTACGGCACGGTCATCTCGGCAGCGATCGCGATCGTGATGGCCGTGCCGGTCAGCGTGGGCATCGCCCTGCTCCTGACGCAGGTCGTGCCGCCGCGGGTGGCGCGGCCGATCGTGTACGTGATCGACCTCCTGGCGGTGGTCCCGTCCGTGGTCTGGGGCCTGTGGGGAATTCTGGTGTTCGCGCCCTGGATCGCCGGCATCTACAGCTCGATAGGCTCGGCCGTCAAGGGCATCCCGGTGCTCGGCTCCCTGTTCGGGCCGCCCACCAGCGGGGCCTCGTTCTTTACCGCTGGCATCATCCTGGCCTTCATGATCACGCCGATCGTGACCTCGCTGTCGCGCGAGGTCATCGCGACAGTGCCCGCGATCGACCGGGAGGGCGCGTACGCGCTGGGTGCCACCCGGCTGGAGATGATCCGCGGTGCGGTCTGGCCGCACAGCCAGAGCGGCATCGTCGGCGCGGTGCTGCTCGGGCTGGGCCGGGCGATGGGCGAGACGATCGCGGTCGCGCTCGTGATCGGCTCGTCGGCCACGATCACGTCGCACTTGTTCGCCCCGGGCGACTCCATGCCCGCGGTCATCGCGAACGAGTTCGGCGAGGCCTCCGGGGAGTTCCGCGCCGCGCTGATCGGGCTCGCCGTGCTCCTGTTCATCATGACGATCATCATCAACGTCATCGCCCGGTGGATCGTCAACCGCTCCGCCCGGCGGGCGAGGGGGGCCTGATGGCCGTAGCCGCCGAGCAGCCCAAGTCCGGCCTGCGAGAGCCGCCGTCCTGGCGGCGGACCAAGAACCGCATCGCGATCGCGCTGATGTGGCTGGCGGCGGTGCTCGCGGCGATCCCGCTGGGGTTCGTCCTGTACACGGTGATCGCCAAGGGCATCTCGATCATCAGCTGGTCCTTCCTGACCAGCCCGATCCCGCCTAACGTGATGCCCGCGGGCGTCGGCGGAATCGGGCCCGCGATCGTCGGCACGATCGAGATCACGGCACTCGCCACGGTCATGGCCGTGCCGCTCGGCGTGCTAGGCGCGATCTACATCAACGAGTACGGCGGCAAGGGCCCGCTGGCACGGCTCATCGGGTTCATGGCCGACGTGATGACGGGCGTGCCCTCGATCGTGATGGGGCTGTTCATCTTCTCGATCTGGGTGCTGCACTTCGGCTTCTCCGGTTTCGCTGGCGCGCTCGCCCTGGGCTGCCTGATGCTGCCGGTCGTCATCCGGTCCACCGATGAGATGCTGAGGCTGGTGCCGGACCCGCTGCGCGAGGCGAGCTACGCCCTCGGGGCGAGCAAGTCCCGCGTCACGCTGACCGTGGTGTTGCCGGCGGCGATCGGCGGAATCGTCAGCGGCGCCCTGCTCGCCGTGGCCCGGGCCGCGGGTGAGACGGCCCCGCTGCTGTTCACCATCCTCACGGTGACCACAGTCAACAAGAACCCGTTCAGCGGCCCCAACACCTCGCTGCCCTCGCAGATCTTCGCCAACGCGGTGTCGCCGTACACCGGCGCGCAGGCCCGCGCGTGGGGTGCCGCGCTGACGCTTATTGTCATAGCCTTCATCTTGTTGGCTACCGCCCGGTTCGTGACCGCACGATTCACCAGGTACTCGCGCTAGGAACATCATGGAACCCCCTGAGCAGAACCTCGTGGCCACTTCCCAACCGAGTCCTGAGCTGGCTGAGCCGACGGTGCAGCAGGAGGCGGCGCCGGCGCCGGACGGGCATGTCTTCGATACGCAGAACGTCTCGTGTTACTACGGCTCCTTCCGCGCCGTCACGGATGTCTCGCTGTCCATCCACGAGAACGAGATCACCGCGTTCATCGGCCCGTCCGGGTGCGGCAAGACGACGGTGCTGCGGACGCTGAACCGGATGAACGACCTCGTGCAGGGCGCCCGGGTCGAGGGTGAGGTGTGGTACCGCGGGGCGTCGCTGTACGGCAAGGATGTCTCCGCGACGGCCGTGCGGCGGCGCATCGGCATGGTCTTCCAGAAGCCGAACCCGTTCCCGAAGTCGATCTACGACAACGTGGCCTACGGGCCGCGCATCAACGGCATCCGCGGCCGCGGCAAGCTGGACGAGATCGTCGAGCGCTCGCTACGCCAGGCGGCGCTGTGGGACGAGGTGAAGAACCGGCTGAAGAATTCGGGCCTGGGCCTGTCCGGCGGGCAGGCGCAGCGGCTGTGCATCGCCCGCACGCTCGCGGTCGAGCCGGACGTCGTCCTCATGGACGAGCCCTGCTCGGCGCTCGACCCGATCGCGACGGCCGCCATCGAGGATCTGATGCGGGACATCAAGTCGCGGTACACCATCGTCATCGTCACGCACAACATGCAGCAGGCCACCCGGGTCAGCGACCGCACCGCCTTCTACTCCGTGCTCCGCGACGAAAAGAGCGACACCCGCACGGGCGTGCTCGTCGAATATGGCCGGACTGAGCAGATATTCCAGGACCCGCGCGACGACCGCACCAAATCCTACGTCACCGGCCGGATGGGATAGGGCGGGCAGAGATGCCAGGAATCGTCGTCGGGGTAGACGGCTCGGACCATTCTCGCCACGCCCTTGGCTGGGCGATGCGCGAGGCCGCGCACCATCATCTCCCGCTGACCGTCATGACCGTTCGCCCAGACCCGGTTCGCCCGGCCACCAGGATTTACTGGGGGGTGCACGACGCCCCCGAGAGTGGCCTTAACCCAGAACTTGCGCGGAACGCGGTCCAGAAAATCGTGGGTGAGGTCGCCAGCGAAACCGGTGCGACGGTGCCTGAAATCACCGTGTGCGTCATGACGGGAGATGTGACGGAAGAACTCGTCAACGCCTCGCGCGACGCCGACATGCTCGTCGTGGGGTCCCGCGGCACCGGCGGGTTCACCAGGCTCCTGATGGGCTCGGTGAGCAGTCAGGTCACGCACCACGCCAGCTGTCCTGTCGTGGTCATCCCCGTCATCCGCGGGACTCGCTAGGCCTCGCCATCGCGGCCCGGCTGGGGCTGGGATCCGGCCAGGTAGACCACACGGCGGGCGATGTTGACGGCGTGCGCGGCCAGGCGCTCGTAGAAGCGTGCTACCAGCGTCATCTCCATTGTCACCGGTATGGCCATTGATCCTGAGGCAAGTTCGGCTATCAGGCTGGCGTGCAGGTCATCCATTTCTTCGTCACGTTCGCTCAACGCCGCCGCGGCGGACCGGTCGCGCTGGTACCAGGAGTCCGCGGCCTGGCGCCACATATCGGTCACCAGGCTCCCCATTCGCTCGACCAGCCCCCGGCTGCGCGGCGAGAGGTCCTGACCGAGAATGTGGTTGGCCCGGTGGGCGATGTCCAGGACGAGGTCGTGGGAGCGCTCGAGTTCGGGCACGATCCGCAGCACGGAAAGCAGGAAACGCAGGTCTGAAGCCACCGGAGCCTGCAGCAAGATCTCCCGGTTGACCAGTTCCTCGATCTCCGGGTACAGGGCGTCGATGACCTGTTCGCGTTCGGCCAGCACCTGGACGATCTCGTTGTTGCCACCGAGGAGAGCATCGGTGGCCCCGGGCAGGTCCTCAGCGACCATGGCGAACAGTTCGATGACCTTGGCTTCGATGGCTTCCAAATCACGCTGGAATTCCTGCCGGTGCTCGACCATAGTCGAAGCCTACTGGGCACCGCTCAGTGTCTCAAGACATAACTCGGGAGCATAGTGGCGACCGGATAACCCTGAGATTCGCCGGCCATCTGGAAAATGAGCCGCTGCCTAAAGAATTCCGGCCAACCCTACGTTACGTGATAGTGACAGAGGAATGGACTATGGCCTACGCGGGCGGGCGGTACGGCGGGATGGGCTCGCCTGCGTGCCGCCGGGGGCCGGACCACAGCGCCTGGACCGCGTCCACGGCCATGGCCACCGCATAGGCGGCCTGCTCGTAGTTGACCCGCCAGCCGACAAAGTCCGGCCAGGCGTCCTCGGGCTCGCGCTCGATCGGGAAGTTGACCTTGCGCATCACCGCGATGCCGTCCAGGAACTCGTCATAGCTGAGCGTGATGCCCCGCTCCTTGTCCACCTGGTCCGGGACGGTGATACCCAGCGCCCGGGCCACCTGGTTGAAGCACAGGAAGCCGCCGCGCAGGCACAGCCGGGCGGGCACGGTGGGCGCGGACTGGGGGGCCAGGGCCAGGTAGAGCGCGGCTGAGTCGAGCACCGCCAGCAGGCCGGTGACCCAGGAGGACAGCGGCCGGGGCGAGCGGAACCGGACCAGCGGCAGGTAGGTGGTATGGCTCTCCGCGATGTCCGCGGCCCAGCGCTCCCACTGCTGGTACAGGTCGGGCAGGGTGTCGAGGGTGGACGTGCCCGAGCCGAGCGCGTAGTACGTCCGGGCCAGCAGTTCCGGTCCCCAGGACGGCACCCCGGCCCGGGCGTTCAGCAGCGCGACATCGGTTTCCCTGCGGTTGAACGCCGAGTACAGGGTGGGCAGGTAGGCGATCTGCAGGGTGATGATGACCAGGCCGGTCAGCGCGGCCGCGTACTGGATCAGGCGCTCCGGGGCGCCGTGCACCGACGAGTCGCCGATGAACCACAACGCCGGCCCAACGGTGTCGAAGGACAGGGTGACCCCGCCGGGCACGAACGGCCACAACAGCAGCGAGAAGCCGATGAAGCCCAGGCCCAGCCAGGTGAGCAGCTGGCAGAGCAGCAGCGTGGCGGCTTCCGTGGCGAGAATCCGGTCGCGCTGATGGTGATCGCTCACCTTCGCGGTCAGCAGCTGGAACACGCTGTGCACCAGCCGGTCCACCCAGGCCATCAGCCGGCCGCCGGCCGGGCGCGGCACGATCAGCGTGCCGATCACGCTGAACCCGTTGATGAGCACGAGCAGCAGCCCGGCTACGGCCGCGAGGTAGCGGCCCCACAGCGGCACGGTCATGGACGCGCGCTGTCCACCGGGGCGATGGGGGCCAGCGCCGCGACGTCCGGATGGCGGGCCAGCCACGAGCTGGCGAACTGGCAGGCGGCCACCACCGTCAGCCCTTCCCGGGCGGCGTACTCCATCGCGGCGGTCACCAGCAGGCCGCCGACGCCGCGCCCGCCGAGCTCATCCGGCACCCCGGTGTGCACCAGCACGAGCCGGGCGCCATTGCGCCGGTAGACCAGCTCGGCGGTCTGGCCGTCGGCCCGATAGACGAAACGGGATTCGTCCGGGTTACGAGTTACCTGCGGTGAATCAGTCACGCGGTACATCGTCGCAGCCCGCCTGTTGGCCGCAGCAAGCGCGGGTGCGAAGCTGGCAGTGTGCCCGATAACACCGGCCCCGACCTGGCCGTCCTCGAGGAGATCCAGCAACGCGCGCTGTGGCTGGCCACCCGGATCGTCGATGCCGCCAACCACGACCGGGACACCGGTGACGGCGTCAAGGTCGGCGGCCACCAGGCCTCCAGCGCCAGCCTGGTCAGTGTGCTGACGGCGCTGTACTTCGGCTACCTCGACGCGGCGGACAAGGTGAGCGTCAAGCCGCACGCCTCCCCGGCCTACCACGCCATCCAGTACCTGCTCGGCAACCTGGACCGCAGCTACCTGACCACGCTGCGCGCGTTCGGCGGGCTGCAGGCCTACCCGAGCCGGACCAAGGACCCGGACGGCCCGGACTTCTCCACCGGCTCGGTCGGGCTCGGTGCGGCCGCGCCGCTGTTCGCCGCGGTCACCCGGCGGTACGTGGACGCCCATTTCGGGCTGCGCCCGCGCAGCCGGTTCGTCGCCCTGATCGGCGACGCGGAACTGGACGAGGGCAACATCTGGGAGGCCGTCGCCGATCCGGCCACGCACGGCCTCGGCGACGTGATGTGGATCGTGGACCTGAACCGGCAGTCCCTGGACCGGGTGGTGCCCGGGGTGCGGATCGCCCAATGGGAACAGCAGTTCACCGCCGCCGGCTGGCATGTGGTACAGGCCAAGTACGGGTCTGCGTTGCAGAAAGCATTCAGCCAGCCGGGTGGCGCGGCACTGCGGGACTGGATCGACGCCCTGCCCAACGAGCACTACCAGTCGCTGTTCGGCCTCGGGCCGGCCGACGTCCGGGCCCGCTTCCTCGACGGTGCCCCGGAGGAGGTGCGCAGCTTCTGCCGGGGGCTCGCCGATGAGGAGCTCGCTCCGCTGGTCACCGACCTGGCCGGGCACGACCTGAGCAGCCTGCTGGACGCGTTCGCCGCCTGCGACGCGGAAAAGGACCGGCCCAGCGTGGTGTTCGCCTACACGGTCAAGGGCTGGGGGCTGCCCATCGCGGGCCACCCCCGCAACCACTCCGCCCTGCTCACCACCACCCAGATCGACGAGCTGCGCGGCCAGCTGGGCCTGACTCCGGACAGCGAGTGGGACCGGTTCGACCCGATGACCCCGGCGGGCCAGTGGGCGGCGGCCCGCCGCGAGCACCTGGCCCGGCCACCGCGGCCGCACCCGCCCGCAGTGGCCGTGCCGGACACCACCGGAGTGCGCTCCGGCCGCCCGGCGTCCACCCAGGAGGCCTTCGGCCGGATCCTGGTCGACCTGTCCCGCAACGAGGACGTGGCGCCCTACCTGGTCACCACCGCGCCGGACGTGGCCACCTCCACCAACCTGGCTGGCTTCATCAACCGGACCCGGGTGTTCAGCCCGGCCGTGCGCCGGTCGTGGACCGAGGACCCGGTGCTGAAGTGGGCCGAGGGCCCGGACGGCCAGCACATCGAGCTCGGCATCAGCGAGATGAACCTGTTCCTGCTGCTCGGCCAGCTCGGGCTGGCCTGGGACCTGTCCGACCAGCCGTTGCTGCCGGTGGGCACCGTGTACGACCCGTTCGTGCTGCGCGGCCTGGACGCGTTCATCTACTCCGTCTACTCTGGCGCGCGGTTCCTGGTGGCGGGCACCCCGTCCGGGGTCAGCCTGGCTCCCGAGGGCGGTGCGCACCAGTCCACCATCACTCCGTCGGTGGGCCTGGAACTGCCCAACGTCACCTTCATCGAGCCGGGCTACCTGACCGCGCTCGACTGGCTGATGTGCGGTGCGCTGCAGGCCATCGCCGCCGCCAACGCGGTGCTGTCCGGCGCCCCGGCCGGGCTGCCGCCCGCCGCGGTGCCGTCCGTGGCCGTGCCGTCCGGCGCAGCGGCGCCGGGTCCGGCGCCCGGCGCGGTAGACAGCGGCTCGTTCTACTTCCGGCTCACCACCCGGGCCATCGACCAGGCGCCGTTCCAGGCGGCCCGGGACCGGCTGGGCGACGCGGTGCTCCGCCGCCAGGTCCTGGCCGGCGCCTACCGGCTGGTAGACGCGGGACCGCTGGCCGAGGGCACGCCCATGGTGCACCTGGTCGGCTGCGGCGCGGTGCTGCCCGAGGTGCTCGCGGCCGCCGCCGAGCTGACCGAGGAGGGCATCGCCGCGAACGTCGTGGACGTCACCTCGGCCGACCGGCTGTACCGGGCCTGGCAGCGCACCCTGCGCCAGGGCGTGCGCACCGCCACCGCGCCGTCCATCCCGGGCGCACTGCGCACCGCGTTCCCCGACCGGGCGCCGATCGTGACCGTGCACGACGCGGCCTCGCACACGCTGAGCTGGCTGGGTTCCGCGCTCGGCGTGCCCGCGGTGAGCCTCGGCGTGGACTCGTTCGGCCAGTCCGGCTCGGTCAGCGAGCTGTACCGGGCGCACGACCTGGATGCCGGCTCCATCGTCAACGCTGCGCTGGCTGCGCTATCTCTCCGTTGAGGCTGGCTGGCGCTTTTTCTGCAACGCACCCCGCCGCCCGCGCACCTTCGCGCCAGCCTGCGGGTCAGCGGTAGGCGGACAGGCCGGTCAGCGCCTGGCCCAGGGCCAGGGCATGGATTTCCTCGGTGCCCTCGTAAGTGAGCACCGACTCCAGGTTGTTCGCGTGCCGGATCACCGGGTACTCCAGCGTGATCCCGTTCGCGCCGAGGATGGTCCGCGCCTGCCGGGCGATGTCGATGGCCGTCCGGACGTTGCTCATCTTGGCCAGGCTCACCTGTTCCGGGGTGACTTCCCCGGCCTCTTCGAGCCGGCCCAGGTGCAGCGCGAGCAGCTGGGCGCGCTGCAGGTCCGCGAGCATCCAGGCCAGCTTGCCCTGGGTGAGCTGGAACCCGCCGATCGGCTTGCCGAACTGCTCCCGGGTGGTGGCGTACTGCACGGCCGATTCCAGGCAGGCCCGGGCCGCGCCGGTGACCCCCCAGGCGATGCCGTACCGGGCCTCGGTCAAGCAGGACAGCGGGCCCTTGAGCCCTTTCACTCCGGGGAGGACGGCGTCCGCGGGCAGCTTCACCTCGTCGAAGCTCAGCTCCGCGGTGACCGAAGCGCGCAGCGACATCTTCTTGTGGATGGCGCGGGAGGTGAAGCCGCGCGCGCCGCGCGGCACCAGGAAGCCCCGGATGCCGTCCGTGGTCTGAGCCCAGACCACGGCGATGTCAGCGACCGAACCGTTGGTGATCCACATTTTGCTGCCGGACAGCACCCAGCCGTTCCCGGTGGGCTCGGCGTGGGTGGTCATGCCCGCCGGGTCGCTGCCGTGGTCAGGCTCGGTCAGCCCGAAGCAGCCGATCGCGTCGCCGGTCGCCATCCGTGGCAGCCATTCCTCTTTCTGCTCCTCCGACCCGTACTTCCAGATCGGGAACATGGCCAGCGAGCCCTGGACCGAGACCAGGCTGCGCAGCCCGGAGTCGGCGGCTTCCAGCTCGCGGCAGGCCACGCCGTAGGCGATCGCGCCCATGCCGGCACAGCCGTAGCCGGTCAGGTGCATGCCGAGCAGGCCCAGTTTGCCCAGCTCCGGGGCGATCTCGCGGGGCAGCGTGCCCGCCTCGAACCAGTCGGCCACATGCGGCAGCACGCGGTCCGCGGCGAACGCCCGCACGGTGTCGCGGACCAGGATCTCGTCCGGGCTCAGCTGCTGGTCGATGTGCAGCAGGTCGGTATCGGGAGCGTGCTGGCCTGGTCCGGACGATGGCATGGCGGGTCCTCCTACTGATCACGCGCTCTCCCGCCAGGGTATGCGCGTGGAGTCCGGCTGTCTGGACCCGGCCCGGGTCGGGTGTCAGGACCCGGCCTGCCGGGGTGTCAGGACCGGGCCCGATCAGGGATGATCAGAGCATGAACGATGCAAATCCGACTAAGCGGTTAATCCGGACCCGGAAGGGCCGGATAGTGGCTGGTGTCTGCTCCGGGATCGGGGAGTACACCGGTATCGACCCCAACGTCATCCGCGCCGTGTTCGCCGCGCTTACCGTGCTCACCGGCGGTTTCTTCGTGCTTGTCTACCTGGCGGGATGGATTGTCATCCCGGAGGAGGGCGAGGACAGCTCGATCGCCGAGAACCTGGTCAAGAAGACGGGCCAGCGCTAGCCGGACCGGCCCGGGCGCGGTACGGGGCGCCCGGTGCAGGGACCGCCGCGGAGCAGGCGCCGGCCATGGGGTGACCGGTACTGGGATGACCGGTACTGGGATGGCCGGCACTGGGGCGGCCGGCACTGGCGGCGCCGCGGTCGGCTGAGGCGGCTCGTGCCGCAGGCTGGTGCGGTACGGACCGGTGCCGTGCTGGCTGGCGTGCAGCGTGGTGATCAGTTCGCCGTGCCGTGCAGTCCGTCTGGTGGCCAGCGCCGCCGCGATCAGCAGGCCGAGCAGGCCCGCCAAGGCCACCGTGGCTTGCGGGCTGGTCCACTGGGCGATCAGGCCGGCGGCCAGGATGCCCAGGCCCTGCGCGGCCAGCAGCCCGGCCCGCGCGATCCGGACGGCTGCTCCCCGGCTCGCCGCCGGGACCGCGGCCATGACCGCTGTGGCCGCCGTGAACTGGTCCGCCGCGCCGGCTCCGGCCAGTACGAACAGCAGCAACAGTACCGGCAGCGGCGGCCGCATCAGGGCGAACAGCAGCGGCGCGCAGGACAGCATGGCGAGCCAGCCGACCGGCCGCATCCGGTCGGACGGCCGGACCGCCCGGCCGAGCACGAATACCCCGGCGACCAGCCCGGCGGGCACGGCGGCCATCAGCAGCCCCGTGGTGGCCGCCCCGCCGCCGGTCATCTGGGCCAACGGCGCGGCCAGGCCTTCCAGCACCACGCTGAACCCGGCCAGCCAGCCGAAGCAGGCCAGGCTGCGCAGCACCGGGTGGCCGAACATGGCAGAGCCCCAGGCCCGGCTTATCTCCCACCGCGACGGCCGTGCGGCCGCGCTGGCTGCGGCCCGTGTGACGGGCCGGTCGCGCACGCCGCGGGCCAGGATGCCCGCGGACAGGCTGAACGACAGGGAGTCCAGGGCCAGCGCCCGGTGCGGGCCGAGCACGGCTACCAGCCCGCCGCCGATCAGGAAGCCGGCCGCCTGGCCGAGGGGCAGGAAGCCGTGCCCGAGCACCGGCCGGCTGACGTTGCCGCCCGGCAGCAGCGCTGCCCGGGCCGCGGAGAACGGCGCCCCGAGCAGCATGGTGGCGAGCAGCAGGCCATACACCCCGGATACCGGCATCCCCGGTAGCGCCATGAACGCGACCAGCCCGGCCCGGGTCAGGTCCAGCGTGATCGCCGCCTGCCGTGGCGGGTACCGCTCCGCCCGCCGGGCCAGCAGCGGCCCGGCGAGCAGCGGCCCGGCGAGCAGCGGGCCCAGGTAGGTCAGCGCATACGCCAGCGCGGTGAGGAACGGCGACCCCGTCCGGGCGTAGACCATGACCGCGATGGCGACCTGGGCCACCTGGTCGCCCGCAGAGGAGAGGGCCTGGGCCGACGACAGGGCACGGACCTCACGGCTGGCCAGGGCTGGCTGCCCGGCCGCTGGCGGCGCTCCAGGCTGCCGGTGCCGCCCCTGCCGTGCCGGGCGGCCCGGCCGTGCCGGGCGGCCCGGCTGAGCTGACGCGTGGGCCGGATTTGTGGACGCATGAGCCGGCTTGCGGGGGAGCGGGGGGTGCTCTCCGTTCTGCACGGTGCTGTTCTTTCTCCTGTTCAGCCCGGCCGCGATAGCCCGCATACTGCACGATGTGATCATTCCACCGCATCATGTAACGGCAAGACGATAGGTGGGACGGGTTCCGCTACCGATAGTGATAACCATGGGTCATGACGTGATTGCTTACCGTGTCGAATTTCCGCGGATTGTGCAAGCGGTTCCGCCGACGAAGTTCCGTCCGCCCCATCTCCGGGACCGCCCATGTCCAGCCCGTCCCTCCGGCAACGCGGACACCACCAACCTCGCTAATTCCAGCCTTCGGCGGCGCGGAACTGCATGGCTGAAGTATTGCTGTAGTCCTGTGCGACTCGATGTCTCATCATGCACTTACCAGCCCGCCCGCCAGCGTTGCCGCGCCGCTTTGCCGGGCACGCCAGTTGTCCCCTATGCTGGGGCCGTCCCCGACGGGTGGCGCCAAGGGTTCACGGCGGCGGTAGCCGTCTTGGCCCCCATCGTCTAGCGGCCTAGGACACCGCCCTTTCAAGGCGGCGGCACGGGTTCGAATCCCGTTGGGGGCACAGTCGGCCGTATGATGGCCGCGCAAGGTCCTGTAGAGCAGTCGGTTAGCTCGCCACCCTGTCAAGGTGGAGGTCGCGGGTTCAAGTCCCGTCAGGACCGCTCAGCTCGGGACCGCGTCTCCCCATTGGGTCGGTGGCCCAGGGGTGCCAGCGGCCCAGGGCACTGGTCAGGTAGCTCAGTCGGTATGAGCGTCCGCCTGAAAAGCGGAAGGTCGGCGGTTCGATCCCGCCCCTGACCACCACTTTCACTCCCAGAGATGATCTCTGGGAGCCAATGCGGGAGCCAATCTCGCACTCCACTGTCCGGCGAAGCCCTCAGCATTCACGGCTCCCTGCAGTGGTCGTCGTCTCATGCTCAGGCCGGACTGGCCCTTAACGATGTGCTCGGGGGCAGGTGCGGCAAGGATCCCGGACAGTCCGTCAGGCCGCCATGATGTCAGCCGCGATGTCCGCCAGCTTCCAGATCATGGGCCACGATCCGAGTCGTGCGGGCTTGGGGTCCACATATCCGAGTCGCCCACGCCACTCGTGCAGAGCGTTGCCGAGTTGCGCCGCAGTAGGGATCAAGGCGGCACTGCCCGCGGCGGGCTGCGGCACTCCGGCCCGGCCCGGCGCGGCAGGCCAGGCAACATCGAGCGATCCGTTATCGACTGAGGCTGAACCTCACGCCCACAGCCGGACCGTCTTGTCGTCGCTGGTGGTGGCGAGCAGGGTGCCGTCCGGGCTGAACGCCACCCCGCACACGTGCGTCGGTGTGGCCGGTGAGGGTGCGCAGGGTGCTGGCCGGTGGCGGTGTCCCACAGCCGGGCCGTCTTGTCGTAGCTGGTGGTGGCGAGCAGGGTGCCGTCCGGGCTGAACGCCACCCCGACACGGCGCCGGTGTGGCCGGTGAGGGTGCGCATGGACGCGCCGGTGGCGGTGTCCCACAGCCGCGCCGTCGTTGTCGGTGCTGGCGGTGGCGAGCAGGGTCGCCGTCCGGGCTGAACGCCACCCCGTACACGGCGTCGGTGTGGCCGGTGAGGGTGCGCATGGAGGCTGGCCGGTGGCGGTGTCCCACAGCCGCGCCGTCTTGTCGCTGCTGGCGGTGGCGAGCAGGGTCGCCGTCCGGGCTGAACGCCACCCCGTACACGGCATCGGTGTGGCCGGTGAGGGTGCGCAGGGTCTGGCCGGTGGCGGTGTCCCACAGCCGGGCCGTCTTGTCCGCGCTGGTGGTGGCGAGCAGGGTGCCGTCCGGGCTGAACGCCACCCCGTACACGACGTCGGTGTGGCCGGTGAGGGTGCGCAGGGTCTGGCCGGTGGCGGTGTCCCACAGCCGGGCCGTCTTGTCGTGGCTGGTGGTGGCGAGCAGGGTGCCGTCCGGGCTGAACGCCACCCCGATACACGCGGTCGGTGTGGCCGGTGAGGGTGCGGACCAGGCGGGACGGTACGGGCGCGGGCGGCGGACGGGTGAGAACGCTAGCGGGCTGGGCCGCCAGGGCGGCCGCGGGCTGCTGGCGGCCGGTGGCAGGGCGGTACGGGCGGGTGGGAGGGTGAACAGGCGGGTGTGCTGGCCGCGCAGGTACAGCACCGGGGTGATCCACTCCAGGGTCTGGCCGCTGGTGCCCAGGATCGCGATCCGGCCCGCGGACACCGCCTCGTCCACGCCCCGGCCGTGCGCCAGCGCGGCGTAGAACCCGCGGGCGAACGCGACCGCGGCAGAGTCGGAGATCGCGAACTGCATCGCGGCGACCGCCGCGACCCCGCCGCGGGCCAGCGCCGCCGCCGTCCCCGAGAACAGGTCCTGGACGCTGGTCGCAGCGCCGGAGCAGGAGTTCAGCACGACCAGGCGGGGCATCGGCCGGGCCTGGCGCAGCAGGTCAGCGAACCGGCTGGCCTCCACCAGGTCCGCCCGCCCGTCCTCGCGGGTCAGCGCCAGCACCCCCTCATCCCGGTCCGGGTCGAAGTCCCCGTGCCCGATGAAGTGCAGCACATGCCACGGCCCGGCCAGCAGCATCTCGTGCAGCCCCGCCCACGTCGCCTCCGGCGCCCAGGCCACCTCGGCCAGGCCCTAGCTCCACCGAGCCCGCGAGCGCCCGCTCCAGCTGCTCACGCTCCCGCCCGGTATCCAGGGCCGGCAGGCCGCGCGGGGCGGAAACCACGCCCAGGATCCGCAGCGGCCCGTCCACCTGCCAGCGGCGGCGGGACCGCGGCGACCGGGACGTGGCGGACCAGTTGATGCTGACGGCACACATACCCCCCGGCGCCCGGGTCGTACATGGCCTCCCACGGCAGCCCGGCCAGCTCCGGCGCATCCAGCCGCAGCACCACCCGCAGCTCCTCGCCCCCGCTCATCCGCCAGCGCCATGCTCGCCCGGTACCGGCCCGCCACCTCACCCGCACCCAGCAGCGCGCCGAACAGCATCTGCCCCGTCTCCCGGACCGCGCGTTCCGCCGGAGTCAGGATCTGCCGCGCAGCCACACCCGAGGCCAGCAGCGTCTGCTGGAACTGCTCCCGCCCCGCCAGCAGCCCCTCAGCGTCTAGGGCCGTCTCCGCGGATGCCTCCCCGGCCGGGGAGCGCACCACCTCCACCCGGAACCGCCCCGGCACGCGGCCAGGGCCGATCACCACCTCGACTACACCCACACACCCCCACCGCCCCGCGCTCCAGCCAGCTACCCCGGCCAGCGAACCCCCGGACCCTGCGCACCCGATTCTTCACCCACCGCAAGGCACCCCGCCACCCAACTCGCCCCGGCGCGAAACCAGACACCGGCAGCCAAAGCCCTGAGGTGCAGCCAGATGCCCCCGCACCTCCAGCCCTGCAGACTGGGAGCAGCCCAGGTGGTGGGGTCACCGCGCCGGACAGGCAGCAGGACCCTGCCCCGCAACCCAGCGACGGCCAGGGCTCGCTCCGCCCGGCTCCCCGCAGCTCTAGCTGAACGCCCCGCGCTGATCTACGGATCACATGGCCAAGTGCGGATTATCGGCATCCTGGATGACTGACTCTGGGGCGTAACCGAACATCGTTTGTCTCCATTTGGTTCATCAGCTGGGCACTGGCCCGTGCGGGGCGCAATACACGGCACAGGCCAGAATCCGTTGATCACACGCGCTCTTGAGTTCTCAAGGATTCGGTGGCTCCCGCGCCGGTACCGACCGTCCTGCCTGGTTCCTCTGTGGTGCCTGCCGTACAAGACCGTGTACGGGCTACACTTATCGATGTCAGAGGTACTCCGTACAGTGGTCTTGGTAGCCAGACACCAAGACACCTGGGAGCCGGAGCGTGACAACACGATCAGCCGAGATTTATCAGCAGGTCACGGACCGTATGGTGGCCGCGCTGGAACGTGGGACCGCGCCGTGGCGGAAGCCGTGGGTAGCGGGTGGCCGTCCGCGGTCGATGAGCACTGGCAAGCCGTACAAGGGCGTGAATCCGCTCCTGCTGTCCATGACGGCACAGGAGCGCGGCTACCTGTCGCCGTGGTGGGGGACCGTGCACCAGATCAACGAGCTTGGCGGGCACGTCCGCAAGGGCGAGAACCAGGCCAATGGGCGCGGCGCGACCACGGTCATGCTCTGGAAGGAGTACGTCAAGAAGGACGCGGAGCCGGTCAGGAACGAGCGGACGGGGGAGCTGGAGCTTCCGCTGAGCTTTGTCGCCTCGGCTTTCCGCGTGTTCAACGCGGAGCAGACCGAGGGACTGCCGGAGAAGTTCACCGCTCCGGCCCGCCAGTACCAGCATGAGCGGGTTCCCGGGCCGCAGGCGGTGCTGGATGCCTACCACGGCCAGGCTGGCGGCCCGAAGATCCGCCATGACGTCCACGGCCAGGCGCACTACATCCCGGCCCAGGACACCGTGCATGTCCCGCCGGTCGGCGAGCACCGCTCGGCCGCCGGGTACTACGCCACCCGGTTCCACGAGGCGGTTCACTCCACCGGCCACGCCGGTCGGCTGAACCGGGCCGCGGTAGCCACGCCCGGTGTCTACAAGGGGCACGAGCGCGGGATCGAGGAGCTGTGCGCCGAGATGGGCGCAGCGTTTCTGTGCGCCGATACCGGTATCGACACGGCCGAGGTGACGGACAACAGCGCGGCCTACCTGAACAGCTGGATTACCACGATCAAGGGCGACCCCAAGCTCGTCGTCCAGGCCGCGAACCAGGCAGGCCGGGCCGCTGAGCTGATCACCGAACCCGAGCGCCAGGCCACAGCCCAGGCCGGGGCGCAGCCCGCCGAGCCGGAGCTGGAGGCGGTCTGACATGGAACCGGCACAGGAACAGCAGTCCCCGGCCATCACCTACTACGAGGCATCCAGCCGGTACCAGGGCACGTCCGATGCCCGCGAACGGCACGAGGAGCTGCGTCAGCGTGACCTGCTGGCCCGGTCCTACGCGATCTTGAAGGCCCGCGGGGAGTACGACCCACACAAGCACGGGGCTGGCAACACTGAGCCGCTGACCGCTGCCGAGCACCTGGAGATCCTGGCGACCGGCGAAGTGCTGGCCCGGTATTACCGGCATCCGGCCGACGTGGACGGGGCGGTCAAGGCTGGGGCGAGCTGGCAGCAGGTGGCCGAGGCGAGGGCCATCACCGAGGACCAGGCCCGGCAGGACTACCGGGACTGGGCGGATGGCCAGCACCGGCTCTGGACGCAGTGCGAAGGCAAGTTCGGCATGGACGACGCCGAGTATTGCGCGGCGATCGAGCGGGCCGCCGTGGAGGAGCGGGAGGCCGGGCAGTGAAGGACCCGCACATCCATGTAGAGCATGACCAGCTGATGGGCCACGCTGCCATGCGCGACCTGCTGACCGGGGCCACTGGGCTGGCGTCCGGCCTGCCCAAGACGGTCCGGACTGGCTGTGACAAGCGACGGCCGTTCGCCATGACGTCCCAGAATCCGGCCAGCGTGACCTGCCTGCCCTGCCGTGACTACGCGGTGCACGAGCACCAGGAGCAGGCCCGGCTGGCCAGGGATCTTCTGCCTCTGATGCGTGAGGATCCGGCGTCCTTCGGTGGCGTCACGGTCAGGCAGCTGGCCGACATCGAGTCAGAGGCCATCCGGCATGAGGGCATCGTCGCCCGGTACCTGGAGCTGGAGGCCGGGCAGTGACCCGGGTCCGTTACCGCCGCCGCGAGCCCGAGGAGCCCCAGCAGCCGGGGTTCCGGGATTACGACGTGCTGACCCAGGAGCACAAGGGCGGGCGCTGGGAGCTGGCGGGGATGGTTTCCCGCTACGGCCGTCCCGAGCTGCCCGCGACCTGGAATGCGCTGCGCACCGACGCCGACGCCTGGACCGGATGGTTCCCGACCCGGCGTGAGGCTACCGCCGAAATGCTGTCCGGGCACACATGGGTGACCCGGCAATCAGAACGTGAACGCGCTGCCCGGGAGCAGCCAGAAATGGAGATGGAGGCCGGATCATGAGCACGGCACACGGTAAGACCAGCATCACGATTGAATTCGACCCCGGCCAGCTGCCTGCGTACACGGACAAATACCTGGCGATGCTCTGGCACCTGGCTCAGGCCAACCCTGCCGATGGCTTCCGGAACAGCCAGCCGGGCGACCTGGCTATGAGGATCGGCTGGGAAATCATCAGCCGGTGGCTCCGCACGGTGCCCCCGGAGATGTACCACCACCAGCAGTCGCACTACGCGCAGTACCAGCTGGGCAGGTTCGCCATCTACCGGCCGGGCGGCCCCGCGTGGGATCACGAGGCCAAGGACTGGAACCCCGAGTTCTACAACGGCCACTACGAGCCCCGCATGATGCCCGATGTACGGGAGCTGCGGGATGCCCTGGCTGAGAAGCTGGCAGAGCTGGGGGCGTTCGCAGGCAACCTGTCGCGGGAGCAGATAGCGCAAGAGCTGACCCGGATCGTGCTGCCCCAGCAGGCCGGCGACAGCCAGGACCAAGACGGCGGCCAGGCCGCGGCTGACACCGAGGGCTACCACGGCGAGGCGCACGACATCACAACCGCGAAGCTGGCCGGGGGGACACCGTGAACGAGGCCGAGCACAGCGCCGCGACCGCCACGGCCAAGCTGCGGAAGTACCTGGTCAGCCTGGGCAACACCCCCGCCAGCACTGCCTACCTGCTGGAGCACAGGGGTTTCCCCGGCGAGCCGGCCGGGCTTCGGCTGGCGGACGGGCCCGAGCTGGTGAAGTTCCTGGCGGGGAAGCAGGTCAAGGTGGCCGCCCGGCTGGAGCAGGCAGAACTCTGGCAGTCCCGGGCCCATAAGGCCCTGGGCATCGCTGGTATCCCGGGCGTAGGGACGGGGTGACGATGAGGCGCTGGCATCTGTGGCTGGGATCCGGGGTCAAGCAGCCGCGCTGTGAAGTCTGCGGCACCCGCTGGTTCGTCCTCCGGTACACCAACGGTGACCTGTCCGTCTGGGTCTGCCTGCGCCACCGCACTGTGATTCCCCGGGAGGCTGAGCGATAACCAGCGGACATGACACTGGTGCGGAAGCTCATCGCCAAGCACGGCGCAGACCGCTATCCGACCGTCGTCGAGGAGGCAGGATCGAACCGCCGACCTTCCGCTTTTCAGGATTAAGAACGGCGGTGTAAGGGTGTGCATGACCGGTTATGCGTGCTGCTCATCGACGGTCGTGGCCGTGGGCGGGACGCGCTTGGACGTAGATGGATGAGTAGCCCTGTGTCAAGCTCGGGGTTTGATCCGCCTGAAATTCAGGTTGTTCTCGGTCATGCGGCCTGGTCCGCGTCGGCGTCCTTGGCGGTAAGCAGGCGGTGGAGGCCGCGGTGGCGGGCCGGGTGGTAGCTGACGCCGTGGTGCCAGCATTCCCAGATCACATACAGCCACGCTCTGGCCAGGATCCGTACTGCCAGGGGGCGGTCTTTGCCACGGGCGATGGCGTCGGTGTAGATCTGGGCGGCCCAGGGGCTGGTGTGGCGGGAGCCGCCGGCGAAGTCGCAGATGGTATCGGGTAGCTGTTTGCTGACGGCCCAGCGAAAGGTGACGGCCTTGTGCTTGCCGGACTGGCGGGTGGACGGCGCGGCGCCGGCCAGCATCAGCGCCTGGGGTTCGGCGAGCGGGCCCGGCAGTCGCCGATCCCGGTGAGCAGCGGGCGGCGGGGATGTGCCCGGGCGGGGCAGCGAGGTGAAGATGTGCCCGTCGGCGTGTTCGGCGAGCTGGGCGGCGATCTGGGCTTCCAGCGCTTTGATCTGGGTGTTCAGGCTGGCCAGCACGGCGGCCAGGGCGCGGGTCACCTGGGCGCTGGCGGCTCCCTGGCCGCCGGTGGCGCCCCGCGGCGCCGGCGTCAGCCGCTGGTAGAGGTCGGCTGGGCTGATGCGGCCGCTGTAGCTGGCGGCTTTCAGCCAGGCGGCCAGCCGTTTTTCCTACAGCCAGCCGCCGGACCTGGCAGCCGGAGCGGGCCCCGAACGCCAGGCTGATCGCCGGGTGGAGCTTGCAGAACAGGCCCGCCGCGGCGGGGAACGCGGCCAGCAGGTGGGCGCGCAGCTGGCTGCCCACCGCGACCCGGTGGCGCACCAGGTCCTTGCGGGCGCGGCAGGCTTGGTGCAGCGTGACGGTGGCCGCCCTGCCGGGGATCAGCGGCCGCAGCCGGGCCCGGCCGGTGCGCAGTACGCCGGCGAGCACGCAGGATGCGGTGTGGCTGCTGCACTCGATGCTGCGCACGGTCATTCTGGAAGGAGCGGGGTTGTCCGCCGCTTGATGCCCGGCTGGGGAGCAGGATGGGCTGATGAGGGTCGT
Source organism: uncultured Actinomycetes bacterium (assembly GCA_963760405.1). Taxonomy (GTDB): domain Bacteria; phylum Actinomycetota; class Actinomycetes; order Streptosporangiales; family Streptosporangiaceae; genus RYN-230. Next base: position 2,556 of record CAVXCV010000013.1, on the reverse strand, counting down.
GGCGACCCGGATCGAGCGGGACGGCGCGATGCAGCGCCGGGTGGTGGACACCTGCACTCCTGGCTGGGGCGACGGGCCTGAGTGGGAGGACCTCGGCCCGGCGTGCCCTGGCGGTCCCGCCGCCGTACCGGCCGGTTCCCGGCTGCCGCCTCTACCAGGTTAGCGTGGACAGCGGCAAGCAGGTGCTGGTGGCCGAGAACGACCTGCGCGGGCCACTGCTGGATCTGGTCACCGCCGTGCTGGCGATGGGTGAGAAGGTACGAGCGCCCGGTTCGTTGGCAGCTGCATCGTTCAGCACAGCCAACCGATAGGCGCTTGCTGAACAGGCCAAGCAACTCGATGGGCTACGACGGCGCCAGATAGTAGATCGGCCGCAGGGGAAGCAATTGCTTGTCGGACTCCGGCAGTCGTTCGTAATGCTCGACCCAAAGGTCTATCAAATCGTCCATCGTCAGCAGCGACACTCGACGGCTCTCCTGCTGGCGTGCTTCTGACTGAGCCTCACTAGTGAACCCGCCCGTCGTGACGAAGATGCCAACGTCGTTGGTACTGAGCACCGCCATGAACGAACGGACCTCCTGCACGGCGATATTGTCAGCCCGTCGCTTGACCTGCACCTTGATCCGGGGGCCAGTCGCACCGAGCGGATCGTTATAGGCCACAATATCGACGCCTTTATCCGGTCCGGGCGGCGCTACCCAGGTGACGTGGTAGTCCATGGCCCGCAGTAGAGCGGCGACGAGATTCTGAAAATCGTATGGAGGCATAGCCGACAAGTAGTCGTGGATGGCTTTCCGGCCGTCTCCTCGGCCTCTTCCAGCGTGATAGTCGCCACGAGACTCGCCTCTTCCGCCCTCCTCGACGACCGTGTCGTCGATGTCGGGTTGGCCTTTACTCCAGATCCGATAAAGCCGGTCTGACTCCCGAAAAAGATCCTCGGGGTCCGGGAACGTTGCCAAGGCGTTCGGCCCTCGTCGGTCAGGATCCACTGTCCCTTGTTCTTGACCAGCCATCCGCCCTTGACCGCCCCGATGGTGCTGAACCGCACGATCTTCTCAAACGGCGAACGCCTGGCTTGCTTCGGATACTCCGACTTCTCGAAATCCGTCGACCCCACGGACTGCTCCACCCTACGAAATACCTCCCTGCCGGAAGACCCTCCGGCTGATCCTCCAACGTCGAAGAGCCGCCTGCAAGAGTTCTCCCTGGCGGCGTCTTGTGATCTCAGCCATGCTCCAGCTCCTTGCTCGCTGGTCGTGCCCCTGGCAGTCGGCGCAAGTTATAGCCCTGGGCTGTTGCTATGTTAGCCATCCATATAGCTACTGAGTTCTCGAAAGATGTCGTCAAGAAGTTGATTGGCGTCAAACTCGGGATCCTCAAGGACACTCAGTGATACCTCGCTGAAAACGAAATAGGTAATGCCTCGAATCGATAGCTCAATATCGCGCCACTGGCCTACGCGTGTTGCTAGCTCGCGGAACGTGTATTGCTTCGATGTTCCCCAAACGTGCGTAAGCCCGTTACGCATAACCTGAAACTCCGTCCAGTGAGCCGACAGTACACTCGCGACTAGGGGCGGGATGACATCCCTGGCCTGTTGCATTGCCTCCTTGATAGCAGGCGCCAGTTGATAGCCTGGCTGTGTTTTAAGACCGTCTATGATTCCCGCGCTGCGCCACAGGCTAGCGGAGCCAGCGACTTCAGGCCACGGTTGATCGACGCCTTGCAGATCGAGGAGATGAACTATAAGGCCGGTGTAGGCGAGAGCAACGTCTGGATCGGATATGGCAGTTGCGGGGATAGCTGGAAGCGATACGTCTAGGCGGCCACGAACTTGACCTAGCGTCCATGCGATTACAGTCGGTTGAAATGCATCTGACGGCGTAACCAAACCGAAGCGGGCGTGCATTTCATCGGCTACGATCTTGCGCAGATGTGCGGAGAATTCCTCGCTGGGGCGCTTCAGCCGACGGCGCAAAAACGCAAGCAGCCAGGTAGCGAGTCGCGCATGCCTCTCGTCCATTGGCCACAACTTAGTTGGGTTACCAGCGGCTTGCTTTAGCTGAAGTTCCCATAGCGAATTGTAAGCACTGCTGAGGGCATGTAGTGTTTCCTGGTCTCCGCCGGTCTGTTTGATGCGTGCAACGGCCGCCGACCGCAGATCTGACTGCGCAGCAATCGCCTCATACAATGCCTGGTATGCGAGCGGGGACAGGTCGCAACTCAGCGCCATAGCAGATCATCCAGCCGTGCTGAGAGAGGAAGAAATCCAACATCGTCCGACGTGGCCGCCTCCCCGAGGGTGATGTCCATTGGGATAGGAAACTGGCGGGCGATTTTAAGAGTCAAGCTGGGAGGTTGACCATGTACTAGAATCCGGCGTACTGACTGGCCGCGATCTGAATTCAGGTAGTTAACGAGCGTCTCCGAAATCCCCTGGTCGCGTAGTCGGCATAGTATTATGTTGCGATCAACTGCGGCCCGCTGAGTGGACAGCGTACTCAGGCCAGTGGCCCCCACATAGGGAATCAAAAGATCGCTAGGCTCTGCCACCAC
>CAVXCV010000012.1:0-83976 GCA_963760405.1 uncultured Actinomycetes bacterium | reverse complement strand
AAGGGATCAATCAGACGCCTGGCGTCACCCCCGGGCTGCCGATGGGCCTGCCCGAGAACGCGACCACCGTGCGGGTCGAAGGCGGCAAGACCCTGACAACGGACGGCCCGTTCGTCGGGATGAAGGAGGCCGTCGGCGGTTCGTTCATCCTCGAGGCCGACGACCTCGACGCGGCCATCGAGGTGGCCGGCCGCGTCCCTGCCGCACGCTATGGGGGCGCCGTCGAGATCCGCCCCTCGGAGGTGTATCGGTAGCAACGCTCGAACAGGTCTTCCGCGAGGAATGGGGCCGCGTCCTGGCCACCCTGATCGGCATCCTCGGCGACTTTGACCTCGCCGAGGAAGCCGCGCAGGAGGCGTTCGCGATGGCCGCCGACCGATGGCCACGCGACGGCGTCCCCAGTAACCCGCGCGCCTGGTTGATGCGGACGGCTCGGAATCGAGCGACGGATCGCATCCGCCGCGACCGGGTCCTCGCGACCAAGTTTGGCTTGCTCGTCGCGAGCAATCGTGCTGAGGTGCCGATGAAGACCACGACGTTTCCGGACGAGCGCCTGAGGCCTCATCTTCACCTGCTGTCACCCTGCGCTTGCGGTCGAGGCGCAGGTTGCGCTGGCCCTTGGCGCTTCTCGGCGGGCTCAGCACCGACGAGATCGCCCGTGCCTTCCTGGTACCGGAGCGCACGATGGCCGCGGCTGGTGCGGGCCAAGCGAAAGATCAAAGCTGCCGGGGATCCCGTCGTGCCACCGGTTCACCTGCTCCGCGATCGTCTCGACGCCGTTCTCGCCGTCGTTTACCTGATCTTCAATGAGGGTTACGGCGGTCGCGACGAGCTGGCGGCGGAGGCAATCTGGTTGGGACGCGCGCTGGCCGAACTGCTGCCGGACAAGCCAGGTTCACGGGCTGCTGGCGATGATGCTCTTGCACGACTCCCGTCGCGAGGCGCGGTTTAGCGACGGCGAGCTCGTGCTGCTCAGCGATCAGGACCGGTCACTTGGAACACCAGCAGGAATTCGCCACTGGACGCGCGGAACTCGACTGCGCGCTCGCCCTGCGCGGCTGCGGGCCCTATGTCCTGCAGGCCGCCATCGCTTCGCTGCACGCCGAGGTGCCGTGCGACTGGGCGCCATCGCGGCGCTGTACGGCGAGCTCACCGCCTGACCGGCTCGCCCGTCGTGGAGCTCAACCGCGCCATCGCCATCGCCGAGACCGAAGGCCCCAAGGCCGGCCTGCGCATAGTCAACCAACTCGGTCTCGAGGACTTCAGCTACCTGCATTCGACCAGGGCCGAACTCTTGCGACGTCTCGGCCGGACCGACGAGGCGCGTGACGCCTATCGACGTGCGAGACAACTCACCGACGACGGCGCCGAACGGCGCTTCCTCGAACGCCGGCTAACGGAACTCGCAGGGCACTTATACCCCGGCAAGATGGACCGCTACGCAGACCGCCTCGACGACGCGGCCGGAATGACTGATGCGGCCAAAATGCCGCTAAATGATGAAGACGACGAGCCGGACTCTGCGGAGCCAGCGTCTTGACCTGGGGAGACGGTGGCGCGCTCGGAGGACTCGGTGATGCCAGCCCGACTGCCCGGTCTCGTGCAAGCACCCTGGGCAGCGGTCCGCGCTGGCAGCACAATGGCGGTGTCGGGGGGCAACGGGCACCTCGCGTACCCGTCGAGCGGAGCATAGGGCATGGCCATCGCGCTGGTGTGCTGGCGGTCGATGCTGCGCGCCTCCTGGCGCCAAGCGGTCGTCGTCACGCTGCTCGGCGGCGTGCTGGGCGCGGTGGCCCTTGCCGCCCTGGCCGGGGCGCGGTCAACGGCGGGGGCCTACGGCCGGTACCTGAAGGCCATCAACGCGAGCGACGTGCAGGTGAACGTGCCGGGCGCACTGCCGGGCCTCCCGCTCATGGAGCCGATCAAGAGACTGTGGTCGCTGCCCGGCGTCGTCTCCCACGGGACGTACGTCGGCCTGAACGCGCTGCCGGTGGTCCGCGGCAAGATCGACGACTCGTTCATCACGGCCAGCCTGACCGGCAGCGTGGACGGCGCGGGCTTCACCCAGGACGCGATGACGGTGGTGTCCGGGAAGCTGCCGCCGCTGGCGTCCACCACCGACATCGTGCTGTCCCCGGAGATCGCCGCCCTGTTCGGTGTCGGTGTCGGCGGCCGGGTGACCTACGTGTTCTTGAGCGGCGGCCAGCAGCACCCTGCGACGGACTACCGCTCTTTCCGGATCGCCGCGATCGCGTACACCCCGCCGACGCTCGTCAACCAGGCCGACAACCCGGAGGGCGCCACGCTTCCCCGGCGCCACCGCGCAACTCATCGATAAGTACTACGGCTTCGCCTGGGTCGGCCTGCGCCTGACGGCCGGCGACGCCGGCGTCAGTGACCTGCGGCGCCAGCTGCCCGCACTGGTCTCCAGCCTGGAGACAGAGTCGGACCACGTTACCCACACGCAGGACGCGGGCCTGACGTTCAGCGTCAAGCGGACCAGGGCCGTCCAGGACGAGGTTCAGCAGGCAATCCAGCCAGAGGTGATCGCGCTGACCGTATTCGGCGCGATCACGGCGGTGGCCGCGCTGGTTCTTACCAGCCTGGCGATGGCCCAGCTCCTGAGCAGGACCGCGCCGGACGCCCTCAGGCTGCGGGCGCTCGGCGCCAGCCGCAGGCAGGCTGCCCTGGTGGCGGCTCTGCCGGGGGTGATCCCCGTCGCGGGCATCATCGTGATCACCGCCGCGGGGGCGGTTGCGCTGTCCCCGCTGGCACCGGTAGGACCAGTCCGCTTCTTCGCCCCCGGCAAGGGCCTTTACGCGGACCCCCTCATCTTCGGCGCGGGCCTGCCCGCGCTGTTCGTCTTGTTTTCCGGACTGCTCGGGGTGCTGGCGCTGCGCGCGGTCCGCCCGGCCAGGCAGGCCGTGGGCGCCGAAAGGTCCGCTGTCACGCGCGCGGCCATCGCGGCCGGACTGCCGGCCGCCGCGGTGGTGGGCACCAGGAACGCGCTCAGCGGCGGCGCCACGGCAGGCGCCGTGCGGCAGGCCAGCACGCTGGGCGGCTCGGTCGTCGCTGTCACCGCGATGGTCGCCGCCGTGGTGTTCGGCGCGAGCCTGACCGGGCTGGTCAGCCACCCGGTGCGGTACGGCTGGAACTGGGACGTGCTCGTCCAGGCCGAGGGAAGTTACGGCAACTTCCTCGACCAGAACCTCGCCGAAGACCCTGTGGTTGACCTGCGCCAGGACGCCATGGTCGGCCTGCTGGCGGGCCAGCCGGCGGTGGCCGGCTGGTCGGAGTTCGGCTTCGGGCAGATTCCGGTCGGCGGACGGCTCACCCTTCCGGTGCTCGGCCTGGAGCGGCACCTCGGCGCGGTCGAGCCGCCGACTACCAGCGGCCATCCGCTGTCCGGGAACGACCAGATCGAACTGGGCGCGGTGACCCTCCGGCAGCTGAGCAAGAAGGTCGGCGACACGATCGCCGTCGGCGACGCCAAGTTCGCGCGGCGGCTCACCATCGTGGGGACGGTAACGCTGCCCTCGTTCGGCGTGGGCCTGGCCGATCATGTCTCGCTCGGCCAGGGTGCGATGCTGTCCGAGAACACGCTGCTCGCCATTACCGGCGCGGCTTCGGGCCGGCGGCCGACGTGTCGCAGCCGGTCTTCCCCTCGGTCGCGGCCATCGACCTGCGGCCCGGGACCACGCCCGCGCAGCGGGCCGCGCTGGTGCACCGCATCGTCTCGGCCAACCCGGACGGGACGGACGGCGGGACCTACGAACTGCCGCCGCAGCTGGCGTCATCGGTGCTCAACGCGCAGCAACTCGGCGGTCAGCCGCTCGCCCTCGCGGTAGGCCTGGCCACGGCGGCGGGCCTCTCGCTCGCGATGACGGTGCTGGTCAACGTCCGCCGACGCCGGCACGAGTTCGCCGTGCTGAAGGCGCTGGGCATGACCCGCCGCCAGGTCTGGGCCGCCGTGGCCTGGCAGACCACGCTCACCCTGCTGATCGCGGTCCTCATCGGCGCCCCGCTGGGAGTCGCTGCGGGCCGCGTGGGCTGGCGCGGATTCGCTGATTCGCTGGGCGTCGTGCCGTTCACCGAGATTCCGCTGCTCACGCTGATCGCGGCGCCGCTGGCGCTAGTCGTCGGGGGCAACCTCCTCGCGTCCGTCCCCGCCGCGATCGCAGCCCGCACGCGCGCGGCCCTGTTCCTGCGGCCTGACTGAACCGCGCGGTTCTTGCGGGCTGACCGGCCCGTTCGGCTAGGCCACTCCTGGCTTAGGACTCGCGCCAAAGGCGTGCAGCACTGGCTAGGATTCACAAGATCGCTTAGATGCTGGAGAGATCCGGCCTTCCGGCTACTGTCAGGGCGATCTCTCACGAGACCTGATTAGGACCCTGACCTGCGGATGCGGCGAGCGCGCTCGGAGGGACTCGAACCCCAACCTTCTAATCCGTAGATCAGAGCAGGGTGTCCGGCCCGTCAGCTGTCGTCCGTATCCGCAAGTCAGGGTCTATCAGGTGTCCAGTACGAGAGTGCTCGTCCGGCGCTGTGTCCGGTCAGTCTGTGAGAGATGTATGAGACGCCCGGCCTGAGCGCGTTCCTCGGAGCGCTTCCCCGAATATCCTGCGTCAAAGCCGATTGAGCGCCGACGCTGGCGTCTGACTGCCTCATACTCGGAGCTAAGCAGGCGTTCACCCGCGAGGTGCCGATGGATGACCCGAACGATCCGTATAGCCCGGATAACTTGTCATGGAACTGGCGGTTCGGGGGGCCGAAGTGGCGGCCGTTCAGCGGCCGAGCCGGGCGCGGGCCGCGCGTTCCACCGCCCCCGTGGGCCAGGAATCCGCCGAAGCCGAGTAAGGCCGAGCGCGAACAGGCAAAGCGCGCCGAAGCGCGAGCAGAGCGGCTGCACCTGGCTGGCCTGACCAACGCCGGGGTGATCATCATGGGCGTGGTCCTCGGCGCGATGGTGGTCGTGCTCGTGCTCGTGCTGGTCAGCCATCATTAGGACTCAGCATGATCGGATTCAAGATTAGGCGCATGCCCGTGGTGGCCAAGGTCAACCAGGCGCGCGTCCTGGTCGAGTACCGCGTCCTGATCGAGGAGCCGAAATCACCCAACGGCAAGCGGACCGGACAGGCATCCCCGTGCATCCCGAGTGGTACTCCGACGAGTTCGGGCGGCTGCTCTGGCGGGCCGGGCTGCGGCGGATCACCGACACTCACGCCAGTGACGAGGACCTGCAGCGGGGCCGGGCGGCGCTGGCCAAGATTCACAAGATCGCTGCTGGCATGACCAATCCGGCCAGAATCCGGCCAGATGGCGACGAGAGCGGCGACGTTACCCGTGACCATAATGCTGGCCTGCGGTTTCGGTGGCGCGCTCGGAGGGACTCGAACCCCCAACCTTCTGATCCGTAGTCAGATGCTCTATCCGTTGAGCTACGAGCGCTTGATGCCCGGATAGTCTACGGCACCCCGGGCACCCGCTGCGTCTTCCCCGGCGCGGGAACCAACGTGCCCGCAGCCAGCAACGGATCAGGCGGGGGCCATGTCCACGAACCGGCTGTAGTGGCCCTGGAAGGCCACGGTCACCGTGGTGGTCGGGCCGTTGCGGTGCTTGGCCAGGATCAGGTCCGCCTCGCCAGCCCGGGGCGACTCCCGCTCATAAGCATCCTCACGGTGCAGCAGGATCACCACGTCGGCATCTTGCTCGATGCTGTTGTGCAGGCTGATCCCGTTGGCCACGAAGTTATGCGTACCGGGCACCGTGGCGTCGTACACGGCCTGCTCACCCAGGCTCTCGACGGACGTGATCTCATCCCAGAACACGTCGTTCGTCGCCACCATCTCCACGTCAGCGTCGTCGAGAACAGCCGCGACCCGCGCCAGCCGCTCACGGCCGGGCGCGTGCTTCCAGAGCGTGCTCCCGCAGGATTTGGTGCCGAGCGCCGCGGAGAACTGACGGTGCGACATCTCCCGCTCGGCCAGCACGGCCCTGACCCTGTCCCAGACGTCCTTGGGAATCGTGTCCAGGTTGGTATTGCCCTTCACCGAGAGGAGAGCTTCCCGCGACGTACGCGCCATGGCCGCTCGTGCCCCGTGCACCCCGACCTCATCCAGGAACCGCAACTGGTTCTCTGCACCCTGGACCAGCAGGTGATAGGAAGGCCGGTCGTCACCCTTGCGGATTTCCTTGACCCGGGTCATCACATTGAAGCGCAGCAGCAGCCGCGCCACGTCGTCGACCAGCCGCCGGCTCGTTGATGCGTAGTAGATGCGCGCCTGCCGGACCTCCGCGTCCCACCACACGCAGCCATCGGTGGCCCACAGGTGCCGCAAAAACAGCGCCACCTGTTCCCTTGGAACCGAGAAAACCGGCGCAGGTACGAACTTTTCGTGGCTCCGCAGGCCGAACAGGCCCAGTGAGTCGAGCCACGCCGCTACAGGATTGTGGCGACCATGGGTGAGCCGCTGCGGTGCGGGCAGCCTCAGTGAGGTGCACCGCGCGACCTCATGCTCATCACGGACTGCCGTGATCCCGAAGTGACGCGCAGCGGCCGTCACCGCTGCCAGATTCTCCTCATCGGTGCTGGCGTACCGGATCGGCTGGTTCCGTACGAATGAGCCGTCACCCAACATGTGAGCAAGCATGATGATCTCGGGTTCCGGCAGGGGCTGCAGGTTCAGCGGGCCGGGCGTGTACCGGGGCACTGCCACCCGGGATCCGGCGCTGAGCCGCCTCAGGGGCTGCCAGCCGTCGTAGGTCAGGAATGGGTGGTTCGCCGTGGCCTCGACCTCGCGGCCGGAACGCAGACGGACCCGGAACACTTCCCTGGTCCCGCTCGGGAAGGCGTGCGTCATCGTTCGCGGCACCAGCCGCAGCCGTTCGTCGAGGGACCAGACGGGGATGTCCCGCTCTCCGAACGCCAGCATGTCTCCGAGCGAGATCTCAGCGCCCGTGTCAGCCCGCAGGATCCGGGTGCCCGCCGTGAGGCAGCCCGATTCACGCAGGTCAGAGAGCAAGGGCTTCTTGTCACCGCGCTGCTCGGGGCCGCGGTTGAGCTGGGAGATCGCGATGACCGGAACTTCGATCTCCTTGGCCAGCAGCTTGAGCGAGCGGGACATCTCGGAGACCTCCTGCTGCCGGTTCTCCACCCGCTTGGGCGAACTCATCAGCTGCAGGTAGTCGATGATGACCAGCTTGAGGTCGTGCCGCTGCTTGAGGCGGCGGCACTTGGCCCGGATCTCCATCATCGACATGTTCGGTGAGTCGTCGATGTACAGCGGCGCGTCCGCGACCTCGCCCATCCGCCGGGCCAGCTTGGTCCAGTCCTCCTCGCCCATCTGCCCGGTCCGCATGCTGTGCAGCGACACCCGCGCCTCGGCGGACAGCAGCCGCATGGTGATCTCGTTACGGCTCATCTCCAGGCTGAAGATCACCGTCGGCAGGGTGTGCTTAACCGCCGCTGACCTGGCCAGGTCCAGCGCGAGAGTCGAGTTGTGCGTTGGGATCATCCCGGAGCCCGCGAGGTACAGCTGGTCGGCGTTGTCCACCTGTACGCACCGGACTGGCACGGACGGCACCGGCCGCACGTCCACGATGTAGCGCCCAGCCTGCTCGCGGCTCCAGTCGTGGCGCGCCGCGAGCGCTCTTCCGGGGAAGCCGCGCCAGCGGCAGCGACGTCGGCACGATGACTTCCCACGATTCCCGCGTCTGGTGCCCTGCCCGCGTGCGCGGACCTCGACGCCTCATTTGCGCGATGCAGCCCAGGCTCCTAACCAACTCGGTAAAATTCTCGATCAAGCGCTTGTTTGTGTTGGTGAAGCGATAGCACCCGTGACTATCGACGTGACCGTCTGAATCGATCAGGCCCTGCACAGTGCGAGTCGCTGGGAAAAGGAGCTGCGCAGGTAGACCTCTGGGACGTGCTTGCCCTTCGCCAGACCAACCAAACGCCATGTTTCCCTGATTCCTCTCACGCCCATATGCGCAGGATTTGCATAGGCAGTAACGCTGTAGCCAAGTGCTCCGAACTCCTCGATAAGCCACGACACGGTCACTGGGATGGCATGCTACCCGAGCCGCTTCCTGCAGTGTCGCCGTCGCCCAAGAGGTAGCCGAGGACATAAGGCTCCAAAGCTAGATCGGCTTTAGGTAGGCGAAGAGGCTTCGCCGCCGGTATCGCATGGTCCCTCTCGCCCCGTTTCCGAAGAGTCGAAGCAATTTCCTGAGTCTGTTCGCGGTATTACCTTGACGTCGTTGCCTGTGACATCTTCGCTGCGACTCCACTGCTGCTCTATGGCTACCGCTGTGCGTCCCAGCACTGCCCCTACTTGTGCCGATGACATCCCTGCGGCTCGCAGGCCACGCATCTGCGCCCGCTCGCCAGGACTGTACCTATGACGCGACGCGCGAGATGAGGTCCACGTCGGCCAGTCATCCGGGTAGCTCGCCGCGCCAGGTTCACAGTGGTGGTCGTATGCCTTTCGGGTACGCAAGTCCCAGGTGATCCACTGATGTCCGGCGTCGGCGACGATGACCTCGCCGTCTGAAAACTCCACCTCGTAGCATGGCCGGCCGTACATCGCCTCGGTGGCCGCCACGACGGTCACCGGCCGCCCATCCGCCCCGAGCAGGCGGTCCCCGACGCGGACCTCGCTCATCGTCGTCCACCCCGCAGGAGTCGCCAGCGGCGTGTCCAGGGCCAGCGCCTTGCCAATGGCAGGCCGGGCCGCGATGACGACCATCTGGCCGGGGTGCAGGCCATTGGTCACGGCGTCCAGGTCGGCGAAGCCGGTCGGCACCCCGGTCATCTCGCCGCCGTGGCTGCCGATCGCCTCGATCTCGTCCAGCGCCCCCGGCATGATCTCGGACAGGGAGAGGTAGTCCTCGGTGACCCGGCGTTCGGTCACCCCGTACACCTCGGCCTGGGCCCGGTCGACGATCTCGTCGGCGTCTCCGTCACCGGAGTAGCCGAGCTGCACGATCCGGGTGCCGACTTCGACCAGGCGGCGCAGGATCGCCCGCTCCCGGACGATCCGGGCGTAGTAGCCGGCGTTGGCCGCGGTCGGCACCGACGCGATGAGCGTGTGCAGGTAGCTGGCCCCGCCGACCCGGCCCAGCTCACCGCGCTTGTTCAGCAGGTTGCTGACGGTCACCGCGTCGGCTGGCTCCCCCCGGCCGTAGAGCTCGAGGATGGCCTCGTGCACGATCTGGTGGGCGGGCCGGTAGTGGTCATCCGGCCGGATGGTCTCCATGACGTCGGAGATGGCGTCCTTGGACAGCAGCATCCCGCCGAGCACGCACTGCTCGGCCGCGACATCGTGCGGGGGCGTGCGGTCGAACCCCTCACCCCGGGAAGCGATCTCGGTGACGCTCACCAGACCTCGCCTCCCGTCGCCCCCGCAGGCACCCCGCCGCGGTCATGACCCAGTTGTAACCGGGTGGTCTGACAGTTTGGTTTCCTGGCCCCCGCGCCGTCCAGTCGCGCTGTGCACAGGCCTGTGGACAGCTTGTGCAGACACGCCGCCAGCACTGTGCGCAGCCTGGGGACACAGCTGGGGAAAGCGCCTCCACCGAACTCCGGTAAGGCCTCCTGCCTGGGCCGATACCGTCCACCGGCTGTGCGCGGAAAAAACTTGGCCCCGCCCCGGGCGTCCACATCGGGCCAGAAGTTATCCACACGCGGAATGTCGCGTAGAACGTGCGATGTGACCTCACCACGATCGGCCCGGGCGCGATCACCAGCCCCCGGCGGCCCGGCTGCCCCGCCCCGGGCGACAGCCTGGCAACCCGCCGGAAAGCCCAGTGATCATGGCCCATCCAGCCTAGGATTCGAGCATGAGTTCGACGGCCGAGGCCCAGCTGGCCCTGCTCGGCGCGGCCATCGACGAGCTGGCCGAGGCCGCCCGGGCGGCGGGCGGCGAGCCCGCGGCGCTGGCCCAGCGGCTGGCCGTGCTCTGGGCTATGGTCGCGGACCTCGACCCGGGACTGGCGCAGCGTCTGCCCGGCTATGCCACGGCCGGCGGGGACCTGACCGCGGATACGCCGAAAACCCCGTTGGCTGGCGGTACCAGCGGCCAGCCAACGGGGTAACGGCGGTCGGGCGTGGCCCGGTCAGGCGGCGACGACGGTGACGTTCAGCGTGGCACTGACGTCTGTGTGCAGCCGGACCGTGACCTGGTGCGCACCCAGGGTCCTGATCGGCGCGCCCACCTCGATCCGGCGCCGGTCGAGCGCGGGGCCGCCCGCGGCGCGGACCGCGTCGGCGATGTCCGACGGGCTCACCGAGCCGAACAGCCGCCCGGCGTTCCCGGCCCGGACCTGAATCTGGACCGGGAGCGTGGCCAGCTTCTTGGCGGCCTCCCGGGCGTCGTCGAGGCCGCGGATGTCCCGCGCGGCCCGGGCCCGCTTGATCAGATCGATCTGCTTTTCCGCGCCACGGGTCCAGCGCATCGCCAGGCCGCGGGGCACGAGGTAGTTACGGCCGTAGCCGCCCGCCACCTCGACCACGTCGCCAGGCGCGCCCAGGCCGGTGACCTCCTGGGTGAGGATGAGCTTCATGGGTGTGCGACTCATCGGTATGCGGCCTTCCCCGGCATCAGCGTGCCGTGCTCGTGTACGGCAGCAGCGCCATCTCGCGGGCATTCTTGATCGCCGTGGCGACATCGCGCTGGTGCTGCGTGCAGTTACCGGTGACCCGCCGCGCCCGGATCTTGCCGCGGTCGGAGATGAACTTCCGCAACAGCCCCGTGTCCTTGTAGTCCACGTAGGAGATCTTGTCCTGGCAGAACAGGCAGACCTTTTTCCTGGGCTTGCGGATAGGTGCTTTTGCCATCATGGTGCTCCTGAGGAGAGCCCCGCCGTGGGCGGGGATGGTCGGATGGGTTTCTCTTGTGCGTAAGGGCCGGTTAGAACGGCGGTTCGTCGGTGGACCCGCCGTCGAACCCGCCGGACGGCTCGGACGCCCACGGGTCCTCAGCGCCACGGCTGCCGGATGAACCGCCGCCATAACCGCCCTGGTTCCCGCCGCCGCCCTGGCCGCCGCCCTGGTTCCCGCCGCCGTAGCCGCCGCCCCCGCCGCCGGACCGGTTGGACCGGGTGACCTTGGCTGAGGCGTTGCGCAGCGACGGGCCAACGTCATCCACTTCGATCTCGTAGACGACTCGCTTCTCGCCTTCCTTGGTCTCGTAGGAACGCTGCCGTAGCCGGCCGGTGACGACGACCCGCATGCCGCGCTGCAGGCTCTCGGCGACGTTCTCCGCCGCCTGCCGCCATACGTTGCAGCTCAGGAAGAGGCTGTCGCCGTCCTTCCACTCGTTGGTGGTCCGGTCCATGAACCGGGGAGTGGAGGCCACCCGGAAGCTGGCGACGGCCTGCCCGGTCGGGGTGTAACGGAGTTCTGGATCGCTGACTAGATTGCCGGCGATCGTGATCTGGGTATCGCCTGCTGCCATCGGGTTACTCCCGGTCATTCAGAGGGTGTTCGGTGCCCGGAGCGCGTCCGCGCAGGGGGCCTTAGTGGATCTCCGGGCGGAGGATCTTCGTCCGGAGAACAGCCTCGTTCAGGCTGAGCTGACGGTCGAGTTCACGCACCGTCTCGGGCTTAGCCACCATGTCGATCACGGCGTAGATGCCGTCGGGCTTCTTCTCGATCTCGTAGGCCAGCCGACGCCGTCCCCACACATCGATCTTGTCGACGCTGCCGCCGTCGGCGCTGACCACCGAGAGGAACTGATCGAGTGAGGGCTGGACGGTCTGCTCTTCGAGGGAAGGATCGAGAATGATCATCATCTCGTAGCGACGCATGCCGAGACATGCCTCCTTTGGACTGATGCGGCCACGGTCTCTCCGTGGCAGGAGGAGCCGCTCCGCTGCGCTGGACTACGTTGCACCGGATGCCGGTGGGCTGGATAACACTGCACAAGGCAACTCTGCACCAGGGCACCGACAAAACCGGCCAACAAGGCAGGCGGCGGTAACGGCCGGGTCAGCTTACCAGGACCAGGCGGGCGGTCAGGCCAGGACCAGCCAGGCGGCGGTCCGGCCGGGAACGGCACGGGCCAGCGCGGAGCGACGCGGCCAGCGCGGAGCGACGCAGCCAAGACGCAGGATTCCCCGGTATGCGGCGGGGGAAGAGACCGGGTAGAGCCGCCCAGCAGCCCGGGTCCTAGGAGGGATCGCCAATGCCTGACACCGCCCCGGGGCCCGAGGCTGTCCAGGGCTCACACCGGGAAGATCTGCATCTGACCCTGAACAGCGACGGCAAGAGCCATCCCCTGGAGAACGGGATGGCGGTTTTCACCCTGGTCGCTGGCATCGTGTCCATCATCGCCGGCTTCATCGCGAACATCGACCACACGGTGGGCCCGTGGGCCCACGTCGTGGCCACCTATGCTGGCCTGGCCTCCCTGGCGGTCGGCCTGCCGGCCCAGCTGATGTCGGCGACCAGGGAGGAGCGGGTGATCATCGTGACCGGGCTGATCGCCGCGTTCGTCGGCGGCGCCCTCGGCCTCGCTCACGGCGGCTTCCACTTCTGAGCGCTGCCGCCGGGCGGCCGGCCCGCGCGCGCCTGGCCCACGGGCCCACGCGGCCGCAGCACTGATCCCGCCGCGCCCCGGCCGGTTGGCAACGGCCTGCAACGCGACCGCTTCCGGCTACTCTCGTGCCATGGTGAGCATCGGACCCCACGTCCATGACGAGGACCCGCTGGCCGCGGCGGCCGCGACCGGGTCCCGGGTGGTGCAGTTCTTCCTCGGCGACCCGCAGGGCTGGGCCGCGCCGAAGTTTCCCGGCGGGGACGCGGCCGCGCTGAAGGACGCGATCGCGGCGGCCGGGCTGGCGGCGTTCATCCACGCGCCTTACCGGATCAACGTGGCGAGCACCAACAACCGGATCCGCATCCCCAGCCGCAAGCTGCTCGGCCAGCAACTCGAAGCGGCCGCGGCCATCGGCGCCCAGGGCCTGATCGTGCACGGTGGGCACGTGACCGCCGACGCGGACCTGGCCGAGGGGTATGAGAACTGGCGCAAGGCCGTGCAGCGCATCGACCGGCCGGTGCCCATGCTGATCGAGAACACGGCCGGCGGCGACAATGCCATGGCCCGCGGCCTGGACGCGGTGGCCCGGCTGTGGGAGGCGATCGACGACGCGGGCGGCTCCGGTGAGGTGGGGTTCTGCCTGGACACCTGCCACGCGTACGCCAGCGCCGAGGACCTGGCCGGCATCGTGGACCGGGTCAAGGCGATCACCGGCCGGATCGACCTGGTGCACTGCAACAACTCCCGGGACGAGTTCGGCTCCGCCCGGGACCGGCACGCCGGGCTGGAGTCGGGCACGATCGATCCTGCGCTGCTGGTGGACGTGATCCGCGCGGCCGGCGCCCCGGTGGTCTGCGAGACCCCGGACCCCGCCACCGACATCGACTGGCTCCGCGAGCACCTCGGCGCCAGCTAATGCCGCGGCTGCGCCGTTACGGGGCGGAGGCGGGCTCGGGCTGCGGGACCTGCCGCCGGCGCAGTTTCAGCACGAAGCGGTCCCCGGCGCCGGAGAGCACTCCCCCGGCGGGGTCGTCCTCGCCGCCGGCCCGGACCACATCACGGGCCGGTTTCAGCACCTCCCGGAGCACGAGCACGCAGAGCAGCAGGACGGTGAGGAACCGGGCCAGCACGGCGGCGAAGTACAGCCCGCTGGAGATGCCACCGACCGCCCCGGCCCCGGTCCCCGAGACCGACACCGTGATCAGGTACGACCAGATGGCGAAGAAGTAGCCGACCTCCGCCAGCTGCCACAGCGCATAGGCACCGAACCGCGGCCGGGCCAGCACCACCAGCGGCACCAGCCAGCTCACATATTGCGGGGACCATACCTTGTTGGACATCAGGAAGACGGCCAGGACCAGGAAGAGGACCTGAGCCACCCGCGGCCGGACCGGGGCCGCCAGGGTGAGCAGCACGATGCCCAGGCAGCCGACGACGAACACCAGCAACGACAGCGCGTTGAGGGTGTGCAGGCTGGTGGTACCGACCACGGACCATCGCTCGGTCTCGAAGAAGTACCAGATCGAGCCCCAGTCAGCTCCGCGCGTCTCGCTCAGCTGGTAGAAACGCGCCCACCCGGACGGCGCCGCGATCATGATCGGGACGTTGACGACGAGCCAGGCGGCAGCGGCTGACCCGGCCGTGATCCAGAACTGGCGCATCCGCCCGGCCCGCAGGCAGAGCAGCAGCAGCGGGCCGAGGAACAGCAGCGGGTAGAACTTGGTCGCGATGGCCAGGCCGATCAGCACCCCGGCCAGCACCTGGCGGCGCGCGGCCCAGGCGGCCAGGCCGAGCATGGTCAGGCTTACCGCGATCAGGTCCCAGTTGGTGAACGCGGACAGGATCAGCGCCGGGGACAGCGCCACGCCCAGGGCCGTCCACCGGCGGGACCAGCCCGCCAGGTACGCGGTGGCGAGCACCCCGGCGACCGCGAACAGGGTGAGCAGCAGGCAGGTGAGGTCGAAGAATTCCCGGCCCCGGGCGTAGGGGTCGCCGATCGGGTGGACCAGCCAGGCGATCGCCTGCATGGCGCCGCCGATCAGCACCGGGTACTCGACCGGATGGCTGAGGTAGGGCGTCTTGCCGACGGACAGGCCCTCGCCGTAGTACAGCGGGTAGATGTCCGTGTAGCAGTGCGCCTGGAACTGGGTGAGGTACCCGTTCCAGGCGCCCGCCCGGCAGGCCCATTTGTTGGTCATCGCGAGCGAGCAGCCGAGCAGGCTCGCGATGACCAGGGCCGTGCTGGAGCCAGCCAGCAGCGCGAGGCGGCCTGGCCCAGCGCGGGCACGGCGGTCCGGGCTGTTTACGGTGTCCGCCACCCACGCTCCGTTGTCGGCATCAGAATTATCGGCCATCAGGTTGCGGACGATTCTGCCACTGGCACGGGGTTCGCGGAGCCGCCCGGTCCCCCGCTACCCGGTTTTCTGCCGTGTCGCGGCCGTGGCCACCGCGGTCGCGGCGGTGGGCACCGAACTCGGCACGTTGTTCACCGGGGCGGGCGGCGGGACGTTCCCGTTGCCGTTGCCCCCGCCTCCGTTGCCTCCGTTCCCGTTCCCGTTCCCGTTGCCGTTGCCGTTGCCGCCGTTGCCGCCATAGCAGTTGCCGTTGAAGAAGAAGCCCTGGCAGGACTGGGCCGGGTCGGGGGTCGGCGACGGCGACGGCTTGGGCTTGACCAGCTGCGGCGGGACCAGGTTCCACGGCGCGCCGCCGAAGTCAGGCGTGGGGAAGGACTCGATCGGCAGGCTGGCCCACTCATCCTCGGCGAACGAGTGCCAGATGTAGGCCTGCCGACTGGCCACCAAAGCCCTGCAGGCCGCCCACCCCGTACAGGGTCTGGATGCCGGGCGGCGGCGGGGCCGCCCCGTTGGCCGCGGCGGTGCAGCTGGCCACGTTGTCCGGGCAGCCCTGGTGGTTCGTGAACATGCCCACGGCCAGGGTGTACTGCGGAATCGAACCGATGAAGAAGGCTGACTGGGCCAGGTTCGTGGTCCCGGTCTTGGCCACGATCTGCCGGCCGTCGGTCATGCCCTCGCCCGCGGCGGTGCCGCCTGTCTTGGTGTCGAAGGACAGTGCATAGTCCACGTCCGAGGCCTCGTCCGGGGTGAGCACCTCGCGCTTGACCGGCCTCGCGGTGATGGTGTTCACCCCGCTGGTGATCTGCGCGATCACGTGCGGGGCAATGTACTCACCGTTGTTGGCGAAGGTAGAGAACGTGCTGGCCTGCTCCTCGACGGTCAGCGACGCCTGGCCGAGCGCGGTGCCGACCTCGTCCCGCATCGTCTGCAGCCCGGAGGCGGCGGTGTTCACCCCGAGCTGCTGCGCCATCTGGACCATGTTCTGCCCGTCCGTGCCGGCCACCCGGTGGTACAGGTCGGTATAGGCGGTGTTGACCGACACCGCCGACGCGGTCACCACGCTCACCGGGCCCATGCTCCCGTCGCCGGAGTCGTTGCCGACCTGGTACCAGCTCGCGGAGTTGGCTGGCTGGCCTTGGCTGGCGAACGTGGTCGGGTCCGACACCGGCGGGATCCACAGCGGTGAGTAGCCATTGAGCGTGCTGTCTTTCACGTTCATGCCCTGTGCCCGGGCCAGGGCGAGCACGTACGGCTTGAACGAGGAGCCGACCTGCTCCCGGTTCTGCAGCGCCATGTCCCACTGCGACTGGGTGTAGTCCGCGCCGCTGTACATGGCCACGATCGCACCGGTGCCGGGCTGCTCCAGTACCGCGCCGATGTGCGCGTAACTGGGCAGCGGCGCGCCGTCCGCCCGCATCTGCCGCACCTGCTGCGCCACGGTCGCGTACAGCTGGTTCATCAGCGGCTTGCTGAACGTGGTGACGATGCGCAGCCCGCCGTTGTCGATCTGGTTACGCGTGTAGTGGTAGGTGTTCTCCAGCTCGTTCATGACCGCGTCCATGATGTAGCCGCGGTAACCCGACCAGTTGTTGTTGAAGGCCGGCACGAGCGTGGGGAACTTCTGCTCGTTCGCCACCTGCTGGCTCAGCGTGCCCATCTGCACCATCGTGCTGAGAACGTAGCGCCAGCGGTAGACGAGCGTCTGGTATGCGGCGCCCGCCTTGGGATCAGGGTTGTAGTAGCTGGGCGCCTGCGGCATGGCGGCGATCATCGCGGCCTGGGCCACGGTTAGCTGGTCCACCGGGACGCCGAAGTACTGCTGGGCCGCGGCGCCGAACCCGTAGATGTCCGCGCCGGTCGGCACCACGTTCATGTACTGGGTGAGGATCCACTCCTTGGATTTCTCCTGGGCGAGCTTCTCCGCGACGAGGATCTCCTTGATCTTCCGGCTGACCGTCTGCTGGGTGCCGATGCCCAGGTAGTAGTTGCGGACCAGTTCCTGGGTGATGGTCGAGCCACCCTGCTGGACCGAGCCGCTGGTCAGGTCGGCGAGGGCGGCCCGGGCGATGCCGACCGGGGAGACCCCGCCCTCCTGGTAGAAGTGCTTGTCCTCCGCCGCGACCATGGCGTTCTGCACCATGGCCGGAATCTCGTTGGCGGTCAGGACCTGCCGGTTGGTGCTGCCGAACATGCCGACCAGCGCGGTGCCGTTGCGGAAGTAGACGCGGGACGACTGGCCGATGGCGAAGCTCGACGCAGCGGGGATGGGCGTCTGGGCGTAGGCGACGAAGGCCATGATGACCAGCAGCACGGCAAACCCGCCGCCGGTGGCCAGCGCGGTGATGATCGCCTTCTTCCAGGTCCAGTGGCGCCACCAGTAACCCTTGGCCCGGGGCCGCTGGGCAGCGGCACCACCGCCACGGCCGTTCCCGCCCGGGCCGCGGCCACCACGGCCGCGTCCACCGCGGCCGCGGCCGTTACCGCCCCGGCCGCCACGGCCGTTCCCGCCACGGCCGTTCCCGGCCCGGGCCGGACCGCTACCGTGGCCACCCGGTACCCGGCGGGAGTCCTCCCCCGGGTAGTACCCGCCCGCAGCCGGCCCGGACGGGTAGCCAGCGGATGGGTGGCCAGCGGCGCTGACGGCGCCCGGGCCCGCCGCCCCGGCGCTGGCGGTGCCGAGCCGGGCAGCTAGCCGGGCCCGCGCGTCGGTGCCGCGGCCCGATGGCCCGGGCTGGCCGCGGCTGGCCCGCCGCCCGGAACGGCCCGCGGGGGCCGGGCCGCTGTCCCGCGCCCGGTCCGCGCGGCCGTAGTCGTAGGCCTCCGCCTGGCTGCGATAGTCCGGCGGGTCAGGCTGGCTGGCCGGGCGCTGGGCCGCGGCCGCCCGGTCCCGTGCCGCCGCACCGCGGTACTGCCGGTATTTTCCGTCCCGCCCCCGGTCAGCCGCTCCGCTGCCGCCACGCCCGTATCCATCGGTGCGCCCATACGGGTCCCCGCCGCGCGCGCCACGCGACCCGCGGTCGCGGCCCGTGTCACGGGGATCCAGCGGATAGGCGCCGGGGAAGTCTGGATTACTCACGCATCCTCGCTGGTTGGGTGAGGCAGTCGTGGGCAAGCGTTAGGCGGACCGCCGGGCCTCACGGTATCCGGTGGTAGTGGCCGCCTCAGCGCACGTAAGCCTTTCGTCACATCTGCACCGCTATATATGCACTGTCTCGCGCGCATGGGTACCTCGGCAGTGACGTCTTCGCACTGCCGACACAGTTGCCGACTGACAACCACGCGGCTGACTCAGCCGGCGAACCCGCTCGCCCTGGTTAAGCCGCAGCCATCAAGCGCTGCAGTCACTCACCAGCCCGGGCCCGCCGGCTACGCCGGGCGCGTGGCTCGCCAGTGCCGAGGACGTACGACGACGCGAGATGGTTCCAGGCACAACTCTGGCAGACCTCGACGACATATACCCGGAACTCACCGTATTCGGACGCCATCTCAGCTAGTTCCGGTCCCTGTTTCACCCGGCCGGCGTATTGCCCGAGTTCGTCGCCGTACACGTAGGTAACGTGAGTTAGTTTGGCCCGGCGGCAGATCGGGCAGACGCTGTCCGTCGCCTCACCGTGGAACTTGGCCGCCCGGAGCAGGTACGGATGGGCGTCGCAGACGTCGGCGACCGTGGTGTGCCCGGCCAGCACGGACGCGAGCGTTGCCCGGCGGGCAAGCCCATAATCCACGACCGAACGCCTCATACCCATCCCCGACAGGGTACGACGGATGCGGCACCAGGCCGAGACCAGGACCGCCCCGGTTAGCCGTGGCCGGGTTGCGCGGTTGCGGCCTGGCGCATATCTTTGCGATGTATCGGCTCGATACATCGAGCTAGCACATAACCGGCGGCCAGATCATCCGGGAACCGGGCATCAGGGTCATCCGGGACAGGCAGCCAGGACGGCAGCCAGCCCAGGGCAGGCAGCCAGGACGGGCAGGAGGTGCGGCGGGCATGGTCGGGGAACGATCACGCGTGCTGGAGCTCGCGGTCCTCGGGCTGCTGCACGAGACGCCGATGCACGGATACGAGCTGCGCAAGCGCCTCAACGCGATTCTGGGCGCGTTCCGTGCGTTCGGGTACGGGTCGCTGTACCCGTGCCTGAAAGCGCTGCTGGCCCAGGGCCTGATCGCTGAGGAGGCCCCGGATGGGGCGGCCAAGCCGCTGGCGGGCCGCCGTTCGAAAATTGTCTACCGGCTCACCGCGGACGGTAAGGAGCGGCTGCAGCACCTGCTCGCCGAATCCGGCCCATCCGCCTGGGACGACGACGGGTTCGGCGTGCACTTCGCGTTCTTCGGCCAGACCCGGGCGGACATCCGGCTGCGGATCCTGGAGGGCCGCCGGACCAGGCTCGAGGAACGGCTGGATGGATTCCGCGCGGCGGTGGCGCGCACCCGGGAACGCATGGACAGCTACACGCTGGAGCTGCACCGGCATGGCCTGGAGTCGGTCGAGCGCGAGGTCCGCTGGCTGAACGAGCTGATCGCCTCCGAGCGGCAGGGGGATACGCAGCAGGAACCGGGGGGATCAGCCGGGCCGGGCACCGGGCCGGCCGCAGCAGGGCCGACTGAGAGAACAATCTGACGCCATCATCGGCGGCGAGACAAGGAGTAATCCCCATGGGTTCGGTTCGGGTAGCCATTGTCGGCGTGGGCAACTGCGCCAGCTCCCTGGTCCAGGGCGTGGAGTACTACAAGGATGCCGACCCGGGCGGGCGGGTGCCTGGCCTCATGCATGTCACGTTCGGCCCCTACCACGTGCGCGACGTGGAGTTCGTCGCCGCTTTCGACGTGGATGCCAAGAAGGTCGGCCGGGACCTGGCCGAGGCCATCGGGGCCAGCGAGAACAACACCATCAAGATCTGCGATGTGCCGCCGACCGGGGTGATCGTCCAGCGTGGCCCGACCTTCGACGGGCTGGGCGAGTACTACCAGGAGATGATCTCCGAATCACCGGACCCGGCGGTGGACGTCGTGGCCGCGCTCCGCGACTGCGAGGCGGACGTGCTGGTGTCCTACCTGCCGGTGGGCTCGGAGCAGGCGGACCGCTTCTACGCGCAGTGCGCGATCGACGCGGGGGTGGCGTTCGTGAATGCGCTGCCCGTCTTCATCGCCTCCGATCCGGAGTGGGCGGCCAAGTTCACCGCGGCGGGCGTGCCGATCATCGGGGACGACATCAAGTCGCAGGTGGGCGCGACCATCACGCACCGGGTGCTGGCCAAGCTGTTCGAGGACCGCGGGGTGGAGCTGCAGCGCACCTACCAGCTCAACTTCGGCGGCAACATGGACTTCATGAACATGCTGGAGCGCAAGCGGCTGGTGTCGAAGAAGGTGTCCAAGACCCAGTCCGTCACCTCGCAGATCCCGCATGAGATGGAGAAGGCGGCCGTGCACATCGGGCCGTCCGATCACGTGCCGTGGCTTGATGACCGGAAGTGGGCCTACATCCGGCTGGAGGGCCGGGCCTTCGGCGACGTGCCGCTCAACCTGGAGTACAAGCTGGAGGTGTGGGATTCGCCGAACTCCGCGGGCGTGATCATCGACGCGATCCGCGCGGCGAAGATCGCCAAGGACCGGGGCATTGGCGGCCCGCTCCTGTCCGCCGCGTCGTACTTCATGAAGTCGCCGCCGGAGCAGTATGCCGATGACGTGGCCCGCGACCAGGTGGAGAAGTTCATCCGAGGCGAAGCCGACCGCTGAGTCGGCCAAACCGGGCACTGTCACCGAGGCGGCGAGCCGCACCGGTTCACCGGCATCACCGAGGACCTGTCGCTGCTGGTCCTGTTCGCGCCCGCGGAGTACACCCGGGCCAGCTGACCACGGTGGCCGACCGCCGGGGCGGTGGCCGGCCACCCCGTGGTCAAGCAACGGTCAGCAGGCACGCCAGCGCGGCACGCCAGCCGTACTCTGGGCAGGTGAGCCTGCTGGGAGCCATGGCCGCGCGGCTGCGCCGCCGGACCGGGCCGTCCTTCCTCAGTGAACTGCGGATCGTCCTGCAGGAACGGGACTTCCGGCGGCTGTTCGCGACCCGGCTGATCTCGCAGACCGGCGACGGGGTGTTCACCGCCGGGCTCGGCTCGTACGTGTTCTTCAACAAGACGTCTTTCCCGAACCCGGCCTCGGCGGCGGTCGCCTTTGCCGTGCTCTACCTGCCGTACTCGCTGATCGGCCCGTTCGCCGGGGTGTTCATCGACCGCTGGTCCCGCCGCCAGATCCTGGCCTGGTCGGCCGCGGTGCGCGCGGTGTTCGTAGCCGGGACCGCCGTGCTGGTGGCCTCCGGCAGCCTGGGTGTCCCGCTGTACGCCAGCGTGCTGCTCGTGCTCGGGGTCAACCGGTTCTTCCTGTCCTCCCTGTCCGCGGCGCTGCCGCACGTGGTGACGGAGGACAGGCTGGTGATGGCCAACTCCGTGTCCCCCACCGCAGGCGGGATCATGGCCTCGATCGGCGGGATCGCGGGCCTGGGCGTGCACGTGGCCACCGGGGGTGGCCAGGTTGGCTCCGCCGTCACCCTGCTGGTCGGCGGTGGCTGCTACCTGCTGGCTGGCCTGGTGGCCGCGACGATGGACCGCGGCCTGCTCGGCCCGAACCACACCCCGGGAGCGGCACCCGGCCGGGTTCTCGGCGAGTTCGCCGCCGTCCTGGCCGGCCTGGCTGACGGCGCCCGCTACGTGGTCCGGCGCCGCGGGCCCGCCGCCGCGCTCGGCGCCACCGGCGCCAACAGGTTCCTCTACGGGATCTTGTTCCTGATGTCGATCCTGCTCTACCGGAACTACTTCTACCGCGCGGCCGGCGCGAACCCGGCACTCGGCCACTTCATCGTGCTCGTCGTGGTCTCCGCCCTTGGCTACGCGTGCGCGGCCCTGATCACGCCCCGGGTCACCCGGCAGCTGACCAAACCGGCCTGGATCGCCGTGCTGCTCGCCGGGGCCGCGGTCGTGACCGGCACGCTCGGCGAGACCTTCAGCCAGGTCCCGTTCCTGGTGATCGGGTTCTGCCTCAACCTGGCCGGGCAGGGCATCGCGATCTGCGCCACCACGATCCTGCAAGAAGGGGTGGATGACGGTTACCGCGGCCGGATCTTCTCCTTCTACGACATGACGTTCAACATCACGTTCGTGGCCGGCGCCGCGCTCAGCGCGGCGTTCATGCCGGTGACCGGGAAGTCGGCGGTGATCGTCGGCCTGGTGGCGGTGGGCTTCGCGGTCGCTGCGGCCGGGTACTGGATGGCAGGCCGTCAGCCGTCCGCGGGCGGCGGCGCGGCTGGTGGCTCGCCGGGCGAGGCGAGCCCGTCGTCGGCCGCGGCCCAGTCCAGCAATTCCTGAGCCGCCCGCTCCGGGCCGAGCGGGCCGTGCTCCATCCGCAGCTCCAGCAGGTAGGCGGAGGCACGGCCGACCTCCGGGCCGGGCGGCACGCCCAGGATCCGCATGATCTCGTGGCCGTCCAGGTCGGGCCGGATCTTCTTGAGTTCCTCCTGCTGGCTCAGCGCCACGATGCGCCGCTCGAGGCCGTCCTGGGCCCGGGCCAGCCGGGCCGCCTTGGCCTTGTTCCTGGTGGTGCAGTCGGCCCGGGTCAGCACCTGCAGCCGGGTCAGCAGCGGCCCGGCGTCCCGCACGTACCGGCGGACCGCGGCGTCCGTCCACTCCCCTGGGCCGTACCCGTGGAACCGCAGGTGCAGGGCGACCAGCGTGGACACGTCCGCGATCACAGCGGCGGGGAACCGCAGCGCTCTCAGCCGGGACCGGGCCATCGCCGCGCCGACGGTCTCGTGGTGATGGAACGCCACCCGGCCATCCGGCAGCAGCGTCCGGGTCCGCGGCTTGCCGATGTCATGCAGCAGCGCCGCCAGCCGGAGCACCAGGTCCGGCTGGAGGCCGTAGCGCTCCTCCAGCCCGATGGACTGCTGCAGCACGGTGAGCGTGTGCTGGTACACATCCTTGTGCCGCATGTGCTCATCGGTCTCCAGGCGCAGCCGGGGCACCTCGGGCAGCACCACGTCAGCCACCCCGGTGTCCACCAGCAGTGAGATGCCCCGCACCGGGCCGGCCGGGTCCGCTGCCAGCAGCAGCTTGGTCAGCTCGTCGCGGACCCGTTCCGCCGAGACGTCCGCGATCAGCCGGGGGGCCAGTTCCTTCATGGCCACCGCCGCCTCCGGCGCGACCGCGAAGCCCAGCTGCGCGGCGAACCGGGCGGCACGCATTATCCGCAACGGATCGTCGTTGAACGAATCCTCCGGCCTGCCCGGGGTGCGCAGCACCCGGTCCTTCAGGTCGCGCAGCCCGCCGAACGGGTCCACCAGGTCCAGCGCGGGCAGCAGGGCGGCCATGGCGTTCACCGTGAAGTCGCGCCGCTCCAGGTCTGCCTCGAGCGAGGTGCCGTACTGCACCTCGGCTGGCTTCCGGGAGCCGGGCAGGTACGTCTCGCTCCGGTAGGTGGTGATCTCGAACACCGTGCCGTCCTTGCGCAGGCCGACGGTGCCGAACTCGATGCCGACCTCCCACACCTTGTCCGCCCACCCGCGGACGATCTGCAGCACCCGCTCCGGCGGCGCGTCGGTGGCCAGGTCCAGGTCGCTGACCGGGCGGCCCAGGAACACGTCCCGGACTGGCCCGCCCACCAGGGCAAGCTCATGCCCGCGGCGGGTGAACAGGCGGCCGAGCCCGGCTGCGGGCGCGGCCGTCCTGCGCAGCAGGGCCGCGGCGGCCTGCTCCCAGTCAGGACCGAACAATGTGGTATCCGGCACGGGCATCGAGGGTAGGGGTAAAGGCGTAGCCAGGGGAAATCCGGGAAGCCCGGGCCGCGAGATCCGGGCACCCGGAGGCACTCTGAAAGACGCACCCAGGGAACGGCAATAGCATTTCCGGCATGCCGCGTCAGCACCCGATGCACCGCGACCCGAGGGCCGTAGGTGTGCACCGGTCGAGGTGGCGCGGGGTGAGATGGCGGCTGGCGGTGCTCGGGGCCGGGCTGGCGGCCGTGTGCGCCCCCGCTGTCGTAGCGGCCAGCCCGGCGGCCGGGGTGACGGCCGCAGCGCCGGCCGCAGCCGCGGAAACGGCGTCCGGCCAGGCCGCGGCCGGAGCCGGGCAGCGGGTCAGCGTGGCCATCACCGGGCTCAGCCCGCAGATCGCCCGGCCCGGTCAGCGGCTGACCGTGCAGGGTACCGTCAGCAACGGGACGTCGGCCCCGGTGACCGGGCTCTCGGTTCAGCTGCGGTCCTCGGCGAGCCCGTTCATCAGCCGTGGTTCCCTCGCCGAGTACACGGCCGGGACGCTGCTGGCCGACCTGCCCGTGCCCGGCACCCGGGTCCGGCTGCGCGGCGGGCTCGCCCCCGGCGCCACCCGGCCGTGGACGGTGACGCTCCCGGTGGCCAGCATCGGCATGACCGCATTCGGCGTCTACCCACTGGCGGCGGAGGCGCTGTCGGGCGGCCTGCCGCTCACCACCGACCGCACCTTCCTGCCGTTCTGGCCGGGCCCGGCCGCGGCCGGGCTGGCCGGCTGGCTGCAGGTGGCCTGGATCTGGCCGCTCACCGGGCCACCGGAGCAGAATGCCTGCTCCCTGGTGGACAACGCGCTGGTGGACAACAAGCTGGCCAGCAGCCTGACCGCGCATGGCCGGCTGGGCTCGCTGCTGGCGGCCGGCTCGGCTTCCGCGGCCGCTGCCGACGACCTCACCTGGGCCATCGACCCGAGCCTGCTGAGCAGCGCGGCCGCCATGACCAAGAGCTACCGGACCGGCGGCACGGCCACATGTACCGGTGCGACCCCCGAGAAGGCCAGCACCGCCGCGCGGGCGTGGCTGGCCCTGCTCCAGCAGGTCACCGCCCAGCAGGATTTCTTCGTCACGCCGTACGCGGATGTGGATATGGCCGCCCTCGCGCACAGCGGCATGGACACCGATATCCAGCGCGCATACACCGAGGGCCGCAGCACGGCGCAGGCCATCCTGGGCGCGGCGCAACGGCCCGTGCCTCCCGTCAGCAGCGGCACCCAGGGCAGCGCGTCAGCCCCGGCGGCCAGCGGGATCGCCTGGCCCGCGGACGGGATCGCTGATTACGGCCTGCTCGGCAGCCTGGCGGTGAACGGGGTCAGCACCGTCGTTCTCAGCAGCACCATGATGCCGCCCGTCACGACGCAGGACTTCACCCCCAGCGCGATCACCCTTACCCCGGACGGGGTCGGCGCGGAGCTGCACATGGCCCTGGCCGATGACACGCTCACCCAGCTCCTGGCCGCGGTGCCGTCCGCCGCGGCCGCCCGGGCGGCCGGGCCGGCCGGGGCCGGGCAGGAGTTCAGCGCGCAGCAGCGTTTCCTGGCCGAGACGGCGATGATCGCCGCCGAGGCGCCCGCGCTGCGCCGGTCGGTGGTCATCGCGCCGCCCCGCACCTGGGACCCGGCCCCGGGCGTGGCCAGCGCCTTGCTGGCGGACACCGCCAGCGCACCCTGGCTGCAGCCCACCACCCTGAACAGCCTGGTGGCCGCCGGCTCACCGGCCGGGCAGGTGGCCCGCCAGCAGCCGCCGCAGCAGGACGCCAGCCCACTGGAGCTGAGCAGGTCCCTGCTGAGCGCACTGAACTCGGTCAAGGCCCGGATCGGGCTGCAGGCGAGTATCACGAACGCGGGGCCCAGCTACCTGAGCACCGCCGTGGCCGCGGTGGAGTCGTCCGCGTGGCGAGGTGATCAGGCACAGGCGGCCCGGCTGCTGGCCCAGCTGTCCGGTTACATTTCCGCCCAGGAACAGAAGGTGAGCATCGTCCGGGGCGGCCTGGACACCCTCACCGGCAACTCCGGCTCGGTGCCCGTCTCCATCAACAACAAGCTGGATCGCCCGGTAACCGTCCGGCTGCGGGTCCAGGCCCCGCCGGGCCGGATCATCGTTGCCGCGCAGAACCGCCCGATCACCATCGGGCGGCACCAGCAGCGAACCATCGCGGTGCCGGTGAAGGCGCTGGTGTCGGGGTCCACGGTGCTGCGGCTGAGCCTGCTCACCCCGGACGGCCAGGCCCTGCCCGGCCGGCCGGCCGAGGAGACCGTGGACGCCACGCACGTCGGCACCCTGGCCCTGGTCATCATCGCGATCGCCAGCGCGGTGTTCATCATCGGCACGGCCTCCCGCGCGGTCCGCCGCCGGAACCAGCGAAAGGCGGCGCCGCCGGACGAGCCTCGCGTTCCGCCAGATGGTGGGGCAAACAGTGCGGATGGCGCCGCGCCGCCGGGCGAAGCGGATACCGTCGTCCAGGAGGCCGTTCGACACGACACACCCCAGGAGCCGGATGAGTACGCCAGCGCCCCAGGCCGGACGGACCGGACCTGACCACGGGCCCGCGCTCCGCCAGGCCCTGCGCCGCAGGCATGGCATCGACACCGGCGGGCCGCCGGACAACGCCGGCCCGCCGGACGACGCCGTGATCCACGGCGACCCGGGGCCAGGCCGTCCCGGTTCCGCGGCGGGTACCGACGGGTCCTGGGGTACCCAGGACCCGTCCGGCCCCGCCCGCCCCGAGCAGGCTGCGGGCTGGCCCGGGACCACGGGCCAGTTCGAGAGCGCCGGGCCGTTCGAGACCGGCCCGTTCGAGACCGGCCCGTTCGAGATCAGCGGGCCGTTCGAGGCCACCGGGCCGACCGAGACCGCGGCCGCCGCCGCGGAGACCGCCGGGCCCAGCCTGATCCGGTCCAGCAGCGTGATGGCCCTCGGCACGCTCGCCTCCCGCGGAACCGGCTTCCTGCGCACCCTGATGCTGGTCTACGCACTCGGCGTGACCCCGGTGGCGAACGCCTATAACAACGCCAACACACTGCCCAACATCGTCTACGACCTGATGCTCGGCGGCATCCTGACCAGCGTGCTGGTGCCGTTGCTGGTGAACGCGGCCAAGCGGGACGCTGACCGTGGCGAAGCCTACGACCAGCGGATGTTCACCCTGGCCACGAGCGCGCTGCTGGTCGTGACCGTCGTGGCCACGCTGGCCGCGAGCCTGCTGGTCGACCTGTACGCGCACGCCATCACCGGGCCGGAACGCCACCTGATGGTGGTGTTCGCCTATTTCTTCATCCCGCAGATCTTCTTCTACGGGATGAGCTCCCTGATCGGCGCGGTGCTCAACGCCCGCGGGCACTTCGCGGCGCCGATGTGGACGCCGGTGGTGAACAACATCGTGGTGATCACCGTCCTGGGCGCGTTCATCGCGACCGGCGGGATCGGCGTCACGGCCAGCACGATCTCACCGGCTCAGGTGAAACTGCTGGGCCTCGGCACCACCCTGGGCATCATCGCGCAGACCGCGGCCCTGGTGCCGGCCCTGCGCCGGGTCGGATTCCGCTGGCGCCCGCGGTTCGACTTCCGGCGGGCTGAGGTCACCGAGATCCGCCGGATGGCCGGCCCGCTGTTCGGCTACACCATCACCACCGCCGTGGCCTTCCTGGTCGTCCAGAACGTGGCGAACAAGGCCTCGGTGCACGCCGCCTACGACGGGTTCTCCACCTACAGCTATGCCTGGCAGCTGTTCCAGATGCCGTACGCGATCATCGGCATCTCGGTCATCACCGCGCTGCTGCCCCGGATGAGCGCGCACGCGGCCGAGCGCCGGTACGCGCTCGTCCGGGACGACTTCTCGACCGGGGTGCGGCTGTCCTCGGTCATCGTCGTGCCGGCCGCGCTGCTGCTGGCCGTCCTGGGCGCGCCGCTCACCGAATTCCTGTTCGCCATCGGGCACGGCAGCACCTCGGTCGCTGAGGCGAGGTACATCGGCCAGGTGTTCGGCATCTTCTCGCTGGGCCTGGTCCCGTACATGATGTTCCAGCTGCTGCTGCGGGTGTTCTACGCCCTGCACGACAGCCGCACCCCGATGTTCATCGGGGTGGCCACGATGGTCACGAACATCGCGGCGGCCCTGCTCGCCCTCACCGTGCTGCCCGCTGGCCACGTGGTGGCGGGCCTCGGCGTCGCCTTCGGCCTGGCCAACCTGGCCGGCACCATCCTGGCCTGGTGGATCCTGCACCGGCGGCTGGGCGGCCTGGACGGCCACCGGATCGCGGACCGGCTGATCCGGATGAACGTGGCTGCCCTTCCTGCCATGCTGCTGGCCTGGGCGGTGACCTTCATGGTCGGCGTCATATTCGCGCCCGGGCCGGCCTACGGGCTGATCACGGTTATCCTGGGCGGCAGTGGTGGCCTGCTCCTTTACCTGCTGTTTTCCCGTGCGCTGGGCATCAGTGAGGTCACTGACCTGCTAGACACCGTGCGGGCCCGGCTGGGCCGGTGACGGCCGCTGGGCGGGAAATGGGTTATCCGCGAGCGAATCAGGTATCACTCACGCGTAACGGTTTGCGGTCCTGCCGCGGCCGGAACGCGCCAGGCGGCCCACCGCGGCTTAGCATGGTTACCAAGCAGCACGGGTACACGCTCCAGACAGCTGGCATTCGGGGGCTCGGAAGGAGGTACGAGAGCCTGCCCCGCTCTCGGCTCCTCACGAATGAGCACCTTTATCTCTGAACCGGGCATCCGGCTGGGCGGCCGCTATCGGCTCGAGGACCGGGTCAACGACAGCGGTGGCTGGTCGGCGTGGAAAGCGATCGACGAAACACTGGCCCGGCCGGTCGCCGTGCTTACCTTTGCCCCCGGTTTCCCCCGTATCCGCGAGGCCTGCACCGCCGCGCGCGCGGCCAGCAGGCTCACCGACGCGCGACTGGCCCAGGTCTTCGACGTAGAGGAGGACTGGGAGCACGCGTACGTGGTGGCGGAGTGGGTGGCCGGCGACTCCCTGGACGACCTGCTCGCCGACGGCCCGCTGGATCCGGCCCGGGGGGCCGAGATCGTCGCCGAGGCCGCTGAGGCACTCGCCGTGGCCCACGCGGCCGGCCTGGCTCATCTCTGCCTCACCCCGGACTCGCTACGCTGGACCCCCGGCGGCGGAGTCAAGGTCCTCGGCGTCGGCATCGATGCCGCGCTGACCGACGCGACCGCGGAAGATCCGGCGCTGGCCGATACCCACGGCCTGGCCATGCTGCTGTACTCGGCGCTGACCTGCTACTGGCCCGGTCCGGGCAGCACGGCGCTGCCGCCAGCCCCGCTGGCCGACGGTCGGCCATGCAGCCCGCGACAGGTCTGCGCCGGGGTCCCGGCGAACATCGACGAGGTGACCTGCCAGGCGCTGTTCCAGCGCAACCGCCGCCGCGGGCCGCCGCTCACCACCCCGGCGCTGTTCGCCGACGCTCTCGCCGAGGTGATCCCGGCTCCGCTCGCGCCCCCGCCTGCCACGCCCGCCCCGCCGCAGCCGCGCCAGGCCAGCTTCGCGGCACCGCCGCCACCAGGCCGTGGCCACGACACGGGGATGGATTATCCGGAACTGACCGACGTGCCCGGCTACCGCGGCGGCCCCGGCCCCGGCCCCGGCTACCGCGGCGCCCCGAGCTACGGCGGCCCTGGTTATGGCGGCGGGCGGCGGCGATCAGCCGGGGGTGGCCGCCACGCCGCGATCGCGCTGCTCGCCCTGGTCGTGGTGGCTGTCGTGGCCCTGGGCGGGTGGCGGCTGCTCCGTCCCGGGAGCACCGGTTCGCCGAGCCAGGCCCGCTCCCATTCCGCCGGGCCCTCGTCGAGTGCCGCCGCGGCCCCGCTGATCCCGGTCAACGCGCACGGATTCGACGCGCTGGGCATCGCCGGGGACCCGCAGGATGAGGTGGACTCCGAAGCACCGCTCGCGATCGATGGCAACCCGTCGACCGCCTGGCACACTCAGTTCTACGTGGGCAACCCGGTGTTCGGCGGCCTGAAGAAGGGCACCGGGCTGATCCTGGACATGGGCAAGAAGGTGAAGCTGAGCTCGGTGCAGATCACCTTCGGGCCCACCGCGGGTGCGGACGTGGCGATCGAGGTGGGCAACAACAACGCCATCCAGGCGTCCACGCTGAACAGCTTCACCACCGTGGCCACCCAGGACGGCGTGGGCTCTGGCACCCAGACGTTCAGGTCCACCAGCTCGGCCACCGGCCGGTACGTGCTGATCTGGTTCACCAAGCTGCCGCCGCTGGCCGGTTCCGCCACCCAGTTCGAAGCGTTCATCTACAACATCGCCCTGCGGGGAACGGGCTGAGCCGTGCCCGGCCAGCCCGGGCAGGCACTCCCCGGCCCGCGCGGGGAGGTGCCACAGGCCGAGCCCTCCGACGCCGAGTTGCTGCGACGCCACGCCCGGGGCGATCCGGACGCGTTCGGGGTGCTGTTCCTGCGCCATCGTGACCGGCTATGGGGAGTGGCCGTGCGCACCCTGGCCGATCCGGAGGAAGCGGCGGACGCCCTGCAGGACGCGATGATCTCAGCCTTCCGCCGGGCCGCGGGCTTCCGCGGTGAGTCAGCGGTCACCACCTGGCTGCACCGCATCGTGGTCAATGCCTGCCTGGACCGGCTGCGCCGCCGCGCCGCGCGGCCCGCCGCGAGCGGGGTGGACGAGCCGACCCTCGACCTGCTGGCCCGGGGCTCGGCAGCGGACCCGGCCGGGGATCGCGACATCGCGCTGGACGTGACGGCCGCCCTCCGCCTGCTGCCCGCCGAGCAGCGGGCAGCCCTGGTCCTGGTGGACATGATGGGCTACCCGGTGGCGGACGCCGCGGAGATCCTCGGCATCTCGCCGGGCACGGTGAAGAGCCGGTGCGCCCGGGGGCGGGCCCGGCTGCTGCCGCACCTGGCCCACCTGCACGGCGCGCCCGAGCGGAACCAGCCCGCCGCGCCGCGCGTCTCACCAGCCGAGGGACGGAGTGAGAGCCAGGCATGAGAGGGCATGTGGACACCGAGACGCTGGCGCTGTTCGCCGAGGGCCTGCTGAGCAGGCGCACTGGCGGCCGGGTTCGCTCTCACCTGTCCGGCTGCGCCAGCTGCGCCGAAACGCAGGCCCAGCTCGGCCAGCTACCTGCCCTGCTGGCCGCCACGCCCCCGCCGCCGATGCCAGCGGACGTGGCGGCGCGGCTCACCGCCGCACTGAACGCCGAAGCTGCCACCGCGACAGCGGCGAAGGCGGCGGCGCGGCCCGCGGCCACGCCGGGCGCGGCCGGAGTGGCCGGAGTGGCCGGCGGACCGGAGCCGGACGGAACGGCCCGGCCGGGCGGAGGGCCGGAGCCGGAGCCACCAGGGGCATCCCGCCGGGCCGCGCGGCGGCCAGCCGCGGCGCGGCGCTGGCCGGTGCTGCGCTCCCCGGTAACCGTGCGGATCCTGGCCGGTGCCGCCGTGGCCGTGGTGCTGGCGGGCGGCGGTTACAAACTGTCCCAGCTGTCCTCCTCGCCCAGCCCGGCGTCCTCGTCCTCAGCCGCCGCGGCCCCGGCAGCGGGCCAGCGCCCGGCGTTCGCCGCCCCGAACAGCTCCGCCCTTGCGGTGGTGACCAGCGGCACGGACTACCGCAGCGGCCAGCTGGCCGGGCAGGCTGCCACAGTGCTCCGGGACAGCAACGCCACCGGCCCGGTCCACACCGGTCACGCCGTCGTCCCCGCCGTGGGTGGAACGGACAAGTCAGCCCCGGCCAGCGCTGCCCTCCAGGCCTGCGTGCGCCGGGTGGCGGACCGGTCACCGGTGCTGGTGGACCAGGCCCGCTACAACGGCCAGCCTGCGACGATCATCGTGGTCGGCAGCTCCGCGGGCCAGCCATCGACCGCCTATGTGGTCCGGCCCGCCTGCCCGGCCGCGGCGGCCAGGATCGTGGCCCAGGCCGCGCTGCCCGCGGCCGGCTGATGGCGGGCGTGGCTCCGGCAGGCCGGGAATCTCCGCGCCCTAGGATCGGTTGACGGGTGCACAGTTCATGGAAGGGCGAGCAGTGACCGACATTCGCGAGGTCATCATCATCGGGTCTGGCCCAGCCGGCTACACGGCGGCCATCTATGCGGCACGGGCGAGGCTGGCGCCGCTGGTGTTCGAGGGCTCGGTCACCGCGGGCGGGGCGCTCATGCAGACCACCGACGTGGAGAACTTCCCTGGCTTCCCGGACGGCGTGCTCGGCCCGGACCTGATGGACTCGCTGCGCAAGCAGGCGGAACGCTTCGGCGCCGAACTGGTGCCCGACGACGTCATCGAGGTGGACCTCACCGCCGACCCCAAGGTGGTGAAGACGCACAGCGAGACCTACCACGCGCGCAGCGTGATCGTCGCCTCCGGATCGCGGTACCGCGAGCTGGCCGCCGACGGTGAGAAGCGGCTGTCCGGGCACGGCGTCTCGTGGTGCGCGACCTGTGACGGCTTCTTCTTCCGCGACCTGGACATCGCGGTGGTCGGCGGCGGTGACTCGGCGATGGAGGAGGCTACCTTCCTGACCCGGTTCGCCAAGTCGGTGACGGTGATTCACCGCCGGGACAAGCTGCGGGCTTCCAAGATCATGCAGGACCGGGCGTTCGCCAACCCGAAGATCAGCTTCCGGTGGGACAGCGAGGTGACCGAGGTCCTCGGCGACGGCAAGGTCACCGGGCTGCGGCTGCGCAACGCGAAGACCGGCGAGGAGAGCACCCTCCCGGTGAGCGGCGTGTTCGTGGCCATCGGCCATGACCCGCGGAGCGAGCTGTTCACCGGCCAGCTGCCGATGGACAGCGAGGGTTACCTGATCGTCGAGCAGCCGTCCACCCGCACCGGCGTGGATGGCGTGTTCGCCTGCGGCGACGTGGTGGACCACACCTACCGCCAGGCGGTGACCGCGGCAGGCACCGGCTGTGCCGCCGCGATCGATGCCGAGCGGTGGCTGGCGGACCGCGAGTCCTGATCGTGGGCGCCCGGACCCGGGCTCTCAGCCAACTGCCCTACAGCAAACCAGCGGAAGGAGCACCCGTCGTGGGCGCAACCAAGATCGTGACCGATGACAGCTTCGAGGCCGATGTCGTGCAGAACTCGAAGCCGGTCATCGTGGACTACTGGGCCGAGTGGTGTGGCCCGTGCCGCCAGGTCGCCCCGGTGCTCGAGGAGATCGCGACGGAGCACGCCGACAAGATCGACGTGGTCAAGCTCAACATCGAGGAGAACCCGAAGACCGCGCAGAAGTACGGGATCATGCTCATCCCCACGCTGAACGTGTTCTCCGGCGGTGAGGTCGTCAAGCAGGTGGTCGGGGCTAAGTCCAAGTCCGCCCTGCTCAAGGAGCTGGCCGAGTTCATCTGACCGGTCCCGGTCCGGGGGCGGGGCGAGCGGGGGCCGACGGGCGCATGGCGCGAGCCGGAGTTCCGGATATCCGCACGGTCGGATCCAGCGTGGTCTACGAAGACTCGTGGATGGCGCTGCGCAAAGACGAGATCGAGCGGCGTGACGGCAGCCGCGGCACCTACGCCGTGGTGGACAAGCCAGATTTCGCCTTGGTCATCCCGGCGGACGCAGGCCAGTTCTGCCTGGTGGAGGAGTACCGGTACCCGGTCCGCCGCCGGTCCTGGGCTTTCCCCCAGGGCGGCTTCCCGGGCGGGGCCACTGGCACGCCGGAGGAGCTGGCCCGGCTGGAACTGGCCCAGGAAACCGGGCTGCGGGCGGGCCAGCTCACCTTGCTGGGCTTCCTGCACTGCGCGCACGGGACCAGCAGCCAGGGCTTTCACGCCTACCTGGCGACCGGCCTCACCGCGGGCCCGGCTGACCGGGAGCCTGAGGAGCAGGACATGCAGCAGAAATGGGTGCCGCGGGCGGAGTTCAAGGCGATGATCCGGGACGGCCTGATCACCGATGACTCCACCGTGGCCGCGTACTCGCTGCTCCTGCTGCACGAGGAGGCCACCGGGGGCGGCTGGCCGGCCAGCCGGGCCTAGGCGAGGCGCAGGGCCCGCTCCGGGCTCACCGAGCCGAGCAGGCGCTCCAGCGCCACCTCGACATCCTCCCGCCAGGAGACGGCGGTCTTCAGCTCCAGCCGCAGCCGCGGGTAGTGCAGGTGCGGCCGGACCGTCTTGAACCCGACGGCCAGCAGGTAGTCGGCGGGCAGCACGCAGGACAGCCCCTCCGACCGCAGGTCACCGAAGGCTTCGATCGCCTTGACACCGCGGCGGGTCAGGTCCTTCGCCACTCCCTGCACCA
The DNA here is from genome assembly GCA_963760405.1 of uncultured Actinomycetes bacterium. Classification (GTDB taxonomy): domain Bacteria; phylum Actinomycetota; class Actinomycetes; order Streptosporangiales; family Streptosporangiaceae; genus RYN-230. The sequence goes on along the minus strand of CAVXCV010000012.1, from coordinate 50,042 downwards.
GCATCCGGCCCAGGCCGCCGCCGCTGAACTCACTCATGATGTGCGCGGTCATCAGCAGCACCGCGTCGGCGCTGACCGGGCTGGTCGGGAAGGCCAGCGAGCGCGGTACATACATGGGCGGCGCGTACAGCACATACCCGGCAGCCACGCTGTCCACGTACGCGATCTTCCCGCAGCTGCCCCACTCCAGCAGGGTGGAGGAGACCCAGGCTTCCTTCTCCAGGGCAGGATCGCCTGCCTCTTGTGCCCGTGCGTGGTTCACCGGGTCAAGCTCCCAGAACACGCAACGGCGGCACCGCGATGGCAGGTCATCCAGATTGTCCAGGGTGACGCTGACAAGACGGCGCGGCACTGACACCCCTGTGCTTGTGAGGGCGGCCGGCCGGCTGCCGCAGGCGAATTACGGACATACCTCCGGGCGTCCGGCAACGGGCCCGTACGCAGACATGGTACCCATCGGCACTGCGAACGTCTGTCCGACAGCGGCTCCGGCGGGCAGGTTATTGCCGGATGTCGCAGCTGCCACTCCAGCCACTTAGGCCATACCAGGCCCCATGCGTATAGCCTCATGGCCGGGCCCGGGCCCGCTCACCGCGGAGATCCGTGCCGGTGCGCGGTGATGACCCCGCTCCCGGCCACCGCGGGCCACTGCCGCGCGTGGCCCGGCGGCCCACGGTGATCCCGCCAGAGACCGGCCATTAGGCTCGGGGCGTGAACGCACGCAAGAGCTTCGGCAGCGATAATCACGCTGGCGCCAACCCGGCCGTCCTGCGCATGCTCAGCGTCGCCAACACCGGTGACGCCCACGCCTACGGGGACGACCGGTGGACGGACCAGGTCACCCAGGAACTCACCAGCCTGTTCGGGGCCCGCGGCGGGGTGTACTTCGTCTTCACCGGAACAGCCGCGAACGTGCTTGGCCTCAGCCTGCTGCTACGCCGGTACGAAGCAGTGATCTGCGCGGAAAGCTCGCATCTGAACACGGATGAGTGCGGCGCCCCGGAACGCCTCCTCGGCAACAAGCTGCTTCCCGTCACCGCCCCCGACGGCAAGCTCACTCCAGAGCTGATCGCGACCCGGCTGGGCGGCCGGGGCGATGAGCACCGCGTCCAGCCGCGGGTGGTGGCGATTACCCAGTCCACCGAGCTCGGCACCTGCTATTCACTCGACGAGCTGCGGGCTATCCGGGACTTCTGCGATGGCCATCAGCTCCGCCTGTACATCGATGGTGCGCGGCTGGCCAACGCCGCGGCGCACCTCGGCTGCACGCTCGCCGACCTGGCTGGCGCCGCTGATGTGCTGAGCTTCGGTGGCACCAAGAACGGCGCAGTCGGAGCGGAGGCTGTCGTAGTCATGGCCGCCGATCTCGCCGCGCCCGTGGCGTTTCACCGCAAGCAGCTGATGCAGCTGGCGTCGAAGATGCGTTTCGTCGCGGCGCAGTTCGCCGGGCTGCTGGAGGATGACCTGTGGCTGAAGAACGCGCGGCACGCGAACGCCATGGCACAGCGCCTGGCCGAGGGGGTGGCGGCCATCCCGGGTGTGCAGGTGCGGCATCCGGTTCAGGCTAATGCCGTGTTCGCCTCCGTGGACCCCAGGCATATCGAGGCGCTCCAGGATGACTGGGGTTTCTACGTCTGGGACGAGGACGATCACGCCGTCCGGCTGATGACCGCATTCGACACCACTGAGGCCGACGTTGACGCATTCGTGGCCAGCATGCGTGATACCACACTGTCGGCCGTCTGAGCCTGCGGCTGACGGTCCACCTGTCCTTGTTTCACGTGAAACAGCCCGCGGATATGACCTGGCCGGACCCGCTGCTGCCTGGCGCATCATCCCGGAACATGACTCACGATGGCCGACCGCTGCTGAGCTCAGGGCTGTGACCTGTTGTTTCGCGGTTTGTCCTGGGCGGATGTGCGCACTAATAGCGGCGGGTGCGGTAACTGCGGAGGTCGCGGACGAGAGCCGCTGCGGTTCCGGGCGCTCGGCTTAGCCGGCGACCTGGCTCATGGCCGCCCGGCGCCGGGTACGGAGACCGGGAGGGTCAGGATCTCCCCGGTGCGAGGCCCGTTGGCCAGCCGGTCGAGGTTGGCGACGTGGCCGTCGGCTGGCCGCCATTCGGCGGTCAGGATGAACAGGGTCCGCCGGTCCGGCCCGCCGAGCATCAGCGCGAACGGGGCCCGGTTCTCGCGCAGTTCGACGCGTTGCAGGACGTCGCCGCCCTCGGCGACGCGGACGACCGAGGACATGCCGGCCGAGGTCCAGACCGCGCCCTCGGCGTCGAGGCAGATGCCGTCCGGGGCGACTCCCCCGGCGAAGACCCGGCGGCCGGACAGCCCTCCGCCGGCGTCGATGCCGAACGCGGTGAGCGCCGGCGAACGACTCGGAGATGATCAGCGTCCGGTCATCGGGCGTGATGACCATGCCGTTGGGGAACTGGATGTCGCCGGCGACCTGGCGTAGCTGGCCGTCTGGGGTGACGAGCTTGATGTAACCGGGCTTGGGCGGCGCTCCTGCGACGAAGTCGAAGTCGGCGCCGTTGAGGTAGATGTTGCCGCGGCCGTCCACCACGATCTCGTTTGCGCGCTGCTCAGCGTGGACGGCCATCGACCCGCCGGGCTCCTGGCGGCGCAGCTTGTCGCCGGTCACCAGCAGCCTGCCGTCGGGCAGCCAGTCGATGGAATACCCCATCGGGTGACTGCCGGGATCCCGTGTGGTCATGACCTCGGCTTCGCCATCCAGGCTGACGGCCACGACCTGGCGTTCGATCCAGTTGCAGAACCACAGCCGGCCCTCGTGCCACCGTGGTGACTCGGGAATTCCCAGGCCAGTCAGCAGAACCTCCAGCTCGGACATTGACGTCTCCCTCGCTTCCCGGGCTGCGCCGGCCGCAGGCCGGCTCCTCTGCCTCCTATACGAACGCCAGCCCCGCCGATCGACACGGGTTTCCGGCTGAAGCCGGGTGTTCCAAGGTGAGGTGGTGTCCCCGGCTGTGCGCACGGTCAGACGGCGCCGGGGCAGGGACGGTGCTGCAGATCGTGCCCTCCTCCTGGCGCGGGTCGCGGGACATCGGGCACATCGGACCGGCGCACGCAGAGACTGGGCGGGCGGCTCCGCCGCATCCGCCCGCGACCCCGGTGCGCACTAGCTTGAGGCAAGTCGGGTTTCACGTGAAACAGCCCGTGGAGATGACTTAGCCGTACCAGTTGCTGCCTGGCGCATCATCCCGGGACCCATTCGGGTATTTCAGCTGACTGGCATCAATGCGGCTCGCCCGCTGACGCGGCCGAGGCCACTACCCCGCCTGCACCAGATCTCCCCCGGGCGCCAGCAGTGACCGGCATGGATCCTGAAACAAGTGCCTAGCGCAGGCCTGGACGCCTTACCCGGGTCCGCCGCGCGCGCTCTCGTCGTATGCCTCACGGTGGGCGTCGATGTCGGGGTTGTGCTCGATGGCCCAGTTGGCCAGGGCGACCGCATGTGGGATCAACGTGGTGGCGAGCTCGCTGAGTTCGTACTCCACCCGGGGCGGCACCTCGGCGTGCGCCGTGCGGATCACGAGTCCGTCACGTTCCAGTTTGCGCAGTGTGAGCGAGAGCATCCGCTGTGAGATGCCCGGAATGCGCCGCTGCAGCCCGGTGAACCTCAATCGCTGAGTGTGCAGCGTCGCAATGATCAGCAGCGCCCACTTGTCGGCGATGCGGTCGAGTAGTGCCCGGATGGCCCGCCCCTGGTCGCCTCTGATCAAGCAAACGTCCTCATGGTCAGGCAAGGCACCTCCCTGATAGCAACGCACACGGGTGTGACTTTTGTAAGCTCCCCGATTCTGATCGACAATGACGCTACTTACAAGCAGTAACTGAAGGGCGTGCTCTATGACCGTGGCCTACTGGATCGTCGCCGCACTGCTGGCGTTGCTCTACCTGTACTCGGGTGGGCTCAAGGTGCTGCGGTCCCCAGATCAGCTGCGGCCGATGATGGGCTGGATCGACGCTGTGCCGCTGAGGCTGGTACGCACCATCGGGGTGCTGGAGGTGCTCGGGGCGCTTGGGCTGATCCTGCCCCCGCTGACCGGCATCGCACCGGCCCTTGCCCTTGCGGCAGCTATCGGGCTCACAGCGATCCAGGTCGGCGGGATTTCCCTTCACCTCAGCCGGGGCGAGGCAAGGTTGATCGGGCTGAACGTCATCCTGCTCGTCCTGGCCGGCGTCGAGATCTGGCTGGCGACCATCTGGCTGTAGAGCGCTGCCCGCCGCCAGCCCCACCCGCTGATACCTGCGGTTATCAGCGGGCCTGCGGTGTGGCGGGCGCAGATCGAGAGGATGTGCGGATGGGGCCGCGGCCGGGGAACACCGCCCGCCCGGGTGCCTTACGCCCGCCTGCCGGGCTAACGCCAGCAATTCGCCGGGCTAACGCCAGTGTTTCACGTGAAACACAAGGCTGTAATTTACCCGGCACCGGGCCGGGCCACCGCAGCCTGCTGGCAGGCGGGCATCGGCGCGGCACGTCACGCGGTGAGGGTCCCGGCCCATTCAGGGGACATGGTGGTGACGATCCGCTCGAGGTCTTCCAGCGACCCGAACTCAACCACGATCTTCCCCTTACGCTTGCCCAGCTCTACCTTCACCCGGGTATCGAACGCGTCAGACAGCCGGTCGGCCAGTTCGTTCAGGGCCGGCGCCGCTGGCTGCCTGGCCGGGGGGCGCCGGACCTTGGCCAGCCGCACCCCTATCGTCACGATCTCCTCCACCGCACGGACGGATAGTCCCTCAGCCACGATGCGGTGCGCCAGGTGGTCCTGGGCTTCCGGATCATCCAGCGACAGCAGCGCCCGGGCATGGCCCGCGGTCAGCACGCCCGCCGCCACCCGCCGCTGCACGGCCGGTGACAACTGGAGCAGCCGCAGCGTATTCGAGATGTGCGGCCGCGAGCGGCCCACCTTCCGGGCCAGTTCCTCGTGGGTCGCCCCGAAGTCATCAAGGAGCTGCTGATACGCCGCTGCTTCTTCGAGCGGGTTGAGCTGCTCGCGATGCAGGTTCTCCATCAGCGCATCACGCAGCAGGTCATCATCGGCGGTGGCGCGGACGATCGCCGGGATCTGGCTGAGCAGGCCGCGCTGTGACGCGCGCCAGCGCCGTTCGCCCATGATCAGCTCGTAGTGCCCGGGCATCACCTCGCGGACGACGACCGGCTGGAGCAGCCCGACTTCCTGGATCGACGCCACCAGCTCATCCAGCGCATCTTCGTCGAACGCCTGCCGCGGCTGCCGCGGGTTGGGCGTCACCGCCCCGATGGGCAGTTCCTGGAAATACGCCCCGTTGACCGCGCCGGACGCCCCGTCCGCCAGCCCAGCCGGGCCCGCCATTCCCGGGGCCGCCGCACCGGGGCCTGCCAGTGCCGAGGCAGGCGCATCCGGCGATACCGCGGGACCGGTCGGAATGAGGGCACCCAGGCCCTTGCCGAGCCCACGCTTCTGCTGAGCCATTGCCTCTCCTCGCGCTGCGCTCCCGCACGGCCGCCATCCAGCGTGACGGACCACCCTCGTCATCGGCTGAGCACCCGGGCCAGCCCGGTCACCGGGACCAGCCTCTGTGCTCTGACAAGAAGCATGCCATCACGCAGCACTCCATGCGCCCACAGCCAATTGCCCGGGGCCGCATCACCGGTGGGGGCGGCTCAGCCGGCTCGCGGCATTCAGCCAGCGTCTGCTCAGCCAGCCGGAGCCGAGCGATGAGCCATCTCCCGCGCCGCCTCCAGGTAGGCGACCGCACCGCTCGACGCGGGATCGTAGGTCATCACCGACTGCCCGTAGCTGGGCGCCTCGGACACCCGGACACTGCGCGGGATGAGGGACTGCAGCACCACGTCGCCGAAGTGTTCCCGGACCTCGTCGGCCACTTGCGAGGCCAGCCGGGTCCGCCCATCGAACATGGTGAGCAGGATGGTGGACACCGCCAGGTCCGGGTTCAGGTGGCTCTTGACCAGGTCCACGGTGCGCAGCAGTTGCTCCAGCCCCTCCAGGGCGTAGTACTCACACTGGATCGGGATCAGCACTTCCGCGGCTGCGACCAGGGCGTTCACCGTCAGCAGGCCCAGCGACGGCGGGCAATCTATCAGAATGTAATCGAGCTGAGACTCATCGTATGCGGCCAGGGCTCGCGCCAGCCGCCCTTCCCGCGCTACCAGGGGCACCAGCTCGATCTCCGCGCCCGCCAGATCGATGGTGGCCGGGGCACAGTAGAGCAGCGGGATGTCATCCACGGCCCGGATGATCCCGACCAGCGGCCGGTCTTCCACCAGGACGTGGTAGATGGAGGTCATCCCGGTCCGGTGATCAATGTCGAGCGCCGTGGACGCGTTGCCCTGCGGGTCCAGGTCGATGACGAGCACCCGTGATCCATGCTGGGCCAGGGCCGCCGCCAGGTTGACCGCGGTCGTCGTCTTGCCCACGCCGCCCTTCTGGTTGGCGATCGTGATGACCCGGCAGGCAGCAGGCCTGGGCCAGGCCCGGTCCGGGCGGCTGCCAGCTGCCGGGCCCGGCAGCTGGGCATCAGACGTTCCCGGCTCAGGCTGGTCAGTCACTGCCGTCACCACCGCCTCATGCCTTACAGCGTCGTCCACGGCCACACTCCCGTCCATGCTGTGCTGGCCAGCCCCGGCGGCTGGCTGGCCGACCGGGATTCCCGGAGGGCTGGTCCCGGCCGCTGCTGGCGCGGCCGTGGCGTGACGCCTGCCCATATCACTCCCGCTCTGGTCGGGCCCGCTCTGGCCTGGCCTCATCTGCTCCGGCCCGCTCCCGGCCAGCCCGCTTCCGGCCGGGAAGCCATCAGCCCCCGCGGCCAGGGGCGGCCAGCCCAGCCCGCATCCGGCCAGCGGCTGCCCCCCGGACCCCGGTGCCCGGTCGTCCCGGGCCACGCCGGTGCCATCTCCGTCAGTAGTCCCGCCCAGGGCTCCCCGAGCCCCGTACGCGGAGCCCGCCCGGGCTCCACCAGGCCATCCCAGGCCAGCTGCGGAAGCCACCGCCGTGCTCCTCTCCTGCCTGGCCCGCCCTCCTGCCGGTGACGCTACGGGCCAGCGATCAGCCGCACCACAGTCGCGGCCCGATCGACCTTACCCGCCCCGGCCCGCAGCACGGCCACGTCCCGCAGACCCAGCCGCCGCAGTACCGGCCGTGCGTTGGAGACCTCATCGTCCGCGGTATCGCCCTTGATGGCGAGAATCAGCCCGCCGGGCCGCACCAGGCCAGCAGCCAGGCCAGCCAGCCGCTCCAGCGGAGCCACCGCGCGGGCGGTCACCACGTCCACGGTGAGCTTCCCGGCCAGTTCCTCCGCTGTCGCCTGGCGGATCACCACATTGCCCAGATCCAGGGCCTGCACGCACTCGGCCAGGAAAACCGCCCGGCGCTGCATCCGCTCCACCAGCGTCACCTCGACGTCCGGCAGCATCAGCGCGAGCACGATACCGGGCAGCCCCGCCCCGGACCCCAGGTCCGCCAGCGTGCCCGGATGCGGCACCAGATCCACGATTGCCGCACAGTTCAGCAGGTGCCGGGTCCACAGCCGCGGCACCTCACGGGGACCCAGCAAGCCCCGGCTCACCCCGGGCCCGGCCAGCAAGCGGGCATATTCCTGCACGGCCGGCCAGGCCGGCCCGAACACAGCCGCTGCCTCTGCCGGGGGTGCGGGCAGGTGATCCTGCTGGCCAGGCTCTGGCCCGCGGTCCGCACTGCCCGCTGGGACCGCTGGCGGGCGCAGGTCAGCCCGCCGGGAAGACGACGACCCGGCGGTTCGGCTCCTCACCTTCGGACTCACTCCGCAACCCGGCGGCCGCGACCGCGTCGTGCACGATCTTGCGCTCGAACGGCGTCATCGCGCTGAGCCGCTTGGGCTCACCCGAGCTGCTGACCTCATCCGCTGTTTCCCGGCCCAGTTCGGTGAGTTCCACCCGGCGGCGGGCCCGGTATCCCCCGACGTCGAGCATGATCCGGGTGCGCGCCCCGGTCTGCCGGTGCACGGCCAGCCGGGTCAGTTCCTGCAGTGCCTCGAGAACCTCGCCCCGGGGGCCGATCAGCTCCTGCAAGGTGGCCCCGACCACGGACACCAGGGCACGGTCGCCCTCGACATCCATGTCGATGTCGCCGTCCAGGTCGGCCACGTCGAGCAGGCCCTCGACGTAGTCCGCGGCGATCTCGCTCTGCTGCTCGAGCTCGACGAGATCGACCGGAGCCGGGGCCGAGTCGCCGACTGCCGCGCCCGGTTCGTCGTCGGCTACCGCGAGGTCTTCCGCATCCCCTGCTGCCTCAGCCTCGGCTGCTGCCTCAGCCTCGGCGAAATCGGCTTCGGCGAGGCTGTCGCTGTCCAGTTCCTCTGCGGCACCCAGGCCAGCCCGGCCGGCCTCCTCGCCGCCAGCCACCGCCTGGTCCGCGGCATCACCGCTGGTGACGGTGCCCGCATTCTCCGCTTGGCTCACGACCAGGTCCTCCTCGTTACAAGTTCGTACCATCCAGGCACGGTAAGTGCCGGGGCCGGGCCGCTCGTACGGTTAACGCTTGCCCGACCGGCGGCTGCGTGACTGGCGCACCGGCTGCTGCCTGACGATCTTAGCCTCGGGCTCGGCCGGTGGTGGCTCGGTCTCGGCCGTGCGGCCCTTGACCAGCCGGCGCAGCGCGCTGCCGTTGGCGGCGGGCTCGGCGGCCTTGCCCGTCGGGGCCTTCGCGCGTGGCCCGTTGCCAGGCTTGCCGCCCGCAGTGGTCCCCGGCTGCTTGGCCGGTGCCTTGCGCAGCTGGTTCACCGGGGGCCTGGCCGACTGGCCGGCCGGCTGCTTGGCCGTGCTACCGGGCTTAGCCCCGCCGTTCTTGGCGGCACCAGCCGCGTTCGCCCCGGTCTTGCTCGCGCCAGCCCGGGTGGCACCGGCCCGGCCCGGGCGGTTCGGCTTGGCGGCAGTGCTGACCACGCCGGGTGCGGCCGCCGGGCTCGGGGTGGCCGCCGCCGTCCCGGGGGTCAGCGCCGGGAACCGCCTGAACAGCACATACTGCTGGCCAAGGGTCCACAGGTTGGTGGTCACCCAGTAGAGGACCAGGCCGTACTGCCAGTACAGCCCGGACAGCGCGAAGACCGGGACGACGTACTGCATCATCTTCTGCGATGACGCCATCGGGTTGTCCGGGGTCATCTGCGGGGTCATCCCGCGCTTCATGCTCTGCCGCACGGTCATGAACGTCGTCGTGGCGCTGACCACCACGGTCAGCAGGATCACGACCCGCTGAGCCGTCGAAAGCGGGAAGAAAACGGGCGGGAAGATGGAACTCAGCAGCCGGTCCGCGACCGTGACGACCCCGAAGATGTACGCATGCTGCGCGCTGGCCAGCACCGCTGGCGTCAGGCCATACTTCGGCTGATCCAGCGCGATAGCCCGGAGCACTCCGAACAAGGCGAAGAACACCGGTAGCTGGGCTGCCACCGGCAGGCAGCCGGCCAGCGGGTTCGCGCCATTCTCCTTGTACAGCTTCATCGTCTCTTCGTTGAGACGCTGCTTGTCGCCCTTGTACTTCTTCTTCAGCTCAGCGATCTGCGGGGCCAGTGCGGTCATCTTCCGGGTCGCGTGCATCTGCTTGATGAACAGCGGCAGCAGCAGCAGCCGCATCAGCACGACCAGGAACACGATGGACAGCGCCCACGCCGCTCCGCTGGATGGCCCGAAAATGGCGCCCAGCCCGGCGTGCAGGCGCATGATCACCCATGCGACCGCGTCATACAGCGGGTTCAGCGGGTTGGTCACGAGCTCGCTCCTTGCGATGGGGGCGACAGCCGCCCGGCGCCTGGGGGTGGCACCGGATCGTAACCGCCTCCGTTGAACGGATGGCAGCGGCCAATTCTCCGCAACGCCAGCCAGGATCCCCGCATGGCCCCGTGCTCGCGCACCGCCTGCAGTGCGTACGCGCTGCAGGACGGCGCAAACCGGCACCGGGGCGCGAGCAAGGGGCTGATGAAACGCCGGTAAGCGCCGATGAGCCCGAGCAGAACCTGGGCCGCTGGCGACGGCTGGCCGGGCAGCCGACTGTCTGAGCTGGTCATCGGCTCAGCGCCCCCGCCTGCCGCCGCAGCAGTGTGGTGATCACCAGGTCGAGTTCGGCGGCAAGTTCTGCCTGGCGCGCGGTCGCTGCCCGAGGATTGGCACGAACCACAAGCAGGCTACCTCCCGGCAGCGAGTCCACGTACCCGCGGACCAGTGCCCGCAGCCGCCGCTTCACCTTGTTCCGCACTACTGCGCTGCCCACGGCCCGGTTCACCACAAACCCGGCCCGGGCGGGCTCCGCCGATCCAGGGCGGATCAGCAGATGACCGGTCAGCAGGGCGCGGCCAGTGCGGCTGCCCCCCCGCACCACAGCGGTGAACTCCTCGCGCCGCCGCATCCGGGCCTGTGCGGGAAGCACTGCTGATCTCCCTGTCCTTTGGCCGGGCCGCCGGTCAGGCGCCAGCCGCGTGGCGCTAACTGGTCAGACGCTGATCCGGGCGCGGCCCTTATGACGGCGGGCGGCCAGCACGGCCCGGCCAGCCCTCGTCCGCATGCGCAGCCTGAACCCGTGCGTCTTGGCACGCCGTCGGTTGTTCGGCTGGAACGTACGCTTGCTCACAGGAAACTCCAGGTACCGGTCTGGGCTTAGGTCCCCGCGATAGCGGTGTACGCGCGCATGCGGGCGGGACCACTGTAGAAGTGGCCGGGTCTGCTCACGTTACGCGCACCACTGGCCACGGGTCAAACCAGGAGACCGCGTCTACCGCCGCGGAACACGCCGTTTGCCAAACGGCCACCGGACAGGCGGCCTAGGCTGTGGACAACGCTTCCGGCCGGGGGAGGCTGGCGCGCGGAACGCTGCCGCGTCCACAGGCACTGTTTCTGCGTGTTCCGTGCACACCGCGATATGCGGCGTGCACAACCTGTGGACAAAGCTGTTGATCACATGTGGGGGCGCGGCGGTGGACGGCAAATGAGTGAAACAGACCTCGCGCAGGTGTGGGCCAGATCCCTGAACGAGCTCGATGCGATGAACATCGAGCCGCACCAGCGGGCGTGGCTCAAGCTGACCCGGCCGCTCGGCCTGGTCGAGAACACCGCGCTGATCGCCACGCCCAACGAGTTCGTCAAAGAGCAACTGGAAACCAGGCTGCGCGCGCTCATCACCCACGCGCTGTCCCGCGAGCTGGGCCGGAGCATCCAGCTCGCGGTGACCGTGGACCCGACCGCGACTACCGGGCCGGGTGGCTTCCCGGACGCCGGCGCTGACCCGCATCCGCTGCGGGACCGGCGGCGGATGGGTGACGGGTCCATCCTGGATGACCCGGCCGGCCCGGACGGTGAGCTGGACTCGCACCCCGGGCTGGACGGGCGGCCCCGGATGGGCAGCCGCCCGGGCCTGGATGAGCCGCCAGCCGGACCCGCGGCTGGCGGGTACCCGCCGCATCCGGCCGGGCCGCTCCCGATCCCCGGGAACCACCTGGCCGCCAGCGACTACCCCGGTCATGTCACGGGCAGCCCCGGGCAGCCAGGACCGGGTGAGGCAGCGGCCCTGCCGCCGGACGGGCGGCTGGGTGGCCCGTTCGACCCGCTGCCGGACCGCCTGCCGCACCAGCGGCCGGGCGGCGGCCACCTGGCAGGCGGCCAGCTGCCCGGGGGGCCGCGGCCAACCCAGGCGCGGCTCAACCCGAAGTACACGTTCGAGACGTTCGTCATCGGCTCGAGCAACCGGTTCGCGCACGCCGCGGCGGTGGCCGTGGCCGAGGCGCCCGCCAAGGCGTACAACCCGCTGTTCATCTACGGCGACTCCGGCCTGGGCAAGACCCATCTCCTGCATGCCATCGGCCACTACGCGCAGAGCCTCTATCACGGCGTCAAGGTCCGCTACGTCAGCTCCGAAGAGTTCACCAACGACTTCATCAACATGATCAGGGACGGCAAGCAGGACGGTTTCCGCCGCCGCTACCGCGACGTGGACGTGCTGCTGGTGGACGACATCCAGTTCCTGGAAAACAAAGAGGGAACGCAGGAAGAGTTCTTCCACACCTTCAACACCCTGCACAATGCCAGCAAGCAGATAGTGATCTCCAGCGACCGGGCCCCGAAACGGCTGGTGACCCTGGAAGACCGGCTGCGCAGCCGGTTCGAGTGGGGCCTCATTACTGACGTGCAGCCGCCCGAGCTGGAGACCCGCATCGCGATCCTGCGCAAGAAGGCGGTCCAGGAAGGCCTCAACGCACCGCCCGAGGCGCTGGAGTACATCGCCAGCCGGATCTCCACCAACATCCGGGAGCTGGAAGGGGCGCTGATCCGGGTCACCGCGTTTGCCAGCCTCAACCGGCAGTCCGTCGACCTCCAGCTGGCCGAGATCGTGCTCAAGGACCTGATCCCGGAGGCGCAGGGCCCGGAGATCACGGCCGCGACCATCATGGGCCAGACCGCTTCCTATTTCGGCCTGTCCATCGACGACCTGTGCGGCACGTCCCGGTCCCGGGTCCTGGTGACCGCCCGGCAGATTGCCATGTACCTGTGCCGGGAACTCACCGACCTGTCACTGCCCAAGATCGGCCAGCAGTTCGGCGGGCGGGATCACACCACGGTCATCCACGCCGACCGGAAGATCCGCGGGCTGATGGCCGAGCGCCGGTCCATCTACAACCAGGTGACCGAACTCACCAACCGGATTAAACAGCAGGCACGCTCCGGGTGAACAAGCACAGAACAGTGCCGTCCGTCACAATAAGTACACACAGGTTGTGGAAATCTCTGTGGACAGCCTTGGGATGGGCGGAGGACAACCCGGCGAAAGCAGTGGGCAGCCAGCGGCAGGCTCCGGGGAAAGGCTCCCGCATCCCCACCGCGTCCCCAGGACAGAACCGGCCCGGCACAGCTGCTGTGGACACTAATTCTGGCGCTGAGCTGGGACTATGGCCGGTATCCCCAGCATCCACCGTGCCTATTGCGACTACGTACTTTTATCTATCAGGAAATCAACTACCAGTAGGGCACGGCACCCGCTGGGACCGCGTACCCACCGGGCCGCGCCGCTCGTGGCCTGATCCACGGTCATCGCCCGGCCGAACACACAGATACCCACCTGGCCGCCTGGCTGAACCTGACGGCACAGCCGGAACTGCCGTGCCGGGTAATCTCCAGCTGTGCACCTGACCCGCCTCGCGCTCACCGATTTCCGGTCTTACGCCGCGGCGGACCTGAGCTTCGAGCCGGGCATCAGCACCCTGCTCGGCGCGAACGGCCAGGGCAAGACCAACCTGGTCGAGGCGGCCGCGTACGTCGCGACGCTGGGCAGCCACCGGGTGGCTAACGATGCGCCGCTGGTCCGCCGCGGCGCCGAGCGCGCCATCCTGCGGGCGGCGATCACCTCAGCTGAGCGCGACACGCTGGTGGAGATCGAGGTGAATCCGGGCCGCGCCAACCGGGCCCGGCTGAACCGGGCGCCGGTGCCCCGGCCGCGGCAGGTCCTGGGCGCCTTGCGTACCGTGCTGTTCGCGCCCGAGGACCTGGCGCTGGTCAAGGGGGATCCGGAACAGCGGCGGCGGTACCTGGACGAGCTCCTGGTGAGCCAGGCCCCGCGGTACGCCGGAGTCCGGGCCGACTACGAGCGGGTGCTGCGGCAGCGGACCGCCCTGCTGAAGTCCGCGCGGGGCCGTTCCGGATCCCGGGCCTTCGCCCGGGCCCGCCAGCCCGGTGGTGGCGAGCCCCGTGCTGGGGAGGCTCGTGGTGGCGAGCTGGACTCCGGCAACGGGATGGGGCTGGCGGGCGCGCTGGACGTGTGGGATGAGCACCTGGCCAGCACCGGGGCGGAACTGCTGGCTGGCCGGCTGGAGCTGACCGCCGCGCTCCGGCCGCTGGTGGCCCGCGCTTACGCCGAGGTCTCCGGGTCTGCTAGCGAGGCCGATGCAGCCGGAACTGCGGACATCAGCTACCGGCAGCGCGAGCTGAGCCCGGTGCGGCGCCCGGATGAGGCGTTCCGCGACGGCCGGCCGGCGCCTGCCCCGCAGGAACGGCCGGCCGGGACTGCGGTGTCCCCGCCCGGGCCGGGCGCCGGGGCGTACCGGGCCGACCGCCCGGCCCTGGCCGGATCGCTGCGCGAGGCGCTGGCCCGGGCCCGGCCGGACGAGCTGGAGCGCGGGGTGTGCCTGGTCGGCCCGCACCGGGACGATCTCGAGCTGGGCATCGGCGCCCTGCCCGCTCGTGGCTACGCCAGTCACGGCGAGTCGTGGTCGATGGCCCTGGCGCTCCGGCTGGCCGGTTACGAGCTGCTGCGCGCGGGCGGGGATGACCCGGTACTGCTGCTCGACGATGTGTTCGCCGAACTGGACTCCGGCCGCCGGGACCGGCTGGCCCGGCTGGTGGCAGGCGCCGAGCAGGTGCTGGTGACCGCCGCGGTGCCAGCTGATGTGCCGGACAGCCTGACCGGTACCCGGTTTACCGTGGCCGGCGGAGTGGTCACCCGTGCCGGATGACCCACCGCCCGAGGAGGCCGCACGCACCGGGCATCCCGGCCCGTCACCGAGCGGCGCGTCAGTGCCCGGTCCGTCAGTGCCCGGTCCGTCAGTGAGCGGCCCGGCCGCGCGTCCCGGGGCGGTGGACCGGGCCGGGCTGGCCCGGGACGCGCTGGCCGAGGTGAAGGCGGACGCCCGGGCCCGCGGGGAGGCTCCCGCTGATCCGGCCGGCCGGTTCGCCTCCGGGCGCGCGAGCCGCGGTGAGCCGGCCACCGGAGGGCGCCCTCGCCGGGGCAGGCGGGAGGATCCACAGCCGTTGCAGGCCGCCATCCACGGCCTGCTCAGCGAGCAGGGCTGGCAGGCAGCCGCCGCGGTAGGCTCGGTTTTCGGCCGGTGGGACCAGATCGTCGGCGCGGACCTCGCCGCGCACACCCGGCCCGACCGGCTGACCGATGGCGAACTGGTCGTCATCGCCGATTCCACCGCCTGGGCGACCCAGGTCCGGCTGCTCGCCGCCACACTGGTGCGCAGGCTCAACACCGAGCTCGGGGACGGCACCGTTACCAGGGTCAAAGTGCGCGGCCCGGAGCAGCCGCGGCGCCCCGGGGCGTGGCGGGTACGCGGAAGCCGCGGGCCACGCGACACGTACGGCTGAGACTGAGGGTACTCCCAGGTAAAATAAGAGTGTGCCCTGGGCAGCGGGCAGGCCCCTCGCCTGCGCGGGCCCTGCAGCACGTTATCTCTTCCTTGAGGAGCTTGCTCTTGTCCTACGACGCACGTTCGATCACGGTCTTGGAGGGCCTTGAGGCCGTACGCAAGCGTCCCGGCATGTACATCGGCTCGACCGGTGAGCGCGGCCTGCACCACCTTGTCTACGAGGTCGTGGACAACGCGGTAGACGAGGCGCTGGCCGGCTTCTGCGACCGCATCGATGTAACGCTACTTGCCGACGGCGGGGTGCGGGTGGCCGATAACGGCCGTGGCATCCCGGTTGACGAGCATCCGGTGGAAAAGCGCCCGGCCGTGGAAGTGGTGCTGACCACGCTGCACGCGGGCGGCAAGTTCGACGGCAAGTCCTACGCCGTGTCCGGCGGCCTGCACGGGGTAGGCGTCTCCGTGGTGAACGCGCTGTCCTCCCGGCTCGAGGTCGAGGTGCGCCGGGACGGTTACACCTGGCGGCAGTCCTACGAGTTCAGCCACCCGGCGACCAAGCTGACCCGGGGTGAGCCCACCGACGAGACCGGCACCACGATCACGTTCTGGCCGGACGTCAACATCTTCGAGACCACGGACTGGGACTACGAGACGCTGTCCCGGCGGCTCCAGGAGATGGCCTTCCTGAACCGCGGCCTGGCCATCAACCTGACCGACGAGCGGCCCGAGCACGCCGTGGCGGGCGAGGATGGCGAGCCGGGCCAGCCCCGGACGGTGCACTACTGCTACGACGGCGGCATCGCCGACTTCGTCCGCCACCTGAACGCGTCCAAGGAGCCGGTGCACGCCACCGTCATCGATTTCGGTGACGAGGGCGACGGGATCTCGGCCGAGATCGCGATGCAGTGGAACAGCACCTACGCGGAGTCGGTGCACACCTTCGCGAACACCATCAACACGGCCGAGGGCGGCACCCACGAAGAGGGGTTCCGCGCCGCGCTGACGTCCATCGTGAACAGGTACGCCAAGGAGCAGAAGCTGCTCCGGGAGAAGGACGACAACCTGACCGGCGAGGACGTGCGCGAGGGACTCGCCGCGATCGTCCACGTCAAGCTCGCGAATCCGCAGTTCGAGGGCCAGACCAAGACCAAGCTCGGCAACACCGAGGCCAAGTCGTTCGTGCAGAAGGCGGCCAACGACCACCTGCGGGACTGGTTCGAGCGCAACCCGGGCGAGGCCAAGGACATCATCACCAAGGCCACGCAGGCCGCGCGGGCCCGGATCGCGGCCCGCCAGGCCCGTGACCTGACCCGGCGGAAGGGCCTGCTGGAGAGCAGTTCGCTGCCGGGGAAGCTGTCTGACTGCCAGTCCGGTGACCCGGAGCGGTGCGAGATCTACGTAGTGGAGGGCGACTCCGCCGGCGGCTCGGCCAAGCAGGGCCGCGACCCGGAGTTCCAGGCGATCCTGCCGATCCGGGGCAAGATCCTCAATGTGGAGAAGGCCCGGATCGACCGGGTGCTCAAGAACAACGAGGTCCAGGCGATGATCACCGCCCTGGGCACGGGCATCCACGATGATTTCGATATCGCCAAGCTCCGCTACTACAAGATCGTCCTGATGGCGGACGCCGATGTGGACGGCCAGCACATCACCACGCTGCTGCTCACGTTGCTGTTCCGGTTCATGAAGCCACTGATCAAGGCCGGCCACGTGTACCTGGCGCAGCCGCCGCTCTACAAGATCAAGTGGGACGGGCGCGGTCACCAGGACGAGTACGCCTACTCGGACCGCGAGCGCGACGCGCTGATCGAGGCGGGCATTGCCGCGGGGCGCCGGGATCCCCGGCCACGAGATGGGGTTCAGCGGTACAAGGGCCTCGGCGAGATGAACGCCGCCGAGCTGTGGGAGACCACGATGAACCCGGCCCGCCGCCTGCTCAAGCAGGTGACAGTGGATGACGCCGCCCAGGCGGATGAGCTGTTCAGCGTGCTGATGGGCGAGGACGTCGAGGCGCGCCGGGCCTTCATCCAGCGCAACGCCAAGGATGTCCGGTTCCTCGACATCTGACGCCCGGCAGCACTGCCGGATTACGCCCGCGGAAAGGTCCGCGGGCCCAAGAGAGGTTGTTACGTGACTGACCTGGACACTGGTGGCGGCCACGACCGGACCGAACCGGTCGACATCCAGGTGGAGATGCAGCGCAGCTACATCGACTACGCGATGTCGGTCATCGTCGGCCGGGCCCTGCCCGACGTGCGGGATGGCCTCAAGCCGGTGCACACCCGCGTGCTGTACGCCATGTACGACGGCGGCTACCGGCCCGACCGGGGGTACTTCAAGTGTTCCCGGGTGGTCGGCGACGTCATGGGCCAGTATCACCCGCACGGTGACTCGGCCATCTACGACGCACTGGTCCGCCTCGCGCAGCCCTGGTCGATGCGGATGCCGCTGGTCGACCCGCAGGGCAACTTCGGCTCGCCGGGTAACGACCCGCCCGCCGCCATGCGGTACACCGAGTGCCGGCTCGCCCCGCTGGCCATGGAGATGCTGCGGGACATCGACAAGGAGACGGTCGATTTCCGGCCCAACTACGACGGGCGCGGTTCCGAGCCCGTGGTGCTGCCCAGCCGGTTCCCGAACCTGCTGATCAACGGCTCGCAGGGCATCGCGGTCGGGATGGCGACCAACATCCCGCCGCACAACCTGCGCGAGGTGGCCGCCGGTGTCCACTGGTACCTGGACAACTACGACGCGTCCGACGAAGAGCTGCTGCCCGCCCTGATCGAGCGGATCAAGGGACCAGACTTCCCGACCAGCGGGCTGATCGTGGGCCGCCGCGGCATCGAGGAGGCCTACCGGACTGGCCGCGGCTCGATCACCATGCGCGCCGTCGTGGACATCGACGAGGACGCCCGGGGGCGCGCCTGCCTGATCGTCACCGAGCTGCCGTACCAGGTCAACCCGGACAACCTCGCGCTGAAGATCGCCGAGCTGGTCAAGGACGGCCGGGTCAGCGGCATCGCGGATGTACGGGACGAAAGCAGCGGCCGGACCGGCCAGCGGCTGGTGATCGTGCTGAAGCGGGACGCGGTCGCCAAGGTCGTGCTGAACAACCTGTACAAGCACACCCAGCTGCAGGACACGTTCGGCGCGAACATGCTCGCGCTGGTGGACGGCGTGCCCCGGACGCTCCGGCTCGATCAGCTGATCCGGCACTGGGTCACCCACCAGGTCGAGGTCATCGTCCGGCGCACCCGCTACCTGCTCCGCATCGCGCAGGAGCGGGCGCACATCGTCCGGGCCCTGCTCAAGGCGATCGACCGGATCGACGAGGTGATCGCGCTCATCCGGGCCAGCGCCTCTGCCGCGGCGGCGCAGCAGGGCCTGATGGAGCTGCTGGAGATCGATGCGGAGCAGGCCCGCGCCATCCTCGACATGCAGCTGCGCAAGCTGGCCGCACTCGAGCGCCAGGCGCTGGTGGACGAGTACGACGAGCTGATGACGAAGATCGCCGACTATGAGGAGATCCTCGCCTCACCGGAGCGGCAGCGGCAGATCATCGGCGATGAGCTCGGCGAGATCGTCGCCAAGTACGGCGACGACCGGCGCACCCGGATCATCCCCTTCGACGGCGACGTCACGGACGAGGACCTGATCGCCGAGGAGGACGTGGTCGTCACCATCACCCGCGGTGGCTACGCCAAGCGCACCAAAACCGATCTCTACCGGGCGCAGCGGCGGGGTGGCAAGGGCGTGCGCGGTGCTCAGCTGCGTACCGACGACATCGTCGACCATTTCTTCGTCACCACCACCCACCGGTGGATCCTGTTCTTCACCAACAAGGGCCGGGTCTACCGCGCCAAGGCCTACGAGCTGCCGGACACCGCGCGCGACGCCCGCGGCCAGCACGTGGCCAACCTGCTCGCCTTCCAGCCGGATGAGCTGATCGCGGAGGTCCTGGCCATCCCGGACTACTCGGTCGCGCCGTACCTGGTCATCGCCACCCGTTCCGGGCTGGTGAAGAAGTCGCTGCTGACCGATTTCGACTCGGCCCGGTCCGGCGGCATCATCGCGATCAACCTGCGCGAGGAAGACGAGGTGATCGCCGCCAGCCTGGTCTCGCCCGAGGAGGACCTGCTGCTGGTCAGCCGTAAGGCGCAGGCGATCCGCTTCCACGCCAGCGACGAGGCGCTCCGGCCGATGGGCCGGGCGACGTCCGGCGTGATCGGAATGCGGTTCATTGACGGCGATGAGCTGCTGGACATGCATGTGCTCCGCAATGGCGCCGATGTGCTGGTGGCCACCGTGGGCGGGTACGCCAAGCGGACCCCGGCCGACCAGTACCCGCTGCAGGGCCGGGGCGGCCGGGGCGTGCTCACCGCCCGGATCGTCGACTCGCGTGGCGAGCTGGTCGGCGCCCTGATGGTGCATCCCGATGACGAGGTGTTCGCGATCACCTCCTCCGGCGGGGTGATCCGGACCTCGGCAGCGGAAGTGAAGCTGTCCGGGCGGCAGACCATGGGCGTCCGTTTGATGAACCTGGCGTCCGGTGACAGCGTGGTGGCCATCGCCCGCAACGCCGAGTCCATGGAGGATGCCGACGGAGAGGCCGAGGCCGAGGGAGAGGCCGAGGCTGAGGTCGCGCAGCCTGCCGACCAGGCCGATAGCGATGCTGTTTCCGCAGCTCAGGATGGGGATGACGAGGAGGCGAGCGACGCCGGAAACGGTGGCCAGGTCGGCTCAGGGCCAGCGGAGTGACGCCGCGCCGGCAAGGTCACGGTGCGGTGACAGCTGCCTCATTGGAGGCAACCTCGTGCGGTATGGCAACGTCTAATGGGTATCCACTCAGACAGTCACGACCCCGAGGCGGGCTTGTTACCGGTATTCGGGGATAACCTCGTAGGAGACCTTTCCGAGGAGGACGGGGTGGATCAGAGCGCGGAACCGCCATCGTGGCTGCCTAATGGGCCGCTGCCGCGGACCAGCGCGGGCGCGGACCTGCGGAGCCCGGCGACTGACGAGGACGACTCGCAGGCACCGGCCGACGAGGACAGCTACGAGTTCACCGGCGATACCTCATACACGAATGGCAAGGACCGGTCGTTCGACGACCATGAGAACTCGTTCGGCGATGACCATGCGAACGAGTACGGCATGGACCGGTACAGCTACTCAAGCGGCTCGTCTGGTGACGCTGCGACACAGGTGCCCCCGTATCCTGCCCAGGAGTACCGGGTCCCGGACTACTCGGCCACCCTGCCCGGCCCGCGCAGCGGAAGTGTGACGCCAGACGCGGAACACACGATCGTCAGCGAGCCGGCCGGGAACGCGGCACTGGGCAGCCCGCCCGGGGCCGGGCCGCTGGCCAGCACCGGCGTCCCAGCCGGCGATGATCTGGCCAGCAATACCGGCAGCCCGGAGGAAAAGGACCGGACCTCGACCTTCGCCGTGCGCCGCCGGAACAAGCCCGCGGCCGCGGGGCCAGCGGCCAGCCAGGCTCAGGGCCGTCGGGCTGACCTGGTCATCGCCCGGCTCGAGCCGTGGTCGGTGATGAAGTTCAGCTTCCTGATGTCGCTGGTGGCCTGGGTAGTCCTGTTCATCGCGGTGGCGCTGCTGTACTTCGTGCTGTCCGCCCTCGGCGTGTTCGACTCCGTACAGCACACCCTGGCCAGCGTCACCTCGAGTTCTGGCTCTTCCGGGGTCAACCTCGGTAAGTGGTTCGCGGCGTCCCGCATCCTGGGCTACACCATGCTGATCGGGGCCGTGAACATCGTGCTCATCACCGCCCTGAGCACGGTGGGCGCCATGATCTACAACCTGGTCACCCACCTGGGCGGGGGGATCGAGGTCACGCTCCGGGAGACTGACTGACGCAGTGCTCCGGTGAATGCGGTAACCTATCCCGGCGGTGTTCCCCCGGGGCCCTTACGTGACAGCGCCCGGGACACTGCAGGGGCCTATAGCTCAGCCGGTTAGAGCGCATCCCTGATAAGGATGAGGTCGATGGTTCAAGTCCATCTAGGCCCACCAGGTCAGCTCCGTCATCGTTGCCCCCTCAGCAGCGCCTGACGGCAACGGTGACGGCAACGGCTCATTCGCCAGTCTCCCCGAACAGCGCATCCGAGATCTTGTCGAGCGCGCTGCTGCCGATACCCGTGCTAGCGCGGGCATTGCAGACCGGCTATTCGTGCCTGCCTTCTGGGGCACCCTGGCCATCGTCGCGATGTGGCTCGCAGTGCTCTTCGACGGCGTCTTCGGTCGCGACATGGTCTTCAGCAGCCCCACCAACGGCACGACCACCATCCCGTCAGCGGTCCTGGTGGCGCTGTTCGCCGTCATCGGGACGGCGTCCGTGGCCAAGCGGGTCTTCCGTACCAAGAACGAGTGACCCCTCCAGCAGGCCGCGGCCTGGCGGGAACTTACCTCCGCTAGGGCGGTGGCGGCGGTTAGACTAACCGCCCGGCGGCACCGCTCCCCACACAGCGTTGTCTGGCACGCCCACCACAACTCGCACCCGATCAAACCCCGACGCCAGAACCGCCATCACCCGCACCATCAGGCCCGTCAACCTCCAGCCCGCAAGCCACCATGATCAACTTAAGCTACCTCAATAGATTAATGACCATGACCTCAAAAGAAATCTCCGGCGGTGTGGTGCACGAGCTGCCAGAGGATCTACAAAAAGCCCTCGCCGCTGACGCTGCAGCGCTAGCAGCCTGGGAAGACCTTACACCGCTTGCTTAATCAAAGCCCGCAGCCGGGACAACACCTCTCCACGCCAATCGCCTGGCATCTTAATTATGACGTCTATCTGCTCAGCAGCAGACTTGTTTTCCATACACATCTCTTTCTTTTACGGTTGCTACAGCAATTAAGCATACTTCACGTTCGTGAAGGGCAAGAATCGGTCCCGCTCAGTTTGGCTCGGCGGCTCGGCGCCGGTTGTAGAGGCGGATGGCCCAGAGGTAGGAGATAGCGGCGATGCCGATGCTCCAGGCGATGGCGGCGATGGCGTGGTCGCCAATCGCGGCACCGCTGAGCAGTCCGCGCATGGTGTCGGCGACAGGGGTGAACGGCTGGTATTCAGCGAACTGGCGCAGGCCCGTTGGCATGGTGGCCGTGGACACGAAGCCGCTGCTGAGGAACAGCAGCAGCAACAGGACCATGGGAGTGTTGCTGGCGGTCTCGACGCTCTTGGCGGCAAGCCCGAGCGCGACGGCCAGCCAGATCAGCGCGATGGCGAACAGGGCCAGCACCCCGATCGCGGCGAGCCAGTGGAGCGGCCCGGCGCTGGAGTGGAACCCGAGGCCGAAGGCGACCCCGATGAGGATGGCGATGGCTGTAAAGGTTTGGATCAGGCTGCCGAGTACGTGGCCGGTGAGCACCGAGGCGCGAGCGATGGCCATGGTGCGGAACCGGTCGATGATGCCGCCGGTCATGTCCATGGCGACCATGATCGAGGTGCCCTGGACGGCTGAGGCCACGGTGATGAGCAGCAGCCCTGGCACCACGTAGTTGAGGTAGGCGCTGCGGCCCTGGTGGGCGCCGAGGCCAGCGCCGAGTTGTCCGCCGAAGACGTAGACGAAAAGCAGCAAGAGCACGATGGGTAGGCCGATGAGCATCACCGTCATGGACGGGTAGCGGAGCTGGTGCTTGAGGTTGCGGCGCAGCATGACCCGTGAGTCGCTGAGCGTGTAAGCGAGCGTGGTCATCGTTTCGCTGCTCCTTCTGGCGTGGGGTCCTGGTAGGGCTGGGCGCTGACGTGGCTGCTGGTAACGCCGAAGAACACGTCGTCGAGGTCGGGAGTGTGGATCGACAGCCGCTCGACCTCGATGCGGGCCTCGTGCAGCTCGTTGAGCAGGTCACGGAGCGAGTCCACGGTGCCGTCGGCCGGGACCTGCAGAACGAGCTGGTCCTGGTCGGGACCGGCCGCCGGGAGCAGCTCTGCGGCCGAGTGCAGCTCGAGCGGGTCAGCGAAATGGAGCTGGATATGGCCGCCGGGGATGCGGCTCTTCAACTCGGCGGGGGTTCCTTCGGCGACGATCCGGCCCTGGTCGAGCACCGCGATCCGGTCGGCCAGCTGGTCGGCCTCGTCGAGATACTGGGTGGTGAGCATGATGGTGACCCCGGCCGCAGCGAGCTCACGAATGATCTGCCACATGGTGCGACGGCTGCGCGGGTCCAAGCCGGTGGTGGGCTCGTCGAGGAAGATCACCCGCGGCTGATCCACAAGGGTCATCGCCAGGTCGAGGCGTCGTCGCATCCCGCCCGAGTAGGTCGACAGCAGCTTGTGAGCGGCGCCGGTGAGGTCGAACTGCTCCAGCAACTCGGCCGCCCGCCGCCGCCCAGCCTCGCGGCCGAGGTGGCGAAGGTCGGCCATCAGCTGCAGGTTCTCGGCGCCAGTGAGCAGGTTGTCCACGGCCGAGAACTGACCGGTGACCCCGATGACGCCCCGCACCCCGTCAGGGTCAGCGACCACGTCGTGACCGGCGATCCGCATGGAGCCGGAATCGGCCAGGATCAGGGTGGACAGGATGCGGACCATCGTGGTCTTGCCGGCCCCGTTGGGGCCGAGAAGTGCCAGGATCGTGCCCTCCTCCACGGCCAGGCTCACCTTGTCGAGCACCAAGTGGTCGCCGAACGACTTGCACACGTCCTGGGCGACAATCCCCGTCGCAGCAGACACGCTTGTCATGGCCTTCTCCCTCATTGCCGTGTGGCCGAGTCGTCGGGAAGCTCACCCGCGGCACGCAGCGCCTCGCGGTGTGCTTTCCACTCCTGCTCCATGACCGGGAGCCGCTCGACCAGGAAATCGGCGAACGCGGCCCACTCCAACAAGATCGCCCGCCGCTCAGGTGGCGCATCGGCGAGCAGGCGCAGACCTTCCCGGGCGAGCTCG
This sequence comes from uncultured Actinomycetes bacterium, assembly GCA_963760405.1. Classification (GTDB taxonomy): domain Bacteria; phylum Actinomycetota; class Actinomycetes; order Streptosporangiales; family Streptosporangiaceae; genus RYN-230. Next base: position 26,006 of record CAVXCV010000012.1, on the reverse strand, counting down.
GCCTGCTCCTGGTACTCGGAGACGTCGAAGCCCATCGCATGAGACGACGACATGTCGATGCGCACCCGGTCCATTCGCTCGCCCGCGGCCCGGGAGCGCTGGATGAGCCCGAGGGTCTCCAGCACATTCACGGCGCCGGCGATCGCGCTCCTACTCGCCAGCAGGGCGTCGGCCAGCCCGCTGATGCTCTGCTCGCGCGGGTCGCACACCGCCAGGTAGCCGATCAGCCGGCCCACCATCGGGGCCATCCCGAAGCGCCGGGCATAGAAGCGCCCGACGTGGTCGGCGAACGTGATCTCACCATCACTTGGCATGTCGCCAGCCTACACAGTCTCCTGAGATAACACAAATCTGTGTTATCTCAGGTCATTGGCCTCCTCAATTGTGACGACTCCGAGGCGGAAGCCCCCTGCCGGCGCACTCCAGAGCCCAGGCCAGCCGGGGCCATCTCCGATCCTCGCAAGCAGGGTTGCGTACAACTCGTCGTTGAGGGTGCCGGCTTCCGTCTTGGTCAGCCACCGCTCCGCTTCTGTCTTGGTGGGAAACGTCCGGTCGGCTGGCTTCCGTCTGGGAGCGTGGCGTCTGCCGAGTTGGTTCCGCTACGTTGACGGCATGACCAATGTGCTGGCTACCTGGAATGACGGTGCTGCGAGACGGGCGGTCGTGGAGTTTGTCGAGCGGACAGTGTCGGACGGTGTGCCGGCCGAGGAACGGGTAGCAGTCTTCGACAACGACGGCACCTTGTGGTGCGAGAAGCCGATGCCGATCCAGGCGGACTTCATTCTCCGGCGGCTCTACGAGATGGCGCAGGCCGACCCGGGGCTGCGCGGCCGTCAGCCCTGGAAGGCGGCGTACGAACGCGACTATGGCTGGCTCGGTGCGGTGCTCGCCGAGCACTACGCGGGCAACGACACCAACGTGCGGACGCTGCTAGGCGGGGTCCTGGCCGCCTACGAGGGGATCAGCGTCGAGGAGTTCGAGGCGAAGTCCGATGCCTTCCTGCGCACTGCGCAGCATCCGACCCTCGGCCGCGGATACCTCGAGACCGCGTACGTGCCAATGGTCGACCTGCTCGGCTACCTGGCCGCGAACGGGTTCACGAACTACATCGCCTCCGGCGGCGGCCGTGACTTCATGCGGCCGATCAGCCAGGACGTGTACGGGATCCCCCGGGACCGGGTCATCGGCAGCGCGACCACGTTCCAGTACACCAGCGACGACCGTGGCGGCACGATCACGCACAAGGCCGAGGCCGACTATCTCGATGATGGCCCGCAGAAACCGATCCGGATCTGGAGCCGCACCGGCCGGAGGCCGCTCCTGGCCGCTGGCAACTCCAACGGCGACATCCCGATGCTCGATTTCACCCAGCATCCCGGCAAGCCGTCCCTTCGCCTGCTCGTCCTGCACGACGACAGCCAGCGCGAGTTCGACTACACCAGCGGCGCCGAGCAGGCACTGGAGCGGGCCGGCCAGAGCGGCTGGACCATCGTCAGCATCAAGAACGACTGGACCACCGTCTTCTGAGCCGCCGTTGCCTGATCGTCAGAGTCCCCTGATGGCCACGGCCACGGCCGACATTTGAGGCGCCCGGATGCAACCACTTGCGGCCGCTGGTTCGGCCAGTGCCCTCGGAGCCTGGGCCTATCTGGTCGTCTTTGCCGCCGCGGCGGCTGGGTACATGGGTATCCCGTTCGTCGGGACAGCCGTGGTCAGCTTCGCCGCCGTCCTCGCTAGCCAAGGCAGGCTCAACGTCTGGGCGGTACTGGCGGTGGCGGCGGTTGGCTGCGAGGTCGGCGGGATCGGCGGGTTCAAGATCGGCGCCCGCTGGGGTCGGCAGCTACTGGAACACCCAGGGCCCGGCCTGGCGTGGCGGAAGAAGGCCGTCGCCAAGGGCGAGGAGATGTACCAGAAGTGGGGACGGGCCGCCGTTTTCGTCACGCCTTCCGTCGTATCGGGTGTACTGCGGATGAAGTTCCGCCAATTCGTGGTGTGGAACTTTCTCGCTGGCACGGTGTTCGTCGTGGCGGTCGGGGCAGGCGCCTACGGCCTGGGCCGAGTCTCTACCGGCCATCATGACCCGGCGAGCCTGGCCATGCTCATCGGCGGGGTGGCCATCGCCGCGGTGTGCGTCGTGCTCGTCCAGCGCGACTACCGCCGGCATAAGGCCCGCCGGCCCGGCGTGCACAAACCTGCCGAGCCGACCGACCGCGCGACCCATCAGAACTTGTGAGGCTTGCTACCGACCTCGTCCTGACCGGCCCGCCCGTCTTTGGCTCGCTCACCAGCCCAACTCGGTGAGCCGGGCATCATCGATGCCGAAATGATGGGCGACCTCATGGATGACCGTGCGGCGGACCTGCGCGACGACCTCGGCCTCGGACTCGCAGATCGCGCAGATGGCCCGGCGGTAGATGGTGATCCGGTCCGGCAGTACCCCGGCGTACTGCGATGTCCGGCTGGTCAGTGGGATGCCCTGGTACAGGCCGAGCAGGCCGGGTGGTCCAGCGCCGTGCTCGACGGTCACCGCTACGTTGCGCATCAGGCGGCCAAGGTTGTCGGGGAGCGCATCGAGGGCGGCGGTGACCATCTCCTCGAACTCATCCGGGCCGACATCCATCACCTGCTCATTGTCTGCGTCGGTGGGAACTGGTGGTCTGCGTGGGTGGGGATCAGCGGTCCGCCTGGGTGGGGACTCGTGGTCTGCCTGGGTGGGGACCAGCGGTCTGCGTAGGTGGAGGCCGCTGGGCGCATAGCCTGTCCCGGTATCCTCGATCCCCCTGCCCTCCGCTGTTAAGGCTGCCGTGCTGACTGACGAAGTCCCGGACCGCCCCCCTGGGATGGCTGCTCAGCGGCCCGCACGGCGCAAGCGGCGGTGGCGGGTCGTGGCCAGCGTGGCAACCGTGCTGGTGATCGCGTTCGGGGTAGCCACGGCCCGGCTGTACGTGTGGCCCGCCCGGGGCATGCCAGCCCGGGTGGACGCGATCGTGATGATGGACGGCCCGGGCAACCGGCTGCATACCGCCGAGGAGCTGGCCTGGGCCGGACGGGCCCGGGTGCTGGTGGTGTCCCGGGGATCGGCGTATTACGGGCGCGGCAGCATCTGCGCGCCGCCCATCCCCGGGGTCAAGGTGATCTGCTTCGATCCCGACCCGGCCACCACCCAGGGCGAGGCCGAGTTCGCCGGACGGCTGGCCAGTCAGTACCACTGGCACTCGATCGCCCTGGTCACCATCCGGCCGCAGGCCTCACGGGCCCGGCTGCGGATGAAGCGCTGCTTCGCCGGCCAGGTGTACGTGATGACCGCCGGGATGCCGGCGTACGACTGGCCGTACGAGCTCGCTTACGAGTGGGCGGCCACCATCAAGGCACTGACCGTCAACCGGGGCTGCTAGCGGCAGCCGGGCTGGACCGGGCAGGCTGGGCTGGACAGGCGAGCCGGGGCTGAGCGGGCTTGTCCGGCTGAGCGGGCCAGCCAATAAGAGAACCCTTAATCGGCGTTCGCCTGGACTGACAGCGGGAATTAGAGTCAGGCCAGGACAGTCGCGTCGGCCGGAAGGTATGCGGACATGGCGGATCAGCCGGATGAGGCCCTGGAAGTGCTGCGCGGGGTGTGGAGCGCCCAGGGGCAGACCAGCGCGGATCTCGACGAGGCCTGTGGCACCACGAAGTCCTGCAAGAGAATGACTGACGTAGGCTTCGACGGGATGGCCGGCCCGGACGGGGACCTGCGCACCGCCTGGCGGAGCACGCTGGAGCGGGAGGGCAAGCTCAACCCGGCAGGTGGCAGCGTCCGGGACCTGATCCTCGGCTCGCCTGGCGCCAGTACCGCGGGCAGCGGGACGGAGGCCAGCGCCGCGGGCAGAACCAGCGCTGCGGGGAGCGGGACCGGGACTCCCGCGGCGGAGGCCAGCCAGTAACGGGGCGGGCGGCGAGGAGAACGCTGGATGGACAGCCCGGAAAGCGTCGGGGAGCTCACCGAGATCTTGCACCGGGGTGGCTACCTCGCCGACCGGGGGCTGGCGACCGCGCTGTTCGTGGCGCTGTCCCTGCAGCGCCCGATCCTGCTGGAGGGCGAGGTCGGGGTCGGCAAGACCGAGGTAGCCAAGGTCCTGGCCACCGTGTTCGGCCGGGACCTGATCCGGCTGCAGTGCTACGAGGGCATCGACACGAACCAGGCCCTGTACGAGTGGGACTATGCCCGGCAGATGCTGCACATCCGGGCCTTGTCCGCGCACCAGGTCACCGACGAGGCCGTGGTGGACAAGCTCTTCGGCCCGAAGTTCCTGCTGGAGCGGCCGCTGCTGGCCGCGGTCCGGGCCGGGGACCGGGCCGTGCTGCTGATCGACGAGGTGGACCGGGCCGATGACGAGTTCGAGGCGTTCCTGCTCGAAGTGCTCTCCGACTTCCAGATCAGCGTGCCGGAGATCGGCACGATCAAGGCGGACAGCCCGCCGCTGGTGGTGCTCACCTCGAACCGCACCCGCGAACTGCACGACGCGCTGAAGCGGCGCTGCCTGTACCACTGGATCGGCTACCCGCCGCCGGAGCGGGAGGTGGAGATCGTCCTGCTCCGCGAGCCGGGGGTGTCCGAGGCCCTGGCCCGCAAGGTGGTACGGGCTGTCAGCCGGCTCCGTGAGCTGGACCTGGCCAAGCCCCCGGGGGTGGCCGAGACCATCGACTGGGCGCGCACCCTCGACTTTCTCGGCGAGACCGATCTCAACAGCGAGGTGGCAGCGGACACCCTCGGCGCCGTAGTCAAGGAACGCGATGACCTCGACCTGGTCCGGGACAATCTGGAAGAGATCACCTCCGGTGGCCGAGCCGGTGGCTGAATCGGTGGCTGTATCGGTGGCTGGGCCAGTGGCTGAGCCGGTGCGGCGGAGCTATGGCTGAACCGGTACCCGGGCGCGATGGCTGAGCGCGCGCCGTTCGTCCGGCTGCTGGTGAACTTCGGCCGTGAGCTGCGCTCGGCCGGGCTGCCGGTGGGCTCCGGTGACCTGCTGGCCTACGCCGCGGCCATGAGCCGGCTGGACCCAGCCGACCTGCTCGACCTGTACTGGGCCGGGCGCACCACCCTGGTCAGCAAGCGGGACAGCATTCCGGTCTACGACGCGGTGTTCCGCCGGTTCTTCCTGGGTGGCGCCGACCCGCTGCGCGAGATGCTCACCCTGACCGCGCAGGCGACCACCCAGGCCGAGGCGGTGCTCGAGGTCCCGGCCACCGACCCGGGCCAGGACCAGCAGGAAGAGGACCAGGCCACGCTCGGGCTGATGGCGTCCGACGCGGAAGCCCTCCGGCACAAGTCGTTCGCGGGCTGCACCCCGGAGGAACTGGCCGCGCTGCGGCGGATCATGGCCCGGATCCGGCTGACCCCGCCGCGGCGGCGGACCCGGCGGACCGTGGCCGCCCACGCGGGCCGCACCCCGGACATGCGCCGGATCATCCGCGAGTCGCTGCGCATGCACGGCGAGCCAGCGGAGCTGTCCTGGCGCCGCCGCCGGGTCCGGCTCCGGCCGCTGATCCTGATCCTCGACATCTCCGGCTCGATGGCGGACTACTCCCGCAACCTGCTCCAGTTCGCCTACTCCGCGCAGCGCGCGGCCGCCCGGGTCGAGGTGTTCTGCTTCGGCACCCGGCTCACCCGGCTCACCCGGGCCCTGGATCACCGCCGGCCGGACGATGCGCTGGACCGCGCCGCGGCGACGGTGTGCGACTGGGAGGGCGGCACCAGGATCGGCGCGTCCCTCGACGCCTTTGTCCGGGACTGGGGACGGCGCGGGCTGTGCCGCGGCGGGATCGTGGTGATCTGCTCCGACGGACTCGACCGTGGTGACCCGGCGGTCCTGGCCGCGGCCATGGAACGGCTGGCCCGGCTCAGCTACCGGGTGGTGTGGATGAACCCGCACAAGGGCGATAATCAGAGTTTCCGGCCGAGCACGCTCGGCATGATGGCAGCCGCGCCGTACGTCGATGTGCTCCTGTCCGGTCACGACCTGCGCAGCCTCGAGGAACTGGCGGAGCTGCTGCCCACACTGAACTAGCCGGAACTAGGGGTGCCTGGTGAGGTGGAGCGTAGGGATCGAGGCTGACGCCGGCCGGCCGCTGACCCGCGAGGAAGTGGTCGAGTTCGCGGATGCGATCGCGCCGGTGTCCGGCATCGCCAGCGGGATCGGGACGGACCGTTACGGTGCCCAGCTGATCGTCCAGGCGGACGACCGCGACCTGGCCATCGAGCGGGCGACCGGGGAGTTCCGGCAGGCCGCGGCCCGGGCTGGGCTGCCAGAAGGACCGCTGGTCCGGGCCGAGGCGATCAGCGAGGACGAGGAGGAAGCCGGATGATCCGGCTCGGCTCGCTGGCCGGCTACCCGTTCGAGGGACCCCGGCTGCTCGGCGGCTGGACCGCCCCCGCCACCCCGGCCGTGTACGCGATCATGTGCAAGCCGGACCCGGACGGCAAGCCCGAGCGGTACGCGGTCATCTACGTGGACCACTCCGACGACCTGTCCGCCGAGCGGTTCCCGTTCCGCCACCCCCGCGCGCCGTGCTGGGTGCGCCGGGCCGGCTCCAAGTGGCAGGTGTACATCTGCACCTACGAGGTGCCCGGCGGTACCCCGGCGCACCGGGAGCAGATCACCCGTGAGCTCACCGCGATCTACCGGCCCGGATGCAACGAGCAGCAGTACGACCATGCGTGGAAGGACGAGTGGATCGGCGAGTACTCCGCCCCCACCACCGCCCCCGTGGCCCGCCGTCCCCCACCGGAGCCCGCCGCCTCCTGAACATGGAACAGCGCGGTGGATTGTGCCCCACCGGTGGGGCACAATCCACCGCGCTGAGCGGGTTCAGCCGCGCGGGGTGAAGCCGACCGCCTCGTGCAGCCGGGACCGGCGGCGGCCGGACGCTGGCCGGGCGGGCTCCGGCTCGGCGGGCCGCTCGGCCACGGGAGTAACCCCGACGACGATTCCCTCGGCCATGTCGTACAGCAACGGCAGCGCGCCGGCCACCACCCCGCCGGTCTGGTTGATGTGCTCCACCCCCGGGCCGATCAGCTTGGCGTGGCCGACGATCGTGCCGACGATGTCCGCGCACTCTTCCAGGTTCGCCGCCACCCGGGTCAGCAGCGTGCCGGTCCAGTACAGGTAGAACGCCAGCCCGGCGATCAGCGCCACGACGGCGATCACGGTCAGCACGACGAGCAGGGTCATGACTTCACCTTCCCGAGCACCCGGCCGAGGAACAGATGGTGCTGCAGGCCTTCGGCCAGCACCGCCTCTACCCCGTCAGCGACCTGTGGGATCAGCACGGTGTCCGCGGTGTTCGCCGCCGCGGCCTGCAGTGTGTCCCGGACCGTGACCACCCGCCGGTCGATGATCTTAACGAGGTAGATGAGCACGCTGAGCAGGGCCGCGACCGCGATGACCACGACGAAGCCGAGGATGACCGCGGTCGTCCACAGGGTGTGCTCGGTCGAGGACATGGCCAGGGCGGCATGAGGCTGCATGGCTAACCTCCCAGCCGGGCGCGGCCGCGCTGCAGCCCGCCGATGATGATCGTGGCGTGCTCGATCGTGGTGCGCAGCGCACCCAGCGGTGCCGTGTTCTGGACCGCCTCGGTCAGCGCATCGTTGATCTTGGGTGCCTCGTTGCCGATGGACCGGGCCAGCAGCAGGATCGGCACTACCAGCGCCACCACGACCAGCACGATCACGATGCCGATCGTGTAGCCCACCACCCAGCCGGTGGTGGACGTCCCGGCGGCGAGAACGACGCTATCTGGTTCCATCGCCTATCTCCTCAGACCGTTTCGCAGAAGTCCCGGACCGGCTTCAGGCTGGCGTTGACCGAGGTCAGCCGTTCCGGCACCGGGCTGGTCAGCTGCGCGACGGTCTGCACTCCCCCGGTGGTGGCCACCAGCGTCGCGCGGATCGCCCGCAGGTGGAAGATGACCCGCAACAGCCCCACCGCGGTGATCGCGATGATCAGCGCGGCCACGATCAGTGTCATCCAGGCGGCAGCCGGCATGACCCTCTCCTTTCCGCCAAGCTTCCCGGTGCTCGTCAGCCGAGCAATTTCGCAACGGAACCCGCGTACCGGACCGCGCCGACGGCCACGTCATGGACCGTGGTGTCGGTCTGCCGCAACCCATCGGGCACGCACTGCAGTTCGCCGACCAGCTCGACTCCACCGGCCAGGATCTGATCGGTCGCGCCCCGGATCCGCTCCAGCGCGGCGAGCACGCGGTTCAGCAGGTAAATGACGACGGGCAGCACCACCACGAGCAGGATGACGTTGCCGATCCACCACAAGGTCATGGTTCGCTCTCTCCTCAGCTCGCGGCCTGATAGGGGACGAAGAAGCGGCGGAAGACCCGGGTCAGCGCCATCAGCGTGGCCCGCATGCCCAGCGTGAAGCCCTTGGCCGGCGAGCTGGCCGCCGCGGCGATCTGCTCGGCGGACTCACCGCGCTCGATCCGCTCGATCCGGTCCTGCATGGTCGTGGAGAAGTCGCGCATCAGCACCGAGGTGACGTCGGAGATCATGCCGCGGCCGTACTGCGCGGCCGCCCCGGACAGCTGGAGATCCTGGGTGACGGCGACCTTGGTGCCCCGCCCGGACCGGGACAGCGTGGCGGTGACCAGCATGTTCGCCTGGCCCCGCCCCTTCTCGTCGGCGCCGCTCGCCTGCACTACGACGCGCTTCCCCTCCTGGTCCCGCTCGGTGATGTGCGCGGTGCCAGCGAAGTTCAGCCGGACCGGGCCCATCTTGATCGCGACCTTGCCCTGGTACTTCTCATCGCCCAGGTCGTTGGTCAGCTCCGCGCCGGGCAGGCACGCCGCAACCTGCGGGATGTTGTCGAAGAACTGCCACACCTTGTCGACCGGCTGAGCGACCTCGAAGTCGTTCTTGATCAGCATCTGGACTCATCCTTCAGGTAGGCCGCGGGATCGGTCTCGAACGCCTGGCGGCAGCCCGCGCAGCAGAAGTAGTACGTGGTGCCCTCGATCTCCAGCGGGAAGCTGGACCGCCCCGCGGTCACGGTCATCCCGCAGACCGGGTCGGTGTTAGCCCGGGGGGACGACCCCCCGGAGCCCCCCGCGCGTCGCGGGCTCGGCGAGGACACGCCTGCGGCGCGCCTCCCCTCGCCCGCGAGGGCGTCCCCTCTGGCTCGCGGGCTCGGAGGGGACACGCCTGCGGCGCGCCCCGCCTCGCCCGCGAGGACGCCGGAGGCGCGGAGCTGGACCAGTTCGGCCAGGATGGCCACGGCGATCTCCCGGTGCGAGGTCCGGCCCAGGTCCAGGCCGGCCGGCACCCGCACCCGGTCCAGCTGATCGGCGGGCACGCCCCGGTCGGCGAGGTAGCCGAGCACCGCCGCGCCGCGCTTGGCCGACCCGACCAGCCCCAGGTAGGCCGGGTGGGCGGCCACGGCCTGCTGGACCGCTTCCTCATCACCGTGGCCCTGGGTGGCCACCACCACCATCGACCGCTGGTCCGCGTCCGCCGCGGTGAAGTCCGCGCCGTCCCGCAGGTCGGTCCGCCAGCCCAGCGCCTGGGCCAGGTCGTCGAGCGTGTGCGCCATCGGCGAGCGGCCGACGATCACCAGGTGCGGCACGGGCAGCACCGGCTCGATGTAGACCTCCAGCGCTCCCTCACTCTGGCAGGAGATCGGGACGAACATCATCCCGTCCGGCAGCGTCTCGCCGAACTGGCCTGCCTCGCCGAGCAGCAGCAGCCGCGGCCGCCCCTCCATGATCACCTGCTGGGCCTCGCGGATCACCACCGGCTCGGCGCAGGCTCCGCCGATCCAGCCGTTCAGCTCGCCGTCCGCCGTGATGATCGCCCGGGAACCCTGCTGCCCGGAGGATGGCCCCTGCCGCCAGACCACGGTGGCCATGGCGAACGCCTGGCCGCGCCGGGTCAGCTCGGTGGCCTGCTCCAGGACCCGCCATCCGTCCATGGGCCGCTCCTGGCCAATATTTCCGTGGCCACGGGAGGCGCCCCCGGAGGGGGTGTCTCGCGGGGTCATTGATCCCGGGGGGTTCGGGGGGTCGCCCCCCCGGGATAGCTCAGTCATCGGTACGCACCGGCGGCGCGCCGGACACGTCACGGCGCTTGGTGAGCGCCTCCCAGACGCGGTCCGGCAGCAGTGGCATGTCGATGTTGCGCACCCCGGTCCCGGACAGCGCGTCGATGACCGCGTTCACGAACGCCGCCGGGCCGCCGACCGCGGCGCACTCGCCGATCCCCTTGGCCCCGATCGGGTGGTGCGGGCACGGCGTGACCACCTCGCTGTGCAGCTCGAACCCGGGCGTCTCCCAGGCGGTCGGCAGCAGGTAGTCCATGTAGTTCGAGCCGACGCAGTTGCCGTCGGCGTCGAACGTGATGAACTGCATGTTGGCCATGGCGTAGGCCTCGGTCAGCCCGCCCATGATCTGCCCTTCGACGATCATTGGGTTGATCCGGACGCCGCAGTCATCCACCGCCACCATGTTCAGCACGTCCCAGACGCCGGTCTCCGGGTCCACCTCGACGGTGACGATGTACACCGCGAACGGCCAGGTCAGGTTGGGCGGGTCGTAGTAGGCGGTGTTCTCCAGGCCCGGCTCCATCCCGTCCGGCATGTTGCTGTAGGCGGCCATCGCGCATTCCTGGATGGTCACGCCGCGGTCCGGCGCGCTCCGGACGTAGAACCGGCCGAGTTCCCATTCGATGTCCTCCTCGGACACCTCCAGCAGATGGGCGGCTAGCTTGCGCGCCTTGGCCCGGATCTTCCTGGCCACCATGGAGATGGCCGCCCCGGCCACTGGCGTGCTCCGGGAGGCGTAGGTGCCCATGCCGAACGGGGCGGTATCGGTGTCACCCTCCTCGACCACGACGTCCTCGGCCGGGATGCCGAGCTCATGGGCGACGATCTGGCCCCAGGTCGTCTCGTGCCCCTGGCCCTGCCCCCGGGCGCCGGTCCGGAGGAGGGCCTTGCCCGTCATGTGCACCTTGAGCTCGGCCGAGTCGAACATCTTGATACCCAGGATGTCGTACTCACGGCTGTTGCCCGCGCCGAGCGGCTCGGTCATGGTGGAGATGCCGAGGCCGAGCAGCCTGCCCCGGGCCCGGGCCTCCTCCTGCTGCCGCCGGAAGTCCTCGTAGCCCACGGCCTTCAGCCCGACATCGAGGCACTTGGCGTACTGGCCCGAGTCGGTCAGGAAGCCGAACGGGGTGCGGTGCGGGAAGTCGTCGTCCGCGACGAAGTTCATCCGCCGGAACGCGGCCTGGTCCATGCCGAGGTCATCGGCGGCGGCCTGCACCATGCGTTCCTGGAAGAACATCGCCTCGGTGACCCGGAACGAGCAGCGGTACGCCACCCCGCCCGGGGCCTTGTTGGTGTAGACGCCGCGGGCGGTGAGGTGCGCGACCGGGATGTCATAGGCGGCGAACGCCGAGTGCATCAGCCCGATCTTGAACTTGCTCGGCTGGGCGTCCGAGAAGAACGCGCCGTGGTCGGCGTCCGTGTGCATCCGGATCGCGAGGATCTTGCCGTCCTGGCGCAGGGCCATCTCGCCGTGCAGGTAGACATCCCGGGCGAAGCCGGTGGAGATCAGGTTGCCGGACTTGTCCTCGATCCACTTAACCGGCCGCTCCAGCAGGATCGAGGCCAGGATGGAGCACACGTACCCGGGGTAGACCGGCACCTTGTTGCCGAAGCCGCCGCCGATGTCCGGGGAGATGATCCGGATCATGTGCTCGGGCAGTTCGGCCACCAGCGCCACCGCGGCCCGGATGATGTGCGGCGCCTGGGTGGTCATGTACACGGTGAGCTTCGAGGTAGCCCGGTTGAAGTCCGCGATCGACCCGCAGCACTCGATCGGCGACGGGTGCGAGCGGGGGTAGTGCAGGTCCAGCTTTGAGATCACGTCCGCCTGGGCGAAGGCCTGCTCGGTGCCTGCGGCGTCGCCGACCTCCCAGTCGTAGATGACGTTGCCCGGCTGGCCTTCCTTGTCGTCGCGGATCAGCGGCGCGCCGTCGGCAACGGCCTGCTCCGGATTCACGATCACCGGGAGTGGCTCGTACTCGACGTCGATCGCCTCGCACGCGTCCTTGGCGATGTACGGGTCATCCGCGATCACGCAGGCCACTTCCTGGCCCTGGAACCGCACCTTGTCGGTGGCCAGCACGGCCTGCGTGTCATAAGACAGGGTGGGCATCCAGGCCAGGTTCCTGGTCGCCATCATCTCGCCGGTGAGCACCAGGTGCACCCCCGGGATCTGCCACGCCCGGCTGGCGTCGATCGACTTGATCCGGGCGTGCGCGAGCGGGCTGCGCAGGATCTCCATGTGCAGCATGCCGGGCAGGGTGATGTCGTCGGTGTAGTTGCCCTTGCCCCGGATGAAGCGGTTGTCCTCGACCCGCTTGCGGCTCGCGCCGAGTCCGCCGATCTTGATCTCGTCCAGTGCCTGCGTCACGATCTCAGCCTTCCTGCCCGTTATTCGCCGGCGAGGTGGGGCGCGCCGCAGGCGTGTCCCCCCGAGCTGGTGAATGCTCGGGGGGTTCCGGGGGGTCGTCCCCCCGGGCAGGCACCGAGCGCAGCTTGTCGGCGGCCCACAGCACCGACTTCACGATGTTCTGGTAGCCGGTGCACCGGCACAGGTTGCCGGACAGCGCCCAGCGCACGTCCTCCTCGGACGGGTCAGGGTTCTCGTCCAGTAGCGCCTTGGCGGCCAGCATCATCCCGGGCGTGCAGAACCCGCACTGCAGGCCGTGCTCTTCCTTGAACCCCTCTTGGAGCGGGTGCAACTCGCTGGCGGTGGCCAGTCCCTCCACCGTGGTGATCTCGTGCCCGTCCGCCTGGACCGCGAGCATCGTGCACGATTTCACCGCGCGGCCATCGACCAGCACGGTGCACGCGCCGCAGTTGGTGGTGTCGCAGCCCATGTGCGTGCCGGTCAGCCCGATACCCCGGCGGATCAAGTGGGCCAGCAGCAGCCGGGGCTCCACCTCGGCCACCTTCTTCGTGCCGTTTATGGTGAACCTGATCCGGCGGACCGGGACGTCACTGGCGCCGGCGTCGCCGAGATCATCGAAAACCGTGGTCATCAGGCTGCCCTTTCCGTGGCTACCTCGGTGCGGCTGAGCAGGCGGACCACGAACGTGTGCACCATGTGCCGCTTGTACTCGGCGCTGCCCCGGTGATCGGTCTTGGGCTGGGCCGCTGCTGCGGCCAGGCTGGCCGCCTGCTCGATGGTGTCCGCGGTCAGCGCCTTGCCGGTCAGCGCCTGCTCGGCCGCGGTGGCCTCGATGGTGGCGCCGCCCACCCCGGTCAGCCCGATCCCGGCCCGGGTCACCGTACCGCCCGAGGTCTCTATCGCCACCGCCACCCCGACGGTGGCGAAGTCGCCGACCCGGCGCTCCAGCTTCAGGTAACCACCGGCCGGGGTGCCCTTAGCCGCCGGGATGACGGCTTCCACCGCGATCTCGTCCGGTGCCAGCACGTTCTGGAACGGGCCGGTGACGAAGTCCGCGATCGGTATCGTGCGCCGCCCGGCCGGTCCCTGGGCCACGACACGGCCGCCCAGGGCCATGACCACCGACGCCCAGTCGCCCTGCGGGTCGGCGTGGCACAGCGAGCCGACCAGGGTGCCGCGGTTACGCACGATCGGGTCGGCGATCAGCGGGGCGGCGGCGGCCATGGTCGGCTGCCGCTCCTTGAGCAGCCCGGAGCGTTCCAGGTCGGCGTGCCGGCACAGGGCCCCGACCCGGATCGTGCCGTCCGGGTCGGCGCGGTGGTAGGCCAGCCCGGGCACGTTGTTGATGTCCACGATCAGCTCGGGGTTGGCGAAGCGCAGCTTCATCAGCGGGACCAGGCTCTGGCCGCCGGCCAGCACTTTGGCCTCATCCCCGCCGTCATGCAGCAGGGCTATCGCCTCGTCGAGCGAATGCGGTGCCTCGTAACGGAACCGAGACGGATACATGCGGGTTCCTCCAGTGGGCGGGATGGACGGTGACCAGCATCAGGGCCAGGCCGGGCCGTCCGGGTCAGGGGCTGCTCGCCGCAGCGTCGCTGGCATCGGGCCCGACCGGGCCGGGGGCGGCGTCCCCGGCCCGGGGTGGCGCGGCGGGGAACGACTCCGGGTCGGGCACGGCCACCGGGCCGGCGTCATACTCGGGATCCGGCCGCGGCTCCTGATGCGGCGGCCACGGCCCGGCGACCGGCTGGCCCGCGATCTTCAGGTAGTCCATCAGCTCAGGCCAGGCCCACACGGTCGGGCTCTTGCCCGTCTTCGGGGCGTGCTCGACCAGCTCATACAGCCGGGGATTGCCCTGGCTGTGCCCGTCGGACTCGATCCGCATGGCGCACTCCTGCCTCGACGGGCGCACAGGCTCCGTCGCGTATGCGTATCCGCATGATCAGCCGCGCGAAACCCGGGTGGCAACAGGCAAATAAGCTTGTGCTTAAGTCGGCGTATCTGCGCTGCGTTCTGCCTGTCTACCGGCGGCTAGCTCCACAGGGTGACATAGACGGGGGGACGGAACCGGGACGGGGGAACGCCTGCCGCCGGAGAGCGCATCAGCTGCATGGCCTCCGGGGTGGTGAGGAACCGCCGTAGCGCGCTGGCGGCCGTGCTCCGCTCCGGCCGCTCCAGCAACGTAGCGTGCCAGCAGGCGTCGACCGGCACGCCAGGGATCTCCACCCGGGACAGCTCGCCCCGGGCCAGCTGCTGGGTGACCAGGTGCTCCACCGCGGGTGCGACCCCGGCGCCGTCCGCCGCCGCGGCCCACGCGGCGGTCTGGTTCGGGAACACGCCGATCATGTTCTCCGGGATCCGCAGCGTGGCCAGCAACTGGCCGGTGTCACTGCCCGGGTCGGTGCCGGAGGCATCTACCAGCCAGCGCCACTGCCGCGGGCTGCCGCGCAGCCGCGACTGCCCGGCGGTGACCACCACCAGGCGGTACCGGAAGATCGGCTCGCTCACCACGGCGAGCGCCGGATCGGGCGTCGCGGCCGGCCCGATCGCCACGTCGGCCAGCCGGTTCGCCACCAGCACGGCCATCTCGCTGGTCACCGCCACCCCGGCGGACACCTCCAGCGAGCCCGCGAACCGCCGGGTGAACGCCTCCATCAGCGGGCTGACCACGAACTCCGCGATGCTGGAGCTGGCGACCACCCGGAGCTGCTCCGGGGCACCCTGCGCGGCCCGGACCGCGGCATGCGCTTCGGCGCCGAGCACGACGATCTGGGACGCGGTGGCCAGCAGCCGGGAGCCCCCCGGGGTGAGCGTCATGCCCGCTGGCCCGCGGCTGATCAGCGGGTCGCCGAGGTGCTGGCGCAGGGCGGTCAGCGCCTGGGACACGGCGGGCTCGCTGACGCCGAGCGCGTTCGCGGCCGCGGTCACCGAGCCGAGCCGGGCCACCAGCACGAACGCGTTGAGCTGGGTCAGGGTCATAACGTTCCCATTATTAGCACTCGTGACCGCCAAGCCGGCCACCCATAAACTCGTGACGCAGGCCGTCGGCAGGAGGGAGCAGCGGATGCAGGTGCCCGCGTACGTCGAGTACGAGAAGGCGGCCAGCGTCGAGCATGCCCTCACCCTGCTGGCCCGGTACGGCCCGGAAGCACGGCTGCTGGCGGGCGGGCACAGCCTGATCCCGATGATGAAACTGCGCCTGGCCCAGCCGGAAACGCTGATCGACATCAACGGGCTGACCGAGCTCAGCTACCTCACCGTGACCGGCGGTGAGCTGCGGATCGGCGCGCTGACCCGGCACGCGGAGCTGCTGGCCGCCGCGGCCGCCGGGGAGCACTTCGCGATCCTGCACGACGCGGAAAAGGTGATCGCCGATCCCATCGTGCGGAACTGGGGCACCGTCGGCGGCTCGCTCTGCCAGGCCGACCCGGCCGAGGACCTGTCCGCCGCGTTCGCGGCGCTCAAGGCGAGCATGGTCATCCGGCATGCGGACGGCTCCCGGACCGTGCCCGCCCGGGAGTTCTTCACTGGCCCGTACGAGACCGTGGTCGGTCCCGCTGAGCTGCTGGCCGAGATCAGGATCACGATCCGCCCCGGCGGCGGCAGCGCGTACCAGAAGGTGGGCCGCCGGGTCGGCGACTGGCCGGTCGCCGCGGCCGGGGCGGCGCTCTGGCTGGACGGCGTCCCCCCCGCGAGCCCGGACGCCGCGAGCCCGGACGCCGTCATCGCGGATGCCGGGGTCGGGCTGACCGCGGTGGGCGCGCCGCATTTCGCCGCGACTGAGGCCGAGGACTTCCTGCGCGGCGCGCCCGCCACCGAGGCCACGTTCGCCCGGGCCGGCGAGATCGCGGCCGAGCACTGCCAGCCGGTCTCGGACCAGCGCGGCCCGGCTGCCTACAAGCGCCACCTGGCCTGCGAGCTCACCGTCCGGGCGCTGCGCACCGCGCTCGGCCGGGCCCAGGACCAGCGGGCCCGTGATCAGCGGAGCCGGGCCCAGCGGGCCCACCGGCCGGGCCGCTGACATGCGGATCACGGTCAACGTGAACGGCACCGACCACACCCGCGAGGTCGAGCCACGGCTGCTGCTGATCCACTTCATCCGGGACGAGCTGCGGCTGACCGGCTCGCACTGGGGCTGCGACACGTCCAACTGCGGGGCCTGCGTGGTCTGGCTGGACGAGACTCCGGTGAAGTCGTGCACGGTGCTCGCGGCCATGGTGGACGGGCACCGGGTGCGGACCGTGGAGGGCCTGGCCCAGGACGGCCAGCTGGACCCGGTGCAGCAGGGCTTCACCGAGTGCCACGGGGTGCAGTGCGGGTTCTGTACCCCCGGCATGATGATGACCGGCCGGTGGCTGCTGGACCACTACCCGGACCCCTCCCCGGGCAGATCCGGGAGGCCCTGTCCGGGCAGCTGTGCCGGTGCACCGGGTACGAGAACATCATCCGGTCCATTCGCTGGGCCGCCGAGCAGAGCTGGCCGGCCAGCCCGGGCCAGCCGGGGAGGGGCCCGGATGACTGTTCCCACCGACGGGCCGGCCAGCGCCTACGGGCCGGTCCGGCGCCGGGAGGACGCCCGGTTCATCCGCGGCAAGGGCACCTTCACCGACGACATCCAGCTGCCCGGCATGCTGCACGGCGCGATCCTGCGCAGCCCGCTGGCGCACGCCCGGATCACGAACATCGACACAGCCGCGGCGCAGGCCCATCCCCGGGTGAGGGCGATCATCACGGGAGAAGCGTTGCAGAAAATGGAGCTGGCCTGGATGCCCACGCTGTCGCGGGACGTGCAGGCGGTGCTGGCCACCGACAAGGTCCGGTTCCAGGGCCAGGAGGTCGCGTTCGTGGTGGCCGAGGACCGGTACTCGGCCCGGGACGCGCTGGAGCTGATCATCGTCAACTACGAGCCGCTGCCGGTGGTGGTGGACGCCACCAAGGCCCTGGACCCGGATGCCCCGGTGATCCGCGACGACCTGGACGGCAAGGCCGACAACCACATCTTCGACTGGTCGGCCGGGGACGCCGCGGCCACCGACGCGGTGTTCGCCGCGGCGGACGTGGTGGTGACCCAGGACATGCTCTACCCGCGGTCGCACCCGGCGCCGCTGGAGACCTGCGGCGCCGTGGCCGACCTGGACCCGGTGAGCGGGAAGCTGACCATCTGGTCCACCACCCAGGCCCCGCACGCGCACCGCACGCTGTACGCGCTGGTGGCCGGGCTGCCCGAGCACCGGATCCGGGTCATCTCGCCGGACATCGGCGGCGGGTTCGGCAACAAGGCGCCGATCTACCCGGGCTACCTGTGCGCGATCGTCGGCTCGATGCTCACCGGCCAGCCGGTCAAGTGGGTGGAGGACCGGTCCGAGAACCTGATGTCCACCGCGTTCGCCCGGGACTACCACATGCACGGCGAGATCGCCGCCACCGCAGATGGCCGGATCCTCGGCCTGCGCGCCCGGGTGCTGGCTGATCACGGCGCGTTCAACGGCTCGGCCCAGCCGAGCAAGTTCCCGGCCGGGTTCTTCCACATCTTCACCGGCTCCTATGACTTGCGGGCCGCGCACTGCCAGGTGACCGGGGTGTACACGAACAAGGCGCCCGGCGGGGTGGCGTACTCCTGCTCGTTCCGCATCGCCGAGGGGGTGTACCTGGTCGAGCGGATGGTCGACCTGCTCGCTGCCGAGCTCGGCCTCGACCCCGGTGAGCTGCGGATGCGGAACCTGCTGCGGCCGGAGCAGTTCCCGTACACCTGCGCGACCGGGTGGGAGTACGACTCCGGGACTACCCGCGGGCGCTCCAGGTCGCGATGGACCTGGCCGGCTACCCCGAACTGCGCCGGGAGCAGGCGGAGCGGAGGGCCCGCGGCGAGCTCATGGGCATCGGGCTGAGCTTCTTCACCGAGGGGGTCGGGGCGGGCCCGCGCAAGCACATGGACATCCTCGGCCTGGGCATGGCCGACGGCGCGGACCTGCGGGTGTACCCGACCGGCAAGGCCGTGCTGGCCATCTCCTGCCAGACTCAGGGCCAGGGGCACGAGACCACGTTCGCCCAGATCGTCGCGCAGGAACTGGGCCTGCCCCCGGACGACGTGGACGTGGTGCACGGGGACACCGATCGGACCCCGTTCGGCCTGGGCACCTACGGCTCCCGGTCCACTCCGGTGTCCGGGGCCGCCGCCGCGGTGGTGGCCCGCAAAGTCCGCGAGCGGGCCCGGATCGTGGCCGCGGTCATGCTGGAGGCCGCCCCGGGCGACCTGGAGTGGGCGGGCGGCCGGTGGCAGGTCCGGGTGATCCCGGCCAGGGCAAGACCATCGCCGAGATCGCCATGGCCGCGCATTCCTCGCTGGAGCTGCCCGAGGGGGTGGAGGGGCACCTGGACGCGGAGACCGTGTACAACCCGCCGAACCTCACCTACCCCTACGGCGCCTATATCTGCGTGGCCGACGTGGACCCGGGCACCGGCGAGGTCGCGGTGCGCCGGTTCATCGCGGTGGACGACTGCGGGGTGCGGATCAACCCGATGATCGTGGAGGGGCAGGTGCACGGCGGCCTGGCCGACGGGGTCGGCATGGCGCTCATGCAGGTGATCGCGTTCGACGAGGCCGGTAACTGCCTGGGCGGCTCGTTCATGGACTACCTGCTGCCGACCTCGGTGGAATGCCCGTCCTGGGAGCTGGGCGCGACGGTGACCCCGTGCCCGCACCACCCGATCGGGGCCAAGGGGGTGGGCGAGTCGGCCACTGTGGGCTCGCCCGCGGCCGTGGTCAACGCGGTCATGGACGCGCTCGCCCCGTACCGGGTGCGGCACGCGGACATGCCGCTGACCCCGGCGAACGTGTGGTCCGCCATGCACGGCCAGGCGGCCCGCGCCGACCTCGCGGCCGGCTGACCGGGTGGCGGGGCGGAGCCGGTGACTGGAGCAGGGCACCCGGTGCCGCATGATGGATATATGGATCTTTCGCAGCGGCTACCTGACGTCGGCACCCTGCTGCGGGACCTGGACGCGGTCGGTTACCTGACCGACGAGCCGCTCGGCACCGCGCTGTTCCTCGCCGCCCGGATGGGCCAGCCGATCCTGCTCGAGGGCGAGCCGGGAGTCGGCAAGACCGAGGCGGCCAAGGCGCTGGCCACCGCGCTGGACACGCCGCTGATCCGGCTGCAGTGCTACGAGGGGCTGACCTCGGCCGAGGCGCTGTACGAGTGGAACTACCCGCGCCAGTTGCTGGCCATCCGGCTGGCCGAGTCGCGCGGCGAGACCCTGCACGACGCCGACCTGTTCAGCGCGGACTACCTGCTGGCCCGGCCGCTGCTGGCCGCGCTGGACCACCCGGGCCCGCGGCCCGCGGTGCTGCTGATCGACGAGGTCGACCGCGGCGACGACGAGTTCGAGGCGTTCCTGTTCGAGTTGCTGGCCGAGTCCGCGGTCACCATCCCCGAGCTGGGCACCCGCCGGGCCGCGGTGCCGCCGGTCGTCGTGCTGACCTCGAACCGCACCCGGGACCTGCACGACGCGCTCAAGCGGCGCTGCCTCTACCACTGGATCGAGTACCCCAGCCCGGAGCGGGTCGCCGCGATCATCCGCCGCCGGGTGCCCGCCGCGGCCGGGCCGCTGGCGGTGGAGGTGGCCGGGGCGGTGGCCCGGCTGCGCGGCCTGGACCTGGCCAAGCCGCCGGGCGTGGCCGAGGCGATCAGCTGGGCCGAGGCCCTGGCGCTGCTGGGCGCGGAGCGGATCGACGAGGCCGCGGCGGCGCAGACCGTGGGCACCGTGATCAAGTACTCCGAGGATCTCGAGGTGGTCCGGGCGGCGAGATTCGCCGTGGCAGCCGGTGATGGCGACTAACGGTCCGGCCGCTGACCCGGCCCGGCCCGCTGGCGCAGCCACCCCCGGATGACCTGGCGCTGGCCGCCGCGCGGTTCGGCGCCGCGCTGCGCGCCGCGGGCGTGCCCGCGGACCCCGGCCGGTGCGAGCGGTTCGCCCGGGCGGTGACCGTGGCCCGGCCCCGCACCCGGCGTGAGCTGTACCTGTGTGCCCAGGCCACGCTCACGTCGGGGCAGGCCCAGGCGGCCACGCTGGCGCAGGTCTTCCAGGACATGTTCGGCGGTCCGCTGCCGCCGGACGGCCTGCCGCACGGCGCGGACCTGCCCGGCATGCAGCAGCGGGCGGCCGACGATGACCTACTGGCCGAGGCGGTGCGGTCGGCGAAGGAGCACGCCAGTCCCCCGCCGGGCGGCCCGTCGCCGGACCAGGAGGCAGCCGAACCCGGCCACACTGAGGCGGGCGCCGAGGCCCCGGCCGAGGGCGCCTTGGCTGAGGAGGCCGCTGACGGCGAGCCCGGGCCGGACGAGGAGGCCACCAGCACCCGCCGGATGCTGGCCAGCCGGGCTGAGCGGCTGGCGGCGAAGGACTTCGCCGAGCTGACCCCGGCCGAGCTGGCGGCGCTGGCCAGCCTGATGCGCAAGCTCACCCTGGCCGTGCCGCTGCGCCGGTCCCGGCGGCACCGGCCGACCCCGCGCGGCAACCGCACCGACCTGCGGGCCACCCTGCGCCAGGCCCGGCGCACTGGCGGCCACCCGTTGCGGCTGGCCCGGCGGGCGCCGTTGCTGCAGCCACGGCAGCTCATCGTGCTGTGTGACATCTCCGGCTCGATGGAGCCGTACGCCCGGGCCATGCTCCAGCTGCTGTACTGCGCCGCGGGCGGCGCCGAGGCGGAGGTGTTCACGTTCGCGACCCGGCTGACCCGGCTCACCGGGACGCTGGCGCACCTCCCCCCGGCGCTGGCGTTGCAGCAGGCCGGGCAGACCGCGCCGGACTGGCTCGGCGGGACCCGGATCGGCGCCGCGCTCAAGGAGTTCAACGACACCCGCGGCCGCCGTGGCCTGGCCCGCGGCGCGGTCGTGGTGATCATCTCCGACGGCTGGGACACCGGCGACCCGGCCGTGCTGCGCGGTGAGATGCAGCGGCTGTCCCGGGTCGCGCACCGGATCGTCTGGGTCAACCCGCGCACCAAGAGCGAGCACTACCAGCCGCTGGCCGGCGGCATGGCCGCGGCCTGGCCGTACTGCGACGCCGTGGTCAGCGCGCACTCCGTGCACGCGCTGGATGACCTGACCGCCGCACTGGCCCACCCTGGCCGCCGCCGCCTGTCCCCGGTGGACGGCACCCGCCGCCCGCCCGCGGCCCGCCGGTAGGGCCGGGGCCCCGGCCGGCTCCTGCCTTTCCGCAACGGTTTCGCCGTCCGAGGACAGCACCAGCCGGCGTCCCGGGTCAGCCGGGCGGCGGTCCCCCGCCGGGAGGCGGGGGGCATCCCGGTGGTGGTGAAGCGCCCGGCGGCGGGGGGCCGCCGGGTGGCGGGCTGCACCCAGCGGGCGGGCTGTGACCAGGGGGTGGTGAGGTTCCAGGGGGCGGCCCGCCGGGGGCGGGCGTGCGCCTGGGCGGAGGTGGCCGGAGCGACGATGTGGACCCGGCCACGCCCGCCGTCGGTGCCACGGTGGTGGGCAGCGGCGCAGTCCGGGCCGTGGGCCTGACCGTCACCGCGGTCGCGGTGGTCGCGGCGGCCTTCGCCGCCGCCGAGGCGGGCACAGTGACGTGCGGACTGCCGCTGGTGCCGGTGGCACCGCAGGCCGTGGCGGTGAAGACGACCGCGGCGGCTAAGGTCCGCGCGATGACCGGGGCCGGGCCCGGGGTTCGGTTCATGGTGGTTTCCCCCAGATCACGTCGGACCATACGGGAATGTGACGCGGCCAATACCCGGAACGTTGACAGTCGCCGGGCATCCTGGGGGGGCACCACGACTTATCACGACTTCCAGTCATGATCACGGGCAATTTGTCCGGGAATGTCGGTAGGAAACGCGTGAAAAGTCGTGGGCTACCCGGCTGGAAGTCGTGGGCCACCCGGCCGGAAAACGTGTTGCGCTGGTGTGGGCTGGGCTGGCTACCCTCGATGCAGGGCCAGCGCGCTCCCGGGCTGGCGGCCAGCGCTGGCCGGCAGCTGGTGCGCCGCGCCCGATCAGCTTGAAGGGGGACCAGGGTGGGTCACGTCGAGGTGGCGCACCTGAGCCATGCCCTGCCGGACGGCCGGGTGCTACTGGAGGACGCCTCGCTGCGGGTCGGCGAAGGCGCGATCGCGGCCCTGGTCGGCCCGAACGGGGCCGGGAAGACCACGCTGATCCGGCTGATCGCCGGCGACCTGACCCCGCAGTCCGGCACGGTCACCGTCAGCGGCGGCCTGGGCGTGATGCGCCAGTTTGTGGGCGGGATCCGGGGGGCCGCCCAGGGTCACTCGCCGCGAGGCCGCCGAGCGCCTCCGCCGCGACTAGCGGGGGGATCCGGGGGGTCGTCCCCCCGGGCGAGCACAGCCTCGGCGCCGACCCAACGGTACGGGACCTGCTCGCGTCGGTCGCGCCGCCCCGGATCCGCGCCGCGGCGCAGCGGGTGGACGCCGCGGAACTCGTGCTGATGGAGCGGGACGACGAGCCTGCCCAGCTGCGCTACGCCACGGCCCTGGCCGAGTGGGGCGACGCGGGCGGCTATCCCGCTGAGGTGCTCTGGGACGCCTGCTGTATGGCGGCGATCGGCATCAGTTACGAGGATTGCCGCGAGCGCAGCGTCGCCACCCTGTCCGGCGGTGAGCAGAAGCGCCTCGTGCTGGAGGCCCTGCTCCGCGGGCCCGCCGAGGTGCTGCTGCTCGACGAGCCGGACAACTACCTCGATGTCCCGGGTAAGCGCTGGCTCGAGCAGCAGCTGGCTGAGACCCGCAAGACGGTGTTGCTGGTCAGCCACGACCGCGAGCTGCTGGCCAATACAGCACAGCGGATCGTTACCGTTGAAGATGGCAGTGTCTGGGTGCACGGCGGCGGCTTCGTGAGCTATGCACAGGCCCGCCGGGACCGCAATGAACGGCTCGACGAGCTGCGCCGGCGCTGGGATGAGGAGCACGAGAAACTCAAGCGGCTGGTCCGCATGTACCGGCAGAAGGCGTCCTACAACTCGGACATGGCGTCCCGGCTGCAGGCCGCGGTCACCCGGCTGAACCGGTTCGAGGCCGCCGGGCCGCCGGAGCTCGCGCCGCGGGAGCAGAACATCCGGATGCGGCTGCGCGGCGGGCGGACCGGGAAGCGGGCGGTGATCTGCGAGGCGCTGGAGCTGACCGGGCTGATGCACCCGTTCGACCTCGAGGTCTGGTACGGCGAGCGGGTTGCCGTGCTCGGCTCCAACGGGTCGGGCAAGTCGAGCTTCCTGCAGCTGCTGGGCGGCGCGGACGTGCCGCATGAGGGCGTCGCCCGGCTCGGCGCGCGGGTGATCCCGGGGCTGTTCGCGCAGACCCATGCGCGGCCCGACCTGGCTGACCGGTGCCCGGCCGAGATCCTGATGACCGAGCACGCCCTGCTGCGCAACGAGTCCATGGCCGCGCTGGCCCGTTACGAGCTGCAATTCTGCGCGCAGCAGCCGTTCGCCACCATGTCCGGCGGCCAGCAGGCGCGACTGCAGATCCTGCTGCTGGAACTGTCCGGGGTGACGTTGCTGCTGCTCGATGAGCCCACCGACAACCTGGACCTGGCCAGCGCCGAGGCGCTGCAGGAAGGGCTGGAGTCCTACCAGGGCACCGTGCTGGCGGTGACCCACGACCGCTGGTTCGCCCGGTCATTCGACCGCTTCCTCGTGTTCGGGGCGAGCGGGGACGTACTACGAATCTGACGGCCCGGTCTGGGATGAGAGTCGCGTGGCCAGGCCCCGCTGACCGGAGTGCTTGCTAGGCTGCAGGGATGCGCGCGGAGCCCAGCTGCCCCATCCCGGGACCGGCTCCGACAGAGCCGACGAAGGGGTCCGCATCGTGAAGAAGTTGCTTGTCCTGCTCGTTGTCGCGGGTTTGGGTGGATTCGCCCTGTGGCGTAAGGTCCAGGCTGACCGCGCCGAGCTCGACCTCTGGACTGAGGCGACCACGAACGACGACTGACGACTAACGCCCGCAGCCGGGGGCTGTGGGCATGACAACGGGGGTTCCAGGTGAGCAGCGCGACGCCGGTCACGCTGTTGTGCTGCGGCTTGCTCGGGGTCACTGCTGATGACGGCGGAATCCTCGAGCGGGCGTTCACCGAGGCCTTCGCGACCCAGGGCATCGTCCCGGGGACAGCCGCGTACGCGCGGAGCATGGTGCACGTGCACCAGACCGCGCGGACAGCCCCCGGTCGAGATGTTCCGTGGCCTGTTCCCGGACGCCCCGGGTCGGGCCGAAGCCGCGACGCTGGCTTTTGACCGGTCCTACCGGCTCTCGGTGGACCGGTCCGCGATCGAGCCGATGGCCGGGGCACCGGAGGCGCTCGACGCGATCCGTGCCGCCGGGATCCGGGTCTGCCTGCTCACCGGCCTGTCCCGGAGCCTGCTCGGACTGGTGCTGGACGCGCTCGGCTGGGGGCGCCGGGTGGACCTGGTGCTCTGCCCGGAGGACGTACCGCGTGGCATGCCGTGGCCGGACCTGATGTTCGCCGCGATGCTCCGGCTCGGCGTGGCCTCCGTGAGCGAGGCGGCGCTGGCTGACGGCACCGAGAGCGGAGTGCTGTGTGGCAGACGGTCCGGGGCCGGTTACGTTGCGGGCATCCTGACCGGCGGCCATACCCGGGACCGGCTGCAACGAGCCGGGGCCATGGAGTTGCTGGGCAGCATCGCCGAGTTGCCCGGGGCGCTGGGTGTCCAGGCCGGGGCCGGTGCTTCAGCCGGCGGGGCTAGTGAGGCTGTTGGGGCTGGTGGGGCATCGGCGGAGGTGACTTCAGGTGGCGCGGGCGCGTCGGGCGGCTCGGCTTCAGCTTCGGCTGCGGCGGATGCTGGGGCTTCGGGTGGGGCTGGGGCTTCGGGTGGGGCGTCTCCGGCTGCCTCGGCTGGTCCGGAGGCACCGGGTGGCCATGGTGCGTCGGCTGGCCTGGCTGGCCTGGCTGGCCTGGCGGCGGATGCCGGGCCCAGGGGTTCCGAGCCTGGCGGCGCTCAGCCAGAGAGCCCATCCCCGGGTGGTTCCGGGCTGGGTGCAGACGCTCCAGCGATGCGGCGGGTAGCGGTCTCCACGCCCCGTCTTCCTGCTCCCGGGCCTGCTCCCGGTCCTGCTGCGGGGGTCATTCCGCCGGGCCCTGGCAGGCTCATGGTTCCGCCGTTCTAACCGGGTACCCTGATAGGGCCCGTCATCCGGGGCTATAGCTCAGCTGGAAGAGCACCTGCTTTGCAAGCAGGGGGTCAGGGGTTCGAGTCCCCTTAGCTCCACTCCCGATTCCTGGTATCTGGCCAGGTCAGAAGCTCTTCAACGATTTTCCCAGGCCTGGCTTGGCTCAGTCAGGTCTTTTAGTGGTTGAGAAGAATTTGAGAGATCATCTTTCTCCCTGCCTCCCGGTGCCGTTGCCTCCCGCGGTGTGATATATCATGTCGGCTCCCGCGTTGGTTCGCGGTTCTCGTCGCGTCACGGTGCCAGGAGTTCGTCGAGCAGTCGGCGTGGGTGAGCGCGGGCAGATGGCTGCGCGTTTCGCGCAGATCTTCCCCCCATCGGGCCTGGAATGCTTGCTTAAGGTC
>CAVXCV010000011.1:0-215828 GCA_963760405.1 uncultured Actinomycetes bacterium | reverse complement strand
AACTCTTCGCCGAGGGGGTTGGCCACGGCGGGGTTCTTGGCCAGGATCTTCAGGTTGAGCCGGTTCGGCCACCAGTCACGGTTGGCGTCACCCATGGTGGGGTGGGTCAGGCCTTCGTGCGCGACCGGGCATCCCCCGCTCTCCGGGATCGCGTCCTCGACGACTACTGGATCATGGTTCTCGGTCATGGGAATCCTTCCGGACTAGGGGCGGATCACGGTGCCCAGGAATTGCGGGCCGGGGAACAGCCGGGGCACAGGCCCCAGTAGACGACCTCGGCCTCGTCGATCGAAAAGCCGTGGTCGTTGGAAGCGGTCAGGCAGGGCGCCTCGCCGACGGCGCAGTTGACATCAGCGACGACACCGCACGACCGGCAGACGACGTGGTGGTGGTTGTCCCCGAGGCGTCCCTCGAACCTCGCCGGCTGCCCGCTGGTTCGATGCGGCGCAGGAGTCCCGCCGCGGTGAGCACGTGGAGGGCGTCATACACGGCCTGAAGGAAGATATGGCCTACCCGGTCGCGCACCCCGGAGGCGATCGCCTCGACGCCGAGATGGTCACCGTCCCGGACGGTCTGCAGCAGTGCGACACGGGCGGCCGTCACCCGCAGACCGGCACCGCGCAACTCCTCGGCGGTAGTCGGAGTCTGGGATGCGGCCATGGTGCCCAACCTGTCTGTTAAAACACGAACGATCCAAGAAAACGAATGCTACAAGTCTTGAGCCGCGTCCGGCAACGTCTGCCCGCACTTCGAAGCGACACAGGTACTGCTGGCTACCAGCCCCGCAGGTCTACCGGCCAGCAGATCCATCGACTGGCGGCACTGCCTCGCCCGCTCGGCTGCGTCCGCCAGGGCCATGACGTGACCCTCGTAGCCCATGACACCGCGTACCGACAGCCCGCGCTCCCTGGCGATGGCCGCCAGGCGGCCGGCCCGGGCGCTGGGCCGGTCAGGGCGGCCTGATCCAGATGGACAGGTGGGCGGGCTCGAAGGGCGGTGTGCACGGCGTGGGCGAGGTCATCGCGGACCGCTCCCAGTTCGACCGCGTCGTTGAGCCGGGCCGCGAACGCCCGCACTATCTGGTCGGCGTCGTAGCGGGCCCGGTTGAACTGCCGGTCCACGACTCGCTGCACCCGCCGCCGCAGGGGGTGAACAGGGCCGCGGCGGCCAGCGTGGACGCGGCCACCGCCCAGGTGGAAGCGAACCTCAGCACCTGCGTGGCCAGCAGCACCAGTCCCGCGTAGACCCCGATCAGCAACCCGGTCACCAGCGCATACGCCAGCGTCCGGGAGATGATCCGGTCGATATCAAACAAGCGGTACCTCAGCACGGCCACCCCGATGCTCAGCGGGAGCGCAAAGAACCCGGCCACGCCAAGGGCGGCGCCAAGCGCCGTGTTCCGGAGGAGGGCTGCGGCCGTGACGCCCGCGAAGGCGAGAGCCGACCCGGTCAGCAGCCACTTCAGCTGCTGGCGGCGCTCACCGGACGAACGCCGGTAGCTCAGCACCTGGCTAGCCAGCGACGCCAGCCAGCACAGCACCAGCAATGGGAAGAACACGGCCTGCACCACGTCCCACCACCCGGCGGCAGGGTCAGAGCCGCTCAAGCAGCAGCAGGTTCCCGCCGGAGTCCACCTGGGTGTGGTGGCTGATGATGGCGCCTACGCCCGGACCGTCCCGGCAACGTTACGGCGCACCTCCGCTCAGAGGTCCGGGAGGCCGAGATCGAGGTTGGGCCGGTCTACGCCGCCGTTCAACCTCAAGGATCTTGCCGGTCAGGTACGCGGAGGCCGGCGACGCGAGGAACACAACGGCGGCCGCGACCTCCAGCGGGTCGCCGATCCTGCCCAGCGGGGTCGCCTGTTCCATCCGCCGCCGCAGCGTGTCGTCGGTGAGTACGACGTCGAGCGCCGAGGTAGCCGCAGCTCCGACAGCGATCGCATTGACCCTGATCCTGGGGGCCAGGTCGGCCGCAGCGAGCCGGGTGTAGTGGGCCAGCGCTGCCTTGGCGGTGCCGTACGCGAGATACCCGCGGCCCGCTACCCTCCCCATGGCGGACGAGATGTTGATCACGGCGCCGCCTCCGCCGTTCTCGGTGCTGGCGGCCAGAAGATGAGGGACCGCGGCGTGAATCCAGGCTGTGCGCGACCGCGACATTGAACTCGAAGGCCTGCGCGAGGTGCCGCGGCGCGGTCGCGGTGAACGGCCGCGGCAGCGCGCCGCCCACATTGTTGACCACGATGTCCAGCCGGCCGAACGCGTCGATCGCCGCGGCGGCCAGGCCCGCTGCCGCGTCGAGGTCGGTCAGGTCGGCGGGCACGACCATGGCGCTCCGCCCGGCCGCCTCCACCTCCTGTGCCACCTTGGCCAGCTGCTCCCCGGTCCGCGCTGAGATGACGACGTCGGCTCGAGCCTGAGCCAGACGCCATTGGCGCGGTCGCCGCCCGTGCCGATTCCCCGCCGAGCGCCAATCGCCACGGCCACCCGGCCGGTGACCCGGAAAAGATCAAGGATCATGAGCCTGCCTCCGCCGGTCCGGCAGCGCACGAGCGTGGTCTCCGCGGACAAAGTAGAACAGGTTTCATTCGGGACAGCAAGGCGCGCCGGGTGCCGCCCCGAACAAGCGCTAGGGAGGCCAGCCGGACCTGCGATAATGGGAAGGTGGGAACGACCAGGAAAAGCCAGGCTAGTGGCCGGGATGGGGCCGTCGGCGCGGATCCGGACGGGACCATGCGCTCCGGGCGGCGCGCGCACATGGTCGTGCTCGCTGGCGAGCTTTTCGCGGAGAAGGGTTACCGCGCCACGACCGTACGCGAGATCGCGGACGCCGCCGGAATCCTGTCCCGGCAGCCTGTATCACCACTTCGACTCCAAGGAGTCGATCGGTGATGAGATCCTGTCGGGCTTCATCAACGAGGTGCTGGCGGACTACCGCGCCGCGGTCGCCTCGGGCGGGACCCCAGGCCGTGATCGAGCAGATCGTGCGCTCGACCAGCCGTACCCTGTCGCAGCACCGGGCAGCCCTCGCGATGCTGCAGAACGACTGGAGTTACTTCAGCACGCAGCCACGGTTTGCCTACCTGCCCACCGCCCTGCGCGAGATCGAACGGATCTGGATCTCGCAGCTGGAACTCGGCAAGGAGGCCGGGCTGTCCGGCCGGACCTCGACGCGAAGCTGACCTACCGGCTGATGCGGGACGTGCTGTGGATTCCCGCCCAGTGGCGCCGGACCGGCGGCTACGCCACCGATCAGGTGGTGGACGGGTTCCTGGGGATCCTCTTCAGCGGGATCGCCGCCAGCGGATCCGCTTCCCCGCGGGCCTGAGCCTTCACCCGGCGGCAGCCGGCGGCCGGCTGTTACGCTTATACCAAGCAAGCGTTTGGTTACGTCCGGGAGGGACCGTCGGCGGGCTTGACGGCAAGGTCGCACTGGTTTCCGGCGGCGCGCGGGGCATGGGCAAGGCACACGTGCGGCACTTTGTCGCCGAGGGAGCGAAGGTCGTGTTCGGCGATGTGCTGGACGAGCAGGGCGAGGCGGTCGCGGCCGAGCTCGGCCCGGCAGCCCTGCCGGTACCTGCACCACGACGTGACCAGCGAGTCCGACTGGACGGCGGCAGTCGCCACCGCGGTAGCGACGTTCGGCAAGCTTGACGTCCTGGTCAACAACGCCGGGGTGCTGACGTTCGCGCCGATCTCCGAAATGCCGCTGGCCGACTTCCGCCGCGTCCTCGACATCAACACGGTCGGCACCTGGCTCGGCATGAAGGCGGCGATCCCGGCGATGACCGACGTCGGCAGCGGGTCGATCGTGAACATCTCCTCGATCGAGGGCTTCACCGGCGCCTCCGGGCTGTCCGCCTACACCGCCAGCAAATTCGCGGTCCGCGGTATGACCAAGGCCGCCGCCCAGGAACTCGGCCGCCTCGGAATCCGGGTGAACTCGGTGCATCCCGGTGGCATCCTGACCCGGATGGTGATCGACACGGCCACGGCCAGGACCCGGAGAAGGGCGTAGCGCTTCATGAAGGCGATGCCGCTGTCCCGGTTCGGCGAGCCGGTCGAGGTTTCCCGCCTGGTGGCGTTCCTTGCCTCGGACGACTCGTCCTACTGCACCGGCACCGAGTTCGTGATCGACGGCGGCAGCTTGTCCGGCCCTGGCTGACTAACGCCGCGGCCGGCCACGGGCTTATTGCTGACGGAATTGGGGGCTTTACAGATGACCGACCTGAACCTGGCGGGCAAGACGGCGATCGTGACCGGCGCTGGTCAGGGACTCGGCCGCGCCGAGGCGCTCGCGCTGGCCGGGGCCGGTGCGCCGGCTGGTGCTCAACGACCTGCCCGGCCCGGCCGTTCACGCGGTCGCCGCCGAGATCACGGCCGCGGGCGGCGAGGCGGTCGTCGCCGCCGGCGACATCGGCGAGTGGTCCACGGGCGAGGCGCTGCTCGACGGCCGCCATCGGCACGTTCGGCGGGCTCGACATCCTGGTCAACAACGCCGGCGTGCTCCGGGACCGGATGATCTTCTCGATGTCCGCGCAGGAATGGGACCTGGTCGCTGCGGACCCATCTGCGCGGGCATTTCATCACCACCCGGCTGGCCACGGCGCACTGGCGGGAGGCCAGCAAGCTGGCCGCCGGCCCGGTCTACGCACGGATCGTGAACACGTCCTCGGAGGCGTTCCTGCTCGGCTCGGCGGGCCAGCCCAACTACGCCGCAGCGAAGGCCGGGATCACCGCGCTGACGCTGACCACGGCGCGCAGCTGCGGGCGGTATGGCGTGCGGGCGAACGCGATCTGCCCGCGAGCGCGCACCGACATGACGGCCGGGCTGATGGGAACGGCTCCGGCGGCGCCGTCGACCCGCTGGCGCCGGAACACGTCGGGCCGCTGGTTGCCTACCTGGCCAGCCCGGCGGCGGACGGCATCAACGGCGAGGTGTTCGTCGTGCACGGCGGTGTCGCGGCGGTGATGGAGCCGCCGAAGGTACGCGCCGCGTGGTGGGCGTCGGAGCACGGCTCTCCCGACGGCATGTGGACGCTGGAGTCGATCGCGGCCGCGCTGGGCCCGCTTTTCGCCGGCCGAGCCGGGCGCGGCCGGGTTCGCCTGCGAGGACACACTGCCGCTGGCCGGCGAGACGATCGGCTTCCAGGCGCCGGAGGCGGCCCGGTGAAGCAGCGGGATCAGGTGTCGATGACGACGGCCGAGGTGGCGGAGTTTCTGGCGGCCGGCCGCAAGGTGCAGCTCGGTACTAACGGCGCGGACGGTTATCCGCACCTGGTCACCATGTACTACGTGCTGGTGGACAGCCAGATCACGTTCTGGACCTACAAGTCATCGCAGAAGGCGCTGAACCTGGAGCGCGATGGCCGGATCAGCGCCCTGGTCGAAACCGGTGAACAGTACTTCGATCTGCGCGGCGTGCTGATCCAGGGAGTAGCCAGGCGGATCGAGGACCCGGCCGCCATCGCTGCCATCGGGCGGCGGATCACGAGCGGACTCGCCGGGCCGGGCGCCGGCGCCGACGACGCGGCACTAGCGCAATACGTCGAGCACGCGGTCCGGAAGCGGTTCGGCTATGCCATCGAGCCGCGCCGGACCATCTCCTGGGATCACGCCAAGCTGCTGCCGCCGGCGGGTGCAGACTAGCCGTCAGGCAGGTCTGACTTTCCAACCGGGAGGATTCATGGCAATCGGTGTTTATATGCACTCAGGATCGATGACTGCCGCTCAATATGACGAGACGATCCGGGAACTCGAGGACGCCGGCGAGGGCCGCCCGGCGGGCCGGGTCTTCCACTCCTGCTTCGGGCCGGACGACAATCTGATGGTCTTCGACGTCTGGGAGTCTGAGCAGGCATTCGCGGCCTTCGGTGCCATCTTGGAGCCGATCCTGGCGAAGGCCGGCATCGAGGCGAAGCCCGACGTGATGCCGATGCACAACATGATGTTCTGAGCCCGGCTCACATCATCTCGTCGGTGGTGGGCAGGAACACGGTCTTCAGTTCCGTGTAGGCCTCGATCGCGGTCCGGCCGCCCTCCCGGCCGAGACCGGACTGGCGATAGCCGCCGAACGCCGCATGCGGCTCGATCTGGAAGCCGTTGATCCCGACCGTGCCCGCCCTGATCGCGCGGGTCATCCGCATGGCGCGCTTGAGATCCGAGGTCCACACCGTCGCGGCCAGGCCGTACTCGGTGTCGTTCGCGATCCGGACGGCTTCGTCCTCGTCGGTGAACGGGATCACCGACAGCACCGGGCCGAAGATCTCTTCCCGGGCGATGCTCATGTCGTTGGTCACGTCGGAGAACAGCGTCGGAGCGACGAAGTTCCCGGAGGCCAGGTCCCCGTCGGACCGGGTTCCGCCGCAGACCAGCCGGGCGCCGTCTTCCTGGCCCTGGGCGATCAGCCCGAGCACCCGGTCCAGCTGCCTGGTGTTGATCAGCGGCGACGCTGTGGTTGCCGGGTCGAACGGGCTGCCGTAACTCACCATGCCGCCGATCATGTCCGCCACCGCGAGGAACTCCTCGACCTTCTCCCGGTGTACGAGCGCGCGGGTCTGCGCCACGCAGACCTGCCCGGACAGGCCCAGCGTCACCGTGCCCATCGTGACCGCGGCGGCCGTGGCCACGTCGGCATCGGCGAAGACCACGGCCGGGCTCTTGCCGCCGAGTTCCAGGCTGACTCGCTTGAACCCGTCGGCGGCGGCGATCATGATCCGGCGGCCGACCGCCCGGCTTCCGGTGAAGGACAGCTTGTCCACCATCGGGTGGCTGATCAGCGCATCACCGGTCGGGTCGCCCGGCCCGGTAACGATGTTCAGCACGCCCGGCGGCAGCCCGGACTCCTCGGTGATCAGCCGGGCCAGCCGGAGCACCGCGAACGTGGCGTACTCGGACGGCTTGAGCACGATGGTGCAGCCCGCCGCCAGCGCCGGGGCGACCTTCTGCGCGAACAGCAGCAGCGGCGCGTTCCACGGGATCACGGCGCCGACCACGCCGATCGGCTCGCGCAGCGTGAACACCATGTGATCGCCACCCTGGTACGGCGGCAGCGTCTCGCCCGCCAGCTTGTCGATCCAGCCCGCGTGGTGGTCGAAGAAATCGGCCACGAAGGCCGGCGAGGTCGCGTAGACGGAGCCGAAGCTGAGCGGCACGCTGTTATCCAGCGCCTGCAGCCTCGAGCAGTTCGTCGCCGTGCGCGCGGACCAGATCCGCGATCCTCCGCAGCACCCGCACCCGCTCGGTGGCCCGCGACCTCGGCCACGGTCCCTCGTCGAAGGCCCTGCGGGCCGCGCGCACCGCCAGGTCGACATCGGCCGGGCCCGGCGACGGGGAACGAGGCGACCTCCTCCCCCGTCGCGGGATGGCTGTGGTTCCAGATCTGGCCGGACTGCGCCGGTACCCACTGCCCGTCGATCAGCATGAGCCCGTCACTGAGGCCGAGGTCGTCGCGATACGGCTTGATGGAAGCGACCATGGTCAGATCCCTGGCGGCAGGTCGACTAGAACATGTTCTAGTCGTTCGGAGCGTACACCGGCCCTTTGCCGCCGCCAGGTACGCGGGCCGCTCGCCACCGCCGTGCAGCAGCAGGGCCGCACCGCTGACGTAGGCGGCCAGCGGGGAGGCCAGGAACAGGCAGGCGTCCGCGACGTCGGCCGGGGTGGCCATCCGGCCCAGTGGCACGCCTGCGCCGATCGCCGTCATCGCTTCGGCGTCCCCGTAGTGGGCGAGAGCGCCCGACTCGGTCGCCACCGGCCCGGCCACGACGCTGTTCACCCGGACCTTTGGTGCCCACTCGACCGCGAGGCTGGTGGCCAGGTGCTGCAGGCCCGCCTTGGCCGCACCGTAGGCGGCGGTGCCCGGAGATGGCCGCACCCCGCTCACGCTGCCGATCATGATGATCGAGCCGCCCTCGGGCTGCTCCTGCATGACCGATTGGCGCTCTGCGCGACGTGCAGCGG
The DNA here is from genome assembly GCA_963760405.1 of uncultured Actinomycetes bacterium. GTDB lineage: Bacteria > Actinomycetota > Actinomycetes > Streptosporangiales > Streptosporangiaceae > RYN-230. The sequence continues at coordinate 207,870 of CAVXCV010000011.1, read as the reverse complement.
CGCGATCAGGTTCAGCTCGATGATCTTGGCGTGGAAGCGGGGCGACGCGGTGGCGGCGTCCGCGTAGGGGGACCCGCCCGCGTTGTTCACCACGACGTCCAGCCGGCCGAAGAGATCAGCCGCCTCGCTGATCAGCCGCTGGGCCTGCGCTGGCTCCCTGACGTCGGCGCGGGCGAACACGGCGGTCCGCCCGTCCACGCTCGGCAGCGGGCCAGCCTCGGGCGGCCCGGTCCGGCCGCAGACCAGCACCTGGGCGCCGGCCTCCAGGAACGCGCGTGCGACGCCCGCGCCGACCCCCCGGGTGCCGCCCGTGACGATCACTGCCCGGCCCGCGTAATCGACGGCGCGCATGCGCCACATGTTAGGCTCGCTACCAAGCAAACGCTAGGCCGAGCAGCGCTAGCTGGAGCACTGCCTGCTGGCCGGCCTGCCCACGGTGACCGTGAGGACGCGGCGATGGGAATCGAGGTTCGCACCAGCGGCGGCACCACCGAGGTCGTCATCGATTTCCCGCCGGTCAACGCACTGCCGGTGGATGGCTGGTTTGAGCTGGCCGCCGCGGTCACCGCGGCGGGCACCGACCCGGACGTGCGGGCAGTGATCATCGCCGCCGAGGGCCGCGGCTTCTGCGCCGGCGTGGACATCAAGGAGATGCAGCGGACCCCGGGGCACTCCGCCCTGGTCGGTGCCAGCCGGGGCTGCTTCGCCGCGTTCGCCGCCGTCTACGACTGCGCGGTCCCGGTGATCGCCGCGGTCCAGGGCTTCTGCCTCGGCGGCGGCGTCGGCCTGGCCGGCAACGCCGACATCGTCATCGCCGCCGACAACGCCACCTTCGGCCTGCCCGAAGTCGACCGGGGCGCCCTCGGCGCGGCCACGCACCTGGCGCGGCTGGTTCCCCAGCCGCTGATGCGCGCGATGGTGTACACGTGCCGGACCGTCTCCGCGCGGCAGCTACTGGGCTTCGGCACGGTGCTCGACGTCGTGCCCCCGGCTGACCTGCGGACAGCCGCGCGAGCCCTGGCCGCCGAGATCGCGGCCAAGGATCCCGCCATCATCCGCGCGGCCAAGCAGTCCCTGAACGGCATCGACCCGGTCGACGTCAAGCGCTCCTACCGGTACGAGCAGGGGTTCACCTTCGAGCTCAACCTCACCGGCGTCGCCGACGCGGCCCGCCAGGCGTTCGTGGACGGGCAGCGGTGACCGGCAAGCTCATGAGCCCCGATGACGTCGCCGGGCAGTTGCGCTCCGGGATGACGATCGGGATCGGCGGCTGGGGATCACGGCGTAAGCCGATGGCCCTGGTGCGCGCCATCCTGCGGGCTGGCCTCAGCGACCTCACCATCGTGTCCTACGGCGGGCCCGACGTCGGGCTGCTGATCGCGGGCGGTCACGTCCGCCGGGTCGTCTGCGGCTTCGTCTCCCTCGACACCATCGCCCTGGAGCCGCATTTCCGGCTCGGTCGCCAGCAGGGGACGGTCGAGCTCACCGAGGTGGACGAGGGGATGCTGCACTGGGGCCTGCTCGCCGCCGCCCACCGGCTGCCGTTCCTGCCGATCCGGGCCGGCCTGGGCTCCGACGTGCTGCGGGTCAACCCGGAGCTGCGCACGGTGCGCTCCCCGTATGGCGGCGAGGAACTGGTCGCCATGCCAGCCCTTCGCCTCGACGCGGCGCTGGTCCATGCCAACCGGGCCGACACCACCGGCAACGGCCAGTACCTGGGCCCCGACCCGTACTTCGACGACCTGTTCTGCCTGGCCGCCGAGCGTGCCTACCTGTCCTGCGAGCGGATCGTGCCCACGGCCGGCCTGCTGGAATCCGGGCCCCCGCAGAGCCTGCTGGTCAACCGGGCCATGGTGCACGGCGTGGCCGAGACCCCGGGCGGCGCGCATTTCACCAGCTGCGTGCCGGACTACGGGCGCGACGAGGCTTTCCAGGCGCATTATGCGGCGGCGGCGGCCCGCCCGGAGCAGTGGCGGCGGTTCCGCGCCGAGTACCTGGCCGGCGACGAGGCCAGCTACCAGCAGGCGGTGCGGAGGTTCGCGGCGGGCCGCGCGGACCTCAGCGAGCCGGCGGCGGCCCCGTGACCAGCGAGCCGAGCGTGGCCGAGGTCTGCGTGGTCGCGTGCGCCGAGGCCTGGCGCGGCGACGGCGCCATCCTGGCCAGCCCGATGGGCCTGATCCCGACCCTGGGCGCCCGGCTCGCGCAGCTCACCTTCGCGCCCGACCTGCTGCTGTCCGACGGCGAGGCCTATCTCCTCGCGCCCGGGACCACGGTCATCGAAGGCTGGCTGCCCTACCGCTCCGTCTTCACGATGGTGGCGGCCGGCCGCCGCCACGTGATGATGGGGGCGGCGCAGCTGGACCGGTTCGGCAACCAGAACATCTCCTGCGTCGGCGACTGGGCCCGGCCCAGAGCCCAGCTGCTCGGGGTACGGGGCGCGCCCGGCAACACCATCAACCACCCGACCAGCTACTGGGTCCCGCGGCACTCGCGCCGCGTCTTCACCGAGCGGGTGGACATGGTCAGCGGCGTCGGCTACGACCGCGCGGCAGGCCTCGGCCCGCAGGCCCGCTTCCACGAGGTGCGGATGGTCGTCACCAACCTGGCGGTGCTGGACTTCGCCACCGAGGATCACGCCATGCGCCTGCGCTCCGTCCACCCGGGCGTCTCGGCCGGCGACGTCACCGCCGCCACCGGCTTCCCGCTGGCCGTGCCGGACGATGTTCCGGTGACCCGGCTGCCCGCCCCGGCGGAGCTCGCGCTGATCCGCGACGTCCTGGACCAGGCCGGGCAGCGTGACCGGGAGCTCGGGTGATCCGCACGCCCCTGACCGACCTGGCCGGGATCGCCTGCCCGATCGTCCAGACCGGGATGGGCTACGTGTCCGGGGCGAGGCTGACCGCCGCCACCTCCCGGGCGGGCGGGCTCGGCATCATCGCGTCGGCCACGATGAGCCCCGCGGAGCTGCGTTCCGCGATCAGGGCAGTGAAGGAACGGACCACGGCCCCGTTCGGCGTGAACCTCCGGGCCGACGCCCCGGATGCGCGCGAGCGGGCGGAGATGATCATCGCGGAGCAGGTGCCGGTCGCCTCGTTCGCCCTCGCCCCGACCCGGGAGCTGATCGCTGTGCTGCGGGACGCGGGGGTGATCACCATCGCCTCGGTCGGCGCCCGCAGGCACGCGGAAAAGGTAGCCGCGTGGGGTATCGACGCCGTGATCGCGACCGGCGGCGAGGGCGGCGGGCACACCGGCGCCGTGCCGACCAGCCTGCTGGTCCCCCAGGTCGTCGACGCGGTCGGCATCCCGGTGATCGCGGCTGGCGGGTACTTCGACGGCCGGGGGCTGGCCGCCGCACTCGCCTACGGCGCCGCCGGGATCGCGATGGGCACCCGGTTCCTGCTGACCAGCGACAGCCCGGTGGCCGACGCGGTCAAGCAGGTCTACCTCGCCAGCGACGTCACCGGCACCCTGGTCACCACCCAGGTGGACGGGGTGCCGCACCGGGTGCTGCGCACGCCGCTGGTGGAACAGCTGGACCGGGCCGGGCGGGTCACCGGCCTGCTGCGCTCGGCCCGCAACGCCGCCGCCTTCCGCAGTGTGTCCGGGCTGACCTGGCGGGACCTGATCCGCCAGGGCCGGGCGATGCGCCGCGGCACGCAGCTGTCCTGGGCCCAGGTGCTGATGGCCGCGAACACCCCGGTGCTGCTGCGCGCGGCCATGGTGGACGGCCGGCCCGACCTCGGCCTCATGTCGGCCGGCCAGGTGACCGGGCTGATCGGCGACCTGCCGTCCTGTGCGGAGCTGATCGAGGCGATCATGGCCGAGGCCGGGCAGCGCCTGGCCAGCCTCGGCCAGCTCACAGACGCTCAATGATGGTGACGTTCGCCTGGCCGCCGCCCTCGCACATGGTCACCATCCCGTACCGGCCGCCGGTCCGGGCCAGCGAGTGGACCAGCGTGGTCAGCAGCCGGGCGCCGGTCGCTCCCAGCGGATGGCCGAGCGCGATCGCCCCGCCGCTGACGTTGACCCGCGCCAGGTCCGCGCCTGTCTCCCGCTGCCAGGCCAGCACGACCGAGGCGAACGCTTCGTTGATCTCGATGAGGTCGATCTGGTCCAGGGTCAGCCCCGCGCGGCGCAGCGCATGGGCGGTCGCCGCGATCGGCGCGGTGAGCATCATGACCGGGTCATCGCCCCGGGCGGACAGGTGGCAGATCCGGGCCAGCGGGCGCAGGCCGTGCGCGCGCACCGCCCGGTCCGATGCGATCAGCAGGGCGGCCGCGGCGTCCGCGATCTGGCTGGACAGTGCGGCGGTGATCAGCCCGTTCTCGCGCAGCGGTGCCAGTGCTGCCATCTTCGCCGCCGACGTTTCCGGGCGCGGGCACTCGTCGGCCGCCACCTCGCCGTAGGGCACGATCTCGGCCGCGAAGGCACCCCGCCTCGCGGCCCGGACCGCCCGCTCGTGGCTGGCCAGCGCGAACTCTTCCATCTCGGCGCGGCTGATCCCCCACTTCCCCGCGATCATGTCGGCGGCGCGGAACTGAGAGATCTCCTGCTCGCCGTACCGGGCCCGCCAGCCCGCCGACCCGCCAAACGGGTCGCCGAACCCGTAGGCATGCCCAGCGAGCATCGCGGCCGCGATCGGGATCTGGCTCATGTTCTGCACCCCGCCGGCCACCACCAGGTCGGCGGTGCCGCTGAGCACCGCCTGGGCCGCGAAGTGGACCGCCTGCTGGGACGAGCCGCACTGCCGGTCCACGGTGACACCGGGCACCGCCTCGGGCAGACCTGCCGCCAGCCAGGCCGTCCTGGCGATGTCACCGGCCTGCGGGCCGATGGTGTCCACGCAGCCGAACACCACGTCCTCCACGGCCAGCGGGTCCAGGCCGGTGCGGGCCAGCAGGGCCTGGATGACGTGCGCGCCGAGATCGGCGGGGTGCGCGCCGGCCAGACCGCCGCCGCGGCGGCCAACCGGAGTCCGGACCGCCTCGACCAGGAACGCCTCGGCCACCGTGACTCCCCTCGGTTACACTCAGCTAGAACACGTTCTACCCTATTCCTGGTCGCCCGCATTTCTGGTCGGCCCTGTTTTCTGGACAGCCCCATTTCTAGTCAGCCCCGTTTCTAGACAGCGGAGAGCGGATGCACCTCGCCTACACGCCCGAGCAGGAACGGCTCCGCGAGCAGTTGCGCGGGTATTTCACCGGCCTCATGACGCCGGAATTGCGCGTGGCCCTGACGACCGGCGGCGACTACGGCGACGCGCAGGCCTACCGGCAGGTCGTCCGGCAGCTCGGCCGCGACGGCTGGCTGGCCCTGAGCTGGCCGCGGGAGTACGGCGGCCGCGGCGCTTCCCTGCTCGACCAGCTCATCTTCATGGATGAGGCGGCCACCGCCGGGGTGCCCGTCCCGTTCCTGACCATCAACACGGTAGGCCCGACCATCATGCGGTACGGCACGGACGAGCAGAAGGCGTTCTACCTGCCCCGGATCGCCGCCGGTGAGGTCCATTTCGCCATCGGCTACTCCGAGCCCGAGGCAGGCACCGACCTGGCCGCCCTGCGCACCCGCGCCGTCCGGGACGGGAACGGCTATCTCATCAACGGCCAGAAGATGTGGACCAGCCTGATCCAGTACGCGGACTACGTGTGGCTAGCCTGCCGGACCGACCCCGGCGCAGCCCGGCACAAGGGCCTGTCCATCCTCATCGTCCCCACCAACGCGCCCGGGTTCTCCTGGACGCCAGTGCGCACGGTAGCCGGCCCTACCACCAGCGCCACCTACTACTCCGACGTTCGCGTGCCCGGCTCCGCCCTGGTCGGCGAGGAGAACCAGGGCTGGCCGCTGATCACCAACCAGCTCAACCACGAGCGGGTCGCGCTCACCTCCGCGGCCCCGGTCGCCGCCGCGCTGCGGGAGGTATGCGACTGGGCCGCCGTCACCAAGCTGGCCAGTGGCGAGCGGGTCATCGACTCCGAATGGGTGCAGCTCAACCTGGCCCGGGTGCACGCCAAGGCGGAGTTTCTCAAGCTGGTCAACTGGCAGATCGCGGCGGAGGCAGGGCAGCGGCTCAACCCGGCGGCCGCCTCGGCCACGAAGGTCTTCGGCACCGAGTTCGCCACCGAGGCCTACCGGCTGCTGATGGAGGTGCTCGGTGCGAATGCGCTGGTCCGGGACGGGTCGGCCGGCGCCGTCCTGTCCGGCCGGATCGAGCGGATGCACCGCTCCGCGCTGATCCTGACCTTCGGCGGCGGCACGAACGAGGTGCAGCGCGACATCATCGCCGCCGCCGCGCTGGGACTCCCGGTCACCCGCCGCTAGGGAGAGGGTCATGGACTTCACGCTCAGCGAGGAGCAGCGCGAACTCGCTGCCCTCAGCCGCACGATCCTTACCGGCCAGCTGACGCCGCAGCGGCTGCGGGACGCGGAGGCCGGCCCGGACCGGTTCGACGCCGCGCTCTGGGCTGACCTGGCCGCGGCCGGCATCCTCGCCGCCGCGCTGCCGGAATCGCTGGGCGGGGCCGGGCTCGGCCTGCTCGGCCAGTGCTTGGTCCTGGCCGAGATCGGGCGTACCGTCGCGCCGGTCCCCTACCTGCCCTCGATCGTGCTCGGCGCCGCCGCGATCGCCCGGTTCGGCACCGCGGGCCAGCAGCGACAGTGGGCCGGGCCGGCTGCCCGCGGCGAGCTCATCCTGACCGCCGCCCTGGCCGAGGACGACGGTGACGATCCCCGGGCGCCGTCCGCGAGGGCCGAACGGGTGCCTGCGGGCTGGCTGCTGTCCGGCGCCAAGACCACGGTGCCTGCCGCCCCCCTGGCCGGGCTGATCCTCCTGCCGACCGCGACCCCGGACGGGGTCGCGGTGTTTCTCGTCACCCCGTCCGATGACGGCGTCACCATAGTGCGGCAGCAGGTCACCAGCGGCGACGCCGTGGGCCGGGTCCTGCTGGACGGGGTCAGCCTGCCCGGGGACCGGATGCTCGGCCGCCCGGGGCCGCAGGTCACCGGCTGGCTGGTGGCCACCGCCACGGTCGGGCTGTGCGCGCTGCAGGCCGGGGTCACCGAGCGCGCCCTGGAGCTGACGGCGGAGTACGCGCGCGGCCGGGTGCAGTTCGGCAAGCCGATCGGCGGTTTCCAGGCGGTGGCGCAGCGCCTCGCCGACGCCTACATAGACGCGGCAGCGGTCCGCCTCACCATGTGGCAGGCGGCCTGGCTGCTCTCGGAAGGCCGGCCCTGCGGCACCGAGATCGCCACCGCCAAGTTCTGGGCCGCCGACGCGGGCCACCGCGTCGCGCACACGGCGGTGCACGTGCACGGCGGGGTCGGGATCGACCTGGAGTACCCGCTGCACCGCTATTTCACCGCGGCCAAGCAGAACGAGTTCATGCTCGGCGGCGCCACCGCCCAGCTGCGCCGGATCGGCGCGGCGCTGGCCACGGCTGGGTGACCCGCTCAGCGGCGCAGGAGGCCGACGACCTTGTCCAGGTGGCGCAGGTCGGTGCTGACGGTGAACGTGGTGAGGATGGTCTGCTGCCACCGCTGGATCTCGTCCGCGATCTTGGCCCAGGAGCCGATCAGCGCGACGTCCTCGACCAGCCGGGTGGGCACCGCCGCGATGGCGCCCGCCTTGTCGCCGGCCAGGTAGCGGTCCTGGATGGCCTGAGCCTCGGCCTCATATCCCATCCGGGCGAAGACCTCGCGGTGGAAGTTGACGTGCCGGGCACCCATGCCGCCGATGTACAGCGCGAGCGACGGCCGGATCAGGTCGGCCGCCCGTTCGATGTCGTCGTCGGCAATGACCCGCATCGGGCCGCCCACCACGTCAAAGGTGGCGCTGGTGTGCCGGGCGCCGGGGCGGGCGAAGCCCTCGGCGAGGGCGGCGGCGTAGAAGTCGTTCATCGACGGCGAGAAGAAGATCGTGTTCCAGCCGTCGGCGATCTCGGCCGCGAGCGCGACGTTCCTGGGCCCTTCCGCACCGAGGTAGATGGGAATCTCGGTCCGGTACGGATGGAGGATGGAGCGCAGCGGCTTGCCCAGCCCGGTGCCGCCGGGCAGCGGCAGCTGGTAGTGCCTGCCCTGGTAGCTGACTGGTTCCTGGCGCGCGATGACCGCCCGCAGGATGTCGATGTATTCCCTGGTGCGCTCCAGCGGGCGCGGGTAGGGCTGGCCGTACCAGCCTTCGACCACCTGCGGGTTGCTGGTGCCGACCCCGATGATGACCCGGCCCCGGGTGAGGTGGTCCATGGTCATCGCGGTCATGGCCAGGGTGGCGGGCGGCCGGGCCGACAGCTGCGACACGGCCGTGCCCAGGTGCACGTGCGAGGTCAGCGAGCCCCACCAGGCCAGCGGCGTCCAGGCGTCACTGCCCCAGGCCTCCGCGGTCCAGATCTGGTCGAGCCGCAGCCGGTCGGCGGCGGCGAACAGCTCCGCCGCGTCGCCCGGCGGCCCGGCGCTCCAGTACCCGGCGCTGGTCGCGATCTTCATCTGCCGCCCTCCCCGGCCGCGCTGTGGCAGCCAGCCTGCCAGTTCCTCAGCGCAGGCCCTGCAGCCGGGTAAGCGTCTCGTCGGCCTCGCGCAGCAGCTGCCCCATGAGGTCGGCGACCGGGCGCACTTCGTTCATCCGGCCAATGACCTGGCCGGCCGGCATCGGCACCACGTCCGGCTTCCCCGCCCGCATCAGCCGCTGGTGCGCCTCGCTGACCAGCAGGTTCTGCAGGGGCATCGGCAGCGGCTCGGGGGCGCCGGGTTCCTCCCAGGCCTTTGTCCAGCGGTTGCGCAGCAGCCGCGCGGGCTTGCCGCTGTAGATGCGCGAGCGCACGGTGTCGGACGAGGTGGCCGCCAGCAGTGCCGCCTGCATGGCGGGCATGGTGGAGGTCAGCCGGTATTCCTCAGTGATCAGCCAGGCCGAGCCCATCCAGACGCCTACCGCGCCCAGCGCGAGCGCCGCGGCGATCTGCCGGCCGCTGCCGATCCCGCCCGCCGCGAGCACCGGCACCTGCCCGCCGACCGCGTCGACGATCTCGGGGACCAGCACCATGCTCGCGATCTCGCCGGTGTGCCCGCCCGCCTCGTAACCTTGCGCCACCACGATGTCCACGCCGAGGCCAACGTGACGGCGCGCGTGCCCGGCCTTCCCGGCCAGCGCCGCCACCAGCATGCCGCGGGAGTGCGCCCGTTCGATGACATCGGCAGGCGGCGGGCCCAGCGCGTTCGCGATCATCGTCGCCGGGTGGGACAGCGCCACCTCGACATGCTGGCGCGCCACCGAATGCAGCCAGCCCAGTACGCCGGCCCCGGCCTGGCCGCCGTCCGGCAGCGGCGGCACGCCGAGCTTGCGCAGCGTCTCCTGCACGAAGTCCCGGTGCCCGTCCGGGATCAGGCTCTCCAGGTCGGCCGGGGCGCCCTCGGCCGGCACCGTGGCGGGCATCACCACGTCGACGCCGTAGGGCCGGCCGTCGGTGCTGGCGTCCATCCATTTCAGGACGGTGTCGAGCTCGTCCGCGTCGTTGAAGCGGACGCAGCCGAGCACGCCCAGGCCCCCGGCCCGGCTGATGGCCGCCGCCACATGCTCGGAGGGGGTGAACCCGACGATGGGATGCTCGATGCCGAGCACGTCACACAGGCTGGTGCGCACTGTTCTCCTCAGCGAGAGTCAAGGCCGTGGCAGAAAAACTAGAACGTGTTACCGTTTTGGGCAAGCCTCCTGACGGGCTCAACCGAGGAGATATCGCCACTATGACCTCCCCTCCCGTGTCCGCGCCTGCTGCCGGGGACGCGCAAGCACATGCGCTGGTTGACCGGCGCGGGCATGTGCTGATCGTGACGATGAACCGTCCGCAGGTACGGAATGCGCTCAGCGGCCCGATGCTCGCGCGGCTGAAGGAAGCCTGGGACCAGGTGGACGGCGACCCGGGCATCCGGGTCTGCGTGCTCACCGGGCCGGCGGCGCGTTCTGCGCCGGGGCCGACCTGAAGGCGATGACCGCCCGCCACCCCGGCGATTCGCTCCCGAGCGGCGACGGGGCCATGTCCGTGATCGAGCCGCTGCTCAAGGGCCGCCGCCTGACCAAGCCGCTGATCGCGGCCGTCGAGGGGCCGGCCGTCGCGGGCGGGACCGAGATCCTGCAGGCCACCGACATCCGGGTGGCGGGTGAGAGCGCGAAGTTCGGTGTCTCGGAGGCCCGCTGGGGCCTGTTCCCGCTCGGCGGGTCGGCGGTGCGGCTGGCGCGGCAGCTGCCCTACACGATCGCGGCCGACCTGCTGCTGACCGGGCGGCACATCACCGCCGCCGAGGCCCGGGAGATCGGCCTCATCGGCTACGTGGTGCCGGATGGCCAGGCACTGGCCAAGGCGCTGGAGATCGCCGAGGCGATCGCGGCGAACGGCCCGGTCGCCGTGCGCGCCATCCTGCGGACCCTCCGGGAGACGGAAGGGCTGCCCGAGAACGACGCGTTCGCGGTCGAGTCCGCGATCGGCATGGAAGTGTTCCGCAGCGAGGACGCCAGGGAGGGGCCCCGGGCCTTCGCCGAGAAGCGCAGGCCCGAGTTCCGCGACCGCTAGGACCTGGCCCGCTGAGCCGGGCTGGCCTGCGGTTCCCCGGCCGACCACGCGGCCGGGCGGCTGGCGGCGTGCTGGCGGGCCCACGCGTAGCCGGGCTTGCCGACCGGACTGCGGCTGATGGCGTCGACCACCCAGATGCTGCGCGGGATCTTGAAGCCGGCGATCTGGCCGCGCAGGTGCGCCGCCAGCGCGCCGGGATCAAGGGCGGCGCCCTCCCTCGGCTCTACCAGGGCGGCGACGCGCTGCCCGTACCGCTCGTCAGGTATGCCGATGACCAGCGCGTCGAAGACGTCCGGGTGGGACTTGAGCACTCCCTCGACTTCTTCCGGGTAGACCTTCTGCCCGCCGGTGTTGACGCAGGTGTTGCCCCGGCCCAGCAGGGTCACCGAGCCGTCCGCCTCGACCCGCGCCCAGTCACCGGGGGCCACGTACCGCTTCCCGTCCACCTCGACGAAGATCTTCGCGCTCTTCTCCGGGTCCTTGTAGTAACCGAGCGGCACATGCCCGCCCCGGGCCAGCCGGCCCACCTCCCCCGGCCCCACCGGGCGATCGAACTCATCCAGCACGACCACGTCCGGGCCGGGCTTGACGGTCGGGCCGCCGCGGTTCGCCGCGCCCGCGGCCACCAGGGTCATGCCCGCGAAACCGGTCTCGGTGGACCCGACCGCCTCGGTGATGAACACGTTCGGCAGCGCGGTCACGCAGGCGTCCTTGACCGCCGGGGAGAACAAAGCCCCGGTAGAGGCCAGGGCGACCAGTGAGGAGGTGTCGTAGCTGCCGTGGCGCAGCGCTTCCATCAGCGGCCGGGCCATCGCATCGCCGACGATCATGATCAGGTTGACCCGGCAGCGCTCGACCGTTCGCCACGCCTCACGGGCGTCGAACTTCGGCATCAGCACCATGGTGTCGCCGGAGCACAGCCCGCCGATCGAGGCCACCTGCGCATATCCGTGGATGAGCGGCACCGTCGCCAGCTTGACCAGTCCCGGGCCCTCCAGGCCTTTACGGGACTGGGCCCACTCGCCGGGCAGCGGCTCGCCGGTGACGTAGTCGGTGCCGCCGCCGAGAGTCCGCCAGATGTCCTCGTGCCGCCACATGACGCCTTTCGGATAGCCGGTGGTCCCGCCGGTGTAGATGATGTACACGTCGTCATTGCTGCGCGGCCCGAAGTCGCGGTCCGGGGCGGCGCCCGCCAGCGCGGCCTCGTACCCCACCGCGCCGCCGGGGTACGGGCCGCCCAGGTCCGCGCCGCTGGCGTCGTCGATCACCACCGTGCCGCGTAATCCGGGCATCGCCTCGCGCACCGCGGCGACCAGCGGCCCATACTCCCGGTCGTGCACCAGTACCGTCAGGTCCGAGTCGGCTACCAGGTAACGCAGCTCCTTCTCGGTGTACCGGTAGTTGATGTTGATCGTGACAGCCCGCAGCTTGCACACCGCCACCAGGGTTTCCAGGGCCTGGACCGAGTTGCGGGCGTAGAGGCCGACATGGTCGCCCACGCCCACCCCGAGCCCAGCGAGATGGTGGGCGAGCCGGTTGGCGCGCTCCTCCAGTTCGGCGTAGGTCGCCTGACGGTCGCCGCAGGCGACCGCGGTCCGGTTGCCGAACACGTCTACCGCGTGCTCGATGAGATCGGCGAAGTGCAGGGCCATGGCTCAAACTAGAACGCGTTACTGTTTTGGCGCAACCCTCCGGCCGCCACGATCGGGGACCAGGGTCAGATCGCGCGGTCGCGGCCTGCCCAGTAGGGGTCGCGCAGCCGCCGCTTGTAGAGCTTGCCGTTCGGGTCGCGGGGCAGTTCCGTGACGTAGTCGATGCTCCGCGGCAGCTTGAACTTCGCCACCCGCCCGCCCAGGAACGCCAGCAGATCCGCGGTGAGCTCCGGGCTGGGCGTGACCCCGCCGGCCGGCTCGACGACCGCCTTGACCTCTTCCCCCCACTCGCCGTGCGGGATGCCGAAGACCGCGACGTCGGCGACCGCCGGGTGGCAGGACAGCTCGGACTCGACCTCGGCCGGGTAGATGTTCACCCCGCCGGAGATGATCACGTCGCTGCCGCGGTCGCAGAGGAACAGGTAGCCGTCCTCGTCGGTGTAGCCGATGTCGCCCACGGTGAACAGGTCGCCTGCCCGCGCCGCCTGGGTCTTCTCCTCGTCCTGGTGGTAGGAAAAGGTCGAACGTGCCCATCCTCATGTAGACCAGGCCCGGCTGGCCGGGCGGCACGGGCTGCTTGGCCTGGTCCAGTACCCGGACCTCGGAGCCGGTCCAGGGCCGGCCGACCGAGCCCGGCTTGCGGAGCCACTCCTGCGCGGTGATGAGCGTCCCGCCGCCCTCGGTCGCCGCGTAGTACTCGACGATGACCGGACCCAGCCAGTCGATCATCGCCCGCTTGACCTCCAGCGGGCAGGGCGCCGCGCTGTGGATCACCGCCCGCAGCGAACTCGTGTCGCGGGCGGCCCGCACCTCCGCCGGCAGCGCGAGCAGCCGGCGGAACTGGGTCGGCACCGCGTGCGTGTGCGTCACCCGGTGCCGCTCGATCAGTCGCAGCGCCTCGGCCGAATCCCAGCCGTCCATCAGCACCACCGGGTGGCCGAGCTGGATCGAGATCGTCGCGAAGTTGAGCACCGCGGTGTGGTACAGCGGGGAACCGCACAGATGGACGTTGCCGCCGGACGGCGCCAGGCCGAACAGGCCGAAGAACCAGGCGGCCATCACCGCCGCGTCGTCCGGATCCATGCCGGTCAGCGGGCGGCGCACGCCCTTGGGCCGGCCGGAGGTGCCGGAGGTGTACAGCATCGGCGCGCCGTGCGTGCGCGGGGACGGGCGCGCGGCCGGGCCGTCGTCACCGAGCCGTGCAGCCGGCTCGAAGCCCGGCACTCCGCTGCCCGATGCCGGGCCCACCGCGAACCGGTGCTTGAGCCCGGCCAGGTCCGCGGCTTCCGCCGCCGCCCTGGCGAAGCGCTCGTGCGCCACGAAGGCACCGGCGCCGCTGTCGCCCAGGATGTAGGCGATCTCGGCGCCGACCTGGTGCCAGTTGACCGGCACCACGTACAGGCCGGTCTCGAACGCGGCGAAGTACAGCGCCAGCGCGGTGGCGCTGTTGGGCAGCAGTCCCGCGATCACGTCCCCTGCGCCCAGGCCCAGCGCCTGCAGCCCGCGGCCATACCGGTCCGCCTCGCGGGCCAGTTCGGCGTAGCTGACAGCCCGGCCATCAGGCTCGATCACCGCGGTCCGGGCTGGCTCTGCCGCGGCTATGGCCCACAGTCCAATGGCGTCCACGTGCCCAAATCTAGAACAGGTTCTATGAGCGAACAAGCACCCCGCCGAGGGTCGCCGGCCTGGTTGCTGGTTCCCATCGAAACGTGTTTCACTCTGATGCGTGGACCAGCCCCTGCGCGCGCCGCTGGAGATCGGCTTCGACTACACCAGGTCGCTCGGCCCGACCCTGAGCCAGTTCATGACGGCGCTGGCGGCCCGGCGCATCCTCGGCTCCCGGGGCGCGGACGGCCGGGTGCATGCCCCGCCGTTCGAGTATGACCCGGTGACCTTCGATCCGCCGGCGGAACTGGTGGAGGTGGGGCCCGAGGGGATCGTGACGACCTGGTCGTGGGTGGGTGAGCCGCTGCCCGGCCAGCCGCTGGCGCACCCGTTCGCCTGGGCGCTGATCCGGCTGGACGGGGCCGATACCGCCATGCTGCACGCGGTCGAACGCCGGCCCGGCCAGTGCCATGCGCACCGGCCTGCGGGTGCGGGCGCGGTGGGCGGACCGCCCGGTGGGGCATATCCGGGACATCGCCTGCTTCGAGCCAGCGGACGGGCCGGGCGGCGCGCCGCCGGACCGCACCCAGGCGGACCGCACCCAGGCGGACGGCACCCAGGCGGACGGCGGGGCGCCGCCGGCCACGGTGCAGCAGATCGTGACCCCGGTACGGCTGAGGTACGAGCACACGGCGTCCCCCGGCGAGACCACGTACCTGCACGGGCTGGCTGAGGGCCGGCTGCTCGCCCAGCGCTGCCCGGTCTGCGGCAAGGTGTACCTCCCGCCCCGGGGGGCCTGCCCCACCTGCGGCGTCCCTACCACCGACGAGGTGGAACTGCCCGACACCGGCATCGTCACCACCTTCTGCGTGGTCAACGTGCCCTTTACCGGGCAGCACGTGACGCCGCCCTACGTGGCGGCGGCGGTGCTGATCGACGGCGCCGACATCCCGTTCCAGCACCTCATCCTGGGCTGCGAGCCGGATGAGGTGCGGATGGGCATGCGGGTGGCCGCCGTCTGGAAGCCCCGCGGCCAGTGGCGCACGACAGCGGAGAACATCAGCCATTTCCAGCCCACCGGCCAGCCCGACGCGCCGTACGAGTCGTACGCCCACCACCTGTGAAGGACAGCCTGTGACCGACGTCGCCGTCATCGGCTTCGCCCAGTCGCCGTGCCTGCGGCACAGCGACAGCACCACCAGTGGCGTGGAGATGCTCGTGCCGATCTTCCAGCGGGTGCTGGCGGATACCGGGCTGGCCAAGGACGACATCGGCTTCTGGTGCTCGGGCTCCTCCGACTACCTGGCGGGCCGGGCGTTCTCGTTCGTCCAGGCCGTGGACGCGATCGGGGCTGTCCCCCCGGTCATGGAGTCCCATGTGGAGATGGACGGCGCCTGGGCGCTGTACGAGGCCTGGGTGAAGATCCTGACCGGCGAGGCTGGCATCGCGCTGGCCTACGGGTTCGGCAAGTCATCCGCGGGTGAACTGCGGCGGGTGCTCGCCCTGCAGCTCGACCCGTACCTGCTGGCTCCGCTCTGGCCCGACTCGGTGAGCGTCGCCGCCCTCCAGGCACGCCTCGGCATCGAGGCCGGGATCTGGAGCGAGAAGGACATGGCTGAGGTGGCCGCGCGCAGCCGGGCCTCGGCGCTGGCCAACCCGCAGGCGCAGCTGTCCGGCGAGGTGGACGTGGAGGACCTGCTCGCCGCCCCCTACCTGGCCGATCCACTCCGGGCGCACGACTGCGCGCCGGTCGGCGACGGCGCCGCCGTGGCGATCCTGGCCGCTGGCGACCGGGCCCGGGAGCTGTGCGCGCGGCCGGCCTGGATCGCCGGGTTCGAGCACCGGATCGACTCGGCCTCGCTGGGCGCCCGGGACCTGACCACGGCGCCGTCGGCCACTGCCGCCGCCGGCGCGGCCGGCGCTGGCCACGGCGGCGTCGAGGTCGCCGAGCTGCATGCGCCCTTCACCCACCAGGAGATCCTGCTGCGGGACGCCCTGGGCCTGGCCGGGGACGTCCGCGTCAACCCATCCGGCGGGGCGCTGTGCGGCAACCCGATGTTCGCCGCCGGTCTCGCGCGGATCGGCCTGGCCGCGGGCGAGATCATGGCCGGCCGCGCGGACCGGGCCGTGGGCCACGCCACCAGCGGCCCGGCCCTGCAGCAGAACCTGGTCTGCGTACTGGAGGCGAGGCCGTGAAGCACCAGGCAGCCGTGCTCGGGGTCGGCCAGACCCGGCACCGCTCGCGGCGCAGCGACGTGTCGATCGCCGGGCTGTGCCGGGAGGCGGTGGACCGGGCGCTCGCCGACGCCGGCCTGGCCCTGGCCGAGATCGACGCGGTCGTGGTCGGGAAGGCGCCCGACCTCTTCGAGGGCGTGATGATGCCCGAGCTGTACCTCGCCGACGCGCTCGGCGCGACCGGCAAGCCGCTCCTGCGGGTGCACACGGCGGGCTCGGTCGGCGGCGCGACCGGGAACGTCGCCGCCAGCCTGGTCCAGGCCGGGTTGCACCGCCGGGTGCTGGCGGTCGCGTTCGAGAAGCAGTCGGAGTCCAACGCGATGTGGGCGCTGTCGATCACGCCGCCGTTCAGCATGCCGGTGCTGGCCGGCGCGGGCGGGTACTTCGCGCCGCACATCCGCTCCTACATCCGCCGCAGCGGCGCCCCTGAGCACATCGGCGCGCTGGTCGCGGTCAAGGACCGGCGCAACGGCAGCCGCAACCCGTACGCGCATCTGCAGCAGGGCGACATCACGCTGGAGTCGGTACGTTCCTCCCCCATGCTGTGGGACCCGGTCCGCTACGACGAGACGTGCCCGTCCTCGGACGGCGCGTGCGCGGTGGTCATCGGGGATGAGGCGGCGGCCCGCGCCAGCGGCCAGCCCGTCGCCTGGATCCGGGCCACCGCGATGCGGACCGAGCCGACCATGTTCTCCGGGAAGGACCACGTGAACCCCAGGGCTGGCGCCGACTGCGCCGCGGCGCTGTGGCGTCAGGCCGGCATCACCAGCCCGATCGACGAGATCGACGTGGCCGAGATCTACGTTCCGTTCTCCTGGTTCGAGCCGATGTGGCTGGAGAACCTCGGCTTCGCCGGGCCGGGCCAGGGCTGGCGGCTCACCGAGGCCGGCCAGACCCAGATCGGCGGCCGCATCCCGGTCAACCCCTCGGGCGGGGTGCTCAGCTCCAACCCGATCGGGGCCTCCGGCCTGCTGCGGTTCGCGGAGGCGGCGCTGCAGGTCATGGGCAAGGCCGGGGACCACCAGGTGGACGGCGCGCGGACCGCGCTGGGCCACGCCTACGGCGGCGGCTCACAGTACTTCTCGATGTGGGTGGTGGCGGCGACGCCGGCCTGAGCGTTACCGGTAGCTGACGGGCAGCCGCTTGATGCCGTTGAGCCAGCCGGACCGCAGCCGTTCCGCGCCGCCGGCCTTGCTGATGGCCGGCATGACGTCCGCGATCGCGTTGAACATCAGCTCGATCTCCAGTTTGGCCAGGTTCACGCCGAGGCAGTAGTGCGTGCCGGTGCCGCCGAAGCCGAGCTGCGGGTTGGGGCTGCGCAGCACGTCGAACCGCTCGGGATGGTCAAAGACCTCCTCGTCGAAGTTGGCCGACCGGTAGAACAGGCCCAGCCGCTGCCCGGCCTTGATCTCCTGGCCACCCAGGGTGGTGTCCTGCAGGGCGGTGCGCTGGAACACGGTGACCGGCGTGGCCCAGCGGACGATCTCGTCCACCGCGGTCTCCGGCCGCTGCTCCTGATAGAGCTGCCACTGCTCCGGATGGTCCAGGAAGGCCAGCATCCCGTGCGAGATCGCGTTGCGCGTGGTCTCGTTCCCCGCCACCGCCAGCAGGATCACGAAGAAGCCGAACTCGTCTGAGGACAGCATGCCGCCGTCGAGCTGCGCGTTGACCAGCTTGGTGACGATGTCGTCGCGGGGGCACTGCTTGCGGTCCTCCGCCATCAGCATGCTGTAGCCGATGAGCTCCGCCGCGGCGGACGTGGGCTCGCCCTCGTATTCCGGGTCGTCGTAGCCGATCATCTGGTTCGACCAGGCGAAGATCTTGCCCCGGTCCTGCTGCGGGATCCCGAGCAGCTCGGCGATCGCCTGCAGCGGCAGCTCGCAGGCCACATCGGTGACGAAGTCCCCGGTGCCCTCGGTGAGGGCGGTCTGCACGATCTGCCCGGCCCGGGCGGCCAGGGCGTCCCGCAGGTTCCCGATCGCGCGGGGGGTGAAGCCACGGGAGACGATGCCGCGGAGCTTGGTGTGGGCGGGCGGGTCGAGGTTGAGCAGGATGAGCCGCTGCATCCCCAGGGTCTCTTCGGTGACGGGCTGCCCGTGCCGGATCAGCGCGGACTTCTCCTGGCTCGAGTAGATGTCGCTGGCGCGGGACGCGTGCAGCACGTCAGCGTGCCGGCTGACCACCCAGTAGCCCTCGTCGTCGAAGCCGGACGCCCCGCGCGGCTGCTGGTTCCACCAGACCGGCGCTGTTCGCCGCAGCTCGGCGAACTCCTCAGCCGGCACCCGTTGCAGGTAAAGATCAGGATCGGTGAAGTCGAAGCCTGGGGGAATGCTCGGCTCGGCCATCGTTGCCTCCGCTATAACGCGTTCTAGTCGGTTCTACCACGCTGGCTCGGCCGGGTGAACGGCTGCTCGCACGGAAAAAGGAACACGTTCTACTATGAAGATCGGCGGCCGGTGAATGGAGGAGCACGGTGGGCACTGCGGTGATCGTGGCGGCTGCGCGAACCCCGATCGGCAAGCGCGGCGGCGCGCTGGCCGGTCTGCACCCGGCCGAGATTCTGGGCCGCGCGCAGACCGCCCTGCTGGAGCGGGCCGGGATCGACCCGGCCGCGGTGGAACAGGTCGCCGGCGGCTGCGTCACCCAGGCGGGTGAGCAATCCAGCAACGTCACCCGGACCGCCTGGCTGCATGCCGGGCTGCCCTACCAGACGGGCTGCCTGACGCTGGACGCCCAGTGCGGCTCGGCGCAGCAGGCCACGCACCTCGTGGCCGGCCTCATCGCGGCTGGCGCCATCGACGTGGGCATCGCCTGCGGGGTGGAGGCGATGAGCCGGGTACCGCTGGGCGCGAACATCGGGCCGGCCTCGGCCGGCCCCGGCCCGCCGCCTGGGACATCGACATGCCCAACCAGTTCCTGGCCGCCGAGCGGATCGCGCAGCGGCGCGGGCTGTCGCGCGCCGAGCTGGACCAGTTCGGCCTGCGCTCGCAGGAAAAGGCCCAGTTCGCCTGGGCGCAGGGGAGGTTCGAGCGCGAAGTCGCACTGGTCAAGGCGCCGGTGGTGGAGGCCGGCCAGCCGACCGGGCAGACCCGCGTGGTGGACCGGGACGAGGGCTTGCGGGAGACGAGCCTGGAGGCACTGGCCCGGCTCCGGCCGGTGCTGCCGGAGGGCATGCACACCGCGGGCACGTCCTCGCAGATCTCTGACGGGGCCGCCGCGATCCTGCTGGTGGCGGCGGACCAGGCCGCGGCACTGGGCTTGCGGCCGCGCGCGCGGATCGTCGCCCAGTGCCTCGTCGGCGCGGAGCCCTACTACCACCTGGACGGGCCCATCGCGGCCACTGAGCGGGTACTCGCGCGCACCGGCATGGTCATCGGCGACATCGACCTGTTCGAGATCAACGAGGCCTTCGCCTCGGTGGTCATGTCGTGGATGAGCGCGCATCAGCCCGACCCGGACCTGGTCAACGTCAACGGCGGCGCCATAGCCCTCGGCCACCCGGTCGGCAGCACCGGCGCCCGGCTCATCACGACCGCCCTGCACGAGCTGGAGCGGCGGGACGCGAGCACCGCCCTCATCAGCATGTGCGCTGGCGGCGCCATGTC
Organism: uncultured Actinomycetes bacterium; assembly: GCA_963760405.1. Taxonomy (GTDB): domain Bacteria; phylum Actinomycetota; class Actinomycetes; order Streptosporangiales; family Streptosporangiaceae; genus RYN-230. The sequence goes on along the minus strand of CAVXCV010000011.1, from coordinate 188,220 downwards.
CACCGCCACGATCATCGAGCGGCTGTAGCGCGTCCCGGCTGACCCGGGACCAGCCATCACGCGTGCTGGCTGCTGACCGAGATCACCTCACCGGTCAGGTAGGACGCGTAGTCGCTGGCCAGGAACACGATGACGTTGGCCACCTCCCATGGCTCGGCTGCCCGCCCGAACGCCTCCCGGCCGGCCAGTTCGGTGAGCAGCTCCTCGCTGGTCACCTTGGCCAGGAACGGGTGGATGGCCAGGCTCGGCGCCACCGCGTTCACCCGGATGCCCTGCCCCGCCACATCCATCGCCGCACAGCGGGTCAGCGCCATCACCCCGGCCTTGGCCGCCGCGTAGTGCGCCTGGCCCGGCTGCGCCCGCCAGCCGAGCACCGATGCGTTGTTGACGACGGCGCCCCCGTGGCCCTGGGCGACCAGCTGGCGCAACACCGCCCTGGTGCACCGGAACGTGCCCGTCAGCGTGACGTCCAGCACCCGCTGCCACTGCTCGTCGGTCATCTCCAGCACCGAACTCGTGCCGCCGAGGCCCGCGTTGTTCACCAGCACGTCGATTCGCCCGAACTGCCGCACCGCGCCCGCCACCAGCGCACCGACCTGGCTTTCTTCGGTTACGTCGCAGGGGTGCGAGCACACCCGGTCGCCATACGCCTGGGCCAGTTCGGCGCGGGCCGCGGCCAGCCGCCGCTCGTGCTGGTCGCTGAGCACCACCCGGGCGCCCTCCTCCAGGCAGCGCCGGGCCACCGCGGCGCCGATACCGGTACCGGCCGCGGCGGTGACCAGGACGACCTTGCCCGCGAGCAGGTCCCGCCCGGCCGGGGGGATCGCCGGGGGGATCATGGCCGCTCCGGCCGGGGCAGGCCGAGGGCCCGCTCGGCGATGATGGTGCGCTGGATCTCGTCGGACCCGCCATAGATGGTGTCGGCCCGGCTGAACAGGAACAGCCGCTGCCAGTCGTCGAGGTCGTACGGCGCGCCGCGGGCCACCATCGCCGGGGCGCCCAGCACGTCCATGGCCAGCTCGCCGAGTCCCTGGTGCCAGCGTGACCACAGCAGCTTCAGCACCGACGCCTCGGCGCCCGTCGCCGCCGCCGGATCCGCCGCCAGCACACGCAGCGCGTGGGCGCGCATCACCTCCAGGCCGGTCCAGGCCCGGGCCAGCTTGTCGCGCAGCAGGGGATCGCCGCTCACCCCCCGGCGCCTGGCCTCCGCCACCAGCTGGTCCAGTTCCCGCCGGAACCCGATCTGCTGGCCGAGGGTGGCCACCCCCCGCTCGAAGGCCAGCGTCGCCCGGGCGACCCGCCAGCCGTCGCCGACCTGGCCGACGACCAGGTCACGCTCGGTGCGGGCGCCGTCGAAGAACACCTCGTTGAATTCTGACGTGCCGGTGAGCTGGCGGATCGGGCGGACGCTGACGCCCGGCTGGCGCATCGGCACGAGCAGGTACGACAGGCCGGCGCTGCGCCGCGAGCCAGGCTCGGTGCGGGCCAGGACGAAGCACCAGTCGGCCACCTGGGCCAGGGATGTCCACACCTTCTGCCCGGTGACGACCCACTGGCCGCCGTCCAGCGTGGCGGTGGTGGCCACCGCCGCCAGGTCCGAGCCTGCGCCCGGTTCGGAGTAGCCCTGGCACCAGAGTTCCTCGACCGCCACGATCTTCGGCAGGAACCTGCGCTGCTGCTCCGGCGTGCCGCAGGCGATCAGTGTCGGCCCGAGCAGTTCCTCACCCAGGTAACCGACCCGGGCCGGCCCGCCGCTGCCGGCGTATTCCTCGTAGAAGATGACCTGCTGCGCCAGGGTGGCACCGCGGCCGCCGTGCTCGGCCGGCCAGCCCAGGCAGGTCCATCCGGCGGCGGCCAGGTGCCGGTTCCAGGCCAGCCGCTCGGTGTGCGCCTCGTGCTCACGGCCCGGGCCGCCCGCTCCCCGCAGCCCGGCGAAGCGGCCGGTGAGGTTGTCCGCCAGCCACTGCCGGATGCGGCTGCGGAAGTCCTCGTCCTGCGGGCTGAGCTGCACCCCTGCCTCCCCTGCGCCCCGCCCGGCCGGGTCCGCCCAGCTGGGTCCGCCCAGCTGGCTCTCGCTGGCCAGCGACCGCCCGCGCGCGTAGGCTCAGCCTACCAAGCACTTGCTTGATCGGAGGCAGCTGCTTGACCGCCAGCCGTTTGACCACGAGCTGTTTGACCACGAGCAGCTGTTTGACCACCAGCTGTTTGACCACCAGCTGTTTGACCACGGTGGAGCGCACCATCCCGGCCGCGGTGGCCCGCGCGGCCCGGGAGTTCGGCGACGCGGAGGCGCTGGCCGAGCCGGGCGGCCCGCGGCTCAGCTATCGCCAGCTGCACGAGCGGGTCGTCACTGTCGCCCGGGCGCTCATCGCCGAGGGCGTCGCCCCGGGTGACCGCGTGGCCATCTGGTCCCCCAACACCCACCACTGGGTGCTCGGCGCGCTCGGCGCGCTCTACGCCGGCGCTGCCGTGGTCCCGGTCAGCACCCGGTTCACCGGCCATGAGGCGCTGGATGTGATCAGCCGCAGCCGCGCCCGCGCCCTGATGGTGGCGGGGCCGTTCCTCGGCGCCGACCGGCTCACCGCGCTGCGCGCGGCCGCGAGTGAAACAGCGGCCGGAAACAGCCGACCAGGAAACAGGCGACCCAGCCGGAACAGGCGGCCGGGAAACAGGCGGCCGGGAAACAGGCGGCCGGGCACGGCACACCGGTCCGCAACGCACCCCCGGCCCGGACAGCTACCTCAGCACGCTCAGCGTTGTCGTGCGGATACCCATCGAGGGTGGCCACGGCGCCGGTCCGGCGGCGCCCGCTGATGACGCCCTGGGCTGGGCGGAGTTCACGGACCGGGCGGCGGCGGTGTCGGCCGCCGTGGCTGGCGAGCGGGCCGCTGCGGTGGGCCCGGAGGATGTCAGCGATGTCCTGTTCACCTCCGGCACCACCGGGCGGAGCAAGGGGGCGATGACCGCCCACCGGCAGTCGCTGGCCGTGGCCCGGGCCTGGGCCGAGTGCGGCCGCCTCACCAGCGCGGACCGCTATCTGGTGGTCAACCCGTTCTTCCACAGCTTCGGGTTCAAGGCGGGCATCCTGGCCTGCCTGGTCAGCGGCGCTGCCATGATCCCGCAACTGGTGTACGACGCCGGGCAGGCCATGGCCCTGGTCGAGGCCGAGCGGATCACCGTGTTCCCCGGGCCGCCCACGATCTACCAGACCATCCTCGACCACCCGGGCCGGGCGGCCCGGGACCTGTCCAGCCTGCGCCTGGCGGTGACCGGCGCGGCCACCGTCCCGGTCGCCCTGATCGAGCGGATGCGGCAGGAGCTGAGCTTCGAGACCGTGCTCACCGCCTACGGGCTGACCGAGGCCGTGGTGGCGACGATGTGCCGCCCGGGTGATGACCCGCGGCGGATCGCCTGCACGTCGGGACGGGCCGCCGCGGGCTTCGAGGTCCGGGTGGCCGGCCCGGACGGGCGGGCACTGGCACCTGGCGAGGCCGGTGAGGTCCTGCTCCGCGGGCCGAACCTGATGCTGGGCTACCTGGACGACCCGGCGGCGACGCACGCCGCCATCGACTCTGGCGGCTGGCTGCACACCGGCGACATTGGCCGGCTCGACTCTGGCGGCTACCTGACCATCACCGACCGGCTCAAGGACATGTACATCTGCGGCGGCTTCAACGTCTACCCGGCCGAGGTGGAGCAGGTGCTCGCCCGGCTCGACGGCGTCGCCGAGTCGGCCGTCATCGGGGTGCCCGACCCCCGGCTCGGCGAGGTGGGCCGGGCCTACCTGGTGCTCCGCCCCGGCCATGTCCTCGACCCGGCGGACGTGCTGGCCTTCTGCCGGGAGCGGCTGGCCAGCTACAAGCTGCCCCGGCAGGTGGTGTTCCGGGCCGACCTGCCCAAGACCCCGGCCGGGAAGACGCTCAAGCGGATGCTGCGGGAGGAGCCGACGTGACCGACCAGGCAAGCCAGGCCGGCCAGGAGCCGGTGCGGTACGAGGAGCGCGGAGCCACCGCCGTGATCACCCTCAACCGGCCGCAGTACCGCAACGCGCAGAACTCCGCGATGACCTACGCGCTGGACGCGGCGTTCACCCGGGCCGTGAACGACTCCCAGATCGCGGTGATCGTGCTGGCCGGCGCGGGCAAGCACTTCAGCGCGGGCCATGACATCGGCACGCCCGGCCGGGACGTGGACGAGTCGTTCGACCGCCAGGCGGCGCTGTGGTGGGACCACGTGGGCAAGGCGGGGGCCGACGCCCGGTACGCCCGCGAGATAGAGGTCTACCTGGGCATGTGCCGGCGCTGGCGGGAGATCCCCAAGCCGGCCATCGCGATGGTGCAGGGCGCGTGCATCGCTGGCGGTCTGATGCTCGCCTGGGTGTGTGACCTGATCATCGCCGCGGAGGACGCCTTCTTCGCCGACCCGGTGGTGCGGATGGGGATACCGGGAGTTGAGTACTTCGCCCATCCGTGGGCGCTGGGCCCCCGCTTCGCCAAGGAAGTGCTGTTCACCGGGGACCGCTTCGACGCCGAGCGCGCCTACCAGGTGGGCATGGTGAACCGGGTGGTGCCGCGCGAGGAACTGGCCGAGACGACCTTCGCCCTGGCTGACCGGATCGCCGCGATGCCCGCGTTCGGCCTGGCGCTGGCCAAGCGGGCGGTGAACCAGTGCGAGGACCTGATGGGCCTGCGCCCCGGCATGGAGTCCGTGTTCGGCCTGCACCACCTTGCGCACGCGCACAACGCTGAGGTGTCCGGCAACTCACTGGCGGGCCTGGATGCCCGTTCGATGAAGCAGGCGGCCGAGTGAGCCGCGACCCTGGCGAGGGCGCCCGGCTGTTCCGGGCGGAGGCGCGGGACTGGCTGCGGGCGCATGTGCCGCGCGAGCCGCTGCTGTCGGTGGACACGGCCAGGGGCTTCGAGCAGCACCGCGCGTGGGAGCGTGAGCTCGCTGCGGCCCGGCTGTCGGTGGTGTCCTGGCCCCCCGCTTACGGCGGCCGGGACGCCTCGCTGCTGGAGTGGCTGGTCTTCGAGGAGGAGTACTACGCCGCCGCGGCCCCGGTGCGGGTGGGCCAGAACGGGCTGTTCCTGCTCGCGCCCACGCTCTTCCGGCACGGCACCGCCGAGCAGCGGGACCGCCTGCTGCCCCCGATGGCCCGGGCGGACGAGATATGGGCGCAGGCCTGGTCGGAGCCGGAGGCGGGCAGTGACCTGGCCGCCATCCGCGCCCGCGCCACCCGGGCTGACGGGGGCTGGCTGCTGTCGGGGACGAAGACGTGGAGCTCGCGGGCGGCCTTCGCGGACAAGGCGTTCGGCCTGTTCCGCTCCGACCCCCCGGCCGGGCGTCACCGCGGCCTGACCTATCTGCTGTTCGGCCTGCACGCGGCCGGCGTGACCGTCCGCCCGATCCGCCAGCTGGGCGGCGGGACCGGGTTCGCGGAGATCTTCCTGGACGAGGTGTTCGTGCCCGATGCCGACGTCGTGGGCGCGCCCGGCGACGGCTGGCGGATCGCGATGAGCACCGCGGGTCATGAACGGGGGCTGTCGCTGCGCAGCCCGGGACGGTTCACCGCGGCGGCGGCGCGCCTGGTGGAGCTGTGGCGCCGGGCCGGCGATCCGGCTGACACCGCCCTGCGCGACCGGGTGACCGACGCCTGGATCGGCGCGCGGGCCTACCGGCTGCACACCTTCGCCACCGCTGCCCGGCTCGCCGCGGGCAGCACTCTGGGCGCAGAGTCCAGCCTGGGCAAGGTGTTCTGGTCCGAGCTTGACGTGGCGCTGCACGAAACCGCGCTGGATCTGCTCGGGCCGCAGGCCGAGGTGCTCGGCCACCCGGGGCCGGACGGGCGCTGGCTGGACGGCTACCTGTTCTCCCTGGCCGGCCCGATCTATGCGGGCACGAACGAGATCCAGCGCACGGTGATCGCCGAACGGCTGCTGGGCCTGCCCAGATGATGAGGCGGCAAGGGTTGAGGCAGCACGGGTTGAGGCAGCACGGGTTGAGGCAGCACGGGTTGAGGCAGCACAGATGAGCTTCATCCGGACGGCCGAGCAGGAGCAGTTCGCCGCGTCCCTGCATGACCTGCTCAGCAGCGCCGACGTGCCCGGGGCCGCGCGGCGGTGGGCGGGCGGGGACCTTTCCGGCGGCCTGGCCTTGTGGCGCAAGCTCGCCGCGCTCGGCGTCACCGCGCTCGCGGTGCCGGAGCGGCACGGCGGGCTCGGGGCCAGCCTGCCGGACGTGGTGATCGCCTGCGAGGAACTCGGGCATCACGCCCTGCCGGGACCGGTGGCCGAATCGGTCGTCGCTGTCCCGTACCTGCTCACCACGCTGGCCGACGAGTCCCCGTGCGGCGAATACCGGTGCGGCGAATACCCGTGCGGCGAACCTGCGCCCACCCGCTGGCTGCCTGCCCTGGCCGCCGGGGACCTGATCGCCACCCTGGCGCTGCCGCCGCGGCTGCCGTACGCGGCGGATGCCGGCCCGGCCGGGCTGATCCTGCTGGCCGAAGGCGGCACCGCCTGGCTCGCTGTGCCGGGCTCCCGGCGCCAGTCGGTGGACCCAGCGAGGTCGCTGCATGAGGTCCGGGGCCGCGAGGTGCTGGCCCGCGGTCCCGCGGTGACCAGCGCGGCCGGCCGTGCGCTGGATGCCGGAGCGCTGGCCTGCGCGGCGCAACTGCTCGGCGCGGGCCGCGCCCTGCTGGAGCTGAGCGTGCACCACGCCGGGCAGCGGACCCAGTTCGGCCGGCCGGTCGGCGCGTTCCAGGCGGTCAAGCACCACCTCGCCGAGGTGGCGATCAGGCTGGAGTTCGCCCGGCCGCTGCTCGACGACGCGGCCGTCTCCCTGGCTGACGGCGGCAGCACCGCCGCCCGGGACGTGTCGGCCGCGAAAGTGGCCTGTACCGACGCGGCCTACCTGGCCGCCCGGATCGCGCTGCAAGTGCACGGCGCGATCGGCTACACCCAGGAACATGACCTGCACCTGTGGCTGACCAAGGTCCGAGCGCTGGCCGGCGCCTGGGGAAGCCAGTCCGAGCACCGCTCCCGGGTCATGGCCGCCATCGCGCCCGGCGGCGCTGGCACCCACCAATCTGACCTGGCTTGATCCAGCTCGAAGCCTGGCTGCGGCAGCGCCTCGCCGATGCCACCGGAGTCCGGGTTTCCCGGGTAGAGACGCCCTCGACAACCCGGCGTGCTCGGGGCGCCCTTCTACCTGATGACCTGGGACGGACGGACAGGGGTGGGCTGGGAAGCGGTACCGGCAACGCTCCGAGGCGACGGTCCCCCAGGCGAGGGCTTTGTGCTCTTACGCCCTGGGATCTCCGCGGCAAGCGTGGATTGCAGGAGGTGACGGTGAACGCCGTCCGGGTCGTGCTCATCATGCTGGGTGCCGTCACGGCGGTGACAGCGGTCGGGGGCGGCATCGCTCTTGCGGCCGGGCTGGAGGGCGAGCGGTATCCGGCCCAGTGGCTGAAGGGAACGCCGTTCAGCAGCTACCTGATCCCTGGCCTGATCCTGGCGGTGGTGGTGGGCGGCAGCGCGGCCGCGGCTGCCGCGCTCACGTGCACCGCCCCGGCGGTCGGGGCGTGGGTCTCGGTGCTGGCCGGGGCCATCTTGATGGGGCAGATCGCAGGGGAGATCAAGCTGCTCAAACAGCCCATCACCGGGCTAGAGGTCGCGTATTTCGCCGTTGGGCTGGCGATGGCGGCGCTGGGGCTGACCCTGTGGGTGGTGTAGACGTGGGCCGTGTCAGTTCCTGTCTTGGCGGCGCAGGCTCGCTGGGGCCGCGTTGGCTGCCAGCTTGCGACAGGCGGCCGGGTCTGTCGCTGGGAGATGAGATGGGATGGGATGGTGATCGATGCCATGAGAGTTCTGGTTGCGTACGCCACCCGGCATGGCGCCACTGCCGGGATCGCCGAACGGGTCGCGGCCGCCTTGACGGCGGCGGGCCTGTCAGCCGAGGCCCGGCCCGTCGAGGATGTCAAGGACGTCGAGCCCTACGACGCGGTCGTGCTTGGCGGCGCGGCGTACATGTTCCACTGGCTGAAGCCAGCCGTGACGTTCTGCCGGCGGCATCGCAAGGAACTAGCGGCGCGGCCGGTGTGGCTGTTCAGCAGTGGCCCGCTCGGCACCGACCTGGTGGACAAGGACGGCAAGGACGTCCTTGAGACCAGCCGGCCGAAGGAGTTCGATGAGCTCACTAAGCTGCTGCACCCGCGGGGTGAGCAGGTCTTCTTCGGCGCCTTCGACCCGGACGCGCCGCCGGTCGGTCTGGGCGAGCGCTTTGTGCAGCACATGCCTGCCGTGCGGGCTGCGTTGCCGTCCGGTGACTTTCGTGACTGGCCGGCCATTGACGCCTGGGCAGCGCAGATCGCCGCGGAGCTGGGGGCCGGTGAGCCGACATCCGGGTTACCCGCCCCTACTTCGACGCCGCGCCCGCCTCACCCGACAGGCGGATCGAAGCTGAGCTGGCCCGCCACCCAGTTCTCCGGCTTATCCGCAAGCTCTGGCACAAGCCCCAGCCAACGGCAAGATTGCCCGCGCTGGGCTAGGCGTTCCCAAGGCCGGGATCCGGGCATGCCCGCCGCGTGCTCGCCGCCTGGCTTGCCAGCGGTTCGTATCAGCTGTCGATCCGCCGGTGGCTTGGGCGGATCTGCTGTGCGGCTGCGCCGAAGTGGGCGAGGAACTGACGTGCGAGGTGGGAGCTGTCGGGTAGGCCCCAGCGGCGGCAGATCTCTCCGATGGGCAGCGCGGGGTTGGCGAGAATGTCGGTGCGGCACTTCTCCATGCGTGGGCGGCGGATGTAGGCCGAGGCGGTCTCACCGGTTGCGTTGAACAGGCGCTGCCCGGTCCGCTGCGATACGAGGTTCGCGGCGCCCACCTGTGCGATGGGCAGGACGGAACCGCCAGCGATCTGTCGATGTACCACTGCGGGGCGCGCGGAGCCGCTGGCGCCGGGCCGGGCCTCGCAGTAGTCGAGGCGGGATGGTCGCCGCAGCCGTCGCAGATGAGCTCGAACGACCCGGCGCCGCCGCCGTCCCGGCGGCGCTCCCTGGGCGCAGCGGCTGACGCCGCAGCACCGCCGTCAGCGGACATCCATGGCCCTCCGGCTGGTCAGTGACTGATCTTGCCGGTGGCGTTGGCGGCGGCGTCGGCGGCTGCCTGGAGGAAGGCGCGGATGGTTTCGCGCTGGTCTGGCGGGACGGTTGCTGCCAGGGCCTGGATGGCGGCGTGGTAGGCGGTGAGCCCGGCTGGTGCGCGCTCGGTGGCCTGGTCGGATAGTTCGAGGAGGGTGGAGCGGCGGTCGTTGGGGTTGGGGCGGCGGTGCACCCATCCGGCGCGTTCGAGCCGGTCGGCGAGCATGGTGACGGCCCCAGAGGTGAGCGCGAGCCGGGCCCCGAGATCGCGCTGGGTGAGCGGCCCGGCGGCTTCGAGGTGCTCGAGTGCGTCCAGGTCGGTCGCGGCGATGCCGGCCCGGCGCGCCAGCGCTGCCCGCATCCGGTCGCGTTCGAGGCCGAAGCGCTGGAGGCTGGCGGCCAGGTCATCGCGTCCGGGTGCGGTCATTTGACCACTATACAGCCATCGGCTATACTACTTTGTAACAAAGCTACTTATTAACAGAGGTAATAGTGATGGCCGGCATCAGGGCCCTGGTGGGCGCGGGGCGCCACCCGCACCCCGCTGGCAGGGCATACGAGATCATCACCGCGCTGTCGATGACCGTCGCCCGTGGGCAGGCCGCCCGCGCCATCGCCGACGCCGCCGGGCTCGAAGCCGACGACCGGGTCGCCGACGTCGGCTGCGGACCTGGGACCGCTGTGCGGGAAGCCGCCCGCCGCGGAGCATCCGCCACCGGCATCGACCCGTCAGCGTCCATGCTCTGGCTCGCCCACCGGATCAGCACCTTCCGGCACGCGGGCCAGGTCACCTGGGCCGAAGGGAAGGCCGAGGCGCTGCCCCTGCCCGACGGCGCCGCCACCATCGTATGGGCGCTCAGCTCCGCCCACCACTGGGACGACCAGGCAGCCGGGCTCACCGAGATCCGCCGCGTGCTCGGCCCCGGCGGGAAGATGCTGCTCGCCGAACGGCTCGTCCAGCCCGGCGCCCGCGGCCACGCCGCGCACGGCCTTACCCGGCCCCAGGCCGGGGACCTGGCCCAGCAGATGACCGCCGCCGGGTTCGCCAACGTGCACACCGAGATCCAGCGTGCCGGGCGGCGAACCCTGATCATCATCGCCGGTCAGCAGCCAGCAGCCGCGCAAGCACGGCCCAGGGTTCATTAGCGGTCGCGCGTGAAGGTGCGCTGAATCTTCCCCGGCCCGCTGCAGGCCGCGGTGGCCGGGTGGTTCGCACGCTTCCCGGCCGAGATGGAATCACGTCAGGACGGCTATCTGCTGGATCCGCACCTGTCCGGGCCGTCGGTGAAGGTCCGCGGGAGTGGGGCGCTGGAGGTGAAGGTCTACCGCGGCAGCCCAGGGCTGCTTGAGGTGACCGGACGTGCCTGCGGGCGCTTGGAGTTCTGACAGAAGTGGTCCTTCCCGCGACCCGCCCAGCCGGGGCAGCGGCGGCCTAGCCGGCGCCTGCAGACTGCGCTCCGCCGGCCTTTGCCGCCGTTGGAAACTGACCCGCCCCGTACTGCGCGGGTCGGCAAGGCAGGCCGGCCCTGCCTGGGTCTGCCGCAGCAGGTGCCCGCGTGCCGCGGCCCCGGTCAGGTAGCCAGCCCGAGATGTCTTTCATAGGCGGCAAGGCCCGCCCGCATCGTGCGCGGCCCACGCAGCCGCTGAAGCCGGGCCGGAACCTCGGAGTAGTCCAGGTACAGGTGATCGCCGCAGTCGCCGCAGATGAGCTCGAACAGCCCGGTATAGCCGCCGTCCGCGTGGCCCTGCACTGCGCGGACGGGCTGGCGCCGCAAGATCGCCATCAGGCCGTGGCCAAGCTGACCAGGCGGGACCGCGAGGGCATCCGCTGAGTCAATACCCGGCTGCGGGTCGCGGGCCTCGCGGCGGCACTGCCCGGGAACCCCGGACAGGTCATCAGCCAGCCGGGGACCGGCCGCGACGCCAGGGTCTGCTGGACTCACTCGGCCCACCCCCCCGCAGCCAGTAGTTCCTTGCCACCGCCCCACACGTGGAACAGCCCCACGCCCGTATCGTGCTGTCTCACGGTGACAGCCCGGTGAACGCCCAGCGGTGCCGGAGCCAACAGTCAGCAACCATGCACCGCTCCCTCGAGCAGGGACACGCCCGCAGGAAGATCGTCATCACCGGGTAAGGCGCACCCCGCAGTCACACCGGCCGTGTCACCGAGCGGGCCAGCCCCGCCTCAGCCGGTGCAACTCCAGCATCGAAGCACGCGGGCCAAGGGCTCGTAGCGAAGCCAGGCTCGCAGGCTGCGGCCTTTGCCTCGATCATGACGGCTGCGGCGTCTAACTAAACCGTGCTATGGACCCGCGCGTAACGAAATCAGTCCGAAGGCTGGACGCTGATCACGACATTGCCGATCTTCTGCCCTGTCTCGACATACCTGTAGGCCTCGACGATCTGGTCCAACGGATACGTTCTGTCGATGACCGGCTTGAACTCTCCAGACTCGATCAGTTTCTTGAGATACCCCACCATCAGCTGGTCATGCTTCGGAATGGGGAACATGACCTTCTTGCCGCCATGCAGCGGGGCGATGAGCGCCAGGAACGGATTCTGGGCCAGCGGGCCCAACTCCGACGAGATGTAGATTCCGTCCGGTTTCAGAAGCCGCTGGCATTGGCTGAAGGAGCTCTTGCCAACCGAGTCGAGGACCACGTCGTATTTCTGCTCGTCCTTGGTGAAATCCCCGGCTGTGTAGTCGATGACTTGGTCGGCGCCCAAGTCCCTGACTAGCTCCACGTGGTCGGTGTCGCAGACCGCGGTCACGTTGGCACCGAGACTCTTCAGCAGTTGGACCGCCGCTGAGCCAATAGCACCGGTTGCGCCGTAGACGAGGACGTCCTGCCCGCTGTGGATCTTTGCCGCCCTGATGTGCGACAGCGCATAGTGCGAACCCTCGGTACTGGGAGCGGCCTCCAGATAGGTCACGTTCGCCGGCATGATCGCGAGCGACCCGCCCTCGGGAACCGACAGGTACTCGGCATGAGCACCGAACGGGCCCTCGTTGTACCCGAACACCTTGTCGCCGACCGTAAAAGACGTGACGCCGCTGCCGACTGCCTCGACCACTCCCGCAAACTCATTCCCCAGGACCGCCGCCCGGGGCCGGATAAGCCCGGTGAAAAATCTCATGAAGAAGGGCCTGGCGGCCCGGCAGGCGCAGTCCGTCCGGTTCACCGTCGTCGCGTAAACCCTGACGAGCACCCCGTTGTCCCCGGTAGCCGGCCTTTCCACCTCTGAGATCCAGACCACTTCCGGCGGCCCGTATCTGGTGTGAACTGCTGCCTTCATAGATGAACTGTAGCGACGGCACCAAGGCCGACTTCAGTCTCGCCGCCGCTCCGCGATCGCTCGGTGCGGCAACCCGCCTGCCTCCAGGCTGTTGGCGATCCGGACGATGGGGTCACCTGGCAGCTGTTGGCCCCCCGGCATGATGACATGAGTTGCCGGCGGCGGGAGGGCGCCATACCCGGCCAGGGCACCGGCCCGCAAAGGTCCTCCGCTGGCCTGGCTTTGTCCCCTGGCTGGTCGACAGCGTCGCCAGGTTCGAGTACACGGCGCCGGACACGGCTGGCCCGGGCGGCGTGCCATGCGTGGGCTACGGTCTCTTCGAGTACTGGGCCCTGGGCGAGCACAAGCCCAGCGGCCTGACCTGAGCCCGCTAGATCCAGTCGGCGTGCCGTGGCCAGGCGAGCAGGGTGTCGAACGACCTCGGGCGGCCCGTCCCCGGTGCCAGCCGCCGTCACGGCGTAGCGGCCCCGGTAGAACAGCAGCGGCGGGCCAGCGCGGCGGGCACCGAGCCCGGTGACTCGCCCGGTCACCACGTAGTGGTCCCCGGCCTCGTGCACGGTCTGCACCGTTGCGTCCACCCAGGCGAGCGCGCCGGCCAGCACTGGCGCCCCGGACGGCGACGGGGACCAGCCGACACCGTCGAACTTGCCGGGTGCGCTGCTCGCGAACACCCGGGCCAGTTCCCGCTGGTCATCCGCGAGCACATTGGCGCAGAAATGCCGGGCCCGCTGGATCCGCCGCCAGGTGGCTGAGGACCGGCTGGGGCAGAAGAGCACCAGCGCCGGGTCCAGCGACACGGCGGCGAACGACTGGCAGGTGAACCCGGCGGCCCCGGCCGCGTCCACCGTGGTGATCACGGTGACGCCAGTGCAGAAATGCCCGAGCACCTGGCGGAACCGGTCCGGCTCCGGGGTGAGGGCGGGCACCGGGGTTATCCCGGGGGGCGCGGTCACCTCAGTGCGCGGCCGGGGGCGCGAACCGGTGACCCCACAGGCTGATGGCGGTGGTTTCCCGGCTCACCCAGGCCGCGTCGTCGACGAGCTGGCCGTCGGTGCCGTACTCGACGTCGAACCCGCCCGGCGTCCGCGCATAGAACGACACCATCTGGTCGTTCGCGTGCCGGCCGAGGCTGGCACTGACCGGGGCCCCGCGCCGGGAGCAGCGGTCCAGCGCCCGGCCGACGTCGTCCAGCGTGGCGACCTCGATCATCAGGTGCACGATCCCGGAGCCGGCCGGGAACGGGGCCAGCGCGAGCGAATGATGCCGCGGGTTGCAGCCGAGGAACCGCATGAACAGCGGCGGCCCGCCCGCGGGCCGGCCGAACAGCTCCGGTGCCATGCGCATCGAGTCGCGTAGCCGGAAGCCGAGCACATCGCGGTAAAACCGGACGGCAGCCTCGTCGTCGGTGACAGGCAGCACCGCGTGGCCAAGCCCGAGGTCCCCGGTGACGAACTGGACTCCCTGCGCGCTCACGAACGGCCTGGTGTCGAGCGCGGCGCCGCAGAAGATCTCCAGGCTGTTGCCGGACGGGTCCTCGGCCCGCAGCAGCTGCGCTACCCGGCGCTCGGCACACTCGGCACTGGTGCCAGCCTTGGCGGGCAGGCCGGCCGCGGCCAGCTCGTGCTCCACCTCGGCCAGCGCGCCCTCGTCCGCCACCTCCCAGCCGGTGGCGAGCAGCCGGTCCTGCCCGCCCGGCAGGATCACCAGCCGGGCTGGGAAGTCGTCCATCCGCAGATACACCGCGTCGGCGTCCGGCCCGCGCCCCTCGGTCATGCCGAGGACCCGCACGCCGAACTCACGCCAGGCGGCGACGTCGGCTGACTCGACCCGCAGATAGCCCAGCGACCGGATCCCGGTCATCCGGTGTCTCCTTCCAGGAAGCTGATCACCAGCCGGTTGAACTCGTCGAACTTCTCCAGCTGCGCCCAGTGGCCGCAGCCGCCGAACACGTGCAGCTGGGCCCGCCGGATCGTCTTGAGCGCGACCAGGGCACCGTCCAGCGGGTTGACCCGGTCTTCCCGGCCCCAGATCAGCAGGACCCGCTGGCGCAGCCGGTGCGCCTCGCGCCAGAGCAGTCCTTCCTCCGCGTGCGCCGGGTTGAAGAACGAGGCTCCCAGCGACGCCATCGCGGCCAGCGCCCCGGGGTCGCTGGCCGCGGCGAACCGTTCGTCAATGAGCTCGTCGGTCACCAGCCGCTGGTCGAACACCAGCGTGCGCAGGAACGCTTCGAGCTTCTCCCGGGTGGGACCCGGCGGCGCAGAGAACTCCATCAGCCGCTTGACGCCTTCGGTCGGGTCCGGCGAGAACACGTTGAGGCTGAGCCCGCCGGGCCCCATCAGCACGAGCCGGCCCGCGCGCTCGGGGTAGTTCAGCGCGAAACGGACCGCCGTGCCGCCACCGAGCGAGTTCCCGACCACGTGCACCCGCTCGACCCCGAGGCTGGTGAGCAGGGCGGCCAGGGCGTCCGCGGCAAAGGTGAAGTAGCTGCCGGCCACCGGCGGCCGGGCGGACTTGCCGAAGCCGGGCTGGTCAACGTTGAGCGTGCGGAATCGCTGGCCGAGGACCGGCAGATTGCGGCCGAAGTTGCTCCATGCCGACGCGCCCGGGCCGCCGCCGTGCAGCAGCACCACCGGGGTGCCGTCCTGGCCTGCACCGTCCTGGCCGGCACCGTCCGGGCGTGCCTCGTAGTAGTGCAGCCGCATCCCGCCCGCCTCGGCGAAGCGGCCGTCGGTGGCAGGACCCGTCGGCGCCATGGTCATCTGCTACTCCCTCCTCACACCATCGCGTCGGGTCCCATGTCGAGGCCGAACTCGCCCCGGCCGAACATCGACAGCGCCCGCTCCGGGTCGTTGATGGCGTGCACGCGGCCTGCGTGCGCGTCGCGCCAGAACCGCTGGATCGCGGTGCCTGCCGCCAGCGCCCGGCCGCCTGAGTTCTCGAACAGCAGGTCCACTGCGCTGATCGCGCGGCCGGTCCCGAGTACCTGATCCCGCCGGACCCGCAGCCGCAGCGGAAGCGGGATCTTCTCCCCGGCCCGGGCGTGCGCCATCAGCTCGGTCATGTTGCGTTCCAGCGCCAGCCAGGCCGCGTCGATCTCCGCCGCCGCCTGCGCCACCCGGACCTGCGCGTGCGGGTCGTCGGCCGCCTTCTGGCCGGTGTAGGAGGCACGGACCCGCCGGCGCTGGTACTCCACATGAGCGTCGTAGGCGCCGGTCGCCATCCCGATGATCGGCGTGGTGATGCTGTAGGAGAACACCGAGCCGTACGGCAGCCGGTACAGCGGCGCCGGGTTGGCCTCCTGGCCGGGGACCCGGCACCGGGACACGTCGGTGAAGCTGAGCGAGCGGTACCCGGGCACGAAGGCGCCGTCTACCACGACGTCGTTGCTGCCGGTGCCGCGCAGGCCGACGGTGTCCCACACGTCATCGATCGTGTAGTCGCTGGCGGGCAGCAGGAAGGTGCGGAAGTCCACCGGCTTGCCGTCGCCGTCCAGCACGATCCCGCCGAGCAGTACCCAGCTGGCGTGGTTGCAGCCGGAGGAGAAGCTCCACCGCCCGGTGAGCCGGTGCCCGCCGTCCACCTGTTCAGCCCGGCCGGTCGGCGCGTAGGACGAGGAGATCCTGGTGCCCGGATCGTTTCCCCATACTTCGTCCTGCACCTGCAGCGGGAAGAGCCCGACGTGCCAGGGATGCACGCCGAGGACCGAAGCGACCCACCCGGTTGACCCGCAGGCGCTGGCGATCAGCCGGACAGCGGCATAGAAGGTGAGCGGGTCGGCCTCGTACCCGCCGAACCTGGCCGGCTGCAGCAGCCGGAAGAAGCCGGCCTCGGCCAGCGCCTTGACCGACTCGGCCGGCACCACCCGGGCATCCTCGGCCTCCTGCGCCCGGTCGCGCAGCACCGGCAGCAGGTCACCCACCCGGCTCATTACCGCCTGTCCGACGTTCTCGGTTACCGCCTGTCCGACGTTCTCGGTCACCGGATGTCCCTCTCCCGCAGTTGGCCATCATCACAAGACTAGAACATGTTCTAGTCTTGGCATAAGGCTGTCCGGGGTCGGACAGTACAGTAAGTAGCCCGACGATTCTATAACTTGTTTCAGGCAAGTGAACGACCTGGTGAAGGGGTCCAGCATGAGCGACGTGGACGGCGTCCGGACCATCGACAGCGGGATGCCGCCCGCCAGGTTCGCCCGCGGCTGGCACTGCCTGGGGCTGGCCAGCTCCTTCCGCGCCCTGGGCCCGCACGCGGTCCACGCGTTCGGCACCAAGCTGGTGGTCTTCGCCGACTCCGGCG
The DNA here is from genome assembly GCA_963760405.1 of uncultured Actinomycetes bacterium. GTDB lineage: Bacteria > Actinomycetota > Actinomycetes > Streptosporangiales > Streptosporangiaceae > RYN-230. The sequence goes on along the minus strand of CAVXCV010000011.1, from coordinate 171,494 downwards.
GGCGCCTGCACGTGCTCGATGCGTTCTGCCGCCACATGGGTGGTGATCTGAGCCGGGGCACGGTGAAAGGCGACGCCATCGCCTGCCCGTTCCATGACTGGCGCTGGGGCGGCGACGGCCGGTGCGCCCGCATCCCCTACGCCAGGCGGGTCCCCCCGGCCGCCCGGACCCGGTCCTGGACCACCCTCGAGCGGAACGGGCATCTGTTCGTCTGGCACGACCCGCAGGGCAGGCAGCCGTCACCGGAGCTGGCGATCCCGGAGATCGAGGGGGCCGGGGCACCCGGCTGGACCCAGTGGACCTGGGACTCACTCCTGGTCGAGGCGAACTGCCGCGAGGTGATCGACAACGTCGTGGACATGGCGCACTTCTTCTACATCCACTTCGCGTTCCCCACCTACTTCAAGAACGTGCTCGAGGGGCACATCGCGTCGCAGTACCTGCGGACCAGGTCGCGCCCGGACATCAATACCGGCTCGAACTACGCAGCGGGCGGGGAGGAGACCACGCTGCGCTCCGAAGCCTCCTACTACGGGCCGTCCTACATGATCAACAAGTTGTGGCACGACTACCGCGGCATGACGATGGAAAGCGTCCTCATCAACTGCCACTACCCGGTCACGCCGACCTCGTTCCTGCTGCAGTGGGGGGTGATCGTCAAACGGCCACCCGGTCTCTCCGACTCCCACGCGGACAAGGTCGCCGGCAAGTTCGCCAAGTTCGTCGGCCTGGGTTTCCAGCAGGACGTGGAGATCTGGACGCACAAAAGCCGGATCGACAACCCGCTGCTGTGCGCGGAGGATGGCCCGGTGTATCAGCTCCGGCGCTGGTATGAGCAGTTCTACACCGACGTCGAGGACATCACGGCGGACATGGTGGCGCGGTATGAGTTCGAGGTGGACACCACGCGCGCGGTGACCGAATGGGAGTCGGAGGTGGCCGCGAACCTGGCGGGGCGGCAGGCCGGGGCCAGCTGAGCCATGCGCCATACCGACGAGCGGCACGCCGGGTTCCGCCGGGTGACCTGCGACCGCTGCGCCGTCGCGGTCCTGGCCGCCAAGTTCAGCGCGCAGCACACGAGCGTGCAGTGGAGCCAGGAGGCGGTCCGGTCCTGCGCCGAGTTCAGCGCCAGGATGGCCGCGGGTGAGCGGACCGCGCTCATCGACACCTGCGCCAGCCTGCGCGACAGCATCGAGGCGGCCGTGCGCGACGGCCGCCTGGACGTGGCGCCGCCGTGAGCCCCCAGCGCGCGTTCCACCAGTTGCCGGTGGCGGAGGTCATCAGCGAGACCGCCGATGCCTGCTCGCTGGTGCTCGCCGTCCCGCCGGAACTGGCCGGCACGTTCGCCTACCGGCCCGGCCAGTTCCTTACCGTGCGGGTGCCACATGACCGGGACGGCTCCGTGGCACGCTGCTACTCGCTGTCAAGTTCACCGCATACCGGGGATCCGCACACGATCACCGTCAAGCGGGCCGGGTACGCATCCAGCTGGCTCGCTGACAACGTCACGGCTGGCACGGTGCTGGATACCCTGCCACCAGCCGGAACGTTCACGCCCCGGTCACTGGACACCGACCTGGTGATGTTCGCGGGGGGGAGCGGGATCACCCCGGTCATGTCGATCGTGAAGTCGGTCCTGGCCCAGGGGCAGGGCAGGATCGTGCTGATCTACAGCAACCGCGACGAGCGCTCAGTGATCTTCGGCGGTGGCCTGCGGCGGCTGGCTGCCGCCGCCGCGCACCGGCTGCTCGTGCTGCACTGGCTCGACTCGCTGCAAGGCCCGCCGACCGCGGCGGCGCTGGCGGCGCTGGCCCGGCCCTACGCCGCCCGCGAGGCATTCTTGTGCGGGCCGGACCCTTATCTCGCCGTCGTCCGGCAGGCGCTCGGTGAGCTGGGGGTGCCCGGCCCCGCGCATCCATACCGAGCGGTTCCTGTCGCTGGCGGAAGATCCGTTCCGGGCCACGCAGCCAGCGGCGGGCGGCGTGGCCGCCACGCTGGAGGTCACCCTGGACGGCGAGAAAAGGGTGCTGGCCTGGCCGCCAGGCACCCGGATGCTCGACCTCCTCCTCAGCGCTGGCCTCGACGCGCCGTTCTCCTGCCGGCAGGGCATCTGCGGGGCCTGTGCCTGCCAGCTCACCAGCGGCGAGGTGGAGATGGGGCACAACGAGGTGCTGGACGAGGCAGATGCCGCCGAGGGCTACATCCTGGCCTGCCAGGCGGTGCCGCTGACGGCAGCGGTCAGCGTGACCTACCCGTGACCGCGCCAGCCGCGGCGGTGCCAGCTGCCGCGGCCGCGTGCCAGCCCGCACGCCGGCCGGAGAAGACACAGTCCGCCAGGGAGAGGCCGCTGACGTACGAGCGCGAACACAGGCCCACCGCGGTGCGCCCGGCCGCGTACAGGCCCGGCACGCGGCTGCCGTCGGCCCGCCGGACCTGACCGGTGTCCTCGGCGACCATGAGCCCGCCAAGCGTGAGCATGGGCGCCGGGCTGGCCAGCCGGGGCCGGACCGAGCAGTCGATGAGCGAGTACGGCGGCTTGTCCTGGGCGCGGACCTGATCCGCCGGCTTGCCCGCGGGGTCGTCGTGGCCGGCCGCCGCCGCGGCGTTGTGCGCGGCCACAGTGGCCGCCAGGCCGTCCGCGTCCACCCCGGCCCGCCTGGCCAGCGTGGCGAGCGCGGGCGCGCAGTGCCGCCCGGCAGTCAGCAGGTATCACGCTGGCAGCCGCTGGAACCACAGGGTGGTGGCGCGCAACTGGCGGCGGGCCTGCGCCAGGGTCGCCCGGTCAACGAGCAGCCAGGCCCGTCCCTGGGGCAGGCCGAGGATCGCGTCACCGATCGCCGCCCCGTACCGGGCCTCGTCGCAGATCCGCTGCCCGGCCTGGTCCACCAGGATGCCGTGAATCAGGGCGGGGGGCGGGGAGAGGAACCGCCACACCGAGACCCGGTCCAGGAAGGCGGTGGCGCCACCGGCCTGCGTTCCGAGCCGGATCCCGCTGCCGTCATCGCCGGGCGTGGCCAGCGGCAGGCCGCCACGGCAGGCGGGCGCGTGCGCGCGCATCATCGCCCGGTTGGCCACGAACCCGCCGGCCGCGAGCACCACGCCACCGCGGGCGCCCACCCGCAACGGGCGGCCATACGCGCGTTCCAGCCAGGCGACCGGCCGGTGCATGACCCGGCCCAGCTTGGGCGCGTACAGATAGGGCTTGCGCGACCAGCGGTGCAGGACGCGGTGCGCCACCCGGGCCCAGCGCGGGGCATCTCGCAGGGTGCTGCACTCCACCCCGGTCACCCGCCCGGCCGCACCAGTGATCAGCCGCCGCGCCGTGGTCTGCGGCACCACCTGAGCGCCGGCGCCGCGGACCGCCGCCGCCAGCCGGGCGTACAGCAGCCGGCCCGAGGTCCCGGGGCCGCGGGTCCGGTGCCCCCGGGGGGCCGGGGGGGCGATCGCGGCGAATGACAGCTCGCTGCCGGAGTAGTAGAGATAGTGCCGGTTCGTGGGGTAGGAGGTCTTGTCCGGGCACAGGCTGCCCTCGAACGGCACCCCATGGCTTTCCAGCCAGGCGAGCATCGCCGGGCTGCCGTCGCAGAACGCCCGGAGGGTCGCCGCTGAGACGGCGTCACCCACTTCGGCGCTGAGGTAGGCGAACATCGCCTCCGGCGAGTCGGGCACGCCCGCCGCCCGCTGGTGCGGCGTGCCGCCCCCGGCGTAGATCACGCCGCCGGACAGGGCGGTGGCGCCGCCGCCGTGGAACCGGTCGAGGACCACCACGTCCTGGCCGGACTGCGCCGCCTCCAGGGCGGCGCAGGCACCTGCCGCACCGAACCCCACCACCACTACGTCGGCCTCGATGTCCCAGGTCACCTAGTGCCTCCGGAGTCCAGGCCCGGGCCGGGCCGCCAGCTCAGCCCCAGCAAAAACTGGAACGTGTTCTAGTATGAGAGGCCGGGAGGTCGGATGACAACGGCAGGCGAGTTCGACGTCGTGGTGGTGGGCAGCGGCGCCGCCGGGATGACCGCCGCGCTCGCCGCCGCGTACCACGGCCTGACTGTGCTGGTGATCGAGAAGGCCGGCACCTTCGGCGGCTCCACCGCCCGGTCCGGCGGCGGGCTCTGGGTGCCGGGTAACGAGGTGCTGCGCCGAGCCGGCGTCGCCGACACCCCGGAGCAGGCCCGGGCCTACCTGGCGCACGTCGTGGGCGGCCGCGTGCCAGCCACCCGCCAGCGGGCGCTGCTGGAACACGGCCCGGCCATGGTGTCCTTCATCCGGCGGCACACTCCGCTGGAATTCGCCTGGGTACCGGGCTACGCGGACTACTACCCCGAGGCGCCCGGCGGGCTGGCCGCTGGGCGCAGCATCGAGCCGGTGCCGCTGAACGGGCGGGTGCTAGGGCCCGAGCTGGCCCAGCTCAGCCCGCCCTACCTCCCGTCGCCGCCCGGCGTGACCATCACCCAGGGCGACTACCGGTGGCTGAGCCTCGGTCCCCGGCACCCCCGGGCGATGCTCGCCGCCGCCAAAGTGGCCAGCCGGCTGGCGCGCGCCCGGCTACTCCGCCAGTACCCGCTCAGCCTCGGCCAGGCCCTGGCCGCGGGCTTGCGGGCGGGCCTGCTGGCCAAGCAGGTGCCGGTGTGGCTCAGCACGCCCATGACCGGTCTGCACGTGGCGGGAGACCGCGTCACCGGAGTCGAGGTGACCCGGGACGGCCGGCCCGCCCTCATCCGGGCCCGCCGGGGTATCGTGCTGGCCGCCGGGGGCTTTGAGCGCAACGGCGAGATGCGGCGGCACTACCAGCGCGGGCCGGTCGGCACTGGGTGGACCACCGGCGCGCCCGGGAACACCGGCGACGCGATCCGCGCGGGCCAGGCCGGCGGGGCCGCGGTGGACCTGATGGACGACGCCTGGTGGGGCCCGTCCATACCGCTGCCCTCCGGCCCGTTCTTCTGCCTGGCCGAGCGCAGCCTGCCCGGCTGCCTGCTGGTCAACAGCGCTGGGCAGCGTTTCGTGAACGAGTCCGCCCCCTACGTGGACGCCGTGCACGCGATGTACAACGGTCACTCCGACGGCAACCCGCACATCCCCTGCTGGCTGATCCTCGACCAGCGCTACCGCAGCACCTATGTGTTCGCGGGCCTGCCGCCGGGCAAGGCCCTCCCCCGGCGGTGGTACCACGCGGGCACGGTCTGCCGCGCGCCCTCCATCACCGAGCTGGCCGGGCTGGCCGGGCTGGACCCGCAGGGCCTGCAGGAGACGGTCACCAGATTCGGCGAGTTCGCGCAGGCCGGCTGCGACGAGGACTTCCACCGGGGTGACTCGGCCTATGACCGCTACTACAGCGACCCGCGGGTCCGGCCCAACCCGTGCCTGGCGCCGCTGGAGACGCCGCCGTTCTACGCCGTCAAGATCGTGCCGGGCGATCTCGGCACCAAGGGCGGCCTGCTCACCGACGAACGGGCACGTGTGCTCCGTGGCGACGGCACGCCCATCCCGGGACTGTACGCGGCGGGCAACACGAGCGCGGCGGTGATGGGGCACAGCTACGCTGGCGCCGGCGCGACGATCGGGCCGGCCATGACCTTCGGCTACCTCGCTGCCCTTGACCTCGCCGCCCTCGGCCCCGCTGACCTCGCCGACGGCCAGCCAGCCAGGGACTAACCGCACTGCCAGCGAGCCAGGGCCTGGGCCTTGCGGTCATGCAGCGGCCAGTTGGGCCAGCCCTCTCGGTTCGCCTACCGCGGGGTTCTCACGCGGAATAGCTGGTGGGGGTGGTGGTGTAGGTGCGCCCTGCCGGAGTGGTCCATCGGAAGATGCCGGGGGTGGGCTGGATGAGCGTCCAGCGGGGGGCTTGCTTGCACCGGTGATGACGCCGGCATAGCGGTCCTAGGTTGCACTCGCAGCTCCGGCCGCCCCTGCCGTGGGGGGTGGTGTGATCGACGTCGCAGGTGGTGGCGGGGCGGCGGCAGCCCGGGGCGGTGCAGCTGGCGTTGCGGATCTCGATGAGGTGGCGCAGGGAGGCGGGGGGCCTATAGGCCCGCGATTGGCGGGGGTGGGTGCAGGCCCCGGTTTGCAGCGGGGTGAGGGTGATGCCACACAGCCAGTCCCAGGGATTTGGTTCTCGGGGATTTGTTTCCCAGGGATTTGGTTCTCGGGGGCTGGTGCCCAGGGAGCCGTCCTGCCCGGGACCGTCTCGCCCGGGGCTGTCTCGCCTGGGACCGTCTCGCCCGGGGCTGGGCCTGCCGGGTGGGTGGCCGGGCCCGGTAGGGGCGCAGCCGTGGGCGATGGCGTGCCCGGCGGGATCGGTCAGGGTCAGGCACCACTGGGTGGCCGGGTTGCGGGCCAGCCAGGTGGTGAGGTCGCGGGAGTCGTCGGCATCCAGCGGCCCGAACCCGGCGGCGTCTCCAGGAGCCTGGGACCAGCCCAGCCAGGTGACCAGAGGAATGGTCAGGTGCACGGTTCCGCGCAACCCCGGGACACTCAGCCACGGCGTATCCGGTCCGGGGATGCCCGGCCCGGAGGCCGGAGTGCCGTCGCCGGGTGTGCTGCTGCCGGGCGCTCCCGCCACACCGCTGTCGGCAGGCTCGCCGCGGGTGTCCCGGCCGACGGCGCCGCCGGCCGTGCTGTCCCTTGTGCCGCTGTCCTGCCCAGCGCCGTCCTGTGTGGCGGTGGTGACAGCAGCCAGCAGGGCGTCGGGGTGCTGGCCGGTGAGCAGGTGGAGGTAGGCGCGGGCGCGCAACTGGTCCAGGGTGCCGGCGGCGCCCGCCTTCCGCAGATCATGGGCTAGGGCGGTGAGGTTCGCGTCGGCGGCGAGGACGTCGGCGGGCGGCAGGTCCCGGCCGCACAGCGCAGCGGTCCCGGCGGCCTCGGTGAACACTTCCACTCGCCGATCCTGCAGCGCCTTGGCCTTGCGCTGCTTCGCGGCGTCCGGGTTGAACCGCGAGGACGGCGCGGCGGGCGGCGGGGCGCAGCTGCCCGCTGGTCCACCCCGCCGCCTTCCTGATCAGCCTGGCCTCCACCGCGGCGGCGTCCTCGTCGCTAAGGCCGGCGAGCTCATCGGCGATGATCTCGGCGCGGCGCTCGTCAATCAGCCCGGCCTCCAGCGCCGCGCGGGTGGCCGGGAGCCGGTCCAGGGCCATCGCGAGGGCGAGTATCCGCCCGGCGCTGTGGCCAGTGAGGGTGAGGGTGACGGCGATCTCATCGGCAGCGTGCTCAAACGGCCGCCAGTCCCCACTCGAACGCGCCCCCGCCTTCCGCCGCGCCGCGAGCTGGGATACCGCGGCGAGCCGGATCGCGGCGGTCCAGGACGCCAGCCGGCTCGCCGCCTGCAGCACCCCGGTCAGCGCGTCATCATCCAGCCCGCCCAGCCCATCACCATGTACCCGCCCAGCCAGGTCGGCCAGCACCGGGCCCGGCCGCAGCGAATCCGCCGTACCGCCGAGGGTAAAGGCCGCGCCGGGGCTGAGCAGCACAGCATCAGGCGGGTCGTCGGCGGTGGCATCCAGCCACGCTTGCACCGCCGAATCAGCCAGCCAGGCCGGATCCCCGCCAGGATCATCACCTGGGATGAGGAACTCGTCGTCGCCGTCGGAAGGCACGTCCCCGGGGAACCCATGATCTGGAGGCGCGGCGCCGGGTGGCAGGGCAGAATGCTCCGGGCTGGCGCTCACTTGATCACCTCCCAGAGCCTGACTGCTATATCGAATATATTATCGAATATCCATCATGATCGCACCTGTATTCGGTATTTATTCGCAACATGCCGCGTGATCCGGAAGGGACGCGCTGAACGGCCAGCGTGCCGATCTTGTGCGGGCGGTCAGGCCGGGCCCAGTATCAGCCCGCTGGTCGGCACGCCGGTACCGGCGGTGACCAGCACCAGCCCGTCCCCCGGAACCTGGTTGACCGACGTGCCGCGGATCTGGCGGACCCCCTCGGCGATACCGTTCATGCCGTGGATGTAGGCCTCCCCGAGCTGGCCGCCGTGGGTGTTGAGCGGAAGCCGGCCGCCCAGCTCGATTGCCCCGCCGGAGATGAAGCCCCTGGCCTCCCCCCGCGGGCAGAAGCCCAGCTCCTCCAGCTGCATCAGCACGTACGGGGTGAAGTGGTCATAGAGCACCGCGGTCCGCACGTCGGCCGGCCCCGCCGCCGCCTGCTGCCATAGCTGGCGGGCCACCACGCCCATCTCGGGCAGCCCGGTCAGGTCATCGCGGTAGTAACTCGTCATCGTGAACTGGTCCGGGCCGCTGCCCTGGGCGGCGGCCTGGACCACCGCCGCAGGCCACCGCAGCTCCCGGGCCCGCTCCAGGCTGGTGACCACCAGGGCGACCGCGCCGTCGCTCTCCTGGCAGCAGTCGAGCAGCCGCAGCGGCTCAGCGATCCAGCGGGACGCCTGGTGCTCGGCGAGGGTGATCGGCCGCTGGTAGAACCAGGCATCCGGGTTGGCCGCTGCGTGGCGGCGGCTGGCGACCGCGACCGCGCCAAAGTCCGCACTGGCGGCGCCGTACGCATGCATATAGCGCCGCGCTGCCATCGCGACGGTAGCGGCGGGGGTGGACAGGCCCATCGGGTAATGCCAGCCGTTGTCGGTCCCGGAGGAGGTCGGCATCGTCACCGCGGCGGTGGAGACCTGGCCGAACCGGCGGCCCGACCGCTCGTTCAGCGCCCGGTAACAGACCACGACCTCGGCCACCCCAGCCGCGATGGCCAGCGCGGCCTGCTGCACGGTGGCGCAGGCCGCGCCACCGCCGTAGCCGATCTGGCTGAAGAAGCGCAGCTCGCCGGCGCCGAGCTCGCGGGCGACCGCGATCTCGGCGCTGCTGTCCATGGTGAAGGTGACGAGCCCGTCCACGTCGGCGGGGCTCAGGCCGGCATCCGCCAGCGCGGCCAGGGCCGCCTCGGCCGCCAGCTGCAGCTCGCTGCGGCCGGAGTTCTTGGAGAACTCGGTCGCCCCGATCCCGGCGATCGCCGCCGCCCCGCTGATCATCACGCGCTCCCGGGCGATCATCACGCGCCCCCGGGCAATTCGACGCGGACCGTGCCGGTGACGTGGTCGCCGAGACTGCACCGCCCGGTGACGGTGACCACGCACTCGTTGCCTTCATCCCCGCTGGCCTGGCCGGAGAAGGTCAGCGTGTCGCCGGCATAGCACGGCGCTCCGAGCCGGATGGAGATCGCCTTGAACACGGCGTGCGGGCCGGCCCAGCCGGAGACGTAGCGCTGGACCAGCCCGGTGGTGGTGAGGATGTTGACGAAGATGTCCTTGCTGCCCCGGGCGACCGCCAGCTCGCGGTCGTGGTGAACGTCCTGGAAGTCGCGGGTCGCGAGGGCCGAGGAAATCACGAACGTCGGCGTCGCCCTGATGACGAGCTCCGGCAGGACCGGGCCGGTGCCGCCGGTGCCGCCGGTGCCGCCGGTGCCGCCGGTGGCAGGGCGCCAGGCGGGCAGCGTCAGATCATCGCCGATCCGGTCGAACTCGACCCGCACCGGCAGGCCGATCCGCACCCGGTCCGGGTTGACACCGCGCAGTTCCCCGACCATCCGCACGCCCTCGGGCAGCTGGACCAGCGCGATGATGATGGGCAGCTTCCGGCCCGGCACCGGCGGGTGATGGTGCACGACGTAGCTGTACACCTCGCCGGTACCGGCCGCCACCAGGTACCCGGGGCCGGTCGCGTCCCGCTGCGGAGAACGGCACCGGGGGCACATCGGGCCGGGTGGATGGCGCAGCGCGGCGCAGCCGCCGCAGCGCTGGATCCGCAGTTCCCCCGCTGCGGTCCCGGCCCAGAAGAACCCGGTGTCCGGTGTGATCTGCGGACGCAGGACCGGGCCCGCTGGCCCAGCGCCACCGCCCGCCGTACCACCGCCGGCCGCGCCACCGCCCGCCGTACCACCGCCGGCCGCGCCACCGCCCGCCGTACCACCGCCGGCCGCGCCACCGCCCGCCGTACCACCGCCGGCCGTGCCACCGCCGGCCGCCTGCCACCGCCGGCCGCGCTGTCGCCCGCCGTGCCACCGCCAGTCCCGCCGGGCGGGCTGTGCGGCCGGAACTTCAGGATCCGGAAGTCCATGGTCGCGACCGCCTCACCGGCCGCATACCAGGTGGAGCGGGTGGTCACGAACCAGCCCTCGCCTAGCGCGGTGCGTTTGGGCCCGGTCACGTCCAGCAGGCTGGCCCGCACGCTCACCTGCTCCCCGTGCCGTAGATAGCGGTGGTAGGCCTGGTCACAGTTGGTGGCGACGACCGAGGTGTACCCGGCTTCATCCAGCGCCCGCGTCATCAGGCCGAGCGGGTCGTCATCGTTGCGGCCCCGGTGCAGCCCGGGCATCGTCCAGACCTGGATCATCGCGGGCGGCGCCACCAGGCCGCCGTGCACGGAACCTGCCGCGAAGTCCGGGTCGGTGTACACCGGGCTGGCATCGCCGATCGCCTCGATCCAGTTGCGGATCATCGGCAGGTTCACCGGGTCGCGGCCCGGCCGGGCGCTGCTCTCACCGGCGGCCGCGACCCGCTGGGCTGCCTCCCGGATCGTGCCGGGCAGGTCAGGCGCGGCCTCGGTAGCGGTCATCTGTCCCTTCTCCTCTGGTCAGCAGGCCATCCGGTCAGCAGGCCACCCTGTAAGCAGGCCACCCGGCCAGCGGGGCTGAGATCAGCGGGGCACCCGGGGCAGGCCGAGGCCTGCGGTCGCGATGAGCTCACGCTGGATCTCGTTGACCCCGCCGCCGAAGGTCAGCACGGTGTTGCGCTTGGCCTGGACGTCCAGCCACCGGCTGAGGCCGGCGGTCTCCGGGTCAGCCGGGTCACCATGCCGGCCGACGATCTCCTCCAGTTCCTGGCCGAGCTGCTGGATCTGCTCGGAGGCGTAGACCTTGGTGGCCGAGGCGTCGGCGATGCCGACCTGCTCCGTCGCCGCGACCTGCCAGTTGAGCAGCTCATTGATGCGCAGGCTGGCGTAGGTGCGGGCAAGCGCCTGCCGGACGTCCGGCTGGTCCAGCAGCGGGCGGCCGTCCGGCCCGGCTTGGCTGTCAGCCCAGGCTCGCACCCGGTCGTACAGGGCGGCCAGGCGGCCGGCTGGCCCCAGCATCACCCGTTCGTGATTGAGCTGCTCGGTCACCAGCCGCCAGCCACCGTTCTCCTCCCCCACCCGCATCGAGACCGGAACCCGCACGCCGTCGTAGTAGGTCACGTTGACGTGATGCGCTCCGTCGTGGGTGATGATCGGGGTCCAGGAATAGCCGGGGTCGCGGGTGTCCACGATGAGGATGGAGATCCCCTTGTGCCTGGCGGCATCCGGGTCGGTGCGGCAGGCCAGCCAGATGTAGTCGGCATCATGGCCGCCGGTGGTGAAGATCTTCTGGCCGCTGACCACATACTCCGCACCCCCCTTCACCCGGACCGCCCTGGTCCGCAACGAGGCCAGGTCGGTGCCGGCCTCGGGCTCGGTGTAGCCAATGGCGAAGTGCACCTCGCCGGCCAGGATCTTCGGCAGGAAGAAGTCCTTCTGTTCCCGGGTGCCGTGCACCTGCAAAGTCGGGCCGACGGTCTGCAGCGTGACCGTGGGCAACGGGATATCGGCCCGGGCCGCCTCGGTCACGAAGATCTGCTGCTCGACCTGGCCGAGCCCGCGCCCGCCGTATTCCTCCGGCCAGCCCACGCCCAGCCAGCCGTCCCGGCCCATCCGCCGGACCACATCCCGGTAGACCGGGCCGTGCCGCTCAGTGAGCATGGCTTCGCGCTCGGCTGGCGACAGCAGGCTGGCGAAGTAGGCGCGCACCTCGCCGCGCAGCGCCCGCTGGCTGCTGGTGAGATCAATGAACATCGGTGTCCCTTTCACACCCTGGTGGCCAGCCGGTCCAGGCAGTAACTGGTGCCGCCGGCGTACCGGGCCAGGTCCTTGATCAGGGCGGAGAAGCGGGGCAGTGGGTAGCTGACGTCCATGCCCGTTCCGCCGTGCAGGTGGTGACACGTGCGCATGGCCGCGGGCGCGTGCTCGGCGAGCCAGTAGGCCGCCACGTCGAGGTCGGGGCCCGCGTCCTGCCCGGTGTCCAGCCGCCAGCAGGCCGACAGGGTGGCCAGATGCAGGGTGCGCGCCGTGATGTAGACATCGGCGATGTGCTGGGCCGCGGCCTGGAACGCCGCGAGCGGCCGGCCGAACTGCTTCCGGGTCCCGATGTGCTCCGTGGTCAGCGCGAGCGCGGCGGCCATGGCGCCGTCAGCCAGGCAGCACGCGCCGGCTACGGCGAGCTGGTACAGGTCGCTGGCGGCCCGCCCGTCCGCCGCCCCGCCGAGGACGCCGGCGATGGGCGCCCCGGTCAGCCGCAGCGTGTACTCAGGCTCGCCACCGGAACTGCGCGTGCGTACCGTGGTCACCCCGCCGGAATCCGGGCTGACCACCACCACCGCGGTACCGCCGCCCCCGGCGACGGTGGCCGGGACCAGCACCCAGCGGGCCTCCGCGCAGTACGGCACGCCGATCTTCACCCCGGAAACGGTCCCGCCGTCATCCGCCAGCCAGGCCGTGGTGGCCGGGACCGCGGGCCAGGGCCGCGAGGGCTCGCGCACAGCGGCGGTGAGCACGGTGGCGCCCGTGGCCACGCCCGCCAGCACGGCCTCCTGCAAGCCGCGATCCGCCCAGCGGGTGACCGGCAGCACGCCGGTCATCACGGTGGCCAGGGCCGGCACCGCCGCGCCCTGCCTGCCGGTCTCGGTCAGCAGGACCGCGGCCTCGGCGACCCCGAGCCCGTCCCCCTCCAGCCACTCGGGCAGCGCCAGGGACAGCAGCCCGGTCCGGGCGAGTTCCTTCCAGAGTGCCCCGTCGTATCCGCCGTCCAGCCCGGCGGCGGCCGCCACCCCCGGATGGGCGGCAACGGCGGCCGGGCGCGGTCCCCGCAGCACCCGGGCGGCCAGGCGGCCGACCTCCTGCTGAGTCTCGCCGTAGCTGAAGTCCACTCAGCGCATCTCCTCCCGGGGCAGGCCGAGCACCCGCTCGGCCACTACCGACAGCAGGATCTGGGTCGTGCCGCCCGCGATGCTCAGGCACCTGGTGAGCAGGAACTCGTGTACCGGGTCCGCGGCGGCCCCATCGGCCGCCGCGCCCCCCGGGCCGCACAGCACCAGCGCGGCCTCGGCCACCGCCTGCCGATGGGCGACACCGTGCAGCTTGCGCACGGCCGCCAGGTGATCCGCGTCCGCCCCGCTCAGCCGGGCCAGCGCGGACCGCAGGTCCAGCAGCGAGCCGGCCAGGCCGTCGGCGATCAGCGCTCCGGCCTGTTCCAGCACTGCCGGGTCGGTGGCCAGCCCAGCCGACCGGATCATCGCGATCAGGCCCTCCACCTCGTCACCGAGCGCCGAGCCCCGGCCCATGGCGACCCGTTCGGCCGCCAGCGTGCTCCGGGCGATCCGCCAGCCGTCTCCGCACGTCCCCAGCACGCAGCCGTCGGGCACGAACACGTCATCCAGGAAGACCTCGTTGAACACCGCGCGGCCGGTGATCTCGCGCAGGGGCCGGATCCCGATGCCGTCGCTGTGCATGTCCACCAGGAAGAAGGTGAGCCCGCGGTGCTTGGGAGCGGCCCGGTCGGTGCGGGCCAGGCAGATGGCCCAGCCGGCCTCATGGGCGAGGGAGGTCCACACCTTCTGCCCGGTCAGCCGCCACCCCCCGCCGCCTTGCACCCGCTCTGCCCGGGTCCGCAGCGAGGCGAGGTCGGAGCCCGCGCCGGGCTCGCTGAACAGCTGGCACCAGGTGATCTCGCCGCGCAGGGTGGGGCCGGCGAACCGTTCCTGCTGGGCCGGTGAGCCGTGCTGGACCACCGCCAGGCCTGCCCAGCCGCCGATCACCAGATCGGGCCGGGCCAGCCCGGCCCGGGCCAGCTCCTCGTCGATGATGAGCACGTCGCCGGGCGAGGCTCCCAGCCCGTAGGGCGGTGGCCAGTGCGGGGCCACGTACCCGGCATCGGCGAGTGCCGCCCGGCGGTCGCTAGGCGGCAGGGCAGCGGCGGCCGCCGCCACCGCCCTCGCGGCCTGCGCCACCGGCCCGCTACCCGCACCGCCTGTGGTCAGGGCCACCCGGCGGCGGGCCCCCGCCAGGGCAAGGCCGGCCGTCCGCACGCGCCACCCGGCGCTGCCGCCGAGAAGCTGCCGCAGCGCCAGCGCACGGCGCAGAAACAGGTGGGCGTCATGCTCCCAGGTGAAGCCGATCCCGCCGAGCACCTGGATGCAGTCCTTGGCGTTGTCGACCGCGGCGTCCAGTGCGATGGCCGCCGCGGCCGCGGCGGCCAGCGGATGCTCGGCCGGCACCTCATCCGCCACCCGCGCCGCATCCCACGCCACCGCGGCCGCACGTTCGGCCCGGCAGAGCAGGCCGGCACAGAGATGCTGGACCGCCTGGAAGGCGCCGATCGGCCGGCCGAACTGGTGCCGGGTGCAGGCGTACCCGGCGGCTGTCGCTGAGCACCAGCCAGCCACCGCGGACGCTTCGACCGCGTACAGGGTCGCGGCCAGGTCGCGCACCCGGGCCAGGCCCAGGCCGGCCACGATCTGGCCCGGGCCGATGGCCGCACCGGCGAACCGGATGGTGGCCAGCGGCCGGGAGAAGTCGACCGGCCTGCGGTCCGTCACCGTGAGACCGGGATGCCGGGCCGGGACACAGAACCACACCTCGCTCCCGTCCACCATGGCCCCGGCGAGCAGCTGGACGCTGGCGCCGCCGCCCAGGACCGGGCCGATCTCGCCCGTCACCAGGAGGGACCCGTCCGCCTGCCAGGCTCCGGTCAGCGAGTCGGTGTCCAGGCCGACGGCCATCGGCAGCTCACCCGCGGCCAGGGCCGGAAGCAGCGCCTGCACCGTGGGCTGGCCGGCCTGGGCCGCGAGCACCAGGCCGGCCAGCATGGTGGGCAGCACCGGCCCGGGAACCAGCGCCAGGGTGAGCTGCTCCAGCGCGGCGGCCAGGTCAGCGATGGTGCCGCCCGCCCCGCCCGCTGCCGGCGGCAGCGCCATCGAGAACACGCCCAAGCTGGCCAGGCCGGCCCAGCACGCACTGGCCTCAGCCGGTACCGGGCCAGCATCGGGCTCCAGCCCGCGGACGAGGGCGAGCGGGCCGGCCCGCTGCGCCCAGTCACGAATCGACGCCTGCAAGGCCAGCTGCTCTTCGGTGACAGCGACCGGCACCGGCACCTCCCCTTCACCACGACTGACAGAATTAGAACACGTTATAGTAGCCAGCAGCCAGGGCGGGGCGGCGGCGGCGGGCCGCCGGCATTGCTACCCTGATCACAGCGCGGGATCGGGCCAGCAACACCGCGGACCAGGACTGCGGGTCCGTCGTGGCACCCGGCCGGCGCTGTGCGAGACGAGGGGTAACGGATGGCGTCGCCGAGAACAGGTATCATCGCCGCGTCCGGCACCGCTGGCGATGGCGAGTTCACGTCGGTGGCGCAGCGCGACCGCAGGAAGCGGATTCTGGATGCCACGCTGGCGCTGGCGTCCAAGGGCGGCTACGAGGCCGTGCAGATGCGGGCGGTGGCCGAACAGGCCAACGTGGCGCTCGGCACCCTGTACCGGTACTTCCCGTCCAAGATCCACCTGCTGGTGTCCGGGCTGGCCCGGGAGTTCGAGCGAACGCAGGAAAAGCTGGCCAGGACCGCGATACCCGGTGACACGCCGTACGAGCGGATGATTTTCGTGCTGGGCCGGATAACCCAGTCCATGCAGCGTGACCCGTTGCTGGCCGAAGCGATGACCCGCGCCTTCATGTTCGCCGACCCGAGCGCGGCCGCCGAGGTCAACACCGTGGCCCGGCTGATGGAGCGGACCCTCACCCGGGCCATGCACGAGGGCGATCCGACCGCCGACGAGATAGCCATCGCCCGCATCATCGGCGACGTCTGGCTGTCCAACCTGGTCGCCTGGGTGACGCGGCGCGCGTCAGCCAACGACGTCAGCAACCACCTGGAGCTTGCCGCCCGGCTGCTGCTGCGCTGACCGCCGCCGCGCAGGGACCGCCGCCGGCAGGACCGCCACTGGGCAGGGACCGCGGCTGGGCGGGGACCGCGCTCGCTAGACGGCAGGATCGGTGACCGGCCCGGCGGCCCGGACATCCTCGTGGCCGGGCTCGTTATCGCGCCGCCGCCGGGCCAGCCGGACTCCTCCGGCCAGCGCCGCGAGGCCGAGCAGGCCGGCCGCCACCGGCGCGATGACCGTCACCAGTTCCAGCTCGTTCCGCCCGTTCCGGTCGAGCTGCACGACCTTCTGCAGGCTCTGCGGCGTGTCGGTCAGCGACGCGTTCAGCAGTAGTGCGCGCGGCCTGCCGCTGTCGTCGGTCAGGACCAGGTGCTCGTTCTCGATCTCATTGAGCTGCGCTCCCGTGACCGGGTCCACCCAGAAGGTATTGGTCGCGGTGTAGGTCACCGGGAGGCTCACCAGCGAGGAGCCCTTCAGGCCCGCCAGCGCGGGGGGCACCGTCTCCTTCCCGATCTGGGTAGTTGGCACCTGCTCCACGAAGCGGTAAACGGTGATCCCGTCGATCGAGGTCGTTCCCTCGTAGCTGGCCAGGTGGGCCCGGTCCATGGCCGAGTCGAAGACCTGGTAGGCGTGCCGCTGGGTGCCCAGCGGCCAGAGGAACCCCACCAGGCCGGACTGGCGGACCGCGGTGTTGCCGTTGACGCTGGCCCCGCAGCACATGACCAGCTGGGCGGTCCGCCGGTCGAAGGCGACGCGGCGGGTGCTGTCCACGAACGTCGCGTGGTTGGTCTCGTCGTAGAGGTGAGTGGACGAGTTCCATACCGCCGTGGTGGACGTACCCGCCTTGGCATCACCCGTGACCGTGCTGGTGACCAGCATCGTGACGCCGGTGACCGGCCTGAACTTGCTGGGGCTGAAGTAGGAGACCCCATGGCCCACCAGCTGGGTCGTGAGGTGCTCGCTGAGCGGGTATCTGATCACCTGGCCCGGTACATACGTGCGCAGCAGCACGGCTGCCACTAAGGGCCTGCAGATTATTAACGCGCTGATTTGATCTCGTCGCGGGGGTCGATGGTCTCGTGGGCGAGGAATGCTGTGATGTCTGCCGGTACGCGGAAGCGGGCCGTGGAGGCGGTGATGTCGTAGCCATGTGCGTGCAGCAGTGGGCGCACTTCCCGGATCGCACGGCTGACGGTCATGGCGGTGACGCCGAACAGGTCGCCGAGAAGTTCCTGGGTGGCGAGTTTACGCAGGTAGAGCACGGTGACCAGGATCCGTTCGGCGGGCGTGAGCCTGGCTTTGGCGCCGGTGCCGGGGGTCTGGCTGGGCCGTCCGCCGCGGCGCGTGTGCAGGGTCTGCTCGCGCTGCGCTGCCAGCACGGGTGTCAGGGTGCGGATCATGCCGCCGAGCTGCCGGCGGGTCATGCCGGTCAGCTCAGGGTCGCGCAGGGCGCCCGGCGGCGGGTGCTGTGGCCGGCCGGCCAGGGATGCGTGCCCGGTGCCCGGGGCGGGTGCCGTGTCACCGGCCGGTGCGGGGTGCAGGGTGTAGTTCCAGTCGCCGTGGAAGTGATGGCGGCTGACCGGCAGGGCGGCGATCGCCTCATCACTGACCTGGACGCCGGTGGGGTACGAGCCGGTGTCCAGCTCTGCATGGACGGCCAGGCCGGTACCCGTGGTGGTCGCGGCGATGCTCGCGACGACGACTTCGTGGCTGGTCAGGGGCCTGCCGCGCCAGTTCATGGTGATGTGGGAAAACAGCCGGTGCTCGATCGTGTTCCACTTCGAGGTACCGGGCGGAAAATGACACACCGTGATATCCAGGCCTGTCTCGTCTGCCAGCGCGGCCAGGTACGTCTTCCACGTCCGGGTGCGGTACCCGTCCGGGCCGCCCGCGTCCACGGTGGTCAGCAGCCGGGTAGCCCGCGGGTAGGCAGCCCGGCCGGCTCATTCCACCAGCGGCGCAGCGATTCCACCGCGAACGCGGCGGTGTCATGGCCGGTGCCGACGTTCACCCAGCCGGTGCCGGCCGCCACATCGTAGATCCCGTAGGGCAGGGCCTTGCCGACGGCGTCGCCGGGAAAGTCGTGGCAGTCCACCCGGACCGCCGCCCCGG
Organism: uncultured Actinomycetes bacterium; assembly: GCA_963760405.1. Lineage (GTDB taxonomy): Bacteria > Actinomycetota > Actinomycetes > Streptosporangiales > Streptosporangiaceae > RYN-230. The sequence goes on along the minus strand of CAVXCV010000011.1, from coordinate 153,436 downwards.
CCCGCGCCCACTCCCGCCCGGCGTTCTTGAACTGGCCGACCAGCTCCTTCTTCTTCGCATCCATGCTGACCACCGGCTGCCCAGCATCCCGATGTTCTGTCACCTGCCCGGCCAGATACCGGAACTGGGCGTCCCGGTCGGGATGCTGCATGCCCTCCAAGGTCTTGGCATTGCCCTGAAGGCTGAAGCCCTCCATACCCAGCAACTCGGCGACCGTATCAGCGCCTATCACGTGGCCCTGCCGGGTCAGCTCGGCGGCCAGGGCACGCGTGGACTTGGCCGTCCAGCGCAACGGCGACATCGGATCGCCGCGCTCCTGCGGCTCGACCAGCGCCAGCAGAGCCGGCAGCAGCGCCGGGTCCAGCTCAGTCAGCTTCTTGCGGCCCCCGCCCGGGCGCCGGATCCGGCCCAGCGGCGCCGCACCGGACTCCAGCTCCGCGGCCCCGTCCGACACCGTGCCCTCCCGCATCCCCGCCGCCCGGGCCACCACCCGGATCCCGCCGTGGCCCAGAGACCGGGCCTCCGCGCCGGCGACCAGACGACGCTGCCGCTCGTCCAGGTGCGGGAAGAGCGCTGCGAACTTCGCGGCAAGGAGCGCTTCGGCCTCGTCGATGATGGCCATAGCACACCATCGTGCTCCACTTCCGGAACCCACGGGTTGTTTTTCGGCGAGCCCTTAGAACCGCTAACAGAATTGACTGGTGGGAATATCGGTGGGGGTGTGGTGGTTGAGCACGCCTGTGAGGAAGGGTGAGCAGCCGCCGTGGGTCGTGCCGGACGAGTTATGGGAGCGGATCGAGCCGCTGTTGCCGGTGGTGCCGCGCCGCGCTGACCATCCTGGCCGCAAGCGGCTGGACGACCGGAAGGTCCTGTCCGGGATCCTGTTTGTCCTGTACACGGGGATCCCGTGGGAGTTCCTGCCCCAGGAGCTGGGCTTCGGGTCGGGCATGACCTGCTGGCGGTGGCGGCTGCGCGACTGGCAGGAAGCCGGAGTGTGGCAGCAGCTGCATGAGGCGCTGCTGGCCGAGCTGAATGCTGCCGGGGCGCTGGACTGGTCGCGCGCGGTGATCGACAGTTCCCATGTGCGGGCGGTGAAGGGTGGCCCAAAAACGGGCCCGAGCCCGGTCGATCGTGCCCGGCCGGGCTCCGGGCACCATGTGATCACCGAGGCGCACGGCATCCCGCTGGCAGTCTCGCTGACCGGCGGCAACCGCAACGACGTCACCCAGCTCATGCCCCTCATCGAGGCCATCCCTCCGGTCCGCGGCCGCCGCGGGCGGCCGCGCCGGCGCCCGGAGAAGATCTATGCCGACCGCGGCTATGACCATGACAAGTACCGCGCCCAGGTGCGGGAGAAGGGCATCACGCCCGTGATCGCCCGCCGCGGCACCGCGCACGGCTCCGGGCTGGGCACCTACCGCTGGGTCGTGGAGCAGTCCATCGCGCTGTTGCACTGGTTCCGGCGGCTGCGGATCCGCTGGGAGATCCGCGACGACATCCACGAGGCCTTCCTCAGCCTCGCCTGCGCCATCATCTGCTGGCGCCGGCTACGCGATCTCACACTTTGTTAGGACCTCTAAAAGCAGCACTCCCAGCCCGGCGAGAACAAGCCCAATCGCACGGCGCATAGTTCCTCCTAACCAATGGCCGTTCATTCCTGGCACGGGCAACGACACGTTGCCTGGAGGTAGGCGTGATGGGGTCTGGTACGGGCCGGACGGCACTGCTGCCAGCTGAATCTGAGGCGCTGACTATAACACGTTCTACCGTGCGCATGGGATCATGACAGCTCGCCCCGCGGTCAGGGGTTCAGCTTGGCGATGACCTCGTCGGCGTACCGGCGCAGGTTGCCGAGCTTGACCGCCAGCGGCTCGGTATCCGGCCCGGGGTGATAGGGCCACCGGAACCCGACGATCACGTCGGTCACCCCCTGGTCCTCCAGCCGCCGCACCCCGCTGGCGCTGTAGGCCTCCAGCGAGATCACGTGGATCTGGAACGGCCGGTCAGCGGTGCCCTCCTGGCGGCGCAGCGCGGCCAGGCGGTCGAGCAGGCCGGGCAGGTCCGCGGCGTCTCCCCCGCCGTGCAGCCACCCGTCCCCCAGCCGCGCGGCGCGGCGCAGCGCGGCGTCATGGTGACCGCCGATCAGGATGGGGACCGGCTCGCCCGGCACAGGAGCGATCTTGACTGGCGGAAGGTCGAAGATCTCGCCGTGGTACTCGAAGTATGTCCCGGCTGACAGGCCGCGGACGATCGCGATCTCCTCGTCCATCCGCCGCCCGCGCCGTGCCCACGGCACGCCGGTGACCTCGTAGTCCTCGCGCCAGGGGCTGGTCCCGACGCCGAGCACGAGCCGGTTGCCGGTCAGCACCGCCGTCGAGGTCACCTGCTTGGCCACCAGCACCGGGCTGCGTACCGGCAGCTTGAGCACGAAGGTCACGAACCGCAGCCGGGTTGTGACCGCTCCCAGCGCGGGAATCAACGAGAACGGTTCCAGGAAGGGCTTGTCCTCCAGGAACTCCCGGCTCCCGTCCGGGGTGTACGGGTACGTGCTGGCGGAGTGCCGGGGATAGCAGATGCTGTCCGGCACCACCAGCGAGTCGTAGCCGGCCTCCTCCGCGGCCCGGGCGAGGGCCGGGTAGAACGACGGGTCGGTCATGGACTCGGCGTAGGAGAAGCGCACGGGACCTCCGGGCTGGGACCTCCGGGCTGGGACCTCCGGGCTGGGACCTCCGGGCTGGGACCTCCGGGCCTGGGTGCCTGGACCGCCGTCGGCAGCCCGAAAAAAGTAGAACATGTTCTTGCGCAAAGTCAATTCGCTCGGGAGGCTGGGGCATGGACCTTGCCGCGCTCGAAGAGATCCGCCGGGTGAAGTACCGCTACCTGCGCTGCGTTAACCTGAAGCGGTGGGACGAGATGACGGAGGTTTTCACCCCGGATGCCACCGCCAACTACAGCACGCCGGCCATGGGTAAGCCATTGAACCTGGCTGGCCGGGACGAGATCGTCGCGTTCCTGCGCAAGAATCTCGGGCCCGGGATCACCACGGTGCACTTCGCGAGCCAGCCTGAGATCGACATCGCCGGCGACACGGCCACCGGCACCTGGTGCTTCGAGGACACGGTGATCGCCACGGAGTACCGGGTAGTGATCAAGGGGGCCGCGTTCTACGAGGACCGCTATACCCGCGGTGACGACGGCCGGTGGCGGATCTCGCATACCGGCTACATCCGGACCTACGAGATGACGCTGTCCCTGGACGACCTGCCGAGCCTGCGGTTCACCGCCAACCGCTGGGCTCCCCAGGCCGCCCCCTGACGTCGTCTCATTGACGCATTTCTAGAACTCGTTCTAGTGTGACGTGATGCTCACCCAGTCGTTCGCGGATGCGGTGGCCGAAGCCGAGCAGATCATCACCGGCGCGCCACACATCCAGACCGAGGCGGACCTGGCTGAGGGCCTTGACTACCTCGCGGGAAGCATCCGGGCGTCCTTGCAGCTGGCCTGGGCCTACCAGCGCGACTTCCCCTACTTCGTCGCCTCCACCGGCCCGTACACGAAGCTGGGGCTGGACAACCCGGACGCCCTGTACTTCCACTCCTACCTCCGCGACGATGCTGAGTACGTGGTGACCGGGCGGCGGGGCACCACCACCGACCTCAGCTTCCAGGTGCTGACCGGGGACTACTCCCCGGTCGAGGTGCCGGACAGCCTGAGCGCGTTCGACGACCGGGCGATCGACATCGCCGCGGACGGGACATTCGAGCTGAGGTTCGGCCCGGCCCGGGACAATGCCGGGCCCAGCTACTTCGCACTCGGCCCGGGCTCGTCCATGCTCATCGTCCGCGAGGTGTACAGCAACTGGGACACCGAGCGGCGCGGCACCATCAGCATCCACCGCGCGGACCGGGCCGGCCGCGCGCCAGCCCCGGTGGACACCGCCACGATGGCCAAGCGCTACACCGTGGCCGGCAAGATCCTGCTGTCCCGGCTGCGGACCTTCCTGGCCTTTCCCCAGTGGTTCTACCTGCGGGAGCCGGTCAACCTGATGACCGAACCCCGCCGCACCCCGGGCGGCCTGGCCAGCCAGTTCTCCTCGGCCGGCCACTACGAGCTGGGCGGGGACCAGGCCATGATCGTGACCGTCCCCGCCGCTCCCCGGGACGTCGCGCCGTACCAGGGCATCCAGCTCGGCAGCATGTGGTACATCTCGCTGGACTACATCAGCCACCAGACCAGCCTCACCGCTGACCAGGCACGCACCGACCCGGACGGGAAGCTGCGCTTCGTGATCAGCGAGCGCGACCCCGGCCTCGCCAACTGGCTGGAGACCACCGGGCACCAGCGCGGCTACGTGCAGATCCGCTGGCAGCGGCTGGCCAGGGATCTCGGCCCCGCCGACGGGCCCGCGGTGGAAGTGGTCCCGTTCACCGACCTGCCGGGCCTGCTGCCGCACTACGAGCAGGCGCGGGTGACGCCCAAGGAGTACGCCGAGCGGATCGCTGCCCGCCAGGCCGCCGTCGCCGACCGGATGCTGGGCTGATGAGGCTGCTGCAGGGCACCGTGGTGGTGGTCTCCGGGGTGGGCCCGGACCTGGGACGCACCATCGCACTGCGGAGCGCGCAGGCCGGGGCGGACCTGGTGCTCGCCGCCCGCACCGCGTCCCGCCTCGACGACGTGGCCAAGGAGGTGACCGCACTCGGGCGGCGCGCCGCGGCCGTCGCCACGGACATCACGGACGAGGACTCGGCCGCGCACCTCGCCGAGGCGGCGCTGGCCGCTTTCGGCCGCGTCGACACGCTGGTGCACAACGCGTTCGCGATCCCACCGCTGGCCAGCCTCGCCGACACTGGCCTGGATGCCATCCGGGCCGCGTTCGAGACCAACGTGCTCGCCGCCCTGCGGCTGACCCGGCTGTTCACCCCGGCGCTCGCGGACAGCCGCGGCTCCGTCGTGATGATCAACTCCGCGGTGCTGCGGCATTCCCGGGTCAGCTTCGGCGGCTACAAGATGGCCAAGTCGGCACTGCTTGCCCTGGCCCAGAGCCTGGCCACAGAGCTCGGCCCGCAGGGCATCCGGGTCAACTCGGTGGCACCGGGCTGGGTCTGGGGCAACACGCTGAAGTGGTACTTCGGCTACCTGGCCGAGCAGCGCGGGGTGGACAGGCAGCAGGTCTACGACGAGACCGCAGCCAGCACCGACCTGCGGAAGCTCCCGGAACCCGACGAGATCGCCGACGCGGTGGTGTTCCTGGCCTCGTCCATGGCCCGGGCGATCACCGGCCAGTGCCTTGACGTCAACTGCGGCGAGTTCCACCACTGAGACCGCTGCCCCCGATGCCAGCGAAGCGCCCGTGAGCGAGGCGAGGAAATGGTGAGCAGTGAGCCGGACGGCATCGGCACCGCGGCGCAGCTCTGCACGGCGGCCACCGTGCTCACCGGGCTAGCGGATTTCGGGGCTGACGACTACCGCGACGGCCTGGAGGTGCTGCTGGAGGCCTACCGGCGGGAGGCGGACCTGACCCACCGGGGGGTGCGGGTGACCCGGGCCCTCCTGCGTGGCGCCCTGACGGCCCGGCTGTTCAGCGAGGCCGGCTGGGCCCAGCATCCTGACTGCACGGGCGTCCCCGTCGAGCGCCCGGTCTTCGTCACCGGGCTGCCGCGGACCGGCACGACCGCCCTGCACCGGCTGCTCACCGCCGACCCGGCGCACCAGGGCCTGGAACTGTGGCTCGCCGAGGTGCCGCAGCCCCGGCCACCGCGGGAGACCTGGGCGGACAACCCGGTGTTCCGGATGATCGAGGCGGGCGTGCAGCGCCATCAGATCTCCCATCCCGAGTTCATGGGCGTTCACTTCATGGCCGCGGACCAGGTGGAGGAATGCTGGCAGCTCCTGCGGCAGTCGATGCGCTCGGTGTCCTGGGAATGCCTCGCGCACCTGCCGTCCTACTCGTCCTGGCTGCAGGCGCAGGACTGGACGGATGCCTACCGCAGGCACCGGCGCAACCTGCAGCTGATCGGCCTGCCCGACCGCAGCCGCCGCTGGGTACTCAAGAACCCCAGTCACCTGTTCGCGCTCGGGGCACTCCTGCGGGTGTACCCGGACGCGCTCGTCATCCAGACCCACCGCTCCCCGCCGCGGATGCCATGCGGGCGCTGCACGCGGGCAGCGCCCGCGGGCGGCCAGCGCACCGCTACGCGCTGTCCGATTTCGGGCTCACCGGTGCGCAGGTCGACGCGCGCTTCGCCGGTTACCTCGGCGCTCGTGCCTGACCTCATCCGCTGAGGCCCCCCTCCAGACGGGACTACGAGCCGCCGCCGGCTGGCGCGTCCGGTTCCTGGAAGGTGGCCAGGCGATGCTGGACGGACTCGATGATGTCGTCCAGATCCGGCGGATCAGCCCAGGGCAGGGTGAGCGGGGTGAGGCTGGCCAGGCCCCGGTGCAACAGGTCAGCATCGGTCCCGGGCTTGAAGGGTGGTGCGGTCGCGGTCCGGGTGACCTGGAGATGACCGGTCATCCGCCGGAGGCTTATCTCGACGATCCCGGCCGGTCCGAGGTCCGCGTGGGCGATCCCGGCTAGCTGCGCGAGGGGCACGCTGGGAACGTTCAGGTTGGCAGCGAAGGCCGGGCGGCCCCGGACGGCCAGCTCGGCCGTTATCCAGGCCGTCACTTCCGCTGCCGTGTCATATCCGGTAGCCGAGTCGTCGGCTGCGCTGACCGCGATACCGGCGACGCCCATGGCCGCTGCCGTCAGGGCAGCGCCGACGGTTCCGGAGTGGATGATGACCCGGCCGGTGTTATGTCCCGGATTGATGCCGGAGACCACGAGATCGGGTGCTGGCCCGAAGGCTCCGCCGCAGGCCGCGCGCACGGCGGCCGCCGGAGGAGCGTCGATGGCATGAGCGCGGATGCCTGCCCACCCCGCCAGCGGCTGGTCATCGACGGCGATCATGGCGCGGTTCGTGACCACGCCCAGGCTGGCGGAGCTCCCGCTGCGCTCCCGGGCCGGCGCGACCACGACGATGTCGTGCCCGTCGCGCTGGAGCCGGCGGGCAAGCACGCGCAAGCCGCCGCGGCCGATCCCGTCATCGTTGGTGACCAGGATCCTCATCGCGGGAATTCACTCATGCAGGAACAGGTCGCCGAGCCGGGGGACGGCCGCTGGCTCTGGCTCGAAGCCGAACGGCAGGTACCACGCGCTCTCCATCGTGACCAGCGGATCGACCGTTTCGATGACGCTGGCCTCGATCCGGTGGCGGACATCGCCAGGGGCTTGGCGGGACTCGCGGATCATCCCGCGGACAGCGGCCCACAACACCCTTGAGGCCGCTTGCAGGTCACCGGTGTGCGCTTCCTCGTCGCGGATGACATCATCGGCCGCGCGCAGCGCGGACCGAAGCCGGAGATCCGCCTGGTCCGAGACCAGCTTCGCGTCACCGGCCAGCGCCCGCGCGACGTTGATCTGGTGCGCGAGCTCGTAACGGTGGCGGGCATGAAGGTCGTAGAGCCGGGTGCGCAGAAAGTCCAGGAAATCGATGGTCAGCCGGAGCTGCTCGACGGCCTGGGCATCGGCGGGGTTGAACGGCCGGTGCGACGGTGAAGCGCAGGGCCTTGATGGCAGCCCGCAGGGTGTTCTCACTGTGATCAATCATCGGCGCTCTCCCTCAGCAGCGTGATGAGGTGCCGTGAGATGACCGGAACCATTCCTTCGACCCGGGTCAGCAGGATGTCCTGATGAGACTTTCCCAGCCGGGCGATGCGGTAGGTCGATGCCATCGTGGACACGATGATCACGAAGCAGCACAGCACCTGGTAGTACTTCAGCCGCTGGGGGTTGACGGGCAGCCCGGACGCTGCTGAGTAGCGCTCGAAGAACTCATCCAGCGGAACCAGGCCGCAGACCCAGTAGCGGCCGTGGATGTCGTAATGGCCCATCGTGGGCAGGGTTATCCAGGCTAGGTCCCGGTGCCGGTCGCCGATCAGGCCCCGCTCCCAGTCGAGCCAGGCGCTGATCTGGCCGGTATCTTCATCGAACAGGAAGTTTCCGCTCCGGTAGTCGCCGTGGACAACGCTCAGCACATCCAGCGTGGGCAGATTCCGGAGCAGCCAGCTGGCGGCCACCTCCATGAGGGGCGAGTCCTCGCCGCGGTCTTCCTCCCACGTGCGCAGAGCATGGTTGAGCGCCCACTGGGCCGCCTGCGTCGTCCCGGTCTCGGGCACATCGAGCGTGTCGAAGGAACGGCCGGAAACGTCCATGGTGTGGATGCGCGCCAGGTGCCCGACATACTGCGGCGCCAGCAGGCGACGGTAATCCAGCCCGAAGTCGGTGCCGAGCCCGCTGATCTTCCCGGTCTGGGTCATCGGTGGCTTGGTCACGCCCGGGGCGAACGCGTAGATCATGGCTGGCTCAGGGAACCACTCCCCCTCAGCGTCCAGGAAGAAGGTCTCGGGCACCGGGATCACCCCGTTCACCAGGCCCAGCAGCTCGAACTCACGTGCGCGGCTGGTGGCATTCGAACCCTCGGAGGGATCCATCCGCAGGACCAGCCGGTCGCTGCGCCGCGCTCCGCCCGGAACCTGCCGGTCCAGGGTGAACCCGATCTGGATCTTGGACACCCCGCCGGTGAACCAGCGGAGTTCGCTCATCCGGAAGGAGCTAACTATAATATGGTCTAACCATTAGATCAAGCGCCCAAAGGCCGGCTGGCGCTCGGCCATCCGGAGCAGCCATTGCGCCTCGGCGGGTCGTACGTTCGGGTCCTTGACCCGCTCCCTGGCCACCGTGGCGATATACGGCTTCGGGTCGTCCCGCACTGAGCTCAGGAACTGCCTGATCAGCGTGGCACGAATGGACTTCAGCAGCGGGCGCAGCAGCACCGGCACTTGATCGACCTCCGAGCTGCCCATGATCAGGTATGCCATCGCAACGTCGGCGCCCGCGGGGCCGGCCCGCGCGTTGGTCCAGTCGATCACCATGGGACCACGGCTGGTCAGCATCACATTCGCCGGATGGAGGTCCAGGTGCAGGACCTTATCTCCCGGCCCGAGCCCCGGCCGCAGCCCGGCGGGCGCCGGAATCACATGCGGCCGGTTGTGCAGCCCGGCCAGCGTGCGTGCGTGCCGGCCCACCAGCCATGGCCGGCACCCAGGTCGGCCAGCATGTCCCGGCCATCGAGCCGCTCCATTACCAGGTCGGAGCCACTGGCGTGGTAGACCTTCGGCACCGGGTAGCCGGCCTGCTCCAGGTAGACCATCAGCTCAGCCTCGGCCCGCACGTCCCACCGAGTCCGGAAGCGGCGCAGGACCCGGTCACTGCCGATCGCGTACACATCGGCCGACCGTCCGGTACCGATCAGTTCCCCGGGCGGCTCACCTGGAGCCATCCGCCGACCTTCCTCCCGTGCCAGCCGCTCCGGCCGGCCGCTCACGCCAGGCGCGGGACGCCGCCCGGCTGGCCGCCGCCCTGGCCACTACCTATTCTCTGCTGCGCTGGGAAGGCCTGGCGGACGCGGGCCGGCGGCCGGGCCTGGAGCGCTTACCGGGAACGAATGTCATGGTCAGCTTGTTTTACCTGCGTCTGGGGACCCGCCGCCCCTGCACCGGCCTGCACACGAAAGTTCCCTGGTGAGTGACCGCCTGATCGTCCGTGGCGCCCGCGAGCACAATCTGCGGAGCGTCGATCTCGACCTGCCCCGGGACGCCCTGATCGTGTTCACCGGTGTGTCTGGCTCGGGAAAGTCGAGCCTGGCGTTCGACACGATCTTTGCCGAGGGGCAGCGCCGCTACGTCGAGTCGCTGTCGGCGTACGCGCGGCAGTTTCTCGGGCAGCTGGCCAAGCCCGACGTGGACGCCATTGAGGGCCTGTCGCCGGCCGTGTCGATCCAGCAGAAATCGGCGTCGCGGAGCCCGCGGTCGACGGTCGGCACCATCACCGAGATCTACGACTACCTGCGGCTGCTCTGGGCACGTATCGGCCAGCCGCACTGCCCGGTCTGCGGTGAGCCGATCACCAGGCAGACGCCGCAGCAGATCACCGACCGCATCCTGGAGCTGCCGGAGGGCACCCGGTTCCACCTGCTCGCGCCGGTCGGGCGGGAGCGCACCGGCGACTATGCCCAGCTGTTCACCGGCCTGCAGGGCAAAGGCTTCGCGCGGGTGCGGGTGGATGGCACTGTGTACCCGCTGGGCGAGCCGCCGCAGCTGAGGCGGCAGGACCAGCACACCATCGAGGTGGTCGTCGACCGGCTCACGGCCAGGCCGTCGAGCCGGCCGCGCATCACCGACTCGGTCGAGACCGCGCTGCGCCTCGGGGACGGCCTGGTCATGCTTGATCTCGTCGACCTCGCGGACGGCGATCCCGCCCGGCAGCCCCGTTTCTCCGAGAGGCTGACCTGCCCGAACGGCCACCCGCTAGCCGTCAACGAGATCGGGCCCCGGACGTTCTCGTTCAACTCGCCATCGGGCGCCTGCCCGGTCTGCACTGGTCTGGGCGTGCGCCGGGAGGTTGACCCCGAACTGGTCATCCCGGACCCGGGCCGGTCGCTCGCGCAGGGCGCCATCGCGCCGTGGGCGGCCTGGAAGGAGCGCGACTACTTCCTGCGGCTGCTGCAGGGCGTGGCCGACGCGCGCGGCTTCGACCTCGGCACCCCGTGGCGCGACCTGCCGGAGGATGTGCGGACGGCGGTGCTGCGGGGCACCGGCGACCGGGTGCACGTCAGCTACCGCACGCGGGCCGGCCGGGACCGGTCGTACCACGTCAGCTACGAGGGCGTGCTGCCCTGGATCGAGCGGCGTCACGCCGAGTCCGAGTCGGACGCTGCGCGCGAGAGGTACGAGGGCTTCATGCGCGAGGTAGCGTGCCCGGCGTGCGCGGGCACCCGGCTCCGCCCGGAAGTCCTGGCGGTGACCGTGCATGGCCGCCCGATCGCGGAGATAGCGGCGCTGCCGGTCAGCGAAGCCGCCCAGTGGGTGCAGGCGCTGGACCTGAGCCAGCGGGAGCGGCTGATCGTCGAACGGGTGCTGCAGGAGATCCAGGCGCGGCTGGGCTTCCTGGCCGACGTCGGGCTGGGCTACCTCTCGCTGGACCGGGCCGCGGCGACACTGGCCGGCGGCGAGGCGCAGCGGATCCGGCTCGCGACCCAGATCGGCTCCGGCCTGGCCGGCGTGCTGTACGTCCTGGACGAGCCATCGGCCGGCCTGCACCGGCGGGACAACCGCCGGCTGATCGAGACGCTGCTGCGGCTGCGCGACCTCGGCAACACGGTGATCGTCGTGGAGCACGACGAGGACACGATCGCGGCTGCGGACTGGGTCGTCGACATCGGCCCGCAGGCTGGTCAGCACGGGGGCCAGATCGTGGTCAGCGGCACCGTCAGCGACCTGGAGCAGTCGGCGGAGTCGATCACCGGCGGGTACCTGTCCGGGCGCCGGAAGATCGAGGTGCCCGCGCGGCGCCGGCCCCGGCAGCCGGGTTACGAGCTTGTCGTCCAGGGCGCGCGCGAGCATAACCTGCGCAACGTCGACGTGGCGTTCCCGCTGGGCTCCTTGGTCGCGGTCACCGGAGTCTCCGGGTCAGGCAAGTCGTCGCTGGTCAGCGACGTCCTGTACCCGGCACTCGCGAACCGGCTCAACGGCGCGAAACTACCGGTGGGCCAGGCATACCCGGGTCAGCGGCATCGAGCAGGTCGACAAGGTGGTCAGCGTCGATCAGTCCGCTCTTGGGCGCACACCCCGGTCGAACCCGGCCACCTACACGGGGGTGTTCGACCACATCCGCAACCTGTTCGCGCAGACGGCAGAGGCGAAGGTGCGCGGCTACCAGCCGGGCCGGTTCTCCTTCAACGTCAAGGGCGGCCGCTGTGAGCACTGCCAGGGCGACGGCACGGTCAGGATCGAGATGAGCTTCCTGCCGGATGTCTACGTTCCGTGCGAGGTGTGCCAGGGAGCGCGGTACAACCGTGACACCCTCGAGGTGCACTACAAGGGCAAGACGATCAGCGAGGTCCTCGACATGCCCATCGCGGAGGCCGCCGAGTTCTTCGCGCCGGTCGAGCGGATCGCACGGCACCTGCGCACGCTGGTGCAGGTCGGCCTGGGTTACCTGCGGCTGGGGCAGCCGGCCACCACGCTGTCCGGCGGCGAGGCGCAGCGCGTGAAGCTGGCCGCGGAGCTGCAGAAGCGCTCGACCGGCCGGACGGTCTACGTGCTGGACGAGCCCACGGCCGGCCTGCACGCCGAGGATGTGCGCAAGCTGCTCGGCGTGCTGCACTCGCTCGTCAACATGGGCAATACCGTGCTGGTGATCGAGCACAACCTCGATGTGATCAAGACAGCGGACTGGGTCATCGACCTCGGACCCGCGGGCGGCCCGGATGGCGGCCTGCTGGTCGCCCAGGGGACGCCAGAAGAGGTGTCCGCGGTGGCGGAGTCGTACACCGGGCAGTTCCTGCGGCCACTGCTCAGCGGGACAGGGGCCGGTGACGGGCCCGGGGACTGGCGGAAGGCCGCGTAGGACAGCCCACTCCACCGGAATAATGCCGCACGGCACCCGGTACCTTTAGCCCACGGCAGCGAGCGTTGCCCATACCGCTGAATACCGTTACTGGGATATGCCGGCTACTGCCGCAGCAGGAATTAAAATATCCAGGGCCGGCGCGCGATAGCGCTGCCAGCGGCCACTGCGGCAGCATGGCTGGCGGCCGGCTGATGCGCGCGCGCGTGAACTGCGCTGCCGTGTCCCGGCAATGCCAGCGCTGCGGCACTGAGGCCGCCCAGTACCAGGCCTAGAACGAGAATCCCGCGCACCGCCCGGGACCGGACCGTCCCGGTCGAGGGTTTACGGTGAGCACCGCCCACCGATCCGCCGGCCCGCATGACGACACGCCATAATGACCTGTGAGTCTTCATCGGGAAGATCCCCTCATCGCCCTCTCTTAGACATCGGTCCGTCTAAGACAGAGAAGCTACACCCCCATCCATCCCGGGATATGGCATTTCGATTAATCCGCCGGCGTTCGGATCGATCTGGCCGGCCGCCTCGGCGCGCTTGGTATCCGCTGCCCTGGTCCCGGGGCCACGTCACGCGCGGCGCGATAGCCAGCCGGAACTTCACTCGGATCCCTGTAATAACAGGCACCTCGCAAGTTACGGCACGCCACGCCAGCCCGCATTGCACCGCCTTTCACTCACCGTTGGTGAGCGCCGCAGGCTGACCAGGGGTCATCATTTCCTCGTTCCTACTAGTTCACTCAGGATTCGGGTGAAAAGCGCTCATGACGGGTATCAACGCAGCAGGAATGCCGTTCTGGTGACGGCTCCCGGGCTCGTCGGCAGGCAGTAGATGATGCAGGGCGATCATGGAATTTAGGGTGCTCGGGCCGATTGAGCTCTGGTCGGGCGGGCAACAATGTGATCTTGGCCCGACCAGGGTGCGATGCGTCCTGGCCATCCTGCTATTGACACCGCGCACCATTGTGCCGACTGAGGCTCTCATCGACCGGCTGTGGGATACGCAGCCTCCGCCCAAGGCCCGCGAGAGTCTCTCGGTCTATATCGCCAGGCTTCGGGCGTCGCTGCGGCAGGCCGTTGGCGACAGCGTCCGGCTGGCCGGGCGCGACCGGGGCTACGAACTCGACGTCAATCCTGAGGCCGTCGACGTGCATCAGTTCCGCCGCCTGCGCCGGCAAGCGGATGCACTGACCGCCAGCGGCGACTATGAGCACGCTGCCTCGCTCCTGCGCGAGGCGGACAAGCTCTGGCGCGGCCAGGCGTTCACCGGGATCCGCGGTGACTGGCTGGCGCGGATGCGTGACAGCCTCGGCGAGGAGCGCCGGGCGGCCATCCTGAAGCGCATCGAGTGTGAGCTGGAGCTTGGCCGGCATGGCGACCTGGTCGGCGAGCTCCGCCACCTGCTGCCCCAGTACCCGCTGGATGAGACGTTAATCGCCTGCCAGATGACGGCTCTGTACGGGAGCGGCAGGCCGGGTGACGCGCTCAGCCTCTACCGGGATACCCGCAGCCGCCTCATCGATGAGCAGGGCACCGAGCCCGGGCCGACGCTGTCCGAACTGCACCAGCGCATCCTGCGCCATGACCCCCAGCTGACCGTCCGGCTCGCCGAGCGACGTCCTGGCCGGGGGGCGCGGCCAGACACGCTCCCGCCCGAGACGATGGAGTTCGTGGGCCGCAGCGGGGAACTCGGGCTGCTGACCCAGGCGCACGGCGACACTCCCGGGGTCAGCGTGATCGAGGGCATGGCCGGGGTCGGGAAGACCGCGCTGGCCCTGCACGCTGCCCGCGTTGTTTCCGGGCAGTACCCGGATGGGCTGTTCTACCTCAACCTGCACACTCATGACCCGGGGCGCCCCGCGCTCGACGCGGCCGAGGCGCTCTACCGGCTGCTCCGGATGCTGACCGCGCCGGCGGCCCAGATACCGGACGCTATCGGCGAGCGCGCGACGCTGCTGCGCGCCCAGTTCAGCCGGCAGCGCGCCGTCGTGATTCTCGACGACGCGGCCGGCCATGACCAGATCCGCCCGCTCCTGCCCACGGCCAGCCGGTGCCTGATCCTGATTACCACCCGGCGCAGGCTGCCCGACCTCGAAGGTGCCCGCACGATCAATCTCGACGTGCTGTCCGTCGGCGACGCGGTCATGCTGTTCCGGAAGATCGCCGGGCAGGGCACGGCTTATGACGAGGATGAGGTGGCCACGGCCGTGCGGCTGTGCGGGCGCTTGCCGCTCGCGATCCAGCTCACCGCCAGCAGGCTCGCGCCGGACCGGCCGCCCCGGCTCGCCGACCTGATCGAGGAACTGTCGCAGTTCCCCGCGCGCTTCGGCGGCACCGGCGCGGCCAGCCCCGAGGTGATGTCGGTCTTCGACCTGTCCTACCGGGCACTGGAACCCGACCACCAGCGGTTCTTCCGGCGGCTGGGCGTGAGCCCCTGCGCTTATGTCAGCCTGCAGGCAGCGGCGGCCCTGGGTGGCGGCACCCTCGCCGAAGCCGAGAAGGCCCTCGCCGCCCTGCTCGATCATCACCTGCTGGCCCGGGCCCCCGCCGGTCAGTTCCGTTTCCACGACCTCATCCGCGAATACGCGGCTGCATGCGCCGCGCGTGAGGACCCCCCGCACGAACAGCGGCAGGCGGTCGGCAGGCTCCTCGACTACTACCTGCACACCGCCGACCAGGCGGACCGGGTGCTGCACCCGTTCCGGCGCCGGATGCCCGTGCCGGTCAGCTACCCGCCAGCCGCCAGCCCGCCGCTGGGCACGCCGGAAGACGCGGCAAGCTGGCTGGAATCGGAATGGCACAACATCCTGCAGGCCGCGCAGCACGCGGGCAGGCACGAGTGGAAGCGGAAGTGTGCCGACCTGACCCACGTGCTGGCCGGCTTCGTGGAGATCAGGGCGTACTGGGACGAGGCCATCGCGGCCCACACGCTGGCCCTGCAGGCCTGCCGTGACCTCGCCGATCCAGCCAGGATCGCGCAGGCGTCGCTGGAGCTCGGCGAGGTCAGCCAGCAGACCGGCCGCCACGACGCGACGCTGTCGCTGGCGGAGGACGCCGCGGCGATCTACCGGTCGCTGGCCGACCGGCGGGGCGAGGCCGAAGCCCTCGACCAGATGGGCATGGCGCACCAGCGCGCGGCCCGTTCCCGTGAGGCCCTCGCCTATTTCCGCGAGGCCAGGATTCTGTACCCGCGTCGCGGACCAGCACGGCGTGGCCGATACGCTGAGCCACTCCGGGATCGCCTGCTGGCAGCTTGGGCGTTACCCCGACGCCATGGACCACCTGCGTGACGCCCTTTCGCTCTACCGCGAGGCCGGGGACAGGCGCGGCGAGGCGAAGACCCTCAACAACCTGGGCAGGATGCAACTCTATTTTGGCTATCATAGAGACGCGCTCGAAGGTCTACCATAAGTCGCTAGAAATATTCAGCGAGATAGGCGCCGCGCAGAGCGAGGCGATTCTGTACCATAACATAGGAAGCGTCTATCACTATAAGGGCTCCTACGAGGAGGGCCTGGCTGCTTACCGGCGCGCGCTGGCCATATACCGCGGACATCGGCGATCTCCGGGATGAGGCCGATGTCCTCAATGACATCGGCGCCATTTACCAGAGCGCGGAATGCTACGACGAGGCGCTGATTCACCACCAGAAGGCGAAAACGATCGCCGAGGAGATCGGGGACCTCTCCCAGCAGGTGATCGCGCTTCGCGGGATAGCTGGCGTGGGCCGCGGCTCCGGCCGGTACGGCGAGGCATTTGATCATTACCAGACCGCGCTCAGGATGGCCCGGGAGATCGGTGATCCATACGAGGAAGCCAAGATCCTCGAAGGGATCGCGGAAACGACGCTGAGCACACAGCGGCCCGACGCCGCCCGGATCGTATTCCGGCAGGCGCTGGACATCTTCGAGCAGCTCGGCGTGCCAGAGGCGGAGTCGGCGCGGATACGCATCGAAGCCATGGACCCTGCCTTCGGCCGCCGCACCTCGTAGACGCATTCCGCCCACCCGCCGCAACCGCCAGGAAACCCGCTGACCGCGTCCTGCGCCCCGGCCCGCGGATCTGGCCTGGGCGGCAAGGTAAGCATCAAGGCGAGTGCAACCGGGGCGGCGGCGTGCTGATGGCTGATGACCTTGGCGGGGCCCGGCTGGCCGCGCTGCGCCAGCGCTGCCTCCCGAGGTACGACCGGCGTTCCCTGCTACCCATGCAGGCTGCGGTGCGCCAGGCCGGGCTGCCCTCCGCCGTCACACCGCCACCGGCACAAGGCCTAATAACACAAGGGCCTAATAACAGGCGGCGCCCGAATCGGGCACGGTAACTTATGCGGGTCAACCGCGAGCCGGGCCGGCCGGGCGACCTCAGACGGGGCTCACTCGGGCATGCGTGCGGGATCCACCGGGCAACGCCCCAGCGAAAAGGAGAAGAACTTACCCATGCCAGCCACGCTTCAGGAGATCCTGCTCGCCCCGGACACCAAGCCCAAGGTGCTGGTGGACTGCTGGACGCTGGTCGAGCAGGAGATCTCGGACAAGTCAGGGATCTCCGGGACCGCGGTCAAGCTCGCCTACAAGACGGTGAACACCTTCATGCCGGGCCATGTCCAGCACATGGTGCAAGTCCTGCTCCCGGAGCTGGTGGACGCGCTCGAGCCGTTCTGGGCGGACTTCCGCGCCTCCGGCGGCTCGGAGTTCGGCGACTACCTGGCCAAGCGCGGCGACGAGGTGTCGGAGGCCCTGCTCTCGGTGACCGACGCCCGCGCGGCCAACTCCGGCCGCCCCACGGTCATCAAGGCGTACAAGTCTGTCCGCGGCAACGCGGTCAAGCACGTCGAGGCCGCGCTCCCGCGGGCCGGCGACCTGGTGATGAAATACGCGCGCTGACCCGTCAGCGTAGTTGTCCGCCGCGCTGAGGTCGGTGCCGGCGGCGGCCTCAACGGGGGGTGGTCGTGGTCACGCCCGGCATAGTGGTCCAGCTGCTCGACGGGTCGCAGGCCGCCGCGCACGCCAGCGAGCTGCAGGATCTCCACGCCGCGGTTTACGCTGACCCGCCGTACCGGCAGGGGGACACGGCCGCGGCATTCGCCAGCCGGTTCCGGGTCCAGCGCCGTCAGCCGGGCTTTGTCCTGGCTGAGGCCCGCCGTGGCGGCTACCTGGTCGGGTACGCGTCGGGGATGCCGCTCCGGCCGTCCACCTCCTGGTGGCGCCAGCTGACCACGCCGCTGCCGGACGAGATCACCGCCGAGCATCCCGGCCGCACCTTCGCCCTGACCGAATTGCTGGTCCGGGCGTCCTGGCGACGGCAGGGCATCGGCCGGGCCCTGCACGACCTGATCCTGGCGGGCCGGGCCGAGGAACGGGCGACCCTGACCGTGCTGACCGCGGCCACTCCGGCGCAGGACGCGTTCCAGCAATGGGGCTGGCGCAAGATCGCGCGGACGCGCGATCCCCGCCCCGGCTCGCCCGTATCCGACGTGCTCATCCGCGCGCTGCCCGCGAGTCACCAGCGCTGACCCCGCTCCGGCCGGGCGTGGCTGGCATCACCCGCGCCTTTCTGGGAGGTTAAGCCTCATGCCGACACGCCTGGTCCACCTCGTGGCCGATGCCAACGATCCCGCCGCGCTGGCACGTTTCTGGTCCAGCCTGCTGGGCTGGGAGATAGCCGACGAGACGCAGGAGGAGGTGGATGTCTGGCCCGCCGGATACGCCTATCCCGACCCGGTCGCCGTGCCGATGGTCTTCGTCCCGGTGCCCGAGCCGAAAACCGGGAAGGACCGGGTGCACCTCGATCTGGCCAGCACTTCCGCCGCGCATCAGGCCGAACTGGTCAGCCGGGCCATGGACCTCGGCGGCAGGCCGGCCGACATCGGCCAGGGCGATGTGCCCTGGGTTGTCATGGAGGACCCGGAGGGTAACGAATTCTGCGTGCTGGAACCGCGGGACATCTACCGCGGCACCGGCCCCATCGCCGCGATCCTCACCGACTGCGCCGACCCCGCGGCCCTGGCCCAGTTCTGGGTGACGGCGGCGGGCTGGCGGATCGAGTACGCCAAGGACGAGATCGTCGGGCTCCGGTCACCCGAAGGCACCGGGCCCTACCTGGAGTTCCTCCGGGTGCCCGGCCAGAAGGCAGTCAAGAACCGGGTGCATCCCGACGTGGCGCCGTACCGCGGTGACGACCCCGCCGCCGAGGTGGCGCGGCTGCGCCAGGCGGGCGCCACCCCCGCGGACGTGGGCCAGGGTGACCAGGTCTCCTGGACGGTGCTGGCCGACCCCGAGGGCAACGAGTTCTGCGTGCTGTCACCGCGCTAGCCACCTGGATACCGGCCGCCCGCTTTTCCGCAACGCAAACCTCCACCCGGCCGGGGGTGGCCTACGCCCGGCGTCTGCCGGGGTGGCCTCGGTAACCTGCTGGGCATGGACCAGTCAGCGGACACGAACGCGGCGATCTGGCAGTCCGGGGACATCGTGGCATCCTGGGCCGCGGAAGCAGGTGACCGCGAGCGGAACCATGTCGGGCCGCAGCGGTTCATGGCCCGCCTGCTGCCCTTCGCCGGGCCGGCCGAGTTCACCTTCCTGGACCTGGGCGCGGGCACGGGGGCCGCGGCGCGCGCGATCCTCGACCTGCACCCGGGCAGCACGGCGATCCTGGCTGACTTCTCCGCCGCGATGATGGGGGCGGGCGAGCGTGAGATGCGGCCTTACGCCGGGCGCTACCGGTACGTCGAGTTCGACATGTCGGCTGGCGACTGGCCCGCGGCGATCCCGGCGGCGCTCGATGCGGTGGTGACCTCGATGTGCGTGCACCACCTGCCGGACGAGCGGAAGCGGAGCCTGTTCGCTGAGATCTTCGCCCGCCTGGCCCCGGGCGGCTGGTATCTCAACTACGACCCGGTGCGCGCGGCGGACCCCGTGGTCGAGGCGGCCTGGGAGCGGGTGAACGACCAGGGCGATCCGGACGCGGCGCGCGGGCGGCTGCACCGCACCCCGGAGGAACAGGCCCGCTGGGACAATCACGTCCGCTATATGATCCCGCTCCCCCCGCAGCTGGATTACCTCCGGTCCGCTGGATTCCACGGGGTTGACGTCTACTGGAAGCGGCTGGACTGGGTCATCTACGGTGGCTGCCGCCCCGGTTAGGCGCAGCTCAGGCTAGGCCTGGCGGCGCCGGGTCGCCTCGGTGAGGAACTGGAGATCGACGCCGTCCGGGACCGCGAACGGGGTGCCCGGCGCGCTGACGTCGAAGCGGCCGCTGTCGGGCAGGTAGTCACGGCCGCGGGCGATGACGCGCCGCAACTGGCCGAGCGCGGTGATGTCGGCCCGCGGATCGCCGTGCACCACGATGAGGTCGGCGTCGTAACCAGGTGCGAGGCGGCCGGTGATGGCGCCGACGCCGAGCGCGGCCGCTGCCTCGGTGGTGGCCATCGCGAGCACTTCCTCCGCCTGGAAGCCCAGCGTGACCAGGTATTCCAGCCCGCCGACGTACTGGTGGTGCGGGGTGTTGTCGATACCCGCGTCCGTACCCGCGATGATCCGCACGCCCAGCTCGCACATCGCCCGGACGTGCGCCCCGACCGTGACGCCGGTCAATTCAGCTACATAGGGCGCGTTCACGTTGATGGTGGGACAGACGAACATGCCCCGCTCAGCGATCTCGGCCGCCAGCGGCTCGACGAAACGCCGCTCGTTGGTCTCGGTCACGAACGAGCAGTGCTCGAGGGTGGTGACACCGGCTTCGACGGCCCGGCGGATGCCCTCGATGCCGTGGGCGTGCGCGGCGACCGGCTTGTCCACCCGCCCCGCCTCCTCGACGATCACGGCCAGCTGCGCGCTGGTGAACTGGGCGTACCAGGGCGCTGATCCGGTCGTCATGAACCCGCCGGTGGACATGACCTTGATCAGGTCGGCGCCGTGCTTGTGGTGGGTGCGGACCAGGCGGCGCAGGTCATCCTCGCTGTCCGCCTCGCCGCCCATGTACCAGCAGTGCCCGCCGGTGACCGTGATCGGGCTGCCGGCCACGACCAGCCGCGGGCCGCGGGCCATGCCGCTGGCGATGGCGTCCCGCACGACGACGCCCAGGTAGCCCCGGCCGCCGAGGTCGCGGGCGGTGGTCACGCCCACGCCGAGCAGTTCCCGCGCGCTGCGCAGCATCAGGATCAGCTGCTGCGCATCGGTCTCACCGCGCATCCGCGCGACCGGACCCGGGCCGCCGTCGAACCCGAGGTGGACGTGGCTGTCGATCAGGCCCGGCATGATCGTCGCGCCCGGGTAGTCCGCCCGCGGCAGGACCAGGTACTCGGCGGGCAGCGCCGCGGCCGGGCCGACCCAGTCCAGCACGGTGCCACCGAGGACGACCGCACCGTCGGTCACCGTCTCGTCGCCGGTCAGCACGCGCGGTGCGGTGAGCACCTCGGACACGCCATCACCTCGCCCTTGGCCGCCTGAACAGAATGCAGCGGCAGCGTTCGGCACCCAGTGCAGGATAGCGATGTGCCAGGAAGTCTCAGAGATGCGATCGACACCACGACCGTGGCGATGCTCCGGGCCCGCGGCAGCTTCAAGTGGACGGCTCCTGGGCCGGACGGGTTCGGCGCGGCCGTAGCGGAGATGGACTTCGGCGCGGCGCCGCCGATCCTCGACGCGCTCGCCGGGCTGTCGGCTGACGCCAACTTCGGTTACCTGCCGCCGCACCTGGCCGAGGAACTGGCTGTGGCCTGCGCGGAGTTCGAGCAGCGCCGGTACGGCTGGTATCCAGACCCGGCGCTGATCCATCCCGTCCCGGACGTGATCAAGGCGCTCGAGATCGCCATCACGCACTTTTCCCGGCCCGGCTCCCCGGTCATCCTGCCCACCCCCGCTTACATGCCGTTTCTCGCCGTGCCCGGCTTCCTCGGCCGCGAGATCATCCAGGTCCAGATGCGTGACGACGCCGGCTTCTTCACCCTCGACCTCGACGCGATCGCCGGGGCGTTCCGGGCCGGCGGCCACCTGCTCATCTTCTGCAACCCCTACAACCCGCTCGGCCGGGTCTTCACCGCCGGCGAGATGACACAGCTGACCGAGGTCGTGGACCGGCACGGCGGCCGGGTCTTCGCGGACGAGATCCACGGCCCGCTGGTGTACCCGGGGCAGCGCCACATCCCGTACGCCTCCACCTCTGACACCGCCGCCTCGCACACGCTGACCGCCACGTCCGCCTCGAAGGCGTGGAACCTGCCCGGCCTCAAATGCGCCGAGGTGATCCTCAGCAACGAGCCGGACCGGGAGCGCTGGGAGCAGATGGGGGTCTTCGCGGCGCACGGCGCGAGCAATCCCGGGGTGGTGGCCAACATCGCCGCGTTCCGGCACGGCGAGGCATGGCTGGATGAAGTCCTCGGCTACCTCGACGACAGCCGCCACCTGCTGGCCAGCCTGCTCCGCCGCCACCTGCCCGGGGTGCGCTACCGGCCGCCCGAAGGGACCTACCTGGCCTGGCTCGACTGCACCACGCTGGACCTGCCGGACTCCCCCGGCACTCTGCTCAGCGATCGCGCGCGTATCACGGTCGTGGACGGGCCCGCGTTCGGCCTGGGCGGCGCCGGGGCGTTCCGGTTCAACTTCGCCACCCCGCAGCCGATCCTCACCGAGATGGTCGAGCGCATCGGGGCCGCCCTGGCCGCATAGGAGTCAGACAGAGACCAGATCACAGACGAAGATCAGGGTCTCGCCCGGCGCGATCGCGCGCCCGGCTCCGCGGTCCCCGTAGGCCAGGCCGGGCGGGATGATCAGCTGGCGCCGCCCGCCGACCTTCATGCCCGCCACGCCCTGATCCCAGCCGGCGATGACCTGCCCCGCGCCCAGCTTGAACTGGAGCGGGCCGCCCCGGTCCCAGCTCGCGTCGAACTCCTCGCCGGTGGAGTACGCCACCCCGACATAGTGGACGCTGACCACGTCCCCCGCGGCGGCCTCGGCGCCATTGCCTTCCCAGAGATCCGTGATCTCCAGGTCGGCGGGCGGCTCGCCGCCGGGGAAATCGACCTCAGGCTTTTCGTCGCTGCTCATAGCTGTAACGTACTGCCCCGCGGCGCCGGGCCGGACCAGCCTGCGCGAGGCCGGTCAGAACTGCACGCCGCGGGTCAGCGCGCCGTCCACGAGCAGGTTGGCGCCGGTCATGAAGCTGGCCGCCGGGCTGGCCAGGAACACCGCCGCCCGGGCGATCTCCTCGGGTTTCGCCATCCGGCCGGTCGGGTTCAGCGCCATGGCCTGGCCGAACAGCGCGGGATTGTGCTGCTCGATGTCCGCCCAGACCCCACCGGGAAAGTAGGTGTTGCCCGGGGACACGCTGTTGGCCCGGATGCCCTTCGCCGCCAGCTGGTAGGCCAGGCCCTGGGTGTAGTGGATGATCGCCGCCTTGAACACCCCGTACGGCCCGGCGGCGAAGTCGATCTCGCGGCCGGACACGCTGGCGATGGTCACGATCGACGCCGCATCGCTGCGTTCCAGGTACGGCAGGGCGGCCCGCACCACGCTGACCGTGCCCATCATGTCCACGTCGAAGCTGGCCCGCCAGCTGGCGGGCTCGTCCGGGATGGCCAGCGCGCTGACGTTGGCCACCACGATGTCCACCCCGCCGAGCTCGGCGGCGCTGTCCGCGACCCACCGCTGCATGCCCTGCTCATCCGCGACGTCCGCGACCCGCCCCACGGCGACGTGACCGTTTTTGACCAGCGTCTCGGCCGTGTCCGCGACGTCCCGCCCGGTCCGTGCGCAGAACCCGACCGCGGCGCCCTCGGCGGCCAGCGTGTCCACGATGGCCCGCCCGATCCCCCGCGTGCCGCCGGTCACCAGGGCGCGGCGCCCCTGCAGTCCCAGGTCCATCTGCTGCCTCCTCGGTTGACGCCGGCCGGCCGGTACCCGATCGCGGCTAGCCGCCGATCGTCGCGGCGACCTCCCGGAGGTGCCGGTGCATGCTGTCGTAGGCGGGCGCCTGCGGGAAGCAGGGCCTTGGCCACCTTGGTGACCGCGCTGTAGTTGGCGTCCACCACGTTGGCCAGCGGAGCTTCGCTGGTCTGCGAGAGCAGCTGGTAGGCGTCCAGCGTGTCCAGCCCGTACAGCTCGCGCAGCCACGCCACCATGCTGACCTGGCTCACCCGCCAGGCGTCCTCGAGCGGCCGGCTCGACCCCACCACCACCAGGTGGCCATCGGTCTCCAGCCGCGGCCAGGCCGGGCCGCCGCCCTTGATCAGGTCCACGATGAGCGTGACGTTCATGGCGCCTTCGACCGCGGTGCCGCACGCCTCGCCCTCGCCCTGCCGGTAATGCCCGTCACCCACCGAGAACAGCGCGCCATCCACGTTGACGCCCAGGTAGCAGGTGGCTCCGGCGCGCATTTCCGGGGTGTCCATGTTCCCGCCGAACGTGTCCGGCACCAGCGAGGAGCGCACCTCACCGGCGGCCGGGGCCACGCCGACCGTGCCCAGCATCGGGTCCATCGGCAGTTCCACCCGGAACTCGCTGGCCTGGGCCTGGAACGCGACCGTCTGCCGGTCCCGGTTCACCTCGTAGATCCAGGTCCGTTCCGGCAGCGGGTCCTGCAGCGTGGCCGTGCGGTCGGTGCTGGTCAGCCCGCCGAACAGCGGGATCGTGCAGGACGCGCCGAAGTCCGCGGGCCGGGGTGAGGTCCGCGAAATGCAGCGCCAGGGTGTCGCCAGGCTCCGCGCCCTCCACGTAGAACGGGCCGGTCTGCGGGTTGACGAAGGGCATGGTCAACGCGGTGCTGGGCAGGTCCGTGGTGCGCCGGATGGTGCCGCAGAACGCGTCCTCGGTCCACAGCCGCAGCACCGTCCCGGGCTGCACCTTCCGGACCGGCGCGACGCCGCCGAACGTGAACGCGTACTGCTCGCGCTCCGGGCGGAACTCGACTACCTCCATCGTCGGCCTTCCTTTCCTGGTCAGCCCGGTCCTGCCGGTCCTGGTCAGCCCGGTCCTGCCGGGCGCAGCGATACGTGCGACCGGCTGAGCTCGGCGATGCTGCGGGCGCCCAGCAGCTTGAGGGTGCGGGTCGAACTCCGCCGCGAGAATGGTGATCGCCCGGTCCACCCCGCGCTCGCCCCCGGCCATCAGCCCGTACAGGAAGGCCCGGCCGACCAGGCAGGCTTTCGCACCGAGGGCCAGGGCGGCGACCATGTCGCCGCCGTGCATGATCCCGGTGTCGAGCAGGACCTCCGCCCGGTCGCCGACCGCGTCGACGATCGGCCGGCAGTACCTCCAGCGGGGCGGCGGCCCGGTCCAGCTGCCGCCCGCCGTGCGTGGACACGATGATCCCGTCCGCGCCGTGGTCCACTGCGGCCCGGGCGCCGTCCACGTTGTGGATGCCCTTGAGCAGCAGCGGGCCCGGCCAGGACGCCCGCAGCCAGTCGATGTCGGCGAACGTCACCGACGGGTCGAACATCGTGTTCACCAGGTCGGCGACCGTACCGTGCCACTCGTGCAGGCTCGCGAACGTCAGCGGCTCGGTGGTGAGCAGGTTGAACCACCAGGCGGGGTGGGCGGCCGCGTCGAGCACGGTGGCCGGGGTGAGCGCGGGCGGGACGGTCAGCCCGTTCCGGACGTCCCGCATCCGCGCGCCGCCGACAGGCGTATCCACGGTCAGCACCAGCGCCTCGTAGCCAGCAGCGCGGGCCCGCTCGACCAGATCCTTGGCGGCGGCCCGGTCCCGCCAGACATAGAGCTGGAACCACCTGGCGACGTCCGGCGCCTCCTGCGCCACCTCTTCGATCGAGGTGGTGCCCATGGTGGACAGCGCGAACGTCACGCCCGCCCGCTGCGCCGCCCGGGCGGCCGCCCGTTCGCCCTCGTGGTGCATCATCCGGGTGAACCCGGTCGGGGCGAGCGCGAACGGCAGCGGCCAGCGCCTGCCGAGCACGGTGGTACCGGTGTCGGTGGTACTGACGTCGCGCAGCACCTGGGGGTGGAACTCAGCCCGGGCGAAGCTGGCCCGGGCCCGGCGCAGGCTGATCTCCTGTTCGGCGGCCCCGTCGGCGTAGTCGAACACCGCCCGCGGGACCCGGCGCGCGGCGATCGCCCGCAGGTCAGCGATGGTGTGCGCGCGGCTGAGCCGCCGTTCGGCCGGGTCGAGCGGAATCCGCCCGGGACGCAGCAGCGGCTGGAACTCTGACCACCGCGGAAGCCGCCTGCGTGCCAACGCCACCCTCCTCCCGGCTCCCGTCAGTGTGTCCCGGCGCGCACCCGCCCCGCAAGCGCCGCGAGCACCGCGCCCGCCAGAACCCGGGGAGCACAGCACCCGCCTGGCGGCCCGGTCACAGCGAAATTTTGCGGTGCACCGATGAATCGGGCCGGTCCCGGCCGTCCTGGGTAGCAGACGGCCCGCCCGCTGGAGGCGGCCGGGTACAGGAGGTTGTGATGGCACTGCCCGATGTGGTGACCCGCGAGGAGTGGCTGGCGGCCAGGACGCAGCTGCTCACCGCGGAAAAGGAGGAAACCCGCAGGCGCGACGCGCTGAACGCGGAGCGACGGCGGCTGCCGATGGTCCGGCTCGACAAGGAGTACCTGTTCGAGGGGCCGGCCTGGGTCTCGCTGGGCGGCCTGTTCGGGGACAGCCGCCAGCTGATCGTCCAGCACGTCATGTTCGACCCGGCCTGGGACGCAGCCTGCCCGGGCTGCACGGCCAGCGTGGACGAGCTGGCCGACGGCACCCTCACCCACCTGCGCTCGCGCGATACGGCCTTCGCCCTGGTGTCCCGGGCGCCGCTGACCAAGCTGCAGAAGTACCAGGCCAGCCGCGGCTGGACCGTGCCCTGGTACTCCTCTCACGGCAGCGACTTCAACTACGACTTCCAGGTCACCCTGGACCGGTCGGTCCCGCAGCTGGAGTACAACTACCGGACCCAGGTCATCGCGGACGGCGAGGCTCCGGCGGAGGTGCCGGGCCTGAGCTGCTTCCTGCGCGACGGCGGGGAGATCTTCCACACCTACTCGACCTATGCGCGCGGCACCGACACTCTCGGCAGCGCCTACTCGCTGCTGGACCTGACCGCGCTGGGCCGGCAGGAAAAGTGGGAGGAGCCGAAGGGGCGGGCTCCCCGGCTGCACGGCCCGGACCCGACGTTCACCGACTGATGCCGCGGCGTCCCCTGGCCGTCCCGTAGCTTAGGTTTCATGGCGACCGCGAGACGGCACGGTAAGTCCAGCCCCGGCCCGGGCCCGACGATCTTCATCCTCTTCGGCGCAACCGGTGACCTGGCCAAGCGGATGGTGCTGCCCGCGTTCTACCGGCTCGCCCTGGAAGGGCTGCTGCCCGAGTGGTGGCTGCTCGTGGGCAACGGCCGCGGCGATGTCGCGCACGAGAACTTCCGCGCTCACGTGCACGAGGCGCTCACCGAGTTCGGCCCGAAGCCGGAGCCGGACACGTGGAAGGCCTTTGCCGACCGGGTGTACTTCGCGGGCGGCGGATTCAGCAGCGACAGCCCCGGCAGCCTGCTCGACGTGCTCGGGCAGGCACGCACGTCGCTGGGCGGCGACCCGCAGCTCGTGCACTACCTGGCCGTCCCCCCGGTGGCCTTCACCGAGCTGACCAAGGCCCTGGGCCAGCACGGGCTGGCCCAGGGCGCCCGGGTGGTGTACGAGAAGCCATTCGGCACCTCCCAGCAGGCCTTCCGCGTGCTCGACCGGGTGGTCCACTCGGTCCTGGACGAGCAGCAGGTCTACCGGATCGATCATTTCCTCGGGAAGGAAGCCACCCAGGACCTGCACCTGCTGCGCTTCGCCAACGGGCTGTCCGCGGCGATGTGGAACCGGGAGCACCTCGAGTCCGTGCAGATCGACGTACCCGAGAAGCTCGGCATCACCGACCGGGCTGTGTTCTACGACGCGACCGGCGCAGTCCTGGACATGCTCGTCACGCACCTGTTCCAGGTCGCCGCCGAGGTCGCCATGGAGCCCCCGGCCAGCCTGGGCGCACTCGACCTGCAGGCGGCCCGGGAGAAGGTGATCAGTTGCTTCCGCCCGCTCGACCCGGCTGAGGTGGTGCTGGGCCAGTTCGCCGGCTACCGCGACGTGCCCGGAGTGGCCGCCCGGTCCACCCGGGACACGTTCGTCGCCGCCCGGCTGTGGATCGACAACCGCCGCTGGCGGGGAGTGCCGTTCTACCTGCGGACCGGCAAGCGGCTGGCCGCCTCTGAGCAGCGGGTCAGCCTGATCCTGCGCGAGCCCCCCGGCCCGCTCCACGGCCAGCTGCCGCATAACGCGAACGTGCTGTCCTTCTCGCTCGCGGGCAGCGGCGAGATCGACCTGTCCCTGGTGGCCAAGAAGCCCGGGCCAGCCCTGAATCTCGACATCGCGCACGCCGCGATCCCGCTGTCGGACCTGGCTGGCGCGGACCCGCTGCCCCCGTACGTCCGGCTGATCCACGATGTGCTGCTCGGCGACCGGTCCCTGTTCACCCGGCCGGACGGGCTGGCCGCGGTGTGGCAGGTGGCCGAGCCGCTGCTGTCGAACCCGCCCCGGCCCGCCTCCTACCCGCCAGGGTCGTGGGGGCCACCCCAGGCCCGCAAGCTCATCGCGCCCGGGCGCTGGCTGCTCGGCCAGTAGCTGCCCGGGACGCCGGGGAGAGCGCCACGGCGGCCGCTGGTTGAGCCAGCGGCCGCCGTCCGGTGCGCTGCCGCTGGGTGCGGTGCCGTTGGCCGCGGCCCCGTTCGGTGCGGTGCAGCAGCAGCCACAGGGCGCCCAGCGCGGTGGCGAACACGGGCAGCCAGGCGAGCCGCTCCGCGATCCATAGCGGGCTGGCCGGGACCGTGAGCAGCCCAGGAAGGCGGCCAGCCAGGGCGCCAGCCGTGGTCACCGCCAGGAACGCCGACTGGTGCCAGAGGAAGAGAGTCATCATCGACATGTTGACCATGGCCACAGCCGCCCAGGCCAGCGGACGGCGCATCAGCCGGGCCAGCCCCGGGCGGAGCAGCAGGGCCAGGCCGGCCTGGGCGACGCCGAAGGTGACGGCGGCCAGCGTGGGCGGGTTCAGGTTGGAGATGGCGGCACCGTTGACGCCGACCATGCTCACCGGGTAGCCGGCCCAGGTGACCAGCGCTATCGTGCTGGCCACCCCGCCCGCCAGCATCAGGGCTGGCGCCTTCCAGCTGCGGAAGGCCCCGCGGGCCCAGGCGATGCCGAGCAGGTACGGCACCATCCAGCCTGCCGCCACGTTGAGCCAGCCGAGCCAGCCTGGCCCGCCGAGGCCGAAACGTGCCGCGTCCACGCCCGCGACGACCGCGGCGGGAAACAGCGCGGCCCACCCGCCGCAGCGGCGCACCAGGGCTACAGCTGGCGGGGTCAGCGCGGTCAGCCCGGCGAACACGCACAGGAACCACAGCGGGCTGAGCACGAGGAAGACCACGGTGTGCAGGGTCGCCGCCCCGACGCCGCCGAGGGCCATCCCGATGGTGAGCGGTACCCAGACGGCCGCGAGCACGGCCACCGGGCGGCTCAGCCGGGCCAGCCGCCCGCACAGCCAGGCCCAGTAGTCCCCGGTGTAGCTGCGGGCCGCCGCGTAGCCGCCGACCAGGAAGAAGACGGCCAGGGTCTGGAAGATCCACGAGGCCGGGGCGAGGGCGGGCAGGGTGGCCAGCGGGCTGGTGTCGCGCAGCTGGCCGCCGCCCGGGGCCCGGGTCAGTACCAGCGCGGTCACCAGCCAGTGGCCGAGGATCACCCCGGCGATGGCCAGCGCGCGGAGCGCGTCCACGGTTCGGTCACGGCCAGCGGGCGTGGCGGCCTCGATCCGCGCGGCCAGCGCCCGGGCCGCGCGGGCGGGGCGGGCCACGCGGCCCAGCAGGGCGGTCACCGGGTCACCTGGCCGGGCTCGCCCAGCGCTATGAAGGTCAGGTTGCGCAGCGAGATGGTGTCCCGGCTCAGGTAGCTGCTATGACCGTCGCGGCCGCAGGCGAACGGCCGGGCGCCAAAGGATGCCGCGGTGGGATCGGCCCCGAAGCCCAGGCCCAGCAGGTGAACGGGGGGCACGTAGCGGATCCAGTCACCAGCTTTCCGGCCCGCCCAGACCCGGGCGGTGGTGTGCAGCGACCGCACCGACGAGGCGTCCACCCCCGGGCTGCCGTACACCGCGAGGTCGGTGACCGGCAGGTGCGCCGCGGCCAGCCCGCACACCACCGACCCGTAGCTGTGGCAGAGCAGGGCGACCTGGTCGCCGTGCCCGGCCAGCCCGGTCACCAGCGGGCGCAGCGCGCTCGCTCCCTGCCCGGCGTCACCCGACGTGAGCACGGCCGGGCTCAGCAGGCTCGGCGTGTGGTAGCCCAGCCAGGCGATCACCGCGAGACGGGCGCCGGGGTCCAGCTGGCGTGCCTCGGCGGCCAGTGCCCGGGCCCCGCCGTCCGGTGAGGCCGTTCCCCGGGCGTCGAACGTCGCCAGCGAGGTGTCCGAGCCGGGCACGAGGATAGCGACCCGCCGGGCGGTGGCCAGGTCGCCCAGGACCTCCACGGCCTCGCCCTGGCCGTCCGGATCGAAGCCGAGGAAGTCGTGGTGCTCCATGGCGCTCAGCGACTGCGCCAGCCCCGGGTGGCCCGAGTGGGCGGCAGCCCGGGCCGCGGCGGCGATCGCCGCTGACTCAGCGGCGTACCGGGCGGACAGCGCTGGGCCGGTGAGCGCAGGCAGGGACACCGGCGGATCGGCCGGGGCGGCGGGGCTTACCGCGGCCGTCAGGGTCAGCGCGGCCACGGCAGCGGCGGCGGCGATGGCGGTCACGCGGCGGAGTCTCATAGCGTGTCCCTCCTGGTCCAGTCGGTCTACGGGCCAGAAAGCTACGGACAGCCGTGCCTCGTCGGCGTCACCCTGCGGAGCCCATTTGGCGCGTACCGCGCAGGTACCGGCGGTACCGCCGCCAGCACTGGCTGCCGCCCGCGGACCCCCTACCGGAGTCACGGGCCAGCCGCCCGCCCGCCCCTACCGGGGTAGGGGAGGGCAGATACATCGCCAGGGTCACGAAAGCACGCCCCCGCGCACCTACGCTGAGGGCATGAGCCCCGGTGCCCCCCGCCGGATCACGGCGGCGGTCGCAGCCAGCGTCACCGATGCCGCACGCCAGACCGCGGCACTGGTCGCGGCAGGCGTCACCGACCCGCCGGCCCCCCGCTCGCCCCGGCTCCGCCGCGGGCCGGTTGACCTCGTAGCCGCGGCCGATCTGATCATCGCGGTCGTCTGCTTGGCGACCACGAACTCCTGGCTGGAGACCCAGAACGGCAAGCACGGTCATCCGTTCAGCACCCAGATGCTGCTGCTGCTCGCCCTGGCGGTCAGCGTGCCGATGCTGCTGCGCACGCGGTTCCCGGCCCAGGCCTGGATGCTCTCGGCGGCAGCCCTGGCCTGGACGAGCGTGGTCGTGCAGCCGCACACGCTCTCCTCCACCGTCTACCTGCCTGGTGGCCTGCTGGTCTATGCCCTGTGCCTGTACGCGGTCGCGGTCCGCTGCCGGGCCTGGTTCGTGCTCACCGTGGCCGCGGTCACCCTGCTGGGCGCCATCGTCATCAACGCGCAGACCAGCGCAGGCGCCATCCTCGCCGCCATCCCGCTGCTCAGTGGCGCCATCGTCCGGTCGCGCCGGAGCAGCCGGGCCGAGCTCGTCCAGCAGGCCCGCCGCCTGGAAGGTGAGCGGGCGCTGCTCGAGGAACGCCAGCGGATCGCCCGCGAGCTGCACGACATCGTCGCGCACCACATGTCAGTGATCGCGATCCAGGCGGAAGCCGCGCCCCGCAAGGTCGCCGACCCGCCGCCGGAACTGGCCGAGAGCTTCGCCGATATCCGGGCCAGCGCGCTGACCGGGCTCAACGAACTGCGCCGCCTCCTCGGCGTGCTCCGCAGCGGCGGCGCTGACACGGCCCCACCGCCCGGCCTGGCCGAGCTGGCGGGCCTCCTCGACTCGGCCCGTAACGGCGGGGTGAGCGTCACGTCGTCGGTCACCGGCGTCCCCCGGGCGCTACCCCAGGGCCTGGACCTGTCCGCCTACCGGATCGTGCAGGAAGCGCTGAGCAACGCCATGCGGCACGCACCCGGGTCGGCGGTCCAGGTGGAACTCGTCTACACCAGCAGTTCGCTGCTGATCAGGGTGCGCAACGATCCGTGCCCGGCCAGCGCGGCCACCGCGGCGAAACGAGCCCGGCCGGGCGGGACGGCGCCCGCCGGTAATGGCGTGTTCCCGGAGGCGAACGGCACCGGGCACGGCATCATCGGCATGCGCGAGCGCGCCGCCATGCTCGGCGGCCAGCTCGATGCCGCGCCGACCGCGGACGGCGGTTTCCTGGTCACGGCGGTCCTGCCGGAGGGCAAGAACCAGCTGGCGGACCTGCCGTGACGGTACGTGTCGTGATCGCCGATGATCAGGGCATGGTCCGGTCCGGCTTCACCACCTTGCTGAACAGCGAGCCCGACATCGAGGTCATCGGTGAGGCGGTGAACGGCCAGGAGGCGGTCACCTGCGCGGGGGAGCTACGGCCGGACGTCATCCTGATGGATGTGCGCATGCCGGTGCTCGACGGCCTCCAGGCCACCCGGCAGATCACGGCCATGCCCGCCGCCCCGAAGGTCCTGGTGCTCACCACGTTCGACCTCGACGACTACGTGTACCAGGCGCTGCGCTGGGGAGCCAGCGGCTTCCTGCTCAAGGACGCCTCGGCCCGGGAACTCGCCGACGCGGTACGGGTGGTCGCCGCGGGCGACGCGCTGCTGTCTCCGGGCGTGACCAGGCGCCTTATCGCGGAGTTCGCCCGGATGGGCGCGCCGCACGGTCCCAGCCGGAAGCGGCTGGCCAACTTGACCGAGCGGGAGTCCGAGGTGCTGGCCCTGGTGGCCCGGGGCATGTCGAACGCGGAGATCGCCGCCCGGCTGGTGGTCGCGGAACAGACCATCAAGACGCATGTCAGCCGCATCCTGATGAAGCTGGGGCTGCGGGACCGGACCCAGGCCGTGGTGCTCGCTTACGAAACCGGCCTCGTCCAGCCGGGCGGCTGACGGTGGCGGCCCGGGACACCGCGGTCGCCGCCGCGCTGTGCGGCGCGCTAGCCGCCTACAACAACCTCGGCCCGCGGCAGCCCTGGCCGCCAGCGTGGTACCCGGCCGCCAACCTGTGCGCCACCGGGGCCGTGCTGGCCGCCGCCAGCGCAGCCGGCCTGACCGGCACCGATCTGGGCCTGCGGCGGGACAGGCTGGCGGCGGGCGCCCGCACCGGGGCCGGGCCGGCCACGGCTACGGCCGCGGGCTGGCTGCTCCTGGCCGCGCTGCCAGCCACCCGGGGCGCCCTGGCTGACCAGCGGGTCACCGGGCTCACCGGGCGTGAGCTCGCCTACCAGGTCACGGTCCGCATCCCGGTCGGCACCGTGCTGTGGGAGGAGACCGCCTTCCGCGGCGTGCTGCAGGCGGCGTTGCGCCGGGTCCTGCCTGGCCCGGCCGCGATCGCCGTGACCAGCGGCGTGTTCGGCATCTGGCACATCCGGCCCACCGCCGAGGCGCTGCGGATCAACCAGGTGGCGGCGGGCCGCCGGGCCACGCTGGCGGCGGTCACCGGGGCGGTGGCTGGCACGGCCGCGGCCGGCCTGCTGCTGTCCTGGCTGCGGGACCGTTCGGGCAGCCTGGCCGCGCCCATGCTGCTGCATCTCAGCGCCAACTGTGGCGCCGCCCTCGCCGCCCGGGCCGCGTGCGGTCAGCGTCCTAGCCGCGGTTACTGAGCCGGGCCTGCAGCCGGCGCATGCCGCTCAGCCAGCGTTCCCGGTCCTCGGCCCGGCGGCGCTCGTACGTGGCCACCTCCGGATGCGGCAGGATCAGGAAGCGCTCGTCGGCCAGTCCGTCGATGACGCAGGCCGCGACCTGGTCCGCGGTCAGGGTCCCGTCCACCGCGGCGGCCTGGTGGCCGGTGCTGCCGCTGCCGTCCGCGCCGTCCGCCGCCTCCCGCCCGGCCAGGCCAGCCCCGGTCTGCTGGCGGCTGGTGGCCAGCAGGTTGGTGTGCACCGCCTGCGGGCACAGGCAGGACACCCGGATGCCCTGGTCCGCATAGCTGATCGACATCCATTCGGCCAGCGCGACCAGCGCGTGCTTGGTCACTGAGTACGGGGCGGAGCCCAGCTGGGTGAGCAGCCCGGCCGCGGACGCGGTGAACACCAGGTACCCGCCGCCCCGGGCCACCATCCCGGGCAGCACCGCCCGGGCCAGGCTGACGTGGCTCTGCACGTTGATGGCCCAGATCCGGGCCCACGCCTCGTCCGGGACCTCGACGCCGCCGCCCACGATGATGCCGGCGTTGGAGCAGAGCAGGTCGATCCGGCCGAACGCGTCCTGGGCCCGGGCGGCCAGGCTCGCGGCCTCGGCCGGGTCCGCCACGTCGGCCGCTACCGCCATGGCCTGGCCGCCGCTGGCCGTGATCGTCTCCACCACGGCCGCCGCGCCCGCGCCGTCGATGTCGGCGACCACCACGGCGGCGGCGCCCTGCTCCGCGAACGCCAGGCAGAGCGCGCGGCCGATGCCGCTGGCCCCGCCGGTGACCACGGCGACCTGCTGCGCGATCCGCATGGTCAGGCCCGCCCGGTCGTGGCCCGGCCCGTGGTCGCCCGCCCCGTGCTGGCCTGCACAGCCCGGTCGGCCCAGGCCGCGAGGTCCGGGTCGGCCGCGAGCAGCGCCGCGTACTTCTTCCGCGCTTCCGCTCGCTTGGCTGGGAGGTACTCGGTCGGCCACAGGCCGGGGTGCGGCTGGTATCCCTTGAGCACGTTGCGGGCGACGGTGACCTTGTGCACCTCGTCAACGCCGTCCGCGATGGCCATGGTCGGCGCGCCTGCCCACATGGCCTGCAGCGGGGTCAGGTCGGTGGTGCCCAGGGAACCCATGATGTGCAGGGCCCGGTAGCTCACCTCGCGGAGCACCTTGGCGCAGGTGTACTTGCAGGTGGCGATCTGGGTCCGGGCTTCCCGGGTGCTCGAGTTGTCGATGGTCCACGCCGTCCACAGCACCAGCAGCCGCAGCATGGTGAGTTCCGCGTAGGAGTCGGCGATCGCCTCCTGGACCATCTGGTGGTCAGCCAGCACCTTGCCGTGCGAGGCGCGGCTGAGCGCTCGCTCGCACATCATGTCGAAGGCCAGCCGGACCTGCGCCACGGTCCGCATCGCATGGTGGATGCGGCCGCCGCCCAGGCGGCGCTGCGCCAGCACCCGGGCGCCATCCTCCGGTCCCAGCAGATGATCGGCCGGGACGCGCACAGCGTTGTAGCGAATGTGATTGTGCGGGGCGGGATAGTCCATGATCTCTACTCCCGGCGCCGCGCCCGGCACCACGAACATGCCGTTGGTGCACATCACGAAGATGATGTCAGCCCGCCTGCCCGCGGTGGTGAACCATTTCTCGCCGGTGATGACCCATTCGTCACCGTCGCGCACGGCCCGGGTCTGGAACAGGCTCGGATCGGACCCGCCCTGCGGCTCGGTCATCGAGTAGGCGGAGAAGATCTCCTGGTTCAGCAGCGGGCCGAGCCAGCGGCGCTTCTGCTCCTCGGTGCCGTAGGCCGCCAGCATTTCCATGTTGCCGGTATCCGGCGCGGCCGTGCCGAAGATCACCGGCGCGGACCGGTAGCGGCCCAGGATCTCGTTCAGCAGCGCCAGCTTGAGCTGGCCGAAGCCGGGGCCGCCCAGGTCGCGGCCGAGGAACAGCGCCCACAGGCCCCGGTCCTTCACCTGCTGCTTGAGCGGGTCAGCCAGCGCCCTGGCCTTCGGGTCGCGGGCATAGGCCGCACCCGGGAATACCAGGTCAAGTGGCTCAACCTCGGTGCGGCAGAACTCCTCGACCCAGTCGAGTTGCTCCTGGAACTCCGGCTCGGTCGAGAACTCCCACGCCACGGCGTCCTCCACGGCTCGGGTGCTCCCGTGGCACCGGGAGCACCGCAGCTGACCCCGGGCAAAAGCCAGCCAGGCCCGGCCCGGGCCATCGCATTAGAATACATTTCTAGACGTCCGTTCGGTTAGCCTGCGCCGGGCCGGCCGGGCGGCATATCCAGGGACAGGAGCACCGTGAGCGCGACCTCCGCCGCTGCCGCGGACACGGAAACCGGCGGGCACGTGGACGTGCTGATCGTGGGGGCTGGCCTGTCCGGGATCGGGGCCGCCTGTCACCTGCAGGCCGAAGCCCCCGGCGTTTCCTACGCGATCGTCGAGGCCCGGGCCGCGAGCGGCGGAACGTGGGACCTGTTCCGTTATCCCGGGGTGCGGTCGGATTCTGACATGTTCACCCTCGGTTATGCGTTCCGCCCCTGGCGGCAGCCCGCGGCGATCGCGGGGGGCGCGGACATCCTCCGCTACCTCCGGGAGACCGCGACCGCCTACGGCGTGGACCAGCAGATCAGTTACTGCAGCCGGGTCGTGCGCGCGGACTGGTCCGGCCCGGACGCCCGCTGGACGGTCACCCTGGAGCAGCCGGACACGGGCGTGCGTACCCAGCGGACCTGCGGCTTCCTGTACCTGTGCTCGGGCTACTACCGCTACGACGAGGGCTACACCCCGGACTGGCCCGGCCGGGCGGAATTCACCGGCCCCGTGGTGCATCCGCAGCACTGGCCCGCGGATCTCGATGTCAGCGGGAAACGGGTCGTCGTCATCGGCAGCGGCGCCACCGCGGTCACGCTGGTCCCTGCCCTGGCCGAGACCGCCCGCCACGTCACCATGCTGCAGCGGTCACCGTCGTACGTCCTGGCCATGCCGGCCGGGGACCCCATCGGAGACCTGCTGCGCAAGGTGCTGCCCGAGCGGCAGGCCAGCGCGGCCATGCGCTGGAAGAACGCGCGGATCGCCACGGCCCTGTACGGCCTGTGCCGCAAGTACCCGGAACGGGCCCGGGCGCTGCTCCGCCGCGGCGCGGAGCGGCGGCTGCCGCCCGGCTACGACCTGGACACCCACTTCAACCCGGGCTACCCGCCGTGGGACCAGCGCATGTGCCTGGCTCCCGAAGGAGATTTCTTCGCCGCGATCCGGTCCGGCCGGGCCAGCATCGTGACCGATCAGATCGAGGCGTTCACCCCGGCCGGGCTCCGGCTGCGCTCCGGCGCGGACCTCGAGGCCGATGTGATCATCACCGCGACCGGGCTGAACCTGCTGCCCCTGGGCGGGATAGCGCTGACCGTGGATGGCGCGCCGGTCCGGGTGTCGGAGCACCTGGCCTACAAGGGCATGATGCTCGACGGGGTGCCCAACATGGCGTTCGTGATCGGCTACACGAACGCCTCGTGGACGCTCAAGGCCGACCTCGTCTCCTCCTACGTCGCCCGCATGCTGCGGTTCATGCGGACGGAACGGAAGGCGGTCGTCACGCCCAGGCGGCCGTCCGGGCCGATGCCCACATCGTCACTCATCGAGATGACGTCCGGTTACTTCGAGCGCTCCCGGGACAGCCTCCCGCTGCAGGGTCCGCAGGCGCCCTGGCGGCTGCGCCAGCACTACTTCAAGGACGCGGCGCTGTTCCGGGGCCGCACGGCCGGCCAGGCCCTGGAGTTCCAGCCGGCCCCCCGGCCGTTGCAGCGGCAGGCGCACTGAACACCGGACTGGCCGCGGGACCTGCCGCCAGGCCTGCCGGTGGCCGCCGGGCCTGCCGGTGGCCGGGCCGGGTGAGGTCAGTGGCCCGGGAAGATATCTTCCGCCTGGTGAACGGGCGTCCCGCCCAGAACAGTGGCCAGGACCCTGATATCCGCGATCTGCTCCGGATCCGCCAGCAGCGGGCTGGCGTCGAGGACCGCGAAGTCCGCGAGCTTGCCCGGCTCGAGTGAGCCGATCTCGCTCTCGCGGTGCATGGCGAAGGCGGCGTGGGTGGTGTAGAGCGCGAGTGCGTCCCGGGCGGTCAGGCCCTCCCCCGGGCCGAGCAGCTGACCCTGGCCGGTACGGCGCAGCACCGCGTCCCGGATGCCGACCAGCGGGTCGGGCGTGATGACCGGGGCGTCCGAGGACCCGGCGACCGTGATACCCGCCCGCTGCCAGGACCTGAAGGAGTAGAGCTGGTCGCGGTGGTCCGGGAAGGCCGCGGCGAACCCGTCGCCCAGCGCGGACAGGAACCCGGGCTGGGACGCGACCACGATGCCGAGTTCCGCCGCCCGGGCAGCGAGCGCCGGGTACATGGCGCCGCCGTGCTCGATCCGGTGGCGGCGCGGGTTCCCGGCGCTGCTGCCCGCCAGGGTGGCCGCGTAGGCGTCGAGGACGGTCGCGATGGCCCGGTCCCCCTGGGCATGGATGCACACCTGGAACCCGCGGGCGTCGAAGTCAGCGACCATCGCTGTCAGCTCGGCCCGGTCGAAGAACAAGATGCCCGAGCCGTACGGTGGCACCGGGTACGTTCCCTCGATGGCCGCGGTGCGGCTGCTCATCCCGCCGTCCGCCCAGATCTTCACGGCCTCAGCCGCCAGCCGGCCGGAGCGACGCCCGTGCTGCCCGGCCGCCACCAGCCAATCGACCTCGTCGTGCACGATCAGCCCGTAGATCCGCTGGCTGAGCGCCCCGCTGTCGTCCGCGTCGGCAAAGGCGGTGAACGTGGCCCGGCGCAGGTCCGCGTCACACGCTGAGGTGATGCCGAACGCCGCGAGCCGCTGGCCCGCCTGCTGCACCAGCCGCACCCGCTCAGCAACGGCCATCCGGCCGATGTCCGCCCGCATGTTGCGCTCGAACAGCGCGAACATCGGGCCTTCGAAGAGCACGCCGTTGAGGCGGCCCTGCGGGTCGCGGCCGAAGGCGCCGCCCGGTGGGTCTGGCTGCCGGTCGTCGAAGCCAGCTTCGCGCAGCGCGGCCGTGTTGAGCACGCAGGCGTGCAGTGACGTGTGGTACAGGACAGCCGGCCGGTCCGGCACGGCTTCATCGAGGTCGTCGCGGGTGGGGTGGCGCCCTTCGCGGAGCTTGTACTCGACGTATCCGCTCCCGGTCACCCAGGACCCGTCCCGGGCCTGGCCGCGGGCGGCCCGCAGCCGCGCCTGGATCGCCGGGATATCCGGGACGGCGGGCTGGCTGCAGTCCGCGCCGGACGCGAGATAGCCGATGTCGCAGACGTGGCAGTGCGCGTCGATGAGCCCCGGGACAACGGTGGCCCCGTCGAGCCGCACCTCCGGCGCGCCCCGCCCGGCGGCCGCGCGGATCTGCGCGGCCGGGCCGGCCGCGGCGATCCGGCCGTCCCGGATCAGCATGCTGTCCGCCTGCCCGGCCGCCGGGGTCATGGTGACGATCGCGGCATCCGTAACGATCAGGTCCATCCGCCCTCCACGGCCATGCGGGTCAACTGGCTCAGCCGTGATTGTCGGCGAGCCCCTGGCCGCCGGACAAGTCCGGGGCGGCCTGCCCGATCGCGTAGGGAACGAACGTGCTGTGCTGCAGGTCGGCGTCGAGCGGCTTGCCGATCGCGGGGAAGGCGCGCTGCGGGCAGCTGTTCCGGTCGCATACCTTGCACCCCGGGCCGATCGGGACGAGCGCGGACGGGCTGGCCAGGTCGAGCCCGTGCGAGTAGACGATCCGCTGCGCGTGCCGGAGATCGCAGCCCAGGCCGATGGCGAAGGTCTTGGCGAGCGTCCCGTAGCCGCCATAGCGCCGGGACACGGTCCGGGCCACCCACAGGTAGCTGCGGCCGTCGGGCATCTGGGCCAGCTGGGTCTGGATCTCGCCGGGATGCGCGAAGGCCTCGTAGACATTCCACAGCGGGCAGGAGCCGCCCACCCGGGAGAAATGGAAGCTGGTGGCGGACTGGCGCTTGGAAATGTTGCCGGCCCGGTCCACCCGGACGAAGATGAACGGCACGCCGCGGGCGCCGGCCCGCTGCAACGTGCTGAGCCGGTGCGCGACCGTCTCATAGCCGACGTCGAACCGCCGCTGCAGCAGGTCGATGTCGTAGCGCAGGGCCTCCGCGGCAGCCAGGAACCGCCGGTAGGGCAGGACCAGGGCGCCCGCGAAGTAGCTGGCCAGGCCGATCCGGCAGAGCATGCGGGCGTCCTCACCCGACAGGTTCGCGTCGGTGACGATCTGCTCGATCTCCCCGGCCAGCTCGATGGCGGCCAGGTGGGTGGCCAGCTGGAAGGCCCGCTGGCCGGAGTTGAGCAGCGGGGACAGGGTCAGCAGCCGGGCATCCGGGTCATAGCGCCGCTTGGCCCCCTGGTCGCCCGCGGGGATATCGGCGACCCGGATGCCGTGCTGGCGGGCCAGCCAGTCGGTGATCCCGGCCGTGGTGCTGCCCACGGCGAGGCCAGCCCGGTTGAAGATCCGCTCGGCGGCGAGGTCGAGGGTGGCGAAGTAGTTCCGCCGGGAATAGAACAGCTCCTGCACTTCCTCCTGCGCCATCGGCGCTGGCACGGGCATCGAGCCCGGCTCCCCGGCGTCGATGCGGGTCATCAGCGCCTCGTTGGCGTCGCGGCCGTGCCGGTACCGGCGGTGCATTTCGATGACGTACCGGCCGACGGCTGGCATGGACACGGCCAGCTCCCGGATCTCAGCCATCGAGATCTGCTCGCCGACCGAGGAATCGGTCAGCACATCACGCAGCTGGGCCACCAGCCGGTCGGCGTCCTCCGCCGAGAACTGCTGCAGATCGGCATCGAACACACTCGCCAGCTTGAGCAAAACGGATGCGGTCATCGGGCGCTGGCTGGACTCCAGCTGGTTCACGTAACTAGGCGAAATGCCCAGCGCACTGGCCAGGGCAGCCTGGGTCAGGCCCCGCTCCTCCCGGAAGCGGCGCAACCGGACGCCGACCCGGGCGATTGTGACCGCCATCACAAGTCGGCTTCACTAACGTTACAGAATCGCTGTCCTGACACCACAAACCTCCACACATGCAGGGTCTACCGCTCCGCTGACTTTGAGTGCATCTTGTTAATATAGGTACCCGATTTCGTCCAGGACCCGACGCCAGACGAGCTGCGGGTACCGGCCGGCGAACGGAAGGACATCACGTGAGCGGCGCTATACCCGGGCTGAATCAGCCTCCGACGGCACACAGCGGGCTGATCGCCTGGGTGAACGAGATCGCAGAACTCGCCCAGCCGGCCCGCGTCCAGTGGTGCGACGGCTCCCCAGCGGAATGGGAGCAGCTCACCAGCCTCCTGGTGGACCAGGGCACGCTCACTCCGCTCAACCCGGAGCTGCGCCCGGGCAGTTACCTCGCGCGTTCCGATCCCTCGGACGTCGCCCGGGTCGAGGACCGCACGTTCATCTGCTCGGAGCGGGAAGAGGACGCCGGGCCGACCAATAACTGGATCGCGCCGGACGAGATGCGCCGGACGTTCGCGGAGGTCTTTCGACGGCTGCATGGCGGGCCGGACCATGTACGTCGTCCCGTTCTGCATGGGCCCGCTCGGCTCGGCCATATCCCAGCTCGGCGTGGAGATCACCGACTCGCCGTATGTGGCCGCCTCGATGCGGGTGATGACCAGGACCGGCGCGCCGGTCCTGGCGGAACTGGGCACCGGCGGCTTCTTCGTCCGGGCCGTGCACTCGGTGGGCGCCCCGCTGCGGCCCGGCCAGGCCGATGTGCCGTGGCCGTGTAACAAGACCAAGTACATCTCGCACTTCCCGGAGACCCGGGAGATCTGGTCCTACGGATCCGGGTACGGCGGGAACGCGCTGCTCGGCAAGAAGTGCTACGCGCTGCGGATCGCCTCGGTGATGGCCCGGGACGAGGGCTGGCTGGCCGAGCACATGCTCATCCTCAAGGTCACCCCGCCCCAAGGCGAGACGAAATACATCGCCGCGGCCTTCCCGTCCGCGTGCGGCAAGACCAACCTGGCCATGCTGCAGCCCACGATCCCCGGCTGGCGGATCGAGACCATCGGCGACGACATCGCCTGGATGCGGTTCGGCGCGGACGGCAGGCTGTATGCCATCAACCCGGAGGCTGGCTTCTTCGGCGTTGCCCCCGGCACCAGCGCCGTGACCAACCCCAACGCGCTCACGATGCTGGCCAGGAACACCATCTTCACCAACGTCGCGCTGACCGACGACGGCGACGTGTGGTGGGAGGGCCTGACCGGTGCGCCCCCGGCGCACCTGACCGACTGGCAGGGCGGCGACTGGACGCCCGGGTCCGGCCGCCCGGCTGCCCACCCGAACTCCCGGTTCACCGTGGACGCGGCCCAGTGCCCGTCGATCGCCCCGGAATGGGACGACCCGGCCGGGGTGCCGATCTCGGCCATCCTGTTCGGTGGCCGCCGCGCGACCGCGGTGCCGCTGGTCACCGAGGCGTTCTCCTGGCAGCACGGTGTCTTCATCGGCGCGACCATCGCCTCCGAGACGACCGCCGCCGCCGCCGGCGCAGTGGGCCAGCTGCGCCACGACCCGTTCGCGATGCTGCCGTTCTGCGGCTATAACATGGGCGACTATTTCGGCCACTGGCTGAAGATCGGCAGCATGACCGCGCCGGACAAACTCCCACGTCTGTACGCGGTCAACTGGTTCCGCAAGAACGCCGACGGCAAGTTCGCCTGGCCTGGCTTTGGCGAGAACAGCCGCGTGCTCAAGTGGATCACGGAACGGCTGAACGGCGCGGCCGAGGCGCAGCCGTCCCCGATCGGCAGCCTGCCCGCGGCGGGCGCCCTGGACACCAGCGGCCTGGCGATCAGCGACGCCGACCTCAAGCTGCTGCTGTCCGTGGACACTGACACCTGGCAGGACGAAGCCGACCACACCCGCGAGTATTTCACCACGTTCGGCAGCCATCTGCCGGAACAGCTGTGGGACGAGCACGACGCCCTGCTGGAGCGGCTGAAGACCGCCAGCTGATTCCCTATCCCCAGCACCTGTCCCCGGGTGCCAGCCGTGGCCTGATCCACCGCTGGCACCCGGGGTGTGCTATGGCCGGGAAGGCCTCAGTAACCGTCCAGTGAACGTCCAGGCTGGCTGCCTACCGTGGTTCCCGGACGTGACGACGTGCATCGGGAAGGACGGGACACGCGGTGAAGCAAGTGGCCATCTCGTACCGGGGAGCGCGTTACCAGATCGGCCGGGGGCCGGGTTTCTACGGCATCTGGGCCGCGGCGGGCCCGCCGGAGCAGCCGCTGGAACGGTGGCCCGACACCCGCGACGGCTGGCTGGCGGCGTGGTCCCGGTTCACCGCGATCGAGGCGCCCGGCACGATCGCCCGGGTCCGCTGGCCCGCCGCGCTGGCCGGCGCCCGCTCGGCCAGGACCGCGGCGGCGCTGCTGGCCGTGGGGGTGGCCTGCGGGATCGCCGGGCTGTTCCCCGCATACGTCGGCGGGGTGAGCCTGGCCCAGCAGCCCGCCGAGCTTGTGCCGCACCTGATCTACCTCGCCGCCTGGACCGCCAGCGGGCTGCTCATCCTGGCCGGCCGCAGCCGTCCGGGCGACACCTTGCCGCAGGCCGGGGCGCTACTCGGGGTGGGTGTGAGTGTCATCACGTTCGGTCTCTTCCTGGCGGACGTCGGCCAGGTGATCGCTGGCGGAGCGCACCTCTTTGACCTGGGCCTGCTGCTCAGCCTGGTCAGCTGGCTGGCGTGCACCGCGGGCGCGGTGCTGGGTCTGGTGCTCCAGCCGGCCGGGGCACCAGGCCGGCCCCGCGCGCGGCGTCCCGCGTGGTGCTGGGCCTGGCCCTCGCCGCGCTCGCGGCCCTGGGCACAGCCATCGCGTTCGCGCCGTCCTGGGACAGCTACACCCTGCGGACCTCCAGCGGGGTGCAGTCGCTGACCGCGGGCAACAGCTTCGCCAACCCGGCCCCGGTGATCGCCGGGGATGTCGCGGTGATGGTCGCGCTGGTCGTGGTGGCCGTCGTCGCCGCGTTGTGGCGCCCGGCCCGGCTGGGCGCGGCGCTGCTGGCTGGTGCCCTCATCCCGATGGCAGCACAGGCGATCTCCGCGCTGGTGCAGGCCAGCCAGCCCACCTCACCCGCGCAGTTCGGGCTCTCCCCGGCGCAGGCCGCGCGGGCCGGGCTCACCATCAGCAACGGGCTGACCCCGGTGTTCTGGGTCTACTGCGCGTTTGTCGTGGCTCTCGCCGCTGTGTGCGTGTTCCTGTCCGCCCCGCCCCAGCGGATCCGGTACCCGGCCGCTCCGGGCCACGGGCCAGGGCCGCTGCGCGTGGCCGGACGCTGCGGGTCCGGGGCAGCAGGCCCCCGCTGATACCTGGCAGGCACCGGCCACGCCTACCGGCTGATCAGCGTCGGCACCAGCGCCCATCCGGCAGGTCCAGGCCGGGTGGCCGTAGCTCCCCCGCCCGGTCTCCGGCGTGACTCATCGTCCGTTCCGCGCGCCATTGACGTCGCCATACTTTAAGTCCGAAAAAAAGGAGGCCCGGACCTCTTGAGTGCCGTTCCCCGGTGCGGGATGCTGTCGGACGGAATGCGGTAGCGCTGGTGCTGCGGACAGGAATGGACGGCCGATGAAAC
Source organism: uncultured Actinomycetes bacterium (assembly GCA_963760405.1). GTDB lineage: Bacteria > Actinomycetota > Actinomycetes > Streptosporangiales > Streptosporangiaceae > RYN-230. The sequence goes on along the minus strand of CAVXCV010000011.1, from coordinate 109,560 downwards.
TAAAGAATGCCCAGGCGGGGGCGGGGAACGGAAGCACGGCCCGGTTCCGGGGAGCGAAACCAGCCCAGCTTGGCGGCCTGCTCCGGCGCGGTTCGGTGCTTGGTGCCGCCGCCCTGCTCGGCGCGCTGGGGATGTCCGCCGCGGGCGCGACCGCCACCGCGGGGGCGACCGCCACCGCGGGCGCCGCTGCCACGGCCGTCAGCCCCGCGGTGCACCTGGCGGGCGAGCCGGACTTCGGGCCGAACGTGTACGTGTTCACGCCCAGCATGCCGCAGAGCCAGATCCAGGCCACCGTCAACTCCATTGCCAGCCAGCAGATCTCCAACCAGTTCGGCACGCAGCGGTACGCGGCGGTCACCGCCGCCAATCCCGGCCCGAGTGACCTGGTCAGCTATCCCTGATCAGCAGGAGCTGCCGGTTGACGCAGGCCCCGTCCGCAGCCCGCGGACGGGGCCTGCGGGCCGTTACCCCGCGCCCCGCACGCGGAAGAACAGGGTCGGATGCCAGAACGCGTTCCAGGCATGCCAGCCGAGCAGGGTGCCCGAGTTGAGCGCCCCGAACGTGAGGTTCCCGCGGGCGTAGAGCTCCACGTGCCCGGTGCCGTAGAAGGCCAGGTCCCCCTTGCGGACCTGAGACAGCGTCGTCTCCTGGATCAGCTGGCCGGAAGCGAGCATGTCGTAGGTGGTCCGGCCGAAGTGGATGCCTACGTGTGCGTAAGCGGCGTTGACCAGGCCCGAGCAGTCGAAGCATGAGGGCCCGGTACCGCCCCAGCAGTAGGAGTCACCAGCATGAGCGATGGCCCAGTAGAAGGCGTTCAGCCGAGGGGGCAGGGTGCTCGCGGAAGCTGGACGGGCGGTGGCGATAGGAAGCGCCAGGAGCAGGGCTGCGAAGAGGTAAATGATGGACAGAGGACGGAAAAGGCGACGTTGGCCCACGATGGGGTTCCCAGATCACAGGGTGCTTTCGGCTGCGGTGGCCACGGGTTCACGGTGACCAGCGAACTCAGCGGAAAGCCCGACAAACTCAGCACGGTAACTGATATCGGTCAGTCACGTTTGGGAAACGGCCAGATAACGTTGGTATTGCGGACAGTCGAACCGAGGTAGCCGTGCCCTGCTGGCACTCCAGGAAGGCGCATCAGCGCAGGTCAAGCCGGGGTAATGGGCGACCCTCCGGGCGGCAAGGCCGGCCGCGGTCGGTGTGACGTGATTCACTCCGCGTGGCGGCGCCAGCGGCACCGGCTCAGGAGGGTGGTTCGGTGGCCTCATACAGGTCCAGGTAACCCTGGAGCTGATCGACCAGCCACTGCGTGCCCTGCGGGCTGGATTCCCAGGGGACCTCCTCGGCCCCGGCCAGGATGCGCAGCTTCTCGACCGCACGCTGATAACGCATACCCCCATGATGCCGGGACCGCTCGCGTCAGTGGCACCGCGAGCGGGCTCCTGAGCGCGCCTCCGCCGGAGCCCTCAGCGCTCCGTTCATCTCGTCTGCCCCAGCAGCCATAATCAGTCGCACTACTGCGCCGAAAGGTCTCATCGCTGGGCATATCTCCTCTTCCGTCTGTCGGGGCGGCGGCGGCATGCTGGAACCTACGCCGCCCACTGAAGCAGGCGGCGCGAGGGCGACGAGGGACGATCTTGAAGTACACGGTGCGGACGGCCGATGGCAGGCGACTTTCCACCCAGGTGTACGGCGACATCGACGGAAAACCGGTGTTCCTTTTGCACGGAACCCCCGGAAGCCGGCGAGGTCCGCACCCTCGGTCTGCGGTTCTGCACCGGATGGGCGTCCGGCTGATCTCCTTCGACCGGCCTGGCTACGGGGAATCGGATCGACTGGCAGGCCGGCGGGTCGCGGATGTGGCAGCGGACGTGCTGGCGATCGCGGATACCTACGGCCTGGATAGGTTCTCGGTGGTCGGCCGGTCGGGCGGCGGCCCTCATGCTCTGGCCTGCGCGGCGTTGCTGCCGGAGCGCGTCACGAAAGCAGCTGTCCTGGTCGGTCTCGCGCCGCAGGGCGCAGATGGGCTGGACTGGTTCGACGGGATGGCGCAGTCGAACGTCATCGAATTCACCGCGGCAGCGAACGGTTACGAGGACATCGTCGCCCACACCAAGGCGGTCGCCGACGCCGTCCGGGCCAATCCCGCCAGCCTGATCGCCATGCTCCAGTCTGAACTGTCCGACTCGGACCGGCGGGTGGTGGCGGACCGAGGCATCCGGGCGATGCTGATCGAGACGTACGCCGAGGCCTTGCGCACGTCGGACTACGGCTGGATCGATGATGCGCTGGCGTTCTGCTCGCCATGGGGGTTCGACCCGGCCACCGTCACCGCGCCTGTCCTGCTCTGGCACGGTGCAAGCGACGTGTTCTCCCCGGCCAGTCACGCCCGGTGGCTCGCGGACCGGATCCCGAACGCGGCGGTGGTGGTTCAGGCGGGGGCGGCCCATTTCGGTGCGCTGGACGTGCTCCCGGACATCCTCCGATGGCTGCGCGCCGACCGACCCAGTGATCGCGAGCTGGTGAAGCACACGAGATCAGCCGACGGCTAGGCATCAGATCTGCTGCGGCTCCAGATCGCGGTTGATCCGTTGCCACTTGTGCAGTTGCGTGACGTCGGGGTGGCTGGCTCCCAGAACGCGGCTGAAGTCGGCGATGATCCGCGCCCTGAGTTCCTCGGCGTCCTTCTCCCGGCCGGCCTGGCGCAGGGAAACGGCGAGATTGGCCTCGCAGACCAGGGTGTCCGGGTGATCCCGGCCCAGGGTGTCCCGTAGCAGCGAAATGGTCTGGCGTTCGAGCGCTTCAGCTGTTTCGTGGTCGCCTGAGTCGCCGCGGCAGTTGGCCAGGTTGACCGCGCAGGACAGGGTCAGCGGGTGACGGTTGCCGAGTGTCCGCTGTGTCCGGCACAGCGTGTCATCAGCGAGCGCCAGCGCTTCTTGGAGCCGACCGATGCACCGCAGGTAACACGCTAGGTTGTTCGCCGCGACCAGGGTATTCGGATGATCCTCGCCCAGTCCGGCCTGGTTCGCAGCCTTGACCTCGGTCACCAGGTGCAACGCCCGCGGCATGTCATCGGCGGCCGCAAAGTCGCAGGCGAGGTTGAGCGCGCAGGACAGCGCGTCCGGTGCGTCGCTACCGTAGCGGCGCTTGTAACGCTCGTAGGTGTCCTGGGCCAGTGTCATCCCTTCGGATTGGTCGCCAGCCTTGCGCAAGGAGACAGCGAGGCTTGCGGCGGCGCGCAGTGTGTCGAGCATGTCATCGCCGAGTACCTCCCGGTATTTCTCCCAGGCACCGCGCAGAAGATCCACGGAATCCCGGAACGCACCTGCTGCCCGTAGGTCAAGGGCCAGGCCCTCCGCCGACAGCAGGGTGTTTGGATGGTCCGCGCCCAGCACATGTCGTTGCCGGTCCAGGGTGTCCTGGTCGTAGCCACGTGCTTTAAAGCAGTCACCGACCAGGCGCAGCGAGGCGGCGAGGTTGTGGGCAGCCGCCAGCGTTCGCGGGTAGTCCTCGCCGAACTGTTCCTTGAACCTCTCGTAGGTTTCCTGATCCAGGGCGAGGGCCTGCTGGAAGTCACCGAGCGCACGCAGGTCGGCGCCCAGCCCGTTCGCCGTCATCAGTGCATACGGATGATCCGCCCCGAGGACCGCTCGCTGCCGGTCCAGGACATAGGTATCCAGGTCCCGCGCGTCACTGAAGCGGCCCTGAGAGCGCACGATGTTGGCGATCTGGAACTGCAGGTGCAGGGTCTGCTGGTGATCGGGCCCGAGCTGGTGGGTCCATAGATTCTGCAGCCGCCAGGCCAGGGCCAGGCCGGACTCGAACTCACCGTGCTTCCACTGGTAGCGCACCCAGTCGATCAGCAGCTGGCGGGTCCGTGCGTCATCGCACTCGTCCGCCTGCGAGGGACCCAGATGCGGCCAGATGATGTCATAGCGGGACCAGTTCGCCGGGTCATCGGTCTCGCCCTGCCGGGGCCGGGCGCCGACCAGGATCTCATGCACCGCATGCCGGGCGCTGACCTGATCCTCGTCACTCATCTGAGAGCGGATCACCGCCTGGACCAGCCGGTGGATCTGCAGCGAGTTACTGCCCTGGTCCACCTTGACCAGCGCGAACCGGCTGATATCGCGGATCACCCGGCCCAGCATCAGCTTCTCGGTCAGAGTCTCGTCGAACGGCAGCAGCGATTCATTCATCTCATCGCTGTACAGGAGATCCATCGAGATGGGCCCCGGCGAGAAGAACGCCAGGAGTTGCAGCAGCCGCACTGCCGCTGGCGACCGCTGCTTCAGCCGGTCGAACGACAGATTCCACGTCGCCACCACCGGCATCGGGTAGTCCGGCGGCTGGTTCAAGGCCAGGATCCGGGTGGACTGCGTCGCCAGCTGGTCGATATAGACCCGGGCGGACATTCCGGTCTGCTCTAGCCAGGCACTGGCCTGCTCGACCGCCAGCGGCAGCTGGCCCAGGGCGTCGGCGAGGCTCTTCGCATCGGCCATATCCAGCTCAGGCACATGCCGCAGCAGGTGCGACACGCTTTCGTCCGTGGTGAAGACGTCGACCTCGAGCGGCTCGGCCGAATGTGTCCAGGCCTGGTTCCGGGAGGTGATCAGGACATGACCAGCGCCCGTGGGCAGATAAGGTTCGAGCTGCTTGGGATCGTCGGCGTTGTCGAAGATGAGCAGCCAGTGCGGACTGGTGTCGCGGCGAAGCTCCTCCAGGGCGGTCTCGGCCGCGTCGGCGACGTTGTCACCAACCTTGAGCCCCATCTTGCGGGCCAGATCCGCGAGGGCTCCGGTGATCTCCTCGGCCCGCTCCGACGGCACCCACCAGACCAGGTCGTAGTCAGCCATGAAGCGATGCGCGTACTCCAGTGCCAGCTGCGTCTTGCCGACGCCGCCGAGCCCGTAGAGTGCCTGCGCGACCACCACCGCCATGCCGCCTCCGGCCAGCTTGTCGCGCAGCAGCTCCAGGGTCGCGCCACGTCCGGTGAAGTCGGCGTTCCGGGCCGGCACGTTCCAGATCGGCGGGACCGTGCCGGGGAACCGGGGTTCCTCGGCCTGCGCGCCCACGCCCCCGAGCGGCTGCGCAGGCCGGTCCAGCGCCCAGAGCAGCTTCGCGGTCGCCTGGGACGCGTCCATTCGCGCCAGGTCCACAATGGAAACAGAATGGTCGGTAAAAGGCTCGGTGATCCTGATGTCGCTGACTCTGACCGGGACCAGCTGGCGATGGTTGCCCGCCGCGTCAGCGGCCGACAACGTCTTCCAGATGGACCTGGCGTCGGGCGAATGCAGGTAGGCGGACGAGAGCACGGCTATGGCCCGGGGAGCGGTCTGAAGTTCCCGTTCCGCCTTCAGGCTGCCGCGATTGTCCCCCGTGGCCGTGGTCACGGTACTGCGTGGCAGGACCCGGAAACCAGCGCGACTCAGCACGGCCTCGATCCAGTCGGCCCACATGCGGTCCTCTGGTGCGTAGCTCAGGTAGACCTGGGTGGAGGTGGCAGGCTGCCGGCGGGTGAACATTTCCTTGTACTGCAGCCGAAGGTCCTCTGCTATCGGCCGCATGGTAACGACCTGCCCCTCAGTGAGCGAGTCGGTGATCCGCTCGAACGAGGAAAGCAGGGACGCAGGCGACCCGGGGTCATCACCGAAAGTCGCCAGCGTCTCCTCGAAGGCGTAGAACGGCTTGTACGGCACCTCGACCGAAGCCCAGTACAGCGCCGAACTCTCCGGGGTCATCCCCGCCGGGATGCCTTCAAATTTCATCCGGGCCAGGGCCCGGCCGACATCGAGCTTCTCCTTCTCGCCGTCCTCGATGCGCATCGGCACCGGCAGGACCCGGATGTTGCGATCACGGTACCGGCCGCTGATCTGGCGGGCGACGTTAGCCGCACCCTCGATGCTCTGATCACTGAGCGTAAAGCAGATCGCCAGGACGTCGGGCAGTTCGATCGTGCATATGTCGGCCACATCGCTCAGCCCAGTACGGCTGTCTATCAGGACGTAGTCATATCTCTGCTTCATGTCCTCCCGCATCGCGCGGAAGAAGCGGCCGCCGCCAAGCCGGTCGTAGAAGTTGTCCCAGTCGAGGGAGCAGACCGCCGCAGAGTAGTCACGGTTCTGGCGGCCGGCCGAGAGGAAATCCAGTTTGCCGCCGTCGGGGAAGGCCCATTCCAGCGACACCGCGTGCCGCTCGACGTGCGCGTACTCCAAGTGCCAGTCGTTGCTGCGTGGTCCCGGATCCAACGCGGCCGACGCGTAGTCATTGATGATCTCGATCACGCCAGGAGTGGCGCTGACCGTGGACTCGTCCAGGAACGGATGAAAGAACTTGTGCAGCCCCGGCGACTCCAGATCCCAGTCAACGGCCAGCACCCGCTTGCCGTTACTGGCGAGGATCCAGGCAACATTAGCGAGGGCCATCGTGCGGCCGGTGCCGCCTTTGTAAGAGTAGAACGTAATGATCTGGCCCTGTCTCGGCTCGCTCATCGGGCAGCTCCGGAATCCTTCTCGGCTCTTCTCAGCCGCGGGCGCTCGATGACAGGGCCGGCGGGCGGATGGGCAGTAGCCTCTTTGCGGAATCTTTTCAGCATGATCATCATCATCTCCGGCAGCAGCTGGCCGAAATCCTGGAGCGTGGGGATTCCGTTGGCCGCCATCTGGCATCGCATCGGCACGCTGGCGAGCTTGCTTCCCAGCTGCTGCTGGAGTTTCTCCCGGAGCTCAGTCCTGGCCTCGCGCAGCCCTAGGTCCTGGCTATTCCAGGGAATGAGCACGCTAACCCAAGATTCCGCGATCTGGTTGAGACGGCTCAACTGTTCCTGATGCTTGGCTGACACACTCACCCAGGCATCTACGAGACACAGGCTGGGGGGCGCCTGATGCCCATCGTCGGCCCAGCTGGCCATGGTGTCCTCGAAAGCTCCCAGCTGCGGTGTGCAGTCGAGGCACTTCCTGGCTAGTTCCTGCGCGTAGTCCGCCACCGGCTGAGGGTAATCCGGCCAGTAGGGAGTCCAGGTGTGCGGCGTTGCACCGTAGTAGTCGGGAGCCTTTCCTGGCGGCAGTGTCGAGAGATCATGAGCCAGCACAGAGATATGGAGCTGGCTGTCCGCGGTCCGGCTGGCGCTGGCCGGCCCAAAAGCGCTGGGCAGTGACTCGAAGTCCGCCTGCGTCATGGCGTGCGCCGGATATTCGTCCGCCGAGGCGGCGCTCTCATCGCCGATCTCGATGATCCGTTCGGCCAGCCTGTACACAGCGCGTTGATAGTCTGTACGGTAGTTCTGCAGCTTCATGATCCCATAGAAGCCTTCGGCGCAATAGCGATCGCCCAGGAAATTGTGATCGAACTGCAGCGACTGAGCGACGTGCGGGAGCTTGTCGCGGTCAAGTCGCGCCCAGATGGCTGGCACGATGGTGTCCACCACGTGGCGGCCTTGCGCTCGGCGGGTAATCTCCCGCCGAGCGAAGGCGAACCACTCCCTGCCGCAGTTATCACTCTCGAAATATCTACGAGAGTAAAGCGGTACGAAGACCCGGCATTTAGCGAGGGCGGTCGTCAGTTCCGGCGACCACTCGGCACCGATCTTATTTTCCCGGTCCATGAATCCAGCCTCTTCGGGCCGGGCATCTGTCATTTGTAAAATAGCGCCACAAAGATCTTTGTAGAGCCGGTAAACCCAACGATCTGGATCTTCGTGATCAGACGGGTCTCGTTTAGGCGTTCGAGCGTAGCTCAAGAAGAAGTACGGCCTCTCATCGCGCCCTGAACCCATCGGCGCCTCCCCCTAGTCACGCCATTCGGCCGCCCCCAGCGGCCTCGACAGCCAGCGCAGAGATCATTTGCCAGGTAAAGTACCCGGAAGGCCTGATGATATAGGAGATCCTGGTAGGTGACCAGGGAGCACAAGATCACTGAGCAGCGTCATGCCGGGGTGGCGGAACCCGAACAGGTGTCGCTCCCGGGACACCGGGCCCGCGACTCCGAGCGCGATTCGCCCTGGCTGACCCCGGAACGCCCGGTCACGAGTGCAAGGAGCAGCGCATTTCTTCGACGAACCACGCGCCCTGGGGTGTCAGCGCGCCAGAATCAGCCAGGATCTCGATCGCGTCGCGGGTGCGCGCGAATGGATGGCCGACTGCACCGGCTTCCCTTTCTGTCACAATGTCATGGCGCGCACGCCAGAACTGTGTTACCGCCAGGCCACCGTAGGCTTCCTGCCAAAGCCTTTCCAGCTGATGCTTGCCCTCTCCCCACGGGACGGCAAAGAGGCGGTCGCAGGCTGGCTCGTAGAGTTCATAGAGATCGAAAAGCGCACCTAGTTTCACATACTGGAACTCTTGAATAAGCAGCCGGGCGAAAGCTGCGAAGTCGGCCGGCCGCACCATGGCCACGGCGCCAAAGGCCCTCCTCACCGTACCCCCCGCCTCGTCTCCGTCCTGGGCGGCCAGAGGCACCAAGGTGGTCAGGCCTGCCGCCAGCGCCGGGGCGTACGCCACATGCTCCTGCTGGATTTCGTGCCACGCTCCCCGGAAAAGCCGCTGCCACCGGGTGACCTCCCCCGAGGACAGCCGCGGTGAGGCCGGCCACTGGTGGCAGGCACGGTAAGGATCAGTGTCTTCGAGGATGACGCAGAGGCCGGGTGCCATTAGCCGGCGTACCGGCTGCCAGTCAGCGAGCCTGCCGTCGTCAGCTGGAACGACTTGGTCGGCCTCACCGCTCAGCAGGCCGGCGGTGGCCATCGTCCAGCGGGTCTCGCCGAACCGGACAGCGACCTCGTCGGCGGTCACGTCGATCGTCGCCCATCCGGGCGCGCCCTCGTCTGGCTGGACCTCTTCGCCTGGTCCGATGGCCAGTCGGCCCAGTGTGGGCAGGTGTACGGCACCCTCCGTGACCGTCACCCGGGCCGTAGCGCTCACCCTGGCGTGAATAGCCCCGGCGACGGCGATCGCACCGAGGTGGCCGAGGCCGGCGGCCAGCCCGGGGGTGCTGCAAGCCTCATCCTGGACGGCAGGCCAGAACGCAGCCGATCTCAATTGCTCGAGGCAGCGCACGGCCCAGGCGCGAAGGTAGGGATGAGCCAGTACCGCGTGCAGAGCCTTCGGATGCTCGCGGTCGAGCACGGTCAGCACAGACCAGGCACCGCGCACGCCAGCCTTGACCGCAGCCGGAACCTGTGGTGCTGCAGTCGAGGCCCGGTAGACCTCGCTGAGCAGGGCACGCATCAGGCTGCGCTCGGCCTCGATGAGCTGGGCCATCGCGGTGGCGCCGCCCAATCCGGCGGCCAGCGCCCGGAAGTCCTTCCCGCTGAGCACGTGGGTGACGGCCGGTGGCCCGCCTGCGGGCTCCGCAGGCTGGTGGCCGCTGATGTAGGTGATCAGTTTCAGCAGGTCAGTGCAGTACACCGATGGGTTAGCAAAGCCGGTGCCTGCTCGGTACCGGTGGGTATAAAGGCCACCGCCGCAACTGGTGACCACGGGACATTCCTGGCACGTCTGGCTGAGGGCGGCCAGGCCCTGCTGGCGGGCCATGATGTCGGGATGCCCGGCTACGTCGTCGAGGGCATCGTCGAAGACGTTCATCCCGGTTTCCGGTGCGCCCGCGAAAGCCGCTTTGAGCGAGTCCACCTGCTCGTAGCTACCGTCGGTCTCAATGACCACCAGGCCAGCCGGGCCGAGGCCGAGCGCCTCGGTGGAGCTTTCACCGCCGCGAAGAGTGGCCAGGATCGAATCGAATGTCCGGATCCGGACGGGGCGCCTCTCCGCGATCCAGCGGTCGTAGATCGCGATCAGCCAGTCCGCGTACTCAGCGTCGGTCGCCAGCGGGCGGGCGGGCGGATGATCCCAGGTCGCATGGGGCAGCAGAAAGTCGATCCGCGGCGGCCGTAGTTCCATGAGGGCCTGGTAGACCGCGAGCGGATCGTTGGCAACGTCGATCGTGCACAGCAGCCCGGCGTACAGGTGACGGAACCGGTCCTCCCGCAGCAGTCCGATGGCCTGGATGACTTTGCCGTAGCTGCTGCGCCCATCCGCATACCGGCGATGCCGGTCGTTGGCGGCCCGGTCACCATCGATGGAGATGCCCACCTTGACCCGGTGCCCGGCGAAGAGCTCGCAGAAAGCCTCGTCGAGCAGGACGCCGTTGGTATGGATTCTCAGGTCAAGGTCACAGACCCCGTGCAGCGCCGACCGCAGTCCGGTGATGATCCGCTGCAGCCGGGTATGTCCAGCGAGCAAAGGCTCCCCACCGTGCAGGATGACCTGCACAGCAGGGAGCCTGCGCGATGCCGCGTGCTCCGCGATGCGCTGCGCCGTCAGCGAGATCAGCTCATCAGAAAGGCCCCTGGGGCGGCCACGCCAGCTCTGGTCGGCGGCCTCATACACATAGCAGTGATCACAAGCGAGATCACAGCGACTGTGTACCTTGAGGACAACCTGGCTCAGCGGGACGGACGGCCTGCCCACAGCAGGCTCCAGTTCAGATCGAGGAGCTAAACGATGTGCCGGGCGCTGGGCTCGGCACAAGGCGGCGAAGCGCCATATCGAAGGTCACGGTCTCCAAAGCGGGCATCTCCGCCAGCGGCACGCCGCGGAGATCAGCCAGCTGCGAGGGAACTGCCGTCCTGGTGTCCTCAGCGATCTGCATTGCTACCAACCCATCTAGGCGATCCAGGCCCAGATGGCCATATTCGCCTCGCCAGTCACACGAAGTAATTAGTTCCGTACACATTATCACTAAGAGTAGTCAGTGCCATCGCGACGTGGCTGCGCGGCATTTCGCACCCGGCCCTCGGGAAAATGGGCCATTTCTCCCAATGGCCCGAGCGTCACCGGGCAAGCGTAGTAGCAGCTAGAGCACTTCCGCCATGCCGTTACCAAATCGATCTCACGCTGCAGCAGCCTCGGCTCCGAGGAGCCGGGCCCTGGGGCGGCGGCCACGCCAGCTCTGGTCGGCGGCCTCATACACATAGCAGTGATCACAAGCGAGATCACAACGGCTGTGTACCTTGAGGACAACCTGGCTCAGCGGGACGGACGGCCTGCCCACAGCAGGCTCCAGTTCAGATCGAGGAGCTAAACGATGTGCCGGGCGCTGGGCTCGGCACAAGGCGGCGAAGCGCCATATCGAAGGTCACGGTCTCCAAAGCGGGCATCTCCGCCAGCGGCACGCCGCGGAGATCAGCCAGCTGCGAGGGAACTGCCGTCCTGGTGTCCTCAGCGATCTGCATTGCTACCAACCCATCTAGGCGATCCAGGCCCAGATGGCCATATTCGCCTCGCCAGTCACCGTTATTATCACTCAGAGTAGTCAACACCGCAGTGACTGGCGGGGGGCGTTTGCGCCCGGCCGCCGGGAATGGGTCAGTTCCTCCCAACCGCCCCCGAGCGTCACCGGGGGCCAAGCGTAGTGGCATAGAACCAGGTCCGCCATCATCTAGAGCAGGTTCACCGGCCGGCCACGCCACCTGGGAGGGCCGGGCCCACACCGTTTCCGCGTCCTGCCAGCCCTCCGGATTTGGTCAGCCAGCCAAGCCCGGCTCAATCGCCCATACCTGTGCGAATCGCCTCGATCAGATGGCGCAGCAAATTATTCTCGTCACCTTCGGTGGGTGCCGCATGGTATCGGACCTGCCGTCGGCCGTGAAAGTCGAATGGGCTTGCTTCGGGAGCTTGGTTCAGGATGACGCTGATCTTCCCGAGCCCGTCCGCGATCCCGAGTTCCCAGATCACGTTCGGATTATGGCCAGTGATGTCGGCTATCACGACTTCGGCCCGAACCAGGGCATCCCGTATGTGGTCGGTGATCTGACCGGGAGTCGCAATTTCGTCGGCCCGGTACAGACGGAATTCTCCGGCTGAGATGTCGAGTCGGCTGACGGCGCGGCGTATAAGCGCGTACGTGCCGTCCGACCATGGTTCGCTGAATGGCATGACCACGAAGAGTTCCCGCTGTACTCGCATAGCCTGGCCGGGCGTCCTTGCGAGAGGCACCGTGCCCAGAGGAATCCGCGCGAGCGGCACATCGCGGAGATCCGCCAGCCTTGACGGAACTGGCGTTCCGATGTCGTCAGTGGTCTGCATAGCTTGCCAGCCCATCTAGGCGATTTCGGCCCAGTTGAGTGGGCCCTTTCACCTTGCTGGTTACCAGAAGTTATTGAGTCACCAGGCACTGTCACTCACAGTAGTCAACGGTGCAGCGCCTGGCGGACGGCGTTTTGCCTCCGGCCCCCGGGAATGGGTCAGTTCCTCCCGTGGCCCCTGAGCGTCACGGGGAACAAGAGTAAGTGGCCTCGCCGCAAGTCCGCCATCGTCTGGAGCAGGTTCGCGCGCCAGTTAGCAGATCATCTCACCCCAGCGCCACGCTGACCCCGCCGGAACCGGGGCCCTGCACTTATTGCCTGATATGGGTCCCAGGCGCTGCCCGCGGGCGAGGCCGGGTCGCACCGGGCAGGTCTAGGCGGCTGGACCGTTCTGTGGCACCGTCGTCGGTGAGGGGTTCCCGGCGGTTTCGGCCGGAAAACGGCTTCCGATGGGTTGCGTGTGGTAGGGGCTCGGCTCGCCAGGGTCCGGCCAGGGTGGCGGGCCATGTGGGTAGTCCCGGCGCTCCTGGCCGCCGCTGTGACGGGGTACCTTGCCTGGGGCGCGTGGGTTTCCGCTGCCGACCACCAGTGGCTGACCGTGTCGCAGGTCTGGTGGCGGGCCTGGCTGCGGCCGGGAAGCATTGAGGTGCCGCTGGTCTTCATCGCTCTATGGCTGGTGGCGCTGCTGGCTTACTGGTGGCCGCGGCGGCTGCAACCGCGGACCGTGGGGCTGACCATCGTCGTGACCATGGTCCTTATCGGCGGGGTGCTGACCAGTTGTGCGCTGACCCCGTGCCGGGGCGGGCAGAGCATGAGCGGCGTGGCCAACTGGGTGCTCGACCTGTACGTGGGAAACCCGCCCTCCTTCCCCCTCACCCCCGCCTGCGTCACCCCGGCGCTGGCCTTCCAGGTCGGTGGCCCGGTCTCGCTCGGGGCGACACTGGCCGGGGCGCTCACCGCCGCGGCGGTGCTGTGGCTGGAGCCGCTGGGCCGGATGCGGGCCCGGCTGGTGTGGGACGTCACGGTCTTCACCGGCCTGGACGCGCTGACCCTACCGCTGCTGCAGCAGCTGGCCCGCACCCGGCGCCCCAGCAGCATCGTGGTCATCGAGCCGGACGGCAGCCACCTACTGCTGGCCGGGGCCCGCGCCACCGGGGCACGGATCATGGTCGCTGACCCGGCGTCACCGCGGGTACTCCTGCCGGTGCTGGCTGGCCGGAGCGGCTGCGCCCTGCGCTACCTTTACGCGATGTGGCCGGACGCCACGGCCAACGAGGCCATCCTGACCACGGCCAGCGGGATCCTGAAGCGGTACCAGCCTGACCTGGAACGGCAGCCGCACCTCATCGCCCGGATCGACGATCCGCGCCATGCCGACCACTGGCGCGGCCGGCGCAGCGGCCGCGCCAGGCGGTGGTTCGAAGACGCGCTGAGCCCGCTGGAATCCACCGCCAGCGCGCTGATCGGCCAGGTGTTCGGCACCGGGGCGCGGCGCCTGGTGCTGTGCGGCGACAGCACCCTGGCCCTGGCCATCCTGCTGGAACTCGCCCGGCGCTGCTGGGAACGCAGCCAGCTCGTCCACTCCGCGGCCATCGGCCGGGCCCTGCGCCAGGCCGCCCTGAGCCAGGCCGTACCCGGGGCCGCCTGGCCAGAACCAGCCGACCAGCCACTGCTGGACCCGTATCCGCTCCAGCAGGTGGTGCTGCTGGATCAGCGCGCGGACGACCTGCGCCGGGAGTATCACGCCACGGCGCCGGCCGCGGCCACCGCCGCCGCACCCGCCACGGCGGCCGAGCCCTATCCGTGGCGGGACCGGCTGCTGGCCATGGTGGATGCCATGCCCGCCGGGCAGGCGGAGGAGACCGTGATCGTCGTCGCCGACTCGCGGCCCGCGGACAGCATGCACGAGGCCGGGCGGGTAGCCCGGCTGCACCCGGGTATCCCCTTGTTCGTGCTCACTTCCGGCGGGTCAGGCATGGACCGGGCCATCTTCGACCGGCTGCGGCCGTTCCAGCAGACTTTCCTGGTGGACGGCGAGCCGCCAGCAGACACCTGGACCCGGGTAGCCCGGCACTGGCACGAGTGCTACCGGCTCAGCCACCCGCCGGTGCCGGGGGATCCCCGCACGCTGACCAGCCGCCCCTGGGCCGACCTGGGCGAGTTCCTCCAGCAGGACAACATCCTCCAGCTCCGGTCGGTGCTCACCGCCGTGGCCGACCACGGACGGGAGTGGGTACCCGCCCGCGCGGTGCCGCCCGGCAGCTACATCGAGCTGACCGGCCAGGACCTGGAGGCGGTCGCCCAGGTGGAGCACACCCGCTGGTACCAGCGCCGGCAGGCAGCAGGCTGGACTGCGGGCAGCCCGAACGGCTCCGGGCCGTCCGCAGGGGTGGACGGCCAGGCCCGGGTGAACAGCCGGGTCGTGCCCTGGGCGCAGCTGCCCGGGTCCGTCCGCCGGGCCAGCGTCGATTACCTGCGCTCCCAGCTCACCCAGCTCGAGGAGGCCGGGTTCATGCCGGTCGTGCCTGCGGGCGGCCCGCCGGAGGCACTGCCGTTCCGGCGCATCGGCGAGGTCCGGGCCCGGCGGCTGCACGCCCCGCGGCCGTGGACCAGGCTCACCGGCGACCAGCTGCACGGCGGCGCCGGGGACTGGCGGGTGACCGACGACGCCGGGGACGAGCGAACGATCCGGGACACCGAATTCCGGCGCAGCCACCAGTCCCTCGGTGGCGGGCGGTACCTGCGTACCGGCGTGTTCCGGGCCTGGCAGGTGCGCCAGGACCAGGAGCTGCGGACTCTGGAAGGCCGGGCGGTCGCGCACCCCGGGGACTGGATCGTGGAAGGCTACGGCGGCGAGCGCTGGCCCGTGAGCGACATCCAGTTCCAGCGCAGCTACCTGCCCTGCCCGGGCCCGGGCACCGGCTAGCCGTTCAGCCCGCGGCCGCGGCGGTCAGCGCCCGGGTGAGCACGGCCCGGGTGTCCGCCGGGTCGATCACGTCGTCCAGCTCGAACGCGGCGGCGGCGCTGAGGCCCTTGCCCCGCTCGTACGCCTCCGCCACCAGCTCCGCGTACCGGGCCTGGCGTGCTTCCGGGTCGGCGATCGCGCCGAGCTCGGCCCGGTAGCCGAGGCGCACCCCGCCTTCCAGGCCCATGCCGCCGAACTCACCGGTCGGCCAGCTCACGGTGAGCAGGCCCGCTTTCAGGTCACCGCCGGCCATGGCCATCGCTCCGAGGCCGTAGCCCTTGCGCAGCACCACGGTGCACAACGGCACGGTGAGCTGGGCCCCGGCCAGGAACATGGCGCCGAACCGGCGGACCGCGGCGGTGCGCTCGGTGGCGGGCCCGACCATGAACCCCGGGGTGTCACACAGCGAGATCACCGGGAGCCGGTGCGCCTGGCACAGGGCCAGGAACCGGGTGGCCTTGTCCGCCGCATCAGCGTCGATCGCCCCGCCGAGATGCAGCGGGTTGTTGGCCAGCAGGCCGGCCGGGCGGCCCTCGATCCGGGCCAGCGCGGTGATGATCCCGGCCCCGAAGCCAGCCCGCAGCTCCAGCAGGCTGCCGGAGTCGGCCAGGGTCTCGAGCACCGGCCGCACGTCGTAGCTGCGCAGCCGGCTGGCGGGCACCAGGTGGCGCAGCCGCCGCTGGTCGGCGCAGGCCCAGTCCGGTACCGGGCCACTGAAATAGGACAGGTAGCAGCGGACCGCGTGGACCGCGGCCGCGTCGTCTGGCACCAGCAGGTTGACCACGCCGTTGGCCACCTGCACCGGCATCGGGCCGACGTCCCCCGGGGCGACCACGCCGAGCCCGCCACCCTCGATCATGGCCGGGCCGCCCATGCCCAGGCTGCTGCCCTCGGTGGCGATGATCACATCGCAGCAGCCGGCCAGGGCCGCGTTGCCGGCGAAGCAGTACCCCGACACCACCGCGACCATCGGCACCTGCCCGGACAGCCCCGCGGCCAGCCGGAACGTGGGCACGTCGAGATGCGCCACCGCGCTGGTGTCGGTGTCACCCGGGCGGCCACCACCGCCCTCGGCGAACATCACCACCGGCAGCCGCTGCCGGGCGGCGAGGTCGAGCAGCCGGTCGGTCTTGCGGTGGTTCTGCAGGCCCTGGGTGCCCGCCAGCACCGTGTAGTCATAGGCCATCACCGCGCACGGCCGCCCGCCGACCAGCGCCGTCCCGGTGACCAGGCCGTCGGCCGGGGTGCGGGCGATCAGGTCCTCGAGTGAGCGGCGGCGCCGCTGCGCGGCGATGGCCAGGGCGCCGTACTCGGTGAACGTGCCCGGGTCACACAGGTCGCCGATGTTCTCCCGGGCCGTCCGGCGGCCCGCGGCGTGCCGCCGCCCGGTGGCTTCCGGGCGGCCCTCGTCCAGCCCGATCCGGTGCCGCTCGATGACCTCGGCCAGGTCGGGCCGGATCAGCCCGGGATCGGCCTCGGCCGGATCAGCGGCGGCGGCGCCGATGTCATCGCCGGTGGTGAGGAAGGCCACCGGCGCGCCCGCCTCCACCGTGTCGCCGGCCTTGACCAGGACCGCCTGCACGAAACCGGGCCGCGGGGCCGCGATGACGTGCTCCATCTTCATCGCCTCGATGACCACGAGCACAGCGCCCGCGGCCACGGCGTCCCCCGGCTGGGCGGTGATCTCGGCCACCAGTCCCTGTTGCGGGCTGCGGACCGGGACCGTCCCCGCAGGCGCGGGGGTGCCCGTTTCCGGCGGCGGGGTTTCCGTTGCTGCGGACAAGAGCCCCGCGGCGCCGAGCAGCTCGCCGAGGTGATCGTCCACGAACGTGGTGTGCGTGGCACCAGCGGCCAGTTCCGGGCGGCCGATCAGGACGCGGAGCAGGGACAGGTTGGTGGGCAGGCCGGCCAGGTCGAACTGGGCTAGCGCATGCGCCGTCCGGTGCAGCACGCTGCGCAGGTCAGCGCGCGGATCGCTGACCACGATCTTGGCCAGCAACGCGTCGTAGCGGGGGTTGACCGGGTAGCCGGCGTAGCCGTGGCTGTCCACCCGGACGCCACGGCCGCCGGGCGGCTGGAACCGGGCCAGCACCCCGCCGCTGGCCCGGACCGTGCCGTCCGGCCGCAGCGTCTCGACGGCGACCCGGGCCTGGACCGCGCAGCCGCGCGGTGCGGGCGCCGGGTCCAGCCCGAGGCTGGCCAGGGTCGCGCCCGCCGCGAGGCGCAGCGCGGCCGCCACCAGGTCCACTCCGGTGACCTCCTCGGTGACCGTGTGCTCGACCTGGATCCTGGGGTTCACCTCAAGGAACACGAAGCCATCCGGGGTGACCAGGAACTCGGCCGTGGCCAGGCCCTGGTAAGCCAGGCCAGCGCCGATCGCCACCGCGGCGCTGAGCAGCCGCTCCCGGACCGCCGGAGCCAGGCCCGGTGCGGGCGCGATCTCGATCAGCTTCTGCCGGTGCCGCTGCAGGCTGCAGTCGCGCTCACCCAGGTGAATGACGGCGCCGGTGCCGTCCCCGGCGAGCTGGACCTCAATATGCCGGGCGCCGCGGAGCAGCTGCTCGGCGTAGAGCGCCCCGTCGCCGAACGCATGCTCGGCCTCGGACCGGGCCCGCTGGTAGGCGGCGGCCAGGTCGTCGCCGTGGCTGACCGGCCGCAGGCCCCGGCCGCCGCCGCCGGCCACGGCCTTGAGCATCACCGCGCCGCCCGGTCCCAGCCCGTCCAGGAAGGCCTGCGCGGTGGCCAGGTCGGCGGGCCCGGCGGTGCCGGAAAGCACCGGGATGCCCAGGTCACGGGCATAGCCACGGGCACGTGACTTGTCGCCGAGCAGCGCCAGGGTGTCCGGCGCCGGGCCGACGAACGTGAGGCCGGCCTGGGCGCACCGGGCGGCGAACGCCGCGTTCTCGGACAGGAACCCGTAGCCGGGATGCAGTGCGTCGCAGCCGGCCCGGACCGCGGCCCCGACCAGCTGGCTGGCGTCGAGATAGGCGGCTGGCCCGGCCCCGGCCAGCGGGACCGCCTCATCGGCGTGCCGGACGTGCGCGCACGCGGCGTCGTCCTCGGCGTACACGGCCACGGCCGGGATGCCCAGTGCCGCGGCCGAGCTCATGATCCGGATGGCGATCTCGCCGCGGTTGGCCACCAGCAGTTTCGTGACCGGCACAGGTGTCCCTCCCGGGTTCGGCGGGCCTGCTTCCGGATGTTACGGCGCGGTGTCCTTTCCGGGGGGCGAGCGCGGACAGCAGCTGGTAGCGGCCTGCGCGGCGGTCAGCACTCCGGGTTGGCGCGGACCGGCCCGGCAAAGGCGCCGATCGTGCCCGGCCCGACCGAGCCGTACTGGGCATCACCGCCGAAGGTGTTGCCGTTCCGCATGTTGCCGAACTCCCACACGCAGTGGCCGCCGACCCTGGCCTGGGTCCAGAAGGGATAGAAGTCTCCTGGTCCCTTGGGCGGCAGCACGCAGCCCGCGCCGGTCACCGTGTTGCAGTTCGTGTTGAGCTCGGTCGCGCTGGCGTCGGTGACGAACTGGATGGCCGGATAGCGGTAACCGCCGTCCGTGGTCGGCTGCTGCTGCAGGAACGACGACGGGTACCGGTCCGGGGTGACCGAGTTGGGCCAGTCCCGGTAGTACGGGGTGCCGTCGTAGTCCAGGTCGCCGATCGCATCGAAGAACACGTCGCAGCCGGTCACCAGGTTGGGCGCCGTGGTGCCGCCGTGCGTATCCCCGGCTGGGTAGCAGGGCGAGTCGTCCGGCTCGACCCCGGTCGGGCTGTCCGCGGCCGTCTCATACGGGCCCGAGCAGGTCGTGTAATAGGTGTCGGTGCCGGTGCCGAGCGGGGTCGTGGCCGCGCCGCTGACCGACGTGCACGGCTCGAAGTGGCCGATCTCGAACTGGGTGTTGATCATGTACGGCCCGAAACCCCAGGGCAGGATGTTCTGGGCCCGGGCGCTGGAGTATTCCGGCTGGAAGTTGAACGGGGTCCCGGCACAGGTCGCCGGGTTGGTGTTCATGAAGCCGTTGGCGGCCGAGGCGATCATGTAGCCGCTGCGCCCGGTGGACCAGTCGGTCTCCTGGACTTCGAGCGCATGACCTCCCGGGATCTTCGCGTTGAACATCCGGACGGTGATCTTGTCCCCCGGGTTCATCAGCAGCGTGTGCCGGTTCGGGGTGAACGTAGCCGAGTTGCTGAGCTGCGGGCTCGGCGGCCCGGGGGGCACCCCGTTGGTCTGCACGAAGCCGAAGTTGACCGGCTCGGTGCACTGCGGGTTGCAGGTGCTGGACCCGGATCCGTTCCCGGTGCACTCCAGGCTGTCGATGTTGAGCGCGGAGCACCAGTGCGTGTTGTCGCAGCTGATGTTGTCGGCGAAGGGAGCGAAGCCCGGTGGGTAGAACTGCAGCTCGACGAAGGCCGCGCCAGCACCCAGGTAGGAGCCGGACGGCGCGTTGGCGTCGGACTCTGGCCGGCAGGGTGTCAGCGGCGCGGACTGCGGATCGCACACGTCCGTGGAGAACCAGGGCGCGACCGACAGCTCGAAGGTATGCGTGACGTCGTGCCCGGGATGGCGCACGGTGGGCAGTGCCGCCGGCTCCACCGGAAGCTTCTCGTTGAAGGTGACATTGCTACCGGACCCAGGCTGGCCCGAGACGAACCGGATGGACGGCTCGTCGTGCCCGATGTAGTGCCCGTTCTCATAGAACCGGCCGCCCCAGTTGCCCCGCGGGTCAATGCACGGCAGGGCCGATTTCACCGGATGCTGGATGGGGCTCAGGCCGTTGCAGTCGAGTTCACCGGCCGGGTTCGGTGGCACCACCGCGGCCGTCCCGGCCAGCGCGACCGGCTGAGCGGCCGCCGCGGGCAGGCCGCTCCCCAGCGCCAGTGCTAATGCCGCGCCGGTGACCAGCGCCGATATGCCAGACAGCCGATTAGCCCAGGAGAATAGCCGCATTGGGGGCGCCCCTTCATCGATCCCCGCCGATTTATCGATCCCCACCGCCGGCCAGCCCGCACTGGTAACGCACTCACCGCGAGCTGGTTACGCGCATTGGCACCACCAATCTGCGCCGGGCGGGCCGCTTCGGCAACACCCTGGGTCCAGAAACTTCGCCCGGACCACGCCGCGCCATAGCCGGGATCGTGGCCTGCCTGGATCCGGGACCGTGGCCTGCCTGGATCCGGGACCGTGGCCTGCCTGGATCACCGCAGCTCGAGGGCTGGTCCCCCGGCCCGGTCCGCATCTAGGGTGGCAACCAAGGTCACCGAAACAGGAGGGGTCAATGAAGACCAAGGCCGCGGTCTTGCGTGGCACAGGCCAGGACTTTGAGATCACTGAGCTCGACCTGGATCCGCCCAAGGCCGGCGAGGTGCTCATCCGGTACGTCGCCGCGGGCCTGTGTCACTCCGATGAACATCTCCGGCACGGCGACATCGTGCCGCGCTTCCCGCTGGTCGGCGGGCACGAGGGCGCCGGGGTCATCGAGGAAGTGGGCGAAGGCGTGACCCGGCTGAAGCCCGGTGATCACGTGATCTGCTCGTTCCTGCCCGTCTGCGGGCACTGCCGGTTCTGCTCGACCGGCAAGTCGAACCTGTGCGACATGGGCGCCACGATCCTGGACGGCTGCCTGCCGGACGGCACCTACCGGTTCCACGGCGGCGGCGAGGACTTCGGCGGCATGTGCATGCTCGGCACGTTCTCGGAGCGGGCGGTCATCTCGGAGAACTCCGCTATCAAGGTCGACCAGGACCTGCCGCTGGACAAGGTCGTGCTCATCGGCTGCGGGGTGCCGACCGGCTTCGGCTCGGCGGTGCACGCAGCGGCCACCGAGCCGGGTGACACGATTGCGATCTACGGTGTCGGCGGCATCGGCATCAACTCCGTGCAGGGCGCCGCCCTGGCCGGCGCGCGGAACGTGGTGGCGATCGACCCGCTGGCCAACAAGCGGGAGATGGCCGAGCAGCTCGGGGCCACGCACAGCTGCGAGACCGCCGAGCAGGCCCAGGAGCTGATCACCGAGCTGACCCGCGGGGTGGGCGCCGACAAGGCGATCGTCACGGTGGGCGTGGTGACCTCCGAAGTCGTCACGAGCGCGTTCAACGCGATCCGCAAGGGCGGCACGGTCGTGGTGACCGGGCTGGCCGATCCGACCAAGAACACGATCGAGATCCCCGGGGCGATCCTCACCCTGTTCGAGAAGCGGATCCAGGGCAGCCTGTTCGGGTCCGGCGACCCGTTCCACGACATCCCGCGGATGGTCGAGCTGTACCAGGCCGGCGACCTCAAGCTGGATGAGCTGATCACCAACACCTACACCCTCGACCAGGTCAACCAGGGATACCAGGACCTGCTGGACGGCAAGAACGTCCGCGGCGTGATCCTGTATGCCGGCGCCTGAGCCAGATCTGCCTCCCGGGCCGGCCCGGTCATCCGGGCGGGCCCGATCATCTGCGCTAGCGCCACTGGCCGGGCCAGGGTCACCGGCGGCACGGGGGCCGGGACCGGGACCGGGACCGGGACCGGGACCGGGACCGCCGATCGTGGGGCTGCGCCGGGAGCGTGAAGTGCTCACGGTCGCCCTCCAGGCCGGCCGGCACGTGGTGATCGAAGGACCGCCGGGCACCGGCAAATCCACCCTGCTCCGCGACATCGCCCGCCAGGCCGGGACCGTGATGGTGTTTGCCGAAGGCAATGCGGAACTCACCCCGGCCCGGCTGATCGGGCAGTACGACCCGGCCCAGGTACTCGCCGAAGGGTACGTGCCGGCCAGTTTCACCGACGGCCCGCTGCTGCGGGCGATGCGCGCCGGAGCCCTGCTCTACCTGGAGGAGTTCAACCGGGTTCCGGAGGAGACCCTCAACGTCCTGATCACCGTGCTGACCGAGGGGGAGATAGCGGTGCCCCGGCTGGGCGCGGTGCGGGCTGCGGCCGGGTTCCGGCTGGTCGCCGCCATGAACCCGTTCGACGCGATCGGCACCGCGCGGGTGAGCCAGGCCATCGCCGACCGGATCTGCCGGGTGGTGCTCGGCTACCAGGACGCTGCCGCCGAGCGGGAGATCACCGCCGCGGCGACCGGCGAGAACGGTCAGGTGGTGCGGTTCGCGGTGGCACTTACCCGGGCCACCCGGGAGCACCGCGACGTGCGCATGGGCTCGTCCGTGCGGGGCTCGATCGACCTGGTGCTGTTGCTGACCGGGCTGACCCGGCTGCGCGGCGAGCCCCGGATGGCCCGGCCGACCGCCCGCGACGGCGCCCACGCCGCGCTGTCCGGCCGGATCCGGATCGCCGACGGATGCGACCGGACGCCGGAGTCGGTCATCGACGAGCTGCTGGCGGAGCTGTGGCCCGCTGACTCCCCGGCCCCCGAGCTGCCCCCGGAGGACGCTCCACCCGATCCCCCCGGCAGCTCGCTGGACGGCCGGGGAAAAGCTGACCGCCTGCCGTCCGCCGCGGCAGGCACCCCGCCCCGCCAGGCGTCCGCGTCCGCTACCCGCCGGGACCGGAGCCAGGGCAGCACCCGGACCATCAGCCGTGCCGAGCTGGCCGCGCGGCACTCCTCGCTGGCCGACGTCTCACCCGAGGTCGGCGAGCTGGATGAGGAGGCGTTCGCCAGGCTGCTGGCCGCTGACCCGGGCGCCGCCCTGACCATCCTGGCTGATCTCGCCCGGGCCACCGACCGTGACCTGCGCGCCGCCGCCCGGCGGCTGGCCGCGCAGGTCTTCTTCCGGCTGGCCCGGGCCGGCCAGCAGCCAGCCCGGGGCACCCGCCGCCTGGGCCCGGCCCGCGCCGAGGGCGACCTGGACCTGGACCGCACGCTGGACCGCTGGCCCGGCCGCTGGCCGCCGGAACCCGGCGACCTGGTGACCCGGTCCTGGCACGCGCACCGCCGGGCGCTGTGCCTGCTCGTGGACTGCAGCGGCTCGATGTCGGGCCTCGCGGTCGCCATCGCGGCCGTGGCCGCGGCCAGCGTGGTGCTGGCCGCCGACACCAGGCTGGCTCCGGCGATCATCGCGTTCAGCGGCAGCGCCACCGTGCTGCAGCCGCAGGGCACCTACCGCGCCCCCGGTGATCTGGTCGGCGAGCTGGTGGCGCTGCGCGGGCACGGGGTGACCGATCTGGCGGCCGCGCTCCGGGCCGCCGCGGCCCAGCTGGCCAGCGCCCCGGCCGAGGAGCGGGTGGCGGTGCTGCTGTCGGACTGCCTGCGGACCACCGGCGGGGATCCGGCGCTGGCCCTGACCGGGATCAGCCGGCTGCACGTGCTCTGCCCGCTGCCCACGCCCGAATCCGAGCGGGCCGCCGCGGCCCTGGCCCGCCGCGGCGGTGGCCTCAGCCAGCCGCTCCGTAACCTTGCTGACGTAGCGCCAGCCCTGAACCACGTGTTGTATTGAGCTTCCCCCGATTGCAGCTGACCCATAGCGCCTGGCTGCGCTAGAAAGGCGACCATGGCCACCACGACGATGATCGACGCCATCCACGACAGCGTGCACAACATCCCGGTGAGCTCGCCCAAGGTGGCCGGATACGTGTCCGGCACCGCCGATATCATCTGGACCGCCGCGGACTGGGCCCGTTTCCCCAGGGCCGGGAAGGTCCGCATCGAGCAGGGCTACCCGCACTTCAAGGCCACCGGGTGCGACGTGTTCGACGTCGAGACGGCCGCGGTCACCCCGGCTCAGGCCGCCCAGGGGGTGCGGCTGCGGATTGCCGCCGGGATCACCTGGACCACTGTCTACGGCTCGGACAGTTCCCTCGCCGCGGTCCTGGCGGCGCTCAAGGCGCTCGGCCCGACCTGGTACTACGGGCACGTGGACTGCTGGCTGGCGAACTGGGCGCTGTCCCAGGCCGAGGCCGCGGCGATCATCGGGACCATCGTGCACGGCATGACCTGCCGGGCGGTGCAGTGGGCCAGCCCGCAGAGCAACCCGAACACGCGGGTCCCGGGCAGCCGGCTGACGCTGGCCCAGGCCAATGTCAACTTGTCGGTGACCCAGCCGTCCTGGCACGCGTACGTGCCTGCCGCCGCGGCCAGCCAGGTCGGGGAACCAGCGGCACCGGCCGGCGCGCAGCCCGCGGGCTAGGCCACGGCGCCCGGAACCACGGCGCCCGGGTCCGCGGTGGCCGGGTCCGCGGTGGCCGGGTCCGCGGTGGCCGGGTCCGCGGTGGCCGGAACCGCGGCGCCCGGAACCACGGCGCCCGGGTCCGCGGTGGCCGGGTCCGCGGTGGCCGCGGCCGGATCGCGCGACTGCATCCGGCCGCGGTCGATGACCACCGTGCCGTCCTCCTTAGCGGTCTGGAACACCGCTCCGCCGTCCTCCAGCCAGATCGAGACCACCAGAGACTCGCCGGGCAGCACCGGCCGGCTGAACCGGCCGGACATGGACCGGAACCGGGCTGGATCACCAGCGCACAGTTCCTGCAGCAGCGCCCGGCCGGTGATCCCGTAGGTACACAGCCCGTGCAGGATGGGCCGGCTGAAACCGCCCCGGGCCGCGAACGCCGGATCGGCGTGCAGCGGGTTCCGGTCCCCGGACAGCCGGTACAGCAGCGCCTGCTCCGGCCTGGTCGGCATGACCACCCGCACGTCCGGATCACGCCCCGGCTTCGCCCACGGCGCGCTGCCGCCGCGGTCGCCGCCGAAGCCGCCCTCCCCCCGGATGAACACCCCGCTCCAGCTGGTGACCAGCGGCTCGCCGGTCGCGGCGTCGACCGCGACGCTCTCGGTGACCACCAGCGCGCCGGAGCCCTTGTCGTAGATGCCCGTCACCGTGCTGACCGTGCGCACCGTCCCGGCCACCGGCAGCGGCCGGTGCAGCTCGAACGCCTGCTCCGCGTGCACCAGCTGGGCCCGGTCGAAGTCGCCCAGGCTCCGCCCCGTCCCGGACTGGGCCAGCAGCACGCCGAACGTGGGCAGCACCTGCTGCTTGATGCCCGCGGAGTTCTCCGTAGTGAACTCCAGCTCACGCAGGGGGTTCGCCCAGGCCGGCCCCGACCCCGACCGCGTACAGCAGCGCGTCGGCCGACGTCCACGAGCGCTCCCGCGGTTCGCCCGCCGCCCCGATCAGGCTGTGGTCCACTACCATGGCGACCTCACCACACCGCAAGTATTAGAACAATTTTCTAGAATGAATTCTTCAACGCACCGCTGGCCCTGTCAACCGGGCCTGCCAGGGGTTGACGGCCGGGCCCGCGGCCGGTCCAATGACGTACAGAATCAGCTTCTAGTATCCGGTTTCGCTGGCGGGCCAGGGAGTGATCGGCATGGGCGTGCTGGACGGGAAGGTAGCCATCGTGACCGGCGCGAGCCGTGGCATCGGCGCGGAGATCGCCCGCCGGTTCGCCGTGGCAGGCGCCGCGGTGGTGGTGGCCGCGCGGACCACCGAGGGAGCCCCGGCCGTGCTGGAGGGGACCATCGACGGGACCGCCGCGCAGATCAGGGCGGCGGGCGGCACCGCGGTCGCCGTCCGGGTGGACCTGGCCCGGCCCGCGGACCGGGAGCGGCTGGTCGAGGAGACCACCCGGCAGCTCGCCGCCCCGGACATCCTGGTCAGCAACGCCGCGGTCACCTACTTCACCCGGATCGAGGACTTCACCCCGAAGCGCTACGCGCTGATGTTCGCGGTACAGGTGGAGGCCCCGGTGCAGCTGGCCACCCTGGTCCTGCCGGGCATGCGGGCCCGCGGCGCGGGCTGGATCCTGAACATCTCCTCCGGCGCCGCCCGCCACCCGGCCATGCCACCGGCCGCCTGGGCGGCCCGCGGCAGCACGGTATACGGGATGTGCAAGGCCGCCCTGGAACGCTTCTCCACCGGCCTGGCGGCCGAGCTGTACCAGGACAACATCGCGGTCAACGCGCTGTCCCCGAACCGGGTGGTGCCGACACCCGGCACGATCTTCCACCAGCTGACCACCGCGGACAGCCCGGACAACGAGCCGCCCGCGGTGATGGCCGAGGCGGCGCTGCTGCTGTGCCAGCGTGCCCCGCAGACGCTGACCGGCCGGATCACCTATTCGCAGGACCTGCTGGCGGAGTTCGGCGTCGCCGCGCCTGCCGCCGGGTAGCGGCCGACATGCCGCGGGCGGACGGACCCGCCGGAGCCGGGGAACCGGGCCAGCCGGTCCCGGTGACCGCCCGCGCCCCCGGGCCGGACAGTTCCGCGGCGCTGCCGCCGGGCTGGATCCGGGTGGACTGTCACCTGCACACCGTCGACTCTGGTGACGCCGTCACCACCGTGGACGAGCTCGCCGCGCGGGCCGCGGCGAACCAGCTGGACGCGATCTGCATCACCGACCACAACGTCATCAGTGCCGCGCTGGCCGCCGCCCAGCGGGACATGGGTGTCCGGATCATCATCGGCGAGGAGATCCGCACCCCGGACGGCGACGTCATCGGGCTGTTCCTCACCGAGCGCATCCCCTATGTGCTGCCGCTCACCGAGGTGGCCCAGCGGATCAGGGCGCAGGGCGGCCTGGTCTACGTGCCGCACCCGTTCGACCCGGTCCGGTCCAGCCTGGGCCCGGCCCTGGGCCGCCTGTGCGGCGCTGGCCTGGCCGACGTCATCGAGGTGTTCAACGCCAAGATCGCCGACCCGGCGCTGAACCAGCGGGCCGCCGCGGCGGCCGTCCGGGCCGGCCTGCCCGGCGCCGCTGGCTCGGATGCGCACGACCCGGCCGGCATCGGCGCCGCCTATGTCGAGATGCCCGACTTCGACTCCCCCGCCAGCTTCGCCGCCGCCCTCACCCAGGCCCGTATCGTCGGCGAGCACCGCCCGCACGCCCCCCGCTACCCCGCCCCAGCACCAGCACCAGCACCAGCACCAGCACCTCAGCCTTGATGATCAAGGGATTACCGTCGCGGGGCCACTCCGCCCGCCGGCCGCCCCCAGCCCCAGCCCGGCCGTTACCCCAGCCCAGGCCAGCCCAGCCCAGCCCAGCCCAGCCCAGCCCAGCCCAGCCCAGCCCCAGATGATCATGAACCGGGACAGTGCAGGCCGCTATGTGGTGGGGAATGCATCAAATATGCATAATCCCCACCACTTAAGGCTTTCCAGCGGCCCCGGGTTGGGGTTGGTGGGATGTGTTTGCCAGCGGCTGGGCTGGGTCAGGGCCGGGCTGGGTCAGAGGCCGATGCGGGTGGCCAGGCGCTCGCGGTGGTAGGCGCCGTCGCCGAGGAACAGCTCGCTGGACTTGGCCCGCTTGAAGTACAGGTGGGCGTCATGTTCCCAGGTGAAGCCAATCCCGCCGTGGATCTGGATGTTCTCCGCGGCGACGTGGAAGTACACCTCGGAGCCGTAGGCCTTGACCAGCGAGGCGACCACCGGGACTTCCGGTGAGCGTTCCGCGACCGCTGCCGCGGCATAGGCCACGGCGGAGCGCAGCGACTCCACCTCGAGTAGCAGGTCCGCGCACCGGTGCTTGATCGCCTGGAAGCTGCCGATCGGCCGCCCGAACTGATGCCTGATCTTGGCGTAGCCGACCGCCATGTCCAGCGCCCGCTGCGCGCCGCCGAGTTGCTCGGCGGCCAGGGCGATGGCGGCCACGTCCAGGGTGTGCTCGAGCACCGCCCGGCCGTCGCCGGGCGAGCCGATCAGACGGCCCGGTACCGCGCTGAATTCCAGCCGGGCCAGCTTCCTGGTCTGGTCCAGGGTGGGCAGGGCGGACCGGCTCAGCCCGGCCGCGGCCGGGTCCACCGCGAACAGCGACAGGCCCGCGTCGGTGGCGGCGACAGTGAGGATCAGGCCCGCGGTGTGCCCGTCCAGCACGAAGTTCTTATGCCCGTCCAGCCGCCAGCCGTCCCCGTTCTTGGCCGCGGCCAGCCGGATCGAGCCGGGCTCCCATGATCCGTCGTCCTCGGTGAAGGCCAGGGTGGCCACGGTTTCCCCGGAGGCTATCCCCGGCAGCAGGGCAGCCCGGGCGCCCTCGTCCTGGCTGGCCAGCAGGGCGGTGGCGGCGAGCACCGCGCTGGCCAGGTACGGGCCGCCGTACAAGGCGGCGCCGAGTTCTTCCAGCACGATCGCTTGCTCGGCGAAGGAGAAGCCAGCCCCGCCGTACTCCTCCGGGATGGCGATGCCCTGCAGCCCGAGCTGCGCGCCCGCCTGCTGCCAGACCGCAGGATCCGACCCGTCCGCCGTCTCCATCAGCTCGCGGACCCGCGCTAGCGGCGCCCGGTCGGCCAGGAAGCGGCGCACCGACGCGCGCAGTTCCTGCTGCTCCGCACTGACACCGATGTTCATTGCTCAGCTCCGTTCTCCGTCACGATCAGCACGTCGAGCGCTTCGATCTGGTCCCCGTCCACCCACAGTGGGTTGACTTCCAGCGCGCGCAGCGAGCCGCCCAGGGACAGCGCGGCGGCACCGATGTTCTCGATCACCTGGGCTAGCACGTCGAGATCAGCGGGCCGGCGGCCCCGCGCCCCGCGCAGCAACGGGGCCCCGCGGAGCTCGCCGAGCATGCGCCGTATCTCCGCCGCGCGGGCTGGCAGCACCCGCAGGCTGGTGTCCGCGAGCACCTCCACCCAGACGCCGCCGAGGCCGACCGCCAGCACTGGCCCGAACGTCGCGTCAACGGTCACCCCGGCCAGTAGCTCCACCCCGCCGGAGCGCATCGGCAGGACCAGCACGCCCTCGACGATGGCGCCGGGGACGCGCTCGCCAGCCGCGCGGACCCGCTGGTAGGCCTCCCGGACCTGCTGGTCGCCGCGCACGTCCAGGGCCACTGCGCCGATATCGGACTTGTGCGTGATCTGCGCTGAGACCACCTTCAGCACGACCGGCAGCCCGATCCGCCGGGCGGCCACGGCGGCCGCGTCCGCGGAGTTCACCAGCTCCGCTGGGACCGTGGTCACGCCACCGGCCGCGAGCAGGTCGCGAGCCGCGGTTTCGGGCCAGGAAACAGCGGTGGCCGCGGCTGGCCCGGACCGGGGCGGCCGCGGCTCGTACCGCACCGTGCCCCGCCCCTCCAGCCAGCGCAGCGCGTTGCCGAGCGCCCGCACGCCGAGGTCGATGCCGCCGAGCAGGTGGATCCGGTGCTGGCTGAGCAGTTCCCGGCTGTAGCCGGAGACGTCCACGCAGGTCGAGCCGACCGGGATCACTGGGATCGGGGCGGTCGCGATCCGCTTGCCGAGCCAGGCGACCCGCTCTTCCACCATGCGGGCCATGCCCTCGTCCAGCGGGCGGACCTCCGGGATGGTGACCCCGGAGAACAGCACGAAGTCCAGCCCAGGATCGGCCAGGGCCACCTCCAGCGCGTGATCCACCGGGGTCAGCGCATTGGTCCGCGGGTTGGCCAGGACGTAGCCGGTCACATCGAGCGGGTTGCGTGCGGACGCGAACGGCGGCAGGTGCGGAGTGATCGCCGCGGCGGTCTCCGCCGCGAACGGGGGGATCTCGATGCCTTCGGCGCTGGCCCGGTCAGCGATGATGTCGCAGGCACCACCGGAGGCGGTCAGCACGCCCATCCGGCGCCCGCGCGGCCATTGGTCATAGCCGAGCAGCGCGGCGGTACTGAGCAGTTCCTCCAGGCTGGTCACCCGGATCACGTTCAGCTGCCGCAGCGCGGCATCCACCACGGCGTCGTTGCCAGCCACCGAGCCGGTGTGCGCCAGCGCGGCCTCCTGGCCGACCGGGCTGGACCCGGCCTTGAGCGCGACGATGGGCTTGCCCGCCCGGTCCGCCTTTTCCGCGGCCTGGGCGAACTGGTCCGGGTCGCCGATCTCCTCGAGGAACAGGCAGATCACCCGGGTCTGCTCGTTGGCTATCAGGTACTCGACCACGTCGGTGGTGCTGATCATCGACTCGTTGCCCATGGTGGCCAGGGTGCTCACGCCGATGGCCCGGGACCGGGCGAAGGCCAGCACCACGCTGCCCAGCGCACCGCTCTGCAGCGCGATGCCCACCGGCCCGGGCAGCAACGGCACCGGCACGGTCAGCGCGAACGGCGCGGCACCGGAATGGACGTTGAGGAAACCCAGGCAGTTCGGCCCGAGCAGGACGATCCCCTGGGCCGCGGCCCGCTGGGCCAGCCGGTCTTCCAGCATGCGGCCCGCCGCGCCGACCTCGCGGTAACCGGAGGCGAGCACGATCGCGTTACGCACGCCCGCCGCGGCCGCGTCGTCGATCACGTCTTCCACCGCGTGCGTCGGCACCAGGATGAACGCCAGGTCCGCTGGTTCGGCCAGGTCACGCAGGCTGGGCACGGCGGGCAGGCCGAAAACGGTCCGGTGCCGCGGGTGCACCGGGAGCAGCGCGCCGGGGAAGCCCGCGGCGGCGTTCGCCACGGCGATGAACCGGGCCCAGCCTGACGTGTCGGACGCGCCGACCAGCGCGATCCGGCGCGGCGCGAAGAACTCCCGCAGCCGTTCCGGGGTGACCAGGTCGTGGCCGGGCCGCCTGGCGGCTACCTGACCAGCCAGCTGGCCGTCGCCCACCCGGCCATTGCCCAGCTGGGCGGCGCTGGCCTGCGGGCCGTGAGCGGACGGCACGGCCGGAGCGCTCCTGGATACTCGTGGCTGGTTCATTACCCGGCGACCCGCGGCTCCTTGGGCAGGCCGAGCGCGCGCTCGCCGATGATGCCGCGCTGGATCTCGCTGGTGCCGGAGTAGATGGTCCCGGAGCGGCTGCTCAGGAACACGTTCTGCCAGGTACTGGTCGGGTAGCCGGCCCCTCGGGGCGGATCAGGGCGTCCGGGCCGATGATGCCGATCGCGATCTCGCCGAGCCGCTTGTGGTACTCGCTCCAGAACAGCTTGGCGACCGAGGCCTCCGGACCCGGCGGCCGTCCTCCGGCGACCTGGGCCAGCGTGCGCAACCCGGCGAACCGCATCAGCTGGACACCGGTGTAGGCCTCCGCCAGCTGCTGGCGGACCAGCGGGTCGCTGATCCGGCCGTACTTCCGGGCCGTCTCGACCAGCTCCCAGAACTCCCGCTCGAAGCGCAGGTGCTGGACGGTGGCACGGCCACCACGCTCGTGCCCGAGCGTGGTCATGGCGACCCGCCAGCCGTTGTTCAGCCCGCCGATCACGTTGAACAGCGGGGCGCGCACCCCGTCGAGGAAGTCCTCGCAGAACTCCGCCGCCCCGGACATCTGCCTGATCGGCCGGTACTGGACTTCCGGCCCGGTGAACGGGAACAGCACGTAGGACAGGCCAGCATGCTTCTCGGCCGCCGGATCAGTCCGGCATCAGCGCGAACATCATGGTCGCCCGGGCCGCGCCGGAGGTCCACACCTTCTGCCCGGTGATGACGAGCTCATCGCCGTCCAGCTCGCCCCGGGTCTCCACCGCGGCCAGGTCGGAGCCGTGATCCGGCTCGGAAAAGCCCTGGCAGTAGATGTCCTCGCCGCTGATGATGCGGGGCAGGAAGTGCCCGCGCTGCTCCGGGGTGCCGTGCACGATGATCGACGGGCCGACCAGGGCCTCGCCCATACCGCGGATCACCCGCGGCAGGCCGGCCCGGTAGAACTCCTCGTTCAGCACCGCGACCCGCACCGCGTCCATGTCCTGGCCGCCGAATTCGGCAGGCCACTGCGGGCAGATCAGCCTGGCTCCGGCCAGCACGCGCTCCCACTCGGCGTAGGCCGGGTGCGGCGAGCGCCTGGGCCATTTCCTCGTTCCGGTAGCCGCCGGTGGTCGGCACCGCGATCTCCAGTCGGTGCGCCCGGCCAGCCCGTCCGGCGCGTGCGTGCCAATCCAGTCCCGCAACTCCGCGCGGAACTGCGCGATCTCCGGGCCGAGGTCAAGATCCATGACGGGCCTCCTGCCAGTGCGTCCTGTGGCTGCCCGAGCGGGGCGGGCCGGGTTTCGTTGCTGGATTTTGATTTTGAATTTTAGAATTTGATTCTAAGCAGATGGAAACTCGCGGGCGGCCTGTTGTCAAGGCCGGGCGGCCACGGCAGCGGGATCAGGGCACGCCGGGCCGCGGCAGCTGAGGATGATGGCGGGCGGCCGGTGCCCCGGACCGGGCTGGCGTTCGCCCGGCCGGGCCGCTGCTGGCCGGGCCCGGCGTGTTACTGGCCGGGCGGCGTGTTACTGGCCGGGCCCGAATGCGGCTGGCGCTAGGTCGTGGTGGCGCGCCGGGGGGCGGCCGGGCGCCGGGCTGGCGGGGTGCGCCGGGTACGCGGGCGGGCGGCCACCGCGTCCGTGACCACCGCGTCCGTGACCACCGCGTCCGTGACCACCGCGTCCGTGACCACCGCGTCCGTGACCACCGCGTCCGTGACCACCGCGTCCGTGACCACCGCGTCCGCGACCACCGCGTCCGTGACCACCGCGTCCGTGACCACGGCGTCCGCGACCACAGTGTCCGCGACCACGGGCGCCAGGTCAGCGGGGTCAGCCGGGCGCCACACGCCTTCGGCCATCAGCCGGCGCGCGTACTCGATCACCGCGTCGATGATCCCGTTGGCCTGACGGCGGTTCCTGGCCGCGGCCACCTCGCGGGCCCCCTCCCCGATGAGGGAGGTGAGCACCGCCGCGTACAGCCGGTCCAGCGAGGTATCCGGCAAGCCGAGCAGGGCGTCGTTCTGCGCCACCCACTCGCTGCCACGGTGCCGCTGCACCACCTCGAAGCCGGGCGGCCCGTCCCCGGAGACGAACAGCAGGGCCAGGTCCCGGCGCAGCCAGCTGCCCTCCAGGAACGCCCGCGCGCCGGTGCAGAACAGCTCGGTGGTGTCGGTCACCCCGGTCCGCCGGGCCTGCGCGACTGCCTTGCTGGCGGCTTCTTCGTGGGTCTGCTGGTGCTCCTGCCAGAGGGCGAGGAACAGCTCGCTCTTGCCGCCGAAGTGGTGATAGAGGCTGCCCACGCTGGAGCCGGCCCGCTCGACCACGTCCGCGATGCTGGCGTGGCTGAAGCCTTGCTCGGTGAAGACCTGCCGGGCGGCATCGAGCAGCGCGCGCTGGGTCTGCGCGGTGCGCCCCCACTGCCACGCTCCGCTGGCCGGCCGGTCGGCCCGGGCCGGCGGCTGCTTGCTCATCTGGTTCCTCACCGAAGTCCGCGCTCGGGATCGTGCCGCTACCATGCGTGCCGCTACCATCGTGCCACCTCCGGCGGCCAGCCGCCGCGCACCAGCCCGCAGCGCCAGCCCAGGCAGGCCGCCCTTGACAGCCACCACCTCCGCCTAGAAGCTAATTCCAGAAGACGATTCTAGTCACGGTGCACCTAGTCACGGGAAGTCCCTGCGCAGCACGGGGAGTCCCGGCGCACGGATGATTCCCGGGTGGCCCGGGGCAGGAAGGTCAGGCGAGTGGGATGGGCAGTCTGGACGGACGGGTAGCGATCGTGACCGGAGCGGGCCGGGGTATCGGCCGGTCTGTGGCCATGCTGCTGGCCAGCGAGGGCATGCCGGTCGTGGTCAACGACCTCGGCGCGGCGCTGGACGGTTCCGGCACCGACGCGGGACCGGCCCAGCAGGTGGCGGACGAGATCAGCGCGGCGGGCGGGCGGGCGGTGGCCAGCCGCGCGGACGTGTCCGAGCACGCCGCGGCGGAGAGCCTGATCAAGGCCGCGATCAGCGAGTTCGGGCGGCTGGACGTGCTGGTCAACGTGGCCGGCATCCTGCGCGACCGGATGGTCTTCAACATGACCGAGCAGGAGTGGGACGACGTGATCCGGGTGCACCTCAAAGGCACCTTCAACACCACGAAGTTCGCGGCGGCGCACTGGCGCTCGCTGCGGGACGAGTCGGCGCAGAACCGGATCATCAACTTCACCTCGGTGTCCGGGCTGCACGGCGCGCCCGGGCAGCCGAACTACGCGGCCGCCAAGATGGGCATCGTCGGGCTGACCTACTCCGCAGCGAACTCGCTGGCCAAATACGGGGTCACGGTGAACGCGATCTCGCCCGGCGCGGCGACGCGGATGACCGAGTCGGTGCCGACCGACCGGCGCCGGGCCCGGACGGTCACAGCGGACGAGTGGTCCCCGGACAACGTGGCCCCGGTCGTGGCCTACCTGGCCAGCGAGCGGTCCGGCTGGATCACCGGCCAGATCGTGCATTCGTCGGGCTACGAGGTCGCGCTGTACAACAAGCCAGAGCCGGTGATCCGGCTGATCGGCACCGGCCCGTGGTCGCTGGACACGCTCGGCGAGCAGGTGGAACGGTCGTTCGGGCCGCGGCTCGGCCGGGAAGGCGTGAGCATGGCCGGCAAGCTGGTGCCGGAGCCCACCCCGGAGACCCAGCCGTTCTGGGACGGCTGTGCCGCGGGCGAGCTGCGCCTGCAGCGCTGCACCGGACTGCGCGCACGCCGTACTTCTACCCGCGCCCGGTGTGCCCGGCCTGCGGCTCGGTCAGCGTCGAGTGGTTCACCGCCAGCGGCGCGGCCACGCTGTACTCCTACGTGATCAACCACCGGCCCGCGCCCGCGGCTTCGAGGACGACGGGCCGTATGCCATCGCCGTCGTCCAGCTGGCCGAGGGACCCCGGATGATGACCAACCTCGTCGGCGTGCCGAACACCCCCGAGGAGCTGATGCTGGACATGCCGCTGCGGGTGACGTTCGAGCAGCGCGGCGATATCACGCTGCCGATGTTCACCCCGGCGGCCACCGCCCGGAGGCCGCCCGGCAGGCGGCCGGGGAGGCCGGCCAGTGATCCGCAGCCAGGGGGTCATCATCGCGGGCGCGGCCGAGACCGAACGAGATCGGCAGGCTGCCCGGCCACGTCAGCGCTGGCGCTGCACCTGGAAGCGGCGGTGAACGCGGTCACCGACGCCGGGCTGAGCCTGCGGGACATCGACGGGATCGCGACCGTCAGCCACTCCGGGGCCGGTCCAGGTCGCGCACGCGCTCGGCCTCGTCCCGCGCTGGATCGACGGCACCGGCGTCGGCGGCACCTCGTTCCTGCTGCACGTCCGGCACGCGGTCGGCGGCGATCCGGGCCGGGCACGCGCGGACGGTGCTGGTGACCCACGGCGAGTCCGGCCGGTCCCGGGTCGGCGAGGCCCGGTTCCAGGCCGCGCCGTCGTCGACCGGCCGGCCAGTTCGAGGTGCCGTACGGCACGTTCGGGCCGCCGAGCATGTTCACCATCCCGGCGCTGCGGTACATGAAGGACTACGGGCTCACCCACGAGCAGCTCGCCTACGTCGCGGTGGCGCAGCGCCGGTGGGCGGCGAAGAACCCGCGGGCCGCGTTCCGCGACCCGATCACGGTCGACGACGTGCTGGCGTCCCGGATCATCGCCTACCCGTTCCACCTGCTGGAGTGCTGCCTGGTCACCGACGGCGGCGGCGCCCTGGTGATCACCTCGGCGGACCGCGCGGGCGACTTCCCCAAGCCCGCCGTGCACGTGCTCGGCACCGGCGAGTCAGCCGAGACGCCGATGATCTCGCAGATGGCGGACTTCACCGAGTCCCGCGCGTTCCAGCGGGCCGGGCAGGCCGCACTGGCCGAGGCGGGCATCGGCGTCGGCCGACGTCGGCCACCTGATGATCTACGACGCGTTCGCGCACCTGCCCGATCTACGGCCTGGAGGCCCTGGGCTTCGTGGGCAAAGGCGAGGCCGGGGCGTTCATCATGGCGGGCAATACCGAGCCGGGCGGGCGGCTGCCGCTGAACACCAACGGTGGCGGCCTGTCCTACACGCACACCGGGATGTACGGCATGTTCGCCATCACCGAGGGCGTGCGCCAGCTCCGCGGTGAGGCCGCCGCGCAGGTCGCGGGCCCGGACATCAGCGTCGTGCTGGGCAACGGCGGCATGTTCGCCACCGCCGGCGTGCTCGTGCTCGGCCGCCATCCCCGCTGACGCCGCGCCCCCGCCCGCGCCTGTCCTGCCGCCCGCGAAGGTCCTGTACAGGCTGGGGTAGCGCCCGCACACTGGAGATCAACAGCTCGGGCGAGCAGCAGAGCAGGGTGACCGCGATGGCAGAGCAGGAACCCGTGTCCGTCGAATCGCTGCTGGACAGCGCCCGTCAGGGGCCAGCGGCCACCTCGATGAGTTCTCGCCCTACCCGCCGATCGCGGACTACGCGTTCCTGTCCGACTGCGAGGTCACCGCGCTGGTGGCGCCCAGCGGCTCGGTCGAGTGGATGTGCCTGCCGCAGATGGACAGCCCGAGCATCTTCGGCGCCATGCTGGACCGGGACGCGGGCTGGTTCCGGTTCGGCCCGGACGACGTCAGCGTGCCGGCCGACCGGCGCTACCTGCCCGGCACCCTGGTGCTGGAAACCAGCTGGGACTGCGGTGAGGGCTGGATCGTGGTGCGGGACTGCCTGGTCATGGGCCCGTGGCGGCACGAGCACCCCGAGGGCAGCACGCACCTGCGGCCGCCCACCGACTACGACGCCGAGCACATGCTGGTGCGCACGGTGCGCTGCGTGGACGGCCAGGCGCAGCTGGTGATGGACTGCGTGCCGATGTTCGACTACGGCCGGCAGCGCGCACAGTGGCGGCACACCGAGCAGGGCTACAGCCAGGCGGCCATCGAGGTCCCCGGCACCGACCTGATCCTCAGCCTGACCTCTGACATCCGGATCGGCGTGGAGAGATCCGGAGCCCGGGCCCGGACGCTGCTGAAGGAGGGCGACACCCGGTTCTGCGCGCTGTCCTGGGGCCACCAGATGCCCGGCAGCTACCAGGAGGCCTACGCCAAGCTGGTCTGGACCGCGCACCACTGGCAGCACTGGCTGGCCCGGGGCAACTTCCCCGACCATCGCTGGCGCAGTCACCTGGCCCGCAGCGCGCTGACGCTCAAGGGGCTGACCTTCGCGCCGACCGGGGCGATTACCGCGGCGGCGACCACGTCGCTGCCGGAGACCCCGGGCGGCGAGCGGAACTGGGACTACCGGTTCAGCTGGATCCGGGACACCACCTTTGCCCTGTGGGGCCTGTACTCGCTCGGCTTCGAGTGGGAGGCCAGCGACTATTTCGCGTTCATCTGCGATGTGGTCGAACGGGACCGGGGCGACCTGCAGATCGTCTACGGCATCGACGGCCGGCGTGACCTGGACGAGCGGATACTCGAGCATCTGGAGGGCTATCAGGGCGCGCGCCCGGTGCGCATCGGCAACGGCGCCTACAACCAGGCCCAGCACGACGTGTGGGGCGTGGTGCTGGACTCCATCTACCTGCACACCAAGTCGCGGGACCGGCTGGACGAGCGGGTCTGGAGCCTGGCCCGGCAGCAGGTGGAGCACGCGCTGGCGCACTGGCGCCAGCCGGACCGCGGGATCTGGGAGGTGCGCGGCGAGCCCAGGCACTTCACCTCGTCCAAGCTGATGTGCTGGGTGGCGGCGGACCGGGGGGCGCGGCTGGCCACGGTGCGCGGGGACCGGGACCTGGCCCGCACCTGGCGCAAGGCGGCCGACGAGATCCACGCCGACATCTGCGCGAACGCCCTCGACGGCCGCGGCGTGTTCTGCCAGCACTATGAGACCACCGCGCTGGACGCGTCGTTGCTGCTGATGCCGCTGGTGCGGTTCCTGCCCCCGGACGATCCGCGGGTCCGCGCCACCGTGCTGACCATCGCGGACGAGCTGACCGATGACGGGCTGGTGCTGCGCTACCAGGTGGACGAGACCGACGACGGGCTGTCCGGCGAGGAGGGCACGTTCACCATCTGCTCGTTCTGGCTGGTGTCGGCGCTGGCCGAGATCGGCGAGCACCAGCGGGCCCGGGACGTGTGCGAGAAGGTGCTG
Organism: uncultured Actinomycetes bacterium; assembly: GCA_963760405.1. Lineage (GTDB taxonomy): Bacteria > Actinomycetota > Actinomycetes > Streptosporangiales > Streptosporangiaceae > RYN-230. The sequence goes on along the minus strand of CAVXCV010000011.1, from coordinate 71,900 downwards.
TCCTATGCCAGCCCGCTGCTGCTCTACGGCGAGGAGATCGACGCCCGGACCGGCCGCCAGCTGGGCAACTTCCCGCAGGCCTTCACCCACCTGGCGCTGATCAACGCGGTCATGCACGTGATCAGGAACGAGCAGGCCGCCCGGCGGCGGGCACTGGGCCGGGAGATCGCGGACGGCCCCGGCTAGCCCTTACCCCTCAGAGATGGCGCGCAGCCCGGCGGCGGCCGCGGAGCAGCTGGATCCGGCGTTCCGCGATCTGCTCGGTGTGGTAGCTGAGCCACAGGCACACGCCCGCCAGCGGCAGCTCGATCAGGAAGCCAGCTATATCGCGCCATGGTAGCCACATGAACCAGCTTTAGCCCGGAGGCCACCGGCGCCGTGCCGGGGCGCTCCCGCCAGAACCGGGAACCCGCGCCCGGCCGGCTGGGCCGGGGCGCGCGGCCGGCCAGGGCCAGCTTCTGGCCGGGGTGCGCGGCCGGGGCAGCTACTGATGAGTAGGTACTGCTGAGTAGGTGGCCCCTGGCGGTTGAGTACCGGGGCTCAGGCGGCGGGGCAGTCAGCTGCCGACGATTAGGGCATGGTCTATCTCGCTTGCTCGCGCCTGGCCGGCTCGGCCGCCACGCGCAGCCTCCCCGCCTTCCGCATGGCCGGCCGCGCCGGGCGGCTGGCCGGGCTGGTGTCCGCTCCGGCCGCCGCCGCGGCCGGTCGCCGGGCCCTGGCCACGGTGCCCGCGTACGCCGACTTCGTCGGCACCGTGCCGCCCCGGGCCGCGGCGGCCGACTGGCTGCGCGCGCTGCCGGTGACCGACAAGAAGTCCTACATCGACGCCTACCCACTGGCGGCCCGGTGTCGCTACGGCGTGCTCCCGGCCGCCGCCGAGCTGGACGAGTCGTCCGGCTCGACCGGCCAGCCGTACACCTGGGTCCGCTCGGTGACCGAACTCGAGCAGGTGCGCCGCAAGCTCGCCCTCCTGGTCCGCCATCTGCTGGCCAGCGAGCCGGAGGCGGGCCGGCCGGTGGTCACCATCAACGCGTTCTCGATGGGCGCCTGGGCCACCGGCACCAATGTGGCGCAGGCCCTCGGCCGCCTGGGGCTGATCAAGTCCACCGGCCCTGAGGCAGCCAAGGTGCTCTCCGTGCTCGACCTGCTCGGCCCGGACTACACCTACCTGATCACCGGCTACCCGCCGTTCCTGCGGGCCCTGCTCGAGCAGGCCGGCGACCTGTCCGGCTACCGGATGTACGGCTTCGTCGGCGGCGAGGGCATGACCGAGGCGCTGCGGGCCCGGCTGGAACGCAGCTTCCGCGCTGTGTACTCGGCCTACGGCGCCAGCGACCTGGACATCGGGATCGCCGCGGAACTGCCGCTCACCGTGTGGCTGCGGCAGCAGGCCGCAGCCTGCCCGGCACTGGCCGAGGCCTTGTTCGGCAGCAGCGGCCGGCTGCCCATGGTGTTCCAGTACGACCCGGCCGACTACTACGCCGAGACGGCCGCCGGCGAGCTGGTGATCACCGTGTGCCGGGCCGCGACGCTGTCCCCGCGGATCCGCTACAACGTGCACGACGCAGGCGGGACGCTGCCCTTCGACCGGATGCTCGCGATCTGCCGGGACTTCGGGCTCGACCCGGTGACCGCGAGCCGCGCCCGGTCCGCCGCGCCGGTGCTGCGGATGCCGCTGCTCTACGTGCACGGGCGGAGTGACTCCACCGTGTCGGTGCACGGCGCGAACATCTACCCGGAAGACGTGGGCCAGGGACTGGGCGAGGCCGCGGACGCCGAGGCCGTCGCCGGGTTCGTGCTGGACCTGGCCGAGGATCCGGCCGGGGCGGTGCGGCCGCTGGTGCATGTCGAGACCTGGCAGTCCCCCGCGGCCTACGACACCGGGTTGAGCGCCCGGCTGGCCGCCGCGATCCGGGCCCGGCTGCTGGCCAACAGCGCTGATTTCCGGGCCGCTGCCGCCGAGGACGCCGACGCCGGGGACATCCAGGTGCGGCTGCACCAGCCTGGCGCCGGGCCGTTCGCCGCCAGTTCCGGCCAGATCAAGCGGAGGTACGTGCGATGATGCCCGCCCCCAGCCAGCTCGCCACCATTCCCGGGCCGCACCGCCTGGTGCTGGCCGAGGCGCTGCGCGCGCCATCAGCGCACAACGCCCAGCCGTGGCGGCTCGCGGCGCGCCCCGGCGGCTGCTATGAGCTGCACTACGACCATCTCGACTACCTGCCCTACGACCCCGACGACCGGGATGCCTACCTGGCCATCGGGGCCTTCCTGGAAACCCTGGAGCTGGCCGCGCAGCGGCATGGCCTGCGCGCCACACTCACCCCGCGGTTCCACCGCCGGGGCAGCGACCTGCTGGTCGGCTCGGTCCAGCTGCGCGAGCGCCGCCGTGGTGAGCCGGCCGACCCGCTGGCCGGGCCGGCCGCGAACCGCCGGACCAACCGGCATCCCTACGACCGGACCCCGCTGCCCGGCCCGCTCCGCGCGGAGTTGCTCCGGCTGGGCTGCGCGCTGGTGCCGCCCCGGGAGACCGCCCGGCTGGTGGCCCGGGCCAGCATGCTGTCCTGGAAGGACCCCCGCTTCGTGGCCGACCTGGACCGGTGGACCAGCGCCGATCCGGCCGCCCCCGCCGGGATGACCCCGGCCGGGCTGCCGCTGACCCGGTTCGAGTGGGCCGCGCTGCGGCTGGCGATCCGGGCCGGGCGGCTGGTGCAGTTTGGTCAGCGTGTTCTGCACATGGTTCTGCACGGTGCGGTGGGACAGCACCAGCCGCCCGGCGATCTGCTTGTAGGACAGGCCGGTGGCCACCATCCGGAGGATCTCCGCTTCCCGCTCGGTGAGCTGGGGAGCGGCCGCCGCGCCGGATGGACTGCCGGGCGGCGGGCTGGCCGCGAGCCGCCGGAACTCACCGAGGACCAGGCCGGCCAGGCCAGGGGTGAACACGGCGTCGCCCGCCGCGGTGCGGCGGACCGCATCGAGGAACTCGGCCCGGGCCGCGGACTTCAGCAGGTACCCGGCCGCGCCGGCCTTGACCGCGTCGAGCACGTCCTGCTGCTCACCGCTGGCCGACAGGATGAGCACCCGGGCCGTGGGCCAGGCCTGCAGCAGCCCCCGGGTGACCTGCACTCCGGACGCGTCCGGCAGGCCCAGGTCGAGGATCACCACGTCCGGCCGGGCGGCGCCGATCACGCGCAGCGCCTGCGCGCCGTCGTTCGCCGTGGCGGCCACCTCGAAGCCGGCCTCGCTGAGGTCGCGGGCCACCGCATCACGCCACATCGGATGGTCATCGACGATCATGACCCGGACCCGCGGTTCCGCCACAACCGGCACCCTAAGGCATGTCCCGTGGGCCCGGCTCAGGTCAGCTGGCGGTGACGTGGCACATACAGCCGCACCTCGGTTCCGGTACCGGGCGCCGAGGTGATACCGACGGTGCCGCCGAGGTCGCGGATCCGGCCGCGGATGGCCTGGCTGATGCCCAGCCGCCCGTCCGCCGCGGCCTCATCCAGCCGGCCGCCGGTATCCCCGGGCCGTCGTCCCGCACGGTCACCGTCACCTGGTCGCCCTTGTCCTCCACCAGCACCCAGGCGCGCGCGGCCGCTCCGCAGTGCTGCCGCACATTGTCCAGGGCCGCGCGGACCGCGGACGCGGTCTCCCGGGCGGCTTCGCTGCCCAGCCGGACCGGCTCGGCCGGGGTGACCACGGAGACGACGGCGGTGATCTCCTGGCTGAGCAGGATGCGCAGGTCGAGCTCGCCGAGCGGCAGCGGCTCCCCGTCGCCCGCGGCGATCAGGTTGCGCAGCGCGGTTTCCTGCTCGCCCGCCAGGCGGCCGATCTCGGCCGCCTGGCCGCCCGCTTCCATGCCCCGCCGGTGCACCAGCGCGAGCACCTGGAGCACCGAGTCGTGGATACCGCGGGCGAGCCGCTCCCGCTCCCGGCTGGCCGCTTCCCGCTGGGCGGCCTGCTGCACCGCCTGCTCGGCCTGGACCGCGAGCCGGGACACGTACCCCACCACCCACCCAGCGAGCAGCAGCAGGAACGGCCCGTTGAGCGCGGAGGCGTTGAAGGCGCCGGAGATGGGGCGGTGCCGGGCGATGTCACAGGCGCCGAGCACGACCGCGGCCGCCATCCCGGCCCGGCGGCCGTAGGCCACCGCCCAGGCCAGCACCGGGCCGGCCGCCCAGGTCGCGGTGATCGGGGTGACCGGGCCCCGCCCGCCGTACTGAAGCACAGTGGTAGACAGCAACGCAGCCGCGGTGACCAGCACGTCAGCGGACAGCAGGGCGCGGGTGCGCCGGGCCTGGCTGCGCGTAGGCGTAGGTAGTGACCACGGTCCAGCCGGTCATGATGGCCAGCACCCCCCAGGCCAGCAGCACATACCGGTAGTCGGCCCGGTTGACCACCAGGAGCAGGGCAGCGTAGCCCAGCGAGGCGAAGCGGAACGCCGCGATACCGCGCCACAGCTGTGCCTGCAATCCCACCGGATCAGTGTGCCAGCGTTACCGTCCGATGACCCGGGCCGCGCTGGTGCCGGGGCGTTCCGCTGGCCGGGTGATTCATGCTCAGTTAACGCCGTGTTCGGCTGGGATTTCGCGGGATCTTCTGCCGTCGTCATCTAGGAGCCGACCAATAAGGCGGAGACGCGGGCCGCGCCGGGCCAACGGTGGCCCGGCGCGGCCGCGGTCCCAGGGGAGCCGCGGGATGTTCAGCAGCCTGGCCATCGCAGTGGTGCTGGCCATCGCCGGATGCGCCGCGCTGACCTGGCGGCCGGGGCCGCGGCGCGATCCCGCCTGGCCGGACCCCAGCCCGGCCAGTGGCTTAACCGGCCTGGCCGGTCCAGCCAGCGGCCCCGGTGGTACGGCCGCGCTGGGCGCCCCGGACGGCCTGGGCAGCCTGACCGCAACCCGGCCCGCGCTGGTCAATTTCGTGCTGACGAGATGCACACCTGGTGCGGCGGCGTATCAGGCGACGATCCTGGACCTGGCCGCCCGCGGATTCCTGGCCGCCCGGGACAGCGCCAGCGGCCTGTGGCTGGAGCCTCCCGGGGCACCGGCCGGGCCACGGCGGGCGGCTCCCCGGTGGCCGTCCCCGGGCGGGCCAGCCACTGCCGCCGCCCTGAGCCGTTACGAGCAGCAGGTCCTCGGCGACATGCGGGCCCGGCTGGCTGGGCCGGGCGGCGCACCGTTCCAGGCCCTGGCCGAGGCGTGCACGGCGGATGTGCCCGGCACGTGGGAGCCGTTCGAGGCGAAACTGCGCGCGGAGGCCAGGCGCGGCGGGCTGTCCCGGCCCACACTGCCCGCCACCGGGCGGACCGCGCTGCAGATGCTCGCCGGGACGGCTGTGATCGCGGTGCTCGCCTTCCTGGTCGCCCGCGGGCTGCTGCCGGGCGGAGCCAGCCGCCCCGGCATCACCAGCGGGACCGCCGTGATCGTGTTCTGGTGCGGCCTGGGCTGGCTGGGCCGCAAGGACCGGCTGACCGCCGCGGGCGCGGCCCTGGCCAGCCGGTGGAAGCAGGCCCGGGCCGATCTGGCCGTCGCGGCGGGAACCTGGCCGGACGCGGCCCCGGCTGGGCTGGAGCGGCGGGCGTTCGCGGTCGCCGCGGGCCTGCCGGCGGCGCTGCCAGCACCGCCGGGCCTGGCCGGACCGGGGCGCCGGGGCCGGCCCGGCGGCTGCGCCGGTCCCCGCCCGCCGCCAAGGCACGCCCGGCGCAGGCCTGGTCGTCGCTGTCCGGCGACTGGCGGCTGGTCAAGATCGGGCCGGACCCAGGACTGGGGCTGGGCGGCGGAGTGCTCCTTTTCGTGATAGCCGCCTGGCTCGGCGGGATCGCGTATGCCGTATCCATCCCGGGCGGGACCGGCCCGCTGCCGCTGCTGCCGGCCGCCGCCGCGATCATCGTCGCCGGGGCGGGGGCGCGCCGGATCGGCCGCCTGTCCGTCCTGCCGGGCAGCGTCACCTTCGATGGCCAGGTCATCGCGTGCTGGGTAGAGGAGGACAATTCCGAGAACGGATCGGGGCGCGTTCCGCATGTGGCGCTAGATGACGGGCAGCGCGGGTGGACGTTCACCGGCTCCGCAACCGCTGACCGGGTGGCGCTGGGCGACCTGGTCCAGGTGACCGTGAATCCGCGGTCCGGGAACCTGCTCAGCCTGACGGTGACCAGCCGTCCGCGCACCGGGCACCCGGACGGACCGCCACTCCCCGGGGAGCTGCCCGCCGCGCCGCCACAGCCGCTGCTCACCGCGGCGGAACTGGCCGGCCTGCTCGGCCCGGGAGTCCGCAGCACGGCGCTGCCCAGCCCCGCCGGGCGGGGCATGATTCACCAAGGTGACGCCGGGGCGCTGACCCTCATCGTGGTCAGCGGCCGGATCGCCGACATCAACCTCAGGCACGCCCGCAAGCACGGCCTGCCGCTGCCCGGCGCTGGTGACGAGGCGTGGCTGATCAACCGCGGACGCGCGATGCTGGTGCTGGTGCGGGCCGGACCGCAGATCGCGAAGCTCACCGTCACCGGCCAGGCCAGCGGCCGGGACCCGGACCTGCTGCGCGCCCTGGCCGCCACCGTGGCCGCGCGGCTGGCCGCACTGTCCTCTGGTCATCCCTAGGGCCGGCGGCCACGCCCAGCGCTGGCCTGCGTGGCCTGGTCAGGCCCCGACGGTCCCATCGATGCCCTCGCGGAGGAAGTCGGCGTGCCCGCAATGCCGGGCATACTCGTGCACCAGGTGCAGCATGACCAGCCGCAGCGATACCTGCTCACCCCAGCTGGCCTGGTAGCCGGTCACGTCGAGCGACTCCGCCGCCTGCTCGATCCGCCGGGCGTGCTCCACCTCGGCCTGCCACGCACTGAACGCCGCTGACCGGGTGGCCCCGTCCGTATCGTAAGCCGCCTGGAAGTCGCCCTGGTCCGACCACACCAGCGGGATGTCCTCCCCGTTGATCACCCGGCGGAACCAGGTGCGCTCCACCTCGGCCATATGCCGCACCAGGCCGAGCAGCGACAGCGCCGACGGCGGCATGGACCTGCGGCGCAGCTCCGCATCGGACAGGCCGTCGCATTTCATGGCCAGCGTCGCGCGCAGGTAATCGAGGAAGGCGCGCAGCATCTCCCGCTCACCGGCGATCAGTGGTGGCTCCGGCCGTTGCGTGCTCATCGGGCTCCCTCCAGCCAAGTCAGCCTGACATGTCCCGGCGAGCCTGTGCCCTGTGGGAGGCTGCCTGCCACCCGGATCATCGTGCTGCCCCCCGTGCGGAGCACACCGCCGCGGCCCGAGAATCATTAGTCAGACGGCCAACGTAGCTGGGGGACCGGATGTGGGCAGTGAGCATGCGGGTCTGGGCCGCTTTGCGGCACGACTGGCGCGGCCCGGTCACCCTGACTCTGATCACCGGCCTGCTCGGTGGCCTGGCTCTGGTCGCGTTCGCCGGGGCCCGCCGGACGGACACGGCGGTGGCCCGGTTCGCCCAGTACGCGGGCCCCACCGAGGGGGAGGTGGACGCCAGCCCCACGATCACTGACAAGATCGCCGCGCTGCCCGGGATCAGCTACACCGTGCGCGGTGCGCTCCTGTTCGCGTTCCCGGCCGCCACGCCCGGCCTGCCGCGCCCGTGCCTGGCCAGGTGACCACCTGGGCTCTGGTGACGGACCCGCCGGAGGAGCGGGCGATCATCGTGGCCGGCCGCAGGGCCATGCCGTCCCGCGCCAGTGAGGCGATGATCAACGAGTCGGCGGCCCGGATCATGGGCGCCCATCTCGGGACGGTGATCCGGCTGCAGGGCGTGCGGCCCGACCAGGTCCAGCAGGTGCTGGACAGTGCCACGGTACGGCCCAGCGTACGGCTGCCCGCCGTCCGCGTGGTGGGTATCATCCGGACGCCGGTCGACCTGACCGAGAACCTGGACGCGCCAACCAACGTCAGCTTCATCGGCACTGGCTCGATCTACGTGACCTCCGCCTTTTATCACCGGGTCGAAGCCTCCGTCGGCAAGTACGCGGGGCTCGACTTCCACCTGAAACGCGGGAACGCGGGGCTGGCCGCTTTCCAGGCCGAGGTGAAGCGCAGGTTCGGCAGCCAGGCGCAGGTACTGACGGGCAGTGACGCGGCCACCGCAGCGGCCGCGGCGCAGCGCGGCACGTCCCTGCAGGCGTTCGCGCTCGCCGCGTTCGGCGGCATCGTGATGCTCGCACTGCTGGTCATAGTCGCGCAGAACATGGCGCGGCTGGCCTGGACCAGCTCGGACGACTTCCCGGCGCTGCGCGCCCTCGGTGCCTCCCGCAGGCAGCTGACCGCAGTGGCGATCGCCCCAGGGGCACTCGCCGCGGTGGGCGGGGCGATCCTGGCGGTCCCGGTCGGCTACGGGCTCTCCGCCTTCACCCCGATCGGGCTGGCCCGCCGGGCCGAAATCTCCCCTGGACTCTCCTTCGATGCCCCGATCCTGCTGGGCGGGGCGGCTGTGCTGGCGCTGCTGCTGACCGCGCGGGCCGCGATCACGGCGGTCCGGGTGGCGCGGCTGCGCACGACCGCGCCCGCGGCGGAAACCCCGGGCTGGGGTTCGCGGGCCGCGGGGGGGCTGGCCCGGCAGGGCTTCCCGCCCAGCGCGGTCTCCGGTGTCCGGCTGGCGTTCGAGCCGGGCCGCGGTGCCGCGGCCGTACCGGTCCGCTCGGCCGTTCTCGGCATGACGGTAGCGCTAGCCGCAGTCATGGCCGCCCTGGTGTTCGGGTCCAGCCTGGACAACGTCATCAGCAATCCCGTCATCGCCGGCTGGAACTGGACTGTCGCGGTCGGCAACCCGCATGCCGGGGACACCAGCGCGCAGATGGAGCCCCGGCTCCGTGCGGACCCCGATGTCTCCGGGTTCACCGCGACCGCCATGGGCGGCGGGCAATTGAACGGCCAGCCGGTCACGGTGGTGGGCCTGCGCACGGTCCGGGGACAGGTGACGCCACCTGTGCTTGCGGGCCGCCTGCCGCGGACGGCCGATGAGATCGCGCTGAGCGGCCGCGACCTCCAGGCGCTGCACAAGCGGATCGGCGACCTCGTCACCGCCCGGACCGCGCACCGGCCGGTCGCGCTGCATATCGTCGGGCAGGTCGTGCTGTCCCCGGAAATCACCAACGAGCAGGTCCCGCTGGGCCGCGGCGGGGTGATGACGCTGGCCGGATTGAACAAGGTCAACGGCGCGCCGCCGCCGCCCGTCAACGTGTTCCTGGTCCGGCTGCGCCCGGGCGCTGGCCCGGCGGCCCTGACCCACCTGGAGCGGCAGTTCCCCGGGGTCGTGCTGCCCGCCCTGGCGCCGCCGGAGGTACGGAACCTGGCCGGGGTGAACGGCCTGCCGCTCACGCTGGCGCTGCTGCTGGCCCTGCTCGCCATCGGGACGGTCGCGCACACCCTGATCACGTCGGTACGCCGCCGGCGGCGGGATCTCGCCATCCTCAAGGCGTTCGGGTTCGTGGGCCGGCAGGTGCAGGCCACCGTGGCGTGGCAGGCCACCGCCATCGCGGGCTGCAGCCTGATCGCCGGCCTGCCGCTCGGCCTGGCCGCTGGCCGGTGGCTGTGGACGGTGTTCGCCGGGCAGTTCGCGATTGACCCGGTGCCGGTCATCTCCCCCTGGGTGCTGCTGGCCTTCCCGGCTGTCCTGGTGCTCGCGAACCTGGTCGCCGCGGTTCCTGGCCGCGCCGCCGCACGCACCCAGGCTGCCGTGCTGCTCCGGGTGGAGTGACCTGGTTCAAGGGCGCCCGGGGGCCGATGAGCCCGGCTCAGGTGCGCGATATCGGCATCAGGCTGGCGGATGCGCTGGCCGCGGCGCATGCCGCCGGGGTACTGCGGATTCCGGTGAGCGGGTGGCGCGCCGATGTGCTGCCGCCGACCGAAGCCGCGTTCAACAGCGGATCGCACGTCTACCGCTGCGTCGCCAACGTGGTCACCGGCGACCAGAGCACTTCGCAGTTCCGCCGTTGACCGCCGCTGACCGCCGCTGACCCCGCCGGGCGGGCAGCGGGTCACTGGGCGCTGAGCAGGCTCTCGATCCGGCCGGTTCACGGCGGCGTTCACCGTGACCAGGGTGATCGCGCCGACGATCCCCCCAGTCAGGGACGTGTCGTTGCCGATGATGGCGTTCTGCACCACGTTCGACAGCAGGAAGATGACCACGAAGTCGAAGGTGTTCATGCTCGCCATGCCGCGCTTACCGGCGAGCCGGAACAGCAGGGCGATCAGCGCGTACACCGCCACCGTGCGGATGATCTTCTCCGCGAACGGGATCTGCTCGGCGAACATGGCGTGCCACATCCCGGCCTCCAGGCTGCTTGCGGGGGGGCCGGGCCCGCCCCTGTGCGCAGCACCCTAGGCCTCAGCGACCGCCACGGCGTGCGGATCTGGGTGGTCAGCGCGAACAGGTCGCCGCCCCTGGCCCGGTCCTGCTCGAACGGGCTGAGTGCCCGCCGCCGATGCGGCCGCAACGGGCGCTGAGCGCTGTCCGGCCGGACAGCCCGGCGCCCAGGCTGGCGGCCTGTTCCACGAACGCTCCCCACGACGGCGGGCCGCCAGCCCGCCGAGGATCACCGGGGCCTGGCGACCAGCATGTTTCAGTCACTATTGTGGCCACGACCGGCTACGCATTGACCTGGTTCCGGCCGCCCTTACCCGGTTCCGCCGCGGCGGCCGGCTGGCCCGCGAGGAGTGTGTCTCATGCCGCTTGACGCGGCGGCCGCGCCATGGTGCGGCTAGTGGCCCGGCTCCTGGTCCCGCCGCTGGGCCGGTCCTGGCCAGCTGTCCGGGCACGGTCCGGATCGGGCCGCTGGCTGGTGCTCTGCGCGGTCCCCGCGGTGGCGGCCGTGGTCGCCGTGGGCACGGACAGTGCCTGGAACGGGCAGCTGCTGCTGCCCCTGCTGGCGGTGCCGCCCGCGCTGGCCGGGATCGGCGCGCGGACCTCGCGCCCGCCTATCGCCTACGGCGCGGTCATGCTGCTGATCGCGGTCGTGCTGATCCCGTTCACCAGCTCGGCGCAGGCATCGCTGGTGGCGCTGGCGTCGGTGCTGGCGGTGACCGCGATCAGCGCGGCGGGCGCGGCGCGGACCGGCCAGCAGAACCAGAAGCTGGCCGACGTCACCTCGGTGGCCGAGGCCGCGCAGCGTGCGTTGCTGCGCCCGCTGCCCGGCCAGGTCGGCCCGCTCGAGCTGGGGGTCGTCTACCTGGCCGCCGCGGCCGAGGCCCGGGTCGGCGGCGACCTGTACGAGGTGGCGCGGACCCCGTTCGGCATCCGCCTGATCGTCGGCGATGTCCGCGGCAAGGGGCTGGACGCGGTGGAGATCGCCGCCGATGTGCTGGGCGTTTTCCGTGAGGTCGCACACGAGGTATACACGCTCGGTGAGGTGGCCCGGCGGATCGACGCCAGTCTGGCCCGCCGCCCGGCGGCCCCGCTGGAGGAGTTCGTCACCGCGGTGCTGGCCGAGATCGACCCGGCCGCGGGCAGCCTGACCGTCTACAACTGCGGCCATCCCCCGCCTCTGCTGCTGAGCGCCGGCCCGGCGGCAGCGCGGCCGGCACGGGGCCGGCCGGCACGGGGCCAGCCGGCCAGCCGGTGCCGGTGGTGACCACCGTGGATGTGCCGTCACCTGCCCTGCCGCTGCGGCTGATGTCGCTCGGCGGAACCTCGGGCGCGGAGCGGACCCTGCCGCTCCAGCCCGGCGACGCCTTGCTGCTCTACACCGACGGGGTCACCGAGGCCCGCGACCCGCACCGGAAGTTCTACCCGCTGGAGGAGCGGGTGGCCGTACTCGCCGCGGCGGCTGACCGCTCCCCCGCGGCCCTGCTCGGTCTGCTGCGCGAGGACCTGCTGCGGCACGTCGGCGCGCCGCTGGACGACGACGCCGCGCTGCTGCTGGTCCGGGCGCCCGGCGCGTGGGACGGCCGGGCACGCTGGCCATCCAGCACGGCTGTCCGGGAATGACCAGCCACGGCCGCTGAACAAGGTGCCGATCGCGCTGACAGCCACTGACCAGCCCGGCCATAGCCAGTGCCGGCTCAGCCTGCGAAGGGGCGCCGCAGCGGGCGCCGCAGCCGCCGACCACGGGGTGAGGACGGCCCAGGCGCAGGTGCCGGCCCGGCCCGCCTTCTGGCCTTCCGGCCTTCCGGTATCGGGCACGACGCCTACAATGTGTATGCAGTTTCCGTGAGCAGCAAGGGAGACCGATGGATGCCGTAAGCCGGGCCGAGGCGGCGGAGATGCTGCTGTCGGCCTACGCCAGCCGCGTTCCCGTGGAGCCGCTGACCGACAAGTACGCCGGGCTGACGCTGGCCGACGCCTATGAGATCCAGCTGATCCAGATCGGCCAGCGGACCGCGGCGGGAGCCCGGGTGCTGGGTCACAAGGTCGGCCTGACCTCCGCGGTCATGCAGCGCCAGATGGGCGTGAACCAGCCGGACTACGGCCATCTGCTCGACGGCATGTTCTACCTGGAGAACATGCCGATCCCGGTGGCCGGGTTCCTGCAGCCGCGGATCGAGCCCGAGGTCGCGTTCGTGCTCAGCCGGGATCTGAGCGGGCCCGGGGTGACCGCGGCTGAGGCCGCTGCCGCGGTGGATTTCGTGCTGCCCGCGCTGGAGATCATCGACAGCCGGATCAGGGACTGGAAGATCGCCCTGCCGGACACGATCGCGGACAACGCGTCCTCGGGCGGCGTCGTGCTGGGCAGCAGCCCACGGCGGCTGGGCGAGACCGACCTGCGGCTGTCCGGCTGCGTGCTGCGCCGGGGCGGCGAGATCGTCGGCACCGGCGCGGGCGGCGCGGTGCTCGGGTCGCCGCTGACGTCTCTGGTCTGGCTGGCCAACGTGCTGGGCGAGCGGGGCGTGGTGCTGCGGGCCGGGCATGTGGTGCTGCCGGGCTCGATCACCGCCTCGGTGCCGGTCAGCGGCGGTGGGGTATTCACCGCCATGTTCGGTGGCCTCGGCAGCGTCACCGCGAGCTTCGCGCCGGAGGCGCGAGCAGGAAGCACAGCGCCGGAGGCGCGAGCGGGTGATACAGCCAGGGAGGCGGGCCAGTGAGGGAGAAGGCGGTCGCCGCGGTCGTCGGCTCCGGCAACATCGGCACCGACCTGATGTTCAAGCTGCTGCGCCGCAGCGCCGCGGTACAGCCGCGGTACATAGTGGGGGTGGACCCGGAGTCGGACGGGCTGCGCCGGGCCGCCCGGCTGGGGCTGGAAGCAAGCCACGAGGGCATCGGCTGGCTGCTGCGCCGCGACCCGCTGCCGGACATCGTGTTCGAGGCCACCAGCGCCCGGGCGCATGCCGCCAATGCCCCCCGGTATGCGGAGGCGGGCATCGTGGCGGTGGACCTGACGCCCGCCGCGGTCGGCCCGTATGTGTGCCCGCCGGTCAATCTCGACATCAACCTTGGCGCCAAGCAACGTCAACATGATCACCTGTGGCGGCCAGGCCAGCGCCCCGATGGTCAGCGCGGTCAGCCGGGTGGTGGACGTGCCCTGCGCGGAGATCGTGGCCTCGATCGCGTCCCGCTCGGCCGGACCCGGCACCCGGGCCAACATCGATGAGTTCACCGAGACCACGGCCAGCGCACTGCGCGTCGTGGGCGAGGCCGGCGGTGCGGATCACCGATTCCACCTTGCGGGACGGCTCGCACGCCATGCGCCACCAGTTCACCGTCCCGCAGGTGCAGGCGATCGTGCATGCGCTGGACCGCAGCGGGGTGGCGGTCATCGAGGTGTCGCACGGTGACGGCCTCGGCGGGTCCAGCTTCAACTACGGCTTCTCCGGGGTGGACGAGTTCGACCTGATCGAGGCCGCGGTGGCCGAGGCCCGGCAGGCCAGCATCGCGGTGCTGCTGCTGCCCGGGGTCGGCACGATCGAGGACCTTAAGCACGCGCATCAGTCAGGCGCGCGGGTGGCCCGGATCGCCACCCACTGCACCGAGGCGGACACCTCGATCCAGCACTTCGGCGCGGCCCGGGATCTCGGCATGGAGACGGTGGGCTTCCTGATGCTGGCCCACCGGGCCAGCCCGCAGGCGCTGGCCACCCAGGCCCGGATCATGGTGGACGCGGGCGCGCAGTGCGTGTACGTGGTGGGCTCGGCGGGCGCCCTGGTGCTCAGCGAGGCCCAGGACCGGATCCGGGCGGTCCTCGATGAGCTCGGTGACCAGGCTCAGGCCGGCTTCCATGGCCACCAGAACCTGTCCCTGGGCGTGGCCAACTCGGTCCTCGCCTACCAGGCCGGCGCCCGGCAGGTGGACGGGGCGCTGTGCGCCCTCGGGGCGGGCGCGGGCAACGCGCCGACCGAGGTGCTGGCCGCCACCTTCGACCGGCTCGGCGTGCCCACCGGGATCGACGTGCGCAGCGTGCTCGCGGCCGCTGACGACGTGGTGCGCCCGGTCATCCCGCGGCTGCCGTGGATGGACCGGTCCGCGATCGTGCAGGGGTACGCCGGGGTGTACTCGAGCTTCCTGCTGCACGCCGAGCGGGCCGCGGAGCGGTACGGGGTGCCCGCGCACGAGATCCTGCAGCTGGTCGGCCAGAACGGCTACGTCGGAGGACAGGAAGACATGATCATCGAAATCGCACTGCAGCTCGCCGGGGAACGCGACCTCGGCGACCTCCCCTCGGCCGGGGTCCGCTGATGACCGCCGCGACAGCACCGGGCTGGGACGTCCAGCGGGCCGCAGCCGTGCTGCTGGACTGCGCCGACACCAGGACCGAGCGCGAGCCGGTGACCGCTGAGTGGCCCGCCCTCGACCTGGCCACCGCGTACGCGGTGCAGGACGAGGCGCTGCGGCGGCGGCAGGCCCGGGGAGAGCAGCTGGTCGGCGTGAAGCTCGGCCTGACCAGCCGGGCCAAGCAGCAGCGGATGGGCATTGACACGCCGCTCACCGCGTGGCTGACGGACGCGATGGCGCTGCCCGCCGGTGAGCTGGTGCAGCCCGGCCAGTTCATCCACCCCCGGGTGGAGCCCGAGATCGTGTTCGTGCTCGGCGAGCGGCTGCAAGGCCCCGGGGTGACCGCGGCGCGCGCTATGTCGGCCGTGCAGAGCGTGCTCGGCGGCGCGGAGATCATCGACAGCCGGTACCGGGATTTCAGGTTCACCCTGCCCGATGTGGTCGCGGACAACGCCTCCAGCGGCGGCTACGTCACCGGCCCGGTGGCGCTGCCGCCAGGCGGCCTCGACCTGGCCATGGAGGCGGTGCTGGTCGAGGTGGACGGCGTGGTCGTGGATTCCGCGACCGGCGCGGCGGTGCAGGGCCACCCCGCGGAAGCGCTGGCGCTGGCCGCCAACGACCTGGGCCAGCGCGGCCTGGCCCTGGAGCCCGGCTGGGTGGTGCTGACCGGCGGCATGACCGACGCGCAGCCGCTGCCGGCCGGGACGAGTGTCGGGCTGTACTTCACCCACCTCGGGTCCGTCGTGGTCGGAGGTGCGTGATGCCGCTCGTCGAGGTCACCCTGGTGCAGGGCCGGGAGCCGGCGCAGCTGCGCGCGCTGATCCACGCGGTGCATGACGCGGTGGTGAGCTCCATCGCCGCGGACCCGGCCAGCGTCCGGATCGTGCTGCGGGAGGTCCCGCCGGCCCACTGGGCCGCCGGGGACCAGACCATCGCCGAGCGCCGCGCCGCCCCACCTGACCTGACCTGACCGCGCGGCAGAGCCGGGCCCGGCCACCCGCCCGGGCCAGCACCGGCCCGGCTACCGGAGGAAGAGGACCATGGAATTCTTCGGCCACATCATCGACGGCCGCGAAATCGAGTCCGCGGACGGTGCCCGGATGCCCAGCGTGGACCCGTACCTGCGGGAGCCGTGGGCGGAGGCGGCCGTGGGCGGCGCAGCCGACGCGGACCGCGCGGTGGCCGCCGCGCGGGCGGCCTTCGACACCGGGCCGTGGCCGCGGCTGGGCTACGCGGGCCGCCAGCGGCTGCTGCACGCGCTCGCCGACCTGATCGATGCCCACGCCACGGAGCTGGGCATGGCCGACACCCGGGACATGGGCAAGCCGATCGACGACGCCCGCGGGCACGATGTGCCGCGCTCGGCCTGGAACTTCCGGTTCTTCGCCGACCACGCCCGGATGGCGGCGGCCGAGGCGCTGCCATCCGACACCGGCCACCACATCTACACCCGGTACGAGCCTGCCGGGGTGGTGGCCGCCATCGCGCCGTGGAACTTCCCGCTGATGCTCGAAACCTGGAAGGTAGCCCCGGCGCTGGCCTGGGGCAACACCGTGATCCTCAAGCCCGCCGAGGACACTCCCGGGTCCGCGACGCTGCTGGCCAGGCTCGCCGTCGAGGCCGGGTTCCCGCCGGGCGTGCTCAACGTGCTGCACGGCTACGGCCCCGGCTCGGCGGGCCAGGCGCTGACCGAGCATCCCGGGGTGGACCGGATCACCTTCACCGGGGAATCGGGCACCGGCCGCAGCATCGCGGGCGCCGCCGCGGCGCACCTGACCCCGGTCAGCCTGGAGCTCGGCGGCAAGGGCGCGAACCTGGTCTTTGCCGATGCCGACCTGAGTAACGCGGTCAGCTGGTCGATCCGGGCGATCTTCAGCAATGCGGGCCAGGTCTGCCTGGCGGGCAGCCGCCTGTTCATCCAGCGGCCGGCCTATGAGGAGTTCCTGGGCCGGTTCGTGGCGGCCGCCGAGTCGCTGCGCCTGGGCGACCCGAAAACCAGCGGGACCCAGCTGGGGCCGCTGGCCTCGGCCGAGCATCACGCCAAGGTCACCGGCTACCTGAGCATGGTCGAGGCGGACGGGGGGAAGATCGTCACCGGCGGTGCCGCCGAGGGCTGGTTCGTCCGGCCCACCGTGGTCGCGGGCGCACCCCTGGACGCCCGGGTGTGCCGCGAGGAGATCTTCGGCCCGGTGGTCGTGGTGCACCCGTTCGACACCGAGGAGGAGGGCGTCGCACTGGCGAACGACACCCGGTTCGGGCTCAACGCCATGGTGTTCACCGAGAGCCTCGGCCGGGCGCACCGGGTCGCCGCAGCCCTCGACGCGGGCACCGTCTGGGTCAACTGCTTCTTTTCCGCGATCTGCGGGCGCCGTTCGGCGGCACCGGGGACTCGGGCGTCGGCCGGGAGGGCGGCACGTTCAGCCGGGAGTTCTTCACCGAGCCCAAGGCCGTGGTGATGCAGATTCCCCCCGGCCCGGCGGGGTTGGCGGGCTGACCGGCGGGGTTCGCGGGCTGACCGTGGCCCGGTGCCCGGCCGGCGGCCCGCTCCGTCCCAGTGCCCGGCCAGGACCGGCGTGGCGCGGGCCCGGGGCACGGGCCAGAGCACGGAGCGCGGACAAAGGCGGGGACAAAGGTAGGGATGGCCACGCCAAATCTGGGGAACCGTTCCCGATTCGGCGCCCCGGGCCGCGACCGTACGTTCGGTAGGACGCACCGAACTACGGAGGAATCCAATGACGATCATCCAGCACACGCTCCGCACGGCCCGCCGCGCGGCGACAGCCCTCGCTGCCCTGGTGGCCTGCGCCATGGCCGCCGCGGTCGCCGCTCCCGCCGCCTTCGCCACCAACGCCCCGCCACCCGGGGTTAGCGGCCCCGCCGGGACCGGGCCCGCTCCGGTCCGGGTGATCACTGTCGGCGGCACCCCGGGCTGGCAGATCGCGGTGGCCATGATCGCGGTGGCCGTGCTGGCCGCGGCGATCGCGGTGTTCGCGGACCGGGCCCGGCCCGCGCGCCGCCGCCAGCTCGGCATGGACACCCACTGACGTGGCCATGGAGATCAGGCCCGCTCACGCCGGGGCCGGCCGCCTGCGCAGGCCGGCTCCGGCTGGCGTGGCTGCGGGCGGTCCGGTCCCAGCCGGGGCGGCCGCCTCCTGCGCCGATGACCTCATGGCCGGCCCGCTGCGCGGTTAGCCTGACGGGACAGGGCAGCCGCGGCTGCACGGGCCAAGCAGAGACGGTCAGGGCACGATGAGCGGATCGGCCGGGGAGCCTCCGGCCGGGGAGATCCCGGCGTGGGACTTACTGTGCGGGCTGGATGCCTGGCAGGTGCACACCGTGCCGCGGCGGCCGCCACCGCGCGAGCCGTTCCCGGGCGAGGAGACCGCCGACCCGCTGGCCGCGCAGCGGCTGGCCGCGCTGACCTCCGCTTACCACGCGGGCGGCCCGGTGGCGTTCGGCTGGATCCGGGAGTCGCCCGGCGGACCGGTGCGGCTACTCGTCTTAGGCCAGGCGCTGGCGGCCGGGACGACGCCCGCTGCAGCACAGCCCGCCACCGCACAGCCTGGGCCAGCCGGCCTGGCCGGCCCGGAGGTGCTGCTGATTCTCCCGGCGGGCGGCCAGGGCCGGGCGATCGGCGGGCAGGCTGCGGCGGCCCTGCTGGCCCGGCTCAGGTACTGGACTCCTATCGCCGGGACCGCGGACTGCTTGCTGGCCGGGCCGGCCGCGCCGGACCTGGCCGGTCATCTGGTCCGGCCGAGCCTTGACGACGGGCTGCTCGCGGCCTGGCCGGGCCCGTTCGGCTGGCTGGTGCTGGCCGAGCCGGTCAGCCGCATCCAGCTGGCTGCGCTGACGGGGGACGTGATGCTGGCCCTCGGGCTGGAGGGCAGGCACGACCACCCGAGGGCACAGCTGAAAGCCCGGCGGCTGGAACGGCCGGCACACCGAATTGCGGCAGGCGGCCGCCACCGGCCTGTGGCGGGTGCGGCTGGCCGCCGGGGCGGCCACGGCCCAGGCCGCGGCGCAGGTGGCCGGCCTGGTCTGCGCCTCAGCGGATCTGGAACAGCTGCCCTACGCGCTGACCCCGCAGCCCGGCTGCGCCGGGCTGGCGGAGATCCTCGATCATCCTGCCCCGGGTAGCGCAGGCCCGGGTAGCGCAGGCCCGGGCGGCGCAGGCCCGGGTAGCGCAGGCCCGGCCGGCGCAGGCCCGGGTAGCGCAGGCCCGGGTAGCGCAGGCCCGGCCGGTACCGGCGGCCGGGGAGGATCCGGGCGATCCCGGGCCGCAGGCCCCGTTCTTTGCTTCCTCCGCGCTGCTGGCCGCGCTGGCCCGGCCGCCCGCCCGGGAGATACCGGGGGTGCGGTTCGTGTTGCGGCCCGACTTCGACGTGTCACCGGAGACCACCGGGAACCAGGTGCCGCGGAGCGAGGCGGTGCCGGGCGGGCCGCCAGGAGCGCTGCCGCTGGGCGTGGTGCTGGATCGCAGCAGGCGGCCGGCCGGGCCGTTCGCGGTGCCCTGCCCCTCGCTGAACCGGCATGTGTTCGTCTGCGGGGCGACCGGCGGAGGTAAGTCGCAGACCGTCCGCGCGCTGCTGGAGGCGGCCACCGCCGCGGGCATCCCCTGGCTGGTGGTGGAGCCGGCCAAGGCGGAGTACAAGCTGATGGCGGCGCGGCTGCCGGGCACCGAGGTGATCCGGATCGCCCCGGGTGAGGCGGACCAGCCCGCAGCCGGGATCAACCCACTGGAGCCCGCGGCTGGCCCGGGCGGGACCCGGTTCCCGTTGCAGGCTCATGCTGACCTGGTCCGGGCCCTGTTCCTGGCGGCGTTCCAGGCCGAGGAGCCGTTCCCGCAGGTGCTCGCGGCCGCGCTGACCCGCTGCTACACCGCGGCCGGGTGGGACCTGACGCTCGGCGAGCCGGCCACGGCGGGGGTGCGGCCGGGCTACCCGGCCCTGGCTGACCTGCAGGCCGCCGCGGAGCAGGTGGTCAGCGAGATCGGTTACGGCCGGGAGATCACCGACAACGTCCGCGGCTTCATCAGGGTCCGCCTCTCCAGCCTGCGGCTGGGCACCACCGGCCGGTTCTTCGACGGTGGCCATCCGCTGGACTTCGCCGCGCTGCTCGGCCGCAACGTGGTGCTGGAGATTGAGGACGTCGGGGACGACCAGGACAAGGCGTTCCTGATCGGCACCGTGCTCCTCCGGCTGGCCTGCTACCTGCGGATGCGCCAGCGCGAGGAAGGCCCGGCCCGGCCGGTCCTGCGGCACCTGACCGTCATCGAGGAAGCGCACCGGCTGCTGCGCAGTCCCGGGGGCCGGGCCGGGCCGGGCGCACACGCGGTGGAGATGTTCGCCGGGCTGCTCGCCGAGGTCCGCGCGTACGGGGAAGGCCTGATCATCGCCGAGCAGATCCCAGCCAAGCTGGTACCCGACGTGATCAAGAACACCGCAGTGAAGATCGTGCACCGGCTGCCCGCCGCCGATGACCGGGAGGCGGTCGGCGCGACGATGAACATCACCGGCGCCCAGTCCCAGTACCTGGTCACCCTGCCTCCCGGTGAGGCCGCGGTATTCACCGACGGGATGGATTACCCGCTGCTGGCCCGGATGCCTGATGGCACCGCCCGGGAGGTGGCCCGCCCGGCCACGGTCACCGGCCCGGCCAGCCTGATCACTCCCCGGTCGGCCAGCTGCGGCCCGCGCTGCCAGGCCGGGCCGTGCACGCTACGGCAGATCCGCGCCGCCCAGCAGGCCGGGACCGGGGACCCGCGGCTCATCCTGTGGGCCGAGCTGTCCGTGCTGGCGCACCTCACCGGCTGGACCATGCCGATGCCTGCGGCGGCGCTGGCGGCCACCCTGCGCGGCCTGGATACCCGGCTGCGCGACTGCGCCCTATCCTGTGCCATCGACGCGGCGGTGGCCGCGCGCAGCCCGGTGATCGCCGACCGGGTCAGCCCGCCCGCCCTGGCCGCGCACATCGCCGCGGCCATGCGGACCGCCCTCGACAGCGGCCAGTGGCTCTGCGAGCTCGCCGAGCCCGGCTACCTGGCCCCGTGCTACCGGTGGGCGCTGGTCCTGGACAGCCTGACGACCTACCAGCGCAAGCACCCCGGCGCCGGGCGGCACCCGCGCAGCGACGACTGGGCTGCCGCCTACCAGCGGGTCATCGCCGGTGACACCTGCGCCCGCCAGCTCGGCGCGGTACAGCGCTGGTACGACGCGGACCAGCGTGACCACCAGGTGGTCCGCGCGGTCGCGTTCGGCACCCGCGCCCCGTCCGCGATCGAGGCCGCGATCGGCGCGCGAGCCACGGACGATGACTGGGACCAGCGGCTCACCGACACCCTCGGCGCGTTCCGCGACTGCCGCTGGCCCGCCGACTATCTGCGCGGCCGGTAAGGCCGGAGCCGGGTTTGACCGCCCGCCAGCTTGCGGCTCTGGCCGCCGGGCGGGGACTGCCGCGCGAAGTGCGGAAGTGTGAGGTCGTGATTGGCGGGCACTTGGGCGCCATGTCGAGCCAAACCCTTGGCCGCCAGCGGCGCAGTCTTAACCCACTGATCGTGGTCACCGTCGCGGCGGCAGTTTTCGCGGTCCTGCTTGTCCTGGTGCGGCTGCAGTGGCAGCCGCTGGAGTCAGCCGACCACGGCGCCGCAGCCCATATCAACAGCCTGATCGCGGGGAACGCCACGCTGGTCGCGGTGGTCAAGGCGGTCACCTGGCTGGGCAGCGACGGCGTGCTGTGGACGGTCATCGGCGCGGCCGCGATCGTCCTCGCCGTGCGGCGGCGCTGGCGGCTCGCGGCCTACCTGATCGTGACCGGGGCCGGCGCCCTGGTCCTGGATCCGGTCCTCAAGTCGCTGGTCGGCCTGCTCCGCCCGGTAGTGGCGCACCCGATCGCGCACGGCACCGGGAACAGCTTCCCGAGCGGGCACTCGCTCGGCTCGATCGTCTGCTACGGAGCGCTGCTCCTGGTCTTCCTGCCGCTGACCCGTGGGCGCTGGCGCACCGTGTTCATCAGCGTCGTCGTCACGCTCATTGCCGCGATCGGGATCAGCCGGGTACTGCTCGGCGTGCACTACCTGTCCGACGTCGTCGGCGCATGGGCGGTCGGCATCACCTGGCTCGGCCTCACCACGTTCGCCTTCGAGCTGACCCGGCGCGCCGCCGGGCAGCCGGTGACCGATCCGGTAACCGAAGGGCTGGAGCCCGAGGCCCGGGCCGACCTGCGGCCCGCCGAGCCGGAGCCTGGCCACGGCCAGGGGCCACTGCACCGCTACGGCCGCATCGCGGCCGGCCTGCTGATCGCCTGGGTGCTGATCCTCGGCGTTATCGTCGGCCTCGGCGAGCTGGTCACCAAGTACGGCAACGGCAACGAGCTGGGCGACCACACCATCCCGCACTGGTTCGCCGCCCACCGGACGCCTGGCCTGACCCGGTGGAGCCTGATCTTCACCACCCTGGGCGCGACCCAGGCCATCCTGATCGTGGCCCTCGCCACCTGCGTGGTGTTCCTCGCCATCACCCGGCGCTGGCGGCCCGTCGTGTATCTCGCCGTCCTGATGTTCGGCGAGCTCGCCGCGTTCCTCAGCGCGGCCGCCGTGGTCAAGCGGCCCCGCCCGGACGTCACCCACCTCGACCAGCACCTGCCGACCTCGGCTTACCCGTCCGGGCACACCGCGGCCACCTGCTGCCTCTATGTGGCGCTGGCGATCCTGGTCATCGGCCATGCCCGGGGCTGGTGGCGGTGGCTGTTCCTGGTCCCGGCGATCGCCATGCCGGTCCTCGTCGCGATCTCCCGCATGTACCGGGGCGAGCATCACCCCACCGACGTTCTCGGCAGCCTCATCTTCAGCGCGCTCTGGCTGACCGCGACCACCCTGCTGATCAAGCCAAACACCGACGACGGCCAGGCCAGGACGAGCCGCCGCCGGGAGCGCCCAGCTGTGCGCAGCCGGGCCGCGGCCAATGGCTAATGGCATTTGTACCTGAACAACAATTAGTTTGCCGCCCGGGCAGCGCCAACGAGGAAATGCCGCAGTAGCCCCGATCCAGCCCCGGCCGCGGCCGGCCTGGTCCAATGGGCTCATGTGCACAGCTGTTCTCAGCATCGAGCCTGATGCCCCCGTGCTGCTGGCCGGTGTCCGCGATGAGTTCACCAGCCGTGCCTGGCAGCCGCCGGGATGGCACTGGCCAGATCGTCCCGGGCTGATCGGCGGGCGGGACCAGCGGGCCGGGGGTACCTGGCTCGCGCTGGCGCCTGCCGCCGGGCGAGTGGCCTGCGTGCTGAACGGGCGAGGCCGGGTGGCGCCTGGCTCACGGCGGACCCGGGGAGTGCTACCGCTCCAGGTCGCCGACGGGGGCAGGCTGACCGGCGGCAGCGTGACCGGATTCGATCCGTTCCACCTGCTGAGCGTGGGACCGGCGGATGCTGTCCTGTGGAGCTGGGATGGCGTCCGGCTGATCGAGCTGGCCCTCCCGCCCGGCCTGCATGTCCTGGTGAACGGCGGGCTGGCCAGCGCGGGGCTGGCCAGCGCCGACCCGGGGGCGGGAGGGCTGAGCCCGGCCGGAGCACGCCAGCAGGCCGCCCTGCCGATCAGCGAGAGTGACCCGACCCTGCCCCGGGTCCACCATTTCCTGGCCCGGCTGCAGGCCGCTCCGCGGCCCGTGCCGCGGCCGGGGGACCCGGTGGCGCAGGCCTGGGGGGCCTGGTGGCCGCTGATGAACGGCGATGGCCTCAGCCCAGACGATCTGCGGGCCCTGATCGTGCGGCGCGACCTCGGCGCCGGGCGGACCTGGGGAACGACATCGATCTCGCTCGTCGCGCTGCCCGCAGCCCGCCCACCACAGGACAGCCCACCAGGAGGCAGGCCATCAGGCCCACCAGCCGCGCTGCGTTATGACTTCACCGGAACGCCCGGAGACCCGGCCGCGTGGTACCCGGTGACGATCTAGTAACGGCGCGGCAACCATGACCCCGGCTGTGCGTCCATTACGGCCCGGCATAGCATTATGAAGTTTTTACGAAGCCTGCTCACACTTGCAGGCAATGACGGAAGATAGAGCACTGACGGTAATGTCCGGACCGGCAGACCGTGTTGGGTTTCCTGCCCAGGATCGATCCAGGAGCGACTAGATGGGCGTATCCGGCCCGGCAGGCCTGAAACCAGGACGCACGCTGCCCCGCCCGATCCGGCAACTCTTCGCGATGCGGGTCGTGCTGCCGGTGGCCGGCCTGAGCGTGCTCTGGGTGGCGGTGGTGGCCGTCTCGTTCCGCAGCACCCTCAGTGACCCGAGGTCCATGCGGCACCGGGAACTGCTCGAGCATTCGCTTTTAGCAGTCACCGGCATTGTCGTCGTCCTGGCCGCGGTCCTGCTCGCCGCGGCGTTCGCGCGGCGCATCGCCCACGAGGTCGCTGGCCTGGCGGTCGCCTCGGAAACCGCCGACGAGCGGTTGCCGCAGCTGGTCGAGGCGCTGCAGAGCGGGGAGCAGCCCGCCCCGGCGGACCTGATTCCGGCGCAACTGCCGGCCAGCACAGCCGAGATGGCCCGGACCGCGGCGGCCGTGACCGGCCTGCAGCGCACGGCCATCACCGCGGCCGCTGGCGAGGCCCGGCTGCGCAACGGCCTGCGGGATGTCTTCGTCAGCCTGGCCCGGCGGAACCAGTCGCTGCTGCAACGGCAGCTGCGGCTGATCGACACCCTGGAGCAGAAAGCCGCCGACCCGGCCGCCCTCGCGGACCTGTTCTCCCTCGACCACCTCACCACCCGGATGCGCCGTCATGCCGAGAGCCTGGCCATCCTGGCCGGCGCCGCGCCGGGACGTTCCTGGAACGAGCCGGTACCGGTCATCGACGTCATCCGCGGCGCCATGGCCGAGGTCGAGGACTATCAACGGGTCGTGGTGCTCACCCGGGCCGAGGACGCGGTGGCCGGGCCAGCGGTCGCGGACATGATCCATCTGCTGGCCGAGCTGATCGAGAACGCCACGCTGTTCTCCCCGTCGGGCACGCGGGTGGAGATCAGGGCCGAGCGGGTGGCCAACGGCTTCGCCATCGAGGTGGACGACCGGGGGCTGGGCATCGAGCCCGCCCAGCTGGACGACATCAACGAGCAGCTGGCCCACCCGCCGGACTTCGATCTGGCCAACGCTGACCGGCTCGGCTTGTTCGTCGGCGGCAAGCTGGCTGCCCGGCACGGCATCCGGGTCTCCCTGCGCCCGTCACCGTATGGCGGGACCACGGCGATCGTGCTGATGCCTAACGGCATCGTCGCACCGGCGGCGGGCTCCGGTGCCGAGCCGCCACGGACCGCCCTGTCCGCGGGCGGGCGCCCGGCCGGACTTGACCTGCGGCCCCCGGCGGCACTGACCGCACGGCGCCCAGCCCAGCCGCTGCTGCCGCCCGCCGGCCCACCGCCCGCAAGCGCCGCAAGCGCCCTGGACGGCCTGCCCCAGCCGCGCCGGCCCGCGGCCATGGCGGACGGGCTGACCCAGGCCAGGCCGCCTGGGCCGGCCCTGGACGAGACCCGCGGCGCTGGCCCGCCTGCCTAGGCCGGCCCGGGTAGCCCCGGTCCGGCCGCACCGCCAGCCGCCGGCACCTACCGCGGTCTGCCCCGCCGCACCCGGCAGGCGAACTTGTCCCCGCACCTGCGCGAGGGGCCGCCCGCGACCAGCCACCTGGCAGCGCCTGCTCCCGGGGACAGCTCAGCGGTCCCCCCGGCCGAGCCGCGCACCCCGGAACACGCCCGTAACCTGGCAGCTTCGCTGCAGAGCGGATGGCTGCGCGGCCGCGAGGACACACCGGATGCGCCAGGTGCCGAGGCACCCCACAGCGAGGAGGCATGATGAGTGACCAACTTGCCCCCGGGCCAGGACGGGACCTGAGCTGGCTGCTCGATGACCTGGCCAGCCGGATGGAGCAGTTCCGGCGCTCCGTCATCTTGTCCAGGGACGGGCTGATGATTGCCGCGTCCGGCGGGCTCGACCGGGACGACGCCGAGCACCTGGCCGCGCTGGCGGCGGGGGTGCAGAGCCTCGCCCGGGGCGCTGGCGAGCACTTCGGGGCGGGCCAGGTCCAGCAGACCATCATCGAACTGGAGCACGCCCTCCTCTTCGTCACCGCCGCCGGCCAGGGCAGCTGCTTCGCTGTGCTGTGCCCGGCCAATTCCGACGCGGGCCTGGTCGCCTACGAGATGGCCATGCTCGTGAAGCGGGCCGGCCCGCATCTGACCTCCTACCCCAGGTTCCCCTTCGCTGGCGCTCCGGTGGAGTGAGCACGCCATGCGCCCGGGCGACAAGTGGGCCGACCGGGACTCTGGCCCGGTCGTCCGTCCCTACGCGCTGACCGGCGGCCGGACCGAGCCGGCCGCCGGCGAGATACTGGACGTGATCGCTGTCGTCGTCGATTCCGGCCAGCCGGTCGCTGGTGACGACCCGCTGGCCTTCAGTCCCGAGCATCGCCGCATCCAGGGCCTGTGCCAGCGGCCGACGACCGTGGCCGATGTGGCCTCGGACATGACGCTGCCGGTCGGCGTGGTCCGCGTCCTGCTCGCCGACCTCATCCAGCAGGGCCGCCTCACCGTCCTGCCACAACGTCCGGTGGGCGAGCAACCGAGCCCTGAACTGCTGAAGGAGATTCTGCATGGGCTCCGGGCCCTCTGAGGGAACCGCCGCCAACTCGCCCGTTGTGTTCAAGATTCTCGTCGCGGGCGGCTTCGGCGCGGGCAAGACGACGCTCGTCGGCGCGATCAGTGAGGTCCGGCCGCTGCGGACCGAGGAATCCCTGACCACGGCGAGCGTGGGGCACGACGATCTGAGCGGGGTGGACGGCAAGACCACGACCACGGTGGCGATGGACTTCGGCCGGCTGACCATGGGAACCCGTCTCGTGCTCTATCTTTTCGGCACACCGGGCCAGGAGCGCTTCTGGTTCATGTGGGACGACCTATCCTTTGGCGCGCTCGGCGCGGTGATCCTGGCGGACACACGCCGGCTCAGCGACTGTTTCCCCTCCGTCGACTATTTCGAGAAGCGCCGGATTCCCTTCATTGTTGCCATCAACCGGTTCGACGACGCACCGCACTACGACCCGGCAGATGTGCGCATTGCGCTCGATCTCGATCCGCGCGTTCCTGCCCTGCTCTGTGACGCACGTCAGCCCGACTCGGTTAAGCGGGTCCTCATTGCGCTGATCGAGCACATCCTGGCTGAACGTGCTGCGGGCGGTTCCGGGGTGGCACCGGCCGCCGCGCCCGGAGTAGGCAGATAGTTATCGTTTGCATTTGCGGAGTGGGTGCGGATAGGCGGAACAACAGGCAATCTATTCCAGTCAATGCTGATGCGGCCCTGACTATCGCCTGGAGCGCACGTCGCCCACGGCCGGAGCTGTTTGCGTGACACTGAAATTACGGAAGGTGATACATACAATGATGGCTGCAGGCAGCCCGGGATGTGATCCGGGATGGTCGACGCTGAGCAGGCCCATGGACCCGACCCCGCTGGACGGACGCGGGTAAGTGGCCATGGACAGCGAGGTGTCGGCCCCAGGGCCAGCGGCAAATTGGAGCGGGCAGGCATCCTGGCCGGTCAGGTCAGGTGCGGTGCCCTCGCTCGCGGACGGATTCAGCGCCCGGCCGGAGACCGCGCCCGCGCTGCGCGCCGCGCTGGTCCCGGGGACCGCGGTGGCGCTGGTCCCGGGCCGGGTCGCCGCGGACGGGGCGCGCGACTGGCTCGGCTCGTCCGGCAAGACCCAGCTCGCCGTGGCCTTCGCCGAGTGGCTCTGGCAGTCCCGCCAGGTGGAGCTGCTGGTCTGGGCGGTGGCCACCAGCCGCGGGGCAGTGCTGTCCGCCTTCGCGGAGGCGGCCGTGGCCGCGATGGGCACCGATCCGTCCGGCGATGCCGAGGTGGTCGCCGCCCGGTTTGCCGGCTGGCTGGGCGAGACCAGCCGGTCGTGGCTGGTGGTGCTCGACGACCTGGCTGACCCGGCGTACCTGGACGGAGTCTGGCCGGAAGGGCCGGCGCTGGGTGCTGATCACGACCTCGAACTCCGCCATCATCCCGCGCGAGCACCGGACGCTGATCTGCCCGGTCGGCGTGTTCAGCTCGCGCGAGGCACTGAGCTTCCTGATGGGCCGCCTCACCGCCGACCCGGACCAGCGCCTGGGCGCGATCGACCTGGTGGACGACCTCGGTTGCGAGCCGCTGGCCCTGGCCCAGGCGAGCGGGGTCATCGCCAGCTCCGCCCTATCCTGCCGGGATTACCGCAGCTACTTCGTCCGCCGCCGGGATCAGTCCCCCGGCGGTTCGCCGTCCGCCACGTCGGTGACCTGGACGTTTTCGGTGGAGCAGGCCGAGCGGCTGGCCCCGGGCGCGAGCACCCAGGACCTGCTCGCGTTCGCCGCGCTGCTCGACGGGCACGGGATCCCAGCCGCTGTCTTCACCACGTCGGCCGCAGCCGGGTACCTGGCCGGCGGAGCCGGCCAGGGCCGGCCGGACCCGCAGCGCACCCGGGGCGCGTTGCGGGCCCTGGAACGGACCGGTTTGCTCGCCATCGACCTGGCTGGCCCGCAGCCGGCCATCCGGATGAGCCTGGTGGTGCAGGCCGCGATCCGTGGCGCGACCCCGAGCGGACTGCTCGAGCAGGCGGCCCGGGCCGCCGCAGAAGCGCTGCTGGAGGTATGGGCCGGGGATGACTCGCAGACCTGGCTGGCCCAGGAGCTGCGGGCGTGCACGGCCAGCCTGCAGCGGGCAGCGGGTGACCTGCTCTGGGCCGGCGGCTGTCATTCCGTGCTGCTGCGCGCCGGGCGCAGCCTGGACAGCGCCCGGCTGACCGGCCCCGCCGTGGCCTACTGGAGGGAGCTGGCCGCGGTCAGCGAACGCCTCCTCGGCCCGGGCCATCCCGACACGATGGCGATCGGCGAGCAGCTCGCCGACGCGTACCTGCGGGCTGGCCGGGCGGCGGAAGCAGCGTCGTGGTTCAAGTGGGTGCTGGAGGACCGGAACCGCTCGCTGGGGCCGGATCATCCTGGCACGGTCACCGCGCGGCGCGATCTGGGCCATGCCCTGGTCGCGGCCGGCCAGCCCGCCGAGGCGGTGGCCGTGCTGACCGAGACCGTGACCGGGTACGAGCGCGTCCGCGGCACTGACCACCTCGAAACGCTCGGCGCCCGGGATGAGCTCGCCGCCGCCCACCACGCGGCCGGCCAGTTCGCTCAGGCCGTGCAGCTGTACCGGCGCACGCTGGCCGACCGTGAGCGCATCCAGGGCGCGCGGGACCCGGAAACCATGACCACCCGGCAGAAGCTGGCGGACGCCTACCTGGCCGACGGGCGGATCAAGGACGCTGTTTCCCAGTACAAGAAGGCCCTGGCCGACCGGGAACGGGTACTTGGCCCCGACGACCTGGACACCATCGCCGCCCGCGGGGATCTCGCGTCCGCCTACCACGCGCAGGGGCGGATGGCGTCCGCGGTGCAGCTGTACGAGCAGACCTCCGCCAGCTACCTGAGCGTGCTCGGCCCGGACCATCGCGACACCCTGGCCTGCCGGGCCAAGCTGGGGCAGGCCTATTACGCCGTCGGCAGGCTGACCGATGCCGCGGGCGTGCTCCGCGACACCGCCGTGCGATGTGAGCGGGTACTGCCCGCCGACGACCCGCTGAACCAGGCCGTGCTGGACAGCCTGGCGAACATCACCGGGGGCTGAGCTCGGGCCTGCTGAGCAGGTACCGCACGACGGACAGCAGGGACTCGCCCGCCAGCTCGCCGTCCGGATGCGGGCCGCGGTCCTCTGAGACGTGCACGATCTGCCAGCCGTCCACCGCCAGCCGGTTCAGGCAGCCGAGCACCTCGGAGATCGGATAGCCGAACCGGGACGCGGGCAGCCCCAGGTCAACCGGCACGTTCTCGGTCCCGTTGAAGAACCAGCCCAGCCACGTCCACAGCTCCGCGATGTGGATGGTCTCCCGCCAGTCCGTGTACTGGGCGGCCACCGTCGGCGGCGGATGCTCCTCGCGGAAGGTCTCCGCGACATAGTCCTTGGCGGCCTCCGGGGCGACCACTCGCTCGCTGCCGTCCGGAAACCTGATCCGGGCCACGTCCACCCGCGGGCCCCCGTCGTGCAGCCGTTCCTTGCCGACGTCGATCTCGGTGCCCGCCTGCCAGTCGGCCAGGTTCCGCTCCCAGGAGGCGTTGCTCTGCTGGAAGATCTGCGCGGCCACGACGCGCACGTTCTGCTCCCACCACTCGCGGGCCGCCTCATCCCCGCTGCCCCTCGCCACGATCAGGGGGTCCTGGCCGGGAATCTCGACCGCGTCATAGACCGTCCGCGCGATGACGAGCATCGCGTGCCGCACCGCCATCAGCCCTCCCCGCCGCCGGGCGCACCAAACAGGAGTGCTCAGGCTACGGGGTCACTGCCCGGCGGTCGCGGGCATGCCGGAATTACCGCGGGGCCAGCGGCGCTGGCCCACGCCCCCGGCCAGGGTCAGCGGCGCGCGCGCCGCCCTGTGGTCAGCCGCACCGCAGCGAAGCCGATCACGCCCAGCACGGCGATCCAGAACAGGAAGTGCAGTGCTGAGATCAGCAGCGAGACAAACATGAACACGACGAACACGGCCAGGATGATGAGCAGGAGTCGTCCCATGGATCCACGATATGCGACCCGCAACGGTTAACCGCCGCTGGCACGCGACACTGGCCCCCCGGCTAGCCGCCCGGTTCCGCACCCCGCCACCGAGGGGTTGGTCACCCCGCCACTGACCTGGCCGTCTGCTGAGCACGGAGCCAGCGGACCTCGGCCGCGAGGAAGTCATCGATCTCCCCGTCGAGCACCGCCCCGGCATTGCCCGTCTCCAGCCCGGTGCGCAGGTCCTTGACGTTCTGGTACGGGTGCAGCACGTAGTTCCGGATCTGGGTCCCCCAGCTGGTGGTCGCCTCACCACGCAGATCGGCGAGCATGGCCTCCTGCTCGTGCCGCTTGCGCTCGGCCAGCTTGGCCCGGAGCACGGCCATGGCGGTCGCCCGGTTCTGGATCTGGCTGCGCTCGTTCTGGCAGGTGACCACGATCCCGGTGGGCAGGTGGGTGAGCCGGACCGCCGAATCGGTGGTGTTGACCCCCTGGCCGCCCGGTCCGCTGGACCGGTACACGTCCACCCGGACGTCGTCCTCTGGCACGGTGATCTCGTCGGCCTGCTCCACGACCGGGATCACGTCCACGCCCGCGAACGCGGTCTGGCGGCGGCCCTGGTTGTCGAATTTGGAGATGCGCACCATCCGGTGCGTGCCGTGCTCGCCGCGCAGCATCCCGTAGGCGTACGGGGTCTTGATCGCGAACGTGGTGGACTTGATGCCGCCCTCGTCCGCGTAGGACGTGTAGTAGACCTCGGCCGGGTACCCGTGCCGTTCCGCCCAGCGCAGGTACATGCGCTGCAGGAGCTGCGCGAAGTCCGCTGCCTCCGCGCCACCGGCCTGCGAGTTGATGGTGAGCAGCGCCTCCCGCGAGTCATACGGCCCGGCCAGCAGGGTCCGGGTCTCCAGCTGGTCGATGTCCTTGTGCAGCGCTGCGAGATCACGCATCGCCTCGTCCCGGGTCGGCTGGTCATCCTCGCTCTTGGCCAGCTCGAACATCACCCGGGTGTCGTCCAGCCGCCGGCGCAGGCTGGCCAGCCGGGCCAGCTCCCCTTCCACGTAGGCCAGCCGCCGGGTAACGGCCTGCGCCTTCTCCTGGTCATCCCACAGTCCCGGGTCGGCGACACGCCGCCGCAGGCCATCCGCCTCTTGCCGTAGCTCCTCTGGGGCGAGCACGGACTCGAGACTGGCCAGCGTCGACAACAGTTCCGAGATTTCCGCCGCGGGGTCGGTACCTGCCATAGCCGCAGCCTACGCGAGCGGACCATCTGCCCCACGCGCACCAGGCTTTCTGGCGGCGCCGGAGCTGTCCGCGGCCCGCAGCATCCGCTGCCGGACCGCTTCGTAGGTAACGATAGCGGCCGATGCCGCTACGTTCAGCGAGTCCGCGTGACCGAACATCGGGATGCGCACCCGGAGGTCCGCCCGCTCCAGCCACGGTGCGGACAGCCCGCGGGACTCCGAGCCGACCGCGATGGCCACCGGCCCGGTCAGGTCCGCCTCGGTCAGCAGCATGCTGGCGTCCGGCGTGGTCGCCACGACGGTCAGGGCGCGGGCGTCCAGCCACCGGATGACCTCGGCCGCGGGCGCGGCGGCGACCGGGACCGAGAACACCGTTCCCTTGCTGGCCCGGATCACGTTCGGGTTGCCCCAGTCGGTCACCGAGTCGGCGGCGATCACGGCGGCTACCCCGGCCGCGTCCGCGGTGCGCAGCACGGCCCCCAGGTTGCCAGGCTTCTCCACCCGGTCGCAGACCAGGACCAGCGGGCAGGAGCCCGGCTCCAGCCGGTCCAGGCTGGCGGCGACCGGCGGTACCACGGCCAGCCAGCCGTCGGGCGCCTGGCGGTAGGCGACCTTCTCGAATACCGGGCGGGTGACCTGGACGATCTCGCCGCCTGCCTGCGCCACCTGCCCGGCCAGTTCCGCCGCGCCCGGGCCAGCCAGCTCCGGGCAGTAGTAGAGCGTCTGTGGCCTGACCCCGGCGGACAGCGCCAGAGTGAGTTCCTCGCGGCCTTCGACCAGGGTAACCGCGGTTTCCTCGCGGGTCCGGCGACGGCGCAGGTTCACCAGGTGCTTGATCCGCGGATTGGCCGGGCTGGTGATGATCAGCCCCGTCGGCACGCGCTGATCCACGGGCATGTCCTCATCGTAGCCAGGGTGCTGGACAGGCCGCGGCCACCTGGGGCCGCACCGTGCCAGCGGGATCGCCGCGACCGGCGCTGGTAGCCTGTCGGCCCTGTGAGCACTCCCGCGACCGAGCCGGACGCCGACGGCGGCAGCCCCGGGAAGATCATCCGGCCTGAGCTGCTGCTGTCCCTGCGCAGCTGGCAGAAAGAGGCTTACCAGGAGTATTTCCGGCGGCCGCGGCGGGACTTCCTGCTGGTGGCAACGCCGGGAGCAGGCAAGACGGCGTACGCGCTGACGGTCGCGGCGGAGCTGCTGGCACGCCGCGAGATCGCGGCGATCACCGTGGTCACGCCGACCGAGCACCTGAAGCACCAGTGGGCGCAGTCCGCGCACTATCTCGGCATCCCGCTCGACCCGGCCTACCGGAACGCCCAGGGCCGGGCGTCCGCTGACTTCACCGGGGTCGCGGTCACCTACGCGCAGGTGGCCGCGCATCCGGTGCTGCACCGGCAGCGCACGGACAGCCGCCGGACGCTGGTCGTCTTCGATGAGGTCCACCACGCGGGCGACGCGCTGTCCTGGGGCGAGGCGGTCCGCGAGGCGTTCGAGCCGGCCCGGCGCCGGCTGGCCCTGACCGGGACCCCGTTCCGCAGCGACACGAACCCGATCCCGTTCGTGACGTACGCGCCGGACGCCGACGGCAGCCGGCGCAGCGTGTCCGACTACGTGTACGGCTACGGGCCCGCCCTGGGCGACGGCGTGGTCCGGCCGGTGATCTTCCTCGCCTACTCCGGGGAGATGCGCTGGCGGACCCGGGCGGGCGACGAGATCAGCGGCACCCTGGGCACCCCCATGCTGCCCGACCAGCTGGCCCAGGCCTGGCGGACCGCCCTGGACCCGGCCGGCGAGTGGATCACCCGGGTACTCGAGGCCGCGGACCGCCGGGCTCACCGAGGTGCGCCGCGGCATGCCCGACGCAGCCGGCCTGGTGATCGCCGGCGATCATGCCGACGCGCGCGCGTATGCCGCCGTGCTGCGCCGCATCAACGGAACCCGGCCCGTGGTAGTGCTCTCCGATGATCCGGCTGCCAGCCGGAAGATCGCCGCGTTCGCGGCATCCGAGGACCGGTGGATGGTGGCCGTCCGGATGGTGTCCGAGGGGGTGGACATCCCGCGGCTCGCGGTCGGCGTGTACGCCACGAGCGTCGGTACCGCGCTGTTCTTCGCCCAGGCGGTGGGCAGGTTCGTCCGGGCCCGGCAGCGGGGCGAGACGGCTTCGGTGTTCCTGCCCTCGATCCCGTCGCTGCTCAGCTACGCCGCGGAACTGGAGGCCGAGCGCGATCACGTGCTGCGGGCCCGGGCCGATGACGAGGAGCGTGAGCTCGCGGCGGCGCAGCGCCGCCAGGACAGCCCCGACCTGCTCGATGACCGGCCCTTCGCCGCCCTGCAGGCGTCCGCGCACTTCGACCGGGTGCTCTACGACGGCAACGAGTTCGGCACCACCGCGGCCGAGGAGGACTTCCTCGGCCTGCCCGGCCTGCTGGAGCCGGAACAGGTCGCCGTGCTGCTCCGCAAGCGCCAGTCCGACCAGCTCAGATCCGAGCGGGTCAAGCCGGGAAAGCCCAGGGCTGGCGCGGCGGACCGCGGCCCTCTCCCCCGGTGGGCCGCTGCGGCCGGCGCTGGCTCCGCCGGGGCGGCCGCGCCGCCGGAGCCGCCGCCGCAGACGTCCCGGGAGAACCTGGCCGCGCTGCGCAAGGAGCTGAACGGCCTGATCGCGGCGTGGCATCACCGGACCGGCCAGCCGCACGGCATGATCCACGCCGACCTGCGCCGCGCCTGTGGCGGCCCCGCCCTGCCGCAGGCCACCGCCGGGCAGATCCGCGCCCGCATCCAGGCCATCCGCCGCTGGGCCACAGACGGCCGCTGACCTGTCCCATAGCCGGGGGTGGATACGAAGCGGGCCAACATGGCCCGGGTATACGACTACCTGCTGGGCGGCAGCCACAACTTCCTGGCTGACCAGGACGTCGGCCAGGCCATGGCCGCCGTGGATGCCAATGTCCGGGCGATCGCGCAGGCCAACCGGAAGTTCCTCGGCCGGGCGGTGCGTTTACTCGCCGCCTCCGGCATCCGCCAGTTCCTGGACATCGGGTCGGGCATCCCCACCCAGGGGAACGTGCACGAGATCGCCCAGGCGGCCGCCCCGGGCGCCCGGGTGGTCTACGCCGACGTGGACCCGGTCGCCATCGCGCACAGCCGGGCCATCCTGACCGGTGACCCGAACACCGCGATCATCGACGCGGACGTGCGGGACCCGGCCGCTGTCTTCCGCCACCCGGCCACCCGGCGGCTGATCGATTTCACCCAGCCGACCGGCTTGCTGCTCGTCGCGATCCTGCATTTCATCGGGGATGCCGATGATCCCGCGGGAGTCGTCGCGGCGCTGCGGGATCGGCTGGCCTCCGGCAGTTACCTGGTGCTCTGCCACGCCACCAGTGACAGCCGGCCCGCGGTGACGCAGGCCGCGGCAAAGGTGTACCAGCGCGGGGTGTCCACCGAAGGCCGGGCCCGGTCCCGGGCGGAGATCCTGAAGCTGTTCGACGGCTTCGACCTGCTCGAGCCAGGGCTGGTCTACCTCCCGGAGTGGCATCCAGACTCGCCCGGGGACGTGCCGGAGGGTCCGAGCCAGTTCTGGTTCCTGGCCGGGGTGGGCCGCAAGCCCTGATCCGCGCCGCCACCCGGGCCCGGCGGATGCGGGCGGGGGCGGCCGGTTACCTAGCGGACCAGCCGCCGTCAACCGTGAACGACGTGCCGGTGGCCATCCCGGCTTGCGGGCCGGCCAGCCAGAGCACCAGGTCAGCGACTTCGGCCGGCTCGACCAGCCGCTTGATCGCGGTCTCGGCCAGGATGACCGACTGGAGCACCTGGTCCTCGGGAATGCCGTGCACCCGCGCCTGGTCCGCGATCTGCCGCTCCACCAGCGGCGTGCGCACGTAACCAGGGCTGATGCAGTTGCTGGTCACCCCGTGCGCGGCCCCTTCCAGGGCGATCACCTTGGACAGCCCCTCCAGGCCGTGCTTGGCGGCGACATAGGCCGACTTGTACGGGGACGCGCGCAGGCCGTGCACCGAGCTGATGTTGATGACGCGGCCGAATCCCCGCTGGTACATGGCGGGCAGCGCGGCCCGGGCCAGCAGGAAGGGCGCCTCCACCATCAGGGCCAGGATCCGGCGGAACGCCTCGGGCGGGAATTCCTCGATCGGCGCCACGTGCTGGATGCCCGCGTTGTTGACCAGCACATCGACGTCGAGCCGCAGCCCGTCCAGGGCCCTGGTGTCGGTGAGGTCCACCGCCCACGGCTCACCGCCGATCTCGGCGGCCAGTCCGGCGGCACCCTGCTCATCCAGGTCCGCGGCGATGACGGACGCGCCCGCGGCGGCGAGCGCCCGGGCGCAGGCGGCCCCGATGCCGCTGGCCGCCCCGGTGACCAGTACCCGCCGCCCGCCGATCGGTGCCGTGCTGTCTGCCATGGCGCTCCTGCCTTTGCTGCTGGCCCCGGCGCCGCCGGCCCGGGCCAGGGCAGTGGCGGGGGTGGTGTCCCGTTGCTGACTTTGATTGTGACGGTGATCCGGTGCGGCCGGCGTTGACAGCCAGCCAGGCGGCGGGTTAAGTCCTGGATCATGGACATGCCCGCTCTCCCGGCCGGTGTTGACGCGGTTGACCTGCCCACCTCGCGGCTGCGCAGTCATGTGCTCTGCTCCGGCCCGGCGGGCGCGCCGGTGCTCGTGCTGGTGCTGGTGCACGGCAACGTGTCGTCCGCCCGGTTCTTCGCCGAGACCATGGCCGGGCTGGACGGGCGGTTCCGGTGCATCGCACCGGACCTGCGCGGCTTCGGCGGGTCGGAGCGGGCGCCGGTGGACGCCCGGCGCGGGGTCCGCGACTTCGCCGACGACCTGCATGCGCTGCTCAGCGAGGGTGGCCTGGTTCCCGCGGGCCAGCCGGTGCACCTGCTGGGCTGGTCGCTGGGCGGGGGCGTGGCGTTGCAGTATGCGATCGACCATCCGGGCGCGGTCGCCTCGCTGATCCTGGAGAGCCCGATGTCCCGGTTCGCGGGCGTCGCCAGCCAGCCCGCCGTGCTGTGGATCCGCGGTGACAGCGACCAGATCGTGTCCGACACCTCCCTGGTGGACCTGGGCCACCTCGGCGCGCTGGGCGCGGTGCCGGGCTGGCCGGGCCGGGACGTCTACCCGCCCCAGCCGATGGTGGGCCAGATGCGCGCCGTGCTGGACCGCTACCAGGCGGCTGGTGGCCGGTACACCGAGCACGTGCTCGACGGGTGCGGGCATTCGCCGCACCTGGAGCGGCCCGGGGACTTCCGCGCCGCCATCACCGGGTTCCTGAGCTTGATCACCAATTAGCAGTTCGAATTTTCGCCCCCCAGGGGCAAAAATTCGAACTGCTAATGCCCGCGGCCCGGGCCGCGGGCCGGGCCGCGGCCGCCCCGGTCGCGCTGGCTGCACCGCTCGGTCAGCCACGACGCGGCGAAGAAGACGGGGGTGACCAGGGCAATGAGCATGGCGCAGCCCGTGAACGCGCTCTCCAGGAACGGCCCGCTGACCCGGGCCACCGCGTAGTAGTAGAGGATCACAACGGCCATCAGCAGCAGGTACCCGCCCACCATGGTGCCCGCGACGTGGACGATCAGCCGGGCCCAACCCGGTTCCGGGGCGGGCCCAGGCAGCCCCAGCCTCCGCCGCCAGCGGCCCCGGGAACCGGGCTCCGGCCGCCGCTGCAGCCATAGGCCCACCGCCAGGGCCGCCATGATCACCGTGTAGAAGGCAACCATGGGCACCAAGTCCTGCCGGATCAGCTGGGACGACACGCCAGCCCCCACCCGGACGCCAGCCTCAGCCTGGCCACGCCAGCCTCGCCACAGCCGCGGCGCTAGGCGCGGAGCAGGAAGTGCCAGCCGCGGACGAACACATGCCAGCCGACCCACAGCCACAGGGCGAACAACGCCCACCGCCCGAACGGGTAGCGCATGAGGGCGCGGAAGGTGGTGCTGAGCGTGGGCACGCCGCTGAGGTGACTCAGCGCCAGGCCCTCCCAGGCGAACAGGGCGCCGAACAGCACCGCCCAGACGAGATAGCCGATCACCGGATGCTGCGCCACCTGGACCTCCTCGGGTCGTGCGCCACCTGGCCTGCCCGGGTCGTGCGCCGCCGCTATGCCATGGGTCTACCACCGCACACCGCCCGCGCTGCGCTCAAGCGCCGTGCCTGACGGCAGATCCTCGTAGAATCGCGGGCGTGCCGCCTTCCGGAACCAGCCCGCGATGACCGAGGCGCTGGGCGTGCTGGGCCGCGTCTTCGGCTACGACTCGTTCCGCGGCGCACAGCAGGAAGTGATCGAGCACCTCATCGCAGGCGGTGACGCGCTGGTCCTGATGCCGACCGGCGGCGGCAAGTCCCTGTGCTACCAGGTGCCCGCGCTGGTCCGCAGTGGCACCGGGGTGGTCATCTCCCCGCTGATCGCGCTGATGCAGGACCAGGTCGACGCGCTCCGGGCGCTCGGCGTGAACGCCGGGTTCCTCAACTCCACCCAGGACCCGGCCGAGCGCCGCGCGGTCGAGTCCGCGTTCCTGGCGGGCGAGCTCGACCTGCTCTACCTGGCCCCGGAGCGGCTCCGCGCCGAGTCCGCCCTGCGCCTGCTGGACCGCGGCACGATCTCGTTGTTCGCGATCGACGAAGCGCACTGCGTGGCGCAGTGGGGGCATGACTTCCGGCCCGACTACCTGGCCTTGTCCGAGCTGCACGAGCGGTGGCCGGCCGTGCCGCGCATCGCGCTGACCGCGACCGCGACCAGGGCGACCCGCGCCGAGATCGCGTCCCGGCTGAACCTGGAGGGGGCCCGCCACTTCGTGGCGAGCTTCGACCGGAAGAACATCCAGTACCGGATCGAGCCGAAGGCTGAGCCGAGCCGCCAGCTGTTGCAGTTCATCCGCAACGAACACCAGGGACACGCTGGCATCGTCTACTGCCTGTCCCGGGCCTCGGTGGAAAAGACCGCCGATTTCCTGAACCGGAACCAGGTCACCGCGCTGCCGTATCACGCGGGCCTGGACGCGGCCACCCGCACCGCGAACCAGGCCCGGTTCCTGCGCGAGGACGGCCTGGTCATGGTGGCCACGATCGCGTTCGGCATGGGCATCGACAAGCCCGACGTGCGCTTCGTGGCCCACCTGGACCTGCCCCGGTCGGTGGAGGGTTACTACCAGGAGACCGGCCGGGCTGGCCGGGACGGCGAGCGATCCACCGCGTGGCTGGCCTACGGCCTGCAGGACGTGGTGCAGCTGCGCAAGCTGATCGACAGCTCCCCCGGCGACCTGGCGCACCGGCGGCGGCAGGCCGCGCACCTGGACGCCATGCTCGCGCTGTGCGAGACGATCGAGTGCCGCCGGGTCCAGCTGCTCGGCTACTTCGGTGAGGAGGCCGGCCCGTGCGGCAACTGCGACACCTGCATCTCACCGCCGCAGGCCTGGGACGGCACCATCGCCGCGCAGAAGTTCCTGTCCGCGGTGTTCCGGCTGCAGCGGGAGCGCGGGCAGCGGTACGGCGCAGGCCAGGTGATCGACATCCTGCTCGGCCGGAAGACACCCAAGGTCATCGAGAACGACCACGCCTCGCTGACCGTCTTCGGCATCGGCACTGAGCTGAGCGAGTCGGAGTGGCGCGGGGTGACTCGCCAGCTGCTGGCCCAGGGCCTGCTCGCGGTCGAGGGTGATTACGGCACGCTCGCGCTGACCCCCGGCAGCCAGGAGGTGCTGGGCCGGCGCCGCGAGGTCATGCTGCGCCGCGAACCGGAGCGGCCCCGCCCGGCCCGGGCCGCCCGCGCGGCCAGGGCAGCGGCGCCGGCCGCGGACCTCCCCGCGGCCGCCGGGCCGGTATTCGAGCAGCTGCGTACCTGGCGGGCCGCCACCGCCAAGGAGCAGGGCGTCCCGGCCTATGTCATCTTCCATGACGCAACGCTGCGCCAGATCGCCGCCGAGGCCCCGGCCACCCTCGACGCGCTGGCCGCGGTGAGCGGGGTCGGCGAGGCCAAGCTGGCCCGGTACGGCCAGCAGATCCTGGACCTGCTCAGCGCCTAGCCGCCCAGGGCGTAGCCTCGGAATCAAGGAGGTCATCATGCGGATCGGCGTCGTGTTCCCGCAGACTGAGCTCGGCGGCGACGCCGGGGCCGTGCGCGCGTACGGCCAGC
Source organism: uncultured Actinomycetes bacterium (assembly GCA_963760405.1). Lineage (GTDB taxonomy): Bacteria > Actinomycetota > Actinomycetes > Streptosporangiales > Streptosporangiaceae > RYN-230. The sequence goes on along the minus strand of CAVXCV010000011.1, from coordinate 32,241 downwards.
GGGCCGAGCAGCTGGGCTTCCGCCACGTCCTGGCCTATGACCATGTGCTGGGCGCGGATCCCGCGGTGCACCAGGGCTGGGCCGGGCCCTATGACGTGACGACCACGTTCCACGAGCCGATGGTGATGTTCGGCTTCCTGGCCGCGATCACCTCGCTGGAGCTGGTCACCGGGATCATCATCGCCCCGCAACGGCAGACCGCCCTGCTGGCCAAGCAGGCCGCCGAGGTGGACCTGCTCAGCGGCGGCCGGTTCCGGCTGGGCATCGGCCTGGGCTGGAACCGGGTCGAGTACGAGGCGCTCGGCCAGGACTTCGCGACCCGGGGCCGCCGGATCGAGGAGCAGGTCGGGCTGATGCGCCGGCTGTGGACCGAGCCGTCCGTCACCCATCAGGGGCGCTTCGACACGGTGACCGGGGCGGGGCTGGCCCCGCGGCCGGTGCAGCAGCCGATCCCGGTGTGGTTCGGCGCGCAGTCCGAGCCGGCCTACCGGCGCGTTGGCAGGCTCGCCGATGGCTGGTTCCCGCAGGTCAGCCCTGGTCCTGAACTCGACAAGGCGCGTGCGCTGGTGGATCAGGCCGCGATCGAGGCGGGCCGGGACCCGGCCCAGCTCGGCATGGAAGGCCGGGTCACCTGGCGCGGCGATCTGGCCGCGCTGACGGATAGGGCCCGGCAGTGGCAGGAGTCAGGGGCCAGCCATCTGGCGGTGAACACCATGGGGGCCGGGCTGGCTGGCGTGGATGGCCACCTGGCGGCGCTGGCCGCGGCGGCGGAGGCCCTCCGGCCGCTGACGGGCTGAGGCACCGGGCAGGGCATAATGTCCTGGGCTGGACAAACGGCCTGCTGAGACTTGCTGGCCGCGGTGGCCGCGAGGTGATCTGGCTGCGCGGCGCCCGTGCCTGCGGTGCGTGCCGCCGGCCTGGATAGGACGCTGATGACGGAGGCCGGTGCCGACTGGACCGAGCCGGGGCTGTTCACCGTGGCACCCGGGGTGCACCGGATCCCGCTCCCGCTGCCGAGCGACGGGCTGCGGGCGGTCAACGTGTACGCCATCGAGGCCGGCGACGACCTGGTCCTGATCGACGGGGGCTGGGCCCTGGAGGTGTCCGGGCAGCGGCTGGCCGCGGCGCTGGACCAGATCGGCCGCAGCCCCGCCCAGATCACCCGCTGCCTGGTCACCCACGCCCACCGGGATCACTACACGATGGCCGTGGTGTTGCGGCGCCAGTTCGGCACCCGGGTGGCCCTGGGGATCGGTGACCGGCCCTCGCTGGTGTGCGTGGCGGACTCGGCGGACGGGGCGATGGCCGGGCACCTTCGCCAGCTGCGGCGGTGCGGGGCCGAGCCGGTCATCGCGGCGCTGCACCGGGCGTTCGGCGATCCCGGGCCCGGTGACCGGTCGGTCTGGGAGCCGCCGGACGAATGGCTCAAGGGCCAGGTAACGGTCGCGCTGGATGGCCGCGACCTGCTCGCGGTGCCGACTCCGGGGCACACCCAGGGGCATATGGTGTTCGCCGATCTGGCCCGCGCGACGATGTTCGCCGGAGACCACGTGCTGCCGCACATCACCCCGTCGGTCGGATTCGAGCCGGTGCTGGCGGAGCAGCCGCTCGGCGACTACCTCCGCTCGCTGCAGCTCATCCTGGACCTGCCGGACATGCGGCTGCTGCCCGCGCACGGCCCGGTGGCCGACCGCACCCACGCCCGGGCCGCCGAGCTGCTGGCCCACCACGAGGAGCGGCTCGCGGCCTGCCTGGCCCGGGTCGAGGCCGGAGCGGGCACCGCCTACGCGGCCGCGATGGCGCTGCCGTGGACCCGGCGCGGCCGCCGGTTCGCCGACCTCGACCCGTTCAACCAGATGCTGGCGGTGTTCGAGACCGCCGTGCACCTGGACCTGCTGGTCACCCAGGGCCGCCTCACCCGTTCCGCCGACCGGCGGGCCCAGTCCGCCCCCACCGCCGCCCCGGTCACCTACGCCGTACCTGGCCCCGGCCGCCACTAGCGCGCCGGTCAGATAGCGCACCTGCCGTGGACCCGGAATCAGCGCGGTGACTTATGCCCCGCCCGAGGGGCACAAGTCACCGCGCTCTGCGACGGGCGGGTTGCGGCGGGGGGCTGGGTGGGTTAGGTTCGATGCATGCGCATGCATGTACGTGAGCGAATGGGCCGCGCCGCTGACCTGGGGAGCAGGCGTGGCTGACCTGGGGGCGCCAGCCAGCCAGGGCGAAGCCATGGTGGCCGAGCTGCGCTGGGTGCACGACATGATCCGCCGCGACCTGGGCACGGTGCGGCAGATGGCCGCCGACGCGGGCGCGGGCCAGCCCGCCTCGGCGATCCGGGCCGCGCTCCGGTCGCTGGCCACCGCCAGCCCGCTGTGGCAGCTGAAGATCAACTGCCTGCAGTACTGCCGGTTCGTGCACTCCCACCACACCGCCGAGTCGATCATGCTGTTCCCGGAGCTGCGCCGGGCCAACCCCGCGCTGGACCCGGTGGTGGACAAGCTGGAAGCCGATCACGTGCACGTGTCCGGATTGCTCGACGAAGTCGAGGCAGCCGCCCGCGACCTGGGGGGCACCGATGCGGCCAGCACTGACGTGGGCAGCACTGACGTGGGCAGCACCGATGTGGCCGGCACTGAGCCCCCGGACGGCCGGGAGCGGCTGATCCAGGCCCTGCACACGCTGAGCACGGACCTGCTGGCGCACCTCGAGTACGAGGAGGAGCAGATCTCGGGCACGCTGCGCACCTGGACGAGCTGGCCGGGATGGTGACCCCGGCCGGGCCGGCCAGCCACGCCGCCGGGGCCGCGGCGGAACCGGCCTACGCGTGTGCCCGGGCGTGGGCGGCGCTGACCATGGCGCACGCCCGGGTGACTGAGCAGCTCACCAGCGAGCTGGCCCGCCGTTGCGGCCTTAGCATCAACGATTTCGAGATCCTGGTGATGGTCCGCCAGGCGCCGCCCGGCGGCCTGCGGCAGGGGGCACTGACCGGCACGGTGCGGCTGACCCAGCCCGCGCTGAGCCGGGGCGTCGGCCGCCTGGAGCAGCGGGGCTGGCTGCGCCGGGCGGACGCGGCGGACGACGGCCGGTGCGTGCTGCTGTCGCTCACCCCGGCGGGCCAGGATGTGCTCGGCCAGGCCGCGGCGGTGCACGCGCAGACGATCCGCGAGTTGCTGCTCGACCGGCTGACCCCGGACGAGCAGGATGTGCTTGCCCAGGCGCTCACCCGGGTGGCTGACGTGCCCCCGGCGCACTAGGACCCGGACACAGGAGCAGACCTATGGCAGCAAAGCCAGCCGCTTTCGGCCTCAACGTGGACCCCAACACCGGGGGCCTGGCCATCGCCGCGCGGATCGCGGGTATCGCCGACGCGGCCGGGCTGGAGTACGTGGGCGTCCAGGACCACCCGTACAACCCGGAGTTCACCGACACGCTCACACTGATCACCTGGCTGGCGGCCCGGACCTCCACCGTGCACTTCTTCCCCAACGTGGCCAACCTGCCGCTGCGGCCGCCCGCCATGCTGGCCAGCCAGGCCGCCAGCATTGACGTGCTCACCGGCGGCCGGTTCGAGCTCGGGCTCGGGGCGGGCGCGTTCGCGGACGGCATCGCCGGGATGGGCGGCCCGCGGCGCACCCCGGGCGCGGCCCGCGGCGCGCTGAGCGAGGCCATCGACATCATCCGGGCCAGCTGGGCCGGGGAGCCGTACAGTTTCCAGGGCAGCTACTACCAGCTGCCCAGCGTCCGGCCCGGGCCGCCGCCCGCGCACTCGATCGGGCTCTGGCTGGGCGTGGCCGGGCCACGGGCGGTGGCGCTGGCCGGCGCCAAGGCCGATGGCTGGTCGGTGTCCGCGCCCTACGTGCCGCCGGAGCGGCTGCCAGAGCTCAACGAGATCATCAACGAGGCTGCGCTGGCGGCCGGCCGCGATCCGGATCAGTTCACCCGGCTCTACAACGTGATGGGGCTGATCTCCGCGGACGACCGGGGCCCGTTCCACGGCCCGGTGGACCGCTGGGTGGACACGCTGGCCCGGCTGTATGCCGACCAGGGCATGAACGCCTTCGTGTACTGGCCGTCCGGGGACCGGGAACGCCAGTCCCGCCGGTTCGCCGAGGAGGTCGTGCCTGCGGCCCGGGAGGCCCTGCGCAGCAGCGCGGCCAACGGCTGAGTAGGGTGCTGAGCCGTGGAATACAGGAACCTCGGCCAGTCAGGCCTTAAGGTCTCGGTGCTCACCATGGGCACGATGACGTTCGGCGGGTCCGGCCCGTTCGCCAACGTCGGCACCACCGGAGTGGACGAGGCGCGGCGCCAGGTGGACATGTGCCTCGACGCCGGGGTCAACCTCATCGACACCGCCGACGTGTATTCCGGCGGCCAGTCCGAGGAGATCGTCGGCGAGGTGCTGCGCGGCCGCCGGGACGACGTGCTGGTGGCCACCAAGGTGCGGATGCCGATGGGCCGCGGGCCCAATGATGCGGGCCTGTCGCTGCACCATGTGGTGTCCGGCTGTGAGGCCAGCCTGCGCCGGCTCGGCACCGACCACATCGACCTGTACCAGGTGCACGAGTGGGACGGGGTGACCCCGCTGGCGGAGACCCTCGAAGCCCTGGACCTGCTGGTCCGCGCCGGGAAGGTCCGCTACGTCGGCGTCTCCAACTACGCGGGCTGGCAGCTGATGAAGGCCCTGGGCACGGCGGCCCGCCATGGCCTGCCGCGGTTCGTCAGCCAGCAGATCTACTACTCGCTGCAGGCTCGCGACGCCGAGTACGAGCTGATCCCCGCCGCGGTGGATCAGGGCCTGGGCGTGCTGGTGTGGAGCCCGCTGGCGGGCGGGCTGCTGTCCGGCAAGTACCGCCGGGACCAGCGGCCGAGTTCCGGCTCGCGGCAGCTGACCGACTGGAACGAGCCGCCCGTCTACGACCAGGAGAAGCTGTACAACACGGTCAACGTGCTGGTCTCGGTCGGCGAGGAGCACGGGGTTTCCGCGGCCCAGGTCGCCCTGGCCTACCTGCTCCGCAAGCCCGCCGTGACCACGCTGGTGACCGGCGCCCGGACCAGCGAGCAACTGGCGGACAACCTGGCCGCCGCCCACCTGACGTTGACCGACGCGGATATGGAGCGGCTGGACAAGGTGAGCGCCCCGCCACTGCTCTATCCGTACTGGCACCAGGCCAAGACCGCGGGTGACCGGCTGTCCCCGGCCGACCTGACCCTGCTCGGCCCGCACCTGTAGGCCCGCCTGCCGAGCACGCGGCACCGGGAGCTGGCATGGACACGAAGCGCTTCGCGATCAGCTACGACAAGCTGGTCTGGCTGGCCACCATCACCGGCGGCGGCCCGAAGTCCTCCGCGGTGGAGGTGGGCCCGGACGAGATCCGGGTCCGGATGGGCTCGAACTTCGAGCTGGCCATCCCGCGGAGCTCGGTCCGGTCCGTCAGCCGGTCCCAGGCCAAGATCGGGGCCACCCAGGGCGTGCACGGCCGTGCTGGGCGCTGGCTGGTCAACGGCTCCGCGCACGGCCTGGTCGAGATCACCATCGACCCGCCCGCCTACGCCGAGCGCAGGCTCAGCACCATGTTCTCCCCGGCGAAGGTGACGTCACTCATCGTCAGCCTGGCCGACCCGGACGGTTTCATCGCCGCGGTCACCGGATGACGGGCGCTAGCTGCCACGGCAGGGCAGCGCCAGGCAGGCCTGGGCGGCCCGGTTGAGCAGGTCGACCTGCTGGTCACGGGGCAGGCCGCTGTTATAGGTGGCGGCGGACTGGATGGCGCCGATCGCCGCGTGCACCACCGCGCGGGCCTCGCCGTCGGCCAGTTCGGGCCGTAGCTCGGCCAGCAGGTGAACCCACTCCTCGAGGTAGTGCCGCTGCCGCCGGCGCAGCCGGAGCCGGTCGGCCTCGGGCAGCGTGTGCACCTCGCGCTGGTACAGCCGGACCAGGTACCGCTCGTCCACCGCGAACAGCACCTGATCGGCGACCAGCGCGGCCAGCTGCCCGGCACCGTCGCCCGGGGCGGCCAGAATCCGCGCGGCCTGGGCCAGCAGGCGATCCATGACCTGGTCGAGCAGGGCGGCCAGGATGGCGGCTTTGCTGCCGAAGTGACGGTAGACACCAGACCCGACGATCCCGGCGACCGCACCGATGTCCGACATGCTGACCGCGTGATAGCCGCGGCGGGCGAACAACTCCGCCGCGGCCCGGAGGATCTTCTCCCGGCGATCCGGGTCGCGGACCCGGACGAACTCGGCAGTGCTCACGGCGGCCCATCCAGCAGGGTCACCGGGATGTCCGCCAGCCGCGAGCGCACGTACTCGGCCAGCCCCTTGGCCTGCGGGTCGGGCCGGGTACTGGCGGATACGCCGAGCCCGAGCAGGCCGGCCACGACAAAGTTCAGCGCCCGCAGGTTGGGCAGCTCATACCGGCGCACCGGCAGGGCAGCCGCCTCGGGCAGCAGCTCGCGGAAGCGCCCGACGGTCAGCCAGCCGCGCAGCCAGTCGTAAGCCGCATCGTCGCGGGTCCACAGGCCGACGTTGGCGTTGCCGCCCTTGTCGCCCGAGCGGCCGCCAGCGATCCGGCCCAGCGGGACCCGCCGGGTTCCGCCTGGTGCTCCCGGCGGTGCCGCGGCCCGGGCGGCCGGAGCGGGGGGTGCGGAGCTGGCCGCGGCGGGCGGCGGGTACGGGCCCGGGGGTGCGGAGCTGGCCGCGGCAGGTGGCGTGTGCGGCACCAGCTGGTGGCGGCCGTCGGGCAGCACCACCACCTGCTGCACGCGCTCAGCGGGCACCAGGGCCGGCCAGTACACGCCGAACTCGCTGGCCGAGGTGGGCGGGGTGGTGGTGTGGAACCCGGCGTAACCGCCGAGCGCAAGCGCCATCACCGCATCGGAGAACGCGCGGCCGACCCGGCCCGGGTCCTGATCCTGGACGGTGATCCGTAGATGCGCGGTGGCCTGCTCGTTCGACGGGGCGTCCGGCTGGTCGAAACGCAGCAGCCGGACATCGGCCACCGCGAACCGCGCGGCCCCGCCGAGCAGGCCGAACAGCTCAGCTTCGGCCCAGGCCGCCTTCTGCTCGATGTCCAGGCCGGTGAGCACCAGGGTCATCGTGTTCCGGTAGCCGCCCCGGTAGTTCATGGCCACCTTGAGCGTGCCGGGAGGCGGGCTGCCCCGGGCGCCGGAGATGCGCACCCGGTGCGCCCCCTCGTCGGTCAGGGTGACCGAATCGAACTGGGTGACCACGTCCGGCCCCAGGTAGGCCGGACTGTCGATCTCGTACAGCAGCTGGGCGGTGACCGTGCCGGCCGACACCAGGCCACCGCTGCCGTCGTGCTTGGTGATCACCGAGCTGCCGTCCGCGCTGACTTCGGCGATCGGGAACCCGGGATAGCGGCGGTCGGTGATCTCCTCCAGGAACGAGTAGTTACCGCCGCAAGCCTGCGGGCCGCATTCGATCACGTGCCCGGCGATGACCGCCCCGGCCAGCCGGTCCCAGTCGGTCCGGTCCCAGCCATGCCACCAGGCGGCCGGCCCGGTGACCAGCGACGCATCCGTGACCCGGGGACAGACCACCACGTCCGCGCCAGCGGCGAGCGCCGCCGCGATACCCCAGCCACCCAGGTAGGCGCTGGCGGTGACCGGCGCCGCGGCGGCATCCTGCCACCGCTGCCCGGTATCGAGGTTGGCCAGATCGATCCCGTCCGCGAGCAGCGCCGGGATCTGGTCCAGCACGTCGTCGCCGGTGATGTAGGCGACCTTCGGCGCCAGGCCGAGCCCGGCGGCCAGCTTGCCGACCTGGCCGGCCAGGCCGGCCGGGTTGAGCCCGCCCGCGTTGGTCACGATCTTGATGCCGCGGTCCAGGCAGTGACCAAGGATCTGCTCCAGCTGCACCAGGAACGTGCGCGCGTAGCCCAGGGACGGGTCCTTCTGCCGGGCCTTCCACAAGATCATCATAGTCAGCTCGGCCAGGTAGTCGCCGGTGAGCACGTCGATCGGGCCGCCCTCGGCCATCTCCCGGGCGGCGGCCAGCCGGTCGCCGTAGAAGCCGGAGAAGTTGCCGATCCGGACCGGCCGGGCCGGGTTGTTCATGCCGGGCTCCCGGGCTCGCCGGCGGCCGGGGACTTGGTGGTCCCGGGGGCCGCTGCCAGCGGGCCGCCCTGAGGACGGCCAGGGCCCGGGGGCCGGCGAACGCCTGGGCCAGGCCCAGCCAGGCGGCCGCGACCGGGCCGGTGGCCCGCAGCCCGGTATCCAGCCGGTTCCGCCGCTGGGTGACCAGCAGGCAGAAGTCGAGCGCCGCGCCCTGGACCCGGTCGGCGGCGTCCGGCGGGCCCCACGTCCAGAGGGTGCCGTCCGGGGCGGTCAGCTCCACCCGGACAGGCGTGCCTGGGCCGGGCTGGCCATGGACGGCGAAACTGAAGCCCATCGTGCGCACGCCCAGGTGCGCGATGTGGAACAGCCGCCCGGTAGCCGGGCGAGGCCGGCCCAGCGCGTCCGCGATGTCCTGGCCGTGCGCCCAGGTTTCCATCAGCCGGGCGGTGACCGAGGACGCCGCGCTCATCGGCGGCCCGTACCAGGGCAGCCGGGCTGACGGGTCCAGCCCGGCGAACACGTCCAGGTACCGGCGCCGGGCCCGGCGCAGCCAGTCCAGCAGCTCCGCGGGCGCCAGGTGCCGGTGCTCGCGGGCCACCTGCTCGGTGAAGTCGTCACCGGCCGCGGTCAGCCCGGCCGCGGCGCGGCGGAACTCCGCCGGGTCGGTGGCGGCGAGCACGGCTGTTTCATCGAAGTAGGCGAGGTGGCTGACCTGGTCACGGATAGCCCAGCCGGCCGCCGGGGTCGGCCGCTCCCAGTCGGCGGGGGCCAGCGGGGCGAGCATCCCGGTCAGGTCCTCGGTCTCCGCCGCCAGGTCCGTGACCAGCGGCTGCATCGCGACCGCCATCAGCGGCCCTGCCAGGCTGGCGGCCGCTTCTCGCGGAAGGCGGCCGGGCCCTCCTGGGCGTCGGCGCTAAGATAGACCGGCTCCCAGATCTTCTCCGCCGCCGCGAAGGCCTGGGCCAGCGGCAGCTCGGCGATCAGGGACACGGTCCGCTTGGCGGCCAGCACGGACAGCGGCGCGTTAGCGGCGATCCGCTCGGCCACCGCCCGCGCCCGGCCCGGTAGCTCCGCCGCTGGCACGACCTCGTTGACCAGGCCCACCTCGCGGGCGCGTTCGGCGCTGATCGGGTCGCCGGTCAGCAGCAGCTGCATGGCGATCCGCGGCGGGATCAGCCAGGGCAGCGGGGCGGCCCAGGGCGCGCCCCGGCCGACCTTCGCCTCGGTGATCGCGAACCGCGCGGTGTCCGCGGCCAGGCACAGGTCACAGCTCTGCGCCAGCAGGAAGCCGCCCGCGTAGGCGACCCCGTTGACCGCGGCTATCACCGGCTTGTCCACCATGATGTTGCGGCCGAGCTGGGGCGCGAAGTCGGGCGGCGGGACGGTCAGCTGGTCAGCGGCCATCTCCTTCAGGTCACCGCCCGCGCAGAACGCCTGGTCGCCCGCACCGGTCAGGATGAGCACGCGCGCGTCATCGTCCGCATTGAACCGGCGGAACCCGTCGAACAGCCCGGACCGGACCGCCGCGGACAGCGCGTTCCGCGCCTCCGGGCGGTTGATGGTGAGCCAGGCCACCGCGCCCTGGACCTGGTAATCGACGACATCTGTCATGAGCGTTCCGCGTCCTGTCCTGATCGCATCGCGGCCGCTGGCTCGCTGGCCGCTGGCTCGCTGGCCACGGTGACCCGGGCCAGCTCGGCACCGGCGTCTACCGCCTGGCCGGGCTGCACCGTGACGTGCTCGACCAGGCCGGCCGAGGGCGCCGCCACGACATGTTCCATCTTCATCGCCTCCAGGATGATGACCGGGGCGCCCGCAGCCACCTCGTCACCGGGGCGGGCCACCACCCGGACCACCGTGCCCGGCATCGGCGCGTGCAGGGTGCCTGGCTCGTCCAGGCTGCCGGGCGCGGGGAACCGGTCCACCTCAGCCAGCACGGTCGAGCCGAGCGGGCTGTCGGCGTAGACCGTGCTGCCCTGGGCGCCGCGGACCTGATGCAGGTGGATCCGGCGCAGGATCCCGGCCACGGTGAGCTCGACCAGGTCGGGCCGGACCGTGCCGGGCACGGCACCGGGCAGCGCGCGGCCGTCCACCGCGATGGCCAGGCCGTCCCGGTCCATCCGGTACCTGACCTCGTACTGCTTCCCATCGCACGCATACACCGCGAACTGGTCCGCGCTGCGCACGTTGCGCCAGCCCGCCGGGATGCCGGGCAGCACGCTGGCGCTGGCCCGCCGGGCCGCCTGCCCGGCCAGCGCGGCCGCCGCCAGGTGCAGGTCGCGCGCGGCGGCGGCGCCGGGCCGGTCGCTGAGCACCGCCGGGTCATGCCGGGCCAGGTAGCCGGTGTCGATGTGCCCGGCCCGGAACTCCTCCTCGCGGAGCACGCCGACCAGCAGGTCCCGGTTCGTGGTCACCCCGTGCAGCTGTGCCTCGGCCAGCGCGCGGGCGAGCCGGCGGCAGGCCGCGTCGCGGGTGGCGCCGTGCGCGATGACCTTGGCCAGCATCGGGTCGTAGTGCACTCCGACCACGCTGCCGTCGGTGACCCCGGCGTCGGTCCGTACCCCCGCGAGGTCTGGGATCCGGCACCGGTCCAGGCGGCCGGCAGCCGGGAGGAAGCCGGCCGGCACGTCCTCCGCGTACAGCCGGGCCTCGATCGCGTGGCCGTCCAGCCGGGCCCCGGTCACCTCCGGCGGCAGTGGCCGTCCCTCGGCCACCTCCAGCTGCACCCGGACCAGGTCGAGGCCGGTGACCGCCTCGGTGACCGGGTGCTCCACCTGCAGCCGGGTGTTCACTTCCAGGAAGTAGAACGAGCCGCTGGCGTCCAGGACGAACTCCACCGTGCCCGCGCCCGTGTAGCCGATCGCGTGGCCCGCGGCCATTGCCGCGGCGGTCAGCCCGGCCCGCAGCCGCTCGTCGACCGCAGGCGACGGGGCCTCCTCGATGATCTTCTGGTAGCGGCGCTGGATCGAGCACTCCCGCTCGAACAGGTGCGTGATCGTGCCGTAGCTGTCCCCGATGATCTGGACCTCGATATGCCGCGGCCGGTCCACGTAGCGTTCCAGGAACACGGTGCCGTCACCGAACGCGGACGCGGCCTCGCGCCGGGCCGCGGCCACGGCGCCGGCCAGCCCCCCGGCGTCCGTGACGATCCGCATGCCCCGGCCGCCGCCGCCGAAGGCCGCCTTGACCAGTACCGGGTAGCCGATCTCGGCGACCGCGGCTGCGAGCTTGGCCGCGTCCGGCACCCCGGTGCCTTCTACCCCCGGGTCCTCCACCGTGACCCCGGGCAGCACCGGGACGCCCGCGGCGGCCATCAGCTCCTTGGCGGCGATCTTCGATCCCATCGCCTCGATGGCGGCGGGCGGTGGCCCGACGAAGATCAGGCCGGTCTCGGCGCAGGCGCGGGCGAAGCCCGCGTTCTCGGACAGGAAGCCGTAGCCGGGGTGCACCGCGACCGCCCCGGTGGCCTGCGCCGCGGCGATGATCAGGTCACCGCGCAGGTAGGTGTCCCCCGGGGCGGCACCGGGCAGCCGGACGGCCTCGTCCGCGGCTGCCAGGTAGGGCGCGTCCGCGTCCGGGTCGCTGAACACCGCCACGGTGGCGATGTCCATCTCGCGGGCGGTCCGGATGATGCGCAGCGCGATCTCGCCCCGGTTGGCGATGAGCAGTTTGCTGATAGAACGCGGCCTGCCGCTGGGGCGCGGGCCGCTGGCGGCGCTCGTGCTGCGGGCGGGCACCGGCCTCACATCCGGAAGACGCCGAAGCCGCGGCGTCCCTCGACCGGGGCGGAGTGCGCCGCGGACAGCGCGATGCCCAGCACGGTGCGGGTGTCCCGGGGATCGATCAGCCCGTCGTCGTACAGCCGGGCGGTGACAAAGAAACTGTGCGACTCCCGCTCGATCTGCGCCTCGATGGCCTGCCGCCGCTGCTCGTCCGCGGCGGCGTCGAACGGCCGGCCGGAGGACTCGGCGGCGGTCCTGGCCACGATCGACATCACCCCGGCCAGCTGGGCGGCGCCCATCACCGCGAGCCGGGACCCGGGCCAGGCGAACAGCAGCCGCGGGTCGTAGGACCGGCCGGACATGCCGTAGTTGCCGGCCCCGAACGAGGCGCCCAGGTTCAGCGTGATGTGCGGCACCGTGCTGTTGGTCACCGCGTTGATCATCTTGGCGCCGTCTTTGATGATGCCGCCCTGCTCGTACTGGGCGCCGACCATGTAGCCCGTGGTGTTCTGCAGGAACACCAGCGGGGTGTCGGTGGCGTTGGCGAGCAGGATGAACTCGGCGGCCTTCTTGGACTCCTCGCTGAACAGCACGCCGCGGGCGTTGGCCAGGATGCCCACCGGGTACCCGTGCAGGCTCGCCCACCCGGTGACCAGGCTGGTGCCGTAGGTGGCCTTGTACTCCCCGAACCGGGAGCCGTCCACTACCCGGGCCAGCACCTCGCGCGGGTCGAACGGAACCCGGATGTCGGCCGGGGCGATGCCGAGCAGCTCGTCGGGGTCCCAGACCGGCTCGTCCGCGGGCAGCGATGGCAGCGGCCCCAGCTTGCGCCAGTTCAGCTCGGACATGATCCGGCGGCCCAGCCGGATGGCGTCCAGCTCATCGGCGGCGAAGTAGTCAGCCAGCCCGGACACCTGGGCGTGCATCCGGGCGCCGCCCAGCGCTTCGTCGTCGGAGTCCTCGCCGGTGGCCATCTTGACCAGCGGCGGGCCGCCGAGGAACACCTTGGCGTGCCCGTCCACCAGGACCGAGTAGTCGCACATGCCGGGCACGTACGCGCCGCCGGCAGTGGAGTTGCCGAACACCAGCGCGATCGTCGGGACGCCCATCGCGGACAGCTCGGTCAGGTCGTGGAAGATCTTCCCGGCCGGCACGAACAGGTCCGACTGGGTGGGCAGGTCCGCCCCGCCGGACTCGACCAGGTTGATGACGGGCAGCCGGCTGCGCCGGGCGATCTCCAGCGCGCGCAAGGACTTGCGCAGCGAGTACGGGTTCATCGCCCCGCCACGGACCGTGGGGTCGTGCGCGATCAGCACGCATTCCACCCCGGAGACCACCCCGATGCCGGTGATCAAGCTGGCGCCGACGGTGAACTCGGTGCCCCAGGCGGCGAGCGAGGAGAGCTCCAGGAAGTGGGCGTCCCGGTCCAGCAGGAGCTCGATCCGCTCCCGGGCCAGCAGCCGGCCACGCACCCGGTGCCGCTGCGCGTACCGGGGGCCGCCGCCCGCCCGGGCCAGCTCCAGCTGGTCCGCCAGCTCTTCGAGCAGCCGCAGCTGGGCCTCCCGGTTCGTCCGGTAGGTCTCGGACGCGGGGTCCATCGACGAGGTCAGCACGCTGCCCTCGGCCGCCCGGGCCCCGGTCAATATGACCTCGGCAGGTCGAGGCTGTGCTGGGCCACGAAGTTGAGCACCATCTCCCGGTTCACCGGGGCGATCCGGAGCAGCCGGGCCAGTCCCCAGTACGGGAGCAGCCCGTACTCGGCGGACATGCCGTTGCCGCCATGCGTCTGGATGGCCTGATCCACCGCGGCCAGCGCGGCCTCAGCCGCCGCGTACTTGGCCATGTTCGACGCCTCGCCGGCCGGCTGGCCGTGATCGTGCTGCCAGGCGGCTTTGCTGGTCATCAGCGCGGCCAGTTCGGTCTCGATCTTCGCTTTGGCCAGCGGGTGGGCCACCCCCTGGTGGGTGCCGATCGGCGCGTCCCAGACCGTCCGGGTGCGCGCGTACTGCGCGGCCCGGTCCAGGGCGTACCGGGCCACCCCGACGCCGAGCGCGGCGCCGGTGATCCGCTCCGGGTTGAGCCCGTGGAAGACCTGCGCGAACCCGTCGCCTTCGGCGCCGACCAGGGCGTCCGGCCCAAGCCGGACGTCGTCGAAGTGCAGGGTGAACTGCTGTTCCGGCAGCATCGCGTCCACCCGCAGCCGGTGCGCCTGCAGCCCGGGCGTGCCGGTGGGCACGAGGAACAGGCCCAGCCGGCCGCGGCCGCGCTCGTCGGCCGGGCCGGTGCGGGCCACCACCAGGATGGCGGCGGCCTCGTTCACCCCGGAGATGTAGTACTTGGTGCCGGCCAGCACCCAGCCGCCGTCCTGGGGCGTGGCGGTGGTCCGCAGCCGGTGCGTGTTCGAGCCCGCGTCGGGCTCGGTGATGGCGAACACCACCTTGCCCGTGCCGTCCGCGATACCAGGCAGCCAGCGCTCGCGCTGCCGCTCACTGCCGTACCGGGCGAGCACCTCGGCCGAGATGGCGCTGGACACCAGGAGCAGCAGCAGCGGGCAGCCCTGCGCCGCCGTTTCCTCGCAGACGATCGCGAGCTCGGAGATGCCGGTACCGCCGCCGCCGTACTCAGCGGGCACGTTCACCCCGATGAAACCGGCCTCAGCCAGCGCCTTCCACAGCTCGTCGCACGGCTCGCCAGCCCGCGCCCGGGCGGTGTAGTAGTCACCGCCGAACCGGGCGGTCAGCTGGGCGACCGCGGCCCGCAGCGCCGCGTGCTCGGCTGTGTCGTCGAAATCCATCGCCGCGACGTCCGTTCATGATCGGCGTTAGTGATGCTGAAGTCACTAATGGCCCACTGTAAACGCTCACCGTCCGGCCCGGAAGTACCCGTGGCTTTAGCGACGTCAGAGCCGGTCTCATCGGGGGCGCGCCGGATCCCTTGACGATCTCGATCATTGTGTTTCATCATTCACAAAGTCCCGGCGGCATTCACCTCGGCAAGCAAGGGAGCCAGCCGTGCCGATCGACGTCACCAGCTTGTACAACCGGCGCGCGGACCATCGCTGGGACCGGGTCTGCGTAGGGGACATCCTGGAACGGGTCACCTGGAGCCGCCCGGACAAGGTGGCGATCACCGGCTGGCCGGGCGCGTTCGGCGAGGACCGGTTCCAGCGGCTGACCTACCGGCAGGCCAACGACATCGTGAACCAGTTCGCGAACGGGTTGCTCGCCCGCGGCCTGCAGCGCGGCGACCGGGTGCTGCTGATCTGCGAGAACTCGGTGGAGGCCTACCTGGCCAAGCTGGGCACGGCCAAGGCGGGCCTGGTGGCAGTGCCGGTGAACCCGTCCCTGGCCACTGATGTGCTGGCCTACGCCATCCGGCTGGCAGCTCCCCGGCTGGTTGTCGTTGATGCGCAACTGTGGCCGGGAGTGGCCAGCACCGTGGCAGCGGCCGGGCTGCGGCCGGACGTGACGATCCCGCTGCTCGGCTCGACCGTGCTGGGGCCGGGCGGTGAGGATCTGCTCGGCCAGCCCGGGGTGCCGGGCGAGGCGGTGTACCGTTCCCCCGCGGTGTGCTCGGGCTACTACCAGGACCTGGAAGCCACCGAGCTGGCCTTCCGGGATGGCTGGTTCCACTCCGGCGACAGCTGCACCGTGGACGAGGACGGCCTGCGGATCATGGTGGACCGGTACAAGGACATCATCAAGTCCGGCGGCGAGAACGTGTCCAGCATCCGGGTGGAGGCCGTGCTGCACCAGCACCCGGGCGTGGCCAAGGCCGCGGTGGTCGGGCTCGAGCACGACCGGTGGGGCGAGGCGGTCACCGCGATCGTGATTCCGCAGGCGGGCGCGCACCCGGCCGAGCAGGAGCTGATCGCGTTCTGCCGGGAGCGGCTCGCGGGCTTCGAGACGCCGAAAGCGATCATCTTCACCGAGGCGCTGCCCGAGACCGTCGGCGGCAAGGTGCTCAAGTACAAGCTGCGTCAGCAACTCGCGGCGCACTACGCTCCGGCGGCCGCCGGACAGGCCGACTGAGCCTGGGTCCCGGCCCGCCGGAGCCGCCGGGAAGGCTGCTGCTACGGTGACCGCATGAGCGCGCCGACGCGCACCCGGACCGGACCGCCGGAGGCCCCGGATGACGGCTGACACCTCGGGAGCAGGCAACTCGCAGTCGCTGCTGAAGCTGGCGACGCAGGACGTCGCGAAGCCGATCACCGGCGCGGCGATCTTCCAGGTCCTGGCCGTGGCGCCGGGAGCGGAGGCCAGGGCCGCGGTCCGGGCGCTGTGCGGCGACCTGCCCGGCCTGCTCCGCGCGGTCGGCTTCCGTGACATCGAAGCGGATCTCAGCTGCGTGCTCGGCCTGGGCGCGGCCTTGTGGGACCAGCTTGGCTGGCCTGCCCGGCCGGCCGGGCTGCATCCCTTCCAGGAGATCGAGTTCGAGGGCCGGCACGCCGTGGCCACTCCCGGGGACCTGCTGCTGCATATCCGGGCCGCCCGGATGGACCTGTGCTTCGAGCTGGCCACCCAGGTCGTCAAGCGGCTGGGCGGTGCGATCACCGCGGTCGACGAGGTGCACGGTTTCCGCTACTTCGACGACCGGGATCTCATCGGCTTCGTGGACGGCACGGAGAACCCGGTCGGCCAGGAGGCGGTCGAGGCGACGGTGATCGGCGCGGAAGACCCGGACTTCGCGGGCGGCAGCTACGTGATCGTGCAGAAGTACCTGCACGATCTGGCCAAGTGGGACGCGCTGCCGGTCGAGGAGCAGGAACGCATCGTCGGCCGGGAGAAGCTGTCCGACATCGAGCTCGACGACGCGGTGAAGCCGTCGTACGCGCACAACGCGCTGACCACGATCACTGACGCGAGCGGCGAGGAAATCCAGATCGTCCGGGACAACATGCCGTTCGGGAACGTCGCCGGGGGCGAATTCGGCACCTACTTCATCGGTTACGCCCGCTCGCCGGAGCCGGTCGAGCAGATGCTGCGGAACATGTTCATCGGCCGCCCGCCCGGTAACTACGACCGGCTGCTCGACGTCAGCCACGCGGTCACCGGGACGCTGTTCTTCGTGCCGTCCTTGTCGTTGCTGGACAGCCTGGCCGAACTCGCGGACCCAGCGGGCGCCGGCGACACGGAGGGCACAGACGGCACGGAGGGGACGGCCGTCCCGGGTGGCGCGGGTGGCGCGGCTGATCCCGCGCCGCTGTCCGGCCCGGATGGATCGCTCGGCATCGGCAGCCTCAGAGGAGTCTCCCAGCATGAATAACCTGCACCGCGAACTAGCCCCGATCTCCGCCGCCGCCTGGACCGGGATCCAGGAAGAGGCAGCGCGCACGCTCAAGCGCAACCTGGCCGGCCGGCGGGTGGTGGACGTGCACGGACCGGCGGGGACCGCCTTCTCCGCGGTCGGCACGGGCCACGTCCGCGGCATCGACGCACCACATGACGGAGTGCTGGCCCAGCAGCGGGAGATCCAGCCGGTGATCGAGTTCCGGGTGCCGTTCCAGGTCAGCCGGGCAGGCCGTGGATGACGTGGATCGGGGAGCCCAGGACTCCGACTGGCAGCCGGTCAAGGACGCCGCCCGGCAGGTTGCGTTCGCCGAGGACCGGGCCATTTTCGAGGGCTACCCGGCCGGTGGTATCGCCGGGATCCGCGAGGAGGCCAGCAACCCGGCGGTGACGCTGCCCGCCGAGGTGACCAGTTACCCCATGGCGATCGCTGAGGCCCTGCGTCACCTGCGGATCGCCGGCGTGGACGGGCCGTACTCCGTGGTACTGAGCGCCGATGCGTACACCGCCGTCAGCGAGACCACCGATCACGGCTACCCGGTGCATGAGCACATCAAGCGGCTGATCGATGGGGAGATCATCTGGGCGCCCGCGATCAAGGGCGCCTTCGTGCTGACCACGCGGGGCGGCGACTTCGCCCTGCATCTCGGCCAGGATGTCTCGATCGGCTACCTGGGCCACGATGCGGCCAGCGTCGAACTGTACCTGCAGGAGACGCTGACGTTCCTGGTGGCGACCAGCGAGGCCGCCGTCGCGCTCTCCGCCGCGGCACCCTGATCGCCGCGGCACCCTGATCCGGGACGGGTCAGGCCTCGTAGTCGAAGATCAGCGCGAGGGCGTCGTCGAGCTTGCGCATGGTCTCCTCGGCGAGCTGCCCGACCCGGTCCCCGGACAGCCTGCTCCGGCGTACCCGGACCGCGGAGTAGGACTCCAGGTGGCCAGCTACCGGGTCGTCCCGGGTGAGCGCGACGACATACGGGGTCTCGGTGAGGTCGGGCCGGTCGCTGACCTTGACCACAAGCGGGTGGCCGGTGATCGCGTTGAACCCGTCGTTGCTCACGATGGCGACGTAGCCGGCCCGGGCTACGCCTTTGTAGGCGAAGATGTCACCGCGGTTCACGCGGCGCCCTTGCCAGCCCCGGGTGGGAAATCGTCGCCCGCGTTGGCCTCGGCCCAGTCCGCCCAGGCGTGCCCGGTCAGCCGGTCCGCCTCGGCGATGGCACTCGCCGCGTCGCGCTGGATCTTCTCCCGCGCCGCCCGGGTCATCCAGGCCGACATGGACAGTCCGGCGCGGTCTGCCTCAGCCCGGGCCTGGCGGTAAGCACGCTCACCCATGCTGATGCTGAAAGTCTTCACGGACATGTTCGCAACGGTAGCAATGATGTTCCTGCGGTTCCGGGGATATGACCCGGCCGGGACCAGGCTAGTGCCCGAGCGAGTGGAGGCCCGCCCATGGTGCGGACAGGTGGACGGTGAGCACCGCGATGAGCAGGCCAGCCAGCAGTGCGGCGGTCAGCAGCAGCCAGCGGGCGGGCCGCCCGGCCAGCACCTCGCGGGTCCGCTGGTAGCCGGCCCGCTCCCGGAGGTCCGGCCCGATGAGCTGGGGCAGCCGCCAGATGTAGGTCAGCACGTGAATGGTCATGCAGCCGAACCAGAGCACGAAAAAGGCCTTGTGCAGGAACAGCCACGGGCCAGCCGCTGACCCGATGATCCCGAGCATGACCCCGCTGCCCAGCACTCCGGCCGAGGTGAGCAGCACGAACGGGCCGAGCAGCCGGGGAATCGGGGCAGGCGGTCCCTTGCGGCGGTAGTCGGGGTGGCCGGCGTAGTAGCGGGCGAACCGGTAGCAGACGGAGCACGCCTTGAGCGTGACCGGCCCGAGCAGCAGCATGCCGAGGAAGAAGTGCAGCGTGATCAGCTGGTGGATGGCCAGGAGGGTGACGCCCTCAGCGGCGAACAGGACCAGTAGTACCGCCCCGGTCGCCGCGGTCAGCCGCTCGTTGCCCTCGGCACCGCCGGTGGTGTCCCGGCGGCGGGTCTGCCGTGGCCCGGCCCCGGGCGGCCGCGATCTCCGCGGCGGCTGTCCCCCGGCAGCGGCTGTCCCCCCGGCTGCGGCCCGGGCTGCGGCTGCTCCCAGGGCTGGGCGGTACGCACCGGCCGCGGGTTAGCCGGCTCCCAGACGTCGCGGCCCACCCGGGGATCGCGCACCTCGCGGGGCGCTCGCGGTGCGCGCGGCTCATGCCGGTCATGCCGGTCATGCCGGGCGGCGGGCCCGGGCCTGTTTCCGGCCATCAGATCACTTCTCTCCCCTGGTGAGCAGCACCCCGTGCGCCTGCCCTCATAGGGTGCGCGCACCGCACCGCACCGGCGCCAGGCCAGTCCCGACACTCCAGCGTGCGGTGCGCTCCTGCGGGAAGTAGTTCAGGAATGGTTCAGGACTGGTAAGGAATACCGCGACCGGAGGGTGATCCGTGGTCCGCGGGTAGCTGGACGGTCACGGTCAGCCCGCCGCCAGGCGTATCGGACAGCCCGGTGGCGCCGCCGTTGGAGGTGACCAGCCGGTGCACGATGGCCAGGCCCAGCCCGGCGCCGCCGGGGGTGCTGCTGACGAACCGGCGGAAGGCCATCTCCTGCTGGCGCGGGCTCATCCCCGGGCCGTCGTCCGCGACCACCACGGTGATCCGGTCGGTGCCAGCCGCCGCGCTGACCAGTACCTGGCCGCCACCCGGCACCGCGTCCAGGGCGTTGGCCAGCAGGTTGTCCAGTACCTGCTCCAGGTGCCCCGGGCCGGCCAGCGCGGACAACGCGCCCGGGCAGGACTGGCGCAGGGCCACGCCGCGTTCCTCGGCCACCGGCCGCCACGCGGCGGCCCGGTCCCTGATCACCTCATCGACCCGGATGCTGACCGGCTCGACCAGTACGCTCTCCGCGCGGGCCACCGCGAGCAGCCCGTTGACCAGGTGCGAGAGCCGGGCGATCTCGCCCTGCGCGCCAGCCAGTTCCTCCGCCGTGGCCTGGTCGGCGTCCTGGGTCAGCACGTCCAGCCGGAGCCGGAGGGCAGCGAGCGGGGTGCGCAACTGGTGCGAGACATCGGCCATGGCGGCGCGGTTACCGTGGACCAGCGCCTCCAGCCGCCCGGCCATCGTGTTGAAGTTCCGGGCCAGCCGCCGCACCTCGGGCGGCCCGGCCGTGGCCGCAGACCGGGTGTCCAGCGCCCCGCTGCCGAGCCGCTCGGCCGCGACGTCCAGGGCGCTGAGCGGCCGGCTCACCCAGCGGGCCAGCGCGATCGCCGCCACCGCGGCCGCGGCCAGCCCGGCGGCCGCCACCGCGGCCAGCCAGGCCCACAGCACGGCGACCCGCTCTTCCAGTTCCGAGGTTGACCGGGCCAGCAGGACCGCCCCGACCACGCCGCCCCCGTCTCCGTCGTTGCTGACCGGGACGATGATCCCCATCCGGTCATCCCCGGTGGTGTCGGTGATGGCCCGGCCGTGCAGGACCGCCGCGAGCGTGGCCGCGGAGACGGGCGGGCCACCATTCCCGGCGCTGGCGACCAGCTGGCGGCGGGCGTCGTAGACGCGGACCTGTTCCCCGTCCCGCCGGGCCTGTGCCAGCGCCCGGCCCAGCGCCCGGCCGGGCGGGTGATCAGCCAGGTTGTCCTCGGCCACGCCGGCCAGCGCCTGGGCGGACAAGGTGGTGTCCTGCCGGAACGAGCTGCGCTCGCGCCCGGTGGTGATCAGGCCGAGCGGCACGATCGTGGTGATGAGCAGCGCGCCGATCAGGGCGAGCATCGTCAAGACGATGCGCCGGGCCATCAGACCTCGCCGAGCCGGAAACCCCTGCCGTAGGCAGTCTCGATCAGGCCGGGCAGGTCGAGCTTGCGGCGCAGCGCCGCGACGTGCACATCCAGGACTTTGGTGGGCCCGTACCAGTGGGCGTCCCAGGCGCTTTCCAGGATCTCCTGGCGGCTCATCACCCGTCCCGGATCGGTGGCCAGGCACTCCAGGATGTCGAACTCCTTGGGAGTGAGCGCCACCTCACGGCCGTGCACGGTCACCTTGCGGGTCCGCAGGTCCACGGTGAGCGGGCCGTGCCGGAGTATCTCGTCCTCCGGCCGGATCCGGCGCAGCACCGCGCGGATCCGGGCCAGCAGCTCGGCCAGGCCGAACGGCTTGACCAGGTAGTCGTCGGCACCCGCGTCCAGCGCCAGGACCCGCTCTGGTTCCTCGCCGCGGGCTGTCACCACGATGATCGCGGCCGCGGACCGCTCGCGGAGGCGGCGGCATACCGTCACGCCGTCCAGGTCGGGCAGCCCGAGGTCCAGCAGCACCACGTCGGGAGTTCCGGCGGCCAGTGCTTCCAGCCCGGTCGTGACGTGGTCCACCTGGTAGCCGCCCCGGCTCAGCCCGCGGACCAGCTGCGTGGCCAGGCCAGGGTCGTCCTCCACAACCAGGACGTTCGGGCCGCCCTGGGCCGGGGCCAGGCCCGGGGAGCCGTTCACCATGCTCATACCACAACCGTAGCCGGGCGGCCGGCCTCCCGGCGGCGCCAGCGGTGAGCGGCCGCCGTCAGGCGGGGAGGGACATGACCAGGATGGGCGTGGTGGTGGGGTGGGAGGTGCCGCCCGCTGGCTCCACGGTGAGGGCCATCTTGTCCCCGGCGGTGATGTGGGCGGCCAGCAGTGGCGCAGTCTGGCCGTGCGTCACCGCCGGGAGCAGCCCGGCAGGCCGCACGTTCCCCGGCGCCAGGTACCACAGCTCGTAGACCTTGCCCCCGGTCAGCGCGGGCAGCCCCGAGGTGGTGATGACCAGGGCATGCCTGGACCGGGAGACGACGACTGTGGCTAGCCCGCCCGCCAGCGTGCTGCGGCTCGCCAGCTGGGCGTCCGGCGCGGCCAGCACCGACGCTACCGCCTGGTTCTGCGCCTGGGCCTGGTTCAGCTGGTGCTGGGTGGTGGCCTGGGTGATGCCGAGCGCCACCGCCGCGGCCAGCGCGGCCACGGCCACGGCCGTGGCGAGCCGCGGGTACCAGCCACGCCCGATGGACCGGGCGGACCGGGACGGCTGGGACCGCCGGGCCGCTGCCTCGGGCATCTCGGGCGGAAGCTGGCGGGTGATGGCGACGGCCGCGAGCACCCGCTCGCGCAGCCCGGCTGGCGGGGTGGCGGCTACCGCCAGCGCCAGCCGGGTCGTGGTCTCCCGGAAACCGCGGACCTCGTTCGCGCACTGCTGGCAGCGGTTCAGGTGGAACTCGAACTGGTCCCGCTCGGCGCCGGCCAGCGCGTCCACGGCGTAGACCCCGGTCAGGCCGTGCAGGTCATGGCGGCCAAGTATCACGAGTTCACCCCCATGCAGTCGCGCATCCGGATCAGGCCATCCCTGATCCGGGTCTTGATCGTGCCGAGCGCGGTGCCCAGCGCCGCCGCCACCTGAGGGTAGGTGTAGCCCTGGTAATAGGCGAGGGTGATCGACTCTCGTTGCAATTCGGTAAGGGAGCCGAGGCACCGGCGCACCCGTTCCGCGTCCAGCTGCGACTCGACCGCCTCGGCCACCCCGGCGGGCTCCGGTGGCTGGAGCCGGCCGGCTTTCTGCTCCCGTCTGGTCTCGGCGCTCGCCGAGCGGACCCGGTCGATGGCGCGCCGGTGCGCGATCGTCATGACCCAGGTCATCGCGCTACCCCGGGACGCGTCGAACCGGGACGCGGTCCGCCAGATTTCCAGCAGGACCTCCTGGGCGACTTCCTCGGACTGCGCCGGATCGCGGACCACCCGGCGGATCAGCCCGTAGACGGGCCGGGCCAGGCGATCGTAGGCGGCCTCGAAGGCCGGCTCGTCCCCCCGGGCCACATGGGCGAGCAGCCAGGCCAGGTCCTCGTCCGGCGCTGGCCGGGGACGAGGGTCGGGCTGGGCCGCCCGCACATCACGTGTGCTCATGACCAGTATTCGAATCAGGTCTGCCAGCGGATCGGTCCAGGTCAGAAAGACTTCCGGGCCGGGCTGGGCTCCACCTACGAGGTCAACGGCGCTCAGGTGGCCTGCGGCGGCGTGCCCACCGCCAGCGCGACCGTCTACATCATCAGCAACGTGCTGATGCCTAAGTCCTGACCGGCCGCAGGCTGTCCGCGCCCATGCTTCACCGCCGGGTCGCGGACAGCCTGGCCAGCTCGGGCACGAACCAGGCCGCGTTAACGGTGCCGAGCCCGGAGGCCGGGTCGTAGCCGCGGCGCGCGCTGAACCCGGCCACCGTATGCATGGTGCCGTGCTGCTCGAACGCGACCGTGTTGTTCCCCTGGGTGACGTCCACGATCCCGGGGTCGTGCGCCGCGGCCATCGCGTACAGGGCCGGGTTGATCAGCCCCAGCGGGTGGCCCGCCAGCTGGCCGGCCAGCGCGACCACCCCCGCGAACAGCGGGGTCGCCTCGCTGGTGCCGCAGGTCGGGTACCAGCCGGCCGCCTGGCCCGGGAAGCTCTGGTACATGTCCACCGCGCCGTTGCAGGCGCCGCTCATCGAGATGTCCGGCACCCCGCGCTGCCCGCCGGTGACCTCCGCCACCCTGCTCTGGTACGACGGCCGGGTGAACATGACTGACCTGCCGCCGCCGCTCGCCAGCGGGTTGCGCCCCTTGCCGCTGTCGATAAAGGAGTTGGCGGCCGCGTTGTAGGTGTCATTCCACACCGTGTCCGGCTCGTTGCGCGTGCCAGTGGCGCTGAGGTGCAGCTGGGTGCCGCCGACCCCGGTCACCAGCGGGTCGCTGTCCGGCCACGAGGTCACCGGGCGCAGGTAGTAAGTGACCTGATCGAACTTGACGTCCGCCGCGCCGCTGTCGCCGGAGGCGGCCAGCACTGTCACTCCCCTGGCCGCGGCGTCGGTATAGGCGCCGCGCAGGCTGAGTAGTGCCGCCCGGGACGGGAAGGTCAGCTCGGTGGCGCTGAAGCTCTGGCTGATGACGCCGCCGAGGTGATGGTTGATCACGTATTTCTCGGCGGTGACGATCTGCGGGAACCCGGTCGTGCCCTCATTTTCCGAGGTCGGTGTCTCCACCAGGAGGATGCTCGCGCCTGGGGCCATCACGTGCGCGTACTCGACATCCAGGTTGGTCTCCCCGGCCCAGCCCTCCCGGTTGGCGGTCGGCTGGTAGCCGGGAACCGGCCCGGCCGGCTGGATCACCCGGAAAGACGGGGGCGCGGGCAGCCCGAACCTCTGGTCGAACACGCCAAGGTCGGCTCGCACGGTCGGGGAGCCGAAGGAGTTGACGATGACGACGGTCTGCCCTTTGCCGTTGATCCCGTGGCTCAGCAGCGGCGGCAGGTTGTACGCCCGCTGCAGCTGGAAGGGCTGGTAGCAGGCGATCTGGTAGTGCTGCTCGCAGTACGCGGTGCTGGGCGGCGCGGTCACCACGCCCGCGAGGTGCACCGCTCCGGGGGTGATGACCACGGTGGCTGGCGTGGCCGCCTGGCCGGTTGTGCTCACCGGCGCCGGGCCGGGCCCGGGCCCGGCCGTGGAGACGGCCAGCGCGCCGGCCGCCACGGCGAGGGTCAGCGGGCGGCGCAGGCGCATCAGTTCTCCTGATCTGGGTGGCTCACCGAGAGTAACAGCGCGCCCATCAGCCGGGCCAGGGAAGTAACGCAGCCCGCGGGTAGGCTCGCCCGGGGAGCCAGTGAGGCAAAGGCGGGCAGATGGTGGCACACAGCAGCACCGGCCAGCCGCCCGTGCGCATCGTGGTCCTGGGCGGGGTGTCCGGCAGCGGTAAGTCCACGGTGGGAGCGGCGCTCGCCGCGCAGCTCGGCTGGGCCTTCACCGACGGCGACGCGCTGCATCCGGCCGCGAACATCGCCAAGATGCGGGCGGGCGTGCCGCTGACCGACGCGGACCGCAAGCCGTGGCTGCAGGCGGTCGCGGACCAGATGGATGACTACCTCCGGGCAGGCCAGCCCGGCGTGATCGCGTGCTCGCTGCTCAGGCGCGGCTACCGGGCGACGCTGCTGGCGGGGCACCCGGCCGCCCGGGTCGTGCTGCTGGACCCCGGCCGGCACGTGCCTCACCGCCCGGCTGCAGGCCAGGCACGGCCACTTCTTTCCGGCGGCGTTGCTGGAGAGCCAGCTGGCTGACCTGGAGCTGCCCCAGCCCGGCGAGGGCACGCTGGTGGTGCAGGACAGCGGGACCCCAGAGCAGCTCGTCAGGGAGATCATCCGCGAGCTGCACCTGACCCCGGCCAGCCCCGCAGCCGGCCAGCACCCAGCGGCCCAGCATCGGGCGGGACCACGCCGGACCCGCCAGCGCAGGGCAGGATGAAGCCATGAAGCTCAAGCTCGACCTGCACGACATCTACAACCGCGGCCAGGATATCGACCGGGCCCTGCGGGCGATCATCGACGAGGCGGTCGCGAAGAAGGCCCCGGTCGTGGAGATAATTCCGGGCAAAGGGTCAGGTCAGCTCAAAAAGCACGTGATCAGGTTCCTCGAGCAGAAAGAAATCAAGCAGCTGTACCATCGGGTGGAGAAGGACTCAAAGAACTTCGGCCGCCTCTTCGTGCATTTCCGCTGGAAGTAGCGACCCTCTCCTGGTCACCCGCGGCTCTCCCCCGTGCATGTACGCAATAGACGGCCGGACCTGGCTCATGCTCACGGGATGAGCCCGTCCTCCTGATAGATGCCGAGGTCTTGCCGGGGTTGTGTCGGCCTGGCGCGCCGGAGGAAGCTGGATCCCCAGATCAGCGCCAGCAGGGCCAGCCGGGCGGTGGTCACGCGGTTCACAGTGCTGGTCTACCCGACGGGGACGTCGCAGAGCAGGCCGGTCATGTCGCCGCGCATGACGAACCGGGTCAGCTCATACGGCCAGCCGGGGGCTGGCTCAGCCGGCGGCTGGCTGGCGGCCCAGGTCCGGCCCATCCCGGACTCATGCCAATATTGCGGCATGCACTTCGTCATCCGGGCTGCGGTGACCGCAGTTGCGCTGGCGGTGGCCACGTGGCTGGTCCCCGGCATCGTGCTGGAATCGGACAGCACGGTCAAGAGAGTACTCACCCTGCTGGCCGTGGCCGTCATCGTCGGGATCGTCAACGCGATCATCAAGCCGATCGTCAAGGTCGTGGGCTGCGTGTTCTACGTGCTCACCCTCGGCCTGATCGGCCTGGTGGTGAACGGCCTGCTGCTCTGGCTGAGCAGCTGGGTGGCAGGCAAGCTGAAGCTGCCGTTCCACATCACCGGGTTCTGGCCCGCGTTCTGGGGCGCGATCATCATCGGCGTGGTGGGCTGGCTGTTCGGCCTGTTCATCGGCAACGACCGCCGCCAGGAGGGGTAAACCCGGCCCGGGCCCGCAGCCGCTCAGCCCGTCACGGGCTCCAGGAACTCCAGCCGGTTACCGCAGGCGTCCTCGCTGTAGAACCGGCGCATCCCGGGGAAATCATGGTCCTCGAGCACCGGATAGCCCGCCGCCCGCAGCCGGGCCGCCCAGTCGTCGAGGCCGGTGACCAGCAGCCCGGGGTGCGCCTTGCGGGCGGGCCGGAACTCCTCCTCCACGCCCAGGTGCAGCTCGATGCCGTGACCGCGGAACCAGCAGCCGCCGCGCGCCGCCAGCGCCGGCGGCTTGGGCATCTCGTCCAGCCCCAGCACCCCGTGATAGAAGGCACGCAGGGCATCCTCGCACCCGGCCGGGCAGGCCAGCTGCACATGATGAATCACGCGATCCTCCCGGCGGGCGCAGGGTATCCGGGCAGAGTGGCGGCAACACAATGTCTTGATATCAAGATACTACCGCGAGAATCCTGGTGGGTGAGGCTGTGATGGATGAGTCCGGGCTGGGCGGTGCGGTCGCGACGCGGTTCGAGCGGCGGGACGAGCGGTTCCGCGGCTACCGCGGGGACCGCTGGATACAGCGGCTGCACACCGGCTGCCGGTGGACCGAGGGGCCGGCCTATTTCGCCGCGGGCCGGTATCTCGTGTTCAGCGACATCCCCAACGACCAGATCCTGCGCTGGGATGAGACCACCGGCGCCGTGGGCGTGTTCCGCCAGCCCGCCTCGCTACCCGAACGGGCACACCGTGGACCGGCAGGGACGCCTGGTCAGCTGCGAGCATGGCGGCCGCCGGGTGACCCGGACCGAGCATGACGGCTCGGTCACCGTGCTCGCCGACCGCTTCCAGGGCAAACGGTTCAACAGCCCGAACGACGTGGTGGTCCGGGCGGACGGCTCGGTGTGGTTCACCGACCCGGCGTACGGCATCGACAGCGACTACGAGGGGCACCGGGCCGACAGCGAGATCGGCGCCTGCCACGTGTACCGGATCGATCCGGACGGCGGCGTGCACCTGGTCGCCGACGACTTCAGCCGGCCCAACGGCCTGGCCTTCGCCGCGGACGAGCAGCAGCTCTACATCGGCGACAGCGAGGAGCGGCACATCCGCCGGTTCCGGGTCACCGACGCGGGCATGCTCACCGGCGGGGACATTTTCGCCCGGTGCGACACCGGCACGTTCGACGGGCTCCGGCTGGACCACGCGGGCCGCATCTGGGCCGCCGCCGGGGACGGGCTGCACTGCTTCGACCCGGACGGCACGCTGCTCGGCAAGCTGCACATGCCCGAGGTCGTGGCGAACTTCACGTTCGGTGGCCCGCGCCGCAACCAGCTGTTCATCTGCGCCACGAGCTCGCTCTACACCCTCCGGGTCAGCTTCAACGCTGCCACCTACCCGGCCTGATCCTCCGCCCAGGTGCCGCACGCCATGTGCTTCATCCAGGCAGTTACGGTCGCCGCGGGGCTGGGGCTGACGAGGTGCATGGGGCGGGTGTTACCAGGGTTCGGGGCTGGGCTGGTAGAGCGCGGGCCGGCGGTCGGCCAGCAGGTCGTCGCGGGCGTTGATCCGCTTGTCCCGGGCCCGGCGCAGGTCGCAGTCCACGGTCAGCAGCGCGGGCTGGTCGGCCAGCACCGGCCCGGCCAGCGGGTAGCCGTCGGGGCCCGCGATCAGGCTGCCGCCGATCCAGCTCACCCCCCGCTCGTCGGCGCACCGGTCGGCCACCACGATGAACACCCCGTTGACCGCGGCCCCGGCCTGTACCTTGATCACCTCGGCCGCCGCTCAGCGGGTGGCCGCGGCCCGGCCGGCGAGTTCACCGGGGCCGCGATCAGGTCCGCACCGTCCAGCGCGGCCACCCGAACCCACTCCGGGAACTCCAGGTCGTAGCAGATCATCACGCTGACCCGGCCGTCCGGCAGGTCCACCACCGGAGGGCGCCGCTCGCCGGGATGAACACCAGCTTTTCCGCGTCCCGCGGATGCGCCTTCCGGTACACCGCGCGGACGCCAGTGGGGTCCACCAGGGCCGCGCTGTTGAACAGCTGGCCTTCCGGGCCCAGCTCGCAGAACCCGCCTACGATCACCAGCTGGTGCTCACCAGCCAGCGCGTGCCACTGCCGCAGCGCGTCACTCTGCCCGGACGAGCTGGCCAGCGCCCGGGCCTCGGCGGCGCTGTCGAACACGTACCCGCTGTCACACAGTTCCGGCAGCACGACCAGGCCAGCTCCGGCCGCGGCCGCAGCCCGGACCGCGGCCGCTGCCGCGGCCAGGTTCGCCTCCGGCTCTCCCACGGCCAGGCTCAGCTGGCAGGCCGCCACCGTGGTCATCAGGCCGCCCGGCCACTGGCGCTGGCTGGCTGCATCATCCCGGGCCCCCTCGCGTTGCGGGCAGTTAAAGCAGTTAGGTCACTCGCCGGCAGCAACAGCAGCTTGCCTGCTGTCCGCCGGGACGCAAGATCGTCATGCTGTAGCATTGGCCACCTGGCCGAGCGGGTAAGTGCCGCCGATGCGGACCTTGAGGCGGCCCTCGCCGATCCAGGTGAACAGGTCGCTGGCGCGCCACAGCAGCTCGGCCCGGGTGGCCAGGTAATGCCCGAGCGTCGGCCGGGTGAGGTAGAGCGAGCCGCCGGTGTTCAGCCGTTGCGGATCGAGCGGCGGCACCGGGCCGCTGGCGGCGCCGTACAGCACCATGTACCCGCGCGGGCGCAGCGCGGCCAGGCTGGCGTCGAAGGTGGCCTGGCCGACCCCGTCGAACACGGCGGCAGCGCCCGCGCCACCGGTGACCCGCCGCACCACGGCGCCGAAATCCTCGTAGCTGGCCAGGTGGTCCGCGCCAGCCTGCTGCGCCAGCCCGGACTTGGCCTGGGTCGAGGTGGTGGCGACGGTGACGCCGCCGCGCATCGCGATCATCTGAGTGAGCAGCAGGCC
This sequence comes from uncultured Actinomycetes bacterium, assembly GCA_963760405.1. Lineage (GTDB taxonomy): Bacteria > Actinomycetota > Actinomycetes > Streptosporangiales > Streptosporangiaceae > RYN-230. Next base: position 2,937 of record CAVXCV010000011.1, on the reverse strand, counting down.
GACCCCGCCCGCGGCCGCGTGCACCACCACCACGTCGCCCTGGCTGACCGGGTAGGTGCTGTGGCAGAGGTAGTGCGCGGTCATGCCCTGCAGCAGCACAGCCGCGGCCACCTGCAGGTCCACCCGGTCCGGCACCGGGATCGCCAGCGCCGCGGGCACCAGGACCTGCTCGGCGTAGCTGCCGCCCACCTGGGTCCAGGTCACCCGGTCCCCGGCCGCGAAATCGGTGACATCCTCGCCGAGCGCCAGCACGGTCCCGGCACCCTCCACGCCGAGCCGCACCGGCGGGTCCGCCGCGTACGGTGGGCGGCCCTCCCGGGCGTAGATGTCCATGAAGTTGACCCCGGCCGCCGTGATCCACCAGCAGCTGACCCGGGCCGGGCCGCGGTGGGTCGGCCTCGGTGATGGCCAGGACATCGGGCCCGCCGTGCTTGGTCGCCTGCACTACCCGCATGTGCTCGCCTCCGCTGGTCGCTGTACTGCTGGTCGCTGTACCGCCCAAGTAGCCTAAAGCCGCAAGGACCGGGAGGCACAGATGGGAATCGGCCAGCGAGTGCGCGAGGCGCATCTCAGCCATTTCTGCCCGGGCGGACTCGGCTTCCCGGTGACGTCAGCCACCGCGGCTGGCACCGACCTGGCCGACGCGCCGTTCCTGCGCCGGTCCTCGCTGCTGGCCAACGACCATTCGGCGTGCGGGGCAGGTGAGACCTGCGCCCGCTGTGGCGAGCCGATCAGGGCGGACCAGATGGCCCGGCGCCGGGCCAGCCGCGACTGGGTGCACGAAGGCTGCCCGCCGCGCTAGCCCCGTACCGGCCCGCCGCGCTAGCCCGCAGCATGGGCCGCCGCATGGGCGCCGCATGGGCCGCCGGCCCGGGGACCATGTGGGTGCTCAGCGGATGCCGTCCCAGAGCGCTCGTTCGCCCGCGGCGGGATCGTCCACCTCGGTGATCCGCTCGCTGAGCAGGCCGGTGGCCCGCCGACTGGTGTCATAGGCGGACCAGCCGGGATTCCCGCCGGTGATGAAACGCACCCACGTGCCGTGCACCTGGCCGGCGACGGCCTGGGACGGCGCCTCGCCGATGCGCGGGCGGACCTGGTCCAGCGTGATGGTGTCGAAGACGAACGGCAGCTCGGCCCCGTGACACGCGCCCAGCCGGTAGTTGTCCGCGGGGGCCGGGTGGTCGAACCGGTAGGCCCAGGTGTTCGCGCCGCCCCTGCTGGCCCGGGCTTCGGCCACCCGGGTGGACGGTATGCCGAAGAACCAGTCGGTGACGACGGCCGCCAGCAGGTCCCCCGGGCTGGCGCCAGGACGGCCTGCCGGTAGGCAGCCACGCCGTCCGGGGACAGCCCGTAGGCGCTGGCGGCGGCACCGAGGGTCGCGTCGTCGATCAGGTCGATGGTGGCCGCGGCGACCAGGAACAGCCGGGCCTCGTCCCGGTTCGACCCGATGAGCAGCGGCACATCAGCGCCCTGGCCAGCCGCGATCGCGTCGATCGGCTCGGGGCAGGACCGTGCCATCCACCGTCGGCGCGAACGGCAGCAGGCTGACGCGAGCTGGCCCCAGCGGGCCGGATCGGGCGCCGTCTGCACCTCCACGACCAGGTCCGAGGCGGCCTGGACACATGTTTCCAGGGGCACCGCCCGGACGGCGTCCCGGTCGGCCGGGACGCCGAGCACGTCAGCGAGATAGCCGCCGACCATCCGGCCCTCGGCCGGGGTGAGCGTGTGGCGGCTGCGCCGCTCTGCGCGATCGCCCGGGCGAACAGGCCCTGGCCCGCGGCATGGAGAGCAGCGTGATCACGCTCATCGCGCCGGCGACTCGCCCGCCAGATCGACCCGCGCCGGGTCACCGCCGAACGCGGCGATGTTGGCCCTGCACCCACTCAGCGCGGCGAGCTGGTCGAGCAGGCCGCGGTTGGCGACCCGTCGCCGGAGGAGAGCGAATCCGTCCACGCCCAGCCGGTAGTTGACGGCCGACCAGACCACCCCGTCCCGGGCGAATCGCGGCGCCGTCGTACTCGCGACCGCACCCGGGCCGTTGACGAACGAGCCGCCATGGATCCAGACCAGCACCGGCAAGCCCGGGGCGCGTGACATCCGGCGTCCACACGTTCAGGTTCAGGCAGTCGTCCCCGGCGATGACGACCTCCGGGAACAGCGGGGTGCATGCGGCGGGAGTCGCCCTTGGGGACGGTCGGGCCGTACTCCGTCGCCTCCCGCACTCCGTCCCAGGGCTCAGCGGGCTGCGGCGGCAGCATCCGGTTGGCGCCGAACGGCGGTGCCGCGTAGGGCAGCCCCAGAAACGACGAGACACCCGCCTCCGTCCGGCCGCGCACCGCGCCGTCCTTGAGCTGGACCACCGGAGCCTGCGTCGTTTCGCTCATTCGTCTCTCCGATTGCGACGTTTCCTTAATATCCGGCGGCGGCGGCCAGTCGCCGACCGCGGCCGTCGTCACCGGGACTGTCCGCGCCGTCATCACCAGCCTGCCCATGCAGCGCTTCATTGAACGCGAAGGTGACCTCGCCCTGCGCCTGCTCACCACCAAGGCCACGGACTTCGAGGCCCGGCTGGTCGGCCTTCTACCGGACGACGCGCAGCCAGAGCCTGGTGCTCGTCCCGGGGGTGTAGCTGCCGCGCAGCGGTTCGAGCTTGACGTTCCTGCCACCTGGGTGGTCTATGCCGGACGCCGTCGCCCAGCAGCACCGGCATGATGAACACCAGGATCTCGTCGAGCACGCCCGCGGCCAGGCACTGCCGGGCGACGCTGGCCCCGAGGACGTTGACGTACTTGCCGCCCGCGGCGGCCTTGGCCGCGGCCACGCCGGTGCCGAGGTCACTGACGAAGGTGACGCCCGGGTACGGGTGTCTGGGGCCTGATGGGTCAGCACGAACTGCGGCCCGTCCCAGCCCCCGCCGAACGGCTTGCCCTCGGCGGG
>CAVXCV010000010.1:0-524347 GCA_963760405.1 uncultured Actinomycetes bacterium | reverse complement strand
ATCCCCGTGCCGGCGAACAGCCATGCTGGCGACAGCGCCGGATCCGGTGCCCAGCTGTAATACCGGTAGGTCGGGGGGCCGGGTTGGTTGACGCGGGCCGTGATGCAGCCCAGGTACGCCGAGCCCCGTGAGCGGGGCGCCACCGGCCGGGAAGGCCCCGGTCGGTGAGCTGTGGTTGGGGTCGAGCGCCGCGTGCTCCTTGTAGGCGACGATCGAGTGACCGGGCTGGCCGGCCTCGCTCGCCGCCGCCGAGGCCGGCGCGTCGCGCACCCGCCAGGCCATCGTGTCGGAGCTGATGAGGATCAGGCTGACCCCGGCATCTCGGGCGCGGGCGAACGCCTGCGCCTGGCGCTCGGACCAGTACTCGGAGTGACCGAAGTCGATCGCCGCCCGGTGGCCGAGCAACTGCGCGGGGTTCTGGTCGACCGACTCGCTCGTCGTGTAGGAGACCGGGTAGCCGTGGCGCTCGAGGAAGCGCACCATCGCCACGTCCCGGGCGAAGAACTGACCCGCGCCGGTGACGCTGTCGTACGGCCGGTCGTACGAGACCTCGACACCCTGGGTCGTCCCGGTGAGCGTGACGCGGTCGGTGCCGCCGGGATACAGGCTGTCGCCACCCCACGCGTTGTAGGCCTCGTAGGTCGAGGTCGGCAGCTGGGCGATGAGCGGCTGCGCCGTCGCCGCCCGCACGACGAACAGCGCGTCGCTCTCGCCGGTGGCGGCCGACAGCTTGGCGATGTACACCCCGCTCGGCAGCGCTGCGGGCGCGGTGAAGGTGAGCGTCGGGTGCCAGTTGCACTCAGTCAGACCGGTGGCGGAGCGGTGCACGCACGGCGGCTGAGCGCGGACGGGCAGGGCGTCGCTGGCCAGCACCTCGCGGCCGCCGTGCCCGCCGTACCAGCCCATGCGGAAGATGCCGATGCGGACGGTCCGCGCCCCGGGCGCGCTGACGTAGATCCGCTGGCGCTGCCCGGGGAGAAGCGACGGCTCGGCCACGTAGCCCTGCACGGTGCCGTGGGCGAGCCCGCCGACGTCGGCCGCCGGGCCGGGCAGCCGCCAGGCATCGGTCCCGGGCTCGCGGTTCTCGGCGGCCACGCTCGGCTGGGGTCCGGTAGTCGTGATCAGCCAGCGGTAGTCGGCGGGCGCCGTCGGCCCGGCGCTGCCGGACGCCGCCGCCTGGGCGTGGGCGCCGCTGTGGCTCGAGCTGCTGCCGCCGCACCCGGCCAGCGCCATCAGCCCGAGGAGGGCAGCTGGTAGGGTCGCGCGGCGGCCGCACACGCGTGACATCAAGGAGAAAGCCCGCATGGAGGATCGGATGATGACGGGCAGTGCTCGGCCTACGAGATGCTGGCGGGCGAACCGCCATTCAAGCGGGACCAGAGCCTGGCCGTCATCTGGGCCCAGCTGTCAGCGTCCGCACCTGCGCTGACCGGCAGGCGTCCCGACCTGCCCGCTGCTCTCGATCAGATCATGGCCAGGGCCCTGGCCAAATCCCCGGCCGACCGGTACGGCACATGCGGGGCGATGGCCGCGTCGTTCGAAGCCGCCTGCGGCCTGGGCCCCGGCGACCTGGCCGCCGGGGCCGCGGGTGGCCGGGCCAGCCTGGGCCCGGCCGGCGGCCCCGCTTTCCCGGTGACCGGCGCTGCGGCAGGCGCCCGGTCGCTGGATCCCGCCGCGGCTGGCTCTGCTCCGCCCAGCTCTGGCTACCCTGGGTCCGGGTATTCCGGGCCTGGCTACCCCGGATCTGGCTACCCCGGCTCTGGGTATTCCGGGCCAGGCTACTCTGGGCCCGGGCAACCCGGCTCTGGTTACCCTGGGCCGGCCTCCCCGGGTCCGGTTACCCGGGATCCGTTCCCCCGGAGCCAGCCACGCCAGGGGCCGCGCTGGCCGGCACCGCTTACCGCGGGCCTGTCTCACCCGGGGCCGCGCTGGCCGGGGCGGTTCCGCCCGCAGCCCCGCCCGGAGCCAGGCCAGGTGGCTTCAGCCGGCCCGCGCCAGGCAGCTACCCGCCACCGAAGCAGCGCCGCGGCCGGGGCTGGGTCGTCCTCCTGCTGTGCGTGGCCGTGCTCGTGGCGGCCGGTGCCGCCTACGCGGTGCACCGCCACCGCCCCGCGGCCGCGCCTCCTGTCGGGCCCGGCACGCCGCCATCGTCCACGGCCCCGGCCACCAGCGTCAACGGCGGCAGCCCGGTCAGGACCCTGCGGGAGTACGTCGCGGCTATCAACGCCAGGAACTACGCGAGAGCCTGGGCCCTGGGCGGTAAGAACACTGGGCCCAGCTACGCCAGCTTCCTGCAGGGTTTCAGCACGACCCGGCGGGACACCCTGACCATTCAGGGAACGTCCGGTGACCAGGTGACGGCGGAGATCACCGCGGTCCAGACGGACGGGTCGGTAAAGACCTTCCAGGGCACCTATACCGTCGTGCATGGCGTCATCACCAAGTTCGATACCCGCCAGGTCAGCTAAGCCAGCTGAGGCGCGCCCGCACGTCCGGCACAGGGCAGCGGTGTATCCGGCCAGCCGGGCTCACCTGTCACCTGGAACCTCCAGCAGCGAGCCCCGCACCGGCGCGGTCGCCGGGCTGAGCACGAAGGCCAGGGCGAGCAGCACCGCGGCGACGGTCAGGCTGTGCAGCACGCCGACATGATCGGCCAGGAAGCCGATCAGCGGTGGCCCGGCGAGGAAGGCCAGGTAGCCAATGGACGCGGCGGTGCTGACCCGCCCGGGCGCATGCGCCGGGTCATCAGCGGCCGAGCTGAGGCCGACCGGGAACCCGAGTGAGGTACCGAGGCCCATCAGCACGGCCCCGGCCACCGCGACCGGGAAGACCCGGCCGAAGACGATCAGGAGCAGGCCAGCCAGCGCGATGGCGGCGCAGGCCCGCAGGGCCCGGACCCGCCCCCACCAGTCGATCAGGCGGGGGCCGAACCAGCGGCCAGCGGTCATCGCGGCCAGGAAGACCGCGAACGTGGCGGTGCCCAGGACGGCGGCGGTGTGGTACCCGTCGATCACTGCGAGACTGAGCCAGTCGTTGCCGGTCCCCTCGCTGAACGCCATGCACAGCACGAACAGGCCGATGACCAGGGTGCGCAGCTCGGTCCAGGCGGCCAGCGGCCGGGGCCGCGGCGCCGCTCCGGCCGGACCGGCGGCGGCCGCCCGGGGCAGGAAGCTGCGGGTGGCGACCGGGACAGCGATGGCCACGGCCGCCGCGGCCACGAGCAGGTGCACGGTGACCGGCACGCTCAGTGCCACCATGACCGCGCCCAGGCCGGCCCCGGCCACCGTGCCGATGCTCCATCCGGCGTGGAACCTGGGCAGGATGGCGCGGCCCAGGGCGCGCTCGACGGCAGCGCCCTGCACGTTCATGGCCACATCCCAGGTGCCGGTACCGAAGCCGAACAGGACCAGCCCCACGGCCACGGCCGGGATGCCGTACTGGTAACCCACGGCGACCACTGCCAGCCCAGCGGCCCCGGCCACGGACATCACCACCACCGTGCGCGCCTCACCGAGCCAGCTGACGACCAGCCCGGACAATGGCGTCGCGATACCCGAGCCGATCGCGGCGCAGAGCAGGATCAGGCCGAGCACTCCGGGGGTGACCCGGAGCTCACTGCGGACCTGCGGGATGCGGGACGCCCAGCTGGCGAACGCGAAGCCGTGCGCTATGAACACGGCGTAGACGGCGCGGGTGGCCCGCCGGATGCGCGCGTCGTCGGCAACAGGCGCGGCCAGCCGCCCATCGCTGACCATGGACCGTCCTCCAGTGCGCCGCGCGGTAGCCCGCCACCGGCCGTCACTGGGCCGACGTCATACACAATGCCGGGAACCCGGAGGATCTTCCCGGTCAGCCGGGCTGGCCAAGGTGCGCGGCGGCGACCCGGCGCGGGACCACCATGCACCACGCGTCGGTGACGAACTCGCTCATCTCGGCCAGGCTGACCTGATCCATCCAGGTATCGACCCAGTTGTAACGCTGGTCGCTCGCCCGGTGCAGGAAGAACCGGGCCGACTCGGCGGTGATCAGCGCCGCCCGCTGCTCCCGGGGAAAAGCGAAGCCCATGATGGTCTCGTCCGGCGACACCGTGGCATAGACAATCTTCCCGACCCGGAACTTCACGTAGTCCCGGATCAGATGCTCCTCGGACCGGGGCAGGGACATCGCGCAGGCCCGCACCTGGGCGACGGTGACCATGGCTCAAGTATCTAGCTTCTCGTGCCGACCGGAAAGTGGCCGCGGTCCTTGGCTATCCGGGTCAGCACCTCAGCCCCCTTGCTGCCGTCCGAGCCCACTGCCCGCCGTTCCGCCGCTGTTAACTGGCAGACCATCTGCCAGTCGTTGCGCTCCGGCCGGCCGCTCGACATGGCTGAGCCGGTACAGCACGGCGCCATCGGCCCGCATGATCCATACCCACCTCAGCGCCCCCAGGTCGCTCCGGTAGGTGGTCTCGATCTGCGCGACCTGGCGCGTACTGAACCGAGCCATGCGGCACCCCTTCCCAGTGGATCCACCCGATTCCGTAGGCCCCCGGTCCCGGCTGGTCACTTCCCGTGGCTGAGTGACAACATATCTGAAAGCCGGAACGGGAAGAGTCCGGTAGACGTCCTTGTCTCCATCAGGCAAGCATGCAGGTGCACCGGTTGTGGCAGGGCGCCCCGCGCGGCTGCCCGGACGGTGTCTCAACCCGCCGGCTGGGCTACGGCTGGGTGGACGGCAGCGTGATCGTCTGCGTGGCGGCGGCGCCGTGCGGGCCCGTGCCGGTGAAGATCCAGGTGAGCCGGGTGAAGTAGGCCCGGCCCGGATGGTGTGGCCAGGGCTGGGCGCGCCACAGCACGGTCAGCGCCGGGTAGCCGATGTACTTGCCCTGGGCGCAGGTGGGCGTGCAGCTGTCCACCTTCAGCTCGCCACTGCCGAAGGCCACCGAACGCCAGCTGGTCCAGTGCAGCTGGGCCAGCAGCTCGTTGGCCATGCAGCCGACGTCGTACACCGGCCGGCCGGAGCACCCTGGCGCCTGCTGCCCCGGTGCTGGCGGCGGCTCGGCCTCGTCCTACCGGCTGCCCGGCGGGCGGCGGGTCCTGGACCGCCCGGCGTGCAGGCGCAGCCCGATCCGGAGGACCACGAAGATCACCACAGCCACCACGATGATCTGGGGGATGAGGCCCGCCAGGCGCGAGGTGGCATGGCTGGCCGTCAGCTCCAGCTTCGGCGGCCCCAGCGATGTGGTGACCTACCCGTGAGCTGAGAAGCCGATCGGGGCGGGGCCGGTGCTGCGGCCCCGCCCCGATCGCCTGGAGGGGGAACTTCCGGGAAAGTCAGCAGGGCGGGCTGGCCGCTGGTCAGCCGCGGCGCTGGTCGGCGATCAGCCGCTGGTACCAGCGGGCACTGGCCTTGGGGATGCGGGCCTGGGTGCCGAAATCCACGAAGACCAGGCCAAACCGGCGGCTGTAGCCCAGCGCCCACTCGAAGTTGTCCAGGAACGACCAGACGAAGTAACCGCGCAGGTCCACGCCGGCTTCGATGGCCCGCAGCGCCTCGCCGAAGTGGTCGGTCAGGTAGTCCACCCGCTCGAGATCGTCGACACTGCCCTCGGGGTCCACGTAGTCGTTGAACGTGGCGCCGTTCTCGGTGATGTAGAGCGGCAGCCCCGGGCACTCCGCGTGCACCCGCAGCAGGATCCGGCCGAAGCCGTCCGGGCGCACATCCAGGCCGCCGCCGGTCAGGCGGCCGGTGCTGGGCAGCTCCCGGGCCTGGTGAAAGGGCTCGTCCGGGTCCGCGGCGACCGTCTTGGTCTCGTAGTAGTTGACGCCCAGGAAATCGGTGAGGGCCGCGATGACCTGCAGATCGCCATCCTGGATGAAGTCGAGTGGCACCTGCCGCCCGTACCAGTCGAGCATGTCCTCCGGGTAGGTCCCGTGCACCACCGGGTCGAGGAACCAGCGGTTCTCATACCCGTCCCGCCGCCGGGCGGCAGCCACATCGGCCTCCTCCTGCGACGCGGGGCTGATGTCGGAGAGCAGGTGCGAGATGCCGGCCCGGGCGCCCGGGGAGCTGCGCCGGATGATCTCGACGGCCTGGCCGTGGCCAGCAGGAGATGGTGCGAGGCGGCCAGGGCCGTGCCCAGATCGACGAGGCCAGGCGCATGCCGGCCTTCGAGATGGCCGATCATGGCGGAGCAGAAGGGCTCGTTGACGGTGACCCACTGGGTCACCACGTCGCCGAGGCCATCGAGCACCGCCTGGGCGTAGTCACCGAAGTGGCCGACCACGGCGCGGCTGGCCCAGCCGCCCCGGTCCTGCAGTGGCTGCGGCAGGTCCCAGTGGTAGAGCGTGACCACCGGCTCGATACCCCGGGCGTGCAGGCCGTCCACCAGCCGCCGGTAGAAGTCGAGGCCCTTCTGGCTGACCGCCCCGGTGCCGTCGGGGACGACCCGCGGCCACGCGATGGAGAACCGGTAGGCGGTCAGGCCCAGCTCCGCGAGCAGATCGAAGTCTTCCTCGAACCGGTGATAGTGATCGCAGGCGATGTCACCGGTGTCGCCGTGTGTCACCGCGCCGGGCACCCGGCTGAATGTGTCCCAGATCGACCGTCCCCGGCCGTCTTCGTCCGCGGCGCCCTCGATCTGGTACGCGGCGGTCGCCGTGCCGAAGAGGAACCCGGGAGGAAAGCGCATGGACAATGCCGGCTGCTCCTTCACTGCGCATCTGACGGTGCATCAACGACGGCGCGCCTGAGTGACGGCCATAGCGGCGGGACTGCGCGCCGCGGATCCTCCTGCTGCGCACCGCAAGGGTCGAGTGACGCAGCGGCACGCTCTTACTTTAGTACTTATGTTAAGACTTGAGTAAAGAGTGTCAAGAACGAGCCCGGTACGTGCGGAGGTGGCGCCGGGGAGGGGTCAGCCCGGCAGCGCGGCCGGTCGCAGCCGGCGGCGGCCCGCGGCATGGTCGACCACCGCCCCGACAGAGAGCAGCCGGGCGATCGGCAGCGTGGCGCCGCCGAGCGCGACCGCGTCCTGGCCCAGCTCGGCCTTGCCGATCTCCACCCGGCTGAACGGCAGGTGCAGCGCCCGCCGCCCGGCCGCCTTGCGGATCCTGGGCAGTAGCTCATCGCTCAGCGCCTGGCCCAGCCAGCCGCCCACCACGACGCGCTCCGGATTGAACAGGTTCACCAGGTCGGCGAGGCCGGCCCCGAGATAGGTGACGGTCTCATCGAGCACCTGGGCCGCCGCCTGGTCACCCGGGCAGGCGGCGATGATCGCGGCGACCCGCTCCTCCAGCTCCCCCGGGCTGGCCGGCACCGGCGTGTGCTTGAGCTCGTCGTAACGGGCCACGATCGCACCAGCCCCGACATACGCCTCCAGGCAGCCGTCCGCGCCGCAGCGGCAGGTGCGGCCGTCCACCACCATCGTGGTGTGCCCCCACTCGCCCGCGCTGCTGGTCGCACCCCGGTAGACCTCGCCGTTGCTGATGATGCAGGTCCCGACGCCGATGCCGAGCAGCACGATGACCGCGTTGTCAGTGCCGCGGGCGGCGCCGAACCAGCGCTCCGCCTGGCCCAGGGTCTTGGCCCCGTTGTCCACCAGGATCGGCAGGCCGACCCGGGCGCGGAGCATCGCCTCCAGTGGCACGGCGTCCCAGCCGACGCTCTGGCCGTGCACCACGGCGTCGTCCCGGTGCTCGACCAGGCCGGGCACGGCGACCCCGACCCCGAGGATGGCGCTGGCCTCCACGCCCGACTCGGCGATGACCGCCTCGATCCCCTCGACGATGTGGTCCACCGCGTCGGCAGGATCCAGCACGGTCATGTCGGTCACTGAGGCGTGCCGGGCGCAAACGCGCAGCCCGAAGTCGAACAACTCGACCAGGAAGGCGGTCTCGCCGACGTCCACCCCGATCACATAGCCGTACTGCGGGTTGACCTGGAGCAGGCCCCGGGGACGGCCGCCGTTGGAGTCCTCGAGCCCTACCTCCGCGACGACACCCTCGGTTTCCAGGGCTGCGACGAGGTTGCTCACCGTGGCCGGGCTGAGCTCGGCCAGCGTGCCGACCTCCTGCCGGGTGAGTGGCCCATTGAGGAAGATCTGCCACAGCGCACGAGATCGGTTGCTCTTGCGGAGATCCCGCACAGTGGTCGTTCTGGGCCTGGGCATCGACCTGCCTGACCGACGAAGGGACCGCAATATCACGGCGACGGACCTGTCCTACTTTACGGCCTGGAATAAAGAGCCGAGGTCAGCTGGCCGCGCGCCGCGCGTCCCGGACGCACCTAAGTAACGAAACGGAAACGGAGCCTGTCGTGGCGTTGACACCTTGCTCGGACCTCCATAATTTACGGCTTATAGGAAGCCATGAAAGATCTCGCTCCCCCCCGTTCCTGCGCGAGGCCTGTGGTGTGCTCGCGACGAATTCCTGGAAGGGCACCAGCCTGCAAGATGACCACACCGTGCTAGGCCCGCAGATCGCGAAGTTCACCAAGGAGACCGGGATCAAGGTCAACTTCCAGGTGATCACGTGGACCACCCTGCTCAGCCAGATCACCGCGGCGACGGTATCCGGCAAGGGCCCGGACGTGCTCAACATCGGCAACACCTGGTCTGCATCGCTCCAGGCCACCGGCGCCTTCCTGCCGTTCACCTCGTCGGTGATGCAGCAGATCGGCGGATCGAGCCGGTTCCTGACCGGCAGCCTCTCGGCGACGGGAGCGCCGGGCCAGCCCCCGGCAGCGGTGCCGCTGTACAGCCTGGCTTTTGGCCTGTACTACAACAAGGCGCAGTTCGCCGCGGCCGGCATCAGCGGGCCGCCGGCTACCTGGACCGAGTTCGTCGCCGACGCCAAGAAGCTGACCGCCGGCGGGCACTGGGGGCTGACCCTCGAGGCAGGCCAGGTCCCGGAGAACGTGCACCTCGCGTTCGAGCTGAGTGAGCAGCAGGGCGGCTCGTTCTTCAACTCGGCCGGCAAGCCTACGTTCGACACCCCGCAGAACGTCGCCGCGATCAAGCAGATGATCGATTTCATGCAGGCCGACAAGATCGCCAATCCCAGCGACGCGCAGTACTCCAAGGGCACCGAGGCGCTGACCGACTACGCCACTGGCAAGTCGGCCATGGTCTTCTGGCAGGCGGCCTCCGGGTCACTGGCCAAGCTGGGCATGAATGCCTCAGACATCGGGGTGGCGCCGCTCCCGCTGCCCTCACCGATGCCACCGGGCGGCAAGAAGGTCACCAGCATGGTGGCCGGCATCAACATCGCCATCTTCAAGGACACCAAGAACCTGTCCGCCGCCGAGAAGTTCGTCAAGTTCATGACCAGCACGCCGGAGCAGGAGAGCCTGAACGCGACCTACGGCTCGCTGCCGACGGTCCAGGCCGCCTACACCAACCCGGCCTTCAACACCCCGGCCGTCAACACCTTCCGCGGCATCCTCACCACGTCGGCCGCGCCGATGCCGCCAGTGCCAGCGGAGAGCCAGTTCGAGACCGCGGTCGGCACCGCGATCATCCACCTGTACGCCAGCGCGGCCACGGGCAAGACCGGCACGGACAGCATGATCGGGCAGGCACTCACCCAGGCTCAGCAGCAGCTAGGAAGCTGACCCGCGCGTGGTTGACACCATCCGGGTCGAGCAGGGTGTCACCCCAGCCGCGCCGCCATCGCCGAGAACCCGGCGGTGGCGGCGCAGCTGGCTGCCCTACGCCCTGCTGATCCCGGCGATCATCCTCGAGCTGCTGATCCACATCATCCCGATGCTGGCCGGGGTGTGGATCAGCTTCCTCCAGCTGACAGAGTTCTTCCTGCGGAACTGGCGGGCCGCCCCGTTCGCGGGACTGTCCAACTACGCGATCGCGGTGAATTTCTCCTCGGCCACCGGGTCGGCGCTGCTGCACTCGTTCACCGTCACGATCCTGTACACGGTCGTCGTCCTGGCCGTGTGCTGGCTGTTCAGCATGTCAGCGGCGGTCTTGACGCAGCGGGCGTTCCGCGGCCGGGGCGCGGTGCGCACCCTGTTCCTCATCCCGTACGCGCTGCCGGTCTTCGCCTCCGTGATCACCTGGAACTTCATGCTCCAGCGGGATACCGGCATGCTGAACCAGCTGCTGCTCGAATTGCACCTGGTGCACGCGCGCCCGTTCTGGCTGATCGGCCAGGACAGCTTCTGGTCGCTGGTTATCGTGCAGATCTGGCGCACCTGGCCGTTCGCCTTCCTGATCCTCACGGCTGGGCTGCAGAGCATCCCGGCCGACCTGTACGAAGCGGCCGCGATCGACGGGGCCGGCCTCCTCGGCCAGGTGCGGCACGTGACCCTGCCGTTGCTCCGGCCAGTCAACCGGGTGCTGCTGCTGGTGCTGTTCCTGTGGACGTTCAACGACTTCTCGGTGCCGTTCACCCTGTTCGGCTCGGCGCCGCCAACGCAGGCCGACATCATCTCCATCCACATCTACGAGAACTCCTTCGCCAGCTGGAACTTTGGCACCGGATCGGCCATGTCGGTGCTGCTGCTGCTGTTCCTGCTGCTGGTGACCATGGTCTACCTAGCTCTCGGGAGACGGGGGAACGGCATGCGTGAGCCAGCCTGGTTCCGCTGGGCCCGGGTGATCGTGCTGACCCTGCTCGGCCTGTTCGCCATCGCGCCGGTCTACGTGATGCTGACGGCGTCGCTGAAGCCGCTGCCGGACGTGGAGGGCGCGTTCCGCTGGATCCCCAGCCACCTGACCCTGTCCCCGTTCGTGGACATGTGGCAGACCATCCCGCTGCTGACCTACCTGAAGAACAGCCTGATCGTGTGCTCGGTGGCCTCGGTGGCCTCGGTCATGGTGGCGCTCCTGGCCGCGTACGCGCTCAGCCGGTACCGGTTCCACGGCCGCCAGGTCTTCTCGGTCACGATCCTGTCCACCCAGATGTTCCCCGGCATCCTGTTCCTGCTGCCGCTGTTCGTCATCTTCGTCAACCTCAGCCAGGTCACCAGCATCAACGGTCCCGGCTGATCTGCTCCAAGCGCGTGTCGCGACAGCAGTGGAAGCAGCTGACCGAGTCGGGCGGGCCACGCGCCGGCCTGGGGGCCCTCCTCATCGGCCGGGGCTTGCTGACCCGGCCCGAGCTGCGCCGCCTGCTCTGGTCGATGGTGCTCGACGCGCTGCTCGCGCTGACCGTGCCACTGGTGAACGAGCCGGTCGTGGCCCGGGCCCGGTTCACGATGGGCCGGTCGCACTGGGCCTAGACGGTGCTCAGCCTCGAGGTCGGGTCCGTGCTGGCCGAACTCGAGCAGACGGCAGGCCGGCTGGCCGGGCAGAACGTCCCGGCGGGCGGCCGCCCGCAATTGCGCGACGCCGGCCGGCCCATTACCGTGCTGGAGCGCGAGCAGTGGGCACTCGCCTGCCGGTGCAACGGCATCGTCACGGTCCAGGACCTGGCCTGGCGCAGTGGTTTCGCGCTGCACGACACGATGGAGTGGGTGGGCCAGCTGGTCCGGGCCGGCCTGTGCACCATAGCCAGCCCGGGGCCGCCCGCGCTGCCGCGCCGCGTCCCGGGAGCGGCGCTGCCGGCCGGGATGCACAGCGAGGCAGGTGCCTCCGGGGTCAGCTCGCGCGATCCCGAGCTGCTCCGGCAGGTACTGGCCGGGCTCCAGCGCCTGGCCTAGCTCAGCGGCGCACCCAGAGCGTGACGTACATGCCGCGGAAGTGCCGTTTCGCCGCCAGGGTGAAGTGATCCAGCAGGACTGCGCTCTCCGCCCGGAGCGCCACGGTTCCCAGCCGGGTCGGTGAGGGCAGCCTGCCGATGACCCAGATCCGCGGCTGGGCCAGCATCAGCGGGCGGGTCGCCGCCAGGGATTTGTCCACCCCGGTGAAGGTCCCGGACCGCACCGGCCGCACGGCCAGGGCGAAGTCGCTGACCCGCGCGAAGTCGCTGGGATAGCCGAGTTCCGCTTTGCGGAAGAACGGGTTGAAGAACATGACCCCGTCCCCGTCGCGGGCATGCGCGGCCACATAGCGGGACGGGCCGCCGAAGTCGTACAGGCGGCTGACCGGGGTACGCAACCGCTGCTGCACGCCCAGCTGGAGCACGAGCGCGCAGGCGCAGACCACCGCCGCGGGCGCCCAGAGCAGCAGCCGACGGCTGGCCGCGCTGCGCCCGGCGGTCGCGGCCAGCCACTGCCCGATCCGGTACGCGCCGGTCCCGGCCAGCAGGGCCGCCCCGGCCTCGCCATACAGGACGTACCGATCGACGTAAAGCGGCCGGGCGACCAGGGACTCCAGCAGCAGCAGGCCGGATGGCACCAGCAGCAGCGGCAGGGCGACTGACTCCAGCGAGATCCCGCCGCGCTTCCACCAGGCAGCGCGGGGCGGCAGCAGTGCGGCCAGCACGCAGGCGGACACCAGCAGGGCCACCACGGTCCTCGTGCCGAAGTAGTCGTGCCACAGGTTGCGCAGGCTCACCAGGCCCGGCCGGGCGATCCAGCTGACCGCGCCGTCTTCCCGGGCAGTGATCAAGGCCAGCGGGATCAGCGCCAGCATGCTGACCACCCCGGTCACCGCCCAGTGCGCGAACGCACGGCGGCCGTACCGGGCCAGCAGCACCGTCACCGCGTGGGCCAGCAGCATCAGCGCCGCCAGCTCGTTCAGGTAGCTGCCCAGGGTGACCAGGACGCCGTACGCCACCCACCACCCGGCCGGGCGGCCGCCACCCCGCTCGGCCTCCAGCGCGTGCAGCAGGACCAGGGTGGCGCCGGTCACGCAGGCGAACACCAGGGCGTAGGACCGGGCGGTCTGCGCGTAAAAGGTGATGTCCGGGGTCAGCGCCATGATCAGGCCGGCCGACAGCGCGGCCAAGCCTGACCCGGTCAGCCGCCGGGCGATGATGGCCACCATGGCGGCGGCCGCGGTCATGCCGATCACCGACGGGAGGCGCATCACCGCCGGGCTGGTGCCGACCGCCATCCAGCCGTGCAGCAGGAAGTAGTACAGGCCGTGCACGGCATCGACGTGATCGAGCAGGTGCGCGAGCTGGTGCAGGCTGAGCAGGGCGGCCCACCGGCTGACCACCTCGTCGTTGCCCATGGCCGAGTCGCGTCCCAGCCCCCACAGGCCGAGCGCGGCCATGACCGCGGCGGCGGCAAGAACGGGAAGGTAGCGTCGCACCGCGGCCCGGCGCTGGGCCCCGGGGGCGCCCGCCGGGCCAGCCGCCGAGCTGGCCCGCTCGGCCGGAGCGGGCGACGGGCCGTGCTGCTGCCGCATGGGCGCCTGGCTCACCGGCCGCCAGGCGGGGTCTTGACGGAGGCCGCGAAGGTCTCCCGCCACGCCTGGGGCGAAGTGAACTCGGGCGCCGCGGCCCGGTATTCCGCGGCCAGCCGCGCCCACTGCCGGCGCAGCCGCAGATGCGCGAGCAGGCTGCGCCGTCCCAGCGAGCGGAACAGCTTCGGGTCCCGCTGGTACCACGCGGCGCTGGTGCCGTCAGCGGTGGACACCAGCGCGCTGTCCAGCTTGACCAGCACCCACCAGGACGCGTCCTGGTAGGGCAGGGCCAGCTGCGGCCGCTGCCGGGCCCCGGGCCGGGGCTTGCGGAACTGCCGGGCCGTGCCCGCGCCTGCCTTGGTCAGCAGATTCCGCTTGTTCGTCGGGGTGGTGGAGTCCTTCACCGCCTCTGGCGCCCGGCGCCGGGCCGGCGGGAAGCTCTCGATGTCCGCCGCGTCCTGCGCGTCAGCGTACTGTGCCCGCAGCTCCCGCAGTTCCTTCATCTTCGTGCCGATGTCCCGGTGCAGGTGCGCCGGGCCGGACAGGACGTCCTCGATGGCCAGCAGGCGCAGCGCCGCGGTCGAGTACTGCATGGACAGCAGGTTCTGCAGCTGCCGTTCCAGGCTCTCGTTGATCATGCTGCCGCCGTGCGCCTGCTGGGAGTGCAGCAGGCCGGCGATGATCCGGTTGCGCAGGTGGTAGTAGGCCTGCCAGTCCCGGGCGTCGTTCTTGTCATCCCACGGCACGTGCCATGCGGCCACGCCCGGCATGGACACGGTCGGGTAGCCCGCCTCGCGGGCCCGCACCCCGTACTCCGCGTCGTCCCACTTGATGAACACCGGCAGGGCCAGGCCGATCTCGCTGATCACCCGGGTCGGGATCAGGCACATCCACCAGCCGTTGTAGTCCGAGTCGGCCCGGCGGTGCAGCCACGGCGTGTTCCGCAGGTTCCGCCGGGCGAAGTCGTGCCGGCCCTTGGTGTTCGGCGCGATCCCCCACCACCACCGCTGCGGCGCGATGGCCTCGGCGAACGCGTGCAGCAGGGACCGGTCGTACATGCTGAACATGTGGCCGCCGACAATCGTCGGCCGCCGGGCCAGGTCGGCGAAGGTCGCCGCGCGGCGGATGCCCTCCGGGTCCACCTTGATGTCGTCATCGAGCAGCAGCACGTAGTCGCTCTGCCCCGCCGCCACGGTCTCGTCCATGGCGCGGGAGAACCCGCCAGACCCGCCGATGTTGCCCTGCTCGACCACTTGCAGCCGGTCGGCCAGCTTCTTGGCCGCGTCGGTGAAGCCCGGATGGTTGCGGACCTTGTTGCTGCCCTGGTCGATCACGTACACCGTGTCGAGCACGTCAGCGATCTCTCCGTCACCCAGCGTGTGCACCAGGTCAAGCAGGAAGTCCGGCCGGTTGAACGTGGTGATCCCGACGCTGATCCGCCCGGCCGGGCCGGGCTCGGCCAGGCCGAGCCACTCCGCCTCGATCAGCGTGGTGCCCTGCGGGCCCGCCACGATATCGAACCAGTACCAGCCGCCGTCGATGAACGGGGTCAGCGGCAGGGTCCGTTCGATCGTCTCCGGCATCTCCGAGCTGACGGTGATCGTCTCGACCGGGTGGCTGAAGCCCTTGGCGGTAGAGCGGTACAGGATGATCGTGGACTCACCGGCCAGCCGGATCCGCAGCGTCACCGACTCCACCGTGGTCCAGCGGCGCCAGTAGCTCGCCGGGAACGCGTTGAAGTAGGTGGCGAAGGAGACCCGGCGGCCCTCGCTGATCACTGCGCTGCGCCGGGGCCCGGCGTCGTCAGCCAGGTAGGCCGGCACGTCAGCGCCGAACCGGATGACCGACTGCGCCTCGCCGACCGCGGCGTTGGCCACGGGCACGCTGCCCGCTCCGGCCGCCTTGCGCCCGGTCAGCTGCTCGGTGGCCATCTCCGCGGCGAGCTCGGCCGCGCCGCGCTCCATGTGCGTCTCCACATACAGCGGGACGACATCGAGGTCAGCACCGGGGAACACCACCCGCTGCAGGACCCGCGGGGCGCGCGCCGGGGGTGCGTTGCTGCTGTCGCCGGGGCCGGTCACGTCGCGGCACCTCGGCGGATCAGCGATGCTCCCTCGGTGAAAAAAGGCCGGAGCTGGTTGTCGTACATGCTCAGCGCGGATCCGATCGCCATATGCATATCCAGGTATTTGTACGTGCCCAGGCGCCCGCCGAACAGCACGTCCGGCTCGCCGTCCGCCATATCGCGGTAAGCCAGCAGCCGGTCCCGGTCGGCCGCCCGGTTGATCGGGTAGTACGGCTCATCGCCGCGGTCGGCGAACCGCGAGTACTCCCGCATGATCACAGTCTTGTCCTCCGGGTACCAGTCGCGCTCGGGGTAGAAGTGCCGGAACTCGTGGATACGGGTGAACGGTACATCCTCGTCCGCGTAATTCATGACAGGCGTGCCCTGGAAGTCGCCGGTCGGCAGGACCTCGAGATTGAAGTCCAGCGTGCGCCAGCCCAGATCGCCGGCCGCGTAGCCGAAGTACCCGTCGATCGGGCCCGTGTAGACCACCGGCACGTTGCCGACCACGTCCGGCCGCATGGCCAGGAAGTCGGCGTCCAGCCGCACCTCGATGTTCGGGTGGTCCACCATCCGCTCCAGCCACGCGGTGTAGCCGTCGACCGGCAGCCCTTCGTAGGTGTCGCTGAAGTAGCGGTTGTTGAACGTGTACCGCACCGGCAGCCGGGTGATGATGTCCGCGGGCAGCTCAGCCGGGTCAGTCTGCCACTGCTTGAACGTGTAGCCGCGGATGAACGCCTCGTACAGCGGGCGCCCGATCAGCGATATGGCCTTCTCCTCGAGGTTGGCGGCCCGGCCCGCTGGCACCTCGGCGGCCTGCCCGGCGATGAGCGCCCGGGCCTCGTCCGGGGTCAGCACCTCGCCGAAGTACTCGCAGATCGTGGCGAGGTTGATCGGCAACGGGTAGACCCGCCCCTTGTAAATGGAGAACACCCGGTGCTGGTAGCCGGTGAAGGCGGTGAACCGGTTGGCGTACTCCCAGACCCGGGTGTTCGAGGTGTGGAACAGGTGCGCGCCGTAGCGGTGGATCTCGATCCCGGTCGCGGGTTCCGGCTCGGTATAGGCATTGCCGCCGATATGCGGGCGGCGCTCCACCACGAGCACCCGCAGGCCCAGGTCAGCCGCGCACTGCTGGGCGATGGTGAGGCCGAAGAAGCCGGATCCGGCGACGACCAGGTCGACGTTCACGCGCTGGCCAGCTCTCGCCAGCGCAGCTCACGCCAGCACTGGGCGGCGGCCAGGCCAGCCTCGTCCGGCCATTCCCGCGCGTAATCCCAGTCGCCGGGCTCCGGCGCCGTGGCCGCCAATTCATCCTCCAGTTGCTCGGCGCGCACGTGCTCGGCATGCCGGGCCACGATCGGCCGGTACACCGCCCGGCGGGCCCACCACGGGACCAGCCGGTAACCGCCACGGACCAGCACGTTGCGGACGTACTCCCCCGCCGAGATGAAGCCCCGGCGGCGGAAGTCACGTTGCAGCCGCAGTTCCGAGCGCAGCAGCTCGGTGCCGCCGCGGCGCTTGAACGCGGACGCGCCCACCCGGTAGAACACCAGCGGCTCCGCCACATTGACCGCCCGGGCGCCGTTGCTGAGCATCCGGGCGAAAAGGGCGTAATCCTCCATCAGCGGGAGATCGCCATAGCCGCCCGCGGCCAGCACGGCGGACCGCCGGTAAACAACAGTGGGGTGGTTGAACGGATCGTGCATCCGCGCGTAGCGCCTTATCTGTTCCGGATCGGTCGGCGGGACCCGCTGCCCGACGATATTGTCCGTGTCCCCAGTGAATTCCAGCAGGCCAGACCCGACGATATCGGCTTCGGCGATGAGCGGCAGCTGGACCGCGAAGCGGTGCGGCATCGCCACGTCATCGGCATCCATCCGGGCGATGACGTCGAACCAGCTCGCGGCCAGCCCGCGGTCCAGGGCAGGGCCGAGGCCGCCGTTGCTCGGCAGCGGCACGAACGTCACCGGTACCGGGCAGTCGGCCTGGAACTCGTCCAGGTATCCGGCGAGTTCCGGGCGAACCGGCCCGTCCCGGACGATAACCACCTGGTCGGGACGCACGGTCTGGTCGTCGACCGCGCTGCGCAACGACCGCCGGAGGTAATCGGGCCGATCACCGTCGTACACCGGGACCAGGAGCGTGAACGGCTCATGCACAGGCAAACTGGCCTTCCATCTGATCAGGAGCGTGTACCCCGAGGGCAGGAGCGCGTACCCCGAGGGACAGCAGGACCGGATGAAACGCTGGCCCGGGCTGGGTGCCCACCGAGGCCGTCAGGCCTGCCAAATCACCGGCCGACGAGGACTAATACTCCAGCAGAGCTTCGAGTGCACCCTACCCTACGACTGGTTTGATCTGGATCGTGCGGGTTCTCGCGCACGCTACCGTTAGCTACGAGCCTTTCCGCGCGCCGAGGCCAGGCCCGGCCGCCAGGCTTGACCGCAGGCCTGGCGCCAGGCCTGAACCGCCGACAATTCGCGAGGTGTCCCGGATGGCAGCGCACGTCGCCCCGCAGTCCCCGGACGCGCCCGGTGCGGGGCCCGACGCAGCCGTGTTCCTGCACATCGGCGAGCCGAAGACCGGCACCACGTTCCTGCAGCAGGTCATGTGGCGGAACCGGGGTGAGCTGGCGGCCCAGGGAGTGGTGCTGCCCGGGCATCACCCGCAGGACCACTTCCGCGCCAGCCAGGACCTGCGCGGCATCGAGAAGCTGCCGTCCGACCCGGCCGGCTCCTGGACCGGCGAGTGGGAGATCCTGGCCCGCCAGGCCAAGCAGGCCCGCAGCGTGGCGGTCATCTCGCACGAGCTGTTCTCGGCCGCTGACGCGGAGCAGGCCGAGCGGGCCGTGCGCTCGCTGCAGCCAGCCGACGTGCACATCGTGATCACCGTGCGGGACATGGCCACCCTGCTGCCCGCGGAGTGGCAGGAGACGGTGAAGCACCGCAACGACCGCGGCTGGGAGGACTGGCTCAGCGACGTGATCGACCGGGAGGCGGTGGACCCGGACCGGCGCCAGTGGTGGTTCTGGCGGGTGCACGACACCCTGGCCATCCTGGCCCTGTGGGCGCGGCACGTACCCGCCGACCATATCCACGTGCTCACCGTGCCGCCGCACGGCGCGGACACCGGCGTGCTCTGGGACCGGTTCGCGGGCCTGCTCGGCGTGGATCCGGGGAGCGTGGACCTGACCCGGGCCCGGGCGAATTCCTCGCTCGGCCTGCCGGAGATCGAGTTCCTGCGGCGGCTGAACCAGGCGCTGCCGGACGAGGTCCCCGACTGGTTCTACATGTGGAACGTGAAAGAGGGTGTCGCGCACCGGGCGCTGGCCGGGCGGCCGCGGACCGGCCGCCTGGCGCTGCCCGCGGACCGGGAGGCCTGGGCCAAAGAGCAGGCGGACCTGCTGATTGCCGGGCTGCGCGAAAGCGGCTACGACATCCGTGGTGACCTCGGCGAGCTCTCTCCCCTTCCGGGCGAGCCAGGCAGCGGCCCGGCCGACCAGCCCGCCTCGGACGTGCTGGACGCGGCGGTGGCCGGCGCCGCGGCCCTGGTGCTGAACCAGTACCGCAAGGAATACCCGGCGGCCCGGCCGCAGCGCGGCCAGGGCGGGCAGCGTGGGCTGGTCAGCCGGGTGGAGTCGACCGTCGCTGCCTCGCCGCGGCTGAAGCGGACGGTCCGCGACCTGTCCAGCCGATCCCCCGCGGTCCGCCGGCTGCGGATCCTGGCCTGGCAGGCGATGGAGCGCCGCCGGTCCGGGAAGCGCGCCTGACATGCCCGCCAGCGAAGTGCCCGCCAGCGGCGGGCCTGCTGGCGGCGGGCCTGCTGGCGGCGGGCCTGCCAGCGGCCGGCCGGACCCGTTCCGGGTGGTGGCTGTGGTGGTCACCTACAACCGGCGGGAACTGCTGCTCGAGTCGCTGGCCGCGGTGCACGCGCAGAGCCGGCCGCCGGACACGGTGATCGTGGTGGATAACGCCTCGGCCGACGGCACCGGCGCGGCGGTGCGCGCCAGTTACCCGACGGCCCGGCTCGCCGAGCTGCCCCGCAACACCGGCGGGGCCGGCGGCTTCGCCTACGGCCTGGCGCTGGCCCTGGCCGAGGCCGCTGACCTGGTCTGGCTGATGGACGACGACACGGTGCCGGGCCCGCAGGCGCTGCTGACCATGCTCGAAGCGCTGCGGCAGTACCCGGCCCGGCCGCCCGCGATCATCGCCAGCACCGTGCTGTGGACCGACGGCCGCCCGCACCCGATGAACACCCCGCGGCGCAAGCCGCTCGCCTCCCGGGCCGAGCGCGCCGCGGCCGCGGCCGTCCGGTGCGTGCCGATCCGGTCCGCGTCGTTCGTGTCCATCCTGGTCAACGCGGCCGTCTGCGAGCAGCGCGGGCTGCCGCAGGCGGACTATTTCCTGTGGAACGACGACTTCGAGTTCACTACCCGGCTGCTCCGCGGGCACCCCGGCCTGCTCTGCCCGGCCAGCCTGGTCGTGCACAAGACCAAGACCTTCGGCTCGACCGACACCGATCCCGGGCCGCGGTTCTTCTACGAGGTCCGGAACAAGATCTGGATGCTCAAGGGCAGCCCGTCGCTCGCCCCGCTGGAGCGGGCCCTGTACGGCGGGGCCACGCTGCGCCGCTGGGCCCGCACGTTCGCGGGCTCGGCCGACCGGCGCCAGCTCGCCGCCGCACTCCGCCAGGGCATCGCCGCCGGGGTGCGGACCAGCCCGCGGCCCACCGCCGAGGTGCTCGCCGCGGCCGGCCTGACCCTGCCCGGGCCCGCCGTGGCTGATCCGGCTCAGCCGCACCTGCGTTAGGGCGGCCAGCGGCCGGGTACCTGCGCGGCGATCTTCCAGCGCGACGGAGCACTGGAGCCGCGGAGGTGATCATGAGATTCCCCGGTCAGCGCCAGCCACACCAGCCCGAGCCGCCACACCAGTGCCCGCCACACCAGTGCCCGCCACACCAGCGCCCGCTGCGCGGGGGCTGGCCTCGTCCATCCCTGGCGCGCCTGGCTGGAACGTGGCTGGGCGCTACGGCGGTCGTGGCCACCTGCGCCCTGGCCGGCCTGGCCCCGGCGGGCGCAGCCACGGCCCCCACCGCGGCGGCACCCACCGCACCGCCGTACAGCTGCGCGCCTAACGGGCCCGCCGGGAACCAGACGGTCTACGGCACGGGATCGGTCGATGAGAAGACCGGGACGGTTACCTTCGGGCCCGCCGTGCGCTCCGTCACGGTGCAGCTGACGAACCCGGCGAGCTGACCCCGCTGATCCCATGATCGTGGGCAATCGGCGTGCTCGGGGGCACCGATTGCCCACGATCGCTGGGGCAGGCCCGGGTCAGCCGATGGCTGGGCTGGTACCTCCCGGCGGTCACGGTCGCAGGCGGCGCCAGGGCTGACGAGCCCGCGCCGGGGTAGGACACGGCCGTGGACCCGCTGCAGGCGCTGCGCCAGATCGCGTTCCAGCTGGAACGGGCGGGTGCGCCGACCTACCGGGTGCGAGCGTTCCGCCGGGCCGCGCAGGTCATCGAGGATCTGCCCGCGGGTGAGCTGGACCGGCGGGTGCGGGCCGGCACGCTGGTGGAACTCACCGGGATCGGCGCGGTCACCGCCGAAGTCATCACTCAGGCGGCGGGCGGCGCCCAGCCCGCCTACCTGGCCCGGCTGCTGGCAGAGGCACCCCCGCCGGAGCGCACCGGCCTGCGGGCCGTGCTGCGCGGCGACTGCCATACGCACTCGGACTGGTCGGATGGTGGCAGCCCGCCCCGGGAGATGGCCGAGGCCGCCCGGGACCTCGGCCACGAATGGATCGCCCTGACCGATCATTCACCCCGGCTCACCGTGGCCCGCGGGCTGTCCGCCGAACGGCTGCTGGCCCAGCTCGACCTGATCGAACGGCTCAACGCCGACCTGGCCCCGTTCCAGATCCTGACCGGCATTGAGGTGGACATCCTCGAGGACGGCTCGCTGGACCAGTCCGGCGAACTGCTCGGCCGGCTCGACGTAGTGGTGGCCAGCGTGCATTCGAAGCTGCGGATGCCCGCCGGGCCGATGACCGAGCGGATGGTGACGGCGGTGAGTGACCCGCACGTGGACGTGCTCGGCCACTGCACCGGCCGGCTGCTGGCCGGGCGCGGCCGGCCAGAGTCGGCCTTTGATCCGGACGCGGTGTTCAGCGCCTGCCGCGAGCACGGGGTGGCGGTCGAGATCAACTGCCGGCCGGAACGGCAGGACCCACCGGACCGGCTGCTGCGAATGGCCGCCGAAGCGGACTGCGTGTTCGCGATCGACACCGATGCGCACGCACCCGGCCAGCTCGACTGGCTGGGCAGCGGCTGCCTGCGGGCAGGCCGGCTGGGCATCCCGGCCTGCCGGGTGATCAACACCCGCGGCGCGGACGACCTGCGCCAAGCCTAGGGACGGGTGTCGAACTCGGCCCAGACCGCCTTGCCCGTGCTGGTCTGCAGGACGCCCCATTCGTCGGCCATGGCCTGCACCAGCAGGAGCCCGAAGCCTGACTCATCGAGCGGGGTAGGCGTGCGCGGGTCCGGCCCGCAGCGGTCCCCGTCGTGAATCTCGATCCGCAGCCGGTCTCCCGAGGTCTCCAGTCGCAGCGCTATCGCGGATGCGCCGGCCCGGGCGTGCAGCACCGCGTTGGTAACCAGTTCGGAAACGACCAGGAGCGCGGTTTCTTCCAGGTGGGCCACCCGCCATGCGGTCAGCGCGTCACGAGTGGCCCGCCGGGCCAGCCCAGCCGCCGGGCTGGCCGGGGGCAGGGGCATTTGCCTGATCCAGCCCGCCGGTGCGACCGCGCTAGGCCGGGCCTGACTGCTGCCGGGCTCGCTCACGTCCGCTGTCATGGCCTGGTGCCTCACTCCCGTGATCTGCCGGGCCGCGCCGGCGCTTCCCACGGCGGATACTGCCGTGGCGCTCGCACCCCCGCGATGGAGCCGGATCGTGGGCACAGTGACGTGCTCCTGGCACGCCTCCCCCGCGTTGGTCACCCTTCGATAGTCAGGTCTCTACCTGAAGGAAAACTCAGGGAAAGCTAACTGCTCGCAGATGGTTTGCTGAGTATTACCTGATGGTCAGTTCCTGGCTTGCCCCGGTGCGCTCAGGTGGCGGCGTTCGGCCGCGGGCTCGCTCCGCAGCTCATCCCGGCCGGGTGAGGCGCCGCACGGTAATCCGCAGGAGCATGGACGGATGCGGAGGCCGACACTCTCGATCCCCCGCGCCGCGGACGGGTAGGCCGGCCCCGGTGCTCGCGCAGGCCGCCGGGCTGGCGCTGCTGGCCGCACTGTCGCCGACAGCGCTGCTGGTCGCCGCGGTGTACCTGGGCTCCGCACGGCCCAGGCTGACCGCCACGTTCTACCTGGCCGGAGCGATTGCCATGAGCCTGGTCATGGGAGCGGTGCTCGTGGTCGTGCTACGCAGCGCTAACCTGAGCCGCCCGGCCGAGCACACGCCTCGCTATGGCATCCGGCTCGGCCTCGGCGTCCTGTTGCTGGCGGCGGCCATCGCGATGGCGCGCCGCAGGCCGCGGCCACCCGATCCGGCGAAACCGCAGCAAGGGATGGTCTCCAAGCTGGTGGCCAACCCGGCACCGCTAACCGCGTTCCTGGCCGGCCTGCTGATCTTCGCCCCCGGGGTCACGTTCCTCGCCGCCCTCCAGGTGATCGCGACGGCCCGGGCCGACGTCGAGCAGACGGCGCTCGCGCTGGCCGTTGTCGTCGTCATCAACGTGCTGCTGGTGTGGGTGCCCATCGTGCTCCACCTGGTCGCCCCGGGAGTGACAAGCCGCTCGCTGACGGCCTTCAATGGCTGGCTGCGCGCGCACGGCAAGACCGTGCTCGTCGGGGTACTGGCCGTGGCTGGAGCGATCATGACCGTCAATGGGCTCTACGGGCTCATTGCCGCCCGATGAGGCCAATCGTTTGCAGGTTTGCATGCGCAGGATTCCAGCTGATGCCGAACCGAAGAATTGCGCCCTCACCATAAGCACGACGGTGCTGCCGATTGTCACAGATCTCTGCGGGCCGGACGCTGGCCAGGATCAGCGGCACTGCCTCTCGGCCTAGGTGACCTGCGGTGACGTCCATCAGGGGGCGAGTTCCGCGAGCACCACCCAGGCCTGGCGTAATCTCCTGCAGGTAAGCTCGCCCGCCAATGGCCCGCGCTAGCCAGACTGGGATCCGTTCATTTAGTCTCAGGAAAGTGCGGCGCCCCGCCCGGCCGGGGCGCGGCTATTACAGGACCTGGGCGGAGTTCCTGAGATGCAGCTTGCCCCGTTGGGCCTCGAGATGCCGATCGAGGCAAAGCTGTACCCTCCGGCTCCACGGCGGGAGTGGGTGCAGCGGGACAGGCTGACGGGCTGCCTGGCCGGCACCGCCGCCAGGCTGGTGCTCGTGGACGCGCCCGCGGGCTTCGGCAAGACAACTCTGGTCGCCCAATGGCGGGTCAGCCCTGCCGAGAGCCGGCCGTTCGCCTGGGTCTCGCTCGACCACGGTGATAATGACCCCGGCACGCTGTGGTGGCACGTGGTGACCGCGCTGCAGCGAGCCTGCCCGGAGATCAGTGGCGAGAGCCTGTTCAGAGAACTGCGGATGCATGACCCGGAGATCGCTGAATCGGTGCTCCCGGTCCTGGCCAACGAGCTGGCCGCGCTCTTCGCACCAGTGGTGCTGGTGCTCGATGACTACAACGTGATCACGGACCGTCGCTGCCACGACCAGGTCAGGTTCCTGCTGCTGCACCTGCCGCCGTCCGTGCAGCTCGTGCTCATCACCCGGACTGATCCACCGCTGCCGCTCGCACGGATACGGGCGGCCGGCGAGATGGTCGAGATCAGGGCCCGTGAGCTCCGCTTCGCACCGGAGGAGGCCGCCGCGCTGGTGCACGTGGTGGCGGACGTCCAGCTCGGCCGGCCTGACCTGGCTGATCTCATGGACCGTACCGAGGGATGGCCAGCCGGTACGTACCTGGCAGCGCTCTCGCTCCGCGGCCGTCCGTCACCCCATGCCTTTGTCCGTCAGTTCACCGGCGATCACCGGTTCATCGTCGACTTCCTGGCCGAGGAGGTGCTCAGCCGCCAGCCGCGCGAGATCCGCCAGTTCCTGGCGAGGACTTCCATTCTCAGCCGGTTCTGCGCCCCGCTGTGTGACGCCGTCACCGGCTCGGCCAACGCCGCGGAAATCATCGAACGGCTGGAGCGGGAGAACCTCTTCCTGGTGCCGCTGGACGACAACCGGCAGTGGTACCGCTACCACCATCTCTTCGCCCAGGTGCTCCGCAGCCAGCTCGCCACGGCCGATCCGGGCATCGTCACCAGCTTGCACGAGCGTGCGAGCGCCTGGCATCAGCAGTCAGGATCGACGGAAGAGGCCGTCACCCACGCGCTCGCCGCCGACGACATCGCCGGAGCCGTTGATCTCATCACAGGTCACTGGCACGCCTACGTCGGCACCGGCCGGACGGCGACGGTCCGCGGCTGGCTGCGCTCGCTCGGTGATGACCAGATTGCGGCCCACCTCCCGGCGGCGCACTGCGCGGCCTGGGTGGCGGCCCTGTCCGGTGACCGGGAAACCATGCGCCGCTGGCTTCCGGTTGTCGAGGCAGGACAGTACGGGCCGCTGCCCGACGGGATGCAGTCACTGAGCTCCTCAGCGGCCATGCTGCGCGCAGTATTCGGCTACGACGGTCTCCAGGTGATGCGTGAGTCAGCCGTCACCGCCGCTGGCCTCGAATGCGATCCAACGTCGCCGTACTACGCGCTGGCGAGGGGGGCGCTCGGATTCAGCCGTTACCTGTCCGGCGACGCCGCGGCCGCGGTCGGACCGCTGGAGGAGGCGGTGCGGAGCCAGGACTCGATTCCGGTGGTACGGATGTACGCCCTGGCCCTGCTGTCCCTGGTCACGCTCGAGCTGGGCAGCGTGGGCCAGGCCGAAGAACTCGCGGGCGCGGCTTGCGTCCTCGCCACCCGTGACGATCTCAGCCAGGTGGCGCAGAGCACGCTGGCCCACACGGCGGCTGGCGCGGTCTATGCCGCACGAGGCGAGCTGGCCGAGGCCCGGAGCGAGCTAGAGCGGGCCATTGCGCCTCGCCGTAAGATGCTGGGCCTCAGCCCCTGGTTCACCCTCGAACCCACGCTCGTGCTGGCGCAGGTGAAACTCGAGCTCGGGGACCGGGCTGGGGCCGAGGGCCTGGCCGACGAGGCCCGGTATCTGCTGAGCACGTTGCCCGGGGACGCAGGCGCCCCGCAGGCCCGGCTGGCGGCACTCGACCGGCGGATCGCGGGCCACTCTCGGGTGGTGTCGCCCGATGAGCCGCTCACCGAACGCGAGGTGGCCGTGCTGCGGCTGCTCGGCAGCACGCTGTCGTTGCGCGAGATCGGGCAGGAGCTGTACGTCTCGGCGAACACGATCAAGACCCACACCCAGGCCGTCTACCGCAAGCTCGGCGTGTCCGCCAGGCACGACGCCGTGGAGCAGGCCAGGAAACGCGGGATCTTATTCGCGGGCAGCGCCGCGCCGGATCACCCGCTCCGAATGAGGCGCCGCGTGGCGGGGGGTTGTCAGGCCAGCTTGCCGTTTGGCGAGCGCGTCGTCGAGGTTGAACAATGCTGGTTCTTGCCGGATCCGGAACTCCGCGAGGCGGTGATGGCCGACCTTGATGGCCCGCCTCAGTGGGTCCGGAATCTGGACGAACGGCGGGCGGGTGCCCTATAGTGCGTCCAGATCTCGGACTCATGAAAGGAACCCCGGGTGACCCGTCGCCCTGTAACCCCTGCGCCCGCCCGGCAACCAGCGGACCGGACGGCCCGGCAGAACACCCCGGCTGGGGTCCCGCCCGCACCCGTACCGTGCAGTGGTATGACCCGGCGGTGACCGCGGCCGGCGCGGCGGGCATGTCCGGGCTCGACTTCATCCAGGCCCTGGCCGAGGGCAGGCTGTCGCCGCCACCGATCGCCGTGCTGCTCGGCATGCGGCCGACCAAGGTGGAACCGGGCCTGGTGGAGTTCGAGTGCGGCCCGGACGAGTCTGTCTACAACCCGATCGGCGTGGTGCACGGCGGGCTGCTGTGCACGCTCGCTGACTCCGTGGCAGGCTGCGCGGTGCACACCACCCTGGAGCCCGGGACCGGCTACACCTCCATCGACATCACCGTCAACTACCTGCGGCCGGTCACCCTGGACAGCGGCACGTTGCGGGCGACCGGCCGGGTCACCAAGCCGGGCCGCCGGGTCGCGCTGGCCACCGCGGACATCTATGACGGGGCGGGCCGCCTGGTCAGCACCGCCACCAGCAACTGCCTGATCATCCCGGCCTGAGCCAGCCGCCGGCTGGCCAGCGCGGCACAGGCTTTGCTCTGTGGCCCTTGACGGCCTGGCAGCGCCTCGGTCAGATGGGGGTGGGACGACGATGTCCCGCGCAGGAGGAGCCATGGCGGCGCCGGATGAACTCCAGGCCCGGGCCCGCGGTATCGCAGCCGCGGCCACTGATCCGCTCGGCATGCTGGAGCCCGCCGCGGATCTGCTCAACCCGCTGGTAGCCGTGCGGGAACTGCCCTGGCTCAGCAGCGAGCTGCTCAAGATCGCGGTAGGCCAGTCCGGCATCACGATCGGCCCGAAGGACCACAAGTTCGCTGACGTCACCTGGCAGTCCAACGCGCTCTACCGCCGGATCGGCCAGGGGTACAAGCTGTTCCAGCAGCTGGCTGACCGGATGGTGGAGGAATCCCCGGGTGGCTGGGAGCGGAAAGCCCGGGCCCGTTACCTGGCCAACATCGTCACCGGCGCGGTGTCGCCGACCAACTTCCTGCTGACCAATCCGGCCGCGGTCAAGCGGGCGTATGAGACGGGGGGTATGTCGCTGCTGCACGGCGCCCAGAACATGCTGAGCGACCTGGCCAACGGCGGCATGCCGAGCATGGCCGACCGGAAGCCGTTCCCAGTCGGAGAAAAGGTCGCCTGCAGCCCGGGCGCGGTGGTGTACCGCGACGACATGTTCGAGCTGCTGCAGTACAGCTCGGCGACGCCGTCGGTCCGCAGCCGCCCGCTGCTGATCGTGCCCCCCGAACTGAACCGCTACTACGTGCTCGACCTCGCCCCGGGGCGGAGCATGGTGGAGTACGCGGTCGGCCAGCGCATCCAGCCGTTCATGATCGTCTGGCGGAACCCGCGGGCTGAGCTGGGACACGGCCGCTGGGGACTGGACGACTACCTCGCGGCCCAGGCCCGGGCGCTGGACGTGGTCAAGGACATCACCGGCAGTGCCACCGTCAACATGCTGGGGCTGTGTGCCGGGGGCATCACCAGCGCCCTGTTCCTGGGGCACCTCGCCGCTCAGGGCGACACGTCGGTCAACTCGGTGACCCTGATCGTGACGACCCTGGCCAACACCTATCCCAACGTGGTCGGCCAGTTCGACAGCCCAGGATCACGGGAGGTGCTGCGGGCCGCGGCGCAGGCCGGCCAGATCCTGCCCGGCGACATGCTGCGCACCACGTTCGCCTGGCTGCGCCCGGACGACCTGGTCTTCAACTACCTGGTCAGCGGATGGCTGCTGGGCGAGCCACCCTCCGCGTTCGACGTGCTGGCCTGGAACGATGACGCCACCGCGATCACCGCGCGGCTCGCGCTGGAGACCACCGAGCTGCTGATCGACGGAAAGACGGCCCGGCCCGGCGCGGCCACCCTGCTGGGTACCCCGATCGACCTGGGCAAGGTCGACTGCGACAGCTTCCACGTCGCCGGGTACACCGACCACATCACGCCCTGGCGGGCGTGCTTCACCTCGACCCAGCTGCTGGGCGGGGCCAAGGAGCTGATCGTGGTCAAGTCCGGGCACATCCAGTCGTTCGTGAACCCGGTCAAGGGCAGCCGGTACGACTACTGGACCGGTCCCCCGCCCGGCCCTGACCCGGACGACTGGCTGGCCAAGGCGACGCTCCAGCATGGCTCGTGGTGGCCGCACTGGGCGGATTGGGTCACCGCCCGGTCCGGGGACGAAGGCCGGCCCCCCAGGAACTGGGCAGCGAAACGTACCCGGCGCTCGGCCCCGCGCCCGGCACGTACGTGCACGAGTAAGGGCCGCGGTCAGTCCCGGCGGCCGCTGAGGGCCAGGCTGGCCCCGATGCCGATCATGGCCAGGCCGCCGGTGCCGCCGATCAGCGCCAGGCGGCGCGGCGACCGGGCCAGCCAGGCCCGGGCGGTCCCGGCGGCCACCGCCCAGGTGCTGTCGGACAGCCCGGCGATGGCCACGAACACCGAGCCGAGCAGCAGCATCTGCGCGGGGACATGACCGGCGGCCCGGTTCACGAACTGCGGCAGCACCGCCGCGAAGAACACGATCGCCTTGGGGTTGCTCAGCCCGACCACGACCCCGTCCCGGATGATCCGGGCCAGGCTCTTCTGCTGCGTCACCGCATCGAACGCGGCCGCCAGCGAATGCCGGTGCCGGACGGCCTGCACGCCCAGGTAGACCAGGTAGGCCGCGCCCGCCAGCTTGATCGCGGTGAACAGCACCAGGGAATGCTCGACCAGCGCCCCCACCCCGAACGCCACCGCCGCGACCTGCACGTACTCGCCGATCACTCCGCCGAGGGCGGTGCCGACACCGGCCGCCCGGCCGAGCATCAGCGACCGGCTGATCACGAACAGCACGTTCGGCCCGGGCACGATGATCAGCGCGAGGGAGATCAGCGCGAAGGCGAGCAACTGGCTGGGAGCGGGCACGACCGCAGCCTAAGCGGCTGCGGTCCGGCGGCACACATGATTTTCCCCGCGCGCCCCGGGCCGGGGCTAGTCGGCAGCCTGGTCGTGCAGCCGGTCCAGGGCTCGGTGCGCGACCCGCTGCGCGCCAGCTGCCTGCCGGGCCCGCTGCCGGGCCCCGGTGAGCTGCTGCCGCGCGTCGGCCAGCTCCTGCTCGAGCCGCTGGACCGCGTCCTGGAGATCCTGCTCAGCCTTGGCCGCCGCCGCGGCGGCCCGATCGGCCTCGGCGGCGGTCCGCTGGGCGGCGGCCACGGCCTGGCGGTACTCCCGTTCCGCCCGCACCCGGGCCGCCTTGGCCCGGCCCGCGGCCGCCCGCTGCTGCTCCCGCTCGGTCCTGGCCCGGTCGGTCCTGGCCCGGTCAGTTTTTGGCCGCTCGATTTTTGCCCGCTCGGCCTCAGGCCCGGTGCGGACCCGCCCGGCCCGGGACCGCTCCGGCGCGGCCGGCCCAGGCGTGGCGGGGAGGCTGCTGCCCGCGGACCGGACGAGGCTCAGCGCGGGTGGCATCCCTGATCCGAAACCAGCATGGTGCACCGCCCGCGGCAACGACCCCTCCGCCAGCTGCTCGGCTACGTCGGGGTCGGCCACCGCAGCCGCCAGCGTGGCGGCCACCTCGTCCCGCAGCGCGGCGGTCGGTCGCGGGCCGGCCAGGGCCAGCGCCTGCCGGGTCGCGGCGTCCACCAGCGTGCGGCGCGCCTGCGACAGCTCACGGATCCGATCCCCGTCCAGGGCTGCTTCGGCGCGGCGCAGCTCATCGCCCAGCTCGGCCAGCCGGGCCGGGACACTGGGATCGGCCCGGGCCAGCTGGTTGAGCACCCAGGCCGGGCGGGTCGGCTTGCGCAGCCCGGCGATCTTCTTCGCCACCGCCGCGGCGCCAGCCGCGCGGGCCTGCGCCGCGAGCTCCCCGCGGCGCGCGGTGAACGCATCCAGGTCGGCCGCGTACAGCTCCGCGACCGCCGCGCTCAGCAGCTCAGCACCCGCCACCTGTCCATGGTGCCGCAACAGCCTCCCCGATGCCCGGCAGCCACGCTCGGCCGCCCTGGATGAGCGGGCGCATGGCCGCATCGAGCTCGTAGGCCAGCGGAACCGCGGTGGGCACGTTCAGCTCCGCCACCTGCTGCTCGGACAGCTCGTCCAGATGCTTGATCAGCGCCCGCAGCGTGTTGCCGTGTGAGACGACGAGGACGCACGCCCCGGCGCGCAGGTCAGGGACGATCGCGTCATACCAGTACGGCAGCAGCCGCGCGGTCACGTCCTTGAGCGACTCGGTACGAGGCCGCGCCTCCACCGGCAGCGCCGCGTAACGGGGGTCGCTGAACTGCGAGTATTCGGCGTCTGGGGCGAGCGGTGGCGGTGCCACGTGGTAGGACCGGCGCCAGCGCATGAACTGCTCAGCCCCGTACTCGGCGAGCACCTCCGCCTTGTTCCGGCCCTGCAGGGCGCCGTAGTGGTTGGAGTTCAGCCGCCAGGACCGGCGGGCTGGGATCCAGTCCCGGTCGCACTCGACCAGGGCGAGGTCAGCGGTCCGGATCGCCCGCCGCTGCACCGACGTGTGTACGAACGCCGGGTGCCGCCGGTAGGCGGCGAGCAGCTGCCCAGCGCGGGCCGCTTCCCGCTCGCCGTCCGCGCTCAATGCGACGTTCACCCAGCCGGTGAAGAGGTTACGGGCGTTCCACTCGCTTTCCCCATGCCGCAGCAGCACCAGGTGGTACCTGCCGCTGACGGGCCGGCCGGTCATGCCCGCGTGCCCCGGTGATCCGCTATCACGGTGCTGTCCGCCGGCCCGGGCTCGTCCGCCAGCACGGCCAGCCCAGGCAGGGTCTTGCCCTGCAGGTATTCCAGGCTCGCACCGCCGCCGGTGGAGAGATAGCCGAAATCCGAGTCAGCGAAGCCGAACGCCCGGACCGCGGCCGTGGTGTCACCGCCGCCGATCACGGTGAAGGCGCCGCTGTCGATCACCCCCTGGGCGACGGTCCGGGTGCCCGCCGCGAACGGCGCCAGCTCGAACACGCCCATCGGGCCGTTCCAGAAGACCGTCTTCGCCCCAGCAAGCCGGGCGGCGAACAACCGGGCCGACTCCGGCCCGATATCCAGGCCCATCCATCCCGCCGGGATCTCCGTCGCGGGCACGACCTGGCGCGGTGCGTCAACGGACCGCTCGGTGGCCGCCACGACGTTAACCGGCAGCATGATCTCCGCCCGGCCGGGGCCGGCCTGGTCCAGATAGCCGCGGACAGCATCGACCTGATCGGCCTCGAAGCGTGAGGCGCCCACCTGATGGCCCTGGGCCACCAGGAACGTGAAGGCCATGGCGCCGGCCACGATGATCAGGTCGGCCCTGGGGATCAGCGCCCCGGCCATGCCGAGCTTGTCGGCAGCCTTGGCCCCGCCCAGCACCACCACAAACGGCCTGGGGATGCGGCCGGCCAGCCGGCCGAGCGCCTCGGTCTCCGCGGCCACCAGGTAGCCCGCCGCGTGTGGCAGGCGCAGCGCGACATCGTAGACGCTGGCGTGCTTGCGGTGCACCACGCCGAAGCCGTCACAGACATAGGCATCGGCCAGCGCCGCCAGCTGGTCCGCGAACGCCCCGCGGACCGCCTCATCCTTGCTGGTCTCGGCGGCCTGGAAGCGCAGGTTCTCCAGCAGGACCACGCCGCCCGGGCGCAGCGCGGCCATCGCAGCGTGCGCGCCCGGCCCGACGGTGTCGGCGGCGAACTCGACGGGGCGGCCAAGCAGCTCGGCCAGCCGCACCGCGATCGGCGCGAGTGAGTAGCGGGAGTCTGGCGTGCCGCCCGGACGGCCAAGATGAGCGCAGATCACGACCCGGGCGTCCCGGGCGATCAGCGCCCGGAGGGTGGGCAAGGTGGCCCGGATCCGGGTGTCGTCGGTGATGCGCGTGCCATCGAGCGGCACGTTCAGGTCGGCTCGGACGAGGATCCGCCGGCCTGCCACGTCCAGTTCATCGATCGTCTTCATGGTCACCGGGCTCCTGCCTGCTGATTCACCACTCCTTCCACTCCAGCCGTCCGGCCTGACGCCGGGCAGGGCCAAACGGCCCGCCAGCCGCGGACCTCTGGGCAGACGTGCCAGGCCCCGTGCTTCGCTCGGTCAGCGTTTTCCGCTCACCCGGTGCGCTCCGGCTTCGCGAGCGGCCAGCCGCCCGCGGCCAGCCTGGCCCGGACCCGGGCGATCCAGCGACGCCGGGGCCGGGCGGGTAACGTCAGCCGGTTCGGGACGACGACAGATCCCGCGCCGCTGCCGGGTCCGGGATGACGACGGGGTCCGGCGTCCCGGTGGCGGAGGGCTCGCCGCCGGTGACCCCGCCCGCCAGCGGCCGTGACGGCACGAGCGTCACCAGGACAGGCCGGCCGCGGACGGTGATCGCGGCGCCGGGCAGGCCGGCGTCGAGGGACTGCTGGCAGCGCAGGCGGCAGTTCAGGCAGGCCCCGGCGCGGGCCCGGCGGCGCTGGATCGCCCGCGCGGTCCAGATCACGATGCCGACGGCCATGGTCCCGGTCGCGCAGATCACTGCTGTCTCGAGGACCAGTCCGAGGATATGCAGGATCTCGCTGATCACTTTGTGCCAGATCAGGTAGACGAAGATGCCGATCGCGGCGAGGGTGCCGGTTCCGGGCAGGTAACAAGCCACAGGTTCCTCTTTCCTGCTGGTTGCCTGCTACCGCGGAGTTGGCGGCGCAAGCAGGGGGGCGGGCGCAGGATTGGCCGCCGCGTGGTGCGCGGCGGCAGCCGGGGCCGCGGGGTGTGCGGCGGCGGTCGGCAGCCGCGGGGGTGCGCGGGTGCCATGAAGGGTGGAGCGCGGGCGGGGCCGGCGGCGGGCCGCCGAGGGCGGGCGTCGTTGCCCGGAGAACCTCGCCAGCGGGTGGCGCCCGCTGGCGCTGCCAGAGTGGCCACCGCCACGTTGCGGCGCACCCTGACCTGGATCAACGCGGTCCATGCCGGACGCCGCAAGCATCATCTCTCGCCACGGAATTGGTGTAAACCATTGATTCCGGCAGGAACGGGCATGATCGGGCAGGAAGCACGCGGGCCGGTTGCGGCCGCGCGGGCGGCGTCAGCGGGCGAGTAAACGGCGCAGTGCGGGTAGCAGTAAGTCATGAGCATGAACGGTAGGGAAACAGAAACCAAATACGAGCTGGCCACGGACGCGCTCCTGCCGCAGCTCGATGAACTACCCCAGGTCAGCGGGACAGCCGGGCCAGATGAGGAGCAGCTGGAAGCGGAGTACTACGACACCGACGACCTGCGGCTGATCCGGGCCGGGATCACCCTGCGGCGGCGGCGCGGCGGCCACGACGCGGGCTGGCACCTGAAACTGCCGGAGGGCGCGAGCACCCGGCTGGAGATCGGGCTGCCGCTGGGACGCAGCAGCGCGCGGGTACCCCGCGAGCTGTCCGCGCTGGTCCGGGTGCACACCCGGGGCCTGCCGCTGCGGCCGGTCGCCCGGCTGGCCACCCAGCGGCAGCGCCTGGTCCTGCTCGGTGCGGCCGGTGAGTCCCTCGCCGAGCTGGCCGCCGACGACGTGTCCGCGCAGACCATGGGCGACTCGACGACCGTGTCCCGGTGGCGCGAACTCGAGCTCGAGCTGACCGGCGGCGACCGGCGGCTGCTGAAGGCCGCCGACGGGCTGCTGCGGCGGGACGGCCTGCGGCCCGCGGGCCGGACGGCCAAGCTGGAACGCGCCCTGGCCGGGCAGCTGCCCGGGCCGGCCGCGCCGTTGCGGCTGACCGCGTCCTCGGCCGCGGGCGACGTGGTGCTCAGCTACCTCCGGGAACAGGCGGACCTGCTGAAGTCGATAGACCCGATGGTGCGTCGGGACGAGCCCGACTCCGTGCATCAGATGCGGGTCGCGACCCGGCGGCTGCGCAGCACGCTCCGCACGTTCCGGCGGGTGCTCCGCCGCGCCGACACCGCGCATCTCGCCGCCGAGCTCAACTGGCTCGGCGGGGTGCTTGGCGAGGCGCGCGACGCCGAGGTGCTTGTCGATCATCTGCAGGAAAGCCTCGCCACGGTGCCGGTGGAGCAGCTGATCGGCCCGGTGCAAGCCCGGGTGCAGGGCCATTTCGCCCCGGTGCGGGCGCAGGCGCGCACGGCGGTGCTCGCCGCGCTGGATTCCCCGCGCTACTTTGCGCTGCTCGACGAGCTGGACCAGGTACTGGCCAAGCCCCCGCTGCGCCGCGCGGCGGCCAAGCAGGCCAGGAAGGTGCTGCCCGGCCCGGTGGCCCGCGCCTACCAGAAGACGAGCCAGCGAATCAGCCTGGCGCAGCGCACGCCAGCC
Organism: uncultured Actinomycetes bacterium; assembly: GCA_963760405.1. Lineage (GTDB taxonomy): Bacteria > Actinomycetota > Actinomycetes > Streptosporangiales > Streptosporangiaceae > RYN-230. The sequence continues at coordinate 489,999 of CAVXCV010000010.1, read as the reverse complement.
GGGCCAGCCCTGGACGCCGCCCTGCACGAGGCGCGCAAAGCGGCCAAGCAGGCCCGCTACGCGGGCGAGGCGGTCACGCCCGCCCTGGGCCGGGACGCGAGGCAGTTCGCCAAGCGGGTCAAGAAGGTCCAGTCGGTGCTCGGCGACCATCAGGACACGGTGATCGCGCGGCAGGCCGAGCGGGACCTCGGCATCAGCGCGTACCTGGCGGGCGAGAACGCGTTCACTTACGGCCTGCTCCATGAGCGGGAGAACTGCCAGGCTGAGAAGCTGCGGGCGCGGGCGCGCCGGGCCTGGCAGCAGGCGTCCCGGCCCCGCTACCGGCGCTGGCTGGGCTAGCGATCGCCCAGCCGGGCCCGGCCGGGCCCATCCGGGACCGGCCGGGCCTGGGTGATGGGACCGCCGCCACCTACCCGGGCGGGCGGGTCGGCCAGCCCGGGGACATCGTGGCGCTGACCGCCTTCCTGTGCAGCGACGCGGCCAGCCACCTGTCCGGCACCGTGATCACGGTGCGCCCTCCGGTCCTCCGCTGACCCGGCTCGGCCGGCTGTCCTCGTCAGCCATACTGGGCTGAAGGGCGATCCCGGCCGCATCGTGCGAGCTGGCGCTCCGCACGACGGGATGGGATGCCTGATGCAGAGCGGTATTGGCCGCCGAAGGGCCGCCGCCCTGGCCGAGGGCAGCGCCGCCTACGCGGAGCGCCGCGCCGAGATCATCGCCGCGGCCGCGAAGGTCTTCCGGGAAAAGGGATACCGCGGCACCAGCCTCGCCGACGTGGCCGAGAGCCTGGACACCGACCGGGCGTCGCTCTACTACTACATCGGCAGCAAGGAAGAACTGTTCCACGAGATCGTCAAGGACGCCGCGGCGGCCATCGCCCAGCAGGCCGAGGCGATCCGGGACGGCGCGGGCACGGCCGCGGACAAGCTCGCCCAGCTGATCACCGCGCTCATGTCGTCGTATGCGAGGCACTACCCGTACCTGTACGTATACGTCCAGGAGGACCTCAGCAAGGTCGCCGACCGGAAGTCCGCCTGGGCCCGGCAGATGACGGTGATCAGCAAGCGCTACGACGCCGCGGTCATCAGCATCGTCGAGTCCGGATTCGCGGACGGGTCCATCCGTCCGGTGGCGCCGGCCCGGGTGGTCGCCTACGGCATCATCGGGATGGTCAACTGGACGCACCGCTGGTACCGGGTAGGGGCGAGCGGCACGCCATCCGCAGCCGAGATCGGCCGGTCGTTCAGCGAGATGGTCCTGAACGGCCTGGTACCGGGCCTGGTACCGGACCGGCGGTGATGACCTCCCCCGGGGTTGACCTTGACCCTGGGTCAACCCCGAACCATGGGGTCATGAACTCAAGTTTGGCACCTGCCGCCGTACGGGCCGCCGGGCTGACCAGTCGCCCGGGGACACGATCGTGCTGGACGGCATCGGCCTGACCGTGCGGCCCGCTGGGATAATCCGGGCATGGACGTGACACTGCGACCGGGAACGCCGGAGGACGCCGCGGACTGCGGGCGGATCTGCTATGAGGCCTTTGCCGCGATCGCCGCGGCGCACTCCTTCCCGGCCGACTTCCCCTCCCCGCAGGCGGCGGCCGGCGCGTTGTCCGCGATGCTGTCCCATCCCGGGGTCTACGGGGTGATCGCCGAGGTGGACGGGCAGGCGGTGGGCTCCAACTTCCTGGACGAGCGGTCGGCGGTGGCCGGGGTGGGCCCGATCACCGTTGCGCCGGAGGTCCAGGACGCCGCGGTCGGCCGCCAGCTGATGACGGCCGTGCTGGACCGGGGCGCCGCCCGCGGCGCCGCGGGCGTGCGACTGGTGCAGACCGCATACCACAACCGCTCGCTGTCGCTGTACGCCAAGCTCGGCTTCCGGGTGCGCGAGCCGCTGGCCTGCCTGCAGGGCCCGGCACCCCAGGTGCAGATCAGCGGCCATGCTGTCCGGCTGGCGGATCCCGCGGACGCCGGGGCGTGCAACCGGCTCTGCGCCACGGTGCACGGGGTTGACCGGGCAGGCGAGCTGGCCGATGCGATATCCCGGGGCCGCGCGCTGGTGGTGGAGCACGACGGCCGGGTGACCGGCTACTCCACGGGGCTGGCCTTCTCCGGGCACAGCGTCGGGGAGACCAACGAGGACGTGAAGGCGCTCCTCGGCGCGGTCCCCGAGTTCCCCGGCCCGGGCCTGCTGGTGCCGCTGCGCAACACCGAGCTGTTCGGCTTCTGCCTGGACCAGGGCTTGCGAGTGATCCAGCAGATGACCCTGATGACCACCGGCCTGTACAACGAGCGGCTGGCGCCTGGCTCCCGTCCATCCTGTACTGACCCGGTGGCGACCGGGATGCTCACCATCAGCCAGCTGGCGGACTATGTCGGCGTGACGGTGCGGGCGGTGCGGCACTATCACCAGCGCGGCCTGCTACCCGAGCCGGAGCGGGACGCCTCCGGCTACCGCCGGTACGGCGCGCAGGCCGTGGTGGACCTGATCCGGATCAAGACCCTGTCGGACGCGGGCGTGCCGCTGGCCCGGATCGCGGACCTGATGTCCGCGCCCCCCGCGCAGTTCTCCCAGGCCGTCGCCGACCTCGATCAGGCGCTGGCGTCCCGGATCCAGGCGCTCCAGGAGCAACGGCACCGGATCAGCCAGCTCGTCGCCGGTGATCGCCTGTTCCTGCCCGCCGACGTGGCCGAGTACCTCAGCGAGCTGCGCGATCTCGGGGTCCGCCCGCGCACGGTGGAGATGGAGCGCGGCGGCTGGATCCTGCTTATGGTCCGGTCCGCCGATCGGGTAACCGGATGGATCAAGGAAAAGCGGGCCGCCTTTGCCGATCCGGAGTTCCGGCGCCTCTACCTGGCCTGTGACCAGGCCTTCGACTGGGACCCGGCGGATCCCCGGCTAGAGCAGCTCGCGGACGACATGCTGGCCTTCCAACGCCAGTACCAGACCGAGGCCGGATCGGCTGACGTGGCCGACCCGGTGGCGGTGGACCTGCTCGCATCGCTGCCGGGCACTGACGCTCCCGCCTGGCAGCGGCTGAATCAGCTCTACCTGGAGCGGCTGGAGCGCGAAGGGGCAGAACACGAGGCAGCGGGCCAGTAGCCCCCGGCGTTATGCCGGAGAAAACTAGTGCTGGCCACGGCCGCGGACGCGCAGGCCTGGTGAGGCTCGTTCGGTGACTCGGTAGTTACCTGGCCCAGCCGCTCCCCCGGCCGCGGCGGCCCTCGCGGCCCAGCTCGCCGCACAGCACGTCCCGGCCGGGGGCCAGGTCCTGCTGCACGCCACCGATCACGGGGAACGCACCAGGCGTCCCGGCCGGGCAGGCCGGCCGCCCGGGGAGCCGGGAAAACCATGGCCGCGAAAATCGCGGGCCGTCCCGGCAGCCGGTCATTAGCCTGGGCCGGTGACCATACGGCGGCCGGCGACGGTGACCTGCCCGCGATCGCCCGGATCGCCGCGGCCAACGACGAGCAGGGCCCCGGCACGGGATCGGATCCGCGCTACGTCGCTCACCTCCGGCGGCACGGCCGGTTCCTGGTCGCGGAGGCTGGCGGGGCGGTGGCCGGCTACTGCGCCACCCGCCAGCTCGGCGTGGCCACCATGCTGTGTGACCTGTTCGTGGACCCGGCCCGGCAGGGCGCGGGCCTGGGCGGGCGCCTGCTCGGGGCCATCTTCGAGGGGAACCCGGACTGTGCGGCCCGGTTCACGTTCGCGTCACGTGACCCGCGGGCGATGCCGCTGTACGTCCGGCACCGAATGATCCCGCGGTGGCCGCTGCTCTACCTGAGCGGTCCGGCTGGGCTGGGCCGCGGCCCTTCCCGGCTGGCCTGGCAGAAGGTCCCGGCCGCGGACGCGGCCACGGCCGAACTGCACCTGACCGGCATGGACCGGGCCGCCGATTACGCGTACTGGGCTGGCCTTTCCGGCAGCACCGGGCTGATCGTGCAGGACGGCGAGACGGTCGCTGCCGCGGGCGTGTCCTGGCCGGGACGGCTGGTTCACCTGGCGTCAGCGGCGGACTGCGATCCGGCCGCGACCCTGGCTACGGCGCTCAGTGCCCTCGGCACCGGCCGGGTCCGGCTCTGCCTGCCCGCGCCGCATCCTGCGCTGCCGCTGCTGCTGGCCGCCCGGTGGCGGATCGACGACCTCGACCAGCACATGTCCACCGCCGACGGCCTGCTGCACCCCAGCCACGTTCTCTCCGCCGCCCTGGCCTAGGGGCCTCCAGGGCCGGCACCGGAGGCATCCGGCTGCGTACCCCGGGCTTCCGCAGTCCGCCAGGCCATCCGTGACCGCCGGCCAGGCCGGTCAGGATGCTGTTACGTCACGGTTGACGGGCAGGCCGGCCAGGGCGGTGCGTGCCTCTTCGGCGAGGGGCGGGGGGACGTCGGTGGTCAGCACGTGCCGCAGCGCCGCGGCGTAGGCCACGTCGTGCGCTTCGGCGGCTGGCACCGGGATGTCAGGCACTACGCCGGTGCCCTCCCAGTTCGTGCCAGTCACTGGATTGACCGACCGGGCGTCCGGCACCGAAATGGCCAGCGTCGGGCTGATCGGATGCGTCGAGGTCGGATGGGCGCCGCCGCCCGTGGTCTCGCCGATCACCTGCGCGCGTCCCTGGGCTTGCAGCGCGTAGCAGATGTCCTCTCCGCCGGAGAACGTGTCCGCGCTGGCCAGCAGGTACACCGGGCGGCCCAGGTAGCGGGACCCTGGCACATACGGCAGGGTCCAGAACTGCCGGGTCAGTCCCGTTTCCCGATGGTAGATGCTGTTCAGGTGGGTGCCGCTGCCGCGGAAAAAATAGCTGCACCAGAAGGCCGCCCCGTCAGGTGAGCCGCCGCCGTTCTGACGCAGGTCGATGATCAGCGCCTCGGTCCCGGATACCAGCTCCATCGCCGCTGCGATGGCCGGGCCGGCGTTCTCCGGGACGGCCACCCGGCGCAGGTCCAGATAACCGATGTTGCCGTCCAGGCGTTCCACCCGGTGGATGCCGAAGTTGTCCAGCTGGCCCTGTTTCCGCCGCGGCTGCCGGGCGGTCCCGGGGTCAGGCGGGCCGATCTGCGGGCCGGCCCCAGCGGGCGGTGGCCGTTGCGGCCGGAGCCGGACCCGCAGGTGCTTGTCTGCGCAGGCCTCGTGCAGCTGGCGGGTGAGCCGGTCGGCCAGGGTGATATCGCTGAGGTCGTCGTACTCCCCCGCGGCGAGCCGCGCCTCGATCGCCGCCGCCGCCTGTTCCGCGCGCTCGGGGAACACGTACCGCTCCTGCAACAGGCGGAGCACCGCGGCCACCGCCTCCCGGGGCGGCATCGGCTCGCCGAGCAGGGCGGGGTCCTCGCGCATGGTGATCCGGGCCACGGTCGCCGCCCCGCGGGCGTGCTCGACGGCGAACTCGAGCAGCCGGGCCGGGGGCAGCCGCAACGACAGCTCCCGCCGGAGCTGGCTCATCCTCGCCTGGTGCTCCTGCTGCCACGCATCAAGCGCCCGCTGATCGCTGGCTGGCTGGTCATCCGCGGGCTGGCCCGGTGGCCCGCCGGGTGGCGGGCTGGATGGCCCGCCGGGTGGCGCGATGAATATCCGGACCAGCAGTTCACCGGGCTCGATCACCGGGTCGTCGCCGTGCTGCAGCAGAACGGCCCGCCGCACCGAGCCCGCCGGGAACCGCGCCATGACCTCGCGGTTGATCACCTGCTCGATACGGTCATGCTCCGCCCGGTCCACGGCAGCCTCCCGGTACCAATACCTGCCACCAGCCTAGGCGAGAGCGAGACCGAGGGCGGCGGCGTGCCGGTGGCCGGCGGACGGGCCGGGCAGGGTGCCGCCGGTGTTCCCGCGTCCGGCGGTGACCCCGTCGGGCAGCGTGCGCAGCAGCACGCCGAGCAGTTCGTCGTCGCCGGCCGGGCCGCCAACGATCAGCACCTGGCCCAGGCCGCGGCCGAGCGTCCGGACCGCACGGAGCAGGTTGACCGCGAACACCGCCTCCTTCAGGCGCAGCCGGATGGCCCGCCATTCGGCCGGGCTGTGCTTGCGGTCGAAGGGCAGCAGCCCGGCCGGCCCGGGGCGGCGAGCATGCCGACCGCCGCGGGGTCGGCTGGCCGGTCCAGGAAGCCCCGGGTGCCGTCCTCCGCGGCGAAGCGCTGGCTGTCCTCCACCCGGAAGCACGGCCCCCGCTTCACCCAGTCGGCCGCGGCGCGGGGCACGCCGAGCGTTTCCGCCACGGCCGCGGTGAGCAGTTCCCCAGCTCCGGCCGCGACCACTTCGCCGTCCGGGGCTATCACGTCGATGGTGCCCGCGCCCACGTCCACCACGATGGCATCGGGCCGCGCGCCCGGGGTGGTGCAGGCTCCCAGCCGGGCCGCGGCAGGCTCGCTGACGGGGCAGTGCACTGGCCGCCCGAGCAGCCCGGCCAGCGTGGCCGCGTGGTCGAGACCGGAGCCGGCCTGGTGCAGGGAGGCGACCAGCACCGCCCGGCCGGTGCTGCCCCGGCGCGCGGTCGCGGTGTCCGCCACGGCCGCCAGGTCCACCGCGAAGAGGTCGTCGACGGGAACTGGCTCCGGACGGCCGAGCGCACTGACCCAGCCGACCGGCTGGCCCGCCAGCTCACGGCAGGCGGCGTGCAGCGGGAGGCGCTGCCCGGCCACGACCACCCACGGCCCGGCCACGGGCGGCGCCGGGACCGCGGCCGGGCCCAGCCCGACCACCCCGTTGGAACAGTCGAGCAGGGCCCGGGCCAGGGTGGCCGCGTCGGTGATTTCGGTGTCGCAGAGCCGGAGCGCGGCGCCCAGCGCGACCGGATCGGCCAGCAGGGTGAGCGGCTGCCCGGGCGGGCGGACTTCCACGGCTAGCAGCGAGCAGGCCAGCACGGCCGCCGTGTCCACCTGGTCCAGCACGGGCAGCGCCGCCCCCAGCCGGTTGGCGATGAGCACGCCTTCGTCGCCGCCCGCGAGGACCGCCCCGACCGGCACTCCCGCCGCCAGCAGCTGCCGCAGCTGCCCCGCCGCTGCCGCGTAGCCGAGGCCCGGCGGGACCACGGCGACCCGGGCGGCAGGCGCGTCCCCGGCTGGCCGGCCGGTGCCCGGCCGCCCGGTGCCCAGCCGCCCAGTGCCCGGCCGCTCGGTGCCCGGCCGCTCGGTGCCCAACCACAGGGGCGCCCCTACGCAGCTGCCGGTCCCGCCCGGGGTGGCGACCCCCGCGGCCAGCACGCGCAGCCGCCCGGTGCCCGGGACAGCCGCCGGGATGGTCACGGTCCCGGTGCTCACCGCGCGCAGCGGGGCAGCGATCCGCGCCTCGGTGACGGTCAGGCCCAGCCGCCGCTCGGTCCGGTGCACCAGCGCGGCCGCCCCGCGCAGTGATTCGGCCGAGCCCTTGCGGCCGCGGGTGGCCATCCGCTCGGCCGCCACCAGGCGCCCGTCCTGCAGCACCGCGATCTCCGTGGTGGCATTGCCGATGTCCACGCCCGCGATGACACTCACCGGCAGGTCACGCGGACAGGCCGCGGCGGGCGTAGATCTCCGCGGCCTCGCGGAGCAGCGCAGCGCACCGGGGCAGGCCGCGCTCGGCCAGCGACGTGGCGAGCGCGGTCAGCTCGGTCGGGGTGGACCGGCCCGGCCGCAGCGCCTCGTAGATGGCCAGCACCTCCGCATCGTCCAGCGCGGTCAGTTCCGCGGCCCGGCGCAGGTTCCCGGCCAGCTGCGGGTTGCCGTGCGCCTGCGCCACCGCGGCCTGGCGGTCCAGCGACTCCGGGTGGATCCGCAGATCCGGCAGGCCGACCTCACCGCGGCGGACCGCGTCCAGGGTCAGCTCATCGACCAGGCGGCCGGACAGCCCGCGCACCCCGGTCACCGCAGCCCCCGCAGGGACAGTTCCTCGGCCGGGCTGCCTGCCCGCACCCAGGCCCGTTCCAGTTCCATCAACGCGATCACCGTGGTGTGATAGCGCGCCTCGATGGCCTCGTCGGTGTACGGGTTGCGGGCCGGGTCCGGGGTGCTGCCCTTGGCATGCCGGGCCGCGTTGGCGCCCAGCAGCCGGTACAGCTCGCGGGTGACCGCCGGCGCGACGGAGTACAGCTCGAGGTTGGCCAGCGGGGCGAGATCCCGCCGGTGGATCAGGGCGGTGCCCTTGCCCTGCAAGCCGATGCCGATCCCCGACCCGGACAGCCGGGCGGCGGCCAGCCCGATCCGGCCGAGGTCCACGGTGTCATTGAACCGGACCACCCGGCCGACGCAGCCTTCCTCCTCCAGGCCGGCCAGCAGCTCGGCGAGCACGTCCGGGACGGTCAGCCCGGACAGGCAGCGCCAGACGTCCCGGCCGACCGCGGGCGAAACGCCGATCACCACGTCGCGTGGATCCTGGCCCGGCCCGGCGGCCCCGGCAGGCTCGAGCGGCACCAGCCCGGCCAGTGGCACCGCGGCGGCCGCCTGCTCGGCGCGCAGGTCAGCCACGCCGCGGGCCTGCCGGATCGCGTCGATCTCGGCCTGCCGCGGCGGGGCCGGCTCGTAGCCGGTACCCGGCCCGGCGTAGTCGTTCGGGTCAGTGACCAGCGACAGCACCTGGAGGTCCTCGTCGAAGATCGCCGCTGTCTGCAGGTAGTCGCCGGACAGCCGGGCGCGTGTCATCTCCATGATCTTTTCTGCCTCGGCCGGGTAGCCGGTCTCGTCCAGGGCCGCGACGATGTCCAGCACGGTCAGCCCGCCCTGGCGGATCGCGTGCGCGGCGCTGAGCACGGCCAGGGTGTCGGTCTCGCCCAGGTCCTTGGACCCGGCCGCGTCCACCGCCCGGTCCACCTGCTCGTCGGTGAAGTCCGCCAGGCCCAGCTGCCGGTAGGCCGCGCGGCAGGCCTCGGCGGCGTCCCGGCGCAGCGCGGCGATCCGCTCCGCGGGCACGGTGCGCAGCCCGCCGTCGATGCCCCAGTCCCGCTGCATGGCCAGGAAGTCGTCGATGTCCTCGGCATTGAAGTTGCTCGGCCCGAACATGTTGTCGTAGCGCTGGATGCTGCCGAACCCGCTGAACACGAAGTCCGAGCCGGCCAGCACGATCGGCAGCGTCCGGGACGTCCGGCGCATGTCGGATTCGCTCATCAGCGCGTCGTTGCCCGAGCACGACTCCAGGTTGCGCATCATCACCATCAGGTTCTCGGCCATCAGCTCGCGCAGCCCGCCGGGCACGGACGCGGCCACGCTGGCCCCGTCGATGCCGCCGTTCTGTACCCCCTGGGCGCCGATGGCCCGGGCCAGCGCGACGCAGCGGGCCTCCAGGTACAGCATGGACTTGCCTTCGGCCCCGGCCATGAGCACCTCCGCACCGGCTCCGGAGGACACCCGCATCTTCATCCCGCGGGAGGCGTAGGCAGAGGTCAGGAACGCCTTGGACCAGGGCGTGTCGTCACCGTCGGTGAATACCTGCTCGGTGCCGTACAGCGAGATCGTCTCCGCGTAGGAGGTCAGCCCGCGCATGCCGAGTTCCAGTTCCAGTGCCTCCTCCACCGAGCACTGGATGAGCACGCCCTGGGCGGCCACGGCCGCGCCGATCAGGCACGCCACCGCGTTGCTCGGCGCGTCGGCGAGCACCGGGACGGTGGTCTCTATCTCCCGGAAGCCGAACGCGGCCGCGGTGGCCGAGTCGGCCGCGAGCAGCAGCGGGTCGTCCAGCCGGTTGGTGACGTGCGCCTGGTTACTGGGGGTGCGGCGGCCGCGCAGTTTGGTCATGGCCAGGCCGAGCTCGGCGGGCCGGAGCAGGGCCAGCACCCGGGCGAGCTTCGCCGGGGTGGCCCCGGCGCTCAGCCTGATCACCTCGGCCCGTGGCACGTCCGGGCTGATGGCCAGCCGGGCGAACTCGGTGTCCGGCAGGCTCATCGCCTCGCTGGCCACGGCCAGGTCCAGGCCGTGCCGGGCGATGTAGGCATCGATGGAGTCGAAGTCCTCCTCAGCCACCCCGTCCATCTCGGTGACCCGGCCGCCGGAGATCACCAGGCTGGGTTCCGGGTCTTCTGGCGAGCGCAGGGCCACCAGGCCGAGGCCAGGGTCCTCGACCGCGAACCCGTCGAGGTTGACCCGCTGGGCGTTCATGAAGCGGACCCGGCCCACCGGCCGATCGTTTTCCGGCTCAGTCATGGCGACTCCTCAGATGGCGGTCTGCGAGCGCAGTTCGATGACCCGGCCGCCGGCTCGCTGCGGCCGGCGGCTCCCTCGCCGGGAGTGCGCACCACGATGCGGGTACGGTCGCCGCGGAACAGGTCCTGGGAGAACTCGAACGGCTGGCCGTCAGCATCGGTCGTGGTCCGGGAGATGGCGAGCAGCGGCGAGCCCGGCGGCACATCGAGCACCAGCGCCTCGTCCTGGGACGCGGTGACCACCTCGATCCGCTCCACCGCCTCCCCCGGCCGGGTGCTGAAATACTCGTCGAGCAGTTCGTAGACCGAGCCGCCCAGCGGAAGCTCCAGCAGCCCGGGGAACCGGTCGGCGGGCAGCATGGCGTGCTCGACCGAGATCGGGCTGCCGTCCGCCAGCCGGATCCGGACCAGGTCGATGACCAGGTCGCCACGGCGCAGGCCGAGGGCCCGGGCCGCGGGCTCATCCGCCCCCGCCAGTCCGGCGCTGATCACCCGGGTGCCCGCCACCACGCCCTGGCTGCGCAGCAGCGCCGGTACGCCGACGACCCGGGACAGGTCCCGCTCGATCTTGTCCTTGCTCACGAATGTGCCGCCGCCGCGCCCGGGCACCCGGCGGACCGCCCCGCTGTCCGCCAGCACCGCCAGGGCCTGGCGCAGCGTGGCCCGGCTGACCCCCAGGTCCGCCGCGAGCGCACGCTCCGCGCCCAGCCGCTGGCCCGGCCGCAGGTGCCCGGCGGAGATCCGCTCGGCCAGCACCTGCCGGACGTCTTCCGGGGTCCGCCCGCTGACAGAGTTGCCGCTGATCACTGTCTGATCATCACTCCATAGCCCCGAGCGATTCCGGGAGTACCTGGCCGCCGTCCACCACGATGGTCTGCCCGGTGATGAAGGCGGCCTCGTCGGTGGCCAGGAACAGCGCGGCGTGCCCGATCTCGTCCACGGTGCCGAGGCGGCGCAAGGGCACGCTCGCCGTCATCTGCTGGATGTACTCCTCGCCCAGGTCCGCCAGGCCCTCGGTGATCACGTTGCCGGGCAGCACCGCGTTGACCGTGATGCCGCTGGGCGCCAGTTCGATGGCGGCGGTGCGCATGAACCCGAGCTGCCCGGCCTTGCTCGCGCCATAGTGCGACCAGCCGGGATACCCGGTGATCGGGCCGGTGATGGAGGAGGTAAGGATGACCCGGCCGTGGCCGGACCGCTCCAGCGCGGGCAGGCACGCCTGCACCGACAGGATGCAGCCGCGCAGGTTGGTGCCGAACACGCTGTCCAGATCCTCGTCGGTCATCTCCGCCAGCCGCTTGTCCGGGAAGATGCCGGCGTTGGCGCAGAGCACGTCGATGCCGCCGAGCCGATCCTCCGCCGTCCGCGCCAGGCGCTGGCAGTCCGCCCGCACGCTGACGTCGGCCAGCAGGTAGGAGACGTCGGCCCCGGCAGCGACCAGCTCGGCGGTGGTGGCCTTGGCCGCTTCCTCGTCCCGGCCGATGATGAGCACCCGGGCCCCGCTGCTGGCGAATACCCGGGCGATGCCCTTGCCGATGCCGCGAGTGGCGCCGGTGACCACTACGGCACGCCCAGCGATCGAAGTGAACACGCGCGTCTCCTAACTATGTTGGCCGGAACGGCTGAGATAGCGCTCCGCCAGGTCGCAGCTGTCCTGGGTATAACCGGCGCCCAGCTGCTGGGCGAACTCGGCTCCCTGATGCGAGCCGATCCACGCGACCAGCAACAGCCGCCGGAACATGATGAACGTCCAGATCTCCGCCTCGTCCGCGGCAGGCAGGCTGAGCACCCGGCGGTACCCGGTCAGCCAGCTGTCCACCAGCGCGGGTACCTGCGGCTGGTGCTCGAAGAAGCTCACCGCGGTGCCGACGTCGTACAGGTACCAGCTGAAACCAGAGTCATCGAAGTCGATGACGCTGACCCGGCCGTCGTCTACCAGCAGGTTGGCCAGCCGGGTGTCGGCGTGTACCAGCCCGTACCGGTCCGGGCCGGTACCGAACGCGGCCAGCCGCGCCTGCAGCACACCGTCCAGCCGGCCGAGCACCTCGCGTTCGGCCGGGCCGACGCCGATGCCGTCCTGCCAGCGTCCCCAGCGCGGCTGCGCGCCGAACGCCGCCGGGTAGTCCCAGTGAAACCGGGTGAACCAGGCGGGCCGGGCCCACTGCCGGGCGTGCTGATGCATCCGGGCGGTGATCTCGCCCAGTTCGGCGAAATGCGCGGCGTCGTCGTCAGCGGGCTCGGTGCCGGCCAGGTACTCGAACCGGACGCAGTGCCGTGGCTGGCCTGCCGCGGCATCGGTCATGGTCAGGATCTGCTGGCCATCCGGCCCGGCCAGCACCCGCGGGGTGCGCACCCCGGCCTCGGCCCGCAGTGCGTCCATCCAGGCCAGCTCGGAGGAGATCTCGGTCTCGGTGTGATAGCCGAGCCGGTGCACGCGCAGGATCGACGGCCCCTCGGCCGGGTCTTCGACCAGGTAGGTGGCGTTCTCCGACACGTTGATCAGCCGCACCGTGCTGGCCGGGGCACAGCCGCAGGCCCGGGCGGCCCGCTCCGCGAACCGGGTGATCCGGTCCAGTACGCCAGGGCCGGCCGACAGGTCGTGCGCGCCTGCCGTACTCATGGCGCCGCCTGCCCGCCCGGCCCGTGGTCCCGGCCCTCCAGCCCGCCGAGGACCGCGATGATCTCCTCCCGCGCCGTGTGGATCTCGGCGGTGGGCCCGCTCAGGTAGATCCGCCCGGCCACCCCGATCATCGACACGTTGACCAGTGTCACCCCGGGCGCGGCACGTTCCGCCTCGTTCGCCGCGATGGTGGCGAACAGGGCCGGCGCGACCTCGCAGACCAGCAGCGTGTCGCCCGGCATGATCATGGAGCCGCCACGGTTCCGGTTAATGATGATGGCCTGCCGGTCGGTGATGTCCTCGATCACGTCGCAGAACAGGATCCGTGGCCGCAACTGGTCCGCCGGGCTGGCCCGCAGCCCGGCCAGGATGGCCTGGCCGGCCCGCTCCACCTCGGCCAGATCCGGGCCGTGCACCTCCAGCACGCCGAACTGGCGCTCGACGAACAGGATGCCGGGCTCCACCCCCGGTACCGCACGCAGCGCCAGGTCGGTGACCCGCTCGATGGCCAGGGCTGGCGCCACCTCGACGATGAGCGAGTGCTCACCCTCCATCGGCGGGTAGCCACGGGCCCGGGTTGGCGTGCCCAGGTAGGCCGCGAACTGCCGCTGCAGGTCCCGGACCAGGAGGTGAACCCGCAGCTCGGGAGCAGGCGGCCCGGGCGGCGTCACCTGCTCACCCCGTGCCGCTTACTCACCGCGGATGGTGAAGTGCCTGCCGAGTTCGGCGTGCGGCCGCGGGATCACGTGCACGGACACCAGCTCGCCGACGCTGCTCGCGGTCTCCGCGCCCGCCTCGGTGGCGGCCTTCACCGCGCCGACGTCCCCGACGATGGTCACCGACACCAGGCCGTCGCCGACTTCCTGGCGGCCGACAATGGCCACGTTCGCCGCCTTGACCATGGCGTCCGCCGCCGCCAGCGCGGCCACATACCCTTTGGTCTCGATCATTCCGAGTGCGTTGTCCGCCACGGTTCCTCCTATTGTCTCTGCCTCAGCCGGTGCCGTAGCCGGCCCTGCCTCAGCCAAGCCTGTGCCTCAGCCGGCTTGTGCGGGTGGATCGATGGAGCCGATGATCAGCGCGTTCGACCGGCGGCGGCCCGCCCGGGAACCAGGCTGCCGCGACCGAGCCCTGGGCGATCAGCACCCGTTCGCCGATACCGCTGCCCAGCACGTCGAAGGCCACGAAACGCTGGCCGGTGCCATCGGCCTCCACCTCCAGGAACGCGCCTTTGGGCAGCTCGGCCAGGCGCCGGGTGGCCCAGACGTTTCCGACGACTGTCGCGGTGACCATCAGTGCTCCTTCTCGATCTCGACCCCGGCGGCCCGGGCCCGGTCCCGCGCCAGGGGCGTGAGCACCGCCCGCCGCCCCAGCACCAGCCGGGCCCCGGCCCGTGCCGCCTCCCGGACGGCCGCCTCGGTCACCGCTCCCCGCTCGATCCGGTGCGCGGGCCGCACCGACCCGGCCGCCCCGGCCGGCCCGAGGGTGAACCGCAGCCGCCCGGCCCGCAGGTCCGCCCGGTGCTTCGGGTTCTCCAGCAGCCGCAGCAGCCGGGACACGAACGCCGCCAGCTCCCGGTCCGTCCGCAAGCTCACCACCTCCACCACCTCAACCCCCTCCCACACCGCAAACCCAGCCTGATCCCGGCTTATGTGGTGGCTTTGTGGCATATACGGTGCATTTCCCACCACATAACCGTCGGCCGGGGCGGGGGACGGGGCGGGTGCTGGGGGTGGGGCAGTTGAGGCTGGTGGGGTCGCAGCCTGGGCGGGCTGGGCGGGCGGGGAGCAGGTCGGCCAGGACCTCGCGGACCAGGGTCCGCAGCATCTCGGGGTCCAGTCCGGCGGTCATGCCCGGCTGCCCAGAGGTGACTGGCTGCGCAGCGCCGCCTCGGCTGCCTCCGCCGCCTGCCGCACGTCCGCCTCGGACCCGGACAGGTACACCCGCCCGGTCGCCCCGATCATGCGGTAATCGACCACCTTGATCTCAGCGGCCTTTTCCGCCTCGTTCGCCGCCAGAATCGCGTACGACGCTGGCTGCATCTCGAGCACGTACAGCGATTCCCCGGCCAGCGCCATCGACCCGAGCTTGTTCCGGTTGATCAGGAACGCATGCTGCGGATCCAGCATCGTCACGATCTTCGACGCCAGCACCTCCGGCGCGGTCGCATCGGCTTCCGCCGCGCCCAGCGCCCCGAGCACGGCGGAGCCGGCCGCCCGGACTTCGTCCGTGCTGCCGTGCACCTCCAGGTACCCGAAGTGCCGCTCTACCACGAGAATCCCGGCCCGCACGTTCGCGTACTTGACCGCCACATCCGTCAGCGGCTCGATATCCAGCCCCGGCGCCACCTCAATGACCTGCGCCGCATTCCCGCTCCGCGGCAAGCTTCCCCGGATCCACGACCCCAGATAGCACATCGTCTGCGGCTGCAGCCGATCGAGGAAGATAAACGACCGCAGCTCAGCCACTGCCACCCTCCGCAATCCCCCGCAGCTCCTCCAGCACAACCCGCCGTATCTCCTCCCGGAGCGCACCCAGGTCCACCGCGGGGCTGGCCGAGTTGTCCGCCGGTCCCGGTGTTTGGTGAGCCGGGAACGGCGGCCAGCTCTGCCGCTGCCCCGCTACGGTGCCCACCAGGTTGGAGGCAAGGGGATAGGGCGGAACGGGACCAGCAGGCGACGCCCAGGGAACAAGCCCGGAGAAGTTGCCGAAGGCCTCAGCCGGATCAGAGTTGTAAGCCAGCCGCGTCCACTGCACAAAGTGCTTGGGCTGCAGGTTCTCCGCCACCGACGAACGCCCGAAGAACCCGGTCCCGATCGTCATCGTCGGCGCCAGCCCTGTTTCCAGGCCCGCACTCCCCAGGCTGGACCCGGCATTGACGGACACCCGGAGCACGTCCAGCGCCGCCCCGTACTCCATGATCGTCGAGGGAGACGAGGAATGGATCGCCGCCGAATGCCCCTTCCCGCCGATCCGCAGCACCGCCCGCGCCGCGTCGATGCCCTGCCGCTCCGTCGTCACCTGGACCAGCCCGAGCACCGGGCACAGCTTCTCGTGCGTCAGCGGCTCCTCCGGGACCACCAGCGGGACCGGCGCCAGCAGCACCCGCGTCGTCCCGGGCACCCGCAGCCCGGCCTGCGCCGCGATCCACGACGCGTCCTGGCCGACGAACCGGGTGTCGAACCGGCCGCCGGGGAACAGCAGGTCGCGGACCTTGTCCCGCTCTCCCGGCGCGAGCAGGTAGCACCCGTCCCGCCGCAGCTGCCGCAGCAATGTGCCCGCGGCCGGCGCGGTCACGATGAGCACGGACTCGTTGGTGCACAGGATGGAGTTGTCGAAGCTCTTGCTGTCTGCGATACGCTTCGCCGCTTTCGGCAGGTCAGCGCTAGCATCAACGAATACCGGCACGTTGCCAGGGCCCACCCCGATCGCGGGGTTCCCGGAACTGTAGGCGGCGTGGACCACGTCGGTGCCGCCGGTCGCCACGATGACATCGGTCCGCTCGTCGGCCATCAGCGCCCGGATCAGCGGCACCGAAGGCTCGTCCACCACCTGGATCACGCCGTCCGGCGCGCCCGCGGCCACGGCGGCCTGAGCCAGGGTCCGGGCCGCGTCGGCGGAGCATTCCCGGGCCAGCGGATGCGGGCTGACCACCACCGCGCTGCGGGTCATCAGCGCGAGCAGGCACTTGACGAACACGGTGGCCACCGGGTTGGTGGACGGGCTGAGTGCGAGCACCACCCCGGCGGGCCGCGGGATGGAGACGATCTTCGCGGCCGGGTTGACCCGGGGCGTCACGTAGTCATGGTCGGCGTAGGCCGCGACCAGGCCGGTGCTGCTGGCGAGGTTCTTGATCACCTTGTGCTCGGTGACCCCGAAACCGGTCTCGCGGACCGCCCATTCCGCGTATTCCCGGGCTCTGGCCGCGCCCGCGGCCGCGGCGGCGTGTACCGCGCGGTCCACCGCCGCCTTGTCGTAGCGGGCGAACGCACGGGCAGCCCACTGGGCCCGCTGCAACATCGCCTGCGCCCGGGGCACCCCGGCCGGATCGGTGAGCAGGTCCACGCTGATCGGCTCTGCTGGCCCGGGGGCCCGAGCCCCCGGAACCCCCAACGACGGTGCTGGCCCGGCGGCCCGAGCCCCTGGAACCCCCAACGACCCGGCTGAGCTGAGCGGATAGCTTTCCGAGGCTGCCCGCGAGTCGCTGGCTCGGGCGGACACGCCTTCGGCGCGCCACACCTCGCCTGCGAAATTGGCCTCATCAGACCCGGTCATGGCCGACTCCGCTGGCTGGCCGCGTCGTCCCGGGCCGCGGCGATGCTCACGTCCACCCGGTCGAGCAGCTCGCCGCACAGGTCGGGGGTCATCAGCAGGCCCGGCTTGAACTGGAGCACGCGCGGGTCGAGAGTGGAGAAGATCGCCCACACCCCGTTCTCGTAGAGCCGTTTCATGACGAACTTGGCGCCCTGCGGGTGGGCGAACTCCAGGCCCATGACCAGGCCGTCCTGGCGGATGCCGGCGAACCAGCCGGGGTAGGCCTGCTGGATCCGGCGCAGCCCGCCGCCGAGCAGGTCCGCGATGTAGAACACCATCGACCTGACCTCCGGCCGGCAGGTGATCTCCAAGGTCTTCAGCGCGGCCACGCAGCCAAGCTCGGCGCCGCCAAACGTGGACATGTGCGCGAAGCCGTCCTCGGTCAGCCAGCCAGCCGCGGCCTCGCTCACCAGCACCGCGCTGACCGGGTACATGCCGCCGGAAATGCCCTTGCCGGTGACCAGGATGTCCGGGGTGATGCCGTGCTTGGTGATACCCCACAGCTCGCCGGTGCGCATCAGCCCGGTCTGCACCTCGTCCGCGATGTACAGCGCACCGGAAGCCTCGCAGAGCTTCTTGACCCCTTCCAGGTAGCCCGGGGCGGGCAGCGGGAAGCCGTAGGTGGCCGGGATGGTTTCCATGATCACCGCGGCGACGTCCCTCTTGCGCAGCGCCTGGTCCATGGCGTCAAGGTCGTTGAAGGGAACATGGGTGAACTCGTCCGGCCGGTCGGCCAGGAACAGGGTGGCGAACCGCTCATCGCCGGTGGCCACGGCCAGCCCGGTGTGCCCGTGGTAGGCCTTGGCCACTGAGACGATCCTGCGTTTCCCGGTCGCGTGCCGGGCGGTCTTCAGGGCGATGTCGATGGCCTCACCGCCGCCGCTGCCGAAGATCACCTTGGCCAGCCCCGGCGGCGCGGTCGTCACCAGGGCCTCCGCCAGCGCGGTGCGGGCCAGCGACGGAAAGTGGTGGTTGCCGATGTCGAACCGCTGCATGGCCGCAGTGACCGCCGCGGTGACCTCCGGGTTGCGGTGGCCGAGGTTGTAGGTCCCGCCGTTCAGGTGCACGTCGATGAGGCGCTTGCCCCCGACGTCGTAGATGAAGTAACCCTCCCGCCGGTCGATCACGAGCGGGACGCCGGAGTCGGTCCAGAACTGGGTCTTGTCCGGGTTCCAGAACTGCCGGGACTTGGCGAGCATCTCATCCTTGGACGGGAAGGCGATCAGCTCATCGGCCATGTCACCTCCGGCAGCATCCGCGGGCTCAGCAGACGAGACTACTTTGGTCTGACCAAATCTGTATCCCTTAAACCTTTTGCTGTCAAGAGGTAAACGTTAAGTCTATATTTCCCTCAACCAAAACTCTTGTCATGCTTTGTACCTGCTGATATCGTCCGCGCTGTGACCTGTACCACAATTCAGTCCTCAACCGTTTGACCACAGCTTGACCCCTGTTATCCCGGGGGTCGTCCCCTCGGATAACGCAGCGACGCCGGGTAACCCTCTGGGGAGGCACTCATGGCACGGTCGGAGCTTCCGCGTGTGGGCGGTATCCAAGGGATGGAAGAGGACTTCGACGTCGCCCAGCGGGCCGAGGTCCCCAAGCTGCGCAAGCATGCGGTCGGCCTCGGCGGGGTGCTATTCCTGACCGTCACCGGGTCCGCCCCGATCTCGGCCATGCTCTTCAACACACCGATCATGGTCGGCTATGGCCAGGGCGCGGGCGCGCCAGCGGCGTTCATCTTCGCCGCGATCGTGCTGGTCGTGTTCTCCGTCGGCTACGTGGCGATGGCCCGGAAGAAGACCAGCGCGGGCGGTTTCTACAGCTACATCAGCCACGGACTGGGCCGGGAACTAGGCATCGGCACCGGCTACGGAGCGGTCGTGGCGTACTCCGTGTTCGAGGCGTCACTGGCCGGCGGGTTCGCCTACTTCCTCAACCTCAAGCTGGCCGCGTTCGGGGTCAATATCGGCTGGCCCTGGCTGGCCCTGGGCATGGTCGTGCTGATCTCGCTGCTCACCTTCTTCGACGTGCGGCTGTCGTCCACGCTGCTCGCCATCGGGCTGCTCAGCGAGATCGCGATCCTGCTGATCTTCGATATCTTCATGTTCAGCAAGGGGCACACCAACTGGAGCTCGATCAACCCAGTCAAGGCGTTCCAGAGCTTCCCGGCGTCCGGCAAGCTGCTGGCCGGCTCGGTCGGCATCGGGCTGTTCTTCGCGTTCTGGTCCTGGGTCGGGTTCGAGATGGCGCCGAACTACGCCGAGGAATCCCGGGACCCGAAACGGATCGTGCCGCGCGCGCTGTACATCTCCGTGATCGGCCTGGGCATCTTCTACACGGTCACGTCCTGGGCCCCGCTGGGCGGGTACCCGAGCACCCATGCGGCTATCGCGGCGGCCCAGAGCAACGCGGCGAACTTCTACCTGACCCCCGCCAAGCAGTACGCGGGCCAGTGGGTCTCCTCGATCATGAGCTACCTGATCATCACCGGGTCGTTCGCCTGCGGGATGGCCTTCCACAACACGGCGGCGCGCTACATGTACTCCCTCGGCCGGGAGGGGCTGCTGCCCGCCCCGCTGGGCCGCACCCACCCGAAGTTCAAGAGCCCGCACATCGCCTCGATCGTGCAGTCCGTGGTCGCCGCGGTCATCATCATCCTGTTCGCCGTGTTCACCGGCACCAACGACCCGAACTCCCAGGCCTACCTGCAGCTGTACGGGCTGATGGCGGTGATGGGCGTGATCATCATCCTGTCCGTCCAGGCCCTGGTCTCGCTGGCCATCCTGGTCTACTACGAGCGCTACCACCGGGACGAGGCGCACTGGTGGCGGACCCGGCTGGCACCGATCCTGGCGCTGGTCTCCCAGGCCTTCGTGGTCTACCTGCTGTTCGACAACATCAGCTTCCTCGGCAGCGGCTACAGCTACGCCAAGTGGTTCGGCCCGATCGACCTGGTGATCGTGCTGCTCGGGGTCGGTGCCGCGTTCTACTTCAAGCGGCGCAAACCAGCCACGTACGAGCAGGCCGGGCGGCTCATCAACGAAGGACTGTGAGAGGTCGCCATGTTCGGGACGATCGTGGTCGGGGTGGATGAGTCCGGGCATGCTGACCACGCGGTCCAGGCCGTGGCCAGGATGGCCGCTGAGACGGGGGACGCGGTGCTGGTCTTCCACGGCGTGGTGCTGCACCCCAGCCGGGCGCAGCCGTACACCACCGAGACCCGCGATGATGCCCAGCTGCTGGTGGACCGGTACGTGAAGCAGCTGACCGACGCAGGGGTGGCCGCGGCGGGCCTGGTGCACCGCGAGGTGGAGACCGGGGTCGGCGGGGCGATGATCGACATCGCACTGGAGCACAAGGCGGGGCTCATTGCGGTGGGCACCCGCGGCCGCTCGGATCTCGTGTCGCTGGTGCTCGGCAGCGTGGCGCACGAGGTAGTGCACAAATCGTCCCTGCCGGTACTCGTCGTCCCGGAGAAAACCGACCGCTGAACCGTCCCGGCTACTCCAGCGGAACGTGGGCCAGCAGGCGAGAGGACGCGGCGCGCAGGGAACTCGCCGGGTCCTGACGCCCGGATGTCCAGGACCGGGATGAGGCCGCCCGGGCAGCCAGTGCCCGGTACGCTGACCGGGTCCAGCGTCCGGGGCGGGCGGGTCAGCAAGGGGAATGGCAGTGTGGGTCCGGCATCGCCGCTGCCCGGCGGTAGCCCGGCTGAGCATGCTGGGTGCGGCCGCGGGCCTGCTCGCGGCTGGCTGCGCGGCCCCGGCCAGCGACCATGCCGCAGCACCGGCCAGCCAGCACAGCACCACCCGCCCGGCCGCCAGGCCGTCACCCAGCACCCCGGCCGCCACCGCTACGCCCACCCCGGGACCGACCGTGATCCCGGTGCCGCCACCGCCCGGCAACCTGCCGCAGACCAGCGCCTCCCCCAGCGCTGGCACGCCCGTGTTCACCGCCGAGATGGCGGACCTGTGGGCCGCCGTGGTGACCGGCAACGCTGATCTCGCCGCCCAGGCATTCTTCCCGTTGCCCGCATACACGCAGATCAAGGCCATCTATGACCCAGCCGCCGACTGGCACGGCCGGCTGTTCGCGGACTTCCAGCTGGACGTGGCCGCGGCTCACCGTTTCCTCGGTCCCGCGGCCAGCCAGGCCACGCTGGTCCGGGTGATCGTGCCTGCGGCCGATGCCGGCTGGATTCCCCCTGGGGTGTGCGCCAACTCCGGGGGTTACTGGCATGTGGGCGGCGCCCGCCTGGTCTACCAGGTGCACGGCCAGCTGCGCTCGATCGGGATCGCCTCGCTCATCTCCTGGCGCGGCCGGTGGTACGTGGTCCATTTCGGCGCGGTGCTGCGCAGCGGCAGCTACGGCATCGTGGACCAGCCCGCGGCCGGCCCTGGCCTGGCGGGGCCGGCCTGCGGCTGCTGAGCACCGCGTGCTGGCCAGGCCGCGGTGGCGGTCTCGGCCGCGACTGCCTCGGCGTACAGGTGCTGGACCGCGGGGCCGAGGTAGGGGCTGTAGGAGATGTACGGAGTGTTGCCGCCTTCCTGGTAGCCGCCGAGTACCCCGACGATGGTGCCGGTCCGGGTGTGCGGGTCGAAGCGGGTGACCCACGGGCTGCCGCTGGTGCCGCCGGTGAACCCGCCGCACTCGAACCGCAGCTGCGTCGGGCTCTGCTGGCTGGTCCAGTTGGCGCAGGTGATCGGGGCGTCAGCGCTCGCCGGGTAGCCGGTGACGCGCACCAGGTACCGGTAGCCGAGGTCGAGGTTCAGCTGGTTGGCGCCCAGGACCTCCTCGATGTTCCGGCCGTCGCGGGAATCCAGCAGCACGAAGCCGACGTCCAGGTCGGGATCGGAGCCGCTGCTCCACTGCGGCGCGACGAGCAGCTGCTTGACCTCCCAGACGCCGAACGGCGCCTGGCCGTCGTGGTAGCCGGGGATGAACACGATGTTCTGGCGGTAACCGCCGTTCTTCCCGCCGTTGATGCAGTGCGCGGCGGTGACCAGCAGATCCTGGCCGGGGCTGTTGACCACGCTGGCGGTGCAGAAATGGTTGCCGCCGGGCTCCCGCACGAACAGGGCCCCCACCCGCAGGGCCGCCACGGCAGCGTGCGCATGAGCCAGCCGCCGTGGCGGGTGGAAGCCGGATCCCTCCCAGGGCCGGGCGTCGATCAGCCGGGACCGGGTCCAGTAGCCGAGCGGCCCGCCGCCCAGGTGCACCAGGTGCGCGTGCGGGGTGGCGGGCGCGGCGGCGCAGCCGCCGGCCAGCAGCGCGGCCACGGCCGCGATGGCCAGCCCGCGGACGATCATCCGTGCCCTCATCCCTCCCCCGCCGCCGGTGCCGGTGTGTGACTTCCGTTCTACCCAGTGCGGCGGCGATGTCGCTAATTGGGACTCCCGCGGCGGGCGGTGCAGTGCGAGACTCACGGCAGCCCATGGGGAGGAGACGGCGATGGCCATCGACGGCGCTGGCATCAGCAAGGTCCTGCACGAAGCGGTGGAGTCCGGCGCGGCGCCGCACGTGGCGGTGATCGCGGCCGACCGCGACGGGGTGATCTTCGAAGGCGCCGCCGGGCCCCAGGTGGCAGGCGAGAGCGACCCGGTGACCACGGACACGCTGTTCCGGATCATGTCGATGACGAAAATGCCGGCCACCGTGGCCGCACTCCAGGAAATGGAGAAAGGCAACCTCGATTTGGACGCGCCGGTCGCTGAGTACTGCCCGGCGTTCGCCGACAAGCAGGTGCTGACCGGCTTCGCGGGCGGAACACCGCAGTACCGGCCACCGGCCAGCCAGGCCACCGTGCGGCAGCTGATCACGCACACCTCCGGCCTCGGCTACTGGTTCTGGAGCGAGGACCTGGTGGAGTGGGAAAAGGCCACCGGGGTGCCGAACGTGGTGGCGGGCGTCCGGTCCTCGCTGACCGGGCCGCTGCTCGCCGATCCCGGCAGCGCGTTCATCTACGGCATCAACATCGACTGGCTGGGCCAGGTCATCGAGGCGGTGACCGGGCTCACCCTGGACGTGGCCATCAAGCAGGGCATCACCGGGCCGCTCGGGATGGACCACACCACCTTCCTGATGAACGACGACGAGCGGCCGAACGCCTCCCCCGTGCACGTCAAGGGCGAGGACGGCACCTGGGTGTCCATCGGCGAGGTGCTCAACCAGGCCCCGGAGTACTACGCGGGCGGGCACGGACTGTACGGGCCGCCGAGCGACTACATCAAGTTCGAGCGGGCCCTGCTGCGCGGCGGCGAGCTGGACGGGGTGCGGATCCTGCAGCAGTCCACGGTGGACGCTGCGTTCACGAACCAGATCGGCGACCTGGACTTCCCCGAGTCGATACCCACCGCCGACCCGGCCTCCAGCGGCCCGCTCAACCTCGGCCCGGGCTACAAGTGGGGCTACGGGCTGCTGCTCAACACCCACGATCAGCCGGGCATGCGCCGGGCCGGGTCTGGCGCCTGGGCCGGGCTGTGCAACACGCACTTCTGGGTGGACCTCAGCACCGGCATCTGCGCCTCGATCTACAGCAACTTCCTGCCCTTCATCACCCCGGAGGCCCTCCAGCTGTACCAGGACTTCGAGAAGGCGCTCTACGCCGCCCTCTGACAGCGGCTAGCGCCTGCCCGCTCGCGCTCAGCGGGCCGGGGTCAGCGGCGGGCCGGGGCATGGACCTGGCGGCGCCAGTCGCCGGTGCCCAGCATGAAGCCGTGCAGGGACAGCCAGTGCCGCATCCAGGCCGGGTCGGGGTGGGTGTCCGGGACGACGTTGTAGATGTAGTTGAGCCCGCGCCCGGCGGCCTCGCTCTCCAGGTGGTCCACGATGAAGCCGCCGATGCCCGCGCCGCGGCGGGCCGGGTTGACCCAGAACGTGATCTCCGCGTCGCCCCACTCGCTGTCCAGCCAGCCGTAACCGACCACGTCCCCGGCATCATCGGTGACCCGCCACCACTCGTCCGCGACCGGCGCCCCGGGAGCAGGCTGGTCCAGGCCGACCGAGGCCAGTTCCGCCGGGCCCAGCAGCCGCTGCTTGTCAGCGTCCCAGCGCGGCGCGTCTTCCCTGGTCCAGTGCAGTGTCATCGCTCCTCCTCAGCTCGGTCCCGGCTCAGCCCAGCAACACGTTCGCGGCCATCGTGCGCAGCTCCACCCGGCGGATCTTCCCGGTGGCGGTGGTCGGGTAGCCAGACACGAACACCACCCGGCGCGGCCGCTTGAACGACGGCAGGGCCGTGCGGCAGTACTCGGTCAGCTCGTGCTCGGTGACCGCCTGGCCGGCCTCCACGATCACGAACGCGACCGCCTTCTCCAGCCCTTCGGGGTCGGCCGCGCCGACCACCACCGCCTGGGCTACCGCCGGGTGCGCCAGCAGCTGGGCTTCCACCTCGGCCGGGGACACCCAGATGCCGCTGGCCTTGAGCATGTCGCCGGTCCGGCCGAGGCAGCTGTAGTAGCCGTCGGAGTCCTGCACGTAGGTGTCGCCGGTGCGCAGCCACTCGCCCTGGAACACCTGCCGCGAAGCGTCGTAGCGGGACCAGTAGCCGGTCGCGGACGATTCGCCGCGGACGAACAGCGTGCCGGGCGTGCCGGGCGGCACGTCCTGCCCGGTCTCGTCGAGCACCCGCAGGTGGTAGCCGGGCACCGCGACGCCGGTGGTGCCGGCCCGGACCTGCCCGGGCCGGTTGGACAGGAAGATGTGCAGCATCTCGGTCATCCCGATGCCGTCCAGGATGTCCACCCCGAAATGCCCGGTCCACCGGGTGTACAGGCTGGCGGGCAGCGCCTCGCCGGCCGACGCGGCCAGCCGCACCCCGGCCAGCGCGTCCCCGGGCAGCCCGGCCCGGAGCATGTTCGCGAAGAACGTGGGCCCGGCGAAGAACAGGGTGGCGCCGTGCTTCTGCGTGGCCACGGCGATCAGGTCGGGCCGGGACGGCGCGGGCTCGAGCACGCTCGACGCGCCGACCGACAGCGGGAACAGCAGCGAGTTGCCCAGGCCGTAGGCGAAGAACGCCTTGGCCGCGGACAGGCACCGGTCGTCGCGGCGGATGCCGAGCACCTGGGTGCCGTACGTCTCGCAGACCACCCGGACCGAGCCGTGCCGGTGCATCGCGGCCTTGGCCGTCCCGGTCGTGCCCGACGTGTACAGCCAGAACGCGGGCGAGTCGGCGGTGGTCGGGTACACCGCGGCATCGGCCCCGGCCGCGAGCCCGCTGACCGGGTGCACCGGGACCGGACCGCCCGGGTCGCCGTCGGCCAGCAGGCCTGCCAGTTCCGGCGCGGCGGCCGCCGCCACCACCGCGGTGCCCGCGACCTCCGGGGTCACGGCCAGGAACCGGGCCCGGGAATCGCGCAGCAGCTCGGCCACCCCGTCGGCGTGCAGCATCGTGGACACCGGGACCGGGACCGCGCCCATCCGCAGCGCGGCCAGGTAGACGACGGCGAACTGCGGCGAGTCGGCCATCAGCATCAGCACCCGCTGTTCCGGCTGCAGCCCGATCTCCCGCAACGACGCCGCGGTCCGGCACACCTGGTCATGCAGGGCGGCGTAACTGAGATCGCCAGCACTGCCGGTCAGCGCCGTGCGTGGCCCGTCCCCCGCCGCCAGCCGCTGGTCCAGCAGGTACTCACATGCGTTGAACAGCTGCGTCATCGCTGCTGCGCCCCCCATCCAGGGTCAGGCCATTCCGGGTCAGGCAGCTCCGGTGAGCTGTGCCCTAGCTGAGCTTGTGCCCTAGGCGAGGTGCACGTAGTCGTAGTCGAACGGCTGGCCGTTGATCCCGTTCCGCGGCGGGGCGATCCAGGCGGCGATCCTGCCCCGTTCGTGCACCGGCTGCATGAGCGATCGGACATGGGTCTTGTCCACCTCGGTGGGCAGCCAGTCCCCGCTGCGCTGGGCCCACTCGTCCGCGGACAGCACCTCGCCCTCGGGTGAGGCCTCGATCCCGGCGAACGCGCCCACCTTCCGGTTGAACGCGACGTGCGGCAGCTTCAGCCGCTGCGGCAGCCCGGCCGAGGCCAGGATCTTGTTCCACCGGTTCACCCCGCTCTGGCAGTCGGCGGTGTACTCGCGGCGCAGGTCGGTGTTGAGGCCGACCAGCGCGGCCACCTCGGTCTGGCTGATCTCGCCATCGTCCAGCGCGTCGACCATGATCGAGTCGTCGGTCAGCCGGTGGTCGTCCTTGCGCCGCTCCTCCAGCCACCGGCCCTTCAGCCCCGCGGTGTAGTAGTTGGCCACGTTGGTGGAGGTGTCCCCGCCGAACAGGTCGAGCGACACGCTGTAGTGGAAGTTCAGGTACTTCTGGATCACCCGCAGGCCGATCGCGCCGTGCGGGCCGGCGTCGTCGGTGTCGTGTTCCACCATGAGCTGGGCGGCCCGCTCCACCACCCGGTCGATGCCGGTGGTACCGACCATCATGTGGTGCGCTTCTTCCTTGAGCATGAACTCAGCTGTCCGCGACAGCGGGTCGAAGGCCGACTCCTTCAGCGTGCCGAGCTGGTATTTGCCGTCCCGGTCGGTGAAGTAGGTGAACATGAAGAACGACAGCCAGTCCGGCGTCTCCTCGTTGAACGCGCCGAGGATCCGCGGTGACTCGGTACTGCCGGAGTGCCGGTGCAGCAGTTCCTCGGCCTCTTCCCGCCCTTCGCGGCCGAAATACGCGTGCAGCAGGTAGACCATGGCCCACAGGTGGCGGCCTTCCTCCACGTTGACCTGGAAGAGGTTGCGCAGGTCATACAGGCTCGGCGCGGTGGCGCCCAGGTTGCGCTGCTGCTCCACCGAGGCCGGCTCGGTGTCGCCCTGGATCACGATCAGCCGCTGCAGGTCGGCCCGGTATTCGCCGGGCACCTTCTGCCAGGCCGGGTCCCCCTTGTGCTCGCCGAACGCGATCTGCCGGCCCGCGCTCCGCTCGGCCAGGAAGATGCCCCACCGGTAGTCCTTCATCGGCACGTGCCCGAAGTGCGCCCAGCCCTCGCGGCCGACGTTGACCGCGGTGCGCAGGTACACGTCCTGGGTCGGCAGGGCCGGGCCCATCGTCTGCCACCAGTTCAGGAAGTTCGGCTGCCAGGACTCCAGCGCCCGCTGCAGCCGCCGGTCCTCGCGCAGTTCGACGTTGTTCGGGATCTTCTCGGTGTAGTCGGGTGCGGTGGTCACGGGAGTCAGACTCGCTTTCGGTCGAAGGCGGCGCGCTGCCCGGTGCCGTACTTGCGCAGGGCACCGTCCGGCCCGGAGGCGTTCGGGCGGTAGAAGATCCAGTTCTGCCAGGCGGTGAGCCGGCCGAAGATCTTGGTCTCCAGTGTTTCCGGCCGGCGAACCGGTAGTTCGCCTCCAGCCCGGTCAGCGCGTCCGGGCTGAAGCTGGCCCGCTCCTCGACCGCGATCCGGATCTCCTCGTCCCAGTCGATGTCATCAGGGGTGAAGGTGACCAGGCCCAGCTGCTCGGCGTCGGCGGCCTCCAGCGGCTCCCCGGCCCGCTTCTCCACCGCGGCCAGGCCGCTGGCGTCGCCGAGGTAGCGGGTCTGCAGCCGGGTCAAGCCGTTGCCCATCGGCAGCGGCCCGAGGTTCATCGGGCCCACGGTGATCGTGGCCGGCTGTGCTGGCGACTCGCGGGGGGCTCCGGGGTCGCCCCCCCGGGCCAGCACTCGCTGGCGAGGCGGGGCGCGCCGAGGCGTGTCCCGCCGGCGACTCGCGGGGGCTCCGGGGGTCGCCCCCCCGGGCCAGCACTGTCCTCGAACACCCCGGCCAGCTGGAACGACCGGTCTGCGGCCAGCGCCAGTTCCAGCAGCGAGCCCGCGAAGCAGCTGCCCGGCTCGGCCAGCGCGATCAGGCTGCGGCTGGTCACGTCCAGCCGTTTCAGGGTCCGCTTGAGGTAATGAATGATCTCGCTCGCCAGCCAGTCGTCGCCGTGGTCGGCCAGCAGCCGGTCGTAGGCCAGCACCCGCTGCGGGTCACCCTCGGTGCGCAGCACCCAGGTGCCCAGCTCGAGCTCGTTGGTGCGCAGGTCCAGGATCAGGTCGTCCAGCTCCCGGGTCAGCGCCAGGGTCCAGAAGCTGGCGCCCTGGTCATGCACGGTGGCGATGCTGGCCGGGGCGTCGGTATCCGGGCCGCGGACGGTGATCTCGGCCACGCCCCGGGCCCGGTCCAGCCGGGCGGTCAGGTAGGAGTAGGAGATCTCCTCGTCGGTGCGGGCCTTGGCCAGCGGGGCCAGCGCGATGCCCGGGGCGCCCGCGGGCCGGGCCGACCGCCCGGCCAGCTCGGCGGCCCGCTCCGCCACGGTCTGCGCCCAGCTGGCCCGGGGCACGGCCTCGTCCACCAGCCGCCACGCCACGGCCTTCTTGCCGCCGACCCCCTCGGCCTTGGTGGCGAAGTAGTCGGCCAGGTCGCGGCGCACATGCCGCTTGTCCACCACCCGGGTCAGGCCGCCGGTACCGGGCAGCACGCCCAGCAACGGCAGCTCCGGCAGCGAGACCGCGGACGAGCGGTCGTCGATCAGCATGATGTGCTCGCAGGCCAGAGCCAGCTCGTAACCGCCGCCGGACGCGGTGCCGTTCAGCGCGGCCAGGTAGGTCTGGCCGGAGCTGGCGGTGGCGTCCTCCATCCCGTTCCTGGTCTCGTTGGTGAACTTGCAGAAGTTGACCTTCCACGGGTGCGGGGCGGCGGCCAGCATCCGGATGTTCGCACCCGCGCAGAAGATCTTGTCTTTGCCGCTGGTCAGCACGACCACGCGGACTTCGGGATGCTCGAACCGCAGCCGCTGCACCGCGTCGTAGAGCTCGATGTCCACGCCGAGGTCATAGGAGTTCAGCTTCAGGTCATACCCCGGGACGAGGCCGCCCTGCTCGTCCACGTCCATGGTCAGCGTGGCGACCGGCCCGGCACAGGCCAGCCGCCAGTGCTTGTAGTGCTCGGGATGCACCCGGAAGTTGACTCTCGGCATGGCGGGCGGCGGTCCAGCGGCCTGGCTGGTCATGGTCGTCCTTCCGGTGCTGCTGTCGTAGCTTATGTTCTACGCTCGATAGGCGATTCGTCAAACGTTCGTAGCATGTTTTACCGCCCGTCCTCAGCCGCGCGGCTAATCGCACCGCACCGGCAGCACCAGTGCCGACCCGGGGCCGATGCGGTACTCGGTGCCCTTCAGGTCACCGGGGCCCGCGTCCACCGCACCGTTCCCCGGGTTACGGGCGAACCGGGGGTGCGCGCCGCCCGCGACCTGGAGCCGGATCCGGTGCCCGGGGCCGAACCGGTGCGCCGTGCCGGGCAGCGCCACCCGGACGGAGCCTTCCAGCGGGTCGGCGTCGGTGAGCCGGACGATGGCGTCGCAGACGTTACGGGACCGGCCGCGCGGGTCCACATCGCACAGCCGGACGAACACGTCGGCGTACGGGTTGTCCCGGGTCACCGAGATCTCGGCGGTCACTGCCCCGATGATCTCCACCGGGGCGGCCAGCGGGGCGCTGCTGAACACCAGCACGTCGTCGCCGGCCTCGACGGCCTGGTTGTCGCGCACCCCGGCGTTCAGCGCGAGGATGCCGCCGCCGACCGAGGGAGTGGGGTCGGCCGGGTCGTAGCGGAACCGGGCGTCCGGGCCAGCCGCGGGCGGCTCCGGGCCGAGCATGCCGTGCGGGCCCAGGTACCAGCGCTGCTCACGGGCGCCGGGCGGCGGCCAGTCAGCGGCCTCGCGCCACTCGCCCGCCCCCTTCGGGCCCGCGCCGCCGACCCAGAACCGCACCGTGCGGTCCGGGAACGGGATCCCGCCGCCGGTGTAACGGTCCAGCCAGGCCAGGCCTTCGGCCACCGTGGCGCCACCCGCCGCCTGCAGATGGGTCCACGGCCCGACCAGGAGCCGGGTCGGCACGCCCCGCCCGGCCAGGATCTGGTACTGCTCCAGCGTCTGCTCCAGGAACAGGTCCTGCCAGCCGCCGACGAGCAGGGTGGGCACGGTGATCCGCTCCACCGCCGCGCCGACCTGCAACGGCGCCCAGAACGGGTCGTCCAGCCGGGGATGCTCCAGCCAGCCCTCGAACCAGGGCGCCCCGTCGCCGAGCAGCTTCCGGGCGCTGGTCAGCAGCGGCAGCCCGGCGAAGGCGGGCCGCAGCCGCCGGTCGATGGTGGCCATCCGGGCGATGCCGCGGACCGGGCTGACGCTCTCCTGGTGCGCCATCATGTCGGACCAGGACAGGAAGTTGTACAGGTCGAACGCGCCGTGCTGGTAGGCGGACCGGCTGAAGTCGTGCGGGCCGACCAGCACCACGGCGGCGGTCAGCTCCGGCGGCGGGTCCATGGCCAGCGCCCATTGCACGAAGCCCAGGTAGCTCGGGCCGAAGGTGGCCAGCCGCCCGTCGAACCAGGGCTGCTGGCGCAGCCAGGCCACGGTGTCCTGGCCGTCCGCGGCCTCCTGGCGCATCGGCTCGAACGTGCCGCCGGAGCCGAACGTGCCGCGGCAGCTCTGCACCAGCACGTGGTAGCCCCGCTCGGCGATCAGCTTCCCGTTGAGCAGGCTGTACGGGAAGCCGCGGCCGTACGGGGTACGCACCAGCACGGTCGCGGCCGGCCGCCGGGTGACCGGCACATAGTGGTCGGCCAGCAGCTCGGTGCCGTCGGACATCGGCACCCGCAGGCCACGGTCCAGCCGGACCTGGTTCCGGGCCGGCGGCAGGGACCAGGCCCGGGACAGCGCGGCGGTCAGGGGGTTCATGGCAGGCTCCCTCCGGATCCACGATCCGGCGAACCTGGCTCCCCACCCGCGATCGGGTTCCTCCGGCAGACCGGCCGTGCCTCTACCCAAGATCCTCTGCCGACCCTATGCGCCGTCACCGTTGCGAACAAGACAGGGCCACCCGGGGCCGCGAGCCTGGCAGGGCAGTCAGCCGAGGCCGTTGAGGCGCTTCCAGTCCAGCCGGGCCTCGGCGGCCCAGCGCTGATGCCGGTCCGCGAACAGCCTGGCCGCGGTCAGCCCACTCCACCGGGCCGGCAGCAGCTCCTGCGGCAGGACCGGGTCGATGGACGGGAACCGCCGCCAGGCGTGCACCAGCTGCACCTGCCGGGCCAGCACGTCGTCCGGGGCGGCGGCCGCGAACTCCCCGATGAACTGGCCGTACTGTTCCTCGATCGCGGTGAGGTCCCAGGCGGCCGCCACCATGACCCGCACGTCGGACAGGCCTTCCCGGGTCGCCACGAACACGTGCGCGTCCTGGTCCAGGCCCGCCTCGTGGAGCACCTCGGTCGCCTCACCGGCCCGGTCCGGGTGCGGGCTGATCCACAGGCCCGGGCCCAGCGAGCCGAAGCCCGCCCAGCTGAGCCGGGTGCGGACCACGTGCCGGGCCCGCCGGTCCGCTTCCGGGATGCGCGCCTGGATGAGCAGCCACCGGCCGTCCCAGCCCTGGGCCGGGCCGGTGAACGAGTAGATCCGCTCCGCGCCGTCGGTGAGCAGCCGCCGGGCCGCCGGGGTGAGCCGCCACCGGGTGCGGCGCCCGGCCTTTTCCGCGTCCAGCCAGCCGGCCGCGGCCGTGCGCATCAGCGCCTGCCGGGTGGCTTTCTCCTCGATGCCGAGCCGGGCGAAGGCGGCCAGCACCGCCGACGTCCAGGCCGTGCCGTCACCCGGCAGCACCAGCTCACCCAGCAGCGTGAGCAGCAGGCCCCGTGCGCTGGGCGCACCGGCCGCGTGCCGCCGGGACAGCGTGGGGGCTGGCCCGGAAGCGCTGCCCGCCGACGGTCTGCTGCCCGGCATGACGACCTTCCCGAGAGCCGCGGCGGAAGCTCAGCGTCGCGGGTTCAGTGCAGGCTACCAATCTCCCTGGCCCGGCTCCAGCGGCCGCCGGGGCCGCGGCACTGGGTGCGCGCTGCTTGACGCCGGCGGGCAGCAATGCGGATCATTCGCAGGGTGTGTGCGGCGCAGCACACACGGGGAGGACGAGCCATGGCACCCAGCCAGTTCAGCTACCCGTCCAGCGACGGCCTGCAGATCACCGCCTACCGCTGGGACCCGGACGGCCCCCCGGTCGCGGCCGTGCAGATCAGCCACGGGATGGGCGAGCACGCGCTGCGCTACGACCACGTGGCGCGGGCCCTGGCTGAGCAGGGCTTCGCCGGGTACGCGCAAGATCACCGCGGCCACGGGGCCACGGCCGACCCGGCCGCCCCCGGCGACCTGGGCGAGGGCGGCTGGCCTGCGCTGGTCGGCGACATCGGCCGGCTCTCGGCCGTGATCCGGACCGAGCATCCCGGGCTGCCGCTGATCCTGCTCGGGCACAGCATGGGCTCGTTCGCGGTGCAGCAGTACCTGCTCGACCACAGCGCGGACGTGGACGGGGTGATCCTGACCGGCACGGCCGTCATCGACCTGCTGGAGCCCGCGCTCGACCTCAGCCAGCCGCTGGACCTGGCCCTGTTCAACGCGGCGTTCCAGCCGGCCCGGACCGACTACGACTGGCTGAGCCGCGACGACGCCATGGTGGACGCGTACGTGGCCGACCCGATGTGCGGCTTCGGGATCGATACCGGCGCCACCAAGGCCATGTTCGAGGGAGCCCGGCGGCTGGCCGAGCCGGACCAGGTTGGTGCGATGCGCCCGGACCTGCCGGTCTACATCGCGGCTGGGGAGGCCGACCCGGTCAACGGCGGGCTCGCGCTGCTCACCCCGCTGGCTGACCGGTACCGGGCGGCCGGGCTGACCGACGTCACGGTGCGCACCTACCCGCAGGCCCGGCACGAGATCCTGAACGAGATCAACCGGGATGAGATCATCGCCGCCATGATCAGCTGGATCAACCGGGTGCTCGGACGCTGAGCCCCGGCCCCTGGCCGGCAGCTAACCTGGCACGTGACCGCCTGGGCAGGCGGCCGGAGGGAGTTGATCAGGCGTGAGCATCCTGGGTACCAGGGTCCTGCGGACCGAGGATCCCGTCTTCCTGACCACCGGCGGCGTCTACACCGACGACTTGCGGCTGCCTGGCGAGTGTCACGTGTTCTTCCTCCGGTCCCCGGTCGCGCATGCCCGGATCCGGTCGATCGATGTCAGCGCGGCCCTGGCCGCGCCCGGGGTGATCGCCGTGTTCACCGGCGCCGACCTAGCCGATCTCCCGCTGCTCGCCCCGCCGATGCCGGGCATGATCGACGGGCGGATGGGCCAGCCGCTGCTGGCCCGCGACGTGGTCCGCTTCGTCGGCGAGCCGGTGGCCGTGGTGGTCACCGAAGACGCTTACCAGGGCGAGGACGCCGTCGAGCTGGTGGACGCCGAGTACGAGCCGCTGCCTGCGGTGGTCGACCCGGCGCAGGCCGCGGACGGCGCCCCGGCCGTGCTGTTCCCCGACGCCGGCGTCCAACGTGGCCGCCACCTTCGGCGACCCGGCCGCGCTCCAGGCCGACCTGTTCGACGGCTGCGACGTGGTGGTCAGCCGGACCATCGTGAACCAGCGGGTGGCGCCCGCGCCGATGGAGACCCGGGCGGCGGCCGCCGTCTGGGGCGAGGACGGCCGGCTGACCGCCTGGATCCCGAACCAGGGCGCGCAGGGCACCAAGGGCGCGCTGGCCGCCATGCTCGCCATCGACCCGGCCAGCCTGCGGATCATCACCCCCGATGTGGGCGGCGCGTTCGGCGCCAAGTTCGGTGCTGACCCGGAGCACGCGGTGATCTGCTGGGTGGCCCGGCAGCTGGGCCGCCCCGCCCGCTGGGCGGAAACCCGGAACGAGAACATGCTCGCGATGACGCACGGCCGGGCCCAGCGCCAGACGATCACCATCGGCGGCAGCCGGGACGGCACCGTGACCGCGTACCGGCTGGAGATCCTGCAGGACGCCGGGGCGTACCCGAGGTTCGGCGCGTTCCTGCCCGCGCTCACCATCCTGATGGCACCCGGGCCGTACGCGATCGGCCGGGCTGAGGCGGTGGCGCGCACGGTGGTGACCAACACCACCCCGGTCGGCGCGTACCGCGGGGCCGGGCGGCCCGAGGCCACCGCCGCGGTGGAGCGGGCCATGGACCTGTTCGCGGCCGAGACCGGGCTGGACCCGGCCGTGGTGCGGCGGAAGAACCTGCTGGCCAAATTCACCGAGCCGCACACGACCGCGTTCGGCGCCGTGTACGACAGTGGCGACTACGGCGCCGCGCTGGAGGTCGCGCTGGCCGCGGCCGGCTACGACTCGCTCCGGGAGGAGCAGGCGAAACGGCGGGCTGCCGGGGACACGACGCAGCTCGGCATCGGGCTGGCCTGCTATGTGGAGATCACCGGCCCCGGCATGGAGGAAGGCGGCCCGCGGGAAAACGCCACCGTCGAGGTGCATCCGGACGGCAGCGCGACGATCCTGACCGGGACCTCCCCGCACGGGCAGGGCCACGCCACGGTGTGGGCGATGCTGGCCAGCGACGAGCTGGGCATCCCGGTGGACAAGATCACGGTGAAGTGGGGCGACACGGACCTGATCCCCGAGGGCGGCGGCACCGGCGGCTCGCGCAGCCTGCAGCAGGGCGGCGCCGCGGTACAGCAGGCATCCCGGGAGCTGATCGATGTGGCCCGGGAGCGCGCCGCCGCCGCGCTCGAGGCCAACGCCGCGGACCTGGTCTTCGAGCCGGAGCGCAGCGCGTTCGCGGTGGCCGGTGACCCGGACGCCGCGGTCCCGCTGGCCCAGCTGGCCGAGGCCGACCGGCTGCTGGTGCGGGCCATCTTCACCGCACCCGGCCCGACCTTCCCGTTCGGCACGCACGTGGCCGTGGTCGACGTGGACACCGAGACCGGCAAGGCGGTGCTGCGCCGGGTGGTGACCGTGGATGACGCGGGCACCGTGGTCAACCCGCTGCTGGCCGAGGGCCAGCGGCACGGCGGCATCGCCCAGGGGGCCGCCCAGGCGCTGCTGGAAGAGGTCGTGTACGACGCCGACGGCAACCCGCTGACCACGACCTTCGCCGACTACCCGTTCCTGTCCGCCACCGAGGTACCCAGCTTCGAGCTCGCCGACATGGCCACCCCGACCAGCTATAACCCGCTCGGGGCCAAGGGCATCGGCGAGGCCGGCACGATCGGCGCCACGCCCGCCGTGCAGAACGCGATCGTGGACGCGCTCGCCCACCTCGGCGTCCGGCACATCGACATGCCCGCTTCCCCGCAACGGGTCTGGCGGGCCCTTCAGGAAGCCACCGGAGAGGACGCCTGAATGCAGATCGAGCTCACCGTCAACGGGGAGCCGCGGTCCGGCGACGTGGAGCCGCGCCTGCTGCTCGTGCACTACCTGCGGCAGCAGTGCGGACTGCAGGCGGCCAACGTCGGCTGCGACACCACCTCCTGCGGCGCGTGCACCGTGCTGCTGAACGGCCGGTCGGTGAAATCCTGCACGGTGCTCGCGGTCCAGGCCGCGGGCCAGCAGGTCACCACAGCCGAGGGGCTGGCCGGGGGCTGCCAGCCAGCTGACGGCGGCCAGCTGCATCCGGTGCAGCAGGCGTTCCGCCAGGAGCACGGCCTGCAGTGCGGCTTCTGCACCCCCGGCATGGTGATGGCGGCCGCGGGCCTGCTGGCGGAGAACCCGCATCCCACCGAGGCGGAGGTGCGGGCCGGCCTGGAAGGCAACTACTGCCGGTGCACCGGCTACCACAACATCGTCCGCGCGGTGCTGGCCGCGGCCGAGGCCATGAGTGAGCACGGATCGGGGCTGAGCGCATGATTCCCGCGCCGTTCGAGTACGAGGCGGCCGATTCCGCCGGGCATGCCCTGGAGCTGCTGGCCCGTTACGGCGATGACGCCAAGCTGCTGGCCGGCGGGCACTCCCTGCTGCCGATGATGAAGCTGCGGCTGGCCGTCCCTGAGGTCCTCATCGACATCGGCCGGGTGACCGAACTGGCGGGGATCCGGGCCGATGGCGACGACCTGGTGATCGGCGCCACTACCTGCCACGCCGACGTCGCCGGGTCCGGGCTGGTGCGGGCGCAGGCCCCGCTGCTGGCCTACGCCGCGGCCCAGGTCGGCGACCCGCAGATCCGGCACCGGGGCACGATCGGCGGCTCCCTGGCGCACGCCGACCCGGCCGCGGACCTGCCCATGGCGCTGGTCGCGCTGGGCGGCTCGGTGGAGATCAGCGGCCCGGACGGGGTGCGGACGGTGACCGCTGATGACTTCTTCGCCGGGTTCTTCGAAACCAGCCTGGAGCCCGGCGAGCTGCTCACCGCGGTCCGGGTGCCGCGGCAGCCGGGCACCGAGTGGGGGTACCAGAAGTTCGTCCGGCGGGCCAACGACTGGGCCATCGTCGGGGTCGCGGCCATCGGCGGCCGGGTCGCGCTGGCCAACATGGGCCCGGTGCCGGTCCGGGCCCGGGCCGTGGAACAGGCCCTGGCCAGCGGCGCCAGCGTGGCCGAAGCGGCCGCGCTGGCGGCCGAGGGCACCGACCCGGGCGAAGACATCCACGCCGACCGCGGCTACCGCCAGCACCTGGCCCGCGTGCTCACCCGCCGCGCGCTGGAACACCAGGCCGGCTAGCCCGCACTGCCGACCGGATCGTCCGCCCGGCCCGGGTGACCGGGCGGCCGGCTAGCCTGCACTGCCGCCGGATCGTCCGCCCGGCCCAGGTGACCGGGCGGCCGGCTAGCCGCCGCCGTTGCTGGCCTGGCTCAGCAGCTGGGACTTGACCTCGGCCTTGAGCACCTTGCCGATCTTGGAGCGGGGCAGGTCCGGCCATACCTCGACCTGCTTGGGGGTCTTCACGCTGCCCAGGCGGCTCTTCACGAACGCGCGGACGTCAGCGCCGGAAACCTGCTGGCCGGGATGCGGCTGGATGACCGCGGTGACCCGCTCCCCCCATTTGTCATCGGGCAGCCCGATCACCGCGCAGTCCAGTACCGCGGGATGGGCCAGCAGGGCCTGCTCCACCTCGGCCGAGTACACGTTGAACCCACCAGTGATGATCATGTCCTTGGCCCGGTCCACGATGTAGAGATAGCCGTCCGGGTCGAGGTAGCCGATGTCGCCGGTATGGTGCCAGCCGTGCCGGGCCGCCTCGGCGGACGCGGCCGGGTCGCGGTAGTAGCCCGCCATCACCAGCGGGCCGCGGGCCACGATCTCACCCCGCTGGCCCGTGGGCAGCAGCCGGCCCTCGTCGTCCATGATCGCCACGGTCACCAGCGGGGTGGGCCGCCCGGCCGAGGCGAATCGCTCCCGGGCCAGCGTGCCGTCCGGGTGGAGATGGTCCGCTGGCGCCAGGGTGGAGATCATCATCGGCGCCTCGGTCTGCCCGAACAGCTGCCCGAGTACCGGGCCGATCACGCCGATGGCCTGCTCCAGCCGGGCCGCTGACATCGGGGCCGCGCCATACCAGAGGCACTGCAGCGAGGCCAGGTCGGCCGTGGCCAGCGCCGGGTGATCGAGCAGCAGGTAGATCAGGGTCGGCGGCAGGAACGCATGGGTCACCTGGTGCTGCCCGATCAGCGTGGCGAACTCGGCCAGGTCCGGGGCGGGCATGATGACGATCTCCCCGCCAAGGGTCATGATCGGGAAGCAGAGCACCCCGGCGGCGTGCGTGAGCGGGGCCAGCGCGAGGTAGACCGGCCGCCCCCGGAACGGGTAGCTCATCAGCGTCAGCGCGGTCATGGTCTCGATGTTGTGCCCGGTGAGCAGCACGCCCTTGGGCTTGCCGGTGGTCCCCCCGGTGCCCGCGATCATGGCGATGTCGTCCGGCGGGTCGGCCTGCCACGGTTCGCCGGGCAGGCCGTCCAGCCAAT
The DNA here is from genome assembly GCA_963760405.1 of uncultured Actinomycetes bacterium. Lineage (GTDB taxonomy): Bacteria > Actinomycetota > Actinomycetes > Streptosporangiales > Streptosporangiaceae > RYN-230. The sequence goes on along the minus strand of CAVXCV010000010.1, from coordinate 452,269 downwards.
CATCGAAGGGAACGGCACCGGACACCGCCGCGCCCGGCTGGCCCAGGCAGACGAGCGTGGTGACCTTGGGCAGGTCCGCGGCGATCCGGGCGACCAGGGGCGCGAACCCGCCCTGGAAGATGAGGCAGGAACAGTCGAACAGGTCCAGCAGTTCCCGGTTTTCCGCGGCCGCGTTGCGCGGGTTGACCGGGCACCACACCGCCCCGGCCCGGGCGATGCCGAACACGCAGGAGAAGGCGACCGGGTCGTTGCCGGACAAGACCGCCACCTTGTCGCCCGGCTGGACCCCGGACCGGGCCAGGGCCCGGCCGATGACCCAGGACAGCTGCTGCACGTCGGCATAGCTGCGGGTGTGCCCGGCCATGGTCAGGCACGGCTCGGCCGGGCCCAGCGAGGCGCCCTTGTCCAGGAAGTCGGTCAGCCGCACGGTCAGTGCTGCCCGGTCACTGCTTGCCCGGTCACCGCTTGCCCGGTCACTGCTTGCCCGGTCACTGCTGCACGGTAAGCATCGGCTCCATCACCAGGCCGAAGCTGCGCAGCACGCTCAGCAGCTCGCGGTGCCCGAACGCCTGGCAGGCGGAGGCGAACCCGGCCCGCCGCGGCGGCTGCTGCAGCAGCGAGTACGCGGCGTAGGCCTGCAGCAGGCCGGTCTGCTTGTAGTTGCAGTTGCCGTGGATCACGCAGTGCGCGCGGGCCATCCGGCCGAATGCATGTACCGAGTCCAGCGAGGTGTTGACCCGGGTACTCTCCCGCGGCGGCATCTGGTTCATCACGGCCGCCGCCTGCTCGGACAGCGCCTTGTACTTGTCCTCCTCGGACAGGTCCTGGATCTGGCCCAGCGCCGCGGCCACGATCTGCGGGACACCGAGCATCAGCGGCCGGTTGAACACCCCGCCGAGCACCTTCACGTTGGCCACCCGCGGGTCGCGCTTGAACCACACCGGGTGCGAGGTGCCGCCCCAGGGCAGCGCCAGCCCGGTCTCGTGCTGGCCGGGCACGGTCACGTCATACAGGCCCCCATCCGCGGGCCATTCCGCGTACTGGTTCTGCTCCAGGTAGTAGGCCTTGGCCAGCGCGGCGTTGACCAGGATCGTCCGGGTCGAGGCGATCGTGGGGGAGCCCTTCCAGAACACCAGGATGTCCAGCGTGTCCAGACCTGGCGTCTCCAGGCAGAGCGAGGCCGCGATCTCGCCGGTGGTGTACATCTGCGCCACCCCTGGCGCCAGCAGCAGGCCTTTCTCGGCCATCCGCGGCCCGTACTCCTCGTCGCAGCGGATCAGCCAGTCCTGCTCGCCGGTGGTGTCCAGGAAGTGGCACCCGGTGGCCAGGCAGGCCTCCACCACCTCGCTGCCGTGCTGCGCGAACGGGCCGACCGTGTCGCACACCACCCGGGCGCCGTCGAACAGCTCGGTCAGCGGTCCGACTTCGTGCGCGACCTCGGTGATCTCGTGCGGGACCGTGTCGATGCCGGGCACCTTGTCCAGCGCCTCGGCGATCCGCGCCTTGTCCCGGCCGGCCGCGATGAACGGCACATTGAATTCGCGCAGGTACTCGCAGATCAGCCGGCCGGTGTAGCCGGACGCGCCGTACACCACGACGGGCTTGTCAGTGCTCATGGAAAGTTCACCTCTCGATCGTCGTCACACTGGCCTGTCCCACTGGGCTGGTCCCACTGGGCCGCGGGCGGGCGCGGGTCAGGTGCCCATCCCGCCGTCGACCGGCAGGCCCGCCCCGGTGATGAACCGGGCCCCGTCCGAGGCGAGGAACACGACCGCGTCGGCCATGTCCGCCACCTCGCCGAGCCGGCCCAGCGGGGTCAGCCCGATGACGTCCCCGACGGCCGCCTCCGCGCTCGGCCACAGGCCCAGCGTGGCCATGTCCTGGGCCAGCTGCGCGCCCATCTCGGTGGGCACCAGGCCGGGATAGACGCAGTTCACCCGGACCCCGTAGCCGAGCTTCCCGGATTCCATCGCGGCCACCCGGGTGAGCCGGTCCACGGCTGACTTGGTGGACGAGTAGACGGCGATGGCCGGGAAGGCGATCGTCGCCGCCACCGACGAGACGTTCACGATGGCGCCGCCCGCGCCTGCGGCGCCGCCGGGGCGCATCGCGCGCAGGCCGTGCTTGATGCCCAGCGCGGTGCCCAGCACGTTGACGTCCAGCATCCGGCGGACGTCGTCCGCATCCAGGTCGACCAGCAGGCTGGAGATCTCCACCCCGGCGTTGTTGACCAGGATGTCCAGGCCGCCCAGGGAGCTCACCGCCTGCGCTATGGCCTGCTCCCAGCTGCTGTCGCTGGTCACGTCGAGCGGCACGAACTCCGCCGAAGCGCCGGACTGGCGCAGCCCATCAGCGGTCGCCTTGCCCAGGTCCTCCCGGATATCGCCGATGGCCACCGCCGCCCCGGCCCGGGCCAGCGCTTCGGCCATCCCGGCGCCGAGCCCGCGGGCCCCGCCGGTCACCAGTGCCTTCCGCCCGGTCAGTTCGTACACGCTCATCGGCGTTCTCCTCCCGGGGGCACCAGCGCCCCTCCTGGCCGCCGCGGCCCGGCCCGCACCGCCCGGGCAGCTGGCCTGCAGGCCAGCTGCTGGGACTGCGGGTCATGTGACGTGAGTCATAGCCTGAACGTCTGTCTTGACAACTGTCAAGAGAGAGTCGGACGATTGTCCAGAGAAATCTGGTCACCTGTCAAGATCGCGAGGAAAGCGGCCCGGGTAGACTAGCCGCGCAGTCCGTGCGGCATGCGGAGCTGACCGGACCCTGACAGTGGCTGAGGTAGCCCAGGTCGTGACCGAGGTAGCCCAGGTGACTGAGGTAGCAGAGCGGAACCGGGACCGGATCGCCCGCCGGCAGGTGGACAAGTTCGCCGAGCGGCGGGCCCAGCTCGCCGCGGCTGCGCTGCAGACCCTGGCCGAGCAGGGCTACGCCCGGACCAGCCTGCGCGACATCGCGCAGAACTCCGACTTCTCGCACGGGGTGCTGCATTACTACTTCAGCGACAAGATCGAGCTGATCACCTACTGCGTGCGGCAGTACAAGGCGGAATGCGTCACCCGGTACGACAACATCGTGGCCACCGCGACCGCCGCGGACGAGCTCAAGCAGGGCTTCGGCGCGGCCATGGCAGCGACCCTGGTCGAGGAAGCGCACCTGCACCGGCTCTGGTACGACCTGCGTAACCAGAGCCTGTTCGACGACTCCTACCGCACGGACGTGCTGGACATCGACCAGAGCCTGGAGCGGATGATCTGGCGGATCGTCAGCAAATTCAGCGATCTCGCCGGGCGGCCGCTCACCGTCTCGCCCAGTGCGGCCTACGCGGTCTTCGACGGGCTGTTCCAGCAGGCCCTGCTCCGGCACCTGTCCGGCAACGCCGGCGCCGCCCGGGACCTCGACGAGAACGTCCAGCGTGTGCTGGACTCCCTCACCCCGGCCTAGACCTGCTGATGGGGCCTGTTCAGGCGACCGGGCGGCCGTAGCCGACCGCGTCCCGGACCTGGGCGGGCACCTGCTCCCCAGCGGCCGGTCCGGCCGCGCGCCCAGTATCGAGCCCGCGCAGCACGCCCGCGGCGGTAGATCAGGCCGGCGCGAGCAGGCGGGCCAGGTCCGCCAGGTCCTGGGCGCGCACGTCGAAACGGTCTTCCGGGGCCGGGATGCCCTCACCGGGCCGGGCGATGTAGGCGGTTCGCATCCCGTGCTCCGCGGCGGCGCGCAGGTCCCAGGGATGCGCCGCGATCATCATGGTCTGCTCCGGGTCCAGGCCGAGCAGGTCCAGGCCGAGCCGGTAGACCACCGGATCCGGCTTGTAGGCCCGGGCCAGCTCTCCGGACAGCACGCAGTGCCAGGCCAGGCCGCCCGCCGCGAAGATGTCGGCCAGCTGGCCCAGGTCTGCGTTGGACAGGGCCACCACTTCGAAGTGACCGGCCAGGGCGTGCAGGGCCGCAGCCGAATCCGGCCAGGGCCGGATCCGGTGCCCGGCCAGCGCCAGTTCCTCGAAGGCAGCGGCGGGCAGCCGCGGCAGCCCGGCCGCTTCGACGGCGCCGGGCAGCTCAGCCCGGCGGAGCTCATCGTTGGATCTCCACCCGGCCTCGCCCGCGGAGATCTGGCTGATCAGCATGTCCACCCGGCGCACCCATTCCCCGGCGACCAGCCCGGCCAGGCCGGTGTCGGCGCCCGCCGCGGCCAGCGCAGCGGCGGCCTCGGCGGCCAGCGAGCCTGCCTCATCGACCACGGTGCCGAGCACGTCGAACACCAGGGTCCTGATCCCGGCCGCAGGCGGCCCGTCATCGGCTGACGTCACGGCTTAGCTCCCGTCGTGAGCGGGGACGATCTGCGGGATAGCGTAACCGCCGTGCGGGCGCCCATCCTGGCACCGCGGTCACGCTTGCTGTCATTCCGGGCCGCGACAGCGGTTCAGCTGGCCGGGAGCAGCGAGGTGTCGACCCGGGCCCGCCACGGCCCGTCCTCCCCGCCGGGCAGGGTGCCCGCTGCCCGCATGACCCCGATGACCTTGGCCATGCCCGGGCCGCTCAGGCGGAGATCCGGGGTGAGGCTGGCGCTCGCGGTGAAATGCCGGTAGTCCCGCCGGGCGTAGTCCGCGGTGGTGCCGAGTGCCTGGGCGGCGAGGTCCACGGCCATATCCGGTTCGTCGTACAGCCACTGGGTGGCACGGGACATCGCGCGCAGGAAACCACGCAGCGTCTCGCGGTTCCCCGCCGCCCAGTCCGCCCGCACGTTGATCGTGGTGAACTGGTAGTCGGGGACATAGTCAGAGATCTCGCCCAGGTTCGGGTAGCCCTGGTCCTCAGCCACGTACTTGTGCGGGGGCGTCTGCAGCCCAGCGTCGAGCTCGCCGCGCTGGATGGCCTCCCAGCGGGCCGAGGCGCCCCCGATGGCCTTGATCTGGTAGTCCTGGCCGGCCCGCAGCCCGTGCGCTGCGAGCATCTCGGTTACCAGCAGCGCGGTGCCCTCGCGTGCGTGCGACACCCCCACGGTGGCGCCGCGCAGCCCGGCAATGCTGCTGATGCCGCGCCGCGCGATCAGCCCGTTGGCCAGCTTGCGGGCGTTCCCGGCCACGATGACCAGCGGGCTGGCCGGGTCGCTCAGCACGCCCTCCGGGGTGCCGATCCCGAGCTGCACACTGCCGTCCTCGGTGGCGGTGGTGACGTTCTGCACCCCGTACAGGACCTTGGCGGTCACCGCCAGTCCCTCGCCGGCGAAGAAGCCGAGCTGCTCCGCCACCCACACCGGCATGTTGTTGAAGATGGGCGCGACCAGGCCAACTGCCAGCGGCTGCGTCATCGTCAGGCCTCCGCCTCGCCCGCGTCCGCCGCGCGGCCCAGCCGCGGCGCGGCTGCGTTGAACATGACTGTTCTCAAGAAATGGATTCTGTCCTCCAGCATTATTATAGTCAAGGCGGGAAGGAGGCAGCATGCCGGACGCAGCGGGCGCACAAGACGCCGATGTCCTTATCGTCGGGGCCGGGCCGGTGGGTCTGTGGCTGGCCGCTGAGCTCCGGCTCGGCGGGGCGTCCGTCATCGTGCTGGAGAAGCGGGACCGGCGGTCTGACCACTCGCGCGCGTTCACCCTGCATGCCCGGACCCTGGAACTGTTCGCCTCGCGTGGCCTGGCTGGCCCGTGGCTGGCCGGGGGCATCCAGATACCCACCACGCACTACGCCATGCTGTCCAGCCGGCTGGACCTGACCGGCCTCGATTCCGACTTCCCGTTCGTGCTCTTCACCCCGCAGGTGCGCACCGAGGAACTGCTCGAGGCCCGCGCGGTCCAGTCCGGCGCGCAGGTACTGCGTGGCTGGGAGGTCACCGGCATCACCAGCACGGACGCTGGGACCAGCGTGACCGCGGCGGGCCCGCCGGGACCGCGCGAGTTCACCGGCCGCTTCCTGGTCGGCTGCGACGGCCGCCGGAGCATCGTCCGGGAGGCGAGCGGCATCGGCTACACCGGCACCGAGGACACGATCACCTGCGCCATCGGCGACGTCCGGCTGGACGAGGCGGATGTGCCGCCCGCCATCACCACAGACAGCCCGGGCGGCTCGTTCTACGGGGTGCGCATCGACGCGGGCCGGTACCGGCTCATCGGCATCGACCACGCCAGCATGTTCACGCCCCGGCAGGTCCCGCTGGAGTTCGCCGAGTTCCGGGCCATCATCCAGCGGCTGGCCGGCCGGGATTTCGGGATGCGCGACCCGAGCTGGCTGACCCGGGCGGGCAGCTCGACGTTCCAGGCCGACTCCTACCGGCGGGGCCGGGTGCTGCTGGCCGGCGACGCCGCGCACGTGCACTTCCCCATGGGCGGCCAGGGACTCAACCTGGGCCTGCAGGACGCGATGAACCTGGGCTGGAAGCTGGCCGCCGTGGCGGCGTCCGCGGCGCCCGCGGCGCTGCTGGACAGCTACGAGGCCGAGCGCGCCCCGGTCGGGCGGGCCGTCATCGACGACACGCTGGCGCAGACCGCCCTGGTCGCGGCCACCGGCCGGGAGGGGCAGGCGCTCCGGGCGATGATGACGGCCGCCCTCGCCGCCAGCCGGGAGCTGAACTCGCGGCTGGCCGTGGCCGCGTCCGGCGTCGAGGTGGCCTACCCGCCTGCCGGGAACGCGCATCCGCTGGCCGGGCGGCGGGTGCCGAACCTGGCGCTGGCCAGCGGCCCGGACGTGTTCGGCCTGCTGCAGGCGGGCCGGTTCTGCGTCACCGGGATCGCGCCCGAGGCACTCACCGCGGCGCTCGGGGCTGAGGCGCTGGCCAGGCTGACCGTGACCGGCAGCGGGTTCGCCGCCACGCCGTCACCATGGGACGAGGTCGCCGCCACGCTGATCCGCCCGGACGGGCACCTCGCCTGGGCGGCGGACCACGCCGCCGGGCCGGCGTCGGCCGGGCAGGCCGCCGCCAGTGCCCTGCTGGGCTGGCTGCCCGGCATCGCCAGCTCCCGGCGCTATCAGGCGGCCGGGTAAGCCCAGTCCCCGCCGCTGAACATCACCAAGATCGACACTGACTTTTCACGTGTTCCAGTCATGATCACGGATGGTTTGTCCGGAAATGTCCGTAGGGAACGCGTGAAAAGAAGTCATTCCGCTCCCAGAAGGGGAGCGCCGGGCGTGAACGCGGGCCGGGAGGGCCAGGGGGCAGCCGGGGGCAGCGGGGGGCTAGGAGAGTTCGGCGCTGATCTGCTGGGCGGTCTCGGCCAACGGCACAGCCACCTGGCGGGCCATCGAGGCGGGCATCCGGCTCACCGGGGCGGCGACGCTGACCGCGGCGACCGGGCGGCCGCTGGAGTTGAGCACGGCCACCCCGATCGAGCTGACCCCCTCCTCGCTCTCCCCCGCGTTGGTGGCGTACCCGCGCTTGCGCACCCGGTCCAGCTCGGCCCGCAGCTCCGCCCGGGTGGTGATCGTCTTAGCCGTCTGGGCGGGCAGCGGGTCCGCCGGGTAGAGCCGGTCAACCTCGTCATCCGGCAGCGCCGCGAGCATGGCCTTGCCGATGCTCGTCGCGTGCGCGGGGAGCACCCGGCCGGTCCGGCCCGCGACCCGCAGCGCGTGCTCGCTCTCCACCGCGTCGAGGAACCGCGCGCCTGCCCCTTCCAACGTAGCCAGGAGCACGGTCTCGCCCACCTGCTGCATCAGCGCTTCCAGGAACGGCCGGGCCACGGCCCGGATGTCCATGGCCCGGACCACGCTCAGGCCGACGTCGATCAGGGCCGGGCCGGCCCGGTAGGCCCGGGACACCGGGTCCTGGCGGACGAAATCGTGGTAGGCGAGCATCGCCATCAGCCGGTGCGCGGTGGACTGGGCCACGCCGAGCGCCTCGCGGGCCTCGGACAGCCGGATCTCCCCCCGGTCCCGGAACATCAGCAGCAGCCGGAGCGCGTTGTCCACCGACTCGATCGGGTACTGCGGCCGCGGGTTGCCCTGGGGCGGCGCAGGCAGCGGGAACGACGATGTCCACCGAACCAGGGGCCACCGAACCAGGGGCCACCGAACCAGGGGCCACCGAACCAGGGGCCACCGGGCCGGGAGCTGCCGGCGCGGCGGCGGCCGCCCCCTGGCGCGGCGGGCGGGCAGAGGAGCCCGGCCGGGCGGCCATGTCAGGACGGCGCCGGCGCCGGCGGCCCGGCGCCCGGGGTCACCGGCGGGCCAGCCACCGGGGCGGCGGCGCCGTCGCGCAGCTGTTCCCAGTCCGGCCGCACCAGCTGGAACACCTCGCCCAGCGGGGTGTACAGCGGGCCGCCCAGCCGTGCCACCGGATCGAGCGCGCGGACGTTCACCCGGTGCCCCTCCAGCACCGCCGCGGCCACGTGGAACCAGGCCACCTCGCCGAAGAACATGGTGCCGTTGCCCAGCGCCAGCGTGTGCACCAGGCGGCACTCGAACGCGGCCGGGGCGCCCGCCACCCGCTCCGGGGCCACGCAGCGGCTGGGCTGACCGGCCAGGCCGGCCCACGCCCACTCATCCTCGTCCGGCGGCCATTCCGCGCTGGTGTGATTGACCAGCTCCACCTGTGCTCGGGTCGCCACGTTCACCACGAACTCCCCGGATTCCACGATGTTGCGCGCCGTGTCCTTGAGCCGGCCGCGACGCTGGCTACTGGTGACATGGATGATAGGCGGGTCCGACGATATCAAGTTGAAATACGAATGCGGGGCGAGGTTGCGCTGCCCCGCCGCGGACAGGGTGGACACCCACGCGATGGGCCGCGGCACGACCAGGGACGTCAGCAGCGCGTAGATCTGCCGCGCGTCGAGATCCGCCGCTGCCGCGTCCAGGCCTCCCCCGCTCACCATCACGCACCGCCTCCCCGGGTGACGCTAATCTTCATCGGCCAGCCCGGCCACGGGCCGGGCCAGCAGGTCCGGTCAGATAGCCGAGATCCCGGCCCGCGTACTTCATCCCGGCCAGCACCGGCAGCCTGCTGCGATCTCGGCCACGCTGTCCACGCGGATCGTCACCGCGGCCCGGCCCGGGAGGTGCTAGATGAGATGAGCAGCGGCAGGCCGGTACCCCGGCCGACCTCGGCGGGGTGACCAGCGGCACGAACGACCCGCGCAGCCAGGCACCGGCCGGGCCGCCGGGCGGCGCGGCGGGGCTCATGGCACCTCGCGGTTGGTCGACCATCCGGTGTGCGAGCCGATCAGGACCGGCGGCCGCTTCAGGTCCTCCTGCCACAGCAGCGAGTCCATGGCCAGGTTGACCGGGCTGTCCTGCACGGTCAGCTCGTACACGTCCGCGTCACCGGAGGCGTGATTGTGCACCGCCCAGCCAGGCGCGGACAGCATCAGGTCGCCCGCCTTCCACGGGTAGACCTTCCCGCCGACGACCGAGCGGCCCGCACCCTGGAAGTAGTAGTTGATGGCCGCCGCGGTGTGCCGGTGCGGCCGGTCCACGATGCCCGCCGGGCGGATGGTCATGGTGGCGAAGAAGCTGTGCGTGGTGCCGTTGGTCCGGCCGGTGGCGGGGTTGTACAGCAGGTACAGGCGGCGGCCGCGGTAGCCCGGCCCGAGCGCGTGCAGCTTGTCGAGTTCGGCCTTCACGTCCGGCCAGGGCCAGATCAGCGCGGGCGAGTCCTGCACCGGCGGGTTGATCAGCCGCTCGTAGGACATGAGCTGCTCCCCGGCCCGGGCCCCGGCCAGCGGCATCGCGTCGGCGAACGGGTTGCGGATGGAGTCAGTGTCCTGCTCCAGTTCCTGCGGCAGCGCCTCGTTCGGCGCGTCGTCCACGTAGTGGATGTTCAGCTTCTCCAGCAGCGCGGCGTTCGAGTAGACCAGCCGGACCTGCACCTCACGGGTGTCGTTGACGTGCACATACGGCGCCATCGACGGGGTGTTCCACACGTCGTAGGTGCCGAACTTCCGCTCCCGGCCGTCGATCACCACCCGCCCGGCGCCCTGGATGCAGAAGACGACCTGGGATGAGTTGTGCCGGATCGGGCTGGTCCGCTCGCCCGGCCGCAGCACCTCCAGGCTGAGCTGGATGCCCGGTGCCAGCCCGGGGCCGGCCCCGGTGGAGCAGGGGTGCACGATCAGCGACCGGCGCCTGCCGTCCGCGGGCCGCGGCAGGTCCGCGAGCCGGGCGATCTCCGCGTCGATGTCCTCCTTCGGGATGACGATCGACGGCCACAGGTCGTCCAGCTTGGGCGCTGGCTGCCCGGTGGCGTCAACGAATGCCGCCTTCATTCCGTCGCTCCCGACCGTCATAACGCCCTCCGTGGTGATGCGCTGGGGTAGGGCCCACAGTCAACATCGAGTCCCATCAGCAGAAGTTGTTTCTGCATACTAGATGCCATCCCGCAACGCGTCCAGCGGCCCGCCGCCCCCAGGGCGTCCCGGGGGTGCGTTCATGATCGTGCGGATTGGCGGTGCGGTGTGGCACCAGTCCCCGCGATCATGGGGAGAGACCAGGCCGCGCGAGGAGGACGGGATGGACGTTGCTGGACTGCGGACAGTGGTCGCGCAGGCCTGCCGGGTGCTGGCCTACCAGGGGCTGGCCGCCGATGTGCTGGGCCATGTCAGTGTCCGGACCGGCCCGGACACGCTGCTGGTCCGCTGCCGCGGGCCGCAGGAACGCGGCCTGCTGTTCACCACCCCGGACGACGTGCATCTGGCCCGCCTGGACGGGGCCGCTGACCTGCCCGCGGGGTACGCCCTGCCGGGCGAGTTCCCGATCCATGCGGAGACCCTGCGGGCCCGGCCCGGGATCTCCGCGGTGGTGCACGTGCACCCGCCAGCGGTGGTCAGCAGCGACCTGGCCGGTCTTCCGTTGCAGCCAATCATCGGCGCGTTCAACATCCCCGCCATGCGGATGGCCCGGGCTGGTGTCCCGGTCTATCCCCGCGGGGTGCTGATCCGGCGGCCCAGCCTGGCCCAGGAGATGCTGGCGGCGATGGGGACCGCGGATGTCTGCGTGCTCCGCGGGCACGGGCTGACCGCGACCGGCCAGACCGTGGCCGAGGCCGCGATCCGGGCCCTCAACCTGGAGGCACTGGCCCGCATCACGCTCGACATCGCCCAGGCCGGCCGCAGTGCCCCGGTGCTGCCGGACGCTGATGCCGCGGAACTACCCGACCTGGGTGCCGGGCTGAATACCAGCAGCGTGTGGCGTTACCACCTGGCCCGGCTGGAGCAGGCTGGCTTCTAGCCACTGGCGATGCTGCGGTCGCGCTGCGCCACGCCCATCTCCCCGTAGGGATAGTCCGGCGGGTGCGGGTCACTGGCCGCGTCCAGCGCGCTGACCTCCGCCGCGGACAGCCGCAACCCGGCCGACCGCAGGTTCGCCTCCAGTTGCTGCATCGTCCGGGCCCCGAGGATGGTCGAGGTCACCCCGGGGCGGCCGGTCACCCAGGCCAGGGCGACCTCGGCCATGGACACGCCGCGGCCGGCCGCGATCTTCTGCACCGCGTCGATGACCTGCCAGGTGCGCTCCGTGCCGCGCCGGTCCCAGGCCTCCATGCCGCGGTGCGGGTCATCGCCCAGCCGGGTGGCGCCGGACGGCCGCTCCTCCCGCCGGTACTTGCCGGACAGCCAGCCGCCGCCGAGCGGGCTCCACGGCAGCAGGCCCATCCCCGCGTCGATGGCCGCGGGCACGATCTCCCATTCGATCTCGCGGACCAGCAGGCTGTACTGCGGCTGCAGGGTGACCGGCGGGGCCATGTTCAGCGCGCGGGCCAGGTGCACCAGCTTGGTCAGCTGCCAGCCGGTGAAATTGGACAGCCCGTAGTAGCGGATCTTGCCAGCCCGGATGAACCCGTCCAGCGTGCGCAGGGTCTCCTCGATCGGGGTCAGCGGGTCAAACGCGTGCAGCTGGTACAGGTCGACCGAGTCGAGCCCGAGCCGCCGCAGCGAGGCGTCCAGCGCACGGGTCAGGTGCCACGTGGACAGCCCGGTGTCGTTCGGGGATTCGCCTGGGCCGAAGCGGCCCTTGGTGGCCAGGACCACCGGCGCGGTGAAGTCTGCCGACCGGCGGGCGAACCAGCGCCCGATGATCTCCTCGGACCGCCCGTTGCCGTACACGTCCGCGGTGTCCACGAACGTGCCGCCCGCCTCGACAAAGTGGTCCAGCTGATCGTGCGCGGCTGACTCGTCGGACTCCACCCCGAACGTCATGGTGCCCAGGCCCAGGCTCGACACCGCGCAGCCGCTGGCTCCCAGAGTGCGATAGTCCATACTTCCACCATGACATACGCGGCTGACCCGCGCGTCGATGCCTACATCGAGGCGCTGCCCGGCTGGCAGCAGGACATCTGCCGGGAGGTCCGCCAGCTGGTGCACGCGGCAGACCCGGAGGTGGCGGAGACCATCAAGCGCACCCGGCAGCCTTACTTCGTGCTGCAGGGCAACATCTGCGCGCTGCTGGCCGCCATGGACCACGTCAACGTGTTCCTCTACGACGGCGGCATCGTGCCCGACCCGCACGGGATCATCACGGCGGGCCACGGCAACTCCACGGCCCGCACGGTTGCCTTCCGCCAGGGTGAGGTCATCAACGCGGCCGCGCTCACCGAGATGTTTCGGGCCATCATCGCCAATAACCGGGCCGGCGGCTGGCGCAAGCTGAAGCGCGACAGCTAGAGCGGGCAGGCCGCAGCAGGCAGGCGCGGCAGCGGCCGCGCCCGGCACAGCCGCTGGCCACCCGGGCGCGCCCTCACCTGAGCGGCGGGGCGGGCTCAGGAGAACAGGGCGCTGTATCCGTTGAGGGCGGGCTGGCCGCCGAGGTGGGCGTAGAGCACGGTCGCGGAGCGATCGATTTCGCCGCGGGTCACCAGGTCGATCAGCCCGGCCATGGACTTTCCCTCGTAGACCGGGTCGGTGATCATGCCTTCGGTGCGGGCCGCCTGGAGCATGGCGTCGAGCGTCGCCCGATCGGGGATGCCGTAGGTGCCTGCGTGGTACCGCTCGTCCAGCTCGATGTCCGCGGCAACTACTTCCCGCTCGACCCCGATCAGCGTGGCGGTGTTCCGGGCGATCCGGGCGACCTGGTCACGAGTCTCGGCTGGCTTGGCGGACGCGTCGATGCCGAGGATGCGCCGCGGCCGGCCACCGGCCTGGGCCAGCGCCGCGAAACCAGCCACCATGCCTGCCTGGGTGCTACCGGTCACCGAGCACACCACGATGGTGTCGAAGAAGACATCCAGCTCGCGTTCCTGTCCAGCCAGCTCGTACGCCCAGGCGGCGAAGCCGAGCCCGCCGAGCGGATGGTCGGACGCGCCAGCGGGGATCGCGTAGGGCCGGCCACCAGCCTGCTCGATCTCACGCAGCGCCTGCTCCCAGCTCTCCTTGAAGCCGATGCCGAATCCGGCGCGGACCAGCCGGACGTCCGCGCCAGCCAGGCGGCTGATCAGGATGTTGCCGACTTTGTCGTAAACGGGGTCCGGCCATTCGACCCAGCTTTCCTGGATGAGCACGCAGCGCAACCCGGCCCGGGCCGCCACCGCCGCGACCTGGCGGGTGTGGTTGGATTGCACGCCGCCGATGGACACGAGCGTGTCACAGCCCTTGGCCAGGGCATCCGCGACCAGGTACTCGAGCTTCCGGGTCTTGTTGCCGCCGTAGCCGATTCCGGAATTGCAGTCTTCCCGCTTGGCCCAGATCTGCGCGCCGCCCAGGTGCTGGGTCAGCCGTTCCAGCCGGTGCACCGGGGATGGGCCGAACAGCAGCGGGTACCGCTGGAAGGACTGGATCGACATGACCGGCTCCTGAACTCTCCGCCGTGGCATGGACGGCTCGCCTGGCTGGCACGGCACAGCTGCGGGTCAGGGCAGCACGGCTGCGGGTCATGATAGTCCGCATGACGGCTAGGACCCTGGTGCCAGCGGACGCGCAGTGGCGGTCCGGTCCAGGTAAGCGTCCAGATAAGGAGGAGCGCTGCTCTCATGGGTGACGTGCCTGATTCAGACAACCGGGCTGGCCAGCACGCGGCAGAGCTTGGTGCGGTCCAGCAGACCCTGTTCATCCCGCTGGCCGCCCGGGCCCGGGAGACGCAGCGGAAACGGCCTGTGCTGCGCGATCCCAAGGCCCTGGCGATGGTGCGCTCGATCGACTACGACGCCGCCAAATATGGCCGCGGCGCGGGCGGGTCGGTCACCGTGCTGCGCACCGCGATCATGGACCTGTGGGTCCGCACATTCCTGGCTGAGCATCCGGCCGGGACCGTGGTGGAGATCGGCACCGGCCTGAACGCCCGGTTCGAACGGGTGGACAACGGCCAGGTCCACTGGCTCGACCTGGACCTGCCGGACACGATCGAGCTGCGCCGGAGGTTCTTCACCGACTCCGGCCGCCGCCGGATGGTACCCGCGTCCGTGCTGGACGAGGATTGGCTGCCGGCCGTGGCGGACAGCCCGGGTCCGTACTTCTTCGTGGCCGAGGGAGTCCTGGTCTACCTGCCGGAAGGTCAGGCCATGCAGGCACTGAGCCGCATCGCGCAGCGTTTTCCCGGCGCCTGGCTCGCCCTGGACACCTACTCGCAGCGGACTTTCGACCAGCAGCACAAGCTGGCCGCCCGGCGCCACATCCCGGCGCGGTGGGCCTGGGCTTGCGACGATCCGCGGTCGCTGGAGCGGTTCGGGCTGCGGCTGGCGGAATCCACCACGATCACCCGGCCGCCCGCAGCCCTGCGCGCGCAGCTGCCGGCCCGGTACCGGTGGCTGCTGCCGCTCGCTGACCCGCTCCTCGGCCATGCCTTCCGGATCAACCTGTTCCAGGCCGGGGGGTGAGGATCCATCAGAATCCGCCCCAAAAAAGTTGCAGCAGATTTCCCGGGGATGTCGAGACCCGCGCGGCAGCTCCGTCCTTGGGCTGAGAGCGTCGTTCAAACGCGCGAACAAGGAGGATGAACATGGACTGGAAACTGGAAGTCGTCGTGGTCCCGGTCACCGACGTCGATCGGGCGAAGAGCTTCTACCTGGACAAGCTGGGATTCCAGCTGGACGCGGACACGATGCCCACGCCAGAAATGCGGGTGGTGCACATGACCCCGCCCGGATCGGCCTGCTCGGTGGTGATCGGCCCCGCCCGGCTGAGCGCGGAGGGCGCCGGGTCAGCCGCCAGCTTCCAGCTGGTCGTCAGCGACATCGAGACGGCGCGCACCGAGCTGGCCGGGCGGGGCATCGAGGTGACGCCGGTGCAGACGCTGGACCCGCGGGACGGCGGGAAGTTCGTCTTCTTCACCGACCCGGACGGCAACAACTGGGCCGTGCAGGAGATCCGCGAGCGCGTCGGCGCGGAGCTGGACTGACCTGGCCGCCGCGTTACGCTGCACGCATGGCGGGCTATGACGACGGCCGGGTGATCTGCACCGACCGGGAGCTCATCATCCGGCACTACCACCTGGCCGGGCCGAAGCGGATCCGGTACCTGGCGATCCGGCAGGTACGCCAGGTACCGCTCGGCCCGCTGGGCCGGTGGCGGATCCACGGCACCGGTGATCTCGTGCACTGGTTCAATTTCGACCCGCACCGGCCGCGCAAGTCGGTGGCGCTGGTGCTCGACCTGGACGCCAGGGTGCGCCCGGTGATCACGCCGGACGACCCTGCCCAGGTCGCGGCCGAGCTCACCACGCACGGGGTGACCGTCACCACCGGCACCGAAGCCGGCCTCTGGTAAGCCAGCGGGCCCGGTCACGGCCACAAGGACGCCCTCAGGGGTGCAGCAGCCAGGCGGTGGTGTCGGCGGGCAGCTGGTCTCCGTCCAGCGGGGCGCTGGCCAGGAGGACCGTTCCGGGCGGCAGCGGCACCGGGCCAGGGCCGAAGTTGGTCACCGACTGCCAGCCGCGCGGCCGGCTGAAGTGCACCACCTGCTCCGCTCCGGGCAGCCAGTCGAGCACCTCAGCGGCCAGCAGCCTGCGCCGCCAGCGGAGCGCGGCACGGTACAGGCTCAGCGTGGAGGCCTCGTCCTGTTCCTGCGCCTGGACGCTGACCGCGCCGAACCAGGTGGGCTGCGGCAGGTGGGCGGTGGCCGCGCCGAAGCCGAACGACGGGCCACAGGTCGTCCAGGGCAGCGGGACCCGGCAGCCGTCGCGGCCCTTTTCCGTCCCGCCGGACCGCCAGAAGGCCGGATCGGCGAGCAGGTCCCGGGGCAGGTCGCCGACCTCATGCAGGCCAAGTTCCTCGCCCTGGTAAAGGTAGGCCGATCCGGGCAGGGCCAGCATGAGCAGGATGGCTGCGCGGGCCCGGCGGAGACCGAGCGCACGGTCCAGCGGTGGCGTGGTGCCGTCACTCAGCAGCCAGGCCCGGGGGTTCTGGTGACTGCCCTCGTCCTCCAGCGGCAGCCCGTACCGGGTGGGGTGGCGGACCACGTCATGGTTGGACAGCACCCAGGTGGTGGACGAGCCGTGCTGCTGGGCCCCGGCCAGGCTCTCGCTGATCGTCGCCCGGAACTGGCCGGCCTCCCAGTTCGCTTCCAGCAGGTCAAAGTTGAACGCCTGGCCGAGGCCGTCCGGGCTGGCGTAACGCGGCCGGCGGGCGGGCGGGACCCAGGCTTCGGCCACGGCGGTACGCGGCGGCTGGTATTCGTTGAAGACCTGACGCCATTCCGCGTAAATGTCATGCACCTCGTCGCGATCCCAGAGCGGGTGCGTCCCGGGTGGCAGTGCCGTGTCGGCCAGCTGCCCTTTGCCAGCCAGTGGCGCGGCCAGGTTTTTGGCCAGCCCGTGCGCCACGTCCACCCGGAAGCCGTCCACCCCGCGGTCCGACCAGAACCGCAGCGTGGTCAGGAAATCTTCGCGGACCTCGCGGTTCGCCCAGTTCAGGTCCGGCTGCTCCGCGGTGAACAGGTGCAGGTACCACTGCCCGTCGCTGACCTGGGTCCAGGCCGGGCCGCCGAACAGGGAGTCCCAGTCCGAGGGGGGCGCGGCGCCGTCCGGGCCCAGCCCGTCGCGGAAGATGTACCGGTCCCGGGCGGCCGAGCCGGGCGGGGAGGCCAGCGCCTCGCGGAACCAGGCGTGCCGGTTCGAGCTGTGGTTCGGCACGATGTCGACGATCACCTTCAGACCCGGCCGCGTGCAGCCTGGCCGCCATCTCGTCGAAGTCGGCGAGGGTACCCAGCTGCGGGTGGACATCGCGGTAGTCGTCCACGTCGTAGCCGCCGTCGGCGAGCGCAGACGGGTAGAACGGGCTCAGCCAGACCGCGTCGATGCCCAGGGCGGCCAGGTAAGGGACACGGGAGATGATCCCGCGCAGGTCGCCCAGGCCGTCGCCGTCGGTGTCGGCGAAGCTGCGCGGGTAGATCTGGTAGACCACCGCCTGCCGCCACCAGCTGGCCGCCGCGGCGCGATTGCCAGCCGGTGCCGGCTCGGTGCTGGCAGGCCGCATTGCCTGATCGCGCCGCATTACTTGATGGAGCCGCGCATGATGCCGTTGATGACCCAGCGCTGGGCGATGAGGAAGGCGATGAGAGTCGGGATCATCGCCATGAGATAGGACGCGAAGGCGACGTTGAAGTTCGTGGTGAACTGATCCTGGAACAGGTACTGGATCACCGGGAGGGTCTGCCACTTCGGGTTCGCGGTGATCAGCTGCGGCATCATGAAGTCGTTCCATGACTGCAGGAAGGCGAAGATGCCCACGGTGGCGTTCATCGGCGCCAGCAGCGGCAGCACAACCATCCGGAAGGACTGCCAGGTCGTGCAGCCGTCCATCCGCGCGCTCTCCTCCAGCTCGACCGGAATCGACCGGATGAACGCGGAGTAGAGCAGCACGTTGAACGCCAGCTGGAACATGATGTGCAGGAACGCGACGCCGAACGGGTTGTCGAGGCCGATCGCGGCCGTGAGCTTGACCTGCGGCAGTGCGATGACCGGGAAAGGGATGAACATGGCGGCCAGCAGGTAGAAGAACGACGCGCGGAACTGCCAGTGGCCCCAGTTGCGCACGATCGCCCAGGCCGCGAGAGAACTCACCATTATTTCCCCGACCACGGCTATCACCGTGACCAGCAGGCTCATCGAGAATGCCAGCGGGGTATTGGTCAGATCCCAGGCGGCGCTGAAGTTCCCCCAGTGCATCGGCCAGGGGAAGTTGAAGCCGGTGCCCGAGCCGGTCTGGGCCGGTGACTTCAGCGCCATCGCGATAGCGAAGTACAGCGGGATGAGGATGGTCAGGGAGCAGACCGCGATGATGACCGTCAGCCCCCAGTTGACCCGGCCGCGCTCATCACGCCGGACAGACCTTCGGCGTCTCGCGATCCGTGGTGCGCCGGCCGCTATCGGAGTGCCTACCTGGGTAGCCATTAGATGAGACTCCCTCCCCGACGCCGGACAATGCTTAGCTGGAGAATCGACAAGAGCACCGTGATGATGAAGAAGATAACGGCGTTCGCCATCTGGTAGGCGTAGTCACCATCGAAGAAACCGGTGAAGATGGTCTGCGCCACGCTCGTGGTCGCGGTGCCCGGGCCGCCGTTGGTCAGGCCGACCACCACGTCATACACGTTGAGGAAGGCCTTGAACGACAGCACGGAGTTAATGATGAAGAACGGGAAGAGCAGCGGGAAAGTCATATACCAGAACCGCTGCCAGATCGTCGCCCCATCGATCGAGGAGGCTTCGTACACCTCGGTCGGGATGGCGACCAAGCCGGCCAGGAAGATGACAATCGCGCCCGGGATGGCCTGCCAGGAAGCCACGAACACGACGCCGAGCCAGGCGGTGTTCGGATTGGCGAGGATGCTGGTTTCCAGCGGGGCGAAGTGGATCTCGGACGCGATGATCGGGACAGATGTGGAGAGGATGAAGGTGAAGACGTAAGAGATGACCAGGCCCGAGATCACCATGGGCATGAAGTAAAGCGTACGGAACCCGGCCCGCCACCTGATCTTGGAGTTCAGCGCGAGCGCCAGCAGCATCGCGGTCACATTGACGACGATCGTCGCGGTGACCGCGAACAGCATCGTGAATCCGTAGGAGTGCCGGATGTTCGGGTCAGCGAACGCGGCCTTGTAATTGGCGAACCCGACGAAGTGCCATGCTCCGTACCCGACGTAGTTCGTGAAGCTGTAGAACATCCCTACGATCGTCGGGTAGGTGATGAAGAACGTGAACAGGAGGATCGCCGGGATGATCATAAAAAGGTACGTCGGCGCCACTGGAAAGAAGATCTTCTTGATAGTGCCGGACAAGCCCACCCGGGAAGGCGCTGTGGTCGCGGTTTCCTTGGAAGGCGCTATGGTCGCGGTCATGCCTGCCTCCTCGATCCGGCGCTCACGCCGATGTCCGGACGGCCAGCCGCCGGAAATCCCCGTCCATCGACGACGTGAAGCCGCCGACACTCTTGCTCAGCATCATTTCCTGGATGTAGTTCCCGACCGGGATGGTGATCGGCACGTAGGTTCCCGCGCCCTGGTAGAACCGGCCGGAGCGGACGTACGGCTCGAGGCCGGAAACGATCGGGTTCTTCTGCGGCGGGGCATTCTTGAGCGGCGAGAATGCGAGATTGGCCTGGTTATAGGAGTTCATCAGGGTCGGCTGCATCAGGTAATCGAGGAACTTGACGGCCGCGGCCCGCTGCCCCGGCGCCTGTGACCGGGGCAGCCAGATGGCCAGGTCGAGGTTGACCCGGCATTTGGTGTCGGCCGGGTTGTCGGTGACCGGCAGCGGGAACGTGCCCATCTTGAGCTTCGGCTTGATCGCCAGCACCTCACCGACGGCCCACGGCCCCTGCATGTACATGGCCGCCTGCCCGTTCGCGAACGCGAGGTTGCCGTCGCTGTAGTGCCGGGCGAACGCGTCCTCGTTGAAATAGGGCGCCAGCGTGAGCATTTTCTGGAGGGCGGGGGTGAAATCCTTCTCGAACGATACTGGCGAGCTGCTGCTGAGGTTGGTCCCTTCGGCAGCGAGCTTCCGGTAGAACTCCGCGACGTCGATCATGCCGCCGGTGGTGTAGTCGAACAGGCCCTGCTGCGTCGTCCAGGTGTCCCCGTAGGTCTGGTAGACCGGGGTGATGTTCTTGGACTTGAGCTTCTCGCACAGCGCCACGAACTGCGACCAGGTCTTCGGGATGTCCGCGCCGACCTTGTCGAACAGATCCACGTTGTAGAAGTTGACACCCTCGGCCGCCACCGAATAGGGCAGCACGCTCGTTTCACCGTTGAACGAGGCGTACTGGGTGACGAGATTCTGGATGTCCGGAGCGATGAGCTTGGCCTGCGGCAGGTGGGCCAGGTTCGCCAGCACGCCGCGGGCGACAAAGATGGACGTGGTCAGGTTGTAGTTGTCGAGGTCGATGTCGGGCGGATCACCGCGGACGAACTTCGCGATGAGGCTCGAGGAGAAGTCGTGCGTGACCGATACCGACGACTGCATCCCGTTGAACTTCGCGACCACGCTGTTGAAGTACGGGACAACCTCGGGCTTGGTCTCCTCGAACACGATCGCGGTCTGCGAGCTCCCGGAAGAGCTCCCGGAAGAGCACCCGGCGACCAGGCCGGGGGCGGCCAGAGCCGCAGCGCCGAGGCCGAGGGTCTTGATTGCGGTCCGGCGTCCCAGCACCGGACCGGCCGCGGGGCGGGCGGGCTGGTGGCTGCCTGACCGTGACTGACCATGTCGCTGCACGGCGGCTCCCTCCGTCGGGGCAGGTCCCATCAGCGCGGCAGCGGTTGCCCGTCCAGCGGGTAGATGGAACGATCTACCACATGGAAGCCCTGCCCGGGGGCGCTGTCAAGAGGTGATTTTGCGCGAGCAGTACCGTGACGACATGACCAGGTCCCGATCAGCCCAGGCCAGGCCCTCGATTACGCGGCAGGTCACGATTCAGGACGTGGCCCGTGCGGCCGGGGTCGGCAGGCAGACCGTCTCGAACGTGCTCAACGGCAGTGGCCGGGTGGGCGAGGCGACCCGGGCCAGGGTGCTGGACGCCATGGCCGCCCTGGGCTACCACCCGCATCACGGGGCACGTAGCATGCGCTCGCGGCGCACCCGGCAGCTGGCCTACGTGCTGCCGCGGGTCCAGCTGTTCCCGGGCAACTACATCATGCAGCAGTTCCTCCAGTCGCTCGCCGCCGCGAGCGCGCTCCGCGGCTACAGCCTGGTCCTCGTCGTCCCGGACGGGGACCCGCGGGATGACCTGCGCCGGCTGATCGCCAGCCGGAGCGTGGACGCGTTCGTCCTGTCTGAGCTGCAGCCAGACGATCCGCGGGTGGCGCTGCTGGCCGAGGCCGGGGTGCCGTTCGCCTGCTTCGGCCATACTGGCCCGGCGCTGCCGCAGCAGTGGGTGGACATCGATAACCGCCAGGCCACCGCGGCCGTGGTCGAGCACGTTCTGGCCAGGGGCTTCAGGCGGGTCGCCTACCTGGGTTACCGATCGGCGAACCACTGGGACGCCGAGCGGGCCGCCGGGTTCCGGGATGGCCTGGCCGGCCGGATCATCCCGGCCGACTGGGTGGACATGCTGCTGGTGGACGACGCCAGCGCGCGGCGCAAGGTCCGGTCGCTGCTCAGCTCCGGCCAGCCCGACGCGGTCATCACCAGCAGCGACCGGCTCGCCGCGGTGGTGTACGGGGTGGCCGCTGAGCTGCGGCTGCGGATCGGCCGGGACCTCGCGGTCACCGGCTTCGACGGCAGCGTCGCGGCCGGCCTGCTGTACCCCCGGCTGACCAGCGTGACCATCCCGGTGGGCGAGATCGCCCGGCGGGTGGTCGGCCGCGCGCTACGGCAGCTCGACCACGGGCCCGATCAGCTCCCGGGCGAGATCGTGCCCGCCCCGCTGCGCATAGGCGAGAGCACTGGCGCTGGCCAGGGCGGGAAAACGGGTCTTGACGACGCTGCCGCCACGGATGAGAATGATGCCACTTTGACTTGGAAACGCTTCCAAAAAGCACCGGCGCTGCCGAAGGGAGACCCGTTGCCTGCCGCCCGCCGTGTCACCATCGCCGACGTGGCCGCCGAGGCCGGTGTCGGCATCGGCACCGTGTCGCGGGTGCTCAACGGGGGCGAGCATGTGCGCGGCGCCACCGTGCGCGTCGTGCAGGACGCCATCGACCGGCTCGGCTACCGGCCCAGCCACGCGGCCGCGGCCCTGGTCCGCGGCACCCCGCGGACCGTGGCCGTCATCGTCTCCCACCTGACCCGGCCCTCGGTCGTGGTCCGGGTGGCGGGCGCGCTCGCGGTGCTGGAGGAGCAGGGCTACGACACGATCGTCTACAACGTGGATACCGCGCAGGAACGGGACCGGCATCTGGACGCCCTGGTGCCCACGCAACGGGCGGACGGGGTCCTGACCATCTCACTGCCGCTGTCCACTGAGATGGTGACCCAGTTCGGCCGGGCCGGCGTAACGCTGGTGACCGTGGACACCGCTACCGGCGGGGTGCCGCAGACGGTCATCGACGATGTGGCGGGCGGGCGGCTGGCCACCGGCCACCTGATCTCCCTGGGACACCAGCGGATCGCGTTCATCGGCGACGAGCTGTCCGCCCCGCCGCCGGCTGGCCTGGGCTTCACTTCATCCGCGCGCAGGCTCCGCGGCTACCAGCAGGCGCTGGCCGCGGCGGGCCGCCGCGGGCAGGCCGAACTGATCCGCCGCGGCCCGCATGACGCCGCCACCGCGGCTGAGCTCGCCGCCCAGCTGCTGAAGTCCCCCGATCCCCCATCAGCGATCTTCGCCGCGTCCGATACGCAGGCCATCGGTGTGCTGGCCGCGGCGGACCGGCTTGGCGTGGCCGTGCCGGAGGAGCTGTCGGTGATCGGCTTCGACGACATCGAGTCCGCGGCGCTGCTCGGCCTCAGCACGGTCCGGCAGCCGCTCGCGCGCAGCGGCGCCGAGGGCGCGGCCCGGCTGTGCGCGCTGCTCCGCCGGGAGCGGGTCCGCCCGCTGCGCCAGGAACTGGCCATCGAGCTTGTCCCACGGGCCAGCACCGGTGCGGCGCCCGGCAGTACCGGCGTAGCGCCCGGCAGTACCGGCAGAAAGAGCCACGAAACAGAACCGGCCAACCCCTTGGAGTGACGTCATGGCGCAGATCGTGCTCGATCAGGTGGACAAGACCTATGCGGGCGGGGTGAAGGCAGTCAACGACCTGAACCTGCACATCCAGGACGGCGAGTTCATGGTCCTGGTGGGGCCGTCGGGCTGCGGCAAGTCCACTGCGCTGCGGATGATCGCGGGCCTCGAGGAAATCAGCGCGGGCACGATCCAGATCGGCGAGAACGTCGTGAACAGCCTGCCGCCGAAGGACCGGGACATCGCGATGGTGTTCCAGAACTACGCGCTGTACCCGCACATGACAGTGGGCCAGAACCTGGCGTTCGGGCTGAAGATGCGCCAGATACCCAAGGACGAAGCGCGCCGCCGGGTGGCCGAGGCGGCGAAGACCCTCGGCCTGGAGCAGTACCTGGACCGCAAGCCCGCCGCGCTGTCCGGCGGCCAGCGGCAGCGGGTGGCGATGGGCCGGGCGATCGTCCGGGAGCCGCAGGCGTTCCTGATGGACGAGCCCCTGTCGAACCTGGACGCCAAGCTGCGGGTGGGCATGCGGGCGTCCCTGGCCCAGCTGCACGAGCGGCTGAAGGTCACCACCGTGTACGTCACCCACGACCAGGTCGAGGCGATGACCCTCGGCGACCGGGTCAGCGTGCTCCGGGACGGCCTGCTGCAGCAGGTGGACACGCCGAAGAACCTGTTCGACCACCCGATCAACCTGTTCGTGGCGGGGTTCATCGGCTCGCCCGCGATGAACATGGTCAATGCCCGGCTGAGCGTTGACAGCGGCCAGGCCGCGGTCTCGTTCGGCGGCCACCGGCTGCTCATGCCCGCGTCGGTGCTGGCGGGCCGGCCGGGCCTGGACGCCTATGTCGGCCGGGACGTCATCCTCGGCATCCGGCCATCCGACTTCGAGGACGCGGCGCTGGCCGATCCGTCCTGGGCGCGGATGCCCATCGAGGTCAACGTCATCGAGGAACTGGGCAGCGAGATCCACGTGATCTTCGTGGTGGACGCCCCGCCGGTGGAGCACAAGGACACCGCCGACCTGGCCGCCGATGCCGGGGAGGAAGAGGAGGCGGCCATCCCGCTGGCGGCGGGCAAGTCAATCTGGACCGCGCGGGTGAACGCCCGCAGCACGGTCCGGCCCGGATCGCGCATCGACGTCAGCGTGGACACCAGTAACATGCACTTCTTCGACTCGCGCAGCGGCCTGGCCATCGGCGACCCCGCCCTGGCCGGCGCACTGACGTAGCGGCGGCGACGCGCTGGGCCACCGCGATAACGTCACGGGATGACGGCATCCCGGTTCGTGGTGCAACTGCATGACGCGACGGCGCTGCATTACGACCTGCGGATCGAGGTCGGCGGGGTGCTGCGGTCCTGGGCGGTGCCCAAAGGCCCCTCGCTCGACCCGCCAGCGTACGCACCGGCCGGACCTGGCAGGACCTGGCTCGCCGGCCCGGGATCACAGGGTCGTGATGAGGCCGCCGTCGATGGTGAAATCGGCTCCGGTAACGTTCGCGCTACGGTCGCTGACCAGGAAGAGCACCAGGTCGGCTACTTCGGCGGGCTGGGTGAACCGGCCGGTCACCGACTGCGCGGCGGCCTGGCCGGCCACATCCTCGGGCTTGGCGCCGGTCGCCGCGCTGACTGTCGCGGCCACACCGCCCTGGCCGAGCCACAGGTCGGTTGCGACCGGCCCCGGGCTGACCGTGTTGACCCGGACCCCCTTCGGTCCCACCTCCTTCGACAGGGCCTTGGAGAAGTTCGCCAGGGCGGCCTTGGCGGCGCTGTAGTCCAGCACGGCCGGGTCAGGCAGCCGCGCGTTGACCGAGCAGATGCTGACGATCGCCCCATGGCCAGCAGCGAGCATCACGGGCAGGGCGCTCCGGGTGGCACGGACCGCTGCCATCAGGTTGAGCGTGATCGAGGCGGCCCAGTCCTCATCGGTGATGCTGAGGAACCCTCCGGTCCGGGCCGGGGCGCTCCCGACGTTGTTCACCAGGATGTCGATCCGGTCACCGGCCAGGGCGGTCAGCCGGGACGGCCCGGATGGTTCGGCCAGGTCGGCCGCTAGCACCTGGACCTGGCCGCCCTGGGCCAGCTCGTCCAGGCCGGTGGAGGATTTCCTGGCGCCGGCGATGACCTGCGCACCACTGGCCACCAGGCCGCGCACGATCGCCAGGCCGATCCCCCGGCTCGCCCCGGTGACCACCGCTACCCGGCCGGCCAGGCCCAGATCGGAGACGTCGCTGCGTTGAGTCATGGACGGCACGGTACGCGACGGCCAGGGGCCCGCGCCCGCTGCGGCCGGGCGAGGTGCTGATCGAGGTGCAGGCGAGCGGCGTCGGGAACTGGGACGAGTTCGTCCGCACCGGCGGCTGGGACACCGGGACCCGGCCGCCGCTGGCCCGCGGCGATGTGGGGTACGGGCTGATCGGGTTCGACCGGGGCGGGGCGGCAGCGGAGTACGTGGCCGCCTGCGTGGCCGGGCTGGCGGCCAAGCCCTGGTCGGTCGCGCATGTGGCCGCGGGCGCTGAGGCCCTGGCCGCTGATCAGGATGGGTCCGCGTTAGCTGGCTCGGCGTTAGCTGGCTCGGCGTTAGCTGGCGGGCGCCGGGGCGCCCCGCTGGCGTGCTGCTGGACCAGGGTGCGCTTGATCGTGGTCGGGGTACTGGTGCCGAACGCCAG
Source organism: uncultured Actinomycetes bacterium (assembly GCA_963760405.1). Classification (GTDB taxonomy): domain Bacteria; phylum Actinomycetota; class Actinomycetes; order Streptosporangiales; family Streptosporangiaceae; genus RYN-230. Next base: position 426,666 of record CAVXCV010000010.1, on the reverse strand, counting down.
CCGGAGCGAGGTGGTGCGTTCCGAGCGGCTGCGGCCCAGGAACGTCACCGCCCAGTGCAGCACCACGGTGACCCGGTTCTTGAAGCCGACCAGGTAGTACAGGTGCACCACGAGCCACAGCAGCCACGCGGGCAGGCCGGACACGCGCAGCGGCCCGATCGCGGCGATGGCCCGGAACCGGGAGATGGTGGCCATCGTCCCCTTGTCGTGATAGCGGTAGGTTTCCTCACCTGGCCGGCCGTCCAGCCGGGCCCTGATCTTCCGGGCCGCGAACTCGCCGCTCTGGATCGCCACCTGGGCGACACCTGAGGCACTCCCCAGCTGCATCATGTCGCCGACCACAAAAACCTCGGGGTGGCCGGGCAGCGTGCAATCGGGCTGCACCTTCACCTGCCCGGACCGTTCCTGCTCCGCCCCGGCCGCGGCGGCCAGCAGCCCGGCCAGCGGGGACGCGCTGACCCCGGCGGCCCAGAACTTCGTCTTCGCCTCGATCCGCCGCGTGCCGCCGCCCTTGGTGTCCCGGATGACCACGCCCTCGGCGTCGACTCCGGTGACGGCGGCGTTCAGCTCGACCTCGACGCCCAGCGTCCGCAGGCCGTCCAGGGCGCGCTGGGACAGCTTGTCCCCGAAGCTGGCCAGGACCGCGCCGGTCGCCTCGACCAGGACCACCCGGGTCTGCGCCGGGTCGAACGAGCGGAAGTCCCGGCGCAGGCTGCGCCGGGACAGCTCGGACAGCTGCCCGGCCATCTCCACCCCGGTCGGGCAGGCCCCGACCACCACGAAGGTGAGCCACGGCGCGCGGCTGGCGTCGTCGGTCTGCAGCTCGGCGAGTTCGTAGGCGCCGAAGATCCGCCCCCTGAGTTCCAGGGCGTCGTCGATGGACTTCATCCCGGGTGCGAACTCGGCGAACTCGTCATGGCCGAAGTAGGACTGGCCCGCCCCGGCCGCGACGATCAGGCTGTCGTAGGGAGTGACCGTCACCATGTCCAGCACCTCGGACATGACCGTCCGCGCACCGAGATCGATCGAGGTCACCTCGCCCAGCAGCACCCGGGCGTTGTCCTGGCGGCTGAGGACCTCCCGGGCGGGCGGGGCGATCTCGCCCTCGGACAGGATGCCCGTGGTCACCTGGTAGAGCAGCGGCTGGAACAGGTGATAGGGGTTGCGGTCAATCAGGGTGACGCTGACCGGGGCCCGGCGTAGTGCCTTGGTGGCGAACAGCCCGCCGAACCCGGAACCGATCACCACGACACGGTGCTGCCCCGCCTGGCTCGACCTCCGGTCCACGGCTCGTCCCTTCCGTCAGCGATCCCTGGCCTGTCCTCCATCGAATCACGGCCGGATTTCCGCGGGACATCGCCCGGTGCACGGCAGCCCTCATCGGACCTCTCCCCGGCCGTCGGGATACTGGAACACCTCGTCGAGCGGCACCTTGAACACCCGGGCGATCTGGAAGGCCACCTCCAGGGACGGTGAGTAGCGGCCCTGCTCGATGGCGATGATGGTCTGCCGGGTCACGCCGATACGCTCCGCGAGCTGTGCCTGGGTCATCTCGTCCTGAGCGAACCGCAGCGCGCGGATGGAGTTGGTGATCCTGGTCGGCTTGGTCATCACGGTGGGCTACAGGCCCCGCCGGTAGGCGGCGATCTTCAGTACGGACCCGGCGACCGCCCACAGGACGAACCCGAGATAGATGACGTTGGCGATCCAGAAGTACTCCCACCGGGCCATCGCCATGATGAGGCCCGCTGCCGCGCCGGCAATGACGAACCAGCGGCTGGCGTACTCGCCGAACCGGGAGATCTCCTTGTCCCGGACGTCGCTCCGGCGGCTGTCGCTGGGGCTCGCGGTCTCGACCAGAACGCGGCCCGCGGTCAACGCGACTATCGAGGCGCCGGCCGTCCACAGCAGCACCGGGATGTAGGACACGTCCGCGACGGGAGAATGCAGCACCCGGCCGAGGACGATCACGAGATAGACCAGGTAGCCCCCGGCGCTGGTCACGAGGTAGACCCAGGTGCCCTTTTCCTCGTACGACATCGCTGTCCCCAGACCAGGCAATGTAAATAATGTTTGACATCGTCAATGTAAAGCAGACCAGACTCCGTGTCAAACAATTTTTACTTCAGGTGCGATCGGGCCCGGGCCCGGCTGCGCGGCGTTCCGCTGCGCGGCGCTCTGCTGCGCGGCGCTCTGCTGCGCGGCGCTCTGCTGCGCGGTAGGCGGCCAGCCAGCCGAAGGAGTCCTCGGGGCGGCCGCCCGACGGGTGGTACTCCAGGCCAATCGCACCCTGATAACCCTTGCCGCGGAGATGATCAAGGATGAACGGGTAGTTGATCTCGCCGGTGCCCGGCTCGCCGCGGCCGGGCACGTCCGCGACCTGGATGTGGCTGATGAGGTCCCAGTAGGTGTCCAGGGTCGCGGTGAGATCACCTTCGGTCCGCTGCATGTGGTACACGTCGTACTGCAGCCGGACATTCCGGCGGCCCACCTCGCCGGCGAACACCGCGGCGACCGCGGTCGTGGTCAGCAGGCAGGGCCCGTTGTCCATCGGGTTGATGGCCTCGATCATCACCTGGCAGCCGAACTGCGCGGCGAGGTCAGCGGCCCAGGCCACGTTCTCCCGGGCGCAGTCCATCTGCTGGCCCAGTGAGTACTGCTGCTGGCGCAGGCCGACCAGCAGGTTCAGCCGCTCGCAGCCGCAGGCCTGGGCGATCCGCAGGGCCACCGGGACGTTGCTGCGCAGCTGATCCCGGCGGGCCGGATCGGCGGCGAGACCACGATCACCGGCGGCCAGGTCGCCGCCGTCGAAGTTCAGCAGCGCCAGCCGCAACCCCCACCGGGAGACCAGCGCAGGCAGTGACTCAGCCGCCGCACCCGGCCACCACAGCTCCACCGCGGCGAAGCCGGCCCGGGCCGCCCGCTCGAACCGGTCCGGCAGCGGCAGATCCGCCCACAGCATCGACAAGTTCGCGGCGAACAGCACAGTCACCTCCAGCGCAGGTGGTACCCGGGAGCGGGCCGGGTGGTCACAATAGCGGGGTGGGGGACGTGCTGTGCCCGGTCCTGGTAGGCCGGGACGCGGAGTTGTCGGCGCTGACCGCGGCGCTGGCCGCAACCCTGGCCGGTACCGGGCAGCTGATATTCGTTACGGGCGAGCCAGGGATCGGCAAGTCCCGGCTGGCCCGGGAGCTGGCCAGTCGGGCCAGCAGCCAGGGCGCGGTGGTGATCACCGGGCGGGCGGTGCTGTCCGGGGCGAGCACCCCGTTCCGGCCGCTGACCGAGGCGCTGCTGCAAGCACTGCGGGACCGCCAACTGCCAGCTGATGCGTTGCCCGGCGCGTGGCTGGCCCCGCTCGGCACGATCGTCCCGATGACCGACGGCACGGATGGCACGGGAGACGGTGGCGGCCGGGCTGGTCCCGCCGCGGCGGGTGGCGCTGGCTACCGCGGCGCTGGCCGCGTTCGAGGCGGCGCATCCCGGCCTGCCCGGGCCGTGCCGCGACACCGCCGCCGACCTGGCGGTGCAGGCAGGCGACACCGCGCGGGCGGGCGGGCTGCTGGCTGAATCCGGCGCGGCGGCACTGACCCGGGGAGCACTGGCCACGGCGGTGGACACGCTGCGCCGGGCGGCCGCGTTGCTCAGCCAGTCCGCCGGAGTTTCCCCTGCTGAGGCCATCGCCGTTGAGAACCGGCTGGTCGAGGCCCTGGCTGGCCGGGTGGACGAGGCGATGACGGCGGGCGCTGGCCTGATCGCCCGGCTGGGCCGCCGCCCCGGTCCCCGGGTTACGTGGTATGACCGATGCGCCGCCCGGGCGCGCGGACGCACGATTCCGGTACCTGATCACCACGGACCGGAGGTAACGGCCATGACCACCATCGCAGTCAAGAACCTCGACACCCCCGACCAGAAGCACGGCTTCGAGAACGGCGACCTGAACCTGGTCAGCCCGCCCGGGATGACCATCGCGCGGGCGGTCTTCCAGCCGGGCTGGCGCTGGTCCATCGACGTCAAGCCGGCCGCCGGAACGGATTCCTGCCCGGCCGCGCACACCGGCTACGTCATCTCCGGGCGATTCGCGGTGCGGATGGACGACGGCACCGAGGCCGAGTTCGGCCCAGGCGACGCGCACGTGGTCAGCCCTGGGCATGACGCGTGGGTGGTCGGCACCGAGCCGTGCGTCATCATCGACGTGGCGCCCGCTCCTCAGCAGCAGCCGGGGACGGCAGGCAGCGACGGAGCGCGGATGGCCCTGTGCCCCTGCGGCATCGAGTTCCGCGCCGCACGCGCTGACCAGGTCGATGAGCTGGTCGCCGCAGTCCAGCAGCACGCCAGCGGCTCACACGGGCATGACGTGTCCCGCGAGCACATCCTGGCCGAACTGGTCCCAGCCTGACACGCTGGACCCATGACGGCCGGTACTCATACGGCGATCGTGACCGGCGCCAACCATGGCATCGGCGCGGCGACCGCGATCACGCTGGCGCGGCGCGGCTGCGCCGTGCTGTGCACGTTCCTGCGGCTGCAGGATGCTGAGGATCCGGGCATCCCGCAGGCGTCCCGGGATAACCGGAGGCGCGACGCCGAGCCGGTCGCGGCGCACATCCGGGCGGAGGGCGGCCGGGCGGTGGCCATCGAGGCCGACCTGGCCGACCCGGCCGCCCCGGCCGCGCTGTTCGACGAGGCCGAGGCGGTGCTGGGGCCGGTGGACATCCTGGTCAACAACGCCACCGGCTGGGTGGCCGACTCGTTCGTGGCGGACGGCGAGGACTGGCTCGGCCGGTCGCTGCAGCTGGTGTCTGCGGCGACCTGGCGGCAGCAGTTCAGCGTGGACACGATGGCGGCGGCCCTGCTGATCAGCGAGTTCGCCCGGCGGCACCGGGCCCGCGGCGCGGACTGGGGCCGGATCATCGGGCTGACCTCCGGCGGTGACCTGGGTTTCCCGGAGGAGGTGTCGTACGGCGCAGCCAAGGCGGCGCAGGTGAACTACACCATGTCCGCGGCGCTGGAACTGGCCCCGTACGGGATCACCGCGAACATGGTGCATCCCCCGGTCACCGACACCGGCTGGGTCACCGACGCGGTCCGCCAGGCCGTGGCCGCGAACCGGAACCAGGTGCACATCGCCAGCCCGGCCGAGGTCGCCGAGGTCATCGCCTACCTGGCCTCCGATGCCGCGGCCTTGATCACCGCCAACGTCATCACCCTGCGCTGACCGGGCGGCGCGCCCGGCGGTAGCGTGCGGCTATGACGATGCAGACGCGCCCGCTGGGGCGGACCGGGACGGATGTCACCATCCTCGGCTACGGGGCCATGGAACTGCGCGGCCAGCCACACGGCCCGGCCATCGCGGACGACGAGGCGGGCCGGCTGCTCAACGCGGTACTCGACGGCGGCATCAACCTGATCGACACTTCCCCCGACTACGGCCGGAGCGAGGAGCTCATCGGCCGGTACATCGGCCACCGGCGGGAGGAGTACTTCCTCGCCTCCAAGTGCGGCTGCCTGCTCGGGCCGCCCTCGCCCGGGGCCAGGCCGCCGTTCCCGCACGACTACACCGCGGCCAACGTCCGGGCCGGAGTGGAGCAGAGCCTGGGCCGGCTCGGCACGGACCGGCTGGACCTGGTGCAGGTGCACATGTCACCCAGTCCGGAGCAGATGGCGGAAGGCGGCACGATCGAGACCCTGCAGGCGCTGCGGGACGAGGGGAAGATCCGTTTCATCGGGATGTCCGGCATCCGGCCGCACCTGCCCGAGCACATCGCCATGGGCGTGTTCGACGTGTTCCAGATCCCCTACTCGGCGGTGCAGCGCGAGCACGAGGAGCTGATCACCGCTGCGGCCGCGGCGGGCGCGGGCACGCTGATCCGGGGCGGCGCGGCCCGCGGCGGCCCGGCCGGGGACAAGGACTGGCAGCAGGGGCCGCTGGGCCTGCCCGCGGGCGAGGGCCAGCGCCGGTGGCAGTCGGCGGACCTGGATGACCTGCTCGACGGGATGCCCCGGCTGGAGTTCGTGCTGCGCTTCACGCTCAGCCACCCGGCTCTGTCCAGCACCATCGTCGGCACGTCCAGTACTGATCATCTCCGCGCCAACCTGGCCATGGCGGAGAAGGGACCGTTGCCGCCAGACCTGTATGCGAAAAGCCTGCAACGGCTAGCGAACGCCACTGCCTGACCCCGGTCCCGGGCGCCAGCGGCGGCTGGGTGGGTGTTGCTATGTATCACAGCGGACGGAATACGCTCCGCTCTGGTTAGAGCAGCCCGTACACGGTGCTGCCACCACCTCCGCCTGGAGTTCCCATGCGCTATTGCACTGACGTGCGTACGGGTGCCTCCTGTGTGGTGATCGCTTGGGGGCCTTATGGACGGGGAATTGCGCCTTCAATTGTCGGAGGAGGGCGCGGACGCCGAGCGGCTCGCTGTGCTGACCGGTTACTTGCGGGCGGAGCTTCTCCAGCTTGATGTCGAGGATGTGAGTGCGTTTTGCGCCAGCCGACCGGCATTTGGGACCGCCCGGCATGGGAGCTCCAGCGTCAGTGCCGGGCGGGCCGCCGCGTCGGCGGCGCGAGCGGCCCGCCGGGCCGCCTTGAAGACGTAAAGAAAGTTCTCACAGGAGGCAGCCGGGACAGCCGGGACAGGCAGCCGCGACAGCCGCGATAGCTGGTCGCGACAGCAGCCGCGCCAACAGGGTGCCCGACCGCCACCTGCTGGAATCGAGGCCTGGTGCCTAGTCACCGAGGTCGTCGCTCGGCTTCGCAGCCTTATTAACCCCTGGTCAACCGCACCTTGGCAAGGGATACTGACCTCTGAAGTCAGTATGACGGGACCATGATCATGGTAGAACCTATCAGCCTTGGCATCACTTTGCTTAGCATCCTCGTATCGGAGTTTGCTAAGTCTGGTTTCGACGCGTTGTTCGCTCACGTTGAGTCACGACCTACGGCTCCCATGAGTCAGGCGGCCTCGGCGGGACAACTGTCCATGAGCATTGTCGATCTGGTAAGTGGCGCGCCAGCTACGGCGCGGGCCAGCGTACATCTCTCTGCGACAACGGCCTCGATCGGGCCGTATTGGGTGTTGTTTGGCGTCCACCCCGCCGCGGGTGAGCCGCGGGTGACTCCCGTCCTCTATGGGGAGCCAGTCGAGTTGCGCGTCACGCGCGGCCAGTATGGCTTGTCCGCGCTGTTCCTGACCAAGCCCGCGAGCTTCATTGAAAAGCCGTTTCTGGTCGCGGTGGGCAGCGCACACGAAGTGCTCGCCTCTAGCTGGGTGCAGCAGGTGGCAGTCTCGGGTTCGCCACCCACCAAAGAGCAGCTTGAACACCTCAAGGCGCAAGTTCCGGCCGGGAACCTGCCGTTCCGCCTCCCCGCCGCAAGGCTCGCGTTGCCGCCCGCGAACTTGCAGCCCGCGAGGTCTGCGCGGTGGACCCCGCGCTTGCAGCCTGCGAAGCCCGCGTTGCCGCCCGCGAAGCCGCAGCCCGCGAAGCCCGCGTTGCCGCCCGCGAAGCCGCAGCCCGCGAAGCCCGCGTTCCTGCTCGCGAAGCCGCAGCCCGCGAAGCCCGCGTTGCCGCCCGCGAACTTGCCTGCGCTATGGGCCTCGCGCTTGGAGCGCGCGAAGTCGCAGCCCGCGAAGCCTGCGTTCCCGCTCGCGAAGCCGCAGCCCGCGAAGCCCGCGTTGCCGCCCGCGAACTTGCCTGCGCTATGGGCCTCGCGCTTGGAACGCGCGAAGTCGCAGCCCGCGAAGCCTGCGTTCCCGCCCGCGAAGCCGCAGCCCGCTAAGCCCGCGTCGCCGGTCCTCTGGCAGCGGCCCACCTGCCAGGCACGCGATGCGTCGGGAGAACGGTGCCGCCAGCTACCAGGAGCGACGGGTCAGGGCCGTCTGTGCAGCAGGCATATCAAAGAGGTCTTGTTGGGCAATTACGTGTTGTGGGACGAGTCCGGTGAGCGGGTCCGCTGGAGTTTGGGGGGCTGGTCCTAGCATTGCGAAGCCCCGAGCTACCGGTTGTCACGACAAGCGAGCCTAGCGAAACCCTTCTATGGGGACGACTCGAAAAGTGGACGTTGGCAGCACTACCGAGCTACCGGGCATACTCGGCGACGTTGACGGATCCTGTGGCGATCTACAGCTGGCTCAGGAGAGATAGTCACCTCTTGCCTGTCAGCAAGCGCCGATAGGATCGAGGTTGACTCAGTAGGTGATCTGCATCCTCCCAGGAGCCAGGTGTTTACGCCAGAGACGACAGCTGTAACGCTTACGGAAACCTGCCGTGCGGTAGGTATCGACCCAGCAGACGCGCGTCTCCTGCGGCTCGGGACGAATGCCGTCTACCGTCTTAGCGCTCCGGTTGTTGTCCGGATCGCCAGAGTTGACCGTTTGGACGACATGAATCGGACCGTCAGGGTCGCTCGTTGGCTTGCGTCTGTCGAATACCCTGCGGTTCGCGCATTGGATGTGGAGCAGCCTATAGTCGTTGACGGTAGCGCGGCTACTTTTTGGGAAGCTCTATCCGATGGCGAGACGTATGCTTCCGTACCTGAAGTAGCACAACTGCTGCTCTGGCTGCATTCGCTCGTGCCGCCTGTTGACTTGAAACTGCCGGACTTCGAACCGTTCGGGTCTATTGACAGACGGCTTGACGCGAGCACTTGGCTAAGCGACGACGCCCGGGCATTCCTTGTTGGACGTCTTCAGCGGCATATCAAAGCGCGTAGTTATTCAGAGACAGTCTGGAAGCCTGCTCTTGTAAAAGCTGGCCTGATTCCCGAACCCGGCACCGATGGGCGCGGCCGACGTCGCTACGTCACCACCCGCAAGGAAGGCATTCACCAGCTCCGCCACTACTATGCCAGCGTCATGCTCGCCGGGGGGGTCTCCATCAGGGAGGTGGCCGAGTACCTCGGCCACCGTGACCCGGGCTTCACCCTGCGTGTCTACGCTCACATGCTGCCATGCTCACATGATCGTGCCCGCGCTGTGATCAACGAACGTTTCACCAGAGTCACCGGAGTTGACGCTTAAATGTCAGGGCTGGGCGGAGCATTCTCCATGATCACGGAACAGCGGCGGAACAACGCCTGCCTGTTCATGTTTCGATCATGTTCTGAGCGCCGGGACTCCCGCCGGATGATCGTGGTTTCTGGGGAGTTTCCGCACGTCACGCTGGTACTTCGGTCAGGACGCGAGGTGGCGGCTGATGACCAGGCGCTGGATCTGGTTCGTGCCCTCGAAGATCTGCATGATCTTGGCCTCGCGCATGTACCGCTCCACCTGGTAGTCCCGGGTGTAGCCGTACCCGCCGAAGACCTGGACCGCGTCGGTGGTCACCTTCATCGCGGCGTCGGTGGCGATCAGCTTGGCCACGCTGGCCTGCTCGCTGTACGGACGGCCGGCGTCGCGCCGCCGCGCCGCGTCCAGGTAGGTCGCCCGCGCGGAGTGCACCGCCGCGGCCATGTCCGCCAGCAGGAAGCCGAGGCCCTGGTGGTCGATGATGCGGCGGCCGAACGTCTGCCGCTCCTTGGCGTACCCGACCGCCAGGGTCAGCGCGGCCTGGGCCAGCCCGGTCGCGATCGCCGCGATGCCCAGCCGTCCCGAGTCCAGCGCGCTGAACGCGATCGGCAGGCCCTGGCCTTCCGCGCCGATCAGCCGGTCCGCGGGCAGCAGCACGTTGTCGTAGTGCGCGGTGGTGGTGGGCACCGCGCGCAGGCCCATCTTGTCCTCGGGCCGTCCGAAGGACAGGCCGGGCGCGTCCCCCGGCACCAGGAAGCAGGACACGCCACGGCTGGCGTCGGGCGAGGTCCGGGCGAACAGCGTGTAGTAGTCAGCCTGGCCGCCGCTGGTGATCCACGCTTTGGTGCCGCTGATCCGGTACCCGTCCGTCACCCGGTCCGCTCTGCAGGCCAGGGCGGCGGCGTCCGAGCCGGCCTGCGGCTCGGACAGGCTGTACGCGCCGAGCATCCCGCCGCCGAGGATGCCGGGCAGCCAGGCCTGCTGCTGCTCCGGGGTGCCGTAGGCGGCCAGCGGATGCGCGGACAGGCTGTGCACGCTGACCGCGACGGCGACCGCGGCCCAGTGCGCGGCCAGTTCCTCCAGCACCTGGAGGTAGACCTCGTATGGCTGACCGCCGCCGCCGAACTCTTCCGGGTAAGGCAGGCTGAGCAGGCCGGCCGCACCAAGGATCTTGAACACCTCGGCCGGGAACGTCTCGCTGTGCTCGGCCTCGGCGACCCGGGGCGCCAGTTCCCGCTCCGCGATGTCCCGGGCCAGGCTGATCAGGTCGGCTGCTTCCTCGGTGGGCAGCAGGCGGTCCACGGCCATGGCGCTCCCTACTAGGACGTCCTAGTAATCCTACGATAGCCCGGTCAGCCGGGCCGCCTGGGCGTGCAGGTAGCGCTGCTGCGGCAGGCTCATCGCCCGGCCGGCCGCGGCCAGGTAGGCCTCCCGCGCGGCCGTGGCCTGGCCGGCCATCTCCAGCAGGTGCCCGCGGACCGCGTGCAGCCGATGGTCCCCGGCGATCCGCTGGTCGGCCTCGAGCGGCGGCAGCAGGTCGAGCCCGGCCTGCGGGCCGTGCACCATGGCTACCGCCACGGCGTGGTTCAGCGCCACCAGGGGGTGGCCAGCGATCCGCATGAGCAGCTCGTACAGGGCCAGGATCTGCGGCCAGTCGGTCGCCGCGGCGGTCGGCGCCTCGTCGTGCACGGCAGCGATCGCCGCCTGCAGCTGGTACGGCCCGGCCGCACCGCGCGGCAGGGCGTCGCTGAGCAGCGCCACGCCCTCAGCGATGTAGCTGGCGTTCCACCGGCTCCGGTCCTGCTCGGCCATGGGGATCAGGCTGCCATCTGGCCCGGTCCGGGCGGCCCGGCGGGCGTCCGTGAGCAGCATGAGCGCGAGCAGCCCGGCCGCCTCGCCGTCACCGGGCAGCAGCCGGTGCGCCAGCCGGGCCAGCCGGATCGCCTCGGCTGCCAGCTCGGTGCGCTGCAGGCTCGGGCCGGAGGTACTGGCATAGCCCTCGTTGAAGATCAGGTAGAGCACGTGCAGCGCGGCGCTGAGCCGCGGCCTGGTGTCCGGGCCGGCGGCATCCGGAACGGCACGCCGCTGCTGGCGATGGCCTGCTTGGCCCGGCTGATCCGGCGGGTCATGGTGGCCTCCGGCACCAGGAAGGCCCGGGCGATCTCGGCGGTGGTCAGGCCGCCGACGGCGCGCAGCGTCAGCGCGATCTGCGAGGCCGGGGACAGCGCGGGATGGCAGCACATCAGCAGCAGGATGAGCGTGTCGTCGCCGTCCGCGGCGGCAGTGGCGGCCGGTGAGTCGGCGGCGGGCGCCAGCCACTGCTCCGGCCGGGCCTGCCGGGCGATGGCGTCTTCCCGGGCCCGGCGGGACTGCTCGCGGCGGAGCAGGTCGGTCAGCCGGCGGGCGGCCACCGTGATCAGCCACCCGCGCGGGTTATCCGGGACACCCTCGGCGGGCCACTGGGTGCTGGCGGCGAGCAGCGCCTCCTGCACCGCGTCCTCAGCCGTGTCGAAATGCCCGTAGCGCCGGACCAGCGCCCCGAGGACCTGCGGTGCCAGCTGGCGGAGCAGGTCCTCGGCGTCGCGGGCCGCCCCGGCGTGGCTGGCCATGGAGGTCAGAGATCCAGCTCATTCCGGGAGTCGGCGATCGGCCGCACGTCCACGTAGGCCGTGGCGGCGGCGCCCTCGGGATGCGGGCACTCAGTCAGCCGGGCCGCGATCTCCGTCGCCCGGTCGAAGCTGGCGCAGTCCACCACCCAGTAGCCGGCCAGCACCTCCTGGGTTTCCGGGTACGGCCCGTCGGTCACCACCGGGACCCCGCTCTCCAGCAGGATCCGCCGGGCGTGCACCGGGGCGGTCAGTCCGCGCGTGTCGACCAGCTCCCCGGACTCGGCCAGCTCCTTGTTGAACGACTCCATGAACGCCCCCATGGCCGCGAAGTCCAGCCCGGACCAGGCGGGCTTCCCGGCCACTGGCTGGCCCGTCATGGCGTCGTAGTCCTGCTGCGAACCGGACAGCAAGATCATGTACTTCATGTTCTGCTCCTCTCCCCGCCAGCACCTCCCTGGTGCCGCTCAGCAGGGACGTCGAGGCTGGCCGCCCGGTCCGGACATCAGCTGCGGGTCGTTTCGCGGGCACTTCTGGTTTCGTGAGTAGGCTACGCAGCGGGCAGCCATCCGCGGCCTGGTAGGAGGGCGGGCTGATGCGATTCCACGGCGTGGTCCGGCTGGACGGCAAGACCGCCACCGGCATCGAGGTGCCGCCGACGGTGGTCGAGGGCCTGGGCGCGGGCAAGCGGCCCAAGGTGCAGGTCACCATCAACGGCTATACCTACCGCAGCAGCGTCGGCGCCATGGGCGGTCGGGTGATGCTCCCGGTCAGCGCGCAGGTCCGGGCGAGCGCCGGGATCGCCGCGGGTGATGAGGTGGACGTGGACATCGAGCTGGACACGGAGCCCCGCACGGTGACGGTGCCCGCTGATCTGGCCGAGGCCCTCGACCACGATCCCGCGGCGCGGCGCGCCTTTGACGGGATGTCCTACAGCCACCAGTCGCGCTGGGTGTTGTCCATCGAGGACGCCAAGACCCCGCAGACCCGGCAGCGGCGCATCGACAAGACCATCAGCGAGCTGCGGTCCCGGTTACGCCTTCCGGGCCTCGGGGCCTGGCGCGGTGTCAGCCAGGCCGCCAGCAGGGTTTCCCGCAGCGCATCCTCCGCGTCCTGAGCGGAGCCCAGCATCCGGTAACAGAGCCGCCCCGGCACTGCCCGGCCGCCGCCACGGAAGCTCCCCCGAAAAATAATCCCCCGGCGATGAACCGCTCCGGCCAGAAGCGTCGTAGATCAGTTATCAACACGGCAGCGGCGTCGGCACGGAATGCCCGGGGGGCGACGAAGATGGCATGCGCGATGAAACAGACCCGACGGTTCAGGCAGGCACCCCGGGGCACTCCAGGTAGAACCACCGCCTGCTTGTCATAGCCGTTCCAGGCGCCAGGAGCCTGAACACCTGCATCGCATTTACCACATTTCGGAGCCCAGATCATCCTCCGAAATGCTGATAGCGCGCGCCCGGAAGCAAGCCATTCGGTATCAAAGCGTGGAAGTCGCATGATCCAAGGGGAGGAATTCTCGTGACGGAACTGCATCACCGGCACGGTAAAGCGGATCAGCAAACACCGGAGGCCGATAGATCTATTGATACGAACGGAACGAAGGCCAAGCTGTCACCGGAGCACCGCCGCACCCACGGCGCCAATGAAAATGAAGTCGCACATAGCAGCAACGGGCATGAAGCACAGCGGCCCAAGCATGCTAAGCACCCTGACTCAGCAGCGGACTCTCACTCCAGGAACAAGCATGAACAGTCCCAAGACGGGGGCAGATCGGGCTTGAGCAAGCTTCAGCACGCCGTCTATACCACCGTGCGAGAGAACGCCTTCAAGGCTGTCGCGATAGGCACGGCGTGGGTAACCCTTGGCAACCCAGGGTCGCTGCCGATGATCGATAATTCCAACGTCCAGCCCAAGGGAGTTCCCCGAGAAAGGGGCGCGGAAGTAGTCCGGGCGGACAAGAATGCAGCGCGCCAGCCGTCAGCCGAGAACCAAATGGCCTTCCGGGTGGCCGGCCCGGAGGTCGCAAAATCAGCTCAGCACGTATCGGATACCTACAAGGCCTCAGCGCCGGCGCCTTACCTCCCCGACTATCCGCACGTTGAAGTCGAACGTCCTGAGGCGGAGCAAGACCCGCACAAGAAAGGGAGAGAAAACCATGGCTGAGATGGACCTGGCTACGATCGAGAGGCTGGCGGGCCGGATTTACCGGTCCTCGCCGAAGCTGGAGCGCTGGGGCTGGGAGTACGTTGACCCGGGCTCGGCGATGCCCAGCCCGGCGCTGCGTAACGAGCCGCAGTTCTTCGCGCCCGGCGTCCCGGATGTGCATGACCTGGAAGCGAAGTCGGCGTACCTGCGCTCGAAGGCGGTGAAGCGCGGGGCGATCGTCGGTGGCCTGCTGCTCCTGGCCACGATCCCGGACGCCTGGGTGCTGTTCGTGCCGCTGGCGCTGATCCTGGCCGCGGTGTGGTTCGGGCCGCTGCTGGCGAACTCCAGCCAGATCACTGACCGGCGCAATCGCTATCAGGCGGAGCAGAGCCGCGCCGCCGCGGAGTTCCAGCGGGTGCACCGGGACTGGGAACAGTCGGTCGCCAGCTGGGATGCCCGCGAACGGGACCGGGTGGCGCGCGCCGACCGGTGGTTCCCGCTGAGCGTGCGCTCAGCGCCGCACCGGGTCGATGTGTTCGGCGGCACCCCGGACGACTGGGCCGCGCTGCTCGCCGTCATGGGCGCCTCCCTGTTGCGGGCGGGCCGACCGATGCTGATCGCCGACATGTCGGAGAACGACGTGGCGGCCCCGCTGTCCGCGATCGCGCGCTCACAGCGGCTGCCGGTGCTGCGCCAGTCGCTGCCCGGGCAGCTGGACCAGGCGCAGCTGCTGGGTGACCTGAGCCCGCAAGAGATCGCCGAGCTGGTCAGCGAGGCGCTGGCCACCCTGCGTACCGGCGACGACGTCAGCCTGCGCATGCTCGACAGCGACCTGCTCAAGGGCATCGCCGAACGCCTCGACGCCCCAGTCACCTTCGCCCGGCTGGCCGCGGGCCTGCGGGTGGTCCAGGGAAGTTACGACACGGCCGCGGGTCCTAGCCAGCTCGGCGGCCAGGAACTGCAGCGGCTGGCCGACTACATGGACACGGTAGGCCGGTCCGAACGGACCCAGGGCGAGGTGCAGTTCCTGCGCACTGCCCTGGACCTGCTCCTGGGCAGCCCCGGGCCGGATCCGGAGGCCTGCCCAGGCCAGCTGTGGACGGACGGCGGCCTGACGCTGCTGGTGAGTGAGGACCACCAGGTGCGGCGCCGGGACCTGGTGGACCGGCTCATCGCGCAGGCGCTGCTCCATCATCTGCGCCGTCGTCCTGACCGGAACCGGACCGGGAACGCGGCCGTACTGGTGCTGGCCGGCGCGGACCATCTCGGCCAGCCCACGCTGGAGGCACTGGCCCGGCAGGCCAAGAACGCCGGGATCCGGCTGATCCTGCTGATCGAGCACCTGCGCGGCGACCTGCAGCAGCTGCTCGGCGGCTCGGACAGCGCCTCGCTGATCATGCGGCTCGGGAACGCCCAGGAGGCCGCCGCGGCCGCCGAGTACATCGGCCGGGGCCACTCGTTCACGCTGACCCAGCTCAGCCGGCAGACCGGGGCGAGCACGACGACGGGGAGCAGCACATCCCAGGGCACGTCGACGAGCCACTCGACCAGCAACGGGCGCAGTGGCGGACGCGCCGGAGGGGGCTGGAACCAGTCGGTGAGCGACGCGGAGGGCACATCGACCCAGCAGGGAACCAGCGAATCGTTCTCCACGTCGTTCACTGACGGCGAGACCGTTTCCCGGGTCTATGAATTCACGGTCGAGCCCACGAAGATCCAGTCGCTGCCAGCGAACGCATTCATCCTGGTGGAATCGATGTCTGGCACCCGGCGGGTGCTCGCGGGCAGCTGCGATCCGCTAGTCGTCACGCTGGACCGGGTGGCCGAGGACGAGCTCGGGGACGACCAGCGCCCGCAGCCGGACCATGGCCAGCAAAACGGGGCCGCGGCAGGCGGACCGCAGGCGGGGACGAACCCAGCCGCCCTGACATCGGTCTTCGTGGTCGATCCGCCCGGACAGCTCCAGTACCTCGCCCAGCGGCTCGGCCAGGCCGGCTACGTCGTACGGCGGGTGGATGTTCCCGGCGTACCGCTGGAATGCGGCTGGCAGGTCTCGGCGGCTGATGGCTCGCTGATCAGGCCCGACGACGTGATGAGGTACCGGTGAAGCGCTGGGATGGCCGGGCCAGCCTGCCGATGGCAGCGGAGGCCCGGCGATGACCGCCTTCCCTGGCTTCGAGTGCTGGCGGCTGCTGACCGTGCCGCGGCCCGATGCGGATGTCCAGGCGGCGACGTGGATGGCGGCCAGCGTCGCGGGCGCGGTCACCGCCGCGCACCCCCGCCTGCTCGGCTCCGCCGAATCACACCCGGCGCTGCTGTCGGCCTGGCTCAGGCTGCCCGGCGCGGACGCGATGCAGTTCCTGCTGGGCGGCCGGCCCTTCCTGCCGGCCGTCCGGGCAGCGGCAGGCCCCGGTAGCGGCCCGGTCCCCGTGCTGTATCCGCCCGGCGCCACGGCCGAGCCGGCTGACCTGGCTGGCTGGCTCGGCCGGTTCCCGTCCTGGGTGCGCTGCGCGGGCAGTGTCGCCCTGCCCGACCCAGACGCCGCCCAGCAGGCCGGGCGGCCGCAGGACCGGGGGGCAGCCTTCGACGACTACGTCGTGCACCTGACCGCCCCGTTCGCCTGGATGGTCGTGGCCGAGCCGGTGACCCCGAAAGTCCTGGAGGAGGAAGCGGCCACGGTGGGCGCCGAGCTGACCCTGCTCCGCAAGCGGGAGAACTCGGAGCTGCATCGCACGGACGCAGAACGCGGCCAGCAGCGGTACCGCGAGCTGGTCCGGGCGCGCAGCAGCGGGCTGTGGCGGGTCCACCTGCTGGCAGGCGGCCTGACCAGTTCAGACGCGCAGACAGCGGCCATGACGCTGACGGCGGCCTGCAACTGTGACGATCTGCCCTGGGTCCTGTCCGCGGCCGGGGACCCGGGCCCGCTGGACACCATCATGGGCACGGCGGTCACCGGTCCCGGCAACGCGCAGTCCCCGTTCCTGGCTGGCACGGAAACGATCGCGATCCTGACCCGGCCGCCCGCCCGGGAACTGCCGGGCGTGCGCCTGGTCGCCCGCCGTGACTTCGACGTGACCCCCGAGACGGCGGCCGACCCGGTGAGCACGGTCCTGGGCCAGGTCGTGGACGAGGGACTGGGCAGCGCGGGAGCCTTTGCGGTGTCCCGTGACACGCTCAACCGGCATGGCTTCATCTGCGGGGCGACCGGCTCCGGGAAGTCACAGACCGCCCGGCGGCTGCTGGAGTCCCTCGCCACGGCGGCCGATCCCGTTCCGTGGCTGGTCATCGAGCCGGCCAAGGCTGAGTACGCCAGGATGCAGGGCCGCCTCGGCGCCGCCAGTCCGGTGCTGGTCATCAGGCCGGGTGACCTGGCCAGCCCGCCCGCGTCGCTGAATCCGCTCGAACCCGAGCCGGGCTTTCCCCTGCAGAGCCACGCCGACCTGGTCCGGGCGTTGTTCCTGGCCGCTTTCCAGGCGGACGAGCCTTTCCCGCAGATCCTGTCGCAGGCCCTGGCGGAGTGCTACACCGCTGCTGGCTGGGATCTGGTCAGCGGGGAGCTGCGACCGCAGGAGAAGCCGAAGTACCTCGTGTCCGACCCGGACCAGGCTGCCCGCCGCCGTTACCCGGCGCTCGGCGAGCTCCAGTCGGCCGCGCGGGCCGTGGTGGACAACATCGGCTACGGCAAGGAAATCGCCGCGGATGTCCGGGGGTTCGTCGATGTACGCATCGGTAGCCTGCGGACGGGCACACCCGGGCGCTTCTTCGAGGGCGGCCACCCGATCGACATCGGCCAGCTGCTCCGCCGCAACGCCGTGCTCGAGCTGGAGCCCATCACCAGCGATCAGGACAAGGCCTTCCTGATGGGCGCGGTCCTGATCCGCATCGTCGAGCACCTGCGCGTCCATGCCCCGGCGGAGCCCAGCGGCCTGGCGCACCTGTTGCTGATCGAGGAAGCGCACCGGCTGCTGAAGAACGCGGAAGAGGGACCTGCGGCGGCCGCGGTCGAGCTGTTCGCGTCGCTGCTGGCCGAGATCCGCGCCTACGGCGAGGGCGTCATCATCGTGGAGCAGATCCCCGCGAAGATCTCCGCCGATGTCATCAAGAACACCGCGCTGAAGGTGATGCACCGGCTGCCCGCCAAGGACGACCGCGAGGCGGTCGGCGCGACGATGAACCTCAGCGACCAGCAGTCCGAGACCGTTGTGTCGCTGTCGCCCGGCCTGGCCGCGGTCACGATGGACGGAGCCGACCGGCCGCTGCTCGTCCGGGTGACCGCAGGCGGTGACCGGGAGTCCAGCGAAGGCTGCACCCGGACCCCTCCGCTGGCCAGCCGCCGCACCGTGCTCTGCGGTGCCGCCTGCCAGGCCGCAGCCTGCACGCTGCGCCAGATCAACGACGCCAGCGCCAGCGCCCGGACTCCCGCTGCGACGGTCTGGACCGAGGCGGTCACCGCCGCGGTCCTGCTCGGCCTGGCGCCCCCGGCGCCGCGCCAGCACGTGCGGCAGCTGTGGCCCGGCGGCGACCTGGACGGCCGCGCCCTGGACTGCGCCCTGGCCACCGCCGCCGACCTGGCGGTGGACGCACGGCGCGCCCAGCTCCGGCCATGGGTCGATCCGGATGATCTCGGCCGGCACCTGGCCGCCACGCTCAGGTCGCTGCTGGCCGGCCAGCTGGATCCGGACCCGGAGCCCGGGCGATGGCAGGCCGGCTACTACCGCTACATCCGCGAGTGGGTGGCCCTCGAGGACCTGGCCGCCGGCCTGACCGGAGAGCAACTGGCCGAGGCACCCGGCCACCCGGATCTCGATCAGTGGCGCGCCCGCGGCCTGACCCTCGATGGCAGCACGCTCGGCCAGCAGCTCGCCGAGATCCGGCAGCATCCGTCCTTCGTACCCGGGGCCAAGCGGGTGGTGTTCGGCGACCCGCACAGCAGCGGCCTGGACAGCGCGCTGGTGTCCCTGGCCGGAACGGTCAGCACCGGGGGGATGGAACGCGCCTTCCGGTACACGAGCCATGGCCCTGGCCTGGACGCACTGATCACCCTGCTGCCCGAGATCGCCGCCGAGGTCTGGCCCTGACCGCCGCACCAGGACGTCTCCGCCTTATCCGAAACCCGTCAGTCAACCAGCGCACAGGAGGATGCAATGACCAGTCCATGGCCAGGAGAGGCCGCCGTGAACGACTCACGGCGCGCCGCGGGCGAGTTGTTCGACGCTTTCAGCTCCGGGGCTCAGCCCGTCCCGGTGGCCACGTCGCTCGGCCTGCAGTACGGCGAGTTCTGCGCCGGGGAGGCACCCGTGACCGTCGTGCAATGGGTCACCGGCGACGGGACCTACGTGCACAAGTCGGGCGGTTACTGGGGCGGCGGCCTGGTCGGCCTGGTGGCCCTGCGCAGTGCCAACGCCATCGGGAACAGCCGGCGGCGCAAGCGCGCCGAGCGGGAGAGCCAGGGCGGGTGGCAGCCGGTGGATTCCGGCCAGATGTTCCTGACCAACAAGAGGATCGCGGTCCAGGGCACACAGCCGGTGGACCTGTGGTTCCAGTACATCCAGAGCGCCGACTGTGACGGCACCGCTCTCCAGGTGCAGGTGCAAGGCTGGAGCCCGATGCGGCTGGTGGTGCCCCAGCCCGATTACTGGTTCGTGATGTTCAACAAGCTCGCCTACGGGCGGCTCGTACTGCCGCCGCCGCCCAGCGAGGAGGTGAGCCAGACAGCATGAGGAGCGGCCACCCCGGCGCCGGGAGGCCGGCGCCGGGGTCCCGGGTTGAGCGCGCTGACCGCGGTCGCATAGCGTGCGGTACATGTCCGCCGCCTGGCCCGCCCTGTCCTACGCCGAGTGGCACGCGACCTGTGACACGCTGCACGCGCATACCCAGGTACTGGGCAAGCTGGCGGCAAAGCTGGCCGCACCGGAGCCGCAGCTGCAGCACGCGGCGCTGCGGCTGACCGCGCGCGGCTGGGAGACAGCCCCGTTGCCCGCCCCGGATGGATCGGGATCGATGGTCGTCGTGCTCGACCTGCGGACGCATGAGGTGGCGATCGAGCACAGCGCGGGGCCGGCCGCACGGGTGCCGCTCACCCCGCACCGGCCCGTCGGTGCGGTGACGCGGGAGGTGCTGGCCGCGGTCCGGGACGCGGGTGGCCCGGTGGAGATCGACCCGGCACCGCAGGAGGTGCCGTGGAAGGTGCCGCTGGACACCGACGACGAGCACGCCAGCTACGACACCGGCCAGGTCGCTGACTATTTCGCCGCGGCGACCCAGGCCGCGCTGATCCTGGCCGCGTTCCGGGCGCCATACCGGGGCCGGTCCACTCCGGTCAACGCGTGGTGGGGCTCATTCGACCTGGCGGTGAGCTTGTTTTCGGGGAAGCCCGCCGATCCCCCGGCCGCGGACTTCATCATGCGCAACGCGATGAACGCGGAAGAAGTCGCCGTGGGCTGGTGGCCCGGTGACGCGCGCTACGGCCGGGCCGCGTTCTACGCCTACGCGCATCCGGCGCCCCCTGGCTTCGCCGACGCGGACCTGTCCCCCGCCGCTGGCCGGTGGGACGCGGGACTGGGCGAGTATCTCCTCGACTGGGACGAGGTGCGGTCGAGCGCGGAGCCCAGGGCGGCCGCCCTGGGCTTTGCCCGGGCCGCGTTCCGGCACGCCTGCGCGGTGTGCCGGTGGGATGCCAGCCTGGCCGCGAGCGCCGAAGGGACCCCGCCGCCGGTCAGCTGACCGGCGGCTCCCGGCCCGCTGGGTTCACTCCAGCGCGGCGGCCCGGGCCTGCTGCTCATAGAGCGACAGGAAGTCCTTATCCCGCAGGCCCAGCCCGATCGCGGACTGGATGAGCTGGTACACAGTGGACCCGACGGGCATCGGCACTTCCAGCGACCGCGCGGCCGCCAGGCCCAGATCGAAATCCTTGCGCAGCAGGCCGGTGGTGAACGTCGGCGTCCAGTCGTGCTCCACCAGGTCGGGCGTGCGATTGCGGACCCACTCGCAGCCCAGGCCGGTACCGCCCAGGAAGGCGAGGAAGGCGGCCGGGTCGGTGCCGCCCTTCTCCGCCAGCGTGGTGACCTCCACCAGGGCCTGAGCCAGCATGCCGAGATAGAGGTTGTGGCAGAGCTTGACGAGCCGGCTCTGCTCCCCCTCCCCCGCGTACACGGCGAGCCGGGCGATCTGGTCCAGATACGGCTTGGCCTGCTGGAAGCTGGCTGCCGGGCCAGACACGATCAGGCAGGCGTTCCCCGCGGCCACGACGTGCGGGTTACCGCTGACCGGGGCGGCCAGGAAGCCCACCCCGGCCTGGCTGGCAACGGCCCGCACCTGGGCGGACATCTCGGCTGACACGGTGCTGCAGTCCACGATGAGCGAGGGCTTGCGGTCCGCGCTGAGCAAGCCCCGCTTCCCGGCGACCACCTCGTCCAGGTCAGCTGGCCCGGACACCATGACGAACACGATCTCGCAGGAGGCGAGATCGGTGATCTCAGCCGCCACGGTGGCACCCCTGGCCGCCAGGAGCCCCGTCTTGGACCTGGTCCGGTTCCAGACGGTGAGCCGCTGGCCGGCGTCGAGCAGCCGGGCCGCCATGACCGTGCCCATCCGGCCGGTGCCCAGCCACCCCAGGCTGGCAGCGTTCGGGTCCATGCCTCTCCTTGTCGGGTCAGCCGGGTGGAATCAGCCGGTCCAGTACCGGGTGCCCGCGACGTAGAGCTGGTCCGCGGGGAACCGGGTGAGCAGCTGGCATCCGTCGCGGGTGACCACCACCTCTTCCTCGATGCGCGCGGCCGCTGCCCCGTCCGGGGTGGGCCAGTACGTCTCGATCGCGAACACCATGCCCTCGGCCAGCTCGACCGGATGCTCGAACGAGTGGTAGCGGCTCATCAGCGGCCGCTCCCAGTTGGACAGCCCGAGGCCATGACAGTATTGCAGCCCGAACGCCTCCTCCTCGGTGGCGAAACCGAACTCGTGCGCGGCCGGGAAGTGCCGGACCACATCGGCCGAGGTGGCCCCGGGCCGGATCTCCGCGATCGCGTTGTCCATGAACTCACGGGCCCGCCGGTACGCCTCGCGCTGCGCGGCATTGCTGCTGCCCACGTTCAGCGTGCGGTAGTAGCAGGTGCGGTAGCCGTTGAAGGCGTGGATGATGTCGAAGTACGCGGTATCGCCGGGCCGGATCAGCCGGTCAGAGAACACATGCGGATGCGGGCTGCACCGCTCGCCGGAGATGGAGTTGACCGCTTCCACCTCTTCGGAGCCGTTCTCGTAGAGGTAGTTGTTCACTAGCGCGACGCAGTCGTTTTCCCGGATGCCGGGCCGCAGCTGCCGGTACAGCTCCTCGTAGGCCCCATCCACCAGCGCGGCCGCGTGGTCCAGCAGCGCGATCTCATCCGCTGTCTTGATCGCGCGCACGTCCTGCATGAGCCCGTGCCCGTCCTCGACCCGCAGGCCTTCCCGCTCCAGCGCGCGGAGCACGGGCAGCTCGACGATGTCCACGCCGACCGGGTCATCAGCCAGGCCAGCGTCGCGCAGCAGCCCGGCCAGCCGGGCCGCGTTACCCGCCTCGACCCCCACGTACTCAGGAATGGAGCCACGCCAGCTGGAAATGCCCGCCCGCCAGCTCTGCTCCGGGTACCACGGGGCGAACCGCTGGTGGGTGCGCGCGGACGAGCCGATGTCCCACAGGATCGGCGGCTGGCCGCGCATGACCAGCGCGCACCGGAAGAACTTGTCCCTGGCCCAGTTCCCGATGTGGGTGGCGGTCGTGTAGCGGATGTTGTTCATGTCGAACAAGATCAGCGCACCCAGGTCCGACTGCTCCAGCGCGGCCTGGACCTGGGTGAAGCGGGCGGTGCGCAGCCGGCCGAAATCGACCCGCTGTTCCCAGTCCACGCCCATGACCGCCCCTGGTGAGGCCACTGGGGTGGACTGGTCCGACGCTGAGTAGAAGGTGGTCATCGGTCACTCTCCTCGGCACGCAGACGAACGGAACCCGGTCACACCGGTGCGTATCTCCCCGCCTCGGCGGGGGCTGGGCGGGCGGCAGGCGGCGGCCCCGGCTGGCCGAGCGCGTGCCAGGCGGCGTCCACCAGGGACTGGGTGGACAAGCCGTACTTGCCGAACAGGTACGGGGCACTCGCGGCGCCCTCGGCGAACGTGTCGGCCAGGCCGATGCGGCGGAGCGGGCGGCCCGCCCCTGCCTCCGCCAGCACCTCGGCGACAGCGGAGCCGAGGCCGCCGGTGACCAGGTGGTTCTCGGCAGTCAGCACCACCCGGGCGGTCATGGCCACCTCGAGGACCGTGGCCGCGTCGAGCGGCTTGATCACCGCGACGTTCACCACCGACACGGCCACCCCGTGCTCCCCGAGCAGCGTGGCCGCGGCCAGCGCGGGCGCCAGCATCATCCCGCTGGCGAACAGCGCCACATCCCCGCCCCGGGTCAGCACGTCAGCGTGGCGGAGTGAGAGCACATGGTCGTCGTCGAAGATCAGCGGCACCTCGCCGCGCTTCAGCCGCACGTACACCGGGCCGGGCAGGTCCACGACCGCGGCGCAGACCTGGCGCACACCGACCGCGTCCGCCACGTTGACGATGGTCATCCCAGGGACCGCCCGCATCAGCGCGACATCATCGATGGCCTGGTGGCTGGGCCCGCCAGGGCTCGAGATGCCGGGCATGAACCCGATGATCCGGACCGGCAGCCCCGGGTAGGCGATGGCGTTGATGATCTGGTCCAGCGGACGGCGGGTGGCGAAGACGCCGAACGTGTGCACGAACGGGATGTGGCCGCAGCGGGCGAGCGCGCCGGCCACGCCGATCATGTTCGCCTCGGCCATCCCGGCCTGGATGAACCGGTCCGGGAATTCCGCGGCGAACAGGTTGACCTCGCACTGGCGGGTGAGGTCGCCGCTCAGGCAGACGACGTCGGCGCGCTCCCGCGCGAGCTGTACCAGGGCCTGGCCGTAGGGCTTGACCGTGGTCGGGTAGGGCGCCTCACGCATGGGCTGGCCCGAGCCTGCGGGTGAGCTCGCTGACGGCCGCGGCGGCAAGTTCCGCGGGCAGCGTGATGAAATGGCCGTCCGCGTCCGGCGGCAGGCAGTCCAGCCCGTGGGCCGTGGAGGTGCGGCAGATCAGTACGACCGGGCGGGCCGCTCCCGGCGCGCGGCCCCGCGCCCACTGCAGTGCCCCGGTGACCGCGGT
Organism: uncultured Actinomycetes bacterium; assembly: GCA_963760405.1. Classification (GTDB taxonomy): domain Bacteria; phylum Actinomycetota; class Actinomycetes; order Streptosporangiales; family Streptosporangiaceae; genus RYN-230. The sequence continues at coordinate 402,717 of CAVXCV010000010.1, read as the reverse complement.
GACATCGTGCCCGTCGAGTTCCACCGGGCCCCAGCCGAAGGACGCCCACTTCGCCCCGATCGGCTCGATCGTGGTGACCTCGTCCACCGGGCCATCGACCTGGGAGTTGTTCGCATCGACGACCGCGATCAGCCGGGACAGCCGGTGGTGGGCCGCGAACATCGCCGCCTCCCAGACCTGGCCTTCCTCCAGCTCGCCGTCGCTGACCAGCGCGAAGGTGCACGCGTCCCGGTCCCGCAGCCGGTCGGACAGGGCGAAGCCCGCAGCCGCGGACAGGCCCTGGCCGAGCGACCCGCCCACGTGATCCATGACCGGCGACCGCTCCGTGCCGATGGCCTCCAGCGCGGCACCATCCTGCCCGTAACTGGCCAGCAGCCCGGCCGGGAGCAGCCCGACCTCAGCCGCGGCCGCGTACAGCGCGATCACGTAGTGGCCGGGCGAGCAGACGATGCGGTCCAGGCCGGGACGCGCGACCGCGAACAAGGCCGCCACCTGCTCGGCGGACGACAACGCCTGGCCCAGATAGCCGAAGCCGTGCGGCGCCACCATCTGCACGGCCCGCAGCCTGATGCCCAGGGCGAGCCGCTCCGGGTCCGGGACCACCCAGTGCGTGCCCGGCTCGGACACCCGCCCGGGCCGGGGTACCTGCCCCGGCCCGGATACCTGCGCCGGCCCGGGCATCACAGCCCGCAAGTGTGGTTAAGTGGCATAGCCACATGGTGACTTCATGATTTAGGTGTTGTCAACGCCGTTCCCGGAAGGGGCCACATGACCGAGCCCGCCCGGGCACCGCGCCCAGCGCGGCGCCCCGCTGCCGTCCCGCTGACCGGGATCGGGCCGGTCAGCACCGTCCGGCGGGCCGACGATGTGGCCGAGCAGATCCGGAACCTGATCATCAGCACCGGGATCGCGGAAGGCTCCCGGCTGCCGTCCGAGCGGGAACTGGCGGAGCGTTTCGCGGCCAGCCGCCCCACGGTGAGCCAGGCCCTGCGCAGCCTGTCGCTGATGGGCCTGGTCGAGATCCGGCACGGCTCAGGGGCCTACGTGGTGCGCCGCCCGGAAGCGATGGTCACCGCTTCGGTGGACCTGATGCTGGACCTGGACACGCATTCGGTCGATGACCTGATGCAGCTGCGGCTGTGGCTGGAAACCATCGGCGCCAGCGCGGCAGCGGCCCGCCAGCCGCCGCTGAGCGGGGCCGAGACCGAGGGCATCATGACCGCCTTGCACCGGCTGTGCGATGCTGCGGGCCGGGCCGGCGAATGGATCGCCGCCGACACGGTCTTCCACGCCGCGATCGTGCGCAGCGCGGGCAATCCCTACCTGGCCGCGATCTACGAGAGCGTGCACCGCGCGGTGCTGTCGTACCAGCTCAAAGCCTGGGTGGACCGCGAGTCCGTGCCACCCTGGCTCCGGGATACCCAGCCGGAGCAGCAATGGGCGCTGCACGAGCCGATCGCCGCGTCGGTCATCGGCCGGGAGGCCGGGGCCGCCCAGGCGGCCGTGCTCGACCATCACCAGATGATGCTCGAGCACCTCGCGGCCGCCCGCCGGTCCCGGACGGGCGCCCCCTGACCGCGCCGTCGCTGGCCGCGCCCGCCCGGGCCGCCTGCCCGCGCGGTCACAGCAGCTGGTCAGTGGCCGGGTCGGGCTGGCCACCGAAGTGCTGGCTGAGCACGTCGGAGAACAGCTGTCCCCGCTGGGGGTCGTCCGCGGCGGCCCGCAGGAACAGGGTCATGGACGAGCGCAGCTTCTGTGCGTCCAGCCCGCCGAAGATCTGCTCCGCGGTGCGGTCCTGCGTGCCCGCCACGATGCGGGCGCACTCGGCCAGCCGCGGGCCGAGCACGGGGTGGCGCAGGTAGGCCCGGGCCTCCTGCACCGAGGAGATCGCGAACTCCCGCGCGGTCACGCTCCGGCCCAGGCCCGCGACCTGCGGGAAGACGAACCACATCCAGTGGCTTACTTTCCGGCCGCGACGCAGCTCGGCGAGCGCGCGGTCATAGGTGCCCGCGGCATCCTGGGCAGCCACGAACCGCTCGAGGTGATAGGGGTCAGCCATCGTCGCTCCCGTCCCAGCTTATGCAGGTCAGAGCCGGGCCCGGGAGATGGCCCGGGCCACGGCGACCACCGCCGGGATGAGCACCTCGGGCTAGATGCGCTCGACAGCCTGCCGGTCCATGACCGACGATGCCGTCTGTGGCGGTCACCGGAGCGGAGCACGCGCAGCGCACGACGGTGCTGGTGGCCGGCGGCGGCCCGGCGGGCCTGGCCGCGGCCGCGGAACTCCGCCTGCACGGCGTCGGCTGCGTGGTCATCGAGCCGCGGGTCACGGTGTCGCACCGGCGGCCACGGGCAAAGACCACCAGCGTGCGGACCATGGAGCAGCTGCGCCGGTGGGGGGTCGCGGACCAGTTGCGGGCCGCCGCACCGCTGCCGGTCGCCTGGTCCCAGCGGGTCACCTTCTGCGCCTCCCTGTCCGGGCCGCGGATCACCGACTTTACCGGCGCCTTCGGGCTGACCTGCGAGCGCGACGAGCGGTTCGCCGAGCCGGGCCAGCAGGTGCCGCAGCCGGTCGTGGAGGAGGTACTGCGCGCGCACGTCCGCCGCTGCGGCGCGGACCTGCGGCTCGGTCACACCGTGCTGGGCCTGCACCAGGACGACGCCGGGGTGACCGCGACCGTCCGCGACGACGCGGGCGCGGCTTACCGCATCCGGGCCCGCTACCTGCTCGGCTGCGACGGGGCCAGCGGCGTGGTCCGGGAGCAGATCGGCGCCCGCTACGCAGGCCGGTCGGACCCGCGGCCGAACTTCAACGTGGTATTCCGCGCACCCGCCCTGGACTCCCCGCTGGGTCCCGCGGTGCAGTACTGGGTGGTCGGCGCGGCGGTCTCGGGCCTGATCGGCCGGCTGGACCTGGACGGGACCTGGTGGGCCATCATGCCCGGGCATCGAGGCGGCGTACGGCAGCGCGCACGCGAGCGAGCTGATCACCAGCCTGATCGGCGCGCCTACCGCGCACGAGGTGCTGGCCTGCGACCCGTGGACGGCCCGGATGCTGGTCGCGGACACGTTCGCGGACCGGCGGGTGTTCCTGGTCGGGCGAGAGCGCGCACGTCAACCCGCCGTGGGGCGGCCACGGGTTCAACACCTGCGTCGGCGACGCGGTCAACATCGGGTGGAAGATCGCGGCGGTGGAGCAGCGCTGGGCCGGTGCCGGGCTGCTGGCGAGCTACGAGCCGGAGCGGCGCGGGGTGGTCGAGCAGACCGTGGCGAGCGCCGCGTCCCACCTGCGCAACCTGGCCGGGGACCTGCCGCGGGACGAGCCCGCGATCCAGGCCGCCAAGCGGGCCGAGTTCCACAGCCTCGGGCTGGTGCTGGGCTACACCTATGCGGGCTCGCCGGTCATCCAGCCGTCCAGCCCGGCCGGGCCCGCCACGGCCACGGCGGCCACGGACGCCGCGGCCCTGGCCGGGGACGTGACCGTCTACACCCCGGCCAGCGAGCCGGGCGCGCGGCTGCCGCACTGCTGGCGGCCGGACGGCTCATCCCTGTACGACGCGCTGGGTACCGGGTTCACGCTGGTCGGGCCGGTACGCGCACACCAGGCCGCGGTCGCCCGGCTGGCCACCCGCGCCCGCCGCGAGCGGATTCCGCTGGCCCTGGTCGAGCCGCCGCCGTCCTACCCGTGGCGGGAGGAGTTCCTGCTCGTCCGCCCGGATCAGCACATCGCCTGGCGGGCCGCTGACCCGGCGGAGATCGACATCGGGCTGGTCACCGGTCATGCCGCCAGCCCGGCACGACCAAGGAGTGATGTTGACTGACCCGCAGCAGCCCGCGGCTGGGCCGCCCGCCGGCCGCGACCAGGGCCATCCGCCGCGTCTGGTGCGGCGGGGCCGAGCACGTGCCGAACTGACGAGAAGGAGTAGCAGTCCATGCGCATCGCCACCATCAACCAGCGGCTGAGCCTGATCGTGGCCGCAGGCGCCGTCGACGTGCACACGGCCAGCGGCGGCCGGTTCGGCCCCAGCCCGGCTGACGCGTACCGGCGCTGGGCCGAGTTCACCGACTGGGCCGGATCAGCCGACCTGGCCGGGGCCGCCCCGTTCACGGTGGACACGCTCGGCTCCCCGTCGCCCGCGCCGCGGCAGGTGTTCGGGATCGGGCTGAACTACAGCGAGCACGCCGCCGAGTCCGGTTACGCCAAGCCGGACGCGTTCCCGCCGGTCTTCACCAAGTTCCCGGCGTGCATCACCGGCCCGGCCGGGGACATCACGCTGCCCCCCGGCGGCCACACGGACTGGGAGGTCGAGCTGGTGGCGGTCATCGGCCCGGCCGCGAGCAACGTGCCGGCCGGGCGCGCCTGGGACCATGTGGCCGGCCTGGCCGTGGGCCAGGACATCTCCGAGCGGGTGCTGCAGATGGCCGCCACCCCGCCGCAGTTCAGCCTGGGCAAGTCCTTTCCCCGGTTCGGGCCGGTCGGCCCGTGGCTGGTCACCCTGGACGAGCTCAGCAACCCCGCCGACCTGGAACTGGGCTGCCTGATCAACGGCGAGCAGATGCAGAAGGGACGGACCCGGGACCTGATCTTCGGCGTGCCCGAGCTGATCGAGCAGCTGTCCCGGGTGACGGCGCTGCTGCCTGGCGACGTCATCTTCACCGGCACCCCGTCCGGGGTAGGCCTGGGCCGCAACCCGCAGCGCTGGCTCGCCCCCGGCGACGTCCTGACCAGCTACATCGAGGGCATCGGCGAGATGCGGCACCGCTTCATCGCGGCATCTGGATGAGGAAACACCGAGTAAGGAAGCACCGGGTGAGGAAACACCAATGAGCCTGCACGGACTGCTGTCGGTCACGATCGGCGTGCCCAACGTCGCGGAAACCGCCGCCTACTACGCCGACTTCGGCCTGGCCGCCGAAGGCGACGGCTGGTTCGCCACCCGGGACGGCGGGCGGCAGCTGCGTATCGCCTACGCGCCGGTCCGGCGGCTGCTCGAGATGCGGGTCGGCGTGGACGACCCCGGCGACCTGGCCCGGGCGGCCGCCAGCCTCGGCCGCCTCGGCGTGCCGCATTCGCAGCACGGGACCGCGCTGGACACCGCCGAGCCGGTCACCGGGGTCCGGGTGCGGCTGGAGGTCGCGCCCCGGCTGCGCCAGGAAGCGGCCCCGGCCAGCGTCTACAACGGGCCCGGCCGGCCCGAGCGACAGGGCAGCCGCGCCCCCGGCTTCACCCGGCCGGACCGGGTGCGCCCGCGCAAGCTCGGTCATGCCGTGCTCGGCAGTACCGACCAGCGTGCCTCGACCGTGTTCTTCACCGACGGGCTCGGCTTCAAGGTCAGCGACCGGATCAAGGAGGCCGGCGCGTTCCTGCGCTGCTCGACAGATCACCACAACGTGCTCGTGCTGGGCGCCCCGGTGAACTTCCTGCACCACACGTCCTGGCAGGTGGACGACATAGACGATGTCGGCCGGGGCGCGTTCGCGATGCTCGAGGGGCGGCCCGAGCGGCATGTCTGGGGGCTCGGCCGGCACTACGCGGGATCCAACTTCTTCTGGTACCTCAAGGACCCGGCCGGCAACTTCTCCGAGTACTACTCGGACATGGACTGCATCGTGGACGACCAGCTGTGGACCCCGGAGGACCTGGAGGGCGCCCGCGGCCTGTTCGCCTGGGGGCCGCCGCCACCCGCCTCGTTCCTGCACCCCGACGACCTCGCGGCCATGATGACCGGGGCCCACGCCACCCGGTGAGCCGCCTGGATGCCGTGTTCCTGGGCCCGGTCAGTTTCTGCAACGGGTGTGCGTTGCGGCTGAACTGTGCCCAGGACGGGCCGGGATCCTGGTGGCGGCGGCCGGGAGATCGGCGACAGCTCGCAGTTCACCGGTACTTTCCGGCCGGGCGACCCGGCTTATCTTCGGGCTCTACGGCCCCGGTCACTGACAAGGAGACGACGGATGGCAGCGACGATCCTTCGGGAGGAGACCTTCGATCCCGGCGACTACCGGGGCGGACTGGCCGCGGCCCCCGGGAACCTGGACGTCGGCACCCGGCTGCACTTCGAGAACGACCACATCCGGGTGTGGGAGATAGCGTTGCGGCCCGGTGAGCGCGGCCCGTTCCACGCCCATACCCGCCGCTACTTCTGGACCGTGGTGGACGGCGGCATCGGCCGCCAGCGCAGCGCCGATGGCACGATGATCACCCGCGAGTACCACGTGGGCGACACGAACTACTCTGAGCACTCACCAGGTGAGCCGATGATCCACGACTTCGAGAACGCCGGCGACACACCCATCCGGTTCGTGACCGTGGAACTGCTCGACTGACCTGGCCGAGGCGGGCGCGATGGGAGGGACGCGGCGACCCGGCCGCCGGAGCTGGTCGTGTCCTGTCCCTGCGGGGCACGCTAGCCTCAGTGTTCCTGCGCCGGCCGTGACCGTGCTTGCCGAGGGAGATGACCAAGGTGACCGAGAACTACCCGCCCACATCGACGCCGCCCGAGGAGGAGCCGTCCTTGGCTCCCGAGGAGGAGCCGTCCCCGCCGGGGCAGGAGGAGGCGCCCACCCCCCAGCCCGCCGAGGACGCGGGATATCTGACGGAAACAGGCGAGGTGGCCGACGAGGACGGATCGGTCGTTCCGATCATCGGTGGCCTGCCCGCCGTCGAAGGCTCGGCCTGGGATATCGGCGCCCCGTTGGACGAGCGTGGCGCAGGCCTGGCTGAAGGCCACGCCAGCCACGAACACAACGCCAGCCACGAACACCACGCCGGCCACGAACAGCACGCCGGCCAAGAACAGCAGGCCAGCCACGAAGACACGGGCTGAGCAGCCCGGCCACCAGCCCGCAGGGCGGCAACGTCGGCAAACGTCCGCTGGCTCCAGCTCGGCAGCGGTCATAGGGGTCCGGGCGAGCGCTGGCCCAGCAGGTAGCCGCGGCGGGTATCGACTTCGCCGGGATAGCTGGCCCGGTCCAGCCGGGCAGTGACGCGGAGGCCGGCCTGCTCCATCAGGCCGGTCACCTCGTCCGGCTGAAGAAACCGGAAGTCAACGTCGACCTGGCGGCCGAACCACTCGGCGAGATGGCGCACTTCGGCGCCGATGTGGAAGGCCACCAGGGCGAGCCCGCCGGGCCGGAGCACCCGGTGTATTTCGCGGAACGCAGCCGGCAGCTCGGCCGGTTCCAGGTGGATGATCGAGTACAGCGCGACGGCGGCGGCGAACTCACCGTCCCGTGCGGGCAGGCTGAGCAGGTCCCCGCAGCGGAACTCGGCGTCCGGGTAGTCGCGGCGGGCAGCGGCGATCATGGCCGGGGAAAGGTCGATGCCGGTCGCGGCCGCGCCGCGGCGGGCCAGCCAGGCGGTGACGTGCCCCGGGCCGCAGCCGAGATCCGCGACCGGCGCGCGCGCCCCGGCCTCCTCGGCCAGGCTGGCCAGCAGCGCCCGGTCCAGCGGCTTAGCACTGAGCTCGGCGCGGAAGCTGGCCGCGTACTGCTCGGCGACAGCGTCGTAGCTCTGCTGTACGCGGTCGTGACGGCCGGATCCCTGCATGCCGCTCAGCGTGACACACGACGCCGTCACCCCGGCGAACTACAGTCGTCGTGTGCAAAACGAGAGCCCGGACTGGCGGGCACGGCTACCGGCCGAGCGGGACCGCGCCGCCGAACAGTACTTAGCTGGCGGGCTGCCGGACAGCGAGGACACGGTCCGGGTGTGGCAGCCGCGCGAGGTGGCCGTGCTGCGCGCCCGGCTGGGCCAGGCGACACTCGCAGCCTGGTCCGAGCAAGACGTCCTGCACGTACTGTGGCGGGGCGACGCGGACGAAGTACAGCTGGGGGCGGGCCTGCAGCCGCAGCTATGGCCGGTCCAGGGCACGACCGATCTGTGGGAAGCGTCACAGCGGATCCGTGGCCTGGACGAGTCAGTGATCACGATCGTCGTAGTGGCCAGCCAGGGCGGCCGGATCGCTTCCGGCACGGTCCCGGACCAGCTGGTGTGGCGGGGCCCCCGGGCGCCCGCGGGCCTGCCCGCCGCCGGGGAACTCACTGGCACGCTGGACGAGCACTCGCTGGATGCCCCGGCCCTCGGCGCACCGCGGCGGTTGACCGTGTACCGGCCTCCCGGGCCGGCTGGCCCGCTGCCGGGCTGCGTGCTCGCGGATGGGCAGGCCACCCACGGCTTCGCCCTCGTCCTGGAGCCCGCCATCCAGGCCGGGGCGGTCCCGCCGGTGCTGCTGGTGGGCGTGCACAACGCTACGGATCCCTCCCAGGAGCGGCCCGCCAGGTGGCCCGACCGGCGTGCCCAGGAGTACGTCCCCCGCTATGGCCGCCGATGGTTCGGCCCGCATCTCGACTTCGTGATCGACGCGGTCATCCCGTGGGTGACCGGTGAGTTCGACGTGACTCCGGGTACCTGGACGGCAGCTGGCTTCTCCAACGGGGCGGTCTGGGCAATCAACGCCGCGCAGCGCCGGCCGGACGTGTTCGCCAGGGTGGCCGCGCTCAGTGCGGGGCTGGTGCCGCGCCGTATCAGCCGCGCGGCCCGGGCCGCCCCGGTCCGGCACTACCTGGCCAGTGGCAGGCTCGAGCCCGGTTTCCGGACCGCGACCCGGGAATGGGCGGACCGGCTGCAGCGCGCCGGGCTGCCCTGCCAGCACCAGGAATGGCCGGGCGGGCATGATCCCTACTGGTGGGACCAGCACTTTCCGGCCGCCCTGGCCTGGCTGCTAGCCCCGCCGGGCAGCTAGCGGCCGGTGAGCGGCTGGCCTGGCCAGAAGGGCCATTCCTCGAACGACAAACACCGGCCGTCGTCCGCGAACTGGAGGACCCACAGGTCGCGGTATTCCTGATGCACCGGGTCACCGTAGCCGACCTCGACCCGGACCACGGCCATGGCGCCGTCCACGGCGATGATGTCGCTCGACATCCGGAACACCTCATCCGGGCCGTCCCGCTCCGCGTCCCACATGCGCGCGATCGCGGGCAGGCCAGCGACCGGCTCCTCGTAAGGAGACTGCCGGTAGACCGCGTCCGGGGTGAACAGCGCCGCCAATCCCCCGGTCCCCGGCGCCCGCCAGGCCTGCTCGTACCCGGCCACCCAGCCCGCTACCTGCCCTCTATCCATCCTCGCCTCCCGTTTCAATCATGATCATGCGGCACGAACGCCCGATACCATTCCGGTCCCCCACGATCATGGCGGTAGCGTGCGGCGGCTCGCGCGCTCCAGCACACCCTGCCCCTCCCGGCAATTGACCGAAGTTTCGTATTGAAAACCTGTATAAAGATACAGTACTGTCGTACCAATCAGGAGCCCGGCCACGGCCGCCGGGCGGAAGGCGGTGTCCCATGGTGACCAACGTGACAGCCGAGCCAGCCGCAGCCGCGGGCAAGGGCCTGCGGGCCGGGGCGCTCGGCCTGCTGTCCAGCGTGGTGATCGCGGTCTCCTCGACCGCGCCGGCCTACAGCATGGCGGCCACCCTCGGCCTCATCGTCGCCGTGGTCGGGGTGCACAGCCCGGGCATGCTGATCGTGTCGTTCCTGCCGATGCTCTGCATCGCGTACGCGTTCCGTGAGCTGAACAAGGCCGACCCGGACTGCGGGACCACGTTCACCTGGACAGCCCGGGCCTTCGGCCCCTACGCGGGCTGGCTCGGCGGCTGGGGCATCATCGCCGCGGACGTGATCGTCATGGCCAGCCTGGCCCAGATCGCCGGGCGCTACGTGCTGCTGCTGGCGGGCGCGGGCGGGCTGGCCAGCCAGGCGCTCTGGGTGACGGTGATCGGGGTGGCGTTCATCGCCCTGCTCACCTGGATCTGCTACCGCGGGATCGAGGTGTCGGCCCGGCTGCAGCAGGCGCTGCTAGCCATCGAAGTGATCACGCTGGGCGTGCTGGCCGTGACGGCGTTCGCCAAGGCAGCGGCCGGGCACGCGCTGCCCGGGGCGGCCGGGCCGTCGCTGCACTGGCTGAACCCGTGGACCGGTTCCTTCAGCAGCCTGTCCAACTCGTTCCTGCTCGCGGTGTTCATCTACTGGGGCTGGGACTGCGCGGTCAGCGTCAACGAGGAGACCAAGGACCGGGCGCGCACTCCCGGGCGGGCCGCGGTCATCTCCACCGTGCTGCTGGTCGCCATCTTCGCCGTGGTCAGCATGGCCGCGCTGACGTTCGCTGGGCCGGCCTTCCTGGCCCGGAACAGCGGCGACGTGCTGGGCGCGATCTCCACCCTGGTTCTCGGCAGTGCCGCGGGCAAGCTGCTCATCCTGAGCGTGCTGACCTCCGCGGCCGCGTCCACCCAGACCACGATCATGCCGACGGCCCGTGCCGTGCTGGCCATGTCGGTGCACCGGGCGCTGCCCGCCCGGTTCGCCCGGATGCATCCCCGCTACCTCACCCCCACGGCGGCGACGCTGGCCATGGGCGCGGTGTCCGCGCTGTTCTTCGTGCTGCTGACGCTCGCCTCCCAGAACGTGCTGGCCGACTCGGCGTCCTCGGTGGGCTTGCTGATCGCCTTCTACTACGGGCTGACCGGGTTCGCCTGTGTCTGGTTCTTCCGCCACGAGCTGCTGGCCAGCCCGCGGGCCCTGCTGGTCAAGGGCATCCTGCCGGCCCTCGGCGGGCTGGCCCTGCTGGCCGCGTTCGCCGGGTCCATCAAGTCGTACTGGCCGGCCGCGAGCAGCTCGTCCAGCTTCGCGGGCATTGGCGGGATCTTCCTGATCGGCGCGGGGTCGCTGTTGACCGGGGTCGTCCTTATGCTGATGGCGCGCAGGTGGCTGCCGGCCTTCTTCACCGGCTCGACGCTTCCCCCGCTCGGCCCGCGCCCGGAGACTGAGGGTAGGGACACGGCGGGCAGCGCGCCGGGCCGGGCCGCGAAGCGGGCCCGGCTGGCCAGCCTGGCCACGGTACCCGGCGGACAGGAGCCCGCAGTATGACCTCGGTCGAGCAGACAACCCGGCGCGGCGGCCCCCGCCGCGCCGGGCGGCGCAAGGTGGCGGTGCTGGAGGCCGCGGGCCGGGTGATCGCGGAGCGCGGCGCGGACGCCACCCGGTTCGCGGACGTGGCCGCAGCGAGCGCGGTGCCGATCAGCACGCTGCAGTACTACTTCGGCTCCCGCGAGGATCTCCTGGTCGCCGCGTTCCGGCACGCGTCCGGCGCGGAGATCACCGCGCTGGAGGCCGACCTGGCCGCGCTGGCCGATCCCTGGGAGCAGCTCGCCTGCATCGCCACCCGGGCGCTGGCCAGCTATCAGGCCGGCACGTCCCAGTCTGGCAAGCTGTGGATCGAGTCCTGGCACTTCGGGCTGAGGGACACCGAGATGCGCGCGGACACGCTGCGCGACTACGCGGCCTGGCGGCGGCTGGTCGCCGACAGGGTCCGGGCCGGGATCGCCTCGGGCCGGTTCCGCACCCAGCGCACTCCGGAGCAGGTCTCGGTGCTGGCGCTGGCCCTGCTCGACGGAGTCGGCATCCCGCTGGCCCTTGACGACCCGGCGATCACCCTGGACAGCGTGACCGCCGACGTGATGTCCGCCCTGGCCGACCTGCTCCACCCGCAGGACATCCCGGGCTGACCGGCCTGCCGCCAGAGCAGGCCGGCCTCGTTCCCGGGAGTCCAGGAACTGGCTCAGAAGTGCTTGGCCAGGTATTCCGCGACTTTTTCGCGGTTGCTCCGGCTCGACTCGCGGGCGCGTTCCTCCCAGGCGAACACGCACACGGTGGCGATGCCGTCGAAGCCGATCTTTGCCAGGGTGGCGAAGAACTCGTCCCAGTTGACCTCGCCCTGGCCGATGTCGAGGTGCTGGTGCACCCGGGCAGTGGAGCCGGGCGGGTTGATGATGTAGCGCAGGCCTGAGGACGCAGTGTGGTCGAAGGAATCAGCGATGTGCAGATGGGTGAGCAGATCGCCGGCGTACTCCATGATCTCAGCAATGTTGCCGCCCATGTGGAAGGTGTGCGGCGCACAGTAGAGGAACGACACGTTCGGCGAGTTGATGCCGCGGATCATGTCTACCGCGGTCATCCCGTCCTCGACGAAATCATCCGGATGCGGCTCCAGCCGGAGCTCCACCCCCTGCCGCTCGAAGACCGGCAGCAGTTCCTCCAGCGACCGCCAGAACTGCGCCTCACTCCGGCTCGCCGCCTCCGGCCGCCCGTTGAACTCGGAGTTCATCACGGTGCAGTCCAGCTCCACGGTCAGCTCGATGGCCCGCTTCCAGTACCGCACCGCGGCCTGCCGCTCGTCCTCGTCCGGCCCGGACCAGCGGTAGAGCGGCAGGTGGGAGGCGATCTTCACGCCCGCGGAATCCAGCGCGGCCTTGAACCGGGTGACCCGGTCCCGGTTCGCCCGCGGGTGCAGGAAGAACGGGGTGAAGTCCTCCCGGGGGGACAGCTCGAGGTACTCGTAGCCGAGATCGGCCACCACCCCGGGCAGGTCGAGAAGTGGCACCCGGCGGAGCATGTACGGGTCCAGCGCGATCTTCATGGCTGCTTCCAGGGAGCTCGGGCGCGGTCAGACCGCGGTCGGGAAGTGCAGGTGCGCCTGGTGATGCTCGGCGTACCGGACGTCCGGCCACCGGCTGGTAATCGCCTTGGCCCGGGTGTAGAAGCGGACGCCCTCAGCCCCGTGCACGTGCGTGTCACCGAACAGCGAGTCCTTCCAGCCGCCGAAGGAGTAGTACGCCATCGGCACCGGGATCGGCACGTTGACGCCGATCATCCCGACGTGCACCTTGCGCTGGAAGGTGCGGGCCGCGTGACCGCTGGAGGTGAAGATGGCCGTGCCGTTCCCGTAGGGGTTGGCGTTGACCAGGTCGATCGCGGCTTCCAGGGACTCGGCGCGGAGCACGACCAGCACCGGGCCGAAGATCTCGTCGGTGTAGATGTCCATGTCGGTGCCGACCTGGTCGAACAGGGTGGGGCCGACGAAGAAGCCGCCGGGGTGCCCGGGCACCACCAGGTCCCGGCCGTCCACCACCAGGGTGGCGCCGGCCTGCTCACCGCGGCTGATGTAGCCCGCGATGCGGTCCCGCGCCTCCCGGGTCACCACCGGCCCCATGTCGCTGGACGCGTCGTCGCCGGGGCCGACCTTGATCTCCTCCGCCTTCTGCCGCAGCCGCCCGACGATCGCGTCGCCCGCCGGGCCGACGGCCACCACGGCCGAGATCGCCATGCAGCGCTGGCCAGGCCGACCCGTAGCCGGCCGCGATGAGGTGGCTGGCGGCGAAGTCCATGTCGGCGTCGGGCAGCACCACGGCATGGTTCTTGGCACCGCCGAGGGCCTGCACCCGCTTGCCCTGCTCGCTGGCCCGGCGGTGCACGTAGGAGGCGATCGGGGTGGAGCCGACGAACGAGACCGCCGCCACATCCGGGTGATCGAGCAGCCCGTCCACCGCCACCTTGTCGCCGTGCAGCACGTTGAACACCCCGTCGGGCAGCCCGGCCCGCGCGTACAGCTCGGCGATGAGCCCGGACGCGGACGGGTCCCGCTCGCTGGGCTTGAGCACGAAGGTGTTCCCGGTGGCGATCGCAATCGGGTGCATCCACATCGGCACCATGGCCGGGAAGTTGAACGGGGTGATGCCCGCGCACACGCCGAGCGGCTGGCGCAGCGAGTACGCGTCCACGTCGGTGGACACCTGGTCCGAGTACTCCCCCTTGAGCAGCTGCGGGATGCCGCAGGCGAACTCGGCCACCTCCAGGCCGCGGATCACCTCCCCTTTGGCATCAGAGATCACCTTGCCGTGCTCGGCGGAGACCACCGCGGCGAGCTCGTCGAGGTGCCGCTCGACCAGGTCGCGGAACGCGAACATGATCCGGACCCGGCGGGCGAGGGACACGTCCTGCCAGGCCTCGAAGGCCTTCTTCGCGGTCTGCACAGCCCGGTCCACGTCGGCGGGCTCGGCGAGCAGCACCCGGGCCTGGACCTGCCCGGTCGCCGGGTTGTACACGTCCGCGGTCCGGGTGGACGCGCCCGCGGTAGCGGCGCCGCCGATCCAGTGCTCGATCGTCTTCATCGTTCCTCGCTTCACAGATAGCCGCGCTGCGCGCGTTTCGCCTGCTCGTAGGCACGCCGGGCGGTCCGGGTGCTGTCCAGCGCCGCGGTCTGCGCGACCGGCACGTCCCACCAGCTATCCGGCGAGGGCACCGGCGCCAGCGGGTCGGTCTCGATGTGCACCACCGTGGTCCGCTGCGCGTCCCTCGCCTTGGCCAGGGCCACCCGGAACTCATCGATCGTGTGCGTGCGCAGCACGTCCGCGCCCAGGCTCTCCGCGTTCGCGGCCAGGTCCACCGGCAGGTAGTCGCCGTCGAGCAGGCCCGAACCGGGATTCCGGTAGCGGTACTGGGTGCCGAACCGCTGCGAGCCGAGGCTCTCCGACAGCGATCCGATACTGGAAAAGCCGTGGTTGTCGATCAGGACGATGACGAGCTTGATGCCCTCGGCCACCGCGGTGACGATCTCCTGCGCCATCATCAGGTAGGAGCCGTCGCCGACCAGCGCGACGACCTCCCGGTCCGGAGCGGCCATCTTGATGCCGAGCGCGCCCGCGATCTCATACCCCATGCAGGAGTAGCCGTACTCGACGTGGTAGGCCTTCGGGTCCCGGGCCCGCCACAGCATCTGCAGGTCACCCGGCAGGCTGCCGGCCGCCTGGACGATGACGTCACGCGGCCCGATGACGTCCTGGACCGCCCCGATCACTTCGGTCTGCGCGGGCAGCGGCTGGTGGCCAAGGTGATAGGCGCGCTCGGTCACCTGGTTCCAGTCCGCCACCAGGCCCTGGTAGCGCGCGGCGTAGTCCGCGGCCACGTGGTAGCCGGCCAGCGCCCCGGCCAGCGCGCCGAGGCTGGCCCGGGCGTCCGCGACGACCTGCACGCCGGAGTGCTTCGCGGCGTCGAACGTGGCCACGTTCAGGTTGACGAAGCGGACCCCCGGATCGCGGAACGCCGTGCGCGACGCGGTGGTGAAGTCGGAGTACCGGGTGCCGATGCCGACGACCACGTCGGCGCCGACGGCCAGCGCGTTCGCGGCCGCGGATCCGGTGGCGCCCACCCCCCCGACGGCCTGCGGATGATCCCAGGACAGCGCGCCCTTGCCCGCCTGGGTGTCGCCGACCGGGATGCCGGTGGCCTCGGCCAACTCGCGCAGGGCATCCTGCGCCTCGGCGTACAGCACGCCGCCGCCGGCCACGATCAGCGGGCGCCGTGCGGCCCGGATCACCTCAGCCGCGCGGGTCACCGCCGCCGGGTCGGGCGCGAGCCGGGCCACGTGCCAGACCCGCTTGCCGAACAGCTCCTCCGGCCAGTCGAACGCTTCCGCCTGAACGTCCTGCGGCAGCGCGAGGGTGACCGCGCCTGCGGCCGCCGGATCGGTCAGCGCCCGCATCGCCGACAGCAGCGCGGACGGCAGCTGCTCGGGCCGGTAGACCCGGTCGAAGAACACCGACAGCGGCCGGAACGCGTCGTTGACTGACACGTCCAGCGAGCCGGGGACCTCCAGTTCCTGCAGCACCGGGCTGGCCACCCGGGTGGCGAACAGGTCGCTGGGCAGCAGCAGCACCGGGATGCGGTTGATGGTGGCCAGCGCAGCGCCAGTGAGCATGTTCGTCGAGCCGGGCCCGATCGACGCGGTGCAGGCCATGGCCTGCAGCCGGTTGCGCATCCGGGCGAACCCGGTCGCCGCGTGCACCATGGCCTGCTCGTTCCGGGCCAGGTAGTACGGCAGGTCCGCGCTACCCGTCTGAGCGGCCTCGAGCAGCGCCTGGCCGACGCCAGCCACGTTGCCGTGCCCGAAGATGCCGAAGCAGCCGGGGATCAGCCGCTGCTCGCGGCCGTCCCGCTCGCTGTACTGCTGGGCCAGGAACTGCACCAGCGCCTGGCCGACCGTGAGCCGCCGCGGGCCGCCGGGCCGGGGGGTGGGCTCAGTCATCGTTAACCTCCGGCAGATGTCAGGGGCAGCCGCGGATCGATCTCGGTACCGGCCCAGCTGGACCGGATCCAGGCGTGCTCGGGGTCGTCGCAGAACCGCCACACCCGCTCACCGGGGCCGCCCATCACATTCAGGTAGTAGAGGTCGTAGCCCGGCGCGGCCATGGACGGCCCGTGGTAGCCGTACGGGATCAGTACCACGTCGCCGGTGCCGACCTCGGCGCAGACGTCGATCTCCTTGCCCGGCCCGGACCCGTAGACCCGCTGGTAGGCGAGGCCCTCGCCGGCCACTTCGAAGTAGTAGATCTCCTCCAGCTGCGATTCGGCCGCGGTCGCCTCGTCGTGCTTGTGCGGCGGGTAGGAGGACCAGTTCCCGCCGGGCGTCAGCACCTCCACCGCGATCAGCCGGTCGGCCGGGAAGGCCTCCGGCGAGCAGAAGTTGTTCACCTGCCGGCTGGCCTGGCCCGCGCCGCGCAGCTCGACCGGGACATCCTCAGCCGCCCCGTAGCGCGCCTCGAGGCGGCGGCCCGCCCGGGCCGACGGCAGCGCGAACCGGCCGCCCGCCGCGGCGGACAGCACCACGTCGGCATCCCTGGGCAGGTAGGCGAAATCGGTGACCCGGTCGAACACGCTGCTGCGGCCGCGCAGCGCGAACTGCTGGCCGTCGCAGTCCACGGTGGCCGCCCCGGCCAGCGGCAGCACGATCATCTCCTCCGGGCCGGTTTCCAGCTCGAGGCTGCCGCCGGGCGGCAGCTCCACGATCCGCAGGCCGCTGTAGGCCCAGCCCGCCGACTCCGGGGTGATCTGGGTGAGGTACCGGCCAGTACCGGTCACGCCCCGGCGCACCAGCGGGGACAGCGCGGCCGCGCTCATAGCAAGTCCACGGCGGCGTCAACGGCCGCGGCGACCGAGCCGCCGGGCGGGTAGAGCAGCGAGCGCCCGATCACCAGGCCCTGCACGGTGGGCAGCTGGAGGGCCTGCCGCCAGGCCGCGAACGCGGAGGCCTGGTCGGCGGCGACCTCACCGCCGAGGATGAGCGCGGGCAGGGTCGAGGCGGCCATCACCCGTTCCATGTCGGCCACGCACGGCACTTTCAGCCAGGTGTAGGCGGAGGTGGTACCCAGGCCGGACGCGACCGTGATGGCGCGGATCATGGCTTCCGGGGACAGGTCGTTGCGGACCCGGCCGCCCGTCCGGTGCGCGAGGAACGGCTCGATCATCGCCATCAGCCGGTGCTGCGCCAGCTCGGTCACGGCGGCACCGCAGGCCTGCAGGGTGGGCGCGGTGGCCGGGTCGGCCGGGTCGATCCGGATCAGCATCTTGCCGCCGTCGAACCCGGCCGCGGCGATGCTCGCCGCGTCATAGGCGGTGAACCGGTCGTCGATCTCGAAGACCGTGCCGGCCAGGCCGCCCCGGTTCATCGACCCGATCACCACCTTCCCGTCCAGGGCACCGAGCAGCAGCAGGTCCTCCAGGATGTCCGGGGTGGCCAGCACCCCGTTGACCCCCGGCCGGGACAGGGCGGTGCACAGCCGGCCCAGCAGCTCCCCGCGGTCCGCCATGGCCAGCGGCTGGCCGCCCGCGCTGATCGCGCCGCGGGCGGGGTGATCAGCCGCGATGATCATCAGGCGGCCGTGCTCACCGGTCAGCGACCGGGCCCGGCGCCTGGCCGCAGCCGCGGCGATCGCTTCCGGCCGGTGCGCCCGGGTATCAAGCAGGTACTTCAGCTGGACCTCACGCATGCGGCGCCTCCTGCCCTGGGACTTCACGCATGCGGCGTCTCCTGCCGCGCGGTCTGCGCCAGCTTGGCGCCCACCTCATCCGCGGTGGGCATGGCGTCGGCGCAGGCCAGGCGGGAGGCCACGATGGCCCCGGCGGCGTTGCAGAAGCGCAGCACGGTGTCCAGGCTCCAGCCGGAGAGCAGGCCGTGGCACAGCGCACCGCCGAACGCGTCACCCGCGCCAAGCCCGTTGATCACCTCGACCGGCGCAGGCGGCACCTCGACCAGCTGCTGGCCGTCGCAGGCCAGCACCCCGGCCGGGCCTTGCTTGACCACGGCCAGCGAGACCCCGGCCGCGTGCAGGGCGCGTGCGGCCGCGTGCGGCTCGCGGACGCCGACGGCCGTCTCGCATTCGTCCAGGTTCCCCACGGCGACGGTGGCATGGGCCAGTGCCTCGGTGACCCACACACGCGCCTCCTCCCGGGAGGACCAGAACATCGGCCGGTAGTCGAGGTCCAGCACGGTCACCCTGGACCGGCCGCGCTCGGCCAGCGCGCGCAGGGTGGCGCTGCGGCTGGGCTCCTCGGACAGGCCGGTCACCGTGACCCAGAAGACATCGGCCTCCCGGATCGCGCCGAGGTCCAGCTCATCCGGGCTGATCTGCAGATCCGGCGCGGTGGGGAAGCGGTAGAAGTACAGCGGGAAATCGTCCGGCGGGAAGATCTCGCAGAACGCGATCGGGGTCGGCAGCCCCGGCACAGCGGATACGAACCGGTCATCCACGTGGTACCGGCGCAGCGCGTCGTGCAGGAAGTCGCCGAACGGGTCCGCGCCGGTCCTGGTGATCACCGCTGACCGCCGCCCGTAGCGGGCCGCGGCGACCGCCACATTCGTGGGGCTGCCGCCGAGGTACTTGCCGAACGTCTCGACCTCGCGCAGCGACCGCCCGACCTGCAGTGGGTAGATGTCCACGCTGATGCGACCCATGGT
Source organism: uncultured Actinomycetes bacterium (assembly GCA_963760405.1). Taxonomy (GTDB): domain Bacteria; phylum Actinomycetota; class Actinomycetes; order Streptosporangiales; family Streptosporangiaceae; genus RYN-230. Next base: position 384,095 of record CAVXCV010000010.1, on the reverse strand, counting down.
CAGCACCTCGAAGTGCCCGCCATCGCCGGCCACTGGGAGCTCCTTCCCCGGCGGCGGGGCCCCGGCACGGAGTTGCCTGAATGTCACGAATTTACCGGGCGCTTTTGACGGCGGCGCCCGGTAACATCAGATACCTGCGAGACTATCAAGTCAAGCCTTTGTAAGGACAAACTGTCCTAGCAGCAACGTGGCCCAGCAGACACGGAGAGGGGCGCGGGCCGGGATGACGTGGGACGAGGCAGTGGCAGATCTCCGGGTGGCCCTCGGTGACCGGTCCGGCCCGATGCCGCTGCATGCCGTGGTGGCCGGGCGGCTGGAGGAGCTGATCGCCGCCGGCGACCTGCCGGTCGGCGCCCGGATCGAGAACGAGGTGCGGCTGGCCGAGCGGCTGGGCATCTCCCGGCCGACCATGCGCCGGGCCATGCAGCACCTGGTGGACCGGGGCCTGGTCTTCCGCAAGCCAGGATTCGGCACTGAGGTGGTGCTGCGTGAGGTGCTCCGGCCGGTCGAGCTGACCAGCCTGTACGAGGACCTGGCCAAGGCCGGCCGGCAGCCGCGCTCCGAGGTGCTGTCCTTCCAGGTGATCCCGGCCTCGGACATGATCGCGCCTGCCCTGCGCATCCCACCGCGCACCGAGGTCACCAGCATCAGGCGGCTGCGGTACGCCGACGGCCAGCCGCTGGCCCTGATGCACAACCTGGTGCCGGTGCACATCGCCCGGCTGGCCCGGGCCGACCTGAACCGGCACGGCCTGTACGAGCTGCTGCGCGCCGCGGCGGCGGTGCCAACCACCGCCAGCGAGGTCATCGGCGCGCGGGTGGCCACCGCGGAGGAAGCGGGAACGCTCGGCCTGAAGCGCGGCGCGGCCGTGCTCACGATGACCCGGACCGCGTGGAACGCGGAGGGCCGCGGCATCGAGTACGGCTCGCACGTGTACCGGGCCGACCGGTACGCCTTCGAGCACACCGTCCAGGCGGACGAGGGCAGCCCCGCGGCGGTGCGGCGCACCGCCAGCTGATCAGGTAGTTAGTAACTTACAAACTAGCTGACAAGACTCCGCTGTAGGGCAGGCTGGCTGGGCGGATGCTCAGCGGGTTTTCCCGAGCATCTCGATGATTTCGGCGGTCGTGGCCGTCTCGCCGAGCCGGGGGAAGATCCGCTCGACGCTGTTGGCGTGCGCGGCCGCGTCGACGTCGGTCATCGCGTCGGTGGCGCGGACCACGTGGTAGCCGTGCTTATGCGCGGCGCGCGCGGTGTGTCCATTGTGGTCAGGGCCATGGAGTTCCTCTTTCGTCGGGGTGCCGTGCGGTTTCGCCTGGGTGCTGGACGGCTCCGGTGCGGTGGACGCCTCTGGTGCGGTGGACGGCTCCGGTGCGGTGGACGGCTTGGGCGCCGCGGCGGGCGGTACGTAACGGCCGCCGCGCAGCAGCGACGCCACGGCGGCCAGTGCGGCCAGGACGGCGGCTACCGCGAACACCACCACCAGGCCGTGGTGGAACGGCCCGGAGATGAGCTCTGGGAAGAACTCCCGGCCGGTGAGGAACCGCTGGGCCGCGGCGGGCAGCGAGGCCAGCGCGCCCCTCGACGCCAGCAGGTGCCGCATCGGGTTCACCCCGAGAACCGCGGCGAACAGCGACGACACTGGCGGCAGCGCGCCGACCTGATGAGCGACGCCCGCGGGCACGCCGTGCCGCTGCAGCCCGCTGGTCAGCGTGTCCGGCAGGGTGCTCGCCAGCCCGGCGATCATCAGGGAGAAGAACACCCCGATCGACAGGGCCGTGCCGGAGTTCTGGAAGGTGGAGCGCATGCCTGACGCCGCGCCGCGGTGCCGGGCCGGGACGCTGCTCATGATCGAGGAGGAGTTGGGGGCCGCGAACATGCCGCTGCCGATCCCGTTCACGGCGATGAGCGCGGCAAAGGCCCAGTAGGGGAAGTTCACGGGGAGCAGCATCAGGCCGATGAAGCTGCCGCCGAACACGATCATCCCGGCGGTCGCAAGACCGCGTGAGCCGAACCGGTCGGACAGAGTGCCCGAGACCGGCCCCGAGATCAGGAAGCCCGCGGTCAGCGGGAGCAGGAAGATCCCGGCCCACAGGGGGGTGTCGCTGTAGTTGTAGCCGTGCAGCGGCAGCCAGATGCCCTGCAGCCAGACGATGAGCATGAACTGCATGCCGCCGCGGGCGATGGCGACCACGAACCCCGCGATGCTGCCGGCGGTGAAGGCCCGGATGCGGAACAGGCTGAGCTGGAACATCGGATCGGCGATCCTGGTCTCGATCACCACGAACACCGCGAGCAGGGCGGCGCCCCCGATCAGCAGTCCGAGGACCGCCGGGTTCTCCCAGCCCATGCTGTCGTGCCCGTACGGCTGGATACCGACGGTGATGCCGATCAGGGCGGCACTCAGGCCGACGGCGAACGTGACGTTGCCCCACCAGTCGATCCGGCCGGGGTTGCGGGCGCCGTTGTCCCGGAGCTTGCGGTAGGCCCACAGCGTGCCGAACACGCCGACCGGCACGTTGACCCAGAACACCGCGCGCCAGTCGATCGTGGCCAGCAGGCCCCCGGCGACCAGGCCGACGAACTGGCCGGCCAGGCCGGCCACCTGGTTGGTGCCCAGCGCGAAGCCCCGCCGCTCGGCCGGGAACGCGTCGGTCAGGATCGCGGCCGAGTTGGCCATGAGCATGGACCCGCCGACGGCCTGGAGTACCCGCCAGCCGATCAGCCACAGCGCGCCATGCCCGCCCTGGAAAGGATCGAACGAAAGCAGGATCGAAGCCGCGGTGAACACCGCGAATCCCGCGTTGTAGATCTTGACCCGGCCGAACATGTCGCCGAGGCGGCCCAGGCTGACCACGAGCACGGCCTGGACCAGCCGGTATCCCATGATCATCCACAGCAGGTAGGAGATGTTGCCCGGCGCCAGCGGATCCAGGTGGATACCGCGGAAGATCGCTGGCAGCGCGATGATCACGATCGAGCCGTCCAGCGTGGCCATAAACATGGCGGCGGTCGTGTTGGCCAAGGCCACCCACTGGTAGCGCTCGTCCGTGGGCATCAGATGCTCTGGGCCAGGCGCTCCAGCAACGGCGCGGCCGCCATCAGCTGGTTGAGTTCCGTGCGGGTGAACCCGGCCGACAGGGCCCGCGCCAGCTGCTCGACCCGGGCGCTGCGCTTGTCCTGCAGCGCTTGCCGGCCAGCGCCGGTGATCGAGAGCACGATCCGCCTGCCGTCCGCCGGGTCGGGGCTCCGCTCGACCAGGCCACGCGCCTCCAGGGCCGCGAGCGTCGCGCCCATCGACTGCGGACTGATCTGCTCCTGCCGGGCCAGCGCGCTGGCTGTAGCCGGGCCGCCGCGGTCCAGGCGGGTCAGGGCCGAACCCTCCGGCAGGGAGAGCTCGTCGTCGGGCCGCACCTGGCGCAGCCGCCGTAGCAGCAGCCCGATGCTGGCGCGCAGGGCGGCGGCAACGTCGCTGACATCCGGATCCTGGCTCATATCTTGAAGCCTAAACTGATAAGGCTAGGCTTAGCAATTTGCCAAGACGGTACTCACCGCGTACAAGATGCTGCCGCCGCCCGCGTAGATCGTGGTCCCGGCTATCGCCGGGTCCCAGTAGATCCCGTCCGGCAGGGATGCCTGCCAGATCTGGGTACCGGCCTTCGGGGGATGGCGGCGCGGCGTGCTGCCAAACCCCCACCCACCACACACCACCCCTCACCCGGTAGAGACCGGACGTTACCGCACCATGCGGACGAGACGTGGTGGTAGCGAACGAATCCTGGGCCGGCCAGCGTCCGGCCCGGCTATGGCGCCGGCCAGGTATGCGCCGGCTCGTTGGCGTGCATGTGCTCGATGTAGCGCTGGGTCATCTGCCGCAGGGCCTCCAGGCGGTCCGCCCCGTCGCGCTCCTCGATCGCGGCGACCGTGCCGATCTGCCAGGTCGCGCCGGTCTGGCCGGTGAGGCAGCGCTGCTGGATGATGCCGAGCAGGTGGTCGGCCTGGGCCCGGCTGACCCCCCACCGGCTGAGGCCCTCCCGGGCCAGCGGCAGCAGGCGGCGGAGCACCAGCTCGGCCACGGGCACCTCGCCCAGCCCCGGCCAGTACACCTCCGCGTCCAGGCCGTACCGTGCGGCCGCGTACAGGTTCTCCGCGGCCGCACGGAACGACATCTGGGTCCAGATCGGGCGCTGCGCCTCGGCCAGGGCCCGCACCACCCCGTAGTAGAACGCCGCGTTCGCCATCACGTCCACCATCGTGGGGCCAGGCCGGCAGCACCCGGTTTTCCACCCGCAGGTGCGGCTGGCCGTCCACGACCGCGTAGACCGGGCGGTTCCACCGGTAGATCGTGCCGTTGTGCAGGCTCATCTCGGCCAGCTGCGGGCTGCTGCCATGGTCCAGCACGGCCAGCGGGTCCTCGTCCTCGCAGATCGGCAGCAGCGCCGGGAAGTACCGGATGTTCTCCTCGAACAGGTCGAACACCGAGGTGATCCAGCGCTCGCCGAACCACACCCGGGGCCGGACGCCCTGCTGCTTGAGCTCATCCGGCCGGGTGTCGGTGGCCTGTTCGAACAGGGTGATCCGGGTCTCGTGCCAGAGCTGCCGGCCGAACAGGAACGGGGAGTTGGCGGCCAGCGCCACCTGCACCCCGGCAATGGCCTGGGCCGCGTTCCAGTAATTCGCGAACGCGTCCGGGCTGACCTGGACGTGCAGCTGCACGCTGGTGCAGGCAGCCTCGGGGGTGATGCTGTCCGCCTGGGTCACCAGCCGCTCAGCACCCTCGATCGCGATGCGCATGTTCTCGCCCCGGGCGGCGAAGATCTGCTCGTTCAGCACCCGGTAGCGCTCGTTCGCGGACAGCGTGCCCTCATGCATGTCGGTTTCGGCCAGGGTCGGCAGGATGCCGATCATGACGAGGTGGCTGCCGGTGCCGCGGGCCTGGGCATCCCCGGCATTGAGGCTGGCCCGGACCTCCTGCTCCAGGCCGGCCAGCGCGTCCCCGGCCAGCCCGCGCGGCGGCACGTTGATCTCCAGGTTGAACTGGCCCAGCTCGGTGGCCCAGGCCGGATCCGCGATGGCAGCGAGCACGTCGGCGTTCTGCATCGACGGCATCCCGCGATCATCGACCAGGTTCAGCTCGATTTCCAGCCCCACCTGGGACGGATTGGGCTCGAACCGTTGCTCGCGAAGCATCCGCGCGAACACGTCCAGGGAGCGCCATACCTTGTCCCGGTACCGGCTCCGGTCCTCGCCGCTGATCTTGATCGCCTGGATGTCACGACCCATGAAGGCCCCTCTCCCAAGACAGGGAGACCGTCTACCCCTGTAGGCACCTTATGTACCCCGCCAGAGCGAACGTCAGCGCCTCCCCCGCTAGATCAGGCGGCAGCGGCGCGGCCGGGCATTGTCACCGCCAGGCAGAGCAGGCACGATGTGCGAGTGACCGGCGCTACTGGAGTGGTCCGCGACCCACCGGCCTGGCTCACCGCGCCGGCCGACCCGGGCCGCGATCAAGCCTTTGACCTGCCGGTCCCCGCCCTCGGCGGGGTGATCCCGGTGCGTACCTGGTCACCCCCGACAGCGGGCGACCGGGAGCCGCTGCCGCTGCTGGTGGTGCACGACGGCCCGGAGTACGACACGCTGGCCAGCCTCACGCAGTACCTGGCAGCGGGCATCGCCGGCGGCTGGCTGCCCGGGCTGCGGGCGGCGTTGCTGGGTCCCGGGCCGCGGAACCCGCGGTACTCGGCCAGTGCCCGGTACGCCCGGGCGTTGCGGATGGTGGTTATCCCGGCGCTGACCAGCAGGCTGGCGACCAGCGTGCGGGTCGGCATGGGAGCCAGCCTGGGCGGCCTGGCCATGCTGCACGCGCACTGCCGCTATCCGGACGCGTTCGACGCGCTGTTCCTGCAGTCCGGCAGCTTCTTCAGCCCGCGGTTCGACGCCCAGGAGCGGCGGTTCCGGTATTACCGGCGGATCACGGCGTTCGTGGCCGGGGCGGTGGCGGGCGGCCTGCCGGCCCGGCCGGTCCCGGTGGTGCTCACATGCGGGGTGACCGAGGAGAACCTGCAGAACAACCGGCTGATGACAGCGGCGCTGCAGGAGCAGGGCTATCCGGCGGCGCTGCACGAGGTACCCGGCGGGCACGACTGGACCACCTGGCGGGGCGCTTTCGACCCGCATCTCACCGGACTGCTGCAGCAGGTGAGCCAGTGAGCCGGGAGGTGGCCGAGCTGTGGTCGGACGAGCTTGGCGCCGCGGGCACCGTGGTGCGCTACGGGCACTGGGGGCGCCCGGTCCTGGTGTTCCCGACCGAACAGGGCCGGGCCTGGGAATTCGAGGACCGTGGCATGCTCGACGCCCTGGCTGGGCTGCTCGACGCGGGCCGGGTGAAGATCTACTGCGTGGACAGCTACGACGCCGCGTCCTGGTCGGACACCAGCCTCCCGGTCGAGGAGCGGGCGGTCCGGCACGGCCGCTACGAATCGTGGATCACCGGCCAGGTCGTGCCGTGGATCGGCGCGGACTGCCACGGCCTGACCGGGTGGTGACCCTCGGCTGCAGCATGGGCGCGTTCCACGCCGCCAACTTCGCGCTGAAGCGGGCCGACCTGTTCCCGCTGGCCCTGTGCTTCTCCGGGAACTACGACCCGGCGGCCTGGCACAGCTGGGGCGAGCGCGGCGCTGCGGCGTACTTCAACAACCCGCTGGACTACGTCGGGCACCTGCACGGGGACCACCTGGACTGGCTGCGCAGCCAGGTCAGCCTGCTGCTGGTGTGCGGGCAGGGCCAGTGGGAGGACACCACCGGGTCCCTGGACAGCACCCGGCGGTTCGCCGCACTGCTGGCCAGCAAGGGGATCCGGCACGAGGTGGACCTCTGGGGCCACGACGTGCCACACGACTGGCCTTCCTGGCGCGCCCAGGTGGCCCATCACCTACCGCGATTCTGCTGAGGAGGGAGCGCCCGGTGACAGCCAGGCACCTGATCGGGATGCTGCTCGGGACCGAGGAGGACTGGCCGCGGGCGTTCGAGGAGATCGTGCGCCGGCTGGGCCCGGTGACCGGGCCGGACGGCACCCAGCACGCGTTCGACTGCGAGCGGATCACCATCGAGCCGTTCGGGCTGCGCGACCGGCCGCGCTACAACCTGGTCATCGACCGTCTCGCGTACTGGTACTACGTGCCCCGGGAGTGGCTGAAGAAGGTCGCGCTGATGGATGACGTGTACCTGCTGAACAGCCCGTTCACGTTCCAGTCGATAGAGAAGCACGCGGCCTACTGCGCGATGATACGGCTCGGGCTCAAGGTGCCGGACACCGTGCTGGTGCCGTTCAAGCACCCGGTGGACAACGCGCGTTACCCCTATACCGCGAGCCGGTACAACAAGCCGTTCGACCTGGACGCCATCGCCGAGCAGATCGGCTACCCGCTGTTCATGAAGCCCTACGACGGCGGCGCCTGGCGCGGGGTGTCCCGCATCCGTAACCCGGCCGAGCTGCACGCCGCCTACGACGCCAGCGGCGAGATGCTGATGCACCTGCAGAAAGCCGTGGACGGCTACGACGTGTTCGCCCGCTCGCTGTCCATCGGCGCCGAGACGATGGTGATGCGGTTCCAGCCGGACCAGCCCATGCACCTGCGCTACGCGGTGGACCACAGCTTCCTGTCCGCGGACGCCGGGGCCGAGGTGACGACGATCGGGCGGCTGGTCAACGCGTTCTTCCGGTGGGAGTTCAACTCGTGCGAGACGCTGGTCAAAGACGGCGAGGTCTATCCCATCGACTACGCCAACGCCTGCCCGGACGTGTCCCTCACCAGCCTGCACTACTACTTCCCCTGGGCGATTAAGGCGCTGGTCAAATGGTGCGTCTACGCGCTGGTGACCGGCCGCCGGCCCGGCTCGACCTGGACACCAGCCGGTTCTTCGACATCGCCGATACGCCCGGCGCGTCCTACGCCGACAAGCTGGACGGTTACCGGCAGCTGGCGGACGCCTACTTCGAGACCGAGCGCTACCAGGACTTCTGCGCCCAGAGCCTGCCGCGGCTGGACGAGATCGTGCTGGACTGGGTGGGCGGCCCCGGATTCGACCAGCTGCTGGTCGACACCGTCCAGGCGACCTACCCGGCGCACGAGCACGACCAGTTCATCGCGCACCTGCGCGGCCTGCTCGGGCTGTGGGTCCGGGACGAGAGCGCCCGGCTGCGGGCTGGCTGACCCGGGCTGGCTGACCCGGCCCGGCCGGGCGATCTGCGGCCGGGTGTCGAATCTGCTGGCGCGCATTCGTGTAGCTGGTGACAGGCGCCCGCCCCGGGGGCCGGAAAGGGAATCTGCCATGCCTGGACCGCGCGTGCTGCTCACCGGCCTCGCGTTTGCCGAGTCACCGCGCTGGCATGAGGGCCGGCTCTGGCTGGCCAACTGGTGCACCCAGGAGGTCGTCGCGGTCGGGCCCGGCGGCGACAGCGAGGTGGTCACGCACATCCCGACGACGTTCCCGTACTCCATCGACTGGCTGCCGGATGGTCGGCTGCTCGCCGTGTCCGGGCGGGAGGCCCGGCTGCTGCGCCAGGAACCGGACGGTGCCCTGGTCACCCACGCCGACCTGAGCGCCATCGGCAGCATCTTCAACGAGATCGTGGTGGACGGCCGCGGCAACGCCTACGTCAACGGCATGGACATGGTGGTGCTGGTCCCCGCCAACGGCGGGGCCTCGCGGCAGGTGGCGGACGGGCTGTCGTTCGGCAACGGCATGGCGGTGACGCCGGACAACTCGACGCTGATCGTGGCGGAGTCGCACGGCAACCGGCTGACCGCCTTTGACATCGCCGCCGACGGCAGCCTTTCCGGCCGCCGGGCCTGGGCTGACCTCGGCGGCGACTTCCCGGACGGGATCTGCATCGACGCCGAGGGGGCGGTCTGGTACGGCTCTGTCCCCGGCCGGCACTGTGTCCGGGTCTGCGAGGGCGGCGAGGTACTGCAGACGATCGATCTGGACCGCGGCTGCTTCGCCTGCATGCTCGGCGGCGACGACGGGCGGACCCTGTTCATCCTGGGTGCCGAGTGGCGCGGCATGGACCAGGTCACGGCCGAGCCGCGGACCGGCCAGGTTTTCCTGGCCGAAGCGCCCGCACCCGGCGCAGGCTGGCCGTAATCCAGCTGGGCCGGCCCCGCCTACCCTGGGGGTATGGGTGACGCAAGCGACGCAGCGGCCGCCACGCCAGGATTCCCGGAGCTGCTGCAGACGGTGCTCGACACCACCGACGCACGGGCGCTGGCCGAGTTCTACCGGCAGCTGCTCGGCCTGCGCTACCGGGCGGGCGATGAGCCGCCGCCGGCCGGGCGGCCTGATCCGGCTGGCCAGGACTGGCTGGTGCTGGTGGACGCCGCTGGCTCGCGGTCGCTGGCGTTCCAGCAGGTGCCGGAGCTCCCGTCGGCGACCTGGCCGGAGGGCCCGGTCCCGCAGCAGCTGCACCTGGACCTGACCGTGCCGACCGCGGCTGACCTCGATGCGCAGCACGAGCGGGCGATCGCCTTCGGCGCCCGGCTGCTGCATGACCGCTCCGATGACCCCGGTGAGCCGCTGCGCGCCTACGCCGACCCGGCTGGCCACCCCTTCTGTATCTTCGTCGGCGGGGCGCCCGCGCCCTGACCGGCGTCCCCGCGCCCTGACCGGCGTGCCCCGCCCTGACCGGCCGCCCGGGCTGGCGGCGCAAGCGGCCAGCTAAGCGCCGGGCCAGGGCTGAGCGGCGAGCACCGCGAGGTGCAGGGCGACCACCGTGTCCGCCAGGCCAGGCAGAGCCTGGAACGCGCCGCGGCGGACCTCGGAGCGGACCAGTTCCGCGGTGGCACCGCCCAGCGCGTAGTAGGCCGCGTACGGAACGACCGGCCAGGCCGGGTGGTCACGCCGGGCGCGCTCGTGCCAGGCCTGGTTCAGCCGGGCGAAATTGTGCGCCCTGGCCTCGATCCGCTCCACCGCCCGGGGCCCGGCCCCTGGCATCTCGACGTAGAAGGCGCGGGCGAACGCGGGTTCCTCGGCCAGGAAGCCCAGGAACGCTTCGATGGCGGCCCGCAGCACCTCTTCGGCGCCCGCCTCCTCAGGCATCTGCTTGGCGGCGTTAGCCACCCGGTCCAGCATCAGCTGGCCACCTTCACGGGTGGCGGCGAGGAAGCAGTCTTCCTTGTCGCTGAAGTGCGCGTAGAACGCGGCTTTGGAGACCCGGGCGCTGCGGACGATGTTGGCGACGGTCACATCACGGAACCCGGTCTCGGCTACCGCGGCGATCACCGCCCGCAGCAGGCGCTCCCGGTGCGCGGCGCGCACCGTGGCGGCGGGCAGCCCATTCCGGCCACGGGGCAGGCCGGGCTCACCCTGGTGGGTGCGGGCGAGAATGCCCTCTTGTTTCATGGCGGACACGATCCGAATGTCCTCTTGTTTCATGGCGTCCACGATCCTAAGATATTTGAAAGCACTAAAGTACACTGCCGTACTTCTGTGGTCACAGGAGTGGGCCCAAGATTTCTCCGGCGGTGAACGCCGAGCACTTCGGCGCCGCACCAGCCGGACGCACCAGGCCTCCGGGCGCAGGATCGACGATCATTGCGAGGACCGCACATGAGTGCCACTGCCACAGATTTGGCCCCTGGTCGCCCCGGTCGAGCATCCTGGCTCTGGCATCGCCAGCTCGATACCTATCCGGCCAACGGGCCGCGCATTTTCTACCTGGGCCTCACAGTGCTGGCCACCGTCACGCTGTACTACGAGCTGTACGTCGGCGGCGCAGTGTCCACCCTGCTGCTCACCAACCTGCACATGACGTTCACGTTCTATCTGGTGACCCTGGCCTTCGGGAACCTGATCGGGGCGTTCGGCTCGCTGTTCGCCGGGATCACCGACAAGTACGGCCGGGCCAACCTGGTGGTCGTCGGGCTGCTGTTCACCGGGGTGTTCGTGGCCTTCATCCTGCCCAGCGCAACCAGCAGGTGGCCGTTCACCATCGAGAGCTTCGTGGTCGCCATCGTCGAGGGCATCTGCCTGGTCGCCACCCCGGCGCTGATCCGCGACTTCTCCCCGCAGGTGGGCCGGGCCACGGCGATGGGCTTCTGGACCAGCGGCCCGGTCCTGGGCAGCCTGATCGTCGCGGTCGTGGGCAGCGCCACGATTCCCGCCATCGTGCACGACCCCCGGTTCTGGACCCACGAGTACCGGATCTGCGGCATCGCCGGGATCGTCGTGTTCCTGATCGCCCTGGTCGGGCTGCGGGAGCTGTCCCCCCGGCTGCGTGACCAGCTGATGGTGACCCTGCGCGACCGGGCGCTGATCGAGGCCCGGGCCAAGGGCATGACCGACGCCGACATCGCGGCCGCTCTGAAGCACCCCTTCCGGCAGCTGCTCAAGTTCGACGTCGTGATCTCCGCGATCGGCGTGTCGGTGATGCTGCTCATCTACTACACGGCCGTCGTCGGCAGCGTCATCTACCTGACCACCGTGTTCGGCTTCTCCGTCAAGGACGCCAACGGGCTCGGGAACTGGAACTGGGGCTTCAACGCCATCGCGGTGATCCTGATCGGCATCATCTCCGACCGGTTCCGGGTGCGGAAGCCGTTCATGGTGATCGGCGGGGTCGTGGCCGCGGTAATGACCGTGGTGTACCTGGAGCAGGCCGGCCACCATCCCAGCTACTACACACTCGCGATCATCCTGGCGGTGCTGTCGCTCGGGCTGGGCGTCGCCTACACCCCGTGGATGGCCAGCTACACCGAGACCGTCGAGGACCGCAACCCCGCGCTCATCGCCACCGGCTTGGCTATCTGGGCCTGGATCGTCCGGGTCGTGGTGTTCATCTCGTTCCTGATCATCCCGGTCATCATCAACTCGGTCACCCCGCTGGTGAATTACGGGGCGACTGTGTCCCAGTACGCGACCCAGTACAAGAGCGAGCTGGCCTTCGCCAGCACGCACCCCGCCGTCGTGGCTACCGCCCAGCAGATTCCCCCGACGGTGCTGGCCACCGCCGGGAAGCTCGGCCCGCAGCTCGCGAACGCGCAGAAGTTCGCGCCCGAACTGGCCGTGATCCAGGCCAACCCCGCGTTGTTCACCAAGCTGGCCACGTACACCAACCCGGCGGCGATCCCGCCTGCCCTGGTCGCACAGGCGGTTGCCGCCGCGGGCGGCGGCGCCAAGGGTCTCGGCGTCCTCGCCACGATCAACGCCAACAAAGCCGCCATCGCGGGCGTCATCGCAGTAGGCCCGCAGCTGCAGACCATTGCCCCGTACGCGGCCAAGCTGAAGGTCATCGCCCCGTACGGGGCCCAGCTGACCGCGCTGTCCAAGGTGCCGCCGGGGGTGTTCACGTACCTGAAGGCACACGGCGCCGCGGTGCAGAAGGCCGCGGCCGAAACCGCCAGTCAGTGGAAGACCTGGTACTGGATCTGCTTCGGCGGGATCATCTTCTTCCTGCTCACCATCCCGCTGCTGCGCGGGCGCTGGCGGACCCGGGACGCCAAGCGGGACGAAGAGGAACACGAGGCGAAGGTGGCCGACGAGCTGGCCAAGCTGACCAAGCTGAACGCGTAAGCCTCAGCCCAGCCCGGCCGGGATACGGCGGGCCGGCCGGGCTGGGCTGGGCTAGGCAGGAACGAGCTGGGCAGGAACGAGCGGGAAGGGTCGGCCTCGGCCTGGCAGCGGCACCAAGGGCCCCGCCGTCAGGCCGGGCGGACCGGCACGGTGACCAGGGTCGCGCTGCCCGAGGTGATCATGAAGGCGCGCACCTCGGTCGCGGGCAGCGGTGAGGACGCCGGGTACCAGGTGCCAGTGGAGTAACCGGCGACGGTCCAGGCTCCGGCCACGGAGTCCCGGCCGCCGGGGCCGACCACCCACAACTCGCACCGGGTCCCGGGGAGCATCCCGGTGAGCCGCACATGCAGTTCCAGTCCCCACAGGCGGCTCAGGTACCGCACGGTGGCGACCGCGCCGGTGCCGGGGTCGCTGGCGCGCACGGTGATGCCCGACTGCGCGGACACCGCGGCGGGCAGGCCGGGCTGGGTGAGCGCGGCGGAGCCGGCCACCCCCCCGGCCACGATCGCCGCGGCCAGCGCCGCGGCGAGATAGCGGTGCCGCAGCCGCTTGCGTATCCGGGCCGTCCGGGACGCCAGCGACCGGATCGCCCCGTCGTACCGCATCGCATCCAGGAAAGACCTGGGGCCCCGGTTCAGCCGGGGCACGTCGGCCGCGGGCACGCTGGCCAGCCGGCCTGGCAGGCTCGCCAGCCCGGCCAGCTCGTCCCGGCAGCCAGCGCAGCTGGCCAGATGACGGTCCAGCTCGGCCCGTTCCGCAGGCCCGATGGCGCCCAGCACGTAGACACCTAGCGCCTGCCGGATGTGAGCGCATTCTCCGGAGCTGGTCACAATGCCCGCTTCCGGCTGCCTCTCGTCTCTAGCCTCCCCATGTCATCCAGAACGGCGCTACCTGCTGGAACGTTCAGCGTCCGGCCGGAATGCACCGGACCCGGGCTGGGCGTGAACCAGCGGAAGGCGTTATTCGTGACAAGGGAATACACTCTTGCCCCGCCGTCCGCAGCCAGCGGCCGGCTCCGGATACGGCCGCTGGCTGGCCGGCGATGAATAGGGGGACAATTGGCGGTCGCGGCCTTGATCACCTGGATCATCACTGCCTTCGGCGGGCTGTACATGCTGGTGGTATGGCTCATCGAGAACGACGTCACCGGCCCGGGCGCGGTAGCCAGCAGGCTGCCTGCGCCGGTCGTCTTCAGCCACCTCACCCTGGCCGTGACCGGCCTGTCCGTCTGGGTGGCCTACCTGCTGCTGGACCGGGAGGCGCTGGCGTGGACCGCGTGCGCGATCCTGGCCGGGATCATCCTGCTCGGCTGGGCCATGTTCGCCCGCTGGATCCCGGTGTACCGGGGGCCGGCCGTAGCCGCCGAAGCCCCCCAGCTCGTGCGCGCCGCGGCCGGGCGGGGCAGCCACACGGCGGCGGCCCACGCTGACCGTGCCCTCCCGCCGGAGAGCCAGTTCCCGGTGGTGGTCGTGCTGGCGCACGGCCTGCTCGCCGTGACCACGGTCACCTTAGTGGTGCTCACCGCCCTGGGCGTGGACGGAAGCTGAGCCAGGCCGCGGGCTCAGCCTCGGCCCGCGCGGCCGCCTAGCCTCCGTGGCCGCCGATCAGGCTGCCGACGACGAAGGTGACCCCCACGGCCAGCCCGCCGAGAGCGAGCTGCCGCAGCCCGGCGAGCAGCCAGGGCCGGCCGGTCAGCCGGCCCACGGTCATCCCGCCGGCCAGGAGGGCCACCGCGGTGAGGCCCAGCGCTACCCCGAGCACGGGCAGGCCAGCCAGGTAGGGCAGCAGCGGCACCAGGGCGCCGGCCGAGAAGGCCAGCAGCGAGGCCAGGCCCGCGGTGACCGGGGAGGGCAGCTCGTTCGGGTCAACGCCGAGTTCTTCCCGGGTATGCACCCGCAAGGCCGTGCTCGGGTCCTGGGACACCGCGTGGGCCATCCGGGCCGCGGTCTCCGGGTCGGCCCCATAGCCGCGGAAGTAGCCCGCCAGCTCATCCCGCTCCGCGGCCGGGAACCGGGCCAGCATCGTGCGCTCCAGCGCGACCTCAGCGTGCACCAGCTCGTTCTGGTTCGTGACCGAAATGTATTCTCCCGTGCCCATCGAGAACGCGCCCGCCACCAGGGCGGCCACCCCGGTGAGCACGATGGCGTGCGCCGATACCCCGCCGCCGCCCACCCCGGCGATGAGCGAGGCGTTGGTCACCAGCCCATCCACCGCCCCGAAAACGGTTGGCCGCAGCCAGCCGCCAGAAACGTCACGATGGCCGTGCGACCACCCGGCCCGGAGCGCCGCCGTCCCGGTGGCGTCGGACGTCTCCCGCATCCCGTCGTCGGTCACAGCTTGAGTATCCCCGCCCGGTCGTCGCGGCCGGCCATCAGGCGGCCCCGGTGCCGCTAGAGATCGCTGGGGAAGGTGATCTTGGCCGGGGCGATCAGCGCAGTGCCGACCATCAGCTGGATCTGGGCGTGTGCGTTCAGCGGGATGTCCGCGGGGTTGCCCAGGTAGACCTGGCCGTTGTAGAGGGCGGTTACCTTCCCGTGGGCGGGCCCGGCCTGGCTGGCGGTGAGCGGCTGCCCCCAGATGTTGAAGAACTCACCCAGCGTGTAGGTGCGGTGGACCGGGGATTCGATGTGGATGATGCCGTCGGCGGCGTGCGTGTGCAGCCAGTAGAAGCAGGTGCCGCTGGCGATGAACGTGCCGCCCGGTGCGCTCTGGGCCTGTGCGCCGGGGATGCCGATGGCCGCGGGGACCTGCCGGGCCGCGCCGTTCACGAAGATGGTCAGGTGCGCGTGGATGTGAAACAGGGTCTGCTCATTGGTCGAGCAGCTGATCCCGTCCACCGGGGCGCCGGTGGCCGCGTTGGCCAGTCCCGCCAGCGGGGGGGCGGCGGGGATCGGCACGCCCTCGGGCCCGGCCGGGCCGGGCGCGGGCGCGGGCTTCAGCGTGCCCAGCGTGCTCAGCGAGGCGAGCTTGAGCTGGGGCGTGCCGCCCGCGGTACTGGCCGGGGCGTTGCTGTTCCCGGTGACCGCCAGGGTGATGGCCACAGCGGCGATGATGACCACGACGGCCGCGCCGATCCCGGCCAGCCAGTTCCGGCGCCGTTTGCGCTGGGCCTCCTCGGCCCGCAGCTGGGCCACCTTGGCCCGGGCCGCCGCCGCCCTGTTCCTGCTCGCCTTGGCCACGGATGCCTTCTCCTCTGATCAGCCTGGCCTTCGATGAGCCCAGCGTATGCGCCCCGGACCAGCCCGCGCACCGCCCGGGCACCCCCGCCGCCGGGCCGTCAGCCCGGCTGGGACCACGGCTCGGATCACGGCTGGGGCGTTGATCTTCCTGGCCCGCCGGGGGACGCTAGAGGTCTGGTCAGCCGGTTCACCGGGAGGTGCCATGGCGGAGCCAACGACCGCGGCAGCCGACGGCTCAGCGGGCAGCGCGGAGGTCAGCATCGGCACCGACGCCGCGTACGCGCCCGCACGATCCGCCGCGGACGGCTTCGGCGGGGCTGGCCGCAGGCCGCTGCGTAACGTCTCGGAGATGCGGCATTTCTTCCGCACCAACGACACGCCGATCTACTTCGTCGGCGCGACGCCCTTCAACCTGCTCGGCATGGACCGGTGGATCCGGAACTTCAGCTACATCACGTACTACGACGGCTGGGATGGCGCGCATCCGCGGATCTTCACCCCGCGGCACAAGCCGTACATCGAGTTCAGCAGTGGCGAGGACATCAACAACTGGCTGCTGGAGAACGCGGAGGTGCGGGCGTTCATCGAGCGGCGCCGGGCGGGCACGGTGCGGCCCAAGATCGTGATGGTGTTCTTCGACGAGGAGACCGAGCGGATCTGCGAGGATCTCGGCTACGACCTCATCCTCCCGTCCTGCCAGCTGCGCAAGCACCTGGACTCCAAGCTGGTCACCACCCGGCTCGGCAACGAGGTCGGGGTGGCCAGCGTGCCGAACATCCTGACCTCGGTGAGTGACTGGCCGGAACTGGCCGCCGCAGCCGAGCACGGCGGCCTCGGCTCCGACCTGGTGGTCCAGACGCCGTACGGGGACTCCGGCAAGACCACGTTCTTCATTTCCACCCAGGCGGACTGGCACCGGCACCGCCGGGAGATCGCGGGCCAGGACGTCAAGGTGATGAAGCGGATCAACAACCGCTCGGTGGCGGTCGAGGCCGTGCTCACCCGGCAGGGCACGGTGGTCGGCCCGTTCATGTCGGAGCTGACCGGGCACGCCCGGCTCACCCCCTACCGTGGCGGCTGGTGCGGCAACGAGATGTACCCCGAGGTGATCACCGGCCCGCTGCGGGCCAAGGCCGCCGCGATGATCCGGCGGCTCGGTGACCGGCTCGGCGCCGAGGGCTACCGCGGGTTCTTCGAGGTCGATGTGCTGGTCGATACCGATGCCGACGAGGTGTACCTGGGTGAGCTGAATCCCCGGATCAGCGGCGCGTCAGCCATCACCAACGTCACCGCCGGCGCGTACGCCGACATGCCGCTGTTCGCCTTCCACCTGCTCGAGTTCATGGATGTGGACTTCGACTTCGACCTGGCCGAGATCAACGAGCGGTGGGAGCAGCTGGCCGCGGACGATCTGTGGAGCCAGATGATCATTAAGGAGACCAGCCCGGTCGTGGAGCACCTGCAGACCGCCGCGCCGACCGGGCAGTACGCCCTGGACGGCGACGGCGCCCTGGTCTTCCGCCGGGCGGCGCTGGACTGGCATCAGCTGCAGAACGAGTCCGAAGCATTCTTCCTGCGCATCTACGGGGCCGGTGACTACCGCTGGAAAGGGGCGGACCTCGGCGTCCTGGTGACCAAGGGACGGCTGCAGCGCGGCTCGGCAGGCGCCACGCTGACCATCCGGGCCCGGCAGTTCATCGACGCGATCCGGGCCCAGTACTCCGGGGTGCCGCTGGTGCCACCGCCCTCGCCCGGGTTGGCGCGTGGCGCGGCGGGTAGCAAGTCGCTCTGACCATCCGCCACCTGGCCCGGCCGCTAGACTCCGAACCGATCGACCGGCTCTGGCGGGCCTGCGGCCACGGCGGCAGCTTCCGGATACGCCCTTGGGGAGACGCGCAGTGATCGGCGAGAACGCAAGCCGTCCCGCCAGCGGCGTCACGCTGGACAACTGGCAGACCGCGCCGCAGCTCGCGTGGTCCTTGCAGCACATCGAGGACCTGTTCCCGACGGCCGCGATCTCCCGGGGCAGTGGCCCCGTCCAGCCGCTGCCCAGGCGGCTCTCGGCCGTCGCCGACCTGCCCGTGCTGCTGCACGACGGCACCCACTCGACCGTGGGCATGGTCATGGCCGCAACGCACACCGACGGGTGGCTGGTCCTGCACCGCGGCGGGCTGCTGGCCGAGGAATACCCACGTGGCATGGCGCCGGAGACCCGGCACCTGCTCATGTCGGTGAGCAAATCCCTGGTCAGCATGGTGATCGGCGCGCTCGCCGGGAACGGCACGCTGGACGTCGGCCGGGAGGTATCGGCCTACGTGCCCGAGCTGGCCAGGTCCGGGTACGCGGGCGCGACCATCCGGCAGCTGCTGGACATGCGCTCGGGGATCGCGTTCTCCGAGGATTACCTGGACCCATCGGCTGAGGTCCGGCTGCTCGAGCAGGCCATCGGCTGGGCCTCACGCAGTCACCCGGGCATCCCGGACACCATGTACGAGTTCCTGCTGACGTTGCGGCAGAAGGACCCGCACGGCGGCCCGTTCGAGTACCGCAGCTGCGAGACCGACGTGCTCGGCTGGGTATGCGAGGCCGCGGCCGGGATCCGGATGCCGGAGCTCATGTCCGGCCTGCTGTGGCGCCGGCTGGGCGCGGAGCGGGACGCGACCATCACGGTGGACACCGTGGGCGCGGGCATGTTCGACGGCGGGATCTCCGCCGTGCTCCGCGACCTGGCCCGGTTCGGGGCGATGGTGCTGGCCGACGGCACCTCGCTGACCGGCGAGCGGGTGGTGCCCGCGACCTGGATCGCCGACACCCGCACCGGCGGCCCGGACTCACGGGCCGCCTTTGCCGCCTGCCGGCTGGATAACGGCATGCCTGGCGGCATGTACCGCAACCAGTTCTGGATCCCGTACCCCGGCACGGACGTGCTGCTGTGCCTGGGCATCCACGGCCAGATGATCTACATCAACCGGCCCGCCCAGCTGGTGGCGGTCAAACTGTCCAGCTGGCCGCTGCCCCAGGACGCCTGGAAGTACTTCGCCACCATGCGCGCCTTCGACGCCGTCGCCGCCTGGGCCAGCTAGCCCCGTCCGCGGGTCCCACCGCTTACGTGGTGGGGATTACACCGTATTTGCGTAATGCCCACCACATAAGCGGCTGCGGCTCAGGCGGCGTGCTGGGTGAGGGCGCCCAGGACGGCGGTGGTGGCGGCGGAGGGGTGGCGGGTGGCGCTGATGGCGGCGGACAGGTGCCAGCACAGGCGGTCGTCGGCGACCGGGATGGCCCGCAGGCCGGGGACGCCCGCAAGGGCCGAGGCCGGGATGAGGGTGGTACCGAAGCCGGCCTGGATCAGCTTGATCATCAAGGCGTAATCGGCGATCTCGGTGGCCGCGGGCGCGTCGCCGAGCACCCGGTCCACCGCGTCCCGGACCCCCCAGCCGGGCGGGAACCGCAGCATCGTCTCGCCCGCCAGGTCGGCCACGTCCAGCTGGGACCGCTGGCCGAGCGGGTGATCGGGGCGGCAGGCGAACACCAGGGGCTCGCTGGCCAGCGGGTGCAGGAGAATCCCGCGGGCGGGCTGCCCCGTGCCGGGGGAACCCGTGCCGGGGGAACCCGTGCCGGGGGCGTGCGCGGTGAGCGCGATGTCCATCGCGCCGTCCAGCAGGGCCTGCAGGTTGCCCGCTGACCCGGCCGAGGACTGGCGCACCTGGACGACGACGCCGGGGTGCTGGTCCCGGACGTCCGCCAGCACGGCGGGGAGGTCGAGGGTCCCGGTGCTGAGCGTGCTGCCCAGCAGGACCGTGCCGCGGACCTGCCCGGACACGGCCGCGACGTCGTCCCGGGCGGCCTGCACCGCGTCCAGGATGCGCTGGGCCGCCGCCTGCAGCGCCGCCCCGTGCCCGGTGACGGTGACCGGGGTGACCGACCGGTCGAACAGCGGCACACCGAGGTCGTGCTCCAGCCGGGCGATAGCGCTCGACATGGCCGACTGCACGATGTGGGAGTTCCGGGCGGCCGCGGTGAAGCTCCGGGCCGCACAGCAGGCCAGGAAATACTCCAGATCGCGGATCTGCACGACCTCACGGTAATACTGGGCCCGACAGGTCATCAATATCTTCGATTGATTTTATCAAAATCAATCGTTGGACAAGATTGATAAGCCGAGTGACGATGAATGAGTAGTTCCGCAGAAGTGATGAGGAGGCCGGTAATGGCCAGCACGCTCACGCCGCCTCGCCCCGCCGGAGGACCGGCGCTCGGGGCGGCTTTCCTGAACGACCTCCGCGACCTGGTGGTGCCGGGCCGGACCGGCCGGCACGGCCCGCTGCCGCCCCTGCTGCTCAGCATGACGCTGGTCACCGGGCTGGTCGACGCGTTCAGCTACCTGCTGCTCGGGCACGTATTTGTGGCGAACATGACCGGCAATGTTGTCTTGCTGGGGTTCGCGCTGGCCGGCGCGCCGGGATTCTCGGTTACCGCGTCGCTGGCGGCGTTGCTGGCGTTCGCGGCCGGCGCCCTGCTCGGTGGCAGGCTGGCGGCCAGGTACGGCGGCCACCGTGGCCGGCTGCACAGTTCGGCCGGTGCGCTGCAGGCCGTGTTCCTGGCCGCCGCGGTCATCCTGGCCGCTGTCAGTGGCACCCCCGTGGTAGCCGGATACCGTTACGCGCTCATCGCGGCGCTGGGTATCGCGATGGGCATCCAGAACGCGGCGGCCCGCAAGCTCGCGGTGCCCGATCTGACCACCACGGTGCTCACCCTCACCATCACCGGGATCGCCGCGGACAGCGCCCTGGCCGGGGGCGGTGGGTCGAAGGCGGGCCGCCGGCTCGCCGCCGTGGCCACCATGCTCGCGGGCGCGGTCCTCGGCGCCGCGCTGGTCCGGCACGCCCCGGTCTACAGCCCGCTGCTGATCACGTTCGTGCTGATCGCCCTGGGCGCTGGCACCACGTACGTGCTGGGCCGGACCAGCCCGGCCTGGGTGCATCCAGCGGCTAACTGAGCCGCCACCCCGGTCCCCCGGGCCTCCGGCCAGGCCGCCTGCTCGCGCGAGCACCACCAGGTGGACCGGCCGCCGACCGTGCCGTGCACCATCTCCGCGCCGCAGCGCGGGCAGGTGCCCCCGGGGCGCCGGGCGGCGATCACGTCGCCGGTGTGTACCCCGCCGTTAGCGATCGCGGACGTCAGTGCGGCCTGGAGGGCGTCATAGAGGCGGTCGGCGTCCTCGGGCCGCAGGGTGTGCACGCGGGCCGATGGCGGTATCTGGGCCCGCCAGAGCGCCTCGTCGGCCAGCAGGTTCCCCACCCCGGCGATCTTGGACTGGTCGAGCAGGCGCGCTTTGACGGCGATGGTCCCCTTCGTGATCAAGCCGCGGAACTCGTCCCGGGTCACCTCCCCGGCGTCTGGCCCGAGCGCGCTGATGTCCGGGTCCAGCCGGACCCGGCCCAGCCGCCGCTTGTCGAACAGCACCAGGCTGCCGCCGTCAGCGAACTCCAGCGTGAACCGGTTCCACTCAGGCTTGTGCGGCTGCGCGTCGCGGCGGCGCGGGCCGCCGCCCTCGGCGGCCTGCCCATCCGCGGCCCTGACCACGATGCGGCCGCCCATGCCCAGGTGGATGCCGAGATCAGGGCCGGGCACGGCGGAGCCACCGGCGCCCGAGGTCTCACACCATATGGTCTTGCCGCGGCGGTGGGCGGCGGTGAGGGTGCGCCCGGTCAGCGTCTCGCGCAACTGGCCGGCCGTATGCGGACGGCACACGAACGTGTCCGCGTCATCAACGCCGACGATGCGCCGGCCCAGCGCCCGGTCGGCGATCAGGCTACGGGCGGTCTCAACCTCGGGAAGCTCCGGCACGCTACCGGTCTACCTGATGCCAGGCGGCCCCGGGCCCCCAGGTGCCCGATGCCGCCACGCGGGGCTCGGCGCTGGCCAGCCGCGGCCGGGGCCAAGACCGCTGGCCCAGGGTTCCCTCTAGCGTCACCTGCGCCGGGATGTCATGCTCCGGAAACACGCCCGACATCTTCCCGGGCGAGGCTGCCGCCAGGATGACTCCCGATTTGACCTTGGGAGCCCGCGTTGACCGACACTCTGGACGAAGTGACCGTTGCGGCGGCAATCGAGCGGCAGAAGCTGCAGCGACACTTCGGCCGCTTCGATATTCTCTTCTTCCTCATCTGCACCATCGTGGGCGTGGACACCATCGCCACCGTGGCGCAGGGCGGGGGCCAGGCGTTCACCTGGATGATGATCTTCGCCGTGGTGTTCTTCGTGCCGCAGGCGCTGCTGTTCGCGGAGCTGGGCTCGGCGTTCCCGCAGGAGGGCGGGCCCTACTACTGGACCCGGCTGGCCTTCGGGCACCTGGCCGGGGCGGTGAACAACTTCCTGTACTGGATCACCAACCCGGTCTGGATCGGCGGCACGCTCGCCATCAGCTGTATCGCCGCGGTCGAGGTCTTCTTCAACCACGGCGCCAACGTGTCCACCCCGGTGTGGTACATCATCGCGCTGGCGTTCGTCTGGCTGTCGATCGTCGCGGCCATCATGTCGTTCAGCGTGGGCAAGTGGCTGCCGACCGCCGGGGCCATCGCCCGCTTCCTGCTGCTCGGCCTGTTCACGCTCTCGGTCGTCATCTACGCCGTCAAGCACGGCGCACACGGCCTGGGCGCGAGCAGCTACAGCCCGTCGGCAGGCGGCTTCGTGCTCCTCGTCGGCGTGCTGCTGTTCAACTTCGTCGGCTTCGAGCTGCCCAGCAGCGCGGGCGAGGAGATGACCAACCCGCAGCGCGACGTGCCGTTCGCCATCGCCCGGTCGGCCGTGGGCAGCGTGGTGCTCTACGCGCTGCCGGTGATCGGCATCCTGCTCGTGCTGCCGTCCAGCGCGATCACCAACTTCAGCGGGTTCATCAGCGCCATCCAGACGGTCTTCACCGTGTACGGCGGTCACGTCACCGCATCGGGCACGGCCACGCTCACCGGGGCGGGCACGGTCCTGGGTGACGCCAGCGCCCTCCTGTTCATCCTCTGCCTGCTGACCTCAGGCGCGACCTGGATCATGGGGTCGGACCGGGCTCTGGCCGTGTCCTGCTACGACGGCGCTGGTCCCCGTACGCTCGGCGTGATCAACGCCAAGTACGGCACCCCGGTCCGGGTCAACGTGTTCAGCGGGATCGTGGCCACGGTCGTCGTGGTCCTCGCGCACCAGATCACCAGCGGCAACGCGGCGAAGTACTTCGACGCCGTGCTCGGCGTGACCATCTCCACCACGCTGATCAGCTACCTGCTCATCTACCCGGCGCTGTGGAAGCTGCGGCGCAGCCACCCGGGCACGCCCCGCCCGTTCAGGATGCCCGCCTACCAGATCCTGACCGTCATCCTGATGGCCCTGGTGGCCGTGGCCACCGTCCAGCTCATCGCCCCGGGCCTGGGCAGCTCGTGGTTCGGCAGCGACTTCATCCCCTCGGGCTGGACCTACGCCCAGCGGTACACCTACCTGTGGACCGAACTCGTCCCCGTGCTGGCCTTCGCGGCCACCGGCGTCCTGTTCTGGTGGCTGGGGCGCCGGACCAGGGCCCAGTACGTGGTCGAGCCCATCGATACCGGGACCTGAGCATACGATCAGGGGCGCCCGGGTGATGCGCCAAGGGCTAGCGGGGCGGCAGGGCGAGGCGCTGGGCGGCGTGCACCACGCTGGCCCGGCGCCGGGCGTGCTCAGCCGGGTCGCTGCCGTCCGCGCCGGTGAGCATGCGGGCCAGCTGCGGCACGGACACCCACCACGCGGCCAGCGCGATGATCAGGAAGACCAGGTGCGCGGGGTCGAGGCCGTCGTCGAGCACGCCGTCCCGCTGGGCGTCCGCATAGGCCTGCGCCTTCTGCTGGTAGTGGGCGGTGCGGTCCGCCTCATCGGCCACCGGGCCGCCGGCCAGCCCTTCCCAGAGCAGCAGGCGGGCGAGCTGGGGATGCTCAGCGTAGTAGTCGAAGGTCCGCCCGGCGAACTCGCCGATCTCCTCCAGGCCGCCCGCGGGCCGGACCACCGAGGCGGCCAGCTCCTCGAGCTCGTCGGACAGGACCGTCTCGAACAGGGCCTGCTTGTCGCCGAAGTACTTGTACAGGCGCTCCTTGTTGATCCCGGCCCGCCCGGCGATCCGGGCCATGGTCGTGCCATCCGGCCCGCGCTCAGCGAACTCAGCCGTGGCCGCTTCCTTGAGCCGCCGCCGTGTCCCCTCGGTATCCCAGGCCATACCCAGGATCGTACGTCATAGCAACCGCAACGTTGCGGTTGTAAAGGGGCGGGCCGGTTCCTGGCGTCTCCCGGCCGCGTCGTGGACCGGCTCACCGCGGCGGGCTGGCCGCCGGCCCTGTCACCGGGCCGCTGGGCACGGGGAGCGGCAGCTGCCCGGTGACAGTGGTGCCCTGGCCAGGGCACGAGCGGACGTCGAGCCGGCCGCCGAGCGCAGCCAGCCGGTCGGCCATGTTCCGCAGGCCGGAGCCCATCGGAGTGCGGCGCGCGTCATAGCCCGCCCCGTCGTCGGACACGGTGAAGCGCAGCGTCCCGTCCTGGGCCCGCAGCGCGATGCAGGCCCTGGCCGCCTGGGCGTACTTGGCCGTGTTCTGCAGCGCCTCGAGGCAGCAGAAGTACACCGCGGCCTCGGCCTCCTGCGGGAAGCGGCTAATCCCGTCGGAATCGACGGTTACCGGCACCGGGGACTTGGCCGCCTGCCCGTTCAGCGCCGCGACCAGGCCCAGGTCGGCGAGCAGCGGCGGGTAGATGCCCCGGGCGAGATCGCGGAGGTTCTCCAGCGCGCCGGCCGTGTCCGCCTGCAGCTCGGCGAGCATCTCCTTGGCCTGCGCCGGGTCCTCCGCTACCACCGCCCCGGCCAGCCGGAGCTTGATGGCCAGGGCCACCAGGTCCTGCTGGGCCCCGTCGTGCAGGTTGCGCTCCAGCCGCCGCCGGGCCTCATCCTGGGCGGTCACCAGGCGCTGCCGGGACGCCCGGAGATCCTCGATCAGGCCCGCGTTCGACAGCACCAGGCCGGCCTGCGCGGCCACGTCCGCGACCAGCTGCGCACCGGCCGGGCGGAGCGGCTCGTCTTTCGGCATCCGGATCGTGATCGCGCCCAGCAGCTCATCGGTATACACGACCGGAACGCTCAGGTCCGTGCCGGGCAGCGGCGGCAGCGCCTGCCCGTCGACGGGGCACGGAACGGCAGCCGGGCTGCCCCCGGACGAAGCCGCGGGGCGGAGCTCGTCCGCCACCCGCAGCCACACCACGACCTGCTCGGCCCCGGTCCCAGCCGCCACGATCTGCGCCATCTGCGGCAGCACGTCCTCATCGGCGTAGGCGCTGCCGATGCGCCGGGCGAACTCGGACAGCACCTGGTACGGGGTGGCCCGCCGGCCGTACACCACCCGGTTCGCCAGCCGGGCCGCGCGCTGCCGGAGCGGCTGGAACGCGACCGCCACCACCGCGGCGGCCAGGGCGGAGAGCAGCACGCTGTGCTGATTGCCCACGGCGGTCCCCACGCCCACGACCAGGGCGACGTAGACCGCGGTGATGACCACGGCCAGCGAGCCGTACAGGACGGCCTTGCTGATCACGATGTCGATCTCGTACAGCCGGTACTTCAGCACCGCGACGACGATGGAGGCGTTCAGGCAGAGAAACGCGAGGTTCGCGAGCACCGTCGTGACCGCCGAGTTGGTCAGGATCGACGGGATGACCGTGACGAGGACCAGCAGCGCCGCGGCCGCGAACCACTTCAGCTGCAGCCGTTCCTCACCCGAGGCCAGGGCGAATCGCACCGTCGCGGCGGCCACGCTGACCAGAAACGCGATGGGCACGAGGAGGAGTTCCAGGCTCAGCACCGGCCCGCCCTGAGCCTGATTGAAGGACATGAACGGGTGCGACCAGACGCGGGTCGCACCCACCACCGCCGACACCATGATCAGCGCGAAGACACCGCTCACGAACCAGGCGGCCGGGCGCCACCGCCGGGAGCGCAGCTGCCCGGTGGGAAATAGCAGGAACAAGAAAACGGCGGCTGCGGCGGGAACGACCCAGATCGAGTTGGCCACCCACATGACGGCCCGGCCCGCGGGCAGCGATCCTGGCGCTACGATCAGGGCGCGCGCCCCGTAGGCCGGGCCGAAGGTGCCCAGGGCCAGCGCCAGGCCGGCTGCCAGGGCCAGCCAGCCGATGCGGTTCCGCGGTCGGCGGGAAGCGACGACAAAACCGGTGACCGGGAGAGCCAGGTTCGACACGGCCCCGGAGACGTCCGAGAAATCCCAGGTCGTCAGGTGTGCGGGCAGCACATGCCGGTCGGCGTAAGCCAGGGTCAGCCCGGCCGCCATCAGGCCGACTGACCCCGCGGCGATGCCGCCAGCTATCCACCGAGCGGTCGGCGCCTGCATCCCTGTCCCCCGCGTCTGCCTGCGGGCGCCCCGGCCGGGGACCACGCAGGGATCACTGTCCCCTGCAGTGTGGCCCGGCCGGCCGGGGCGGACAAGGAGGTCAGCCGCAGCAGGACAGGTCGTGCCAGCACCCCCGGCCCGATGGCCCAGGGGGTCAGCCGCGGGCGTAGTTGCTGGCGCCGTACCAGTCGACCACGACGACCGGCTCGTCGCCGACCACCCAGGCGTCGTGGCCCTGCGGCAGCGCGGTGACGTCACCGGGGCGGGCGTCGAACTCGCTGCCGTCGGACATCACGATGTGCAGGGTGCCCTGCAGGTGGTACTGGAAATGCGGCGCCTCGCACAGCTCCGTGCCGGCCAGCGGCTTGACATGGTCCGACCAGCGCCAGCCAGGCTGCAAGGTGAGCCGCCCGACGTCGCCGCCGCCGATCTTCAGCAGGTCCAGGGTGCCGCGCTCGAACTCACGGGTCTCATCGGGGGTGCCGAAGCTCTTCTGCTCCGCTTGTCCGGTCATGACGGTTCTCCCTCACGGTTGGTTTCGCCGGTTCCTGTGAGCATGACCGGAGCCGGTTGCAGCGACATTGCAGCCCGGAATGTGGCGGCGCGGGCCACGGCGGGGTTGGATACGACCATGACGTCGCTCGCCGTGCGGGTGCTCGGCGATTTCGGTGTCAACGGGTTCGAGCCACAGGCCCTCGGCAGCAAGAAGGCCCGGCGGGCATTGCAGCTGCTGGCGCTCGCCGCGGGCCAGGTGGTGCCCTCCGGCGTGCTCGTCAACGCGCTCTGGCCGGAGCTGGATGCCCAGCCCGCGCGGCCCGAGGACCAGCTGGCGGTGCTGATGAGCCGGCTGCGGTCGGTGCTCGGCCGGGACCGGATCGACCACCGGGACGGTGGTTACCTGCTGCACTGCGATTGGCTCGACGCAGCCGAGCTGGCCGTGCTCACCGACGAGGTGGACCGGCGGCGCGCCGTGGGCAACGTGATGGGCGCCGCGGCCGCCGCCCGGGTCGCGCTGTCGCTGCTGCGCGGGGAGGACCCGGAGCCGCTGCCTGGCGAGTGGCCGCAGCTGAAGCGCGCGGAACTGGCCCGGCTGGCCGGGCGGGCCCGGGTGGCCGCGGCCACCGCGCTGCTGGACGCGGGCGACTGGATGGCCGCCGCGGACGCCGCGACCGCGGCGCTGGACCGTGACCCGTATGAGGAAGCGGCACTGCGGGTGCTGCTGCGCAGCTACGTCATGGCCGGCCGGGTCGCGGCGGCGCTGGCCGCCTACGCCAGCGCGCGGCAGCGGCTGGCCGACGAGCTGGGCACCGATCCGTCGCCGGATACCATCGCGCTGCATGCGGCGATCTTGCGGGGCGAGCTGGCCGCGCCAGCGGCACCGCCGGCCGCCGCCCCGGCTGGCCTGGTGGGCCGGGACGACGAGCTGGCCTATCTCGATGCGGTCGCAGCGCGTGCCCGCAGCGGCCCGGCCGAGATCGTCGCCGTCGACGGCGAAGCCGGCATCGGGAAGACCACCCTGCTGCGCAGCTGGGCAGCCCGGCACACGGCGGCCGGGGACACGGTGCTGATGGCGTCCTGCGGGCAGCTGGACCGGGCCATGCCGCTCGATGCGCTGCTCACCGCCCTCGCCGCGTTGCTGCGGCGCACCGGCCCCGAGGGCACCGCGGACCTGCTGGGATCCGATGCGGCCCTGCTCGAGCCGGTCCTCGGACCGGTCACCGGCCCACGGCCCGTGCCGTGGCTCGCGGACAGCATGCTCGGCCCGGCGGTGCTGTACGCCGCCCTGGCCCGGGTGCTGGGCCGTCTCACCGGCCGCGGGCCGTTGCTGATCCTGATCGACGATGCGCACCTGGCCGGCCCGGCGCTGCCGGACTGGCTGCGGTTCGTGCGCCGCGGCGAGCTGGCCGTGACCGTGGTCGTGGCGGTCCGGCCGGGCGAGGGCGGCCCGCTGCCCGCCACCGCGTCGATCCACCTGGCGCCGCTCGGCCGGGCGGCCGCCGCCGAGCTGGTCGGCCCGGCCCGGGTCGATGAGCTGTACGCGCGGGCCAGGGGGCACCCGCTGTTCCTCACCGAGCTGGCGCAGCAGGCGGCAGGCGCGGAACTGCCCGCCTCACTGGTCGAATCGGTGTCCGCGCGCTGCGATGAGCTGGGCCCGGCTGGCGCGCTGCTGCGGACCGCCGCCGTGATCGGCCCCGAGCTGGACATCGACCTGCTCGCGGCCGTGCTGGGCCGCGGTGTGGTGGACCTGCTGGACGACGCCGAGCAGGCCGCGGCCAAGCAGCTCCTGGTCGAGCAGGACGGCACGTTCCGGTTCCGGCACGAGCTGGTCCGGGACGCCCTGGCGGCCAGCGCCACCGCGGGCCGGGCCGCGCTGCTGCACCGGCAGGCGGGCCGGGTGCTGGATCAGCGGCCCGCCGCCGACCCGGTGACCGTGGCCTATCACGCCCGGCTGGGCGGAGACCTGGTGCTGGCCGCGCGCGCCCTGCGCGACGCCTCGGCCCGGGCCGGTGAGCGCTTCGATCATGCGTCGGCGGAGGCGCTGCTGGACGATGCGCTGAGCCTGCACCCGGACGCGGACGGGTGGCTGGCGCGGGCCCGGGTGCGCACCCGCCGCGGCCGGTACGCCGAGGCGCTGCAGGATGTCGAGCGGGCCGCGGCGGCGGGCCCGGCCGCTCTCGAGGTCGGCGCGTGGGCGTCCTATTTCGGCCGCCGCTTCGGGCAGGCGGCCCAGTTCGCCGAGGACGGCGCGCTGGCCGCCGCGGATCCGGCCACCCGGGCCCGCTGCCTGGCGGTGGGCGGCCGTATCCGGCACGCTGCCGGGCAGCTGGCCCAGGCTGAGGCGTTGCTGGGTGAGGCGTTCTCCGCCGCTGCGGGCGCCGACCGGGTGACGGCCGCAGCCTGGCTGGGCGTGCTCCGGACGCACCAGAGCCGGATGGCGGAGGCGCTGTCGCTGATGCGCCCGGCGGCCCGCGGGCACGTGGGCGCGGAGCACACCTCGGCCACGCTGCACGCGCTGCTGTTCACCGGGCACGCGCACGCGCTGGCTGGCCGGCCGGGCCAGGCTCTGGACGCGTTCGCCCGTTACACCGAGGAGGTGGAGCGGCGCCAGGTGCCGCGGTTCGCGGGGCGCGGGGTGAACTTCGCGGGCTGGGTGCTGCGCAACCTGGGCGCGGCCGGGGAAGCCGCCGATCGGCACTGTGCGGCGCTGGAGGCTGGGCAGCATCAGGGAACCATTGAGGTGACCATCGCCGCCCTGGAGGACCTGGCGGAGCAGGGCCTGGACGCTGGCGATGCGGACATCGCCGGATCCCGGCTGGCCCAGGCCCGGGCGCTGCTCGGCGGGGACCTGGTGTTCGGCTGGCGGCTGGAGCTCAAGTACCAGCTCATCGCCGGGCGGCTGGCCCTGCTGTGCGGCGACCCGGAGCGGGCGCTGGCGGACGCCCGTGAGCTGGAGGCACGGGCCAGTGCGCTGGGCGTGCCCCGCTACGTCAGCGTGGCCCGGCTGCTGCGCTACCGGGCCGGCCGGGCCCTGGGTGAGCCAGCCGACCTCGCGGCCGTCGCCGCTGACCTGGACCTGGTGGACCGCTCGGTGGCCATCGAGGCGTGGTGGTGGACCGGTGACATCGCCGCTGACCTCGGTGTCCCGGGGTGGCTGGACCGGGCGGCGGACCGCGCCGGGCAGCTGGCCCGCGGCGCAGACGGTCACGCGGACGGGTTCCGGCGCGAATTCGAGCGGCGCCTGCTCGGCTGGCAGGCGACGGCCCGCTTAGACCTGGTCAGCGCGCCGTGAGCACCAGCATGGACACGGCCAGCGGCCCGGCACCGGCCACGGCGCGCTCCGCGGCCTGCTGAAGCGCGGCCCGGCGCGCCGGGCTGAGCGAGCACACGAACGGGGCTACGTGGGCCATGCCCAGCCGCCACGACGCCAGCGGTCCCGGGCCGGACAGCCCGGTCGGGACGGTGACCGTGCGCACCCGCACGGAGCGGAAGCCGGCCTCGGCCGCGTGCCCGGCGAGCCGCCGCGGATCATCTGCCTGCGGCCCCGTCTCCTGCTTGAACCGCGCATACCAGGCGGGCGGCTGGTAGCCGAACTGCCGGAGTGCCTGGTCCACCGCAGCCTTGG
The DNA here is from genome assembly GCA_963760405.1 of uncultured Actinomycetes bacterium. Lineage (GTDB taxonomy): Bacteria > Actinomycetota > Actinomycetes > Streptosporangiales > Streptosporangiaceae > RYN-230. Next base: position 353,820 of record CAVXCV010000010.1, on the reverse strand, counting down.
CCGGGTGATCCCAGCCCGGCGCGAACGCGCTGGCGGCGATCGCCCGGCCGACCCGCCGGGCCTCGCGCAGCCCGCTGCTGATGCTGTTCAGGTGGCTGAGCACGAACGCGGCCACGACCAGGTCGAAACTGTGGTCGCGGAACGGTAGCGCGGCCGCGTCCGCCGCTACCGGGTGCAGCGCCGGGCCGCTGCGGCCCAGCATGCTGACGGCGCCATCCACCGCGACCACCCGGGACGCCCCCGCGGCCAGCGCGGCCCGGCCGGCCACGCCGGTGCCGGCCCCGAGGTCGAGCACCTGGCCGCCGGCCACCGGCACCGGCGCGGCCGCGACCAGCGCCTGGGCTAGCGGCGCGTACATCTGCTCCGGGCCGCCCGCCCAGGCGCCGGCCGCGGCATCGTAGGCGTCACGCAGGCTGGCGGCATAACCGGTCAGCTCAGCAGCGGCGCCGCCTGCACGGCCTTCGCCTCCCACCATGCGAGCTCCTCGTCGTAGCCGCCGAGCGCCTTTTCCCAGCCGAACTGGACCAGCGCGCCCAGCAGGCAGAGCGCCAGCTGGCGGTCCCACCAGGGACCGGTGTCGATGCCGCACCGCTCCAGGGCGGCCCGGTAGCTGGCGATCGCTGCCTCCTTGGACTGCGGCAGGCGGCGGCAGTTGATGGCCAGGTACCAGGCCAGGTCGCTGAGGGGCGCGCCGAGCCCCGGCTGTCTCCCAGTCGAGCACGACCGTCCGGTCCCGGTCGTCCGTGCCGAGGTTGTCCAGCTTCCAGTTGCCGTGCACGAACGTGTGCGGGGTGCTGGCCAGCGCATCCACCAGCGGGCCCGGGTCGCGCGCCAGCGGCGTCACCACGGCCGCGGCGGCCGGCGCCACCTCCGCCAGCAGCGGCCAGCCCCGGCCGACCAGCTGCGGCACCAGGTGCGCCGAGCCGATCGCGGCCTCGGCTTCCGCCATCCAGGGCGACAGCTCCAGGTAGCGGTGCATCGCGGGCACCACCTCGAACTCGCGGCCGCAGTCCCAGAACGCGGCGTGCAGCGCGGCCATGTGCCGGAGGAAGCGCTCGTGCTGGGCGAGCGTGATCGGCGCGTCGGTGACCGGGATCAGCCATGGCGTCACGTCGTGCATGAGCAGCGCGTAGCCGCCCAGTGCGGCGCTGCCCCGGGCCTGCCGCTGGCACGACCCCGACGATCGGCTGGTTGAAGCAGTCCGGCAGCCGGGCCAGGATGCCCCGCTGCCACAGCGCCAGCGGCGCGCCGCGCAGCGAGCCGGAGGCGCGCATCGTCCAGTCGTCGCCGAGATCGAGGTGCTTGAGCACGTAGCGGCTGGCCGCCGATGATCGACCCGCTCCAGGGTGGCGCCAGACTTGCCCGCCGCGTCCGCGATGACCGACCGCTCGCGTCGCGCCCGCGAGCAGGCTGGCCACATCGTCGGCCGGCGAGGCGGGGCGCGCCGAAGGCGTGTCCCCCCGAGCGGGCGACCCGCGAGGGGTTCCGGGGGGTCGTCCCCCTGGGCTAGCCGGGCCGGGCGGGTGGTCAGGCATGGGCGGCCTCCATCTCGGCCAGCAGGGCGGCCGGCCAGCGGCCGCCGCACATGACAGTGTCCGCCACGATCAGGCCATCGCGCACCTGCAGCAGGTGCATGTGGTGGGCCGCGTGCGGCACCCCGTTCTCGGACCAGCTGAGGGTGTACTCGACCACCTCGCCCGCGCCGTCGCCGAGCGGGCAGCGGCGCAGCTCATCGAAGTGGCCGGGGTCGGCGAACCAGCGCGCGTACTCAGCCCGGATCGCGTCCGGGCCGTCGGCGCGCAGCCGCCAGTTGGGCACGGTCGCGTCCAGCGTCGCGTCCGGGCTCCATACGTCGCAGCCGGGGATCGCCGCGCCCTGGATCGCGTTCAGGAACTCCCCGATGACCGTGCTTGCCGTTGCCGTGCTCGCCATTGCCGCCTCCTGACAGGTCGGATCCCATCGTGCCGGCGGCGCCTTGCAGCCAGATTGCAGCCCGCCCCGCTCCCCCTCAGCGGGCAGGCCCGGTGCGGAATGAGTTCTTTTCACGCGTTCCCTACGGACAATTCCGGACAAAGCACTCGCGATCATGACTGAAGCACGTGAAGAGTCGCTGTGTTCATGATCAATATGGCGGGTGTGGCTGAGTAGTGCCGGTCATGTCCCGGAGTACGTGGTGGCGAGGTGGGCGAGGAGGGCCCGGGTCTGCTGGCTGGCGGGCGGGTCGTCGCCGACCGGGAAGATGACCGGCCAGAATTCGGTGACCCCGAGCTCAGCCAGCTGGCTGAGCTGTTTCTCGATCTCGGCCGCGGGCCCGGCGATGGCCAGCGCGCCCGGGGACGAGACCCCTTCCCGCTCGAACAGCTTGCGGTAGTTGTCGAACCCCGCGTACCGGGCGAACGCCGCGTCCGCGGTGCGCCGGGCCGCCTCGGCGTCATCACCCAACGCGACCGGGAGCGAGGCCACGACCCGCGGTGCTGGCCGCCCGGCGGCGGCCGCGCGCAGCCGCGGGATGATCTCCCCGCCCAGGCTGCGCGGGCCGGCCATCCAGGTCACCACGCCGTCGGCGAGCTCACCGGCGGCCTGCACCATCAGCGGCGACAGCGCCCCGACGAGCACTGGCACCGGGCTGGTCCCGGGTACTACGAAGCCCCCGTCGACCTGGTAGAACTCGCCGCGGTAGCGGACGCTGCCGTCCCGCAGCAGCGGTACCAGCACGGACAGGTATTCGCGCATGTGCGCGGCCGGGCGGGTGTAAGCGAGGCCGTGCAGGCCCTCGATGACCGGCCGGTGCGACACGCCCACGCCCAGGGTCAGCCGGCCGCCGCACAGCGCCTGCACGGTCGCGGCCTGCTGGGCCAGCGCCAGCGGATGCCGCGGGTAGGTCGGCACGATCCCCACGCCGAGCTCGATCCGGCTGGTCCGCGGCCCGGCCGCAGCCAGGACCCCGAGCGCGTCCACACCGCGGGAGAAGTGCACGGTCCAGGCCGAGCCGAAGCCCTCCGCCTCTGCCCGCGTCACGTCCGCGACGATGTCCTGCGGGCAGACCGGCGTACCGGTCACCTCACCACCGACCCCCATCGCGATGCGCATGCCTGCAGCATCCCGGCCCCGGCCTGCCGCCAGCAACGTCACCCCGGGGCTAACCGCGGTACCGGCCTTACCTGTGCGGGTCCAACGGGGTCGCGGCTGTGGTCATCATCCCCGGGCGGGCCGGGCGGTACCGGCCTGCGCCGGTCCCGGGCCGACGCCGCGATGACCACGCCCAGCACCACGGCGACAAAGGCGGGCGAGGCCCAGTCCGGGACGTGGTACAGGTCGGCGAGGAGCATCTTGGCCGCCACCCCGGCCAGGATGACCGCCATCCCCGGCTGCAGGTAACGGAGCCGGCCAGCCGTCCCGGTCAGCAGGAAATACAGCGCCCGCATGCCCAGCAGCGCGAACACGTTCGAGGTGAAGACCACGAACGTGTCGGTGGTGACGGCCAGGATGGCCGGGATCGAATCGACGGCGAAGACCACGTCGGTCGTCTCGACCACGATCAGGGCCAGCAGCAGCGGGGTGGCCAGGACCCGGGTGCCGTCCCTGACCAGGAACCGCTGGCCGTGCAGCTGGCCGGTCACGGGCAGGATCCGGGTCAGCAGCCGCAGCACCGGGTTGCGCCGCGGCTGCGGGTGACCGACGCCGCCGCGCGCCATCCTGACCGCGGCATAGAGCAGCACCACGCCGAACACGTAGATCACCGCGTGGAAGGCCTCGAGCGCCGCGATGCCGATCACGATGAACACGGCCCGCATGACCAGTGCGCCGATGATGCCGAACATGAGCACCCGGTGCTGGTTCCGGGGCGGGATCGCGAACGCCGCGAAGATGACCGCGAAGACGAAGATGTTGTCGAGCGACAGGCTCTTCTCGATCAGGTACCCGGCCAGGTACGCCTGGGCGGTGTCCCCGCCCTGCCACAGCCAGAGCACGCCGCCGAAGCCGAGCCCGGCCGCGATCCAGACCGCGGTCCAGGCGGCGGCTTCCCGGGCCGCGATCTCATGGGCACGGCGGTGCAGGAACAGGTCCGCGGCCAGCACCGCGAGCACGGACCCGGCGAACACCGCCCACGCCCAGGCGGGAACGCTCACAGCTCACCAAGGGTGACGGGCACCGTCACCGGCTGGGCGTCCCGGGTGATGGTGACCGCGATCTTCTGCCCAGGACGGGCCCCGGCCAGCGCTTCGGCCAGGGCGGTGGTGTCGGGCGTGCGAGCCCGTCCGGCGGCCTGGATCACGTCACCGGCCCGCAGGCCAGCCTGGCTGGCCGGGCCGCCCATGGTGACCGCGACGATCCCGGCGCCGACCGGGCGGCCGTCCGGGCCGGTGACGGTGGCGACCTGGGCGCCGATAGCGGCCCGGTGTGAGTTGGTGACCTGCCCGGACCTGATGAGCTGCCCGGCGAGGTCGCGCGCGGAGTTGGCCGGGATAGCGAAGCCGATGCCCTGGGCCTGGGTGCCGTCCTGCAGGCTGGCCGCGGTCAGCGTCGGGATGCCGATCACCTGGCCCCGGGAGTTGACCAGCGCACCGCCGCTGTTGCCGGGATTGATCGGCGCGCTGGTCTGGATGGCATCAGGCAGGGTGGCGCCGGGCGCGGCCGCGGTGGCCGGCTCGGTCACCGCGCGGCCGGTCGCGGAGACGATGCCCTCGGTGACGCTGCTGGACAGCCCGAGCGGGTTCCCGACGGCGAGCACCACATCGCCCGGGCGGGCCTTGGCTGAGTCGCCGAACGTGGCCGGCCGCAGGCCAGCCGGATCGCCGGCCCGGATCACCGCGATGTCACCAGCCGGGTAGCTGCCGACGACCCGGGCGGGCCGCGGCCGCGGGTCTCCGGCCAGCTGCACCTGGACGTGGGTGGCCTCCCCGGCCACGTGCGCGTTGGTCACGATGTTGCCCGCATGGTCGAGGACCACGCCGGAGCCGAGACCGCTGTCCGTCCTGATCAGCACCACAGATGGCAGCACCGCGGCGACCACGTCCGCGTAGCCAGCCTGGCCGCCGCGCGCGGCGGTGATGGCAGGCGGGGCCGCCACCGCGTCCGGCGCGGCCGAGGCGGCACCCACGGCAAACCCAGTGCCACCGACCACAGCCGCCATCGCGGTCGCGAGCACAGCTCGGCGGGTTCGTTGCGGAAATTTCATGTCGTGCGCTCCACAGTCATGGGCCGTGGCGTCACGGCCGACTGGCTTCCTTATTGGCGCCAGCTAACCCAGGAGCTCTGCAACTGCGGTGCGGCCGTGGTGGAGACAGTGTGGAGGCGCCCGAGCGGCCCGGCGCTCAGGCGCGCGGCAGGGTGAGCGTCAGTTCCGTGCCTTGGCCCTCGGTGCTGGCCGCGGTCAGCTTGCCGCCGTGGGCGCGGGCGAGCTCAGCCGCGATGGCCAGCCCGATGCCGCTGCCGGAGACCCGGGCGGCCCCCCGGCCGCGCCAGAATCGGTCGAAGACGCGGGGCAGCTCATCCGCGGGGATGCCCGGGCCGGTGTCGGTCACCCGCAGCACGGCCTGGCCGCTGGCGGGTCCGGCCTGGATGGTGACCCGGCCGCCAGCCGGGGTGAACTTCAGCGCGTTGGTGAGCAGGTTCGTGATGACCTGGTGCAGCCGGCCCGCATCGGCCAGCACCGGCACCGGGGTCAGCTGCGCGTCCACGGTGATGCCCGCCGCCTCGAACTGGCCGGCCAGGCTCGCCGCGGCCGGGCGGGCGATCTCGGCCAGGTCGGCCGGGCCCAGGTCCAGGCGCAGGGCGGCGGCGTCGGCCTCGGCCAGCGTCTGCAGGTCGCCGACCATCCGGGCCAGCCGCAGCACCTCATCCCGCAGCGACCCGAACTGCTCCGGGGTCGGCTCGGCCACGCCGTCGAGCAGCGCCTCGTGACCGGCCTGCAGCACCGCGATCGGGGTGCGCAGCTCGTGCGCCACATCGGCGACCAGGCCGCGGCGCAGCTGCTCCTGCCGGTCCAGGGTGTCGGCCATCTGGTCGAACGCCGTGGCCAGCTCGCTCAGCTCACCAGGCGCCCGGACCGGCCCGACCCGGGTGGCCCGGTCGCCCGAGCCCATGGCCCGGGTGGCGGCCAGCAGCGCCGCCACCGGCCGGGTGATCCGCCGGGCGACGACGAGGCCGGCCACCAGGGCCAGCAGCGCGGCCAGGCCGGCCGCTCCGGCGATCGCCCGCAGCAGCGCCGACTGCAGGGCCGCATCGGCACCGCCCAGGCCGGAACCGGTGAACCGGGTCACGGCCAGCCCCACCCGCTGGCCGTGCACCACGATCGGCACGCGGAACTGCAGGCCCGCGGTGTGCGCGGCGAAGCGGGGTGAGGACGCGACTGAGTGCCCGGCCTGATCGCGGATCTGAGCGTCCGAGCCGGTCCGCGCGGCCATGTCGAGCACCGGCGACAGGTCGGCCTGGTCCCAGCGGCCAGCCTGGGCCCACGCCGTGCCTGCCGCGAGCGCGATCGCGTTGCTGAGCTCGCCGCGCTGCTTGCTGGCCAGGTGCGACACGTCGGCGGCGGCGAACGCGGCGGTGAGGCCGGCCAGCAGCGCGATAGCCGCCAGCGCGACCGCCAGGAACGCCAGCGCCAGGCGCAGCGCAATAGGGCCGGCCGGGGCGGGCGCCCGGTCAGCTGGCACGGCTACCCACCACGGTCAATCGCGGGCCAGGCCGAGACGGTAGCCGCCGCCGAGAACGGTCTGGATGATCTGGGGGTTGCCCGGATCTGCCTCGATCTTCCGGCGCAGGTTCTTCACATGGGAGTCCACGGTGCGCTCATACCCCTCGAACTCATGCCCGCGCACCCGGTTGATCAGCTCGAACCGTGAGTACACCCGGCCCGGCACGGTACCCAGCGCCACCAGCACGCCCCATTCGGTCGGGGTGAGCTCGGCCACCGCGCCGCGCACCGTGACCAGGCGGCGTGGCTCATCGATGACCAGCGTCCCGTCGCCGTAGCTGGTCACCCCGGGCTGCGCCAGCGGGCCGCCGCGGCGCAGGATCGCCTGGACCCGGAGGACCAGCTCCCGCGGGCTGAACGGCTTGGTCACGTAGTCATCCGCGCCGAGTTCCAGGCCGCGTATCCGGTCCTCCTCGGCGCTCTTGGCGGTCAGCATCAGGATCGGGGCGGGCCGGCCGCCCGCAGCTCGCGGGCCACCGTCTCCCCCGGCACATCCGGCAGCCCGAGATCCAGCACGACCAGGTCCACCGGCGCCGAGCCAGCCATCGTGAGCGCCTCCGCGCCGGAGCCGGTGGACAGCACCACGAACCCGGCCCGCTCCAGGTAGGAGCGGACCAGCTCACGCAGTTTGCGTTCGTCCTCGACGAGCAGCACGGTGGCCGCCACTTCGCTTACCCCTCTCCACACCGTCACCATCACGGTTTCACGGCCGCTGCACCGCCGTCCGGTGGACTCATCCCAGGACACCGAGGCTATGAGGTAACGGCATGACCGGTAGTGACCTGATCGTATTCGCGCCGTGGGTCATCGTCGGCGTGGGCGTGGCCATCATCTGCCTGCGGCTGCGCCGGCCGCGGCGCCGGCCCCGGCCATGACCGGCGCCGCCGCGACCGCGCTGGCCGTGGCGTGCGGGCTCGCCGCCGCGGCCGCCTTCGGCACCGGCGTGGCCCTGCAGCACCGCCAGGCCCAGCTCGCGCCGGTGCGGCGCGGCGCGCCGTTCCGGCTGCTGGCCCAGCTGGCCCGGCGGCGGCTGTGGCTGGCGGGCATCGCGCTGTCCGCGGCCGCGTACGGCCTGCAGGGACTGGCGCTCGCCTTCGGCCCGCTCGCCCTGGTCGCCCCGGTCACGGCCATGGACCTGCTGTTCGCCCTGCCGCTCGCGGCACGCTGGGCGCGGCTGCCGATGCGGGCCAGGGACTGGGCGGGCTGCGTGCTCGCAGGCGGCGGGGTCGCGGTCTTCCTCGCGGTCGCGCCCCCGTCATCGGGGCGCTCCGACGCACCTGCCCAGTCCTGGCTGGCCGCGTTCGCCGCCGTGGCGGTGCTGGCCGGCGTCGCGGTCAGCACCGCGGTACTGACCAGGGGGACGGCCCGGGCCGCCGCGCTGGCCGTGGCCGCCGGTACCGTCTTCGGCCTGACCGGCGCGGTGACGCTGAGCCTGGCCCGGCTGGCCCGGCAGCAGGGCCTGGCCGTGGTCGCCGGGCACTGGCAGCCCTGGGCGGTGCTGGTGCTCGGCGCTAGCGGCCTGCTGTTGTCCATGACCGCGTTCCAGGCTGGCGCGCTGGCGGTGAGCCTGCCGGTCATCGACTGCGTCGAGCCTGTCGCCGCGGTCCTCATCGGCGCGGCCATCTTCGGCGAGCGGCTGGCCGCTTCCCCGGCCGGGCTGGCGGGGCAGCTGGCCGCCGCGGCCGCCGCGGCCGCCGGCATCATCCTGCTGGGCAGGTCCACCGCGGCGGTGCAGGCGCACTCGCAACCCGCCCGCGGCCAGCGGCGGCCAGCTAGCGGGACCGGCCGCGGCGCGGTGCGGCCGCCGGCCGCCGAGCCAGGGGCGCAGGCACGATGATCGACCTGGCCCCGCTCGACGTCGGCTCGGGCGTGTCCTATGCGATCGCGATTCTCGTGCCCATGTTCGACGCGCTGATCCCGCTGCTGCCCAGCGAGACGGTGGTGATCGCGCTGGGCATCGCCACTGCGGGCCGCGCCGACCCGAGGATCGCGTTGCTGGTCGGGCTGGCCGCCCTGGGGGCCTTTCTCGGTGACAACGCCGTCTACCTGCTCGGCCAGCGGTACGGCTCAGCGATCAGCAGGCGGGTGTTCGCGGGCGAGCGCGGCGCCCGGCGGCGGTCCTGGGCCCAGCAGTCACTGGACCGCTTCGGGGCCCGGATCATCGTGGTCTGCCGGTTCATTCCCGGCGGGCGCACCGCGGTGACCCTGACCTGCGGCCTGATCGGTTACCCGCGGCGCAGCTTCGTCGCCGCGACCGCCTGCGCCGGGATCATCTGGGCGGGTTACGCGTTCTTCATCGGCCGGCTCGGCGGGAAGGCCTTCGCCGACCGGCCCTGGGCCGCGCTGCTGCTCGCCCTCGGGCTGGCGCTCGCGGTCAGCGCCGGAATCGAGGTGGCCCGGCGGGCCTGGCGGTGGCGCACGCAGCGGCGGACGTCCGCGCCCGGGGCAGTGCGCGAGCAGCCGGATTACGACGTCAGCCGATAGGCTCGATGCCTCGCTTCAGCGGGGGCCCGCACGTCGCCGTCGCAGGGAGAAGGGCAGATGCTCAGCGCCGCCTATGCCGACCCACGGCTCGCCGCGCTGTATGACGCGCTGAACCCGGCGGGCCCTGAGCTGACCTTCTACCTCAGCCTGGCGGCCGGGCCACCCATCCGGGTGCTGGACATGGGTTGCGGCACCGGGCGGCTCGCCTGCGCGTTCGCCGCAGCGGGGCACGAGGTGACCGGTGCTGACCCGGCCGCGGCCATGCTGGATGTGGCCCGCGGCCGGCCCGGCGGCGGGCAGGTGCGCTGGATCGAGGCGGACGCCGCTGGCCTGCCCGCTGGCCCCGGGTTCGACCTCGTCGTGATGACCGGGCACGTGTTCCAGCTGCTGCTGGACGACCGCGAGGTCCGTGCGGTGCTGCGGGCGCTGGCCGGGCGGCTGGCCCCGGGTGGCCGGATCGCGTTCGAGACCAGGAATCCTGAGGTCCGGGAATGGCAGCACTGGTCCGCGCGGGAAACCAGGCGGCACGTCCAGGCCGCTGGCCTCGCCGCCGACGTGCACTACGACATCCAGTCCGTGGCCGGCGAGCTCGTTACCTACGAGACCTGCTTCCAGTTCGCGGCCGACGATCTGGTCGCCGTCCCGGACACGCTCCGGTTCGCCGGCGCCGCGCAGGCCGGCACGTTCCTGGCCGAAGCCGGCCTCACCCAGGTGACCTGGTACGGCGACTGGGACCGGTCGCCGCTCAGCCCGTCCAGTCCCGAGATCATCGCCGTGGCCGGGCAGCCTCGTCCGGCACCTGGTAGATGACCCCGGGCCGGCCTGCTGCGGCTCCACCCGGATGGTCCGGCCGGAGCGCCAGGCCAGGTCGGCCGCCCGGGCGAGGTCGAACGCGGCCAGCGCGTCGTAGCCGGTCACCCGGGACGGCAGGCCGTCCCGGACGCACCGGGCAAAGCAGTCCAGCTCCTCGGCGTAGGCCTGCGGGTAACGCTGCTCGAAATCGCGCGCGATGTCGTGCGACGCCCGGCCCGGGGTCAGCCACTGATAGTGCCGGTACTGCGGATGATCGACCCGGACCGTGGCGCGGGAGCCCATCACCTCGGTCGAGCACTCATAGCCGTAGCCCGCGGCGCGGCTATCGTCGATCACGCCCAGCGCGCCGCTGGCGAACCGGAGCACCACCACGGCGGTGTCGATGTCGCCGATCTCGGCGAACCCAGGGTCGGAGACCGCAGTGCCGTGCGCGCTCACCTCCACGATCTCGCCTGCCATCCAGCGGGCGGTGTCCAGGTCGTGGATGGTGACGTCCACGAAGAAGCCGCCGGAGTGGGCCAGGAACTCGGGCTTCGGCGGGGTCATGTCGCGCAGTGACGTGCGGAACAGGTAGACCTCACCCAGTTCGCCCGCGTGGATCCGGTCCACCGCCGCGGCCCAGTCCGGGTCGAACCTGCGGTGGAAGCCCACCTGGAAGACCAGCCCGGCCGCCTGCGCCGCGTCGATGACCTCGACCGACGCCTGCCGGTCGAGCGAGATCGGCTTCTCGCAGAAAATGTGCTTCCCGGCCCGGGCGGCCCGCAGGCACAGCTCGGTATGCGCCTGCGTCGGCACGGCGATGGCCACGGCGTCCACGGATCCGCTGGCCAGCATGTCGTCGTAGGAGCCGGCCGAGGGGACCCCGAGCTCGCTGGCCAGCTGGCGCGCGGCCGCCTGGTCCGCGTCGTAGACGCAGGCGAGCTCGGCCGACGGGCAGCGGCCGGACAGGCTCGCGGCATGGATCCGGCCCATCCGGCCCAGGCCGGCCAGGCCGATCCGGACCCGGCCGGTCATGCCCGCCGCCCGCGGGACGCCCCGGCGGTCCCGCGGGACGCTCCGGCCGTCACCGGCGTCACGACGGCTTCGCGTAGAAGTCGGGCCGCGCCGCCAGCGACACCCTGGTGCGCTGGCCGGTGCGCAGCGCCGCCAGGCAGCTCTCCGCGGCGACCGTGGCCGCGTAGCCGTCCCAGGCTCCCGGGCCGGTCGCCGTGCCCGCGGCCACCGCGTCCAGCCAGTCCTGCAGCTCCGCGTCGAAGGCCCGGCCGAACCGCTCCCGCCAGTCCACCGGAACGTGCCCGCTGCGCTGGCCGGCCAGCCTCACGGTCACCCCGTCAGCATCGGCGAGCGACACGGTCCCGCGCTCGCCCACGATCTCGCCGCGGATGTCATAGCCGTACCTGGCGTTCACGAACACCTCGACGTTGACCAGGATCCCGCTGGCCATTTCCAGCAGCACGATCAGCGGATCGTGCAGATCAGCGCCGCCCTCGCTGCTCCGGCGTGGCTTGAGGATGCCGGCGGCGGCGATGTCCTCATCGAACAGCCACCGGACCAGGTCGATCTCGTGGATCGCCGAGTCGGTGATGATTCCCTCGGTGGTGAAGCCGTACGGCGGCACCGACGGGTTGCGGTGCGCGCAGTGCATCAGCAGCGGGGTGCCGATGCCGCCCTCGCCCAGCGCCGCCTTGAGCGCCTGGTAGCCAGCGTCGTACCGGCGCATGAAGCCGACCTGGACGAGCCGGCGGCCGTGCGCCATCTCCGCGTCGAGGATCCGCAGGCACGCCTCTTCGGTCGTGGCCAGCGGCTTCTCACAGAAGACCGGCTTGCCCGCGGCGATCGCCGCGAGCACGTGCTCCTCGTGCGTGGGCCCCCAGGACGCAACGAGAACCGCGTCCACGTCGCTGCCGGTGACCAGGTCCTGGCCGGTTGGATGCACCCGCGCCGCGGGCAGCCCGGCCGCGACCTGCCCGGCGCGGTCGGGGTTGACGTCGGTCACCGCGACGACCGCCCCGCCGGAGAGCACCTGGGTGATCCGGCGGATGTGATCCTGGCCGATCATGCCGACGCCGATAACCCCTACCCGGACTGTCATCACCGCTCACTTCCTGGGCCGCCGATGCCGATCCCGCGCAGGTAACGGTAGGTGCGCTGGGCGATCGGCTTGGGCCGGTCGAAATCGACTGGGTACATGTCCTGCTCGACCACGACGAACAGGTCCGTGTCCAGGTCCAGCAGGGCCTTGGTGACCGATTCGAGGTCGGGCTCGCCCTGCGGTGGCTCGCAGCTGGCGCCCATCGCCACCGCCTGCCCGAAGGCGAGCCCGCCGGCGTCGGCGGCCTGCACGACCGCCGGGTCCATCTGCTTGATGTGCACGTACCCGATCCGGTCCGGGTAGCGCTGGATGATGGCCACGTTGTCCGCGTGCCGGTAGGCCAGGTGGCCAGTGTCCAGGCAGAGCGACACGTACCGGGGATCGGTGCCGTCCAGGAAGCGCTCGGTCTGCGCCTGTGTCTCCACGTGGCTGTCCGCGTGCGGGTGGAACTGCAGCCGCACCCCGTACTCCTCCAAAACCACCTTGCCGAGCTCGTTCGCCGCCCGGACCAGCACCTGCCAGGCGCCGGAGTCGAGTTCCGCGGGCTCGAGGAAGGCACCGGTCGTGTCGTCGCGGTACCCGGGCACCGGCACGAAGATCACGTGCGCCGCGCCGACCGCGGCGGTCAGCTCGGCGACCTTACGGGTGGCGCGGACGATATCCGGCCAGTCGCCGGGCCGGTGCAGGCCGCTGTGCCCGTGCATGGTGCCGCCAGCCACTTTGAGCCCGCGCCGGCCCAGTTCCTCGGTGAGCTGGGCCGGGTCGGTGGGCAGGTAGCCGTACGGCCCGAGCTCCAGCCACTCGTAGCCGACCTCGGCGACCTCGTCGAGGAACCGCGGCCACGGTGTCTGGAGCGGGTCGTCCGCGAACCACACGCCCCAGGAGTCAGGACAGGTACCGAGCGCGAGCCGCGGGGCGGCCCGCCGCCCCGGGGGCGTCCCGGGGCTGGCTGGGCTCATCTGAGCGCACTCCCCTTTCAGCTCGGTGGCGGCCCGGGACGGGCGTCACCCGCCGCTGGTGGGCCGCTGGCGATGCCCAGTTCCTGTGCTTCCTCCTCGAGGACCGCGGCGGCTTCTGCGGCCGCCCCGCCCATGGACTCGAGCTCGTGCGAGAGCTGCTCCAGCTCGCCGCCACCGGCCATGAGGCCGGTGAGCTCATCCCGGGACAGCTGGTCCTTGGTGTAGTAGCCGATGGACCGGCCACGGTTGAGCAGCAGGAACCGGTCGCCCACGGGGTAGGCGTGATGGGGGTTGTGGGTGATGAAGACCACCCCGAGGCCGCGCTCCCGGGCCTGGAGGATGTACTTCAGCACGATGCCGGACTGCTTGACGCCGAGCGCAGCGGTGGGCTCGTCCAGGATGAGGACCTTCGCACCGAAGTACACCGCCCGGGAGATCGCGACGCACTGGCGCTCGCCGCCGGACAGGGTGCCGATGGGCTGGTCCACGTCGCGCAGGTCGATGCCCATGGCCAGCAGCTCGTCCTTGCAGGTCTTCCGCATGAACGGGATGTCCATCTGGAGACCGCGACGTTTCTCGTTGCCGAGGAAGAAGTTCCGCCACACCGGCATCAGTGGGACGACGGCGAGGTCCTGGTACACGGTGGCGATGCCCTTCTCGAGAGCCTCGCGGGGGGAGGTGAAGGCGACCGGGATGCCCTCGACCTCGTAGACGCCGTCGGAGGGCTGGTGCAGCCCAGCGATGATCTTGATGAGGGTGGATTTCCCGGCGCCGTTGTCGCCCAGCACGCAGGTGACTTCCCCCGCCCCCACCTCCAGGGAGATGTCGGACAGGGCGATGATCGACCCGTAACGCTTGCCGGCAGCGATGAGCCGGACCAGCGGCTGGGCTGGCTGGGTGCCGTATTGATTGGTTGTGTCGGTGCTGGTCATGCCGATGCCTCCGCGCGGCGACGGATGAAGGTGTTGAGCAAGATGGCGCCAAGCAGGATCGCGCCGAGGAAGAAGGTGAACCAGTCGGGGTTCCACCCGGCGTAGACGATGCCCTGGTTGACCATGCCGAAGATGAGCGCGCCGATCGCGGCGCCGACCGCCGACCCGTACCCGCCGGTGAGCAGGCAGCCGCCGACGACCGCGGCGATGATGTAGACGAACTCGTTGCCCACGCCCTGCCCGGACTGGATCGTGTTGAATTCGAACAGGGTGTGCATTCCGGTGAACCAGGCCAGCAGCCCGACGCCCATGAACAGGCCGATCTTCATCTTCGCCACCGGCACGCCGACCGCCCGCGCGGATGGCGCGGATCCGCCGACGGAGAAGATCCAGTTGCCGATGCGGGTGCGCAGCAGGAGCCAGGTCGCGATCGCGGTGACCACGATCCAGTAGATGACCGTGATCCGGATGTTCACCCCGCCGACGGTGAAGCTGGACGCGAACACCTTCTGTGCCGAGGAAAAGCCCTGCAGGGTGGAGATGTCGGGGGAGGCCACCTGGTTCGTGATGGTCTGGGTCAGCGCCAGGTTCAGCCCCTGCAGCATGAAGAATGTGCCCAGTGTGACCAGGAACGATGGGATGCCGGTCTTTACCACGATCCAGCCGTTGAGGAACCCGACCGTCAGCGACAATGCCAGCGCGACCAGCACCCCGACCCATGCGTTGGTGGTGAACTCATAGCTGAACAGCGACGCGCACAAGGCCGAGCTGGTCACCGCGACACCGGCGGAGAGGTCGAATTCCCCGCCGATCATCAGCAACGCGATCGGCGCGGCCATCAGCCCATAGGTCGAGGTGACGTAGAGCACCGTCGAGAACGAGCTGGCGTTCCGGAACGGCGGGGCAATGATGAAGAAGAACAGGTAAATAACGATCGCGCCGGCTAGCGCGCCCGCCTCGGGGCGGGCGAACAGCCGGGCCATGGTCGACCGCCGCCCGACCCGCTCGTCCAGCTGTTGCGCCGGGCCGGCCTGCAACGTATCACTCATGGAATCCTCCTATCTGGGGCAGTCGGTGACCGCGGCTGCGGGGGATCACCCGCGGGTGATCCCCGCGGGTGATCCCCGCGCGCCGCTGGTTACCGGGTACCCCGCGCGGCGTACTGGGCCACCTTGGCGACGTTGCTCGCGTCGATGAACGACGGGCCGGTCAGCACCGTCTGGCCACCGCCGAGGACGTTGCCGTTGGTCAGGTAGAGCCAGAGCGAGTCGATCGACTCATAGCCCTGCAGGTAGGGCTGCTGGTCCACCGCCCACACCACCTCTCCCGACTTGATCTTGGCGATCTCCGCGGCATTGGTGTCGAAGGTGTAGAGCTTGGCGTGGCTGTTGGAGGCCTGGATCGACTGGATGGCGACAAGCGCGACCGGCGCGCCCAGCGTGATGACCGCGTTGACGTTCTTGTCCTGCGTGAGCTTGGCCGTCATGGTGGACTGCATGGCCGAGTTGTCAGTGCCGTTCACGTAGAGCTTGCTCATGGTGCCTTCGGAACCCAGGCCCTTCGCCACCCCGGCGCACCGGGCTTCCAGCTGGACCTGACCTTGAGCCTGGAGCACGCAGAGCACGTTCTTGGCGCCTGCCGCGGCGAGTCGCTTGCCCGCTGCGACGCCGGCGATGGACTCGTCCTGCCCGAAGTACTCCATCGCGCCGCACTGCTGCCAGTTGCCGACGCCCGCGTTGAACATGACCACCGGGATCCCGGCTGCCTTGGCCTTCTGGATCGTGGGGCAGATGGCCTGCGGATCGGGGTCGGTCACCGCGATGCCATTGACCTTGCTGTTGATCGCGTCCTGGATCAGCGTGGCCTGCTGGGTCGGGTCGGAGTTGTTGGAGTACTTGAAGTTGATGTTGTCCTTGGCCGCGGCGGCCTGCGCGCCGTGCCGGATGATGTCCCAGAACGTGTCACCCGGCGCGGCGTGCGTGATCATGGCGATCGTGTAGCGCGGCGTGTTGGCGTGGCCGGCTGTGACGTTCGCGGCCTGCTCCGCGGCTTTCTTCCCGCCGGTGGCGCTGCAGGCGGCCAGGACGAGTACGGCCAGGGCGATCAGCGCGGCGCCGACCGCCGGCTTTCTCAATATCGACATGTGAGAGTGCCTCCGTTGGCGTGGGGATTGCTATTGAGCTGTTGCCCGGGCCGCCGCTGCGGCGGGGCGCTGCCGGCATCGCTGCACCGTTCGCCGATGTCAGCCGGCCGGTCTGGTTAGGCGGCGGTCAGCGGATGAGTGGCCGCCGGGGGTCCCCGCGGTACCTGGCGGGGCAGGTGGAGTCGATCGTCCACATAAGCCTCCCCGCACCAGGGCGACGGCCGCGTCGACCGCGCCGATGACGTCGTCATCGGGCGGGAAGAGCAGGGTCCGGCCGGCCACCAGCCCGTGTACCGAGGGCATCTGCAAGGCCTTGCGCCAGCGGTCGAACATGGTCCCGGTGTCGGCGCTGACCTCACCGCCGAGCAGCAGGGCCGGCAGGGTCGAGGCGGCGAGCACCCGTTCCATGTCGTCCACGACCGGGAGCTTCAGCCAGGTGTAAGCGGAGGTGGTGCCGAGCCCGGCGGCGACCGCGATGGACCGGATCACCGCTTCGGGTGTCAGGTCGTTGCGCACCCGGCCGTCCACCCGGCGGGCGATGAACGGCTCGACCATGGCCATCAGGCCGTGTCCCGCCAGCTCACTGACCGCCTGAGCACAGGCGTGCATGGTTGCGACGGTGGCCGGATCGTCCGGGTCGATGCGGAAGAGCATCTTGCCGCCGTCGAACCCCATCCGCGCGATCGCTGCCGCGTCGTACCCGGTGAACCAGTCGTCGATCTCGAAGCTGGTCCCGGCCAGCCCACCGCGGTTCATCGAGCCGATGACGACCTTGTCGTCCAGCAGGCCGAGCAGCAGCAGGTCCTCGATGACGTCCGCGGTGCCGAGCACGCCATCGACACCGGGCCGCGACAGGGCGACCGAGAGCCGCTCGAGCAGGCCGGTCCGGTCGGCGATGGCCATCGGGCGGTCCCCGGCCCGCAGCGCGCCGCGCGCGGGGTGGTCAGCGGCGATGATGAACAGCTGGTTGTCCCCCCGGAGCAGGGAGGCGCGGCGCTGGCGCGCCATAGCCGCCTCGGCGATGGCCTGCGGGCGCTGGGTGCGGACCTCGTAGATGACCCTGAACCGGTCACGCACAGGAGCCACCCTGGGCCTTCCCGCCCTGGGGGTTCCCTGCCAGCCGCATCCGCATCGACGCTGCCTCTCTGGAGCGCTCACTGCCATCCGGAGAGCCGGATGTTGCTGTCTATTTACGCTCGGATCGGGAAAGCCGTCAAGAGTATGTCCCGACATACTGACGTACAGATCTACAGGCAACCCGATGACGTAGTCATAATGGGTGGGCGTCCCCTTGTGCCCAGCCTGAGATGAGGTCGCCGTGAACCGCGCCGTCCTAACCCTCCAGCTGGACCGGAACAGTCCGGTCCCGCTCTACTTCCAGGTCGCCCAGCACCTGGAGCAGCTCATCGAATCCGGCGAGCTGGAGACCGGAGCCCGGCTGGACAACGAGATCGACCTGGCCGACCAGCTCGGCCTGTCCCGGCCGACCATGCGCAAGGCGATCGAGTACCTGGTCGACCGCGGGCTGCTGGTCCGCAAGCGGGGCGTGGGCACTCAGGTGGTGCACGCCAAGGTGCGCCGCCAGGTCGAACTGACCAGCCTGTACGACGACCTGGCCAAGACCGGGCGCAGCCCGCGCACGCGCGTGCTCAGCTTCGCGGTGGAGCCATTGCCGCCCGCGCTCGCGGCTGAGCTCGGTCTCGCCGAGGGCACCGAGGTCTATGTGTTCGAGCGGCTGCGGTACGCCGACGCCGAGCCGCTCGCGCTCCTGCGCAACCATGTTCCCGCCGCCCTGCTCCGGCTGGCCCCGGAAGACCTCGAGGAGCAGGGGCTTTATAACCTGCTCCGCGGGAACGGCATCAACCTGAGGATCGCCAAGCAGTCGATCGGGGCCCGCGCCGCCACCGCCGCCGAGGCCCGGGCGCTGGGCGAGACCAGGGGAGCGCCAGTGCTGACCATGGGGCGCGCCGCCTACGATGACCAGGGCCGCGCGGTGGAGCACGGCAACCACATCTACCGGGCGTCCAGGTACAGCTTTGATCTCACCCTGACCGGCTGGTAAGCCGGTCAGAAGTCAGAGCCCGGCTGGTAGGCGGTCAGAAGTCAGAGCCCGGCTGGTAGGCGGTCAGAAGTCAGAGCCCGGCTGGTAGGCGGTCATAAGTCAGAGCCCGGCCGCGGCCGCGGCTGCCGTCAGGTTCTCCGCGGCCAGGCGGAGGCCCTCGATCTGATCCAGCTCGGCGTCCTCGTGCTCGATGTTCACCGCGATGTCCGGGTCGACCGCGTGCAGCGCGCGCAGGAAACTGGCCCAGAATTCCTGGTCGTGGCCGCGCCCGACGGCCACGAACTGCCACGAGGCGTCCGCGGGCCACTGGGCCAGCGTGTTCTTGCCGCCGAGGCCGACCGGATGCTGGTCCGCCGGGACCCGCTGGAAGCGGTCATCCAGCACCCCGTAGATGCGGCAGTTGGCCGCGTTGATGCGGGTGTCCTTCGCGGCCGCGTGATAGACGAGGCTGCCCAGGTGACCGATGGCCGCGACTGGGTCGATGCCCTGCCAGAACAGGTGACTGGGGTCCATCTCCGCACCCACGTGGGTGGCGTTCAGCTCGGTGGCGAGCCGCTCCAGCGTGCCAGGGTTGAACACGACGTTATGCGGGTGCATCTCGATGCACACCTTGACGTCGGCGTCCCGGGCCCGCGCGTGGATGTCCTGCCAGAACGGGATGACCACGTCGCGCCACTGGTAGTCCAGCGTGTCCAGGAACTGACTGTCCCACGGATTGACCACCCAGGTGGCCGCCTGTCCCCCGGGGTAGGCGGCGGGCAGCCCGGACATGGTGACGACGCGCCTGACGCCGAGCAGGCCGGCCAGCGTGATGGCCTGGCGCAGGTCCGCCGCGTGCTTCGGGCCTACCTCCGGGTCCGGGTTCAGCGGGTTGCCGTTCACGTTCAGGCCGGTGAGCGCGATCCCGGCCTGCTCGTACTGGCCCAGGTACTCCTCCCGCGCGGCCGGGCTGGACAGCAGCAGCTCGATCGGCAGGTGCGGCGCCTGGACGAACCCGCCCGCGTTGATCTCAGCGCTGGTCAGGCCCATCTCCTGGAGGATCTTGAGCGTCTCCGGCAGCGATCGGTCATGCAGGCAGGCGGTGTAGGCACCCAGCTTCATGGTGGTTCCCTCTCCGTGGTTACTTGATCCGGACGGCGGTTACTTGATCCGGACGGCCTGGCCGTCCGCGTGCGCGGCCGCCACGACCGCATCCAGCACCCGCAGGTTGTGCAGGCCCTCGGCCAGGTCCGGGCACCGGGGCAGCAGGTCCAGCCCGGCGATCTCCTCCAGGAAGGCGCGCGCCTGGAAGGTGAAGAAGTCGCTCTGCCCATGGCCGACGCTGGGGAAGTCCATCGGCAGGCCGCGGCTGATGTACGGGTGGGCCGGCCCGATCAGCACCTGGCGGTAGCCATTCACCTCGCTGGGCGGCGCCTGGTCGGCGATACTGAACTCGGCGGCCCGGGCCAGGTCGAACGCGGCCGCGCCGCGCTCGCAGAAGACCTCGAAGCCGAGCGCGTTCGTCATCCCGTAGGCGATCCTGGTCACGGTGAACGTGCCGGTGGCGCCGCTGGCGAACGTCGCGGTGAACGTGGCGGTGTCCTCGTTCTCGACCGGCTCCCGCACGTCGCTGACGGGGACCCCGGCGGCGTGCCCGACCGCCGCGCCCAGCGCGACCGGCCGGTCCGGGATCACCGTGGACAGGACCGTGCCGCGCACGCTCTCGACCGGGCCGCACAGGTACTCGCCCACGTCGACCAGGTGGGTGCCGATGTCCGCGAGCGCCCCCGAGCCGGGGCCGCCACGGTACCGCCAGCTCATCGGGGCGTCGGCGGCGAAGCCGTAGTCACACCAGTAGTGGCCGCTGAAGTGCCGAACTGGCCCGAGCACGCCCGCGATGACCTGGTCGCGGATCGCGGTGATGGCCGGCGACCGGCGGAAGGTGAACCCGACCGCGGCGACCCGGTCCGACTTCTGCGCCCGGTCGACCATGGCCTGCCCATCGGCCACCGAGGGGGCGAGCGGCTTCTCGCACAGCACGTGCTTGCCCGAGTCCAGCAGGGCCTCGACGATCTCACGGTGCAGGTCGTTGGCGACCACGACGCTCACCGCGTCGATGTCGGTCGCCTCGGCAATGGCTTGCCAGTTCGTCTCGGCCCGGGCGTAGCCGTACCGCCGCGCGGTGTCCACGGCGAACGGCTCATGTGCGTCGGCGATGGCCACCAGCCGGACCTCGGGCAGGTCAGTGCTGAACACGGTCGGCGCCGCCCGGTAGCCGCTGGCGTGTGCCCGGCCCGCCATCCCGGCCCCGATCACCGCCACCCCGATCGAATGCTTGCTCACCGGTGTCTCCTTCCCGGCTGCGCGGTTCGCCGCCGTGCGCATCGCAATTTAAAGCGCTTTAATAGGTTGGTACCCGAGCCCCTGGGCCGTGTCAAGGGCCCGGCTGGGGTGAGGGTGGACACAGAACAGAGGGGAGGCGGAATGGCCGGACCAGCCTCGGGGCCGGGGCCCGCGGCACAGGCGGGCCCAGCGGCACAGGCGGGCCCAGCGGCACAGGCGGGCCCAGCGGCACGGCCGGCCGGACGGCGGCCGCGGCTGGCCGACGTGGCGGCCCAGGCCGGGGTGTCGGCCGGGCTGGTCTCGCTCGTGCTCCGGAACCAGCCGGGCCCGAGTGCACAGACCCGGGCCCGGGTGCTCGAGGCCGCGCGGCAGATGGGCTACCGGGCGGACCGCACCGCGAGCCTGCTCGCCCGGCGGCGCAGCCGCCACCTCGGCGTGCTGATGGACGTGCGGAACACCTTCCACGCGGAGTTCGTCACCGACCTCGACACCGCTGCCACCCGGCTCGGCTATGACCTGCTGATCAGCACCGTGACCCCAGCCCGGGACGAGCGGCGGGCGGCCGAGACCCTGCTCGACTTCCGCTGTGAGGCGCTCATCCTGCTCGGGCCAGGGCAACTGGCCGCGCGGCTCAACTCCCTCGGCCGGGACCTGCCCGTGGTGGTGATCGGCCGCCGGCTGCTGGCCGCCGCGGTGGACGTGGTGCGCGCCGCGGATGACCAGGGGGTGGGCCAGGCCGTCCGCCACCTCGTGGCCCTGGGCCATCGCGAGATCACGTTCGTGGACGGGGGCCGGGGCACCATCGCGTCGGACCGCCGCCGGGGATACCGCCAGGCCATGCGCGACCTGGGTCTCGGCGGCCAGGCCCGGATCATCCCGGGTGACCACACCGAGGAAGCAGGTATCCGTGCCGCCCGCACCCTGTCCGGCGGCCCGCTGCCCACCGCGGTGATCGCCTCCAACGACCGGAGCGCGGTCGGGCTGCTGGACGCACTCGTCCGGCTGGGCGTGCAGGTTCCCGGCACGGTCTCGGTCGCGGGCTACGACGACAGCCCGCTGGCCCGGCTCGCCCATGTGGACCTCACCACCGTGAGCCAGGATGGCCGCCAGCAGGCCGAGCAGGCGGTGGCGCTGGTGGCCGAGCGGCTGGAGCACGGCCGGACGGCGCCGCGGGCGATCGTGCTCACCCCGCACCTGGTGGTGCGGGGCACCACCGGCCCGCCCCGACTGTAACGGCTGTAACGGCTGTAACGGCCGCTCAGCCCAGCGTCACCGGGCGATGCTCGCAGCGGACAGCAGCCCCCAGCGCACTGGACTCATCAGCAACTCCGCCCCCTCTCAGCAACTCCGCCCCGGACCCGGCGGCACGGGCGGCCGACATTACGGCGAATGACAGGGCGGCACCACGGCGGCGGCGGGGGACGGGCGCCGCGGGCGGACGACAGATGATGGATTCATGACGGGTTTTTGACGGATCTCTGAGGGTTGACTGAGATCCTTTTCTTCCTAGGCTGGCTGGTGTGCCCGCGTACGAGCAGCAAAGGAGCCGGCCCATGACGAACGGTGCCCACGCCACCCCGGCCTACCTGGCCGCCGAGGACTGCCGCCTGGCCGACCTCGTTGACGTGGTGGGCGTGCAGACAGACCTAGCCGACTACCCGCGGGCCAGCGCGGTGGAGCAGAACGTGCTCGTGTACGACAGCGGGCGGCTGCGCGCTGAGCTCGCCGGCCTTCCCGGGCCGCCAGGAGGTAGCGGCCGAACTGGCCCGCGCCCTGCAGGACGGCCCGGGCATCGTGCTGCTCGCCGGGGCGTTCGACGACCTCAGCGTGGTCGACCGGGCCACCGGGCAGTTCGAAGCCATGATCGCGGATCAGCGCGCGGCCGGCGGCGCGGCAGGCGATCATTTCGCCGCGGCCGGGCAGAACGACCGGATCTGGAACGCGCTGGAGAAGCTGGCCGTGCGCGCGCCGGAAGTGTTCGCGGCCTACTACGCCAACGACATCCTCGCGGCCGGGTGCGACGCCTGGCTGGGCCCGGCCTACCAGGTCACGTCCCAGGTCAACGTGGTGAATCCGGGGGGCGCCGCGCAGACCGTGCACCGGGACTACCATCTCGGGTTCCAGTCCGGCGGGCAGGCCGCGCGCTACCCCCGGCACGTGCACCGGCTCTCGCCCGTGCTCACCTTGCAGGGCGCGGTCGCGCATACGGACATGCCCGCCGAGACCGGGCCGACGATGTACCTGCCGCACAGCCAGAAGTACCTGCCCGGCTACCTGGCCTGGCGGCGGCCGGAATTCCGCGAGTACTTCGAGGCCAACTACGTCCAGTTGCCGCTGCGCAAAGGTGACGCCGCGTTCTTCAACCCGGCCCTGTTCCACGCCGCGGGCGCCAACCGTACAGCCGGAGTCCGCCGGATGGCGAACCTGCTGCAGGTCTCGTCCGCGTTCGGCCGGGCCATGGAGACCGTCGACCGCCGCCGGATGTGCGCGGCGCTGTTCCCGGCGCTGCTCGCCCTGCGCCAGGCGGGGGCGGCGCCGCCGCTGATCGCGAACGTGATCGCGGCGTGCGCCGAGGGCTACTCGTTCCCGACGAACCTCGACCAGGACCAGCCGGTCGGCGGGCTCGCGCCAGCCACGCAGGCCGAGATCCTCGGCCAGGCGGTCACCGAGGGCTGGTCACCGCAGCGGCTGGAGACAGAACTCGCCGGCTGGGCCAGCCCGCGGCAGACCAGCCCCTGACGACCTTCAGCCAGCGGGCTGGTGCGCCGGTGTCGATCCGTCCGGCAGCAGCAGGCCGGAGCTATCCGGGATGCGCGCCGGAGCATGTCCCGTTTCCGCAACGCACCGGCAGGCTGTCCGCCAGCCCAGGAATGCGGGTCTGGACGGCTTCCCGATCGGCGTTCATGCTCAGGGATAGCGGGAAGGAGCGTCCTTCCCCGCGCCGGCGGCTAACGCTCTGCCTAACCTCGCCGGCCAGTGGCCTGCCGGGGGCGGGAGAGCCTGGCCGGCCGCAGGTCAGGCTCGCGCCCGACGCAGCACTGGGGGGTCACGATGACAACTCTTTCGCCTGCCATCCCGGCAGCCGATAAGCCGAAGCCCCGTGAATGGCGGCCCGGCCATCTCGTCTTGCTGGTCATCGCCGCAGCCGTCCTCTTCTACGTCGTATTCTGGGCGGCCCTGGGCAGATCACCGCTCAGCGGGACAAAAATCGTGGCCGTGCTCGGCTACATTTTCATCGTCTTCACTAACGTCAGCCTCGGCGCGCTCGCCAGCGGCGCCGTCATTGAATACCTGCATCCCGACTGGAGTCGCTTCCGCGACCTCGATCACATTCTGATGGCCGTCGCGCTCGTCGTGCTGGTGGCGGTGGACTCCGGGGTCGCGTGGTGGCTGTTCAGCTCGGACGCGGGCGGGCAGACCCGGTGGATCGTGCTCGGGGTCTCGCTCGCCGCCATCGCCGGCGGGGCGCTGTGGTCATGGCCCGGCCTGCTGCACCGGGCCGAGGCCACCGGCGGCCGGGCGCACTGGGCCCTGTGGCCACAGCATGACGAGGACGCGCCGGAGGACGAGCCCTGGCGCATGTTCGTGCCACTGACGATCATGCTCGGTGCCGCTCTCGGAGTGGCCATATCAGCTGGCTACCTGGGCATCTCGGCCTATGAGGAGAACGTAGGAGCGCAGGATGGCCACGCACTCCCGGCCATGGTGGCCGGCATTCACGGTACCTACGTCGCGCTGGGGGATTCCTATTCAGCGGGCGAGGGCCTGCCTCCGTTCGCGCCGGGCACCGCAGCGACCCTGTGTGACCGCTCCATGACTTCCGCCTACCCGGCCGTGCTCGACCGGCTGCTGCGGACGGCGGACCCGCAGGCGTCGCTGACCTTCACCGCCTGCTCGGGCGCGCTGATCCGCGAGGTCCTCAAACCCATCCACCGGTACGGGATCCCCGTCCCGCCCCAGGTGAGCCCCGGAGTCCAGCCGTCAGTCGGGCTCGTCACGCTCACCATCGGGGGGAACAACGCGATCTTCTCCAAGGTGGTGATGACCTGCCTGGTCGCCGGCAACTGCCTGAAGGCGAACTTCCCGCCCGCCGGAGTCAGCGAGGCCACGGTACGGCCTATCCCACCGGGCCTCATGGAGACCCAGTGGGGCCCGGCCACGATCGAGGAGATCGGCACGGAGGACGCCACCCTGTTCCGCACCCTGCGCCATGATTACCCGAACGCCCGCATCGTCGTCCTCGGGTACCCGTACCTGTTCCCGACCCGGCCCGCGCCCGGCATCCCTTACTACCCGCCCGCCTGCGCCAGCATCCTGAACCGGCTGAGCGCCCCCGAGCGCACCGGCATCCGCACCCTGCAGGACGAGTTCAACGCCCGCACCTACGAGGAGGCCGCGGTTTCCGGCATTGAATTCGTGTCCTCCGTCGCGATCTGGGACGGTCACGAGCCATGCGGGGCGAGCGGCCAGTTCACCAATTCCGTGAAGCCGTATCTCAACTTCCCCAATCCGGTGAACGGCGGCTCTTTCCACCCCAACGTGGCCGGGCAGCAGACGCTCGCGGCCCTGGTGGCCTGTTACCTGGACGCGCATCAGCAGCGGCCGGACCCGTTCCTGCCGGGCGCGCCGCACCTCAAGACGCTGCCAGCGGACCTGGTTACCCCGGCGCAGTTGCAGCTGCGCCCCGAGCCCGGCCTGGACTCGGTGCCGGGGGCGGGCACGGTCCGCGGCTGCTGACCGGCTGCCCGCAGCCCAGGCCGTGCCTACCAGGGACGGGCTTCCCTGCGTACACTCTGATCATTAACAAGGCGATCGCTGGCCGGACGGTGCCCCGCTCCCCCGGGCCAGCGTCGCGGAAATGTGGCAATGGTGCAGCTGCCAGGGTCAGCAAGGGTCGCGGCCGCTCCTGCCACGCGCCTGGTGGAGCTACCGGGCCGCGGTACCACCCGGGTGTGGGAATGCCCTGGCCCGGCGGGCGCCGAGACGCTGATGCTCATCCACGGGGTGGCGTTCACCGCCGAGCTCAACTGGGGCCTGGCGTTCGCGCAGCTGGCGCCTTATTTCCGGGTGGTCGCCGCCGACCTGCGCGGGCACGGTGACGGGATCCCGCTGCGGTCCCGGTTCCGGCTCGAGGATTGCGCGGACGACATCGCCGCGCTGGCCGGGGTCCTGGGTATCCGCCAGTTCGTGGCCGTGGGTTACTCGATGGGCGGCATGGTGGCCCAGCTGCTGCCCGTGCGGCACCGCCCGCTGCTGTCCGGCCTGGTGCTGTGCGCGACCGTGCCGGACGTCCGCGGGTCAGCCGTAGAGCAGCTGACCGCCCTGGCCATCCCGGCCGTGGCCACCGCCCTGACCTGGAATCCGCTGCTGCACGTCATGGGCGCTGAGCTGGTCGGCCCGGCGCTACTGGGCCCGGTCGATGACCTGGCGACCGCTGGCTGGGCCCGCGCGCAGCTGGCCCGGACCTCGCTCGCCACCGCGGTCTCGGCCGTGCACGCCGTCTGCGAGTTCAGCTCCGGCCCCTGGCTCGGCCAGGTTGACGTGCCGGCCGCCGTGGTGATCACGACCCGGGATCATCTGGTGCCGCCCAGCCGTCAGCTCAGGCTGGCCCGGGCGATCCCCGGGGCCACGGTGCACCAGCTGGACGCCGATCATGGGGCGTGCATCACCGCGCCGCACGTGTTCGCGCGCACGCTGCTCGAAGCCTGCCAGTCGGTAGTGCCCGGCCCGGAGAGCAGCCCCCTGCGGCAGGCGGGCTGAGCCGCGGGCCACCGCCCTACCAGCGGCCGTAGTGCACGACTTCGCTGAACGGCCGCCGCCGGGGATTCCTGATCGGCACCAGCGGCCGGTCCGCCGGGTAGCCGAGCGAGATCAGGAAGACCCAGTCCCGGTCCGCGGGGAAGCCGAGCAGCTCCCGGGCCAGCGCCAGGTCGGCAACGCCCGCGTGGCAGCTGCCGATGCCGAGGTCAGCGGCGGCCAGCGTGATCGCCATCGTGGCCTGGCCCAGGTCGAGCTGGGCCCGGTGGAATTCGTTGTCCGCAGCCGGGCCGATGACAGCGATCGTCGCCGCGGACTGGGCCACGTGGCCGGCTCCCGCCACACCCCGGCCAGCGCGCGGAGCTGCTCCCGGTCGGTGACCAGGATGAAGTCCCATGGCTGCCAGTTCTGCGAGGACGGGGACCGGCGGCCCGCCTCCAGGATCTGGTCCAGGTCGGCCCGGGCGATCGGCCGGCCGGTAAATGACCGCACGTTCCGCCGCGAGGTAATCGCCTGCCACGTCTGCATGCCCGTGCCAACGCCCGCCGCGCCCGGTTCATTCTCGGCGCGCGGTCCGTGGTATGAGCTAATAGGGAGGCATGATGACTGAGGACCGCTGGCACCAGCCGCTCGCGCACGTGCGGGGCCATGAACTGCGCACTGATACCGGCCAGACCCCCGGGATGGTCCGGCGCGAGGCCATCTCGGGCAAGAACGCTGGATCGGAAAAGGTCTGGATGGGCCAGACGCACGTCGCCCCCGGCACCCGGTCCGCCGACCATCACCACGGCGAGGCGGAGACGGCGATCTACGTGCTGTCCGGGACTCCGGCGTTCGTGTTCGCCGAGGACGGCCGGGAGGTGCGGCTGCAGACCGGTCCGGGGGACTACGTCTTCGTGCCGCCCTACGTGCCGCACCGGGAGGAGAACCCGGGCACCGAGGAAGCGGTGGTGATCATCGCGCGGAGCAGCCAGGAAGGCATCGTGGTCAACCTGGAGAGCCTCTGGCCGGACCGCTGAGCCGGCGCAGTAGTGGATGCTGCCAAGGACGGGATTGGCGGCCCGGACGTCCCGTGGTCGGTCCGGTGCGGCCGCCGTCCGGCGTCAGCGGCGGCCGCGGGCCAGCGCGGCGTTCAGGTCCTGGATCGTCTGGTGCGCCCCGGCCGCGTGCAGCGCCTCCAGCGTGCGCAGGTATGGCCCGGTGAACCCAGGCTGGCCGGCCAGGTCGCCGAACAGCTGCCGGTTCTCAATGAAGGCCAGCGGGTGCTGCCGCTGCTGGCGGGCGCGGGCGATGAGCTCGTCGCGCAGCGGATCCTGCACGTCGATGGGGGCGCCGCGCTCGTCCACCCCCTCGGCGTACCGGGCCCAGCACGCGACCACCGCGGCGGCCCGGGTGAAACCCCGCCCGGCGGCGAGGTTCGCGCCGATGACCGGCAGCAGGAACTTGGGGATGCGGTCGGAGGCACCAAAAGCCAGGCGGGCGAGCGTGTCACGGATCGACGGGTTGGCGAAGCGCTCGAGCAGGGTCGCGATGTAGTCGCCCAGGTCGATCCCGGGCACCGGCCGGAGGGTGGGCACGGCCTCGTCGGTCAGGTAGCCGAGCAGGAACTCCGCCAGCACCGGGTCGCTGGCGGCTTCGTGCGCGTAGGTGTACCCGGACAGGGAGCCGGCGTAGGCGAGGACCTGGTGGCCGGCGTTCAGCAGGCGCAGTTTCATCAGCTCGTACGGCTCCACGTCGCTGGTGAGCTGAACCCCGCTGTCCTCCCAGCGCGGCCTGGCCGGAAACGAATCCTCCAGCACCCACTGCACGAACGGCTCGCACACCACCGGCCACCCGTCCTCGACCCCGAACTGATCCCGGAGCTCGGCGATGTCGTCGGCGGTGGTGACCGGGGTGATGCGGTCCACCATCGAGTTCGGGAAGGCGACCTCAGCCCGGACCCACTCGCCGAGCCCCGGGTCGGCCAGGGTGGCGAACGCCGCGAACGAGTTCCGGGCCACGTCACCGTTGGCCGGGATGTTGTCGCAGGACATGATCGTGAACGGGGCGCGGCCGAGGTCCCGGCGCTGGCGCAGCGCCTCGGTCAGGTAGCCGAACACGGTCCGCGGCGGGCCGTCGCGGTCCAGGTCGAGCCGGACGGCTGGGTGGCCTGGGTCGAAGTCGCCGGTGACCGCGTCGATGTTGTAGCCGCCCTCGGTGATCGTGAGCGACACGATCCGGGTGCGCTCGTCGATGAGCACGTCCAGCACCTGCTGCGGATCGTCGGGAGCGTACAGGTAGCGCACCAGCGACCCGATCACCCGCGCTTCCCGCTGCCCGTCCGGCGCCTTGGTGACCAGGGTGTACAGGTTGTCCTGCCGGGACAGGACGTCGCGCATGCCCGCGTCGGCGGGCAGCAGGCCGACCCCGCAGATGCCCCAGCCCCGGTCCTCCCCCGCGGCCAGCAGGCGGTCGAGGTACATCGCCTGGTGGGCACGGTGGAACCCGCCGACCCCGAAATGCACGATGCCCACGGTGACCTGCGACCGGTCGTAGGACGGCGGGACGACGCGCGGGCCGAGCTCGTTCAGTGTCCCGGCGCGCAGGCTGACGGTACCCATGTTCCTCATTTCCGCGTTTCCGGCTGCGCACGGCGGCGGGGAGCTAGTGGCGGCCGGCCTCGGCGGGGATGACCGGCTGCTGGCCGGCGGCACCGGCCGCGGTGGCCAGCTGCTGGCCGCCGATATCGGCCTGGCCGTTGGCGACGAGCCAGGCCAGCGCCTCGTGCAGGGCCTCGAGTGAGCTATACCGTGGCGCGTAGCCGAGCACGTCCCGGGCCCGGGCGATGCTCGCGGTGATGCTGCGGAACGTGTGCTCGCGGGTGGCCTCGGCGTGCTCGGCCCCGGCCCGCCGGGCGAACTCGGCCCAGTCCACGAAGTCCAGCACCGGCTCCCGGCCGAACCACTGGGCGACCCCGGTGGCCAGGCCGCGCAGGGTCATCGCCTGCTCGGCCACCACGTGGAAGCTGTCCCCGATCGCCGCTGGCCGGTGCAGCGCCCGCTGGAACGCCTGCGCCACGTCGTCGGCGTGCACGTGGTGCAGGACGCCCAGGCCGTGGTCGGGCAAGGCCACCGGCTGGCCGGTGGCCAGATGAGTCCACACGGATGGGTCCAGGTTCCCGGCGGGTGTGATGACCGGCCAGCCCGGCCCGCTGATGTGCCCGGGGTGCAGCACCACGGCGGGCACCCCGCCCACCTGCGTCTCGCGGTGCAGCAGGGCCTCGATCTCGGCCTTGCCGGTGCCGTACTCGCCGTAGGCCGTCCGGGGCTCATCCTCGGTGACCGGCACCCGTAGCGCCGGGCCGTGCACCCAGATGGTGCCGCAGTGCAGCAGCAGCGGCCGGGAGGGCCGCAGCGCGTCCACCAGTTGCTGGGCCGAGGCGGCGGTGAAGCAGACCAGGTCGATCAGCACGTCCGGGCGCAGGGCCGCGATCCGGGCCCCGAAGGTGCCCGCGGCGTCCTCCGCCTCGCGGTCGGCCGTGACCCTGGTGACCGAGTCCCACTGCGGGCTCGCGTGGTACGGGCCGCGGGTGCCGCGGCTGATGGCGATCACGTCGTGGCCGCCGCGGACCAGCCGCGGCACCAGGTAACTGCCGATGTGCCCGGTCGCCCCGATGACCACGACACGGCTCATCCCCAGCATCCTTCCGACGCGGCGGCATGTCCCGCCATCCTCGCACTCCCCGGCGAGCAGCCACAGCCCCACACTGATGGGCCCGTGCTGATGGGCCCGTGCTGATGGGCCCGTGCTGAAGGCCCGTGCTGAAGGGCCGTCAGCGCGCCAGCGGCCGGCGGATCCTGGCGGCGAACAGGTCGCGGAGGCTGACCACGCCGCAGACCGCCCGGCCGTCCACCACCGGGAGGTGGCGGAACCCGTTCAGCAGCATGATCTGGGCCGCGGTTTCCACCGGCGTGTCCGGGGTGGCTGACTGCGGGTCAGAGGTCATCCAGGCCGATACCTGGACGGCGGAGAGATCCTCCCCGGACGCCGCGGCCCGCAGCACATCGCGCTCGGTGAGGATGCCGGCCAGGAAGGGTCCTTGCATGACCACAGCTGACCCCACGTTCACCTGGACCATGGCCGCGGCCGCCGCGGCGACCGGGGTGTCCGGGGTGGTCGCGACCACCCGGGTATCCATCAGGTCCCGCAGCACGGTCACGGCCCTGGTCCCGACGGCCGCCGCTGGCGCTGGCTGGTCAGTCACTGCCGCCGACCTCATCCAGCTCGCCATCGCGGTGCGGGCTCGCCGGGCCAGCCAGTTCCTCGGACAGCATCCGCCACAGCGAGCCAGACCAGTGGGACAGGCTGGGCCACTTCTTCCAGAAGACCTGCAGCGTGGTCTCGTCGAACTCGGCATGAGCGCGCTCTGGCGTCATAGCGTCCCGGATCTCCTCGAGACCGTGGATCAGCTCAAGGAACTCGGCGGCGACATCATCCATGGAATCACCTCGGCGCGAGTGTAAGCCGGCATCCCCGGGCAGCGCGAGAGCCAGCCCGCTCCGCCCTGCTGGCCGGACCGGATTGAGCCTGGTCCGGCCAGGTCGCTGGGTAATGACTTTTCGGCGCCCCGGCGAGTTGGCGGTTGCCTATATACTCAGTATCATGTTCAGCATGCTACGGATCCCGGGGATGCCATGAGCGTTCGTCATGCCCTGCTGGCGCTGCTCAGCGAGGAACCCAAGTACGGGCTCCAGCTGCGCGAGGAATTCGAGGCGCGGACCGGCGAAGTGTGGCCGCTGAACGTGGGCCAGGTCTACCAGACCCTGCAGCGGCTGGAGCGGGACGGGCTGGTGGAGTCCGACGGCAGCGCCGACGAGGGCCCGCAGAAGGGGTTCCGGATCACTCCGGACGGCATGGCCGAGCTGGCCAGCTGGCTGCGCACCCCGCCGGACCTGGCCTCCCCGCCGCGCGATGAACTGGTGATGAAGGTGCTGATGGCGGTCCGGGTGCCGGGCACGGACGTGCACGAGGTGATCCAGGCGCACCGCCGGTACCTGGTGCAGCTGATGCAGCAGTGGACCCGGATCAAGGACGACGAGGCTGAGTTCGACCTGAGCCTGGCGCTGGTAGTAGACGCCGAGCTGTTCCGGCTCGACGCGGTCATCCGGTGGCTGGACGCCGCCGACGGCCGGCTGAAGCGGGCCGGCATCGAGCCGGCCCAGCCGGTTCCGGCCGCCTTGCCGCGGCTCCGACGCAGAGTAGGGATGCAGCGATGAACGTGCTCGAACTGCGGGGCGTGACGAAGACATACGGCACGGGCGACGCTGAAGTGCACGCACTCCGCGGCGTTGACCTGGCGGTCGAGGCCGGGGCCATGGTGGCCGTGATGGGGCCCAGCGGCTCCGGCAAGTCCACGCTGCTGACCATCGCCGGCAGCCTGGAGGAACCCACCAGCGGGGACGTGCTGGTCACCGGCCGGCCGCTGGCCGGGATGTCGCGCAATGACAAGGCCCGGATGCGGCGGCGCACGGTCGGCTACGTGTTCCAGGACTTCAACCTGCTGCCTGGGCTGACCGCGGCTGAGAACGTCGCCCTGCCGCTGGAACTGGACGGCATGTCCGCGGGCAAGGCCCGCGCGGCCGGCCTGCGGGCCCTGGACGGGCTGGGCCTGGGCGAGCGGGCGTCCCGGTTCCCGGATCAGCTGTCCGGCGGCGAGCGCCAGCGGGTGGCGATCGCCCGCGCGGTGGCCGGGGAGCGGCGGCTGCTGCTCGCTGATGAGCCGTCGGGCGCGCTGGACTCGGTGAACGCCGAGGGAGTGATGCGGCTGATCCACGAGGCGTGCAAGCGGGGCGTGGCCGCCGTAGTGGTCACCCACGACGCGCAGCTGGCCTCGTGGGCCGACCGGGTCGTGTTCCTGCGCGACGGGCGCGCGGTCGACCAGACCGCGCCCTTCGCCGGGCCCGAGTCGCTGCTGGCGCCGGGACAGAGTCAATGAGCACAGGGCCATCAAGCACGGCGCCATCAAGCACAGGGCCATCAAGCACGGCGCTGCTCGAACGCCCGGCCCCGGCGGGAGCCCGTAACGGGGGCGTTCCCGCCCGGCGGGCCGTGATCCGCTGGGCCTGGCGGATGTTCCGCCGCGAGTGGCGGCAGCAACTGCTGGTACTGGCCCTCATCGTGGTCGCGGTCGGCGCGACGGTGGTCGGGGCGGCGGTGGCCACGAACACGCCGCCGCCAGCCAACGCTGGGTTCGGCACCGCTCACGACGCCGCCACGTTCCAGGGGTCAGGGCCGCGGCTAGCCGCCCGGATCGCCGCGCTGCAGCATAGGTTCGGCCGGATCGACGTGATCGAGAACCAGACCATCGCCATCCCCGGCTCGATCGACACCTACAACCTGCGCGCGCAGAACCCGCACGGCCCGTTCGGCCAGCCGATGCTCTCCCTGGTCGCCGGGCACTATCCGGCCAGGCCCGGGGCAGGTGGCAGTGACCAGTGGGCTGGCCGCCACGTTCCGCCTCAGGATCGGGTCCGTCTGGCACCAGGACGGGACAGCCCGGCGGGTGGTAGGCATCGTGCAGAACCCGCAGAGCCTGCTGGACGAGTTCGCCCTGGTGGTGCCGGGCCAGGTGCGCGCACCGACCCAGGTCACCGTCCTGTTCAACGCGCCAGGGGTCAGGTCCAGCTCGCTGGGGCCGAACGTGCAGATTCCGGGGACCGCGTCGTCGGGCAACCCGCTCAACCCGGAGACCATCGTGCTCGCGCTGGCCACGGTCAGCATGCTGCTCATCGCGCTGGTGGCGGTGGGCGGCTTCACCGTGCTGGCCCAGCGCCGCCTGCGCTCCCTCGGCATGCTCGGTTCGCTGGGTGCCACGGACCGGAACATCCGTCTCGTGGTCCGGATCAACGGCGTGCTGGTGGGGGTGGTTGGTGCGGTGGCCGGGGCCGTGCTGGGCCTGGCCGCCTGGCTGGCGTACCGGCCGACCGCTGAATCCAGCGCGCACCACCTGATCGGCGCGTTCCAGCTGCCGTGGATCGTGATCGGCACGGCGATGGTGCTGGCCGTGCTGGCCACCTACCTGGCCGCCGCCCGTCCCGCCCGGTCGATCACCCGGATGCCCATCGTGACCGCCCTGTCCGGCCGGCCAGCCCCGCCCAAGCAGGTGCACCGCTCGGCCGTGCCCGGCGTCGTCCTGGTCGTGATCGCCGTGGTCCTGCTGTGGTACACCGGCAAGAGCAACGGTCAGGGCAGCGGGGCGCTCGAGCTCATCGGCGGCCTGGTCGCCCTCATCGTGGCGGTCATCCTGCTGGCCCCGCTGTGCCTGGCCATCCTGGCCAGGGTCAGCCAGCGGAGCCCGGTCGCGGTCCGGCTGGCCCTGCGCGACCTGGCCCGCTATCGCGCTCGGTCCGGCTCAGCGCTGGCCGCCATCAGCCTGGGCGTGCTGATCGCCGTGCTGATCTGCGTCCTGTCCGCGCAGCGGTTCGGGAACGCGCTCGACTACGCGGGGCCGAACCTGGCCTCGAATCAGCTCATCGTCTACACCGCGCAGGGGAAGGGCGGCCCGGGCCAGGGCCCGGCCGCGCCGCCCACCGGCCGCACGCTGGCGTCGGAGGCGGCCCGCGCTCGCGGCATTGCGGCCGCGCTCGGCTCACACGAGGTCATCCAGCTCGCCACGACCAGCGCCTCGCTCCAGCACGCCGCGGCCGGGCGCAGCTGGTCCGGGCCGGTCTATCTGGCCACCCCGCAGCTGCTGCGGGCTTTCGGCATCAGCCCGGCACAGGTCAATCCCGCCGCCGAGATCCTCACCATGCGGCCCGGGCTGTCCGGGCTGTCCAAGATGCAGCTTGTGTACGGCGGCCAGCCTGGCGGCGCTTTCGGACCGGGCGGCGGGCCGGGCGGCCCAGGCGGCCCGGGCGGTAACAACAACGCTTTCCCCTGCCCGAAGGGCAGCTGCCTGGCCAATCCGGTCATCCAGCAGGTTAGTGCGCTCCCGTCCGGCACGTCGGCGCCGAACACGGTGATCACCGAGCACGCCATCCACCAGCTCGGCCTGGGATCCAGCGTGTCCGTGGCCGGCTGGCTCATCCAGACGCCGCACCCGCCCACCGCCGCCCAGATCACCAACGCCCGGCTCACCGCCGCCGCAGCGGGCCTGACCATCGAGACCAAGTCCAGCGCGCCCTCGTCGGCGGAGATCATCAACTGGGCCACCGTGTTCGGGATCGCCCTCGCCCTGGGCATCCTGGCCATGACCGTGGGCCTGATCCGCAGTGAGACCGCCGGCGACCTGCGCACGCTGACCGCCACCGGGGCAGGCAGCTCGACCCGGCGGACGATCACCGCTGCCACCGCGGGCGCTCTCGCCCTGCTCGGCGCGGTGCTCGGCACGGTGGCCGCCTACATCGCGGCCATCGCCTACGCCTGGGACAACCCGCTGGACAACCTCTCCGAGCTGTCCAGCGTACCGACCACGAACCTGCTGATCATCCTGGTCGGGATGCCGCTGATCGCGGCGGTGGCGGGCTGGCTGCTCGCCGGGCGTGAGCCGGCTGCCCTGGCACACCAGCCCTTCGAGTGAGCGCAGCCACCGGAACGGGCTGTCCTTCCGGTGGCTGCGGCTGGCGGTCAGGTTCCGGCGACGGTGCTGCGGCGTTCGAGGAGGGTGACGTCGCGCCACCGGCCGTGGCGGCAGCCGATGCGCTCGCGGGTGCCGACGACCCGGAACCCGGCCTGGTAGTGGAGCCGCAGGCTGGTGGTGTTCTCGGGAAAGATCCCGGTCTGGATGGTCCAGATCCCGTCGGCTTCGGCCGAGCCGGTGAGCGCGGCGAGCAGGGCGGCTCCGATGCCGCGGCCCTGCGGGCCGCACGTCCGGGCCGGCCGCCGCAGCTGCGTCACCGTCCCGGGAGGCCGGCCTTCCCTGCCCGCGCCCAGCAGCAGGACGTCAGCCGGCCAGCACCGAGCGCAAGGTGCGCGCGGTGAAGGTCATGCGTACCGTGCTGGCCGCCACGGCCAGGATGACCGGCCACAGCACGGCCGGGCCGGCCAGCACGATGGTGATGAGCATGGTGGCGTCAAGAGCGGTGAGGCCCAGGCATGCGGCGGCTCCGGCGCGGCTGACAGCCCGGTAGTGCCGGCCGAAAGCGGCCGTGGCCAGCAGGGCGATGACGGCGATCAGTACCACGCCGGGCAGGATGCGCAGGCCGGCCGGGACCGGCCAGGCCCAGGCCCGGTTGGTGATCAGCGCTGCGACCCAGCAGGCGCCGACGGCCGGCCCGGCCGCCAGTAGCCTGCGTGCGGCGCGGCGGAAGGGACTGGCGTGCGTGAATGCGGCCGCAACTACCTGCGGCTCGCCGAACTCGGCCAGTGCGGCCTCGCCCGCGGCGTCCGGGCCCAGGCCCTGGTCGAGGTGATGCTGGAGGGTCTGGTCCAGCCCATCGGCCAGCTCCGCAACGATCGGTGCGGGCAGCTGGGCAGCCAGTTCCGCCAGGTAGTCCCCGATCAGGCTGGGTTCGGGCATGACTTGTCCGCCAGGGCCGCGCTGACCATGGCGGCGAAATCCCGCCAGTCGGCCCGTTTGCCCGACAGTGCCTGTGCCCCGGCCGCGGTCAGCCGGTACTCACGCCGCTGGCGCCCGGCCACCACCGACCACGACCCGCTGATCAGCCCTCCTTGCTCCAGCCGGTGCAGCGCGGGGTAGATCGTCCCGGTCGGCAGGTCCAGCCGGCCGCCGGTGCTCTGGCGCAGCGCCTCGATCACGGCATAACCGTGCCGCGGGCCGTCCTCCAGGGCGGCCAGCAGCAGCGCGTCCAGGTGACCCTTCAGCTCCTCAGCCCGCATAAGTAGTAACACTACTTTAGGGCTATTCGCCAGGCAATCCGCGACGTAGGGTAGCTCCATAGGTAGCGTTCCTACTTATAGAGACAGCGAGCCGCCCCGGCGGCAGGAGGCCAGTTGACATGCACGCGGCCAGCCGCATCCTGGGCGACCAGGTGGGCTCGAGCACCCCGCTGTTCCTGGCGTTCCTCGCCGTGCATGTGCTCGCCGGGTTCACCGCGGTGGCCACCGGGGCGATCGCCGCTCTGGTGCGCAAGGGCAGCCCGCGGCACATCCGGGCGGGCCGCTGGTACTACCGGGCGATCACTGTCGTCTTCGTCACCGCCACCGCCCTGGCCGCGATGCGCTGGCGGCAGGACTACTACCTGTTCCTCATCGGGGCGGTGGCGTTCACCGCCGCGACCATCGGCTACCAGCACCGGCGCCGCCGCCGGCCCGGTGATACCGGGCATATCGCTGGCATGGGAGTGGCCTACGTCGCCATGCTCACCGCGTTCTACGTTGACAACGGCCCGCACCTGCCCCTATGGGACCGCCTGCCTGCCGTGGTGTTCTGGCTGCTTCCCTCAGCTATCGGAGCACCGATCATCGCCCGCGCGGTGATACACGCCCGGCAGGCCACGTTCCGGCCCGGCGGCGGTCAGGCCGGCGGCGGTCAGGCCGACCGGGGTCAGGCCGACCGGGGTCAGGCCGACCGGGGTCAGGCCGACCGGGGTCAGGCCGACGGCGGGAACCGGGTCGGGCTGAGGAAGCCCGGGTCGCAGTAAGGCTGCTCGCCGGCCACGATCTGGGCCAGCAGCTCACCGATCCCGGCCGCGTGCTTGAAGCCGTGACCGCTGTCCCCGCCGGCCACGACGACGCGGGAACCACCGCCGAGCCGCCCGGCCAGGAACTGCCCGTCCGGCGAGTGCGTGATCACGCACGGGATGACCTTGGCCGGCTGCGGGTGCAGGCCGGGGAAGGCCTGCGCCACCTCGGCCGCGAGCGCGCTGATGTCGGTGTCGAGGTGAACGTAACGGTCGAGCTGCTCGGGGTCGGTGCCAGCGCTTGAGTGCGACCGCGCCGGGTCCAGCCCGATCTTGATCCCGTAGTCCGCGCCGGACCCATGGCCCCAGAGCGTTTCGCCGCCAGGACGCTGCCAGATGAACGCGGGAAACCGCGCCAGAGTGAACTCATCCGTGCCCGGGTCCCGGGGCCGGAACCAGTACAGCGGCATCCGGGACGGCTCCAGCGGCAGGCCGGGGACCAGCGTGCCCAGCCACGCGCCGGCCGCCACGACCACCTGCGACGCACGCAGCTCCACCGTGGGGGTGCGCACCGTCACCCCGTCCGGGCCGACCGCCAGGCCGGTGACCATCGTATGCAGGTAGACCTCAGCGCCGAGCCGCTGGGCCGCCGCGGCCTGGGCCCGCACCACCTGCTCCGGGTAGCACAGCCCGCCACCCGGATCCCATACCCCGGTGTCGTCCGGCGCCAGGCCCGCGTACTGCGGCTGCCGCGCGACGAGCTCGTCATGGCTGAGCCTGGTCACGGGCACGCCCGCCGCGGCGGCGGCCGCGGCGGCGCCCCGCACCGGCCGGCTGTCCGGCGCCCCCGCATTCAGGCAGCCGGTCTGCACCACGAGTGGTGCGCCGGTCTGCTCACCCAGCCCAGTCCACAGCTCGAGCGACTTCAGCGCGATCGGGGCCAGGCCGGGGTGCTCCTGGCAGGCGACCCGGAACAGCCGGGTCGCGCCGTGTGAGGAGCCCAGGTGATGCCCCAGGCCATGACGTTCTATCCCGGCGACATCGATCCCGCGGCAGGCGAGCCGCCACAGCGCCGCCGACCCGAAGGCCCCCAGGCCGACCACCACTACGTCCTTGTGCAGGATCTCCACAGCAGCAACGTCACCCAGCCCGGGCCGTGGTCAGCGGACGGCCGCAGCGAAGGCGTCCGTGAACGCCTCGGCAATCTGGCTGATCTCATCCTCGGTGATCACGAACGGCGGGGAAATCTGGAGCGCCGTCCCGCGGAGCAGCCGGGTGATCACGCCCCGTTCCCGGATCGCCCTGACCAGCCGCGGCCCGAGCCCCGCGTCAGCTGCACGCGCGCCCTCGTCGATCTCGACCGCGGCCAGCAGCCCGGTACCGGCCCGCACCTCGCGCACCAGCGGCTGGGCAGCCAGCGGCCGGAGGGCATCGGCCAGCACCGGTTCCAGCCGGGCCACCCGGGCGACCAGCGCTTCCCGCTCGATCAGGTCCAGGTTCGCGCAGGCCACCGCGCACGTGGCCGGATGCGCGGAGTAGGTGTAGCCGTGCCGGAACACCTCAGCCGATCCCGGCCGCCAGAACGGCTCGGCGACCCGGGCCGAGGCGATCACCGCCCCGATGGGCGCATAGCCGGAGCTGAGCCCTTTGGCCGCGGTGATCAGGTCGGGGTCCAGGGAGAACCGCTCGCTGGCAAACCAGCGGCCGGTCCGGCCGAACCCGGTGATCACCTCATCGGCGACGAACAGCACGTCACGGGCACGGCAGATGTCCCGCACCCGGGCCAGGTACCCCTCGGGCGGCGGGTACACTCCGCCGGCCCCGATCACCGGCTCGCAGAAGAAGGCCGCGACCCGCTCCGCCCCCAGCTCCCCGATCGCCTTGTCCAGTGCCGCGCTGTCGTCCCAGGCCACGTGCTCGACCTCGGCCACCAGCGGCAGGAAGGGGTCGGTGTTGGCCGGGATCCCGCCCAGTGAGGTGCCGTAGGCGTTCATGCCGTGATAGGCGTGCGACCGGCCGATGCAGATCTGCTTGGACGGCTGGCCCATGGCCCGCCAGTAGCTGCGGGCGAGCTTGGCCGCGGTGTCCACGGCGTCCGAGCCGCCGCCGGGGGTGAAGAAGACCTTGGCGTCCGGCAGCGGGGCCAGCCCGGCCACCCGGCCGGCCAGTTCCTCGGCCGGGAGGTTGGAGTAGTGCTCGAACACCTGATAGCCGGCCAGCTGGCGCATCTGCGCGGCTGCCGCCTCAGCCAGCTCGGCCCGGCCGTGCCCGACGTTGCAGTACCACAGGCTGGCCAGCGCATCGAGGTAGCGGCGGCCCTGGTCATCCCAGACCCAGGAGCCTTCGCCGCGGACGATGGTGACCGCGTTCCCGGCCAGGCTGGCCATGTTCGCGAACGGGTTCCACAGCGCGGGGCTGGCCGTGCCCGTATTCGATCCCATTGACTCGTTCTCCCAGCTCTCGTCACAGCCGTCGGTACGGTCTTACCGTAGACAACCGGGCCGCGGGGTGAGCGAGGCAGCCTGGCTATCGTGATCGCGCGGTAACGGGCCGGTCAGCGGATCGTCCCGGCGGAGCTGCGGGTGATGCCGCCCGTGCCGGTCAGCCGGACGGCGATGGTGACGGGCACGATGGTCAGCAGCAGGACGCCGACGACGACCACGTTGACCTCGGGCAGTTGCTGGCCGAGCCGGATCGCCCCGAAGATCCACAACGGCAGGGTGTTCTGCGCCCCAGCAGTGAACGTGGTGACGATGACCTCGTCGAAGGAGAGCGCGAAGGCGAGCAGGGCACCCGACACCAGGGCGGTGGAGAGCATCGGCACGGTCACCGCGCGGAACGTGAACCAGCCGTGGGCGCCCAGGTCGGCCGAGGCCTCGTAGAGGGAACCGGAGACCCGGCGCAGCCGGGCGATGACGTTGTTGTAGACCACGACGATGCAGAACGTGGCGTGCCCGATGACGATCGTCAGCAGCGACAGGTTGACGCCCGCGAAGTTGAACGCGGAGTTGAGCGCGATCCCGGTGATGATGCCGGGCAGCGCGAGCGGGAGCACCAGCAGCAGCGAAACGGCCTCGCGGCCGAAGAAGCGGAACCGGTGCACGCCGAACGCCGCGGCTGAGCCGAGCAGCAGCGCGATCAGGGTGGCGAAGACCGCGGCCCGGAGCGAGAGCAGGAACGCTGCCCGCACCTGCGGATCCTGCCACGCCACCGAGAACCATTTCGTGCTGAACCCGTGGATCGGCCAGCTCTGCACGTTCGAGGAGTTGAAGGCGTAGACGCAGATGATCCCGATGGGGACGAACAGGAAGGCGAGCACGCCGCCCACCCAGATCCGCAGGCCGATACGGGCCAGGCGCCCTTCCATCACAGCGACTCGAACGCGCCGAGGGCACGGGCGCCGAGCAGGTAGAAGATCATGATCACGATCGGCACCATGGCCAGCGCCGCCGCGAACGGCAGGTTACCGGCGGTGCCCAGGTTGGAGTAGATGATGTTCCCGATGAAGTTCGAGTTCGCCCCGCCGACGAGCAGCGGCGTGATGAAGTCGCCGAGGGTGAGTGAGAACGTGAAGATCGACCCGGCCACCATGCCGGGCAGCACCAGCGGCAGCACCACGCTGCGCACGGTCCGCCCGTTGCGCGCCCCGAGGTCCCCGGACGCCTCCAGCAGCGAGTCAGGAATGCGTTCGAGCGCGGTGTAGACAGGAACGATCATGAACGGCAGCCAGATGTAGGAGAACACGATCCACATCGCGATGTTCGTGTAGCCGATGTTCACCTGCCCCACGCCGAGCTTGGTGAAGAACCAGCTCAGCGTGCCGCCCTTCTGCAGGATCACGATCCAGGCGTAGACCCGGGCGATGTAGCTGGCCCACAGCGGCAGCAGCACGGCGATGAACAGCAGCTGGCGGCCGCGGCTGGACGCGACCCGGGCCATGTAGTAGGCGAACGGCAGCGCGATCACCGCATCGGTCACTGTGACCAGGGCGGCCATGCCCACGGTGCGCCCGATGATGGACAGGTAGGTACCGGTGAGGAGCTGGCGGAAGTTGGCCAGCGTCCAGCTGTGCACCAGTGTGTTCGTGAACGGGTTGACCTGCCAGAACGCCGTGATGAGCATCAGCGCGAGGGACGCCAGGTAGATCACCAGGAACCAGGCCAGCGGCGGTGACAGGGTCAGGGTGGCCCGCAGCCAGGCCCGGCGCCAGAGCGCGGCTGACACGCGGGCCGACGGCGCCGCCGAGGCCGGCCAGCGGTGTGCTCACCGCCGGGCCAGGCCCTCCTGGGCCACGGTTGATGACATCAGGCGTGCCTGCTAGCCAGTGATCTGGTTCCAGGCCGACACCCATTGCTGGAACGGCACGCAGTCGTTCTTGCCGTTGCCGCACTGGGCCAGCGGCGTCTTCCAGAACTGGATCGTGTTGAAGTACGACTCCGGGGCGTTCGCGTGATAGTCCGCGCACGAGCCCTTCTGCAGCGTGTCCATGATCGGGCAGGCCAGCTGGTTCGCCGGGGTCTCACCAAAGTAGACCGCTTCCTGCGCCTGGACCGTGGGCGTGGTCACCCACTGCATCCACCTGTAGGCGCAGTTCGGGTCCGGCGCGCGGGTGGCGAGCATCCAGGTGTCCGCCCAGCCGGTCGCGCCCTGGCTCGGGATCGTGTCGCCGACCTTGGTGCCGGCCGCGACCAGGGTGTTGGTCTGGTACGGCCACGCGGCGCCCACCACCGTGGTCTTGCTCTGGAACAGCGAGATCTCCTGCGAGGCCAGGTCCCAGTACTTCTTCACCAGCGGGTGCTGCTGCTTGAGCAGCGCCACGGTGGCGTTGAACTGCGGCTGGGTCAGCTCGTAGGGGTTGGTGATGCCCAGGCCCGGCTGGGTCTTGGACAGGTAGAGCGCGGCGTCCGCGATCTGGATCGGGTTGTTCGGCACCGTGATCTGGCCCGCGTACTTCTTGTTGTACAGCACCGACCAGGACGTCGGCGCGGTCGGGAACGCGGCCTTGGAGTACAGCAGCACGTTCGGGCCGAACTCGTAGGAGACGCCGTAGTGCTTGCCGCCGATCGTGTTGAAGGCCGGCGCCTTGAGGAAGGTGTGGAAGTCCTTCCAGGACGGGATCAGCCCGATGTTGATCGGCCGGACGTCACCGCCGTAGATAAGGCGCAGGTCGGCGTCGCCCGAGGCCGACACCAGGTCGTACTGGCCAC
Source organism: uncultured Actinomycetes bacterium (assembly GCA_963760405.1). Taxonomy (GTDB): domain Bacteria; phylum Actinomycetota; class Actinomycetes; order Streptosporangiales; family Streptosporangiaceae; genus RYN-230. The sequence continues at coordinate 311,793 of CAVXCV010000010.1, read as the reverse complement.
CGCCGCCGTTGGCCATGAGCGACACCATCTCGCTGGAGGAGCCCGCGTACTTGACGCTGACCTGGCAGCCAGTCGCCTGCTCGTACGGCTTCACCCATTGCGGCTGGGCGTACCCTTCCCAGGCGATCAGGTTCAGGTGCCCCTCGGTCTTCCCGACCGAGGTCGGCACCGCGGCCTTGGCCTCCGGCAGGGTCAGGCCCGCGGTGGCGCCGCTGCCGGACGACGTGCTGGCCGTCCCGCCCGACGAGGAACACCCGGCTGCCAGTACCACCGCGGATAGCGCAGCGAGGATCGCCCCCGCCCTGGTCCACATCCTCATGCGTGCTCCTTCTGCTCGTCCTGCTTGTCCTGCTGGTCTGCTGGTGCCGCCGCACCGGGCCGGGTCTCGTCCTGGATCTGGTAGGTCTGCCCGGCGTGCCAGGCCACGCTGACGCCCTGTCCCCGGGCCGCGATGGCCTCGGCGGTGTCGAGGTTCTGCCGGACCGCGGTGAGCCGGCCGCCGTCCGCTAGCTCGACCACGTACCGGGTCAGCATGCCGAGGTAGGTGACCTCCTCGATCCGGCCCGGCTCGACGTGGCTGCCCGGCGGCGCTGGCTCACCCTCGGCCAGGATGCGGATCTTCTCGGGCCGGATCGTGAACTGGCGGCCGTCGCGCTCCAGCAGGTTGGAGATGCCGATGAAGCCCGCGACGAACGCGCTGGCGGGCCGCTCGTACACCTCGACCGGCGTGCCGAGCTGCTCGATCCGGCCGTGGTTGAACACGGCCAGGCGGTCACTCATGGTGAGCGCTTCCTCCTGGTCGTGGGTCACGTAGATGAACGTGATGCCGACCTCACGCTGGATCCGCTTCAGCTCGAGCTGCATCTCCTGGCGGAGCTTCAGGTCAAGGGCGCCGAGCGGCTCGTCGAGCAGGAGCACCTCCGGCTCGTTGACGATGGCCCGGGCGAGTGCGACCCGCTGCCGCTGGCCGCCGGACAGCTGGACCGGCTTGCGCCCGCTGAGGCCGGTCAGCCGGACCATCTCCAGCGCCGCCTCAGCCCGCTGCCGCCGCTGGTCCCGCGGCACCCGCCGGACCCGCAGCCCGTACTCCACGTTCGCCAGCACGCTCATGTGCGGGAACAGGGCGTAGTCCTGGAACACCGTGTTGACGTCCCGCGCATACGGCGGCTCGCGGGTCACGTCGCGGCCGCCGAGCTCCACCGACCCCTGGTCGGGCCGCTCGAATCCGGCGATCAGCCGGAGCAGCGTCGTCTTGCCCGACCCCGACGGGCCGAGCATGGTGAAGAACTCCCCCTCGGCGATCTCCAGGTCAACCCCGGCCACCGCGGCGACCTGGCCATAGGACTTGCGCAAGCCAGCCAGGCGGACGGCGGGCACGCCGGTGGCCCGCCGGGGTGACCTCCCGCCGGGTGCCGTCGCGGCGTCCTGCATGATCGACACCTTCCGCTCAGTACGTGGCCCACGCGGCGGTGCGCGTACCCGGTGATCGCCCAATCTGGGCCGACCGGATGCTGGGCTGACAGGCGCGCGCACAGCACGCCCGGGCCCCCGGCGGTGATATCCGGTAAGTTACAGGGTTATATGTTTATGCTGTCAAGCGCCTGATATACGACTGGCCCTGGGCCGTGATCTGCTCGTTGCCATATGCAGCGGGCTGTCGCCGGTGATCCCGGCGGCAACCCGGGGAAGGGAGCAGCCGTGGCCTCCCCCGCCGTGCCGAGCCTCCGGGCGCGGTCGGTGTTCGCGCCGATAGATCCCGGCGGCCGGGCGGAAACCGTGGCCCGGCGGCTCACCCAGGCGATCAGGCTCGGGCTGCTGCTCGATGGCGAGCGGCTGCCCCCGGAAAGCCACCTGGCCAGCCAGTTCGGGGTGTCGCCGGTGACCTTGCGGGAGGCGCTGGCGACGCTCAGGAGCATCGGCCTGGTGGAGACCAGGCGCGGCCGGGGCGGCGGCTCCTTTGTCCGCGCGCCCGAGGAGCCGCAGCTCGCACACCTCGAGCGCCCGCTGCGGCTGCTCTCGCTGCACGAGCTACGCGACATCGGCGACCACCGGGCGGCCGTGGCGGGGGCCGCGGCCAGGCTGGCGGCCGAGCGGGCTGTCCCCGGGGACCTGGCCACCCTGCGGGAGCATGTGCGCAGGCTGCACGGCGCCGCCACGCTGACCCGGCGGCGGCGGGCGGACGCCCGCATCCACATCGAGATCGCGGCCGTGGCGCAGTCCCCCCGGCTCACCCGGCAGGAAATGGACCTGTGGTCCGAGGTCGGGGACCTGGTGTGGCTGCCGGTGACCGATGCCCAGGCCGCGGTGCTGGCCAGCGAGCACGAGGCGCTCGTCAACGCGATCGGGGGCCAGCGGCCCGAGCAGGCGCGCCAGCTCGCTGAGCAGCACGTGCTGGCCGAGACCGAGCGGATGCTCAGCATGCGCCTGGGCTTGTCCCGGGAATGAGGACCCTGGCGTGAGGACCCTGGGGTGGAGTGAGGACCCGGCGGGGACCCGGCAGCCGGGCCGCGGGCCGGTCCCGGACGGTCGGTGCGCCCGGCTGCTGGCCGGCCTGACCGACCGGGTCGAACGAGTGCTGGCCTCGGTCACGCAGGTCGGCGCGGCCACGGTGGCCCTGGCGGCCATGGCCCGGGCCGCCGGGATCGCGGGCCGTCCGCTGCGCCGCGCGGACCTGGCCGCGCTGCGCGCCCCGGTCGCGGGCGTGCTGCGGGAGCATGCGGAACTCGCCGTGGGCGCTGGTGTCGTGCTCGCGCCCGGCGTGCTGGCCGACGCTCCGCGCTGCATCCAATGGTGGTGGGCTGACAAGGGCTCCGGCCTGGAACAGCTGGAAGTGGACCTCGACCCGGACTCAGCGGAGTTCTACGACTACACCACCACCGAGTGGTACCGCCTGCCCGAATCCACCGGCAGGCCGTCGGTAGCCGGGCCCTACGTCAACTACATCTGCACCCACGAGTACACCCTCACTGCCTCGGTGCCGCTCCTGTGCGCGGGGCGCTTCGCCGGGGTCGCTGGCGCCGACATCCTGGTCAGCCAGGTCGAGCGGCTGATCCTGCCCGGGCTGGCCCGGCTGGGCCGGCTCGCGGTCATCGTCAGCGGCAACGGCCGGGTCATCACCACGAACACCGCGGGCATCCTGCCCGGGGTGCCCGTCGCCCGGCAGCAGGCCTGCGCCGGCCTGGTGCCCGTGGCTGGTGCCGGGAGCCCGGGCTGGGCCTCTGGTGTGCTTCCGTGGAGCCTGCTCAGCCAGCCCGGCTGATGGGCCAGGCCGCCAGCCCGGGCCGGTGGACGGATCAGCCTTCCGTGCCGGATGGCGGCGGGAGCGGGGGCGCCGTCCCGGGCGCGGTGGGAGCGAGCAGCTTGGTCACATCCAGCTTGGTGCCGACCATCTGCTTGAGCATGAAGTCGTGGTTGAGGTCGAGGATCGCCCGGGTCTCGGCGGCGATCACCGCGTTCCGGCTGAGGCTGAGCTCGTTGTCCTGCTGCTGCTCGCCGGACAGGGACCAGTTGGTCGAGCCCTTCACCGTGTACACGCCATCGACGATCACGATCTTCAGGTGTGAGATCGCGTTATGCACCGAGCTGGTGCCGATGGCGATGCTGTTACCGAACGCGTCATTGCCCCACGACGCGAGGATCTGCTTCTCGTGCACGCCGCTGGCCTGGCTGCGGTCCAGGCTCATCTGCACGTAGATCTTCTCGTCCGCCAGCTTGGTCTGGATGATCTTGTTCAGCTCGTCGTCGTCGTAGCCGAACATGTTGACCACGATCGAGTGCTGCGCGCTGTCCAGCAGCGTGACCAGCAGGCCGTGCACGTTGTCCCGCGGCGAGAAGAACGTTCTCTGGTCATCGGGATAGCCGTCCAGGAACCGGCCTTCGGCCTTGTACTGCCCAAGCCCGTCCCATGCGAACTGCGGATCAGCCATGACGTGCTCCATCCCCCCACGTGCGGCGGGCAGCGCCGTGAGTCAGGCACCCCGCCTATGCGCCCGTTGCGCCCAGCCTTGCCCCCAGAGTAGAAGCTGCCGGCCCGGGAGGCTGCTGGCGGGAGGAAACTGGACGTCATGGAGTGGACGGGACAGGTCTATGCAGACAGCCCCACCGTGGCCGCGGAGACCTACATCGAGGCTCCCCCGGAGCAGGTGTGGGGACTGGTCAGCGACATCCACCTGATGCCGAGGCTCAGTGCTGAGCTGCAGGAGGTGGAATGGCTGGAGGGGGTCACCGGCCCGGCTCCCGGGCACCGGTTCGCCGGCCGGAACGCCCATCCGGAGCTGGGCACATGGGAGACGGTCAGCACCATCGTGACCTGCGATGAGCCCCACCGGTTCGGCTGGGCCGTGGGTGACCCCGGACATCCCGCGGCGAGCTGGCGGTTCACCCTGCGGCCGCAGGGCACGGGCACGGTGCTGGAACAGTGGGCGCAGATCGGGCCTGGCCGGTCCGGGCTGAGCCTGGCCATCGACGCGATGCCGGACAAGGAGCAGAAGATCGTGTTCGTCCGGCTGCGGGAGTTCGAGGCCGGGCTCGTGCAGAACCTCGCCGCCATCAAGGAACTGGCCGAGCGGGCGGCGTGATGCGGACCGCGACGACCGTCGAGGGCTCTGCCGGGAACTGGCCGGAGATCACCGAGTTCGTCCGCGAGGCCGAGAAACTTGGCCTGGACGTCTGCTGGGTCGCGGAGGCGTGGGGCAGTGACGCGCCCGCCCCGCTCGGCTACCTCGCGGCGCGCACCGAGCGGATGCTGCTGGGCTCGGGTGTCCTCCAGCTCGGCACCCGCTCGCCGGTCACGATCGCGCAGACCGCGATGACGCTGGCGCACCTGTCCGGCGGCAGGTTCCTGCTCGGCCTGGGTGCCTCCGGGCCCCAGGTGCTGGAGGGACTGCACGGCATCCCGTTCGCCCACCCGCTGGCCCGGATGCGGGAGACCGTGCAGGTGGTGCGGAGCGTGTTCGCCGGGGAGAAGGTGGCGTTCCAGGGCAGCCAGTACCGCATCCCGCTGCCCGGCGGTGCGGGCCGGCCGATGCGGGTCAGCCTGGCGCCGGTGACCGTGCCGGTCTACCTGGCCACGCTGTCGCCCAAGATGCTGGAGCTGACCGGCGAGGTCGCCGACGGCTGGCTGGGCACGAGCTTCGTCCCGGAGGGTGCCAGCGCCTACTTCAGGTACCTGGACGCCGGGCTGGCCCGGGCCGGCCGGACCCGCGCTGAGCTGGACGTCTGCCAGGGCGCTGAGATCAACATCGTGGACGAGGCCGGGCTGTCCGCCGCCGTGGGCAGCCGCAAGAAGGAACTGGCCTTCTCGCTCGGTGGGATGGGGTCGGCGAGCAGCAACTTCTACAACGATGCCTACAGCCGGCAGGGCTGGGCTGATGCTGCCGCCCAGGTACGCGAGCGCTGGCAGGCCGGCGACCGGGAGGGCGCGGCCAGCCTCGTCACCGACGAGATGGTGCTGGCCACCACGCTGATCGGCACCGAGGACATGGTGCGGGCCCGGCTGGCGACCTGGCGGGACGCTGGGGTGGACACGGTGCGCCTCTACCCGGCGGGCGAGACCCTGGCCGCCCGGCTGGACAACCTCGGCCGGGGCATCGATCTCATCCGGGCACTGGGACCGGCCGCACGCGCAGGACCGGACCGGCCGCCCGGGCCGCTGCGTTGACACGGTTTCGGCGGCACCCGTACGGTTGGATCGCTCCAACAGCTGCGCACCGATACCGATGGAAACGGCGGAGAGGCGAGGTTCCCTGGCATGGGGCAAGCCGGCCGGAGGCCAACCCTGGAAACCGTCGCGGCCCGGGCCGGGGTGTCGAAGTCACTGGTGTCGCTGGTACTCCGCAACTCACCGAAGGTCAGCCCGGCCAGCCGCGCGGCGGTCCTGCGTGCCGTCGGGGAGCTCGGTTACCGGCCCAACGCCGCGGCCCGGCTGCTGGCCGAGCGGCAGTCACGCACGGTCGGGGTGCTGCTGAACGACCTGCGCCAGCCGTGGTTCGCGGACATGCTCGACGGCCTGACGCCAGCGCTGCTCGCGGGCGGCAAGCACATCCTGCTCGGCGACGGCCGGATCGACCGGATGATGGACGAGACCCTGACCTGGTCCTTCCTTGATCTCGGCGTGGACGGCCTGATCCTGGCCGGATCCGTCCCCGTCTCGCCGGCCATCACCGACGTGGCCAGCAAGATCCCGACCGTCGCGGTGGGCGGCATCGATCCTGGCCTGCCCCACGTCGATGTTCTCGCCAACGACAACCACCTCGGCGCGGCACTGGCGGTCCGGCACCTGCTCGGCCTCGGGCACAGCCGGATCGCGCACATCTCCGGCCTGCCCAGCACCGCGGGCAGCCGCCGGATGCAGGGCTACGAGGACACCATGCGCCTGGCCGGCCGGGGGGCTCACGTCCTGGTCGAGACGGCGGACATGACCGAGGAGGGCGGTTACCGGGCGGCGGTCCGGCTGCTGAGCCACCCGGATCGGCCGACCGCCATCTTCGCGGCGAACGACCTGTCCTGCGTCGGGGCGCTGTCCGCCGCGGCCGCGCTGGGCGTCCGGGTGCCCGAGGACCTGTCGCTCGTCGGCTTCGACAACTCCGCCCTGGCCCGGCTCCGGGCGCTGTGGCTGACCAGCGTGGACGGCACCGCCTACGCGATGGGGCAGCAGGCGGCCCGGATGCTGCTGGCGCGGATCGAGTACCCGGAGGCACCCGGCGAGACCCGGCTGATGCCGCCCCGGCTGGAGGTCCGGGGGTCGACCGGCCCGGCCCCGGCCTAGCCGCCGGCCGGGCTCCCCTAGCCGAGCTCGACGTAAACGGTCCCGTCTAGGACCTTGGCCGGATAAGTGCGGATGTCGGTGAGCACCGGGGCACCGAGCGCCTTGCCGCTGGTGTAGTCGAAGCGCCCGTTGTGCTTCGGGCACTCGATGATGCCGCCCTCGACCAGGCCGTCGCAGAGCAGCGTCCGCTCGTGCGTGCAGTGACCATCGGTGGCGTAGTAGATGTCGTCCGGCGACCGGTAGATCGCATAGTCGCTGCCACCATGCTCGAACGGGATGACGTCCTCGGGGTCGATGTCCCCGGCCGCGCAAGCGGCGATCCACTGGCTCATCAGGTGTCTCCTCAGGTGCGGTGCCCGGTCAGGCCGCGGTCACCCGGGCCAGCGGCAGCGCGCGGCCGTCGGTCAGCGGGGTGGGCTCGTTGAACGGCGCAGCGCCCGGCAGCAACTCGCGGCGCATGTAGTACTCCTGGTCCTTGAGCTGGCGCAGGACCGCCGGGATGAGCTCCTTGTAGGCCGCCCACATCGACGGGTAGACCGGCGCACAGTCATGCTTGATCTCCTCGTGCAGCTCGGCCAGCCGGTAGTACGGGACCATCGGGAACATGTGGTGCTCGACGTGGTAGTTCATGTTCCAGTAGAGGAACCGGTTGACCACGCACATCTTGACCGTGCGGGTGTTGAGCCGGTGGTCGAGCACGTTCTCGCCCAGGCCGGCATGCTGGGTGAGGCCGTAGAGGTTGAACAGGAAGGCGCCATAGAGGCGGGGGCCGCCGATCAGCACGACCGGCAGCCAGGACCGGAACCCGATCGCCAGGGCGATGGTGACGGCGTAGATGGCCAGGTCGATCCGGGCGGTCCGGTAGACCTTGGACCGCTCGGACTCCGGGACGTAGTCGGCCTCATCGGCGGTGAGCCGCCCGGAGGCGTGCAGGAACATCAGCCGGAACGCGACCGGCACGTCAACCAGGCCGACGAGATTGGCCAGGATCCTGGCCAGCCGGGCCGGGCGCATAGCCGCGATCTCCGGGTCCCGGCCCACGACCAGCGTGTCGGTATGGTGCCGGGTGTGGCTCCACCGCCACGTGGTCGGATCGCGCATGATCATGAAAGAGGCAAGCTGGTACAGCCCCTCGTCGAGCCAGCGCGTCTTGAACGCTGTGCCGTGGCCGGACTCGTGCCACCGGGAGTCCGACGTGGAGCCGTAGAGGATGCCGTAGCCGAGGAAGAACGGGACCGCCCACCAGCTGCCCCACAGCGCGATGCCCGCGCCGGCCAGGCCGAGCATCAAGCCGAGCCAGAGCGCGGTGTCCCGGACGGCCGGGTAGTCGGAGCGCCGCATCAGCTCCTTCATCCGCTTGCGCGGCACGGCGCTGCGGAACCAGTCACCGCCAGCCAGGCCAGCCGCGACGGCCGCCTGATTCTCCGGGCCTGCGAGGCTGTACCGCGCCAGCCGTTCCCTGCCCATGTCCGACCGCCTCTCCGCGTTGAGCCCAAGTGCTGCCCGGCCCGATGGCTGCTGCCCCGATTCGCCCTATTGGAGCGCTCCAATAGATATTGGAACCTACCGTCCAGGTCATGTCAAGGGTCCGGGTCCAGGCTGGGATTGGAGCGTTCTAGCCGTGGATGCGGCGCGGCGGTACAGCGCGGCGGGGCCCTGCCCGTGACCTCCTGGGCATGACCCCGCCGCGAGTGGTGCTCCCTCGCGCGCAGTGCGGATGTCAGTCCGCAGCGCGGATGTCAGTCCGCCGGGGGCTTGTAGGCGCGGCCGAGGAAGGTGCACGTACCCTCGGCGAGGGCCTCCCCCTCGGCCTTGTTGTCCGAGTCCGGGTAGTCGTGCACGCGGCGGATCTCCGGGATGAGCGCCGTCATCGTGGTCTGGTTCAGGAAGTAGAGCTCAGGGCGGTGAACGTCGCCGGCCCGGGGCAGGTGCCGGGCAGTGAACGCCGCACCGATGTGCTCGGCAAGAGCCTGGCCTTGGCCCGAGTAGTACAGGCCGGAAAACCCGTTGACCCCGCCCGACCAGTCGAAATGGACCTCGATGGCGACCCGGGCGTTGAGCTGGTTGGCCCGGAGCGCCGACCCCCGGTAGTCGGGGTCGTGCGAGGCGCCCTGGGCGGACTCGCTGATCACCGTGAGCCCGGAGCGCCGCATCGCGGCCAGGGCGTAGGTGCAGACCTGGAATGCCTCCAGGTGCTCCTGCCGCCCGTCGGCCCCGATAGCGCCCGGGTCGTAGACTCCCGAGGGCTCGACTCCGTGGCCGACCGCGAGATAGACGTCGAGTTGATCGTGCTGCTGCATCTCTGTTTCCCTTCTGCGGTGCGCGTTTAGTGCCGCGCCTTGCCAGCCATGGGGACCGGCCGCGGAGCCAGATACACCAGCGGGCCCCGGGGGTGGCCAGACGCAGCCCGTTCGGCTATTGATGTATTTCAGCGAGCCGTACGGCCACCCCTGCGGTGACAGCCGCCGCCGGCGGCGCGCGCACGACACGGGGGCAGAGAGATGACCGCGAACCAACAGGACGACCAGTACAGCGCCGGCACGGTCGAGCCGGGCGAGTTCCTCGGCGACGGTAAGAAGAGCGGGCACGGCATCGCGGCCTGGCTCCCGGCTCCGGCGGACCAGCGGCCCGACATGCCGCCGTGGCCGCCGCCGTCCGGCGGCCGCCAGGTGATCGCGCTGCTGGACAGCGGGGTACAGCCACACGACTGGCTGCCTGCAGGAAATGACCTGCCGTTCGTCGCCGACGCCACCGAGTACGGCTGGCTCGAGCCACTGCTGATCCAGCCGGGTACCCAGCCAAACCCGCCGTACGGGACCCACTGGGGCCATGCCACGTTCATCGCCGGGCTCATCCGGATGACCGCGCCCAGCGCACAGGTCCTGTCGATGCGGGTGATGGACGCTGCCGGAAAGGTCAAAGACGGCAACGTGATCAACGCGCTGACCTGGCTGGACGAGAACCATGACAGGATCCGGACCGATGTCGTGCTGATGGCTTTCGGGCGCCATGCCGTGTCCGATGACGGCGACCTAGGCGAGGTCAGGAAACTCGTGGCCAAGCTCTCCGCCAAGGGCGTCCAGATCGTGGCTTCCGCTGGCAACGACGGATCTGATCAGCCCGTCTATCCGGCTGCCTTTGCCACCGACAACAGCTTGCGGGTGGTGAGCGTCGGTGCCTACAGCGCGCCGAACCAGCGAGCGCCGTTCAGCGACTACGGACCGTGGGTCCAGCAGTGGCGGAAGGGCGCAGGTATTCTCAGCTCCCTGCCGCTGACCAGCACAGGCGCTGCCCAGATCCAGGCGGGCGATGACTTCGACAACGTCACGATGTCGATCGCCAGCGACGGGTACGCGTGGTGGAGCGGGACCTCGTTCGCGGCCGCGATCTACGCGGGGCAGCTGGCCAGCCAGCTGCCCGCGGGCCAGGGCCTCCCGAAGCCGGCCGCCGGGCCATAACGCCCGGGCCACGAAGCGGTTCACGATCGCGTGTATCTCGCGCTCTGGCCGCTCCCCCTCTCAGTGATCCGCCGGGGTGACCACCCGGCAGCAGATGACCACAGGGAGGTCTTTCCGATGACTCAGAAGGTGCTGGACTACTCGTACGCCCGGTTCAGTCCTGCGCAGGTGCACAGCCTCGGCGCGGTGGCGGTGTGCCGCTACCTGACCGTCGTCACCCCGAATACCAAGGGGAAGCTCCTGACCCGCGCGGAGGCCGAGGGATTCTCGGCCGCCGGGATCAGCCTCGTGTCCGTATTCGAGTTCGACACCAATGACGCCCTGGGTGGGCACCAGCAGGGCAAGGAGTACGCGACCCTGGCCCACGAACAGCACACCGCCGCAGGCGGGCCGTCCGGCCGGCCGATCTATTTCGGGGTGGACTTCGACACGCCCGACCACGCCCCTGGTCTGCCTAACACGCCCGAGCACGCGCTGGCCAAGCTCGGCTCGATCGCCGAGTACTTCCAGGGCTGCAACGATGTGCTCGGATCGCACCTCACCGGCGCGTACGGCGGCTACTGGGTGATCAAGCGCCTGTTCGAGGCCAACCTGATCAGCTGGGGCTGGCAGACCGCGTCGTGGTCGAAAGGCCTGCGCTATCCGCGCGCGGCGCTGTACCAGACGGATTTTCTCGGCAGCTACGACGTGAGCTTCAGCGACGCCAGTGATTTCGGTCAGTGGCGGATCGGCTGGCGGCCCGGTGACACCACGTCCGGCGTGCATCCCGTCGTTCCCGCGGCCGGGGTCTGGCACACGGTGAAGCCGGGCGACACCCTCAGCGCCCTGGCGGCTGCTTACGGCACCACGGTGCAGGCCATCGCGGCGCTCAACCCCGGCCTCATCACGGATGTCAACCACATCGAGGTCGGCTGGAACATCCGGATCAAGTAGCGGCCACCGCATGTGCTGGCCCGCCGGGAGCGGCAGAAGCAGGAGCCGGCGGCCCGGCCCCTCCCGGGGCCGGGCACCGGACCGTAGCATGGCGGTTGTGACGCTCGGGGGCGGAGGGGCCAGCACCGGCCAGGCCCGGGCGGACCGCTCCGCCAGGATGGCTGCCTGCCTGGAGCGGGCCCGGGCCGGCGAGACTGCCGCGCTGGGCGAGGTGGTACGGGAACTGAACCCGCTGCTGTGGCGGGTAGCCCGGGCCGAGGGCCTGTCGGCCGAGGAGTCCGCCGACGTGGTCCAGAACAGCTGGCTGGAGCTCATCCGGCGGCTGCAGGACATCCGGTCACCGCACGCCCTGACGTCATGGCTGGTGACCGCGACCAGGCGGGAGGCATGGCGGGTGCGCGAGCTGTCCCGGCGGCAGGTCCCGGACGGTGCGGCGCAGCTGGAGTCGGTGCCCGATCCCGGCCCTGCCCCGGGCGAGCGGCTGCTCACCGACGAGCGGGACCGGGTGCTGTGGCGGCACTTCCAGCAGCTGCCGGAACGCTGCCGGACGCTGCTGCGCATCGTCGCGCACGTGCCCCGGCCTGACTACTCCGCGGTGGCCGAAGCGATGGGCATGCCCATCGGCAGCATCGGCCCCACCCGCGGCCGCTGCCTGGCCAAGCTGCACGCGATGCTGCGGGCCGATCCCCGATGGAGCGGATGATGACAGATCCTGCCGACCTGCCGCTGGACCAGGACGATCAGGCGATCTTGGACCGGCTGGCCGCGATCCACGCCGTGCTCGACCCGCCCCCGGCGGACCTGGACGCACGGGTCTCGTTCGCCATCGCGCTGGATTCCCTGGACGCGGAGGTGGCACGGCTCAGCGAGCAGCTGAGCATCGGGTCCGGCGCCCGGGGCAGCGAGCGCACCCACTCGATCACCTTCGAGGCCGGCAGCCGCGCCGTGATGATCACGGTCGTGAACCGGCCGGACAACCTGGTGCGCATCGATGGATGGCTCGCGCCCGCCGTGGCGCTGCAGGTGGAGCTGCGGCTGCCGGAGCCGGCCCCGTCCCGGACGGTGACGGCGGACGCGGCGGGCCGGTTCGTGTTCGACAGCGTCCCGCACGGGTTCGCGCAGCTGCTGGTGTCGCCAGCGGCAGGCGCCGCCGCCCAGCGGGTCGTCACGCCCGCCTTCACGCTCTGACGTGCGCGGGACGCCGGCCGCCGCCCATGCCGCCCGGCTGCACGCGGCTGCCCTGGTGTCCAGCGATAACGGCCGGCCCGCGACCGCCGTGCGCCAGCTGCGGGCGGGGCTGCGGCTGCTCGGCCCGGGCCCGGGCCACGGGCCCGAGGCAGCAGAGATCCGCGGCCGCCTGCTCATCAGCCTCGCCTGGGCGGAGTCGGAACGCGGCCGGGTGGACGCTGGCTTCCGGCTGCTGGACGAGGCCGAGCAGCACATCCGGCCGGCTCAGCGCCCGATCTTGCTAGCCCAGCGTGGCTTGCTGCTCAAGCGGAGCGGCCGCAACGACCTGGCGCTATCGCAGTATGACGAGGCGGTGGCCCTGCTGGCCGGGCAGTCGAGCCCGCTGGACCTGGTCAAGGCGCTCAACAACCGCAGCCTCGTGCACCTGGAAGCCGGCCACGTCCGGCTGGCCCGGGCCGATCTGCGTCGCTGCGGGCAGGTGGCGGCCCGCCATGGGCTCGCCCTGCACGCTGCGCTCAGCAGAGTCAATCTTGGCTGCATGGACGTGGTGGCCGGCGACCTGCCCGCGGCCCTGCGCGCGTTCTCCGCCGCCCGGGCCGACTACGAACTGCTCGCGCCGGGCCGGCTGGCGAGCCTCGCGGTGGAGCGGGCCCGTGCCCTGCTGGCAGCCGGCCTGTACACCGAGGCCGACCGGGAACTGGCGTACGCCGCCGAGCGCGCGGACGCGCAGCGGCTGAGCCATACATACGCCGATGCGGTGCAGGTCCGCGCGGAGGCCGCCTTGCTGGCCGGCCGGACCGAGGCCGCGAGGCAATGGGCGCGGGAGGCCAGGGCCCGGTTCCTCGGCCGCGGCAACGCCCGCCGCGGTGCGCTTGCCTCGCTGCTCGAGGTTCGGGCCGCCTTCACCGCCACCGCCGACCGCGCGGCAATTGCCGTCCAGGCGCAGGCCCTGGCCGGACGGCTCAGCCGGCTGGGCCTGCCGGAAGACGCGCGGGTAGCCGCCCTGGTAGCGGCCCGGGCCCTGATCTCCGCTGGCCAGCCGGCCCGGGCGGCCCGCATCGCGGCCCGGTACGGGCCGCCTGGCCGCTTCGACCGCCTCGACACCCGCCTGCTATGGCGGCTGGCCCGGGCCGAGCTGGCCGCGGCGGACGGGCGGGCCGCTGAGGCCTCCCGGAACCTGCTCGCCGGGATGGCCGCGCTGCACCGGCACCGTACCCAGTTCGGCTGCCTCGACCTGCAGACCGGCGCCGCCGTGCACGGGCAGGACCTGGCCCGGGCGGGGCTCGCGGCGGCGCTGGCCCGCCAGTCACCGGGGGCGGTGTACCGATGGTCGGAACGAGCCAGGGCCCAGGCACTGCTGCTGCCCGCGGTCCGCCCGCCGGACGACCCCGGCGCCGCCGCAGCACTCGAGGAACTGCGGCAGACCAGGCACGCGCTGCGGGCCCGGGAGCTGGCCGGCCAGCCGGTCAGCGGGCTGCACGCGCGCGCCGAGGTGCTGCAGCGCCGCGTCCGTGAGCAGTCATGGGCGACGCCGGGGCGGCGCGGCGCCGCGGCACCCGCGCCTACCCCCATGGAGATGGTCCGGGAGCGGCTGGCCGGCGCGGCGCTCGTGATCTATCTCCGGGACGGGCCCGAACTGCGGGCGCTCGTCGTCGCCGGTGACACAGTGTCGCTGCGGCGCCTCGGCGGTTACCCGGCCGCCGCCGAGGCGGTGCTCCGGCTCCGGGCGGATCTCGATGCCCAGGCCGGGCGTGCGCTGCCCAGCCGCCTGGCCACGGCCGTACGCACGGCCACCAGGCAGGACGCTAGCGCGGTCGCCGCGGCCGTGCTCAGCCCGCTGCTGCCCGGGGTGGGAGACCGTGACCTGGTCGTGGTGCCAGGCCGGCGTCCTGATGACGGTGCCGTGGGCCAGCCTGCCCGGCTGCGCGGGACGCCCGGTCACGGTGGCACCGTCGGCCACCGTCTGGCACGCCGCCATGCGGCGGCGGGCCACGGCCCGCCGCCGCGGCCAGGGCTGGCCAGGCGCGCCAGCAGCCATCCTGGTCGCCGGCCCGGGAAATGCCCGGGGCGACGCGGAGATTCAGGCGGTCGCCGCGCTCCACCCGCGTGCCTCGATCCTCACCGGGGCGGACGCAACACCCGCGGCCACGCTCGCCGGGCTGCGCACCGCGGCGATCGCCCACATCGCCGCGCACGGCCAGCATCAGGCCGAGAACGCGCTGTTCTCCACCCTGGACCTGGCCGGCGGCCCGTTGCTCGGCTATGACCTGCAACGGCTCCCCCAGGCCCCGGTCATGACCGTACTGTCCTCGTGCGATCTCGGGCTGACCGACGTGCGGCCCGGCGACGAGACCTTCGGCATCGTCACGGCCCTGCTCAACGCGGGCTCCGCCACGGTCGTTGCCAGCGTGGCCCGGGTCGCCGACCATTCGGCGATGACTACCATGGCCAGCTACCACCAGGCGATCACCGCTGGCACCGCGCCGGCCGCCGCCCTGGCGGCGGCCCAGCGCCAGGATCCGGCGGCGGCCTTCGTCTGCTTCGGGGCTGGCTGCGCCGGCCGGACGTCCGGGAGGCATCTCGTGCCGCATTTCCGTAGCAGGGGGCCGCGCTGATGCGCGCGGCGCGGGCCGCCGCCCTGGCCGCCCTGGGCCTGATCGCAGCGTGCAGCTCGCCCCCGGGGGCCGCGGCTGGCCCCGGCCAGAGCTCGCCGTCCCATCCGGCCCGGTCTCCCGGCACGTCCCCGGCCAGCGCGGCGCCCAGCACCACGCCTGCCCCTGCGCCGCAGGTCATCGTGATCCGGGTGCGGACCGCGGACGGATCACTCGTCACCGTCGCGACCTTCCACGGCCCGGTGCGGTACGTCCTGCACAACGGCAGCCAGGACCCCGGGCAGGCCGCCGCCCGGCTGGTCAGCGCCGGCCCGGTCATCTCCCCGGCCGAGCGGCCGCGGCTGCTGGCCGCCTTCAACGGCGGGTTCGCGCTGGCCGCGGGCGACGGCGGCTATGAGCAGGAAGGCCATGTGATCACCCCGCTGCGCAGCGGCCTGGCCAGCCTGGTCATCGACCGCTCCGGCCAGGCCCGGATCGGGATCTGGGGCCGTGGCGTGCCCGCGCCAGGCGAGGCGGTGTACAGCGTCCGGCAGAACCTGCCGCCCCTGGTGGATAACGGGCAGCCGGTCCCGGCGGCCGCGGACTGGACTCAGTGGGGAACGACCCTGGGCGGCGGCGAGTACGTCGCCCGCAGTGCCCTGGCTCAGGACGGCTCCGGTGATCTCAGCTTCGCCGCCAGCATGTCCACCACCCCCGCCGACCTGGCGGCCGCACTGGCCCGCACCGGGGCGCGGATCGCGATGGAGCTGGACATCAACCCGGAGTGGGTCCAGCTGGACACCGCCAGCCGGCCAGGCGCGCCGCTGGCCGCCGCCGTGCCCGGCCAGGTCCGGCCGGCCGGCCAGTACTTCGCCGGCTGGACCCGCGACTTCATCACGGTCCTGGCCGCGACGGGTTGACGACCCGGGCCGCTAGGGAATCCGGTAGATATGCACCGCGTACGGGCCGAAGTCAGCGGTAATCGCGGCGTTGGTGATCGAGACGGTGCGGTTTTCGCCGTACACGGTGGCGGATGCCGCTGAGCCGATGCCAGTCAGCTTGATCTGCTGATGACTAACGGTCCGGGCCGACAGGTTGAGCACGAAGAAATATTTCTGGCCTGATGAGCTTCGCCAGGCCACCTGAAGTGGCGGTGGCGCCGTGGCGCGCAGCCTCGCGGGATCGATCGGACCCTGCAGTACGCTGGCCAGCCTCGTGATGGTGGCGTCCTGCCTTGTCATCTCAGCAGCGACCGCTACCGGGGTCACGTCATATTTGAATGTGGGCGAGACCTGCACCGGGAAGTAGAAAATGCCGCGGGCACCATGGATGATGGCTTCCCAGACCTCGCCGCGGAACTGAGCAGGAGTAATGACAGGGTTTCCCGCGTCGAATGCCCCTGACTCGATGAATACGAATACTGGCTTGTTCCCGGCTAGCTCACGCAGCCGGGTGACCTCCTGCCCGATCGAACTGAGGTCGGCACCCTGGCCCGCGTTGACCGGGTAGCGGTCCGCGGTTATCCAGTCGGCACCCGCAGCATACTGCTGGTACCAGGAGAACCCGCTGGCCTTCGTCTTCAGGTCGTACTGGTTGAACTGCCCGTTGAAGTTAACGTACACCGGCAGTCCCGGGTCAATGCGCTTCCACGCCTTGTATACCCGCTGGATCGCCGCGTGCGGTATCTGCGAAGTTATGTCGTCAGGCTGGTCGGGCAGCGTCCAGGCCAGCAGGTTCTTATCGCCGACGTCACTGGCTGGCCTGCTGGCAGGCGCCCGGATCTCATACAGTCCGTCCCGGATAGCCGCTTTATCCCAGGCTACCTCGTCATTACCATCTGGAACGGCGACCATGGTATTGATGCCCCTGCTTTTCCATAGCCCGAAGTTAGCCACGGCCTGGACGTAGGCGCCAATGGGAAAGAAATGCGCCAGCGCGGCAGATCCCGGGCCGGGTACCTGGGCGGTAGCCGGTGGCGCGGTGCTGGCGGTATTCCCCGGCGCGGCGGTGCTGTTCGCACCGCACCCGGCCGCAAGCGCCACTGTCACGCTGGCACCCAGGCAGGCCCGCAGGACCCGCCGCGCTCCCCCATGCCCCCCATGCATAGGTGCTGACCCTAGCCCCGCCCAGGCCCGGCTACCCGGAAACCCGGCAAACCGCACCACTCCTGCTGCTGGCCGAGCTCGACCGCATCGGCTGGGTGGCCAGGATGGATCTCGGCAGGCTGTCCCGCCAGGACACCGGTGAGCTTGCGGCCCGCCTCCTCGGCCATGACCCTGGTGATGAAGCGCTCGAGACCGTGTACCACCGCACCCAGGGCAACCCGCTGTTCGTTGAAGCGCTGCTGAGCGGGGACGAGCTGGACGCCGGGCTGCCTGAGTCACTGCGCGACCTGCTGGTGGCGGCCGTGCGGCGGTTGCCGGAGGAGACGCAGGAGCTGATCCGGGTGGCGAGCACGGCCGGTACCCGGGTCGGCCACGCGCTGCTGGCCGCGGTGGCCGGGCTGGATCCGGCCGGGCTGGCCCGGGTGCTGCGTCCCGCGGTGGCCGCGAACGTGCTGGTGACCGACACCAGCAGCTTCGCGTTCCGGCATGCCCTGATCCGTGAGGCGGTCCATGCCGAGCTGCTGCCGGGTGAGGGCGCCCAGGGCAAGCTGAACGTGACCAGCCGCGGCGAGGCCGCGGCCGCCGCCCACCGGCTCCGCTTGTTCGAGCAGTGCTAGCCCGGGGGGGCGACCCCCCGGAACCCCCCGCGAGTCACCGGCTCGGAGGGGACACGCCTGCGGCGCGCCCCGCCTCGCCAGCGAAGAGCCCCGGGGGGGCGACCCCCCGGAAGTCACCGGGGCGTGAGGGTTAGCCCGCGTCGGCAGCGGCCCAGCGCGAGGCGACCTGATCGGCCCGGCGCCGGGTCGGTGCGTGCCCGCTGACGGCGGCCAGGAAGGTCGCGGAATCCAGGGCGAACAGGATCACCGGGGTCTCGGCGGTGACGGTCGCGGTGCGGGGCACGCGCCGGAGCAGGGCGATCTCCCCCAGGCCAGTCCCGCGTCCCCTCGATCCCCGGGGCCGCCCGTCAACCGAGACTGCCACCGCGCCGTCGGCGATGGCGTAGAACCGGTCTCCTGGCTCGCCCTGCCGGATGATCACGTCGCCCGGCGCCGCGTCCACCCGTTCGAGCGCGCTGGCCAGGGTTTCCAGCGCCGGCCCGGGCAGGTCAGCGAAGTGCGGCAGCGAACGGAGCAGCGCTACCTGGACGGCCGGCACGGCCTGCCCCGCGTCCAGGTGGCGGAGGGTTGCGCTGCCCGCCAGGGCCGTGGCGGGCAGCAGGCAGCCCACCACGATCAGCGCGAGCCGGTACCCGCCGAGCCCGATCAGCAGCGGCGTGATCACGGCGCCGAGCGCCAGCCCGGCCATGGACAACCCCTCGACCAGCCCGAAGACCCGCCCGATCACCTGGGCGGACACCACCCGCTGCAGCATGGTGTTGGCGGCGACCAGGAGGACCGCCCGCCCGGCGCCCACCACCGCGATCAAGGCCACGACGACACCGATGGCGTGGAAGGCGGCGGTGAGCACGAGGCCAGCGCTGAGCGCGCCGATGGAGAGCGATATCACCAGGCCGAGGCGCCAGGCCCAGCAGGTGCGCGGTGAGCAGGCCAGCGGCGACCGCGCCGGCCCCGTAGGCGGTGTTGAGGTAGCCCACCCACTCCTGGCCCTTGCCGAGGACCTCGATGGCGATCACCACGAACAGCACGTCCAGCGCGCCGACCACGACGAACTGCGCGGTGAGCAGGCTGACGAGGAGCCGGGGGCGGCGCTGCCCGGCCGCCTGCCGGGCGCCTTCGAGCAGCGTCGTGACGCCGGACCGCTCGCTGGTCTCGTCAGCCAGCGCGATGCCAGACACCCGCACCCGGGCGGTGAGGATGGCCGCGGCGGCCACGAAACCGGCGTTGACCGCGAACAGCGTGCCGATCTGCCCGATACCGAGGAACAGGGCGGCGACGAGGGCGGCCAGGACGATCCCCCCGTTCTCGGCCCAGCCAGCGACCACATTGGCGGCGGTCACCTGCTGGGCATCGTGAGCCAGCGCGGGCAGCATCGTGAACTGGGCCGGGCGGGTGGTCACCATCGCGGTGCTGGCCAGCACCGCGAGGCTGTAGGCGGCCAGCGGCGGTGCCCCGGTCCACAGCGCCACGGCGACCCCGGCCATCGCCAGCGCCTGCACCACGTAGCCGCCCACCAGCAGTTCGCTCGGCGACCTGCGGTCGGCCAGGGCGGCCAGTAGGGGAGCCAGCAGGATGCCCGGCACCAGCTGGGCGAACGCCACCAGGCCCGCGGCCGTGGTACCGCCGTGGTGGAAGGCATATACCAGCATGCCGATCCAGACGGCGTTCTCGGCCAGCACGAACAGCACGAAGGCCACCGTGACGCGGGCCATGGCCGGGTCGCTGACGAGTGCCCGGATCACCCGGAAGAACCGCCCCACAACGCCATCCCCCCACCAGGCTGGCCCGGGCCGCCGCCTGGCCCGGCGGCGCGTCCGCCTGCCCGTGGCCGCGCCTGGCTCCCCCGGAATTGCTGTCCTCAGACCTTCCCATGAGAGCGTCATTAGAGTCGACCCCGGACGTCAGGGGGCACCAGGTGGAACACCTGCTGGGGATGGACGCCGAGGCGATGCGGCGGGCCGGTTACGCAACCGTGGACGCGCTGGTCGCCCGGCTCACCGAGGCCGGAGCTGATCCGGTGCTGCGCCGGGGCCAGCCGGCCGAGATGCGCGCGCGGCTCAGCGGCCCGCCACCAGAGCAGGCCGGGGACTATGCGGCCGTGCTCGAGCGGGTCGTCGCGGACGTGCTGCCCTACGCCAGCCGGACGGATCATCCCGGTTACTTCGCCTTCGTCCCGAGCTTCACCACCTGGCCAGCCGCGCTGGCCGAGCTGACCGCGGCGGCCGCCAACCCGTACTGCGGGGCCTGGATGGAGTCAGCCGCTGCCAGCCAGATCGAGCTCGAGGTCATCGACTGGTTCCGGGAATGGCTCGGGATGCCCGCCAGCACCGCCGGCCTGCTCGTGACCGGCGGCTCGGCGGCCAACCTGACGGCGCTGCTCGTCGCCCGCGAAGCCGCCGGGGGGCCTGCGGACGACAGCGTCATCTACGTATCAGACCAGGCCCATTCCTCCCTCGCCCGGACCGCGCGGGCGATGGGCCTGCGCAGCCAGCAGGTGCGGGTCCTGCCGACCGACGATCACTGGCGCCTGGCGCCCGGGACCGTGGCCGCCGCCATCCGCGCCGACCGCCAGGCCGGACTGGCCCCTTTTGCCGTGTGCGCCAGCGGCGGATCAACCAACACCGGTGCCGTCGATCCGCTCGGCGAACTGGCCGATGTCTGTGCCGGGGCAGGCGTGTGGCTGCACGTCGATGCGGCCTATGGCGGATTTGCCGCGCTCACGCCGAAGGGACGGGCGGCGCTGGCGGGCATCGACCGCGCCGACTCGGTCACCCTGGACCCGCACAAGTGGCTTTTCCAGCCCATGGAGTGCGGCAGCGTGCTGATCCGCGACGGCGCCCGGCTCGAGCGGACGTTCGCGATCCACCCGGACTACCTGGACGACAACGACTCCGGCGACGGTGAGGTCAACTTCGCCGACCGGGGCCTGCAGCTGTCCAGGGGCTTCCGCGCGCTCAAAGTCTGGATGTCCGTGCAGACCTTCGGACTGGCCGCGTTCCGCGCCGCCATCCAGCGGAACCTGGATCTGGCGGAGTTCGCCGAAGCCCTGGTCCGCCAGCACGGCGGGCTCACGCTGATGGCACCGGCGGCACTCGGCATCATCTGCTTCCGCCGGGACTGGCCCGGCTGCGACGAGGCCGAGACGGAGCGCCGCGGGCTGGCCCTCGCCGGGGCTCTCGAGCGCAGCGGCGCCGCGCTCGTGTCCAGCACCCGCCTGGCGGGCCGCCACGCCATCCGGCTCTGCATCCTCAACCCCACCAGCTCAGAGGCGGACATTCGGCAGGTCATCGAGCACTTCGCCGGTGCGCCGGTGCCCCCGGCCGGGCCGGCCCCGGCGGACGTAGCGGCCGCCCCGGCGGCACCGGGCGCAGGCTCCGCGCCGGGCGGCGCCGCTGACGCCCGGGCCAGTGCCACGGCACCGCCGGGCCACGATGCGCTGCGCGCTGTGCCGCTGCTGTCCGGCGTGGCCGCCGAGGTTCTGCAGACGGTGCGCGGGCGGGCTGTCTACCTCGACATCGCGGCCGGGGAGGACGTCATCCGCCGGTGGGATGCGGACCGGTTCTTCTACATCATCCTGTCCGGGCACTTCGGCGTGTTCATCGACGCCCGGCCGATCCGCTCCCTCGGTCCTGGTGAGCATTTCGGCGAGCTCGCGGCCCGTGACTGGGGCGGCGGGTACGGTTACACCCGCCTGGCCACCGTGACGTGTGCCGAGCCGGGCCGGCTCCTCAGGCTCACGAGCGAGGACTTCCAGTGGCTCGTCGAAACGCAGCCCTCGGTCAAGGCCAGGCTCGCCGCGGCCCTGGCCGAGCGGCTCCGGGAACGGTAGCAGCGGCCGCAGGCCAGCGACTGGAAGACGGCCCGGTCAGCCTGCTGTCATGGCGGTGGCGCGTTCCTGGCGGAGTTCGGCGGGCGGCGGGTCTGGCTGGTGCGCGAGCCTGGCGGGCCACCACATCCGGTGGCCGAGATCCAGGTTCAGCGCGGTGACGAGGACGGACCGCACGACGATCGTGTCGAGCAGGACGCCGAACGCCACCGTGAAACCCATCTCGGTCAGCGTGGTCGATGGCAGCGTGCCCAGCACGGCGAAGGTGGCCGCGAGCACGCAGCCCGCGGCGGTGATCACCCCGCCGGTCGCGGCGAGTGCGGTGAGCGCGCCGTGGCGGGCGTCGCGTTTGCTGGCCTCCTCCCGGACCCGGGTCATCAGGAAGATGTTGTAGTCGATGCCCAGCGCGACCAGGAACACGAACGCGTACAGCGGGAACGCGGTATCGGCCCCGCCGAACCCGAACACGTGGTTGAAGAAGAAGGCGCTGACGCCGAGCGCGGCGGCGAACGACAAGACCACCGTGGCGGTCAGGATCAGCGGGGCCACCACGGCCCGCAGCAGCACGCCGAGGATGAGCAGGACCACGACCAGGATGAGCGGGATGATCAGGTCACGGTCGTGCGCGGAGGCCCGCGCCACATCGAGGCTGATCGCCGAGGCGCCGCCGACCTGGGCGCTGGCACCAGGGATGGCGTGCACGGCCGCCCGCACCCGGTCGACTGTGGCGTAGGCGGCCTGGCTGTCGGGCGGGCTGGTCAGCGTACCCTCGAGGTAGGCGTAGCCCGCGCGGGCGGCCGGCTGGGTCACGCTCGCGATCCCCCGGGTGCGGGCGAGCGCGGACCGCAACGGGACGGCCGCGCTCCGGTCGCCGATCACGACGACGGGCTGGCCCGCGCCGGCCGGGAAATGCCGGGCGAGCACAGTCTCGCCGGTCACTGACTCAGGATGCCCGCGGAAGGACTGGGCGTTGGTCAGGCCGTGAGCGTTCAGGCCGGTCAGCCCGATCGCGAGAACGCCCAGAATCACGGCTGTGGTCACCCAGACCCGGCGTGGCCGGGGCGCGATGCTCCAGCCGACCCGCGCCCACATCCCCCAGGCGGTTGGCTCGGCCGAGCCGTAGCTGGGCCGGTAGGGCCAGAAGACCGTGCGCGGGCAGCTGACCAGCAGGGCCGGCAGCAGGGTGAGCATGGCGAGCATGCCCACGGCGACGCCGATGGCCAGGACCGGGCCCAGGCTCTTCGTCGCGTTCAGTTCCGCGATGGACAGCGTCAGCAGCGCCACGATGACGGTGGAACCGCTCGCGATGATCGCCGGCCCGGCCCGCCGCAGCGCCTCGGCCATGGCCGCGTGGCGGCGGTCATGGCGGCGCAGTTCCTCCCGGTAGCGGGCCACGATCAGCAGCGCATAGTCGGTGCTGGCGCCGAACACCAGCACATCCAGGATGCCCGCGCTCTGCGCGTTGACGGTCAGGCCCGCGTGCGCCGCGAGGAGATAGATGACGGCCTGGGCGGCGATCAGCGCCACCCCGGAGGAGACCACCGGCAGCAGCCACAGCACCGGGCTCCGGTACGTGACCAGCAGGACCAGGATGACCACCAGCACGGTCGAGTACAGCAGCGTGCTGTCGATGCCCTTGAACATCTTGCTGCTGTCGGCCGCGCTGCCCAGCGGGCCGGTGACGTACGAAGCCAGGCCGTTGGCCTGCGACCGGGTGACCGCGCGGATGGAGTCGGCGGCCCCGGCCGCATTGCTCCAGCCCTGTGTGCCCAGATTGACCTGCAGGGTGGTCGCGATGGCGGTCCCGTCGGCAGCTGGAATGGGGCCCGCTACCTGGCCGGGGATCACCCCGGGAAGCCGGGCGAACCTGCGGGCGTCAGTGGCCGCCTTGGCCCGGTCCGCCGCGGTCAGGCCGGTGGCACGCTGGTACACGACGACCGCGGTATAGGTGTTGGGCGACTGGAACCGGGCCTGCACATCCAGGACCTTGACTGATTCGGCGTTGGCGGGGAGCCAGGCCTTCGCGTCGTTCTTTTCCGCCCCGGTGAGCTTCGCTGACAGCGGGAACGTGATGACCAGTACGGCCACCCAGAAGCCCACGACAACCCACTTGGTCCAGCTTCCGGCCGGGATCGCGGCCATCCTGCGCAGCCTGGTCATCGACTCCCCCTCGGGGTGCTCCGGCCGTCGCTGGCTGCGGCTGCCGTACACAGGGGCGGGCAAGTCCCTTTCCACCATGGTTCATCCGCCGCAGATGTGCGCCCAAGGTGCCAAAAGCCCCGGCCACGGGGGCGAAAGGTCCCAGTCCCTACCCCTCGTCCAGCCGGCCCGCCGCCCCGCTCTTCTGGATCGTCAACGGCTGCGCCGAGATATTCGCGGCCCTGTCCCATCGCAAGATCCCGGCCCGCGGCTGGACCGTTTTCACCGGTGCGCTCAGCATCGTGGCCGGCCTTATCGCGCTGATCTTTCCCGGCATTTCCCCCCGCGGCACACGCCGTCTGAGCCCGGGCACCACGAAAATGTGACGATTTATTTACCCTGGGAATAGGTGCCCGGCCGATGCGGAAGATATGAAGAGAAATCACTGAGGACAACGCACACCACGCTTGCGTAGTGCCTTAGTCGATGGTTTTATGAGATTTCGCGCGGCCCCATGATGGTCCGTTTACCCAGTGCCTGGACGCCACGACTGGCTGGGCCTGCTGCGGTGAGTCCAGGGGGACGAGGTGCCCTCCGTGCGCCTGGTGACCTGGCGCGGGAACGCACGTGGCGACGTCACGGCGATGTGAAAGCGCGGCTCTCCTGAGCCGGGGCCCAGGAGAGAACCGATGGCACGGGACAGCGGGCCGGGCCGCATGGCAAGCCGGGTGGGCAGCTACCGCTACGCGGCGGCGAGCGACACCTGGCAGTGGTCCGACGGGGTCTACGCCCTGTACGGGTTCCGCCGCGGCGAAGTGACCCCGACCACCTCGCTGCTGCTGGCCCACGCCCAGTCCGCGGACCGGAAGCAGGCCGAGCAACTACTGCAGCGGTGCCTGCACGATGGCAAGCTGTTCAGCTTCCTGTACCGGGTCAGCGACAGTACGGGCGGGTTCCGCTGGGCGCTGATCGTCGGGGAGGGCACCCTTGACGCCGGCGGCGCGGTCACCGGTATCCGCGGCTATCTTGTCGGGCTCATCGGCCTGACCGAGCCGCAGGCCAGGGCAAAGTCGCAGGACGTGACGAGCACGATGCGCCGGGCCGTAGCCTCACGCGCGACCATCGAGCAGGCCAAGGGCGCGCTGATGCTCGTCTATGGCCTGGCCGCCGAGGAAGCGTTTGCCCTGCTCAGCTGGCAGTCGCAGCACTCGAACGTCAAGCTGCGGGAGCTGGCCGAACGGCTGGTGGCCGCGGTCGGCGGGGACGCCCAGGCATCCTCCGCTCTCCGGCAGCGGCTGGACGAGATCGTGTACAGCCTGCCCGCCGCCCCCCGGCCAGCCTCGCCGGCCGCGGCCCCGCGCGGCGGCAGCGACACGCTGCTCGTGGCTGAGCAGGAAAGCCGGGATGACGCCATCATCCTGCACCTGAGCGGTGAGATCGACATGGCTACCGGGCCGCGGCTGGACAGATATCTCGCGGACGCTATCGGCGCGGCCATAGCCCCGGCCCCCTTCGTCGTCAACCTGTCCGGGGTGGACCATCTCGGCTCGGTCGGGGTGGCCTTGCTGACGTCCTATCACCGGCGGGGGCAGATATCCGGGACGCCGCTGCGGGTCGTTACCGGCGATGGCCCGGCCGCCAGCGTCCTGTCCATCTCCCCGGCCGGGCTCGAACTGCACGGGACTGTCCCGGAGGCGCTGGCCACCGGCCTGGCTGCCGAGGGTCAGCAGTGATGTCCGGGGGCCGCGGCCGGTTCGCCGGATCCGCTCAGCCGTTCCCAGGCCCGTCCGCGGCCGGAGTGCGGTCAGCCGCCGGGGCCCCGCTGACCCGCCGCGCCCAGCTCGCGGGCCACCTCAGGGGCCAGCCCGGCCAGGCTGTCCGAGCCCAGTTCACCGTGCTTGATCTGGAGCGTTTTCAGGAACCGCTGCTGGCCCATGGTGAGGCCGATGAAGTAGCCCAGCTCCACCAGCTCGGGCTCGGTGAACTGGGCGTGCAGCTCGGCCCAGAGATCGTCGTCGGCGCTGCCGGGGTCCCAGGCGATCGCCTCGGCCCAGCGCAGGGCGGCCAGCTCGCGCGCGTCATAGCGGTCCGACCGGCGGAAGTCGATGAGGTCGTCGAACTCGCGCTCGGTCAGCCCCTGCTCGGCCCCGATATGTGACCGCTGGCCCGCGCAGTACCCGCAGTCCAGCGACTTCGCCACGTATACCCGGGCCAGCTCCTTGATCCGGTGATCGAGCACGCCGTCGCGGAACACCTGCTGCCAGGAGGCCGCGAAGGTGCGGAGCACGGCGGGCACGTGCGCCCGGATCGCCTGGCTCTCCAGCCGCGGCGTGCCGTAGGTCCGTGCATCCTCCAGGGCCGCGGCCAGATCGGGATCGGTGACCGTGCTCGGATCGACGTAGCTGATGCGGGCCATCCAATCCTCCTGGCAATCGATTGCTATTTACTTTGTCCGTTGGCTCGGGCGAATGTCAAACGCCCGATCTCGGCTCCCGGCACTGCTCATCCGGTCGTCCACTGGTCACTGCCCGCGCTGGCCCGATGCCGTGGGCGCACCGATCCCGCCGGGCCAGCCTGAACGGGCGATGTGAATTCGGCCGGGCAGGAGTTGGGTATGCGGACAGTGAGCTGGGTGGTTGGCCATACCTGACTGGCAGATGAAGGGCGGCTCCGATCATGTCAGACGCGATCATCAAATGCCCCGACTGCGGGCGCCGGAACCGGGTCCCGGCCGCGGCCGGCGGCGTACCGCGGTGCGGCCACTGCCACCAGCCGCTGCCCTGGATCGTTGACGCTGGCGATGCGGACTTCGCCGAGGTCGCCGAGAAGGCTGCCATCCCCGTCCTGGTCGACTTCTGGGCGCCCTGGTGCGGGCCGTGCCGGATGGTCAGCCCAGCGCTGGCCGAGCTGGCCACCGAGCGGCGAGGCCAGGTCAAGCTGGTCAAGGTCAACGTGGATGAGTCGCCCAGGCTGCAGCAGCGGTTCGGGGTGCAGGCCATCCCGACGCTGATGGTCATCCGGAGCGGGAAGGTGCTGGCGCGGCAGGCCGGGGCCGCCCCAGCCGCTGCGCTGCGCACCTGGCTCGACCAGTCGCTCACGGCCACCGCGCAGTCCAGGTGAGTTCACCCACCACTCCTCGTGGCCGCGGTGCCTCAGGTCAGCCGCGCTGCTGTGCCATGATGAGCCCAAGGCGACCGAGGGTGAAAGGGCGCACCTGGGCGTGGCGGCAGGGGCGACCGAGGTGGGGGTGAGTGCGGCATGACCGCCAGTCCGGATGCCGGGACGGTGCCGGGCGCGTCAGCGCAGGCCATGGACCAGCGGCGGATCCTGGTGATCATCGGTGCCCTGCTGCTCGGGATGCTGCTGGCCGCGCTCGACCAGACGATCGTCGCGACGGCGCTGCCGACCATCGCGGGCGACCTGCATGGGCTGTCCCACCTGGCCTGGGTCGTCACGGCATACCTGCTCGCCTCCACGGTGTCGACGCCGCTGTGGGGGAAGCTCGGCGACATGTACGGCCGGAAGAGGTTCTTCCAGGCCGCGATCGTCATCTTCCTGATCGGCTCGGCGCTGTGCGGCTTCGCGCATTCGATGATCGAGCTGATCGCGTTCCGCGCCATCCAGGGGCTCGGTGGCGGCGGCCTGATCGTCGGCGCGCAGACCATTGTCGGGGACGTCGTACCGCCCCGGGAGCGGGGCCGCTACCAGGGGATCTTCGGGGCCGCCTTCGGGGTCGCCAGCGTGCTCGGCCCGCTGATCGGCGGCTTCTTCGTGGACAACCTGTCCTGGCGGTGGGTCTTCTACATCAACCTCCCGATCGGCGCCGTCGCCCTGGTGGTGACCTCCGCGGTGCTGCCCAGCCGGCTGAGCACGGCCCGCCACGTCATCGATTACGCCGGCACGGTGCTGATCGGCGCTGCAGCGACCTGCCTGGTGCTACTCACCTCGCTCGGCGGCACCACCTTTGCCTGGGGCTCGTTCCCGATCATCTTGCTGGGCGTGCTCGCCGTCGCCTGCGCGGCCGGCTTCGTCGCGGTGGAACGGCGGGCGGCCGAGCCCGTCCTGCCGCTGCACCTGTTCGCCAACCGGGTCTTCAGCTCCACCAGCGTGATCGGCTTTGCCATCGGCTTCGCCATGTTCGGCGCGCTCGCCTATCTGCCGCAGTACATGCAGGTTGTCAGAGGGGTCTCGCCGACCCTGTCCGGGCTGCGGCTGCTGCCGATGATGCTCGGGCTGCTGCTCACCTCCGTCGGCACCGGCCAGCTCGTCAGCCGGTGGGGGCGGTACAAGATCTTCCCGATGGTGGGCACGGCCACCATGACCGTCGGGCTGTACCTGCTGTCGCTGATGGGCATCGAGACGAGCTTCTGGCTGGTGTCGCTGTACCTGTTCATCCTCGGCGTGGGCATCGGCGCGTCCATGCAGGTGCTGGTCATCGCGGTACAGAACGCGGTCGACTACGCCGATCTCGGCGCTGCCACGTCGGGTGCCACGTTCTTCCGCTCCATTGGCGGCTCGTTCGGCACCGCGGTTTTCGGCGCCGTTTTCGCCAACGTGCTCCCTGGCGACCTCAGCCACGCGTTGCACGGGGTGTCGCTGCCCGGCGGGATCAGCGCGTCCAGCGGAGCCAGCCCGGCCGTGCTGGAACACCTGCCCACAGTGATCCGGGCCGCCTATGTCGACGGTTACGCCCAGGCACTGCACACGGTGTTCCTCTTCGCAGCGCCGGTCGGTGCGCTGGCCTTCTGCCTGACCTTCCTGCTGGAGGAGCTGCCACTGCGGGACACCACCCGGGCGGTGGACCGGGCGGACAGCACCGCACCCACGGCCATACCCGCGACCCGCGACTCCGCACAGGAGATGGAGCGGGCACTGTTCACGCTCTTCGGCCGCGAGCGCAGGGCACAGGTCTACCAGGGCCTGGCCAATACGGCTGGCGTGCCGGTGAGCCCCCGCGACTGCTGGCTGCTCTACCGCATCGCTGACCACGGCCCGATCACGCAAGCGGAGCTGGCCCGTTCGCTCGGCATCACCAGCGCCCATCTCAGGGACCGGCTGACGGCGCTCCTGGCCGACGGGTACGTCACCGTCGCCGACGGGGCCGCCCCATCAGGAAGGGCCGCCGCATCCGGAGCGGACGGCTCAGCCGGGGACGGCGCCCAGGCTGGCACCGTGCTGCTCACCCCGGTGGGCGAGCAGGCCGCCGCCCGCCTGGATGAGGCACGGGAGGCAGGGATCGACCGCCTGCTCACCGGATGGGAACCCGAACGGAGCCCGGAGCTGCGCCGCCTGCTCGGGCAGATCACCAGGAAACTCGTGGCGACCGACGATCCGATCGAGCGGGAGGCAGCCGCCGCGGGCTAACTGACCGTGGCCTGCTGCCCCGGTACCGCTGTCAGCGCCGCCGCGGCAGCAGCGCGCCGATCAGCCAGAAGATCGGCAGGAAAATGCCAATGAGGAACATGATCCAGTGGCCCTTCCGTATCGCGATCACGCCGAGGGTGACGAGCAGTACGAAGTAGATGATGCTGCCAGTGATCCAGAACAACATGGTCAGTCCTCCCGTTGGCGGCTCCCCTCGTGCCTAACAGGCGGGCGGCCGGGGCCGCCTCACCCACCGCGGATGGTGCGGTCCGTCATCCCGGCCGGCCCGATCGCCCGGGGTTTAGCTGAGCGTCGAGCCGGAGACGATCGGCTGGCCGTTGCTGCTGTAGAAGATGCCGGGATAGCCAGCTGTGGAAAAGCCCTCGCTGGGGTTGTTCACCAGCGAAGAGCCCTGGATCGTCAGCGTGCCGGTGCGGTCGTCGCTGACGTAGAAGATGGCCCCGCCGCCCTCGCGGGCGGTGTTGTTCTCGAGCACGCTGCCGGCCACCGTCACGTCGTAGGAGTCGCCGTCGGTGTAGATGGCCGCGCCGCTGCCCCCGCCCGGGGTGCCGGAGGCGGCCGGGTTGGCGCCAAAGCCGACCGCCTGGTTCCCGGTCAGGACACTGTTGAGCACCACCCAGGACTCGCCGATGCTGCTGAGCGCGCCGCCGTTGGAGCAGACGCCGCCGCGGAACGTGCTCTGCACGATGTAGACCGGCGCCGGGCTGTGCTGGCCCGGCCCGGAGGCGAACCCCTGCGCCCGGATCGCCGCGCCGCCCAGGTCGGGGCCGGTGGCATAGCAGCGGTTATCCAGGAAAGTGGAGTTGACGACCTTGAGCTCGCCGCCGAGGTCGAAGATGGCCCCACCGCCCCCGTCGGTGTTGTCACTGGTGGTGGCGTTGCCGTTGGCAAAGGTCAGGTTCTGCACGGTGAGCCGCGGCCAGGCCTGGTCCCAGCAGTTCGACGAGGTGATCTGCTGGCTGGTGTCGCAGGTGTCCAGGTACAGGATCTGGACCGCGTTCCCGCCGCTCAGCGTCACCTTGCCGCCGCCGTCCAGGACCACTTGCGAGCTGGTGTTCACCACCTTGGCCGTGGCCTGCATGGTGATGGTCACCGGGGCCGGGCCGCAGGAGAAGGTGATGATGCCGCCTGCCGCGACCGCCGCGACCACCGCCGCGGACGTGCAGCTGGCCGGGGTGCCGTTGCCGATGACCCGGGTCGGATGTGAGGTGTCGACCGCCTGCGCGGCGGGGGGCACATAAGCGTGCCCGGCCGGGTTGCCCGCCTGGGCCAGCTCCTGCGCTGGCGCGGCGGCCGGATGGCTGCTGGCCGCGGGGGCCCGGGCCACCGCCGACTGGATGGCTGGTGCGGGCAGCCGGACGGGCAGCGTGCTGAGGCGCAGGTGGGGTGCGCTCGCCGCGCTCGGCTTCACCGGGGCTGTCCCGCAGGCCGTCAGGGCCAGCGCGGACGCCACCGCCGTCAGCACGACCCCGAATCCGCTGATCACCCGCATGGCGCATCATGCTAGCCCGTACCGGCCTGACCGGGCAGGATACCGCGAATCAAGACAAAAGCTGACCTGGTCGACGGCTGCCGCGATCGCTGCTCAGACCGCACCAGCGCGAAGCGGAGATCGCGGTGCTGGAAGGCGGGTAGATGTCTGGCATGATCCCTGGACTGGCCATGCTGCGCCACTACCAGCGGGCCTGGCTGCGCGGGGATCTGATCGCTGGCGTCACCGTGGCGGCCTACCTGGTGCCGCAGGTCATGGCGTACGCGACGGTCGCCGGGCTGGCCCCGGTCACTGGCTTGTGGGCTGCCCTGCCCGCGCTCGTGGCCTATGCGATCCTCGGCTCGTCGCGGTCCCTGTCGATGGGGCCGGAAGCCACTACCGCGCTGATGACGGCGACCGTGATCGGGCCGCTGGCCGCGGGCGACCCGGCGCGGTACGCCGAGCTCGCCGTCACGCTGGCGCTGCTGGTAGGGGCGATGTCGCTGGTGGCCTGGCTGCTGCGGCTGGGGTTCGTGGCGGACCTACTGTCGCGGCCCATCCTGGTCGGCTACATGGCGGGCGTGGCCCTGATCATGATCGCGGGCCAGCTGGCCAGGGTGACTGGCGTGCCGGTCACCGGGGAGAGCTTCCTGGCGCAGGTCCTCTCCTTTGCCCGCGGCCTGGGCGGGATCCGGCTGGCGACGCTCACCATCGCACTGGCGGTCCTGGCCTTCCTCTTCGTCACCCACGCCCGGTGGCCGCACGGGCCTGGCCCGCTGCTGGCCATCCTGCTGGCCACCGCCGCCGTTGCGGTCTTCGGCCTCCGCCAGCGCGGCGTCAGCGTGATCGGCCCCATCCCGGCAGCCCTGCCCGTGCCGAGGCTGCCTGGTCTTCACCCGCATGACCTGAGGGAGCTGCTGCTGCCGGCGTTCGGCGTTCTGGTCGTCGCTTTCAGCGACGACGTGCTGACCGCACGGTCGTTCGCACGGCGCGGCGAGGAGATCCGGCCCAACCAGGAACTGCTGGCGCTGTGCGCCGCCAATGCGGGATCGGCCCTGCTCCGCGGGTTTCCGGTCAGCAGCAGCGCCACCAGGACGGCCATCGGCGTCGCGACAGGCAGCAGGACACAGGTGTACTCGCTGGCGGCGGCAGCATCCGCGCTCGCTGTCCTGCTCTTCGCGCGGCCGGTGCTGGCGCGCTTCCCAGCCGCCGCGCTGGGCGCGATCGTCATCTACGCGGCGATCCGGCTGATCGATGTCCAGGCGTTCCGGCGGCTGCTGGCGTTCCGGCGCAGTGAGATGGCGCTGGCCCTCGCGGCTGGCGCTGGTGTCCTGGCCTTCGACATTCTCTATGGCGTCCTGCTGGCCATCGGCCTGTCCGTCGCCGAACTGCTGCTGCGGGTGGCCCGCCCGCACGACGCGGTCCTCGGGCGCGTCCCTGGCCTGGCGGGCATGCACGACGTGGACGACTACCCGGACGCGCGGACGATCCCGGGGCTCGTGGTGTACCGCTACGACGCGCCGCTGTTCTTCGCGAACGCCGCGGATTTCCGGCGCCGGGCCCTGGCCGCCGCGGACCAGCAGCCCGGTGGCGTCCGCTGGTTCGTGCTCAACGTCGAGGCGAACGTCGAGGTCAACTTCACCGCCCTGGAGGCGGTCGACGCGCTGCGCGAAGAACTCACCAGCGCGGGTACCGTGTTCGCGCTCGCCCGGGTCAAGCAGGACCTGCTGGCCAGGCTGCAGTCCTTCGGCCTGGCCAGCAAGATCGGTGCCGAGCGGCTCTTCCCCACGCTGCCGACCGCGGTCCAGGCCTACGAGGCGTGGGTCCGGGAGGACGACGAATGACCACGGGCCTGAGTGCGCCCGTCGGGCCTGACTGGTCAGTCCCTGCTCCGCATCCAGCGGAGCCAGTTGCCCCGGCCGGACCGGTCTGGCCCGGGGAGCGTTGCCACCCATACCGTAGCGGGCAGGACCAGCTAGTGGCAGGCAGCCGGGCCACTGACATCCAAAGAGAGGAGCCGCAGTCGTGGACATGAAGCTCGAGGTTGTGGTGGTACCGGTCTCCGACGTGGACAAGGCCAAGGACTTCTACCAGGGGCTGGGGTGGCGGCTGGACGCCAATTTTTCCACCGGCCCGGATTTCCGGGTGGTGCAGCTGACCCCGCCCGGGTCGGCGTGCTCGATCATCTTCGGCACCGGGATCACGACGGCCGCGCCGGGCTCCGCTCAGGGCCTGCAGCTCACTGTCACCGACATCGAGGCGGCCCGGGCCGAGTTGGCCAGCCGCGGCGCCGAGGTAAGCGAGGTGTTCCATGACGCGGGCGGGGTGTTCCACCACGCCGGGACCGAGGGACGGGTGCCCGGCCCGGCCCCGGACCACAAGAGCTACGGCTCGTTTGCCTCGTTCAGCGACCCGGACGGCAACGGCTGGTTGCTCCAGGAGATCACCACCCGCCGGCCCGGCCGGTGACCCGGCCTGATGAGCGGCTATGACGGACGTGACGACGGGGGCGGGGCCGTGCGCCCTGGCGCGGAGTATCTCGTCGTCATGACCACCCACATCCCGGAGGGAACCCCCGCCGGAGCCGTCGAAGACATCCGCACCCGCGAGGCCGCGCACTCGCGGGAGCTCGCGGCGCAAGGGCATCTGCGCCGGCTCTGGGCCCTGCCGGGCGAAGGGCGCACGCTGGGCCTGTGGCGAGCCCGGGACGCCACTGAGATGGAGGCGGTCCTGAAGTCGCTGCCGCTGGACCCCTGGATGACCGTGCAGACCACGACGCTCGCCCAGCACCCGAGCGACCCGGCGATCACCCAGCCGGGGTAGACATGAGCGAGCATGAGCAGAAGGTCGCCATCATCACCGGAGCCTCTCAAGGCATCGGCGCCGGACTGGTCGCCGGGTACCGCCGGCAGGGCTGGGCGGTCGTGGCCACCTCCCGGACAATCAGACCCGCCGGGGACCCGGCCGTGCTCACCGTCGACGGGGACGTCTCCGAGGCCGGCACCACCGACCGGATCATCAGCGGGGCACTCGAGCGCTTCGGGCGCATCGACACCCTCGTCAACAACGCCGGCGTCTTCATCGCCAAGCCGTTCACCGACTACACGGCGGAAGACTATGCCCTCATGGTGAGCGTGAACCTCACGGGATTCTTCTGGCTGACTCAGCGCGTCATCGCCGAGATGCTGCAGCGAGGCGGCGGTCACGTCGTCAACATCACGACCACGCTCGCTGACTACGCCAGCTCCAGCGCGCCATCGGTGCTGACCTCGCTCACCAAGGGCGGCCTCGCGTCGGCCACCAGGTCACTGGCCATCGAGTACGCCTCGCGTGGTATCCGGGTCAACGCTGTCTCGCCCGGCATCATCCGCACCCCGATGCATCCGGCGGAAAGCTACGCCGCGCTGGGCCCGCGGCTGCCGCCCGTCGGGCATGTCGGCCAGGTCAGCGACATCGTCGACGGCATCCTCTTCCTGGAGTCATCGCCCTTCATCACCGGCGAGATCCTGCATAT
The DNA here is from genome assembly GCA_963760405.1 of uncultured Actinomycetes bacterium. GTDB lineage: Bacteria > Actinomycetota > Actinomycetes > Streptosporangiales > Streptosporangiaceae > RYN-230. The sequence goes on along the minus strand of CAVXCV010000010.1, from coordinate 277,800 downwards.
CGACGGTGGCCAGATCGCCGGTCACTGACGACATAAGATCGGCCTCACCCGGCGGTCGAGGGAGTCTGGCGAGAGTGGCCGTGAGCTGAGCGATGTCGCTGTGCCGCCGGTATTCCGGGATTCTTCCCGGCGGCCGGCCTGCCCGGGGCGGAGCGGCGGATCGCTGGCGAGCATGGAGGAGAGCAGATGAGCGCGGACGATCACCGCCACACCCGCGGCACCGGTGCAGCCGGGGTGCCAGCCAGCCAGCAGGCCCGCGAGCAGGATCTCGTCGAGCAGGATCTCGTCGAGCAGGTCACCGCCTCGTTCGGCCATGCGGGCGACGCGCGGCTGAAGCAGCTGATGCAGGCGCTGACCCGGCACCTGCACGCGTTCCTGCGTGAGGTGCGGCTGACCGAAGCGGAGTGGCAGCGCGCGATCGCGTTCCTGACCGAGGCCGGGCACATCACCGACGACCGGCGCCAGGAGTTCATCTTGCTGTCCGACGTGCTCGGCGTCTCGATGCAGACGATCGCGATCAACAACGAGGCGTACGCCAACGCGACCGAGGCCACCGTGGTCGGGCCGTTCTTCGCCGGGGGGTCCCCGCGGATTCCGCTCGGCGGGGACATCAGCGCCGGCGCACCCGGCGAGCCGTGCTGGGTGGAGGGCACGGTGACGGACACCGACGGCAAGCCGGTGCCCGGGGCCCGGATCGAGGTGTGGGAGGCCGACGACGATGGCTTCTACGATGTCCAGTACGGCGACGGCCGGGTCGCGGCCCGCGGCCACCTGCTCGCCGACGACCAGGGCGGCTACCGGTTCTGGGGACTCACCCCGACGCCGTACCCTATCCCGCATGACGGGCCCGTGGGCAAGCTCCTGGAGGCGGCCGGCCGCTCCCCGATGCGGGCGTCGCACCTGCACTTCCTGGTGACCGCGGACGGCAGGCGCACGCTGGTGACGCATATCTTCGTCCGCGGCGACGAACTGCTCACCCGCGATGCGGTGTTCGGCGTCAAGAAGTCCCTGGTCCGCGACTTCGAGCCGCAGCCAGCGGGCAGGCCAGCCCCGGACGGCCGGGATCTCGGTGATCGCGCCTGGTCACGTGTGCGCTTCGACATCGTGCTGGCGCCAGCCGGAGCCTGACGGCCGCCTGGTTAGTGATTCTGCTCGTACTCGGTCACGACCGCGGCAGGGATACGGCCCCGCTCACTGATCTGGTGCCCGTGCTGCTTGGCCCAGGCCCGGATCTCGGCCGTGTGGGCCCGGTCGGAGATGCTGCGGCTGCGGTGACGCTGGCCGGTCCCGCGCGCCCGCCGGGCATGCTCGACGTACGGCTGCAGCGTGTCCCGGATCTCCTGGGCGTGCGCCGCGCAGACATCGATCTCATACGGCGTGCCGCCGATCGCGAACGAAATCGTCTCCTGAGCCTCGGCATCGCCATCGGCGTGAAGGTCACACAGCAGCAGGACGCTGACTTTCTGGGCCATGGTGATCCCCTCCCCATTTGGCTGCGCAGCCTAGCAGGAACAAACGGGTGCGCGGCTTATCCCGGTCCCTTACCGCTGGTGTTTTTGACGCCACCTGGCCAGGGATGTTCCGCAGCGCCAGGCGGCAGCACAGGTGACCTGGCTGACGGCCAGTAGCGGCCAGTAAAGGCGCCCTGGCTTCCCGTATAACTTCTGCGCGGCTGGCGTCACCGCAGGCGGCACCCGCATCCGGGCCGCTGCCGCCAGGCCCGGTACCCGCCAGGGCGGCGAAACACCCAGAATTGGGATAATCCGCACTCATCCTGGCCATAGGCGAGCCCGGCAGAAACAACGCCAATCCAGGGATAGGCGCGGCTGGGAAATCGTCACAGGTCTATTACGGCTATTGCGTACTGGCCGGGGCGGGCAGGAACAGGCGGCCGCGGGCGCCGCCGAGGGCGGTGCGCACGGCGACGATCAGCCAGGCCGCCGTGAGCGCGGCGTAGCGCCACCCGGCCAAGACGCGGTGAGCGCCGGGTAGCCGGCCGGCACCCTGCCGATGATGGCCAGGCACTCCACGAAGAAGTAGATGGTCTTGAAGAACTCGAGCAGGTCGCCGTCCTCCAGCAGGATCTTGCGGTACATGACGGTGCGCTGCGCGTCGTAGCCCTCGTGCAGCGCCGTCCAGTCCGCGTAGTCCATGGCCAGCACGTAGCTGGCCGCGAGCGGCTCGTCCGGCCCGATGATCTGGCAGCCGGTGACCGTGCCACCGTGCCACTGGACGAACAGGTACCTCGGCCCCTCGCCCAGCTCCGCGGGCAGGTTACGGCACCCGAGCGCCCACGACGCCGGGTACATGCCCTTGATCAGCTCGAAGAAGTCCCAGTACATCTGCAGCTTGCCGGCCCGGGCCTGGTCCGACGGGCCGGCGACCAGGGCGTCGCGGACCGCGTCGGCCCATTCCTTGCTGAAGAACATCGGCTCCGCCACGGCTCACCCACCCGCCAGGACCGGCTGCACCTGCGGGAGCATGTTCTCGAGGTCAGGAGCGAGGTCGATGCCGACGTCGTTCAGCTTCCGGCGCAGCTGCTGGAAGAACAGCATCCGCACCTCGGGCTCGGTCCAGCCCAGCGGCTCGTAGTAGATCTCGCGGCTGGCCACCCCGGACAGCGCCAGGATCGTCCGCAGGGTGGCGTGGATCTCGTTGATCATCGACGGGTCCTTCCGGACCGCCTCCTGCAGGTAGCGCATGCCGCCCTGCACGTGCCGCGACTCGTCCCGGCACGTCGCGGTGAAGCCGGTGTAGTAGGCAGGCAGGAACCCGCGCCAGCGGGCGTATGACAGCGTCACCTTCATGACCGACAGCGCGAGCACGCCCTCGATCCACAGGAAGTAGTTCGTGCCGTACCGCACCCGCGCCCGCTCATCGTACGGGTTCCGCCGTACCTCATCCGCCTGGTAGGCCAGCAGCCCGAACGGCCCGACGAACGTCTCCGACACCCAGGGGAACGACGCGTCGAGGATGTCCATGATGTCGTCGCCCTGGAGGCCGACGACCTCCCGGTAGAACCGGTCGAAGAAGACAGTGTGCCGCGCCTCGTCCTCGATCTGCGCGGCGATGTGCAGCTTCTCCTCCTCGCTGGCGCCGATCATGAACACCGGCAGCTCGATCTCGACCTGCCGCTCACCGTGGTGGAAGCCGGAGGCGATGGCGATGAACGACTGCCGCTCGTCCTCCGTCATCTTCTCGGTCCAGTCGATCTTGTCCTGGGTGAAGTCGAGATCGTAGACGTCCCACCGCTGCTTCAGGTACTTGCGGTAAAGCGTCGTGAAGTCCGGCAGCGACTTCAGGTCCTTGTGCACGTACTCGATGACGTCGTCGATGTCGACGTCGAGCACGCCTTTCAGGTCGGACTCCTCGATCGCGCGCACCTGCTCGTCGTTCAGCGCCCGGGGGCCTTCGTGCAGAACCGCCGTCGGGCTCTTGCGTTCCGTCATACGAAGCACCTCCCTGCGTGGGCGGCCGCCGCCGTCCCCGGTCATCCCTCGCCGATGACAACCAAATACTAGAAGCCGATTCTACGAACCCATTGGACGCGTCTCAGCTGGTGGTGTCAAGAGAACCGGCCCCGGCCGCCTCCTCCCCTGGAGCGCACTCGGCTCGGGTGTGTGACCTGGGATGCAAGGCCGGCGTCAAGGCGAGTGCAATACGGCCGGTCAGGCTGATAGCAGACGCAATCCCAGGCCGCCGGAACCGCTGGCAGCCAGCTACCGGAGGGCGCCGGTGATGCGGGAGTGGGTGCACGGGCCGGCCGGGCGGGAACTGCTGCGGTGCCGGGCCGCGCCATGACCTCCGTGCTGGCTGCCCGGCCCATAGACAAACGCCTGCGGCCCCTTTATGCGACTGGGTTCATTCATGGCTTCGCGCTGTGGTACCCGATCGAGAAGCTCTTCATGCGGTCGATAGGCATGAGTGATTACCTCATCACTGTCGCCACGCTCGTCTACATCGTGGTCATGATGACAGCCACTATCCCGCTCGGCGTGCTGGCCGACCGGTGGAGCCGTAAGGGCGTGCTTTACGTCGCCACCTGCGCGCTCGTCGCCAGTTCGCTGGTCTGCGGCCTCAGCGACGGCCTCGCGATGTACGCCGCCGGGATCTCGGCCTGGGGTCTTTTCTACGCGGCATATGCCGGGACCTACGATTCGGTGACCTACGACGTGGTCCTCGAGGAAACGGGCTCGGCAGCCGGCTTCGAGCACTACTACGGCCGGGTGCAGATGTTCAACTCGGCGGCATTTATCACGGGTGCCCTGCTCAGCATGGGCGTGACCCAGTTCGCCAGCCTCCGGCTCGCCTACTTCCTGACGATCCCGTTCACCTGCTGTGCGTTCCTCACCTTGCACCGGTTCCGCGAGCCCAGCCTGCACCGCACGGCGCCGCCAACGCGCCTGCCAGCCCACCTCGGCCAGATACTTCGCGGCGCGACCAGGGCCGACGTCACCTGGATCATCGTCGCTCTGGTGGCCAACTGCCTGGCCATGCGGCTGCTGATCGAATTCTGCCAGCTCTGGTACCTCGGCCTGGCCCTGCCCATGGTCTGGTACGGCCCCAGCTGCGCCCTCCTCTACTCCGGAGCCTGGAGCGGGGGCGCTCTCGCCGACTGGCTGCTGGGCAGGCGAATGGTCCTGGTAGCCGGGTTCGGCACGCTCGCGATCACCGGCGGCCTGTTCGTCAGGTCCCCGGCCGTGGTGATCGGCGCCCAGGTGGCCGCGATCGTCGGGATCACGGTCCTCAACATTGCCCTGACCCGCTACCTGCACGACGCGATGCCGTCGAGCATCAGGGCCGGGACCTCATCGGTGGTCAGCACCATCGGATACGGCGTCTTCATCCCGACGGCCCTCGGCTTCGGCCTGCTCAGCCGCGCTCGCGGCATCTTCGAGGCGTCCGCCTTCGTTACCGGCGCCCTTGGCGTCATGTGCATCGCCGCAGTCTGCGCGCGACGCCGGATCCACCGGCCGAGGAACCTGCCGGAAATCTCCGGCTGGCCGCAGTTCCCCGCGGCCGAGGCGGTGGGCCAGGCCAGTGATCACTACCCAGTATCTGGAGGTCTCCTCATGGCCACGCGACCGTTTGTCATGCCGGACGGTTATCCGGCGGCGGGTGATCCGCAGCCGGCTGCCCTCAGCTATCTGCCCGCCCCGCTGGCCGTGGACGCTGGGCGGGTCCTTGACGCTGTGCCTGCCGTCGATGCCCGGCATGTCATCGATGCTGGGCCTGCCATCGATGACATGCCTGCCATCGATGCTGGGCCCGCCATCGCCGCGGCGGACGAGTCCCACCTGGCCGTTGATGCCGGACAGGCCAGCCAAGCGGTGGACGAGTCCCAGCTCAGGGTGGCACTGCGGATCCGGAACCGGCCATCTGGTTCCCCGGCCTGCCTGGAACAGGTCGTGGCGGCCGACGACGCAGCCGCGGCCGCTCCGGGGCGCCTGTCCGACCTCGGCGTCGCGCTGCTGGGCCGGTACCGGCGGACGGCCGATCCAACCGATCTCTACCGGGCCATCACGATGATCCAGGCCGCCAGCACGGCGGCCACCGGCGCCGCTGACCCCCGCTACGCGATAGACCTGTCCAATCTCAGCGGCGCCCGGCGCGGCACATTCGGCTGGTCCCAGGGCCAGGACGCCAATGATGCGGCCATTGCCGCCGCGTCCCGGGGCGTCCGGGAGAGCCCATCCGATGACCCCAGCCAGGCCCTGCACCTGCTGAACCTGGGGAGCGCGCTGCGGAGCAAGTTCGAGCGGACCGGGGAAGACCGGCACGCGGCGGCAGCGATCAGGGCATTCGTGCAGGCGGCGGCGATGAGCCTGGCGCCCCCATCGACCCGGGCGCGGGCCGCGAGGGCTGGCGCCGCGCTGGCCGCGGCCCGGGATCCAGCGCTGGCGGCCGGCCTGCTGGGCGCCGCCGCGCACCTGCTGCCGCAGATTGCGCCCCGCGAGCTCAGCCGGCCGGATCAGGACCATGCCCTGGGCGGCTTCACCTCGATCGCCAGTGATGCCGCCGCCATGACGCTCGGGCTGGGCACGCCCGGCTGCGCAGCCGAGGCCCTGGGCCTGCTGGAACTGGGCCGGGCAGTGCTGCTGAGCCAGGCGATCGACGCCCACGGGGATGTTTCTGAACTCCGGGCGCGGCACCCGGTCCTGGCCGCCCGGTTCCGCCGGCTCCGCGACCAGCTCGACCCGGCCGGGCAGGCCGGTCATGGTTCCCCCGGCGATCCGCCGGAGCCAGACCCCCGCCACGCCGCCGCCGAGTTCGCCGCCGTCCTGGCCGAGATCCGCAGCCTGGCGGGCTTCGCGGGCTTCCTGCTTCCGCCGGAACCGGAACAGCTCACCCTGCACTCGGCCTTCGGCCCGGTCGTGGTGCTGAACGCCAGCGTGCACGGCTGCGCCGCGATCATCATTGCCAGCGGCGCTGTCAGCCATCTCCCGCTGCCTGGTCTCGCCCTCGCCACCCTGGCCGAGAAGGTCAGCGCCTTTTATCAGGCGCTGGACGCGTTCGCTGACCCGCGCGCGGACCGCGACGCCCGGGACCGCGCCCAGGATGTGCTCAGCGGCATCCTGGAGTGGCTCTGGGATACGACGGCCGAACCGGTCCTGCGTCACCTCGGCCACACGGCCACGCCCGCGGCGGGAGCGGCCTGGCCGCATATCTGGTGGGCGCCCGGCGGCCAGCTCGGCGCCCTACCCCTGCACGCCGCTGGCTACCACCGGGCCCCCGGCAGCCGCAGTGTCATGGATCGGGTGGTCTCCTCTTATACGCCGACTGTCCGCGCGCTCGCCCGGGCCCGCGCGCTGGCCCAGGCCCGGGCACATGCCCAGCCAGCCGGGCCAGAGCAGAGCGTCATCGTCGCCATGCCCAGCACGCCAGGAGCGGCCCCGCTGCCGAACGTGGCGGAGGAAGCGGCCATGCTGTCGGCGCGCCTGCCCCGGCCTGCGCTGCTGCTGGCCGCCTCCCCGGCAGGACCCGCGCCGACCAAGGACACTGTGCTCGCCCACCTCGCCGTGGCCGGGATGGCGCACTTCGCGTGCCATGTGGCCATCGATCCTGCCCGGCCAGCCCAGGCCCGGATCCTGCTGGAGGATCATGCCACCGACCCGCTCCTGGTCATCAGCCTGGCCAAGCTGCACCTCGACCGGGCTCAGCTGGCCTACCTGTCCGCGGGCCGTACCTCACGCAATCCATCCGCGGCCCTGCTGGATGAGGCCATCCACCTGGCCGCGGCGTTCCAGCTCGCCGGGTACCCGCATGTGGTCGGGACGCTGTGGCAGGTGAGCGACCAGGCCGCGGTCCGGGTGGCCAGCGAGTTCTACGACGGGCTGCAGACCGGGCCGGGCACCTTCGATACCAGCGGCACCGCCCGGGCGCTGCACGCCGCGGTCCGCCACCTGCGCGACACCGTGCGCGCCAAGCCGTTCCTCTGGGCCGCCTACCTGCACGCTGGTGCCTGAGCCGCCGATGCGCGCAGGACGTTCTTCTGGATCTTGCCGCTCGCGGTCATCGGCAGGCCCCCGACCACGGTGATCTGCGAGCCTGCCGGTCAGGACGCGTGTGCCGGGTCGCCCTGGTCATCACCTGCTGGGCTGGCCCGCGCGGCACGCCATCTCGACCACCCGGCCCTGATGCCCAGCCCGACGGCGACGATCACCAGCACGCCGAGCACCGCTTTGGTGCCGGCACTTCCGATGCGCCGGGCGATCTCGGCGCCCAGGAAGTACGACAGCCCGACGTACATCCCGATCCAGCCGATACCGGCGGTGAGCGCGCCCAGCGTGAATAGCCAGAGGCGCACCCGGAAGATGCCAGATACGAAGGCCGGCATCGTCACGGAGGCCGCGAAGTTATGGTGCCCGAAGGCGCGGTCTCCCTTGGCGAGCAGTTTCAGGCGGGATTTCTCGAGCCGTCCCGGATGATCGAGCAGCCAGCGTCCCTGGTGGAGACCAAACTCATACCCGGCTAGCGAACCGATCATCCAGGCCGCCATCGCCGTCGCGAGCACGATGCCTACGTTGAGCCGGCCCTCCCCCGCCAGCGTGCCCGCCCCGATCAGCGCCGCATCACCCAGCCCGGGCAGGCCAGCTCCCATGATCGCGACGAGCACGAACAGGATGATGTATTCGGACACATGCATGGCTTATCCCGCCGGCAGCTCGATAAGCACGCCATCATCCTCGCCTGGCAGCCCCCGGCCTGCCTCCCCCGCGACGGGTGAACCGGACCACGCCCGGCAGCGCGGCTCAGCGGAGAGCACCGCCCGGCACATGCGGCAACGTGACCGGCGGAAGGCGCTGACATACCCACGTGGACCCGGCAAGACTCACGGGAACCCTAGAGAAAATGACTATCAGCTACCCCGGCGGCAGGCGTCACCGTGGACGCGCAAGGTCATTGCGGACACGACGACGCCGTCAGCGGGCAGCCGCTGGCCCGCACGGCCGTGCCGATCACCTTGAACTCGACGGCGACAGCTACGCCGCCCATAAGGACGCCGACCACATCGTCGCCGGCATCAAGCGCACAAAGGCCAAGGTAAACGGTCTTGACAGACCATTAGTACGTGACCAGTTACAAACAGTCTTCGTTATCGGCCATTCGTCCGGCGCGTTTGCGCGGGCCGGCTCCGCTGGGATCCGGTGCGGCCCGGCTTGCGGCCCCGGCCGGGCGACCGCCCGGCACCCACCGCAGCGTTACCCGCCGCATCAGCACCACAGGCCCGGCCTCAGTCGGGCCACGACGACCACGGCAACCGACCCGTCCGCGCCACGGCGACGCCGCCGGGCTGGACGCGGGCTGGCTCCACGGCGACCTGCTTCCCAGACCGCCATTCTCTTGACAATGGCGGGCGGGGAGGAGAATCCTTCGGCAGGATTCGTGGACGAGGCACGGCGCGCATCGGCGCGTGGCGCAGCCTGTCCGGCGGAGGTGGGGAATGGCAGGTCCGGCGCGCGGGCGCAGGCGCTTCATCGGGGTTCTGGCGGCATTAGGAGCGGCCGGGGCGATGCTGCCCCTTGCGGCCACTAGCGCCGGAGCGGCCACCAGCAGAGGGGCGGCCACCAGCGCCGGAGCGCTCGCCAGCGCGGGCGTTGCCGCGCCTGGCGCCCCGGGGGCGCCGTCCTATTTCGATCTGGCCCGCAAGGACTGCGTGGGCACGGCGGCTGGCACGGCGTCGAAGGTGTGGTACACGGTCGCCGGCGGCGTGCTGTCCGACGCCTACGAGCCCACCATCGACAACACGAACGTGAGCACGCTGCAGTACATCGTCACGGACGGGTCGACCTTCACCGACCTGCAGACCAGGAACATGACCTACACGGTCAGCGCCGACCCCACCGGCATGGCCTGCACGGTGACCGCGACCGACGCCCAGCATGGTTACCGGCTCACCACCACCTACATCACCGATCCCAGCAGCGACACCGTGCTCATGCGCACCCGGCTCAGCGCCGTCCCCGGCTCCGGGACCAGCGTGGCCGGGCTGCAGCTGTATGCGCGGCTGGATGCCCATGTCAACGGGAACGGCGGCGGCGGAACCCAGAACGCTGGCGGCAACACCGGCGTCGTGACGACGTCGGGCGGATCGGCGATCCCGGTCGTCTCCAGCACATCGACCGTGACCGACGCGGTCAACAGGACCTACGCGGTGCCGACCTTCATGGCCCTCGCGTCCAGCACTCCCTCGCCAGCGGCGAGCGTCGGCTACGCCGGCTCCCCCAGCGACGGTCTCACCCAGCTGGACACCTCGCACGCGCTGACCCCGTACACGTCCGCGCCGGACGGCCACATCGTGGCGACGCAGGAACTGGCGCCCGCCGCCGACGGGTCACTGACGCTCGCCCTGGGGTTCGGCCGCACCCAGGCGGCGGCCGTCAGCACGGCCCAGGACTCGCTGCGGACTCCCTTCGCCGCGGTGGAACTGAGGTACCTGGCCGGCTGGGCCGCGTATGACCTCGGCCTGCGCCGACCGCCGGGTCAATTCCCGGGTGAGCCTGCCAGCGCCACGGCCCGGCTGGATGATCACTATTACCTGTCCGCCAACGTGATCAAGGCGAGCGAGGACAAGACCTTCCCGGGCGCGATCGTGGCCTCGCTGGCCAGTCCGTGGGGCCAGGCCGTGCCCGCCGGGACCGAGTCCAACGGCGAGCCCGCCTACTTCGGGTCCTACCGCGAGGTGTTCGCCCGCGACCTCTACGAGGCGTTCACCGGCTTGCTGGCCGACGGGGACCTGGCCACGGCGCGGAACGCGGTCCGCTTCCTGTTCGACCGGCAGCAGCTGGCCGACGGCTCCATGCCGCGTAACTCGCTGCTCAACGGCAAGGCCGCGCCGGACACCGGCGGCCTGCAGCTCGACGAGACCGCGTACCCGATCCTGATGGCCGTGCAGGCCGGGCTCGGCGGCGACGCCGCGCTGTGGGCTGACCACATCCGCCCGGCCGCTGATTTCCTGGTCGCGCACGGGCCCTCCGATGGCGTCGAGCGGTGGGAAGAGCAGACGGGCTACTCCCCCTCGACCATCGCCGCCGAGATCGCGGGGCTGACCGCCGCGTCGGCGATCGCGGCCCAGCAGCACGATCCCGCCCGCGCCCGGCTGTACCAGGCCGTCGCCGACTACTTCCAGCGCAGCATCAAATCCTGGACGGTCAGCACGACCGGGCCGGACGCGGCGCGCTACTTCATCCGGCTGTCCAAGACCGGGGACCCGAACGCGGCGATCACCTACAACCTCGGCAACGGCGGCCCGGCCGTGGACCAGCGCAGCGTCGTCAACGGCGGCTTCCAGGAGCTGGCCCGGCTGGGTGAGCTACCCATCTCCGACTCCGACATCCAGGCCTCACTCGGCGTGCTGGACAAGCAGATCTCGGTCAGTACGCCCAGCGGAACCGGCTATTACCGATACGGCACCTCAGCGGCCCAGGGCAGCGCGGACGGCTACGGCGACTGCTACCAGCCGAGCCAGACCTCGTGCGCGACTCCGGGCGCGCCGTGGCCGCCCACCGACACCGGGACCGGTCACCTGTGGCCGGTGCTGTCGGGCGAGCGCGCTGAGAGCGACATCGCGGCTGGCCAGAGTGCCGGGGCCGCCGGACTGCTGAACGCGATAATCAATTTCTCTTCCGGCGTCGGCCTCGTGCCCGAGCAGGCCTGGGAGGACCCGGACCTGCCTCCGTCGCCGTACGGCAGCGACCCGGCGACCGCGTCCATCGGGTTCACCGACGGTAAGGCCGCGGGCTCGGCCTCGCCGCTGACCTGGGCGCAAGCCCAGGAGCTCCGGCTTATCGCCGGGCTCGGCGATGGCCGCACCGTGGAGACGCCAGCGGTGACCACGGCGCGCTACATCAGCCACGGGCCGCCGGGTGCCCTGCCGGTCACCCTGACCGCCCCGGCCGCTGGCGCCACGCTCGGCTCCGCCACCACGACGGTCTCCGGGACCACCTCGCCCGGCGCGTCCGTGGACGTGGCATCCGCCGACACCACCACCGGCGCCCCGGCCTCGGTCACCAGCACCGTCGCAGCGGCGGACGGGTCGTTCTCGGTCACCGTCCCGGTCGGGTTCGGCCACGACCAGATCACCGCGGCGGCCACCTCGGCGGACGGGCGGAGCACCGGGTACGCGCAGGTCGGGGTGATCGGGGACGTGACCGGCGGGACCACGGTGCTGAACGTCACCGATCCCGCTGGCGACGACAACGGGCCCGGCACCTACCAGTACCCGACCGCCGCTGACTTCCACCCGGGCGCCTTCGACCTGACCGACTTCCAGGTGATCAGCGACGGCACCACGGTGTACCTGCGGGCGACGCTGGCCAACCTCGACCCGACCTTCGGCGCCGATTTCGGTGCCCAGCTCCTGGATGTCTACGTGCACAACCCGGGCGCCAGCCCGACCTCGACCCAGGCGGCCTTCCCGTCCCGCAACTACACGATCGCGTCCGCGGGCGCGTGGAGCGAGCGGGTCGAGGCGCAGGGCTTCGCCGCCCCGGCGTGGGTGGACGCTAATGGCAACGCGGTCGGCACGGCGTTCATGCTGACCGACGACGCCAGCCGCACGGTCACCATCGCGCTGCCGCAGGCGCAGTTCGGCACGCCCGGCTCGGGCTGGGCGTTCAGTGTCGTGCTGACCGGGCAGGACGGGTTCAGCTCCGACCAGGCCCGGGCGTTCACCGCGACTCCGGGGGCGTTCACGTTCGGCGTCTGCGCGGCCGGCGGAACGAGCCCGGTCTGCTCCGTGGACCCGGCGACGGTACCCAAGGCCGTGGACGTCATCACCCCCACCGGGGTGTCCCAGGCCACCGAACTCAACCCGACGCTGGGCCCGGTGGTCATCCAGCCGGTCACCGTGCCCTAGATCCGGGGGTCAACCTGGATCTTGGGCCCCGGGCCGGATCCTTCGGGACGGGATCCGGCCAGCACCTCGCCTAGCCCGCCCAGGCCGACGGTGGCCGCCACCAGCGGACGCGGATCCACCGCGCCGGAGGCGAACTGCTCGATCGCGTCGGCCAGGCCGTGCGAGCCGCCGAGAATACCGACCGCGGTGACGTCCTTGAGGACCATCATCCTGGTGTCGATACGGCTGGCGCTGGCCGCCAGGCCGATGTAGACCACGCGCCGGCCTGGCTCGACCAGGTCGAGCGCCCGGGCGGGGAGCCCGGGCGCGGTCGAGGCGTCGATCACGGCGTCGAAGGACATCGCGGGCAGCGACCCGGCGGTCCAGGCCCCATGCACGCCGAGGGTCCGGGCGAATTCCAGGGAGCGCTCCGACCGCCCCAGGACGTGCACTTCCGCCTGGCGGGCCAGCGCGAACTGCGCGGCGAGCAGGCCGATGGTGCCCGGGCCCAGGATCAGCACCCGGTCGCCGGGCGCGAGATCCGCGCCGTAGACCGCGCGCAGGGCGTTCCCGCCCGGCTCGGCCAGGGCGCCGGCCACCGGGCCCACGCTGTCCGGCAGCGGGTGCAGCGCGGTCGCCGGGACCACCAGCTGCTCGGCCAGGGCGCCAGGCCAGCCGCCACGGACGCCGATCTCGAAGCGGTCCTCGCAGACGTGGTGCCGTCCGCCCCGGCAGCGGCGGCAGCGACCGCAGCTGAGCATGGTGTCGCCGGTGGTCCGCCTGCCGATCCAGCTGGGGTCAACACCGTCGCCGACAGCGGCGACCCGGCCGCACCATTCGTGGCCGGGGCGGAGCGGGTACCGCGCGAGGCCCTCGTGCAGGTAACTCATGTCACCGCTGAACAACTCCGCGTCGGTGCCGCAGATCCCCGCCCGCTCGATGTCGATGACGACCTGGCCAGCCCCGGCGCGGGGTGCGTTGATGTCCTCGATGGACCACCGGCCTGGGCCGCTGATGACGAATGCTCGCATGGGAGGCCACCTGTCCGTCGGGTGAGCGAAGGTCATGCTAGGAATGATTCTTATGTCTCGCACTGCCGTCATCACCGGAGCCGCCAGCGGGCTCGGCCTGGCCAGCGCCCGCCGTCTCGCCGAGGACGGGGTCACCGTGATCACCATGGACCTGTCCGCGGACGCCGACCACACCGTGGACGTCAGCGACCCGGCGGCGGTCACCGCCGCGGCCAGGCGGATCGGGCCGGTGGACATCCTGGTCAACAGCGCCGGCATCGTCGGCCCGAACAAGCCGCTGTGGGAGGTCGGGGACGCGGAGTGGGCCAGGACCTTCGCGGTCAACGTGTCCGGCACGTTCCACCTGTGCCGGGCCTTCGTGCCGGGCATGCGGGAGCGCGGCTGGGGGCGCATCGTCAACGTGGCCAGCATGGCGGGCAAGGACGGCAACCCGAACCTCTCCGCTTACTCCGCGGCCAAGGCCGCGGTGATTGCCATGACCAAGTCACTGGGCAAGGAACTGGCCACCACCGGCGTCCTCGCCAACGCGATCGCGCCCGCTCTCATCGAGACGCCGATGAACGCCGCCACCGCACCGGCCGTCCTGGCCCACCTGAGCAGCCTGATCCCGATGAGACGGCTCGGCCGCGCCGAGGAGGTCGCTGAGCTCATCGCCTGGCTCGCTTCCGACAAGTGCAGCTTCTCCACTGGGGCCGTGTATGACATCAGCGGCGGCCGCGCGACCTACTGACCGCTGCAGAGGAGCCCAGAATGCAGGCACCAGGGCACCCGGCGGCCTCGCCCGTAACGATCACTATGGACGCTGGGCAGGCCGGGCCGGTGGTCCCGGACGATTTCGCCGGGCTGAGCTTCGAACGGGGCCCGCTCAATCCCGGCAACGCCGGGGTGACCGGGTACCTGTTCAGCCCGGCCAACGATTCGCTCGTGACCCTCTTCCGCAATCTGGGCCTGCGCAACCTGCGGATCGGCGGGGGGTCGGTGGATGACATGATCCCCGCGGGCACCGGCAGCGATGGCTTCACCGGGATCGACAACCTGTTCGCCTTTGCCCGGGCCGCCGGGGTGCGGGTCATCTACACACTCCGCCTGCTCAACCCCAGCGGGAAGCCGATCCAGCAGCTGAAATCGGCCGATGCCCAGATCGCCGGGTACATCTGGCGTCGCTACCGGGACCATGTGGCCAGCTTCGCCATCGGGAACGAGCCGGACTGGCACGCCTTTCACACCTACCCGGATCATCCGTTTGACCCGGCCATTTACGAGGAACTCCCGGGGGTGCCGGGGAGCGCGTACCCGTCCTACCTGACCGGCTGGCGGAGCTTTGCCGAGGCGGTCGCGGACGCGGCACCTGGGGTGCTGTTGTCCGGGCCTGACACCGGGGCTTACAGCACGCTGACCTACACCCCCCGACCCTGACCGCGGCGTGTCGTGGACCGAGCGGTTCGCCAGCGATGAACGGGACTCCGGCCGGATAGCGGACATCACCCAGCACTACTACGTCGGAGGAGATCCGGGGCAGACCACCGCCGCGCAGGCGATCAGCAACATGCTCTCCCCGAATGGGTCAACGGCACCGCGGCCGGGACCCAGCCGGCCCGCACCACGTACGCCCCTTACCCCTGGCTCTACACGAACCATCTCGCCCCGGTGGCCGCCGCTGGCCTGCGCTACCGGCTCACCGAATCGAATGACTACCTCACCGGCGTCCCGGGCGCGAGCAATGCGTTCGCCTCGGCGCTATGGGCGCTGGATCACCTGCACTGGTGGGCCGCGCACGGGGCCGCGGGCGTGAATTTCCACAACAAGCAGTGGCTCTACACCGACACGATCGTGCCGGATCCCGCCGCAGCCGGCCGGGGCTACGCGGTCACCCCGAAGGGGTACGGCATCAAGGCCTTCACGCTGGGCTCGGCCGGCCAGGCCAGGCCCGTCACGATGGGGAATGCGGGCGGCATCAACCTGACCGCTTACCGCACCGGCGGGGCAGGCAGGGACGGGGCCGCCCAGGACTACGTCACGATCATCAACAAGACCCACGGGGCGGGGGCTGCGGACGCGGCCGTGACCATCGTCCCGCCGGGCCGGGGGTGGCAGCGAGCGGAGGTCATGACGCTCGCCAGCGGGGGGCCGGCGGACGCCACCGGGGAGCCGGGAGACGCCGCCGCGGCCACGGCCACCCTCGGCGGCGCCACGATCACCGGCGACACCCCCTGGGCCGGGAAATGGAGCACCCTGCTCGCCGATCCGCAGGCAGGAATCAGCCTGACCGTCAGGGCCACTACCGCCGCCATTGTCCGGA
Organism: uncultured Actinomycetes bacterium; assembly: GCA_963760405.1. Lineage (GTDB taxonomy): Bacteria > Actinomycetota > Actinomycetes > Streptosporangiales > Streptosporangiaceae > RYN-230. The sequence continues at coordinate 262,133 of CAVXCV010000010.1, read as the reverse complement.
TCCGGCCATAGGGCCTGATCCGAGCCCGGCCGGCGCCCGCCCAGCGTCCGGCTCCTCGCCATCACCGGACGGCACCCATATTCATGACTGAGAGTCATGACTGGCCTGAGTTTTGGTCATTGGACGCATGGTTCGTGACCGGCGAGACTAGCCGGTGGAAGGTAACGAACCTCCGAGAGGATTTCCATGCCTGATCACGCGCTGGCGCCCACCGGGCGGCGGATTGCCCTGATCGCGCACGACAATAAGAAACAGGACATGCTCGAGTGGGCCAGGTACAACCTGGATCTGCTGACCGGTCACGAGCTGTTCGCGACGGCCACGACCGGTCGCCTGCTGGAGCAGCAGCTTGACTTGCCGGTCACCTGCTTCCGCAGCGGCCCCTACGGCGGTGACCAGCAGATCGGCGCCCGCATCGCCGAGGGCGAGATCGATCTGCTGGTGTTCTTCTGGGATCCGCTGGAGCCACAGCCGCATGACCCCGACGTCAAGGCCCTGCTCCGGGTCGCGGTGGTGTGCAACATCCCGGTGGCCTGCAACCGGGCCACCGCGGACTTCATGATCTCCTCGCCGCTGATGGGCCGCGATCATCAGCAGTGGGATCCGGCGGCCGGCCAGCCCCGGCAGAATCAGGCCACCCTCACCGTGGCCCGGGCCGGGTGAGTTCGTTCAGCACCGCCGCGAGCTTGTATAGCTGGATCAGGTGGGACTTGGTCAGCTCGGTTACCAGCCGGTCGCCCTTGGCGGTCAGCATCACCCGGACGACGCGATGGCAGCCGCTGCCATCTGGGCTGGCGTCCAGCCGGACCGGCCAGGCCTGCCCCGTCCCTGAAACCATCGGGAAATGGCCATCAAGCAGGCAGGAGCCGGCCCGGGTAGCGGCATTGCCGTCGGGCTGGCGGTGGCCTAGCCTGGCCAGAACACGGAGCTCACGCCGTCCTGCTCACCCGGGCACGGTGGCATGCCCGGGCCGCCCAGGACCTCGGCGGTTCGTTCTGACCTACCGCGAGCCGAGGCGAGGATGGCGGCAACTTCTTCCACGCCAGCAGCACCAGGCCCATCAGCTGGGAGTGCGCTCTACGACACCCGGCGTGGTGTCTACTACACCAAGCCGGTCCTGCGTGGCTGGCTGCACCTGCTCTGGTTCGGGGCGTCGCTGGTGTCCGGGACGCTGCTGCTGGCCCGAGCGCACGGAGGCGCACGGATCACGGCGGCCGCTGTCTACGCGGCCAGCGTGACCGCGTTGTTCGGGAGCAGCGCGCTCTATCACCGGGGCAACTGGACCGAGGCATGGCGCCAGCGGCTGCAGCGCCTTGATCAAGCGATGATCTTCTTCCTCATCGCCGGCACCGCAACGCCCGCTTTCCTCCTTGCTCTGCCCGGCGCCCTGGGCCTGACCTGCCTGGTTGTTCTGTGGTCACTCACGCTGACGGCGGCAGCCATCCGGATGACGCGGATGGCCAGGCCAGAACGCCTGGTTGGCGCGGTGTTCGTCGGGCTGGGCTGGGTCGCGGGCCTGGCCCTGCCGGGAGTATGGATCCATGAGGGCGCTGTGCCGGGGGCACTGATGCTCGCTGGCGGCCTGCTCTACACGGCCGGGGCGCTTTCCTACCATCGCCGCCGGCCCGACCCCTACCCGTCGGTATTCGGCTACCACGAGGTCTTTCACGTGTACGTCTGCGCCGCCGCGACCTGCCAGTTCATCGCGATAGCACTGTTCATCCACTGAGCTGGAGGAGCCACTCCGCATAGGACCTGGACTCCGCCATGACGGGTTTCAGGCCATCCGGCAGGGCCTGGGCGAACACAGCCGGCCGGTGGCCTCCAGTTCGTTATGGAGCAGGTCGGCGGGGCCAGTGGCTTCGAATCCGAGCGACCACCAGGCCTGGCCAGCCGCATCGACCGCGGTGAGTTCCACCGCGCACCCTGCCTCCCCCGCGCGCCCCCGGGCTCCATCGATGATCAGGTCGCTGGCCCGCGAGAACCTGCTGATCCGCCGTCTCTTGCGGACCGGCCTCCAGCCGGGCAGGTCACCGCCGTCCTGGCTGAGCGGGCTGAACGGAAACGACCACTTCTGCCAGGACTGCAGGCGGCCGCTGGCGCGGCTCGCCACGTGCAGGACTCCTGGGCTACCGCGATACGCCTTCACCTCAAGTACCCGGCCCGCACGGACCTTGACCGACAGCCCGCTCAGGTGCGGATTGAGGAGGTAGATGTCCTCGCGTTCTTCCGTCTCAGCGGGGAACTGGCCGAACCACCCGGCCACCGCGGTTTCCAGCTGGCCGGGGAAGATCCAGCGCACCTCAAGGCTGCGGACTCCGTCCGGGACCAAGCTTCCGGGCCCTGCGGCCGTCATCGTCGCCTTGCTCCTGTCACTGTTGACCGGCCGGCCGTTCCCGCGCACTGGCCTGGGCGGCACCGCGATCCCCGGCCAGCCTTGAGGTCAGGCTCCGGCCGGGGGATCCGGCGGCGCTGCCGGGGCGGGCTCGGGGTCGCCAATGCGCACGGGCCGCCAGCGGGTGCCGAGCGTGCCCACTGCGGCGTCTGTCCCGCTCCGGCCCCCGCCCGGTCCCCGCAGGATGTAGGCGATGCCGACCGCGATGGCGCCGCCGATGACCGGTCCGGCCAGGTACGCCCACCACGAAGTCCAGTCACCGAGGACCAGGGCAGGCCCGAGTGACCGGGCGGGGTTCATCGAGGCACCGCTGACCGGCGCTCCCCACAGCCCGGCCAGCGCGATGTAGCTGCCGACACCGATGGCGGCGAGCGGCCCGAGCTGCTGCGCTCCCGAGGCAGTGCCCAGGATCACGCTCACCAGCCCGGCAGTCAGGACCGCTTCCCACAGCATCGCGGTGGTCGTCGAGATGCCGCTGCCCGGCAGCGTCAGGCCGGCGCTGCCCTGCTTGCCAATGAGCGCCCACAGCAGCAGCGTGGCCAGGATGGCGCCGATGAACTGGGCGACGATATAGGCCGGGACCCGCTTCCAGGGAAAGTCGCCCCGGACTGCGAAAGCCACGCTGACCGCGGGGTTCAGGTGCGCGCCGGAGACAGCGCCCATGAACAAGATGATGGCCGCGACCATCAGCGCCGGCGCGACCACCCGCGCACCAGAGGGCACGGCATCGCCACCGAAACGGGCGTTGACCATCCCGCCGCCCACGGCGACGAGGACAAGGAAGAAGGTCCCCAGGACCTCGGAGAACAGCCGCCGCCCTTCGTAGCTGTCGTCCCAGAAGTCGAACTGCTGGGCGACCGAGTTCGGCTGCCCCAAGGACCGCAGCGCGACCCCGGCACGATGGACCGCCTCCCGCTCCTCCTGCCCGTCCGGCCCAGAAGGCGGAGCTGAGGGTCCCTGCTGACTGGTCATCGCGGTCTCCTCTTCCGCCCGGGAACTCGCTATAACCGACCGCGGCGGCAGTACTGCCGCTGGCCGGCCTGCATCAGGGGGTGGCCCCCCCTTGGCGCTGGCACCAGGCAAGCACCGCCACGCGAGGGCCGGCATCCTCCTAAGCGGGTGAACTGCAAGTGAACTAAAGCAGCCTCGTCGAGGAGCATGAGCAGGCGACCTCATAGCCCAGGTCACAGCCGACCTGATCGGCAGCCTCGGACTTCTCCGTCCCGGGAATGTGAGCTGGCGCGGGAGCCGGGCGCGGCTGGGCCGGCCACGGTTACCCTCGGTTCATGATCGTCGATTTGTCGCATGAGGTGGCCGCGGGGATGACGACCTACCCTGGCCTGGACGGCCCGGAGCTGCGGGTCGCCATCTCCCGGGCGCAATCGGCGGCGCGGTTGGCCAGCGGGGTGTCGTTCGAGATCGAATCATTGACGCTCGTCGGAAACACCGGCACCTACATCTGCTGCGGGCCGGCATCCCCATCATCGAGCACCTCACCAACCTGGATTCTGTGCCCGATACCGGGGCCCGGCTCATCGCGCTGCCCCCACCCGTGCGCGGGATGGCATCGTTTCCGGTCCGCGCCATCGCGGTCCACGAGCAGCGCTAGCTGAGCCGGCCGTGCCAATGTCAGTAGCTGACCAGGGCCCGGACCGCGGGTGGGCCGCCAGGAACGGCAGCCCACCCGCGGGTTAGCTGCCTAGCAGCCGTCGTACGGCGCCCAGTTGGACTGGCCGCCCTGGGCGATCGCGTTGGCGAACACCTGGTCCTGCTCGGCCGCGCTGGCGTGCCCGTAGTCGGCCGGGTTGCCGCCGTAGGCGGCCCAGGTGCTGGCGCTGAACTGGTACGCGCCGTAGTAGCCACCGGAGTTGTACGCCTGGTAGTTACCACCGGACTCACGGGCCCGGACGCACGCGCCGAACGAGCCGCCCGGTGCCGCGCCAGCGGCATAGGACACCGCAGGCGCCTGGGGCACCGCTGCTGCTGCGGCGACCGGCTGAGCCGCTGCCGGAGCCTGCTGGACCGCGATCTGCTGGCCTGTCGCGCCGTGCGGCGCGAGCGCTACCTTGAGCCGCTCACCCGGCATGATCCGGTCCGGGTAGGCTCCGACGACCGTGATGTTGGTGGCGTAGAACCTCGGCCAGAGTTCAGAGTGGCCGAACAGCCGGCCCGTGATGGCAGACAGCGAGTCACCCGGCTTGACCGTATAGGTGGCGGCCTGGCTCTTGGACTGCTTGAGCGCTGCCGAGACCCTCGGGTGATCAGCGTGAGTTGCCGCCAGGAGCTGGGCGGCCGCGGTGGTGGTAACCGCTCCGGTTGGATGGGCCCCCGTGGTCGCGCTGACCGCGGCGCCGGAGGCGATGGCGGCCACGGCGAGAGCGCTGCCTGCTACGGCGGCGGTACGTGGGGAGAACTTGCGGTTGTGTGTCCTACTGCTGGACAAAATGACCCTTCGGTCGTGCACGTCGTGTGCTCGGCTTTCACCCGGGAGCTGCCCGCCCGCCAGCAAGAGCGGCGGCTGGGGCATCGGCGTGCGCACGTGTCGCGGGGTCAGGGCGACGGGTCGCTATGGCAACCTCGCGCACGCAGGGGTGCTGGAACATGCCACCTTGCCAAAATTCGGCCCGAAATGCACCCGAAACCCAGAATAGGAGTCCGTAATAGTGTTCGCCCCGATTAAGGCCGTCTGCCCTAATTTGGGTTCTACCTGCACCTTCACGGCCCCGGAGGCAGGCACGCCCACCGGATGTCAGATAGGTCACAATGTGGCGCCCAGCGCTTCCAGGTACTGATCTGCCGTCATCATCCGCGCAGTGCCGTTCGCGCCTAACGTGTGCCGCAACCGCTGTGATAGCGACGGTTTCGGAACACCTTTGCGAAGCTCGGCCTGGCCGGCTACGGCGCCGGCCTGTCTGGCTGGGCGTAGACCTCGAGATCGGTGGCCTTGACGGTGAGCCACACCCGGCTGCCACGGTCGAGCGACAGCTCGGCGACCGCGGCCGGGGTGACGTCCACCAGGGCGGATGGCTGCCCTTCGAGGTCGAGCCGGACGCGGTCAGCCAGCAGGGTGAGTCCGGTGATCTGCGCAGGCCAGGTGTTGCGGGCGCTGCTGGGCTGAGGATGGGAGTTGCTGACCACTATGGAGGAGGGGCGCACGGCGACGAACACGTCGCCACGTCGGCCCTGGTCGGCGACGATGAAGCCGCCGCCTCCGGTCAGCGCCACCTGGGAGCCATCGGCCCGGCCGGCATACAGGTTCAGGCCGACGAGCTTGGCCACGTAGTCGGTGCCGGGCTGGCTGGCGATGTGCGCCGGGGTGCCCTGCTGGACGATGCGGCCGCCTTCGAGCACGATGAGCCGGTCAGCCAGCACCAGCGCTTCCAGCGGGTCGTGCGTGACCAGCAGGCAGGGCCCGGCGAAATCAGCCAGATGCCGTTTGAGCTCGGCCTGCACGTCCAGGCGGGTGCCGGCGTCCAGGGCGGACAGGGGCTCGTCCAGCAGCAGCAGCGCTGGCTGGCCGGCCAGCGCGCGGGCCAGGGCCACCCGCTGCGCCTGGCCGCCGGACAGCTGGGCGGGCTTGCGGTCGGCGAGTTCGGTCAGCCGGAGCCGGCCGAGCCAGCGACTGGCCGCCGACCTGGCTGCCTGCCTGCCCATGCCCCGGGCCCGCGGCGAGAACGCCACGTTCTCGGCCACGGTGAGGTGCGGGAACAGCCGGTAGTTCTGGAACACGAAACCGACCGGCCGTCCGGACGCCTCGACGAAGGTTCCGGCGCCCGCATCGTCCATCACCTGCCCCGCGAGCGTGATCCGTCCAGCGGACAGCGGGGTCAGCCCGGCCACCGCGCTGAGCAGGGTCGACTTCCCGGCCCCGTTCGGTCCCAGGACGCCGAGGACCTGACCGGGTGCTGCGGCCAGACTGACCGCGAGGGTGAAATCGCCGCGCCTGACCTCGGCATCAACGATGAGGCCGCCACCGCCCCCGTGCGTCACGAGACTGAGCCGCCCCGCAGCCAGTGGTCGCGCAGCGAGACCAGCACCACGATGGACACCAGCAGCAGCACCAGGCTGAGCGCGATCGCCGCATCGGGATCAGTCTCCAGCGCGTAGTAGACGGCGATGGGCATCGTCTCGGTCTGCCCGGGGAAGCTGCCCGCGAAGGTAATCGTCGCGCCGAACTCGCCCAGGGCCCGCGCCCAGCACAACACGGCGCCCGCCCCCAGCGAGGGGGCGACGAGGGGCACGGTGACCCGGCGGAACACCGTCATCCGTTTCGCGCCCAGGGTGGCCGCTGCTTCCTCGAAACCCTGGTCCGCGGATCGCAGCGCTCCTTCGACCGTGATGATCAGGAACGGCATGGCCACGAAGGTCTCGGCCATGACCACCGCAACAGGAGTGAACGGGATGGTCAGCCCGAACCAGGAGTCCAGGTAGCGGCCGGCGAACCCGGTCCGGCCGAACGCCAGCAGCAACGCGACGCCGCCGACCACCGGCGGGAGCACCAGCGGCAAGGTCACCAGGGCGCGAAGCAGCCGCTGTCCCGGGAAGCTGCCCCGGGCCAGCACCCACGCCAGCGGCACCCCGATGACCAGGGAGATCGCGGTGCTCGCGGATGCGGTCCACAGGGAAAGAACGAGGGCCTGGGTCGCATCGGCCCCGCTGAGGGCGGCTGCGAGATGACGCCAGGGGGCGCGGATCAGTAGCCCGGCCAGGGGCAGCACCAGGAAGGCGACCGCGATCAGGGCCGGCACCAGCAAGGGTGCCGGCACTGACCGCGAAGCACCGCCCCGCGCAGCCCGCCTGGCTCGTTCCCGGGCTGTCAGGTGCGAGGAGGCGGCAAGGCTCACCGTGGCAGCTCCGGATACTAGGGGTCAGGGCTTCTGGAACCCCGCGGCCGTGAGCACCTGCTGGCCCGCGGGTGACAGCACGTAAGCGACGAACGCCTGGGCTTCAGACTTGTGCTTGCTGTTGCTGATGGTAGCGATCGGGTAAAGCGTCGAGGCGTTGTCGTTGGCCGGGATCGTCACGCCCTTGACCCTGGCGCCGGCCGCCATCACGTCGGTCACGTACACCACGCCCGCGTCTACGCTGCCCAGCTCGACCTGGGTCAGCACCGACTTGACGTCCGGCTGCAGGGTGACCGGCTTGACCGTGATCCCGGCGTTCTTGAACACCTCCGCCGCCACGACCCCGCACGGCACCTGCGGCTGGCACAGCGCCACCTTGACCGACGATTTCGCCAGGTCGGTCACGGACGTCACGCCCGCGGGGTTACTCGGGGGCACGGCGACTTCCATCGTGTTCTTGGCGAAATTCTGCGGATTGGATGCGTCGCCCGCCGTGACCACCGTGTCCATGTTCGCTGGCGCTGCCGAGGCGAACACGTCAGCCGGCGCGCCGCTGGTGATCTGGGTAGCCAGGCCAGAACTCGGCCCGAAGCTGAACTTCACCGTATCGCCCTTATGGGCGGCTTCGAATTGCTTCCCCAGCTGGGTAAAGGTTCCCATCAACGATGCCGCGGCGAACACGGTTATCGTCCCCGTCGGCGAGGGCGAACTACTCGGGCTTGACGCCGAGCTTCCTGAACCGCTGCTGGAGCAGCCCGCCACAGCGACTGCGGTCAGCCCGGCGATGATCAGAGCAGAACGTCGCATTTTTAAACCCCTAGGTTGCATCTGGACAGGCGAGATCAGTCCCTTTTGGGAATCTCGACGGAGACATTTGTGGCCTTAACAGCGGCGACCGCGAGCATTCCCGGTTCCAAGCCGAGTTCGTCCGCGGCCTCGCGGCTGAGCAGCGACACGAATCTGTGCGGCCCCGCCTGGATCTCCACCTGAGCCATCACGGTGTCCCGGACAACACGGCAGACCAGGCCACTGAACCTGTTCCGGACCGAATGGGCCACCACCGCCCTGCCCTCACTAACAGCCGACTCGGCCAGATCCTGGGCAAACCGGGCGAGCACCCCTCCCTCCACCGCCAGCCTCCCGGAGGCATCCGTGACCGTGCCGATCCGTCCCGCATCCGCCCAGCGGCGCACGGTGTCAGTGCTAACCCCGAGAAGGTCGGCTGCCTCCCTGATCCGGAATGTCGGCACTCTGGGGACTCTAACGCAGATACGGCGGCAAACTCCAATGAGAACTGCGTTTGAGCCAATTAGAAGCGTTTCGAGACGCATCCGTGTTCCCCTGCGAGGAGCCTGCGTCGACCGCCGGCCTGGGCCGGCCCGGGGCCACGATCGGAGGCCGCACGGTGGGCGGCGCGGCAGCTGCGCTGGGGCCCGCCGGGCACAGTGCGTTCCGCACCGAACTTCGGCATCGCGTTCGCGATGTTTCTTCGGGTGTCACCGGGCGGCGAAGTCACCCGCGGTGAGTGGGGCGCAACGAGCAGGAGTACGCAACGCTAAGAGCTTGGCCAGTGCGCATTCTCACCAGCTTGGGGGCCGCGGTGCCGTCGTACTACGAGATCCGCGTAGCCGGGGTCCCTCCGCATGAGGCCCTGCTCGACTTCGAACGGCTCACCGCCTCGGTGGAGCCGGTCGAAACGGTCCTGCACGGCCCCCTCCAGGATCAGGCCGCCCTCAACGGGCTCCTGGCCAGGCTGGAGATGTTCGGCGTCCGGATCCTGGAGATACGGCGCCTTCGGGACAGGGAGCCACCCCCGAGCGAGAGTGAGCCTGATCACGAGAGCGAGCCTGATCACTGATGGTCTGCGCAGCAGCGCACGGGGCGCTGCGCGCCGGCCGCTGCAGGCGAGGACCTTCGCCCTTGAGGCATGCCAAGCACCCCGTCCGGGGACGTGCGCAGCGTCAGCATCCGTCCGCTCCGGGCCTGGGCCATCACCCGCCAAGGGTGAGGCGCGCGGGCACCGCCATGGCGCTCCGCTTCTCCTCTTGCCGGTGAAGTCCGGCTCAGGCTGGCCAGTCGTGCCCCACCCGCCACGGGTGATTTAGCAAGTCCAGGCAGGGAGCTAGCCGGGTAAAGAAAGATGTAGCCCGCTGCGCTTCGGTGGCGCCCGCCCTATGCTGACGGCGTGCCCGGTGATCTGGGGGGAGCCGACACACCGTCGCAGCCAGGACATGGCTTGCGCGCGGTGCCGGGGCGACGCTCAGGCCGGGCCGGCCTGGCGGTGCCGTTGGCGACAAAGTTCCACGCCCCAGGAATCCGTAAGGACTGGGTCGAGCGGCCAGACCTTGTCCAGCGGCTGGCCGACGCCGCCGCCAGGACCAGGATCATCCTGGTTGATGCGCCCGCGGGCTTCGGCAAGACGACTCTCGTCGCGCAATGGCGGGCCAGCGCGATGCAGAGCCAGCGGTTCGCCTGGGTCTCGCTCGACCAGGGTGACAATGACCCGGCCAGGCTGTGGTGGTACATCACCCATGCGCTCCGGCGCGCTTGCCCGGAACTCAGCGGCGAGGCCTTCGTGCCAGGCCGTCAGGTCCAGGTCCCCGACGCCGTAACCGTGCTCCCGGCCCTGGTCAACGAGCTGGCGACGCTTTCGGCCCCGGTTGTCCTCGTGCTCGACGACTATCACGCGATCACCGAGGCAAGCTGCCACGAGCAGATGACGTTCTTCCTTCAGCACCTGCCGTCCTCCGCACGGGTCGTGCTGATCACGCGGACCGATCCCCCGTTGCCGCTGGCACGGTTGCGCACGGCGGGCGAGATGGTCGAGTTCCGGGCCCCTGAGCTCCGCTTCTCGCTGGCCGAAGCTGCTCAGCTGGTGCAAGCGATCTCTGCCGTACAGCTCAGCGAACCCGACCTTGCTGTACTGGTCGGGCAGACCGAAGGATGGCCGGCCGGCCTGCACCTCGCGGCACTCTCTCTTCGCTGCCATAGCTCGCCGGGCGCTTTTGTCCGCCAGTTCAGCGGCGACAACAAGTTCATCACCGACTTTCTCGTCGAGGAAGTGCTCAGCCGCCAGCCGGCCGAGATCAGGCAATTCCTCGTGCGGACTTCCATTCTCAGCCGCTTCTGCGCGTCACTCTGCGATGCCGTTGCCGGGTCGGCCAATGCAGCGGAGATTATCGACATCCTCGACCGGGAGAATCTCTTCGTCGTGCCGCTCGATGAGACCCGGCAGTGGTTCCGTTATCACAGCCTTTTCGCGCACGTGCTACGCGGGCAACTTGACCGGACCGGGCCTGGCATGGTTCCTGCATTGCACGAGCGCGCGAGTGGCTGGCATCGGCGGTCAGGAACGGTAGACGAGGCGATCGGCCACGCGCTTGCCGCCGGTGACCTGGCCGGAGCTGTGGAACTTATCGCGGGTCACTGGTATGCCTATGTCGATTCCGGCCGGGTGGCGACCGTTCGCGGATGGCTGCGGACGCTCGGCGACAGCGCGATCAGCACGGACCCGGTAGCCGCGCACTGCGCGGCCTGGACCGCGGCTCTTTCCGGCGACCGGGAGTCCGTGCGGCGCTGGCTTCCCGTCATGGAGGCTGCACCGAGTAAAGAGCGGCTCCCGGATGGCATGCGATCGCTGAGGTTCTCCGTCGCACTGCTCCAGGGTATCTACGGTTTCGACGGCTTCCAGCTGATGCGCGAGTCAGCGGCCACAGCCGTTGAGCTGGAAAGTAACCCGACGTCGCCGTGGTATGCCATGGCCAGGACAGCGCTTGGCCTGTGCCTCTACCTGTCCGGCGAGCCGGAGGCGGCGGAGCGGCCTGCGGACGAAGCCGTCTCCAGCGAGGCAGGGATCCCGCTGGTGCGCATGCTCAGCTTGTCCGTGCTGTCTCTCGCAGCGGTCGAGCTGGGCCAGCTGGCGCGGGCGGAGGAGCTGGGCCAGGCAGCTCGCCAGCTTGGCCGCCGCATGGGTGTCAGCGAGGCGCCGCTCAGTTCCCTCGCCTCCATGGCCGCAGGGGCGGTATTCGCCGCGCGGGGGCAGCTGGCGGCGGCCCGCGCCGAACTCGAGCATGTGATCCAGTTCCGGCAGGCCGTGCCCGGGGTCAGCCCGTGGACCACGGTCAAAGCAATGATCATGCTGGCCCAGGTACTGCTCACCGCGGGAGACCGGGCAGGCGCTGCAGCGCTCGCCGATCAGGCGCGGCTGCTGCTGGCCTCCGCACCAGAACCAGCAAAGGCCCTGGTGGACCAGGTCGGCTGGCTGCAACTGCAAGCCGCGGGCCAGCCGCAGGCCACGCCGGTGGCGGACCCGCTGACCGAACGCGAAGTAGAGGTGCTGCATCTGCTCCGGGGCCCGCTCTCCCTGCGCGAGATCGGGGAGGAGCTGCACCTGTCGGCGAACACGATCAAGACCCATGTCCAGGCGATCTACCGCAAGCTTGGCGTGTCTACCCGGCAGGACGCCATCGACCAAGGCCGCGCGGCTGGCCTGCTGTAATCCCGGCTGAAGTCAGATCAGTTCCAGGTTCCGTGCGCGACGGACCGCCTCGTTGCGGTGGGCTGCTGACAGCTTGCGGTAGATGCTCCTGAGGTGGGTTTTGACGGTGTTCACCGAGATGTACATTTCGGCTGCGATCTCAGCGGTGCTGAGCATTCCCGACAGATGCTGGAGCACCTCCCGTTCACGCTCAGTGAGCTGCTCGATGACCAGTGGCGGTGCCTGGGCCGCCAGGCCCGGCTCGGGCGGCACGTGGGCTGCGGCCGGGCTCACCAGGCCGGGCTGAAGCAGCTCACGGTAGGTGTGGGCCAGGTCAGGTTCGCGCCGCAGCACCCGCCGGATCCAGAACCGCTCCACGGCGAAGGGCAACCGGAACTGCTCCGGCCTGCCCAGCCGCAGCGCATGCTCCAGTGACCGGCGACCGCGCGCGCCGTCACCGGTCCCGTAGCCGAACCTGGCATCGAGCAGCCACCCCTCCAGGCGTGCCTGCTCCGGGACCAGGCCGGCGCCGTCCGCCCAGGTGTCCAGTGCGCGCCCGGCTGCTTGATAATCGCCCGCGGTCAGCCACGCATGGGCGAGCGCAACAGCGGTTTCAGGCCTGGATGCTGGGTGGGCGCGCCGGGCGGCGGCCACCGCCGCGTCGGTGTCCCCGGCCGCCGCGCAAGCCCGCGATTCGAGCAGCGTCAGCCTGTTTTCCAGCCAGCCAGGGGGCGACCAGCCGTGCCGTGCGCGGCCGATAAGCTCCGAAGCCGCCGCTGCGCGGCCTTCAGCCAGCAAGCGTCGCGCTGCGGTCAGGCAGCCGACTGCGCTGATCAGCCTGTCTGGGCTGGCCCGCAGGGCGGTCTCGGCCAGCTTCAGCTGGCCATGCGCCTGCTGCACCTCGTTGCGGTCCAGGTACACCGATGCCAGCGCGACACTGGCGGCGGCCGGGACGTGCTCCGCCAGCCCATCACTGGCCTCGGTAGCCTGTGCCGCCTCCTCGGCTAGCTCCGCGGCCCGGCTCAGCCGCCCACCTAGAGCCTCCACCAGTGCGAGATACGCCAGGCAGTCAGCATGCTCGCGCGCGCTGCCCGGAGCGGAGGCGGCGACGGCGCCTGCCCTGAGGACGCCGACCGCCTCATCCCGGCGGCCCGCCAGCAATTCCGCGGCTCCGCAGGCCGACAGCACCTCCGCGCGGATTCCGGGATGCCGTGCGAGCATGCTCTTGGGGAGTTCCTCCAGCAGTGCGGTCGCGCTGGCGGCCGCCATTGTCGCGGTATCGAGATCCCCCGTGTGCCGGGACAGCGCCAGCCGGATCAGCGCCGCGGCCAGCCGGGCCGGGATCTCGCTGTCCGCGGGGAAGCCGTCGAGGATGCTTTCCGCAGCGGCGATCGAGATACCGGATAGCTGGTCCGCAGCAGCGGACAGCTCCATCGCCGCGATCACCAGCAGTGGCCCAGGTTGCGTCCGCCCCAGGTCCAGCGGCATGCGCCGGAACTCATCGGCGAGCGATTGATTGCCCCGCGGGTCGAGGATCTGGCTGATCGCGAGCTCATCAAGGACAATCCCGGCCGCGAACTGCCAGCTGCCCGAATCCGCCGCATGGCGCACGGCCTCGGCCAGGTACCCGTTCCGCTGGCACCACTGGGCCGCCTGCCGGTGCAGGCCGGGCAATAGGTCCGGGCATTCCCTGCGGAGCTTCAGGCGCAGTACCGCACCGAACATCGAGTGGTAGCGAAACCACCCGTGCCCGAGCGGCCGGACGAACGCGTTGGCCTGCGCGAGGGCCGACAGCGTGCTGGCTGCCTGCTGGTCACCGGTGAGCTCGCTGGCCAGGTCGGCGCTGACGCAGTCCAGGATGCTCGTCCGGAGCAGCAGCTCGCGAACGGGAGCGGGCTGGGCGTTGAGAACTTCGTCCACGAGATAGCCGGTTACTGCGCTGTCCTCAGCATCCAGTTCCTTGACGAATTGCTCGGGATCGGGATGCCCTTCCAACGAGAGCGCCGCCAGGCGCATTCCAGCGGCCCAGCCCTCTGTCCGCCCAGTAAGAGACGCGAGCGCCGGCCCGGAGAGGGCGATGCCATGATGCACCAGGAGCGACCTGGACTCAGCAACGCTGAAGGCCAGATCATCGGCCCTGATCTCGCTCAGCTCACCGGTGAGCCGGTATCGGTGCAGGGGCAGCAGCGGATCCATCCGGGATGACACCACGAGGTGCAGCCGTGGCGTCGCGTTCCGGAGGACGTAGGCAAGTCCTTCGAGGATCGCTGGTTCGGTCAGCAGATGGATGTCGTCGAGCACCATCGTCACCGGGGCGTCCTGGGTGGCCAGCACCGATGCGAGCCGCAGCAGGAAGGCGTGGTCGGCGCCAGCGCGGCCCGATGCGGACAAGGCCCGCGGCATCGGGATCCCGGCTCGGCGCAGGGCAGCCAGGACATAGGACCAGAAGACCTTCGGCCGGTTGTCGTAGCTGTCGAGGGTGAGCCAGACCAGGTTTTCCGGGGAGCCGCTCGCAGCCGCCCACAACGCGACCGCCATGGTCTTGCCCGCGCCGGGCGGTCCGGTGACCGTGGTCAGCGGCCCGCGCGCACCCGCAGCGATGAGCTCATCGACCCGCGGACGCGCCAGCACCCAGCCAGGCGGTACGGGCACAGTGATCTTGGACGCCAGGACCGGGTTGCCAGCGCCGGCCGCTCCTTTCGGCCGGGCTGTCCCGTACAGATCGGCATTGGTCCCCATCAGGCTCCGCCTCTTCCCGCCGACGACTGCCGCGGCCGGCCTGGTGGCCAGCCTCGCGGCCGGTGTTTCCGGCGATGCTGTGCCTGGGCATAGACGGACACGAACTGGACCGCCTCCCCCTGCCTCTCTGTCTCCCCCGCGGGTGGGTGAGGTGTCATCACCCTTTCATGATCTCACCCGGGTGAGGAGATGACCCGGGTGAGATGAGGCACAGCACGTTGCGCACCAGGACGCTGGCAGCTGGGCGGCTAGGGAGAGTCACCCTCACTGGGCGATGCGGAAGCCGGGCTTGGCCGGAAGCGTGGGGCGGGCCAGGGCTCGGAGCGGAACGCATCCGGCGGCTGGAGGGCTTGGCTCATGGTGCCCGCGGGTCCAGCGGATGCGCGGCCGGAAGAGGCGGTGAACCACGTGACCATAGGCGGCAGCATCGCGCTCATCGTCATCGGAGCGATTCTCCGGTTCGGCATCACCTGGCAGCCGACCCACGTGGACCTGCATGCCATCGGCGTGATCTTGATGATCGCCGGCGTTGCTGTTCTGATCATCGCGATCGTCCTCCAGGTCAACCGGCGCCGCAGCCGCGCATCCACCCAGGTCTATGAAGAGCGCCGGTTCACTGAGCCTCCTGTCTGACCAGGGCTTACCTGGCCGCCAAAGCTGGGCCCAGGCCAGCGGAACCCGCATCAGCGCGGGTCAGCGGCACCGGCCTGCTCCGCCTGCCTTTGCGGCATGCCCAGTAGTGGCAGCTTGACCAGGGTGGATGGCGCGTCAACGACGCCCTGCGCTGCCTGGGCCCGGCGCACCACGAGGTGCAGCAGGTGGTGCGCTACCACGAAGAGGAAAGTGGCCAGGGGCAGTTCGAGCAGCAGGGCAGACGCGATCGCCACGATGGTGTCCGTCCGTCCTGAGGAGGTCGTGATATCGAACCACGCGTCGCAGGCGAGCAGCGTCGCGGTGATGAACGCGGCGATCACCACCGCCTGGCGGCGGCGCCACGCGAGCCACGCCGTGCTGGCCAGGCAGCCGAGCAGGACGACGTCAAAGCCCACCCAGGTCAGCGTCCAATGGCCCGCCAGGTAGTGGTGCGGCAGGGTCAGGGCCAGGACCACGATCCACGGAATAAAGCCCAGGGAAACGCACGTCAGGAGGATGACGAACAGCCTCCGTCGCCGATCGGCCGCGGCTGACGACGGGCGCTCGGCGTTGACCGCAGCCAGGCACCGGCTGAGGGCGGCCCTCTCTTCGCGCGACATCTGGCGTACTGCGTCTTCACTAATCACTGCCGCACATCCCCAGCCTGGAGACGATAAGTTGTGGCACCGCTCATGACGATAACCCTGCCGGGCCGGGCGCTGGCGGCTCCCCCACGTCGTCAGCGCCGGCACCAGGGGCACCGGGCCAGCCCGGCCGGGCCGGCCATTGGGAGCACCCCGCGCCACGGCCAGGCCGCGGGTGGCCAGCATCCCGGTCAGATGGTGGTAGAGGTTCTTAAGTGAGTGAGAACGAGGCGCCAGCGGTGCCGCCCGGCCAATCTGGCCTCCCGGTCGGGGCCGGGCTGTGCGGCGGCTGCCGGTATGCCGCGGTCAAGCCAACCCGGCGTGGCACTACCTACCTGCGCTGCACCCGGGCGGCATGGGATGACCGGCTGGCCCGGTATCCGCGGTTGCCGGTGTCCGAGTGCGTGGGCTTTGCCGCCGCGGGCCAGCCGCCGTCACCTGACTGAGGCCGCTGGCGGCACACTGCCTTACCGGAGGCTGGCGCAGACCTGCTGCAGCGCCGCGGCCCGGTCCTGCTGCGGGTCGGTCACCATCAGCTTGGCGAACGGGTACCTGCCGTAGAGCTCGTCCACCACCTGCTCCCAGGCCTGGTAGAGCCGGATGACCGCCTGCTGGCCGCGCAGGTTCCGGCGGCGGGCCCAGGGGGTGCCGGCCACGAAGGCCACGTTCTGCGCAGCCCATGCCTCGCCCCGCGCGTGGTGGGTCCGGACGATCGCCGCAGCGATGTCAGTGGGCCGCAGGTAGATCAGGACGGGCTCGGCGGCGGCAACTTCACGCACAATCCCGGTGAAGACCGCTGTCACCTCACGGACCGGTGCGCCGCCGAAGAACACCGGCATCACCGAGTTCTGCAGGAAGGTGCTCTCCAGCAGGACGGTCTGCTGGCCACCCGCGCAGCGCTCAGCCAGCCGCTGCCACTGGCCCGCCGGGTAGGCACAGGCACCCGGCACACCGTCCAGGTCATGGCCAGCTGACCCGGCCTGCCGCGCGAAGGTCACCCGCAACTGGTTGACGGCCCTGGTGCGGATGGGATGGTCGGTGGCGAATTCATGGAATGCCCGCGCGTCTTCTCCCCGGCCGGCCAGCCAGGTCTCGACCTGCGTGGCCATGGTTGACTTGCCCGCGCCGATCATCCCCTCGATCAGGATCAGCCGCAGCACGCCCACCAGCCCAAGCTATCCCGGCACAGCCCGGGAGCCCGTGCTTGGCGCCGCAGCGGCACGCCCGGAGTCCGGTCAGATCCTCGGGTTATTCGGCGGATCCCCCGGTCGCGAGCCGCATGAGGTTGGAACCGAGGTCGATGGTGAGCTCGGTTCCGCCCGCGCTGCCGTACTCGTGCTGGTAGCTCTGCCAGGACTCGTCCTTGATCTGGCGGGCGAAGCCGCTCTGCATGAGCAGCACCAGCTCGAGCGCGGCCCGGTCGATGCGCTTGTTCAGGGCCGGGTCACTCCAGTCTTCGGGCGCGGCGAACACGGAGGTCGGCACGGTCATGGTGCGCAGGTAGGCGAACAGGGGGCGCATCTGGTCGTCCGCGACGAGGGCATGCCGCGCCGTCCCGGCCGTCGCGGCGAGCACGACAGGCTTGCCGATGAGCAGGTCGTTGTCCAGCACGTGGAAGAACGAGGTGAACAGGCCGCTGGGGCCGGCCTTGTAGACCGGAGTGCTGGCGATGAGGCCGTCGGCTTCGCCGAGGGCCGTGATCGCCTGCTGCAGTTTCGGCGTGACCAGCTGGGACACCAGCGCGGTGGAGATGTCGGCGGATATCTCGCGCAGTTCGATGACGCTGACCGTCACCGTGTGGCCGTGCCTCGCCGCCAGTGCCGCGGCGCGCTCGGCCGTGCGGTCGGCCAGCAGCCTGGTCGAGGAGGGGTCGCCGGTTCCGGCGCTGACCACCGCGAGCCTGAATGGTTCCTGTTCCCGTGGTGTGCTCATGGGCGCATGTCCTCGTGGTTGTCGTGGGTAGCCACGCTCGGGCCAGCCGGCTGGCGGGCCAGTTTCAGGCAGATCGTTTCCAGCTGCCGGAGCTCGCCGTGATCCAGCCGGGCCGTCAGGGCGCGGGCGACGCTGCGGGCGTGCCTGCGGCCTACCTGGCGCTGCAGGGCCCGGCCCGCGTCAGTGAGCGACAGGCAGACGCCGCGGCCGTCGGCCGGGTCGGCCTGGCGCTCGACGACGCCGCGTTCGGCCAGCCGGTCCACCATGCGGGACAGGGCCGGCTGGCTCAGCAGGACGCGGCGGTTCAGTTCGCTGATGCGAACGGGCCCGGGGCACTTGGACAGCGTGTAGAGCACGTCGTACTCCCGCATGGAGATGTCCGCCCAGATGTCCTCGGCCGCGAACTGCTTCATCGCCGTGGCGTGGGCGGACAGCAGCGCCTCCCATGCGTCGTTCGCGAGCTGACCCCGGCCCGGCATCACAGGCCCGGGTACACGGCCTGGAGCTCCGGGGCGGTGTCGGTGTAGGGGGACGAGCCCGTGACGTTGTCGCCGCGGTTCGCGTTGGGGCGCGGCTGGCGCGGAGCCTGGTCGCCGTACTTCGCCCTGACCAGGCTGGCGTGGGTCGGAGCGTCCGGCGCCTCGGGGTCGCGCCGGGCAGCAATTTCCTTGCGCAGCACCGGCACGACATCCTCGCCGAGCAGATCAAGCTGGTTGAGCACCGTCTTCAGGGGCAGGCCGGCGTGGTCCATCAGGAACAGCTGGCGCTGGTAGTCGCCGAAGTGCTCACGGAAGGTCAGGGTCTTGTCGATGACTTCCTGCGGGCTGCCCACCGACAGCGGGGTGAGCTCCGAGAACTCCTCCATCGACGGCCCGTGCCCGTAGACCGGCGCCTCGTTGAAGTAGGGCCGGAACTCCCGCTTGGCGTCCTGGGAGTTCCTGGCGATGTAGGCCTGGCCGCCCAGGCCGACGATCGCCTGCTTCTCGGTGCCGTGACCGTAATGGGCGTAGCGCTGCCGGTAGAACCGGATCAGGCGGATGTAATGCTCCTTGGGCCAGAAGATGTTGTTGGCGAAGAAGCCGTCCCCGTAG
Organism: uncultured Actinomycetes bacterium; assembly: GCA_963760405.1. Lineage (GTDB taxonomy): Bacteria > Actinomycetota > Actinomycetes > Streptosporangiales > Streptosporangiaceae > RYN-230. Next base: position 243,378 of record CAVXCV010000010.1, on the reverse strand, counting down.
TACGCGGCCTGCTCGGCGATCTCGGGGGTGCGGATCGAGCCGTGCCACACGAACGGCGGCACATCGTCCAGCGGGCGCGGGATCGAGGTAAAGCCCTGCAGCGGGGTGCGGTACTTCCCCTGCCAGTCCACGACATCCTCGCGCCACAGCCGGTGCAGCAGGTTGTAGTTTTCCAGCGCCAGCGGCAGGCCCTGCCGGATGTCCTGGCCGAACCACGGATACACCGGGGCCGTGTTGCCGCGCCCCAGCATCAGGTCCATCCGCCCCTTGGACAGGTGCTGCAGCATCGCGTACTCCTCCGCGATGCGCACCGGGTCGTTCGTGGTTATCAGCGTCGTCGACGTGGTCACGACCAGCTTCTTCGTGGCCGCCGCGATAAACGCCAGCAGCGTCGTGGGCGCGGACGAGAAGAACGGGGGGTTGTGATGCTCGCCGATCGCGAACACGTCCAGCCCCACCTCCTCGGCCTTCTGCGCGATCGCCGTGACCGCGTCGATCCGCTCTGCCTCGGTCGGTGTCTCCCCCGACACCGGATCGCGGGTGATGTCACTGACCGAGAAGATCCCGAACTGCATGGAATGCCTCCTACGTTCCCCGCCGGGCCAGCAGGCCGCGGCCCGCGGCCCGGATCAGCGGAACCAGATATATGCGTTTGCATACACCTCAACAGCGCAGCCGCCGGGCTATTCCACTGCAGAACAGAGAACCGGGCGGCCTGCCTGCAGGGGCCGGCCGCCCGGCGCAGACGGCGACATCAGGCGATGGCGGGTTCCTCATCCCCTGTTATCGAGGACGAGTTCGGGGCTGAGCAGGCGCATCCCGTACCGGGTGGTCTCACTGGCCGGGCGAGAGATAGGAGCCGAGCTGGTCGAGCAGTCCCCGGCTGCCCTCTTCCCGTCCCTCGGTGCTGTCCAGGCCGTCGAAGTGGACGCCCTGCTCGGTGTAGGTCAGCCGGGTCTGGCCGCCGTCGCGCTCCAGGGCGATGGTGGTCAGGGAGGTGGACAGGTGCCGCCCGTTGACCCACATGTCATAGGTGAACACGATCCGCTGCAGGTTGACGATGTCGGTGTAGGTGGACTGGAATCTGGACCGCGGCCCGCCGTGCCACTGGCCTTCCTCCGTTCCGTGGCCGCCGACGCGGAACTCGTGCGACTTCTCCTGGATGTCGAATGCCGGGCCCGCACCGAACCACTGGTCGCGTGCGTCGTTGTCCGACAGCGCGCGCCAGACCGCTTCGACGGGCACCGGGTAGCTGCGCTCGATGACAAAGGTCGCGTGGGCCTGGCTGCGCTCGATCGTGTCGTTCATGTCGTTCACTCCTTGACAGTGGTGCCGGGACGGTTGAGGAAAGAGCCGAGACGGTCCAGGCGGCGTTCGGCGGGCAGCCGCTGCTGGCCGATCCAGTCCGCCGCGGGGGCGAGTGCCCCTGGAACGAGCTGGTAGGTGCGGACCCGGCCGGCTTTCGCCGAGCTGACGATCCCGGCCGTCTCCAGGACGCCCAGGTGCTGGACGACCGTCGGGAGCGCCATCTCGAACGGCCGGGCCAGCTCACTGACTGACGCCGGACCGCGGGACAGCCGCTCGACCATGGCACGCCGGCTGCTGTCGCCAAGCGCATGGAAGATCCGGTCGAGCCCCAAATACTTAGGCACATACCTAAGTATTGACGCAACCGGTGGCGCTGTCAAGGCGCCAAGCTGCCGGAGCTGATCTTCGGGAAGCTGGCCCGTGCTAGCCGCAGGCCCGTGCCGCGCTGTCCCAGGCTCGCGCGTTACCGCGGGCGGGCTCGAAACGCCGCAGCGGCTGCGTGGCGCGTAGCAGGGCGCGCATCCCGTCCAGGCCACCCGGTGCGGCGCCCAGCGATCGGGCCTGGACCAGGATGTTGCCGAGGGCGGCCGCCTCGGCGGGCCCGGCCACCACCGGCAGCCCGCAGGCATCCGCGGTGAGCTGGCAGAGCAGGGCGTTGCGGGCACCGCCGCCGACGATGTGCACGGTGTCCACGTGGTGCCCGGACAGCTCCTGGACCTGGCGGATCGCGCTCCGGTAGGCCAGCGCGAGGCTGTCCAGGATGCACCGGACGATCTCCGGCGGGTCCCCCGGCGGGCGCTGGCCTGCCTGCCGGGCAACCTCGGCGATACGGGCCGGCATGTCACCGGGCGGCAGGAACACCGGGTCATCGGGGTTGACCACGGCTCGCAGTGGTGGCACCCGCGCCGCCTCGGTGAGCAGCGCCGCCAGGTCAGCTGGCTGCCCGGCGTCCGCCCAGGTGCGGACCGATTCCTGCAGCAGCCAGAGGCCCATCACGTTGCGCAGGTAGCGGATCGTGCCGTCCACCCCGGCCTCGTTGGTGAAGTTGGCCGCCTGGCTGTCCGCGGTGAGGACGGGCCGGTCCAGTTCCATCCCGACCAGGGACCAGGTACCGCAGGAGATATAGCCGAAGTCGCGGCCCTGGGCTGGCACGCTGACCACGGCGGAGGCGGTGTCGTGCGAGCCCACCGCGATCACTGGCAGCGGGGCCCGCAGGACGGCCAGGCCGGGCTGGCCGGCGATCTCCGGCCGCAGGTCCCCGATGACGGTCCCGGGCTGCCGCAGCGCGGGGAACAGCCGCGCCGGGAGGCCTGCCCGCTCCATCAGCCCCACCGCCCAGGACTGGGCCCGGACATCATAGAGCTGCGTGGTGGAAGCGTTGGTCAGTTCCGCGCCGATCTCGCCGGTGAGCCAGTAGGCGAGCAGGTCCGGGATCAGCAGCAGGGTCCGGGCCGCGGACAGCTGTGGCGTCCGCGCGGCCGCGGCGAGCTGGTAGATCGTGTTGATCGGCAGCTGCTGCACCCCGGTGGTCGCGTACAGCTCCTCGGCCGGGATCTTGGCCAGCACCTCCGCGATCACGCCCTGGGTCCTCGTGTCCCGGTAGTGCACCGGGTTTCCGAGCAGGGCGCCGGCCGAGTCGAGCAGGCCGTAGTCCACGCCCCACCCGTCAATGCCCACGCTGGCCAGGTCGAAGGTCCGCGCCGCGGCCCGCAGCCCGTCCAGCACCCCCCGGTAGAGCCGCAGGATGTCCCAGTGCAGGGTGCCCAGCACGCTGACCGGGACGTTCGGGAACCGGTGGGCCTCATGCAGCTCCAGCTGGCGGGCGCTCACCTGGCCCACCATGACCCGGCCGCCGGACGCGCCCAGGTCCACGGCGGCTACCGCGGCTTCGGTCATCGCGGATGCCTCAGCGCAGGAACGCGGCAGCCACGCCAGCGTCCACCGGGATGTGCAGGCCCGTGGTCAGCGGCAGGTCCCCCGCGGTGAGCGCGACCACCGCGGCGGCCACGTGCTGAGGCAGCACCTCACGCTTGAGCAGCGTGCGCTGCGCGTAGAACGCGCCCAGTTCCTCCTCCGGCACCCCGTACACGGCCGCCCGCTGGGCTCCCCATCCCCCGGCGAAGATGCCGGAGCCGCGGACCACGCCGTCGGGATTGATCCCGTTCACCCGGATGCCGAGTTCGCCCAGCTCGGCCGCGAGCAGCCGGACCTGGTGCGCCTGGTCGGCCTTGGCCGCCCCGTAGGCCACGTTGTCAGGCCCGGCGAACACCGAGTTCTTGCTGCAGATGTAGATGATGTCGCCGCCCATGCCCTGGGCCTTCATGGTGCGCGCCGCCTCCCGGGCGACCAGGAACGACCCCCGGGCCATGACGTCGTGCTGCAGGTCCCAGTCATCCAGGCTGGTCTCCAGCAGCGGCCGGGAGATGGACAGGCCCGCGTTGCTGACCACCAGGTCCACCCCGCCGAAGGCCAGCGCGGCCTGCAGGTAGGCCTCGGCGACACTGTCCTCGTCGGTGACATCGGCGGTGACGGGGATGGCCGCATCGGCGGAGCCGATCATCTCCGCTACCTTTTGCGCGGCGGGCCCGTCCCGGTCGGCCACCACCACGCAGGCGCCCTCCGCGGCCAGCCGCTCCGCCGTCGCCCGGCCGATGCCCGAGCCGCCGCCGGTCACCAGCGCCACCCGGGTGGCCAGCGGCTTCGGCTTCGGCCTGCGCCGCAGCTTGGCCTCTTCCAGTACCCAGTACTCGATGCGGAACTTCTCGCTCTCCGGGATGGGCTGGTAGGAGGAAACGGCTTCGGCACCGCGCATCACGTTGATCGCGTTGACGTAGAACTCTCCCGCCACCCGCGCCGTCTGCTTGTCCGCGCCGAAACTGAACATGCCCACGCCCGGCACCAGCACGATGGCTGGATCGGCGCCGCGCATCGGCGGGGAGTCCGCGGTGGCGTGCCGCTCGTAGTAGGCCCGGTAGTCCTCCCGGTAGGTGGCGTGCAGCTCGCGGAGCCGGCCGAAGACCTGCTCCAACGGCGCCGACGGCGGCAGGTCCGCCACCATCGGCGCCACTTTGGTGCGCAGGAAATGATCAGGGCAGGAGGTGCCGAGCGCGGCCAGCGCGGGGTGCTTCTCCCGGGCCAGGAAGTCCAGCACAGCCGGGCTGCTGGTGAAGTGCCCCACCTGGGCCCGGTCCGTCGAGGCCAGGCCGCGGATGACCGGGGCCAGCACGGCCGCCCGGGCCCGCCGCGCCGCCTCGGGCAGCGGCTCATATCCGGGGATCACCGGGCCGAAGGGCTCTGCTGTGCCGTGGTCATCCAGGTACTGCTGCGCGGCGGCGATGATGCTCAGCGAGTTGGCCTCGCACTCATCACTGGTCGCGCCCCAGGCGGTGATCCCGTGGCCGCCGAGGATGACTCCGATCGCCTCCGGGTGCTCCCGCGCTACCGCGGCGATGTCCAGGCCCAGCTGGAACCCGGGCCGCCGCCACGGCACCCACCGCACCTGGTCGCCGAAGCACGCCCGGGTCAGCGCCTCGCCGTCGGCCGCGGTGGCGAACGCGATCCCGGAGTCCGGGTGCAGGTGATCCACGTGCGGGGCGTCCACCAGGCCATGCATGGCCGTGTCGATCGACGGCGCGGCACCCCCTTTGCCGTGCAGGCAGTAGTCGAACGCGGCCACTATCTCGTCCTCACGCTCGACCCCGGGATACACCCCGGTCAGCGCGCGGAGCCGGTCCAGCCGCAGCACGGCCAGCCCGTCCGCGGTGAGCGTGCGCAGGTCCCCGCCGGACCCCTTGACCCACAGCAGCTCGGCCGGCTGGCCGGTCACCGGGTCGGTCACCGGGCCCTTGACCGAGGTGTTGCCGCCGGCGTAGTTGGTGTTGCGCGGGTCCGACCCGAGCCGGTTGCTGCGCTGCAGCAGCTCGCTGACCTCGGCAGGTACCTGGGCCGCCATGTCATGACTCCTTTTCGGTGGGACTTACCCGCAGCGGTGTGCGTTGCATGCCTTTCCGGTCATGCGCCGCGCTGCTCCCGGAACCAGGGCGCAGGTCAGCTACCCCAGCTGGCCGGGGTTCCGCCGACCCGGCCGGCGACGATCTTCTCCGCGTAGCCCGAGCGCTGATAGGCGGCGACGGGATCGGGGTCCAGGCACATGTCCGCGCGGAGCTGGGCGAGCAGCGGGCGGACGTCGGTGTTGTAGGCGTCCATGAACACGGCGTTGGCGCCGAGCACGTCCCCGGCCTGCTGCGCGGCGGCCAGCGCGGCGGTGTCGACGAGCAGGGCCTTGGCCGTGGCCTCCTGGACGTTCATCACCGACCGGATCTGCGCCGGGATCTTGGGCTCGATGTTGTGGCACTGGTCCAGCATGAACGCGATGCCCGCGGCCGGCCGCAGCGCGTCCGCGGCCACCACCTCATGCAGGATGCGGAACAGCTGGAACGGGTCGGCGGCACCCACCATCAGGTCGTCGTCGGCGTAGAAGCGGCTGTTGAAGTCAAACCCGCCGAGCTTCCCGGCCCGCAGTAGCAGCGCGACGATGAACTCGATGTTGGTGCCGGGCGCATGGTGGCCGGTATCCACCACGACCTCAGCCTGCGGGCCGAGTGCCAGGCAGTGCAGCAACGAAGTGCCCCAGTCGGGCACGTCTGTGGTGTAGAAGGATGGCTCGAACAGCTTGTACTCAAGCAGCATCCGCTGCGCCGGGCCGAGCCGCTGGTAGACCTCGGCCAGCGCCTCGGCCAGCCGGTCCTGCCGGGCCCGGATATCGTCCTGGCCGGGGTAGTTGGTACCGTCCGCGAACCACAGCTTCAGGTCCCGTGACCCGGTCGCGTCCATGATGTTGACGCATTCCATCAGGTGGCCGACGGCCTTGCGGCGGACCTGGGGGTCGGGGTTGGCCACGCTGCCCAGCTTGTAGTCGTCGTCCTGGAACACGTTCGCGTTGACGGTCCCGATCGCCACCCCCTGGTCCGTGGCGTAGGCGGCCAGGGCGGCGTAGTCGTCCACCTTGTCCCACGGGATGTGCACTGCCACGCTGGGCGCCACCCCGGTGAACCGGTGCACCTGCGCCGCGTCCGCGATCTTCTCCTGTGGCGTGCGCGGCACCCCCGGCTGGGCGAACACCTTGAACCGGGTCCCGGTGTTCCCGAACGCCCAGGACGGGAGCTCGATCCGCTGCGCCCTCAAGGCGGTCTGCACGGCGGTCAGGTCAGGCATGTCAGGTCATCTCCAGGCAGCACAACTCGGTCTGGCTCAGTCCAGGTGAAATATCTCGTCGATTCTCCGGAAGCCCTGGTCGGGGTCCTGGTCACCGAGATCGGCGAAATACGGCGCCATGTCCTCCTGCCAGCGGCGGTTGACGGCGGTGCCCGCCATCCGCGCTAGTGCCGCGGCGTAGTCGTCGGTTTCCAGATAGCCCACGAGGAGCCCGTCGTCGGTCAGGAACAGCGAGTAGTTGGTCCACCCTGAGGCCCGGAGCGCGGCCAGCATCTCCGGCCAGACTTCGCCGTGCCGCTGGCGGTACTCCGCCAGCCGGCCGGGCCGGACGCGGCCGAGGAAACAGACGCGCTCCACCAGGTTCCTCCCTGCTGGTCTGCCCGGATGAGGCGGCGTGATCATGGGATCGTGCTGGCCACACCGATCCCATGATCACGCACGCCCGGGCCGGTTAGAAGTTGAAGTTGTTGATGTTGGACTTGGTGAACACGAAGGGCGGGCCGAGCAGGATGCTGTTGTCCGCCCCGACGGTGAACTTGCCCAGCTTGCCAGCGGTGAAGGACTGCCCGGCGGCGTTGGTGATCTTCTTAGAGGCGAGGTTGACCGCGGCGTAGGCGGCCAGGTAGCCGAGGTCGGCCGGGTTCCACAGCTCAAAGGCCGGGGCGACGCCGTTGGCCACGTACGTCTTCATCGAGTCCGGCGTGCCCAGCCCGGTCACGATGACCTTGCCCTTGTACTTGGACGAGGAGACCACCTGGGCGGCGGCGAGGATGCCCACCGTGGTCGGCGAGATGATCCCCTTGAGGTTCGGGTAGTGCTGCAGCAGGCCCTGGGTCACCTGGGTGGCGGTGGTCGGGTCGTCGTTGCCGTAGACGGTGGAGACCAGCTTCATGTTCGGGTACTTCTTCAGCTCCTGCTTCATGTAGCCGATCCAGGCGTTCTGGTTCGTGGCGGAGGCCGCGGCGGACACGATCGCGATCTGGCCGCTGCTGCCGATCTCCTTCGCCAGCAGATCCACCTCACTGGTCCCGATCTGAGCGGTTGACGCCTGGTTCACGAACAGGCTCCGGCAGGTGGGGGCGTCGGAGTCGTAGGTGACCACGGTGATGCCCTTGGCCATCGCGGCCTTCAGGGTCGGGCACAGTGCGGTCGGGTCGGTAGCGGACACGATGAGCGCGTTGGCGCCCTTGGTGATCGCGGCCTGGATGGCCGGAAGCTCGGAGGCAGGCGTGGCCGCCGTCCCGCTGGTTTCCGACCCGTGCTCACCGAGGGTCTGCAGCGCGGCGAGGGCACCGCCCGACTTCACGCTGTCGGCCGTGGTGAAGTAGGGGTTGCCGAGGTTCTTCGGGATCACGAAGACGTTCAGCCCGGTCTTCAGTGCCCCGGAGGCCCCGGAGCTGGACGAGGCGGACGGGGAGGAACTACCCGAACTGGTCCCGGAGGAACTGCACGCGGCGAGCGTGGCGGAGGCGACCAACAGCACCGCGGGTGCCCAGAGGGCTCTCTTGACAGAACGTTTCATTCTGAATCCTTTCAAATCGGGCCGTGCCTAGTGACTTCGGTGGAATGGACTGGACCGGACCTGTGACCGGTGTGCGGGACGCCACGCGCCCGGGCCGAGACAGCCCCTGCCGGGATGTCTCGGGCCGGGATGTCCCCCTCGGACGCGCCTTGTCATGTCAGGCATTGGTGGACGGGGTTCGGGCACCTCTCCTGGATCCGGTGACCCACCGGGGCAGGTGGTGGCGCCGGAGTGCGGCGAGGTTCGGGGCGAAGACGCTGACCAGCAGGAGGGCCCCGATGACGATGCCAGTGGCCTCCTGGTTGAAGTTGGTCAGCAGGAGAGCGTTCTGCAGCGCGGCGAAGGCGATCACGGCCAGCACCACGCCGGCCATCGTTCCCTTGCCGCCGAAGATGGAGACCCCGCCGAGCAGCACGACGGCCACCACATCCAGCTCGAGGCCGAGTCCGTTGTTCTGCACTGCGGTGGCCAGCCGGAACGTCCACAGCACCCCCGCCATCGCGCAGACCAGGCCGGACACCACGTACAGCATGGTCTTGACCCGCTTGACCCGGATCCCGGCGAACAGCGCGGCTTCGGGGCTCGCGCCCATCGCGTAGATGGACCGGCCGGTCGCGGTGGCGTGCAGCACGACCCCGAAGATCACCGCGAGCACGGCGAAGATCGCTACGTTCCACGGGAGCTGGGTATGCGGGATGGGCAGCACCCCGATGTTGGTGTAGCGGGCGGGGAAATTGGAGACCGTGCTCGGCCCGAGCAGGATCAGCGCCACTCCCCGGTACAGGCCAAGCGTGCCGATGGTCACCGCCAGGGATGGCAGCCCGACCCGGGTCACCAGCAGGCCGTTGATCAGGCCGGCCACGATCCCGAGCAGCCCGACCACCACGAAGATGGCCAGCATCGGCCAGTGCCTTTCCCACAGGTAGCCGAGCATGGCGCTGGACATGCCCAGGATCGAGGCCACCGACAGGTCGATCTCACCGCTGATGACGATCAGCGTCATCGGCAGCGCCATGATCGCTACCTCACCGGTGGTCACCCCGGTGTTGAAGAAGTTACCGCTGGTCAGGAACTGGGGCGAGCTGACCGCACCGAAGATCACGATGGCCGCGACCAGGAGCCCGAGGCCGGTCTCCCAGCGCAGCGAGCCGCGCATCGCCGCGCGGAGCGGCCCGGCTGGCCCGGCGGCCGCAGCGGGCTCGCGGCCGGTGACCTCCTCGAGCGTGGCCCCGGCGGCACGGGAGTTCAGGTCAGGTTCCAACGCCGGCACTCCTTCGCCGCAGGGCGGCCATGAGCCGCAGCGAGATGACCCGGTCGAGCGTGATGGCCAGCAGGAGCAGGAACCCGGAGATGGCCTCCAGCCACAGCGGCGAGATCCCCAGCACGTTCAGCGCCGAGTTGATGCTGCTGAGCAGCAGGGCGCCGACCGCGGCACCGACCGCGCTCCCGCTGCCGCCGAAGATGGCCACGCCACCGACGACGACCGCGGAGATGACGGTCAGTTCGTAGCCGGTGCCCGCGGTGGAGTCGATGGTCTGGTACTGCGCGGCCCACAGCACCCCGGCCACCCCGGCGATGGCCCCGCTCACCGTGAACGCGGTGAAGATCCGTTTGCCGACCGGGATGCCCGCCAGCCGGGCCGCCTCCGGGTTCGAGCCGATCGCGTAGAGCTCGCGCCCGGACCGGAACGCGCGCAGGTAGTACGCGCCGATCCCGATCACCACGGCGATCACGATGGCCAGGTAGGGAACGCCGAGCACGGTGGCCCGGGGGATGTTGGTGAAGCTGGCCGGGAGGCTCTGGGCGACCACCTCGTTGCCGCCGACGACGAGTATGTCGATGCCCCGGATGATGTACAGGGTGGCCAGGGTGACCACCAGGCTCGGCACCCGCCCGATCGCGACCATGAGCCCGTTGGCCATTCCGCAGGCGAGCCCGATGCCCAGCCCGACCAGGAAGACCGCAGGGACCCCGATCCCGTGATGCTGCCCGAACATTCCCGCCGAGACATAGGCGGACAGGCCCAGGATGGAACCGATGGACAGGTCCACGTTCCGGCTGACCACCACCATGGTCTCGCCCAGCGCGAGCAGGGCGAAGACGGTCGTGTTGGTGAGCAGGAACTGCACGTTCTGCTCGTTCAGGAACGATGGGTGGATGCTGGTGGTCACCGCGACGAACACCACGAGCACGGCGATGATGCCGGACTCCCGGATCCGGAACACCCGCTCGGTGAGCCGGCGGGAGCCGCTGCCCGGCGGGGCCCCGGCTGGCTCCTGGCGCTGGGCCACGGCTGTCGTCATGCCTGCTCCTGCAGCTGGCCGGTCGCAGCGGCCATGATCTTTTCCTCCGAGGCGTCCGCGTGCCCGAACTCCGCGGTCAGCCGCCCTTCGCGCATGACCAGGATCCGGTCGCCGACGTGCAGCACCTCGGGCAGCTCCGAGGAGATCATCAGGATCGCGACCCCTTCCCTGGCCAGCCGCACCAGCAGCCGGTGCACTTCCGCCTTGGTGGCGATGTCGATGCCGCGGGTCGGCTCGTCCACGATCAGCAGTGCGGGCTGGCGTCCCAGCCACTTGGCCAGCACGACCTTCTGCTGGTTGCCGCCGGACAGACGCGATACCGGGTCGATGAGCTTGCCGTACTTCAGGTTGAGCCGCACCGCCCAGTCGGCCGCGAACGCCCGCTCGGCCGCGGACCTGACCAGGCCCGCTTTGCGCAGCCGGCGAAGGGAGGCGAGCGCCACGTTCTGCTGCACCGACATGTCCATGACCAGGCCCTGCTGGCGCCGGTCCTCGGGGACGAAGCCCACCCCGGCGGCCATCGCGGCGGTCGGCGACGCCCGGCGCAGCCCCCGGCCGCGGATCAGCACCCGGCCGGCGTCGTACCGGTCGATGCCGAACACGGCCCGGGCCACTTCGCTGCGGCCCGATCCGACCAGCCCGGCCAGGGCCACGATCTCCCCGGCCCGTACCTGCAGGGAGACGTCGGTGAATACGCCTTCCCGGGTCAGCTGCTCCACCGTGAGGACGAGCTCACCGGGAACGCCGCGCTGGCCGGCCGCCCGCTCCACCATCTCCAGGCCCACCATCGCGCGGACCAGGTCATCCGCGGTCAGCCCGGCCAGCTCACTGGTCAGCACGTGCCTGCCGTCCCGCATGACGGTCACCCGCTGGCAGATCTCGAAGACTTCCTCCAGGCGGTGCGAGATGAACAGGACCGCCGCACCGCCGGACCGCAGCGTGCGCACCACCTCGAACAGCCGGGCGACCTCTGCGGCGGACAGGGCCGCGGTGGGCTCGTCCATCACGATGGCCCGGGCGTCCAGCGACAGCGCCTTCGCGATCTCGACGATCTGCTGGTCCGCGATGGACAGCCCGCGGCGGGCGGGTGAGAAGTGTGCTATAACGTTTCAAGTATGTGCAGCAGTGTCGAGCTAAGCAACGACCCTGTCAATAGAGGCCCAGCCGCGATGATCGAATCGTTACAGACAGGTTTCGTGCCCGGTATCGTGCTGGCGCGCCTGGTGGAGACGTTCCCGCGCTGCGCACGACACTGACCGCAGAGGTACCGCCCAGGAGGAGTCGTGGCCGACACGCCGGTCAGTATCAGGGAGGTCGCCGCCCTAGCCGGCGTGTCCCTCGGCACTGTCTCCAACGTGCTCAACCGGCCCGATGTGGTGGCCGAGCCGACCCGCAGCCGGGTCCAGGCGGCCATCAAGGAACTGGGGTTCATCAGGAACGAGTCAGCCCGCCAGCTGCGGGCTGGCCGCAGCCGCACCATCGGGCTGGTGGTCCTCGATGTGGCCAACCCGTTCTTCACTGACGTCGCCCGCGGGGTCGAGGACGAGGCGAGCGAGTCAGGCCTGGCGGTCATCCTGTGCAACAGCGACGACCAGAAGGCCAAGGAATCCCGCTACCTCGAGGTGCTGGAGGAGCACCGGGTGCAGGGCATCCTGATCACGCCGGTCGCCGGGGCGGACAAGCGGCTGGCCCGGGTACAGCAGCGCGGCACCCCGGTCGTCCTGGTGGACAGCCGGTCGCCCTCCCGGGGCCAGTGCTCGGTGTCCGTGGACGACGTACTCGGCGGCGACCTGGCCGTGTCGCACCTGCTGGAGCTGGGCCATGAGCGGATCGCCTACGTCGGCGGCCCGATGAGCACCCGGCAGGTGACCGACCGGCGGGACGGCGCGGTCCGGGCCATGGAACGAGCGGGCCGGGACGGAGCCGACCTGCACGTGATCGAGACCCCGGCGCTGAACGTGACCGCCGGGCAGCGAGCTGGCGCCGTGATCGCAGGCTTGCCCGCCGGGGTCCGGCCCACCGCCGTGTTCTGCGCCAACGACCTCCTCGCACTGGGCGTGCTGCAGGAAATGACCACGCACCGGATCACAGTGCCCGACGGCATCGCCATCGTGGGCTACGACGACGTCGTGTTCGCATCCGCGGCGGCGGTGCCACTCTCCTCGGTGCGCCAGCCCCGCCAGCAGCTCGGCCGGGCGGCCGCCCAGCTGCTCATCGAGGAGGCCCTCGGCGGCGGCGAGCACCGGCACCGGCAGGTCGTATTCGAGCCGGACCTGGTGATCCGCGAGTCGAGCCGGCGCGGGCCCCGCCGCGCCCGCCGGGTACGCCGCCCGGCGGGCGGCGAGGCACCGGTGCCCGCCGAGGCAGCTGGCGCGTAGGTCTCTTAGGCTGCGGGTATGGAGCAGGTCCGGGTGGGCACGGCGTCCTGGACGGACCGGACGCTGATCGAGTCCGGCTGGTATCCGCCAGAGGCGGACACGCCGGAGCAGCGGCTGCGCTATTACGCCCGCCAGTTCCCGCTGGTCGAGGTGGACGCCACCTACTACGCGCTGCCCGGTGAGCAGACCGCCGCGGCATGGGCGGCGCGGACCCCGGCCGGGTTCACGTTCAACGTGAAAGCGTTCAGCCTGTTCACCCAGCACCCCACCCCCGTCGCCTCGCTGCCGAAAGATCTGCGCCCGGCCGCGGAGAAGACCGGCAAGGACCGGATCTACCTCAAGGACATCCCGTCAGAGGTGACCGATGAGGCGTGGACGCGGTTCCTGGCTGCGCTGGGACCCTTGCGCCAGGCCGGGAAGCTGGGCGCGATCTTGTTGCAGTTCCCGCCCTGGTTCCCCATCGGCCGCGGTCGCAAGGACTACATCCTGGCCTGCGCACAGCGGGCCGCGCCGGACCGGGTGTGCGTGGAGTTCCGCAACCGCACCTGGATGACCGAGAACAACCAGGCCGAGACGCTGGACTTCCTGTCCTCCCATCAGCTGCCGTACGTATGCGTGGACATGCCCCAGGGCCACCGGGACTCCATCCCGCCGGTACTCGCCGTCACCGCTCCTGACCTGGCTGTGGTCCGCTTCCATGGCCACTCCGGGAAGTGGGAGAGCAAGGACATCCACGAGCGGTTCGGCTACCGCTACCGCGACAAGGAGCTGGCCGGGTGGGCGCCCAAGATCGCCGGCCTGGCCCGCGACGCGGAAGATACCCACGTCTTGTTCAACAACTGCTACCGCGACTACGCCCAGGTCAACGCCCAGCAACTCGCCGCACTGCTCAGCGCCTGAGCTGAGGGTGCCGCGCCAGCCCGGACGGCGGTCAGTCGGTACCTGACTCCATCGCGGCGCGGTCAAGGAACTCGTCGTCTTGGTCCACCTCGCCGCGGGAGGCGATCGCCTCGGCTCCCCCTTGAGGCATCTGGCCAACCAGCCCGGTCTGGGGCACGGCCCCGATCAGCTGGGCGTGAGCAGTGCCGACCATGCCGAGGCCCGCGTACTGCTCGAGCTTGGCGCGTGAGTCAGCGATGTCGAGGTTACGCATGGTGAGCTGGCCGATCCGGTCCAGCGGGCCGAATGCGGAGTCCTCGGTGCGCTCCATCGACAGCTTGTCGGGGTGATAGCTGAACGCGGGACCGGTGGTGTCGAGGATCGAGTAGTCCTCGCCGCGGCGCAGCCGCAAGGTGACCTCGCCGGTGACCGCGGCGCCCACCCAACGCTGCAGTGATTCGCGCAGCATCAGCGCCTGTGGGTCGAGCCAGCGGCCCTCGTACATCAGCCGGCCTAGCCGGCGCCCTTCGGTGTGGTAGTTCGCGACGGTGTCCTCGTTGTGAATCGCGTTGACCAGCCGCTCGTACGCGGTGTGCAGCAGCGCCATGCCCGGCGCCTCGTAGATGCCCCTGCTCTTGGCCTCGATGATCCGGTTCTCGATCTGGTCGGACATGCCCAGCCCGTGCCGTCCCCCGATCGCGTTGGCCTGCAGGACCAGGTCGACCGGGGTGGCGAACTCCGATCCGTTGATCGCCACTGGCCGGCCCCGCTCGAAGCCGATCGTGACCTCCTCCGCCGCGATATCGACCGCCGGGTCCCAGAACCGCACGCCCATGATCGGCTGGACGGTCTCGATCCCGTTGTCGAGGTGCTCGAGGGTCTTGGCCTCGTGGGTGGCCCCCCAGATGTTCGCGTCGGTCGAGTAGGCCTTCGCTGCGCTGTCGCGATAGGGCAGGTCGTGGACGAGCAGCCACGCGCTCATCTCGCGGCGGCCGCCGAGCTCGCTGACGAAGGCCGCGTCGAGCCACGGCTTGTAGACGCGCAGGTTCGGGTTGGCTAGCAGCCCGTAGCGGTAGAACCGCTCGATGTCGTTGCCCTTGAACGTCGAACCGTCGCCCCAGATCTGGACGTCGTCCTCGAGCATCGCCCGCACCAGCAGGGTGCCCGTAACGGCCCGGCCCAGCGGGGTGGTGTTGAAGTAGGACCGGCCGCCCGAGCGGATGTGGAAAGCCCCGCAGGCCAGCGCGGCCAGCCCCTCCTCCACGAGGGCCGCGCGGCAGTCGACCAGCCGGGCGATCTCGGCGCCGTACAACTTGGCCCGCCCGGGGACCGAGCCGATGTCGGCCTCGTCGTATTGCCCGAGGTCAGCGGTGTATGTGCACGGCACCGCGCCCTTGTCGCGCATCCACGCGACCGCAACCGAGGTGTCGAGCCCGCCGGAGAAGGCAATGCCGACTCGCTCACCGATGGGCAAAGAGCTGATCACCTTGGACACACGCAAAAGTATGCCGTTCTATGCATGAACATGCAAGCTGAGCCGCGGCGCGGGCGGCCGTGACTACGCCGGGTGCACGGGCCGGGCTGGCAGCGGAGTGGCCGCGACCAGGCCGCCGTCCTCCAGTCTGAGGTGCTGGCCGGGGCTAGCCGCCGGCTGGGCTCGCGTCGATGTCAATGGCGACGACGTGGCCAGGGGCAGGCCGGCGCACAGGCCGGTAACCACCCAGGCTCCTAGCCTGGGTCAGGTGAGGGTGAGGCCGCCGTCCACGACGACTGTCTGGCCCGTGATGTAGCTCGCCGCATCGCTCACGAGGAAAACCAGCGCCGCGGCCAGTTCTGGTGCTTCGCCCCACCGGCCCGCGACGATCCGCTGCGACTGTGCCGCGATGTAGTCCTCGGTGTACTGCCCGGTCATCTCGGAACGGAAGAACCCTGGCGCGATCGCGTTGACCCGGATCCCCTTGCGGCCCGTCCATTGCTGCGCGAGGTCCCGGGTCAGCCCGATCAGCCCGGCTTTACTCGCGCTGTAGGCCGCCTGGGGAAGCCCGGCGGTCGTGATGCCCAGCACGCTGCTGATGTTGACGATCGAAGAACCCGGCTGCATCACGCGGCCGCACTCCTGCGCCATCCAGTAGCAGCCGTTCAGGTTGACGTCGATGACGCGCCGGAACTGCTCAGGCTTCTCGCGGGTGGCCGGGACGGCCGTCCCGATCCCTGCGTTGTTGACGAGGATCTCGACGTGGCCGAAGGTCTCGATCACCGTCTCGACCAGGCGGCGGCAGTCGCCGGGAACCGATACGTCCGTGCCGACGGCGAGAGCCCGCCGCCCAGTGGCCTCAATGGCGGCCCGCACCGCCTCCAGCCGGTCAATCCGGCGGGCGGCCAGGATCACGTCGGCTCCCGCCTCGGCGAGCGCGCTGGCAAAGGCGACACCCAGTCCTGACGAGGCTCCGGTGACAATGGCGGCCCGGCCGTCGAGGCGGAAGCGATCGAGAATCGGCATCTGATCAGTATGACCTGGGCAGGCCGAGAATGCCGGTGACGTGGTCCGCCGCACGGTTCGCCGCCTCGCTGGCGAGCCACTTGGCGGCGTTCGCGAGAATGGCCACGTGGAGGTGCGCATGTCGCTGACATTGCTCGACTGGCGTCGCAGGATCGCCCGGCTGTATGCGGAGGTTCGCGCCGAGCCGGACCCCGTGGCCGCGCACGATCACTGGCGCAGGACCCGCGACGAGCTGCTGCGTACCCATCCGGACTCACCCGTTCCCCGGCCCGGGCGCGCCCGTTACCCGGGCCCGCCAGTCGCGGGCTACAATCCGCAGCTGCGCTTCGACGTCATCGTGGACACCGACGTGCCGTCCAAGCACATGGAGGCGGCCACAGGTACCGATGGGATCGTCCGGTTTGACCGCATCGGGTGTGCGCACCTGCCCGGGGCCGGCGATCTGGACGTGTGGTGGCTGGGCTCCTACGGTGGAGGCGTGTTCGTCCCGGTGAAGGACGGGAGTGCGGGTGCGGCAACTTATGGCGGGGGCCGGTACCTGATCGACACGGTGAAGGGCGCGGATCTCGGCGGCGACGATGGCCGGCTGATCCTCGACTTCAACTTCGCCTACAACCCCTCCTGCGCCTACAACCCGGCCTGGGCATGCCCGCTGGCTCCGGCGGGCAACACCCTCAGCCGCCCGCTACTCGCGGGTGAGCTCATGCCATCACCGGCGGTCAGGGCTGGACTAGCGCGATGAACACTCCGGGGCTGCCCGGGCGGCGGGCTTTCAACCGGCCGGCGCTGGGGATGAGTACGTTGCCGGACAGCAAGGACGGGCGTCCGCGGGAAAATGTCCGGCCGGCCCGGGAGTATGGGGGTTGAGATGCCGTGGTTTCCGGACTTCACCAGTGCCGTGGAGCTGGCGCGCAAGCAGACCCGCGCCGAGGGTCAGGCTGATCCGGTCGGGCAGTACTTCACCGCGCTGAACAACGGTGACAGCCACGCGCTGGAGACTGTGTGGCCGGGCGAGGTGGTGATCTATGATCCCCGCGCAGGCGAGATCCGTGGCCACAAGCAACTGCGGCGGTTCGTCAGCCATAATCAATCCTGGCTGGCCGAGCGCCGCGTCCGGACCGAGACCGTGGCCTCCACCTGTGCTGGCGGGCGGGCCGTGGTCGAGATCCTGGCCCACCTGGACGGCGGCGGGCGGGACCTGGCGTGGCCGGTGGCGGTCGTCGCCGAATCCCCCGACGACTGGTCGGTCGTGTTCCGCACCTACTGCAGCCAGTGGCCCGTCGACGGACGGCGCCACGTCAGGCCGCCCATACTCAAGCCGGGGCACGTCCACCTCGGTGATGTCGTCGGCCGCTACCAGGCCGCGCTCGACGCTGGTGATGCCGAAGCAATGGTGAACGCCTTCGCGCCGGATGGGTATTTCCGCGAGCCCATCGGCCCGCACTACGCCCACCGCGGCACCGCTGAACTCCGCTCGTTCTTCACCACACGCTTCAGCGCCGGCGGCGGCATCGGCCTCCAGCACTGCACCGTGACCGACGATGGCGTGCGCTGCGCGGTGGAATACAACTGCGTCCGCTGGGGCAGCCACGACCTGCCGCCCCAGGCGGGAATCGGGATCTACGAGCGAGGCCCGGACGGACTGCTGGCCGCGGCCCGCGTCTATGACGACATCGAGGCACCCACCGGGTCCCCCTGACCTACTTCGACCGCTACCCCGAGGCGCGGTCACGCACGGCGGGCACGAGCGCGGCGAGCATCAGCATCCCGGTGAGGGCAAAGGCCGCCGGATAGCCGGTGTAGACCACGAAGACGCCGAACACGGCGGGACCGGCTCCGTACCCGGCGTCATAGGCCAGGTTCCACAACGCGCTGACCGTGCCGTAGCCGGCGACTGGCGCGCGGTCGATCATCAGCGTGAAGGTAGCGTTCTGGCTGATCCCGAAGCCGGCCCCGAACAGGCACATGCCCGTTATCAGGACGGCCGGGGCGGTCACCCAGATCAGCAGGGTCATCCCGGCGGCGGCGGTCAGCAGCCCGGGAACCAGCAGGCCAGCTAGACCATGCCGGTCACCGTAGCGCCCGGCCCACCAGCGGCTCATCGTCGAGGCCACAGCCTGCGTGAGCAACCCGAGCGCGGCGCCGGGGGTGCCCGGTCTGGGTCTTGGTGCTCATATAGGTGACCGTAGGGGTCAACTGGAGCACTGATGAGGTCCAATCTCATGGCGATTCAGTGGTCCGGTTTAGGACCGGAGCTACTGCGCCGCGCTGCGCCAGGTACTCGCCGGGTACCTGCGGCGCGTGCGCGCTGCCGCCGCCGCTCGCCGCGCCTTCCGTCCGCCGCTGAGGCAGCAGTCAGGCGGCCCGATCGCGCTGCTGGGCTTGCGTCCGATCCGGACCGGGGCCGTGACCGGAGGCCAGCCGCCAGAGGCTGGGCCAGTCAAGGGCTGGCTTGGGCGGAGATACGCCGGGGCGGTCTTTGGGGACGAGCACCCTGAGTGCCCGGGGCCGGATGGCACAGCGCACCGGGGCGGGCATCATGATGGTCTCGCCGTCGATCCCGACGGGCACTTCGGCTGCGTCGGCGTGGACGATGATCTCCTCCGCAGTGCCGAAGACCAGCCCACGGCCGTTCCCACGGCGGATGAGCCCGATCGCCTGCCGGGCACTGTTCACTGTCACAGCCACGAAGCCGAGTGCGCCGGCGTCGAGCCGGGCGCGCCTGCCCAGGCCTGCGATATCGCCCATCTCGTAGGGGTTGTTGCTCACCAGCAGGGCCTGCGGCCCGTCAACCGTGACATCGCCAGCGCGGGCGGCCAGCCGGGCACCACGGTGACCTTTCAGCACGTCAGGCATGGCCTGAAGGGTCGTGCCCACCTTATCGTCGCGGTACGCCGGGCTCTCCACCACTTCGGCGTAGGCACCGAAGGACGCGTTGTTCACGAACGTGCGGCCACCGATGATGCCCAGGTCAATCCGCAGCTCCTCGCCGTCAGTGAGCGCATCAAGGCAGGTGGACGGGTCCTCCCGGTCCAGCCCCAGGTCCAGCGCGAAGTGATTGCGGGTGCCGGCACTGATGACCAGGAACGGCAGATCATGCTCTGCCGCGATCCCCGCCACCAGCGCCTGGGTCCCGTCACCCCCGGCCACCCCGAGGAGGTCGCACCCCTCCGCCACTGCCTTGGTGGCCAGGGCCGCGACATCCACGATTTCAGGACCTTCGAGCATGGCCACATGCGCTCCCAGCGCCTGGGCCTTCTCCTTCAGCCCGAACTTCGCCACCTTCCCGCCACCCGACCGGGGGTTCATCACGATGAACGCGCGTCGCGGCCGGGACGCCGGGTAAGCCGGCATGGCCGTGTTCTCCCCGCCGGTACTCAGCGACACCCGGGCCGTCGCCACCCCGAGCAGGGCAAGCGCGATCGAGAGCACTGCCACCCACAGCAGCTGGTGCAGCACGTCGAGCACAAGGATGGCGATGGGCACCAGGACCACCAAGGCCAACGCGAGCCACCGCAGTACGCCCCTGTTGGCCAGGAACCAGTATCCGGCCGCCACGACCACGCACACGCCCAGCAGGCCGATACCCACCAGCGCCAGGCTGCGCAGCCCCGCAAAACCAACCAGCACCGCCGCCGCCGCCAGCATCAGCACCAACGACAACCGGGCCAGCCAGCGCTTCTTCATCGCCACACCCTATTCCAGCCTCGTGGCCCTCTCGAGGCCCAGCATCGCTGGGCCGGTCGGACAGTGTGAGATGGCGACCATGCAGCGCGGGCGGTCAGCCAGCTCGCGTGAAGAACAGCGGCCGCACCAGCCTCCCGACCCCATCCATCAGCCGCGGCCCGGCAGGAACATCCCCGGAGGGCGGCCGGTACTGCACGAAGGAATACCCAAGCCGCCAGGCCAAGAGCCCATCCGTAGCGAGCTGGTCGCCGACCACCACCCCGGGCTTCGGGAAACTCTCATAGCGAGCTGTCCGTAGCGGCTTACCCGCCGAGGCCAGGTAGACGACCCGCATCCCGGCACCATCCGGCACAGTCGCCGGGCGCCGCACCGAATTCGTGGCAAAGCACACCACCTGCACCCCCGGCATCCCGGCGAGCTGGCTGAGCACCAGGGCGATCCCCTGGTCAAGAGCCTCCTGGCCGCTATCCCAATAAGCCACGAGAGGCTCCACATCGAAGATGACCGTTCGCGCAGCCAGCTCCCCGATGCGCCGCGCCACATCATCCAGCCTCATCACATGCTCATAAGCGGCTCTCACACCACCACCCCACCAGCACGCGGGCAAGGATGCCATCGGCGGGCTGGCCGCTGGGCCAGCGGCCGGGGACGCCCATGCGGCCCGGCCGAATGGCGGCGCGCCATCGAGAGCGGCGCATACCCACGCCCACCTGGCAAGACGATCCTCGCGTTCCGCTGATCTGTGCCTGGCCCGGCGCTGACCCCGGGTTGCTGGCCGCCGGTCCTATGGCCCGGTACTCGGATGATCGCCGCGGGGTCCGCTCATGTCATCACCCATCATGGGTGACGGCCTTGCCGGGCGCCGGGCAGGAGCAGGTGTGCTGAGACACCGTGCCGGTGCTGGATTACCGCTGCTGTTCGGTGGGGCGGATCAGCATCTCATTGACCGCGACATGCCGCGGCCGGGTAACGATGTAGGTGATGGCGTCGGCGATGTCCGCGGCCTCCATCCGCTGCCCGAACTGGTTCCGTATGCTCTCGAGCACCTCGGGCCGGTTGTGGCTGGCCAGCTCGGTCGCGGTCGCGCCGGGCTCGACCAGCGAGACGCGTAGGTACTGCCGGGCCACCTCCTGGCGCAGGGACTCGCTGAACGCGCCGATGCCATGCTTGGTCAGCGAGTAGACACCGTTGCCGTTGCGGGCCGCCCGGCCCGCCACCGAGCTGATGTTCACCATGTCGGCGACCTGGCGCGGCCTCTCCCCGGCGGCACGCAGCAGATGCGGCAATGCGGCATGCGCACAGTAGAGCAGGCCGAGCACGTTGAGCTCCACCATCTGCTGCCATTCCGGCAGGGGTGCGCCGGCCACCGGGCCAAGCAGCATCACGCCGGCGTTGTTGATAAGCGTGTCCAGGCGGCCCAGCTCGGCGACCGTGCGCTCGACGGCGCCGGCCGCCTGCTGCTCGTCGGCGACGTCGCACTCCAGCACCAGCGCGGTGCCGCCCTCGTCGCTGATGCCAGCGGCGAGCGCGGCGAGCCGGTCCCCGCGCCGCGCGGCCAGCGCCACGGCAGCGCCCTGGGCGGCGAGCGCGGCCGCGGTGGCCGCACCGATGCCGCTCGAAGCCCCGGTCACCAGCGCGACCGTGCCATCCAGTACCGGCTTCATCCGAAACTCATCTCCCTTGCTCGTCAAGGCCCCCGCTCATCCAACACCTGCAGGTACCGGGGTCGCCGGCCTGCCCGCCCAGCCCGCATGGCCATGCGTAACCAGTGGGCGAGCGGCGCGGCCAGGGTGTGCTCGTGATGGAGAAGGTGAGCTACGCCCTTGGCCCTGCCCCAGGGGATTAGCGATGCTGAGGTAGTCAACGGTCCCATGAGCCCGGCCCGGTAACTGTGTGGTCAGTCTGGGGCGGTGTTCCGGAGGTGGGTGCGGGGTGGCAGTCAAGCCAGCGTGGGTCACGGGATGGACAGGCCAGCATGTGCGGCATGCCGCCGCACTGTTCAAGCAGGGCGGGAATCCCGCCGCGCGGGTTTACGAGAGCATTGGATCGGACTTCTTCCTGGCCGTGGCGCCGGGCTGGCTGAACCTGGGGTTGTGGGAGGGGCCAGGTGCGGAGGGTGAGGCCGAAGCCGCTTGCCGCCGGCTGGTCAGGACGCTCGCGTCGGCGTTGCCGGCCGGGGGCGTGATCCTGGATGTCGGGAACGGGCTCGGCACCCAGGATCCGCTGATCGCTGAGGCGGTCCGGCCGCGCCGGCTGGTAGCAGTGAACATCACCGAGTGGCAGCTGACGGCAGGCCGGGACCGGCTCGGGCAGGCCGCCGCCGCGCCGGTGGCTGGCGACGCTGCCCGGCTGCCGATCGCCGATGGAACGGTCGATGGGGTCATCAGCGTGGAGGCGGCGTTCCATTTCCGCTCCCGCCAGGCCTTTTTCCAGGAGTGCTACCGGGTGCTCCGTCCCGGCGGCGTGCTGAGCATCTCCGATATCCCTGTCCAGCGGTGGCCGATGAGCCCCGCCGAGGTGCTCGCTGGCCTGACTCAGCTGCGGGTGTTCGGGCTCCGGCCCAGCATGGCGATGACGGCAGGGCAGATCGCTGCGACCGCACGCGCGGCCGGCCTGGCCGAGGTGGAGGTCACCGTGTGCGGCGATCGCGTGATCGCCCCCGCACTCCAGCTCAGTACAGCCCGGCTGGCCGGCGCGACGGCTGCGCCTACCGGGCAGCAGGCCGTGGCCCGTCTGCTGCTGCGGCAGGTAGACCTGCTCTGGCGACGCCGGATAATCGATTACCTGCTGCTCCGCGCCGTCCGCCGGTAACTGACGAAGTGTGGCGAGCCAGCCATGCGGGATCCGATGATCGTATAGTGACGTCATGTCAGCCGGGGGCTCTGTCGTACATACGCCTGTGACGTCGGTCGCGGGGGCCATAGCCCGCATGGAGGCGATCGGGGCGTCCCTTCCAGCCGATGATGGGCTGGGCTGCTTCAATCGCATGTACCTCGAGGTCACCAGGCAGGTGGACAGCAGCCTGAGCGCCGGGTTCTTCGCTGATCCGGCGTTCATGACCCAGCTCGACATCACCTTCGCCAACCTGTACTTCGAGGCGGTGGATGCGGCGGACAACCCGCCGGCCGTGCCGCTGGCCTGGCAGCCACTCATCGAACAGCGCGCGCGCCCTGGGATCGAGCCGATCCAGTTCGCCCTGGCCGGCATGAACGCCCACATCAACCACGACCTGCCGCTCGCGTTGACCGGCACCTGCACCACTTTGGCTACGTCGCCGTCCGCGGGCACGCATCAAGCCGACTACCAGAAGGTGGACCGGCTGCTGGATGCCGCGGAGCAGTCCGTCCGGCAGTCCTTTGAATCCGCACCCGAGCTTGCTGCCGATCGCCATCTGCAGGCAGTCTGCAATCTCGTCGGCTCGTGGTCGATCAACTCCGCCCGGGACCTCGCATGGAACAACAGCCTCCTGCTATGGGAGGTCCGCGGCGATCCGGCTGTCCGTGGACTGCTGTGCGGCAGCCTGGCCGTCACCACCGCGATGGCCAGCCGCATGCTGCTCATCGCGGTCTAGGACAGTCCGGGTTTGCTCCAGCCGTGCCTGGTGCAGGGCTTAGCGCCCAGTACGACCTTCCAGTCCTGCGCGCCGGTTGACGCTGGCGTAGACCCAGTACTTTACTTAAGTAATGAACCAAGGGACTACGGGAGGGACCGGGCTGTTGCCGGAGATGGCTGGCCTCGACGAAGGGGCTCCCCTGTTCGTCCAGGTCGCCGAGCGGCTGGCGGAGGACATCGCGGACGGGACCCTGGCCGAGGGCGAGCGGGTGCCCTCGACCAACGAGCTGGCCGCGTTCTACCGGATCAACCCGGCCACCGCGGCTAAGGGGATCGGCATGCTGACCGACGACGGGCTGCTGGAAAAACGCCGCGGCATCGGGATGTTCGTCGCAGCAGGTGCCCGCCAGCAGTTGCTGGCCGACCGCCGCAAGCGGTTCGCCGAACGGTATGTGGAGCCGCTGGTCGCCGAGGCCAGCCTCGGGATCGACACCGATCAGCTGGTCACGCTCATCCGCGAATCCGGTCACGCGCAGGAAGGCACCAGGCTATGACGCCAGCGATCTCGGTGGCCGGGCTGTCCCGCCAATACCGCGGCCAGCTCGCCCTGGACCAGGTCAGCTGCCCGGCCCGTGGTACCTCACCTGGCTCACCTCGTTCGTCCTGCTGACCCTGATGTTCATCTCCGGCATGTGGTGCGGGCTGATCTACCAGCGCTGGAACCTGCTCGGCCTGCTCGCCTTCATCACCGCCCTGGTCATCGTGCTGGCCACCGGCGCCGTGATCGCCAGCCACGCCCACGCCTGGCCCGCCATCGGCCATTTCTTCGCCACCCTCGGCGCCGCCGCGCTGACCGGCCTGCTCGCGGCGCTCACGGTGCTGCTGCTGGGCGGCGGCTACGCCACCATGCGCCGCGTCACCGTGTGACCCGGGGCAGCCGGGCCGACGCGATTAACGCTGCTGACGGTAACAAAGGCTCATCTCTCGGTGTCACTCTCACCCGCGCGCGCTTACCTGTGCGCGGCCCGGTGACCTCCGTAGACGCACAGCGCGTAGAGCACCACGACGTCAATGGCGATGATCGTCAGTGACCAGAACGGGTAAGCGGGAAGGAAGAGCATCTGGGCCAGGGCGTTGAGCCCGACCATAACCACGGCGAACCAGCGCGCCAATTGATTGCCTACCGCGATACCTGCTGCCGCGCACAGCTCGAGGATTCCGACGATCAGGACGGTCCAGCCCCAGGCACGCAGGTCGCCGAACACGTAATGCGCGTTGGCGGTGAAAACATGCGACCTGGCGATAGCCACGACGCCGTCCAGGATGTTGAGGAACCCGACAACGGTCAGGATGACCACTGCGAACGTCAACAGGCCGGCTCCACGGCCCCCTTCATAGGCGCTTGCCTGGGGAGCCGATCTCGTCGTTGATCCTGCCATCGCTGCCTCCAGCTGTTCCAGTGTTAGCCCGCTCAGCCTCAATATCGCGAAGCCGGCCCGCGAATGCTTCCCCCAGCGCGGGTGATAGAGGGTGAGTAGCCACTGCCGTCGCGGTTCGGCGGCTCGCCGAGGTTAGCCCTGGCCCCGGACGCTGGCCTGACCTCGGCCATCCGGCGGATGCAGGCCCTGGCGGCACCGGCCCCGGGTGATGGTCTCACCCGGGTGAGATCGGGCGGATAAGGCGAAGGGTGATTGACATCTCAACTTCATCGGAGAGTAACTGGGCGGAGGGTTAGCCCGCTCTGGACCCTGGCGGCAGCCACGCAGGCAGATTGTGGTCAAGAGCAGAGGCACGGCAATGACGTCTAGCCTGGGGGGACCGGCCACGAGCCCGCCTCGGAATCGACCGTCTCGCGCTGAAGAGACCATCCTGGCCTCCAAGATCACTCCTCCTGGCCTGCCGGCCTGGCTAGTCCCCCGCCCGCGGATCAGCGAGCGGATCGACGCTGGCAGGCAGGGTCCGCTCACCCTGGTCAGCGGGCCTCCGGGGGCAGGCAAGACCATGGCCATCGCATCGTGGGCGGCCGCGCAGGCCGGGGTTCTCCCGATCGCCTGGGTGACACTCGATGAGTACGACAACCCACCCCAGGCATTCTGGTCTTACATCGTCGAGGCCTTGCGCGGCGCGGGTGCCGAGATCCCGAGGAAAGTCTGGGCGTCGGGAGGCCACCGCACCGACCACGCGTTCCTGCTCAGGCTGACCGCGGCGATAGAAGCACACGGCTCACCAGTAGTGCTGGTCCTCGACGACCTCCATCTCGTTACTGAGCCCCGGCCGCTGACCGAGCTGGCCTGGCTGCTCCGGAACTCCAGGCCATATCTGCGCCTGGTGCTGGCCTCGCGCAGCGATCCCCTCCTGCCGCTGCACCGCTACCGGCTAGCCGGCGAGCTGACCGAGATCCGCGTCGGGGAGCTTGCGTTCAGCGTCGATGAGACCGAACTGCTCATGCAGCAGCACGGCATCACGCTGCCCGCAGAGTCGCTGGCGTTTCTCACCGAGCGAGCTGAAGGATGGGTGGCGGCCTTGCGCCTGGCCGCGCTCTCGATGAAGAGTCATCCCGACCCAGGGCAGCTCGTCAAGGAGATCGCCACCGAGGACAGTGCCATTGCCAGCTACCTGGTGGAGGAGGTACTCAATACCCTGCCCGCCGCCACCAGGTCGTTCCTGCTGCGCACGAGCATTCTCGACAAGGTCAGCGCCGACCTCGCCAGCGAGGTGGCCAGTGATGAGTGCACCACCACCACATTGCCGGCCCTGGCCCAGGCCAACGCCCTCATCCAGCCGCTCGGTGGCGGCTGGTACCGGTACCACCCGCTGCTGACCGAGATACTTCGGCTGAAACTCCGGCGCGAATTCCCAGATATCGTGCCTGACCTGCATCGGCGAGCTGCCCTATGGCTCCGGAGAAACCGGACGCCGATCGAGGCAGTCCGCCAGGCCGCAGCAGGAGGTGACTGGCAGCTCGCCGCGCGGATAGCCGTTGATGAGCTTGCCGTAGGCCAGCTCATTGAGCCAGCTGGCGCCGAGCCACTCGCTGAGGCGATGCAGTGCATTCCGCGGGGCCAAGCCTGGAGCGAACCGCAGCCGCTGCTCGTGACAGCTGCGCTCGGCCTGTCCGGCACCCGCTCCGGGACGGCCGGCATATCGCTCACCGCCGCCGAGCAGCTGCTCGGCCAGATCCCCGCCGATAAGGAAATCCCGTCCCGGCTCGCCCGGGCGATGATACGGCTCGTCCTGGCCCGCCAGGACGGAGACCTCAGCGCGGCCGAGGGGGCAGCCACGGACGCTGCGGCCTTGATCGGCAGGATTCCCGCGGATCAGCTGGCTTTGCATCCGGGGGTGAGCGCACAGGTCAAGGCGGGTCGCGGAACAGTTGAACTGTGGTCGGGCCACTTCGATCAGGCCGCGGCCACCCTGAGCGCGGCCGCCACCGCCGTGCCTAACCCGTGGCAGCGAGCCGACTGCGTCGGCCACCTCGCGCTGCTGGCAGCCCTGCGCGGCCAGCTGAGCCACGCCGCCGGGCTGGCCTGGCAGGCGGCCGGCCCCGGCCCGGGTGACCAGGCGGGCACCGGCCCGGGTGACCAGGCCACAGCCGACGAGAGCTCGAGTAGCGCCGCCATGGTGGCCATGGCGTACGTCCATGTCGAACGAAATGAGCTGCCCGAAGGCCGCCGTTGGCTGCGGGGTGCGGATGACGCACTGGAGCTCCGCCCAGACAAGCTGATCGGCGCCATCGCCTGTCTCGTCGCGGCACGCAGCTTGCTGGCCCGCGGGCACCCGGACCCG
The DNA here is from genome assembly GCA_963760405.1 of uncultured Actinomycetes bacterium. Classification (GTDB taxonomy): domain Bacteria; phylum Actinomycetota; class Actinomycetes; order Streptosporangiales; family Streptosporangiaceae; genus RYN-230. The sequence continues at coordinate 216,249 of CAVXCV010000010.1, read as the reverse complement.
GCGTTGGAGCTGATTGCCCGCGCCCGGTCCGGATGGTCGCCGCCGTCCTGGCTCGATCAGCGCCTTTTGCTGGCTGAGTCGCTGGCGTACGTGGCGAACGGAAACATCCCTGCCGCGGTGGACGCGGCCCGCGCGGCAGGCGCGGGTGCCGCACCAGAGGCGACGGCCGCGCTGGCCCGCGCATGGCTGGCCGCCGGGGATCTCCAGGCCGCCAGGGAGGCGCTGGCTGGGATGCCAGCTGCTGACCGGGCACCCGGTAGTGCCCGTCTGGAGACCTTGCTGGCCGATGCTCAGCTATCCCATGAGATCGAGGACCGGGACAGCGCTATCCGCGCGCTTGACCAGGCCATGCGCCTGGCTGACCGCGAGCGGCTGCGGCTGCCGTTCGTCCTGGAGGGGACCTGGATCCAGGGCTCGCTGCAGCGCGATCAAGCCCTGGCCGATGCCTACCGCCACCTGCTGGACGCCAGCCCGGTCAGCCGTAACGGCTCAGCCCGGTCCCGGGCAGCCACCCCGCGGAAGCCGCTTGCCCATGGGTCACGCCCGGCCGCACCAGGGCACGCTGTGGTCGCGGTGCTCAGCGACCGCGAGCGCGAAGTGCTGCAGCATGCGTCGGACATGCTGGGCACGGCTGAGATCGCGGCCGAAATGTTCGTCTCGGTCAACACGGTCAAAAGCCACCTGAAGAGCGTCTTCCGCAAACTAGGCGTAGCTAGTAGGAACGAGGCTATCCGCCGCGCGCGCCAGCTCCAGCTGATCTAAGCCGGTTCGCGCTGGGCATGGCCCGCGCGCACGGCCAGCGAGAGGAGCCTGGGTGAGGCCGTTCGATTCGCGGCTGCTGCAGAACACGAAAGGCGCCCATAGCTACCTGGCCGTAACGGTCGGCCTCGGACTGGCCGCAACGGCCCTCATCCTGGCCCAGGCAGGCCTGCTCGCCCACGCTCTCGCCACTGCGGCCCAGGGCGCGGGGCTGAGCGTCCTGTCTGGCACGATCATTGCGCTGCTGGCCGTAGTGGCCGCCCGGGCGGCCGTGGCCTATGCCGGGGAGGTCACGGCGCTGCGGGCAGCAGCGACGGTCAAGTCTCAGCTGCGGCGCAGGCTGACCGCGCACGCACTGCGGCTGGGCCCGGCCTGGCTGGGCGGGCAGCAGCCCGGTGAGATCGCCACCCTGGCCACCCGCGGGCTGGACGCGCTGGACACCTACTTCGCCCGGTACCTGCCCCAGCTGGTGCTGGGCTGCCTGGTGCCGCTCGCGGTACTGGCCACGGTGGCCGCTGCGGACTGGATCTCCGCAGTGGTTATTGCCGTGACGCTGCCGCTGATCCCGATATTCGCCGTGCTGGTCGGACTGCACACCAGGGCCAGAACGCAGCGTCAATGGCAGCTGCTGGCCGGGCTCGGCGGTCACTTCCTCGACGTGGTCGAGGGCCTGCCGACCCTCAAGGTGTTCCGCCGCTCCAAGCCGCAGGCCGAGGAGATCGCCAGGGTCACCGGTGCACACCGCACCGCGACCATGTCCACGCTCCGGGTCGCGTTCCTGTCCTCGCTGGTCCTCGAGCTGGCCGCGACCCTTGCCACCGCGCTGGTAGCGGTGGAGGTCGGGCTCAGGCTGCTGTACGGTCACCTGGGCTACGAGACAGCGCTGCTGGTGCTGTTGCTCACACCAGAGGCCTACCTGCCGCTGCGCAACGTCGGCGCGCAGTTCCACGCCAGCATGGAGGGTGCCACCGCGGCAGGCCGGGTCTTCGAGATCCTGGACATTCCGCAGCCCGCAGAACGGTCCGCCCAGCTGGCGGCCGGCCGCCAGCTGACCGCTGACCTGCGCCGGGAAGACGTGACGCTGAACGGGGTGACCCTGACCTATCCCGATGCCCGCAGGCCGGCCATTGACGAGCTGAGCCTGACGATCCGGCCTGGGGAGCGGGTGATGATCACCGGGCCGAGCGGGGCGGGCAAGACCTCCCTGCTCGCCCTGGTCCTGCGGTTCACCGAGCCGACCTCGGGCGCCATCCAGGTCGGCGGCGCTGCCCTGGCCACGATGGCCATCCGGGCGTGGCGGGCCCAGATAGCGTGGGTTCCGCAGCATCCCTACCTGTTCGCAGGCACTATCGCCGGCAACATCGCGCTCGGCCAGCCGGATGCCAGTCAGGAGGCCATCGCCGCAGCGGCCAGGCTGGCTGGCGCCGCGGAGTTCATCGCGGCGCTGCCCGCCGGTTACGGCACCCAGCTAGGCGAGCGGGCGGTACAGCTTTCGGCGGGTCAGCGCCAGAAGATCGCGCTGGCCCGCGCGTTCCTACGGGACGCACCGCTGCTGTTGCTGGATGAGCCAGTGGCCCACCTCGACCCGGCCAGCGCCGGCCAGGTCATCACGGCCCTGCAGACCCTCATGGCCGGCCGCACCGTACTCCTGGTCAGCCACGATCCCGGGCTGGTCAGCGGCATGGACCGGCTGGTCACCCTGGACCACGGCAGGATCGTGCCGGTGGCCGGACGGCAGGTCACCCCGGGAGCGGCCACCCTGGAGGCGTCACGATGACGGCCCCCGCGCCGCTGGACGGCCGGGCCAGGCCTGGTCCGGATTCAGCACCCATCGCCGGATCCGGCGGCGCGCCGCTACGGCGGCTGCTCCGCCTGGCCCGTCCCCTGCGGGGTCGCCTGCTGCTCGCGGTCGTGGCCGGCGCCCTCGCGACCGGCTGCGGGGTCGCGCTTCTGGCCACCTCGGGGTTCCTGCTCGCCCGCGCCTCACAGCATCCCTCTATCCTGGCCATCTCCGTGGCCGTCGTCGCCGTCCGCGGCCTGTCCATCGGGCGGGCGCTCTTCCGCTATCTCGAGCGCCTGGCTTCGCACGACGTCGCGTTCCGGGTGCTGGCGGACGTCCGGGTCGCCATCTACCAGCGGCTCGAGCGGCTGGCCCCGGCCGGCCTGGCCGCTTTCCGCTCAGGTGACCTGCTCGCCCGGCTGATCTCGGACGTGGACGCGACCCAGGACCTCTTCATTCGCGGTATCGGACCGCCGCTGACGGCAGCCCTGGTCGGCGCGGGCGCGGTAACCGCCTGCCTGCTCATACTGGTCCCGGCCGGGGGCGTGCTGGCCGCAGGGCTGCTGGCCGGCGGAGTCCTGGTCCCCTGGCTTGCGGTCATGGTCATGCGACGGGCCGGACGGCACACGGCTCAGGCGCGCGGAGACCTGGGCGCGGCCGTGGCCGACCTGCTGGTGGGCGCCGCCGACCTGCACGCTTTCGGGGCCGAGGAACTCGCCCTGGCCCGCGCCGACGCCGTGGACGAGGAGCTGACCGGGCTCGCCCGCCACTCGGCCGCCGCGGTGGGCCTGGGCACCGGGCTGATGGCGGCGGTCTCCGGCCTGACCGTCTGGGGCGTCCTGCTGCTGGCTGTGGCGGCGGTCGGATCGGGCACGCTGACCCGGGTGCCGCTCGCGGTGGTAACGCTGACCGCCCTGGCGGCCTTCGAGGCAGTGACCGCGCTGCCCGCCGCGGCGATCCAGCTCAGCCAGGCCAGCAGCTCCGCTGCCCGGATCAGCGCGGTACTTGACGCCACGGATCCGGTCGCCGAGCCTGTGGCGCCCCAGCCAGTGCCGACCGGACCGGTGACCGTCCAGCTGCGCGGCGCCCGGGTCCGCTATCAGCCTGACGGCCCGCTCGCGCTCGCCGGGGTGGACCTGGACCTGCCGCCGGGGCGCCGGATTGCGCTGGTCGGCCCGAGCGGCGCCGGGAAATCCACCGTGGCAGCGGTGCTGCTCCGGTTCTGCGAGCTGGACGGCGGGAGCGCCACCCTCAATGGCAGCAGCCTGGCTGCCTATGCGTCAGATGACGTGCGCGCGATCATCAGCGGCTGCCCGCAGGACCCGCACATCTTCACTGCCTCGATCCGCGACAACCTCCGCCTGGCCCGCCCGGATGCGACCGACCAGGAACTGTGCGAGGCCGCCAGCCGGGCCCGGCTGCTGAGCTGGATTGAGTCGCTGCCGCGCGGCTGGGACACCCGGGCGGGCACCCGGGGCGCCGCGATGTCCGGCGGCCAGCGGCAGCGGCTCGCCCTGGCCAGGGCGCTGCTGGCCGGGCCCGCGGTGCTCGTGCTCGACGAGCCGACCGCGCACCTCGACCCAGACAACCGCCAGGCCATCAGCCATGATCTCCTGGCGGCCACCCAAGGTCATGCCACCCTGCTGATCACGCACGACCTTGACGGGCTCGATCAGGTAGACGAGATCCTGGTCCTGGACGGCGGGAAGGTAGCTGAGCGGGGCACCCACCAGCAACTGCTGGCGGCCGGCGGCCGTTACCGGCAGATGTGGGACCTGCGGCACATCGGGAGCGAAGACCACCCACCGGGGGTGACGCGGTCGCCCGGCCCGGGAGTTAGCTTCAGGCCATCCACCAGCTCGGCACCGTCGTCTGGTTCAGGACGCCGGACGCCTTGACCACGGGGGTTAGCGCCCATGACCACGTTCCCGCCGATTGGCGACTATGCCTTCCTGTCCAACTGCGAGCAGAGCTGCCTGATCGCGCCCGACGGCTCGGTCGAGTGGCTGTGCCTGCCGCGACCGGACTCCCCGAGCGTGTTCGGCGCGCTGCTTGATCGTGCGTCTGGCTCCTTCCGGTTCGGCCCGGCCAATGCCCAGGTGCCGCAGAACCGCCGGTACGTGCCGGGGACGATGGTAATGGAAACGACCTGGCAGACCCCGACGGGCTGGCTGACCGTTCATGACCTCCTGGTCATGGGCCCGCAGGACGGGGAGCAGCGCCGGGCCGACTACCACCGGGCCCCCACCGACTTTGGTGCGGTCGGCATCCTGCTGCGGACCGCGACCTGTATCAGCGGCCGGGTCGAGGTCGTGGTGAACTGCGCTCCGCTGTTCGACTACGGGACCACCGCAGGCACGTGGAACTACCAGGGGAACGGATACAACGCCATGCGGGCCGCCCCGCACGACGGCGACCTGCAACTCGATGTGTCCGGCAACATCCGGCTCGGCGTGCTGGGCGCCCGCTGCTACGGCCGCAAGACGCTTGCGGAAGGCGAGACGGCCTTCGTCTGCCTGTCCTGGGGCTGTGACGGCGTTCCGGCCAACCCGGGCGAGGCGCTCGCCGCCGTAGACACCACCGTCCGCTTCTGGCGCGACTGGCTGAGCACAGCCAAGGTGCCCGACCATCCGTGGCGCGTCTATATCGACCGCAGCGCGCTGACGCTCAAGGGTCTCAGCTATGCCCCTACCGGCGCGATCATGGCGGCGGCCACCACCTCGCTGCCGGAAACGCCCGGCGGTGCGCGTAACTGGGATTACCGGTTCACCTGGATCAGGGACTCGGCCTTCATGCTCCGCTCCCTGTACCGGCTGGGCTTCGACTGGGAGGCAATCGAGTACTTCGGCTTCATCCTCGATGCGGTCAGCGGCGGCGACCTCAACCGGCCGTTCGAGCTCCAGATCATGTACGGCATCGGCGGGGAACGAGACCTGACCGAGCGGACCCTCGACCACATGTCCGGGTACCAGGGGGCACGCCCGGTCCGGATCGGCAACGGCGCCTGGAACCAGAAGCAGCACGACGTGTGGGGGATGATCCTCGACGCGGTGGACGTCCAGTTCCACCGGGCCGCGGCCCAGATCGTGCTGCCGGTGTGGGAAGGCCTGGCCGGATTCGTGGATGCCGCGCTGAAGCACTGGCATGAGCCCGATCAAGGCATCTGGGAGGTCCGCGGCGATCCCAAGCACTTCACCGCATCCAAGGTGATGTGCTGGGTCGCGGCCGAACGCGGCGCCGATCTCGCCCGCGAGCGCGGCGACAGTGAACGCGCCGGGCAGTGGCAGGCGGGCGCCGATGAGATCAAGGCCGAGATCCTGGACAAGGGCGTATCCAGCCGCGGTGTCTTCCGCCAGCACTACGAGACCGACGAACTCGACGCGTCGCTGCTACTGCTGCCGATCATGGGATTCCTGCCACCCGACGACGAACGCGTCCGCGCGACCGTGCTCGCCATCGCCGACGAGCTGACCCAGGACGATCTCGTCCTGCGGTACAAGGTTGACTCGACCGACACCGGGTTCGAGGGCGAGGAAGGCACCTTCACCATCTGCTCGTTCTGGCTGGTGACCGCGCTGGCCATGATCGGCGAGACGGAGCGCGCGCGGGCCCTGTGCCAGAAGCTGCTGTCCTTCGCCGGGCCGCTCGACCTCTACGCCGAGGAGATCGACGCCCGCACGGGGCTGCACCTCGGGAACTTCCCCCAGGCGTTCACCCACCTAGCCCTGATCGAGGCCGTATCGATGCTCATCGCCGCGGAGCCAGCAGGGTCTGGTCACGGCCTCGATATCTAAGCCGAAGCGCCTGGGCTCAGGCCATCCGTTCCAGCAGATGGTCGCCGACGCGGATCGCGTTGGCCATGGCGGTGAGAGCCGGGTTCACCGCGCCGATGCTCGGGAAGAAGCTCGTGTCAACGACGTACAGGTTGTTGACCTCGTGCGCCTTGCAGTTGACGTCGAGCACCGAGGTGGCGGGGTCGTGGCCGAACCGGCAGGTGCCGGCCTGGTGGGCGACGCCGGCCACGGGCACATCCATGCTCGCATAGAAGTTCTTGGCCAGGACGTGGTGCTCGGCGATCCCGATGTGGTTCAGGACCTTCCTCAGCTCGTGATACAGCCCGTCCGCTTCGGCGTCGTTCGTCTGCGTGTAGGCCAGGTGCACGCGGCCGTCGCGATCCACGGTCACCCGGTTATCGGGCTTCGGGACATCCTCGGTCGTCAGCCAGAAATCCACCGCATGCCGGGCGACCTCTTCCAGGCTCCACCGCGGGGCCAGCTTGGTGAGCTTGGGCTCCTCGCCCTTCATCGCCATCGCGTTGGACTTCCCCAGCATCTGGATGTTGCCCAGCGGCCAGTCCCGGCCGTTCCCGGCGGAGTAGAAATCGTTCAGGCCGAGCGTCTTCTGGAAGACCGTGCCGTTGCGCTCCTTGTCCAGCGCCACGATGGCCTTGCTGTTGTGGTACATGTAGTTGCGCCCCACCTGGCCGGACCCGTTGGCCAGGCCGGCCGGGTGCTGGTCAGACGCTGACCGGAGCAGGATCCTGGCGCTGTTGGCTGCGCCGGCTGAGATCACCACGAGGCCGGCCTCGTAGAACTCCTGGCGGCCGTCGCGGTTCACCTGCACCCGGGTGACCGTCCGGCCGGACGAGTCCGTCTCGAGCCGCTCCACCTCGGCGTTCACCAGCAAGGTCACGTTCGGCTGGTCCAGCAGCGGGCGCACGGCGATGATGTCGGCGTCGGCCTTGGCGTGCACCAGGCACGGGTAGCCGTCGCAGGTCGCGCAGCGGACGCACGCGCTCAGCAGCCGGTTCGCCTCGTCCAGCATGATGCCGCACGGCGCGTGGAACGGGTGATAGCCGCCCGTCGTCAGCGCGTCGTGAATCTCCTGCACCCGCGGCTCGTGCGAGACCGGCGGCCACGGGTACTGCTTCGACCAGCTGCCCTCGGTGGGGTCCTCGCCGTGCAGGCCGTGGACCTGGTAGAGCCACTCGGCCCTGGTGTACCAGGGCTCGAACTCGTCGTAGCTCAGTGGCCAGGCCGGTGACGGCCCATCAGCGTGCTTGATCTCGCCGAAGTCCTCAGGACGCAGCCGGTAGAGCGCGGCCCCGTACAGCTTGGTGGCCCCGCCGACGTAGTAATGCACCTGCGGCTGGAATGGCTTCCCGTCCGCGTCGAACCACGTGTCCGGGGAGATGTACCGCCCGTCCACGAACACCGGGCCGGGATCCCAGTTCTGCACCTCGCGGGGCAGGAAATTGCCGCGCTCGAGCAGCAGGATGCGCTTGCCTGACGGGGCCAGCGTGTTCGCGAGGGTTCCTCCGCCCGCTCCGCTGCCCACGATGATCACGTCATAGTTTTCCGCCACGAGCACATCGTTCTCAATGCGGCCGCGCGGCGCCTCCTCCCGGGAGAGTGATTATGCCGGCGGCGTGGCTTGCCACCTGTCCGGACCCAGACTCCGGTGGCCAGGTCGGCAGCTGTGTATTCACCCTCCGGGGAGGATGCCCGGAGGGCACTCGCGCCCCAACAGTAATGGTCACGTACGAACGGCTAGGGCGAGGGATGGTGCCATGTCGGACACGCAGAAGCACGCAGCCGGTCCCCAGCTGAGATCTGGCCCGCTGATCATCGGGGCCGCCCTCGTCGGGGCCGGCGTCATGCTGATTGTGGCGGGATGGGCCGTGAGCGGCGTGCATGTAGCGTCGGCCACCCGCCGGTGGATCCGGGACATGGAAGTGCCGCCGAGCGAGCTGGCCAAGGTGAAGTGGGCGCAGGCCAAGAAGGCTGCCGCGGCCGGCACCCAGGCCTGGCAGAACGGCGTTTCAGCGGACGAGGTCGCCGGGACCTGACGGACGGCCGGGCGGCCAGGTCGCGCCTGCCCGGCCGCTGCGAGGCTTCCCGGACCGGAGGGGCAGATGACCAACGTTGATCTGGCACGGTGGCAGTTCGCGTTCACGTCGATCAATCACTTCTTTTTCGTCCCCATCACGATCGGCCTGGCTTTCCTGACCGCCTTGCTGCAGACGACGTGGTACCGCAGCAAGCGGGACGAGTATCTGCGGCTCACCCGGTTCTTCGGCACCCTGCTGGTCATCAACGTCGCGATCGGCGTGGTCACCGGCATCGTGCAGGAGTTCGAGTTCGGGATGAACTGGGGGGCGTACTCGCGGCTGGTCGGCAACATCTTCGGCGCCCCGCTGGCCATGGAGGGGCTGGCCGCGTTCTTCCTGGAGTTGACGTTCCTGGGGCTGTGGCTGTTCGGCTGGAACAGGCTGCCGCGGCGGCTGCACCTGCTGACGATCTGGGCGGTCTCGCTCGGCAGCGCGCTGTCGGCGGCGTTCATCCTGGCGGCCAACTCCTGGATGCAGCACCCCGTCGGCTACACGATGGTCAACGGGAAGCCTCAGCTGAACGACATCTGGGCGCTGTTCACCAACCCGGTGTTCGTGTGGGGATACACGAAGGTCCTGTTCGTGTCGCTGGTCACCGGTGCCATGATCATGCTGGCGGTCTCGGCGTGGCAGCTGCGGCACGGCGGTGACCGCGACGTCTTCAGCCGGTCGGCGCGGCTCGCGCTGATCGTCCTGGTCCCGGCGATGCTCTTCACGTTGCTGGTGGGCGATGAGCTCGGCGTGATCGAGGGCCGGTATCAGCCGATGAAGATCGCGGCCGCGGAGGCGCAGTGGACCACCTGCCAGCCGTGCTCGTTCTCGCTGTTCCAGATCGGCGGCGGCAACAACGACCAGACCCCGACCGAGATCATCGCGATCCCGCACCTGCTGTCGCTGCTGGCCACCAACCACTGGAACGGCCAGGTGGTCGGGCTGAACCCGCTGCAGTCGCAGTACAGCAAGCAGTACGGGTCTGGCTACTACGTGCCGAACGTGTTCATCCAGTACTGGGCCATGCGGGCGATGGCCTACCTGGGGGGCGTGGTCCTGCTCATATCGGTGTGGGGGCTGTGGCTGATCCGGCGCAAGAAACTCGCGACATCCCGGGTGTTCCTGTGGGTGGCGGTATGGTCCGCGGTGCTGCCGTTCGTGATGAACACCGCGGGCTGGCTGCTGACCGAGAGCGGCCGGCAGCCGTGGATCGTGCAGGGCATCATGCTGACCAAGAACGGGATCTCGCCGACCGTCAGCGTCACCTGGCTGTGGATCAGCCTGGTGGCATTCGTCCTGCTGTACGGCACCCTCGGCACCGTCGACCTGATCCTCATGCTGCGGTACTCACGCGAACAGCTGCCGCCGCCACGAGCCGAGGCCGACGAGGATACGCCCGTGCCGGCCATCCAGTATTGAGCTCACGATCGATTGAGGTCAGATGGGCAATCTCATCCCGTTCTGGTTCATCGTCATAGCGATCTTGTGGACCGGCTTTTTCATCCTCGAGGGGTTCGACTTCGGCGTCGGCATGCTGCACAGCGTGGTCGGCCAGGACGAAGCCGGCCGCCGGGCGGCCATCAATACGATCGGGCCGCTGTGGGACGGCAACGAGGTCTGGCTGATCGTGGCCGGGGCCGCCATGTTCGCCGCGTTTCCCGGCTGGTACGCGACCATGTTCTCCGGCCTGTACCTCGCGCTGGTCGTGCTGCTGATGTCACTCATCATCCGCGGCGTGGCCTTCGAGTACCGCGGCAAGCGCGACGCGGCACGCTGGCGCCGCACCTGGGATGTCTCGCTGACGGTGGGCAGCCTGCTGGCCCCGCTGCTGATCGGCGTGGGACTGGGCGACCTGCTGCACGGACTGCCCATCAATTCCAGCCAGAACTACACCGGGTCATTCTGGGACCTGCTGCAGCCTTACGCCCTGTTCACCGGGGTCACCCTGGTGCTGCTCTGCCTGTTGCACGGCGCGACGTTCTTGTGCTTGAAAACCACCGGTACCATGCGCGAGCGTTCCGCGCTGCTGGCCCGCCGGGTGGCCCCGGTGACGGCCGCCGCGGTCGTCGGCTTCGCCATCTGGACGCATGTCACGTCCAGCACCACCTTTTTCCTCCGGCCGCTGGAACTGCTCGCCATCCTCGCTGCTCTCGCCGCCTTCTGGCTGGTCTACGAGCACCGCGACGGCTTCGCCTTCGCCGCGACGACGGTCACGATGGCGGCCTGCATAGCGTCGATCTTCGCTGGCCTGTACCCCAACGTGATGGTTTCCAGCACCAACCCGGCCTACAACCTCACCGTGCACGACACCGCGTCCGGCGCGTACTCGCTCAAGGCGATGACCGTCGTCGTGATCATCTTCCTGCCGCTCGTGCTCGCCTACCAGACCTGGACCTACTACGTCTTCCGGCGACGCGTCACCCGGGAGGAGTTCCAGCCATCATCCCCGCCGGGCATGCCGCCGGCGGCTCGCGGCCGACCCCGGCTCCCCAGCCCTCAGCTCCCCAGCCCTCAGCTCCCCCCAGCCCCCCGCTCCCCCGGACGGCCACCGGCGCTGACCGGATGAGGGGAATGACTCTTCACCCCCGGCGAGGGATGGCAGCGGCGATGACCTGCGGTCGAATGGGCAGAGCGATCGAGCCTGAACGCGGGAGGAGCTGCCATGCCGGCTAAAGGAGCAGACGCTCTGGTGATATTCGGCGCGACTGGTGATCTGGCGAAACTGGAGACGTTCCCGGCGCTGGTGGGCCTGGTTGACCGCGGGGTGCTGAACGTGCCGGTCATCGGGGTGGCCAAGAGCGGCTGGGGCCTGCCACAGTTCCGCAACTATGCCGAGGCCTCGCTGCGGCTGAATCACATGGACCCGGGCACGCGCGGCTGCGCAGAAGATGCTCGGGCTGCTGCGGTACGTCGACGGGGACCTGGACGACGAGGCCACCTACAAAGCGATGTCGGATGCCATCGGCCCGGGCACGCAGGTGCTGTACTACCTGGAGGTGCCGCCCCCACTGTTCGGGCGCATCGCCCAGGGAATCGCCACGGCCGGCCGCAGCAAGGATGCCCGGGTGATGGTGGAGAAGCCGTTCGGCCACGATCTGGCCAGTTCGCGGCAGCTCAACGACACCATGCACCAGTACTTCCCGGAAGAGGCGATCTTCCGGGTCGATGACTGGCTGGCCTTTGATCCGGTGGAGAACGTGCTGTTCGTCCGGTTCGCCAACTCGGTGATCGAGCCGCTGCTGAACCGGACCTACGTGGAGAGCATCCAGATCACGATGGCCGAGGCCTTCGACGTCGCCGACCGCGGCCGGTTCTACGACCGGACCGGGGCCATCAACGATGTGGTCCAGAACCACATGCTCCAGGTACTGGCCACCGTACTGGCCGAGCCGCCGGACCGGCCGGGCCTGGCCGACTGGCGGGACGCCAAGTCACGGGTGGTGTCCGCGCTGCGGCCGCTGGCCCCCGAGGACACGGTCCGCGGCCAGTACGAGGGCTATCACGAGGTCGAGGGGGTGGACCCGAAATCGACTACGGAGACCTTCGTCGCAGTCCGGCTCGCCGCCGACACCTGGCGCTGGGCGGACGTGCCGATCCTGATCCGGGCCGGCAAGTGCATGCCGGTCACCGCCACCGAGGTCAGCATCCGCTTCAGGCGACCGCCGCATGACGTGTTCGGCATCGATCCGTTCGCCGTCCGCGACTCGCTGCGGTTCCGGATCTGGCCAGAAACCGCGGTCGGCCTCACGCTGGCGGGCAAGAAGCCAGGCGCCGGAATGGAGCCGCTGCTGGAGGACCTGACGTTCGCGGGGCAGACCGGCTCGGACATGCGTCCCTACGACCGGCTCATCGGCGCGGCCCTGGACGGCGACCGCTGGCTGTTCGCCCGCCAGGACACCGTCGAGGCCGCCTGGCGGGTCGTCGACCCGGTGCTCGGCGACGTTACGCCCGTGCACCCCTACGCCAGGGGCAGCTGGGGCCCGAAGGAAGCCGACCGGTTGCTGCCCGGTCGCGACACCTGGCATGACCCGGCAGGCTGAGCCAGGGAAAGAAAACGGAGCATCCGATGACAGACCAGTCCAGCCGCCACCGGGTCGTGATAGTCGGCGGCGGGTTCGCCGGCCTGTTCGCAGCCCGCAGGCTCAAGCACAGCGACGTGTCCGTGACGCTGATCGACCGCTCTCAGCACCACGTGTTCCAGCCGCTGCTGTACCAGTGCGCCACCGGGATCATGTCCGAGGGCAAGATCGCCACTCCGCTGCGTGATCTGCTGAAGAAGCAGCAGAACCTCGACTGCGTGATGGCCGAGGTCGTCGATTTCGACGTGATGGCCCGGCGGGTCTTCGCGCTGCGGCCCGGCGGTGACCGGATCGAGTTCGGCTATGACGACCTCATCGTCGCGGGCGGAGTCCGGCAGTCCTATTTCGGGCACGACGAGTTCGCCCGCTGGGCGCCGGGCATGAAGACCGTCTCGGACGCGCTCGCCATCCGGCGCCGCGTCTACGGCGCATTCGAGATGGCCAACACCGCCTCCGACCCGCAAGAACGCCGGACCTGGCTGACCTTCGTGCTGGTCGGCGCCGGCCCGACCGGGGTGGAGCTGGCCGGGCAGATTCGCGAGGTCGCCACCAAGACCCTGCGCGCCGAATTCCGGAACATCGAGCCGGAGGACGCCCGGGTCCTGCTGTTTGACGGCGGGACCGCGCCGCTGGCCGTGTTCGGCCCGAAACTGTCGCAAAAGGCCGACAAGGCCCTCCAGGCCCTCGGCGTCGAGCAGCATATGGGCGCTATCGTCACCCACGTCGACCGCGGCTGGGTTCTGGTCCGCGACCATGCTGGCGAGGAGACCCGCCACGACGCCGGCACGGTGCTGTGGACAGCCGGGGTGGAAGCCCCTCCGGTCGCCGAGGCGCTCGCGAAGGCCACCGGAGCCTCGCGTGATAAGGCGGGGCGGATCGAGGTCCAGGAGGACCTCACCATCCCCGAGCATCCAGAGATATCCGTCCTCGGCGACATGATGAGCCTGAACAAGCTGCCCGGGGTGGCCGAGGTGGCGATGCAGTCCGGGCTCTACACCGGTAACCGGATCAAACGGCGTGTCGCTGGCGACCTGGCGGAGAAGCCGTTCCGTTATCGTGACCTCGGCTCGGCAGCCTACATTTCCCGCGGCCGCGCCGTCGTTTCCGCTGGCCCGATGCAGGTCGGCGGCTTCCTCGGCTGGGTGATGTGGCTGTTCATCCACATCACGTTCCTGACCGGCTTCCGCAACCGGGTCGGGGCCCTGACCAGCTGGTGGTTCGCCTTCACCCGGGACATACGCCGTGAGCGGGCCTTTACCACCCAGGACATCGCGACCCGAACCGACGTTTACGCACGTCCAGAGGAACCGGACGGCACGGCCGGCCAGGCGTGACAGCCCACTCCTGGCGGGTGATGACACAGCAGGGCTCATCCAGCAGCATCAGGACAACCCACCTCTACTCGGTCCGGCTGGCGCCAGGTGGCAGCCGCCGGGCAGCCACAACAGGTCCGCATCGAGGAGATACCGACAATGGCGTTGCATGATCGTGACAGCGTTCGTGACCAGGCTGACGACTGCGTGTTTGCTGACCGGGACCTGACCAGGCCGGTGCCGAAGTACCGGTTCCCTGCTGACGGAACCCTGCCCCGGGATGCCTTCCAGCTGGTGTCGGACGAGCTGATGCTGGATGGCAACGCCCGGCAGAACCTGGCCACGTTCTGCCAGACGTGGGAGGAACGCGAGGTTCTGGCCCTGATGGCGCTGTCGATCAACAAGAACATGATCGACAGAGACGAGTACCCGCAGACCGCCGAGATAGAGCGGCGGTGCGTGCACATGATGGCCGACCTGTGGAATGCGCCCGCGGCGGCCAACACGGTGGGCACGTCAACTGTCGGCTCCTCTGAGGCCTGCATGCTGGCGGGGATGGCGGCCAAGTGGCGGTGGCGGGCCAAGCGCCGGGCGGCGGGCAAGTCAACCGACAACCCGAACATGGTGTGCGGCCCGGTGCAGGTGGTCTGGCACAAGTTCGCCCGGTACTGGGATATCGAAATGCGCGAGGTGCCGATGTCCCCTGGCCACTACGCCATGGACCCGGCCTCGATGCTGGAGCGGGTGGACGAGAACACGATCATGGTCGTGCCGACCCTCGGCGTCACCTACACCGGCGCCTACGAGCCGGTGGAGGACATGGCGAAGGCCCTGGACAAGCTGCAGGCCGACACCGGCCTGGACATCGACATTCACGTGGACGCGGCCAGCGGCGGCTTCCTCGCCCCGTTCTGCGCGCCCGAGGTCGTGTTCGACTTCCGCCTCCCCCGGGTCAAGTCGATCAGCGCCTCGGGGCACAAGTTCGGGCTGGCGCCGCTGGGGGCCGGCTGGGTCGTCTTCCGGGACAGCGGCGAACTCCCCGATGAGCTGATATTCCACGTCAATTACCTGGGCGGGGACATGCCGGTCTTCCAGATCAACTTTTCCCGGCCGGCCGGGCAGATCGTCGCCAGTTACTACAACTTCCTCCGCCTCGGCCGCGACGGCTACCGCCGCGTCCACCAGGCGTCCTATGAGATCGGCCAGTACCTCGCCTCCGAGATCGTCAAGCTCGGCCCGTTCGAGCTGCTATGTGACAGCAACCCGAATATCGGAATCCCGACGGTCACCTGGCGGATCCGCGACGGCGAAGACCCCGGCTACACCCTGTTCGACCTGGCCGACCGGCTGCGCAACCGCGGCTGGCAAGTCCCCGCCTACACCCTGACCGGAACCGCCGCTGACATCGCCGTGCAGCGCATCCTTGTCCGCCTCGGTGTCAGCCGCGACATGGCCTCCCTGCTGCTCGACGACTTCCGCGACGCCGTCGCCCACTTCACCCAGCACCCGGTCACCGTGCCCATGACCAAGGAGGAGTCCGGCGGCTTCAGTCACCTGTAGAACTCCGCTAGAACTCCGCGCCGCTCAGGACGGCGGCTCGGTGTACCGGCGTTCCTCGTAGACCTGCGTGGACGCCCGGAGACGCCGCTGGCGGGCGAGCAAGAACACGATGGAGATGACCAAGCCCACCGCTCCGGCGATCATCAAGATGATGCCAATAGCGGACAAGTTGACATTGGCCGGCTTCCAGGTGATGCCAAAACGGAGAATAGCCCCGATGACGAGGAGCGCGATACTACCTCCGATGGTCACGGACCAGATACCTCCTTCGGATGCGCTGACCAAGGGCGTCAGCAAGTCCTGGACTTCCTGTCCCGCGCGATCTCTTCCCCCTCAAGGGTAAGGCAGAGTATCGAGCGGAGCCTTCGTCGGCCGCGTCGGTGAACGAAACAGCGGCCTCTTCCGGCCCGATCGCGACCATGACCAGTCGCGGGCGGCGGCCCGCCGCCCGCGACTGGCGCGCATACCGGCCCTCTGCCTATGGCACCGGGTCAGGCGGCCATTACCTTGGCCTTCGCCTGCTCGTACTCCGCAGCCGAGATGGCTCCCCGGTCCTTCAGATCGGCGAGCTTGGCCAGCTGGTCGGCCGTGCTGGACGAACTCGCTGCGTCCTGCACGTAACTGCGGAACGCCTCATCCTGCTGCCGGGCGTCCCGTGCGGCCCGCTCGTGCATCTTCCCGCCGCGTACGATCAAGTAAACCAGCACTCCCACGAGCGGGATCAGCAGCACAAAGACGAACCAGAGAGCCTTTCCCCACCCGGACAGGTCGTGGCTGCGGAAGATATCGATGAACACAGTGATAAGGATCCAGAACCACATCACCCACAGGAAAAACACGAAGATCGACCAGAACACGTTGAGCAGGGGATAGTTCATCCGTTCCTCCTTCGGACAATGCCCCGCACTTGCCTGCGCGGCAGGTAACCGCAGGGCTGACGGCGCCAGCGGCGGCGCTCGTTGTCCGCACAGTCAGACCGGCCGTCGTGCAGAAGTATCACCACCTACCCGGCCGGGCTCATCACCCTCGGCGGGGGATGCGGCAGCCGCACCGGCCACCGCCAGGGATAGTCCGGGGTTCAGCTGCCTGCGCCCTGCCCCGGCACCTCGGGCCGGGCGGGCGGCCGGCCGAGCAGCTCGATGAACCCGAGCACCACCAGCAGGAGGATCACTATCAGCAGCACCACCGCGACCGTGGGCTGGCCCCAGAACACGAAGATCAGGGCCGCCAGGGCCACCGCGCCGATACGCAGCGCGGTCCGGTGGGCGTAGGTCCACTGGCCGACCGGGCCGGTGCGCAGGCCCGCGTGTTCCCCGCTCGCCCGGATCCAGCCCAGGCCCGAGGCGAATGCCCCGCGGGTCCGGACCGCGGCCACCGAGGGGCCGGTGAGGAACGCCCCGGCGGCGACGACCAGCCCGACGACCAGCAGTACGCGCAGACCCTGCTTGATGAAGCGGACCAGCGTGTCGAACAGGGCGGCGGCGGCATCGCTGGGCAGTACGCTGCTGGGCACGCTGCTCAGGTAGATGCCGCGGAATATCGCCAGCCCCGCGCCGAGCAGGAGCATGGAGGCGGCAAAGCCCAGCCCGGCCCCGATCAGGGCCCGCCGGTGGCCGCGGGCGATGAATACCCCCACGCCGATCAGCACCAGCGCCAGGATCGGCAGCACGATCTTCAGGGCATTGATCAGGCGGTAGCCGCTCTGCGCCTGGACCAGGTGCCGGGAGGAGAACAGCACGAACTCCGGGTGAATCGGCGGCAGCTTCTGCACCAGCGTGAAGCCGCGAGCGCTCAGATCCTGCTTGACCGAGTCGATGAAGGGAGCCAGGTCGATGGTGACCTTGCCGTTGCTCGTGCTGACCGCGCCGCCACCCTGCCCGGACAGGGCTTTCACCATCTCGGTGTGGGCGATCGTATTGACCTGCCGCCAGGCACGGGCCACCCTCGGCCCGGTCACCAGCTTGTGCACCTCGGTGCGCACGAATCCATCGACGGCACTGGCCAGCGATCCGGACGAGCCATCCAGCAACGCGGCGACGCGGGTCAGGCCATGGCTGGAGAGCTGGGTGGCGGCCTGATGGGTGTAGCCGGCCACGTTGAGGCGACGGGTGATCTGAGCGGTGATCTTGTCGGTCAGGGCGTTCTGGATAGCTGGCTCGTGGATCAGCGGCTCCATGTTCGCGACGTAGCGCCCAGTATCGGAAACCTGGTTGGCGGTCCATACGGCCAGCACGGATACCGGGGCCAGCAGGCAGCCTAGGAAGATGAGCACGACAGCGACCGGGCCGCGCCAGCCGATCCTCCGCCGCGACGCACCCGCCGGCGGCTGACCGCTCGGCGCGGTTACGTCGTCCCGCGATTGGGTCATTACTGCCGGGCCATGTGCACGCGCAGTTCGGCTTCGCTGTCATGGATCAGCTCACCACTGACGTCCACCGTCACGCGGTCGATGGTCCCGGTGAACTTGAAGGGACTGCGGTAGTCGTCTGTTACCGGAGAGCCAGGGTTGGCGCCGCAGGTGAGCGCACCTGGATTGAGCACGAACGGCGTGGTGACCGGAGCCTCCGCGTTCCCGGCCAGGGCGCCGTCCACGTAGAGCTGGAGCCTGCCGGGTGCGCCCTTGCCGTGGGGCAGGTCCGGCTTTCCGATCGGTTCGAACTCGAATCTCAGCGTGTGCTTGCCTGGCTCGAGGACGTGATCGGATTCCACGCCGTATACGGCCCGGCCGACATAGTTGTGCACGTAGCGGAGCTTGCCGTCCTTAATGAACAGGGAGTAGCCGCCGGCGGCGGTGCCCTGGCACAGCAGCACCCCCTCGGCGCCATCCGCCGGGATGTCCACCTCCGCGGTGATGCTGTGCGGACGGTTGAGCACGCTGGGCCCGGCGAAGAACGGGATCGATTGCGTGCCGGGCAGGTAGGTATAGCTGTCGCGCGGAACCGCCACGAGCGGCTTCTCGGCGATCATGCGGGCGAGGCCGCTCCCGTTCACCGGCATCACCCCGTACCTGCCAGCCTCCACGTACCACGTCCCGATCATCGCGATCAGCCGGTCACGGTGGTCCGCGGCCACGTTGTGGTTCTCGGCGAAGTCCTCGGCCACGTGGTAGAGCTCCCAGCCCGTGGCGTCCAGCCCGGACAATGTCTCAGCCGAGATGGGCTGCCCGAAGGGCATGCCCGCCTCGGTAAAGGACGGGCCGGGCCACGGGCACACCGCCCGCCAGCCGTCGTGGTAGATCGCACGGTGGCCCAGCATCTCGAAATACTGCGTGTGACGGTTGCTCTCAGCAGCGGCGTCGTCCAGCGTGTGGGCGAAGCTCACGCCGTGCAGCGGCGACTGGGTGACCCCCCGGATCGTCTTGGGCGGCTCGATGCCCAGCAGGTCGAGAACCGTGGGCACCATGTCGATGAGGTGCGCGTACTGGGTGCGGATCTGGCCCTTCGCCTTGATCTTCTGCGGCCACGCGACAATGAACGGATCGCTGGCACCGCCCCGGTAGGTCTCCCGCTTCCACCGGCGGAACGGCGTGTTGCCGGCCCAGGTCCAGCCCCACGGGTAGTGGTTGAAGTGCTTGGGGCCGCCGATCTCGTCGATCAGCTTGAGGCTTTCCTCGAGCGGCTCCTGGGCGTTGTTGAAGAACTGCGCCTCGTTGGTGGTCCCGGTGGGGCCACCCTCCGCGCTGGCGCCGTTGTCCGAGATGACCATGATCAGGGTGTTGTCGAGTTCCCCGCGCTGCCGCAGGAACTCGACCAGGCGCCCGACCTGGTGATCAGTGTGCGAGAGGAAACCGGCGTAGACCTCCATCATCCGGCTGAACAGGCGGCGCGCCGCCGGGGGCAGCGACGCCCAGTCGGGCACGTCGGGATCGTGCCGCGACAGCTCGGCGCCGGCCGGCACGATGCCGAGTTCCTTCTGCCGTGCGAACGTCTTCTCCCGGTATGCGTCCCAGCCCTGGTCGAATTGACCGGCGTACCGGTCTGCCCATTCCTTCGGCACGTGGTGCGGGGCATGCGTGGCGCCGAAGCACAGATGCAGATAGAAGGGCTTGCCGGGGTCGACCTGCCGCGTGTCGGCGATGAACTCCATCGCCTTATCGACCAGGTCGGCACTCAGGTGGTAACCCTCCTCGGGCGTGCGCGGCGGCTCGACCTGGTGGTTGTCATAAACCAGATCCGGGTACCACTGGCTGGTGTCGCCGCCGAGGAAGCCGTAGAAGCGCTGGAAGCCACGCCCGAGCGGCCACCGGTCGTAAGGGCCGGCCGCAGTCTCCTGGTTACTCGGCGTCAAGTGGTACTTGCCGACCATGAAGGTGTTGTAGCCGTGCTCGACCAGCATCTCGGACAGAAAGCCGTTCTCGAACGGGACGACGCCGTTGTACCCGGGGTAGCCGCTCGCCAGCTCCGTGATGCAGGCCATCGCGTTGCTGTGGTGGTTGCGGCCGGTCAGGATGCATGACCGGCTTGGCGAGCACAACGCTGTCGTGTGCATGTTGCTATAACGCAGGCCATCCGCGGCGAGCGCGTCGAAACTGGGCGTCGCGATCGGGCTGCCGTAGCAACCCAGCTGGCCGAACCCCGTGTCGTCCAGGACAATGAACAGCACGTTGGGCGCACCCTCTCGCGCCCGCACCGGCGCTGGCCAGGCCGGGCTGGACTCGTCGGCGGTCCGCCCGATCACGCCAGGGAATGCGGCGCCTGATTCATACTCGATAATCGGCATCCGCACCTCTCGCGCACGCTGTCCTGAGCTCCTGACCGCTCCTAGCGTGCCGCGCCTTCGGCGGAGCGCACATCACCCAGTGGGGATGACCGGCTGGTCAGGTGGCGATTGGAGGGCGGACATGCTGAGTAGAGCGCACCTCCGGAAATCCATGCTCCGCCTGCCACGATGAACTGCTCAGCCTTGAGCATGATCAGAGTGGCATGCCATCCGTGACCGGTTTCACCCCAACAGGGTGATCCGGCGGTATCTGCAGGAAACGCATACTTGCGACGGATGAACCGCCCGGTAGACGCCGCCGTGGGCACACTCCCATGCCGGGAGAGGAGACAGCCATGACGACTGCCAACGGGAAGAAGCAGGATAATGACCGCCCGGCAGCGGCGGGTGCTGAGCGCGAGCGGGTAAACGCGTTCGGAGGGCTGGAGGACGGGCTACGGCAGGCGAGTGACTGGTACCTGTGGGGACCATATGTCAGCGAACGCCAGTGGGGGACGGTCCGGGAGGATTACAGCGCGGACGGCGAGGCCTGGGATTACCTGCCGCACGACCATGCGCGTTCCCGCGCCTACCGGTGGGGCGAGGACGGCCTGGCCGGCTTCTGCGACGTGGAGCAGCGGTTCTGCCTGGGGCTGGCCCTGTGGAACGGCCGTGATCCCATTCTCAAGGAGCGTCCCTTCGGGCTGACCGGCGCCGAGGCGAACCACGGTGAGGATGTAAAGGACTACTGGTGGTATCTGGATGCGCTGCCCAGCCACGCGTGGAACCGCTGGCGTTATCACTACCCGCAGGCGGCGTTCCCGTATGAGGACCTGCGGGCGGAGAACGGCCGCCGCGGGAAGTTCGATCCAGAGTACGAGCTGCTCGACACCGGGGTTTTCGACGATGATCGTTACTGGATCACCGAGGTGCATTACGCCAAGGCGGACCCGACAGACCTGCTGATGAGCATCCGGCTGACCAACGCCGGCCCGGACACCGCGACCGTGCACGTGCTGCCCACCGCCTGGTTCCGGAACACCTGGTCCTGGGATCACGATGCGCCCAAGCCGGTGATGTATGCGGGCAGCGGCCCGGCTGTCACGGTGGAGCACCCGTTTCTCGGGTCGCTTGAGCTGATCGCCGGCCCTGGCCCGGACGGCACGATCCCGGTTCCGCTGTTCTGCGAAAACGAAACCAATAGCGAACGGCTGTTCGGCGCGGCGGCGGCGACGCCGTACCCCAAGGACGGCATCGGCGATCATGTGATCAGCGGCGCGGCCACGGTCAACCCCGAACAGCAGGGCACTAAGTGCGCGTTCTGGTACCAGCTGACCGTCGCGCCCGGTGAAACCGCCGAACTGCGGTTGCGGCTGCGCCCGGCGGGCACGGCGGGCGGCCCGGGAGAGCGCGCTGGATCCGCCCTCGGCAGCGGTTTCGACCAGGTCGTCAGCCAGCGCCAGGCCGAGGCTGATGAGTTCTACGCCGAGCTGACACCGGCCGGGGCGAGCGCGGACGAGGCCATGGTGATGCGCCAGGCGTTCGCCGGGATGTTGTGGAGCAAGCAGCTGTACTACTACGACGTGGCCCGCTGGCTGGACGGCGACCCCACGCAGCCGACCCCGCCGCCGGAGCGCCGGGGCGGCCGCAACTCCCGCTGGCGCACCTTCAACGCCTTCGACATCATGTCCATGCCCGACAAATGGGAATACCCGTGGTTCGCCGCCTGGGACCTGGCCTTCCACACCGTCGCTCTCGCGCACGTGGACCCCGCCTTCGCGAAGTACCAGCTGATCCTGCTGTGCCGGGAATGGTTCCAGCACCCCAACGGCGCGCTGCCCGCGTACGAGTGGGACTTCGGCGACGTGAACCCGCCGGTGCAGGCGTGGGCCGCGCTGGAGGTCTTCGCGATCGACAGCGGCCGCGACATCGGGTTCCTCAGCCGGGTCTTCGACAAGCTGCTGGTCAACTTCACCTGGTGGGTCAACCTCGAAGACGCCGAGGGCAACAACGTGTTCGAGGGCGGTTTCCTCGGCCTGGACAACATCGGCCCGATCGACCGCTCGCACCTGCCGGTCGGCGGCACCCTGGAGCAGTCCGACGCGACCGGCTGGATGGGCTTTTACGCGATCGCGATGGGCGGCATCGCCAGCGTCTTGAACCGGTCCGGGCAGCGGCCCGCCCAGGATCTGGTGCTGAAGTTCCTCGAGCATTTCGCCGCGATCCGCGAGGCACTGAACAGCCAGGGACTGTGGGATGAGACCGACGGGCTCTATTACGACCGGCTGGTGACACCGGCTGGCAATCAGGTGCCAGTCAAGGCGCGGTCCATGGTGGGCATCATCCCGGCTCTCGCCGCTGCGGTGATCGACGAGGACGATCTGCGGCGCGCGCTGGTCATGGGCAAAAAGTTCGCGAACCTGCTGGGCAGTCACGGCCTCGCCGACACTAGCAAGCTGCGCGAGATGGGCGTGCTGCGCGGCGAGCCCGGCCACCAGCGGCTGCTACTGTCCCTGGCCACGCCGGACCGGCTGGAGCGGCTATTCGGCTGGCTGTTCCACGAGGACGAGTTCCTGTCCCCGCACGGGCTGCGGGCCCTGTCGGCCTATCACCGCGAACATCCCTACGCCCTGGACATCGAGGGCATCTCCGCCAGCATCGACTACGAGCCGGCCGAGTCCACGACGGCCATGTTCGGCGGGAACTCCAACTGGCGCGGCCCGGTCTGGTTCCCGCTGAACTACCTGGTCATCAGCTCCCTGGAGCGCTATCACCGGTTCTACGGCGACGATCTGACCATCGAGTACCCGGCCGGCTCGGGTAACCAGCTGACTTTGGACAAGGTCGCCGCCGACCTGTCCGACCGGCTCATCTCCTTGTTCACCCGAGGGCCCGATGGCCGCCGCGCCTGCTTCGGCGGGACCGAGCGGCTGCAAAACGATCCAGCCTGGCGGGACAACATCGTCTTCAGCGAGTATTTCCACGGCGACAACGGCGCCGCCATTGGCGCCGCGCACCAGACCGGCTGGACCGGCCTGATCGCCGACGTGATCCGCCGCCGCCACGGCGCCGTCGAGGCCGTCGGGGACGTCATCCGCCGCCTGAACACGGAGGACCAGCGATGACTGCCACCAAGGATGTGCAGGCAGTTCCCGAGCTGCCCGGACTTCAGTTCCCGCTGGGCGCGACCGTGCGGGACGGCGGGACGAATTTCGCGGTGGCCGCCACCGACGCCGACGCCATGACATTGTGCCTGTTCGACGCCGATGGCGCGGAAACCCAGATCCCGCTGACGGACTATGAGGCGGGCGTGTGGCATGGGTTCGTGCCCGGGATCGGCGCCGGGCAGGCCTACGGCTACCGCGCGGCAGGCCGGTACGACCCAGCCGCCGGGCTGCGGTTCAACCCGGCGAAGCTGCTGCTGGATCCTTATGCCCGCGCGGTGCACGGCACGGTGCGGTTCGGCCCGGACGTCTACGGTTACGCGGCCGGTGACCCGGACGCGCCGAGCACGCTGGACTCGGCCGGGCACGTGCCGCGCAGCCTCGTGCTCGATGACCAGTATCAGTGGCGCAGCCAGCCGCTGCCACGGCGCCGGTACGCGGACACGGTCGTCTACGAGGCGCACGTCAAGGGCTTCACCATGCGCCACCCCGGGATACCGGCCGAGCTGCGCGGCACCTACGCCGGCCTCGGGCATGAGGCCGCCATCGCCCATCTGGTCGGCCTGGGTGCGACCGCCGTGGAGCTGCTGCCGGTGCATGAGAGCGTGCCCGAGGCGTTCTTGCCGGAGCGCGGGCTGACCAACTACTGGGGTTACAACACGATCGGCTACTTCGCGCCGCATCAGGGCTACTCGGCCGCGGTCCGGGCCGGGCGCCCTGGCGGCCAGGTCGCTGAGTTCAAGGCCATGGTCGACGCCCTGCACCGGGCGGGCCTCGAGGTCATCCTCGATGTCGTGTTCAACCACACCGCCGAGGCCGGCCAGGACGGACCCACGCTCTGCTTCCGGGGCCTGGACAACGCCGCCTATTACCGCCTCGACCCGGCTGATGCGTCCCGGTACGTGGACACAACCGGCTGCGGGAACTCGCTCAACGTCGGCGACCCAGTGACCCTGCAGCTGATCATGGACTCGCTGCGGTACTGGCTGACCGAGATGCGGGTCGACGGCTTCCGGTTCGACCTCGCCCCGGCTCTCGCCCGCCAGGACGGCGCGTTCGAGAAGAGGTCGGCGTTCCTCGACATGGTCTCGCAGGACCCGATCGTCTCGCGGGCGAAGCTGATCGCCGAGCCGTGGGACGTCGGCCAGATGGACAGCTACGACCTGGGCGGCTTTCCCGCCCTGTGGCGGGAATGGAACGGCAAATACCGCGACACCATGCGCGACTTCTGGCGCAGCCACCCGGTCGGCATCGGCGAGTTCGCCTCCCGGTTCGCCGGATCCTCCGACCTGTACAGCCGCGGGCACCGCCGCCCCACCGCCTCAGTGAACCTGATCACCGTCCACGACGGATTCACCCTTCGCGACCTGGTCTCCTACAACGACAAGCACAACGAGGCCAACGGCGAGTCCAATCACGACGGAACCGATGACAACCGCTCGTGGAACTGTGGCGCCGAAGGCCCGACCGACGACAGCGACGTGCTGGCCCTGCGGGCGCGCCAGTCCCGCGCGATGCTGACCACCTTGCTGTTGTCGTTCGGGATCCCGATGCTGCTGGGCGGCGATGAGCTGGGCCGCACCCAGCAGGGCAACAACAACGCCTACTGCCAGGACAACGAGATCACCTGGCTCGACTGGTCCGCCGCCGACACTGAACTCCTCGCGTTCACCAGGCAGCTGGTGGCCTTCCGCAAGGCCCACCCGGTGTTCCGGCGGCGGCGGTTCCTGGTCGGGGCCGATGCCTCGGACCTGGTCTGGTACACCCCGGCCGGGACCGCCATGACCGGCGCCAACTGGGCCGACGGCGGCGCTCGCGCCGTAGCCATCTACCTCGACGGATCCGACGCCCCCGACCGTGCCCCCGACGGCACCCTCATGCGCGACGACGACTTCCTCGTCCTGGTCAGCGCCTGGTGGGAGCCGCTCGGCTTCACCATCCCCGCTACCCGCACCGGGCAGACCTGGCGGGCGGAGATCGACAGCTACGACCCCGCCAGGACCGGCGACCCGGCCGAACTCCGCGCAGGTGATCAGTGGATCGTTAATCCTCGATCGATCTCCGTGCTCCGCGGCCCGCTGCCCGCTGGCGGACTCCGGTAACCGGATTCCGGTGCCAGCCATGATGATGCCGATGCCGTGGCCCGGACCACACCATGCCCGGGTACCGAGACCAGGATCTGCACGCCAGAGACCTGGGCAGATCAGGCAGCAGCTGCGCAGGTCGAGGATGCTCGGCTGGGACCGCAACCCGTTGCGGCGGCGCATTGACCGCGTCGAAGCGGCCGTACTGGCTGGCCTGCTCCTGGTCTTCCTGGTCGCTGGGCCCGTGCTCGTCCTGGTGGTGACTGGCTGGACCCGCGCCGCAGGTATCCGGCAGCAGCACGCCGAGGCAGGCTGGCGGCAGGTGACCGCCACGCTGCAGGCCGGCCAGCACGCGCAGGGCCAGCTTTCCGGCGAGTCCGGCGGTACCGGGCAGATGCTGGCTCGCTGGACGGCACCGGACGGGCAGCTGCGCCGGGGCTGGGTTGAGGTCAGCCCGGGAACCACGACGGGCAGCAGCACACGGATGTGGGTCAGCCATTCGGGCTCGGTGACCGGGGAACCACTCCGGTCCTTCCAGGTACAAGGCCAGATTGCGGTCGCCGGGGTCATGACAATGTGCGGGATGGGGCTGCTGGTCTACCTGGGCGGTGCTACCGGCCGGTACCTGCTCGGCCGGCGCCGCCTGGCTGACTGGGACCGGGCCTGGCGGGCGGTGGAGCCACAGTGGACCCAGCGTCAATGATCCGGCTGAGCCCGCCGGGCGACCCGGCCGGGGATGACTCGGACAGTCTCGGCTCCCGGGCCGGACTCCCCCGCACCGGGCGATGCCCGGCAGGCGATCGGGTTGTTAGCGTGCAGACCCGGGCCGTGCTAACGGCCCTCGGGGTGGGGTGCTAGCAGATGAATGTGCACAACGTGTCCATTGGTAGCAGTGTCAGCCGGCTGTGCCTGAGCCATGACTGACGCTCCTCCCGGGCCGGCCCGGCAGCATCCCCGCCCAGCCCGATGGAGCTGCTCAGGAGCCGGGGATATGTCGTGCTGCTGGTGCTCGGGGCTGTCATCGGGGTCCCGGTGGCGGTCGTCGCCTATTTCTTCTTGAAGCTGGTCAACATGGGCCAGCAGTACTTCTTCAGCACCCTGCCCGGCGAGCTGGGCTTTCATGGGTGCCGGCCTGGTGGCCGCTGCCGATGCTGGCGCTGTGTGGCCTGCTCGTCGCCCTGACCCTGCATTACCTGCCCGGGACCGGCGGCCACCGTCCAGCTGAGGGGTTCAAGACGGGTGGCACGGTGACAGCGCGTGAGCTGCCCAGCATCATCTGCGCCGCGCTGGCCACCCTGGCGCTGGGCGCGGTGCTGGGGCCCGAGGCGCCGCTGATCGCCATCGGCGGGGGCGTGGCCGTGCTCCTCATGCACCTGGTCAGGAAAGACGCACCGCAGCAGGCGGTCTTGATGATCGGCGCGGCCGGCAGCTTCGCGGCCATCTCCACCCTGCTGATCTCACCGCTCGCCGGAGCGTTCCTGCTGCTGGAAGCAGCCGGCATCGGCGGCGGCCTGGTCAGCGTGGTGCTGGCCCCGGGGCTGCTGGCCGCCGGGGTCGGCGCCCTCATCTTCGTCGGCCTCGACAAGCTGACCGGGTTCGGGACGTTCTCGCTCGCCGTGCCGCACATCCCGGCCGCCACCACCCCGACCGTCGGCGAGTTCGCCTGGGCGGTCGGGGTCGGCCTGGTGGCGGCGGTGATCGGCACCGGCATCCGCCGTATGGCCCTCCAGTTGCAGCCGATCGTCGAACGGCGCAAGGTACTGCTGACCCCGCTGGTCGGCCTCGCCGTCGGTGGCCTGGCCATTCTGTTCGCCGAAGTCACCGGCAAGGGCACCAACCAGGTCCTGTTCTCTGGCGAGAACGCGCTGGCCCCCCTCATCCAGCAAGCCGCCACCTGGTCAGCAGGCGCCCTGGTCCTGCTCGTCGTCTGCAAAGGCCTGGCCTACGGTGCGTCACTGAGCAGCTTCCGCGGCGGCCCGACCTTTCCCGGCATGTTCATCGGCGCAGCCGGCGGGATGGCCCTCTCCCACCTCCCCGGCCTGCCCATGATCGACGGCGTGGGCCTGGGTATCGGCGCGATGACCGTGGTCATGCTGGGCGGGATGCCGCTGACCGCTGTCCTGCTCACCGTGCTGTTCCTGCAAAGCGACGCGATCGACCTCATATCGGTGGTGATCGTGGCCGTGGTGGTCGCCTGGGTCGCCTCGGCCAGGCTCTCCCGGTGGCTGCCTCTTCCACCGCCCGCACCAGGCTCTGCGCCAACCCCGGCCAGCCGAGCTGACCAGGCCGTCTCCGGCCAGGGTACCCCCGGAGGGTGAAGCCAGGGAGATCAGGAGCCGTGCCATGGCGAAACCGATAGCGACAATGACGGCAGTCCGGCGATGAACGCCGAGTTCTTCGTTCTGGCCTTCACCGCGGCGCTGAACCCGAAGCTGCTCGCCCTCGACCTGCTGCTGATCGATAACCGGCGGCCGCGCGCGATGTTCCTGTGTGTCCTGCTCGGCGGCCTGACCGTAGGCGTGACGATCGGCCTCCTCGACGTCCTCGTCTTCCATGCCGATGCCCTCAAGAGCCAGGGCAAGGTGAGCGCGGGAGTCGACTTGGCCGTCGGCCTCCTGCTGGTCATCGTCGGCGGGCTGCTCGCCACCGGCCGCCTGCACAGGCGGCAGCGGGCACCTGCCCCAGCCGGGGAGGTGCCGCCGGAAAAGCCGAAGAAGGACAACTGGGCGGCGCGGGTGCTGCGCGAACCCCGGCTCGGGCTGGCCATGCTGGCCGGCGCGCTGATCGGCCTGCCGGGTGCCAGCTACATCACCGCGCTGCACCAGCTTGTCACCGGGAATTCATCCACGGCCGTCCAGGTCATCGCCGTCGTGATCTTCGTCGTCATCGCCTTCGGGCTGATCATCATTCCCTATGCGTTTCTGGAGCTCAGGCCCGAGGCCACCAAGGCACGGCTCAAGCACACCCAGGACTGGCTGGCGACCCACGCGCTGCAGCTCATGGCCACCATCGCGCTGCTTCTGGGTGCCTACCTGGTGATCAGCGCCCTCATCCGGCTCAGCTGACGGCAGAGCCGGGGATAGCTCCTCCAGTTCCTCCACCCGGCCAGCTCATCACCCTCGGCGGGGGATGCAGCCCGGAAACCCCGTTGAGAGACTAGGGACTCCATGGACAGGGGGCCGGGGCATTCTCGGGAGGCTTACGGGGATCCCGTCTGATCCGCGACCGGAAGGTCATAGAGAAAGAGGCTGAGCATGGCAATTGGGCCCGTCCAGCTCATCGTGCTGGGGTTTAACCACCCCGATTTCCATGGTGAGATCATCACGGAACTTGAGCGGCTGCGCGAGAGCGACAGCGTGCGGGTGATCGACTCCATCGTCGTATACAAGGACGCGGAAGGGGACCTGGAGGTAGAGCACCTCAGCAACTTGTCCACGGACGAGGCAATCGAGCTGGGCAGCAAGATCGGCGCCCTCATCGGACTTGGCATCGACGGCGAGGAGGGAGCTGAGGCAGGCGCCGAGGTCGGCGCCGAGGCGGCCGCAGAAGGCGTGCGGGTGTTTTCCGAGGAGGAGGCCTGGGATGTGCTCGAGGACATCCCTAACGACTCCGCGGCAGCGCTTGTCCTGCTGGAGCACCATTGGGCCGTACCGCTGCGCAACGCGATCGCGCGCGCGGGCGGTTTCCGTATCGGTGACGGTTTCATCTCGCCGCTCGACCTGGTTGAGATCGGCTTGCTGTCGGCTGAGGAAGCGAAGGAACACACCCTGGAGACCGCCGGGCCGTGAGCCAGGCCGTAACCGGCGAAGTGACATCACCAGCAGGAGGTATGCAGATGTTCGGAGGCCGTAGAGTCGCGCGGCGCACCGGTCGGCGCACCGCACGGAGGGTCAGCCGTCGTAGGTAACGGCGGAGCACGCCGATCGTGAGCCATGGCCGTCGTCCGGGGCGTCGGCCATGGCTCGCTCGTCTTTGCAGGCGGCAGGTCTGCACCCCGGGGTCAAGGCTTGGCTGCGGGCGTCCCGGTGACGAACATCAGCCGCATGGCGACGTGCACGCCCCGCAGCACCAGGACCGTAATCATTAGTATGGTTATCGAGACGTTATTTGATCGTAAGGCTACGGCCTGCAGGCACCGACTGTGCAGGTCTGTTGCGTGAATGGCCGTCCTGACGGCGCCCGCGGCAGGTCATCTCGGGCCTGCAACCGGTTGCGGTGGCGCGTGCCGGGAGTTTATTGTATCCGGGTCCCGACTTAATAGTGTGGGCCAGCGACGTCAACAACCTCGGCGGGCTGCTCGGGCGCCCGGTCAAGCTCAAGGTCCTCAACGACAACAGCGACCCGGTGACGGTAACGAAGGACTACACCCAGCTGATCACGCAGGACCACGTGGACCTCACGCTCGCGCCGTTCTCCTCGCTGCTCACGGTCCCGGCCGCTCAGGTCACCGAGAAATACCACTACGCACTGCCCGCGGGCACCGCTGGCGCGCCAAAGGTCTACCAGCTGAACGATCCCGACCTGTTCTCCGTGAACACGCCAGTCGTGAAACAGATGGATCCCTTCGCCAACTGGATCCTTTCGCTGCCGCCCCGTCAGCGGCCCAGGACCGCCGCCTACCCGATGGTTGACGATCCGTTCGCCGACCCGCCGGTGCAGAGGGCCCAGCACCTCCTGGCGGCTGGTGGCATCACGACGGTGTACTCCCACCCGCCAGTGACCCCCAACCAGACTGACTCCAACCTCACCTCCATCGCCAATGCCGTAGCCGCGCGGAACCCCCAGATCGTGGTGCTCGGCACGATCGACGTTCCGAGCCTGCTCGCGTTCATGCACGCGTTCCAGGCGGACCACTTCACACCCAAGATCATGATCGCGTCGTCCGGGCCGGATCAGGGCCAGGACTTCCTCGATATCGAATCTTGAATAGGCCGTAAGCGATCGGCCCGGCGCAAAGCGGTAGCCAGTAGGAGGCGATTCGGTAGGTGAGCGTCGCTAGTACGGCCTGACTGGAGTTCACCTCGGCCAGCACCAGCAGCCCGGTCAGGCTGGCTTCCACGATCCCGAGACCGCCGGGTGTGATGGGGATCAGCCCGATGATGCCTGCTACCGCGTAGGCCACCAGGATCAGTGAGGGGCGCGGCCGGGCCCCGGTGGCCTGCAGCGCCGCAAGCAGGCACAGGTAGTCGAACACCAGGCGGCCAGCGGAGAGTACCAGCGCCTGCCACCACTGCCTGCCCAGCGTCGTCCGGACTTCGTTCCGCTGCGCGAGAAGGGTGTCGTCCAGCCCTTCCAGCGGAGGGCGTTTCCGCAACACCCAGTTCCTGAGCCGCTGCGCCCACTGGCCAGCCCAGCGGAGCGGCGCGTCGTAGGCCAGGACGGCCGCCCCGAACGCGACGAAGGCCACGAACGCCACCGCGCCCAGGACCGCGGCGTTGACCAGTCCCCGGCTGGTGGGCGCACCCAGCAGGATGACCGGAAGGGCGAAGGCCGGGAGGGCAAGCAGGCCCCCCACGCCGAGGAGGGAGAACGCCGCCAGCCCGCTCACGGTGGAACTCGTGTCCCGCCCGCTGGCCGCCAGCATGCGGAACTGTACTGCCGCGCCTACTGCCGCGCCTCCTGGCAGGATAAGGGTGATCGCGTTGCCGGCCAGCTGGGACGTGATGACCGGGAACCATGCCCTGGTCCGCAACGCCAGGCGCTGCAGGGCGAACGTGCAGGCAAAGTGGCAGATTTCGGCCCCGACCGCCACGGCGAACCACCACGGGTTCAGGGTCGATAGGCGAGGCCAGGACGCGAGCACTTCGGTGATGGCCGGGAATACGAGGTAGATGGCGATGCCGGCGACGGCGACCATCGCGGCGCGCGTGACCACCGTCTTCCACGCCAGCGGATGTGACTTCTCATCCTCGATCCTGGCAGCCAGGGATGGCTTGCCTGGCGTCGCGGGCTGATCACTCATGGTCGCGAACCGGCGTCCCGCCTATGACCCGCTGGCACGTGACCGGCGGTGCTCGTAGGTACTCCTCTTTCGCATCCAGACGAGGGTGTTATTCCCCGCTGGTTCACCGGCTCACCCGTCGCGGGTGATCCTGGCCTGGGTACGACCCGGCTATGGTCACCCTGCGGCGGAACAGGCCGGCCTGGGCTCAGCTGGTCACCGTTCTGGGGACCTGGCCGAGGACCATGCCGAAGTGCTGGCGGTAGGCGGCGAGCAGAGCATCGTCGCTGGCCGCCAGGTGGTCGAACGGCGGCCCGAACTGGCCGTCGCCATGCACCCGCGCGGCCATCCGCGTCACCTGAGCGCCGATGGCCTCCAGCAGCAGCGCGAACGCTCCGTTGAGCTCATAGCAGAAGCCTCCCCGGCTAGTTCGCACTGCGCGTCGAGATCCGCACGGTCGCCGAACGCGCCGTCCCGCTCTCAAGGTTTCAGGACGAGGCTTACCAGGGTAATGACCAGGCACTCCACGGGCGCGACAGATCAGCCGAAGCAACACGCTGCTACCAATACCAATCGACCGACGGAGGTCAACATGGCCAGCACCGACGCCAGCAGCGGCACCTCGGACGAGATGCCCGAAGTGGGGGCCATCGACAGGGCGGACCGGACAATGGACGTCGCTGCCCGGGCCAGCCTGCTCCATGAAACGGCCGAGCATCACGACCCTTACGAGAAGACCCATGCCCCGCACAACTGGTGGGACTGGTATGCCGCCTACATGGACGCGCGCGAGCAGGGGAGCACGCCGGATGAGGCCTCGAAGGCCGCGGGTCGCTACATGGAGGAAGTCCTGCACGTTGCGGCTCTATGAGTTCGCGGTCCGTGCGGTTGACGCTGCTCGCGCTTGGTTACTTCACCCGCTTACCTGGCGTGAGTGCTGCTGGCTGAAAGCCGGCCGCCGGGATACCGTTGCCCGCAGGCGCCCCGCTGGCGCGGCCCGGGCCAGCGAGTGGGTGCCGCGACTATGGGGGGTAGGTCGTCATGGACAGGGATTTGGCTGACCAGGTTGCCGAGATCGCTCAGCGCGTGGTCGCCAGCGGGGCGATCTCGGCGAATGGGCATGGCAATGTCAGCGTCAGGGTGCCTGGGGCAGAGGAGATGTATTTCACGGCAGGCCCCACGCTACGTAACCACCCGGCCGCAGCGGTCGTGCGAGTGGGACTGGACGGCACGCTGCTGGAGGGTGGGCTGCCGCCCATCCAGAGGGCCGTGGTGGCCATGCACACGGCCATGTACGCCGATCATCACGAGGTCGGCTGCGTGCTGCATACCCACTCGCCGTACGCCACCGCGTACGCAGTAGCCCAGCGCCGGATCGGGTGCTGGGTAGAAGCCCTGGCCATGTTCGGGCTCGCCGGCGGCGTGCCCGTGGCCGGCTACGGGCCACGCGGGTCGGCCGAGGCGATTGCCAGCATCCGGGCCTCCGTCAGCCCGGGAGTCCCCGCCGTGCTGCTGGCCAACCATGGCGTGCTGGTCTTCCACCGCACCCCCGAACTGGCCATCCTGATCGGCGGAGTCGTCGAGGAGGCGGCGCAGGCAGGCATCAACGCCGCCGCACTTGGCGGCCCCGTGGAGATCCCGGCAAGTCTCCGGGCCGCAGCCCTCCAGCGCGCCATGACCTTCGACAATCAAGGAACTGTCCACGCCTAGCAGCACACGTTCCGCACGTCGCTGTGATCATGATCCCGGACCGGGATCACGGGCTGGCGGCTGTGCGTCTTCGCGGGCCCCGGGACGGCGCGCGAGGACGCTCGGATGTCTCATCGTCCAGACCGGTCAGCCACGGCCGGGCTGGCGGAGACGACGTCATGCCATCCCCGCGCAGATGCCGCCCCGATCGCTGGTACCGGTACGCCCGCCACCGCTTCGGCGTGAGCGGCTCTGCAGGCAGCAGGCCCTGCTGCAGCACGAAGGCGGTCCGCCGTTCCTGGTGATACAGCCGGGCGTTGTCGATGCAGACCGGAGTGGCCGCGCCCGGACCGAAGGCCTTATTACGCATCGGTTCAAGCTCGACGACTATGCTGACGCCCTCGACGCCTTGCGGAACGACCGGACGGTCCACACGATCATCATTGAGTGCTGACAGATGGCGGCTGATTCTCACCCCCCGGCGCGGCCCGCTGACGGCCCAGGCGTGCCTGGCCCGGCCTGCACCCTGGGTATCGACCTTGGCACCAGTTCGGCCAAGGCGGTCATGATCGACACCAGCGGGATGGTGCGGTCTCAGGCGTCAGCCGCTTACACCGTGACCTCAGCGATGGCCGGCTATGCCGAGAGCGAGCCGGAGGACTGGTGGAGCGCGGTGACCGCCTGTGCGCGGGCGGCCGTCCAGGCGGCTGGCACACGGCCTTCGGCGATCGGGCTGTCCGGGCAGATGCACGGCCTGGTCATGGCGTCCGCGGATGGCCGGGCGCTTCGCCCGGGCCTGCTGTGGGCCGACAGCCGCGCCACCCGGTCTCTGCGCGCCTACCAGGTCCTCGGCCCGCCCGCGCTGGCCAGGCTGGCCAACCCGCTGGCGCCCGGCATGACCGGGCCACTGCTCAAGTGGGTCGCGGAGAACGAGCCGCGGATCTACCAGGACGCACGCTGGGCGCTCCAGCCCAAAGACTGGATCCGGGCCCGTCTCACCGGCGAGTTCCACGCCGAGCCCAGTGATGCTTCGGCCACCCTGCTCTATGACCTGATGGGTGACCACTGGGATCTCGAGGTGGTGAGCGCCCTGGGCCTGGAGGCCAGCTTGCTGGCCCCCCTCCTGCCCTCCGCAGGAGCCCTGGCCGGCCACCTCACTCCAGCTGCTGGGACCGAACTGGGGCTGCCTGCGGGCCTGCCCGTCGCGGCCGGAGCCGCTGACACCGCGGCCGCGGCCCTCGGCAGCGGGGTCGTCAGCAGCGGCGACGTCCAGCTGACCATCGGCACCGGCGCTCAGGTCATCAAGTCCCTGGATGCGCCGGTCAGCCGGGCGGACGCCGGGATCCATCTCTACCGGTCAGCAACCCCGGCCGGCGGTACCACATGGGCGCCACCACCAGCGCCGGGCTCAGCCTCAACTGGGTGCGGGAAATCATGAACGTCACGTGGGCGGAGTTGTACGCGAGCGCCGGGCTTCCGGGCAAGCCCCAGGATCCGATCTTCGTCCCGCACCTGTCGGGGGAACGGACGCCTTACTCCGATCCGGCGCTCCGCGGTTCCTGGACCGCGTTGTCGCTGGCAGATGACCGGGAATCGCTGTTGCGGTCTGCCCTCGAAGGGGCCGCATTCTCGATCCGCGACGCGTTGGCGGCGCTGCTCGGGGATGACCGGCCGCCGCGCCTGAGGCTGGCCGGCGG
This sequence comes from uncultured Actinomycetes bacterium, assembly GCA_963760405.1. Classification (GTDB taxonomy): domain Bacteria; phylum Actinomycetota; class Actinomycetes; order Streptosporangiales; family Streptosporangiaceae; genus RYN-230. The sequence goes on along the minus strand of CAVXCV010000010.1, from coordinate 181,604 downwards.
GGGCACCCTGGCGGCCAGCTGGCGGCAGTTGCTCGCGGATGTGCTGGGACTGCCGCTGTACGCCGTGGACGTGCCCGCGGCGTCCGGCCGGGGCGCTGCTCTCTTGGGGGCTCATGCGGCCGGCCTGCTCAGTTTCGACGACATACAGGGACCACTGGCCCCGCCAGCACACCTGGTGGCCGAGCCGGACCCGGCGATGGCCGCCTATCACGCGGAACGCCATGCCAGGTTCCGGCGGCTCGTCTCGGCAGTCAAAGCGGCCCAGGCGCCCGGCGACCGGAAGGGTGGCCGCTCAGCCCGCGAGGAAGAGTTGCCGTGACCATCATGCAGCGCGTTGCGCCACCGGCCCCTCAGGGCATGGATTCGTAGGGAGCCCGGAGGGCGCGGAGCGACGCCTCGAACGAGCGCAACCGACTGCGGGTGGCCTCCGCGTACTGCGCCCCGGCACCTCCCGCGGCACGCTCGGCGTCCATCGCGGAGCGGGCGACCTGCAACGCGGTGAGCACATCAGTGACCCGGACCAGGGCATCCTCGTCCGGGGCCGCCTCCCGCATCGCGTACAGCATCTGGGCCAGGTCATCCGCACGGCGCTGGATGTCCGCCCACCGGGCCGCCGCGTCGCCAGCGGCGAGCGCGCCGGGGCTCTCCGCGACGCTCATCGCATCGTAGAGAGCGGATCCGGCAGCATAGGCGTTGACGACCCGGGACCGCCAGCTTGCCGCCGCCGCCGAACGACGGCCTGCGGCGCGCGTAATCCACACGATCAAGCCGATGAGTATGAGCGCGCCGAGCAGTATCCAGAGCCAGAGAAGCTGGCTCGCTGGTCCGCTGGCCGCCGCCGGGGAACCGCTGGGTTGCGCGGTCAATGTCGGCGATGCCGCGCTCTGCGTCGATGGCGGGGCGATGGTGGTGGTGACCGTAACGGTCGGGGCGGTGGTGGTGACCGTGACAGTCGGGGGGGTCAGCGTGGGAGTGTCAGTAGGTGCCGCAGTCGGGACAGCCGGGACGCTAGCGCTGCGGCTGGGCGCAAGGCTTGCGATCGCGCCCTTGACGTTGCTCCCGCAGGCCGCCGCCAGGCAGCCGAAGACCAGGATGACCGCTGCAAGGAAAAGACTCCGAGATACGCGCCGCATGCCCGATCCTTCACATTGTTGCCGACCGGCCGCATTGCCCGGCGCAGGCGACGATAACCGGGCCGGGCCCGCCCTGGCCTCACCCGTGGCGGGGGAGCCGCGGCGGAGGACAGGCGCGTACTCAGGGGGATGGTTCTGGCTCACTTACGCCCCGGGTCTTGCGGGCCGTTGTGACGTCGGCAACGGGCCCGGCAGCGAGACGCCGGTACGGCCGGGCCATTGGCCAGCTATGGTCCTCCAGCACGGCTTCGGCGCTGAGCTGGCCAAGGCTTTGAATCAGGCGGGCCACGAGCCCGGTCCACCCTGTCTGGTGCGAGGCGCCGAGGCCGGCCCCGTTGTCGCCATGGAAGTACTCGTGGAAGAGAATGAGATCACGCCAATTCGGGTCCTCCTGGAATATCCTGGTTCCGCCATATACGGGACGGTGCCCCTCGCCGTCCCGCAGGAATGTCCCGGCAAGGCGGCGGGACAGTTCCTGGGCCACTTCGAACAGCGTCATCATCGTCCCCGAACCCGTCGGGCACTCCACCTTGAGGTCATTGCCGTAATACCTGTAGTGCTGAATCAGGGCGCGGATCAGGAGCAAGTTGATCGGGAACCACACCGGACCGCGCCAGTTAGAGTTCCCGCCGAACATCCCGCTCCTCGACTCAGCCGGCTCGTACTGCACCCGGTGCTCTGCGCCGCCCGCGGTGAACACATACGGATGTTCGAGATGCCACCGGGAAATCGAGCGGATCCCATGCGGGCCGAGGAAGCGCTCCTCGTCGAGCATCCGCGCCAGGATGCGCCGCAGCTTGTCCTCGTTTACGAGTGAGAGCAGCCGCCTGCCCTGCACGCCGGGAACGAGCGGGTCCGCAATATTGACCAGAAGATCCTGGTTGCGCTGGAGGAAAGCACCGACCTGCCCGGCGATCTGCGGGTAGCGCTCAATGACATCGGCCTCTATCACCGTCGTGGCGCACAGCGGCAGCAGGCCCACCAGCGAGCGCACCTTGATCCGCGTGCCAGCGCCGTCGGGCAGGCGCAGCACGTCATAGAAGAAGCCGTCCTCCTCGTCCCACATCTCATCGGGATGCTCGCCGACCGGGTCCACGGCGGCCGCGATCCAGAAGAAGTGCTCGACAAACTTGAGCACGAACTCCTCGTAGGTCTGGTCGTGATCGAGCAGCGCGAGAGCCAGCTCGAGCATGTTCTGGCTGAACATCGCCATCCAGGCAGTGCCGTCCGCTTGCTCCAGCCGCCCGCCGGTGGGCAGTGCGGCACTGCGATCGAACACGCCGATGTTATCCAGGCCAAGGAACCCGCCCTCGAAAACATTGCGGCCAGTGGGATCCTTACGGTTCACCCACCAGGTGAAGTTCAGCAGCAGCTTGGCGAAACATTCCTGGAGAAATGGCAGATCGGCCTCGCCGAGGCCAGTCTCCAGATTCTGCAGGAAAAGCGTCGCGAATGCATGAACCGGCGGGTTGACGTCCCCGAAGTTCCACTCGTAGGCCGGCATCTGGCCAGATGGGTGGAGATAGCCCTGGGAGAGCATCAGATCGATCTGGCTCTTCGCGAAGTCGGGGTTGACCATCGCCAGCGGAATGCAATGGAACGCGAGATCCCAGGCCGCGTACCAGGGATACTCCCACTTGTCGGGCATGGACACCACGTCGTGGTTCACCATATGGAACCACGACTCGTTGCGGCTCCCCCGGCGCGCCGATGCCCGCAGCGGGTGTGCGTGTCGCTCGCGCAGCCACTGGTTGACATCGAAGTAATAGCACTGCTTGGACCAGAGCATCCCGGCCAGCGCCTGGCGCATGACCGCCTTGGCGTCGTCGTCCACTGCTGGCGGCGTGATGGCGTCGTAGAACTCGTCTGCCTCGGCCCGCCGCCGCGCGATCAACTGGCTGGCATCGGCGAACGGCGTGGTGAGCGTCTCCGGTCCCTCGCGGGTGAGCCGGACGAACATGTCGGCATGCCCGCCGGCCGGCACCACGAGACGGACGTGCACCCCCGCCTTGGTTCCTTCGCCATCGGGGTTGACGGTGTCCGCACCATGCAGGAGATGGTCGCCGATGCCATCCTTGGGAAAACGCGTCGCAGCCGCAGTGCCCCAGATGCGCGGCGCATTCGTTTCGTTCTCGCAGAACAGCAGGCGAGCCTCTGGCTCAGCGTGCAGGTAGAGCACCCCGAGCTCGGGGTGCTCGGCCCGGATGACGGCATTCGCGGACCCGGCACGGGCGAGACGGGGCTTCCGCCCATCAGTCAGCCATGACCATGTGTTGCGGAACCACAGGGTCGGCAGCACGTGCAGGACAGCATCCTCCGGCGAGCGGTTGTACACCGTGACACGGCAGAGAATGTCTTCCGGGCCGCCCTTCGCGTACTCCACCTCGACATCAAAATAGCGGCCATTGTCGAAGACACCCGTATCGATGAGCTCGTACTCAAATTCGTCCCGGGACCGGGCGCGGTTCACCGACACGAGATCGGTATACGGGAACTCGGCTTGCGGGTACTTGTAGAGCCAGCGCTGGTAGCTGTGCGTCGGGAGGTTGTCGACGTAGAAGTAGTACTCCTTCACATCCTCACCATGGTTGCCCTCACTGTTCGTCAAGCCAAAGAGACGCTCCTTCAGAATCGGGTCCCGCTCGTTCCACAGCGCGAGGGCGAGGCACAGTCGCTGCTTATCATCACTGATCCCGGCCAGGCCATCTTCACCCCACCGATACGCGCGGGACCGCGCCTGATCGTGACTGAAATATGACCATGCGTCGCCGCTGTCGCTGTAATCTTCGCGGACCGTGCCCCACTGGCGCTCACTGAGATAAGGCCCCCAGGAACGCCACGGAACGCCAGCGCGGGCTTCTCTGAGCCGCAGCTCCTCGGCGGTCAGCGAAGATGGATCCGGCACGGATGGCCCTGGCCTATCGATCATGGCTCGATTGTCGCACAGCGCCATCGTGGCAGCCAGCGGCGTAAAGGCGTGCTAACCAGGCGGCGCAATGCTGCAGGGCCAGCATCGTTGAGATCGCCAAGATGTGCCGCCGGGTGACACCCGAGAGGTTGTTCACGGAATATTCATCCGCTCGGCAGGGCCGGTTGTTTCAGGATTAGCACGACCGCAATGATCAGCAGCACGGAGCCGAATGTAATCAAGGCATATCGCACGCCGTGCAGCTTGAACGAGCTGCCGATGCCGACCAGGAACAGCACTGCGGCCAGGAACACCGTGATCTGGACGTAGTTGTCGCCGGTGAGCCCGGCCTGGGTGCCTACGGCGAACTTCGCGCTGGCCTGGTTGTCGAGCGCGTTGGCCTGCGCCTGTGCTGGCAGCTTGTACTGAGGCATGTACGTCGGGCCGGGCGGCGCATGCGGATTGTGCAGCGGGTCGGTCGCCATCCACGCGTTGAAGGCGACCAGGAACTGGGGCCGGAAGCGGTGTACCGCGATCGCTTCCTTCTGCGGGCTGTTCAGGGTGAACGCGGTGAACCAGGCGTTGAAGGTCGAGGCGTCGAAGTTGCGCAGCGAGATGGCCGTGATGTCGTCGCGGGTAGCGAGGTTGCGCAGCGTGGACGACTGAGCGATATCGACGCGCGACGCCGTGCCCCATCGCGCCGCCGAGTAGCCCGCCCAGGCTGCGGTGATCGTGACGATCGAGAGCAGCACAGCCTCAGCGATCTGGACGATCCGGGAATGACGGTCGCCGGGCTCCCGCTGCTCGTCTCCCCCCTTGGCCTGCTCATCCGCTGCTTCGCCGTGCTCATGCAGTTTCTTGCCGGTCTCGATCGGGTCCAGCCCCTCTGGCATCAGCGCACCCCCCGCTCCTCCGGGAAGCGTCGCCTGACGTGCCGAAACCGCACGTCACCCACCCCGGGTGATTGCTGCCTCGACCGGCGGACACCCCCTGGGTGCGACTAGGCCTGATCGGGCTCAGTTCGCCCTATTGCCCGGTACCAGTCCAGCAGAGGGGTACCGCGCTCCCCCGCGAGACCTTTCACCGCGACCAGCGCGACCGCGACCACGATGACGCCCAGCACGGTGCGCTTATCCACCGCCATGCGTGCCGCCGCGGCCAGTGCGATGAACGTGATGACGCGCTGCCGCCGTCGCGCCTCCCGCGACGGACGCGCTGCCTGCCGAGCGCCTCCCGGCATGGGGGCAGCTCCTCCCTCGCTGACGTTGATCGTCATCTCATCTCACTCCAGCCGCGACCGCCCCTGCCCCGCAGCAACCCGGCCGGGTCCTGCTGACCTCAGGCAAGCACCACCATGATGGCACCCGCATCCCCCTACCGGGGTGACCACGGCCCGCACCGGGCGTGGCAGGCCACCCCGGACCGGCGGCTGAGGCCTTGGGCGGCTGCGCTTCCTGTACCGGGCGCAAGGCATCCAGTAGCGTGAGGGACCTTGGCACGGCTGGACCTATGTTCGCGCGCCGCTGTCCTGCGGCGGCTGGAGGGGGGGCTATGATCAGGAAGTTCGCTGCTGAGGCCCTGGGCACGGCGCTCCTGGTGTTCTTCGCCGTCGGCGTGGCCACGCTGATGTTCGGCTTCAAGTTTGACGGTGCCAGCGTGGCTGCGGGAGTAGTGGCCACCGCGCTGGCGTTCGGCCTGATGCTGCTCTCGCTGGTGTACCTGATCGGGCCGGTATCTGGCTGCCATGTCAACCCGGCGGTAACGATGGGGGCCCTGCTGGCGGGCCGGATCCAGGCTGCGGAAGCCGTCGGCTACTGGATCGCCCAGTTCGCCGGAGGGATCGTTGGCGCGCTTGCCCTGTGGGGGACATTCAGCACCTCGCCCCTGTACAGCCGGACCGCCACCGGGCTGGGAACCGATGGCTGGGGCAGCAATTCGATGATCCACATCGGTGTGGGCGGAGCACTCATTTTCGAGATCGTCCTGACTACCATCTTCGTGTTCGTCGTCCTCAGGGTGACCTCGGCAACGGCCAACGCGGCGACGGCGGCAATAGCCATCGGGCTGACCCTGACGGTGGTCCATCTCGTCGGCATCCCGATCACCGGCACATCAGTCAACCCGGCACGCAGCCTCGGCCCGGCCCTCGTCGTCGGCGGCACCGCACTCAGCCAGGTGTGGCTCTTCATAGTGGCGCCCCTGATCGGCGGCGCGCTCGCCGCCGGGCTGCACCGGCTGTTCTACCGCGAGGAGGACACCGGGCTAGCCGCCGAGGCGCAGCAAGCTGACGCGACCAGCGATCCTGCGGCTACGTAGGCCGCCGGGCGGCAGGCACGGCAGCCCGTATCGTGGCGTCCGTGCCAATCGTCTTCGCATTGCTGACCGCTTTGTGCAACGCGTTCAGTGTCACCGCCCAGCACATCGCCAGCACCGCCGACCCACGCCGGTCGTCCGGCTGGCGGCTGGTCCTGTACTTGTTCCGCAATCCGCTGTGGCTGCTCGGCTGGCTGGCCCTGGCCGGATCGTTCCTGTTCCAGGCACTCGCCCTGCATGGTGGCCTGCTTTCGGTCGTGCAGCCCCTCCTGGTCACTGAACTCATTTTCGCGCTCATGTTGCGCCGGTTCTGGATTCACCAGTCCATCCTCCGGGTCACCTGGGCCGGCGGCGTGCTGGCTTGCGCGGGCCTGGCCGTGTTCCTCGTCGCAGGGGAACCCCAGGGCGGCCAGCCCACTCCGGTAAGTCACCACTGGATCGTGGCGGTAGTGGCCTGCAGCGCCGGCGCTGCCGCCTTGGCGGCCCTGGCGCAGTGGGGATCCCCGAGCCGGCGCGCTGCGCTGTACGCCTCGGCAGCCGCGATCATGTGGGCGCTCGTGGCGGTGTTCATAAAGACCACGACGGACACGCTCACCCAGTTCGGGGTCGGCGGAATGTTCCTGCATTGGCCGGTATACGCCCTTGCTGTGAGCGGCGTGGCTGGCGTCATACTCGAGCAGGCGGCACTTCACGTCGGACCGTTGAGGATCTCCCAGCCGTTTTTGGTGATCATCGATCCGCTCGTCAGTATCGCGCTGAGCGTGTGGCTGTTCGACGAGCGCTTCATACCCAACGCCGCCATCCTGGCCGTGGCGGCGATCGCCTTCGCCGTGATGTGTGCCGGGGTCGTCCTCCTGACGCAGACCGCACCAGCGACGATGGCAGCCGATACCGGTACGTGACCTGAGCTGGCAAGAGCCCGGGTTTCATACCAATCGTAGGATGCCCAGGGCGGGGTGACTGGCGTTTGCTAGTGGGTAGGACGGAGATCACCACTGGCAACCGGACGTAGCCAGCAACCACAACGGGTGGTCTCCAGTGACCAGCGACCATCAGGTCGCTGCCAGCGGGGGATGGCGAGGTCTGATGGCGACCCATACGGCCCAACAGGCGGCGGCCCGTGCCGGACGGCCAGCTGTTTCCGTCGCTGACCCGGTGCTGGCAGCGAAGATCACGGCGGCAGGTGTGCCGGAATGGGCCGTGCCGCGCCCGCGGGTCACCGAGCTGATTGCGCAGGGGTCCCCGCTTACTGTTGTTACCGGCCCTCCCGGGGCGGGCAAGACGATGGCCGTGGCATCGTGGGCGGCAGCCGAGCCCAGGGCTGTGGCCTGGCTTTGCCTGGATCGGTACGACAACCGGCCGAGCGCCTTCTGGTCCTATGTCGTCGCGGCTCTGCGCCGTTCCGGCATCGTCATGCCCAAGGCGTTGTCGGCGGCCGCGCGGGGGCCGGCCACCGAACACGCGTTCTTGCTGCGGCTCGCGGCGGCATTGACTGACCAGGACCTGCCGGTGGTCCTGGTCCTTGACGACTTCCACGTGCTAACTGAGCCGAAGGTGCTGAATGGCCTGGACTTCGTGCTGCGGAATGCAGCAGCCGACCTGCGCCTGGTGATCTCCTCGCGGATGGATCCGCTGCTGCGGCTGCACCGCTATCGGCTGGCCGGCGAGCTGACCGAGATCCGGGCCCGCGACCTCGCTTTCGACACGGCAGAAGCCGGCCTGCTCATGGCCCGGCACAACTGCCGGCTGTCGGCGGACTCGCTGGAGTGCCTCACCCAGCGCACAGAAGGCTGGGCGGCCGGCCTCCGGCTCGCCGCGATCTCCCTGGACTCGCATCCCGACCCCGACCAATTCGTCAAAGAGCTGATCACCGAGGACAGCGCCCTGACCAGCTATCTGGTGGAAGAGGTTCTCAACGCCCAGCCACCCGAGGCCCGCGATGTACTGCTGAGCACGAGCATCCTGGAGCAGGTCACCGCGGAAGCCGCCAGCGAACTGACGGGCAGCGAGCAGGCCGCCGGGATCCTGCATGCGCTGGCGCGCGGGAACATGCTCATACGACCCATCGGGCCCGGGAGCTACCAGTACCACCCGCTGTTCGCGGAGGTGTTGCGGCTCAAGCTCAGGCACATATATCCGGACCGGATGGCCGATCTGCATCGGCGCGCTGCCTGCCTGCATGAGCGGAACAACATGCTCACCGAGGCGGTGCGGCACGCCGCCGAAGCCGGCGACTGGCAGCTGGCCGCCCGCATGGTCATCGGCGGCCTGGCGATCAGCGACATCATCGAGCCGCAGGACAGCCGGTCCCTGGCCGAGCAGTTCCAGCGGATGCCGGGCCGTGACGCCTGGAACGAGCCCGGGCCGTTCCTGGTCTCGGCAGCACTCTCGCTGTCCGCTGGCCAGCATGCCGCTTCCGGCACGGCGCTGGATGCCGCGGAAGGCATCCTCGAGCGCCTTCCTGCCGATCAAGGGACCGAGGGCCGGCTGGCCGCGGCGATGATCCGGCTCGCCGCGTCTCGCCGCCTTGGCGACCTCACTGCGGCGGCGGCCGCCGCCGCGCACGTTGAGGTGCTGGTGGGCAGGGTCTCGGACGACAAGCTCGCCCGGCATCCGGAAGTCCGCCCCCGCGTCCTGGCCGCCCGCGGGGCTGTCGAGCTGTGGTCGGGCCACCTGGATGAGGCAGGCCGCATCCTCGATTCGGGGCTGGCCGCGGCAACTTCCCCAGGTACAGAGCGTGAACGGGCCGACTGTCTCGCTCATCTCGCGCTGCTGGAAGCGGTGCGGGGCCGGCCGGGCCGGGCGGCGCATCTGGCCGCCCAGGCGACAGCGGACGTCGCGGACCTCGGGCAGCAGGGACCTGGGCACCGGCTCAACCCCGCGGCCCTCGTCGCCCTGGCCTGGGTACACCTGGAGCGCAACGAGCTGGCCGAGGCACACCGCCTGCTCAAGCAGGCAGACGCCACTCTGGGGGTAAGCCCGGACCGGCTGACGGGGGCGGTTGCCTGCCTGGTAGCCGCATACGCCGGCCTGGCGGGGGGACGCGCCGATGTGGTCGCGCGGTTCGTGGCCATGGCCCGGTCCGGGTGGTGTGTCCCGGCTTGGCTCGAGCAAAGGCTGGCCCTGGCCGAGTCGAAGGCCTGCGTGGCGGCCGGCGACATCCAGGCAGCGCTCGCCGCAGCCAGCCGGGCCACCCGGGGCAGCCCGCTGGAGGCGGCGGTGGTGAACGCGCAAGCCTGGGCGGCCGCCGGAGACACCAGCAAGGCACGGCACGCGCTCGCCCCCGCGCTGGCGGCCAACGGCAGGGCACCCGAACCGGTACGGCTCCAGGCGTGGCTGGTTGATGCCCAGCTCAACTACGCCAGCGGCGATCAGGCGCAAGGCCGCCGATCACTCGCCTCGGCGCTGCGGCTGGCCGAACACGAGCAGCTGAGGATGCCGTTCGTCAGGGCAGACGGCTGGCTCAGGCAGGCGCTAAGGCGTGACCCTGAACTAGCGCGCAAGTATCAGCGCCTGCTGACCCCGGCGCTGCCCGGAGATCAGCCTCCCACCCGGCGGCATCTCCCAGATCAGCCCGGCGTCCTGGTGGTCCAACCGCTCACCGGCCGCGAGCGAGAGGTGCTCCGGCATTTTTCGGGGATGCTGAACACCGCTGAGGTCGCCAGCGAGATGCACATCTCCACCAACACCGTAAAGACACATCTCAAGAGCATCTATCGCAAGCTCGCAGCTAACCACCTCGGCGAAGCGGTCCGCCGGGCCTGGCAGCTCGAATTGATCTGATGTCACGATGACCAGGAGGAACCGGCCGCCCGGCTGGCCCTCAGATCGTGTGCGGACCTTGAGCCGGATCCTTACGGGGCGTCTAGGCCGCGGTGTGCTGGCGGGCCGTGACCCGGCCAGGGTGCGCAGGCCGCCAGGCCAGCGGAGGGCTTGGGAAGAGCGGCCATCACCCCTCCAGGAGTCCCAGCTCGCGGGCCCGGCTGACGGCTTGGCTGCGGGTGGACGTGCCTAGCTTGCGGTAGATGGAGGTTGCCTGTGACTTGATGGTGTTCCGGGACAGGAACAATTCCGTCCCGATCTCGGGGAACGATAGGTGGGTGGAAAGCAGCGGCAGCAGGCGCAGCTCGGCGGCGGTCAGCGACGATGCCCCCCGGGCGCTGGGACCGTGCCGCTTCGACAGCTGGGCCCGGAGCTCCTCGGCCTGGCCGGCCAGGGTGCCGAGGCCGGGCAGGCGCCTGAGTAGCTCATCGATCTCCCGCATGAGCGTCCTGGCCCCGGCCAGGTCAGCCAGGGCGAGGTGGACATGGGCCAGCTCGATCCTGGCCCGCACGGCGAGGTGCGGGAGAGCGTAGGTCAGCAAAGGCCGCAGCCGTTGAGCACTGACAAGCTCCTGACGCGCCGCGGGCACATCTCCCCGGTGCAGGGCTATCCGAGCTTGCACCGCACGGACGAGCGACGTCACGTAGCTCTGCTCAGTTCCGCGCTGGCGCAAGGCGGTGCCTGCCTGGTCGGCCAGGACCTCAGCCCAGTCCCATTGGTTGCGTGCCACCGCCAGCAGCGACCGCTCCGACAGCGCTACCGCGAGGACGTCGGGCGCGCCGACTTCCTCCGCGCCGCTGATCGCATCCTCCAGGGCCGCGTCACCGCCATCAAGGTCACCGGACAGGACGCGGGCAATCCCTTGCAGGAGCATGGGTACCGGATGGGCGATGCCTTCCGCCGCGAACCTGCGCGCTGCCTCGTCGGCGTCGGCGCGCATCTGCTCGACCCCGCGCCGGCACATGATGGCCCGGAGCACGGCCGCCCACGCCTCAGCCGGCGGATCATCGGGCCGCGAAGCGTCCCCGTGCTGCCAGCGATCGACAACATCGGCCCACCTCACGGCCTCCACTGGCCGGGCCATCAACGCGGAAATGAGCCCGGCCATCACCGCGACTATCGGGTGCCCCTCGATCCCGCCCCGGTCATCCAGCCACCGGAACCAGCGCTGAGTGGTTACGGCCCGGCCTTGCTGGTAAGTCGGCACCGCGAGTATCCCCACCAGCCCGGCGGCCGCATCGACGTCCCCAGCTGCGATGGAGTACTCCAGCGCTTCCTCGGTCAGGTCGTTTTGCAAGCACCAGCGCGCGGCGCGGCCCCGCAGGACGGGCATCAGGGCAGGCTCCCGGCGGTGCAGCTCAGCCAGCAGCATGTCACCGAACAGGTGATGGTAGCGGTACCACTCCTCCCGCCGGTCCAGCGGTACCAGCAGCACGTTCGACCGCGCCAGATCCGCCAGCATCGCGGCCGCTCCGGGCAGCTCCAGCACTGCCTCGCACAACGGCCCGGACATCCGCTCCAGCACCGCGGTCCGGGTCAGGAATGCCCGCTGCCGGCGGGAGATCCGCGACAGCAACTCCGACTCCAGGTACTCGCTCACCAGCCGGTCATCGCCGCCGAAGGAGACCGCCGCGCTCGCGAACGAACCCCCATCCCTGAGGTAGAGCGCGGCAAGGTACAGCCCAGCGGCCCACCCTTCGGTCCGCTGATGAAGCTCCGCCACATCGTCCTTGCCCAGCGCGACACCCGCGCCACGCAACAGGGCCGACGCCTCGCCGGGGGTGAGCGACAGGTCGCCAGGGCCGATCTCCAGAATCCTGCCCTCGGCGCGCAGCCGCGCAACCCGCACCGGCGGCTCGGTCCGGCCAGCGAAGGCCAGGCACGAGCCGCGGGGCACATGATCGGCCAGCACCGACAGGGCGGCCCGGCATTCGGAGTTGCGTAGCACGTGCACGTCATCCAGGACCAGCGCGACCGGTGCGGACATCGACCAGAAAGCCGATCCCAGCCTCGGGACGACTGACCCGGGTACGGAACTCCCCGGAGAGGCGAGCGCGTCGAACACCCGCTCATCGATCGGCTCAACCGCATCGAGCGCTTTAGCGACGTAGGTCAGCAGGACCTTCGGGTCGTTGTCCGGCTCCTCCACCGACACCCACGCGAAGGACTGGCCGTTGCGCTCGGCCCATTGCGACAGCAGCGTCGTCTTCCCGTAACCGGGCGGCGCGACCACCGAGACGATCGGACAAGGATCGTCCTGCCTCAGCCGTTCGATCAGCGATGAGCGGGGCACGATCCCGTGCCGCATCGAGGGATGGTGAAGTTTGGCCGCGAAAAGCTCAAACACCGGCCGCAGATCACGCACCCGCGCGCCTGCGCCCGGCGCCCGGACAGCAGCCGCACGAACGGGCGCAACCGCAGTACCCGGCTCTGTCGGGATGCTCATTCCCCCACCCTCAGCTGGACAGTTCACCCCGGCCGCCGGGGTCTAAGGTAGCCCTACCAGCCGGAACCCACGATACGCGGCTGCCTCTGCACGGCAGAAGCTGAGGGGACCGCCGCCGCCGGCCATCCGCCTCCCGTCGCGGAGGCTGGCGTGATCCGAGCTGCCGAGCCCGGTTTCCTGCCAAAGGCATGATGAGGTGCTGATCCGGTTGGTCAGAGTCGTTCCAGCGCCTTACGCATGCCGATCTGCGCCTCGGTGCCGAGTCGCTCGAATGCGCCCCTGAGCAAGGGGGCGAGGAGACGGGACGGGCCCTTGAAGGTGAACTCGGCTGTGTAGGTCACCTCAGTGGCCGCATCGACGCGGCGGAAGCTAATGGTGTCGACGGCGACGACCGTCTTGTTCTCCCCGCGCAGCTGAATGCGCTGGCCGGGGATGAAGTCACGCACGATGTAGGTCAGCTGGGTCTCCCGGCCGAGGAACCGCGAGGTGTTCAGGTAGGTGGTGCCGACTCCCCCGTCGCCGTGATGGGTCACGGTGACCACGGTGCCCGGGTCCCATTCGGTGGTCGTGCTGAAATCAGAGAGGTAGCCGAACACCGCGTCCAGCGGCTTGTCGACGACGACGGTCTTCTGCACCTTCATGGAATCTCTAGATCTTCCCGGTCATAGTGGAGCGCTCGGCAGGGGCAGGTACGGCGATTGAGGTACGCGCCCACAGGGCCGTCCAGCTGCGGGCGGGGACGAGGCGTGCGGCCTTCATCAGCAGGGCCATCCGCGCGGGGAAGACGATCTCCGCACGCTCGCGCTCGAGGCCGTCGCAGATGGACCGCGCGGCCTGCCCGGGCTCGATGATGAACGGCATGGGGAAGGGGTTGCCCGGCCGTGAGGTCGGTCCGTACGAAGCCGGGGCAGATCGTCATGACGCGCACCCCGGTCCGGGCGGTGTGCACGCGCAGTGACTCGAGCAAGTTGATCTGTGCTGCCTTGGTCGCTCCGTAGGCTTCGGCGCCAGCCAGTCCGCGGTAGCCGGCCACCGAGGCGATGCCCGCGATGACGCCGTACCGTCGCCGCAGCATCCCGGGGAGCACGGCCGCGATGGAGTTGCTCATGCCGGTGAGGTTGGTCCGGAGGTGCTGGTCGAAGACCTCGGTGTCCCAGTCCGCCGGATCCATCTGCTTCCAGTAGCCGGCGGACAGCACCGCGAGATCGATGGGTCCGAGCTCTTCGTGGACTCGTGCGGCGGCAGCCACGACCGAGGCCGCGTCGGTGACGTCGAGCGGCACGACAAGCATGTCCCCTCCCGACACCTCCCGAAGCCGGTCTTCGCGGCGGGCCGAGATCGCGACGGTCGCACCACGGCGCAGGAGTTCACGTGCTACGGCGGCGCCGATACCGCTGGACCCGCCGACGACCCAGGCGACCTGGCCAGTCAGCTTCATGCCGGGCCCCTGGTCAGCTGGAGCTGGCTGACCCCGAGGTACCCGCTGCGGAAACCGGCCTCGCTGTAGGCAAGGTAGAACTCCCACATGCGGCGGAAAGCCTCGTCGAAGCCCTGGGCGTGGATGTGTGGCCACTGGCGCAGGAAGCGTTCCCGCCATAGCCGCAGGGTCCGGGCGTAGTGCGGCCGCAGCTCACGCTGCCGGGTCACGCGCAGCGTGGTGTGGGCCGCGAGGACATCGTCGACCGCGTGAAGAGACGGGATGATGCCGCCGGGGAAGATGTGCTTCTGGATCCAGCTGAAGCTGCGCCGGGTAGCGAGGAACCGGTCGTGGGCCATGGTGATGGCCTGGAGGCCGATCCTGCCGCCGGGCGCGAGGAGCCGGTCAAGGGCGGCGAAGTAGCTGGGCCAGTAGGCCTCCCCGACGGCCTCGATCATCTCGACGCTGACGATGGCGTCGTACTCGCCGCCGACCTCGCGGTAGTCCTGCACGCGCACCTCGGCAAGCGCGGAGAGGCCAGCGGCTGCCACCCGCTCACGGGCCAGCCGCATCTGCTCGTGGGAGAGAGTGATCGCCGTGACGCGGGCACCGCGCTGCGCGGCGCGGATGGCCAGGGACCCCCAGCCCGATCCGATTTCCAGCACGCGGCTGCCGGCCTGGACGCCCGCGAGGTCGAGGATGCCGTCGATCTTGCGCAGCTGCGCCTCCTCCAGCCGGGTGGCCGCCGCGATCGGCTCGCTGTCGTCGAACCAGGCGGAGGAGTAGCTCATCGTCGGGTCCAGGAACGCGGCGAAAAGGTCGTTGCTGAGGTCGTAATGGGCCGCGATGTTGGTGCGCGAGCCGTCGAGGGTGTTCTCCTGATCCGCGGGGACGCGTCTGTCCACGAGAACGCGTAGCCGCTGCAGGGGTGCCGGGATCAGCGTGGTCACCTGCGAGGCGAAGGGCGTCAGCAGGTCGGCCAGGTCGGTGCCGGGCCGGCCCGCCAGTCCCCGGCCGTGTAGGCCTCGCCGAACCCGATCTTCGCGTCCCGGCCGAGCCGGCCGAAGAACGCGGCGGGGCGGACGATCTCGAACTCTGGCGACGTCGGTGAGCCGCTACCGAGCACCCGGCCGTCGGGATAGGTGACGCGGACGGGAATCCGGGCCACGGCGCGCTCGAAGATCAGCCGGGCGACGGTGGCGCGAATGGGCGCCCGCGGGCGGATGGCGAGTGCGGGCCAGCGGATGGCGGTGGAGATGGTCATGTTCAGGTACCTGCCTGCCGGATGTGCTGCGGGTGCGGGCGGATGGGCAGGCCACGTAGCCAGAGCCAGATGCCGTGCACCCGGATCAGGGCCGAGACCCGCTGGGTCATCAGGGGCTGGCGGATGAGCAGCCGGGCCAGGGCCCGGCGGGTGGCAGGTTCGGGCTGGCCCCGGAAGGCCGCCGAGAACGCGACGGCGCCTTCGTGGCGCAGGGTCACGGTCGTGGCCACCCGGTCCGGGCTCAGGCTGAACCGCAGCCCGTAGGTGCCGGTGACGTCGAAGAAAGGGGAGACGTGGAAGTCCTTGTCCGTCACGGCGGTCCCCGCCTCGTCGGGGTGCAGGAGATAGGCGTGCCGCTCCCCGTAGGTGTTGTGGACCTCCGCGACGATGCAGGCGAGCCGTCCACTGCTGTCGTAGCACCAGAAGACGGACAGCGGGTCGAAGACATGACCCAGGACGCGGGCGCTGGCGAGCATGAGCACCCGGCTCCGGTCGCCGAGTTCGATGCCGCACCGCGCCAGGTAGTTCTCGATGTTGCCCTTGATCGTCAGCCGAGGGTCACCGAGATGATCCTCGGCGCTGAAGCTGGCGAACGGCCTCAGGTACCCGGGCTGCCTGGGGACCGAGTCGAGGTCGATGAGCCACTGGTAGATGCGGTGCCGGAACGCATGGCGGACCGGGCCGTGGCGCCGGTGCGTGACCTGGCCGACGACGAGCGCAGGCAGCGCAGGCAGCAGGGCCAGTTCGGGTGCCTGCCCGGTCGTCTCCGGTGCGGCCGGGCAGCGGGCGGCGCTCACCAGGCCACCCCGAAACGCCGGGCGGCCTCGACGCCGGAGCGGCATCCGTCCTCGTGGAAGCCCCAGCCGTGGTAGGCCCCGGCGTAGACCGTGCGGTCCGTGGCGAGGCCGGCGAGCCGCGACTGCGCCCGGACCATCTCGGGCGTGTAGACCGGGTGCTCGTAGTGCATTGTCGCGGCGACAGAGCGTGGGTCGAGACGCTCGCGATCGTTGAGCGTGACGAGGAGGGCCTCCGGCGACTGGTGCCCCTGGAGCCGGTTCATCCAGTAGGTCACCACGGCGGGCTGGCCGGGCTGGTCACAGGATGTCATCCGGTAGTTCCACGACGCCCGGGCGTTCCGTGCCTGCGGGAGGACCGAGCTGTCGGTATGCAGAACCGTCTCGTTGGCCGAGTAGCCGAACTGCTTGAGGGTGGCGACCTCCGCGTCGCTCGGGTCAGCGAGCAGGCTGAGTGCCTGGTCGGCGTGGGTCGCGATCACGACGCGGTCCACCCGGGTGACCTGTCCTGTGACGTCCCGGATGTCGACGCCGTCCGCGCGCCGGGTGACGTCGGTGACGGCATGGGCGGCGCGGATGTCCGGTAGCAGCCCAGCGAGCCGCTCGACGTAAATCCGTGACCCGCCGACCATGCTGTACCACTGAGGTGACCCGGCGACCCGCAGCATGCCGTGGTTGTCGAGGAACCGGAAGAGGTAGCGCGCCGGGTAGGCCAGCGTGGTCCCCCGCCCGGCGGACCACACGCACGAGACGACCGGAACGGCGTAATGGGCGATGAAGTAGCCGCTGAACCCCTCCTGCGCCAGGAACTCGCCGTAGGTCGTGAGATCCTCGTCGTCGCTCGTGCGCAGGAAGGCCAGTGCACGCCGGTGAAACCTGGTCACCTGCCAGAGCATGCGGACGAACCGCGGGTCGATGAGGCGGCGTGGTTGGGCGAAGATGCCGCGCAGGCCACGGCCGCCGGCATACTCCAGGCCGCACCCATCGCAGCGAACGCTCATGCTCATCTCGGTGCGGCGCACCGCGACGCCCAGTTCGCCGAAGAGCTTGCGCAGCCAGGGATAGGTCACGTCGTTATGGACGATGAACCCGCTGTCGACAGCGTGCAGCCTGCCCGCCGAGTCAGTGACGTCATGGGTATGCGCATGACCTCCGAGCCGGTCCCCCGCTTCGAACAGGGTGACGTGGTGGGTACGGGAAAGCAGGTAGGCGGCGGTAAGACCAGAGACTCCCGCGCCGATCACGGCCACGGACGGGCGCGGACGCTCAGCGGGGGTGCCTGAGGCGCGGGCCGCACGGGCGGAGGGCGGGTCAGCCGTCGTGCCGGTAGCGATGGAGTTCATTGTCCAAATTTCGTCTAGAGTTTGTATAGCCTCAGACTAAGCATGCCCGGTGAGCTTGTCAAATGTTCGTCCAAGGGTTGTATAGTGTTACTCATGGAGACTCCTGGGGACCGGCCGCTGCTGCGCATCGGTGAGCTGAGCCGGCGCCTCGGCGTAACCGACCATGTACTCCGGGCCTGGGAGAGCCGCTACGGCCTCCTGCAGCCGGTGCGGTCAGCAGGCGGCTTCCGGCTGTACTCCGCAGCGGATGAACAGCGGATCCGCCGGATGCAGGCACACCTTGCCGACGGGCTCTCCGCCGCCGAGGCAGCGCGCACCGTGCTTGGCGAGGACGAGGCCGCCAGCGCGGATCCCGCCCGGCCCGCCGGGCCGGACCTCGCCACGTCCACGGTGGGCGAGCTCGCCGCAGCACTGCGGCAGGGTCTCGACGCCTTCGACGAGCCGGCCGCGCAAGCCGTATTCGACCGGCTTGTCTCAGACCTCTCGCTGACCGCCGTGCTGCGGGACGTCGTCCTCCCCTACCTCGCGGAGCTGGGCGAGCGCTGGCAGCGCGGCACGGCCAGCATCGCCCAGGAGCACTTCGCCAGCAACATCATCCGCGGCCGCCTCGCGGGCCTTGCCCGTGGCTGGGGAGGCGGTCACGGGCCGCGCGCCATCCTCGCCTGCCCGCCCGGGGAGCAGCACGATATGGCACTCATGATCTTCGGCATCGTGCTCAACCGCAACGGGTGGAGCATCGACTACCTCGGGATGAGCACTCCGGTCGAGGAACTGGAACGGGCTGTCGACGCCACGCGTCCTGACCTCGTCGTCGTAGCGGCCACCCTCCCGGAGATTCTCGAGCCGGTACGACCCGAGCTCGCTGCGCTCGCCCGGCGCGCCCCGCTCGCCCTGGCTGGAGCCGGCGCCACGCCGCAGATCGCGAGCGCGGTAGGAGCCCAGCTCATGGCAGGCGACCTGGTGACCGAGGCCGAGCAGGCCGGCTCCGCTGCGCACCGCCTGAATCAGCCGATGGACGTGTCCAGTACCTCGGAGATCGGCCGCCTGGGCGTGCGCGGGATGGGCAGCCCGTAGCCGAACCGCAGAATCATCTGCGGATATTCGACGCCGGACCGCGGATCGCGCACCAGCCAGGCGTCGGCCGTTTCCAGGGGCTGGGTGAGCGGGCTGGCCTCTACACCACGGGCCGTAGCCATGAGCAGGACACGCTCCAGACCCTGCCCGGCGCGGAGCCAGTCCGCCTTACCGTTGAAGTGCGTGGACAGCACGGCCAGCTGCGGCTCCTCCTCAAACCACGCATAGCCAGCCGGCCCAGTCCGGCCAGGCGTGAAGTCCCGCACTGGCGCCACCCCGCCAGGATCGCGCGGGGCCACGACCTCGTCGGGGATGCCATCACGCGCACGCGCTCCGCCAGCCCAGCGGGCAAGCTCGTCGCGATAGGCAGGATCGGCTAGCAGGGCGCGTTCGGCGTCCCGGGCCAGCTGAAGCAGACGGGTGGCTTCCTGGTGGTCAGGGAAATGCAAGACTGTGCCCTCCATCCGGGCTGCCTGCGCCAGCTCAGCGAGAATGCCCTGGGGCACGGGCCGGCCGCTGAACGGCCCCCGGTTGGTATGGCGGGCTGCGATGGCCGTATGCAACTCGACCTCATCCGGCTGTGCCTGGCATGGTCCAGCCAGCCGGACCGTGGCCAGCAGCAGCTGGCGACCAGGGTCGGGAAGCAGCCTGACGACCGGCTGGCGGCCAGCCACCGTGGCGGCCAGGCGAAGATTGAACAAGGCAGCGCCGCACGCGATATGCAACGCGCGGCCAGAAGGATCAGCGAGCCGAAGTATCCGGTCCGGGTCGGCGTACAGATCGATCCTCCCGCTCTCGGCCTCGAAGCGGAAACGCCACGGCTGGGTATTGTGCATCGAGGGTGCCTTGGTGGCCGCAGCCACCAGCTCAATAACCATCTGCAGCGGCACGTCTGACGTCGTCCCTGGCAGAGCGGGCTTGTCAGTATCGTGGCCGTTCATGTCTGCTCTCCCCTTCCGCCCGGACAGTGACGGATTGCTGACTTTCGCTGGCTTCAGCGAATCCCCGCCCCGGGCCGGCCACAAGGGACTGACGTGGTTTCCCTGCGGGACCTTCGTCCTCGTCGCATCCGCGGGCAATTCTCAGGTCTCGCGCGCGGCCACGTGGGGTCTGGTAGCGATATCACCCGGGCGGACGATACCCGGCTGCAGCACACGGGTGTTCATCCCGCGCAGCCGCAGTTGCCGGCCGACGCGGGAGTTGACAAACCGCATTGCCTCGGCGCCGAACCGTTCGACGAATTTGGCGCAGCCGAGATGCGGGGCGTCGCTGACCTGCAACACGGCCTGGCCGACCGTGAGCAGGCTGCCCGCTGGGAGGTTGTCAACGCTGAGATCGAGGTCGATGTAGAGCTGGTCGCCGGCCAGCGGCATCCGGTCCGTTCCGCCGGCGACCAGCTCGGCCACCCGGGCGTTCATTACCGTCACCTGCCGCTGCGGGTCAGCCGATCCGTCCGGCGTGCTCGCGGCGCCGCGGGCGAGCCAATTGTCCCCGGCCAGCCCGGCCACCTGGTCGAGCATCGCCTCGGCCGGCAGGTCCCGCCTGCCTACCCCTGGGCGGCGGACCACCAGGACGACCCAGCCATCCTCCCGGGGTGAATTACGGATATGGCCGAGTCCCGCTTCCAGGCGCTGACGCGAGAGATGCCCCATGGCCCGATTCTTGCTGACTCACTGCCATCATGCGAACGGATATCCCCGCAGCTGGAGGCGATCACGGGCAGGCGATCCATGCGGGGAACGGGGCGGCTGGTTTCATGCTGGGCGTAGCAGCTGGCGGGTAGGTTCGCCGGGGTGAGTTTCGATGTCAGCGCGGATGCATACGCGCGGTTCATGGGACGGTATTCCGAGCCGCTGGCAGTACTGTTCGCTGATCTGGCTGGGGTCGGCCGCGGGCAGCGGGTGCTGGATGTGGGCTCCGGCCCGGGTGCACTAACAGCTGAGCTGGTCAGGCGGCTGGGCCCGGAGGCTGTTAGTGCAGTCGAGCCGTCGGGGTCGTTTGCCGCCGCGGTGCGCGAGCGGCTGCCCGGGGTGGATGTCCGGCTGGCAGCGGCCGAGCAGCTCCCCTTCCCCGATGACCTGTTCGACGCGGCCCTGGCCCAGCTCGTTGTTCATTTCATGGCTGATCCGGTAGCGGGCCTGCGCGAGATGGGCCGGGTTACCCGGCCTGGCGGAGTGGTGGCTGCCTGCGTGTGGGATCACGCCGGCGACCGCGGACCGCTGAGCGTGTTCTGGCGGGCTGTCCGCGAGCTCGACCCAGCGGCTCGTGATGAGTCGGGCCTGGCGGGTGTCCGCGAAGGCCATCTGGCCACGCTCGTCGCGGAGGCAGGACTCGGCGGGGTGGCGTCCAGCACGCTGACCGTGCGCGCCCGGTATGCCGACTTCTGGCAATGGTGGGAACCGTTCACCCTCGGCGTCGGCCCAGCCGGGGCATACGTCGCGTCCATGTCCCCGCCGCGCCGCGCCGCGCTGGCCGAACGCTGCCGCAACCTGCTGCCCGCAGGGCCGGTCACGGTCAGCGCTACCGCATGGGCGGTCACCTGCCGTACCTGAGCAGCGCCCAGCTATCGTGCCTTGCTCAGCTGAGCTTGTGCCCGTGCTGGCGGGCGAGATCATCCAGTACGGCCATGGCCTTGGATCTGTCCTCGCGGAGCGCCTGCATCTCGGCCACCGGCAGCTGGGTGACCAGGCTCCACGGGTTCCGTTCCCAGCGGCCGCCAACCTTGGTGAGCCGGTAGAGCACCTGCCCGTCGGCACGCATGATCCATTCCCAGGACATCACGGCGAGATCGCTGGCGGAACTGCTGCTGACCCGGGCGATTACCCTCGGGGAGATCAATGCCACGCGATATGCCCTCTCGCCGGGTGACCCTTCGGCGACGAAGTCCCCGCCCCGAGGGGCCGGTCACAGTGCTACGGCCTCGGCAAAGGCTACCGGCTGGGCTTTGCAAAGGATTGCAAGGCCGGTCAAGTGTCGGGAACATCACAGCCGCTTGACGCAGGCCGGCCGGTGCGGCGGCCCGGCCGCCCCGGATCCTCCACGGCCCAGCTACGGGCAGCGCAGGTGTCGAGTTGGCATTGGGCGGGAACTGGCTAGGTTCGGAGGCCGGCGAGCGCTGCCGCCACGCCCGGCTGGTCACCACAGCACACGAGCGCGGCAGCACCACCGCCGGCCACCGGGCATTCCGCTCTGGGCAGCGCTCTCCCGCCGCCCGCTGGTCCAGGTACGACGTTCAGGCCGCGAGGTAATGCATGAAACCGTTCGTGATCAACCGGCGCGGTCGTCTGGTCTTCCCGGCGAACTTCTTCGGCGAGCTGGATTTCTCGGTCCTGGAAACGCTCGGTCAATTCACCGCGGTGATCGGGCGGGATTTCGAGGCGAAGGCACCGACCGGGACTGACATCCTGGCCCGCGTCGGGTCCGCTGCCTACCCGGGGCGCTTCGAGCTCCTGCGTGACCTGGGGCAGAACCTGTTCTGGGCCAACCGGTACTCGATCACCATGTTCGACAAGCGGCCGACGCGCTGGCGCGACGTGGCGAAGCATCGCGACGATGTCTTCCTGCCGGTACTGACCCCGTGGCAGGACAGCGAGCGCAAGGTGGCCGCGGTCGAGCACGCCTTCCGTGAGCTGCCCGCAACATGGGACGCCGACACTGAGGACAAGGTTTTCGGCCTGCTGTTCGACCTGTTCCGGAACAAGCTGCACCACGCTACCGAGCTGCCGCCGATCAAGCCGACGGTCGCTGAGTTCCTGGAGCAGCCCGGCGCGCTGACGTTCGTGATCCCCGAGCATGACCCGGACTACCCGGTCTTCCGGACCGAGGAGATTCTCGACGCCGACGAGACAGTCCCCGAGCTCGAAGCGCTCATGCGCTGGGCGATGGTCCTGCACAACCAGTATCCATGGGACCGCTCCCGCACTGAGCTGCGCAAGCCTGGCGACATCGGCGACGATGACTTCGTGGTCGCGTTCCACCCCCGCAACCGCGATGTGATGGCCTTCATCGACCGGGTCAAGGGCACCGGCAGCACCGTTCAGAAAGCCGCAGGCAAGAGCGCAGCGGTCCCGGCCCGGCGCGAGCCGATCGAGGCAGTCGCACCCGCCGCTCCTTACCCGCCGGTGCTGGTCCGCGAGGCGTTCGCGATCCAGCCGAGGCTTGCGGCGCTGGCGGTCGTGCGGGGCGAGCACGTCTGCGACAACACCGACGTCATCCGGAACATGAGCTTTTCCTGGTCGCCGATGAGCGCCAGCGAGATTGCCGAAAAGACCGGGATCGAGCAGCGCCGCTATACCAGCCTGGAGCCGGAGCAGCTGGCACTGCGCGCCGCCTGGTCCGCGCTGGAGAAGTCCGGCCGGGAACCAGAGGAGATCGGGGCGGTGCTGGTCAGCACCTGCACCAGCAACCGGCTGATCCCGTCGGTAGCGTGCTGGCTGTCCGGCGAGCTGGGCCTGCTGCAAACACACGCCTCAGTCGACCTGGTGGCGGCCTGCGCCGGGCTGCCCTACGGGCTGGCCGAGGCTGTCCGGCAGCTCCAGGAGGTCCAGCGGCCGGTCCTGCTGGTCTGCGTGGAAAAGTTCTCAGACAAGATCGGCAGCTCCCGCCCCTCGCGGATGATCTTCGGGGACGGCGCCGCGGCGATGGTCGTCACCCCGGCCGCCCCCGGAACGACCGGCGACGTGGCGGTCATCCAGACCTACGCGAGCGGGCCGCGCAGTGAGGTCAACTCGATCATCTGGCCGAACCCCGAGTTCGACAACGACATCACCGTGTACGGTCCCGAGGTCAAATCCCTGGTACAGCGCTACCTGGCCCAGATGATCGACGAGCTTGGTGCCCAGAGCGATCCGGACGACCCGGGGCGGACGTTGCTGGAGAGCATTGAGCTGATCGTCCCGCACCAGGCCAACAAGACGATGATCCTCAAGCTGGCCGGCCAGGCCGGGCTGTCGGCTGACCGGCTGTACTTCAACGTCGAGAGGATGGGCAACGTGTCGGCGGCGAGCATCCCGATCGCGGTGCACGACGCCGTGCGCGACGGCGTGATCACCCGCCCGACCCGGATCTTCGCGCCTGGCTTCGGCGCCGGCGCCGTCGGCGGTTACGCGGTGATGCGGATCGACCCCGCGATCGTCGCCGACGAGGTGACGCTGGACATCCTGGAGACCGGCCACCGCAGTTCTGTGGCAGCATCACGGGTGACCGGAACGACGACCGACGACGTGCGCGTTGCCTTCGGAGAGTGACGGCATGAGCCAGGGAACCCGGCCTGCTTTCCAGCGCCTCGCGATCGTCAACCGGGGCGAGCCCGCGATTCGGCTGATCAACGCCGTCCGGGAGTGGAACGCCGAAGGCCGGCCGCCGCTGCGCACCATCGCCTTGTACACAGCCGCCGAACCGCGTGCGATGTTCGTCCGCGAAGCCGACGAAGCGGTGCTGATCGGTCCGGCCGACCTTGACGGCGCCGCGTTCGACGCCAGTCCCTACCTCGACTATGCGGAGCTGGAGCGGGCCCTTCGCGAGTGCCGGGCCGACGCGGTGTGGCCGGGCTGGGGGTTCGTCTCGGAGAAGGCCGAGTTCGTGGAGCTGTGTGACCGGTTGGGGATCGCTTTCATCGGGCCACCGGCCGATGTGATGCGCCGGCTCGGCGACAAGATCGAGTCCAAGCGGCTGGCCGGGCAGGTCGGCGTGCCGCTCGCGGCGTGGAGCGGCGGTGCAGTGCCTGACCTGGAGCAGGCCCGCAGGCAGGCCGAGACGATCGGCTACCCGCTGATGGTCAAGGCCACCGCGGGCGGCGGCGGCCGGGGCATCCGGCTGGTCAGATCCCCCGCGGAACTCGACGAGGCCTTCGAGCGCGCGAGTTCGGAAGCGTCGAAGACCGCCGGGGACGCGACGGTGTTCCTGGAGCGCGCGATCCGCGGCGGCCGGCACGTCGAGGTGCAGGTCGTCGCCGACGCCCATGGCGCTGTATGGACGCTGGGTGTCCGCGACTGCAGTGTGCAACGGCGCAACCAGAAGGTGATCGAGGAGTCCGCCTCGACGGCGCTGGATACCGAGCAGGAGCAAATGCTGCGGTCCAGCGCCGCCAAGCTGATCCGGGCGGCTGGCTACGTCAACGCCGGGACCGTGGAGTTCCTTTACGAACCCAAGGAACGGCTGCTGTCGTTCCTCGAGGTCAACACCCGGCTGCAGGTCGAGCACCCGGTCACCGAGGCAACCACCGGTGTGGACATCGTCAAGTTGCAGCTCCACATCGCGGCGGGCGGCGCGCTGGCCGATGTCGCGGCCGCTGCGCCTGGCCGGCTACGGGCACGCCATCGAGGCCCGGCTCAGCGCCGAGGACCCGGAACGCGGGTTCGCGCCCGCGCCGGGACTGATCGAGCACCTGGCGCTGCCCAGCGGCCCGGGCATCAGGGTCGACACGGGGGTGGCCCCGGGCGATGTCATCCCCCCGCAGTTCGACTCCATGATCGCCAAAGTGATCGCCTGGGGGCGCGACCGTGCCGAGGCTCGTGCCCGGCTCTCGCGCGCACTCAGGCAGACCGCCGCGGTGATCAACGACGGCACTACGAACAAGGCGTTCCTGCTCGACCTGCTGGACCGGCCGGAGTTCGTCTCCGGAGAGATCGACACGACCTGGCTCGACACGATGATGGCCGACGGCTACGCCGCGCCGCGGCGGATCGACGTTGCCCTGCTGGCCACGGCCGTAGAGGCGTACGACGCACACGAGCAGCGGCAGCAGGGCCGGTTGTTCACCTCCGCCGAGCGCGGGCGTCCCGAGGTCGGGCACGAAACATGGCACCAGGCCGACGTCCGCGCGGACGGCGAGGCCTACCGCCTGCGGGTATCCCGGTGCCGCCCCATCCGTTACCGGGTGGAGCTGGACGGCCATGCGGTGGACGTCGACGTCGAGCGACACGGCCGGTTCGAGCGCATGCTGGCCGTCGGCGATCAGACGTTCGTCGTGCTCTCAGCCGCGCACGGCCCGGACTACCTCGTCGAAGTCGACGGCGCGTTGCACCGGGTGTCCGGCGGTGAGGCCGGGCTGGTCCGCGCCCCTGCGCCAGCCATGGTCGTGGCCATCCCGGTCGAGGCCGGTGCCACGGTCGCGGAAGGCGACGTCGTCGTCATCGTGGAGAGCATGAAGCTGGAGACAGCGCTACGCGCGCCGATCGCGGGCCGGGTCGCCGAGGTGATCGCCGATGTCAACACCCAGGTCGAAAGCGGCGCCAAACTGGTCCGGATCGAACCCCACCCGGAACTGGACGGGACGGGGGACCCGGGGTCAGGCAACAGAGCCGATCTAACGGCGCTGGGGGGCGCGGCCATGGTTGACCGCGGTCCGGCCGCGACGGCTGCCGACGCGCTGGCGGCATTGCGCTCACTAGTGCTGGGCTTCGACATTGACGAGCGCGACACCCGCCAACTGCTGCTGGGCCTGGCCGCCGCGCGGGCCGAGCTGCCCGCCAACGAGGCGCAGGTGCTCGCCGGGGAAATTAAGGTCCTGCAGATCTTCGCTGACCTGTGCGCACTATGGCGCAACCGACGGGTGCCCGATGGGGCAGAAGCCGACGAGGAGTCCGCCGTCAACGCCGAGTCGGCTCGCAACCCACAGGAGTACCTCTACGCCTACCTGCGCTCCAGGGACGCCGACGCCGAGGGGCTACCCGAGTCCTTCCGGATCAAGCTGCGCCGTGCGCTGGCCCATTACGGGGTCACCGACCTGGCGGCCGCAGCCGACCTGGGCCCCGTGCTCTACCGGATGTTCCTCGCCCATCGCCGCGCAGGCGCGCACGTACCGGTCGTGTCGGAGCTGCTGCAGTGGCGGCTGGACCATCCGGAGCCGCTGCCGGAGTATGCCCGTGACGGCTACCGGCGGGTCCTCGACCAGCTAGTAGCGGCCACCCAGCTGCGCCATCCGGTGATCGGTGACCTGGCCCGGCAGGTGCGGTACCGCGGCTTCGATGCCGCACTGATCGCTGCTGAGCGGGCCCGGGTCCAGCAGCAGGTGCGCGTGGAACTCGACCACCTCTCCCCCGATCCCGAGGCCAGGGCCGCCCAGATCGACGCCATAGTCGCCTCAGGTGAGCCGATCCTCGGTGTCTTCTCCGAGCAGCACCACACCGCGATGCTCGAGGTGATGACCCGGCGGTACTACCGGATCCGGCCGCTGCGGCACTTCCGGGTCATCGAGCGCGGCGGCCGTCCCTTGCTGACCGCCGAGTACGCCCACGAGGGGCACGACTACGTGTTGTTCGCCGCCGTGGCCAGCGGCGAAGACACCGATGGTGAGATCAACCTGCGCCAGCTCGTGGGCGCGGTGCCGGCCGGCACCACCACACTGATCGATCTCTACGTCACCTCCCAGACGTCCGAGGCCGACGCGAGTGACTCGGATGCCCGGGCCGCGAGGATCCGCGGCAAGCTCGGCACCATCCCGGCTGCAGTCGGGCGGGTCGCTGTCGCGGTCCGCCGACCCGACGGTGCGGAGAGCCGCAGTCCGGCCTGGTTCACCTTCTACGGCGCGCCGGAGACCGGGGCGGCTGTAGAGGACCGGACGCTGCGGGGCCTGCACCCGATGGTCGCCGAGCGGCTGGGCCTGTGGCGGCTGTCGGGATTCGAGCTGACCCGGCTGCCCTCAGCCACCGACGTGCACCTGTTCCGCGCTCGGGGCCGCGAGGTCCCCGATGATCAGCGGCTCATCGCCCTCGCCGACGTCCGCGACCTGACGACCCTACGCGACCAGGATGGCCGGATCAGCGGCCTGCCGCAGCTCGAGCGCGTCTACGATGCCTGCCTCGACAGCCTGCGCTCGGCGCGGTCAGCTGACCGCGCCGCGGCAAAGCTGGAATGGAACCGCGTCCAGCTCTACGTCTGGCCGGTCGTGGACGTACCGCTCACCGAGCTCGACCAGATCATCCGGTCTCTCGCCCCGCGCACTGAGGCCCTGGGGCTGGAGCAGGTGCTGGTGCAGTTCCGCACGGCCGATGCCAATGACCGGGGCGCTGAACCGCATGAGCGCATGCTGCGGATGTCCCGCCCGCCAGGCGCCGGGCTGACGCTGCGCGTCACCGACCCACCGCAGTACCCGCTGCGCGAGCTGAACGCCTACACGCAGAAGGTGATCCGGGCCCGTCGCCGTGGTGCCGTGTACCCCTATGAGCTCATCCCGCTGATCACTCGCTCGCCTGACCGCGACGGAACCCCGGGCACATTCACCGAGTACGACCTCGACGAGACAGGCGCCCCGGCACCGGTGGACCGGGCGCCGGGGGCCAACACGGCGAACATGGTCCTCGGGGTGGTCACCACGCCCACCAAGCGCTATCCCGAGGGGATGCGCCGGGTCGTGCTGCTGGGCGACCCGACCAACGCCCTCGGCGCGATCGCCGAGCCAGAGTGCCGCCGGGTGCTCGCGGCCATCGAGCTGGCGCGGCGCCTCAGCGCCCCAGTGGAGTGGTTCGCCATCTCGGCGGGAGCGAAGATCGCGATGGATTCCGGTACCGAGACCATGGATTGGATCTCCCGGGTACTGCGCGCAATCATCGAGTTCACCCAGGACGGCGGCGAGATAAACGTCGTGGTCGCCGGCATCAACGTCGGCGCCCAGCCGTACTGGAACGCCGAGGCCACGATGCTCATGCACACCAAGGGCGTCCTGATCATGACCCCGGACTCAGCGATGGTGCTGACCGGCAAGCAATCCCTCGACTACTCCGGCGGGGTTTCTGCCGAGGACAACTTCGGCATCGGCGGCTACGACCGGATCATGGGCCCGAACGGCCAGGCCCAGTACTGGGCGCCCGACCTGTCCGCGGCCGTCGACGTGCTGCTCGCACACTACGTCCACACCTACACCGCACCAGGCGAACGCTTCCCCCGGCCAGCCCGTCCACCGACCCCGCCAGCCGGGACATCTCCGCATCACCGCACGCCGGGGAAGGTAGCGACTTCAGCACGCTGAGCGGGATCTTTGATCCTGCGATCAACGGTGAGCGGAAGAAGCCCTTTGATATGCGCTCGCTGCTCCGCGGCGTGGCTGATGCCGACCACCCGCCGCTGGAACGCTGGGCCGACATGCACGACGCCGGGTCGGTCGTCGTGCTTGACGCGCACCTGGGCGGGCAGCCGGTCGCGCTGATCGGCATCGAGTCGCGCCCGCTGCCACGACACGGGCCGTCCCCGGTGGACGGCCCGTCAGAGTGGACGGCCGGCACGCTGTTCCCGCTCTCGTCGAAGAAGACCGCACGGGCGATCAACGCGGCCAGCGGGAAGCTCCCGCTCGTCATGCTGGCCAACCTGTCCGGATTCGACGGCTCCCCAGAGTCGCTGCGCCGGCTGCAGCTGGAATACGGCGCTGAGATCGGCCGCGCTGTGGTCAACTTCGACGGCCCGATCGTGTTCTGCGTGGTCTCCCGCTACCACGGCGGCGCGTTCGTCGTGTTCTCCGGGACGCTCAACGACAACATGGAGATCGCTGCCGTCGAGGGCTCCTACGCCTCAGTGATCGGCGGGGCGCCCGCGGCCGCGGTCGTGTTCGCTGGCGAGGTCAACAAGCGCACAGCGGCCGATCCACGGGTGGCCGACCTGCAGGCCGGCCTCGCCCGGGCCGTAGGCAATGGCGCCCGCGCCGCGGCCACCCGGTTGCGTGCCGAGCTGGCGGCGGTCCGTCCCGTCGTGCGCTCGGAGAAGCTCGGCCAGGTCGCCGACGAGTTCGACAATCGTCACAGCATCGAACGGGCCCGCGGCATGGGCTCGGTCCATACCATCGTCCCCGCCACCCAGCTTCGGCCCTACCTGGCCGACGCTGTGCAGCGCGGCATGCAACGCACGCTCCGCGTGCGCGGGACCGCCGTCTGAGCGGCGCAGCGGTATGGCTAGCGGTCTGGGCGGCCGTGGGCCACTGGCGGTCGGCTATAGCCGATCACCCCAGGATGTGCGATGGGGACCGGATGCGGCCGCGCCGTCCCGGGCTCCGCAGCGGCTTCCGCCGACGCAGGAGCCGCAGGTGCGTCCGCCGCCTGCGGGCATGGGGCCCTGGCGGCACGGTCCCAGCCCAGTGCCGCGAGGTAATCGGCCACCGGCTGGTCGGCCTCATCGTCAGTCAGCCGGCTATCCGCTCGCTGATAGTGACAGCGCCAGCAGCGGCCTCCTGCTCATCCGGATCCGCGCCCGGCCGGTCTGGCTCAGGCTCCGCGGTGGCTACGTTGCTGAGCTGCGCTGGTGCTGCCTGCTCCGGCTCCGCTGGCGCAGGCGCAGGCGCGCCGCGCTCTCGATCCACGGTTTCCACGCTGCGCCCAGGGACGTCAGCGACCTCGCGCTGGGCCATCCCCCTGTCCACCATCCCCTTATTAACCAGCCCCTTATCAACCAGCCCTGCGACTGCCCTGCGCCACTCTCTAACGGGCATCTGGGGCTGAGCGCTGCTCCGGCGCCAGCGCATCACCACAACGAAGGCAGCCACCATGATCACCACAGCACATACCGCCAGATCGATCTGGAGCAACTCGAGCATGGCCAGCTCCCCGGGCAGGCGGGTCCTACCTCTGCCCGTACCCGGCCGGCCCCGGCGGTACCGCTCCGGCCGCGACATAAACTCCACGGCGGCGGTCCAGGCCTGGCGGCAGTGGCATCGGGGCGGTGCCGTTGCTGCTGTGGAAATCCCCGGTCGCCGGGAGCAGCGCGCAGTTGTGGGGCTGGTCAGGCAGGTTGCCCGGGGACGCCGAGCCGGGCGGGGCGGATGCGCTGGCCGTTGAGAGGTTCGGGTTGCTCGGCGGCGACCTGGGCTGCCCGGGCCAGGACCTTGGAGAGCAGGTCCAGCAGGTGTGCCCGTTCGTCTGGGGTGAGGGCGGACAGGATGGTCTTCTCGATGGCGCGGATGCCGGGGAGCAACTGATCGGCGGTGGCGCGGCCGGCCGGGGTGATCTCGATCAGGACGCTGCGCCGGTCGGCGGGGTTGGGGATCCGGCGGATCCAGCCGCGGTATTCGAGCAGGTCGAGCGTGGCGGTCATGGTGGCAGAGGCGACCAGGACCCGGTCGCTGACCTGCGAGGGAGTCAGCGGCGCAGCTGACCCGTCGATGACAGCCAGGGCCGTCGCCGCGGCCTGCGGCATGTCGAAGGTCGTGGCGATGCGCCGGTCAAGCTCGCCCAGCAGGGCCTCGCCGGTGCGGCACAACGACGCATATGCCTCCGTGCAGGTCGTGTCCCCGCCGGGATACTCGTCCTCGAAATCGGCGTCAACCCTGACCACGCCGAGCGAGGCCGGGGAAGGACGGCTGCGGCCGCCCCGCCCCGGCCTCGGTGGCCGCCCTGGTTCAGACATCCGTGAAGATCTCGATCCGCGGCGCGCCCTCGACCCCCGCCCGCTCCATTCCGGCGCGCAGCGCCGGGTCGTGCGCGAAGCTGCCAGCCTGCTCAGCGCTGGGGAAGTCGTGGGTGATGAACAGGTCGTTGCCATCATCGGGGAGCTGCATCACCCGTTTGCCGGTGCAGCCGTACTGGGCCCGCAGCGGTTCAGCTGCGCGGGCCAGCTCCACGATGGCCTTCTTTTTGTTCCGTATGACATTGTCTTCAAGGACCGGTGGCACCCGGCACCGGCGTAGCCGACACGGCAGGATGTGCTCGATGCCTGAGAGTACCGGCGGCAGTCCGATGGTGATCGTCGGCGGCGGCGTCGCGGGGGGCAATGCCGCGGCAACCCTGCGGGACGAGGGTTTCCCGGGACGGGTCGTGATGATCAGCCGGGAACCGGGCGTCCCCTTTGGCCGGCCGCCGCTCTCTAAGACCTACCTGAGGTCGGAGGAGGGTCTCGAAGGCTGGTATGTCCGGCCGGCTGGCTGGTATCAGCAGCATGACGTGGAGCTTCTTGGCGAATCCACCGTTGTGGCCGTCGATGCCGCCACGCGCACGGTGGTCCTGGACTCAGGCCAGGAGCTCAGGTACCAGAAGCTCCTGATAGCAACCGGAGGCCGGAACCGGCGGCTTGAGGTGCCCGGGGCTGAGCTGCCCGGGATCCATTACCTGCGTACGGTGGCCGACTGCGACGCGATCAAGTCGGAGGCAGTGGCGGATCGGCACGCGGTGGTGGTGGGCATGGGGTTCATCGGCTGTGAGCTGGCGGCCTCACTGACCCAGCTCGGGGTACGGGTGACCGCGGTATTTCCTGGCCGGGCGCCGCTGGACAGGGTCCTGGGCCCGGAAGTCGGCACGCTGATCGCCGCCGTCCACCGCGCGAACGGGGTCGAACTGCTGGCCGGAGACCAGGTTGCCGCGTTCGAAGGGACCGAACGGCTGAAGGCGGTCGTGACCGCCAGCGGTAAGCGTGTGGCGTGCGACTTTGCCGTCGCTGGCGTCGGGATATCCGCCGATGTTCCGGCGATCACGGGATCATCGGTCGCGCAGGATAACGGTGTTCTGGTAGACGGATCGTGCCGGGCCAGCGCGGCCGGCGTCTACGCGGCCGGCGATGTCGCGAACCATCTTCATCCGCTATTCGGCCGGGTCCGTGTTGAGCACTATAACAACGCTGAGAAACAGGGTCGCGCGGCGGCGAGATCGATGCTGGGCTCAGATGCTCCTTATGACTACATCCATAGCTTCTGGTCCGATCAGTACGAGCACAAGCTCGAGTATGTGGGCCATGCGAGCAGATGGGATGAGTTCGTGGTCCGCGGGAGTATGGAGGAAGGCAGGCTAGTCGGGTTTTATCTCGTCAACGGACGGCTGCGAGCTGCGGTCGGGCTCGACCGCGGCGGTGACCCCGAACTGGACCGCGACTCGGAGATGGCGGCAGCTGCGCGCCTCGTGGCGGTGCGAGCGCAGCCCACTCCTGAGCTGCTGGCCGACGAGCAGGTGGACCTGTGGGCACTGGGGAAAGACGGGTAATGTCGGTCTGCCCGCTCGAGCAATTGTCATGACCTGTGGATCAGGTGTTTGACGGTCTTACCGGCGGGGGCGGGGACTGCGACAGCGGCGCGTTACCTGCTAGTCTTCTAGAACACTAGAAGAGAGGACATGTGATGGTCGGACGACGGCAGCACGCCGCAGTCGCCGTGGTACCGGATGTCGCGGCCGCCAGCGCACCGGACGCCGCGGTGACGAGCCGGCCGTGGGCGATGGGCGATCCGGGGCCACGTGGCCGGTTCGGGTCATTCGGCGGGCGTTTCGTCCCTGAGGCGCTGGTGCCGGCGTGCGAGCAGCTCGAGGCGGCTTTCCGGGCGGCCTGGGCCGACGCGGGCTTCCGGGCCGGGCTGACCGGCTTGCAGCGCTCCTACGCTGGCCTGCTCGACCCCGGTCACCGAGGCGGCCCGCCTGTCCGAGGCGCTGGGCGTGCGGGTGCTGCTCAAGCGCGAGGATCTCGCCCACACCGGCAGCCACAAGATCAACAACGCGCTGGGCCAGGGGCTGCTGGCCCGGCGGCGCGACGGTGCTGATCACCATGTCCGGCCGCGGCGACAGGGCTCAGCGGGGTGATCATCCCCGACCTGCCCGCGGTCGAGGCCGGCGACTACCTCGAGGCGGCCGGACAGGCTGGCCTGGACGCCACCCTGATGGTCGCCCCCGCCACCGGGCAGGAGCAGATGAAGGCCATCGCCGGGCGCACGCGCGGTTTCCTGTATGTCATGAGCGTCATGGCCAC
Organism: uncultured Actinomycetes bacterium; assembly: GCA_963760405.1. Lineage (GTDB taxonomy): Bacteria > Actinomycetota > Actinomycetes > Streptosporangiales > Streptosporangiaceae > RYN-230. The sequence goes on along the minus strand of CAVXCV010000010.1, from coordinate 148,447 downwards.
CACAGGAAACCCGCACGAGAGCGCCGACACTGCCCGCTGGGCGGTCGCCGCCCGCGCCCGCCGCCACAGCCCCCGGCCGGTGCTGATCGGCTTCGGCATCGACACCCCCGGCCGGGCCGCCGCCGCGGCCCGGCACGCCGACGGCGTCATCGTCGCCTCCGCGCTGATGCGCCGCGTACTGGACGGCGCCAGCAGCGCCTGCATCGGCCGCGACGTGGCCGCCCTGCGCACCGCGCTCGACCAGGCCCGCCCGTGAGCACGGCCCGGCGGACGGCTGACGACCGGCAGCCCAAGTACCTGCGCATCCACGGCGCCCTGCGGGACCGGATCACCAGCGGCCGATGGGCCGCCGGCAGTCCGCTGCCCTCCCAGCGCGAGCTGGCCGGTGAGTTCAGCGTCAGCATCATGACCCTGCGGCAGGCACTCCAGCTGCTCGCCGACGACGGGCTCATCGACACCCGCCACGGCAGCGGCACCTACGTGGCCTCCCGGTACGCCTACGGCCTCGGTCACCTGCGCAGCTTCGCCGCCGACCTCGCCGCCCAGGGCGCGCAGATCACCACCCGGCTGCTCGCCGCGGACACCGTCGCGGCGCCGGACGACGTCGGCGCCCGCCTCGGCGCGGCCGGCCAGGTCCTCCGGCTGCGCCGCCTGCGGCTGGCCGACGGCCAGCCGGTCATCGTCCAGACGTCCTATCTCCCGGCGCAGCTGGCCGCGGCCCTGGATCCCGCCGACCTCTGCCGCCGGGGGCTGTACACCGTCCTGGCCGAGCATGGCCGCGCGATCGGCCGGACCAGCGAGACCATCACCCCGGCGGCCCTGAGCGCCCGCGACGCTCGTGACCTCGACCGGCCCGAGGCCAGTCCGGCACTGCTCAGCCACCAGGTCAGCTTCACCACGGCCGACCTCCCTGTCGTCGACGACCACGCGCTGCTGGCCGGGGACAGCGTGGCCATCACCGCGAACCGCGCCGCCGACCACCTCGACGTCCACTACACGCTCGCCACCCGCTGAGGCGGAGCGGGAACCGCCCGGCGGTAACGCGGCCGTCGTTCGGCCGGGCTGGAGGGCGCTGGCAGCGGGTATGTTTCCTGGGTAAACACCCCAGGCTGGACGCATTCGTGATTCCGTCTAGGCGTTTGAGAAGAGGGGGATGTTCGCCCCGCTGGCGGGAGCGAGCGGGCTATCCAGCAGCGCGAGGATCAGTTCCGCGACATCGCCGGGGGTAAGGCCGGGACGAAGTTCGGGATTGGCCTTGCGCAGCATCTGAGTATCGACCGCTCCCGGGCTCACGCAGATGGCGCTGATGCCGTGCGGCCTGCCTTCTACCGCGATCGCCTCCGTCAGGCCGATGACCCCGTACTTGGAGACGTTGTAGGCGGACAGCCCGGGGAACTTCTCGGTGGCGTAGACGCCCGACAGCGAGGCGATGTTGACGATCCGTCCTTCCCCCGCGGTGCGCATAGCGGTGAATGCCGCGCGGCAGCATAGGAACGAGCCGGTCAGGTTGACCCCCAGCGTCTCTTCCCAGATGTCCCACGTGGTTTCGCCGAATGGCGCGGACGTCAGCACGCCCGCCGCGCAGACGAGAGCGGCCGGCGGCCCGGCCTCACTGACGGCGGCGAAGAGGCGCTTGACGTCCTCAGTCTTGCTCACGTCCGTGGGAACCGGCGTGGCCTTACCGCCCGCCGCCTGGATGCGCCTGGCGACGGCGGCAAGGGCTTCGCGGTCACGGGCGGCGAGAACGACGTGCGCGCCAGCCGCGGCGATGGCCTCGGCGGTGGCAGCTCCGATTCCCCGGCTGGCGCCTGTGACGATCGCGACCCGTCCCGCCAGCCAGTGCCCTGGGTCACTCACTGACTGCGCTCCTGGCACCAGGATGGACGATTCGCCGGTAGAGCTGCTCGTGAGCATCCAGGCTCCGTTCCAGGTCGAGATGCCGTTCGGCATGATCGCGGCAGGCCACGCGGGAGAGCTGGGCCGCCCTCCGGACACTATCCGCGGCCGCCTGGATGTCATCTGCCGCGACCAGGAAGCCGGTCACGCCATCCACGATTACTTCGCCGAGACCACCACGCCTGAAGGCGACCACCGGGGTCCCGCACGCCTGTGCGTCAGCAGCGGCCATCCCGAAGGGCTCGTCCCACCTGGCCGGGCAGACCACGACCGCAGCGCGGGCCATTGCCGCCCACATGGCTGTCCGAGGCACTCCCTGATGCACCGTCACGCCGGGCACGTCCCGCCGCGGGTCTATCTGTTCTCGCGCGTACCCGGCGTCGTAAACGTCGCCGTAGATGTCGATCCGGGTTCCGGCCGCCTGGGCGATGTCGATCGCCTCGGCGGCTCCTTTCTCGGGGCTCAGCCGGCCGGCGAAAACAGCGCCGTCTCCCGCCGTATCTGACCAGGGGACGGAACGCGTGGGCACGTACGGCGGGAGGATCGCGTCGACTCGGGCGAGCCGGCGCCATGCGCTGGCCTGGAAGGCGGACACGCAGGCCACGGCCGGAGGCGGGCTGCCCTGCGTGGCCTGGCGGAGCGCGGCCGCGATGGCCGTGTCCGGTGGCAGGTGGAGCGTGTGCACGACAGGCGCGGTCAATCCCGTGGCGAGGCTGATCGCCGGGACATCGAAGGCATGATTGTGAATAACGTCGTAGCAAGTCTTCCGGACAGCGGAGTAGGTACTGGCAAAGGCCGGCGCAGCCGGGGCAGGGTCGCGGCTTGCCGGGTCGGCGGCCCGGTACAGGGTGGCTGCCAGAGATCCCGGCTCGACCCCGGTATCGATAACTGTGACCCCTGGTATCTCCGATCCCGTGGCCGCGTAGACGTGGACCTGGTGACCCCTGCTGACCAGGCCGCGCGCCAGATCGGACACAAAAGCCTGCGAGCCTCCGCCTTGCGGCTCGCGGATGGCTGATACGAGCGGCGCCACGATCGCGACCTTCACCGTGTGATCACTTTGAAGGCGAGGTCGCGCGGCGCATTGACGCCCAGCACTTCATAGGGGACTCGCCGGCTGCCGCGGCAGCGGACCTCTGCGACCGCGTGGGGATAGAAGATCTCGGTTAGCTCAACCGCCTCGCGGTGGCTCGCGAACTCCAGCGACATCGGTCCGGCGAAGCTTTCGTACTGGTAGTTGCGCGCGGCCAGCCAGTCGATGTTATTCGGCCAGATGATGACGACGCGGCCGCCGGGCCAGGCAAACCCGCTCCATCTCGGCCAGGCCGACGTCGCCGCCATGCCCGGCGGCGGGGGTGAGGACGGAGCACGCGACCACCAGGTCGGCGAAGCCGTCCGCAACGGGCAGGTCGTCGAAAAACCCGTCCATCACGCGGGCACGGTATCCGGGACCGGCTTTGGCAAGCTTTCGCTCGAGTATCCGGCGCAGCCCGGCCGCGGGATCAATTGCCACCACCTCCCGCCCCCGGTCAATGAGCTCCAAAGTCAGCCGCCCTGAGCCGGGCGCCGACCTCGACAATCCGGTCCGCGTGGTGCGGCAGCCACTCAATTACTCCGGGATGGAGTCGCTCCGCGCGGGCCATCCGCTCGTAGAGTTCCGGCTCAAGCCGGTAGAGCAACTCCCAGGCCAAGGTTATGTCTGTCTGCGGATCGGCCCCTTCGTCAGGCGCGAAGCGTCGCATCTCGCCGCGGGTCAGTACCACGAGATCCGCGGCTGTGTAGCGACTGCGCAACTCCCGGCCCCGGCGACGCGGGTCCTCAGCGGTGGTCACTGACCTCCGCCCAGTTCTTGTCGGTCTCCGAGACCCGGACTGACCGCAGAGCCCCTTCAGGAAGCTCACTCTGGAGCCTTTCCCAGAAGGTCACTGCGAGATTTTCTGCCGTCGTGATGAGTCCTTCCAGCCACGGAACATCGGTATTCAGATTGCGGTGGTCAACGTGCTGGATGATCCGCTGGCACATGATGTCCGAAAGCAACTTCAAGTCCAGTACATAGCCGCTGGTCCCGTCGATCTCTCCGGCTACCACGACATCCAGTACGTAATTGTGCCCGTGCAGATTGACGCATTTCCCGAACAGGCGCCGGTTCTCATCATCTGACAGGCCCGGATTACGCAGCTGATGCGCCGCGTTGAACGTCTCGCGACGGCTTACCAGCACGGTCAGGCTGGTCATGGCCCTGGATGACATCGAGCGCATCCTCGTCCCATGTGATCAGCCATGTCATGCCTCCAGGCTCCCGCAGGTCGTCGTGTGGTTTGAGGCCGTCGGAGGTGACCTTCCCGTTGGGCAGGAGGGCCATGCGGGCGCTGCAGACGTCATCGGCCAGGATGCGGTGCCAGTTCTCACGATCGCGTCCGCGGTGCCGCTAGTGGGTCGGCGTTCCTGTTGGAGGCTAACCCGGCAGGGCGGCGCGCCATCGGCAGCGGCCAGGAGGATCTGCTGTGCTTCGGTGACCGGCCCGCGCCGGGTGGCGATATGGCCCTGGAGCTGCTCGATCGATACGGCCAGCTCCGGAGCTGGGGTATGCAGACCAGCCTCGTCCAGAAGTGCCCCGGCCCAGTCCGCCAGGCCGCCGAGCCAGGCGGCGTCGGCTGCGGCATACAGCAGCCTGCCCTGCCGGGCCTCTTCGGGTGCCAGCCGGGCCGCCCGCTCGAATGCCCGTGATGCGACCTCGTAGGCGCTGCGCTGGTGTGCGCGCTGGCCGGCCTGCTCCAGCGCGGACGATGCAACGTCATCAGGCCCGAACGAGGCGAGCGCCAGATGCCAGGCCCGGCGGTCGGCGTCGGCGTCGGGCAATGCGTCCGCCAACGCGCGGTGCACCACACGCCGCCGTTCGGCCGGGGAATCGCCGTAGACGGCGGACCGGGCGAGCGGGTGCCGGAATTCGATACGGGAATCGTGCACGGTGATCAGTCCCGCGGGTTTCCGCCTGTCTCACGATGGAGGCGGTCGGCGAGGTCCTGGCTGAGCGGCCCATCCCCTTGGCGCTTCAGCAGCTCAGCTGCTGAGACCCGGTCAAGGCCCTGGAGCCGCAGGGTCGCCAGGTCGGCGCCATCGAGCAGGGACGGTTCTCCCGCGCGGGCGGTAATGACGACGGCGACCGGGTCGGCGATGAGGCGGCGGAACGCGAAGAGCAGGGCGTCCGCGCTCGACCCGTCCAGCCAGTGCGCGTCGTCAACCAGTACCGCTACCGGGGTCTCATCCGCGTAGGCGGCGAGCAAGCTCAGCGTGGCAGCGCCGACGGCGAAGCGGCCCTGCGCGCTGGCCGGCCGGAGCGCGAGCGCGCTCTCCAGCGCGGCCGCCTGCGGGTGTGGGAGCAGGTCGATCCAGGGCAGCGCCGGCCGCAGCAGCTCGACAGCGAAACGCCGTTCAACCTTGTGTACGAGGCCAGGCCGTAGCCCTCAGGCTGCACCGGCGTCGGGCCAGGCCAGGCCCTGACCTGGCCTGGCCTGGCCTGGGCGCCGGGGTAGCTTGAACGCGGACCTTCCACGTGCCCCATCGCCTGGCCCGCTACCGGGCCGGACAGCGGATGGACTACGCCACCGCCACACCCGAGGTCATCGGCGCAGCTATCGCCGCGGACATCGGAAAGCCGGTCGCCTACCGCCCGATCGACCCCGGAGCCGTCAGCCGGGCTGCGGGCCACATCGCTGAGATGCTGTAAGGATGGTGAAGACGCGGCTCAGCCGGATGTGGTGACCTCGTGCCATAGCCCGCCGTTGAGGTTGAGCGCATTGCCGTTTGCCTGGCCCGGGGCCGCGTCGCCGACGTACGTGTACAGGGGGTGCCCGTTGTAGGTCGCCTGGGCCGAGCCGTCAGTCCGCATGATCGTGGCGAGCCTGCCGGTCACGCCCGGCCCGGCGGTGACGGGTCCTTTCACCGGAGGCCAGTAGGCGGCGCACGACCCGTAGCAGGCCGACTTGGCGGACGTGTCCGGGGCGAACCAGTACAGCGTGAACCCCCGGGCATCAGCCAGCACGGCAACCCCGCCGATCTGCACGGTCTTCAGGGCGCCGCCCGCGGTTGCTGGCGCCGGTGCGCCCGCCCCCGCAGCGGAAATTCCCAGCAGCACCAGGGCGACGATGGACAGGCCAGCGATCGCCAGTGCGGCGCCGGGGATACCTGCCTGCAGCCTGGCCAGCCAGGTGGCGCGGGGGGCCGCGGGCTCCGGCCCGGGCCTAGCCGGGGCGGCGGCGAGGACAGCGAGGACGGCGAAGGCGGCGATCTCGATCACCCCGGCGGCGATTCCCGCCGTGGTGCGGACCTCCTTGAACCCGAACAGCCCGATCCACACCGACAACAGGTAGCCGCCGAGGGTGGACAGGGCGAACCCCGCGCCCGCCGCAGCGGCTAGCCGGCTGCCCGTCACCAGCACGGCTAGGGCGAGGCCGAAGGCCGCGATCACCTGGAGCAGGAACAGCCAGCCGATCACCGGGATTGTCCGGTAGCCGGTCAGGTACAAATCAAGGTGGATTCCCCCGGTCGCGGCCAGCAGCCCGGCTCCGGCCACCCGCAATCCGAGCTGCAGTGGCCGTCCGAGCGGCTGCAGCCGCGTCTTTTCCATGATCACTACTGCCCCGCCTCCGCCTCGGATTCCGCCTGGCGAGGCGCCCTCCCGGAGAGGAGCACCCCGCCGCCGGTCAGTACCCGTATCCCACTCACAAGAGGATGACCCATCTCCCCCAGCACGTAACACACAGGGGGTCCGTTCACCACGGGAGCACCGGCTGTTCGTGGCGAGCATGATCATGATCGCCGCAGCGGCATCCTCGGCAGGCAACTGACAGGATGACACCATCAGGTGGCGCCAGCCCGCGCGGAGGCAACGATGACTGCGACTGGGAGTGCGGCCCGGCCTGGCGGCGTCGGCCTCGACACCGAGGCGCTGCGCCGCAGGTACCGGGCGGAGCGCGATAAGCGGCTCCGTCCCGACGGCAACGACCAATACCTTCGTCTCACCGGCGTGCTTGCGCACTACCTCGACGATCCCTACACGCCGAAGGCCGAGCGGCAGCCAAAGACCGATCACCGCAGGGTGGTGTGCATTGGCGGCGGGTTCGCGGGCCTGGTCACGAGCGCGCAGCTGAAGGAGGCCGGCATCGGCGATGTCCGCATCATCGAGAAGGGCGGCGACTTCGGCGGCACCTGGTACTGGAACCGCTACCCCGGCGCGCAGTGCGACACGGCGTCGCTGGTGTACCTGCCGCTACTCGAAGAGACCGGTCACATGCCGACCGAGAAGTACGTGCACGGACCCGAGATCCTCGAGCACTGCCAGCGCATCGGCAAGCGCTTCGGCCTCTACCACGACGCCCTGTTCCACACCGAGGTCACCGACCTGCGATGGGATGAGGCAGATAACCGGTGGATCATCCAGACCAACCGCGGCGACCGCGTGACCGCGCAGTTCGTGGTGATGGGGACCGGCCCGCTGCATGTGCCGAAGCTGCCGGGGATCCCCGGCATCCAGTCGTTCCAGGGACATTCCTTCCACACCAGCCGGTGGGACTACGGCTACACCGGCGGCGATCCCGGGGGCGCGCCGATGGACAAGCTCGCCGACAAGCGGGCCGGCATTATCGGGACCGGGGCGACCGCGGTCCAGTGCGTGCCCCACCTGGCCAGGGCCTGCCGGGAGCTGTACGTCTTCCAGCGCACGCCATCCTCGGTCGACGTGCGCGACAACCAGCCCATCGATCCGGACTGGTTCGCCCGGATCGCCACGCCTGGCTGGCAGCAGCGCTGGCTGGAGAACTTCACGGCTAACCAGGCCGGTGGCACCGCTGACGAGGACCTGGTAATGGACGGCTGGACCGAAATCGCCCGGCGGGTGCGCGCCAGGATCGCCACGCTGCCACCCGGCGACCGGAACCCGGCTGCCATGCTGCGAGCCTTCGAGGAGTCCGACTTCGAGAAGATGGAGCAGATCCGGGCCCGTATCGAGGCCGTCGTCAACGATCCCGGCACCGCAGAGAAGCTGAAGGCGTGGTACCGCCAGCTGTGCAAGCGGCCATGCTTCCATGACGAGTACCTGCAGGCGTTCAACAACCCCAGCACGCACCTCGTCGACACCGACGGCCAGGGCGTGGAGCGGGTCACCGGCACAGCCGTGGTCGTGGCCGGCCGGGAGTACGAGGTCGACTGCATCATCTATGCCTCCGGCTTCGAGGTCGGCACGTCCTACGCGCGACGGGCCGGTTACGAGGTGACCGGGCGCGATGGCGCTGTGCTGTCGGACTACTGGGCCGACGGAATGCGCACGCTGCACGGCATCCACGTGCACGGCTTCCCGAATATGTTCATCGTGCAGCCGACACAAGGCGCGAACCTGATCTCCAACGTCCCGCACAACATCGTCGATTCGGCCAGGACGATCACCGTGACCATCCTGCACGCGCTCGGCAACGGGTTCGCAGAGGTCGAGCCGTCCAGGCCGGCCGAGGAGGCCTGGATCACGCTGCTGCTCTCCGGGCCCGGAAGCATCATCGGCGGGCCGGACTGCACGCCGGGCTACTACAACAACGAGGGCCAGGACGCGGGACAAGGGGCATGGCTGGGCCGCGGATACCCCTACGGCCCGAACGCCTACTTCGCCTACATCGACCGTTGGCGGACGTCCGGTACGTTCGACGGCCTGGAGTTCCGCTGACCGGCAAGCGGGGGCCGGGCCCGATGTATCAGGGTGAGCATCGGACGCCTCCTCTCTGATACGGCCGATGAAGAGGCGGGCTGAGTAGGTTGACCTGCCCCTGACGTCGGCGATCCAGCAGGCTCAAGCAGGGGGACGCAATGAACGCGACCAACGGGGCAGCGCAGCAGAAGGCCGATTTCTTCGACGCCAGCATGCACATGATGCACATCACTGGTTTCCCGCGTCCGCAGGGTGTGCTGGTGCACCCGGTGCAGGCGCCGCACGGTGCACGGCTGGATGTGTGGCAGACGAACCCGAACGACAGGCAGCACATCTCCGGGCCCTCAGCCGAGAGCGCTGCGTTCAGTACGCAGACCTTCTCGCTGGCCAATAGCGGAAACCGGACGCTGCGGGCCCCGAAAAGGTCGTGGAAAGTCAGGCTCGAGCCTGACGAAGGCGGCGAGCGGCTGGCCGGCATGGCATGCGTTAATCTGAAGTCGATGTACAACGATCCTTCGCAAATGCGCGAGGCGCTCGCCTGGCATCTATTCGGCCGCGCGGCGGTGCCGTCGCCCCGGCACACCTACGCAAAGCTGGCCTTCGATGCCACGTACCTCGGCCTGTTCGCCGTCATCGAGCAGGTCGACAAGGGATTCCTGAAGGATCACTTCGGCGCGAACCACCGCGGCAATCTGTACAAGGCATATTGCGGTGACGTCGGGTGCGCGACGCTGGAACACCGCAGGGGGCATGACGGTGACGACAGCGGGCGCCAGTACTTCACGCCAGGCAGTGACGACCTCACCTATCGCCTCAAGACCAACGAGGACGACCCTGAGGCCAGCACCTACGACGACCTCGCCAGGTTCATCGCGGTGATCAACGGGGTGGGGCTCCCCGGCGGAACCCAGCGGTTCGATACCGACGCCTTCCGCCAGTCGGTGGACGCCATCATGAACGCGCACGCGTTTCTCAGGTGGGCGAGCGTCAACCTGCTGCTCGGCAGCTGGGACAATTACTTCAAGACCCCGTCCAACTACTATCTCTACAATTCGGGGCGACAGGGCGCGGACAACAGCTTCATGCAGTCGCCCTACTTCACCTTCATTCCCTGGGACTATGACAACTGCCTGGGGATCGACTACTTCGGTACGCCGTGGCAGTACACCGACATCCTCGACTGGGGGAGCAACACCCGCCGCCAGCGGCGCGAGCACGGCGCATCGCGCATTCCGCTGGTACAGAACCTGCTCCGGAACCGTGACTACCGTCAATACTACCTGGATTACCTGGAGCACCTGATCGATAATGAATTCAATCCAGGCACGATCAGCGCGGTGATCGGCGCCGACTCCGGCAACGGCCTCTGGGCACGTGTCCGCCAGGCGGCCTACCTCGAATCAGGGACGCCTTACGGGCAGCCGTTCACCGGCCGCCAGTTCACCAACGACGAGGTCTACTTGAGTGGCTGCAGGCAGAACGAGCTCAGGCACGGCAACGAGAAAGCAGAGGGCATCGTCCACTACGTCCGGATGCGGCGCGACAGCGCACGGCAGCAACTGCAGCAGCTCAGGAAGACGACGCCACGCGCCACCGACCCAGCAGCGTTCGCTGCCGCCATGGAAAACACCGCCGCGGCGGGCGTGAGTTGACGCGGCGCGTCGGAGCTCAGGAAAGGCCGGCCGTGATCACCACGCAAGCACCTGAAAAGCAGCTTGAACTGGTCAAGGAAGTGAAGATCTTCGACCTCCTTGAGCAGTTCAAGCTGGATCCGAGACTGGAAGCAAGCGGCGTGCTCGCCAAGGACGGCGTGTTCTACGTCATCTTCGACAACCTGCCGCACATCGCCCTCATCGGTGCGGAACTGTCGGCAATGGCCGAGGCGAACCAGGTCATCGAGCAGGATCAGGGCCATCGCCGCGGCTTCGAGGACATTGCCTACGATCCCTGGTCAGACCGGTTCTATGTGCTGATCGAGTCGCTGCCCCGCGGCCAGGGAAAGTACATGGCCATGGTGCAGGAGTACGACGCGAGCTTGCGCTACCTGCAGGGCGCATGGCTGGACTTCCCGCTCGACCGGCCGAACAAGGGCCTGGAAGGCCTGACATCCGTGCGCCGCGGCGGCCTGTCCCATCTCCTCGGGCTCTGCGAAGGCAATAGGTGCGAAGGAGGCGCCAAGGGCCGCATCCCCGGCGGCGGGCGGATCCACGTATTCACGCGCGGCAAGCACCACTGGGAGCGCGCGGGCAAGATCCGGCTGCCGGAGACACTCCTGTTCGAGGACTACAGTGGCATTACCGTGGCGGGCGACCGGATCGCGGTCGTCTCCCAGGTCTCCTCCGCGCTGTGGATCGGCAGCCTGGCCCCGTCGAGCTGGGAGGTCACTGGCGAAGGCAGCTGCTACGCGTTCCCGAGGGACGCCGATGGCGAGATCATCTACGGAACGGTCGAGGGAGTGTCATGGATCGCGCGGGACCAGGTCGTGGTGGTCTCGGACAAGGCGAAACCGGACCAGGACCGCAGGTGCCGGTCCAAGGATCAGTCGATCCACATCTTCAGGATCCCGGGAGACTAGGGGATCCAGGGAGACCAGGGGATCCAGGAAGCAACCAGAACAGGGGACGGGCCAGGCCCCGGTCCGCCGGCCAGTCAAAGCTCAGGCCCGCGGTTGATCCACGCGCTGTTCCAGCAGCGGATCGCCGGTGACACAGCGCTGCTCAGGCTGGCCGGGCTCCGCTTCGCCCAGGCGGGCCTCGCCGCTGAGGCGTACGCCGACACGCCTGATCAGCTTGACCACGTGCTCAAATACGTGCCCCCGCACCCCCGCCTGCCCACCGTCCACCTGAACCGCGAGCTGAATATGCTGCGCGAACGCGACCGCAGCGTGGTCGAGGAGTTCGCCGCCCGGTTCGCGGGACGCCTGTCGGGCATGGTCGTCCACGACAAGTCCGACATGGGCACCCAGACCGGCAGCCTGGTGGCCGCGCTCACGGAACTCGACATGCGCCTGGCCCGGTGGCCCAACGCGCCCCGGCTGTTTCTCGAGTACGCGGCGGGCCATGAGCCCGGCTGGTTCGTCGAGGTGGCGGAGCGGCTCAAGGACGTTGACCGGGTCAGTTGCTGTATCGACGTGGGTCACGTCGGCATCAGGCAGGCGGGGGCCAGGTTTGCGCGCGAGCATCCGGGGCTCAGCCTGCGGAGCCTCGGCCCGGACGACGGCAGGCTGCCCAGCCTGGTAGCGGACGTCCAGGCTGCAGTGGCAAGCGTGCTGCAGGACGTGCTCGACATGACGCGCTCGATCGGGCGGCTCGGCAAGCACCTGCATTTCCACCTGCATGACGGGCATCCCCTGATCAGCGGCCTCGCTGACCATTTCACCTTCCTGATGCGGCTGCCGATCCCGTTCGAGTACCAGGGGCGCCAGTCGCTGGCCACGATGTACGGTCCGGCCGGGCTCGCCGCGATCGTGGCGGCCGCCACCGACGCATGCGGCCTCGACCGGCTGTCGTTCACCCTCGAGATCCACCAGGTCGAAGGCCGCCTGCCGCTCGGCGACGCAGCGGGCCTCTTCCGGCACTGGCGGGATACGACCAACGCCGAGCGGATGAACAACTGGCTGTCGGTGCTCGCCCAGAACGCCATGCTCGTGGACCAGAGCAGCTAGACCATCCTGCCGCCGGGTGAAGCGAAGGGGGCGCGGTGAAGTACGAGACCGTGGCTGAGGCTTACCGCGACCTGGAGGGGGTCAGCGGCCGGCGTAGCGCTGACCAGCCGTCTCGCTGCCCTGCTCGCCGAGGCCCCGGCCGAGCAGCTGCCGGTGCTCTGCTACCTCTGCCAGGGCTTGATCGCGCCGCAGTTCGCTGGCGTAGATCTCGGCCTGGCCGAAAAGCTCGCCATCCGCGCCGTCGCCACCGCCACCGGGGCCGCCACCGAGCAGGTCGCCGCGGGGGTGCGGGAGACCGGCGACCTGGGCCAGGCCGCTGAGCAGCTACTGGTGCTGACCGCGGCCGGGCGGGCCGCCAGCTTGCCAGTCACGGAAGTGGTCCAGACCCTGCACCAGATCGCTGAAGCTGAAGGGCCGGGCTCGCAGGGCCGCAAGCTGGACCTGCTGGCCGGCCTGCTCGCCCAGGCCACCCCGCTGGAGGCGCGCTACCTGCTGCGACTGGTCACCGGGGGGTTGCGGCTGGGCGTCGGCACGCCCACCATCCTCGATGCGCTCGCGCAGGTGTATGCGGGCGGCCGGGCCGACCGGCCGGTGCTGGAACGCGCCTACAACATCTGCTGTGACCTGGGCCGGGTCGCCGCTGCCCTGGCCGGCGGCGGGCTGGCGGCGGTCGAGCAGCTCCAGGTGCGACCCGGTGACCCGGTACGGGCCATGCTCGCCCAGCGGCTGTCGGACGCCTCGGAGATCCTGGCCAAGCTGGGCGGGCAGTGCGCGGCCGAGTACAAATACGACGGCGTCCGGGTCCAGGCGCACAAGACCGCCGACGGGTCGATCGAGCTGTTCACCCGGCGGCTGGAGCGCGTCAGCCACCAGTTCCCCGACGTCGTCGAGGCGCTCGCGGCGGGGCTGGCACCTGGTCAGGCGATCCTCGAAGGGGAGGTCGTCGCGTTCGACTCCTCCGCCGGGGAGCTGCACCCGTTCCAGGAAGTCATGTTCCGGCGGCGCAAGCACGGCATCAACGAGGCCGTGCGCGACGTCCCGGTCGGCCTGTTCTGCTTCGAGCTGCTCTACGCTGACGGCCAGGACCTCACCCAGCTCCCCTATCCGGAGCGGCGGGCCAGGCTGGCCGAGGCGATCACCCCCTCAGCCCAGCTCCGGCTGTCCACTGCCATCGAGGTCGCCACCCCAGCCGCCCTGGACGCGGCGTTCGACCAGGCGGTGACCGATGGCTGCGAGGGGCTGGTGTGCAAGTCGGTGAGCCCGGCCGCCGGCTACCAGGCCGGCGCCCGCGGCTGGCTGTGGATCAAGCTCAAGCGGGACTACCGCACCGAACTGTCCGACACCGTCAACCTGGCCGTCGTCGGCGCGTTCGCCGGGCGTGGCCGCCGCCGCGGCGTCTACGGCGCCCTGCTCCTGGCCGCCTACGACCCAGCCGCCGATGTCTTCCGCACGGTGTCCAAGTGCGGCACCGGCTTCTCCGACGCCGACCTGGCCGCGCTGCCCGCCAGGCTGGCGCCCCTGGCCCGCCCGGGCCGCCCGGCCCGGGTCGACGCCCGCCAGGAACCCGACGTGTGGTTCGAACCCGGGCTCGTCCTGGAAATCCTCAGCGCCGAGCTGACCCTCTCACCCAACTACACCGCCGGCTGGGGCGAGATAAAGGCGCAGACCGGGCTGGCGATGCGGTTCCCGCGCTTCACCGGGCGATGGCGCGACGACAAGGCCGCCACGGACGCCACCACGACCAGCGAACTCATTAGCCTCTACCAAACCGCACAGCGCGCACCCGCAAGCACCTAACCGCTGCCATGAGATCCGCAACACGTCAGGAGGTGCGCATGACTGGTCAACGGCACCGGGTGATTGTCGTCGGTGGTGGTTTCGGCGGCATCAATGTGACGCACGCCCTGGACCGCGCGGACGTCGACGTGACGATCGTGGACCGGACCAACCACCACCTGTTCCAGCCGTTGCTGTATCAGGTGGCGGCCGGGATCCTGGCCGACGGGCTGATCGCGCCGGCCCTGCGCAGTGTGCTGAGGAAGCAGGCAAACGCACGGACGTTGCTGGCCGACGTGAAGGACCTCGACGTGAACGGCCGGATCGTGTCTGCGGTGGCACCGGACGGCCGGAAGCTGGCCTTGCCCTACGACACGCTGGTTGTCGCCAGCGGGGCCACGGACACCTACTTCGGGCACGGGGACTGGGCTGAGTACGCACCAGGGATGAAAACCCTGGAGGACGCTCGCCACCTGCGCAGCCATATTCTCAGTGCGTTCGAGATGGCCGAGCTGGCCACCGATCCCGCGGAGCGGGCAGCATACCTGACGTTTGCGGTCGTAGGAGGCGGGCCGACCGGGGTCGAGCTGGTCGGCCAGCTGGCGGAGCTGGCGCACCAGGTGCTGCCGAGGGACTACCGTTCCGTGGCCACCACGGAAGCGAAGATCCTGCTGATCGAGGCGGCTCCGGCAGTTCTGGGCGCATTCCACCCGAAGCTACAGCGCTACACCCAGCGGCGGCTGGAGAAGATGGGCGTCGAGGTGCGGCTGAACACCATGGCGATCGCGATGGACCATGACAGCATCACGGTGCAGGGTCCCGGGGGTGAGGAGCGGATTCCCGCCCGGACGAAGATCTGGGCGGCAGGCGTGCGGGCCTCGCCGCTGGCGGCGATGCTCGCCGAGGCTACCGGCGCCGAGACCGACCGCGCGGGCCGGGTGATGGTACTGCCAGACTGCAGCCTGCCTGGTCATCCGGAGATCTTCGCCATCGGCGACATGATCGCGCTGAACCAGCTGCCCGGGGTCGCGCAGCCAGCCATCCAGCAGGGAAAATACGTCGGCAAGCTGATCCGGGCGCGGCTGGAGGGCGGCACCCAAGCGCAGCCCTTCAGGTACCGGGACAAGGGGAACATGGCCACGATCGGCCACCTGTCGGCGGTCACGGAGTCCTTCGGGATGAGGTTCACCGGCGTGATCGGCTACACGATGTGGGGATTCGTCCACGTGCTCTATCTGATCGACTGGAGCAACCGGCTAGCTACCATGTACAGCTGGGCCCGCGCGCTGACCTTCACCAAGAAGCGGGCCCACCGGGTCATCACCTTCGAGCAGGCCACGTACGAGCTCATCCCGCACGCCGCACGCGGCGAGGCACCGCGTGGGCCCCGTGGATCATGAGACCGGCAGGCCGGGGACTGAGCGGGCCGGCCGCTTTCCCCGGCCAGCCCGCCGAAAAGGAGCAGCATGTCCACGCAGCACTCCGCGAACGTGCTCATCACCAATAACACTGACGGGATAGCGCACATCAAACTGTTCCATCGCAGCGACTCCAGCGGCACCCAGAACGGGAGCTGGACCACCCGGCCCGGAGCGACAGCCGGGCCGATGACCGTCCAGTTCGAGACAGGATGGGACTCCTATGGAATCCTCGATTGGTGGTCGGTCGTCATTGCCGTGGAAGGCGGGTCTACGCCCGGGACCTACCAGAACTCCGGAACAGCCATCTTCCCTCATTGGAAGGAATGCCAGCTGCAGAGCGGGGATGCTGGCAAAAACCTCACCTTCACTGTCAGCGCCACTGGCTTTAACATCAGCCTGGCCTCCGGCGGATGCACCGACGGCATGACCCGGCTCGGTGACTTCGCCAAGATCACTAACGTTTTCGTGCTGATGCTGGAGAACCACTCCTTCGACAACATCTTCGGCCAGTCCGGCATCCCCGGCATCACTCACGCGGCACCCACGGACAGCAACAGCTATCAAGGTGTCAGCTACACCGTCGGCAGCCCCGCACCGGTGGCCATGCCGACCGACCCCGGCCACGAGTTCCCGGACGTCGTCGAGCAGCTGGCCGGTGCCGCCGCGACCTACCCGCCAGGCGGCCCCTACCCGGCAATCACCGGGTCCGGGTTCGCTGCCAGCTACGCCACCAGCACAACGGAAGGGCCGGTCCCGTCCAGCGCCGATGTCGGCAAGATCATGCTCGGCTTCGATACCGGCACCCAGCTGCCCGTGATCCACCAGCTGGCCACCAGATTCGCGGTGTGTGACCACTGGTTCTCGTCACTGCCCGGGCCGACCTGGCCGAACCGGTTCTTCGTCCATGGTGCCTCGTCGGCCGGCCTGGACCACAGCCCCACCCCGGCGGAACTGGCGCAGTGGGAAACCCCCGGATTCGGCTTCGCCTACCCACACGGCAGCCTCTTCGATGCGCTGTCCCATGCCGGGCTCACCTGGCGCATCTACCACGATGACACCAACGCCTACAGCGACGACCCGCAGAATGGCTCCATCTTCGGCGCGATCCCGCAAGTATCCGCGCTGAAGGGCATCACGCTGCTCGACGCCCACTCCCTCACCGGCTTCGCCGCTGACCTGCAGAGCCCTTACACCTGCCAGTACACGTTCATCGAGCCGAACTACGGCGACATCACCAGTAGCTACCGGGGCGGTTCTTCCCAGCACCCGATGGACGACGTCCACGGCGGCGAGGGCCTGATCAAGGCCGTGTACGAAGCCATCCGCAACTCACCGATATGGAATACCAGCCTGCTCGTCATCACCTACGACGAGCATGGCGGCTTCTACGACTCGGTCCCGCCCGGGGCGGCCACGCCACCTGACGACGGCAGCCCCGCCACCCACAACAAGTTCGGCTTCACCTTCAACCAGCTTGGTGTCCGCGTCCCGGCCGTGGTCGTCTCGCCGTGGATCCCGGCGGGCACGGTCGGCCACGCCAGCTATGACCACTCCTCCGTGCCGGCCACGGTCGAGCGGCTGTTCGGCCTCCCCGCACTCACCGCGCGGGACGCGAGCGCGAATGACGTCCGGGCCCTGCTCACCGAAGCGCAACCACGCACTGACGCGCCCACCACCCTAGACAATCCGGCACCGCCCGCACCCCGCGCGGCGATCGGAACGGAAGCGCCCGAAGCCCGGGACAGCGAACCCATCCCGGAGTCCGGCAACCTGCCCGGCTTCCTGCTCATCATGCTGAAGACCGACCTCGAACTATCCGCAACAGCGCCCGAGCAGGACGCCGCGCGGGCGAGGCATGCCGCGGTAACGACACGAGGCGGAGCCCGCTCCTACATCACGTACGTCATGGCCAAGGCCAAGGCAGCGAAAGCCATCCGTGCCCACGGCACTGTGATGTCACCAGCAACCGACGGAGGTAACGATGAGCTCGGGCAGTGACTATGACGTGATTGTTTTCGGTGGCGGGGCGCCCGGCGAGCACTGCGCTGCCGCGCTGGCTGCGCGCGGGCTGCGCGTCGCCGTCGTGGAGCGGGAACTGGTCGGCGGCGAGTGCTCCTACTGGGCTTGCATTCCGTCGAAGTCGCTGCTGCGCCCGGGCGAGGCGGTGCAGGGCGCGCGCGAGGCGGCCGCGACCGCGCAGGTCGACGTTCAGGCCGCGCTGGCCTGGCGGGACTACATGGTGTCGGGCTATTCCGACGCGGGCCAGCAGCGCTGGCTGGCGGACCGGGGCATCGACCTGCTGCGCGGCACGGGCCGGCTGGCCGGCACCGGTGTGATCGAAGTTCAACGGCGTCCGCCATACCGCGGAGCACATCGTGGTGGCGACCGGCGCAGAGCCCTTCGTGCCCCCGGTCCCCGGACTGCGTGAGCTCGAGGGCGTCTGGGGCACCCGCGAGGCGACGAGCATGAAGGCTGTCCCGCGCCGCCTGCTCGTGCTGGGCGGTGGGGCCGCAGGCGTCGAGCTGGCCCAGGTCGTCCGGCGTCTCGGCGGCGAGGCGGTGATTGTCGAGGGCGCCGACCGGGTGCTGCCCCGCGAGCCCGCGCCGCTGGGCGAGGCGCTCAGCGAGGCGCTGCGCCGGGACGGGATCGAGCTGATGCTCGGCATGCACGCCACCGCCGCGCGGCGCGAAGGTGAGGAGTATGTCCTGACCTTCGATGGCGGTAAGGAGCTGCGGGGCGACCGGCTGCTGGTGGCGACCGGCCGGCGCCCGCGGGTCGAGGGGATCGGTCTCGAGACGGTCGGGGTCGAGGCCAATCCGCACGGGATCCAGGTGGACGAGCACCTGCGCGCGGGCGAGCGCCTCTGGGCGATCGGCGACGTCAACGGCATCTGGCCGCTTACCCACGTCGGCGAGTACGAGGGCGACGTGGTCGCGGAGAACATCCGCGGCGATGGGCGCCCGGCGAACTACGAAGCCGTTCCGCGGGTCACCTACACCGATCCGCAGGCCGCGGCGGTAGGCGCGGTCGAAGCGGAGTACAGCGCCAGCGCCCCGGTGTCCGAGGTGCCGAAGACTGCCACCTACACCCATGCCTACGCCGAATCCAACGGGTTCCTGACACTGCTCAGCGACGGCGAGCGACTGACCGGCGCCTACGCGCTGGGGCCCGAAGCCGGTGAATGGCTGCAGCAGGCGACACTGGCCATCCGCGCCCACGTCCCGCTGGAGGTGCTGAGCGACACGATCCAGCCCTTCCCAAGCTTCTCGGGGATCTACGACGCGGCAGTGAAGGCGCTCCGCATGCAGATCGCGGACATGCCGCCGCCGGTCGGACCGATGAACCCGCAGATGGCGAGCCTGCCGGAGTGAGCGGGACAGTCCGGGATTCCTGCTCGCCAGCGCCTCTGGCCACCAGGTGCTACGCCGCTACCTCCGCAGAGCCGCGGGCCGGTGGAGGGCGGCCGACTCACCAAGATCTTTGATCCGGATGCCGCGCCAGCGGCACTGCGCGCCCACCCCCCAGCGAGCATCACCGAACATCGCGTCGTTGTCGTGCACCTCGAGCGCGATGTGACCCCGATTCCCGAGACACTCGAGGATCGCGGAAGGGTCGTAGTCGGGAGAGTCGAGCGTGGCGGTATTCAGCTCAGCGATCTTCAGGTCGTTGACCCATGTCGTGATCACGGGGAGAGCGCCGACGCAGCGGATCCGGATTTCATTCCAGTCGTTCCACTTCCATGCCGCGAGGAAGTCGTTCACGTCACCCGCGTAACTCAACCGGTCGATCTTCTCCTGGGTGACCGGTTCCGCGGATGTCGCCGGATCGTCGGCGGCGAGCCCGATGATGGTGCCGTCTGCGTCCTTCCTCGAAACCACCGCGAATGGGACGGCGGAAAAACTGGCCAGGCCATTGCCGAAAAAACCCCCGATACTGCCCGACTCGCGATGATCGAGGAGGACCTGGAAACCCTCCCAGCTATCCCGCCTGCGACGAATCATGATCCCCGTGTCGGCAGGCCAATCCGGCCGCGCCTCCAGCACGAGCTCGAAATCCGCGAACGTTTCGTCGCTCACCAGGTAACCGCCGTAGCCGCTGCCCGGCTCGTCCTGCTCGCCTACGATGCAGCCGTCCTCCACGCGCCAGACTGCGGCGTGCTTCTCGGGTTCCACCGGACGTTTGATGCCGCGCTGATCGAACACGTCGAGGAGGTGCGGCCCGCCCGGGTAAACGGTGCCATAGACGCGTGGCGCTGGATGCCACCCCGCGAGCGAGGTGCCGTCGAAGAGGCTGGCGAACCCCTCGCCATCGAGACTGCCTGGATTCATTGAAGGTTCTCCTCCTGGAGCCCGGCCCGGTGGCTGCGCCGCCTCGCAAGCCGTTTGCTCAGCGGGCACCCGCTACGGGGCTGGGCGCCCATAGCCGGTCGGCGTCGCCAGCGGCGAGCCGGCCTCGGTAGACGCTGATCTTGTGGTCGATGATCTCGAGGTTCTCCTGAAGCTCAGCGAGCCTGGCGGTCACGTCGGCGCGGTGGGTCTCCAGGAGGGCAAGTCGCTCCTGCTCGTTACCGGGCCCGGCGGATACGAGCTGGGCGTAGCGCCGGATGGTCTTGATGGGCATGCCGGTGGCCCGCAGCCTGGTGCAGACCGTGATCCAGTTCAGGTCTTCCTGGTGGTAGCGCCGCCGGCCGCCGGGGGTGCGGTCCACGGTGGTGACGACCAGGCCGGCGCGTTCGTAGTAGCGCAGGGTGTGCACGCTGACCCCGGTGCGGCGAGCAGCCTCGGCGATGCTCATGCCCGCCTGGGGTCCGGAGCGGGCGGGCCCGGGTAGCGGCTGCGGCTTGACTTCGAGCACGCTCTAAATCTTAGCCTCGGGGCACGACGACAACACCGATTACCGGAGCGAACAAGGGACTCGGCTTCGAGACCGCCCGTCGGCTCATCGCCGCGGGCCACACCGTCTACGTCGGCAGCAGGGACGCCGAACGCGGCCACCGGGCCGCCGGGCGACTGGGCGCGCGGATGGTCCTCATCGATGTCACCGACGACGCGTCCGTCGCCACGGCGGCGAAGACCATCGAAAAGGCCCGCTCCCCCGCCAAGGGCTGCACCGGCAGGCAGGTACCCCTAGCTTGGTTGCGCTTGCGGTAAGCCAGGCCCGGTCGGCGAGGACCGCCTGTACTGGTTCACCGATTCCGCCCTGCGCGGCGGCCTCTCGGGATCGCCGCCTCCACGCTGATCCTCATCCAGTCGCGGGGTTCCGCCATGCTGGGTAGCGGATGTCGGCCCTGCCGTTTGTCCAGAAGAGAGGGATCCCCACGATGATCATTGATTGTGCGCACTACCAGGACGGCCGCAGGCAAGAGGCAGGCGCGGTGCCGCTGGAGGAGGCTGCGGCGCGATGCGGCCAGGGTGGATTCGTGTGGCTGGGACTGTTCGAGCCGGGAATGGAGGAGCTGGCCCAGGTCCGTGACACCTTCGGCCTGCACGAGCTAGCGGTCGAAGACGCACAGACCTTTCATATGCGGCCGAAGATCGAGAACTACGAATCCGGCGTACGGCTGGTCATCTTGCGTACGGCACGTTACGACGACGACGCCGAGGAAGTCGAGTTCGGTGAGATCAGCGTCTTCCTCGCGCCGACGTTCGTGATCACGGTGCGGCAGGGCGTGGCGAGTGAACTGGCCGGGGCCAGGCAGCGGCTGGAGCAACGGCCGGAACTGCTCGCCGCGGGCAGCGCATCAGCGCTCTGGGCGATCTTGGATCAGGTCGTGGACGGATACGCGCCGGTCGTGGCCGGGCTCGAACGCGACATCGACCAGATCGAGGCCACCGTGTTTTCCGGCACGGTCGCGCCGACCGAACGGATTTACTCGCTGCGCCGCGAGGCCACCGACTTCTACCGTGCCGTCCATCCGCTGCTCGCCGTGGTCACCACGGTCGAGCGCGCGACCGAAGCCCCGGAACTGCAGCCTTATCTGCGTGACGTCCAGGACCATCTGCTCCTCGTCAACGAGGAGGTCGCCGCGCAGCGCGACCTGCTCGGCACGGTGCTGGAGGCCAACATGGCGGTGATCTCGGTCGAGCAGACGAAGGTCAGCGTCCGGCAGAACGCCACCATCGAACAGCTCACGATCCTGGCCACGGTCTTCCTGCCGCTAACGTTCGTCACCGGGTTCTTCGGCCAGAACTTCGGGTGGCTTATCGGACACATCGCCAGCCTCGCCGCGTTCCTCGTCTACGGCATTGGTGGTCTCGCCGTGCCGTTGGTGCTCCTGTTCTCGTGGCTGAGACTGCGAAGGCCTCAGCCGGACACCGGCACCACGCTCCACGACAATTGACCCTGATCCCTGGGGCCGAAGCTGGTCGAGGGCACTCGCCCTGTTCCCGGACGACCGCGGACCGACGCGAATAACCCCATGTCCCGGCGATCAGCGCGGGGATGTCACCGTCAGCCCGGCAAAGGCGAACAAGAATATGACGATGAATCCGCCGTAAAAGGTGAGGAAAGCTGCCCCCAGCGCGGGTGACAGAATGATCATGCACACAGCCCATGCGATCATCTTCTTGTTAACCGGCTTCCGGGCGTGCGCGTGGGCAGGTTTCAGCAGTGGCTGGGCTTCGATCAGGCTGGCGGGTATATCGGCGGTTATTGCGGTCAGCTCCGTGTAGGTCCGCGACGCGAGCGTCTGGCCCGCTCGCACGCTGAGCTCGTCCCTGGTCAGCCGACCCTGAACGAAGGCGTCCTTGAGGATGTCGATCACTTGCTCGCGGTCGGCGTCGGACGCCCGCAGGTGGCCGCGGGCCGTCGCGTCCGCAGCCACCTGGTCCCCCAGATCTGCCGCCATCGACGCCTCCCACCAGCACAATGCACGGAAAGCCTAACGTGGTTGCTCGCTGGCGGCCAGCGACGGCGAACAGGTGACCATCGGGTGCGTGCGCGGCGGCCGGCCGTGGATTCCGTTCCGGCTATGGATGGGAGCCGGTGACTGCCGTAGGTTGCGCTGTGAGTAACGCTTGCGCGAGGGGAGCATCGTGGACTTCGACATTCCTGCCGACCTGGCCGCCTACCTCGCGGAACTGGATGAGTTCATCGAGCGGGAGATCCGCCCGCTGGAGCGCCAGGACGACAACATCCGGTTCTTTGACCACCGGCGGGAGGACGCCCGCACGGACTGGGACGCCGGCGGCCTGCCCAGCCGGGAGTGGGAGGCGCTGCTGCGCGAAGCGGTGCACCGGGCCGACGCCGCTGGCCACTACCGGTACGCCTGTCCCGCCGAGTACGGCGGAAAGAACGGTACGAACCTTGGCATGGCGGTCATACGCGAGCACCTGGCAGCCAAAGGCCTGGGACTGCACTGCGACCTCCAGAACGAGCACATGATCGTGGGCAACAATGTCGGCCTGCTGCTGATGATCCATTACGGCACGCCCAGTCAGCGGGCGGAATGGGCGGAGAGCCTGGCGTCTGCCCGGAGAGGTTTCGCGTTCGGGATAACCGAGCCCGCGCACGGGTCGGACGCCACATTCATGGAGACCACCGCTACCCGGGACGGGGACGAGTGGGTGATCGACGGGGAGAAGACATTCAACACCGGCGTGCACAACACCTCGCACGACCTGATCTTCGCCCGCACCAGCGGGCAGTCCGGCGACGCCACCGGGATCACCGCATTCCTGGTGCCGGTGGACTCCCCTGGCTTCACGGTCGAGGGATACCTGTGGACGTTTAACATGCCGACTGACCACGCCCACGTCACCCTCGGCGGCGTCCGGGTGCCGGAGTCGGCGATCTTCGGCGGGGAAGGGCGCGGCCTCCAGGTGGTGCAGCACTTCTTCAACGAGAACCGGATCCGCCAGGCCGCGTCCAGCCTCGGCGCCGCCCAGTACTGCATAAATGAGTCGGTCGCCTACGCCAAAGAGCGCAAGCCGTTCGGCAAGCCGCTGGCGGCCAACCAGGCGATCCAGTTCCCGCTGGTGGAACTGCAGACCCAGTGCGAGATGCTGCGCGCGCTGATTCACAAGACCGCCTGGCAGATGGACACCTACGGTGCGTTCTCCGTCTCGGACAAGGTGTCGATGTGCAACTACTGGGCGAACCGGCTGTGCTGTGAAGCCGCGGACCGGGCCATGCAGATCCACGGCGGGCTCGGCTACTCCCGGCACAAGCCGTTCGAGCACATCTACCGGCACCACCGCCGCTACCGGATCACTGAAGGTACCGAGGAGATCCAGATGCGCCGGGTGGCCGGGTACATGTTCGGGTTCATGCGCCAGCGCGCCCCGAAGGGCGTGACCGACGACGCCGCCCCGGGCGTGGCCAGAAGCTGATGGACAAACGCCAGCTCTCCGCCGCGCTTCAGGCTGTCCTCGGCCCGGTCACCGTCGAGGGCATGACCCGGCTTTCTGGCGGCGCGTCCCGGGAGACGTGGTCGTTCGACGCGATCGGCGCCGACGGGGCGGGGACGGAACTCGTGCTGCGCCGTGACCCGCCCGGGCGACCGGGCGAGCCCGGTTCCATGAGCCGGGAAGCGCGCGTCATCAGCAAGGCGCGGGCGGCCAAGCTCGCCGTGCCCGAGATACTGCTGTACACCGACGAAACGGATCTGTGGGGCACAGCCGGCCTGATCATGCGCCGGGTCCCCGGCGAAACCATCGCCCGCCGCATCCTCCGCGACGCCACCTACCGCCAGGCCCGGAAGGTGCTGGTGCGCCAGGTCGCCGGGTTCGCCGCAGGCCTGCACGCGCTGGAGGTCCCAGCGGACCTGCCTGCCCCGGAGCCACTGGCCGGCCTGCGAGCGCAGCTCGCCACCTTCGAGCAGACCAGCCCGGTATTCGAACTGGCCCTGCGCGCGCTCGAAGCCGACCCGCCGCCGTCCCGCGAACCGGTGATCGCGCACGGGGACCTGCGGCTCGGCAACCTCATCGTCGGCCCGGACTCGCTGCGAGCGGTCATCGACTGGGAATTGGTCCACGTCGGCAGCCCGGCCGAGGACCTGGGCTGGTTCTGCGTCAAGGCGTGGCGGTTCGGGGTGGAACCATCCGCCGGCGGCCTGGGCAGCCGGGAGGAACTGCTGGCCGCCTACCGGGCCGCTGGCGGCGCCGATATCACCCTGGACGAGCTGCGCTGGTGGGAGGTCCTCGGCACGCTTCGCTGGGGGATCATATGCATGTCCCAGGCTCACGCTCACCTGTCTGGTGTCCACCGGTCCGTTGAACTGGCCGCGATCGGCCGCCGCGTATGCGAGCAGGAATGGGACCTGCTCCTGCTCCTCGCACCGGACGCCGCCGCCGAAGCCGCTTGGCACCGTCCGCGCCTGACGGGACTAGCGCAGCCTGCCCCGGCTCCTCATGGCCGGCCTACCGCTAGCGAACTGCTTGAGGCGGTCCGGGAGTTCCTCACCAGCGAGGTCAGGCCGGCCACCACCGGGCAACTGTCTTTCCACGCCCGCGTCGCCGCCAACGTCCTGGGGATCCTCGCTCGCGAGCTCGAACTCGGCCCCGTCCCGCAGGGGGCCGGTCTCGCCAGCAGCGTCGCCGCCAAGCTCGCCGTCGCCAACCCCAGGTACTTCGAGACCACTCCCCCGGCGCCATGACCGGCCCCGGCTGGGCCGACGTGGTGCGCCCACCGCCCGGCCACGGCAGCGTGGCCCTCAATTCTCAGCAACGGAACCTCCAACGCGGCGATGTCGTCGCCGTGCCAGCGTGGACCGAATTCGCGTTGCAGGCCGACAGCCAGCTGGATGTGTTCACCTTCTCCGATGCCCCCGTGTTCGAGAAGCTCGGCCTGCTGCGCAGCGAGGTCGTGAGCTGATGCGACAGGCCGCGGTCCCGAACTTGCACTGGTCGGGGCGGTTCGCTACCCGGCAATCCCGTACTTCACTTCCACCGCGACGAGCGCCCGCTGCTGCCCCTTGACCTGGGCCTTGATGACGGCGAGCTGCTGGGCGTCCGACTCGATCAGGGCGTTCTGGTAATCGGCCTGGACCGCGTAGGCCACGCCGAACAGATTGGTTCTGTATTTGCAGGCGACATCCGCCTTCGCCGTCTGCACCTCCAGTGCGGTCGGCCCCGCCTCCATGTTGAAGGCAGGCTTGAAGGGCGTTGCGTACACGTAGCCCGACGCCCTCATGCACGATGACCATTCAGCGAAGACCTTCCGCACCCGGGCATCGGCCTGAGCATGCTCAAAGCTCTCGAGCCGGAGCTGAGCGACCACCGCCGCCGTCTGGTCCACCGCGCTAACGCCCGCGGCGGCAACCTCGCGCTGCGCCAGGCCACGACATCCTCCCGCGGGAACCCCGGACGGCCGTCCGCTCACCGATCCACTGCTCCGCTGCGCCGACGGCTGGAAGCCGAGCAGGGCAGCCTGCTCCGCGGGGGGCAGGGAACCCAGTGATTGCGAACGGGAGTCCGCCGCCCCCTGCACCCATGGTGGGAGATGGTAGCCGTACAGCCCCGCCTGGACCGGGTCACTGATACCCCACAGCCGCGAGTCGAACTCCACGAACGTCCGGGTGTCCCTCGCCACGTAACCAGCGTTGAGGCCGGGCAGGAAACTGAAGCCGAGCTTGGCCATGCAGGACTTCTCGAGGAACAGGCCAAGGTACTCATCAACAGCTTCTTGCGCGTCGCTCAGCGCATAAGTGTCAAACGGCAGGTGCAGGGCCACCACGCTCGCCGGGGTCGGCGTCGGCGCGGCGGCCGACTCGGCAACTGCGCCTGAACCGCCGGCACCGCACGCGGCGCAGACCCCGACGACGATAACAGCCAGCCACACGAGCGCTACACGCGTTGCACCTGCGCCGCTAGCAGTCACGCCCTCATTACCGCCCGCCTTATGCTCCGGCAGCACCATCAGGTCCTGGGTGTCCTCCGGGAACGCGTGGCGAAAGAACCGGAACGCGAACAGAGCTGGGCCCAGCTCATGCTTGCCCTATATCGTTGCGGCAGGCGCGCGGAAGCGCTGGACACCCATACACGGTCATGGAAGGAGCTCAGTAACGAGTACGGGATCGAGAACGAGTACGGGATCGAGCCAGGCCCGCAACTGCGCCGGATCCATGGGCTCATCCTCCGCGACGATGCCGCACTGCAGTCGTCGGGAGCCGGCCAGTCAGAGTTCTTCTGAGCCCCTGGTGGCCCTGCCGGACGCCTCGTTGCTGTACCTGCCAGCCTGGGCCGCCTTCAATTCCTCAGGCATGAACGGCAGTACGCCACGTATGGGCTGGCTCGTAACCAAGAACCGCACACGCTTTCTCGATAGAGATCAGTGATTCATTACCACTAAACGACTGGCGGCGTTCCACCTCAGGGAGCATTTCGTCCAGCAGCGCGCTCGTGGGTCGCAGCATGACCGTATCCGGGCTGGCGATGCCAAAGACATGCGCGCCGGTGGCCTGGTACTCCAGTGCCTTGCGGACTGCCTGGGCTCCATCCCGCGAGTCGATGTAGGACCAGAGGTTCCAGCTGCGCGCGGCTGGATCGCGGTCGAAGCCGGGGAACCGCGGATAGTCCGTCTCGTCCACGACGTTGGAGAACCGCAGGCCAATCATCTTGAGCTCAGGATCCCAGCGGCAGAACTGACGGGCCATCTCCTCTTCCAGGCACTTGCCGAGAGCGTAGGCCACTTCCGGGCGGGCGGCGTACTCCTCGTCAACGGGGACGTACGGCGGCGGGCGGTGAAAAGGGTAGCCGTACAGCGTCTCGCTCGAGGCCCAGACGATATTGGTGATTCCGGCCACGCGGGCAGCCGAGTACACGTGATAGCTGCACGTGATGTTGTTGTCAAAAGTCGCGGCGTTGCCCGCGTGGGTAGGGCCAGGGATCGCCGCAAGGTGAACGAGGGCATCGACGCCGTCGTGCAGGGAGTCGATGCCACGCAGGGCCTCGATGGCCTGGCCGTAGTCCCGGAGGTCGATCCGGGTGAAGGTGGCCGGACTCGGTGACGACGGCGGCGCTAGGTCAAAGTTGAAGACGGTACAGCCGTATTCAGAAAGCTCATGGATGACAGCGCGGCCAAGCTTCCCGCTGCCCCCGGTAATGGCCACCTTTGTCATGTGCGCTCCCATCGGCCATCGGTCAGCTGAATGCGACAACGTGATCAGGCCGGCCAGGATCCGGTGATCGCCGCCACGAGCTCGGTGTCGTCCGCCAGATCCGGCAGGTCCGGCACTGGTTCGCCGGAGCGCTCAGAAACTGCGCGGACCAGCCGCCGCCACGACGCACGGGACGCTGTCTCGTACCACGTGGGCTGGACCGTAGCGCCGGCCGCATCCACGATCCAGGCCGCAGCGGGTGCGGCCGTGCTCCCCGATGGCACGAGCAGGTGCGCTTCGGCAGTGGCACCGTAGACGTCCAGGCGGGTGCTGGGCGGCGACACCGTGGACTGAACGGCCGACAGGGCGATGGCGCATGCTCCCCGGCTGCCGTCCACGGTGTACCCATGCGTGTCCTGCACAGCGAACCGCACGGCACCAACCGGCCCGGCCATGGCCCGCAGCAGGATGACGTGATCGAGCAGTACATCCGCCCACTGGCCGCGGTGATCACCGGCCACCTGGGCCACGCTGTCGACGAGCGCGATGTCGGGCAGCCGTCCGGCAGTGGCCCGCGCAAGCTGCGCGACGGCCGGATTGGATGCCCAGGCCGTTTCCACGACGACAGTCGTTCCCGTACTGGCGGCCGCCTCAGCGACCGCACGGATGTCGCGGGCCGGCGGGCCGGCCACCGGGCGGACGAGCAGCACCCCGGCAACGCCCGGACGGATCGCCTCAGCCAGCGTCTCCGGCCAGGCGGGCGACTGGCCATCGACCGCGATCATCCGGGCGCCGTCCGCGCCGGCCGTCAGCGACATCGGGAGCGACGCCCAGACGGCGTGCTGGGATCGGACGAAATCCGCACGCGCTGGCTGCGCGATGGCTACGGCAGCCGGGGCGGGCATCATCGGGCACCTCCACCGAGCACGGCGGACGCGGCTCCATCGGCGATATCAGCGGCGAACGTCAGGTCATCCACCAAGTCTGTCAGGGGATAGCGGGGATCGGCCGCACCGCTGACCACATCATGCAGTTCCCGCCACTCGCCCTCGTACCCGTTGTAGGCCGTGGCGGCGATATGCCGCTCGCCGTGGCTGTCGCGGATCGTGGCGCTGGCTGAGCCGGCCTGCACATAGGAGGGGGTGAAGAACACGGCCAGTGACCAGCCGCCGCCCCATATCTCGAAGCGCCAGTCCGGCTGCCAGACGGGGCGCATGAACGCGAGGAGATCAACCCTGCGCTCCGCTGCCGTCAGCGAGATCACTCCGCCAAAGGGCGTGACGAACTCGGCATGACTGACTCGGTCGAGCGTCGGCGCCACGGCCCTGACCAGCGGCAGGTCATGGATGGACAGGCCCAGCACGAGTCCGCGTATCCGGTCGGCGCGCGCATGAACGTCCAGCGGCCCGGACGGAGCAGGCGGAGCCGGCCGGCTCGCGATCTCCGTCGCCCAGTCCTCGAAACGATCGTTGAACGGCAGCACGATCGTCGAGCGGATGGTGTGCGCGGTGTCAAGCCGGTCCGCGCAAGCCTCGAACGCCGCCAGCCAGCCGGGATCGTAAGCGTGCATCGCGCCGACGATCAAGGGAATCCCGGAAGCCGCGACAGCGGTGGTGATGTTCTCGGCTTCTTCCCGGCTGGTCGCCAGCGGCTTCTCGCAGAGAATGCCGCGCTTGCCGGATGCGCAGATCGCAGCGACCTGCTCGGCGTGGAACTGGTGCGGGCTGCAGACCGCCACGACATCCACGCCGGGGTGGTCGAGCACCGCTTGCACGGACTGGACTGGTTCGGCGCCGGCCCGGGCCGCGACTGAGGTGGCGACCTGGGCATCAATGTCCATCACCGCGGTGACCCGGAACTTGTCGGGCAGGCGGGCCAGTGTCGGCAGGTGGATCGCTTGTGTCACCGGTCCGGCACCGAGAATGCCGACCCCGAGCGGCGGGGTCATGCACGCTCCCGGAAGGCGGCGCGTTCGGGCTGAGTGCGGATCCAGCGCGCCGACTCCGCCGTCGACTCCTCCTTGGTCGGCAGATCAGGGACATCAACCTCGACCACGAACCAGCCGTCAAAGGACGGGGGAATCGCGGCGAACACAGCACCGAAGTCGACGTCGCCACGTCCGGGCTCGGTCCAGACGTGCTCGTTATACGTAGCCGCGGGGTAGTCATCATCCTGCTCCCGCGCACGCGAAGCCGCCGCCCGGTGCACGTCCTTCAGGTGGACCGCGCCCACCCGCGGAGCGTAGTCAGAGATCACCGCGGCCGGGATCGATGCCCGCCCAGAACAGGTGACCGGTGTCCGGGCCGAACGAGAGGATCGCGGCATCTACGGAGTCCAGCATGGCGCGGACCTCCCGCTCGGTCTCGATCCAGCTGCCGACGTGGGGATGGAAGCATGGCGTCACGCCTTCGGCCGTGATCGCCTCGGCCACAGCCGCGATCCGCTCGATCACCAGCGCGAGCCGCCCGGCGTCAAAGCTGGCGCCTACGGCTGGCGCGCCGATCCGGGCCGGGTTCAGGTGGCTGGCCAGGAATACCTCGGACAGGCCGAGTTCTGCCTGCGTGCGGGCATGCCGCCGGGCCGCGTC
Source organism: uncultured Actinomycetes bacterium (assembly GCA_963760405.1). Classification (GTDB taxonomy): domain Bacteria; phylum Actinomycetota; class Actinomycetes; order Streptosporangiales; family Streptosporangiaceae; genus RYN-230. The sequence goes on along the minus strand of CAVXCV010000010.1, from coordinate 118,372 downwards.
GAGCAGGCCGGGCAGCTCGGCCGCGGGCACGTCGAAGTGCGCGCCGAAGTAGCCCGGCGCAGGGCGTATTCCATGATCAGAGAGCAGGCTGCGGTATTCCGCCACGTCCATCGCGTCCGGCACATCCGCATGGATCGCGGTGAAACCGGCCTGGGCGATGCCCGCGACGGCGGCGGCCACGGTGGCCGGGCTCAGGTCGAATCCATCCGGGCCGAGCACCCAGGGCAGCGGGTTCACGGCGACCTTGGCGGACAGCATCATGGGTGCTCCCTCTCCTGGCTGGGCTGGTTTATCCGGATTCGGGCAGGATCAGCGGCCGCAACGTGCTCTGCGCGATGGTCAGCCCCTGCAGGATCTTGGTTTCGGTGCCGCCCCAGAGCGGATCCTCATGCTCGACCGAGAGCACTCCGCCGAATCCGGCCTCGTAGAGACGGTCGACCACCCGGGCCCAGTCGACCTGGCCGCGGCCGGGGACGCGATAGCGCCACCATCCTGTCCGCCACGGATCGCCGCCCTTGTCGACGATGCCGAAGCAGCCAAACCGGTTGCGTGCCCGCTCGTCGAGCTCGACATCCTTCGCCTGGGCGTGCACGATCCGGTCGATGTAGGGCCGGATGGTCTCCACCGGGATCGATGCCGATCCACATCAGGTGCGACGGGTCCCAGTTCAGGTACAGGCCGAGGGAGAACATCCACTCCCACAACTCGGGCGAATACGCGATGTTGCCCGGATAGCCGTCGGGATGCCAGCCTTCCATCACGCAGTTCTCGATCATGAGTTTCACGCCGCGTTCCCCGGCGTATTCCACCAGCGGCGGGAACACCTTCTCGGCGGCACGCTGGTTCGCCGCGACACTTGCCGACGGGTCCCGGCCGATGAACGTGCCGACACAGCTGACGCCGAGCACGTGCGCGGCGTCGATCGCGTGGCGCAGGTGCGCCGCGATCTGCTCCCGCCGCACGGGATCGGGGTGCAGATTGTTCTCGTAGTAGGCCAAGGCCGATAGCTGCAGCCCCAGCTGGTCGAACAAGGCCACCGTCTGGTCGCACTCCCGGGTGCCGAAGCCGGCCACCGGCAGGTGGGCGGCCTCGAAGTCCCGGCCGCCGGTCGCGGGCCACACGGCCACTTCCAGCGCCTCGTAGCCGGCGCCAGCCGCCCACCGGGCGATCCGCTCCAGCGGCCAGGACGGCAGGCAGGCGGTAAGCATTCCGAGTTTCATCGGTCAGACCCGGGTCCAGGTGGAGGCGGCGGCGGAGCGGACGACCGCGTCGACGATCCGGGCCGACCGCAGCGCCGTCGGCGAAGGTGGGCAGCCCGTCGGGCCGCTCCCCGCCGATGGCGGCATAGGTGTCGGCCACGAAGGCGGCGAAGCAATCCCCGTAGCCCTGCGGCATGTCCCGCGGGCAGGTAGCTGAGCCGCCGCTGCCCGGGTGAGCCAGAATTCGCATCCCGCACGAATGCCCGGCTGCCCTCCGCCGTTCCAGTCCAGAACGACTCGGGATTCTCCTGGTCGAAGACGGCGCTGCCAGCGGATCCGTCCAGTTCGAACCAGAGCCGGTTCTTCCGCCCGGCGGCGACCTGGGACACGAGCATCGATCCAGGGCACTCCTGATGCGGTGCGGAACAGCACCGTGGCAGCGTCCTCGGTCGCGACCGTGGCCGTCTCGTCGCCATCGGGCGACTCGGGTGGCGCGCTGGCCCGCCTCGGGAACGGCGATAGAAAACTGTGCGACGAGGGTGTCCACGCGTTCACCGGTCACCCACTCAACCAGGTCGCACCAGTGCGACCCGATGTCCGCGAACGCGCGTGAGGCGCCACCCTGGGCCGGATCCACCCGCCAGTTGGATGCGGCCGGGGAGAGCAGCCAGTCCTGGAGATAGTGACCGTGCAGCAGATTCCACCGGCCGTACTCGCCCGCCTGCGCGCGGGCCCGGATCTCGTGCACTACCGGGTGATACCGGTAGACGAAGGGGACGGTGGCCACGACTCCCGCCTGCTCAGCCAGGGCGTTCATCCGCTCGGCGTCGGCGAGCGAGATCCCGAGCGGCTTCTCGCACACGACGTGCTTGCCCGCGGCGAGCAGCGCTTCGACGTAGCGGGCATGCGTCACGTTCGGGCTGCACACGTGGACGACATCCACCGGGCTGGCGGCCAGGTCGGCGAGGTCAGTGAACGCGGCTGGCAGGCCCCAGCGGCGCGCGGCCTGCTGGGATCGCTCCGGCCGTGACCCGAGCACCCCGACGAGCTCGGCGCCGGCCAGCACAGCGGCCCGGCGGTGGACGGCGGCGATCATGCCGCTCCCGACAATGGCAACCCGCAGTCGCCGGCCCGGGGCTGCAAACGATTCCTGGAAGATCCGGGCCGACAATTCGTTTGTCACGGGCGCCGCCTCTTCGTGGACGTAGGTGAGCTCTCCGGGGCCTAACGGGCTTGCCTGCAACGTCGTTTCGCCACGATGTCGTGGATGTTAAGAGAGCGGCACGGATCACTGCAATGACCTAATTATGTTTTTATAAAGCAAAATTCAGGCATTGCTTGCCGCCGACCAGGCGATCTAGCATCCGGGCCAAGATCGAGAACAAAATGCCGGTCGCGACGGCGCGACCTTAAGGAGATGTGATGGCTGAGAGACCAGCTTCCGCAGACCACCTCTCCCGCCGCGGCTTTCTCGGACTGGGAGCGGGCGCAGCCGCGTCCGCGGCCTTCCTAGCAGCATGTGGCGGCAGCAGCGGCGGTACCAGTAGCGGCGGCGGCAGCAGCAGCACCATGAAGTTCTGGGATATGCCCTGGGGGGGAACGGCGTACAACCCGGCCGCAAAGAATCTAGTCGAGACCTACAAGCCAACCGGCGGCCTGCCGTCCGTGACTTACCAGACAATCCAGTGGGCCAACTTCAACGAGACGTTCGCCTCGGCCGTTGCGTCGAGCACCGGTCCCGCCGTCAGCACGGGCGGCGGTTTCCAGCCGTTCCAGTTCGCCCAGCAGGGGGCGATTGCCTATGCCGATAACCTGATCGCCAAGTTCCAGAAGGACGGGACGTACGCCGACTTCCTGCCCGGCCAGATCGCGGCGATGAAAACGCCCCAGGGCTACGTGTCGGTCCCGTGGCAGCTGGACATCCGCGTCTGGTGGTACAGCAAGCCCATCTTCAGCAAGCTCGGGCTCACGCCACCGACGACGTGGGACGAGGTGATGACGGTCGGCAAGACCCTGGCCAGCCACGGCTACTACGGCTTCGGCACCGGCTCTGGCACGGGCAATAACCTCGGCGCGCACGCCATGATCATGATGATGATCAACAACGGCGGCGGCCTGTTCACCACCGACAACAAGCTCGACGTGGTGACCCCGCGCAACATCGAGGCGATGCAGTTCGTGCAGGAACTGGTCAAGGCGAAGATCAGCGACCCGGCCTCGGTGAGCTACACCACGAGCACCCAGGATTCCCAGTGGAAGTCCGGGAAGTTCGCCATGGGCATCTACACCGCCGGCCTTGACGTCGACACCGGCGTGAGCGACGGGAGCCTGGCGGTCATGGCAGAAGCCGCTGGCCGGACCGCACGGCGACGTCGCCTGCCTGGTGTTCCAGAACAGCATCATGATGTACAAGAACACCCCGTCCCAGCCCGGCTCCGAGGCATTCGTGGACTGGTACATCAAGCACATGAGCACCTACTGGAAGAACGGCCTGCTCGACAGCCTGCCGGTGCTGAAGTCCATCGCCGCCCTGCCGGAGGTCCAGAAGCAGGTTCCCCGGGTCACCGCGATCAAGTAACTGGCTGCCGGTGGCGAAGAACTACGCCTCGGTGGGCACCGTGCTCTCCCCGGCCCTGGCCAAGGTGGACGGCAGCCAGCAGCTGCAGGCGTTCACCCAGACGATGCTCGGCGGCGGTGACCCGAAGACGGCGTTGCAGACCCTGCAGAGCTCGCTACAGCCGCTGTTCGCGTAACCGGAGGCCGAGATGAGCGTCAAGGTCGGGACGACCACACAACCTGGCGACGTAGCGGCAGCGCCTCGCCGGGGACGGCCCGCGCGGCGGCGGCCGAACGTCAACCAGCTGACGCTCCTTGCGCTCGTCGCTCCGTCCGTCCTGCTCCTGCTGCTGATCAACGCCTACCCGTTCTTCTCCGCCGCCAGCGAGTCGCTGCACAACGGGACACTGATCAGCGCGGGTTCCTTCGTCGGCCTCGACAACTACAAGACCGTGCTGACCAGCCCCGCCTTCTGGCAGGCCGCCGAATTCACGCTGCTGTACACCGTGGTCGGCGTCTTCGGCAGCTGGGCCGTCGGCCTCGGGATGGCGCTGCTGCTCCAGGCGAACTTCCCCGGCCGCGCGGTCTTCAAGGTGCTCCTGCTGCTGCCCTGGATCGTGCCGATCGTGGTCTCGGCCACGGCCATCATCTACCTCGTGGACAGCCCGTCCAGCCCGATACCGAGCCTGTTCCACGCCATCGGGCTGGGCTCCCCGCTGTTCCTCGCCAACCCCACCTGGGCCAAGGTCACCGTCTGCATCTACAAGGTCTGGGTCAGCTTCCCGTTCATGATGCTCATGGCCAGCTCCGCGCTGGCCAGCGTGGACGGGACCGTGTACGAGGCCGCCCGGATGGACGGTGCCGGTGCCATCCAGCAGTTCCGCCGCATCACGCTGCCGATCATCGCCCGGCCCACGTACATCTCGTGGATCCTGATGACCATCTTCTGCGTGAACGACTTCCCCACCATCTACCTGCTCACTGGCGGCGGGCCGGTCAGCGCCACCACGTCGCTGGTCGTGCTCGCCTACCGCACCGTATTCGAGAACTTCCAGGTCGGCCCGGGCGTCGCCATCGCCTTCTTGATGACGCTGGCTCTCGTGGTCGTGTCGGTGCTGCTCTACCGGCAGATACGAAAGGCGGCGTTCCAGTGACGGCCCTGCACGAGACGGTCGCGGCCAAGCCGACGCGAGGCGCGAGCTCCGCGGGCAGGCACGACAGAAAAGGATCGCTACCGGTGGCTGCGGTTCACGGTCGTCCTGATCATCACGGCGATCGCGGTGGTCCCGGTGGTGGTCGTGGTGCTGCTCGCGCTGCGGCCCGCCCTGGGCTCGACCAGCCACGCTGTCTTCACCCTCGAGAACATGAGCAACATCTTCCGCCACACCGACACGCTGACCTGGCTGGGCAACAGCCTTGCGGTGACGCTGGCGACCGTCGTGGTCTCCGTCGCCGTCGCAGCCCCGGCCGGCTACGTGCTCTCCCGGGGGAGGAGCAGGGCAGTATCAGGTTATTCGCTGCTGCTGTTCATCGTGCAGTCGCTGCCGGTGATCACGGCGGTCATCCCGCTGTTCATCCTGTTCGCCAAGCTGCACCTGGTGGACAACCTGGTCGGCCTCGGCATCATCTACGTCGGGATCTCGATGTCGGTCGCCATCTGGATGATGGCCGCCTACATGGACTCCATCCCGGTGAGCCTGGAGCAGGCGGCGTGGATCGACGGCGCCTCCGTCTTCCGCGGGTTCTACCGGATCGTGCTGCGTAACTCCCTGCCCGGCATCTTGTCCACAGCGATCTTCACCTATCTCGTGTCGTGGAACGACTACCTGGTGGCCCTCGTGTTCATCAGGACCGAGACCAAGTACACCCTGCCGCTCGGCGTGGAGTCGTTCTTCCAGCAGAACGTGACCGACTGGGGTGACGTCATGGCCGTCGCGGTGGTCATGATGGCTCCCGCCCGTCATCGTGTTCGCCTGCCTGCACCGGTACTTCAGCGTCGGCGGCATCGGCGGAGCGCTGGCCGGCCAGTGACCCCGCCGACGCCCAGCAGCGACCCGATGAACGCGGTAGCCGGCTTGGCGGAGGACGACGCGCTGGACCTCGAAGCGAGGGTCAGGCTGCTGACCGGGGCCAGCATGTTCACGCTGTGGCCCGAGCCGGCCCTGGGACTGTCCGAGATGCGCATGTCCGACGGCCCGACCGGCGTGCGCGGGCTGCATTTTCTCGGTGGTCGCGTGGTCGCGCTCCTACCCAACGCAACCTTGCTGGCGTCAGCCTGGAGCGAGGACACCGCCCGCGAGGCGGGGGTGATCCTCGCCCAGGAGGCGATGGCCCAGCAGATCCACGTCGTGCTCGGGCCCACGATCAACCTGCACCGATCCCTGCTCGGTGGCCGGCTGTTCGAGGCCTACTCCGAAGATCCGCTGCTCACCGGACGCCTGGCCGCGGCCTACGTCAACGGCTTGCAGTCCCAGCATGTCGGCGCGTGCCTGAAGCACCTCGTGGCCAACGAATCAGAGACCGACCGGAACACCGTCAACAGCGTCGTCAGCGAAGCCACACTGCGGGAACTGTATCTGCTGCCGTTCGAGATCGCCGTCGAGGATTCCGATCCGTGGGCGATCATGGCCGCCTACAACGACGTCAACGGCGTCCCCGCGACCGAGCAGCACCATGTGATCAATGAGATCGTGAAGGGCGAGTGGGGCTATTCGGGGCTGGTCGTGTCGGACTGGTTCGCCACGAAGACCGCGGCGGCCGCGGCGAACGGCGGGCTCGACCTCGTCATGCCCGGTCCGCACGGGCCATGGGGACAGGCTCTAGTCCGGGCCGTCCGGTCCGGCGCGGTAGCTGAGGCTGTCATCGATGACCACCTGGGACGGCTGCTGCGCCTGGCCGGCCGGACCGGCGCGCTCGACCCGCTGCGCCGCTATCCGGCGCAGCTGCCCGCACCGGCCAGCCCGCAGCGCCGGGACGCCCTGACCCGCCTCGCGGCGCAGGGTATGACGGTCCTGGCCAACCGCGACTCAACCCTGCCGCTGGCCCGCGACCGGCGGATCGCATTGATCGGGCGGCACGCGATCGAGACCGTGTGCATGGGCGGCGGCTCGGCCCAGGTGAATCCGCCGCACCAGGTCAGCATCGCCGAAGGGCTGCGCGCCCTGCTGGGTGATGCCGTGACCCTCACCGATGGCGTCGAGGTGCGCCGGCGCCCGGTCGCGGCCAGGCCGGGTTTCGTGGTTGATCCGGACACCGGCGAACCGGGCACGGAGCTGATCCGGTATACCGCCGACGGCCATCTGCTCGACCGGAGCCACCACCCGGACTCGGTGACGATCGTCGGCTACGACAGCACCACCGAGGACGTAGCCCGGCTGCGCTTCCGGGCGCGGATCGCCACCACCGGCATGGTCGAGGTTGGCGTCATGGGCGTCGGCCAGTGGACGCTACGTGTCGGGGAGCGGACGGAACACATCATGCTGCAGGCATCGGGATCGGGGATCGGAGAGGAGATCCTCACCCCGCCTACCGCCGTTGTCTCCCGTGAGCTGCCAGCCCCCGCGCTGGTAGAGGCCAGCGTCAGGCTGCCCGGCGGCACGGCCGGAAATGGCGGGGCGGACGGGCCCGCGCGGTACGCCCTGATCGCCCATCCGGCCGCTCGCGCCGCTGAGGTGGCGATGGCCGACGCCGAGCGGGCGGCGGCCGAAGCTGACATCGCCGTGGTTGTCGTCGGGCTGACCGACGAGCAGGAGACCGAGACGGTGGACAAGACAACGCTCCGGCTGCCGGGCAGGCAGGATGAGCTCGTGCGGAAGGTGGCTGCGGCGGCCCAGCGGACCGTTGTCGTCGTCAACGCGGCCACGCCCGTGCTGATGCCATGGCTCGATGAGGTCGACGCCGTGCTCTGGGCGGGCCTGCCCGGCCAGGAGGGCGGCCACGCGGTGGCTGCGGCCCTGCTTGGTGACATCGAGCCCGCCGGCCGCTGGTGACCACGTTCCCCACGGCAGACGGAGCTGCACCAGCCTGGTCGGTGACCCCTGTTGACGGCGAGCTGACCTACGCCGAAGGCACGTTCATCGGCTACCGGGGCCATTACTCCCAGCGCGCACCCGCGCCTGCCTTCTGGTTCGGGCACGGCCTCGGTTACAGCACGTGGGACTACCCGGCAGCAGAACTTCTCCACGGCGGCGGGACTCCGGGCGCCCGGGTACAAGTGATCAATACGGGTAGCCGGCGCAGCCGGGAAGTAGTGCAGCTGTACTGGCAGCCCGCGGAGCCGGAGCATCCGGTGCGCCTGGTCGGGTGGGCCGCGCTGACAGCGGACCCGGGTGAGGCGGCGACCATAGACGTCACGACCGATGCGCGCCTGTGGCGGTACTGGGACACGGCGGCCAGCCGCTGGGAACGGCTCTCCGGCGGGCAGATCATCGTGGCCCGCGGACTGGGCGACATCCGGCACGTGCTCGACCTGTGACCAGCCGCCCTCACCGGCGGCGGCCCGGAGCCACGGATGCGGCCAGCGCGTCCGGGGTCAGCGCATGCTCGATCCCCAGCACGAGTCCCCCGGACGTACCCGACCATTCCCCGAGCGTCGGATGGCCGATCACCAGGTTGCGGGTGGCCAGCGGCAGCGCCCGCCGGTAGACGACAGCACGGATACCGGAGAGCATGTCGTCGCTGGGGACGGTGAGCCCGCCGCCGACGATAATCCGGGCCGGATTATAGAAATGGACGAGGTTGGCCACTACCTCGCCGACCTGGCCGGCCGCCTGGCGGACCAGCCCGACCGTCATTTTCTCGTTGACCCGCAGCGCCTCCATCAGTCCTGCGAGCGTGGTCGGGAACTCGCCTTGATGCGACGTCATCTGGCGCAGCTGGCCCAGTATCGCCGGGGCGGACGCCACCGCCTCCACGCAGCCGTAGTTTCCGCACGCACACAGCACCTCGTCGGCACCGTGCACCCGGACATGGCCGATGTCGCCCGCCGATCCATCCGCGCCGTGATACAGCTCCCCACTACTGGTGACGAGGCCGCCGCCGATACCGGTACTGATCTTGATGTACAGCAGCGGGCTCTGGTCGGGGGCGATGGCCCGCGCTTCGCCCAGCGCACGCAGGTTGACGTCGTTCTCACACAGCACCGGGCAGCCGAACTCGGCACGCAGCGTATCGGCCACCGGGAAGTCATCCCAGCCGGGCATGATCGGTGGCTTCACCGCGACGCCACGGCTGACGTCCACCGGCCCCGGCAACCCCATGACCAGGACCAGGGGCGTGGGCCGCGGATGCTCGATCCGGCCCACCAGGGCCTTGAACACATCGATCACGGTCGCCAGGGTGGTCTCAGGGCCATCCGCAACATCCAGCGGCATCTCAGAGGCGGCGAGCATCTGCTCGCTGAGAGCGTGCACGCTCAGCCGGGCAAACCGGACACCCAGGTCGGCGACGAACACCAAGCCGAACGCGTGGCTCAAGCCCAGGTTCTCGGCGGGACGTCCACGTCCGATGGTCGCCGGCGCGTCAACGTTGCAGATCACCCCGCCGTCCTGCAGCACGTCCAGCCCGGCGGTCACCGTCGACCTGGCCAGGCCGGTCACCCGCACCAGGTCAGCGCGCGTCACGGCGGCCCGGCTGGCGATCAGCCGGGCCAGCGTGCTGGCGACCGACTCCATGCTGACCCGAGCCGATACCGCCGGCACCGACAACCGCAGGCTACGGGCGTCCGGCATACCCATCAGAGGCACCCTCCGCGCATACAGTGCCGCGGGCCTGGCTGCCGCGCACCATGTCGATGATGACATGGCTGGCGGATCATCCGGAGCGATGGCCTTCCCGTTGACGCTGACCACGCTCATCGGTGGTCTCCACCCGAACTGACACCGCCCGGAAGGCTGCCGCGCGGGGCCGCCAGAATGCCCGTTACGGCACAACCAGACGGCGGGCCGTCCCGAGGAGAGGAATAAGCGATCGGCTGCGCCAACGTGAGCTCCCGGTGAGCAGACGTTCATGTGAGTACGGAGCGTCACCGGGGTCCGGAGCAACAGCTGTTCTGCACCGCTAGCGATGGCAGGCTATGCCACCAGCGGCAACCCATTTTATGCTCGGCGGAACCTTGCGTCTACCACTAACCTGCGGACCGGGCGTCAGAGTGGGTGCTCCGGGCCCGGCTCTCCCTGGCCTGCCTGCGGCCCTCGGCCAGCATCTGGCCGGGGGTACGCCGGCTGGGCCTGAAACTGGGTATTGACTACTGGCGCGTTGCGGGCACCGAATGGAGGATGGCAGATCTACCGGGGCCCGACGAGATCCGGTTAGGGCCTTCCCGGCCGCGCCGGCAACGGCCGCGGTACAGGCCGTCGGCAGTTGCCGGGGCCGCGTTGATGGTGACGGTTATCGCCGTGGCCACAGTTCTGGCTGTCGGGTGGCCCGCTGGCCACAAGAGGAAGCCGGGCCCAGCCCCGGCGCCGACTCCGGTGACGGTCAGCGAGACCGGCCACCGGTTGCTCGGAGTGACGGGCGGCTGGCAGGTCTTCGGCTACGGCGCGAACCAGGTGATCCGGGTCCAGCTCGCCCGGGGGCGGATCACCCGGACCGCTGTTCCGCCGCTGCAAAGCAACGGCCCGGTCTTCTTCCTGGCCGGCCCGGACCAGGTCATCATCCGGCCGCTGGACTTCGTGCCCGGTTATCTGATCGCTGACGGGCATCCCGCCCGTCTCCTGTCCGGCGCGCTCAGCAACGGTGGCATCATGGTCCAGGGGCCACAGCCGGGAACGGCGTGGTGGCAGGCGGGGGACGGTTCCGGTGCCATGTCGCTGGTCGGGCTGGACGGCAGCACGACCGGGTTGTCCATGCCATTGCCCACGGGCGTGTGGGTGACCACGTCAGATGGCCGGGGCGATGTGCTGGCTTCCAATGAAACTGGTGTCATGTACGACGTGTTGCCGGGCGTCTTCCGCCGGTTCACCGGGACGCTGGCGGCAGCCTGGCCCGACCCGGTGGCTCATCGTCGACTGCTCCGGCTCTGGCTCTGGCCAGCGTTCTGCTGGTCCGGCGGACTCCGGGCTGTCCCATTGCGCGGATGTGGTCATCAACCTGGAGACCGGGGCCCGGCGCACGCTGCCCGGCCCGCCGCCGGACACGGCCGGGATTTCCGGCGTCATCTCGCCCGATGGCCTGGTCGCGGCGGTGTTCCGGGTCAGCGGGGGGAAGCTGACGCTGCACCTGGTCAACCTGGCGTCCGGAGCCGACCAGCGGCTCCGTGTGCGGCTGGCGCCGGGCACGCGCGGCCCGCAGGCACTGGCCTGGTCACCCGACAGCCGGTGGCTGTTCGTCGTGGCCGCCCGCGGAACGCTGGCCGCGGTCAACGCCCGCACCGGGCAGGTGCAGAACCTCGGCGTGGCGCTGCCGCCGGTCAGCCAGATCGCCGTCCGCGCCGCCTAGACCGCGGCCAGGCCCTCGATCACGCCGTAGGGGAAGGCAACCGGCTGAATGCTGCCGAGCTTCAGCCCGGCAGACCTGAGGAGTTCGCCGTACTCGTCGTTGGTGCGTTCTCGCCCGCCGGTGAGCACGAGCATGTTGATGTCGCTCAGCAGGGCTGGCACGGCGTCGCTGCCGTCGTCGGGGATCAGCCGCTCGATGATCAGCACCCTGCCTGCCCTGGCCATCGACTGGCGGCAGTTGCGCAGGATCTCGATCGCGCGCGCGTCGTCCCAGTCGTGCAAGACGTTCGCCAGCAGGTAGCAGTCTGCGTGTTCGGGAACCTGCTCGAAGAAGTCCCCCGCTAGCACCTCGCTGCGATCCGCTATCTCGATCGCGTCGAGCAGCGCCTCGGCGCGGGCGGCCACGGTCGGGGTCTCGAGCAGCACTCCATGCAGGTGGCCGTGCTTCCGCAGGATCTCGGCCAGCAGCGTCCCCCGGCCTCCGCCGACGTCGACGACGGTGCGCATGTCCGAGAAGTCGTAGGTGCCGGCGACGCTGGGCGCGAATGCCGCGGTTCGCTCGGACATCGCAGCGTCGAAGGTGGCCGCGTTCTCCGGGTGCTGAGCGAGGAAATCGAAGATGCCCATGCCGAAGGCAGCGTCAAAGCCGGGCCTGCCCGTCTTGACGGTATCGAGGATGTGCTCGAACGGCCGGACGCCGCCGAGCGCGTCCAGGAAGGTTGCCCACGACCGCATTCCTGCGGGCTTGCCGGAACCCAGGCGATCACCTAGCACCGTCAGGCTGAAGCATCGGGGATACCGCTCGTCGAACACGCCCAGCGCCGCGAGCAGGCGAAGAACGCGGTAGAGCGACGGCTCGTGGGTGCGGGTGACCCTGGCCAGCTCCTCCGTGCTCATGGGGCCCTCGGCGAGCAGATCGGCGATCCCCAGCTCGGCCGCGGCATAGACCGCGCGCGAGATGTGCATCCCCCAGATCAGTCGCAGCAGCTTCGCCGCGGCCACGCGCTCCGATTCGGTTGACTGAGCGCCGCTGGAGTGCACCGTAACGCCACCCCCAGGCGGCGCAGCGATGGCCTTCCCAGGGGCCAGACCGACGGCACTCCACGCCGCCGCAGCCGGACAACTGTCTCACCGCACTGCCGCCCGGTCCCCGGCGCTGCCGTCAGCCGGGCTCTGGAGTCCGGCTGTCCCAGCGGTCGTAGTACTTTCCCGGACCCTAGCCACGCCGCATCAGCGCCTGGCGGTTTCCGGGCAGCCCTCCCCCACCTCTGGCATCATCGAAGGCGTGACCAGCGCCGGCCTCGAGCACCTCGCGCGAACCGCCTATGAAGCCCACCGCGGCGCGCACCCTGGGTCCCTTCCGCCGTGGGAAGACAGCAGCGAGCAGGAGCAGCAAGCCTGGAAAGTCGCCGTGTCCGCTGTCGCCGGGCAAACCGGCATTACCCTCGCCGATGCCGCCCCTGCCCAGTCCCTGCTCCTCCAGGCCGGAGACCAGCAGCACACTTTCCACGCCGGCTTCACGGCCGGGCGCCTGGGCGCGCTCGTCATCAGCGATGACTTCGCCTCCACCCAGCACGCCCGCTTCCAGGCCGCCCACGGCCTGTGGTACGTCGAAGACCTTGACTCAAAAAACGGCACCTGGCTCAATGGGCGCCGCATCCACGCACCCCAGCGGCTGAAGAAAGGCGACAAGATCAAGATCGGCCACACCGTCGTGACCATCGTCTCGACCTAAACGAGGCGCGCGGCCGGCTTCTGGTCACCGAACGGCGCGCCGCCGAACGCACCCTGCTGTCCGAGTGGCTGGATCGAGCCGGCGACGACCCGGCCAGCACCGACGCCGCAGATCGTCCCTACTGATGACACGCCGGAGGTGATCAGGCTGACGTGGGGCGGTACCTGAGGTAAACAGCACCGCTTGCGAACCGCCGCGTGTCCAGGAGTTCCAGATCCGAGCGGATACCGCCGGGGAGCGCTGGTTTGCCCCCTCCGACGAGAACGGGAACCAGGAACAGCTGCAGCTCGTCGACCAGCCCGGCGTTGATGGCCTGCCCGGCCAGGCCGGCACCTCCCACGGTCATGTCGTGCTCGGTGGCCGACTTCAGCTGCCGGATCATGCCGGGATCGAAGTTCCGTTCGATCCGTGTCCTGGCGCTCGACACCGATGGGAGTGTCGTTGAGAACACGATCTTCCCGGCTGCCTGCCAGATGCTGGTGAACTCCCGGACGGAGGACGGCTGGCCGGGCACTGTGTGGGCAGTCTCCCAGTAGAGCATCGTCTCGTACATCCGGCGCCCGTAAAGGTAGGTGCCGACCGGTCGCTCGAGGTCGTTGACGAAGCAGAGCAGCTCTTCGCCGGGTGCCGCCCAGTCGAAGCTGCCTGCGGTGTCTTCGACGTAGCCGTCCGCCGAGGCGATCGCCGAGTAGATCAGCTTGGCCATCAGGACTCCCCGCCTTTACTCTTCACGCGGTAGTCGATGAAAGTCGCGAACGGCGACTGGCGCACTCCGAGGTGCTCGAGTTCCAGGGATTCGCCGAACCCGTCGAACAGGCGCTTGCCGGCACCGAGGATCACCGGGGCGATGATGATCGTGAGCTCGTCGACCAGCCCGGCAGCCAGGGCCTGGCGGATGAGGTCTGCGCCGCCCATCACATGTACCTGCTTCTCGCCGGCCGCGGCCTTGGCCTGATCGACCGCCCCGGCGAGGCTCCCGGCGAAGACGAAGTCATCCCCGGGCGGCTGCTCTGCGGGGCGATGGGTGACCACAAAGAACGGGATGCCCCAGGGGTTCTTGCCACCCCAGTGCCCAGCCGCCTCGTAGGTGCCGCGGCCTGCGATCACCGCACCGTTGGCTCCCATTGTCTCCTCCAGCCAGGCCTTGTCCTCACCGGCCGGCTCCCCGCGCCCGGGCGAGTCATAGCTCCAGGGCCCACCGAACACCCAGTAGTGCAGGCGCTCACCGCCAGCCCCGAGCCCGCAGCCAGGGCCATCACCGGGCCCGGTGATGAAGCCGTCCACGGAGACGGTGATCCCTGCGAGCACCTTGCCCATCGGCTCTCTCCTCAGCAGTCAGGCCGCCGGCAGCGGCGTGATGTATCAGACGGCCGGCCGGAGCCGAAATCATCGCCCGGGCCCGGCATCGCCTATCAGCCTGCTGGCGCACGCCCTTATGGCAGTCCGCCGAGGTGGTGGATGGGCGGCAGTGTGCAGGTGCCGTCCAGGATGGCCTGGCGGGGCTCGTAGAGCCGCATGATCGGGCGGAAGTCGCCTGCTGGGGCAGGCAGCCAGGTGTTCCTCGCATCGTTCAGGTTGCGGCGAGGAGCCGCTGGTAGAGCTGGCGGGTGGCTGGGCTGGGTGAGACACCGAGCTGGTCGCGCAGACACTCGCTGAGCTGGCCGTAGACGCTGAGCGCTTCGGCCAGGTTGTCCTGGGCGGCGAGGGCTTGCATGAGGTAGCGGTAGCCGCTTTCGCGGAGCGGAGCCAGGCGGGTGAGCTGCTGGCCGGCCCGGATTGCAGCGGCGAGCTCGGTTCCGCCGAGGCCCAGCCCGGCGGCGGCGTAGCATTCCAGGGCGCGCAGGCGGAGTTTCGTAAGCTGGTGGCGGATCTCGTCGATCCAGGGGGCGTCTTCACCCGGGAGGAAGCCGCGCTCGGCTACGAGCAACGCGGTGAGCGCCGGCCCCCAGGCTCGCGCCCACTCCTGCTGGGCGACCGAGGATTCGGCTCGGTGGATGGCCTCGGCGGCGGCTTCGAGGTTGACCCAGGCATCGGGCAGGCACAGCCGGATCGTGGAGCGGCCGTCCACGGCGTCGGCGCCGAAGACCCGGCGCAGCTTGGACAGCAGCGGGTTCAGCCGGGCATCGACGGCGGCAGGATCGGGTTCCCGCCACAGGGCCTCGGCCAGCTCGTCCCGGGAGACCTGGCGGTGGCGGTTGACGATCAGGTAAGTGAACAGCAGTCGGCCCTGGCGGCCGGGCAGGCGCGCATCCAGCCGCTGGCCATCGCGCTCGATGGCCAGCGCTCCGCAGATCTGGATCCGCACCGGGTGCGGGGACGCCAAGGTCACACCAACATCTTGGCAATACGCTGCCTATAGAAGCCAGCAACGCTAGGTGGGAGGGGCGATGACGAAGCTGATCCGCTGCGAGTGCGGTTTCGTGGCCCGCGGCGATAGCGATGACCAGGTGGTCGGGGTGATCCGGGGGCACATGGCCAGCGACCATCCGGCCCTACTGGCCACGGTCAGCCGGGAGGACCTGCTCAGCTGGATCCAGGCCGAGTAACTCCGGCGCGGCCTCGCCAGCGCATGCGCAATGCGAGGGACCTGCTCACACCGCACACCGGGCTGCATCCGCCCCAGCCCTCGGCGCCCTTGGTTCTGTCTTGGTCATCGCCCCCCCGTTCCGCGGGAATCGCCTATGGGCGCTCGACGGGGGTGCCGGGGGTGCGGCCCCACTCCGCCCATGACCCGTCATAGACCCGGACCCGCTCGCGCCCGAGCAGGTAGGTGAGCACGAACCAGGCGGTGGCGGCGCGTCCCCCGATAGTGCAGTAGGTGATCAGCTCACGGCCGCCGTCGAGAACGGCCGGCGAGAAGACACCGCGCAATTCTGCGGCGGAGCGGAACGACCCATCGGCGTTGTAGAGGCCGTCGATGGGCTGGTGGACAGCTGATGGCAGGTGACCGGCGCGGCCGCCTGGCTCCATGCCGCCGGAGGGCCAGAAGCAGTCCCCCCGGTACTCGGCCGCTGAGCGCACGTCCACCAGGGTCGTACCGGGCCGGCCGATAGCGTCTTGCACCGCCACCCGGTCCGCTCGGACGCCATGGTCCTCGCCGTCTAGCCGGTAGCCACCGGCAGGCAGCTCGCTCGTGGCGGTGCTCCACGGATGGCCTCCGGCCCGCCAGGTGTCACGAGAGCAGTCGAGAATGCGCACGTCCGGGTGCCCGTGGAGCTTCATCAGCCACAAGCCCAGGGCGGGCGCGTACCCGTAGAACACCACCGTCGATTCCGGGCCGATCCCCGAACGCGCAACGAGCCGCTCCAGCGTGGCGGTGCCCACGGTACGGTAGTCGGCATCCTTCAAATCGGTGTAGACGTTCCATAGCACGGCACCGTCGATGTGCCAGTCGTGGTAGGCCACCGGGCTGACATCGACCTCGACCACCCGCACCCGCGGATCGAGCAGGTGAGCGGCCAGCCATTGCCGATCCACGAGCACCCCTTCGCCGAGACCAAGCCCTGGCCTGGATGCAGCCTTCTGTGTTGCCGTCTTCATCTGAACCTCCCCGCACTCCCGGTGTCTTCGGGGACAGTTCTACAGCGGCGCCATTGCCACAACGTTGCTCCAATGTTGGCGAAACCTTGGCGTACCACCGGGTTCGTGCCAGACCTCACCTGTGATCGGACTGCAGGTGGCACTGATCGGAGAAGCCAGCCTGAGTTGCTAGGGAGGACCTGGCCCCGCCGAGCCGTTGTCGGCTGGGGACGAATCGCGGGGCACCAGGTGGAACTCGATCCGCGCAGCCGGGATGCGTTCTTGCTCGCGGGCGAGCAGAGCCAGCGCGCGGGCGTCGGCCGCCGTGGGGCGGTTCAGATCCAGCGCTCGTGGCCACAGGCCGGCATATCGAACGGCTGCGATCTCGGCCGCGTAGACCAGTGCCTGGTTGACCAGGTAGAGCAGGCCGAACATGCCCGCCACGGTTGCGAAGCTCCCGTAGACGGGCCCGGCCTTGCGCACCAGCCCCGCCAGCAGTGGTGCACCGAGATTGAGCACCAGGGTCACCGCTGCAGCGCCCAGAACGGCGGCCGGCCAGAGAGCACGGAACGGCGCTGGCCGCGCAAGCAGCAGTCTGGCGCCAAGCAGCAAGACGGCGAAGATGATCACGGCCTGCCCGAGCGCCGCCGCAGCGCGTTCCGCTTCCGGCACGCTGGGCAGCGCTGTGACCACGACAGTGAGTGCGCCGACCGCCAGTGCCCCAAGCAGCAGCGTCGCCAGTATCAGGAACACCCGGACGTATCGGGACGCAAACCCGGCACGAAGCCGCCTGGGAACGGCGGCGACATGATTCAGCGTCTGGTACGCGGAGAACACGACACCTGTTGCAGAGAACAGCAGGCCGATCAGGCCGGCGATGAACGGGACGGTCGACGTCGGCAAGACAGTCAGCGAATGCTCGACAGTGGACTGCAGCGCTTTCGGGACGATCGCGGTGATGAGCCGTTGCCGCAGTTCTGGGTTATCAGCCAGCACCCGGGACAGGACCGCCACGCCGAGCAACAGCAACGGGAAGATGCTGAGGAAACCGTAGTAAGTGATGAGTGCGGCCTCGCGCCCGCCATCATCATCTCCGTACTTCTTGATCACCGCGTAGGGGAATCCGAGCAAGCCATGCCGGCGCTGCACGCGATCCGCCCAGGCGATGATCCGGTTCACCCGTGCGGTCAAGCTCTCGACGAAGCGCATGCCCCAGCCTCTCTGTCACCACGTCCAGACACGTCATCATCGCGGGGCGAGCATGGGTGCCGAGCCGGCACCGTCCGACAGGCATCCGGTGCGGCAATTCGGTTATAGGTGCGACCAGTGGCCCGGGTCTGCGGCGTTCAGGTTGATGGGGTGGGGCTGGCTAGGAGGATGTCAAGGCTCAGGGCCAGGATCCATGCCGGGAACAGCAGTTCTACCCAGGGGGAGATGCCTACCCCGACCAGTAGTACCAGCGCGGTCACCAGCCCGGCGATGGTGAGCCACCGGGACACGATCTGGGTGCGGCGTGCGATGGTGACCGTGGTGAGGGTGAACACCGCGGCCATCCGCATCGAGTAGACGTTCAGCAGCGTCGCGGTGAGGTTGCGGCCCAGCGCCAGGGTGCCCGCGCCGGGCAGGCCGGCCGTTGTCACGCCCGCGATGAGGCCGCCCGCCACGGCTGCGGCCACGAACAACATGGCCACGAACAACATGGCGCTGCCCAGGAACACGGTGGCGAAAAAGCGGTCCTCGCGCTCGCCGATCCGGTCCCGCAGCACCCCGACGAACCACAGGAAGGCGATCCCGGCGAACGGGACGAGGTTCAGCGCGATCGCCACCGCGGCCCGGCGCCGGGAATCGGTCAGCCACGCCCCGGCGACGGCCGGATGGGCCGGGACAGAAACCCGCAGCAGCACCAGCGTGGCGATCAGCAGCACAGAAAAGATGATCCCGGCGACCGCGGCCGCCCGGGGCGTTCTCAGCGGGCTCCCCGCCCGCAGCGGACCCTCACCCATCACTCCCTCAGACACAAGCCACCCCTTTCCACCAGCGCTCCGGCCACAGCGACCACCCAGGGCAAGCCTGCCGCCCCCCGGCCCCCGATACCACATCCCCGCCGGGTGAGACGCCGCGCGGCGTCCGACCGCGTGCGGGCTGCCGCTGTCCGCAGACACCGCAGGCGCCCATGTTGATCGTCTTACCGCACCTTCGGCACCTGCCTGCTACCGGCGGATCGAGGCAGGCCGCAGCCATCTCCGGTCCGGTTCACCGCCCCCGCCGGCGTGACCTACCAGAGCCTGGCCACCGGGTCGGCCACGTCGTACGCCGTGTCAACCACCGGCAATGTCTACGCGTGGGGCGTCAGCCACGTCGGACAGCTCGGTGACGGGCAGACAAGCACAGCCACGACCCCTACCCTGATCGCCTCCGGGGCCACCTCGATCTCCTCAACCGCGAACAACGTGGTCATCAATGTTCCAGCGAAGATGTGAGCCGACAGCCGGGGAACATCTTCACAGCTTGCCGTTAACCTGCCTGATTATGGCCGTCATCGGTGCGGAGGCTAGCCCGGACCCGGTTGTCCTGCGCATTGGGTAGCCCGGGGAATCCACCGTGATCGACATTACGCCTGAGCTGCCCTCAGGGCGCAGGTGTGCTGGAGTGGCCTGATGGATGCCGCTGACCTCGCCCGGCGCTTCGCTCTTGGCCAGGCTGCGCGGCTGTCGGACGGACCGGTCGCGCGGGGCAGGCAGGGACTTGTGTGGCGGCTGGACACCGCAGATGGCAGCTGGGCGGTGAAGGTGCCCTTCCACTGGTCCAGTGAGGACGAGGTGCGCTTGGCGACCGCGTTCCAGGAGGCGGCCTACGCCGCCGGCGTCCCGACGCCGCAGGTGCGGCGCACCACGGAAGGACACGTGTTCGCGGCCGTAGAAGGCAGGCAGGTCAGGTTGTATGAGTGGGTCGATCTGAATGCCCCCGACTCCGGGCTCGACCCGGCGCGGGTGGGCGCGGCCGTGGCCGCCATTCACCGCGTATCAGCCACTGACCTCAGTCCGCTGGACCCGTGGTATCACGAACCGGTTGGCGCCGATCGCTGGGACCATCTGGTCGGGCAGCTTCTTGAGGCGGGAGCGCCGTTCGCCGGCCGGCTGGCCGATCTGCGCGATGAGCTGGTCGCGCTGGAGTCCTGGATCGAGCCTCCGGAGATGCTCCGGACCTGTCACCGCGACCTGTGGGCCGACAACGTCCTGCCCACCGCAGACGGCGGAGTGTGCGTCATCGACTGGGAGAACAGTGGTCCGGCCGATCCGAACCAGGAGCTCGGGTGCGTCCTCTTCGAGTTCGCCCGCGCCGACTCGGGCCGGGTGCGTGCGCTGACCGACGCCTACCGGGAAGCCGGCGGACCGGCGACGGTGACCCGGCGCGGGCACTTCTCGATGCTCATCGCGCAACTCGGGCACATCACCGAGGTCGCGGCCACCGACTGGCTGAAGCCCAATCCCCGCTCGCCGGAGCGAGCCGACTCCGCCGCGTGGATCGGCGAGGTTCTCGAGGAACCGCACACCCGTAAGCTGCTCGACACCATCCTGGAGGCGCTGTAGGGCGCGCCGCGCGGCGGGGCTTGTCCTGGTGGGAAAGCTGCGGCCTTGCCGATGCATGCCGCCACGCACGGCCTGCCGTCCTGTCTGCCTGCCTGGACGCGTCGCCACTGCGGCGTCCGCATCTGCGACGAGCGGACCCAGGATGTGGCCGGACTGGATCTGGCGGCGCAGCTCAGGGGTGGTTTAGCGTGGCAGCTATGGCCGACGACGCGTCCCTCCGGGTCTCGGATGCCGACCGCGAGCAGGCTGTGGTCGCGCTTCGCGAGCATCTGCTGGCGGGTCGCCTGACGCTCGATGAATTCTCTGAGCGGGTCGAGGCCGCCCTCCGGGCCCGCATCGGCGGGGAACTGGCGCGTGTCCAGGAAGACCTGCCTGTGGTCTCCTGCGGGGTTTCCGGTCCGCGTCGTAAGCCGGCCCGCTTCACCGCGGCCGTGCTCGGTCATGCTGTACGGCGTGGACGGCTCAGGCTGCGCAGGTGGACCCTGGCCGCCAGCGCCCTCGGAGACCTCGACCTCGATCTGCGCGAAGCTACCATCGACCAGCCACAGGCAACCGTGACCGTTCTCGCAGCCTTCGGCAATGCCGATGTCTATGTGCCGGAAGGCGTCAGCGTCGACGTCAGCGGAATGACTATCTTCGGTCACCGCCGCGAGTGGGGGCGCGACATCGGCCGCGCGGACGCCCCGGTGGTTCATGTCCGCGTACTCGGCTGCTTCGGGACAGTGGACGTGTGGCGGGTGCCGCACGATATGCGCGGCAGCTACAGCGACATCTTCCGCCAGCTCGAAGAGCGCCAGCGTCAGCTTCCCGGGTGAACTCCCGACGGTGGGGTGGGCGTGGGCGCCGGCCTTCCCCGGGAATCGCTACCGTGGGCCTATGACGAAATTCGGCGTGCAGCTGCCCAACTTCTCGGGATTCGACCCGGCCAGCTTGTTCGATCACATTGCCGGCTTGGCGACCACAGCGGAAGGAGCCGGGTTCGACTCGGTGTGGGTGATGGATCACTTCTTCCAGCTGCCGCCGCTGGGCGGCCCGGACCAGCCGATGCTGGAGGCCTATACCCTCTTGGGGGCGCTGGCCGCCCGCACCCAGCGGGTACAGCTCGGCACGCTTGTCACCGGCGTGACCTATCGCAACCCCGGCATCCTGGCCAAGATCGTTACGACGCTGGACATCATCTCGCGGGGCCGGGCCATCCTCGGCATCGGGGGCGCCTGGTACGACGTTGAGCACCAGGGCCTCGGCATCGACTATCCAAGCAACCGGGTGCGCCTGGACATGCTGGAAGAGGCGGTCCAGGTGTGCCGGGCCATGTTCACCGGCGATGACGTGAGCTTCACCGGCGCCCACTACCGGCTCGATCACGCCCGTAACCAGCCCCGGCCGGTGCAGGCCGGCGGCCCGAAGATCATGATCGGCGGCGGTGGCGAGAAGCGGACACTGCGGCTGGTGGCCCGCTACGCGGACAAGTGCAACGTCACCGGCGACGTCCCCACGCTGGCCCGCAAGATCAGCGTGCTCCGCCGCCACTGCGCCGAGGCCGGCCGCGACCCAGCGGAGATCGACGTGACCTGGATGACCCCGCTGATCTTGACCACGTCCGACCAGAACACGGCCGAGGTGCGCGAGATGCTGGCAGCAGCCGGCTCAGCCGAGGAGATAGCCGGATTCACCGTCGGCCAGCCGCACGAGATTCCCGGCCTGGTCGCAGGTCACATCGAGGCCGGCGCCGACGAAGTTATCTTCAGCTTCGCCTTCGCCGACACGGACGGAATCGCCGCGGTCGGCAAGGCACTGGGACTGGGCCGGCCGTAACGTCCCCGACACCGGCCCAGCCGCGACGGCATTCACCCTCCCGCCAGCGCCAGGGCTCGTCTCGGCCTAGATGGCCTGGAGGACAATGGCTCGCAAGTCGGTGTGGCTCAACGCGACGGGATTGCCCCGCATGCTGCTAGATCTGATGGCCTGGCCGGCAACGTCGTCGGCGTGTCCGGGCCGGATGCCGAACGCGGCCAGGCCGGGTACCTGGAGCAGGGTGATCGTCTCGCGGATCCAGGCGATTCCGTCTTCGGTGGATGCGGCCGGTTTCCCGGTCAGCAGCCGGGCCGCTTCGGCATACCGCGCTAGAGCGCGATGGCCCGGCTGCCTGGATCGCAGCGCCTGCACGTTTGCCTCGATGACGGGCGCCAGCAGCGCAGCGCAGGCCATGCCGTGCGGGACATCAGCGGTCCCGCCGATGACGCCGGCCAGGCCGTGGATGGCCCCCAGCTTCGCATTAGCCAGCGCGATCCCGCCCAGCAGGGCGCACACGGCCATGTCCGCCCGTGCCGCGAGGTCGTCGCCGTCAGCGTAGGCGGCGCGCAACCCTGCCGCCGCGCGTCCCAGCCCCTCCCGGGCCAGGCCGTCGGTCAGCGGGTTCGCCTGGATCGAAACGAAGGGCTCCAGGCACTGGGTGAGCGCGTCCAGGCCGCTGGCGGCCGTGACCGGCGCCGGGCAGGAAACGGTGAGCTGCGGGTCAACCAGCGCGACCCGAGGGATCATCAGCGGGCTGCGCAGGCTCGCCTTGAGGTGATGCGCGGGCGCGGCGAGCACGGCGTTGGCCGTCACCTCCGCCCCGGTGCCCGCGGTGGTAGGCACCGCGACGCATGGCACGGCGGGCTGGGTGATCTCCCGGCCAGACCCCACGATCTCCAGGTAGTCAAGCGGGTCACCGCCATTGCCCAGCAGCATGGCCACGGCCTTGCCGGCATCGATGACACTGCCGCCGCCGATCGCGGCGATAACGTCGGCGTCATGCTCGCGCGCGGCGGCCACGCCAGCGCGGGCCAGCTCAATCGTGGGCTCCCCGGCCACCGGGAACACCACGGCGGGCAACCCCAGCCCGGCCAGCATCCCAGCGTGGCGCGCCGGGTTCGCGCCCGTGCACACCAGCACCCGGGACCCGAGCCCGGCCAGCACGCCCGGCAATTCCGCCGCCCGGCCTGCACCGGCCATAATGCGGCCAGCGGTGGCGAACCCGAACGTCATCATGGTCACGACGATCCGCTCGCCCAGCCCTCGCTGCCCACCGGGAACACCGCGGAAAACCGGGTTGATGCCCGCGGCTCCGCCATCATCTCCGCAACCGCATCCCGCCAAGCCGCATAATGCGGCGTCAGCTTGTGCGCAGCCGGGGCATCGCCGTCACGGTAGACCTCCACAAGGACCACATGCGCCAGGTCGGCCTGGTCCTGGAGAACGTCGAACCGCAGCACGCCAGGCTCAGCCAGCGATGCCTGCGCATTGACCAGCGTGGCGGCCAGGAAATCCTCGATCCGATCCCGCCGGACCCGCGCATGAACATGAACGACCAGCATGTGCTCATCCTGCTACACGATGCCCACGGCAGCACCCGTGCCAGCCGCGGCGGCCAGCAGGGTGGCGGTCCAGTCCGGCGCGGGCCGCCCGCGGTTGGCGAAGTCCCCGCGCGGCCCCGCTGAACCCCCACCGCGGCTCGCTACCGCTGCCGTCCGGGTCGCGCCGGGGGTGCTTTGCCTGACGGCCGGCTCGTGGATTGGCTACGTCGGCTGCTGATGTCGGCCTCGAGGATGTCGAGCAGGGCTTGTGCGGCTCCGGTGGGCGGCCGCCTGGCGGCGGTGACCGCGCAGATGTCGCGGCGCAGCGGCGGCGTGATGCGGACGGTGGAGACCTGCGCGGTGACCGCGCGCACGCTCATCGGGGGCAGAACCGAGATACCGAGCCCGTGCTGGACGAGTTCGGCGAGGTACTGCATGTTCTGTGCTTCGCAGACGGTGCGCCGGGCGAGTCCGGCGGCGGCGCAGGCGACGTTGATCTGGGCGTGTAGCCCGGAGTCGGCCCGGTAGTCGACGAAGTCGCGCTCGCGCAACGCTGGATCGGCAAGTTCGATGCTGGCCCGTCTGGCCAGCGGGTCGCCCTGCGGGACGGCGAGGATCAGGTCGTCGTGGCCGATCTCGACGCGAGCCAGGGCGGCGGGGTCGGTGGGGCCGTCGATGAAGGCGATGTCCAGCTGGGCGTCGGCGGCCGCGTTGGCGAGTACCGGGGCGGCGTCGTGGCTGAGCCGGATGGTGACGCCGGGGTGGGCGCGGCGGAAGCGAGCCAACAGGGCCGGCAGATCTATCACTGCGAGGGTCTGGATTGCTCCGACGTGCAGCTGGCCGCGTAGGACGCCGCGAATACCGGCCACGGCGTCGCGGCCCTCGTCTGCTGCGGCAAGCGCGCGACGGGCCGCCGGCAGCAGCGCGCGGCCCGCCTGGGTGAGCATCACGTGCCAGGCTGTCGCGCACGAACAGCGCGGCGCCCATCTCGCGTTCGAGCGTGCGGATCGACGCGCTCAGGCTGGACTGGACGACATGCACCCGGGCCGCAGCCCGGGTGAAGTGCAGCTCCTCGGCGGCCGCGACGAAGTGGGCCAGCTGACGCAGCTCCATCCATCGACTGTATCGATTCTGAACAGCGAGGCAAAGTGTTGGACCGATGCTTGGATCTCCGCGACGCTGGATGAACACCACCCGCGATGCCGCAAAGGAGCACCTGAACCATGTCCCCGACACTTACCGGCCCGTACCCGCCCGTGCTAGTGCGCGCCGGCGAGGCGGAACACCTCGACCTCATCGGGCACGTGCTGCTGGCCGATAGCAGCGCCACCGCAGGCGCGCTGAGCAGCCACCGTGTCGCGCTCGGCCACGGCGCCGATGGCGCCGTGCCGCACCGGCACGACAATTCCTCCGAGCTGTTCTACATCCTCGACGGCGCGTTCGACCTGCTGGTCGAGGACAACGTCGTCATCGCGCGTACCGGCGATCTGCTGGTCGTCCCGCCCGGCTCGGCGCACGCGTTCGCCGCGCATCACGACTCGACCGCCGAGGCGCTGATCATCGCCACTCCCGGCATCGAACGGTTCGACTACTTCCGCCACGTCGTCCGGCGCCGGGAGGGCAGCGAGCCGCCCGAGGTGCTGCTCGGACTGCAGCACCGCTTCGACACCCACTTCCTCGACAGTCCCGCCTGGCAGCGGGCCCGCGCGGCCGATTGACCGCACTCGGCCGCGGTGAGCACCGGCTCGGCCGCTGAGCGGCTCGGTAATTCGCCCGGCGCGGGAACCGGCACGAGCCACCAGGAATGTCCTGGCACAACATCGAAGCCACCGCCCTGGCCGCAGCTCCAGACACCGTGGCAAAGACCGGCCC
This sequence comes from uncultured Actinomycetes bacterium, assembly GCA_963760405.1. Taxonomy (GTDB): domain Bacteria; phylum Actinomycetota; class Actinomycetes; order Streptosporangiales; family Streptosporangiaceae; genus RYN-230. Next base: position 93,130 of record CAVXCV010000010.1, on the reverse strand, counting down.
CAAGCGACTCGCCGGGGCTGTCGGGGTCAGGTGGTGACGACGGCGGCTGCTGCGGCCACGACTTCCTCCACGACAGCGGCGATGTCGGCATCGGTGGTGCGGTGGTTGACGATGCAGGCGCGAAGGGCGAAAGCGCCGTCGGATGCTGGCGTTGGACAGGTAGACGCGCCCGCGACGGAGCACCTCGCGCAAGATCGCGGTGTTACACCGATCCAGCTTCGCCTCCGGGGCGTCCTTCCACCGGAAGCACACTGTGCTGAGCTCGACCGGTGCCAGCAGCTCCAGCGTGGGCTCGGTCGCGATGAGCCGGGCCAGCAGCTGCGCGTGTTCGAGGTCGCCGCGGATCGCGGCGCGGAATTGGCCGATGCCGTGATAGCGCAGCGACAGCCAGAGCTTGAGCGCCCGGAATCGGCGAGACAGCTCGAGGGACTCCTCGAAGAACGCAAAGCCCTCGACCGGGTCGTCGGACAGGCTCCTGGCGTACTCGCCGGTATAGGCGAAGGCGCGGCGCGCGGCGCCCGCGTCGCTGTACAGCAGCGCGCTGCAGTCGAGCGGCTGATACAGCCATTTGTGGGCGTCCAGGGAGATCGAGTCAGCCTCCGCCAGGCCGGCGAAGAGCTCGGGAACAGCCATGGCCGCGAAGCCACCGTAGGCACCGTCAACATGAAGCCACAGGCCGCTGGCCTGCGCGATGCCAGCGATCTCGCGGAGCGGATCGACAGCGCCGGTGCTCGTCGTGCCCGCCGTCGCGACAACCGCGATCGCCGGGATCCCCGCCCGCCGGTCCCGCTCGATGGCCGCCGCCAGCGCGTCGGTGCGCATGCGGAACGCCTCGTCCACGGGGATGAGCCGCAGGCTGGCGCGGCCGACGCCGAGCACTGCCAGCGCCTTGGGCACGGACATGTGCACCTCGGCGGAGGCATACACCGCACACGGCCGGGCGCCATCCTCGTTCGCCGGCGCCTTGGCCTCGCGTGCCATCGCCAGGCCCATGAGGTTCGCCGATGACCCGCCGCCGACCAGGCTGCCGGTGAAGCCCTCGCACCCGATCGCTTCGGTAAGCCAGCGAACGACCGTGCGCTCGACGGTCACCGCGGCCGGCCCCGACCGCCACGCGGTCACGTTCTGGTTCAGCACCGACGCGTACAGATCCCCGATCGCCGCGACCGGCTCACCCGACCCCAGCACGTAAGCGAAGAACCGCGCGTTCCCTGGCCGTGAGTGGCTCGCGATAACAGCCAGGTCGTCGAATGCCGCGCTCCCCACACCCTTTTCGGGCAGCGGCCGGTCCAACGCCTCGGCCGTCGCCGCCCCAGAGGTCGCGGGAAACGACGCACGCCCATCCAGGCCAGCGAGGTACTCGCTCGCCGCCCGGCACACCCGATCCGCCAGCAGCGCAAAGTCCTCCGGCGACAGCTCCAGCGACATGCCCAGATCCTAGGTCCCCCTGCCCAATCGAGCGCGGGCCTGCCATGCGACAGCCGGAATGGCCTTGCATGCTGGGCTCCGCTCCTGGCGGCCCTCGCACCCGCCGGGTGGCGGCCACAAATTGGCCCAGAAGGATGAGGCTGGATTGTCCCTCGCTGCCGGGCCATTCGGGCTCCTAGCGTGGTGGGTATCCGCTGACGATCGGAGGTAACCATGCGCCCGCTGATTACTGGGCTCGCCCGGCCGCTGGACACAGAGTGCATGCCGTGGATTGCGACCGGCCCGGGAAAGGCGTTCCGTCCGCTGCGCTTCACAGCGGATGGCTGGTCGGAGCTGATGCGGCTGGAACCCGGCTGCATAGTGGCGTTGCACCGTCACACCGGTGACGTGCACGCTTTCAACCTGTCCGGGACCCGGGAGATCGCCGGCACTGGTGAGCGGGTCGGACCCGGCAGCTACGTGTACGAGCCCGCAGGCAACGTCGACGAGTGGGGAGCGGTCGGTGATGAACCGTGCATCGTTCACATCAAGGTCGCCGGTGTCGTTGAGTACCTTGGTGAGGATGGCCAGGTCATCGAGACCGTGAGCGCGCAGACCCAGCGTGCGGTCTACCTGGCCTGGTGCCGCGAGCACGGTGTGCGCCCAGCAGAGCAACTCTGACCACAAAGGAACCATTCGCCCGGCGGTCTCGGCGGTCCCCGGCCTGGCTGACCTGCCAGCAGCCTTCCGGGCCCAACGCCCCGCCCGCGCACCCGGCAAGGTGATCATCAACGTCGACCGCCCGGCACGCCCGGAATAAAGCCCGGCCTGCCCTACATCCGCGGCTACGCTGTTCCTGATTTCGCACCTACCGGAAAGGAGCTTCGGATGACATCAAAAGCGGCGTTCTCACCTGAGGAATGGAAGGTGGTGCTCGAGGGCCCGCCGAGCGCCGGCCTGATCGTGGTCACCGCGGCGCGCGGGGGGATGATCCGCGAGTCAATCGCGATGTCGAAGGCTTACGCTGAAGCGCGCGCCCAGCACGGCGAGAGCGAACTCCTCGACGAGATCGTTGCGGCGAAGCCTGAGATGGACCACACGAAATATCACTCTGCCGCAGAACTCAGGGATAACGGGCTGCAGCATCTCCGTGACGCGGCCGTATTGCTCCAGGACAAGGCGACGACCGGGGAACTCGACGATTACCGGCGCTTTGTTCTCGCCCTCGCGAGCAAGGTCGCGGCCGCGCACAAGGAGGAAGGGCAGAGCGTGAGCCCTGCCGAGGCCGAGGCCATCCAGGAGATCGCAGCGGCGCTCGGTACCAGCAGTTCCTGAACAAGCCGGAACCCAACTCGCGGCTAGAAGCGGATCCCGCCGCGGGCTGACCGCCACGCTGGCTTCGTGGACTCGTGTCAGGCGCCGAGCGCGAACAAGCAGCCGTCCCGGTGGTGATAGACAGACTCCATGGCAACGAACCTTGTCTTCGCTGAGCGCACGGTAGACGCGCCAGCGAGCGCCGTGTACGGCTACATCGCGGACATGCGCGGGCACCCGCATTTCCTGCCCCCGGCGTTCTCTGATTTCCAGGTCGAGTCGGGCGGCGTAGGCGAGGGCACGATCACGCGGTTCACGCTGACCGCCGGCGGCCGCACCCGCCAGTACCGGATGAAAGTCGCCGAACCTGAGCCCGGCCGCATCCTCACCGAGTCCGATACCGGCTCCAGCGCGGTCACGACGTTCACCGTCATGCCCCAGGGCGGCCAGGCCCTGGTGCGGATCTCCACGACCTGGCAGGGCGCAGGCGGGATCGGCGGCTTCTTTGAGCGCCTGTTCGCCCCGCGCGTCATGCGCGGCATTTATGCGGACGAGCTGGACCGGCTCAACGCCTACGCTCGTGCGCACCGCGATACCTGAACCCGGCACCGAGGCCGGCCCGGACCGCGATTCCGGGAGCAACTCACGACACATGACGCCTGGCTGACGCCAGAAGCGCACAGAACTAATGTCCAGCGGGAATCAGACCTGCCCGCCCAGCTTGTACTCCTGGTGCTGTCGCGTCACCTCGCTGCGGCGGGTGTAGGAGAAGCCATCGGCTCCGATGGTCACATCCGCTTCCTGCGCGCCGGCGGGCCGCGCGAGCGGCTGCGGTTTGCCGTCGAGATCCAGCACCGGCGACGCCTCCGAGTACCAGCTCGGCACGACCGGCGTTGCCCCACCAGTCGCGGCGCTGGTTGTCGTGCACGTCCCAGGTGATCACCGGGTTGTCCGGGTCGCCGGTCCAGTAGTCCTGCGCGTAGATCTCGATGCGGTGGCCGTCCGGGTCGCGCAGGTAGAGGTAGAAGGCGTTGGAGACGCCGTGCCGTCCCGGACCGCGCTCGATCTGGTCAGTTTCCCGCAGGGCCCCGAGCTTGTCGCAGATGTGCAGGATCTGCGCGCGCTCATGGGTGTGGAACGCGACGTGGTGCAGGCGCGGGCCGTCGCCGCCGGTGAGCGCGATGTCGTGGACGGTCGGCTTGCGGAACATCCACGCCGCATAGACCATCCCGTCGCTGTCCTGGATATCCTCCGACGTGCGGAAACCGAGGCCCTCCAGGACCGCCCGGGCAGCCGGGATGTCCGGGGTCATCACGTTGAAATGATCCAGCCGGGTGATCGGAGCGCCGCCGTGCAGGTCGTAACGCTGGGTCAGGCGCTCGACGTGATCGCTGGCGTAGAAGTACTCGACGGGGAACCCCAGTGGATCCTGTACCGCCACCGTCTCGCCGAGGCCGCGCCGCGTCCCGGCCGGGCGGCGCTCGACCCGGCAGCCGAGATCACGGTGGTAGGCCTCGGCGGCATCCAGCTCGCGAGGCGAGCGCACCCGGTAGCCGAACGCGGCCAGCGCGGGCACGTCGCCCCGGCGGAGCACCAGGGAGTGGTGCAGATACTCCTCGAACGCCCGCAGGTAGACGGAGTTCTCGTCCTCCTCGGTGACCACCAGGCCCAGCACGTCGCGATAGAACTGGCGCGACGCGCCGAGGTCGGTGACGATCAGCTCGGCGTAGGCGGCGCGGATGATGTCCGGGGCGGGCAATGCGGTGGCGGGGGTGCTCAGTCATCGAAGGCTCCTCGCTGCGGTGGTCATTCCGGGTGCGCGCCGAACCTGGGCGTGTGCACCTCGCCGAGCGTGATGTGGACGGCCTGCTGCTGGGAGTAGAAGTCCAGCGATCGGTAGCCGCCTTCGTGGCCCAGGCCGGAGGCCTTGACGCCACCGAACGGCGTCCGCAGGTCACGGACGTTGTGTGAGTTCAGCCAGACCATGCCGGCCTCCACCCGCTCCGCGAAGGCATGGGCGCGCGCTCGAGGTCCCTGGTCCAGATATAGGCGGCCAGGCCGTACTTCACGCCGTTCGCCAGGGCCAGCGCCTCGTCCTCGGTGTCGAAGGGCGTGATAGCCACGACCGGGCCGAAGATCTCCTCCTGGAATATCGAGGCGCCGGGCGGCACGTCGGCGAACACCGTCGGGCTGACGTAGTTGCCCGTGTCCAGTCCCTCTGGGCGGCCACCTCCGGCGGCAAGACGCCCCTCCCGCTTGCCGCGCTCGACGTAGCCCATCACCTTCGCGTAGTGCTCCGGATGGACCAGTGCCCCGACCTCGGTGCGCCGGTCATGGGGATCGCCGACGACGATGTTGCGGGCGCGGGCCACGTAGCGCTCGACGAACTCGTCGTAGATCGAGCGCTCAACGAGAATCCGGCTGCCGGCGGTGCAGCGCTCCCCGTTCAGCGAGAAGACCCCGAACAGCGTCGAGTCGATCGCCGCGTCCATGTCGGCATCGGCGAAGACGACGGCCGGTGACTTGCCGCCCAGTTCCATCGACAGTGCCTTGAGGTGCGTCGCGGCGTTGCGGAAGATCGTCTGTCCGGTCGTGGTCTCGCCGGTGAACGAGATCAGCGGCACATCGGGATGCTTGACCAGCGCATCACCGGCGGTCTCGCCCAGGCCGTTGACCAGGTTGAACACGCCGTCCGGCAGCCCTGCCCCGCGGAAGATCCCGGCCCACAGGCCCGCAGACAGCGGGGTGAACTCGGCGGGCTTGAGCACCACCGTGCATCCGGCCGCGAGTGCCGGGGCGAGCTTCCAGCTCTCCAGCATGAACGGGGTGTTCCACGGCGTGATCAGCCCGGCCACGCCGGCCGGCTTGCGGTTGACGTAGTTCACCTGCCGCCCCGGCACCTTGTAGAGGTCATCGGCCTGGGCCACGATCAGATCCGCGAAGAACCGGAAGTTCTCCGCCGCCCGCTGCGCCTGCCCGAGCGCCTGGGTGATCGGCAGGCCGGTGTCGAACGTCTCGATATCGGCGAGAGTCTCGTTCTGCGCGGCCACCGCATCGGCGATCCGGTTGAGGATCTTGGCACGCTCCCGGGCCACCAGCCGGGGCCAGGGCCCCTCCGCGAAGGCCCGCCGGGCCGCGGAAACGGCACGGTCGATATCAGCCGGGCCGCCCGATGCCGCGGTGATGTAGGTCTGGTTCGACACCGGGTCGAGCACGTCGAACGTGGTCGCGTCGATGCGTCGACGAACTCACCGTCGATGAAGTGACGGATGCGGTCCGGCAGTCCCCGCGGAACGTACCGCGTCACGGGCCCGGTTTCGAAAACGGTCATCTCGCCTTCTCTCATGCCACCGTGTAGCCATCGGCGGCGGTGAGGTACTCCGCGCCCGCGGCGAGGTATTCACGGATCTTGTCCAGGCCGGGCGGTGTGGGCGTGATCAGCGGGGGACGGACGTGATCGGACGCGATCAGCCCGCGCTGCGCGAGCACCCATTTGGCTGGCGCCGGGTTGGTCTCCACGGACAGCAGGTCCACCAGGGGATGCAGGCCGTAGTGGATCTGCCGGGCCCTGTCGTAGTTGCCCTTGCTCCATGCCTCGTACATCTGGACGTGCGCGGCCGGGGCGATGTTCGACGTCGCGCTGAGGAAGCCGGCCCCGCCGAGCGCCAGCAGGGGCAGGCAGAGCAGCTCGATGCCAGACCACACCACGACGTCCGGGCCGCACGACTGCAGCACCCGGGAGAAATGCTCGAAGTCACGCGTCGTTTCCTTGACGCCGACGAAGTTCCCGACATCGCGATAGAGCCGGGCGATCGTGGGCGGCGCGATGTCGACCGCCGTGCGGGCCGGGACGTTGTAGGCCACGATCGGCAGGTCCGGGAAGTTCTCCGCCACTGTCTTGTACCAGGTGTAGAGGGCTTCCTGCGTCGGTCGCGCATAGTACGGCGTGATGATCAGGGCAGCGTCGATGCCAAGGTCCCGCGCGGCCGCGGTCAACTCGAGTGTTTCGTCCAGCCGGGCCGATCCCGTTCCGGGGATGACCGGTACCCGGCCGCCGACGGTGTCCACGACGGTCCTGATCGCGGCGAGCCGCTCGTCGGTGGTCTGGGCGCTGGGCTCGCCGGTGGATCCGCCGATCGAGATCCCGTGCGTGCCGTTGGCCAGCTGCCAGCGCACCAGGTTGGCCAGGCTGGCGTGGTCGATCGCGCCGTCAGCGGTGAACGGCGTGACCAGCGGGGTGATCGATCCGCGCAACGCGGCGGGATCCGTTCGGAAAGCCATGGCGACCTGCCCTCGTCTGGTGCGCTGAGTTTCAGCGGGTGAGCTGACCGGACTGATGGGCGACATAAGCATCGAGCGTCGCAGTCCGGTGTGCCCGGGCGGCGAGCTCGACATCCCAGGCGCTCGCTCCATCCGAGATGAGGGCCAGCAGCCGCTCGTGCTCGGCCACCGACTCGCGGGCCCGGCCCGGGACGAAGCCGAACGTCGAGTCGCGCAGCACGTCCAGGCGTGCCCAGCCGCGGTGCACCAGATCCAGCAGGTGCGCGTTCGGGCATTTACTGAACAGCACGGCGTGGAATTCCCTGTTCAGGACCGTGAACTCGTGCGGGTGGAACTCCTCTAGGCACGCCGCCATCCGCGTGTTCGCCTCGCGGGCCTGGGCCAGGTCGCCCGGGCCCAGCAGTCCGCTGGCCAGCCCGGTCGCCGCGCCCTCGACGATGGCCAGGGTCTGCATGGTGGTGAAGTACCCGGCCTCGTCAGCCATGGCGACCGTGGCGCCGACGTTGCGTTCGTAGCTGACCAGGCCTTCTGCCTCCAGCATCCGGATCGCCTCGCGCACGGGTACCGTGCTGATGTCCAGCTGCTGGGCTATCGCGGCCAGCACGAGCCGGTAGCCCGGCCCGAGTCGGCCGTCGATGATGCGCTCGCGCAGGAAGGTGTACGCGAGTCTCGACTTGCTGGGCGCGAGGTCGCTCATTTCGAGGGCGGCCACTGCTCATACCTCCTGCGCCACGCCGCACTCATCGGATACAGCCCGTCGACGGGCTGGCCAGCGGCAACCTGCTCAACGATGAATGCCTCCTCGCGCTCCTGCTCGATCGCGGCGTCGGCGAGTTCCCCGGCCAGCGCGGGGGGTATGACGATCAGACCGTCGGCATCTCCGACGATCACGTCGCCCGGCTGCACGGCTGCTCCCCCGCAGGTGACCGTGACGTCGACGTCCCAGGGCACGTGCCGGCGGCCGAGGACGGCCGGATGCGGGCCCTGGGAATAGGTCGGTATGCCAAGGCTGGCGACGGTGGCGTAATCACGCACCCCGCCGTCGGTGACGATGCCCGCCGCGCCAAGTGTCTGCGCACGCAACGCGAGGATGTCGCCCACGGTGCCGGTGCCCCGCTCGCCGCGGGCTTCGATGACCAGCACGTCACCGGGACGCAGTGAGTCGAACGCGCGCTTCTGCGCGTTGTATCCGCCGCCGCGGGCGGCGGACAGGTCGTCCCGGAACGCGATGAAGCGCAGCGTGCGGGCCCGGCCGACCACTTTCGCGTCCGGCCTGGTCGGCCTCAGCCCGTCGATCGACATGTCGTCGAAGCCCCGCTTGCGCAGCTGTGCGGACAGGGTCGCGGTCGAGACGCCGGCCAGCTTGTCCCGCAGCCGCTGGGTGAGTTCGAAGGCGGGCGGCAGGCCGGCCGCTGCACGGCTGCCCCAGGCCTCCTCGCGCTGCACATCGTCGATCTTCGGCCGCGCGCCGTACCCAGCCAGCGGCGCCGTACCTTCGGCCACCCGGGTGACCAGCCGGCCGGTGCTGGGTGCCCCCGGCGTGTCCGGCGCATCGACCTCGACCTCGACGACGTCGCCGGGCACGACGACCGACGCTCCGGCCGGGGTACCGGTCAGGATCACGTCTCCCGGTTCGAGGGTCATCAGCTGCGCGAGGTCGGCGATCAGGCGGGCGAAGGGGAAGGCGAGTTCCGCGCTCGTCCCTTGTTGCGCCAGCTTCCCGTTGACCCAGGTCCGGACGCGCAGGCCTGCCGGGTCGAGCCCGGCGGCGTCGAGGACGCCGGGTCCGAGCGGGGTGAATCCGTCGCCGCCCTTAGCGCGCAGGTTCGATCCCCGGTCGGCCCACCTCAGGTCGTAGACACCGAAGTCGTTGGCAGCCGTGACGCCCGAAACATGGCTCCAGGCCTGCTCGGGCGCGATCCGGCGGGCGGGGGCGCCGATGATCAGGGCGATCTCGCCCTCGAAGCCGAGCAGTTCGGTGCTGGCCGGCCGCTCGACGGTGTCCCCGCTGGCCGATATGGAGCTGACGGGCTTCAGGAAGTACGACGGCTGCTCCGGGCGGCGGCCGCGCTGCGCGATCCGGCTCTCATAGTTGAGGTGGACCGCGACCACCTTGCCCGGCCGCATCGCGAGTGCCCCGAACGACTGGCCGTCCGGCATCGGACACCTCCGCCCTAAGCCCCGATCAAAGATCGTATGTGAAATCGTATCTGATCCTAGCTCGGGGTGGCCGGCCGTTCCCCCCGAGCCAGCAGTTCGCGGACCCGGGCCCGCGCGGGCCCGCGGTCGTAGGCCCCGACCATGGCTCCCGCCATCCGTACCGGGTCACCGAAGAAGAAGTACTCATACAGCGCCTGCCGGCCGGAGAAACCGGAGATTGACGCGTCGTAGGCCAGCTTGAACAGCCGGATCCGCTCCGGCCCGGTGAGCGACTTGCCCTGCAGGTAGCGCTCGATGTCCCCGATCGCCTCCGACGCAATGTCGGCCTCGCCGGGCAACGCCATCAGCCCGGACGCGCAGAACTTCCGGATGATCTGAGGGAAGCGCTGCGCCGCCTTGGGATACCAGTTGCGCGCGGCGTTCACGGTCTCCCAGCGGGGCAGGTAGACGCCCCATTCGTTGGTGCTGCCATCGACCTCGGAAGCGCGCAGCAGTGCCTTGCCGATCTCGACGTCCACGATCAGCTCGGCGATGTCCTCCTGGATGTGCTGGAAGCCGTCGATGCCGATGGAGTCGGCGATCTCAGACGCGAGCCCGAGGAAGAATTCCGTCTTGGCCACGGTGCGCGTGACGACCTGGTGGGTCATCAGCGCGGCCGCTCCGGTGGCACTGTAGAACGCATTGCACAGCTCGGGGTGACCCAGCAGGAACACCCGCTCGTTCGGGACGAACACGTCGTCGAAGACAACGACAGCGTCCATCTCCTCATAGCGGGAAGCCAGCGGCTCGTCGAATTCACTGCCGCCGTTATGCAGCGAACTGCGGCACAGGTACCGCAGCCCGGGCGCGTCGTTCTGGATAGCGAAGGCGTAGCTGTAGGGCGCGTCGCCTGGCGAGCCGCGCAGCACCGTCGAGGGGAAGACCAGCAGTTCGTCGGCGATGGGCGCCACCGTGGCCAGCAGGCGCGCGCCGCGCACGACGATGCCATCCGCACGCTCCTCCACGACGCGCGCCGCCAGCTGGCCGCCGCCCTGCTCGCTTCCGGACACCGAGCGGTTGACCTGCGGCGGGACCAGCGTATGCGTGGCCAGCAGGTCGTTCTCCCGGGCGTACTCGTAGTACGCGCGGATGCGATCGCCGTACTCCGCGCCGGCCTGGGCGAACCACTGCTGCGCCGCGGACAGCGCGGTCAGCGCCGAGTTCATGTAGTCCCCGGTGCGCCCCAGGAATCCGTTGGCGTACTCGGCCCATACCCGGGTCGCCGCCCGGCGGTGCTCAAGATCCTCCAGATTGCGGGGCACCAGGAACGAGGCGTTCACGAGATCACCGGTAGCTGGCGAAGTGTAGGTCAGGTCCTGCTGGTGTTCCGGGCTGAACTGCATGTCGTAGAGCTGGGCGTAGGTCCGCGCGACATTACGGAACGCCGGATGTTCTGCGATGTTCTCCGTGACGGCCACGCCGTCGATGACGACGTGCGCGTGCATGGAGTTCAGCCGGTCGAGGTAGCGCTGGCCGGTGCGGATGCCCATTGGTTTCTCCTTGAACGATGCGGTCACGGGTCCGGGTGGGAGGGAATATTGCCTTGAAATACGTCAGCCCGGGCGGGGTACATCGGGCTTGCTACGCGCCGCGTTCGGGGGCCATCGCGTGGCCGGGAAGCGGCCGCGATACTAGACATCGTGGAGTTGAGTCCGTTCCGGATTGAGCGCTTCTACGCGCAGTACGAGCACAGCACCCGGTTCATGCTCTCAAGCAGTGACTGCGAGTCGCGCACCATCGCGGAGCTGCTCGAGCTTGAGCCGGACGCGCACGGGCGGCTGCTGGAGTGCTGGTGCGGGTACACCGAGCCGCCGGGCGGCCCCGAGCTCCGTCAGGCGATCGCCCCGCTGTATGAGCGGACCGCCGCTGCGGAAGTGGTCGTCACGTCGTGCGCCGAGGAAGGCATCTTCCTGCTCTATCACGCCCTGCTCCGGGCCGGTGATCACGTGATCGTCGAGACACCCTGCTATGAGTCGGCACTCGAGGTCGCGCGCAGCACCGGCGCTGAGGTGAGCCAGTGGAGGCGCCGGTACGAAGACGGCTGGGCGCATGATCTCGATGCGCTGGCGGCCCTGATCCGCCCGGCGACGCGCCTGCTCTACCTCAACCAGCCGCACAACCCCACCGGCACACTGATGACGCGCCCGGTGTTCGAGCAGGTCATCGGGCTCGCCCGCGCGCACGGGCTCGTCGTGTTCAGCGACGAGGTCTACCGGGAGCTCGAGCACGATCCCGCCGACCGGCTGCCGGCCGCGTGCGACCTGTACGAACGGGCCGTGTCGCTGGGCAGCATCTCCAAGAGCTACGGCCTGCCGGGGCTGCGGATCGGCTGGATCGCCACCCGCGATCCTGCCCTGCGTGAGGCCGTTGGCACGCTGAAGGACTACACGACCATCTGCGCGAGCGCGCCAAGCGAGTTCCTGACCGCACTAGCGCTACGCCACCGCCACGTCCTCCTCGACCGCAACCTCGCGATCGTGCGGCGCAACCTGCCTGTCCTCGACGCCTTCTTCGAGCGGCACGCCGATGCCTTCGCCTGGATACGCCCGACGGCAAGCCCGATCGGCTTCCCCCGCGTCACGGGGCCGGCGACCTCACCCGATACTGCGCACAGCTCGCTGAGGCAGGCGTCCTGCTCCTGCCAGGCTCGGTCTATGACGAGCCTGATCATGTCCGCATCGGCTTTGGCAGGGCCAATATGCCCGATGCCCTCAACCTCCTCGAGGCCAACCTCCCAGACCGCCAGCACCGCAACGCCCGCCCGCACGTATAGGCAGCAAGGGCCGGCAGAACCCGGTCACGTCGGCGTCCAGCGACAGCGTGCCGGACCTTTCGTGGCTCACCGGCCGGCCGGGTCGGCCGGCGGTTGGCCGTCCGCCGGCGTTCGCGGAATGGCATCCGGGAGCGCGTTATGATCGTCCCGATGCCGATCGTGCCACTGCCGGGTGCCAGCCCTTTCGACCGGCGCGTGATCGGGGTCGGCGGTGTTGTCTTCGTCGTGCTGATGGCGCTGTCGGCCCGGTACGGCTTTCACCGTGACGAGCTGTACATGCTGGACTGCGCCCGGCATCTGCAGGCCAGCTATGTTGATCAGCCCGTGCTCGCGCCGCTGCTGGCGTGGGTGTCGCTGAAGCTGTTCGGCGTGTCGGTGACCGGGCTGCGTCTGTGGCCTGCGCTGGCGGCGTGGGCCACGCTCCAGCGCCGCGCGCATCGCGCTCTCCATGACGTGCGGGATCTGCTCAGGGATGCTGGCCAGCTCGCAGTACACGCTGCACTCGCGGAACAGCTCCTGCGGATGCGTCTCCTGGAAGTACTGCCAGCCGATCTCGACGCGCGGGATGTGCGCCGCGACCGCCAGCACCGGCACCCGGCCATCGCACTGTTCCGTCCCCTGCGGGCAACTCCACTTGGCGCGGCAGCGCGAGTCGGCCGTGGGGGCGTAATTGGATATTCAGGCAAAATTAAGGTGCTGACGGGGTTATGCGCTGGACGGTTCTGCGCAGGCCGTCCCGGCCCGCTGTGGTGGTCCCGGTGAAGCCCCGCCCGGCGCGCCCGGCCCATTCTGCCTCGGAAATCGCATCCAGGTCCGCCGGCAGGTAGTGGCTGAGGATGAGCTCGCGGACTCCTGCGCGTTGGGCGACGCTCCCGACCTCGGAGACGTCGGTGTGCAGCCCGGCCATCCGCTGCAGCGCCTCACCCGTGACGCCGTGCCGCTCCAGGTAGCCCAGGTCGGCCACCTGGTGGACGAGGATCTCGGCCCCCTGCGCGAGCGCGATCAGGCCGTCGTTCGCGGTGGTGTCGCCGGAGAACACGACCGAGCCGTCCGCGGTGTCGAAACGGTAGGCGAGCGCGGGCATCACATGGCCGTGCGTCACGGTGATGGCGGTGACCCGGACCGCGTCATCCTCCATGACGGTGACCGGGGCCGGCGGCCGGCCGTCCGCCCGGGGGGTGACCGGGATGTCGGTGGCCCGGACGAGCGCTCCCGGGTCCGGCATGCGGGCGTCCAGCGGCATGACGTTCAGGTGGTAGGCGTAACCCGCCAGAAGGCTGTCGACCAGGTCAGCCGTGCCGGGAGCCGGCCGTTCCGGGTGGATCGTCGTCTCGCGACGGAAGGCGGCGTCATCGTCGGGCAGCATGTGCGGGCGCGGCCCGTAGACGCGGATCGGGGGCAGCGGGCCGTCATCGCCCTCGCGGACACCCCACCCGTACAGGAGCATGCCGGGCAGGTCACCGATGTGATCGGCATGCAGGTGGGTGAGGAACACCGCCTCCAGGCGGGAGAAGCCGAGTCCCGCGTCGGCGAACGCGGACGGCGACCCCCGGCCACAGTCGATGACGAAGACCCGGTCGCCCACGACGAGTGCCGACGAGATCCCGCGGCGACCAGCGACGGGCAGGGGCGCGCCCGCCGTCCCCAGAAGCACCAGTTCCGTCATGCCTAGCCTTTCCGTCCAGTCCGGACGCGACCTGCGGCCCGCCAGGACCCAGCAGAAGATATCGGGCCGGCTCCGCTCCGGGCAGGCTACCCGCGACCGGGTCGTCACCTGACTCCCGGCGAGTTATCGTGCCCGTGAGGCCGCAGCGCAAGGAGGTGGTGCCCAATGCCGAACGAACTCATGGCCGCACCGCTCTCCGGCAGCGTCGCTTAGCACCGGCCCGGGTCGAATGGTCCCGGGCCGGGCCGGGATGCGGCTGCCGGTCAGCTCGTCAGGCTGGCGAACATGCCGGGCTCGTAGGAACCTCCCTTTTGGTGCACGATCACGGCGAGCCGGTTGGCCGCGTTGATCAGGGCGACCAGGGCGACCAGCGCGGTGATCTGGTCGTCGTCGTAGTGCTGGCGTACCTGGGCCCAGGTCTCGTCGGACACGCCGTGGGAGGCGTCGGCGAGCCGGGTGCCCTCCTCGGAGAGCGCCAGCGCGGCCTGCTCGGCGCCGGTGAACACGGTGGACTCACGCCAGGCGGCGACCAGGTTGAGCCGGACCGGGGTTTCACCGGCGGCTGCGGCCTCCTTGGTGTGCATGTCGATGCACCAGCCACAGCCGTTGATCTGGCTGGCGCGCAGCGACACCAGCTCCTGCGTGGACTTCGGCAGCGGTGACTGCGCGATCACCAGGCCTGCGTTGGCGAAACGCCTGGCGAACTTGACGCCGATCTCGTTGGTGATCAGGTCGATGCGGGGTTCCATGACTTCGTCCTCACTCGTGGAGTCGCCTGCCGCGCGGATCGTTCGCGCGGCGTCCTTACGAACATGGAGATGCCAGCGGCCCGGTCTCTGTGACAGCGCGGTTACGTGACGCGCGCCACAATCAGGTAGCCGCATCGTTGACATTCGACGCACCGCTGCTCACGACGCTGCCCAGTCGGCCTCGCTGTCGGGCCCACCACGATGATCATTAGTCTCCGGCACTGAGGGCTGCGGACCTTCCAGCTGGAGAACCTGGACTACCAGGCATCACGAACCACTGGCCACAGGCCACGAGAATCACACCCCTCCCGCTCAGCGGATATTCTGAATGACATGGACAGCCGGGCGAGCGACAAAATCCCCGGAGCCAGGGTGCGCGTCAAACGGCAGGTACCAGCCCAGTCTTCATCAGATGCCAGGCCACGGGAGTGGCTGGCGCTAGCTGACGGAGCTGTCCAGGAAGCCAGGACCGAAGGGCCTGCTCTTGCCCTCGTCGGACAGCCGCTTCCGTACCAGCCGGGTCGCGCCGAGCGCCGTAGCGGCGTGCCTGCCGAGGTCATAACTTCGGACCGCGTGCCTAATTCCTGTACATGCTCGTGGGGGTACTCCCAAGGAAAGCTGACCTTGAAGCACTATAATGCAGCATGCCCGGTGCACTTGGAGGTCCTTGGGCGTTAATGCCGGAACGCCCGCACATGCCATTTCTGGTGTGTGCCTGGAACACGATCACGGAGCCCATATCAGTGGGCCTTTTGTGCTCCGTCCCCCATTTACTGCTGGCCGCGCCATCGCCTGGCCGGATTTTCCGCCGGCGGGCTGGTGCGGCCTGTTGGAAAATCGTGTCCCTGCCGCGACAGTTGCGGCCGCTCAGCTGGCTCCTGTCCCAGGGTGCTGCTTGCGGCACGCGCCGCGCAGCATGCGCCGCGGCTGGCATGTTCCACGTCCGGGCAGCGCCCGGGCCGGCCGGCCGCAGGTGGCGCGAGCTGGCAGCCGGCAGCCACCAGGGCGGGCAGCCATTGCGGCACAAGACCGTTGCCCCGCCGCTGGCGACCAGGGCTGGGCCAGCGCTGCACTGCTCGCGGCTTGCTCCACGCTGGGATACACCGAGAAGACACTGATCAGGCCAGTGGCTTTCAGCACCCGCAGTACCTGCTGCTGCGGGGCGACGAGGGACAGGTCACCGCCGCTTCCGCGGGTCCATCTCAGCACGCGCACCAGGACCGCCAGGGCGGTATAGCCGATGGATTCCAGACCCGCCAGGTCCACGATCACCCAGGGCCCGCACGCCGCGATGGCCACGATCAGATGAGACGCGACACCGGGCGTGGCCGCCAGGTCAAGATCCCCGCGCAGCGCGACGACCGCCGGGCCGCCGTCATTGCGGATGCTGAGATCCACGTTGAACATGGGCCTTCCCCCTGATCGGGCAGCCAGGCGGGGTCCAGGCCCAACAGCTAACTCACTCACATCAAATGCCCGACGGTCACCGGGCTTCAGCTTCGCCGGCCGCCGGTGCCGTGAACCGAACGCATTCATCGACGATCACATCAATAGCGGCCCGCTCACCCAAGACCGGATCGGCAAGGGTCAGCAGCGCCTGCCGGAACAGCCCCGCAGCGCGGCAACCGTGGACATCGGCGTCCCAGCAACGGGATGTGCTGGCCGTGGCGGAGATACGAGCATGGGTTCTCTTGCTGAATCCCTGCACCAAATGCTCCGGGCATCTCGACTGTGTTCTCAGCAGCGGGCGCGATCAGCCGCCGGGGTCCGGAGCAACTGGCTGAGGCTACCACGGACAAGACAACGAATTCCCTAGTGGGTGCACCGTGGTACGCCGCCGGCCGTGAGGACCAGTCCCGAACCGGCGTTCTTGCGCGGCTCGCGCGTCCGCCGGCTTATCCAGGCGGTCACGACGGGCGGTCATGACGGGCGGCGGATACCAGCTCGGCCGGGGCCGCCGGGCGGTGCGGCCGGGCCGCCGATCCTGGCCCCTGGGCCTGGCTTGAGCTCGACCGTGCCGCCTGGCCCGCGCACTATGAGCAATTGCCGCCCGAACGGAAACTGGTACATGTCATGGAAAGCCCAGCCACCCAGCCCGAACAGCGCTGCGACCACGACGAGCGTCGTGATCGCGGCCAGCGGCAGCCTGCGCGGCACGCAGACCAGCAGCCAGGCGCCGAGCAGCGAGATCGCGCCCAGGGCCGGCACGTAGAACCGGGCCGCCTGCAGCGTGCTCAGGCCCTCGGCCGCGGTCCACGTATATGTGGCGTACAAGACCCAGATGGCGCCCCACGAGCCGGCCAGCGTAATCCCGACCGCCAGGTCACGCCTGGCCAGCGCGGCCCGTTCGCCACCTGCCCGGCGGCCGCGCAGCCAGACGGCGGCGATGCCCGCCAGCGCGGCGAGGCCGAGCACCAGCATGGGCATGGCCTGGATCAGGTGGGCCGGCATGTACCGGAGGTTAGGACCGATGGCGCTGAGGCTGAAGGTGATCTCCCCCGGCCGGTAGCCGGACCGCAGCGGGCCGCCGTAGATGAGCGTGCCGAAGATCGCGGCACCGGTGCCGAACACGCAGACCGACGCAAGCCACCAGGCGACCGCGCTACCGGGCAGCCGGGCGGCTCGTAGCCGCCACGCCACGAGCACCGCGATGACCGCGCAGCCCAGCACCACGATGTTGGTATACCTGCTGAACGTGGCTGCCTCGAGCGCCACGAAGCCAGTCAGCCCCACCCAGGTCCTGCGCCTGGTGCTCGCCTCGGCCGCTAGCACTGCCCACAGCAGGGCCCCCGTACCCGCCGCGATCAGCGAGGCTTCGGTGAAGGTCGGCAGGTAATCACGCCACGCGAACAGGATTGCCGCGCCAGACGAGCAGTACAGGCCGACAGCGGCCGCGCCGCCGAACCTGCCGAGCCAGCGCCTGCCGCCGAAATACAAGCCCAGGCAGGCCAGCGCGCCATAGAAAAACGGAGCCAGCCGGATGAGACCGAGCGCCTGGAACACCACCGCGAGGTAGGGGTAGCCCGGATCCTTCTCGCTGATCCACCTGCCCCCCGGCAGCTGCACCCACTGGATGGGGCCGCCACCCGGACCGGGACCCAGCCTGTTGTGGCCCAACTGAGGCGCCAGCTGCCCGGCGAGCGCGTGTGCCTGCGCTCCGGACAAAGTGAAGAAGTGCCCGTCGGTCATCGCCACGATCGAGGCACGATAGGCATAATCGTCCGGCTCGGGGAGGTACGGCGAGGCTCTTAGTACCAGCACGCACAGCACCGCGAAGGCGGCTGCGGCCAGGCACGCCTCCGCGACGTCCCACAGGAACCTGGCCCCTGGCCGCGCCACATCCGCAGCCGGCGCGAGTACTGTCACGTGAAGATCCTGCCCGCCTGGCTCCAGAGACCGCGCTCGGTGTAGAGCTGCTCGACCTCGTCCAGCTCGACGTCGGCGTCCTCCGCGCTGGCAGCGGCGCGGCCGGCGACCCACCAGTCGGCGCCGGGCAGGCCGGCCGACAGGTAGGCACGAGTTCCGGGCTGTGCAGACTGGTGCGCGGTCCGTGGCTGGGCCAGGACTTCGCCGTGCGAGGGCTCCCACAGCCTGATCAAGCCAGCCTCCGCGCCGAGCACGACGGCGTCATACCACCGCCACACCACCGCCTCGGTGCCGTCCGGCGCGGTCGCGATGGCCACCAGGTGACCAGGTGACACCCGTTCGGTCCGCGGCGACGGAAACGGCGTCGCGTACCGAACGGAGCAGAGCTGCCGGTCCCTGACAATTTCGCAGGCATCCTCCCGAACACGCACGACGATGCCGCAGCGCAGCCGCGCGGGAACGAGGTCTTGGTTCGTCGAATCAGTCATCTGCTCACGCATGGGGTCGGCGCTGACCACTGGCCGGCTCGGATGTTGCTGATCAGGGCAGCGACCGCGTCGAATGCAGTGCCGAGCTGTTCGACCAAAGGCGCGCGCTCGGCGTCACTGCGCTCGATGCAGAACTCGTTGCCCTCAGGATCGGAGAGAACCACCCATCCGCCGCCGTCTGGTCGGCGCTGGTCGTCGACCAGCCGGGCACCGATGCGCACGAGTTGATCGACCTGCTCGTCGCGCCGGCTCGTGAGCGGCACGAGATCAAGATGTACCCGGTTCTTGGGCAGGCAACCTGCCGGCGGGCACCCGGGGCCACCGTTCAGCGGGATTCTGGCTGCGTCGTGGGGGCGGACTCCGGCCCGGCTGACCCGGCCACGGCCTTCCCGATTGCAGGCGCGGGCGTCTCCGGGCGGTCCATGGTCAGCTTGGATGGCCACCAGTTCCAGCGGCCGAGCAGCACGACCGTGGATGGCACGAGCAGGGTCCGAACCAGGAAGGTGTCCATCAGGATCCCGAGTGCGAGGCTGATCGCGATATCGCGGAACTGGCTGCCGCCCGCCCCGCTGCCGGCCACGATGCCGAACACCAGGAAGGTGCCGGCCAGCACCAGGCCGGCCGAGGTCACCGTCGTGCCGGTCAGCCCGATCGCCTTGACGACCGCCTCGCGCAGCGGCAGCTTGTGCGCCTCTTCCCTGATCCGGGTCATGACCAGGATGTTGTAGTCCTCGCCGAGCGCGAGCAGGAAGATGAACATCAGGAATGGCAGGAAGAAGACCAGTCCCTTTTCGCCCCCGATGTCGACGAACAGCAGCACGGAGAGCCCGAGCGCGGCCAGATAGGACAAGCCCACCGACGCGATGAGGTAGATCGGGGCAATCAGGCTCCGCAGCACGAGCGCCAGCAGGATCCCGATCACCACGATCGCGATGGGGATGACCCTGACCAGGTCACTGTTGGACACGGCGCTGATGTCATACAGGGCCGGCGCCTCACCGCCGACCGCTGAGTCGGCGGCGCCTATGGATGTGGCCACCCTGTTGACCTCAGCGCGGATCGCCGGGACGGCATCCAGGGCGGGCGTGCCGCCGGGATCGCCGGCCCGCAACCCGACGGAGAACTGCACCGTCCGCCCGTCGGCGCTGATGAAGTTCGAGGTGCTGCGGTACAGCTGGTAGATGGCGGGCGGCACCTTGCTGGCGAGACCCGGTGGCGGGACCGGTGGCAGGGCCTTGGCCGGGCCGAGCGCGGCGTGCAGCCGGGCGTAGTCGGCGGGCGGCAGCGTCAGCCCGCTCGGGTTGAGCGGCCCGGCCACCGTGGTGAACAGGCTGCTGGCCTTGAGCTCGCTCGTCGCCTTGGCCAGGACCTGAGGATCGGTCCAGACCGGCTGGCTGAACTTGAAGATCGGCGAGGTCGGGTTGGCGGCCGACTCCGGGAAGTACTTGGTCAGCAGCAGGGTGCCTTTCGCGGAGTCGCTGCCGGCCGGCGGGGCCGTGCTGCCGCCGAAGCCTGACGCCGTATAGCCGAATACGGCCAGGGCCAGGCCGCCGAACACCAGCACGCCGATGGTCAGCGTGGTCGCGGGCAGGCGCACGATGCGGCCGGCCACCCGGCCCCAGACGCCGGTCCCGCCACTGCCCTGGATGCTCCAGGGCAGCAGCTTGGGCTTGTGGAACATGGCCTGGAACAGCGTCCGCTTCATGGCCAGCAGGGACAGGCGGATCGACAGCAGCGCGGGCAGCAGCGTGAGGCCGGCCAGCAGAGTGACCCCGATCGCGATGGCGAACGGGATACCGAGGTTGGAGTAGAAGGGGAAGCTGGCCGCCAGCAGGGTCAGCACCGCCGCGATGACCGTGGCAGCCGAGAACGTGATCGACTCGCCGACCCGGGTGACCGACTCGACCAGCGCGGTCCGCGCGGCCGGACGGGGACCGGCCAGGTCCGAGCGCAGGGACCGGAACAGGCCCTGCTGGGGCGCCCCGGCCATGCCGGTCACATCATGGCCGGCCCTCCGCAGCTCCTCCCGGACCCGGAAGACCAGGAACAGCCCGTAGTCCGTGCCGGCGCCGAGCACCAGGACAATCAGCAGGAACTGGGCGAGTGGTGATACCTGCAGGCCATGCCGGGCCGCCTCGGCCACCAGCGGACCGGAGATGAGCACGGAAAACAGGGCAGGCAGGACCGTGGTGATGGCGAGCGTCAGCGACCGGAAGATGAGCACGAGCAGCACGATGATGAAGACCAGCGACAGGTCCTGCACCTTGTTGCCGGTGTTACCGGACGCCTTCTGCTGGTCCACCTGAACGGCGACGCTGCCCGCCAGATGGGCCCGCAGCCCGGCGGGCAGCCCGGCGCTGGCGATCTTCGCCCGCATGCCGTCAACGAGGTCCTGCTGGTAGTTCTGGTTGCCGCTGTTGTTGGCGGCCAAGGCGAGGAGCTGCACGGCCTGGCCGTTGGCGGAGCGACCGACGTCGAGCACCTGCTTGATGCCGGGCACGGAGTGGAACGCGGCCTGCAGGGAAGTCACCGCGTTGACGTCCGCCGCGGTGAGCGGCCCGGTGGTGGTCGCCGCGATGACGGGGATCGGGAGCAGGTTCGAGCTGCCGAACGGCGCGGACAGGTCGATCGCGTGCTGGCTGGGCGCGCTCGCGGGCAGGAACTTGGAGTTGTTGCTCTGGGTCACGCTTGACAGCGACGGCAGCTGCGTCACGGCCGCGATCGCGCCGAATACCCAGATCAGCAGGACCAGCCAGCGCAGCCGGACGCACCAGCGGCCGATACCCCCGAAAATCGCATCGATGCGCATGGACAACCAGCCTATTGCCCGCCACCGACAAGCTGGTGCACGGCCTCTGCGGGCGGACGGTCTCGTTCTCAGTTCCTGGGCGTGCCGACGTCGTCGGGACTGGGTCGGACCGGTCCGTTGCTGAGGCTTGCTGTGTGGCGGCCCTTGTCAGCTCGTCCGCGGCCACGGCCACCGGCGCTTCGTTGACGTCCGCCAGCACGACGGCGGCGCCGGCCTCGGCGAAGGCCTTGGCCGTGGTGAGTCCCATGCCGGAGCCGACGCGACCTGAACCCAGCTTCCGACGTTGGGATCGGCAGCCCGCACCGACCTCCTGCTGCTGAAGGAACCTGCTGAAGCCAGGCACGCCAACAGTCTCCAAGGTGTGGCAGGCTGCGTCCGCCAGTTACTCGAGGCGCCAATTCCACGCCGCCGCTGCGGTCACCCGGCACGCTGCCCGACACGGAGGACGCTCAGGTAGCGGCGTGACGCCCGGTCGCCCATCTGGGTGCGGATGCGCCCGGCGATCGCGTCGAGGAGGGGTTCACGGACGTTGCTGGCGAGCCTGCGGTACAGCGACGTCGAGCGGAGGAGATCGGCGAAGCCGTCCCCATCGAACCACTGAACAGCCGGGTACCACCGCACGATCGTCGGGCCGAACAAGCTGCCGGGGTCCTTGACCAATCCCCAGCCCTCGTCCGTCATCCGCACCTCGTCCTCGAGCGGCGGATGACCCCAGCCGGGATTGCCGGGGGAAAATCGCTCGTGGAGATCGGCGGTCTGGGCGTAGACCTCCGGCTCGCCGGGCCGGCGGACAACAACGTTGCCGAGCAGCGCCATCCATCCCCGGGGATGGAGCAGGTCATGCGCCCGGCGCCAGCCAATGGACGGGTCAACCCAGTGCCACGCCGACGCGGCCACCAGGACATCGAAGCGCCGTCCGCCGTCGTCCCACTCCTCGAACGCCGAAGTCTCGACCTCGACGTTGCGGAAGGCGGCGAGCCGCTGGCGAGCGAGCGCGGCCATGCCCGCGCCGGGCTCGATGGCGGTCACCGGGTACCCGAGCGCGGCCAGCGAGCGTGTCGCCTGACCGGTACCACAGCCCACCTCCAGCACCGGCGACCGCCTGTCCATGCCGGTGATGGCGGCCAGATCCGCGAACAGCTCGTCAGGGTAGGCCGGTCGCACGCGGTCGTAGAGCCCGGGCACCTCGTTGAACACCCGGCCGAGGTCACGTCGATCCGGTCCTGTCATCGCACCATCCTCCCGCCAGCTGTCACCGGACGTGCCGGAACGAGCGCACGCGCGGATCCGCCGCGTTACGTGCGCGTGCTGGTCGGGGGGAATGCCGGTGCGGTGCTGGCTACTGGTGTGGCGCTGTGGGCGGGTGCATGCTGCAGCGCTCGTGCGGACAGGGCTGTGAGCCAGGCGAAGCCGGTGATGATGCTGGCGCGCTGGAACAGCCCGCCGAGATTGACGAGCTGGGGTGACTGGCCGAAGCCCGCGGCGGCCAGGGCCATGGCAGCCGGCATGGTGAGGGCCGTGCCTGCGCTGTAGAGCCCGAACCCGCGCTGGCCGGCCCGCCAGGACCGCCAGCTGCTGGCCAGCGCGGCTGCGGGCAGGCCGAGGAACACGGGGACCGCCGCCAGATTGTGCGCGGCGCCGGTACGGCTGGGCTGGGTGAGCGCATCGGGTGTTCCCGGTGGGTAGCCGCTGACCGGGTCGGTCGTGAAGACCGCCGAGGCGATCAGCCCCGCGCCTGCCGCGCCGATCAGGGCCGGTGCTGCGCGGCTGCTGTCCGCGGGAGCGCCTGCGCGCGCCAGCCCTGCGGCCCCGGCCAGGAACAGCATCCCTGCCACCGCGAAGTTCCCGGCCTGGATCCAGCCACGCGGTCCGAGCGCGAGAGAACTGACAGGGTGGCGCAGCGGCCGGTAACCATCCCGGACGCTGCCCTCAAGAAGGAACACCGCGACGAACGCGGGGCCCGCGGCCACGCCGCAGCGCAGCAGCCCGCGGGTCCATGCCTGCGGCGTGCTGGGGATGCGGGCCGTCTTCACCAGCGAAGCGTAGCGAGCGAACCGTAGCGGATGTTGAGCGGCTCGCTGGCCGCGCGGCTGGGGCGGCCGGCACATGTGACCGCTGTCTCCGAGCGCAGGCCAGCGGGTGTTGCCGGCTGGTCATCAGGCGTCATGGTCTCGATAGTGCAGTATAATGCCCTATATGAGGCAGTCAAATTTGGAGGCTCGTGCCGGGGCGGACAGCATCACCCGGGCGATCGGCGGCCGGGTCCGGCAGGGACGGGGCAGCCGGGGCTGGACCCTGGACCAGCTGGCCGAGCGCTCTGGCGTCAGCCGCAGAATGCTGGTCAGCATCGAGCAGGGCTCGGCTAATCCGAGCATCGCGACGCTGCTTCGCATCAGTGACGCGCTCGGCATAGGGCTGCCCGCGCTTGTCGATATGGACCGTTCATCCAGGCTGCGGATCACCCGGGCTGGCGCTGCCCCGGTGCTCTGGCGGGGGAAGCTCGGCGGACGGGCCGTGCTCGTCGCCGGCACTGAGCCACCGGACGTCACCGAGCTCTGGGACTGGACGCTCGGGCCGGGTGAGAGTCACTCCAGCGAGGCGCACACGGCGGGAACCCGCGAGCTGCTCCTCGTCCTTGACGGTCAGCTTGAGCTCAGGGTGGGCCAGCACGCCGAGGTACTCGCGAAGGGAGATTCGGCTTCGTTCGCCGGCGACCTGGCCCACGAATACGTGAACGCCGGCTCAGCGCAGGTGGCGCGTTTCGCCCTGACGGTGTTCGAGCCGGCTGTCGGCGGGGGTGCGGCCCGGTGATGACACTGTTGACCGCGGCTGAGGTGAGTGAGAGCGCAGGCGCGTTCCTCGCGGCCGTCAGCGTGGCTCCCGATGTGCTCGAGCTGCGCCCGGACTATCGCGTGCTGGTGATGGTGGCCGAGGGCCTGGAGCCGGGACCGCCCGACCAGATCAGCGACGAGTTGCTGGCGCGGGCCGAGATCCGGGCACGGATCACGCTCAGCGGCCGGGCACCCGAAGACGTGCCTCAAGTCGCCGACTGGCGCGCCGCTTACCGGGCGTTCGGCGCCAAGCCTCAGCGCACCCGGCCGAGCGTTGAGGCGCTGCTGCGTCGTCTCGACGCCGGACTGCCTCGCATCGACCGCCTCACCGACGCATACAACGCGGTCTCGATCGCGAACTTGGTGCCAGTTGGCGGCGAGGACCTGGACCAGTACAAGGGCCCGGCCCGGCTGGTCCGAGCCGCCGGCGACGAGGACTTCGACACCGTGGCGCATGGTGAGCCGACTGTCGAGCACCCGAAGCCAGGCGAGGTGATCTGGCGTGACGACGCTGGCGTCACCTGCCGCCAGTGGAACTGGCGGCAATGCACCCGAACCCGGATGACGCCGGCAACTACGAACGCCGTCTTCATCATCGACGGACTCGCCACCCTCGGGCGCAACGGCTTGACAGGGGCAGGAAACGACCTCGCCAGCTCCCTCATCCGCCTGAGCCCGCGGGCCGCCATCGCCAGCCAGCTCATCGCCGGAGATCAGCCCCGCACCAGCAGGAGAACACAGACATGCTGATCCACCCCTGGGACGGCGCCATCAGCGAAACCTGCTGTGCCAGTCAGCTACCGCAGTACGCGTATCAGCGGGAAACGGCCACCTGGACACGATCTCGGTGCGCCACGCAATGGTCACCGTGGTGGGTGTTGAACACCGCTGCCATCCGCATCGAGTAGCGTTCACCAGGAGTCCGGTGACGTCGCGACCAGCGCCAAGGTGTCCGGACCTGGCGGCCAGGACGACGGCCCGCACCCGCGCAGCCTACGGGGCGGCCATCAGCACCTGGCCCAATCAAGCAGGCTGCCTGCTAACAAGGGAGAACCATGTCTGAACTGATCGTGATCGGCTACGACGACCAGGCCAGCGCCACCCAGGCCTACAACCAGGTGCTGGCGCTGAACAAGGACTTCATCGTCAAGCTCACCGGCCTGGCCATCGTCACCGTCAACGCGGAAGGCAAGAGCCACGTCGAGACCCCACAGAAGATCGTCGGGGTGTCGGCGGCATCGGGTGCGTTGTGGGGCATGCTAATCGGCTTGCTGTTCTTCGTCCCGGGCGTGGGGCTGCTGCTGGGCGGCGCGATGGGCGCACTGTTCGGCAAACTGGGCAAGACGGGGATCAACGACCAGTTCAGGTCCCAGGTGCAGGACATGCTCAAGCCGGGTGCCGCCGCAGTGGTGATCATGGCTGAGAAGATCACGGAGGACAAATTCGCTGACGCGATGGGGCCATTCGGCGGGCAGGTTCTCAAGACCTCGCTGTCGGAGGAGGACGAGAAGGAGCTAGCCGCCGAGCTTGCCGACGGCA
Organism: uncultured Actinomycetes bacterium; assembly: GCA_963760405.1. Lineage (GTDB taxonomy): Bacteria > Actinomycetota > Actinomycetes > Streptosporangiales > Streptosporangiaceae > RYN-230. The sequence goes on along the minus strand of CAVXCV010000010.1, from coordinate 67,708 downwards.
GCTGACCTTCCCGGCTACAGCCTGGGGGGTGTGTTGCTGAGCGGCCCGGCAGCGCGCAGGCCGGCGAGGTGGATGTCAAGGAATCGCTGCCAGGCCCCGGGAGCGACCTCCCCGGCGCCCTGCACCAGGCCCTGCATCGCCCAGACGAGCGCCAGGACGTCGCCGGATGTGATGTCCGGGTGCACGGTGCCGGCGGCTATGGCGCGCGCGGTGAGCTCGCCGATCGCGGCTCGTATCCGGTCCGAGGTGGCGGTGTCGGTGCGGCGCTGGAGGAGCAGGCTCGCGTAGCGCGCATGGTCGGCGAACGACTGGCCGAACGCGCGCAGCAGATCCTCGAGCCCCTGCCCGTCGGTGCGCGCCAGGGCCTGTTCGACGGCTGACAGGATCTGCTCCAGGGCCAGCTGTAGCAGCTCATCGATCAGGGAATCCTTGCTGGCGAACCGGCGGTAGACGGTGCCGACGCCTACGCCGGCCCGCGCAGCGATCTCCTCCATGCAGGCGTCGGCCCCGGACTCGCCGAGCACCTCGCGCGCGGCGGCGAGGATGCGGTGATAGTTCCGGACCGCGTCGCGCCGTGCGGCCGGGACCGGGTGCCGGAGCATACCTGGTGGCTGACTGCTCACCTGCCTCCCTCCTGGCTGACGGCCCGCGGCCGGTCGGGTGGGCCTGGTCATTCGCTCTTGTCGCCGACGACCGTCCCGCCGGCGACCATCGCCATCTCGGCGTGCTCCGGCTCACCGGCCACCTGCCGCAGCCCGCGCGCCGAGGGGATCAGCAGGCCAGCCAGCGCGGCCAGCGCGAGCCCGGCGGCCATCACCGCGAACCCGATCGTGTAGCCGGATTCCTTCGGCAGGCCGGACGGCTGGAGCTGGGAGGTGACGATGCTGGCCATCACCGCCGCGCCGATGCTGCCGCCGATCGTGCGGATGTTCGCGTTCATGCCGCTCGCGACGCCGGTCTGCGAGGGCGGCACCGCGGCGACCACCAGCGCCGACATCGCGGCGAAGGCGAGCCCGAACCCGACGCCCATGATGGCGGTCAACAGGTAGATCTCCCATACCTGCCCGTGCGCGAAGGCGAGGATCGCCATGGCCGCGCACCCAATCAGGCACCCCGCGATCACGAGGACCTTGCCCCCGAGCACGCGGGCGAGCCGGCCCGCGAACATGCCCACGGCGAACATCGTGATGGACGAGGGCAGCAGCATCAGCCCCGAACGCGTGATGCTGGCGCCGAACCCGTAGCCCGCGGCCGGGGGCGTCTGCACGAACTCGGGCAGGAAGGCGAACGTCGCATACATCCCCAGCCCAATCAGCAGCGCGACCAGGTTGTTCGTCCACACGGCCGTCCGCCGCATCATCTTCATGTCGATCAGCGGCGTGGCCGCGCGCAACTCGGCGAGCACCCAGCCCGCCGCCAGCACCACCGCCCCGGCCAGCAGGCCGACCACCCGGTCAGAGCCCCAGCCCCAGTCCGGTGCCTCGCTCAGCGCGACCAGCAGCGCGACCAGCCACCCGGACAGCAGCACCGCCGGCAGCCAGCTGATCCGCCCGGGGGTCCGCACCGGAGACTCCGGTACGAACAGCACCGCGGACACAGCGGCGACGACGGTAAGGATCAACGGCAGCCAGAACAGCCACTGGTAGCCCAGCACATCCACGATCGGACCCGCCAGGACGATGCCGAGGCCCGCCCCGACCGCGGTCAGCGACGCAAGGACACCGACCGCGCCGGTCACCTTCCCGGCCGGGAACTCATCCCGGATGATCCCGAACGCGACAGGCACCATCCCGCCGCCGGCCCCCTGGATCACCCGCGCCACGATCATGACGCCGATCGACGGCGCGACCGCCGCCAGCAGCGAACCCACCGCCAGCGCGATCAGCGTGGCGACGAAGACCCGCTTCTTGCCCTTCATGTCGCCGACCCGGCCCAGGATCGGCGTCATGATCGACGCCGACAGCAAGTACGCGGTCAGCACCCACGTCGCGGCGCCCTGCGTCGTATGCAGCTCATGCTGCACCGTCGTCAGCACCGGAATCACCAGCGACTGCAACAGCGCGAACGCCGCGACACCAGCGGACAACACCGCGAACGTCACCTGATGATGCGCCCGCCGGCTACCTACGGCCACCAAGACCTCCCCGAAACGGAACCACGCTTCCGCTACGGAGCCTATACGGCCCGCGCCTGGCCGGCCCGCTAGGCCCCGTACACCGGCGCTCGGCGAGATCGCGGATTGAGCTGACCTTCCGCCAGGACAGCCCCGCGTCGCGAAACCTCGCCGGATCAGTGCCCAGCACGTCGGAGGCTGATGGGAGACGGCCACCGAAGCGTGCCTCAATGCGCTCGAGGATCCGCCGGGTCGCCGCGACCGACAACTGCTGGCCGGCGATCTGGAACAGCAGGGCACCAAACAGGTCCATCGGCGGCAGCTCGGTCATCCACCGCCGCGGGTCGAAATCCGGCCGGGCAGCTATCACCGTGCCCAGCACCGGGTCAGCTCTGTGCAGCTGGGCCCTTGCCTTCTCCAGCCAATCGGCGCCGCCGATTCCTGCCTGGCCTCCACTACTCGACGTAGCCATCCTTGCGGTTACTCCTTCCGCAGGCGAATGAGATGATCTGCGAGGGGGTTGCGGATGGGCGCAGTGGTCATGTGACCATCACTTTCTCGGTTAGATGATCGGGCTTCGAGGTTAGGGATCTTCACGGTGAGCAGGTGTCACCGCGTTCGACGAACTCGCCTCGGGGCCGAGCTGGCGGACCTCGAGCAGGTCAAGGCCAAGCGCCTCGATCTCAGCCAGGACGCCATGGAGCGCCGGCCGGTCCAGCACGCCGGTCAAGACCGTCTCCGGGCCCTGCCGCTTCCACGCCATCGCCGGAAACGCGGAAAGCAACGTGGTACCGAGATGACCCTTGATCTTGATCATGTACCTGGCCGATGCAGGGTCCATGCGGTTATGGTCCGGCGCAACCAGGTGAGTCCGCATCGCCAGGATCTGGTGACGCCGACGCCCGAATGGCGTAACGCGGAGCAGCCAGGCGTTGCGCTAGTCACCGTCCGGGCACGTAACCTGGCTAGATGCTGAGAGGCGGTCGGCGCCGGGCCAGCGCGCCGGGGATCGGGTTCAGGCGTGGCGTTTAGGACAAACCCGCCAAAGCCAGCCCAGGCAGCTCCGCGACTGATTAAGCGCGGAGAGCTTCTTGCGTCCCTCGATCGAGCGACGGCAGCGAAGGTAACGCTTATCTCAGCCCCCGCAGGCAGCGGCAAGACCTCACTGCTACGGGCCTGGGCAGATGGTGCGGGTCAGCCGTACCGGCTGGCAGTCGTCCAGGTGCGGCGCGATCAGCAGGACTCCCAGCAGTTCTGGCTGGCCGTCCTCAGCGCGATCCGGCAGGCGTCGGGCACAACCGGCGAAGGCGAACAGCTGGCAGCGACACCCGACTTCAATGAAGCGGCCATCAGCGAGAGGGTTCTGTCCGAACTCGCCGCGCATCACGACCGCACCTTCCTGGTCATCGATGATCTCCACGAGCTGACCTCGGCAGAAGCGTTGATGCAGCTGACCCGGCTGCTGGAGAAGCTTCCTCAGCACGTGCACGCGATCCTCGCGACGCGGCGTGATCTCCCTCTGCGCTTGCACAAGCTCCGTCTCGCCGGGGAGCTGGCAGACATCCGCGCGGCAGACTTGCGTTTCACCGAGCACGAGACCCACCAGTTCCTGGAGGCTTCGGGCATCGCGTTGTCGGAGGCCGGGGTCGCCAGGCTGCACCAGCGCACGGAAGGCTGGGCCGCCGGCCTGCGGCTCGCGGCGATGTCACTGTCGAGCAGCCCGGACCCGGAGAGATTTGTCGCGGAGTTCTCTGGCAGCAGCCGTACTGTGGCCGAATACTTGCTGGCTGAAATGCTGGAATGCCAGCCGCCCGGGGTCCAGCAGCTTCTCCTGCGCACTGCCCTGCTCGACCGGGTCAACGGCGAGCTGGCGGATCTGCTGACTGGTCACCCAGGCTCCGAACGCATCCTCCTCGATCTCGAAGACGCCAATGCGTTTGTCCTATCGCTCGATCCAGCCCGGACCTGGTTCCGGTATCACCACCTCTTCGCTGACCTGCTCCGCCTTGAGCTGCGCCGGAGGCTCCCCGAAGAACTGCCGGCCCTGCACCGGCTCGCCGCGAAGTGGCTGATCGGGCACGGCGAGATCGTTGACGCCATCCGGCATATCCAGGCCGCGGGTGACTGGTCCGACGCGGCGCGGCTGCTCGCCGACCATTCGTTCGGCCTGACGCTGGACGGGCAAGCGCAGACCATCGAGTCCCTGTTGCGCGCGTTCCCGCCAGGTGCCGTTACCGAGGGCCCGGATCTCCCTCTCGCGCACGCAACCAGCGATCTTGCCGTGGGGCATCTGGACGAGGCTGCCGCCTACCTGACCGTGGCGGAAACCGCGATCACTTCGACGCCGCCAGACCGCAAGCACCGCCTCGAAGTGGCGATCGCAGCGCTGAAACTGTCGCTCGCGCGGAAGCGCGGCCACCTGGCGGGGGTCGTCGATCAGGTCAGATTCCTTGCCTCGCCTGTCAGCGGCCAGTCTGACGAGGACATCGCGCTCGACAGCGACCTGCGTGCGGTGGCGCTGATGAATCTCGGAATCGTCGAAGCGTGGTCGCTGGGAAATCAGGACAGTGAGCGGCACCTGCAAGAGGGCGCCGATCTTGCGCGGAAGATCGGGCGTCCTTACCTCGAAGTGGCCTGCCTGGCTGAGCTTGCCTTCGCATCGAAGATCGAGCCCTTCGCAACTACCCGGCGGCGGTGCCGGGAGGCGATAGCGCTCGCCGAGCAGCATGGCTGGGGCGCGGAGCCGGTCATCTCGCCGGCGCTCGTGAACCTCGCAGGCGCTCTCATCTGGACGGGTGAATTCGACGAGGGCGATCGCTGGCTGCGGCGCGCCACCCGCGCCCTGGAGACAGACTCCGGGCCGCTCATCAGGCTGTTGCTGCACATGGGCACGGGCCAGCTGTTGTCGGGCCGCCGCAGGCAGCGCGAGGCGCTTGCGGAATACAGCGCGGCCGAGCACCTGCAGGCCCAACTGGAAGGCTCACACGCACTGGCGAGTCAGCTGACCAGCTTCAGGCTGGCCACCCAGGCTCGGCTCGGGCAGCTCAGCGAGGCCCGGGCCTCGCTGGCAGCAGTCGATGCAGAACTGGCAGGCTCGGCCGAGATCGGTAATGCCCGCGCGACCATCGGCCTCGCCGAGGGTGACCCGGCCGCCGCTCTCGCCGCGGTCCGGGATGTCCTGACCGGGATAGCTCCTGCTATCGGCTACGTGACAGTCGTTGAGGCACACCTCCTGGCAGCGCTCGCGCACCGCGAACTCGGTGACCACCGTGCTGCCACCGCGGCCACCGAGTGCGCACTAGCCCTGGCGGAGGCGGACCGGCTCATCCTGCCGTTCGCGATGACAGGCTCACTCGAGCTGCTCGAGGCTATGCCGCGGCATGAGACGGCGCACACGGCCCTGCTGACCGACATCCTCGACGTCATGCGCGGATCATCCATAGCGCCGGGCCATGAGCCTTCACTGGCAGAAATCGAGCAACTCAGTCCGAGCGAGCTGCGGGTGCTGCGGTATCTCCCGACGAACCTGTCCCGGCCGGAGATCGCCAGCGAGCTATCGGTCTCGGTGAACACCGTCAACACCCACATCCGCAACATCTACGCCAAGCTCCAGGCTCAGGATCGTTCCTCGGCAGTACAGCGCGCACGCGAGATGCGGCTGCTCTCGGCCGGCCTGAATAGCTAGGTCACTGGCCGGACATCGCCGACCAGCCTGCCGAAGCACAATCACCAGAACTAGGTGACAGCCGCTCACCCGGCTGCTGCCTAGCGTTGGCCGAAACGACTCCTGCTATGGAGGCGATGACGCCAATGACCAGTCACGAGCAGCGCTATCGTCTGGGGCCGGTAACCGTGTCACGCATCGGCTTCGGCGCCATGCAGCTGCCAGGTCCCGGGGTATTCGGGCCGCCGGCAGACCGCGGCCAGGCGATTGCGGTTCTGCGGCGCGCCGTGGAACTCGGCGTCGATCACATCGACACCGCCCAGTTCTATGGTCCCGCTGTCGCGAATGAGCTCATCAGGGCAGCACTGTATCCATATCCCGAGGGACTAGCGCTGGTCAGCAAGGTTGGCGCGCGACGGGACCGGTCAGGCCGGGTGCTGCGTTTCGATTCGCCGGCGCAGCTCACGCAGGGAATCGAGGACAACTTGCGCACTCTGGCAGTCGACCATCTTGCCGCGGTCAATTTGCGCCTCATGGACGATGCCGGGCCCGGCCAGCGATTCGATGACCAGCTCACCGCAATGGTGAAGGCGCGCGACAAGGGCTTGATCGGCGGCATCGGCCTCAGCAACATCACCCGGGAGCACCTGGTTCACGCGCTGGCGGTCACCAACATCGCGTGCGTGCAGAATCCCATGAACCTGGCCGACCGCCACTCCCTCCCCGTGCTGGAGGAGTGCCAGGCACGGGGCATTGCCTTCGTGCCGTTCTTCCCACTCGGCTCGGCCGTTGCCCGCGGTAACCCGGTCCTGCGGAGCCCGCAGGTCGCGAGCATCGCAGCCCGGCTCGGCCGCACTCCGGCCCAGATAGCCCTGGCGTGGCTGCTGAGCTTCGGGCCGAACATCCTGCTGATCCCCGGCACGTCATCAGTGAGGCACCTCGAGGAAAACATGGCCGTCCGGGACATCGAGCTCGACGCAGCAGCACGCGAGGCGCTGGCCTCCACGAACTAGCACAGGACCCCCAGATGGCGGTCTTCTGGTTGAGCCGGTCGTAGATCCGCAGCACCCGCAGCCCCAGCTTGCGTTCTGCCTTTCGCTATGCGGTGACGCGTTCTGCACCGGTGAGATGCGCCGACAGGAGCTGTCCGGCTCTGTCCAGCGCAGCGGTCGCTTCGTCGAGGATCGGGTAATAGGCCTGGAAGACGTGCGGCACCCCGGGGGTGATGTCGAGGGTGACCTCGACGTCGGCGGTGGCGGCTTGCCGGGCGAGGCGGACGGCGTCGTCGAGGAGAGCCTGGCGAAACGATGGCATTGAGATCTCCCGGGTAATGAGTACTTGACGGCCAGTCCGCATTCTTCTGACCAGGCCGGTGAGCAATCCTCATCTGATCCAGGTGATTCACCCGTCTGCGAGACTCTGGTCCGCGAAATCACCGGAACCAGGTGACAGCCGCTCACCTTGATGCCCAGTAGCTTCCGGGCACTCGACTAGCCAGCTAGCTGCATCAAGGAGGACTAGCAAATGAGCACGACTGCCGTCCCTGACCGATTTACCACGCTGCCGGATGAACACGCGCTGCAGGCGACCGTCGTGGCGCTCGAGGAGCACGGCTTCAGTGTCGAGGTCGTCAGTGATCTCGATGCCGCGCGCCAGGCGGTGCTTGCCCGCATCCCGGAAGGCTCGCCGGTGATGACCAACGCCTCGGTGACGCTGGCCGAGACCGGGATCATGGACGCGATCAACAATGGCGGCGGCCGGTGGGAGTCGGTGCGGAACAAAATGCTCGCGCTCGACTTCGCGACCCAAGCGCAGGAAATGAAGGCGATCGGCGGCCAACCAGATTACGCCCTGGGCAGCGTCCACGCGGTGACCCGCGATGGCACCCTGGTCATTGCCTCGGCGTCAGGCAGCCAGCTCGCCTCCTACGCCTGGGGCGCCGCCAATGTCATCTTCGTCGTCGGCGCGCAGAAGCTCGTGCCTAGGCTGGCAGCGGCGCATGAGCGCATCTACCAGCACAGCCTGCCGCTGGAAGACGCCCGCGCGCAGGCCGCCTACGGGCAGCACAGCCAGGTCGGGAAGATCCTCGAGATCCACCAGGAACTGCCCGGCCGCATTCACATCGTCCTCATCCGTCAGCCGGTCGGCTTCTAGGTGAGTGTCTGAGAACCGCTCAGCCTGCCGTCCGGCTTGAGCGCCGCTGAGGCTGACCACCGAACCGGGCTGTGCTAATCACCCATGGTTGCGTCGATGAGTTCGGCCCACCGCATGAGGTGGCGGTCACCGATGTAATTCTCTCGGATGTGCGTCTGGCCCGCTGCGCCCATGAGCCTCGCATCGTCTGGATGGTCGAGCAGTCGCCGCACCTGCGATCCGAATGTGGCCAGATCGGCCGGGTCGCGCAGCAGGACGCCGGTGCCCTCGACGATCTGGTCCAAGATTCCGCCGATGGCCGAGCCAATCACCGGGCGGCCCTTCCACATGCCTTCGGCCACGGTCAGCCCGAATCCCTCGGCGAGGCTTTTCTGCACAATCACCGTCGCATGCCGTTGAAGCGCGTTGACCATGGCCGCGTTCTCCTCGACGTCGTCGAGCGGCAGGGTCACCAGCAGCACCCGGGCGCGGGCCGCCGCCGGCAGGCCTCGCCACTGCGCCAGGCATTCGGCCAGGACGAGGGCGCCCTCAGGGTCATCGGCAACCTCGCTCATCATGGGTCCGACGAGCATCAGGTACCCAGCGCTGCGTGGCAGCACGTGCTCGGCGAAGCCGCGCATGACTCCGGACATGTCCTTGAGCCTGTCCCAGCGGGAAACCTGGACGATGACGGGATCATGCGGGCCGGGCCTGCCATCTCCCATCACCTGCCCGCGGTGAGCGACTTCGCCGATCGTCCCGTCACGGCGTGCGAAACGTCCGCGTGCCTGCGGCGCATCGCCGCTCAATACTCCGACAGTAGTGAGGATGGCCTGTACCGTTGCGGCGTTGAGTTCCTGGTTCTTCGCGGAGAACGGGTCGATTGATGGCGGGATGACCCAAGCCTGTGCCGGGGGAATCCACGGCGGCACGTACTGCCGTCGGCTGAAGACATATCCATGCGCGGGTGCCACATAAGGTCGCAGGAAATCCCAGGCCCCGCGGGTGGTGTCGTTCTGCCAGTCCACGCCGATGTGACACCGCCACACCACCCGCGCGCCAGCCCGGACGAGGGGTGCGGCCAGGCGGCGGTCTGCGGGTCATGCAGCAGCACTATGTCTCCGGGGAGCACCTGCCTAAGCAACTCGTCCGCGTTTGCGGCAAGGACCTGCTCATAATGGCGGGCGTCGGAGCTGCCGAGTTTTCCGGCGTCGCCGGTCTCGCCGTGAATCTGATTGTGCAGCCGTTTGGTGATCGCGAAGAAGTCCGGGTCGCCGCCGATCACCATCCAGCGGACCGCCATGTCAAGACCCGCGATGTACCCCACGAGCACTTGCAGCATCTCAGCGACGCCGCCGCCGACCGCAGTCGAATTGACGTTCCAGATAGTCCGGCGGCCGAGCCTCTTCCGGAACTGGGTGGCCCTGGTGAGCAGCCGCCCGTATCGGTCAGTTCCGATGACCGGCTCGAGTACATCGACCGGGGTGCTGGGCACAAAGACCTCATGCAGTTCTCCGGGCCTGAGCGCCTGCGGCGTGGCCAGGAGTAGTGTGGGGCCGTTGCCTGATGGGGGCGGCAGAGTGCCGGTTATGCCATGTGGTGCCACTGGGTCGATGATGACGTTACTTCCTTCACAGTGAGACCGGATCCTTGAAAACTTGTCCGGTTCCCTCGCGGTACTGGCAACCCGCGGCTTTCAGCAGGCGTTCCCAGTACTTGCCTATAATCTACACTTCAACGACATGCGCAAGCATGTACCAGTATTACATTTCTAAAAATGTAATAACATGATCGAGATAATCGGAACCAGTAGCACTTCGCGGGCAGAAGCTGCCGCCGAGGCGGTCACCTCCTGCAGGACCAGCGTCCGCCGGGGCGCCGGCCCCATCCTCCGGCCTTATCCGTCATACGCGCGTCTGCCGATGAGACGTTTCGTCCCTTCACAGGTGCAGGCTGCGGAGCAGGTCAAGGAGGGTGGCGGCCCCCGCTGCGCCGGTGGCGTGTTCGAGGATCGCGCGGGCTGACTGGAGGTGCCCGCGGATGGTGTAGTGATCAGGCGTGGGCAAGCCGAGCTGAACGTTGACTGTCGCCATGTCCGCGTGAAGCTGCCTGGCGGCGCCGCCGGGAAGGGGCAGGGAGGCTGCCTGGGCCTCGAACTCGCCGGCGATCTCGCGGACCGTGTCCAGGTTGAGGTCACCGGTGGAGACAGCCTGGCCGGCCCGGGGGCTGCCGGGCTGGATGGCCGAGCCGATGGCATCACCCTCGGTGCGGATCACGCAGATCGGCGGGAAATGCCCGGTTGCCTGGTCCGGGGCCTGGCGGGAGCGCTTCATCTCTTCGATACCGGCGGAGGTCAGCAAGATCATGAAAGGGGTGTCGTGGCCCCAGTGCTCCCGCCCCACCGTGATCAGGTGCTCAGCCTCTAGATACCCGCAGATGCCGCCGAGTTCCTCATCGGACAGCCCGAGGTGCTCCAGCAGCCAGTCGCCGCTGACATGAGACATCCGGCTTCCCTCAGCCGCTTCGAAGATCGCGTTCATGACCCGCAGCCGGCCAGCGCTGCGCCCCGCGATACTGGTCACCGTGCTCACCTCCTGACCCTCAAACCCTGCAGGTAACCGTGGCAGCCCAGCGCAGGCGCCCGCTACCGGCCGCCGGGGGCGCCAGGATCGCGGTCCGCCGCCCCGGCAGGCTCAGCGGCGAGGCCCGTCAGGCCGTCACCGGGGCCAGGCCGTGCTGGCAGCGCGGTCCCGGATTCGCTGGCGGCAAGGATGCCGTCGGCCTGGACGACGCCCGCGCCGGTGGCTGCCATGGTCATGGCGGCCTGGGCGGCGCCGAGCGGCCCCGGCCGGCGGCGCACGGTCGTCGTCGAGCCGGGCCAGGGCGAGCGTGTCGATGGCCTCGAGGTCGCGGGAGAGATGAAGGCGTTCATGCTGTCACCGCTTCTGTTCAACCGCGGTCGCCTGGGGGATCAGTGTGGTTGTCAGTCCCGTCAGGAGGATGTCGAGTCCGCGTTCGAGCTCGGCAGCGCCGTCGTAGGCGGCCAGGACAGAGGCGAGGCTGCGCAACAGGGGGAACTCGCCGATCGGCAGCCGGTACAGGCCCAGCCGCAGCAGGTCGTCGGTCTCGTCCGGGTTCTCGACAATTTCCTGCAACTCGTTGAGCACGTGCCCATGCAGGAAGCCGAACAGGGCCCGGTAGATGTGCAAGGCGTCGGATCCGCTGAAACCAGCGGCAGTCAGCAGCGCAAGGACATCTTCGAGAGGGCGCAGAGTGCCGCGGGGGCGGAGCGCGAGCGGGGTGGCCAGAGGCCGGGTTACCAGCAGCGGCACCACGTGCGGGTGGGCCAGCGCGAGCCGCCGGTAGTCGCGGGCGACGGTGCGCAGCTGGGCAGCCCAGTCTGGATCGGCAGGGTCGACCTTGAGCTGGGCGAGCACAGTCTCGGCGACACCGTCGAGCAGAGCCGCCTTGTTCGGCGCATGCCGGTAGAGGATCATCGGATCGCGGCCGAGGGCGCGGGCAAGGCGGCGCATGGACAGCGCATCGGTTCCGTCGCGGTCGATGATCTCCAGCGCGGTGGCCAGCACCACCTCCCGGGTGATCTTGCCGCTCCCGTTGGCTGCGGCGTCACCGGAGGTGCGGTCGCGCGGCGGTGAGGTCATCGCTTAACACCTTCTTTGCTGTGGCCGGGGGTCGGTGCTCAACCTGTTCCCTTCGCTGTAAGTCTACAGTGTTGACATTATAGCGCTTGTCATTATTAACTGTAGACCTACACCGTACGTGAACGGCTGCAAGCCGACGACAGAGAACTCATGCGCCGACTGCTCGCGGGTGGCGAGCAACGTGGTTCGCCGTGTGCGCGCTGCCCAGCAGGCCGTCGCGCATCTCCCGTACCAGACTGTCCACAACCGCCCACAGGTCGCCGCCCGCCCTGGCGGCCACCGCCCGCTGCCGCTGGTAGCTCGCACCAGCGGTCATGAGGTCGGACACCGACGCGAGTCCGGCCGAGCATCCCAGCCGCGCTGCCACCGGCTCGAGACGGTTGAGCCAGTCGTGGAGGTCGTCGGTGACGAGCCGCTCGTGGTTCTCCGCGTCGAGGATGACCTCCGCATCCAGCCCGTACCGGGCCGCACGCCACTTATTCTCCTGCACATGCCATGGTGGCAGCGTGGGCAGCAGCTCGCCGGCTTCCAGCCGGCCGTCGAGGTCCACGACCAGGCAGTGGATCAGCGCGGCGATGGCCGCCACCTCCTCAAGCGTCGGCAGCCCGTCGCAGACGCGGACCTCGATGGTGCCCAGCGCCGGAGAGGGCCGGATGTCCCACCGGATCTCCTTGAACTCGCTGATCACGCCGGTAGCGAGCATGTCGCCCACGTATGCCTCGAATTGCGGCCAGGTATCGAACTGGAACGGCAGCCCGGCCGTCGGCAACTGCTGGAACATCAGCGCACGGTTGCTGGCATACCCGGTATCGGCCCCGCCCCAGAACGGCGAGGACGCCGACAGGGCCTGTAGGTGCGCGGACCAGCGCAGCAGTCCGTTGAGGATCGGCAGCACCTTGCCGACCGAGTCCACGCCCACATGCACGTGCACGCCGAAAATGAGCATGTGCCGGCCCCACCACTGGGTGCGGTCGATGAGCGTGGCGTATCGCTCGCCCTCGCTGACCTCCTGGTCATACCAGCGGGCGAACGGGTGCGTGCCGGCGCTGAAGATCTCCAGTCCGCGCTGCCGGGCGGCCCGCCGAACGGCATCCCGGCTCTGGCGCAGGTCGTCGACCGCCTGCGGCACGGACTCGCAGATCCCAGTGACCAATTCGACTGTGTTGCGCAGCAACTCCTGGTGCACTCGCGACTCGCCCTCCGATATTCCGCCCCGAGCCTCCTCGACGATCTCCGCCGCCGCGGAGACGAGGTCACCAGTGCGTGCGTCGACAAGGCCCAGCTCCCATTCGACGCCGAGTGTCGGCCGGCGCGAGGGCCGGAAGTCCACGACCATGCCGGTCAGGCGATCTCGAAGATGCCGAGCAGGCGTTGGCCGCCGTCCAGGCAGTGAGCACGATCAATGGTCATCTCGGGATCCTTGTCTGGGCATGCGAAGGCAGACATCTGGTACACAGCATGGCGGAATCCGGTTCACCCAGCACATCCACTGTGATGACCCCCTGGGAGAGCGCGGCAAGCGGTGGTGCGCCGGGGCGGTTGCCCTGCTTCAGGAGGTGGCCGGCCGCGGCCTGTGCATTGGTGCCTCGCGCCGCCGGTCGTGCGGTCGAGCCGGCGGCGCGAGGGCGTCAGTGAAGGCGTCCCTCATAGCTGGGCGTGTGCCTGCGGCCGGCGGGGTGCGGGCTGGCGCCGGTCACGTGGTAGCCGAACACCGCCAATCCGTGGGTGAGGCATGACCGCTGCCGCTGCTGACCAGGACACCGGCCAGACCGGCAATCACTGCGGCGACCAGGATGAAGAGCCCGACAATAATGATCATGATGCATTCCGCAGATTTACGCTGTTACCTACAGTAAACGCCGCCGGGACAGTCACTGTCAACACTGTTGACCTACACTGCTAACGCTGGGTGGCGCTGACCTGGACAGCAAGAGGGAAGGTGCTACCGCAGCGACGTCACCACCGGCCGACCGCACCGTCCAGGACGCTGCGCCGAACCGGGGTTTCAGCAGCTGGTTGCCGCGGGCAGCTGCGGCTGGCTGCCTGGCCGGACCGGCACCGTATGCGCGGTCCTGACCCAGCTGCAGAGACAGCCATAACGGCCGCTGCCTCTCGGACGATGCGGCAGGCCTGGCGACCCGCGGCCAGCACCTCATCGCCTCGTCCACGGATCACCTAGATCTGCGAAGGCCGTGAGAAGATCATGAACTGCCCGCGTCTGCGGCACGTCAACCCCGACCCGCGCGGCGATCTCGATCACTGCGCCGGTCAGGCAGTCGAGTTCCAGCGGCTTGCCCGCCAGCCGGTCCTGCAGCATCGAGGTCCGGTGCTCGCCCACTTCGATGGCCGCCTCCAGGCGCCGGTCGATCGTAATAGGCAGCATGATTCCTAGCGCGGTCGCGATACCGGCGCTTTCCTGCATCATGGCGCGCACCAGCCGCAGCGCTGCCGGGGACCGTCCGAGCTGGCCGAGCGTCGCCCCGAGCAGTGCCGTCACCGGGTTCAGCGACGCGTTGCCGATCATCTTGAGCCAGATCTGATTCCGCAGCTGGGCAGCTACCGGGGCCTTGAGGCCGGCAGCCCGGAACGCCTGGGAGATCTCGCCGCACCGCTCGCTCACGGTCTCGTCCGGCTCTCCGATCGAGAACCGCTTCCCTTCGACGTGGCGGATGACACCCGGCTCGGTGATCTCGGTCGCGCAGTAGACGACGCAGCCGACCACGCTGGCCGGGTCGATGGCCTTGGTGACCACACCCCCAGGGTTGACACTCTCGATCACCAGATCGCGGTAGGGCCCGTGTTGCCCCTGGAAGTACCACCACGGGATTCCGTTCTGAGCCGCGATGACCGGGACCCGGGGACTGAGCGCACGGTGCAGCGCGTCAGCGACTTCCGGGAGGCTGTAGGCCTTCAGCCCCAGGAACACGACATCGGCATCAGCGACCGCGCCCAAGTCATCAGTGGCCTGTGGATGGGTCACGAAGTCCCCATCCTGGCTGAGCACCCGGATACCGTGTTCCCGGATGGCGGCCAGGTGGGCGCCGCGGGCGATCAGGGTGACCTCGGTGCCGGCCCGGGCAAGGCAGGCGCCCACGTAGCCGCCGATGGCCCCGGCGCCGACGACGGTGAGCCTCACGATCCTTGCCCCATCAGTTGGGCGGCGATCCGGTTTCGCTGCACCTTGCCAGTGGGGGTCCGCGGGATCTCTCGCACGACGTGGATGACCTTGGGTACCTTGAAGCCGGCGAGCGACTCCCGGCATCTGGCGCGCAGTCCCGCCGCATCAGCGTCCCCCTTCAGGACAACAGCAGCACCGACCACCTGGCCATATTTCTCGTCATCGACGCCGAAACACACGGCGTCGGCAACGGCCGGGTGCGCCTTCAGAACAGCCTCGACCTCGCCCGGGGAGATGTTCTCTCCCCCGCGGATGATCAGCTCCTTGATCCGGCCTTCCAGCCGCAGGTACCCCTCGTCCAGCAGGCCGCGGTCACCAGTGCGAAACCAGCCGTTGAAGAAAGACTCGGCATTCGCCCGGGGGTCGCTGAGGTAGCCAGGTGTCAAGCCCGGGCCACGGACCGCGACCTCGCCCACCTGTCCACCCTGGACGTCCCGACCACTCTTGTTGACAATGCGCACCTCCGCGCCTGCCGGGATTCCCACCGAGCCCGGCCGATGCTGCCAGGGCGGCAACGGGTTCGAGGTCATCTGATGGCTCGCCTCGGTCATGCCGTACGCCTCCAGGACCGGTGCCTCGTATATCTTCTCGAGCCGCACCATCAGGCCAGGCGACAGCGCGGAACTGCACGAGCGCACGAAACGGATGGACGGTGCCGGTGCCGTGCCATGCTCGATCAGTTCCTGGTGGATGGTGGGGCTAGCGGAGACCCAGGTGACACCGTGCGCGGCGACCTGCTGCCAGTAACGCCGCGGGGTAAGTCGCCGCGGCGTGACCACTGCCCCGCCCGCCGCGAGCTGAGCCAGTGTGGAGGCGATCAGTCCGTGGACGTGGAACAGCGGCATCGCACAGTAGGAGAGGTCCGCCTCGTCCAGCCGGTAGTGCACGCCGATCGCCCGCAGCGACGCCATGATGTTGCGGTGCAGCAGCGGCACCCGCTTCGGCCGCCTGGTGGTGCCACTGGTGTGCAGCAGCAGGGCCACGTCCTCTGGCGAGCCCGGGTCGAATGACCGCTCCACCGTCACCTCGGTACCGGCCACCGACAGCCGTGGCGGCCCCTGTCGCTGGGCCGACACGTCCGCGGTCATCAGCTCACCGGCCGCCCGGCGGACGTCCGCCCCCCTGCCCGTCTGGACCAGCAGCAGGCTGGGATCGAGATCATCAAGGTAGAACTTGTACTCCGCCTCCGTGTAGCCAGGATTCATGGGCGCTGCTGTAGCGCCGCACAGCACCACGGCGAGCAGCAACTCCACGATCTCGGGGCCGTTGGGCAGCACGAGCGCAACTCGCTGTCCGCGCGCGACGCCGAGTCCCGCGAGCACGCCCGCGAACTGGTGCACGGCGCTGGCCAGTTCGCCATGTGACACGACGGTGCCATCATCAGGGCAGATCAAAGCGGGGCTCGGGCTGCCCTCGCGCAAGATCGCCGACAGGGGCTCGGGGGGCAATGGCGTCGCTCCCGTCACATAGCCTCCCCACACTTGATTTCCCAGCCCGGCCCGGAGAATGGGCATTGAGGATTTGCGGACAGTACAGGCTTAACAAGACCGGAGTCTCCGGCGGGATCGGGGTTCTCCTGGAACCAGCGGCGGGCGGTCATCGTCGGCCGATCACTCGTCAGGCTGCCCAGCAGCCAGGTCATGGCGCTGGCACGGTCGCTAACCGGGCGATGGCACGGTCGGCATCGAGTCCGTCGTCCCAGGGCGCCCGCACCAGCACCAGCGGAACAAGGGGCGGCCGGGCCCGTCCCCTTACCAACAGGTTTCCCGAAGAACCGCGGCCGAACCCGAGATCTCGCCGATTCACGGTAGGGCCGTCTCCCGGGCGCCGAGACAGGTGTGTCCAGAAGCGCTCCCCCGGCTGGGTCGCCGTGATCCGGACGCTCCCAATTGTGCGTCGCGGACGGCCTGCTGACTGGGACTGCATTACGTCCTCGATGTGCTTGAGCGATAGGAACAGGCTGCGCTCCCAGATAGCCGCACGGGGGCGGTGCCGGAGGGCTGGACCAGGCCGGGGATATCTGCCACCGTGTGCAGGAGGCTGTCATCCGGTGCGCTCAACACTGCAGCCCGTGGGGGCAGAGAGGTTGTGGCGGATGGCCTGCACCCTGCATGTGTCCTGGGACGAGCGGCTCACCGACTACCACTTCGGGCCTGGCCACCCGATGGCGCCGGTGCGGGTGGAGCTGACGATGCGGCTCGCGCACGAATTCGGGCTGTGGGACCAGCCTGGCGTGACTATGACCGCTCCAGCCCCGGCCACCGACGCGGACCTGGAGCTGGTACATGACGCGCAGTACATCACGACGGTGGAGGCGATCAGCCGCTGGGCTGAGCACCCCGATGCCAGCGACGGCCTGCAGGGGACCCAGCTCCGCGTAGCGCGGATGTTCGGGCTGGGCACCGAGGACAATCCCGTATTTCCCGGCATGCACGAGGCGTCGGCACTGGTGACCGGGGCGACCTTGGCCGCGGCCCGCGCCGTCTGGTCAGGCTCGGCCGGGCATGGCGCCAGCATCGCGGGCGGGATGCATCATGCCATGGCCGCTCACGCCAGCGGGTTCGGCGTCTACAACGACCCGGCGATCGCGATCGCCTGGCTGCTCCGGCAGGGCGCCGAGCGCGTCGCCTACGTGGACATCGACGCGCACCACGGCGACGGGGTGCAGGCAGCGTTCTATGACGATCCGCGGGTGCTGACGATCAGCCTGCACGAGCATCCGGCGACCCTGTTCCCCTTCACCGGTCTGCCTGCCGAGACCGGCGCCCCCGGCGCCGAAGGGTCCGCGGTCAATGTCGCGCTGCCGGCGGGGACCATCGATGCCAGCTGGCTGCGCGCCTTCCACGCGATAGCCCCGCCGCTGCTGCGGCAGTTCCGGCCACAGATCCTGGTCAGCCAGCACGGCTGCGACAGCCACCGGCTGGATCCCCTGGCCAACCTGGAGCTGAGCATCGACGCGCAGCGCGCCGCTCATGCCGCGATCCATGCGCTCGCCCACGACCTGGCCGGCGGGCGCTGGCTGCTCACCGGCGGCGGAGGATACGAGCTCGTGAGTGTCGTGCCCCGGACCTGGACGCACCTGCTCGCCGAGGCCGCAGGCCAGCCGATCGACCCAGGGACGCCGACCCCCCTCCTGTGGCGTGAATATGTGATGAAGCGAACCGGCCAGCCCGCACCCGAGCAGATGACAGACGGAGCACCCGCCCAGTTCGTGCCGTTCGAGTCCGGCTACAACCCAGGCGATCCGGCCGATCAGGCGATCATGGCCACCCGGAATGCGGTCTTCCCGCTGCACGGGCTGATGCCGCTATGAGGGCGATGCCCTGGTCTCATGTCGTACGCATCCCGATGCGCCAACGGCCAGCCCGCGGCGTTGACGACGGAGCGGGAGGGCAGGTAAGCGAGAGGCTCTGGACCCCGGGCCGAAGATTGACCCGCCCGCGCCGAGCGGCCTCACCGGCCCGGGCATGCGGCGGATCACCGCCTCCGGCTCACCACCACAACTGTGTGTAACCAATATCGATTACACGCGTGAACTCCCGCCCGGTGAAACCCGGCGACCACGGAACACGCCATGGCGGCCCAGCCACCATCAAGCTGGTTAACCGCAGTCCGCCTGCCCTCGCCTCATGATCACCATGCGGATAACCACGCTCAGATCGTTCATTTCTGCACACCAGAGGAATGATCGGTGGCCACGCTGGAACCCTTCCAGGTGCCTGCCCGGCATTCCGCTGGGTCAGATGCTGCCCGGGCCCGAGCAGGATCAGGTGGTTGCCAGGCTGCTGGGCCGGCTATGGGCGCAGCCGCATGGGAGCTACCCGTTCCGCCCAATCGCTCAGATGTGCGCGGCCTGGGCGGATGAGTTCGAGCGCGATTATGCGGCCGCCGCTGCCGGGCGAATTGATCCGGGCTTGGCCAAGGCTGGGATCACGCTGTTCCGGGAACTGCCGCAGACCGCGGACAGCCAGGTTCTGCTGTGCACCGACCTGCATGCGGACAACATTCTCGCCGCGTACAGGGAACCGTGGCTGATCATTGACCCCAAGCCCTATGTCGGCGACCCCGCCTACGATCTGCTACAGCACATGCTCAACTGCGAGGACCGGCTGGCCGCCGACCCAGCCGGGCTGGCCAGCCGGATGGCGTGCCTGGCCGGGATCGACGCCCAACGGGTCCGGCAGTGGCTCTTCGCCCGCAGCGTGCAGGAGTCGATCGGCTCACCGCTCATGGGCCAGGTGGCCACGTGGCTCGCGCCCGCATAGCCCTCGGCTCGCCCGGGTTCGCCAAGCTGGCATTTAGATGACGCGCCGAATACCCCGGATCCGGACGGCCCACGTTCCGGACCGGCATCCAGCAAGCATCCACGCCGAACGGCGGTTCTCGCGTCACGCGCAGCGAGATTTGGCACCGGAGCGTAACAATGCTGTGGGCGATGTGCAGGTTAGATGCCGCATTCCGCGGCCGTTGCCGCACCGAAAGCACCCCGGACGGCCGGGTAGCTATCAAGGGATGACGCCCTCTACGTCAAGGCCTGCCGGCCCATTGCGTGGCGCCAGCGACCACAGGTCACCCGGATTTACGGTCCGCCTGAAACATGCGGTCCTAGGCGTTGCGCCGACCTGGCCAGTCAGGCCCTGGGCCGGGCAGGCCCGGGCCCCAGATCCCTGCAGGGTGGAGGCCTAGGCTGGCAGCGTGAGCGAAAAACTGCCCGCCGTAGCCGAGGCCCGGATGGCGGAGATCCGGTCCAGCGGCACGTGGGGGTCCGCGCTGACCGCAGACGAGTTCGCCGCCATCCGCAGCGTGGGCTTCGAACCCGTCGGCCAGGTATTCGGCGCGGCCGTCTACAGCGCCGGATCCGCCAGCGGGTATAGCTGCCCCGGGGCGCACGGATCGCCCGGCGGCGGGTTGCCATCCCAGCCGGCGACCCAGGTGTCCGGGCGGGGCGCCCCGGGGTCGTTCGGCCCGCTCGTGCAGACCATGGACCAGGCGCGGCACACGGCCGTCGGCCGGATGGCCACCGAGTGCGCCCGGCTCGGCGGGCACGGGGTGGTCGGCGTCCGGCTGTCCCGGGGATCGTTCCCCCTCGGCGGGGCGCAGTTCACGGCCCTCGGCACCGCGGTCCGCGCGCCGGGCGCCACGCACGGGCAGCCGGCGCCCTTCACCTGTGCGGTGTCCGGGCAGGATTTCGCCAAGCTGATCATGGCGGGCTGGGTGCCCGCGGGGCTCGTGCTCGGCATCTCGATCGGGTCGCGGCACGATGACCGGAAGACCGCCCGCCAGGCGCGCTGGGGCTCGGGCAACGCCGAGGTCGCGGGCTGGACCGAGCTGGTCAGCCAGTCGCGGCACGACGCCAGGCGCCAGCTGGAAAGTGACATCAAGCGGCTCGGCGCCGAGGGCGTAGTCATCGCCACGATGGAGATGCGGGTGCGCGAGCGGGACTGCCCGGAAACTACCGGCCGCCGTGACCACATCGTGGAGGCAACCCTCATCGGCACCGCCGTCGCCAGGTTCTCTCGTGCCGGGCAGCGTCATGACGGTCCGGCCCTGGTCATCATGGCGCTCGACCCGCAGCGGCGCCAGGCCGCCAGGGTCCGGATATAGGTGCCTCAGCGACCACCTCAGCTCTGTCCGTTTATCTCCTCATTTCCGGCGCGGCATGTGCAGGGGACCGGTCGCGGCAGCGGGCGCACCGCCGCGCTCGCACGCGGCGCAGGCGTACTCCGCAGCGGGTGTTACGCGCGCCACTCGCCATGAGCACGCGGCGTCACCCACGTTGAACCTCGGGCGTGTGGATGATCCAGATGTTGGGTTCCCAGTACTCGCCCAGATCGCGTTCGCGGTCAATGTGGACGGTCGTCAGGCCAGCCGGGAAGACATAGTCGCCGGTCTCGGGGAACCGCATCTGCGTCCATGATTCCCACTCCTGGACGGTGCCAGTGATGTGCAGCGAACGGGGGATGACTGGGCCGGTGCGAGCACCCAGCAGGGCGTGTACCCGGACCCAGGGGTCGAACGGTGACCCGTCGGTCCGAGTCCAGCAGGCGTAGCGTTCGATGGGGATGGTCGGATAGCGGTCCTTGAGGCTGGGACGGACGGGCGCGATCACGCTGTTGAGTCCCGCTTCCCGCGCCAGGCCGGCCATCGCGCGCAAGAGCACCCCCGACAGGTGCCTGCCACGATGGCGCGCCGGGATCTCGGCGGCAAGCGCGCACACACAGGTGGGCTGGCCGCTGGCTGCTCGCAGCTGAAAGCCGGCCGCGATGGTCGCGTCGATGCCTGGTCCCAGGCCAGAATCAGAACCGTCCCAGGCGACCGGAATGGTATGCCCCTCGGCCAGGACTTCATCATTGCCGGGGTCGCAAAGAAAGAACTGCCACTCGGGGAAGACGTTGTAGAGCTGATCCCAGTAGTGGTTGAGGACCTGACCGTGCTGGTTGTACTCAGGCCAGACGTCAGCGAACAGGTCACCGGTGCTGTCCCAGAGTTCAGGCCGCTCGCTGTAGCGCACAATCCGTGGGTCCACCCCACCATTATCGGCATCCGAAGCAGGTCGAGCGATCGGATCTCATCCCTGGACCCTGCTCGCCATGTCCCCGGCCGACGGCGTATCGGAGTGCGCACAAACGCACTCTCGTGACCCGTGGAGGCGGGTGGCTCGGTCGGCCGCTTCTAGCCGCGGAGAGTGCACGACCGATCCAGCGGCTGGCCGAGAGCCCATGATATTCGTCTCGCCTGCTATGGCCAGCGGCAGTCACGAATGCCAGTTTCCAAGCTGCGATTCGATGGCGCATGGAAACGGCCTGCCCCTCGCTTTTGTTCAGCTGGGGCGTTCGCGTTTGACCTGAAGCGGCGTTGCCGCCACGCCGCCCTCACGAGTCACGGCATCAGTTCGGCGGCCTGCCGGGCTCGCGCGAACGCGGGGGCCTGTGGCGGCGGCCCCGGCAGCAGCGATGGTGGGCTTGCTCCCGGCCGCTGAGAATCCGCGCATCTGTTCGGGCAAATCCCTAGTTCCGGGGCTGTGCGCCGTGCCGCTGCCCCAGCTCAGGGGGTGCTTCAGCACCGCAGGTCCGGGCCCGGGGTCGGCGTGCTTGGCAGGTTCGCCTGGTTGCTGGGAGGATGAGGGCGTGAGGCTGGGAATTTTGTGCGGCGGCGGCCCCGCCCCGGGGATGAACTCGGTCATCTCTGCGGCCACGATTGAGGCCCGGAACTCCGGGTGGGACGTCCTGGGAATTATGGACGGCTTCCAGCACCTGATCGAGGGCCGGATCGAGGAGGCACGGCCCCTGTCCATCACGGACGTGTCGAGAATCCACGTCCTGGGCGGGTCGATCATCCGGACCTCACGGGCCAACCCGACGGTGCGAGACGAGGACGCCGCGGACCCAGACTGGAGGCTGCACGCCTGTCTCGAGTCGCTACAGAAGCTGGGGATCGACGCGCTCGTGACGATCGGCGGGGACGACACCGCGTTCTCGGCGTCGCGGCTGGCCGAGGCGGCCGGAGGAACCCTGCGCGTGGCGCACGTGCCGAAGACCATCGACAACGATCTGCCGCTACCGGGCGGCACGCCAACCTTCGGTTTCGAGACCGCAAGGAGCGTGGGGGTCCAGCTCGTCAACAACCTGATGACCGACGCCATCACCACCCAGCGGTGGTACCTGGTGGTGGCCATGGGCCGCTCGGCCGGCCACCTGGCCATGGGCATCGGAAAATCGGCCGGGGCCACCCTCACGATGATCGCCGAGGAGTTCCCCCGCGACGAGCCCATCCGGCTGTCGCGCCTGGTGGACGTCCTGGAGACCTCGATGCTCAAGCGGATCGCCCACGGCCGCCCCTTCGGCGTGGCGGTGCTCGCCGAGGGCATCGGCCTGCGCCTCCCCCAGGAGGAACTCCGTAAGGCCATGCCGGAGGTCGAGCGAGACGAGCACGGCCACGTCCGGCTGGCCGAGCTGGAGCTGGACCGCCTGCTGGCCAAGCAGGTCAAGGACCGCTTCAAGGAGCGAGGGCGCACCGTCACGGTCGAGGGCAAGAACATCGGCTACGAGCTCCGGTGCGCGCCCCCCATCCCCTTCGACATCGAGTACACCCGCGACCTCGGCTACAGCGCCGTCGACTACCTTAAGCAGCTGCTGGAGGGCGGCGAGCCCGGCGGCATGATCACGATCCAGGAGGGGCACATGGTGCCGCTGCCCTTCGGGTCGTTCAGCGATCCGGAAACGGGGCGAGTGCGGATCCGGCTGGTGAACGTCGAGTCGAGCTCATACCGGGTGGCCCGCGAGTACATGATCCGGCTGGACCGCGAAGACCTCGAGGACCCGGAGAGGCTCCGCCCGATCGCGGAGGCCTCAGGGCTCACACCCGACGCCTTCCGCGACAGGTATGGCTATCTGGCCGGCGGCTGAGCCCCGGCCTCCAAGCCGCCCACATCCCATCGGGGCAACTCAGCTGAGAAAGATCATCCTGATGATGTGATGATCTCCAGTCTCGCGGAAGATGACCAGAGCCTCATGGCAAGCAGTGACCGCTTCCTCGAACCGCCGCACCTGCTGCAGGGCGAGCCCGCGCCCCGTTCAGGTCGAACGACGAGCGCATGGCGCCACGCCGGCCCAGCGCCTCGCGGCCGCGGCGCGGCCCTCGTAGGCCTGCTGGCACGAGTCGCCCGGTAAGGGTGTCCTCCTTGTCTGCGGACAGCCAGGCGGGCCACACTGCAGCTGACATGCGGTGCCGCCGGTCAGGCTGTAAGCACACAGGCGGAGCGGATCGCGCTGGAGGCGCGGATGACACCCCGGACTCTTCGCCGGGTGACCGGCGGCGTGGCGGCGCTGTCGATTGCGCTGCTATTGGGCGGACTGCCGCTGATGTATCTCGGCCGGCACGTCGCGACGCCGGGCCTGTGGAACTTTCCTGATGTCTTCGAAGAACTGACGTTCGTCGCCGTCCCGGTGGTGGGCTTCGTGCTGGCATCCCGGCGGCCCGCGAACAAGATCGGCTGGATCTTGCTCGCCACCGGCCTGCTGCTTGGACTGGGCTTCTTCAGCAAGGGGTACGGGTGGTACGGGCTGATCGCGGCACGACCCAGGCCGATGCCCGGGGCCCGGGCGGCCGAATGGCTCGTGAACTGGATCTGGATAGTTCCGGCCGGGGCCTTCGCGTTCGTCCTCCTCCTGTTCCCGGCCGGGCTGCTGCCGTCGCGCCGTTGGCGCCCGGCCGCCTGGTTCGTGGCCGCCGTGTACGCGCTGGACACCATAGGCTTTGTGGCGCGAGCCAGCCGGGTGTGGCGGGACCCGTTCGCGCCACAAAGGCAGGGATGGTATCCGGGCCTGCTCTCCCTGCTACTCGTGCTGTGGCCGGCCGCCACGGTGGTCGCCGGTGCCGCACTGATCACCAGATTTGTCCGGTCGTCAGGCGAGGAGCGGCTGCAGCTGAAGTGGTTCGCGGCGGCCGCTGCGCTCGTCGTGGTCACGATCATCCCGCTGGCGGAGGCACCGGAGATATCGTCGCGCCCAGACACCGGCGTGCCGTTGCTGGCCCCGCTCAAGGTGCTGTTCTGCCTGGCCCTGGTGTGCCTGTGGGTGGCCATCGCCGTGGCGATCCTGAAGTACAAGCTCTACGAGATCGACATCGTGATCAGCAAGGCACTGCAATACGGCACGCTCGCTGTCTTCATCTCAGCCGTCTACGCCGGACTCGTGGCCGGCATCGGCACGCTGGCTGGAGACCGGCGCAGCCCGCTGCTGTCAGCAATCGCGGCCGTCGTCGTGGCGGTGGCCTTCCATCCCGTTCGACTGCGGGCCGCGCGGCTTGCGAACCGGATCGTGTACGGCAGGCGGGCCAGCCCTTATCAAGTGCTCTCCGAGTTCGCGCGGCGCATCGGCGGCGGCTACGCACGCGACGTGCTGGCCCAGATGGCCACCATCGTGGCCGCAGGAACCGGCGCCCAGCGCGTGGTCGTCTGGCTGCGCGTCGGATCGGAGCTGCGCGCCGAGGCCGCTTCAGACGGCAGCCCGGCGGAGCCCCTCCCAGTGGACGGCCACCAGCTGCCTACGCTGCCGGACACCGACTTCGGCGCTCCAGTCCTGTATCAAGGCGAGCTGCTCGGCGCCATCTCCATCCGGATGCCGCGGGACGAGCCGCTGAACCCGGCAGCCGAGCAGCTCGTGATCGACGTGGCCTCACAAGCTGGCCTGGCGCTGTCCAACGCTGGCCTGATCGAGGACCTCCGCGCGTCCAGGCAGCGCCTGGTTGCAGCCCAGGACGAGGAGCGGCGCCGGCTGGAACGCAACCTGCACGACGGAGCGCAGCAGGACCTGGTGGCCTTGGCCATCAAGTTGCGCCTGGCCAGCACAGTCGTGGAGGAGGACACCGCGGAAGCCAGGCAACTCCTAGGCGAGCTGCAGGAAGACGCCGCGGGTGCGCTCAGCAACCTCCGCGATCTGGCCAGGGGGATTTACCCGCCGCTGCTGGCGGACCTCGGGCTGGTCCCGGCGCTGCGGGCGCAGGCCGACAAGTCGCCGATTCCGGTCGTGGTCGATGCGGACGGTATCGGGCGGTTCGGCCAGAACATAGAGGCTGCGGTGTACTTCTGCTGCCTCGAAGCGCTGCAGAACATTGCGAAGTACGCTGCCGCGTCCCACGTCCATATCTGCATGGCAGCGCGCGACCATTCCCTGCGCTTCACGGTGTCCGACGACGGGGTCGGCTACGACGCGAGCCGCACCCCGATGGGGTCAGGCCAGCGCAATATGGCCGACAGGCTGGCCGCTCTCGACGGCCGGCTCGAAGTCCGGTCCGTGCCAAGCAAGGGCACGACTATCACCGCACACCTGCCGCTGCCTGCCGTGCCAGCCGGATCCTGACTCCGTCCGGCGACCCGCGCAGCCGTACGCCCCTGCCGGAACCGATACCGACCGTTCTCAGCCTGCGTACAGGTGGAACTCGGCGGCAAAGCGTTCCGTCATCTCCATGGTCTTCGCAAGCTCACGGTGGCGGACGATCACCATGCCGTCGGAGATGATCACGGCCCGCCAGTCGCGCCTCGGGGCGCCGACCGGGAGCAGGTCCACCGCGACCACGTGCTCCCCGTACTCAGCCAGCAGGTGGTCCAGGCCCTCGTAGTGCGTGATCCGGCCGCTGCCCCTGGCGCGCTTGAAGATGCTCGCGGCGTTGTAGCGCCGGTCGATCGGCTCCGATATCCGCCCATTGGTGACGGCATCCGCCCAGGCCGTGTAGAGGTCGGCGTCGGTCGCATAGTTCATGACGTCGACGGTGCGCGCGCCGGGCGGCCGGGCGGCGATCTCGCCGAACACGACCTCTCCGTCAGCTTTGCGGTACCACTCCATGTGGGTGAACCCGTCGCGGAATCCGAGCACATCGAGCACGGCGGCACCGAGTCCCCGGCCGCCCTGCAGATCGGGCGCGTCCAGATCGCGCAGCGTCATGGTGGTGGGACTGACCCACTCGTGCATTTTGGTGAGCAGCGGGCGTGGGCGGTACCAGCAGATGTTCTCGAACAGCACCCGCCCGCCCGCGCAGATGGTGTCGTAGGTGAACTCCTCCCCATCGATGAACTCCTCGACACTGACCTGCGGCACATGCCGGAGCGCCGGCAGGATGGCGTCAAGCTCAGCGGCTGAGTCGGCCCGGTAAGTGTCGGCCGAGCCGGCCCCAGCGATCGGTTTGACGATGAGCGGGAAACCGAGGCGCTCCGCAGCGGCCCATACGCCCGCGACCGTTTCGGTGGCATGATGGCGCGGTGTCCGGAGGCCAGCGGCATCGAGCAGCTGCTTCATCCGCTCCTTGTCCCGGAAGGGCACCGTCTGAGCCACTGTCAGGCCAGGCAGGCCAAGCTCCTCCCGCAGCCGCGCGGCGAGGATCATGTAGGGCTCCCACAGGCACTCCACCCGGTCGATGTGCGCCTGCCAGGCCAGGTCCCGCACGGTGGCCACGACGGCATCCTCGGCGGCCAGGGAGCCAACGGGCAGGTAGTGCGTGAGGGCATCGCGCGCGATGGCCGGGAGGGCCGAGACCGGCTGGTCGCCGACACCGATGACGGACGCCCCCACGGCCGCGAGGCCGCGGGTGAAGAACGCCATCTCGGCCGGGTAGCCCGGAGAGATCATCAGGACATTCATCGTGGTCAGCCGAGCTCGACCCGCACGCCGCTCACCAAATGTCGCAGCGCCTCGGTGACGACGGCCGTGTCGGGGTGGCGGACGGTGATGTAGCCGTCGCCCTCGTAACTGCTGGAGGACGCCTGGCCCCGCTCCGGCAGCCGCGACTCGACCACGAGGGAACTCACCTCCGGCGGCAGCACGTCGAGGCCGCGCACGGCCGTGACGTGACCCGTTCCCTGCCCGCGCAGGAACACCGTCCCTGCGGACCAGTTGCGTTGCGGGGGGGCGAAGGTGCCGTGCACCATGAGCTGCGCCCACGCACTGTACAGGTCGAAGTCGTGGGCGTAGCACAGCATTGAGGTGATCTGGCCGCCAGGCGGACGCACCGCGACCTCGGATACGGCGACGGTACCGTCGGGGCGCCGGAACCACTCCATGTGGGTGAGCCCCGAGCGCAGCCCGAGAGCGCGCAGTGCCGTCGGCGCGATCGCCCGGATACCGGCATACTCAGCGCCGCCGATGTCCCGGGGCATCAGCACTATCCATTGGATCCAGGGGTTACGCAGCACATCCAGCGGCGTGGGCAGGTAGTTCGAGATCGAGTCCCAGACGACCTGCCCGTCGATCAGCACGCTGTCGTACGAGCCCTCATCGCCGGTGAGGAATTCCTCGAGCAGCGCGAGCCGGTCCGGTGCAGGCGGCGCTGCGTCCAGCCACGTGCTCAGGTCATCATCATCATCGAGGCGAAACGTGCTCTTAGCCCCGGCCCCCGCGGGGGGCTTGACCACCAGCGGGTAGCCGACCTCCGCGGCGAACCCGGCCGCCGCGGCAGCGGAATCGGCGAGCCGATACCGCGCGCACGGGACGCCGGCGGCTCGCAGCGCGGACTTCATCTGCGCCTTGTCGCGGAAGTTGCGCGCCGTGGTGACGTCGATACCGGGAATACCCAGATGCTCACGGACCTGTGCCAGCGGCACCTGCAACTGCTCGAGTACCGCCAGGAGCCGCTGCACCGGGCCGATCTGCGCGCTGAGGCCCGCCACGGCACCGGCGATCTGGCCGACGTCGAGTGGATCGCTGATCTGCCAGTGCGCGGCCAGATTGTGCCGCAGCGCGGCCGGCACGCGGTCCGCCGGCTCGCACGTGATGACCGCCAGCTCGGCATCAGGCAGCCTCGCCGCGGCATCCACGAACCGTCTCGTCGCCTCAAGCAGATAAGGCGCGACAAAAGCAGCGGCCACCATGCCTGAAAGGTACCCTCCGGCAGCAAGGCGCGGCGGGCTGCGCCGCCGGGAAACCGCCCCGGCCGCCGGGAGTACCGGCGCGGACGGCGGGGAGCCACCCACCCGGCCGCTGCCCAGCAGACCGCCGCCCGGCTAGCATGCCTCACATGAACGTGGTCTTCGTCGAGCCGTTCTTCCCTTCCAGCCAGCGCCATTTCGCCCGCGCGCTGGCCGAGGTCGGCGCCACGGTGGTCGGCCTCGGCGAGTCCCCCGCGGAAGCGCTGGATGGCGAGCTCAAGGGCTGGCTGCACCACTATGAGCAGGTGCCGTCAGTCACCGACGTCGAGACGATGACACGCGCAGTCCGCTGGGTGCAGGACAAGCTATGGGTCAACCGGATGGAAGCGACGATCGAAGCGCACACCCTGGCCACCGCCCACGTCCGGGAGGCCTGCACCATCCCGGGCACATCCGTCCAGACTGCGTGGCTGTGCCGGGACAAGCCGTCGATGAAGCACGCACTGCGCGAGGCGGGCGTACCGACCGCCGCCTCGGCCCCGGCGAGCAGCGCCGCGGAGGCACACGCCTTCGCCGAGCAGGTCGGCTTCCCGCTGATACTCAAGCCGCGCAGCGGCGCCGGCGCAGCGGGAACCATCCGGGCCGAGAATGCCGCCGAGCTCGAGCACGCCCTGGGAATCTTCGGCGGCCAGGGCGCCGAGTCCATCGCCGTGGAGGAGTTCGTCGAGGGCCACGAGGGCTTCTATGACACCATCACGGTTAACGGGCAGGTGGCACTGGATTTCGCCGCCCACTACTACCCGAACGTGCTCGACGCCATGCGAACCCGGTGGATCTCGCCGCAGTTCATCTCCACTAACCGGATCGACACAGCACCGGAGTACGCCGAGCTGCGCGAGATGGGCCGGCGCGTTAACACCGCACTCGGGATAGGCACGTCGGCGACCCACATGGAGTGGTTCTTCGGCCCGAAGGGGCTCAAATTCTCCGAGATCGGCTGCCGCCCGCCGGGTGTGGGCGCGTGGGACCTCTACTCATCGGGCAACGAGATCGACGTCTACCGCGAATGGGCGATGGCCATCGTGCACGGCGCGACCGCTGCGACGCCGACGCGGCGTTATGCCAGCGGCATCGTGGCACTACGGCCCGACAGCGATGGCCACATCACCGGCTACTCAGGAGTGCAGGAGCTACAGCAGCAGCACGGCGAGTGGGTCATCGACGCCCACCTGCCGTCGCCGGGGACCGCGACCCAGCCGGTGGAAGGCCGGCTATATGGCCAACGCATACGTGCGGATGCGTCATCCCGACTACGACGCGCTGCATGCGATGCTCGACTCGGTGGGGCGCACGCTTCACGTCCACGCCTCATGAGGGTGATACTGCTGGGACCGCAGCGCACGCCGACGGTGGGCGCGGTCATGCGATCGCTGCGCATCGACGGACCGATCGCCACCATCACCGCCGGGTGGCAGGAGCGCGAGCCCGACGACGCGGAACTGAGCGAGCTGCTCGGCGGCCGGGACATCAATCTCTCGCTGTTCCGGCGATGGCTCGACGTGCAGGAGCGCGATCCGGAGTTCGCCGCGGGCGAGCGGCAGCTGCAGGGCGTGCTTGCGGAGCTGCGTGACATCTACCTGCTGCGGCTGGATCATGCGTTGCAGGCGGTCTACGCCCTCCAGCTCCGGGCCGACCGCGACCAGATCCGGGCCGACGCTGTTGCCGAGGCCCTCGCCGCCGTCCGCGAACTCGACGCTGCGCACCTGCGGCGTATCAGCGATGTCCGCGGCGAGTTCTACCAGCGGTGGCAGCCACATGGCCGGCCAGTGATCGCGGAGCACCGCGCCGCCGTCGGCCGCCTGCTCAGTGAGGCCGCCGCACTGGTTGTCGCCGGCGGCCACGTCGGCGTTCTGGCCGACGCCCTGCATATGTACAGTGTCGCCGCGTCGCTGCGCTCACCCGTGATCGCATGGTCCGCAGGAGCGATGGCGCTGACCGACCGGATCGTGCTGTTCTACGACCGTGCGCCGCAGGGACCCGGTCACCCCGAACTCTACGGCAGCGGCCTCAGCGTGCTCCGCAATGTAGTGGTGTTGCCGCATGCCAGGGCCCGGATGCTGCTCGATGACGTGCCGCGGATGGCCGTCTTCGCGCGCAGGTTCGCGCCTGCCCGCTGCATTCCGCTCGAGAACGGCACCCGGATCGAGACCCGCGGCGATGGTGCCTGCTCGCCGGGGACCAGGGTGCTCGCCATGGACGGCCACCTGAGTGACCTGGAGCCAGCCTGACCACCGTGAGCGGCCCGGCAGTCAGCCGGAAGCTCGCCATCAACAGGCTCCGGGAGCGCAGGCCGCTTCAGCCGGCCGTCATCGACCGATTCCTGGCGCGATACGAGGTACCCATTGTCGAGGGCGCCCGCTGCACGTTCCTGTACCGGGGCGAGGCCGATGAGGTCCGCCTCGTTCACCAGACCTTCGGGCTGCCCGAGCGCATCCTGCTGCGTCGGCTGCGGGGCGCCGACCTGTGGTACGTCGTGCTGGAACTACCCGAGGGCTCCCGTTTTGAGTACCAGCTTGAAATCGCGGGCCGCGAGCGACGCGAACGCATCAACGACCCGCTGAACCCCCGTCTGGCGCACAGCCCGCTCGGCAGCTCGTCAGTCTGCTATGCCCACGGGTACGAGGTACCCGGCTGGACGCAGCCGGATCCGGAGGCCCGCCCCGGGTCCCTAGTCGACCTGGTCGTTCCGAGCCGAGCGCTGCGCCGCGACTGCCAGGTGACGCTGTACCTGCCGGCCCGGTTCCGGCGCACCGCGCGCTATCCGGTGCTTGTCGTCCACGACGGCGGCGACTACCTCAGGTACGCTGCCGCCAAGACGGTGCTCGACAACCTGATCCACCGGCTGGACGTAGCCGAGACCGTGGTGGCATTCGTGTCCCCTGGAGATCGGCTGGCCGAGTACGCCAACTCGGCGGCGCATGCCCGTTACCTGACAGCTGAGCTGGTGCCATGGCTGGAGACGGAGTTCCCGCTGGCCGGCACGCCGTCCGCGCGGTGCCTGATGGGGGCGAGCTTCGGTGCCGTCGCAGCGCTGTCAACTGCCTACCGCTACCGGAGCTTCTACGGTTCGCTGCTGCTGCAGTCCGGTTCCTTCGTCTTCACCGACATCGGCAACGACCATGGCGGCGGGCCGGCGTTCGAGCCGGTGGTGCGATTCGTCAACCGGTATCGTGCCGCTCCGCGCCGGGTCGCTGACCGGCTGTTCGTCAGCTGCGGGGTCTACGAGCCGCTGATCATCCGCAACCGGTCCATGATTCCGACATTCGAGGCCGCCGGGATGACCGTCCGTTACATCGAGGCCCGAGACGGGCACAACTGGGAAAATTGGCGCGACCGGCTTCAGGAAGGGCTGTCATGGATATTCCCTGGTCCGCAGAAGTTCTTCTACGAGTGACTGCGTGAAAACACTCGACCGGTGGTTCTCCGACCGACTCCAGGACGAGATAACGGTCGTGCGCTGGGGAACCTTCGGCAGGCCGGTGCTGGTCTTCCCGTCCGCCGGCGGCGACGCCGAGGAGATCGAGCGTAACGGCCTGGTCGACGCGTGCGGGCAGCTCCTCGCCGAGGGCCGGGTCAAGCTGTACTCAATCGACAGCCTCGCCGGCCAGGCGATGATCACCAAGGCGGGCTCACCGGAGCACCGGCTGTGGCTGCTCCACCAGTTCCACGAATGCATCCGGCACGAAGTGGTGCCGGCGATCCACGCGGATCTCGGCGGCCATGCCGCGGACGTGATCGCCAGCGGCGCCTCGATCGGCGCGTTCAACGCGGTGGCTGTCCTGTGCCGGTATCCCGACGTCTTCGCCGCAGCCATCGCCATGAGCGGGAGCTACCGGATCGAGCGCTTTTACGAGGCCTGGACCCAGGACCTGTTCTTCTCGGCGCCGCTGCAGTTCCTGCCGGGCCTGGACGGGCCGCAGCTGGACTTGCTCCGCCAGCGGTTCGTCGTGCTCGCGTCCGGGCAGGGCGCCTGGGAGAACATTGACGAGTCATGGCGCATGGCGTCAGCCCTGGGCGCGAAGGGCATCCCTAACCGGGTGGACAATTGGGGCCCGCAGTGGGCGCACGACTGGCCTACGTGGCGCCGGATGCTGCCGCAGTACCTCGGCGAGCTCACCTGACCGGGGCTGCCGTAGCACGGGGATGCACATCTCGGCACCGTGGGTCTCGGTAACCATGCTGTCCCTTCGCTAGTCCCTGATCTTTGTGTTCCGGGATCGGTGAGGAATTCGGTGAGCGCCCGGTAATACGGCGCGATCGTGGTGGTGTCGGCGTATTCGCCGGGGCCGTGCTGGCCGTCGCCGCCGATGCCGAAGGCGACAGCGTCGATGCCGTGCTGGTAGTAAAAGCGTGCGTCTCCGGCCCCGTGCTTGCGCAGGAAGCCGCCGCGGTATCCCTGGTGGCGCGCGACGGCTTGGAGTCTACGTACTTCGAGGCGCCCCGGGTCGGCGCGGTGCGGCGGGTCGGCCTGATGGACGGCGGCTGTGACACCGGGCTCGCAGAAGCCATCCAGGTAAGCGGCGATCTGGCGGGTCGTCTTGCCGTTCAGATCCGTGTCCTGGGGCGGGAACCGGATGTCGAGCCATGCCTCGGCCGCTGCAGGGATCTGGTTGCGGGCGGTGTTGGGGGTCTGGATCCGGGCCAGGTTGACGGTGGTCCGCCAGGCTTCCTCGGCCGGGACAGGGTAGGCAGCCAGTACATTGGCCAGGCTGCGGTGCAACTTAACCAGGGCGTTGTCGCCCAGCCATGGGTAGGCGCCGTGGGCCTCGCGCCCGGCAGCCTGCAGGGTAGCGGCGATGATTCCCTTGGACTCGGTCACGATGTCCAGCCCGCTGTGCTCGCCGATGATCACGAACCCGCCTCTGACGCCTTGGTCGAGCTGATGCAGCGTGCCGTCCCGGCCGCCGGTCTCCTCATCAGTGACCAGTTGCAGTGCGACCGGGTACGGCAGGTGGCCGCCGAGCTCGCGGAAGACCTGAGCCTGCACCAGCGCCGAGACCTTCATGTCCTGGGCGCCCCGCGCGTACAGGCGGCCACCAGCTAGGCGCGGCCGGAACTGGCCCGCCGCGGCGGGCACGACGTCAAGATGAGCGTTGAGGATGACCCGGAAATGAGGCCGTGCCGCATCCCGGTAAACCAGCGCGCTTGGCTTGCCGCCGGACTCGAACCGTTCCACCGTGAAACCGGGCCCCACGAAATCGAGCACCAGGTCGAGCGCCCGGACCAGCTCACCGGGCCGGTCGCTGGTCGATGGCACTGCCAGCAACTCCCGTGCCGCAGCAAGGAACGACTCCATATCCATCGCATCATCTTGCCCCGGGCATCGCACCGCGTCAGCCGCTGGCGCCCGCCGGGCGCGCCTACCGGCATCCGCGCTACGAGGGGAAGCCCGCTGGTGAACATGCCATGGCTTGTTGGCGGGCAAATATGCAGAAGCTAGTTGAGTCATCAGGGTGAACACCGCCGCCAGGATTCTTGGCACCGGTGATACGAGGGGAAGCCCGCATTTGCGGGCCCGGACGGCTAGGCGTAGCGTCCGGTTCCGAGCACGTGGTTCGGCGGTGAGCGATCATTGGAAACCAGCGACACAGACCCGCAGCCGCCCGCGCAGGTAAAGCTCACCCTGCCGGGCGGGCACCCAACGCCGCTGGAAGAAGAGATGCGGGCTAAGGCTGCGACCGGGGAGCTGCTGGATTGTGGTGAGGGCCCGTTCGATCTGACTGCGATGCAGTTGTGGGGTGAGGAGCGGGCGGTAAGCGCGGCTGTGCTGCGGGACTTGCTGGTCGGGGGGCAGTGGCCGGTACATGCCAAGGGGGTCCGGCTGCGCGGTGTGAAGATCGGCGGGTTGCTGGATCTCGAAGGGGCAACCCTTCGCTGCTCGCTGTCATTGGACAGCTGTTACCTTGACGCCGAGGGTCCTGTCTGCCTCGACCATGCCACCGCCTCGCGGGTCGCACTGACCGGGTGCCAGCTGGCGGGCCTGACAGCCAGCATGCTAACGGCGAGACAGATTGACCTCAGCCGCTCAACCCTCCGCACCGGCCCACTCTCGCTAATGTGCGCAAACATCACAGACGAGCTGATCTGCAGCGGCGCGCAGCTGAATGGCACCGACAGCGACCGCAATGCGCTGGTCGCCGGCGGGATGAAGGTCGGAGGTTCTCTGTATCTCGACGACCGGTTCACCGCCGCTGGGGCTGTCTGGCTGGCCCGCGCGGACATCGCTGGCGATCTCGCCTGTGGCGGCGCGCAGCTGGGCAGTAACCATGACGGCATCGGGCTGCTTGCGGAGGGGATGAAGGTCGGTGGTGAGGTGTTTCTCCGTGAGGGATTCACTGTTGACGGGGCAGTCCGGCTGCTTGGTGCGGACATCGCTGGCGATCTTAGCTGCCGCGCGGCGCGGCTGGGCAGTGACCATGATGGCAACGCGCTGGTCGCCGACAGGATGAAGGTCGGTGGTGAGGTGCACCTCTACCAGGGGTTCACCGCCGGCGGGGCGGTCGTGCTGAATGGCGCGGACATCACCGGTGATCTTAGCTTTAGCGGCGCGCAGTTGACCGGCACCAACCACGACGGCAACGCGCTGGACGCCGACGGGATGAAGGCCGGGCATGATGTATTGCTCGACAAGGGACCTGCCGACGACGGCGCGGTATGGCTGCCATTCACCGCCGCCGGGGCGGTCCGGCTGGCCCGCTCAGACATCACTGGCCAGCTCAGCTGCAGCGGCGCGCAGTTGACCGGTACCGACCATGATGGCAACGCGCTGGT
Source organism: uncultured Actinomycetes bacterium (assembly GCA_963760405.1). GTDB lineage: Bacteria > Actinomycetota > Actinomycetes > Streptosporangiales > Streptosporangiaceae > RYN-230. The sequence continues at coordinate 32,770 of CAVXCV010000010.1, read as the reverse complement.
CGCCGACGGGATGAAGGTCGGCGCCGCTGTGTTGCTCGATGAAGGGTTCACTGCCGCAGGAACCGTATCGCTCAAATCCGTGCGTGCAGACCAGTTGGTGCTGAGCCCGGCCAAACTGGCCGGCGCAGGCGAGATCACATTCGACTTCACCGCAACAGAGGCGCAGATAGCTGGCGTGCTGCGGTGGGCGCCCGATGGGCAATTCTCCGGGGGGGTCAACCTGGAGGACGCCCACGTCGGCGAGCTGGAGGATAACTGGAGGCCAACGGGTGAGCAGGCACACGGGTACTGGCCTCTCGACGGGCGGCTCCGCCTTAGCGGCTTCGCCTATGGCGGGCTTGGTGAAGCCAGCGTGAAACAGCGGCTGGAGTGGATCCGCAGCCAGTACGAGGGGGTTAAGCCGGCGGCCTTCGCTGCACAGCCGTATGAGCAGCTGGCGGCCATGTACCGTCAGGCCGGGCAGGACACCGAAGCTCGCGAGGTGGCGATCGCCAGGCGCCGTGACCTGCGGAAGTACGGCAACCTCAACCGGTACCGCAAGTCCGGCAACCGGTTCCTGGACAAGACCATTAGGTACGGATACCAGACCTGGCGGGCCGCGGCGGGCCTGGCCGCTGTGTTCGTGGCTTTCCTGGTGCTGTCGCTCCTTGGACAGCACCAGCAGGTGATCGTGCCGACCGGAGACATCAAAGGACTGCATCCGGTGCCGACCGCAACCGAGTGCACCAGCAATTACCCATGCTTTTACCCGTTCGGGTACACCGTTGAACACGGTCATCCCGATCATCAACGTGCACCAGGCCGATCACTGGGGCCCAGACGGTCACGCGCGATATGGCTGGCTTTGGGTTGTCGGCGCATGGGGAGCGACTGCAGCCGGCTGGGCGCTAGCGACCCTCCTGGTTGCTGGCTACACCGGGCTTGTACGCCAGAACTGACACATCCCAACGAAAGCGCGGGCGTCCGGCGACAGAGTTAGGCAAAAGCGTGCGGCGCGGCCGAGTCAGTGCTCGCTCCCGAGCCGCGTCACCAGCATGAACATGCGACCCCGACGGGCCCTGACCAGCGCGTATTTACCGGAGACTGCCCGCCGGGCAATACTCGCCGGCAAGATCGGTCGGGGCGGCGTCCTTGCACTGGGGGTGGTTGTGATGGCGAAATACCTGGCTCTGTTCGGCTTCACCGGCGAGACGATCAAACGGTTCGTCGTGAACCCCTCAGACCGGGCAGCGGCTGTCCGGGAGCTGGTGGAGTCCGTTGGCGGCAGCCTTGAGTGCTACTACTGGATGTTCGGACAGTACGACGGGGTGGCGATCGTCGAGATGCCTGACTCGCACACCTATGCCGCGGCGACCCTGGCGATCATTAGCTCGGGTGCCTTCACGCATTTCGAGACGCACGAGCTGATGGAGGCAGACGACCTCGCCACAATCGCCGAGCGGGCCAGAGAGATCGCCTATCAGCCGCCGGGCGCCAGGCGCGCACAAAGGCGCGGAGACACAGCTCACGGTGTTAATCCGGCTCCCTGGCGGAAGGGGTGAACCGGGCGGAAGGCCGTTGCAAGGCCGTTGCGTTGGTGAACACTCCCCGCCTCCAGTGCCACGGCCATGTCGTGCTCGCTCAGCAGGCCCCGGCGCCGTAGCCAGGCGAAACGTGTCACGTGGCAACCGGGCGGCCCGCTCACGGTGCATGGGCCAGGGGCTGCGCCCAGCACTGGCCGCACGGCACGACCCGGGCGCCCTCGATGATGCCGGGCCAGGGCGCGCGTCACTGCGCCGGGCGCCTGGTCTACCGTGTCTTGCATGGTCTCGTCCTTCCGGTAAGGCGGGTGGATGAGATCCAGGCCCCGCCGGGCGCACTCACGCCTCGGCGGGGCCGCTGTCGTAACGGGGCATCTGTGTGCTGAATGATGGCCTGCAGATACAACGACCCGCGGCTATGACCGTCACGACGTTATCCTGCTGCGTGTGCAGGCTCTCGACAGCAATCCCGCCCGGCTGCCGCTGGTCGTGCACGGCAGCCGGTACCGGAGGGCTGCTCCCCGAGGCCTGCCTTCGTGACTGACCGGCCGGACCGTACCGGCGCCCCGGCAGGTGACCACCAGCTCGCACTGGGGAACCTACGACGTGCTGGTCGCCGGGGACGGTGACCTGAGCACGGTCATCGGCATCGAGCCGCGATCCGGTGACCCCGCTGCGGCGCCGATCATGCGCAACGTGCCGGGAGCACAGCACCACCGGAGCCGCATCCGCTACCCTGCGGTGCGCCGCGGCTGGCTCCGGGACGGTCCTGGACCCGACGAGCGGCGCGGCCGCGATGAATTCGTCCGGGTCTCCTGGGACCGGCTCACCGGCATCCTGGCCGGCGAACTGGACCAAGCGCGCTCCCGATACGGCAACGAGGCCATCTTCGGCGGCTCGTACGGCTGGGGCAGCGCCGGCCGGTTCCACCACCCGCAGAGCCACCTGCACCGCTTCCTAAACTGCATCGGGGGCTACACCGGCTCGATCGGCACCTACAGCCACGCCGCATCCGCGCTCACCCTGCCGTACCTGATCGGGGCACCCGGCGCCGACGACCTCCGCCAGCGGGCGGTCTCCTGGGAGGCCATCGCCGAGCACGCCAGCCTCCTCGTGAGCTTCGGCGGCCCGCGCCGGTCCAACACGTGGGTTACCACCGGCGGCCGGGCCCGGCAGACCGCGGCCCCGGCCATGGCGGCCACGGCGGCCCGCGGAGTCCGGTTCGTCTCGGTCAGCCCGGTCCGCACGGACACCGACGCCGCGCTGGAGGCGGAGTGGCTGGCCCTGCGGCCCGGCACCGACGTCGCCGTCATGCTGGCCCTGGTCCACGTGCTGATCACCGAAGACCGCTGCGACCGCGAGTTCCTGGAGCGCTGCACGGTCGGCGCCGACCGCGTGCGCGAGTACGTGCTGGGCGAGACCGACGGCCAGCCCAAGACGCCGCAGTGGGCGGCGGCGATCGCCGATGTGCCACCGGACGCGATCAGCAGGCTGGCCCGCCGGATGGCCGCCGCGCGCACCCTGGTCAACGTGGGCTGGTCGCTGCAGCGGACCCAGTTCGGCGAGCAGACCGTGTGGGCCGGGCTCACACTGGCCGCCTTCCTCGGCCAGATTGGCCTGCCCGGCGCTGGATTCGGCCACGGCTACGGCTCGATGGGCGACTACGGCGGCGGCACCAACCCGCTCGGCCTGCCCCGGCTGAGTCAGGGCCGCAACCCGGTCAGCCGGTCCATCCCGGTGGCTCGCATCGCCGACGCGCTGCTGCACCCCGGCGAGCCTTACCCGTTCAACGGGCGGCTCGCCACCTACCCGCACCTCCGGCTGGCCTACTGGTCGGGCGGGAACCCGTTCCACCACCACCAGGACCTCGCCCGCTTGCAGCGGGCGCTGCGCCGCCTGGACACGCTCGTGGTGCACGAGACCCACTGGACGCAGACCGCCCGGCACGCCGACGTGGTGGTCCCGGCCACGACCACGCTGGAGCGTGAGGACGTCGGCGGCGGACCCGGCGACCTGACCCTGCGCGTGATGCCCCAGGTGGTGCCGCCGCCCGGGCAGGCTCGCGACGAGTACCTCACCTTCTGCGAGGTAGCGGAACGCCTCGGCGCCGGCCGGAAGTTCAGCGAAGGCCGCGACGTCCGCGGGTGGCTGGCGCACATCTATGCCGAATGGCGGGAGCGAGCCGGGCTGGAACTGCCGGACTTCGCGCAGTTCTGGGCCGCCGGGGAGCTGGCGCTGCCACGCCACCAGGCTCCTGTCAGGCTGTTCGAGGCCTTTCGTGCCGATCCAGAGGGGCATCCGCTGGCCACGCCCAGCGGGAGGATCGAGCTGTTCTCGGCGACGGTCGCCCGGTTCGGCTATCCGGACTGCCCGGGCTACGCCGCCTGGCTGGACCCAGAGGAGTGCCTCGGGACCCCCCGTTCGGCGCGGTTCTCGCTGCACCTGATCGCCAACCAGCCGCCGACCCGGCTGCACAGCCAGCAGGACATGGGCGAGTACAGCCAGCAGTCCAAGATCCATGGCCGCGAGCCGCTGCGCATGCATCCGCGGGACGCCGCGAACCGCGGTATCCGCAACGGCGACCTCGTGCGGATGAGCAACGACATCGGCAGCCTGCTGGCGGGCGTGGCGGTGACTGACAGCCTCCGGCCCGGGGTGATGCAGCTGTTCGACCGGTGCCTGGTTCGATCCGTCCGCTCCGGACATGGCCACCTGCGTGCACGGCAATCCGAACGCGCTGACCCGCGACCGAGGCTCCTCCGCACTGGGCCAGGGCTGCACCGGCCAGCACGTCCTGGTCGAGATCACCCGCTACGACGGGCCACCGCCGCCGATCAGGACCTACGACCCGCCCGTGTACTGATCTGGGCAACAAACCGAGCTGTTCGCCGCGGCCGCGGCGGTGCGCCAGGGTCGCGCCATCACCCGGCGTATGACGCGGGGGCGGCATCCTGTGGGTGTTCCTGTGTGCTCTCACGTGTGGTGAACACCCTGGTCGCTGCGGACAGTGGAAGCAGCTGCGATGGCCCGCCAGCTCACCTCGGGCACTCGCGGTGCCCAGGCAGGCTTGCCCCAGTACGCGGTCGCGTGCGGGCAGGCTCATGATCGCACACAGGAATAGGGAGAGGTCATGGCCATCAAGGCAGCCGAGGCCGGGACGCGGCCTGGCCTGACGAAGCCGCAGGAACAGGCCGCATCCCTTGTCCTGCAGGCGGCGGGCGCGGCGGGCATCGCGCTGACCACGGACGCCGCCGTGCCCGCCAGATCACGCACTCATGGCAATCTTCCCGGCCATTGCGCCGCCACCTGCTGTGGGGCCACTCCCCCGCGGCAGCGTGACCGCAGCCAGCTCACTAACCGCGGTCCCCGTGCGCTGGCGCGAGAGGACGCTAACCCGGCGCGCGATGACCCGCCGGTCACCGACCTGGTGACGCGCGCGCGAAACGGCGACAAGCAGGCGTGGGACGCGCTCGTCAACCGGTACACCCGTCTGATCTGGTCCATCTGCCGCCAGTACCGACTGGGCGACGCCGACGCCGAGGACGTCGTCCAGGTCGTGTGGCTGCGCCTGGTAGACGGGCTTGATAACCTCCGCGATCCGGCCGCGCTGCCCGGGTGGCTCGCCAACACCGCCCGGCGGGAATGCTGCCGGGTCTTGCGCGCCGCGCGGCGGCCGCAGGCAGCCTTCCTGGTCCTGGACACCGAGAACATCCCGGACACCCGCGCCGCGGTGGCCGAACATGAGCTGCTCGCAGCCGAACGCAACGCCGCGCTGCGCGAGGCGTTCACCGAACTGCCCTCCCGCTGCCAGCAGCTGATCATCCTGCTCGCCGCCGATCCCCCGGTGCCCTACGCCGAGATCAGCGCCAGGCTGGGCATCCCGGTCGGCAGCATCGGGCCCACCCGCCGCCGCTGCCTGGACCGGCTGCGCCGCCATCCGGCCATCGCGAGCCTGATCAATCCCGAAACCGCGAGCACGGACCGCGAGAGGCAGGGCCAGGTAACGGCGGCCAGCGGCTGTCGAGCAGCATCCCGGCCGTACGGACGGGCCGTTCAGTATCAGAAGCCCGCGCATGCGCTGTCAGCACCGCCATCAGTCCGGGCGCCAGAGGCGCGCCCGGGAGGCGCCCGAACGGGCACTCTTGGAGCCGTGATCAGCGCTAATACTGGCTCCTCCCATGCGCAGGTCAGCTGCGGGGGCTCATCCGACCGCCTGCACCGGCAGCAAGTGTCACCTGCACAATCGGGTCTATCGCGGTCCAGCGCAGCCGCCCCGCCAGCCGTGGCAAGTGTCACCGGACCGGGGAGCAAGCATCCTTACTGGTCAGAAGTGGCGGCTCCACTTGATGCATGACGCTCCCGCTCATGCTGCAGGAGCCTGCGCTAAGGCGTCCAGAAGTCGCCCGGCAACGCCTCGATGTCCGACGCGGCCGACTCAAAGTACTCCGCGACGAACAACAGCCGGGTCCCGGCCGGATCACCGCTACCGGCCATCTGACGAATCGCGGCGGCCTGCCGCCGGGCGCGTTGCACGACGACGGCACCGAATCCTTGCCGGTCTGCGTCGTACCCGTAGGCGTCAAGCAGGAGATGAAGGCGGCGGGATCGGCCGTCGAAGTCGTGGAAGCCCAACGGCTCGACCGCGCTCGGCGGGCAGAACGGCACCCACCACAGGGCCGAGAGCGCCAGATCGAACTCTCGCGAAGACGGCCCCGCCGTGTCCCAGTCGCAGAAACCGACCAACCGGTCGCCGTCCACCACTGCGTTGTACGGCGCCGCATCCTGATGGCCCACGATCAAGCCCGGTCGCACCGTGCCGCCGATGAACCACCTTTCGTCCGTCGGCGGCACGAAGCTCACCGTCGCGTCATGGACCCGTCGCAGCCATCGGCCGACCTGGATCAGGGTCGAGTCACTATGTACCCATGCTGGCCACGGTGTCCGGTTGCCGACCGTGTCGCCGGGCAGGTAGGTGAGCATCTGACGCCCTTGCTCATCGAAGCCGAGTGCCCTGGGAACGCCGTCGAAGCCGGCATCCTCCAGGTGCCGCAGCAGGGCGTGTACCGTCGGCGTCCAAGGTGAGGCCCGCTTGTGGACGACGCCACCGATCCGCACGGCGCCGTCGGTGTTGCCGCCCGGCAGGGTCTCCTCGCTCATTGCTGTTGTATACCTGGCCTCCAGCAACAGCGATAGCGATTTTGGTGTCGAGGGCGACATCGACTACAACATCTAGGATCTGCGTCAAGCATCACCCGACGACAATCCGGAAAGCATCAGCCGAGGTCTCACAGCTGCTCGCCGCAACAGGGGCGCACAGGTGCCAGGCTCCGCTTGATATGCGACACCGTGGCTTCGCTTGATACGACATTCCCGCAATGCTTCGGGAGCTGAACGTGGTCGGGCAGAGAAACCGGGCTCGACGGTGATCTGGCCTTGTCTCAGAACTCGTTCCTGAGCTTGTCGGCGTCGCTTCTCAGTTCACGGAGCCGTCCATACGCTGGCCGCTCGCGGATGCGGTCCAGTGCCCACCGGATGGCCTCCGCGCGGGTGGCCGCGATTCCCGCCATGATCAGCGTGTCCAGCGTTTCCAGGCCAGCCGGTCCCAGCCGGGTCAGCTCTCGGGTGGTCTCGCCGTGCTCCTGCTCCTGGATGTCCGGCAGCCGCTCCCCGACGAGATTGCTCAAGCGGGGCCCGTGGCCGTCGCGGGTGACGGGGTTGTTGCCGAACGTGTACTCGACCAGCCTGATCTCCGGGAGTTTTTCTGCCAGGTAGCCCGCGAACTGCTCGATCGCCGTGTAGTTGGCCAGGCGGAATGCCATCAGGGTCGGCTCGTAGTCCTCCGGCCCGTCCGCGTCGAACAGCACCCGGACCCACAGATCCCCCGGCCCGATTTCCGGGTCGTCGCCGTATTGCAGCAGCACGGCCTGCCGCACCGCGGTGCCGGGGAAGCGCGCCCGCACCTCCTCATTGATCTCGCGCTCGATCGTGTCCAGCACGTCACGGTCCATGACCTCGGCGTCGCCTCTCAGTTCACCGAGCCGCTGGTACGCTGGCCCCTCGCGGACGCGGTCCACGGCCCACCGGATGGCCTCCGCGCGGGTGGCCGCGATTCCCGCCATGATCAGCGTGTCCACCGTTTCCAGGCCAGCCGGTCCCAGCGCGACCAGCACGAAAGTAGCCTCGCCGTGCTCCCACTCGCTGATGTCCGACAGCCGCTGCGCGACGGGCATGCCGCCCCGGGGTCCCTCGCCGTCCCAGGTGACGGGGTTGTTGCTGAACACGTACTCGACCGCCATGATCTCCCGGAGCTTTGCCGCCAGGTAGCCCCGGAACTGCTCGATCGCCGTCTCGTTGGCCTGCTCGAATGCCGTCATGGCCGGCCCCCAGTCGTCGTCCGGCCCGTCCGGCTCGTCGAGCAGCACCCGGACCCACAGATCCCCCGGCTCGATCTCCGGGTCGTCGCCGTATTGCAGCAGCACAGCCTGCCGCACCGCGCTGCCGGGGAACCGCGCCCGCACCTCCTGGTCAATCTCGCGCTCGATCGTGTCCAGCACATCGCGGTCCAACTCGGCCTCCCTCAGCGCCCAGGAATCTGAGGGTAATTCCGCAGCCTCCTCCCTGGCCAAGCAATATTCACGCTGTCCCGGACCGCGAGGGCGCCCCTCTCTGCCAAGCTGTCGTGAGGCACCCGCCCCTAAGTAATCACTGACCTTCCCGGCGGGCGCGGCCACACGGCCGGGTGCTCATTGACGCTTTGCGCTCACCGGCTTCGCCCAGTCGATAACAGCGCAGCTCGCCGTAACGGATCATCTGGAACCAGAACAAACCTAGAGTCCGTCGCGCGTCAAGCGGAGCCGATCCGTCGCACATCAAGTGAAGCTAGGCAGCTGGTCGCTGCGCTGGTCACCATGCAGCGCCGTCATGGTCGATCACGGCCTGCACGTCGCGGCGAACGTCCTCGACGACATCGGGCCAGGGACGGGCGACCTCATCCTGGTAGTGGCTGGCCAGCCCGAGCACGCCTTTGAGATGCGCACCTTCGCCCCCGGCGTCGGCGTGGCCGAGGACCCGGTATGCCGCAGCATGAACGCCTCGGTCGGACAATGGCTCACCACCACCGGTGCCGCACCCTCCGCCTACCGAGTCTGCAAGTGCCTGTTCGACGGGATCACCAAGTGGATCAAGGGCTGGCAGCCAACGGCTGGAAGACCGCGGCCAGGAAGCCGGTCAAGGACGACGACCCGGGGCGCGGGCAGGCGGACGCGATAAGCCGGCACGATGTCACCGTGGGGGTGGGTGAAGGTCACGCTGGCGATCCGGGCAACGAGCGCGCCGACGCACTGGCGCGCCATCGGAGAGGCCGCCACCATGGTCCGTTCCGCCCTCGGTAATCTCAGCGGGGCGTGCGTGATCCGTAACGCGGCGCGAAGATGGCGACCAGGGCCAGGTCCTCGGTGATGTCGGTGAACTTGTGCGTCTCGCCGGCCGGGACGAACACCACACTGCCCGGTTCCACCGGCACCGTTCCCGAGGCCGTCACCAGCGTGGCGCGGCCCGCCTGTACCACATAGACCTCGTCCTCGGTGTGCGGCTCCTGGTCATCCGTCCCGCCCGCCGGGATCGAGTACGTGCCCAGGCTCAGGGCGTCGCTGTTCATGTGCACGATCCAGTGGTTGGATTCGCCGCCCTCAGGCGGCGTGTACGTCCCGGCGGGGCCGATGAGGTGCATGACGCGATTATTCCGCCCGGCGTGCGAGGGCACCAGTAGGGCCTGCAGCACCGCCGGTCTTCGGCGGCATAAGGCAATCCTTTTCTTTCCGCCTGTACTGTTCCGCCTCAGGGTCGCGGGTCAGGTCGAGCTGCAGGGTCTGCGCGGGCCGCCCAGGCGAATGCCACCGGGGGCTTTGATCCTGGTTCCGGTGACCGCGGCTGGCCGCCGAAGACCAGCTCATACTGTGGCCCAATGAGATCTGGCCACTAAAGATCGGTGCCCTGGTCGTCCTGCACGCCAGCTGCCTGCTCGACCCGGGCGGCCGCTGCCTATGCCGCGGCCGGGGCGCTGCCTCAGCCGCTGGCCTGACGGCTAGGAGGCGATCGACCCGCCGTCGGCCTGCCAGACTGCCCGGACCGCAGCCGCTTCCGCCGCGGCCTGGGCCCGGCCGGCCCCCGCCGATGCCGCCCGGCGCGAGGAGTCAAGCACGTTGTGCCCGATGGCGTGCACGGCCGCGCGGTCCGGTTGCACAAGCACCACGCGGGCTCCGGCCGCTGTGAGCGCGGCCGCCTGCCGGCGGGGGCTGGTCAGTGGCCGGCGCCCTTGGCCACCGGCGCCACGATAACCACCCGCTCATATCCGGCCGCCAGGTCGGCGTTGGCTACCGAGCGCACGCCGCCGTCCATGAAACGGCGATCCCCGATGGTGACCGGCGGCCAGACTCCGGGCACCGCGCAGCTGGCGCCCACCGCATCCACCAGGCCGGCGTCACCGGCGGAATCAAACACCACGAACTCGCCGGTCCGCGCGTCCACAGCGGTGATCTTGAGGTTCTTGGCGGGCCAGTCGCTGGCGGGCAGCCGGGCCTCGATCACCTTGCGCCGGCCGGCCTCGGGCATGGTGCGCGCGGCTAGCGCCCAGTTGCCGACACGGGCCCGTGCCCGCGCCGGGTCCCGGCTGGTGCTCATGACCCATATCAGCCTGCCGATGATGCCCCAGCCCATCCGGGCGGCGGGCTCGGGGGCCGGCGGCGCGAGCTGAGCCTGGTACAGCGCCTCAAGCTCCCGCCCGGAGGCGATGTCAGCACCGGCAACCGAGCCGGCCGATGTCCCGATGATCACGTCAGCCGCGGCCAGGTCAACGCCCAGTCCGGCCAGCCCGGCGATCAGGCCGACCTCCCAGGCGACGCCGGTGACACCGCCGCCGCCCAGAACAAGCGCGCGTCTGTCCACGACTATCTTCTACATCAATTACACCAATTTGGTGCACTGGCCTGGCCGATCCGGCCGCCGGCGCGCCGGGCCATGACGGGCTCACCCCGGCAAGCAGCGCATACCCGCCGCCGCTCGGCTTTCCGAGCGGGCATCAGCTCCATCATGAACGCCCGGCTTACTTGGAGCGCCGACCCGCCGCTCGGTTCGGCTACTGGACTGGCGCCAGGTTGATCAGCTGGCTTTACAGATAGGCGCGTTCTGCGCGTCCGTGGGCCGATAGCGTGCACAGGGATGGGCGCGTCGTTCACGCTCTGCGTTGGCTGAAGCACGAGGTAATCCAGGCAGGACGTGACGAGAGGACCCGTCTCCGCTTGTCGCGGATCTCGATTGCGCGGTGCGCGGATCTGATCCGTTGCTCCGCGTCTGCCTGGGGTCCTCTGTCACAGTCAGTCCACCCCCTCACGGGAGCACGCACCACGGACCAACGTCCCCTGCGCACAGGACCTTCGGCCAGGAGACACAGGCTGTACGGCAGAACTCGTCCGTCCTTCACAGCACGCTCTGTGCTCGGCGCCACCCGGCACCTGCCACCCGTATCCGCCTAATTGTGCGGGGTAGCTCATTTCGGTGTCGATTGGCGAGCCCGCACAGATCGGGCTTTTGGTGGCACGCGTTCCTGGCCGGGCGGGCTGTGGCGCGTTCGTGTGCACGGCGGCCGGGGCGTGACCTTACCGTCGGCCGGCGTCGCTGCCGCTGCCGAGGCCCAGCCGGCGGTGCACGACCTGGCGGGCCAGGTCCAAGACCGCGGGGTTGTCGTGCAGGACGAAGCTGGCGTCGGCGGCCAGGATGACCCCGTTCAGTTCGAAGGCGAGCTGGTCGGGGTCGTCCCCGGCGGGAAGTTCTTGCTGCTCGATGGCGGTGGCCGCGAAGCCGCGGATCAGATTCACGAACCCGGCCTGGAAGGCGGCAACCGCCTCCTTGACCGGGCCGGGGCGGGTGCCCATCTCCAACGCCGCCCCGGCGAAGAAACAGCCGCCGGGGAAGGTGCGCCGCTGCAGGTGGTCGAAGAACGCCTCGCACACGGCTTCGAGCTGGGCCAGCCCGGCTGGCGCCACGAGGGCGGGCTGGACGACTTCTTCAGCGAAGATCCGCCCTGCCTCTTGCACGGTAGCCAGCTGGAGTTCCTGCTTGGAACCGAAGTGCGCGTACAGGCCGCTCTTGCTCATGCCGATCGCAGCCGCCAGGTTCCCGATCGACAGGCCTTCCAGCCCGTCCACGGTGGCCAGTGACGCGGCCGCGCGCAAGATCGCGCCGCGGGTGCGTTCCCCGTCGGCGCGCGGGCGCCGCTGGCCGCGGGTTGCCTGGTCGGCAGTGTCGTTCATCGTCTTGACAAGATAGCACGACCGGTCGTACGGTCACCTAGTACGACCGATCGTGCTAACTAGAGCGGAGCGCCTAGCAGGCCCGGACCGGCAGTGGCACCGGAGGAGAGGGAGCAGTCATGGCTGGAAAGGCAGTGATCAGTCTCAGCACCGGCCTGGAGGACCCGGAGAAGGTGACCGTAGCGTTCCTCGTCGCGGTCGGCGCCGCCGAATCAGGACGGCCGACCCTGATGTTCCAGGCCAAGGAAGCCGTCCGGCTGGCGCTGGACGGCGTGGCGGCCGGCGTGGCGTGCGAGGGCTGCCCGCCCCTGCCCGACCTGCTGGCGCGGTATGACAAAGCAGGCGGCCGGTTCATGGTCTGCCCGGTCTGCTTCAATGCCAAGCAGCTAGACAAGGGCGGGCTGCTGCCCAACGCCGAACTGGCCGGCAGCGTCCAGCTGTGGGAATGGATCGGGGACGAGGGGGCGACAACCTTCAGTTACTGAGGCCTGCATCCAGGATCGAACAAGGGGCGTGCGCCCGGCGCTTCGGTGCCTGGCGGCCAGGACACCCTCGTCCCCGAAGTTGCCAATCGCGGTTCAGGTAACTGCCACGAGGGCGGACACGGCACGCCGATCCGGTCTCGGGATGAAGGCCAGGGGGCGGATGCGGCAGAACTGGAAGTTCCGGGCCGCCCGGTCACCGCGAACTCCTGACCCGAAGAGTGCGCCAGATTCGGCAGGGAGCGTCTGAACTTCGCACGACCTGCAACTGGGAGCGCGGCTTCCGCATTGACGACCGCGGCGTTGATCGCTTTATTACGCATGAGTATGTGCAGGCGGGCATCGGCAGATGGGCTGCTTTGCTTGTGTGCGGGTCCGTATGTCTGTTTGGGTTGCTGGTGTGCTTGATGACACCTTCCCGCTGTGGTGGGCGGGCCGGCAGGCGGTCCTGACCCTGCCGGAGCACATCACTGTCTCCAATGCCGGCCAGATCCGCGAGGAGCTACTGGCGGTGATCAACGGCGGGGCTGCTGCCGTGATCGCGGACATGAGCGCGACGCTTTCGTGCGATCACGCTGGCGCGAATGCCGTTGCGCGCGCCTATCAGCGCGCGGTCGTCAGCCGCACCCAGCTGAAACTGGTGGTCACTGCCCAGACCGTCCGGCGGGTCCTGGGCATCGAGGGACTCGACCGCCAGATACCGATCTACCCGTCGCTGGAAGCAGCGATCGCGGCGGATGCACCTGCTGAGCAGTTCCGTCCCGGTGAGGGTGCCGGTACTCGCGGATCAGCCCGTCAGTTCTTCAGAACGCGTCAGAGTCGTGCGGGGCCAGGATCTGCGGCCATCACCCCGGCGCTGCTGTGGCAGCTGATCGACGCCTTGGGCGATGGCCTGGCGCTGACCGATGATGACGGGCGGATCGTGCTGGCCAACCGGCGGCTGGCGGACATGCTCGGATACGGGCGGGACGAGCTGATCGGCCGCCCAGTCGAGGACCTGGTCCCGGCCGACCTGCGCGCTGCCCACCGCGGCCACCGCGCCACTTATGCGCGGGAGCCCTCGCCCCGCCCTATGCGCGACCGGGCACGGCTTGTCGGCCTGCGCAAAGACGGCGCCACGGTCCCGGTCGAGATCAGCCTCAGTCCCGTGCCGACCGCAACCGGTCATTTCACGCTGACCGTGATCCGGGATGCTACCGAGATCCGCAAGCGCGAGGATCTCGCGGATCTCGCGTGGGCGGCCGTCGCCGAGCAAGCCGACCGCAGCCAGGAACTGCTCGACCGTGTTGTCCAGAGCCTCTATCAGGTCGGTCTTAGCCTGCAGGCCGCGGCCGACCTGCCCAGCGATGTGGCCCGGGAGCGCATCACCGACGCTCTGGCGCGCCTGGACGAGACGATCCAGGACATCCGCGATCACGCCTTCGCCAGCCACGGCCAGCCCCCACCCAGCCCCGCGCCGCCGAACGGGGCCAGCTGACCAGCACTGCCCGTCTTCGGATATCTGTCCCGGTGGCAGCTGTCGAGGGGACCTATGGTGTCTGGATCAGGGACCTAGGTCCGCATTCGGCTCTCCGCCCGGCGGGTTGACTGGTGTGATGTTCGTCGGCGACGAGGTGCGCCTGGAGGTCGGCTTCGCCGCGGCGCGCGCCCGGCTGGCCAATCTGATTCACGGCAGCCTGCTGAAAGACGCTTCGCAGGATGCCTACAGCGGGGCTGTCACCGGCCTGGAGCGGGTCGGCCCGCTGGGCCCGGCGCCGGGGGTATCCCGGCTGGTCGAGGTGCACTTCCGGGATCTGGTGGACCACGACAAGCGGTGCGTCCTGACACTGAGATGGGAAGCTGCCGGCCCGGGCGGCAGACTGTTCCCGGCCCTGGACGCTGACATCACACTGACCCCGGCAGGGGAACACGCCACGCTGCTCACGCTCGCCGGTGCTTACCGGCCGCCGCTCGGCGCAGTCGGCGCCAGGCTTGACCAGGCGATCTTGCGCCTGGCAGCCACCGCGACCATCCGGACGTTCATCGGCCGCGTCGCAGCCGCCATCACCCACCCGGCCGGGTCAGCCGAACTGGAAAGCGCCAATGAGTACTCTCAGGCCCCATGGCCACCACCCGCACCCGAAACACCCTAACCGATGCAGACGTCATGGCTCGATCAGGTCGGCGGGGGGCCGGCGGGCGGTGGCGTGGGTCGTGTGGGCGGAACCCAGCTGCAGCAGCACCTGTGGGATACCGGGCAGGGCCAGGCGTTCGCGGATCAGGGCTCGGATCGAGTCGGCTTCCAAGGGCTGCGTGTGCAGGCTGGCGAACACCCATTTGCTCGCTGCGTGTGCCAGCAGCCGGTTCAGCGCCTGACCTGCGCGGAGCCAGTCGGCCCTGCCGTCGCCCCTGGTGATCAGGACCGCGGTGACAGCGGGTGGTGGCCCGCCACCGGGCAGCAGCCCGAGGCCGCGGCCCAGGTCGAAATCACGCTGTGGCAGCCGTCCGGGTTGGCGGCCGGAGCGGGCGGGGAACGCGTGGGCGGGGATGCCGTCGTGACCGGGATCGGCCGCATCCCGGGTCCAATGCTGCATCTCCTCCTGGGCCACCGGATCCTGATCTAGCTTGTGGCCGACCGCACCAGCGATGTCGGCCAGTTTCTGGTAGGCGATGGCACGGTCGAGGATCGCCAGCTCGGCGCCCTCCGCCAGCGCGTCGTGCTGGAGCCCGGCAGCAAGCCCGGCAGGCAGCGGGCCAGGAGCCCACGGGCCGCGGTGGGTGTGCCGGTGCGGTAGCGCCCCCAGAAGCTGGCGTTCCCTAACCGTCATCGGCTCCGTCTCGCCCAGGCTCACCCGGGCGAGCAGCCTGAGCCGCGCCGGGTCTGGGAGCAACTCCACGACCGGGAGGTACCCGAGCGACCGCACCGCCAGCCGCAGCCCAAACAAGGCGGCGCCGCAGCTGATGAGCATCTCCCGGCCAGCCGGATCCACCCGCAGCTTACGGCCCGGGTCGGCAGACAGCTCGATCGCATACTTGCCGGCCCGGAACCGCCACGGCTGAGTATTGTGCACCGACGGGGCGCGGGCCGCCGTGGCAACCAGGTAATCAACCTGGTCGGCTGGGATCGGCGTCGGCCGCCGGGCGACGTTCTCGGTCATGCTGCTCACCTGCCGTTACCTGCCTAGTCAGCGTCCCCCGGCCGGGGCCAGAAGTCCAGCCCGCATCTGCCGACCGGCGCCCGCGCCGGGGGCCATGTGGCAGTGACTTGCCGACCGTAATGTCGTGCAGGCGCTGCAGCGTTTCACTCAGTCCAGCTGTCAGCCCGGCAGCTGGTGGCCCTCAGTGGCGGACGTCCTGCGCCGATCGCCGAGGATGCCGTTCGGGCTGACCGCCCGCACCCTACCGGTACGCAGTGCAGGCATGAGCTCCGAGATCAGCAGGCAGTTGCCGACAGTGGCGGCAGCCATGAAGACGGCTTGTCGGCCGCCCGAACGGTGTTGCCGACTCCATCGCCAGCCGAACCTGACCGATCAGGTAGGAACGGGCTGTCCTACCCGGCGCACTCAATGTCTGGGGTGCAGGCCAGTCGCGGGATAAAGGGTGCGGTGGTGCGGCGGCGCTGCCGTTGCCCCAGGTTGACGCGCGGTGCGGATCAGCCCAGCGGAGCCCAGGGATCCCTTCCTCCGCCGACCGCGCTGAGTACGCCGCCCGCACGGACAGCCAGCGACGCATGCGGCCGGCCATGCCCCCCCGCGAGGCCGCTTACTGGCAGTGCCGCCAAGCGTGCGAACAGGACCTCAGAACTGATCCTGCTGGGCAGCGGCCGTCCCGGCCACGGTGTCCTTGCTGTAATCGTCACGCAGCGCCAGGACCTTGATATGGATGTTGGCGCTATGCGCCGGCAGCTCGCTTTGCACTATCAGCCCGATCTCCTTCCGGCCGAAGTACCTGGCAGCGTCCTCCGGCGAGTCGAAGGTGAACTCGACGACGCGATGAGGTGTCAGCGAGTACACGTTGTCATACGACGCCAGCCGCCGCAGTTCACCGGGAGCCTGAAGAGCGTCCGCGATCGATCGGATCCAGGCCAGGTACCTGTCCTTGCCCCCCGGCGGATAATCGATCTCGTAGACATACTTGATCACGGGGAAAGCCTTCCGTCGGTGCCCCACCCCACGAGCGACGGGACGTGGCTATGGTCCGCCTGAGCCCTCCACCAGGCAAGAGCGCGAGCGCCGACATGCTCGCGGCCGCGCGGTGCCACGACTCCTGCAGCCACGCATCTGCTGCCGTTGCCTGCCCGCGCCGGGTGTGCTGGAGGGTCAAATGGCTTCGCCGGGCGCGCGCCGCCGTTGCATGACAGCCGCGGCGGCGGATCACGGGCAACTGGATCTCATTTGACTATGCATGCGTCAGCCAGCGCGACGAGACTGGTATTGACGGGGACCGCGGCGGTGATCGCGCCTGGCTGTCAGATCAGCCGTCCACGAGCCGGACTACCCGAGCGCGGCGCCGGGCCGCGCAACCGCGAGGCGAAAGGCTCAACATGACCAGCAGCGTGATACAGCCAGCCGATATCCGCGAGGTAGCGGTGATCGGGCTTGGCACCATGGGCGCGGGCATCGCCGAGCTGTTCGGCCGCAGCGGGCGCCGCGTCGTCGCGATCGAGGTGGACCGCAGTTTCCTGGACCAGGGCATGGCCCGGCTGCGCGCCTCCCTGGACAAGGCGGTCACCCGGGGCAAGCTGGCCGACACCGCACGGGCGGAGATACTGGCCCGGATCCGGGCCGTGGACGATATCCCGGCCGGAGTGGCCGACGCTGACCTGGTGATCGAGGCCATACCGGAACGCATGGAACTCAAGAAGACCCTATTCGCCGAGCTGGACCAGGCCTGCCGGGCCGATGCGATCCTGGCCACCAACACCTCCTCGCTATCGATCACCGAGATCGCGGGTGGCACGCGGTATCCCGCCCGCGTAGCGGGGCTGCACTTCTTCAATCCCGCTCCGGTCATGAAGCTGATCGAGGTAATTTCCACGGTGCTCACCTCGCCGGGCACCACCGACGCGCTGGCGCTGCTGGCCCGTGACCTCGGCAAGACTCCGGTCCAGGTCAGCGACCGGGCCGGGTTTATCGTGAACGCGCTGCTGGTGCCCTACCTCAACCATGCGGTGCGGCTGCTGGAAACCGCGCAGGCCACCCGCGAGGACATCGACAAGGCGGCCACTGTGGGGCTCGGCCTGCCGATGGGGCCGCTGACCCTGCTCGACCTGATCGGCCTCGACACGTCCCTGGCTGTCCTCGAGGTGCTCCAGGCAGAGTTCGGCGGCACCCGTTACATGCCCGCGCCCCTGCTGCGCAAGCTGTGCGATGCCAGGCTGTTCGGCCGCAAAAGCGGACGCGGGTTCTATGACTATCAGCAGCAAAGCACCGCCGCGGCAGCCACTGAGGATCAGGCTCATGCCCTGGCATCTGCGCCTGTTCCCGCCGAGGTCGCGCTGATCAGGGACGAGAATGGCCTGCTGGATGAGCTGGCCAGCGAGATCACCGCGGCCGGGATCAGCGTCGTGCCGCAGCCATCATCCGAAACCGGCCTGGTCATCGTGGCAGCGGAACCGGGGCACCGGGTCCTGGACGCGGCGCTGGCCGTGGGCCACCCGGCCGATGTGGTCGGTATCCATTTCATAGACGTAAGCACCGGCAAGCGGGGGCTCGCAGAGCTGGTGTTGCCGGACGTGACCGCGGCGAGCACGGCCGCTAAGGCGGTCACGCTCGCGGCCAGGCTCGGCCTGAACGCGGTCACGTCCCGGGACCGGCCCGGATTCCTCGCTGCGGCACTCGCCTACCCGCAGTTCAACGACGCCGTCCGGATGTTCCAGGACGGTTTCGCCAGTCCAGCCGACATCGATACCGCGATGATGCTCGGCTGCGGTTACCCCCGCGGGCCGCTTCAGATGCTCGACGACGCCGGCCCGGCGGACGTCGTCAGCGTCCTGGAGGCGATGCACGCCGCTACTGGTGACCCGGCGTTCACCCCAGTGCCCCTGCTAGCCGAGTACGCCACCGCCGGGACCCGGTTCCGCAGCTGAACCCCGGCGCGGCCCGGTCGCCGCGGGCGCCCGGAATTCACTGGCATGGGCCACCAGCAGGTGCCCCGGCTGGGTCAGCGTTTCGTGATGATGGTCGTGACTGGCAGCCTGAACCGGCGCTCGGCCTGATGGGGCAGATCGGACCCGAGCCAGCGCGAGATGGGCTGGGGCAGGGTGGCCACGATGATCTCGTCGAACTGGTGATCGGCGAGTACCCTGTCCATGGCCCCGAGCGGGCTGGAACTCCCGAGATCACCCTGGACCGGGATGCCCTGCGCGGTGAGGCCGGCCAGCATCTGGCTGAGCCGTTGCCGGGCCTGCGCAGTCGCCTCCTCGTCGGTGGCGGGAGGGGCGTAATCTGTCACCCACCACCACATGCCCGGCTGGGGCAGGATGCCACCCGCCGCCACGGCGTCGTAGTGCGCGGCCTTGGTGTTCGGGACAAGCACGAAGAAGGAGCAAGGTCCCGCGCTGATCCGCCTGTGCAGTTCTTCCTGCAGCTCAGCGCGATGCAGGGTCTGGTTCGCGACAACAAGGTACCTGCGCATGCTGACCACCCGCTTCAACGGTATACCCCTGCGGAACTGCACTCCAGGAACCGGCTCGCGCCAGCAGCCGTGCTGAGGACGGTGCAGCAACGCTCATGGCATCCGGGACAGTGCCGGCGCTTCCCTGCCGCCGTCAGTTCAGGGGGCACATCACGGCAGGAGCTGAGCTCGCGGACTGCCCGCCCCAGCCAGGGGACCGCCAGGCCCGAAAACGATGGGCGCCGGCCTGGCCACATCCAGCTTGTGGATAGCCGATCAGGGCCGGTGTTATCTTGCGCGTAGAACCGCGTCACAATCCCGGGGCCGTCTCATGCACCCTCAGCGAGTCGGGAGACTTAGGGTCATGCCTGCGCTGGGCATTGCGAGAGGTCTGGTAGCTGAGACCCGCCCGGAACCACGTGGCCGGGCGGTTACGGTGCCTGCGGAGGAAGGCGCATGAGTGCAGGGAAGCCAGGGCCGCTGCCGGTCCCTGACTTCCGGGCACTGTTCGAGGCAGCGCCCGGCTCGTATCTCGTGCTGGATCCAGGGCTGCGTGTCGTCGCGGTGAGCGATGCCTACCTCCGGTCCACCATGACCCAGCGTGATGCGGTCATAGGCCGGGGCATCTTCGATGTCTTCCCCGACAACCCTGACGATCCTGAGCCGGCCGGTGTCCGCAACCTGAGCGCCTCGCTGACCCGGGTGATCCGTGACGGGGTGACCGATGCCATGCCCGTCCAGCGGTATGACATCCGCAGGCCGGAGTCCGAGGGCGGCGGATTCGAAGAGCGGTTCTGGAGCCCGGTCAACTCACCTGTGTTCGGGCCCGATGGGACGGTGTCCTTTGTCATCCACCGTGTTGAGGATGTCACCGAGTTCCTACGCCTTAAGCAGGCCGGTGACACGCAGCACCAGATCGCCGAGGGCCTGCGCTCTCACGCCGAGGACAGGGAAGCGGAGGTCTTCCAGCGCACCCGGGAGGCGGCGGAGGCCAGCCGGAAGCTTAAGGAGGCCAACGCTGAGCTTGCCGTCCTGTACGACAGGTCGAGAGAACTCGACGAGCTGAAGACCCAGTTCTTCGCCAACGTGAGCCACGAGCTCCGGACCCCCCTGACGCTGATCCTCGGCCCCGCGCAGAAGCTGCTCGGCCAATGCGCAGCTGGTGATCCGCGCCGCCGCGACCTGGAACTGATCGTCCGCAATGCCCGGCTGCTGCTGAGCCAGGTCAACGACCTGCTCGACGCGTCCAAGCTCGAGGCAGGCAAGGTCGTGCTCGACTACGCCGACGTCGACCTGGCCGAACTGGTGCGGCTGGCGTGCGGTCATTTCGAGACAGCCGTCGCTGACCGCGGGATCACCTTCACGGTCCAGGCCAGCGAGCGTGTGGCCGCGCAGGCCGATGCCGCCCGTCTCCAGCAGGTCCTGTTCAACCTGCTGTCGAATGCCACCAAGTTCACCCCCGACGGCGGGATCATCCGCGTCCAACTCGCGCGCCAGGCCACCTCCTCATTCGCGGTCATCAAGGTCGCGGACAGCTGTCCTGGCATCGCGCCGCAGCATCGCGCGGCGGTATTCGACCGGTTCCGCCAGATCGACGGCGGTCCGGCCCGGCGGCACGGCGGCACCGGGCTCGGCCTGAGCATCGCCCGCGAGCTGGCCAGGCTGCACGGCGGGACCCTGACCGTGTCGGACGCCCCCGAGGGCGGCGCGATGCTCGTCCTGCAGCTCCCGCTCACGGCACCGCTGGGCGCTCAGATACACCCGGGGCCCGCGGCCCGGGAACTACCGGCACCTGAACCCGGCCCGCTACCTACTGTCGGCGTTACCGGGACCCAGGCCGGCAGCCAGGCTGGCCGGCCACTCGTGATCGTGGTCGAGGACAACCCCGACATGAACCGTTACGTATGCGAGGCCCTGGCCAGCACCTACCAGGTCCAGCCTGCCCTCAACGGCAGGGACGGCCTGGACACCGCGAAAGCGCTCCGCCCCTACCTGATCGTCTGCGACGTCATGATGCCCGGGCTCAGCGGCGAAGAGCTGGTACGCGCAGCCCGGGCCCAGGCCCTCAGCGGACACTGCAGCACACATCCCGCGACACCCCGGGGGACGGTCCTGGAATGGCAGGTCCCGCTGCGGGCTGCGGCTCCCGGGTAACGCGCGATCCAGGCATCTTGTCGTGACGTTGACTGTGGTTGGGTGACCGGGCCGTACTGGCGGAGTTGAGTGTTATGGGGCAGCGCTGTCACGCGGTGGTGACGGCGGTGGCCGGGCAGGGGCGGTGTCTTTCAAGGCCCTGCTCATGTGAGTCATCAGGGAATGGATCGTTGCCGTGGCAACCTTGTGCAGGAGCATCCGGTCCAGCCCGGCGCTGAGCGTGCCCCACGGGGAGCGGTACACGCCGGTCAGCGTCATCCGGGTGTCCTGGTCACCTTCGGCGGTCAGCGTGATGTTGGCATCCAGCACCGGGAACAGTCCGCCGGTTACGCCGGTGGCTTCCCAGCGGATTCCCATTGTCACGGATTCCTCGTCCCGGTCGTGCGGGTCCAGGATCTGGACCTGCACCAGCTGCGACATGCCCGGCACCATTCCGAATGGCCCGACCCAGAGCAGATGATCAATCCCGTCCTGGTAGGCGGTCGCTGAGGCTCCGCTCAGCCAGCTGCCATGGACCAGGCTCGCCAGCCATGCCCGGGCCGCGCTGATGCTGACTGGGCACATGCGCTGGTCCGACAGGAACATGCTACAAACTGAACCGGTCATCGCGCCTGTGCGATAAGTGACCAAGGTCACCGCCGGCAGTGCATTGGTCCATGACTGTAGCGGCGCTCCACGATCGACACCGGCCAAGACGTGCTCCGCGCCGAACTCGTCCAGCTGATCCGCGACCGGATCGCGCCGTCACCACGCTGCGCACGGTTCAACATCGTTGAACGGACTGCCCAACACCTCCGGCACAGCGCCAGCCCGGGCGGCGATGACGCCGGCACGTCCCCGGTGCTGGTGCCCGCCGGGCGAGCGCAACAGCCTCGCCCGCGCCGGCGCGCCGCTCGCCTCGTCCTGGCCGGCAACCACGCCGGCTGCGACGCCTCAAGGCCACCCACGAGACCGTGCACCCCGACGTGCGCGAGGACCTCGACGTCGTGGCTGAGGTTTCCGGCAGGCACAGTGTCCGGCCTGCCGGTAACCCGCTTGGTAACCAGTCATCTGCCAGGGGCGAACGGATGCCCGCTGACCTGCGAAAAGACAGCGATGCAAACATGACCTCTTGCTAGCCGCGCAAGAGCTGGCGCTAGCACTCGAATTTTGCTGCTGACCTGCGGAAAACCAGAACCTTAAGCTGACCCCCAGGTCGGCGGCACGCTGAGCAAGCCGCCCCGGAGGCCTGGAACGAAGCCATAAGTAGGCTCTGACCTGCAGAAATAGGATGAGTGGAGCTAAGCGGGCTCGAACCGCTGACCTCTTGCATGCCATGGAACCCACTCACGTACGCGGCAGTTCACCGGAGTTCACCCGGACGATCCCTGACCTGCTGATTCGTTCACCGGAGACCGTACCGGTTCAGGCGGGTTCGCCGCGGACGGTAATAGTTCGGTAACCGGCATGACCACCTCCTCACCAGGTTCGAACACAGTCTCGTCATCTGAAGCATCCCTTCCCATCAGCGCGCGCACGCGAAACATGAGCCCGCAACCTGGCGGCTCCGGCTCACGAAGGCTCGAGAGGATCCTGGCCCAGGTGACGTGCGTGACCGCACAGTGCACACCGGCAGGAGCATGCCGCACACCTGCTGCACATCCCAGGGCCCTGGGATCTGGAACCGGCGGAACCTGGCCAGCAACCCAGCGGCAGCCGGGGATCGCGGAGGCCAGGCGATGACCCGCGCAGCTGAAGCACTGCACGCAGATCCCCCGCCCAGCGAACCGGCCAGGGCCAAGGACGAGACCAGGGCCCAGCTGGTCCAGACCCCCAGGGACCACCGCACTGACCGCCCGGACCAGCCCGGGACTAGCGGCCAGACAGACCCGGCCCGCCAGGACCGGACCGGCCACGGCCAGGCCCTGCGGACCTGGCCACTGCTCGTCCTGGCCCTGCCCGCGGCGGTCGCGGTCTGGTCCGGGTGGGCCGGCATCGGCAAGCTGACCGGCTTCGGGGAAGTCCACCCGCTGCCAGGCATCTGGAACTCCCTGCATCTGGACACCGCCGTCACCCTGCCCGCCGGCGTCGAGGCCTACGCCGCCTACGCGCTGCACGCCCGGCTGACCGCCAGCACCATCGTCTCCGCCCGGACCCGCCGGTTCGCCCGCCGGCCCGCGATCAGCTCCCTGCTCCTGGGCATGGCCGGGCAAGCCGCCTACCACCTCCTCACCCAAGCCCGCTCCGCGCACGCCCCCGTGGGCCATCACCACCGCGGTATCCTGCCTGCCCGTCCTCGTCCTCGGCATGGGCGCCACCCTCACCCACCTGCTACGCGCCGACACACAAGCCACGAGCCCGGCAGATCAGACAGAGTCCCCTCCCCTGGACAAGGTGACCGACCACGTAGACCACAGCCGGACCGGCAGGGAGCAGGAGACCGGAACCATCCGGCCCGGCCGGCTGACCGAGGCAGCGACTGCCGCCGCGCTGATCAACGCCTCGGGCAGGCGCATCTCCAGCCGCGCCCTGCGCACAGCCGGCGTACACGGCTCAAACGCAGACCTAGGTGCACTGGCGCGCATCATCAGATCCCAGCCAACCAGCAAGACAGCGCCGGACGACCCGTGGGTGCCGAAAACCCTGTCCACGTCATGCGACCAGCCGGTATTCGTGGATAAGACCTCCGAGTCGGTCGTGTCTGCCGACCCGGATTTGATCTAGGTCGACGGGCTCTGGGAGAGGCACCAGTGGGCGGGCCTGCCGAAGGGCGCGGTGGGGGCGGGCCCGGTTATAGTGATCTTCGAATTCGGCGAGGACCAGGCGCAGATGGGTGTGGTTCCAGATCAGGGTCCGATCCAGGAGCTCACGGCGTGCGGTCAGCACCCAGCACTCCATGATCGAATTCGTCCGGGGCGCCGGACCCCCGCATATGACGGTCCGGATGCCCGCACCGGCGAGTAATGCGTCGAACGCGGCGGTGAAGTTCGACCCGCGGTCTCGAATCATGAACATGACCTTCTCCGCCTGCTCGCCCATGTCCATGAGGAGGTTGCGGGCCTGCTGGGTGGTCCACTGCCCGGTTGGGTGCTGTGTGACCCCGAGGATCCGGATGCACCGGGTGGCATGCTCAATCACCGCCAGGACGTGGGCCGTGGTTGCGTTGAGCACGTCGACCGTTAAGAAATCGCACGCCAGGATTGCCCCGGCCAGGGTGCGCAGGAACTGCGCCCACGTCGGCCCGGTGCGTCTGGGCGCCGGATCAATGCCGTTGGTCTTCAAGATCTCCCACACCATGGACGGCGCGACCTTCACCCCGAGGCCGGCCAGCTCGCCGTGGATGCGCCGCTAGCCCACTCGGGGTTCTCCCGGGCCAGGCGTAGTACGAGGGCTCTGGTGTTCCTGCGGGTCGCCGGGCGGCCGGGTTTGTTCCCGCCGGACGTGCGCGCCCAGCGGCGGATGATATTGCGGTGCCAGCGCAGGATCGTGTCCGGAGTGACGAACAGGCGCAGCCTGTGGCGGCGGGCCTTCGGTATCAGGCCAAGCAGCACCGCGAACAGCGCCCGGTCGGCCCAGTCCAGTTTCGGCCGCTGCGCCTGGCGTTGCAGGACAGCGAGCTGGTGGCGCAAGAGCAGGATCTCCGCGGTCTTCCTCGCATCCTCATGCCGGGACAGCCGCAGCTACGCGAAAATTCGTGTGATCAGAAGGAATGCAAACCGCAGGCACATGATCCGTGATCATCACGAGCGAGTCGCTGGTATCGCAACTCTGCTGCTCACAGCCGTGGATGGCATTCTCGGCACACACAGTCACCATGAACACCTCACCCCACCGCCGGCAGGGGACCAGCCGGGACAGCGCCGAAAGCCACAGCCGGTCGCCGGCTGGTAACAGACCCGGCTGATCTGGCGGCGCAGCACCCGTTCTCGTGCCGGAGCGCCAGGAGCTCGGCATCCTTGGACGCCTCATGCCGGGTCAGCACCATCAGGCCGTCGAGCAGACAGGGCACGAGCAGATAGACGACGGAGAAGATCACTCAGCGATGATCCCGACCCGGGAAAACCGCCCGGGCCAGGCCAGATCGAGTAATCGAGCCCTACACCAATCCCGGAAGGACTGCACCGAGGCCAGGAAGCCGGCATCCCGATGAGCTCCGTTTACCACTACTTCGGTTCCAAGGAGGGGATCCTGCTGGCCGTCATGGAGCGGGGCGCTGACCGTTTCTTCACCGACCTGCCCCCGTGGGACCGGCGGGCGGGACGGCCGGCCGAGCACCTGGCGGCGGTGCTGGCAGAGACCGTGCGAATCCTCGAGCGGCACCCCCATTTCCTCCGCCTGCTCATCGTCCTCGAACGCCGTCTGTCGGGGCGGCCTGGTCAGCCAGCCAGTGCGATCACCAGGTAGGCCACGGTGACCAGGGCAGGCGCTGTGTCCTTGCCGCTGTCCCCGGCCCGCCGGTGGGCGGCCAGGGCACCGATGAGCAGGGCGGCCATCCCGGCCGCGGCAGCCGCACAGATCGGATGCCACCACAGCCCCGCCAGGACTCCCGCGATCGCGGGCCCGCGCCGTGCCGAGAACACCGACGAGCCGAGGCCGGACGCCGTCCCGTTGGCCCGGCGCGCCGCCTCCTCGATGTCAGCGACGGTATTGATCACCACGACCGGCCCGAACGTCTCCTGCACCGCAGAGCAGTCCTCCGGCACGTGACATCGAAGGTGGCGGATCCGGTCGCGACCTGCCCGGTAGCTGCCGACATCTGGTCCATCTCCGGTCAGCTCTCAGCACGGCTGCGTGGGCGAGAAACGGTACAGATCCTGGCGTGAAGATGGAACACGTTCTAGCTTGCTTGGTAGCTGGCCAGGCCCGGTCCCCGCGCGCCCCGCGCCCGGCAGCGGGAAGCCGCTCAGCGCCGCGTGTACCAGGCCGCGGCGAAGACGCCGCAGACGCGGGTGGTGTCAGGCAGGCGCCAGGTGGCGGAAAGACACGGCTGTCCCGCCACGCCGTCCGCGTCGATGCCGTTGCCGGACCGGAGGATCCGGGCACCCCGTGCTCAGCCATCCCGATCAGCCCGCTCTCAGCGCCCGCGAGCGCGCCGGCTGGGTAAGTGAGCGGTACCTGATAGGCGATGGCTGTGTCCCCCGATCCCTCGGCCAACACCATGAACTCGATCCCGATCTCGCCTGCGGCTCATCGAGCCGGAATCCGCCCGCCCGGGCCAGGCCGGGCTGGCGTCCCCTGCCGCGGTACCACGGCTGGGCACGCAGAGGATCTGGGCGGTGGCTGGCCGCAGGGGACGGCGCCCAGCACACCGGCCACCCCACGGGCGTCTTGATCAGCATCTGCTCGTGGCGGGTGGCCGGGGTGAACTACAGCAGCGACCCGCTGTCACAGCACGGGGGGCCGGGCGACGACCAGCAACACTGCCCCCGGGCCGTCACGATCCAGTTGCTGCCGGGTGTGCCGGGCACGGTGACCGGGCTGGCCAGCCCGGCACCGCCCGGACACCTGGCTCAGCGGCCTCGATACCGCACCGAACACGTTGCTATGGCCGCGCCGGCTTCACGGAGGCTGGCCTGCGGGGCGCGTCGGCCGACGCGGCAGCGGCGCGGGTGGGGTGGATCGGGTCCCTGTCCGCTCGCCGCTGAGGACCCTGGCGGCGTTGATCAGGGCCAGGTAGGTGAATGCCTGCGGGAAGTTGCCGACCTGCCCCCCGCGGGCGACGTCGTACTCCTCGGCAAACAGGCCGAGATCGCTGCCCAGGGCGAGCAGTCCACGGAGAAGCTCGCGGCCGAGTACGCCCGGGCCAAGGCAGAGACCCGGTGAGCCTGCCCGCCGCCATCACCCTGCGCCGTCAGGGGAACCGGACCTGCTGGTCGCCTACGCGGACGCGCTTACGGCGCTGCCGCTCAACCCCGACGCCCGGCGGATCCGGCGCAACGCCGCCAGCCGGCTGCTGGCGGCTCACCCGCAACTGGCCGCCTGGATGGAGCGGCCGACCCCCGCCCGGGTGGCCGACCTGAAGCGCACCGGGGCGTGGTCCTTCCTGACCTGGTGTTTCGTGGAAGACCACCTCGTCCCCCATCTGGATCTGCTGCTCGCCAAAGCTCCCGGCGATCTTTACCGGCAGTGGCGTATCCGTCATCCTGGCGACGTTCAACGGTCGCCCAGGTGGCGCAGCGGTTCGGGTGGAGTGCGAACTGGGCCCGCGATGTCTCCCGCGGCGCGCTGGCCCTGCTCTGCCTGACCACGCGCAAGACCCTTGACCAGCTCACCGACGGCGACTTCGCCGCCTTCGCCCGGGCTCTGGCGGAGGCTCCCAGCGCGGGCTGCAGGTCAGCATTGTTACGCGAAGGCGCCGATGCCGGTGATGTCGCGGCCGACGATCAGCGTCTGCATGGTTTCGGTGCCCTCGAAGGTGTGGATCGCCTCCAGGTCGGCCATGTGCCGCATGACCTGGTAGTCGAGCAGGATCCCGTTGCCGCCGAGCATGTCCCGCGCGTCGGCGGCGATCACGCGGGCCTTGCGGGTGTTGTGCATCTTGGCCAGCCCGGCCACGGTGGGGGTCAGCCGGCCGGCCTCGGCGAGGTGCCCGATCTGCAGGCAGTACAGCTGCATCGCGGTCAGGTCGGCGAGCATCGTCACCAGACGCTGCTGGATGATCTGGAAGCTGGCCAGCGGCTTGCCGAACTGCCGCCGCTCCAGCGCGTACCGCAACGCCGTCTCGTAAGCCGAGGTGGCGTGGCCCAGCGCCCCCCACGCGCAGGTGCTCCGGGTGGTGGCCAGGACCCGGCTGGTGTCCTGGAACGAGCGCGCCCCGGGCAGCCGGTTCCCGGCCGGCACCCGCACGTTGTCCAGCGTGATGTCGGCCTGCCATACCGAGCGCAGCGACACCTTCCCGTCGATGATCTGCGCCTGGTATCCGGGTGATCCCTTCTCCACGACGAACGCGTTGACCTGGCCGTCCTCGGCATTGCGGGCCCAGACCACGATCAGGTCGGCGACGGTGCCCAGGCCGATCCACCGCTTGCGGCCGTTCAGCACCCAGCCGTCGCCGTCGCGGCGGGCTGAGGTCTCCAGGGCGACCGAGTCCGATCCGTGGTCGGGCTCGGTGAGCGCGAAGGCGCCGAGCTTGTCCATCCGCGCCATGTCCGGCAGCCAGCGGGCCTTCTGCTCCTCCGAGCCGCACATCGCGATCGAGGTCATGGCCAGGCCCGCGTGCACGCCGAGGACGACGCCGAGGCTGCCGTCGCCGCGGTGCAGCTCCATCGTGACCAGCCCGGACGCCATCGGGCTCATCCCGGCGCACCCGTAGCCCTTGATGTCCTCCCCGACGATGCCCAGCTCGGGCAGCCGCCGGACCAGCGGCCACGGGATCTCCGCCCGTTCCCAGTACCCGCCGATGACCGGCACCACCTCCTCGTTGACGAACTTCCGGACGGTGGTGAAGTGCGACCACTGCTCGTCGGTGAACTGCTCGCGTACGGAGAAGAAGTCCGTCCCGAGCGCCTCCCCGAGATGGGTGCTCATGGCCTGTGTCATTGTCGGTTCCCCTCGTGGGTGAGGTCGGTATCAAGGAACGCCTCCACGACCGGCGCCAGGCGTTCGGCGCCGACGCCGAGCTCGAGGTGGCCGCCGTGGTAGACATGCAGCTGGCTGCGCGAGATCAGCCGGTGCATGATCCGCGCGTTGACCAGCGGGATGATGGGGTCGTCGTCCCCGGCCAGGATCAGCGTGGGCGGCCGCAGCTTGCGTAGCCGCGGCAGGCTGGTCCAGCCGAGGCCGGACAGCAACTGGTAGTAGTAGCCCCGGGCCAGGCCGAGGCGTGCCGTGGCATCCAGCAGCTCCCGGGCCAGCGCCGGGTCGTCCCGCAGGCTGCCCCCGTACAGCTCGCCGGCGATGCGGGCCGCATGTCCCGGGTCCCGGTGGCGCCGCGGCGTGAGCATCCGCAGCAGCACTTTCGGATGCCCGGGTACCATGAGCGCGCCCGGCCCGGTGGCCACCAGCACCAGGCGGCGCACCCGGTCCGGCCGGCTGAGCGCGAACTGCTGCGCGAGCCCGCCGCCCCAGGAGATGCCGAGCACGTCGGCCCGCGCGACGCCGAGCTGGTCGAGCAGCCCGGTCAGCATCGGCGCCAGCGCAGCCAGGTGGTAGGGCACCACCGGGGCCGGGGACTCGCCGATGCCGGGCATGTCGAACCGGATGACGCCCCGCCGCGGATCCAGCGCGTTGACGAACGGCTGAAACAGCTCCAGGCGGGCGCCGATCCCGTTGCACAGCAGCAGCGGCGGCCGGCCCGGGTTCCCGTCCCGCGTGGCGACCCGTAGCACCCGGCCGCTCACGGTCAGCATCTGAATCCGTTCGGCCGGGCCGACGCGCCGCAGCCGGACCGATATCACCTGGCGCGGGCTGCTCCGTCGGCGCCTGCTCGGGCCAGGCCCAGGCCGGGCCGGGTCAGCGGTCATAGATGTAGGTTCCCGGCGCGTCGCAGATCGGCGCCAGCCCGCCGCCGCCCAGCTCGGTCGGGGCGGCTTCCTCCTCGCCGCAGCGCTCGGCCAGCCAGGCCGCGTGGTCCGGCCACCAGGATCCGTGGCAGGTCTCCGCGCGCCGCAGCCATTCGGCCGGGTCTTCCGGGCAGTCCTTGGCCACCTGGTACCTGGCCTTGGCGTTGCCGGGCGGGTTCACCATCGCGGCGATGTGCCCGCTGGTCGACAGCACGAACCGCTTGTTCCCGCCCAGCAGGCTGGTGGAGCGGTAGCAGCTCTGCCACGGGCAGATGTGGTCGGTGATCCCGGCGACCAGGTAGCTGTCGCGGTCTACGGTGGACAGGTCCACCGGCGAGCCGAGCATGGTCACCCCGCCGGGCTGCGTCAACGCGTTGCTGACGCCCATCTGGAGGAAGTCGTGGTGCAGGCCCGCGGTCATCCGGGTGGTGTCCGCATTCCAGAACAGGATGTCGAATGGCGGCGGCTTTCGGCCGAGCAGGTAGTTGTTGACCCAGTAGTTCCAGATTAGGTCGTTCGGGCGCAGCCAGGCGAACATCTCGGCCAGCGACCGGCCGTCCAGATAGCCGCGCGCGGCGGACGCGACCGCGGCCAGCCGTGCGTTCCGCTCGTCGATGACGGCGCTGCCCAGGCCGGCCCGCGACTGGTCCAGCACGGTGACCATCAGGGTGAGCGCGGCGATCTGGTCTTGCCGGCCGGTGTGCGCCAGGTGCGCGGCCACCATGGCGGCGATGACGCCGCCCGAGCAGACTCCGGTGATCGCGGCCTGCTCGCTTCCCGTGATCCGCGCGACTGCGTCCATGGCATCAAGCACCGCCTGCCCGTAGGTGTTGAAGTCCCACTTGGCGTGCCTGGAGTCCGGGTTGCGCCAGGACATCATGAACACCTGCTGGCCGCCGCCGACCAGGTACTCGACCAGGCTACGGCCGGGGGCCAGGTCGATCACGTAGAATTTGTTGATCGTTGGCGGGACGATGAGCAGGGGAACCTGCCGGACCGCTGCGGTGGCCGGGCGGTACTGGATCAGCTCGAACACTTCGGTCCGCGCCACCACCGCTCCTGGCGTGACCGCGAGATCCACCCCGACCTTGAACGCGTCCGGCTCCACCATCGACGGTATCCGCGGCGGACTCGCCATGTCGGCGGCGAAGTGCCGCAGGCCCGCCAGGGCGCTGCCGCCGCCGGTGTCGATCGCCGCCTTCAGCGCCGCCGGGTTGAGCACCGGGTTGTTGCTCGGCGCCAGCGCGTCGATCAGGTTGCGCAGCACGAAGCCGACCCGTTCCGTATCGGACCAGTCCAGGTCCGCGTCCTGCGGCAGGCCCTCTGCCGTCTGCGCGGCCGCCAGGTAGGCCTGTAGCACGCGGCGCAGCAGCGGGTTGCCCGTCCATCCCGGATCGGTGAACCGGCGATCCCGCCGGGACGGCTGCACCTGCGAGGTACCCGCGGCGATGCGCGCCAGCTCCCCGAGCAGGTTCCGCGTCCTCCCGGCGACCAGCCGGGGCCGGGCGGCCAGCGCCGCCGCCAGCCGCAGCCCGGAGCCGCCCGGGTTCACCCGGTTCAGCACACCAAGCGCCGCGTCAGTGAGCAGCAGGTCCAACGGTGCCGCGACGTCCACCGCGGCCGATTCGATCGTTTCGGCGCTCATGGCGTCCTCCTTCAGCCGAGCCTAAGCCGGGGTCGGCGCCTTGTATCGGCACCCCGGCCGAACGTGTACTGGGTTCATGAATACGGACTCAAGCACCACGGTTCGTTCTGATAAAGATCTTCTTTCGGCCCGAACCGACCGTGGTGCTTCCCAACGGGCTGCTCAGCCCATGAGCGCGATGGCCAGGTAAGCCAGGGTGAGGAAGAGGGCCAGCACGGCGGGCGCCACCTCCTGCACGCTATCGGCTGCCTTCCGGTGAGTGATGATGGCACCGAGGAGCAGCAGGGCCATCCCGGCCGCCGCGGCCAGGCCGAGGGGATGCCACCACAGGCCGATCAGGATGCCTGCGGCGGCGGCTAGTTCTGCTACGCCAATGAGCCGGTAGCGGGGCCAGGGGATGCCGAAGTGCACGGCGGATTTCCGCATCCTGGGCTGGCCCGTGAGCTTACCGACCGCGGGAAGCAGGCAGGCCGCGGCCAGCAGCAGCGAGATGGTGACAAACATGGGAACTTCCTAGGGGGTGGTCGTGACGGGAGAGGCGGATTCGGAATGAGCGGCCGGGGACGCCGCGGCCGGGATGTACCAGGGCAGGCGCGGCAGCCGGGACCGGGTCCCTACCGCCGCCACGACGCGGTCCGGGCGGACGAGGACGGTCAGCGCCGGGTCGGCCACCAGGGCCCGCATGCCCGCGGGCGCTGCGTCGCCGACGAGACGGACGTCGATCCAGCCGGCGTCGCGCTGGGCGCCCGGTCCTGGGGGTGTGCCGGTGCCGGATGTGCGGCCGATCCGCACCAGGACGAGGCCGTGCCGACGGCAGAAATCGGCCAGTCCGGCGCAGGGACGTCGTGCCGGTCAGCACGGCAGCCCGGCCGGCCAGGATGGCGTCCAGCCGGACGGGCACGCTGTCAGCGGTGGAGACCAGCGGGTTGGGGATCAGGCCGCCGACCCACAGCGCGGGGGAATGCCGGACGGGAGGAAGCGCCGCGGGGCCCTCTGCAAGGCACCGGTTTTCAGCCGCGGGGTGGCCGTGGAGCCCATGGCCTGGCAGATGCGGTCGCTGCGGACCGCGGCCGCCAGGACGATCCGGCGGACGGCGGCGGCGCGGTCCTGCCCGCCGGTCATCGCCCAGCCGACCCGGACGGCCTTATTTATCAGGGCCCGGGCGTGCGGGCGGCGTTCGGTCTCGTAGCTGTCCAGCAGGTCCTCCTCGGCCTGGCCGGTCAGCACGTGGGCGATCTTCCAGGCCAGGTTGTCGGCGTCGCGCAGCCCGGCGGCCAGGCCCTGGCCGATGAACGGCGGGGTGAGGTGGGCGGCGTCGCCGAGCAGGAAGACCCGCCCGGCGCGGAAGCGGTCAGCCAGCCGGGCCCGGAAGGTGTAGCTGGCGCTGCGGATGATCTCCAGGCCGGCCAGGTCACCGCGACCGGTCCAGGGCCGCAGCAGGCCGCCGAGGGCGGCCGGGGTGATCAGGTCGGTTTCGTCCTCGCCGTCGCGCAGCTGGAACTCCCAGCGGTACCGGTCGCCGGTGATGTGCATGAAGGTGGCGGGCCTGGCCGGGTCGCAGATCTGCTCCACGCCGTCCCAGGTATCC
>CAVXCV010000009.1:0-474209 GCA_963760405.1 uncultured Actinomycetes bacterium | reverse complement strand
GCACCTGAATCTGTGTTATGAAGCAAATTCAATAACTTATCAGATATATTGCCATGTCGGGGGAGCACACGGGGTAACGGAGGCCCGCTGCGGGATTACGGGCGCGGCGTTATCTGCCCTTCGGATCGCGGCGGCCCCTTGCCGCCGGACTGTCGTCCGAACAGCATGATGTGCTCATGAGCGTTGCTGGGGAACCGATAAATGACCTCGTCCGCTTCGTTCTTAATGATGATGGTCGGGCTTGGATCCTCCCGCGCGCTCCGCCAGTAGTTCATCTATTATTGTACGAGCGGCCCCAATGGCGGCCTCGTCGCTCGGCAACACTGTACCGTTCGGATCGCTGATACGCGCCAGATATACCTGCGTTTGGACACCTAACCGACCTCATTCGATGTCCGCAGTTCCGTCGTTATCGGGAGCAAGACGGATTATAACGTGCGCATTCCGTTAGGTGAGTTCGTCCTTGGGACATCAGACGATCTGCACGTTTTGAGCCTGTGAGACGAACCCGAATCCGATCGGTTGGAGGCTGTACATTTGGAACACGTGAGGAGCCGTGACGAAGTGGACATGATATGATCAGGACCATGGGCGTTCGGCCGATAATATTTTCTGTCAATTGCTATATCGCGACCATCCTCACGAGATTTATCGCCTTCAGCCTGGACTTGAAGAGCCCGGGCTGGGCGATGACCACGGTCTATCTTACCAGCCAGCCGCTTTCCGGCGTGCTGCGCGCGAAGGCGGTTTATCGCGTCATTGGCACGTTTGTTGGCGGTGCCGCAATGGTCGCCATCGTCCCCAATCTGATCGACGCGCCCGAGCTTACGACGCTTGCGATTATTCTTTGGGTGGCGCTCTGCGTCTTCGTTTCGCTGCTCGACCGCACGCCACGATCCTACATGTTCGTGCTGTCCGGTTATACCGCGGCCTTGATCGGTTTTCCCAGCGTTCTTGCGCCCGGCACGGTGTTCGACACTGCGGTGTCGCGCGTCGAGGAGATCACGCTCGGTGTTGTCTGCGCCGCGATTGTTCACAGTCTTATCTTTCCCAAAAGCGCGTTTCAGCCTTTCGGGAAAAGTTGACAGGCGCCATGGCCGACGCGCGCCGTTGGCTTGCCGATGGCCTGGTTCAGCTAGCGACTCCACAGGCCGAAATGGAACGGCGCCGGATCGCCGCCGACATCAACGAGCTTTATTTGCTTGGCACGAGCTTGCGCTTCGACACCTCGCCGCATCGTCCGGATATCGGCATCATTCGCGCCTTCGATCGCAAGATCGTGGCACTCTTGCCGCTGGTAACCGTGATCGAGGATCGGCTGAC
This sequence comes from uncultured Actinomycetes bacterium, assembly GCA_963760405.1. Classification (GTDB taxonomy): domain Bacteria; phylum Actinomycetota; class Actinomycetes; order Streptosporangiales; family Streptosporangiaceae; genus RYN-230. The sequence goes on along the minus strand of CAVXCV010000009.1, from coordinate 472,886 downwards.
GCTGCTGCGGCGTCTTGGGCCGCTGGATCCAAAGCTGTCGCAGGCGTTGGCCGACGTTCACGATTGGCTGGGGTTGAAAGCCCCGGGCGACCGACGTCGTGCAGCCGAGCTCAAGGAAGCCTGTGCCGCTGCGACACCTGCCGTCGGTCCGCAATCAAGCTGGGCCGATCTCGTGACAATCAACTTGACCGTGCGCCTGATCGAACTGATCGAGTTGTGGCAAACCTGCCTCGACTTTGCCACTTATTCCGCTGATCCGACGCAGACGTCAAGCGCCGATATTCGCGCCGCGGCCGCGCAGATCGGGCCGAAACCGATGCAGACCGGATCCGGGCATCGCGTTGTTGTCAGCGCTGGCGGCCGCGATTGCAATGGGCTTGTGCGCCTTCTTTTGGATCGCGACCGCATGGCCGGAAGGCGCCGGCGCAGTCGCCTTTGCTGCGGTGGCCTGCACGCTGTTTGCATCTTTGGACGATCCGACACCGACCCAGCGCAATATCACCATGCTTTTGGCTTTGTGCATTCCGATCGTGATCGTCTATCAGTTCTTTATTTTGCCGGCGCTCGGAGGTTTGAGCTGTTATCCGCCGTGCTCGCCTTTACCCTGATCCCGGCCGGACTTCTGTTGGCTATTCCGGCTTATGCACCAGTCGGGCTGGCACTCGCATTGGGCTTCTGTGTCGAGATGAACCTGCAAACGAGCTACACGGCCGATCTTGCGACCATCATCAATACAAACAGCGCCTTCGTACTTGGCGGCTTGGCTGGGCCTCGTGGTGACGCGGCGGCTCACGCGTGTCATCGGCACGCAGGCCAGCGCGCGACGCCTGATGCGCGCGACGTATCGTGATCTCGCGGACCTTGCCGCTGGGCGCGAGCTTCCGTCGCGCGATCAATGGGCCAGCCGGATGCTCGATCGCGTGGGGCTGTTGCTCTATCGCCAGCCGCGTTTTGAGCCGCGACCGCCGCACGAATTCGCCGACGCGCTTGAAGATCTACGGCTTGGCGTCAACATCATCGAGACGCGATCCGTCGCGGCTACCATGTCGGAGCCAGCACAAGACGCGTTGGGATCGATGTTTGTCGGTGTCGCTCGGCATTTCCGCGCCTTGGCCCGCGGCCGGGTACCAGCGCTTGAAGACGTTTTATTACAAAAGATCGATCTGGCGATCGACGAAGTAGCAGTCTGCACTGCCGCCACTCACGCTTGTGTAGCTGCGATTGTCGGCTTGCGACATGTATGCTCTACCCTGACGCACCGCCGCATCGGCCGGTTCAAATAGCGCCGGCCGCGGCACAAGCCGCTCCACTGGGCGCGAGCTTCCGTTGCGCGATCAATGGGCCAGCCGGATGCTCGATCGCGTGGCGCTGTTGCTCTATCGCCAGCCGCGCTTTGAGCCGCGACCGCAGCACGAATTTGCCGATGCGCTTGAAGATCTACGGCTTGGCGTCAACATCATCGAGACGCGATCCGTCGCGGCTACCATGTCGGAGCCAGCACAAGACGCGTTGGGATCGATGTTTGTCGGTGTCGCTCGGCATTTCCGCGCCTTGGCCCGCGGCCGGGTACCAGCGCTTGAAGACGTTTTATTACAAAAGATCGATCTGGCGATCGACGAAGTAGCAGTCTGCACTGCCGCCACTCACGCTTGTGTAGCTGCGATTGTCGGCTTGCGACGGACGCTCTACCCTGACGCACCACCGCATCGGCCGGTTCAAATAGCGCCGGCCGCGGCACAAGCCGCTTTGATGCCGTGCGGCTGCTTCTTGCGCGGGGTGACCATGCCGCACCCCTGATACCCCTTATCGGCGATCCCGCCGCCGGAGTTCCGGATGATCTCCGCAACTGGCGTGCCCACAAACGCGGCTGCGTCATGGGTTTTCCCCGGAAGCGGATCGGAAATGTAAATCGCATTCCCGCCGAGCAGGCTGACCAGTTGCGCGTTGAACCCGGTGGTGCCGTGCTTGCGGCTCCACAGCTCGTCATGATCGTCATAGGACCAGCAGGGAGTGATGGTGCCGTCAACCAGGCACACCCGGCCGCTGGTCATCTCGATGGCGTCCTCCGCGGACGGCACGACTTCCTCCAGGGACGGCCCTGACCACCGGCACCAGCACGGTGACGATCCGGGACACCGTCGGCTGCGAGACCTTCATGTCGCCCAGGAATTCTTGCGTACCGTTCTGCCGGAGATACATGCACGCGATCTCTATCGCCGCATAAAGGCCGCACGATCTCGGCCGCCCGGTTCCCTTGTTCCAGGGCCCGGCAAGCGCCTCATGGACGCGGCAGGCGAGTTCCTGCATCTGCGAGAGCATTAAACCTGTAGTACGATAGTACCGCAACGGTTCTCCTGGGTGAGGGAATTCTTTGGTCGGAAAACCCCAATTCTCCCAAGGGAACCGTTGTTATTTATGGCGACACGCCAGGCGAGAACCTACCTGCTACCCAAGGTTCTGAATAACACTCTATGAAAGCCAGCCCGAATCGAAACATCACTGTGGCCACCCTGCTCGCCGCTCCCCTGCGCCAGCGGGTTGCTCAAATTCGTTATGACGTCAACTGGCAAGGGACAGCTGTCAGGATGCAGTACGAGAGCGTTTGGCTGCTTATCTAGATCTATCGCTTGAGGACAGATTACGCGCGCATATGCGCGCAGTCGTGGATCTCGATCTTCTCGTCATTTCGGTCAATCGCTTGTTGAATGTAGCTGAACGGGCCAAGAGGTTCGGCTGCGACAACCATGGGCAATTGAAGCAAGCAACTAAAGTTTTGCACTCCCAGTGGGACTCTCAACTGACCGACGCTCGTAACGCACTGGAGCACCTCGACCAGGGTGGCGCTGGCATTATTCCCGTTGAAGGGGGCGGTACTCTACTGTTTAGCCTCGATCCACCGCATGAATTCGGGTGATCGCTTCTCCGGCGGTCAGGTCTGCGGACTGATCTTGTGGGTAACGGGGGGCGTGACTTATCTGCCGCTCACTTTTCTGCGGCTTGTCCGTGGGCCTGGGCCGGGGATTTGGGATGGGCAGGTGGCCGGTGCAGGCGGCAAGGATGCGGTGACCGGGTCTGGGCTGGTCAGGCCGCGGCGGCGGGCGGCCCGCAGGTGGCGTCGAACAGGGCCATCCATCCGGTCTCGCGGTGCCAGTCCTGAGGTAGGTGCAAGGTGAGGTGGCCGCGGCCGTGGCGGGCGGTGCGGGCGGCGACGCTGATGAGGTCGCGGCGCAGCGTGGCACCTCTGGCCTTGGCGTAAGTGAGGCTGGCCAGGGACCCGGCGGCGCGCAGCAGGTTGTGCGCGATGGCGGCGCAGGCCAGCCAGGCCGCGTTCGCGGGGAACGACCCGGACGGCAGGTGGGCCAGGGGGCCGTCGGCCAGGTCCGCGAACACCTGCTCCACCTGGGCATGGTCACGATGGTGGTCCTCGGCCTGGAGGGTGGCGAACGGGGAGTCGGTGAACACGGCGTGGTAGCGCCAGAGGGTGAACAGCTCGCCCTGGCCGGCGGCGTTGCGGCCGAGGTCTTTGACCCGGCGGACGATCAGCCGGGCGGTGATCGCCTTCCCCTTCTTCGAGGCGAAGGCCGTGTAGGGCACCTCGGCGACCTCGGCATCGGACACCCAGCGGCGCAGCTGGTCATCCCAGATCGCGCGGGGGTAGCGGATGGGGGTCCAGGCGGTGTCCGGGATAGCGGCGATCGCGGCCTTGACCTTGGGGTCCATCCGCACCGTGACCGAGAAGAACGCCCCGGCCCGGCGGACAGCGCCGGTGAACGCCGCGGAGTAGAACGCCGAGTCCGCCCGCGCCACCAGGATCCCGGTGCACCCGCTGGCGCGGGCGGTGGCCACCGATGCCGTGGCGAAGGACGCGGCGCCGCGGGCGGAGCCCGCGTTGCCGCCGCGCAGCCTGGTGCCGGCGATCACGGGTGCGGCCAGCGGCGTGCTGATCGTCGCCGCTAGCGCGTTCAGCCCCCGGACCAGCAGGCTCTTGCCCTGGATCTTCGTGTGGCCGAACGCCGCGCCCTGCTTGGCGTGCCCGTAGACGCGTTTCTGCGTCGAGTCGATATCAAGGAACGCGACCGTGTCCTTGCCGGGCAGCAGCGGCGCCCGGCCAGCCAGCTCTCCCAGCAGCAGCCGGCTCACTTTCTCCAGCTGGAGCACGTTCCCCCAGGTGAAGGAGCGCAGGAACGACCCCAATGTGGACGGGGCGCGGATCCCGCCGAACAGTGCTGGCATCGCGCCGTGCCGCAGCAGGTCCATGTCATCGATGCTGTCCGCCCCGGCGACCATCCCGGCGACCAGGCAGGACACCTTCAGGTGGGCACTGACCCCGCACGGGCGGGCGATCCGCACATGCTCACCGGCCAGGTCCGCCAGGCCGGCCCGCTGTGCCAGGGCCATCACCGGGACCAGGCCGGCCCGCGACACGAGATTCGGGTCATCAAACGACGCGTGGATCCTGGCCAGCTCATGCAACAATCGCACTTGACAGGTGCTCCTTCGAACCAGGTGATGGAAGCTTCAGCAACTCCCATCGTCCCTGGCCAAGGGGCACCTTTCGCGTTGAACGCACCGCACTCGACCACTATTTACGCGGTGGATCGAGGCTTAGATGGCGCGGCGGACAAGTTTGACGCCCATAAGCTCTTCAAGGTCGCAGACAATCTGTGCAAGGCAATTTGCAGAGTCATTGAGCCCCTGGAATCCTAGGTGCGCGCCCTACCTCTGGGCGATTGGGACCAGAAGCGGTCGATCGACCGGCGGCGGTGGGCGTAATGTCTCTCATGGAAGCCGTGGTCGCCGCTCCTAGCACTAGCGGCGGCAATGCATTTTCTTGCGATCGGGCAGTTACATCTATCAGGGTCACGGTGATGTTGTCTGGTCCACCGCGGCTGAGAGCCAAGTTTATCAAGCGTTCGGCGATTGATGCTGGGTCATCAGCTGGTTTAAGTACCTCGCGCATTGTGTCATCGGACACGACGGCATTCAGTCCGTCCGAGCAAAGCAGGTACCGATCTCCCGGCTGGGCTTGGCGAAGCGCGAGATCCGGGGATCGGTCCGGGCGTCCATCAAGGAAGCGCGACATGATGGGCGCCAGGACTGGAGACGCAGCCGCACCGGCTACGAGGTTGTGCATGGCGTGGTCTTCGGTGAGCTGACGCAACCGGCCGTCGCGCAGCAGGTAGGCGCGGGAGTCGCCGATGTGGGCGAGCGCGAACGTGTGCCCTGACCAGAGCATCGCCGTAAGAGTGGTGCCCATTGTCCGCAAGGCCGGGTCAGCCTCCGTGCGCTGCCGGATGGCGGTGTTGGCCTCGCGCACCGCCTGGCTGAGGATCTCGACCAGGCTCTCAGCGGGTGCAGGCGCGTCATACTTGCTTAGGGCCGTGATCACGGTCGCGCTGGCGACCTCGCCTGCGGCGTGGCCGCCCATACCGTCAGCGACGGCATACAGCCAGCGTCCGGCGTACGCGGAGTCTTCATTCATCGGCCGGACCTTGCCGACGTGCGAGCGGGCCGCCCACGTGGTGAATGCACTCATTCCGGGAAATCCTTCCGGCCAGGGGTCTTTCGCTGACTCGTCACGTTCGAGCACCTGCACCGTCTCCACCCTGTCCGAGGGGATGCACGTACGCCGTGACCTCGACGGGTTTGCCGGTCTTTCCCGACCGGCCGACCCGCACAATCTCAAGCACGGGAACCGAGAGCGGGATCTGCAGCTCGGCGGCCTCATCAGCGGTCGGCAGCCTCGCGCGGTGGAACTCCATCCACGACAGCGGCCAGTGCCCCGCGCGCTCGATGTGGTAGAGCCACCCGCCCGGACCTGGCTCCTGATCGGCGACTTCGGGCACCTCGCGCGCTACGTCGGGGTGGATCCACGAGTCGTTGATCTGGAACGGAGGTTCCGTTACCGGGCCGGTGACACGGTGCCGCCGCAAGACCGGCGTGCCCTCCGGGACGCCCAGGAGCCTGGCTAGGCGCGGGTCGGTGAGCTTCTCCTCGGCAGCGGTCGGCGTGATGTGGTGGTACCAGACCTCAGTGGAGGCGGCGGCGGGGAAGGAGTAGCCGGGCGAGTCGGCCCCGGTGTTGCGCTTGACGATGTTCCCGCGGGGTCGGCGTGCGCGAGTCATGCCGTAGCGGACCACCGTGCCCACGTGCGGGACAGCCCACGCCAGGCCCTTTGCCTCGAGCATGCTGACCGCGTTGTCGATAGTCGCGCGGCTGACCTTGTACTGCTTGGCCAGGTCGACGCGGCGCGGCAGCTTCCCGCCCGGTGGCCACTCGCCATCCTTGATCCGCCGTTCAAGATCAGCGGCGATGGTCAGGTACGGGGAGTCTTCTCTGGCCACGCGCATCCTCCGTCTGTCAAGTCTTTATGCCTGAGCATATCCCCGCGTGATCGACTGCAGAATTATGCCTAGGCATACTTGACTTTATGCCTAGGCATAATGCAGTCTTGGGCTTGAGCGTTCGGTCCCTGGCCTACAGCCGCCGCCAGGGGCCGCCCAACCCTGGAGGTTCTGTTGAGCACTCTGCACGAGACGAAACCGCTGGTCGGTGCGTTGCCTACGCTGTCGCTGCGCGGCCTGCGGGACGTGGTGCTGGCCGCTGACCCGGGCTGCGTGTGCGACCCGGAGCTGTTCACCGGCCCGGCCGACATCGAGGCCGAGGACGAGGCGCCGGAGGACCGCGCGGCGCGGGTCGCGGTGGCGCGGGAGGTGTGCGCGTCTGCCCGGTGCGGCTGGCGTGCCTGGCCTACGCGCTCCGGACCCGCCCGGCCGCCGGGGTGTGGGCCGGGTTCACCGCCGAGGAGATCACCGCCCTGGCTGCCGCCGCGAACCGCCCGGCCCGGCCCCGCCGGAACGCCACGCTGCGCCCGGCCAGCGCCGAGCCCGGCCCGTTTGCCGAGGTGGCGTGATGAGCGCTGAGGACTTCACCCTGACCTTCATCGCCACGCCCCCGCCCGCTGACCCGGTGGCGATCGTCAACCGCTCGGCCGCGGTCTGGTCACCGGATTTCGACGCCTACGCCAGCGGCCAGCTCGACGCCAGCCGCGTCCGCTGCGTGCTGTGCGGCTCACGCGCCGTGTGACTGCCCCGCAGTTCGGGACCCCCGAGTACTTCGCCCTGATCGACCGCCTGGCATGGCCGGAACCGCGGAGGTGCGCGATGAGCTGCAAGGGACTGCACTGCGACGGCTGCGGCGGCGGCGGTGCCGCTGGGGCGGTCATCGCCCTGCTGGTCATCATCGCCGTGGCGCTGCGGAAGGCATGGCCGGAGATCGTCCACGTCGTGGAGGTCACCGCGTGGACGGTGGCCGGGATCACCGGAACGGTCATCGTCGTCACGTGCGCGGTGCTGACCGTGCGGGTGATCCGCAGGCGCCGCGCCCGCCGCGCGATGCGGCAGGTTCCCTACCGCGCCACGGTCATCCCGGCTGCCCGCCTGACCGCACGCCCTGCCATCGACCGGGCCGCCCGGCCCGCGCTCGGCCAGCCCCCGCGGCGGCAGCCCGGTGCGTGGCCGCTGCCCGGGCTGGTGGGAGGACATCCGCCCCCGCATCGGCGGTGACAGCGATGAGCACCGCCCCCGGTAAGCCCGCCTCCCGACCACGCGAGGACCGGGCACAGCCGCCAAGCACTTCACCGGCCCCGCGCTCCCCTCACAGGAGGCACCTTCCATGACGACCACGACCGAAACCGACGCCACCCGGACGGCAGCAACCGCGATCCTGCGGGCCGTCGCCGACCTGATCGAGACCCGCCCGGACATCCCGGTGCCCGGCGCCAGCATCGACTTCTACCTGCACGGCGAGGACGCGCCCGCCACCATGGCGGCCATCGCCGCCGCCCTGCCGTGCCAGTGGCGGGCCAGCGTGACCCGCAGCGGCGGCTACGAGTGGCTGAACCTGCGCAGCGACGGCCTGTCGGCCAGCGTGTCGCGGGGCGCGCGGGTGCAGCATCGGTGCGCCTGCCGCCGACACCTGCGTCCCGGCCGGGGCCAAGACGGTCACGGTCTGGCAGCCCGCCGCGGCGCTGGCCGGGCTGCTCGGCAGCGAGCCGGTCGGCGAGGTGGCGTGATGACCAAGACACACCTGACCGCCGCGGTCCTGGCCCTGCTGTTCCTGCGCTGGCTGGCCACCATGCCACGTGCCGCTGCCGGTCGCCGGGACCGTCATCACCGTGCCCGCGCTCGCCGTCGCGGCGGTGACCGCTACCGCGGTGGCGGCTGCCCTGGTGGCGCTGATCGTCTACCGGACCCGGGCCGAGCGGGCCATGCTCGCGGCCTGGCAGGCGCGGAAGGCGGCAGCCCGATGACCGCCGTGGCCATGACGAAAACTGAGGCGCTGCGGATCGCCCGCCGGGCACGCCGCTACGGCCACCAGGCCGACCGGAACGACCCGCGGGCTGTTGTCGGTGGCCTGCCCGCGGTGCAGGGAGCGCGTGCCGGCGATGCGCGAGCCGCGGCGGGCCAGCCGCGGGCCGCTGTATGAGTCGGCGGGCCGGGCGCTGGACCGCGCCATGCTGGCCCACCTGACCGGCGGGTGGTGTGAGTGATGGCCCTGTCTGCCCAGACGCCCGCTGCGCCTGCGGGGTGGCGTGAGGAACTGCGCCAGGACCGGCTTGTCCGCGCACAGATCGAGCGGGAACGCGAGGCCGCCCGCGCTGAGCTGCGGATCGCCGAGCGGCACGCGCTCGCCCGGGCGCGCCGCGAGGAAACCCAGGCCAGGGCCGTGGCCCGGCAGCAGGCCCGCAAGGCGCGGGCCGCCCGCCGCGCCGCCCGCGTGGCCTGGCTCGCCGCCCACACGGTGGACCTGCTGTTCGTGCCCGGTGATCGTGGTCCCGGCGGTGCTGGCGTGGACCGCGATGGCCGCCTACGGGTCCCTGCTGTACGGCCCGGCCGGGCTGGCGCTGCCCGCGTTCAGCGAGGGCGCCATGTGGGCGTTCGCCGCCGCCACCACCATCACCCGCCGCCGTCACCCCGACCGGCCGGTCTGGCACCTGCGGCTCGGCACGGTCGTGTTCGCCGCGGTCGGCGCCGCGCTGAACTTCGCGCACGGCATGACCGCCGCGACCGGGCCGCGCGGGCCGGTGACCGGCGTGGTGTACGCGGTGGTGTCGGTCGCCGGGCGTGACCGTGCACCAGCTCGTGACCGCCGGGCCGCGCCGGTCCCGCGCCGAGCGGGACGCCGCCCGCATCGCCCGCGCCGCGGCCCGCCGCGAGAGGGCCGCCCGCCGCGCCGCGCTGCGCAGCGCGGTCGCCGACGTGGACGAGCACGGCAACGCCCGGCTGGTCTACCAGCCCGGCCCCGCCGTCCTGGCCCGCCGCCACGGCCGCACCCGGCTCGACCCCGCGCCAGGCCCCCGGCTGCCCGCCCTGCCCCTGCTGCCCGCCGGGCCGGTCTGCCACCTGCCGCGGCCGGTCCCCGTACCGCCCGCCGCGCCCGTCGCCGCACTCCAGGCCGCACCTGCGAGCGCACCCGGCAGTGCACCCGCACCCGGGCGCACCCGCACCCGGCGCAAGCCGGTGCACCGCACCTCCGGCCGCACCCGGGGCGCGGTGACCGGCGAGTCCGCCGAGGTGCACTTCGCCGCCGACCTCGCCGACGGGCCAGGTGCCGTCCGTGCGGCGGATCAAGTCCGAGCTGCACGTCGGGCAGGACCGCGCCCGGCAGATCCACGACCACCTGACCGCGGTGGCGACCGCCCCGCGTGCAGCCCGCCGGGAGGACCGCATGACCACCGACCCCGCCGGCCCCGGCCAGGAGCCGGAGGACACCGGCAACCCGCCCGAAGACACCGACGATGACGTGCTCGAAGGCGAGGTGATCGCCTTCCCCGGCGCCACCGCGCCCGCCGGCCGCCGCCCGGCACCGCGGCCAGCCCGGCGAGATGCGCGCGCATCATCCCCGACCACCTGAGGACCTGGGCGGGCATCCGCAAGGCGCTGCCTGGCGGTACCGCGCGCCCGGCATCACGTGCTGTATCACCTGGTCCGGTCCCCGAAGCGGCTCGTGCTCACGGTGCGTGTGGGCGGCGGTCGGCGTCGCCCGGCTCGCGCTCGCGCAGCTGGCCTGGTGGTGGTGTCGCGAGCAGACGTACCTGCGGCACGAGGCCATCGCCGCCAACGACCCCCGCACCTGGTACCAGCTGCACAAGCACGCCCGCGAGGTCCGGCTCGTCCGCGGCCTGGTCCTGCTCGGCGAGGTCGTCGCCCTCGGCGCTGGCCGCGGCGGTGCTGACCGTCTACGTGCCGCTGGCGTGGCTGCCCGTCGGCGCGCGGTCGCCGTGCCGGTGCTGGCGTGGATCGGCCGCCCGGCCGACAAGCCGATCGTGACCTCGCGCCGTCGTGCCCGGTGGCCGTACGAGCCGCTGACCAGGAGATCATCATCCGCGCGCTCGGCGCGCTGGGCATCGGCGAGATGAACAAGGCGCTGCGCGAGTACCCGGACAAGGCGATCGTGCCGGTCGACCCGGTCGATGCGCGACGGCCCCGGCTGGCTGGCCCGCGCTCGACCTGCCCCACGGGGTGACCGCCGGGCGAGGTCAGCGAGAAGCGCGAGAAGCTCGCCTCCGGGCTGCGCCGCCAGCTCGGCTGCGTGTGGCCGGAGACCGACCACAAGCGCCACCCCGGCGCGCTGAACCTGTACGTCGGCGACGAGGACATGACCACGGCCGAGCAGCCGCCCTGGCCGCTGGCCAAGCGCGGCGCGGCCGACCTGTTCAGCCCCGGTGGCGTTCGCCACCGACCCGCGCGGCCGGGCGGTCACCATCACGCTCATGTTCGTCTCGATCATCATCGGCGTCGATCCCCCGGATGGGCAAGACGTTCCTGCTGCGGCTGCTGCTGCTCATCTGCGCCCTGGACGTCCGCGCCGAGCTCCACGTCTACGACCTGAAGGGCACCGGGGACCTGGCGCCGCTGCGGCCGGTCGCGCACCGCTACCGGGCCGGGGACGACCCGGAGGACATCGAGTACCTGGTGGCCGACTTCCGCGCGCTGCGCACCGAGATGCGCCGCCGCACGAAGGTCATCCGCGACGCTCGCCGACGAGCACCCGGAGCTGTGCCCGGAGAACAAGGTCACCCCGGAGCTGGCCAGCCGACAAGCGCCTCGGCCTGCACCCGATCGTCGTCGCGGTCGACGAGTGCCAGGTCGCGTTCGAGCACCCGGTCTACGGCGACGAGATGGAGGCCATCTGCCACCGACCTGGTCAAGCGCGGCCCGGCGCTCGGCATCATCCAGGATGCTGGCCACCCAGCGGCCCGACGCGAAGTCGCATCCCCACCGGGCATCAGCGCGAACGCCGTGCTGCGGATGTGCCTGAAGGTGCATGGGCCAGGTCGAGAACGACATGGTGCTCGGCACCTCCGCCGTACAGCAACGGCATCCGGGCCACCATGTTCGACTTCGAGGACAAGGGCATGCTTCTACTTCGGCGGCGAGGGCAGCGCCCGCGCATCGTCCGCGGCCAGAAGCTCGACGGCCCGGCCGCGAAGGAGATCGTCGCCCGGGCCCGGATCATGCGGGAGCGCGGCCGGGCGGCTCACCGGCTACGCGCTCGGCGCAGGACCTCGACCAGGACGACGTCCGGTCGTTCGCCGCCGACGTGCTGATGGTCTTCGGCGACGACGAGAAGCTGTGGTGCGAGACGATCGCCGCCCGGCTCGCCGAGTCGATCCCCGCGCGCCTACGCCGACATCACCAAGGACGCCGTGGCGAGCCAGCTGCGCGCCCTCGGCGTCGAGGTCAAGCACGGTCCGCGAGACCGGGCAAGGGCGCCGCGCTCCGGCTGCGAGCGGGCCGCCGTCGAGGCAGCCGCGGAGCCCGCCGATGCGTAGCGGTGAGCCCGGGATGCGTTGCGCTTCCGCAACACGCGCTGACCTGCGCGGACACTGCCAGCGCCGCAACAGCCGCAACACCGCGCACCCGCCGCTGGCCTGCGATGTTGCGCTGTTGCGGCCCGGAGCCGCCGATCCGCCAGCCAGCAGGACACATGGGGGTCAGCGCCGATGGCCTGGACGCCGCAACTCAACGTCATCTGCGGCCGGTGCGGGAAGCCCCGCGGCCTGCGCCACGTGTGCGTCTCCGCACAGCACGCCGGAAGGCCACCGTCAAGGCCGCAGCTGGTCGTTCGGGCAGTGCCCGAAGTGCCGGAAGCCGGTCAGCGCAACCCGCTGGCCCACGACTGCCGCGCCGAAGTCCGACTTCAAGCGCCGCCGCGGGCCGCCGGGAAGCAGCAGGCAGCGGACAAGCGGGCCGAGGCGCGTCGGTCGCCAAGGTCAAGCGCAGCCGCCAGCAGCGAAGCCGAAGCACGACTACCTGACCTGCACCGACGGCGACTGCCAGCGGCCGCTGTGCGTGGCGTTCAAGACCGGCTACAAGACCGGCCACCGCGACGGCTACGACCGCGGCTGCGCAGGCACGGGCTGGGACCGCGGGCTTCCCCGCCGGCATCGCCGCCTGCCCGCGGGCCCACAAGTAAGGAGCACCCCGTGACACACGTCCTGATCGCCCTGGCCGCTGCTCGCCGGCTACGCCCTGTTCCTGCTCGTCCGGCCGCAGCAAGCCCTGCCGGCCGTGCCGCGGCTGGGGCGTCAAGGGCCGCCGCCGCGCCGTCCTGCACGCGCTGCGGCGGCACCGGCACCCGGTTCCGCCTCGGCGCCCGCTTCGTCCACCGCGGCGCCGCCACGCTACCGCCGCTCCCGCGCCAACGGCGACCTCACCGCACCGCCCTGGCGTCCCCCGCGCACCCGCGGACCGCCCCACGACCCCGAAGGAGAAAACCGCCCGTGATCACCACTCGTCATCGTGGCCGTGCTCGCCTACCTGGCCTTCCACGCCGGGCACGCCCACGCCAACTACCGCCACGGCCGCGCCCGCGGACGGCGCGGCATCAACCTCTACTGGTCATCCGTCCGCGGCCCCTGGATCTCTAGTCCCCGGCCCGTTCGGCACCCGGATCGGCCACCGCCTCTAACCGCCCGTCCCGCCCTCACCCGTTCCTGGAGGCACCCCGTGAAGAAGATCCTCGGCTGGATCGCCCTGGCCATCGCCGTCCTGTGGGTCATCAAGAACCCCGCCGGAGCAGCCGCCGACGTGAAGCAGTTCATGAACGCCCTGTCCACCCTGGCCAGCGCCCTCTAACAACCCTCGTCCGCCACCCCTCAAGGAGACACAGCCGCCATGATCCACCCGCACGTCACCGTCCTGGCCGACCGGCACCATGACCCGCCACCGGATCGCCGCACAAGCCGCCGACCGCGCCGCCGCGGCCCGGCTGGCCCGCGGCCCCCTCCCGGCCGCCGCCGCGCACCTCGCCGCCCGGCTCCGCGAGCACTTCGACCCGGCCACGCTGCCGGTTCAGCAGGTCCTTGCGCTGGCCGAGGAAGCCGGGGAGTTCACCGCCGCCTACCGCCGCTGGGCCGGGCTGGCGCGCCGCACCGGCCCCTGGGACGACGTACGCGCCGAGCTGGCCGACGTCGTGCTCACCGCCTACGTCACCGCGGACGTGCTCGGCATCGACCTGGACGCTGCCTGGCGGTCCAAGGCCGAAGTCGTGTTCACCCGCGGCTGGCGCGCCCCCGCCTGCCGCCTGACCGCCGTGAAGGAGCCCACGCCCATGACCGCCGCCCCTTCCTGTGCTGTCTCGATGACGCCCGGCGCGCAGTTCCACCGGCTGCTCACCGCGGTCCTGCCGTCCGCGGCGACCGATGACGTGCTGCCGCAGCTCAATGCCGTGCACCTGGAAACCGGCCCGTACGGCGTCCACGCCGCGGCGACCGACCGCTACAGCTTCGCCGTCGCCCGGCACGCCGACCCGGCCCCCGGCCGCCATCCCGCGCAGATCACCGTCCCGCGGCACGCCGTCGTGACGATGCGGCGGCTGGCCCGCCGACGCGACCCTGCTGCCAGCATCCGGATCGCCGCCGGCACCTGACGCTGCGGACCGGCGCCTGGGTTACCTACCGCACCCCGGGCGTCGATACCCGCGACTGCGGCGGGTTTCCCGACTGGCGCCGCATCTTTACCCGCCTGCTGGCCAGCCCCCAGGAACCCGGCGACCAGCCGGTCTACCTCAACCCGGTGTTCCTGGCCCGGTTCACCGCCGCGACCGACACAGCCGGGCTGCGGGTCACCGTCCACCGGGCACCTGGCCAGCATCGCCACACCCTCGTCATCACCGCAGCGGACTGGTTCCTCGGCGCCCTGATGTCCCTCGCCAGCCCCCGCGAAGCCACCCCGGCCACCTGCCCCGGCTGCGCCTGGCACGCCGATCTCAGCCCCGTCCGGGCCGCCTGACCCGGCGCCCCGTCCCGCACCGTTCACCGAGAGGACACACCCGCCATGGCCAACGAGCCGACCACCACCATCACCGGCAACCTGACCGCCGACCCCGAACTGCGCTTCACCCCGACCGGGCGGCCGGTCGCCGCGTTCACCATCGCCAACACCCCCCGGTTCCCCGACCGCCAGACCGGCCAGTGGCAGGACGGCGAGACGTGGTTCGTCCGCTGCTCCGCCTGGGGCGACATGGCCGAGAACATCACCACGTCACTGTCCAAGGGCAACGCCGTGGTCGCCACCGGGCGGCTGCGCTGCCGCACCTGGGAAACCCCCGAAGGGGACAAACGGTCAGTCGTGGAGATGACCGTGGACGACCTCGGCCCGAGCCTGCGCCGCGCCGATCGTCAAGGTCACCAAGGCCACCCGCGAGCACCCTGCCGCCGGGGAAGCACCGGGTGCCGCGGCGTACGACGCCTCCAGCCCGGCCCCGGCCGCTGACCAGTGGAGCACTCCGTCCCGCGCCCGTGCCGGCTGCCGGGCAGCCGCGGGCGGGCCGGACGAGCCGCCGTTCTGACCGAGGACTGATGCGGGGCCGGTGCACAGCCGCCAAGCAATTCACCGGCCCCGCGCTCCCTCAAAGGAGGTACCTCTCATCATGACAGGACTGGTGTTCTACCTGGGAGCCCACCAGCCGCACTGGCTGTGGCGCGCGGAGTTCCCGCTGTTCGTCTCCCACCGCCAGCTCGCCCGCGCCGCCGCGGCCTGCGGCCTGCGTCGTGCCGGTGGGCGCTGGACTCCGGCGGGTTCACCGAACTGACGCTGCACGGCCGGTGGGTCACCCCGGCCGAGGACTACGCCGCCGCGGTCGCCGACTACGCCGAGCGGATCGGCGGGCTCGATTTCGCCGCGCCGCAGGACTGGATGTGCGAGCCGTTCATGACCGGGCGGACCGGCCTGCCGGTCACCGAGCACCTGCACCGCACCGTCGAGAACTACCTGACCTTGCGCCGCCTCGCGCCGGACCTGCCGATCATCCCCGTGGTGCAGGGCTGGCGGCTGCCGGACTACCTGGCCTGCGTCGAGTTGTACCGCTCGGCCGGGGTGGACCTGGCCGCGCTGCCCCGGGTCGGGCTCGGGTCGGTGTGCCGCCGCCAGTCCACCGCCGAGATCGCCGTCATCGTCACCACGCTGGCCCGCCGCGGGCTGCGGCTGCACGGGTTCGGCGTCAAGACCGGCGGCCTGCACCTGTACGGCCACCTGCTGGCGTCCGCTGACTCGATGGCCTGGAGCTACGCGGCCCGCCGCCTGCCCGCCCTGCCCGGCTGCACCGGGCACAAGAACTGCGCCAACTGCCTGATCTACGCCACCCGGTGGCGCTCGCGCGTGCTCAGCCGGTACGCCGCCCGCGGCCACCAGGCCAGCCTGTTCGACGGCTCGGACTGGCAGCACGCCGCGGAGCGTGCCGCGTGAGCCGCCCGCGACCGCAGAGCCCGGCCGCGTTCGCTGGCCGCCCGGGTGCTGGCCGTGCTCAGCCGCGACACCGGCCGGACTGACCAGGATCTCGCCGGGATGCTGGGCGTCACCCCCGCCGAGCTGAGCCCCGTCATCGGCATGCTCTACCGGCGGCGCCTGGCCGACCGCTGCGGCCCCTACATCGTGGCCGTGCCGCCGCCCCTGCCCTCCCCGGGAAAACGGAACCTCCGGAACCTCCGGAACCCGCGCAGGTCAGCCCGGGTGCACCGGGTTCCGTAGGCCTGCCGGGGTTCCGGAACCTGCGGAACCTTCAGGAGGCACCACGATGACGCACCGCCACCCGCCGCCTGTTCACTCGCGGACCCCTGCACGACCGGCGTGCCGCGCTGCTATCCCGGACTGGCGCCGTCGCTCGCTGACGGCCGCCGGGAACCTTGCTGGACGCCGCGCGTGCGCTGCGCGGCTGGCGGGTGTTCCCGCTGCGCCCCGGCGACAAGCGGCCCGCGTTCCCCGACCACAACGCCGCCCGACTGCACCGGCGACCGACCCGCGGTGCCGCGGCGGGCACCAGGGATGGGAACCGCGGGCCACCACCGACCCGGCCCGCATCCGCCGGGCGTGGGCGCACGCGCGCCTACAACATCGGCATCGCCACCGGCCCGTCCGGCCTGGTCGTGATCGACCTGGACAAGCCCAAGCCCGGCGAGGTGCCGCCGCCGCACTGGGCGCTGCCGGGCATCACCGACGGCGCGGACGTGCTCGCCGCGCTGTGCGAGCGACACGGCCAGCCGTGGCCCGTGGAGACGTTCATGGTCCGCACCGGCCGCGGCGGGCTGCACCTGTACTTCACCGCCCCGCCCGGCATCCGGCTCGGCAACACCTCGCGGCCGCTCGGCGCGCGGGCTCGGCTGGCTGATCGACACCCGCGGGCACGGCGGCTACGTGGTCGCGCCCGGCTCGTTCGTGGACCTGCCCGACGGCACCGGCCGCTATGAGGTGATCTACGACCGGCCCCCGGCACCGCTGCCGGAGTGGCTGGCCGCCCTGCTCGACCGCGCCCGCCCGCGCGCCCCGCCGCTTGAGTGCCGTCCCGCCGCACCCGGTCAGGTCCGTGACCTGGCCGTCTACGCGAAGCGGCACTCAGGCGGGAGGTCGAGCGGGTGCCGCGCTCAGCCTGACAGGCGGCCGGAACTGCGCACTCAACAAGGCCGCATTCAACCTCGGCCGCTCATCGCCGCCGGCGCGCTGACCGACGACCTCGCCGAGCGGCGACTGCACGCGCCGCGAGCGTGCACTTCGGCGCGACACCGCCGTGACGCCCGCCGGATACGCGCGCAGCGTCATCCGCGCCGGCATCGACGCGGGCAAGCGCAAGCCCCGCCGCCGCCAGGGCCGCCGCGTGAAGGCCGCCAGCCGGGACGGTGCCGCCGCGCTGGACGACGCCCGCGCGTTCATCGGCCGGTTCTGCGCGCTGCCCACCGAGCACGCCTACACCGCCGCCACCCTGTGGGCCGCGCACGCCCACGTCGCTGGACGCCTTCGACTCCACACCCCGGCTCGCGTTCCTGTCACCCGAACCCGGCTCGGGGAAAACCCGCGCGCTGGAAATCCTCACCCTGCTGGTGCCGTGGCCGATGCACGCGGTCAACGCCACCCCCGCCGCGCTGTTCCGCTCGGTCGCCGACCCCGCCAGCCCGCCGCACCATCCTGTTCGACGAGATCGACACCATCTTCGGCCCCAAGGCCAAGGAACACGAGGAACTGCGCGGCCTGCTCAACGCCGGGCACCGCCGCTCCGGCGTCGCCTACCGGTGCGTCGGCGAAGGCACCAAGCAGACCGTCGTGGAGTTCCCCGCCTACGCCGCCGTCGCGCTGGCCGGGCTCGGCAAGCTCCCCGACACCATCCTGACCCGCTCCATCGTGATCCGGATGCGCCGCCGCGCCCCCGACGAGCACGTCGAGCCCTACCGGGCACGCGTCCACGAGCCCGAAGGCTGGAAACTGCGCGGCATGCTCGCCGACTGGACCGCCACCGCCGCCGAACAGCTCACCGGCTACTGGCCCGAGATGCCGCCCGGCGTCACCGACCGGCCCGCCGACGTGTGGGAACCCCTGCTGGCCGTCGCCGACGCCGCGGGCGGCCCCTGGCCCGACCGCGCCCGCGACGCCTGCACCTGGCTCGTCCGCGGACAACGCCGACCGCGGCATCAGCCTCGGCATCCGGCTCCTGGCCGACCTGCGCGACATCTTCGACGGCACCCGGGCCATGACCACCGAAGACATCCTGACCCGGCTGCACGCCCTGGACGCCGCCCCGTGGGCCGACCTCAAAGGCCAGCCGCTCGACGCCCGCGGCCTGGCCCGCCTGCTGGACCCCTACGAGATCACCCCCGCCAAGGTCAAGGTCGCCGGCCGCTCACTCCAGGGCTACCGCGCCGAGCACCTCGCCGACGCCTGGACCCGCTACCTCCCGCCGCCTACCCCGCAGAAGCGGAACCTGCGGAACCTCCGGAACCCGAACCCCCGCCTGATGCCCAAAGGTTCCGGAGGTTCCGGAACCCCGGCCACCCACCGGAACCCGCCAGACCCGCCGCTGACCTGCGCAGGTTCCGCAGGTTCCGCAGGTTCCGGACTTACGGCAGAAGGACCAGCCAGCCCCGCCCCGGTGCACAGCCGCCAAGCAATTCGCCGGGGCCGCCAACCCTCGAAGGAGACACATGACAACCACCGCCCCTATCCCCCTTGCCCGCAGGTCTCGCGACAAGCTCACCGTCGGCGAGGTCTGCGAAGACCTCCAGATCGCGCAAAGCACCTTCTACGAATGGCGCACCAAAGGCACCGGCCCGCGCTGCATCAAACTGCCCAACGGGCAACTGCGCGTGCGCCGCTCCGACCTCGAAGCCTGGCTCGACGCACGAGAGGACGCCGCCTGATGGACAACATCACCTACGACGTGCGCATCTGGAAAACCGAAATCTACAAAGGCGCGAAGGTCACCACCTACAAAGTCCGGTGGAAGACCGGCCCCCGGCGCGTGGAAGCAGCCATTCCGGACCAAGGCGCAAGCCGCCAGCTTCGAGGCCGAGCTACGCTCGGCCGCCCGCAGAGGCGAGGCGTTCGACATCACCACCGGCCGCCCCGTCTCCTGGGGCAGGGAAGACAACGACATGACCTGGTATGACTTCTGCGTGTCCTACGTGGACATGAAATGGAAGCACTCAGCCGGCGAAACGGCGCGCCAACATCGCGTGGGCACTCGTCACCGTCATGCCCGCGATGATCGCAACCAGCAAGGGCAAGCCTGACGATAAGGCCATGCGCACGGCGCTGCGGCAGTGGGGATTCAACACCAAACGGCGTGCCGACTGCCCGGAAGACATCGCCGTCATCCTTAACTGGCTGTCCCGCAACACGAAACCGGTCTCTGCCCTCACCGACCCGGCCGTGATGCGTGCTGTGCTCGATGCGGCCGGAACCCAGCTCAATGGCCAGCCCGCGTCAGCGTGGACGGCCCGGACGCAACCGCGCCATCCTGGCGAACGCCCTCGAGTACGCGGTAGAGCGGCGGCTGCTCAGCAGCAACCCCGTCAAGGCCATCAAGTGGAAAGCACCGAAGACGACGCACGAAGTTGACCGGCGCTGCGTCGTCAACCCCGCCCAGGCCCGGCGGCTGCTCGACGCGGTACGCGAGCAAGCTACCCAGCGGCCCGCGGCTGGTCGCATTCTTCGCGGTCATCTACTACGCGGCCCTCCGGCCGGAGGAAGCCGTCAACCTCCGCAGGGACAACATCACCCTCCCGCCGCTCGTATGGAACGCCGCCACGGGCGAATGGGAGGAACCCGCCGACAACTGGGGAGAGCTGCGGTTCTGCTCGGCCGCGCCCGAGGTAGGCGCCGAATGGACCGACGACGGCACCCGCCGCGAACAACGGCACCTCAAGTCCCGCCCCGTCGGGGAATGGCGCCGGGTACCCATCCCCCCGCCGCTGACCCGGCTGCTCCGCGCGCACCTGGAAAAGTTCGGCACCGGCCCCGGCGGTCGCGTCTTCTCCGGCGTCCACGGCGGCGAGCTGGCGTCGATCACCTACCGTCGCGCGTGGGACAAGGCACGCCGTGCCGCGCTGACTCCCGGCGGAATACGCATCCCCGCTGGCCAAGCGCGTCTACGACCTCCGGCACGCTTGCGTCTCGACCTGGCTCAACGGCGGGTGTCCCGCCCGCCCAGGTCGCCGAGTGGGCCGGGCACAGCGTCGCCGTCCTGCTCAAGGTCTACGCCAAGTGCATCGACGGCCAGGACCAGATAGCCAAGCGGCGCATCGAAGACGCGCTACGCGACCCCGGCGAGCCCGAGGAGACACGCCACACGAGCCCGAGGGGGACGGCTGAGCCTTGGGCGCGTATTGGGCGCAGTGAACGTCTGCCTCAACCGCTGCTACTTGTGCTGGTGAAGGGAACAGCGGTGGAGTAGCCCGTGCGAGTTCCTCCGGAACCATTCGCCTTCCGGGTCTCAGCTCCGCACCACACAGCAGCTATCGGTCTGATGAACTCAAGACACCCAGGCTCACCAGTACGATTGCGCTAGTGTCGTTTCCATCGGTTGTCGGTAGAGGCGGATAGCCTGTTGGTCGTGGCCAAGAGACTGACTGAGGACCAGAAGGCGCGCATCCATGAGCTGCACGCCGAGCACCCGGACTGGTCGCAGCGGCGCATCGCGGAGGTCGTTGGATGCTCACAGCAAGGTGTCGCGCTTATCTTGAATCCGGAAATAGCAGAGCGGCAGCGTATGTACAGCGCTAACCGTAGCGAGCAATACAATAAACGCCGCCACGATGAACGCGCGGCAAACCCGGAGCCATTCAGGGCTCGTCAGCGTGCGTACTATGCGGAGAACTCCGAGCACATACTCGCATGGCAGCGTGCAGCATATGCGGCCGATCCTGAGCGGATTCGGGAAAGGGACCGTCGGTTTCGCACTAGGCATCCACTCTACGGCTTGTGGACCAAGATGAAAGAGCGCTGTAACAATCCGAATTGTGAACGTTACCCGACCCATGGTGGGCGCGGCATAAGGGTTTGCGCGCGGTGGAATGGGTCAAAGAGTTATCCAGACTTCGAAGCGGATATACTTGCAGCTATCGGCCCGAGGCCAGATGGCGTACACCCAAGCGGCAGGATGCCACTTTACACTCTTGATCGCATCAATAATGATGGCAACTATTCGTGTGGTCAGTGCCAGGAGTGCGTAGCCAATGGCTGGTCTTGGAACGTCCGCTGGGCTAGCGCCGTGCAGCAAAACACCAACACCCGGCCGCAGCTAGCCATGACCGAGGTCCCCCGGTTGTGGGCTGAGCTCGTGGAACGTGACGCTGAGATCGAGCGGCTGCACGCAGAGTTGACAAGGCTCAATCGCGCTGCTGATTGAGTTTCGTCGTTGGATGAGACGTTCTTGGTGGTCGCTTGCCAGGGTTCGAGCCTGTGATCCGCTGCTAGCAGAGAGCCACGCAGGTGCCATAGGAGTTGCTAAGTTAGGAATTGAGGTTACCTCGGTGCGAATTGGAGACGGTGAACTTTACGCTCATAGCTGTCGGGCCTGCCGCCCGTGGTGTCGGCGTCCTTGCTTGCTGCGAGGTCAGCATCCGGTCTCAACACACGGTCGGAACTGCAGGCTGATCGTGGCATCTGCGTTGATTGTCGGTAGAGGTGTATAACCTGCTGGTCATGGCGAAGAGACTGACTGAAGATCAGAAGGCGCGCATCCATGAGCTGCACGCCGAGCACCCGGACTGGTCGCAGCGGCGCATCGCGGAGGTCGTTGGATGCTCACAGCAAGGTGTTGGGCTTATCCTAAATCCCGAGATAGCAGAGCGAAAGCGTGTTAACTCCATTAGCCGTAATGGAGAATATAATAAGCGCCGTCGCGATGAACGCGTGGCAAACCCGGAGCAAGTCAGGGCTCGTCAGCGTGCGTACTATGCTGAGAATGCTGAATGCATACTCACTCTACAGCGCTCAACGCGTGTAACAGAGCCTGAGCGATGGCGGGAATATAGTCGCCAGTTTCTTGTTCGGCATCCACTTTATGGCGTGTGGCGCCATATGAAAGAGCGCTGCAACAATCCGAATTGTGAACGTTACCCGACCCATGGTGGGCGCGGCATAAGGGTTTGCGCGCGGTGGAATGGGTCAAAGAGTTATCCAGACTTCGAAGCGGATATACTTGCAGCTATCGGCCCGAGGCCAGATGGCGTACACCCAAGCGGCAGGATGCCACTTTATACTCTTGATCGCATCAATAATGATGGCAACTATTCGTGTGGTCAGTGCCAGGAGGATTATGCAAAACCCCTGTTATTGCTAGCAGCCGAACCGCTGTCCGAAATGCGGAGAAAGCTGGCGACACGCGTGCCGGATAAAGACAACGGCTTCTCGGCCGATAGAAAGGAGGTTTCCTAGGCCAAACCTTTCACGACGGAGAAGCCGGTGCGGTTCGGGCGTATGTCAGGACTGGACGAAGAGCAACTCGACGAGTTGGAGGGTGTGTCTGGCAGAACTCCTGGAAATTCCGTGGATAAAGAGGTCGGCCGCCCACGGAGCTAACTTTCCGGGAAGCGCTCGTCGTCACATGCGGGACATGCGGCAGAACATGTCGAGGAAGTCTGGGCGACATCTTCGATGTGGACCATTCCACAATCTCGCGGATCATCACATTCCTCACCCCGCTGGTGGAGCAGGCTACCGAGCAGTTCAGGCCGACGGCAGACGAAGCCTCCGAGGCCACCAAGGGCGCGATCGCACTGGTAGACGGGACGCTGTGGCCGTGCTGGTCCTGGGACGGCGAGAGCGTCTGTGGTCCGGGAAGTACAGACCTCGGGACACGGCACCCTGATCGTCACGAATTTCAGGCTCGTATAATATTCGTCTCCGAGCCCGTTACCGAACCAGCACGACATGCAGAAACTGAAGGAATCAGTCGAGAAGATCCTGAGGAAAGCGGCGGAGTATTCGGGGACAAGGATTCATCGGCACCGATTACATTACCACTCCGATCCGGAAGCCGGAATGCCGCAGCTTCTGCAATGGGAGCACAAGTGGAACAATAGGTGAGTTCCTTCCGCGCGCCAGTCGAACGGGCCTTGCCACCCTGAAGGCGTGGCGGATTCTTTTCACCGACTACCGCCGACCACTGAAGACCTTCAAAACATCATTCGGTGCCGCAGTCGGCCTCTACTTCTTCAAGGAGACTTTTGGCATAACCCTCCAGGAGTGCGTAGCCAATGGCTGGTCTTGGAACGTCCGCTGGGCTAGCGCCGTGCAGCAAAACACCAACACCCGGCCGCAGCTAGCCATGACCGAGGCCGCGCAGTTGCGTACTAAGATCGCGGAACGTGACGCTGAGATCGAGCGGCTGCACGCAGAGTTGACAAGGCTCAATCGCGCTAAGTAGCTGGGCGAATATCTCGATCCAATAGCTCAACTCGGCAACGTCTAGCCGGTTACTTTCCTGGGGACCCAACTATGGACCGTCTCCTTACCATCTGGAGGCATAGGGGGGTCATGGAGGTCATTGATGCAAGTCAGAGGCGATGCAGTCCGGCGCGGTTGCTGCACGGTTCTGCTGCACGGCTCGGCCGACGCATCACGAGGACGACTCGGCTCGTCCAGCGCCGTCCACGGTCATTCAACGCGGCTGTTAGTAGATCCGTTAGCGCCATCGGGTCACGGCTCCGGAGGCGGTAGATGGGTGAGACTGTAGCTGCGTACATCGCGAGCCTGGCTCGTACTTGGGTCCCCGTCTGGCCCGCAGCTTAGTCGCTGGTCGTGCAGGTCGCGCCACCCACCGTCACAGTGATCTTGGGGCCGGGAGGGGGGCCGTTCAGGTAGATGAGCGCGTATCCGGAGCCGTTCTTGTTCTATAACTCCACGAGTAGCCATCAGCGCTGGCAGTCGCACTGGTGTATGGCCGGTTGGAGTTCACGTACACGTTGTTCTCGTCGTCAGGGAGGTAGTACACGCTCGCGGTTGCTGTGCACCATGCGGCAGCGGCAGGTGGCTTAGTGGGCGCCGCTGGTGTCGGTGGGTGTACCGCTGCTGTCGGCGTTGGCGCCACTGGTGTTGGTGCGGGCGCCACTGGTGTCGGTGCGGGCGGCGGAGAGGAGGTCGGCGACGGCGAGGTGGGGCTGGGTGATGGCGAGGTGGGGCTGGGTGACGGGGTACTTGCAGCAGTTGATGTCGGCGCGGCGGCAGCCGTGGCGGTGCTCTCGCCCGATGATGAGCACGCGGCGAGCCCGGCTGCCAGCGCGATCAGCCCGGCGAGAGCTGCCAGTTCTCGATGCTTCCCCCTTGTGTATTGATAGGACGCTCAAGCGCCCAATGCGGGTTACCTAAGCTGGTGCACCGCCGGATGGTTTTACGGCTTACTGGGTGAGAAGCCGGTGCGCAGTCAGCTTGGGACGAGTGCCAAGAGGGAGGCGAACGGCTCCGCAGAGATATGCGATCAAACTTCGTGAATTAGAAAAATGCCACGAATCCGCATCTCGATTCGCTGATGGGCCGCATGCGCAAGGTGCCAGCGCACACCGGCATCAGCAACCGAGGAAGGAGCAACCACAAGGCCGACCACCTCTCGTAAAGTCCCCACCGACGAACGCGTCTAATAGAGCAGCACACATGTCCCAATAGAAAACTGCGCGACGGGGGAGCCATGCGAATCGGCGTACGACTGGGGCCAGTGTGGCTATCAACTTCAACTCGTAGCAGACGTAGGACCCGGTCCAGCCAACCCGACTGGTACGGCCACGGGACACGCCACCACACCCGACGGGCGAGAAGTCGATTTCCGCTGCCACCACAACCACCGCTCCCAATCGGCAGCCCTGGACTGCGCCAGCACCACCCGCAAACAGATTGAACGCGGCCAGAACCTCCACCTCGTCACACGCGTCCGCTCGACACCCGCCTCCCGCGAAGCCGCACGCCAGCGTGCGCTGAAGCAAGAAGCGGAACGCCAGGCCAAAGCCGCGCAGCGCGCCCAAGCGGCGCAGCAGCGCGCACAACACCGCGAAGCGGCAGCGCAGCAGCGCGCCCAGCAGAGGGAAGCGCTCGCCCTCCAACGACAACAACAGGCCGCCGAACAACACGCGCGGCGTGCCGAGGCAGCACGACACCGCGCAGAACCTAGAGAACAATCAGCTCATCAGCGGCCCGGACAGTGGACTCAAATCCACCAGCGAAACGACGAACATTGGGATCGTGTCCACCACCGTCGCGCTCGACGATCACACCCACGACGTTCGCGCAGCGGCCCGTAACCGGCTTCATTATTGCCGGCGCAGTCATGCTCCTCGGCATGATCCTCGCCGGGATAGCCGGAGATAACCCCCACAGCAACCTAGCCACCACCGCAGGCGGGCTCATCATCCTTGGCGTCCTGGCCGCCCTCGTCTGCGCGACAGCGGCGCTATGGCGACGGCTCCGAAAGGGCAAGCGCGACGAGCCATGCCAGCCCATTCCCGGCAACGAGAACGCTTGGGTCCCGTCCCCGCCTCCCCCCTTCACCTACCCCATGGGTTATACCCCAGGTCCGTACCCCGGCCACACAACGGCGGAACAACCACCGCACACCACATCGCCCGCTCGTACAGACTGCCAGCCTCCGAGGCTCACGTAATCCCTCGGTAAAGTCCTGGCTAGCAGCCATCTAGAGTTTCGCCGCGCGCCTCGGGGCTGGCCTCTGGCCTGGCCCTCGCCGTCAGGCACAGCGTCGCCGTCCTGCTCAAGGTCCACGCCAAGTGCATCGACGGCCAGGACCAGATAGCCAAGCGGCGCATCGAAGACGCGCTAGGCGACCCTGGCGGGGACAGGCCGCAGGAGCCGGGAGAGGACGCCTGAGCCTTGGGCACGTATTGGGCACAACCAGCCGTAGGCGGCCGGTATCAGCCGTAGCCAGCCGGAGAGTGCAAAGACGGTGCCTCCCCGTGTTTACGCAGGTGAGGCGCCATCTTCCTGGCTTGTGAGCTGGAGCCCCCTTACGGAATCGAACCGTAGACCTTCTCCTTACCATGGAGACGCTCTGCCGACTGAGCTAAGGGGGCGATGGGCGGCCCGCAAACCGTGATCATGGTCTACGCGCCCCGGCTTGCCTTGGCTGGAATCCGGCTCCTCCAGCCTCGAACCACCGCGCCAAGAGAGCATACACGCCCAGCGGGGCAGAGCCGAACTCATCTCCACGCCGCCGCGACGCCGCGACGCGCCGCGCACTTGAACGCCGCCGCGCCGCGCACTTGAACCAGGCCACGCAGCCGGGCCACGGCCGCCGGGAACCTCCATCAGGAGCCGTTGCCCCACCCGCCGGGAACCCTTATCAGCCAGGTACAGCGAGCGACCGGAACGCGCTCATGACCGCTGGCCACGCGGCTGACAGTGGGTCGATGATCTCGAAATGCCCGGTCCCCGGCAACTCACTCAGCTCCGCGTCATCGCCCGCGTCCCGGGCGCACGCGATAAAGGCACGGCTCATCGCGCAGGGCACCCGGTCGTCTGCGGTTCCGTGCACCGCCCGCAGCGGAGTGTCCAGTGGCACGAGCGACGCGGGGTTCGTTGCTGTGTATCGGTGCGGGTACTGCTCTGGACTGCCGCCAAGCAGCGCGGCCGCGGCGTCGTCGTCGAGTCGCCCGGCGTGGCAGGCGACCAGGTCGCTGACGGCGGCCAGCGCCACCACTCCCCGCAGCGGCCGCGACCGTGCGGCGCGCCACGGCTGACCGGGTGCGAGCCGGTGCCGGCCAGCGGCCCACAGCGCCAGGTGGCCGCCAGCCGAATGCCCGGCGAGTAGCACCTGGCGGGGCGCGGAACCACCGGAACCAGTGGAACTACCGGAACCAGTGGAACCACCGGACCTGCCCCGCCCGTCCAACCCATCGTGGATGAATGTTTCGACCAGCGCGGGCAGCGTATCCACTGCGGCCGCCACGTCGTCGAAGGTGCCCGGCCAGCCGCCCCCGGCCTGGCCGACCCGCCGGAATTCCGGGATACAGACCAGGTATCCCGCTGCGGCGAGCGCGGTGGCCATCGGCCCGAGGTGCGTACGGTCATAGGCAGCCCGCCAGAACCCGCCGTGCAGCAGCAGGATCAACGGCGCAGGCCCACAGCCGGACGACCCCAGACCGCAGCCGGGCGAAGCCGGGCCGGGCAGGCGGATGTCCGCGATCTGCTCGGGTCCCGGGCCGTACCGGATGGTGTGGTCGGGCGGCGGGGCGGGGCGGGTGAGCACGTCACGAGGGTCAGCAGAGGGCATGCGGGCCATTCTGCCGGCCTGTCACAGCGGTTCGCACCTTTACCTTTGGCATGCGAAGGGGTAGGTGTTGAACGCAGACAGCAGGGAAGGGTTTCCGCCGCACGGGGGGTGCGCCCGGCCAGCAACCACGCGAGGTCCGACGAGATGACCACGACGCCCGGCGAGACGACGATGCCGACGGGGGCGAGCCGATGAAGCCAGCGCGAGCTGGATCGGCCATCATCGGTGTGGGCGCGAGCGTGGCCATCGCCTCTTCTGGCCTTGCCGGGGCGCTGCTCAGCGGCACTCCAGCGGCAGGCGCCACCACGGCGGCCACCGTGTGCGGCAAGCCCCCGGCGAGCACCACCGCCGCGTCGTCGGCCACGGTGGCCGGAGTCAGCCTGGACGCCGCCACCCCGTCCGCCAGCAGCAGCGCCACGCCCACAGCCAGCGCCAGCAGCACCTCCAGCACGGCTGCTACCCCAACCGCCAGCGCCACCGCGTCTCCCACAACATCAGCAACGGTAACGCCCACCCCCACCCCTTCACCCAGTGCCAGCGCCACGGCCAGCCCGACCCCGACGCCGAGCCCGACCACCTCGGCCTCACCGAGTCCGAGCCCATCGCCCTCGCCGACGGCGACCGGCACCGCCGCCCCGGTCCAGCTCTGCCTGGCGGTACAGCGGTTCACCGCAGCCACCACCGTGCACGCCGGGGACACCGCCAGCTACGCGGTCTGGGTCTGGGCGGCTGCCGCCGCGGCGAGCGGGGTCAGCGTGCATATCACCGCGACGGCGGGGACCTCAGCGGTCACCCCGAAGTTCACCGTCTGCCCGTCAGCCAGCGGGCAGACGTGCACGGTGGGTGGCATTGCCAAGGGGAACTACGACGAACTCCAGGCCACGGTGACCGTGCCGAAGACGCTCGCGGTCAACCAGAAGGTGACCCTCACCGCCACCACCAAGGGCACCGGCGCTACCGCCCCGCCCGCGGCGAACGCGGCCTTCACCGTCGCGGCCAGCCCGTCGCCGTCCCCGTCGCCCTCCCCGTCTCCCTCGGCGACCGCCGCCATCCCGAACACAGCAGGCGTGGGCGCGCTGCTGCCAGTGGGGGTTCCGCCGCCGCTGCCCAGCACCCCGTCGGCCGCGACCACGCTGTCCGGGCAGGGCGCTACATCCAGCACGAACCCGCTGGGCGGCCTGTTCCCGAAGGTGTCGCCCGTGCCGGGACAGAGCCCCAGCCCCTACTCGGCGATCCTGCCGGACGGCCGCAGTGTGCAGCTCAGCAACGCGGCCGCGACGTTCCCGTTCAGCACTCGCATGCTCGGCGGCGAGATCGTCGGCCTGGCCGCCGCCGCGGTGGCGCTGATTATCGCGATCGTCCGGTTCTCGCTGCGCAGGCCACGCTCGCGGCGGGTCCGGCCCCCGCAGGCGGGGGATCCGGCGGGCTGATGCTGGGCCGGCGGATCACTTGATGACGACGTGCTCGACTCTCAGCCGGACCGTGCGCATCTGCACGGCAAGTTTGGCGGCATCCATGGTGGGCGAGGCCACCAGCCCGAACGTGTCGTTGTCAGCCCAGGTGCACAGTGCGACGCTGCCCGGCACGCTCGCCTGCGCGTTGACGCACGCCGCCTGTCCGCCCAGTGCGCCTGGGCCGGTCACGTAGGCGCCCTTCGAGTCCTGGATGAAGCCGGTGATGAAGCCGCCGGCGAGACTCCGGACAGGTTCCCGCCGATGAACAGGATCATCTGCGGTGTCTTGGCGCTGTTAGTGCTGACGTTGTTCTCGTACACGGCGGAGATCACGTGACTGACCTGGCCCGCGCTCTTGGCGATCACCTGATGCTGCAGCTGCCGGGCGTCCATCTGCTGCTCGAGCTGCGGGCGGCGGAGGTACGCGCCGAGCTTGTCCGGGATGGTCAGGGAGTGTGCGGGGCCGTTGCTGCGGAACACGGTCAGCGCTGCCACCAGGACGATCACCAGGACGGCGGCGGCGCCCGCGCCCAGGTACAGCATCCGCTGCGTGCGCTGGCGGCTGGTCCGCCTGGACCGGTTGCGGCCAGCGCGGGCGGACCGGCTGGTGGCCGGCCGACCGGGGCCCGCAGACGGCCCGGGGGCGGCCGGCTGACCGGGGCCGCCGGCTGGCCGGGGCGGCTGGCCGGGGCCGCCCGGCTGGCCCGGGCCTGCGGTCCGGTAGCGATCCGCTGGGTAGTGCTGGCCTTCGGGGTAGGGCTCATCCTCGGGGTAATCCGGGTCTTCAGGGTCATCCGGGTGTGGGTGCCGGTCTGACTGGCCGGGCTGCGCCGCGCCCCGGTCCAGCCCTGGCCGTGGACCGGGCGCTGCGGGCCGCCCGCCAGCGAACTGGCTGGGTTCGGGGTCCCTGGCCGGATGCCGCTCGGCAAGGGATGGCTCCGCGGTGAACGGCTGTGCTGCAGCCGGTTGGGCGGTAACCGACCGGACCGGGTACGTTTCCCCGGCGAACGACTCCGCCGTGAACACCTCGGTCGCCGCCTGCCTGGCGGCCATCCGGCTGCCCAGCTTCCGCCTCGCCGTGGCCGGCGCAGCAGCGAGGAATCCGGTGGCCTCCGGCGCGTCTGCCCGCTGGCGATCCCCGGCCGCGTCCGGATATCCAGCCGTCTCAGCGGGATCCGGGCGGCCCCGGCGGCCACGCCGCTCGGGATAGCCCGGTGCCTGACCCGGCCCGGCCGGCCTCTCAGCTGACCCACTCCCGGCAACAGCCCGGTCCGGCCCAGGTGCCCCTGGTCCAGCGGAACCCGTCCGGCCCCGGCCAGCGCGCTCCGATATCGGCATCCGGCCCTGGTCCGCCCGGGGTTCCCGGCCACCCGGCCGGTCAGGGCC
Organism: uncultured Actinomycetes bacterium; assembly: GCA_963760405.1. Classification (GTDB taxonomy): domain Bacteria; phylum Actinomycetota; class Actinomycetes; order Streptosporangiales; family Streptosporangiaceae; genus RYN-230. The sequence continues at coordinate 443,002 of CAVXCV010000009.1, read as the reverse complement.
GGGCCGTTGGGTGCTGGGCCGTCCGGTGCTGGGCCGTCCGGTGCTGGGCCGTTCGGAGCTGGGCCGTTCGGAGCTGGGCCGTTCGGAGCTGGGCTGGCCAGGGCGGTCTGCGCCAGCCACCCTGCCCGGGCCCGCCGAGCGGCGGCCCGGGGACGCCGGACGGCGGCCCGGGTCAGCCGGTCCATCGCCTGGGCCAACCGGCCGGCGGTCTGGGGTATCTGAACGGTCGTCTGGGCCAACCGGCCGGCGGTCTGGGGTAGCCGACCGGCGGCCAGCGCTCGCCGGGCGGCGATCCGCGGGTTCAGCACGATCCGGGTAGGCCCGGCCACCGCCAGGCGCCGCCCTACCGCCCGCCGCCCTACCGCCGCTGCCCTGCTGTCTACTGCCCTGCTGTCTACAGGTCTGCTATCTACTGGTCTGCTATCTACAGGTCTGCTATCTACAGGTCTGCGGTCTACTGCTCTGCTGTCTGCCGTTTGGTCGTCTGCGGCACCAGCACGGTCGGCCGCCCCCCTGCGACGTGACATCGGAGGACGATCGGCCAGCCCGGCCGCGCCCGGCTGTTGAACCGGGTAGCGGCGCCCGGCCTGGGGGCCGGTCATAGCGGAAGTCGCCAGGCTGGCCGCGTCCAGGGACTTCGCGGGCGGCGGGTGCCGCGCCGCCGGGGTGTGCCTCGCGGGTATCGGTGGCCGCCGCCCGGCGGCCGTCCGGACGGCCGTCCGGGTGGTCGTTCCCGCCTGCTGGCCGACCGCGCGGACGGCCATAGTCGTCCGGAGCTGATTCCGGGCCACGGGACCGCCGTCCGCTCCCTGAGCCGCCCTCGGGCGCCCCGTACCCACGGTGCCCAGGTTCCGGCCCGGCTGGCCCCCGGTAGCCGGGTCCCGGGGTGGCGGGCGGCCGCTGACCTGACCCCGGCTGGGCAGGCTGCGGACCGATCGGCTGCTGGGCAGGCCCCCGCCGGGCGGGTGGCCGCTGGCCGGGCTGTGGTGCGGCTGGGCGCCGATCGGCCTCCAGCGGACCAGCCGACCCTCGTAGTGCCGCCGACCCAGGTGGGCCAGCTGACCCTTGTGCTGCGGCCGGCCCTAGCGGAGCCGCAGACCCATGCGGGCCAGCCGACCTCGGCGGAGCCGCAGACTCATGCGGGCCTGCCGACCTTAGCGGAGCCGCAGATCCAGGTGGGCCAGCCGACCTCGGCGGAGCCGCAGACTCATGCGGGCCTGCCGACCTTAGCGGAGGCGCAGATCCAGGTGGGCCAGCCGACCATCGCGGACCCGCTGCCTCTGGCAGTCCCGCTGACCCTCGCGGGCCAGCCGACCTCCGCTGGCCCGACCCATGCGTGCCGGGCCAGCGCTGACCCGGGATGGCCGGGCCCGGGCCGGAGCCGGGATAACCGGAGCCGGGATAAGGAGCAGGAGCACGGCCGCGCAACGGCTCAGCTTGGGCCTCGGCGGGATCAGCGTAGGCACGCGATCGCCGGAGCGGGGGCTCTCCCGTGCCGCCGTCGCTCATGCTCCTCCTCACTGTGAAGTAAGGCGCTCGTGCCTGGCCGGGAAACATCATCCGGCATGCTGCGGGTGCTCGCCACCGGGTCGGGCCCGCTCGTCCGTGACGATCAGCCCCGTACCAGGAGTTGCCAGGCCCATCAGGATTCACTGGCTCATCGAGGTACACCCGTATTGTCACCGATTGATCATGGTCACGATGGGCGATACAGCAACAACGCTGGTCCGGCTCACCCCGCCCTGCGTGCGCCCACCGGCCGCATGAAAGTTTCAGTCCCGTCCCGTCCAGCATGGCGCCTGCCCCGCCGCACCACCCCGGCCCGCGTGGCTGATGTGATCTGAGTGCCCATTGCGCCCCATGTGGCGGCGTCCTCCGGGCCGGCGCCACTATGTGGTGGGAAGTACGCATATGTGATGCATTTCCCACCACATAAGCGAGAGCGCCGGCCGAGGCGGCCCATCAGGCACGGGATGCGGGGTTGGTGGGGGTTTCCGTGGAGCGTGGCCACGGCTGGGAGAGGTGCTCCACCGGCGGGGGCGTCAGTCCAGGGACCCAGGCCGGGCGGGCGGATCAGACGAGCAGACCCGGCAGACGGGACACAGCAGTCCCAGGCGCTAGCGCAGCGTGATCGCGCCGAAACGCGCCGGCAATCAGGGGAAATCAGGCGGCCCAGACCCCTTGACGCACTCCGGCCGAGGTTCGACGATGTCAGTATCCTGACGACGGTATACAATGTTAGGAAGTGGCCCGTGTACCACGAGCTCACGGTCTGGTCCCGCGGCATCATCATGGACAAGGAGGCCCGGGACGTCTCCTCGTGCGTGGCCGCCGCGGCCCGTGCCCTCGGCTACTACGCCGACAATGTTAGCGACTACGTAGATGACCCGGACCGGACGAACTGCCTGGTCCGCCGGTACGCCCGGTTCGGCGACTCGCCTATCGTGGACCGCTTCGTCTACGAGAACCCGCGCCCGGACTGGGTGGTGCTCGTCGAGGAGACGATCATCAAGGCGGTCAACTTCCTGCGCGGTACCCCGGACGGCACCGGGGTGCTGGTCGTCAACTCCGCCCGCGAGCCCGAGTACCTGCTCAAGTTCCTGCCTGACTCGATGCGGGCCAAGCTGGCCAAGTTCGTGGTGGTGGACGCGGTCGGCCTGGCCGAGCAGCGCGGCAGCAGCCCCTGGATGTTCGTCCGGGATCTGGGTGAGCTTGCCTACGACCGGATGTCCACCGAGGGCGCCGAGGAACGGCTGGCCATCGGGATGGGCATCGCCGCGCCGCTCATCGGCGCGCTGATCGCGGCCACCGGGGTGCTGCCGCTGGACGGTGTCGCCGAACAGGTCGCCGACCGGGACGCCATGTTCCGCGGCGTCGCGCAGCACCGGGTGGTCGAGTTCGGCTCCGCGGCGTCACCCAACGGCGCCCCGGCCACCGGCCCCGCCCCGGCCACCGGCCCCGCCCCGGCCACCGGCCCCGCCCCGGCCACCGAGCCCGCGCTGGCCACCCCCGAAACCGCAGGCACCGAACCGGCCGGGACGCCGGAAAACGGCGCCGCCGCCCACGCCGCCCGCGCGGGGTCAGCCGGCTGACCCCGCGACCCGGGCCGCGCCAGCTGCCCGGGATGGGGCGACCTAGCTGGCCACCCGCACCGACAGCAAACCCCGCGTCCTATATCACCCGCGAGGAGGCCCAATGTCCGTACGCGGCACCCGGATCCCGCCGCATTTGCAGCTGCCCATCGCCGGGGTGACCCCGCCACCGACTGAGAAAGAGGGCCAGCGGCTGTTCCCGACCGGCAACTTCCGGTTCTTCCGGCCGGTCTACAAGGACAAGATGCCGCCGTGCAACAACGCCTGCCCCACCGGCGAGCAGATCCAGAAATACCTGGACTTCGTGAAGCACGAGCGCTACCTCGACGGCTACCTGACGATCATGGAAGACAACCCGATGCCGTCGGTGACCGGCCGGGTCTGCTACCACCCGTGCGAGACGGCCTGCAACCGGGCCGCGCACGATGAGCCGATCGGCATCCGGAGCGTGGAGCGCTTCCTCGGCGACTTCGGCCTGAATCTCCCGGACAACCCGATCAAAGAGACGCTCCCCGAGCTCAACGGGCAAACGATCGCCATTGTCGGCTCCGGCCCGGCCGGGCTGGCCGCGGCCTACCACCTGAGAAGGCGTGGCTACGGCAGCGTGATCTTCGAGGCACTGGACAAGCCGGGCGGCATGCTCCGCGCGGGCATCCCGCACTGGCACCTGCCCGAGGACATCCTGGACGCCGAGATCGCCAAACTCCTCAGCCTGGGTGGCATCGAGATCCGGACGAACACCAGGGCCGGGCAGGACGTCAGCTGGGATGAGCTGCGCAACTACCCTGCGGCTTTCCTCGCCCTCGGCCAGGACGTGGGCAAGCGGCTGCCAGTGGACGGGATCCAGGCCCGCGGCGTCGGCGGCGGGCTGGAATTCCTCCGCGAGGCCGGCCTGGGCCGCCCGGTCAAGGTCGGCCAGCAGGTCCTGGTCATCGGCGGCGGCAACACCGCCTCGGACAGCGCCCGGTCCGCGATCAGGCTCGGCGGCGGCGAGGCGACCATTGTGTCGCTGGAGTCCGAGGAAGAACTGCTGATCGTCCCGGAGGACCTGGAGCAGGCCCTGGATGAGGGGGTCACCTTTCAGCCGAACACCTCCCTGGTCCGGGTCGTCAGCGAGGACGGGCACGTCACCGGGGCCGTGCTGGCCGATGCCCGGCTGAAGAAGGACGCCAGCGGCGCGGTCAGCGCGGAGATCACCCCCGGCACCGAGCGGGAGCTGGCCTGCGACACCATCCTGGTCGCGATCGGCCAGGTCCAGCAGCTGGACTGGCTTCCTGAGCACCTCAGCGACCAGGCGGGCACGATCACCGCGGACGAGCACGGCCGGGTCGAGGGGAACATCTTCGTCGGCGGGGACGTGCTGCGCGGCCCGTCGATGGTGGTGGACGCGCTCGGCGACGGCAAGCGGGCCGCCCGGGACATCGACCGGCTGCTGACCGCCCAGGCCTTCGAGCCGGACCCGGAAGTGACGATCATGCCCTACGAGGGCCTGAACTCCGCCTACTTCCGGCACGCGCCACGGATCGAGGCCCCGCTCTCCCCCGCGGCCGAGCGGCGGCGCAGCCAGAAGACCGAGGTCACCCTGGCCTACAGCCGGGAGCAGGCGGTGGCCGAGGCGGACCGCTGCATGAGCTGCGGGGTCTGCAACGGCTGCGACAACTGCTACATCGTCTGCCCGGACGTGTCCGTGCTCCGTGACGCGCGGGAGAACGGCCACTACTCGATCCGCACCACCTACTGCAAAGGCTGCCTGGTCTGCGTGCAGGAGTGCCCGACCGGCTGCCTGGAGAAGGTACCCGAGATGGACTTCGACGACCCGGCGGACGTGACCCGGATGGAGACCGCGTTCGCACCGTACGACGGAGCGCACGCCGAACAGTCCGCGTTCACCAAGCAGCTGATCGAGGAGACGATCGCGGAGTACGACGCGGCCCGCCGGAGGCCGGGCCTGCCCCCGGATGGGCGGGGCCAGGCCGCGCCGAACGGCCAAAGCCCGGTCAGCAGCAACGGACACCCCGGCGAGGTGCAGTCATGACCACGGTCCACGTCGAGGGTGGCTGGCCCCAGCAAGCCGCGTACGGTCCCGGCCTGCGCACCCCTGAGGGAGAGCAGCGGCTGGCGGATCTGGCCGGTACCCGCAAACGGCTGAACGGCTGCGCGGCCGCCGCCTACGCGGCCCTGTACGCCAACGTCGATGTGATCACGGCCTACCCGATCCGGCCGTACACCGCGATCATGATGAACCTGGCCCAGTTCATCGCGGACGGCATCCTGGACGCCGAGTACATAACCGCGGACGGCGAGCACGCCCAGCTGTCCGCCGCGTTCGGCGCCGGGTCCTGCGGCGCGCGGGCGTTCACCGGGTCGTCCGGGGTAGGCGTGACCTACGCCTACGAGATGTACTCGATCATCTCCGGGGCGCGGATCCCGATCCAGATGTCGATCGCCGACCGCACCCTGGACCCGCCCGGCGACTTCGGCTCGGAGCACACCGACGCGCTGTGCACCCGGGACATGGGCTGGCTGATGGGCTGGGCCGCGACGCCGCAGGAGGTCTTCGACAAGAGCCTCATCGCGTACGCCATCGGCGAGGACCCCCGGGTGCTGCTGCCGCAGATGGTGGTGCAGGACGGCTACTTCGTCTCGCACATCTCCGGCGAGGTGGAGATGCCGAGCGCCGCCCAGGTGGACGAGTTCCTGCCGCCGTACCGGCTGCCGTTCCCGCTCGACCCCCGGCACCCGGTGTCGCACGGCCCGCAGATCCACCCCTCCCAGGGGCCGCCGCTCCAGCTGGAACGGGCCCGGGCGATGGAGGACGCGATCCCGGTCATCCGGGACAAGACCGACGAGTTCGCCCGGGTATTCGGCCGCTCGTACCCGCATTTCGTTGAGGAGTACATGCTGGAGGACGCCGAGATCGCGGTCGTTATCTCCGGCGGCCACTCGGTCACCTGCCGGGCCGCGATCAACCGGCTCCGCGAGCGCGGGATCAAGATCGGGATGGCCCGGCTGCTGTGGATCCGGCCGTTCCCCAGCGAGGACCTGCGGCACGCGCTGCGCGGGGTGAAGGCCGTGGGCGTGGTGGAGACCAACCTCGGCCTGGGCGGCCCCACCTACGGCGGGATCCTGGCCCCGGACGTGATGGCGGCCATGTACCACGCGGCGGACCGGCCGCACATCACCTCGTTCATGGCCGGGCTGGGCGGCGAGACCGTGCCCACCGCCGAGTTCGAGTGGATGGCGGGCAAGCTGGCCCAGGCCGTCGAGCGCGGCGGGGTGGAGAAGGCCGCGCACTGGGTGGGGTTCGAGGAATGAGCAGCAGCAGAGCAGACAGCGGCGTAGCAAACAGCATGGGAGCGCACTGATGGCGATCGAAGTCACCCGGCAGTACCTGCCGTTGCTGGATGAGGAGGGCCGCGCCGCGGCTGTGGTGACGAGGGAAGGGGAGGTGGGCGGGGAGACCGGGCGGGACCGGCACTACCTGCCGGACATGCCGGAGGAGGACCCCTACCAGGCCGGGCACCGGACCTGCGCAGGGTGCGGGCCCGCCATCGAGTACCGCTGGGTACTCAAAGCGGCGGGCGCGGACACGGTGGTGGCCGGGCCGACCGGCTGCATGTACGTGGCCAACTCCACCTACCTGTGCACCCCGTACACGGTGCCGTGGGCGCACACCCCGATCGCCAGCGGCGGCTCGTTCACCTCGGGCATGGCGGCCGGGTACGAGGCGATGATCCGCAAGGGCCGGCACCCCGGGCCGTACCCGAACATCATCGTGATGGCCGGGGACGGCAGCGCGGCCGACATCGGGCTCGGCTCGATCTCCGGCGCGCTGTACCGTAACCACGACGCGCTGTTCATCTGCTACGACAACGAGTGCTACGCCAACACCGGCATCCAGGTGTCGCCGACCACCCCGTACGCGGGGCTGACCACGTTCACCCCGTTCGGCAAGGCGAACCCGGCGGGCAAGCAGCTGCCGCCGAAGAACCTGGCCAAGATGATGGCCGAGGGGCACCCGCACTGCTACGTGGCGACGACCACGGTCGGCTACCCGGTGGACCTGATCAACAAGACCCGCAAGGGGCTGAACCGGCACGGCGCCGCGTTCATGCACTGCTTCACCCCGTGCCAGAAGGGCTGGGTGTACCAGACCTCGATGACGGTCGAGCTGGGCCGCCGGGTGGTGGAGGCCGGCCTGTTCCCGGTCTGGGAGTACGACCCGGACGAGCGGAAGTACCACTACTTCCACCCGCCGGTGCAGCGCCCGGTCACCGACTACCTGGCCATGCAGGGCCGGTTCGGGCACATGCTGCCCGAGCACGTGGCGGCCCTGCAGCGCGCGGCCAACCTGAACTGGCAGGACATGGGCATGGACGTGCCAGGCCGAGCTCCGCGAGGGCGAGGACCCGGCCCGTCATGAACGGCTGAAGGAAGAGTCGTACTCGATGCCGCTCAACCGCGGGGTCGGTGCGTAAGGCTCGGCTAGCGCGGTGGGGCGGCCCCTCGGTCGCCGCTCCGCGCCGGGCGGCAGCACAGCCGCCGCGGTTAGCCCCCCGGCGGTGCCGCAGTAGTAGGGAGTCCGATGGCTGATCAATGGCAGATCCGCTTCGACGGCGGGCATCAGCAGCGGTACCTGCCCGACCGGGTCGCGGTGTTGCGCTACGTGCTGACCGTCGGGGCCCGCGCGGGCAGCCCGCGGTTCGAGGTGTTCACCGAGGCCGCCCCGGTCCGGCTGGCGGATGGCTCGCCGGGCGGGCGCAGCTACGCGCTGGCCGGGGTGATCGACCTGAGCCGTCCCGGGGAACGTGACCGGCTCATGGCCGAGCTGGCCGCACTGACCAGGGACGCACGCCCGCCCGGGGAACCGGGCCATCCCGGGGAGGCAGCCGCCCCGCCCCGCCCGGTCACCCCCGCCGCCTTAAGGCATCCAGCATGACCGGGCCCAACGGGCAGCTGAACCCCGGCCCCGGAGCCAGGATCATCCCGCTCAGGCCGGGCCTGGCCCGGCCGGCCGGGGAACGCCGGGTGCTGCTCCGCGACGCGGTCTTCCAGGTGATCAGCCACCTGGTGATCGCCAGTGTCCCGGCGGACCAGCGCTCCCCCTTGTTCGACCAGGCCGCGGAACTGCTCGACGAGGCTGGCTGGGGCCTGGACGAGCTGTACGCGGCCGCCACCGATGACGAGCAGCGCAGCGCCCTGTTCCGGGCGCTCGGGCTGGAGACCTGAGGGCCGGGGCGCCGGGTGGCACCCGCCCGGCGCCTGGCGGCCCGACCTGGAGGTGCCATGGCGGATCGACGAGGATCCGGGCGCCGGCTGCGGCGCGGTCCAGTCGCGCCGTGGACATCACGGAGCCCGCAGGGATCGCGGGGGCCGCCGGGGCGGGCAGGACCAAGGGCGCCGCGCGGACCGCTCACCCAACCCAGCGCGACGCCCCTGACCTTCAGCGGCGGACAGCCCCCGGGGTGCAACCCGGGACTGGTCCAGCCGTGATCGATACCAACCTCAGTGCGGTCGCTCCCATTCCGGGAGATGGATACCCCGCACAAGCAGCCCCGGGCCGGCGTCCGCCGGGCCGGGCCACGAGCTAACAGCGTCTCCTGCGAGAGGTATCGGTGGCGACCGATGAGCGCAACAGCTGGAACAGCCAACTTCCAAGTAGTGACCAACACGACCGGCCGGGTGTTCCGGGTCGGTGAGACACCGCGGGACATCCTCGGCCACGGCCGGTGGGTCCCGATCATGGCGGCCTGGCTGGCCATGTGCCTGGCCGGGCTGCTCGAATACACCTGGGGCGCGCTGAATGGCTCGCTGGCCAAGGTGCATGGCTGGGGCCCCGGGCCGGTGTTCTGGGCCTTCTCGTTCTTCGTCATCTTCGAGTCGTTCGTGCAGATCGGCACCGGCCTGCTGCGCAACCGCGGGATCCTCAACGTGCGCTGGGCGACCGTCATCGGCGGCATCGTCTGCGGCGTCGTCGGGTACGGCATCCTGGCCCAGTCCACCTCGATCTGGGAGGCCTACCTCGGCTACGCGGTGCTCGGCGGCATCGGCTCCGGGATGGTGTACTCGAGCTGCATCAACATCGTGGCCAAGTGGTACCCGGAGAAAAAGGGCTGGCGGACCGGGTTCGTGAACGGCGGCTGGGCCTACGGCGCGGTGCCGTTCATCTTCGCGATCGGCGCAGCCAGCAGCGGCGGGGGCGCGATCACGATGAGCCCGTCCACGCTCAAGACCTACATCTGGATCCAGGCCGGCATCATGACCTTCGGCATCGTGCTGGCCGGGTTCTTCCTCAAGGACCCGCCGAAGAACTGGTGGCCGAAGGAGATCGACCCACTGAACTGGCACAAGCACAGCACCCGCGACCTGCGCAACAACCCGCCCGCGCTGCGGCACTACCACCTCGGGGAGATGTGGCGCACACCGCAGGCCAAGTGGGTCGGCATCCAATATGCCCTGTACATCGGCTGCTCGCTGTTCGGGGTGGCGTACTACTACTCCTTCGCGCAGGCGATGGGCCTGGGCACGGCCGCGGCGGTGGTCGGCTTCGCCGGGTTCTCGCTGGCGGATGGCCTCTTCCGGCCCGTCTACGGCTACATCTCCGAGTTCATCGGCCGCCGGAGAACGATGATCTACGCGTACTCCGGCAACGTGGTGTTCCAGTTGCTCGCGTTGTGGGCGGGCGAGGTGCACAACACGCCGTTGTTCGTCATCTGTGCGGTGGTCTCCGGCGGCTTGTCCGGCGCCAACTTCCCGATGACCGCGGCGCTGGTGGCCGACTACTGGGGCGAGACCAACAACGCGGTCAACTACGGGTCGATCTACGCCTTCAAGGCGCTCGGCGGCAGCTTCGCGGGCGGCATCGCGGCCTTGATCATGACCGGGACGCTGTACGGGACGGCCACGTTCCACTGGGCGTCCGGCTTCTTCTTCGGGGCCACGCTGGGCGCGCTGGCCGCGCTGACGGTCACGTTCTTCTGCAAGCCGCCGAACTTGGAGCAGATGCAGCGGGCCACACGCGCGACGGAAACGGAGGCAGAGCGGGCCCGGCCGGCCGTGGCCTGACCCGGGATAGCGTGATCGCGGCGGGGCCGCGCCCAGGCGGCCCCGCCGCGATTACCCGTGCGTGAAACGCATGGCCGGAAAGGGGCTGCTGTGCCAGCTGAGTATCCCTACGAGCTGAAGCTGCCGCTGGCGCCGTACCGGTTCGAGTGGCGGGGCGAGCCCGCGGTGGCCGCGGAAAAGCACGCCGGGGACGGCTGGGCCGAGGAGCGGTACACCCACGCCGACGGCACGACCACGGTCATCCGGGAGTATCAGGCCGACGGGTCCTACCACATCATGTCGGACCGGGCCGAGATCGAGCTGATCGACAACGCGGGCAACCCCTACGCCCCCGACCCCATCAGCGTGGTCCGGCTCCCCTGACCCGGCTCAGGGCAGGGCGGAGAGCGGGGCCTGGCGACGGGCGCCGTCCTCGGTCCAGGTCACCTGCCCGGTCCCGGCCACCAGGTCGGCGTCCAGGATGGCCGTGTGCTGGTCCGCGGCCCAGGCCAGGTGGAGGCGGGAGTCCCCGCCCGAGTAGCTGAACGCGCCGTCGAAGGCCGGGTGGGTGTTACGGAACCGGATCAGCCGGGCGAGGCCCTGGACCACCGGCCGGGCCAGCGCGGACCCGATTTCGTTGCGGGTGTAGTAATGCCGGTTCACGTCGCGGCCGACTCTGGTCCGGGCCAGTAGCTCCATGTCGTTCGACCCGGCCAGCAGGCCCACGTAGTAGACCTGCGGGATGCCGGGTACCCAGAACTGGAGCGCCCGGGCCAGCAGGTAGCGGTCGTCGTCGCGGCCCAGCGCGTCATAGAACGTGCAGTTCACCTGGTACAGGTTGACGTTGGCGGCCGCGGTGCCGGTGGCCTGCCGCGACGTGCCGCCGCTGCTGGCGTGGATCGCTTCGACCAGCTGGGCCAGCTGGCCCGGCCCGAGCAGCCCGGGCCGGGTCCGGTCGGTGGCATCCGGGCCGACATCGATCACTCCGATGCCGTCGTGCGTGTCCAGCACGGTGACCGCGTTGCCCGGCCGGATCGCCAGCCAGGCGAGCAGCGGGCCAGCGTCCGCCGCGGTCAGCGCGTGCAGCGCCAGCGGCGGCAGCGCGAAGTCGTACACGTAGTCCACCTGGGCGGCGACCTCCACCTGGTGGGCGTAGTTGGAGTGCACCTCGACCAGGACGTCTAGGCCGCGGTCATGGCACCAGCCGGTGAGCTTACCGATGAAGGCGAATGTGTCCGGGGTCATGAACGAGGACAGCCCGGGCGTCTTGACCGCGTAGCCGACCGCGTCCAGCCGGACCCGGGCCACCCGGGCGGCGGCCAGCTGGTCGAGCACCCGGAGCAGGTAGTCGTGGGTGGCCGGATGATGCACGTCGAGGTCGATCTGCTGCGACGTGAACGTGGTCCAGAGCAGCCGCCGGCTGCCGTCCGCCCGGGCATACGGGGTGAACGGCAGCCCGGGGCGGGGCCGGTACAGCCGCAGCAGCATGTCCTCGGTGGCGCCGTCCGGGAACGCGGTGCCGTAGGTGAGGAACATCCCGTCGAACCGTGAGTCGGGCCCGGCGGCCAGCCAGTCCTTGAACGGCGGGGACGACGAGGACACGTGGTTGACGATCACGTCCACCATGACCTGGTACCCGGCGCTCAGCGCCGAGACGTCGGCCCACGAGCCGAGCCGGGGATCCACCTCGGTGTGATCCTCGGGGTCGAAGCCCGCGTCGGCTCCGTCGTACGGGCGGAAGAACGGCAGGATATGCACCCCGCCGAACAGCCCGGCGAGCTGCCCGCTGAGCAGCTCGCCGAGCCCGGCCAGGTTCCCGCCGAACCGGTCCGCGTACGCGATCAGTTCGACCTGGGACGGCATGGTCCTCCTCGTGGGTCAGGCCGACAGCCGCTCCTCGGCGGCCACCTCGGTGGTTTGCACGATCAGCACGTCACATGGTGCCTTGTGCGCCACCTCCCCGGGCACCGACCCGAGCAGGTGACCGGACAGCGCGTTCAGCCCGCGGTTCCCCACGATGATCAGATCGGCCCCCTGTTGCTGGGCGGCGGCCAGGATCCCTTCGGCTGGGTCCTCGGCCTCGATGGCCACCTGCCGCACCGCGCGGACCCGGTCCGTGTTGATCTGCGCGACGGAATCCTTCAGCGGTTCCTCCGCATGGGCTTTACCCCGGACCTGGTGTTCCCGCAGGTCGCCAATGGTCAGCGCGAGCCGGGCCGCGTCCCGGGCGGTGACCGGATAGTAGCCGCACACCACCACCAGTTCCACTTCGGCCGCGGCCGCGACCTCGGCCGCGCTCCACCGCGAGCAGCGAGGACGGGGATCCGGCCGACCCGATCAGCACCCGGTCGTAGCCCATGATCTGGCGGAACGTCAGCGGGGTGACCGGCGACTGCCGCTTGAGCGGCCGGATCCAGGTCATCGCGAGGGCCGCGACCGCGAACATCGCGCCAGCTCGGGGTGTGCAGGAGCTTCATTGATTAGCAGTTCGAATGCGTGCCGCCGCGGGCTGTCTCATTAGCTGAGACGCTGCCCCAGCTTTGCGACACCCCTGGCGGCAGTGATCCCGTGATCACGACCGGCCGGCACCCGGTACAGCGCCACCGGGGCAACACCCGACACGCCAGCCACACCCGGCACACCCGGCAGGTCAGCCATGCTCGGCACGCCAGCCACACCCGGCACACCCGGCAGGTCAGCCACGCTCGGCACGCCAGCCACGCCCAGCACGCCAGCCACAGCTACGCGGAGTGGGTCAGCTGGGGGCGGGGGCGGGTGGGTGGTGGTAGGCGGAGCGGGTGCGTTCGGTGTGCAGGCGGGCGATCTCGGCGGCCTGCTCCTCATTGCCTGCCTCGATCGCATCGACGAGTTCCCGGTGCTCAGCCCAGGACTCCCGGCCGCGCACCGGGGCGACCTGCCGGTAGTACCAGCGCACCCGGCGGCTGACGATGTCGGCGAGGTCCGCGAGCACCGCGTTGCCCGCGAGCCGGGCCAGCTCGGCGTGGAACTCGGTGTTGGCGGCGACGATCTGCTCGGCATCTCCGGAGGCGGCCATGGGCTCATCCGCCTCCCAGATCGCCCGGAGCCGGGCCACCCCGGCGGCATTCGCACCACGGGCGGCCAGCCGGGCCGTCTGCACCTCGAGCAACTCCCGCACGTCGAGCAGCTCATCGACCTCATGATCGGTCGGCACGTGCACGAACGCACCCTGGTTCGGCCGCAGGTCCACCCAGCCTTCTGCCTCCAGCCGGTGCAGCGCCTCCCGGACCGGCTGGCGGCTCACCCCCAGCTGCCGGGCCAGGTCGGTCTCGATCAGGTGCTCCCCGGGGCCGAGGCGCCCACCGACCACCAACTCCACCAAGGCCTCGTACACGGACTGGCGCAGCGGCACCGGCCGGATGACTGGGCTGATGAACGTGCCCGCCACAGGCTTACCGTCGACCGTCATGATGATCTCCCCATGCCGACTCATCTAGCATATCGGCGGCTGTATTCAAAATGCGGTCCGGGCCAGGCCGACCCCGGGGCCACGCCGGACCGGGTGGGGTGCGTCGTCCTCCCCGGACGGGCCGCATCGCTGATCATCACTGGCGGGCGACTGGTAGACATGGCACATGGTGGTGCATGTGCGCGGGATCGTGCTGCCGGAAGGGGTGGAACGCTCCCTGTGGATCGACGGCGGGCTGCTGCGTGAGGACCCGGTGGCCGGTGCCGACACGGTGATCGACGGCGGCTGGCTGCTGCCGGGCCTGGTTGACGTGCACACCCATCCGGGAGCGGAGAACCCGGGCGATCCCTTTGACGAGGCGGTGCTCCGCCAGGACCTCGCGGATCATCTCGGCGCGGGAGTGCTGCTGATCCGGGCCCCAGGGGCGGCCGCGCGGATCCCAGCCTGGGCGCACGACGCGGCGGGCCTGCCCCGGGTCCACTCCGCAGGCCCGTGGCTGGCCACCCCCGGACGGTTCTTCGCGGACTGGGGACGGCACGTTACCGAGGCGGAACTGGCTGACGCCGCCGTAGAGGAGGCGGCCGCGTCAGCGGCGGCAGCAGGGCAGGCGGCCCAGCCCAGCACCGCGGCAGCAGCGCAGGCGGCCGGGTCAGCGGCGGCAGCAGGGCAGGCAGCCCAGCCCAGCACCGCGGCGGCAGCGCAGGCGGCTGGGGTAGCCGCCACGGCCAGCCCGGTCCGGGACGCCGGGACAGGGGCAGCCGCTGCCCCGGCCGGCTGGTGCAAGATCATCGGAGACTGGACACCGGAGGTGCCCGCGATACCGCTGGACGTGCTGGCCGCGGCCACCCGCGCGGTGCACGCCATCGGCGGGAAGGTGTCGGTGCACTGCCAGACCGCGGCGGGCTGCGCGAACGCGGTCGCGGCTGGCGTGGACAGCCTGGAGCACGGCATGCATCTCGATCCGGGCCTGCTGGACCAGATGGCCGCCCAGGGCACCGCGCTGGTGCCCACCCTCAACGCGTTCGCGGCAGCCGCGTTCGGCGTCCGCAGCCGGCCCCCGGGCCCCGCCGGGACTGGTTCCTGAGCGGCTGGGCGGCGCTGCCGCCGACCGCCCGGGCCGCGTACGAGGCCGGGGTCACTGTGCTGGCGGGCACGGACAGCCATCCCTGCGGCACGGTCGCCGAGGAGGTGGAGCGGTTGATCAGCGCGGGCCTGCCACGCACCGCCGCGGTGGGCGCGGCCTGCTGGACCGCCCGGTCCTGGCTCGGCCTGCCCGGCCTGGTGGACGGCGCGCCCGCCGACCTGGTCGCGTTCGACGAGGACCCGGTCGCCCACCCGGACGTGCTGCACCATCCCCGCCGGATCATCCGCCGCGGCGAGATTCTGGCCTGAACACAAGCTTTCGCCCCCCGCAGCGAGTGCTGCGGGGGGCGAAGGTGGCATTCCAGGCGCTTGTGGGATTAGGTCTCTAGGGGGGCGGATTTTAGCTGGTGTTGCCAGAGGTATTGACGAGGGCTTAGCCGAAGTGCATAACCGACGGCGCAGCGGCCACTACGGACGCAGAACTAGCAGCGGGACTGATGGATAGGAACGCTGCGGCGGACCCGGACAGGAGCGTTCCGGTGATGCCGAGAGTTAAAGCGATTTTTATGGCGAAAGCCCGCGCGATACGCATGGCGCCTCCATAAGATAATGCCCGGGGGTGGTGACCCCCTATGGGGCGGGTTCCCTGTGGATAACCCGGCGCATGCGTTCCGGCAAGAGAAAATTACACCCTGCCTCTGAACAGGTCATATACATTTAATGACCAGTCAGAAACTTTAGGTGAACAAAGAGTAAACACGTTTTACCAGACCATAATATGTTCCCATTCAAGATTAACATAGAGTTAACTAGGCATGTCCTAAGGGCGAACAAGAGGTAAAATTAAGTCTTGGCAAAGGAGTCGCCGGGGAGGCCGGGGATTCGTCGGGTGCAGCGCCGGATAATAGTTGTTACTCGAATCAAGGAATGCGATTCACAGAACCGGCCAGCGCAGGGCGGCCGCAGCCCATCACAAGATCAGCCTGTACCGTCGTTTACCTGCGCGAAAGCGCTTGTAACGGCCATATAGCGGAGGTACGATCCTCCTCGTGCCCGCTTCAGCGTTAGGTGGCCTGCTGGTCGGCCGAGACGACGAGCTAGCGCGGCTCATGAGCTGCGTGGCTGAGGCGATCACCGGCCACGGGAAAGCGATCCTGATCGAGGGCGAGCCAGGGATTGGCAAATCCACCCTGGTTCGTGCTGTCTGCGCGGAAGCAGCCGAGCGTGGCTGCCAGGTGTTCTGGGGAGCGGGCGACGAGCTGGGGCAGGCACTGCCGCTGCTGCCGCTGCTGGACGGGTTGCGGGTCCGCGAACCATCGGCTGATCCCCGGCGGAAAACCATCGTCGCGCTGCTTCGCGGCGAGATTGCCTCCGGCCGCGGCGAGGATACCCCGGCCGCGCTGGCCGAGCAGTTGCTCACGCTCATCGACGAGCTGTGCGCCACCCGGCCGACCGTCCTGGTGGTCGATGACCTGCAGTGGGCCGACCAGGCGAGCGTCACGCTGTGGGAACGGCTGGCCCGGGCCGCCCGGCGGCTGCCGCTGCTGCTGGTCGGCATGATGCGGCCGGTGCCGCAGCGGGAGGATCTGCTGGCCCTCCGGCATGCGGCCGCCCTCACCGCGCGGCTCCAGCTGGGCGCGCTCACCGGCGAAGCAGCGACCGAGCTGGTCGCGACCCTGGCCGGTGGCAAGCCCGACGAGGACCTGATGCAGCTGGCTGACGGCGCGGCAGGCAATCCGCTCTATCTCACCGAGCTGGTTGACGCGCTGGCCCGCAGCGCCAGCCTGACCATCTGCGATGGCGCCGTGCAGCTGACCAGCCGCCGTGCGCCCGGCTCGCTGTCCGCGGCCATCGCGGACCGGCTGGGCTTCGTGCCCGCCTGGGTGCGCGAGGTGCTGCGCGCCGCGGCCCTGCTGGGCATGGACTTCGCCGTGCCGGACCTGGCCACCGTACTCGGCCGGGGGGTCGCGGACCTGGTGCCCGCCGTGGCGGAGGCCCGCGCCGCTGGCGTGCTGGCCGAGTCGGGTAACGCCCTGCGGTTCCGGCATCCGCTGATCCGGGCGGCGCTGTACGAGGAGATCCCGGCACCCGTGCGGGCCGCCTGGCACCGCGAGGCCGGCCGCGCGCTCGCCGAGGCGGGCGCGCCCGCCGACCGGGTGGCCCGGCAGCTGCTGCAGGCCGTGCGCGACTCAGCCGACGCCGCGGAGCCGATAGACGGGTGGATCCTGCGCTGGCTGGACCGCACCGCCCCATTGCTGGTCGGCCAGGCGCCCCGGGCCGCCGCGGAACTGCTGCGCCAGGCGGTGGCGAGGTCACCGGCTGGCTCGGCCGAGTACGACCGGCTGGTCTGCCGGCTGGCCGAGGCACTGTTCCGGGTCGGCGACGCGGCCGAGGCCGAGCAGGTAGCCAGCCGCGGGCTCGCCGTCACCGACGACCCTGATCTGCTCGCCGACCTGCACTGGACACTGGCTCAGTGCCGCACGCTGGACGGCCGGTTCCCGGAGTCCCTGGCCGCGCTGAACCAGGCGCTGGCCCAGCCTGACATCTCCGCCCGGAACCGGGCGCGGCTGCTCGTGGCCACCGCGCGGACGCACCGCCATCTCGGCCAGATCGAGGCGGCCGAGCAGGTGGCCGCGGCCGCCCTCGCGGAGGCGACCGACGCGGCTGACGAGTGGGCCATCGGCTGGTCCCTGCATGTGCTGACGATCACGGCCGCGATGCAGGGCCGGATGGCAGCCGCGCTGCCCCTCTACGACCGGGCGCTGAGCGTGACCCAGGCGACCCCAGCCCTGATCGACCTGCGGGTCCTGCTGCAGATCAACAAGGCCGTCACGCTGTGCTGTCTCGACCAGTACGACGGCGCCTTCGCCTCGGCCCGCCAGGCCAAGCAGCTCGCCGACCGGGCCGGCATCGTGAACCGGCTGGCCGAGGCACACTGCTGTCTCGGCCAGCTGCTCTTCCACTCCGGCCGCTGGGACGATGCCATGACCGAGGTGGAGGTCCTCGAGGAAGTCATCAAGGATCCCGGAGTGGCTTGCTGCGACCATGGCGTGGCCGCGGTGATCAGCTTCCACCGCGGCGAGGACGACGCCGCCCGGCAGCACCTGGCCGCGGCTGCCCCGCACGCCGAGCGGATCGGGGACCGGGTGGTCGGCACGCTGGCCCTGGCGCGCAGCCTGGAGTCCGAGCAGGCGGGCGCGCTGCCCGACGCGCTCTCCGTGCTGACCGGCTACACCGACAGTGCTGAGGAAGTCGTCGAGGTCGAGGACCTGCTGGCCGACGGGGTCCGGCTGGCCACGACGATCGGCGACACAGCCGCCGCGCGGACCCTCGCGGACCAGGCCACCGCGCTGGCCCGGGATACCGAGGAGATCCCGCACCGGCAGGCCAACGCGCTGTATTGCCGTGGCCTGGTCGACCACGACGCCAGCCGGCTGCTGCGGGCTGCGGACCGCTACCGGGTCGCCCGCCGGCCGCTGCTGCGCGCCAAGGCGCTGGAGGCCGCGGCTGAAGCGTACGTGGACGGCGGTGATCGCAGCCCGGCCCGGGGCGCGTTCACCGGGGCCATCGATCTCTATACCTCGCTCGGCGCGACCCGGGACGTGGCCCGGCTGCAGGCCCGGTTCCGCGAGCACGGCATCCGCCGCGGGCCGCGAGTGAAGCACCGGCAGGCCCGCAGCGGCTGGGACAGCCTCACTCCGACGGAGATCAAGGTGGCCGCCCTGGTCGAACAGGGGCTGACCAATCCGCAGATCGCCGAGAAGCTGTTCCTGTCGCCCCGGACCGTGGCCACCCACGTCTCGCACATCCTGGGCAAGCTGGACGTGAACTCGCGGATCGACATCGCCCGCGAGGCGGCCAGCCGGCACAGCGCGGCCGGTGCCGCCTAGGATCGCCGGCCCCTGGGGGGCCGGCGATCCAGGCAGCTACCGCTCGCGGCCGGACCGCCCCAGCTACGGCGCGAGCGTGAAGTAGACGGCTTTGCCGGTCAGGGTCGGCCGGACACCCCAGTCGGTGGCCAGGCTGGCCACCAGCATCAGGCCGCGACCCGCTTCCGCGTCGGGTGCCGCGTTCACCGGGACCGGCTCGGCCCGGGACGAGTCGTGCACCTCCACCCGCAACCGGTCGCCCGCCCAGCTGACCAGCAGCTGGACCGCTTCTGGCCCGGCTGAGTCGTGACTGATGGCGTTGGTGACCAGTTCGCTGGTGAGCAGGGCCGCGTCGTAGGCGTCGACCGGGACATCCCACGCCTGGATGATCGCACAGACATGCCTACGGGCCTGTGCTGCCGCGGCGGGGCCGGGAGTAAGGGAGATTCGATACGGGCGCTGCACCATCGCACGGACGGGCGCCATCATGGTCATCTGTTTCCTTGCCGATCCTCATCGGCCGAGTCCAGGAAGCGCAGGTAACGACGCCGGGCGTTGCGGACCAGGATCAGGCCGCGACCGGCCGCCAGATCGGACGACGTGGTGGCTGGCGCATCTGCGCCGCCCGGCCCGGATCGGGGCTTGTCCTGCACTTCCACCCGCAACTGGTCATCAACCCAGCTGATCATCAACTGAACCGCCTTGTGCTCGTCCGTGTCGTGCTTGGTGGCGTTGGCGACCAGTTCGCTGGTGAGCAGGGCCGCGGCGTAGGCGTCGATGGGGATGTCCCATGCGTGGACGATCGCCCAGATGTGACGGCGGGCTTCGGGTGCTGCCGCCGGGCCCGGCGGGAGGCAGATGCGGTAGGGGCGCTGCACCGGGGTACGGGTCGGCGCCTTGGTGGTCATCTGCTTCCTTAGCCGGGCCAGTGGGCGATTTGCCGGGAACGCAGGCAATGTCGTGCGTTACCCACACGATGGCCGGCCCGGCTGGCCGAGACATCGGTCGGCTGACGGATGTCGTAAGGATGATCCGGGCCCCCCCGACGCTTCCATCCGGCGGCCCGATTGGCACGATGGGCGGATGACAACCAAGGTGCGGGGCGTGGTCGCCCCAGGCAAAGGTGCCCCAGTCGAGGTCACGACGATCCTGGTGCCCGACCCCGGACCCGGCGAGGCCCTGGTCCGGGTGCAGGCGTGCGGGGTGTGCCATACCGACCTGCATTACCGGGAAGGCGGGATTGGCGAGGATTTCCCGTACCTGCTCGGGCATGAGGCCGCCGGGGTGGTGGAGGCGGTCGGCGACGGCGTGACCTCGGTTGCGCCCGGCGATTTCGTCATCCTGAACTGGCGCGCGGTCTGCGGTGAGTGCCGGGCCTGCCGCCGCGGCCGGCCGTGGTACTGCTTCAACACCCACAACGCGGCCCAGAAGATGACCCTGGAAGACGGCACGGAGCTGTCCCCCGCCCTGGGCATCGGCGCGTTCGCCGACAAGACGCTGGTCGCGGCGGGGCAGTGCACCAAGGTCAACCCGGCGGCCCGGCCCGAGGTGGCCGGCCTGCTCGGCTGCGGGGTGATGGCCGGGCTCGGCGCGGCCATCAACACCGCCCCGGTGACCCGGGGCGACTCAGTGGCCGTCATCGGCTGCGGCGGCGTCGGCGACGCCGCGGTCCTGGGCGCGGTGCTGAACGGGGCGCGGACGATCATCGCGGTGGACATCGACCCGCGCAAGCTTGACTGGGCCCGGCAGTTCGGCGCCACCCACGTGGTCAACTCGCGCGAGGCCGACCCGGTCGAGGCGATCAGGGCGGTCACCGGCGGCAACGGCGCCGACGTGGTGATCGAGGCGATCGGCCGACCGGAAACCTACCAGCAGGCGTTCTACGCCCGCGACCTGGCTGGCACCGTGGTGCTGGTCGGGGTGCCGACCCCGGAGATGCGCATCGACCTCCCGCTGCTGGACGTGTTCGGCCGCGGCGGCGCGCTCAAGTCGTCCTGGTACGGCGACTGCCTGCCGGAGCGCGATTTCCCGGTGCTCATCGACCTGTACCTGCAGGGCCGCCTGCCGCTGGACAAGTTCGTGTCCGAGACGATCTCCCTGGACGCGGTGGAAGCGGCGTTCGCCAAGATGGAGCGCGGTGAGGTGCTCCGTAGCGTGGTGACGCTGGGAGGGTTATTCACAACCGGCTAGCGACCCCGGGCCGCCAGGCCCAGGCGAGCGGCCGGTGCTGGGCTCGGCCATGGCGAGCGTTGGCGGATGATGTGAATAACGCGACTGTGGAGGAAATACTGCATGACCGCACGGATCGAGCACATCGTCACGTCCGGCACCTTCTCCCTGGACGGGCAGGACTTCGCGGTCGATAACAACGTCTGGCTGGTCGGCGACGACCACGAGGTGCTCGTGGTGGACGCGGCGCACGACCCGGACGCGATCCTGGCCGCCGTCGGCGGCCGCAGGCTGTCCGCGATCGTCTGCACCCACGGACACAACGACCACATCAACGCGGCGCCGCAGGTCAGTGCGAGCGCCGGGGCCCCGGTCCTGCTCCATCCCGGTGACCAGGTGCTCTGGCGGATGATCTACCCCGATCAGGTGCCCGACGGTGACCTGGCGGACGAGGAGCTGATCGAGATCGCGGCTACTCCGCTGCGGGTGCTGCACACCCCCGGCCACTCGCCAGGCAGCGTGTGCCTGTACGCGCCCGCCCTGGGGGTGGTCTTCTCCGGGGACACCCTGTTCCGGGGCGGGCCGGGCGCGACCGGCCGGTCCTACTCCGATCGGCCCACGATCATCGAGTCGATCCGGGGCAGGCTGATGGGCCTGCCGCCGGAGACCGTCGTGCACACCGGGCACGGCGAGGACACCACGATCGGCGCCGAGGCCGCCCAGCTCACCGGATGACTCATGGAGCGTTATTCAAAACCGGCTAGCGAGCGTAGGCCCGGAGGACCTGCGCGAGCGGTCGGTGCAGGTCACGGCGACGGAGAATCTTGGCAGATCCGTTGAATAACGCGACTTTGAATAAGACACATGGCCAGTGAGCTGACCCGGATCGCCATGTGGTCCGGACCGCGCACGGTATCCACCGCGCTCTTGCGGTCCTGGGAGAACCGCCCGGACACCGTAGTCACCGACGAACCGCTGTACGCGTTCTACCTGGACCGCACCGGGATCGCGCATCCGGGCCGGGAACAGGTCATCGCCAGCCAGCCCACCAGCTGGCAGGCGGTGGTCCGCCAGCTGACCGAGGCGCCGCTGCCCGCCGGGCGGACCATTTATTACCAGAAGCAGATGACCCACCACCTGCTGCCGGAGGTGGACCGGGCCGCGCTGGCGCCGCTCCGGCACGCCTTCCTCATCCGTGACCCCCGTGAGCTGCTCGCCTCGTACGCCCGGGTGCGCGCCACCCCGGCCCTGGACGATCTCGGCCTGTGGCAGCAGGCGGAGATATTCGACCGGTTCGGCGGCCCGGTGATCGACTCACGGGACCTGCTGGAACGCCCGGAGGCCGTGCTGCGGGCGCTGTGCGCCGCGCTGGGCGTGCCGTTCACTGACGCCATGCTGTCCTGGCCGGCCGGGCCGCGGGACACCGACGGGGTGTGGGCTCGGTACTGGTACGAATCGGTCTGGCGGTCCACCGGCTTCGGCCGCTACCGGGCGCCGGAGCGGACCCTGCCCGCACCGCTGGCCGCGCTGGCGGAGCAGTGCCAGCCGTACTACCAGCGGCTGCGCGCCCACCGCCTGACCGGGGAGACGTGATGCTGCAGACCTTTGATGAGCGCAACCGGGACCTGATCGTCAACGTGGGCGGCACGCTGTCGCACCGGGACCAGGCCGCGGTGAGCCCGTTCGACTCGGTCGTGCAGGGCGGCGACGCGGTCTGGGAGGGCCTGCGGCTCTACCAGGGACGGATCTTCCGGCTGGCCGAGCACCTCGCCCGGCTGCGCCGGTCAGCCGTGGCGCTGGGCTTTGCCGAGGTGCCCTCGGCCGGGGAGATCACCGAGCAGATCCGGCGCACGCTGCGGGCGAACGCGATGACGGACGAGGTGCACATCCGGCTGACGCTGACCCGCGGCGTGAAGATAACCAGCGGCATGGACCCGCGGCTGAACCAGTCCGGACCGACCCTGATCGTGCTGGCCGAGCACAAGGCCCCGGTCTACGACCAGGCCGGGATCACGCTGATCACCTCGAGCGTGCGGCGGCCGCCGCCGGACGTGCTCGACCCGAAGATCCACCACAACAACCTGCTGACCTCGATTCTGGCCAAGATCGAGGCGAACGTGGCGGGCGCGGACGACGCGGTGATGCTGGATGCCCGCGGGTTTGTGGCGGAGACCAACGCCACCCACCTGTTCCTGGTCAGCGCCGGGCAGCTGGGCACGCCCAGCACCGCGGCCTGCCCGGAGGGGATCACCCGGGCGGTGGTGCTGGAACTGGCCGCCAGCGCGGGCATCCCGGTGACGGTCGGTGACTTCAGCGTGGCCCAGTTGCACGCGGCGGATGAGGTGTTCGTGACCGGCACCATGGGCGGGCTGGCGCCGGTGGTCCGGCTGGATGGCCGGGTGATCGGCACCGGCGGCCCGGGACCGGTGACGGGGCGGCTGACCGAACTTTTTGCGGACCTGACCGCACGGGCGGGCACGCCGGTGGGGTGACGGCCGGGCCGGGCCTTTTTTGCGTTGCGGAAAGACGGCGGGCGCGGCGGCGGCGCGCTGGGCGGGCCCGCTCACCGGGCCTCTGCTGACCTGGGTGGGGCTGCCCCTGCCTGGGCAGAATGCCGAGTATGACAAAGGCGCCACACATCCCTTCCGTGACCCTCCCCGGCGGCGTCAGCATGCCGATGGTCGGGTTCGGCACCTGGCAGCTGCGCGGCTCGGCCGGGTACGAGTCGGTCCTGGTGGCGCTGCGCGCCGGCTACCGGCACATCGACACCGCGACCATGTACGGGAACGAGGCTGAGGTGGGCCACGCGTTGCGGGACAGTGGCCTGAGCCGCAGCGAGGTGTTCATCACCACCAAGCTGCCGCCGGGCAAGGCGGGCCGGGAGCGGCAGACGCTGACCGCCAGCCTGCGCGCCCTGGGCACAGACCACGTCGACCTGTGGCTGGTGCACTGGCCGCCCGCGGCCCGGACCCTGGTGCACGTGTGGTGGGAGTTCCTGACGCTCCGCGACGCGGGCCTGACCCGGTCGGTCGGGGTCAGTAACTACTCGCTGGCGCAGCTCGACGCGCTGATCCAGGCCACCGGCGAGGCGCCCGCGGTGAACCAGATCCCGTGGAGCCCCGGCCTCTACGACGCCCGGCTGCTGGCGGCCAGCCGGGACCGGCAGGTGACCGTGGAGGGCTACAGCCCGCTCAAGGGCACCAACCTGGCCGACCCGGTGCTGGTCAAGATCGCGGCCGGGCACGGGGTGACCCCGGCGCAGGTCGTGCTGCGCTGGCATGTCGAGCACGCCATCCCGGTCATCCCGAAGTCGGCGCAGGCGGCCCGGATCGCGGCCAACATCGACCTGCTCGGCTTCTCGCTCACCGCCGAGGAGGTGGCCGGCATCGACCGGCTGTCCCGGCGCTGAGGCTGGCCACGACGGCCCGGGTCACGGCGGCCCGGGTCATCGCGGTGCCGTCACGGCGGCCCGGTGGCCGCGCCGCTGAGCAGCTCCGCTATGTCAGCGGGCCCGGTGAGCCGGATGAACCTGAGGTGAGCGTGACCCGGGTCGGCCATCGCGCGCTCGTACCGGTCCCGGTACACGTGATGCCTGGTCCACGCCCAGGCGAGGATGGACTGCTGCGGGTCGATCCGGAACAGGTTGCCCCACGGCTCCCGGTTCCCGTTCCACAACTCCGCCCGGCTGATCAGCCGGCGCGCGGTGCGCCAGGCCACCTGGCGCATGACCCGCCACCGCGGCAGGTCCAGCCAGACCACCGTGTCCGCCCGGCCCCAGACCAGGTCCTGCACAGCGCTGTAGTTCCCGTCCACCACCCACGCGGGCGCCGCGATGAACCCGCTCACCCGGTCCCGGAACTCCGCCCGTGGCAACGGCACCCAGCCCGGCTGGTGGAAGACCGAATCCAGCTCCAGGTGCGGGGCGCCCATCCGCCGGGCCAGTTCGGCCGCGAGTGTCGTCTTGCCAGAACCGCTGTTACCGACCACCGACACGCGCCGCATGCGGAGCAGTATGCCAACCGCGGGCCGGGCCGGGCCGGGAGGCCGGATGCGGGATGCGGATGCCCGGAAGTTCCCGGCGTCTGGGAATCACCTGCGCATGCGGTCGAGACTGCGCGCTCGGTGCACCGGGCAGGCCAGCCGGGCTGGCAGGATGACATTGTGCACGCCACGTCCCTCGGCCAGCTGTGGCACGAGACCATCTCCGCGGAGCCGCTGCCGCCGCGGTTGCTGGTGCTGGCCACCGGGCTGGCCGCACTGATCATGGTGGGGTCGCGGCGGATCTGGCCGGTGGCCCGGACCGCGATCACCATGGCACACGAAGGGGGGCACGCGCTGATCGCGCTGGCTACCGGGCGGCGGCTGGACGGGGTGCGGGTGCACCGCAGCACCGCCGGGCTGACCGTGTCGGCCGGCTCGTCGCACGGTCCCGGCATCGTGGCCACCGCGGCCGCGGGCTACCTGGCCCCGCCGCTGCTCGGGCTCGGCGACGCGGCCCTGCTGGCCAGCGGGCACCTGGTCGCCGCGCTGCTGCTCAGCTTCCTGCTGCTGGCCGTGCTGGCGCTGCTGACCCGCAACGCCTACGGCATCCTGGCCGTGCTGGTCGTCGCGGCCACCGTGGCCCTGGTGATCTGGCGCGGGTCAGCGCAGGTGCAGGCCGCGTTCGGGTACGTGATGGCCTGGTTCCTGCTGATCGGCGGAGTCCGGCCGGTGCTGGAGCTGTGGCAGTCCCGGCGGCGCAGCCGGGGCCGGCCTACCGGGTCCGACGCCGACCAGCTGGCCCGGCTCACCCAGGTGCCCGCGGGCCTCTGGGTGGCTTTGTTCGCGCTGGTCGCCGCGGGCTCACTGGCGGTCAGCGCGCTCTGGCTGGCCGCCGGGATCTAGTTCGGGAGGAAGCCGGGCCGAGCCGGGTTGACGACGCCCGGGTGCGTCCAGGCGATGTCTCGTCCTCCCGGCGCAGCCGCTGACCGGACCGTGTCGGCGCCTCGCGCAGCGCGGCCCGCTCCCGGCCCCGACTCCAGCCGCCGTCCCGGGCCGGCCAGGGATCCGGCATGCTGTGGGGCATGATCGAGGCGGTCGTGTTCGACCTGGACGGCGTGATCGTCGACTCCGAGCCGGTGTGGGAGCAGGTGCGGCGGCAGGTCGTGGCCGACCACGGCGGCCAGTGGGCCCCGGACACGCAGCAGCGGCTGATGGGCATGAGCACCAGCGAATGGGCCCGTTACCTCAGTACCGACCTGGGCGTCGGGCTGCCCCCGGAGACCATCGCGGCGCTGGTCATCCACCAGATGCAGGCCCGCTACACCGAGCACCTGCCACTGCTGCCGGGTGCGGCCGACGCGGTACGGCGGCTGGCGGCGAGCTGGCCGCTCGGCCTGGCGAGCTCATCACCCCCGGCCCTGATCGACACCGTGCTGGAGCAGGCGGCCCTGCGCGGTTACTTCGCCGCGGCGCTGTCGACCGAGCAGGTCGAGCAGGGTAAGCCCGCGCCGGACATCTACCTCGCCGTGGCCGGTCAGCTGGGCCGGGCGCCCGGCCGGTGCGCGGCCGTGGAAGACTCCACCAACGGGCTGCTGTCCGCGGCCGCCGCCGGGCTGCACGTGATCGCCGTGCCCCGGCCGCAGTACCCGCCGAGCCCGGCGGCGCTGGGCACGGCCGGGCTCGTGCTGACCAGCGTGGACGAGCTCACCGTCCAGGCGGTCAACGGCCTGCCGGACCTTACTTGAGTTACGCCGCGCGCGACGGTGCCATCCGCCTCGGAGCAGGGGCTGCCCGCCCGGATCAGGGCACCGCGGGCGCACTGTCCGCGCTGTCCGGCAGCCGGGGCTCATCCGACATGAGCAGGGCCGCGGTCCGGGCCGCGGTGCCGCGCGCCCAGCGGCCGCTGGTCAGCAGGCCGACGCCCAGCACGGCCAGCCCGCAGCCGGTCAGGATCCACCAGCCCACATGACTCGCGGCCGGGAACCCGATGCGCAGCGGGCCGACCATGACCGAGGTCACCACGGACCCGATCACGGCCACGCCCAGGGACTGCCCTATCTGCCTGCTGGTGGACGCGATGCCCGCGGCCACGCCGGCCTGCTGGGGCGGCATCCCGGACACGGCCGTGTTGGTGATCGGGGCGTTGACCAGGCCGAACCCAATGCCGAATATCACGTAAGAAGCCAGCAGCCAGCCCACGGGAGTTGAGGCGGTCAGGCCGGTCAGCATGGCGGCTCCCGCCGTCATGGTCAGGCCGGCCGCGAGCAGCGGCAGCCGGGGCCCGCGACGGCTGATCACAGCGCCGGACAGCGGCCCGAAGACCACTGTGGCGGCGGCCAGGGGCAGCGTGAGCAAGCCCGCATGCAGAGCCGAGTAGCCGCGCACGTCTTGCAGGTACAGCGTGTTGAGGAACAAGTAGCCGCCCAGCGCGGCGAACGCGCTGATCGCGATGACAGTCGCGCCGGAGAACGGGGCGCTGCGGAAAAACCGGAGGTCAAGAAGTGGCTCCGGGCGCCGCGGCTCGTACAGCAGCAGGCCGGTCAGGGCGGCCGCGGACACGCAGAAGCAGGCGATGATCTCCGCCGACGCCCAGCCGTGGCGCGGGCCCTCGATGATCCCGTAGATCACGCCGGCCAGCGTCAGGATCACCAGGACCTGGCCGACCGGGTCCAGCCTTCGTGGATGCGGCGCCTTGGACTCGGGCACGAACAGCGCGGTGAGCACGATCGCGGCCACCCCGACCGGGATGTTCACCCAGAAGATGCCGCGCCAGCCCACCGACCCGATGAGCAAGCCGCCCACGACCGGGCCGAGCGCCAGGCTCACTCCGACCGCCCCGCCCCACACGCCGATCGCCCTGGCGCGCTCGCCCCGGTCGGTGAACGTGTTGACGATGATGGACATGGCCACGGGATTGAGCATGGAACCACCGACCGCCTGCACCATGCGGAACGCCACCAGCCAGCCGAGGCTGGGCGCCAGGCTGCACAGCAGCGATCCAGCGGTGAACGTGGCCAGGCCGGCCTGGAAGGTGCGGCGCCGCCCCACCCGGTCCGCGGTCGACCCGGCCAGTAGCAACAGGCTGCCCAGCACCAGGATGTAGGCGTCCACTACCCACTGCAGCCCGGAGACCGGCGCGCGCAGCTCGCGCTGGATGGACGGCAGCGCGACGTTCACGATCGTGTTGTCCAGGCTCACGATGACCAAGCTCATGCAGCAGATGGCCAGGATGAGCAGGCGCCGACGACGGCCCGGCTGGGTCACGGCTCCCTCAGCGATGTCAGGTTCCTCTCCAGGCGACCCGGCTGGTCACGAATTCTCCGGTGAATTCTGAAACTGCTAGTACTTGTGAAAATACAACTAACCAGTGAGCAGGCGAACACCCGGCTGACCTCGGCCGCGCTGCCGGCGGCCGGCGACTCACCGCGCTCCCGGCCCGTACTGCGGACCGCTCTCCCGGCCCGCAGTACGCATCAGGCGCGTCAGCACGAGCCCACCACGAGCCCGCCGGCGCCGGCCCGGGCTGGCTGTGGGCGGTGCTGTGGATATTGCCGTGGACAGTGGCCGGGCACGGGGGATAACTAGCGATAATTGTGGATAATGTGTGGACGGCGAAAAAACCTGGAAATCATTGCCCGCAGCCTCTTGCGCCCGCGCCCGGATACCCAGTAGAAATTCCTTACCACTGAATACGGCGACCGCTCCGGGGGAAACCCCGGGACGTCACGGAAGCCGGGCAACCGGATTTTCAGGGCGAGTTCCCGGGAATTGGGCAACTGATTTCCGGGCCAGGTTTCCGGATTTAGCGGTACGGCCAAATGGCGTAGGCAGGCTGGGTAACCAGCAGGCTGGCTGCCGTGGCCGGAGGTGAGGCCCCTCCATCTCATACGTGGGGGGGCCTCACTCATGTTCCCAGGCCTGCATTGGCGCCAGCTCCGGCGCTCCGATCGCGGCGGTGGCGGCCCAGCGGCGTCCCCGTACTGCCTCGCTACCGCCGCGAGCGCCATCTGTTGCGGCGGCCGGGAAGTACGGGTGGATATGCGCAGGATCGGCATGCTGCCACGTACGCCCAGCTGATGCCGGTAGGCTGGCCCGGAGCAGCTCTGGGGGCCTCCAATCCGGGGTGCCGCAGAGTCGGTCCAGCACGCTGGCGCACGCTGCGGTGGCCCCGGGTGCTAGGCAGGTCCGCCGCCGCCGACCCTCGGAATGCCGTTGATGCGAACACCAGTAACGCCCTCAGGACGTTTCCGCCCCGCCCTCAGGCGCCCCGCCCCGGGCAGCACAGGCCCGGGAAGCACCAGGCCGGGCAGCACGGGCCCAGATGGCGCCCCTGCGGACAGCCCGAACCCGGGCAGCACCGCCCCGGCTGATGCTGCCGCGGGGAACGCCGCGCCGGGGAGCGCGGGCCCAGGCAAAGCGCGGCCGGGCCCGGCACGGCCCGCCCAGGCTCGCCCGGGCTGGCGGGCCGCCCGCGCGGTGCGGTCGCACTGGCTGCTATCTGGCCTGCTGCTGGCCGGGCTGGTGCTGCGGGTCCTCGCCCTGATCGCCTACCGGCCCGCGCTGCTGTACATCGACAGCCTCAAGTACCTCTACGGGGCCTGGCCGGGCAACGACCCGCTCGGTTACAACGTGATCCTGAAGGGGTTGCTGGCCCCCGGCAACCTCGAGGTCGTCGCCGCCGTCCAGCACCTGCTCGGCCTGGCCATGGCCGTGACGCTGTACCTGCTGCTGTTCCGCCGCGGGGTGCCCCGCTGGCTGGCCGCCCTGGCCACGGCCCCGGTGCTGCTCGACGCCTACCAGCTGCAGATCGAGCAGACCATCATGCCGGATGTCTGGTTCGAGGCGTTCATCGTGGCGGGGCTCGCGTGCCTGCTCTGGCGGCCGCGGCCCGGGATGAAGCTGACCGTCGCCGCTGGGCTGGTGCTGGGCTGCGCGGCACCGGTCGCCCAGGTGGGCGAGATCCTCATCCTGCCTGCCCTGGCTTACCTGCTGCTGGTGGCCAGCGGCAGCTGGCGGCACCGGCTGCTCCAGGCCGCTGCCCTGTGCGCCGCCTTTGCCGTGCCCATCATCGGTTTCTCCGCCCAGCAGTACGTGGTGGCCGGGCAGTTCTCGCTCGCCTCGGCCGCCGGGAACACGATCTACGGCCGGCTGGCTGAGGAGGCTGACTGCGCCACGCTCAAGATCCCGTCCTACGAGCGGGCCCTCTGCCCGTCCCGGGAGCTGGCGGCCGAGCTCGGCCCTGATGGCCTGGTGCACAACGCGGAATCGCCGGACCACCTGTACGTCCCGCCGCCCGGGATCAGCCACGGGCAGGCCCTCAGCAACTTCGACCGCAGCGTGCTGACCCAGCAGGCTCCCCGGGTGGCGTGGGGAGTCCTGGCCGACGCGACCAAGCTGTTCGCGGTGCACCGGGTGACCAGCGCCGGGGATACTCCCATTGCCCGCTGGCAGTTCCAGACCTGGTTCCCTACCTTCGGGCAGAGCATCACGGTCAGCCGCGACCACATCATCGTGCTCGGCCTCCAGTTCGCCTCGAGCGGCGGACCGATCATCGACCGGCCGCTCGCCCCCTCGCTGGGCGGCAAGGCCATTGTCGTCCGGCCGGTGGCCCGGTTCCTGCGCGGCTACCAGCTGGGCGGCGGCTACACCCCGGGGCCGCTGCTGGCGCTGGCGGCGCTGGCTGGCCTGCTCGGCGTGCTGCCGCTGGCTCGCCGCCGACGGCTCACCCCCGGCCAGCTCCAGCTCGCCCAGGCCTGCCTGCTGGTCTTCGGCGCGGGCGCGCTCGTGCTGCTCGCCTCGAACGCGTTTGAGTTCTCCTGGCGTTACCAGCTTCCGGCACTGGTCACGTTGCCTCCGGCCGGTGCGCTGGGCATCGCGCTCGGTATCGACCTGATCCGGGGCCGGCGCCGTCGCGACCAGCCCGGGCCAGCCGCAGCCGGGCCAGCCGCAGCCGGGCCAGCGGAGGAACAGTCGCCCGGGCAGCCCGGCGCGGAAGTGGCCGGCGGCCGGACCAGCGCGCCGAGCCCAGCCGTGTCCGGGACGGCCGTGTCCGGGACGGCCGAGCCCGGCTCGCAGCCCGACACCAGCACGGCGTGACGGCGGCGGCACGAACACCCCTGTGGACCAATGTGTGGACAGCGCGGTGGACAGCCATGGCGTCCGGTGGATAACAACCCGGTTCCGGTGGATTTCGTGTGGACAGCAAAAGAATCTTGAATTTAACGGCGCCAAACTCTTGTGCTGGCCGGGCGGCAAGAGTAGAAATTCTTTCACCGCTTAACGCGGGGCCCGTCCCGAGGGAAACCCCGGGACATCTGGGAAAGGCCCGGAGGGTTCCGGAGGAAACTCCGGAATGTTCCAAGGGAACGGAACGGATGGGCCCAGGGGAAACTCTGGGTGCTGGATAAGCCGGGTAACTGGCTTTTACGGCAGGCTCACCCGCGGTAGGCAGTCTGACGGGCAGTGCCAGGAAGCGAGCAATCGCCGGCCAGCGCTAAAACGTCAGGTAAGGCCCCTCCAACTCATACTTGGAGGGGCCTTACGCTTTCCCGGGGCAGTACCGGAGCGGCCGCCCATACGTTCCCGCGGCGCTCAGCCGACGTCCCGGACGCGGAAGGCGGCGAGGCCCACCGCGGTCAGCGCCCCGGCCAGCACCACCAGCCAGATCAGCGGGATGGCCGTGAAGGGCCCGCCGGGCAGCTTCGGCACGTGCGCGAACGGGGAGAGATCCAGCAGCCACTGGGCCCGGCTGAGGGCGGAGCCGAGCAGGGTCAGCAGCACCGCCACGCCGAGCACGGTCCAGCCACCCGTCACCGCGAACCGGGGCAGCAGCCCGAACAAGGCCACCGCCAGGGCGCCCACCACCCAGGCCGCCGGAACCTGAGCCAGCGCAGCCCCCAGCAACCGGGGCACCTGGCTGCTCACATCCCCCGAACGCAGCCCATCGCCAAGCCCGGCGAACAACCCGGCCACCGCGAGCAGCACCACGATGCCCAGCGCGCCGATCAGCACATGACTCAGTGCCCAGCGGATCCGCCCGCACGCCGCCGCCAGCACCGGCTCGGCCCGGTGCTCGGCTTCTTCGGTCCGCAGCCGGAGCGCGGCGGACACGCCGAATCCCGCGGCCAGCATGCCCACCAGGCCTAGCTCGGTCCCGAAGTACGCGTTCACCAGTCCGTGCTGACCACCCATCCGGTCGATCACCTCCCGGGCCTGCGGGCTGCTCAGTGTGCTGCCGATGCCCTTGGCGGAGGCGCCCAGGGCCACCGAGAGCACCGCGAAACCCGCGGCCCAGCCCAGCAGGGCGCCGCGCTGCAAGCGCCAGGCCAGGCCGAACGGGCCGCGCAGCCAGCCGGGTGCCCGCTCCCGGCCGGGCCGGGACGGCAGCAGCCCCGCATCCAGGTCACGGTGCGCCGCGAGCAGCGCGGCGGCACCTGCCGTGCCAGCAGCCACGGCTGCGCACAGCACCGCCACCCACCAGCGCTCGCCAGCGTAGGGGCGGATCCGCTCGGTCCAGCCCAGCGGGGACAGCCAGCTCAGCCAGGACGCCCCGGATGCGGAATCGCCCACCGCGCGGAGCAGGAAGGCGAGGCCGAGCACGCTGATGGCCATGCCGCGGGCGGCCCGGGCGCTGCTGGTCAGCTGAGCGCACACCGCAGCGACGGCCCCGAACATGACCGCACCCAGGCCCAGGGCCACGCCGAGCGCCAGTGACCCCGCTACTGGCAGGCCGAGGAAGGCCTGCACGACGGTGATCGCCGCGGCCAGCAGGACTCCCGCGCCGAGCGTCACCAGCAGGCTGGCCGCCAGTGCCGCGTACCGGCCGACCACGCCGGAGCCGACTAGTTCCAGCCGCCCGGCTTCCTCGTCGCCGCGGGTGTGCCTGATCACCGTGAAAATGCCCATCAGCCCGGCGCCGGTGACGCAGAACAGGCCGGTCTTCCAGACGACCAGCGCGCCCAGCGAGTGCCCGTACACCGGGCCGGCCAGCGCCAGGTAGGAGGGATTGGCGTTGGCGCTCAGGGCGAGCGCGGACCGCTGTGCGGCCGTCGGGTACAGGTGCCGGAAGCTGTACGTGGTGCTGGCGATCCCGCCGATCAGCACGTAGAGCCAGATCGGCAGCAGCATCCGGTCGCGGCGCAGCGCGACCATGGCCAGCACTGAGGTTCCGGTCAGCGAGTGCGCCCCGTCCCGGCGGGCCACCGCCAGCCGGGACGCCTGCGCGGTCACGCCACGCCCGCGGTGGCGGGCGTGTCCGTGTAGTGCCGCAGGAACAATTCCTCCAGTGTGGGGGGCTGGCAGACGAGGCTGCGCAGGCCCGCCTCGGTCAGCTGCCTGAGCATCGCATCGAGGGCCGAGTTGTCCACCTGGCAGCTGACCCGGGTGCCGGTCACTTCCAGGTCATGCACGCCGGGCAGGCCGGCCAGCCCCCGCGGCGGCCGGGCCAGCTCGGCCCTGATCGAGGTCCGGGTGAGATGCCGCAGGTCAGCGAGCGCGCCGGTGTCCACCGCACGGCCTGCCCGCAGGATCGTCACCCGGTCACACAGGGCCTCGACCTCGGACAGGATGTGGCTGGACAGCAGCATCGTGCGCCCGGCTTCGCGCTCCTCCTGGACGCACTCCCGGAACACCGCCTCCATCAGCGGGTCCAGTCCCGCGGTCGGCTCGTCCAGGATGAGCAGCTCGGCTCCAGAGGCCAGGGCCGCGATCAGCGCGACCTTCTGCCGGTTGCCCTTGGAGTAGTCGCGGCTCTTCTTCGCGGGGTCAAGCTCGAACTTCTCCAGCAGCACGGCCCGGCGTTTCTCGTCGAGCCCGCCGTGCAGCCGGCCCAGCAGGTCGATGACCTCGCCGCCGGAGAAATTCGGCCAGAGTGTGACATCACCGGGAACGTAGGCCAGCCGCCGGTGCAGCGTGGTCGCCTCGCGCCAGGGATCCCCGCCGAGCAGCCGGGCGGTACCGCCATCCGCTCGGATCAGGCCGAGCAGGATCCGGATGGTGGTGGTCTTGCCTGCCCCGTTGGGCCCCAGGAATCCATGCACCTCGCCCGGTGCCACCGTGAGATCCAGTCCGTCCAGGGCCTGGGTCCGGCCGAACGACTTGCGCAGCCCGGTCACCTCGATCACCGCAGTCATGCCCCCAGGCTACACCTAGTTTCACGAAATCATGAAAGTTGTGAATCGAGTAAACTGGGACCGGCCAACGCGTTAGTGCGGTGCATTCTGGGCTCCTGGTGACCAGGATGTACCGCGCTGCTGCGAGGCCAGCAGGGGCTAAGGCCCGGGAGGGGCAGGACGGATGGCCCGATGAGGCAGGAGTGGGCGCAGAGAGCCGTGAGTCAGCTGTGACGGGCCCCCAGGCACACGGTACCGAGCCGGGTGGCGTTGCCCCGCGGCCACGTCCCGAGATCCCCGCGCACCCGGACGAGGCCACCGGCCACCGGGACGAGCCAGCCACGCACCCGAACGAGCCAACCACGCACCCGAACGAGCCAACCACGCACCCGGACGAGGCCACCGCGCACCGGGACGGGGCCGCCGTGCACCGGTTCATCGAGCGCTTTGCCACTGTGCTGGCCCTGTCCGGGATCCCGCGGATGCCCGCGCGTGTGCTCGCCGTGTTCCTGACCTCCGACGCGAGCCGGCTGACCGCCACGGACATCGCCCGGACGCTGCAGATCAGCCCGGCGGCTGTGTCCGGCGCCGTGCGCTACCTGGGCGACGTCGGCCTGATCAGCCGCGAGGCGCAGCCCGGCTCCCGCCGCTACTGGTACCGGATGCCGGACAACATGTGGCACGAGGTAGTCAAGCTGCGCGACCAGCTGATGCGGCGCTGGGCCGACGTCATGCACGAGGGGCTCGAGATCCTCGGGCCAGCCACGCCCGCGGGCGGCCGGGCTGGCCGAGTCGCTCATGTACATCGAGTTCGTGCAGAAAGAACTGCCCATGGTGCTCACCCGCTGGGAGGAGTACAAGGCAGCGCACGAGCCGCAGCCGCGCGGGCCGGCCGACGCGGGCCGCTGACAGCGGTTCGCTAGCCTGGGCCCCATGCCCGACGAAGACAGCTACGACGGCTCCGACGACGCCGTCCTCGACGACCTTGACCTCGACGACGACGAGTCAGGCCTGGATGACACCGAGCTCGAAGGCGGCACCCTGGATGCCAGCGACACGCTGGACGGTGATCCCGGCGACGACCCGCTGGATCAGGGAATCACCCCGCCCGACCGGTCACCGAGCGGGCGCGGGGAACGGTTCGGCACCACGCTGGCCGAGGAGCGGACCGGCGAGTCACTCGATCAGCTGCTCGCTGAGGAAGAACCGGAGCCGGACCCGTACGCCGAGGCTGAGCTGGCCGGCGAGGACGAGGCAGCGGACGACGAGGAGCCCGCGCCCCGGTCCGGCCGGCTGGTCGCCGAGGACGAGGGGGCGCATCCCGATACCGAGCCCGACCTGGTGGCCCGTGATGTGGGCATCGACGCGGGCGCCGCGTCAGCGGAGGAGGCCGCCGTGCACGTATCGGATGAGGATGCCGACGACGGTGGGTACGAATAGCCGGATCGCGGCATGACCGAACCCCAGGCGCCAGCCGGGGCCCAGTCGCCCACCGAGACCGGGCCGCCCACCGAGACCGGGCCGCCCACCGAGACCGGGCCGCCCGCCGAGACCGGGCCGCCTGGCACGATCCAGTCGCCTGGCACGGCACCGTCGCTGACCGAGGACGGGTCACCGGTGGAGTCACCCGTCCCGGCGGAATCCCCGGCGTCGCTGTTCTCCGGTACCACCGCGTGGGCGCGGAACCTGGAAACGCCGCTGCGCCAGTTCCTGCGCACCGAGACGGGCAGCGCGGCGGTCCTGCTCGGTGCCACCCTGATCGCGCTGGCCTGGGCCAACATCGCGCCCGGCAGCTACGAGGCGTTCTGGCAGATCATACTGTCGGTCAGCGTCGGCCACGTGAGCATCACCGACACCGCGCAAGGCTGGGTGAACTCCGGGCTGATGACGTTCTTCTTCCTGGTGGTCGGCCTGGAAGCGCGGCGCGAGTTCGACATGGGCGAGCTGCGCGAGCGGCGCCGCCTCACGCTGCCGGTGCTGGCCGGTCTCGGCGGGATGATCGTGCCGGTCGCCATCTACCTGGCCGTCAACGCCGGCGGCCTGGCCGCGCATGGCTGGGGCACCGCGATGTCCACCGATACCGCGTTCGCGCTCGGCATGCTGACGCTGGCCGGCCGCCACCTGCCCGACCGGGTGCGCACCTACTTGCTCACGTTCTCCGTGGTGGACGACCTGGTGGCGCTTATCGTGATCGCCCTCGGCTACTCCGCGCAGATCAAGGTGCCGGAGCTGCTGACCGGGATCGGGATCCTCGGCGCAGTGCTGGCCATCCGGGCCGCGCAGATCCGGTTCGGCCCGGCCTACTTCCTCCTCGGCCTGGCCGCCTGGATAGCGTTCTTCAAGTCCGGGGTGGACCCGGTCGTGGTCGGCCTGGTGATGGGCCTGCTCAGCTACGCGTACCCGGCGGCCCGCACCGACCTGGAGCGGGCCAGCGACCTGTTCCGGCTGTTCCGCGAGCAGCCCACGCCGGAGCTGGCCCGGTCGGCCCGGGACGGGGTCAGCGCCGCGATCTCCCCCAACGAGCGGCTCCAGGCGATCTACCATCCCTGGACCAGCTACCTCATCGTGCCGCTGTTCGCGCTGGCCAACGCGGGCGTCACGGTCAACCCCGGGCTGCTGTCGCGGGCCTACACCTCCCCGGTCACGCTGGGCATCATCCTCGGCTACGTGCTGGGCAAGCCGCTGGGCACCACCGGCACGGCCTGGCTGGTCACCACGATCAGCCGGGGCCGGGTCCGGCCGCCGGTGGGCTGGGCGGCGGTGCTGGGGGCCGGCGCGATCGCAGGCATCGGCTTCACCGTAGCCCTGCTCATCGCGTCCCTCGCCTTCCACGGCACGCTGCTGGCGGAAGCCAAGATCGGCATCCTGTCCGCCGCGTTCTGCTCCTCCGTGCTCACCTGGATCGTGTTCCGGGTCACCGCCGAACTGCCCAAGCGCCTCAAGATCCGCGCACTGTTCGGTACCTCGACCCTCATCAACGATCTCGTGGTCCCGGTCGACCCCCGGCGGGACCACATCCGCGGCCCCCTGGACGCGCCCGTCACCATGGTCGAATACGGCGACTTCGAGTGCCCGTACTGCGGCCAGGCCGAGCCAGCGGTGCGCGAAGTCCTCCGCGACTTCGGCGACATCCGCTACGTGTTCCGCCATCTCCCGCTGAACGACGTCCATCCGCACGCCCAGCTGGCCGCGGAAGGCGCGGAGGCCGCAGCCCGGCAGGGCAAGTTCTGGGACATGCACGACATGCTGATGGACCATCAGGGCGCGCTCACCGCCCGTGACCTGATCAGGTACGCGGACGAGATCGGGCTGAACACCGCGAAGTTCACCGCGGACCTGCGCCAGCACGCGGGAGCCGCCCGGGTGGCCGAGGACGTGGATTCGGCTGACCTGTCCGCGGTGTCCGGCACGCCCACGTTCTTCATCGACGGCAAACGGCACTATGGTGCCTACGACATCAGCACGCTGTCCGCCGCGGTCCGCGCGGCCCGGGCGCGGGCGCTGATCGCATCCTGAGGGAGGCCTGACCGGTGGGAATGATCGGCGCGGTAGGGCTGGTCCTGCATCCCGGCCGGGACTGCACGCCCGCGATCGCGACCATCGCGAAGTGGGCCGGGCAGCGCCGGGTCATGATGCTCGCGGTGGCCGAGGAGGCGGCCCGGATCCCGGGCGAGGTGCAGCCGGTCAGCGCGCAGGAGCTGGCGCAGCGCGCCGACCTGGTGGTCAGCCTGGGCGGGGACGGCACGATGCTGCGCGCGCTGCGGCTGACCTGCGGGCCCAGCGCGCCGGTGCTCGGGGTGAACGTCGGCCGGCTCGGGTTCCTGGCCGAGGTGGACATCCCGGAGCTGGACGGGGCGCTGTGCGCGATTGACGAGCACCAGTTCACGGTCGAGTCCCGGTCCGGGGTGCGGGCTGAGTTCAACGGCGAGCAGACGATCGCGTTCAACGACGTGGACCTGGTCCGCATCCCGGGCAGTGGCGCGTCCGCGGTGGTCGAGCTCACCGTGGAATCGCACCCGTTCGTGCGCTACGCGGCGGACGCGGTGATCGTGGCCACGCCGACCGGGTCCACCGCCTACAACTTTGCCGCGGGCGGCCCGATCGTCTCCCCCAGCGTCGAGGGCCTGCTGGTCACCCCGGCGGCCCCGCACTCCGCGTTCAACCGGGCGCTGTTCCTGTCCAGCGGCGAGAAGCTCACCCTGACCGTGCTGCCGACCAGCGGTGAGCTGGCCATGGAGGCGGACGGCATCGTGATCAGGCATCTGCATCCCGGTGATCAGGTGGACATGACCCTGCTGCCCGGGGCCGCGCAGGTGGTCCGGCTCGGCCGGACCACGTTCTACCAGCGGACGCAGCGCAAGCTCCGGCTGACCGGCTCGGCCGAGGCCTACTGAACGCGGCCTGTTGCGAGGCCCGGTGCGCCAGGTATGGCCCGCCGATCCGGTACCGGGCGGCCGTGCACGGTAGCGTGGGCACACCGATCGCGTCGGCGGGGCATGGATGACCAGCCACTCACCGTTGAAGCAAACAAGGTGGGTGCGGATACCGGGGAAGGGCTGTGATCAAGGTGCGAGATCCGGGAGACCTCTACGAGGTGAGCCCCGACGCGCCGGTACTGGACGGGGCGGTGCTGCTGCACTACCTCGACGGCTTCATCGACGCTGGCGCGGCCGGGAAGCTCCTGTCCGCGCATCTGCTCGGCACGCTCGAGCACGCGGAGGTGGCGCGGTTCGACGTGGACCGGCTGATCGACTACCGGTCCCGGCGGCCCCCGATGATCTACTCGCGGGACCACTGGGAGAGCTACGAAGGACCCGAGCTGGTGATCCACCGGCTCACCGACGCGGCGGGCAAGCAGTTCCTGCTGCTGCACGGCCCGGAGCCGGATCTCGAGTGGGAGCGGTTCACCGTGGCCGTCCGGGATCTGGCCGCCCGGCTGGGCGTGACACTGACGATCGGCTACCACGGCATCCCGATGGGCGCCCCGCACACCAGGCCGCTCGGGATCACGGCGCACGCCACCAGCACGGGCCTGACCAGCGGTTACTCGCCGCTGGTGGACCGGCTGCAGGTGCCAGGCAGCGTGGCCGCGCTGCTGGAGATGCGGCTCGGCGAGGCGAACCAGGATGCGGTCGGGTTCGCCGTGCACGTGCCGCACTACCTCGCGCAGGCCGCCTACCCGGCGGCGGCGGTGACCCTGCTCGAGTCGGTGGCCCGGGCGGCCGACCTGGACCTGCCGGACAGCGCGCTGCGGGACGCGGCCCGGGAGACCGATGAGGAGATCCGCCGCCAGGTGGAAGGCTCCGAGGAGATCCTGGAGGTCGTGCAGGCCCTGGAGCGGCAGTACGACGCGTTCGCCGAGGGGGCGGAGCGGGAGGGCCTGCTCACCGACGGCACCGAGCGGATGCCAACCGCCGACGAACTCGGCGCCCAGTTCGAGCAGTTCCTGGCTGACCAGCAGGGCCGCACCGACTCACAAGACACCTGACCCGCGGCCCGCGCCGCACCGGCCCGCGCCGCACCGGAATGTGTTCCCTTACCGCTGTTCCAGCGACGATGAGGGAACACAAACCGGGGGCGCACAGCGGCTAGACGACCTCGCGGAGCTTTCCGGTGGCGACGTCGAACACGAAGCCGCGGACCTGGTCCTTGTGCGGGACGAACGGGCTGGCCTTGATCCGCGCGATGGACTGGCGGACATCGCCGTCGAGGTCGGTGAACGTCTCCACCGCCCACTCCGGCTTGATGCCGGTCTCCTCCTGGATGCTCGCCTTGAAGCCGTCATCGGTGAAGGTCAGCATGCCGCAGTCGGTGTGGTGGATGAGGATCACCTCACGGGTGCCGAGCAGCCGCTGGCTGATCGCCAGCGAACGGATCTCGTCGTCGGTGACCACGCCGCCCGCGTTGCGGATGACATGCGCCTCGCCTTCCTTCAGGCCGAGGATGCCGTAGACGTTCAGCCGGGCATCCATGCAGGCGACCACGGCCACCTGCTTGGACGGGGGCAGCGGCAGCTCGCCGCCGAAAGCCGCGGCGTACCGGTCGTTGTTGGCCAGAAATTCGTCAGTGGCAGTCATCGCGCCAGTCCTCCTCGAGTGGTCTGCTTCGTCCAGCCAGTGGGCACACGGTTAACTTCTGCACCAAAAGTGCACCAGCTACACCTGGCAGGTAAACCCCCGGCACCCGCCTGGTACCTGTCACCCCCAGGCGGTGGTTACTGAATCATAACTACATTATTCCGATTGAGATAGTAATCTTTAGCCGCAACGCACCCCGGCCCGGGTGCCCGCTCCGGCAGCCCGCGGCCGCCGGTGGCGGGTGCACGACCCGGCCCGGAACAGGCCCGCGATATCGCCGGGGCCAGCGGGATGCGCTGACCCGGGCCGGTCTGACATTGTGGTGCCCATGCTCTTCCCCACCTCCCTGGTCGGCAGTTATCCCCAACCGGACTGGCTCATCGACCGCTCCCGGCTGCGGGACAGGTTCCCGCCCCGGATCCGGGCGAAGGAGTTGTGGCGGGTCGCCCCGGAATACCTGGAGCAGGCCCAGCGCGACGCGACCGAGCTGGCCATCCGCGAGCAGGAACGGGCCGGCCTGGACATCCTCACCGACGGCGAGATCCGCCGGGAGAGCTACTCGAACCGGTTCGCGACCGCGCTGGACGGGGTGGACATCGACAACCCGGGCACGGGGCTGGACCGCAGCGGCCACCCCAACCCGGTGCCCAGGGTCACCGGCCCGATCCGGCGCCGGCATCCGGTCGAGGTGACGGACGTGACGTTCCTGCGCGCCAACACCAGCCGGACCATCAAGATCACCGTGCCGGGCCCGTTCACCATGGCCCAGCAGGCCCAGAACGAGCACTACGGCAGCACCGAGGACCTCGCGCTCGGCTACGCCGAAGCGGTCAACGAGGAGGTCGCCGACCTGTTCGCGGCGGGCGCGGACATCGTCCAGCTGGACGAGCCGTACCTGCAGGCCCGGCCGGACGAGGCCCGCCGGTACGGGGTCAAGGTGATCAACCGGGCGCTGCAGGGCATCACCGGCACCACCGCGGTGCACCTGTGCTTCGGCTACGCGGCGATCATCCACGACCGGCCGTCCGGTTACTCGTTCCTGCCCGAGCTGGCCGAGTGCAGCTGCGACCAGGTATCCATCGAGACCGCCCAGTCCGGGCTGGACTGCGAGGTACTGTCCCACCTGGACGGCAAGACGATCATCCTGGGCGTGCTCAACCTGGGCGACGAGGCCGTGGAGAACCCGGCCGAGATCGTCACCCGGGTGCGGCGGGCACTCAAGTACGTGCCCGCCGAGCGGATCGTGCTGGCGCCGGACTGCGGGATGAAGTACCTGCCCCGCGAGGCCGCGTTCGGCAAGCTCGCGTCGATGCGGATGGCCGCTGCCCAGCTCCGGGCAGGTGGCTGACAGGTACCTCCCTGGTGCGGCGGCGCGGCTACAGCACCGAGGAGATCAGCCCGGTCAGGCCCAGCACGTTCGACAGCGGGGACGAGTTCTGCCCGGCTGATGCCGGCGGGGTTGACGGCGGCGTGGACGTTGGCGGCGGCGGCGGACTGGTCGGCGGTGTTGACTTCGGCGGCGGCGTGGTCGGCGGCTTGACGGTCTTCGTCGGTGACACCGAGTGGCTGGCCGGCTTCGAGGTCTTAGGGGCGGCTGCCGTGGTGGTCCCGGCGCCCGCCGGGTAGGTGACGCCGCCGGCCGCGGTGTATCCCGGCGCGGAGGTCGCCGAGTTCCCGGCCGTCGGGCTGGCGGGCTGGCTGGGCGTGGGGGCCGACACGGCCGGCGCCGCCTGGGCGGACGGGACCGTGGGGTTCACCGGGGGCGCGCTGGCCTGGTGGTGCAGGGTGTTGGCGACCAGCATGGCGCCGCCGCCGAACACCGCGCAGGCGGCGACCAGCACCCCGGCCACCGGCATCAGCGACACCGGGGTCCGCCGGGCGGCCAGCGGGTCCAGCGGGGCCGGGAACCCGCTCCGGAGGAACGGCTCGGCCCGGACGGCCACATCGGCGCAGGCCTGGACCGCGTCCGGGGCCGGGTCGGTGAGCAGGCCGAGGACCTGGTAGCGCAGGCTGGCCGGCAGCACCGGCGGGGTCAGCGCGGCGAGCAGGGCGGCCGGGCTCTGCTCCTGGCGCCGGTGCTCCCCGCAGATCTGGCAGGTACCGATGTGCCGCGCCACCTCCTTGCGCAGCGGGACCGTGAGCTCACCCTCCCAGCTGGCCAGGATGTCGGCCAGCTCCGGGCACGCGCCCTGCTCGGACCGGGCCACCATCAGCGCGCTCAGCCCGGTCTCGAACTGCGTCCGGGCCCGGGTGGCCAGCGCGTTCGCCTGATTCTGCGGCACGCCCAGCGCGTCGGCCAGGTCCGCGCCGTAGAACTCGTGCCGGAGGGTCAGCTCGATGATCTCCCGGTCCGCCGGGCTCAGCCCGGCCAGCGCCGAGTAGACCAGGTCGCGCAGCTCCAGCTGCTCCAGCGCCCAGCCAAAGGCGGCGGTGTCCTCGGTGAGCCCGGGCGCGTCATCGAACGGGCTGGCCCCGGGATGGGTACGGAGCAGCCGGTGGCACTCGTTCCGGGCCACCGCGTACA
The DNA here is from genome assembly GCA_963760405.1 of uncultured Actinomycetes bacterium. Taxonomy (GTDB): domain Bacteria; phylum Actinomycetota; class Actinomycetes; order Streptosporangiales; family Streptosporangiaceae; genus RYN-230. The sequence goes on along the minus strand of CAVXCV010000009.1, from coordinate 400,605 downwards.
GCCACGGCCGGAGCCGGCTCGGGTCGCGCAGCCCGTACAGTTTCGCGGCGGCCACGATGAACGTGTCGTACACCGCGTCCGCCGCGGCGGAGGGCTCCGCGAGCAGCGACCGGCAGTATGCATACAGGGCCGGAGCGTAATGATCGTAGGCGTCGCCAAGCGCGGCCGGATCACCTGCCACGATCGCGGCTACCATTTCTCCGTCACGCATGCTGATCACGGTACCTTCGGTCTCGGCGGCCAATGGCTGCTTTGCCTGTTAAAGCACTGGTCACGGCCTACGCCCCAGTTCACAGGCCTTGCTACGCGCTGCTTCCAGTTCGCCCCGTCCCCTGATAAGACGCCTAGGTACGCCGTTAAGTGCACTTTCCGCAGCAAACATCGCTGATCCCTGAGACGGCCGGGCCGCCCCCGGGGTTGCCCGCGGTTGACCTCAACCTTGCTTCAGGTCCTAGCGTCAGGTGGCAGACGGCATCGCGAGCAGCGGAACAGGAGCGACAGATGGCCTTCACCGACGCGGAGATCGACTACCTGCAGGCGCAGCGGTTCGGGCGGCTGGCGACCATCCAGCCGGACGGCGGTCCGCAGGTCAAGCCGGTGGGGTTCCGGTACAACCCGGAGCTGGGCACGGTCGATGTGACCGGCTTCAATATGGCGGCCAGCCAGAAGTTCCATAACGTCCGCCGCAACGGCCGGGTCGCGCTGGTGGTGGACGACATCGTGTCCAGGGACCCGTGGCGGGTGCGCTTCATGGAGATCCGCGGGACCGCGGAAGCAGTGGAGACGGCCACGGGTCCCGCGGCCGCCGGTCGCATGGACGCCGCTGTGATCCGGATCCGGCCAGGCCGGATCCTCAGCTTCGGTGTCGAGCAGCCGCCCGGCGAGCCGCACCAGACCGAGCTGAGCACCCGGAACGTGGCCTGACCCCGGAGCAGCCCGGGACGGCAGCGGCGGCCGGGGTCATGGAGTACCAGGTGCGGTGACCATCAGCTCCGCGGTCACCTGGCCCGCGTGCCGGAAGGTCAGGGTCACCGGGACCTGCTCGCCTGCGTGCAGCGGCCGCGCCCCGACCAGCACGACGTCAGCGGTGAACGGGCTCAGGCTGACGCTCCGGCCGCCGGGCACGGGGATGCCGGCCAGCGGCGCGGCGGCCGCGGCAGGATCGTCGCCGCGGCGGCTGAGCACGGTACGCCGGGCCAGCGTGGTATGCGCCGACAGCAGCTCATCCGGGCCACCCAGGTTCCTGATCACCAGGTAGGCGGCGACCGGGCTGGTGACGGCGGCGCTGGCCGGGCGGCCAGCGAGGTTGCCCGGCAGCGGGAGGGTGGCCAGCTCGATCTGTACCCGGACCCGGTGCAGGGTGCCCGCACCACCGGTGGCGGCCCAGCCGGACAGCAACCCGATCACCACGGCGGCGCAGGCTACCGGGGCCCGGGCGGCCCGGGCCAGCTCAGCCAGCCCGGTCATGCTGCCCGCCCCTCCGCCTGCCCGCCCCCGGGTGGCGCACTCCCGGGTGGCGCGCTCCCGGGTGGCGCGCTCCCGGGTGGCGCACTCCCGGGTGGCGCACTCCCGGGTGGCGCGCTCCCTGGCTGGCCGGTCCGGCCTGGCCGCCGCAGCCGGAGGCTGTTGGCCAGCACTATCAGCGTGCTGGCCGCCGCCGCGATCACCGCGAGCAGCGGGCTCACGTAGCCGAGCACAGCCAGCGGCAGCGCGGGCAGGGCGCAGGCCAGGGCCCAGCCGATGTTGCCGCGGATGGTGGCCGTGGTGGCCCGGGCCAGCAGTACCGCATCAGCGATGCGGCCCGGGCCGTCGCCGGGCAGCACGAGGTCAGCCGGGCCGTCCCCGGGACCTGGGCGCACGGCTATGCCCAGGTCGGCCTGGGTCAGCCCGGCAGCATCGGTGCCGCCGTCGCCCGCGAACGCGACCCCGAACCCGGCGGCCTGCAACTCCCGGATCACCCCGGCCTGGTGCTCCGGCTGGACGCCGCCGAACACGCTGTCCGCCGGGACGCCGAGCGCGGCCGCGGCCGCGAGCGCAGCGGGCCGGCTGCCCGGCGTGAGCAGCCCGACCCGCAGCCCGGCGGCACGGAGCCGGGTCACCTCCGCCGCGGTCACCGGCTGGCCGGCCGCGGGGACCGCGAGCACGACGGCATGGATCCGGGCGCCTAGCGCTGGCGGCTGGCGCACCTCGATGCCGAGGTCCGCGGCCCGGGCCCGGGCGGCCAGCCAGGCGGCGGGCGCGGCCAGCCCGAGCGGGGCGGGGCAGGCCAGCACCAGCACGGCGAACGCCGGGCCGGCCGCGGCCGGCCCGGGTAGCCCGGCACCCAGCCAGAAGCCCAGGGTGGCGGCGGCGATGCTGAGTACGCAGGGCACCAGCAACGCGGCGACCCGGTCGGCGGCCAGCGGCGCCGCGGCGGCGCCGGGCCGCCCGGCCGCCCGCGCCCGGAGGTAGTGCCCGGCCAGCAGCGCGGTGGCTAGGCTGACGGCCACCTCCAGGTAGAGGGTGCCGGGGCTGACCAGAACGAACCTGAGTGGCACCGGCTCGCGCAGGCGCTGCTGGCCGGCCTGGCCGGCCAGCAGCGCCTGGACCGACCACAGCACCGACGCGGTCAGGCTCAGGCTGCCCAGCACGTCCGAGGTCATGTGGGCGTGCCGCAAGTCGTGGCCGGCCGCCCGGTACACCGGCCCGGCGGCGGCCACCACCAGCAGCGTCAGCCCGAGGCTCACCCACTGCCAGCCAGGGAACCGCGCGGACGGCACTGCGGTGAGCAGGATGACGGCAGCGGCCAGCGGGACGCAGCCCGCCAGCCGCCAGGCCAGGACGGCCCGGGCCTCGGCCGGGGCGGCTGATGCGGATGCGGCGGACGGGACGGCCAGGGCATCTGGTTCGGCTGGGCCGTCCGTGCGCTGGGCCGGACCGGGCCCGGTCTCACCGGGCCGGGGCTCACCGGGCCGGGGCTCACCGGGCCGGGGCTCACCAGGCCGGGGCTCACCGGGCGGCGGCTCACCGGGCGGCGGCTCACCGGGGCTGGGTGGCCGGGAAGGGCGGGCGCTGGCGCCGATCACGGGTGACCGGAGCCCATGTTCATCGGGCCGGGGCCGGTCATCGAGCCGGAACCGGGAGTGGCGTGGGTGACGGGCCCGACGAGCGCGCCCGCCTGGCGGGCGGCCAGGAAGATCGCCACGATCAGCAGGACAAAGCCGAGCCACCTGACCGCTGGGCTCATCGCTGCCTCCGGGGTAGCACCAGGCAGCCTGCTGAGATGTTGCCTGCCACCAGGGTCATTATCGTCGTCCCCGGCATAGGCGCTCCGGCTGGCCGGCCGGAAGCCCGCCTGCCGCAGGCTGAGCATGGACGGATCACATACCCGGGATGGGTACCGGGAATACCCCGCGGCCGTTATCACCAATACCTCCCGGGGGTTTACCAGATACCCTGGCCGGGTTTATCCAAAGCTGCGGTAAGTAGCCATCAGCACTGCTCTGACCAGCTGCGATCATGGTTATATCAGGTTCCGCACCCTTCCTGCTTGCCACCATCAAAGCGCGCCACTTACCCTTTCTGTAGTGCGCTCCGGTACTCACGAAAGGGTTTACCAGCGCAGCGGACGCTTTCTTCGCTCTCCGAAATTGTGGGGGGCGGCTGAGTTTCCGGGCCGGGCTACTCGCCGCGGCGACCAGGAGCACGAGGGCGAGGAGAACCGGCCAGGTGAGCGATATCGCGGTCCCGCCTGACGCAATCTCCCGTGCGGCCGCCCGGGACAGCGCGGCCGCGGCACGGGCCCTGGCGGCCGGCGGCCGCGAGCGGCTGGACGGCCGGCGCCTGCTGCAGCTGGCCCTGGGTACCGCGTGGCTGTTCGACGCCATCTTGCAGTTCCAGTCGGTCATGTTCACCAAGGCGTTCGGCCAGATGCTGGCGACGGCTGCCCAGGGCAACCCGGCTGTGATCGCCCGCCCGATTCTGTGGAATGCCGGGCTGGTCGAACGGCACAGCGTAGCGGCCAACGCCGTGTTCGCCACGATCCAGCTGGCCCTGGCCCTGGGCATCGCGTGGCGGCCTGCAGTCAAGCTCGCGCTGGCGGCCTCGGTCGGCTGGGCGCTGGGCGTGTGGTGGCTCGGTGAGGGACTCGGCGGGGTGCTGACCGGGCAGGCCAGCCCGGTCACCGGCGCCCCGGGCGCGGTCATCCTGTACGCGCTGCTCGCGGTGCTGCTATGGCCTGCTGACCCCGGTGCCGGGGCTCCGTTCGTCGCGGCGGGGGCGGTTGGCGCGCGGGCGGCCCGGGTGCTGTGGTCAGTGCTCTGGGCCAGCCTGGCCTACTTCTGCCTGCAGCCGGCCACCCGGGCGCCGCAGGCACTGCAGCACATGCTGACCAGCATGGCCACCGGGGAGCCCGGGTGGCTGGCAGCGGTTGACCGGGCGGCTGCCGCGCTGCTCGCACAGCGCGGGCTGGTGGCCGCGGTCGTGCTGGCCGTGCTGCTCGCGGTGATCGCGGCCGGTGTCTGGCTGCCGGGCCCGGCCGCCCGGATCACCCTGGTCCTGGCCATCGGGGTGGCCGCGGCCCTGTGGCCGGCCGGGCAGGCGCTGGGCGGCGTGCTCACGGGTGGCGGCACCGACCCGGACTCCGCCCCGTTGCTGGCCTTGCTGGCACTGGCCTACTGGCCGGCCCGGCACCGCGATGATTCCGCCCGCCGGGTGGAGTCGGTAACGACATGAACCTGACTGGACCGGCGTGGCTGGCGGGCAGCTTCGCCGCGATCATGATCGTGACCGCCGGATACTGCGCGGCCCGGCTGGTCATCGCGCGGGCCCGGCAGCAGCCGACCGAGCGGGACGTGGACCTGGTGCACACGGCGATGGGCGTGGCCATGGCGGGGATGCTGGTGACCCGGCTCAACCTGCTGCCGGACGGGGTGTGGGCAGGCCTGTTCGTCCTGGCCACCGGATGGTTCGCCATGCAGGCCGGGCAGGCCTGGCTGGGCCTGGCCGAGCTTGCCGTGGCTCAGCCGGGTGCCGGTCATCCCGGCAGCCGGCCAGGTGGCGGGGCGCGGCTGGGGGTGCGGCACGGCATGCATCATGTGCCGCACCTGGTGATGTGCGTGGCCATGGTCTACATGCTCATGGTGGCGGTGCTGGTCCCGGCCGGGACGGCGGGCGGCGGCATGGCCATGGGCGGCCCGGCCGCAGCGGCCCGGTTCCCGGTGATCGCGCTGGTCCTGGCCGTGTTCATGGCGGGCTACGTGATGTGGCAGGCGGACCGGCTGCCCGCACTGGCGGGCGGCCCGCTGTCGCCACGGCTGGCCGCCTGCTGCCAGATCGCGATGGGCGTCACCATGGGGTACATGCTGGTCGTGATGCTGTAGCCCGGCCAGACCTGGGGCGGGGCATCAGGGGCTCAGTGGCCGAGGTTCACTGGCCCGCTGCCTGCCGGTAGCGGGCCAGCGCGGCGCGGCGCGCCTCCTTGTGGTCCACGATCGGCGTCGGGTAGTCGCGGCCGATCCAGCAGCCGGCCTGCTCCTGCTCCCGCGCTGGCATCCGCCACGGCTCGGCCAGGTAGCGGTCCGGGACGCGGGCCAGTTCCGGCACGTAGCGGCGGACATAGCGGCCGTCCGGGTCGAACCGTTCCTGCTGCAGCGCCGGGTTGTAGATGCGCCGGAACGCGGGCTGCGGGTCCACCCCTACCGAGGCGATCCACTGCCAGTTGCCGTTGTTGCTGGCCTGGTCGCCGTCGAGGAGCAGGCGCATGAACCAGGACTCCCCCCGCCGCCAGTCGATGCCCAGGTCCTTGGTCAGGAAGGAACCCACCAGCAGGCGGACCCGGTTATGCATCCAGCCTTCCCGCAGCAGCTGCCGCATCCCGGCGTCGACCAGCGGGAACCCGGTCTGGCCCTGGGCCCAGGCGGTGAACATCTGGTCGTCACCGGCCCAGCGGAGCGTGCCGCGGTAGCGCTCCTGGTACTCCTGATGTGAGTTGCCCGGGTGGTGCACCAGCACATGCTGGTAGAAGTCGCGCCAGCACAGCTGGCGGCGGAACGCCTCGGCGCCGCTGCCCCCGGGCAGGTCGTGCTCGATCGCCCGGGGCGACAGGCAGCCGAAGCGGAGGTAGGGCGACAGCCGGGAGGACCCGTCGGCGCCGGCCAGGTCACGGTCACCGTCGTAGTCGCGGACCGGGCCGTCCAGGAATCCGGCGAGCCGGGCCTGCCCCGTGGTCTCGCCGCCCGGGGCGGGCTCGGCTACTTCCTGGCGCAGGTTCAGGCTGGCCAGCGACGGTACCCGGCCGGGCCGCGTGCTCGACGGCAGGTCGATGCGCTTGGGCGCGGCCAGCGGCTCCCGCCGGGCGGCCTGCTGCCAGGCCCGGTAGAACGGGGTGAACACGGTGTACGGGCGGCCCTGGCCGGTCTTGATCCCGCGCACGTCGTCCACCACGCTGACGCCGGGATGCGGATGCCCGGTGACATCGGCCTCAGCCAGGGCGGCCCGCACCCGGCGGCCGCGGCTGGCCTCGTACGGGCCCGGGTCAGCGGTCAGGTGCACCTCGGTGGCCCCGGTCTCCGCGGCCAGCGCGGGCAGTTCTTTCTCGGCCGGCCCGTGCCGGATGACCAGCCGCGCGCCGCACTCGGCGAGCTGGCCGTCCAGGTCCTGCAGGCACTCCAGGAGGAACGCCGTGCGCGGCCCGGAGGCGTGGCGGCCGTGCAGCAACCGGTCCTCCAGCACGAACACCGGGACGATCCGGTCATGCCGGCCCAGTGCCGCGCACAGCGCCGGGTGGTCGTGCAGACGCAGGTCACGGCGGAACCAGACGAGGGCAACCATGGGCGCCCATGCTACCCAGCACCGGGCGGTCATCCCTGTTCTGAGCAGGCACTGTGCTGGGTGCGAACGGGCCGGGCCGGGCGGCCGGGCTGGGCGGGCAGGCCGGGCTGGGCGGGCCAGGCGGTCAGGCCGGGCCGGGCGGGAGGACCAGGTCCACCACGACCGGGGCATGATCGGACGGGCCCTTGCCCTTGCGGGCTTCGCGGTCGATATAGGCGTCGGTGATCGCGGCGGCCAGGCCGGGGCTGGCCAGGACCAGGTCGATGCGCATGCCGAAGCCCTTGTGGAAGTTGCCGGCCCGGTAATCCCAGTAGGTGAAGGGCTCGCCCTTGAGCGCCCGGGGCAGGACATCGGTCAGGCCGAGGTCGAGCAAGCCAGCCAGGGCGGCCCGCTCCGCCGGGCTGACATGCGTCGAGCCGGTGAACGCGGCCGGATCCCAGACATCGCTGTCGGCTGGCGCGATGTTGAAGTCGCCGCACACCGCCAGCAGTCCCGCCTTCGCGTCACCGGCCAGGACCTCGCGCAGGGCAGCGAGCCAGCTGAGCTTGTACTCCAGGTGCGGGCTGTCCAGCGCCCGGCCGTTCGGCACGTACACCGACCACACCCGGCAGCCCTGGCAGGTCGCGGAGATCGCCCGGGCCTCCGGGTCCGGGAAGCCCGGCTGCCCGGGAAACCCGCGGCGGACGTCGTCCAGGCCGACCCGGGACAGCATGGCCACCCCGTTCCACCGGCCGTCGCCGTGCGTGGCCACCGCATAGCCCAGCTCGGCCACCTCCGCGGTGGGGAAGCCCGCGTCGGCCACCTTGGTCTCCTGCAGGCAAAGCACATCGGGGCGGGCCTCGGCCAGCCAGCCGAGCAGCCGGGGCAGCCGGGCCTGCACCGAGTTGACGTTCCAGGTGGCGAGCCGCATGGTCACCGCTTTCGCTGACGGTCAGGTGTTGGCGTGCAGGACGGAGTTCAGCGCGATGCCGGTCCCGGTGCGCGCCGTGACCCGGACCGTGCCGGTCAGCGAGTCGCGCAGCCAGAGCAGGCCCGGCCGGCCAGACAGTTCACGTGCCTTGACCACGTTCCCGTCCGGCAGCCGGACCTTGGTACCCGCGGTGACGTACAGGCCAGCCTCCACCACGCAGTCATCGCCCAGTGAAACGCCGATCCCGGCGTTGGCGCCGAGCAGGCAGCGCTCGCCAATGGTGATCCGCTCCTGGCCGCCGCCGGACAGCGTGCCCATGATCGACGCTCCGCCGCCAACGTCCGAGCCGTTCCCGACCACCACGCCCGCGGAGATCCGGCCCTCCACCATGGACGCGCCGAGGGTGCCGGCGTTGAAGTTGACGAACCCCTCGTGCATGACCGTGGTCCCGGCGGCGAGATGCGCGCCGAGCCGGACCCGGTCCGCATCAGCGATGCGGACACCGGCCGGCACCACGTAGTCGGCCATCCGCGGCATCTTGTCGATCCCGTACACGGCGACCGGGCCCCGGCTGCGCAGCCGCAGCCGGGTCGCCTCGAAGCCCGGCACCGGGCAGGGTCCGTAGTTGGTCCACACCACATTGGCCAGCAACCCGAACAGGCCGTCCAGGCTGCAGCCGTTCGGCCGGATCAGCCGGCTGGACAGCAGGTGCAGTCGCAGGTACACGTCGTGCGCGTCGGCCGGGGCAGCGTCCAGCCGGCTGATCGTGGTACGGACCGCGATGACCTCGACCCCGCGGTCCGGATCCGGGCCCAGCAGGCCGGGCACGCTGGGGCCGAGAGCCTCGGCCGCCTCCCCGGCCGATAGCCGGCGGGTGCCCGGCGGGCCCAGGGCGGCCGGCCTGGCCGGGCTGCCCGGTCGCTGGACCGGGATCAGCTGCGGGGCGGGGAACCAGGTGTCCAGCACGGTGTCGCCGGCCAGGGTGGCCAGGCCAGCGCCGGACGCGCCAGTCACCCCGGGATCGATGTCGAAGTCAGCCACGGCCCACATCGTAGGCGCCGGCGCCGACAGCCGTCCCGCCCGGCTCCCGGGCACAACTACATGGTGGAAACATTGCGTCACCACCCGACTGCATGGATGTTTCAACCACGTAGTCCAGCTTGATCCGGGGGTGGGCGGGAGGAGGCTGCGGCGGCCCGGGTGGGGGTTAGTCGCCCAGTTCGGCGCGGCGGCGGGTGACGAAGTCGTCCAGCTCGGCGCGGATCGCGTCGTCCAGCGGGGGCGGCTGGTACTCGGCCAGCGCCTTGGCGGAGATCTCGCTGGCCCGGGCGGCCGCGTCCTTGGCGCCCAGCCGGACCCAGCGCTCGTAGTTCGCGGTCGACGACAGCAGCGGCCGGTAGAAGCACTCGCGGAACCGCTCCATCGTGTGCTCGGCGCCGAGGAAGTGGCCGCCGTGACCGACCTCCTCGTGCGCGCCGAAGGCCAGCGACTCCTCGTCGATCTCCAGCGGGGTGAACTCCACCCGCAGCATCCGCAGCAGCTCGACGTCGACGATGAACTTCTCGTAGCAGCTGACCAGGCCGCCTTCCAGCCACCCGGCCGCGTGCATGACGAAGTTGGTGCCCGCCAGGAACGTCGGCAGCAACGTCATCAGCGACTCATAGGCCGCCTGCGCATCGCCGTCTGGCTGGAGGACAGGCCGCCGCCGGTCCGGAACGGCAGCCCGTAGTGCCGGGCCAGCTGGCCGGTGCACAGCAGCCCCATCGCCGACTCCGGGGTGCCGAAGCTCGGCGAGCCGGACTGCATGTCGATGTTGGACAGGAACGAGCCGAAGATGACCGGGCAGCCGGGCCGGATCAGCTGGGCCAGCGCGATGCCGGACAGCGCCTCCGCCAGCTGCTGGACCAGGGCCGCCGGGATCGACACCGGGGACATCGCGCCCATCAGCAGGAACGGGGTCAGCACCACCGGCTGGTTCGCGGCGCAGTACTCGAACTGGGCGTCCAGCATCCGGTCGTCCCAGCGCAGCGGCGAGTTGCAGTTGATCAGCGAGATCGTGGCCGGCATGGCCTCGATCGCGGCACGGCCGCCGAACAGGATCTCGGTCATCCGGATCGTGTCCGCCGCGTTGGGCCCGGACACCACGTTGCCCATGTAGATCTTGTCGGTCACGGTCTGCAGCGCGTAGATCATGTCCAGGTGCCGCGAGTCCAGCGGGGCGTCGTTCGGCTCGCAGATCACCCCGCCGGCCGTGTCCAGCTCGGGGTAGGACTGGGCCAGCATGCTCAGCCGCCGGAAGTCGTCCATGGTCGCGTCCCGGCGGACCGGGCCCTCGCGGACGAACGGCGAGCCGTACACCCCGCCGAACACCATCTGGTCGCCGCCGATGTGCACGGTGTTCGCCGGGTTGCGGGCCTGCACGTCGAACTCCCGCGGCGCCTTGGCCACCTGTTCCAGCACGAAGTCGGGATCGAGGAAGACCACCTCGCCGTCGGTCTTCTGGCCGGCCCGGCGGAACAGCTCCACCGCCTCGGGCTTGGCGAACTGCACGCCGATCTCCGTGACGATCCGCCGCCAGCCCTTGTCCAGGACGCCGACGGCGTCGCTGGTCAGGATCTCGTACCGCGGCATCGTGTTGCGGAACATCGCCACCTCGTTCCAGCCGAGTTTCCTGCCCGCCTGGATCACAGATGACCAGGCCGTTCTTGACCGTCCCAGTGCTCCCTACGTAACATCACATAGTAGAACAGAGTTCCGTAACATGGAACTCATGGGTATGCACAGTAAGCAACCGCCGGGCCTGCGGGAGGGATCAGTGGCTGCTCCCACCGGAACCCAGGCCGGTCCCACCGGAACCCGGGCCGCTCTCACCGGAAGCCAGGCCGCGGCCAGCGGGACCGAGGCCGCCGACCGGGCGCCCACCGGAACCCAGGCCGTGCGACCGGGCGCGCGGCTGGTCACCGAGGTGGTGCACGCCGCCGACTCGGTCACGTTCACCGAGCTGGCCGCGGCCACCGGGCTGGCCAAGAGCACCACCTCCCGGCTGCTGCTCGCGCTGGAGCGGGGCGGCCTGGTGCGGCGCGGCGCGGACGGCCGGTTCCGGCCCGGCGAGATGTTCGTCCGGTACGCGTGGCGCGGCGGCGCCGAGGCAGGCCTGATCGAGGTGGCCCACCCGTTCCTGGAGCGGCTTGGCGCGGTCACCGGCGAGACGGTCAACCTCGGCGTGGCTCATCGCGGCCTGGTCGAGCAGATCGCCCAGGTGGACAGCACCTACCTGATCGGCGGCACCAACTGGGTCGGGCCGTCCGGTACCACTGCACTGCGCCGCGCTGGGCAAGGTACTGCTGGCCTACGGCGCAGCCGCAGCTGCCGCCAGGCCGCCTGGAAGCCGCACCGCGCGGACGATCACCAGCCGGGACGCTCTGGACGCAGACCTGGCGAGGTTCGGCGGCACGGGTACGCGGTAACCGACGAGGAGCTGGAACCGGGCCTGGTCGCGGTGGCCGCGCCGGTCTACCAGGACGGGGCCGTGGTCGTAGCCGCGATGTCGGTGTCCGGGCCGGCCAGCAGGCTCACCCCGGACCGGATCGCCGAAGTCGCCGCACAGTGCGTGGCCGAGGCGGCCGGCCTGTCCGCAGATCCTGGGGCACCAGCCCCGCCAGCCGGACTCGGACTAGCCGCCTGACCGGCCCGGCCGTACCCAGCCGCAAGAGCCGCAAGACGCAGAGAGAAGGTGCCGCGTGACGCAAGAGGAACTCCTCCGCCAGCTCTACGACTACACCCTGGTCGGCAACGGCCCGGGTGCTCGAGCCTGACCCGTGCAGGTCTTGAGATGGGGCTCGGCCCGGAGACCCTGCTGTACGAGGCGCTGATCCCGTCGCTTGAGGAGGTCGGCGCCCGGTTCGAGCGCGGCGATTTCTTCGTCCCGGAGATGCTGATCGCCGGGCAAGGCGATGGCCGGGGCGCTGGAGATTCTCCGGCCGCTGCTGGCCGAGACCGGCGCCCAGTCGATCGGCAAGATCGTCATGGGCACGGTCAAGGGTGACGTGCACGACATCGGCAAGAACCTGGTCAACATCATGTTCGAGGGCGCCGGTTTCCAGGTCATCGACCTCGGCGTCCAGGTCGCGCCGGAGAAGTTCGTCGACGCGATCAGGCGAGCACCAGCCGGACATCGTCGGCTTCTCCGCGTTCCTGACCACGACCATGCCGATGTTCAAGGCGAACATCAACGCGCTGCAAAAGGCGGGCCTGCGCGACCAGGTGATCGTGATGGTCGGCGGCGCGCCGGTCACCCAGGAGTACGCCGACGTGGTCGGCGCGGACGGCTATGCCGCCGATGCCTCCGCCGCGGTCGCCCGGGCCAAGGAACTGATCCAGCAGCGCCGCGCCATGACGCGTCGGCCCAGGTATTGGCGACGAGGAATACGCGCCCAGGAATACGCGAGCTGCGGACGCCGAATGGACACCGTCCTCCGGTCGGCCAGCAAGACCGTCGTGATCAGTGCCGGAGCAGCCGTTCTGCATCATCGGCGAGCGGATCAACCCGACCGGCCGGAAGATCTTCCAGGAACAGCTGCGCCGCGGCGACCTGTCCCGGATCGAGATCGACGTGGCGCAGCAGATGGCGGGCGGGGCCATGGTGCTCGACGTGAACATGGGCGCGCCGCTGGCCGACGAGGCCGAGCTGATGGTGGCCGCGGTCAAGCTGATCCAGGGCAGATGACGACCTGCCGCTGTGCATCGACTCCTCGATCATCGAGGTGCTGGACGCCGGGCTGGCCGCGTATGAGGGCAAGGCGCTGGTGAATTCGGTCACCGCGGAGGACGAGCGGCTGGACGCGATCCTGCCGCTGGTGAAGAAGTACGGCGCGGCGGTGATCGCGCTGCCCAACGACGAGGAGGAGATCCCGGAGGACCCGCGGCGCCGGCTCGAGCTGGCCCGCAAGATCATCGACGTGGCGACCGGCCGGTTCGGCATCCCGGTCGAGGACATCGTGATCGACCCGCTGGCCATGCCGATCGGCGCGGACACCTCGCTGGTGCGCAAGACCATGGACACGATCGAGCTGCTCCGCGAGGAGTTCGGCGTGAACACCACGCTGGGCGCGTCCAACGTGTCGTTCGGCATGCCGGACCGGCACACGATCGGCGCGGCGTTCCTGCCGATGGCCATCGCCAGCGGGCTGACCAGCGCCATCCTGGACGCCCGGTCGCCGCAGATCGTCCGCGCGGTGCAGGCCGCCGACCTGCTCCTGGACCGCGACCCGTGGGGCGCGGCGTGGATCGCGGCGCACCGGGCCCAGGTCAGCAGGCGCGGCGGCCGCAGCAGGCGGCGGGTCAGCAGGCCGCGGAGCAGGCCGCGGTCAGCAGGCGGCGACGTGACCACAGCGCCAGCCAAGGACGCTGGCGTTTCCGCTGACGGGCCGGTCCGGGTGGACCTGGTGTTCGAGCCGAGCGGGCGGCGGGTCCGGGTGCCGACCGGGGTAACCGTGTTCGACGCGGCCAGCTGGAACGGCATCGCCATCGACTCGACCTGCGGCGGCCATGGCACCTGCAAGAAGTGCAAGGTACGGCTGCTGGACGGGGCCACGCCGCCGTCGGCACTGGACGCCCGCGCCTTCTCCCCCGACGAGCTGCGCGGCGGCTGGCGGCTGGCCTGCCGGGCCCTGGCCGACCAGGACGCCCGGGTCGAGGTGCCGCCGCTGGTCACCCGGCCCAAGGCGGCCACGGTCGGGGTCGGCCGCCAGGTGATCCTGCGCCCGGCCGTGCAAAAGCGCTACCTGGAACTGGCCGAGCCGTCACTGGCGGATCAGCAGACCGACATCGAGCGGGTGCTGGCGGCCGTGGATGACCTGGAACTGCGGGTCGATCTGCTTGCGGTGCGCAGGGTGGGCCAGGTCCTGCGCGCCGCGGACTACCGGGTCACCGCGGTCATCGTTGATGATGTCCTGATCGACGTGGAGCCCGGGGACACCTCGGGACGACTGTTCGGGATCGCGTTTGACCTGGGCACCACCACGGTGGTGGCCACCCTGCTGGACCTGGCCACCGCCACCCCGGTCGCGGTGGCGTCGGCGCTGAACGCGCAGCAGCCGTTCGGCGCGGACGTGATCACCCGGATCAGCGCCACGATGCTGGACCCGGCGGCGCTGGGCAAGCTGACCGCACTGGCGCACGAGACCCTGGCCGGGCTGGCCGCGGAGGTGTGCGCGGACGGCGGGGTGGACCCGGCCGAGGTGTACGAGATCGCGCTGGCCGGCAACGCCACGATGACGCACATCGCGCTGGGCATCGACCCGGAGCCGCTGGGGGTGGCTCCGTTCATCATGGCCGCCCGGCTGCTGCCGGAGGTGCTCGCCACTGACCTGGGCGTGACCGCGCATCCGCGGGCCCGGGCGGTGGTGTTCCCGCCGTTCGGCGCGTACGTGGGCGGCGACATCACGGCCGGGCTGCTCGCCTCCGGCATGGACCGGGACGCGCGGACCCGGCTGTTCATCGACATCGGCACGAACTGCGAGATCGTGCTGGGCAACCGGGACTGGCTGCTGGCCACGGCCGCACCGGCCGGGCCCGCCTTCGAGGGGGCGGCGATCCGGTGCGGGATGCGCGCCGCGGACGGGGCCATCGAGGTGGTCACGATGACAGCGGACCGGCTGGACCTGCAGGTCATCGGCGATGCCGAGCCTGCCGGGCTGTGCGGTTCCGGGCTGGTGGACGCGGTGTGCGGGCTGGTCCGGCTAGGCCTGCTGGACTCCTCCGGGCGGCTGGTCAGCGAAGACCAGGCCGCGGCGCTGGCCCCGGGACTGGCGGACCGGCTGACCATGCTCGGCGCGGAGCGGGTGTTCGTGCTGCACTGGCAGGGCGAGCCGGGCGACGTCGCCCGGTCCGTCTACCTGTCCCAGCGGGACGTCCGCGAGCTGCAGTTCGCCAAGGCGGCCATCGCCACCGGCTGGCGCATCCTGCTCGAGGAGGCTGGGCTGCAGCCCGGCGACATCCAGCAGGTACTGCTGGCCGGGTCGTTCGGCAGCTACCTGTCCCCGGGCAACGCGATCCGGCTCGGCCTGGTCCCGGACATCCCGGTGCTGCGGGTGGTCAGCGCCGGCAACGTGGCGGGCGAGGGCGCCAAGATGGCCCTGCTCAGCATGCGGGAGCGGGCGGGCGGGCTGGCCCTGCTGGAAGAGGTGAGGTATGTCGAGCTCTCCGACCGCGCCGACTTCAACGACCGGTTCGTCGATCAGCTCGCCTTCCCGGCTTGAGCAACCCTGCGGATCGCAGACGCCCCAAGTGGTGATCATCGCCTGCGGGGCGCTCGGCGGGCCCATCCGGGAGATCGCCGCCAGGCGGGGCTGGCCGGTGGAACTGCACTGCCTACCCGCGCTGCTGCACAACCGGCCGGGCCGGATCGCACCGGAAGTCGAGCGGCTGGCGCTGGACGCGCTAGGGCGCAGGCTGCCGGTCGCGGTCGGCTATGCGGACTGCGGCACGTACGGGGCGCTGGACGAGTTGTGCGCACGGCTGGGCCTGCGCCGGCTGCCCGGGCTGCACTGCTACGACCTGCTGGCCGGGCCGGACCGGATGGCGGCGCTGTTCGAGGCGGAGCCCGGCACGTACGTGCTGACCGACTTCCTGGTGCGCAGTTTCCGCCGGACGGTCCTGGCCGAGCTGGGCCTGGACCGGTACCCGGAGCTGTGGCCGGACTACTTCGGGCACTACCGCCGGCTGGTGTGGCTGGCCCAGTCGCCGGATTCAACCCTGGAAATCGAGGCCCAGGCCGTCGCCCGAATGTTCGGGCTGCCGCTCACCGTCATCCCGACCGGGACCGTCCGGCTCGAACGTGCGCTGGAGTCGCTGGTGGCTATATCCCGCACTTTTCACGACTTCCAGTCATGATCACGAGTGGTTTGTCATGAATTGTCGATATGAAACTCGTGAAAAGAAGTCATTCCGCGGTTCCTGGGCCGCCGGGAGGGTGAACGTCTGATGCGCGAGAGGCTGGTGGTGCGCGGGGGGCTGGCGAAGGTGGCGCCGCTGCTGGCCCGGCCCCGGTACGAGGTGTTCCCGACCGCCGCCATCGAGGATCTGGTCGCCGAGTGGGTGCCGGCCGGGATGACGGTGACGGTGACCGCCTCCCCAGCCAAGGGGCTGGACGCCACGATCAGCCTGACCGAGCGGCTGGCCGCCCGCGGTTACCGGGTGGTGCCGCACTTGTCCGCCCGGCTGGTGGTGGACGACGCGCATCTCACCGAGATCGTGGCCCGGCTGACCCGGTCCGGGGTGGACGACGTGTTCGTCCCGGCGGGCGACGCCGATCCCCCGGCTGGCCGGTTCGACAGCGCGCTGGCCCTGCTCACCCAGCTCGCCGAGATGGGCCGGCCGTTCCCGCGGATCGGGATCACCGGGTACCCGGAGAGCCACCCCCGGATCGGCGACGACATCACCGTGCAGGCCATGTGGGACAAGCGGCTGCACGCCTCCTACATCGTCAGCAACCTGTGCCTCGACCCAGCCGTGCTGCGCCGCTGGATCCACCGGGTCCGGGCCAGGGGCGTGACCCTGCCGATCTACGTCGGGCTGGCCGGGCCGGTGGAGCGGGCCCGGCTGCTGCGGATGGCAGCCACGGTGGGGGTAGCCGAGTCGGCCCGGTTCCTGTCCGGGCACGCGGACTGGTTCCTCCGGCTCGGCACGCCCGGCGGCTACCAGCCGGACCGGTTCCTGGACCGGGCCGGGCCCGCCCTGGCCGCCCCGGCCTCGGCCGTCGCCGGGCTGCACCTGTTCACGTTCAATCAGGTCCGGCAGACCGAACAGTGGCGCGCGGCCCTGCTGAGCCGGCTCGGCAGGGCGGACAGCAGGGCCGGCGGGGCAGATACCGGGCGCGGCGGGGCAGATACCGGGCGCGGCGGGACGGGCAGCAGGGACGGTGGGCCGGTGGCCTTGTGATTGCTGGGTGACTGCCGGGCGCAAAGTGTTTCCCCGCGCCTACGGAACGCTGCCCGGCGGACCACGCGGCGACATAGGCTATCCAGGTAACTACCGCGGATCATGAGGGAGGTCCCGGGTGTGCGCCACGAGCCCGCGTCGCAGGGGCCAGATCAGCTAGCTGACTGGCCGCAGCGGTATGGGCCAGTGCCGCCGCTCGCCGACTGCCACAATCCCCGCCCGGAAACCGGGCTCGGCCTGATCGGGAAGCTGGACCCCGGCGACACCCTGATACTGGCCCCGGAACAGGCCCTGGCCGGGCTGCCGGACCCGCCGCAGCTGGCCCAGCCCGGCGGGAGCGGCAAGACCCAGCTGGCGGCCGCGCTGACGCACCGGCTGTGGGACAGCCGGTCGGTGGACCTGCTCATCTGGCTGTCTGCCCCCACCCGGGAGGCGGTCCTCACCCGGTACGCCGAGGTGCTCGCGGAATTCGGCGAGGCCGGCCCGGTGGATGACCTGGCCGCCACGGCCGGGCGTTTCCTGAGCTGGCTGGCTGATAGCGCGCGGCGATGGCTGGTCGTCATCGATGACCTCGCCGACCCGGCCGACCTGGACGGGCTGTGGCCGCAGGGCCCGCAGGGCCGGGTCGTGGTCACCACCCGGCGGCACGACACCCCCGAAATGCCGGACCGCCGGATCCTCCCGGTCGCCGCGTACACCATGCGCGAGGCCCTGGCCTACCTGACCGCCCGGCTGCACGCGGACCCGGGCCAGCGCACGGAAGCGCTCGACCTGGCCGGCGACCTGGACTACCAGCCGCTCGCGCTGGCTCACGCGTCGGCCGTGCTGGCCTGCACCGGCAGCAGCTGCCGGGATTACCGCAATTGGTTCGCCGACCGGAAACTGCGGCGGGACATGGCCACCGGCACCACCTCGGCTACGGCCGAGGTGACCTGGTCGCTGGCCCTGGATGTCGCCGACCAGCTGTCGCCGGCCGGCCTGGCCCGGCCCGCCCTGATCCTGGCCAGCCTGCTGGACCCGGCCGGGATCCCCGGTGCCGTGTTCACCACCCCGGCGGCGCGGAGCTTCCTGACCGGCCATCCGGGCCTGCCCGCCGAACCAGCGCAGGCCCGCGAGGCCGTGCACAACCTGATCCGGGCTGGCCTGGTGACCCTCAACCCGGGCAGCACCACCCGAACCGTGCAGGTGCACCCGATGGTGCAGGCACTGACCCGGGCCGTCCTCGGCGAAGCGGAGCTCCGGCAGGCGGTGCGGTCTGCCGCGGACGCCCTGATGCAGTCCTGGCCGGTGCAGCAGGTGCCGCAGCGGCTGGCCCAGGCGCTGCGGGACAGCGCCGGGCGGCTGCGCGAGGTCAGCGGCGACGCGCTGTGGGTGCCGGAGGCCCACCCGGTGCTGCTGCGGGCCGGGCAGAGCCTGGGCCATGGCCCGCTGACCGGCGTGGCCATCCTCTACTGGGAGGGACTGCTGGACAGCGCCAACCGGGCGCTCGGGCCGGCCAGCCCGCATACCTTCCACTGCCTGGACGGCCTGGCCTCGGCGTACGAGGCCGCAGACCGGATGGACGAGGCGGTCATCGTGCACGAGCAGACCCTGGCGCAGCGCCAGGAACAGCTTGGCCACGACCACCCTGACACGCTGACCTCGTGCGGCTACCTGGCCCATGCCTACGCCACGGCGGGCCGGGCCAGCGACGCCCTGCCGCTGTTCGAGCGGGTGATCGCCGACCGCGAATGGGTGCTCGGCCCGCGGCACCCGGACACGCTCAGCGCGCGGGCCGACCTGGCCGCCGCCTACCTGCTCGCCGGGGACCCGGGCAGCGCGCTGCCAATCTTCGAGCAGACCGTGGCGGACCTGGAACGCAGGCTCGGCCCCCAGCACCCGGACACGCTCAGCGCGCGGGCCGGGCGGGCGCATGCCCAGCGCGCCACCGGGGATCTCACCCAGGCCGTCCCGGAGTACGAGCGGATCCTGGCCGAACGGGAGCAGACGCAGGGGCCCGATCACCCGGATACCCTGAGCGCCCGGGCCGACCTGGCCTTTGCGTACCGGATCTCCGGGCAGGCGAAGCAGGCACTGCCGCAGTACGAGCGGACCCTGGCCGACCGGGAACGGGTGCTCGGCCGGTATGACCCGGACACGCTGACCGCGCGGGGCAACCTGGCCAACGCCCTTCTCGCCGCCGGGCGGGTCAAGGACGCCATCCCACACTACGAGCACACGCTCACCGACCGGGAACTGGCCCAGGGCACGCGCGACCCGGACACCCTTACCGCCCGGGCCAACCTGGCCAACGCCTACCATTCGGCCGGCCGGCTGAAGGACGCGCTGCCGCTGTACGAGCAGACGCTGACCGATTGCGAGCAGGTGCTCGGCCCCACGCACCAGGCCACCCTCACCGCTCGCGCCAACCTGGCGGGCGGCTACCAGGCGGCGTTGCGGCTGACCGACGCGGTCGGCGTGTTCGAGCGCACGCTGACTGACTGTGAGCTGGCCCTGGGCCGGGACCACCCGCTGACCCGCGCGGTACGGGACAACCTCGAGGCGGTTACCCGGAGCTGAGGTTCCGGGTCAGGGCAGCGCGGCCAGGGCGGGTGCTGCCGAGCTGGCCGGATGGCACGGCGGCGCGAGGCTGGCAGCCATTCGACTGCGCCAGAGCACTGCAACTCAATAGGCTATTTGCGCAACTGGGATGAAGAGGAAGGCAGGGCCCGGTATGCGGCAGGAGCAGCCCGCAGTGCCGCGGCGGCCACCGGGCAAGCCGACGGTGGGACACCGATTCCCCCAGGCCAGCTCCTCGGGATCCCGGTGACCGTGGTGGCGTCCCCGCTGGTGGAATGGCCGCTGCGGTACGGGCCGGTGCCGCCGCTGGCCGACGGCTATAATCCCCGCCCGGAAACCGGGCTCGGCGGCGCAGGACAACCCGATCCGGGCGGCGCGGTGATCCTGACCGCGGTGGCCCAGCCAGGCCTCCCGCCGCGGGCCGCGCCCGGCGGCAGCGGCAAGACGCAGCTCGCGGCCGCGCTGGCGAATAGCCTGTGGGACAGCCGCTCGGTGGACCTGCTGGTCTGGATCAGCGGCACCAGCCGGGAGGCCATCCTCACCGGATACGCCGGCGCGCTCGCGGAGGCCGGTGCGGCTGACCCCGCGGACGACCTGGCCGCCGCGGCCCAGCGGTTCCTGCGCTGGCTGGCCGGTGCCGCCCTGCGCTGGCTGGTCGTCCTCGACGATGTCCCCGGCCCGGCCGAGCTCGAGGGACTGTGGCCGCGGGGCGTCCAGGGCCGTGTGGTGGTGACCACCGAGCAGCCAGACTTCCCGGCGGGGCCGGACCGGAGGATCGTCCCGGTCGCCGGGTACAGCACTCGCGAAGCGCTGGCCTACCTGACCGCGCGGCTCAGCGACGAGTCAGGCCAGCGGGTGGGAGCCCTCGACCTGGCGGCGGATATGGACTGCCAGCCGCTCGCGCTGGCCCAGGCCACCGCCGTGCTCATCTGCACGGAAGACAGCTGCCATAGCTACCGCGGCTGGTTCGCTGACCGGAAGCTGCGGATGAGCCGGGCCGCTGGCGCCGCTCCCAGCGCGGCTGAGGTGACGTGCCTGCTGTCCATGGAACTCGCCGAGCAGATGCCGCCGGCCGGATTAGCCCGGCCGGCGCTGGCCCTGGCCAGCCTGCTCGATCCCGCAGGCATCCCCGGCGCGGTGTTCACCACCCCGGCCGCGGCCGGCTACCTGGCCGGCCCCGGCCAGGTAGCCGATCCGGCACAGGCCAAGGAGACCGTTTATAACCTGTTCCGGGCCGGGCTGGTGACCATCAACCCGGCTAGCGCCACCCGCACCGTGCAGGTGCATCCGCTGGTGCGGGCGCTGAGCCGGGCGACCACCCCAGCGGCGGAATTCGGGCCGGCGGTACGGGCCGCGGCCGACGCGCTGGTCCAGGCCTGGCCGGCCGGGCCGGCCGCGCCGCGGCTGGCCCAGGCCCTGCACGACTGTGCCGGGCGGCTGCGCGACGCTGGCGGCGACCTGCTGTGGGCCTCGGACCCTCATCCGGTGCTGCTGCGCGCCGGGCAGAGCATGGCCAGCGCCGCGCTCAGCGGGCCCGCCATCGCGCACTGGCAGGCCCTGCAGGAGGAGTCCAGCCGGGTGCTCGGGGCCACGCACGTGCATACCCTCTGCTGCCTGGACGGCCTGGCCGCGGCGTTCGAGCTGGCGGGCCGGATCGACGACGCCATCGACGTGCACGAACGTGTCCTGGCGCAGCGCCAGGAGCAACTGGGCCACGACCACCCGGACACGCTGACCTCACGCGGCCACCTCGCCCACGCCTACACCGCAGGCGGACGCCCCGCTGATGCGCTGCCACTGCACGAAAAGGTCGCCGCCGACCGGGAGTGGGTGCTCGGCGCACGGCATCCGGACACCCTGGCGGCCCGGACTGACCTCGCCGCCGGTTACCTGGCCGCCGGCCGCCCCGAGGACGCGGTTCCGGTGTACCAGCAGGCGCTCGCCGACGCCGAGAACGGGCTGGGCCCCGGCCACCCGGACACGCTCAGCGCCCGGGCCGCGCTGGCGCACGCCTACCGCACGATGGGGCGGCACAAGCAGGCGGTCAGCGCCTACGAGCAGGTCCTCGCGGGCCGGGCCAAGGCGCAGGGGCCCGACCACCCGGACACGCTCAGCGCCCGCGCCGACCTGGCCTACGCCTACCGGGTCTCCGGCCAGCTAAAGCGGGCCCTGCCGCAGTACGAGCACACCCTCGCCGACCGGGAACGGGTGCTGGGGGCTGCCCACCCGGACACGCTGACCGCCCGGGCCAACCTGGCCAACGCCTACCTCGCCGCCCGGCGGGTCAAGGACGCCATCCCGCACTATGAGCGCACGCTGCAGGACCGGGAACTGGCCCAGGGCGCCGACCACCCGGACACGCTGACCGCTCGCGGCAACCTGGCCAACGCCTACCACTCGGCCGGGCGCCTGCACGACGCGCTGCCGTTGTATGAGCAGACGCTGGCGGACAGCGAGCGGACGCTCGGCCCGGCCGATCAGGTCACCTTGACCGCCCGGGCCAACCTCGGGTCGGCCTACCACGCCGCGCTGCGGCTGACCGACGCGATCAGCGTGTTCGAGCGCACTCTCACCGACTGTGAGCTGGCCCTGGGCCAGGACCACCCGCTGACCTGCGCGGTGCGGGAGAACCTGGAGGCAGCCAGCAAAACCTGACGGACCGCCGCGGCCCGGCCCGGTCAGCCCCGTTCCCGCAGCGCCGCCACCAGCGCCGGGATCACCTCGGCCAGATCGCCGATCACCGCGTAGTCGGCCCGGGACAGGATCGGCGCCGCCGGGTCCGTGTTGACCGCGACGATGGTCTTGGCGCTGCCGCAGCCCGCCATGTGCTGGATCGCGCCGCTGATGCCGCAAGCCAGGTACAGCTCGGGGGTGATCCGGGTGCCGGTCTGCCCGACTTGCTGGGTGTGCGGGCGCCAGCCCTGGCTGGTGACCACCCGGGACACCCCGACCACCCCGCCGAGCAGGCTGGCCAGTTCCTCCAGCGGCGCGAACCCGTCCGGGCCGCCGACACCCCGGCCGCCGCCGACCACGACCCGGGCCGTGGCCAGCGACATCCCGCCGCCGTGCCCGGCCGTTTCGGCGGCGCGCACCTGCAGGTCCGCCGGGATCAGCTCGGGCTCATGGACCCGCACCGCTGGCCCGGCCCGGACTGTGCCCGCAGGCACGGTCTCCACGGGCACGGGCGGCACGGCCTCGGTGGCCACGGTGAGCAGCGCGGGCGAGCCGTCCACGATCGCGTCCTCGATGAGCAGCCCCGCCCAGCGCTGGCGGGATATCGCCAGCGTCCCGTCCGCGGCGGGCTCGGCCGCTATGCAGTTCGCGGCCATCGACTGACCAGTCAGCGCGGCGAGATGAGCGAGCACCTCGCTGCCCCGGTCCGTGGCCGCCGCGACCACCGCGCTGGCCAGGGTGACACTGAGCAGGCCCTCCAGGGTCCGCGCCCAGGCCCGCGGCGCGTACCCGTCCAGCGCAGCCGGCTCGGTCACGTACACCTCGGTCACGCCGTACTCGCCCAGGACGCTGGCCGGGACCCGGTCCGCCGGGCCGAACAGCACCGCGACCAGGGCTGGCGCGCCCGGGCTGGGGCCGCCAGTGGCCAGCATGCGGGCGAAGGTCAGCGCGCGCAGCGACCCGTCCGTCACCCCGGCCTCATCCAGCTCGACCAGGCAAATAACGTTCACTTATCTGCCTCCTTCGCGGGCACTTCGCTGGCGAGGCGGGGTGCGCCGGAGGCGTGTCCCCTCCGAGCCAGCGACTCGCGGGGGGTTCCGGGGGGTCGCCCCCCCGGGCCAGCAGAGCTGGCGAGGCGGGGTGCGCCGGAGGCGTGTCCCCTCCGAGCCAGCGACTCGCGGGGGGTTCCGGGGGGTCGCCCCCCCGGGCCAGCAGAGCTGCGGCGGGGTGCGCCGGAGGCGTGTCCCCTCCGGCCAGCGAGGCTGGCGAGGCGGGGTGCGCCGGAGGCGTGTCCCCTCCGAGCCAGCGACTCGCGGGGGGTTCCGGGGGGTCGCCCCCCCGGGCCAGCAGAGCTGGCGAGGCGGGGTGCGCCGGAGGCGTGTCCCCTCCGAGCCAGCGACTCGCGGGGGGTTCCGGGGGGTCGCCCCCCCGGGCCAGCAGAGCTCACGCGAGGACTCCTAGTTCTTCCAGGAGCTTGACCAGGGCGGGGACGGCGTCCGGGCCGCGGCCGAGGACAGCGGCCTGCTGCCGCTGCTCCGCCGGGACCCGCAGGCCGGTGGTGCGCAGGCCGTCCGGCTGCCACTGCGGCTCCTGCCGCTCGATCACCGCCCGCTTGGCCCGCAGCCCGGCCAGGCAGCGACGGATACCGGGGCAGGTTGATGCCCTCCTTGACGGTGATCACCGCGGGCAGGCTGAACTCATAGGTCTCCTCGGTGCCCCGGTACTCGCGCCGGGCCCGGACCACGTCCCCGGTAATGTCCAGGTGCTTGATGCCGGTGGCACACGGCCAGCCCAGTGCGCTGGCCACCCGGACGCCGACCTGGTAGTCCCCGGTGTCCGCGGCCTCGTTCCCGAACAGCAGCAGCTGGTAGGCCGGGCCGTCCGCGGCCCGGCGGCGCGCCTCCGCCACGATCGCGGCCGCGGTGGCGGCCGGGCCCCACTCGCGGCCGTCCGTTTCCAGCAGCACCCCCCGGTGCGCCCCAAGCGCGAGCGCGTCCCGCAGCTGCTCAGCCGCTTCGGCGGGCCCGAGCGTCAGCACCGACACGGAGCCGCCCAGCCGCTCGGTGAGCCGGACCGCTTCCTCTACCGCGCATTCCTCGTGCGGGCTGATCGCGAACCCGGACATCCGGGTATCCACGCCCTGACCGTCCGGGGTCAGCACGATACGGCCGCCCACCTGCGGCACCCGCTTCACGCAGACGCCGATCTCCATCCCGGGCCGCCCTCCGTCCCTCTGGTCAGCTGCGGATCCTGGTGTTGTCCGGGTCGAACAGCGGGGTGGCCCCGGCCACCGCGACGGTCACCGGGTAGCGCTCGCCAAAGCACTCCACGGCGAGCGTGGTGCCCGCGACCGCCTGCTCCGGCGGCAGGTAGGCCATCAGCAGGTGCCGGCCGACCGACGGCCCGGAACCGGCGCTGGTCACGTAGGAAGGGCGGCCTTTCGCATCCACCAGCCGCTCGCCGCCAGCGGACAGGATGGGCTCGCCGCCGAGCATGTACCGGGGCTCGCCCCCGGCCGGGGCGTGGTCATCCACGGTGAGCGTGCAGAGCACCGCCGCGGGCGGGGCGGCCCGCTGCGCCAGGTAGGCGTCCTTGCCGATGAACGAGTGCGCCTTGACCTTGGGCCGGGTCATCCCGGCTTCGACCAGGGTGTAGTCCGCGGTCAGCTCGTTGCCGAACGCGCGGTAGCCCTTTTCCAGCCGGCCGGTGGTGCCGTACACCCCGATGCCCGCCGGCACCAGCCCGTGCGGAGCGCCCGCCTCCCGCAGCCTGTCCCACAGCACGGCGGCCTGCTCGGCGGGCACGTGCAGTTCCCAGCCGAGCTCGCCTACGTAGGAGATGCGGGAGGCGAGCACGCACGCGCCGCCGATCTCGATCTCCCGGCAGGTGCCGAACGGGAAGCCCGGGTGCGACACGTCGTCGGCGGTGACCGCGGCCAGCACCTGCCGCGCCCGCGGCCCCCACAGGCCGAGGGTGATCTGCGCCGAGGTCAGGTCGGCCAGGGCGGCGGTGCCGTCCGCGGGCAGGTGGTCAGTGAACCACTTCATGTCGGACATGCCGGTCGCGCCGCCGGTGACCACCCTGAACCGCTGCGCGCCGAGCCGCATGATGGTCAGGTCAGCCTTGAACCCGCCGCGCTCGTCCAGCAGCGAGGTATACACCACCCGCCCCGGCGGCACGTCCAGCTGGGCCACGGCCAGGGTCTGCACCACGTCCAGCGCGGACGGCCCGGTGATGTCGAAGATCGCGAACGCGGACAGGTCGACCAGCCCGCAAGTGTCCCGCAGGGCCAGGTGCTCGGCGTTGATCACCGGTGACCACCAGCGGGCGTCCCACTCGTCCGGCCGCGGCATCAGCTGCCCGGCGTACCGGTCCAGCAGGTCCTCGTTGCTGGCGTACCAGTGCGGCCGCTCCCAGCCGGCCGTCTCGTAGAAGACCGCGCCCAGGTCCCGCTCCCGCTCGTACACCGGGCTGACCCGGGCCGGCCGGCCGGACGCCCACTGCTCAGCTGGGTGGACAATGCCGTACATCTTGTTGAAGCCCTCCCGGGCCCGCGCCTCGACGTGCGCGACCGTGCGCTGGCCCGGGTAGAACCGGGCCACGTTGGCCTCGTCCACGTTGACCGTAGGGACCTGGCCGCTCATCCACTCGGCCACCACCCGGCCGACCCCGGGCCCCTCCTTGATCCAGCTCGCCGCGGCCGACCAGAGCCCGGCCACCTCCGGCACCGGGCCGAGCAGCGGATGGCCGTCCGGGGTCATCGAGATCAGCCCGTTGATGGCGTACCTGATACCGGCCTTCTCGTCCCCCAGCAGCTCGGGCATGAGCTCCAGCGCCTCGGCCAGCTGCGGGTCGAAGTCGTCCGCGGTGAACGGCAGCTCGGTCGGGGACAGCGCCGATTCCTCGATCGACGGGATGGAGTCCGGGCTGACGATGATCGGGCGGTGCGCGTAGGAGCCCACCTCCATGTCGCCGCCGTGCTGGCGCTCGTACATGTTGGTGTCCACGTCGCGCACGATCGGGTAGGTGATCTCCCCGGTGGTGCCCTCGAACAGCCCGATCGGCCCGACGCTGATCATCTGGTGCACGATCGGGGTGAGCGGCAGCCGGGCGCCGGCCATCCGGGCCATCCGCGGGCTCCACACCCCGCAGCAGATCACGCAGGTACCGGTCGCGATATCACCCGCGGTGGTGCGCACGGCGGTGATCTGCGGCCTGCCGCCCGGGCCGTCCGGGGACGTGTCGATGCCGAGCACCTCAGCCCCGGCCAGCACCCGCAGCGCGCCGGACTGCTCGGCCTCCTCCCGCAGCAGCGTGCCCGCGCGCAGCGAGTTGACCACGCCGACGGTCGGGAAGTGCGCGCCGCCCAGGATCACCGACTCGTCCAGGTAGGGCACCAGCTTGGCCACCTCGGCGGGTGAGATCACCTGGGCCGGGATGCCCCAGGCCTTAGCGGCCGAGCAGCGCCGCCGCAGCTCGGCCATGCGGGCCTCGGTGCGGGCCACCTCGATGCCGCCGCTCTGCGTGAACACGCCCAGCGCCTGGTACTGCTCGGTGCTGTCCCGGGTCAGCTCCATCATCATCTTCGAGTACTCGATCGGGAAGATGAAGTTGGAGGCGTGCCCGGTGGAGCCGCCCGGGTTCGGCATCGGGCCCTTGTCCACCAGGACCAGGTCCCGCCAGCCGAGCCGGGCCAGGTGACAGGCCAGGCTGTTGCCGACGATGCCGGCGCCGATGATGACCGCGCTGGCCCGCGCGGGAGTTTCACTCATGCCGCTGCTTCCCGCCCATCACTTGTCGTCACCTCTGCTGCGGGAGCCGAAGTTGCGTCAGCCCCGCCGCCGGTCAACCCTGGCGGCGGGGCCGACGCAGCCTCTGCCCTATTCGACGGGGATCTCCTTGTTGATCAGCGACAGGTCGATGCCCTGCCTGCTGCGGACCAGCCGGGCGACCACGTAGACCACGATCGCCAGCAGGTACATCCCGCCCATGAAGAACAGCGAGTCGTGGTTGTTCACCCCGTAGGCGCTGTTGGTGAGCCACTCGTAGAGGTTGAAGCCGAGCAGCCCGATGGTGACGAGGCCGGCCACCGGGACGATGGGGACGCCCAGGATCTTCATCCGGCTGGCCGGGGAGGCGCGCCACAGGTCGGGCTTGATGAACGGCAGGAGCACCACGGCGATCGCGCTGAACAGGTAGGTCACCGCGATGACCAGGGTGGCGTCCAGCGTGTAGGTCTGGAACGTGAGGTTGTAGGCGTAGACCGCGCTGACGATCACCGCTGGGGCCAGCATCAGGATCAGCGAGTAGAACGGCACCTTGCGCTTCTCGGACACCTCCGCGGCCCGGTCGGGCAGCACCCGGTCGAACGCGGCCGCGAAGATGACCCGGGTCGAGGACAGGAACAGCGTGCCGACCCAGCCGATGAACCACAGCGCCATCAGCAGGATCAGCGCCACCTGGAAGACCTGGTTGTGCACCAGCCAGCCGGCGAACATCACCGGGTAGGGCCAGATCGGGATGGCCGGGGCCACCTTGCCGCCGTAGTAGGCGCTCCAGTACAGCGCGTTGGAGTCGTTGTAGAAGCCGGTGCCGAACGTCTTCGCGATCACCAGCAGGAAGACCACGGACAGGATCACGGTGATCCACAGGCCGGAGAACATCCCGGCGAAGACGCGCTTGAAGTCGCTCGCCCCGCGGATCTCGCCGTACAGCGTGGAGCCCCAGTTCGGCCACAGCAGGTAGAACATCAGCATCGGGACCAGCAGCAGGCTCGCGCCCAGCGGGGAGAAGCCGAAGGCCGGCGACACATAGCCGGACTTGGCCGCCCCGGCCCGGGTCTTCGCGTAGGCCCCGCTCACTCCGAAGATCTTGTGTGCCTCGGTGTTGAACGACGACACGAAGTTCGCATGGCTGTTCACCAGGAGCAGGATGACGACGACCGCGAAACCGACCAGGCCGGCGTAGAAGCACCACTTCTGGATCCGGGCGTAGCCCGCCATGCCCAGCGAGACCAGGAGGCCGGCCAGCACGATCGTGATGACCGACACCACGAATATCCCGGTGTGGGTGGTGAACCAGGCCGCGCCGCTGGGATCACCGAGCGTCGCCCACAGCGGCTGGAACAGCTCGACGGACAGGATGTTCCCGTAGATCGGCGCCCACAGCCAGAGGATGAACCACCATCCGGTGGCGGCCATCACGAAGCCGAGGCCGCTGCCCAGGATCCGGCTCTGCCAGACGTAGTCGCCGCCCGCCCGCGGGATCGTGACGATCAGCCCGGCATAGGCGACCACCAGGAAGGAGACCCAGACCCCCGAGATGAGGATCGAGGTGAGGAGCTGTCCCTTGGGGATGAAGGACTGGAAAGAGAACTCGTAGATGCCGAGCGTGACGACGTTGGTCGCCAGGGCGGCATAGATCATCGAGTCCCGCACCGACCAGCCGCGGACCAGGCCGGTGGCTTTGCGCAAGAAGAGTGTTGGCGTCTCGCCGCCAAGAGCTTCAGTTGCCATGCTCGTCTCCCGGTTTTGCGGGGTTCATGGGGGGCTGGGCCAGCCTATTGCGCCATCGGTGCCTCCCCGATGGGATTCAGCCATTCACCAGCAGGTACTTGGTGACCTTTCCCTTCTTCGGATTCAGCTCAAGTACCGCGCCCTGGAGCACGCCGTCGCCGTAGACGCTGCCGGGGTTAATGGCCAGCGTCCGGCCCATCCGCTTGACCCCACGGCTCTCGTGGATGTGCCCGTGCACCGACAGCATCGGCTGGTAGCTGTTGATCGCGTCACGGACCGCGGTGGAGCCTACCGGCTTCATGACCGCCCCGCCATGCATCGGCCGCAGCGTGTCATCCAGCGCGGGTGCCTCGTCCAGGCCGGTCCCGTACGGCGGGGCGTGGAAGTTGAAGATGGCCCGTTCCAGGTCGGGAATCTGGCCGACGACCGCGTCGATCTTCTCCTTCAGCTGGGCCTCCGGGGCCTCCCGGAACGTGTCCCACGGGGTGGGGTTGGTCCAGCCCATGGAGACCAACTGGAAGCCGTCCAGGTCGATCGCCTTGCCCTCGCCGAAGCTGACGCACGGCGAGGCCTCGATGACGTCGTCGATCTCCCAGATGTCATCGTTGCCGCCGTTCAGGATGCACGGGATATCGCCACCGCGCAGCTTCCCGTCGGCCATGTCCAGCCACCGGTCGAGGGAATGGATCATCTCCTGGGAGAAGCGCCGGTCGACCGCGCCCTCCTCGGCGCTGAGTGCTTGCAGCTCATCGGGGGTGACTACAGCCGGATACGAGCCTTTATTGCGGATCTGCCGCTCGACTTCCTCGAGCTCGGCCCTGGTCTCCATCCGGATGGTCTCGCCGCGGACCACCGCCTGCCAGTAGCCGTTATGTGCCACGACGGGCACCATCACCTTGCCGGTGACATCACCGCCGAGGACGACCAGGTCTGCCTTGTAGAAGGCGGCGGCGTTCAGGAACTTCCGCCAGCACACCTCCGAGCCGTGGATATCGGTGGCGAAGAAGACCCTCATCTGCCCACCGCGCCTTCCTCACGCACCCGCCCATCAGCGGATTAGCAGCAATAGCGTCATCTGCAACGCCCGTGCGTCCTGTGCAACGTCTAGCACCCAGCCGAAACTGGCGTCAAGCGGGCCACACCGAAATTCAGTGCGCGACTTCCTCAGGAAGCTCATACCAGCGCACCCGGTCACCGACGTTGGCCCGGAGCCGCCACTTGACGCCCTTCGGCACCGCTTCGGCGATCTCCAGCAACTGCCGGGCCTGGTCCAGCACGTCATACTGAGCGCCGGAGGGGAGCAGCGCGAGCTTCTCCGCGACCAGCCCGGGGAGCTTGGCCAGGTTCCCGGTGACCGTCCGCCACCAGCCCCAGTCGGCGCCGAGCAGCTTGCCGAAGCGGTCCGTGTCGATCGTCACCGGTCCGCCGCCGCCCAGCGGCAGGGCAGCGAGCAGGTGGCACAGGTCCCGGGCGTCCTTCTCGTTCAGCTCGACGATCTGCAGCTTGGACAGCAGCACATCGACCGCGTCCACGGTGAGCGGGAGCCTGCCGAAGGACGGGCGGAAATCCAGCGTGTGGCACATGGTCAGCCGGTCCACCATCACGTCGATAGGCCGGCCGGACGGGGCGGTGAAGTACATCTGCCGGTCGCCGTTCAGGTTGTTGAACCGGCGGTCCGGCTGGCAGCCGTGGTCCGCGAGCCAGGCCGCCACGTCCTTGCGCCCCTTGCTCAGGCAGGCGAAATCAATGTCCTGGTCGCGGCGCAGCCGCGGCGGGAACTCCGGGCACAGCACCCGGACGGCCAGCCCGCCGAGCAGCTTCAGGCCCAGCTTGGCGTCGGCGGCCGCGCGGGCCAGCCCGAGCGCCTCGGGGAGCGGATCATGCACCGATCCCGGGGTCACCGGCTCCTCGGCCGCTGCGGCGGGACCCACTCCCCCGTGCGGCGCTGCTCCCGCCGGCACTGCTCCTGGCGGCACTGCGTCGGCCGGTCCGGCCATGCCCAGCCCTGCTCTCGTCGTCAGCCGCACCGGGCGGCCATAATGGGCGCCTGGCGCAATAGCGGATCGTCCGCTTGCGAGTATGCCACGCACTCCCGTGACCTCTGTTGACGCGAGAGAGGGAAATTCGCCATCCTGGGTTGCGTGAGCGAGAAGGTGGTTGCGGGAAACGCAACCTACCAGTCAGCGGAGCGAGTGCTGGCCCTGCTCGCCAGCTTCGAGGATGGCCGTACCCAGCTGAGCGTCACCGAAATAGCCCAGGCGCTGGGCGTGCACAAATCCACCGCCTCCCGGCTCGCCGCGACCCTGGAACGGGCCGGTTTCCTGGCCCGCTCCGGCAAGCAGTACCGGCTGGGCGTCCAGGTGATCCGGCTGGGCAGCCTGGCCCTGCGCAGCACAGACATTGTCGCGGCCATGCAGCCGGCCATGGAAAAGCTGTCCCAGCTGACCGGCGAGACGATCAACCTGGCCGTGCCGGCCGGCCCGGACATCCTGAACGTGGCCGAGGTACCCAGCACCTACATCCTCAGCTGCTCGGGCGGCTGGATCGGTCGGCGGACCAGGCCGCATGCGGTGGCCAACGGCAAAGTGCTGCTCGCCTTCGGCGCGATCCCGCTGCCCGCCACCTTGGAGCGGTACACCGAGCACACCATCACCAGCCTGGACGCGCTGGCGGCGGAACTGGCCGCGATCCGCGCGGCCGGCTACGCGAAGGCGGCCGCGGAACTCGAGGATGGCCTGGTCGCGGTGGCCGCGCCAGTGTTCGGCCCGGGCGGGGAGTGCGTCGCGGCGCTGTCCATTTCCGGGCCCGCCAACCGGATGCCGCCGTCCCAGCTCGACGAGCTGGGACGGCTCTGCGCCGCCTGCTGAGCAGGCCGGGCCCACTGGTGGCGGCGCGCTGATCCAGGCACGCTAGCCGTAGCGCCCGGCGCCGCCCGGCCCGGCGGCGCAGCTGACGGAAGGGGCACCGATGGCCATCCCCGAGCACCTGCTCTTCATCGGCGGCGAATGGCGGCCCGGGCGGGGGCCCGCAGCGGCGGCGGTCAGCCCGGCCTCCGGCGAGCAGTTCGCCACCGTGGCCGCCGCGGACCGGGCGGACGTGGACGACGCGGTGCGCGCCGCCGCCGCGGCCTGGCCCGGCTGGGCGTCCCGGTCCCCGTTCGACCGGGCGGCCTGGTGCGAGGAGGCCGCCGCGGCCATCCGCGGCCAGCGCGAGGAACTGGCCCAGGTGCTGGCGCTAGACCAGGGCAAGCCGCTGCGCGCCGAGGCCTACGACGAGGTGGATGAGCTGGCCGGGTATTTCGACATGGCCGCGGCGGACGCGACCCGGCTGGACGGCGCGTTCCCGCCGTCCACGTCCGCGGGCCGGCGGGTGATCACCGCACGGGTGCCGCTCGGCGTGGTCGGCGTGATCAGCCCGTGGAACTGGCCGTACACGATGGGCGCGGAGCTGTTCGCGCCCGCGCTGGCGGCCGGCAACGCCGTGGTCTGGGTACCCGCCCCGAGCACCAGCGCCTGCTGCGCGGTACTGGCCCGGATCATCGCCGCCTCCGGGGTGCCGGACGGGGTGTTCAGCTTCGTGCCCGGCCCCGGGCCGGTGGCCGGGGACGCGCTGGCCGGGCACCCCGGGGTGGCCGCGGTGGGCTTCATCGGCTCGGTGGCCACCGGGGCCAGTGTCGCGGCCCGGGCCGCGGGCAAGACCCAGCTGCTCGAGCTGGGCGGGAACGGGCCGATGGTGGTGCTCGACGACGCTGACCTGGAGCTGGCCGCCGCCGCCGCACTGGAAGCGGCGTACCTGTGCGCCGGGCAGAGCTGTACGGCGGGCGAGCGGTTCCTGGTGCACTCGGCAGTGCGCGCGGCGTTCGTGGACGCCGTGGTGGCGGCCACCGAGAGCCAGGTGCGGCTGGGTGACCCGTTCGACCCGCAGACCACGATGGGCCCGCTGAACAACGAGGCGACTGCGGCCAAGTTCGACCAGCACGTGGCCGACGCGGTGGGCAAGGGCGCGAAGGTCCGCTGCGGCGGCCGCCGCGCCCCGGGCTTCCCCACCGGCCTGTACGCCGAGCCGACCGTGCTGGACGGGGTGACCTCGGACATGGCGATCGCGGCCGAGGAGACGTTCGGGCCGGTAGTGCCGGTGATCGAGGTACCGTCGGCGGCGGCGGCGCTGGCGGCGGCGAACGCCTCGCCGTTCGGGCTGACCGCGGCGGTGTTCACCGGCGACCTGGAGCGCGGGCTGGCCTTTGCCGAGCAGGCCCGGGCCGGCTGGGTGAACATCAACGCCTCGACCAACCTGTGGGAATCCCACCTGCCGTTCGGCGGCCGGTCCGGCTCGGTCAGCGGCCGCGGCCGGGTCGGCGGCCGGTTCGCCATGGAGACTTTCACCGAGCCCAAGACCATCGTCTACCCGGCGCCGCGGCTGTCCGGCTGACCGGCCAAGGGTAAAGCCGGGCTAGCCAGCCGGCGATGCCCCGGGCGCGCGGCGGCCGCCCGGGCGGTCACCGCGCTCCCGGCTGAGCGCCCTACCGGGCGATCACCGCATCGTTGGCTGATCGCCCTACCGGGCGATCACCTGGAAGGTGGCCAGGGTGGGGTCGGCCGCGTAGGCGATCCGGCCACCGTCGGCGCGGGCCGCGCGCAGCGCGTCCAGGGCCGCGGCGGTGATCACCTCGCCCGGGGCGAGCACCGGGATGCCGGGTGGGTACGGCGCCACCAGCTCGGCACTCACCCGGCCGACGGCTGTCTCCGCGGCGAGGGTTTCGTTGCGGGAAAAGAATGCCTGGCGCGGCGGCATGGCCATTTCCGGAATGACCGTCCACGCAGCCGCCGGGACCGGCTGGCGGAGCGGCCCCCGGTGCCGGTCCACCGCGGCGGTCAGGGTCGTGGTGAACCGGGTGACCGTGTCCTCGTCGTCGGCCAGGGTGATGATCGGGATGACGGTGTCCCGGTCGGCCATTTCCACCGGCATGCCCGCGGCGATGAGGTCCGCCTCGACCGCGTGCCCGTGCGCGCCGGTGCCCGCCAGCAGGACCACCAGCTTGGCGGGCTCGACCCCGGGACCGTCCAGCACGTCCAGCCCGGGCACCGCGCGCAGCCGCTGTTTCGCCCCGGCCACCAGGCGCAGCAGGCGGCCGCACAGGTCCAGGCCGTCCCGGGCCAGCAGGGCCCGGGCCGCGTCGATGCTGGCCATGATCGCGCCGGCCGGGCTGGTGGTGTGCGTGGCCTCGAACGCCCGGTCCAGCCGGGCCGGGTCCAGCCGGCCAGTGCGGGCCAGCACCAGCGCACTCTGGGTGTAGCCGGGCAGCGCCTTGTGCACGCTGGTCACCATGGCATCCGCGCCCGCGGCGAGCGGGTGCGGCG
Source organism: uncultured Actinomycetes bacterium (assembly GCA_963760405.1). Taxonomy (GTDB): domain Bacteria; phylum Actinomycetota; class Actinomycetes; order Streptosporangiales; family Streptosporangiaceae; genus RYN-230. The sequence goes on along the minus strand of CAVXCV010000009.1, from coordinate 366,841 downwards.
GCAGGTCCGGGTGGAAGCCCAGGTGCGCCGCCCACGCCGCGTCCACCAGCAGCGGCACCCCTGCCTCATGCGCCGCGGCGGCGTGCCCGGCCAGGTCCCCGGTGCTGCCCACGTAGGTCGGGTCGCCCAGGTATACCCCGCAGGCCCCGGGGTGCGCGGCCAGGGCGGCGCGGACCGCGGCCACCGGGACCTGGCCGGGCAACCCGGTGGCCGGGTCCACCTCGGGCAGAACCCAGACCGGGTCCAGCCCGGCCAGGACCAGGCCGAGCAGCAGCGACCGGTGCAGGATCCTGGTCACCACGATCTGCTGCCCTGGCTGGCCCACAGCCAGGGTGAGGGCCTGGTTCCCGTGCGTGGAGCCGGCCACCGAGAACCGGCACCAGTCCGCGCCCCACAGCCGCGCCGCCCGCCGCTCACCCTCGGCCAGCAGGTCGTCGGCGTGCTTGATGGTGTCCAGGCCGCCGTACATCGGCGCGTCACCCGCGACCACCGAGCCGGCCAGGTCCTGCCGCTGCTTGTGCCCGGGCACCGTCATCGGGGCCGGGAAGCCGCCGTCGGCGACCCGCTCAGTGAACCGCAGCCAGGCATCCAGCAGCGGCGCGTCCCCGCGCAGGTTCCGCGGGTCCCTGGGATCGCTCCCCGGCACTGCTGTCATCCGCCCTCCCTGGAACTGCCCCGCCCGACGATGCCGCCCGCGCGGCGGATCGCACAATAGCGGCCCGGTCGCGGGCCTGACCACGATGGCCCTGGCCGCACGGGCCCTGGCCGCGGGGACTAGTCTTCGGACGTTGTGAGCTCTGAACCGCCCGCCGGGGCACCCGGGGTCACCCACCCGGGGGTCACCTCCTACCGGCAGCAGCGTTTCCAGCTACCGCCCGGCGCGGCAGACCTGCTGCTGCTCCGGCACGGCCAGTCCCAGGCGTACCAGGAGACGCCGTTCCCGCTGGCGGACGGGCACGCCGATCCCGAGCTGTCAGCCCACGGCCAGGAGCAAGCGGAACTGCTGGCCCGGCGGCTCGGCCGGATGCCCATCGCCGCGATCTACGTGACCACGCTGCGCCGCACCGCGCAGACCGCGGCACCGCTGGCGGCCCGGCTCGGGCTGACCCCACGGGTCGAGCCGGACCTGCGGGAGGTCTTCCTGGGCGAGTGGGAGGCTGGCCTGTACCGCAAGATGGTCGCGGACAACCACCCGGTGGCCGAGCGGATGTGGGCCGAGGAGCGGTGGGACGTCATCCCGGGCGCTGAGCCAGCCGAGGCGTTCGCGGCCCGGGTCAGCGGGGCCATCCGGCGGATCGCCGCGGCCCATCCGGATCAGCTGGTGGCGGTGGTCAGCCACGGCGGGGTGATCGGTGAGGCGCTGGCGCTGGCCACCGGGGCGCGGCCATTCGCTTTCCTGGGCGCGGACAACGCGTCCATCTCCCGGCTCGTGGTGACCGGCGAGCGGTGGATCGTGCGCGGCTACAACGACATCGCCCATCTGGAGGAGCCGCAGCCAGCTGAACCGGCCGCCCCGGCCCGCCCGGCCAGCGTCCAGGAGTAGGCGGCCAGCACTCATCTTCAGCTATCAGCCGCGGCCGAGCACTCATCGACATCTAGGAGCATGAGCACCAGGAGCAGGAGGAGCGCGATGCAGACCGCAGAGGAGATCGTGGCCGCGACCCGGGAACGGCTCGGGCCAGTGGGGGTGTGGTCGGCCGTGCTGCGGCAGATCACGGTACCGGAGCGGCAGGCGGTCACCCGCCGGATCGAGGAGCTGGGCTACGGGTCGGTCTGGGCCGGCGAGGGGGTCGGCGGCACCGACGCGTTCGCGGGCTCGGCCGCGGCGCTCTGCGCGAGCGAGCGGATCGTGGCCGGCACCGGCATCGCCAACCTGTGGGCCCGGCATCCGGCCACCATGCAGGCGGGTGCGGCCACGCTCGGCGCGGCCTGGCCGGGCCGGTTCATCCTCGGCGTCGGGGTCAGTCACGCGCCGCTGGTCGCGCGGAGCGGGCAGGACTACGCCCGGCCGCTGGACCGGATGGCCGACTACCTGGCCGCGATGGACGAAGCGGCCGCTGACGCGCCCGCGACCCCGGTGCCGGTACCGCGGGTACTCGCGGCGTTGCGGCTACGGATGCTGGAGCTGGCCCGGGAGCGTGCGCACGGCGCGCACCCGTACTTCGTGCCGCCCGCGCACATCCCGGTGGCCCGGGCCACACTGGGCCCGAACCGGCTGCTGATCCCGGAGCAGGCGGTGGTGCTGACGGCCGACCCGGCGGAGGGGCGCCGGGTGGCCCGCGAGCACATGGCCATGTACCTGCGGCTGCCGAACTACGTGAACAACCTGCACGAGTTCGGCTTCGGTGACGAGGACATCGCGGGCGGCGGCAGTGACCGGCTGGTGGATGCGATCGTGGCCTGGGGCGATGAGAAGGCCATCGCCGACCGGGTGCGGGAGCTGCGGGACAGCGGCGCGGACCACGTGCTGCTGCAGCCGCTGGCCCGGGACGGGGCAGGCCTGGTGGGGCAGCTGGAGCGGCTGGCCCCCGCACTCCTCGGCTGAGCACCCCAGCCCAGGAACCACCTGTCCCACCCCAGAGCTCCCACGCCAAAAGCGGGGCAACTACGTGGTTGAAACATCCAGGTAGCCCGGTGTGCAGCAAGACTTCAACCATGTAGGTGCGGGCGGCTCCCAGGCATGTGGTTGTGGGCGGCGAGGGCGGCTTTGCCGCGGACGACGCGGTTGACCAGCTCGCCGAGGCCGGAGATGGCGATCCGGACCTCGTCGCCGGCTTGCAGCGTGAACGGCAGGTCCGGGACCAGGCTGGTCCCGGTGGACAGCACGGCGCCGGCCGGGAACTCGTCCTCGAGGAACAGGAACGCGGCCAGCTCGGTGATGGTCCGGCGCAGCCCGCTGGTCCGGGCCTGGCCGTTCCAGGCCGCCGCGCCGCCGCGGCTGATGGTCATCTCGATGGTGAGCCCGTACGGGTCCGGGACCTCCCAGGCAGGCCTGATCCAGGGGCCGACCGCGCAGCCGCCGAGGTAGATCTTGGCCTGCGGCAGGTACAGCGGGTTTTCCCCCTCGATGGACCGCGAGCTCATGTCGTTGCAGATCGTGTAGCCGGCCACCTCGCCGGCCGCGTTCAGCACGGCGGCCAGCTCCGGCTCGGGTACGTCCACCACGGAATCGGCGCGGGCGGACACCAGGCCGCCGGGGCCGGCCACCCGCCAGGCCGCTGACTTGAAGAACAGTTCCGGCCGGTGCGCGGAGTAGACCTTGTCATAGATGTCCGCCGCGTCCTCGCTTTCCTGCACCCGGGCGTCCTTGGACCGCTCGTAGGTGACCCCCGCCGCCCAGACCTCGGTCCCGCCGTCCACCGGGGCGAGCAGGCTGCCTGGCCGGAACGGCTGGCCGCCGGGGGCCGCAGCGGCGACCTCGCACAGTCCGCGAATCTGGGGCAGCGGCAGCGCGAGCAGGGCGGCCAGGTCACCGATCCCGGGCAGCGGCCGGACCAGGTCCCCGTCCAGCACGCCGACCTGCGGCGCGGAGTCGCCAGCACCACGGAACCTGATCAGCTGCATGCCGCCAAGCTACGGCTCCCGGCCGGAACCCGTCAACGCTTCATCGGATTAAGGATCACACTTCATCAGATGAAGTGTTGACGCCTGGCTCTTGGTCGGCCTAGCCTCGGACAGCACGTCAACGCGGGAAGGAGCCCTGTGACCGCCGCCTACCCTGGTCAGGCCCGGCATGCCCAGGTCGTGCACGGACTGGGCGCGGCGATCGTGCGCGGCGAGCTCGGCCCGGGCACGCCGGTGCCCACCGAGGACGAGCTGGTCGGCCGGTTCGAGGTCGGCCGGTCGGCGCTGCGGGAGGGCGTCAAGGTGCTCGCGGGCAAGGGCCTGCTGGAGAGCCGGACCAGCGCGGGCACCCGGGTCCGGCCGCGCGAATCGTGGAGCCTGCTCGATCCGGACGTGCTGCGCTGGCGGTTCACCCCGGAGGCCAGCCCGGCCGACATCCGGGTGCTGGCGGACATGCGGGTGGCGCTGGAACCGGGAGCGGCCCGGCTGGCGGCCGAGTCCGCCAGCGCCGCGCAGCGCGGCAGCGTCGCCGCGGCCATGGCCCAGCTCTGGGCGACCGTGGACGCCCCGGACGCGTTCGTCGGGGCTGACCTGGCGTTCCACCGGGCGGTGTTCGCCGCCTGCGGCAACGATTTGCTGCTGTACATCCACGACGTGGTCGGGGTCGCGCTCGGGGCGGTCCGGCCGCTGCATACTCATTCGGCCGCGCACAACCGGGCGACCCTGCCCGCGCATCAGCAGGTGGCCGACGCCATCCAGCGCGGCCATCAGCGCAAGGCCGAGGCCGCGATGCGGGAGATCGTCGAGGGCGCCCGCGCCGATGCGCTCCGGCAGGCCGCGGCAGAATCACCAGCGCAGGAGGATAACCATGGCAGGGGAAGCAGAGCCCGGCGAGATCCGGCTGGAGGTGCGTGATCACGTCGCCGTGCTCACCCTCGACCGCCCGGCCAAGCTGAACGCCGTCACCCCGGCGATGACCGGGGCGCTGGCCGGGTACGTGGCGGGCCTGAATGACAACCGCGAGGCCCGGGTGGTCGTGCTCACCGGCACCGGCCGGGCGTTCTGCGCGGGCAGTGACATCGGCGGGCTGGACGACTACGACACCGCCTGGCAGTTCGGTGACCGGCCGGACTACTGCGACGCGATACGGGCGTTGCGGAAACCAGTCATCGCGGCGGTCAACGGGTATGCCCTAGGCGGTGGCCTCGAGCTGGCGCTGGGCTGTGACATCCGGCTCGCCGCGGAGAGCGCGACGTTCGCCGCACCGGAGATCAAGCTCGGCTGGATCGGCGGCGGCGGGATGTCCGCGCTGCTCGCGCACAGCATCGGCACCAGCAACGCCGCGTTCATGCTGCTCACCGGCGACCCGGTGGACGCGGCCACGGCGCTGCGCTGGGGCCTGGTGACCGAGGTCGTGCCCGCCGCCGAGCTCACCAGCCGGGCGCTGGACCTGGCGGCCACGATCGCCAGCCGGGCGCCGATCGCCGCGCAGGCCGCCCGGCGGAACCTGCAGGCCGCATACGAGATGCCGCTGGGCCGGGCCATCGACTACGAGCGCCAGCTGCAGACCATCTGCTTCGCCACCGAGGACGCGGCCGAAGGGCGGGCCGCATTCGCGCAGCGGCGGCCGCCCGCGTTCCGGGCCCGGTGAGGGCCGGTGGGCATCTTGTCGGGGTACCGCGTGGTCGATCTGACCATCGCGATGGCCGGCCCGCTGGCCGCGATGCGCCTCGGCGACCTCGGCGCGGACGTGGTCAAGGTCGAGCCGCCGGGCGGTGAATGGCAGCGGCACACCGCCGCGGGCGGGGCGGCCGGCCACCGGGTAAACGCCTCGTTCCTGTCGCTGAACCGGAACAAGCGCAGCCTCGCGGTCGACCTGAAGTCGGCCGAGGGCCGGGAGATCGTGCTCGCGCTGGCGCGGCGCAGCGAGGTGTTCCTGCAGAACTACCGCCCGGGCGTGGCCGAGCGGCTGGGCATGGACTATGAGTCGGTCGCACGGGTACGCCCGGACATCGTCTACGTGTCGATCTCCGGGTACGGTGAGACCGGCCCGTACGCCACCGGCCGGGCCAGGACATGCTGCTGCAGGCGATGAGCGGGGCCATGTTCAACGTGGGCCGCGCGTCCGACCCGCCGGCCCGGCCGGCACCTACGCGGTGGACGCGATCACCGGCTACGGGGCGTTCGAGGGAGCGCTCGCCGGGCTGCTGCACCGGGAGCGCACGGGCGAGGGGCAGCTGGTGACGGTGAACATGCTCGACTCCGCCCTCGCCGTGCAGGCCCAGGAGCTGTCCATCTTCACCGTCGGCGGTGTCCCGCAGCACCGGGGCAGCCTGCCGCACGGGCACACCTACATTCGCGCGCCGTACGGCACGTTCGCGACCGCCGACGGGTACATCGCGCTGGCCTTCCCGCACCTGGCCGACCTCGGCGAGGTGCTGGGCATCCCTGAGTTCGCGGACCTGGACGACGAGACCGACGGGCACGCCCGGCGGGATGAGATCACCGCGCGGGTCAGCGCCCGGCTGCCGGAGCGCAGCACGGCCGAGTGGCTGGAGTTGCTGGGCGCCCGGGGCATCTGGGCCGGCCCGGTGTACCGCTACGCCGATGTGCTCACCGACCCGCAGGTACGGCACAACGGGTCACTGGTCAGCTATGACCACCCCACCGAAGGCCGGGTCACCACCCCCGGCTTCCCGTACCGGTTCAGCGCCACCCCGGCGGAGGTGACCCGGGGCGCGCCGCTGACCGGGGAGCAGACCCGGGAGATCCTCGCCGAGCTGGGCTATGCCGCGGCGGCCGTGGACAGCCTGGCGGCCCGCGGCATCGTGACCGCGCCCAGCGAGGTCAGCGGGCCCAGCGAGGTCAGCGGGCCCAGCACGGCTAGCGGGCCCAGCGGGGCTAGCGGGGCTGGCCAGGTCAGCGAGGCGGGCGCGCCGGAAGCGGGGCCATGACGGTCCGGCTGCGCGGGCTCACCTGGGATCACCCGCGCGGCTACGTGGTACTGGACGCGCTGGCCTGGGAACTGGCCCCGGAGATCTCGGTGCGCTGGCACCGGCAGCCGCTGGAAGACTTCGAATCCCGGCCGCTGCGCACCCTGGCCGACGACTACGACCTGCTGGTCATCGACCATCCCGGGCTCGGCGAGGCGGTCCGGGACGGCGCGCTCCGGCCACTCGACGACATCGTGGGCAGCGGCGAGCTGGTGCAGTGGCGGACCGCGGCCGTCGGCGCGTCCTTCGCCAGCTACCAGCTGGCCGGGCGGCAGTGGGCCCTTCCGCTCGACGCGGCCGCGCAGGTGTCGGCCTGCCGCCCGGACCTGATGGACGACCGGCCAGCGAGCTGGGCGCAGGCGTGCCAGGCCGCCCGGTCGGCGCGGACCACGCTGTGCCTGGGCGGCCCGCACGCGCTGCTCATGTTCAGCGCGATCTGCGTCGCGGCCGGCACCCCGCCCGCGGCCGGCACCCCGCCCGCGGCGGGCGGCGCGGCAGCGGGCGGCGGCGAGTTCGTGTCCGAAGCGGCCGGCCTGGCCGCCCTCGCGGTCATGGCTGACCTGCTGGCCCAGGCGGACCGGGAGCTTTCCCAGCGGAACCCGATCGGCGTGCTGGAGGCGATGGCCGCGCCCGATGGCCCGGCGTACTGCCCGCTGGTCTACGGCTACCTGACCTACCAGCGCCGCCCCCGCGCGGGCCAGGCCCGGGCCCGGGCTGCGGCGCGCCGGGCGGCGGGAGACCGGCCAGGACAGCACCGGCTGGTGGCGTTCGACGCGCCCGCCGGGCAGGCTGGCATCGGCAGCGTGCTCGGCGGCACCGGGCTCGCGGTCACCCGCTCCTGCACCGGGTCTGGTGCGACCGCCGCGGCCGCCGCCGAGCTTGGGCTGCTGCTGTCGGAACGCATCCAGGTCACCGCGTTCGCGCAGCTGGGCGGGCAGAGCTCGGCGCGGAGGGCCTGGCTGGACCCGGCTGCGGACGCCGCCAGTGGCGGCTTCTACAGCGCGACCCGGGCCACGGTTGAGCAGGCCTGGGTGCGGCCGCGGTTCGCCGGGTACCCGGCGTTCCAGGAGGCTGCCTCGGCTGTGCTCCGCGACGGGCTGCTCTGCGGCGAGCCGCACGCTGCCCTGGTACGCCAGGTCAACCAGATGTTCGCGCGGGCCGGGCAGGCTTCGTGACCGGTCAGGCCACCGACGGTCATCAGGCCAGTTGACCGCAACAGAGAGTGGGACGACATGACCAACCCCGCCCTGCCCATCGGCCGGCCTGCGCTGAGCGCGAGCCGGGCCGCGCTCGAGCGGATGACCGGTGACCTGGCCGCGGCGGGCGGGGTACGGGCCGTGGTCCTCGACGACGGTAGCGAGCGGGGGATCCGGGTGCTGGAGTTCCGTACCGGCGGCGGGCTGCGCTTCGACGTGCTGGTTGACCGGGCCATGGACATCGGCCTCGCCGAGTTCGACGACCTCAGCGTGGGCTGGCGGTCCGCGACCGGGTTCCGGCACCCGGCCCTGCACGAGCCGGACGGCGAGGACGGGCTGTCCTGGCTGCGCAGCATGTCCGGGCTGGTGGTCACCGCGGGACTGGATCACACCTTGTTCGGCGGCACGGTCAGCGCGGAGCAGTACCACTATCCGCCGCGGCGGGAAGCCCGGCACGGGCTGCACGGCCGGATCGCCAACATCCCAGCCCGGCTGACTGGTTATGGCGAGCAGTGGGCCGGTGACCGCTGCGTGCTGTGGGCCGAGGGCGAGGTGCGCCAGGCCGCGATCTTCGCCGAGCACCTGGTGCTCCGCCGCCGGGTCGAGGCTGACCTGGGCGGCACCGAGATCCGGCTGTCCGACACGGTGGTCAACGCCGGGTTCGACCTGACCCCGCACATGTTCCTCTACCACATCAACGTGGGCTGGCCGCTGCTTGACGTAGGTACCCGGTTCGAGGCGCCCATCACCGAGACGCTCTGGCGCAGCGACAGCGTGGCCGAGCAGGGCGTGTCACACCTGGTCTTCCCGGGTCCGCAAGCCGGGTTCACCGAGCAGGTGTACGAGCACGCGCTCGCCCCGGACGCCGACGGGCGGCAGCGGGTCCGGCTGGTCAACACTGCGCTGCAGCGGAGCTTCGAGCTGGACTACGACCCGGCCGCGTTCCCCGCCTTCTTCGAATGGCTCAACCTGCGCGAGGGGAGCTACGCGGTGGGCCTGGAACCGTCCACCCACCACGTAGCGGGTGACCAGGCGGCCCGCGCGGACGGCTCGATGATCTGGCTCGGCCATGACGACGAGCGCCGCTACCAGACGGTCTTCCGGTTCATCCGCTAACTCCGGGCCGCCGCCCGGGAAAGCGCGTCGTGCAGTCCGTTTTTGACTGATTGCCTGGCCGCCTGCGGGTGCGCGCCTGGACTACCATCTGCAACACGGCCCTCACCGGGAGATGGCCGCGCACGTTTGTCTGGCGGGGGCCTATGTCCAGCTGGTTCACGACGAACATCGTGCACACTGGCCGGTTGCCGCTGTTCTGCTTTTTTGTCGCGTTCGTGGTGGCGTTCGGGTGCATCCGGCTGTCCGTCCGGATGATCCGGGCGCAGGTCCGCTGGTGGCCCGGGAACATCACCTCTGGTTCGCTGCACGTGCACCACATGGTGTTCGGCGTGGTCTTGATGCTGGTCGGAGGCGTCGCCGACATCGCCGCGCCGACCGGCGGGGAGGTGGCCTGGCGAGCTGGCCCGGCGGCGATCTTCGGCCTCGGCTCCGCCCTGGTGCTGGATGAGTTCGCGCTGATCCTGCACCTGCGCGATGTGTACTGGACCAAGGCGGGGCGGCTGTCCGTGGACGCCGTGTTCGTTGCGACCGGGCTGACCGTGCTGCTGCTGCTCGGGATCAGCCCGGCGATCGCGCCGAGCCTGACCAAATCCGGGCTGCACGCCAGCTCCGGGGAGGCGTTCGGGGTGCTCGCCGGAAGCGGCACGGTGATCTTCCTGCTGACCGTGGTCACCCTGCTCAAGGGCAAGATCTGGACCGGCCTGTTCGGGCTGTTCGTGCCCCCGCTGCTGATCCCCGGCGCGGTCCGGCTGGCCCGGCCGGGTTCGCCGTGGGCCCGCTGGCGGTACCAGCGGCGGCCGAAGAAGCAGGCCCGCGCGGTCCGCCGAGACCAGCGGCTGCGCGAGCCGGTGGTCCGGGCCAGGGTTCGCTTCGAGGACCTGCTGTCGGGCATTCAGGAGCACGCCCACACCGGTCATACCGGCGCGCACCCGATGCTGCCGGGCCGGGGCCATGCCCCGGGCAGTGCGGCCAAGCCGGTCGCGGAGAGCACCAGGCCGAAATCCCCGGACCGGCCGTAGCCGGGCGGGCTCCGGCCGGGCGGGCTCCGGCCGGGCGGTATCCGGGCTCAGCTGGATGCGCCGAGGACGGCCTGGCTCTGCGTCACCTGGGCGGCCAGCCGGCCGGCGTCATCGAACACATCCGTCTGGACCACGATGACGCTCCGCCCGGCGTGCAGCCGCCGGGCGACGCCGGTAGCCACTCCGCCACCAATACCGCGGATGAACGCCGTGGCCGAACTGATCGTCGCGGTCCGCGCGCCCGGCGGCAGGTTCAGGAAGGCGCAGATCCCGGCCAGGCTGTCGGCGAGCGCCATCAGCGCCCCGCCGTGCAGGATCCCGCCTGCGGTGCACCGCTCCGGGGACCACGGCAGGTGGCCCTTGACCAGGTCCGGGCCAGCCTCGTCGATCTCGATGCCCAGCATGATCGCGAACGGCATCAGGTTCCGCAGTTCGCTGGCTGACGGCGGGGCACTGTCGCTCACGCCTGCCTCCTTGGCCGTGGTCGCCGGGTCAATCCGGCACGGTACAGCGGGCCCGGGCCCGCCCGGCGGCCGGGCCTGCGCCCGGCCTGGGCAGGCCAGGCAGTCCAGGCGGGAAAGGGAACACCACCCGGCGCGCCACGGTTGAACCAATGGCCATGACGAAGTGCATTACCTGCGGGAGCGAACTGCATCCCGAGCGAGCCAAGAAGTACAACTACTGCATGTCGGCCGAGTGCCAGGAGAAGAACCTCAAGGGCCTGACCATGGTGGCCGTCGGGGTCAACAAATCAGCCGAGCAGTATCTATTGCTCGATGAGCAGACCAAGGCGGAACTCGCCAACGGGAAATACCACGACCAGCGCCGTGGCACGTTCGGCACGCCGCAGCCCGCCGCTGCCCCGGCACCAGCCGCCGCATCACGGCCCGCGCAGCCAGCCCGGGCGGCGTCGGGATCGCCGCCGGCCAGGACCACCCCCCGGCTGCCGGGCACCCGGTCCCAACAGCGGCTGGCGCTGCTGTACAACCAGCAAGGGCTGCGGCCAGACGAGATCGCCCGCAAGCTCGGGCTGTCCCGGTACGCGGTGACCCAGATCATCCTCGCGGCCCGGGGCCAGGGCAGAGTCTGACCCGCCCGGTCAGTCGGGGAACTCGGCGCGGACGCCGAGCAGCCGGATCGGCCGGCCCGCGGTGAAATGATCCAGCGCGCCGAGCGCGGCCTGCTGAATGAGCGCCGGGTCGGCGGTGGGCCCCGGCAATGACAGCCCATGCGTCCGCGTGATGAACGGCGCGAACCGCACCTTCACCACGACCCGGACGGCTGGCCGCTGCTCGCTGGCGACATCCTCGGCGACCTGCTGGGCGAGCCGGAGCACCTCGGTCCGCACCTCTGCCCAGTCCGCGAGGTTCTGCTGGAAGGTCGTCTCCCGGCTGCGGGATTTGGCCAGGTAGGGCGTGTCGGTCACGGTGGCGTCGCCCATCCCCCGGGCGAGCAGCACCAGCCAGGGCCCGGTGGTGGGGCCGAACTGCGCGGCGAGCGCGGCCGGGTCGGCCGCGGCCAGCTCGCTGACCGTGCCGAGGCCGGCGTCGGCCAGCTTCCGGGCTGTCTTGGCCCCGATGCCCCACAGCGCGTCCGTCGGCCGCGCGCCGAGTATCTCGAACCAGTTCTCGCTGGTCAGCCGGAAGACGCCCGCTGGCTTGCCGAAGCCGGTGGCCAGCTTGGCCTGGAGCCGGTTGCGGCCGATGCCGACCGTGGCGTCGAGGCTGGTCTCAGCCTGGATAGCGGCGGCGATATCCCGCGCCACCGCCTCCGGGTCGGCGCTGCGCACCGCCAGGAACGCCTCGTCCCAGCCCATGACCTCGACGATCCGGACTGGCCCGCCGGGCGCGGCGAAACCGCGGAGAATTCCCATTACCACCGCTGACGTGGCTTCGTAGGCGTCCCGGTCCACCGCCAGGAACACCGCGTCCGGGCAGCGCCGGGCCGCCGTGCGCAGCGCCAGCCCGGAATGCACCCCGTGCTCCCGGGCCTGGTAGGAGGCGGTGCTGACCACCCCGCGCTTGGCCGGGTCACCGTCACCGCCGACCACGACCGGCCGGCCGCGCAGCTCGGGATGACGCAGTACCTCGACGGCCGCGATGAACTGGTCCAGGTCCACGTGCAGCACCCAGTCCTGGCTGTCGGCACCCTGGGGCACACTGGTAGGCAGGGCCTCATGCTGCGGACCCGGGTGCTCCGGGTTCCCGTGCGACACGCTGTCCGGCACCGTCCGGCCTCCCGTCGGGTATGAGTATGTCACCGGCCCAGCCTGCGGCAGCGACGCCGCAGCGGCAGAGGAGGGAGCCGTGAGCGCAGCGCCAGCCGGCGGTCGCGAGGGACTACAGCCGACCCTGACCGGGCCGCGGGTCCGGCTGCGCCCGGGTCACCAGCGGGATGTGCCGTCGCTGCGGGCGATCCTCGCGGAGCCGTCAGTGGCCTGCTGGTGGGGCGAACCGCCGCCGGCTGCCGAGATCGAGGCCAGCTTGCGCGGGGAGCCCGACGGCGCCCTGCTGGTGATCGAGGCGGACGGTCAGGTCGCGGGCGGCATCCAGTTCAGCGAGGAGAACGAGCCGATGTACCGGCATGCCGGGATCGACATCTACCTCAGCCGCCGCTGGCAGGGGCGCGGCATCGGGGCGGAGGCCATCGGGCTGCTGGCCCGGTTCCTGTGCGGGCCGCGCGGCCATCACCGGCTGACCATCGACCCGGCCGCGGCCAACCACGCCGCGATCCGCTGCTACCAGAAGGCCGGCTTCCGGCCGGTCGGCCTCATGCGCCAGTACGAGCGGGGGCCGGACGGCCAGTTCCACGATGGGCTGCTGATGGACCTGCTCCGGGACGAGCTGTGTCCGTCCGCCCCGGTCGCGGCCAGCATGGGCGGGAAGAAAAAACAACCGTCTAGAGTTTCTCCCTAGACGGCTTAATAGCTTCAACGATTAGGCGCATTGTAATGCCGAAGGAGGCCGGTGTCAAACGGGGACGCTGACAATGAGCAGGGTTATGTGTCAATGCTCTACGGTCGGCTCGACAACCTCCGGGACCGGGCCTCCGGCCGCCTGGCCAAGGTCTTGCTGGAGGCCGGCGGCACCCCCGCGGCCAGGACAGAACGCGATGCGTTCGTGGAGATGTACTCGCAGCGGATCACCCAGCTCGACGCGGCCGAGAATGGCCTCTGCTTTGGCCGGCTGAGATCTCAGCGACGGGGAAAGGCGGTATATCGGCCGGATCGGGATTCTCGATGACTCCGCCGATTACGAGCCGTTGCTGGTGGACTGGCGGGCACCTGCCGCCCGGCCTTTTTACATTGCCACCGCATTCTCTCCCGAAGGGGTGCTGCGGCGCCGCCACATCAAAACCCGGCAGCGCAAGGTGACCGGCGTCGATGACGAAATACTCGACCTCACCACCCCCGGCACCTCGGACGCTGGGCAGGTGAGCATGACCGGGCACGCCGGGCTGACCGGCGAGGCCGCGCTGATCGCCGCGCTGACCGCCAGCCGGACCGGGCAGATGCGCGACATCGTGGAGACCATCCAGGCCGAGCAGGACCTCATCATCCGCTCCCCGCACGATGGGGTGCTGGTCGTCCAGGGCGGCCCCGGCACCGGCAAGACCGCCGTCGCCCTGCACCGGGCCGCTTTCCTGCTGTACACCCACCGCCAGCAGCTGTCCCGGCGCGGGGTGCTGATCGTCGGGCCGAACCCGACGTTCCTCCGCTATATCGGCCACGTGCTGCCGTCTCTGGGTGAGACCGGGGTGCTGATGTCCACCATCAGCGAGCTGTACCCGGGGATCGTCGCGGACCAGGCCGAATCCCCGCAGGTCGCTGCGCTCAAGGGCAGCGCGGCCATGGCCGGCGTGCTGGCCGCGGCGGTGCGTGACCGGCAGCAGGTGCCCACCACCGCGGTGGAGATCCGCTTCGACCGCGAGGTGCTGACGCTGGACCGGCAGACTTGCGCGCGGGCCCGGGAGCGGGCCCGGCGCTCCCGCAGGCCGCACAACCAGGCCCGGCTGGTCTTCGTCCAGGCGGTCATCGACGCGCTGGCCCGGCAGGTGGCCGGGCGGCTGGCCGCCAGCCTGCGTGAAGCCGACCGGATGGTGGCCGAGATCCTCGGCGAGGAGGACCCGGATCTCCCCCGCAGCAGGCGCGGCAGCGGCAGCAGCGGGGCGGGCCTGCTCAGCGAGCCCGAGATGGACGACATCCGGGCCGAGCTCCGGCAGGACTCGGCGGTGCAGGGTGCGCTGGCCAGGCTGTGGCCCCCGCTGACCCCGCAGCGGCTGCTGGATGACCTGTTCGCCTCCCCCCGGCGGCTGGCGTCAGCGGCCTCCCGGCTGACCGAGGAGCAGCGCGCCCTGCTGGCCCGCGCGCCGCGCGGCGGCTGGACCCCGGCTGACGTGCCTTTGCTGGACGAGGCCGCGGAACTGCTGGGCGAGGATGACCGGGCGGCCCGCAGGCGCGCGCAGCGGGAGCGCCGGGAGCGGATCGCCTACGCGCAGGGCGTGCTGGACATCGTCTCCCGCGACCTGGAGGACGACCCCGAGATCCTGATGGCCTACGACATGATGGACGCCAGCCGGCTGGCTGGCCTGGCACGAGGAGTTCAGCAACCTCACCACGGCGGAACGCGCGGCCGCCGACCGGACCTGGGCTTTCGGGCACATCGTGGTGGACGAGGCGCAGGAACTGTCCGAGATGGCCTGGCGGATGCTGATGCGGCGCTGCCCCAGCCGCTCGATGACCATCGCCGGCGACATCGCCCAGGCCTCGACCGCGACCGCCGCGTCGTCGTGGGAGGACATCCTGTCGCCGCACCTGGGCACGCGGTGGCGGCTGGACCGGCTGACCATCAACTACCGCACTCCGGCGGAGATCATGGACGTGGCGGCCGACGTGCTGGCGGAGATTGACCCGAAGCTCGACGTGCCGATCTCCGTGCGCGACGGCGGCGTCCAGCCGTGGCGGCGCGAGACCACCCCGGATGAGCTGGGCGCCCAGGTGGCAGCGGCCGTGGCCAGCGAGGCCGCCGAGATCGGCGAGGGGCACCTCGCGGTGCTGGTCCCGGAGTCCCGGCTCACCGAGATCCGCCGCGCGGTGGGCGACGGTGCCAGGGGAGGCGTGCGCCCGGACGGGCCAGCACCGGGCCCGGGCGGTCCGGGCGACGGGAGCTCCGCGGAGAGCACCGGCCGCAGCGGCCGGCGGCCCAGTGGCAGCGATCCCAGTGGCAGCGATCCCAGTGGCAGCGATCCCGGCGGCAGCGATCCCGGTGGCGCGGCCGGGCCGGACATCGACCGCCCGGTCGTGGTGCTGACCGTCAGCCAGGCCAAGGGCCTGGAATTCGACTCGGTGCTGGTCGCCGACCCGGCCCAGATCCTGGCGGAGTCGCCACGCGGGTACAGCGACCTGTACGTCGCACTGACCCGGGCCACCCAGCGTCTCGGCGTGCTGCACCCTGGCCCGGTCCCGGATGTGCTGCAGCGGCTGGCGCCGCTGCCCGGCTGAGCCCGCGGCACCGCCATGACCGTACCGGCAGCGGACGCCGCCGGTGACGCGGCCGGCCCGGCCCGCACCGATTCCCCCTGGTGGCCAGCGGCCGAGATCAGGCGGGTCAGCCATCTGGTGGCCGACTTGGTCGCCGACTACCTCACCGGCCTGCCGGACGGCCCTGTCTACCGGCTGCCGCCCGCCGGGCTGACCGAGGCGCTGCGCCGCGAGCCCTGGGCTGAGCGCGGGGAGCCGGCCAGCGAGGTGCTCGCCGGGTTCACCGAACGGATCGCGCCCTATCCGTTCGGCAACGGCCACCCCCGCTTCGCCGCCTGGGTGAACTCTCCCCCGCATCCGCTCGGCGTGCTGGCGGAGGCCCTGGCCGCGGCGATGAACCCGAGCGTGGCCGGCGGCAACCACGCGGCCGTGCACGTCGAGCACCAGGTCGTCCGGTGGTTCGCCGAGCTGCTGGACTGGCCGGCTGGTTACGCGGGCCAGCTGGTCAGCGGAGCGTCGGCCGGGACCATCACCGCGCTCGCGGTCGCCCGGCACCGGGCCGCGGGACGGGCTGGCCTCGACGACCGGGCGGACGGGCTGCAGGGCGCGGCCGGCCGGTTCGTGCTGTACGCGGGCACCGAGAGCCACAGCTGCGTGACCCGGGCGGCCGAGCTGCTCGGCCTCGGCTCGGCCAGCATCCGCCAGGTGGCCGCGGATGCTAGCCGCCGGATGCGCCCGGATCACCTGGCCGAGCTGGTCAGCGCGGACCAGGCGGCGGGGAAGATCGGCGTCGCGGTGGTGGCTACCATCGGCACGGTGAACACAGGCGCGGTGGACCCCGTCGCCGACATCGCCGCCGTGTGCGCCCGGCACGGCCTGTGGCTGCACGTGGACGGGGCCTACGGCGGCCCCGCGGTCATGCTGCTACCCGGCTTCGCCGCGGCCCGGGAGGGACTGGCCGCAGCGGACAGCCTGGCCGTGGACGCGCACAAGTGGCTCTATGCCCCGGTCGACGCCGGGCTGGTGCTGATCCGGGACGGCACTGCCGCCCGGGGCACGTTCAGCCTGGTGCCGCCGTACCTGCGGACCGACGGGGACGACGCAGGCCCGGGTGGCCCGCCGTGGTTCGCCGAGTACGGGTTCGAGCAGACCCGGCCGTTTCGTGCGCTCAAGGTCTGGATGCAACTACGCCACCTGGGCCGGGCCGGCTACCAGGAGCTGATCGCCCGGGACATCGCCACCGCGGGCGCCCTGCGCGAGGCGGTGGCGCGGGCGCCCGATTTCGAGGAGCTGGCCAGCGGGCTGAGCATCGTCTGCTTCCGGCACGTGCCCGCCGGGCAGTCCGGGACGGACCTGGACCGGCACAACGAGGCAGTGCTGAAAGCCGTCCAGCTCGGCGGGCGGGCCTTCCTGGCCGGGACCCGGGTGGACGGCCAGTTCGCGTTCCGGGCCTGCATCGTCAACCCGCTGACCACCCCGGCCGACACCACAGCCATGCTGGACGCCATCCGGGCGGCGGCGGCCAGCTGCGGGCCGCGTGATCAACTCCGGTGAACGGCCGTTCCCCGGCCGCCGGTCACCGTCATCAGGAGCGGATCTTCCGGCCGGGGCGTCACCGGGGAGCCAGCCCGTCCAGCGCGGCCTGAAACGCGAGGGACCAGCGCCGGTCCGCGGATGCCGGTGAGGTCGCGAGCCAGCCCGCGGTCTCCTGGGCGGCCAGGCCCTGCGCGAGCCCGGCAGACGTTCATGATCACCGCGTTAGCGGCGGCCGAGCAGGCGGGTGACGGCCTGGACCGCGCGGCCCAGGTCGGTCCCGAACGGGTTCTCCTGGACGACGTAGGTCCAGGTGGCGGAGGGCCGTTTCAGCCCGGCCGCGCCGAGGTCGGCGCCGCTGCTGGTGATCGGCACAGCGTGGAAGGCTTCCTCGGTCCGCGCGGTGACGTCGGCGAGGAACCGGTCGAACAGCCGGGCCACCTCCCGGTTGAATTCATCCAGCGGGCTGCGCGACCCGCCGAGGGCCCCGGTGCCCAGTGCCCGCAGGTGGATGCCCTCGCGCAGGTCGGCCGCCCGGGCCAGGTGCTCGGACCAGGCGTGGTCCAGCTGGTAGAGGCTGATCTGCCGGGCCGCCTCGGTGAGTGCCTCCGCCGGGACCTGCTCGCGCAGTTCGGCCACCCGGCCGGGACACGACCCGGCCAGCGTGCGCAGCGCCGCGTCGGTGCGCAGCAGCTGGCCGCGATGGCGCAGCACCGCGGCGCGCTGGTCTTCCAGCAGCGTGTTGTACCGCCAGGTGTCGCGGTGAATCTGCAGGCTGACCCCTTCGGCCACACGCTGGGCGTGACCGGCGGTCCAGTGCGCCCCGGGATCGGTGACCAGGCCGCCGTCCGCCACCTCAGCGGGCGCCTCGGCGTCCGGCACATGCACGGTGATCAGCTCGTCGTCCAGGCTGAGGAAGAACACCGAGCCACCCGGATCGCCCTGCCGCCCGGACCGGCCGCGCAGCTGGTCATCCAGGCGGCTGCTGGAATGCCGGCCGACGCCGATGACGTAGAGGCCACCGAGCTCCGCGACCTGGTCACGGTCCCCCGCGGTGCCGCCCAGCCGGATATCGGTGCCGCGCCCGGCCATCTGGGTGGACACGGTGATCGCCCCGTACGCGCCCGCCTCAGCCACGATCGCGGCCTCCTGCGCGTCGTTCTTGGCGTTCAGCACGGCGCAGGACAGGCCCGCCTGGCCCAGCCGCCCGGCGAGCCGCTCGGACTCCGCCACATCCAGCGTCCCGATCAGGATCGGCCGCCCGGTCGCGTGCACCACCGCCACTTCCCGGGCGACCGCCTCCTCCTTGTCGGCGGACGTGCAGTACACCCGGTCCGGCTCGTCCTCCCGCACGCACGGCCGGTTCAGCGGGATCGCCGCGATCTCCAGCCCGTAGAACTCACGCAGCTGCTCACCGACCGCGACAGCCGTGCCGGTCATCCCGCACACCACCGGATACCGGCGGACCAGCGACTGGATCGTGATGCTGTCCAGGATCTCGCCGCGCTCGGAGACCGCCAGGCCTTCCTTGGCCTCGACCGCCGCGTGCAGGCCATCGGGCCAGCGCTGCAGCCGGGCGACCCGGCCGCGGGCCGCGCTGACCAGCTGGATCCGGCCGTCCCGGACGATGTAGTCCACATCCCGCTGGACCAGGGCCCGGGCGTGCAGGGCGACGTTCAGCCGGGTCAGCAGGTCCAGGTTGCGTTCCGCGTACAGGTCGATCCCGCCCAGGGCCCGTTCCGCGGTGCGGGCGCCGGCCTCGGTGAGGAACACGTTCCGGCCCTCACCGTCCACCTCGTAGTGCACGCCAGGCACCAGGCCGGCGACCTCGGCCAGCTGCTGGCCGGCCTCTGCCGCGCCCGCCGTGCCGGCCAGTACGAGCGGCACCAGGGCCTCGTCCACCAGGACCGAATCAGCCTCGTCGATCAGCAGTACGTCCGGGTCACCGAGGACCAGTTCGGGCACGGAGGTGCGGAACCGGTCCCGCAGCACATCGAAGCCGATCTCGCTGGCGGATGCGT
Source organism: uncultured Actinomycetes bacterium (assembly GCA_963760405.1). Lineage (GTDB taxonomy): Bacteria > Actinomycetota > Actinomycetes > Streptosporangiales > Streptosporangiaceae > RYN-230. Next base: position 347,920 of record CAVXCV010000009.1, on the reverse strand, counting down.
AGGTGACGTCCGCCGTGTAGGCACGACGGCGCTGCTCGGTGCTGGAGGACTGGCTGATCGAGCTGACGCTCACGCCGAGCAGGTCGTAGACCGGGCGCATCCACTCGGCATCGCGCTGGGCCAGGTAGTCGTTGACCGACATGACGTGCACCCGGTGCCCGCGCCCGGCGTACCCGGCCGCGGCCAGCGCGCCGGACAGCGTCTTGCCCTCGCCCGTGGCCATCTCCGCCACCTGGCCGGACAGCATCGCCAGCGTGCCGAGCAACTGCACGTCGTACGGCCGCTCACCAAGGGCCCGCCGGGCCGCTTCCCGGCCTAGCGCGCAGATACCGGCGTCATCGGCGGCGTCCGCCGCAGCGGCGGTGAGTTCCCCGTCGGTCCGGGCCTGGAGCCGCGCCTCGCGCCCGGCGATGTCCGGCAGCAGCTCGGCGTAGCGGGCCAGGCTGGCCGACCCGGGCCGCTGCAGGAACCGCCGCATCCGGGCCCGCACGCCGCTCACCAGCAGGCCCCGGGCTGGCCGTCACGGCCCGGTCTGTCGCCCGCAACGTCCACGGACCGAACTCTACCGCCCGTCCCGAGCGGTTCCCCCCGGTCAGCTGGGCGGGAGGCTGGCGTGGTGCCCGGCCTCGGCCGGCCCGTGCTCGGCGTGGGTCAGCGCGTCCTTGATCGCCTGGCCCAGGGCCCTGGCCACCGGGGGCGGGAACGCGTTCCCGACCTGCCGGTAGGCCGCTGTCTTCCGGCCGGAGAACTCCCAGGAGTCGGGGAAACCCTGCAGCCGGGCCACCATCCGCACGGTGAGCTTCGGTGGCTGCCCGGCCGGGAAGCCCGGGCCCGGCGGCTCGTCGGCGATGCCGAGGCCGTTGACACCGAGGATCTTCCAGGCTTCACGGGCCCGGGTGGGGCCGAGATCCGGTCCGCCGTGCTTCTTGCTGCCGCCGACGATCGTCGGCGCGATGCCCTGGGCCCGGGCGCGCCAGCCCGGAGCTCCCGGCCAGCCTCCGGAGCCCATCAGGTCGGCCAGCACCTGCCCTACGGTCGGCGGGGGCGCGGCGGCCGGCTCGGCCAGCGGAACCAGGCGGCCCACGGCTGCCTGAGCGCCACCAGCACGAACCTGGGCCGCAGCTGCGGCACCCCGTGCTGGCTGGCCTGGACCACGTCCCACCAGGTGGCATAGCCCAGATCGTGCAACTGCTGCAGGACCCGGGCCCGGTAACCGTCGAACCGGCGGGCGGCCAGGCCGCGCACGTTCTCCAGCAGGACCGCCCGCGGTCCGGTCTCCTCAACCAGCCGCAACGCCTGCGGGAACAGGTCGCGCTCATCGTCGCGGCCGAGCTGCTTCCCGGCGATGGAGAACGGCGGGCAGGGCACCCCGCCGGAAAACAGGTCCACGCCCTGGTACCCGCGGCCATCCACGCTGGCCACATCGCCCTCGACGATCTTCCACTGTGCGCCGCGGTTCCGGCGGAGCGTCTCGCAGGCGTCAGGGTCCAGCTCGACCACGGCCTCGTGGGAGAAACCGGCCTGCTCCAGGCCGAGCGCCTGGCCGCCAGCCCCGGCGCAGATCTCCAGCGAGGTCAGCTCGGCCACGGTTCCTCCAGCGTTCGCATCACGGCTGATTCTGCCTCCCGCCACTGACAGACCAGGGCTCCCACGCCGACATATTCCGCACATCGCTCCCCACTGGCCCGGCCTGGGCGGGGCAGAACCAGGGCATCTGCACCACTACGTGCTCATCAGGGCACGCAGAGTCCTGCGCCTGCACCACCCGCTCACCACTGGGCCAGCGTCCCGGGCAGCTGCTCGTAGCTGAGCACCCGGTGCTGGCCGGTCACCTCGCGCCAGGCATCCGCCTGCTCGGCGTTGGCGTTGGCGGCCACGCTGGCCGCCAGCGCGGCATAGGCGATGTGGTACACGGCATCCACCTCCCCGGTCCCGCGGGCGATCGAGGCCAGCCGGCTCGGCAACGGCTCCGCGGTCACCGTGACCAGGTGCGGCTGCCGGCCCCGGCGGTGCCGGATCATCTGCAGGCACTCGTGCCGGATGTTCTGCACCCGGTCCGACCGGATCGTCCACTTGCAGGAGATCGCGGCGTGCAGCGGCGGCAGCCCGGAAGCGGTGCGCAGGGTGCCCAGCGAAACCGTCACGTCCGGCTTGATCAGGTAGTCCATGCCGACCGTGACGCGCAGCTGCGGATTGGCCCGGACCAGGTCGTGCACCTCGCTGAGGTGGGCGTACTGGTCAAACTGGGTGATGACGGTGCCCCGGGTGACGTACCAGACGCGGTGCGGGTTGCGGGCGGGCAGCCGGGCGCCGAGGTCGTCACAGACCGCCTGCTCCAGCGGGCCGCCCGGGTCCTTCGGCACCAGGGAGGCCAGGTCGCGGCCCACGGCCAGCTGATCGAGCACGCCCGCGGCGATGCGGATGGACTCCGCGCTGTCCACGTCGGCGAAGTTCGGCACCAGAGGCCAGGCCAGCTTGTTCTTCCCGCTCGGCTTCCAGCCGAGCAGGGCGTTCGCGAACGGCGCGGTCACGCTGTCACCGTAGCGAGCAGGGCCGGCCGGGAGAGCGGAACACGCGGACGCCCGGCCGGGAAACAGCACCGCGCCAGCCCCGGGCCGGGAACAGCACCGTGGGCCGGTTAGCCACCCATGAGGTCATCCGGGCCGGCCGTGGCCGGAAGCGTGGCCGTCAGCTGCTTCCAGGCCAGCTCGGCCCCGGCGGCCAGGCAACCGTGCACGACCGCCTCGCTGCCCAGCGCGCTGACCCGCACCTCGGGCAGGACCGGCGCGATCTGCGCCAGCTCGGCCGTTACCGCGGCGGCGAACCCCGGGGCCTGCCCGATGCCCCCGCCGAGCACGATGAGCTCCGGATCGACGATTGTCACCACACAGCACAAGGCCCTGGCCACCAGCTGCGCCTCGTCCGCCACGACGGCGGCGGCGCGCTCGTCGCCCGCGGCCGCCGCCTCGAACACCCGGCGGGCGGAGACCGGGCCGCGCAGGCCGGCCCGCCGGGCCGCGCGGACCACGGCAGGCGCGGAGGCCGCGGCCTCCATCGGGCCCCGGCGGCGGGCGTCCTGCGCATCAGCCCCCTGGCCGCCGGACAGCGGCATGAACGCGATCTCACCGGCCGCGCCGTGCCGCCCGCGGTGCAGGCGGCCGCCGACCACCAGGCCCATGCCGATGCCGCTGCCCACCGAGACGAAGGCGAAGCTGTCCGCTTCCCGGCCGTGGCCGTGCGCGCGCTCAGCCAGCGCCGCCGCGTCCACATCGTTCTCCACCACCAGGGACGGCCCGAACGCGGCCCGCAGTTCGGCCAGGACCGCCGGGCGGTTCCAGCCGGGCAGGCCGCCGGTCAGGGCCATGGAGTTGCGCCTGGGATCGTAGACCCCGGGACTGCCGATGACGGTCTGGGTGAGGTCGGCCCGCGCCACCCCGGCTTCCCCGCACAGCTCGTCGGCGAGCCTGATCAGCTCGGCCACCCGGCCGCGCCCGCTCGAGGCCCGCGACCGGGCGGAAGCCCGGGCCAGGACGCTGCCCGCAAGGTCGGCCAGGGCGCCGCGCACGTACTTATGCCCGATGTCGAGGCCGAGCACGAATCCCGCGTCGGGACGGACTTCATAGAGGCGCGCGGACCGCCCGGGCAGCCCGGTCCGCTGCCCGGCCTCCCGGACCAGGCCAGCCCGCTCCACCGTGGCCAGGGCCAGTGAGACGGTGGGCTTGGACAGGCCGGACAGCCGGGCCAGCTCAGCCCGGGAGCAGGGGCCGATGTCGCGGATGTGGCCGAGCAGCAGCTGCTCGTTGAGCGCCCGGATGAGCGGAGGGCGGGCCGCCAGTATCGGGCCAGCTGACGACGGCTGGCGGCCGGGCAGCAGGTTCCCCGCTGCCGCCTCAGCCGTAACACCGTCTGGCGCATCCGCCGACGTGACCGTCACTGTCACCTCCGGCATCATCGTCCCGCACCAACCGATCCCGGGCTATGGGCGCGGCCCGGCCCAGCCAGAAGCACCACCGGCCCAGCCAGAAGCACCACCAAGCCGGCCAGAAGCACCACCAGGCCGGCCAGAAGCACCACTGGGCCAGGCGCGGCGCTGCCCTGCGAGACCCACGCCAGCATGCCGCCACCCATGTTTCGCATTCCGGGCTTGTCGCCCTTAAATAGTTAGGATACTGTCCTAACAATCTCGCGCAAGGACGCGCGCCCGCTGTTTTCCCAGGCAGGTGCTATGGCTCAGGCCCCGGTCATCCTCGGGCTCGATTTCGGGGGAACCAAGATTGCTGTCGCTGTCGGCGGGCTGGCCGGGAACCGGCTCGGCTCGGTCACCGTCCACAGCGGCGGCGAGCTTGGCGCGCGGGCCAGCTTCGAGCGTGGCATCCAGGCCGCGCGCGACCTGCTGCAGACCGTCGCCCCCGGCGCGGACCTGGCCGCGGTCGGCGTGTCCACCTTCGGCATCCCGTTCGAGGACCGGGTCGAGCTGGCCCCGTCCATCAACGGCTGGGGCGAACTGCCGCTGGGCCGGGAACTGCGCGCCGCCTTCCCCGGCGCGGAGATCCGGATGGCTACCGACGCCAAGGCCGCGGCCCAGGCCGAGGTGCGCTGGGGCGCGCTGGCGGGCTGTGATCCAGCCATCTACCTGAACCTCGGCACCGGCCTGTCCGCCGCACTGGTGGTCGGTGGCCAGGTGATCGCCGGCGGTCACGGCGCCGCGGGCGAAATCGGCTATCACCTGCGTGCCGCGTCTGACGTGGGGCGCACTCTGGAGGCCCGGGTCCCGCTGGAGGACATGGTCAGCGGCCAGGCCCTGGCCCGCCGGGCCGCCCTCCTGGCCCGCCGGGCCGATCCGGCCCATCCGCCCGATCCGCCCGATCCGGCCCCGGCTCACCCGGGCCGGCGACCGATATCCGCTGCTGACGTGTTCGGTGCCAGTGCCGACGACCCCGAACTCGATCACCTGGTCAGCGAGTTCGTCACCGAGCTCGCTTTCCATGTGGTCAACCTGGCCATCACCATCAACCCGGTGCGGATCGCCGTGGGCGGCGGCATGGTCCGCTCCTGGGACCGGCTGCGGCCGGGCCTGGAGCAGGCGCTGGCCGCCGGCACCCGTACCCGCCCGAACTGGTTCCCGCCCGCTTCCCCGCAGACGCTCCACTGATCGGCGCGGTCGCGCTGGCAGCGGATGCCGCCCAGGCGGCCGCCGCCGTGGACGGCGCCCTGGTCAGCCTGGCCCAGCCCAGTAATGCCCCTATCAGCACACGTAAGGAAAGGCTTCAGCCATGAGACGCCTCAAGGCCATCGGGGCCCTCGTCACAGCCGGCCTGCTCGCGGCCGCCTGCAGTGCCGGCTCCACTAACAACGGTTCCACCGCAGCCACCAAGAGCGTGGTCACCATCTCCAACGAGAACGGCGCCCTGTGGACGTGCGACTTCAGCCCGTTCAACGGCTCGGACACCCTGCTGTCCGTCGGGTTCGTGTACGAGCCGCTCGTCTACGTCAACGCGCTGCAGAACGGCAAGACCACGCCGATGCTGGCCACCTCGTGGCAGTGGGGGCAGGGCAACACGTCGCTCACGTTCACCATCCGCAAGGGCGTCAAGTTCAGCGATGGGACCGCGCTGACCCCAGCGGACGTGGTGTACACCTTCAACCTGCTCAAGAAGTACCCGGCCCTGGACCTGACCGGTGACTGGGCGGTGCTGTCCAGCGTCACCCAGACCGGCTCCGACCAGGTGACCATGAAGTTCCAGCACGCGGCCGTGCCGGCCTTCTACTTCATCGCCGGCCAGACGCCCATCGTGCCCCAGCACGTCTGGTCGAAGATCAGCAACCCGGTGTCGTTCGCGGACACCAACCCGGTGGGCACCGGCCCGTACAAGGTGAATCCCTGCACGAAGCAGAACATCACCTACACCGCCAACCCGCACTACTGGCAGCCCGGTCTGCCGAAGGTCACCAAGGTGCAGTACCCGGCCTTCACCAGCAACAACACGGCCAACGACCAGCTGGCCAGCGGCCAGGCGCAGTGGGGCTCGCAGTACATCCCAGGCATCAAGGCCTTCTACACCTCCAAGAGCCCCAACTTCCACTACTGGTTCCCGCCGACGGTGAACGTCTCGCTGGTGCCAAACCTGAAGAACTCCCTGCTCAGCAACGTCAAGGTGCGCCAGGCCATGTCGTACGCGATCGACCGGTCGAAGGTCTCCTCGATCGGCGAGTCCGGCTATGAGCCCCCCGCCGACCAGGCAGGCATCGTGACGCCGACGTTCTCCAGCTGGCTCGACTCCGCGCTGGTGAGCAAGTACAACTTCAGTTACAACCCGGCGAAGGCGAAGCAGCTACTGGCCTCAGCCGGCTTCAAGATGGGCTCGGACGGCATCATGGCCAACGCGCAGGGCCAGAAGCTCTCCTTCAGCGTCATCAACATCGGCGACTACTCCGACTGGGTGGCCTCGATGCAGGTCGTCGCGCAGAACCTCAAGGCGGTCGGCATCCAGGTGACGCCGGACAACCTGACCAACACCGACTTCACCGCGGCTATCTACACGGGCAAATTCCAGCTCGCGTACTACGACCAGCAGACCTTCGGCCCGAGCCCGTACTACGAGCTGCGGAACTGGCTGGACTCGGCGGGCACCGCCCCGATCGGCCAGCAGGCATCGACCAACTACGAGCGGTACAGCAACCCGGCCACGGACCAGCTGTTCAGCGAATACGCGGCGTCCACGTCGGTGGCGCAGCAGCATTCGATCATCGACCAGGTAGAGCAGGTCATGCTGTCCCAGCTGCCCATCATCCCGGTGGTGCAGGCGGTGGACTGGTACCAGTGGGACGACTCGTCGCTCACCGGGTGGCCCACTCCGGGTGACCCGTACGCCCAGCCATCCGCCTACGCCTACCCGGACATGGAGCAGGTGCTGCTCCATCTCAGGTCGAAGTGACCTGGTGACACCGCGACGCTGACACCGCGCAGGTGACCTGGTGCGTGCCCGGGCCAGCCCGGGCACGCACCACCGTCGGCCAGACCGCCCCTGTGAGGAGCTCACCATGATCACGAGGAGACGAGCTTGAGATTCGCGCTGCGCCGCCTCGGCTTCTTTGTCATCACCTTGTGGGCGGCGCTGACCCTCAACTTCCTGCTCCCCCGGCTGATGCCGGGGAACCCCGCGCTGGCCATGCTGGCCAAGTTCCACGGGCAGATCGGCCCGGGCACGTTGCACGCCCTGGAGGTGCTGTTCGGGGTCAACACGAACAAGAGCCTGCCCGCGCAGTACGTCAGCTACCTGCACCAGGTCCTGACCGGTAATTTCGGGCCCTCGCTGGACTTTTACCCGGAGCCGGTCACCTCGGTCATCGGCAGCGCCATCTGGTGGACACTCGGCCTGGTGGGCATCGTCACCATCATGGCCTTCCTGCTCGGCACCGGCCTGGGCATCGTGTCCGCCTGGCGGCGGGGCGGCCGGCTGGACAGCGTGCTGCCGCCGGTGTTCGTGATCATCTCCGCGATCCCGTATTTCTGGATGGGCATGGTGCTGGTGCTGATCTTCGGGATCACCCTGCACTGGCTGCCCACCGAGGGCGGCTATTACGTGTCCACGGACAGCCCGGGCCTCAACCTCACCTTCTTCCAGGACGTGCTGTCGCACGCCGCGCTGCCCGCCATCGCGCTGCTGATCACCACGATCGGCACCTGGATCCTGACCATGCGGAACACGATGATCACCACGCTGGCCGAGGACTACGTACGGATGGCCCGGGCCAAGGGGCTGCCGAGCCGGCGCATCATGGTCGGCTACGCGGCCCGCAACGCGATCCTGCCCAACCTCACCGGCTTCGCCATGTCCCTCGGGTTCGTGGTCAGCGGGGCCATCCTGATCGAGTACGTGTTCAACTATCCCGGCGTCGGCTACATGCTGCTGCAGGCCGTGCAGGGCGAGGATTACCCGCTGGAACAGGCGCTGTTCCTGCTCATCACCGTCGCGGTGCTGCTGGCCATCCTGCTCGCCGACATCGCCACCGCGCTGCTCGACCCACGGACCAGGACGGCGGGCTAGCCATGTCGATGCCGATATCCGGGGTCCCCGCCGCCCCCGACGCCGTCGGCCAGCTGCCCAGCAGCGAGCCAGGCAGCGCCGGGGCAGCGCAGCCTGCGCCGCCTGCCCGGCACGCGCTGGCCCGGATGGGCCGTGCGGTGCGGTCGAACCGCAAGGCCACCGCGGGCACCGTGCTGCTCGCCATATTCCTGTTCGCGGCGCTGTTCCCCGGCCTGATCGCGCACGACGACCCGGGCGCGGACGCCTACGCCCCGCGACTGGGCCTGTCCACCGCGCACCTGCTCGGCACCACCGCGCAGGGCCAGGACCTGTGGGCCCAGCTCGTCTGGGGGACCAGGAACGTGATGATCATCGCGTTCACGGTCGGGCTGGCCGCGACCGGGATCGCTGTCCTGATCGGGGTGGCCGCCGCCTACCTGGGCGGGCTGTGGGACGGCTCGCTCAGCCTGCTCACCGACGTGCTGCTGGTCATCCCGCTGTTCCCGCTGCTGATCATCATCGCCGGCTACGCGCACGGCGGCGGCACCCTGGTGCTCATCCTGGTGATCACCGTCACCAGCTGGTCCTACACCGCACGCCAGCTCCGGTCGCAGGCCCTCTCCCTGCGCCACCGGGACTTCCTGCAGGCGGCGCGGGTCCGCGGCGAGCGGCGGCTCTACATCATCGTGGTGGAGATCATTCCCACGATGACGTCGCTGATCGTGGCGGCTTTCCTGACCAACGCGCTGTACGCGGTGCTGTTCGCCTCCAGCCTGCAGTTCATCGGCCTGGGCAACCCGAATACGCAGAGCTGGGGCACGATGCTGTACTGGGCGCAGAACGAGGCGGCGCTGCAGACCGGCCAGCCCATGTGGGCGCTCGCGCCGGGCGCCTGCATCGCCGCGCTCGGCGCGGCGTTCGCTCTGCTCAACTACGCTTTCGACGAGATCGGCAACCCCGCGCTGCGGCCGGCCCGCAGAAGGCCGGTGACCCGTGCCTGACCAGACCCCAGGTGGCCAGCACCAGCAGGCGGCCGCTCCGGTGCTGCACCGGGACCCGGTCCTGCGGGTCAGCGAGCTGAGCGTGGAGTACGCCACCGACCGCGGCAGCGTCCGCGCGGTGGACGCGGTGAGCTTCGACCTGGCCCCCGGTGAGTTCATCGGCATCGTCGGCGAGTCCGGCTGCGGCAAGTCGACCCTGCTGTTCGCCATCGCCCAGCTGCTGGCCCCGCCCGCCGTGGTCACCGGCGGCAGCGTGACCTTCCAGGGTCGCAGCCTGGTCGGCCTGACCGACGCCCAGCTGGCCGCGGTGCGCTGGAAGGACATGTCGGTGGTCATGCAGAGTGCGATGAATGCGCTCAACCCGGTGACGTCGATCGGCGCCCAGTTCCGGGACGCGATGCGGGCGCACGGGGTGTCCTCCCGGGCCGAGATCGCCAGCCGGTCCGCGGAGGTCCTCCGCATGGTCGGCATCGACCCGGTGCACCTGGGCAGCTACCCGCACCAGCTGTCCGGCGGGATGCGGCAGCGGTCCATGATCGCCATGGCCATGCTGTTCACCCCAGAGCTGGTGATCATGGACGAGCCGACGTCCGCACTGGACGTGGTGGCGCAGCGCTCGCTGATGGTGCAGATCAAGGAGCTGCAGCGGCAGCTCGGCTTCGCGATCATCTTCGTGACCCATGACATGTCCCTGGTCAGCCACTTCTCGGACCGGCTGATGGTGATGTACGCCGGGCAGGTGGCCGAGTTCGGCGCGACCCGGCAGGTGTTCGACGCCCCGCGGCACCCGTACAGCATCGGGCTGCTGGAGGCGTTCCCGTCGATCAAGGGCCCGCGGCAGCCGCTGACCGGCATCCCGGGCAGCCCGCCTGACCTGGCCCGCCTCCCGGCGGGCTGCCGGTTCGCACCGCGCTGCCCGCAGGTCATGGAGATGTGCAGGACCACCCCGCCCGGGCTCTATGAGGTCGGCGAGGTGCAGGTCCGCTGCCTGCTGCCTGCCATCAGCAACGGAACCGCGTCCCCGGCGGCCTGCCACCCCCCGGTGACCAGCGTGGCTGGTGACAGCGGCAAAACCAGCGTGGCCAGTGAGGACCGCAACGCCGCAGGAGGCAGCGATGACTGAGGCTGAGCGCCACCCGGGCGGCCCACCCGGTGCCGGGCCGTTGCTGCGGACCACGGGCCTGACCAAGCACTTCAAGATCGGCAACGCGCTGTCCCGGCTCACCCTGCACGCAGTCGATGACGTCAGCCTGGCCATCGGCGAGCGGGAGATCGTGGCCCTGGCCGGGGAGAGCGGCAGCGGCAAGAGCACCATCGCCCGGCTGCTGGCCAAGCTGTACCAGCCGACCAGCGGCGAGATCTACTTCCAGGGCCGGCCGGTGTCCCAGCTCCGATCCAGGCGGGACACCCTGCACTACACCGGGCTGGTCCCGATGGTGTTCCAGGACCCGTTCAGCTCGATCAACCCGGTGCACCGGATCTCGCACGGGATTCTGCGCGGCCTCAAGCTGCACCGGCCGGAGCTGTCCGCCGCGCAGCGGCAGGCCGAGGCGGAGCGGGTGTTCGAGGTGGTCGGGCTGTCCCCCGCGGCCGAGGTGCTGCAGCGCTTCCCACACGAGCTGAGCGGCGGCCAGCGGCAGCGGGTCGGCTTCGCCCAGGCGCTGGCGCTGCGGCCGAAGCTGATCCTGGCCGACGAGCCCGTGTCCATGCTGGACGTGTCCATCCGGATCGGGCTGCTGAACCTGATGGTCCGGCTGCGCGACGAGGAGGGGGTGTCCATCCTCTACATCACCCATGACATCGCCAGCGCGCGCTATGTGGCGGACCGGCTCATCGTCATGTACGCGGGCCGGATCGCGGAGTCCGGGCCGGTGGAGGAGGTGCTGGCGCATCCCGAGCACCCGTACACCCAGCTGCTGCTGTCCGCGGTGCCCGACCCGCGCGCGCCGCTGGACGTGACCGCGGAAGCCGGCCGGGGCGAGCCGCCCAAGGTCATCGACCCGGCCCCGGGCTGCCGGTTCCGCGCCCGCTGCCCGCTGGCCATCGACGCGTGCCAGCAGGTCACGCCGGAGCTCACCGAGCTGCGCCCCGGGCACGCGGCCGCGTGCCTTGTCGCGCAGGCAGGAGCGGAAATGCGGGCGGCGCGATGAAGGTCGCGGTGGTCGGCGGCGGGTCAACCTACACCCCGGAACTGGTGGACGGGGTGGCCCGGCTGAGCCAGGCCGGTACCGGCCCCGGGCTGAAGGTCACCGAGCTGGTCCTGGTCGATCCGGACGAGAGCCGGCTCGCGGTGGTCGGGCCGGTGTCCGCGCGGATCATGCGGGCCTACGGCCATCCCGCCCGGGTGCACTGGACGGCCAGCCTGGACGACGGGCTCGACGGGGCCGGGGCGGTCCTGCTCCAGCTGCGGATCGGCGGGCAGGCGGCCCGGCAGCGGGACGAGACCTGGCCGCTGGAGTGCGGCTGCGTCGGCCAGGAAACCACCGGGGCGGGCGGGCTGGCCAAGGCGCTGCGCACCGTCCCGGTCGTGCTGGACATCGCCGAGCGCGCCCGGCAGCGGGCCGAGACGGGCGCCTGGATCATCGACTTCACCAACCCGGTCGGCATCGTCACCCGGGCCCTGCTCGACGCCGGGCACCGTGCCGTCGGCCTGTGCAACGTGGCCATCGGCTTCCAGCGGCAGTTCGCCGCGCTGCTCGGCGTCGAGCCCGGCCAGGTGGCCCTGGACCACGTCGGGCTCAACCACCTGACCTGGGAGCGGGCCGCGGTGGTGGACGGCACCGACCGGCTGCCCGAGCTGATCGCCACCCGCGGCGCCGAGATCGCCGGGCACACCGGCCTGCCTGCGTCCGTACTGCCCGAGCTGGGCATGGTGCCCTCGTACTACCTGCGGTACTTCTACGCGCACGACCAGGTGGTGGCGGAAGAACGGGGTCAGCCGACCCGGGCCGAGGAAGTGGCCGCGCTGGAACGGCGGCTACTGGCCATGTACGCCGACCCGGCGCTGGACCGCAAGCCCGCGCTGCTGGGCGAGCGCGGCGGCGCGTACTACTCCGAGGCCGCGGTGGCGCTGCTCGCCTCGCTGGCCGGCGACACCGGGGATACCCAGGTGGTCAACGTGCGCAACGCGGGCACGTTCGACTTCCTGGCCGCCGACGCGGTGATCGAGGTGCCCGCGGTGATCGGCGCGGACGGGCCCCGCCCGGTGCCGCTCGCCCCATTGCCCCCGCTGCTGCGCGGCCTGGTCGCGCACGTGTCCGCGTACGAGGAACTCGCGGTGGACGCGGCCCGGCGCGGCGGCCGGGACCGGGTGCGCGCGGCGTTGCTGGCCCACCCCCTGGTCGGCCAGCTGGCCCTGGCCGACGGCCTGGCCGCCCGGCTGATCGCGGAGAACCAGGCCTACCTCCCCTGGGCTGCCAGTGAATAGTGCTAGCCCGGGGGGTTCCGGGGGGTCGCCCCCCCGGGCCAACACTGCCAGCGACTCGCGGGGGGTTCCGGGGGGTCGCCCCCCCGGGCCTCTCGCTGGTGAGGCGGGGCGCGCCGCAGGCGTGTCCCCTCCGAGCCAGCGACGCGCGGGGGGGTCCGGGGCATCGCCCCCCCGGGCCAACACTGCCAGCGACTCGCGGGGGGTTCCGGGGGGTCGCCCCCCCGGGCCAACATTGCCCGCTGTCCTGGCCATCGACGGCGGGAACAGCAAGACCGACATCGCGCTGGTGGCCGCGGACGGGACGGTGCTGGCCAGCGGGCGCGGGCCGGGGGTGCGCACGTTCCCGACCCAGCAGGTGCTGACCGCGATCGGCGCGACGATCAGCGCGGCGGCCCGGGAGGCTGGCCTCCCGGCCGGCCCGGCGCTGGCCACGCACACCATCGCCTGCATGGCCAACGCGGACCTGCCCGAGGAGGAGGAGCAACTGGCCGCGATGCTGGCGGCGCAGGGCTGGAGCGTGAGCACCACGGTGGCCAACGACACGTTCGCGGTGCTCCGGGCGGGGCTGGTCCTCCCGGCCGGGCGGCCCTGGGGCGTCGCGGTCACCTGCGGCGCGGGCATCAACTGCGTGGGCGTGCACCCGGACGGACGGACCACCGGCTTCCTCGCGCTCGGCCATATCACCGGAGACTGGGGCGGCGGGCTCGGCCTGGGCAGCGAGGCGCTGTGGTGGGCCATCCGCGCCGAAGACGGCCGGGGCCGCCCGACCGCGCTGCGCCCGGCGGTAGCCGCCCACTTCGCCGTGCCCACCGTGCGTGACGTGGCCATCGGCATCCACCAGGGCCGCATCGACGTTGACGACCTGGCCGGCCTGGCGCCGGCCGTGCTCGCCCTGGCGGCCAAGGGCGACGCGGTCGCCAGCGAACTGGTCAGCCGGCTGGCCGACGAGTTGTGCCTCATGGTCAGCACGGTTATCGGGCGGCTCGGCCTGGGTCAGCTGGACACTCCCGTGGTGCTCGGCGGCGGGATACTGACCGCACGCGACCCCGGGCTGAACGGGAACCTTACCCAGCGCCTGGCCGCCCGGGCGCCAGCGGCGCGGGCCTGGGTCGTGCCGGTGCCGCCGATCGCGGGCGCCGCCCTGCTCGGGCTCGACCATCTCGGCGCGGTGCCTGCGGCCGAGCAACGCCTGCGCGCCGCCTACCAGCCCAGCGCCCTCACGCCCGGCTAGCGCACGGCCGCGCGCAGACAGGTGTGTGCCGGGGTTTCCGGGGAAGCAGGGGGGCGCACGCGCTGCGGGACAGCAGCGGCCCGGGCGCCCGCCCGGTCCCGGTCCCGCGGCTGCCAGCGGGCTCCGCCCGGGGCGACAGGAGGTAGCTGGTCATGACCATTGGCGGCAGCATCGCGCTCATCGTGGTCGGCGCGATCCTACGATTCGCCATCAACTGGTCTCCCGCGTACGTGAACCTGCGGCTGGTCGGGCTGATCGTGATGATCGGCGGCGTCATCGGGCTGATCATCTCGCTGGCCTTCCTCATGTCCCGGCGGCAGCGGACCAGCACGGTCCCGCCGTCCGAGGTGTATGAGGAGCGCCGGTACCACGAGCCCCCGCTGTAATCAGGGAGCGGTCCCCGGCTCCGCGGCCGCGGGCTCGGTGCTGGGTTCCACCGCCGCGGGCCGCGCGGTCGGGGCCGCTGTGCCCGGCGGTGACAGCGGAGCCAGGTGCTTCTCCAGCCGCCACAACGCGTCCAGGTGCTCACTGGTCCACAGCGCCAGCAGCGCCCCCCGGGCGGCCAGTGGGTCACCGCTGCCGATCGCTTCGCGGGCGCACTGCAGCAGCTCGCGCCGGGCCGCGGGGTCCCGGTGCTGGGGCGGGGGCGTGGACGTGCCGTTGACCACGGAGTCGCCCAGCGTGACGAACCAGGAGCGGAGCGCCTGAGCCTCAGCGGGCAGGCTGGCCCCGCAGGGAGCCGCGCCCGCGGGCAGCGGCTCCGGGCCGCTGACCGCGGCCCGGTCCAGGTCGGCCAGGGACTGCCCGGTGCGCAGCACCCGGGCGGCCCCGGCCACCATCCGGGTGATCGTGTCCGGATCGATCCGCGTGGCCGACCGCTCGCCAATGTACTGGCTGAACGAGTCATCGAGCCGGTGCACCGCGGCCGTGGCCGCGGTGCCTGCCTGCACCGGATCACCAGGCCAGGTGGGTGCGGTCAGCTGGGCCACCATGGCCGCCACGTAGTCCGCGCTGCGAGAGTAGGCCTCGGCCAGGTTCGCGCGCAGCAAGGTGGCCGCGCCGCGCGGCCAGAACACCAGGCCGACGCCCAGGCTGACCGCGAAGCCGATCGCGACATCCTCGATCCGGACCAGCCCGACCCGCCAGCCCGCGGGCTGGATGATGTTGAACAGGATGAGGATGACGACGGTGAACGCGGCCTGGCCGGCCGCGAACGAGATCACCCGCGGCGCGTAGGCAGCGAGCAGGACCGCGACCGGGAGGATGGCCCACAGCACGGTGTCGTGGCTGCCGACCGGGATCAGGATGGCCGCGCCCGCCAGGATGCCCACCGCGGTCCCGGCCAGCGCGGTCAGCACGGTCCAGCCGGTGCCCAGCGCGTTCGAGCGGAGCACGGACAAGGTGCCCAGGACCACCCAGAAGGAGTGCTGCAGGCCGGTTTTCTGGGCGATGAACACGGCGATGGCGAGGCCCACCGCGCCCCGGACGCTGTTGCGGAACCAGACCGACCGGGCCGTGGCGTGTGCGGCCGCGAAGTCTTCCTCGACCCACAGCACCAGCCGCGAGAGCACGCTGCCCGGCCGCGCACGCCGCGGGCCGCCCGGACCGGATGCGCCCGGGTCGGATGCGCCCGTGCTGGACAACGCTGTGCTGGACGACGCTGTGCCGGACGACGCTGTGCCGGACGACGCTGTGCCGGACGACGCTGTGCCGGACGACGCTGTGCCGGACGACGCTGTGCCGGACGACGCTGTGCCGGCGGTGCCGGCCGCGGCGGCGCTGGCGGTCACCACCGGCGGGGCGGTGGTGACGCTGGCCGCGTCGGGCCCGGCACTGACAGCCCGGGCGTACCCGGCGATCTGCCGGGTGGTGTAGGAGATGGCGTGCACCCGGAACGGGCGGTCCACCATCATGGCCAGCGACTTTTCGTCGGGCAGGACCGGCTGCCCGACGATCTGCCGGGCCAGTCCCTGCACCGCGGCCTGCCGCGCGTGGTCCAGCCGCTCGGTGCACTCCCAGTCCGGTCTCGCCCCGTCCCGGGCGGCCCCGTCCTGCATGGCCCGGTTGACCGCGGCCTGGTCCGGCCCGGTCTGCTGGCGGACGGCCCGGTCCAGGCCGGATCCGTCCAGCCCGGCCTGGTCCCGCTGGCCGGACAACTCGGCGCTGCTGGCCCGCAGCACGGCGGCCACCGCCAGCATGGTTTCCGCGTTCTCCGCGGCACACAGTTTCGCCGCGGGTGATTCGCCCAGGGCAGCGAACGAGTCGGCTAGCCAGCCGAGCTCATCGACCAGAGCGGCGAGGGCCGCGACCCGGCTGGTGGGCCCGGTCGGCCGGTGCGGGATCGCGGCCAGCCGGTTATGCAGCCCGCGCACGGCCTGCTGGGCCGCGGCGACCTGGGCCTGGGGTACCTGCCGGGGCCCGGCGAGCGCACCGGCCAGGTCAGCCAGGGTCAGGCAGGCACGGGCGGCGTCCGCCCGCAGGCTGGCCCGGTCGCGCGGCGGCCAGAGCAGCATGGCTGCGGCGATCCCGGCGGCCGCGGCCATGCCCCAGCCCGCCAGCCGCCAGCCAATCTCGGCGGCAGGTGCCGGGACGACATCGGCGATGATGAAGGCGAGGATGGCCGCGCTGCTCCCGGCGGCGAAGTACCCGTTGATCACCCCGGAGAACAGGATCAGGAAGCCGACCACGGCCATGGCCCCGGCGGCGAGCCAGGCGTTGCCCGAGCACAGCGTGCCCAGCACGACCAGGGCCGCGCCGGACACCGCCAGCATCAGGTAGGCGGTGAGGCGGCTGCGCCAGGGGCCGGAGAAGCTGGCGAACACCAGCATGGCGAACGAGCCGAATGCGGCGAACGTCGCGGTCTGCGGCTGCTGGATGACCTTGTCCGCGATCGCGAACACGGCAGGCATCACGATCGCCGGGCGGGCCGCGGCCTTCAGCGAGGTGAGCCCGGGATCGGCGATCCGGAGCCGGGGGATCCTCATCTGCCTCCCCGGGTGATGAGCACTAGGCGATGAACACTGGCTGATGGGCACCGGGCGATACCCGGCGTGGTGGGCCCGCGGCGTCTGCTCCAGGAATCCGTGACCCGGCCACGTCACCACCACGGTCCTCGCCGACTGATCGTATAACGCCCGGATCGGGCCTTTCCCGGAGCGCCATGGCCTGGGCCGCCCGGGCGGCTCGCGGCGGCGGGCGGAGCCGGCCACCGATCTGCCCGGACCGGGCCTTATTTGCCGGGCCGACCCCGGTTATGCTGCCAATCGAGGTGGTACCGAGGCGGCGGGCTGGGGTACACAATGACAGCGAATTGGCTGCGGGGGCGCACTGTGGGCGCCAATAAGACCGCCCGGAGACCGCCCGGATCGACACCACACACGCCTATCCGGCGCGCAGGTCCGACTATTGGCTCGGCGGAAAGGACAATTTCGCCGCCGGCCGCGACGCCGGACAGCAGGCCGTCGCCCCGGGCCCGCCCAGCCCAGCCGAGGTCGCCGCCTGGTGCGGGGCCGCGGTCAAGACCTGATGGGGTTCACCGCAGAGCAGGTGCGCCAGCTCATCCGGGAGCAGGCCGGGCTCGACCTGCCGCTCGTGTCCCCGGCGAGGGACGGTCAGTCGGCCGCGGCGTTCTGGGTGACCGGCGCCGACGGCCAGACCGGGCTGCTCAAGATCGCTCCGGGACCGGCCGGGGCCGCAGTCAGCTACCTGCACGCACTGGACGAGATGCTCGGCCGGCGCGGGACCGGGCCTACCCGGCCGCGCGGTTCCAGGCCATCGGCGCCACGATGCGGTTCGGGTTCTGGATCCAGGAGCGGCTGCCCGGCCTGCCCTCGGCCTGGACTACGGCGAGCCCGACTACGACGGGATCAGCCGGCTGCTCCCGGACCTGTTCCGGCTGAACGACGCGCAGGCCTGGCTGGGCGACGGGTCGGCCGACTGGGCCGCCCTGATCAGCCAGACGCTGACGGCCGGCGGCGACGGATACTGCCTGCACGCCACCCTGGAGGCCAGCCCGGACACCCGCGACCTGCTGGCCGCGCTGCGCCGGGTCGGTGACAGCTGCTGCCCGGCCATCCCGGCCGCCGCCGATTTCGTGCACTTCGACTTTCACTTCCAGAACCTGCTGCACTCGGCGGACGCGGCCGGCGACAGCATCACCGGGGTGATCGACATCAACCCGCCGCTGCTGGCCGGTGACCGTGCCTTCGACCTCGCCACACTGCTGTTCTACGTCTATGACCATGAGGTCTTGCGGCGCCGCATCGGCGCGCAACTACTCGAACTGGCGGGCAGCCGGGTGGCCCGGGCCTATCTCGCGCACATGGTGCTGCGGCAGGTGGAGTGGTCGGTGCGGAACTACCCGGCGGCCGCGGCCACCCGGCACCACCTGCGGCTGGGCCGACTGATCATCGACGACATCAGCTCTCCCGGCGGCGGGCTCGCAGGTTACGGTTCTTGATCAGGTTCCCGCAGCTGGCCATGTCGCACCAGGTTCCGCGGCGGCTGTGCGACCTGTCGAAAAAGGCCCAGCGGCACTCCGGGTTGGCGCATGCCTTCAGCCGTGGCCAGCTGCCGTCCTGCTGCGCGTCGCGGATGATGACCAGCAGGCGGAGCAGGCCAGCCTGGAGCCGCCCATCCGGCTGGGCGGCCACCTCGATCTGCCCGTCCGGGCTGATGTCCAGCTGCAACGGCTCGGCCGCCAGGGCCCGCAGCGGGCTGAGTTCCGGGCCCCCGGGCGGCGGGCCGCCGCCGTTGTGGGTGAGCAGCCCCCGGATGCTCTCCCGGACCGCGCGGGCAGCCTGCAGGTCGCCGGTGTCAGCGGCCCGGTCCGGGCTGAGCAGCCCGGCCTGGCGTAGCCAGGTGTTCGCCGGGCCGGTCTCGGCCAGCAGGTCGGTGCCCAGATCGAGATCCCGGGTGTTCACGAAGGACTCCACCAGGAGCAGGGGCTCGGGCGCGTGCTTGTGCCCGTCAGGGACCCACGGGGGAATCGTCACCCGCCTAGCATAGGCCGTTCCGTGACCTCTTAAGCAACTTGACGGGTCATGCGTGACCTGTAATACTAGTTGACAGGTCACAAAGTGGCTGGACGGTCAGGCACCTGTTGCCCGTTGCCCATAGCGGGTCCAGGGCTGGCCGGGCACGATGGATGGGAGCCGGACGCCAGCGCGGGCTGCCCGCCCGCTGGCTGCTGACCGGGAGGTGCGTCATGTTGCTGCTACTGGAAAGCGATTGCCCGGTCATGACGCCGGTCCGGCCCTGGGACCGGATCGTCGCGACGCTGCGGGCGGCCCGGCTCGACGCCGCCCTGGCCCGGGGCGCCTCCCCCGACGCCAGCGCCCTGCTGGCGTTGCGCGCCCAGGCGCTGGCCCGGCCGTCGGTCCGCGCCGACCTGGCCCGGAGCGCGGAGCGCCTGCTGGCGATGGCCGCGGGCCCGGCCGCGCCGGTGCGGCGGCTGGCGGTGGGCAGCCCCGCGCCGGTGCCGGTCCGCCAGGACCGGATCCGGGCCGCGTCCGGCGAGTTCGGCGAGCTGATCCGGCGGCTGCGCCAGCCCGGCCCGGTACCGGTCCGGGGCGTGGCCAAGGTGCGCATGCTGCTCGCTGACGGCGGGGGCCCGCTCTACCACCGGGCCAGCCGCGACGACCTGCGCGCCCGCCTCCGCGACGCCACCGAAGCCCTAACGGTGTACTGACCGGCCCGTCCCGGGCCCTGACCGTCCGCTCACCCGGGCCCGCGAGACCTCCCTGTGTGGCCAGTGAGCCCGCTGTTACTGGAGCTACTCAACCGCGCGCCCTCCATCAGCGCGGTACCTAGTGGGTCACCGGGGAGCCGTTGCGGATTGACTTCTTTTCACGCGTTCCCTACGGACAATTCTAGACAAATCACCCGTGATCATGACTGGAAGTCGTGAAGAGTGGCCGCAGGCATGATCAATGTGGCCGGTGGTGCTGGTGGTGCCGGCATTCCGGGAGGCAGGGCGGGCCGGACGGCGAAGGCCGGACCGGCCGCAGGTGCTGGTGGATGTGCAACAGCCCACCGGCGGCCGAAAATGCGCCGCGCTGATGTCCGGGCGGTCAGGGGCGGAGGTAGGAGGCGCCGTTGAGGTCGAGGATGGTGCCGCTGGCCCACTCGGCTTTGGGCGAGGCCAGGTACAGCACGGCGGCGGCGATCTCCGCCGGGGTGGCCACCCGGCCGAACGGGCTCTGCTGGCGGATCTCCTCACCCCTGGCCCCGGTCAGGCTGGCGGCGGCCATGTCGGTCTGCACGAAACCCGGCGCCACGGTGGTGACCGAGATGCCGTGCGGGGCCAGGGCCCGGGCCAGCGACTGGCCGAACGCGTTCAGCCCGGCCTTGCTCGCCCCGTACGCGGGCTGGCCCGGCTCGCCGCGGAAGGCACCGCGGGAGGAGACGTTGACGATGCGGCCGCCGCCTCTCGGGATCATGTGCTGCACCGCGCACCAGGTCACGTTGGCCGCGCCCACGAGGTTGACCGCCAGCGTGTCCCGCCAGGCCGCCTGCCATTCCTCGTAGGACACCTGGGTGATCGGGTGCGGCGTGTACACCCCGGCGTTGTTCACCAGCACGTCCAGGCCGTCCAGGGCCTCGGCCGCCTGATCCACCATACGGCGCACCGCTGCAGGGTCGGCCAGGTCAGCCTGCACGGCCACGTGGCCGCGCCCCGGCAGCCCGGTCAGGGCCTCGGCGGCCAGATCGGCTGAGTAGCCGAAGTGCACCGCGACCCGGTCGCCTTGATCCGCGAACGCACCGGCCACTGCCCGGCCGATGCCACGCGCCCCCCCGGTCACCAGGACCGCCCGCCCCTGCTTGGTCATCCGCCCATCCTGGTCTGGTCAGCACACCTCTGGGGGGGCTTCGGCCAGGCTGGTACATGGTGCGTCAACTGCGGCGCACAACGCGCCGCGGAAAACCGCCGGTTTCCGGCCCTGGCCCGTCTTTACCTCGACATAGGCAAGTCTTTGCTTCGGCCCGGCACAATGTCGGCATGAGCACAACTGCTGCACGGGATCCGTGCGTGTTCTGCGGCATCGTCGCAGGGCACCTGGAGTCGAGCCTCGTGCATGAGGACGACCAGGTGGTGGCGTTCCTGGACATCCGGCCGCTGACCCAGGGCCATCTGCTGGTGGTGCCCCGGGCGCACGCGGCCAGCCTGGCAGATCTCGACGGGGAGCTGGGCGCCGCGGTCTTCCGGGTGGGCCAGCGGCTCGCACTCGCGCTGCGCCGGTCCGGGGTACCGTGCGAGGGAGTGAACCTGTTCCTGGCCGACGGGGCCGCGGCCGGGCAGGAAGTCGGCCATGTACACCTGCATGTGCTCCCTCGGACCCCCGGCGACGGTTTCCGGATCAGCGCCCGGCCTCGCTTCCCCGAGCGGGCCGGGCTGGACGCCACCGCGGCGCTCGTCCGCTCGGCCGCCAGCGCGCTGGCTGACGGGTTAACCGCCAATGGGCCACTGCATAGGCTGGGGTGATGCTGCCGGTCAAGGACTTCGCTGGCCACCGGGATGAGTCATGCTGGCCAGGGCAGTTCCTGGCGAGGTTGGCGTTGCGGAAAGAGATGAGGCTCGTCCTGACATGTTTCCTAGGCTGATCAGTTTCCCCGATATGACCTTTGTGCTGGCATGACGGTGCGGAAGCAGGCGGCAGCGGGCGAGCATGCCTTCGTGGTGGCCGCGAGCCGGCTGCCGGTGGACCGGGCCGAAGGTGCGGACGGCGAGGTCGAATGGCGGCCCAGCCCGGGCGGGCTGGTCACCGCGCTGGAACCAGTGATGCGCAAGGCGGGCGGAGCCTGGATCGGGTGGACCGGCACGGCGGATGACGCCCCGGAGCCGTTTGACACCGGCGGCATGCACCTGGTGAGCGTCGGCCTGTCCGCTGACGAGGTCCGCGACTACTACGAAGGCTTCTGCAACGCGACGTTGTGGCCGCTCTACCACGACGTGATCGCGCAGCCCGAGTTCCACCGCCAGTGGTGGGACGCTTACGTGACGGTGAACCGGCGGTACGCGCAGGCCGTGGCGGAGCAGGCGGCGCCCGGCGCGACCGTCTGGGTGCACGACTACCAGCTGCAACTGGTGCCTGCGATGGTCCGGGAACAGCGCAGTGACGTGCAGATCGGGCATTTCACGCACATCCCGTTCCCCGGCTATGAGATCTTCGCCCAGCTGCCGTGGCGGCGGAAGATCGTGCAGGGCCTGCTCGGCGCGGACCTGCTCGGCTTCCAGCGGCAGGGCGACGCCACGAACTTCCTGCGGGCGTGCCGCCGGAGCGCGGGCCTGGCGACGCACGGGGCGCGGGTCTGGGTGTCGGATACCTCGGGCGGTTCCGGCGTTTCCGGAGAGTCCGCTGGTCTCGCTGGTCTCCCTGCTGCGGCCGGCCTCCTTGCTGTCGCTGATTCCCCTGGTGTCGCTGGTCCTGGCGCCGTCGCGAGCCGCGGTGGGTCCCGTGACATGGTGGGGAGCACGCCTGGGCGGAGCGGCTCGGCGGGCGTCCGCCGGCGTCCCAGGGACGACATGGCCGCAGGCCGGACGGTCCGGGCCGCGGCCTTCCCGATCTCCATCGATTCGGCGGCCTTCGAGGAGCTGGCCAAGCGGCCGGACGTGCAGGACCGGTCCCAGGAGATCCGGGAAGCGCTCGGCAAGCCGGATATCGTGCTGCTCGGCATCGACCGGCTCGACTACACCAAGGGCATCCTGCATCGCCTCAACGCTTACGGCGAGCTGCTCGACGAGGGCCGCCTCGGGCCGCCCGGGGCAGTGCTCGTGCAGGTGGCGAGCCCCAGCCGGGAACGGGTGGAGCACTACCGGCGGCTCCGGAACGAGGTCGAGGTGACGGTCGGCCGGATCAACGGAGAGCACGGGGAACTGGGCAACCCGCCAGTGCATTACCTGCACCAGTCCTACCCACGGGAGGAGATGGCGGCGCTGTACCTGGCCGCGGACGTGATGCTGGTCACCCCGTTGCGGGACGGGATGAACCTGGTGGCCAAGGAGTATGTGGCCTGCCGTCACGACGAGAGCGGCGCACTGGTACTGAGCGAATTCACCGGCGCGGCGGACGAGCTGACCGCCGCGTTCCTGGTCAACCCACATGACATCGAGGGGCTGAAGGACGCCATCGTGCATGCCGCGGCCATCTCCCCGAGAGAGGCCAGGCGCCGGATGCGGTCGATGCGGCGGCGGGTGCTGGAACATGACGTCGCCTACTGGGCCAAGACCTTCCTGGACGCCCTCGGCGAGGCTCCCGGTGAGCAGGCTGACCGACCTGATGTCTGACCGCCAATTGCTTCGGCATGCTGAACGCGGCCCTCCACAGGTGCGGGTCCGACCGGTCCGGGAAGAATGGTCATTTTGCAGGAACCTGGCCGAAACCATAGCTAACCTGAAGCCTAGGATGCGAAGCGGGACTGTCCGGGCGCCCCGGGCACGGCTCGCCCGACGTTGGGATGTTAATGACGGGAATTATACACCGCGAGTGGACGAACTTAGCGACCGGCAGATTAGCTAAGGTGCGGCCTGAAGATCATCTGCTGTCACCAGCCACATGCGCCATCAGATGGAATCGGGGGGGCAGGCTGCCGTGCCTCATTTGGCCCGTCTCCCACATGCTGCCGAGATGCGCCATTGGATCACCAAAGCGCGCCGATACTCTCCTGTCACTAAGTAGCAGCTAGATGCTTATCAGCCCATCGCGCACCGCACAGCATGCCGAACCGCCGACGAGAAGGCCATTAATGCAGGCGACCATACCTTGCTCGGCATTAGTACGTTGCAGAGCGTCCACGCTCACCGCTTCTGATCGGTTTGCTTCCACATCAACATCCGGATCATTTCCTTTCCCAAGATCGGGAGTTGGGGTATGGGAATAGACCGTTTCCCGGGTAGTGAGAACAGTGCGAGCTCGGCCGATAAGGCAAGGTCAGTAGATGACAGCTCTCAGGAAATCGTCGTCGGAGATGAGGATCCCAGCGCTGCAGAAAGAACCGCTTACGGGCGCAGCGACCAAGCAGGCGATTGGAATACAAATGCTCTTCGGCAGACGCTTGAAACTGAAACGAAACAGGCTGAGCTGCGGACCCGCGATGAATATGCCGATGTTTTACGCCATACGGACGCAACCCCAGTTGCCACCGACCACTCTAGCGAAGATGGATCTCAACTTCCGGAGCCGGAATACTTTGCAGAGTTGCCCGCTGTAGAAGATCAAGCCGGACCGCCAGCCGTTGTTATCCAGCAAGAGACCAAGCACGAACTGGTGGACGTCAGAGCACACGGCCCGCAGCAGAGCCGGGGTGACATGGACGCAAACAGCGGAAAGGCACACCTTGAGGAGGAACAGCTGGGCGTGGATGACGAGAGTGAATCCACTACCAGTTCAGGAACTAATCAAGAGAGTCAGGACTTCCGCGATGGCACACCCGATCCAAGTACCGAATCACAAGACCTAGCACCACCGAAGGCAGTCAAAGCTGACGAATCGGCGGACGAACCACTTCGCCCTCTTACTGATCAGGAGTGGTCAGAGCATGTCCGAGTTGTAGATAATCACCTCAAGGATGCTCGCGTGGAGGGATTTACAACCAAGCATCTGTACACCATTGACTCTGACCGGCAGATATGGAGCAGCGAACGTAACCGTCTTCAAAGTACCTTGGTAGCTGAACTATACGATAGGGCTCGAGACATTCCATGTGATCACAAGGCCCTGATTGCGGGGGGCCTTGGCGGAGCAGGTAAGACGACCGTTCTTGCAGAGCAGGCAAGGATTGATCGATCACAATATCTAACTATCAATCCAGACGACATTAAGGAGGAGATGGCCAGGCGAGACATGATTCCCGAAATTAGCGGCCTGTCGCCAATGGAAGTCTCTGATTTGGCGCACGAGGAATCCTCGCACATCGCCAAACGCTTGGCCATCAGAGCCATGACGGACGGGAAAAATGTTATCTGGGATATAACCATGTCGAGCTTAGACTCTACAGGTGAAAGAATTGTGAATCTACGCCAGGCGGGCTACTCTCAGATCGACGGGCTGTTTGTGAACATCCCGATCGAAACTAGTATTCAGCGCACAGATTCACGGCATCGAGAAGGTCACGAAAAGTGGCGTGCCGGGAGCGGCCCAGGTGGCAGATACGTCCCACCCGAGGTAATTCAAGAACAGGAAGACCCAGAATGGGGTTGCCAGAACCGGAGAACTTTTGAGTCACTGAAGAACGAGTTTGACAGTTGGTCTATCTATGATAACTCGATTGATGGAGGCACCGCCAGGCTCATCGATTCCGGAAACAGGTCAGCTGGTAACCAGTCAGGGGTGCCTGGTTAGTTGATTACGCCGGGGTGGGTGGCATCCAGGCGTTGCCGTTGAGGGCGTCGCGGATGGCGGCGAGGGGGTGACGGCCGTGGCTGCGGGCGGTGGTGAGGTAGGAGCGGATGCGGCAGTGGCGCTGCAGGGTGGCCAGGGTGCGCCAGCAGCCGCTGATTTTCGCGGCGAGCTTGTAGCCGCGGATGGCGTTCTCCGATCCGTTGTTCGTGGCGGGCACGTCGAACCGGGCCGCGAATAGCCAGACCTGGGCGGCTTTGCGCTTGAGCCGCCGGGCCAGGACGAGTCCGGGGTGTTTTCCCTTGTGCCAGCGGCGGGACAGGTTGACGGAGATCCCGGCCGCGATGGCCTGGTCGTAGCTGTGGCGCAGGCGGGCCAGGAGCGCGGGGCCGAGGCTGGCGCGGTTGCGGCGCGGGCGGTCCTGACGGCGGCGGCGGCCTCGCGCAGCGCGTCGCCGGCCTGCCGGGTCCACAGCTGGGATACCGGGTCAATGGCGTAGGCATCATCGAGGTAGCGGTACAAGTGGGCGAGGCACTGCTGGACCCCGGCGAGCCCGGCGTCGTAGCTGAGGTAGCCGCCGTAGTCGTCGCGGACCAGCACCCCGCGGTAGCCGTCCAGGATCCCGAAGCCGGTGATCGCCGCCTTCGTGCGGTTCCCCGCTGCGCCGTACCAGATCAGGTCCGGCCCGCCGCCGGTATAGGCACGCATGGTCCGCGCCGTGTAGACGTGCGGGTTCCCGCAGCCGTCCGCGCTGGCAGCCGCGGTGGTAAGCGGGGCGGGGTTTCGTCGGTGCCGAGCACGTCCGCCGCCCGCAGCGCGTCCTTCAGCGCGTCTTCGAACCGGGCGGCGGTTAACGCCGCGTCGAGGCGGACCAGGCAGCGGGAGACGAACCCGGTCGAGACCGGCACCTTGAACAAGGCGCCCATCAGGTCCGCGGCCCGCTCGATCCCGATCACGTCGGTGCTGGCCAGCAGCGTCGCCGCATCGGTCACGCCCGGCCCGTAGCACGCCGGGCCGCCGGTCACGCCCGGCGGTGGCGGGGCGGTCGTGACGTGCCCGCACCCGCAGGTGCGGCGCATCATCTGGTACTCCGTCACCGTCAGCGCCGCCGGCGGGATATCGAAGACCTGCACGCTGAAGGCGGCCCGGCCGGGAGCGCCGGCCAGGCCCGCGGCGCACCCGCCGCACGCCAGCGGTTCGATGACCAGGGTCTCATCCGGCTGGGCGACCCGCGCCAGGCCCGCGCCCGGATGGCCCTTCTGCCCGCCCTGGGACCGGCCCGGCCGCGCCCGCCGGCTGCCCGCCCCTGCCTTCGCCCTGGCCTCCGCCGCAGGACCGTCCTGGCTCGGCGGCTGCGAGGAATTCGAGGAATCCCGGCCGGCCTGCCGCCGCAGCGCCGCCACCTCGCCCCGCAGCGACTCGATCAGCGCGGCCTGCTCCGCCACCACCGCCAGCAGCTCCGCGACCCGGGCAGCCAGCTCCTCATACGACGGCTGCTCCGGATGCGGCATCCCGGAACCAAACCATGATCACAAAGCGGACGCCAGCACCGACACGCCGCAGATCAACAAGGGGCCTGACTGGTTACGTCAGCTGAGCATGCTAGCTTCAACCTAAGGAGACGTGGTGAACACGGAAGTTACTGAGCTAATCGATGCGCTAAGAAATGGCTCCATGAGCTTGGATGAGGTAGCGCAGCGATTTCGTGAACGGTCATGGCCGAGGTTTCGAGGAGCTGAACCGCAGACATACCTTGACCTTGCACGAGTCAGTCAACAGGATCCAGCACCGTATGTTCCCGGATCATTTGATGACGTAGTCGCGGCCTACGATCAAGGAAAGCTCACCGATGAAGAATACACGGTACTATCCGAGGCCGTAGCCGAGTCCGAGCATAATGAAGACCTTCGGGATAGCTGATCGACTCGCCCCCGAAACAGGGCTTCGCAAGGTGAGAGCCGACATGGGTATCGATAGGTGCGTGATCAGTGATTCTGGTTGATCGCCCATGACGCCCAATAGCCATTCGGGCCAGAGACTAGCTAATGCTGCTGCGGTTCAGCCATGGTGGTGCCGGGCGGCAGCGCACAGTTGCCGCCCGGGACCGGGACCTGCGGGGCAGGACTCAGCAGGGGCCGTCGTTGTTCCAGGCCCCTGAGGGGCCGCCGGGGGTCTCGTTGTAGTTCCACTGGTTGGCGGTCCACTTGTCACCCGCATACGACACGACGTCGCCGGAGACGTAGGCCACGCCTGGTTGCCAGGCCGCGGCGGTGCAACCACCCGAACCTGAGCTGGACGTGGGTGATGGGGACGGGGACGACGTCGGGGTCGGCGATGGGGATGGGGATGGGGATGGGGATGGGGACGAGGTGACCGGCGTGTTCTTGGCGAAAGCCACGGTGTAGGCGGTGAAATCCCAGGGATTCTGGGTAACGCTGCTGCATTCGCTCGAGGTTGAACCGTTGTTCCCGGAGGATGGGTGAGAAGAGTGTAACTATTAGGAAAGTTTCCTAATATTTAGATTCGATAGAGTATCCCCGCGCCATACCGGCGGTCAATAGGAATGGCCGGCATAAATGGCTTGCCCACCCGGTCCGCCTCCGGCCGCAATGGCGTCCCGGCCCATCGGGCCAGCCCACCCGCCTGGCTCCGGGGTAGCGAGGAGTTCGGCCAGACCAGTACTACAGTCCCGGTTCGTGATGTAGGGCCTGGATGATCATGATGTGGGCGGCGTGCCGGGCGTCGAGCGCTGGACGGCCACCTGGATGATCATGCTTTGTGAGAAGACAAGATCAGCAGGTGGCCGCTGCGGCCATCGTAGAAGATGGCCGCTGGCTGGGAAACCTGCATGACGAGCTGCGCGGGTTACTCGCACCGGTGTTCGCCCGGGCCAGGTCGCGGCTGGCGGCGTTCGCTTATCTCGGGGCGCTGCTGGCCGCGCCGGGGGATCGCCGCTCATGCTGGCAGCTCGCTGAGGCGGCGGGGCACCGGTCACCGCGGCGGCTGCAGGCGCTGCTGGCCGAGCACGCCTGGGACTGGAAAACGGCGCTGGGCGCCCTGCAGCGGTTCATCCTGGCCCACCTGGCTGATCCGCGGGCGGTGCTGGTGATCGATGAGACCGCGGAGCTGAAAAAGGGGCAGATGACGGTGGGGGTGGCCCGCCAGCACGCGGGGATCACCGGCCAGGTGGAGAACTGCCAGACCGTGGTGAACTGCGCGTACGTCACCGGCCGTGGTCACGCGCTGTTTGACTTCCGGCTGTACCTGCCGAAGGCCTGGTGCGCGGACCGGTTGCGCCGTCAGCGGGCCCAGGTCCCCCGCGACGTGCAGTTCGCCACCAAGACCGAGCTGGCCACCGGCATGCTCACCGGGGCGGTGGGCGCCGCGGTGCCGTTCGGCTGGGCCGCCGGGGACGAGGTCTATGGCCGCTCGGCGAAGCTGCGCCGGGCCTGCGAGGACGCCGGGAAGGGATACGTGTTCGCGGTCCCGGTTAACTTCAAGGTCATCCTCGGCTCCGGGCGGAAAGTCACCGTGGCGTTCCTGGCCCGGCTGATCCCCGCGGCGGCGTGGCAGACCCGCTCGTGCGGGCGCGGCTGCAAGGGCCACCGCGATTACGCCTGGGCCTGGGCCGCGACGGCCTCGCCGCGGCATTGGGCGCTGATCCGCCGCAGCCTGTCCGACCCCTCGGACCTGGCATTCTTCTACTGCCACGCCCCAGCGGGCCGCCCGGCGTCCCTGAGCGTCCTGCTCGCCGTGACGGGCAAGAGATGGCCGGTAGAAGAATGCCACCAGCAGGCAAAAGGGCAGACTGGATTCGATCAGCACCAGGTCCGGCTCTGGCACTCCTTCCACCGCCACACGGTGCTGTCCATGTGCGCGCTCGCCCTGCTCGCTATCGCCGCCGCCCGCCCGCGGCCTACCGCGGCCGCCCCGCCTCCGGCGCTGATCAGCAGCCCTGGGACTGGCGCGACACCGGGATCCTCCCGGCCAGCGCCCACGAGCCGCCCCCCGAAGACCCCGGCCTGGTCAAGGTCAGCGTCCCCGAAGCCCGCCGCCTACTGCGCCTGGCCACCAGCCCGATGACCGCCACCGCCCGCCAGCTCGGCCGCGCCTGGTCGCAATGGCGGCGAAAACACCAGGCCCGCGCCCGCTACCACCACTACCAGGCACGGCTCCGGGCCGCCCCGCCATGAACCATGATCAGGTCACGAACCGGGACTGTAGTACCAGGCAGACAATTTCTGCAACGGCTGGCGCCCATGACTGGGTCTCCCCGGTCCAGGCAGGCCCGGGCGAAGGCCCGCCGGACACCTGCCGAGGCCCGGACACCTGGCCCGGACACCTGTCGAGGCCCGGACCCCACCGGGCCAGCAGACCGGACCCACCAGGCCAGAAGATGAGCTCAGCGCCGGCGGACCGGCAGCATAGCCCAGCTGTGATGATCAAGCCTTGATATGGCTGGCTGAGGCTGAGGCGTCCTGCTGTTTCAGCGTCTGGTCGTGCCAGACCGCACGGCTATCGCGCCAGGTGAGCGGGGTTCCACGGGTCCTTGAGTGTCCTTTCTGACGTAGGGGCGGTTGGTGGTGGTCAGCCGGGCGCGAGGGCCTCCAGGCGGGTGATAGTCACAGTGATCTGAATGACCCATGCCCAAGTCGTCGCGATGCGCAGCCGTAGCCGCTGGCCGTCGCGGGCCAAGCGGCCGGCGACGCGGTCAGGGTCGCTGGAATGACACCTTTGCTTGATCACGCCCGCCCGGCACAGGCTCAGAATCACCTGGGTCACACCAGCTACACCAGCCACACCAGCCCCCGGCACGTCAGCCACGGCAGCCGCCAGCGCGGCCTGCGCAACCGGGCAGACGCGCCGGCAGCCAGCTGCCGGGAAGCCCCGGAACGCGCCAGAGCTTCCGTTGACCACTGCTGGTAACCGGAATATTCTGCGAATGATACGAGACAGTTTTGTCTATTTATCGCTGAGCAGCTGCCCGCACTCGTACCACGCTTGGTACACGTGCTCCGCCAGGTGGCGTCCGGGGACGCAATGTCGCGCTCGCAGACGATCAAGGGAGATGGCACGGCATGACTGACTACAACCCGAGGACAGGCACTGGGATCCCGACTGAGCCGGTCGGCTCGCTCCCGCGGCCCAGCCGCCTGCAGGAGGCCTACGCCAGCTACGACGCTGGCACCATCACGCACGATCAGCTAGAAGCCGAGCAGGACACGGCGGTCCGCGACTCGATCGAGCGCGGGGAAGCGACCGGCGAGCCCATCATCTCGGACGGCGAGCAGCGCTGGTCCAGCTTTGCCACCTACGCGATCACCGACACCCTGGCCGGCACCGGGCTGGCTGACCACCTGGCTGGCGACGGCGGCCAGTACTTCGCGATCTTCGCCGACGGGCACAAGCGGCAGCTGCCCCGGCTGGCCAGCGGCCCGTTCCGGTACAAGACGTACGCGGCCGACACGTTGCGGAAGTCCATCGGGATGGCGCACAAGCCGATGAAGCAGGCGGTGATCGCGCCGTCGATGCTGGCCCTGCTGTACCCGCTCGACGACGAGGTGCCCGGCTATCCCCGGGCGCAGTTCGAAGAAGACCTCGTCAACGAGTGCGAGAAGGACATCAGGCAGGCGTTCGCGGCCGGCGCCGCCCGGGTCTCCATCGACTTCACCGAAGGACGACTGTCCACCAGGAACGATCCGCGGAACCCGTGGACCGGGCGCAATATGCTGCCGCACTTCATCGAGCTCAACAACCGGGTACTCAGCCGCTTCTCAGCCGGGGAACGGTCCAGCATCGGCATCCATACCTGCCCGGGCGGCGACCGGGACTCGGTGCACAGCGCCGACGTGGACTACAACGACCTGCTGCCGAGCATGTTCCAGATGAACGCCGGGTACTTCCTGATCCAGCTGGCCAGCGAGCGCGATCGGGACCGGGTCTACAAGCTCATCGGGGACTACCTCCGCGACGACGCTAACGGCGTGCCGCAGATGGCCTACATCGGCGTCACCAACCCGCAGAACCCGCGGGTCGAGAGCCCTGAGGAAGTCCGCGACGCCCTGGTGCGGGCGGCGAACTTCATCCCGAAAGAGAGCCTCGGTGCGACGGACGACTGCGGCTTCTCACCGTTCAGCATCGACGAGAAGCCCAACCACGGCTCTCCGGATTACGCCCGCGAGGTGGCCTTCCAGAAGATAGCGAACCGGGTGACCGGGACCAGGATGGCTGCGGAAAAACTCGGGGTGAGCTGAGCAGGGAGGCGCAAGCAGGAAAGCCCAGCCGCGGGATTCCAGGCGCACCAGGGATCCCGCGGCCCAGGTGCTAGCGGCATCGGCCATGACCGGCAAGCGTGGCCGATGCCGCGCTTGGATTCCCGGCCTGGCCCGGGCTCAGGCCGGTTTCCGGGCTGTACCGTACCCGCCTAACGCGCTAGATGCCGTACGCCCGCAGCACCAGTTCGCCGATTTCCTGGGCTCGGCGGGCAGCGGCCGTGTCACCCTCGTGGGCGGCCATGATGCAGCCCTTCATCAGGATGTGCCACTTGCGCGCAAAGGCATCGGGGTCGTCGACGCCAGCTTCTGCCGCCAGACCAGCCAGGTAGCTGCGGATATTGGCCAGGTGCTGGACCGCGGCCTGGTGGACCGGGTGTTCCCGGTCGCTGACCTCGATCATGGCGGTGAGAAAGGAGCAGCCCTCGAAGTCAGGCTGGCCGAACCATTCGGAGAAAACGTCGAATATCGCCAGCAGCCGTTCTCGTGGCGTCCGGCCCCGGCGTGTGCTCTCCGCCTCCAGCCATTCGTGGGTCCACCGCTGCTCGCGCCGCCGCAGGAAGTCGAGGATGAGATCGTCCTTGGACGGGAAGTTCCGGTAGAGGGTCATCTTCGCGGTCCCGGCCCGCGCGATTACCGCGTCAACGCCTACGGCGCGAACGCCCCCCTGGCTGAACAGTTCGTACGCGGCGCGGCCGACACGCTCGCGACCGATCTCCCGCGTTTTCCGTGCGGGCGTTACAGGCCCGTTCTCATCCGCCATGGTCATCTGAGTCCTGTATAGACGTTATGTGTCAGTATAACGGCCGGTATCGTTACGGCTGGCTGATGCCCCGGGGGCTTCCTGGCGCCATCTGACAACGGCCGGAGGTTGCATGGCCCTGCGCGCAGCGGCGCTCGATGACTATCAGGGGCTCATCGATGCCTATTCAGTACCCGGCCGGCTCGACGGCGTGCAGTGGGTGACCGTCCGCGAGCATCTCGTAGGTGAAGACCTGGTAGCGGCTCTGCAAGGGGCCACAGTAGTCCTCGCCATGCGGGAACGGACACGATTCGACCGAGCGCTCATCTCCCGGCTACCTGGCCTTCAACTGCTGGTCACCACCGGCCGGGCCAACGCCTCGATTGACCTGCAGGCTGCCGCGGATCACGGGGTGACCGTGTGCGGGACCAGCGGGCCCCCCACGGCGAGCACTGCGGAACTGGCCTGGGGGCTGATTCTCTCGCTCGTCCGCCACCTGCCCGAGGAGATCGCTGCGGTCCAGGCCGGCCATTGGCAGCACACGGTGGGCACGGACCTGCTGGGCAGCACGATTGGCCTGCTCGGGCTGGGCCGGATCGGCCATCAGATGGCACGCATCGCCCAGGCCTTCGAGATGAACGTGATCGCGTGGAGCCAGCATCTGGACCCGGCTGTGGCTACCGCGGCAGGCGTCCGGGCGGTCAGCAAGCAGGAGCTTTTCGCCGTCGCCGACGTGGTGAGTATCCACCTGGTGCTGTCCGGGCGGACCCGCCACCTGGTCACCGCCGGTGATCTGCGGAGCATGAAGCCCAGCGCGGTCATCGTGAACACCTCGCGCGGGCCGATCATCGACACTCAGGCACTGGTCCAGGCGCTGCACGAAGGCTGGATCGCAGGCGCGGGCCTGGACGTCTACGACATCGAGCCACTCCCAGCGGACGACCCGCTGCGGACCGCCCGCAACGTCGT
This sequence comes from uncultured Actinomycetes bacterium, assembly GCA_963760405.1. GTDB lineage: Bacteria > Actinomycetota > Actinomycetes > Streptosporangiales > Streptosporangiaceae > RYN-230. Next base: position 314,915 of record CAVXCV010000009.1, on the reverse strand, counting down.
GCTCACCCCGCACCTCGGCTACGTGACCGCGCGCACGATGGCGCACTGGTACGACGACGTGGTCGAGGACATCGCGGCCTGGCAGCGCGGCACACCGGTACGAGTACTCACCGCCCGTTAGGCCTCAGCCTCGGCGTGGTGTCACGCCCAAGGCTGTCCGCAGCCTGGCCGTGGCCTGTCAGCGGCGGCGATCGCCTGTCAGCGGACTGGCCGTCACTTGGCAGCGCGGCCAGCGAGAGTGAACTCATCAGGCAGCGGCAACGCCATGCCGCTGCCGCCGGCGGCAGCGCCGGCGGCAGCGGCATGCCAGCGGACATACCAGGTGAGGCACGAATGACCTATGTAATCGAAGCCGAGGGGCTGGCCGAGCGCTTCGGCAGTACCCAGGCGCTCGCTGGGGTCGATCTCGCGGCCGAGCAGGGCAGCGTACTCGCCCTGCTCGGCCCGTCCAGGGCGCGGCAGATCCGGATCACGGGCTCGGCGCTCACCTGGTCCACGGTGAAGCCCGGCCGCACCGCGGCCGCCCGCTCGGCGAGCAGCCGGACCGCGCCGTATTGCATGGCCTCAGCGGGGGTCAGCTCCGCAGGGCTCACCTCCGCACGGGACGCCGCCGCGCCACCTGCCTCCGCGCCACCCGCCAGGCCGCCTTCGCCCGCGGCGTCCGCGCCGTCCGGGGGCAGTGGCAGCGATGGAACCGGGCAGAGCATCTCCCCGGTCACGCCGAGCGGCTCCCGGCTGGTGGCGAGGATGCGCACGCCAGGCGCCTCGGCCAGCACCCGCCCCGTCAGCCGGGCCACCGCGCCGATCAGGTGCTCGCAGTTGTCCAGGACCAGGACCAGCTGCCGGGTCGCCAGCACGTCAGCCAGCCGGTCCAGCGGCGGCAAGACCGCAGCCCGGACCGGATCGGCCGCGTCCGCCATCCAGGCCGCCTCCGGCGCGCTGATCGCGGTCAGCACGGCCTGTGGCACATCCAGCGCATCGCCGACCGGGGCCAGCGGGACGAACCACACGCCGTCAGGCATCTGGTCCGCGAGCCGGCCGGAGGCCTCGACGGCCAGCCGGGTCTTCCCGGTGCCGCCCGGGCCGGTCAGCGTGACCAGCCGCGCCTCGCCGAGCAGCTTGCCCACCCGGTTCAGCTCGTCTTCCCGGCCGACGAAGCTGGTCAGCTGGGCGGGCAGGTTGCTCTGCCGGGCCGGAGTACCCTCCCGGGCCAGGCGGTCCGCGACCGGGCCGGGCGCGACCGGGCGGGCCCCGGCCGGGCCGGCCCGGCCGGAGCGCTGTCCCGGGCTGGGCGGCCCAGGCCCGGGTCGCCGCGCACGATGGCCAGGTGCACAGCGGCCAGCCCCGGGGAAGGATCGACCCCCAGCTGGCTGGCCAGCAGCTGCCGGGTCTCCTCGTACCCGGCCAGCGCGTCTGCCTGCCGCCCGGCCAGGTACAGCACCCGCATGAGCTGGCCGCGCAACCGTTCCCGCAACGGGTGCGCGGCGGCCAGTTCCTCCAGCTCCGGCGCCAGCCCCGCGCCGCGCCCGAGGGCCAGGTCCGCCGCGATCCGGTCTTCGGTCGCCGCCAGCCGGAGCTCTTCCAGCCGGGCGATGGGCCCGGCGGCGAACGCCGCGTCCCCGACGTCGGCCAGGGCCGGGCCGCGCCACAGGGACAGCGCCTGGCGGAGCAGGGTAGCGCCGCGCGTGTGGTCATCAGCCGCCAGCGCGCCGCGGGCGGCCAGGACCAGCCGCTCGAACATGTTGGCATCGACCTGGCCCGGGTCCACGGCGAGCCGGTAGCCGCCGGGGTGATGCTCGACCATCTCCCGCCCGGCCGCGCCGCGCAGCCGGGAAACCAGGGCCTGGAGGGCGTTGGCGGCATCGGCCGGCCCGGCGCCGTCCCAGAGGTCGGCGGCGAGCCGCTCAGCGGGCACCGTGCGCCCAGCGGCCAGGGCCAGCCGGATCAGCAGGGCGCGCAGCCGCGGACCGCCGAGCGGCACCTGCTGCCCGGCCTCGTCCCGCAGCTCCAGCGGGCCAAGGATGCCAATACGCACGTTCCCTATTGTCCCGGCCGCGCTGGCTGCCTGGCACCCCCCGCCCGCCAGCAGAGCCGCCGGCAGGCCGCCCAGCGCTGAAACGCCGGAATCATCCCTGGCCCCAGGGGGTTCACCAGGTATGGCTAAAGGGCACACGATCATCATCACCCCGTCCAGCGCGCACGTCGTGGTCACGCTCGGCGGCGAGAAGCTGGCCGAGTCGGACCGGCCCGTCCTGCTGGACGAGACCGGCCTGCCGACCCGGTACTACCTGCCCCGCGAAGATGTCCGCCTCGACCTGCTGCGGCCCACCAGCACGCACACCACCTGCCCGTTCAAGGGTGAGGCCAGTTACTGGTCGGCTGAGGCCGGCGGCGAGGTGCGCGAGAACCTGGTGTGGAGCTATGAGACGCCGATCCCGCAGGCTGCGCAGATCGAAGGCCTGATGTGCTTCTACCCGGACCAGGCCGAGCTGACCGTGGACGGCCAGGTCCAGCGGTAACCCGCCGGGCGGGTCAGGCGTCCGGGTCAGGAGTAGCCCTCCGGCCGCCCGATCCGCACATCCACCCCGGGTGAGTAGTGCACCAGCGGCTCGCCGTGCGGTGATGGCAGGCCGGCCGCCACGACCAGGCCGTCCTCCAGGTCCGTGACCTGCGCCCGGTACAACGGCCAGGGCTGGTGCGCGGCGCGCGCGAACCGGTGCCGGTGGCCAGCCACGCTGAACAATATCCACCGGGCAGTCAGGAAATGATCGCGCTCGGTCAGCTCGGCACTGCCATAACGGCCCGCAACGCACACCCCCACCCGGCTGGTCACCCCGCGCGGCCCGGGCAGCCTGCGGTGGCAGCGGTAGGACATGTCCGGCCCGTCGGCGGTCAGCCGCATCGCGGACCAGAAGTAGGGCAGCCGGTAGGTCGTGCGGGCCACGGCCACCGCCCCGGCCCGTGCCGCGTCCAGGGAGAAGAACCAGATCCCGGTGCGCCCGTCGCGATCCCGGACGTAGGTCCGCACGTTCGTCTCGCAGAAGTCAGACACCCACGGCGCCCGGCGGCCGCCCGGCGTGGCCACGTGCATGTAAAAGGGGATCAGCCCGACCCAGGCCGCCCCGTCGAGCAGGTCGGCCTCGAGCCCCTCCGGCAGCAGCCGCTGCACCGCCGCCGGGTCGAACGCCCAGTGCAGGAACGTCAGCTGGGCCCAGCGCTGCCGCATGATCGGCCGGTCCACGGTGAACGGGCACTCCCCGGGTCGGGGCGGCCGCCAGCGCCGCGGCGTCGTGGTCTGGCATCCGGCTCCTTCCAGCGTTCCGGGTCACCCAGCGCCTGGGCTGCCCGGAACAACAGTGCGTACCCGAAACACGGAGGATAACCGGCGTCCCGGACCGCGGCGGCGCCGACAGGAACTGGTACCGGGCCCCCAGCCGAGGAGGGCCAGCCGGTGCCGGTGACGCCCATCTTCCCAGGTTTCGGTCCCCCACCGTCATGGGCGCTCCCCGGTTGTCACCGCGCCCGGCGGCTTGAACGTCAGCTGATCACCGGTTTCCGGCGGCGCGGACACCTGCGGTGCGCTGCCCCGGGTGAACCACAAATCCCCAGCGGCACCGATGATCGCCACGAGGCCCGTGACCACATACAAACTGTGCACGATGAGAAGGCTGCCGAGGTACCCAATGCCGGGATCAGCCGGGGCGAGCCGCAGGAATCCTACCGGGAGCCAGAGCCGGATCTGGCGGCCGACCTGGCTTACCGGGCCGGCCACATGACGAACACGGTGAGGATCGCCGCTGCGCCCAGCGCGCGGGCGATCCAGTCCCGCGGGCGCACGGCGGCCGCTCCGCCGCGCTCGGCGCCCGCGGCCATCAGCGCCAGGCTCACCACCGCCCACACCCAGTGATGGCTCCACGAGATCGGCGATACCAGGACGCCGGTGACTCCGCAGAGGACAACCCCGAGGAGTTCGAGGCTCCTCCGGCTGGCTACCACCGCAGTCGCCATGCCAGCCACCCCCACGACAATCGCCGCTGCCAGCCAGACCGTGTGCGTGGCCGGGGAACCGGGCAGCGAGCGCAGCATGGTGCCGTAGAGCGACTGGTTCTGCAGCCGTCCGGGGTTGTCCCCGGGAACGGCGAACCTGCCTCCCCAAAAGTCGCGCGACGCCGTCGGCAGCACCACGAACCCGATCGCGATCGTGACCGCGAAGGTCAGCAGGCTGACCAGGCCGGCGCGCATCCGCCGGGACGCCAGCAGGTACACGATGAAGATCAGCGGGGTGAGCTTGACCCCTGCCGCTAGGCCGATGCCGACCCCTTTGCACCTGCTGGAGTCCGGCAGCGCCAGGTCTGCGATGATCAGTCCGAGCAGGATCAAGTTGACCTGCCCGAAGAACATCGTCATGTAGACGGGCTCCAGCCAGACGGCCATCGCCGCCAGGACCATGGCGACGGCGGCACCGCCAGGCCCGCGGCGCCCGGAGATGCCCAAGGCAAGATAGCTGATCACAGGTAGCAGGATCAGGTCGATGACCACCAGCGCGATCTGCCACACCCAGAAAGGCAGCGGGCTGGCCGCGGCGAATACCAGGGCCACGAACGGCGGGTAGGTGAACGGAAGCTGCTGTTGCCACGCCGCGCCCAGGAGGGCGTGGTAAAGATCCGGGGGATGCCGCCGGATCAGCGCGCCCGCTGCCCGGTACACATATTCATCGGTGTGCGTCCACTGTCCTGGGTAGGTGGCGATGATCTGCCGGTACATCAGCACCGAGGCAGCGAACACGGCCACACCTGCGAAGACCCAAGCAAATGCGGGCAATCGCCGCACGCTGGCCGGGGCAGCTTCGTCTATGATAGGCATTGCTTTAGTAAAGATTTCCTAATGTAGCCTGGCACCATCCCGCTCCCGTCAGCGACCGGACCCTACCTCATACCTTGAGCCCGCTATGGTAGGCGATCAGATAATGGCCGATCAGCGACCTAAAGATTAGGTGTCATCGTGACGCTTGAGCGTAACCCCTCCTTTCAGCGCGATGTAGTGATCATCGGCGGCTGTGGCCATGTCGGGCTGCCGCTGGCGATCGCGTTCGCCGACGGGGGCGCGGACGTCGTGGTCTATGACGTCAACCCGGCTGCCGTGCAGCAGGTGAACGAGGGCCGGATGCCGTTCGACGAGCCGGGCGCAGGCCCGATGCTCGAGCGTGCGGTGGCCGGGCAGCGCCTGGTCGCCTCAGCGGATCCGGCCGTGGTCGGCACGGCCGAGCACGTGGTCGTGGTCATCGGCACACCGGTGGACGAGCACCTGAACCCCGACCAGCAGGCGATCCCCAAGGCCATTTCGGAATGCGCGGACTACCTGCGCGACGAGCAGCTGCTCATCCTGCGCAGCACCGTTTACCCGGGAGTGACCGCACTGGTGGAGAAGACGATCAACCGGCTCGGCTACCAGATCGACGTGGCGTTCTGCCCGGAGCGGATCGCCGAGGGCAAGGCCATGACCGAACTGTTCGAGCTGCCCCAGATCGTCTCCGCCCGGCGGGACGGGGCGTTCGAGCGCGCCTCCGCCCTGTTCCGCCTGCTGACCGACCGCCAGGTCCGGATGACCCCGGAAGAGGCCGAGCTCGCCAAGCTGTTCACCAACGTATGGCGGTACATCAAGTTCGCCACCGCGAACCAGCTTTACATGATCGCCAACGATCGCGGGCTGGACTTCGAGCGCATCCGGCAGGGCCTGATGCTGGACTACCCGCGGGCGGCCGACCTGCCCGCGGCGGGTTTTGCGGCGGGCCCGTGCCTGCTGAAAGACACCATGCAGCTGGCGGCATTCAATAACAACAATTTCGCGCTCGGCCACACCGCGATGGCAATCAATGAGGGCCTGCCGCTGTATCTAGTGGACCGGCTCAAGCAGCGATATGACCTGGAGTCGATGGCGGTCGGAATTCTGGGCATGGCCTTCAAGGGCGGGTCGGACGATATCCGGTCCAGTCTGGCCTACAAGCTGAAGCGCATCCTCACCTTCACCACCGACGCCGTATACTGCACCGACCCGTACGTCACTGTGGATTCCTCGCTGATGCCCCTAGATGACGTGGTCGCCAAGTCCGACCTGCTGATCATCGCTGCGCCGCACCCAGGTTACGCCACGCTGGAGACCAGCAAGCCGATCGTGGACATCTGGAACATCCGCGGCACGGGCGTGCGGCTGTAATGGCCAAGAATCGCGCGGCCGCGCGGCAGGCCGCCGCCATCGACCTGATCCGGCGGCCCAAGATCAGCGATCCCCACGCCCTTCGCGTGTCCCTGGTCATCCCGGCCTACGACGAGGGCGAGAACATCATCCCGGTGCTGGAGCGGATCTTCGAGGCCGTCACCTTGCCGTGCGAGACCCTGGTCGTGGTGGACGACCCGGAGGACCGGACCCGGCCGGTCGTACAGCGTCTCGCGGAGACCGAACCACGGCTGCACTGCCTGGTCAACGACTACGGGCGCGGCCCGGCCAACGCGATCCGGTACGGCATCGACCACGCCACCACCGCGGTAGCGGTGGTCACCATGGCCGACGGGTGCGATGACGTACGGCAGATCGACGACCTGGTCCGGCTGGTCGAACGCGGGGTCGTGGTGGCGGCGGCGTCCCGGTACATGGCGGGTGGCCAGCAGGTGGGCGGCCCGTTGCTGAAAGGCATGATGTCCTCGGCGGCCGGCCGCAGCCTGCGGCTGCTGGCCCGGGTCGGCACCCGGGACGCCACCAACTCCTTCAAGGCCTATTCGACCGCGTTCGTCCGGGCGGTGGGCATCGACAGCCGGGACGGCTTCGAGATCGGCATCGAGCTGACCGCCAAGGCTCGGCGACTACGGCTGCCGATTGCGGAAATCCCCACGATCTGGCTCGACCGCCAGGAGGGCATGTCAAGCTTTCAGGTCGCGGCCTGGCTGCCAAAGTACCTACGGTGGTACCGATTCTCCTTTGGCCCGCGTCTCAGCCTGGCTGAGCTGAAGGCCCACACACCACCAACCGAGACGCCGGAAGAGACTCTTTAAATATGCATAAGGTACTGGTCAGCGGGTCCGCGGGATTCATCGGCGGTTACCTCGCCGAGGAACTGCTGAAGCGCGGCTACAGCGTCGTCGGAGTGGACAACTTCTCCAAGTACGGCAAGGTCACTAAGTCCTACGATGATCACCCGAACTACAGCCTGGTCGAGGGTGACGCGCGGGACATCGAGCTGCTGACCCGGCTGCTCGCCGACTGCGACCACTTCGTGGCCGGAGCCGCGATGATCGGCGGTATCTCCTACTTCCACACCTACGCCTACGACCTGCTCGCCACGAACGAGCGGATCATCGCCGCCTCCTGCGACGCGGCGATTGCGGCGCACAAGGCCGGGCGGCTGAGGAAGGTCACCTACGTCTCGTCGTCTATGGTGTTCGAGTCCACCCACTCCTGGCCGTCCTATGAGGGCCAGGAGCGCGAAGTGCCGCCGCCGCTGTCGTCCTACGGCTTCCAGAAGCTCGCGGTGGAGTACTTCGCCCGGGCGGCCTGGGACCAGTACCAGCTGCCGTACACGATCGTCCGCCCATTCAACTGCGTGGGCATTGGGGAGTCCCGCGCACTCGGGGACGAGGAGATCCTGTCCGGGAACGTCCAGCTCGCGATGAGCCACGTGGTCCCCGACCTGGTGCAGAAGGTGCTCAAGGGGCAGGACCCGCTGCACCTCCTCGGCGACGGGGACCAGGTCCGGCACTACACCTACGGTGGCGATCTCGCCCGCGGCATCGTAGACACACTGGACCACGACAAGGCGCTCAACGAAGACTTCAACCTGTCCACCGCCGAGTCCACCACGGTCCTCGAGCTCGCCGAGCTGATCTGGCGGAAGATCAAGGGCCCCGGAGTGCCGCTGCGGGTCGTGCATGACGAACCCTTCACCTACGACGTGCAGCGCCGGGTGCCGTCCACCGACAAGGCCAAGCGCATCCTGGCGTATCAGGCGACCACATCCCTGTCAGCCATGCTGGATGAGGTCATCCCGTGGATCCGCCAGGCCATCGAGGCAGGCACGCTGTAAGGAGGGGCCAGCCTCTCCTGCGGGTCCGGAGGTCATCCCGCGGGCTAGCGCCTCCACCGCTGGCCGCACCCGCGCGGGAATCCGGTAGTAGCCGCCGGGATCAGGTCATGATCCCAGACCAGGACCTGATAGCCGCCGATCCGGACGGTGCGCTGCGGCGGGCCGAACTGGGCGGTGGCTGCGGCGGTGCCATTCGCCGAGCCGCTGCCGGGGGAAAGCACGAGGAACGTTGCCGTGTTCGGCCGCTGGTACCAGGACTTCTTGGCCTCCCAGGCATACGGGGCGAACCGGCCGCAAGATATGGTGACCGGCCGGACCTGCACCCGACCTCCGGCTACGACGGTCGCGATGTTGGCCGCCCAATAGTCGCCAAACCCGGCGGTCAGCTGGTTGGCCAGCAGCCACGAGGCGACGGCCTGGGTGGGTAGCGGCCTGGTGGGTCGGCTCGCGTAATAGGCGAACACTCCTGAGTAGCACACCAGCACCGCGAGGAGCGCCGGAACCAGCCTGGTGGTCACCGGCCTGCCCGGCAGCAGCCGGCCAGCACGGCGCCGAACGGGAGCACTGCGGCGATTTCGTGTGTCGATCCGAGGTCCACCGCCTGCGTGCTGAACAGATACGCGATCGTATTAATGGCGAGGCCTACGAAGAGCACCGACACCAGCCGGTCGGCGGCGGAAAACAGCTGCCGGGCCGCTATGCAGCACGCCCACGCCACCAGGATCAGCCCGGCAAAGTGCAGCAGGACGAACGCCGCGGCCAGCCCCAGGTGCATACCGAAGAAGTCCGCACCGAACAGCGCCAGCACTGATTCGATCGTGAGCCACAGATTGTGCGGCATCTGCGCGGACTTGACGAACACCGTCGGGGTGGGCACGACCACAAAACCGCCGGACCGGCGGATGACCGCCAGGATGGCCGCCGCCGCGACGACCGAGGCCGCAGCCGCCAGCAGCAGCCCGGCATCGATCCGCCATGAAGGACGCCGCTGATAGAGCCGGATGGCCGAAACGACGATCACCGGTGCCGCCCCGACGTACACGGCCAGCTGATCAGCGATCTCCACCCAGGTGAGCAGCAGGCCGACCAGCCAGGGCAGATACCAGCGGTTGGCCAGCCGGTCCATCGCCAGCCAGATGAGCAGCAGCGGGACCTGGGTGCCGATGTGATTAGGGACGGTGAGCAGCGTGCCCGAGCTGACCGGGGGCCCAGGCGCGAACATGATACCCACCGTGATCAGGACCCGAGCGAGCGCCTCGATGCCGGTGGCCCGGCCCTTGGCGAGCAGTGCGGCGAGCAGGAGCAGCAGCGTGAAGGTCGCCGCCGCGGCCACGCTGGTGACACCGGGGCTCACCCCACGGGCCAGCTCCACGAGCATGTACTCGGGTAGCTCGGTGGTATAGGCCGGGATGGGCGAGAGCCACCAGCCGCGCAGCAGCCAGTTGCCGTGCAGCATGTCCCAGGCTTGCAGGATGAAGCTGGCGCCGTCCGCGTTCGTGCCGAGCGACCGCGCCTGCGCCAGGTACCCGACGAACAACAGCAAGGTCACGGCCCCGGCCGCCGCCACGATCAGTAGTCGGCGCCACGCACCAGCCGGCCGGGCGGCCACGGCCGGCCCGGTGATGGCTCGCTCGGCTGAATCGGTGGTGTCGATGTCAGCTACTGCCCTTCCGCCGCGCCCTGGTCGCCATCGGCCGGCCAAACGGAATGACACGGTCATCACCTGGCCCGGAGGACATCGCCCGCTCGCCGCGGCTGCCCTTACCGGCACGCTAGCTTGCCAGCCGGAGTGGCCGGACGGCATCTCGGCGAGGATTCGCCCTGGTTTCGGCCATGGTTTCGCCAAGCGCCGGCAACGTGGCGGAGCAGCGGCGGCCCAGTCTACCGGCCGACCGCGGTGAGCAGCGCGAACAGGATCGCACCCATCGCGGCGATGCCGTGACCCGCGGGGATGAGCGCGGCGTAGCGCCCGCCCGGCCGCCGGGCCCGGCCAGCGGACGCGGCGGGTACCTGGGCGAGCATGTCATCGACGAGCCGCCGGGCCAGGGCGTCGTCGGTGAGCGCCCGGGCGAGTACCGCATCGCTGGTGCTGGCCGGCTCCGCTGGCCGCGCCGTCACGGCCGCTGCCACCGGCTCGGCCAGGGATCCCGGGCCGGCCCCGGTCGACGCGGCCCCGGCGGGCGTCGTCCCAGCGGACGTAACCGCAGTGGATCCGGCTGTGCGGCGGGCCGCCGGATAAGGGACCCACAGCGTCACGGTGGCGATGCCCAGGCCGAACACGGGCAGCAGCAGGCCCACCGCCAGCCAGGCCAGCGGGGCCCACTGGCTGGCCAGGTAGCTGATCCACACCAGCAGGCCGGCCGTAGCCAGGCCGAAATGCGCGAAAACGACCCCAGGAGCCAGGCCCTCGCCGGTGGCCCGCTGCTGGCGCGGGCCACCGCGGCTCAGCCAGCGGCCCAGCATGTAACCGCCGCTGCCCACCGCCAGCAGCCAGCTGATCAGCGCGAGCAAGCCGAAGACCTGGTGATTCGCGGATATCTGGCCCGCCGGTTCCGGTGCTGGCCCGGCGGGTGGCCGGGCCGCCGGGGTGGCAGGCGACCTGATCAGCGGGGCCAGCCAGCGGCTCGCCGCCAGCGCTGCCTTGCGCCACCCGGTCTTGTCCCGCCCGGTGGCCGCCACCTGATAGATGGCCCGGCCGAGGGCGAAGTTCAGCTCGGCCCGGCTCAGCCCGCGGCAGGCCGCTGGAGCCGTGTTGAGCGTGACATGCCGCTGGAGCGCCCGCACCCCCGATGCGGTGCAGGCTGACACCGACGCGGCCGGGCTCCCGGGCGGCTGGCTGGCGCATCCCGTGCTGAGCGCCACCGTGATCAGGCCACCCGCCAGCAGCGCGCCGCGAACCGCCGGAGCCTTGATCATCTGTACCCGCTTCTCCGGGCGCCCGGTTCCGGCCCCGTCAGCGGGCCGGTTCCCGCCGGACAGTTTCCGCCGGGCAGTTTCCGGCCGGACAGCTAAGGCCCGACCGGGCTCACCGATCAGGCCCGGCTAGCTGGCCGGCCCGCACGGGCGCATGTGCTGGCAGCGTATCCGGCCGCGCCGGGCCGTGGTAGCTACCTGCGGGCCCGCCGCCCTGCGGGGCCGCCGCCCTGCGGGGGTCCGCGGCGCGGCGGGGCCGCCGCGAACCCGCCTGGCACCGGCCTAGAGCCCGCTGCCTTAGAGCCCTCGGCGGAGCAGCAGGACGATGAGCACGATGATCAGGATGACGACAACAGTTCCGATTCCGATATACACCGGGATTCCTCTTTCTATGGCCGCTCCGGCCCGCTGGCTGCGGACCGTACGGTGGTCTCAGGGCCAGCCGGGCGGCTGGCCGCGCATCTGGCTACCCCGGGGCTCTGACCCGAAACGCGGGCATCCGCAGCGGCCGGGCGAAGTGCGCACCGGCCTGGCTGTGCTTCAGCGCGCCCAGGCCGGCCCCGGGCGGACGTGTGATAGCACACTGTCCGGGAACGGCCAGGACCAACGGCTGGAGGTGACGGATGCCGGAAGGACACGGTCGGCTCGCCCCTTATCAGCGCAAACGCGACTTCACCCGGACTCCCGAGCCCGCGGGCGCGGCCGGCCCGGCTGCCTCGGCCGATGGGCAGGCGGAGACCGGCCCGGACCGCCCGCGCCGGTTCGTCGTGCAGCGGCACCGGGCCCGGCGGCTGCACTACGACCTCCGGTTCGAGATCGACGGCGTGCTGGTGAGCTGGGCTGTGCCCAAGGGGCCGACTCTCGATCCCGAGGTGAAGCGGACGGCCGTGCACGTCGAGGACCATCCGATCGAGTACCTGGACTTCGAGGGAGTGATCCCGGGCGGCCAGTACGGGGCAGGCGATGTGACCGTGTGGGATCGCGGCACCTGGGAACCGCACGGCACGGACAACCCAGGCGTTGCGGTATTGAATGGCGAACTGCACGCCGACCTGCACGGTGACAAGCTGCGGGGGCGCCTGGTCCTGGTCCGGCGCGGCCACAGCGCGGCGCGGCAGGGCGGCGAGCAGTGGCTGCTGCTGCACAAGCACGACGAGTTCGCGGTCGAGGGCTGGGACCCGGAGGAGCATCCCCGGTCGGTGCTCAGCGGGCGCACCAACGACGAGGTGCGGGCCGATCCGGAGCGGGAGTGGCACTCCGACCGGCCGGCCGCAGAGGCCTCGGTCGCGCTGCGCCCGTCGTCCGTGGTCAACCTCAGTGAGCCCAGCGCGGACGAGCTCCGCGCGCTGGACGCACTGGGGCCCGGCGGGATGTGGCACGTGTTCGGCCGCGACCTGCGGCTGACCAACCTGGACAAGGTGCTGTTTCCCGGCCGCCCTGGTGAGGCGGACCTGACCAAGCGGGAACTGGTCCGGTACGCGGCGCAGATCGCGCCGGCGGCCCTGCGCTACCTGGCGGGGCGGCCGTTCCACATGCACCGCTTCCCCGGCGGGGCCAGCACCCCCGGGTTCTGGCACAAGCAACTGCCTGATCATGCGCCCGGCTGGCTGACCCGCTGGGACAACCCGGACGCCGATCCCGGTGAGGTCACCACCTACCTGGTGGCCGACGAGCCCGCGGCGCTGATCTGGGCGGCTAACTTCGGCGCGCTGGAATGGCACGCCTGGACCTCCCGGGCCAGCCAGCCGGACCAGCCCAGTTACGTGCTCATCGACATCGATCCCGGTTCGGCCACCTCCTGGGACGAGCTACTGGTGCTGGCCCGGCTGCACCGCACCGCCCTGGACCACCTGGGCGTGCGCGGCCAGCCCAAGCTGACCGGCCGGCGGGGCATCCAGATCTGGATCCCGATCGCCCCCGGCCCGGGCTACGACCAGACCCGGGCCTGGGCACATGATCTGTCCAAGGCCATCGGCGCGGTCGTGCCGGGGCTGCTGAGCTGGAAATGGGATGTCCGCGAGCGGGGCGGCCTGGCCCGGCTGGACTACACCCAGAACGTCCGCGGGAAGACCCTGGTCGCCCCGTACAGCCCGCGCGCGGCCGTGGGCGCGCCGGTGTCCGCGCCGATCGACTGGGCCGAGCTCGACGATCCCGGGCTGCGGCCGGACGCCTTCACCATCCGCACCATGCCCGGCCGGCTGGCGGAGCGGGGTGATCTGTTCGCCCCGGTCCTGGACACCCGCCAGATCCTGCCCCAGATCAGCTGACGGAGCTCAGCTGACCGGGCTCAGCTGACCGGGCTCAGCTGACCGGGCTCAGCTGACCGGGCTCAGCTGACCGGGCTCAGCGGGCGGCGAAGCCCCAGTTGAGCATGGCGGTGGCGTCGCTGAAGCTGACCGCCTCGTGGCTGGGCGAGCTGTCCAGGACCACCCCGATGAGAACGGCCGGCCCCCGCTGCGCCTCGAACAGCAGGCTGTACCCGGCGCCCCTGGTGAACCCGGTCTTGATGCCGGCCGTCCCGCGGTAGGAACGGAGCAGCAGGTTGGTGTTCCGCCACCGGTAGCCGTGGTGCCGGGGGCCTGCCGCGACCTGGTAGGCCGCCTGATTCACGGTGGCCCGGAACGCGGGATAGTGCATCGCGGCCCGGCCCAGGATGATCAGGTCAGCCGGGGTGGAGTACGTGCTGTACTCGGTCGGCCAGGGCAGCCCGTCGAAGTTCGCGAAGTGGGTATGCGTCATGCCCAGCCGGGCCGCGGTGGCGTTCATCCTGGCGATGAACGCGGCCAGCCCCGGCCCGTAGGCGGCGGCGAGGGCGTAGGCCGCGTCACAGCCGGACGGCAGCAGCAGGGCGGCGAGCAGTTGCCGGGCGGCGAGCTGATCGCCCGGGTGCAGCCCGGCGTTGCTCGCGTCGTACTTCCGGGTGTACGCCACGACCGCGGCCGGGATCGTGACGGCCCGGTCCAGGTGGCCGGCCTGGATGACGACCAGCGCGGTCATCACCTTCGTGATGCTGGCCACCGGCCGTTCGGCATCCGGGTGGCGGGCCCACAGCAGCGCGCCAGTGCTGGCGTTGGCGATCGCCGCTGCTGCCGCGTGCACCCCGGCTGGCGCCGCCGCCACCAGCGGCCCGGCCCGGTGCCTGCTCCCGGCCGCGCCGACCGCGGCCGCGGCCGCGGCGGGCGTGCTCAGCGCCGGGCCAGCCAGGAGTGCGCCGCTGACGGCGAGCGCTGTCAGCCAGGCAGGCTTGCGCATGGGTCAGGCTTCCAGTTCGCCGGGGGTGGCAGGCACATCCACCGCGTTTTGCTGCAACGCAGCCAGCGGGACGATGTCCAGCGTCCGCTCATGGGTGGAGGCGAGCACCACCGGCGCGGCTGCGCCCGCCTGGTGCGCACGGAGCCAGTTGGCTGCGGTCACGCACCAGCGATCACCCGGGACCAAGCCGGGGAACCGGTACTGCGGCATCGGCGAAACCAGGTCGTTGCCGATACTGCGCTGGTGCGCCAGGAACTCGGCGGTGACTACCGCGCAGATCGTGTGACGGCCGAGATCCTCCGGCCCCGTACTGCAGCACCCGTCCCGGTAGAAGCCGGTCACCGGGTCGTTGCCACACGGCTCCAGTTCCCCGCCCAGCACATTGCGCTCGGGCACGGGGCGATCCGGGAGGTTGCTGTCGGTCATGGCAGCAGTATGCCCAAGCGGGAGGCATCCTGACCGGCCAGTGCGGTGAGCCAGTGCGGTGAGCCAGTCCAGCTAGCTGGGACGGTCAGCCGGCCGTGCTGCTGGCGAGCCCATCGCCATGCTCGAGGATCTCGGCCGCACCGCGGACCACGCATCGCATGGGATCGTCCACGATGAGCGCGGCGATACCCGTGGCCGCCTCGACCCTGCTGGCCAGGCCGGGCAGCAAGGCGCCGCCCCCGACGAGCCGGATCTTCCCCCGGACCACGTCTTCCGCCAGGTTCGGCGGGATGTCCGACAGCATGTCCTGCACCGAGTCGACGATCGCCGCCACCGAGCGCTCCAGCGCCTTGGTGACCAGGCCGGGAGCTATCTTCTCGACCCGGGGGGTCCGGCGGGAGGCGTCCACCCCGATGGCTTCCATCCAGTCGGCCGTGCGCTCGTCGATGCCGACCGTCATCTTCAGGCTGCGGGCGGCGTTGCGGCCCAGCAGCAAGCCCATCTCGGCCTTGACGGCACTGATGATCGCGTCGTCCATGGTGTTGCCGCCGAGCCGGAGCGACTGGGCCCGGACCACCTGCCCCCCGGCGACGAGGGCGGCCTCGCTGGTGCCGCCCCCCACGTTCACGATGAAGGCCCCCGAGCCAGCGGTCAGGTCGAAACCGGCCCCCGCGGCAGCAGCGACGGGTCCGTCGATCAGCCGCACGTGGCAGCGTGGCCGCGTGGCCTCGGCCGCCGCAGCCAGGGATCTTCGTTCCACCCAGGTCGCGCCGCTCGGCACGCAGATCACCGCCGAGGGCCGCAGCAGGCTGCGCCGGAAGCTGGCCTGGCGGAGGAAGGCCTGCAACATGACGATGGACGCTTCGAGATCGGCGACGACACCATCGCGCAGCGGGTGGATGACGGTGACGTCCTGGGCTTCCTTGCCTGCCAGCGCGTCGGCCGCGGTGCCCACGGCCGCCACCCGGCCGGTCGCGTTGCTCAGCGCGATCGCAGACGGCTCCTCGACGACGAGGCCGCGGCCAGCGATACAGATGAGCGTGTTGACCGTGCCGAGGTCGATCGCAACGCCTGCCCGGAACCGCATGCCACCCGCCGCCCTTTTGCCCAGAATGCAACCAGCCACCCCAAGTATGGAGGTCCACGCCGCTCCACGGAGGGATGTCCTGGCCAGCCCGGCATTATCGGCTGCCGGTCAGCTGCCGATCTAGGCTACCCAGGTGGCCGGCCGGCTCGAACCGCCGTAGCCGGCCGAAACCGGACCTAACCGACCAGACCAGCCCTCATGGGGTGGTAAGTACCGGGAATCCGCCCAGCCAAACCCGGCTGCGGCCGGCCCAGCCGCGTCCCCCGCGACCCGGGCTCGCCCGAACTGGCGTGACTGCTGGGACGGCTGAGCGGGATGGGAGAGGTGGCGCATTGAGCGATCAAGGACTCAGGGCGGCTGACTCCTAATCGTCATTGAACATTCACACAATCGC
Organism: uncultured Actinomycetes bacterium; assembly: GCA_963760405.1. Lineage (GTDB taxonomy): Bacteria > Actinomycetota > Actinomycetes > Streptosporangiales > Streptosporangiaceae > RYN-230. Next base: position 298,769 of record CAVXCV010000009.1, on the reverse strand, counting down.
CCATGATCGGCGCCCGCCTGGACGCAATCGTTCGTTCACACCGTCGTTTCATGACTGCCACGACAGCGGCACTGACCTGCGGCATGCTACGCACCGGATCGTTAGCACACCTTGACCGTACTAATGCACCGGGTTCCCGGAAATGGATCATGGAGAAGCGTACGGTAAGCATAAATTGGACCGGATCGAAGCGGGGAAGCACCGTTGATTAAGACCACCAGGCCCGACCGCAACGACAACGTTCGTATCACCTTCGTCCTGCCCGCTGACCAGCCGACCGGCGCCGTGTCGGTGGTGGGCAGCTTCAACGACTGGAATCCGTACGCTCACCCACTGCGCCGCCGCGCCAACGGCACCCGCAGTGCCGTGGTCAGCGTCCCGGCCGGCAGCACGCTGCACTTCCGTTACCTGGCGGAAGGCGGGCTGTGGTTCGACGACGAGGCCACCAACGGGCGCGCCGCCATCGCCGTCTGACCCAGCGGGCGGTCACGGTGCCCCGGGCCGGTGCAACAGCCCGGGGCACCACCGCTCGCGGTGACCTGACTCCGCCCGGCGGGTCAGGGCTTCCGGGCCCGCGACCCGGCTGAATCCCGGGCGAAGTCCAGCGCTTCCTGGGCCAGCGGCAGCCAGGCCAGGTCCGCCTCGGGGTCGAGGCTGAACCACTCCTTCATCGGCGTGCCCTTGTTGGCGTCGAAGTGCATCCCGGCGCCCGCCGCGACCAGCACGCCGACCCGCTCCGCGGGCAGCTTCAGCACCAGTCGGCCGCGCACGAACATGGCGAATATCCGGTTCTCGAACCGGAGCGCGCTCCGGCCGAAGCCGCTGCCACCGCGGGGCTGGCTGACCCCGGCCACGCCAGCCATCTCGTCAACCAGGTCTTCGTACCGTTCCTCGGGCCGCAACTGCCCGGCGCCGTCCTCAGCCACCTGGCCAGGCTAGACCGGGGCACCGACAGAACGCGGCGTGCGGCGCGGCCGCCTGCTGCCGCCGCGCCGCACTTCCCGGACGGCCGTCAGGTGGCCAGCATGTCCACCGACACCTGCCAGAGCAGGCCCGCCGCCTCTGGGTCGAGCGCGTAGGCCGCGACGCCGGTCCGGGTGCCCGGCTGGTTCAGCCCGGCCTCGTCGCAGTCCTCGAAGTACCGGCCACCGATCCCCTCCAGCAGCGGCGACGTCGCGACCAGCACCGAGGTGGCCGCGCCCTGGCCGGGCGTCTTCCACTGCGGCGCGGAACTGCCGCCGGACTGGGCCCGCAGCCGGGCCAGGTCCTCTTCGAGGACATAACGCTGCAGGTTGGTGCGGATGCTGGCCAGTCTCAGCGGTGTGTCGCTCGCCGCGGGTGAGCCAGCCCAGCGCGAGCAGGCCAGCCGCCTGCTCGACTTGCTCATGGACGGACTGCGCTACCGGCCAGCGCCGCCCGGTAATCCCGGATCCGGCGGATGACGCTGGCCTGCGCGGGTGTTGACTATCGCCATGACAGTCAAGGATGAATACGAGCCGAGCAGCGCGGCCTGGGTGCGTGACCAGGTGGACCTGTACGAGAGCTCGGGCGGCACACAGGGCACGACGCTGCGGGACACCGGCCTGCCGGTGGTCATCATCACCAACCGTGGCGTGCGCAGCGGCAAGCTGCGCAAGACGCCGGTGATGCGGGTCGAGCACAACGGCCGGTACGCCGCCGTGGCCTCGCAGGGCGGTGCCCCGGCCAACCCGTCCTGGTATCACAACTTCTTGGCCAACCCGCAGGTCGAATTGCAGGACGGGCCGGTCAAGCAGGCCATGACCGCCCGGGAGATCACCGGCGCCGAGCGTGCTGAGTGGTGGGACCGCGCGGTGGCCGCCTTCCCTCCGTACGCCGACTACCAGCAGCGGACCACCCGGCAGATCCCGGTCTTCGTGCTCGAGCCCGCCGGGGAGAGCTGACCCGGCGGGGTCCGGCGTCATCGCAGCCGCCGCTCAGGGCACGGCCGAGGCTTGCGGAGTAGGCGGGGTGGTCTGGTGGCCCTGGAATAGCAGGGCGGCGATCTGGGTCAGGGCGTTGCTGCCGAAGGCGAACCCGCCGTTGACGCCCGCTCCGTAGCTGCCCACGTTGTACATGATGGCCAGGGTGTACTCCTGGCCCGCGCCAGCGAAGCCCACCGTGTTGGTGATCCAGATGTGGCCACTGCCCATGGGATCGCTTTCCCAGCCGTCCTTGTTGCCCGGAGCGTTCTCCGGGCCCGCGCCCCACACGCCCCATTGCTGGTCGATCGCGCTGACGTGCTGCAGCCGGTACACCAGGTAGTTGCGGATGCTGGGCGCGGTCCTGGTGAGCACGTAATTCATCAGCGTGTCGAGATCATTCGGGGTGCACTCCATGTCACCCCAGTACACGCCGGTGGTGAAGCGTGCCCCGGCCATCCCGTACCCGTGGATACGGTCCAGGAAGCTCGCGTTCTCGTACTTGTACCAGAGCGCGTCGGCGTCATTGTCGTTGCTGGTGTAGAGGGCCTGGTACATCGCGGCCTGGTCGGCGGGAGTCAGGTGGATGTTGCCCGCCAGGTTGCGCTGGAGTATGTCGGTCATCATGGCCAGCTTGATGGTGGAGGCCATCGGGTACTCCACCCCGGCGTTCGCGCTGCGCCAAACCGCGCCGGTGGTCCGGTCGTGCAGCACGAGGCCGATCGACCCGGGCAGGTGACCGAGGTAATACCGCACCGCCTGGATCCGGGCTTCCATCTGGCAGGAGAAGCCCGGGACGAACCGGACGCAGGTGGGCGACGGGCTCGGGCTGGGTGTCGGGCTGGGCGCAGGCGACGCCGGGTGCGTGGTCACGGACGGGCTCGCCGTGGCCGGCGTGTGCTGGCCGACGTGGGTCAGCGCGCCCCAGCCGGCGATGCCGAGGACGACCAGCATGCCGCAGAGCGCGGCGGCGAGCCACGCTAGTCGGCGCGCAGGTGGCCGCGGCGCCCGGCCCGGGCTATGCATGGGCGCCAGGATACGAGCCCGCGGCCCGTTCCCGGAGCCGCCGTGCGGCATCCGTCCGCCAGCGGCGCAGTTCAATCGGGCCGGGCCAGCCGCTCAACCGCCCCGGAGCGAGCGCTCAACTGCCCCCGGGGCGAGCGCTCAACCGCCCCCGGAGCGAGCGCTCAACCGCCCCCGGAGCGAGCGCTCAACCGGCCCCGGGATGAGCGCTCAGTCGGCCCCGGGACCAGCGCTGGCCGATCCGGCCTGCCTGGGTGAGCCAGGCCTGCGCTGGCCCAGCCATCAGCGGGTATCGCCTGGGGCCCCTGGTGATCAGGTGACCCGTGAGTTCGCTACCGCATCCGGTTATCGAAAACGTGTGCCGAACTGCCGTGATAACGACGGTTTCGGCACACTTTGGCACGGTGGCACAGCAGCACGGCAGCACGGCGGCACCCCGGGCCGTGCCCGCGGGCCGTCGCCGATGGCGCTTGGTATAGCATGCATGCTTGACATAGTTCACGGCTGATGAACTGAGCTGGCGTACTCGGAGCATGTGCACCGGAAGAGGAGCGGCCGTGCCCAGGATCCGTTTGGCCGGCCGGCCGGTCCGCTATGCCCGCTACGGTGACCAGCGGATCAGCTACGAAGTCCGGGGCGCTCTGCGGCGGTGGCGGCCGTGGCTGGTACTCGTCCAGGGCATGGGCCTCGATCGTTCCGGCTGGGGACCGGCCCTGCGCGGGCTGGGCCGGCACTTCCGCCTGGTGCTGGTGGACAACCGGGGCACCGGGCACAGTGACCAGCCGCCCGGCTCGTTCGGTGTGCGCGACATGGCCGCCGACGTGCTGGCGGTCCTGGATGACCTGGGTATCCACCGGGCGCACGTGCTCGGCGTGAGCCTGGGCGGGATGGTGGCCCAGGAACTCGCGATCGGCCACGCGGCCCGGGTGGATGGCCTGGTCCTGGTGTCCACCGCGCCCGGCTGGCCGTTCGCCTACCCCATGCCCGCGGTCACCGCGGGGCTCATCGCGGTGTCTGGCGGGCTGCCCGGCGAGCAGGCCTTGCACCGGCACGCGGAGAACGCGCTGTCCGCGACGACCCTGCAGCGGCAGCCAGAACTGGCCGGGCAGATCGCCGACCTGCTGCGCACCGGGCCCGCAGCGCCGGGAGCGCGGGCAGCCCAGGCGGCGGCGGGCGCGAGGTACCTGGGTCAGCTGCGGCAGCAGCGGATCCGCAGCCGGACGCTGGTGCTGCACGGCGGGGCGGACCGGGTAGTGGATCCGCGCAACGCCCGCCTGCTGGCCAGCCGCATCCCCGGCGCCCGGCTGGTGATCTTCCCGGAGCTGGGCCACCTGATCTGCTGGGAAGACCCGGACGGCTTCACGGCCGCGGTCAGCTCGTTCCTGCTGGAAACCACCCCGGGGGAAGTCGGTACCGGACGCGATCCGGCCCGTCCCGATGTGCGAGGCTGGGCTCGCATCCTGAGGCTGGGCCAGCGCGTAACCAGACGATGACCGGGAGACCGGCAGGCTTGCGGCTAGCGCTGGGTAGGAAGCTGCCGGGCTGGCGGGTAGGAGATGCTGGGTAGGTAGTGATCCGAGAGCAGGAGGAGCGCATGGCCGACGCGGCGCCGGGGCCGGAGAGCCCCGAGGACGAGGATGAGCTGAAGCGCAAGTTCCGCGAGGCACTCGACCGCAAGCGGGGCAAGCAGGCTGAGGCCAACGCCCGGCATGGGGGCAAGGACGGCGGAAAGGTACACGGCACGCACGGCCCGGCACAGAGCCGCCGGTCGTTCCGGCGCAAGAGCGGCTGAGCGGCCCGGTGACAGGGCGGCTCACGCCGAGCCTGGACGGCCCGGCACGGCTGCGCGCGCTGCTGGACTCCGGGCAGACCGTCGTGGCGCCGGGGGCGTTCGACCCGCTGGCCGCGCGGCTGGTGGAAGAGGCCGGCTTCGCAGCCGTCTACATGACCGGGTTCGGCACCTCGGCCGCGCTGCTCGGCCGTCCGGACGTGGGCCTGCTGACCATGACCGAGATGGCCGGGAACGCCGCGCGGATCGCCGCGTGCGTAGATATCCCGGTCATCGCGGATGCGGACACTGGCTACGGCAACCCGCTGAACGTGATCCGCACGGTGGGCGCCTACGAGGCGGCCGGGGTGGCCGGAATCCACCTGGAGGACCAGGTGGCGCCGAAGAAGTGCGGGCACATGGAGGGCAAGCAGGTCATTCCGGCGGACGAGATGGCCGCCAAGATCCGGGCTGCGGTCGACGCCCGGCGGCGATCCGATTTCATGATCATCGCGCGGACGGACGCACGGGCGGTGGAAGGGCTGGAGCGGGCCATCGAGCGGGCCCGGGCGTACCGGGCGGCCGGGGCCGACGCCCTGTTCGTCGAGGCCGTGCTGACCGAGGCCGAGGCAGCGGAGGTATGCCGGGCTTTCCCGGATGTACCGCTGCTATTCAACTGGGCGGAAGGCGGCAAAACCCCGCCGGTCAGCCTGGCCCGGCTGACCGAAATTGGTTACCGAATTGTTATCTTCCCCATCGGCACATTGCTGGCCGCGACCGCCGCCATGCGCGCAATCCTGCAGGAAATCGCCCGGGCCGGGCACGCCCGCCGCAGCCCTGCCCGGACTGCCCAGTTTCGGGGATTTCGTGGATTTCATCGGGCTGCCCGAGGTACGCGACGCCGAGCAGCGGTACGCGACGTAGGCACCCAGCCCAGCACCCGCGGGCGCCGCACCCAGCACGAACCCTCGGCCAGAGCAAGACTGGCCGAGGGCAGCTGACGACCGATAACACCTGACCAGGGCCGCGGGGCCCTGGCCTGCCGTGTCAGAGCTTGGTCAGCTTGGTGTACGGGGCTGTAATCCGCTCCTTGTTAGTGCCGAAATCGACCAGCACGCCGTGCTCGTCGGCACTGATGACCCGGCCGAGACCATAACGGTCATGGGTCACCTGGTCCTCGACAGCGAATTCCTTCACCGGCCGGACCACGGGAGGGGTGTTGAAGGGACTTCCTGGGAGGTAGCGCCGGGTCGCGGCGCGGGCTGGCTTCATCTCTTTAATTATGCGCCTGCGGCCAGGTAATCGCAGGCAAGACGGCTGGAATCTGCCGTAGCGCCGGCCTGGCGAGGGCCGGGAGCGGCTATCCCACGCTGCGGGCCGGAGCCGGGCGCCTCATGTGCCGATTGTCCGCGATGACCACGGCGGCCCCCTGGTGGAGGCGCCTTCTGGTTGCTCGATCTGCCCGGCTCGATGGCCGGGCAGAGCCGGCCGGGCGCCGGCGGCAGCGGTACCGGCCCGGTCATCCCGTGTATCTGCGCTGGCCCGGCGCGCTCTTAACGCTGGGACGGGCGGCCGGTTCACGGCCCGTGGGGGCGGGAACGAGTGGCCGGCTGACCGCTGCGGTACCCCCAGGGGGCGAGGAGGGGAAGCTAGCCTGCGACCCGGGCGACCCGGGCGCAGGCTAGCTCGCCGGCAGGCAACGTCCCCGGTCCCAGCCTGCGTTCCGCCGGGTCAGCCAGCCCAGCGGATGCCTGGGCCAGCCCGTTCCGGCGGACCGGCGGGGCCGAGCGTAGGAGCGGCTGACCTGCCCGCCGTAGCATGACGTCATCAGCGCCGTCCCGGCAGGAGGACGTCACATGGACGCCGCAGTGCTCGCCGATGTGCTGTCCCAGACCCGCCAGTTCATCCGGGAACGGGTCGTCCCGCGGGAAGCCGAGATCGACGAGAAGGACGAGGTCCCGGACGACCTCCGGCAGGCCGCGCGGCAGCTGGGCCTGTACGGTTTCGCGCTGCCGGAGGAGTACGGCGGCCTCGGCCTGTCCCTGTCCGAGGAAGTGCAGCTGGTCTTCGAGCTGGGCTACACCACCCCGGCGCTGCGCTCGCTGTTCGGCACGAACAACGGGATCGCCGGGCACGTGCTGATGGTCGGCGGCACCCCAGAGCAGCAGCAGCGGTGGCTGCCGCAGCTGGCCAGCGGCGAGGTGACCGCCTCGTTCGCGCTGACCGAGCCGGAAGCGGGCTCGGACCCGTCCACGCTGACCACCCGGGCCGAGCGCGACGACGTGACCGGGGATGGCGAAGGGGGAGCAGGTGGGGGCTGGGTGCTCAGCGGCACCAAGCGCTACATCACCAACGCGCCCACCGCCGACGTGTTCATGGTGTTCGCGCGGACCGACCCGGACGCCCCGGCGGGCCGTGGCATCTCCACCTTCCTGGTGCCGCGTGGCGCCCCCGGGCTCACCGTTGGCCCGAAGGACCACAAGATGGGCCAGTTCGGCACGCACACCGCGGACGTGTACCTGGACGGCGTGCGGGTGCCCGGGTCCGCGCTGGTCGGCGGCGAGGCCGGGCTGGGCCGGGGCCTGCGCACCGCGATGGGATGCCTCGCGCACGGGCGGGTACACATAGCGGCCATGTGCGTCGGGATGGCCGAGCGGCTGGTGGACGAATCCGTGCAGTGGGCCAAGGAGCGGCACCAGTCGGGCCGCCCGATCGCCTCGTTCCAGCTGATCCAGGGCCTGATCGCGGACTCCATGACGGACTACTACACCGGCCGGGCCACGGTGCTGGACGCCGCGCGCCGGTTCGACTCGGGCGAGGACACCGTGGTCGGCCCGTCCTGCGCGAAGTACTTCTGCAGCGAGATGGCGTGCCGGGTGGCCGACCGGGCGGTCCAGGTGCACGGCGGCGCCGGGTACATGCGCGGCGTGCCGGCTGAGCGGTTCTACCGGGACGCCCGGCTGCTCCGGATCTACGAGGGCACCAGCCAGATCCAGCAGGTCATCATCGCCCGGGCACTGCTCGGCGAGGCCGCCCGCACGTGAGCACGGCCTTCGTACTCGGCGGCGGGGGCGTGCTCGGCGCGCACGAGGTCGGCATGCTCCGCGCCCTGGCGGAAGCGGGCATCCGCCCCGACGTCGTGGTCGGCACGTCGGTCGGGGCGATCAACGGCGCCCTGGTGGCCGCCGACCCGGACGGCGCGGCTGACCGGCTGGGGCAGTTGTGGCAGGGGGATTCGTTGCGGCTGGCTTTCAGTGAGACGCTGTGGGGCCGGATGATCCGGCTGGCCCGCTCCGGCACCCACCTGCATTCGATCGAGCCGCTGCGGCACATGCTGGCCGAGGTGCTGCCCGGGGCTGAATTCGCCGACCTGAAGCTGCCGTTCCACTGCGTTGCGGCCAGCATCGAGCACGCCAGTGCCCGGTGGTTCAGCAGCGGGCCCATCGTGCCCGCCGTGCTCGCGTCCTGTGCCGTGCCCGGGCTGCTGCCGCCGGTGGAGTTCGACGGTGAGCACTACTTCGACGGCGGGCTGGTCGATTCGATCCCGGTCGGCCGGGCGGTCACCCTCGGCGCCCGGGAAGTGTACGTGCTGCACGTGGGCCGGATCGAGCGCCCGCTGATGGTGCCGCGGCGGCCCTGGGAAGTGGGCCTGGTCGCGTTCGAGATCGCCCGGCGGCACCGGTTCCACGAGGAGCTCGCGGCGCTGCCCAGCAGTGTCCGGGTGCACGTGCTGCCATCCGGCGGCGATCCGCGGCCGCCGGATCTGTCCCAGCTCCGCTACCGGGACCGGGCCAGCGTCGGCGTCCGGATCGACCGCGCCTACGCGGCGTCGGCCAAGTACCTCGCCACGCCGGCCAGGTCCTGACCAGCGGGCCGGGGAAGCGGAGGAACCGGGCATGGTGCCACCGAGGCTGATCCGCCGGATCGTGCTGGCGCCGCTGGCGATCGTCATCGCGGTGGCGATGTGGTGCTGTTCCCGCCGCTGGCCCTGATCGCGGTGCTGGTCAGCCTGGCCCGGCGGTCCCGGCCGCACCGGATGCGCGGGCTGCGGCTGATGTACTTCGCGGCTGCCTGGCTCGCCGCGGAGACCGCCACCCTGTTCATGTGCCTGGGCTTGTGGCTCGCGAGCGGCCTCGGCGGCCGGCTGCGCACCGAGCCGTACCAGGCCCGGCACTACGCGATCATGCGATGGTACCTGGACCGGCTGTACCACGCGGCCGAGACCACGCTCGGACTCCGGGTGGACATCGGCGAGCCGGAGCTGACCGCCGCGGAGCAGGCGGCCCGGCTGGCCGGCCCGGTCATCGTGCTCAGCCTGGCACGCCGGGCCGGGTGACTCGCTGCTGCTGGTCCGCGAGCTGCTCAGTGTGTACCAGCGGCGGCCCCGGGTGGTCATGAAGGCGTCGATGCAGCTGGATCCCAGCCTGAACGTGGTGGCCAACCGGGTGCCGAACGTGTTCATCACGCCCCGGCGGACCGGCGAGCAGATCTTCATGGAGCAGATCCGGCGGCTGGCCAGCGGGCTCGACCGGTCCGGCGCGCTGGTGATCTTCCCAGAAGGCGGCAACTGGACGCCCGGCCGGTGGCGGCGCGGCATCCGGCGGCTGGAGCAGCTGGGCCGGCCCGACCTGGCTGGCCGGGCCCAGCAGATGCCGAACCTGCTGCCACCGCGGGCCGGCGGGGCGCTGGCCGCGATCACCGCCGCCCCGGAGGCCGACGTGATCTTCGTGGCACACGCCGGGCTGGACAAGCTGGTCAGCGTGACCGATGTCTGGCGCAGCCTGCCGATGGACCGCACCGTGCAGGCGAACTGGTGGCGGGTGCCAGCCGGGCAGGTGCCGCGCGGCGCCGATCACGAGGCCCAGCTGCGCTGGCTGTATGACTGGTGGGAGCGCATCGACAGCTGGATCTCCGAGCACCAGCCCAGCGCGGCCCCGACCGTCGCACCCTCAGCCTGACCGGCCCGCGGCCCGGGCGGGATCAGCCACCGGCAGCTAGCTCAGCCGGGGCGCTTACGCTCCTCAGGGAGCTTGCGGAAGTCCCAGCTGGTGATCTTGACGGGGGTGACCCGCAGCCAGCCGTGCCGCCCGTCGTGCCCCATCGGGTCGCCGACGCGGTACTTACGCGCGAACAGCAGCTCCGGCTCGGCCAGCGCCGGGTCCGGGAAACCCTGCCGCGGGATCTCGCCTACCGGCTCCGCTATGCCCTTGATCTCCGCTCCGCGCAGCTCCTGGTACTCCTCACCAGCGTCCACCACAACGGAAACCCGCGGATCGCGCATCAGGTCGGCCCAGCGCTGGCTACGCACGACTGAACTGAGCCAGATCGCCCCCGACGACCACACGAACCACAGCGGCACCACGTGCGGGCCGCCCGGGCCGATGCTCGCCACCCGGCAGGTCCGCTCCGCCGCGAGGAACTCGTCCAGCTCAGCCGGGGTCATCGCGATCGACCGGCCGCGCCGCTGCTGCTGGATCATCCGTACCTCCGCCTCAGATCGCCGCCACCACATGCTGCCACCGTTCCTGCTGCCCGGGCGAGGTCAGGTCCAGGCCGTAGGGCGCGATCCGGTCCACCAGGCCGCCGTACCGGCGGGTCAGCTCCCCGGCCAGGGTGTCCCAGGTCGCGGTGACACTGTAGGCGTCCAGCATCTCGTCGGTGATCAGTGCGGTCATCCGCTCGGCCTGGCCAGTGGCGAGCAGGGCGTGCAGCTCGTTACTGATCCCGTCCCAGCCGTGCGCGGCGAACACCGGGCGGTAGGTCCGGGTGGATCCGTAGAACGCGATCTGCCGGGCGATGCTGGCCCGCTGCGCCGCGATCTCCGCCGCGTTGTCCCCGACCGCGACGAACACCGGGCAGCACAAGGTGACCGCGTCCCGGGTCCGCCCGGCGGCACGGGCGCCCTCGGTCACCGCGGGCAGCACCGCGGTGCGCAGGTACCCGGCCGAGTTCAGCGGGTGCAGGAAGGCCCCGTCACAGCACTCCCCCGCCATCCGGAGCATGGCCGGGCCGACCGCGGCTACCCAGACCGGCACGCCCGGGTGGCTGATCGGCCCGGGGTTGAAGAAGTCGGTGAGCAGCGAGAACTGGTAGAAGTCACCGGCGAAGCGGAGCTGGCCGTCGCCCTGGAACGCGGCGAAGATCGCGCGCAGCGCGTGCACGTACTCGCGCATCCGGGCGGCCGGGTGGTCGAACGGGGTGCTGAACCGGCGCTGGATGTGTGCCTTGACCTGGGTACCCAGGCCCAGCACGAACCGGCCGCGGCTGGTCTGCGCCAGGTCCCAGGCAGCCTGGGCGGTGACCATCGGGCTGCGCGGGAAGGCCACCGCGATGCCCGAGCCGGCCTGCATCCGCTCGCTGGCGGCCAGCGCGGCCACACAGCCCAGGAACGGGTTGTGCTTGGTCTCGGTCAGCCACATGCCCGCGAAGCCAGCCCGTTCGGCCGCCTGCGCGGCCGGCCCGGCTTCAGCCAGCCGCAGCCCGTCCGGGAAATACGCGTCGATCTTCATGGCCCTCCACCGTAGGCGGGCGGTGGCATCAGGACACGTGCCGCCCCGGCTGGGCGATCCGTCAGAACACGTGCAGCGCCCGGATCAGCGCGAGCTGCCGGGCGTTCCCGGTGGCCCGCACGCCGAGATCGGCCCAGCTGGCGCGCTGGGTGACCCAGCGAACGAACGACGGCGTGTCGCAGCTGACCTGTGCGGTGGCGGGGCCGGGGCCGAGCCGGATGGCGCGCGCTCCCGGGCCGTCGAGGACGAGCTCCGCCGCGCTGGTCAGCGCGCCGACCAGGTCCTGGTTCTGCTGCGGCAGGGCCGCGGCGATCCAGTCCAGCGTGGGCGCTAGCCGCAGCTCGTCCGAGGCGGGCGGCTCACCGCCGAGCGGGCCGCGCGGCGGGAACAGGTCGGCCCGGAGGTGGACGTAATGGTCGAAGCAGTAGGCGGTCGGCAGGATCCACATCGGGTAGGTGCCGATATCGCCCAGCGGCACCTCGAACTGCTGACCTTCGAAGGTAGCCAGCAGCTCGAGGGCTTTCTGGCTCACCGTCTCGTAGTCGGCCACGACCTCGGCGGCCGTCATCGACCGGCGAGCCTCGACGTACCTGTCCTGGGCTGGCTCGGCCGCCAGGCCGGTCGCGTCGGGCAGCGCTGCCGGGTCGGCCACGGCCCAGCAGGTGGCACCCAGGTGGGACACGACGTCCTGGACCGACCAGCCGGCGGCTGTTCGGGGAGCAAGGGTTCGCGGGCTCCTCCGTGGACGACCTGGCCCGGGCGGCGCGGGTGACGACGGGCGCCCTCTACCACCACTTCCCGACCAAGACCGCACTGTTCGAGGCCGTGTTCGAAGCCATGCATGTCGAGCTGCTGGAGAAATCGGCGCAGGCCGCCAGCACCGCCTCCGACGAAGTCGAACTGCTGGCCCGCGGCTTCGAGGCGTTCCTCGACGCGGTACTCGAGCCCGAAGTGCAGCGGATCATCATCATCGACGCGCCCGCCGTGCTCGGCCTGGCCCGGTTCACCGAACTCGACGAGCGGTATGCATTCAGCGCGATTACCAGCACTCTGCGGGCCGCGGCCGTGGCGGGGAAGCTGCGGGTCGCTGACCCCGAGACGTTCGCCCGGCTCCTGCTCGGCGCGCTGACCAGGGGCGCGATGCTGATCGCCAACTCGGCGCAGCCCCGGGCCACCCGGGACCAGGTGGCCGCGTCACTGCGCGCGCTGCTGGCCGGCCTGGCGCGCCCGCCAGGTCCGGGCTAGCGGCCAGGCCGCAGCGAGGATCACCCGCCGGGGCAGTGCGTCGGCGCCCGCGGCCGCGGCCGCCGTTACCGCGGCCGAACCGGGGCAGCCAGCGGCCGAGTTGTCATTACTGCCCGGTTGGCATTAAGAATCGGGGTATGGACGAGCAGCCGACGTTTGACACCAGCGTGGCGCATGTCGCCCGGGTCTACGACTACTGGCTGGGCGGCAAGGACAACTTCGCCGCTGACCGGGCCGCGGGCGACCAGGCCATTGCCGCCTACCCGGACATCGTCTTCTCCGTCCGCGCCAACCGGGCCTTCCTCGCCCGGACCGTGCACTACCTGGCGGCTGAGGTCGGGATCAGGCAGTTCCTCGACATCGGCACCGGCATCCCCACCGCGAACAACACTCATGAGGTGGCCCAGAGCGTCGCCCCCGAGGCCCGGGTGGTGTACGTGGACAACGACCCGGTCGTGCTCGCCCACGCCCGGGCGCTGCTGACCAGCGGGCCAGCCGGGCAGACCAGCTACATCGACGCCGACCTGCGGGAAACCGGGAAGATCCTCGCGGCCGCCGCGGAGACGCTGGACTTCTCCCGCCCGGTGGCGATCATGCTGATGGCCATCCTGCAGCACATCGCCGAGGACGACGATCCGTACCAGATCGTGGCCACACTGCTGGACGCCGTGCCAGCCGGCAGCTACCTGACCCTGTCCCACCCGGCAGCGGACATCGCGGCCGCGGAGATGGGCCAGATGGCTGAGCGGCTGAACCAGATGATGGCGGAAAAGGTCACCTTCCGTACCCAGGCCCAGGTGGCGCGCTTCTTCACCGGCCTGGACATGGTCGAGCCGGGGATGGTGCCGGTGCCCGACTGGCGGCCCCGGTCCGAGCTGGAGGCCAAGAGCCCGGCCGCCCTGTGGGGCGGCATCGGCCGTAAGAGCTGACCGGCACGGGCCTGCAGGGGCGGCCCGTGGCGCGTCGCCCGCGGCGCCAATGGCACCGCACTATCGCCTCCGGCCGGCCTATTGCGGGCCGCACCGTAATGAGAACGGTTGCAGTGGCCGGCCTCAAGAATGGCGCCCTCGCGGCGCTGCCCAGGGCCGCGCCGCGACCGCCCGGACCAGGCTGACCTGGCGCCGGCCCGGGAGGGTGGCACGGCCAGCCGCTCTCAGCATGCCGTCCAGCACGCGAACTGCCGCCGTTCCGCGGATCCCGCGACCGGTGCCGCATCTCTTCAGTAACGCTGCGACTTATTTCACCGATTGCGTTAAGCGTCCTAGCAGCGGTGTTACGCTCCCTTGAATATTTCCTCCCGGGATGCGAGTCCGCCGCACGGGCAGCGGCGCAGGAGGCACACGGTGCACATCGCCATCGACGGGGAGTCCTGCCGCGGACCCCGGGGTGCCCGCTGCATCGCGCTGTTCCCCCGGGGCAAACGCCCGCAGTGGTACGCGGCGGACAGCGAACCCGGGTTACTCGCCCAGGTCCCGGCGGCCTGACGGCCGCGCCCGCCGCTCCCTTCCGGTTCTCCGACCGCACTTCCACGTCATCCAGCTCCGTCCTGCGAGGTGTCATGGCTGTCTCCGCGCGGCCTGCCCGGGCCCAGCACGGAATGATCAAGCTCCCGGCCGCGCCACCAAGGCCGGTCACTGACGAGCGTCTACTGAGGGAGGTGCTCGATGGACTCCAGGCACTCTGACCCGGCCGCCGGGACCTTGCCGACGACCCTGAAGATCCTCGTCGCCGGCGGGTTCGGCGTGGGCAAGACCACGCTGGTCGGCGCGATCAGCGAGATCCGGCCGCTGCGCACCGAGGAGGTGCTCAGTGGCCGCGGCATCGGCGTTGATGACACCGCCGGGGTGGACGGCAAGACCACGACCACGGTGGCCATGGATTTCGGGCGGATCTCGATCCGGGCGGACCTGGTGGTCTACTTGTTCGGCACGCCGGGCCAGGAACGGTTCTGGTTCATGTGGGACGAGCTGGCGTATGGGGCGCTGGGCGCGGTGGTGCTCGCCGATACCCGGCGGCTGGCGGAATCGTTCGCCGCCATCGACTATTTCGAGCGGCATGGCATCCCGTTCATCATCGCGGTCAACTGCTTCGACGGCGTGCAGAAGTATGACCCGGAGGACATCCGGATCGCGCTGGACCTCGACCCGGGCACCCCGGTGCTGCTGTGCGACGCACGGCAGCGCAGCTCGGTGAAGAGGGTGCTGATCGGCCTGGTCGGGCACGTGATCAGCACCGCAGCCACCTGGCGCGAGCCGCTGATCACCAGCTGATCCCGCCGCCGCCAGCGCGGCCCGCGGCTGGCGGTCAGGGTTGCGCGGGGTACCGGGCGGAGACACTATCGTCACATCCCCTCGGTCGCGGGAGACGATGAGCAGCGGATGGCTGGCCCGGGTCGGCGCGGACCCGCAGTCGCGGGCCCGCGAGATCGGTCATGCCCACTCCGCGTTCCTGTCCAGCGGCAGCCTGGCCCGGGCCACCGCCGGAGTGCGCGAGCTGGTGGCCCAGTCGTGGCGCCGTTCAGCGTCGGCACAGGTCGACCCGGATACTGATCCCCCGGTCACGCTGACCGGCGCCGACCTGGCCGGTTACCGTGCCGAGCACCCGCTGTCAGCCGTGCTGGAGGTGCTGCAGGAGCTGATGGACGGCACCGCCGAAGACGGCAGGCACCTGTGGGCGGTGACCGACACGAGCGGGCGGCTGCTCTGGGTTAAGGGCCATCGCAGTGCCCGCGCCCGGGCCGAGCGGATGAACTTCGTCGAGGGCGCGCTGTGGGACGAGGCGCACGCGGGCACCAACGCCCCGGGCACCGCACTGGCCCTCGACCACGAAGTGCAGATCTTCGCCACCGAGCACTTCCGGCACACCGTGCAGGCCTGGACGTGCGCGGCCGCGCCCATCCATGACCCGGTGACCGGCCAGGTCCTCGGCACCATCGATGTCACCGGGGGCGCGGTCGTGGCACACCCGCACAGCCTGGCGCTGGTCAAGGCCGCGGCCCGGATCGCCGAAGCCCGGCTGGCGCAGGCCGGCCTGACCCCGGCCGGGGCGCCGGGAGTAGCCCGGCTGGACGCGCTCGGCCGGGCCGAGGCCGTCCTCCGGCTCGACGGCCGTACCCTGCGGCTGAACCGGCGGCACAGCGAGATCGTGCTGCTGCTCGCGGCGCACCCACCGGGGCTGACCGGCGACCAGCTGGCCACCGGCCTGTATCTGGACCTGGCCAGCCAGACCACGCTCCGGGTGGAGCTGACCCGGCTGCGCCGGGTGGCCGGCGACCTGCTGCAGTCCCGGCCCTACCGGCTGACCAGGCCGGTGTCCGCTGACTACCTCGATGTGCGGGACGCGCTGCGCCGCGGTGACCTGGCCGCCGCGGTCGCCGCCTACGCTGGCCCGCTGCTGCCCAGCTCGGAGGCACCCGGGGTGGTCGCGCAGCGGGACTGGCTGGACACCCAGCTGCGCGCCGCGGTGGCCGCGTCCCGCGACCCGCAGCTGCTGCAGGCCTGGACCGAGGGATTCGGCTTCGACGACCTGGAGCTGTGGGAACGGCTGGCCGCGGCCGCGCCTGCCGGATCAGCGCAGCGCGCCGCCGCCGTAGCCCGGGTCCGCCAGCTGCGCGCCGAGTACGGCCTCAGCCTGGTGACCGGCCGCCGCGCTGCCAGCGGCGCTGCCCGCCGCGGGCGGTAAGGCCAGCACAGGCATGCAACGTTGAGGCAACGTGCCGGAAATTAGCGTGTGACCTTCCCGCATGAGCCGTCCGACGGCGGACGGCAGGAGCCTGTTGGAGGTCCACGTGACCCGCTATGCCGCGCCGGGGCAGCCTGATGCCCTGATGAGTTACCAGCCCCGCTACGACCACTACATCGGCGGCGAGTACGTGCCGCCCGCCCTGGGCCGCTACTTCGAGAACCCCACCCCGGTCACCGGCCAGACGTTCACCGAGATCGCCCGCGGCACGGCCGAGGACGTGGAGCGCGCGCTGGACGCGGCGCACGGCGCGGCGCCCGCCTGGGGCCGGACCTCGGCCACCGACCGCGCCAACCTGCTGAACAAGATCGCCGACCGGATGGAAGCCAGCCTGCCCGCCCTCGCGGTCGCGGAGACCTGGGAGAACGGCAAGCCGATCCGGGAGACGCTGGCCGCCGACATCCCGCTGGCCATCGACCACTTCCGCTACTTCGCGGGCGCTGTGCGGGCCCAGGAGGGCAGCCTCGCCGAGATCGACGACGACACGGTCGCCTACCACTTCCATGAGCCGCTGGGCGTGGTCGCCCAGATCATCCCGTGGAACTTCCCGATCCTGATGGCGGTATGGAAGCTGGCGCCCGCGCTCGCGGCCGGCAACGCCGTGGTGCTCAAGCCCGCCGAGCAGACCCCGGCCTCCATCCACTACCTGCTCAGCCTGGTTGGCGACCTGCTGCCGCCCGGCGTGCTGAACGTGGTCAACGGCTTCGGCGTGGAGGCGGGCAAGCCGCTCGCCTCCAGCGCCCGGGTGGCCAAGGTCGCCTTTACCGGCGAGACCACCACCGGGCGGCTGATCATGCAGTACGCCAGCGAGAACATCAAGCCGGTCACCCTGGAGCTGGGCGGCAAGAGCCCGAACATCTTCTTCGACGACGTGTCGGCGGCGGACGACGACTTCTACGACAAGGCGCTGGAAGGCTTCACCATGTTCGCCCTGAACCAGGGCGAAGTGTGCACCTGCCCGTCCCGGGCGCTGATCCAGCAGGGCCACTACCGTGAGTTCCTCGACGCGGCGGTCGCCCGGACTGAGCAGGTCGTGGCGGGGCACCCGCTGGACACCAGCACGATGATCGGCGCGCAGGCATCCAACGACCAGCTGGAGAAGATCCTCTCCTACCTGGACATCGGCCGCCAGGAGGGGGCCAGGGTGCGGACCGGCGGGCAGCGCGCGGACCTCGGCGGCGAGCTGGCCGGCGGGTTCTACGTGCAGCCGACGATTTTCGAGGGCGACAACCAGATGCGGATCTTCCAGGAGGAGATCTTCGGCCCGGTGGTCTCGGTGACCTCGTTCGCTGACTACGCCGACGCCATCAAGATCGCCAATGACACCCTGTACGGGCTGGGCGCGGGCGTGTGGACCCGGGACGTGAACACCGCCTACCGGGCTGGCCGGGCGATCCAGGCGGGCCGGGTGTGGACGAACTGCTACCACGCCTACCCGGCGCACGCGGCGTTCGGCGGCTACAAGGGCTCGGGCATCGGCCGGGAAAACCACAAGATGATGCTCGAGCACTATCAGCAGACCAAGAATCTGCTGGTCAGCTACTCGCCCCAGGCCATGGGCTTCTTCTAGGCCGGGTGCGGCAAAGCCATGGCTTCCCGAGTGGACGTCACCCCCGCAGCGGCCGGCCTGCTCCGGTCGCTGCGGGGCAGCCACGGGCCGCTGATGTTCCACCAGTCCGGCGGCTGCTGCGATGGCAGCGCCCCGATGTGCTACCCGGATGGCGAGTTCCGCACCGGGGCCTCGGATGTGCTGCTCGCCGAGCTCACCATCCCGGGCGTGGCCGAGCCGGTCTCGTTCTGGATGTCCCGGGACCAGTTCGAGCGGTGGCGGCACACCCACCTGACCGTCGATGTGGTCCCGGGCCGGGGCAGCGGGTTCTCCCTGGAAGCCCCCGAAGGGGTGCGCTTCCTGATCCGCTCCCGGCTGCTCACCCCCGAGGAGAATGCTGCCCTCAACCCCTGACGCCGCGGCGCTCAGGCCAGGATCTCGATGTAGTGCTGCCGGTCGGCGATGACGTCCCGGATCCGGCTCAGCCGCGCCTCCACCGCGGCCGTGTCTACCTGGTCCAGCTCGCCCGCGCCCGTCAGGTCCTGGCCCAGCGCCTCCGACTCGCCGACCAGGGCCCAGTCGAACTGGAGCAGCTCGTCCAGCACGACGTTCCGGGCCCGGTCCCACACCTTGTCCGAGTTGAGCAAGGGCAGCCCGCGCACGGCCGCGGACGCGTCCTCGATCGCCCGGATCAGCCGCTCGGCCCGGCGGACCGGCTCCATCACGCCCGCGGGCGGGAACGGCTGCTCCCGGGTGGCGGCCGGGATCCGGTCCGCGCGCCACCGGCTGATCAGCAGCCGGAGCCTGGCCGCGGCCTCACCGAGGCCGCGGCCGACGCGCTCACGCACCAGCAGGTCATCCGCGCGCAGCCGGCCGCGCGCGGTGTACACGTCCGCCGCGAGCAGGCTGCGCAGCCGGTCCCCGGCCCTCTCCGCCACGAGGGTCAGTACCGGCCGTCAGCCGGGTAGCCGGCCTGGCCCGGCATGGCGTGATCAGCCGGGCGGGCCGGGGTCGTGATCGTCACCTCCGGCGGCGGCCCGGGCGGGACAGGCGGGACGGTGGGCGCGATCACGTCCAGGCTCGGCAGGCCCGGCGGCAGGACGCCGGTGACACCGATGTTGAACGGCTGGCCGACCGCGATGTTCGGGGCGGACACCAGGCCCCGCTCGGCCATCTTCATGGCCACGTAGTAGCGGACGGCGTCCAGCTCGGACAGGCCGAACGCGCGCAACGAGATCAGCTCCCGCATCCGCTCGTCGCTGGGCCGGATCAGTACCTTCACGTCGTTCAGCATGATCCCGTAGATGGACAGGAAGTCCTGCAGGTGCCCGCGCACCAGCTCGGTGATCTCGTGGATCTTCTCGTTCACCTGCTCCAGCGGGGTCACCTGGACCAGCTGGTTGATCGACTGCTCGACCACCGGGCCGGCGTAGGAATTGATCGCCTCGGTGGTGAGCAGGTGCCCCTGGTAAGGCATGTGCGTGACCAGCCGGACCGCGTCCTCCTTGCTGTCCACGTGCACGTAATAGTCCACGTCGTAGACTAGCTCGGCCAGTTCCCTGGACAGCGCCATTCCGCGGGCCTTGGCCACGCTCTTGGCCCGGGACACGAACAGCACCTCGTACTGCCAGGGCGATTGGCCGCCATAGAACGCCTGCTGGAAACTGCCGAGCAGCGGGCGCTGCGGAGTTTCCACTTGATACTGGCCGGTTTCGTAGACGTTCAGGATCGCGCCGCGGGATTTCAGCACGCAGAAGTGATTGCTCTCCACGGTGAGCAGGCTGCCGTTCATGATGTCATTCGCTGGGTAGTGGTACATGATGATGCCGGGTCCCATGACCTCGGATCCGTCGCTGTTCAACGTACTGATCACACTTCGGACAGCCACCTGCGCTCCTCCCGCCGTGGCCCGGACCCGGGCCAGGACATCCGGCTTAATCCTCGCAGAGGTCAGCGCTCGGAGGTAGCGCCCGGTCCGGTCCGGCTGGGTAGCCCTCGGACAGGCCGGGCCGGAACAGCCCAAGCCTGTCTGCGCCGGGGCGGCCAGGAATGATCTGGCCACCCGCCGGTGTTGTGCTGTAGAGTTGGCCGTAGGCGGGGTTCTCCCGCCGTAACGGCGAGCATCTGCCATTTTGGCTCGTCCACCGGGCAAGACCCGGTGTGGACGTGGATCTCAGCAGCGGGCATTCCCAGTACTGGATATCCCAGGACGCGGCGTTCCGCACCGATCCGGCCTTCTCCGCCGCTTCTGGATTTCGCCTGGATGCTCGTTTTCACCAGCCGCCGCTGGCGTACCTGTTTTTCGCCCGGCGCTTCTTCTGGCGTGCCCTATTCCAGGGCAGCAGGAAAGGAAATCCCCGCATGACCACCATCACTGACAACCCGCAGGGCACGCTGACCCGGGATACCTCCCGGGCCCAGGATGCCCGTCCCGCCCGGGACACCCGCCAGACCCAGGCAGCTCAAAACACCAGGCCAGCTCAGGACACCAGGCCAGCTCAGGACACCAGGCCAGCTCAGGACACCAGGCCAGCTCAGGACACCGGCCAGCCCGGCACCAGGCCAGCCGGTCACCGGACACCGGCACCATGCCCGTGTCCGGCCTGCTCGACATCACCGACGGCAAGGCGTTCCTCCGCAGTGCTGGATACCAGCGCGGGCCAGCCGACGTCTACCTCTCCCCCGCCCAGGTCCGGCAGTACGGCCTGCGCCGCGGTGACCAGGTCACCGGCACCGCCCGGCCGCCCCGGCCGGGCCAGGCGCGCGAGCGGTACGCCATGCTCACCCAGGTCGGCTCGGTCAACGGGCTCGACCCGGTCCAGGCCGGGCAGCGCCCTGACTTCGCCGAACTGACCCCGCTGCACCCGCATCAGCGGCTCCGCCTGGAGGCGCCGGCTGGCTCGCCGACGGCGCGGATCATCGACCTGATCGCCCCGATCGGCAAGGGCCAGCGCGGGCTCATCGTGGCCCCGCCGAAAGCCGGCAAGACCATGGTGCTGCAGGCCATCGCCGCCGCCGTGGCCGCCAACCACCCCGAGGTGCACCTGATGGTGATCCTCGTCGGCGAGCGGCCGGAAGAAGTCACCGAGCTGCGCCGGTCAGTCCAGGGCGAGGTCATCGCCGCGACCTTCGACCAGGCCGCCGAGGAGCACATCGCCGTCGCCGAACTGGCCATCGAACGGGCCAAGCGCCTGGTCGAGCTGGGCCGCGACGTGGTGGTGCTGCTGGACTCGATCACCCGGCTCGGCCGGGCCTATAACCTGGCCGCCCCGTCCAGCAGCCGCATCCTGGCCGGCGGCGTGGCGGTGGGCGCGCTCTACCCGCCGCGCAAGTTCCTCGGGGCCGGCCGCAACACCGAGGACGGCGGCTCGCTGACCCTGCTGTGCACCGCACTGGTGGACACCGGGTCGCGGATGGACGACGTGTTCTTCGAGGAGTTCAAGGGCACCGGCAACATGGAACTGCGGCTGCGCCGGGATCTCGCGGAGAAGCGCGTGTTCCCCGCGATCGACGTGCTGTCCTCCGGCACCCGCCGGGAGGACCTGCTGATGGCGCCGGGCGAGGGCGCGGTCACCAGCACCCTGCGCCGGGTCCTCGCCGAGCTCGGCCCGCAGCAGGCGGTCGAGCTGCTGCTGGACAAGGCGCGGGACACCGCCTCGAACGCCGAGTTCCTCCGGCAGATCCAGCGCAGTTCCCAGTCCCTGGCCAGCTGAACCCGGGCCGCACCTTGCCTATGTGGTGGGGAGTGCGTCGCATTTGCCTATTTCCCACCACATAACGTGATTGCTGCGCGCGGCGGCGTCACACGGGACTCACCAGCCACGCCAGCCGCAGGCGCAGGCGCGCACCGCCCCCAGTCCGCGCACACCGGCGCGGCCCGGCTGGTCAGCCGCGCGGCGGGTACAGCACGACGACGGTCAGCCCGCCCGGATTCACGGTCAGGTCGGTGAGGTAGGCCAGGCCGGCCGCGGCTGGCGCGGTCACGGTCACCGTGACGGTCCGCCCACTGGCCAGCGAGCCGGACGACGGCGAGACCACCAGGCCCGCGGCCGGGTCAGTGATCTGGTACTTGACCGGGCCGCCGCTGGCGGCCAGCGTGAACGCCCCGGAGTACGGGCCGCCGACCGCGGACGGGACCAGCCGTACCGTGGCAGGTGACGCGGACAGCGTGCCTGGTGGCGGCGTGGGCGTCGGCGACGCCGACGATTTCGTGGGCGACGGCCGGGGGGACGGGCTCACCGACGGACGGCGCGACGGCGTCGGCGACGCGGTGATGGCGGACACGGACACGGATGGCGTGGCGGACGGCGAGATGGCCGCCTTGGCCCGGTGCGCCGCTGACGAGGCGGCGGTGGCTGACGGGGTGGCCCCGGCGGCCAGCGCGGTGCCGTCCGGCGTGGCCGACGGGCTCGCGGGCGGGCCGCCCGAGTGGTGCATCATGTCAGCCGCGAACACGGCCCCGCCGCCGAGCAGCGCGAGCAGTGCGACCGCGGCCGCGCCCATCAGGGCATAACTGGCCAGCCGGCGGCCCGGGGCCGGGACGTCGAGCGGCCGCGGGAACCCGGAGCGCTCGAACGGGTCGGCCCGCTCGATCACCCAGGCCCGGTAGTCGGCCGCGTCCGGGCTGCTGTCCGCGACCAGGCGGAGCACCTGCTGGCGCAGGCTGGACGGGAGCAGGACCACCGGCAGCACGGTGAGCAGCATCGCCGGGTTGAGTTCCTGGCGCCGCAACTCCGCGCAGGTGGCACAGCCCTCGATGTGCCGGTTGACCCGCTTGCGCACCAGGACGGTGAGCCGGCCGTCCCAGCCGCTCAGCATGGCGGTGAGATCAGGGCACGCGCGTGGCGCCGAGCGCGCCACCAGCAGCGTGCCCAGGGAGGTCTCGAACTGGCTGCGGGCCCGGGAGGCGAGCGCGTGCGCCTGGTTGCGGGACACGCCGAGAGTGGCGGCCAGGTCCGCGCCATCCAGCTCGTGCCGCAGGTTCAGCTCGATGATCTCCCGCTCGCCGGGGTTGAGCCCAGCCAGCGCGGCCTGAACCAGGGCGCGCAGCTCCTCTTTTTCGGCGCTCGCGCCGACCTCCGGCGCGTCGTCCGTCATCTCGTCCGCCTCGTCCAGCGGGGCGGACGAGGCGCGCTCCCGCAGCCGGCGGTGGCACTCGTTCCGTGCCACCGCGTACAGCCAGGGCCGCAGCCGGTCCGGGTCCCGCAGCCCGCCCAGCTTGGCGGCGGCGATGATGAACGTGTCCTGGACCGCGTCCGCGGCGTCCGCGGGCTCACCCAGCAGGGCGTGGCAGTACGCGTGGAGCGCACGGGCGTACTTGCCGTAGGCAGCGGCCAGGCCGCCGGCTCGCCCGCCACGATCGCCGCGACGATATCCCGGTCCTGCATGGGCTCACCGTAAACGGCCGGCCTGCCCGGTGCGGGCGCCTTCCGCTCATACGCCCCTCCTGCCCTAGGCGGAGGCACAGCTGGAATCGAGGCTGGCGGTGGCGGACCATCGGCCGGGCACCATGTCGCGGGCGGGCAGCGGCAAGACGACGCTGGCGGCCGCGGTAGCCAGCACGCTGGCCGCGAGCGCGGACCCCTTGGCGGCGTTGTTCATGTCCCGGTCTCCTCCTGCGGCGCGCTCGCCGTCGGGCGGGCGGCTGTCTGCCGACGTGTCACAGGTAGGAGGGGAGTCCCGGCCCGGGACCAACAACTTTTCCCAGGGAACTTGCCTGCACCCACGGCCGCGCCACCGTGCTGACCTTGACCGGGAACAGTGGTCACCATAGTGTGAGCTGGATCGTCAGTGCATTTTGTCGCCAATCTGGATCTCACAGCTGGCCTGCGGGGTGATCTCGTGCTGAGCAGCACCACTCCCGGGCGAGCGGGGATTACTACCGTGGCCGTCCCCGGCAGCCACCTGCTGGCCAGCCCGCCGGCGGGGCGAACCGGGCCCGGGCAGCCTTAGCCATGGCCACGGAAAGGGCCGTGCTGGACGCGCTGCGGGCCGCCATCCTGGACGGCGAGTTCGCCGCCGGGCAGCGGCTGGTCGAGATCGACCTGTGTGAGCGGTTCGGCAGCACCCGGTTCGCTGTGCGCGCCGCCATACCCGTGCTGGCCAGCGAGGGGCTGGTGGATGTGCAGCGGCACCGGGGCGCCCGGGTCCGGCTCATCCCGCTGGCCGAGGCGATCGAGATCACCGAGGTGCGCAGGCTGCTGGAGGGCCTCACCGCGGCCCGGGCCGCGGAGCGGGTCACCCCCGCCCAGGCCGCGGAGCTGCGCCAGGTCATCGCGGACATGCGGGACGCGGTCGGGTCGGCCGAGTTGCTCCGGTACAGCGACGGGAACGCCCGGCTGCACGCGCTGATCCGGGAGATCGCCGGGCACCGGACCGCAGCCAGCATCATCGAGCGGCTGCGCGCCCAGCTGGTCCGGCACCAGTTCGCGCTGGCCCTGCAACCGGGCCGCCCGGCAGTGTCCCTGGCCCAGCACGAGCGGATCGTCGAGGCGATCGTCGCGCGGGACCCGGCGGCCGCCGACGCGGCCATGCAGGAGCACATCACCAGCGTGCTCGAAGCACTCAGCAGCATGGACAGGGCCGTGGCCGCCCGCGGCGCCGGAAGGTGAGGATGAGATGGCCCCCGAGCGTTGCCGCGACGTGGCCCACGTGTCCGCGGTGCAGCTGTACACCCAGGTACCCGAGCAGACGGTGGATTTCTTCGTCCGGCTGCTCGGCCTGTCCGAGGTAGCCCGCACCGGGAACCATGTCTACCTGCGCACCTGGGATGACTACGAGCGGTTCACGGTCTGCGTCACCGAGGCCGCCGCGTCCGGCATCGGCCGGACCTGGCTGCGCGCGGCGGGCCCGGACGCGCTGGCCCGCCGGGTGGCCGCGATCGAGGCGAGCGGCCACGGCCTCGGCTGGGCCGAGGGCGAGCAAGGCATCGGCCCGACCTACCGGTTCACCGACAGCGACGGGCACGAGCTCGGCATCTACTGGGACACCGAGTGGTACGCCGCCCCGGAGGGGCAGCGCCCGGCGCTGAAGAACCAGGCGGCGCCGTTCCCCGGCCGGGGCGCCAACGTGCGGCGGCTCGATCACGTGAATTACCTCGCCGCGGACATCCCGGCGGTCACCCGGTTCCTCCCCGACGTGCTCGGCGCCCAGCTCACCGAGCAGATCGTGCTCGACGACGGGGTCCCGTCGGCGGTCTGGTACCACGTGGCCGACAAGAGCTACGACCTCGTCTACACCAGCGACTGGACCGGGGCCACCGGGCGGCTGCATCACGTCGCGTTCGCCACCGACCAGCGCGAGGACATCCTGCGGGCGGCCGACGTGATGCTGGAGGCCGGGATCCACATCGAGACCGGCCCGCACAAGCACGCCATCCAGCAGACGTTCTTCCTCTATATCTGGGAGCCAGGCGGCAACCGGATCGAACTCTGCAACGCTGGCGCGCGGCTGGTGCTCGCGCCCGACTGGCGCCCGATCTCGTGGTCGCGGGCGGAACGCGCCAAGGGCCAGGCCTGGGGCCTGAAAACGATCGACACGTTCCATACCCACGGCACGCCACCGGTGGACACGGCCGGTCCGGCCGGGACATGAGGGTGGCGGCGGGGGCGGGCCAGACCGCGGTAGCTGGGACGCAGGCGGCCGAGGCGCAGGCGGCCGAGGCGCAGGCGGCTGACGCGCAGGCGGCCGAGGCGCAGGCGGCCGAGGCGCAGGCGGCTGACGCGCAGGCGGCCGAGGCGCAGGCGGCCGAGGCGCAGGCGGCTGACGCGCAGGCGGCCGAGGCGCAGGCGGCCGAGGCGCAGGCGGCTGACGCGCAGGCGGCCGAGGCGCAGGCGGCTGACGCGCAGGCGGCCCAGATCCGGCCTGACCGTCGCTGTGCTCGGGCTGGGCGAGGCCGGGCGGGAGATCGCGCTCGGCCTGGCCGCGGCGGGCGCCCGGGTCCGCGGCTTCGACCCGGTCGTACCCGCGCCGGCCGGGGTGGGCGCAGCGGCCGACGACGCCGACGCGTGCCGCGGCGCCGACCTGGTGCTGAGCCTGACCACGGCCGGGGAGGCCGAGACCGCGCTGCGCCAGGCCCTCCCCGGCCTGCCGGCGCGGGCGGTGTACGCCGACGCGAACACCGGCACGGCGGGCCTGAAGCAGCGGCTGGCCGCGACGGCGGCGCAGGCCGGGGTGGCGTTCGCGGACATCGCCATCATGGCGCCGGTGCCCGGCCGCGGGTCCGGGGTACCCATGGTGGTGTCCGGGCTGGCCGCCGAGGCGGTGCGCGGCATGCTCAGCGGCTGCGGCGGCACCATCGAGGTGCTGGCCGGCCCGGCTGGCGCCGCGGCCACCCGGAAGCTGCTGCGCAGCGTGTTCTACAAGGGCCTGGCCGCGGCGGTGATCGAGGCGCTGCTCGCGGCCCGGGCGGCGGGCTGCGAGGACTGGCTGCGCGAGCACATCACCGCGGAACTGGCCGCCATGGACAGTGGCACGCTGGCCCGGCTGGAAGAGGGCAGCTACCGGCACGCGACCCGCCGCGCCCACGAAATGGCGGCCGCCAGCGACCTGCTCGGGGAGCTATCGGTTCCGCCCCGGGTAGCCCGGGCCAGCCAGCAGTGGCTTAATGAGCTGGCCACCGAGGGCTGACTGACGGTACAGTCCGGATCCGGGAGGCCGCAGCTTTCGCCGCACTGGCGCGGCAGGACGGACAGATAGCGTGGGCACGGCATGAAGGTGGCATGACCTCCGCTCCCCCGGCTGCCGCCCGGCCCCGGCTGTCCCCGCGGCTGCGCATGCTGCTCGGGTTCGCCTGCGCGCTGGTGGGCGTGGACACCATGTTCTTCACCGCGCTGACCCCGTTGCTGCCGCATTACGTGCACGTCGCGCACTTGTCCAAGGCGGCGGCGGGGCTCCTGGTCGCCTGCTACCCGCTCGGCACGCTGATCGGCGCGCTGCCCGCCGGGCTGCTCACCGCCCGGCTTGGCGACCGGCGGGTGGTGCTGCTCGGCCTGGCCCTGATGAGCGTGTCCACGCTGGTCTTCGGCTTCGCCTCGGTCCCCGCGGTGCTGGACGCCGCCCGCCTGGTGCAGGGCCTGGGCGGGGCGTGCACCTGGGCCGCTGGACTGGCCTGGCTGGCCGCGGCCGCTCCCGCGCAGCGGCGAGGTGAACTGCTCGGCACCGCGATGGGCGCCGCGGTGCTCGGGGCGTTGTTCGGCCCGGTCGTCGGGGCTGTGGCCGGCCAGGTGGGCACCGGGCCGGCCTTTGCCGCGGCCGCGGTGATCGGCGCGGTTCTGATGGTGGCGGCCTTCCTGGTACCGCCGCCACAGCGCTCCGAGCCGCAAGGGCTGCGCGCCGCACTGCCCGCGGTCCGGGACCGGCAGATCGCCGTGGGCATGTGGCTGTACCTGCTGGCCGGCCTGTCCTACGGGGTGGTCGACGTGCTGGCCCCGCTGCGGCTGGCCCGGCTGGGCGCCAGCGCCGTGGCCATCGCGGCTACCTTCCTGGCCGCCGCCGCGATCGAGTCCGGGCTCTCCCCGCTGGCCGGGCGGTTGTCCGACCGGCGCGGCGAGTTGCTGCCCATCCGGATCTCGCTGACCGTGGCGGTAGTGGTCAGCATCCTGGTGCCGTTGCTGGCGCCCGCGCCGGTGCTGATGGGCCTGCTGATCGTCGGGCTGGCCGGGTACGGCGTGCTGTTCACCCCGGCGACCGCACTGCTCAGCGCAGGCGGCCAGCGGCAGCACCTGCACCAGGGCCTGGCCTTCGGGCTCGGCAACCTGGCCTGGGCCAGCGGCCAGGCCATCGGCGCCGGGGCTGGCGGGACGCTGGCCCAGGCCACCTCCGACCTGGTCCCGTTCGCCCTCCTGTCCGCCATCTGCCTGGGCACCCTGATCATGCTGCGGGACCGGGCGGACCGGCCGGGCCAGCTGTGGCGCCCCCGCACCGGCCCACGATGAGCGCGTGTCCCTGGATCAGGTACGTGCCTGGATAATGACCGGGCCGGTGCAGCAGGAAGCGGGGCAGGATCCCCGCCTTCCGGGGCGCGGCCGGGCTGCTGGCCGACCGGGCTGCTGGCCGGCCAGGCTGGAGGTTAGCTGAGCTTGGCGAAGAACTGCTGGATGTCGGTGGCCAGGTCGGCGGTGGCCTCGTGCGCGGCGTAATGGCCGCCAGCATCCCGGGGGCCGGGTCCGGGCTGCCCCGGCACCGGCCCGGCCGGCGGATAGGAGTTCCAGCTGACGATGTTCGCGTGGTCGCGGTCGGCGAAGGGCCGGATCGACTGGAAGTCGCCGCCGAACATGGCCAGGCCGGTCGGCACGGTGGTCGGGCCCCCGGGATGCTCGCTGGTGTGCGCGTCCTCGTAATAGAACCGGATCGACGACGCTGAGGTGCCGGTGAGCCAGTACAGCGCCACGTTGGCCAGGATGAAGTCGCGGTCCAGGCTCTCCCCGAACAACTGGGCGTTCCAGCCGAGCAGCCCCACCGGCGAGTCCGCGAGCGCGAACGCCAGCGTCTGCGGCTGCTGACTGTGCAGCGTATTGAACGAGAACATGGTGTCGTAGAACCACTTCAGGTGCGCCAGCGCGGCCTGGTCGGCCTCGCTCAGCCCGGCGAACTCGGCGGGGTCACCGGACGGGAACGAGAACAGCTGGGTCACGTGCACGCCGATGACGTGCTCGGCGTCGATGCGGCCGAGCTCCGGGGAGATCATCGAGCCGGCGTCGTTGCCGACCGCGCCGTACCGGTCGTAGCCGAGGCGGCGCATCAGCTCGGCCCAGGCCCGGGCGGTCCGGTAGCGGTCCCAGCCGGGGCTGCGGGTCGGGCCGGAGCACCCGAAGCCGGGCAGCGACGGGATGACCAGGTGGAACGCGGGTGTGCCGGTGTCCTCCGGCGCGGTGAGCGGTGCGATGAGGTCCAGGTACTCGATCACCGAGCCGGGCCAGCCATGGGTCAGCACCAGCGGGGTCGCGCCGGCCTGGGCGGACCGGATGTGCAGGAAGTGGATGTCCTCGCCGTCGATCTCGGTGACGAACTGCGGATAGGAGTTCAGCCGGGACTCGACCGCCCGCCAGTCGAACCCGTCCCGCCAGTAGCCGGCCAGGTCCTGGACCCGCGCGCTGGTCATGCCGTAGTGACCGCCGGTGCCCGGCAGCTCATCCGGCCAGAGCGCGCGGCGCAGCCGGTCCGCCAGGTCATCGAGGGCGGCCTGCGGGATCTCGACGCGGTACGGGCGGATGTCGGTACTAGCCATCACAACTCCTTCGGAACGGAATGCTCTGTTCCGTTAATTGTAACAGAGCGGAATGATCCGTTCCAGTGGTAGCGTGCGCGTCATGGCATCGACGCTGGGAACAGCCGGGGCGGGCGCCGACCGGTCCGCTGGCGCGGCCGGGGCCGGGCAGGGCACTGGCGCACAAGCCGGACGCGCTGACGAGCCACTTCCGGCCGGCCGCGGGATGGCCGGCACCAGCGAGGCTGGGAGCGGGATGGCCGGCACCGGCGGGGCTGGGAGCGGGATGGCGGGGCGGCGGGGCCAGGCGCGCCGGAACGACGAAGTGATCCTCACCGCCGCCCGGGATGTGTTCCTGCGCGACCCGAAAGCCCCGGTCGCCGCGGTCGCCGAGCAGGCCGGCGTGGGTATCAGCGCGCTCTACCGCCGGTATCCCAGCAAGGAAGACCTGCTCCGCAGGCTGTGTCACGACGGGCTGCGCCGGTTCATCGCCGAGGCCGAGGCGGCTGCCGCCGACCCGGATGCCGGGCGGGCGTTCAGCGGCTTCCTGGAACGGATCGTCGAAGCCGACGTGCACTCGCTGACCGTGCACCTGGCGGGCACGTTCACGCCGACCCCGGAGATGCACGCGGACGCGCAGCGCGCCAACGAACTGGCGGCGGGCCTGGCTGACCGGGCGGGCGCCGCCGGGCGACTGCGCGCCGACGTGGTCGCCGAGGACATCGGGATGGTGCTGGAGATGTGTGCCGCGGTCCGCGTCCCCGACCCGGACCGGACAAGGGAACTGCGCCGACGTTACCTGCGCCTGCTGCTCGACGGCCTGGCCTGCGGCACCGGCCAGGGCCAGCCCGGCCCAGCAGCGTCCGGCCCAGCAGCCGGGGCAGCACTCCCCGGCCCTGCCCCGCAGCCCGGCGAGCTGAACTGGCGCTGGCGCGACAGCTGACCGCCGTCCACCCTCCTCCCGGCGAAATGATCAACCGCCGCCGACCCCCGACCAGCCCCCCCGAGGGCGCCAAGCGTTAGCAGTTCGAATTTTTGCCCTCCCAGGGGCAAAAATTCGAACTGCTAATCGGCGCAGTCGCTAGCGGAGGCGGCGGGCGGGGCTGGCGACGGCGGGGGGCCGAGGACGGCGCGGGGCCGGCGACGGCGGGGACAGCGCGGGGCCGGCGACAGCGCGGCGGGGACGGGGCGGAGGGCCGAGGATCCCGGGGGGACGGGGCCGACGTGGGGACGGGGCCGACGGGGACGGGGCCGACGGGGACGGGGACAGCGGGGACGGGCGGAGGGGCCGAGGACGGGGGGACGGGGACAGCGGGGTGGGGCGGCGGGGTGGGGTTAGGTGTTGGGGGGGAGGTGGGCGGCGAGGATTTCGGCGAGGTGCTGGCCCTGGACGCCGGCTAGCTGGCTGGCCTGGGTGCGGCAGGAGAAGCCGTCGGCCAGGAAGGCTGACCCGGGCGGGGCGCTGCGCAGCGCGGGCAGCAGCGCGGCCTCGGCCACCTTGACGGACACCTCGTAGTGGCCTTTTTCCATGCCGAAGTTGCCGGCCAGACCGCAACACCCCGCCAGCGCGGTGACCTGCGCCCCGGCCTGGGCCAGCAGCGCGCGGTCGGGGTGGTAGCCCAGGACCGAGTGGTGGTGGCAGTGCGGCTGGGCGATGATCTCCAGCCCGGCCAGCGACGGCGGGGCCCACTGTGGCCCCGGGCCCACCGGCGGCGGGGCGGTGAGCAGCTCGGCCAGGGTCCGGGTGGCGCGGGCCACCGCGGCCGCCCGGGGATCGCCGGGGAACAGGTCGGGCAGGTCGGAGCGGAGTACCGCGGTGCAGGACGGCTCCAGTCCGACGATGGGAGTGCCCGCGTCGGCGTACGGGCCCAGCACGTCCAGCAGCCGCCGCAGGCGGCGCCGCGCCCCGTCCAGCTGCCCGGTGGAGATCCAGGTCAGGCCGCAGCACGCGGCAGCGGACGGGATGATCACCTGGTAGCCCGCGGCCCGCAGCACGGCCAGCGCGGCCTGGGGCACGCCCGGGTCGAAGGCGTCACTGAACGAGTCGGCCCAGAGCAGGACCGGGCGAGGCGCGGCGGCCGGTAGTGCTGGCCCCGCGACCGCGACCGCGACCGCGGACGCGGGGCTGGCCAGCGCCGCGCCCGCGTGCCGGGCACGCCACCGGCGGAACGGCACCGGGGCGAACGGCGGGATGGCGCGCCGGGCGTCCATCCCGCCCGCGGCCAGCACCGCGGCGGCCACCGGGCGCAGCCCGAGCATGGCGTTCACCAGCCGCGGGGCCAGGCCGGCCCAGCGGGACCAGCGCGGCAGCTGGCCGAGCGCGTAGTGGCTGCGCGGCCGCAGCCGCCGCCGGTAGGCGCGGTAGGCCACTTCCGACTTGTACTGGGCCATGTCCACCCCGGCCGGGCAGTCGGCCGAGCAGGCTTTGCAGGACAGGCACAGGTCCAGGGCGTCCCGAACCTCGGGCGACCGCCAGCCGCCGGCCACCAGCGTGCCCGCGGCCATCTCCTGGAGCACCCGGGCCCGGCCCCGGGTGGAGTCCTTCTCGTCCCGGGTAGCCAGGTAGGACGGGCACATGAAGCCGCCGGACGAGCTGGAATCGGCCCGGCACTTCGCCACCCCGACGCACCGGTGCACGGCGGTGGTGAAGTTCCCGCCGTCCTCGCCGAAGGTGAAGCCGCCCGCCCGGGGCAGCGGCGCGGCCTGCGGCCGCCGCAGGTCGGCGTCCAGCGGCCGGGGCCGGACCAGCACCCCCGGGTTGAACAGGTCCCCCGGATCCAGCAGGTGCTTGAACGCGCCGAACGCGGCCAGCGCAGCCGGTGAGTACATCAACGGCAGCAGCTCACTGCGCGCCCGCCCGTCGCCGTGCTCGCCGGACAGCGACCCGCCGTGCGCGGTGACCAGGCGCGCGGCGTCGGTCAGGAACTGGCGCAGCACCCCGGTGCCGTCCGGCCGGTCCAGCGGGAAGTCGATCCGGACGTGCATGCAGCCGTCCCCGAAGTGCCCGTAGAGCAGGCCGTCCAGCTGGTAGGACGCCATCAGGGCGCGGAACTCGCGCAGGTAGCCGCCCAGCTTCTGGGGCGGCACCGCAGCGTCTTCCCAGCCGGGCCACGCCTGGTGGCCCGCGGGGGTCCGGCCGCCGAGCCCGGCGCCGTCCTCGCGGATGGCCCAGATCGCCGCGGCCTGCGGCCCGGCTGGGAACACCGCGCTGGCCAGCGCGCCTGCCGCCGCCGCCATGGCCTGGCCTAGCGCCACCGCCTCGGCGGTGGACCCGGCGCCCATCTCCACCATCAGCCAGGCGTCCCCGGGGGGCAGCCCGGGTACCTGCGCCGCCCCCCGGCGGCGGCGCACCACGTCGACCAGGCGGGCGTCCAGGCCCTCGATGGCCAGCGGGGAGTGGTCCAGGATGGCCGGCACCGCGTCGGCGGCATCGGCCACATCCGGGTAACCCAGGACGACGAGCGCGTGCGCCTCAGCCACCGGGACGAGGTTGACCGTTGCCGCCAGGATGGTGACCACGGTGCCCTCGGTACCTACCAGGGCCTTGGCCAGGTCGGCGCCGTTCTCCGGGAGCAGGTGCTCCAGCGAGTAACCGGAGACCTGGCGGCGCAGCCGGCCGAACTCGGTGCGCAGCACCGCCAGGTTCGCCGCGGCCAGGGCGTCCAGGCCGGGCACCGGGTCCAGGCCGCGCCCGGCGGTGAACTGCCGCCCGGTGCCGTCCACGACATCGAGCCCGAGGACGTTGTCGGCGGTCCGGCCGTAGGCGAGCGCGTGCGCCCCGCAGGCGTTGTTGCCGATCATCCCGCCGAGCGTGGCCCGGGAGTGGGTGGACGGATCAGGCCCGAAGCGCAGCCTATGCGGCCGCGCGGCCGCCTGCAGGTCGGCCAGGATCACGCCGGGCTCGACCCGGGCGGTGCGGCCCTGCGGGTCCAGGTCCAGGATGCGGCGCAGGTGCCGGGAAGTGTCCAGGACGATCCCGGGGCCGACGGCGTTGCCCGCGATCGAGGTCCCGCCGCCCCGGGTGGTCAGCGGTATCCCGGCCTGCCGGGCCACCTCGGCCGCGGCCAGGATGTCCCCAGTGTCCCGCGGGAAGACCACGGCCAGCGGCACCACCCGGTAGTTCGAGGCGTCGCTGGAGTACTCGGCGCGCCGCCGGGCGGAATCATCCACCCCGCCCCGGACGGCGGCGCGCAGGGCCTGGGTCACTGCTGCGTGGTCCACGCCTGCCATATTGCCGTGGCCGGCGCATCAGGCTGACCCAGGCCCCCCGCGCTAGCGCTGATCAGCGGCGCCACCGCCAGCCCGCGCCCACCCCGGACAGGTGCAGCGCGAGGCAGGCCAGCCCGAGCAGCATCAGGCTCCCCGAGCTGAAAAGCTCGTTCGTGGCAATGGACGCCGCACTGATCAGGAACGCGATGGCGAACAGCACAGCAGCAACGAAACCCAGCACGGTGGGCTCCCTTCCGTCCTCTTACTGGCCAACATGACTCGGGGCGCCACGGCGTTGGCATGCCGTAACGTCAGCAGGCGGACGCGCTGGTACCCGGCAAACCGGTCACCAATCAGTGACCGGAAATGGCGGCCTGGTGACCGCATCATCGGCGCAGATTGGGGCACCCTGTGACGGTGAATCCCACTCCCCCGCTGGCTGGGCCGCGGGCGGCCTGGGCCCGGCTGTCGTGGCGTGGTAAGGCCCTCGCCGTGGCCGGGGCCATCGCCATCGCGGTGCTGGCCGCCGTGCTGGTCGCGGTCAAGGACGGGCAGGCGGCGGGCAACACCCGGATGGTCTCGGTCAGCGTGACCCGGCCCGCCGTGCTGGAGGTGCAGGACGTGCCCGGGCAGCTGACCGTGGTTGGCGCGCGCACCGGCGGGGTGACGATGACCGGCCAGCTGCACTGGACGGGTCGTCATCCGGCGGTGGTGAGCGCGCCCTCGCTGACCGGGCACACGCTGCGGCTGGCCTACCGGTGCGCCGCGGGCAGCCCGTGCACCGGGGACCTCCGGCTGGTCGTGCCCGGAAGCACCACCGTGGTGCTCCGCCAGCCATCCGGGCATGTGGTCGTGTCCGGGCTGGCCGGGCCGTTGCGGATCACCGCGACGGGCGTGGACGTCGGTGCCAGCCGGCTCCGGTCCCCGGCGCTGACCGCGGTGATCACTTCCGGGCACCTGAGTGCCACGTTCGACGCGCCGCCCCGGCAGCTCGCCCTCACGCTGACCTCAGCACAGGCCACGGTACGGCTGCCGGCCCGGGCCAGCTACCGGGTCAGCCAGCAGGTCACCTCGGGCTACCTGGACGTCGGCATCCCGCAGGCGGCCACGGCCACCCGCACGGTCAGCGCCCGGATCGTGTCCGGCGAGCTGGCCCTGCTGCCCCGCTGACCGCGCCGGTACGGCATCCGGGCCCGGGGGACTTTGGGCCTGGATCGCCGGGGACGATCGGCACTCCTCAGATCTCCCTCAGCAGCGTCTCATAGGGGACGGAGAGGCTGGGCAGCGATCCGCGCGACGCTGAGCGCGGCACCCCTACCGGGTACGCCATCACCACGCTGGGTGGCGGCCGCCTGCCCCCGCGAGCCGACCCCGGCTGGCCTGACGAAGGCGGATGAGATGACGGATACGACCCGCAGGCGGTTCCTTCAGTACAGCGTCGGCGCGGGTGCCGCACTGGCCATGCCCCGGGCACGGCGCGGCCTGGCCTTAGCGTCGCGTGGTGGGCGCAACGGCCGGCTCAGTGCGGGACGGCTCAGTGCCGCGCAGCTCACCAAGTACCGCGAGCCACTACCTGTGCCGGGGCGGGGCATCGTGGTGGCGACCCCGAGCGGGGCCAGCCAGTACTCCTTCACCCAGCGTCAGATCAGCAGGCGACTGCATCCGCAGCTGCCGCCGACCCCGGTGTGGGCCTACGACGACGGCTCCGGCCTGGCCGGCCAGGCTGGGTCGTTCGGGATGGTGCTGGCCGCGCAGAGCGGGACACCGATCGACGTCAGCTACACCAACGAGCTGCCGGAGACGTATCCGTCCTGGATCCCCGTGGATACCCGGCTGACGCCCCTCGGCGACCAGGTGCGGCTGATGACGCATCTGCACGGCGGCTTCGTGCTGGCGGACAGCGACGGGAACCCGACCGTGACGCCCGATGGCTTCGGTCACGGCGAGACGCAGCACGTCCGGTACGGCAACGACCTATCCCACATGCCAGCCTCGCTGCGCTGGTTCCATGACCATGGCATGGGCACCACGCGGCTGGACGTGTTCGCCGGGCTCGCCGCCGGCTACCTGCTGCACGACGAGTACGACACCGGCACCGAGCCGAACCCGATTGGGGTCCCCGGCGGGGCCTACGACATCCCGCTGGTGATCCAGGACCGGCAATTCAACCCGGACGGGACGTTCCTGTACCCGGTCAGCGATATCCCCGGCATCACCTGGATCGGCGAGTACTTCGGCGACCACATGCTGGTCAACGGGAAGGTATGGCCGTACCTGGACGTCGAGCCGCGAATGTACCGGTTCCGGGTGCTGAACGGGTGCAACGCGCGGATCATGAGCCTGCGCTTCGGCGGCCTGCCAATCTGGCAGCTCGGTGCCGAGGGCGGCCTGTTCGACATACCCGTGCGGGTCCGCGAGCTCGTCCTGGCCTCGGCCGAGCGGGCTGACGTGCTGATCGATTTCCGTGGGCTGGACGGCCGGACCCTCGAGCTGACCAACCAGACGCCTGCCGCCCCGGTGTCCACTCCGGCACCAGCGCTGGGCCCGGTCCTGCAGATCCGGGTCGGCACCTCGGTCACCCAGCGCGGCCCGCGGTCGATCCCGTACAGCCTGCCCGGGCAGCGGGCCCGGCTGCACCATCCGGTGCAGACCCGGTACATCACGCTCAACGAGGTCGGCGCGGAGACCGCCGGCTGGTACCTGAACCTGAGCGGCCTGCACTTCATGCAGTCGCCTGTCACCGAGACCCCGAAGGCCGGCACGGTCGAGGACTGGGTCTACGTCAACATGACCCCCGACACCCACCCGATGCATGTGCACCTGGTCACGTTCCAGGTGGTCGGGCGGACGCCGTTCGACGTGGACGCCTACCAGAAGGCCCACGGCGGTCCAGCCGGGGTACCCGGCGGCATCGACCCCACCCCGTTCGCGACCGGGCCGATGCAGCCACCCGCGCCAGAGGAGCGGGGCTTCAAGGACACGTTCAAGGTGAATCCGGGCACGTTCGGGACCATCCGGGCCAGGTTCGACCTGCCCCCGGGCGCCACCGGGCCGCAGACCTACGTGCACCACTGCCACATCGTGGAGCATGAGGACAACGACATGATGCGGCCGTTCACCGTGACCCCCTGACCGCCGGGGCCGGGTCCGGGGGCAGCCCCGGGACCCGGCCATCATGGCGTCTGGCCAGCAGCGGCCCTGCGCTCAGTGCTGCGCGACGGCCTGCTCGGTGATGCTCACCGGGGCCTCGGCGCTCGCCGGGACGGCCAGGGCCCCGGCGCCGTGCTCCTCGTGCACGTACCGCTTGCCCCGCAGCAGCGAGGCCAGGGCGGCGATCAGGCATGCGGCGATGGCGAAGTCGAAGGCCACCGACAGGCCGTGGGAGAACGCCGGCGAGATCAGCGCCGGGAAGAAGCTGCGCCCGGTGAGGTAGGCCGCGTGGCTGGCGGGCAGCTTCGTGATGACCGGCCCGAGCAGGGTCTGCACCGGGTTGTAGCCGAGCAGCGCGGCGAACATGACCGACACCGGGGGCAGCGCGGCCACCCGCGCCGCGTCCGCGCGGGGCACGCCTTGCGCGATCAGGCCGTGGTTGAGCGCGGCCGGGAGGGACGAGGCCAGGCCCAGGATGATCAGCGTGAAGAAGATGCCGATGGACAGCACCATGGCGGAGTTCTGGAACGTGGCGCTCATCCCGGCGCCC
Organism: uncultured Actinomycetes bacterium; assembly: GCA_963760405.1. Lineage (GTDB taxonomy): Bacteria > Actinomycetota > Actinomycetes > Streptosporangiales > Streptosporangiaceae > RYN-230. Next base: position 261,879 of record CAVXCV010000009.1, on the reverse strand, counting down.
ACGCCGCGCCGCTCCGGCGGCAGGCTGTTCATGATGCCCGCCCGGTTCGGCGACGCGAACAGGCCCATGCCGATCCCGTTGAGCAGCAGGATCATGGCGAACTGCCAGTACGTGAAGTTGATCGGCAGCAGTTCCAGGAGCAGGAACGACGCCGCGGCGACCAGCATGCCGCCGGTGGCGAACGGCCGGGTGCCGAAGCGGTCAGACAGCCAGCCGGACACCGGCCCGGCCACCAGGAACCCGACGGTCAGCGGCAGCATGAAGATGCCGGCCCAGAGCGGGGTCTGGCTGAAGCTGTAACCGTGCCGGGGCAGGTAGATCCCCTGCAGCCAGATGATCAGCACGAACATCAGGCCGCCCCGGCCCAGCCCGGACAGCAGGCTGGCCAGGTTCCCGGCGGTGAACGCCCGGAGCTTGAACAGCGGCAGCTGGAACATGGGCTCGGCGACCCTGGTCTCCACGAAGCAGAAGATGGCCAGCACGGCCAGCCCGCCGATGATGGTGGTCAGCACGAACGGGCTGGTCCAGCCCATGGCGTGGCCGCCGTACGGCTGGATGCCGTAGGTGATCCCGACCAGGACGGCGATCAGCCCGACGCCGAACGTGACATTGCCCCACCAGTCCAGCCTGGCCGGGCGGCGGATGCCCAGTTCGCGGAGCATCAGGTAAGCCCAGAACGTGCCGAACACGCCGAACGGCACGGAGACCAGGAACACCAGGCGCCAGTCCACCGGCCCGAGCAGGCCGCCCAGGATGAGCCCGATGAACGAGCCCGCGATGCCAGCGACCTGGTTCAGCCCGAGCGCCAGCCCGCGCTGGTTGGCCGGGAACGCGTCGGTGAGCAGCGCACTGGAGTTGGCCATCAGCATGGCCCCGCCGATGCCCTGCAGGATCCGGCCCGCGATCAGCCACCAGGCCGCCGCGGTGCCGTGGAACCAGGTGACCGCGAGCAGCACGGAGAACACACTGAACACGGCGAAGCCCAGGTTGTAGATCCGGACCCGGCCGAACATGTCGCCCAGGCGGCCGAAGCTGACCACCAGGACCGCGGTGACCACCAGGTAACCCATGATCATCCACAACAGCAGGCTGGTGTTGCCTGGCTGCAGCGGGTTGACGCCGATGCCGCGGAAGATGTCCGGCAGCGCGATCAGCATGATCGACGCGTTGATCGTGGCCATCAGCACGCCGAGCGTGGTGTTCGACAGGGCGATCCACTTGTACTGCCGGCCCGGCGGCCGGCCCGCGCGAGGGCCGCCCGCCGCGGACGCCGCCTGCCCGGCGTGATGCGATCCGCCGCGGGTAGCCGTCTCCGGCGCCGTGGACCCCGGGGACGTCGATGTTTGCGGCTCAGATGTTGCGGCTCAGATGTTGCGGCTCAGATGTTTGCGGCTCAGATGTTTGCGGCTCATATGTTTGCGGCTCAGATGAGGAGGCCCGCATACACATCCTTCCCTGAGACGGGATCCGGGGCGCGGCTGCCACCAGGCGCCGCCAGCACGCCGGTCCCGTCCGGCTAGATAGTTGCTTAATAGAAACTAACATTAAGGGGCGGCTCAGTAATCCCCGGACCAGCCCGGAACTGCTCGGCCTGCTCCCGGGCACCCATCCCGATGCCCTGGACCCGGGGAACCTGCATCCACCCGGCCCGGGGCCACGAAGGTGACCGGGGCGTTACCCGGCTGGCCGACGGGTAACACCAGCCCCGCCACTCCCGTACGTCACCCGCCAGCCCGGCTCGATCGATGCGGGCCGCCTCTGTGTGGTGGGGAATGCAGCACATATGCACATTTGCCACCACATAGAGCGGCAGCCGTTCGGGGTGGCGTCACACTGGGCTCACCGGTCAGCACAGCCCCTGGCCGGCCGCGCGCCGCCGCGGTTCCTGGCCCACTGCGTCACCGCCCGGGACGGCCGGGCAGCCTGGCGATGACCGGCACCGCGCTAGCGGACGAGGTCGTCGAAGAGGCGGTCGAGTTCGGCGGCGGGGTCGGTGGTGAGGCCGCTGTGGACCGGGCCGGGCTGCACGATCGTGCTGCGCGGGGCGGTCAGCCAGCGGAACCGGACCCCCGGCGGCTCCTGGGCGGGCCGCCCGTGGTGACAGGAATCGTCCAGCGCGGCCAGCGCTGTGGTCACCGCGGCCACGTCCGCAGCCGGGTCCAGTACCTGGAGGCGGCGTTCGTTCAGGAGGATCCGGCAGCCCAGGAAACGGTGCTGCTGGCAGTAGAGGATCACCCCCGCGTTCATCGCCTCGCCACGCTCGATCCGCGGCACCACCCGGATCAGCGCGTACTCGAACGGCTGGGCGCCGGCCGCTGGCTCGGGGCTCAAAAGCTGATCACCTCCAGCACCTGGGGCGCGCGCTCCAGCAGGTGCGCGGCGTAGTCCTGGGGCTGGCCGTCACCGAACCAGCCGGCGCACCAGGCCGAGAACCCCATCCAGCAGGTCGCTGGTGATCCGGGGGGCAAGGTCGCGGTGCGCGCCGGCCAGCTGGGTGGCGGCACCGGCGAGCACGTGATCCTTGGCGTCGAACGGGGCCAGCGGGCGGGCCGCGGCCCAGTTGTGCTGGTAGTAGAACGCGGAGCCGTGGTCGATCAGCCAGATGTCGCCGTGCCAGACGAGGAGGTTCGGGTTCCGCCAGGTCCGGTCCACGTTCTGGATCAGCGCGTCGAACCAGAGCACGCGGCTGGCGAAGTCCGGGCCGGGTGGCCAGCCCGCCGGGTCGAACCCGGCCGACCCGGGCAGGAAGTCCACCCCCACGTTCAGCCCGTCGCTGGCCCGGAGCAGGTCCTGAATCTCCGGGTCCGGCTCGGCCCTGGCGATCCGCGGGTCCAGGTAGGCCAGGACCAGCTCGGGAGTGCGCAGGCCCAGCCGGCGGGCGAGCTCCCCGCCGATGATCTCCGCGGCCAGCGCCTTCGGCCCCTGTCCCGCGCCGCGGAACTTCAGCACATAGGTGCCCAGGTTGTCCGCTTCGACCAGGGCGGGCAGCGAGCCACCCTCGCGCAGCGGGGTCACATAGCGGGTGACGCTGACCTGTTCCAGCACGCCGGACAGGCTACCGGGGACTGGCTACCGGGGACTGGCTACCGGGGACTGGCTACCGGGGACGGCTCCGGGGACTGGCTACCGGGGACTGGCTACCGGGGACTGGGCGGCCGCCCCCCGCCAGGGCGGGAAGGGGCAGGCGGGATCTTCGCTCAGCGGGTCGCCGGTGGCGGCGTAAGCGCGGGCCCGGGAGCCGCCGCACAGGTCGGCGTAACCACACCGGCCGCAACGCCCGGTGAACTCGGCCCCGCGGATCGCCCGCAGCAGCGGGTCATCCCGGTAGATATCGCGCAGCGGCCGGTCGCGCAGGTTGCCGAGACTGAGCGGGAGGAATCCGGCCGGGTAGACATCGCCGTCGTGCGCCACGAACAGGATGCCCTTGCCGTCCCGGGTCGGCGCGCTGTGCGCGCGCGGCGGCCGCGACGGCGGGCCGAGCAGTTCATCGAGGTGCTGGCTGAGCCCCCGGTACAGGCCGGTGTCCGGGGCCAGGCCACCGGCCCGGCGTTCCGCGACCACCCGGCGGAAGAACGGCGCCTCTACGGTCCGCACCACGAAGCCATGCTGCGAGGCGTCGTAGAGGAAATGGCAGACGTCCTCGTGCTCGGCCGGAGACACCGCCCCGGTCGCCGTGCCGCGGCCGACGTGCACCAGGAAGAAGACCTCCCACATATGACAGCCGGTCTGCGCCACCAGGCCCGCGATGTCCGCGAGCTCGGTCACGTTGGCGCTCATGACGGTGGTGTTGACCTGCACGGTCACCCCAGCCGCGACGAGTGCGCGGAGCGCGGCCACGGTCGCGTCGAAGTGTCCCGGGATGCCGCGCACCCCGTCGTGGGTCGCGGCGCAGGCCCCGTCCAGGCTGATCGAGACCGCCCGGGCACCGCACCCCGCGATCCGGCTGATCATGGCGGGGGTGAGCCGCGGGGTGACCGACGGGGACAGGCAGACCGGCACGCCGAGCGACACCGCGTGGCCGACCAGGTCGAACAGGTCCGGCCGGAGCAGGCAGTCGCCGCCGGTCAGCACCAGGATCGGGTACGGCCGGCCGAACCCGGCCACCTGCTCGATGAGATCGCGGCCGGCCGCGTGATCCAGCTCCCCAGGGGGTGCCTCGGTGGTGGCGGAAGCGCGGCAGTGCTGGCAGGCCAGCAGGCAGGCCCGGGTGGTCTCCCAGAACACCAGCATCGGCCGCTGCCCGTAGTCCACCACGGCCCGGGCCCGGCGCTGACCGGTGAGCAGGGCGGTTGCAGTCATGGCGGGTACCTCCGGACGTCTGCGGGCGGCGGCCAGTGCCGTAGCGCCAGCCTCGCCCGGCTGCGGCGGACCGTCCCAGGGCCGTTGGTCCCCGCGCTGGGTAACGAAGGGCTCCGCCGGACGGTCATGGACGTGGACAGTGGCGCGGACCAAGCTGAGGGCCGGGCCGCTGGAGCACAGCAGCACCAGCCGCCAGCGCACCGGCCGTCATGTCAGCGACGAAAGGACCAGGCAGCGTGCCCGACGACCTGTTCTTATACGACGCATTTCTCGGTGGGGGGTGCGGACAGCCGGCTGGTGTGGCTGCTGGAAGGCATGTACGCGGGCCGGGTGACCTCGGTGTTCGCGCAGCTGGGCGTGCCCGACCAGCTGGCTGATGGCCCGCTGACCGCGGCGGAGCTGGCGCCGCGGGTAGGCGCCGCCCCGGCCATGCTGACCAGGCTGCTGGCCGCAGCCGCGGTGTACGGGCTGGTATCCGCGGACGACGCGGGCCGGTACACGCTCACCCCGGTGGCCCGGATGCTGTGCACCGGCGACCCGTCCGCGGCGGGCAGCCTGGCGGCCGGCTTCCTGGCCGCCCCGTTCTGGGTGAGCGCCTGCCGCCTCACCGAGACTGTGCGCACCGGTGAGCCGGTGAACCCGGCCGCCCCGGGCGGGCTGTACGACCATTTCCGGGAGCACCCGGACGAGGCGGTGTGGTTCGGCCGGGCCATGAGCCGGGTCACCTCGCTGCTGGTGGCCCAGCTGGCCGAGGCGGACTTCCGGCCGCTGGCCGCCGGCCGCATCGTGGATGTGGGCGGCAGCCGCGGCACACTGCTCGCGTACCTGCTGGGCGCTCAGCCGGAGGCCACCGGGGTGCTGTTCGACCGGGCCGAAGCGCTGACCGAGGCGCCCGCCGTCCTGGCCGCGGCCGGGGTCGGCGAGCGCGCCGGGATCGTGGCCGGCGACTTCCTGGCGGGCGTCCCGGAAGGCGGCGACCTGTACGTGCTCAGCCAGATCCTGCACAACTGGCCGGAGGAACAGGTGCGCAAGATCGTCAGCAACTGCTACCGGGCCAGCCAGCCGGGCGGATCGCTGCTGGTCATCGAGTGGGTGCTGCCCGACGGCCCGGAGCCGTCCCTGTCACACATCATGGACCTGATCATGATGATGTCCCTCGGCGGCCGGGAGCGGACCCAGGCCGAGCATCAGGCGCTGATGGGCTCGGCCGGCTATTCGCTGGTCCGGGCCACCCCGCTGACCAAAGTGCTGCCGCACCGGCTGCTGGAGTTCCGGCGGGACTGATCCGGCCACGGGCTGCCCTGCGGCGGCCCGGTCAGAGGTCGTCCTCCCGGAGGCCCGGCGCATCCGGGCGGACTTCCTCGCGACCTTCCTCGATCTCGGCGACGTCCTCGGCCGCGGCCTTCCGGATCGCCTCGAACCGCGCGGACCGGCTCTGGGCGCGGAACGCCAGGTGCTGTGGCCGACGGCCGACGATCGCCAGGCTGATCAGCCCGGCCACGATCAGCACCGCGATCACGATGATGATGACGCCGATCGCAGACATACCTTGAGCTTACGCCGGCCGGGCGGCGTGGGCCTTAGGCCGAAATCGCGGCTTGCTCCGCGGCGAGATCGGCCAATTCAGCGGCCCGCGCAGCGTCCGGATTGGCCACCCCGGCACCGCGCTTCGCGGCCAGGTCAGCTGGCCGGGCCGCCCGCTCCGCGGCCAGGCCGGCCAGCCCGTACCGGTCCACCTGCTCCTCATCGGCCAGGTCGATGACCCGTTGGCCCTGGGCCGCCAGCCGCTCGTTGATCTGGTCGAAATGCTCGCGGACCAGCCGCCGCTCCTCCTCGGTGATCCGGCCCTTGTGCGGGGTGCCCGCGTGCTCCAGCGTGGCGTAGTTGGCCCGGTCGGCGCGGGGCTGGCTGGACGACACCGCCTTGCCGGGCCGCCGGGCCGGGCGGGCGGTGAGCAGCAGTTCGCTCATCGGCCGGTCGGAGGCCAGCGCGTCGAACGCGTCGGCTTTCAGCACCGCGCGCCGGGGTTCGTCCTCGCCGGGCAGGTACAGGTCGAGCACGGCCACCCTGAGCGCGGCCTTCTCGATCGACCGGGTCTCGTCGGCGAGCGCCTCGATTTCCACGGCCGTGTCGCCGAGTTCCGGGTGCTCATGAATCACGATGCGGGCGAGCGTGTCGCCGGAGCTGATGATCTCGCCGCTGAGGTCGCTGAACCTGACGGTCTTCTGACCCACTGGGGTGCCTCCTGGCTATTGGTCTGGCTGCCGGTGGTTGCGCGCGTGCCCACGATGCCGCACAAACACCTGGACTGTCAAACACGCATTCGATAGAATCGGCATATGCCGAGGTTAACCGAAACCTTGTTCGCTCAGGCCTGGCCGGGAACTGGCCGGGATCCGCCAGGTGACCTGATGCGCCGCGCCGGGTAATGACGATACGTTGGCCCGGGATCTTGGAGGCGATCGGTGAGCACCCCGCAGCAGGTTTCCGACGGTACCGGAACCAGCACCCGGCATCCGCTCGACCCGCTGACCGCCGGCGAGTTCCGGGAGATCGCCGCGGTGCTGCGCCGGGACCGGATGACCGGCCCGGGCTGGCGGTTCGCCTCGATCGAGCTCGAGAGCCGGCCAAGGGCCATCCGCCCGCGGCCCGGGAAGCGCTGGCGACCTGCTGGAACCGCAGCGACGGCAAGGCCTATCAGGCCGTGGTGGCGCTGACTGCCCCGGAGCCCGCCCCGGCGGGGGCAGCGCCGAGCAGCCAGGGAGGCGCCGCCGGGCCCGCGGACACGGACGCCGCTGCCCCCGTGGCGGCGGCCGTGCTCAGCTGGCAGCCGTTGCCGGGCCAGCAGCCGAACCTCACGGTGGACGAGTGGCACGAGTGCGACGAGATGCTGCGTGCCGACCCGCGGCTGGCCGCGGCCCTGGCCCGGCGCGGGATCACCGACCTGAGCCGGGTGCTCACCGACCTGTGGGCCTACCCGACCGCGCAGATCCCCGCGCACTACCAGGGACTGCGGCTGGGCTGGTCCGACGTGTGGTACCGGGGCAGCCCAGACGGGAACCCGTACGCCCATCACGTCAGCGGCCTGCACCCGGTGGTGGACTTGAACCGGATGGCCGTGCTGGAGATCGAGGACGTCCCGGAGGCAATCCCGGCCGGTCAGCTCAGCCTGCCCGACGTCATGGGCGAGTACGCACCGTCCCTGATCCCCCAGCCGTTGCGGGAAATCAGGCCGCTCCAGGTCACCCAGCCAGAGGGCGTGTCCTTCCGGCTCGACGGCCGCCTGCTGTCCTGGCAGAACTGGGAACTCCGGATTGGCTTCAACTACCGGGAGGGCCTGATCCTGCACTCCGTCGGGTTCCGCGACGGTGACCGGCTGCGGTCAGTGGCGCACCGGCTGTCCCTGGCCGAGATGGTGGTGCCGTACCGGGACGCCACCCCGGACCACTACCGGCGCACCGCGTACGACGTGGGCGAGTGGGGGCTCGGGTTCATGACCACCTCACTCGAGCTCGGCTGCGACTGCCTCGGCGAGATCACCTACCTGGACGCGGTGGTGCACGACTCGGCCGGGCAGCCGCGTACGATCCCGCGGGCCATCTGCGTCCACGAGGAGGACAACGGCGTCCTGTGGAAACACGTGGACGGCGACCTGGGCGCCGAGGTGCGCCGCCAGCGGCGGCTGGTGGTCTCGTTCCACGTCACGGTGGCGAACTACGAGTACCTGGTGTACTGGCGGTTCTACCAGGACGGCGCGATCGAGTGCGAGATCCGCGCCACCGGGCTGATGGTGACGTCCAGCTTCCCGGCCGGCCGCCAGCCGCCGTGGGGCACGCTGGTGGACGAGCGCACCTACGCGCCGTTCCACCAGCACTTCATCGTGGCCCGGCTGGACCTGGACGTGGATGGCCCGGCCAACACGGTGTACGCGACCGAGTCGGCGCCCAGCCCGCCTGACCCGGGCGATCCGTACCGGCTGGGGCTCCTGCTGCGCGAGACGCCGCTGCGCACCGAGGCCGAGGGCATCCAGGACAATAACTGGCATACCCAGCGGGCCTGGAAGGTCGTGAATACGGGCGCCCGGAACTCCCACGGCAGCCCGGTCAGCTACAAGCTGGTGCCAGGCGGGACGTTCCCGCCGTTGCTGGACCCGGCGTCCCCGGTGCTGCGCCGGGCCCGGGCGATCGAGCACACCCTCTGGGTCACCCCGTACCGGCCGGATGAGCGCTGGCCGTGTGGCGAGTTCCCGGCCTACAGCGAGGAGGACGCCGGGCTGCCCGCGTGGACGGCGCAGAACCGGCCGATCGAGGACACCGACGTGGTGCTGTGGTACGTGTTCGGCATCCACCACCTGCCCCGGCCCGAGGACTGGCCGGTGATGCCGGTGGACACGGTGTCGTTCTGGCTCAAGCCGTTCGGCTTCTTCGACCGGAACCCGGCGCTGGACGTCCCGCCGAGCCCGCCCGGATGCCACGGCTGAGCCCGGCGGAGGTTGCGGACGGCCCGGAAGCGGGCGGCCGGGAAACAGCGCGGGCCTGAGCCCCGCGGCCCCTCGCTACCCTGTGCAGATGCTAAGAATCCGCAACGGCCGGGCGGGCTGCCCCCGATGAGGCGTACGCCGCGCGGCCCGGTGCGGCGGGCCGCGCTGTCCGGCGTGCTGGCCTGCGCCTGCTGGCTGGGCGCTGGTGGCTACGCGGGCGCGGCAACGCGCACGGCCGGCTCGGACCCAGCGGCCGCCGCGGATTCCTGGACCGTCTACCACGGCGACGCGGCGGGCCATGGCGTGGCCGGGGCCGTCAGTGCCGTGCAGACCGGCAGCCGGGCCTGGACCTCGCCCGCGCTGGACGGGAAGATCTACGGCGAGCCGCTGGTGTCCGGCGGCCGGGTCTACGTGGCGACCGAGAACGACACGGTGTACTCCCTGTCGGCTGGCACCGGCGCGGTGGTGTGGTCCCGGCACCTGGCGACCCCCGTGCCTGCGTCGTCGCTGCCGTGCGGGGATATCGGCCCCACCGTCGGCATCACCGGCACCCCGGTGGTGGACCCGGCCCGGGGCGAGATCTTCGTGGTCGCCGATGAGCTGGTGCACGGCGCGCCCGCGCACACGCTGGTGGGCCTGGCCCTGTCGTCCGGCGCGGTCACGATGACCCAGCACGTGGACCCGCCCGGGGCGGATACCACGGCGCTGTTGCAGCGGACCGGGCTGACCCTGGTGGGCGGCCAGGTGGTATTCGGGTTCGGCGGGAACGACGGGGACTGCGCCAGCTACCGGGGCCGGGTCGTGGCCGCGCCGGAGGCGGGCGGCAGGCCGTCCATGTTCACCGTGGACGGCGGCCCGGGCCAGTCGCAGGGCGCGATCTGGATGGGCGGGGCCGCGCCCGCGGTGGACAGCAACGGGCACGTCTGGGTCAGCGCCGGCAACGGCTCGGTCCAGTCGGCCGGGCGCGACTACGACGACAGCGACTCACTGCTGGAACTGTCGCCTACCATGCGGCTGCTGCAGTACTTCGCGCCCAGCGACTGGCCCGCGAACAACGCCCGGGACCTGGACATGTCCGCCGAGCCGGCGCTGCTGGCCGACGGCGACGTGCTGCTGGCCGGCAAGTCACCCACCGCCTACCTGCTCGACGGCGCGCACCTGGGCGGCATCGGCGGCTCGCTGGCCAGCCTCGACGGGGCCTGCAACGGTGACATCGACGGCGGGGTGGCGGTGTCCGGCGCCGTGGTGTACCTGCCCTGTGTCAGCGGGACCGTCGCGGTCCGGGTCAGCGCCTCCCCGCCCGCGCTGCACCTGCTGTGGAGCTCCGGGACCGGGGGCGGGCCGCCGATCGTGGCGGGTGGCCGGGTCTGGACCATCGGCCAGGACGGCATCCTGTACGGGCTCGACCCGGCGACCGGGCGGGTCCGGCAGCAGGCCGCCATCGGCGGGGTGGCCAACCATTTCCCGACCCCGAGCGCGGGTGACGGGCTGCTGCTGGCGGCGGCCACCGAGCGGGTCGTCGCGTTCCGCGCGGGCCCGCCCGGGACGGCGGCCGGTACTCCGGGGACGGCGACCGCTGGTTCTGCGGCGCCGGGGGCGGCCGCGACCCAGCCAGCCAGCGAGCCCGCCGCGTCCGGCGGTGGGCTGCCGGCTGGCGCTGTCGCCGGGATCGCCGCCGGGGCGGTCGTGCTGCTCGGCGGGGCGGCGTGGCTGATCCGGCGCCGCCGCTCGGCCTCATGATCAGGGACTCCTGGCCCGGAACCGTGCGTACCAGGGCGGGAAGGCCGCCAGGGAGCTGAGGACGATCCGGGCGCCGGCCACCAGCAGCTCGTCGCGGCCGAAGGAGCCGGTCGGCACGCCGACCGGGTAGGCCCTCCCGGCGACGGCCGCGCGCATGTCGTCCGGGGTATCGCCGACGTACACGGCGGCGCCGATGCGGGCCAGGACCGCGGCCTTTTCCGGCCCGTGCACGTGCGCGAAGATCTCGTCGGCCCGGAGCCCGGCCGCGTACAGGCTGGGCCCGACCGAGACGGGATGCTTGGCGGTGACGATCACCGCCTGCTCGCCGGCCTGCCTGACGGCGGCGATGGCCTGGGCCGCGCCCGGCAGCGCGCTCGTCAGCGGCGGGCCGAGCTCGAGGTAGTGCCGCCGGTAGAGGGCCACGGCCGCTTCCTGCTCGGCGGCCGGGAACCAGCGGGCCGCCTCGTCCTCGAGCTTCGCGCCCTGCCGCCGTTCTATTGCGGACAGGTCGATGGGCACGCCGGTGTCCCGGGCCACCGCGGACCAGGAGGCCAGGATCGCGGCGCCGGAGTCGATCAGTGTCAGGTCCAGGTCGAAACCGACCGGGCCGGCCGTCCTGGGCCGTCCGCCCGTGCCGGGCGGCCCGGCGGCCGGCCGCGGTGCGGTCACCGGCCGGGCCGCCGGGTGAGCCGCGCGGAGGCCATCCGCTGGGTGTCGTTCAGCAGCCAGGCCCAGACATCACCGCCTGCCTGGCTGGTGCGCAGCCGCAGGTCGTGGCCGGGCAGGATCGGGCGGTGGTACTCGAGCTCAGCGCTGGCCGGAAGCCAGCTGAGCCGGGCCAGGATGTCCTCGACGGCCGCCCAGTGCACGCTGTTGTTGACGTGCCCGGCCAGATCGAAATCACTGGCCCGCAGGGGCCAGGCCGTCCCGGCTGGCGGCCCGGGCAGCTCGGGTGGCCCAGGATGGGACAGCCGGGCGGACACCCGGCGGCCCTGGGCCGACGCGTCGTACCAGCGGTGGAACGCCTCGCCGAGCGGCACCGGCCGGCCGTCATCCCGGCCGATGGCCACCCAGACCGCGGCGGCCTGCATCAGGTCTCCAGCAGGGCTCTGCAGCGTGGTCGTGCGCTCGGCCCAGCGTGGCCCGGTCGCCGAGCAGAAGGTGCTCAGGCGGACCAGGTCGCCGCACCGCGGGTAGCCGCGGACCTGCATCACCACCCGGCGCAGCAGCCAGCCGTAGGGCTCGTCCCAGCCCACGTCCGCCAGGTCGTCCTCGGCCGCCTCCTGGAGGTAGCGGGCGACCGCGTCGAAGCGCAGGCGGCCGGCCGGGGTGACGTCGGTGTTCCGCACCAGCCGTGCGGTGCTGAACACCCGGCCGTGCCCGGGTGGCGGGGCAAGGGCTGGCCCTGGCCCGGCCGGCGCGGCACCGGCTGCTCCAGTGGCGCCAGCGACCGGGCTGCGGGGTTCCATCCCGGCCATTGTCCCTGACCCGCCCGGGCGGCCGGGCGGCGGCCCGGTTGATTATCGCGGCTGGCCGGACGCCCAGATGCGCCGCTCGTCGCCGCGCGGATCCAGCTCGACCGTGCCGCCGGCGCGGAAGACCCGGACCGGGTAGGACTCGTCCCAGGCAGGCCAGCCGGGGTCACCGGTGCGGGCAAAGGCGATCCACGCGTGATGCATCTGGTCAGCCAGCTCACCCGGCGGCTGCGGGCCGAGCACGAGCTCGGTGCCAGCCGCGGTGAGGTTATCGAAGACGAACGGGATCTCCAGGGAATGGCAGGCACCCAGCCCGCCGACCGGGCTCGGCCAGCCGAACTCGTAGACGTACGTGGCGGCCGGGCCGCTGCTGCGTGCCTCAGCCACGGCGAGCGCGGGCAGCCGGAAGAACATGTCGGTCAGCAGGGCGGCGAACAGGTCACCCGGCGCGGCCCCGGCCCGGTTGGCCTGGAACAGCGCGGCCGTCTGCGGGCTGATGCCCAGCACCGGCAGCAGGCCCGCCAGCAGCTCGGCGCTGATCTGCGTGGCCATCCCGGTGGGCACGATGAAAAGCCGGTACTCATCAGTGGTGGTGCCGGTGAGCAGCGGCACGCTGGCGCTGGCCCCGGCCGCGATCGCGGCCATCGGGTGCTCCGGGATCAGGTCGCCGTCAACGACCGGGATGAACGCCATCGCGCTGGACACGATGCTCGCGCCGAACCGGGCCGGGTCGGGCTGTGCGGTCAGTGCGTCCCTGACCGCGACCTGGGCCTCGATGAGCTTGGGCAACGGCAGCGCGGCGAGGCTGGCCGCGGTCGCCTCCAGGCCCAGGGCCAGCCCGAGTTCCTTGGTGACCAGCGCGGCGTCCGCCGGGACCGCCGCCGCCTGCGCGGCGCCGCTCTGCGTGACCGCCTTGGCGAACAGCCCCTGGGCTCGCGGGATGGCCAGCAGGGTGGTGATGCTCATCGCGCCGGCCGATTCACCGAACACGGTGACGTTCGCCGGGTCGCCGCCGAAGGCGGCGATGTTGTCGCGCACCCATTCCAGCGCGGCGATCTGGTCGAGCAAGCCACGATTGGCCGGAGCGTCGGGCAGGTAGGCGAAGCCGTCGACGCCGAGCCGGTAGTTGACCGTGACCTGGACGACGCCGTCCCGCGCGAACGCATGGCCGTCGTAGCTGGCGACCGCCGAGTTGCCGTTGCTGAACGCCCCGCCGTGAATCCATACCATGACCGGCCGCGCTGACCTGGCCGCGGCCGCGGTACCCCCGCCGGGACTGGCGGCCCGCACCGCCGCCGATGGCGCCCACACGTTCACGGTGAGCCAGTCATCGCCGGGGATGCTCGGCTCGGCCAGCAGCACATCGAACGGGGCTGTGTAGTCGGGTTTGGGCGGGGTGGCACTGAACGCGTCCGCCTCCCGGACCCCGTCCCAGGCGGGCGGGGGTGCCGGAGCCTGGAAGCGGAGGGCGCCGGTCGGGCTCGCCGCGTAGGGAACGCCGAGGAACCGCGCCACCCCTCTGTCGTCCTGGCCGCGGACCATTCCGTAGGTGGTGCGTACCTCTGGGGGCATGCCGGCACTGTGGCACAGAGCCCCCGGCCGCACAACCGGGGCGGGCCAGGTGGGCTACTCTCGCGGGTGGGGACGCGGCCGGCACGTTGGTCCACTTCCGAGGAGCCATGCATGACCCAGCAGACCAAGGCGAACATCGGCGTCACCGGGCTGGCGGTGATGGGCCGTAACCTGGCGCGCAACCTCGCCCGGCACGGGCACGTGGTCGCCTTGCACAACCGGTCGCCGGAGCGCACGCACAGCCTGGTCGCGGAGCATGGCGACGAGGGCACGTTCCTGCCCAGTGCATCGATGAAGGATTTCGTGGCCAGCCTGGAGCAGCCGCGCGCCATCATCATCATGGTCAAGGCGGGCGGCCCCACCGACGCCGTGATCGACGAGCTGGCCCCGCTGCTGGACGAGGGCGACATCGTCATCGACTGCGGGAACGCGCACTTCACCGACACCCGGCGGCGCGAGGCCGCACTGAAGCAGCATGGCCTGCACTTCGTCGGCTGCGGGGTGTCCGGCGGCGAGGAAGGCGCGCTCAACGGGCCGAGCATCATGCCGGGCGGGTCGGCCGAGTCCTACCAGAAGCTGGGGCCGATCTTCGAGTCGATCGCCGCGCAGGTCGACGGCACGCCCTGCTGCACCCATGTGGGCCCGGACGGGGCCGGCCATTTCGTGAAGATGGTGCACAACGGCATCGAGTACGCCGACATGCAGCTCATCGCCGAAGCGTACGACCTGCTGCGGGCTGGCCTGGACGCGTCTCCCAGGGACATCGCGGAGATCTTCCGCACCTGGAACGAAGGCGACCTGGACTCGTTCCTGATCGAGATCACCGCCGACGTGCTGGCCCACGTCGACGCCGGGACCGGCCAGGCTTTCGTGGACGTGGTGCTGGACCAGGCCGAGCAGAAGGGCACCGGCCGGTGGACCGTGCAGAGCGCACTCGACCTCGGCATCCCGATCACCGGCATCGCTGAGGCCACGTTCGCCCGGGCCTTGTCCGGCCACGCGGACCAGCGGGCCGCGGCCCGGGAGACGTTCGGCGGCGGGGTCAGGCCGCTGGGCGTCACCGATCCCGGGGCGTTCACCGACGATGTCCGGCGCGCTCTGTACGCCTCGAAGGTGGTCGCTTACGCCCAGGGCTTCGACCACATCGCCGCGGGCAGCGAGGAGTACGGCTGGGACATCGACCGGGGCATGATGGCGACCATCTGGCGCGGCGGCTGCATCATCCGGGCCCGGTTCCTAGACCGCATCCGCGAGGCATACGACGAGGACCAGGCGCTGCCCAGCCTGCTGGTCGCGCCCTACTTCGCCGCGGCGGTGCGGGACGGGGTGGACAGCTGGCGGCGGGTGGTCAGCCAGGCTGCGCTGGCCGGGATCCCGGCTCCCGCCTTCTCCTCGTCGCTGGCGTACTACGACGGGCTGCGCCGGGATCGGCTGCCGGCCGCGCTGATCCAGGGCCTGCGGGACAACTTCGGTGCGCACACCTACCGGCGGGTAGACAAGCCAGGCACGTTCCACACCGAGTGGGCTGGCGACCGGCAGGAGCATCCCGCCTGAGCAGTCAGCGCTTGCGGGCCACCCCGCCGTAGTTCGCCAGCTCGCCGTCGGGCACCGGGCCTTCCGGGCCGGGCCGCCACCGGTGCAGCTGGACCACCCCGGGCGGGACCAGCTCCAGGCCGGCGAAGAACGAGCTGACCTGCGCCTGGCTGCGCATCGTCACCTTCTCGGCCATCAGCGTGTTGACCCGGGCCACCGCGGTCCGCACCTGGCTGGCATGGACGTCGCTGGCCGGATGCGCGATGGCCAGGTAGCTGCCGCCCGGCACCGCGGCCAGCAGCTGGGCCACGATCCCGGCCGGGTCGTCGTCATCAGGGATGCAGTGCAGCAGGCCGAACATCAGCAGGGCGACCGGCTCAGTGAAGTCGAGTACGGCCGCGGCTTCCCGCAGGATCATGCCGGTGTCCCGGACGTCGGCGTCGACGTAGGCGGTCGCGCCTTCTGGCCTGCTCGTCAGCAGGGCGCGGGCGTGCGCGAGCACGATCGGGTCGTTGTCCACGTACACGACCCGGGACTCTGGCGCGGCGCGCTGGGCGACCTCGTGGGTGTTGTCGGCGGACGGCAGGCCGGTGCCGATGTCCAGGAACTGGCGCAGGCCCGCCTCGGCGGTCAGGTACCGCACGGCGCGGCCGAGAAACGCCCGCTGCGCCCGGACGCTGGCCAGGATCGTCGGGTAGGCGGTGATCGCCTCTTCCGCGGCCGCCCGGTCGGCAGCGTAGTTGTCCTTGCCGCCCAGCCAGAAGTCGTACACCCGGGCGATGTGCGCCACGCTGGTGTCGATGCCGGCCGGGTTCCCGGCCGCGGACACCGGGGCGAACCACTCGTCGGTCGGTTTCTCGGCCACGATGCGCCTTTCTCGCCGGTCAGCGGGGGGTCGGGGCTAGCCTAGCCGGTGGGCAAGGGCGCTCGGCCGCGATGCTGAAATCGATCTCACGAGCACCCCCGGTGGCCCGGGACCCGGGTTCAGCCGCGGCCGATGAATGGCATGGCCGCAGCCATGATCGTCATGAACTGGATGTTCGCCTCCGGCGGCAGGCCAGCCATGTGCACGACCGCGCTGGCCACCAGTTCGGCGTCCATCATCGGCTCGGCCAGCGTGTGGCCGTCGGGCTGCAACGCCCCGGCCGCGAGCGGTCCGGACAGCTCGGTGGCGGCGTTCCCGATGTCGATCTGGCCGCAGGCGATGCGGTACCGCCGGCCGTCCAGCGACGTGGACTTGGTCAGGCCGGTGATGGCGTGCTTGGTCGCGGTGTACGGCGCCGACAACGGCCGCGGGGCATGCGCGGACAGCGATCCGTTGTTGATGATCCGGCCGCCGCGCGGATCCTGGTCCTTCATCAGCCGGAACGCCGCCTGGGTGCACAGGAACGCCGCGGTCAGGTTGGCGCCGAGCACCGACTGCCAGGCGTCGTACGGCACGTCCTCCAAGGGCACCGGTGGAGCGGCCTGGCCCGCGTTGTTGAACAGCAGGTCCAGCCGGCCGAAGCGGTGCCGCACCTCGCCGAACAGCCGCTGCACGTCCCCGGGCTGGGACACGTCCGCGACCACGCCGACGAGCTCGGCGCCGTGGCTGGCACCGTCCCGCACGGCGTCCTCCAGCGGGCCACTGCGCCGCCCGGCGATCACCACCAGGTACCCGTTCCGGCCCAGGGCCAGGGCGCAGGCCCGGCCGATGCCGGTACCGCCTCCGGTCACGATCGCCACTTTGCCCGGCATAACGCCGGACGGTAGCACGGCCCGTGCCGCCGGGCGCTAGCCCGGCCCGGGGCGGGGACCACCCCGCGGATCTGGTTGGCTGCCCCGGGCGATCTGCGGTAGGACGGCAGTCATGTGCTCCGATGCCCGTGCTCCCCTGCTCGACCTGCTCAGCCGCTACCATCCGGCGGGTGCGGCGGAGACCGCTGATGTGGCGCGGACCCGTGCCGTCGCGGAATCAGCCACTGATCCGTGGGCCCGGTCGAGTCCGCTGCACGTCACTGCGTCCGCGCTGATCGTCCATCCGGGCAGTGGCCGGGTCCTGCTCCGCTGGCACGCCCGGCAGCAGGCCTGGCTCCAGGTGGGCGGGCACGCGGACCCCGGCGAGACCGACCCGCTGGCGGTGGCGCTGCGGGAGGGCCAGGAGGAGACCGGGCTGGCCGACCTGGCCCCGTGGCCGGACGCGGAGCTGCGCCATGTGGCGGTCGTCGGGGTGCCTGCGGGTAAGGGCGAGCCCGCGCACGAGCACGCTGACGTGCGGTTCTTCCTGGCCACCGGGGCGCCGGACACGATCCGCGCGGAGCACCCGGACGCCCCGCTGCGCTGGCTGTCCCCGGCCGAGGCCACGGCGATGACCACCGAGGCGAACCTGCGGGAGACCCTGGCCCGGGCCGCCAGGCTGCTGGACGGCCGAGCCGGCCAGGCCATCAGGCCGGAGGCGGCGGTCCGGGACTGAGCACCGGCAGGTCCACCCGGACAGTTTCCGGGTATTTCAGCCCGGTGCCGGTGTTCAGCACGACCACCTGGTCCGCGTCACTCAGCCAGCCTGCCTCCCGCAGCTGGCGCACGGCGGTGACGCACGCCGCCCCTTCCGGGCAGATCAGCAGGCCCTCCAGCCGGGCCACCGCGAGCTGGTCGGCGAGCAGCGCGTCGTCGTCCACCGCGATCGCCGTGCCGCCGGTCGCGTACACCGCCTCGAGGACCAGGAAGTCGCCCAGCGCCTTGGGCACGGTGATGCCGAACGCCACGGTGCGGGCGTCAGGCCACGGCTCACTCTCCCGTGCCCCGCAGGCGAACGCGGCCACGATCGGTGCGCACCCGCTAGCCTGCACCGCGACCAGCCGGGGCAGGTCCTGCTCTACCCAGCCGAGCTCCCGCAGCTCGCGCAGGGCCTTATGGATTCCGATGATGCCCACTCCCCCGCCGGCCGGGTAGACGATCACGTCCGGCATCCGCCAGCTCAGCTGCTCGGCGATCTCCAGGCCCATCGTCTTCTTGCCCTCGATCCGGTAGGGCTCCCGCAGCGTCGCGCTGTCCTGGTACCCCGGCCGACTGGCCAGCCGGCTGGCCAGGAACCGGCCCGCGTCCCCGAGCAGCCCGTCCACCAGGTACAGCTCAGCCCCGGCGGCCGCGCACTCGGCCCTGGTGATCTCCGGCGCGCCCGCAGGCATGACGATCAGGCTGCGCAGGCCGGCCCGCGCGGCGTAGGCGGCCCAGGCCGCGCCCGCATTCCCGTTCGTCGGCATGGCGACGCCGGTGACGCCGAGTTCAGCGGCGCGGGACACGCCCACGGCCGCACCGCGCGCCTTGAACGTCCCGGTCGGGAGCGCGCCCTCGTCCTTCAGCAGCAGCCGCTGCAGGCCCAGCTCACGACCGAGCCGCGGCACCGGCAGCAGCGGCGTCATGCCCTCACCGAGGCTCACGACGTGCCCGGGATCGCTGACCGGCAGCAGCTCGTGGTACCGCCACAGGTCCGGCGGCCGGGTCCTGATGTCGTCCCGGCTGACCTCGGCCCCCAGCCGCTCGGTGTCATAACAGGCCAGCAACGGACCACCGCACTGGCACACTCCCTGCACCCGGCCGGCGTCGTGCCGGGCACGGCACCGGGAGCATTCCAGGTGGGAGAGAGCTGAGTAGGCCGGCGACACCCTGGTACCCCCATGCTTGGTTAACTGGCGGAACTGCGCGCGTTGCTGCGCGGCGTTCAGCGTCATACCGATGCCACCGGCGTCATTCCCGGGCTGGATTTCCCGGGTTCACGCGGGCGGCCCTTGTACGCGGTCATGTTAAAGTGCGGTGCGGATGGTGGCGGCGCCAGCGCGGAGGCCAGATCATGACCAGCGCAGAATCAGCGAGCCATCCGGGGCATGTGCACACCCCGCGGCAAGAGACGATCCTGCAGGTTATCCGGGAATCCGTGCGGCAGCGAGGTTACCCGCCCTCGCAGCGGGAGATTGCCCGGGCCGTCGGCCTGGCCAGCCCGTCCACCGTCTCGTATCACCTCTCGGTCCTGGAGAAGAAGGGATGCCTGAACCGCGACCCGGGCCAGCCGCGTACCACCGTTGAATCGCCAGCCAGCCACGACGCCGCCGGGCCCGCTGTCGCTGAACCCGCTGCCGCCGAGGTTGATACAAGCGCGGCAGAAACCGCGGTGCACCAGGCTGATCTGCACGACGCTGCTCAGGTACCACTGGTCGGCCGGATAGCGGCGGGCGTGCCCATCACAGCGCAGCAAGAGGTCGAGGACACCTTCCTGCTCCCCAGGAAGATCGTCGGTCACGGCACCCTGTTCATGCTGAGGGTGGCCGGCGATTCCATGATCAACGCCGGGATCGCCAGCGGCGACTACGTGGTCGTCCGCCAGCAGGAGAAGGTCGCCAACGGCGACATCGTCGCCGCACTGGTCGAGGGAATCGAACCCGAAGCCACGGTCAAGACATTCCAGCAGACGGAGGATGGCCGCTACTGGCTGATGCCACACAACGCCGCCTACGCCCCGATCCCTGGCGACGGCACCCAGATCATGGGCAAGGTGGTCGCTGTGCTCCGGGTGGTTTAGCCACCAGGCGGTGCCGGCGGCTGCGGGTGCTGATATCTGAATGAACCGCCCTCATTCCGCACAAGTCCCATCAGCGTCTCATTCATATAGCGTTCCATAACGGTCGTCAACGGAGGCTGGAGATGCAGGCTCTCGTAGAACGCGAAGCGGTTCAGCGCGATTACCGCCGACATGGCGATTCCATAGCTCTCCGCGGCTATCACTGACCCGCGGTAACTAAAGAGGAGATTTCTTGATCACGGCCTGGTCGCCTCTCCTCCGGTCAGGCTGGCCATGGTCCATGGCCAGCCGCTCGTTTCTGAACAGAGCCTAGAACATACGTTCGACTACCGTCAACAACTGGCAGTGATTGATAGAACGTTTTTTGGGATCTCGGCCATTGTGAGGGGCGCCTGCGCCGGGCCGCCAGGCCAGCCCGGCTAGAGGAAGTCGGCGAAGTCGCGCAGCAACGCGGTCTTCGACCTGGCCCCGATCACCTGCCGGGCGAGCTGACCCCCGGAGAACACGGCCATCGTGCGGACCAGCATGATCCCGTACCTCTGTACCGTCTCCGGGTTCTCATCCACATTGACGGTGACGACGTCGATCTTGTCGGCATGCTCCGTGGCGATGGCATCGAGTACCGGGGCCAGCTGACGGCAGGGCCCGCACCACTGCGCCCAGCACTCCACTACGACTGCTTTCGCGCTCTGCAGCACGACGGCCCCGAACGTCTGGTCGGTCACAGCCCTGGTCATCAGCTTGATCTCCTTGCGTTCCGTAGACGGCTGGCGCCCTAGCGACTGGTGAGCTGAAGGGCGACGCAGTCGTCGGCGTCGCCGTGCTCACACACTTGGACCAGGTGGCGCAGGCGGCATTGGAGCCGCAGCAGTTCCAGGAACTGCGCCGCCACCCCGGCTAGTTTGGCTTCGAGCGGCCCGGACGATGTCGCCAGTGGACCTGGCTTCGGCCGGGCCGAGGAGTTCGCCAATCTCCGCCAGGGTGAACCCGAGCTGGCGCGCGCGGCGGATGAAGGCCAGCCGCCAGCGATCTTCGTCGGTGTACTCGCGGAAGCCCGCGCCCTCCCGTTGGGGCAGCGGGAGCAGGCCCCGGCGCTGATAGAAACGCACCGTCTCGACCCCGACACCCTCCGCCGCGGCGAGCTTCCCGATCGTCAATCCAGGCATGTTCCGCAAGCTAGCAGCCGTACCCCGGTACAGAGTCAACCGCCGGACGGCAGGGCACGGCCCGTCGCCATGCGGTGCCGGGCAGGACGGGTGGGCGCCGCATCCCGGGGTAGGGCAACCAGCGAGCTAAGCTCGGCGCCCTTGAGAGAGGCACGGACATGGAACGCGGAAGCTCGAAGCATGGCAGCCGGCTCGATGAGGAGATGGAGCAGGAGACGGAGACCCTGACCCGTAGCGGCCAGCCGGCCCGCACCGAGGAGTGGCTCGAGACCGAGCCGGTGGATGAGAGCCACCTGGCCTTGCCCGAGGACCAGCGACCGGGCAGCCCGGCCGGGATCAGCCCAGCGGAGGTCAACGAGCGGTCCGACATCGCTCGCTCCATCGAGCCGCACAAGCTGCCTGCCGACCGGGATGCGCTGCTGCGTCACCTGGACGAGACCGGGGCACCCGACGAGGTGGTGGACGCCATCCGCAGGCTGCCAGCGGGCCGTCAGTTCGCGAGCGTGGGCGAGATTGCGCGGGCCCTTGGCATCCACACCGAGCGGTAGCCCGGCTCAGCGGATCTGGCAGCGGGCGGGGCTACCGCCCGAGCACGGCGTACCTGGCTTCGGCCGCCTCCTTCAGCGGCCGCCACCACGCCTCATTCGCCCGGTACCACTCGATGGTGGCCGCCAGCCCGGCCCTGACATCGCCGAAACGGGGCTGCCAGCCTAGCTCGGTGCGGATCTTCGTCGAGTCGTTGGCATAGCGCAGATCATGGCCCGGCCGGTCCGGCACGGGGTCGTAGGCGTCAGCAGGCTGGCCCATGAGTTCCAGGACCAACTCCAGGATCTGCCTGTTGTTCCGCTCATCGCCGGAGCCGATCAGGTAGGTCTCGCCCAGCCGGCCGCTCTCCAGGATGAGGTGGACGGCTTCATTGTGGTCGTCCACGTGGGTCCATTCACGCACGTTGTGCCCGGCACCATAGAGCTTCGGCCGGTCCCCGATCATCACATTGGTGATCTGGCGCGGTATGAACTTCTCCACATGCTGGAACGGGCCATAGTTATTAGCGCAGTTCGAAAGCGTGGCGGCGACGCCATAGGACCGCACCCAGGCCCGCACGAGCATGTCCGAACTAGCCTTGCTCGCCGAGTAAGGGCTGGACGGGTCATAGGCCGTGTCCTCGGTGAACCTGTCCGGCCCGTCCAGGGCCAGATCTCCGAACACCTCGTCGGTGGAGATGTGATGCAAGCGCCGGGCCGTGCCGGCGGACCGCCTCCAGGATGGTGAACGTCCCGATGATGTTCGTGCGGATGAACGGCTCTGGATCGTGCAGGGAGTTGTCCACGTGCGACTCCGCCGCGAAGTGCACGACCACGTCCGCGTCGGCGACCAGGCGGTCCACCAGCGCCGCGTCGCATATGTCACCGTGCACCAGCGGGGCCTGTGCTGCGACCGGGACAAGGCTGGCCCGGTGCCCGGCGTAGGTCAGCGCATCCAGGACGCGCACTTCATACTCGGGATGGTTGCGCACCGTGTGGTGGACGAAGTTCGCGCCGATGAACCCAGCGCCCCCGGTCACCAGCATTCGCCTCATGGCGGCACATCCTAGTACCGCGGCGCAGCTGAGCCTGCCGGATGGCGGAGCGGGGCCGGCCCCGGGGGCCGAGGCGGCCGGGCCGTGTGGTCAGCCGGTCCGCTTGGGCAGGCCAGGCGGCCGTGGCGCGTGGCCAGGCCAGGTTAGGCAAGGCCAGGTGGGCCAGGCCAGGTGGGCGACGCCAGGTGGGCCCGGCCAGGTGGGCCAGGCCAGGTGGGCCAGGCCAGGTGGGCCCGGCCAGGTGGGCGACGCCAGGTGGGCCCGGCCAGGTGGGCAGGCCAGGTCGCCTGGGCGCCAGGAGCGCCCGCGGCGGGCGGCAAGCCCAGCCGGACCACGGCCGCTGGTGCCGGGCGATAGACTGTTCGAACAGATGTTCTATCGAACAAGTATTCAACCGTCGACATGAGTATCGCACATGTGTTCTAATTACTGGCATGCCAGACCCCCGTCGCACCGCCCCGTGGCGGCCCGAGACCCGCCCTCGGGCGGCCTGGGATGCACTGGCTACCCGACTAGTCGTAGCAGCAGGCTCCGACAGACCGCCGGATCGCCTGGTCACCGCGAGCGGGCGGCCCAGCACCAGCGGGCCGCCCGGTGCGGCCCGGCCGCCCGGCACCGGCCGAACTGCCCGCAGCACCCGGCCACCGGGCGCACGAATGCAAGGTCAGCACCAGGCAGGAGATATGCCTCGCCCATTCCGCACGCTGGAGGTGAGATAGTGAGCAGGCATTTTGAGGACATTATCCGGCTCAATAGCCAGCGCCTAGCTGACCTCAAGAAGACCGCGGCGGAATTGGAGCGGGAACTCTCCGATGCACGGGTGTCGCTGGAACGGGAGCTGAGCGATCCAGCCGACGCGCAGAACACATTTGCCGGAAGGGCTCCGGAAGCCCGCCGCTATGATCCCTATGAAGATTACCTGCAGGCCACCAACAGCGGGATGTTCGCCGGCTACGCAGCGCCAGAATCGGCGCCGGATTATGGCAGCTTCGTTCCCGAGGAGCCGGCGCCGGAGTATGGCAGGTACATTCCGGACGATCTGGCCCTGTCACCAGAGCAGCGGACGGAAGTGCTGATCAGCCACGGACGGCATAGCGCGTACCGCCGTGGGCTGTCCGGGCGGACCAGGATATCCATGGCGGTTGCTGGCCTGGCGGCATTCATCACCATCCTGGTGATCATCGTTGGCAGCGGTGGCGCATCCTGGCCGGCCAGCGTGGCCATGGTGCGCAGCGAGATCGACCGGGCCTGCCAGAACCCTGACGTACGGTCGGAGCCGGGCCAGGTCAACTTCGCCTGCGCTCAGGGCACCCGGCAGATCCTGTGGGTGTTCGCGTTGCTGACCAGCGGGAACGACCCACATTTCGGTGACACCAAGACCGGCCGGATGGGCCTGGAGCCGATTACGCCCGCTCAGGGGGGCCAGGTCGCCGCATCCCTGAACCTGCACCACCCTTACGACCCGACCAATCCGATCGACAGTCTTCAGGTCGCGGCCCGGGCCATCAACGACATCATCGCCGGGGCCACGGTCACCACCACGAGCGGCAGCACCGTCGTCCAGCCCGGGCTGGAAGGCGATTCGGCCAACTGCCTCCGGTACACCGGGTCGGCGGCCGTCACCTCGCACCAGGGCTTCCCGGCCCTGTGCGCCCAGCCGGTCAGTCCGTCCGGGCAAGCAGCCCTGGTCGCCGATGTCTACCGGAGATGGATCGTGGGTGCCCCGGCAGCGGCCGCGCAAGACGCCGCCATCCTGTTCCAGAACTCCGACGACCCCGGGAACGCGCAGGTCCAGGCGATCCTCAAGCGCCTGGCCAGCTCGACTCCCCGGGCCTGACCAAGCCGTTCATCCGCCCCGGCCACCCGGCTCGCGGCGCCCTCAGGAAGGAGGTGGGCCCCTTTGGCGACCGCGACTAAGCCCTGGTGGCAGCAGGCCACGGCCCTGGTCAGCCTCAGCGCTGGCGGAGCTATCACGGGCTTTACCTTCGTTCCGAAGGCGGCCGCAGACCTGACCTCGCCGGCCAGCATGCCGCTGAGCCTGCTCGCGCTGCAGCAGACGACCCGGCCCTCAGCCACTAATGACGCGGCGCTGCGCTCGGCGATCGTCAAGGTGGCCGAGTACTACCGCCAGATGGCCCAGGACAAGACCCCGGCCGAGATGGAAGCGATCATCTGGCAACACGACAGCACCGATGGTGCCGACCACGGCGAGTCGTGCGCGGCCTTCGCCAGCATGACGCTGGAGCTTGCGGCCCAGGTGGTCGGGCAGCAGAGCTGGGTGACCGGAGGCAGCAGCTATCCCTGGCCGCTGCACTCGTGGGCCGAAGTCCGGGTGAACCCGAACCCGGCGTCACTCGGCATCGTGTCGATCCAGCAGGATGCCCAGGCACATGGTCGCTGGCATCCCGTCGGCAGTGGCTACCAGCCCCTTCCCGGCGACTGGGTGCTATTCGACGGCCATATCGAAGTCGTGACCAGATACTCCGCCGGGGTCCTGTCCACGATCGGCGGCGACTCCATGCCCAACTTCTCGGTCAACGCGCACGACTTCCCTGCGCCGCTGGCCGCACAGGGGATTACCGGTTTCGTTAACAATGGCACGCTCGCGACCACCGGGCCAGGCCGCCGCTAGCCAGGGCAGCGGGAGCGGGACCGGGGACAGCGCCACCAGCCCCGCCACCAGCGGCGGTGCGGCAGGCCAGGCCGCCGCACAGCCCGGCGGGCCGGCCCAGGCGCAACCGGGCGTGGCCGCGATCCCGGGCACGTCGGCGGATGGTCCGGCAGCGGCGGCGGCGCAGGCCATCCCGGCGGCCGGCAGCGCGGCCATCCCGGGCATGCCCGGGTCCGAGCCGCCCAGCCCGGCGCTTCGGGACGGGCTGCCACCGGCCCAGCAGCCCCACGCGCGCGCCGCGGGCGGCGCCGCTGGCCCGACGGGCAAGCGGCAGCCCGCGGCAGGCCGGGCCGCCCGGCGGCATCAGGTGCAGCTGCCGACGCGGGGCGGCGCAGCAGCCACGCCGCGCGCAGCGGCGCCTGCGCCGGCCATCACCCCGTCGGCCGGGGCGATCGCGGCACCGCAGGCCCCAGCCAGTGGTGCGGCGGGCACCCTGGGTGCGGCTGCTATCCCTGGGCTGGAGGTGGTCGGCGACCCTGCCAACCCGGCCGCGGCACCAGGCCCCGCAACGGCCCAGCAGGCGAGTCCGGAAGAGGCCTTCATCAACGAGATCTCGCCCGGGGCGGTCGCCGCCCAGCAGGCGTACCGGGTACCCGCGGCCGTCACGATCGCCCAGGCCATCGTCGAGTCAGGCTGGGGCCAGAGCGGGCTGGCCACGCAGGACCACAACCTGTTCGGCATCAAGGGCACCGGCCCGGCTGGCACTGACGCGCTGCCCACCCAGGAATACCAGAACGGGCAGCCCGTGACGGGGACGGCGCTCTTCCGCGTCTACCACAACATCGGCGAGAGCATTGACGACCACGGTCGGCTCCTGGCCACCAGCGGCTACTACACCCAGGCCATGGCCCACGCGGACAACCCGGACGCATTCGCGAATGCCCTCACCGGGGTATACGCGACTGACCCTGACTACGGCGCCAAGCTGATCACGGTCATGCGGCGGTTCGACCTGTACCGCTTCGACGTCGCCACGTCCACCGGCACCCCGGCCCGCGGGCCAGCCACCGCCCCGGCCAGCCCGGCTGCGTCAGGCGGCGCGGCGCCGTCCAGCAGCGCGGCGCCGTCCAGCAGCGCGGCGCCGTCCAGCAGCGCGGCTCCCCCGGCTGGCGCGCCGCCGGCCAGTGGTGCGGCCCCATCCGCCAGCGCAGCCACGGCCGCGCCGGGCGCAGCCCTGATTCCCGGGCTGCCCGCGACGCCAGCGGCGACGCCAGTTCCGGCGACCGTCCCCTCGCCGCGGCTGGCGCCAGACAAGCGCCGCGCGGGCCCGCGGGCCCCAGCCACGAACGGCCCGGCCCGGAGCCGTGCCGCAGGAGGCCGCGCACGCTCAGGTCCCCGGGCGAAGCCCACCGCCGCTAGCACCGACCAGGCGGCAGCGCCATCGGCCGATGCGATCGCCGCGGCGCTGATGTCGTCCACCCGGAGCGCCCAGCCCAGGACGGCCGCGGCCCAGCCGCGAGCCACAACAGCCCGGCCGGACCCGGCCAGCCCGTCCGCCCCAGCCACCTCCCGGGCCGGGCGGACCACCGCCCGGGTGGTCACCGCGGTGCAGCCGTACCAGCTCCGCCTGCCCACCGCTGTGCGGAACTCGTTCCTGGCCACCGCCAAGGTCCCGCTCACCCGTCAGGAGCCGCTCTACCGGGATGTGGCCAGTTACCGTGGCATCGGCTGGCAGCTGCTGGCGGCCTGCGACTGGATGCAGTGCGAGGCGAGCCCGCGGCACTCACCCGTCTATGGCGAGAAGCTCGGCGCGGCCAATCCTGACTCCACCAGGTACCGGACCAAGTCGGCCGCGCTGGAGCGCTGCGCAGACGACCTGGCCGAGCTCGCCCGCACCGTCTACCAGATCGACCTGACCGCGGCCGCGGCCCTGTCCGTCCGCGAACTGGCCAACGTGTTCGCCGCCTTCCGCTGGGGCGGACTGCTCCGGCTGCACCACACCTCGGCCATGGAGTTCCCCTACTCAGTGGCGGGCCTGACCACCCAGCACGTCGCCATGCGCTGGCCCGATGTTGACGAGCCCAACCTGCCGGACAAGCCGGGCCGCCGCTTTCACCGGCCGTTCGGGGCGGTGCCGGTCGTGCTGAGCCTCGACTACCCGGCGATCGCCTAGCTGCTCTCGCACAGAAAGAAGGTGACCGCATGTTTCGCTTGCTGCTTCTCGTGCTCGGCATGCTGTCCGCGCATGGGCCCGGCCAGCGGCGCCAGTCGCCAGGCCGCGCCCGCGTCCTTTATGACGATGACCCGCCCCGTACCCGGTGGACCGAACCGGAAGGACGGGCGGCCGACCCGGCCTGGACGGGCCGGACCGTGCCGCTCCAGCCCTGGGCTCCTGGGCGGTCCGGTGGCGGTGGGCCAGCGCTGCCGCCGGCCCAGGATGCGCCGGCCTAACCGGCGCCGCCGCGTTCCGCTGCAGATCAAGTGGGCGGCCGGACTCCTGCTCGCTGCGCTGATCTTTCGCCGGGCCATCGCGTCGGTCGTGCTGATGGCACTGTCAGCCGCGCTGCATCTGGTCGGGGTGAACATGCACCTGCCCAGCGTCAAGTTCGGCTGGCCATGGCAGGCGATCAGCACGGGCAGCTCTACCAACACCGATCTCGGCCCGTGGATCCTGCAGAAGATCGAGGGCATCTCGCGGCCAGCCCTGGGCCAGGCCAATTTCAGCTTCGTCTTCACCCACAAGGTCTCCAAGAGCATCGGCATCTGGCCGTGCTGGTACTCGAGCACCTTCTATGCCGTCGGCCACGCGTCGGCGACCGTAGACCTGAACCCAGGGCCGGCCTGGTGGGCACCAGCGTCCGGCCATTACCAGCTGCAGGTGCTGAGCCGTCCGGCGGCTGGGCATCCTGGTCACGTCGCGGTGACCATGGTGCTGCCCCAGCCGCAGCTGCCGCGGTCCGTGCACGACGTCACGATCGACAACCTGCCGTCGAAGCCGCTGGCGACCGAGCACAGCTGGACCTACCCGGGGTTCGGCTGCGGCGTGCTGCTGCGGCCTCAGTTCGCCCAGTCAGTGCTGTACGGCCAGGCGCAGCAGATCGCCTTCTACAAGGCCACCCACGCCACGCAGGTGACCCGCCCGCTCGTGGCCAGCGCGGAGACGGAAGCCGCACAGACGATACGGGACAACTTCATCCAGCCGACCGTCAACGCGTTCGGCTACAACCTGGACACGTTCACGCTGCGCTGGGCGGCCGCGCCTGCAGTCAGTCCCGGGAGGTGATGCGGAGGTAATAGCCCGCGGGATCGAGGATCCGGAAGTCGGTCAGGCCCCACGGGCGATCGGCCAGGTCCTCCTCCAACGGCCAGTTCTCGGCCACCACCAGCTCCCGCTCGGCCCTGACGTCATCGACCTCGAGCACCAGCTCCACGCCGGTCGGCGGCCGCCGGCCGGTCCGGTCCTCCGGGCCTGGCCTGCGGCCGATCCCGATCCGCACCGTGCCCCGGCTCAGCGCCACGTAGCCGCCCCATTCCGTGTCCTGCCCGGCCACCCTGGTGAAACGGAGCACCCGGGTATAGAAATCGACGGCGGCTGGCAGGTCCGCCGGGAAGATCTCGAACCGAAGTGTCATCTGCATCAGCGGATGCTCGCACACCGAGCCTGGAGCGTGGCTCAGCCGATGGTGAGCAGGGTCTTCCCGATAGTCAGCCTGCCTTCGATCGCCGCATGCGCCGCGGCCGCACGGGGCCAGGCTGAACTCCTGCCCGATAACCGGCCGCACCCGGCCGGCCGCCGCCTCGGCCAGGACGTCTGCCACCAGCGCGGTGAGTTCGGCCACGGCCGGCACCGCGCCGCGTAGCACAGTGATCCCGCTGGCCCGGGCAAGTTCCGGAGTCACCGGGGCGAAGGCGCCGCTGGCCATGCCGAACGGGCAGAACCGGCCGCCAGGAGCCAGCAGGCCGGAGGCAGCCAGGCCGACGTCGCCGCCGACCCCGCGCAGCTGCGTCTCCACGAACGTCACGTTGGCGAATTCGACCGCGATCACCACCTCACCCGCGGCCGCGACAGGCGCTGGCACGTCAACTGGCTGCAGCACCTGCGGGTCCCCGAATTCCGTCATGACTATCGCGCGCACGGCTGGCCTCCCGTTAATCGGAGCAAATCCTTCCGACTAGACCCTACCGGAACGGTTCGCTCCGACTGCTGGTACGGTGGCCGGGTGGTGTCGCGGTCGCTGAGCCCGCAGTCGGTGCATGGCCGGCAGGCCGAGGCCCGGCGGAACGACAGCGCCGTGCTGGAGGCGGCGCGGGATGTGTTCACCGCCTACGGCGCGAGCGCGCCGATATCGGCCGTGGCGGAGCGGGCCGGGGTGGGCATGGGCACGCTGTACCGGCGGTACGGCAGCAAGGCAGAACTGCTGCAGCGGCTCTGCGTGCTGGCCATGGAGCAGACGCTGGAGGCTGGCGAGGTGGCGCTCCGCATCACCGCGCCGTGGGCCAGCCTGGCCAGCTACATCCGGGCTTGCATCGAGCTGCGCTCCGGTGCGCTGGCCGCGCTGGCGGGCCAGATCGAGACGACCGATGAGATGTGGCAGGCGGCCCGGCGGAGTATGGCGCGGATGGACGAGATTGTCGGCCGGGCCCATCGCGACGGGAGCCTGCGGCCGGACGCGACCACCCTCGATGTCGCGTGGCTGATCGAGCAGTTCAGCCGGGGTGCCGTGGACCCGGTCGACCGGGCCGAGCAGCGCAACGTGCGGGCCAGGCTGGTGGCCATCGCCCTCGATGGGCTGCGCGCCCCGGCGCGAGGGCAGCCCGGCCAGCCAGGGCCGGGCCAGGGCGGGCCGGGCGGCGCCGGGCTCCCTGGGACACCGCCCAGCCGCGCCAGCTACCTGGAACGCTGGTCACGCCGGTGAGCACGCGCCTGCCCGGCCAGGGCAGGCGCTGCAGAAGGCAGCTCACCGGACGCAAGGGTGCGGCCCCGGAGCGCTGGCGGGCGCGACCATGCGGCGGCGGCCGGCCGTTGCTGCTGGAGGCGGAACCGGACCGCGACCGGGCCGGGGACGAACGGGTCAGCGCTCGGCCGTACACGGCCAGCGCGACGGCGCCAGGGATGGCCAGCGTCCAGCCGCAGAAGGCCAGCATGACGGTGACGGCCAGTGCGGCCGGCCCGGCCGCGGCGCGGGCCGGCCGCGGAGCACCCGGACCGCAGCGGCCATGCTGGCCAGGTACACCGACAGGAACAGCACGGTCGGCACCGCGACCAGGGCGGCGGTGCTCACCAGCCGGAGCCCGTAAAGGGTGATCAGGACCAGGCCTGCCAGGGCGACCGCGGCCAGGAACCGCGGCCCGGGCCGCTGGCCGCGCTCGGCGGCGGCCGGGCCCCGGGTCAGCTGCCGCGCCATGGTGGCGGCGCCGTTGAGGTAGGCGTTGGTCGTGCCCAGCGTGAGCACGGCCGCGGCAGCCGCGGCGGCCAGGGGCCCGGCTGGGCCGATGGCACGGCGGAGCAGTTCCGCCAGCGGGACGTTGCTGGCCGCGGCGGGCCCGAGCACGCTGATCGTGGCGACCGCCAGGCTCAGGTACAGCGCGGTGGTCACCGCCAGGGCGATGGCCACCACCCGGGGCAGCTGCCGAACCGGGTCCGCGAAGCGGGTCGTCAGTGGCGCGACCGCCTCCCAGCCCGCGAAGGACAGCATGAGCGTGGCCGCCGCGTGCCCGATGGACAGCCAGCCGTGCGGGGCGAACGGGGTCCAGTTGGCCGCGCGCGCCGAGGCGGCCGATCCGGCCGCGGCCACCGCGACCACCGCGATCAGCACGCCGACGAGCACCAGCTGAGCGCCGGCGCTGGCCCGCAGCCCGCCCGCGGCCAGGGCCAGCACGGCCAGCAGCAGCAGGGCCGCGACAAGCGCCCGGGCCAGCTGGCCGCCGCCGGCCAGCCCGGTGATGTAGCCCGCCCCGATCAGGCAGACAACCGGGGCACCGCCCACGACCGCGGCCAGGAAGGACCAGCCGGACACCAGCCCGGCCCGGGCGCCCAGGCCGGCGGTCACGTATCCGATCACCCCGCCCGCGGACGGGAAGCGCTGGCCGAGCGCGCCGAACACGGCGGCGAACAGGCCGCTGAGAACGAGCAGGGCCAGCCACGCCAGGATCGACGCTGGCCCCGCCTCGGCGGCGGCAAGGCCGGGCAGCAGCAGCAGGCCCGGGCCGAGCAGCGCGCCGATGTACAGGGCAGCGCCGCGGGATGTCGTCAGGGGCCGCGGATCACGGAGAGGTGCCCGGGCCGGCTGGTACAAGGCTCGCTGGGTCATGACCTCAGCCTGCCGGAAAAGGCCTCGCACGCGATGGCAAGTTTGACGCCGCTGTGAGCTCCTCGCGCAACATAGTTGCGCACCATCTCGACTATTGTTACTTCTATGCCTGAACATCTGCCGGACAAGGTGGATCGTGCGATCGTCTCACGGCTGCAGGGCGACGGCCGGATCGCCAACGTCGATCTCGCCGATGCCGTCGGGCTGTCACCCTCGGCCTGCCTGCGGCGGGTCAAGGTGCTGGAGGCCAGCGGGATCATCGCTGGCTACCACGCCGAAGTGAGCCGGGCCGCGGCCGGGCTCGGCCTGACCGTGTTCATCGGACTGCGGATCGAGGGGCACTCGCAGGAAACCTCGGCCCGGATCGAGCGGGCGCTGCTCGCCATTCCCGCGGTGGTGGCGTGTTATCTGGTGTCCGGCACCGACGACTTCCTGGTCGAGGCGGCCGTGCCCGACCTGGCTGGCTACGAGGAACTGCTGCTGGGGCAGATCCTGACCATCCCGTCCGTGGTCGAGGCGCGCAGCACGTTCGCGATCCGGACCATCCGCAGCCGCGGCCCGGTGCCGCTCAGCCACTGGCGCTGACCGGGCCGGCCCGTGACTCGCGCCCGGGAACACTAACCGGCGGGAGTATCTGCCGCGGGCGGCACCGAGGCAGCGGAACTCGTGGCGGCGGGCGATTCGGTGCCAGGCGTGCCCGGCACGGGCGCCGGGCTTACCGTCCGGCTGGGCACCGCCGGTGCTGGCGCCGACGTAGCTGGCGCCGACGTAGATGGCGCTGACGTGGATGGCGCGGCACTGGGCCCGGGCTGGCCAGGACCGCCGTGAACCGTGATTACTGCCGCGGCTATCGCGGCGGCGATCAGGGCGGCCGCGAACCCCGCATACCTGGCCCCACTGGCCATCCGCAACGGTGATAGCCGCCTTCCCCATCGCGCCTGCCCCGGACAGTACCCAGCCACTCCGGAACCATGTCGCCGGGCCATCACGCCGGGCGACGCCGGCCGCTGGCTAGCATGCGGGCTATGAGGTTCGCCATCTCGATCCCGCAGTTCTATGCCGACGGCCAGTTCGACCCGGCGGCGTTCCGCGGCTATTTCGCGCGCGCCGAGCAGCTGGGCTTCGACAGCGCCTGGGCCCAGGAAATGGTGCTGGGGGCAGCTCCTCAGCTGGGGCCGGTGGAGGCGATGACCTCATCGAGGCCGCCGCGATCGCGGGCACGCCCGCCGACTGTGTCCGGGAACTGCGCCAGGTCGCCGTGGCCGGCGCCGAGCTCATCCTGTGCACGCCGATGTTCGATGAGGCGGAGCACATGGAGCGGCTGGCCGCGGAGATCATCCCCCAGCTGCGGTAGGGCCAGGCTGCCCGGCAGGCGAGCACCACGGGCGTGGTTCCGTTGCGGAAACGAGCGGGTGCGGCCACACCGGCTTTACCTGATCATCGGCTGGCTGGTGGGCTTACCTGGTCGCGGTCCGGCTCGGCGTGGCCAGGGGACCCGGTGAGCTCGCTGAGCGCGGCGAGGACCGCGCCGTCCAGTGGCTGGCTGCGGGTGGGCGCCGCGGTGGCGACCGCGCCGACCGCGCAGCCCGCAGCCCGGTCCAGGGCCAGCATCGCGGCGAACCCGCCGGTGACGCCGTTGTGCCAGAGCACGGACCGGCCCGCGGGGCGGGCGAGATGCCAGCCGAGCCCGGTGACCGGATCCTCCGGTGCACCCAGGTGCGGGCGCTGGACGGCCTCGATCGCGGACCCGAGCGGGGTGGCCTGCGGGTGCAGGTTCGCGTGCAGGAAGCGGGCGAGGTCGGCCGCGGTGGACCGGAGCGCCCCAGCCCCGGCCAGCGCGTCCAGGTGCCATGGCGCGGCGGGGCGGCCGCCGCGGTGACCAGCCGCGGCGAGGTGGCCGTCCGGCACCGCGATGCCGGTCTCGGCCAGGCCGAGCGGCCCGGTCACCCGCTCGGCGATCAGCTCGGCGTACGGCTGTCCCGCGGCGCGGCTGAGCAGCTCGCCGAGCAGCCCGAAGCCGTAGTTCGAGTAGCGGTACCGGGCCGGGGCCGCGCCCTTGGCCCGGCGCAGCGCACGGAACAGGTGCGCGGCCGAGTAGCCCGCGTACGGGTCGGCGGGATGGCGCAGCGCCAGCGGGAGCAGGTTGTGCGGCAGCCGGGGCAGCCCGGACGTGTGCGTGGCCAGCATGCGCAGCGTCATCCGGGCCGCCGCCGGGCAGGCCCGCGCGACATCGGGCGGCAGCTGCCGGGCGATCGGGTCGTCGAGCCCGGCCTCGCCCCGGCTGGCCATGTCGGCCAGCAGCAGGGCGGTGAAGACCTTGGTCACCGAGCCGATCTCCAGCACCAGGTGCGGGCCGAGCGGCTGGCTGCCGTCCCGGGCCAGCTGCCCGGTCGCCAGGCCGGCGGCCGTGACCACCGCGTACACCAGGCCGGGGACCACCCCGTCCGCGACCAGCGGGCGCAACTGGGCCGCCACCTGCGCGGCCGCCGCACCCTGCGGCTCCCCGGTGGGTGCCCTGGGCCCGGGTGGGGCCCCGTGGCCAGGGCGGGCCGGCGCCACCGGGGGCACGCTCTCCGGCGGCCCGGCGGCCAGCGCAGCGGGCTCCCAGCTCTCGTTCGACGGTGACCGGACCGGCGGTCCGGCTGGGCCGATGCCGCCACCGGGCCAGCAGGACCATCACGGCGATCAGCGCGACGGTGGCCGCGATGGAGTACCTCGACACGAGTCCCGCCGCGTGCGCGGCGCTGCTGCCCAGCGCGTATCCCAGCCCGACGTCCAGCATGATCTGCAGCATCGTGCCGATGAGATCCAGCACCACGAAGCGGAGGAGGCTGAACCCGGCCCAGCCCGCGGCCGCGTACAGGACGGTGTTGGGCACCGGCAGGTAGTAGGCGAAGACCAGGGTCCAGCCGCCGTAGCGGTCGAACAGCCGCAGGGCCCGCTCGGTACTGCGCTGGGTCCTGGCCCCATGGCTGGCCAGGAGCTGGGTGGCCGTGGTGCCGTACCGGCGCCCGGCCCACCACCACAGTGGGTCGAATGCGGCCATGCCGCTGACCGGCGCGATCAGCGCCAGGATCAGCGATGCCCGGCCGATCCGAGCGAACGCCCCGGCCGCGATCATCGACGGGAGCGACCCGTTCAGCGCTTCGAGCAGGACGGGATGGGTGCCGATCAGCGACGGGATCGCCGGGATGAGCGCGAGGTACCAGATCATGCTCAGCGCGATACCGCCGAGGCAGGCCACGTCGGCCCAGCCCACCCGGCGGCGGCGCGGAGCCGGGTGGGCTGGCTGCTGGCCAGCCATGCTGCCGGGCGCTTCCGGCTGCCTCCTGGCCATGGCCACGCTCCGCCGCTCTGGCGTGCCGCCGGCCGGGACGGGATCTTGCGCGCCTGCCGCCGCGGTCACCGCGCCTCCTCGGCGGCCGCCCCTACGGCGGCCATACTGGCGGCCGCGGCGATGATGATCAGGGCCGGGATGACCTTGTCGCCGGGCACGCCGTAGTGGCCGCGGCGGCGCTGGGTGACCAGGCCCGCAGCCTGCAAGTCGCGCAGGTGGTGGTAGAGCTGGCCCGAGGTGCCCAGCCCGGGGATCTCCTGTAGTTCCTGGATGGTCCCGCCGCCGAGCAGCAACGTGCGCACGATCTCCAGCCGGACCGGGTTGCCGAGCGCGGCGAGCAGGCCGGCCGCTTCCTCCCAGCCCTCGGTCAGCACCCCGGGCAGCGGGTGCTCCACCTGCCAGATCAGGTCGCCGCCGCCGGGGGTACGGGCGCGGCCCGCGTAGAGCAGGCTGCCCGCCACCCCGTCCCGGTCGAACTCCGGGCCGGTCCGCTCGGCCAGCCGGGCGAGCGCCCAGAACCGCTCCGGGTCCACGACCGGTGCGGGCGGCTGCGCCGCGGGGCGGCCGTCCTCGAGTTGCGCCACCCGCCGCTCCAGCTCACTGACCCGCGCCGCGAGGTCGTCGCGGTCCTGCCCGGTTTCCATGAATCTACGATATTACGTTTTACCGTGGAAAGCGACAAGGCGCCCGCAGTGCTCCGGGTCACCGCCTCCCTCCCCGGTCACCGGCGACCGGGACCAGGCGGGTGATACTGGGCGCTATGGCCCACCGGCAGCCAGGCGGCGGCCGCCCGCCCATCCGGCGGGAGGTCGAGTCGGGCGTGGCCGAGCTGGTCGGCGACCCGGACCGGCCCCGGGCATGGACGCTGCTGGTGGACGGCACCCCGCAGTCCCACGTCGACCTCGATGACCCGGAGTACCTGGAGTTCGAGTATGTGCGCCGGATCGGGCACCTGGTGGACCTGGCGGCACCGGCTGGGGAGCCGCTGCGGGTCCTGCACCTGGGCGGCGGCGGGCTGACCCTGGCCCGGTACGTGGCGGCCACCCGGCCCCGGTCCAGCCAGCTCGCGGTGGAGTCGGATGCCGCGCTGGCCGAGCTGGTCCGGCGGCAGCTACCGCTCAGCCAGCCCAGCCGTCATGCGGGCGGGCCCCGGGCCTGCCGGAGCGGCGCGAACATGGCTGGGCGGGTACGGGTGCGGGTCGGCGATGCCCGCGCCGTGCTGGAGCAGCTGCCCGCAGCCTTCTTCGACGTGGTCATCACCGACCTGTTCGCCGGAGCGCGGACCCCGCCGCACCTCACCTCGGCCGAGTTCGCCGCTGAGCTGGCCCGGGTTCTGGCCCCGGCGGGGCTGTCCGCCGCCAACATCGGCGACGGCCCGCCACTGGCCTACGCCCGGGCCCAGGTGGCGACGGTGCGCTCGGTGTTCCCGCAGGCCTGCCTGATCGCCGAGGCCGCCGTGTTGCGCGGGCGCCGGTTCGGCAACCTGGTGCTGGCCGCGGGCTGGCCCGAACTGCCGGTGGCGGAGCTGGCCCGGCGGGCAGCCGGGGACCCATTCCCGGCCCGCGTCGTGCACGGCGGGGAGCTGAACCGGTTCGCCGCTGCGGCCAAGCCGGTCACCGACGCGCGGGCCGAGCCCTCGCCTGCCCCGCCGGACGGCCTGTTCCCGGCCACCCGGGGGCGGACCGTCAGCAGTTAGGCCCCATCAGCTGCAAGGGGGCCCACGGGGCGATTCCGGACAACAGAGATGGCACCGTCACCGTCGGCGGCCAGGGCTCGATCCGGGCTGTTGACCGGCTACCCGGAGGTGTCCGGGGCCGGGGCGATGAGCTGGCAGTACTCGAGGACGCGGTCGTCCAGCAGCGGGCGGATCTGGCCGAGGACGAATCTCTCGAAATGAGGGCTGGCCTGGTGCGCCTCAAACGCCGCCTGGCTCTCGTACCGCTCGTAGAGCACGAAAGCACCGGGGTTACCGACGGTACGCAGCGCGACGAACTCCCGGCAGCCAGGCTCCTCCCGGGTGGCCGCGGTATGCCGGCTGAGCAGCGCGGCGACCTCGTCGCCGTGCCCGGCCTTGACCTGGTACCGCACCACGACGGCGACCTCGCCGGGTTGTTCCCGGGCCACGGGCGGGGTGTTCGTTGCTGAAGACGACTGCGGGGGCATGCTTCCTCCGGACCATGGGGACACGTCAACGCAGATCCCTTGTTCACACCAGCCGGGAACTTCCCCCCGGTATTTCCCCCCTGAGCCCCCCGGAGGTCCCCCCGGGCGGCGCATAGTCGCGGCGCCGGCCTCGACCGACCGTTGGATGCTCTGCCCTAATGCCCGGTCAAGGCCGGGTTCAGCCGCACGAGCCGCACCGGGTTCGTCTCGTCGAGCTCGGCGACGGCTTCTCGTGACTTCACGAAGTCTGAGAAGGAACGGTAGCCAAGCGCCTTTTCGCTGAACGACGGGTCCATCCGCCTCATCTGGCTCTTCACCGCGGAGCTATGCAGCCAGTCCGCGTCATCTTTTTCCTGGCCGAGTCGCAGCGCCCGTTCGAGCAGCCTGGTCGCCAGTTCTTGCGGGTCTTCGGGCTCGGGCTCAGTCTCGTCGATCACCGCGGCCGCTGGCCGCCTGGTCCGTCGCGAGCTGCGGGCGGGCGGTGCGCTGCCAGGTTCCTCATCTTCCGCCTGGGCGCTGGCCGCCCGTGCGGTGGGCTGGGGGACGTCGGCGGGCGTGATGCCCGGGAGCGCGTCGTACGTCACCAGCTCGTCACATGCTGCGGCGAGCGCCCGGCTGGTCGAGCCGGCCACCCCGACGCCCACGACGTAGCGGCCCAGCCGCCGGCACCGCTGGGCGAGGGCGATGTAATCCGAGTCGCCGGCCACGATCACCACGTGAGTCAGGTCGGGCAGGCGGAACATGTCCTCCACCGCATCCACGGCCAGCCTGATGTCGGCACCATTCTTGGCGTAGGCAGCGGCCGGAAAGAGCTGCACCAGGTCCACTGCCCGGCTGACGAGCTGGCCGCGGTAGTCGGCGTTCACCGGGGCGGACCAGTCCGCATAGGCGCGGGTGAGCACGAGGGTGCCAAACGATGAGGCGAAGTCGATCACTGCGCCGACATCCACGGTGGCGCGCCGGACCTTCTCCGCGATGTCGGGACCAGCCGATCTGTCGGCCGTGTCGAACCCGCGGACCTTGTCACGCTGGAACTGGCCCCGGCCGTGAACCTGGTCATACCGTGAGATCACGATGTTGTCGAAGTCGATGTAGACGGCGACACGCGGGACGCCAGGGTCGCTCATGGCTGCTCTTCTCGTCGGGACGCCCTCGTAGGCCCACTCTGCCGGAAACCTGAGGATGACCGTCGATCGACATCAAGTAGTCTACGAGGCCGTCGACCTCACCAAGATCACTATCATGACGGCATTTCTGGCTGGCCATGTTCGGAATCGCGGGTTGCCGGACGATGATCTGGTGTGGCTGTGAAGCAAGAAGCCGCGGGCGGAGACGATCCGGTAGCCGCCCTGTACCGGCGCGCCCTTCCGCAGGTCTACGGCTACCTCCTGCCGCGCTGCGGCAGCACCGCGCTGGCTGAGGACCTGACAGCGGAGACGTTCGTGGCGGCAGTGGCGGCGGCCCGGCAGGAACATCCACCAGAGCTCACCATGGGCTGGCTGGTCGGCGTGGCCCGCCACAAGCTGGTCGACCACTGGCGGCGGGCGGAACGGGAGCGCCGCAGCTTCGGCGTTATCGGCCGCGCGGCCGACCAGGCAGCGGACCCGTGGGACGAGCATCTCGATGTCGAGGCTGCCCATGCTGCGCTGGCCCGCCTGTCCGCCCCGCACCGCGCCGCGCTCACGCTGCGCTACCTGGACGGCCTGCCGGTGGCCGAGGTCGCCGGGCAGCTCGGCCGCAGCCTGCATGCGACCGAGACGCTCCTGGCCCGGGCCCGGGTCGCGCTTCGTCACGTCTACAACGAGGGGAACGGTCATGACGGCTGACCCGCTCGAGGCGCTACGCCTGCCGATCGTGCCCGTCGAGCCACGGCCGGAGTTCACCGCCAGCCTGCTCCGCCGCCTTCGGCACGAGCAACCGCCAGTGGCCACCGGCAGCGCGACCATCCGGTACTTTGTCGCCGACCTCGGCGCCGCGGTGGCGTTCTACTGTGCTGATCTCGGCTTCGAGGAGGAGCTGCGGCCTTCCCCGGCCTTCGCCATGCTCTACCACGGCGGCCTGCGCCTGCTGCTGAGCGTGCCGGGCAGCGCTCACGCCCTGCCGGGCGGGACGCGGCCCGGCCCTGGCGGCTGGAACCGCATGGTGATCCAGGTCCCCGACCTCGGGGCGGCGGTCGAGGCACTTCGCGCCCGGGGCGTGCGGTTCCGTCACGGGATCGTCACCGGCATCGGAGTGCGCCAGGCACTCCTGGAAGACCCCTCGGGTAACCCGGTCGAGCTCTTCGAGCCGGTCCTGCCCGAGGCCAGGCTCGCCGGGCGGCCGGGCCGCTAGGGACGGGCCTGCGGCTCGTCGAGCGCGGCGAACAGCAGCCCGCCGATCATGGCCAAGTTCTTATGGAACTGGATCCGCTGCAGCTTGCGGACGGCCGGGTCCTCGATCGTCCAGTACGCGTGCCCGGCCAGGGTGGTGGGGACCAGGGAGCCGGCCAGGGCCAGGGCGGACATCCGCGGGGCTATGCCGAGCGCAAGCAGCGCGCCGGCCAGCACCTGCACGGCGGCGTTCCCCCGCACCACCAGCTCATCGTCGGCGGGAAGGGGAACCACCGTGCGGACCGCGGCCAGCACCGGGGCGGCCTGATCGACGCGGCCGCCCGGCGCCCGCAGGGCGTCGAAGCCGAGCAGCACATAGGTGGATCCGGTGAGCATGCGGGCGGCAGGGCGCAACGGCGCCAGGATGCGCAGGGTCGTGGTCATAGCGCCTCGATACGGTCCGGGGGAATCTGCTTCAGCAGGACTGTACGCGCCGGCCGCACGGCGGTCGCGAGGGGAGCGGCATCTGCCTCCGTGACCGCGAGTGCGCGGTCGCGATCGGCCAGGGCTCAGCTTCAGCCATGTGGCCAGCATGCCGGAACGCAACGGGCACCGGGCGGGTAGCGTGATCGCCCAGGCCGCGGGGTAGTGCGGCACTGGCTGCGCGGTTACGTGCGGCGGAGGCCAGGCCGGGCGCGATCTGATCATCGGAGATAGCAGGATGGGTGAACCGCTGGCAGGGCGGGATGGTAGCGGCCCGGAGATCGTCGAGCTGGACTCGGTCCCCGGGTTTGTGGTGTTCGATCTGCCTGGCGTGCCGGTGTCGGCCGGCGGGACGCGGCTGGCGCCGGATGTCAGCGTGGCTGAGGTGGCGCTGCTGGCCCGGGCGATGACCTACAAGTTCGCCGTGCTGGGTGAGCGGGTCGGCGGCGCCAAGGCAGGGGTGCGCGGGGATCCGGCGGAACCCGCGGCCAAGGCCGCCCTGATGGCCCGGTTCTGCGCGGAGATCAGGCCGCTGGCCGATGCGGGCCGGTTCCTGACCGGACCGGACATGGGCACGGCCGAGGAGGACTTCGCCCTGCTGCGCGAGCGGCGCGCCGCGCCAGCGGCCATGCGTTCCGTCGTAGGCGGCGTGCCGTTCGAAGATCTGCTGACCGGGTACGGCGTGGCAGCGGCCGCTGAGGCGGCGCTGAGCGCCAGGTGGGGCTGGGGCTGGGACGGCCGTTCGGTGGCCATCGAGGGGTTCGGCAAGGTCGGCGGCGGGGTGGCCCGTGAGGTCACCCGCCGCGGCGGCCGGGTGGTCGCCGTGTCCACCGTGGCTGGATACATCGCGGATCCCTCGGGACTGGACGTCGAGGTACTGCTCGCGCTGCGCCGTGTGCACGGCGACGCGTGCGTCACCCGCTATGCCCGGCCGGCCGGGCCGGCCGCGGAACTGTTCACGGCGGTGTCAGCTGATGTCGTGGTCCCCGGGGCCCGGCCCGGCGCGATCGGTGCCCGGGAGGCCGGACTGCTGCCACCGGGGGTGCGGGTCGTCGCGCCCGCCGCGAACGCGCCGTACACCGCGCAGGGAGCCGACGAGCTCCGCCGTCGCGGCATCGTGCCGCTGCCCGACTTCGTCTGCAACGCGGGCGCGGTGATCGGCTACCGGTCGGCCGCCGAGGCCACCCCGGGCGAGGTCATGGCTGCCGTCGAAGGCACCATCACGCAGCTCATAGTCCAGGCGCTGCGCCATCATGACGGCCCGCTCGCCGGAGCCTGCGAACAGGCCGCGAGGTTCCTGCGCGGCTGGTGGGGCGAGCCGCCCAGCCCCCCGTTCGCGCCCCCGCGATGACGTCCAAGCCCAGCCTGGCCCACCCGGCACCGGCGATGCGGTCACGATCGTGGCCGCTGTTTAACGCCGGCCGCGAGCAGGTCCACGACCTCAGCGATGCGCGCCGCACGCAGCTCTGGCCGGCGAGTCGTCGCATCGATCCAGCGGAGGTAGGCCTTGCGGTAGAACTGCGCCAGCGTGTCGAAGAACGCCGCCGCAGCCGGGTTAGCCGCGAGCGCGGCAGCGATGTCCTCAGCCAGATCGCCCCGCTGCGGACCTTCCGGCGCCAGCTCAACGAGCACATCTGCGCCGACGGTAACGCCCGCGTCGCGCATCCACATCGGGCTCACGGTGAGCACCCACCCGCTGCCGCCGGGCGAGATCGTCCCGCGGACCCGCTGGCCGTCGATCGTCCCGCCGGCGGGATGCTCAGCCTTGGCACCCCACACCTGATCTGGGTCAAACGGGACCACCACCACCCCGCGGCCACCAGGACCAGCAGCGACCAGGGCACCGAACCGCTGCACGCGCATGGCCCTCATCGTGACACGACGACCGCCAGGCCTGCCCGGAGCCGGGAACTATGTCGCAGCATGCTGAGTGGAAACGCCATGACCGGTCGCCCGGACCAGGCTGAGCCAGGCCGCCAGCTGGTTTGCCTCGGCGGTCTGGCTGCGGAAGCCGATGTAGCCGTCTGGGCGGACAGCGATCAGGCCGCGCCCGGGGTTGCTGGTGAGACGGTGCACATGGACGAACGGGCCCAGCGGCAAGGAGCCCAGCCTGTCCGCATCGCGGTCCACCAGCACATGCACGCCAGGCTGGGCGACCAGCTGGTGCAACCGGACGCTGCGCCCGGCAGAACTGACCGTCTTATCGGGCAGCCGGTCACCCGCGCGAGGCCCGCTGCCCCGGCATGGTGCTCGGTCTACCGACAGTGGGCTGCTGCGGTAGCTGACCCGCAGCTGCGACAGCACCCGGATTCCGGTGGCGACCAGGTCCCGGCGTCCGATGAGCGCGGGGAGCACCGGCGCGGCAAGCGGCGCCACCGTGCCGCGTAGCAGCGCCGGGAGACGGCCGGTGGAAGCTTCGCCCCAGAACGCCAGGTGCGTCAGGCCGAGCGCCTGGCGTGCCACCGGCCGACGTTCGCGATCATAGGAACCGAGCAGCGCGGTACTGCCTGGTTGCCATCCTGCGAACGCGAGTTTCCAGCCGAGGTTGGCCGCATCCTGGATGGCGGCGTTCATCCCCTGGCCGGTGGCCGGGGAGTAGGCATGGGCTGCGTCCCCGGCCAGGTAGAGCCGCCCGCGGCGGAACCGGTCGGCCACGCGGTGCTGCAGCCTGATCCGCGTGGACCAGGCTAGGCCGGTGATCCGCGCGCCCAGGCCCGCTTCGTCCAGGAGCATCTGCAGCTCAACGGCAGGGACTGGCGGGCCGGGCTGCCCGAACGGCAGCTGGCCAGGACCGGCGGGCCGGGTCGCGAGCAGCCGCCAGGCCGCCCGCTCGCCGAGGTGGAACACGAATACCAGCCCGCGCCGCCCGGCCACGACGTGGGCGCCATGACCGGCGAGATCATCGCTGAAATCCACGTCAGCGAGCACGACCTCGACGGGGTACGGGCCCCCGGGCCAGCCGATGCCGGCCTGGGACCGCACCGTACTGGCGGGACCATCGCAGCCGACGACAAAAGTGAAACGGGACTCGGCCGCCGTGCCGCGCGAGCGCAGGACAGCCCGCACCCCACCCGGGCCATCGCGCACCCTGACCAGTTCGGTGCCGCGCTCCACCTCGACCCCGCGGTCCGCCAGTGCCTGTGCGAGCACCGTCTCGACGTCCATCTGCCGGATCAGGGACAAGTGCGGGAACGCCGTGTCTGGCAGCGCGAGGTCGCCGAGGCTGACCTGGATAACCCGGCGGCCCAGATGCAGGTCTGCGGTAGGCGCGATGTC
The DNA here is from genome assembly GCA_963760405.1 of uncultured Actinomycetes bacterium. GTDB lineage: Bacteria > Actinomycetota > Actinomycetes > Streptosporangiales > Streptosporangiaceae > RYN-230. Next base: position 218,990 of record CAVXCV010000009.1, on the reverse strand, counting down.
GGCCCTGTCCAGCAACGCCTGGGTGACCCCGAGCGGGCGCAGCACCTCCAGCGTCCGGGGATGCAGGATCAACGCGCGGGAAGGCCGGAACGCACCGGGCCGCCGTTCGGCTATCCGCACATCGGCGCCGTGGTCGTGAGCTTGCAAGGCCAGGGCCAGCCCTGCCGGGCCTGGCTCCGCCACCAGGATGCGCGCTGGCTGCCTCACGAGACCTGTACCGGGCGCCACCACGCCCCGGCAGCTGCCGTCGCCACGCTGCCCAGGATCTCCGGCCGCTCGAGAAGCTCGGGCCGGCGCAGCCCGGGCAGCACCACGTAGTGGACCGAGCCCCGCACCGACACCAGCGCCAGCACCCGCCACAGGGCACGCGCGTAGTGATCGGCACGCCGCGGCTCATCCCACTCATACACCCCCCGGTAGCGGTCATGCTCGTCGCTGGCCAGCCACAGCTTCGACACAAACCCCGGGAAGCCGACAAACAGCGAAGTGTTGAGCAGGCTCTCCCAGCGGAAGACCGCGTGCCCCCAGCCGCGCACCCCCCGCAGCCGGAAGGCCACGACGAGCACACACGGTTCCTGCGTCGCACCGCGGTCAACGATGGTTTCCCGGTACACCCGTCCCGAGGTCCCATCCGCAAAATGCAGCCGTCTCCCCACCCAGCCGCCAGGCAGGTGTATCCGGTGCTGCTGCAACAGCCGTGCGGTACTGGTCACGCAGCTGGCCAGCGCCCACAGCGCCGCCGGATAAGCAGCCGGAGGCTGGTCACTCCAGCCGCAGGCACCGGGCACACCCAGCGTCCTGACGGCAAGATCCTGCTGCCCGCGCCGGCGCTGATTCCTCAAGTTGATCATGGCGTTCCACCCCAGCGGCTGATCCGGCCAGTACTCACCGTTCATCCTCCAGGCCGGTGCGCGGGCCCGGCAGTGCCGGAAGTCACCTGGAGCAGGGCCAGTCAGCCCGGTGCCGGGCAGCAGCGCTCCGGCGCGGCAGGCGCTGCCCGGGCCCGCGGTTGATCGCGGCCGCATTGACCGGCCACGACCCCCGGCTGACCGCAGCGACCTAAGCTGAGCCGTGTGGGCGGGCACCGGATCGTACTGTTGCACGGCCAGCCGGGGTCAGCCGCGGACTGGCAGCAGGTTACTGACCGGCTGCCGCGGACGCTCGGCGCGGTAGCACTGGACCGGCCCGGGTATGGGGCCAGCCGCCAGCCCGCGGGCGGTTTCGTGGCCGGCGCGCGCGCCGTTATGGCGGACCTGGATGCCCGCGGCATCGAGCGGGCCGTGCTGGTTGGTCACTCCTACGGGGGAGGTGTCGCGCTGGCGGCGGCCGGGCTGGCACCGTCACGGGTCGAGGCGCTGATCCTGCTGGCCAGCGTCGGCCCGGGCTGCCTGACCGGCTGGGACCGGCTGCTGGCCGCGCCGGTCGCCGGGGAGGTATGCGCGTTCACGGCGTGGCAGCTGACGCCGTGGCTGGCCCGGGCCCGGCTGGCGGGCATCGCCCGGCAGCGGAGCCGGCCGATCGCGGCGGACGAGCATGTCAACTGGCACATCTGGGGCCACGCACATCACGATCACGGGCCGCTGTGGCGCAGCTTCCTCATCGAGCAGCGCGCGCTGGTTCACGAGCTCGGCGAGCTTACTGCCTCCCTGCCCAGCGTCCTGCAGCCGGTGCTGCTGCTCGCCGACCCGGAAGACACGCTCATCCCGGTCCGCACGACCCACCAGCTGGCGGCGCTCTTGCCTGATGCCCGGGTTCAGCTGGTCCAGCAGATCGGCCACCACCTGCCCCGCCGCGGGGCAGCCCAGATCGCGGCCGCGATCGTCGAGTTCCTGACCGCACTGGACACCCGGCCAGCGCCAGCCTGACCACGCATGTCGCCTGGCCCCGGCCCGGGCTGTGCCGGGACCCAGTCCTGGCGCCCATGAAGCGCCCGTGCCGGAACCGCGGGATTGGCGCTCCCGTACGCGAACCCGGTTATTCAGGACCGGGTCCTCGTAGTATGAAAGTGGCGGCGACGTTGCCGCATAGCGGTGACGATGCCGGGTTGCGCTGGCCGTAGTGGCAGGCACGGCCGGTCAGGGGCGCCCGAGGGCACCCGGCCAGGCGGGCCTGCGGCCATTTGCCGAAACGTCGCCGCGGAAAGGTAGCCCGACATGCGGATTCAACGGAAATGGCTGATGCCTGGCGGCGTGGCTGTGGCGCTGGCCATTGCCATGCCGACGATGGCGGCCGCAGCCGCCGGCACGACTGCCGCGGGCGGCCTTCCGGCCAGCCAGGTGACGGCCACCGCACAGTCCGCTACCGGCCGGGCGGCGCGGGCGGCCGCACTGCCCCCGCTGTCAGTACAGCAACTGGCAGGCCAGCGGGTGATCTACAGTTACCCAGGCCTGACTCCGCCAGCGAGCCTGATCTCGCTGATCCAGCACGGCCAGGCCGCCGGGGTGGTCTTCTTCGGGCCGAACATCTCCAGCCCGGCGCAGATCGCGGGCGTCATTAGGCAACTGAACCAGGCTAACGCCAGCCCGCTGAACCCGATCCGGGCACCGCTGCTGCTGATGACCGACCAGGAGGGCGGCCAGGTCCGCCGCCTGCCCGGCCGCCCCTACCTGTCCGAGAAGCAGATTGGCGCGAATCCGCTGCCGCAGGCGGAAACCCTGGCCACGGAGGCGGGCCAGGGCGCTGCCGCCAACCTGGCCAGCGTGGGCATGAACGTCAACCTCGCGCCGGTGCTCGACGTGTACCGGCAGGCCGGTAACTTCGACGACCAGTTCGGGCGCTCGTACAGCATGAACCCTGCTGTCGTGTCGCTGCTGGGCGCCAACATGATCAAGGCGCAGCAGGCCGGCGGGGTAGCGGCCACGGCCAAGCATTTCCCCGGCCTCGGGGCCGCTACCGCGAGCCAGAACACTGACCTCGGGCCGGTGACACTCAACCTGCCGTTCGCCACGATCCGCAGCGTTGACGAGGTGCCGTTCCAGGCTGCGATCACTGCGGGAGTCAAGCTGATCATGGCTTCCTGGGCCATCTACCCAGCAATCGGGGCACGGCCCGCCGGGCTCTCGCCCAATGTCATCCAGGGTGAGCTGCGGAACCACCTCAAGTTCACCGGGGTCACGATCACGGACGCCCTGGAGGCCGGTGCGCTGAGCTCCTACGGCTCGGCCGGGAACCGCGCGCTGTTCGCCGCGCTGGCCGGCATGGACCTGCTGCTCTGCTCCGCCCAGAACGTCACCGAGGGCCAGCACGCGGCCGGCGAACTCGTGGCGGCGTACAACAACGGAACCCTCAACCACGCGGCGTTCCTGGCTAGCGTGAACCGGGTGGTCAGCCTGCGCCAGGCACCGAAGTAGGGTACGTGCGGTTGCGGGCGGGACGGGTCCGGGTCCAGCAGCTGAGGTGGGCCAGCGGGCGGGAGACCGGTGTTCTCCGCGGCTGAGATGCGCCGGCGCCGGGCGGCATTCGGCCAGGTCCTGGAGCACAGCGGGCTGTCTTACGCGCTCGTGTACGGCGCGAACCGCTCCGGGAGCGCGGTGCCGTGGCTGACCGGGTGGCCGGTCACCCGGGAGGCTCTGCTGGTGGTGGCGCTGGACGAGGAACAGGACGTGCTCCTTGTCTCGTTCTTCAATCACGTCCCGCAGGCCCGCCGCCTGTCCGCGGTGCCTGTCGAATGGGCTGGCGCGCGTGCTGTGGCCACGGCGCTCGAGGTGATTGCCGCACGGGGCGGGCGGCCCGGCCGGGTGGGCCTGGTCGGGGCGCTCCCGTTTGACCAGTACCGGCTGCTGGCCGGGCAGGTAGCCGAGGTGGTGGACCTCAATGCCGCCTACACCGGGCTGCGCCTGGTGAAGTCCGGGGAGGAGGTGGCGGCCCTGCGGCGCGGGGCGGCCCTCACCGATGCCGCCGTGGCGGCGCTGGCGGATGGGCTGCGCCCCGGCGCGACCGACCATGAGGTGCTCGCCCGGACCGAGCAGGCCTACACCTCCCTGGGCGGCCTGCACCACATCCACTACCTCGCCATCACCGCCATGGATGAGCCCGCCGTGAGCGTGCCGGCCCAGTGGCCGACCGGGTGCGTGATCCGCCCGCGCGACATCATCACGTGCGAGATCAGCGCGGCGGCCGCGCCGGAATACGCCGGCCAGCTGCTGCGCACGTTCACGGTCGGGGCGCCCCCGACAGCGTTGTACGCCGAACTGCACGCCGTCGCGGCAGCGGCGTTCGACGCCATCACGCAGCAACTGGTCCCAGGCGCCCGCGCCGGTGACCTGGCCGCCGCCGGAGCCGTCATCGAGCAGGCCGGCTTCACCGCGATCGACGACCTGGTCCACGGCTTCGGCGGCGGTTACCTCCCGCCGGTCGTGCCGGCCCCCGGGCGGCCGGTCACCGCACCCGGCTTCACCCTGGCCGCCGGGATGACCGTGGTCGTGCAGCCCAACGTGGTGACCCGCGACCAGCGGGCCGGCGTCCAGACCGGCGAACTGCTCCTCATCACCGAGGACGGCCCCCAGCGGCTGCACGCTTTCCCCCCGGGCCTCCAGCAGGCCGGGTTACAGCCAGGACCTGGCGGCTGTGATGGCCCTGTGCGGCCTGCGCTCCGCTGGCGCGTGACAGCCCGGGCACGTCCCGGTTAGCGTGCGGCGGGCTCGAGGAGGAAGTACACGTCCGTCCGCCGCTGGGCGGGATCGTCGTCCCAGTCACCGTAGACTTCCCAGTTCACCCCGGCCGGCTGGCGCCCGTGGCCAGCGCACCACTGCTCCAGCGCCGCGTACGCGGAACCCATGTCCGCATACTCGCCGTAATGCGTGGCCGAGGCTACCTCCCCGGACGGCGTGGACAGGCGCTCGACCTCCCCGCGGCCATCGAAATCCGTGAACACCTCGACGCCGGCTCCGATGGTGAACGTGCCGTCCTGGCCGGGGTAGTACACCACGACGTTGTGCCCGGTGCGCACACCCTGCTCGCGCAGCACCGGCCAGACCATATCGAGAAGGCGCACGATGTCGGCCCCCAGGCGCTGCCGGGTCGTCACCGCCCGGACCGCGGCGAGCACACGGGGACCGGCCTGGCTGATGCGCACGTCATAAGGCACGGACGCGGACGGTACCAGTGCGGCCGTTGACAGCACAATGGCCGCGGCCGCCACGGACGTCATCCGCATCGCGGAAGTTCCATTGCCTTCCGGGCCGACGGGCTGCGAGACGAGCCCGGCGATCAGGACTCCGAGTCCGCTTCGTCCGGGTAGGCCTCCTGGTAGGCCTCGCGCGGCGGCACCACCTCATCCGGACGGGGCGGGGTGATGTCGGCGGTCACCCCGAAATCCCACAGCTCAACGACCGCCCAGGTTGGCTTGGTCTCGCCGGTGGCCTGTGACTCGGTGCTCACCGCGATACGGCGGGCCAGGCCGTCCGCGTCCAGCCACACCTCGGCGGGCAGCTGGCTGAGGGCACGATACGGGCCGCCGGGCACGCTCACCCCGGCGGGCCCGGCCGCGTCCGCCCGGAGCAGGTCGACGGTCAGGCGGTAGCGGGTCACCGCCACGCCCCGCACGTCCTCGGGGCCGGTACCCACGGCGTCGTCGCGGGCACCGGACAGCGCGTCCAGGGGCCAGAGCGGGTCGTTCAGCCCACGCGGGCCGGCCGGATCGCCGAGGAAGAACCCGGTCCACCGGCCGCCCACGCGGGTGAAAGCGTTGGCCCCGTCGTAGATCGTTTCCTGCGGCTCGGTCAGCTGAGCCAGGATCGGCCCACACTCTCCTGACCCGGCGTATCCAGCCGCCCAGCGGGCAGGCATCAGCACCTGCGACACCCGGGCCCGGCGGGCCGCGAAATCGGCCACGCCCTCGCCGCGCCCGTCCTGCGCCTCGGGCACCGGGGAACCCGTACACCAGGCGTAGAACACCCGCGCCGTCCCGGCCGCCACCGTCCGCGCCGCCGCGGCAGCTACCCGCCCGGCATCAGGCTCGCTGTCAGATAACACGCGTCCAGGGTATGCCCGCCGGTTCTTTCTGTCGCGGCTCACGGCACACAGCCCGCCGGGCCGCTGGGCCGCTGGGTTAGCTGCTGACCAGGCCCGCGTCGTGGGCGAGCAGGCCGGCCTGGGTGCGGTTCGCACAGCCGAGCTTGTCGAGCATGCGGGAGACGTAGCCCTTGATGGTGGCCTCGGACAGGTACAGGCGGCTGGCGATCTGGGCGTTGGACAGGCCCTCGCCGAGGCAGGCAAGAACCTCGGCTTCACGCTCGGTGAGCGAGCCGACGAGCTGGCGGGCCCGGTCGCGGGCGGAGTGCCGGTCAGCGGAGGCCGCGATGAGGCGGCGCGCGGCGGCCGGGGACAGCACGGTGTGCCCTTCCGCGGCCACCCGGACCAGGCCGATCAGGTCTTCTGGCGGCGTGGACTTGACCAGGAAGCCGGCCGCGCCCGCGCGCAGCGCGCGGAGCACGTACTGGTCGGCGTCGAACGTGGTCAGCACCACCACGACCGGCGGGTCGGGCAGGTCGTGGATGCGCTCGATCGCGGTCAGGCCGTCCATGACCGGCATGCGCAGGTCCATCAGCACCACGTCGGGGCGGCTGCGGGCGACGGCCTCCACCCCGGCCGCGCCGTCGTGCGCCTCGGCCACGACCTCGATGGTGCCGGCCGAGCCGAGGATCGTGCGCAGGTGAGCGCAGACCATGGGCTCGTCGTCCACGACCGCTACCCGGACCACGGGTACCCCGGCCACGGGCACCCCGGCCACCGGCTCTCCCGTCACCTGGTCACCCTGGCGGTTCGGCGGTCGGCACGTACGCGGGCAGCGTGGCTTCGAGGCAGAACCCGCCGTCCGGCGTGGGCCCGGCCCGGAGTGTGCCGCGGACCAGCTCGATCCGCTGGCGCAGGCCGGCGATGCCCAGGCCGGAGCCGGTCCCGGCGAGGCCGGAGTCCGGACTGCCCCACCCCGGACTGCCCAACCCCGGGCTGTGCACACCCGGACTGTGCCCACCCCGGCTGCCGTTGACCGGGCCGCCCACGCCCGGACTGCCCGCACCCGGGTCGGGGGCGAACGGGCCGCCCGGGCCCGGGCCGGCCAGGGCGGCGACGGGCAGACGCCCGCTGGCCACCGCACCGTCCGCCAGGCCGGCCGCGAGCGGGGTATTCCGGATCACCAGCCGGACCTCTGATTCGCCGTAACTGACCCGGACGGTCACCTGCGTGCCTGGGGCATGCTTGCGCACATTGGTCAGCGCCTCCCGGACGATCCGGTAGGCGGTGCGGCCGACCACCGGGGAGGCCAGCGCCCGGTCACCCTCCTCCACCAGCACGGCGGGGGTGCCGACCGCGGTCAACTCGGCGACCAGCTCAGCGAAGTCCGCCGTGGACGGGGACTCATCCCCGTCCGGGGCGGTGCGCAAGATGCCGACCAGGTCGCGCAGCTCATCCAGGGCCTGGCAGCCCGCGGCCCGCAGCTCCTCCGCGGCCTGCCGGGTCGCCTCGTCCGGGGCGGTCATCCGGAGCGCGCCAGCTTGCAGCACCATCAGGCTGACCCGGTGGGTCACCACGTCGTGCATCTCGCCGGCCAGCCGGGCCCGTTCCTCGGCCCGGGCCTTCTCAGCGAGCAGGTAACGTTCCCGCTCAGCCCGCTCGGCCCGCTCCTTCAGCGCGTGCATGGCGCACTGGCGGGCCCCGAAGTACAGCGCCAGGGCCGGCCCCACCGCGGTCCGGAGCAGCCCGAACGTGATGATCGTGGCGGACGGCTGCCACGGCCGGGCGACGATGACGCTCAGCGCGGCGACCGCGACGATCGCCACCCGCCGGTCCTGCCGGTAGAAGAACGGCCCGTACGCGGCCAGCGCCACCGCGAACGGTGCCCACACGTTCGCCGTGTGCTCCGGGGTCAGTGCCCCGAAGGGTGAGATGAGCAGGGTGACCGCGAGCGTGAACGCGCCCAGGATAGCGATGACCAGCAACGGCGCGCGGCGGCGGACGACCAGCGTGGCGCAGGCCGCCGCCTGCACGGCCAGCAGCGTCCAGGCCAGCGCGCCAGGATGAGCGGGCCACCAGGAGGCGCCGATCAGGGTCGCCCCGGTGTCGAGCAGCACGAAGGACACAGCCGCCGCCACGTCCACGGCCAGCCAGTGCCGCCGGTGCCATGGGCCCTCAGTCATGCCAACGACGCTACGTCATCACGATCCGGCCGTCGCGGGCTCAGCCGCCGCGGCCGCCTTCCGGCGGGTGCGGAACCTACGAAAGTTGCATGCCCGCCCGGCTGACCCGCCCTTCGTCGGGCCAGGATCCGACGGTTCACCCTGCCGCCGGGCCGCCCGCAGGCCGTGCACTAGGTGCATGAACACACAACCACAGCACGCAGCAACGCACCCCCGGCTCGGGCGCTACGACATCGACCCGGCCGGGTCGTCCGTGGTCTTCAGGACCCGGCACATGTTCGGGCTCGGCCCGGTGCGCGGCCGTCTCGCGATCCGGGCCGGGACCGTCGACATCGCCGAGCCGGCCAGCGGGTCACGGGTCCACGCGGAGATCGACGTCGCGAGCTTCAGCACCGGCAACGGCGCGCGGGACGCCACCGTCCGGTCGGCCCGGTTCCTGGACGCTGGGCAGTACCCGGTGATGGTGTTCGTTGCGGAAAAAATGGACGGGCGGGACCTGCCCGGCACGCTGACCGTCCGGGAGGCGCAGCGTCCGGTCCGGCTGCGGGTCGAGCTGTCGTCGGTGTCGGCGGGCTCGTTCACCGCCCGGGGCGCGGTGCGGATCGACCGGACCGAGTTCGGCGTCACCGGCCTGCCCGGGCTGGCCGGGCGCTACCTGGATATCACGGTGGAGGTCCAGTGCGTAGCGCGGTGAGCGTGACCGGGCTGCGCAAGGGCTACGGCGCGGTGCAGGCGGTGCGCGGGGTCAGCTTCAGCGTGGCGGACGGCGAGATCTTCGCGCTGCTCGGGCCGAACGGCGCGGGCAAGACGACCACGCTGGAGATCCTGGAGGGGTTCCGGGCGCGGGACGCCGGGCAGGTCGAGGTGCTTGGCCTCGATCCCGGGCACCGCGGCACCGGGCGGGCGCTGCGCGAGCAGATCGGGCTGGTGCTGCAGGACATCGCGGTCGAGCCGTATCTGACCGTGCGGGAGACCGTGGCCCGCAACGCGGGGTACTACCCGGCGCCGCGGGACGTGGATGAGGTGATCGGCCTGGTCGGGCTGGCGGAGCAGCGGCGGGCCAAGGTCCGGGCGCTGTCCGGCGGCCAGCAGCGGCGGCTGGACCTGGCCCTGGGCGTGATCGGCGATCCGCGGCTGCTGTTCCTGGACGAGCCGACGACCGGGTTCGACCCGAGCGCGCGGCGCAGCGCCTGGCAGATCGTGCGCGGGCTGCGCGAGGCCGGCACCACGATCGTGCTCACCACGCACTACATGGAAGAGGCGCAGGCGCTGGCCGACCGGGTGGCGGTGATCTCCGGCGGCGAGATCGTGGCCGAGGGGCCGCCGGCCTCGCTGGGCGGACGGGATACGGCGTGGGCCCGGATCCGGTTCGCGCTGCCCGCGGGGTGCTCGGTCGCCGACCTGCCGGTGCCGGCTGAGCCGTCCGGCCCGGGACCGGGCGGCGGGCTGGTCACGGTGCGGTCCAGCGCGCCGACCGAGACGCTGCACCTGCTGACGGGCTGGGCGCTGCGGCGCGGCACCGAGCTGGGGCAGCTGACCGTGGACCGGCCGAGCCTGGAAGACATCTACCTGCGGCTGACCGGCCCTGCGGCGCCGGAACGGCCGCGCGAACGGAGCGTGCGATGAGTGCTGTGGTGTACACCCGGGCCCGGCGGCGGTCCTGGCGCGCCTGGCGTGGCGACCTCGCCCTGCTGGGCCACCAGGTCCGGTACGAGCAGCTGTCGTTCTGGCGCAACCCGCAGAGCGCGTTCTTCACGTTCGTGTTCCCGGTCGTGATCATCACGCTTTTCGGCGCACTGTTCGGCGGCGGCCGGAGCAGCTCCTACTTTGGCGGGCGGTCCGCGCTGCAGTACTACGTGCCCACGATCGCGGCGCTGTCCGTGCTCGGCTCGTGCTACAGCCAGCTCGCGATCGTGCTCGCGCTGCGCCGGCAGAACGGGATGCTGAAGCGGGTCCGGGCCACGCCGCTGCCCGCGTGGGCGTACCTGGCCGGGCTGCTGGCGCACTGCCTGATGGTCAGCGCCGTGGACGTCGCGCTCATCGTGGCGATCGGCCGGCTGTTCGGGGTGCCGTTCCCCAGCCACTGGCTAGCGATCGGGCTCGCGCTGGTGCTCGGCGCGGCCAGCTTCTGTGCGCTGGGCGTGGCCGTGGCCTCGCTGATCCGCAACGCCGAGGCCGCCCCGGCCGTGGTCCAGCTCGTGCTGTTCCCGTTGCTGTTCATCTCCGGTACCTACCTCCCGATTCACTCGGCGATGCTGAACCGGGCGGCCGGGGCGTTGCCGGTGCGGCCGTTCAACGCGGCGCTGCTGGCGGCCTTCGGGCAGCACGCCGGGCTGGACTGGCGGGATCTCGGCGTGTTGCTGGCCTGGGGCGCGGCCGGGGCGCTCATCGCGATCTGGCGGTTCCGGTGGACGGCCCGCGCGGCCTGATCACCCGCCCGGGCCAGCCGCGGCGAAACGGTCCGGGCGGTAGGGCGCCAGTTCGGCGCGGGGGTGGCCGGTGACCAGCTCAGCGGTGATCAGCTGGACCAGCAGCGCGCCGAGCGTGACGCCGCTGTGGGTCACCGCCAGGTACACATGGTCAGCCCCGGGCAGCCAGCCGACGATGGACTGGCCGTCGGCTGGCATCGGGCGCACGCACACCCGGTAGCCGGTGACCTCGGCATGGTCCAGCCCGGCAACGGCGCCGCGGGCCCGGCGCAGCAGCTCATCCGCCCAGCGCCGCAGGTCCTGGTCGGGGGTGTGCAGGTCTACCCGGGCGTCCGGGGCTTCCAGGTGCACCAGCCCGGCCGGATGCGGGCGCAGGTGGATCCCGGGCGCGTGCACGATCCGGGCCAGGCCGGGCGGGTTCACCGGGCCGGCCTGGACGACCAGGCCGGGTGCTTCGGCCCCGGGCTCCGCCCAGGGGATGAGCGGCACTGGCCCGGCTGGCGCGGGTCGCCCGGCTGGCGCGGGTCGCCCGGGCGGCGCGGGTCGCGCGGGCGGCCCGGCGAGGGCGGCCAGCCCGGGTACCCAGCGGCCGGCGCAGCAGATCACCGCGTCCGCAGGTATCACCTGGCCCGCGGCGGTCCGCACGGCGGTGACCACCCGGCCGGTGCGCTCGAACCCGGTCACCCGCCCCTGATCACCGGTCAGGATCGTGGCGCCGTGCTGCATCGCTGCCGCCGTCATGTGGCTGACCAGCGGTTCGGTGAGCAGGTAGCCCTCGTCGGGAAACCAGGCGATCTCCGCGGCCGAGGGAGCAGCGGAGGCTGAGGTGTGCGAGATGCCTGGGGCATGCGAGGGGCCTGGGGCGGCCGAGGGGCCTGGGGCCGCCGGGAGGGGCAGCCGGAGCGACGGCTCCAGCTCGGCCGCCCGGGCGGCGTCGATCAGGCTGGCCCGGTAGCCCCATCCGGCGAGGCGGCGCACCCGCCCGGCGAGCTGCTCACGGGCGGCCGGGCTGACCGCCCACTCGATGTTCCCGGCCGGCCGGTACCAGGCGGCGCTGCTGCTGTCGCTGGCGGCCAGGGCCGCCCACGCCCGCACCCCGGCGTGGTTCAGGTCGTGGTAGGCCCGGGGCGCCTTGTCGTTGGAGTTCAGCCAGGCAAAGCTCGACCGGGTGGCGGCGTGGCCGGGCTGGTCCTGCTCCAGCAGCGTCACCCCGGCCGCCGCCTCGGCCAGCTGCGCCGCCAGGCACGCGCCGAGTATCCCCGCCCCGATCACCACGCAGGTCCGCGGCTTGTGGTCAGCAGGCATCCGGCCATCCTCCCGCAGCTGTCAGCAGCACAGTAAACGCGGCCGGCCCCCCGCTGGCCGCCAGAACGTGTGCCCTCACCGTCGCAATCACGACGGTGAGGGCACACTTTCTGGACCGGGGTGACCGGGCGGGCGGCGCGCGGCGGCTGGATTGTGCTGATCAGGCTCGGGCGTAGCGCTGGACGAACCGGTGCAAGATCACCGGCGGGTGGACGATGTCGCTGCGATAGGCCAGGGCCTTGAGGTCATCGGCCTGCTCAGGGGCGAAGTAGCCGGCGTGCTTGTAGACGTCGATCCGGGTGACCAGGCCGACCGCGTCCAGCTCAGGATGGAACTGGGTGGCGTAGACATGGGACCCGATCCGGAACGCCTGCACGGGGCAGGCTGGCGAGCTGGCGAGGAGCACCGCATGCCGGGGCAGCCGGCTGACCGCTTCCTTGTGGCCGGTGAACGCGTCGAAGGTGGCGGGCAGCCCGCGCAGCAGCGGGTCCTGCTGCCCGTCGGCGGTCAGCGTGACGGTGACCAGCCCGACGGGCTCGGCGTACCGCTGGTCCACCACCCCGCCCTGATGGCCGCCGACAGCGCCGATCCCGTAGCAGGCGCCGAGAAACGGGTGGTCCGCGCTGATCACCTGGTCGAGCAGCCAGTGCAGGTCAGCCTCCACCCGCCGCTGCACTGGCGATTTCGACTCCTCCGGGTCGCTGGCGTTGAAGGGGCCGCCACCGAGCAGGATGCCCGACCAGTCCCGGAGCTCGATGCCGCCCAGAGCCCGCTCCTCCAGCCGGCACCGGCGCAGGTCGCGCTCGGCCAGCCCGGCGAACGACAGGAACGACTCGTACTCGTTGTCCGCCGCGGCATCGTCAGCCCGGGTAGCCAGCAGCAGGAACGGCTTCACAAGATCATTCTAACGAGGCGGGCGGGCCGCGGAGCCGTATCGCGGCCACCGGGCAGAGCGGGCGGCTGGAGACCATACCCGCACGGTCACGAGGGCAGACCGGCCCGCAACGTCACCGGTCACCTGCCAGCTGGATGGTCTCCCGGAAGAACCGGCGCTCGATCTGCCAGCCGCCCGCGGGCGGCCCTGCGTCTGCTGGCAGGCCTTCGCCCGCGGGCGCCCCCCCGCCCGCGGCGAGAGGGGTGAAGGACACCTCATAGTCGCCCAGCCGGGGGCGGCCAAGCCCGCACCACCGCTGGTACAGCTCGTCCAGCTCATCGGCTAGTGACGGGTCCTTCCACCACCGCGTTCCGGCGGGGCCGGTGGCAGCCCAGCCACGCGGGCCCGCGGTCAGCCCGACGCCTGCTCCGGGAACCAGGCACGCCCTGCGGTCGTGCAGCCCCAGGAAGAACAGCAGGCCGATCTCGGCGGAGTCGCTGCCAGGCGGCTGACCTGGTTCCCTGGCGCTGAACCCGGGCCTGGGCGGACGGTGGCCGACGACCTCGCCCGGCGGCACCACCGCTGTGCCGCGCTCCCACAGCCCCTCGATGTGCAGCGGGCCGCGGACCGGCATGAACCCGGTCCAGTCCGAGATACGACCGCGGAGCTGGCCGTCGTCCTGGCTGAGCAGGACCAGCGGATGGCCGCCAGCGTGCTCCAGCGGCACCAGCATCCAGCCACCGGCGGCCAGCTGCCGGGCCCAGGCGGGCGACAGGTCCGAGCAGCCCACCGTGGCCACGATCCGGTCGAACGGCGCGTCGGCGGCAGCCCCGTCCGCGCCGTCCCCGGCCAGTACGCGGATGCCTGGATAGCCAGCCCCGGCCAGCAGCCGCCTGGTCTGCGCCACCACGTCGTCCTGCACATCGATGGTCAGCACCTGCTGCTGGCTCCCGGTGACCTCGGCCATCAGCGCCGCGTTGTACCCGGTGCCCGCGCCGATCTCGAGGACCTTCATGCCTGGGCCGAGCCCCAGAATATGGATCATCTTGGCCACCAGCGATGGCTGGGACGTGGAACTCGACGGCAACCCGCCCGCGTGCCGGGTGGCCAGAGGGTTGTCCGTGTAGATGATCGCGAGGTGCTCGGCCAGCGGCCGGGCCGGATCGTGCCGGACCACCGTGGCCTCCTTGGCACCAGCGGGCCGGTAATAGAACGTCTCCAGCAGCCGGTGCCGCTCGACGGCGGTGAAGGCCCGCTCAACCTCTGCGGACCGGATAGCGCCGAGCGCGGTCAGCTCCCGCACGTAGCGCTCCAGGAACGGCCGGGGATCGGCCGGCTCTCCAGCGCCGGCTGGCCGAGGCTGCTCATCGGGCTGCGGGCCTTGCGGTTCCATGGCCAGGGTCGCCTCCCAGGATGTGCCGCGACGGCACGGCCGCTGCCTGCACGCGGCGGCGCGGCAGCCGCACTCACACAGTAGCCAGCCCGCCCGGCGCACGGGCTAGCCATATCCGCCGGGGACTGATCGCATCCGCCGGGAACTGGCCCGGTCCGGCTAGCGGGGCGACTGGGCCGCCGCGTACGCGGCGGGAGTCTGGCCGATCGCGGACCGGAAGTCGCGGGTCAGGTGGGCCTGGTCGGCGTAGCCGAGGTCGGCGGCGACTTCCGCCCACGACACCGGCTTTCCCTCTCGCACTGATTCGGCCGCCTCCAGCAGCCGGTACCGGCGGATGACCCAGGTCGGGGACACGCCCGCGTACTGGAGGAACATCCGTTGCAGGGTTCGCTGGCCAATACCGGCCAGGTCACACAGGTCGCTCAGGCGCCGGACCGCACGGTTGGTCTCGGCCAGCCTGGCGACCTCGGCGACCTGCCCGGCCGGGAGGACCCGGTCCGGGTCAACGGCCTGCTCCAGGGCGGCCGCCAGCACGCTGATCCGGCCAGCCTCCGCTGCCTCGCCGGTCACCTGGCGCAGCAGCGCGGCCTCGTCCACGCCAACGGCGCGACTGAGCCCGGCGCCCGCCCCCGGCGACATGGGTCCTGACGGCTCCGCCTGACGCGAATCTTCAAGCCCGCCGCCTGCTGGCCCGGGTAGCGTGGCTGGCATGACCGCATCCACCGACAGCACCGCTGACCTGCTGATGGCCGTGCTCTCCGAGCTCGCGCCCGTGGTCGGCGGCATCACCGACGAGCAGCTGCATGATCCGACGCCCTGCACCGAGCTTGACGTCGGGCAGCTCCGGGATCACGTGCTGGGCTGGCTGACCACATTCGCCGCTGGCTTCGCCGACCCGGAGGGCCGGGCTCCGCGCGATCGCATCGGCAGCTACCGGGCGCCGGGCGACGCAGCGACTGAAGTACGAGCCGCCGCGGACACCCTGGCCAGGGCCTTCGCGGCGGCGCGGCCAGCCGGCCGCTGCGGCTCGGGGACAGCGCCATGCCGGGCGACATGGCCCTGAACATGATCCTCTGGGAGTACCAGATGCACGGGTGGGACCTGGCCCGGGCCACCCGCCAGCCCTGGTCGCCGCCTGCCGCTGCGGCGCAGGAATCGCTGAGTTTCGCGCCAGCCATGCTGACCGACGACTATCAGGGCGACGGCAAGGCGTTCGCGAAGCCGGTCAGCGTGCCGGACACGGCGCCCCCACTTGACCGCCTGCTCGGCCTGTCCGGCCGCGACCCGGGCTGGACCGCCCCGCAGCGCGGCGCACCGGCTGGCCCGGCTGGCCAGTTCGCACCCGGAGGACAGTGACGTTGATAGCCCGCTTCACGGTGGACAGCTTCGAGCCGCAGCAGGTGACCGGCCTGGACGGGCTTTCGCCCAGGCGGCGATGAAGCTCTCCGCGTCCCCGGCGGGTACCTCGAACGCATTGATCAAGACCACTGGCTCAGCCATGATTCCTCCCATCCCGTAGCCTGCCGCGGGCTGATCTCTGCTGACCGTAACTCATCGCCGGATCCAGCCCGCGCCCGCTCGCCGCCGCATGGCCCGTCCGGCCGCCGCTGTAGCCTGCAGATCGCCGCCCGTCCCGGCGGCAGCCGCTAGCAGACCCGGGGTCCACCGGAGGGAAGGCGCCCATGCGAGCCGTGGTGCAGCGAGTCAGCCAGGCCAGTGTGACCGTTGACCAGCGCGTGGTGGGCGCCATCAGCGAGCCGGGCCTGCTCGTCCTGGCTGGCGTGACCCATGCGGACACCCCGGAGCAGGCAGCGAAGCTGGCCGCCAAGCTCTGGGGGCTGCGCATCCTGGAAG
Source organism: uncultured Actinomycetes bacterium (assembly GCA_963760405.1). Taxonomy (GTDB): domain Bacteria; phylum Actinomycetota; class Actinomycetes; order Streptosporangiales; family Streptosporangiaceae; genus RYN-230. The sequence continues at coordinate 203,000 of CAVXCV010000009.1, read as the reverse complement.
GAGAGAAGTCCTGCTCCGACGTGGGCGCGCCGCTGCTGGTCATCAGTCAGTTCACGCTCTACGCCGACACCCGGAAGGGCCGCCGTCCGACCTGGCAGGCCGCGGCTCCCGGCCCGGTTGCCGAGCCGCTGGTGGGCGCCCTGGTCTCCTCCTTGCGCTCACTGGGCGCCCGGGTGGAAACCGGCGTCTTCGGCGCCGACATGAAAGTCAGCCTGGTCAACGACGGCCCGGTCACCATCATCATCGACCTGTGACGCTGCTGCCGGTGTCGCCGTCGCCGCGAAGCCCGGCGACCCCGGACAGAACTGTCGGTGGCTGATGCCAGGCTGGTGCCGACCACACCGGGCCAGCGGCCGGCCTCGTGCGCCTGGCCCGGCCCGCAGCACCTGACGCGCAGGAGGCAGGCCATGCTCAGCACCAGCTACCTGCCCGGTACACCCATCTGGGTGGACCTGGGCACACCCGACGTGGACGCGGCGGCAGCGTTCTACGGCGCCCTGTTCGGCTGGGAGTTCCAGTCCGCTGGCCCGGACGCTGGCGGCTACGGCATGTTCACGCTGGGCGGGAAGACCGTCGCCGCGGTAGGCCCGCTCACCGAGGACGGCGCGGCGCCGTCCTGGACGCTGTACTTCGCCACAGTGGACGCCGACGCCACGGCCGACGCGGTCAGCCAGGCGGGCGGCACGGTCCGGGCGAAGCCGTTCGACGTGTTCACCGCGGGCCGGATGGCTCATTTCACCGACCCGGCGGGCGCAGCGTTCGCGGTCTGGCAGCCGGGCGAGACCAGGGGCCTGGCCGCGGTCAACGACCCGGGCACGCTGTGCTGGACGGAGCTGCACACGACCAGCCAGGCCGAGGCCAGGGCGTTCTACCAGGCGGTGTTCGGCTGGGTCACCCAGGACATGCCGATGGGCGACTTCAGCTACACCGTCGTCATGCCCGCGGGCGGCGATGACAGCAGCGGCCAGGGCGGCATCATGCCGCTCAGCCCCGAGATGGCGGGCGCAGGCCTGCGCACCGCATGGCGGCCCTACTTCGAGGTCACCGACTGCGACGCGGTGGTGGCCGAGACGGCGAAGCGCGGTGGCACCGTGACAGCACCGGCGGAGGATGTTCCCGGCGTGGGCCGGATCGCCTCGCTGGCCGACCAGGCAGGGGCGGCGTTCGCGATCATCACCAGCCTGCCCGCCTGAGCCACGGCGCTGCCCCGGGCGCGCGGTGGGGTGAGCATGACAGCCCCGGGCGGAACGGCGCAAAGCTCGCCGGCAATTGGCCGGCCCGCCTGCGTGGCGGCGGTCCGGAAGCTGCTGGCCAGCGCCTGAGGACCGGTGCGTACCATCGGGTGATGGAGTTCAGCCGGGAGCTGCGGTCCTCGGTGATCGCGGGCGACATCACCGTGTCCTTCCGGCTGTGGCAGCGGCCCAAGGTGCGCGAGGGCGGCCGGTACCCGGTCGGGCCGGCCCAGATCGAGGTGGACTCGGTGGAGCTGGTCCCGTTCTCCGCCATTACCGCGGCTGACCTGCGGCGTTCCGGGGAGCCTGACCGGGAATCGTTGCGGCAACGGGCGGCCCACGCCGGGCCGATCACCGGCGACACGCTGCTCTACCGGGTGGAGTTCCACCTCGTCGGCTGACCGGCCCGGGGCCCAGCCTGCGGCTTCGGCCAATCGCTGCGACGATGGTCGGGTGAGCACTATCCGGCTTGTCTCGATGGATGACGCCCCGGCCCTGGCGGAGCTGCTGCGCGCCGACTGGAATTTCCTCGCGCCCTGGATGCCGCTGCCCAGCCCCGGTCAGTTCACCCCGGACGGCCAGCGTGCCCTGATCCGGATGATGCTCGACCGGTACCAGCTGGGCGTGTCCCTCCCCTACGTCATCCTCAACGAGTCCGGGCACCTGGTCGGCCGGATCACTCTCAGCGGTATCGTCCGCGGCGCGTTCCAGTCCGGCGCTATGGGCTACTGGGTGGGCTCCGCGGACAACGGGCGCGGCCTGGCCACCGCGGCGGCACGGGAGTTCACCGGCATCGCGTTCGGCGAGCTGGGCCTGCACCGGATCCAGGCGGAAACCCTGCTGCACAACGCCGCGTCGCAGCGCGTGCTGGAACGCAACGGGTTCACCCGCATCGGCGTAGCCCCGGCGTATCTGCAGATCGCCGGGACGTGGCAGGACCATGTGCTGTACCAGAAGCTCACCGACGCGCCCGGTGACCGGCCCGGGCCCGGCTCCGGCCAGCCGATATCAGCCGGGGCCTGATGCCCACCTGATGGCGGCGCGGCGGCTGGCGGACACGTAGCCGTGGTCAGCGAACCAGCGGGCTGACTCCTGGATCGCCTCGCGGGCGGGCCGGGAGGTGTAGCCGATCTCCTGGCGGGCCCGCTCGTCGCTGAACACCATCCTGCTGGCCGACATGCGCGCCGCTTCGAGCGGCACATGCGGCTCCCGCCGCAGCAGCCGGCCTTCGAGCAGGTCCGAGGCGGCTCCTGCGGCCAGGATCAGGTGGCGCGGGACGGCCAGCCGCGGCATGGGCAGGCCCGAGTAACGAGCCAGGATCTGCAGGATCGCCCGCATCGACAGGTTCTCCCCGCCCAGGATGTAACTGCGGCCCTGGCGGCCGCGTTCCAGCGCGGCCAGGTGGCCGGCGGCCAGGTCGTCCACATGGGTGACGTTCATGGCGGTGTCCGCGAATCCGGGCATCCTGCCGTTGAGGAAGTCCAGCACCACTTTCCCGGTCGGCGTCGGGACCCGGTCCCCAGGTCCCAGCGGAAAAGCGGGCAGGACCAGGCAGGCATCCAGCCCCTCGGCGGCCGCCCGGAGCACCTCGTGCTCGGCGATGAACTTCGATCTCTTGTAGTGGCCAGACAGATGCGAGATGTCAGCGCAGGATCGCTCGTCGGCGAGGCCGCCGCGCCTGGCCGGCCCCAGCCCGAGGACGCCGGTCGTGGAGGTGAACACCAGCCGCTCGCAGCCGGCCGCCCGGGCCGCGTCGAGCACGTTGCGCGTCCCGCCGACGTTGACGTCGTAGAAAACCTGCGGGTCACGCGCCCAGAAACGGTAGATCGCGGCCAGGTGGAACACATACCGGGCACCCGCGCAGACCGCCCGGACCGCGGCCGCGTCCCGGATATCCACCGCGGCCCGCTCCGCGCCGGAGCCCGCCAGGTTACGGTCGTCGTCACCAGGCGCGTAGACGGCGATGACCTGCGCGCCCCGCGCCGCCACCGCGCGGGCCACGGCCGACCCGATGAACCCAGAGGCACCGGTCACGACGACCCGCGTCCCCGGGCCGATGCGGCCAGCCTGGCTCATCCGGGTGTCACCGCGGGCGCCGGCCGCCTGCCGGACGCGCTGCCCTGCTTCAATCCGATCACCTGTACCCCGCCCTGTTACCCCTCATCGATCCAGGGCAGGGACCCGCTGTCAACCCCGCCAGGCACGGGCCGGGCGCCGCCGCCGGCACCGCCCCCGCCCGTCAGGCAGGGCGGCTCCCGGCGGGCGGGCCGGGCCGGGCGTGCTCTGTCCAGGGCATCGTGCCCACGAGGTTGGCGGCGATCAGCGTGCGGCCGGCGGGATCCCAGAGCAGGACGGTGCCTGCCTGGGTCAAGGCGATCAGGGCGGTCATGGTTGCGGGGCTGGGGGCGACCACATGCTGCTGGTCATCCCCGGTCACGATCATGACCTCGAACCGGCCGTGATCGCCGTCCGGCCCGGCCACCCAGTTGGCGTTGACGATCTTCACCGGCCGTGTCTGCTCACTTGCACCTGGCATGACACCTAGTGAGCCGCAGCGGCACCCGAACGGCACAAGATTCGCCCTGGGGCGAATCTTGTGTCATGCCGGTGCTGACTGCTGTCGCGCGGCCGGGATCTCTTGCGCTCAGGCTTCTGGGTTGAGCAGGGTCGGTGGGCGGCTGTCCTCGAGCCCGGCGAGCAGGTTGTCAACCGCCAGGTTGGCCATGGCCACGCGGGTCTCCACCGTCGCTGACCCGAGATGGGGGATGAGCACGGCGTTCTGGCACGCGAGCAGTCCGGGATGAACGACCGGCTCACGCTCGAACACGTCGAGACCGGCAGCGAAGATCTGGCCCTCCTGGAGAGCCTGAGCCAGGGCCTGTTCGTCTATGACTGGACCGCGCGACGTATTGACCAGCACGGCCGTCGGCTTCATCATGGCCAGGCGTTCGGCGTTGATCAGATGGCGCGTCTGCGGGGTGAGGTTGGTGTGGAGGGAGACGAAGTCGGACTCGCGGAGCAGGTCTTCGAGATCCCGGTACTCGGCTCCGAGCTCCTGGCCAATCCCGGCGGGCGGCGGGTACACGTCGTGGTAGAGGACGCGCATGGCGAACCCGCGTGCGCGGCGGGCCAGGGCCTGCCCGATCCGGCCGAAGCCCACGACGCCGAGGGTCTTGTGGTGGACGTCCTGGCCGAGCATCATGAGCGGCCCCCAGGTCCACGGAACACCGGAGCGCAGGAAACGGTCGCCTTCGGCGACCCGCCTGGCCGCCGCCATCATCAGGGCGAACGCGGTGTCCGCCGTTGTCTCGGTCAGGACTTCCGGGGTGTTGGAGGCAAGCACGCCGTGCCGCGTACATGCGTCCACGTCGATGTTGTCGAAGCCCACGGCGAAGTTCGCCACGATCTTGAGCCCGGGCCCGGCGGCGTCCAGGAACTCGTCGTTGACCCGGTCGGTCAGCAGCGTGATCGCCCCCGCCTTCCCAGCCACCCCGGTCAGGAGCTGGTCGCGGGGCATGGCACCCTCGCCTGCATACAGCGTCATCTCGCACTGGGCCTCGATTCGGTCCAGTGCTTCCTGCGGCAGGCGCCGGGTAATGAGAACCGGCGGACGCATCCCGCCCACGGCTAACCCTCCAGCTCCGGCAGGACCGCGGCCACGGCCTCCAGCGCCTCGCGTATGGCCTGGACCGAGTTCGCGTAGGAGAAGCGCAGGTAGCCCTCCCCGTACCGGCCGAAGGCCGTACCCGACAGCGCCGCCACCCCGGCCCGCTGGAGCAGATGCTCCTCGATCCGCTGCGAGGGTATCCCGAACGCCTTGACCGAGGGGAAGACGTAGAACGCCCCGCGCGGCTGCACGCAGGTGATGCCCTCGATGGCGTTCAGCCCCGCCACGATGACGTCGCGCCGCTGGCGGAATTCGGCGACCATCTGCTCGGCCGGCTCCCACGGCCCGGTGAGCGCGGCGATCGCCGCACGCTGGCTGAACGCGCTGGTGCACGACACCGAGTTGATGACCAGCCGGGAGATGGGCTCTACCAGCCACAGAGGAAACACGCCGAACCCCAGGCGCCAGCCGGTCATGGCGTAGGTCTTGCTCCAGCCGTCGAGCAGGATGGTGCGGTCGGCCATCCCGTCTATGTCCAGGACGGACACGTGGCCCCCGTCGTAGCGAATGGCCCAGTAAACCTCGTCAGCCAAGACGAGCAGGTCGTTCCGCATGGCGATCTCGGCGATAGCCTCGCAGTCCTCCCGGGTGAGCGCCGAGCCGCACGGGTTGTGCGGGGTGTTGAGCACGAGCAACCGGGTCCGGGGGGTGACCAGGGAGGCCAGTTCGCCCGGGTCGGGGCGGAATCCGTTCTCCTCCCGCAGCGGGAGGGGGACAGGAGTGGCCCCGGTGAACCGGGCGATGGACTCATACATCGGGAACCCAGGATCTGGGTAGATGACCTCGTCGCCCTCCTGGCAGGTAGCCAGCATCAGGTACCACATGATGGGTTTCGCACCCGGAGTCACGATCACCCTGTCTGGAGTCGTCTCGAGCCGGCCGGTCCGGGAAAGCCACGCGGCCACCGCCTCACGGACCTCGGGCAGCCCGGGCGCCGGGACATAGTGGGTGAACCCGGAACGGAGAGCCTCCGCGGCGGCCTCCGTGATGTGCGCCGGGGTATCGAAGTCAGGCTCCCCGATCTCCAGGTGGATGATCTTGCGGCCCTGCGCCTCCAGTGCCCGCGCCCGGGCCAGCACCTCGAACGCGGATTCCGTTCCCAGCCTGGACATCCGCTCGGCCAGCCGGCCGGCCGGGATCGTCTCTGCTGCGCTCACGACGCCAGTGCACCCCCTTCCGGCAGGAGCTCGAGCTGAACCACGGTGCAGCCTGGGTCTGCGAAATGTCAAGTCACCGCCCGGATCCCGGGCTGTTGCGGGTGCCGGGCCCGAGACTCTACGTTGCGCCCATGCACAGTGTGGATTCCAGCACCGAGTCGATGATCAGATCAGTGCTCGCGTACGTAGAGAACCGGCTGCGGCTGGACCCAGTTCCGCTGGACGGGCGCTCCCCGGTACCGGCTGAGCTTGACGCGGCGTTGCAGGGACTGCTGGGCGCTGAGCCGCACAACCCCGATCAGGTACTCGGCGCGTACGCATCGGTCATGGCGCCGGCCGTGCTCTCAGCGGATAGCCCGCGCTTTCTCGGCTTCGTCCCGGCCGCGCCGACGAAGGCCTCGCTGCTGTTCGACATGCTTATCTCCTGCGCGTCGATCCAGGGCATCTCCTGGCTGGAGGCCGCTGGCGCGATCCACGCCGAGAACCTTGTGCTGCGGCTGATCGCCGACCGGGCCGGGATGCCTCAGACAGCAGGGGGGTGCTTTGTCTCCGGCGGCTCGGCGGGGAACCTGTCCGCCCTGGTGGTCGCCCGCGAAGTCGCCAAGCGCAAGGCCGGCGCCGCAGCGGCCGGCTGCCGCTGGCGGGTGGCGGTCAGCGAAGACGCGCATTCCTCGATCGCCAGCGCGCTGCGGATACTGGAGATGGACCCGCTGACGGTGCGCGCCGACGGCCACCGCCTGACGGGCGCCGCGCTCCAGGCTGCGATCAAGGCGGACGGCGATCCCGGGTCGCTCGCGGCGATCGTGGCGACGTCGGGTACGACGAACGCGGGCATTATCGACGATCTGGCCGGGACGGCCGCCGTCGCGCGCGAGCACGGCCTCTGGTTCCACGTGGATGGCGCTTACGGCGGCGCGGGCCTGTTCGCGCCGAGCGTCCGGCACCGGTACGACGGCATCGAGCATGCCGACTCGTTCATCGTGGACCCGCACAAGTGGCTGTTCGCTCCGTTCGACTGCGCGGCGCTGCTGTACCGCGACCCGTCGGTCGCCAGATCGGTGCACAAGCAGGACGCCGCCTATCTCGATGTCATCCACGACACGCCGGGTGAGTGGAATCCGGCCGACTACGCCTACCACCTCACCAGGCGGGCCCGGGGCCTGCCGCTTTGGTTCTCGCTGTCGGTGCATGGGGTCGCCGCCTACACCGAGGCCATCGAGGCGGCGATCGGGCTTGCCCGCGACACTGCGGCAGAGATCCGGGCCCGGGGCAATCTGGAACTGATCCGCGAGCCCGAGCTCGGCATCGTGCTCTTCCGGCGCCGTGGCTGGGACGCTGGGCAGTACACCCGATGGGCGGACCAGCTGCTGCGCGACCAGGTGGCCTTCATCCCGCCGTCAGCGTGGGAGGGCGAGACAGTGGCCAGGTTCGCGTTCCTGCACCCGCATACCTCGATGGACCTGGTCCGGGAGATCCTCGACCGGATGGGCTGACCAGGGTGTCAGCTGCTGGAATCCAGGGGCTCACCGGACCGCCTGTCCCATCCGTCTCCGGGCCGCATGTCCGTGTCTATGGTGGCCAGCTTGGCGAGCTGCGCTGCCGCAGCCATATCCGGGGAGCTTGCCGTGCCGCCAGGTGCTCCCGTCGAGAGCGCGCCAGCAGCGCAGCCGAGCGCGGCGGCCTGGGCCAGCGCATGACCCTCGAGCAGGCCGGCGATCAGCCCGGCGTTGAAGCAGTCCCCGGCGCCCGTGGCGTCGACAGGCAGCACCGGCGGCAGGCTGACGCGCTGCCGTGCGGATCCGTCAGCGCACATGGCCCCGCGCTCGCCGAGCTTCACGATCAGCCTGGTCCCGGTGGCGGTGAGTACCCCGGCGGCAGCGCCCAGGCTGGCCGCGCCGCTCAGCCGCAGTGCTTCTTCCTCGTTGGGCAGCAGCAGATCGGCCTGCGCGATCGCCGCGGACAGGCGCTCGTCACCCCATCGCCCGGACGGGTCCCAGTTGGTGTCCAGCGAGGTGGTGGCGCCTGCTGCCCGCGCGGCCGACAGCACGTCCGCCAGGCCGGGGCCGAGTGAGTCCTCGAGCAGGAAGTAGGAGCTGGCGTGCACGTGCCGGGCCCGGGCGAGCAACGCGCCAGGGATGTCGGCTGCGGTCAGCGAGGCCATGGCACCCAGGGCGGTGAGGATGGCACGGTCCCCGCCCCGGGACAGCGCCACCGTCATCCCGGTGGGCGCGCCGGCGCGGATGACCACCGGGGCCACGTCCACGCCTTCCCGGTCCAGCTGGCTGAGCATGAACTCCCCGGCCGGGTCAGCGCCGACCGCGGCCGCGAGCGCGACGCTGAGCCCGAGCCGCGCCGCGGCGACCGCGGTGATCGCGGCGGATCCCCCGATGACCAGGGAAATGCTCGGCACCAGCTTTTCCCGCTGGCCAAAGGCAGGGGTGACGTCGTCGCCGAGGACGAGCACATCCGGGTTGCAGTCGCCGAGCACCAGGAGGTCTATGTCCCGGCCAGCGGCCGGCCTGGTGTCAGGCGATGACAACGTCAACCCCGGCATCGTCCAGCCGGGCCGCATCCTCGGCGGCAATACCGGTGTCGGTGACGAGGACGTCGATCTCGCTGATAGTGCAGATCCGGGCGAAGGCGCGCCGGCCTACCTTGGAGCTGTCCGCGACAATGATCACCTTGCTGGCCTGCTGGCCCATCAGCCGGTTGATGCTCGCCTCGCCCTCGTGGTGCGCGGTGGCGCCAGCCGCGGCATCGATCCCGTCCACCCCCAGGATCGCCACGTCGAGGGTGACCTGCTCCAGCACGCCGGTGGCCAGCGGCCCGGTGAGCTCGTAGGACTGGGGCCGGGCCACTCCCCCGGTGGCCACGATCTTGATGTGCTGCCGGACCGCGAGCTCGGTCGCGATGTTCAGCGCGTTGGTGACCACGGTGACCGTCGGGGCGGGGCCGCCCGAGTTGAGGTCGGAGCGGGTGGCCAGGGCCCGGGCCACCTCCGTCGTGGTGGTGCCGCCGTTCAGCCCGGCGACCTGGCCAGCCCGGACCATGCTGGCGGCCAGCTCCCCGATGCGCTGTTTCTCGGAAGGATGGCGCTCCGTCTTGTAGCGCAGGGGCAGATCGTAGTTCACGCTCTGCGCGACCGCACCGCCCCGGATCCTGGTGAGCATCTGCTGGCTGGCCAGCTCGTCGAAGTCCCGGCGGATGGTCGCCGCGGACACTTCCAGAGCCTTGGCCGCGTCTTCCACCTGGAGCTGGCCCCGCGCGGCCAGCAGCTCCAGCAGCTCATTCCACCGCCGGTAACGGCTCACCGGCGCCTCCTGCCGTCGCGGCCCAACCCGGCTGCCGGTTCCCGCGATCCGGCAGGCATGTCCTCATCCGTGGTCCCGGCGCCGATCACGCTGAGCAGCCGGGCCACCTCGGGCGCGATCGCGTCGCGCCCCGCCGAACCGTACCGCCTGGGGTCGACCATGGCCGTGTCGCGGGCCAGGCAATGGCGGACAGCGGCAGTGAACACCTTGTTCAGCTGGGTGGCAATGTTGATTTTCGTCATTCCGGCCCGGATCGCGGCGGCCAGCTGCCGGTCCGGCACGCCCGACGAGCCGTGCAGCACGAGCGGGACGCTGACGGCGCTGCGGATCCGGGTGATGAGCCCGATGTCCAGGACCGCGTCGCGGGTCAGCATGGCGTGCGAGCTGCCCACCGCGACCGCGAGCGCGTCCACGCCGGTCGCCGCGGCATAGCCGGCCGCCTCGCCAGGATCGGTGCGGGTGAGCGGTGAGTGCACGCCATTCTTGCCGCCGATTTCACCGAGTTCCGCCTCCACCCATAGTCCCCGGCCGTGGCACCATGCGGCAACGTCCGCGGTGGCCCGGACGTTCGCCGCGTAGGGCAGCGCCGAGGCGTCATACATGACGGAGCCGAGGCCGAGCTGGGCGGCCACCTGGACCAGGTCCACGCTCGTCGCGTGATCCAGGTGCACCGCGACTGGTACCGCGGCCGAGCGCGCGATCGACAGGCAGGCACCGGCGATCGGGGCCAGGGCACCGTGGTAGGTGGCGCAGTTCTCGCTGATCTGGAGCACCACCGGCGCCCCGGCGGCCTCAGCCCCGGTGACGATCGCCTCGGCATGCTCGATGCCGATGACGTTGAACGCGCCAGCGCCGCAGCTGGCCGCGCGGGCCGGCCCGACGATCTCCTGCGCCGTGACGAGTGGCATCAGCGGTCCCCTTCCCGGCGGACCGTGACCGTGCCCAGCGCACTCGTGTAGTCGGCGTGGCTGAACTCCCCGGCCACCGGCGCCGCGGCGGACGCGGTGCCCAGGGCCACCGCATGCCGCAGCCGCTCGTCCCAGGGGCGGCCGAGGACCAGCCCGTGCACCAGGCCCGCGGCCACAGCATCGCCCGCGCCGGTGGCGTTCCCGGTCACCGGTGCGGGCGGCCTGGCCTGCCAGCTGCCGTCCTCCGTCGTGGCCAGCAGGCCCTCGGCGCCGAGCGAGGCCACGACCGCCTGCGCGCCCGCCGCCCGGAGCTGGCCAGCCGCGGCCGCTACCGCCTGCCGGTCGGCGCCCCGCACGCTGGACAGCCGCCGCCCGGCCAGCAGCTCCAGCTCGGCCAGGTTCGGCTTCACGATCGCGGGCCGGGCGGCCGCGCCCCGCAGCAGGGCCTCCCCGTGCGCGTCCAGTACGGCGGGCAGGCCGGCCGCGGTCGCCATCCCGATCAGCGTGGCGTAGCTGTCCGCTGGCAGCCCTGGCGGCAGGCTGCCGGACAGCACCACCGCCGCGCATCCAGCCAGGGCGTTGCCGAACGCAGCGCCGAACTCCGCGAACTCCGCCTCGCCGACCTGGGGACCAGCCTCGTTGAACAAGGCGGCGGTGCCGCGCTGGCCGTCCACGACAGTGAACGTCCGCCGGGTCTCGCCGCTGATCGGGGTGAAGGCGGCCGGCACGCCCAGGCCGCCGAGCGCCGCCTCCACCGCGGTCCCGGTGATCCCGCCGGCCAGCCCCATGACCAGCACGTCCGCCCCGAGGACGTGCAGCGTGCGGGCCACGTTGAGTCCCTTGCCGCCGGGGCGGGCGTGCACCGCGGTGGGCCGGTTGACCCCGGTCCAGTCCACGTCCGGCACATGGTGGGTGATGTCCAGCGCCGGGTTGAGGCAGACGACGACGATCACGGCGATGTGCCCGCTCAGCGGGGGGTGAGGATGACCGAGCGGGTCAGGTTCCGCGGCCGGTCCGGGTCGAGCCCGCGGGCCCGGGCCACCGTGGCGGCGAGCAGCTGCGCCCGGACCAGCTCGGCCAGCGGGTCGGTATCGCTCAGCCAGGCCAGGCCACCCGCTGCGGCGACCTCGGCGCCCAGCCCGTCCGGCGGGGTGCCGAACATCCACACCACGCTGCCCTCGCCGGTCACCGCCGCAGGCCCGTGCCGGTATTCCATCGCCGGGTAGGCCTCGGTCCACATCCCGGCCGCCTCGCGCAGCTTGAGCGCGGCTTCCCGGGCCAGGCCGACGGTCCAGCCGGTGCCGAGGAAGGTGAACTGCCGGGCGGCCAGCATCTCGGCCGGCAGCGGCTGCGCCAGCACCCGCTGCGCGGCCACCGCGACGGGCTCGATGTCCTCGCCCAGGCAGGCGCGGAGCAGAGCCAGCTCCGTGGTGGCGAACCGGGTCTGCACCACCGACTCCTCGTCGGCAAAGGCCAGGTCGATGACGGCGTCGGCGGCCTGGGCCACCGGGGTGGCAGCGCCCGCGGTGATCGCGACGGTGGGCACGCTGCCACGCAGCCGGTCCAGCAACTGGAGGATCTCCGTGGTGGTCCCGGACCGGGACAGCACGAGGACCCGGTCATAGGCCCGGCCCAGCGGCATCTCGGAGGCAGCGAACGCATCGGTCTCCCCGCGCCCGGATGCCTCCCGGGCCGCCGCGTAGGCCTCCGCCATGAACCACGACGTCCCGCACCCGGCCACCGCGACCCGCTCACCGTCGGCCGGCAGGTATGCCGCGACGTCCGCAGCCATCGCGGCGGCCCGCCGCCAGCACGCTGGCTGCGAGGCCACCTCTGACTCGATGCTGCCGCTCACAGGCACCGTCGCCTCCTCACCCATTCATTGCTCCCTGTAGGTATTTATGTGCCGGCCAGGCCGGTGGCGGCGACCGACCGGACGAAGTACCGCTGCGCCACGAAGAAGATCACCAGCATCGGGACCAGGCTCATCACGTTGGCGGCCATCAGCAGGGTCCACTCGGTGGCGTGCGCGCCCTGGAACGTGGCCAGGCCGAGCGGCAGCGTCATCTGGTTCGTGGAGGTGATCGCGATCAGCGGCCACAGGAAGTTGTTCCACGAGTCGAGGAAGGTGAGCGCGGCCAGCGTGGCCAGCGCGGGCGTGGCCAGCGGCAGCACGATCCGCCAGAGCACGGTGAGCCGGCTGGCGCCATCGACCCGCGCGGACTCCTCGTACTCCAGCGGGAGGGTGCGGAAGAACTGGCGCAGGAAGAAGATCCCGAACGCGGTCGCCGCGTTCGGCAGGATCAGCGCGCCGATGTGGTCGATCCCGACCGCGGCCAGCACGTGCACGCCCAGCCACTTGGTGATGATGAACTGCGGGATCATCGTGACCTGGAACGGCACCATCAGCGTGGCCATGATCACCACGAACAGGGCGGTCCGGCCGAGGAAGCGGAACCGGGCGAACGCGTACCCGGCCAGCGAGCACAGCACGAGGTTGCACACGACAGTGGCCACCGCCACCACCGCGCTGTTGGCGAAGAACCGGCCGAACGGCGCGGTCGCCAGCGCGTCGGGGTAGTTGGCGAACCGGAGCACATGCGGGGCCAGCACCGGCGGGAAGTGCAGCGCCTCGGACGAAGTCTCAACCGAGGTGATCACCAGCCAGGCGAACGGGAAGATCAGCAGGATGGTGGCCGGGATCAGCACCAGGTGCCACGGGCTGAACGGCAGCCGCCACCGGCGCCGGGCGGGCGACCTCCCCTGCCCCGCGGCGGACCGCACCCCGCCGCGGGCGGGTGCCGAGGTCGCGGTCATGACTGGTAGTGCGTGAAACGCCTGCCGACCCGGAACTGGATGACAGTGATCACGATGATGATGAGGAACAGGACGTAGGCGATGGCCGAGGCGTAGCCGAAGTTGAAGTTCTGGAACGCCTGGTTGTAGAGGTAATACACCAGGACGGTGGTCGCATTGAGCGGGCCACCCTCAGTGCTCAGGTACACCTCGTCGAACAACTGGAGTGCGTTGATGGTGAGCCATACGGCGAGAAACAGCGAGGCCGGGCTCAGCAGCGGCAGGGTGACCCGCCGGAAGGCCCGCCACGGGCTGGCCCCGTCGATCGCGGCCGCCTCGAGCAGCGCCGCCGGGACGCCCTGCAGGGCAGCCAGGTAGATCACCACCGAGAAGCCGGTCCACCCCCAGATCGTCATCACCACGATCACGAACAGCGCCTGGGACGGGGAGTTGAGGAACTGCTGCGGCGGCACGCCGATCAGGCTGAGGAAGTAGTTGACGACTCCGTACGACGGGTCGAACAGCCAGATGAAGACGATCGCCTCACTGATCGTGGAGATCGCCATGGTGGCGTAGGCGGCGGTCCGGTAGACCGAGATGAAGCGGATCTTCCGGTTCATCGCCACGGCCAGGAACAAGCCGACGATCATAGTCCCGGGCACGAACAGCGCGGTGTAGACCAGCGTGTGCTGGAGCGCCTGCGCCACGATCGGGTCACCCGCCAGCTGCCGGTAATTCTTCAGCCCGACGAATGGCGCGCTCGGCGTGAGCAGGTTGGACCGCTGGAAGGACATCAACGCCGACCAGACGAGGGGCACCGCGCCGAACAGCACGATGATCGCGACGCCCGGCGTGACGAACGCCCATCCGGTGAACTGCTCGGAGTTCACCACCCGGCGGCGCACCGCCCGGGCCCCGCCGGGCCTGCCCGGACGGCCGGGCTGGCCCCGGCGGAGGGTGCCCGAAACGGTCACGTCAGCCCGCCAGGACCTGGTTGACCTGCTGGGCCGCGGATTGCAGCGCCGCCTGCGGCTGGCTCTTGCCGAGCAGCACTGACACGATCATGTTGCCGAGGATCTGGGAGATCTTCGGGTACTGCGGGATCTGCGGCCGGCTCTGCTTGACGTTGGCCAGGTTCGCGATGAACGCGCTCACCCCGGGCAGCGTGGCGTTCATCTGCTGGCTGAAGCCGCCCGCGTTGCCCACTGACTGCCGGGTCGGCAGGTCACCGGTGCGCAGCGAGAAGTACCTGAGCTGGGCGGGCGCGGTGAGCCAGAGGATGAACTTCTCCGCCGCGGCCACCCGGGCGCTGCCGTTGTTGAACAGGACCCAGTTGTCCGGGCCGGAGATGGTCTGGTGGCCGCCGCTCGCGCCCGGGTAGGACGGCATGACCTGGACCCCGTAGTGCACGTTCGGGAACGCGGACAGGTCCCACGGACCGGTGACCAGCATCCCGATCTTGCCCGAGTTGAATAGGGTGGAGTACGGATTATCGGCCGGGTCGAGATACATCGAGTGGTCGGTGACCGCCATCGTGCGCAGCGTGTTCAGCGAGGTCAGCCCGGCCGCCGAGGCAAACGCGGCCCTCTTGTTGTCCGGGGTGAGCAGGTGGCCGCCGGCCTCCCAGAGCAGCGGCTCCCAGTGCCACACCGTGTCCTCAGTGCCCGGGGTCACGTACGCCGTGCCGAACTGCTTGCTGGCCGGGTCGGTGAGCTTCTTGGCGTCGGCCATGAACTGCGACCAGGTCCAGTCCGGGCTGGGCAGCGGCAGGCCGGCCTTGGCGAACAGCGTCTTGTTGTAGACCACGGCCAGGTTGTCCACCAGCGCGGGTATGCCGATCACCTTGCCGTTGACGGTCGCCACGTCCCGCTCGCCGACCCAGAAGTCGGTCCAGTTGACGCCGGGCCGCTTGACCACCGTGGTCAGGTTCACCACCTGGGGGATCTGCGCGACATTAGGCGCCCACGACCCGTAGAGGTAGGCGATGTCCGGCGGGCTGCCGCCGCGCACCGCGGTCAGCACCTTCTGCAGCGTGTTGTCGTTGTTGACGAAGAGGCTGGTCACCTTCTGGCCCGGGTTCCGCGCCTCGTACTGGGCCACCAGGTGCGCGAAAGCCTTGGCCTCGGCCCCGGTGAAGCCCTCCCAGATATTGATCGCGCCGGAACTGCCCCCGGACCCGCCGCTGTCCGTGCCGCAGGCGGCCAGGGCCAGGGCCACCGCGGTGAGCGCAGTGAGCAGACCTGCCAGGGTGCCCCGGGGCCGATGCTTCGCCATGCCGTACTCCGCCCGAAGATGCTTGGACTGACCGCAAACTGCTCAGAATTGTGCAGGCCAACTCCGGTCATATGCAACATCTTGCAAGAAAGTGCCCAAACTGAAACACTAGCGAGCTGTGATCAAGGTGACGTTCGTCGGCGCCGGGAGCATCGAGTTCACCCGCAACGTGGTGACCGACCTGTGCAGCTATCCGGAATTCCACGGTAGCCTGCATCTCGCGCTGCATGACATCAGCGCGGACCGGCTGGCCCACGCCGAGCGGCTGGCCAGCCGGATCTCCGCGCAGACCGGTGCCGGGGCCACGGTGACCGGGACCCAGGACCGGCGCGAGGCACTGGCGGGCGCCCGCTACGTGATCAACGAAGTCCAGGTCGGCGGGTACGATGCCACCCGCGCGGACTTCGACATCCCGGCCCGTTATGGGGTGCGCCAGACGATCGGGGACACGCTGGGCATCGGCGGGATCTTCCGCGGCCTGCGGACCATCCCGGTGGTGACCGGGCTGGCCAGGGACATGAACGAAGTCTGCCCCGACGCCTACCTGCTCAGCTACAGCAACCCGATGGCCATGCTGCCCTGGGCGGTCTACGCGGGGACGCCGTTCACCCGGGTGTTCGGCCTCTGCCACTCGGTGCGGGACACGCAGGCGTTCCTGACCGGCCTGGTCGGCGCCGACCCGGAGCGGGTCCGTTTCGTCACCGCGGGCTTCAACCACCAGGCGTTCGTGCTCCGCTTCGAGCAGGACGGGCAGTCGCTGTATCCGCAGCTAGCGGACATCATCGCGGGCTCGCCCGGGCTGCACCGGCGGGCCCGGGTGGAGATCTTCCGCCGGTTCGGGTACTTCCCGACCGAATCCAGTGAGCACTCCGCCGAGTACGTGCCCTGGTTCATGCGCCACGACGACCAGGTCAGCCAGTTCCGCCTCTTCGTGGGCGACTACCTGGCGCGGTCCGAGGAGAACCTCCGCGAGCTGGAGTCGCTCCAGCGTGACCTGGCCTCGGACGCGCCGCTGGACCTCACGCCTGCGGACGAGCTGGCCTCGCTGTTCATCCACTCGGTGGAGACCGGGCGGGAGAGGGAGCTGCACGTCAACATCCGCAACGGCGGCCTGATCTCGAACCTGCCCGACGACTGCTGCGTCGAGGTGCCCTGCCTGGTAGGAGCGGGCGGCGCCAAGCCGGTCGCCGTCGGCGCGCTGCCGCCACAGCTCGCCGCGCTGAACCGGACATTCCTCAACGTGGTCGAGCTGACGGTCCGCGCCGCGCTCGAGGAATCCCGCGATCACGTCTACCAGGCGGCGCTGCTCGACCCGAACACGGCCGCCACGCTGACCACGACCGAGATCGTCGCGATGTGCGATGACCTGTTCGAGGCCCACCGGAACCTGCTGCCCGCCTTCGCGCACTGACCGCCGTGCCCGCCCACTCGCTTCCCCGGCGGCTCGCGGTAGCCGCGGCGGTGTCCACCGCGGTGGCCCTGGTGCCGGTGGTGGCGGGCTCCCCCGCCGGGGCGGCGGCGAGCGGCTCGGTTCCGCCACCCTGGCACCAGGGCACGCTGCGGATCACCGGCCAGCTCCAGGACGGCGGCGGCGTCACCGCGGCCGGGCTGTCCTGGCACCCGGCCCGCCTGCCGCGGGGCCAGGCCCTGCTCAGCTTCGAGGTCGCCTACTCCTGGCAAAGCTGCCAGGTGGGCGGCCACCAGTGCCGGACCGCGGCCGACTCGACGGCCACCCCGTTCGCCGCCCGGCAGTACCGGGTGGGGCACGCGGATACCGGCCGGTGGCTGCGGGTCACCGAGACCGCGGCCGAGGTCGTCGAGACCGACCCGGCCACGTTCACGTTCCGGGTGGTCCGGCGCTCGGTGAGCAGGCTTGCTCCGGTACCGGTCCGCGCTTACCCGCCGCACCTGCGCCCGGTTTCGGAATTCAGCAACGGCCTGACGGACCCTCAGACTGCCTCGGATGCCGAGTATTTCCAGGTCGGTCCGGCGCACTTCAACGCGCTGGACGGCCAGCCGGTCCAGCGCTACCGCATCGACAGCGGCCCGTGGCGCGTGCTGCCCGGTGACCACGCCTTCTACACGGGTCTCCTCCAGCCCGGCCCGCACCAGGTATCGGTGTCCACCGCGAACCGCGCGGGCTCGTCGGATATCCAGTTCGGGTGGCGCGTCGTGCCGCTGGCCGCCCCGGCCGCCTGCCGTCCGGCCCGGCGTCAGGGGTGCTGGTACCCGCCGCACCTGGCCGCCGATCATCACCCCATGCGCTGGGACTGGCAGATCGGCCGGGTCACGCCGCTGCAGCGGACCGGCCGGCACGCCGTGGACATCTATGACCTCGACGGTTTCCTCACTACTGCGGCGCAGGTCCAGGCCATCCGGGCCAGCTGGCAGGCCAGCACCCTCCCGCACCCGCGGACGGTCTGCTACCTGGACCTCGCCTGGGAGGACTACCGGCCCGACGCGAGCCCGTCACCGCGCGGCAGCTACTTCCCGGCCGCGGCGCTCGGCAGCATCTACTACGGCTATCCGGAGGAGCGCTGGGTGGATCTCCGCCAGCTCGACGCGCTCAAGCCCATGCTCCGCGAGCGCATCAGCATGTGCGCGCGGAAGGGGTTCGACGCCGTCGAACTCGACGACATCGACAGCTTCGACCCGCCGTCCACCACCGGTTTCCGGCTCACCCCGGGCGACGCGCAGAACTTCCTCAGCTACGCCTTCAACGAGATTCACGCCTACGGGATGACCGGCCTCTGGAAGAACTCGCCCTGGCTGTCCTGGTGGGGACGCCGGTACGCGGACGGGGCGGTGGTCGAGGAGTGCTACGTCGATCACGGCTGCTTCGCGGCCCAGCTCCGGGGCAGCGCCCAGTACGGGATCACCTGCACCGGCCTGCGCGGGGCCACGCCGTGCGGCTGGGATGACTTCACCGCGGACGTGACCCGGCAGCAGCCCACCGGCAAATGGGTCGGCGAGGCTGAGTACGGGTCCGACCATTACGTGTGCGATCCCGGGCAGCAGTGCCCGCGGCAACGTGAGTTCGGTACCTTCTGCGACGCCGTGTACGCCCCGGCAGACGGGTTCGCGGCGGCGAAGTTCGACGTCTCCCTGGATGGCAAGGTGTTCTACCCCTGCCCCACCGGTGCTTGACCGCTCAGCCCGGCACTGGCACGGCTGCGGATCCACGGCCACGTCAGTCATGACCGCGACTCTGCGGGGGTCCCTGCGTCCGGGGCCAGGTCGTTGATCATCTGGATGACCTCGCCGTGGCTGTAGCCGTTCCCTGTTCGGATCAGGAGATCCGAACAAGAAGACCATAACGGGCCACGGGCCATCCGCACGATGGGCCGCGCGCCCCCTGCTAACCCATTCCACACCCGGTGATCAGAAAGGTGCGGGGTGGCCGGAGTCAGTGGTTGCGCAGGGAGATCCCATCCGACTCGGCGATGTGGCCGGCCTCGACCGCTCGCAGTCCCTCACCCAGGCGCTCGCGGGCCTGCCGCAGGAGCTTGAGCGAGTTGGTGAAGGAATTCTGCGCAGCGGCACGATCGGGATCAGCCCCATGCTCCTCGATGAGGTGCGCCTGCAGGGCCGCAGCCACCTCGTCGGCTGCCTTCAGCGCGTGGTAGATGGCCCGGTCCCGTGCGGTGTCGTCAACCATAGGGCCAGTATCCCCGCAGCCCCCTTCGGCAGGTAACACCTCGCCTCCACTAGGGAGAGTTCCATCCCGGCGGACAAGCTCCCCGGCCGGAAGAACGGGGGCGGACAGCCTCGGGAACGTGACCATTGACGCAACTGATCAGTTGCCATACTATGGCAACTGATCAGTTGCTACATGCGGGTAGCAGCGCAGACAGGGCCCGCCGCGAGGCACAAGCCCGAGCAAAGGAGTGATCATGGCTCAGGTAACGGTCAACATCGAGATCATCACGCGCTTCGAGCACGCGTTTCGCGCGGCCGACCAGGCGACGATCGACGAGCTCTGCGACCCGGGCCTGGTCAACCACAATCCAGCGCCCGGCGAGGAGCCGACGCTGGCCGGCTTCAAGCAGAAGGTCGCGGGCTTCAAGGCGAGCTTCCCCGACCTGGAGGAGGACCTGCAGGACATCATCGCCAGCGGCGACACCGTCGCCACCCGGTGGGTCGTGACCGGTTCTCAGCAGCAGGAGCTCATGGGGATCCCCGCCTCCGGCCAGACGATCAAGGTCGAGGGCATGAACTTCTACCGCCTCAAGGACGGTCGCGTGACCGACATCTGGACGCAGTTCGACGGCGTCGCCCTGATGCAGCAACTCGGTGCCATCCCGGCCTGACGCCCGGCCCGGCACTGGAGTTACCCCGCACATGACCCGATCACAGATGGCCTGCCGCCTCGCTGACGGGACATCCGGAGTAGGGAACCTGGCCCAGGTCAGGGAAGCCCGGCAAACGGATGGCCGCCGGCCTGGCCCTGCTGGTCGTAGTCGAGCGTGAACTGGACCGGCAGCGGCTGCGGGCACCTGACCAGCACCTGGAAGGTGACCGTGAACCAGGAGCTGGCCCCTCGTCCGAGGGTAGGGGGGAGAATGCCGCCCGGCGCTTCACCGGCGGCCGGCAGCTCCCCGCAGGGTCCCCAGGCTTGCGCGATCACCCTGAGCCCGCCCAGCGGAAGCACGACCTCGACCCGGCGGAGCCTGACCGCTGTCAACGACAGGTTCGTGATCTGCAGGCCCACTTGCAGCTCGCGGCCGGTCTGCGCGGAGCACTGCGGGCCGGACTGGCTCAGCGGGAAACCGCCCGCTGAGAACGGCGCGGCTGGCGCGGCGGCGCGGGACGCCACGGGCGGCGCGGCATGTTCTCCGGCGTGCCGGGCGCCAGCGGCGTAGCCAACGGCCAGGCCGCCCAGCAGCGCCGCGGCCCCGAGGACAAGACCGGCCCGTGGCGGCCGCCACCGGGGGGCCAGCCTTCGCCGGCCGCCCAGTTCCAGGACATCATCACCGGCGCCAGACCCGTCACCGTCCGGAACGGTCATCCATCGAACCTTTTCATCCGTCGATCTCCGCTCAGAGTACGCGGGGAGTCACGGGAGGCTTGAAAAGCCGCATTCACCTGCCGTGGCGAGAGCTGCCAGAGCCCTGCGGCATCCGCGTCCGCTAGTCGTGCGCTGGGGATGACGACCAGCGGCGCTGGGAGGCGGCATAGTCATCCAGGCGCCAGGCCATCGCTGACTGTGGCCGGATGGCGTAGACGACGTCGAAATCAGGATCTGAGCTCGGAAGGTACTGGCGGTCTCCGGGTCTGGTGTACTTGGCGGCGAGAGCTGCAATGACCGCAGGAACCGAGGAAGGCGGGCCGAGATCCTCGGCAACGCCGCGCACGATCAGGACATCCTCGCCGCTTTCCAGATGCACGATGGTCCGCGGGTCGGCCGCGAGGTTGCGGGCCTTGAGGGTGCTGCGCTCGCTGTACAGGTACAGGATTTCTTGTGTCACCACGCCCCAGACTGGCGCCGCGTGCGGGGCACCCGACGCCATCGTGGTCCCCAGCCAGTAAGTCCGCGCCGCGGAAAGCCGCTCAGCCACCTCGCTCCACGCCATCTGATCCTCTCGCATGCGCAGATCATGGCACCTGCCACACCCGGGGCAGCCGTGCAACCGCCAGGCCATCACACCAGCACATACATTCTCTGTGGCCGCTCCCCGGCTTGCCCCGCTGCCGGGCCCGGTGATACGCATGCCGCAGACAGCGTGGGATTGATGTGGCGGGATAATCGCCGTTGACCAGGGCTGGCGGTCAGCCAGGAACGAGCGCAGGCCGTCATCCGGCCAGCAGCGCCTGAGCACTGGCATAGGTCGCCATTACCAGGCTCTCGTTCGCTGGCAGGTGTATGCCGCCGAACTTCTCCAGCGCCAGCAGTGCGTCCGAGGCAAGGAAGAGCGCACCTCCGGCCGCCGTCTTCGGCGACCTGCAATCCAGTGCCGCCAGGGCCATCGCCAGCAGCGCGGTGCTGTAGACGACGACCGGACCGCGGTCCTTCCCGGTGCGCTTCCACAGGTAGGCGTTCAACGCGCCGAACGCGGCCAGGTACGGTGCGGCCAGGACCGGCCGGGCGCGCAGGCGCCCGCCGGGGCGCTGGCGCAAGGCGATGATCCAGGCAACGTGGCCGGCCAGGAAACTCACCAGGCCGACCGTAAATGCGGCGTCACTACTGGCGAGCAAGGCCACGTCGCCTACGCCGCCCAGGGCAAGCGCCCGTTGCGCCGGGCGATCGCGGCCCACCATCAGCACAGGCATCAGCAGCGGCTTGGTCAGCCAGCGCCGCCGATCATGCCCTGTCCCCGCGAGAAGGACGTCAGCAGCGGCAACGACCGCGAAAACGACGCGTGCACGACAGGCCACAAAGGCACCTCCCTGCCTGGGCCGCAGCCTACGCGTCAGCACACACCAGGCCCCAGCCCGTACTTGCTTGCCGTGAGATCTTTCCCTGTAGCAGCCCTGCCGTGACGGCCGGGGCCGCTGCGTGCGCGTGGACATGATTGTGCGGCGGCGGCTCTAGGCTTGACTGGTGGGCAAGGGTGGCGCCGGGGGCGTCCTGGTCACTGGGGTGTTCGGGTCGGGTAAGAGCTCGGTCGCCGCGGAGATCGCCTATCTGCTGGAACAGCGGGGTGAGCGCTACGCACTGCTCGACCTGGACTACCTGGGCTGGGCCACCGCCCGCGATCGGGCCGCCGAGTTCCGGCTGACGCTGGACAACCTGATGGCTGTGGCGGCGAACTACCGGCAGGCCGGGATCCGGCTGTTCGTCCTGGCTTACTTCATCCCTTCATCCGTGATGCTGGCGAGTTGCGGGATGTGCAGGAGGCCCTCGGGGTGCCGCTGCGGACCGTACGCCTAGTGGTTCCGCTGGCCGATATTGAACAGCGCCTGGCCGGCGACGTCACCAGCGGCCGCCTCGAGGACCTGGCCGCGGCGGCGGCATCCATCGCCGCGGCTGAGGGCGCTGGCATCGAGGCCGTGATCAGGAACGACCGCCCTGTTGGCGACGTAGCCCGGGAAGTGATGGCGATCCTCGGATGGCTGTAGACCTCGCGCATCTGATCGGGATCCGGTGGCTGGCCTGGAGGCCAGGGCGGCGCCGAACCGCGGGAGCCCAGTTGGCCGCTGGTTAGTCGCGGCCGCGCAGCAGTGAGACCCGGAACGGGCGCAACTCGCCGCGGGCGTAGCCGCCGCTGATGACCGGATCCGCCGCCATGATCTGGCGCGCGGCCTCCTCGTCAGGTGCCTCGAAGATGGCCACCCCGGTATTGGCCCGACCAAGCGTAGGACCGGCCAGGATCAGCTCGCCGCCGGCCAGGAGATCCTGCAGCCACTCAAAGTGCCGCGCCCACACTGCTTTCTCTTCGGCGATCATGGTCGCGGCGAAATTCTCCCGCGGCGGATGGATGAAGTAGATCCATTCGGTCACTGGCAGAGTCTTCCGGCCGGCCGGTCCGTCAACGCAGCGCCCGGGACCCATCCAGCTTCCGCTCATGGCCGCCGCACCTGCCACCGGCGCCCGACGGGCATTGGCGGCGGGCGCGGTGACTGGGATGCTGGTCGCCAGCTGATCATGCGAAGCATCAGTGCTTCGCCAGGGAGGGAGAACGCAATGCCGGGTCAGATTCCTGCCGGGGATATCCACCACCTGCGGCTGACCGTGACCGACGTGGAGCGCAGCCGCCAGTTCTACACCGGCCTGCTCGGTTTCGAGGTCGCGGTGGAATCACCGCCGCCCGACGACCCGTCCGCAGCCGGGGTGTTCGCGGTCCTGTTCGGCGGCGTGGTCATGATCCGCGGCAACCTGCTGATGGGCCTGCGGCCGATGGCACCCGCCGGGGACCGTTTCAACCCCGACCGGGTCGGCCTGGACCACCTCAGTTTCAGCGTTCCTGGCCGCGCGGATCTGGAGGACGCGGTCCGGCTGTTCGACGAGCACGGCGTGACCCACGGGGAGATCACCACCCTGGCCTCCTTCGGCATCGACGTCCTGTCCTTCGAGGACCCGGACGGCGTCCAGCTCGAGCTGACCACGCCGGTGGCCCAGCCCGCCACGGGAAGCTGAGCCGCGCTGGCGCGGGCCCACCGGGTCACTCCAACATCAGCACGCCCCGGCCAATGGGCTAGCGCTGGCGGCGACCGGTACCAGACCCGTGGCCACCAGTACTCTGGTGCGAGCCTGGCCAGGCGCCAGCCACTGCGGCCGTAGCCGGCGGTGCCGGGAAGAATGGGCCGCATGACGGACACTGTGCTCAGGCCCTGGCGCGAGGGCTGGACCGACCAGGTGCAGGGACGCGGATGCGTCCTGTGCGACCTGATCGGCGTTCCCGACAACCAGTGGGGCACCCGTGTATTCACCGGTGACTACGTCGATGCCTACCTGCCCAGATCCGGCTCGATCGCGGGGTACACGGTCGCCATCTGGAATGGCCCGCACCTGGCCGAGCCGACCCAGCTGGAACGCGCCCAGGCGGCAGGCTACTGGCTGGAGGTGCTGCAGGTCGGCCGGGCGGTGGAGCGGTCGTTCGAGCACGCCAAGATGAACTACCAGACGCTCGGCAATGGCGTGCCGCATCTGCACACCCACATCGTGCCCAGGCCGCTGCTGGACCCGGCCCCGCACCGGCCGCTGCCCTGGGCCTGCCTGGAAGAGGGCCGCCAGGAAGAACACGCCCTGGCGGCGGCGGCCGGCGCTGAAGGCCGCGCTGCAGGGCCGGCGAGACGGCTAGCTGCCCGGGGATGGCGGGCCCGGCTTCTGCCAGACCGAGATGTGCTTGACAGCGTCGCTGGTGAAGGGCTCGCGGTTCCAGCCGCTCCAGCGCTGGTGCAGGCTCATCCCAGCCAGCCGGGCCATCAGGTCGAGCTCGGCTGGCCATACGTAGCGGTACGGTGCCGAGTCAACGTCGAGCCGCTCGCCATCGCGGACCCAGTAATGGTGCGAGTAGAGAATCTGCGCGGCGATGTCGTACTCATCGAAGCCCAGGTGCGCCGGGCTCAGGTGGAAGGCCCGGACGGTCTCGCCGGGCGGGAGCCGCTGCAGCGCGGGAATCCCTACCTCGATCACGAAGTACCCGCCGGGTTCCAGGTGCGCCGCGGCGTTACGGAAGCAGTTGACCTGCTCGTCCTGGGTGGTCAGGTTCGTGATCGTGTTGAACACGAGGTAGGCGAGCCGGAACGTCGCACCGGCCTGGGCCGAGGCGAAATCGCCGATCGTCACGCCGATACTGTCCGCGCCCGGCTTGGCCCGCAGCCGGGCGACCATGTGCGGGGAAATGTCGATCCCGTGCACCCGGACGCCCCGCTGGCTGAGCGGCAACGCGATGCGGCCGGTGCCGATGCCGAGCTCGAGAGCAGCGCCGTCCCCGGCCAGGCCAGCCAGGAAGCTCACCACGGGGTTGACGGCCGCGGGCGCGAACATGTCCGCCGCGTCGGCGTCGTATCGCTCCGCTATCCACTCGTTGAAGTAAACCTCGGGCACGAGCGCACCTTGCCAGCAGCCGAGGCGAGCCGCCACTCATTTTCCGGCCGGGACGGAGCGGCTCAGCGCTGGCCGGCCCGCTGCGCCGATAGCAGCGGTATCGCCGCGATCTTCTCCTCCGTCAGGTCCTCCCAGCAGATGCGGGGCGCCTGGCGCGGGCCGTGCCGGGGGCGGCAGTCGATGACGCGCTCGGGCGTCACGATGAGGTCCACCGGTACATCATGGCTGGTCACCGGGATCGCGCCGGCCGGGCGGAGCTGGAGCTCGTGCACGGTCGTGACCGACATGGTGTGCGGCCCGATCAGCCCCGCCGCAGTGGCCAGGGCGAACTCCAGGTCGGCGAACCCGCCGCCTTTGCCCAGCCGCCGGCCGTCCTCCCCGGCGGCGACGGTGCCCATCACCACCAGGTCCACCGGCGGCAAGTCGGCCAGCATGACCCGGCGCGCGGACCGGGACGCGCCGCTGATCGAGGCCGCCTTGCGCGGCGGCTCACTCAGATGGGCGGGGTCCAGGGCGAAGAACGGCTCCGGCGCGGCCAGCCGCGGCACGGCCATGTACACGGTCTTGCCGTCTTCCAGCGCACGCTGGCGCACCGGCCACTGCGCCGCGTCCGGGTTGGCCTTCACGGTGCGTGCCGCCTGCCACTCAGGCAGGGCACGCAGCCGCTCGGCGGCGGCCTCCGCCCCGGTGAAGTTCGGGATACGCCCGGCCGCGCCAGGAAACCGGGCCACCCGCGCCGCGCGCATCGCCGACCACACCTCCTGCCGCAGCGCGGCCTTGGCCTCCAGCAGCTCAGCGGGGCCACCAGCATCGCGGTCATGGCGGGGCGCGGGACGGGGCATACCCTCAATCCTGCCGCAGCCGGGCGTCCTGATCAGCCCCGGCCGACCCGGGCCGGGTGCCCGTATCATCGCCCGTATGGCGGAATCAGGTCCTGGTTTCCTGGTCACCACGGCTTTCGAGCTGACCGGCATGACGATCGAACGCGACCTCGGCGTAGCCTTTGGCCTGGTCGTGCGCAGCATGGGCTTCGCCCGCTCGGTCGGGGCCGGGCTGAAGGCGCTGCGGCAGGGTGAGGTCTCCCAGTACACCGAACTGCTGGAGGACAGCCGCCGCCACGCGATCGACCGGATGATCGAGAACGCCCGGCTGCTGGGCGCCAACGGGGTGATCGCCATGCGGTTCGACTCATCCGAGATCGGCCAGCAGCTCACGGAGATCGTCGCCTACGGCACGGCGGTGGTCACCCGCCCGGCCGGATGACATGCCCGCGCCAGGGCCCGGGGCCGCGCGGTCACGGCTGAGCGACGCCGACCGTGACCGTCTCGCGGTGGTGCTCCGCGAGCACTACGCGCTGGGCCGGCTGAGCCTGGAGGAGCTGCAGCGCCGGGCCGGCGTCGTGCTGGCCGCCGAATTCGCCGACGAGGCCGCCCCGGCCGTGGCCGACCTGCCGCCCCTGCCCGGCCCGGCCGCGGGGAAGAAGCCGGGCCATCGCCGGGCACGCCCAGGCGGCCGCGCCGGGCCCGGGCTGGCTGCCGACCGCCGAGCGGTTCCGTGACCCGGCTACCGGCACGATAATGCGGGTCTGGGTTGATCCGTCCGATCACGGCCGGCATTACGTGCCGGAACCAGCAGACCCAGGCGGGTAGGGGCCAGCAGCAGGGGACGGCTCAGCGGGACGCGCTGGCCAGCCCCGGAGCCGTTGCCGCCTGATCTTGCCGGTCCCCAGACCTGAGGTGAGCCTGCGAACCGGGCCGTGCCGGGATTTCAGCCCGGACGGGCACTGAACCACGCGGCACCATGATTTACTCAGGCCGTGCCGCCGCAGACCGAATCTCCGGGAGCTCAATGGCTGGCGGGGAATCATGCCAGCGAGGTGCCGGTGCTGTCCGACCCGGTCTCCGTGCCAATCGCCGGAAGGTCCGCACTCGCCGCCGGGCCCACGCTCGAATTCGGTTCCACCGACGCTGCCTGGCAGCACACCTAGACATGCGGCGGGCATCAGCCGCGGCCGTGCTGGCCGTCACCTGCTTGCTGCTACCAGCCAGCCCGGCCTCCGCAGGCCAGGCCAAGGGCACGCTGACCATCGACACCGAGTCGCCGGACATCTGGTTTAGCGTCAATGTGACGAGTGCAGCTGTGCCAGCAGCGGCCACGTTGGCCGACTCCGCGGGCCAGCATGTAGCCGACGTCGCGGTAACCGCGGGCGCCTGCCCGGCCAGCCGTGGCGCCGAGCAGCGCGACATCGGGCTCACCGGCTCGACCTGGTGCGTGCATGTGTCGGGGCTGCAGGTGGGCTATGCGGTCTCTGGCACCATCGCCAGCCCTGGCACGTCACTGGCACTGACCGTCAAGCGCAAGGGCACGCCCGGGTTCCCGCTGCTCTGGTCGATCGTCGCGCTGCTGGCAGCGGCGCTCATCTCGTTCCTGAGCAGAACCTATGTCCCCAGCCTGACGTCTCAGCTGCGGCGGCGCCGGTACGAGCGCGATGGCGGCATCGCGGGCCTGGGAGACTGGGTCAAGCTGGCCGCGGCCAACGGTGTGCTGGCCGACGACGACATCGTCGCCCGCGCGCAATGGGCGAGAAAGTACGGGCAGAAACAGGTCCTGGTGATGCGCGCGCGACTCGCCAGGGCGCTGGCCGATCCCGGGCTCGCCGTCCCCCGCGAGAGCCCGCTGTGGCAAGCCTGCCACGCGGAATCGGCCCGGCCCGCGACCGATGTCACACGCGAGGACGTCCTCACCAACGAGGGCGCTCGCTCGACCAAGGCCGCCGCCCTGCTCGACTCGCTGACCAAGGCCAGCACGGCCATCCACGACTTCAAGTCATCAGCGGACGAGATCATCGGAACCCTGGCGGACCCCGGTCAGGCGCAGCAAGCCACGCGTACCCGGGACAACGCGCTCAGCGCGGCCAGCAACCTGTCCGCGGAGATGGTGCCGCAGTTCGTCACCACCCTGGCCGACGTCATCCTGGCCATGCGGAACACCTTCCAGGCCCAGCACCTCGAACTGCGCGCCGCTGGCCGGCTCGCCGCCGCTGCTACCAGCGTTTCGGCCGCGCACGTGACCGTCACCGACGTCGCCACGTCGGTCAAGACGGCGTTCGCGCCAGTCGTCGTCTACATTCCCGCCGTGCTGCTGGCTTTCGTCGTCATGGCCGGGGCGGTGGCCACGGTCTTCGCCGCCCAGTACCTCGCCAACCCGACCTTCGGCACGCCCGCCGACTACTGGACGCTGATCTTGACCGCTTACGGGTCGGCGCAGGCCGCGGCGATCGCCGCGGCGCTGCTGCTGGTCCGCTCACCCAAGCCCTGGTACGGCTGACCGCCCGCCCGCGTATTTCAGCTGGGGTCGATCTCGTCGAGGGAGCCGTCCAGGCGGAGCCAGCGGGTCAGGCCCAGGTCCCGCTCCTAGTCCAACGTCATCACTGGCGCTGGTCTGGCAGCACGGCGGCCTGGTAGGCGACGAAATCCTCGGGCTCCAGGCGCATCAGGTCGTCACGGCCGTAGGGCCGGTCAGGCTGGGCGGCGAGCCGGTGGGCGTGGCGGAGCCGGGCGCGTTCGAGTTCGTTGCGGACGCTGCGGGCGTTGGCGAACCGCGGCTGGCTCATCCGGCGGATCAGGTAGTCCCGGAACGCGGCCTCCCCGGCGGCGGACAGGTAATACCGGGACCGCCCCAGCATGCCGGTGCCGATGGCGGTCAGCTCGTCGAGCTGGTAGGGGGCGAAGTCCAGGTGGTGCGCGATCCGCGAGCCCATCCCGGGGTTGGAGCCGAAGAACTCGTCCATCCGGTCGCGGTAGCCCGCCAGGATGACCACCAGCTTGTCCCGGTCGTTCTCCATCACCTGCAGCAGGATGTCGATGACCTCCTGCCCGTAATCCCGGGAATCGGACGCCCGGTACAGGTAGTAGGCCTCGTCGATGAACAGCACTCCGCCCATCGCCCGCTCCAGCACCCGCTTGGTCTTCGGCGCGGTCTGCCCGATGTACTCCCCCACCAGGTCATCCCGCATCGCATGGACCAGCTGCCCCTTTTCCAGGTAGCCCAGCCGGTGCAGCAGGTCCGCCATGCGCAGCGCGACCGTGGTCTTCCCGGTCCCCGGCGGCCCGGTGAAGCACATGTGCAGATTCGGCCGCGGCGCCTCCAGCCCGAACCGCCGCCGGACCCGGTCCACCAGCAACAGCGCGGCGACCTCTTCGACCTTCCGCTTCACCGGAACCAGGCCGACCAGATCGCGCTCCAGCCCGGCGAACACCTCGTCCACGCCTGCCGCCGTCCGCTCCCCGGCCAGCGTCACGGTGGCGTCCGCGGCCAGCACGGCCGCCCGCTGCGCGGTCCACTGGCGGCGCGGCCAGCGGGAGCGCGGCGCCGGCCGACCGGCCTTCTTCCCGGCTTCGGGCTGATCCGTGCTCTCGGGGGGATCCCCGAGAGAGATACCCACGAACGCCAGCACCATGAGGCCGGCCAGGACGATGGCGCTGACAATGGTGAGGATGATCGGGAAGTTCATCGGCAGGTACCGGGCAGGATGCCGTCTCCCTCCCTGTTCGGCTGCATCGACAGTACCTGAGCTGCTGGTAGCTGATCAGCCTGGAGGGCGGCCCGGTCCGGCCCGGCCGCGCCGGGCCTGCCATTGCGGGCGGGTGATCCGGTACATCACCCATGCGCGGCCGAACTCGGTCAGTGAGCCCGCATGCGTCCAGCCGACCCGCTGGAAGACCGCTCGCATCGGCCCGTTAGCGGGATCGGTCGGAGCCTCCACGGCCTGGGCCGCGGCGCGCTCGAATAGCCAGTCGGTGAGCAGCGCCAGGGCTTCACGCCCGTGGCCCTGGCCGCGGGCTTCTGCCCGCAGCCCGATCCCGACCTCGAAGGTACCCGGGGGAAGCGGGCGGCCAGGGGGGACGAAGGTCTGGATCCGCCCGATCGGCTCACCGTCCAGGTCAATGGCGAGATCCAGCCATCCAGCCAGCAGGCGCCCAGAGTGCCGGAGCCGGGCCTTGAAGGCAGCCTCGTCGGGCAGTTCAGCGATGGTCATGGGATCGGCGGTGACCATGGCTTGCCATTCCGCCTCGATCTCATCCGGCCGCAGTCCGCGCAGCAGCAGCCGCGGGCCGCGGATCCGTATCTCGCCGGTATCTGCGGTGCGCTGCGGGTCGTGCTCCACGCACTCACGCTAGTCCCGGCAGCGGCACGAGATCACGTCGCCCGGCCGCGGCCTTCCGTCTCCCGGGCTGGTGAGGCCAGCACACCCTTCCTTTCGCATGCCAGCACCGTTGCTGGCCGGAGTGTGGCATGGCTGGATGGAGCTGTGATGCACGGGGGTGTCACGAACGGCACATCGGGTGCGGTCGCCGCCCGAGGACCTGACAGCAGGCAATGGCCGGGCCCGGCGGCAGCGGGCGCGCCATAGCGACCGGCGCGATGGCCGGTGGCGCGCTGAACGGGGGATGTGATGGAAACCAGAATGACGTTCCTGGATTGCCCGGCCTACCTGGACGCGCATGGCGCGGGCCGATGCGGGCTACCCGCTGAGGTGGAATACCGGTACCAGGCCGAGTCAACCAGCGGGCTAGTGGAAAGCGTCAAGATCCGGTGCCCGAAAGGTCACTGGTTCAATGGCCTGGTAGAGGCGCTCACCTGGGAGAAACGCGAGGGCGAAACCCGGGATCTGGCCGGAGCGGCCGACATTCAGGGCGTGCCGTCACGGCTGACCACGAAGCCGGGAGCACGTTAAAGTCCAGCCGGCCAGACGTAAGGCTCGGCCGGCCGCGTGAACTCCCGGCCCGGCCATTTCCTTATTTTGCTGAGCCGAAGCCCAAAGAAAATTGGGGGTCCGGAACCATGAAGGCAGCACGAACCGCTTACCGCTATCTGACCGCGCTCTTCCTCCTGGACGTACTACTGCAATTCTTCCTGGCCGGCGCGGGTGTCTTCAGCGCTGGCCCGGGGACCGCCGCTCGTGATTCGAGCACCCTGGATCCGCACCGGATGAACGGCATGCTGGTCATGCTGCTCGCGTTGCTGCTGCTGGCGGCCGCTCTCGCCGCCCGCGACGGCCGCTGGAAGCAGGCGTTGCCGCTGTTCGTGCTCACCCTGCTCCAGCCGGTGCTGGCGATCGCCGGGGCCGCGGGCGGCCTGCACGTCCTCAACGCCGCGGTCATCCTCATCACCGGCAGCGTCCTGGCCTACCGGGCCTGGCGCGGTGATCGCCGTCAGCAGCCGGAGCCTGAGCCAGCGACCGAGCCGGTCAGCCCGGACCCGGCGGCAACGCGCTGACCTGAGCCCGCGCACCGGCCGGGGTAGCGCGGCAATGTGGTGGGGAATGCATCGTATTTGCGCAGTTCCCACCACATAAGGAGCCGGCGTCAGCGGTGGCTCGATCAATTGTGGATGATGTCGGTGTGGTGGCAGAAATGCACCCGCGCGGCGGCCACCGAGTGGATCCGGTGCAGGGACTCCCGCCAGCTCACCACGTCGCTGGCCTGGCCGGGCACCAGGTCGGCGTCGGCGGGCCCGCGGTAGGCGTGCGGGGTGTAGGCCGCGTCCCCGATCAGCAGGTCGGAGGACCCGTCCGCGGACTGGATGACCACGCACTGATGGCCGGCGGTATGCCCCGGCGTCGCGATCACGGACAGGCCGGGCAGGATCTCGGTGTCCCCGTCCAGCAGCTCGAATCGCGCGCCGGTGAAGTCGAACCAGCCCGCCAGGTCCGGTGACTCACGCCGGGCCCGGGCCAGCTCGGCCCGCTGGACGTGGAAGGCGGCGTGCGGGAAGACCACGTTCTGGCCACAGTGGTCGAAGTGCAGGTGCGTGTTGATGACCAGGCCGATGTCGCCCGGCGTCAGGTCCAGTTCGGCCAGCGCGTCAGCTGCCGACCGGTTGACCACCCGCCAGTCGTCCAGCCACTCCTGCGGCCCGCCGACCCCGGTGTCCACCAGCACCGCGCCGCCCGGATGGGTGACGACAAAGCCGTGCACCGGCCATTCCCGGCCGTCCATCCCGCGCAGGCTGGCCAGCCGCAGCCGCTTGACTTCCAGCACCATGAGCTGTTCCCTCCGCCGCGAGGCCGAGATTACCGCTGTCTTCCGCAACGGCGGCGGCCGCTATGCGATCACACTGCTCCGGCGACTAACTAGCACAGGACCCGCGGTCCGCTCTTCACCCGGTACTCCGACCATGCCGGCGCCAGGCGCTCCCGCTCCCGGCCCGGCATGGCCGGTCCGGCCTGGTCATCGGCATACTGGGCAGGTGCGCCCGGTGCTGTGCCCGACGCTGATCGCGCGGGATGAGGAGCTTGGCCGGCTGACGGCGGCTGTCACGGCGGCCCGAGCGGGCCAGGGCAGCACCATGCTGCTGGCCGGGGAGGCCGGGATAGGAAAATCCCGGCTCGCCCGGGAGGCGGGCCGGCTGGCTCGCGAGCAGGAACTGGCGGTGCTCACCGGGGTTGACCCGGAAACCCGGCAGGTGATCTGGGCTGGCGCGGTCATCGGCCGCCAGTTCGACTGGTCGCTGCTCGGGCCGATGACCGGGCTGGGCGACGACACCATCCTCGCGGCACTGCGCCGCGGTGTCGGGCTGCAGATCATCGCGGTGGACGGCGACGGGTTCCGGTTCCGGCATGCGCTGACCCATGAGGCCCTGCTCGCGGGCCTGCTGCCCCCGGAGCGGATGATGCTGGCCGGGCGCGGCCTCGCCGCGGTGGAGCAGGCCCATCCTGGCCTGCCCGGCGGATGGTGCGTGCTCGCTGCCGGGCTGGCCGAGCACGCGGGCGCCGCAACGCGGGCACCAGCGGACAACCGGTCCGCACCGCTGCGACGGAGCGTCACCATGGTCCAGCTTGCCGAGGCCCGGCCATGACCAGCGCCACCGCGGGCGTGCTCACCCTGCCCGGCGCTGACCTGCGCTATGAAGTCTCCGGGGACGGGCCGCCGGTGCTGCTGGTGCACGGGTTCGGGCTGGACATGCGGATGTGGGAGCCGCAGTGGGAGCAGCTCACGGCGCGGTTCCGGGTCATCCGCTACGACTGCCGCGGGTTCGGCGCCAGCGGGCCGTTCGACCCGGCGGTGCCGTACACGCACGCCGCCGACCTGATCACGCTGCTGGATCACCTGGCCATCGGCAGCGCGGCCCTGGTCGGGCTGTCCTTCGGTGGCCGGGTGATCCTGCAGGCCGCGCTGAACGCGCCAGCCCGGGTACGGGCCCTGGTACTGGCCGACGCGGTCCTGGACGGCGTCCCCTGGGACGCGGCGTCCGAGGCCGGGCTGGCGGAGGTGGCCCGCCAGGTCGGGGCGGGCGGGATCCCGGCCGGCCGGGACGCCTGGCTGGCCCATCCGCTGTTCGCGGCGGCCCGGTCCCGGCCGGACCTGGCCGCCCGGCTGGCCGCCATGGTGGGCAGCTACCCGGGCCAGCACTGGCTCGGCCAGGACCCGCACCGGGCCGATGGGCGGCCGCCGATCGAGCTGCTGGAGAAGCTGGCTGTGCCCGCCCTGGTCGTGCTCGGCGAGCAGGATGTGCCCGGTTTCATCGCAATGTCCGAGCTGCTCGCCGAGCGCATCCCGGGCGCCAGGATGGTCCGGGTCCCGGATGCCGGGCACATGGTCAATATGGAACAGCCGGCCATCTTCACCGGGCTGCTCATCCGCTTCCTGGCCGGGCTGCCGCCTCTTGCCTTATCCGGCCAGCGGCACGTACGGTCCGATGGCACACCTGGAATCCTCGACAGGGAGCCACCCCGTGAACGCGATCAACCGCCAGGTCCGGCTGGCCGCCCGGCCGTCCGGAGAGCCCACCGCCGACAACTGGGAGCACACCAGCGAGCCGGTGCCGGTGCCAGGTCCCGGGCAGTTCGTGGTCGCGGTCTCGCACCTGTCCATCGACCCCGCGATGCGCGGCTGGATGAACGCGGGCACCTCCTACATCCCGCCGGTCGAGATCGGCGCGGTCATGCGGGCCGGCGCGGTCGGCCAGGTCACCGCGTCCGAGCACGACGGCTACCAGGAAGGCGAGCACGTCTACGGCGCGTTCGGCGTCCAGGAGTACGCGGTCTCCGACGGGCGCGGCGTGACCCGGCTGGACACGTCGCTGGTGCCGCCCACGACCTACCTGGGCGCGCTCGGCATGCCCGCGTTCACCGCCTACTTCGGCCTGCTCGACGTGGGCCGGATCAAGGCCGGGGACACGGTCGTGGTCTCCGGGGCGGGCGGCGCGGTGGGCAGCGTCGCGGGCCAGATCGCCAAGATCAAGGGCTGCCGGGTCATCGGCATCGCGGGCGGCCCGGACAAGTGCCGCATGCTCACCGATGACCTCGGCTTCGACGCCGCGATCGACTACAAGACCGGGAACCTGCGCCAGGCCCTGCGTGAGCACGCGCCGGGCGGGGTCGACGTGTACTTCGACAACGTGGGCGGCGAGGTGCTGGATGCGGTGCTGACCCGCATCGCCCGGGGCGCCCGGATCATCATCTGCGGTGCGGTGTCGCAGTACAACGCCGAGCAGGTGCGCGGCCCCGCCAACTACCTGATGCTCCTGGTGGCACGGGCCTCCATGACCGGCATGGTGGTGTTCGACTACGCCGACCGCTACCCGGAGGCCATCGCCGATCTGGGCCAGTGGCTGCGGACCGGGCAGCTGGTGTCCCGGGAGCACATCGTGCCCGGCAGCGTCACCGACTTCCCCGAGGTGCTGATGATGCTGTTCGCGGGCGGGAACACCGGCAAGCTGATCCTCGCCCTGGACCGCTGACGGCTCAGGCTGGCCCGGGCGCCTGGCGGTCGGGTGGTTGCGGCAGGTCCGGGACCCCGCCCGCCGTGGCCTGGCCGGCCGCCCCGGGCCGGGGTGCGTTGGAGATCTGGCGGGAGCGGTCGAGGCCGAGCAGCAGCGCGTCGATCACCGCGAGGGCCTGGCGGATGTCCGGCGGCCGGTCCGCGATCACATCGGCGTACAGGAAGCCCTCACTGATCCGCATGATCGCGTAGGCGAGCGTCGGGGTGTCCAGGTCGGCCTGGAACGCACCCTTGCTGCGCTCGGCGTCGATCAGGTTCACCAGTGCCGCGGCCATGCCCCGGGCCGTCGTGCTGCGCCCGCCGGTCAAGATGCGCAGCGCCGCTTCCGGGTCCGCGGCCAGGAACGCGCGCAGCGGCCGGTCCCGTTCCACCGCGTGCAGCACCCCGCTGAGCACCGCGGCGATCCGGGCCACCCCGGCCAGCCCGGCCGTGCCCTGGACCTGGCGGACGAGCAGCTGCCGGGCCCGCCACCAGATCACCGCGTCGAGCAGCTGCTCCCGGTTCCCGGCCCGCCGGTACAGGGTGGCCCGGCTGACCCCGGCGCGCCGGGCCAGGGACCGCATATCCAGCCGCTGCCCGGACCCGTACGCCGCGGCCGCCGCGGTGAAGATCACGGCCGGCACGGTGGCCGGCGCCGCTGTGCCTTCCGGCACCACGGCCCGCGCGTCATCCTGCCGCGGCGCCGCGGTCGCTGGCGGCACGGGCCAGCACCTCCAGCTCATCGACCAGGTAACCGGCCAGCGTGTCGATGTCCGGGACCAGCTCACGGCAGGACACCAGCCCGAAATGCAGCTGGCCGAGGTAGCCGACCAGGGTGATGTTCAGGCCCTGGCCATCGGTGACCACCGACACCGGGTAGTGCGCCAGCAGCCGGGCCCCGCAGAGGTACACCGGCTGGTTCGGGCCGGGCACGTTGGAGATGCAGATGTTGAACGGCGGCAGCCGGTGCAGCAGGCCGGTGGCGAACACCACCCGGGCGGCCCGCGCGGTCAGCGCGGGCGGGGCGAAGTCGCTGATCTGGTCGATCAGGCCCTGCGGGATCGCCGCCTGCTGCGCTTTGGCGATCTTCGTCGCGGCGTGCACGATGTCCAGCCGCTGGCCCGGGTCGGCGGTGTGGGTGGGCAGCGTGGCCAGCATCGCCGACACCTTGTTGCCCAGCGCGCCGTTGCTGGCCGGGTCACGGACCGACACCGGGATCATCGCGATCAGCGGGCCGTCCGGCAGCGCGTGGTGATCAGTGAGCCAGCGCCGCAGCGCACCCGCGCACATGGCCATGACCACGTCATTGACGGAGACGCCGAACGCGTTCTTCACCGCCTTCACGGTGGCCAGGTCCACGCTGCGGAAGGCGACCCGGCGGTGCGGGGTGATCGGCTTGTTGAACGGGGTGGCCGGGGCCCGCCCGGGTGTGGTCGGGATGACCGCGCCGTCCCCGCGGTTCAGCCCGAGCATCTCGCCGACCAGCGAGCGCAGGGCCGGGGCCGTGGTGGGCAGCACCCGGACCAGCTCGTTGGTGACCCGCACGGTCTGCACCGGCCGCCAGGCCAGCCGGGCCGCGGCGAGCGCGGTCATCGTGACCAGGCCCGGCGGCTTCACCGGGCGGAACGGCTCGCTGGGCGGCAGCTCGCGCCCTTCCGGCTTGAGGTCGAGCAGCACGGTGAGCAGCTCGGCGCCGGACACCCCGTCGATCGCGGCATGGTGGATCTTCGTGTACACGGCGGCGCGGCGCCGGGCCAGCCCGGTGATCAGGTAGATCTCCCACAGCGGCCGGCTGCGGTCCAGCGGCCGGGCGTGCAGCCGGGCCACCTGCTCGGCGAGCTGGGCGTCCGACCCGGGCCGCGGCAGCGCAATCTCCCGGATGTGGTACTCGATGTCGAAGTCCGGGTCGTCCACCCAGTACGGCTGGTCCAGGTCGAGCGGCGCGTGCAGCAGCTTGCGGCGCAGCACCGGCACCAGCGGCACCCGCTCCCCCAGCACCGTGGTCAGCCGGGCCAGCGTCAGCGGCTCGGGCGCCTCCCGCGGATCCAGCACGCAGACGCCGCCGACGTGGCCGGTGGAGTTGGCCGTCTCGAACGCGAGGAAGGAGGCATCGAGCCCGGTGAGTTGCTGCATCGCAGGTGCTCCTCAGCGTGCGGTCGGATACAGCAGGCGCAACGCGGCTGGCGGGCGGAACCGGCGCCAGTGGCTGACCGGGGCCGCCAGCCGGTCGGCGACCAGCCACAGCGTGGCGGGGTCCACGCCGAAGCCTAGGTGAGCGCAGCGGACCTGGACGTTCTGGTGCGCCGCCGTTTCCGGCCCGATGCAGGCCTGCCAGGCCACGATGCCGTCCCGCCGGGAGTACACCGCGGTCGACGGCACGCTGATGGGCAGGTGCAGCTGGTCGCGGGTAGGCACCCCGGCGGCATGCCGGAAGCTGTTCCGCTGGTAGGCGCCGTGCGCGCGGCTCTGCCGGGAGTCGGTCAGCGCGAACGGGCTGCCCAGGGTGATCACCTGCCGGACCTGCCCCGGCTGGCGGCGGCCCATCTCACGGGCGTAGATGCCGCCCAGGCTCCAGCCGATCAGTGACACCGGGCCACCGGTGCGGTCCGCGGCCGCGGTCAGCGCCCGCGGCA
Organism: uncultured Actinomycetes bacterium; assembly: GCA_963760405.1. Taxonomy (GTDB): domain Bacteria; phylum Actinomycetota; class Actinomycetes; order Streptosporangiales; family Streptosporangiaceae; genus RYN-230. The sequence goes on along the minus strand of CAVXCV010000009.1, from coordinate 165,768 downwards.
GCTCAGCCAGGACTTCCGCGGTCGGGCCGCGGTTCCGGCCCAGGTTCCAGCCCTGTACGGAATAGCCCAGCCAGCGCAGAAAACGGCGCAGGGCGGCGGTACTCGTGTCCGAGGCCATCAGCCCGGGCAGGACCAGGACGCCATGCCCGTCACCGCGGGGGGCGAACGATAGCCACGGAGCGGCCACGGGCAGCCCGGCGAAATCCGCCAGCGCCCGGGCGGGCTCGGTCAGGGCCAGCCTGATCGACGGCCGGGTGGCGGCGGCGTCGCGTACCGGCGCTGGTCCGCGGACCTGATCCATGGCTGCTCCTGCCACGACCTGAGGGCCGGTCCCGCCGGGGCGGGGGTAAGGCCGGCCCGCTGGGACGTGCCCTAGGCAAGGTGCTGATACACATCTAGTGTATGTCTCAATAGCTTCGCCGGAAGGGTCAAGGATGAGCTTCAATCTGGCGACCATGCTGCAGGAGACGGCCGCGGCCACCCCGGATGCGCGGGTCTGCGTCACCCGGGGCAATGCGATGACCTACCGGGAGCTGGACGAGCTGTCCGGCCGGTTCGCCGCGGGCCTGGGCGAGCACGGCCTGGCTCCGGGGCAGGTCGTGGCGCTGCAGCTGCCCAATGTCCCGCACTTCCTGATCGCGTACTTCGGCGCGGTCAAGGCCGGGATGGTGGTGCTGCCGCTGAACCCGCTGCTGAAGGCCCCGGAGATCGAGTACCACCTGGCTGACTCCTCGGCCCGGCTGCTGATCGGCCTGAACGGCATGCACACCGACGCCGCCCGGGCCTGCGCGGCGCTGGACGTCCCGCTGTACCTGGTCCGGCTGGACGACGCGGCGCTGCCCGGCGGGGCGGCGGACGCCATGGGGCTGATCAGCGGCGCGCCGCTGGCCGGGCCGGGCGGCGAGGTGCGCCCTGGCCACGCCGACGACACCGCGGTGCTGATCTACACCAGCGGCACCACCGGCAAGCCCAAGGGCGCCGAGCTCACCCATTTCCAGCTGTACATGAACTGCACGATCGCGGGCCAGCTGTTCGGCGCGCTGCCGGACGACGTCACCCTGGCCGTGCTGCCGTTCTTCCACGTGTTCGGGCTGTCGTCGGTGATCAACGTGTCGGTCCGGTACGGCGGCTGCCTGTCGATCGTGCCCCGGTTCGAGATCAAGGCCGTGCTGGACGCGCTGGAAGGCGACCGGTGCACCGTGATCGCGGGTGTGCCGACGATGCTGCACGCCCTGGCCGAGCAGGACGTCGCCGGCCGGGACCTGTCCGCGCTGCGCGTCGCGGTCTCCGGCGGCGCCTCGCTGCCCGAGGACGTCATGCGCGCTTTCGAGGGCAAGTACGGCATCGCCGTGCTGGAGGGCTACGGCCTGTCCGAGACCGCCAGCACCAGCTCGTTCAACCGGCCGGGCGACCGGCGGCCGCTGTCCATCGGCAAGCCGATCTGGGGCGTGCAGATGCGCGCCGGGGACGCCGATGATCAGCCGCTGCCAGCCGGCCGGGAACACGTCGGGGAGATCCTCATCCGCGGCCACAACGTCATGAAGGGCTACCTCGGCCAGCCAGAGGTGACCGCGAAGACACTGCGCGGCGGCTGGCTGCACACCGGTGACCTCGGCTACGTGGACGAGGACGGCTTCTTCTTCATCGTGGACCGGACCAAGGACCTGGTCATCCGCGGCGGCTACAACGTCTACCCGCGCGAGATCGAGGAAGTGCTGTTCGCCCATCCCGGCATTCTCGAGGCGGCCGTGATCGGCAAGCCCGACCCGCGGCTCGGCGAGGAGGTGGTGGCCGTCGTCGTGCTCCGGGCCGGCGCCGACCTCAGCGCCGAGGACATCATCGCCTACTGCCGGGAGCGGCTGGCCGCCTACAAGTACCCGCGGGAGGTGCGGTTCGTGCCCGAGCTGCCGAAAGGGCCGACCGGCAAGATCCTCAAGACCGTCCTCCGGGAGGGCTGAGCCCCCGGAGCCTGCTTCGCTCCTGAAAGTGTTCCGAAATAGCTGTTGGAATGACGGTTTCGGCACACATTCCGCATCCAGGGATGGCCGGTCAGGGGGCGGCCGGGCTGGGCAGCTGGGCGATCCAGACGCCGGCGTACGCGGCGCCGTTGGACGCGGCGAGCTGCGTCCAGGTCAGCCCGCCGCCGCTGACGGCCATGGTCGTGGCCGGGCTGTACCGGGAGTTGGCGGAGACGGTCGCGACCAGCAGCGCGCCCGCGGGTGGCGGCACCGGGAAGATGGCGGTCTGGGACAGCTCCATCGTGGTGTACTGCCAGGCCTGCGTGGCACTGACCGCGGCGGTGGCTACTTCGGTGAGCGGGCCAGCGGCGAGGATCTCGGCCAGGGCGATGTCGATGTAGTTCCCGGCCGGGGCTGACCCGCCCAGGATGACCGGGGCGCCCGCCGTGGCCGGGCCGGCCGACCGGAACGTGCCGTAGCCGGCCAGGTTCGCCGGGTCGTTGATGTTCTGGCTGAACGTGGTGCCGCTGGCGGGCGTGTAGGCGGCTCCGGGGTTGTACTCCCACACCGCCCCGTACACCCAGGACCCGGCCGCCGCCGGCGTGATGGCCAGTTCGGGCGCCCCACTGAGATAGCTGCTGGCGGTCGCGCCGCTGGCGATGATGTCCGTGGCCGCCGCGGCGCCGGTGAGCGCGGTGACGGTCAGGGCCATGCCGACGTACGCTCCGCCGCTCCCGGTGGCGGTGATCTCCAGCGTCGCGGCAGGCGCGGCTAGCTCCAGCACGACGAAGGCGGCAAAGAAGTCCGAGCCCACCGCCGAGGTCAGCACCGGATCGGCCGCGGCGCCCTGGATGTCACACAGCCCGAGGCTGACCACGGCGTCGGCACCGGGATTGCTGAACATGGCCGGCCCGAACGGGTCGATCTCCGGCGTCCAGGCGGCCGGGAAGTTCAGGCCGGTGGAACTGGATCCGTGATTCGGATCGGTGAGGCTGGCCTGGGTGGCCGCGAACAGCAGCACCGTCTGGGCCGCGGTCACCCCGGGCGGGAACGCCGGGGCGTAGCCGACCACATCCGCGCCGCTGGCCGCGAACTCGCTGGAGACTACGGTGGCGGGCGGATAGGCGGTAACGGTGACCGCGGCCGTGCAGGCCGCACTGAACGTGACCGTGGACCCGGGCTCGCCCGCGGCCGCGGTTTTCCAGAAGATCCCGAGCGCGGACCCGGCGGCGGACAGGGGCGTCCAGCCAGCGGGCGGCTGCGGGTACACCGTTCCGGTCGCGCCGCCAGCAGCCGCCATGATCAGCAGGTCGCCAGGAAGGTAGGCAGGCGGCGGGCTGACGCTCAGGCTGGCCGCGGTGGCTGACACCGGGGTGAAGGCGATGCTCGAGGACCGGGCGGACGGCATCAGCGGTAAGCCTTCCAGGTCAGGGTGAACGACCCGTTGCTGAACGGTCCCGGGACCGCGTCGATCTGCGTGTTGACGATCGCGAGCGGCTGCGGGGCCATGCTGACCGGCGGCGTGGCCGTGATGCCGGTGAAGGTGATCGCGCCGAAGTCGGGCAGCGCGCTGCTGCCCGCCTTTTCCACGATGACTTCCGCTGACGTCAGCGGGAACGGGAACGAGTTCCCGATGTTGGCCCCCTGGATGCTCTTGACCTGGGTGTAGGACCAGCCTGCGGTGGCGTTGGCGATGCTGGCGTTCCAGTAACTGCCCGCCACGGCGAGGCTGAGGGTCAGGGCGTCACCCGCGGAGACCGGGTAGGCCGTGGACTTCCAGAGCTCACCGGCCGGGAGGAACCAGGTCCACGGATTGCACGCCGCGTTCCCGGCGGCGCCGGCGGCATAGCCGCAGTAGATGCCGACCTGCTTGACGTTACCCAGCCCGACCCAGATGGAGCACAGGGCCCCGCTCTCGCCGCTCAGCGCGGGAACGGTGAAGGTGGCGCTGATCCCGGTGTACGGTGCGCTCCCGTAGTTGACGTAGCCGCCCCAGCCCGTCTGATGCGCCATGCACACGAACGTGGCGGTGACCGCGCACCAGATCCCCCGTGTTTTCGCGACGCCGGAATAAGCAAAGGTCCCGGTGACCGTGGGGAACTGATACCCGGAGACAGCCCCCAGCGGGTACTTGCCGGCCCCGGTGACGCCGGTGATCGCGGGCTCGTTGGCCCATCCGCCGGCTGCCGGCCCGGCGATGCCCCCGGAGTTGTCCAGGATGAAGCCCAGGCCGACGCAGAACTCGCTGGCGCTCGAGGTGGTGCCGGTCGCCCCGGAGGACCAGGCGGTGCCGGTGCCGTTCCGGCCGGCCACCCGGTCCAGGCTGACCGACCCCAGGCCGTACCCGCCGGCCACGCCTGCCACCTCGTAGGCGTAGGCGATGATGCCCGCGGTGCTCGTCGTGATGACCAGGGTGTCACTGGCCTGGGCCAGGTTGAGGTCCGCCCAGATCTCGCAGTTGTAGCCACCGGAGGTGGCCTGCTTGGTGAAGGTGCCGCCCGCCCCGCCCAGGGTGATGCGGGAGATGATCCCGCCGTAGTAGCCGCAGACCGCGATGATCACGGCGTTGTGGAGGGTGGTGGCCGCCCCGAAAGTCAGCGTCAGCGTGGTGCCGGCCGTGTGGCCCGAGACCTGCTGGACCAGCCGGGGCGCAGGCAGCGCCGGTTCCGCCCGGCCCGCGGTGAGCCCGGGCCGCAGGCTGGGCGGGTGCCCGGGCGGCACGGCTCGGGCGGCCCCGGCTCGGGCGGCCCCGGCTCGGGCGGTCCAGGCTTGGGCGGCCCAGGCTCGGGCTGGACCGGCTCAGGCGGCCCCGGCGCAGCGCTCATGAGATCCCTCCCCCAGCAGCACACATCCCCGCCCGGCTTGTACCCCCGGGCCCAGCCGGTAACGCCCGTAACGCCGTACTGACCGGCGCGGGCACGCCTACCGGCCGTCCAGCCCGCGATGACGCAGATGCTGCCACAGCCGGGGCAGGAGTTCGTCCTGGACCGCCCGCCACGACGCGATCTCGGCGGCGGACAACGGCGTCAGCCCGCCAGCCAGCGGCCGGGCCGGGCCAGGAACCCCGGCCGGGCCAGGAACCCCGGCCGGGCCAGGAATCCCAGCCGGGCCGCAGGTACCCCCGTGATCGAGCCCCCGCCCGGCGCGGCCGAGGCCGGCCTGTGGATCCGTGACCCGGATGGGACCGCCGTGCAGTTGCTGGACGAGGCACCCGCGCCGCCACGCCCGGCCGAGGAGGTGCTGGTGAATATCGGCGGCAGCCAGCAGCGGATCGGCGTCGCGCAGTGGCAGCGGGCCACCCAGGACGTGCTGCCGCGGCGGCTGGGGCACACGCTGCTGTTCACCGCGCAGCCGCAGCAGATGACCGACTTCTACACCGAGGTGCTCGGCCTGCGGGTCAGCGACCGGATCCACGGCCTGGTGACCTTCCTCAACGCTGGCCCCGGCGACCACCACATCTTCGGCTTCATCGCCAGCACTCACCGCGGCTTCCACCACGCCAGCTTCGAGGTGCCGTCCATCGACGCGATCGCGCTCGGCGCGGACCGGATGCGGGCCCGGGGCCGCGCGCCCGGCTGGGGCCTGGGCCCGCACACCATCGGCTCGAACTTCTTCCACTACAACCCCGACCCGTGGGGCTCGTGGATCGAGTGGTTCTCCGACATAGACCAGATCGACGACTGCTGGGTGGCGGGCGAGTGGGAGGTCCCGCCGCACCTGTGGGGCACGCCGCCCCCGGACACCTTCCTCGCCAACCACGAACCCGCCAGCTGACCGGCCCCGGGCCGCCCAGAACCGGCCCCGGCGGCTGGGCGCCGGGGCCAGGTCAGGGGCCACGATCAGCGGCCGGGATCAGCCGTTCCGCAGCTGGGCGACAATGGCGTCCGACTGCTCGACGGTGAGTCCCCCGGTGAACGCCGCGGTAACGCTCTGCAACGGCATCGTGCGGCTGCCGCCCTCCAGGAAGATCACCTGATCGGTCATGCAGGCGCGCAGATCGGGGTGCCGCTCGGCGATCGCGATCTGCTGGCGCAGCGCCGCCTCCTGCTTGGCGGCGAGGGCTGGCACCACCCGCTCCTCATACGCCTGCTGCATCTTGCGGCCGATCTTCCGGCCGATGAACTTGGCCGCCGCGCCCATGGCCACGCCAGCGATCAGGTCCTCGACCGAATCGGCATCGATGTCACTGCCCGGACTGGAGGGAAAGCGGGCGCCACCGAACCGGCGGCCGGGCACCGGCCCGGCCTGCGGCTGCGCGGCCCACCCGGGCTGCGCCCCGGATCCGGGCAACGGCCCGGACCTCGGCTCTGCCTGCCATCCCTGCTGCGGCTGCGACCCGGGCAACGGCCCGGATGTAGGCTCCGCATCCCATCCCTGCTGCGGCTGCGCCGCGTACCCCGGTTGCTGCCCGCCCTGCCCGCCCAGCCGCCCCTTGGCCATCGCGGCCAGTTCCTGGATCGAGTGAACAGCGGCGGCGCTGCCGCACTGCGGGCATACCGCTCCTGCCTGGCCATAAGTCACCGGCCTATTGTGCATTCCCAGCGGCCCGCTGGGAAGATGCGATATCCCAAGATCCCGGTGCGCCGCGCACCCGGGCCCGCGGCCGGGCGGACCTGAGTCATCCGGGCCACCAAGGGCATTGCGCCTCCCTCGATAAACTGCATACACTTTTAAGTGCATACAGTTTGGCGGGCTGACGTCACCCACCCGCCAGCCTCCGATGAGGGAGAGCAGCATGAGCCGAGACGTGGCCCAGGTCTTCGCCGACATCGACGCCTTCGACCCGGAGAAGTTCGTCGCCCACCTCACCCCCGACGCGAAGTTCCGGTTCGCGAATGCCGACCCGGTCACCGGCCGGGACGCGGTGCGCGACGCCGTGGCGGGCTTCTTCAGCACGATCGACGGGCTGACCCACCACATCAGGAACGTGTACGAGTTCGGCGAGACGGTCGTGGTGCAGATCGACGTGGAGTACCGCCGCAAGGACGGCAAGGCCGTCACCGTGCCCAACGCGGACATCCTGGTCTTTGACGGGGACCTGGTCCGCGACTGGCAGATCTACATCGACGTTGCCCCGGTCTACGTATCGAGGACGACGCGGCCTGGCTCCCGCGCACGTTCGACCCGGATGAGCCCGGGTCCATCGACATGTGGCTCGGCCCGGTCCGCCGCCCGTCCTCCCAGTTCCAGCTCGCGCCCCCAGCGCAGCCGGAGCCCGCGGCACAGCCGGAACCGGTCAGCCCGCTCCGGTCAGCCGGAGCCCGGCCGACGGCTCGCGGTCGATGAGCGCCACCGCGTGCGGCACCGCCACCGGCACGAACTCGGGTGCGCAGTCGGCCAGCACCCGCAACGCCGTGCGCTCCAGGTGGTGCGCCATGCCGGCCAGCGCGCCGGGCTCATCCCCGGCGATCAGCGCCTCCAGGATCTGCGCGTGCTCCACGTCGCCCGCCGCCTGCCAGCTGCCCGGATCGGACAGCTGGTAGATCCGGATGTACCGGGTCGTCCGGTCAGCGAAGGCCCGCAGCTGCCGCTGCAGCGCGGTGCCGGCCGCCGCGGTGACGAGCCGGTGGTAATCGGCGTGCGCGGCGAACCAGGCGTCGAAGTCGCCGGTGCGGGCGGCCCGCCGCATCGCGGCCAGCAGCCGCTTGGCCTCCTTCCGGGGCGCCGCGCCGAAGTGGCCGATCGTCATCGACAGGGCCAGCGTCTCCAGCAGGATCCGGCTCGCGTACACGTCGTCGAGTTCCTGCGGGTCCAGCCCGGCTATCCGGGTGCGCTGGTTCGGCTCGATCTCGACCAGGCCCTCGTCCTGCAGCATGCGCAGCACCTCACGCAAGGGCGTGCGGCTGACGCCCAGCTGCTTAGCCAGGCTCACCTGGGACAGCTTGGTGCCGGGCGTGAGCGTGCCGTCCAGGATGCACTCGCGCAGGTAGGCATGCAGGGGCGGGATGGCCTGCCGGGCCTCGGGGAGGTCCACCTTGCGGATACTCGGGATCTGCACGACACGGGCCATGGCACCTATTCTCCCTGATCTTCGGGTATCTGCATACACTTCCCGGGGCCAGGTGCCTCGTCGTCGCACCACCAAACTGCATACAGTTTATCAGTCCAGGCTCTTGAACCCTGGAGCCAAACTGCATACAGTTTTAGGCGTAAGCGGTCATGGCCTGGCCGTGCCGGGCAGTCCCGGACGGCCCTGGTGCCTGGCAGCTGACCGCAAGGAGGCGGCGAGGCTGGCACGCTGACCACGCTGCGGCCCGGCACCGTGCACATCGAGATGAGCACGATCGACGTGACGGCCAAGAGCCGCCTGCGGGACGCGGTCCGCGCCCGCGGCGGCGACCTGCTGGACTGCCCGATCAGCGGCAGCCCGGGCATGGTCGCGCCGCGGCGGGCCACCACGTTCGCCTCTGGCGACCAGGCCAGCGTGGATACCGTGCGCGAGGTGCTGGCCGCGGTGTCCGGCCCCTGGGTGTAGACCGGCGCGTTCGGCACCGGCGCGCGGATGAAGTACATCGCGAACCTGCTGCTCGCCGTGCACACCGTCGCCGCCGCGGAAGCCCTGGTCCTGGCCGAGCGCAGCGGGCTGGACCCGGACCTGGTGCAGCGCACCCTGGACGGCTCCATCGCCGAGTCGGCGATCTGGAGGCAGCGCGGCCCGCTGATGCGCGAGCGGGCCTGGACCCCCGCGCCCGGGCCGGTCACCACCCTGCACCCGATCCTGGAGCAGATCGAGGACTGCGCCGCCGCCGCCGGGCTGTCCACCCCGGTGTTCGCCGCGGCCAAGGACGTGTTCGACAAGGCCCTGGCCGACGGGTGGGGCGAGCTCGACATCGCCTGCGTGCACGACCAGGTCGCCGGCCAGTCCGCGCTGACCCGGGGAGAGCCCTCATGACGTGGTCGCTGGCCACTTTTTCCCGCAACGGAACCGCTGACGTGGCCGTCCTCCGCGAAGACGGCACGCTCGTGGCGCCGGTGGAACTCAAGCGGTGGGCCAGCCTGCTGGAACTCGTCGGCGACTGGGCCGCGGCCGAAGCCGTGCTGCGCGGCCTGGACATCGGCAGCGCCCCGGTGGTCGAGGCTGACGCGCTGCTGCCGCCGCTGCTGTGGCCGCGCAAGGTGGTCTGCGCCGGCGTCAACTACCGCCGTCACATGAAGGAGATGGGCGGCGAGATCCCGGCCGAGGGCTGGCGGCCGTTCTTCTTCCTGAAGGCCCCGACCACGTCGGTCATCGGCCCGCACGACCCGATCATCGTCCGCTTCCCGGAGCAGGCCCGGTACGACTGGGAAGCGGAACTCGCCGTGATCATCGGCATCGGCGGCCGGGACATATCCGTGCCGGACGCGCTGGCCCACGTGGCCGGCTACTGCGTGGCCAACGACGTGACCGCCCGGGGGCACCACCGGCGGCAGGCCGTGCCCGCGGACGCGTTCGTCTACGACTGGTTCGCCGCCAAGTCCATGGACAGCTCGCTCCCGCTCGGGCCGGGCATCACCCCCGCGTTCCAGGTGCCCGACCCGCAGCAGCTGCGGCTCCGGCTGTGGGTGAACGGCGAGCTGCAGCAGGACGAGTCCACGTCCGACATGGTCTGCACCGTCGCCGAGCTGATCTCCGCCGCCAGCGAGGTGGTCACGCTCGAGCCGGGCGACGTGATCGCCACCGGGACCCCGTCCGGGGTGGGCGCGGGCCGTGGCCTGTACCTGCGCCCCGGCGACGTGGTCCGCGCCACCATCGACGGCCTCGGCACCTTGGAGAACACCGTGATCGACCCTGCGGGAGGAAACCCATGATCTTCGTCACCCACCAGCTCCCGGTCAACGTGCCGGGCGAACCGCGGCTGGACCGCGCCGCGGTCTGGGAAGGCCTGCTGCTCAAGGCGAACAACGCCCTGCCGTTCGTGCCCAGCATGACGTTCTGCGAGGTCACCGACCGGTTCAGCGAGTCGGTGTTCGACCGCGACATCGAGTTCCGCGGCGAGCGGTTCACCGAGCGGATCACCCTGGAACCCGCGCACCGGGTGGTGTTCACCCGCATCGCCGGCCCGGTGCTGGGCACCATCGCCAATGAGATCGAGGGCAGCAGCGGCGACCTGCACCTGCGGTTCAGCTTCGCGCTGGTGGTAGCGGGGGTCGAGGGCGGCTCCCCGGCCGAGCAGGAGTACGCCGACTCGATGACCGCCGACTACCTCAAGGCGGTAGCCGCCACTCTCGGCGCGATCCGCCGGATCGCCGGGCAACAGGCCGCCGCCGGCCAGGATGCGGTGCGGGCATGACCGCCCGGATCGGCGATGCGCTGGGACGACCCGGCCCGCGACGACGAGTACATCGGCCGGACCAGGACAATCGTCAGCGACCTCAAGCCATGGACCGGCCAGGGCATCTACGTCAACATGCTCAACTTCGACGAGATGGACCGGGTGGTCGAGGCGTTCGGCGGCCCGGAGAAGTACGCGAAGCTGGGCCGGATCAAGGCCCAGTACGACCCGGAGAACCTGTTCCAGATGAACTACAACGTTCCCCCGGTGACCCTCCCCGCCCCGCCAGCCTGACGCCTGGGGGATGTACCCCGGCAGTTCCGGATGCCCGGCCCGGGACCAGCGGCCACGGCTGTCACATCCTGGGCGCCCGCAGTGTCGTGACGGTGCCGGGGAGGCGCCGGGCGGGCGGCGCCCAGAAGGCAGGGAGGCCGTACATGGCAGCACAACGTGACCGGGCCGGAGCACCGGGATCCGGTCCGGCACCGGAGCCCGCGCGGGCACCTGGCTACTTCGCGCCGGTATCTGGGGTGACGTACATCCAGCTCACGACGTTCCGCCGGGATGGCCGGGCGGTGCCCACCCCGGTGCACGTGGTGACCGACGGCGACGCCGCGTACTTCCGCACCTGGAACACGGCGGGCAAGGCGAAACGCCTCCGGCACACCGCGGCGGTCGAGGTCGCGCCGGCCACGTTCCGCGGGCGCCCGCTGGGGCCGCCGATCCCGGCCCAGGCGCATCTGCTCGACGGCGAGCCCGCGCAACGGGCCGCGCGCCTGCTCGCGGCCAGGCACCCGATCCTGCACGGCCGGCTGATCCCCTGGTATCACCGGCGCCGGGGCTGGACCACCCAGCAGTACCGCCTCGACCCGCCAGCCACGCTGGCCGGGCTGCCGCCGGGAACCTGATCCCCGGCTCCGGTGCGGAGCGAACGCGCCCCGGCGAGCCAGCCCGGCGGACGCGGCCGGCGAACCGGCGGCCGCGCGCGGGCCATGTAGCTGTTGCTTAACCGTAACCATGCGGCGGGCTGTCCACGTATCTAGCCCCCGCCTGCCCGGCTCTTCTGGAGAAATGCCCGGGAGTGCCTGGTTTGCACCAATGCCGCCAGCAGCCCGGGTCACCAGAGGAGAAAGGAGACCCGTGATGAGGGTCTGGGCTGGTGGTGCGCGGCGAGTGTGCTCGCGGCCTGCCATCGCTCCGGGGGCTGACCCGAGGAGAGGTTCCCGGTGAACGGAAAGTACGTCGGCTACGTCGCGGGCGATGACCCGCTGCACGACTTCCTGAGCAGGATCGTCCGCGACCGGATGCGGATACCGGAAGCGCAGCCGGCGTTCCGCGCCTTCCGGCTGTCCGGCAGCAACGAGGTCTACGGCTACGAGGAGAAGGGCAGCCACGCCAAGATCATCTGCAAGTTCTACGGCCCGAGGTTCGGCTGGGACCGGGACAAGGCAGCCTGGATGGCGCGCAAGGAGTACGAGGGGCTCCAGACGCTGCGCCGGTACCAGCTGACCGGGTCACCGCACCATGTGATCCGGCCGTGGGGCACCAGCCATGACATCAACGGCATGCTGGCCCTCGAGTACTATTCCGGCGAGGAATTCAGCCACGCGATCATGCGCGCCACGCGGCACCAGGATGACGCGCATCTCTACTGGCGGCTGAAGGCGCTCGCCTACTTCCTGGCCACCCAGCACAACCGGACGGCCAACGGGGCGGCCGTCGATTTCGATCCTGACTGCCACTACCTCGATACGGTGGTCGGCCGGCTGCGGCAGGCTCACCGCATCGGGCAGGGTGACAGCGACGAGTTCTCCTGGCTGCGCGACCGCTGGCGGGAGCGGCCACAGATGTGGCAGGACCAGCAGGTCTGGCTGCACGGTGACGCCACTCCGGCGAACTTCCTGTTCGGCTGCGACATGGACGTCGCCGCGATCGACCTGGAACGGATGAAGCGCGGCGACCGGATGTTCGACGTCGGCCGGGTCGCGGGTGAACTCCAGCATGCGTTCATGAGCGCCGTCGGCGACCGGCATCGGGCCGAGCCGTTCATCGGTCACTTCCTCTGGGAGTACAGCTGTCATTTCCCGGACCGGCAGCAGACGTTCGAGTCGGTGACCGGCCGAGCGCCGTACTACATGGCGCTGAACCTGCTGCGCATCGCCCGGAACGGCTACATCGGCGCCGACTACTGCGGGCGGCTGGTGAAGCAGGCGAAGCGGCTGCTCCGGAGCAGTTGAGGCCAGCACTGGGTAACCTGTGACGGGGCTGATCCGGCCATCCGGATACGCGGAGATCGTCGCCACGGGAGTGCTGGCAGCAACGTATGGACATTCGAGCGGTGATCTTCGACCTGAACGGCACCCTGGTCGAGATCCTGACCGAGGACGGCATGGACCAGATCTTCAGGTCCGCCGCGCACTTCCTCACCTACCAGGGCATCGAACTGCACCGGGACCAGGTGCGCGACCTTTATTTCCAGATCATGAAGGAGCAGCAGCAGGCCAGCGCGGAGCAATATCCCGAGTTCGACGCGGCCGGCATCTGGCGCAGCATCATCGAGGCGCACCGTACGGATTTCACCCGCGCCCTGCCCGCCGCGAAACTGGACCAGATGCCGCTGTTCCTGGCGGAGATGACCCGGGGCATCGCCCGCCGCCGGCTGGGCCTGTATCCGTACGTGCGTGAGGTGCTCGACGTACTGCGCGGGCGCTATCCGCTCGCGGCGATCACCGACGGGCAGAGCACGTACGCGCGCGGCGAACTGCACAAAGTCGGCCTGCTCGGTTATTTCGAGCCGCTCATCGTCTCCGGCGACCACGGATACCGCAAGCCCGACCCGCGGCTCTTCCAGCTGGCGCTGAACGGGGTAGGCGTGCCGGCCGGGCAGGCGCTGTACGTCGGCAACGACATGTACCACGACATCTTCGGGGCCTGCCGGGCGGGCATGAAAACCGTGCTGGTCAATTCCGACCAGGGCGCCAAGGAGTACCGGGACTGCGTGCCCGACTACACCATCACCGATGTCCGCGACCTGCTGAGCATCCTCGAACTGAGCTAGCCGGCCCGGCACCCCCCGGATCGCTGGCCGGCCGGGCCGCCAGTTCCTACCATGGGCTCCGCGTGCACGGATGAGAGCCCGGCCAGCCTGGCCACGCAGGTGCTGCATGACGTGACACCGGCGATCGAGATCGACCTGGAGCCGGTGGACTCGGTCGTGGTGACCACGCTGATGGACAACCTCACCGACAGCCTGATGGCCAGCCAGGGCCCAGCGCGGCGGCCCAGCCTCGGGACCGGGCCGTGGCGGCCAGCCGCGGTCATGGCGGACGGCCAGGCGCCCGACTCGCTGATCGCCGAGCACGGCTTCTCGGCGCTGGTCACGGTGACCAAGTCCGGGCAGGAGCACCGGTTCCTGTTCGACGTGGGCGCGAGCCCGGATGGCGTGGCCGGGAACATGCGGCGGCTGGACATCGACCCAGCCTCGATCGAGGCGATCGTGTGCAGTCACGGCCATTTCGATCACACGACCGGGCTCGACGGGGTGATCCGCGCGCTCGGCCGGATGAACCTGCCAGTGCTGATCCACCCGCATTTCTGGCGCCGCCGCCGTCTCGTGCTGCCCGGGCGCGACCCGCTGGAGCTGCCGACCACCAGCCGCCAGGCGCTGACCGGCGCGGGCTTCGAGATCATCGAGGAGCAGCAGCCCAGCTTCCTGTTCGGCCGGTCGGTGCTGATCACCGGCGAGGTCGCGCGCAGCACCGGCTACGAGCCGGGCTTCCCGCCGCAGCAGGCCTGGCTCGGCGGCAGCTGGCAGCCTGATCCGCTCGTCCTCGATGACCAGGCGCTGATCGTCAACGTCCGCGGCCGCGGACTCGTCGTGCTCACCGGGTGCGGCCATGCGGGCGTGGTCAACATCGGCCGGTACGCCCAGCGGCTGGTGCCCGGCCAGCCGCTGTATGCCCTGCTGGGCGGCTTCCACCTGGGCGGCCCGGTGTTCGAGCCACTGATCCCGCGGGTGCTGGACGAGCTGGCCGGGCTGAACCCGGCCGTGCTCGTCCCGGCACACTGCACCGGCTGGCGTGCCCAGCACGCGATGTCGGCCCGTTTCCCGGGCGCCTACCTGCCGAACTCGGTCGGGACCAGCTTCCACCTCTGAGCAGATCGCCGCCTGCGGCTACATGTGCATGGGCAGGCTGCCGTTGAAGCCGATGTTGTGGTGGACGGCGACCCACCAGTTCCAGACGTCCTCGTGCGGTGAGCCGACCACCCAGCCGAGCATATGGCCGTCGTCCTGGGTCCAGATCATGTCTTCCGCGCCGTTGTAGAAGGTGCAGTACACCCGGCCGGCGGCCTGGTTATCGGTCACCATGTTCGCTTCCATCTGGGCGACGGAGTAGGTCTTCGGGTGCTGGAACTGGTGATTCCAGCCGACCTCCCCGTTGGTCGCGGTGATGGTGCAGTCCTGGAAGTTGGACTGGAACTGGCCCGAGTTGATCGACTTCACGTCAGCGACGTAGGCGGTGTACAACGTGGTCAGCGACGGATAAGTCTGGAAGACGACTTTGTCCACCCCGGCCACTGGCTGCGTGCAGGTGACGACGGTCTTGCTGGTCGTCTTGCAGGCCGACGGCGGCAGCTGACCGGCCGCGTCTGAGCTCTTGTTGGCCAGCGCCAGCGCCGCCATCAGCGCGTTGGGCGACGCCTTCGGCGACGCCGACATGGACGGCGACATGGAGGGCATGGCCGTGCCGTGGCTTTTCGTGTGGGACCCGAGCCCGCCGCGGTAGATCACGTATCCGCCTGCCGCCGCGACGATCACGACCAGGGCGGCCAGCGCGGCCAGCCAGCGCGGCCGCAGGGAACGGCCCCGCCCGGACCCGTCGCCGGGCGGGGACCCGGGCGGGTCGCCGCCGGGTGGCGGGCTGCCCGGCTGGCGCTGATGCGAACTGATCGTGTCACCCCGGGGCGTCCGCCCGGCCTGCGGCCCGGCGGCGGCCGGCCCGGAGAACGCGCTGGCCTGCGGCGCGGCCGCCGCGCCAGCGACGAACCCGCTGGCCGCAGGCTCGGCCACGCTCCCTGGGTACCCGCCGCCCGCCGACCCAGGGCCTGAGCCGCTCCCGGGATGACTGCGGACCTGCGGGTCCAGCGTGAGGCTGCCGGTGGGCAGGCTGCCCAGGTTACCGGCTGGCCCGCTGGCCTGCGGGTTGACGGCCAGGGGGCCGAGCGACACGCGGGCGGCGTCGATGAACTCGCGGCAGTTGCGGTACCGCTGCTCGGGGCGTTTGGCCAGCACCCGGGAGAACACCTGATCCACGGCCGGGGGCAGGTCCGGGCGCAGCGTGCTGGGCATCGGCGGCATTTCCTCGACATGCGCCCAGATGATCGCCGCGTCCAGGTCCTTCTCGAACGGCACCCGGCCGGTCAGGCACTCGTACAGCACGCAGCCGAGGGAGTACTGATCGGCCAGCCCGGTCACGGACGTGCCCTGGATCTGCTCGGGCGCGACGTAGTCGATCGTGCCCAGGAACTGCCCGGTGGAGGTCAGGCCGCTGCGCGACATCGCGTGCTTGGTGATCCCGAAGTCCGCCAGGTAGACGTGGTCCGGGTCTTCCTCGTCGCTGCCCCGCTCGACCAGCAGGTTGCCCGGCTTCACGTCGCGGTGCACCAGCCCCTTGCGGTGCGCCGCGTCCAGCGCCCGCGCCGCCTGCCCGATCAGGAACACCGCGGTGGCGGGGATCATCCGGCCGCGTTTCTTGATCATCTGCCGCATGTCGGTGCCGGCCACGTAGCGCATGGCGATGTACAGCAGGTCGTTGTAGGACCCCATGTCGTAGATGGGGATCACGTTCGGGTGGTTCATCGACGCCGCGGTCCGCGACTCCTCCAGGAACCGGGTGCGGAACACGTCGTCATCGGCCAGCTCAGGAGCTAGTACCTTCAGCGCGATGACGCTGCCCAGCCGGGGGTTCTCCGCCTGGTAGACAACGCTCATCCCGCCCCGGCCAATCACCGACCGCAGCCGGTAGCCCGCAAATTCATTTCCAACCAAAGGCAGCTCAGGCATCAGGCACTTCCTTCACTCGCGCCGCCATTCCGTCTCTACCCATTCCCGAGGAACCAGCCGGGCGTCTGATACAGAGTGTGCCCAGTTGTCGCGCATCTGAGTACTGGCAGCCGATTCGCGCAGCCAGTGCCGGGAAAAGGGGTCAGCGGGCCGTGCGCATGCCCCGGGAACCGCTGGCGAGCTGCCACGATGACGGAGCGCATCCGCTGCGGGCGGCCGCCCGGAACCCGGTAGCCACGTGATCACCGCGCCTCGCCCCCGATGCGCCCGGCCGGGCGGCCGATCCGACATCCCGCCGGTGGCTCCCTAAGACCCGGAAACCCACCCCGCGGGTAGCGTAGCCCGGTCCGGCGGAACACGTCCACCCTCGTGATTGACATGTGATTTACCCCGGCATTACCTGCCGGATCAGCGCACGGCCAGCGCAGACTCGCAGTGCACGACCCCGCGGCAGCCGTCCTTATGAGCTGGGCGCCGCCGGGATCGCGCGGCCCGCGAGCCAGCTGAGCACCTGCCGCGCCTGCGGCACGGTCCAGCTCTCAGCCGGATTGGGATGGTAGAGGTTGTGGTAGCCCTGCGGATCCATGAACCGCATCAGCGTCGGCGGCAGCGTGCTGCCGCGGGCGTCGGCGGCGGCGTTGGCGACGTAGCGCTCTTTCCCGTCCGGGGACAGGAAGATCAAGGTGTCGCTGTGCGAGACGTCGTAGGTCAGCTTCTGGCCGGTGAGCCAGTCCGTGGCGGGCGGGCTGCCTTCGGGCACGCGGTGGAAGTAGATGTAGAAGAAATTGCCAGCGTGGCGGTGCCGGCCTCGGTGGTGGCGGTCAGCAGCGTCCAGTCCCGCCGCGGCCCGCCGAACAGCTTCTGGTAAGCGGCCAGCCGGGCCGGGGTGTCGCGCTGCGGGTCGACCGTGAGCTCCAGCAGCGCGACCTTCCCGGTGAGCCCGGCGGCCTGGACCTGGCGGGCCAGCGCGGCGGTGTTGGCCGAGATCATCGGGCACATGTCCTGGCACAGGGTGATGAAGTCCGCGATCATCACGATCTTGCCGCGGTAGGCCGCGAGCGTGGTGCGCTGCCCGGCCGCGGTGGTCAGCGGTAGCTGCGAGACCGAAGCGGGCAACGGCGTGTTCATCACCGCTCCGCCCAGCGCGGCGGGCGGCCGCAGCTGGCTGGCGGCGCCGTGGTGCTGGGCCGAGCTGCCACAGGCCGCCACACTGAGGCCGAGCAAGGCAGCAGCGGCCGCCACCCGGCCGCGACGCCGCAACCACGCCAGGGGCAACTCAGGCATCGGCTGCTTCCTCCCGTCGCACTGCCATTCCGTCTATACCGAGGGGTCAGGCGGGCGTGTGATACAAGGCTCGAGCACGTTGTATCACGCCCGGTGATCCACCCGGGCAGGCGGTCTACCGGCGGAGTGGGGGGTCGCCGGGGAGGGGCCGGGGGCGGCCCGGGCCTGGAGTTCCCGCTGCAGGCCCGCGACCAGGTCGGGGTGGGCGCTCAGCCCCCACAGGACGTCCGCCGGTATGCCGAGCTGGCGGGCGGCTTCGGCTACCGCGGGCCGGGTCATGCCCAGCGCCCTGGCCAGGCCCTCGTCCCGGTGGTAGGTCGGCGGCAGGTCGTCCAGGGACAGCGCGGCAGGCCGCCGGAAACCACCGGCCGGCCCGGGCAGCCACGCCTCACCCATCGCGGCCACGCCGATCACCGAGGCGGTGGTCTCCCGGCTGGAGTCCTGGAACTCCTGCCGGACCGAGGTCTCGACCACCCCGGACACCAGCTGCCGGTGCGGGACGAGCAGCACGTTCCACACGTACTCGGACCGGGCATGGCCGGGGTGGCGCAGCGCGAAGTCCAGCCCGTCGATCTCCGCCCCGGGATCGAACCCGTCCAGCCCGCGCTCATGCCGGGCGAACCCGCTGGCGATCATGACGTGCCCGGACGGGTCAGCGTCCCGGGCCCGTACCGCGACGGCATCCCGGACGCCCATGCCGCGCAGTTGCGGGAGCCACGGGCCGTAATTGTCGCCCGCGAACCAGATGTCCGGGTTGCCGTCGAAGTAGCTCTCCAGGTCCCGGGTCCGCTGGTACAGGGCACCTGGCGGCGCCAGCCGCTGCTCCCCGGTCCCGGCGTTCTCCCCGATCAGGAACGCGGTGCCGGCCAGTTCCCCGAGCAGCTGCTCCCGCTGGCCCGCGGCTGCCTCGTCCAGTGCCCGCATGATGACGTCGAGGTCGGCCGCATGCTGGGCCGGGTCCAGGCCGGCCACGCCAGGCTCCGGCCCGGCCAGGCCGCGGTACCGGGGCAGGATGATCTCCAGCACCTCGGCCACCAGGTCCGGCTCGGTGAACTTCAGCGCTTCCAGGAACGGCCGGGCCGCCGGGTCATCCGCGACGCTGTGGCGCACCGTGGGAAACCCTGTCCCCGCGGGTCCCGGGGAGTAGGCGGGCGGCAGGTAGGCCGCGGCAGGCCCGCCGCGTCGAACGGCGCGACGTGCTGGCCGCCGTCGAGCCGGATGACCGGCGCGGCCCGGGCCGGGCCAGGTGCCTCCGCCGGGAATCCTCCGGGCTGCCACAGCGCGGGATGGGCGTACAGGAAGGCATACAGCCGGCTGATCCACTCGTCCGGCTGGGCTTCGAGGAACTCCCGGCTGAGCCGGGTCACCAGGTCCGCCGGGCTGACCTCACCGACCCCGAGTTCCTCCCGCAGGTAGTGGCACAGCTGGGGGGCGGGGGGTGCGTTGCGGAAAAGATCCGCGACGGCGAGCAGCCGGCCGGCCTGGTACAGCAGCCCGAGCTGATCCGGGCTGAGCAGTTCGCGCAGCCCCGGGTCGCTGGCCAGGATCAGCTCCCCGGCCGCGGCGAACCCGCCGCCGTGCACGGGAATGAGTGGCTGCCCGGCCAGGGCCGCGCGGACCGCGTCGAACAGCGGGCGGAGCAGCGCGCCGGGCGGGAACCGCACCGGGTCCAGCGGCAGGGCCTCCAGCACCTCGACGGTGAGCAGCCCGTCGTCGCGCAGTTCGGCCAGCACGCTGGTCAGCAGCAGCGCGGTCTGCTGGGCCACGGCCTGGTTGGCCGGGTCGTGTTCCGGGACGTTGTCGCGGGCGGGCGTGGTCCGGTACGGGCCCTGGACGCAGAAGCCGAGGAACGTCTCCTTCTGGGTGGGGAAGAACACCACCAGCGGGGCTTCCGCGCACCGGGCCAGCTGCTGCCCGCCGCTGCCGGGGCTGGCCCGGAAGGCGATCTCCGCCTGCTGCCCGGGGTGGCCGATGCTGTCCAGTGGCCGGTGCCAGACGAGCCATTCCTCCTGCTCGCTGCCCTTCTGGGAGCTGCGGCGTTTGCGCAGGGTGACCTGCTGGCTGGTGCTGGTGCTGGTGCTGGTGCTGGTCCGGGCCCGTGCCGCCCGGCTCTGCCCGGTGCGGTCCAGCACGGCGTCGTCCATGTGCGCGCCGCGGATGCTTATCCGGCGGATGTTGCGGAGGAACAGCAGGGTGCGCGGCTCGAGGGCGTTCAGGGCGGCGGAAATCTCCGCCACGGCCACCGGGGCGCGAACCTCATCGTGGTCGAACGGGAACACGAACAAGGTCCCGGGCTCGTCCCGCGGCGCGGTGGCGGCGGGCCGGACGTAGTTCCCGATCTGGAAGTGCTCGCCCCCGCTGTGCACGCGCGGTGTCCTGGTGTACGCGTACACCGACTTGAAACCGATGCCGAACTGGCCGATCTGGGTGAGGTCCGCGGACTTCCCGCTCTGGCCGACCCCGCACACCCCGCGCACGTCGGCCTCAGTGAACGGGCGGCCGTCGTGCCGCAGCTCCAGCCGGTCGCCGGACAGCTCGAAGGCCAGCTCGGTCGCGCCCGCGTCCTCGGCGTTCTGGATCAGCTCGAAGATGAAGTGGGTCCGCTCGCTGTAGAGCTGCCCGAGCAGGTCCAGCACGGCGGTGTCCCAGCCGTACCGGGCGATGTTCTCCGCGCGGATCTTCCCGTAGTCAGCCGGCACCCGTGACCTCCTCGGCAGCCAAGGTACCCGGCCTGCTGCGGACTGGGCGGACGGCTAGGCGTTCTCCAGGCCGCGGCGGAGCTCCCAGTCGGTGACCGCGGCCAGCCCGGCTTCCCGCTCGCGCTCACCCAGGGTGGCCAGGTGCTGGTGCACGGCGGGAGTGAAGGCGTGCTCCGCCACCTCGCTGGCCTGGAACGCGGCCAGGGCCTCGGTGAGATCGGCCGGCAACGCGGCGGCGGACTGCGCGTAGGCGTCCCCGGCGACCGGATCCGGCGGCTGGAGCTGGCGTTCCATCCCGGCCAGGCCAGCCGCGATCACCGCCGCGAAACTGTGGTACGGGTTCATGTCCGCGCCGGGCAGCCGGAACTCGAACCGGCACGCCTCGCCCCGGCCCAGTACCCGGACCAGGCAGCTGCGATTGTCCCAGCCCCAGGTGGCGTTGGCCGGGGCAAAGGAGCCTGGCCGGAGCCGGCGGTAGGAGTTGGCGTAGGGGGCATGCAGCAGGGTGAGTTCCGGGGTGCAGGCGAGCAGCCCGGCCAGGAAGGACCGGCCCAGCGGGGAAAGGTCAGTCACGCCGAACGCGGGGGCGCCGCCGGCGTCATACAGGCACAGGTGGATGTGGCCGCTGGAGCCCGGGGCGGCCACGGAGATCTTGGCCATGAACGTCACGGCCTGGCCGCGGTGGTGGGCGATGGCCTTGACCGCGTGCTTGTAGTAGACGTGGCTGTCCGCCATGCGGAGCGGATCGGCGTGCCGGAGGTTGATCTCGTGCTGGCCCTCGCCGCCCTCGCCCTGGGTGGCGTCGACCGGGATCCGCAGCGCGGTCAGGGCCCGCCGCACCTCGCTGATGAAGCCCTCGTCGTAGCCGGCGACCAGCAGGTCGTTGTCGGCATGCTGGTGGTAGGACGGCTCCGGGAGCAGGGTGCCGCGGGCCCGCGCCTCCGGGTAACCGGTCCGGAACAGGTAGAACTCGAGTTCTGAGGCGAACGTCGCGGTGAGGCCGAGATGGTCCAGCCGGCTGAGCTGGCGCTGCAGGATGGCCCGCGGCGCCTCGGCGACCGGGCGGCCCGCGCTGTCCTGGACGGCGGCGAGCACGAAGGCGGTGCCCGGTTCCCACGGGGCCGGGCGGAGCGTGTCGGGGCAGGGGCGGAGCAGCCCGTTCGGGTAGCCGCGGTGGACTCCGGTCACCCCGAAGCCGTGCTGCGGCAGGTTGCCGATCCCGGTGACCAGATGGAAGTCAGGCATGGGCAGGCCCCGGTCCAGCACGGCGGGCCAGCGGCGGGCGGGCAGGCGCTTGCCGATCAGCCGGCCTGCGTTGTCGGGGACGCAGACCGCGATGGTCTCGGTACCTGCGGGCAGCCCCGGGACGGCATCGACGGCCCCGGCGGCATCGGCGGCCCCGGCGGCATCGGGCGGTTCGGGGCGGGAGTTCATCACGGACCTGACAGCTCGCCGCCGTCGACCACTATCGCGGTCCCGGTCACGTAGCTGGCCATGGCTGAGGCGAGGAACACGCACACCGAGGCGACCTCACCGGGCTCGGCAAAGCGGCCCAGCGGGATCCCGGCCAGGTAGCGGTCCCGGGTCGCGCTCACCGGCTCGCCCCGGGCGGCCGCGACCCGCTCCATCGCGGCCTCGCTCATCGGCGTGGCCACGGTGCCCGGGCAGACCGCGTTCACTCTGATCGCGCGGGCCGCGAGTTCCTGGGCGAGGCTTTCCACCAGCCGCAGCAGCCCGGCTTTCGCCGCGGCATAGGCGCTCCACTGCGCCCCGCCGCGCAGGCCGGCCTGGGACGAGATCATGGTGACCGATCCCCCGTCCGGGAGCAGCTGAGCCGCGGCCCGGCCAACCAGGAATCCGGAGATGAGGTTGACGTCCAGGGCCCGGCGCAGCGATCCCAGCTCCAGGTCGGCGACCCGGCCGGTAGCGAGCAGGCCGGCCGCGTGCACCACATCCGTGACCGGGCCGGCGCCCCGGGCTGACGCCCCGGCGAACGCGGCGTCCACCGCCGCCTCGTCGGTCACGTCGCAGGCCGCCACACCCTGGCCCGGGTGCAGGTCCACCCCGGACGTGGCCGCGCCTGCCCGGGCAAAAGCGGCCATGACGGCCCGGCCGATGGCGCCGGCGGCCCCGGTCACCAGGACGTGCTGCCCGGCCAGCAGCCGGGTGTCCTCCGGCCCGGGCCGGCTCTCCCCCGGGCCAGTGTCCCGGCCGTCACCCTGGTCGCTCGACAAGCTCCACCACCACATCGTCTGGTCCCACCGTGTAGATGGACCTGAAGCCCAGCCACCCGCCCCGCGGGATGGTCACTGGCGCCAGGCTCACCGTCCGGTGGCCCGTTTCCTGGATGCGGGCGATGAGCTCATCAAGGTTGCTGACCTCCAGGCACAGGTGGGTGCGGCCCGGATCGTTGACGTTCCCGGTCACCGGGGTCCCCGGCGGGTTCAGGTACTGGAACAGCTCGATCAGGCCCCCGCCGATCTTAAGCTCCGCCCATTCGATCCTGGTGGCGGGGAGGCCGACGATGCGGTCGAGGTAGTCGTACTCGACTACCCCACGCCCGAGCAGTTCCAGGCCCAGGCAGTCCCGCCAGAACCTGAGAGCACGGTCCATGTCCGCGACCGTGACGCTGAAGTGGTTGAAAGTAACAACCCCCGACCATCCCCCTTCACAGTGGTAACCCCCTGTCATCTCCATCAGCGATGCGCGGCTTCACCGGTGCTCCGCTTCAGCGGTGTGCGATTTCAGCGGCGGGTGGTTTCAGCGGCGTGCGGCATCAGCGGCGCGCGGCGGGGGCCGCGGCCGATGGGTCGTAGGCCTCTATCGGCCGGTCGAAGTAGTCGGTCTGCCGCCGGACCCGGGCCACGAGCATCAGCACCACCCCGACCGCCAGCAGGACGTAGACGATCTTCAAGTCCGTCCCGCCCCAGCCGCCCAGGCCCGGGACCGACTTCCAGACGACCCAGAGCAGGAACACCGCGGACGCCACCGGGACCAGGACGAGCTCGATCAAGCCGCCGACGCTGCGCACGGCGAGCTTGCGGTAGTACACGGCCACGCCGACGCCGGTGGCCGCGTAGAACAGCGCGAACATCAGGCCCACCGAGCTCACCACGTTGGTGAACGCGCCCTGCACGGAGGAGGAGCCGAGCAGGTAGATCCACAGCACGATCAGCGCCAGCCCGGAGAACAGCAGGGTCGCGAAGGCCGGCGTCCGGTGCACCGGATGCGTGGTGCCGAGCTTCCTGGGCAGGGTGCCATCGCCGCCCATGGCGAAGGCGATCCGCGAACCCGCGACCAGCGCCGTCTGCGTCGCGCCGACGATCGACAGCAGCACCGCGACGATCATGACCTTGTCCCACGGCGACCCGGCCACCTGCTTCACGATGTAGAACAGCGCGTCGGAGCCATTCGCGATGAGGGCTTTCTTCGGCACCGCGCCCTGATAAGCGAAGGTGAAGAACGCGTACATGAAAGTCAGGGTCACTACGGAGATCATCACGGCCCGGCCGGGATTGACCCGGGACCGTTGCGTCTCCTCGTTGACATAGATCGATGTGTCCCAGCCGCTGAACATGTACACCGCGATGAGGATGCCGCCCACCAGCCCGCTCGTGCCGCCAATGTTGTGCCAGGAGAACCAGCTCCAGCTGAACCGGACCGAATGCGCATTCCCGCCGAAGACCGCGATGAGCGCCACGATGGCGAAGACCGTGATCACCGTGTATTCAATGGCCGCCAGGGCCCACTGGAACCGCACCGTGACCTGGATGCCGATGTAGGCGATGACGGTCACGATGATCAGCCAGATAGAGGCGGACAGCGCCGTGGCCACGTTCGAGTTGGTCAGGCTGGGCCTGATCACGGCGAGCACGTAGGGCCCGATCGGCAGCACATCCGAGATCGTGCCGAGGAAGTACCCGAGCAGCATGATCCAGCCCACGATGAAGCCCAGGTAGGGCGTGATGGCCCGGCCGATCCAGGTGTAGGACGCGCCGCTGTTCACCCGCCATTGGTTCAGCCGCCGGTAGGCCAGGGCGATCCCGAACATCGGCAGGCCGCAGATGATCACGGCGATGGGGCCGCCGTAGTTCATCACGCCGACGATGGCGGCAAGGGTCAGCGCGATGGACGCAGTGGGCCCGGACGAGGCCATCCCGACGATGATGGCGTCTTTCAAGCCGATCGCGTTCGCGCGCAATCCCCTGCCGCCTGCGGGAACGTCACCCGCCTGGCCTGCCGGGGCCTCTTCCATCCGTTCGCCCATAAGACACCCCCGAGTCTTAAAGGACCGTTAGGTGGCCCTTTAAGAGCATGTGGTGCTAAAGTCCGGGTGTCAAGGCTGGCGGCCCCGCCAGTTGGTTTACCCGGCCGACTGGGTCGCCCCGATGTATTGTCCGTCCATCAGACGGTTTTCAGCAACGCTGCGATACTCCGGGCTGTGTGCCCGACATGCCCGGCCATAGCCCGCCGGGCCGCATCGGCGTCCTTGGCGTCAATGGCCCGCAATATCTCCTGGTGCTCACGCAGGCTCTTGTCCTGCCAGAGCGGAGTTTCGGGCAGCAGGGCCAGCGGATCGGCAATGGCCAGCCGCACCCGTTCCACCATGTCGCGCAGGAACCGGTTCCGCGCGGCGGCGACGACCGCCAGGTGGAACTGCGTGTCGATTCTGGTGAACTGAAGGTCATCGGTCGTGTCATGGGCCTGGCACAACAGGGTGCGCAGCCCAGCCAGATCCGCCCCGGTGCGCTGGCCCGCGGCCTGGGCGGCAGCGGCCGGCTCGATCTCCAGCCGGCAGGCGGCGGCCTCGGCGATGACGTCGCGATCCCGGGCGATCCGCGCGATCAGGTCCTGTTTCTCGCCCGCGTCCTGCGGGGCGTGGCAGACGAACGTGCCGCCGCCACGGCCCCGGCGGGCCGCGACCAGGCCCTCACCCCCCAGCAGGCTCAGCGCCTGCTGCACGGTGAACCTGCTCACGCCGAACAGTTCCAGCAGCTCACGTTCGGGTGGCAGTCGTTCGCCGACCTGGATCAGGCCGAGCGTGATCTCCCGGCGCAGTTGCTCGGCCACGTACTCGTGCGCCCGGGCCTGCTTGTGCCGGGCGAACCGGGGCCTGGCCGAGCGCGGGCACGGCGGCCGGCAGCTCGGCGCTCAGCACCCTGGACCCAGACACACACCGAATACTTGCACAAAGGCGCGGTCGCCCGGCATAGAACCTTCGGTAGGAGGGGCGGCGCGGGCAGCCCGGGGAGGGTGCGGGGCGGCCCGCCGACCCGCAGGTAAGAATTGAGGTCATGACTGACACGACTGACACGACTGAGATCGTCTGGCACGCGTCCGGCACGTACGCCGACATCCGCTACGAGACCACGGACGACGGCATCGCGAAGATCACGATCTGCCTGCCGAGGTGCACAACGCCTTCCGGCCGCAGACCCTCATCGAGATCTCCGACGCCCTGACCGTGGCCCGCGAGGACGAGTCGGTCGGTGTCATCATCCTCACCGGAGAGGGCGACAAGGCCTTCTGCTCCGGTGGTGACCAGCGCGTGCGCGGCAACAGCGGGTACCAGGCCGAGGAGAACGCCACCGGCCGCTTCCACGTCACCGACCTGCATGTGCAGATGCGCCGCTGCCCCAAGCCGATCGTGGCCATGGTGGCCGGCTGGGCCATCGGCGGCGGGCACGTGCTGCACGTGGTGTGCGACCTCACGATCGCCGCCGACAACGCCGTGTTCGGCCAGGTCGGCCCGAGGGTCGGCTCGTTCGATGGCGGCTTCGGCGCCAGCTCCCTGTCCCAGCTCGTCGGCATGAAGAAGGCCAAGGAGATCTGGTTCCTGTGCCGCCGCTACGACGCACCGACCGCCGCGGAGATGGGCCTGGTCAACGCCGTCGTGCCACTGGCCGACCTGGAGCGGGAGACGGTGCGGTGGTGCCGCGAGATGCTGGCCCTGTCCCCGTTTGCGCTGCGCCTCATGAAGGCCAGCTTCCACGCCGCTGAGGACGGCTACACCGGCATCCAGCAGCTGGCCCACGACGCCAACCTGATGTTCTACGGCACCGAGGAGGCGCAGGAAGGCCGGGATGCCTTCAAAGCCAAGCGTGCACCGGACTTCGGCAAGTTCCCCCGCCGCGCCTAACGCTGCTGGCGCGGCTGCGGCCAGCGCTGCGGGGCAGCCCGGCTGCCGCGGCGGGAACCCCTGCGCAGCGCCGGACCGGTCAGGCGACCCGGCGCCAGCCCAGCTCGCCTGCTTTCCACCGGGCGATAGCGGTGTGCTGGCTGATGACCTTGACCTCGCGCAACCGCAGGCCAGGGCGGTGCATGACCTCTTCCGCCTCGATCATCCCGTCGGCTGGCGACGGCTGCGGGATCTCGTGCTTGGCACCGGACTGCTCGATCAGTATGAGATTGGCCGGGCGGCCATTCCGGGCCGCGTCACTCTGCTCACTCATAACCCTTATGACACTGAGCGGTTCCTGCGTGTTCCCGCCGCGGGTATGGCCTACGGCACACTGACCCCGGCCCGCGGCATCCGGCGGTGGCCGCTGACCTGGCGGGAAAGCTCACCCCCCCTCAGCCGCGGGCGCCCGCGGCGAAGTCGACGTCGGCGGTGTTGACCGTGCCCGCGGTCCGGCCGGGAGCCGTCTGGTACTGCCAGTACAGGTTCGTGTGGGCGATGACCTCGTCCGGCGGCGGCGCGCCGAACGGCGACAGGTCCTCCGTCGTGTGGGCGTCGCTGACCAGCGTCGCGTCGTAGCCGCGGACAATCGCGCCGTGGAGGGTCGAGCGGATGCACGCGTCGGTCTGCGCGCCCGCGAGAAAGAGCCGGCCAATGCCACGCGTGGCGAGCACCGACTCCAGCTCGGTGTCTTCGAAGGAGTCGCCGTACGCCTTCTGCACCAGCGGCTCGGAATCGTGCCGCACGAGCTCGGGCACATACTGCCAGCTTTCGCTGTCCCGGGGCAGTTCGTCGCTGTTGTGCTGGACCCAGACGACATCGACGTCGGCAGCGCGCGCCTTGTCCACCAGGGTGGCGATGTTGGCGACGACGTTGTCCCGGTCGTATGCCTTCCCCACTACGCCGTTCTGCACGTCGATGACGAGAAGGGCGGTGTTCGGTCGGTTGACGAGCGTGGTCATGGTGCCTCCTGGCACGTGCGAATCCTGGTCCCGACCACGCTATGCCCGCCCTACGACACCGATTTAGTCCGCTGGCAGATGAGGCGGATGCGCTGGATCAGAGTTACCCTGCGCTTGGGGGAGTCATGAGTAACCTGCTGGAGCAGCTGGGGAGCTTTTCAGCGAGACGCCACTGGGCCGTGATCATCGCGTGGGTGATCATCCTGGGCGGCCTGCTGGGCGCGCGGCAGGCGTTCGGCGGTCAGTACGTCAACAACTTCACGGTGTCCGGCAGCGACTCCGCGGCCGGCCTTAACTTGCTGAACGACACCTTTTCCCAGCAGGGCGGCTACGCCGGCCAGATCGTTTTCCATGCCCGCAGCGGCACAGTCACCGAGCAGCAGCAGGCGGTGAACCAGGCCACCAGCAATATCGCGGGGCTGCCACATGTCATCAAGGCCGTCAGCCCGTTCGCTTCGGCGAGCTCCGGGGCGGTCTCCAAGGACGGCACGATCGCGTATTCCAGCGTGTCGTGGAACGTGAACCCGAACTCGCTGGACGCCGCCTACCTGGACAGGCTGGACAAGGCGGTGGCACCAGCCCGGACGGCTGGCCTGCAGGTCGAGTACGGCGGCGGGGCCGGTCAGATCGGGCAGGTGACTCATGACCTGAAGTCGGAGGTCATCGGCCTGTCCTGTGCGCTGGTGCTGCTCCTGTTCATGTTCGGCTCGCTGATCGCCGCGGCCATCCCGCTGGTATCCGCGATCTTCAGCGTCGGGGCCGGGCTTTCGCTGCTCGGGGTGCTGGCGTCGGCGATCACCTTCCCGACCACGGCACCGACCATCGCGACCTTGCTCGGGCTCGGCGTTGCGGTGGACTACGGGCTGTTCCTGGTGGCCAGGCACCGGGAGCAGCTGGATGCCGGGATGGACGTCATCACCTCCGCGGCGCACGCTGAGGGAACGTCCGGCGCGGCCATTGTCGTGGCCGGCAGCACGGTCGTGGTGTCCATCCTCGGCCTCTACCTCGCCGGGGTTACCTTCGTCGGCTCGCTCGGCCTGGCCGCTGCGATCGTCGTCGCTATCACCATGCTGGCGGCGCTTACCCTGGTGCCCGCGTTTCTGGGGGTGGCCAAGGAAAACGTCCGTGCGTTGTCCGCCCGGCGGCGCGCCAGGAAGGCCGGGCTCTCGGCGCAGGAACAGGCGGTGCAGACCGCTGCCGCCACCCACGAGCAGCACGAGCACAGCGCATTCGCCCGGTGGGGGCGGAAGGTGAGCGAGCGGCCCTGGCCGTGGGCTATCGCCAGCGTGGCGCTGCTCGTCGTGCTGTCGATCCCGCTGTTCTCGATCACTCTCGGCCAGCCCGACAATGGCACGAACCCCACATCGGACAGCAGCCGCCGGGCCTACGACCTGCTTTCCCAGGGCTTCGGCGTCGGCATCAACGGGCCGCTGGCCATCGTGGTCAAGCTGCCGCAGCAATCCAGCTCGGCGAACCAGTCGCTGCTGAGCACCATGCAGAAGGATGTGGCCGGGACCAGCGGTGTCGCGTCGGTCACTCCCGCGGCGGTGAATTCGGCCGGGACCACCGCGGTCTTCAACGCGATCCCGACCACGCGGCCACAGGCCCCGGCGACCGAGAATCTCGTCAACCGGCTGCGCGATGATGTGCTGCCCAAGGAACACGCGACCAGCTACGTCACGGGCACCACGGCGGGAGCCGTCGACTTCACCGAGCGGATCACCGGCCGGATCCTGTGGCTGATCCTCGGCGTGGTGGCCATCTCCTTCATCTTGCTGACCATGGCGTTCCGTTCCGTGGTCATCGCGATCAAGGCCGCGATCCTGAACCTGCTGTCCATCGGGGCCGCCTATGGCGTGATTGTCGCGATCTTCCAGTGGGGCTGGGGCGCCAGCCTGATCGGCCTGCACACCACGCTGCCCATCCCGGCCTACGTGCCCATGCTGGTCTTCGCCATCGTCTTCGGCCTGTCCATGGACTATGAGGTCTTCCTGCTGTCGCGGGTGCACGAAGCGTGGGTCACGACCCGCGATCCGCGGCGCAGCGTCGCTATCGGCATCGGCAGCACGGCCCGGGTCATCACCACCGCCGCCGCGATCATGGTCGTCGTCTTCGCCAGCTTCGTGCTGGATCCCGACCCCACGGTGAAGATGCTCGCCATCGGCATGGCCTTCGCCGTCCTCATCGACGCCTCGCTGGTCCGGATGGTCCTGGTGCCGTCGGTCATGACGCTGCTCGGCGCCGGGGCATGGTGGATGCCGCGTTCGCTCGAGCCGATCGTCCCGCACCTGGAACTGGAGGGCAGCGCTGCGGCCGCGGCGAGCAGGCCTGTGCTCACTGCGCCTGGTTCATCGGCCGCAGACTAATCAACAGCACGGCTTCGGCATCGTTCCCGTCGTGGCAGGAACGGCCGCCAGCATGCCCTGGCCAGGGGCGAGCCGGCGTCACCGGCTGCGCGCCAGGGCGGGCGGTGCGGGAGCGGCGGTGGCAGGATGGGCCTATGACCGCCCGCCTGGATGTCCTGTGCGCCGGGTATGCCGCTGAGCGGGTGGCCAGCACTGTCGTGCTGATCCGTGACGAGGGCGCTGTCATCGTCGTGGATCCCGGCATGGTCGCTGGCCGCCAGAAGATCCTGGCCCCCCTGGCACAGCTCGGCGTCGATCCGGCCGTGGTCAGCGACGTGGTGTTCAGTCATCATCATCCCGACCACACCCTGAACGCTGCCTTGTTCGAACGGGCCCGTTTCCACGACTTCTGGGCCATTTACCAGGATGACTCGTGGACCGAACGGCCCGCTGACGGGTTCGGGCTGTCGCCCTCGGTACGGCTGATGGCCACGCCTGGCCACACCGCACAAGACATCACCACGCTGGTGGCCACCGGCAGCGGGCTGGCTGCCTGCACGCACCTGTGGTGGTCACGCGAAGGCCCGGCCGCCGATCCGCTCGCCGAGAACCAGGAACTGCTGGAACGCTCACGCGTCACACTGCTCGCGCTGGAGCCGGCGCTCATCGTGCCCGGGCACGGCGCACCATTCGCACCAGCCGACCTCCGGGCCGACCTTCCCTGAGCAAGGGCAGCCACCACGCCATCCTGGCCGCTCAACGTGCTGGTGCCGGGTCAGGCGGGCCTGCCCCGGTCATGGGTGCAGGCCTGGGTGACGGTAGTACAGTCCCGGGCGATGAGCATCGGGGCCGGGGCGGCGGGGTGGTTGTAGGCTGCGCGCGTGGCCGCCGTCATGAAGGACTGACATCTCCGGATCCATGACCGGGCAAATATAGCCTGACACCGGCACTAGCTAGCCGGGAGCCGCCCGGCGCCGGCGGCCGGCCTGAACCCAGGCCCGCCAGAACACGCGTAGATCATCGCCTGGCCAGACTTCCCCCTGTACCGCGCGCAGAGTCAGTGGTTGCCCGGTGGCCGGGAGCCGCGGGGTGCGGAGCGGGCTGCAGAGGTTTCGGCCAGCCGGGTGTGCAGCCGTTCCCGGATCTCATCCGGGGTGGCAGCGCGGCGGCGCCGTTCGGCGCGGGCGATCACCACCCCGGTGGCGGCCACCCCGGTGAAGGCGGCCAGTCCCAGCACCTTCCATGCGCGCATCTGCTTAGGTTAGAGCGTGCCCGGCGCGAGCATCACCCTGGATGAAGCCATCGATCTGGCCCGCACCGGCGATGTCTGGCTGTTCCGCGGGCGCACCATGGCTGACCGTGCGATCCAGCTGGCGACCAACAGCCCCGTCAACCATGTGGGCATGGCCGTGGTCATCGACGATCTGCCGCCGCTGCTGTGGCACGCCGAGCTTGGCCGCTCCCTGCCCGACGTGTGGGCCGGCACCCGGCACCGCGGCGTCCAGCTGCATGACCTGCGCGACGCCGTCCTCGTCTGGGCTACCAGGTATGGCCAGCGGGCGTGGCTGCGCCAGCTGGACCCGGCGGTGACCCGCGAGATGGAGGACGCCGTCCTGCGCACGATCGCGCGGCTGGACGGCACGCCCTTCCCCTCCACAGCCCGGCTCGCGTCGCGGTGGCTGCTCGGCCGCGCGCCAGCCATCAAACACCAGGCCCCCGGCGCCAGCCTGGAAACCGCCTACTGCGCGGAGGTGCTGGCCGTGACCTACCAGGACATGGGGCTGCTGGCCAGCACCCGCCATCCGAACTGGTATGACGCCGGCCGTTTCTGGAGCGGTGACCACATTGGCCTGTCCGCCGGGTACCGGCTCGGCGGCGAGATCGCCGTGCACATTCCTCCTGGCGAGCCCGGCGAGCCGCGAACCTCCGCCGCCTGCGGCTGACCGCCGCCCGCAGCCGCGCCACAGCAGCGGCGGCTGCGGCAGGCGGCGGCAGGGGCGGCGGCGCAGTCAGCGGGCACTCACGGCCAGTTCGCGCCGCCGCGCAGGCCGCATCCGGTCCAGCAACACTGCGATAGCCGCGGCCAGCACCGCGGCCCCGGCCATGAACAGGGCGATCTGCCAGCCCGGGGTGCCACCGACGGTGACGGTGTGCACGGCCACGGAGCCAGCCGGGCTGCTGCCGCCCACGTTCCCCGGCGGCGGGACCTGAGCAGCGAAGGCTGCGGGGGCAGCGATGATGCCACCCAGCAGGACGACGGCCAGCGCGGCGAGGCGGGTGGCGGAACTGACGATGCGGCGGATGGCACGCATGGGAATCTCCTTCAGAGCTGATCGGGTGGGTGGTAGCTGCCTCAGGTGCCTTCTTGCACCAGATAGATGTCGTCGGCCAGCAGGCCATGGGCCTCCTCGTGCACGGTCGCCGCTGCCTCGGCGGACGGCGCCTCGACCAGGCAGAACACCTTGCCTTGCTGCTCGTCCACCCAGTAGCGCAGGTAACGCACGTCGTGCTTGCCCTGGATCTGCAGATCGGCCATGTGAGCCTTGGCCACGTCGTCGGCGGCTACCCCGCCGGAGATGGTGTGGATGTCCATGTAGAGCGGCACTGAGCCCTCCTCGGTCACGGTGAGTGAGTCAATGCGACCGTAGGGCGGCTGGCCCCAGCCGCGGATCGGGAGCGGCTACCTAGTTTTCGCTGCGCCGTTCCCCGGTTTTCCGCCGTTCCCCTATATGGGTGTCCTGCCTGGTAGCGCCACCGGCCCCGGGTATGGACACTGAAGAGGTGCTGTTGGAACGGGAAGCGCAGCTCGCCGCGCTGGCTAGCTACGCAGGGGAGGCCCGGAAGGCCCAGGGCCGGCTGGTGCTTGTCGCCGGCGAGGCGGGCGTGGGGAAGTCGGCGCTAGTCGAGCAGCTGCAGCGTGACCTGCCCGACGCGGGCTGGTTCTGGGGAGCCTGCGACGGGCTGTTCACCCCCCGGCCGCTGGGGCCGCTGTTCGACATCGCGGCCAAGCTCGGCGGGGAGCTGCTGGAGCTGTGCCGCGCGGACGCTCCGCGCGAGGAGCTGTTCGGTGCCCTGCTGCGCCAGGTCAGCGAGCCAGACGAGCTGCATGTCGTGGTGGTGGAGGACATCCACTGGGCCGATGAGGCCACCATTGACCTGTTGCGCTTCCTGGGCCGGCGCATCCGCGACGCCACCGTCCTGCTCATCGCCACCTACCGCGACGAAGGCCTGGCCGCGGCCGATCCGCTCCGCATCGCCCTGGGCGATCTCGCCACCCAACGGTCGGTCCGGCGGGTCAGCCTAGCGCCGCTGTCGGAGGGTGCGGTACAGATCCTGGCCGGCGACCGCGGGCCTGACGCCGCGGCGCTCTACCGGCTGACCGGTGGGAACCCCTTTTACCTGACCGAGGTCGTGGCATCAGGGATGGGCGAGGTCCCGGCGTCGGCCCGCGAAGCGGTCCTGGCCCGCGTGTCCCGGCTGAGCGCCGGTGCCCGGGAAGTGCTGGACGTCGCGGCCCTGATCGGCGCCCGGGTTGACTTCCCGCTGCTGGAATCGG
This sequence comes from uncultured Actinomycetes bacterium, assembly GCA_963760405.1. GTDB lineage: Bacteria > Actinomycetota > Actinomycetes > Streptosporangiales > Streptosporangiaceae > RYN-230. The sequence goes on along the minus strand of CAVXCV010000009.1, from coordinate 132,470 downwards.
TCACCGACTGCCCGCCGTCCGTCGTCGATGAGCTCCTCGCCGCCGGCCTGCTCACCGGGGACGGGGTGACGCTGAAGTTCCGGCACGAGATTGCCCGGCTGGCCGTTCAGGAAGTCATCCCCGCCCACCGCCGCGGGCTCATCCACACCAGGATCCTTGCGGCCCTAGGCAGTCTCGGCTGCGATGACGACGCCCAGATGGCCTTCCACGCGGAAGGCGCAGCGGATGGGCCGGCGGTCCTGCGGTATGCGCCCGCCGCCGCGCTCCGCGCCGCGAACCTGGGCTCGCACCGCGAAGCGGGCGCGCAGTATCAGCGGGCCCTGCGCTTCGCGGACGGGGCGGATCCCGCGGCGGCCGCGCGCCTGTACGACGCGTACGCATACGAAGTTTCCTTGCTGGACCACTGGCAGGACGCGGTCGACGCCCGCGAGCGGGCGCTCGTCCTGTGGCGCCAGACGGGTGACCGGCTGCGCGAGGGCGACACGCTGCGCTGGCTGGCGTGCTCGCTGTGCTCGGTGAGCCGCGGCCGGGAGGGGATCGCCGCAGCCAAGGCCGCGATAGCGCTGCTCGAGCCGCTCGGGCCAACCGCCGAGCTGGCTGCGGCGTACTCCAGCCTGGCCTCACTGCGGATGGTGAACTACCAGCATGCCGAGGCGATCGAGCTGGCCCACCAGGCCGCGGCCATCGCCGCGCCGCTGGGCCTGACCGATGTCCTCAGCGACGCGCTCAACACCGAGGCCTGCTCGCTGCATCCGGCCGGCCGTGACTGGGCTGGCACAATGCGCCGGGCCCTGGACATCGCCCTGGCCGGACGGCATGACGCCCAGGTAGGCCGGGCCTACGTGAATTTCTACGCCAACTACGTGGCCGGCCGGGAATTCGCACTGAGCGAGCCGTATTTCGCCGACGGCGTGGCCTACTGCGACGACCACGACATCACCACGTACTCCATCTTCCTGCGCAGCGAGCGGACCAACATGCTGGAGCGGACCGGGCGCTGGGACGAGGCCATGACCGTCGCCAGGGAACTCCTGCGCCGGGGCGGCCCGTCGCAGAGCATCCGGCTCTGCCCGCTGAACCGGCTCGGCACGATCCGGGCCCGCCAGGGAAAGGCCGACGCCTGGAAGTTCCTTGATGAAGCCATCGAATACGCCGATGGCGCCGGGGAGGCACAGAGCATCGTGCCCGTGCGGCTGAACCGCGCCGAGGCGTTCTGGCTCGAAGACGACCCGGCGGCGGCGGTCCGCGAGGCGGAGCTGGCCGATGACCACGCGGCCGGCTGCGACCACTGGGAACGTGGCGCGGTCGCTGTCTGGCTGATGCGTACCGGCTCCTCCCGGGGCCCGCGCGGTCCTCTCGCCCAGCCCTACCAGCGCGAGCTCGACGGCGACTGGGCGGGCGCGGCCCGGCTCTGGGAGGAGCTGGGCTGCCCCTACGAGGCCGCGCTGGCCCTGCTGGGCAGCTCGGAGGAGGACGCGCTGCGCGAGGCCCTGCGCATCCTCACCGCCCTCGGCGCCACCGCCACCGTCCGGGTGGCCCGGAAGAAGATGCGCGCGCTCGGGATCCGGTCCATCCCGGCCGGCCCGCGCACGGCGACGCGGGCGCACCCGCTCGGCCTGACCCGGCGGGAACACGAGGTGCTCGACCTGATCGTGGGCGGGCATACCAACGCCGAGATCGCCGGGCAGCTGTTCATCTCAGCCAAGACCGTCGATCATCACGTCTCGGCCGTGCTGGCCAAGCTCGGTGCCCCGTCCCGGAATGTCGCCGCGTCCGAGGCGGTCCGGCTCGGGCTGGCGAGCACGGTGAAGAAGTAGCAGCCGTCCGCCGGGACGGCATGGCTACCGCCAGCTGATGGGCTGAGGCCCGGTGGCGGCCCCGGTGCCAGCCGCCGCTGGCTGGCCCGGGGCGGCGCACTAGCCAGCGACGGGGCCGCGGGGCGGCCGGCCTGGCCTGCGCTGCTCCCTGACCTGGCTGGGCAGCCGGCCAGCCTCGGCCAGGGCGCGCCGCAGCAGGAACTCGATCTGGGCGTTCGTGCTGCGCAGCTCGTCAGCAGCCCATTTGGCCAAGGCGTCGTGCACGGCCGGGTCCAGCCGCAGCAGTACGCTCTTGCGCTCGGTCATCGCGGTCCCACGCGGATCGTCACTGATACAGCGAGCCGGTGTTCACGACCTGCTGCGTCGCCTGCTCGCTGCACAGGACCACGAGCAGGTTCGAGACCATTGCCGCCTTCCGCTCCTCGTCCAGCTCGACGACGCCTTCCTCGTCGAGGCGCTGCAGGGCCAGCCGCACCATGCCGACGGCGCCTTCGACAATGCGCTGACGCGCGCCGACGACCGCGCTCGCCTGCTGCTGGCGCAGCATGGCCTGGGCGATCTCCGGCGCATACGACAGCCGGGTGAGGCGCGTCTCGATGATCTGCACGCCAGCCGGCCTTACCCGTGCCGTCAGCTCGGCTGACAGCCGCTCGGTGACCTCATCGGCGTTATCTCGCAGTGACAGTGCGCCGCTGCCGCGGCTGTCGTAGGGATACCTGGACGCGATGTGCCGGACAGCGGTCTCCATCTGAATGGTCACGAAGTCAAGGGCATCGTCAACGGCGTAGGTAGCGCTCGCGGTGTCCTGGACCTGCCAGACCACGACGGCCGCGATCTCGATCGGGTTGCCGTCCGCGTCATTGACTTTGAGCTGCGACGACTCCTGGTTCCGGATCCTGGTCGAGACCACGATCCGGACGGTGAACGGGTTCACCCACTGCAGGCCGGACTCGCGGATGGTCCCGCGGTACCGGCCGAACAGCTGGATGACCCGCGCCTGGCCCGGCACGACGGCGACCAGGCCGCGCAGCACGAGCAGGCCCGCCAGCAGGACGAGAACGCAGAGCAGGATCACGAATTTCGCCGTGCCACCGGAGAGATGCGCGGCGGTCACGGCCAGGGCTACCCCGGCGAGCAGGATGACGATGCCGAGTACCAGCAGCCACAGGCCGGGCCAGAACCGCGCCGGGCGCTCGGTGACCTGCTGGCCGGAGACCCGGCGGCTCTGCACGGCCAGATCCTGTACTGCCACCTGACCCACCTCCATTGACAGACGGGCTCGATACCACTTGCTAGCATAATGATATCAAATTTTCCGCACAACCCTCAATCGCCAGCCAGCCCGGCGCATGGTCAGCCGCGACTGCCGCCCCCCGCCAGCCGGTCACGCCATCGCATCGCGAGTTAACCGGCCATTCACGAGCGGCAGGGAATCAGGACAGCGTGCTGTCGAGCGACTCAGTACCGCGCAACAGCAACTGCATGAGCAGGGCCGGGATATCAACATCGCGGACCCGGCGGCCCGGCCAGTACGGCAACGAGAAGATCATGCCGAGGCAGGCCTGGGTGACAGCTGAGACACTGCCCTGGTCGAGTTCGGGGAACCGCCGCGCGAACAGCCCCTCCCACCCGTCGATGTACGCGGCACGGCGCCGGTCGAACGGCTTCTTCCACGGCTCGGCCAGGGACCGGACCTCCCGCTGGTAGATGTTGACCAGGTGACGGTGGCCGATGGCGAAGCTGACGTGATGACGCAGCGCGCGCTCGAGATCGGACCGCGGGTCGCCGTGTACCGGCGCGGTCGCGCTGATCAGCTCATCCAGGGCCTCGTTGAGCAGGGTCGCCAGGATCTCGTCTTTCCCGGAGAAGTGACGGTAGAGGGCAGGCCCGGTCAGCCCGGCGCGGCGGCCGAGCTCATCGACCCCCACACCGTGAAAGCCCTTCTCGTAGAAGGCCTCAGCCGCCGCCTCGAGGATCTTCCGATCCCTCTCCATCCGCAGAAAATAGCACGATGTGAACGATCGTTCCCAGCCTCACCAGGCCCGGCCACCCCGGGCCGGTCACCCGGCAAGGCGTGGCTGCTTTCCGGGAGAAGCGCGAGCCGGTGTGGCAGCGCCGCTGACCCGGCCCGGCCCCCGCAGGGCATTGTCCAATAGGTCTGACCATTATATTGTGGGACCAAAATCGGGAGGCGCAGCGGCGCTCCCTACCGGAACAGACGGCAACGGGCAGGCACCCATGGCTTTGGCGACGGTAAACGACCGGTACTCACCGGAGCAGATCGCGACGTACTACGCCGAAGGTCTCTGGCGCGGCGACACGATGTTCGGCGCCGTGGCGCGGCAGGCCGCGGAGCGCCCCGGCAAGGTATTCCTGTCCGACGCCACGACCTCACTCACCTTCGCCGGACTGCACGACAGTGCGCTGCGGCTCGCGGCCGGCCTGGCCCGCCGGGGCATCGGCCGCGGCGACCGGGTCGCGGTCCAGCTGCCGAACTGGACCGAGTTCGCCATCATCGCCGTGGCCCTGGCCCGGATCGGCGCGATCATCGTGCCGATCATGCCGATCTACCGGCGCGACGAGGTCAGCTACATCACGCAGAGCGCCGCGGTGAAAGCGGTCTTCACCGCGGGTGAGTTCCGCAAGTTCGACCACGCCCGCATGTTTGCCGACATCAACGCGACCACCCGCCCCATCGACTCGATCTTCGCCGTGCGCGGCGAGCCGGTGCCGGGCACGATCGCCTCCACCGATCTCCCGGTGGACGCCAGCGCGGAGGCCGCCGCGGCGGAACTCGGCCCGGAGCCCAGCCCGGACGACCCATTCGTGATCGTGTTCAGTTCCGGCACCACCTCCCAGCCCAAGGGCTGCCTGCACACGTTCAACACGATGGCCTGCGGGGCCCGGCTGCTCGGCGCGGCCTGGCAGTACTCCGCCGCCGACGTGCAGTTCGGCCCGTCGCCAGTCACCCACACCACGGGCCTGGTCACCAGCATCCTGCTGCCGCTGCTGTACGGCGCGGGCTCCCACATCATGGAGATCTGGGAACCGCGCGAGGGCCTGGAGCGGATCGCCAAGTTCGGCTGCACCGGCTCGGTGACCGCGACCACCTTCCTGCAGATGCTGCTGAGCGTGTACGACCCGGACGTGCACGACGCCAGCAGCATGCGGTTCTGGGTGTCGGCCGGGGCGCCCATCCCGGGCAGCTTCGTCGAGGCGGCCCGCCTGGCCATCCCGAACATGGCCGTGCTCAGCCTCTACGGGCGCACCGAGAACATCACGACGACGATGTGCACCCTGGCCGACGACCCGGCCCGGTCGCTGACCTCGGACGGCAAGGCCCTGCCTGGCCAGGAGGTCCGCATCGTGGACGCCGCGGGCCGCGAGGTGCCCCGGGGCGAGGAGGGGGACATCGCCTACCGCGGCTCGATGAACTCGCTGGAGTACATCAACCAGCCCGAGGCCACCGCGGCCATGTACACGGCCGACGGGTTCTCCCGTTCCGGTGATCTCGGCACGATGGACGCCGACGGTTATGTCCGGGTCACCGGCCGGCTGAAGGACATCGTGATCCGCGGCGGGCTCAACATCAGCGTGCGCCAGGTCGAGGACCTGCTCACCGCGCATCCGGCGGTCGGCGCGGTGGCGGTGGTGGGCATGCCGGACGAGACCATGGGCGAACGGGTGTGCTGTTACCTCGTGCCCGCCGCGGGCGCCGAGCCACCGGCGCTCGGGCAGATCAAGGATTACCTCGTCGGTGCGGGCCTGGCGATCCAGAAGGTGCCGGAACGGCTGGAGATCGTCACCGGGCTGCCTATGACCGCGACCGGCAAGATCCAGAAGCACCTGCTCCGCGCCGACATCGCGGCCAAGCTGAAGGCCGGCGCCTGAGGATGGACCATGCGGCGGCCCCGGACGAGGAGAGCTTCCGGGAAGGTGTCCGTAGCTGGCTGCAGCAGAACCTGCCGCGGCTGCCGTGGCCGGAGCCGGCGGCCTGGCCGGCCAGGCCGCGTTCTGGCGGCAGTGGCAGCGGATGCTGTTCGAGGCCGGGTACGCCGGGCTGACCTGGCCGGCCGAGTACGGCGGCCAGGGACTCGACGAGCGGATGCGGGCGATCTTCGGCGAGGAGTGCGACCGGGCAGGCGCCCCGGACCGGCTCAACATCATCGGCGAGGATTTCGCCGGGCCGACGATCGCGCACTTCGGCAGCGCCGCCCAGAAGGAGCGCTACCTCCGGCCGATCCTGACCGGCGCGGAGATCTGGTGCCAGCTGTTCTCCGAGCCCGACTCCGGCTCGGACCTGGCCTCGCTGCGCACCAAGGCAACGCGGGTGCAGGGGGACGTTGAAGGGGGAATTGGGCGGCGGGCGGGGGGTGGGGGCTGGCGGATCAGCGGCCAGAAGATCTGGACCAGCCGGGCCCAGATCGCGGCGCACGCGATCCTGCTGGCCCGGACCGGCGGCGGTGAGCGGCACAAGGGCATCACCTATTTCCTGCTGCCCATGGACAGCGCCGGCATCACGGTGCGGCCGCTGGCGCACATGCTCGGCGAGGCCGAGTTCAACGAGGTGTTCCTGGACGACGTGCTGCTGCCGGACGACGCGGTGGTCGGCGAGGTGGACGGCGGCTGGGCTGTGGCCATGGGCACGCTGGCCTTCGAGCGGGTCGCCATCGCCACCGGCCGGGTCAACACCGGCAAGGCGATCGAGGACATCATCGCCGACGTGCGCCAGATGACCGACTCGCAGGGCCGCCCGCTCGGCGCGGACCCGCAGGTGCGGCGGACGGTCGCCGAGCTGTGGGCGCGCACCCTGGTGCACCATGCGATCAGCCAGCGGGTCATTTCCGGCGCGGCCGCCGGGGCGCCGCCCGGGCCGGTCACCTCGATCGGCAAGCTCTACTTCTGCCCGCTGGTGGAGGACATGGCTGACTTCCGGCTCTCGCTGGAACCGCTGGCAGGCCAGTTCGGCCTGGACGATGAGCAGGCCCCGGCCCAGCGCTGGCTGCGCCTGGCCAACCAGGCCCGCGGCACCGCCATCGCCGGCGGGTCCACGTTCATCCAGCGCAACATCGTGGCCGAGCGCATCCTGCGGATGCCGAGGAGCTGACATGACCTACACCTGGCGCCCCTCGGCCGATTACCTGGAGCACTCCAACGTGGCCCGGCTGATGCGCAGGCTCGGCGCCGCCACCGTGGACGAGCTGCGGGCCCGGTCGGTCGCGGACATCGGCGCGTTCTGGCACGAGGTCGTCCAGGACCTGGGCATCGAGTTCCAGGTGCCGTACCGCGCGGTGGTCGACCTCAGCCGGGGCATCGCCTACCCGGACTGGTTCCCGGGCGGCCACCTCAACATCGCCGACGCCTGCCTGGGCCGGTGGGCAGCGCAGACGCCGGGCGCCACCGCGGTCGTGCACGAGACCGAGGCCGGGGACGTGCGCCAGCTCAGCTTCGCTGACCTGGCCGGCCAGGTGGCCCGGGCCCGGGCCGGGCTGCGCGCCCGGGGCATCGGCCCGGGCGACGCGGTGGCCCTGTACCTGCCGATGACCCCGGAGGCGGTGACCGCGCTGTACGCGGTGGCCAGCCTCGGCGCGATCGCCGTGCCGCTGTTCTCCGGGTTCGCGCCCGCGGCGATCGCGGCGCGGCTGCGCGACGCCGACGCGAAGGCGGTCATCACCGCGGCCGGGACCATCCGCCGCAGCCGGGCCGTGGCCATGAAACCGCAGCTGGACGAGGCCCTGCTGAGCTGCCCAGGGGTCAGCCTGGTGGTGGTGACCGGCAATCTGGGCGGGGAACCCGCGCCACGCCGCGACCGGGAGATCTCCTGGGCCGAGCTGCTGGCCGCGGACCCGGACCCGGCCACCGAGCCCACCGCCGCGTCGGACGTGCTGCTGCTGGCCTACACCTCGGGCACCACCGGCCAGCCCAAGGGCGCCGTGCACACGCACGCCGGATTCGGCGTCAAGGTGGCCAGCGAGGTCGCGTACGGCTTCGACATCGCGCCGGACCGCACGTTCTGCTGGATCACCGACCTGGGCTGGATCATGGGCCCGCTGTCCATCGTCGGCACCCACGCCTGCGGCGGCACGGTCCTGCTGTACGAAGGCTCGCCGGACACCCCGGGCCCGGACCGGCTGTGGCGGCTCGCGGAACGGCACGCCGTGTCCATGCTCGGTGTCTCACCCACGCTCATCCGCACGCTGCGGGCCGCGGCGGACAGCGTGCCCCAGGCTGACCTGTCGTCGGTGCGGATCCTCGGCTCCACCGGCGAGCCGTGGGACGCTGAGGCGTACGAGTGGCTGGCCCGGGACGTGTTCGGCAGCCGGGTCCCGGTGATCAACTTCTCCGGCGGCACCGAGGTGGGCGGCTCATTCCTGTGCCCGTACCCGGCCGAGGAGATCCGCAGCTGCTCTCTTGGCGGCCCGGCCCTCGGCATGGACGTGGACGTGGTGGACGACCAGGCGCGGCCGATCCGCGGGGCCATCGGCGAGCTGGTCTGCCGCCAGCCGTGGCCGGCGATGACCCGCGGCGTGTGGAAAGACGACGCACGCTACCAGGAGGCGTACTGGTCCACCTTCCCCGGCCTGTGGCGGCACGGCGACTACGCGCTGGCGGACACCGACGGCGGCTGGTACATCCTGGGCCGCTCCGACGATGTGATGAACGTGGCCGGCAAGCGGGTGGCCCCGGCCGAGATCGAGTCGGTGCTGGCCGCGGACCCAGCCGTGGCCGAGTCCGCCGTGATCGGGGTGCCTGATCAGGTCAAAGGCGAGGCGGTCTGGGCGTTCTGGGTCGCCCGGGCCAGCACAGGCGGCGGCGCGGGCGACGGCAGTGCTGGCGACGACAGGCAGATCTACGACATCGAGGTCTCGGCGCGGCTGCGCGACCGGGTCGCCGCGGAACTCGGTAAGCCGTTCGCGCCCGCGCAGGTGATCCGGGTCAGCCAGCTGCCCAAGACCCGGTCAGCGAAGATCATGCGGCGCGCGGTGCGGGCCGCGGTGCTCGGCGCCGACCCCGGCGACCTGTCCGGGGCCGAGAACCCCGAGGCTGTGGAGCAGATCCGGGCCCAGGTCAAAGGCCTGCGGTGAGCAGCCCGCGCTCCGGCCAGAGCTGCGGTCAGTCCTCCGGGACCTCGATCGCGGTCCGGTCCTCCACCTCGGCCACGGCCTCGGCGTAGGCATGCACATGCCGTTTCATCCGGCGGAAGGCAGCGTCCGGGTCCTGGGCCCGGATCGCCTCGGTGATGGCCCGGTGCGCCTTCACGGTCATCCGCCGCACCTCGGCGTCCACGAAGCCCTGGTTGTCGGTGGAGGCGTAGATGGCCCGCGATAGCGCCGTCATGAAGCCGGTCAGCAGCTCGTTGTGGCTGGCGATGGCCACTGCGACATGCCAGTCCACGTTGGCCTGCAAGAAGCTGGCCAGCGACTCGGTCGCGGCCGAGATCGCGTCGTTGGCCTGCTCCAGCCGGGCCAGGTCCTCGTCGGTCCGGTACTTGGCGGCGAGCTGCGCGCAGGCCGGCTCGATCGCCTCCCGGGTTTCCAGCAGCGCGGCTATGCGCACCTGGCGGCCCCGGATGAGCAGGTTGACCGAGCTGGCCACCGACTCGCCGTCCGGCCGCTGCACGAAAGCCCCGCCGGACCGGCCGGTCTTGATCCGGACCAGTCCCTGCACCTCGAGGATGCGCAGCGCCTCACGCACGGTGGTCCGGCTCATCCGGGTCTGGGTGACGAACTCCCGCTCCGGCGGGAGCGCCGTGCCCTCGGCGAACTCCCCGCGCAGGATGCGCTCACGCAACTCGTCCGCGAGGACATCGGAGGCCTTGGGGACATGCATGGGGGCCAGCTGCACCCGCGGGCGGCTGGGTGGCCCGCCAGACGTCGCTGATTCAGTCATCCGCTCGGCTACCCTGCTTCTTTTGGTCGTACCTTATACCCATGGCCCTTTGGTCATACCGAATCTACCATCGTCACGCTGCGGAGGCGGGGAGGACCAGCCGTATTGCCGCGGTGGCGGGATGAAGGGGCTAACTGCATTCCCGCGGGAGCGGGATGAAAGGGGCCAGCTGTGCCGTGGGCACTGACCGAGGAACAGGACACCTACCAGGAGGTGTTCCGCGGCTGGCTCGCGGACGCGGCGCCGCCCGCCGCAGTCCGCGGCTGGCTGGACGCGGGCGACCCGGCCGCGTTCGAGAGCCGCTTCGCCGCCAGCGGCTTCGCTGGCGTTGGCCTGCCCGAGGACCTGGGCGGCGAGGGCGGCGGGCTGGTTGAGCTCGCGCTGACCGCGGAGGAACTGGCCCGGGCCGCCGCGCCGTCCGCCGCCTGGCTGGCCACCGTGCTCGCCGCGCCTGCCCTGGCCGGGCGGCCTGACCTGGTCACCGCCGCGCTGCGCGGGGAGACCGCCGCGCTGGCCATCCCGGCCGAGGCGATGCCGGACACCGCCACGCTGCTGGCGGCCAGCCCCGGCGGGGCGGTCACCGGGTCAGTGCCGCGGATGCTGGCCGCGGGCACGGCCGCCCGCTTCGTGGTCCTGGCGGATCCCGGCACCGGGCCTGAGCTGCGCCTCGTCCGGGCGGACACGGCGGGGGTCAGCGTGACGCCCCGGCACCTGCTGGACCGCAGCCGCTCGGTCGCCGACGTGGTCCTGGATGGCGCGGCCTCGGAGCTGCTGCCGGCCGATCCCGCCGCGGTATGGCCGGCCACCGCGGCCCGGGCCGCGGTGCTCGTCGCCGCCGACTCGCTCGGCGCCGCCGGGCGGATGCTGGACCTGGCGGTCACCTACAGCCAGCAGCGGTATCAGTTCGGCGTGCCGATCGGCTCGTTCCAGGCGGTCAAGCACGCCGCGGCCACGATCCTGGTGGGGGTGGAGGCGGCCCGGTCCGTGGTGTACTTCGCCGCCGCCTCAGTGCAGGCCGGCCGACCCGCAGGCACTGCTGCACGCGGCCGCGGCCAAGGCCCAGGTCACCGCCGACGGAGCAGCGGCCGCCGACAGCGCCCTGACCCTGCACGGGGCGATCGGTTACACCTGGGAACACGACCTGCAGCTGTTCTACAAGCGGGCCAAGCTCGACGAGCACCTGTACGGCCCGCCCTCCACCTGGCACGACCGTATCGCCGACGCCCTCCCCCTAATCCCGGAGCACTGAATCCCCGCTGCTGATGATCTTGTTCGCCGTTTGTGTTCCCTTACCGTCACTGGAACGACGGTCAGGGAACACGATCTGGGCTCGGCACGGCCGGAGCACTGCCGGCGGCGGGATCTGGTCTAGGTATTTGGTCAGTCCTTTGTTATCATCAAGCCAAATAGCAGCAGAGGTGGCTGCGCGCCGGTCGAGGTGACCGCGTACGGGGCAGGCACAGACGGCAGCCCAGCAGGAGTCAGCTGAGGAGAAGGCAGGCCAGCGCCGTGGATTTTGAGCTCACCGAAGACCAGGCGATCATCCGCAAAGCGGTCGCCGAGCTCGCCGCGCGGTTCGACGACCAGTACTGGCTGGACAAGGACACCGCGCACGAGTTCCCGGCCGAGTTCTACCAGGCCTTTGCCGACGCCGGCTGGCTCGGCATCACCACCCCGGAGGAGTACGGCGGGCACGGCTTCGGCATCACCGAGGCGTCGCTGCTGCTGGAGGAGGTGGCCGCGTCCGGCGGCGGGATGAACGCCGCCAGCTCCATGCACCTGTCGATCTTCGGCATGCACCCGGTGATCGTGCACGGCTCAGCCGAGCTGAAGCAGGAGACGCTGCCCCGCATCGCCCGTGGCGACCTGCACGTGTGCTTCGGCGTCACCGAGCCGGGAGCCGGCCTGGACACCACCCGGATCACCACGTTCGCCCGCCGCGACGGGGATGACTACGTCGTCAACGGCCGCAAGATCTGGATCTCCAAGGCCATGGAGTCGGAGAAGATCCTGCTGCTGACCCGGACCACCAAGTTCGAGGACTCCGCCAGGAAAACCCAGGGCATGACCCTGTTCCTGACCGACCTGGACCGCGAGCACGTCGACATCCGGCCGATCCGGAAGATGGGCCGCAACGCGGTCAGCTCCAACGAGCTGTTCATCGACGACCTGCGGGTGCCCGCCGCGCACCGGGTCGGCGAGGAGGGCGAGGGCTTCCGCTACCTGCTGGACGGCCTCAACCCGGAGCGGATGCTGGTCGCGGCCGAGGCGCTGGGCCTGGGCCGGGTCGCGCTGCGCCGCGCGGTGCGCTACGCCAGCGAGCGGGAGGTGTTCGGCCGCCCGATCGGCATGAACCAGGGCATCCAGTTCCCGCTGGCCGACTCGCTGGCCCGGCTGGACGCCGCGGAACTCGTGCTGCGCAAGGCGACCTGGCTCTACGACCACGGCAAGCCGTGCGGGCGGGAGGCCAACACGGCCAAGTACCTGTGCGCGGACGCGGGCTTCGACGCCGCGGACCGGGCGCTGCAGGCGCACGGCGGCATGGGCTATTCCGAGGAGTACCACGTGGCCCGGTACTTCCGCGAAGCCCGGCTGCTGAAGATCGCCCCGCTGAGCCAGGAGATGGTGCTCAACTTCCTCGGCTCGCACGTGCTCGGCCTGCCCCGGAGCTACTGATGTCCGCCGACGGCCTGTTCTCCCTCACCGGCCGGTCCGCGCTGGTCACCGGTGCGGGCCAGGGCATCGGCGCCGCCGTGGCCCGGGCTTTCGCCGCGGCCGGGGCCAGCGTGCTGGTCACCGACATCGACAAGGACGCGGCGGCCACGGTGGCCGCGGAGATCACCGCGGCGGGCGGCCGGGCCGAGGCGGCGGCCGTGGACGTGCGCGACGCCGGGCAGGCGGCCCAGGCCGCCGCGCAGGCCGCGGACCTGGCCGGCGGCACCCTGCACATCCTGGTCAACAACGCGGGCGCGATCGCCCCGGCCATGTTCGCCAAGATGACCCCGGAGCAGTTCCAGCTCGTCATCGGAATCCACCTGGGCGGCACCTTCACCGTCAGCCAGGCCGCGCTGCCGTTCCTGGCCACCGGTGGCACCGGCCGGATCATCAACGTGACCTCGGCGGCTGGCCTGACCGGCACCGTCGGCCAGGTCAACTACGGCGCGGCCAAGGCCGGGATCGTCGGCCTGACCAAGTCACTGGCCCGGGAACTGGCGAAAAAGCAGATCACCGTCAACGCGGTGGCACCGTTGGCTGCGACGGCCATGACCGAGAACATTCGCAGCAACGAAAAGCTCGCCGCGCTTACTCTCGCCCGCATCCCGCTCGGCCGCTGGGCCAGCCCGGAGGAAGTCGCCGGGGCGTTCGTGTTCTTCGCCTCCGACGCCGCCTCCTATGTCACCGGCCAGGTGCTGCCCGTTGACGGAGGGACGGTGATCTGATGCGCGCCAGCCCGTTCGCCGCCCGCGGTGAGGCCCTGCTCGTAGAGGCACTGCGCACCCCTATGGGCCGGGCGCACGCTCAGCGTGGCTGGTTCCGCGACACCCACCCGAACGAGCTGCTCGGCGCGGTCTACCAGGCCCTGCTGGCCAGCACTGGGCTCACCCCCGGGGCGGTCGAGGACCTGGTGATCGGCTGCACCGCGCCGTTCGGCGAGCAGTCACGGAACATCGCCCGTAACGCCTGGCTGCAGGCGGGCTACCCGCCCGAGATACCCGCCATGGTGCTGGACCGGCGCTGCGGCTCGGCCCAGACCGCGGTCGAGGTGGCGGCGGCGTTCGTCGCGTCCGGCACGCACGATGTGGTGATCGCCGGCGGCGTCGAGCACATGGGCCATGTGCCGATGAACTCACCCGCGAAGATCTCCGAGCTGTACGGCGACCCGTGGCCGCAGCCGTTGCGGGCCCGGTATGACTTCGTGCCGCAGGGCGAGAGCGCGGAGCTCATCGCCGAGCGGTGGGACCTGTCCCGGGCCGAGCTGGACGAGTTCGCGGCGCGCTCGCACCAGCGGGCGGCCCGGGCCGTGGCCGCCGGCCGGTTCGCCCGGGAGATGATCCCGATGCAGCTCGACGGCGAGACCCGGACCAGCGACCAGGGCATCCGCCCGCAGACCACCGCGGCCGGGCTGGCCGAGCTGAAACCGGTGTTCCGGCCTGCGGACGGCCGGATCACGGCCGGCAGCTCCTCCCCGCTCAGCGACGGCGCGGCCGGCGTCGTGCTGGCCTCCCGCGACGGCGCCCGGCGGCACGGCCTGCGGCCGCGGGCCCGCATCATGGACCACACGACGGTGGGCGTGGACCCCATCATCATGCTGACCGGCCCGATCCCGGCCACCCGCAAGCTGCTCGAGCGTAACGGCATGACCATCGGCGACATCGACCTGTTCGAGGTCAACGAGGCGTTCAGCTCGGTGGTGCTGGCCTGGCAACGCGAGCTCAAGCCCGACCCGGACCGGGTGAACGTGAACGGCGGGGCCATCGCCCTCGGGCATCCCGTCGGCGCGTCCGGCGCCCGGCTGCTCGGCACCCTGCTCGCCGAGATGGAGCGGCGTGACGCCGAGATCGGGCTGGTCACCATGTGCTGCGGCGGCGGCCTCGGCACGGCCACCCTGGTACAGCGGATCAGCGAATGATCGACCTGCGGGCGCATATCTCCGCCGGGGACGGGGTGTGGTGGGGCCAGGGCGGGGCCGAGCCGGAACCCCTGGTCAACGCGCTGCTCGACCAGGTCGACGCGATCGGCCCGGTCCGCGCGTTCTGTGGGCTGACCTGGAATGAGCGGCTGTCCGGCGACCTGCCCGACCAGCTGACCGTGCTGTCCTACGGCGGGCTCGGCGAGCTGCGCGGCCTGAGCCGGCACGGCCTGCTGGAGGTCGTGCCGTGCCACTACTCGGCCCTGCCGCGGATGTTCGCCCAGGGCAAGCTGCCCTGTGACGTGGGCCTGGTCCAGGTCTCGCCACCGGATTCCAGCGGGCTGGTCTCCCTGGGCATCGGGGTGGAGTACGTGGCCGACGCGCTGCCGCACACCAAGACCCTGATCGCGGAGATCAACCACGCGATGCCCGCGACGGCCGGCTCGGCCCGGATCCCGCTCACCGCGTTCGCCGCCACCATCGAGACCGAGCGCCCGCTCAGGCAAGCGCCGATCCGGCCGCCGGATGACACCGACCTCGCGATCGCCCGGAACGTCGCGGGTCTTATCGAGGACGGCGCGACGTTGCAGATAGGCATCGGCTCGCTGCCATCCGCGGTGCTGCGGGCGCTGACCGGCCACGCGGGGCTCGGCTTCCACACCGGGCTGGTCAGCGACGGGGTGATCGACCTCATCGAGCGGGGCGTGGTCACCGGCGAGAAGAAGGAGATCGATCGCGGCCTGGTCGTCACCGGCGCCGCGCTCGGCTCCACCACGCTCTACCAGCGGCTGCACGAGTTCCCGATCGAGTTCCGGCCCGCCAGCTACACGCACGCCCCCGCGGTGCTGTCGCAGCTGCGGTCGCTGGTGTCGGTCAACTCGGCCATCGAGGTGGACCTGCTCGGCCAGGTCGGCGCCGAACTGCGGCGCGGGGTGCACGTCGGCGCGGTCGGCGGCCAGGTGGACTTCAGCCGGGCCGCGTCGCTGACCGGCGCCAGGTCGATCATTGCGCTGCGGTCGGAGTCGCGCGGCGAATCCACCATCACCCCCCGGCTGCGCGGCGGCGTGGTCACCACCGCCCGGGTGGACGTGGACGCGGTGGTGACCGAGCACGGGGTGGCCATGCTGACCGGCTGCGCGGTAGCCGAGCGG
Organism: uncultured Actinomycetes bacterium; assembly: GCA_963760405.1. Lineage (GTDB taxonomy): Bacteria > Actinomycetota > Actinomycetes > Streptosporangiales > Streptosporangiaceae > RYN-230. Next base: position 116,982 of record CAVXCV010000009.1, on the reverse strand, counting down.
GCCCGCCGGCTGATCGACGTGGCCGCGCCACAGCACCGGGAAGCCCTGGAGCGCAGCCTCGCTGACGAGGCGGGGCGCGCCGAAGGCGTGTCCCCTCCGAGCCAGCGACCCGCGGGGGCCGGGGGTCGGGGGTCGCCCCCGGGCCAGCTGAGCGGGGCGTCGCCCCCCCGGGCCAGCACTGACGAGGCGGGGCGCGCCGAAGGCGTGTCCCCTCCGAGCCAGCGACCCGCGGGGGCCGGGGGCTCCGGGGGTAGTCCCCCGGGAAAGCAGAGCGGGGCGTCGCCCCCCGGACCGGCAGAGCAGGTATCAGCGTGACACGGGACGGTCAGCGTGCGGGTGGTGCCCGCTCGGTGCACATCCGGGAGGTCGGGCCGCGGGATGGCTTCCAGAACGAGCCCGAGCACATCCCTACCCGGGACAAGATCACGCTGATCAACGCGCTCGGCCGGGCCGGGTTCAGCCGGATGGAGCTGGCCAGCTTCGTCCGCCCGGACGTGATCCCGCAGCTGGCTGACGGGGTGGGGGTACTGCGCGGCGTGGACCTGCCGGCGCTGGTCGAGCGGATGGTACTGATCCCGAACAGCCGGGGGCTGGACCACGCGCTGCGGGTGCGCGAGCTGTTCAGCGACGCGACGCTGTTCGTCAGCGCCTCGCAGACGCACAACAAGAAGAACGTGAACCGCACGGTCGAGGAGACCATGGCGGACGTCCGGGTCATGAGCAAGCGCATCCTGGCCGAGGACCTGAAGTTCTGCGCGGTGATCGCGACCTCGTTCGGCTGCCCGTTCGAGGGCCGGGTCCCGCTGGACCGGGTGCTCGGCCTGGCCGAGGAGTTCGCCGGGGACGGGGCGCAGGAGATCGGTTTCGGGGACACCACCGGCATGGCCAACCCGGCCTACGTCTCGGAGTTCTTCGCGGCCGCGCTGGACCGGCTGCCCGGGGTGGAGGTCACCGCGCACTTCCACAACACCCGCGGCCAGGGCCTGGCCAACGCGTACGCGGCGCTGGAGGCGGGCTGCACCAGCTTCGAGTCGAGCTTCGGCGAGCTGGGCGGCTGCCCGGTGCCCAAGGGCTCGACCGGCAACATCGCCACCGAGGACCTGGTCGGCATGTTCCACGAGATGGGCGTGGCCACCGGCCTCGACCTCGGCCGGGTCATCGACGCGGCACGGGAGGCGCAGTCGGTGCTGAACCGCAGGCTGTCCAGCAAATCCATCGTGGCCGGCCCGGTGGTGTGGCACCACTCCCCTGGGCCGGAGCAGCTCAACCCGGCCCCGCTCAGCTAACTCAACGCAGAGGAGACAGCGAGATGAGCAACCGCGTCGCCATGGTCACCGGAGGCGCCCAGGGCATCGGCCGGGGCATTGCCGCGTCCCTGGCCGAGCAGGGGTTCCGGGTCGCCATCGCCGACCTGAACCTGGCCACCGCGGCCCAGACCGCCAAGGAGCTCACCGCCGCGGGTGGCACCGTGATCGCGGTCGAGACCGACGTGACCCGCACGTCCTCGGTCCAGGCCGGGGTGCGGGCCGTTGAGGCCGAGCTCGGCCCGGTGGAGGTGGTGGTCAACAACGCCGGGTGGGACGACTTCATGCCGTTCGTAGCGACCACCGAGGAGTTCTGGGACAAGATCCTGGAGATCAACTTCAAGGGCGCGCTGCGGGTCCTGCACACGGTGGTGCCGGGCATGATGGAGCGCGGCTTCGGCCGGGTGATCAACATCGGGTCCGACGCGGGCCGGGTGGGCTCGTCCTTGGAGGCGGTGTACTCCGGGGCCAAGGGCGGCATCATCGCGTTCACCAAGACGCTGGCCCGCGAGGTCGCGGGCCAGGGGATCACCGCGAACACGGTCTGCCCCGGGCCCACCGACACGCCCATGCTGCGCGCGTTCGCCACCGGTGCCGGTGACGCGGAAAAAGTGATCGGCGGGATGACCCGGGCCGTGCCGATGAAGCGGCTCGGCCAGCCGGAGGACATCGGCCCCGCGGTGGCGTTCCTCGCCTCGGACGCGGCGGGCTTCATCACCGGCCAGACGCTGTCCGTCAGCGGCGGCCTCACCATGGCCTGACCGGACGCCAGTGAACCGGATGCAGCGGTCCTGGACGGCCCGGCGCGACGACCTCGGCGGCGGCTTCGACCCAGCCGAGCGCGCCGTCATCGACCGGCCGCGCTCACCGGGGTGTTCCGGCCGAACCGGGTGGCCGCCTACGCGGACCTGCTGGCCCCGGCCGGGCTGGCGCCGGACGCGGTCCGGGCCCTTGTTCGAGATGCCCGCCGCCGCCATGACAGCCGCCCTCGAGCACCTGGACGCACAGTACGGCGGGGTGGCCCTGTACCTGACCGGGGCCGGCCTGGCCGCCGTCGAACTCGACCAGGTACGCAGCAACCTGCTCATCCCGGTCCGGCAGGACCGCGGTGAAGAATGAGCCTGACGTTCCGCCGGGGCGGCGGCCGGGATCATGCGGAGAGGAGCGCGGAGTGACCGTAAGCCAGGAGCAGGCCGCTGTCAGCTGGCGCGAGGCAGCACCGGGGGTGGTGCTCGTGACGCTGAACCGGCCCCCGGCCAACGCGCTGGGACCGCCGATCCTGGACGGGCTGAACGCCGCCATCGACGTGGCCAGTGACCGGGTCAAGGTAATGATCATTGCCTCGGCGGTGGATGGGTTTTTTGCCGCGGGCGCCGACATCAAGCACATGTCGTCGATTGACGCCGCGTCGTTCGCCGCCTACGGCGGCCAGATGCGCGCCGTCAACACCCGCCTGGCCGCAGCGCCGTGGCCCTCGGTCGCCGCGGTAGACGGGCTCGCCCTGGGCGGCGGCCTGGAGCTGGCCATGGCCTGCACGATGCGGGTGTCGGGCCCGCGCGGCCGGTTCGGGCTGCCCGAGGTCAAGCTCGGCCTGATCCCGGGGGCCGGCGGAACCCAGCGGCTGCCGCGGCTGGTCGGGCGGGGACACGCGCTGGACATCATGCTCACCGGCCGCCAAGTGCCCGCTGCGGAAGCCCTGGCCATGGGCCTGGTCGACCGCCTTGCCGACGAGGATGCAGTCACCGCTGCGCTGGCGCTGGCCACCCAGCTGTCAGCCGCCTCGCGGCCGGCCCAGCGGGCCGTCATCGACGCCGTCAACGCCGCGTTCGACCGTCCCCTGGCGGACGGCTTGTCCCACGAGGCCGGGCTGGTGCAGGAGTTGTTTAGCCGCGGCGAGGCCGCCGAGGGCCTCCGTGCCTTCCTGGAGAAACGCCCGCCCCGGTTCGGGTGAACACCACCCTGACACCGTGGACCCCACCAGCCCCAGCCGCTCCCGAGGCCAACTACATGCTATTTGGACCAACCATTGACACACGGCCTACGCTGGCCCTGACGGAGGTGAGGCCGGATGACTGGCCGTCACGGAACTGAGGCCCGATGAAGAGCCTGGACACGGTGTACGAGTCGCTCGTGCTCAGCGAGCCGTCACCCGGTGTGGTGCTGGTCGCGCTGAACCGGCCGGACCGGTACAACGCGATGACCGCCGCGATGTTCGACGAGCTGGAGCGGATGGGGCTGGCGCTGGGCGACGAGGATGCCTGCCGGGTGGTGATCCTTACCGGCACGGGGCGGGCCTTCTGCGCTGGCTACGACCTGGCGGACGCGGAGCAGCTGCCCCATCTCGGCGCCATCGGCGCGCTCAACCTGCAGGAACGCGCAGCCCGGGCGCTGCTGGCGGTCCGGTCGATGCGGGTCCCGGTGATCGCCGCGGTCAACGGGGCGGCGGCGGGCGGCGGCCTGTCCCTGGCGCTGGCCGCCGACATCCGCCTCGCCGCCCCCGCGGCCAAGTTCAACGCGGCGTTCGTCCGGATCGGCATGTCCGCCGGCGACCTGGGCGCCTCCTGGCTGCTGACCCGGCTGATCGGGCCGGCCGCGACCAGCGAGATCTGCTTCACCGGCCGGATGGTCAGCGCGGACGAGGCGGCCCGGATCGGGCTGGTGAACAGCATCAGCGCGGACGGCGCCCTGCTGGACGACGCCATGGCGCTGGCCCAGTCGATCGTGGCGAACTCGCCGGGCGGGGTGCGGCTGTCGAAACGGGCGATCCAGGCGAACATGGAGGTCACCTCGTACGCGGCCGCGCTCGAGCTGGAAAACCGGGGCCAGGCGCTGCTGACCCGGGGCACGGACATGCCGGAAGCACTGGCCGCGTTCCGGGAGAAGCGCGCCCCGGTCTTCACCGGGCAGTAGCCGCGATGACTGATCTCGGGACGGAGGCGGCCGGGCCAGCCGGGGCGGCCGGGAGTGAGCCCGGGGTGTCCGGGCTCGGCGCGCTGACGCTGGAGACGCTGGCGCTGGACGTGCTCGACGGCGACGTGGCCGTGCTGCGGATGAACCGGCCAGACCGGATGAACAGCCAGACGGTCCGCATGTTCGCCGAGTACGGCATCGCCGCCTACGCGCTGCGGGACGTGCCGCTGCACGCGCTGATCCTGACCGGTACCGGTGACCGCGCTTTCTGCGCGGGTTTCGACCTGGCCGAGATCGACGTCATCACCCAGATGGGAGCCGGTGAGTTCCTGAAGTTCCAGGAGCTCGCGGCGGGCGGGATCCAGGCCATCCGGCACCTGCCGTTCCCGGTGATCGCGGCCATCCACGGCCCGGCCACCGGCGGCGGCCTGGCTCTCGCGCTCGCCGCCGACATCCGGCTGGCCGCGCCGACAGCCAAGTTCAGCGCGGCGTTCGTCAAGGTCGGGCTGTCCATGGGCGAGCTGGGCACCTCCTACAACCTGAGCCGGCTGGTCGGCTCCGGCCGGGCGGCCGAGATCGGGTACACCGGCCGGATCGTGCCCGCCGCGGAAGCAGCCGCGATCGGCCTGGTCAACCGGATCGTGCCGGGCGAGGACCTGCTGGCCGAAGCCATCGCCGTGGCCCGGCTCATCGCCGCCAACTCGCCGATGGGCGTGCGGCTGTCCAAGCGGGCGATCCAGCGCAACCAGGAGATCAGCTCCTACGCTGCCGCACTGGAGCTGGAGAACCGCGGCCAGGCGCTGCTGGCACAGACTGAGGACATGCCCGAGGCTCTCGCCGCGTTCCGGGACCAGCGCGAGCCCCGGTTCACCGGCCGGTGAGCCCCGGGCCGGTAGCCGTGCGGTGGAGCCGACCGTGACCTGGGACTGGACGCCCGAGACGCAGGGCTCGCTGACCCGCTTCCTGCGCGAGCGGGGACTGTGCCACGGGGAGGTCACGACCCGGCGGATCGGCGACGGCCACTCGAACCTCACCTTCCTGGTCAGTGACGGCCAGCGGCAGGTGGTCGTGCGGCGGCCGCCCCCGCCGCCCACCCCGCCGGGCGCGCACGACATGCTCCGGGAAGCACGGATCATCGGGGCGCTCGGCCCGACCAGCGTGCCGGTCGCGGCGCTGCTGGCCACGGCCCAGGCCGGCCAGGTCATCGATGTCCCCCTGTACGTGATGAGCTACGCGGAGGGGCCGGTCGTCACCACGGCGACGCCGGCGCCGCTGGGCACCCCGCAGGCCCGCGGCCAGGCCGGCCAGTCGCTGGTGGACACGCTGGCCGCGCTGCACGCCGTGGACTGGCGGGCCGCGGGCCTGGCCGGCCTGGGGCGGCCGGACGGCTTCAACGCCCGTCACCTGCGCCGGATCAGCGCGATCGTGGCCGGCCCCGACGGCCGCCCGCCCGCGCCGTTCGCGGTCATCACCGCCTGGCTGGGCGAGCACGTGCCCGCCGAGTCGGGCGCGGCCATCGTGCACAGCGACTTCCGCATCGGCAACGTGGTGCTGGCGCCGGATCCGCCTGGCCGGGTGGCCGCGGTGCTCGACTGGGAGCTGGCCACCATCGGGGACCCGCTGCTCGACGTCGGGTATTTCCTCGCCTCGGTACCGGAACCCGGCGTCCCGCTGACGCCGACCCAGGAGTTCGGCACGGCCATGCTGGAGCACGGCTATCCCACCCGGCAGCAGCTCAGCGACCGCTACGCGGAGCGCACCGGCCGGGACCTGTCCGGCCTGGCCTGGTACACCGCGCTGGCGCTGTGGAAGCTGGCCGTGCTGTATGAGTACGGCCGCCGCCGGGCCGCCCGCGGCGCCGGTGACCCGTACTACGCCGACCCGGCGCAGGTGCGGTCCTTCCTCGCCGCGGCGCACCGGGCCGCGGGCCTGCCGCCACCGCCCGCGGACGAGCCCAGCCAGGAGCAGCGATGACCGAGGCGTTCCACGACGAGCTGGTGGTCCCGGGCACCCCGGGCCTGCCCGAGCGGTTCTTCGACCGGTTCGTGTTCAACCTGCACCGCCCCGACCTGCGCCAGCCCGGTGCCACCGTCCCGTCGATCCTGTTCGGCCTCGGCGTCTACCCAGCCCAGGACACCGTGGACGGCTTCGCGATCCTGGTCACCGGCGCGGAGCAGCGGAACCTGCGGTTCTCCACCGAACTCAGCGCCACCGACGGGGCCAGCGCCGGGCCGTTCTCCTGGCAGGTCGTCGAGCCGATGCGGACCTGGCACCTGGCGCTGGGTCCCAATCCTGCGGACATGGAGTTCGACCTCACCTGGACGGCCCGGGCGCCGGCCTGGTCCGGGGAGGTCGTGGTGTGGGACGGTGACCGGGTCTCGTCGGCGTTTGAGCACCTGTTCCAGTCCGGGCGGTACCGGGGTGCGTTGCGGATAAACGGTCGGGAGGAGCACGTCGAGGGCTGGTACGGACAGCGCGACCGGTCCCGTGGGGTGCGCACCATGTCCGGCGGGCAGGGCCTGCACCTGTGGTTCCAGGCGCAGTTCCCGGACCGCTCGGTAGGGTTCCTGCTGGTCGAGGACCGCCAGCACGCCCGGCTGCTGCTGGAGGGGGCGGTCATGCACGAGGCTGGCCTGGTCGATCCGGTGACCGGGGTGCGGCACGGGCTGCGGTTCGACGGCGGGCTCGATCTGGCTGGCGGGACGGTCGAGGTCAGCACCGCGAGCGGGGCGGTGTACCTGATCGGCGCCGACGCGTCCGCGCGGGGCGGCTACATGGCCGGCGGGGGCTACGCGGGCCAGCACGGCGTGCCGATGGGGCGGGACCACCTCGAGCACGATGTGTACCCGTTGGACGGCTCGGTGTCCCCGCGCACCCTCGGGTCGGCGCTGACCGACCGGCTGACCGCGTTCACCTGGGACGGGACCCCTGGGCTGGGCATCTTCGAGTTCGCCCACACCCGCAGCCGCTCCTACACCTACCAGCCGTCGCTCTAGCCCGGCCCGCCCGGGTGGTCGCGGCCAGCAGGCCACCATGCGGCCAGCAGGGCCGCCATCAGCGTGGCAGGGCCGCCATCAGCGTGGCAGGACCGCCATCAGCCCAGCAGGACCGCCATCAGCCCAGCAGGGGCACCATCAGCCCAGCAGGGGCACCATCAGCCCAGCAGGGGCACCATCAGCCCAGCAGGGCACCATCAGCGTGGCCACGCCACAGACCGCTCGGCTGGGCCGCCCAACTACCCCCTTAAGTCACACCAGGCACTCTCGAACCATACCTAGCGGCGCTTTGTATTGGTTCCAGTCACTTCTCTGGGGGTTTTGTCCAAGTTTGCGAGGAGCAAACTCGTGAAATGAACTACGCGTGACGGCCGGTCACACTGTGCGCTGGGATGACGGGCGGTCAGACGGAGCGCTGGGATTTGGCGGCGGCGGTGGCAGCTTTGCTGCGGTCCCGGATCTCCTGCCAGTCCGCCGCGGTGAGCGAGGTGAGCCCGGCGAACGTGCCCGGGCCGGCCAGCATCTGGCCGCCGTCCATGGCGATCGTCTGCCCGGTCAGGTAGTCGCAGGCGTCGGACAGCAGGAACATGGTCAGGTTCGCGAGTTCCTCGATCGTGCCCACCCGGCCCGCGGGCACCTGGTCGGCCTGGGTCGCGCCCGCTGAGCTGCTGTCCGTCGGGTTGAGCATCTCCCAGGCGTAGGACGTAGGGATGGGACCGGGCGCGAGCGCGTTCACCCGGATGCCGTACCTGGCCCACTCCACCGCGAGCGACATGGTCATGGCGTGCACCGCGGACTTGGCCATGGCGGACGGCACCACGAACGCCGAGCCGGTCCACACCCAGGTGGTGAGCGTGGACAGGACACTGCCCGGCAGGCCGCCCGCGATCCAGCGGCGGCCCGCCGCGAGCGTGGTGTGGAACGTGCCGTTCATCACGGTCCGGGTGACCGCCTCGAACGCACGCGGGCTGAGCTGCTCGGTCGGCGCGATGAAGTTCGCGGCCGCGTTGTTCAGCACCCCGGTCAGCGGCCCGTGCTCGGCCCAGATCGCGTCCATCGCCGCATCGACCTGATCGAACTCGCGGACGTTGACAGCCTGGACGTGCACGCTGCCCGGGCAGGACGCCGCCGCCTCGGCGGCGGCCTCGGCCAGGACGCTGTCCCGGCGGCCCCAGAGATGTACCTGGGCGCCGTGCCCGGCCAGGTGCCGGGCCACCCCGCGGCCGAGGCCGGTGCCGCCGCCGGTGATCAGGATTCGCTTGCCCGCGAGCAGGTCAGCGGCGAACGGGGAACGGGAGTCCATCATGTCGTCCTCGCCCCGCCGGTCAGTTCCCGCGGTAGGACGAGAAGTCCGGGCTGCGCTTCTCGTTGAAGGCGACGATGCCTTCCCTGGCCTCGTCGGTCTCGCCGAACAGCTTCAGGCTGGAATACGCCATGTTACCGATGGCCGCGAAGTGCTCGGTGTCGGTGTTGAAGGACTGCTTGAGCACCTTGAGCGCGGTCGGGGACAGCTTGAGGATCTCATCCGCCCAGGCCCGGACCTCACTGCGCAACTGGTCCGCGGGCACGGCCTTGTTCGCCAGGCCCCAGTCCACAGCCTGCTGGGCGCTGTACTGGCGGCACAGGAACCAGATTTCCCTGGCCCGCTTCTCGCCGATGGCCCGGGCCATCAGGCCGGTGCCGAAGCCCGCGTCGAACGAGCCGACCCGGGGGCCGTTCTGGCCGAACCGGGCGGTATCCGCGGCGATGGTCAGGTCGCACAGCAGGTGCAGCACGTGACCGCCGCCGATGGCGAAGCCGTTCACCGCGGCGATGACCGGCTTGGGCACGTCCCGGATGACCCGGTGCAGCGACTCGATCTCGAACAGGCCGCTCTGGGACGGCCCGTAGTCGCCGGTCTCCATCCGCTGCTTCTGGTCACCACCGGTGCAGAACGCCTTCTCGCCCGCGCCGGTCAGCGCGATGACGCCGACCTCGTCGCTGCCCCAGGCTTTCTTGAAGCTCAGCACCAGCTCATCAACGGTCCGGGCGCGGAAGGAGTTGTAGCGCTCCGGGCGGTTGATGGTGATCCAGGCGAGGCCGTTGTTCGACCTCATACGTCACATCGGTGAAGTCGTCCATGACCCCGGTCCTTTCTTCGCGGCGCTGACGTCGTGGCGCTGGCCGGCCGTGGGGTTCTGCCCGCGGTGGCGGCTGGGTGCGGCCCGCAGCGTACGGCACCTCCGTTTTGGCCTAACCATTGACAGACTGTACTTCTGTGAACGATCGTTATCAACTGTGTGAGGAGGGCCCGTGGTCTCATTCGCGTTCACTGCCGAGCAGGAGGCGTTCCGGGAAACGCTCGATTCCTACGCCCGCAAGGTCCTGCTGCCCGGCTACCGGGACCGGGCCGCGAGTCCTGGCTTCCCGTTCGGCATACTCGCCGACCTGGGCCAGATGGGGCTGCTCGGCATCGGCCTGCCGGAGGAGTTCGGCGGGACCGGCCAGGACGACCCGGTCCTGCTCGGCCTGGCCACCGAGACGCTGGCCTACGGCGACGTGAACGTGGCGTCCGCCCCGGTCCAGGTCGGGCTGACCGGCTCGCAGCTGGCGCTGGGCACCGGCGAGGTGCGGCAGCGCTACCTGCCGCCGCTGATCGAGGGCCGGGAGACGGTCGCGATCGCGCTCACCGAGCCCGGCTCCGGGTCGGATGCGGCCGCGCTGCGCACGGTGGCCCGCGCCGTCGACGGCGGCTGGCGGATCACCGGTGAGAAGACCGCCATCACCTGGGCCTGCAACGCGACCAGCGCGGTGGTCTACGCCCGGGAGCCGGGGACCACGGGCTCGAAAGGAATCAGCGCGTACGTGGTGCCGCTCGACTCCCCCGGGGTGACCCGGGCGGCGATGCCCGCGATGGGCTGCCTGCCGCTCGGCTGGGGCAGCCTGCACTTCGACGACGTGTTCATCCCCGCTACGCACCGGATCGGCGAGGCAGGCGGGGGGTTCCGCGCGGTACTCAGCCACTTCGACTTCAGCCGCGCGGCGCTGGGCCTGCTCTGCCTCGGCGCCGCGCGGGCCAGCCTGGACGAGGCCCTGGCCTACTCCCAGCAGCGGGAGGCGTTCGGCCAGCCGATCGCCGCGTTCCAGGGGGTGTCGTTCCTGCTCGCCGAGCACGCCACCTACCTGGAGGCGGCCCGCTGGATGTGCTACCGGGCACTGTGGCTGCGCGAGGCGGGCGAACCGCATACCGCGCAGGCCGCGATGAGCAAGTGGTGGCCGCCGGTGGTGGCGAAGAACGCGATCGAGGCGGCCATGCGGGTACACGGCAACCTCGGCTACTCCGCGGAGCTCCCGCTGCAGCAGCGGTACCGGGACGTCATGGCCTACCTGGTGGCGGACGGGACCGCAGAGATCCAGAAGAAGGTCATCGCGCGGGAGGCCTACCGGCGGGGGCGGGCCTCATGGTGACCCAGGTCGGCATCTCGGTGCACGACTCGGCGGTGGCCGGCGGGCCGGCCCGGCGGCGGGCCATCCTGAACCGGATCCGGGACGCCGGGCTGGACTACTTCGGCCTGGGCGACCACGTCAGCTTTCATGACGGCACCGGGTTCGACGGCCTGATCTCCGCGGCGTCCGTGCTGTCCAGCGTGGACGACCTGCCGGTCGTGGTCGGCATCTACCTGCTCGGGCTGCGCCATCCGTTGCTGGCCGCCCGCCAGCTCGCGTCGATCAGCCAGTTCGCTCCCGGGCGGCTGGTGCTCGGCGTCGGCGTGGGCGGCGAGGACCGGGCCGAGATCAGCAACAGCGGGGTGGACCCGGCCACCCGTGGCCGCCGCCTGGATGAGTGCCTGCTGCTGCTGGCCGCCCTGGCCAGCGGTGAGCCAGTAGACCACCAGGGCGAGTTCTTCACCCTGGAGGCGGCCCGGATCCGGCCCGCGCCGAGCCCGCGGGTCCCGGTCGTCATCGGCGGCAAGGGCGAGGTGGCGGTGCGCCGCGCCGCCCGCTACGGCGACGGCTGGCTGGGCATGTTCTGCTCCGCCCGGCGCTTCGCCCAGACCAGGCAGGACATTGCCGCGGCCGCGGCGGCCCTGGGCCGGGCGGCCCCGTCCTGGTACGGGCTGAGCGTCTGGTGCGGCCTCGATCGCGACGAGCAGCGGGCCCGGCAGCTGCTCGCCCGGGAAGTCGAGTCCCTGTACCGGCTGCCGTACGAGAAGTTCGAGCGGGTCGCGCCCGCAGGCACCCCGGCCCAGGTGGCCGAATGGCTCGCGCCGTATGCCACGGCGGGCGCCGGCCACCTCACGCTCATCGCGGCGGCGTCCTCCGCCGAGGCCGGGATCGACTACGCGGCGGAGGTCCGGGCCCTGCTCACCGGCTGAACCCGGCGAATTGATCACCGGCCCGACTCAACTCCCTAAACCTCCCCCGGCCCGCGCCCCGCCTCTCACCTGATGAGACAACCGGGTAGCCATACATCAGCAGTTCGAATTTTTGCCCCTGGGAGGGCAAAAATTCGAACTGCTACCCGATGATCATGATTCCGCACCCCGCCACCCCCCGCACTCCGCCACCCCCGCACCCTGCCACTCCCCGTACCCGGGCGCTTCCCGTACCCGGGCGCTTCAGGCGTGGGCGCGATGTTGTACAACTGAGGTGTCTGAGTGCCCTTGGATGTGGCATGTCGATTCTGGCTTAAGGCGGCAGCATGACCGAGGCTCCACCCAGCGGGACCGTCCCGTACATCGACGGCCTGCCCGAACGGCTGTTCCGGGTGGGGCCTGTCGAGGGCGACCAGAGCCTGACCGTCGGGCAGATGCGGACCGGGCCGTGGACGGCTGGGCGCTCTGGCGAGCCGTGCCCGGGCGCGCTTGGTGTGCTGCTGGACGATGTCCTCGGCTACGCGGCCGTGGCCGCCCGGCCGCCGGGCTGCTGGGCGGTCAGCACCGAGATCTCGGCGAGCTTCGGCCGGCCGCTGGCCACGTCCGGCGCCGCGCTGCGGTTCGAGAGCAGGGTCGCCCAGGTCGATGCCATGGGCGCGCTCGTGGTCGGCCAGGCTACCGATGAGGCCGGGAACCTCATCGCGGCCGGCCGCGAACGGCTGCGCTTCGTGGACTGGGAGCCCGCCGCGCTGACCCCGCCGGAAGCCATGGACCCGGCCGCTGCCGCAGTCGCCGCCGCAGCCAGGGAGCACGCAGCCGCGGACCTCGCCGGAGCCGTGGCGCGGGCGGGGGCGGCAGCAGCGGACCTGCTGGGTGCCACCGTCATCCGGCACGAAGGTGGCCTGCGCCTGCTGCTGGACCCGGCTCCCCGGCTGGCCAACCCCAACGGCAGCCTGCACGGCGGGATCCAGTTCTGCGCGGTGGAGATCGCCAGCTCGCTGGCCCTGGAGACACTGGAGCCGGCCGCCGCGCCGCTGGTCACGTCGTCAGTCTCGATGACCTTTGTCCGGCCGGCCTCGCTGGCTGGCCCGGTGATCATCGACGCTGGCGTCACGCACCGCAGCCGCACCATCGGCGTCACGTCGGTGCTGGTCCGCGACGTCACCGGCAAGACCAGCACGATCGCCACCGTCACCGCCCAGGCCCCAGCCTCCACCTAGCTAGCGCGGCACCCGCCCCGGGTCCGGTCAGGCGGCGGAGATGCCGCCGTTGACGCTGATGGCCTGGCCGGTGAGGCGGGCGGCGCCGGGACCACCGAGGAAGACGATCAGCGCGGCCAGGTCGGCGGGCTCGGCCACGCCCAGGTGCGCGGCGGCCGCGGCCTTCTCGAACAGCCGCTTGCTGAAGCCGTCGCGCAGCACGTTCTCGGCGGTGGCGGTCCCGGCGACGAGCGAGGGGGTGACCGCGTTCACCCGGATGCCGTCCCGCTTGGCCTCGATCGCGGCCGTGCGGGCGAACATCACGATCGCGGCCATGGCCGCGCCGAGCACGGTCTCGCCGGGCGTGGCCACCTTGGCCGCGTCCGACGCCACCAGGATGATGCTGCCGCCGCCCTGGTCGCGCATGACCGGCAGGACCGCGCGGGTGAGATACAGCGGCGGCAGCGCCTGCTCGGTGACGATGGTCGCGATATCCGCCAGCGGCATCCGGTGCAGCAACTCCGGGCGGTAGGCCGACGTCACCGAGCTGACCAGGACGTCGATCGACCCGAGCCGGGCCCGGGCCTGCTCTATCGCGGCGGTTACCTGGGCGGGGTCGGTCGCGTCGGCCCGGATGAACTCCACAGCCGCCTCCGGGCAGTGCTCCCGGACAGCCGCGGCGGCGTCAGCGCCGCGCGGCTCGCTGCGGCCGACCAGGGCCAGCCGGCGCACCCCAGCGTCGGCGAAAGCCAGCGCGCTGGCCAGGCCCACGCCCGAGGTGCCCCCGGCGATGACAACGGCCGAGTCGGGGTAGTCCCGCACCAGCGGGGACGTCACGGCCACCGGGGCCTCCTTGCTATCCGCACGGCGGGTTCCTATTGTGGACAAGAACGACGACTTAATCTACCGCCATGTCTCATCAGAGGGACGGCGCTCGGCCGGAGCAGCCATGACCACGTCATACGTAATGGGAGTGGATTTCGGGTTGACAACGGGCAAAACCGTGATCATGGACGGCACGGGCCGTCAGGTGGCGGCCTGCGTCGCGCAGAAGGGGTCGGTCTCCTCGGTCAGTGTGCAGGAATCGATCGCCGGGGCGCTGCACGCCGCCGGGATCGGCCAGCGCGATGTCGCGGTGACGGTGAGCACCGGGTACGGTCGGCGCCTGCTCGACATCGCGGACCGCAACCTGACCGAGATCACCTGCCACGCCCGCGGGGCGGTGCACCTGTACCCGGACGTGCGGCTCGTCATCGACATCGGCGGCCAGGACAGCAAGGTGATCGCCATCGACACCGACGGGCTGGTCGGGCAGTTCGCGATGAACGACCGGTGCGCGGCGGGCACCGGGAAGTTCTTCGAGGTGCTGGCGCGCGCTATGGAACTGCCGCTGGAGCAGCTGGGGCCGATGGCCCTGCAGGCCAGCGAGCAGGTGGTGATCTCCAGCATGTGTGCCACGTTCGCCGAGACCGAGGTCATCTCGCTGCTGGCCGAGGGCAGGGCCAAGCCGGACATCCTGTACGGGGTGCACGCCGCGGTCGCGAAGCGGACCGCCGGGCTGGTCGCCCAGGTGGGTAAGGCCCAGCCCGCCGTGCTGACCGGCGGCGTGGCCAGGAATGCCGCGGCCGTGCAGCACCTGGAGCACGAGCTCGGCCTCACCCTGGTCGTCCCGGCGGACCCGCAGATCGCCGGGGCGCTCGGCGCGGCCTTGTTCGCCCTGGACGAGCTGCGCTCACGGGCGACCATCCAGGACGAGGCACAGGAGCCGGGCCAGGAGATCCCCGGCGATAACCGGCCAGCCTGCCAGGACGGCTGCGGCACGAATCCCCTGGCGTCCGCGACGGCGGCCCCGGTGCCGCTGACCATCGGCCCCGCGCCACGCTGACCGGCCCGTCCGGCCAGCGATCAACCCCGGCAGCCGCGATGATGCAGAGCATGCCCGCCGACCTGGCGCCACTCCCCCCGCCGAGCGGGCGCTCGCTGCTGCTCACCGTGCTCGGCGAACTCGTCTACCCGGACGGCGAGGCCGTGTTCACCGCGGCGCTGATGCGGGTGCTGCGCGGGCTCGGCCTGGAGGAGCACGCCGCCCGGCAGTCCATCACCCGGGCCCGGGAAGCCGGCTGGATCGACGGCGAGCGGCTCGGCCGGGCCGTCCGCTGGCGGCTGGCCGCGAAAGGCAAGAGCCTGGTCGACGAGGGCCTGCGGCGGGCAGCCGCGTTCCTGGCCGAGCCGGCCCCCTGGGACGGCCGCTGGCTGGTGCTGGTGATCTCGGTGCCGCAGTCGCAGCGCACCACCCGCAAACGGCTGTACGGCGGCCTGGCCTGGCTCGGGCTCGGCAACCCCATGCCCGGGGTATGGGTAACC
The DNA here is from genome assembly GCA_963760405.1 of uncultured Actinomycetes bacterium. Classification (GTDB taxonomy): domain Bacteria; phylum Actinomycetota; class Actinomycetes; order Streptosporangiales; family Streptosporangiaceae; genus RYN-230. The sequence continues at coordinate 101,854 of CAVXCV010000009.1, read as the reverse complement.
CCGCACATCGAGACCGCGGGCGAGGTCCGGGCTCTGGTGCGGGACCTGGCGCTCACCGGCTCCGCGCTGGGCTTCACCGGCACGGCGGCCGACATCGGGCTGACCGAGCCGGAGATGGTCCGCCGGGCATGGGATCTCGCCGACCTGACCTGGCGCTATGAACTGGTGCTGGCCCGCTACGCCAGCCGCCGCCCGGCGGCCGGCGACGAGCTGTTGCTGACCCATCTGGAGCTGCTCAGCCTGCTGCAGCGGTTCATCCGGCTGGATCCGCGGCTGCCTGCCGAACTCCGGCCGGACGGGCCGGAGCAGGCCGGGGTGCGGCTGTTCCGGGACCGGCGGCTCGAGTGGGCCGGCCCAGCCCATGAGCGCTGGCGGCTGATCGTGCGGGAAGCCGCCCGCGAGCACGACCACGAAGCCCGCGGGCACGACCACGAAGCCCGCGAGCACGACCACGAAGCCGCCCGCGGCACGACTATATGGACTGACCATTAACTGAGATGAATTGTTTGCACATCGCCGCGTAGATGGCTTAAGGTGATCGTCAGGTGGGCCCGTTCCAGCGGCCCGTCATAGCGGCCGGCCCAGCTGGCCATCCCAGCGGCCGGTGACGGCGAGGTGCTGGCGGCAGGCCGCGGCCGGGTCACGAGGAGGCGGCCATGGTGAGTGGCGTTGCCCGCACGGTGTCCTACTGGCCCGCTGAGGATGCCGGGGAGGTCCGCGACATCACCGTGTGCGAGCTCATCTGGCACGCGGCGGCAACGGTGCCGGACCGGGTGGCCCTGGTCGAACTGCGTGCCGGACCCGCAAGCCCGCCGCAGCTGGACCTACGCCGAGTTCCTGGCGGATATCGAGCGGGCCGCCCGGGCCCTGCTGGCCCGGTTCTCCTCCGGCGACCGCATCTCCATCTGGGCCCCGAGCAGCGCCGAGTGGATCATCCTGCAGCAGGGCATCACGATGGCCGGGATGATCATGGTGGCGGTCAACCCCGCCTGCCGCAGCCGGGAGCTGGGCTACGTGCTGGAGCAGTCCGGCGCCACCGCGCTGTTCCACCCCGACAGCTACCGCGGCGTGGACACGCGGGAGATCGCGGACCAGGTCGCGGCCAGCCTGCCGCAGCCGTGCGCGGTCCTCTCGTTCTCCGCCTGGGACGAGTTCCTGGCCAGCGGGGATCCGGCCCAGGAGCTGCCGGCGCTGACGCCGGCCGACGTGATCCAGATCCAGTACACCTCGGGGACGACCGGCTTCCCCAAGGGCGCCATGCTGCACCACAAGGGCCTGGTCAACGAGGCCACGTTCGTGGCCGAGCGGGCGGGCATGTCCGACGGCGGCGTCTACATCAACGCCATGCCGATGTACCACATCGGCGGCGGGGCGGTGACCTCGTTCGGGGCGTGGGCCAAGCGGGGCACGTTCGTGATCCTGCCCGGGTTCGACCCCGGGCTGGTGCTGGAGGCGTTCGAGACCTACCGGGGCACCCACTCGCTGCTGGTGCCCACCATGCTCATCGCCATGCTCGACCATCCGGACCGGGCCACCCGCGACCTGTCCAGCATCCAGACCATCCTGAGCGGGGCGTCGGCCGTACCCGCCGCGCTGGTGCGCCGCACGACCAGCCTGCTCGGCTGCCAGTTCTCGATCCTGTTCGGGCAGACCGAGGCGCACGGCGTGGTCAGCCAGACCCGGCTGACCGACTCCCCCGAAGACCAGGCCGAGACGGTCGGCCAGCCGCTGCCGCAGCTGGAGGTGAAGATCGCCGACACCGGCACCAGCGAGCCGGTCCCGCTGGGCGAGGCAGGCGAGATCTGCTGCCGCGGGTACCAGAACATGCTGGGCTACTACAACATGCCCGCCGCGAACGCGGCCGCCCTGGACGACGACGGCTGGCTGCACATGGGTGACCTCGGCACCATGGACGAGCGGGGCTTCCTCCGGGTGACCGGGCGGCTCAAGGACATGATCATCCGCGGCGGGATGAACCTGTACCCAGCCGAGATCGAGGAGACGCTGTCCGGCCACCCGGCCATCGACGCGGTCGCGGTGATCGGCCTGCCGGACGAGAAATGGGGCGAGCAGGTCGCCGCCGTGGTCCGGCTGAAGCCCGGGGCCGCCCGGCCCGGCTACGGCGAACTGCGCGAGTACGTGCGCGGGGAGATGGCCGCGCACAAGGCGCCAGCTTTCTGGTGCGCGGTCGAGGACATGCCGATGACCCCCACCGGCAAGATCCAGAAGTTCGTGCTGCGGGACTGGGCCGCGGACGGGACCCTCAAGTTCGAGGCCACCCCGGGCCGCGCCCAGGCCTGATGGACTTCGGCTGGACCGAGGACCAGGCCGCCGTCCGGGACCTGGTGCGCAAGGTCGCCCGCGACGAGATCGCCCCCGGCTACCTCGAGCGCGCCCAGGCCAGCGCCTTCCCCTGGGACGTGCACCGCCAGCTCGGCCGCCTCGGCGTGCTGGGCCTGCTCGCCGGGCCCGGGTACAGCCAGCTGGACCAGGCGGACTTCGTCGCGGCCGGCCTGGCGGTGGAGGAACTGGCCTACGCCGACGTCAACGTGGCCAACGCCGGCGCACCGCGGGCCTGCCGCACACCGCCGAGGCGGCGATGACCAAGTGGTACGGGCCGCTGATGGCCAGCCGGGCGGTCAAGGACTGCCTGCTGCTGCACGGGCACTACGGCTACGCCCAGGACACCGGCTTCGAGCAGCGGCTGCGGGACGTGCTGGCGCTGGAGATCGCCGACGGGACCGCGCAGGTCCAGAAGATGATCATCGCGCGGGAGCGGTTCGGGCCGGCCTTCCTGCCCTACCGGCGCTGAGCCCGCCGCGCGTCGATGGCCTCGAGCATGGCCACCAGGCGGCTCTCCAGGATCTCGTCCTTGTAGAAGGACGCGTCGGCCACGTCCCCCTCGAAGAAGATCGACGGGATGCCGAGCTTGTCCTGGGCCGCCCGGGCCAGCAAATGCTGCGGGCCGGTGAACGCCCGGCAGGTCCGGGTGGAGTGGAACACGATGCCGTCGATGGCGTAGTTCTCGCAGTCCCGCAGGGTCAGGTACTCCAGCGTCTTCGTCCCGTGGTTGGTCGGGCAGAGCAGGTAGTGCTGGGCCATGCCGAGCAGCGGGTCATTGGTGTCGATCAGCTGCGGCTCCTGCCAGAACGCGTTGTGGATGTAGCGCCCGCACAGCACCGCCGCGTCGTGCTCGGCGAACTTCCGGGACAGGAAGCCGAGCTTGTTCCAGTTCATGATCCCGTCGAAGTACAGCCGGTACCGCTCGTTCGCGATGCCGGAAACCCCGCTCGCCAGCCGGGCCGCGATCTCGTCCCGGACCGCGGCGAAGTAGTCCACCAGGGCCTGGTTGCCGGGCAGGAAGTTGATCTGCGCCACGCAAGCGATCCAGTCCCAGAACGTGGCGGGGGCGGGGGCAGCCCGGCACAGGTCCAGGCCCTCGCGGCGCAGCTCGGCGGCGCGCTTGATGTAGGTCATGGCATCGCTCAGCGCGTCCCAGTCGAACGGGCGCCCGGTCTGTCCCTCCAGGAAGACGATGAGCTCACGCAGTTGTGCGGCCACATACTGGGAGGCCTCCGCCCATTCGGCACCGGTGAGGTAACCGGCGTCGGGCTTGTTGCCCCAGAGGAACGGATGCGACACGTTGAAGATAGGCAGCCGCTTGTCGAAGACGCGGAACGATATCTCGTCCCATTGCTGCCCGGTGCTGCACCCGGCGTAGTTGTTGACGAAGAAGTCCGGTGCGGGCAGCCGGGCCGCCAGGGCCTGCTGGTCCTCGAAGCCGACGATCCCGGACTGCTCGCCGGGAGTGCCGCCCTGCTGGGACAGCACGGCGCAGCCCAGGTGGGTGCGGGAGTAGGAGCACAGCTCGGCCACGAAACCGTACTCGGCCCCGGCCAGCTGGGCCGGCCCCTCCAGGTGCTGGGCGGCCAGCCGGGCGGCGAACGCCTCACCGTGGCACCAGGCCAGGCCAGCCGCCTGGAAGATCGGGTTGAGCGCGCCGCCGTTGTACCAGACGATCTGCTGGCCGCGCTCCCGCGCGGTGAACAGGTCATCCCAGTAGTCCGCGATCATCTGCCCGCCAGAGGCGGTGATGGCCAGCCGGTTCGACCGGTCCTCGGTGGTGGCCGTCATCTCAGGCTCCCTTCCCGGGCCGGACGGCCCCGGGCTCGCTAGCCGGTTCTGAAGAACGCTCAGCAACTGCTCGCTTGCGCTGGATGCGCTCGACCAGGGCCTCGATCCGGGTCCGGATGGATTCCAGCGGCATGCCCTCGTGCTCGGTCTCGAGGAGCACGTGCGGGATCCCGGCCGCGTCGAACGCCTTGCGCAGCTCCGGGTAATACAGCATGTGCGGTTCGCAGAACTTCGCCATCAGCACGATGACGCCCTCGGCCTGGCTGGCGGCCACCGACCGGAGCAGGTAGTCGTCCCAGTTGACGTCGTGCTGCACCCGGGTCGGGCACGGGATGTTGACGTTGCGCTGGGCGTACCACCGGGCCAGCGCCTCGACCGGGTCCCCGGACTCCTCGACGTCGGTCGAGATGTGCCGCCGCCCGTGGTAGAGGTCGTCGTCCACCACCAGTGCCCCGCAGTCCTCGATCAGCTCGAGCAGCTCGGTCCGGGGCGCGTGGCAGAAATGCCCCGACAGGTGCACCCGGACCCGGCGGTCGCGCCCGGCCTGCGGGGTGGCCGCGACGATGTTCTGCAGCAACGGGAGGTGGTCCCGGGGATCCATGACCATGCTGGATTTCACGAGGTCCTGCAACTGGACCGGGGTGAACTCCGCCTGCCCGGCCTGCCGGGCGTCGAACAGGCTGCGCAGCAGCTGCCGGTCGGCGTTATGCGCGGCGATGGCGGCGCGCAGCGCGGCGTCGCCGACCGGGTGGCCGGTGAACGACTCGAACTCGGCCCGGAACGCGGCCATCATCTCTGCCGTCTTGCGCGGCGCCCAGCGGTCGCTCATCGAGGTGATCAGCATGCCGAAGTACACCGGCACGTCCGGCGTCAGGGTGCGGATGATGTCCACCGCGCCGATCAGCGAGATGCAGTGGTCGGCTAGGAAGAACCCGTCGTAGCCGGCCAGCCGGCCGGTGGCCGCCTGGTCGGCCAGGTTCCTGGTGTAGCCGCAGTAGAACTCGGCCAGCAGGTTGCGGCCCTCGGTGATCGGCTCCTGATCCTCCTGGATGACGACCGGGAGCGTCCCGGCGGCGAGCGCGATCTCCCGGGGGAAGTTCATCGGGAACACGCCGACGACCGGCTGGCCGGGATGGGCGTCCCGCCACTGGGCCAGGTACGCACCGGGATCACGGGCGACGGCCGCCAGCGTGGCCAGAGCTGCTGCCGGTTCCGCCATCCGCCCGACCCCTCCGCGGCGCCTGCCAGCGACTGGCAGCACCAGTCCCGGCGGCCTTCGCCCGCTGACCTCAGTCCGCTAAATGGTCTGATCAATAGAAGGATCATACCGTGACGGAGGGCCCAGCGAAAGCGGCAGGCCGGCCGGACGCGCCCTCAGCGCAGGATCTCCACCAGCAGGACCCAGGCGTTGACCAGACCGAAGATGAGCGCGGCGAGCACACCGGGCACGAGCCAGTACAGTCCGCCGCCAGCACCGGCCAGCGTGGTGGCGCCCGCGATCACCAGGCACCCGCAGACCACGACCGGTGGGCCGATCCGGCCTACCAGCCAGGTCAGCTGGGTCTCCTTATCCGATTGCGGGGACCGGGCGTCGATCAGCAGCTGCACCGCGCCGACGGTGGCCCCGGTGACCAGCAGCTCCCAGCCCAGGACCGTCGGCGACTGACCGGGGACGACCAGGAAGATGCCGATGACCAGTGGGGTGGCAAAGAGGATCAGGGTCTGCGCCGCCCGGCCCGGCAGGTTCGGGAAGGCCAGGATGCGCTGCAGGTTGATCGACAGCGCCACGAACAGCAGGCCGGCCAGGGTCGCGGCGGCCGCCGCCGCGGCCAGGCCGAAGTTCGCCCAGCTGACCGCGGCGAACGTCACGGTCACGACAGCCCGCCCGCTGCCACCAGCGCCGCGCCAGCGGCCCGGGATTCATGGTCCATAGCAGGACAGGCTAAGGGGCAGGCGGCCTGGCCTGCTGACTGGTCCGTCATCGGCAGCCACAGCGACGGTGCGGGGTCTCCCGACCGGATTGCTCACACCGGCACGGGCGACCGGGTTGCTCACACCGGCACAGGCACAGGCAGGCCTGGCCGGGACGCAGTACCGGGCCCACCCCGGGCAGTGCCTGGGCCCGGGCCAGCTGGAGCAGGGACTCGGCCGCCTCGTGACTGCCCTCCCCGGTCCCTGACATCCGGGCCGCGATCAGGCCCGCCACCACCGGCGTGGAGAACGAGGTCCCGCTCCACCGGGCCATGCCATCGAACCATGCTGTCTGGCCTGCCCGCAGCTCCTGGTAGGCGTACTCGCCCCGGCCGAAGGCGTGCACCAGATCCTGGCCCGGCGCGTACACCGTGACCCAGTCGCCGTAGTTCGAGAACCAGGCCCGCGCGTCCCCGGGCCAGCCCAGCGCCCCGACGCCCACCACGCCCTTCATTTCCGCGGGCGCGAATTTCCAGTCGGCAGCGTCGTTGCCCGCGGCGGCGACCAGGATTGTCCCCGGGCACTCGCGCAGCGGCCCGTTGACAAAAACCTGGAAGCTCAGCAGGCCGCGATGCTTCCAGGTATGGGTCCCCCCGGAAAGATTGATGACGTCCGGGGCCCAGTCCAGGACGGAAAGCAGCGCCCTGACCATACAGGACTCATACAGTGCGCCAGTCTTGTCGTAGTCGCGGGTGATCCGCACCTCGGCCCGGGGGGCCATGGCCCGGATGACGCTGGCGATGAACGTGCCATGACAGCCGTAGCGTTCAATCGAGACGCCCTCGTTCACCAGGGGGTCGTCCTGCCCGGTGACTCCGTGCAGCCAGGGATGCCGGGCAGGCGCATCCGGTACCAGTCCCGTGTCCACCACGGCGACCCGCGTCCCGCGGCCATCGCAGCAGGACCTGGATACTCCCGGGCAGGGAACAGCGTCACCAGGTTCGGGGTCGGGCTCCGTGGCCGGGCACCCGGTACCCGGCGTGATGTGCACCATGTGCTCGGGTGCAGCTTTACCCGGACCGAGCTGCTGCTCGACCTCGGCCAGGGCGCTGAACAGGAACCCGGCTTCTGACACCGGGTCATCCGGGCCGCCGTAAGCCAGCCGGACGAGGGCCAGGCCGGGTATGGGGTGAGTGACCTCACCCACCCGGGGCGGGCCGGCCTCCACCCCGGGAGCGGGATAGCGCGGCGGGTTGAGGATGCCGAGGACGTCCGCCAGGTCCTGGTCGCGGGTGAGCAGATGAAGGCGGCGGTAGACGAACTCGACCGGCGCCGGATCCGGATCATCTGGCCGCCGAGGCGGATAGATGGCCGCGTCGCCGTTGTTTTCCAGGATGTACCGGATCTGGATTTCCGAGATTTCCCTGATATTCCGGTATCCGCCTCTGCCGTCGTCCCGGTCAGGGTCCGCCCCGCTACCCTCGTTTGCTGCCATCATCGAAACCCCCAGATCATCCGCACCTATCGGGAGATGCTGATGTCCACCATCATGGACACATGTCAGAGGTGGGCGAAAGGGCTAGAGATACCACGGAGGCGGGCCATCTTCTCGTCCTGACGCATTCCCGGCCAGTCGAAGCACTGGACCGGGCCCGGGCATTGCTGTCACGCCAGCCGCGGATCACCGTCGCCGCGGCCTCCATGGCCCATCAGGCGGCCGGCATCGCGCTGCGAGACCTTGGCCATCCAGGAGACGCGGTCGCCGAATTGCAGCGCGCCCTCCGCTCGGCCCGGGCCAGTGGCGACCCGCAGCGTGTGGCCGATGTCCAGGCCAGCCTCGGCTTTACCACGGCGCAGGCGGGCCAGCCAGCCCGGGGCCTGGCCCATCTGGACCGCGCGGCCGGGATAGCGCAGGGGGCCCTGGCCGGCCGGGTGCTGATGCGCCGCGCCGTCATCCTGACCGTGATCGGCCGGCGGGATGAGGCGCTGGCCGACCTGAACCAGGTGGTGGCGATCCTGCACCGGCACGGGGACAGCCTCTGGGAGGCCCGGGCGCGCACCTGGCGCGGCCTGACCCTGCTCGAAATGGGCCACACCCGGCGGGCAGACGCCGACTTCGTCCACGCCGAGCAGCAGTACCAGCGGGACGGGCAGGAATGGGAGTACGCCACCGCGCGGCACAACCGCGGGCTGGTCGCCGCGGCGTCCGGGCACGTGCCAGAAGCGCTGGAATTCCTCGCTGAGGCCAGCCGGTGTTATGACCAGCTGGGCACGCCCATGCCGGACGTGGCCATTGACCGGTGCGCCGTGCTGCTGTCGGCCGGGCTGGCCGCGGACGCGTGGGCCGAGACGGATGCCGCTGCCCGGGGAGCAAGCCGCGAGGCCCGCGGCTCCACGAAATACGCCGAGCTGCTGTACTCCTCGGCCACCGCGGCGTGGGCGGCCGGCGACCTGGCGGCGGCCAGCGACCGGGCCGGGCAGGCCGCACAGCTGTTCCGGCGGCAGCGCCGGGAACAATGGTCGGCCCGGACCCGGTTGGTGCTGGCACAGACCCGGCACGCGGCCGGCGACACCAGCCTGAGCACCTACCGCCTGGCCTGCTCCGCCGCCCGCCAGCTGGACGCCATCGGCGCGGACGAGGCGGTCGAGGCCCACCTGCTGGCCGGCCAGCTGGCCCGGCTGCGGGGCGCGGCCGGGCAGGCCGAAGATCACCTGAGCGCCGCGGCCCGGCCGCGGCGGAGCGGCCCGGCGCTGAGCCGGAGCCGGGCCTGGCTGGCCCGGGCGCTGCTCAGCGAGCTGCGCGGACGGGAACCTGAGATGCTCGCGGCCTGCCGCCGCGGCCTGGCCATCCTGGCCCAGCAGCAGCAGCTGCTGGGCGCGAGCGAGCTGCGCGCGGCGGTGACGGCGCACGGCCGGGAGCTGGCCGCCATCGGCCAGCGGACCGCGCTGAACCGCGGCAACGGCCGCCAGCTGCTGGCCTGGAGCGAGCGATGGCGGGCTACTGCCATGACGACGATGCCGGCCAGGCCGCCGGGCGGCAGTGAGCTGGCCCGGGAACTGTCCGCGCTGCGTGAGGTCAGCCGGCGGCTGGACCGCGACCTGATCGCGGCCGCGCAGGTGCCGGCGCTACGGCGGGAGCGGGCCCGGCTGGAGGCCGCAGTCCGGGCCCGCATCCTGCGCACGCCCGGGCCTGCCACGGCGCGGGCCGAGCCGTTCACCCTGCGGGCGCTGCTCGCGGTACTCGGCAGCGCCATGCTGATCGAGCTCGTCGAGCTGGACGGCACCCTGCACGCGGTGACCGTCCAGCGGTCGGGGGTCCGGGTGCACACCGTGGGCGGGGCCGCGGAAGCCGCCCGCGAGGTGGAGTTCGCGCGCTTCCTGCTGCGCCGGCTGGCGGACGGCCGGCCGGTGGCGCGTCCCGGCCAGGCCCTGGCCGACGCCGGCCACCTGCTGGAGAAGGCGCTGCTCGGCCCGGCAGCGGCCGAGCTCGGCGAGGACCCGGTGGTCATCGTCCCGCCCGGCCGGCTCAACGCCATCCCGTGGGGCCTGCTGCCGGTGCTGCGCGGGCAGCCGGTCAGCGTAAGCCCGTCCGCGGCCGCCTGGGTGCGCGCCAGCTCGGCGGCTGAGCCTGAGCACCGCAACGTCACCCTGGTCGGCGGCCCTGACCTGGCCACCGCCGCGGCCGAGGTCACCTGCCTGGCCGGGCTGTACCCCCAGGCCACGGTGCTGGCGGACGGCACCGCCACGGCCGGGCGCGTGCTCACCGCGCTCGATGATGCCTGGCTGGCGCACGTCGTGGCGCATGGGACCTTCCGCGCGGACAACCCGCTGTTCTCGTCCTTGCAGCTGGACGACGGGCCGCTGACGGTCTATGACATCGAGGGCATGAACCGGGCCCCGCATCGCCTGGTGCTGTCCGCCTGCGACGCAGGCCGCGCGGCCCCGGCCGGCGCGGACGAGCTGCTGGGCCTGGCCAGCAGCTTGCTGCCGAGGGGCACCGTTGGCATCGTGGCCGCTGTGGTGCCGGTCAGCGACCAGGTGACCCCCTCGGTGATGGAGTCACTGCACCGGCTGGTAGCCCGCGGCGCAGGGTTCCCCGAGGCGCTGCAGCGGGCCCGGGCCGACGCGGCCGGGACAGGTGATCCGGTCGCGCTGGCCACAGCGTGCTCCTTCGTCGCCCTGGGGGTGTGAGGACAGTGGCTGCCGAGCGCTACCAGCCCGGGAGGGCTGATACTGGAATCCTGGACAATCCGGTTCCTGGCTGGGTCCAGGCGGCGGCGGCCGGGGACGCACAGGCCTGGGCGCACCTCGTAGACCGGTTCACCGGCCTGGTCTGGTCCATCTGCCGGGCCCACCGGCTGAGCGACGATGATGCCGCCGATGCCGTGCAGCTGACCTGGCTGCGGCTGCTGGAGAACCTGGACCGGATCCGCGACCCGCAGCGGCTGGCCGGCTGGCTCGCTACCACCTGCCGCCGCGAGTGCCTGGCCCTACTGCGCCGGTCACGGTCCTCGGTGGCCGTCGAGGACCAGCGCATGGACCAGCTGCTCGGCGGCAGCGAGCCGGCGGATCAGCCTGCTCTCACCGCTGATCAGTACGCCGCCTTGTGGCAGGCGTTCCACCGGCTGAGCGACTGGTGCCAGCGGGTGCTCCGCGCGCTGATCGTCGACGCGGAAGAGGGGCCGCCGTCTTATCGCCTGGTGGCTGTGCAGCTGCAGACGTCGGTGGGTAGCCTCGGGCCTACCCGGGCGCGCTGCCTGGGCCAGCTCAGAAAACTGCTTGACAGCGATGGTATCTAGCGTGTTCGCCCCGGCTCATGATGGGTACGACCCCCGCACCGGTACGACCCCCGCACCGGGAACCACGACGGCCCAGCTCTGTGGACCACGAATCTATGGCAGAAGGCAAATGAGCACTGACGACCCCGCAGCCCGCGAGAACGACAAGCCCGCCGCTGCCCTGGGCGCTCTGGACGACGACGAACTACTAGCGGCGCTGCGTCAGATGCTCGGCCGGGACGAGCCCCCGCCCGGCTGGTCGGCAGAACTCGCCAAGGCCAGCTACGACCTGCGGGCCGTGGATGCCGAACTGGCCGTGCTGACCTCCGATTCCGGACTGTCGTCCGCCCCGGCCGCGGTGCGCTCGGCCGCCGCGCCCCGGCTGGCCGTGTTCGATGCCGACGGCCTGAGCGTGGAGATCGAGGTCGAGCCGGGCGCCCGGGCCGGCTCGTGGCGGCTGGTCGGCCAGCTGACCCCGGCCGCGGCCGCGCGCATCCAGGTCCGCCAGCAGCGGGCGGAGCCAGCCTGGATCGATGCTGACGACCGCGGCCGCTTCACCGCTGACCAGCTGGCGGCCGGCCCGCTGAGCCTGGTCTGCCTGCGCGACGGCAGGCCGGCCGCGGTCACCGAGTGGATAGCGATCGGCTAGGCACCGGGCTGCCCCGGTAGCTGGGCGGGACGGGAGTTCCCGGCCGGAATGCCTGGCTGCGGACGGCTGTTGCCGCTGGCATGAGTGCACAGCCAGGAACGCTTGAAGACGTGCAGTTCTGGTTCGATCCGTTGTGCCCGTGGGCCTGGATCACCTCCCGCTGGATGCTGGAGGTGGAGCAGGTCCGGCCGGTCAGGGCCGACTGGCGGATCATGTCGCTGGCCTACCTGAACCTGACCCAGCACGAGGGCAAGGGCCTGACCGAGGAGTACCTGGAGCGGATGAGCCGGGCCTGGGGACCGGTGCGGGTCTGCGCCGCGGCCGCCCAGCACAGCGGCCCCGGCGTGCTCGGGCCGCTGTACACGGCCATCGGCACCCGGTTCCATAACCAGGGCCGCCGGGAGGACCCCGCGGTGCTGCCCGAGGCCCTGGCCGAGGCGGGCTTGCCGGAGTCCCTGGCCAGCGCGGCGGACAGCACGGAATTCGACCAGCTGATCAAGGACTCACACCACGAGGCGTTCGACGTCGTCGGCCTGGACGTGGGCACGCCGGTCATCCGCATCCGCGGCAGGGCCCTGTTCGGCCCCGTGATCACTCCTGCCCCGCGCGGTGCCGCCGCCGGGCGGCTGTGGGACGGGGTGGTCCTGGTGACCGAGGCCGATGGCTTCTTCGAGCTCAAGCGGACCCGGGACCAGAAGCCCTCGTTCGACTGAGTGGCGGGCCGGGCGCCAGCATGACGGACCTGTGCGCGCAGGACGCGGTCACACTGGCCGGCCTGCTGCGCCGCCGGGAGGTCTCGGCCCGTGAGGTCGTGGCCGCGCACATCGCCCGGATGGCCAGCGCCGGGGCGATCAGCCTGGGCAAGACCAACACGCCGGAGTTCGGGGCGGGCTCGCACACCGTCAATGCCGTGTTCGGCGCCACCCGCAACCCGTTCGACCTGACCCGGAGCGCGGGCGGCAGCAGCGGTGGCGCGGCTGCCGCCCTGGCCGCCCGGATGGTCTGCCTCGCCGACGGCAGCGATCTGGGCGGGTCACTGCGCAACCCGGCGAGTTTCTGCAACGTCGTGGGCCTGCGGCCGTCGCCCGGCCGGGTGCCGGCCTGGCCGGCCGCCGATGTGACCGACGTGCTCGGCGTCGCGGGACCGATGGCACGGACCGTCGCGGACGCCGCGTTGCTGCTGTCCGTCCTCGCGGGCCCCGACCCGAGGGTGCCGCTGGCCCTCGATGCCGAGGTGCCGCGGGCCGATCAGATCACCGGCCTGCTAGCCCGGGACCTGCGCGGCGTCCGGGTCGGGTGGAGCCCTGATCTTGGCCTGCCGGTCGAGCCGGCCGTGCGCGCGGTGCTGGCGCCCGCCCGGCAGGTGCTCGCCGACCTGGGCTGCGAGGTGATCGACGGATGCCCGGACCTGTCCGGGGCGGACGAGGTCTTCCGGACCTGGCGCGCGTTCCGGTTCGCCACGGTGTACGGGCCGCTGCTGCACGAGCACCGGGCCCAGCTGGGCCCCAACGTCATCCGGAACATCGAGCGCGGGCTGGAGCTGAGCGTGGCCGACCTGAGCCGCGCGACGGTGCTGCAGGCCGCCCTGGCCGAGCGGGTCAGCGAGTTCTTCGGCCCGGTGGAGATCCTCGCCTGCCCGGCCACCCAGGTCGCGCCGTTCGACCTGACCCTGGACTGGGTGCACGAGATCGGCGGCGAGCCGCAGCGGACGTACCTGGACTGGATGGCCTCGGCCTACCTGATCTCGGCCACCGGGCTGCCGGCCATCTCGGTGCCCGCCGGGTTCACCCCGGACGGCCTGCCGGCCGGGCTCCAGCTGGTCGGCCGGCGCCGGGCGGACTGGGCGCTGCTCAGCGTGGCGCACGCGTTCGAGGCCGCGACCGGATACGCCCAGACGCTCCCGCCGCTGCTGCATGAGCGGCCGGGCCGGGGGTAGCTGGGCTGGCGTACCCGGCGGGCTGGGGGTAGCTGGCTGGTGTACCGGCCGGGCCGGGGGGTAGCTGGGCTGACGTACCGGCCGGGTGACGTGCAGCCAGCGTTGCGACGGCCACCCCGCCGCCCGCTGCGTGACTTAGTACGCAGTGCTTGATATAGTGAGCATCAGGGGACCCGGATACGACCGACGAGGAAATAGATATGTCTAGCATGACCAGGCAGTACACCGCGGCCGCGAGCCACGCGCGCAGCGCGGCCGAGAAGACCGCAGACATCTGGACGCAGGGCGCGCGGACGCTGACCGACCTGCTTCCCACGCTGCCCCAGGTAGACCTGGTCCCGGCGGTGGAACGCTACTTCGACTTCGTGCAGCGGACCGTGGACCTGAACCGCGGCCTCGCCGTGCGGTGGGCGCAGGCGGCGGGCACCGTGTCCGGCACCGTCCGGGACCGCGCGGAGTCCGCGGGCGACGTGGTGCGCGAGCGGGCCGAGGAGGCGGGCGAGACCGTCCGGCAGCGCGCGGCCATGGCCGAGCGGGCCGCCCAGGTGCAGGCCGAGCACGCCGAAAAGGTCCAGCGCGACATGGCCGAGGAGGCCCGCAAGGCCAGGCAGGAAGTGGCGGAGGAGGCCCGCAAGGCCGACCAGGAGGTGGCCGACGAGGCCCGCAAGGCCGAGCGGGCGCGGGCCCGGCAGGCGCACGCGCGGGCCCGCGAGCGCTACCAGGACATGACCAAGGCCCAGCTGAGCGACCTGCTGGTGCAGCGTGGGCTGCCCAAGTCAGGCAATGTCGACGACCTCATCGAGCGCCTCGTCGAGGCGGACGGCAAGTAACCCGCTGAGGCGGCCCCGGGGCAGCAGCCTGACCCGGGGCCGGGCGGACGCTCGCGAGCAGCCTGGGATCACCTGTTAGCGTAGGGCGCCGGCGGAAGGGAGTCCGAGGTGCCGGATCAGCTACCCAGGCAGGCATTGCAGCTACGCTCACTGGTCACCACCGCGGGCACGGTGGAGCTGTCGCTGGCCGGCACGGACATCCCGGCGCCCGGGCCGCACCAGGTGCTCGTGCGGGTGGAGGCGGCCCCCATCAACCCCTCTGACCTCGGCCTGCTCTTCGCCGGCGCCGACATGACCCAGGCCACCGCCAGCGGGACAGCGGACCGGCCGGTGATCACGGCCCCGCTCCCGGCGGCGGCGGCGCGTGCCGCGGCGGCGCGGACCGGGCAGTCGCTGCCCGCGGGCAACGAGGGCGCTGGCACCGTGGTCGCGGCGGGCACCTCCGCCGCGGCCCAGGCCTTGCTCGGCAAGGTGGTAGCGGTGGCTGGCGGGGCCATGTATGCGCAGTACCGCTGCGTCAGCGCGGCAGCGTGCCTGGAACTGCCAGCCGGGGCCCGGGCCGCGGACGGGGCCGCGTCGTTCGTCAACCCGATGACCGCGCTGGGAATGATCGAGACCATGCGGGCGGAGGGCCACACGGCCCTGGTGCACACCGCGGCCGCGTCCAACCTGGGCCAGATGCTCAACCGGCTGTGCCTGGAGGAGCAGGTCCCGCTGGTCAGCATCGTGCGGTCGGCGGCGCAGGCGGACCTCCTCCGCGCCGCGGGCGCGGCCTGGGTGTGCGACTCGACGTCCGGCACGTTCCTGGCCGACCTGACCGCGGCGGCCTCGGCCACCGGGGCCACGATCGCCTTTGACGCCGTCGGCGGCGGCCGGCTGGCCAGCCAGATCCTCGCCTGCATGGAGGCGGCGATCAGCGCTGGCGCTGAGTTCAGCCGGTACGGGTCGGCCGTGCATAAGCAGGTGTACATCTACGGCGGCCTGGACCGCGGCCCGACCGAGCTGACCCGCGGCTACGGCATGGCCTGGGGTGTCGGCGGCTGGCTGCTCACCCCGTTCCTGCAGAAAGCCGGCCCGGAGAAAGTAGCCGCCATGCGGCAGCGGGTCGCCGCCGGGCTCGGCACCACATTCGCCTGCCAGTTCACCGATCAGGTGTCGCTGGCCGGGGCGCTGCGGCTGGACGCCATCGCGGCCTACGGCCGCCAGGCCACCGGGCAGAAGTACCTCATCACCCCGAACGGGTAAGCCCGCCCGCGGCGCGGCCCGGCGCAGTCACGGCTGCCCGGCGCGGGCCGGGTACTGGCGGCGGCCGGGCGGCGGGTGCACCATCAGAGCATGCTGCCGGACCCGGGCTGTTACGAAGAACGCTACCGGCCAACCCGCGGCGTCACCCTGCGGCTGGTCCTGGGCCTGCTCTCGCTCGGCCTCGGCCTCCGCTGGCAATCCCCGGCGATCACCGCGACCGCGGTCATCCTCGCGATCCCACTGGCCCTGTCCGTGCTGGGGGTGGTCGCCGCGGCGCCTGGCGTGATCGCCATCGCCTGCCGCAGGATCGCGTTCCGGGCGGACTACGCGGGCATAACCCTCGGTGACCTGCCGACCAGCCTGGCCGCCCTGCGCAGCCCGGCGACGTTCATCCCCTGGGCCGAGGTCGACAAGATCATCGTCTACCCGGCCGGGCCGCCCGCGCCGGGCACGCCCGCCCCGGTCCAGGGCATCGCCGTCCAGCGCCGGGACGGGGTGGCGGCCCCGGTGCCCGGCGCCGCCACCAGGACGGTCCGCAGGATCGCCGGCTGGCGGCTGGACCGTGACCGCCTGGCCGCCGTCACCGCGGCGGTAGCGCCCGGCATCCCCGTAGTCGACGGAGGTCCGCCTGGCCGGACTGATGATAGGAGCCGCCATGACAGCAGCAACGCCCACCGCTGACGCGGAACTGCTCGAAGCACGGCAGGGAGCCGTGACTGTCCTGACCCTGCACCGCCCGGCCCAGCGGAACGCGATCACTCCCGGCCTGCGCCAGGCGCTGGACACCGCGCTCCGCGCGGCCGACGCCGATCCTGGCTGCCGGGCCATCGTGCTCACCGGCACCGGGGCCGCGTTCTGCGCCGGAGCAGACACCCGCCTGCTCGGCGGCGACACGGATAAGGTCATCGCCTCGGTCCGCACGACCGGGCACATGCCCATGCTGGCGCCGACCCTGCGCACCCCGGTCATTGCCGCCGTCAACGGGCCCGCGGTCGGCCTCGGCCTGGTCTACGCGCTGGCCTGCGACGTACGCATCGCCGCCGAGAACGCGACGTTCCATTCGTTGTTCGCGCAGCTCGGGCTGGTCGCCGAGTACGGGCTGGGGTGGCTGCTGCAGCGTCAGGTCGGCCTGTCCCGGGCGACGGAGATACTGCTGACCGGACGCAGCGTCAGCGCCGCCGAGGCGCTGCGGATAGGCCTGGTGCACCAGGTCGTCCCGCAGGCGGACGTGGTCGCGGCGGCGACACGTTTCGCGGCGGGGCTGGCCACGGCGTCCTCGCCGCATGCCATGGCCGCGATCAAGGAACAGCTGTGGGCGGACGCCGCGCGCCCCGCAGCCGAGGCCGTGAGCGACTCGATCGACCGGATGATCCAGTCCTTCGCCACCGGCGACCTAGCGGAGGCGCTGGCCGCCCGCGCGGCCCGGCGCGCTCCGTCCTTCCGCCCGCTGCCCGGCCCCGGGGCGGGCCCGGCGTGAGCCATGTCCCCGGCTGCGGACGGCCGGGCCCGGGCCGGTACCGGCGGTCCTGGCCGTCATAGCCGGCCGCCGCGAATCTCTCCGCTCGGCCTAGATCGGCGTGCGGCGGGGATGGCTCAGCCGGCGCCGAAGGTGAACAGCGGAGAGCTGGGCAGCCTGGCCGCTGGGGCGCGCTGGAGGCGGCAGGCCCCGACGCCGGTCAGGGTGCTGGTGCCGAGTGCGTCGAAAGCGATCTCCTCGAACCCGCTGCTGGCGAACCATGCCCGGATCCGCGGGGTCAGGTCGGGTGGCCGCCGGTGCCGGGTCCAGATCACGGTCGCGCCCGCCGAGCACAGGGCGGGGGCTGCTTCGATGGTGTGCCGGATGTCGCGGTCGCTGATGTTGCCGAAGATCCCGCACAGCAGCAGCACGCCCGCCGGCAGCGCATCAGCGAAGCTGGCGGCCATGCTGGCGTCCGCCTGGCGTACCTCGACCTGTGACAGCCCCGCTCGCGCTGCCGCCAGGCGGGCCGCGCTGGCGTTGCGGGCATCGGATTCGACCAGGACGGCCTGGACATCGTCGCGGCGTGGATGGGCCGGCAGGGTCCCGATGACGTCGTGCCCCTGCCCGGCGCACAGGCTGACCAGGCGGAGCGGGCCAGCGGGTGCCCGGCCGATGGCCTGTGACAGGTGGAACCGGACCCGCCGCAGCCGCGCGCTCAACGATGAAGAGGGATCCTCGTAGGCCTGGTGCCAGGCCACCCAGTCCTGCATGCCCGTGATTGTGCCCCGTCCGGGACCGTGGACCCGGTGCGGGTCCCGGGGGTTACTGGCCGGGCGGCGCCGGGAATTACCGTACTTCTCTGCCGTGCGCGGGACCGGGGTCGTTACGGTAGGTCAGGTGAATGCCGGAAAGCTGCCCGCGCAGGAAGCCACCACCGCTAGCCAGGCTGCCGGAGCCAGTGAGCGGGCGGGACAACCGGCAAGCCCGGCCCGGCTTGCCTTCGCGAGCTTTCTCATGCTGTTTGTGGAACTCGCCCTGATCCGGTGGGTCGCCGCGAACAACGTCTTTGTGAACAACGCCTCGAACTTCGTGCTGCTCGCCAGCTTCCTCGGGATCGGGATTGGTTTCCTCAACGCCCGGGCCAAGCGCGACTATGTCAGCTGGACGCCGGTGGCGCTGCTGGCGCTCGTCGGCTTTGTGCTCGCGTTCCCTGTGGTGGTGAGCACCCTCAGCGGACCCACCCCGTTCCGTGGCCGGGGCGGCATGAACGCGCTGCCCCAGCCGCTGAGCCTCACCATCGTGTTCGTGCTCGTCGTGGCGGTGATGGCGGGCCTGGGCCAGGCCGTCGCCCGGATCTTCGTCAGGTTCCAGCCGCTGAACGCCTACCGGCTGGACATCCTGGGCAGCCTCGCCGGGATCGCGGCGTTCTCGGTGCTGTCCTTCCTCGACCAGCCGCCGGCCACCTGGGGCGCGGTCGCGTGTATCGGCCTGGTGGTGGTGCTGCTGCCCCGGGCGCGCTGGTGGCAGCTCGGCGCGGTGGCGATCGTCATCACCCTGCTCGGCGCGGAATCACTCTCGCCTGGGCAGATGTGGTCGCCCTACAACAAGCTGACCATCCAGAAGCACGGCGGGACCCGGCCCGCCATCGCGGTGCGCGCGAACAACGTTCCGTTCCAGACAGCCGTCTCCCTGCCGGAGATGCAGCGCAGGGACCCCTCCTACTTCTACCCGTACCGGCACGTCACCCGCGCGAGCCTGGGCAACGTCCTGATCATCGGAGCGGGAACGGGCAATGATGTCGCGGTCGCCCTGGCTGAGGGAGCCAGGCACATTGACGCGGTGGAGATCGATCCGCTGCTGATGCAACGGGTGGGCCAGGCGCACCCGGATCATCCCTACCGGAGCAGCCGGGTCAGCAGGCACATCGACGACGGCCGCGCCTACCTGCAGAGCACGCACAGCCGGTACAACCTCATCCTGCTCGCGCTGCCTGACTCGCTGACCGCGCTGGCCGGGCAGTCCGCCCTCAGGCTGGAAAGCTACCTGCTCACCGAGCAGTCGCTCGCGGCGGCGAAGTCGCACCTCGCGCCGGGCGGCACGTTCGCGATGTACAACTATTACCAGCCGTTCCTGCTGAACAGGTACGCGACGACGATCGAGGACGTGTACCACCGGACGCCCTGTGCCGAGATCCAGCCCGGGCATCTGGGCACCAGAGTGCTGGCTGTCCTCACCGTCCACCCGGGCGGACCGGTGCCGGCCTGCACCACGTACTGGCACGGCCCCCGTCTTGCGCCAGCCACCGACGACCACCCGTTCCCTTACCTGCACAGCGCGAGCATCCCCACCAGCTTCCTGCTGATGCTCGGGGCGATTCTGCTCGGGTCGCTGCTGCTCATACGGCTCAGCGGCGGCCGCTTCAAGGGAATGGGGTCCTATATCGACCTGGCGTTCATGGGGGCCGCTTTCCTGCTGCTCGAAACCAAGAACATCGTGCAGTTCGCCTTGCTGTTCGGCACCACCTGGTTCGTGAATTCCCTCGTCTTCGCCGGGGTTCTGCTCGCGGTGTACCTGGCGGTCGAAACGGCGAGGAGGGTACGGCTGCCCCGGCCGGCCGTGCTGTACGGCGCCCTCCTCGTGTCGCTGGCGCTGGCCTGGCTGGTACCCCAGGAATCGCTGCTCACCCTGCCGGTGATCGCGCGGTTCTTCGCGGCCAGCGCGCTGGCCTTCGCACCGATATTCCTCGCGAACCTGGTGTTCGCGCAGCGGTTCTCCGACGTGCAAAGCTCGGGGACGGCTTTCGCCGTCAACCTTCTTGGCGCGATGGTCGGTGGGGCGCTCGAATACCTGTCCCTGATCACCGGGTACCACGTGCTGCTGATCGTGATAGCCGCGCTGTACGGGCTGGCCTTCGTGACCGGCCGGGCCTTGACGTCAGCCGCTCCGTTAGGCAATTCTAACCGTTAGTGGATCCTGACCGAGTAGGTGACGGCTGGGGCGCGCTGGCGGACGGCACCCGGCGCGCCATCGTCAGCCGCCTGGCCGACGGGCCGCAGGCGGTGGGACAACTGGCCGCGAAGCTGCCGGTCAGCCGGTCGGCGGTCTCCCAGCACCTAAAGGTCCTCAAGGACGCCGGCCTGGTCAGTGACCGCGCGGTCGGTACCAGGCGCGTCTACCAGCTCAATCCGACGGCAGTGGCCGCGCTGCGCGATCAGCTCGACACCTTCTGGCAGAGGGCTCTGGCCAGCTACGCAGATGTTGCCGAACAAGCGACGGAGGAGAGTCCATGACCCGAACCGAGGTCCCCGTTGTCCGCAAGCAGGTGGTGGTCAACGCGCCGGCCGAGCAGGCCTTCGCAGCGTTCACCGAGAGGTTCGGCGACTTCAAGCCACCGGAGCATAACCTGCTCGGGGCCGCGATCGCCGAGACAGTCTTCGAGCCCCGGGCCGGCGGACACATCTACGACCGCGCGGTCAACGGCAGCGAGTGCCGGTGGGCGCGGATCCTGGCCTACGAGCCACCAGCCCGCGTGGTATTCAGCTGGGACATCAGCCCGCAATGGCAGATCGAGACCGACCCGGAGCGGACCAGCGAGGTCGAGGTCCGGTTCGTGGCCGAGGGACCGGACCGCACCCGGGTCGAACTGGAGCACCGCCACCTGGACCGGCACGGTCCGGGCTGGCAGTCGGTCAGCGACGGCGTGGACAGCGACCAGGGATGGCCGCTCTACCTGACCCGGTACGCCGCCCTGCTGGAGGGCCGCTGAATTACGTTGAGCGCGGCGGGCGCCGGTCGTAGCGGGCCCGGGCGCCCAGATAGCCGGCCAGGCTGAGCGCAGCGCACCAGGCGACAGCGATAGCGGCGTTGCCCCCGATCGGGGTACCGGTGAGCAGGCCGCGCAGCGTGTCGATCATGGGGGTGAACGGCTGGTGGGCAGCGAACCAACGGACCCCCGGGGGCATGGAGCCAGCGGGCACGAAGGCGTTGCTGACGAACGGCAGCACCACCAGGATCAGCGCCAGGCTGTTCGCGCCCGACGGGGTCTTGGCGAGCAACCCGAAGGCAACGGCCACCCAGGTGAGGGCCAGGCTGGCCATGGCGAACACACCGGCGGTCGCCACCCACCCGAGCGCGGTGGTGGCCGGCCGCAAGCCGAGCCCGAAAGCGACAGCGACCACGAAGGCGCCGCTGACCAGGGTGCGGAGGAGGCTGCCGAGGACCTGGCCACCCAGCACGGCGCCGCGGGCGACGGCCATGGTCCGGAAGCGGGTGATGATGCCTTCGGTCATGTCCGTGACCACGTTCAGCGCGGTGGCCTCGGCGGCGGCGGCCGCGGTCATCAGCAGGATGCCAGGAGCCAGGTAGTTGATGTAACTCCCGGCGTCAGGGGTGACCGCGGCCAGGCCGGCGTGCAGGGTGCGGCCGAACACCCCGCCGAAGAGCAGCAGGAACAGGACCGGCACGATGATGCCGCTGATCGTCATCGCCGGGTAGCGCAGCGAACGGCGAAGGTCACGGCGGAACATGGTCGCCGAGTCCCGCACCGCCAGGGTGACCGCACTCATCGCACTCCCTCCGCGACGACGCGCTCAGCGCCATCGCTGCGACCGGTGAGCGCGAAGAACACGTCATCAAGATCGGCAGTATGGACCGATACCGACTCGACAGCCACCGAGTGATCGTCGAGCCGGTCCAGCAGTCTCCTCAGCGCGCCTACGCTGCCCTCGGTCGGAACCCGCACGACCAAGGCATCTTTATCTTGCGTCGTGTTCTCAGCCTGGACGATACGGGCGGCCACCTCGAAGGCGGCCGCGTCGGACAGGCGCAGCTCAACATGCCCGCCGGGGATGACCCGTTTCAGCTCGGCCGGGGTCCCCTCGCCGACCAGCCGCCCACGGTCCAGCACGGCGATGCGATCCGCCAGCTGGTCGGCCTCCTCGAGATACTGGGTGGTCAGGAAGATCGTCACACCGGAGGCAGACAGCTCCCGGACGATCTCCCACATGGTCCGCCGGCTACGGGGGTCCAACCCGCTGGTTGGCTCATCCAAGAAGATGACCCTGGGCTCGCCGACCAGGGTCATGGCCAGGTCCAGCCTGCGGCGCATGCCTCCTGAGTAGGTGACTACCGGCTGGCCGGCCGCGGCGACCAGGTCGAAGCGCTCCAGCAGCTGGCCGGCCCGGCGGCGCCCCTTGCGCCGCGGGAAATGGGACAGGTCCGCCATCAACAGCAGGTTCTCCTCGCCGGTGAGCAGGTTGTCGACCGCGGAGAACTGCCCGGTCACCCCGATGGCCCTGCGTACCGACCCCGGTTCCCCGGCCACGTCATGGCCAGCCACCCGCACCATGCCGTCATCGGCCGGAAGGATGGTGGACAGGACCCACACCGTCGTGGTCTTTCCCGAGCCGTTGGGGCCGATCAAGGCGAAGACGCTCCCCTCGGCGACCGCAAGATCGATCCCATCAAGCACCACGTGATCGCCGAACGACTTGCGCAAGCCCCGGGCTTCGATGGCCAGATTGGTCATGCGCGCATCTTCCAACCTTGACGCGGGGTCAATGTCAAGCCCTATACGCGCACCTATCTCTGCCAGCAGTCCGGCACCCGAACCCTTTCGCTGGCGTTGCTCTTTCTCCGCCGGCGGGCGGTCCTATGCGTTTGGGTGATCGATGTCCACCGGCGGCAGGTCCTGCACCTGGTGCTTAGTGATGGTGAGCCGGATCCCGCTGCCATAACCACCCTCCTCGCCTCACTGGACACTAGCGCCAGCCCGGGCCGGCGGCGCGGGAGGAGTCCCGCCCGACCGCCGCCGGAAGCGGTGCGATCTCCCCGATGGCGTGCGTGACCTGGGGTGCAAGCCGCACATCAAGATTGCCGCAATGGGGTTCGCCTGGAATTGGAAGCGGGTGTCGTCCCGGCACCCAGGGTGCGCCATTGGGCGCTGGGAGAGCGCGCTGGTGCCTCAGTTCCTGGCGGCGAAGGGCTGCCGGTGCCCCCGAAGGAGTGACCCCCATGACAGCAACCTGTTGCCTGACCTACCAGACCCCCGAAATCGCGCTCACATTCGCCGCCGTACCCGACGGCCGGTTCCCCTCGGTGCTGACCGAAGACCACTCCCGGGTCACAGCCCCCGCTGGTGGCGAGCCCATGTGGGTGGTCCACCGGTACGCGGATCTGCTGAGCGTGAAAGGTTCGCGGGCGTGGCGGATGGCTAACCGGTGCGAAACCCCTCTGACTGGCGCCGAGATCCCCGGCAGCGACCCGGCTGGGCACATGCTGGGCATGGACGGCAGAACGCACCGCAGGCTCCGCCAGGCGATTGGGCACCTGTTCACCAGCGACGCGGCCGACGCCCTGCGCCCCCAGATGAGAAAAACCGCCGCCCGCCTGCTGGACCAGATCGCCCTCCGGGGCACTGGCGACCTGCGGGCCGACTACGCCGAACCCGCCACCGCCGCCACCGTATGCGCCGCTCTCCAGATACCTGCTGCGGACTGGGCCCCTATCATCCGGCCCGCCGGGGAGGCCGCGTTCGGTGTCGTACAGCCCGGGGATGGGCTTGCTGCCGCCGAAGCTGCCTGGGACGCCATTTGGGGGTATTACGGGCGGGTTATCACCGCCAAACAGGCCTGCCCCGACAGTGGGCTGGTGGCGCAGATATTCCTGGCCATGAAACAAGCCGGGTACACGGCCGGGGAAATTTGCCGGGCCGTCGCCACGGTCAGCAACGGCGCCACCGCGCTGTTGCCGGTCCTGGAAAGGGTGCTGCTGTGGCTGCTGCACCACCCCAGAACTGTCGCCCAGGTGCTGGTAAAGGAACGCACCTGGGCGCAGGTAGTGCGGGAGGCGATCGTGCAGGGCGCCGTGTTCCCGGTCACCCCGCCGCTGGTCGCTGGTAAGGATGCGCGGATAGGTCAGCGCCGTGTCCCCGAAGGGACCCTGGTGCTGCCGTCGCTGGCTTCGGCGATCCGCCATCCTCAGGCGGGGGCGTGGCTGGCCTTCGGTCCGGGCCCCCACCGCTGCCCGGGTGACGAACTCACCCTCGCCGCTCTGGAGGAATATACGGCTGCGTTTTTCGGCCAGCACCCCCACGCCTACCTGACCACCCCCACGCTGGTATGGCGAGACGGCCCCCTGTCCACCCCGGAGCAGGCCCGGTTTGCGGCCCGCCGGTTACTCCAGACAGGTACCAGGTGGACGCGTACTATCGGCGCTGCTCCGGCTGGCCAGGGCACGGCCGGTACCCACGGCAGCCGCGCCCGGCGCACCCGCGCGGACCCGGGAGGTTGAGCCCTAGCCGACGAACCGTCCTGGGAACCGGGCTGGCGCCGCCCGGCCGTCCCGCCAGACGATGACCCCGCTCACCATCACCAGGCCAACCCCAGCCGCCCGCAGCCGCGGCGCCCCATAGCTGGCGCGATCCGTTATCCCGCCGGGCCCGATGACGCACACATCAGCAGCCATTCCCGCCGCCAGCCGCCCCCGGTCCCGCAGCCCATAGACATCAGCAGCGTTCGCTGCCAGATGACGGGCCAACTGCTGATATCCGACGCCGGGCCCATCCGCGAGGTAGTAACCAGCCAACCGCGAGAACGCCCCGTACCCCCGGGGATGCGGATGCTGCCCCTGATAGATCCCATCCGACCCGGCACACTGCCGCTCATCCCGGGCCAGCCAGGCAAGATGCCCGTCGGAGAGAGATGGCCGGTCAAGATGCGCGCCCACATTCAGCTGAGTGCGCAGGAGCAGTTCAAGAACCCACTCCCCGGCAGGCTCCCCGGCATCAGCCGCCGCAGCAGCCACCGACTGCCCAGCGATCCCGGCGAAGTCAGCGGGCAGGCACCCGAGATGGAGATTCTCCAGATACTCCTCGGTGAGCTTCTCCCCCGCCAGCAGCACCGCCCGGTCCCCCGGATCCGCCAGCGCGGCCAGCGTCCGCTCCGGCCCGCCCGCCTGCAACTCGGCTGGCAGCAGCAACATGGCCAGGATCGTGCTGGACTTCCGGTACGGGTACATGTCGTAGCTGACGGCAACGCCTGCCGCGTCGGCCGCCTTGAATGCCGCCCCGATCGCGGCTGGCAGCCCCCACAGATGACTGGCGTGCACCCGCACCCCAGCCTCCTGCCCGACCGCCACCAGTTCTGCCAGACCGCCCGGCACCGCCGCACCGTAGCCCCGCAGATGCGAGACGTACGGCCGCCCCGCCCCCGCCAGCGGCCGGGCCAGGTCAGCGACTTCCCCGACGCCGCCGAACCGGCTGGGCAGGTAGTCCATCCCGCTGGACAGCCCCACCGCCCCGTCCGCCAGCGCGTTCTCTACCTCGCGCACCGCGGCGGCCCGCTCCGCAGGCCCGAGTGGCCCGGCCGCCAGCCCGGCCACGTTGTGCCGGATCGTCCCCTGCGACGCCAGCACCGCGACGTTCTGCAGCAACCGGCCCGACATGGCCGCGCGGTACCCCCCCACGCTCAGTGCGCGAACAGGCTCCAGCACACCATTGACCGGCGCGAAGTACCGGTTCAGGTACCTCGCCGTCTCCGCCGTCGCGCCGATCCACGATTCCCCGTCCTGACCCACGACGAGAGTCGTCACCCCCTGGGCGAGCGCGCCGGCCACAACCCCGTCATCCAGCAGCGGCCGCTCGGCATGCACATGCGCGTCGATGAACCCAGGGCAGACAACGCTGCCGGGTGCCAGGTCGATCACCTCGCACTCCCCCGGCGGGCTGTCCGCCGCGAACACGGTCCCGGCCGAGGCGATTACCCCGTCCTCGATCAGCACGTCGGCGCGCTGGGTCGTAGCGCCGATCCCGTCGGCGACCAGGCCGCCGCGCAGCAGTATCCGTGTGGTCACGGGCTGATTCCCATCCGTCCCGGTTCGCCGGGCCCTGCTCCATGCCGTTGCTGCCAATGGCGGCTATCTCTATTCTTCGCTCACATGAGCGACCTGTTCGACGCCGCAGCCATGTACGACGAGGACTATCTGCACTTCTTCGCCGCGCCCCGTGGCCTCAGCGAGTTTGCGGGGCACGGGCCGGTCGTCCCTGGCGCGGATTCCGTGGACGAGACTGTGGCGGAGCTGGCCTGGCGATTGCTGGACCTGCGACCGGGCATGAGCGTGCTGGCCATGGACCTGGACAACCTGACGGCGTTTCTCGCTGCGTACTGTCCTTCCCGCGTCGTGGCCGCACGAGACAACGGCGACATGCTCGTCAACCGCTACCACCTCGACGCGCTGACCGGCCGGTTCGAAGCGGAGCGGACGGTCATCCGCAGCGGCCGGACCCGCCGGGTGACCTTTGTCAAGCGGCTGTTCGGCTTCCCCGAGCTGCGTGACTGGCTACTCGCCGCGGGATTCACCGCGGTGACCGGCTACGGCGAGGACGGGCAACCGCTGACCGCCGGCCACCAACGGATGGTCATCGTTGCGGACCTGCCATAAGAACCAGCCAGCGCTGCGCCGCCATTGGGACACCCACCCGTGACATCCGCGGGGGCCCGCGCCGGCAGCAAGGCCGCGCCTTGCGCCTTATCCGACCCGGGCGGTCCGGCCAGCCCAGTAGGGCGCCCGGAGCTGGCGCTTGAGGAGCTTGCCCGAGCCGGTGCGCGGCAGCTCGCCGGTGAAGTCCACCGACCGCGGCACCTTGTAACTGGCCAGGTGCTCGCGCGCGAACGCGGTGATCTCCTCGCCAGTCAGCGACGATCCCGGCGACCGCACGACCGTCGCGTGCACGACCTCGCCCCACTCTTCCGACGGGATCCCGAACACCGCGACGTCGTAGATCCCGGGATGCTGCTCCAGCACCGCCTCGATCTCGGCGGGGTAGATGTTCATGCCGCCGGAGATGATCATGTCGGTTTTGCGGTCGCAGATGTACAGGTAGCCCTCGTCGTCCCAGTACGCGATGTCGCCGACCGTGTGGAAGCCGCCGCGGCTGTTCGACTCATAGCTGGCGTTGTTCTTGTAGTAGGTGTCGAACGCACCCTTGGACCGGACGAAAACCTCGCCAGGATGATCCGGCCCGGTACCGGTGACCTCCGTGCCGTCGGCGTCCAGCAGCAGGATCTCGACGCCGGGAGCCGGCTTGCCGCAGGATCCCGGCTTGCGCATCTGGTCCTCGGGCATCAGCACGGTGTCCACGCCGAGCTCGGTCGACCCGTAGACCTCGAACAGCGACCCGGGCGGGAAGTCCGCCACGTACTGCTGCTTGAGCGCGTAGCTCCACGGTGCCGCGTTGGCCACCATGACGCGCATGGAGGAACGGTCGTAGCGGTCCTTGAGCTGCCTGGGCAGCGTGCAGATCATCCGGACCAGCGCGGGCGCGGAGAACGTCGAGCTCGCCCGGTACTTGTCCACCAGCCGCAGCCAGTCCTCGGCGTCGAACTTGCGCTGCACGATGATCGTCTGGCCGTAGAGCAGGCCAGCACCCATGAACGCGCTGGGACCGCTGTGATACAGCGGGCCGGAGGTGAGGTAGCTGTCGTCCGGCCGGTAGCCGAACAGGTTCAGCAGGGCGCCGAGGAGCTCTGGATCGGGGGCACCGGCGCGGACCGCACCTTTCGGCTTGCCGGTCGTACCGGAGGTGTAGATCATCGTCCCGCCCGCGCCGGCCGCGTCCCCGACATCGGGCGCACCGGCCGGCGCGGCCGCGATGTCGGCGTCGGTCAGCATCCCGTCCGGGGCCGGGCCGCCGACCGCGATGATGTGCCGCACCTTGTCCAGCTGGCCGCGGAGGGCGGCAAACATCGGCGCGTGCTCGTAGTCCACGTAGGCGACCTCGGCGTCGCTGTGGTTAATGACGTAGAGCGCCTCCTCCGGCGTCAGCCGGTAGTTCAGCGGCACGGCGACCGCGCCGATCTTCCTCGTGGCGCTCATGACCGCCACGACCCCGGGCGAGTTCGGCCCGCACCACAGGACCTTCTGGCCCGGCCCAGCCCCCAGCGAGAGAAGCAGGTTCGATACCCGGTTCGACTGCGCCTCAAGCTCGGCGTACGTCCACGTGACGACGGCCCCGCCCGGCCTGTCGTCGATGACGCCCGGCTTGCCTGGCTGGCTCTGGGCATAGATGGAAAGGATGTCCGGCATCGCACCTGTCCCTCATGAACGCGGTCCGTGGGCACCGGCGGTTGACCGCATCCGCCGCCTATGGTCAATTTACGGAACCGCTACCTCCCGCGGCCAGTCAACCCATTCCTGACTTGTCACGACGAGGGCTAACCTAGCCGCGGCAGGCGATTTCCGGCTCAAACGGGGGGCAGTTGACTTGCGTGACCGCCAGGCACGGCAGCAGAAGAAGCGAAATCGTGGCCGCAGGTGGCTGATCTGGATCGTGGTCATCGTCGTGGTACTGGTCGGCCTTGATTTCGGGGCCAGAGCGCTGGCCGAGAACCAGATCGCATCCCAGATCCAGTCGCAGGGTTTTCCGGCCAAGCCCAGCGTGTCGATCGGGGGCTTCCCGTTCCTGACCCAGGTTGCCACCCGGGATCTCCACCAGGTCACGATCAGCTCGTCCGACATCAAGACGGGGCCGGTCACGATCACCAGCCTGAACGTGGTGGCGGAAAACGTGAAGCTCAATTCCAGCTTCAACGGCGGTACCGCCGGCCCCGTGCACGGGACGATGCTGATCAGCCTCGGGGCCATCGGGGATGCACTGTCGGCGGCTGGCCCGCTGGTCGGCTTCCTGGGCGGTGGCGGGCTGAAGGTCACCTCGGCCGGCGGTGACGAGGTAAAAGGCAGCCTGGAGCTGGCCGGGGGGCTCGTGTCCTGGTCAGCCACGTGGAAAGTGGTGGCGGCAGGCCCGAACGAGATCGAGCTGCAGCTGGTGTCGAGCAGCGGGCTGCCGTCGGCACTGGAGAACTCGGCGCGCAGCATCAAGCTGCCGCTGGAGTCCCTGCCGTTGGGCCTGGAGATGACCGGCGGGCTCAACTCCTCCTCGGACGGGCTCGTCGTCAACGTCAAGGCGGACAGCATCACCTTCAAGCAGTGACGGAACGCGGCGATGCCGCCCGCGGGGCCGGCCGCAACCTACGGGTCACAGCATCCGTGGCGTGGCCGGAGGGGCGGGCCCCAGGCCGGTGCCACCCGGGGAGTGGTAGACGGAGAACATGTTCGGGAGCACGAGGATGGCCACGATGACGGCCACGACGACGGCCACGACGACGGCCGCGATGATGAGCTTGCGGCGGCGGGCCGCGTCCGCGCGCTGCGCTGCCGCGCCCGTTGCCCCGGAGCTGGCCGCAACTCCCCCGCTTCGGCTGGTGGGGGTATAGGGCGGAGAATTTCCAGGCTTCCCGGGAACAGGCACTGACTGGCCGGGCGGGATGGTCGGGGCGGCCACATGGTGGGGTCCGGACAGCCCTCCTGCCGCGCTGACGATGGGCGCCGCGTCCAGGATGGGGACCTGCTCGGCGGCCAGCCAGCCTGGGCCCCAGGCCTGGGTGCACGCTTCGGCCAGTGCGACCCCGAAGGATTCAGCGGTCGGGAATCGCTCCGCTGGTTCGGTCGCCAGGCCGCGCATCACCACCGCGGCCACCGGGTCCGGCACGTGCGGGGCCACGTCGCGGAGCGGTATGGGTGCCTCATAGGCGTGCTTGAAGAGGAGCGCCACACTCTCCCCATCGTCGGTGAAAGGGAGGACGCCAGCCAGCAGTTCGTAGAGCATCGTCGCCACCCCGTAGACATCGGTCGCGGGCGACAGGTCCCCGCCGCGTACCTGTTCCGGGGCAATGTAGGCCGGTGTTCCGAGCACATCACCCGCGCGGGTGACGACGGTTTCCGGGCCGCCGATAACCTTCGCGATCCCGAAGTCGGTGACCTTGAGCACCCCGCTGGCGGCGAAGAGCATGTTCTCGGGCTTGATATCGCGGTGCAAGATATCGCGCCGGTGGGCCGCGCCGAGTCCGCTCAGGCAGGCCAGCGACAGTGCTATCGCGTGGGGGGCGGTGATGCCGCCCCCGGCGGTGACGAGGCTCCGCAACGTCCCGCCAGGGAGAAGCTCCATGACGAGCAGGCAGATGCCGTCGCGCTCAACGAAGTCGTACACGGGCACGACATGCGGGTGATCGAGGGAGGCGAGGACACGGGCCTCCGCCGTGAAACGGCGCCGTACCGCTGGATCGGCCGCGAGTGCCGCGGGCAGCTGCTTGATCGCTACCCGGCGGTCCAGCTGCCGGTGCTGGCCGGCGACAACCTCCCCCCAACCGCCCTTGCCCAGCTCACCACCGATGTCATAGGCGGGGAGCACGCTGCTGAGCAGTTCCCGGTCAACGCTCATCGGACGGCCCGGCCTTCCTGCAGGCAGCTGGACCTGGCCTGGGACCCGGATGGCGAAGATCCGCAAGCCGGCCTGGCTGATGGTAGCGGGTATGGCTGAGGGTTCTCACTGCTGGCTCCCCACCCTGCCGCCAGTGGTGGCCAGCAGTCACAGGCCGCTTGCCGCGGCCAGAATCAGGTTCCTTCGGCCGGCTCCGGCAGGCGACGCGCGGCGCTCTCCGAGTGCCTTGCGATCTTTTTAAGATCAGTTCATCCCAACAGACTGTACGAGTGCAAAGGGAAATTCTACGATGTGGCCAGGGAGGGGACGAATTCCGCGCAGGGCAAGTGCTCGGGTGATCCAGCCGCGCACGCGAGTCGTGCTGCCTTTTTTCGCGGCCTAAACACGACTGGGCCATCGGAGAAGAGCCTTGCGCGAGTCATAGCGTCAGCTACCCACGCGTCGATGACAGAAAGTGCTTTGCCAGTCGGCTAAGTGATGTGCGGCGTCGCAGGATCCGGGGCGCCAGTGTCTTTTTTCGACTATCCAAACCGGTGCTGCTCGTCGAGATCAGCACATTCCCGGCCGACGACGAGCCAGTCGTAGACCGGCGTCGACCGCTCCTCGGCGCGGTCCGGGGCGATGACGAGCACGCCTGGTATCGCGGTGGCTTCATCGGAACCGGGCCGGTCGTGCCCGGCGTCACCGGCCATCGGGTGGTCCGGTGACCTGATCTGATGATCCGGTGCCCCGAGCCGGTGATCCGGAGGTCTGGAAGACGAAGATCTTCCGGCCGATGCGCAGGCTCCAGCCCGGAAGCAACTGGCTCGGCTCTGCGCCCAGCCGTGTCCACTCTTCGGCCCCGGGTGCGCTGACATAGGTGCCATGGGCCGAGGAGGCATCACGCACCAGGACCACGCCCTGGCCGACGGAGAGGTAGGCGTGAACGCGCGAGACCATGTTGTCCGGATCCTGCAGCAGGATCGGTGAGGCGGCCCCGCTCTGCACCGAGGGGTCGTTGTGTGGTTCCCGGCCGAGGACGTAGGCGCGATCCAGGTAGATGACCGGCCCGTCCTGCGACATCAGCGCACCCAGTGGAGCCTGCACCGCCACCGTCGGGTAGGCAGGTACGGGCCGGCTGCTCCGGGAGGCGGGGCGGTCTCCGTCGTGCTGGGCAGGCCAGCTGGCTCAGGATGCGGGGCGGTCTCCGCCGGTGCGGGCCGGCGGGGCGGCTCGGGGCGCGGCGTGGTCTCCGTCGGTGCAGGCGGGCGGGGCGGCTCGGGGCGCGGCGTGGTCTCCGTCGGTGCAGGCGGGCGGGGCGGCTCGGGGCGCGGCGTGGTCTCCGTCGCGCCCGGGTCGCCGCGGTCTCCAGCCCGGGAAACTCCGTGGGCGGGGGCTTCCGGCCGCGCCTCCTTGCCCGCTTCCCCGAGCGGGGACCGCACCTCCGTATCCGCATCGGCGCCGGGCGCGGCCAGCGGTCCTGGCGGGGAGGTATCCCCGAGCCGGGTCAGGACGAAGCCCTGTCCGGGCACCACTCCGTCCCGAAGGTCAGATCCTGGATAAGCCTGTACCGGCGCCGGCCACGACGCCGATCGCCAGTCGCTCGAACGAGCCGGGGACGATCTGGTCAACCCAGGTCACGGCCTGTTCTCCGGACAGCTGGCGGGTCGAGCCATGCTCGGCGATATCGCATCGCACCGCGCCGCGCAGGAACACCACGACGCCGTCAGGTACTGGGACCACTATCCCGAACTCGGTGGTGCCCTCGGGCATGCGGCCGATAACCCAGGTGGCCAGGCGGGTCGCGATCATGCTGGCCGTCGGCCCGGAATCCGAGGCGACCGCAGCGGCAAGCTCGAGGAGCTCCTTGGTGGCCTCGTCAGCGTCACCGATGGGCGCAGCGTCGCGCTGGATCAGGATGACCGTGTCGCCGAACCGGCCGACAAGGCCGCGACCTGGCTCGATACCTATGTGTACCTGTCCCATCGCGCTTCCCCTTCGTAGTCGGCAGGCGGACGTGAACGGCCCCGCGGATGGTCAGGAATGCAGCCCCTTGGCGGTGAAGAGCCACAGCGCGGAAGTCAGCCACAGCCCGATCAACGACAGGAAGACCGCACCGCCCAGTGCGGGAATGACCCACTTGGGCATGCCGTCGCGCCGGGTGATGCTGAGGGTGAGCATCTTCGCCACGAAAGCGCCATAGAAGAAGCAGCCGAGCACCGAGTGCACGAGCACGCGGATCGAGTAGGTCTGGAATCCCAGGGCGTAGATGCAATGGATGATGACCGGCACCGTGAGCAGGATCGCGATCCGGCCTGACCAGCGGTGCACGGGCGCCAGCCAGGCAGCGGCGGCTGGCCGGGACATCCGGGACGCGGTGACGAGCTGGACGACCGCGAACGCGGCCGCCGCGGTGGTCAGCCAGGCCTTGGCGTACAGCGGGCTGGAGAAGCCCGCGACGTCGAGGGAGAACCCGGTGGGGTGGTGCAACTTGCCGTACAACCCGAGCACGAGGGCGACGGCGCAGCCGCTGAGCACAGCCAGGAGTAGCGGCATGGCGTATTGATCGCGGGCCGGGCTGGCTGCCGTTTGTTCGGTCGTCATCGCGGGTGTTCCTTTCGCACGCCGCCTGGTTCTCGCGGCCCGGGTCCGTCGTGGCCGCTCATGGGAGGACGACGGTGTCTTTGCCGGCGACGGGCGCGGCCTTGAAACTGACACCGCCCATGGTGAAGCTGTTGTCGCTGAGGTCGAGTGGCGGCGCAGGGTGCTTGGCCGTGCCCGCGACGGCCACGCCGGCCTGGGTCCCGTCAGGCAGCACCGCCCAGCCGATCCGGGTCGCCAGCCCGTTGATCGTGATCCGGGCCTGATAGACCCCGGCCGGGTGCGGCGAGAGTTCGGCCGAGAACGGGAAGCTCTGCCCCGCGCTCGGCGTGACCGTGCCGAACATGGCCAGGCCGGACAGGGAGCCGGTAAGGCCCGCGCCATTGTGGCCGGTCAGGGTGACCTGGTTGCCGTTCACCCGGCCCTGCAGCCAGGCCTCGATGGTCCTGCCGTTGCACACGTAGGCCACGGCCTGGCTGCCTTCGGTGGTGATCGCCAGAGTCACCTGGTTGCCGCTGGTCCGGCGGCGTACACAGCCGTGACCACCGCTTGCTGAGCAGAAAATGGGATGGGCTTTCCGTCGATCACCGTGACCGTGCCGAACACATTGGGCCCGGAGATCGAGCCGGTGAGGCGGGCCCCGTTGGGGCTGGTCAAGGTGACCTGGTCGCCGGTCACCGAGCCGTTCAGCGCCATCTCGCTGGGCAGGTCAGCGTTGAGGTCGGCGGCAGCCCGGTGGCCGTTGACGGCGATCGCCACGGTCACCTCGTCGCCGCTGCTCCGGCCGGCGTAAAGGGCGTGCAGTGCGACCGGCGTCACCCGGGTGGCCGCGGCGGCAGCCGTGTTGCCCTGCTTCCCTATCCGGATATTGACGGCGAGGAGGATGGCGGCGAGCGCCACCACGGAGCCCAGGGTGATCAGGGGTCCCCTTCTGCTCATTCTTTGTTACCGCCTCTCACCCTCAGTCTCGGTCCTACCAGCTGGCCTTACTGGACAGCCGGATGATGACCGCCAGAACCAATAAAAGTCCCGTTGACTCCAGCCCGGCTCACACCTAGCCTGCCGGGCTCGCCGTGAATAGCGGCTATGACGGGAGGCAGCGCAACCCGGGTCATGGCTGTCGTTCCACGGCTTACCATGTTCAGCCCAGGGATTAACTCCCGGCGCAGGCCGGTAAAACGAATGCCGGGGCACAGGAAAACAGTCTCTTGCGTGTGCCCAGGCGTGGCCCGGCCCCGGCAGGCTACGCGGCCGGGGCCGACTGGGATGAAGCTGAGCAAGATCGCATCGGTGCCGGGTGTGCCCGCCCCGATGGCGGTCAGGCCCTGACCATGTGGTCGGGATCATCGATCACTCGTTTGTCCAGAACCTGTGGTGCGCCCGCTACGAACTCGTAGCCGAATAAGGGATACACAATTGAGCCGCCAGGATCGGCGGGCCCGCCCCAGCTATCTTGGTCGAGGACGTGCCTCAGCTGGCACTTGCCTGGAAATTTTCTTAAACGCAACAGAACCCCCCAATGCAACCCCACCGCGCGGCGACTCAGCTTGCCCGGAAGGCCGATTTCGAGGCGCCTAGGCGCAGTTTACACAGTCTCCGGCCGCTGGACCGGAGCCCGCACGGCTCGTTATGCGATCTTGCCCGGAGCTGCTCCGCCGCTGGGGTTCTGGTGCTGCGCCGGTCACCAGTACCACGTCGATGTCGCGCTGCCCCGCTGTTCCTGGCCTAACGTAGGACCGGATGTGAGTTCCACAGGGAGGCACCGTGGTCATAGCGTTCCCGGGAGAGTCGGCCGAGTACCGGGCCGCGCGGGATCGGCTGCTGGAGCAGGAGATCGAGCTGCGCCGTGCCATGGAGGCGGTGGCGGCCGCGCGGCGGCGGTTGCCGCCCGGCGGGGTGGTACCGGAGGACTACGTCTTTCATGGGCAAGGACCAGGCGGCAACCCGGCCGAGGTGCGGCTGTCAGAGTTGTTTGCGCCTGGCCAGGACTCGCTCGTGATCTACAGCATGATGTTTCCCCGCGATCCGGACGACGAGCGGCCGGGTCCGCAAGGCGGCCGGACCGCGTTGCTGCCCCTCGCGGAGGGCCCATGCCCGTCCTGCACCGCTCTGCTCGACCAGCTTGACGGCGCGGCAGAGCACGTCTCCCAGCGTGTCAACCTCGCGGTCGCCGGGAAGGCGCCGCTAGAGCGCATCCTCACCTTCGCCAGGGAACGCGGCTGGCGCCATCTGCGCCTCCTGTCCTCGGCTGGCACCACCTATAACCGCGACTACCTCGCCGAGACCGCAGCAGGCGACCAGCAGCCAATGCTGAACGTATTTCACCGCGACGGAAAGACGATCCGGCACTTCTGGGGCTCGGAACTTTTCTACGTAGCAGCCGACCCCGGGCAAGAGCCCCGCCACGTTGGCACGATCGAGCCGCTGTGGAACCTCTACGACCTCACCCCCGAGGGCCGCGGAACCGATTGGGATGAGCAGCTGAGCTATTGACTGACGGCTATGGCTGGCGGGCCCTACGACCCGGCGGGAAACTGTGCTGGCTGTTCGTCAGTACCAGGAGGGCCCGTGGTTTATGTACGGCTCCTCAAGCGATTTGATCTCGTCGCCGGTGAGATGCAGGTCCAGAGCTGCGATCGCTTCCGGCAGGTGATGAGGCTTGGTCGCTCCGACAATGGGGGCGGAGACGACGGGGCTCTTCAGCACCCACGCCAATGCGACCTGAGCCATGCTGGCGCCCCGGGCTTCGGAGACGCGCTGGACCGCGTTGACGACGGGCTCGTCGAGAGGTGAGTCGAAGGACTTGACGATCTTGTCCACGCTGGAGCGGTGTGACTGCTCCCCCCAGGGACGGGCGAGGCGTCCCTTGCCCTGAGGGGAATACGGCACGGCGCCCACGCCCATGTCGGCGCACATGGGCAGCAACTCTCGCTCATCCTGGCGCCGGAGCAGGTTGTACTGATTTTGCATCGCCACAAACTGGGTCCAGCCGCGCAGTTCGGCGGCGTGCTGGAGCTTGGCGAACTGCCAGGCGTACATGGACGAGGCGCCGATGTAGCGGACCTTCCCGGTCTTCACCACGTCGTGCAGGGCCTCCATGGTCTCCCCGGCCGGAGCCTCGGGATCGAAGCGGTGGATCTGGTAAAGGTCGATGTAATCGGTGCCGAGCCGGGCCAGCGAGGCGTCCACCTGCTCAAGGATCGCCTTGCGGGATAGGCCCTGCCCGCCCGGACCGTCATGCATCCTGCCGAACACCTTGGTCGCGAGGACGATGTCCTCGCGGCGTGAGTATCGCTTAATCGCACGGCCAACGACTTCCTCCGACGTCCCGAGCTGGTAGGTGTTCGCCGTATCCCAGAAGGTGACACCCATCTCCACGGCCTGGCGGAAGAATGGTTGAGCATCGTCGTCATCCAGGGCCCAGGTGTGCGCGTTGGCGGTCGTGGGATCGCCGTAGCTCATGCAGCCCAGCGCGATCCGGCTGATCTTCAGCCCAGTTTTGCCCAGTCGTACGTACTCCATCAAATCCTCTCCTGTCAGTGCGCGGCCGGTGGCCCGCGGTTCCCCGCCGCCGGTTACGGACGTCCTCGGGCACGGTCCAGCGTTCTGCGCTGATCTGCCTAGCTTCCCCGGGAGTGACCGGGGTCGCCGTTGTTGTCGTCGCAGATCACGTACGGGGTGCCGCGGTGCAGCACGGTCCAGGCCCGAGCCTGCTCTCCGGGACGGCCGCGGTCAGGGCCGGCGAGACTGGCGGCGGGCGTAGGCAACGTTGATGACCGCAATGGCGACCCAGATCAGTGCGACCAGGACCAACTGGCCGGTGCTCACCGAGCTGGTGGTTGTCATCACAGATCCATGGAAAGGCCCCAGAGTGACGACCGCCTTGGGTGCGACTCCGCTGACCGAATAGGCATGCAGCGTTACCGCCGTGGCGCCGATGCCCAGCCCGACCGAGCCCAGGCCCATGGCGACGTTCGCCCATGCGGTCCCGCTGGGCGGGATGCCACGCTGTGCCAGCCTGGCGTCCACTTGCCTGTCGATCTCCGAGCTGATCCTCTCGACCAGCCCCTCAGCCACGGCCGCGTCGTACCCTTGGCCGAGTTCGGCATGCACGGCCGCCGCCGCGGCGACGTCCTGGTGCGCCCGCTCGTCCATGAAACCAGGCTATATCGCGATTGACTGGCCAGACAATGGGCTGTGCCGCCGCCACTTGTGCGCGCCGTGGTCCGGCCAGCCGGACCAGGACCAGCCGGGGGCAGGTCCAGCTGGGCGGACGTGCCGCCCAGCGAGCTAGCCGCCAGGTCAGCCGCGGGCCTGGCCGGGCTGAGCCGTCGGGCCCCCGCCCGGTTCCTCGTTCGCCGTCGCGGGCTCGAAGGCCAGCGAGCAGGAGTTGATGCAGTACCGCTCGCCGGTCCGGGTCGGACCGTCATTGAAGACGTGGCCGAGGTGGCCGCCGCAGCGACGGCAGACGACTTCGGTACGGCGCATGAACAGGCTGTTGTCCGGCCGCAACTCGACCGCCCCGGCGACGGCGGCCTCGTCGAAGCTCGGCCACCCGGTGCCCGAATCGAACTTGGCGTCCGAGCGGAACAGCTCGCTGCCGCAGCCCGCGCACCGGTAGAAACCATCCTCGTGATGGTGGACATACTCACCAGTGAACGGCCGCTCGGTGTGAGCCTGCCGCAGCACCCTGTACTGCAACGGGGTCAGCTCCTGGCGCCACTGCTCATCCGCCTTGCGAACCTCGCGGGCAGCTTGTGCCCCGGTGCTGACACGGGCCTTGCGCATGCTGGTTCCTTTCTCTGGCCCATCACACTGTTAGACCCCCGCTCTGCCGAAACGATTCCCCGTGCCCTGCTTCACGATGACGCCTGGCCGAAGGACGCAGATCTGGCCTGAGGGCGCACAGTCTGGCCGTCACGGCCCTGGACGTGTGCCACCACCCGCCACCGGTCAGCGTTGCGGATCTTCAGTAGAGGCGGCGGCGGCCAGTCCTGACCTGGGCGGTGAGGTGGCGCCATTGGGCTGTACCACCATGCCTGCTGATCGCTGGATAACGCCCTGGTTCCGGCTAGCCGAGAACCTCCCACGGATCCCAGCTGCCCGGGACCGAGCTGGAGCTGTACTTGATCACCCCGTTTAGCGGGTCGGTGACGAAGACCTGGATGTGCCCGTCAGCGGAACTGCACGCGGCTACCGGGGTGGCGACGTGACCGTCGAACTTCTGCCAGTCCACCCACGGACCCTCGTCCTGCCACCACCGGTGCCACAGGTTGCCGTGCCGATCGACGGCGAAAATCTCGGCGTGGCCGGGCCCGCGGCTGCCCGCGGCGATGTCCACCGTCCCACTTGGAGCGGCGAAGTCGTCCGGCTTGCTCCAGGCCTGCTCGTCTTCTTGCGGCCACCATGAGTGGCTGAGCCTCCCGTCCGCCCGCAAGGCCCAGGCATCCAGATACTGTTCGCGCTTACCCACAGTGGCCAGCCGGACCGGCATTGCCGCTTCGGGTCCGCCCAGGCCGTCAAGGCTGGTCCACTGATCCCACCTGGCTGGGGCCGGGCTGGACTGGTACCTGACCGCGTTGTTGTCCGGGTCGGTGACGAAGACCTGGATGTGCCCGTCAGCGGAACTGCACGCGGCTATCGGGGCGGCGACGTGACCGTCGAACTTCTGCCAGTTCGCCCAGCCCTTGTCCTGCCAGCACCGGTGCCACAGGTTGCCGTGCCGATCAACGGCGAAAACCTCGGCGTGGCCGGGCCCGCGGCTCGTGGCGGCGATATCGGTGATCAGGCCGCCTCCATCTGGCAGGCCCCGGAAGCTTTCTGGTGGGCTCCAGCTCTGGCTTCCGTCCTCCCGCGGCCACCACCAGTGACGTACTGTCCCGTCCTTCCGCAGCGCCCAGGCATCCAGGTACTGCCCGCGTGTTCCCACTGTGGCCAGCCGGGCCAGCGTGGCCGGGGCAGCACCCTGCGCGGCCGGGGTGTGCTCTGGACGGGGTGGCTCCTGGCCAGCGCCGGGATGGCCAGCGGCCGGCCTGAGGACCAGGGCCAGCACTCCGGCAATGGCGCCTATCAGCCCTATCGGCAGGCCCAGCACGGTCGCCCACAGGCCAGCCTGGCCGAGGCCCTGGCCGACCGCGATGGCGATGAGGAAGACGAGCAGCACGACGGCCAGCCCAGCACCGGCCCACAGCGCGATCTTCCCGGAACGGTTCACATGCTCATAGCTACCACGAACCATCCGCCAATCCTGGGCGTCCCGGGCAGCCGCTGGCTTTCTGGCGCTGGCTTTCTGGCGCTCCGGTTACGGCGGCGCACCTGCTGGCTGGCCGCTCGCCTGATCTCCTTCCGTGCTCCGCCGTGCCGTGACGAGAGCCGCGACTGTGCTAGCGCGAATCGGTCGCCCGAGTCGTTCATAAATGGCCTCGTGTTCACGCTCAAGGGCTTGACGTTGGCCCGGTGAAATCCGGGCGTAAAACGACATCGTCCGTACGAGAGCATTGAGCTCGTCAGGCGTGTGCTCGATGAGCTTTGGCATGACTGCCACCTGAACATCACCGAACAAGCGGCCGGCATAATCTTGCCCTATGTCGTAGCTGCCGAGCCAGGCCCATACCTCAGAGACGTTGCCACGGCGTTGCTCCATCCCAGCGAGCGTGGCGTCGAGATCCCTGTAGGCCGGCCAATTAGCGGCAATTCCCGGGGCGACCTTTCTCATGGCAGCGAGTACTGCTTCCTGATCTCGCTTGCTACGCGGCTCCTCAAGTCCGAAGTATTGCACGAGGGCGAGCGTTCCACCGGGAACAAGTACGTCAGCGGTCTTCTGCCAGCTAACCTTCGGGTCAACCCAGTGAAACGCGGAAGCTGAGAACACGGCCTGAAACTGCTCGCGGGGAAGCAATGCATCCTCGAACTGAGCGTTCACAAATTCCACCTCTCCAGCACCTTCCAGGTTCCGTCTGGCCAGTGCCATGAGGTTCTTGCCGGGTTCGAGTGCTGTGACGTGCAGGCCCCGAGCGACGAGCCCGCGCGTCAGTTGGCCGCTTCCGCACCCAACCTCGAGGACATGATCACCGCTCCCGATCCCTGCGACCTGACAAGCTTGGTTGACGAGTTCGTCAGGATAAGCCGGACGGCGGCGGTCGTACTCAGCCGCGATCTCATCAAAAACCTTGCCGTAGCGACGTGCAGTAGATTCTGGTAGCCGTGTCATTCATTGGCCTCCGTTCATGCTCGTTACTGTGATCGCCACGTCATGGTCGCGGCCAAGTTCCGGCGCCTGATCTCCCCGTCTTAGCCGCAGGCGACAATTTCTGGTGAGCGGAGCCAAGGAAGATGGCGGAGCCATGATCCCTCTGCCTGCCAGGTGAGCCAACCTTAGTCGTGTCACGTGCGGCGTGTGGCCCGGCGCGCGGCGGGCGGGCCTGCCCAGGCTGAGCCCGCCGCTGACGCCGGGCCAGCAGCGCCGTGAGGCGCCGCCTTGACGCTCATGGAGCACGCAGGCGCGCCGCGGCTGGTTATTCCGACTTGGCCTGCCACCTGCGGATTCGCTGAGCTGCTGGGTTCTCAGCGGCCTGCCCGCCAGTGACTGCGGCCGCCCTTGGGTTGCTCGTCCGGTCGGGCACGCGCGGGCACGTTCTGACGTTGTGGTCCGTAGCAGCCTGCCGCCGCTGGCACGGCCAGCTGGCCCCTGCTGCCGGGTTCTGTGCGGTGAGGGTTCGCGATGAATTGTTAGCTGGAAGGAGCCGCGTCATTATGGTCATTGCCACGGTGATCGCTCTCGTGATCGTTCGTGTCGTCAGGCAGCCGGCCCGGGTGAGCGGGCGGTCATGCTGAGGCGAGTCGGCTCCGGGCTGATGGCGCTGCGTGCGTTTGTCGAACATAAGGCCTTCTCAGGCCGTGTTATTGGCTCGCGGCAGGTCCATTCGCGATCTGCGTGCGCCATCGTGATCAGCGTGGCCATCGCCGTGGCTGGCTCGGCCTGCAGCGCGGCGACGTCAGGGGCCGTAGCTGCTTGTCACGCGCCGTCTTCCGGTGCTGCTGATCACGCGCCGCCGGTCACAGTGCTGACGCTGGCTGCGGATAATGGCAACAGTGATATCTTCATCGCCCCGCAGGGGTGTGGCTACGCGAGCGGCCCGGAGATCATCAGCGATACAGGCAAGGTGATCTGGTTCCACGCCCTGCCGGCCGGGGAAATGGCCACCGACTTCCGCGCCCAGGCCTACCAGGGCAGGCCGGTGCTCACGTGGTTCCAGGGCAGGGGCCTGAGCGGAACCGACTACATCTACAACGACCGCTACCAGCAGGTCGCCGGAGTGAGAGCCGGTAACGGCTACTTCACGGACTTTCACGAGTTCCTCATCACGCCCTGGAACACGGCGCTGATCCTCGCCGACACCTTCGGGACCGCGAACCTGACCTCGATCGGCGGTCCCGCCAACCAGAAAGTCTTCGACGGTATCGTCCAGGAGATCGACATCCGCACCGGCAAAGTGCTCTTCCAGTGGAACAGCGCGGACCACGTCCCTTACCGCGACAGCCACAACCCGCGGCCTGCCTCGGCAGCCACCCCCTGGGACTGGTTCCACATCAACGCCGTCCACCTCGACACCGACGGGAACCTGCTGATCAACTCCCGCTACACCTGGACCACCTACAAGGTGAACCTGCACACCGGGAAGACCATCTGGGAGCTTGGCGGCAAGCAGAGCACGTTCAAGCTCACGGCCGCCCCCGGGCAGGCCCTCGACACCGCGGGCGAGATCTTCGCCTTCCAGCACGACCCGGAGGCCATCGGGAACGGCGAGTACACGTTCTTCGACGATGAGTCCGACGGCTCCACCACGCTGCTGCCCCATAGCCGGGTCGTCACCGTGAAACTGGATTTCACCACCAGGGTGGCCACCCTGGTCAGGTCCGTTGACCAGCCCGAGGGCCTGGTGGCCCCGGCTGAGGGGAACGCGCAGACCACCCGCAACGGGGACTTGTTCGTCGGCTGGGGCGCGCTGCCCTACATCTCCGAGTTCAGCCCAGCCGGGCATCTGCTGTTCAACGCGAAGCTCCCGGCTGGTGTCAGCACCTACCGCGCCTACCTCCTGCCCTGGCACCCCGCCGGCTAGGCAGGTGCTCTACCGGCGGCGGAGGACCGGATCTTGCCGGCCCGCACGAGGTCAGACAGGGCGCCGAGGGTTTCGTCGATATAGGTGTCCGGATCGGGAACGCCCACCTGGTAGAGGTCGATCCAGTCGGTTTGAAGCCGGCGTAGCGAGTCCTCGACCCCTTCGGTGATCCACCGCCGCGACGCTCCGCGATGGTTGGGATCCTCGTCGAGAGGAGGGCCGAACTTGACGGCGAGCACCACGTTCTCGCGCCGTCCGCCCGTCGGTGCCTTGCCGACGATCTGCTCTGACTCGCCGGCGGAGTAGCCATCGGCGGTGTCGATGAAGTTGATCCCAGCGTCCAGCGCCTTGTGGATGATCCGGACCGCGTCGTCGTGATCGGGGTTGCCGAAGGCGCCGAACATCATCGCGCCGAGGCATAGCTGGCTGACCGAGACGCCGGTGCGTCCCAGAGGCCGGTAGTCCATAGAGAGGCCGCTGCTCGCCGCCGCACAACACGCCCACGAAGTCCGCGGCGACCTCGCCCTCGAACAGATCCTCGACATGGTCATCGCCATCGCGACGATCCACGGCGACACCCGCTACCTCGAGCCAATCCTCCAGACCGCACTCGACGGCCTGCGACGGCCTGCGCCCCCGACCGATGTGAAACCCGCATAGGACGGGCAGGCAGCCGCGAAGATAGTGTTGTCGAAGACCATCGAATCGGTGCCGAGCGCCAGGACACGGATCGAACGCAACTTCGATCCCGATGTGGTCCGGCA
Source organism: uncultured Actinomycetes bacterium (assembly GCA_963760405.1). Classification (GTDB taxonomy): domain Bacteria; phylum Actinomycetota; class Actinomycetes; order Streptosporangiales; family Streptosporangiaceae; genus RYN-230. Next base: position 59,176 of record CAVXCV010000009.1, on the reverse strand, counting down.
ACTGAGTTCGGCCACCGAGCAGGACATGACGTTGGGAGGCGCGGGCCTGGCCGGGCAGGCCATCAAGGCAGAGCTGGTCGATGAGCTGCGGCTGTTCCGGCATAATCAGCCTGGCGCTGGAAAGGCGCGCTAGATGGCAGAGTTCACTTTCGCCCCGCTGACGCCCGCCTCCTTCCTCGACCGTTCGGCTGCGGTCTTCGCCGACCGGATCGCGATCATCGACGGGGAGCGCAGGTTCACCTACCGGGACATGTCCGACCGCTGCCGCCGGCTCATGGCCGCCCTGGCGGCACAGGGCGTGGGTCACGAGGACCGGGTCGCGGCCCTATGCGCCAACAGCCACGTGATGCTGGAACTGCACCACGCGGTGCCGGCCCTGGGCGCCACGCTGGTTACGGTCAACGTCCGGCTCTCGGCCACGGAGATGGCAGAAATCATCGATCACTCGGGCGCGTCGTTGCTGGTAGCGACGCACGAGTTCGCCGATCGCGCCTGCGACCTGGCCAACCAGCTGAACCTGCCGTGCTTCATCGCCGGCGGATCCGCTGACTCGTACGAGGCGTGGATTGACGGCGCAGATCCCGCCGGGGTGAGCCCCGGGCCGATCGACGAGCGCCAGCTCCTCGCGATCAACTACACCAGCGGGACGACGGGGCGGCCGAAGGGCGTGATGTACCACCATCGGGGCGCATATCTCCAGGCCACGGCGATGGCATACCACGCCCGCCTCGGCCCGGGCGCGAGGTACCTGTGGACCCTGCCCATGTTCCACTGCAACGGCTGGTGCTTCACCTGGGCCGTCACCGCGGCGGGCGGCACCCACGTGTGCCTGCGGTCCGTGGACACGGGCGAGATCTGGCGCCTGCTGCGTACCGAGGGGATCACTCATTTCAGCGCCGCGCCGACCGTGCTGACCATGATCGCCGAAGACGCCGCGGCCGGGGCCCTGGATCACGAGGTTCATGTGGACACCGGCGGCGCGCCGCCGTCGGCCACGTTGCTGGCCCGCCTGGACGAGATGCGCTTCGCGGTGACTCATCTCTACGGCCTCACCGAAACCTACGGCCCGATCGCGATCAACGAATGGCAGCCGGAGTGGAATAGCCTCGAGCCGGCCGAGCAGGCCACCCTGCGCGCACGCCAGGGAGCGCCGAACATCGTCGCCCGCCCGCTCCGGGTCCTCGACAGGCACGGCAGGGACGTGCCGCCCGACGGCGAGACGATCGGCGAGATCGCGGTCAGCGGCAACGACGTCATGCTCGGGTACTACCGTGACGACGAGGCGACACGGGAGGTCACCCGAAGCGGCTGCTTCCTGACCGGTGACCTGGCCGTGCGGCACCCCGACGGTTACGTCGAGATCCGCGACCGGCAAAAGGACATCATCATCTCCGGAGGAGAGAACATCGCATCCGTTGAGGTGGAAAGCGTGCTGGACAGTCATCCTTCGGTGGTGGAAAGCGCCGTCGTCGGGATGCCGGACGAGCGCTGGGGAGAGGTGCCCGTCGCCTTCGTGATGCTCAGGGACTCCGGAGACGTCGACGCGGCCGCGCTGGCCGACTTCGCGCGAGAGCGCCTGGCCAGGTACAAGGTGCCCAAGCGCTTTGAATTCCGCGACCTGCCGAAGACTTCGACCGGAAAGATCCAGAAGAACGTCCTGCGCGATATGGCCAAGCAACTGCACGGGAACTCATGAGCGAGCCAGACGTTCCCGTGCTCGGGCGATTCTCACTGACCGGGAAGATCGCGCTGGTCACGGGGCCAGTGGTGGCCTGGGCGCGGGCTTCGCCGTAGCGCATCGACCGCGGCCACGACGCCGCCGACCGGGACGCCGGGCGACGCGTCGTCTGCCCAGCCCTGCTGCTGGAGTCCGCCCACGACGACCTCGACATCCACGGCAATCCAGCCGACATTTGGGCTCCCTGGCTCATCCGCCCGCTACGGCACCGCACCATCGACTCCGGCCACCACCAGGACGAGCAGGCACCGGATGCCGTCGCCGACGCTCTCCTCGATTTCCTCGCAGATACCCCTTAGCGGTGGGCAACTTGGCGCAGCGTTGACTCCGGTGCCTGCGCGCCATCGCGGACATGACATCGGCTAGCTACCCGATGCTCCGGCGTGCGCACGCCGTTGACCGCTGCTGTTGCTGTCACTATTGCTGTCAGCCGCCCACTTCGCCAGATCCAGCCAGGTGGCCATCTGTCCGATTACCTGCGCCGTCCCGCTGCGGCTGGCGTGGCATCTTGCCCTGGAAAACAGATATCAATAGGATTGGTATCTGATATCAGGGTCCGTTCCGCAGAGGAGACGCCAGATGGCGACCCAGACTGCACCCGCCGCAGGCCCGCAACCGCCTGACCGGCAGGTGACCGAAGGCGAGGCCCAGTCCTTGCCCGGCCTGCGCATGCTGGTGCTGGGCATCGTCCTGATACTGGCCGGGGTGGCGCTTGCCTTGGTGGCAAGTCACTTGAGTCATGGCGCTGCCGTGGCGCTGGTGGTGGTCTGCGTCCTGATCTTTCTCGCCAGCGGCCTCGCGCTAGGGGGCCTGACCCCTGTCGTCCCCGGGCAGGCCCGCGTTGTCCAGCTGTTCGGCCGCTACCGCGGCACCATCCGCGAGTCGGGCTTGCAATGGGTGAACCCGTTTACCCGCCGCATCGCGATCTCCACCCGGATCCGCAACCAGGAATCAGCGCAGGCTAAGGTCAACGACGCCGACGGCAACCCGATCGAGATCGCGGCCGTGGTCGTCTGGCAGGTCGCCGACACCGCCAGCGCCATCTACTCCGTCAACGACTACACGCAGTTCGTCACCATCCAGACCGAGACCGCCGTCCGGCATATCGCCTCCAGCTACCCCTACGACAACCGGGGCAGCGGCGCGCTGTCGCTGCGCGACAACGCCGAAGAGATCACCGGCAGGCTCTCCGCTGAGATCGCCACGCGGGTCGCATCAGCCGGGGTACACATCATCGAGTCGCGGCTGACCCGGCTGTCCTATGCCCCGGAGATCGCCCAGGCCATGCTGCGCCAGCAGCAGGCGAGTGCGGTGGTCGGTGCGCGGCAGCGGATCGTGGAAGGCGCGGTCGGCATGGTCCAGCTGGCCCTGCAGCGGCTGAAGGAGGAGGACGTCGTCGACCTGGATGAGGAGCGCAAGGCCGCGATGGTGTCCAACCTGCTGGTGGTCTTGTGCAGCGAGCAGGCCACCCAGCCGGTCGTCAACACCGGCACCCTCTACCAGTGACGCCGGGCACGGAAACTCAGTGACCGAGCGCAAGAGCGTCCTGCTCCGCCTGGACCCCGCCGTCCACGACGCCCTGGCCCGATGGGCCAGCGACGAGCTGCGCAGCACCAACGCCCAGATCGAGTTCCTGCTCCGCCGCGCGCTCGCCGAAGCCGGGCGGCTGCCCGGCCGGGCCGCACCGATGCGGCCCCGCGGCCGCCCGCCCGCCGCCAGCCGGTCCGGAACCAGCCCGCCGCTGCCCGGCGATGACCAGCCCGGGTGACGTCACGGCCTCGATGTGGGCAGGAGCATCTGCGCTCCAGGACGACTGTCCAGAATGATCTATCCCTTGCTGCTACCCCGGCCTCGATTCCGCAACCGTCGCCGCTTATCGGCTGTCAGCACTGCCGCCATAGCGGCAGTGCTGACAGTAGTGAGCGCGGGTAAGGCGACGGCTCTCAGCCCGCCTGCGACCCCACCGGGCGCTGGCGCCGTCTTGCGGATGGCGGGTATACGGCCCTGGCTATGGTGGCCGAGATCCACCCGATCCACCATCCCCCGCAAAGCACCAGGACGGTGTGCAGGATGTCTTTGCTGTCCAAAGCCGCTACCGCAGGCAGAATGATGGCCCAGGCGATGACGCAGCCGATGCTGTATGCCGTGTAGGTCCTCACGTGTTTCATGACGACGACCTTCATTGTTAGGGGTGGCGCACCGCGATGCGGGCGCTCAGTCGTCGCTGCTCACACGTTCAGCGAGCTAGCGGCGGCCGGACGTTCGGTGTCCGCGCCTTGCCGGAAACTGATATCACTATGATAGACATGTGTTATCTACTCTGTCAAGCGGGCAGGTACTGCGGGGCGCGGACCGCGCGCCCGGGCTCGGGCACGCGGGCGTAGCGCTTGACGGTGTTCAGCGCCAGGTTCAGCCTCCGGGCACTTGGAGCGCGGTGCACTCCCGGCCCGTACTTCGTCGATAACGAGTTCCTGCACCAGGACGTCAACAAATGGACCAGGCTTGCCCGCGACGCGACCGGCGTGGGCACGTTGATGGAGGCGACCGGCGGCCGTCCGGCCAGCAGCGACCGTTACCGGGACATTTTCGCACCGCTGGGCTTGCAGGACGAGCTACGCGCGGTGCTACGGGTCCGGGGCACCTGCTGGGGTTACATCTGCCTGCATCGCGAGGCGCCGCAGGTGTTCTCGCGGGACGAGGCGCGGTTCGTGCAGCGCCTCGCCCCGCACCTCGCCGATGGCCTGCGCATGGGCCTGCTCCGCCAGGCCTGCAACCTGGACAAGGTCCCCAACGGACCAGGGCTGGTGATGCTCGCCGCCGACGGCGCCGTAGCCGGACTGAACGACGCCGCGGGCCAGTGGCTCGAGGACCTCGGCGGCCACGCGGACGGTTCAGATCTCCCGATCGAAATCTCGGCACTAGCAGTCAGGCTCCGTCACCTATCGCCCACCGAGCCGGTCATGCCGCGCCTGCAGGTACGCACGAGAAGCGGCCGCTGGGCCATCCTGCATGCCTCGTGGATGCTTTCTCAGGCCGAGAAGGCGATCACCGTAATCGTCCAAGAGGCCGCCCCGGCGGGAGTCGCACCGCTGATCATGGCTGCTTACGGCCTGACTGACCGTGAGAGGACAATATCCGCCCTGGTCTGCCAGGGGATGTTGACCCGCCAGATCGCGGGCCGGCTGCACCTGACCGCTGACACGGTGCAAGACCACCTCAAATCGGTGTTCGACCGCACGGGCGTGCACAGCCGAGGCCAGCTCGTCGCCACCATCTTCGAGCGCGACTACCTGCCCCATGCCGTCGCCGGTGACCCGCTCAGCCCAGCCGGCGCCTTCACGCCCGGCTAACCGCTCCGCCGGTTGCGGCGCAGATTTCAAGACGGCGGAACGGGGCAGCTGCCCGCCCCGAGGCTTCAGCCTTCGCCGCCGGGTAGAAGATCAAGGATCCGGGTCTTGGGCGCGCCGGCCAGGCCGGGTGATGACGTCGGTGCTGACCACACGCGCTGTACCAGGAACTCAGCGAACTTCTCCGCTCCGCCCGCCGTATCGAACTCCAGGTCAAGCATCAGATACTTCGGATCGTCCACCGGCAGGCGGATGGCAAAACTGCGAACTCCCGCCTGTGCGCGAGCTTCCGCGAACCCGTCGAATGCCTTCTTCCAAAGCTGATAGTCGGTGATGGCATGCTCGATCCTGAGCGTGGTCATCGGGCCTCTCCATGATGTTGCCGTGCTTGCCGTCGAAATCGAATCTAGGGATGTCCGTCGTCACGCGGTATCCCGGTTATCTGGGGGTCGGGGTCTCGCCGTGCATGCTGGGAAGCATCCGGGCACGGTCCGGGGCATACGCTCACGTCGTGGCCGGTAACTGGACGCTGTCGCGCGCCCGCGAGCGCATCGAGGCCATCTGCGCGGACTCCCCCGATGCCAGGAGCCTCCGGTTGCAGGTACTCGCAGTGCTCCGTGAGGTCATCGACTTCGACGCATACGTCTGGCTGCTGACCGATCCCGTCACCGCCGTCGGCGTCGCGCCGCTCGCCGATGTTCCCTGCCTGCCTGAGCTTCCGGCCCTGATCCGGGCGAAGTACGCCACGCCCGTCAATCGCTGGACGGTCCTGGAGCTACAGAGCTCACCCGCCCGGACCCTGCGGGACGCTGTCGGCGGAGACCTGAGCCGGAGCCTGATGTGGCGCGATGTCCTGAGCCGGTATGGCGTCGGCGACGTCGTTTCGGCGGTGTTCGCCGACCAGTTCGGCTGCTGGGGATTCCTCGACTTGTGGCGGGACGACACCAGCGTTCCGTTTAGCGCCGCGGACGCCGGGATCATCGCCGCGGTCGCCGCGCCGCTGGCTGCCGCGCTGCGCCACTGCCAGGCCAGCACGTTCGTCGACCCGGCGACTCCGCACCGGCCCGACCTCGGGCCGGTCGTCCTGACGCTCGGCGACGACCTGCGGATTGCCCGCCGCACCGCGGCTTCGCGCGCATGGCTGGACGCGCTGCTTCCACCCGAGCCCGACCAGAAGGCCATCCCGGCGAGCATCTACAACGTCGCCGCCCAGCTTCTGGCCGTTGAGAAAGGTGTCGACACCCACCCGGCGTTCGCCCGCACGCATCTAGCCGACGGCTTCTGGCTGGCCCTGCGGGCAGCCAGGCTCACGGATGAGCAGCCTCTCGCCGACCGGGCGGCAACGATCGTCGTCACCATCGAAGAGGCGTCCGCCTCCGAGCGGCTCGAGCTATTCGGCCGCGCGTTCGGCCTCAGCGTCCGTGAAGACGAACTGTTTGGCCTACTTGCCACCGGCAGCGACACACGATCGATGGCGCGGCAGATGTCGCTGTCCGAGCACACCATCCAGGACCATCTCAAGTCGATCTTTGCCAAGACCGGCGCCCACGATCGCGTCACCGTCCTGTCGCGCGCCCTCGGCACCAAACGTTAAGGCCGACAGACCGGGCCGATAGCGCTTATTTTGCATGCTGGTGGCGCAGGAGACCCTGCGTGGCCGGCCCCACGTTGGCTATGTGAGGCCGGCCCGTGGTCAGCCCGCGAGGTTGTGAACTGGCATGACCGGCGGCGACCGGGCGGGTGCCGGGCGGCGGTTCTTCGAGCCTGGCGGCCGGCCCGGGCCGGGTTGGCCGGGTTTCGGTGCGCCGGCCGGCTGGGCTGCCTTTGCGCGGCATGTCGCCAGCTATCTAGGCGGTAGTCGCTCCGCTAATGTTGGCAGGGTCTTGCATAACCCTCATCGCTTCACCTGGCATCTGAACCATCTCCATCCGGATCGCGAGAAATTTCGGCCTCGTCCTCCTTCTGCGGTGAAGCTGGACCACATTAACCAGGTAATACAATGCTTGAATTCGGACTTCTTAAGGCATAATTCAGGTCTTTTTTGCGCTGGGCGGAACGCCTACCCTACGGGTAACCGCTGCACGCGAAGCGGTGTGGATATGTCATGGTGAAAGGCGGCAGCGTGACTCGCGACGTCCCGATGCAGCCAGCGAAGCAGACGTCGTTCATGTGTGCAGCCCGAACGCGACCCATGCCCCCCACGTCGAAGCCCGGCTCGCCGCCGGCAAGCACGTCGCCTGCGAGAAGCCGCTCGCGACATCACCCTGAGAGCGAGATCACGCAGAGTGCAGTCCTACGGTGAAAGGTTCCTTACGTGTCGGTGAGCTGGTTTCCGGACGCGCGCGTCCCTGCTCTTCGCGGTGGGCCGGTGCTGCGCTGGGGTGTGCTGGCGCCCGGGTCGATTGCCGGGGACTTCACCGCAACGGTCCTCGCCAATACCGATCAGCGCGTGACGTCGGTAGCGTCGCGTTCGGTCGAGCGTGCTGCCCGCTTCGCGGCGCGGCATGGCATTGACCGTGTCTCCGAGTCGTACGAACAGCTCGTGTCGGATCCCGAGGTCGACGTCGTATATGTGGCCGCGCCGCACAGTGAGCACCTGGCGCTGAGCCTGCTTGCCATCTCGGCGGGCAAGCACGTGCTCATCGAGAAGCCGATAGCGGTTTCCGCCGTGGAAGCCGAGGAGATCGCGGCTGCCGCCCGGTCGGCCGGAGTGCTGGCCGCCGAGGCGATGTGGACGCGGTACCTTCCGCAGTTCGACGTGCTCCACCAGGTACTGGAGCGCGGGGACCTAGGGTCGATCCGCTTGGCGACTGCCGACGTTGGCTGGCGGATGGGGCCGGACGCCCCGGCACGATTCTTCGATCCGGCGCAAGGGGGCGGCGCAGCGCTCGACATGGGCGTCTACGGCTACTGGTTCGCCCAGTTCGCCATCGGTCGTCCCGTGCGGATCCAGGCGCTCGGCAGCATGACCGAAAGCGGCGTTGACGACCAAGCCGTCGTAACGCTCGCCGGGCCAGACTGTAGGCACGCATCGGTCACGACGAGCATGGCCGTGACGAATTCGGGGCTCGCGGCGATCTATGGCACGTTGGGAAGCGCCCGCTTCATCGAGCCGTTCGTCTTCCCGGCACGCTTCGTCGTGAGCATAGCCGACGAAGTCCATGAGTGGCGCGACACCAGCGGCCTGACGATGCGCGCCGGACTCGCCTGGCAGGCGACCGCGCTCGCGCACTTCGTCGCCAAAGGCATGAGGGATTCCCCATTGCACAGCCTGGACGACGCGATCAGCGTGATGCGCACCATCGACGCTGTTCGTCAACAGCTAGGTGTTCTCGCCTTTCGGGCCTCGAGTCGGGTGGTGACCACGACCTCGCCGTCTCGGGTCTGCGCGGACCCCGGTGCGACCCCGTGACACCCCACCCGGGACCCGTTGAGGAGCCAGATGACCGAGTACCCAGATAACCCGAAGATGGTGCCGAGAAGGCTCCAGCCAGGCCAGCGGACAGAGGTCTGGATCGCCCAGGTCGGCGGCGGACCGCCGGAACTCGTGTATTCCACCAGTACCGTGCTTCTGGAGGCGCCCAACTGGTCTCCCGATGGCCGCGGGCTGCTGCTGAACGGGGACGGACTGCTCTGGCGGCTCGACCTCCGATCCGAGAGCGAGCTGAGGGAGGTGCCCATCGAGGACCTCCCGCCGATCAACAACGACCATGTCCTGGACGCCGAGCGCGGTCTGATTTACATGTCAGCCAACGACGGCCACATCTACGTCGCGCCGATCGAGGGCGGCACCGCCAAGCGCGTGACGCACGACTCGAGCCGCTACCACTTTCTGCACGGCGTCAGCCCGGACGGCGCGACCCTCGCCTTCGTCGAACTGCCGCGCGCGAACTTTTCCGTTCCCGGCCGGCTCGCGCTGGTGTCATCGGCCGGAGGCCAGACGCGCTATCCGCAGGCCGGCAGCGGCCACCTCGACGGCCCCGAGTACTCACCCGACGGCACTTGGTTGTATCTCAACACCGAGGAATACGCGAGCCGTGTCGGCCACGCGCAACTGGCCCGCGTACCCGCCGAGGGCGGCCGCATGGAGCGTCTCGTGGCGTCTGAGTCGGTCGACTGGTTCCCGCACCTGTCACCGGGCGGCGAGTTCGCGACCTACATCAGCTTTCCGCCGGGCACAGTTGGGCACCCGCCCGACCTCGACGTCGAGGTGCGGCTGGTCCGCACCGCGGACTGGCGCCATGTCGTATCGAGCTTCCCGCTGTTCGGCGGTCAGGGAACCCTCAACGTCAACAGCTGGTCGCCGGACGGTCGCCGGTTCGGGTTCGTGGCGTATCCGGTGCAGCAAAAACGAGCAGCGCAATGACCGAGCCGGGATTTAAGTCCCTGTTTGACGGAGTCAGCCGCACCGGATGGAACGCGATTCCGTGGTGACGGTGGCGGCCGCGCTCGGGTCGGATGGCCGCCTGATGACCGCAGCGCGGATCCTCGGCCTCGGCCGCACGAAGGCATACGAACTCGCCCGCCACGGTGAGTTCCCGTGCCGGGTGATCGCATCGGAGATCTCTACCGCGTGTTGACTGCGCATCTGCTGCGACTGCTCGGCGTCAGTGCAACGGACGCCGACGCGCCGCCGACGGCCGCGTAGGGACGCGAATGAACGCGTGGTCGCGTCCGCTCCAGGTCTCAGTGTCATCTCCCCTCGTGTGCCCTCTCCATAGCCACGTACACACCGTCGCCGCTCTGCGCCACGAACCCGGCACGCTCCCAGAACCGGCGGGCGCCACTGCCTTGCAGGACGTGGCACCTAACGGGGAGGCGCCCGGCATCGGCTTCATTCAACAGGCACCGGACCAGCCCGCCCCCGACACCGACGCGGCGGAACTCCGGCATGAGGGTGAGATCGACGATGACAATCTCGTCGTCGGCGCGGTTCACGATCAGCCGACCGACCCGCTCGCCGTCTATGCAAATGACCGAATACGTAGCGTTCGGGAAGGATTCCCTGTAGTGGCGGGTTTGCGCGTCGAACTGCATGCGGATGAAGGCATCCTCCTCCCTTTCGGGCCAGCCGAGCCCGGTCAGTTCCGGGCGGCGAGTGGACGCATAGAGGGACAGGAGAAAATCGCCGTCGTCCGGCAGACGCTCGGGACGAGGGCTGACTTCGCTGTGCATCAGGCCGAGAATCCTGGATGTGTAAGTTCTAAGGGATAGCGACCGCTTGGCGCGCGATCATCCACAATGTACACCCGGTCGGCAGCTTCCACGCGCCGCGCGCTCCAGAGCGGAATTGCTGAGCCAGATACTTGCCAGCCTGGCCACGACGCTGGAGCATGGGGACTGCCCTACTGCATGGGGACTGCCCTCCGTCCGAATGCGTGGGCCGAGCCGCAGGGCACGAGAGGAGCCGAGCCGTGAGCGCGTCTGGCCTGCCTGTCCGTCTCTCCGGTCGATCGAGAACGCTAAGGCCACCACTACCAGGCCATCACCAATCGGTTGTAGCTACTATCACCGCTGGGGGAGACGACAGTGTCTGAGCCATTTATCGGCGAGATCAGGATGTTCGGCTTCAACTTCGCGCCGCAAGGTTGGGCCCTTTGCAACGGCCAGCTCCTGCCGATCAGCCAGAACACTGCTCTATTCAGCCTCCTCGGCACGACTTACGGGGGCGACGGAACGACCAACTTCGCGTTGCCTAACATGCAGTCGCGGGTGCCGATCCACCAAGGCCAAGGCGCGGGGCTCTCGTCCTACCTCGAAGGCCAGGCGGGCGGCACCGAGACCGTGACGCTCCTGGCGACTCAGATGCCCGGGCACACCCACTCCGTGAAGGCCAGCAGCGGAGCAGCCGCGTCAGGTCAGCCAGAGGGCCGCGCGCTGGCCCGGTCTGGTAGCCACATCTACGCCGCTGAGCCCGACACGAACACCGTCATGAACGCGAACATGCTCGGCGACGCCGGAGGCAGCGAGCCCCACGGCAACATTCAGCCCTACCTCGTCGTGAACTTCTGCATCGCCCTGATCGGCATCTTCCCGTCACGAAGCTGACGGGAAACCTGGGTTTGACTGCCCGTGACCGACTGCAGCGAATCTGGTACACCGGCACTGTCGCGTTGGTCGACCGGGGCGGGCAGGGAGACTGGTGTGGTGACGTCGTCGGGCTCGTCCCCGATGTTCAAAGTACAGTCCCGCTGGTTCAGCTAGCGCGTGCAGACCTGGTCTTTGTGAGAGCCCGGGCCTGCTCAGTTTCGGCATGCTCGAATGCGGGCTCCATGGCGTCAAGGTCATGTTGCAGCAGACCGTGGGACTTCGCGACAGTGCGCCAGCGCGCGACCGCTCGTGTGACCGTAGCCAGGACTTCGAGTGCATCGCTGGCGTCCAGGCGGAAGTAAGCAGCGACCCTCATGAGGGTATTTACGCTTGCGCGCGTATCTGTGTAGTCGATAGCGGTGCTGAGGTCCTTTGGGCCGGGTCTGGGATTGGGGTTGAGGTCAAACGCTGGCGAGAGCATCCACGAATCTCCGTGCTCATGCAGGAACCCATGGTTGCGGAGGTGGTCATCGGTGTTGGAGATCAGGATCGAGAAAGCTACCCGCCGCCATAGCTGGCGTAGTTCTGCCGTCGCCGCCGTGGACCGTTCCTCAATCACTTCCGCGATTTCGAGGTAGCTGCGCTGGTCGCCGTCGCTGGCCTCAAGCATCGTCATCGCGCTGGCGTAGCCGACACGCGCTGTGCCGCGGCGATCGAACCGGTCGACGATAAGCACGTTCCGGTCCCCGATGCGGATCAATTGAGAGTCGGGGACCGTCACCCCCGCGTCCCGCGCGAGGTCAAGGGCCACCTTTTCCCATGCCATGACGTTCCAGGTGTCCGAGTTCGCGCTGGGGAACTTGGCCATCGCCACCTGGCCAGCAGCATCCAGGACATGCGCCTTGGGACGCGCGCCGCCCAGGGAACTGCCTGCTCGCAGCAGCCGCTTGAGATCTTCGTAATCGACGGTATCCCTCTCGGCGCGCGCTGCGATATCAAGCAGCGCCGGAAGATCCGTCAGGACGGGAACCCCTGACTCCTCGACCGCGAGGAAGGGACCTTGCCCGTTGAGCCGGAACCGCAGCGCTCCCTGGCGCAGGTCGTCTCGGACGCCGAGCAGGAGGTCGACCTCGCTGATCGAGCGCGGGGCTGTTGCCGTGGCTCTGGCCCGGGTCTGTTCGGCGCGCTGGATCAGCGTTCGTCCCCACCGGTCTGGCGAACTGTCGGCGAATGCGCCGAACAGCGCGCGGCCGACGGCTGTCTGCAGCGTACCGGTGACCAGAGGGCAGGCCTGGGTCCAGCGCGTAGGCGTCTGGGTTTGCAAGGTACCTGTCGTCGTAGACGAAGCTGGCCGACTCAACTCCTCGGCGGCGGTGGGGGTACATCCGGCCAGCCAGAAGGTTCTTCTCGCCGACCGCGACATAGACTTCGATGTCGCTGCTCATGGTCTTCGCCCCGGCCTTGGCGGCCGCACCCGTTCAGGCAGCGCCTCCTCTGACCGCAGACGGCCTTCATCAGTCGCATACGGGTCGAGCGCCGCCACTAGCGAGTCAAGCACGCCGAGCGCCCGGGCCACTCTCAGTACGCTTCTCCATGCTGGCACCCTCACCGTTCTCCAACCGCATGACCGTGTGGCGTGATACCCCGGCCCGGTCCGCGACCTGAGCGGCCGTCAGCCGCCGTAGCCGCCGCCACGTAGCAAGGTCCGCACCGATGCGCCGCTGGCCGTTAGCCACGGCGATCGGCGTCCTCGGCCCAGCCACAGAACCCCCAAAGTTACTTTCATACGACCTAAACATCTTTAGCGTAGCCTATCTGCGACCTTATATGCAGCAGCTACCTGACCGTGCACAAGAGGCCGGGGCTACGGCCCACGGACATGGGCAACGCCACCCGGCATTGCCGGCGAAGTCATGGACTGAGCACGGCAGGCACAGAACACAAGTCGAAAGAGGTTGAGTTTGTGCAACCGTACGACTTATAAAGTAGCAGATTCTTAACCTTATGTGTGATCAGCAGCCTGGCGTGCCAAGACATCAGTGTCCACGGCGGCCTCGGTGCGGGCCCAGGCGCGGGCGGCGGCCAGGAACCGGTAGGTCCATATCCCTGACGAGGCTGGCGGGTCAACCCGGAGATCTGCACCCTCGATCTGCTCATGCACGTCGTCGATCTCGGCCAAGAACACGCTTCAACCCGGTCGGCGCTGAGTAATGGTTCTCCTACCTGCTCATCGCCGCCGACCCGGGTGCTGGCCATCACCATCGCCTCCAGCATCGCCCGCATCATCACCCAGCGATGGCGACCACGGCGAAGCAAGCGAACCATCACGTGCCAGCCATCGCACAGGCGCCCGCGATGCCGTTCTCCCCCGGGTCGTTAGCAAAACCGTTAGCAGAACCGGTCGCTGACCAGCGCGAACGCGCTCGATTCGTTAACGCACCGCGCGTACCTCGCCCGACTGGTCATCCCGTCACCGTCGGCCCAGGCCGCCCTTTACACCTAGCAATACAAAGCCTAGGGTTGCCGAGTATGAACCGGGAACGCCTGAAGGGACACCTGGATCTGATGCTGATGTCAGTGCTCGCCGCCGGGCCAGCACACGGATACGCGATCATCAGCACCTTGCGGGAGCGCAGCGAGGGCACGTTCGACCTGCCGGAAGGCACGATCTACCCTGCGCTGCACCGACTCGAGGACGCCGGGCTGCTGGGCAGTTCCTGGTCGGACACCCAGGGCCCGCAAGCGCCGGGTATACGCCCTGACCGACAAGGGCGTGACCGCCCTGGCGGCTCAGCGGACCGAATGGCGGCGCTTCGCCGCCGGTATGCAGGCGGTCCTGGGGTGGTCCGCATGACCGAACCGACAGCGCGCTACCTGAACCAACTGCGCGCTAGCCTGCGCACCCCGGAGGCAAACCGTATCCTGGCCGAGGCAGAAGACCACCTGCGGGAGGCAACCGCGGCGGGGCTGGCGGCGGGACTGACCGAGCGTGAGGCTCAGGAGGCGGCGATCTCAAGCTTCGGTCCGGTCCGGGCCGTGGTCCGCGCCCACCAGGGCCGCCGCGGCAGGGCCGCCGCGTTGATGACCGCCGTCGGGCTGGCAGCATGGAAGCTCGCAGGCCTTTACCTGCTCGCGATCTGCGCCATCGGCCCGGCCATGGCAGCCCTGCGGTATATCGCCGCGTGGACCGTGCCGGGCGGATACCGGCTGAGCCTGGCCCATGCCGCCCCATTGCCTGCCGCCTGCGTGATCGCGGGCATTGCCGGGCTGATCGTCCTGGCAGGCTACCGTCATGCCAGTTTGCAGCGACGCCGTAGCCCGGCGCGGACGCCGCTGCTTGGCGGCTATTTCCCGGTCGTGGCCGCGTGCTCGGCCCTCCCCCTGAGCGTGACGCTGAGCATGCTGGGCATCGACCGTATCGTGCCCGACGGCAGCTTCGGCACCCTCGTCGCGGCCGTAATTATAGGCGTCGGCTCCGCCATAGCAATGGGCCGGAGCCTGATACTCCAGCGGAGGCCTGCACAACGGACGACCGCGACCTCATCTAGACGACTGTAAAGGGTGGCGCGCCCGCTTGCCCGCCGCTCCGCGCCGGGCCGGCCCCCCGGGCCGCACGCCTGGTGCGGATGCGGCGGGCACGGCGTCGAGGGCATCCAGGTCGGCTTCCAGCCCCGGGCCGATCTCGCCCGCCCGCAGGGCGTCCGCAGCACGCCGCAGAAGTTCTTCCTTATTCTTCCTGCGCGCCAGGTCCCGGAGGGTATCGTCGCCCAGTTCACGGCAAAAGGTAGTGACCTTCGCCGTCAGGTCCATTTTCATGCAAACCTCATATCCCGGGCAGCTGAGATTCACCCGGACGCCCCGCTCTTTGCCTGGCCAGGGTAGAGCAAGCAGACCGGCTACGGGCTGCCGATCCCGGCGCTGCCGTGAAGCCGGCACCAGGCCCGGCCGCCACCACGCGCGCCGGAGTCGCCCCGGCAGGCCCGGGGTCGCGGTGTCACGTCCACCTGGCACCGGCCAGCCGCGCACGGCCGGCAGGCGGCACACGCTATGGGTGCCGGAAATCGTGGCATCCGCACCTGAGCTGGGATTCTTGCACCGGCCTACGGGCCCTCGGAGCAGGAAACTGGCGCACAGCCTTGTTATCTATCCGCGTCCAGGTGGTGGTCATTGACTGCCAGCCACTCACGTTGGGTCGCTCCTGCCGGGACGACCAGGGAGAGCCACAACTCAGCATCTGCTGGGCTGCAAGACTCTCGGCAGCTCCCGTCACGTCCCTTTTTGCGTGAATTCCATGTCCACCAAGGTGGCGCCTCCGTGGTAGGCGGCCGGGAACGACTCGAATGCGATCACTGATTCGCCATAAGCGGGGTCGCAGATCAAGAGCTGGTCGTCAAGGACCCCGGCTATGGCGACACAGTGCCCCGCCCCGCTGGGCCAGGTTATGTCCACGGCAACGGGGCGCCCAGCGCCGATCTCGCTTGCGATCTGGGCGAGGGTCGGGGAAGACGGCCCGGACTTATTCCAGTTTCCGTGGACATTCAGCGCGTCGCCGACCCCGCCAGACTTGATGTACTCAGCCGGTATCCCCAGCGCGGGATTGTCGAGTTGATTCTCCGCATCCGGCAGGTACGGGTCTGCCAGGATTGCTGCCAAGCCTGGCACCGAGGCCACGGCCTGTGCCTAAGGACAGGCGCTGGTGTTCGAAGGAAAACCGTTGATCGTCTGCCCGACGACGGTCATGATGCCGCACTGCGTCGCCGTGCTCGCAGGATTGTAGAAGTGATTGATGCTGGTCGCCACGGCGATCCAGCACCATTCGTGCGTCTCCTGGTACTGCATTCTCAGTCCGATATTCTGCGGAACGTCCTGCCCCGTGTTGCCAGGAATGTTGGCCTGCTCCGACCACGCCGAGCCGTCGAACGACGCATACCACAGCCGCTGATCAGCACCATCGCCCTTCCATGCCGCATACAGCCGCCCATCGAAGGACGCCAGCGAGGGGCCGACACTGCTCGACGCGCCCGGGATCAGGGCCGGCGCCGACCAGGTGGTGCCAGTGAGCGCGGCATAGAACAAACGCTCGTCACTGTGCTCGCCCTTCCACGCGACGAACATCGACGCGCCGAACGGTGCGAGCGCGGGACCGACGCTGCTGTTACCGGCGAGGACCGTCGAGCCAGCCCACCCCCTCCCGTCGAAGGAAGAGTAGAAGAGGCGATCGTCGCCGGCCTCACCCTTCCACGCCGCATAGAGTTTTCCGCCGTAGCTGCATAGCCCTTGAAGAATCGACATGTGCAGTCCCCCAACCGCTTCAGAGCTGGATGTTCAAGGGCTTCCGCGGACAGCGACCCCCGGAAAGAAAGTACTGCCCGATCAGCACGCCAGCAATAGCAAAGTTCCGAGGGACTGGTTAACCTGCGCGCGGTGCACATCGGCACGCGCGGTGTCCCCCACGACAGCACCTTCCCGTAATGGGCCTCCCAGGTCTAGCCCGCCCAGGTTTCCCAGCAGGGAGCGTCCGATCGTCTGTGTAAGTGATCGTGGCGGGTTTCATGGGGTTGGGATCCGTCCGTCGAAGTAGATCGTGAATGCCTGGAGCGCCTGTTTCCAGCCGGAGCTGCGAATCCCGACGTTTGGGCGGCGGAACTCCTCCAGATTCCGCACCGCCAGGTAGAGCACCTTGAGGGCGGCCTGCCCGGAGGGAAACTGGCCGCGGTTGCGCGTGACTTTGCGCAGCCGGGCGTTCATCGAGTCGATCAACGCCCGGCTGAGGCGGGCGGTACGCGCCCACGGCCACTTCCCGACCGAGCAGGCCGCGCTCAAATGCCTCTACCTGGCGATCATGAGCCTCGACCCACCGGGAAGGGCCGCAAACGCTGGACCAACCGGTGGAAGGCCGCCCTCAACGCCTTCGATCACCTTCGATGGGCGCCTCAGCACAGGCCGGAAGTAACCAACCAAGATCAGTTACACCGGTTGAGCTGACAGACCCTCTTGCCGAAACGGTGTGCGCCCTTCGTAGCCAGAGCGGTCACCTGTGCGGAGCTGTAGACACGAGTTAGTACGACAGGAACTGAACGGTGCCGTATAGACACGCTGAATAGCGACGGCTGTCATTCCTGGCCGACCTTGCGTTTGCTGGCGCCGAGGCCGATATCACGTTGACCAGCTGAGGTGCGGACCTATGTCAGCAACGAAGCGCATCACGGGCGGTAAATTCCCACCGTTGATACGGCGGCTCCGCAGCGACTCCAAACAGACTGGGCCTGCGTCCTCCGGGTTTCTCGCGCAGGTGGACGAGGTACACATGACTAGGTCGGACAAGACCTTCGAGGTGGTCGTGTTCGGGCCAGGCATGGGAGGACGATCTAGTGGTTAAGGAATGCGGGCGCAGGAGACAGAAGTGCAAAGGGTGGCATCGCGATGGGTTCCCGGTCACGTCCTTGGCGCTCGGATCGGGAGTTCTGCGGCTATGGAGATAGAAGAGCTCATGACGCCCCTCCGTGAAGTCACCGCGCAGCAATAGGTCTGCTCGTGACCGTCACTGGACCAGCGTTGAAGAAAGCGGCGGTGATCGGCGGATCGCTGGCGGGTTTGAGTACAGCGGTGGTACTCGGGCGCGTCGGCTATGACGTCGCCCTCTACGAACAGTCGTTTCGTACGCTCAGATCACGGGGTGCGGGCCTTGTGCTGAAACCCCAAGTCGAGCTGCTACTGGAGCGTTTCGGGGTGGCCGCCCCCGAGAAGATAGCTACTTCGTGTTCGGAGCGTCAGTACCTCCGCGCTGACGGTAGCTGCGATAGGACGCTGGCGATGCCGCAGCGCTTCACAGCCTGGAACGTCCTTTACCGCCATCTGCGGGCCTCGATCGGCGACGAGTGCTATCACCTCGGCCAGCGTGTGATCACCGTCGATGACGGCGACAAGTCGGCCACGCTGCACTTCGCCGATGGGCAGCGCTACAAGGCGGACCTCGTGATCGCCGCCGACGGCTGGAATTCCTCCGTGCGCCGTGCGCTGCTTCCCGCCGTCAAGCCCGTCTACGCAGGCTATGTCGCGTGGCGCGGCGTAGTGGATGAACGCGACCTGCCCGAGGAGGTGCTTGAGGTCTTCACCGATCGCTTCACGTTCTTCGAGGTCCCCGATGGAAGGCACTGTCTGTGTTATCTGGTTCCGGGCGCCGACGGCGAACTGGAGCCTGGGTTGCGGCGACTGAACTGGGTTTGGTATGTCAACGTGGACCCGGGCGCGGGGCTCGACTTCCAGCTCACCGATTCGAGCGGCGAGCGTCGCGAACTGTCGGTACCACCCGGAAGCGCATCCGAAGCGTTTATCACGGCAGTCCACAAGCGTGCCAAAAGTACGCTCCC
The DNA here is from genome assembly GCA_963760405.1 of uncultured Actinomycetes bacterium. Lineage (GTDB taxonomy): Bacteria > Actinomycetota > Actinomycetes > Streptosporangiales > Streptosporangiaceae > RYN-230. The sequence goes on along the minus strand of CAVXCV010000009.1, from coordinate 40,691 downwards.
GAGTGTGTTCGCCGAACTGGTGCGTAGCACTCGTGAGCCGTTCGTTCAGGCGATCGCCGATCTGGCCAGCCCTCAGATGGCATGGCAGCGATGCGCTCTGGTCGGCGATGCGGCCTTCGTCCCGCGTCCGCATACCGCCGCCAGTACCGCCAAAGCGGTTGGTGACGTGCTTGCCCTGGCCGAGGCCCTTGAGCAAGCGGGGGTAGGCAATGAGCCAGCCGCATTGCGTCGCTGGGAGCCCGGGCGCCTCGCCGTAGGCCGCCAGTTGGGCGAGCAGGGTCGCCGGTTGGGTCGCCGCTCACCGACCATCAAGCGTCCGGCCAGCCAGTGACTCACGATCAAGGCTGTCGGCAACGGCGCCCTAGATGGATAGCCGTCGGCCCGTGCAAGCGGGCGCACAGAACCCGGCCTATAGGCCGCTCGCCCGCCGCCCCACCAGCACAGACATGCAGGCGGTGGAGGTGCCCACAAGCGAAGGGCGATCCGGTCCGCGAGCGCCTGGTGTCTTCCAGCCGGTGCCTGGCTGCTCAGGTCAGGCTGCTGTCCAGCCGCCATCGACAACCAGCATTGTCCCGGTCATATACCGGGACGAATCCGACGCTAGGAACAGTGCCGCTTCTGCGAGCTCTTCAGGTGCTCCAACCCTGCCCATGGGCACCGCCGAGGTCACCTTCGCCGCTAGCCCTGGATCCTGGAGACGCCACCGGGTGAGCGGAGTGTCCATCCAGCCCGGGCAGAGCGCGTTGGCGCGGATGCCGTATTCGGCGTACTCGACTGCCAGGTTCCTGGTGAGGTGGATGAGCGCCGCCTTGGAACGGGGCGACATCGGGTGACCGGCCGACGAAGGCCACGACACCGGCGGCGGAGGCGGCGTTGACGATGACGCCCCGCCGCCGCGCGATCATCGAGGGCAGCACGCTCCGGCACACCAGGTACGGGCCGCTGGTGTTGACCGCGAGCACATGGGCCCGCTCCGCGGCCGGGGTTTCATGCAGCAGCTTGGGCTCGCCGACCCCGGCGACGCCGGCGTTGTTGACGACGACATCGATGGGCCCGACGTCGCGCTCGACCGATGCAGCAGCCGCCGCGACTGCCCGCTCATCGGTTACGTCGGCGGTCACCGCCGCCCCCTCGGCGCCCGCCGCCGCGAGCGTCGCCCGGACTGATGCCTCTTCGAGGTCGAGGAGGGCCAGGGTACGCACCGGCCCCGGCGAACGAGCGCGCGATCGCCGCGCCCAGCCCGGATCCAGCACCGGTGATGAGAGCAACGCGCCCGGTCAGGTCCATGATCGGAGCGTACGGCCGGGGGTGGCGCTCGTCTCCATCACACCGGGGCAACTCTGAATACCCCGCTCGTCCCCGCGGAGAGTCCTTGCCCCGGCCGGGGGCTTACCGCTCCACGCCTTCGGTGCCGCCGGGAGCGCGGATGTAGCGCCGCATCTGAACGAGGCGAAGCGCAAGCTCGATGTTGAAGCGGGACTCCGCGTCGGCGAAGTCGGGGCTGAAGATCTCCCGGATACGGCGCAGCCGGTACTTGAGGGTCGAGGGGTGGATGTACAGTCGGGCGGCGACCTCCTCGCGGCTGGTGCCGGCGAGGTGAGCGGCAAGCGTCTCGACCAGTTCAGTGTGGTGCCGGGTGTCATAGCGCAGCAACGGGCCGAGCCATCGCTCGATGTGCTCCTCGATCCGGTCGGCGTGCTGGGCGTCGAAGAACAGCCGGTACAGCCCGAGGTCGCCGAACCGCAGGATCTCCGTGCCGATGCGTTCGGAGACCGCGGCAGCCGTCAGCGCCTCGCGGTAGGAAGCCTCGAGATCATCCAGGCCGGGCCGCTGGTCACTGACCCCGATCACGGGCCGGGCGCCAGGGAACGACGACGCCAGCCGGTCGATGATCCGCCGCCCGCACACCTCGGCTGCCTCAGGCCGCATGATGGCGACGATCTCCCCGCCTATGACCCCGACCAGCCCACCGATCGTTGCCCCTACCTGATCGCGGACCTCTCGCCAGGCCCTCCGGCGTGCGGTCTCAGTTCCTAGCCCGGCAGTCTGCGGCGAGCCCATGCGCACGGCCATCACGATCGCCGGGCCGTCCTCGTCGTAGCCGAGCCGGGCGGCGAGCGCGGCTGACCGGTGGCCCCTGCGGCCGAGCAGCAGTGCGTCTTGTATGAGGTCGCGGCCAGGCCCGCTCCTCGGCCTCGGCCACACTGCGGTCGATGAGCAGGCGCAGGGCGAGGACGAGGCGCCCCCCCTGGAGCACTGTCTGCCCGAACTGGCCGAGATCGGCGGAGCGGACGACCAGGTAACCGAAGACCTCGCTATCGGTGGCGACGCTTTGCATGAGAACTGGCGGGCAGTCGGTGGCCGTGCAGATCTCGGCGGGGAGCAGGTCGCGCAGGCGGCGCTGTTCCGCGATCGCGCGCTGCAGGTGCTCCGGGCCGGGCAGGTGAGCCTCGGCGTCCTCGCCCGGCGCATGGGCCAGGACCCGCGCGTCCCGGTCGAGCAGCCATACCGCGGCGTTGAGCTGGGCTGCGAGGTGCTCGACGATCGTGGATACGGCCCGGCCGTCCAGGACCAGGTCGATCAGCTCCCGCTGCAGGCGCAGCGCGCGGGAGAGCAGGTCGCCCTGATCTCGCAACTCTTGGGTCAGGGTGTCGAGCTCAGACACGTGGGCGGCCTCGGATTCCCGCATCCTGGCCACGAACAGCGCCGTGGACGCCTGTGCGCCGAGCACCTGGATCAACGTGAGGTCCTCTGCGAAGCAGGGCTCAGGGTCGGCGACGATGAGAAATCCCAGGCATTCGGTCAACACCCGGAGGGGCACGGCGAGCAAGGATTGCATGCCCGCGACCCGCAGCCGGGCCGGAAGCTGGCCGCCATCATGACGCGACGGCCGTGACACGGGCAGCCTGGCGCAGTATCTGGCGAGGAAGTCAGCCAGTGGCCCGGGAATCGTCTCAGCGTTGGTGTAGCGCCCAAGGACATGCGGCAGGTGGTCGGAGCGGTCCGAGTACCAGGCGACCGCTACCAGGCGGCCGGGCGCCAGGGCGGCGAGGCCGCCGACCGCCAGTTCGGCGGTGTCCTCAGACCGGGGAGCGGCGTGCATGAACGAGCCGAGCAGCGCCACCCCGTAAAGGGCGGCGCTCGTCTCACGCTGCTGATCACCCTCGCCAGGGCTGGCAGGCAGGATCTCTGTGTTCATGGCCGCCCGCCGCACGTCCCCCCGCGCCCGGTCACCTGGGCTGGACGTGATGACCGGAAGCGCCGCTGCCCGAGCCGTTGTGGCTGAGGAAGACGCGGGGGTCCACCCGGCAGGGGTTGCGCATCTCGATCCCGTTGAGCAGGACACGCCCGTGCAACCGGAGCAGCTCAAAGATCTGATCGCCGCGGGTACGCTCCACGTCGTAGAGGCAGAGCGTGATGGCTGAAGCGTCGCCGAAGTGGACTGCGTACAGCGCCTCGTACCCCAGGAAGCGTTCCGAGCCCGGGCATTCCCGCAGCTTCCAGCCCATGTCGCCGATCACGCACAGAACCTGGTAGCCGTGCCGCTGGCTCTCCTTCAGCGCCTGCTGGTAGAACTCCACAGTGCGGTGCGGCTCGAAGGCACCCCCCGGCAGGTAGGCATCCGCCGAAGGCACGAGACGAAGCTGGCCACGGGCCGTGGCGGCGTCCACGTCAACCGCTTCGGCCAGCAACTGGCGCTCGACCTCTTCCGGGGTGTCGTGATCGCTGACGTAGATCACGCCACACCCCACCGCCAGGGCCTCGTCGATCAGGGGCAGCACGACCGCGTGGCATTCCTCAGCGCCCCGGTAGAAAACGCCAACATGATCACCAACGCTCAGCCGCATGGACTCGAGCGCGATCTCGACGCCGCGCGCTGGCGGATCAGCCTGAGGGAACGGGTCGGCCTGTACAGACATGAAGGCCACCTCCTCGGGACCACGCAACCGCATGCTACCCACTGGCTGACACCGTAACCAGCAGCGATGGTCACCCGATCTTGACCTCCGGCCAGACGCGAGGGAAAAGCGGGCAGTCGATGGGGCCCCCGGCGGCGAGGTCGGGAGCTTCGACGTGTCCGGTCAGGCTCTTGTTGTTGAACATGTTCGCCGGGTGTGGGTTCCAGGTCACCTTGTCGCCCGTGTAGATGCTGGCGACCGCCCGGCGGAAATTGGCCGTCGTGTTCCCGGGGGACCCATGGACCGTCTTGGGGTGGTGGAGAAGGGCATCACCCGGCTCGGCCTCCCCGACGAGCCAGTCGTAGTCACGGTAGGCGGCATCGAAGTCGGGCTGGTCGTGGAACGGCGAATCCCGGTAGGCGTCGGTGATCTCCGAAATAGCCTTGAAGCCGGTCGGGTGGTAGACAACCCCCCATTTATGTGAACCCTTGAGGTACTGAACCGCCCCGGCGTCCGCGGAAACAACGTCGAAGGGCACCCAGATGCGCAGGATCTGATCGCCGGCTATCGGCAGGTAAGGGAAGTCCTGGTGCCAGGGCGTGGCTGTGGTCCCGCCTGGTTCCTTGACGAAGATCTGATCATAGAAGAAGTTCAGGTGCTTGGCATCGGCCATGACCTGCCGCGCGATCTCTTTGAGCGGCCCGTACAGAGCCCATGCCTTGAAGGCGTCGTCAGACAGCCACGGGAACGCCTGGGCGAAGAAACGTGGCTGACCATCATCGGCGTAGTTCTGCGATGATGGGTCTGACTGCTCCAGGAGGCGGTCGACCGCCACCCGCATGTACCCGATCCAGGCAAGCGGGATGATGCCTTTGAGTATGGCGGCGCCGTCCCTTTCGTAGTTCTCCCGCTCCTCGTCCGTGACCGGGCGCCTGACATCGGCCTGCGGGTATTCCAGATGGGCGGTTGACGTCCGGCGCATCTCAGCACTCCCTTTGTCCACCCGGACGTCAACCGTGACAGGCCGCGCCCAGTTCCGTCTGTTACTGGTGGCGCTGCCGGACGATGTTGGCCGCCTCGACCAGCACGCTGTTCTTGTCCCATACCGTGTCGCGGCGGCGGTTCATCCACCCGCAGTCGGACATGAGAGTGACCTTGTTGATGTCGAGGACAGACAGGACCCGTTCGATCCGGTTGACGACAACATCGACCTTTTCGGGGGTGGGGTCCTTGACGTCGATGACGCCGACGCCGTAGGTCAGTTCGTCCGGTGGCTCGTACTTCTCGAAAAGCTCGAGATCGGGCGCACGCAGCGGATGAGCAAGCGCGATGTGCAGCTGGCTGACCTTGAAGTCGTAGATCTTAGGGAAGAGGAATTCTGTGGTGCCGTCCACATAGAACCGGTCGCCGGCGTTCCCCTGGCAGGCGTGCAGCCAGATCTCGGCGCCGACCCCGTCAATTGCACTGTTGATCACGTCGGTGATGTAAGGCGCCGCGCTATAGCTGGGAGAGGCATCGATGAACTGGACGATGTCCACCAGCCCGCGGGACACCAGGTCTTTGAGCTCGGTGTTATAGACGCGGGCCATGGCGAAGGCGAGCTTCTCTGCGTCGTTGTAGTACTTGTCGTGCAAGAAGATGAGCTGGCCTGCCGGGGAGAAGAGGGTGAGCTTCCGCGGCTTGGTGGTGTACTTCGTCATGAGCTCCATTACCGGGCCGAAGATGGGACGGATCCACTTCAGCTCGTCCGTCACGGTGATGAGGTTGAACTTGTCCCATCCGGGAATCGGCACGGGAGGCCCGTAGGGCAAGGTGCCGCCGATGCGCGAGGGGATGTGGTGGAAGGTCACCTCGTAGTCGAACGGTGTGGCCGACTCGTGGTACTGGTTGCCGTCCGTGATGACGTCGAACCCAAGGCGCTCCTGGTCCTGTATGCACAGGCGCATGCAGTCCTCGAACTTCTCCCGGACCTCGAAGCTGGGGAAATCGGCCTCAAGCGCGGTACCGAAGACCCCACCCTTCATCCATGTCGGCCGAGGCCACGAGCCGATGTTGGTGACGGGCAGCAAGATCTCCTCGCCTCTGATCTTCATGGGGTTCCCCTTATCTGCTCCATGAGAGCGTGTGAGTGCAAGATCGGAGGGCCGCTGTCGGCAGATGGTGTGCAGGTGGGCTTCTCAGAACTCTGCACCGGAGAACCTGCTGTACTTGGACACCCCAGAACTCACCGTGCGATCTCCGTGACACTTCCGGATGCTAGGGACGCCCCGGGTGCCCGTCGTCGGCTCTGATGGGTAATCCCGGCCGGTCTCGTTGTCTATGCGGGCGAAGTGGTGAGGGAGCAGGCCGTGCCGTGCGGCAGCCGCAGGCCTCAGCCGCCGGGGCCAGCGGGGTCCGCGTACAGCTGCCGCAGTTCCCGCTTCAGTATCTTCCCGTAGGCATTCTTGGGGATGTGCTCGACCAGGTAGATCTCCTTCGGGCACTTGTAACCGGCGAGGCGTCCCCGGCAAAACTCCAGCACTTCGGTGGCCGAGAGGCCAGGGTCGCCGGCCAGGACGGCCGTGACCGCCTCACCCCAGACCCGGTTCGGCAGCCCGAATACGGCAGCCTCTCTGACCTTGGGATGCTGGACGAGGACGTCCTCTACCTCGCGGGCGTACACGTTCGTGCCCCCGGTGATGATGAGGTCCTTCAGGCGGTCGAGCAGGTAGACAAGTCCCCGCTCATCCCTGCGCCCGAGATCCCCGGTGTGCAGCCAGCCGCCACGCAACGCCTCCTTCGTGGCATCCGGCCTGCCCCAGTACCCGGCCATCACCGCCGGGCCACGGACCTGGATCTCACCTGTCTCGCCGGTGGCGACCTCGTGGTCATCGCCATCGGCGATGCGCACCTCCATCCCGGTGCGCGTGATGCCGGCCGTCGTGAGCACCTCGGGGTCGGGCCGGTCGAGACGATGTTCCTGCCAGCGCAGGTAGGTGATCGTCATCGGGGATTCGCCCTGCCCGTACAGCTGGCAGAAGATGGGCCCGATGCGCGTCACCGCCTCCTGCAGGTCATCTAGGTACATCGGGGACCCGCCGTAGATCACGCGCTGCAGGCTTGACAGGTCGGCGCGTTCGAGGCCCTTGTCGTCAAGCAGCAGGCGGATCTGCGTCGGCACCAGCCATACCGACGTCACCTGGTGCCGGGTGATGTCTTCGAGCACGGCCGGCGGATCGAACCGGGGATGGATCACGTTCCCGGCCGCTCTCGCGATGGCGGCGAGGGCGTGAAATCCCGCGCCGTGGCTGAGCGGGGCGCAGTGCAGGACCACGTCCTCAGGCTGGAGGCATTGCAGATCTGCGCACCACGAGACGGTGACAAAGGTGAGGTTGCTGTGGGTGAGCGTGGCTCCCTTGGGACGGCCAGTGGTGCCCGAGGTGTAGAACAGCCACGCTGGGGCGCTATCGGGCAGGGGGCGGGTCTGGCCGGCGGCGCCGGAATTACCCGCGATGAGGTGACCGTAGGCGCCGCCGTGCCCGGTGGGGAGATGGTGGGCAACGGGAATGTTCCCGGCGTCGGCGGCGAACTCGGGTCCGTAGACCATAGCCGCCGCACCGCAGTCCTGGGCGTGGAAGGCGACCTCGCCGCCGGTGAGGCGAGCATTAACGGGGACGGCCACCAGGCCGAGCTTCCAGCAGGCGAAGAACGTCTCGATGAACTCCGGGCAGTTGTTCAGCCACAGGATGACCCGGTCGCCGGTGGCCAGGCCGAGGCGGGTAAGGCCCTGGGCCAGGGCGTCGACCCGCCGGTCGAGCTCTTGATAGGTGAGCGAGTGCCGACCGAAGGTGAGCGCGGTCCGGCCGGGGCAGAGCGCCGCGGCGTTGGTGAGAAAACCGCCGATGTTCATGGCTGTCGGTCGCGATCCGGCGTGAGGTTCATGGCCGATGTCTCCCTAGGCGAAGAGGTCGCCCCCCCAGGGCTCGCCGCGGTGCACGAAGTAGGTGAACTCAACCGTCCGCCGCGACAGTACCCATCCCTCGCCGGTCCGCACGAGTTCATCCTGGTTGGCGCCGAGCGCTTCAAGTTCGCGTCCGCTGGTGTCGGCGCCGCGGAGTTCGAAATAGCTGCGGGCGAGAGCGTGGGTGCTGTCAGTGACCGAAACCGAGGCCAGGTGAGTAAGGTGCCGGAAGAACCTGAAGCGCTGGTGGATCCGTTCGCCCATCCCCGCCCGGATCGCTTTCCGGCCCCGCAGTTCGGTATCCCGGATGTGCAGCACACCGTCGGCGGCGAAACAAGTCACCCACTCGTCGAGGAGGCCATGGTCGATCGTCCAGCAATAGCGTTCGAGCAGGTTCTGGATCTCGGCATGGGCCTGCAGGCTCACCGGTGCTGGTGAGCCTGTCGCCAGGGGCGGCTTCTCGGCGGGCATGGGCTCAGGTGGGGGAAGGACGCGTCGTGCGGGCGGACTCCGCCACCGAGGGCCCAGCCGGCTCCGGCCCGGCCCCGGGCAGGAGGTCGAGAGTGTCGGCCCGCAGGCCGAGCCGTAGCGTCTCGAGCGCGATAACTTCGTCGGGGGCGATGTTCCCGAGGTTGGCGTTGGTGCCGAACCGGCGAATGAACCAGGCTTGCTGGTCTTTGCGTGGCGCCTCGAAAATGACCTTCTCCGGCGGCACGGCGCTGGCGATTGCCTCGACGAGGTCGCCACGGACCTCACCGTCTGGCCCATAGAGACCGACCGTGCCGCTTTCCCGGCCTTCGGCGATCACGAACGAGGCGCCCGCGTCGAGGTCGCGGCAGATCCCGGCCACCCAGTCCGATGGCACGACAGCCCGGCCGGGCTCCTTCGAGCCGACCTCAGAGATGACGAAGAAACTGCTGGACAGCTTGGTGATGTAGGCGGCCTTATCGGCGGGCGACATCGCGGTGGCCCCATTGGAGATCTCGATGTGGTGTATCCCAAGTTCGCCCAGCCAGTGGATGTACTCCCACAGCTTCCCCTGGAGCACGGCGATCTCGAACAAGGTGCCCCCGGGACAAAGCCGGATTCCCGCCTCCGCGCAGATGGCCACCTTCGCTTTGACCCCCTGAGAGACGTAGGCCGTCCCCCATCCGAGCTTCAGTATGTCGAGGTGCGGGCCTGCCGTGTCCGCCAGCGATTCGAGTGCCCGCACCGACAGACCCTTGTCGAGGACATGAGTCAGCCCACGAGCGCGCGGCTTGACGCTCCGGTGGCCGAGGAGGAGGAAGTCAGGGGGCGAGGTCACAGGTCCACCAGTTCGCGCCGTCCAGCACGTAGGCGGGAGAGCTGGATGAAGTGCTCGGGGTTGAGGAAGAGTTCGTTCATCTGCCCCATCTCATCGATCGTGAGTCCCCCGGGCCGGCGGAGGAGGTGATCCAGGTACTGGAACGCGTCCTTCGCCCCGTACCCCACGTGATGGAAGCCCAGGATGAGGCGGCTATCGCCGTCGATCACGCACTTCTGGAAGCCAGACAGCTCCGGCTTGAGGAAGGCATAGAGCATGGTGCCCTCGGCGACGGGCAGGGGGATGTCCTCGTGGGCGATGCCCTTGGGCGGCATCTGGATGACGACCACGTTGGCGTGCCGCTTGCGGGCTTCCTCCTCGGTCAGGCCGACCCAGCTCATCTCGTAGGTCGTATGGAGGAAGTCGGGGTACTCGGAGAAGTCGAACTCGTATGGCTGGCCCATGATGTTCCGCGCCGCTGTCATGCCGCACTTGCGAGCCTTGAACATCTCCATGGGGGGCCCGATCAGGTCACCGACGGCGTAGACGTTGGCGACGCTGGTGCGCATCTGCTTGTTGACGATGACCTCACCCCGTGGGCCCACCTGGACGCCGAGCCAGCGCGCTGGAAGCGCCGAGTTGGGTGTTTCACCGACCCCATTGAAGACGAAGTCGCAATCGAGGTGGAGCGTCTCGCCGCCCGGCCCCCGGGCGATCACGGCCTCGACACGATCCGTGCCCTTGATTTCGATGGGTGACCCACCCTCAATGATCTCCATGCCCCGCGCGCGCATCCCGTCGACGACATACCGGCGGACGTCCTCATCGATATGGTGCAGGTTCTGGGTGCGCAGCAGCGGCGAGCGGGTGAGAATCGTGGTCTGGCAACCGGCCGCCTGGAAGAAGCTGCCGTACTCGACGGCGACCTTGCTGCCACCGATGATGACGCACCGGCGGGGATCGTAGTCGAGTTCCTCCACGAGGGTGCCGAAGTCGAACACCCCGGGAAGGTCCGCCCCGGGCACGTCGAGCTGGTTCTGGTGTGCGCCAATGGCGATGACGATGTTGCGGGTGCGGAAGGTGCGCCCCGCCGCCTCGACGGTGTTCGGGTCGATGGCCCGGGCCGAAGCGTTGAGGATGTACTCCACGTCGAGCTGGGTCTTCGTCTGCCAGTTCATGAAGGCATGGGCCGAGACGCGGCCCTTACGAAACACGTTGACGAGGTCGAGGATGCTCGCCCGGATCTCGTCGGAATTGCGGAACCATAGTTGCCCGCCCAGCCACCGCTCCCTGTCGAGGAGGGCAGCGGCCTCGGAGAAAAGGTGATGGGGAACACAGGCCTGGTGCGGGCAGCTGCCGCCGAGGAACGGCCATCGGTCGATGACGAGGGGACGGCCACCGAGGGCCTTCAGGTAGGCGGAGCCGAAGCGCCCGGCGGCGCCGCCACCGATGAAGATGGCATCGTAGACGCCCTGCCCTCCGTCTGACAGGTTCACGATCGGCTCGTCGCTGGATAGGTGCTCCTCGATGATGGGACTCCACTGCGGGAGCGAGATCGACTGCTGGGCAATGTCCATGGCCAGGCCTCCTGCGCGGGCCGTCAGCGCGGCGTAAGCAGGTTTCAGTATCCCAAGGCAGAGTTTGGCGCCGCTTTGTCCAGCTGGGACGAAGGATGAGCCGGGCCTTGGCTCTAACCTGCCCTGACATAAGGTCCCTTACCAGGAAGGCGAGGAGGGGCGAACATGGCCCTGGCCGGCGAGCCATCCCCGGCGATCAGCTGGGCCCCCACGCCTGGGCAGTGCGAGCGCGCCAACGTGAGCCGCCTGATGCGCCGTTTCCGGATCGGCTCTCTCGCCGAGCTCCACGCCCGGTCCGTCAAGGAGCCGTCCTGGTTCTGGGCCGCTGTAGTGGAGGACCTGGGCATCGGTTTCTTCCGGCCATGGACTCAGGTGGCCGACCTGTCCGGCGGTCCGGAATGGAGCCGGTGGTTCACCGGCGGTCTGGTCAATGTGGCGGATGACTGTGTCCACCGGCACGCGCGGGGAGATCGTGCCTTCCAGCCGTCGGTCATCTGGGAAGGCGAGGATGGAGCCGTCCGGCAGCTGACCTACCGGGAACTCTCAGACGCGGTATCGCGGCTGGCCGGCGCGCTCGGCGCGCTTGGCGTACGGCAGGGAGACCGGGTCGGCCTGTACCTGCCGATGCTTCCCGAAGCCGTCATCACGTTCTTCGCGTGCGCCGCAGCCGGCATCGTCACGGTACCCATCTTCAGTGGTTTCGGCGCGGAAGCGGTGGCGAGCCGGCTGAGGGATTCCGGGGCTCGCCTTCTTGTCACCGCGGACGGCTTCCTGCGCCGGGGTAAGGCACACCCGATGAAGGACGTCGCAGACGCCGCCGCCTCGGCTGCCCAGGTGGAAAAGACCCTCGTAGTCCGGCGGCTCGGCGGGCCCGTCCCCTGGAACCGGGATCGCGACACGTGGTTCCATGACGCGGTCGCATCGGCTACCCCGATGGCAGCCGTCCCGCTAGACCCGGAGACACCGCTGCTCATCGTGTACACCTCAGGCACCACCGGCCGGCCCAAAGGCGTCGTGCATGTCCACGGTGGCTTCCTGGTCAAGGTGGCCGAGGAGTTCGCGTACCAGCTGGACGTTCACCCGGGCGACCGGCTCCATTGGGTCTCCGACATGGGCTGGATCGTTGGCCCGTGGCAGGCCACCGCTGTCGGCTGCCTGGGAGCCACGCTGGTGCTGCATGAGGGAGCGCCCGACTACCCCGCACCTGACCGGCTGTGGCGCCTCGTGGACCGTCATGACATTTCCTGCCTGGGGCTGTCGCCTACTTTGGTCCGGAGCCTGCGGGCACACGGCGACCAGTTCCTGGACGGGCACGACCGCTCGCCATTGCGGGTGCTGGCGACGACCGGGGAGCCGATCGACTTCCCTTCCTACCGCTGGCTCTCGGACGTGGTGGGGGACCGGCGGCTACCGGTGATCAACGTTTCCGGGGGGACCGAGGTCGGCGCCTGCTTTCTCTCGCCTCATCCCGTCGAGCCGCTGAAGCCAACGAGCCTTCAGGGGCCGGCGCTCGGGATGGACATGGATGTCTGGGGCGATGACGGGAAACCGGTCGCTCCCGGGGAGGTGGGGCACCTCGTCTGCAAACAGCCGTGGCCCAGCATGACCCGCGGGTTCTGGAACGACCGGGACCGGTACCTGCAGACGTACTGGCGTCGCTGGCCAGGTATCTGGTTCCACGGGGACTGGGCCCGGCGGGATGCGGACGGTCACTGGTACGTCCTAGGCCGCTCCGATGACACCCTGAACGTCGCGGGCAAACGCCTGGGGCCAGCTGAGGTGGAGTCGGTGCTCGCCGCCCATCCGGCGGTAGCCGAGTCGGCAGCGGTGGCCGTCCCCGATCCGCTCAAGGGCCAGGCCATCTGGTGCTACTGCGTGCTCCATGCTGATGTCACCGTCGGCGAGGCGCTGCGTCAGGAACTGAGCGATCTCATCGCCGCCAGCCTCGGGGCCCCGTTCCGGCCGGGGAAGGTCTGGTTTGTGGCGGCGCTTCCCAAGACCCGCTCGGCGAAGGTGCTGCGGCGCGTGATCCAGGCCGTCGCGGGCCAGCGGGATCCGGGCGATCTGTCCTCGCTCGAGGACCCCGCCAGCGTTGACGCGATCCGGGCAGCACATTGAACGGCGGGGAAAACGTCACTAATGACGCGCGATCCACGGTCCAGGCGTATGTGGACGCCTGGAATGAGCCGGACGAGGCGGCCCGGAGGGAACTGCTCCACCGCTCATGGGCCGCTGACGGCAGCTACCTGGACCCGCTGGTCAGCATCGAGGGCCGCGAGGCACTTGTCCACCACGCCCGGAAGTTCGCCGACCGGTGGCCGAGGGCCCGTGTCGTCATCACCAGTGGCGTTGACCAGCACCACGGGTACGTCCGCTTCACCTGGCAGGTTGTTTCGCCCGACGGTGAGGCTCTGCGCGAGGGGACGGACTTCGGAGAACTGTGTGCGGACGGTCGTCTCCGCCGGATCGTCGGATTCTTCGGCCCGCTACCGCAGCGCCACTGATCACCAGGATCTGGTGTCCCCGGCCGGCGTCTTACCGGACTTCGCGGAAGAATCCGCGGACGTCGGCCACGAACAACTCCGGCTGCTCGAGCGCGGCGAAGTGGCCTCCCCGCGGCATGTCCGTCCAGCGGACCAGGTGGTAGCGCCTGGCAGCCCACCGGGGCGTCGTCTTGATGATCTCCTTCGGGAACGCGGCCACGCCGGTCGGGACCGCGACCATCCCGAAGCGCACCTTCCTGAAGCTCTCCCAGTAGAGCCTGGCAGACGAGGCCGCCGACGCGGTGACCCAGTAGAGGGTCACATTGTCGAGCATCTCATCCCGGCTGAGCACGTTCTCGGGGTGCCCGTCACAGTCTGTCCAGTTACGGAACTTCTCCAGGATCCACGCTGCCAGTCCGGCCGGCGAGTCGGTGAGGGAGTAGCCAATGGTCTGCGGGCGGGTGCTCTGCTCCGCGGAATAGCCGGACTCGAATTGGTCGTAGCGGCGGCGGGCGGCGACGGCGATCCGCTCCGCCTCGCCGGGATCATTGTCGTCGCCGGGCTCCGGGGGGGCCAGCGGCATGTTGAGGTGGATGCCGATCAGTTTGCCCGGATGGGCCTCGCCGAGCTTCGTGGTCACCATCGCCCCCCAGTCGCCGCCCTGCGCTCCGAAGCGCCGGTAGCCGAGCCGTCCCATCAGCTCGCACCATGCGCCGGCGATCCGCTCAACACCCCAGCCGGTCTCGGCCGGTTTCCCGGAGAACCCGAACCCGGGCAGCGACGGGCAGATGACGTCGAAGGCATCGGCGGGGTCGTCGCCGAAGGCGGCGGGATCGCGAAGTGGCTCTATGATCTTGTGGAACTCGGCGACCGAACCCGGCCACCCGTGGGTGATCACAAGCGGGAGGGCGTTGGGTGAAGGCGACCGGGCGTGGATGAAGTGGATGTTGAGCCCGTCGATCGTCGTCATGAACTGCTCGAACCGGTTGAGCGCCCTTTCCCGGGCTCTCCAGTCGTACGAGGTTGCCCAGTAGCGGCACACTTCACGGAGATAGTCGAGGGGGACGCCCTGGGACCAGTCGTTAACCGGAGCCTTTTCTGGCCACCGAGTGGACAGAAGGCGACGGCGCAGGTCGTCGAGGACCTCGTCGGGCACATGCATATGAAAGGGCGCAACCCCGGTATCCATTTAATCTCCTTTCCGGCACAGTCGTGGCCGTTCCGCTGGCGACGCCTGCATGGTGACTTCGGGTCCGCAGGCTGTAACGGTCGGGCCGCAACCTTATAGTGACCGATTGCGCAATCGAGGCCCAGGCGCTATGCCTGGATCCACCGTCTGATTTGCCTCTTCATCCCGGTGGGTGCCGCGTGCCGGAATGCGCTGACCGCCTGCACGATGGCAGCCCGGGGAAGAGTGATCTGGCGTAGCTCAACCGCGCTGCCGGTGCCGGGCAACCGGTACGGGATCACCTGCGGCCAGTACAGGGCGGTCACCTGTTCGGCGATATCCCGGGTGTGCAGCAGCGCGGGTGCCCGTCCCTCCGCATCGCTGTGCTGTGCGCACAGGTCCAGCAGGGCCATCAGCAGGGCCAGTTTGTAAGTCGCCGTGCGGCGACCGGAGTCGATGACCTGAAGCAGTCGCTCCGCAAACCCCACGTCGGCCCCGCGCTGGCCCGGCCTGTCCGCAGTCACGAACGAATAATGACGCGATCGCGGGACATCCGCTGCCCGGCAACCCACTGTATGAGCCGGCCAGCCGCACCCCTCGTGCAGCACCCCCCAAGTGTCGTTTCCTGCCGTCCCCAGGCACCACGTGGCGGGCTCAGCGGTCCCGTGCCGCCAACGGGCCGTCAACAGATGATCAAGAAGGGCCCGACCGCCGTTCCGGCGATCAGGCCCTTGACCTGCACTTACTTGGTAGCGGGGGCGGGATTTGAACCCGCGACCTCTGGGTTATGAGCCAAGACGGCACTGTTCAACCTGGAACGGCAGTCATTGACATTCGTCATCATGACTCGAAGCGACTACCATGTAGTCATGGCCAAGCGTGCAGCGACACCTGTCCGGTTCGACATGGCCGTGGCCGAGCGGCTCTCGGCGTTCGTCGTCGCCAACCCCGGCATGTCCCTGTCATCGGCCGCGAACCGGCTGGTCGACGAAGCCCTCAGGATGAACGAGCATCCGGGTATCGTGTTCCGGCCCGGCCCTACCGGGCGGCGGGCCGGGCTGGTAGGGGGTCCCGACGTATGGGAGGTGGTCCGCGCGGTGAAATCCGCCCGCGCCGCAGAGCCCAGCCTGGCTGAAGATGATCTGCTCGCGCTGGTGGCTGAGAACACAGGTATCCCGGTGCGGCTCATCCGGACCGCCGTCCGGTACTGGGCCTCCTACACCGAGGAGATTGATGCCGAGATAGCCGCCGCTGAGGCCGCCGAGGACGCCGCCGAGGACGCGTCGCGGCGGGAACGCCGCCTGCTCGCCGGGTAGAACCGTGAGCTACCCGCTATTGCTGGATGAGATGTTTTCCGGCGCCATCGCCGAGCAACTCCGAGCCAAAGGCCATGACGTTCTCGCCGTCGTGGCCGACCCGGCCCTGATCGCGCTGCCCGACGAACAGATCTTCGTCCACGCCGCCAGCACCAGGCGCGCTTTAGTCACCGCCAACATCAAGGACTTCATCCCGCTGGACACCCGCTACCGGGCGACCAGCCAGGCACACGCTGGGCTGATCCTGGTCTCCGCGAAGACCTTCCCCCAGGACCGCGGCTACACCGCCGCGGTCACCAGCGCACTGTCCGCCCTCCTCGACCAGCCCCCTTCAACTGCAAGCTGGTCAGGTGATCTTCCTTTCCCGCCGGTAAAGCGCCCGCGTCCAGCATGGTGTCCCCGGTGGGGGTGCCCGCCATCAGCCGCGCCGCTAGCCGCAGCTGGATTCCCTCACGGGTGCCGGAAGGCACGACAACCTGAGCCTCGCAGAGCACGGGCTCATCGACCCCGAAGCCGAACACCCACCGGGCAGCGCCAGGTGAGGCTGGTATTCGAAGACCAGGACTGGGAAGACTACGTCTCCTGGCCTGCCATCGACCGCAAAATGCTGACCCGGATCAACAAGCTCATCGAGGACATCCGCCGCGGTCCTCTCACCGGCATCGGCGACCCGAGCCGCGGAAATACCACTGCCCGGCGCCTGGTCACGCCGCATCGACGACGAGCATCGCCTCGTCTCCCGCACAGAGATCATCATCCTGGCCGCGCCCTACCACTACTGAGCTGGCCCGTTCCTCTGCGCGCAGGGCCTTTTGGGTAAGCGGGGCCGTGGCCATCAGCAGGGTTCATACAAACCACATTGCGCGCAGTAAGGCGGCAACTGGGCAGGGCCAGCGATTGCTGGTCGCAGGGCAGAAAGACGGTCAGAGATGCCGAAACACCGGCAGATACGGTCATTGCAGAGCGCCTCGGCTGTATAATCGCGCCATGGCCAGCGGTGATTCGTCCACAGCGAGTCAGGACAATACCGGTCGATTGAGCAACAATACAGGTCAATTGAGCTGGCGATCCTGGCAGGACGCGATCGGACAGCGGCTGAGTCGGTCAACGACCATCGCTTTGCTGCTGTCGCCGGTCGGGCTCATCCTGCACACACCCGCATCCGTCCACGACGGCACCGCTACCCAGATCTAGGCCCGCCGGGCGCTGGTCCTCCGGCAGGCCTACGCCGCCAACCCCGGACGGTTCCGCAGGCCACCTGCGCCGCCGCCCCTGCCTGCCAAGGTCTGGATCAACCAGCCCTCCGCAACCATCGAGACGAAGGTGACATCACAGAAGAACCAAGCCGCCTGATGTCTCATCGGGATTGACAGGCTCCGTCCCGCGGGCATGATCAGCCGGCGCTGCCCTCCGGGCAGAACCGCGCCGCAGTAGAGCGAGCAGATCTAAGCAGAAGCTCTTTGCGGTAAGCGGGCCGGTTGGTCACGCTTTCAGGAGGCCGCTGATTTACGCAGCGAACTGTGCTCAGTCCGCCGCGGCTTGAGTCGCGCGAGCGCCGTACCATCTATTTTATCGTTGATGACGGGGAGTTGCTGATGACTGCTCCAGAGAATGCCGATGCGCCAGTACCGTCCTGGTGGAACCCATCGGGAGACCGGAAGGGCAGAGACGGCTTCGGTGCTCGGGAGGATGGGTGCCTTCGCCAGTCCGAGCAGGAAGCGTTGGCATGGGCGACCGCGAAGAGTCTCACGCCCTCTGCTGCCGGACTCAAAGATGACGAGATCGAGCCGATAAGGATCTACAGCGACGGCGTCAGCCACGAGCCGATCAACGCCAACTTCTACGATCAGCTCGAGACGCCGATCAACAAGCAACTCCGGTCGGTACTTAGCAGGGTGGCGATCCCCGACCCGGTGATCGTCTGGTGGGGAGCTGGCTTCAAGCTCTACCGCTACCCGGAAGAGGGGCTACCGCTTGACAGCACTGATCTTGATCTCCGGCAGGCAGCGGGCCGTGTCTTCGATCACCGGCCTCCGATCTCCTGCTCCGTTGGCAATGCACTCGCGCCGAAGGGCGCGGGCCAGCCTGTCTGGTACAAGCTGAGAGTCCGCCAGGGCGTGCGTGGGGCTATTCATCCCCGAGGTCGCGGTGAAGGGCTTCGAGGAGCAAGAACTTCTCCTCGCGCCAGGTACGCGAGTCCTGATCGACGGTGCTCAGCGTTGCGGCGAAAGGTGGTTCATCCTGGCGACCGCCCTGTCGTAGAACAGTACGGCCAGCGCCCCGGCACGGCTCATGAGTAAAGTCGCGTGAACTTCCGTGGTTGGCGCGGCCAGATTGACCCGATCTGCGCGCCTCAGTGGATGAGGGTTCAGGGCCCACGGGGCGCGCCGATATCGTCCGTGGTGACGTTACGGAGCGTGACTCCATCTGGTTGCCCGTTGCGATCGGCGAACCGGTCCAGTCGCGCGGTCCGTCGGCCAGCCGCTCGGCAGCTCGATCCGACACTGTGGCGCCGAGGCACGCTCACTCGGCGGTGGAGAACGCTCGGTCCGCGGCAGAAGAGGGCATCTGTGACGTCGCCAGGCCATGAATATTTATGCGTTCCTTCGGCCTGACCGTCGACCGTGTGCCAGGCCTGAGAGCGCGTCGGCGAATCATGCTGGACCTCAATCGCGGGGCGCCCTGCAGCCCGCCCAACTCCTCGGCCAGCTCAACCGCGGCCTGCCCGTCGGGGTCGCCGGTGCGGCTGACCAGGAACCCGGCAGCGACCGGCACGTCAAGAACCGGCACCTCCACCGCCTGGCCCGGTGGCCACAACGCGCTCTGGCTGGTGATCAGCACCCGCCCGCGGCCGGCCGACGGCAAGAACGCCTCCACCGACGCCCGGTCCGGCGCGTTGTAGAACACCAGCAGCCACTCGGCCGGGAAAGCGGCCAGCACCGCGTGTACCGACGCCACCGGGTCCCCGGCGCCAGACCGCTCCCGGGCTCCGAGCTGGGCGGCAAGCTCACCGAACCCGGCCGCCAGCACCGCCGCGTCTTCGGCCGCGAACTGCCGGGCTACTTAGGCCTCAGTCATGTTCCGGGCATCTCTGGCGTCATACTCTCCAGCGGGGCTGGCGTCGCTCATGGCCAGTTCGTCGGCAAGTCGGCGCGATCAATCGACGATAGCTACGGGTTCCGCCGGGTACTGCCCGCAGTGTGGGTACGAGAGACCATGATCGTTCCCGTTGGCGTGCCGGGGCGTGCACAGGTGCGGTTCTGGGTTGATCTCTATGGTGCCGAGGAGTCATGGCTGGATTGGGCTCTTGATTGCTTCGGGCTTCCCGCTTGGCGCGAGATTCGCCCTTAGTCGTAGATAGAAGTTCTCACAGGAGTAACACGACGAGTAACTCGACAGGAGTAACTCGACAAGGTCACCTTCGAACCCGCCGCCTTACCCCACAGGCCCCGCACGCGGCTCCGCCGCGTGCTGCCCCGCGCCCCGTACTCACCGATTTTCGGATCAGTCGGAGGTGGGGTGCGGGTTGGGGGCATTGGCGAGCATTTGCGGCCAGCGTACTGACCGCTGCTGCTGTACTGCCGCAGCTACAGTGTCCCGGTTGATGGTTACGGACTGGGTTTTGCCGGTGCCTTGATCTTTGGCACTGACCTTTAGCACTCCATTGGCGTCAACGTCGAAGGTGACCTCGATACTGGGTGTTTCTTTTGGCTCCGGAGCTAGGTTGGACAATTCGAGGATTGCCAGGGTTGAGTTGTGGCTGGCGATCTCTCGGTCACCTTCTACGACATGGATGGTGATACTTTTCTGATTGTTTGTGGCGGTCGTAAATATTTTCGAGCCTTTGTTCGGTATAGTGGTATTCCGATCCATTAGCTTTACGTAAGTTCCACCTTGGGTCTCAATGCCAAGTGACAGCGGGATCACATCGAGAAGCAGCACATCCTTGAACTCTCCACGTAGGAGGGCTGCCTGCAAGGTGGCCCCGGTTACAATGCCCTCCGGTATCAGGCCGCGATACGGTTTCCCGCCTGTTAGCTCCTCGACCAGGTGTGCCACTGCTGGCATCCGCGTAGCCCCGCCGACCAATATTACCTGATCGATGTCCGAGGGCTTGGATATCCTCATCCCGAGAGGATTTTCTTTACTGTCCCTGATGACCTGTTGGATTGGCGCTTTACAGCGGTCAAGGGTGTCCTTGGTCACAGCCTCAAACTCGGCGCGGGTCAGCGTCACATCCACGTGGACCGGGCCAGCCTGAGTGGTCGCGAGGTAGGGCAGCGAGATATGCGTGCTCGTGGATGAGGACAGCTCGATCTTGGCGGTTTCGGCTACCTCTATAAGCCGCTGCATCGCCTCAGTGTTGTTGCTGACATCGATACCGTGGCGTTGACGCGCGAGCTGGACAAGATGCTCGGCGAGCCTTCTGTCCCAGTCGTTGCCGCCTAGGTGGTTGTTACCCGCGGTCGCCAGCACAACGCATACGCCTTCCCCTACATCAAGGAGTGAGACGTCAAAAGTTCCTCCACCTAGGTCCACTATCAAGGCAGTCAGGTCGTCGTCCCTGTTCAGCCCAAAGGTAATCGAGGCCGCCGTCGGTTCATTGATGATCCGAAGGACCGGGATCCCGGCTATCTCCGCTGCTTTACGCAGTGCGTACCGCTGCGAATGGCCAAAGTAGGCGGGCACGGTGAGGACAGCCCCGCCAAGCGGACGACTGAGGTATGCCTCAGCATCAGCACGCAGGCGCGCCAGGATGAGTGCGGCGATCTCCTCGGCGGTGTAGCGGGTGCCGTCGCGTTCAATGCTCCAGTCTGTTCCGAGCTTGAGCTTAACCGAGGCCACCGTGTACTCGGGGTTACTGATGGCCTGCCGTTTTGCGGCCGTGCCCACCAAAGTCTGCCCGTCCGCGGTAAGGGCGACGAGGCTTGGCGTGGTAAGCGCGCCCTGCGCGTTCGGGATTACCCGCACGTCGCCGTTGTCGAACACGCCGATGGCGGAGTTGGTGGTGCCGAAGTCAATCCCCGCCTGCAAGCTCGTAGCGGCTACCGGCCGTCGGTGCACGCGCCGTGCCTGGCTGATATCCGGGATGTCACCAAGGCCACGCTGGTGCCAGAGTTCCCGCGCACGCTGGGCCACTTGCGGGTCGTCATCTGCGATCAGGCCCAGCAGGGCGTTCTGCGCCGCCGCCCGGACCGGCTCGTGGACGCTGCCAAGGAGCTGCTCGATCCGGTGGAGCGCGCCGACCCGCATCCAGGCCTGCGGGTCGGCGATCGCGGTGCGCAGCTCGGCAAGGACATCGGTGTCCGGAGAGCCGGGGCTGCGAGCAAGGTAGATGGCGCCCTGAACGCTGTCCACGCTGAGCGTGGGTGTCTGCCCCGGTACTTTGCGCTGGACTTGCTCGTGGACGTACTCATACAGCTCACTGACCGAGATGAGGCCGTCGCGGTCCAGATCAGCCGAGCCGTCCTTCAGCCCCTGCACCACCGCTGCGGTAAACAGTGACGGCTGCGCCTGATTCTGGCTCAGCAGCACTTCTGGCTCGCCCTCATGTGCGAACTGCAGGGATGTGGATGCGGTCATCACCATCCGGCCCCGGCCGGCGAACGGCTCAGCGACATCAACCTGGGGCGCATCAGCTGACCGGCGCAGCATGCCTGCAGTGAACGCGCCGCTGTAGCAGCAGTCGAGCATCAGCACGATCGATCGCGACTTGCTCTGGCTCATCCGCTCGCTGACAAACTCCGCGCTGATCGCGGTCGCCTCCAGAAGATCGCGTTCTGTATCGCGAGCGACGAAATACAGCCGGTTTTGCAGATCCTTCCAGCCATGCAGGGACAGATGCAGGACCAGCAGATCGTCCCGCGCGGCGGCGGAAAAGAACAACTGGATTGCCCGGTTGGCCGCGCGCTGGTCGACGTCCACCATCTGCTCGACGGTGAACTCCCCGATCGCCGGGTCGGAAAGAGTCTCAGCTAGAGCCGTCGCATCAGCTTTCGCCGCAGGAAGCGGGGCGAAACGCTCATCGTCATACTGGCTGTTCGCAATGACCAGCGCCCGCTTGGCCATTGGACTCACCCCTGATGACGGCTGAGGAACTCATCCAGTACCCGCTGCTGCATCGCGCTCGACGCGTGGGTCAGTTCCACCTCATCCTCGCCGATCTTCAGCCGGACAGCACCCGACCCTCTGCGTGTGAGCCAGTCACGAACCAGCCCGACCAGGACCGGCAGTGTAGCTCCGCTGCCCCCCAAGGCAATCAGCAGCGCGCTCGCGGCGTCCACTCCGGCGCCCCTGGTACCCGGCGGGGCCGGGCCAGCCGACTCCCGCTCGACACTCGCGACATCGATCTGGGCCAGCTCATCCAGCAGGTACTGCAGATCTTCCTCGCTACGCTCTGGGTCCCCGTCTTCTGTATCGAGGACGAGCCTCACCTGAATCGCATCGGCTGGCATCCGCCCTCCCCAGCTGCAGGATAAACAGAATCCTAGACGCAGGACGGACGTCTGAGCCTTGCCTGAACTGCAAATGCCAAGCTCGATGAGGCGCCCCGACCCCCGCCTCTACCTGCGTGACCCCGAAGGGTTCCACCGGATGCTGCGCCCGGCCTGCCATCGGTGCACCGCCCGCCGTGGCATCACCGAGCCGGTCGCCTGCTACCTGCCGCCGCACCGGACCGTCTGCCGCCGTCACCGGCTCTGGATCGACCCCTCCGTCCGCACCCACGCCGGCCAGCCGATGTCAGCCAGCTCCCCGAGATCCTCCGCGCCCAGCGCCGCCACATCGCCCTGGTGCACCGATACGACTGGTGGCAGGCCGACACCGCCATCAGCGGCGCCACCCGCGGTCCGCCGAGCAGAACGCGGTTACACGCGCGAGCCATCACAGGGACCGATGACTAAACGTGATGCGCGAGTACGAGCTAAGCAGGGGCCAACCACCGCGATACTCGCTGGGTCCGGGTAGTTGTTCTACGGGGCAGAGGCCTGATCTGCGGCGTTGCAGTTGGGTGGAGGGCTTCGGCCTGGATACGGTGCAGGCAGCATCGCAACAGGGGAGGCATTGATGGCGCAGAAAGTGACCGTCATGCTGGAAGACGATCTGACCGGCGGCCCGGCGGTTGAGACCGTGCGGTTCGCCGTGGATGGCACCGACTATGAGATCGACTTGAACGCCAAGAATGCCGCCGCGTTCAGCAAGCTGCTCGCGCCCTATATCGAGCACGCTCGCAAGGCCGGGCGGGCGCAGGGCCGCCACCGGGCTGGACGCACGGTGGCCAGCAGGCAGCGCTCGGGTGATATCCGGGCGTGGGCGAAAGAGCACGGCCTGGCGGTCAGTGAGCGCGGCCGCATCCCGGCCAGCGTGGTAGAGCAGTACCACGCCGCAGGCAACGGACGCTGACACACCGCACAGGTCGCCTGCACGGCAGGCTGTCATCGCCCGGTCGGCGGCAATTGAGCGCGTTCTCACCTGGTGCGGCTACGCATAAGTATGCGGCGGGTGGTTGGCTCAGGGCGACGATGGGCGTGTTAGCGTCGGCTTCACCTGCCGACCAGCGTTACGGGCACGCACGTACCCGCCAAACCATTGAGTCGTGAAAGTCGTTTACTGCCTGTCACTCATGACGATATTGTGCGTATCAGCTGAGTTGTGGGGGCGGTAGCGATGTCGCGATCATCTGCTCAGACGGGCCAAGCGGGCGAGGGAGCCTGGCGGCATCGTGCTGCTGTTCACGGGAGCATGGTCGAAGCTGCGGAAGATGTCCTACGGCCTCAAGCACCGCCTGCGCCTATTCGGGCTCCGGCACCGGGGCGTCGACCGGCCGCGACGCTGGTTCGGCCGACCCTGGATGACGCTGAGCGGCTGGGCCATCGCCCTGGTAGCGGTGATTCTCGTGGCCTGGATGCTCCGGTCTATTTACGTGGTCTTCTTTCTGCGGAAACCGTGGAGCGTTCCGCCGAACGACGACGCCGCTGTGCCGGGGCATCGACGTCTCCTGCGGTGCCATCAGCGGGTGGATCACCTCGCTGCTCTCCATTGCGCTGGCATCGGTCGTTTTCCTGTTCTGGCGGTTCTGGCGGATGGACCGGCGGTACCGGGCCAGGGCCCGGCAGCATGCCCGTGACCTGGTGCCGACGGCCGGCCCCATCTTCGGCAAGATCGTGGGGCGCGACGACCTGTGCCGGGTGCTCATGGAGGACCTGCGCGATGGCGGCTCTCGTCGGCCGCACGTTCTCGTCGGCGGCGTGGGCACCGGAAAGACCGCGGTGGTCGTCCTCCTCACCGAGATGCTCGCCAAGCGCAGGGCGGTCCCGGTGCCGATCCGATCTGCGGGATGCGGACGACGCTCGATTTCTCGGCACTGGCCAAAGTCCAGTTCATGGAGACCGTCAACGAGCGGCTGGCCTCGGCGGGAGAAGGGGAGAAGGTCTGGCGACGGCTGCTCCAGGATGGCCGCATCGTCGTACTCGCTGACGGGCTGGAAGAAGCCCTGTCCAGGACCCAGGACGCTGAAGAGCGGGACAACAAGATCCGCATCGCCATTCGTAAGGCCTATGACCAGCGTCTTCCCCTGCTCATCGCCTCGCGCCCGCACACCCCGCTGCGGGAGATGGACGCGACCATCCACGAACTTGAGCCGCTCAGCAAGGACGCAGCGCTGGCCTATGTCGCAGAGGCCGGTCCGGCCGAGGACGAGCGGCGACTCAGCTGGATCGTGGAGACCGCCGATGTGGCCGATTCCCCGCTGTACCTGCAGATCGCCAAGGAGATCTACCGCCTTGACCTGCTCGACCAGATCGTGACGCGCCAGGCCGAGGTGCTGGGGACGCCGGGTGATGACCCGTCAAAGCTGCGGGTCCGCCTGTTGCAGACCTGGCAGCGAGCCATGATCCGCGGCGACCTGCGCCCGGACGTGCCACTCCGGCCGGAGGAGCGCGAGGTCGCCTTGGTATGGCTGTCAGCCCTCGCCTGCGTCGGGCTGAAGGACGACAGCCTTGAAGTCCGCCTGGACTCAGTTGTTGGGGGGGAAATCCACGACGAGGTCACGAAGCGCCTCGAGAAGATCGACGGCAGAACGGGCGGCAAGCTTCAGCCTGGTCGATCAGCGGCTGGCTGCGGCCTGGGGCGCCCGGCTCGGCTTGGTGGAGCCGCTGGCCAGCCGCGTCCGGTTCCAGCACAGCCTGATCCAGGCCTTTCTCGGTTCTCAGCTGATGGACGCTGCCCTCCGTGACCCCGATTACGTGAGACGAGGCGCTCTACGGCGACCCGGACGTCGAGCGCACCGGCCCGGGGCGGGAGTTCCTGATCGCGCTCGTGTTGCACTCCCGGAGCAAACTCATCGAGCAGGAGGCCGCCGGTCAGCCATCGGGAGCGCCCGGCTCGTCCCCGGACAGCGCTGGAGCGGTCTGCTACCAGCTGGCCAAGGCGGCCGGCGCCCGGCACGACAACAAGGCCCTGGACATTTACGCGGCCGCGATGGAGATCAGCAGCATTGCCACGGATCACCGGCGCGCTGTCGCCGGGACCGACGGCGGGCCGCGCAAAGGCGTGGCCCAGCTCGCCAGCCAGGCCGCGCGACGATCGGGAGCCGTCGGCCGCAGGGCCGGGACCGCGGCGAACAATGTGCAGAGCAGCCAGGTGACGGCACGACCCCCTCGGCACCAATGCGCACCGGACGAAGAGCTTTCGCACATCGACCTCGCCAAGATGATCCAGAACGAGTGGCCCGACATCAGGTCAGAGGACCCGCAAACGCTGGAGGAGGCGAAGCTCGGGCTGGTGTGCCGGTTCGGCGACGCGCTGCACACGCTGACCAGCCGGCGGCACAACTGCCCGGGCGGCCTGGGGTACGCCCAGCTGTATGAGATTTGCCTGAAGGAGAGTTCCTACCGGATCAGGCTGGCCGCAGCCCAGGAGATCGGGCGCGGTGGTGCCGTTGCCTTCCAGGAGATTCGGCCGAAGCTGGCCGAACCCGGGCAAAGCGACGAAGGGCCGCTGGGCAGTGACGAGAACGGCAAGCGGTCGGAGCCACCAAATCCTGCGTGGCCGCGCCGCGAACGCGGCGTTCGCGGCGTCGGCCGACGGCGAAGCCCAATGGGCTCAGCAGGTGAGCGCTTGGCTCGCACCGCTGCTCGTCGCATCGATTGACGCGGCTGGCGGCGACCACGGGCCGGGATCGGCGTATCAGCGCGCGGAACAGTACCTCAGGGATTGGCGTCAGCGTGTTCGGCTTGCCGCACCCAACGGGGCAAGGCTGACGATCTCCCAGGAAATCGCGCTGGCCCAGGGCTTCAAGTACGCGGCCAACCGCCGTTACGGGCAGGTGCACTCCCGGCCGGCCGTGCTCGGGCATCTACAGGCAGAGGCCCTCGAGATGCTCAAGCACGCCCGCTACTGGTTCTCTCAGCTCACCCTGATCCAGGCCCTCTGCCTCTGGGAGATCCAGGCGGGCGAGTGGACGGCCGACGGCCGGGACTGGAATCCCGACGCCATCGTGAATCACTGGCTGGAAGAGATAAACGGCGAGCAGGCCCGTGACGGGCACGGCGACCGCCGCATCCATCCCTTCGTCGCAGGCTGCGGCGGTGCTTGCTGCCCGGGCCCTGGAGACCGGTCATCCCGAGCGGTTCCTGTGGATGGACGAAAGTGACCTGGTCACCCGGGTCGGGTCCAGCCAGGAAGTGACGGATTCCCAAGCCCGCCGGCATGACCAGTGGATCCAGCCATCGATGGGCTGGAGCGGGCTCGACCGGCACGCTCAGCAACTGGTCGCGGATGTGCTGCTACTGCTGAACCTCGCCGAGCGCGGTGAACAGCCGGGCAAGATCGAGCAATGGCTCGAACGCGCGAACAAGGACACACTGCCGCCGTGCATCAGGCGCGACCGGCTGGCGCTCAAGCCCGACCGCACCGTCGGAACCGCGGCGAGCAACCCGCCCGGCAGCAGTTGCCTGGATGGCTGCCCGTTCGACCTGTGCCCCTATCCTCCCAAAGGGCAGCAGCCGCACCGGGCGGAACTGAGTGAGGCGTTCTGCCGTCACCAGTACATGCTCGTGCGCCGGGCGCGAATTCGCCGGAACACGGCCCGCTGGCAGGGATTGCGGGCGAGCCAGATGCGCACCTTCTGGTCAGAGATGGCCAATCGCGCCCGCATCGGGCCCGCAGGGGAGAGCCCCGGCACCTAGGCAGACGCGAGTCGGGAGAGCCGCGCTTGGCGGGATGGCTCCAACCGAAATACTGATAGCAAATGATCATGCTGGTTCGCGCATAAACATCCGAGATGTGCGACTCGCTCACATCGGCGTGTGCGGTAGTGCTCTGACGCCAGCGGGAGATCATGGTGCCGGGTAACCAGGCACGGGGCGTATCGGGTTGCCAGCCAGGCGTGCTGGACCGGGAGGTTTGCGGATGTGTTTGCCGCTGATACAAGGGGTCAGCTCAGTCGGCCCGAGGGATATCCGCTACTTGGGGTGAGCGTTCTGATGGCGTTTCATGCGGTCGTCATAGCGCTCTCCCTGCCGAATCGGTGCGCCTGTTCGGGGCCTAACTGTGGCGCAGGTGTTGAGCACAGATCAGCCAACTCGGATGCGGCCGAGGTGTGACGGGGCTGCGGGTCCAACGCCCCGCGGTGACAGGCGATGGCGACCGGTAGCCATCGATGCCCTCGCCCGCGTCGAACGAGGGCATCAGGGTGCGTCGGCGGATTTAGGTGCTGGGACAGCGGATATGGAGGCTGGCGGAGCGGGCGGGCGGCGCGCGGCAGCGGGGAGCGTGAGGATCACGGTGCGGCCGCCGCTACGGGTCTCTTCGCAACGGAGTGTGTCGCCCATCGCTTCGGTGAGGTCGAGGGCCAGCCTGAGCGCAAGGCCGTTCGTGCCATCGCCCTGTTGCGGGGCGGGCCCCTGGTCCGCGATGCGGATCTCAACGTGGCGTGCCAGGCCGACGGCGGTGAGGACGGGCGGGACGTCAGCGGGGCTGCGATGCAGGGCGTCGGCCATCAGGCTGGTCAGGATGCGGGTGAGGAGCTCCGCGTCGGCGATCACATCGGACAGGCCCTCGGGCGTGCTGAGGGTGATGTGGTGGCCACCCGGGCCCAGGTCGTCGAGGGCCGCGGCGATAACGTCGTCAAGATCGACTGGCCGGAGATAGGTCTCCAGCCCCCCGGCGTGCAGCCGGCTGAGATCGCTGAGGTCGGTGACGAGCCTGCCGATGCGGTCCACCGCGCGGCGCGCAGCGGCGACCAAAGCGGCGCGATCGTCCGGTGTGGCAGCGGCTCCGTTATCAGCCAGACCTGCCAGGGCCGCCTGGGCTGCGGCGAGCTGTTCGCGTGCGTGCTGACTGGTGGCGGCGAACAGGGCGGAGCGGGAACGGAGGTCAGCCTCGTGCTGGGCGGCGTGGGCGTCCTGCTCGTCTTGGCGGCGGCAGGTAATGCCGGCCACCACCTGGACCGCGCAGGTGGACAGAACCCTCGTGTCGTCTGCGCCAAGCACGCGTCCCCGCCCGGCCAGCGTGAAGGTCTCGCTGACCGGGAGTTCCACGTCGGCTCCGGGACCTTCTGGCGGCCGTTCGCCTGCGCTGGCCACGATGTCGCAGCACGGGCCTGCGTCATCCTGCCGCCGTTCCAGCAGGCTGACCGCGGCCAGGCCGAACATCTCGCGTATCTCCTCAAGCAGGGCGGGCGGGTCGCCGCGCCCGCGCAACACGCTGGCCGCGAGCCGGGTGAGCGCTGCTGCCTCCGCGCTCGCACGCGAGGCCCGCCCACGGCGCGAGCGAAGCGCAGCCAGGAGCCAGGCGAGCGCCGGCTTGCGTCGGCTTGAACCGTTGCGGCTGACTAGGTGCACGTCGATGTGCTCGGCCCGGCGCGCGAGCCTCGTCGGGGTGCTCTTGCCCGCGAACAGAGTGAGGAGCCGGCTGCGGCGGCTCGCACCGAGAACCATCTGGGTGGCATCCTCGGCACGGGCGAACCGCAGCAGCGTCTCGGCCACGTCGTCACCGGGCAGCTGCTGAAAGCTGCCGCCGAGCAACGCCACAAGCGCCCGCTGAGCATCCAGCGTCGCGGCATTGCCGGCCGCCAGGCCGTCATCACAGTTCACGTGCACGGCCAGCAGGTCGCAGCCGGGGGTGCGGGCGGCGATCCTGGCGGCACGCCGGATGACGGCCTCATCGTCCTTCTCGCCGGCGATGCCGACGACAATTCGCTCCCTTGCCTCCCATGGTGTGGCGATGCCGTGCTCGGCACGGTACCGCTGCAGGCCCTCCTCCACCCGGTCGGCCAGCCAGAGCAGGGCCAGCTCACGCAGTGCGGTGAGGTTCCCTGGCCGGAAGTAATGAGTGAGCGCGGCCTCGATCCGGTCCGGCGGGTAGACATTGCCATGCACCATCCGCCGCCGCAGCGCCTCCGGGGTCATATCGACCAGCTCGATCTGGTCGGCGCGGCGCGCTATCTCATCGGGCAGGGTCTCGTGCTGCTCCACGCCGGTGACCTGTTTCGCCACGTCGCTGAGCGACTCGAGGTGCTGGATGTTCAGGGTGGTAATGACATCGATGCGCGCGTCGAGCAATTCATCGACGTCCTGCCATCGCTTGGCGTTCCGGCAGCCGGGCACGTTGGTGTGGGCGAGCTCGTCCACCAGCGCGACCTGGGGGCGGCGAGCGAGCACCGCGTCCAGGTCCATCTCGGTGAAGGCCGCACCGCGATAGCTCATCGAGCGCCGCGGCACCAGCTCCAGTCCCTCGGCCATTGCCGCAGTCAGCCGGCGGCCGTGATCCTCAAGGAGCGCGACCACCACGTCCGTGCCACGTGACCTGCGCCGCTGGCCTTCGGTGAGCATCGCGTAGGTCTTCCCCACACCGGGCGCTGCGCCGAGATAAACGCGGAGCTGTCCCCTTGCCACAGCTGCGATACTCCTCGCACCCTGAGCCGCCAGACAGGGGAATTCCTCCCTGCTTAACGGGCCGAAAGGCTCATCTGTCCCCGTGCCGACGCACCGCAGCGAGCCTCGGCATGCCCGCAGCCCGGTGGCGAGCCGGTCCTGGACCAGCCGAGAAACGAGCGCAAACCCGGATGACCCGATCACGCAGCAGGCCAGCCGCCGGATCGCATCAATAACGCCGGCAATTCATGCGCCTCCGGGCGTCTCCCGCGCCGTGATCTATACCCAGCCGACCGCCGCGCAGAGCGGCGCCGTGCGCGCCAAGTCAGGCCGGCCGTTTCCCACCGAGCGTGAATCTACAGTCAACGGCGACCAGTCGCCTTATGATCCTCACAGCCGACGTCGGCGCCGCAGGCCCATCACCATCTGAAATATCCAGCGCCGACCCTGGGGGCTAGATGGCTGATTTCGTGACGTGCCAGTTGGATGACCAGGCCGCGGTCCTGCCGGAGCTGGAGGTCTAGCGGTAAGCCGGACGCGGCCGCAAGTTCTCGTTACCCGCCGCCTGCTGCAAGAAGCACTGGACCCGGATCGTGGCCCGGTGCGACATGACGCTTTATGACGGCGAAGGCGCCATGGCCCGCGACCAGCTGCTGGCGGAGGTGGCCGGGAAGGCGGGGGCGATCACGCTGCTCACCGACCGAGTCGACGACGCACACACAGCAGCCCGGACGCAGGCCGAGCCGCCCGCGCTGGTGGCAGCGTGCAGATCGTCCCGTTCTTGGCCTGCTGACGCGGCGACTCGGGGTTCGTCATGTCGCCGCTAGCAAACGCATTGGCTGGTGATTGGCGAGGGCGCCGCGAGGACCAGCCGGCTTGGGCGTCGGCGGCTGCCTGCGGGCGAGCCGGGCGTCGGCGACGGTGGCGTCGGCAACCTCGGCGATCATGCTTTCGGTTGCGGGTTGACGACCTCCATCGTGGCGCCGGGAGAGGATCGCCACTCCCCAGCGAGTAAGAGTCCGTGCGGGAGCGGTCGGCTGCGTCGGACTGGCGCACGGCCTGCGTCGCCCCGTTCGGGGCCCGCGCTGGCGGTCGATGCCTGGATGGTCATCGTGGTTGTCTTCCTGGCTCAGGCGCTGTGACTGGTACCAACGTCGAAGGCTTGGTCGACGGCGTCGGCGAAGTCGGCCATGGACGTGAACTCGAGGTTGTAGGCCCACTCCTCGGATGGTTCGGGTGTGGCTCCCCAGCCGGGGCGGTCGTGGCGGCGGTTGATCCAGACCGACGGCAAGTTTTCGCGCTTGGCCGGGACGTGGTCATGGAACAGGCTCTGTGCGACGTGCAGCAGGTCCTTACGGTCCAGGTCGAGCTCGGCGAGCTTGATGTCGAGGGCACGGAAGTGATTGGGGGCGGGCTTGTACGCGCCGACGTCCTCGGCGGTGATGATGGCCGCGAAGTCTCCGCGCAGCCGCTGGTTGCTGCCGGTGAAGCCGTCGCGGTGCACGTTGGAAAGGATGATCAGCTGGTAGTGCCTGGCCAGCCGCGCGAGGGCCTCCGCGGAGTCGGGGAACGCCGGCCAGTCCGGGACCGACTGGCCGAGCCGCTGGGCCCACTCGTCGCTGACCGGCTTGTGGAGCTTCTCCCCGGTGCGGCGAAAGGCGATGGCGAGAACGTCGGGGTAGAGCGCCGTGGGCATTTCCCGCTCGACGGCCGCCTCGTTGCCGGAGTAGGCGAGCAGCAGTTCCTCGTCGTCGAGGTCGAGGCCTTGCTCACGGGCCCAGGGACGAAGCACGGCGGCGATGCCGGCTTCCCAGTCGATGAGAGTGCCGTAGCAGTCGAAGCTCAGCGCCTTGTACTGGGTCAGGTCCAGGTCGGTGCTCATATCGGTTCCTTCGGGTGGGTGGGTCGAGCGGGTCAGGCGAAGGCGGCGGTGACGCCGTCATGGTTCCGGCGTGCGTGTCAGCCCTGTGGGTGCCGGAAATCGTGTCACCGCACCTGACCTGGGATTCCTGTACCCGGACTGATCTGGGGCGAACGGCAGCTGGGCCAAGCTCGGCTCCGGCACGATCAGGTCTCGTGACCTTCCGCCTGCTTTACCTGACCCTCGTCCGGCTGTGCGGCTGGCTGGCCCTGCTGCCGCGCTCCGGCGATATCAAGAACACCGAGATCCTGGTACTGCGCCAGCAGATCGCCGTCCTGCAACGCCAGGTCAGATCACCCCGGCTCTCCTGGGCCGACCGGGCGGTCCTGGCCGCCCTCACCCGGCGGCTCCCCGCCGCACACCGCCGCCAGCTGTCCCTGATCATCACCCCCCGCACGCTCCTGCGCTGGCACGCCGACCTGGTCAAGCGCCACTGGACCCATCGGCACCGGACAGCAGGACGCCCGCGTACCGGCCCGGCGATCCGCCAGCTCGCGCTGGAAATGGCCCGCGACAACCCAACCTGGGGCTACCGGCGAATCTGCGGCGAACTGACAGGCCCCGGGCACAAGATCGCGCCCTCCACGATCTGGGAGATCCTCAAGGCCGCCGGCATCGACCCCGCGCCGCAACGCGCAGCCGCCAACTGGAAGCAGTTCCTGTCCGCCCAGGCCAAGACCATCGCCGCGGTCGACTTCTTCCACGCCGGCACCGTCTTCCTGCGCCGGCTCTACGTGCTGTTCGTCATCGAGCACCACCGTCGCCGCGTCCACCTGGCCGGCATCACCGCCCACCCGACCGCCGCCTGGACGGTCCAGCAGGCCCGGAACACGCTCATGGACCTCGGTGAGCGGACCGATGGCTTGAAGTTCCTGATCAGAAACCGGGATGCCAAGTACACCAGCGCGTTCGACGCAGTCTTCACCGCGGCCGGCACGCGGATCATCACCACGCCCGTCCAGGCGCCACGAGCGAACGCGATCTGCGAGCGCTGGATCGCCAGCGCCCGGCGCGAGTGCACCGACTGGATCCTCATCACCGGCCGACGACACCTGCACCACGTCCTCAGCGAATACGTCGATCACTACGACACCTGCCGGCCGCACCGAACCCTCAGCCAGGAACCACCTGCCGGCAGGTCCCACATCACGCCGGCGGACGATACCATCCGCGTCCGGCGACGCGACCGGCTCGGCGGCCTGATCCACGAATATTCGCAGGTCGCGTAAGGTGACCGCATTGTCGGCACCCACACGCGCCCGGACCACGCGCTCGCCGACGGCGGCCGGGCTGGCCGCCAGCCAGGCGGCGACATCCACCCCGCCTCAGGAACCGCGACCACCCGGCGTACGCGCTCACCTGACGAGCACCTGCCGCGATCGGGGTACCGGTACTCGTGGCCGGCCGCGGCGGCCAGCAGGGTGGCAGCCCAGCCGGCCAGCCCGGCTCAGCGCGCGCCGCCTGCGGTTGGCGACGTGCCCGCAGGGATCTAAGGTCATGCCATGGACCTGGGGCACTACCTGGCGGACATCAGCCTGAAAACCATGAGCCAGGTGCACCGGGCCATCGTTCACCTCAGCGGTGGCCAGGTGCTGGGCTCGGTCTTCGGGATGCCCGTCGTCGAATTGCACACAACGGGCCGCAGGTCGGGCCTGCCGCGGTCGACCATGCTCACCGCCCCGGTCGTTGATGGTGACCGGGTGGTGCTGGTGGCCTCCAAGGGCGGAGATGACCGTGACCCGGACTGGTACCGCAACCTGCTGGCTCATCCCGAGATCGAGCTGACCATGGCCGGCCAGCGCCAGCCGATGCGGGCCCGCCCGGCATCGCCGCAGGAGAAGGCGGAGCTGTGGCCCCGGGTCGTCGCGGCCTACGGCGGCTACGCGGGCTACCAGCGACGCACCGAACGCGACATCCCGCTGGTCATCTGCGAATCACGCTGAACGCCCCACCACGGCTCGCTCCCACTGACGCTGCACCGCGGGTCCGCCGCCGTTTACAGATACGGGTACTGACCTGGGGTTCCTGCATCTCCCTCGTCCTCCTCGTAGCTGCCTGCCCTTGGCCGTGGCCGACGTGTCCAGGCCCGCGTAAGCGACCGCGCAGCGGCTTGGCCTGTTACACGGCGGACTCGGCCGAGATCATCGAGCAGCGAGGAGGACGGAGATCACCAGCTTGCAAAGATCGTGGGCCCCGTCGCCTGACCTGGCTGTCCCAGGTGAGCGGCTATCTGACACTGCCCGTGAGTGACTGCGGATCACCGCTGAGCACCGACCCGATCGGGCACGCCACGGGCACGGCGACCTAGCGTCCGCTTGGCTCCGCCTGTCGGTTGGTGCGTTTGTCTCATGTCTGGGCTCAGCGGGCAGGGTGGCTGTGCTCTATATCACGCTGAAACGGGTCCAAGGCCTGTAATGCCAGAACTTCCGGGGGTGTATAGGTGAAATGACAGGAAGGGAGGTCGTGATGGCCCTTCATCCGCACAGGCCGCACATGCACAGGACGCACGTTGTCCGCCACCTCTTGGAGCGGTGGCACCGCTGGTCGCCGTACGCATAGCCGCAGTCGTGGCGCAAAGGGAGGCGAGAGCCTATGGAGCTAGGGCCCGAATCTTGACGCGCAGTAAGAGTGCCTCGGTAACCTCTCGGGCCGGGGCACTCACATTTGTCTGGGGTCGCCCGGTTCCCCTGTCCCGCTTCGGCGTGTGGTCTAGCCTGACTTGCACAGGTCGGGTGCCTCGTTGAGGTAGCGCTGCAGGTCAGGGCCGTGTGCGGGGCTGTTTCGGGGCACTAATCGGTAGCCTGGGCGGGTGTCGGGGTTCATCCGGAAGGTCAAGACGGCCTCAGGTGCGACCGCAGTGCAGATCGTGGAGAAGCGCTCCGGGGTTCGTCGGATCGTGGAGCACGTAGGCTCGGCGCACGACGAGGTCGAGCTCGCGGTGCTCGTCCAGGTGGCCCGGGAGCGGTTGCATGCCGGGCAGCAGGTCCTGGACCTGGGCCTGGAGGTCGCCACGGCTGCGGGCGCAACGGCCGGCGGCGCGGTGGCCGGGCAGGCGGTGGTGACCGGGACGGCGTCGCAGGTGTTGTGGCAGGTCCTGACCGAGGCGTATGCCCGGTTGGGGTTCGACGTGCTAGGCGATGACGCGTTCGCGGCGATGGTCCTGGCCCGGTGCGTGGAGCCGGCCTCCAAGGCTGGCTACGTGCGAGATCTTGAACGAGATGGGCGTGCCGGCCGCGACCGCGCACCCTGGTCCGGTCCTGGCCCGCGGGCCACGGCCCGCGACTACCGCGCACACCCTGGCCACCGCGTGCCGGGTGCACTCGGTCCGCACGGCCGGCACGTCGGCCCTGATCCTCTACGACGTCACGACCTTGCACTTCGAGAACGGCGACGAGGACGACCTGCGCAAGGTCGGGATGAGCAAGGAGCACCGCGTCGACCCGCAGGTCCAGGTCGGGCTGCTGGTCGATCCGGGCGGCTTCCCTCTCGAGATGCACGTGTTCGAGGGCAACAAGGCCGAGACGACCACGCTGATCCCGGTGCTGAGCGCGTTCCAGGCCCGTCACGGCGTGACCGACCTGGTGGTGGTCGCCGACGCCGGGATGCTCTCGGCCGCGAACCTGAACGCCCTGGAGGACGCCGGGTTCGGTTTCATCGTCGGCTCGCGGATCACCAAGGCCCCCTACGACCTGGCCGAGCACTTCGAACGGCACGGGAACTACTTCACCGAAGGGCAGGTCCTGGAGTCGGCGCGCCTGATGGGCACAGGCAAGGCCGCCCGGGACCGGCGGGTGGCCTGCCAGTGGAAGTTCAAGCGTGAGCAGCACGACAACAAGGCCATCAACGCGATGGTCGACCAAAGCGGAGAAGATCGCCGACGGGACCGCGGCCGATGAGCCGCGACGGTTCGTGAAGGTCACCGGCGTGAGCAAGGGCGTGGACTGGGTCCTCGTCGAACGCGCCCGCCAGCTCGCCGGCCTGAAGGGCTACGTCACCAACCTGCCCGCCGCCACGATGGACGGCGCCGCGGTCATCGCGGCCTACCACGACCTGTGGCGGGTGGAGCAGTCGTTCCGCATGACCAAGTCCGACCTGCGCGCCCGGCCCGTGTTCCACCATCAACGCGACGCGATCGAGGCGCACCTGACCGTCGTGTTCGCCGCCCTGGCCGTGGCCCGTCACCTGCAAGACGCCACCGACGTCACCATCAAGAAGCTCGTCCGGACCCTGCGACCACTTCGCACCGTGACCATCGCCATCGGCCCGCACACCCTCACCGCCGAACCGCTGATCAATACCGAGGCCCGCGCCATCCTCGACCGGCTACCCCCGATCAACGGGCCAGGGCACTAAGCCTGTGCAACTCAGGTCTAGCTAGAGATTTTCAAGACCGGATGCGGCTAAGCCTTCGCGTGGCTGCTGATCTGATGAGATGCGACGATGCCAGCGGGCTGGAAGGGTCACCATCCCGCGTATATCCCGCGACGACACAGCCGGGCTCGCCGTTGGCGAGGGTGGTAGGGCCAGGGCTCCGCGCTCCTCGGGTGTGGCAAGCTCGTCCGCGACATGGCGAGGCTCGTCACGCCACCAGAGCACACTCAGCGGGATCGCACACGCCTAGTACCGCGGAGCCTCAGCCAACGGTGCCACTCTCTGTCAGTCTTCCCCCGCCGCTGCCCAGCTGGTGTCCGATGGTGCAGTCCGATGTCCGTCAGTTTTAGAGGCGAGTGCGGCCCGATCCCGCGGACGAACCACGGACAAAAGATCAAGAAAGCCTGACCGCCTTCCGGCGATCAGGCCTCTGACCTGCACTTACTTGGTAGCGGGGGCGGGATTTGAACCCGCGACCTCTGGGTTATGAGAACAGAGAGGCACCGTTCAACCCGATGCGGCATTCGCTGAACATCGGCGGCACAATTCACTTCCGCCGCCTGCGTGCCCGGCGGGAGGCGTCCACCATGGATGCGAATTGTGTGGGCTCGATGATCGGGCGTCCCCGCCAGGGCGACATGCTGGTCAGGTCCGCATCCGCGGAGACAATGAGGAATGCCCCGGCCGCTGCCGCCAGGTCGAGGATCCGGTTATCCTCCCAGTCCGGACAGTCGCTGACGGCCTGGGGCGGGTCCATGATTCCGCCGCCGGACGCTTCCGCCATCTCAGCCAGCACCTGCAGATACTCATCGACCTCCTCGTCGGGGGTTTTGAGCACTGCGGCGAGTACCCGGCCGGTGTTGGCCATGATGTGCGGCGAGAGCCACAGCGCGAACTCCGCCGCGTCGTTGATAACGCCCAGGCAGTCCGCGCTCGGGTTCCCCGATGTCGGTGGCGGCGATGGCCAGCTCCGGAATGGCGACTCACCGGCAGCAACCGCCAGCACGAGCACGTTCACGTCGAACACGACCGGCACCGCGACCGGTCCCGGCACGCTCAACGCTCCGGTGTCCCGCCCTTGTACGCCCGGCGGATCTCCACCAGCAGCGACTCATAGTCCTGGCCTGCCGCCGCCGCCCGCTCGGCGTTGCGTGCCTGTAGCTCACGCAATCGGTCCGCCCGGGCCAGCGACTCCATCACCGGCAGCGTCGCCCGCAGGTACGCCGACCGGTTACCAGCCCCGAAATGCTCAACCAGGCGGGCAAGGCGCTCCTGGTCCTCGTCTGCCACCGCGAACCCGACAGTCGTCGTACTCATGCCTCCACTGTATCTGGATTGCATCTGCAGATGCAATCCAGAGCAGCCGGAACGGTACACCGACACGACCTGGCGGCAGTTCCTGCACACCAGGCGGCGACCATGCTCGCCGCCGATTTCCACGTCAACGCGGTCTTCCTCAAGCGCCTGTACGTGCTGTTCGCCATGGAGGTGAAGACCCGGCACGTGCATGTCCTCGGCGTGACCGCCCACCCGGACGGCGCGTGGACCGCCCAGCAGGCCCGCAACCTGTGTGCGCCACGAGGCGCACTGCTGTATCGCCCGCGTAGCGGGACCGGACTGGAGGAGGTGTCTTTGGATCTGATGGCTGACCCGTGATCCGAAAGGTGAGAGGGGAAAATAGCAGGCCAGGAAACCGGTGACCGTGAGTGTTATTCAGAACCTTGGGTAGCAGGTAGGTTCTCGCCTGGCGTGTCGCCATAAATAACAACGGTTCCCTTGGGAGAATTGGGTTTTCCGACCAAAGAATTCCCTCACCCAGGAGAACCGTTGCGGTACTATCGTACTACAGGTTTAATGCTCTCGCAGATGCAGGAACTCGCCTGCCGCGTCCATGAGGCGCTTGCCGGGCCCTGGAACAAGGGAACCGGGCGGCCGAGATCGTGCGGCCTTTATGCGGCGATAGAGATCGCGTGCATGTATCTCCGGCAGAACGGTACGCAAGAATTCCTGGGCGACATGAAAGGTGTCTCGCAGCCGACGGTGTCCCGGATCGTCACCGTGCTGGTGCCGGTGGTCAGGGCCGTCCTGGAGGAGTTCGTGCCGTCCGCGGAGGACGCCATCGAGATGACCAGCGGCCGGGTGTGCCTGGTTGACGGCACCATCACTCCCTGCTGGTCCTATGACGATCATGACGAGCTGTGGAGCCGCAAGCACGGCACCACCGGGTTCAACGCGCAACTGGTCAGCCTGCTCGGCGGGAATGCGATTTACATTTCCGATCCGCTTCCGGGGAAAACCCATGACGCAGCCGCGTTTGTGGGCACGCCAGTTGCGGAGATCATCCGGAACTCCGGCGGCGGGATCGCCGATAAGGGGTATCAGGGGTGCGGCATGGTCACCCCACGCAAGAAGCAGCCGCACGGCAAGCTCTTGCCATGGGAAAGGCAATTCAACGCTGATGTCTCATCGCTCCGGGCACCCATCGAAAGGCTCATTGCCCATTTCAAGTCCTGGCGGATCTTCCATACGGACTACCGCCGCCCGTACCACACCTACCGCGACGCGTATGACGCCGCTCGCGGGTTGTTCTTCTTCTCACTCAACTGGGGTTTTGAATAAAGTTCCGTGTCCAGGCGTATGGGGCGGTGCGCCGGGGGATCCGCGTGATATGGCGAAAGCTGGATTGCCTGAAGCCCAGTCTCCAGAAGGCGCAGCGGGCACCCGCCGGAAAGACGCCTGTAACCAGCGCCGGCCCCTGCCGCAAGGTGAACAGGTACTTGCGGCAATCCTCCGGGGTGCAGGAGCGATGCCCTGTCAGGGCATTGAAGGAGACGAACGGGACGCCTCAAGTCGCGCTGGCATGTACGGCAGTAGTGAACGTGGGATCGCCTAAGGGACGCGAGTCCTATGGCGACGGAGTGCCCGTAGTAGTCGGTGCGCCATGAGGTGCACTGTTGTATTGCTCGCGCAGCGGGCAGGGACGAGAGGAGATTGTCTCTGGATCTGATGGCTAACCGGAGTCCGAAAGGATGCATGGGAAAATAGCATGCCAGTAAACCGGCAGCTCATGCCCAGGCGTATGGGGTGGCGTGCCGGGAGATCCGCGCGATAGGGCGAAAGCGTGATTGCCTGAAGCCTAGTCTCCAGAAGGCGGAATATGGCGCCTGCCGGAAAGACGCCTGAAACCGGCACCGGTCCCTGCGGCGGGTTGGCGACTAGCCCGCTGTAATCCTCTGGGACGCAGGAGCGATGCCCCGTCAGGGCATTCAAGGAGACGGACGGGACGCCTAAGTCGCGTTAGATACGTACAGCAGTCGTGAACATGGGATCGCCTAAGGGACGCGAGTCCTACGGTGACGGAGTGCCCGTATTAGCCGGCGGGGTAGCGTCCGCCCAATCTGGAGACCGGGAAAGCCGGACCACAGGGTGAAGGGGCACAGGCGATGAACGGTTAATGACCATGAGGGATGCGCAATGCAGGAAGCCGAAGTGGTATTGAGCGTTCTCCGCGAGCGCGGCAGGAAGGGCCTGCCGCTCACGCAGCTTTACCGGCAGATGTTCAACAAGGAATCTGTACCTGCTGGCCTACGGGAACATCTACTCCAACCAGGGAGCGATGACGCCGGGGGCCAGCGCGGAAACCGCGGATGGCATGTCCGAGGACAAGATCGAACAGATCACAGGGCTGATGCGGCGCGAAAGGTACCGGTTCTCCCCGGCCCGCCGCGCCTACATCCCGAAGAAGAACGGGAAACTCCGCCCCCTCGGGCTTCCGTCATGGTCCGATAAGCTAGTCGGCGAAGTGGTCCGCCTGCTTCTTGAGGCGTACTACGATCCGGGGTTCTCTGACCGGTCGCACGGGTTCCGGAAAGGACGAGGATGTCATACCGCGCTGCGGGAGATACACAACACCTGGACCGGGACCACATGGTTTATCGAGGGTGACATCTCCGACTGCTTCGGCAGTTTTGACCATGATATCCTTCTCGGGATACTGGCGGAGAAAATCCATGACCAGCGGTTCCTGCGGCTTATCCGGAACATGCTGAAAGCAGGGTACCTGGAAGAATGGGAATACCGCGACACGCTCAGCGGTGTTCCGCAAGGCGGCGTGGTTTCGCCCGTCCTCAGTAACATCTACCTGCATAGCTCGACGAGTTCGCCGAGCGGGAACTGATCCCGCAGTACACGCGGGGAGCGCTCCGGGCCGCCAATCCCGCCTACCGGCAGGCCGACACCCTGCTCAGGAGGGCGCGGCGGCGCGGGGACCGGGCAGAGGCCCGCCGCCTGGCGCGGCTGATGCGCACGCTCCCCTCAACCGACCCGATGGACCCCGGCTACCGCCGCCTCCGGTACTTGAGGTACGCGGACGACCACTTGCTGGGATTCACCGGGCCAAAGGCCGAAGCCGAGGAGATCAAGGCCAGGCTCGCGACGTTCCTCCGGGAGACCCTCGGGCTGGAACTGAACGCGGCCAAGACCCTGATCACGCACGCCCGCACCCGGCGGGCGCGGTTCCTCGGCTATGACATCACCGTCCAGCACTCCAGCACGAAAATCAGCAGGAACCGGAGATCGGCCAACGGGAGAGATCGCGCTGCGAGTGCCGCCGGACGTGGTCAGGGCCCAGTGCGCCCGCTACCGGCAGCACGGCAAGCCGTGGCACCGGCCGAGGCTCCAGAACCTGGACGACTACGACATCGTGCGGGTCTACGGAGCCGAGTACAGGGGCGTCGTGAACTACTACCTGCTCGCCCAGGACGCCTGGCGGCTGCGCGCGCTGCGCTGGCATGCCGAGACGTCGATGCTGAAGACGCTGGCCGCCAAGCACAAGTCCACCGTCACCAAGATGGCCGC
>CAVXCV010000008.1:0-276603 GCA_963760405.1 uncultured Actinomycetes bacterium | reverse complement strand
AGCCAGCGGCGATGGCAACCACACCTGGCTCATCCCCAGCGAGCTGACCAGAGCACTCGACGCGTTCGCGTCCGGGTTCGGTGACCGGCGGACCAGGGAAGCCGCCGCACCGGGCGCCAGCATCCCTGCGCCCGAACAACTGACCCCCAGAGCCCCGGCTCCAGCACCGCCTGCCAACGGCCGGGAAGTGTCTGCGCGCTAAGGCGCCGCGGCGCCGGGCAAGCACGTCCGTGCCGCCCGGCGCTGCCGGCGGTCATCCGATAGGGCAAGGGCAACAAGGAGCCCCTGAAGACGGCCAGGGCCGGTGCTGGCCACTACGTGATGGTCCCGTAATCGTTCTCACCCGGTAGAGCCCTGGACCCGCTAGCCGGCCGACACGACGCTGAGGCCGCCGTCGACGGCGAGCCACTGGCCGGTGATGTGCTTGCCGGCATCGCTGGCGTACAGCAGCGTGATGCCCTTCAGGTCTTCGTCGTCGCCGAGGCGCCGCAGCGGCGCGTTCGCCGCGGCGGCTTGCTCGCCGCCGATCATCGCGATTGCGCCGGTGGCCAGCTTCGTGACGAAGAAGCCGGGGCAGATCGCGTTGACCGTGATGTCGTAGCGGCCCCATTCGGCGGCCAGGGTTCGAGTGAACCCGAGCACCGCCGCCTTGGAGGTGTTGTAGGCGATGGTCGGCAACGTGGGCGGGTTGCCGCTCAGTCCGGCGATCGAGGACACGTTGATGATCCGCCCGCCGCCGTTGGGGATCATCGAGTTCTTCGCGACTTGCTGTGACAGCAGGAAGTAGCCGCGGACGTTGAGGTCCATGACCTTGTCCCAGCCACTGACCGGGTGGTCCTCGGCCGGCGCGGCCCACGCGGCTCCCGCGTTGTTGATAAGGACGTCAATGGTGCCGAGCCGCTCTGCGGCTTCTCCGGCCAGGCGGCGGATGTCGTCCTCGTCAGCGCAGTCAGCGGCTATCCAGCTGGCGGCGATGCCGGCCGCGTGCAACTGCGCAGCCGCAGACTCGAGGTCCGCGCCCTTGCGGGAGCTGATCACGACAGTCGCGCCGGCTTCGCCGAGTGCGTGCGCCATTTGCAGCCCGAGCCCACGGGACCCGCCAGTGATCAGCGCGCGACGCCCGGTGAGGTCGAGCAGCTGCTGGACGGTGCGGGCCGTCATCAGGACCGTTCCGAGGCGAGGTGGCTGTTCGTCATCTAGTTGGTCGTCCGCTTGACGGCCATGCTCGCGGAGTACCAGAGCGTGTGCCGGTTCTGCCAGCCGGGATAGCGCTCGACCATCCGGGCGACGATGCCGGCTGCTGTCGTCTCTTCGGCGGCGATCCGGGTGAAATCCCGCAGATACTGCTGGGATTCTCCGATGATCTTCGGATTGTCGTCGTTCTGGGGCTTTTTGTGACCGGCGACGACCACGGTGGGGTCGAGCGCAGCCACCTTGTCCAGGTTGGCGATCCACTGCTCGCGTTCGGGTTCGCCGGTCTCGGCGGTCATCATGTGCACTTCGTTGTAGGCGAGATCCCCGGTGACGACCGCGCCTAGTGATGGAACATGCAGGACGGTGGATTCCGCAGTATCGGCCTGACCGATCCGGATGACCCGCACCTCGTTGCCTTCCAGGTCGAGCGTCCCGGTGGTCAGCGGTTGCGGCACGACCCTCTCCGCGGCGGCGGGAACCTCGCCGGGGAAGAGCGCGTTCCAATATCCGCCCATGCGAGGGTCAGTCGTCTCGAATTCCGCGCGGGCGAGAACCTCGGGTGTCATAAGACCCGTCACTCCCGGAAAGCGCTGGGTCAGGCCGAGCCAGTGGTCGCCGTGGCCGTGGGTGATGTAGATGCGCGACAGCCGCCGCCCCTTGGCCTCGATCCAGTCGGCCAGCGCGTCCGCCTGGTCGTAAGTAGCCAACGCGTCGACGAGGATCGCGTCGTGCTCGCCGTAGATCAGCGTGGCCGACATCGGGGACCATGTGGGCTCGTCATCCGGGGCCTGGGGCGGCGTAGCGCTCACGATCGTCCGGCCCGGTGTGGTGTAGACCTCGATCGTGAGGTCAGCTGGGGCGTGCGCAGTGCCGTCGGAGGTCACGACTTTCCGCCTGTCTTGGTGGACGGTCTCGATGGCGCCCGCCCCACATCAAGAGGACGATCGTCATCTACATCGGAATGAGGATGACAGATATAATCCTGTTGGGTCAAGAGGGCCGAGCAGCTGGAGGATCCATCGTGGGCACGTCTCAAGCCGCTAAAGCAGCAACCCATGACCGCATCCTCGACATCGCCGCGGCGCGGATCCGCCGCGACGGCATCGACGGCCTCACCGTCGCCGAGCTCATGAAGGAAGCCGGGCTGACCCATGGCGGTTTCTACCGGCACTTCGACTCACAAGAGCACCTCATCGCCGAAGCCGCACAACGGGCCCTGACCCAGGGCAGCGCATGGACGATCGCGTCCGGCAAGCTCGGCGGGCAGCGGGGATACACCGC
The DNA here is from genome assembly GCA_963760405.1 of uncultured Actinomycetes bacterium. GTDB lineage: Bacteria > Actinomycetota > Actinomycetes > Streptosporangiales > Streptosporangiaceae > RYN-230. The sequence continues at coordinate 274,128 of CAVXCV010000008.1, read as the reverse complement.
GCTCATCGACGGTTACCTCAGCACCTGGCACCGCGATCATCCCGAGTCCGGCTGCGGCGTGGCTGGCGTCGCCGCGGATGTCGCCCGCGCCGGCGGCCCAGCCCGGGCCAGCTACACCCGTCAGGTGCAGGAATGCCTCGCCGTGCTGGCCGGCCTCACCGGCAACCCCGACCGCCAGGCCGCAGAACGCGAAGCGGTCCTCACCCTCAGTGCCCTCGTCGGCGCGATCTCCATGGCCCGGGCCGTCGACGACCCTGACCTGTCGCAGCAGCTACTGGCCAGCGCCGCAGCCGCGCTGAAGGAGCGCATCCCGGATTAGGCCAGTTCGCGGACGCCTGGGGATCTCGTCGAAGACGAACGGCAGCGCCGGCCGCAGCGCCATTGGCATCTTCCTGGCCGTCCTCGCCAACGGCGCTGAAGCTGTTGGCCACGGACCAGCCGGTCCTCTCCTGGGCCGCGGACCGGTACGTATGGTCCGCGGTGAGCCGGTCCGGCCCGCCGCCCGGGTCCGCGCCAGGCGCAGGGGCCAAGTAGCGGCCGCCGGCTGCGCCGGCCGTGGCCCGGTCGTCTCCTCCATCCTGGTGCCCGGCCGCGTCCGGGTCAGGTGCCGACACCAGCGGCAGGGTACCGGCCGGATGGTCCGCTGGCCCGCTTGCCCGGTCCGCACCTGGTTCGCGGGCCACGTCATCGGCAGCGGTCCGGATCAGCCAGAGCAAGAGCTCATAACTGCCCACCAGGCTGGCCGCGGGCCAGGCCGCCACGGCGGCTCCGACTGGACCGTGGGACCAGCCGTGGGCCACGTTCGCCGCCAGGGTGGCCACGATGCCAGCACCAGCAGCCACCGGGCCAGGGCCGGTACTGTGCGTGCCGGGAATCCCGTCCGCGGCTCTGACCAGCAGAGTTGCTCGCCCGGCGCTCCGGCCGTGATGACCACCGATCATGTGCCTGCGGTTCGTGTTCCTCCTGATTACGCGACTGGCCCGCGTGGCTGCGGCTGTCCCGGCGTGAGGAGGCGTGGAAGACCGCCGAGATCTTGAACGATCCCTGAACTGCCGGGCATGAAACGGTGCCGGAAACCGGATTTCTGTAAGTGCGAGGGTTCCCCCGCCGCCCGGACCACTGCCCGCCGCACGTACCCGAGGAGAGATGCCGGGACATCCGCCCGGCCCGGGCCACCGCGGCGCGGGTCCGCCCGCCGTGCCAGGATCGCCGTCCGCGCCGCCGTCACGGCCCTGGCCGCCACAATTGCCCTGGCTGGCGCGGCGCCGCCCCCGCTCGCCAACACGCCTGGCCAACATGCTGGCTGCCGTCGTTCCAGCTTCCAACTCACAGTAGACGTCGAGGCCAGGCCAGGCGATGCTGGCCGTTGTGGTATCACGGTAGCCGCGAGGCACTCGTTACCATGAAATCGGACTAAAACCGGGGATGCACTCGATGGCGCGATTTCTGGCGTGGCTCAACAAGTACGGCGACAGTGCTCTGGCCCTCTTCCTCGCGATCGGCGTCGGGATTCTCACGCTGGCCGACATCGTCGGCCCGAACGATGTGAGCGGCGCAATCCTGCTTACCCTCGCCCTCGTCGCGACCGCTTCACTGCGGAACAGGGCCCGCGAGGAGGCGATGGACAACCAGCTCCACGATGTCCTGCAGAGCACCGAACAGATGCTCACCAAGCTGCCCGCCCGGCTGGACGAGCTGGAGAGCACCGTCGAGGGCACCCGCCGGGCCCTGACTGAGAGCTCCTTCATCCGGGTGCTGCATGGCGCTGAGGTGGGCCTCGCGCTCGAAGAGGCGCGCCGAAACACCGACCGCTGGGCCTTCAAAGGCGGCACGGGAACGTTCTTGCGGGCGGTGACAATACCCGAATGCGTCGAGATCGCCCGCCGTAAGAAGCACACGCTGCATATGCAGCTGGAGATCATCGACCCGGCCAACGAGAAGCTATGCGCGACCTACGCACAGTTCCGCCGCTCGCTGTCGGACCACCCCGATGCTACCGGTGAGATCTGGACTGTGGACCGTGTGCGCAAGGAATCGTATGCGACCGTCTTTGCCGCCTGCTGGTACCAGCGGCGCTTCAGCTTCGTCACCATCGAGGTCGGTCTATCGTCGGTTATGACCACCTTCCGGTGGGATATGACCCCCCACCGGCTCATCATCACGCAGGAGGACCCGCAGTTCCCGGCGATGATGCTGGAGCCGGGGAAGTACTACTACGAGATCTACAGCCGCGAGCTGATGGCCAGCCTGCGGCAATGTCGGCAAGTACCGATGAGCCGCCTGGATCACATCGAACTCAGCGACGAGCCGAGTGTGGATGAGACGCGCAAGCTTTTCACGGACCTTGATCTCCCTCTTTCCCGGGCTTTCACCGACCGCAATGTCGCGGAAATAGTCAGCAAGGCGATCCAGGCCAAGAACCCATACCGATGATGCACTACGCGAAGATCGAGACCGCGATCCGGCAAGGCACTGCCGCCGACTGGGTACCGCGCTGGGCGCTGGGGTTGCTGCGTGACATCGCAAGCGGCCGGTGCGAGTTGACCGCCGTGCGGCACCCGCTTGGTTTCCTCTGTATACCGGCCCAGCGCAGCGGCGAGCACGGGATCTGCGTCCATGTGTGGACGCCTGCGCTCCAGCCCACCCTCACCACATCCCAGGTGCATTCACATAGCTGGGATCTCACCAGCTATGTGCTCTACGGCACCCTGCACAACCAGCGCATCCGGGTCGCGGAGGCCGGAGCCACGGCCACTCATCGAATCTTTGAGGTGCGCAGCCACGATGACAGGGACGAACTCCACGCCACCACCCGGCTGGTCTCGTGCGAGCCTGAGCCGATCCGCGAGTACCGCGCCGGATCCGTGTACTTCCTGCAGGCCGGGGAGTTCCACACAACCGTTGTCCCTGGCGCGCAAGAGGTGGCAACCGTTGCTCTTGGCCGCAGCCGCCCCCATGCCGCTGACCTCAGCGCCGGCTCGCTGCATGCCCGCAGTCACGTGATCACCCGGTCACGCTGCACCGCACCGGAGACTGCCCGCGCCGCGCTCCTGGTGGCGGGACGGCTTGAGGCATTGGGCGTCGCATGACACGCCGCCGCGGGGACATGATACGGCCCAGCCGCCCGGCGGCCGCCGTCCCTGACCTGGATCTCGCCCGCCGTATCGCCGTGGATGCCGCCGAGGCTGCTGGTGAGCTGGTGCGCGCCCCGGCGCAACAGGGCACCGGAATGCGGGTAAAGGACGCGACCGGCGATGTCGTCAGCGACCTGGACCTTGCCGCTGAGCGGCTGATCATAAGCCGGATACAAGCCGCTTTCCCCGGCCACCGGATCATCGCCGAGGAGTCGGGGCTGCTTGACGCCGTCAATACCGCCGGGACCGACGGCGGCTGCACATGGCTTGTGGATCCGCTCGATGGCACAAACAACATGGCCATCAGGCTGCCAGCCTACGTCGTCGGGATCGCGCTCTGCGTGGGTGACCTGCCGGTGCTCGGTGTGGTGCACGACCCAGTAGCCGGGCAGACATGGTCGGCGGTTCGGCGCGGTGGTGCCTACGGGCCTGGCGGCCGGCTGGCACCGCCTGCCTGCCGTCCGGTACCGTACGGGCCGGTGCTTGCTTGGACGCAGGGGCACGGTGTGGACCGTGGCGACGCTACCGCCCGCGCACTGCGGCTGGTGCTCGAGTCCACCGCCCGCCGGGTGCTCCAGCTCTGGGCGCCGCTTCTTTCCTGGGTGATGCTGGCTCGTGGCGACATCGACGGCATCATTGGATATCGTGCCGAGGCGGTGGACCTTCCGGCAGGTGCCCTCATCGCGACGGAGGCAGGAATCGCGGTGTGTGGTTTTGACGGCCAGCCATTTAACGAGGTAATCGGGCTGCGGGCACACGACCGCAGCTTCGTCGCCGGCCACCCTGGCAACATCGGACGGCTGACCGGGCTGGTCGCCACGGCCACGCGGATCGCCCCCCAGGTGGCTAACCTGACGGCAGTAGCGGACTGGTAGCCAGGCTGCGCCGCACTCTCACCCGGTCAGCAAGAGCGCGCCAACGGCGGCCGCAACACCGAACACGGCGAGACCGGCTCCGGTGATCATGAACTTCCGCAGCGGCACCGCGGCATCGTACGCGCGGCACCGTTCGTACCACAGCAGGGTGGCAAGGGACGCCCAGGGCGTGATGATGGGGCCGACATTGGTACCGATGAGCAGGGCAAGCAGCTGAGTATGGTGGCTGAGCGGGATCACCGATTCACCCGCCACGTACGCGGGGAGGTTGTTGACGGCGTTGGACAGCCCCGCGCCGGTGGCGGCTGCGCGCAGCGCGCCAAGGGCGCCGCCCCCGCTGCCGATGAGCGCATGGGTCACCGTGTCCAGCCCGTGCAAGCCGATGGTCTGCACGACCAGAAACAGGCCAGTCACGAACACGAGCAGCCGCCATGGGATCAGCCGGAGCCGCAGCACCGTCCTGTTGCGTATCGCAAACGCCACGACTACCAGCGCTGCTGCCATTGAGGAGGCGTAGCCGAGCGGAATTCTGGCTACGAGGATCACAGTGATGAACAGCAGGCAGGCCAGCGCCGCCACCCAGAACAGCACCCGGTCGCCGGGCTCGTGCGGCGGCGGGGGGTCGTAGCGGTCCACGCCGCGCGCGCCGCGCCGCCAGTAAAACATCCACAGGAACACCATGGTCACGGCGACAGACGCCAACTGGGGCGCCCACATACGGCTGGCGAACTCCAGCGGAGCCAGCGCCACCCGGTTCGCAGCGAGCAGGTTGGTCAGGTTAGACACGGGCAGCAGCAGGCTGGCAGTGTTGGCCAGCCACACGGTCGTCATCGCGAGCGGGATCGCGGCGATGCCCACCTTCCGCGCCAGTGCCAGCATGACCGGCGTGAGCAGCACGGCGGTGGTGTCGAGGTTGAGGACCGTGGTGGTGACGGCCGCGAAGAGCACGCACAGCACGAATAGCGCCAGATAGTTGCCGCGCGCCATGCGCGCTACCCGTACCGCGACCACATCGAAGAAGCCCGCGGCGGCGGTCAGCTCTGCCAGGACGATGACGCTGCCGAGGAACAGCAGCAGCGGCAGTATCCGCCTGATCGTGGCGTCGGCAGCTGAGAACGGCAGCAGGCCGGTGCTGACGAAGACAAGGCCGAGGACGAAAAGCCCAGCTGCGATCAAGTCAAGTGCGCTGGGCCGCCAGCGTCTCGCCGGCCGACGCCCCGCGGTCACTGCGTTTTCGTCCTGCGCGGGCTGATCGGGGCGGACGGCGGGCACACCGCAATGCTCGCACAGCGGCAAAGGTCCAGCGAAGGGGGAATGATCTGCTGGTGTAAGCGTAAATGATCTTCGGCAGCCTGCGCATCAGGTCTAGATGGCGCATACTGGCGTAATGAGCCGGCTAGCCCGCGCAAAGGGGACTGACGGCCCGGTCCAGGTCTTTATCAGCTACTCACCAGCAGACGAGCGCTGGGCTACATGGATCGCCTGGGAGCTTGAAGCCGCAGGTTACCGGACAATGCTCCAGGCCTGGGACTTTGTGCCCGGCACCAATTTCATCGACTTTATGGACCGCGGCCTCAGCGAGGCTGCCGCCGTGGTCGCGGTGCTCTCACAGCATTACCAGACCTCACGGTATGGCCGCCTGGAATGGCAGGCAGCGCTGCGGGCTGATCCAGACAACCCGGCGGGCCGGCTGATACCTGTCCGAGTCGACGAGACCCCGCTCGAAGGACTCCTCGCCACCATCACCTACATCGACCTGGTCGGTGTGACCGACCCGCGCCATGCTCGTGATCTGCTGCTCAGCCGTATCGGCCACTCGGTGGCCGGCCGGGCCAAGCAGCAGGAGGTGAGCTATCCGAGGATGGCCAAGACCATTGCGGGCCAGGTTCTGGAGGTTGAGGATGCGCCAAGCCGGAACGCACCAGTGGCGCGCACCCGCCGGGCGCCGGCCAGCGCGCCCGCCTACCCGCCCGCGCTGCCGCGCCCGGCCGGGTCGCGTGCCGCGGTCACGCTGCTGCACGTGCCAGGCCCCAGGTTCGGGCGCGGGCTTGCCGCCACGGGTGAGCACCTGTCTGCCAGCGACCTGCAGGCCCGGGTATGGGCCGACGTCACCCGGCTGACCGCCACCGGCATGCCCAAGCCGGACCTCATCGTGGTCACCGGCGACCTGACCGAGACAGGAAGCCTGCGCGAATGCGACGAGGCGCTCACCTTCCTGACCGGGCTACGCGCCCTTCTCGGCCTGGAGCCGCATCGCGTCGCGATCGTCCCTGGCGGCCACGACATCACCCCGGCGGCGTCGCGTGCCTACTTCGCGACGTGCGAGGCAGACGATGTCGAGCCGCAGCCGCCGTACTGGCCGAAGTGGCGTCACTTCGCCAGCCTCTTCGAGGAGTTCTACCGGGGCCTGGACGGCCCGGCGTTCGAGAGCATGCAGCCATGGACGCTGTTCGCGATCGAGGACCTGCGTGTCGTGATAGCTGGGCTGAACTCGACGATGGCAAGCAGCCACCGGGCGGAAGATCATTACGGCTGGATCGGCGAGGCCCAGGCCGCATGGTTCGCCGAGCGGCTGGGCAGCTTCGAGCGGGACGGCTGGCTGCGCATCGGCTTGGTCTGCCACGACCCATTGCCGGGTGACGTACCCGCCGGACATGACGCAGCGCTGCTTCGCGACGCCGGGACGCTTAACCGGCTGCTCGCACCGCGGCTCAACCTGCTGCTGCACGGCCCGGGGCCTGGTGGCGAGCAGGCCGACAAGCTGGGCTCCGGGCTGCTTGTGGTGCCCGCCGCTGCCGCCGGCCAGCATCAACTGCTCCGGCTTACCGCGGACGGGCTGGACCGCTGGGGCGCCCGCCGTGGCGGGGACGATGAGCCCGAGCACCTGCCGCTGCGATGGCACGCGGCTGGCGGGACCTTCTCGGCTGAGGGTTCCGATCGCGTGGAAGCGGACGCAACAGAAGATGCCTCGGCCGGAAGACTGGAGCCCGTGCGCGCCCAGAGCCCGGCCAGCTTGCTGCTTGACCGCATCACAGAGGTATGTGAGACGCGGCACGAGCGGGCCAAGGTACGGCGTGAGGAAGGAGATCTGCCGCATCTGCTGATCACCCACCAGGAAGATGGGTTCATCCGCCAGTGGCGGGTGGCCGCCTACGTGGGTGAGCCGACACGCGAGGTGCTGGCCGCCTTCCTGCAGCTTGTCCACGCCGGGCAGCCCGAGCCCGGTTCCGAGCTGGTCTACGAGGGCCCGCAGCCGCCTCGTGTGCTGCGGGAGGAGGCCGCGCGGCGCGGCATACGGCTGCGCAGCTTCATTGAGTTCCAGGGCCTGCTCGACCTGCGGGACTATGTGGCGAAGCAAACCGCCCGGCTGGCCACGGACACCCTGTACCCACCGGGCCTCTATGTCCCGCAACGGTTCCGTGAGCTGGACAGCGCCGCCCCGGGGGTCCGCGACGACCTGGTGGAAGAACTGCTCAGGCAGGTCGCGGCCGACCACGGCCGCTTCATGCTTGTCCTGGGCGACTTCGGCCGCGGTAAGACCTTCGCACTGCGCGAGGTGGCCAGGCGGATCCCCGTCGAGCTGCCTCACCTGATCCCGCTCTTCATCGAGCTGCGCGCGCTGGACAAGGCGCATTCGGTGGAGGGCCTGGTTGCGGCCCACCTGGCCAATCACGGCGAGGATCTGATCGACCTCAAGGCGTTCCGCTACATGCTGCGGCAGGGACGTATTGTGCTGCTGTTCGACGGCTTCGACGAATTGGTCACCAGAGTCACCTACCAGCGAGCCACTGATCACCTCGAAACACTGCTGCGGGCGGCCGAGGACAAGGCGAAGGTCGTCGTAGCCAGCCGGACGCAGCACTTCAAATCACACGAGCAGGTGTTCACCGCCCTCGGCGAACGGGTCGGCACGCTACCTCACCGGCGGATCTTCGCCGTTGAGGACTTCACGCCCGCGCAGATCCGCGCCTACCTTGTCGGCCGCTACGACGGCAACGAGGAGCGCGCCGACCACCGGCTGCGGCTGCTCGGCGGCATTCAGGATCTGCTTGCCCTGTCGAGTAACCCGCGCATGCTGGGATTCATCGCTGATCTTGAGGAGGGGCGGCTGCGCGCGGTGGCTGGCACGCAGCAGGCCATCAGCGCGGCCGGGCTCTATGAGGAGATCCTGCGCGCCTGGCTCGCTCACGAGGAAGAGCGCACGCACGGGGTCGCCGGCATGCCAGGTGGCATGAGGCTCGACGACCTGTGGCGGGCCGTTACCACCCTGGCGCTGCGGCTCTGGGAGACCGGTGAGACGCTCCTGCGGCTCGCCGATCTTACCGAGATCGCCGATGCGCTCTCCGGCCTCGCGGGCGGCCGGCTGTCAGCAGGCCAGCGGGCGCACGCGATCGGCTCTGGCAGCTTGCTGGTACGGACCGACGAGGGACTATTTGGCTTTATACACGCGTCGGTCGGCGAATGGCTCGTTGCTGCCGAGATCGCCCGGCAGCTCACCGATGGCGCGGAACGCCCGGCAGTGCTGTCGGCCCGGCCACTGTCACAGCTGGCGGTCGACTTCCTTTGCGATCTCGCCGGCAGCCAGCCCTGCCAGGCCTGGACGGCGCGGATCCTGGCCGACCCGGCCGCCGACGAGGTGGCCCGCGCTAACGCGATGAAGATCATGACCCGCCTCCGCACACCAGCGCAGATCGACCTACGCGGCGCCTCCCTCAAGGGAGAGGACCTTTCCTACCGTGAGCTTGAGGGCGTTGACCTCACCGGCGCCGACCTCACCGAGGCGCGGCTGGTTGGCACCAACCTGGCCCACGTCATCCTGCGGAACGCACGGCTGGCCGGGGCACGGCTGGACGAGGCGCAGCTCACCGGCGCTGACCTGCGCGGCGCAGACCTGACCGGAGCCCGGATGGCACGCGCCGACCTGCGCGGCGTGACGTTGGCGGGAAGCCGGTGGGTCCGCGCCGCCCTCGTCGACGTGTCGGCCGACCCCGGCCTGGCCGCCGCCGCCGAACTGCACGGCGCGGCGGTCACACCCACCCAGCCGGTGCAGGTGGAACTTGCGCCCGCGGTGATTGGTGTGCCTTACGGCTTTCATTTCCAGACCTGCCGGCTTCCCGAGCCAGTGGCGTACAGCTGTGACGGCGGCCTGCTCGCCGCCGGTGGCGAAGACGGCGGCGTGCTCATCTGCGACACCATCTCCGGGCGCCCGCTGCGCACCCTGCACGGGCACAACGGGCGGGTCTATGCCGTCGTCTTCGGGGACGGCGACAAGCTGCTTGCCACCGGGGCGAGCGATGGCACAGTCCGGCTCTGGGATCCGGCTACCGGCGATTGCCTGCAGGTGCTTGACGGCCATCGTGACGGCGTGTGGCCGATGGTGCTCAGCCCTGACAGCGGCCTTGTCGTCACCGGCGACGGCGACGGTGTGCTGCGCATCTGGGATGCCGCCGCGGGTCGGCCGCGCATCGCGCTACCCGGGCACACCGCACCCATCTACACCACCGCCTTCAGCCCGGATGGAGCTGTACTCGCCGTGGGCGACGCGGCCGCCCTGCGCCTCTACGATGCCGCGGACGGCACACTCATCCATGTGCTTGGCGGACATCGCGGCCCGGTCTACCGCGCCGCGTTCAGTGCCGCCGGCGACATGCTCGCCACCGGCGACCGCGAAGGAATGGTCAGGCTGTGGGATCCTGGCGGCGAACTGCGCCATGAGCTTGCTGGCCACACCGGCCGCGTCTACACGCTCGCCTTCCATCCCCTGGGTCACCTCCTCGCCAGCGGTGACACCGACGGCCAGATACGGCTGTGGGATCCACAGACCGGGCAGGCCGCGGGCCAGCTCAGCGGGCACCGGGGCGCGGTGTATTGCGTGACCTTCAGCCCACCAGGTGACGTGCTGGCAAGCTGCGACTCCGACGGGCACGTCCTGTTGTGGGATCCGGTTGCTGGCCAGGCCAGGCACCAGCTAGCCGGACACAAGGCGTCGGTGTGGCCCATGGCGTTCCGGCCTGACGGCCGTCAGCTTGCGACCAGCGGCAACGACGGCAGCGTACGGCTGTGGGATCCGGCAAGCGGGCAGTGCAGGCACGCACTGCGCGGCCATGGGAGGCGGATCACCCAGGTAAGGTTCAGCCCGGCCGGCGACCAGCTCGCTACCATCGGCAACGACGGTCTGGTACGGCTCTGGCACCCTCGCACCGGCCAGCAGGTCAGGCAGCTCAGAGGAACCGCCGACCGGCTGCTCTCGGTGCTCTACAGCCCGGCCGGCGACCGCATCGCCACCGCGAGCAACGACGGCGGCGTCTATCTGTGGAACGCCGCATCGGGTGCCTACGAACGGGAAATGAGCGTGGAGACCGACCATCTGTGGGCGGAAGCATTCAGCCCGGCAGGCGATGTCCTCGCAACCGCCAACGACGACGACACAGTGCGGCTGTGGTACTGCACCACCGGGCGCCACCTCCGCACCTTCGCAGATCACAGCGGCCGGGTGCGCTCAATCGCCTTCAGTCCTGACGGCAGGATGCTTGCGACCGGCTGCGACGACCGCGTCGTCCGCCTGTGGGATATTGAGGCGGGCGCCTGCGTGGCCTCGCTGACCGGCCATACCGACCGGGTCTACTCCGTCATGTTCAGCCGGGGGGGTGCACTGCTTGTCAGCGCGAGCAACGACGGCACCGCGCGGCTGTGGGACGTGGCATCCGCAACGCACGCCCGGACGCTGGCGGGTCATGAGGGCCGCCTGTGGTCCGCCGCGTTCAACTCAGACGGCACGATGCTTGCCACCGCAGGCGACGATCTCACGATACGGCTGTGGGATCCGCAAACGGGCGCGGAATTGCGCACCCTCACCGGTCATACCCGGCGCATATGGTCGGTCGCATTCAGCCCGGACGGCACGCTGGCAAGCGCCGGGGACGACGGCACGATCCGGCTGTGGGACACCACGGGCGGCGAGTCCTCCCCGCTGCGGCTGACGCTGCTTGGCCTGCCCGAGGGCTGGGCGGCGCTGGCCCCCGACGGCAGGTACAAGCAGGAGGGGGATGTGACCGGGCAGTTCTGGCTGGTCGTCGGGATGTGCCGGTTTGACTCTGGTGAGCTGGATTCCTACCTGCCTGCAGTTCGCAGGCTGCCGCTTGACCGGGAGTTCTGACCAGCCGAAGGCCATCCATCGCGCCCCCTCGAGGGTGCGTCGGCCAGCAACGTCATAGATGCGGCCACGATCATCCTGTTCACCGAATGCGCGGCCAGCGCCGCCACCTATCCCGGGTCCTCGTCGTTATGTGACAGCGAGGACTACACATGATCATGCTGCGACCTACGCACCGATGGCACAGCGCAACAGCGGCGTCAAGGCGAACCTGCCCCGCTCGCCCCACCTGTCCCGGGCTCACCGCCGGGCGCAGCAGCACCTCCTGGTCCTGGCCATATCCCGGCTCGGGGCTATCGTGGCGAGGGCAGAGGGGAGCCCGGATGACATCGACGTCAGAGCCTGCGCACCTCAATAACCATCACCGCAACACGCTGCGCCAGATTTTCCAGCATCCCGTGAGCCACAACATCGAGTGGCATGCTGTGGTCTCTTTGCTGGAGGCGATCGGCTCGGTCGTGGAACGCCACGATGGCATGGTTGCCGTGACTGTCGGGTCTGGGACCGAATTCTTCGACATCCCCGCGCATAAGGACATCGACACCCAGACGGTTATCGACCTGCGCCGGATGCTGAGCAGCGCCGGCTACGGACCCGAGGTTAAGGAAGCCGGGGCCAAGGGTCAGGAAGACTGACAGCAGCACCCGCGTGCCGACGGCGCTTGTTGCCCTGCTGCTCAGCCGGGTGTCACCGCTCCGCTGCCGGTGATGCTGGTCGTTACCTGCGGAGGATTGCCGCCGTAGAGGACGGCGCCGCTGCCTGGCACCTTGGCGGCCAGGCTCTGCGTCGCTGTCACGAAGATGGTGCCCGACCCGCTGACGACCGCGTCCACGTTCCGGGCGGCCAGGCCGCTGAGCTGCGCATTGCCGGAGCCGTCGATGGAGACGTTGAGCCGGGTGACAGAACCGCTGGCGTCGATGTCACCGCTGCCGGGAAGGGTCACGGCCAGCTGCGATGCGCTGATGCCGGTCACCGTGATCGTCCCGCTGCCGCTGAGCTCCAGCGCTGCCAGTGATGGCACGCTGACCTCCACGTACATGGGGCTCCTGGCCGAGAAGCTGCCGACGTCCCCGATGATCAGCGTCCCGGCTCTTACCTGGGTCGTCACGTGACTGAGCAGGTTCGTGTCGGCGTGGACGACGACTGACTGCCGTGCCCCGGCCACGACCGTGACGTTGTTGCTCCCGGCGAGGTCGATGCCGCTGAAGTTCGCCAGTGCTCGGGTGGAGGTGGCGGCGGCGCCCGAGCCCTGCACACCTGACGATCTCGATGAGCCGGGCAGGACGTCACGCGCCAGTAGCACCACCCCGATGGCGGCCAGGATGAGGAGGGTGATGAAGGCTGCCACCTGAGGCTTGGTCCGGTGCGGAGTCTGACCGCCGTGGTGAGGTGTTGAGACGATAGTCATAACCCCTCCATTCCGATATGCGCACGCGCACAGATCGAAGACGGACGGGCTTGGGCGGCCTGGCGTTCTGCTCGTCTGCCCGGAGATCCCTCCACGGTCATAATCCCGCCGCCACCGCGGCCATAGGAGAGTCCAACGGCCTGGGCCGGGAGGGCGAAGGACCCAGCATCGAGGCTCTGCCCTCTGCACGGCGGGCATGAGGAGGAGGCCCTGGACGGCTATCGGGCGGACCGTCCAGGTTGCAGCCAGAGCCGGGATAACGACGGTTCGGCTCGTGGGTGGAAAGGTGCCCATCACCGATCCTGCGCCAGGCACGGTGACCACCTGCCGGAGACCAAAGCCGCGTCCGGCCCGCGGACATGTCTACTGGTTCGCTCGATGGTTTGCCTGGTCCGCTTCTGATGCGTTTGCGGTGCGGATGAGCTGCCAGATCGCAATGCTGAATCCGATGACCGATACCCCCAATCCGGCCAGGCTGATCCAGTCCCCTGCCTTCATCTTCACCGGCTCGCCGGCCGTGATCTTCGAGAAGGGAAGGGCGACGTTTACGTTGTTCCTCGGCGCCACGACCCTGGGCGCCGAACGTGATCTTGGTGCCAGGGCGGTGTCCTTGCGGTCGGCCATCTCACACAACCTCCGGTCAGCCAGACGGCGGCGCAGCCACGTGCGCACGTATGCCGTCGGGCTGCCACCTACTGGTCAGGGACAGTAGGCGCTTCCCAGGGCAGGGAGCCAGAGCCGAACCTCACCTTCCAACAGGCCCTACGACCTAACGCTTCCGGGCTTCCTGCCGATCCAGGCAGCCAAGAACAGGTCTCTCCCGCAGCCGGTATCGGCGAGCCCGGCGTTCGGAGGGATGCTTTCCAGGTTCACGCCGGGCCCTTTGCCGCATCCGGTACGACCTTCGGCTCTGCCCGGGGTGGCGCCCCCACCCGCATGCTGGGGGATGCGGGAGCTGACGGCACCCATGGCATGTCAGGCCACTACCTGCCGCCATGCGATGCCTGATGTCCGGAGGTGATCGTGATGGCCACTACTGTGCGGCCCGGTGGGGCTCCCACCGGAGTGCCTGCCTATCCGCTGGTCGTAGCGCTAGGCCCGCTGGCCGGGTCCGGCAAGGCCTACCGGGTGCAGGCGCCCGGCCGGGTGATACGGGTCTACGCCATGCTCTGCGAGGCCAGCGAGGAACTCCGCTCGCCTGACCCGCCGCCGGAGTCCTTGGCCCAGGCCCAGCACCTGGTTGAGGTGGCCCGCGCGGAGATCGAGCGGTCCGTGTCCCCGGCTCTTGCCGCAGAGCTGCGGCAGCTCTGCGGGTCCGGGGCGGCTGCTGCTGGCGCTGCCGAGGTGCGGCTCGAGTACTCGGGCCTGCTCGGCTGGCTCAGTGGCCTGGTCGTCGCGATGGCCACGGAACTCGAGGCGGTCAGCGCCACGCCAGTGCGCCCGGACATGCCATGATCACGAGCCGCGGGCATGGTGTGCGTTGATGATCAGCGCGGGCTGGGCTGATCCCGGACCGCTAACCGCCGGCCATTGCCCCAACGATCAGGAACGGCTCCGCACCGGACGCGACCGCCTCGGGCAGCGGGGTGTCGGGCTGCTCGTGCGACAGGTCCTGCTGGCAGGCGAAGAACCGGATGAACGCCCGGCGCCGTCCGCCGTGGTGGTCGCGGATGGTTCCGCGCAGCACCGGGTAGCGGGCCTCCAGGGCATCGAGCACGGAGCCCTGGGTGACCTGGCCATCGACGGCGAGTTCCACCTCGCCGCCGACCCGCGCGAGCGCGCGCAGGTGCGCGGGGAGTACCACCCGGATCATGGCAGCGTCTGCACCTCGACGGACAGCACCGCGGGCAGGTCCCGGACGATCGGCGCCCAGTGGTCGCCAGCGTCCGGCGAGGCGTACACCTGCCCGCCGGTGGTGCCGAAATAGATCCCGCAGGCATCAAGGGAGTCCACGGCCATCGCGTCCCGCAGCACGTTGACGTAGCAGTGTTCCTGCGGTAGTCCCGCGGTCAGCGCTTCCCATTCGTCACCGCCGGTCCGGCTGCGGTAGACGCGCAGCTTGCCCTCGGGCGGGAAGTGATGGGAATCGCTGGTGATCGGCACCACGTAGACGGTGTCCGGCTCATGCGCGTGCACGTCGATCGGGAAGCCGAAGTCGGTCGGCAGGTTCCCGCTGATCTCGCGCCATGACTCGCCCGCGTCGTCGCTGCGCATCACGTCCCAGTGCTTCTGCATGAACAGCACCCCCGGGCGCGCGGGGTGCAGGGCGATCCGGTGCACGCAGTGGCCGACCTCGGCGCCAGGATCAGGGATGCCCTCGGATTTCAGGCCATGGTTCACCGGGCGCCAGGTTTCACCCGCGTCGTCGGACCGGAACGCGCCCGCGGCTGAGATGGCCGCGAACATCCGGCCGGGCGTGCCGGGGTCCAGCAGGATCGTGTGCAGGCACATCCCGCCCGCACCCGGCTGCCAGGACGGCCCGGAGCCGTGGCCGCGCAGCCCGGGCAGTTCCCGCCAGTTCCGGGCGCCATCAGTAGACCGGAACAGGCCAGCGTCCTCGACCCCGGCGTAAACCGTGTCCGGATCGTCCAGCGCGGGTTCCAGATGCCAGACCCGTGCGAACTCCCACGGATGCGGTGTCCCGTCGTACCACTGGTGCGTGCCGGGCACGCCGTCATAGCTGAACTCGTTGCCCGCCGGCTGCCAGGTCGCGCCGCCGTCGTCGGAGCGCTGGATCACCTGCCCGAACCAGCCGCTGGTCTGCGACGCGTACACCCGGGACGGGTCCGCCGGTGATCCCTTGACGTGGTAGATCTCCCAGCCGGGGAAATGGGGTCCGCTGACCTCCCACTGTTCCCGCTTACCGTCTGAGGTCAGGACGAACGCGCCTTTCCGGGTACCGACCAGCACTCGCACGTCACTCATAGCCACTCCTTCCAGGGCCGGACGCAGCGTCCCGCCCAGATGGATCTAGGCGTGACGGCCTGGACCGGCTGCCGCTTACCAGGGCTATCACAGCTCACTGACGTTCTGACGGTGGCCGCGCCGCAGATTCATCGGCCTGCGGGCTCAAACCGTGTTGGCTATGAGGAAGCCCGTGATCAGCGCGCAGGCCAGCGCGCAGCAGGCGGCCGCCGCCACGGCTGGCCACCGGGGTGGCTGAGGCGAGCCGGGCGGCCCGGTCTCCTGGCGCAGAACCAAGATGTGCTGGAAGTACCCGACACCGGTGAACAGCAGCCCGATGAGGGCCATGAGGATGCCGAGATATCCCGATGCGCGGATTAAGCCCGTGCTGATGCCGAACCTGGCGACCACGAAACCGAGCCCGGCGAACGAGATCGCCGTGCGGATCCAGGCGAGAAACGTGCGGTTGCTGGCCAGGAGATCGCGCATCCTGGCGCTGTCATCTGCGTTCACCGTGGTGATCCTTGCCGATGAGCGGCGGCACGCCAAGGCCGGAGGATTATCTGCCACAGCGGTGGCGGGGCCAGGCGGCCATCCACGATTCCTGCCGGGACCAGTGGCTGGTGCCCGACACGGCGCCGCCGGCAGCCCGGCGCATGACGCGCTGCGGTTGCTGAAGGTTATCGGCACGCAGGACCTCGCTGCGCAGGGCTGTTCGCCAGCGTCCCGCTCAGTTCAGCGTCGTAGCCAGGAACTCCGCCCAGGTCCGGTGCCCCAGGGTGGGCCCGGGCGGACCGTCCGGCACGGGGAGGAGAGCGCCCGCCCGGATCTTCCGGGTGGCGGGCAGCCGGACCGGTACCACCCGCCGCCGCCTGCCGCTGGCCCGCAGGTACGCGCGGATCAGCTCGGCAAAGCTGAGCACCTGCGGTCCGCCCATGTCCGGCACCTGGCCGGCGGGCTCGCCCAGCGCGAGCTGGACCAACCGGGCCGCCACCTCATCCGCATCGACCGGCTGGACCACGAACCCGGCCGGGACCGGTATCACCGGCAGCCTGCCCAGCGGCCTGGCCCCGCTCAGGATGAGGTCGTAGAACTGGGTGGCGCGGAGCGTCGTCCACGGCAGCCCTGAGCTGGCCACCACCCGCTCCGTCTCGAGCTTGGACCGGTAGTAGCCGAACGCGAGGCTGTCGACGCCGACGATCGAGATGTAGACCAGATGCGGCGCCCCGGCTGTCCCCGGTGCAGCCGCCCGGACCAGGTTCCGGGTCGCAATGGCGTCGCCCCGGAAGCTGCTCGCGCAGTGCACGATCGTGCTGGCGCCTGTCACCGCCGCCCCGATTCCGTCCCCGGTGGCCAGGTCGCCGGTCACGAACTGGACGCCGTCCTGCCTGGCGTGGTGGCGGCGGCTCAGCACCCGGACCTCACGGTCAGCGTCCCGCAGCCGCGATACGACGTGGCGGCCGAGCGTGCCAGTCCCGCCGGTGACCAGGATGGGTGGTGTCATGTCTCCTCTTCCGCCCGCCGGAGCGTCCCCGTGAGGGCTGCTAGCCGCTAAGCGTCCCCCGGTGAGGGGGTCTGCTAGCCGCTGATATGACGATCCATAGCGCGGAGGTGTGACAGGCCCAGCCGGCCCGGCCCCAGCCCCGCCCGGCTCCCGGCGGCTGCCCGGCCGCCGTCAGTCAGATCGCGTGCGATCGGGCGGGTCCGACGGCACGAACCGCCCGTGCGCCTGGCGCAGGACCCGGGGCGTATCGCTGGCCGCGGAGTAGCTGGTGATCACCGCCGGGACGCGGAATCCGTCGCGCTGGTAGAGCGCCTGGACCCGGCCGGGCGGGACGTCGGCGGAGCAGATAGCCGCGGCCAGCTCGTCCAGGGCGGCGAGCTGCCCTGGCCCCGGCTCGGCCAGCCCGTCGGCAACGCCCCAGTAGTCCCACAGCAGCATCTCGTGCTTGGCCAGGGCGGCCAGGTCGTGCACCAGGTTGTGCCGCAGGTAGGGCCAGCCGCGGGTCAGCGGAATATCCAGGCCAGGGTCCACTACGAACCGTGCCGGGTCGGTGCGGGCGGCCCGGCAGGACCGCCAGGCCGCCGGGCCGGTCAGGAACCGGCTGGCGGGCACGTCCTCCGGGTCGATCCGGATCCCGTCCGCAGGGTCGGCGTGGTCGTCGGTCAACTCCGGGTTGACCAGCCGCCAGCGCTGCCCGGCCTCATCCCATACCTCGGCGACCACATGGTCGATGAACCAGCCCGGGGCGAAGTAGGTGGCGAACCCGACCCGGGCCGGGCCGGCGCACCCGTGCTGCCGGGCGGCGGCCAGGAACAGCACCGTAACGTCCCGGCAGCAGCCGACGAGCCGCTGGGCCGGTGCCCGCGGCGAACCCAGCGGCAGGTCAGCCAGGCAGACGAGCCGCGCCAGCATGTCCTCGGCGTACCGCGTATCGATCTCGGCTATCCGGCCGGCCTCGATGCCGTTCCCGGCGAAATCACCGCCGGCGCGGTAATGGAATACCAATTGGCGCGCTGCTGTGCGTATCGAGGACAAGGTGCCGGGTATTTCGCTGACCCGGCCAGCGAATTGCCCTGGATCGGTGACGGGGCTTTGCGCCGCGTAATATTCCTGGTTGGTCACGCTGCCGATGCTATAAAATCCGGTCCGGGAAATTCAACCGCCAGCGGGCGGCGGATACGGCCTCATGGCCAGGGCCGGCCGCGACCGGATCCGCCAGTACGTGATCAGGGTAAATGGCCAGGAAGGTCACGCCTCACCCAGGGACGCGTACGAGCCGCGCCAGAACAGCAACGGGGCGGCGTCCGTGCTATTCGTCTGCACGTCATGCACCCGGCCGACGACGATCTCGTGATCGCCGCCCGGCAGCCGGTGCTCCACCGTGCACTCCAGTGCGGCCAGCGCCCCGTCCAGCCGCGGGCTGCCGGTCAGCCCCGGGCGGTGCCGGACGCCATCCCAGGCCGCGGCCAGGCCGCGCCGGGCGAAGTTGGCCGACAGGTGCTGCTGCCGCGCGGCCAGCACGTTGGCGACGAACGCGCCGTGGCTGAGCACCGCCTGCAGGGTGAGGCTGGCCCGGTCGAAGCAGACGAGTACCAGCGGCGGGTCCAGGGACAGTGAGGTGACCGCGCTGGCCGTGGTACCGACCGGCTCGCCGCCCGCGCTGACCGAGGTCACCACCGACACCCCCGTGGCAAAGTGACCGATCGCGTGCCGGAACTCAGCGGCCGTAACCTCCACGGCGGACTCATCCAGAGTGGACATACGGCCATTATCCTATTATATCGATAGGAAAACAAGATTTACCGTGACGGCCAGAGGCACTCGACCCATCGCAAGCGGCTCCCGGCCCCGGGTGAGCGGGACTTGGCTCGGGCCAGCAGTGAGGAGGTCCCGGGTCAGCGTGCGGTGAAGAAGCGGCGCAGTTCCGCGGCGACCCGCTCCGGCTGACCTCTGTTGTCCGGGGCCAGGTGATCGCAGCCGGGCAGCTCAGCCCGGCGGGCCCCGGGCAGCACCCCGGCCAGCGCGTCCAGGGAGGTCTTCAGGAAGGCCGGGCTCTGGCTGCCGCCGAGCAGCAGGACCTCGGCGGACAGGGCGGCGTAGGCCGGCAGCGTCCCCTCGCTCTCGGCGGCCAGCTGCGCGTCGTAGTGCATCGTGGGCACCAGCGCACGTAGCGGGACCTGTTCCCCGTGACCGTCCCGGCTGGCCTGCGCGCCGGGCAGGCGCAGCAACGTGGCGAACAGCGCGCCCAGCACCGGCCGCGGGGTGAAGCGGAGTGCCGCTGGCGCGGTCTGGGTGCCGCGGATGGCGGTCACCGCGGCCGGGCCGAGCCGTCCCCGGGCCACCTCGCGGTCGTACCGGGCCACCCAGTCCAGTGGGACGGAGTGATCGACCGACAGCGGCGGCTCGTACACCGCGACCCGGCGGATGGCCGGCCGGGCCAGCGTTGCCCGGAGCGCGACCAGGGCCCCTGAGCTCAGCCCGAACACGTTCCGGGACGCGGTCTGCTGAGCCAGGGCGGCGATATCCGCGGCTTCGGCCGCCAGGCCGTAGTGCTCACCGTGCGGCCCGCTCAGCCCCCGGCCGCGGCGGTCCGGCACATACACGGTGCACGACCCGGCCAGTGCCGTGGCCAGCTTGGTGAAGTTCTGCGCGGCCTGCATCCCGCCATGGACCAGGATGACGCCAGGGCCCTGGCCGAACTGGCGGTAGCCGATGATCGTGCCGTCAGCCGAAGTTACCGAGCCGGTGGTGTACCCGGGCCGCGCGGTTACCGCCATGACCGGCTGCCCGGCTCAGGCGTCGGCCACGATGCGCAGGATGACCTGGCGGTGCGCCCGGCGCGCGGCGTCCAGCACCACGTCGAGCTCGTCCTGGCGCAGGTACTCGGCGGCCTCGACCATGATCACCGGCGGTTTACCGTCCGCTGGGGCGTGCCGCACGACGTCGCGCACTTCATCCGCCTGGCGGCGCAGCGCCTCGGGGGACGGTACCGACAAGATGATCTCACCGTCCTCTGGCCGTCCCAGGCCGCCGCCATCTCCCTCGCCCGCGGCGAGATGGTCCAGCACGACCTCACCGGTGCGCAGGCTCGGTGGCGTGTCGGCGCGAAGAGAACGGTCCACCGCGCCGTCGCGCGGTAGCTGCACGATGATCTCAGCCTCGCTTGTCATAGCCCGGCCAGCCTACCGGTCAGCTACCCGCCCGGCCGGCCGGGCCGGCTACGCCGGATCCGCACCCGGCCCGGACCACCGCGAGGTAACGATTTGTGCACATAATGCGGGGAGGGTGGGCCGTTGAAGCTATTGGCTAATAAAAGCCACAATAAAGCGCTGGCAAAATCATCACTCCTCGAATCCGTGCAATGCCACTGAAAACACGCTAGCAGTGGTCGTAATCTGACCCGAATCGGCCGGGCCGGTAGACTGGCACGACTCTGCTTGACGGGGAAGCAGGTACCAGCCAGCCCACCAGGCCTTTACCGAGCCCTGCACCGTCTACCTCGCCGGACCGGCGAACAGTCATGAATCCAAGCGCGGAGCAGCACGAGGCGGGAATCGGATGGACCGAGCGGACCTTAATGGGCAGGCGCCAGCAGCGCCGGGCATGACCGGCCGCGTTGATTCCGCCGATCCGCCAGCCCTGGTAGCGCCGGCCGCGGCAGCACCTGCCCCGGCGGCGCCGGTCCAGACAGCACCCCCCCGGGAAGGCCAGGTAGCCAGGCCGGTCAAGCGCCCCGGGGTAGGCCGCACCCTGCCGGGCCGCGCCCGGCCAGGCGGTACCGGGCCGGGCCGCACCGGGCCGGGCCGGGCTGGCTCCGTGCCCGCCCGGGCCGCCAGCCATCCGGTCCTCGGCCATCTGGTCATCCTCATCGGCTTCCTTGCCGCGGGCATCGCGGCGTCCTGGCCCCGCGCTACCTATCTGGCCGGCCGCCTGCCCGACACCCGGGACGCGGGCAGCTACGTGTGGGGCTTCTGGTGGGTCGCCCACCAGATCGAGCACCTCGGCAACCCGTGGTTCACCCGGAGCATCGCCGCGCCGGTGGGCACCCAGCTCGGCCTGCACGCTCTGGTCGTGCTGCCCGGCGTGCTGCTGATGCCGGTCACCGTGCTGTTCGGCCCGAGCGCTTCGTACAACCTGCTGTCCCTGGCCCTGCCCGGGCTGATGTGCTACGCGATGTACCGGGTGGCCAGGCTGTGGCTGCCGTCGCCGACGGGCGCGATCGCCACGGGCGCGTTCTTCGGCCTGTCCTCCATGCTGGCCTGGCGGTCCTGGTACCACCTGAACCTCGCCGCCGGGGCGCTGTTCCTGCCCATCGTGCTGGAGGCCGCGATCCGGTTCACCCGCCGCCCCGGCCGGCGGCAGGCGGTCATCCTCGGCGTGGCGGTGGGCGCCGCCCTGCTGACCGACCAGGAACTGGCCGTGCTCGCCATCATCCTGGCCACCTGCGTGCTCGTGCCGTGGCTGCTGCGGCGGCCGGTCACCGCGCAGCTGAAGCCGGCCGCCCTGGCCGCGGCGGTGGGCGCCGTGGTGGCCAGCCCGCAGATCATCGCGATCATCCAGCAGTTCGCCTCGGGTGGCGCTGGCTCCCCGACCGGGGCCCTGGCCACCTCGTACGTGGTGAGCGGCGTGCAGTTGCCGGACATGTTCCTGCTCTCGCCGCGGGCGGCCGACTACGGGCTGGGCGGCCTCGGCTTTGCCTACAGCGGCCCGACCGGCGACGGCATCGCCACCTACGGCCTGGTGCTGTCGCTGCTCGCGATGCTGGGCGTGGTGGTCTGCTGGCGGCAGCGGAGCACCCGGCGGCTGGCCCTGCTCTGGCTGGGCTGCATCGTGCTGTCGCTCGGTGCGGTGCTGAAGATCGGCACGCACACCTTCATCCCGTTCGCGACGTCGCTGTACGGCCGCCGGTGTCCGCCCTCATGCCGTTCACCTGGTTCGTCCGCATCCCGGGCCTGTCCGGCTTCCGGGAGGCGAACCGGATCATGATGCTCGGCATCGTGCCCGCATCCCTGCTGGCCGGGGCCGCGGTGAACTGGCTTCGCTATCACGCCGCCCCCGCCATCGCAGTGGTCGTCGTGCTCGCGTTCTTCGAAGCCGGCTGGTCCGGCAACCCCGGCGCGATGGGCACCATGCCCACCGCGCTGCCTGCCGTGGACGGCCCGATCGCCGCCGACCACTCCGGTTCCATGGTGGTGGACGTCCCGTTCGGCATCCGGGGCGGCACCAACATCCTCGGCAACGGCTTCGATCCGGAAGCTCAGGTCCTGCAGACCTCTGACGGTCATCCGCGCGCAGCCGGCTTCATCTCCCGGGTCCCGCAGCCGACCGTGGCCGGGGTCGAGGCACAGGCGTTCTTCATGACCCTGCTCAATGTTCAGGCCGGCCGCCGGGTCAGCGCCGCGGACGTGGCCGCGGCCCGGCGGAATGCCCGGGCGATGGGCGTCGGCTGGGTCATCGACTGGCACTGGGGTAAGGGCCAGAGCGCGGCCATGCGCCATTACCTGCGCGAGACCGGGTTCCGCTTCGATTACCAGGCGGACGGCGCGTTCGTTTACCGGCCCACCTGGCGCGGCCGGGTTGCGGCGCCCCACGCAAGCTGATATCCATATCCGGCGGCACGAGGAACAACCGCTGCCGCGCCATCGCGGGTCCTGAGACGCGGCCTGCCCTATGGCGTTCGGCCAAGGAGAATGCCGTGTCGGTCGAGGGCTTTCCGGTCCACTGGGTTGGGACGTACGCGGTCGTGCGCCTGCCCGACGAGCTGGACGTGTCCAATGCTCGGCAGCTGCTGGAACAGCTGCGCCTGCTGCTGGCCGAGGGTGCGACGGACCTGGTCGCGGACATGTCTCATACCGGGTTCTGTGATTCTTCCGGGGTGCGTGTCCTGCTCCAGGGCCGGGGCGAAACGGCCCAGCAGGGCCGGCGGTTCCATGTGGTCGCGAGTTCCGTCCAGGTGCTGCGGGTTTTCGAGCTGCTCAACGTCGGCGCGCTGATCACTATCCACCCGACCGTGGGCGCGGCGCTGGCCGCCCGGTCCGGGGCCCCGGGGGAGTCCACCGACCCATCCGCCCCCGGCCCCTCCGCGGGAACCTCCGTCTAACCCGGGGATCGCCTGCCCGGGTCCCGGGTCCCCGGGCCGGGGACGCCCCGCCAGCACCAACCACACCACCAGCACCCGCCAGGATCATCTGCGCCGTTATGTGGTGGCTTTTGCATCACATATGCGAAAAAGCCACCACATTGACATGATCCACCAGACCGGCCCAAGCCGGCCCAGGCAGCCCGGCCCAGGCAGCCCGGCCTAGTCAGCCCAGGTCGAACGAGGCGGCCTCGGGCGGCTCCCCGCGGACACTGATCACCACGGCCGCGGCCACGTCGCGCAGCTTGATGTTCCGGTTCTGCGAGGCGGCCCGCAGCACCTGGAATGCCTCCCGCTGGGTGCACTGCTGCCGTTCGATGATCACGCCGACCGCCCGGTCGATGACCGTTCGCGAGTCCAGCGACGCCCGCAGTTGCTCGGTCAGCCGGACACAGGACGCCAGCCGGAGCGCCACGGCCAGTGCCCCGGACGCGTTCTCCGCCAGCAGTTCCGCCCGCCGCACCTCGGCCTCGCCGAACGCCGCGGGCACGGGCGCGTACAAGTTGAGCGCGCCCGCGTTCTTCCCGTCCGCGACCAGCGGCACGGCCAGGCAGGACCGGATGCCGCGCCCGGCGGCCCGGATCACGAAGTCCGGCCAGCGGCCGTCGCTGGCGGTGTCGTCGATGCAGACGAGGTGCTCGTCCCGCATGGCGTGCAGGCACGGGCCGTCGTTGAAGCCGTACTGCACCTCATCGAGCTGGGCGGCGAGCAGGTCGCTGTTAGCCACGGTCCGCGGCAGGCCCTTGGTATTCAGGGTGATCCCGCAGGACAGGCCGTCCCGCACATCCCGGGCCGCGACGACCGCCAGTTCCTGCAGGAACTCCTCGATGGTCTCGGTGCTCAGCAGCAGCGCGTGCAGTTCCGCGATGCCCGCCCCAGCGGGCGGCGTGGGGTTGTCCTCGATTGTCACAGCAGGCGGCTACCCAGTCCGCCGCGGCTTATCCCTGTGCCACGGCCCGCCGCCCGGCCCGCCGCTACGGCTGGGTGCCGGATTCCGTCCAGCGCTGGAACACCGCGATCCGCTCCGGCGGCCAGCCGCCGTCGCAGGGCATCGAGCCGTCCCGCAGCCGGTTCAGGATCTCCGCGGCATGCGCCCGGACATCGTCCACCGCCCACAGGTCGAACGCGAACGACATGGACTTCCGGTCACTCTCCCGGAACAGCGGCTGGATATGCGTGCCGAAGCTGACCGGCTCGCCAGGCCCGGGCACCGGGACCGCCGGGCCCGCCGGGGCGGCCGGCTCCGCGGCGGCGTCCGGCAGGCTGACGGGCGGCCCGGCTGCGGTCCAGTCCCACCGGACCTTGGGCCGGCCCGGGCCGGACAGCACCCCCGGCGCCCCGGCCGCGGTCCGTGACGCCCAGTCCAGGTAGGAGGTCAGCGCGGCCTGGAACGCCTCGTCGGCGGGCAGCCCGGCGTCCCGGGCGGCCTGGGCGGCCAGCGCGGCCCACCGGCTCCGCTGCTCCGTGCTGAGCTCAGCCGGCGGCAGGTCCGGGGGAGGGCCGGCGGCCGGGCCGCGGAAAGCCTCGGCCAGGGCGCGGGCCTCCTGCACCGGGTGCCCTGGCGGCATGTCCGCGAACGCCGCCGCCAGCGACCCGTCGGCCGGGATGTGCTTCTCGTACAGCAGCCGGGTCATCCGGGCCAGCGCCGGCAGGCCGCCCGCCCACTCGAACAGGGTCGGCTCGCCGGGCCGCGCCGGGTCACGGAAGTTCACGTACCAGTGCATGCCGCTGCAGAACGGCTTGTTCTGCGAGTGCCCGCACCGGCACAGGGCATAGTGCTCGGCGGACGCGCCCTGGTTCCGTGGGATCTCGCTGCCGTCGCCTGCGGCCAGGCTGATCCCGCCGGTGATCCGGTACGGCCCGTCCTGGGTGATCTCGACGGCTGGCTCGCGGGTCCCGGCCCAGTCCCGCAGCGCGGGCTGCTGCTGGCCGTCGATGGCCAGGCCGAGCGCGCCGGACGGGCAGTCCCGCACCGCCCGGATGATCTCGTCCAGCCGGCCGCCGCTGGCCGCGACGAACGGCTCCTGGCCGGCCCGGAACACGGTGGCCAGCCGGTCCGTGCAGAACCCGGAGTGCTGGCACAGACCCCGGTTGTCCAGGATCGCCACCTGCTGGCCCGGGTAGCTGTCCCGCCGGTCCGGCACCCGGTTCGGGTCCTTGGCGCCGGTGAACCCGTTGCTGGCGTGGCTGCCGTCGCAGAACGGCTTGCGGGCCGACCCGCCGCACCGGCACAGAGCCATTTGGGGCGGGACCAGCTGGGGCGGCGCTGGCACCGGCGCGCCCAGGTGATCGCGCAGCGCCACGTTCGTGACCAGGTACGGCCCGTCCGGCGCGGTGCGGATCGCTGCGGGCAGCCCGGCCATCAGCTCCCGCAGCTGGCCAGCGGCCGCGGCTGGGTCGGCCGCCCGCTCCACCGTCAGCGCCTGCAGGCCCGCGGCCGCCTCGGCCAGGCCCGGCGGGCGCTCCGGGCCGAGTGCGGCCAGCAGGCCCGTGGCCGCGGTCGCCGCCTGCCAGATCAGCTCGTCCGCGCTGCCCGCCGCACCGGCCTGCTGGTCCGCGGCCACATCCGTTTTTTCCGCAACGCCTCGGGGTGCCGCCGCCAGCACCTGCGCCAGCGGGCGGAGCGCTGTGGCCGTGAGCCGGGGCACCAGGCCGGTCTCTGCCGGGCCGCCAGCGGCTGCCGCGCGCACTGCCGCATGCGCGGTGGCGAAGACGCTGCCGACGTCCCGGGCCAGCGGGGCGTCCGCGGGCGCCGCGGCCACGGCCGCCGCCACTGCCCCGGCCAGCACATCGGCCTGGGCCAGCGCCGCGGCCAGGTCAGCCGGATCAGGCCGCGGCTGGCGGGCTCGCTGGGCCTGCGGGCTGTCCGCCGGGAGCTGGGCGGCCAGGTTCTTGGCGATGCTGGCCAGCGCGTCCCCAACCGGGCCCAGCTGCGCGGCCACTGCCTGGCCCCGGCCGGCCTGCAATTCCTCGCACAACCAGACGGCCTCGTCCAGCCGCTCGGCCAGCAGCATCCAGGCGGCTTCCCGGTGCGGCATCAGGTAGTCGTTCTCGTAGAACAGCTCGAAGCTGGGCCCGGCGCTGCGGCCCGGGTACTCCGGCCCGGCCGGCAGCGTGGTGATCAGGTCGCCGAGCGGCTTGATCGCCCGCAGCATCAGCGCGACCGACGCGTCCGCCAGCACCGCGAGCTGGCCGGGGGTTTCCTCGGTGTGCGCGAAATATCGCTCGAAGAGCTGCAGCAGTATCTCGTACGCCACGTTGAACAGGTCGGCCACCCGGGCGGTCAGCGGGTCGGTGATCAGCGGCACCTGGACCGGCCCCTGGCACGGCCGCACGTTCGCGGCGACCACCGGCCGGACCGGGTCGAACACCGGGTTGGCCTGCTTCATCTGCTGGTATTCGTCCAGGATCTCGACGAACTGGCCGAAGTGCGCGTTCCGCCAGTGCCCGCGCGGGCCCTCGCCCTGCTCCAGGATCGTGTCGATAGCCCGCTGCGCGCTGGCCAGGTCCGTCACGGTGACCAGTTCCGGCCAGCGGAAATCCTGCGCGGTGGCCTGCGCCTGCGGCGGGCCGACGAACAGCCACCGCTCCCCGTACTTGGCGGCCAGCCGGGCGAACCCGTTCTCGATAGACCGGTACAGGTGGCCCACGGTGGCGAAGTCCTGGCCCTGCGGCACGATGTCCCGTTCGCTCAGCTGGTGCGCCGCGGCCCGGCCCATCGCGGCCAGGCCTTCGGCGTCCTGCAGGTCCATGCCCTCGGGCCGTTCCAGGAACATGAAGTGCTGCAACGCGGCCTCGCCGAACGGCAGCAGCGCGAGCTGTACCCCGGCTGGGTAGTGGCCGGCGGGCTGCGGCAGGTTCGGCCGGGACATGTGCGGCGCCGACCCGATCGCCGACAGCAGGTTCTGCACCAGGGCCAGGTGCAGCATCTCCTGCGCGGCGACGCGGGAGATCTGGGTGCGCCACCGGGTGACCGCGGCCAGCTCCGCCTCGGACAGCCCTTCACTGGATGACTGCTTGAGCGAGAACACGGCGAACAGGTACTGGCACATGATGCCGTGCTCCAGCTCGGCCGCCTCACACAGCATGTAAATGAGCGCCTCGCGGTGCTCGATCACGAACGGGGCCTCCGGGGTGGCCCGCCCGCCCCGGGTGGCGATCAGCTGGGCCAGCCGGCCCTGCCCGGCACCGGCCGTGCCTTCACCCGCCGGGCCCGCTTGACCTGCGCTGTCACTCATCAGGATCCTCCGTGAACGCGCCTTTTCCTGGCGCGGATAGCCGGCCGATAGCATCGGCCGGGATGACTATCGAGCTGAGGCACTTGCGTTACTTCGTGGCCGTGGCGCAGGAGTCGAGCTTCACCGCCGCGGCCGGGCAGCTGCACGTCGCCCAGCAGGTGCTCAGTGCCCAGATCCGGCAGCTCGAGGACGCGCTCGGGGTCCGGCTGCTGGACCGGACCAGCCGCGGGGTGTCGCTGACCCCGGCCGGGGCCGCGTTCCTGGACGCCGCCCAGGACACCCTGGCCAGCCTGGACCGGGCCGTGGCCGCGGCGCGGAACGCGGCCAGCGTGGTCAGCGGCGAGCTGACCGTCGGCCTGCACGTGGCGGCCGGCGGCGAGCTGCCCACCGCGCTGCTCGCCGCGGTGGAGCGGGCCGAGCCGCAGCTGGTGATCAGGCTCCGCACGTTCGAGCTGAGCCAGCCCGCCAGCGGGCTGATCGACCGCAGCGCCCAGGTCGCGTTCGTCCGGCCGCCGATCGGCGCGCCTGGCATCAGCCTGTGCCAGGTCGCAGCGGAACCGCGGGTGTTCGTGCTGCCCGCCGGGCACCCGCTGGCCAGCAGGCCCAGCCTGACCCTGGCCGACGTGGCCGGCCTGCCGTGGATCGCCGCGGAAGAGGCCACCGACGGCAGCGATCCGGTGCTGTGGCGGGACGACTGGCTGTTCCGGCCGCAGCCCGGCGGGGGCCAGCCGATCATCGGAGCGCTGGCCCGGACCATCGACGAATGGCGCGAGCACATCGTGGCCGGCCGGGGCGTCAGCCTCTGCCCGGCCTCGGCGGAGATGTTCTACGCCCGGCCGGGCCTGGCCTTCGTGCGCAGCGAGGGAGTGCCGCCCGCCGCGCTGTGCGTGGCCTGGCGGACCCAGGACACCAGCCCGCTGGTGCGCCGGTTCGTGGAGATCGTCATCGCGGAAGCCAGCGCCATGGCCGGGGCTACGGACGGCTGACCTCACCAGCCCGCCCGGTCCAGCGCGGCCTCGGCGATCCGCCGGTCCTCCGCTGCGGTCATCGCGCCGGCCACTCCGATCGCCCCGGCCACCTGGCCGTCCGCCAGCACCGGTAGCCCGCCGCCGATCAGCGCCAGCCCGGGCCGGGTGGCGAACGACGCCACCGCCGCGCCATCCGACTCGATCGCGGAGTAGAACTCATCCGGCGGCATGCCAATCGCCGCGGCCGCGTACGCCTTGTGCCACGCGGTCTGCACGCTGACCAGCGGTGCCCCGTCCATCCGGTGCATCGCCTTGACCACCCCGGACTCGTCCACGGCGACCACGGTGACCGGGACCGATCGGGCCGCTGCGGCCGCGACCGCGGCCTCGATCAGCCGCCGGGCCAGCTCCGCGGGCAGCGACGGCCGGACGGCCCGGGCCCATTCCGATGTGCTCATGTGCCTCATCCTGGGCCGTGCCGCTGCCCGCCCGCCAACACTTATCGCGGAGGGCGTCACACCCAGCACAGGTAGCCGGAGGTCAGCCCCGGGGAGCAGGCGGCCAGTTCCGTGCGCACGCTGGCCGGGTACCGTGTAATCCGGGCAAACTTCTGGGGAAGCCAGAATTAACGCAATCATTCCGGAGCATGACATCGTGACGCGTCCGCGGACAGGGCTGGTGCTGGGCGGCGGCGGGGTACTGGGCGCGGCCTGGATGACCGGGGCACTGGCCGCGGTCCAGGACCGGCTGCCAGTCCCCGCCGGTGAGCTCGATGTGGTGCTGGGCACCAGCGCGGGCAGCGTGCTCGCCGCTGCACTGCGGTCCGGCTTCACCGTGGCGGACCTGGTCGCGCACCAGAGCGGCGGCCCGGCCGGCCCGCTCAGCGCGATCGGCTCACCTGACCTGGGCGGTGCGGCCATGCCGCCCAGGCCGCAGCTGCGCATCGGCTCGCCCCGGCTGCTCATGACGGCACTGCGGGCGCCGCGCCGGGTGCATCCCTGGGTGGTGGTCAACGCCTGCCTGCCCCGGGGCCGGGCCGAGCACGACCAGCTGCGGGCCATGCTCGCCACCCTGACCGGGGGTGCTGACGCTGAACCGGGCAGCGCGGGGGAGGGCTGGCCGGGCCGCGGGCAGACCTGGATCGTGGCTGTGGACTATGACTCCGGCCAGCGGGTGGCGTTCGGCCGCCGCGGCGCCCCGGCGTCCTCGCTGCCGGACGCGGTGGTCGCCTCCTGCTCGATTCCCGGCTGGTTCCGGCCGGCCGACATCGGCGGGCACCGGTACGTGGACGGCGGGGTGCGCTCTGTGGCTTCCGCAGACCTGCTGGCCCAGGCCGGCCTGGACGAGGTCTACGTGCTCGCCCCGGCCGCGACCCTGGTCCGGGTCCGGGTCCGCTCCGCGTGGGAGTGGACCGCCCACCGGATCCGGCGGATGCTCACCGCTGGCCTGCTCCGCGAGGTGCAGGCCGTCCGCGCCAGCGGGGCCAGGGTGACGCTGCTCACCCCGGGCCGCGAGGACCTCGCTGCGATCGGCGCGAACCTGATGGACGCGAGCCGCCGGGCAGACGTGTTCGACTGCTCGGTGCGCACATCCGCCCGGGCCCTGCTGGCGGTCTAGCCGCCCGGGCGGATCACCGCTAGGAAAACGCGACCGCCAGGCTGACCTCGCTGGGCTCGGCGTACTCCAGGTCCGGGATGTCCCGCAGCGCGTCCAGCGCTTCCTGGCCGGCCCCGTTGCCCTGGGCGTGCTGGACCAGCTGCTCCCTGGTGGCGGGATAGCTCACCCCGTTCAGGAACTTCTGCACCCCGGTGAATTCAGCCTGCGGCATGACCATGGTCCCTTCTGGCTACTCCGGCCGGCCTGCTGATCCGCTGGCCGGCCGGGCCGTGCGTCACTTCCCACGGCGCAGTGGCCCAAACGACTCCGGGCCCTTCGGGTCCTGCCGTGCCCAGTCCTGCCGTGCCCAGTCCTGCCTTCCCAGTCCTACTGTGCGCCCGCGTACACGGTGGCTGAGCCCGGCTGCGAGGAGCGCGGCTTGCTGACGCGGCCGGTACCTGGCAGGCGTTGGGGCAAAGAGCTGCCATCAGCCGCCTCGCGCCGGAGCCGGTTCCGCTCTTCCTCGCCCAGGCCGCCCCACACCCCGTGCAGCTCGTTCGTGTTCAGCGCGAACGCCAGGCAGTCCGGGCGCACCGTGCACGCAGCACAGATCGCCTTGGCCTGCGCTTCCTGCTGCTGGCTGGCGCCGGACACAGAAATCGGGAAGAAGAGCTCCGGGTCGGCGGACACGCAAGCGCCCAGGTCCCGCCAGTCGGTCACGGCAACGGCAGTCATCGGTCGTTCTCCCACGTCGTATCGGTCTTCCTCTTATTTATTCGGGCCGGCCAGGTAAGCGGTTGCACTCCCCGCCGGCACCGCAGGTATGCCCGCCAGCCGGGATTTCTTGATTCTTTGCCGGACCTTTCCCAGCTGGATCAGCCAGGGTGGTTTCGGCGCCGGCCGGGTGGAAAGCGGCACAGGGCCCCGCCGTCCAGGCCCGGAACCGGGACCGCTGGCGGGGCACGCCCAAGGACGGGCTGCCGCACTCAAACCGCTCAGCGTGCGGCAGCCACCAGTGTGTGGCCCAGGCGTCGATATTCGGGGCATCCGCCTGGGCCACACTCCTGTCCGCGCGGGCGGTCCGGGCAGGTGGCGGACGGCGGCTGAGCGCGGCCTCGCCCGGCTGTCCGCAGATCCGCCCGGGTGGCACTATTGACGCAAGAGCGGATACGGTGAGCCGCGCGGCTATGCGCTGGTTTTGGCGCGATTATCGGTAGCGGGGCGGAGGTGATGGAGCGGGCATGGCACGTCCTCTGCCACCGAGGCAGCCCGAGGACGAGGTAGCCGCGCTGCGCGCACGCAGCCAGGCGATCCGGCGGGCTGCGGCCGTTCCGCAGGCCGAACCGGCCCAGGTACTCGACGCCGCCCTGACCGAGCTGGACGCCGCCATCGACGCCCTGGCCGGCCGGGGCGCCGCCGCCGCCCCGGACACCCAGCAGGACACCGCGAACGCCGAGCGGCGGCTGATGCAGGCGGTGTTCCGGCAGGCACCGGTGCCCATGTTCCTGGTGGACAAGGACGGGGTGGTGCGCCGGGCCAACGCCGCCGCCGGTGACCTGCTTGGCTCCGCGCCCGGCTACCCGGCCGGCAAGCGGTTCACCGCGTTCGTGAACCTGCCGGTGCGTGCCCTGGCCCAGACCCACCTGGCCGCCGCGCTGCGCACCGGCATACCCCGCCAGTTCGCGACCAGCCTGCTCGGCGCGAACGGGACGGTCGACTGCACGCTGACCGTGTCCCAGGTCAGCCTGGCTGGCGACGCCGACCAGCTGATCGTCACCGTCACCGGCTGGGCCGGTGCCTCCGCTCCCACCCCGGCCAGCTTCCGGGCCGGGGGCAGCGACGGCGCCGAGGGGCCGGCCAGCGACGAAGTCACCCGGGTCACCGAGGCGATGACCCGCAGGCTCGACGTGGTCAGCGCCGCCACCCGGCTGCTGCTCGAGCAGGCGCCGGTCAGCGAGTCAGTCATGCTGCAGCAGGCGGCCCGGCTGCTGGCCCGGGACCTCGGCACCTGGGTGATCATCGATATCGCCCGGCGGCAGCGGCTCCGCCGCCAGTGCGTGGCCGGGCCGGAGGACACCGGCGCCCGGGACCTGGCCAAGACCGCCGCCGCGGTGGATCCGACCCCGGAGTCAGCGCCAGGCCAGGCCTACGAATCGCGGAGCTCGGTGTTCCTCAGCCACGTGGAGGATGCGGGCCTGCTGGACAGCGACCCCGACGGGGTCCCGTTGCTGATGCTGCTCGGCGCGACGTCCGTGCTCGCGGTGCCGCTGACTGACGGCGAGCAGTGTTACGGGGTGCTGACCCTGGCCAAGCCCGCGTCCGGCGGCCGCTTCGGCATGGCGGACGCCGGGCTCGTGGAAGGGCTCGCGGAGCAGTTCGCGCTGGCCATCCGGACGCACCGGATGTTCCGTGAGCGGGCCGACGTGGCGGACGCGCTGCAGGAGAGCCTGCTGCCGCAGGAGCTGCGCCAGATCCCCGGTGCCGAGATCGCCGCCGTGCATGTGGCGGCCACCGAGGCGCAGGTGGTCGGCGGTGACTTCTATGACGTCTACCCGAGCGGTGACGGCTGGGGGCTGGCCATCGGCGAGGTGTGCGGGATGGGGCGCGGCTCGGCCGGGGTGACCGCGGCGGCCCGGCACGCGATCCGGGTGCTGGCGCACTGGGACGCTGACCCGGCGGCGGTGCTGAGCCGCGCCAACGAGATCATGCTGGCCGATGACCTGGGCGGCCGGTTCGTCACCGCCGCTGTCGCCCACCTGCGCTGGCAGTCCGGTTCGCTGCACGTGCGGTACAGCAGCGCTGGCCATCCGGGCGGGATGCTGGTGACCGCGGACGCCCGGACCAGGCCGCTCAAAGGTGGTGGCCTGCCGCTAGGCGTGTTCCCGGACGCGGAGCCAGCCACCCAGGAGGTGAACCTGGCCCCCGGGGACCTGCTGTTCCTGTTCACCGACGGGGTCACCGGGGCGTCCGTGCCGGGGATGCTGGACTTCGAGGACCGGCTGGCCGATGAGCTGATGGCCCAGGTGGGACGGCCGCCGATGGAGATCGTTTCCCGGATCCGGGACGTCGTGCTGGAGGTCAGTAAGGGCACCTTGCATGACAACCTGACCATGTTCGCGCTGCGCGCCAACGAGCCGCCGGGGTAGCCGTCCAGGTAACCAGCCGGGTCAGCGGCTCACCGGGACCAGGCGAAGCCGCCGGGCGGGAGTGCGGCCGGGCCGTCCAGCCGCATCCGCAGCCGGGTCGTGGTGCCGGTCGGCCCGGTCCGCATTTCGACCAGGTCACAGACGTGATTCACCACCCATAGCCCCTGGCCAGGGGCACCCGGCGGGGGCCGCCGCCGGCCCGCCAGCGGGTCGGTGATCCACCCGCTGTCGTGCACCTGGCAGACCAGGTGCTGGCGGGAAGTCCAGATATGCACGGTGCCGCCACCGCTGGTGTGGCTCAGCGTGTTCGCGGTCAGTTCGCTGACCGCGAGGATGAGGTCGGCGCTGCGGTCCGCGGACAGCCCGGCGTGCTCTGCGTACCGGCTGACCAGGACCCGCACCGAATGCAGCTGGGTGGTGTAGGCCAGGAACTCGGCGGATGCCGGGGGAGGCGGCAGGTCGTCCTCGGCCAGCGAGCCCGGCTGGGCCCGGTAGGCCCGGCTCTCCCCGCGCTGCCCCCGGGCCAGGATCAGCGGGTGGGTGTGACCGGCCCGGGCGATGGCGGCCCGGGTCAGCCCGGCCGCGTCGTACGGGCACAGCACCTGGGCGGGCACCCCGGCCAGTGCCACGTTGACCAGGGCCTCGTGCTTTTCCACCTCGGCCGCCTCGGCCCGGGTACGGCCCGGCCACATCAGCTCGGTCACGCAGCGGACTGGCCGCCCGGGGTGCTCGCCGGCGAACGCGGCCAGGGCGAGGGTGATCCGGGCCGGGTTGCGGCCGAGCTCATCCATGTCGGCAACGGCTGGCGCCCAGCCGGCTGGCAGCGCCGCGCGGATCTGCCGGGCCAGCCCGCCGGGTACCGCGATGAGGACCGGCTCGGCCTCGGCCAGGCCGCCGGTGATGAACGGCAGCACGTTCGCCAGGTACTCGTCCGTGCCGCGGTAGGGAAACGCGACGTGGCCCAGGCTGGCACCGCCCACCTCACCGGCGCCGGTGACCGTGGGCATCACGCCAGGCCCCGGTGCCTGGACGCGCCCGTTGCCCTCATCCACGATGCCGCTGGTTCCCCGTAGCGGCGAGACCATGCAGGGCACCGCGCAGACATTGCTTCGGCATACGATTAGGCCGCGTTGGAACACCCAGAGTGCTGACCGTCCGGGAGCGTGCGTGGAGGGACTGCGGCTGTCGTCGCATCGTCATGGCCAGGTCATGGTCATCGCGGTCAGCGGTGAGCTCGACGTGGTAACCAGCCGTGAGTTCGACGAGTACATGACCACCGCGCGCAATCAGAGTGACCGCATCATTCTCGACCTTGCCGCGGTCGAGTTCATGGACACCAGCTCGCTGGCCGTCATTGTAGGGCACTGGAAGAAGCTCACCGCCAAGGGCGGCATGCTGGCGCTGGCCGGCCCGCGGTACCGGTACACCAAGACGCTGTGGATCACCGGCCTGGCCGACCGGCTGCCCCGGTACGACACGGCGGACGAGGCGGTCGCGGCGGTCGCGGCCAGCGAGAAACCGGCGAGTGGAAGCCCGGCCAACGGGACCGCGGCCAGCGAGGGATAGCATCACCGGACGCTGACGGCGACGAGGCAGGCGTCGTCCCCGGTATTGGACCTGGCCCGGGTCAGCAGCATGTCAGCGAAGCTGCCGACGCTGGTCACCGGCTCGCTGGCCAGGCACAGCAGTGCGGCGATGGCCTCGTCGATCGGCTCGTTGCGGCGCTCGATCAGCACGTCGGTGAACATCAGCAGGGTGTCGCCCAGCCGCAGCGAGGTGGCTTCCTCCTGGTAGCGGGCGCCCGGATCGGCGCCGAGCAGCAGCCCGCGCGGCTCGCCGAGCTGGCAGGCCCGGCCGTCCCGGACCAGGACCGGCGGCAGGTCGGCCGGCCCGGGCCCAGCGGCGTGCGGAGTGAGCTGGGCACTGGCAGCACGTTCACCCTGTACCTGCCGGCCAGCTGGCCGGGCGCCGACCTCACGACGGGGGACGGCGGCCCCGCTGTTTCCGCAACGGGCGCGGCCCTGGGCACCCCGAACGGCACTGTGACCAGTTCGCTGGCCGCGCACCCCCTGGCGGAGCCGGACAGTGACTCGGTCCTGGCCGTGCCCATGTCAGCCGCAATCCGGCCGGTGGCCAAGGGGGCCGCACACGAGAGCCTCCGTGGCCGCACGGTGCTGATCGTGGACGACGACCCGCGCAATGCGTTTGCCCTGACCGGGGTCCTGGAGCTCTACGGGCTGACCATCGTGCACGCCACTGACGGCCGCAAGGGCATCGAGGTGCTGCGGGCCGGTGGCATCGACCTGGTCCTGATGGACGTGATGATGCCGCAGCTGGACGGGTATGCGACCACCCGGGCCATCCGGGCCATGCCGCAGTTCGCCTCGCTACCGGTGATCGCGGTGACCGCCCGGGCCATGCAAGGCGATCGGGAGAAGAGCCTCGCCGCCGGGGCCAGTGACTATGTCACCAAGCCGGTGGACACCGAGCAGCTGCTGACCTGCATGGAACGCTGGCTGCCGTCCGCCCCCGAACCGGACTGAAGGATCACGTCAGGCCGCGATGCCGTGTTCGGTGGCGAGGTCGCGCAGCGTGCTCCGCAGTCGGCTCCGGGCCCGGTGCAGCCGGGACATGACGGTGCCGGTCGGGCAGCCCATGATGGCGGCGATCTCGCGGTACGAATAACCTTCGACATCGGCCAGGTAGACGGTGACCCGGAAGTCGCGGGGCAGTTCCCGTAGCGCGCTGATGATCGACGAGTCGGTGAACCGGGCCAGGGCCAGGTCCTCCGCGGACCGCGCCAGGGTGGACGCGTCCGGCCTGGCCTGCACCGGGAACGGGCCATCGCCGATGGCGGTGGTGGACACCCAGACTGGTTCGCGCTGCCGCCGCCGGGGCGGCGCTTGGCCGAACTGGGCCGCCGTGGCTGCTGCCGCGGGCCGGGGCGCGCGCGGGCGTGGCCATCCTGATCTTCTGGTTCTACCTGGTCGGACTGGCCGTCATGCTGGGCGCGGAACTGAACGCGGAAACCGAGCGGGAAGCCGCGCTGGAGGGAAACCAGCTACCCCGCCGCGCCAGCGCCTGAGCTGCACTGTGCGACAGTGGAAGAAGTCACCCGCGCAGCGGTGCAATTCATCCCGGCGGGGTGCAGCCTAAAACGTTTCGGGACGCGGTAGCGTACCGTCGTCGCATGCAGCCACGGCTGGCCCGGGCCGCAACGGCGGTGGGCCGCCCCAGGGGGCAAGGGGAGGGTAATGATCGGCCTCATCGCAGTGACCGCGGGCGGGCGGGCCGCAGCGGACCGGCTGGCTCAGGCCTGGCCCGGCCGGACCCGCAGCTACCGGGGGCCGGCCCGGCAGGCGGTGCCGCGTGCCTGGGCCCAGTGCGACGGGCTGGTCTGCTTCCTCGCGGTCGGCGCCACCGTCCGGCTGATCGCACCGCTGCTGAACAGCAAATGGACTGACCCCGCCGTGGTCTGCGTGGACGAGTCTGCCCGGCACGCCGTGGCGGTACTGGGCGGGCATGCGGCGGGTGCGAACGCGCTCGCGGTCCGGGTCGCGGAGGTGTTCGGCGCGGATGCCGTGATCACCACGGCCACCGACGCGATGAGCCTGCCCGGGCTGGAGGACCTGGGCTGGCCGGCCGAGGGAGCGATCGGGGCCGTCGGCCGGGCCCTGCTCGACGGGGAACCGGTCCGGCTGGAATCCGCGGACCGATGGCCGCTCCCGCCGCTCCCGGCCAACGTCGGCGACACCGGGGCCGACCGGATCCTGATCACTGACCGGCTGGTCCGGCCGGACGCCCGGACCGTGATACTGCGGCCGCCAGCGCTGATCGTCGGCGTGCAGGCGGACGGTAACGCCGGCGGCCCGCCGGGCGACCCGATGGCCATCGACCCGGTGTCAGCCGGCACCGTGTCCAGCCGGCACGGTGTCAGCCGGCACGGTGTCAGCCAGCGCGGTGCAGCGGCTGGTGGATGAGGCCCTGGTCGAGGCGGGGCTGTCCGCGGCGTGCGTCAGCAGCATGGCCGTGGTGCACCCCGCCCCGCAGGCCGTCCTGTCGGCGGCCCGGGAAGCGGGCTGGCCGGTACGCCTCTACCCGCCCAGCGCGCTCGCTGCAGCCCCGGCACGGGAGTGGCGGCGCGGCGCGGGGCAGCTGACTACGGGCAGCCTGGCCGAGGCCGCCGCGCTGGCCGGGGCGGCCGCCGCGGATCTCGTCGTGCCGGAGCGCGCCGCGGGCTACGTCCGGGTGGCCATCGCCCGGGTCCGGCCGCGGGGCAGGCTGGCCCTGATCGGCATCGGTCCGGGGCAGCGCGACCTGCTCACCCAGCGGGCGGTCAGCGAACTGCGCCGCGCCTCGGTGCTGGCTGGCCCCGGCCATGTGCTGGAGCAGGTGACCGGCCTGGCCCGGCCCGGCGCCCGGGTGCTGGCCAGCGCACCAGGTGACGCGGACGCGGGGACCAGGCGGGCGGTGGCGGAAGCCCGGGCCGGGCATGCCGTCGGGATCGTGGTCGGCGGGGACGCCGCCGGGGCGGCGACCGCCGCCCTGGTCCTGTCGCTGGCTGGCGACGACATCGAGATGATCGACGTCCCGGGCATCACGGCCGGCACGGCGGCGGCGGTGGCCGCGGGCGCGCCGTTCGGCCCGGGGTACGCGGAGATCTCACTGTCCGGCCCTGACCTGCCGGGGGAGCTGGAGCGGCAGGTAGCGGCCGCGGCCGGGGCCGGCTTCGTGATCTCCTTCCCGGTCAGCCCGGGCGAGGTGTTTGGCGAGCGGCTCAAAACGGCCCTGGCCGCGCTGCGCCAGTCCCGGCCGGAGCGCACCCCGGTCGCAGTGGTGTGGCAGCCCGGGCACCCCCGGCAGCAGGTCCGGCTGGCCACTTTGGGCAGCCTGGACGAGGCCCTGCTGGGCGCACCGGACGGCGACGTGCCGGGCACGCTCATCATCGGCGCACCCGGTACCCGCGTGGTTTCCGGCCGCATGATCACCACCGGCTGACCACCGCTGCCCCGGCTTGCCGGAGCGTCACGGCTGGAGCTCGACGACCGCCCAGCCGTGCGGCTCTACCCGGTGCGCCGGGGCCCTGCTCGTCCGTGCTGCCCAGCAGGCGCTTCCCGGTCCCGCCGGGCAGCGTGAACTCGGCGGCCGCGCCGGACACGTTCAGCAGGACCGCCAGGCCCGGGCCGCCGTCCGGGCCGGCCGCGTGGTAGGCGAACGACTGATTCTCCAGGTGCAGCACCTTGGCCCGGGACCGGACCAGCCACGGATGACGCCGGCGCAGCCCGATCAGGTCCTGGTGCAGCCGGTAGGCCGGCCAGCCCGCGGGCGGCAGGACAGCGGGGTTATCCGGGAAGGCCGGGCGGATCTCCGCGTCCCCGTCCGCCCGCTCGTGCTTGACCCCGCGGAACCCCTGCTCGTCCCCGGCGTAGATGCTGGGCGTCCCGGCCACGGTCAGCAGGATCGCCAGGGCATGACCGAGGTGCCGCGGGTCGGCCAGCTTGCTGACCAGCCGGGTGACGTCATGGTTCCCGGTGAAGGTCAGCGGCAGGAAGCTGGCCGCGAACCCGTCGTGCCGGTCCAGGGCCCAGCTGAGCTCGAAGAAGTTGCCGTCGTTCAGCGAGCTCCAGATGGCCTTCCACAGCTCGTACTGGGTCACCGTGTCCAGTCCGGCCTCGTGCACCACCGCCGGGTAATCGCCGTGGATCACCTCGCCGAGGAACCAGGCGCCCGGATGATCGCGGCGGACCCGGCTGGTCACGGCCCGCCAGAAGGGCGCGGGCACCGCGTAGGCGGCGTCCAGCCGCCACCCGTCGGCGCCCCGGTCCAGCCAGTGCGCCATGACTCCGGCGGCGTAATCCTGCACCGCGGGCTCGGCGTGGTTCAGCTTCACCAGCTCGCGGTGCCCCTCGAAGTCCGCATAGCCGAACCCGTCCGGCCCGCTGGCCGCGAAGTCGAGCTGGAACCAGGACGCGTACCGCGACCTGGCACCATGGGCGAGCACGTCCTGGAACGGGCCGAAGCCGCGGCCCACGTGATTGAATACCCCGTCCAGTGCGACCCGGATGCCGCGTTCCCGGCAGGCCGCCACCAGATGGCCGAAGTCCGCCTCGGACCCGAGCCGCGGATCGATCCGGAAATGATCCACGGTGTCGTAGCCGTGCGATCCGCTGGCGAATACCGGCCCCAGCGCCAGCCCGTTGCAGCCGAGCCCGATCAGGTAATCCAGCCACGCCTCGATCCGCCCCAGCCGGTGGGCCACGGGTGTCCCGGCCGGCCGCGCGGCCGGCTCGGCACCGGTAAAGCTGATCGGGTGCAGCTGCCACCAGATGACCTGCTCGGACCAGGTAGGCATGAGTTTCCTGACTGAATTTGCGGCTGACAGTAAGCGTATTCTGGCGTCGCGGTGGGGGCCGGCCCCAGCCCGGCGCCGTTGCGTCTTATCTTGGCCAGCATGCCGCGTACTCGCCTGTACCGTGACGGCGCCCTGGTCGATGAGGGCTTTCCGGTCGCCAAGGTCTCGGACTGCCTCACCGATCCGTCCGCCGTGATCTGGTTCGACCTGTGCGAGCCCACGGCCGGGGATCTGCACGCCATCAGCGAGGAGCTAGGGCTGCACCCGCTGGCCGTGGAGGATGCCGTGGCTGAGCATCAGCGCGCCAAGCTGGACCGCTACCAGTCGCACCTGTTCGTCACGTCGTATTCGGTGTCGCTCGACGCCGCCTCCGGCGAGCTGGGCAACTACGAGATGGACGCCTTCGTCACCAGCAACGCCCTGGTCACCGTGCGCCGGTCAGCGAAGTTTGACATCGACGCGGTGGTCAAGCGCTGGGACGACTCGCCGGACCTGGCTTCCTCCGGGGTGAGCTTCCTGCTGCACGGCCTGCTCGACTACGTGGTGGACACCCATTTCGAGGCGGTCCAGTCGCTGGACAGCCAGATCGAGGCGCTGGAAGATCAGCTGTTCGACGACGATCCGCGGGACAAGGACATGCAGCGGCGCACTTTCGAGCTGCGCAAGTCCCTGGTCACGCTGCGCCGGGTGGTGCTGCCCATGCGCGAGGTGGTGAACGCGCTGATGCGGCACGACCTGCACGTGGTCGACCAGGAGATGATGCCGTACTACCACGACGTCTACGATCACGTGCTGCGCGCCACCGAGTGGACCGAGTCACTGCGCGACCTGGTCACCACGATCCTGGAGACCCACCTGACCGTCCGGGGCAACCGGCTCAACGTGATCATGAAGCAGGTGACCAGCTGGGCCGCGATCATTGCGGTGCCGACCGCGGTCACCGGATTTTATGGGCAGAATGTCCCCTACCCCGGTTTTGGGAGAGAATGGGGTTTCTGGGTCTCCACTCTCGTGATGCTCGCGCTATCGGGGTTCCTGTATGTGGTGTTCCGGCTCAAGGACTGGCTGTAAAGCCGCCCGCGCCACGCCACGCTGGATAGGCCAGCTGCGCGGGCGGGACCTGGTATTACATTCAAGGGCAGCGGAACGGGAACCGGCGCTGCCCGCCGGGCGTTGACGCGGGCACAGGGTGAGGGAGCGGATCGTGCCAACTTCAGGCGTGGTGACGGAGGGCAGCGCCCCTGAGGGTGATGCGGCGGCGGCCGCCCCAGGTGGACGCGGCCGGGCCAAGCTAGTGCTGCTGTCCACCGGGATCATCGTCGTGCTGGCGGCGGCAATCGTGGTCGCGACCCTGCTCGCCTCGACCAGGCCCGCGGCGTCCACCCAGGCCGCGCCGCGGCCGGCCAAGCCAGTACCCGCGGTGCCGTTGCGAGTGCTGTCGGTCACCCAGGGCGGCCAGACCAGCGGCACCGACGGGGCCGACCCGATCCAGGTCACGCTGTCCACCCCGCTGTCCGCGCACTCGCCGCTGCCCACGGTGACGCCGGCCGTGCCCGGTGCCTGGGCCCGGACCGGAAGCACGCTGACGTTCACCCCGGACACCCCGTTCCAGCCGGGCACCACCGTGCGGGTGCGCTTCGCGTCCGGCCCGGCCGGCCTGCGGTCCGCGTCCGGCGGCCTGCTCGGCGCGCCCGCGGCAGCCCAGGTGCAGACCGCCGGGTGGTCCACTCTCCGGCTGCAGCAGCTGCTGGCCCAGCTCGGCTACCTGCCGCTGCGGTGGACCCCGGCCACCGGCGTGGCCGCTGGCGGGACCATCTCCGCGAACACCATGGCGGGCCAGTTCGCCAACGTGTACTCGCCGCCGGCCGGGACCTTCACCTGGGAGGCGGGGTACCCGAGGATCCTGACCACGTTCTGGGCGGAGGGCACCGGCAGCCTGATCCTGGACGGCGCGATCCGGGCCTTCCAGTCCAACCTGGGCCTGACCATGACCGGGGTGGTCACGCCCAGCCTCTATCAGGACGTGATGCAGGCCGCGCTGGCCGGCCATGCCAACCCCAACGGCTACACCTACGCGCTGGCCAGCAAGTCCAGCCCGGAGACGCTGGAGGTATGGCACGACGGGCAGGTGGTCCTGGACACGCTGGCCAACACCGGCATCCCGGTCGCGCCCACCGTGGACGGCACCTACCCGGTGTACCTGCGTTACAGCTTCCAGATCATGAAGGGCACCAACCCGGACGGCACGAAGTACGCCGACCCGGTCTCCTGGGTGGCCTACTTCAACGGGGGCGACGCCGTGCACTACTTCCCGCGTTACTCCTACGGGTTCCCGCAGAGCCTGGGCTGCGTGGAGCTGCCCTACGCGCAGGCCAAGCAGGTATGGCCGTACCTGACCTACGGGAGCCTGGTCACCGTCGCGGGCTGACCGGGGGCCGGAATACCCGCGCGCGGGAAGTGCCGCGGCTCGATAGCATCGGAGCCTGGGGTATCAGCCCCACCGCCGATCATCCTGAGGAGCCACCGTGCCTGCCCAGCCGCTTCACATCACCCTCGCCGGACGCGAGCTTGTGGTGGACGCGGGCGCTACGGCCGGTGCCGCACTGCAGATCAGCAACGGAACCGCCAGCCCCGGCGCGGGCAGTGCCGGGTCCGGGGTGATCGCGGCCCGGGTGAACGGCGAGCTGCGCGACCTGGCCTCGCCGCTGGCCGACGGTGACTCCGTGCAGCCGGTGGACATCGCCAGCGAGGACGGCCGGGCCATCCTCCGGCATTCTTCCGCGCACGTCATGGCCCAGGCCGTGCAGGACCTGTTCCCCGAGGCCAAGCTGGGCATCGGGCCGCCGGTGGAGAACGGCTTCTACTACGACTTCGACGTGCCGCAGCCGTTCAGCCCGGAGGATCTCAAGGCGATCGAGCAGCGGATGCGCCAGATCGTCAAGCAGGGCCAGCGGTTCTCCCGCCGCCCGGTCAGCGAGCAGGAGGCGCGAGACGAGCTGTCCGGTGAGCCGTACAAGCTGGAGCTGATCGGGCTCAAGGGCGGCGCGGGTGCGTCCGCGCCGGGCTCCCCGGTGGCCCCGTCCGAGGTCAGCGTCGAGGAAGCGGTCGAGGTCGGCGGCAGCCAGCTGACCATCTACGACAACCTCGACCCGGCCAGCGGCGAGCTGTGCTGGAAGGACCTGTGCCGCGGCCCGCACCTGCCCACCACCCGGCAGATCCCGGCCTTCAAGCTGATGCGCTCCGGTGGTGCCTACTGGCGCGGCAGCGAGAAGAACCCGCAGCTGCAGCGGATCTACGGCACCGCCTGGGAGTCGCGCGAGGCGCAGGAGGAGTACCTGCGGATGCTCGCCGAGGCGGAGAAGCGTGACCACCGCAAGCTCGGCGCCGAGCTGGACCTGTTCTCCTTCCCCACCGAGATAGGCAGCGGGCTGCCGGTGTTCCACCCCAAGGGCGCGATCATCCGCCGGGTGATGGAGGACTACTCGCGCCGCCGCCACGAGGAAGCGGGCTACCAGTACGTCAACACCCCGCACGTGACCAAGGAGGAGCTGTTCCAGACCTCCGGGCACCTCGGCTTCTACGCCGAGAGCATGTTCCCGCCGATGGAACTGGACGGCGCCCGGTACTACATGAAGCCGATGAACTGCCCGATG
Organism: uncultured Actinomycetes bacterium; assembly: GCA_963760405.1. Classification (GTDB taxonomy): domain Bacteria; phylum Actinomycetota; class Actinomycetes; order Streptosporangiales; family Streptosporangiaceae; genus RYN-230. Next base: position 231,058 of record CAVXCV010000008.1, on the reverse strand, counting down.
CACGTGCTGATCTACCAGTCGCGCGGGCGGTCATACCGGGAGCTGCCGCTGCGGCTGTTCGAGTTCGGCACCGTGTACCGCTACGAGAAGTCCGGGGTGGTGCACGGGCTGACCCGGGCCCGCGGCTTCACCCAGGACGACTCGCACATCTTCTGCACCGCTGAGCAGCTGCCCGGCGAGCTGGCCTCGCTGCTGGACTTCGTCGTCGGCCTGCTCCGTGACTTCGGGCTGACCGAGTTCGAGGCGGAACTGTCCACCCGGCCGGAGAAGTACGTGGGCCGGCCGGAAGAATGGGCGGAAGCCGAGGCGGCGCTCAGGCACGCGCTGGACGCCTCAGGCCTGCCGTACGTGGTCGCCGAGGGGGAGGGCGCGTTCTACGCGCCCAAGATCGACGTGCACGTCAAGGACGCGATCGGGCGCCGCTGGCAGCTGTCCACCCTGCAGGTGGACTTCCAGGAGCCGGGCCGGTTCGGCATCGAGTACCAGGCCCCGGACGGCTCCCGGCAGCGCCCGTACATGATCCACCGCGCCCTGTTCGGGTCGATCGAGCGGTTCTTCGGGATCCTGGTCGAGCACTACGCGGGGGCCTTCCCGCCCTGGCTCGCGCCGGTCCAGGCGATCGGCATCCCGATCACCGACGCGCACGTGCCCTACCTGGAGAAGATCGCGGCCCAGCTGCGCGAGCAGGGCATCAGGGTCGAGGTCGACGCCAGCGACGACCGGATGCAGAAGAAGATCAGGAACGCGCAGCGGCAGAAGGTGCCGTACATGCTGCTGGCCGGGGACGAGGACGTGGCCAAGGGCGCGGTCTCGTTCCGCTACCGCAACGGCGAGCAGCGCAACGGGATCGGGGTGGACGAGGCGGTCGCCGAGATCGTCGCGGCTGTGGCCCAGCGCATCCAGGTCTGACCCCGTGCTGCCGGACAACGGGGTCAGCGAGGTCACCGAGCAGGATGGCGTGGGTGAGCCGGACGGCTTCGCCCGGCTGTGGACGCCGCACCGGATGGCGTACATCAAGGGCGAGAACCGGGCCGGCGGCAGCGACGAGGGTGACGGCTGCCCGTTCTGCCGGATCCCGACGCTGAGCGACGAGGACGGGCTGATCGTGGCCCGCGGGCAGCTGGTGTTCACCGTGCTGAACCTGTACCCGTACAACGCGGGCCACCTGATGGTGGTGCCGTACCGGCACGTGGCCGACTACACCGATCTCGGCCTGGCGGAAACCGCTGAGCTGGCCGGGTACACCAAGCGGGCGATGACCGCGCTGCGCACTGCCTCGGCCGCGCAGGGCTTCAACATCGGCATGAACATGGGCGGGGTGGCGGGCGCGGGCATCGCCGCGCACCTGCACCAGCACGTGGTGCCGCGCTGGGGCGGGGACACCAACTTCATGCCCGTGGTCGGGCAGACCAAGGTCTTGCCGCAGCTGCTGCGGGATACCCGCAAGATGATCGCGGACGCCTGGCCGGCGGGCTGAGGCAGCCCGCCGGCCAGCGTGTCAGTGACGCCAGCCGCCCCGTCCGGCGGCTGACCAGCTAACCAGCTTCCGCGGCGCTCACGATCTTGTCGGCGAGGTGCGACGGAAGCGGCTCGTAGCGCAGGTAGCTGCGGCTGAACGAGCCGGTGCCGTGCGACATCGAGCGCAGGTCGATCGCGTACCGGGTGATCTCCAGCTGCGGCACCTCGGCCTTGACCAGGGTGCGGCCGCCCGGCACCGGCTCGGTGCCGAGCACCCGGCCGCGGCGGCCGGACAGGTCGGACATGACCGCGCCCACGTACTCGTCGTCCACCAGCACGGACAGCTCGTCCACCGGCTCCAGCAGCACCGCCTTGGCCTTGGCCACCGCGTCCCGCAGCGCCAGCTTGCCCGCTTTCTGGAAGGCCATGTCGGAGGAGTCCACCGAGTGCGCCTTGCCGTCGAACAGGGTGACCTTGACGTCCACCATCGGGTAGCCGGCCAGCACGCCCAGGTCCATCTGGGCCCGCACGCCCTTTTCCACCGATGGGATGAACTGCCGCGGCACCACCCCGCCGACGACCTTGTCGACGAACTCGAAGCCGGACCCGGACGGCACCGGCTCCACCTCGATGTGGCACACCCCGTACTCGCCGTGGCCACCGGTCTGCTTCACGTTCCGGCCCAGCCCCTGGGCCTTGCCCGCCACGGTCTCCCGTAGCGGGACGCGCAGCTCCTTGGTTTCCACGCCTACCCCGTACCGGGTGGACAGCCGGTCCAGCAACAGGTCGGCGTGGGCCTCGCCCATGCACCACAGCACCAGCTGGCGGGTCTCGGAGTTGTTTTCCATCCGCAGCGTCGGGTCCTCGGCCACCAGCCTGCCGATCGCCTGCGACATCTTGTCCTCGTCGGCCTTGGACTTGGCCGAGATGGCCACCGGGAGCAGCGGCTCTGGCATCGACCAGGACTCCATCAGCAGCGGCCGCTCCTTGTCCGACAGCGTGTCGCCGGTCTCCGCGGTGGACAGCTTGGCCACGGCGCAGATATCGCCCGCCGCGCACTGCGCCATCGGGCGCTGCTGCTTGCCCAGCGGGGAGGTGAGCGCGCCGATCCGCTCGTCCGAGTCATGGTCGGCGTGCCCGCGCTCGGCCAGGCCGTGCCCGGACACATGCACCGTGGCGTCCGGCCGGAGCGTGCCGGAGAACACCCGGACCAGGCTGATCCGGCCGACGTACGGGTCGGAGGTGGTCTTGACGACCTCCGCGAGCAGCGGCCCGTCCGGGTCACTGGACAGCCCGGTCACCGGCTTGCCGTCGAGGGTGGTCACCCCGGGCAGCGGGTGCTCGCCCGGGGCCGGGAAGGCCTGGGTCATGATCTCGAGCAGCTCGGCCAGGCCCACCCCGTGGGTGGCCGACGTGGCGAGTACCGGGTAGAAGCTGCCCCGGGCGACCGCCTTCTCCAGGTCCTCGATGAGCACCTTGGCCTCGATGTCCTCGCCGGACAGGTACCGGTCCATCAGGGACTCATCCTCGCTCTCCTGGATGACTCCCTCGATCAGTGAGCTGCGCAGGTCGGTGGCGCGGTCGGCCTGGTCCGGATCGGGGTCGCGCTCGGTGCGGTTGCCGCCCGAGTAGTCGAAGTACCGGCCGGAGAGCAGGCCGATGAGCCCGGACACTTCTCCGGGACCGGCCGTGACCGGCAGGTAGAGCGGGGCCACAGCCTCGCCGAACGCGGCCTGGCAGGCCTGCAGGGCCTCATCGAAGTCGGCCCGCTGGTGGTCCAGCTTGGTGATGACCACGGCGCGCGGCATGCCGACCGCCGCGCATTCCTCCCACAGCATGCGGGTCAGCCCGTCCACCCCGTCCGTGGCCGGGACGGTGAACAGTGCGGCGTCCGCCGCCCGCAGGCCCGCCCGCAGGTCGCCGGTGAAGTCGGCGTACCCGGGGGTGTCCAGCAGATTGACCTTGATCCCGGCGTGGCTGACCGGCGCCAGGGTGAGGTTCACCGAGCGCTGCTGCCTGACTTCGACCTCGTCGAAGTCACTGACCGTGCTCCCATCTTCTACCCGGCCCGGCCGCTGGATCGCGCCAGTGAACGTGAGCAAGGCCTCCACCAGCGTGGTCTTGCCTGCTCCTGAATGGCCGACCAGCGCGACATTCCGGACGCCGGGCTGGCCGGCCGCTTGTGTACCGCCTGCGGCTGGTGGTCCCTTCTTATCGGTCATGAGCTCGCCTCCTGCTGGTCCGCTTCGCTGCCGTACAGCTCCGTTCGGCTGCTCCACGGCCAGCCTTTACCTGTCGGCCACCGGATCACAAGACCCCAGGCCGATTCGTCCCGCTGTGCTAGCCCGGGGGGACGACCTCCCGGGATCCCCCCGGGATCAATGGCCCCGCGAGACACCCCCTCCGGGGGCGCCTCCCGTGACCATGAAAATGCGGCTGGCAGCCCGGGGGACGACCCCCCGGGATCCCCCCGCGGGGTCCCGGCCCGCGAGACACCCCCTCCGGCGCTCCTCGTGACCATGAAAATGCGGCTGTGCTAGCCCGGGGGGACGACCCCCCGGGATCCCCCCGCGGATGAATGGCCCCGCGAGACACCCCCTCCGGGGGCGCCTCCCGTGACCATGAAAATGCGGCTGTGCTAGCCCGGGGGGACGACCCCCCGGGATCCCCCCGGGATGAATGGCCCCGCGAGACACCCCCTCCGGGGGCGCCTCCCGTGACCATGGAAATCCTGTCGTGCGCGCGGCCCGACGGCGGCCACTACGCTCGGCAGGGCCGCCAGTAGGATCGGACGGCCATGCTGAACGCACTGAGACCATTCTTCGCCCGCCTGCTGACGCCGGTCAGCGAGGCGCTGGCGCGTACCCCGGTGACACCCAACGCGATCACGGTGACCGGGACCGTCGGGGTGGCCGCAGGGGCGCTCTGGCTGTTCCCGACCGGTCACCTGTTCGCCGGCACCCTGGTCTGCTGGGGCTTTGCCATGGCCGACATGCTGGACGGCCTGCTGGCCCGGGTGAAAGGCACCACCGGGCCGTGGGGGGCATTCCTCGATTCGACCCTGGACCGGATCGGCGACGCGGCCGTGTTCACCGGGCTCGCCATCTGGCTCGCCCGCAGTGGCCATCAGCAGCCGCTGGCGGTGGTGGCGCTGTACTGCCTGGTGGCCGGGCTGATGGTGTCCTACGCCCGGGCCCGGGCCGAGGGCCTGGGCGTCCGGGCGACGTGGGGGTCGCGGAACGCTCCGAGCGGCTGCTCATCATCCTGGTGTCGATCGGCCTGACCGGGCTTGGCGTACCCTACGTGCTGCCGATCGGCCTGTGGTCGCTGGCCGTGCTGAGCACGGTCACGTTCGCCCAGCGGGTGCTGGTGGTGCGCCGTGCGGTCGGCCCGGGCTCGCCGCGCCCGGCCGCTGGGCAGGCCAGCCGGGGCCCGGCCCCCGCCGGGCCAGCCTGGGCCCGGCCAGCACAGATCAGGCCAGCACAGATCAGGCCAGCACGATCAGGCCAGCACCGATCAGGCCAGCACAGATCAGGCCAACACCGACCAGGCCAGCACGGGCCAGGACCGGCCATGAGCGGCGCACTGCGCGACCGGCTCAGCGACACGGCGTACGCGCTCGGCTGGACGCTCGTCTGCCGCCTGCCGGAATCCTGGGCCCGCCGGGCTTTTCCTGGTCGGCGCCGACATCGCCTGGCGCCGGCAGGGCCCGCGGGTCGCGGTGCTCGAGGGCAACCTGCGCCGCGTGCTCGGCCCGGAAGCCTCCGGCAAGGAGCTGCGGGCGCTGTCCCGGGAGGCCATGCGCTCCTACGCGCGGTACTGGCTGGAATCTTCCGGCTGCCGGTGATCCCGGTCGAGCGGCCTGTCCGGGATGCACAGCATCGGGGACGACGGCTGCTCGGCAACCTCGCCGCCGGCCGCGGGGTGGTCGTCGCGCTGCCGCACATGGGCAACTGGGATCAGGCGGCGCATGGATCATCGACCGCGGGGCAGGCTCCTTCACCACGGTCGCCGAGCGGCTCAAGCCCGAGTCGCTGTTCGGCCGGTTCGTCGCCTTCCGCGAGGGACTCGGCATGGAGGTGCTCCCCGCCACCGGCGGGGCCAGCCGGTTCGGCGTACTGGCACAGCGGCTGCGGGCGGGCAAGCTGGTCTGCCTGCTCTGCGACCGGGATGTCACCGGCGGCGGCATCGAGGTGGAGTTCTTCGGCGAGAAGGCGCGGATGATGGGCGGCCCGGCGGCGCTGGCCGTGCAGACCGGCGCCGCGCTGATGCCGGTCACGCTGTGGTTCGAGGGCCCGGACTGGGGCGTGCACATCCACGAGGAGATCCCGGTGCCTGCCGTGGGGGCCCGGCGGCAGAAGATCGCCGCCATGACGCAGCAGCTGGCGACGGTTTTCGAGGCCGGGATCAGCGAGCATCCGGACGACTGGCACATGCTGCAGCGGGTCTTCGTTGCCGACCTGGATCCGGCCCGGCTGGCCGCCGCGGACGCCGCTGACGGCCAGCCCGGCGGCCCGCCGGAGGGCAGCAGGCCCGCGGACCGGGCGGCCGGGAACGGCGGCGGCCGGTGAGGGTCGGCCTCGTCTGCCCGTACTCCTGGGATGTGCCCGGCGGCGTCCAGCAGCACATCAGGGACCTGGCCGAGGCGCTGATCGAGCTCGGCCACGAGGTGTCGGTGATCTCCCCGGCCGACGACGACACCCCGCTGCCCGACTACGTCGTCGCCGGCCGGCCGTGCCGTCCCGGTTCCCTACAACGGCTCGGTCGCCCGGCTCGCGTTCGGCTTCCTGTCGGCCAGCCGGGTCCGCCGGTGGATCAAGGACGGCGGCTTCGACGTCCTGCACGTGCACGAGCCCGCCGCGCCGAGCCTGTCGCTGATCGCCTGCTGGGTCGCCGACGGCCCGATCGTGGCGACCTTGCACACGGCGACGCCGCGGTCGCGGGTCCTGCACGCGGCCGAGCCGGCGTTGCAGACCGCGCTGGAGAAGATCAGCGGCCGGATCGCCGTCGTCCGAGGCGGCGCGGACCACCCTGGTCGAGCACCTGGGCGGCGACGCGGTGCTGATCCCGAACGGCGTCACCGTCCGCCGGTATCGAGAAGGCCGAGCCGCTGCCCGGCTGGCCGGGCGAGGGCGGCGCGATCGGGCTTCCTCGGCCGGATGGACGAGCCGCGCAAGGGCCTGGACGTGCTGCTGCGCGCGTTCGAGATCCATGGGCGCGGAGCGGCCCGGGCTGCGGCTGCTGATCGCCGGGCCCGGGGACGTCGGCCGACGTCATCGCCAAGGTGCCCGGCGCGTTCCGCGCCCGGGTGGTCCTGCTCGGCCAGGTCAGCGAGGCGGACAAGGTCCGGGTGCTACCACTCGGTCGACGTGTTCTGCGCGCCGAACACCGGCGGCGAGAGCTTCGGCATCGTGCTGGCCGAGGCGATGGCGGCGGGCGCGCCGATCGTGGCCAGCGACCTCGACGCGTTCCGCCGGGTGCTGCGCGGCGGCAAGGCGGGCGAGCTGTTCCAGACCGGCGACGCCGACGAGCTGGCCGTGGCGGTCGGGCGGCTGCTGGACGATCCGCCGCGGCGGGCCGTCGCTGTCGGCGGCGGCGTCGGCGGCGGTGCGCGACTACGACTGGTCGGTGATCGCCCGCGACGTGGTGCCGGTCTACGAGGCCGTGGTGGCCGCGTCCGGCCAGGCCGGGGTCGGGGGATCCGGTGAGCCGCGGGGGCCTGGTGACTGATCGACGTCATCGTGATCGCCGTCGCGGCCGTCCTGGTCGGCGTCTACGTGTCCTGGCGCGGCAGGCCGCCTCGACCGGCTGCACGCCCGGCTGGAGACGGCCCGGGCCGCGCTGGACGCGGCGCTGGTGCGGCGCAGCTCGGTGGCGCTGGAGCTCGCCCGTCCGGCCTGCTCGACCCGGCGACCAGCCTGCTGCTGGCCGGCGCCGCGCACGACGCGCGGGTCCGCCGGGCGAGCCGCGAGCTCGCCGAGAGCGACCTGACCAGGGCGCTGCGGGCCGTGCTTCAGCCAGCCGGGCTTCCCCGCGTCCGCTGGACGGGCGGGGGAACGCCGAGGAGCTGCTGGCCGAGCTCGAGGCCGCGGCCCATCAGGTGTTCCTGGCCCGGAAGTTCTACAACGACGCGGTGGCGGCCACCGGCGGCCCGGCGGCGCTGGCTGGTCCGGATGCTTCGCCTCGCCGGCGGCGCGGCGCTGCCGGAGTTCTTCGAGATCGACGACGCCCTGGGCGCGCCGGGCCAGGGCTCCGATATGCCGCACCTGACCGGCTGACCGAGCGCCTACCATGTGGAGCAGGGCCCGGGTACGGAGCCAGGCCCGCAGCCAACGACCGAGTGAGGTTCCGCCGTGTCAGTCAGCCGGTTCCCCATCCACCACCACCCCGCAGACCGGCACCGCGCGGGTCAAGCGCGGCATGGCCGACATGCTCAAGGGCGGCGTGATCATGGACGTCGTCACGCCCGAGCAGGCGAAGATCGCCGAGGACGCCGGCGCGGTCGCGGTGATGGCGCTGGAGCGGGTGCCCGCCGACATCCGCGCCCAGGGCGGCGTGGCCCGGATGAGCGACCCCGACATGATCGACGGGATCATCGCGGCGGTGTCCATCCCGGTCATGGCCAAGTGCCGGATCGGGCACTTCGTCGAGGCCCAGGTCCTGCAGGCGATCGGCGTCGACTACATCGACGAGTCCGAGGTGCTGACGCCCGCCGACGAGGCCCACCACGTCGACAAGTGGGCAGTTCACCGTGCCGTTCGTCTGCGGCGCCACCAACCTCGGCGAGGCGCTGCGGCGGATCGCCGAGGGCGCGGCGATGATCAGGTCGAAGGGCGAGGCGGGCACCGGCAACGTGGTCGAGGCGACCCGGCACATGCGGCAGATCCGGGGCCGGATCTGCGGCGGCTGGCCACCCTGTCGGACGAGGAGCTCTTCGCCGCGGCCAAGGACCTGCAGGCGCCGTACGAGCTGGTCGCGGAGGTCGCCGGGCCGGGAAGCTGCCGGTCGTCCTGTTCACCGCCGGCGGCATCGCCACGCCGGCCGACGCGGCGATGATGATGCAGCTCGGCGCGGACGGCGTGTTCGTCGGGTCCGGGATCTTCAAGTCCGGCGACCCGGCGCGCCGCGCCGCGGCGATCGTCAAGGCCACCACGTTCCACGACGACCCGGACGTCGATCGCCAAGGTGTCCCGCGGCCTCGGCGAGGCGATGGTCGGCATCAACCTCGACACGCTGCCGCCCGAGCAGCGCTACGCCGAGCCGCGGCTGGTGACTGGGGTCAGCGCCGGCAGATCTTGATGCCCGCCGTGGCTCACAGCCTGCTGACTGCATAAGATCGCGGGGTTGACCGAGCGTGCCCGTTGCGATCGGCGTGCTCGCCCTGCAGGGCGACGTGCGCGAGCACCTGCGGGCGCTGGCGCCGGCCGGCGCCCGCGCCGGTCGCCGGTGCGCCGGCCCGACGAGCTGGACGCGGTCGACGGGCTGGTCATCCCGGGCGGCGAGTCCACCACGATCGTGGAAGCTGGCGGTCATCTTCGAGCTGCTCGAGCCGCTGCGCAAGCGGATCGCGGCGGGCTGCCGGTCTTCGGGTCCTGCGCGGGCATGATCATGCTGGCCGACCGGCTGCTGGACGGGCTCGCCGGGCAGGAGACGCTCGGCGGCATCGACATGACCGTCCGGCGTAACGCCTTCGGCCGGCAGGTCGACTCGTTCGAGAGCGACATCGAGCTGCCGGCCTGGCCGGGGCCGCGCCGGGTAGTCGTGCACGCGGTCTTCATCCGGGCGCCCTGGGTGGAGGAGACCGGCGCGGAGGTCGAGGTGCTCGGCGCCGGAGCCGGCACGCGGTAGGATCGTCGCGGTCCGCCAGGGTCCGCGCTGGCCACGGCGTTTCACCCCGAGCTGACCGGCGACCGCGCGCATCCACGAGCTGTTCGTTGACATGGTGAGGGAACGGACGATGAGCGGCCACTCCAAATGGGCGACGACCAAGCACAAGAAGGCCGTCGTCGACGCCAGGCGCGGCAAGCTCTTCGCCAAGCTGATCAAGAACGTCGAGGTGGCGGCGCGCACCGGCGGCGGCTGACCCGGCGGGCAACCCGACGCTCTACGACGCCGTGCAGAAGGCCAAGAAGACGCTCGGTGCCCGAACGACAACATCGACCGGGCGATCAAGCGCGGCGTCGGGGCTGGAAGCCGGCGGCGCCGCCTACGAGACGATCACGTACGAGGGCTACGGCCCCGGCGGCGTCGCGGTGCTGGTCGAGTGCCTGACCGACAACCGGAACCGGGCCGCGTCCGACGTGCGGATCGCGCTGACCCGCAACGGCGGCTCGCATGGCCGACCCGGGCTCGGTGTCCTACCTGTTCCACCGCAAGGGCGTGGTCATCGTGCCCAAGGCGGCCGGGGTCGACCGAGGACGACGTGCTCGCCGCGGTGCTCGACGCCGGTGCCGAGGAGGTCAACGACCTCGGTGAGTCCTTCGAGGTGGTCAGCGAGGCCGCCGACCTGGTCGCGGTCCGCACCGCGCTGGCAGCCAGGCCGGGATCGAGTACGAGTCGGCCGACGTCGCCTTCCTGCCCACGGTCGAGGTGGAACTCGACGAGGACGAGCGCCAGCAGGGTGTTCCGGCTGATCGAGGCGCTCGAGGACTCTGACGACGTGCAGAATGTCTACGCCAACTACTCCGTGCCCGACGAGGTCATGGAGAAGCTCGGCTGATCCGGGCCGGCGACACGCCGCCGCTCCTCGGCCTGCTCCCCGGCCCGGCGCGGTAAGGTCGCGACCGAACACGTGTTCGCCAGTGGTCGCCGCGGCCGGCCGTGGTTGCCGCGTCAGCCGGGAGGGAGCCTGGATGCGAGTGCTCGGCGTCGATCCCGGGCTGACCCGGTGCGGCGTCGGCGTCGTGGACGGCGTGCCGGGCCGGCCGCTGCGCCTGGTGGCCGTCGGGCGTGCTCCGCACCGCCGCCGGGCGCTGACATCGCCGACCGGCTGCTCGCCCTCGAGGCCGGGATCGAGGCCTGGCTGGCCGACTACCAGCCGGACGCGGTCGCGGTCGAGCGGGTGTTCAGCCAGCACAACGTCCGCACGGTGATGGGCACGGCACAGGCGGGCGCGGTCGCGATGCTGTGCGCGGCCCGGCGCGGGCTCCCGGTGGCGCTGCACACGCCGAGCGAGGTCAAGGCGGCGGTCACCGGCAGCGGCCGCGCGGACAAGGCGCAGGTCGACCACCATGGTGACCCGGCTGCTGCGGCTGGACTTGCCACCCCGGCCCGCGGACGCCGCCGACGCGCTGGCGCTGGCCATCTGTCACCTGTGGCGCGGCGGGACCCAGTCCCGGCTGGCCGCTGCCGTGCGCGGCCGCGAAGACAGGAGGCGTGCGGTGATTGCGCATCGTGCGACGGCGTGGTCTGCGGCATCGCCCCGGAGGGGGCGGTGGTCGAGGTCGGCGGCGTCGGCCTGCTGGTGCAGTGCACTCCGGGCACCCTGGCCACGCTGCGGACCGGTGAACGGGCCCGGGTGGCCACCTCGCTGGTGGTCCGCGAGGACGCGCTGACCCTGTACGGCTTCGCCGACCGCGACGAGCGGGACGTGTTCGAGCTGCTGCAGACGGCCAGCGGGGTCGGCCCGCGGCTGGCCCTGGCCATGCTGGCCGTGTTCACCGCCGGACGGGCTGCGGCAGGCGATCGCCGCCGAGGACTTCACCGCGCTGATCCGGGTCCCGGGCATCGGCCGCAAGGGCGCGCAGCGGATCGTGCTCGAACTCGCCGGGCGGCTGGGCCCGCCTGCGGGAGCGGGTACCGGGGCCAGCCTGGGCCGCCCCGGCGCCGCGCCGCTGGCCGCGCCCTGGCGGGACCAGGTGCGGGCCGGGCTGGTGAACCTGGGCTGGCCGGTCCGGGATGCGGACCAGGCCATCGCGGCGGTCGCGGCCGACCTGGCAGAACCGGCTGACGGGGCCGCGGCCCCGGCGGATCAGGTGGACGTGGCCGTGGCCCTGCGCGCCGCGCTGCGCAAGCTGAGCCGGGCATGACCGGCCCGGATCCGCGGCCGCCCGGCACCTCCCACGCGGCCGCGGACGAGGCCGAGCGGGAGGCGCCCGGACTGACCGCGGCCGAGCGGGAGCGGCTGATCTCGCCGCTGGCCGACGCGGACGACCAGGTGATCGAGGGCGCGCTGCGGCCGCAGCGGCTGACGGAGGTCATCGGCCAGACCCGGGTCCGCGAGCAGCTGTCGCTGGTGCTCGAGGGCGCGCTGCGGCGCGGCCGGGCCCCGGACCATGTGCTGCTGTCCGGGCCGCCCGGCCTGGGCAAGACCACGTTCGCGATGATCATCGCCGCGGAACTCGGTGCGCCACTGCGGATCACCAGCGGCCCGGCCATCGAGCGGGCCGGCGACCTGGCGGCGATCCTGTCCACGCTGGGCGAGCGGGACGTGCTGTTCATCGACGAGATCCACCGGCTGGCCCGGCCCGCCGAGGAAATGCTCTACCTGGCCATGGAGGACTTCCGGGTCGACGTCGTGGTCGGCAAGGGACCCGGAGCCACCGCGATCCCGCTGCAGATCAGCCCGTTCACGCTGGTCGGGGCGACCACGCGGGCCGGGCTGCTGCCCGCCCCGCTGCGGGACCGGTTCGGCTTCACCGCGCACCTGGACTTCTACGAGCCCGCCGAGCTGGAAGTCATCGTGCGCCGGTCGGCCGAGCTGCTCGGGGTGTCGCTGCGCGGCGACGGTGCTGATGAGATCGCGCGCCGGTCCCGGGGCACCCCGCGGATAGCCAACCGGCTGCTGCGCCGGGTCCGCGACTACGCCGAGGTGCGGGCGGACGGCGTGGTCACCCGGGAGCTCGCCCGGGCCGCCCTGGAACTGTATGAGGTGGACGAGGAAGGGCTGGACCGGCTGGACCGCGCGGTGCTCGGCGCGCTGGTCGCCCGGTTCGGCGGCGGCCCGGTGGGGCTCTCCACGCTCGCCGTCGCGGTCGGCGAGGAAGCGGAGACCGTCGAGGTCGTGGCCGAGCCGTTCCTGGTCCGGGCGGGCCTGATGGCCAGGACCCCGCGCGGCCGGGTGGCGACGCCTGCCGCATGGGAGCATCTCGGCCTGCCCCCGCCGGAGCAGCCCGGGCTGGGCGGCCCGGGGACCTTGTTCGACTGATATCCGGGCCCCGCTGGGCCGGGCCCGGCGACCGTGGCATTAGTCGCGGGGATGTCACGATCAGTCGCCGGACACCGTAGCCTGTTGGTGCGCTGCCTGCGCGCCGCTACACTTCGGCAGTTGGTCCACGACTGCCCGGCTGAGCCGGGGCAGATGTCCCGACCGGCCGCCTGCCCGGCGCGTGGCCAGGCGTAGCTCATCAACTGGAAGGATGTCCCCGGCGATGGTGGGGAATTTTTATCTCGCAGCCGCAAAGGCCAGCGGATCAGGGAGCTACACGTTCCTGATCGTCATCGTGGTGCTGTTCGGCCTGCTCTACTTCGTCATGATCCGGCCGCAGCGCAACCGGCAGCGCCAGGTCCAGCAGATGCAGAAGCAGGTCCAGCCCGGTCAGCGGGTCCGCACCACCGCGGGCATGTACGCCACGGTGATCGAGGCGGACGATCAGGACGTGCTGCTCGAGCCCGCCCCTGGCGTGCAGATGCGGTTCATGCGGAAGGCCGTGATGGACGTGCTGCCGGATGACATGCCGGCCGACACCACCCCCGCCGCGGAGACCTATGACGCCACGGCGGACGGCAGCGGGGTCAACGGCGCCGGCGCGGACAGCACCGGGAAGGCCGCCTCGCAGGATGAGCACCTGACCGACTGACCGGCAACCCCCGCGCCGGGGCCCCCGGGCGGGGGACACGTGACTAGAAGGACGGGCGAGAAGTGGCTCCCCCAAGCGGTAACGCCTCCCGGCCGGGGCGGATGCTGGCCGTGCTGGCCGCGCTTATCGTGGCGCTGTTGCTGGTGATCGTAGGCGGGAATATCGCCTCGCCGGGGAGCTGGGGCAAGGACTTCAAGGTCCGCCTCGGCCTGGACCTGACCAGTGGCACCACGGTGGCGCTGAAGGCGCAGACCCCGGCCGGCAAGGTCCCGTCGGCCGCCTCGATGCAGACGGCCGTGAACATCCTGAACGACAGGGTGAACGGGGCCGGCTTCACCGAGGCGTCGGTCGTGCCGCAGGGCAACAACATCATCAACGTGTCGGTGCCCGGCCGCCAGGCCCAGCAGGTGGTGAGCCTGGTCGGGCAGACCGCGCAGCTGCGCTTCCGCGAGGTGCTGCTGCAGGCGACCAATACGGTCGTGCCCACGGCTACGACGACGCCGTCGCCCAGGTCCGCTCGTTCGGCCAAGGCCAGCGCCAGCCCCTCGGCCAAGGTGGGCGCCACGCCCACTACGTCCGCGAAATCCACGGCCGCCGCGGCCAGCCCGTCGGCGTCGGCCAGCGCCCCGGCCACACCCAGCCCGGCGGCCACCGGCGAGCTGTCCACCGTCGCCACCGCCCAGGGCCAGGCCAGCCTGGTCACCCCGCAGGTGCAGGCGCTGTTCAATAAGCTCAACTGCGCCAACAAGAACTGGCAGAAGGAAGTCGGCTACGACAACCAGCAGTTCAACAACCCCAACGCGCAGATCGTGTCGTGCGGCTCGCTCGGTGGGGTCAGCTACAAGTTCGCGCTGGACAAGGCCAAGGTGCTCGGCCAGATGGTGAAGTCGTCCAGCGCCACGCTGTCCACCTCCAGCGTGTACTGGGAAGTGCTGCTGAACTTCAAATCCGACGGCACCACCGCCTGGGCCGACATGACCTCGGCGATGTACAGCAAGTACGGCACCTCCTCGGTCCTCGACGAGCTGGCCGTGGTGCTGGACGGGAACACGATCTCGTTCCCGGTCGTGCAGGGCGCGGACACCTCCGGCTCCGCCCAGATCACCGGTAACTTCACCCAGGCCGAAGCGACCAAGCTGGCCAACGACCTCAGCTACGGCGCGCTGCCGCTCAGCTTCAAGCCGCAGTCGGTGCAGTCGATCACCGCGCAGCTCGGCAGCGACCAGCTGCACGCCGGCCTGGTAGCCGGCCTGCTCGGCCTGCTCCTGGTGGTGCTCTACTGCCTGCTGTACTACCGCGGCCTGGCCATCGTGGCCGTGTCCAGCCTGGCCATTGCCGGGCTGCTGGTCTGGGAAGCCGTGATCGTGCTGGGCAAGTACGAGGGCCTGGCGCTGTCCCTGGCGGGTGTGGCCGGCCTGATCGTGGCCATCGGCATCACCGCGGACTCGTTCGTGGTGTTCTTCGAACGGCTGCGCGACGAGGTGCGCGACGGCCGTACCCTGCGCACCGCGGTGGAGCGCGGCTGGACCCGGGCCCGGCGGACCATCCTGGTGTCCGACACGGTATCGTTCCTGGCCGCGGCGCTGCTGTTCTACTTCTCCATCGGAGACGTCAAGGGCTTCGCCTTCACCCTGGGCCTGACCACGCTCATCGACGTCGTCGTGGTGTTCCTGTTCACCAAGCCGATGATCACGCTGCTGGCCCGGACCAAGTTCTTCGGCCGCGGGCACCCGCTGTCCGGCCTCGATCCCAACCGGCTCGGCGCCCGCGCACCCTGGCGATCTACCCGCCCGGCCCGCGTGCCAGCGGCCAGCCCAGCGAAGGAGGCGTGATGTCGCGTCTCGGCTCCATCGGCGGGCGGCTCTACCGCGGCGAGGTCTCGTTCGACTTCGTCGGCCGGCAGCGGCTGTGGTACACGATCTCCGGGCTGATCATGCTGATCAGCATCGCGGCCGTGATCTTCCGCGGGCTGACCTTCAGCGTGGACTTCAAGGGCGGCTCGGTGTTCGAGTTCCCGGCGAGTTCCTCCTCGTCCATCTCCCAGGTGCGCAGCACGGTGGGCGCGGCGGGCGGTGGCAGCGACGCGATCGTGCAGCACGTCACCCCGCTGAACGGCTCGGCCAAATGGCAGGTGCAGACCCGGCCGCTGACGATCAGCCAGCAGAACCACGTCCAGGACGCGATCAGCGGCACCCTGCACGTCCCGCAGAAGAACATCAGCGTGACGTTCGTCGGGCCGAGCTGGGGCACCCAGATCTCGCAGAAGGCACTCCAGGCGCTCATCGCCTTCCTGATCGTCATCGTCATCTACTTGACCATCGCGTTCGAATGGAAGATGGCCACCGCGGCGCTGATCGCGCTCGCGCACGACCTGGTCATCGCGACCGGGGTGTACGCGCTGGCTGGCTTCCAGGTCAGCCCCGCCACCGTGATCGGGCTGCTGACCATCCTGGGTTACTCGCTGTACGACACCGTGGTCGTGTTCGACAAGGTGCGGGAGAACACGGCCGGCCTGCTCGGTTCCGCCCGCAGCACCTACAGCCAGGCGGCCAACCTGGCGCTGAACCAGACCCTGGTGCGGTCCATCAACACCTCGATCATCGCGCTGCTGCCGGTAGCGGCGATCCTGTTCATCGGCGCCGGGCTGCTGGGCGCCGGGGAACTGAAGGACCTCGCGCTGGTCCTGTTCGTCGGCATGCTGTCCGGCACCTACTCCTCGATCTTCATCGCCACCCCGGTCCTGGCCGACCTGAAGGAACGCGAGCCGCAGTACAAGGCGCTGGCCAAGCGGGTGGCGCTGCGCGCCTCCGGCGGCCGGGCCGCCAAGCGGGCCGCGGCCAAGGCCCCGCGGGCCACCGTGGGCGGCAGCGCCCCGGCGGCCACCGCGACCGCGCTGGCCGGGGATGACCCGGCCGTGGCGGCCGATGAGGAGCCGGTGAGCCTGGACGAGGACGAGGCGCCCCCGGCCGGGCCGGACAAGGTGGCCGCAGGCCGCCCCGCGCGCGCGCCCGGGACCCGCCCCGGCCCGCGGCAGCAGCCACGGCGGCCCAGTTCGGCCAAGCGCCGCCCCAGCGGCGGCAAGAAGAAGCGCCGCTGATGGCCGCGGCGGAATCCGCCGCCCAGCCCGGGCTGGCCGAACTGATCAAGGCGCGGGTCCGCGACGTAGCCGACTACCCGCAGCCCGGGGTGATGTTCAAGGACATCACCCCGCTACTGGCCGACGGAGCCGCGCTGGCCGCGGTCGTGGCGGGCCTGGCGGCCGGGCACGAGGGCGTCGTGGATAAGGTGGCCGGGGTCGAGGCCCGTGGCTTCATCCTGGCCGCGTCCGTTGCCCTGATGCTCGGCTCCGGTTTCGTGCCCGTGCGCAAGCAGGGCAAGCTGCCCGGCCCCACCTACGCCCAGGCGTACGAGCTGGAATACGGGACGGCCACCATCGAGGTGCACCAGGATGCGTTCGCGCCCGGGGAGCGGGTGCTCATCGTGGATGACGTGCTGGCCACCGGTGGTACCGCCGCCGCCACCGCAGAACTGGTGCGCCGCGCGGGCGCCGAGGTCACCGGGATCGCGGTGATCCTGGAACTCAGTTTCCTGGGCGGCCGGGCCCGGCTGCCGGGCGACGAGGTGACCTCGCTGCTGGTGGTCTGACACCTGGGCGTGCCGACCTCGGCACTTTCCGGATCTTCCGCCGATAGACTGGTGTCTTGGCGGACGTGAGGAGTTCAGGTGGCCGGTGACGTGGCAACGACCGGCGAGGCCGGCGCGGATGCCATAGCCGCCCGCCCCGAGCAGCCTGCAGAGGTAACGCCGGCCCCAGCGGCACCGCCCGCTGAGCCGTCCGGCCCGGCCGCCGAGCAGGCTCCGGACGCCCCGGCAGAAGTCCCAGCGGCCGCCGCGAACGGGCAGGCACCGGCCCGGCCGAGCCGCGCCGCCCGTAACTCCGGCGCTGGCCGGGGCATCGCGGCCCGCCGTCTGGCCCGGCTGGGCGCGGCCCGCGGAGGGGGGATCAACCCCGTGCTCGAGCCGCTGATCAAGACCATACGGGCGACCCACCCGAAGGCGGACGTCCGGCTGATCGAGCGCGCCTACGATGTCGCCGCGCACTGGCACACCGGCCAGAAGCGCCGCAGCGGCGACCCGTACATCACCCACCCGCTCGCGGTGACCACCATCCTGGCCGAGCTGGGAATGGACCACGAGACCATCTGCGCCGCGCTGCTGCACGACACGGTCGAGGACACCGCGTACACGCTGGCCCAGCTCCAGCACGATTTCGGCGAGGACATCGCGGCGCTGGTCGACGGGGTCACCAAGCTGGACAAGGTCAAGTACGGCGAGGCCGCCGAGGCCGAGACCGTGCGCAAGATGGTCGTCGCGATGTCCCGGGACATCCGGGTCCTGGTGATCAAGCTCGCGGACCGGCTGCACAACATGCGCACGCTGCGCTACCTGCCACGGGACAAACAGGAGCGCAAGTCACGGGAGACCCTGGAGATCTTCGCCCCGCTCGCGCACCGGCTCGGCATGAACACCATCAAGTGGGAGCTCGAGGACCTGGCCTTCGCCACCCTGTACCCCAAGCGGTACGACGAGATCGCCCGGCTGGTGTCCGAGCGCGCGCCGCGCCGGGACGTATTCCTCCAGGAGGTCATCGAGGACGTCTCGGCGGACCTGCGGGACGCGAAGATCAAGGCGCGGGTGACCGGCCGCCCCAAGCACTACTACTCGGTGTACCAGAAGATGATCGCCCGGAACGTGGGCTTCGACGACATCTACGACCTGGTCGGCATCCGCGTCCTGGTGGATTCGGTGCGCGACTGTTACGCCGCCCTCGGCACCGTGCACGCCCGGTGGAATCCGGTTCCCGGGCGGTTCAAGGACTACATCGCGATGCCGAAGTTCAACATGTACCAGTCGCTGCACACGAGCGTCATCGGCCCCGGCGGCAAGCCGGTAGAGCTGCAGATCAGGACCTGGGGCATGCACCGGCAGGCCGAGTACGGGGTCGCCGCGCACTGGAAGTACAAGGAAGAGACCGTGCTCGGCGGCGGCCGGGGCAGCCAGGGCGGCGCCGCTGACATGGCCTGGCTGCGCCAGCTGGTGGACTGGCAGCGGGAGACCGCGGACCCGGCGGAGTTCCTCGAGTCACTCCGGTTCGACCTCGGCGCGGCCGAGGTGTACGTGTTCACCCCGCGTGGCGAGGTCATCGCGCTGCCCCAGGGCGCGACCCCGGTGGACTTCGCCTACGCCATCCACACCGAGGTCGGCCACCGCACCATCGGCGCCCGGGTCAACGGGCGGCTGGTCGCCCTGGAAAGCGCCCTGGACAACGGCGACACGGTGGAGATCTTCACCTCCAAGGCGCCGGACGCCGGGCCGAGCCGGGACTGGCTCGGCTTCGTCAAGAGCGCGCGGGCCCGGAACAAGATCCGGCACTGGTTCTCCAAGGAGCGCCGGGAAGCGGCCACGGAAGCCGGCAAGACCGCGATCGCCCGGGCCATGCGCAAGCACGGCCTGCCGCTGCAGCGGCTGGCCACCGGGGACGCACTGCTCAGCATCGCCACCGAGCTGCACTACCTGGACCTGTCCGCGCTGTACGCGGCGGTCGGCGAGGGCCACGTCAGCGCGCAGTCGGTCGCGGCCAAGCTGGTCCAGTCAGCGGGCGGGATGGCGGGCGCGCAGGAGGACCTGGCCGAGGCGACGCTGCCCACCCGGCCGCCGCCGCAGCGGCCGACCGGCGACTCCGGTGTCGTGGTCGAGGGCACCTCGGACGTGTGGGCCCGGCTGTCCAAGTGCTGCACCCCGGTGCCCGGCGACGAGATCACCGGCTTCGTCACCCGCGGGCACGGCGTGTCCGTGCACCGCGCGGACTGCCTGAACTTGCGCCACCTGCTGGACTCCCAGCCCGAGCGGCTGGTCGCGGTGCGCTGGTCACCCACGGAGGACTCGCTGTTCCTGGTGGCCATCCAGGTCGAGGCGCTGGACCGGACCGGCCTGCTGTCCGACGTGACCAGGACCATCTCCGACCAGCACGTCAACATCCTGTCCGCCTCGGTCACCACCACCCGGGACCGGGTCGCGGTGAGCCGGTTCACGTTCGAGATGGGCGACCCCAAGCACCTCGGTCACGTGCTGCGCGCGGTACGCGCCATCGACGGTGTCTACGACGTCTACCGGATCACCAGCTGACCGCGGGGCCCGAGCCCCCGGAACCCCCACGGCCTTGGCTGAGCTAGGCGGACAGCTTTCCGAATCCGCATGGGACTCGCTGGCGAAATGTTGTGCTAGCCCGGGCGAACCCCTGGGGCTACACCGCTAGCCGGACAGTTCGGCCAGGGTGCGCTCTGCCTCGGCCAGCCAGGACTGGCGGGCGGCGATCGCCTCTTCCGCCTGCTGGATGCCCCGGGCATCGCCCCGCTGCTGCGCCTTGGCCAGCTGGTCTTCCAGGCTGGCGAGGGCCGCCCGGATCTGCTCGACGGTGCCGCGCGCCCGGGCCAGCGCCTCGGGGTTGGACCGCCGCCACTGCGCGTCCTCGGCCTTGCGCACCGCGTCCTCGATCCGGCGCAGCCCGCCTTCCAGCCGCTCGTGCGCCTCCCGGGGCACCGGGCCGATCTGCTCCCAGCGCTCCTGGATGGTCGCGCAGCGTGCTGCGGGCCGCGCGTACGTTGCTGCACCGGCAGCAGCGCGCCCGGCCTCGTCCAGCAACGCCGACTTGGCCGTGGCGTGCTCGCGC
This sequence comes from uncultured Actinomycetes bacterium, assembly GCA_963760405.1. Classification (GTDB taxonomy): domain Bacteria; phylum Actinomycetota; class Actinomycetes; order Streptosporangiales; family Streptosporangiaceae; genus RYN-230. The sequence goes on along the minus strand of CAVXCV010000008.1, from coordinate 211,072 downwards.
AGCTCGTTCTCCTTGGCCGAGAACACGGTCGTGCGCTCGGCGAAGAAGGTATCCTGGGCCGCCTTGAACCGGTTCCAGAGTTCTTCCTCGTCGGTGCGGGACGCCCGGCCCGCCGCCTTCCAGGACCGCATCAGCTCCCGGTACGCCGCGGCGGTCGGCCCCCAGTCGGTCGATGAGGCCAGCGCCTCGGCCTCGGCGACCAGCTTCTCCTTCCGGGCCTTGGCGCCCTCACGCTCCTCTTCCAGGCCGGCGAAGTAGGCCTTGCGCCGCTTGGTGAACGCGTTGCGGGCCGCGGACAGCCGCTTCCACAGGGCGGTCTCCACCGCCCGGTCGGCCCGTGGCGCGGCCTTCCACTCCTCCAGCAGCTGGCGCATCCGCTCGCCGCTGATCTTCCAGTGCGTGGCCTCGGCGGCGATCTGCTCGGCCTCGGCGACGATCCGCTCCTTGACGCTCTTCGCCTCGACCCGGGCCTGCTCGCGGGCGGCCCGGACCTCCTCGCGGCGGTCCTCCACCTGGCCGGTCAGCGCCTCCAGCCGGACCCGCAACGAGTCCAGGTCACCGATGGCGTTCGCGTTCGACACCGCGTCGGTCAGCCGGTCGATGCTGGACCGGGCGTTGCCGGGGGACAGGTCGGTGGCCGTGATCCGCTGCTCCAGCAGGGTGACCTCAGTCTCCAGCGATTCGTACTTGCGCCGGAAGAAGGCGAGGGCCTCGTCGGGGCTGCCTGCCTGCCAGGAACCAACTACCCGCTCGCCCTCGGCGGTACGCAGGTAGACCGTACCGTCGTCAGCTACCCGGCCCCACGGATCGTTGGCGGTGCTCACCGCTAACCTCCTGCTCAGCCCTGACCCTGGCGGCATCGCCGTGGCTCAGGTCTTGGTAATTGTGATGCTGTTGATGACGACTTTCTCCTTCGGGTGCCCGTCGCCTGGGCCATTCGCGTTATCCGAGCCAGCCTTGGCCACATTCTGGACGATACCGAGCCCTTTGACGACCGTGCCGAAGGGCGTGTAACTGGGCGCCAGCGTGGAGTTCTTGTAAACCAGGAAGAACTGGCTGCCGTTGGTATTCGCGCCACCGTTCGCCATAGCCACAGTGCCCTGGGTGTACTTGGCCCCGGCCAGGTTCTCGTCGTTGAACTTGTAACCGGGGCCGCCGGACCCGGTGCCGGTCGGATCGCCGCACTGCAGCACGTACAGCGGGCTGGACGTGGTCAGCCGGTGGCAGGAGGTGCCGTTGAAGAATTTCTGCGCGGCCAGGTACACGAATGAGTTAACCGTGCAGGTGGCCTTGGCGTTCAGCAGGTCGATGACCACGTCCCCGCGGTTGGTCGCGATGGTGGCCCGGTAGCTGGCCTGATAGTCCGGGGCGGCCGGGGGCTTGCCGACCTTGCGCGCGGCCGTGCCGCTTGGCGTGTAGGTGCAGTGCCGGGTCGGCTCGGCCTGCTGCGCCGCGGATGCTTTCGCCGAGGCCGCGGCGGACGCCGTGGCCGACGCGGTGCCACTGCCAGACTGGAAGACGAAGTAGCCGCCCACGCCGAGCCCGATCACGACCAGGCAGGCGACGGTGATCACCGTGTTCCGCCGGGCACGCTGCGTCCGCTGCGCGCGCTTGACCTGCTGGCGCAGGTGGCGCTCGCGGGCTAGCTTGCGCTGTCGCTCCTTCTTACCGGCCACGGCTGTGTTTCCTCCTGGCTGCTTGCTGCCTGCTTACCAGCGAAACTTCGCGAATGGTACCGGCACGCATGAGGTCGTGATGCCGCTGTTACCGGTTCGCGGCTGGGCCGGGTAGATCGGTAGCCTGTAGCCGCGGCACCTGCCCTGGCAGCCCGCCTTCTGTCCGCCACCCGCCATGGAGGTCGGCCCGTGCTAATCGCCGGGTTCCCGGCTGGCTCCTTTGCCGCCAATTGCTTCCTGGTTGCCCCCGCCCCGGGTGAGGAATGCGTGATCATCGACCCGGGCGAGGACGCGGAACGCGGCATCGCCGAGATCATCGCGGAGCACCGGCTGAAGCCGGTCGCCGTGCTCCTCACACACGGCCACATCGACCATGTCTGGTCCGTGGCGCCGGTCTGCGGGGCGCGGGACATTCCCGCCTACATTCACCCCGACGACCGCGCGCTGCTCACCGACCCGGCCCGCGGCTTCTCCCTCGGCCCTGGCCAGCAGCTCTTCGGCGGCCTGACGTTCACCGAGCCGGACGACGTCAAGGAGCTCAGCGACGGGACCGTGCTGCGCCTGGCCGGGCTGGAGCTCACGGTGGATCACGCCCCCGGGCACACCCCGGGATCGGTGGCGTTCCGCTCGGATACCACGGTCATGTTCTCCGGGGACCTGCTGTTCGCCGGCTCCATCGGCCGGACTGACCTGCCCGGCGGCGACACTGCGGCCATGATGGACAGCCTGGCCCGGGTCTGCCTGACGCTGCCGGACGACACCCAGGTGCTGCCGGGGCACGGGCCGCAGACGACAATCGGCGCCGAACGCGCCAGCAACCAGTTCCTGGCCGGGCTGCAGCAGCCTGGGGGCATCCGGGCCCCGCGGCCGACAGGCCTGTGACCAGGACTGTGACGGGGAGGATGAGCAGGACATGATCCGCACCCACGAGGCGGGCGAGCTGCGGGCGCAGCACGCCGGGCAGACCGTGACGCTGGCGGGCTGGGTAGCCCGGCGCCGCGACCATGGCGGCGTCACGTTCATCGACCTGCGTGACGCCAGCGGGATCGCCCAGGTCGTGTTCAGGGACGAGGGCGAGAACGGGCCCGTGCACGCGCTGCGGGCCGAGTTCTGTGTGCTGGTCACCGGCGAGGTACGGCGCCGGCGGCTGGCAACGAGAACCCGGAGCTGCCCACCGGCGAGGTGGAGGTGGCCGCGACCGGCCTGGAGATCCTGGCCGAGGCGGACCCGCTGCCGTTCCCCATCGACGGGGCGGGGGAGCTGAACGAGGACATCCGGCTGAAGTACCGCTACCTGGACATCCGCCGGGCCGAGACCGCGGCCGCGCTGCGGGTCCGGTCCGAGGCCACCTACCTGATCACTGACGTGCTGCACGGGCACCGGTTCAACTACATCGAGACGCCCTACCTGACCCGGTCCACCCCGGAGGGCGCGCGTGACTTCCTGGTGCCGGTGCGGCTGCGGCCCGGGCACTGGTACGCGCTGCCGCAATCGCCGCAGCTGTTCAAGCAGCTGCTGATGGTGGGCGGCATGGAGCGGTACTGGCAGCTGGCCCGCTGTTTCCGGGACGAGGACTTCCGGGCCGACCGGCAGCCGGAGTTCACCCAGATCGACCTCGAGATGAGCTTCGTCACCCGGGAGGACGTGGTCGAGGTCGCCGAGGACGTGGTAGGCCGGTTGTGGGCGGAGATCGCCGGATACCAGCTGCCCCGGCCGGTACCCCGGATGACCTACGCCGAGGCCATGGCCAGGTTCGGCTCGGACAAGCCGGACCTGCGGTTCGGCTGCGAGCTGGTCGACCTGACCGGGTACTTCGCGCAGACCACGTTCCGGGTCTTCCAGGCCCCCTACGTGGGGGCAGTGGTGATGCCGGGCGGGGCCAGGCAGTCCCGCCGGGAGCTGGACGCCTGGCAGGAGTGGGCCCGCGCCCGCGGTGCCCGCGGCCTGGCTTACCTGCTGATCGACGCGGACGGCGCGGTCGCCGAGGCCGGCCCGGTGGCCCGGCACCTGTCCGCCGAGGAGCGCGCCGGGCTGCCCGCCGCGGTCTCGGCCGGCCCCGGCGACTGCGTGTTCTTCGCCGCGGGCACCCCGGGCCAGGCCCGGTCCCTGCTCGGCGCGGCCCGGCTGGAGATCGGCCACCGGCTGGGCCTGATCGACCCCGCGGCCTGGGCCTTCACCTGGGTAGTGGACGCGCCGATGTTCGAGGAGGACGGTGTGGGCGGCTGGACCGCGGTGCACCATCCGTTCACCGCGCCGCTGCCGGAATGGGCGGACAAGTTCGCCGAGGAGCCGGGCGGCGCCCTGGCCGACGCCTATGACCTGGTCTGCAACGGCAACGAGATCGGCGGTGGCTCGATCCGTATCCACCGCCCGGCCATGCAGCAGAAGGTCTTCGACGTCATCGGGCTGTCCCGGGAGGAGGCCCAGTCCCAGTTCGGCTTCCTGCTCGAGGCGCTGCGCTTCGGGCCGCCGCCGCATGGGGGCATCGCGTTCGGCTGGGACCGCCTGATCATGCTGCTCGGGCAGCGGGACACGATCCGGGACGTGATCGCCTTCCCCAAGGCGGCCTCCGGGTCCGACCCGCTGACCGGCGCGCCCACGCCGATCACGCCCGAGCAGCGCCGCGAGGCCGGCATCGACGTGATCCCGGCCGCCGGGGACGCCAGCCCCGCCGGGCCCGGCAGCGCCGCCGGGAACGGCGATACCGGAAGCTGAGCCGGCCCGCGCGGGCCGGGATGCCCGGTGCGCCAGGGCAGATAGTGTCGGAATGTGAGCCCAGCAGGCTACAACCAGGCAGACAGCCTCTTCGACGCGGATGCGGCCGAGGCTGAGCGCTCGGCTGCCCCGCTGGCGGTGCGGATGCGGCCGCGCACCCTGGACGAGGTGGTCGGCCAGTCCCACCTCACCGGCCCGGGCACGCCCCTGCGCAAGCTGGCCCAGCACGACGCGGGCATGTCGGTGATCCTCTGGGGCCCGCCGGGCACCGGCAAGACCACCCTGGCCCACGTGATCAGCCTGGTCACCCGGCGCCGGTTCACCGAGCTGTCCGCGGTGACCGCAGGCGTCAAGGACGTGCGGGCGGCGATCGAGGCGGCCCGCCGCGACCTGGGCCTGACCGGCACCCAGACGGTGCTGTTCATCGACGAGGTGCACCGGTTCAACAAGGCGCAGCAGGACGCGCTGCTGCCCGCGGTGGAGAACCGCTGGGTGTCCTTTATCGGCGCCACCACGGAGAACCCGTCGTTCTCGGTGGTCGGGCCGCTGCTGTCCCGCTCGCTGCTGCTCACCCTGGAGCCGCTCAGCGACGAGGAGATGAGCGAGGTCATCCGCCGGGCCCTGGCCGATGAGCGGGGGCTGGGCGGCGCGGTCCGGCTGGATGACGCCGCCTTCGCCCACCTGGTCCGGCTGGCGGGCGGCGATGCCCGCCGCGCGCTCACCTACCTGGAATCCGCCGCGCTCGGTGCCGGCAGCGGCACCACCATCGACACCGCCGCCCTGGAGCGGGCGGTGGACCGTGCCCTGGTCCGCTACGACCGGGCGGGTGACCAGCACTACGACGTGATCAGCGCGTTCATCAAGAGCATCAGGGGCAGTGATGCCGACGCCGCCGTGCATTACCTGGCCCGGATGATCGAGGCGGGGGAGGACCCGCGGTACATCGCCCGGCGGCTGATCGTGCACGCCAGCGAGGACGTGGGCCTGGCCGATCCGTCCGCGCTGGGCGTGGCCGTCGCCGCCGCCCAGGCGGTCGAGCTCATCGGCCTGCCCGAGGCGAGGATCAACCTGACCCAGGCCACGATTCACCTGGCGCTCGCGCCGAAGTCCAACTCGGTGATCAAGGCGATTGGCGCCGCCCAGGCAGATGTCCGCGCCGGGCTGGCCGGCCCGGTTCCCGCTCACCTGCGGGACGCGCATTATCCCGGAGCGCAGCGGCTCGGCCACGGCCACGGTTACGAGTACCCGCATGACTACGCCGAGGGCGTGGTAGCCCAGCAGTACGCACCGGACGGGCTGGCCGGCCGCCGGTACTACGAGCCGTCCCGGCACGGCGCCGAGGCCCGGTTCGCCGAGCGCGCCGAGCGGATCCGCGCCATCCTGGACCAGGCCGCCCCGGGAGACGCCTCCTGAGCAGGGCGGGCGGCCCCGGTCACCGGATAACCCGGGGGACTGCGAGATAAGGTCAGGCAGATGAGGGAGCAGTCATGCTGAACGCGGTGTGGGTGGCGGTGATCGTGGCCGTCGGCTGCTGGCTGGTGCTGGTGGCCGCGGCGACCTTCGTGCTGGTCAAGCTCGCCCGGCTGATCAGCCAGACGTCCGCGGCCGTGTCCGGGCTCCGGGACAGCAGCGACGCGCTGATCGACCGGGCGCACGCGACCCTCGACGCCACGGCCGGGCAGCTCAGCCGGACCGATGAGATCACCGCCAGCATGGACGAGGTGGCCGCCAACATGGCCGAGCTGACCGGCCGGGTGACCGCGTTCGCGCCGCTCGCCCGGCTCGCCGCGGCCAGCGCGGGAACCAGGTTCGCCCGGGTCCCGGCCCTGCTGTACGGGGTACGGCACGCCGCCGAGCTGCGGAGTGCTGGCCCGGGGGGACGACCCCCCGGAACCCCCCGCGAGTCGCCGGCCGGAGGGAACACGCCTCCGGCGCGCCCCGCCTCGCCAGCTCTGCTGGCCCGGGGGGCGACCCCCGGAACCCCCGCGAGTCGCCGGCCGGAGGGAACACGCCTCCGGCGCGCCCCGCCTCGCCGGCGAGGCTGGCCCGGGGGGACGACCCCCCGGATCCCCCCGCGAGGCTAGCCGTTCCGGGGGGGCGTCCCAATGATCCGCAGGGTGTTCTGGCTGACCACGGGCGCGGCGCTGGGCATTGCCGGCTACCGCCGCGCGACCGCCATGGTGCGCAGGATAGCGCCCGCCCCGCGGGCCCGGCAGATCGCCCAGTTCGCCAGTGACGTGCGTGCGGGCATGGAGCTGTACCAGCAGCGCCCACCCCGGCAGGTCGAGCCGCGGCAGCTCCCGCCGCCGCCCCGGCAACTCGTCAACCCACCCACCGACCATGTACCCACCGACCATGTACCCACCGACCATGTACCCACCGACCATGTAGAGGATGGCCGCTGATGGAGTCGGCAGAGATCGTCCGCCGTTTCCTGACCTATTTCGCGGAACGCGAGCACACCATCGTCCCCTCGGCCAGCCTGATCGCGGATGACCCCACGCTGCTGCTGGTGAACGCGGGCATGCAGCCGTTCAAGCCGTATTTCCTCGGCCAGGCGGCGCCGCCGTTCAGCCGGGCCACGAGCTCCCAGAAATGCGTGCGGACCCCGGACATCGAGGAAGTAGGCAAGACCACCCGGCACGGGACGTTCTTCCAGATGCTGGGCAACTTCTCGTTCGGGGATTATTTCAAGGAGCAGGCCATCCCGTTCGCCTGGGAGCTGCTGACCACCCCGGAGCGCGACGGCGGGTTCGGCTTTCCCGAGGACCGCCTGTGGGCCACCGTGTACACCGATGACGACGAGGCGGCCCAGATCTGGCGGCGCACGGTGGGCCTGCCCGAGGAGCGCATCCAGCGCCGCGGCATGGCGGACAACTACTGGTCCATGGGCGTGCCCGGGCCGTGCGGGCCCTGCTCGGAGATCTACTACGACCGGGGCCCCGATTACGGGCGGGAAGGCGGCCCGGTCGCCGACGAGGACCGCTACCTGGAGATCTGGAACCTGGTCTTCATGCAGTACCTGCGCGGCGAGGGCGCGGGCAAGGAAGGCTGGCCAATCCTGGGCGACCTGCCATCCCGGAACATCGACACCGGGATGGGCCTGGAGCGGATGGCCGCCATCCTGCAGGGCGTCGACAACATCTATGAGGTCGACACCATGTGGAAGGTGCTCGACCGCGCGGCCGAGCTGACCGAGCAGAAGTACGGCCGGGATCACCGCGCTGACGTCGCCCTCCGGGTGGTCGCCGATCACGTACGCACCTCGGTCATGCTGGTCGCCGACGGGGTGCTGCCCAGCAACGAGGCCCGCGGCTATGTGCTGCGCCGCATCCTCCGCCGCACCATCTACAACCTGCGCCTGCTGGCCGGCGGCCAGCGCGGCGGCGGCGACGGCCACTTCCTGCACGAGCTGGCGGACACTGCGATCGGTGCGATGGCCGACCAGTTCCCGGAGCTGCGCATCGAGGCGCCGCGCATCCTCGGCGTGATCGACGCGGAGGAGTCCACCTTCCTGTCCACGCTGCGCACCGGGTCGGCGATCTTCGACGCGGCGGTCGGCGAGACCCGGCGCCGCGGGTCCGCGACCCTGTCCGGCGACCAGGCCTTCCAGCTGCACGACACCTACGGCTTCCCGATCGACCTGACCCTGGAGATGGCCAGCGAGCAGGGCCTGGCCGTGGACGAGGAAGGGTTCCGCCGGCTCATGGCCGAGCAGCGGCAGCGGGCCAAGCAGGACTCGCTGGAGAAGAAGACCGGCAACGCCGACATCTCGGTATTCGCCGGCCTGCTGGCCAAGTCCGGCCCGGTCCATTTCACCGGGTACGACCAGATCAGCGGCGAGGCCACGGTCACCGGGCTGCTGGTCGGCGGGGTCAGCGTGCCCGCAGCCGGCCTGGGCACCGAGGTCGAGGTGGTACTGGACCGCACCCCGTTCTACGCCCAGGGCGGCGGCCAGCTGGCGGACAGCGGGGTGATCCGGGTGGCCGGCCCGGTGGGCGCGGACGACGGCGAGGTCGAGATCCGCGACGTGCAAACGCCGGTACCCGGGCTGATCGTGCACCGCGGCACGGTCCGGGCCGGCGAGGTCGTGGTGGGCGCGCCGGCTGAAGCCGAGATCGACGTGGCCCGGCGCCGGGCCATCTCCCGGTCGCACACGGCCACGCACATGGTGCACCGCGCCTTCCGGGGCGCCCTCGGCGAGTCCGCCGCCCAGGCGGGCTCGGAGAACTCGCCCGGGCGGCTCCGGTTCGACTTCACCGCAGCGGGCGCGGTCCCGCCGTCCGTGCTCCGCGATGTGGAGGACGAGGTCAACCAGGTGCTCATCGACGACCTGGCGGTCCGTGCCTTTGTCACCCCGATCGACGAGGCGCGGGCGATGGGCGCGATCGCGCTGTTCGGCGAGAAGTACGGCGATGAGGTCCGGGTGGTCGAGGTCGGTGACTACTCCCGGGAACTGTGCGGCGGCACCCACGTGGCACAGTCCGGCCAGCTGGGCCTGGTCAAGATCATGGGCGAATCGTCGATCGGCTCCGGGGTGCGCCGGGTGGAGGCGCTCGTCGGCACGGACGCGTTCCGCTTCCTGGCCCGGGAGAGCGTCCTGGTCAGCCAGCTCACCGAGCAGCTGAAGGTGCGCCGGGAGGAACTGCCGGAACGGGTCGCCGGGCTGGTCAGCCGGGTCCGTGAGGCCGAGCGTGACCTGGAGCGGCTCCGCTCGGCGCAGGTCCTCGGCGCCGCGGCCGGGCTGGCCGCCGAGGCCGAGAACCTCGGCCCGGTGGCGTTCGTCGCCCATCAGGTCCCGGACGGGACCGCCGCGGACGGGATCCGCAAGCTCGCTCTGGACATCCGAGGGCGGCTGGGCGAGCAGCGGCCCGGCGTGGTGGTGATCGCGGGAGTGCCAGCGGACCGGCCCGCCGTGGTCGTCGCAGTCAGCCCGGCGGCCCGGGCGCTCGGCGTCACCGCCGGCGCCCTGGTCCGGACGGCCGCCGGGGCGCTCGGCGGCGGCGGCGGCGGCCGCGACGATATCGCCCAGGGCGGTGGCGCGCCCCAGGGCGACCGGGCCGGGCAAGCTATTGCCGAGGCATTTGAGGCAGTTCGGTCGGTTGTGAGAGACATGACGTGACGCCGTGGCGTACCGTTAAACCGTGCTGCAGCCATTCCGTTGCGTCAACGAGACACAGGATGCGCGGAGTTCACCATTGAGAAGCGGGGTCAGGCTGGGCGTCGATTATGGGTCAGCCCGGATCGGCGTGGCCCGCTGCGACCCGGATGGCCTCCTGGCCAGCCCGCTGACCACCGTCCCGCGCGGGCCCGGGGACCTGGACCGCCTCGTCCAGCTCACGCTCGCCGAGCAGGCGACCGAAGTGGTGGTCGGGCTGCCCACCGGCCTGTCCGGGCGCGAGGGCGCGGCGGCCGCGGCCGCCCGGGCGTTCGCGGCCGCGCTGGCCGGGCGGCTGGCGCCGCTGCCGGTCCGCCTGGTGGATGAACGTTTCACCACGGTGCTCGCGCATGACGCGCTGCGCAGCAGCGGAAAGAGTTCCCGGCAGCGCCGGCCGGTGGTGGACCGCACCGCGGCCGCGCTGCTGCTGCAGGGTGCGCTTGATCAGGAGCGGCTGACCGGCCGGCCCGCCGGAGAGATCGCGACGCCCGGCAGCGGAGTTCCCGGGTGAGCCGGCACGCAAGGCGGGAGACCGAGGGAGAGCAGGACGGCCAGTGGCTCCCGGACGGCCACCCGGCCGCGGGAGCGCCGGGGGACACCGAAGCGCCGGGCCAGCCGCCCGCCGCGGGCCGCCGCGCCCGGTCACAGCACAACTGGGATCCGGATGATCCGCTGGGCACGCCGGACGCAGCTGACTTCCCGCCCGTGCCGCGCCCCGGCCCGGGCAGCTCCTACCCGGATAGCTCTTATCCCGGCGATGCTCCGTCAACTGGTTCTTATTCGTGGCCCGATCAGCCGGAGCCAGACCCTTTTCACTGGCAGGCGGCGCAGCCGGGCACCAGTGATCCAGGTCCGGAGCCGATGGCCCCGGAACGCTGGCAGCACGGGGACTGGGCCGAGCAGTCCTGGCCGCAGCAGGCGTGGCCAGAGCAAGGGCATCCGGAGCAAGGGCATCCGGAGACCGGCCAGTGGGAGCCGGACCACTGGGAGCCGCAGCCGGATTTCGGTTCCGGTGAGCTGCCGCCGCTGCCGCCACCGACCATGCCCGGCGCTGGCCACCCGTCCGGGCCGCTGCCGCCACTGCCGGAGTCCGATCTCGCCTGGCGCAGCCCATCCGGACCGCAGCCGGTGCTGCCCGGAGCGGGCCCGGACGAACTGCGGGACGGCCCGGCGGGCCCGGGCCGCCGGTCCCGGCACGCGGGCCAGCAGGATGACGCCCGGCCGGAGGACGACCCGGGCGGCTACCCGGGCACCCCGGATGGCGGTCGCGGCCGGCGCCGCCGGCCTGGTCCGCCCGACGCCGCCGCCCCGGCGGCCTACCCCGATGACTCCGCTGACCTGGGCCGCAGCCCGCTGGCCGGGCACGCCGCCGCCGATCAGCAGGATTATCCTGGCCCCGGGGGCTGGTACGGGGACGTGGAAGAACCACATGCCTGGGCGGATGAGGAGCACGACGGAGACTTCCTGCCCGGGCTGGACGATCGCAGCGGGCCGGGCCGGGGGGATGGCGGCCGCGGGCCGGGCCGCCGTGCGCCCGGGCGCCCCACATCGCGGAAGCGCCGCCGGGGCCGGATCGCCATCCTGGCCGCGCTGATGGTGTTCGTGCTGATCCTGGTCACAGGCGGGCTGATCGGGCTGCACTACTACCAGACCTACCTGCACCCGGCCGACTTCGCTGGCCCGGGCTCAGGCTCGGTGGTGGTCGTCCAGATCAAGCCCGGGGACACCGCCGCCGCCGTAGGCACCCGGCTGGCCAGCCTCGGCGTGGTGGCCAGCGCGCGGGCGTTCTCGAACGCGGCCAAGGCCAGCAAGCAGGGCAACGCGCTGGAGCCCGGGTTCTACCGGGTGCACGAGCACATGCAGGCGTCGCTGGCCTTCGCGCTGCTGCTCAAGCCGTCGTCGCGGGTGCAGACCAAGGTCACCATCCCGGAGGGATACCGGCTCTCCCAGATCATCCAGCTGCTTGGCAAGGACACCGGGAACCTCAAGGGCTATCAGGCCGCGATCGCCAATCCGGCCGCGCTCGGGCTGCCCGCCTACGCTAACGGCAAGCCGGAGGGATACCTGTTCCCGGCCACCTACGACATCCAGCCGGACACGTCCCCGGTGACCGTGCTCAAGGGCATGGTGGCCCGGTTCGGCCAGGAGGCGGCCAGCATCAACCTCGCGGCCGGGGCCAGCCACGCGCAGGAGACCGAGGGCGCCGTCATCACCGTGGCCAGCATCATCGAGGCCGAGGGCAAGCTGCCGCAGGACTACCCGAAGATCGCGGAAGTCATCTATAACCGGCTCAATGCGGTCCCGCCGATGCACCTGCAGCTCGACACGACAATCCTGTACGCGATGCAGCAGGCTGGCAGCAAGGCCAACTTCAGCACCACGTTCCCGTCCCCGTACAACACCTATGTGCACGCCGGCCTGCCGCCGGGGCCGATCGACAGCCCGGGTGACGCCGCCATCCGGGCCGCCCTGCACCCGGCACACGGGAACTTCCTGTACTTCCTGACCATCAACTCCAGCACCGGGCAGACCCTGTTCTTCACCAACGCCCCGGCGTTCGACGCCGCGGTGGCCAAGTACGGCAGCACCGGCTCGGGCAATACCGGCACCGGCACCGGCGCGGGCTGACCGCGACGATCATGAAAGCCGCGGTTCTCGGGTCACCGATTGCTCACTCCTTGTCACCGGTCCTGCACCGGGCGGCATACCAGGGCCTCGGCCTGGGCGACTGGTCCTACCAGGCTGTCGAGTGCGACGAGGACCGGCTGGCCGGGCTGCTGGAAGGCTGCGGCCCGGACTGGGCCGGGCTGTCCCTCACCATGCCGCTCAAGCGCGCGGTGCTCGGCCTGCTCGACTCGGCTGAGCCGCTCGTCACCGACGTGGGCGCGGCCAACACCGTGGTGTTCGACGCGGGCCTGCGCCGCGGCCACAACACGGACGTGCCGGGCATGATCGCGGCGCTGGCCGAGGCAGGCCTGCGGCCGGCGACCAGCTGGCCGGATGGCGCCGAGGTGCTGGTCGTCGGGGCCGGGGCCACCGCCTGCTCGGCCCTGGCCGCGCTGCGCGGGCTGGGCGTGCCCGCGGCCCGGGTGGCCGTGCGTGACGAGCGCCGCGCGGCTGGCCTGCTGGCCGCGGCGGACCGGCTCGGCGTCACCGTACGGCTGATCCCGTTCGGCGGCCTGGCGGTAGCCGCGCCCGCGCTGCTGATCTCGACCGCGCCTGCCGGGGCGGGCGACGTCTACGCACAGCAGATCGACGCGGGCAGGCTCCGCCCGCGCTGCGTGCTCGACGTCGTCTACCATCCGTGGCCGACCCCGCTGGCGGCCGCGGCGCAGCGGGCCGGCCTGCCCGTGGCCGGCGGCTTCGCGCTGCTCCTGCACCAGGCCGCGGAGCAGGTCCGGCTGATGACCGGCAAGCCCGCCCCGGTCGAGGCGATGCGCTCGGCCGGCCTCGCTGCCCTGGCCCAGCGGTGACCGTTACCGACCGTTGCGGGAATACCGCGTGCCGCTGAATTGCTGTTAGGGTTACGGGACGACTAGCCCGGTAATTCGTGCTGGCCGTGCAAGCGGAGGACCACCTCCCACCTGACCAGCCAGTGGCTGGCAGGTAACCAGGCTGGACCCCTGGATGCCGATCCGGTGCACACCGCTCGGCGTTGCGGGCGGCCCGGCCGTCGCGTCCCTCTGGCGTGGGCGTATGCCGCGTCCGGGGTGGTGTGGCGTTGCTGGAATGGTGGGCTCCGCTGGCATGGCTGCGGGGCCCTTTCTCGTCGGTGGCACCAGATGTGCCACCTGCGGGCGGCGGCTCCGCACGGCTGGTCGCGCGCCCGCCAGGACACTGGGTCCTGGCGGCAGACGAGGCCCAAGGAGGTCACATCAGCGCCGAACCCCGTATCAACGATCGAATCCGTGTCCCTGAAGTCCGGCTGGTCGGGCCGAATGGGGAGCAGGTCGGGATCGTCGCCCTGAACGACGCGCTCCGGCTGGCTCAGGAAGCAGATCTTGACCTGGTGGAAGTTGCGCCCACGGCGCGGCCGCCGGTCTGCAAGCTGATGGACTACGGCAAGTTCAAGTACGAGTCCGCGCTCAAGGCCAGGGAGTCGCGCAAGAACCAGGCGCAGACGGTCATCAAGGAGATCAAGCTCCGCCCGAAGATCGACCCGCACGACTACGGGACCAAGAAAGGTCACGTCGAGCGGTTCCTGAAGCAGGGCGACAAGGTCAAGGTGACCATCATGTTCCGCGGCCGCGAGCAGTCCCGGCCCGAGCTCGGGTTCCGGCTGCTGCAGCGGCTGGCCGGCGACGTGGAAGAGCTTGGCTTCGTGGAAGCGCAGCCTAAGCAGGACGGCCGGAACATGATCATGGTGATCGGCCCGCACCGGAAGAAGAGCGAGTCCAAGGCCGAGCGCACCGCAGTACGCGAGGCCGAGGTGGCCGCCCGGCCGGTGCCGCGGCCCCGGCGTCCCGCCGCTCCCGGGCCGCGGCTGACCAGCCGGCCGCTGGCGGCGAGGCCGGGAGCCCAGCCGGAGCCTGGAGAAGGCCGGCCGCGAGGCCGACCGGAGTATGTAGCAAAGGAGTGCGCTCCGCGCGGCGGACCGCGGCGCGGGCGCTGAGTACTACCTGCCTGGAGCACGCACAACATGTGCTAACGGCACGCAACGCAGACCACGCGCCTGAAACAGTCCTTGTGGCAGGCGCAACGTTACGAACACGGAGACGACGGCGACCATGCCGAAGATGAAGACGCACAGCGGTGCCGCGAAGCGATTCCGGCTGACCGGCACCGGGAAGGTGATGCGCCGCCGCGCCAACACCAACCACCTGCTCGAGCACAAGCCGAGCAGGCGCACCCGGCGGCTGGCGGGGGAAATACCCCTGGCCCCCGCAGACGCCGGGAAGATCAAGAAGCTGCTGGGGAAGTAGCCCAGCCCGCCTCAGGGAAGGTACGAAAATGGCACGCGTGAAGCGGGCGGTGAACGCCCACAAGAAGCGCAGGGTCGTCCTTGAGCGGGCGAGCGGTTACCGCGGCCAGCGGTCGCGGCTGTACCGCAAGGCCAAGGAGCAGGTCCTCCACTCGATGACCTACGCCTACCGGGACCGTAAGGACCGTAAGGGCGCGTTCCGGCGGCTGTGGATCCAGCGCATCAACGCCGCGGCCCGGGCCGAGGGCATCACCTACAACCGGTTTATCCAGGGGCTCCGGCTCGCTGACGTGGATGTGGACCGGCGCATGCTGGCCGAGCTCGCGGTCAGTGACCCACCTGCGTTCGCTGCCCTGGTCGAGGTGGCCAAGGCCGCGCTGGCCGAGGCCGGCCCGGCCGCCACGGGCACTGCGGCGGCCTGACCCGCCGATGCTGCCGGCCGGTGCCGAACTGACCAGCATCCGGTCTCCGCGGGTCAAGTCGGCCCGGCAGCTGGCCAAACGGGCGCTCCGCCAGCAAGCCAGGTCCTTCCTGGCGGAGGGCCCGCAGGCGGTCGGCGAGGCGCTCGCCACCGCGGGCATGGTGTCGCAGCTGTTCGTCACGGCGGCGGCCCAGGCCCGCTACGCCAGCCTGATCAGCCGGGCGGCTGGCCAGGGCGCGGTCGTGTACCCGGTCAGCGGCGAGGTCATGGCCGAGCTGGCGCAGACCGTGACGCCGCAGGGCATCCTGGCCGTCTGCCGGTTCCTGGATGTGCCGCTCGCGCAGGCGATCGGCGGCGGGCCCCGGCTCGCCGTGGTGCTGGCGAACGTGCGCGACCCGGGGAACGCAGGCACCGTGCTGCGCTCGGCCGACGCGGCTGGCGCGGACGCGGTGATCTTCGCTGGCTCGTCGGTGGACCCGTACAACAGCAAGTGCGTGCGCGCGTCCGCGGGCAGCCTTTTCCACCTGCCGGTGGTGACCGGGAGCCCGGTGCCGGAGACCGTGGCCGGGCTCCGCGCGGCCGGCCTGCGGGTGCTGGCCGCGGACGGCGGCGCCCGGCGGACCCTGGACGACCTGCAGGCGGCCGGGCTGCTCGGCCGCCCGACCGCGTGGCTGTTCGGCAACGAGGCCTGGGGGCTGCCCGGCGACCTCCGGTCACTGGCGGACGAGGTGGTCGCGGTGCCGATCTACGGCGCGGCGGAGAGCCTGAACCTGGCCGCGGCGGCCGCGGTCTGCCTGTACGCCTCGGCCCGGGCCCAGCACCAGGGCGCACCGGCGGCGCCGGCCCGGTGGCGCCGGCCGGACAACACCGGCCGGCACAACAGAGAGAGCTGGGAGAGCTGAGAAAGCTGTGACGGAGCGGGAACATCGGACCCGGGGGACTGCCGTGCCGCGTACCCCAGGCGCTAGAGTCTGATCACGTTGCGTCATTCAGCAGGGCGGATTTCATGGGGCTGGACGGAGGCGGCGGTCGAGTGAACAGGCTCAGGCCGGACCGGGTGGTGACGGCGCTTGCCAGCGTGCCCGCCGGCCAGGTGGTGGCCTCGGGTGGCCTGGTCTGCGCGGATGACCTGCCCGATGGCGTGGTGATCGCGGACCATCTCGGCCGGATCGTGGTGTTCAACCAGGCGGCGGCCCGGCTGACCGGTATCTCCGGGCTGAACGCACTGGGCCGGGACATCCGCCAGGTGCTCCCGCTGCGCGACGCCGAGAGCCGCAACTGGTGGGCCTGCGTGGACCCGTACCGCGGCCTGTCCACCCGGACCAGGCACCCGGAACTGCCGCTCTACCTTCCCGACGGCACCGAGTTCCTGGTCACCATGGGCTATGTGCGGGTTCCGCGGTGCGCCGACCGGGGACTGGACTGGCCCGGCGAGCCCGGCGCGGTGCAGCGCATCTCGCTCAGCCTGCGCGGCGCGCAGCAGCGCGCCCGGCTCGAGCGCAGCCGCGCCGACCTGGTCTCCACCGTCGCGCACGAACTGCGCTCGCCGCTGACCAGCGTCAAGGGTTTCACCGCCACGCTCCTGGCCAAGTGGACCCGGTTCACCGACGACCAGAAGCGCGTCATGCTGGAGACGGTCAACGCCGACGCCGACCGGGTGACCAGGCTGATCACCGAGCTGCTCGACGTGTCCCGGATCGAGGCGGGCCGGATCGAAGTGCACCGCCAGCTGGTGGACATCCCGGAGCGGGTGGAGAGGATCGTCGCAGGCCGGGTCGCCGCCGGTGACCCGCCCGAGCGGTTCCGCATCGAGACCCCGGCGGAGCTGCCGGAGACCTGGCTGGACGCGGACAAGGTGGACCAGATCCTGGGAAACCTGGTGGAAAACGCGGTCCGGCACGGTGCTGGTACGGTGACAGTCGTGGTACAGCCGGTAGACAACCCTGGCGTGCGGGCCCTGAGCCGTGCAGGCGGGACCCAGGGCGCGCATGCGGCCGCCCATGGCCCGGGCCTGCCCGCAGTAGCCGTGTGCGTGCGGGACGAGGGGCCGGGAGTGCCGCCTGAGCTGGTGCCGAGGATCTTCCGCCAGTTCTGGCGCGCCAAGCGCCGGGGGGGCGCGGGCCTTGGCCTGTACATCGTGAAAGGCCTCGTCGAAGCGCACGGCGGGACCATCATCGTGCAGAGCGCCCCCGGTGGCGGTGCCGAGTTCCGATTTACCATGCCCGCCGGCACGCCCGACTTCGGGTAGGCGGTGGGCGGAGCCCGCAGGGCCGGCGGTTACCCGCCTGCCGCTGCTGATCTCCTGGCTGCCCGCGGTGCGCTCCGGTGGGTTTCCCTCCCCGTCTCAGTCAGCCTTGTCTTACTCGCCGGCCCCCGGCCCGCAGGAAAGCAGAAGCGATGTCCGCACCAAATAAGCAGTACGACCCGGTGGAGGTGACGGCGCTCTCCCCCGGGGAGGTCTCCCGCATGCGGGACGAGGCGCTGGCCGCCATCGCCGCCGCGCAGAGCCTCGACGAGCTCAAGGCCGCCCGGCTGGCCCACGCGGCCGACCGTGCCCCGCTCGCCCTGGCCAACGCCGAGATCGGGGCGCTGCCGCCGGCGGCCAAGGCCGAGGCAGGCAAGCGGGTCGGCGCGGCCCGGCGCGCGGTCAGCGAAGCGGTCGCCGCCCGGCAGGCCGCGCTGGAGGACGAACGGGACCAGCGGGTACTGATCGACGAGGCCGTCGACGTGACCCTGCCCTGGGATCACTTCCCGCAGGGCGCCCGGCACCCGGTGACCACCGTGAGCGAGCGGCTGGCCGACGTGTTCGTGTCCATGGGCTACGAGATCGCGGAAGGCCCTGAGGTCGAGGCGGAGTGGTACAACTTCGACGCGCTCAACTTCCCGCCCGACCATCCGGCCCGGGACATGCAGGACACCTTGTTCGTGGCCAGCCCGGACGGGACGGAGCGCTCGGGCCGGGTGCTCCGCACGCACACCTCCCCGGTGCAGATCCGGGCCATGCTGACCCGGCCGCTGCCGCTGTACGTGGTCAGCCCGGGCCAGTGCTACCGCAGTGACGCGCTGGACGCTACGCACAGCCCGGTGTTCCACCAGATCGAGTGCCTGGCCGTGGACGAGGGCCTGACCATGGCGGACCTGCGCGGCGCGATCCGAGCATTCGTGGACGCGATGTTCGGCGAGGGGCTGCGCACCCGGCTGCGCCCCGATTACTTCCCGTTCACCGAGCCGTCCGCGGAAGTGTCCATGGAGTGCCATATCTGCCGCGGCGCCTCGACCCGCGGCGGGCCGCCATGCCGGGTCTGCCGGTCGCAGGGCTGGATCGAGCTGGCAGGCTGCGGCATGGTGAACCCCCGGGTGCTCGTGGCCTGCGGGATTGATCCCGACCGGTACAGCGGGTTCGCGTTCGGGCTGGGCATCGAGCGGACCCTGATGGTCCGGCACGGGGTGACGGACATCCGGGACACCCTGGACGGCGACGTCCGGTTCAGCCGGGCGTTCGGGATGGAGGCCTGATGCGCGCCCCACTGTCCTGGCTGCTCAGTACGGCGGGGGTGGCGCCCGGCACTGACCCGGCCGAGGTGGCCCGGCGGCTGACCGCGGCTGGCCTGGAAGTCGAGACGGTCAAGCCGGTCGGGCAGGACATCCACGGCGTGGTAGTGGCCGAGGTTGTCGAGATCGAGGAACTGACCGGGTTCCGCAAGCCGGTCCGGTTCTGCCGGGTCCGGGACGGCCGGGAAACGGCCGGTTCTGGCGCTGGCAGCCCGGCTGAGCTGCGCGGGGTGATCTGCGGGGCGACCAACTTCTCGGCCGGCGACCGGGTGCCGCTGGCGCTGCCCGGGGCCCAGCTGCCCGGCGGGTTCCAGATCAGCGCGAAAAAGGCGTACGGGCGGATGTCCGAGGGGATGATCTGCTCCGCCGCTGAGCTGGCCATCGGGGAGGACCATTCCGGCATCCTGGTGCTGCCCCCGGACGCCCCGCTGGGCGAGGACTTCGTGGCCTACGCGGGCCTCGCCGACCACGTGCTGGACATCGCGGTCAACCCGGACCGCGGCTATGCGCTGTCCATCCGCGGCGTGGCCCGGGAGCTCGCGACTTCCTACGACGTGGGGTTCAGTGACCCGGCGGACCAGGATCTCCCGGCCGACGTGGAGCTGACGTCGGACGAGGTGTACCCGGCGAGCATCGGGGACCCGGAGGCGTGCGACCGGTTCGTGCTCCGCGAGATCCGCGGCTTCAACCCGGCCGCGGCCACCCCGCTCTGGCTCCGGGTCCGGCTGGCCCGGTCCGGGATGCGCAGCGTGTCGCTGGCCGTGGACATCACCAACTACCTGATGCTGGAACTCGGGCAGCCGCTGCACGCGTTCGACGCCGGCAAGCTGACCGGGCCCATCGTGGTCCGCCGGGCCCGGCCCGGCGAGAAGCTGGAAACCCTCGACCATGTGACCCGGGAACTCGATCCCGACGACATCCTGATCGCCGACTCCTCCGGGCCGATCTCACTGGCCGGCACCATGGGCGGCCTGGCCACCGAGATCTCGGAGTCCTCGGCCAACCTGGTCATCGAGGCCGCGCACTTCGACGCCCGCGGCACCGCCCGGATGAGCCGCCGGCACAAGCTGTTCAGCGAGGCGTCCTACCGGTTCGAGCGCGGGGTGGACCGTGAGCTGCCGCTGCGGGCCTCGGCGTTGGCCGTGACCATGCTCGCCGAACTGGGCGGCGGGACCGTGGTGCCCGGCTGCACGCATGCGCTCGCCGATGTGCCGCCGGTCACGGTGACCATGGCCGTTGACTACCCGGACACGGTGGCTGGCACCGTGTACGGGCGCGCGGTCGTGGTGCGCAGGCTGGAGGATGTGGGCTGCGTGGTGACCGAGCCCGCGGAGCTGCCCGCGGCCGGCGTGACCACGCCCAGCCGGGGGCCCGGCAGCACCGGCCCGAACCGGTACCTGCGGTCCGACCACGGCAAGCACGACCGCAGCAAGCAGATGCTGGCGGTGTACCCGCCCTCTTGGCGGCCGGACCTGCGCTACCCGTGGGACCTGGCCGAGGAGGTCATCCGGCTGCAGGGGTATGAGAACATCCCGGTGCGCAGGCCGCGGGCTGCGGCGGGGAAGGGCCTGACCGATCAGCAGCGGCTGCGCCGGACCCTGGGCCGGGCGCTGGGCCAGTCCGGCTACGCGGAGGTGCTCAGCCAGCCGTTCACGTCCGCGGCTGACTTCGACCGGCTGCTGCTGCCCACCGGCGACCCACGCCGCCAGGCCCCGGTCATCGCCAACCCGCTCAACGACGACGAGCCGCTGCTGCGCACCATGCTGCTGCCCGGCCTGCTGCGGGTACTGGTCCGCAACATCGGCCGCGGCTTCCCGGACGTCGGCCTGTTCGAGCTGGGCACGGTCTTCCTGGAGCACCTGACCGGCCCCAGCACCGCCCCGATCCTCCGGACCGACCGCGGCCCGACCGTGCACGAGCTGGCCACCCTGGAGGCGGCCCTGCCGGACCAGCCCCTGCACCTGGCGGTGGTGGCGACCGGCGAGCGTGAGCTGCCCGGATGGTGGGGGCCGGGCCGCCCGGCCGGCTGGCAGGACGCGATCGAGGCGGCCCGGACGGTGCTGCGCACCAGCCGGGTGTCGTTCGAGGTCCGGGCCGACCAGGCGGAGCCCTGGCATCCCGGGCGCTGCGCGGCGCTGTTCGTGCACAACCCCGCCGGGGAAGGCAGCGACTGGGAGGACAAGGAGTGGCTGGCCGGCCACGCGGGCGAACTGCATCCCCGGGTGGTGTCCGCGTTCGGCCTGCCGCCCCGCACCTGTGCGGTGGAGCTCGACCTGTCGGTGATCGAGGCCGCCGCAGCCGCGGTCGGCCCGGCGGCCGCGCCGGAGATCTCCGCCTACCCGGTGGCCACCCAGGACGTGGCGCTGCTGGTGCCGCTGGCCGTGCCCGCCGCCGACGTGGAAGCCGCGCTGGAGGCTGGGGTAGACGGGAGCGATTACCGGGGCCTGCTGGAGGAGGTCCGGCTGTTCGACGTCTACACCGGGGAGCAGGCCGGCCAGGGCCGGAAGTCGCTGGCCTACTCACTGCGGTTCCGGGCGCCGGACCGCACTCTCACCGTGGAGGAGACCACCGCCGCCCGGGACGCCGCCGTGGCCGAAGCGGGTCGGCGGGTGGACGCGGTCCTGCGCGGCCCAGCCTGAGCCCCCCGCCTGGCCCTGCTGACCCAGGTGAGGCGGGTGATTCCGGGTGAAGCACCGGTGCTGTGTTGATGGTTTGCTTGACAGGAGCTGCGAAAGCGAATCGGATGTCGGGGTGGCGCTCCTACCACAGGTGGGTGAATGATTACGGTAAGTAATAAGATACGGGGACGATCCCGCGCTATTGCTCACTCTGAGTACGTACCCTGCCGCTGCGGGCCATCAGCACGCGGTGGCTGCCTGAGACCAGGCGTCCGCACCGCACCTCCGGCGGCCCGGCCCTGCTGACATGAGACGGGCGCCCCTGCACGGGCGGGCCCATGCGGCCGCCGTGCCGCGCTCGACCTTCCGTGAGGTTTTCGCGGTCCGCGAGTTCCGTGCGCTGTGGATCGCCCAGGTCCTGTCCGTGGCCGGCGATCAGCTGGCCAGGGTGGCCATCACGCTGCTGGTGTTCGGCCAGACGCACTCGGCGCTGCTGGCCGCAGTGGCCTTTGCGGCCAGCATCGTGCCCACCTTCGTGGGCGGCATAACCCTGGCCGGCCTGGCGGACAGGTGGCCCCGGCGGCAGGTGATGATCGCGTGCGATCTGGCCCGGGCCGTGCTCGTCATGATCATGGCGCTGCCGGGCATGCCGGTGGCCGGGAACGTCTGCCTGCTGGTCCTGGTGACCCTGGTGGGCGCTCCGTTCTCGTCCGCCCGGGCCGCGCTCTACCCTGACGTACTACCGGGGGACAGGTACGTCCTGGGCACCGCTGTCACCCTGACCACGCTCCAGTTCGCCCAGGTCATCGGATTCGCCGCGGGCGGCGTGATTGTCGGCTTCTTCGGCGTCCGCGCTTCCCTGGCCGCCGATGCGGCGACGTTCGGGGTGTCAGCGCTGATAACCCGGATCTGGGTACGCCGGCGGCCTGCGGCCAATTCTGAGCCGCGGCAGAAGGGAGCCGCCAGCGGTGCCGTAGCGGGCCTCAGGCTCGTGTTCACCTCGCCGCTGCTGCTGGTCCCGATGCTCTTCGGCTGGCTCTCCGCCTTCTACAACGTCCCTGAGGGAGTTGCCGCGCCACTGAGCCGGGCCCTCGGCGGCGGCGCTGCGGCGACCGGCCTGATCCTGGCCGCGGGAGCGTTTGGCGCGTCGGTGGGCGCGGTGGCATTCGTGCGCTTCGTCCGGCCCTCGCAGCGGTTCCGCTGGATGCGGCCGCTGGCCACCATGAGCTGTGCGGTCCTGGTTCTTTTCCTGCTCAGGCCGCGGCTCCCGGCGGCGTTGCTGATCCTGACCGTGAGCGGGCTGTTCGACTGCTATCAGCTTGCCGCCAATGCCGCATTCGTGCGTGCGGTACCTCCCAGCCAGCGCAGCCAGGCCTTCGGCATCGCCCAAGGTGGCATGAATCTTGGCCAGGGGGTTGCGATGATCTTGGCTGGCGCGGTCGCGCAGCATTACTCGCCAAGCAGCGTCATCGCAGCTACCGGCCTTCTCGGCGTCGTGACTGCTGTCTCGATAACTGCCCTCAGCCACACCATGGACTGGCCACTCGCGGCGCACGCGACGTCAGATACGACCGACTGATCGCGTGCAGCCACTGATCGACGGCCAGCCCGGCATGGGCGGGGGGTCACTTGGTCCAGTTGGTGTTGCGCATGGCGGCTGCTCCTTCCGTGGCGTGCTGGCTGGCGGGCGGGGGGGTCACTTGGTCCAGTTGGTGTTACGCATGGCGGCTGCTCCTTCCGTGGCGTGCTGGCTGGCGGGCGGGGGGGTCACTTGGTCCAGTTGGTGTTGCGCATGGCGGCTGCTCCTTCCTGAGGTGAGTGGGGCAAGGCCCCAGGACGCGGCAGGAACTGGGGCCAGCCGTGCGGCGACATATGGGCCATAACACGCATTACGCTCCCATAGGGTCGCCAGCTCAAGAATGGGTAATATTCCAACACGGGCGGCCCGGAACCGAGGCGGCTGAAGTCAACGGGTAACATGCTGTTACGAAAGTCCGGTCCAGCCGCCGCCGGTGGTATCAGCGTGTAATGGGGGCTTGACAGGGGGCACACTACCTCTGTGACAATACGGGGCAACGTTCTTACCGCCTGCCACGATGTGTCCGGGCTGCCCGTGAAGGAGGCATGAGTGCGAGGCGTCGTCTGCAAACGAATGCAGTTCGGCGTGCAAGCCATCCGGGCGTGGCCGCTGTGGGATCTGCCCTCCTGGCTCGTCGGCTTCATCGCGGCGATCGTCGCTGTTTTCGCGGGCGCTGTGGGCCTGGCCGCGTACGCAGTGCATCTGAACGCTCACGATCTGCTCCTATTCGGCGCTCTGCTGCTGTGCATAGCGGCTACGGTCGAACTGACCCGGCGCACTGGAGAGGCCGCCGGGGTGGCCAAAGATGTATACGCGGTATGGGAACTGCCGATCGCGATCCTGCTTCCGCCCTTCTATGCCCTGCTCGCTCCCGTGCTGCAGTACGCGCTGATCCAGTGGCGGATCAGGCGCATTCCCCCGCACCGTCGGGTGTTCACCGCTGTGGCGGTCGGGCTCGCGTATGGCTCCGCCTCCCTTGCCTTCCACGGGGTAGCGGGGGCTTTCGCCGGACTCGGTCCCCGGGGTCATCTGGCCGCCTGGCTTCTGGTGGTGGCTGCCGCCGGTGTGCTGCGGTGGGCGGTCAACCAAGCGTTGGTGCTGCCGCCGATCAAAGCATCAAACCCGTACGAGCGCCTCCGTGGATTCCTTTTTTCGCCGGAAAGCCTCCAAAATGACGTTGCTGAGCTCTGCGTAGCTGTCATGGTAACGCTGGGAATAGCATTCAGCCTCGTCACAGTTTTCTTCGCGCTACCCTTCGTCACCCTGCTGCAGCGCTCGATGCGGCATGCGGACCTGCTGAACGCCTCGCGCATTGATTCCAAGACAGGACTGCTCAACGCGGGCACCTGGGAGCGGGAGGCAGCTTCCGAGGTGGCCCGGGCGCTGCGGACGCGTACCCCGCTAGCGCTGGTCCTTCTTGATGTTGATCGCTTCAAGGCAGTTAATGACATATATGGCCATGTGGCCGGGGACAGGGCACTTCGGGCTATTGCGCGGACATTCAAGATATTCCTGCGTGAATATGATCTGGCCGGCCGGTTCGGTGGTGAGGAGTTCGCGCTACTGCTCCCACACACGAATGCCGCGGATGCCCGCCGGATCGCCGAGCGGATGCGACAGCACATCGAGGAGATGCCGATCGGCACCAGTGACGACCCGGGCGCAGAGTCACTCCACGTTACCGTCTCTATAGGCGTGGCTGCACTCGGCGTCACCTGGGACAGGGCAACGGGTAGTCAGTTCACCGATTTGCTGGCGGGCGCGGACAGCGCGTTGTACCGGGCCAAGAACGCTGGCCGGAACCAGGTATGGATGGTCACCGAAACCGCCACGTCCGCTGGGCAGGATCAGCTGCGGGCCTGAGCTGGAATTCCCCGGCCGGCCTTGGACCGTCTACTAAGCGCAATAGTACCTAAGGTAGCGAAGTACTATGCTGCGCCAGATGTGTCCGGACAGTTCACGGGGTGGGCGTGCCTGACGGTGGCGGGAGAATCGCGACGATTTCCGCGGTGCCCTTCGTGCATTTCGAGGTATCGCCGGTCTGCAGTATCTGCGGGGTGTTGAATCCCTGGCACAGCCACCCCTCGACATGCACCGGGGCGGCGCCGCCATTGCCGGGCACTTTCCCCGACGCAACGGCCGCCGCGTAGCCTTGCTCGATGGCCATCGCGGTGGCACATGCCACTGGCCCGTGGTTTATCTCCACCAGTACGGGCACGTTGGCGGCGGTCCGGCCGGTGCCGCATTGCCTGCCGGTGGGCGATGGCATGGCGGACGTCGCATTCGCCGCCGGGGGAGTGGAATGCGCTGATCCGGCGGTCCCGCACCCGGCGAGCACAACGAGGCCGAGCAGGGTCCATGCGAGCCTGGCCGGGAAAGCCGCGTGAGCGGCCCGCACACAGGGACGGCGCATGAGGGGTTCTCCTTTCGCGCCCATCATCATGCCGGTGCGCTGGCGGGCGGCCGACGCCGGCTCCCCGGTGCCAGCACCGCTTCCGCGTACTGCTGCGGCTGGCGTGACCCGCCCGAGCGGACCCGGCCGGACCATGGTTCCTTGCATATCTAGTCAGAGGACTGCATAATTTTACGAGGTTCGGCCAGAGCAGGAGGGCACATGGGAGTCCGGGTAGCAGTGGCGGGCGCCAGCGGCTACGCGGGGGGAGAACTGCTCCGGCTGATCTGCGCGCATCCTGATCTCGAGCTGGGGCCGGTCACCGCGGGGGCCAGTGCGGGGGCCCCGGTGACTGCTGTTCATCCCCATCTCGCCATGCTGGCTGACCTGACCTTCGCGCCCACCGACCCGGAGCAGCTGGCCACCGCAGACCTGGTTTTTCTCGCCTTGCATCACGAGGAGTCCGCCGTGCTCGCGGCGAGCCTCCCGGCGCATTGCGCCATCGTCGACCTGTCCGCCAGCTTCCGGCTGGCCGACCCGGCGGACTGGGCGGCCTACTACCGCACGGCGCACGCCGGGCGCTGGGTCTACGGGCTGCCCGAGCTGCCCGGGGCCCGGGAGCGGATCCGGGCCGCCACCCGCGTGGCCGCGCCGGGCTGTTACGCGACCGCGGCCATCCTCGCCCTGGCCCCGCTGCTGGCCAGTGGCGTGGCCGAGCCCGACGACGTGGTCATCGTGGCCGCGTCGGGCACGTCCGGCGCGGGCCGGGCGCCCTCTCATTCGCTCCTGGCCAGCGAGGTGATGGGATCGGTGTCCGCGTACCAGGTGGGCGGAGTGCACCGGCACACCCCGGAGATCGAGCAGGCCCTGGCCGAGGCGTCCGGCGCACGCCCGAGCATCTCGTTCACGCCCATGCTGGCGCCCATGCCCCGCGGCATCCTCGCCACCTGTACCGCCCGGCTGGCTGCAGGCGGCCCGGCGCAGTCCGGCGGGCCGCGCGAGGTGCTCGCCGCCAGCTACGGCGGCGAGCCGTTCGTGCACGTGCTGCCGGAGGGCCGCTGGCCGGGTACCGCCGCCACCGTCGGCTCGAACGCCGTCCAGCTTCAGGCGGCGGCGGACCAGCACGCTGGCCGCGCCGTGGTCGTAGCGGCCCTGGACAACCTGGTCAAGGGCGCGGCCGGGCAGGCCGTGCAGATCGCCAATCTCATGCTCGGCCTGCCCGAGGCGGCAGGCCTGTCCGCCAACGGAGTCGCCCCATGAGCGTCACGGCGCCGCTCGGGTTCCGCGCCGCGGGGGTCGCGGCCGGGCTGAAGTCAAGCGGTGAGCGCGATGTCGCGGTGGTGCTGAACGATGGGCCGTCCCGGGCGGCTGCGGGCGTGTTCACCAGCAACCGGGTCAAGGCGGCGCCGGTGCTCTGGACCCAGCAGGTGGTGCAGGGCGGCCGGGTCCGTGCGGTCGCGCTCAACTCCGGCGGGGCGAACGCCTGTACCGGCCCGCTGGGCTTCCAGGACACCCACGCCACGGCCGAGCGGCTGGCCGGGGCGATCAGCGACTCCGCGGGCGAGATCGCGGTCTGCTCCACCGGCCTCATCGGCGAGCGGCTGCCGATGGAGCCGCTCCTGGCCGGGCTGGACGCCGCACTGGCCGACGCCTCGCGGAGCGGCGGCACCACCGCCGCCGACGCGATCCGGACCACCGACACGGTTAGCAAGATCGCGTTTCACCGGGCCAGCGGCTACACCGTGGGCGGCATGGCGAAGGGCGCGGGCATGCTCGCGCCCGGCCTGGCGACCATGCTGTGCGTCCTCACCACCGATGCTGACCTGCCCGCGAGCGGACTGGACAGTGCGCTGCGCGCGGCTACCCGGGTGACCTTCGACCGGCTGGACACCGACGGCTGCATGTCCACCAACGACACCGTGCTGCTGCTGGCCAGCGGGGCCACCGGGACCACTCCGGACCTGGCTGCCTTCACCGCGGTGCTTACCGAGGTGTGCGCGGATCTGGTCCGGCAGCTGCAGGCCGACGCCGAGGGCGCGAGCAAGCTGATCGCAGTCGAGGTGGTGGGCGCCGCCAGCGAGCAGGACGCGGTCATCGCCGGCCGCGCTGTAGCCCGGTCTAACCTGCTGAAGTGCGCGATCGCGGGCGAGGATCCGAACTGGGGGCGGGTGCTCTCCGCGGTCGGCACCACGGACGCCGTGTTCGAGCCGGACCGGCTCAGCGTCGCCATGAACGGTGTCTGGGTGTGCCGTAACGGCTGCGCTGGCGACGACCGGGCCAAAGTGGACCTGCACGCCAAGAACGTGACGATCACCGTTGACCTGTCCTCCGGCCCGCACGCCGCCACCATCTGGACCACCGACCTGACCGCCGAGTACGTGCACGAGAACTCGGCGTACTCGACATGACCGCGGCCACTGGCACGGGGCGCGGTGACGCCGCGGCCGCGCTGGCCAAGGCCGAGGCGCTGATCGAGGCGCTGCCCTGGCTCAACCGGTTCCACGGCCAGACCGTGGTCATCAAGTACGGCGGCCACGCCATGACCGACGAGGCGCTGCGGCACGCCTTCGCGGACGACATGGTGTTCCTCCGGCACGCGGGCCTGCGCCCGGTGGTGGTGCACGGCGGCGGCCCGCAGATCTCCGCGCACCTGGACCGGCTCGGCGTGCCCAGCACGTTCAAGGCGGGTCTCCGGGTCACCTCAGCGGAGACCATGGAGGTGGTCCGGATGGTGCTCACCGGCCAGGTGAACCGGGACCTGGTCGGGATGGTCAACCGGCACGGCCCATTCGCGGTGGGCATGTCCGGCGAGGATGCCAACATGTTTACCGCCCGCCGCCACCAGGCGGTGGTGGACGGCGAGCCGGTCGATATCGGGCTGGTCGGCGAGATCGACACGGTCGATCCCGGGGCGGTCCTCGCGCTGCTCCGCGACGGCCGGGTGCCGGTGGTGTCCAGCGTCGCCCGCGGCGCCGCGGGCGAGGTCTACAACGTGAACGCGGACACGGCCGCGGCGGCCCTGGCCGTGGCCCTGGACGCGGCCAAGCTGGTGGTGCTCACCGATGTGGAGGGCCTGTATGCGGACTGGCAGGGCGGCGATGCCGCCGCGCAGGGCGACGTGATCAGCCTGCTGACCGCGACTGAATTGGAGCAGTTGCTGCCCAGCCTGAGCGCCGGGATGATCCCCAAGATGGAGGCGTGCCTGCGCGCGGTGCGCGGCGGGGTGCCCCAGGCGCACGTGCTGGACGGCCGCCAGCCGCACTCGGTGCTGCTAGAGATCTTCACCGACTCCGGCATCGGCACCATGGTCGTCCCGGACGGAGCTGCCGCATGAACACCACTGCCATGAATTCCACCGGCATGAACAACACCGGGCAGTTGCAGGCGCGGTTCGAGGCCGCGCTCATGGGCAACTACGGAACCCCGCCGGTCGCGCTCACCCACGGCAAAGGCTGCACGGTCTGGGACGCGGACGGGCGCGCCTACACCGACTTCATCGCTGGCATCGCGGTGAGCTCGCTCGGGCACGCGCACCCGGCGATCGTCGAGGCGGTCACCCGCCAGGTCGGCAAGCTCGCGCACTCCTCCAACCTGTTCCTGCACGAGCCGGAGATCCTCCTGGCCGAGCGGCTGCGCACGCTGCTCGCGGCCGGCCCGGCCGGCCCGGCGGACGCCCGGGTGTTCTTCACCAACTCCGGGACCGAGGCGAACGAGGCGGCCATCAAGCTGGTCCGGCGCCAGCAGGACCCCGGCCGGCCGGTGTTCGTGGCCGCCGAGGGCGGCTTCCACGGCCGCACCATGGGGGCGCTGGCGCTGACCGGGAAGAGCTCCATCCGGGAGGCGTTCGGCCCGTTCGGCCTCACGGTCCGGTTCGTGCCGTACGGGGACACCGCCGCGCTCCGCGCCGCGGTCGGCCCGGACACCGCCGCGGTGTTCCTGGAGCCCTGCCTGGGCGAGGGCGGGGTGGTGCCACCACCGGCCGGGTACCTGGCCGCGGCCCGGGCGGCCTGCGACGGCGCGGGCGCGCTGCTGGTGCTGGATGAGATCCAGAGCGGCATCGGGCGCACCGGCACCTGGTTCGCGCACCAGGCAGACGGCGCCGTGCCGGACGTGCTCACCCTGGCCAAGGGCCTGGGCGGGGGTCTGCCGATCGGCGCCTGCATCGGCCTCGGCGAGTCCGGCACCGCGTTGCGCAAGGGCGACCATGGCAGCACGTTCGGCGGCAACCCGGTCGCCTGCGCCGCGGCCCTGGCCGTGCTGGACACGATCGAGGCCGAGGGACTACTGGACCAGGCGGTGACCGTCGGCGGCCAGCTGGCCAGCGGGCTGGCCGGAATCGAGCACCCGCTGCTGGCCGGGGTCCGCGGCCGCGGCCTGTGGCTCGCCGCGATCCTCAGCCAGCCCGCCGCGGCCGGCCTGGAAGCAGCGGCCCGGAAGGCTGGCTTCCTGGTCAACGCGGTGCAGCCGGACGCGGTCCGGCTGGCCCCGCCACTGATCCTGGAGCCTGCCGAGGCGGCCGCGCTGCTCGCCGCCCTGCCGGGCATCCTCACCGCCGCGGCGCAGTCCGCTGACTCACCGCCCGCCACCGTCCAGCCAGCCCGGGAGGCCTGACATGCCCCGGCACTTCCTGCGCGACGACGACCTGAACCCGGCCGAGCAGGCCGAGGTGCTCGACCTGGCCGACGCGATGAAGGCCGACCGGCTCGGCCACCGCCCGCTGGCCGGGCCGCGGACCGTGGCGGTGCTGTTCGACAAGCCGTCCACCCGGACCCGGGTCTCGTTCGCGGTAGGCATCGCCGAGCTGGGCGGCCAGCCGCTGCTGATCGATGCGGGGTCATCGCAGCTGGGCCGCGGGGAGCCGGCCGGGGACACCGCCCGGGTGCTCAGCCGCCAGGTCGCGGCGGTCGTCTGGCGCACCTTCCGCCAGGACCAGCTGGCGGAGATGGCGGCGGCCAGCTCCGTCCCGGTGATCAACGCGCTCACCGATACCTTCCACCCCTGCCAGGTCCTGGCCGACCTGCAGACCGTGCGGACCGCGCTGGGCGGCCTGGCCGGCCGGACGCTCACCTTCCTGGGCGACGGCTCGAGCAACATGGCGCACTCCTACCTGCTCGGCGGGGCCACCGCGGGCCTGCACGTCCGGATCGCCGCGCCCGGGAAGTACCAGCCCGATCCTGACGTGCTGGCCGAGGCCCAGGCCATCGGCGCGGAGACCGGCGCCACGGCCGAGGTGACCAGCGACGCCAAGGCGGCCTGCACGGACGCGGACGTGCTGGCCACCGACGTGTGGACGTCCATGGGCCAGGAGGGCCAGGAAAGCAAGCGAACCGCCAAGCTGGCCCCGTTCCAGCTGGACGCGAAGAAGCTGGGGCTGGCCCGGCCGGGCTGCGTGGTGCTGCACTGCCTGCCGGCCCATCGCGGTGAGGAGATCACCGCCGAGGTCATCGACGGCCCGCGCAGCGTCGTCTGGGACGAGGCGGAAAACCGCCTGCACGCGCAGAAGGCGCTGATCAGCTGGCTGCTGGAGCGTGCGGCATGACTCCGGTCAGCCCGGTCACGAAGACCGCCCGGCAGGCGCAGATCGCTGGCATCCTGGCCCAGGCCGCGGTCCGCTCCCAGGAGGAGCTGGCCGAGTTCCTGGCCCAGCGCGGGGTGCGGGTGACCCAGGCCACGTTGTCCCGGGACCTGGACGAGCTGGGCGCGGTGCGGTTGCGCGGGCCGGACGGGGCGCTGGTGTACGCCCTGCCGGGGGAGCCGGGCGGGCCCGGCTCCCGCCCAGGAGGCCTGGCCGCGGGCCTGGCTCCGGCCGCGGCCCGGGTGGAAGCCCGCGGCGGCGAGCCAGGCGACGGGCCATTCGTGTCCCCCGCTTCCGGCGCTGGGACCGGCCCGCTGGCGGCCCGGCCGGTCACGGAGCACGGCGGCCTGGCCGACCGGGAGCCGGCCGGCGGCTGGCCCGGATCGCGGCTGAGTTCCTGCTCAGCGCGGAACCGAGCGCGAACCTGGCGGTGCTGCGCACGCCCGCCGGAGCGGCGCAGGTCCTCGCCTCGGCCATTGATCACGCGGCCTGGCCGTCGATCCTGGGCACGGTGGCGGGCGATGACACGGTGCTGGTGATCAGCCGGGACCCGGCCGGCGGCGCGGCGGTGGCGCAGGCGCTGCTGCGCATCGCGGAGCGGCGAAACTGACCTGCTGAAACTCAGTCACTAGTAAGGGATGCACGATGGCAGAGCGGTTCGCTCTACGATTACCGGCTGGCGACCTACGACACGGGCGATACCTTCGACCAGTCACTGGCCAAAGGGCTCCGCCGAGCTGTGGGGCCTGCCCAGCAAGATCGCCGCGATGCGGAACGCGCGCACGGCGTAACATCGGCCAGCCCGGCTCAGCCCGGAGCCGACCAGGATGAGAGGACACTGGTGCCCGGCGAGGAACAACCCCCCCAGGAGCGCACCCCGACCCGGCTCTGGGGCGGCCGGTTCGGCTCCAGCCCCGCCGAGGCCCTGGCCCGGCTGTCGGTCAGCGTCCAGTTCGACTGGCGGCTGGCACCCTACGACCTGCTCGCCTCCCGGGCGCACGCCCGGGTGCTGCACCGGGCCGGCCTGCTGGACGACAGCGAGATCGCCCGGCTGCTCGCCGCGCTGGACTCGCTGGACGAGGCCTGCCAGAGCGGCGCGTTCCGCCCGGACGTCGGTGACGAGGACGTGCACACCGCGCTGGAGCGGGGGCTGCTGGAGCGGGTCGGCTCGCTCGGCGGCAAGCTCCGGGCCGGCCGCAGCCGCAACGACCAGGTCGCCACCGACCTGCGGCTGTACCTGCGCGACCACGCACGGCGGGTGGTGTCGCGGGTGGCCGAGCTGGAGACGGCCCTGCTCGCCCAGGCTGAGCAGCACGTGGCCACGCCCGCGCCGGGCATGACCCACCTGCAGCACGCCCAGCCGGTGGTGCTCGGCCACCAGCTGCTCGCCCACGCCCAGGCCCTGGCCCGGGACGTGAGCAGGCTGCGGGACTGGGACAAGCGGGCCGCGGTCAGCCCGCTGGGCGCGGGCGCGCTGGCTGGCTCGTCGCTGCCGCTGGACCCGGAGGCGGTCGCCGCCGAGCTTGGCTTCGACAGCGCCGCGCCGAACTCGATGGACGCGGTGAGCGACCGGGACTTCGCCGCCGAGTTCTGCTTTGCCGCGGCCCTGCTGGGCGTGCACCTGTCCCGGCTCGGCGAGGAGATCGTGCTCTGGTCCACCGCCGAGTTCGGCTGGGCGGAGATCGACGACGCCTACGCGACCGGCTCGTCGATCATGCCGCAGAAGAAGAACCCGGACGTCGCCGAGCTGGCCCGCGGCAAGGCGGGCCGCCTCATCGGCGGGCTGACCGGGCTGCTCACCACGTTGAAGGGACTGCCGCTCACTTATAACCGCGATCTGCAGGAGGACAAGGAGCCGGTATTCGACGCGGTGGACACGCTGCTGCTGGTCCTTCCGGCGATGGCCGGCCTGGTTACCACCTTGACCTTCCATCCGCAACGCCTGGCGAGTGGTGCGAGTACTGGTTTCGCGCTGGCCACCGACCTGGCTGAACTGCTGGTCCGGCGCGGTGTTCCGTTCCGGGACGCACACGAGGTGGTCGGTCACCTGGTGGTGTGGTGCCAGGTGCACGACTGTGACCTGCCCGACGTGAGCGACGAGGATCTCGCCAAGGTCTCCGAGCACCTCACCCCGGACATCCGCGAGGTGCTGTCGGTGGACGGCGCTCTCAGCGCCCGGCGGGCGCCCGGCGGGACCGCCCCGGCCCGGGTCGCCGAGCAGCTCACCGCGCTGCGCGCAGTGGTGGACGAGCACGCTGCCTGGGCGGCCCGCTGACCGGGCCCGTGGTGAGCGGCCCGATGGCGGCTGGCCCGGTCCTCGCGCGCGAGTTCTTCGCTGGCCATTCGCTCCGGGTGGCCCCGCAGCTGCTGGGCTGCGTGCTGGAGCACGAGACGTCAGCCGGCCGGGTCGCGGTGCTGCTCACCGAGGTCGAGGCGTACGAGGGCCCGGCTGACCCGGCCTCGCACGCGTACCGGGGCCGCACCGCCCGGAACGCGGTGATGTTCGGCCCGCCTGGGCACGCCTACGTGTATTTCACCTATGGCATGCACTACTGCGTGAACATGATCTGCCTGCCCGAGGGCGCGGCGTCCGGGATCCTGATCCGCGCGGGCCGGGTCATCGAAGGCATCCCGCTGGCGGCCGCCCGCCGGGTGGCCGGGCGCTCCGGCGCGGCCCGGGTGGCCGACCGTGACCTGGCCCGGGGGCCGGCCCGGCTGTGCCAGGCGCTCGACATCGGCCGCGGGCTCGATGGCGCGGATGTGTGCGACCCGGCGTCCCCGCTCCGGATCCGGGCCGCGGCCGGTGTGCGGCCTGGACCCGCGGCCATCAGCCAGGGGCCCCGGGTCGGCGTGAGCGCCGCGGCCGACCGGCCCTGGCGGTTCTGGCTGACCGGGGACCCGACCGTGTCCGTCTACCGCCCGCACGTGCCGCGGGCCAGGCCGAAAGCGGTTTCACCGTAGGCCGGGGTAGGTGGGACGATTACCCGGTGACCGACATCATCGACGAGCTGACCTGGCGTGGCCTGATCGCGCAGTCCACCGACCCCGATGAGCTGCGGAAGGCGCTCAGCGCGGGCCAGGTGACGTTGTACGGCGGCTTCGATCCCACCGCGCCCGGGCTGCACATCGGCAACCTCGTGCTGCTGCTGACCATGCGCCGGTTTCAGCTCGCCGGGCACCGGCCGATCGCGCTGGTCGGCGGCGCGACCGGGCTGATCGGGGATCCGAGCGGCAAGTCGGCGGAACGGGTGCTCAACCCACGCGAGGTGATCGCGGAGTGGGTGGACCGGATCGGCCGGGAGGTATCCCGGTTCCTGGACTTCTCCGGTGGCCCGCAGGACAGCCCCGGGGACGGGCCGGATACCAGCGCGCTCCTGGTGAGCAACCTGGACTGGACCGAACCGCTGTCCGCCCTGGAGTTCCTCCGTGACATCGGCAAGCACTTCCCGGTGAACCAGATGCTGAGCCGGGAATCGGTGAAGGCCAGGCTCGAGGCGGGCGGGATCAGCTACACCGAGTTCAGCTACCAGATCCTGCAGGCCAACGACTTCCTGGAGCTGTTCCGGCGGTACGGCTGCACGCTCCAGCTCGGCGGCAGCGATCAGTGGGGCAACCTGGTCGCGGGCGTTGACCTGATCCGGCGGGTGGACGGATCCGCGGTGCACGCCCTGGCCACCCCGCTGATCACCAAGCCGGACGGGACCAAGTACGGCAAGACCGAGGGCGGGGCGATCTGGCTCAGCCCGGACCTGATGAGCCCGTACGCGTTCTACCAGTTCTGGCTGAACCGGGCCGATGAGGAAGTGCCCGGCCTGCTCCGCGTGTTCACGTTCCGGCCGGAGGCGGAGATCGAGGCGCTGGAGAAGTCGATCCGGGAGACACCGGCGGCCCGGATGGCACAGCGGGTACTGGCGGCTGAGGTAACCACGCTGGTGCACGGGGCTGAGGAGACCGACAAGGCCATCGCGGCCAGTCATGCCCTGTTCGGCCAGGGCAATCTCGCCGGGCTGGACGAGAAGACGCTGGCGGCCGCCCTGGCCGAGATCCCGTCGGCAACGGCCGGGGTCCCGGCGGACGGCAGCCTGCCCACGGTCGCCGACCTGATGGCGGCCACCGGAATCGTGTCGAGCAAGTCGGCGGCGCGCCGGGCGATCGCCGCAGGCGGCGCCTACCTGAACAACCGCCGGATCACCGCCCCGGACGAGCAGCCAGCCGAGACTGACCTGTTGCACAGCCGGTTCCTGATACTCCGGCGCGGCAAGCGCACAGTCGGCGGGGTGGAACTGATACGCGATTGACGCCTGGCCTGAACCGGCTCCTGCCGGGCCTACGGGGGCGGTCTGTCCGCCAGCCCATGAGGGGCGGCCCTCCGCGGGCGCAGCTGGCGGCCGGGCCTGCCGGCCCGGCTGTGATTAGTGTCGCAATTTGGGGCACTAATCGCCGATCAGGAAACCCGCAGGCGCCCGGAGACACGGCACATGGCCCGCACTGCGCGCACCAGCCACCCCGGCCCAGCAGGCTGCGGGCGGCAGGCCCGCTCGCCGGTACCGGGCTGGGAACTCGTCGGTACTGGGGGAGGATATGCCGTTGGCCGGGAACAGATTCCCTGGTCATGTGGTTGGCACCAGGGCGGGACACCAGCCGTGGTAGAAGCGGCCGGTGGGTCCTGGCCGCGTGGCCCGGGCAGATCCGGGACACGTGGAGAATTCTTCCGGCCAGCCGGTCCGCTGCTACCCCGGGTTTGCCACCGCCCAGGTGCCCCGAACGGTGCTGCACAGGGCCCTCGATAACCTTCTGAGCTGGGCATATGAATGCCCAGGCGGGGGCATAGGGCGCCGATTTGACGGAACGGATTTTCCTGCCTAATGTTCTACCTGCCCCGAGGGAAACCGGAACGCCGCTGGTGGACGGGACCCAGGGTGCAGCAAGCAAGGTTCAGTAAGTACAAGCAGGGTTCAGTAAGTAAGTGTTCAGCAAGCAAGTCCAGCAAGCCATGATCGTCAGTTTCTGATCGATGGCAGCGACCACCTCAGGCGAGAAAACCCGTAACGGGTAGTCTCTCGCTGCGGGTAAGCTGGGAAGACAGCAAGGATCAGAGCCTCGTCGGAACGAGAACCTCGGGTTGACAGCCTCAGGGCTTGCTGGTAAGTTAGAAGGGTTGCCCCGGAGCCAAGGTGAAAGCCTGGCGATGGTGCGCGTCCGCTCCTTGAGAACTCAACAGCGTGCTAAAAGCCAGTGCACATGCACAAAACCCCGTCAGTGGGGCCTGGCCGGTAACGGTCAGAACCTCGCTACGGAATGCCATGATCGCCTTACTGGTCGGCGTAAGCCGTCCGATAAGGCACTCCATGTGTCAGCTCCCGCCTGCTTCGGCAAGCGGTTGCATATAGACATCAACGGAGAGTTTGATCCTGGCTCAGGACGAACGCTGGCGGCGTGCTTAACACATGCAAGTCGAGCGGAAAGGCCCTTCGGGGTACTCGAGCGGCGAACGGGTGAGTAACACGTGAGCAACCTGCCCTTAGCTCCGGGATAGCTCCGGGAAACCGGAATTAATACCGGATGTGACAACGGCCGACATCGGCCATTGTGGAAAGAATTTCGGCTAGGGATGGACTCGCGGCCTATCAGCTAGTTGGTGAGGTAACGGCTCACCAAGGCGACGACGGGTAGCCGGCCTGAGAGGGCGACCGGCCACACTGGGACTGAGACACGGCCCAGACTCCTACGGGAGGCAGCAGTGGGGAATATTGCGCAATGGGCGAAAGCCTGACGCAGCGACGCCGCGTGGGGGATGAAGGCCTTCGGGTTGTAAACCCCTTTCAGCAGGGACGAAGCGAAAGTGACGGTACCTGCAGAAGAAGCGCCGGCGAACTACGTGCCAGCAGCCGCGGTAACACGTAGGGCGCAAGCGTTGTCCGGAATTATTGGGCGTAAAGAGCTCGTAGGTGGTCTGTTACGTCCGCTGTGAAAACCCAGGGCTTAACCCTGGCCTTGCAGTGGATACGGGCAGACTAGAGGTAGGTAGGGGAGAATGGAATTCCCGGTGTAGCGGTGAAATGCGCAGATATCGGGAGGAACACCGGTGGCGAAGGCGGTTCTCTGGGCCTTACCTGACACTGAGGAGCGAAAGCGTGGGGAGCGAACAGGATTAGATACCCTGGTAGTCCACGCCGTAAACGTTGGGCGCTAGGTGTGGGATCCTTCCACGGATTCCGTGCCGCAGCTAACGCATTAAGCGCCCCGCCTGGGGAGTACGGCCGCAAGGCTAAAACTCAAAGGAATTGACGGGGGCCCGC
Organism: uncultured Actinomycetes bacterium; assembly: GCA_963760405.1. GTDB lineage: Bacteria > Actinomycetota > Actinomycetes > Streptosporangiales > Streptosporangiaceae > RYN-230. The sequence continues at coordinate 174,166 of CAVXCV010000008.1, read as the reverse complement.
ACAAGCGGCGGAGCATGTTGCTTAATTCGACGCAACGCGAAGAACCTTACCAAGGTTTGACATGCAGGGAAAAGCCGTAGAGATACGGTGTCCGTAAGGGTCCTGCACAGGTGGTGCATGGCTGTCGTCAGCTCGTGTCGTGAGATGTTGGGTTAAGTCCCGCAACGAGCGCAACCCTCGTTCTATGTTGCCAGCGGATAATGCCGGGGACTCATAGGAGACTGCCGGGGTCAACTCGGAGGAAGGTGGGGATGACGTCAAGTCATCATGCCCCTTATGTCTTGGGCTGCAAACATGCTACAATGGCCGGTACAGAGGGCTGCGAAACCGCAAGGTGGAGCGAATCTCAAAAAGCCGGTCTCAGTTCGGATTGGGGTCTGCAACTCGACCCCATGAAGTCGGAGTCGCTAGTAATCGCAGATCAGCAACGCTGCGGTGAATACGTTCCCGGGCCTTGTACACACCGCCCGTCACGTCACGAAAGTCAGCAACACCCGAAGCCGGTGGCCTAACCCGTAAGGGAGGGAGCCGTCGAAGGTGGGGCCGGCGATTGGGACGAAGTCGTAACAAGGTAGCCGTACCGGAAGGTGCGGCTGGATCACCTCCTTTCTAAGGAGCAGCTGGCGCGTCCCGGGATTGCCGGGCAACGCGTCCAGAGCCACAACTCGGACGAATGTTCCGAGGTGGTAGCTCACTAGTGGAGCACTGGTTATTCGGTCTGGGCAGTTGCCCGCACCAGTTAGTACACCCGCTTGCGGGAGGAACGCTGCCTACGGGGGCTGGTCAGTCCGAGCACGCTGTTGGGTCCTGAGGGAACGGCCGCTTTCGGGTCTCCTTCACAGGGCCGGTGAGTTCCATCCCTTAGCCGGGATGGGGCACCGCGACCGCCCGTATCTTGAGAACTGCACAGTGGACGCGAGCATCTAATCTGTAGTTGCCAAGTTATTAAGGGCGCACGGTGGATGCCTTGGCACCAGGAGCCGAAGAAGGACGTAGGAGCCTGCGATAAGCCCCGGGGAGTCGGCAACCAGACTTCGATCCGGGGATTTCCGAATGGGGAAACCTGGCGAGCGTAATGGCTCGTCGCCCCTGCCTGAACACATAGGGCAGGTGGAGGTAACGTGGGGAAGTGAAACATCTCAGTACCCACAGGAAGAGAAAGCAACCGCGATTCCCTGAGTAGTGGTGAGCGAAAGGGGAATAGGCCAAACCGATCACGTGCCATAGCCAGCAGGCGTTGCGTGATCGGGGTAGCGGGACCATCCAGCCGGAACTGCTGATCCGGCAGGGAGTAAGAAATCGCAAGAGTAGCCGAAGACGTGTGGAAACCGTCGGCACAGAGGGTGATACCCCCGTAGACGAAACTTTTGCGACTCCCGGATGGTATCCCAAGTAGCACGGGGCCCGAGAAATCCCGTGTGAATCTGGGGGGACCACCCCCTAAGCCTAAATACTCCCTGGTGACCGATAGTGCACAAGTACCGTGAGGGAAAGGTGAAAAGTGCCCCGGTGAGGGGTCGTGAAATAGTACCTGAAACCGTGTGCCTACAAGCCGTGGGAGCGTGTCAGCCTTCGGGCTGACGTGAAGTGACCGCGTGCCTTTTGAAGAATGAGCCTGCGAGTTATGGTATGTGGCAAGGTTAACCCGTGTGGGGGAGCCGTAGCGAAAGCGAGTCTGAACAGGGCGTTCAGTCGCGTGCCATAGACCCGAAGCGGAGTGATCTACCCATGGGCAGGTTGAAGCGCGGGTAAGACCGCGTGGAGGACCGAACCCACCAGGGTTGAAAACCTGGGGGATGACCTGTGGGTAGGGGTGAAAGGCCAATCAAACTCCGTGATAGCTGGTTCTCCCCGAAATGCATTTAGGTGCAGCGTCACGCGTTTCTTGCCGGAGGTAGAGCTACTGGATGGCCTAGGGGGCCTACAAGCTTACTGAAGTCAGCCAAACTCCGAATGCCGGTAAGTGAGAGCGTGGCAGTGAGACTGCGGGCGATAAGGTTCGTAGTCGAGAGGGAAACAGCCCAGATCACCAGCTAAGGCCCCTAAGCGTGTGCTAAGTGGGAAAGGATGTAGAGTTGCTCAGACAACCAGGAGGTTGGCTTAGAAGCAGCCACCCTTAAAAGAGTGCGTAATAGCTCACTGGTCAAGTGATTCTGCGCCGACAATTTAGCGGGGCTCAAGCACACCGCCGAAGCTGTGGCATTCGCGTATTAGCCCGGCCCTTTTGTGGCGAGGGCGGATGGCGGTCTTGACCGCTACGGTTTCGGCCGTGGCTGTCTCGATTGCGGCCGCCGGAGCCTTTTAGGGTCCAGGCATGCGGATGGGTAGGGGAGCGTCGGGTGGCGAGAGAAGCGGCGGAGTAATCCAGCCGTGGACGCCACTCGAGTGAGAATGCAGGCATGAGTAGCGAAAGAGGGGTGAGAAACCCCTCCGCCGAATGACCAAGGGTTCCTGGGGCAGGCTAATCCGCCCAGGGTAAGTCGGGACCTAAGGCGAGGCCGACAGGCGTAGTCGATGGACAACGGGTTGATATTCCCGTACCCGCTTAGAAGCGCCCATGCCGAACCTGGCGATGCTAAGCAGCCAACGCCGGCGATCCTTCGGGATGACCCGGCCGCGGATGCGACCCAGACCGGTAGTAGGCAAGCCGTAGGGGTGACGCAGGAGGGTAGCTCTACCGGGCGATGGTTGTCCCGGAGTAAAGGTGTAGGGCGGTGCGTAGGCAAATCCGCGCACCACACAGCCTGAGACCTGATGCCGAGCCGATTTAGGCGAAGTGAGTAATCCCATGCTGCCAAGAAAAACCTCGCGGCGAGCTTCTGTGCGGCCCGTACCCTAAACCGACTCAGGTGGTCAGGTAGAGAATACCAAGGCGATCGGGTGAACTGTGGTTAAGGAACTAGGCAAATTATCCCCGTAACTTTGGGAGAAGGGGAGCCGTGGCTGGTGAAGGGGCATGCCCCCGGAGCTGGTTGCGGTCGCAGATACCAGGGGAAAGCGACTGTTTACTAAAAACACAGGTCCGTGCTAAGTCGCAAGACGACGTATACGGACTGACGCCTGCCCGGTGCCGGAACGTTAAGGGGAAGGGTTAGTGGCCTTCGGGCCGCGAAGCTCTGAACTTAAGCGCCGGTAAACGGCGGTGGTAACTATAACCATCCTAAGGTAGCGAAATTCCTTGTCGGGTAAGTTCCGACCTGCACGAATGGCGTAACGACTTTCCCACTGTCTCAACCACAGACCCGGCGAAATTGCACTACGAGTAAAGATGCTCGTTACGCGCAGCAGGACGGAAAGACCCCGGGACCTTCACTGCAGCTTGACATTGGTGTTTGGGACGTCTTGTGTAGGATAGGTGGGAGACTGTGAAGCGGGGACGCCAGTTCCCGTGGAGTCATTGGTGAAATACCACTCTGGTCGTTCTGGATGTCTAACCTGGGTCCGTGATCCGGATCAGGGACAGTGTCTGGTGGGTAGTTTAACTGGGGCGGTTGCCTCCTAAAGAGTAACGGAGGCGCCCAAAGGTACCCTCAGCCTGGTTGGCAATCAGGTGTCGAGTGTAAGTGCACAAGGGTGCTTGACTGTGAGACAGACATGTCGAGCAGGAGCGAAAGCTGGGACTAGTGATCCGGCGGTGGCATGTGGAAGCGCCGTCGCTTAACGGCTAAAAGGTACCCCGGGGATAACAGGCTGATCTTCCCCAAGAGTCCATATCGACGGGATGGTTTGGCACCTCGATGTCGGCTCGTCGCATCCTGGGGCTGGAGCAGGTCCCAAGGGTTGGGCTGTTCGCCCATTAAAGCGGCACGCGAGCTGGGTTTAGAACGTCGTGAGACAGTTCGGTCCCTATCCGCTGCGCGCGTAGGAGACTTGAGAGGGGCTGTCCCTAGTACGAGAGGACCGGGACGGACGAACCTCTGGTGTGCCAGTTGTTCTGCCAAGAGCACGGCTGGTTAGCTACGTTCGGAAGGGATAACCGCTGAAAGCATCTAAGCGGGAAGCTCGCCTCAAGATGAGGTCTCCCTCGGGGTTAACCCGGTAAGGCCCCCAGCTAGACGACTGGGTTGATAGGCCGGAGGTGGAAGCGCGGCGACGCGTGGAGCTGACCGGTACTAATAGGCCGAGAGGCTTGGCTTCTACTTTATTTACCCGGGAGGCAACTCCTGGGTAGCGCTTGCGTCCACTGTGCGGTTCCCGAGATGCGGTCGGGCCCGTTGATTCCGGGTGACCGGGGCTGGGCTCCTGACATCTCCATAGTGTTTCGGTGGCCATAGCGAAGGGGAAACACCCGGTCCCATTCCGAACCCGGAAGTTAAGCTCTTCAGCGCCGATGGTACTGCGTGGGGGACCGCGTGGGAGAGTAGGACGCCGCCGGACATACTTTGGTTGAGGCCGCTCCCTGGGGGAGCGGCCTCAACTGTTGTCTGGGCGGACTTTTCGCTGGGGCGCACGTGTTGCACAGGTGCACCGATGGTGTGGTGCACCGAGGTGGCTGGCTAGCTGGCTGAGACCATGGTGGTCGGCAGCGAAGTTCGGAGGATGGCGTGGCAGGGGAACAGGGCCGGGCAGGCCGCGGCGGCGATGGTGCCCGCGGCGGTGATCGTGGCCGTGGCCGGCCAGCTGGCACAGGCTCCGGCGGCTCCCGCTCCGGCCAGGCCCGGCCCGGTACTCCCCGGGCCGGTGTCAGCAAGACTCAGGGCAATAAGGCCCGGGGCGATGCCAGGCCCGCAGGACCTAGAGCTGCGGGGGCCAAGGCCGCAGGACCCAGGGGCGCGGGCGGCAGGGCGGGCGACAGCCGGCCCGGTGACCGCCGGGCGGGTGACACCGGAGCGCAGCGCAGTACCAGGCCCGGGGCCGGCGGCTCGCGTTCCGCGGCGACGGGCGGCTCGCGTTCCGCGGCTACCGGAGGCCCGCGGTCCGCGGCGGGTGCCAGCCGCGGCGCACGCCCGGTGCCGGGCGCCCGCTGGGAACGCCCGGCCCGGGAGGCCGACGGCCCAGAAACCAGTGCGCGGCGCGGCCAGGGTGCGGCGGTCCGGTCCGGTCCGGCCCGGCCCGGCGCTGCCGGTGCGGGGTCCCGGACCGGGCAGCCCCGTAGCGGGGCCGCTGGTGCGGCCCCCCGGGCCGGCCAGTTCCGCGGCCGGCCAGCGGCTGACGGTTCCCGGACTAGCCCGCCCCGGGGCCGGGCCGCTGATGGGCCCCGCGCCGCCCGCCCGGGAACCCGGTCGCCGAGTTCCCGGCTGGACGGCGATGCAGCTGGCGGCAGCCAGGCCTGGCGCAGGCCCGCGGCCGATAGCCCGCGCACCGGTGCGGCGGGCGGTCGCCCCGCGGGCGGGGGGCCGCGGGCGGCCCGGCCCGGTAGCAGGAGCGCCGGCGATGCCGCGAGCGGTAGCCGGCCCGGCAGCAGCAGAACCGGCTCGGGCTGGGCTGGTTCCAGCCGCCCGGATTCTGGCCGCGCGGATTCCAGCCGGGCGGATTCTGGCCGGGCGGGCTCCAGTAGGGCGGCCTCCGGCCGGTCCCGCGACGCTGGCCCGGGCTCCTACAGCCCGCGTAGCCGCGACGCTAGCGAAGGGTCGTCCAGTCCGCGTGGCCGTAACACTGGCCCGGGGAGTTACAGCCCACGCGGCCGCGACGCTGGCGCTGGGAGTTACAGCCCACGCGGCACGACGGGCCGTGGCCGGCCAAGCGGACCCGGCCGGCCAGCCCGGCCACCGCGGCCCGGCGCTGGCCAGCCTCCCCGGTGGAGCGACAGCCCGCAGCCGCGGCCCCGCGCCAGCACAGGCCCGCGGCTGGACCTCCCGGACAGCATCACCGCTGACCAGCTGGACCCAGAGGCCGCGGCGGAGCTGCGCACCCTGCCCGGCGACCTGGCCTCGGCCGTGGCCCGGCGGCTGGTCGCGGCCAGTCTCGCCGACGATCCCGAGGTCGGCTACCAGTACGCCCAGGAAGCACGGCGGCTCGCCGCCCGGGTGGGCATCGTCCGGGAAACCCTGGGCATCGCCGCGTACCGCGCCGGGCACTGGGCCGAGGCCCTGGCCGAGCTGCGCGCCGCCCGGCGGCTCACCGGGCGCAGCAGTTACCTGCCGATGATGGCGGACGCCGAGCGAGCCCTGGACCGGCCGGACCGGGCGCTGGCGATCATCAATGAAGCTGGCCAGGCCCGGCTGGACCGGGTGACCGAGATCGAGCTGCGGATCGTCGAGTCCGGCATCCGGCGCGATCAGGGCCTGCCGGAGGCCGCCGCGGTCACCTTGCAGGTCCCCGAGCTCACCGACCGGCGGCTCCGGCCCTGGTCGGCCCGGCTGTTCTACGCCTACGCAGACGCGTTGCTGGAGGCCGGGCGCGCCGACGAAGCCCGCACCTGGTTCGGCCGGGCGGCAGCAGCGGACCGGGACGAGGAGACGGACGCGGCCGAGCGCGCCGGGGAGCTGGACGACACGATCATCGAAGACCTCGCCGAGGATGAGGACCTCACCGAGGGTGACGACCCCGCTGAGGACGAGAACAACGACGAGGGTGCCGCAGGCGGCTGAGCCTGCGCGGGCCCAGGACCGGTCCCGGGGCAACGTTCCCGGGCCTGATCCGCAGGCACTCCGCGGGGCAGTCCCCCGGGTCAGCGCACGGGCTCGGTTTTGTCCAGCCAGTGCAGCAGGCCGGCCACATTGGACTCCGTGCCGCTGACCACCTCGAACCTGGCTGCCGCGTCGGGATCGGCGTCCTGGCCGAGGACCGCGTACCGCTCCCGGGTCCGCTCCCGCACCATGGCCACGGCATGGTCGAGGTCGAGCCCGGCGCCCCGGGCCCGCCGGGTCTCCGCCACCCAGACCTGGATCTCCTCGGCCGCCCGCTGCAGCATCTCGTCCACCTCCTGCACCGGGCCGTAGTGGCTGAACAGCAGCCGCTCGGGCCGGAGCGCGGCAAACGTGCGCAGTGAGCCCAGCGCGGTGTCCAGGTCAAAGTCAGGCGGCGGGGTGGCGGGCCGCAGGTCCCTGGTCGCCGGGATGTACACACCCGCGGCGTCCCCCACGTACAGGTCCCCGCTGACCGAGTCGATCAGGCCGACATGATGCTTGGCGTGCCCGGGGGAGTAGTGGCTGTCCAGCCGTCGGCCGCCGCCGAGATCCACGGTCCCGCGCTCCTCCACGGCCCGGATCCGGCCCGCTGGCGTCGGGATCATCTCGCCGAACAGGTGATCGAGCGCGTCCCCGTACACCTGGCGGGCGCTGGCCATCAGCCGGGCCGGGTCGGCCAGGTGCCGGGCCCCGCGCTCGTGCACCACGACCTGGGCGCCCGGGTACATCGCGGCGATGTCGCCGGTGCCGCCCGCGTGATCCAGGTGGATGTGCGTCACCACCACGGTGGCCAGGTCGCCTGGGCCGACGCCGAGCGTGGCCAGCGCGTCCCGGATCACCGGGGCTGACGGCGAGGTGCCGGTCTCCACCAGGCACGGCCGGTCGCTGCGGATCAGGTACCCGGCGGTGATGCCCGGATAGCCGGCCATCCGGGTGTCGATCTCGTACACGTCATGCCCGAGCCCGGTGATCCCAGGGGTACTGCGTTCTGCCGTGTCCATGCGGCCATGCTGCCAGATCACCGGCCGCCTGCCAGCCGGCCGCACGTCCCCGGCCTCGGTCCCAGCCGGGCTCAGCCGGGCCGGCCTGCCCGGCTGGCCGCGCCGGCGTGCTCACGGCCAGTAGTATCGACCGGTGAGAATGCCCGCCGTCCGGCCGCAGCCCGCTTCCGCGGCGGCCCGCCGGGACGGCCGCCCGCACCAGGGACTGATCTGGGCCGCCATCATCGTGGCCACCCTGATCGGCCTTGGCTTGCGGCTCTACCAGCTGAGCCGCCCGGGTTACCTGCTCGGCGTCACCGAGTACGACGACGGCACCGACTTCGGTAGCGCGTTGCTGCTCGGGCACGGCTACCTGCCGTACCGGGACTTCATCATCGTGCAGCCCCCTGGCATCACCCTGCTAATGGCGCCGGTGGCGCTGCTGGCCAAGGGAGCGAGCACGGCCGGGGCGATGGCAGCCGGGCGACTGCTGACCGCCGTCGCGGGCGGCGCCGCGGTGCTCCTGGCGGGCCTGCTCGTCCGGCACCGTGGCCTGCTCGCGGTGATCCTGACGTGCGGCGTCCTGGCGGTCTACCCGGCCAGCGTGCAGTCCGCGCACACCGTGCTGCTGGAGCCCTGGCTGGTGCTGTTCTGCCTGGCCGGTGCACTGGCCGTATTCGACGGTGACCAGCTGGCGGGCTGGCGCCGGCTGGCCTGGGGCGGCGCCGCGTTCGGTTTCGCGGGCGCCATCAAGGCGTGGGCCATCCTCCCGGTGCTGGTCATCCTGGTGCTGGCGGCGCGGCGCATCCCGCCAGCAAGCGGGATGCGAAGGGCAGAGCAGCCGCGCCGGGCCGCCAGCTTCGCCGCCGGGGTCGTGGCTGGCTTCGCGCTCCCGGTACTGCCGTTCGCCGTCCTGGCTCCGCGCACCTTCTACCACAGCGTGGTCGTGGCCCAGCTGGTCCGGGTGGACGCGGTGCGCACGCCGCTGGCCTTCCGGCTGCGCGAGATGACCGGCCTGGCCGCTGTCTCCGGCCTCGGCACGGCACCGCTGCTGATCATCGCGCTGGCCATCGCCCTGGGGGTGGCCGCCTGCTACGCGCTGGCCTGGCGCAGCACCGGGCAGCGGTTGGCGTTGCTGGATTGGTTTGCCCTGAGCAGCAGTGCGCTGACCGTCGTGGCCTTCCTGTGGCCATCGGATTTCTACTACCATTACGCGGGCTTCCTGGCGCCCTTCCTGGCCCTGGCGGTCGGGCTGGCGGTGTCCCGGCTGGCCGGCCTGCCGCGGCTGGCTGGCCCGCGGCTGGCCGCCGGCACGGCCGTGGCCGCGGCGATCGCGATCCTGGTCATGGCGGCCATCCAGGCCCGAGCGGAGTCCAGCCTGCGGCCCGCGGTGGCGCCGGGCGCGGTGGCCGCCGCGCAGCGGATCATCCCGCCCGGCGCGTGCGTGCTCGCGGACCAGGTGTCCTACACCATCGCCGCGGACCGGTTCCCGTCCCAGCCGGGCTGCCCGCACATCGTCGATGCCGTGGGTAGCGACTACTCGCTGTCCCGGGGCCGCAACGCGTCCACCGGCGCGGGCCGCTCCCCGGCGGTCCGGGCGCTGTGGCTGGCGGCGCTGCACCGCGCCCAGTACGTGTGGCTGTCCACCCTGTCCGCCAAGCGGATCCCCTGGTCAGTGCCGGGGATCTCGGCGTACTTCCACCGGGACTTCCGGCGCGTGCCCGGCGGTCCGGCCGGCCTGTACGTGCGGAAAGGCTAACCGGCCAGGAGCGAGCGCAGCACCAGGCCGGTGCGCGGCTTGGGCGCGAACGAGGTCGAACTTGCGGGGCAGCCGCTCGCCCGCCGCGGCGACCGCGTAGACGTCCGCGGCCCGCACCGGGTTGCAGATCACCGCGGTGCCGCCGGGCGGCTGCGCGGCTTCGGCAATGGCCCGGGCCGCGTCGTGGTGCACGATCCGGACCCGTGCCTCGTCGTCGGGGATGCTCCACAGCCGGCCGATCAGCAGTTCCTGCAGCACAGCGGCGGGCAGCCCGCGCCAGGCCGCGGACCGGCCCGCGGGCATCGCGGCCTCGGCCTGGACCGGGTCGGGGTCGGTGAGCAGGTGAATCTGGTCCTGCCCGGCCACCAGGAAGGCAGCACCGTGCTGACCCGCCGTGGCCAGCGTGTCCAGCGCCTCCCGCAGCGGAGTGCCGCTGGGCAGCGGCCGCACCGAGAACGCCGCCTTGGCCCGGGCCACCGCCTCGGCCGGGTCCAGCCCGGGCAGCACCCGGTGGATCGCGCCGATCTCCGGCGGGTACACGGCGCCGTCCACCAGCAGCGCGAGGCCGTAATCCCACGGGCCCGGCCCATCCCCGGCTGCCTGCCGGTCGGCCTGCACGCCCAGGTAGGCGGCGTAGCGGTGGTTGCCGTCCGCGATCAGCGCCTGCCGCGGGGCCAGGTCGGCCGCTATCGCGGCGCGCTCCGCGGGGCTGGTCACCGCCCACAGGCTGTGCCGGATCCCGTCGCTGGTCTCCGTACTCAGCAACGGCCGCCGTGTCGCTGCAGTCTCGTCCACCACGGCGGTGGTGGCGCTGCCGGTGCCATCCTCGCTGCCCGCGTCACCCTGGTAGAGCAGGAAGATGGGCTCCAGGTTCGCCTGGGTGGCTTCCATCAGCTGCCGGCGCCCCTGGACCGGGCCCGGCATCACGTCCTCATGCGGGAGCACGATCCGCGCCTCCGGCGGGGCCAGCCGGACCGCGCCGATCAGCCCGCGCTGCAGGATCCCGTCCTGCCCGGCCGGGGGATGCGCCAGCCGCTGCTCGTACACGTACAGCGCTGGCTGCGCCTCGGCGGCCAGGATGCCGTCCGCCTGCCAGTGGCGCAGCAGCCGGGCGGCGTCGTGGTACTCCTCGCCCGGGTGCCCGGGATCCGGGCGGGGCAGGATCAGCCGCACCACGTTGTGCGGGTCAGCGGCGAGCAACTGCTGCGCGGCCTCGCCGCCGATCACGTCGTACGGTGGAGAGGTGACCTCCGCGAGTCCGCTCACCTTTTCCTGGGCATAACGGATTCCGCGGAAGGGTGCGAGCGCGAGTCCGGTTGATCCCGGCGTCGCTCGTTCTTGGCCGGACGGAAGGATCTGCACATATGACAGAAGCATCCCGGAGCAGCCAGGATTCCCGGCCGGAGGAAAATCAGCCGCCGCGCGACGGCGCGGCGGTCCCTGACGGTGATGTGCACACCTGGTACCGGCGGGGGCTGGAACTGCTCGGCCGGGGCAGCCCGGCCGCCGCCGCCCAGTTGCTGGAGCGGGCCGCGGAAGCCGAGCCGGGCTCGCGCAGCGTGCTGGAGGCCCTGGGCCGGGCGCAGTTCGACACCCGCCGCTACGAGGCCGCGGCGCGGACGTTCCGGCAGATCGTGGAGGCGAGCCCGAGCGACGACTACGCTCATTTCGGGCTCGGCCTGGCGCTGGCCCGTGCCGGGGACCCGGGCGCGGCGGCCGAGCATCTGGCCCTCGCCGCGGCCATGCGGCCCGAGCTGCGCCACTACACCGATGCGCTGCAGGGCGTCCGGGCCACGTTGCGGGCCCGGTCCCAGGCGGCCGCTGACGGCCAGGGAGGCTGATGCCGATGCGGCGGGGGGACAGCAGTGCCAGCTGACCAGCCAGCTGACCAGCAGGAGGCCGCCGGGGCAGGACAGGACGCCGGGCCGGGCCAGCCCGCGGGGCTGGACGCGTTCCTGCGCGGCAGTCCCGACCCGCTGACCCGGGTCTACGACGTGGCCCTGCTCGACCTGGACGGGGTGGTGTACATCGGCGCGGCGGCCGTGCCCGGGGCGGCGGAAGCCCTGGCCAAGGCCGCGGAGGCCGGGATGCGGCTCGCCTTCGTGACCAATAACGCCTCCCGCACCCCGGCGGCGGTCGCCGCCCAGATCGCCGGGTTCGGCATTGCCGCCACCGCCGCGGACGTGGTCACCTCCGCCCAGGCGGCGGCGACCCTGCTGGCCGGGCGGCTGGCCCCCGGTTCAGCCGTGCTCGTGGTGGGCAGTAACGCGCTGCGCATCGCCGTGCGTGAGCGCGGGTTCCGGCCGGTCACGGTGGCGCTGGACCAGCCGGCCGCCGTGGTCCAGGGGTACGCGCCCGGCCTCGGCTACCCGCTGCTGGCCGAAGGTGGCCTCGCGGTCCGGGCCGGCGCCTGGTTCGTGGCCTCGAACGCGGACACGACCCTGCCGACGGAGCGCGGGGTGCAGCCGGGCAACGGCTCGCTCATTCAGGTGATTGCCTGCGCGACCGGGCAGCAGCCGGTGGTCGCGGGCAAGCCGGAGCTGCCGCTGCACGCCGAGGCGGTGGCCCGGACCGGGGCCCGGCGGCCGCTGGTCGTCGGCGACCGGCTGGACACCGACATCGAGGGCGCGGTCCGCGCGGGCTCCGACAGCCTGCTGGTGCTGACCGGCCTCACCCGGCCGGAGGACCTGGTGCTGGCCAGCCCGCGGCAGCGGCCCACCTTCGTCGCGGACGACCTGGCCGGCCTGCTCGGCCCGCATCCGGCGATCGATGCTGACCAGGGCGGATTCCGCTGCGGAAGCTGGACCGCGCGGCGGCCCGGGCCGGCCCAGCCGTTCGTGCTCGAGGGCGCGGGGGACCCGATCGACGGCCTCCGCGCCCTGTGCGCGGCCGCGTGGAGCGCCGGGGAGATCACCCGGGAGATGATCCAGCCCGCCCTCACCGCACTGGCAGGCTGAGTCCCGGTATCCACCCACGGTCGGATGCGGGTCGGCCGCATGGGCGATGTGCCGCGGTGGCCGGCCCGGCCAGACTTGTCGCTGCACGGCCCGGGCACGGGGCCCGGCCGGAGAAGGGACATTGTCATGATTGAGGCGCACAGCCTCACTAAACGGTATGGCGACAAGGTGGCGGTCGATCATCTGTCGTTCCGGGTGGAGCCAGGCAGGATCACTGGCTTCCTCGGCCCGAACGGGGCGGGCAAGACCACGACGATGCGGCTGATCCTGGGGCTGGACCGTCCGACGGACGGCACCGTGACCGTGCACGGGAAGGATTTCCGTGAGCTGGCCCAGCCCATGCGGGAGGTGGGCGCGCTGCTGGACGCGAAGGCGGTGCACGGCGGCCGGAGCGCCTATAGCCACCTGCTCTGCCTGGCGCAGACGAACAACCTGCCCGCCCGGCGGGTGGGTGAGGTGCTGGAACTGGTCGGGCTGAGCGAGGTGGCCAGGAAACGGTCTAAGGGTTTCTCGCTCGGCATGGGACAGCGGCTGGGTATCGCGGCGGCCCTGCTCGGCGACCCGGCCATCCTGATGTTCGACGAGCCGGTCAACGGGCTGGACCCCGAGGGCATCCTGTGGATCCGGAACCTGATGAAGGCGCTGGCCGCCGAGGGCCGCACCATTTTCGTGTCCAGCCACCTGATGTCGGAGATGGAGAACACCGCGGACCATCTGCTGGTGATCGGGCGGGGGCGGCTCATCGCGGACTGCGCCGTGGCGGAGTTCATCGCGCGGAACTCCGTACAGACGGTCCGGGTGCGCACCCCCCAGCCTGATGTGCTGGCCAGCGCCGTGCGGCTGGCCGGCGGCAGCGTGCTGGACGGTACGGACGGCGCCCTGCTGGTGCAGGGCCTGCCCGCGCCGCACGTCGGTGACCTGGCCTTCGAGCAGGGCATCCGGCTGCACGAGCTCGCCCCGGCGCATGCCTCGCTGGAAGAGGCGTTCATGGAGCTCACCGCCTCGAGCGTGGAATTCCACGCCAGCGTCGCGGGCGCTCCCGGGGAACCGGTGCACGCGCCCGGCGAACCGGTGCACTCGGGAGAGGTGGCCTGACATGGCGGCAACACAGGTTCCGGCCCGGGCGCCCTCAGCTCTGCCCGGCGCTGTACCCGGGCGGGCCGGATTCGCCGGCGCGCTCCGCTCGGAGCTCACTAAGATCCGCTCCGTCCGGTCCACCTACTGGACGCTGCTGGCGCTGGTCGTGGTCACGATCGGGATCGGGGCACTGGCCTGCCTGGGCGCGGTGTCCCGGCCGGGCGGGGTGGGCCCCGGGTTCGACGCGACCCAGCGCAGCCTGGCCGGGCTCATCCTCGGCCAGCTGATCATTTCGGTGCTCGGCGCGCTGACCATCACCTCGGAGTACTCCACCGGGATGATCCGCACCTCGCTGACCGTGCAGCCGCGCCGGGGTACCGTAGCCGCGGCCAAGGGCGTCGTGTTCGGGGTTGTCACCCTGGTCACCGGGCTGGTGGCGTGCTTCGTGTCGTTCTTCCTCGGCCAGGCGATCCTGTCCTCCAAGCACTACAACGTCACGCTCAGCCAGCCGCACGTGCTGCGCGCGGTGATCGGCGGCGCGTTGTTCCTGACCGTCTGCGGGATGCTCGCGTTCGGCCTCGGCCTGCTGCTGCGGCACACGGCAGGCGCCATCACCGCGTCGGTCGGGCTGCTGTTCGTGCTGTTCGTGCTGGTGAACTTCCTGCCGTCGAACTGGCAGGATCACGTGGACAAGTGGATCCCGTTCAACGCGGGCAGCCAGGCCTGGAGCGTGGTGAACCAGCCCGGCTCGCACCTGTTCTCCGCCTGGACCGGGCTCGGCGTGTTCGCCGCCTACGCGGCGATCGCGATCATCGCCGGGGCGGTCCTGTTCCGCAGGCGCGACGCCTGACCCTGACCGCCCGGTGCCCCTGCTGCTGACCTGGCCCGCTGGTCAGGCCTGGCAGCGGGGGCACCAGTACGCGATCCGCGCTTCCGGGTCGGCGCCCTGGTCAGCGGTCCTGATCGGGGTGCCGCAGCGGCGGCAGGGCCGCCCTCTCCGGCCGTGCACCCAGGTCCCCTCGCCGCGCTGCCAGCGGCCTGTGGTGATCTGGTCGCGCCGCTCCCTGTTCGCCTCCAGCAGCCGCTTGGCCATGTTCACCAGGGCCGCCGGATCAGCCACGTCGCCGGCCTTCCGCCACGGGCTCACCCCCCGCAGGAACAGCACCTCGGCCTTGTACATGTTGCCGATGCCGGCCAGGTTGCGCTGGTCCAGCAGAGCCTCGCCGATGGGCCGTTGCGGGTCGGCGAGCAGGCGGCGGACCGCCTCGTCCGGATCCCAGTCCGGGCCGAGCAGGTCCGGCCCGAGATGACCGACGATGCGGTCTTCCCGGGCGGTGGGTACCACCTCGACGATGCCGAGCTGGTAGCCGACCGCCTGCCAGTCGGCGTTGCCGAGCACCAGCCTGATCCGGTGCCCGTCGCGGACCTGGGTGCGCGCCGGGCGGACCCGCCACGCGCCCTCCATCCGCAGGTGGGTATGCACGGTGACGCCGCCCTCGACCCGGGTCAGCAGGTGCTTGCCGCGGGACACGGACTCGGTCACCGTGCGCCCGGTCAGGTCGGTGGTGGCGTACCGCGGCACCCGGAAGTCGCTGCGGGTCAGCACCCGGCCGGCCAGCGCCTCCCGGAGGTCGCGGGCGGCCCGCCAGACCACATCCCCCTCAGGCACCCGCCATCTCCTCGCCGCCCGGTGGCTCGCTACCTGAGGCTGCTTCGCCGGTCAGGGCTGCCTCGCCGCCCAGCCCGGATTCGCGCAGCGTGATGTTGAGCCGCCCGTCGCGCAGCCCGGTCGCCGGATCGCCGGTGCCCGGCCGGATCCTGGGCACCCCGTGGTAGGCCAGCCGGGACGCCCCGCCGAATACGAACGCGTCCCCCGATTCCAGCTCGACATCGGTCCACGGCCTGCCCCGCGTGCCCGGGTTGCCGAACCGGAACACGCAGGTGTCGCCCAGGCTCAGCGAGACCACCGGGGCGAGGCTGCGCTCATCCCGGTCGGCGTGCATGCCCATCCTGGCGGTGGCGTCGTACCGGTTGATCAGGGCGACGTCGGGCCGGTATCTGCGGCCTGCCTCGTCCCCGCAGGCGTCGGCCACCGCGCGGCGGCCGAGATCGCCCAGCCACGACGGGAACGGCTTGACCGGTGCGCCGTCCCCGTCGTCCGCGGTCCGCGAGTACCGGTAGGGCAGCCAGTGCCAGCCTAGGCAGACCATCCGCACGGACATGGTCCCCCCGGTGGGCAGCCGCGGCACATGCAGCCCGGCCGGGGGCCTGGCCCAGTCCCGGCAGGCCGCCACCAACTGGCGCTGCTCGTCCTGATTCAGCCAGCCCGGCAGGTGTACCGCCCCGGGCGCGATCTCCGCCCTGGTCCTGGGCCACAATGCCGCCACCCGCCCAGTATGCCCGCCCGCACTCCCCACCCGTCCTTCGTCCCGCCTGCACTGCCCACCCCGCCCCTCGTCCCGCCCGCCCGCACTGCCCACCCGTTCCTCGTCCCGCCCGCCCTCGCCCATCCCCCCGGCCCCGGCCCTCAGATTCTCATCAGCCCCATAAACCACATCCGCCACACCCTCCCCACCCCCAGCTGATCACTTCTGGGGTGAATGAAAGTCTGACTGCCTCAGGACGGGGTGGATCTTTCATCCACCCCATCGAGCGCGAGGGCGGGGGCCGGAAGGGAGCCGGTCAGGTTGTCGGATGGGGCGGGCACGATGTGCGTATGACAAGGACGACCAGACTCGACTTAGCGGCCCTGCACCGTCAGCTCAGCTCTCAGCATGGTGTCGTGTCCCGGGCCCAGACGAAGGCATGCGGCATGACGAACAGTGCCCTCTGGCACCGGGTGCGGCCGGGTGGCCCGTGGCAGGTGCTGCTGCCCGGGGTGTATTTCTCACATACGGGGCAGCCGGGTCATTCGCAACAGGAGATGGCCGCGCTGTTGTACGCCGGGCCGGGCAGCGTGCTCACCGGGGCGGCGGCCTTATCCAGGCACGGTCTCCGGGCGCCGGAGACCAGCGCGGTCGACGTGCTGATCCCGGCCTCGCGGGTCCGGCAGGGCACGGCTTTTGCCCGGGTGCACCGGACCTCCCGGATGCCGCGGCAGGTCTGCGCCAGCGGGCAGATCCACTTCGCGATGCCGCCCCGCGCGGTCGCGGACGCCGTCCGCTGGGTCACCGATGCCCGGGAGGTGCGGGCGATCGTGGCCAGCGCGGTGCAGCGGGGCATGTGCCCGGTGCCGCGCCTCGCCGAGGAACTCGACGCCGGGCCGGTCCGCGGGTCGGCGCTGCTGCGCCTAGCCCTGGCCGAGGTGTCGGGGGGCATCAGGTCCGTGGCCGAGGCGGATTTCCAGCTGCTGATCAAGCGGGCCGGCCTGCCGCTCCCCGTGTTCAACCCGCGCCTTTATGCGGGGGAGACCTTCATCGGGATGCCGGACTGCTGGTGGCCTGATGCGGGCGTCGCGGCGGAGGTGGATTCCCGGGAATGGCACCTGTCGCCAGCCGACTGGCAGCGCACGCTTGCCCGGCACGCCCGGATGAGCTCGCACGGCATCATCGTGCTGCACGTCACCCCCGCGCAGATCGCGCACCAGCCGGAGAAGATCGCCGGCGAGCTCCGGTCAGCGCTGGCGGCTGGGCGCGGCCGGGCGCCGTTGCCGATCACGGCGCGCCCAGCCCGGTGAAACGCTGGCCGGCCCGGTGACCGCGCGCTAGAGCAGCTTGCGCAGGCGGAGCAGGTCGAACACGCTCGCCTGGACCTTGACCCGGCCGGTGAGCCAGGCCCGCCCGAAGCGGCCGAGGTCATCGGCGATGTCCAGCAGGTCGTCGCTGTGGGTGAAGAACCGGATGTTGGCCCGCGGGGTGGTGGCGTCCGCATCGGTGACCGGGCCCGCGCCGTCCGGCCCGAGCTGGGTGACGAACGTGATCCCGAGATCCTCCACCGTGCAGCTGAGCGATCGGTCGACCATGTGGTCCGCCCGGGCCTGCGGGTCCATCTCGGCGATCCGGCCCGTCAGCTTCTCCAGTGCCGTGCGGCACTGCTCGGCAGTCGCCAATCCTCGCCTCGCTTCCTGATGGATCTCCATTGTGCAACTCCATGCCCATTCGTGACACGGCAGGCGTGGCGTCACGGCTTGCTGACCCGTGCTGCCGCTTCCGGACGGTAGCGTTCCCAGGAGGAGCAGTCGCCCTCGCCGCCAGGCAGGCGGGCGAGGGCAACGTGATGGAGGGTCGTTGATGACGGTGCCTGGTGAGGCCGCCCCAGATGGCGGGCCGCCCGCGGACACGCTACCCGGTGACACGAGGCCGCCCCGCCAGCCGGCCGCGGCGACCGGGGACGCCCGGGTCGATGACGCCCTGCAACGGCTGGACGACCTGGCCGCGCTGTCCCTGCCTGAGCACGTCGCGGTGTTCGAGCACATCCATGCTGAACTGACGGCAGCGCTCGGTACGCTGGATGCCGTACCTGATCGGACTCCGCCCGCGGCTCATGGACATACCGTCACGCCTGCACCTCCGGAGAGCTGAACGGCGAGGCAGCTACTGCATGAGCACGCGGAGACGGCTCGACGCCGAACTGGTCAGACGAGGGCTTGCCCGGTCCCGGGAACACGCGGCGGAACTGGTCAGCGCGGGCCGGGTGCTGGTGGCCGGGCAGGCGGCGGGCAAGGCCGCGACCCAGGTCGCGCCGGACCAGCCGATCGCGGTCCAGGACCAGGAGCGGGACCCTGGGTACGCGTCCCGCGGTGGCAGCAAGCTGGCGGGGGCCCTGGCCGCGTTCACCGGCCTGGCCGTGACAGGCCGTCGCTGCCTGGACGCCGGCGCCTCCACCGGCGGGTTCACCGACGTCCTGCTGCGGGCCGGGGCGGCGCACGTGGTGGCGGTGGACGTGGGCTACGGCCAGCTGGCCTGGGCCCTGCGCACCGACGACCGGGTGACCGTGCTGGACCGGGTGAACGTGCGGCACCTGCAGCCCGAGCAGGTGGCCCCGCCGCCGGAGCTGGTCACCGCCGACCTGTCCTTCATCTCGCTGAGCTTGGTGCTGCCCGCCCTGGTCGGCTGCGCGGCCCCGGACGCTGACTTCGTGCTGCTGGTGAAGCCCCAGTTCGAGGCGGGCAAGGGCCGCGTCGGGCCGGGCGGGGTGGTGCGTGATCCGCAGCAGCGGGCCGCTGCGGTGGCGTCCGTGGCCGCCGCGGCGGCAGCGCTCGGCCTGGGCGTGGCCGGGGTGGCCGCCAGCCCGCTGCCCGGCCCGGCCGGGAACGTGGAGTATTTCCTCTGGCTGCGGCACGGTGCGGCGCAGCTCGACCAGGCTGTGCTCGGGCGGGTCATCGCGGAAGGACCTCAGTGAACACCAAGCGGACCGTGCTGGTCATGGCGCACACGGGCCGGGCCGCGGCCCTGGCCAGCGCCCGGCTGGTCGTGGACATGCTGCTGTCCGCGGGGATCGCCGTGCGCGTGGTGGACACGGAAGCGGCCGACCTGGCCTGCGCCGGGGCGGACGTGGTCCCGGCGACCCCCGAGGCGGCCGCGGATGCCGAGATGGTGATCGTGCTCGGCGGGGACGGCACGCTGCTGCGGGTCGCGGAGCTGGCCCGGCCCGCCCAGGCCCCGCTGCTCGGGATCAACCTCGGCCACGTCGGCTTCCTGGCCGAGGCGGAGTCCGACGACCTGCCCGAGGTGATCGACCGGGTGGTCAGCCGCCGTTATGTGGTCGAGCAGCGGATGACCGTGGATGTGGTCGTCCGGCAGAACGGCGCGGTCATCGCGGCTACCTGGGCGCTGAACGAAGCCACCGTGGAGAAGGTGGCCCGGGAGCGGATGATCGAGGTGGTGACGGAGATCGACGGCCGCCCGCTGTCCCGCTGGGGTTGCGACGGCGTGGTCTGCGCCACCCCGACCGGATCGACCGCCTACGCCTTTTCCGCGGGCGGCCCCGTGGTCTGGCCGGAAGTCGAAGCGCTGCTGCTGGTGCCGATCAGCGCGCATGCCCTGTTCGCCGGGCCGCTGGTGATCTCGCCCGGGTCGGTGATCGCGGTGGAAGTTATCAACGGTGCTGGCGCCGGGCAGCCCTATGCCGCAGTGCTGTGGTGCGACGGCCGGCGCCGGGTCAACCTGCTGCCGGGCGCGCGTATCGAGGTCAGGCGCGGCGCCGAGCCGGTGCTGCTGGCCCGGCTGCGCGGCGGGGACGCGCGCAGCGCGGGTGGCGCTCTGTTCACCGACCGGCTGGTGGCCAAGTTCGGCCTGCCGGTCGCTGGCTGGCGCGGGCGGCCTGCCAGCCGGGACAGGCCTGGCCGCCGGGATATCCGACAGGAGCCACACGCCCATGCTTGAGGAAGTCCGTATCACCGCGCTCGGCGTGATCGAGGATGCCGTACTGGAACTGTCCCCCGGATTCACCGTGGTCACCGGGGAGACCGGAGCGGGCAAGACCATGGTGGTCACCGGCCTGAGCCTGTTGTTCGGCGGCCGCGCCGACCCGGCCCGGGTGCGCCCCGGAGCGGACCGGGCCACCGTGGAGGGACGGCTGCGCATCGACCCGCAGGGACGGGTCGCCGGGCAGGTCGCCGAGGCAGGTGGTGAGCTCGATGACGATGGGGCCACGCTGATCGTCAGCCGGTCGGTGTCGGCCGAGGGGCGCTCGCGCGCCTTTGCTGGCGGCCGTTCGGTACCGGTCTCGCTGCTTACCTACCTGGCGGATGACCTGGTCGCCGTGCACGGCCAGGCGGACCAGCAGCAGCTGCTTCGGCCGGGCCGGCAGCGGGAGGCCCTGGACCGGTTCGCTGGCCCCGCGCTGGCCGTCCTGGCGGCCGACTATCACCGGGCCTACCAGCGGCACCGGGAGATCCGCAGCGAGCTGGCCGAGCTGACCGGCCAGGCGCGGGAACGCGCCCAGGAGGCGGAGGACCTGCGCCGGGGGCTGGCCGAGATCGAGCGGGTCCAGCCGGCCGAGGGGGAAGACGTCACGCTGCGGGCGGAGGAGGACCGGCTGGCCAACGCGGACACCCTGCACACCGCGGCGAGCACCGCGCATGACGCGCTGCTCGGCGATCCGTCCAGCGGGTCCTACGACCTGCCGGACGCGGTCAGCCTGCTCGGCGGGGCCCGGCAGGCGCTGGAGGCGGCTGCGGATCACGACGCGGAGCTCGGCGACCTGGCCAGGCGGCTGTCCGAGGCGTCCTACCTGGTTTCCGACGTCGGCGCGGAACTCGCCTCGTACGTGCAGTCGATCGAGGCCGACCCGGCCCGGCTGGCCGCGGTGCAGGAGCGGCGGGCCGAGCTGACCCGGCTGATCCGCAGCTACGGGCACGAGGTCATCCGCCCGCCTGCCGCCGGGACAGCCCGGGCCGCTGGACCAGCGGAACCGGCCGGAGCCGCTGACCCCGGCTCGCCAGCCAGCGACGGCACCGGCAGCGACGGCACCGGTAACGACGGCACCGGTAACGACGGCGGTGACCGCGAGGGCACCGGCGAACGCGCTGCCAGCGAGCTGACTCCGGTGCTCGGCTGGGCCAAGCAGGCGGCGGCCCGGCTGGCTGAGCTGGACGGGGATGACGACCGGATCACCAGCCTGGCCGAGGAGGCGGAGCGGGCCGCGGCCACGGTCAGCGAGCTCGCGGCCCAGCTCACCGCGCTGCGCAAGGAGGCGGCGGAGCGCTTTGCCACCGATGTCACGGCCGAGCTGTCCGCCCTGGCCATGCCGCACGCCACCATCACGGTCCCGGTCATACCGGCGGCCGAGTTCGGCCCGCACGGCGCGGATGAGGTGGAGATCCGGCTGGCCGCGCATCCGGGCGCGCCGGCGCTGCCGCTCACGAAGGGTGCCTCCGGCGGCGAGCTGTCCCGGGTGATGTTGGCCATCGAGGTGGTGTTCGCCGGCGCCGATCCGGTGCCGACGTTCGTGTTCGACGAGGTGGACGCGGGGGTTGGCGGGAAGGCCGCGGTGGAGATCGGGCGCCGCCTGGCCCGGCTGGCCCGGCTCGCCCAGGTGATCGTGGTCACCCACCTGCCGCAGGTCGCCGCGTTCGCCGATACCCACCTGGTGGTGGAGAAGGCCGATGATGGCAGCGTCACCCGCAGCGGGGTGAACCAGGTCGAGGACGCTGGCCGGGTGACCGAGCTGTCCCGCATGCTGGCCGGGCTGGAGGACTCCGAGTACGGCCGGGCGCACGCAGGGGAGCTGCTGGCCGCCGCGGCCGCGGAACGAGCGGCGGGCGACGGCTCAGCCTGAAGGTAACCTGTGCGCAGGCTGAGGCTTCTGGGTACGTTTGGCGCCTAACGGGCACGTCATGCGGCGTGCGGCGCCGGGCGCCCTGGCTGTCTGGCAGGATGGACTGCAATGATGGCCCAGTTCCTGAAGCTCCAGAAACACCGGAGCAGGCCAGATGACCTGCCCGGGGTCGCTGGCCGGGCGCGCCTGGACCGCAGGACCAAGAACCTCACCAAGCGGGTCAGCCCAGGCGAGATCGCCGTCATCGACCATGCTGACCTGGACCGGCTCAGCGCCGAGGCCCTGCTCAGCCTGGCAGGTGGCCGCGGTGGTGAACGCCGCCGCCTGCATCACCGGACGGTACCCGAACAGCGGCCCGCAGCTCCTGGTGGAGGCCGGGATACCGGTCCTGGACGAGGTCGGCGCCGAGGTGTTCAGCAAGGTAGCGGAGGGCGCCATCGTCCGGCTCAGCGGTGACACCCTGTACGCCGGTGACGAGGTCGTGGCCAAGGGGCAGCTGCAGACCGCGGAGTCGGTGGCGGCGGCCATGGCCGCCGCCAAGGACGGCATCGCCGCCCAGCTCCAGGCGTTCGTGGCGAACACCCTGGAGTACATGAAGGGCGAGGGCGGGCTGCTGATCGACGGCATTGCCGCCCCCGAGCTGCGGATCAGCCTCGACGGCAAGCATGTGCTGGTCGTGGTGCGCGGCTATCACCACCGCGAGGACCTGGCCGCGCTGCGCGCCTACATCCGCGAGTTCAAGCCGGTCATGATGGGCGTGGACGGCGGTGCGGACACGTTGCTGGAGGCCGGGTACCGGCCCGACATCATCGTGGGTGACATGGACTCGGTCAGCGACATCGGGTTGAGCTGCGGTGCCGAGCTGGTGGTGCACGCCTACCCGGACGGGCGGGCCCCAGGCCTGGCCCGGCTGGAGCGGCTCGGCCTGCCCGCGGTGCTCTGCCCGGCCGCGGGCACCAGCGAGGACGTGGCCCTGCTGATGGCCGACGAGAAGGGCGCCAGCCTGATCGTGGCCGTCGGCACGCACAACACGCTGGACGAGTTCATGGACCGGGGCCGGTCCGGCTATGCGAGCACCTTCCTGACCCGGCTCCGGGTGGGCAGCAAGCTGGTGGACGCCAAAGGCGTCAGCCGGCTCTACCGGGGCCGGATCTCCGGCTGGGCGCTGATGCTTCTCGTGCTTGCCGCATGCTGCACGATCCTGGTGGTTATGCTGGCGTCGCCCGCTGGCCAGATCTTCTTCAGGTATCTCGGCGCAGAGTGGGACGGCGTGAAGTACTGGCTCAGCGGATTGTTCTAGTGATTGATTTCCGGTATCACCTTGTTTCCATCATCGCGGTGTTCCTCGCGCTGGCGATTGGCATCGTCGTTGGCTCTACCGCCCTGCAGCCGTCGGTGCTCAGCGGGCTGGACAAGACGTCGACCGCGGAAAAGGCGAAGATCGACTCACTGTACGGGCAGAACCGCCAGCTGCAGCAGCAGATCAACGCGGACCAGGCCTTTGCCAGCGCAGCCGAGCAGCGGCTGCTCTCCGGCCTGCTGACCGGCCAGCACGTGGTGCTCGTCGAGGCTCCCGGCGCTCCCAGCGCCGTGACCAGCGGGGTGATGAGGGCGCTGGCCACGGCCGGGGCGACCGTGGCCACCCAGCTGCAGATCCAGCCGAAATTCCTCGACCCCAGCCCGGCCAGCCGCACCGCGCTCGCCGCCCTCAACCAGCAGCTGACCCCGCCCGGGGTCACCTTGCGCAGCGGGACTGCGCAGGCGCAGGCCGGCCAGATCATCGCAACCGCGATCCTGGCCCAGGACGGGCCCGGCCAGCCCGCGGCCAGCAGTGGCAGCCCGGACGTGTCGGTGCTCAAGGCCTACGCCAGCGGAGGTTTCCTAACTGCCAGCCCGCTGCCCAGCGCTCGTGCCACGCTGGCTGTCGTGCTCATCCCGGGCAGCCCGCCGTCAGCCGGCGATGCCAATCCCTCCAGCCAGAACCTGGTCACGCTGGCCCAGCAGCTGAGCCTCGCCGACGACGCCACGGTCCTGGCCGGCCAGGCGAGCGGGTCCGGGCCGGGCAGCGCCATTGCCGTGCTCCGCGCCAGCAGCACCCCGGGCCGCGTGTCCAGTGTGGACGATGCGGACCTGGTTACCGGCCAGATCGTCGTGGCCCAGGCGCTCTACCAGCAGCTGGCCGGGGGACGCACGGGTAGCTACGGGACCGGGTCCGGGGCCACCGGCACCGGGCCGAGCCCGGCACCGAGCCCGTCCGCCTCGCTGTCAACGACACCGGCCGCGTCGATCAAGCGGTCCGCGGCCAGCGCCGCCAGCGTGTCCGGGAGCAGCGGGTGACCCGCCGCCCGCCGCGCGCCGCGGCCACCCTGCTGACCGGGGCCGTGGCCGCGGTCACGGCGCGGGCGGCCTACGCGGCCGCTACCCGCTGGCCTCCCGGCGGCACCGCCAGGTGGACCAGGACCAACCACCGGGGCGAGCCGGTCACGCTGCTGGAAGGGCCGGCCGTGGCGGCCGGCGCCGCGCTGGCCGCCGCCCTCGCGCCGGGCCTGCCGCCGCGGGCCCGGGTCGGCCTGGTGCTGGCCGCGCTCGGCGCGGGCGGCTTCGGCGGCTACGACGACCTCGCGGGCAGCGATGGCCGCCGTGGCTTCCGCGGGCACCTCGGCGCGCTGGCCCACGGCGAGGTGACCACTGGCGCGGTGAAGCTCGGCGGTATCGGGGCGACCGGGCTGGCGGCGGGCGCCCTGCTCGGCGGCGGCCCAGCCGACGTGGCGGTGAACGCGGCACTGATCGCGGGCAGCGCCAACCTGCTGAACCTGTTCGACCTGCGCCCGGGTCGCGCGATCAAGGTAACCGCCGCGGGCGGCGTGCTGATCGCCCTGGGCCAGGCCGGCCGCGGCCCTGGCCAGCAGCGACGCCGGGCCCGCCGGGACCACGCGGGCCGGTATCGGGCAGGCCGTGGCCGCACCGGTGGCTGCGGCGCTGGCCCTGGCCAGGGCCGATCTCGGTGAGCGGGCCATGCTGGGTGATGCTGGCGCCAACGCGCTCGGGGCCATGCTCGGCGCCGCGGCGGCCGGGCGGATGTCCCGGCCCGCGCGGATCGCGCTGCTCGCGGGGATCGCCGGGCTGACCGCGGCCAGCGAGGTGGTCAGTTTCACCAAGGTCATCGAGCGGACACCGCCGCTGCGCTGGCTGGACATGCTGGGCCGCCGGCCAGGCCACCCCAGCCGGGAGCGCCACCGCCGACCCGGGCGCCGGGCCGGGCGGATCCACGACCGCTGAGCCTGCTACTGCTGAGCCTGCTACTGCTGAGCCTGCTACTGCTGAGCCTGCTACTGCTGAGCCTGCCCCGGACGAGCACAGCACACGGGCCCCCGCCAGTCCCCCGTGACCGGGCCGCGGGCCCAGCTGACCGAGGCGCCCCCGGCGTGGCAGCCGGGCACTGGAATCGCCCGGGCGGCTGTCCTCATCGGCGGCATCACCATCGCGTCGAACATCATCGGGTTCGGCCGCCAGCTCGTGTTCGCGCACACGGTGGGGGCCACCTGCCTGGGCACGGCTTACGCGACCGCAAACCAGCTGCCGAACATCATCTTCGACATCATTCTCGGCGGTGCCCTGACCAGCGCGGTGGTCCCGGTCCTGGCAGGCCCGGCCGCCCGCCGGCTGGGCCCGGCCGACCTGGGCCGGGCAGCCCCGGACCCGGGCGCCGGGCCGGAAGCGGCCAGCCAGGCAGCGGCCGGCCACGCGGAGGCCAGCCAGATCGCCTCCGCCCTGCTCACCTGGACGGTGCTGCTCCTCGCCCCGATCAGCGTGGTCATCGGGCTGGCGGCGGGCCCGCTGGGGGCGCTGCTGCTGTCCGGCGCACCAGGCTGCCCGTACGCCGTGGTCACCACCGTGACCGGCCAGATGCTCCGGGTGTTCGCCCCGCAGATCCTGCTCTACGGCCTGGCGGTCGTGCTGTACGGCATCCTGCAGGCGCACCGGCGGTTCACCGCGCCCGCGCTCGCCCCGGTGCTGTCCAGCCTGGTGGTGATCAGCGCCTATGTGGCCTTCCACGCGCTCGGCGGCCGGTACACCACCGCGCACCGGCTGGCGGCCCTGCCGCACGTGGCCGAGCTGGTGCTCGCCGTGGGGACGACGGCGGGCGTGGCCGCGCTGGTGCTCACCGTGATGGGGCCGGCCGCGGCGCTCCGGCTGCGGCTACGGCCCACGCTGAGTTTCCCGGCGGGGGTCGCGCGGCGGGCCGCGGGCCTGGCCGCGCTCGGCATTGCCGCGCTGATCGCCCAGGACGCGTCGGCGATCGCGGTGATCGTGCTGGCGAACGGCCACGAGGGACACGGCGCCCTAGTGCTCTACAACTTCGGCTGGCAGGTGTTCTTCGTCCCGTACGCGGTGCTCGCCGTGCCGATCGTGACCAGCGCGTTCCCGCTGCTGTCGGCCAGCGGGGAAGCCCGGTTCGGGCCGACCGTGGCGGCCTCCACCCGGGCGGTGCTGCTGGTCTCCTGGCTCGGCGCGGCCCTGCTCGCCGGGGCGGCGCTGCCGGTGGCCCGGGTGTTCGAGCCGGGTAACCCGGGTGACGCCCGGCAGCTCGCGCTGACCTTCGTCGCGTTCGCGCCCGGCCTGATCGGGTTTGGCCTGGCCACTCACCTGTCCCGGGTGCTGTTCGCGGCCTGCCGGGCCCGGGTCGCGGCGATCGCGCTGGTGGCCGGCTGGCTGCTGGTGATCGTGGCGGACGTGATCGGGGTCGCGCTGGCACCGGCCCGCTGGGTGGTACCGGTCCTCGGCTTCGGTAACACCCTCGGCCTGACCATCGCCGGCCTGGCGCTGCTGGCCGTGGTACGGCGGGCCCGGGGGCCGGAGGCCCTGCACGGGACCACCCGGGCCGCCCTGGCCGGGCTGGCCGCGGCGGTGGCAGGCGCGGCTGCGGGCGCCACCGCCTGCGTGGCCCTGCCGGTTAGCGGCTTCCTGCTCAACGCGGCCGTCGCCACGGTGGCCTGCGGCTGCGCCGCGCTGGTGTTCGGGCTGGTCGTGCTGGTCCTCGACGGTGCTGACCTGTGGGCCGTGCTGGACCGGGTACGGGAGGCCGGCCGCAGTGACCCGCCTGGCCGTGAGTTACCTGCTGGCCAGCACGGCGGGCGGCACCGGGCGGCATGTGGCGATGCTCGCGGACGGCTGCGCCGCCCGGGGGGTGGCGGTGACCGTGTACGGCCCGGCCGCGGCCACCGCCTCGCTGGGCCACCGGCGCGCTGCCGCCGGGCCGCGGGGCTGGGACTTCGTGCCGGTGGAGATCGGTGACCGGCCGCGGCCCGCCCAGGACACGGCGGCCGTGCTCCGGCTGCGCCGCCTGCTGGCGCAGGGCAGGCCGGACGTGCTGCACGCCCACGGGATGCGGGCCGGAGCCGCGGCCGCCCTGGCCCTGGCCGGCCGCCCTGGCCGCAGCTGCGCGCTCGCCGTCACAGTGCACAACGCCCCGCCCTCCGGCCGGGCCGCCGCCGCGGTCTACGCCGCGCTGGAACGGATCGTCGCGCACCGGGCGGACGCCGTGCTGACCGTCTCCGGGGATCTGGCCGGCCGGATGCGCCGCCTGGGCGCCCGGGACGCGGGCCGGGCGCTAGTGCCCGCCCCCGTGCCGGCGCCGCCGGCCGAGGCCGAGATCGCGGCTGTGCGGCAGGAACTCGGCGCGGGTAACCGGCCGGTGGTGCTGGCGGCAGGCCGGCTGGCCGTCCAGAAGAATTTCGCCGTGCTGCTCCGCGCCGCAGCGGCGTGGCAGCACCGGGACCCGGCCCCGTTGCTGGTGATCGCGGGGGAGGGGCCACTGGGCGCGGCCCTGCGCGGGCAGGCCCGGGCGGAGGGAGTGGCCGCGGTGTTCCTCGGCCTGCGCGATGACGTGCCTGCCCTGCTCGCAGCCGCGGATGTGGTCGTGCTGCCGAGCCGGTGGGAGGGCCAGCCGCTGATCGTTCAGGAGGCGCTCCGGGCGGGCAAGCCGCTGGTGGCCACCAGGGTGGGCGGCGTGCCTGAGCTAACCGGCACGGACGGCGCCCGGCTTGTCCCGGCCGGGGCGGCCTGCCCGCTGGCGGCGGCGGTGGCGGCGCTGCTGGACGACCCGGCCGCCCGCGCTGCCCTGGCCAGCGCGGCGCGGCAGCGGGCCGCGCTGCTGCCAGACGCGCCCGCCGCGGTCAGCCAGGCGCTGGCCGTGTACACACGCCTGGCCGGGGAGCACGAACCCGCCCCCTAATTACCTGATGTGACGAAATTAGGGTTTTGGGCAGCGAATTGTGTACGGCCCGTGGTCAACTACGAAGTTACTTAACAGTACGTATTTCATAGATTACATCGTGCTATTCCGGTTGAAGGGTGCATCTTAATATGCTCAGCTGGTTACCTCTGGGCCCGAATGTCCCTTTTACCAGGCCCGGCGGGGGGATCGCTCGTGCGACCGCAACGTGGACGGCTGGATCAACCCGGGCCCCGGGGCCCCGGGGAAGCCGTTGGCGGCGTCGCACATCCAGCGGCTGAGCCAGATCCAGGCACCAGCTACGCCTGGACCCAGGATAGCCAGCCGGCCGCACCGGAGCCGCCGAATGGGCACACAGCGCGGAAACCGCCCGCGGAACCGGCCCGCCCGCAAGGGCCGCAGCAGGCCCGGCCCTGCCCGGGACCGGGACGCCCGGCCCGGCGGGGACTGGGCGGACGCCCAGGCCAGGCCCCAGGTGCCGGTGTTCGCCGATGCCCAGGACGACACGGTGATCCTGTCTGTCGATGACATGACGCGGATCACCGAGGCGCTGAGCCAGGCCCGGCAGGACAGCGAGGACGAGGGCGGCCAGGATCTTCCGGGGCGGGCCGGGCCGCCGCCACACCAGCCGCCCGCGGGCCCTGGGCCGGCGGGCCAGGTCCCGGCGCGGCGTGATCCGGCGCAGGTCCAGCGGGTCCGGCCGCCGTCCGGGCTGGCCGTGGGGGACCAGCCTGGCCCGCCGCCCTGGGGCACGGTGCTGGTCACCACGGTGCGGCTGTGGGGCCGCCGGCGGGCCTGGCTGTGGCCTGGCCGGGCGCGCTGGCGGGTGCTGGTGGTCCTGGTCGCGGCCGCGGTGCTGTTCGGCGCCGGGGCCATCACGATCGGGCTGGCCCGGAGCAGCCCGGCAGACAGCCCGGCGGGCGGCCCGGCCCCGATCCAGGCCGCCGCCACCGTCCGCCAGGACGCGGCCACCTGGGTGGCCCGGCAGGTAGCCGCGGATGCGATCGTGGGCTGTGACCGGCAGATGTGCGCCGCGCTGCAGGCGGCCGGGATCTCGGCCAGCCGCCTGCTGGTGCTCGGCACCGGCGCCACTTCCGGGCCGTCTGCCAGCGACGTGGTCATCTCGACCGAAGCCGTCCGGATGGAATACGGCAGCCAGCTGACCGGCGTGTACGCCCCCGCGGTACTGGCCAGCTTCGGCTCCGGGAACGCGCAGGTGGCCATCAGGGAAGTCGCGGCGGACGGCGCCGCCGCCTTCCAGTCCAGCATGCAGGCCGACCGCCAGGCCCGGCAGTACGCCGGCCAGCAGCTGCTGGGCAACCCCGGGATCCACGCGCCGCCCGCCGTGGCCCGCGCGCTGGCCGCCGGTGCGGTGGACGCGCGGCTGCTCAGCAACATCGCCGCGCTGAGCCACCAGTACCCGCTGGACATCACCGCCGTCGGGCCAGCCGCTCCCGGCGCCAGCGCCGGGCTGCCGCTGCGCTCCGCCGATATCGCACCGGCCTGCCTAGGCCGGCCGGGCGCCGGATCGATCGCCTCGATCCGCACGTTCTTGCTCGCGCAGCAGGCTCCGTACCTCCCCGCGAGCATCACCGTGGTCCGGCTGGCCAGCGGCCAGACCGTGCTCCGGGTCGCATTCACCGCGCCGGCCCCGCTGGGGCTGCTGGGCGCTCGCTCTGATGCAAGGAGATCACGACGATGAATTTGCGGCTGACCGCGCCCGGTCCACGGGCGCAGAGACGCCGCCGGGGGGCTGGGTTCAGCGCGTGGCTGACCATGCTCCTTGGCGCATCCATGCTGTCCGCTGGCACGCTCGCCGGGGCGGCCACAGCCGCGTCCGCGGCGCCCGCCATGGGGGGCGACGGCTGGGTCCGGTGCGCGCACCTGTCACCGAACGCCCCGGCCGTGGACGTCTACATGTACTCGTTTGGCAACCCGACCGCGATGATGGTGCTGAAGCATGTGAAGTACGGCGACGTGTCGTCGTACATGAAGGTGACCGCGGGCGAGTACACCGCCGCCATGCGGCTGGCCGGGGCGGCTCCCTCGACCAAGCCGGTGCTGTCCACCAACGTGATGGTGAAGGCCGGGCATGCCTACACGATCGCGGGGATGGGGCCAGCGTCCGGGCTGAAGCTGGAAGCCTTCCAGGACGACCTGACCACGCCCAAGGGTGCTTCGCTGGTCCGGGTGATCCAGGCGTCGCTGAAAGAGCACCACGTCACGGTGACCGCAGGTGCTGACACGCTGGCGCACAACCTGGCGTTCGCCAGCGTCAGCAGCTACCTGACCACCAAGCCGGGCGACCTCATGGTGCATGCCGCGGGCGGGGCGGAGTCGTGGTCCGGCAACGTGAACCTGGGCGCGGGCACGATCCACACGCTCGTGGTCCTGGACACCACCGGCGGCCTCGTGGTCAATGACCTGACCGATGCCGCGGGCAGCAGTTCGATGCCGATGGGCGGAGCGGCCACCGGCTTCGGCGGCACCGCACCCCAGCCGGGCTCGGTACTGCCCTGGGCCGCCGCGCTGGCCGCAGGCGCGCTGCTGCTGGCGGTCGGCGGGTACCGGCTGCGCCGGGTCCGGGCCGCGGCCCGGCACGCCCGGTAACAGCAGGTCAGACGGTAGGAAGCCGAGCATCGGGGCAGTAGACGGGCGTGCTGAGGGATAACCAGCCAGGGGCGGGGCTGCCGGACACCGGCAGCCCGGCCGCGCCCGCCAGGCCCGCGGTGCGGGGCCAGCACGGTACCGGACGGCCGCCGCCGCGCAGGTGGACCCGGCGGCCGTTCGCGGCCGCCGCGTCAGCCTTCGGCCTGCTGGTGGTGGCCGCCGGGGCGGCCGGCCTGGTGCTGCTGTCCGGCGGCCGGCCCGGCGAGTCACCCCGGTCGGCCCCGGCCTCGGTCATCCCGACCCCGCTCGGCTCGGTGGCCCCGCTCGCCTCGCTGGCGCCGGGCCGCCCGGTCGCGCTGCCGGTCAGCCTGACCATCCCGGAGATCGGGGTGCGCACGAGCCTCATTCACCTGGGCATCACCAGGCAGGGCACGCTCCAGGTGCCGTCCAGCACCTCGGTGGCGGGCTGGTACACCGGCAGCCCGCGGCCCGGCCAGATCGGCTCTTCCGTGATCGCCGGGCACATCGACTCCTACCGCGGGCCCGGAGTGTTCTTCCGGCTCGTTCAACCTGCGCCCGGGCAACCTGGTGTATGTCCGGCGGGCCGACGGCAGCCTGGTGGTATTCAAGGTGATCTCGGTGCATATGTACACCAAGAGCCGTTTCCCCACCGCGCGGGTGTACGGGCCAGCGCCCGACTCCGACCTGAACCTGATCACCTGCGGCGGCACGTTCGACGAGGCCACCCACAACTACCTCAGCAACGTCGTCGTCTACACCACCGAGGTCCAGCAGGCCGGGTCAGCCCCGGTGATCACCAGCCCCTAGCCCGCCATTCGGGCAGGTGCGGCCGCTCCGCGCCGAGCGTGGTGTCGTCGCCGTGCCCGGGATAGACCCAGGTCCCGTCGGGCAGCGCGGCGAACACCCGCTCCTCCAGGTCATCCATGAGCTGGCCGAACCGGCCCGCGTCACCCTGGGTGTTGCCGGGGCCGCCGGGGAACAGCGAATCGCCGGTGAACAGGTGCGGTGAGTCCGCCAGCTGGCCGCCCGCGTCGTAGCACAGCGCCACGCTGCCCGGGGTGTGCCCGCGCAGGTGAATGACGGCGAGCCGGGCCGCTCCGACCGGCACCGAATCGGCGTTGCGGATAACGGTGGTGACCTTGACCGGCAGCCCGGGCGCATCCTCGGGGTGGGCCAGCACCTCCGCGCCAGTGGCCGCCTGCACCTCGCTGAGCGCCTGCCAGTGATCGAAGTGCTGGTGCGTGGTGATGATCCGGCGCACCGGCCGGCCGCCGATCAGCTCCAGCAGCCGGTCCGCCTCGTTGGCCGCGTCGATCAGCACGGCCTCCCCGGTCTGCGTGCAGGTGAGCAGGTAGGCGTTGTTGTCCATCGGCCCGACCGCCAGCTTGGCCACGGTCAGTCCGGGCAGCTCGCGGGTGTCAGCCGGGCCGCCGACAGTCACATCCCCGGTGTAAGCCACAGTGCCTCCAGTGCGTTGGTTACTGCCCTGAACTGCCCGCAACGCCAACCATCCCACGAACTGTCAGCGCCATGCTGGCAGCACGGGCGGGGCAGCTGCCCCGGCCACGTTCAGGCTGGTGCCGCGGTCCCGGCCGGTCAGCCAGGCGAGCAGCAGCGCGGGCGGCCCGGACACGGTGACCGGGTCGGTGGCGGGCGGCCCGATCCGCAGCGCGTAATCCGAGTCATCCGGGCAGGCCAGGCAGGACGGGGCGTCCTCGCGGCCGGCGAAGTCACCGGCCACCCGGGTGAGGCTGGCCCGCACCCAGTCGTCCGGCCAGTCCTCCGGCCGGTAGCCCCCGGCCAGGTCCACGTGGTGGAACTCGACCTCGGAGCGGCGCCGGGAGAGGATCACCCGGGCCGGGAACGACGGCCCGTACCGGGCCCGGACCGGCACGTCCCAGGCGGCCGCGGGCAGCCCGGCCGCGGCCGCGGCGAACATGGCCGCGCTGCGGCGGGCGTCCGCGGCGAGGTCCGTGGCGCTGCGCCCGGCGCCATCCGCGATGTCGCGGTCCCGGGCCTCATCACTGGCGTACATCGGCGTCTCGGCGCCGGTGCGCGCCCAGTGGAACAGGCGGCGGAAGCCGTCCGCGTTGCGGGCCAGGTGGGTGAGCACGTGCCCGCGGGTCCAGCCAGGCAGCAGGGAGGACCCGTGGGCCTGTGCGTCGGTCAGCGCGTCCGCGGTGGCGAGCAGGCGGCCGGTTGACTCCGCGATGCTGGCCAGTGCCGGGGTGATGTCAGCGTCCACTGCGGGGCATGCTCCTAAAAGCCGGGCTCCTTTGCCACTCTTCCGGGTCATCTTCCCGCATGGGATGGCACTCTGGGAGCAGGCGGGGGCCAGTCACCCGGCTGGACGGACCACGCGCGGTGCGCAGGCAGGGAAGCCTGGCCGCCGGATCGGTGTTTTGTCAGTGCCTCCGAATAGCATGCCGTGGACCCTTGTCGGCCGTGGGGCCTCCCATCGTGACCCGGAGAAATGAGCGCAGTGGCTGATCGTCTCGTCGTACGCGGCGCGCGTGAGCACAACCTGAAGGACGTGTCCCTGGACCTGCCCCGGGACGCGCTGATCGTGTTCACCGGGTTGTCCGGGTCGGGCAAGTCCAGCCTGGCCTTTGACACCATCTTCGCGGAGGGCCAGCGGCGGTACGTGGAGTCGCTGTCCGCGTACGCTCGGCAGTTCCTGGGCCAGATGGACAAGCCCGACGTGGACTTCATCGACGGGCTGTCCCCGGCCGTGTCGATCGACCAGAAGGCGGCCAGCCGGAACCCGCGGTCCACCGTGGGCACCATCACCGAGGTCTACGACTACCTGCGGCTGCTGTACGCCCGGGTGGGCAAGCCGCACTGCCCGATCTGCGGGCGGCCGATCGCCCGGCAGGCCCCGCAGCAGATCGTGGACCGGGTGCTGGAACTCGACGAGGGAGCCAGGTTCCAGGTGCTGGCCCCGGTCGTCCGCGGCCGCAAGGGGGAGTACACCGAACTGCTCCGCGAGCTGCAGATCAAGGGGTACTCACGGGCCCGGGTGGATGGCACGGTCATCCGGCTGGACAGCATCGCCGGGGAAGCCGGGTCGCTGCCCGCGCTGAAGAAGCAGGAGAAGCACACGATCGAGGTGGTGGTGGACCGGCTGGCCGTCCGGGCCGACGCCCGGCGGCGGCTGACCGACTCGGTGGAGACCGCGCTCGGGCTGTCCGGTGGGGTGGTGCTGCTGGACTTCGTGGACCTGCCCGAGACCGACCCGCACCGGGAGCGGATGTTCTCCGAGCATCTCGCCTGCCTGTACGACGACCTGTCGTTCGAGGAGCTGGAGCCGCGGTCGTTCTCGTTCAACTCACCCTGGGGCGCCTGCCCGGAGTGCACCGGGCTGGGCACCCGGCTGGAGGTGGACCCGGAGCTGGTCGTACCGGACCCGGACAAGTCCCTGGCCGAGGGCGCGATCGGGCCGTGGAGCGGCGGGCACGTCAGCGACTACTTCCTGCGGCTGCTCGAGGCACTCGGCGCGGGCATGGGGTTCAGCGTGGACACGCCCTGGTCCCGGCTGCCCGCCGCGGCCCGGAAGGCCCTGCTGCACGGCTACGACAAGCAGGTGCACGTCCGGTACAAGAACCGGTACAACCGGGAGCGGTCGTACTACACCTCGTTCGAGGGGGCCATCCCGTACATCGAGCGGCGGCACGCGGAAGCGGAGAGCGACTCCAGCCGGGAGCGGTACGCCGGGTTCATGCGCGAGGTACCCTGCCCGTCCTGCCAGGGCAGCCGGCTCAAGCCGATCTCCCTCGCGGTGACGGTGGACGGCCGGTCGATCGCGGACTACTGCGCGCTGCCCATCGGTGAGCTGGCCAAGCGGCTGCTCAGCCTGGAGCTGTCCGACCGGGACAACCAGATCGCCGGGCGGATCCTCAAGGAGGTCAACGCGCGGCTGGGCTTCCTGCTGGACGTGGGCCTGGACTACCTGTCGCTGGACCGCGCGTCCGCCACCCTGGCCGGCGGTGAGGCGCAGCGCATCCGGCTGGCCACCCAGATCGGGTCCGGGCTGGTCGGGGTGCTGTACGTGCTGGACGAGCCGTCGATCGGGCTGCACCAGCGGGACAACCACCGGCTGCTGGAGACCCTGATCCGGCTGCGCGACCTGGGCAACACGCTGATCGTGGTGGAGCACGACGAGGACACCATCCGGGCCGCGGACTGGGTGGTGGACATCGGTCCGGGCGCGGGCGAGCACGGCGGCAGCGTGGTGGTGTCCGGGCCGGTGCCGGAGCTACTGGCCAGCCCGGACTCGCTGACCGGGGCCTACCTGACCGGGCGGCAGGCGATCGAGCGGCCCGCGGTGCGGCGCAAGCGGTCCAGGTCGCGTGAGGTCATGGTCAAGGGGGCCAGTGAGCACAACCTGAAGAACGTGGACGTGGCGTTCCCGCTGGGCTGCTTCATCGCGGTGACCGGGGTGTCCGGGTCCGGGAAGTCCACGCTGGTCAACGACATCCTGTACAACGCGCTGGCCCGGGAGCTGCACGGGGCGCGCACGGTGCCGGGCCGGCACGTGCGGGTCACCGGCATGAACCAGCTGGACAAGGTGGTGCACGTGGACCAGGGGCCGATCGGCCGGACCCCACGGTCCAACCCGGCCACCTACACCGGGGTATTCGACCACATCCGGCGGCTGTTCTCGCAGACCACCGAGGCCAAGGTGCGCGGCTACCTGCCTGGCCGGTTCTCCTTCAACGTCAAGGGCGGCCGCTGTGAGGCCTGCTCCGGCGATGGCACGATCAAGATCGAGATGCAGTTCCTGCCCGACGTGTACGTGCCGTGTGAGGTGTGCCACGGCGCCCGGTACAACACTGACACGCTCGGCGTGCACTACAAGGGCAAGACCATCGCCGAGGTGCTGGACATGCCGATCGAGGAGGCCGCGGAGTTTTTCGAGCCGGTGCCCGCGATCCACCGGCACCTGAAGACCCTGACCGACGTGGGCCTGGGCTACGTCCGGCTGGGCCAGCCCGCGCCCACCCTGTCCGGCGGCGAGGCGCAGCGGGTCAAGCTCGCCTCCGAGCTGCAGCGCCGGTCCACCGGCCGGACCATCTACGTGCTGGACGAGCCGACCACCGGGCTGCACTTCGAGGACATCCGCAAGCTGCTCGGCGTGCTCGGCCGCCTGGTCGACGGCGGCAACACGGTGATCGTCATCGAGCACAACCTGGACGTGATCAAGACCGCCGACTGGGTCATCGACCTTGGCCCGGACGGCGGCTCCCGGGGCGGCTACATCATCGCCGCCGGCACCCCGGAGGAGATCGCCCAGGTCGAGGACAGCCACACCGGCCAGTACCTCAAGAAGCTCCTGGACGCCTGACCCCGCTCCTGGGCTGGACCCCCGAACGCCTGGCTCCACTGGTCACAATGATCATGATCTGCGGCACTTTTCACGAGCCAGTCATGATCACGGGTGATTTGCCCCGGAATGTCGGTAGGGAACTCGTGATAAGAACTCGGCCCGCAACGACTACCGGGTGACCCAGCTTGCGCCGCGCTGATCGGTCCGCGGCCGCGTACGATTCGCCGCGTGGAGATCATGACGGGGGACGGGCCGGCCCTGGCCGAGATGGCCGGGCCGGGGGAGGGGCACCCGGTCCCGGCGTTCCTGCTGGTGCTGACGCACGGCGCGGGCCGGGGACCGGATTCCGCTGACCTGATCGCGGTGCGGGATGCGGCGCTCGGCCTCGGCGCGCGGACGGCCCTGGTCACCCAGCCGTACCGGGTGAAGGGGCGGCCGGCGCCCGGTTCCGCGGCCCGGCAGGACGCGGCCTGGCTGGAGATCGTGACCGCGCTGCGGGAGCTGGCCGGAGCCGGGATCCCGCTCGTGCAGGGCGGCCGCAGTAACGGCGCACGGGTCGCCTGCCGGACGGCCCGGGCGGCCGGGGCGCGGGCGGTGCTCGCCCTGGCCTTCCCGCTGCACCCGCCGGGGCGGCCGGAACGGTCGCGGGCAGGGGAGTTGCGCGGGGCCGGGACTGACGTGCTGGTCATCAACGGGAGCCGCGATCCGTTCGGGGTGCCGGACGGCGCGGACGCCACGCGGGTCGTGGTCCTGGACGGGGAGGCGCATGCCCTGTCCCAGGACCCGGGGGAAGTCGGCCGGGCCGCCGGATCGTGGCTGCGCGGCCTGCCCGGTCTCGCGGGCGGCTAGGCGGCGGGATCCGCGGCCTGGACGGGCTCCCCGGCGGCCGGGATGATGCCCGGGTGTGCGCTCACATCTGTGGGCCTGTGCGGCGCTATCGTCCCCCCGCCGGGAAGCAGTTCCCCGGTGTCCTCGAACACAACGATGCCGTTGCAGAGCAGGCTCCAGCCCTGCTCGGGGTGGCTGACTACGGTCCGGGCCGCCTCACGGTCCAATGCTCGCGCCTCTGGACACGGCGGCGTGTGCGGGCACATACGTGCCTCCTGGTCAATATCTGAGTGGGTTAGCTTCTGCTGGCTCAAGGTCTCACTATGCAGGGTCTGGCTGTGGTGTTGATCACATGCTAGTGTGTCGCGCCGCCAAAACACGCCGCCACGCCCGTTTTAACGATTTATTTAGTCACTCTTAGTTACTGGTAGCCAGGAGGTTCACCGGCCCATGGCCCGGCCGGGCCAGCCCGCCCGGGCGTGCTCCACCGCGGCGCAGGCCCGGCCCAGCTCAATGGGCCAGCAGTGAAGCCGCGGCGTGCTCCTTCTCGACGGCCAGGACCACCGGGGCCCGCGGGATGCCGGTCAGCCGGTGGCTCTCCCGCAGGGTGAGCAGCCGCTCGGCCTCGGCGGTCCATAGCCGGACCGCTGACGTAGCCTTGGCCTTGCGGCGGTAGATCCAGTCGTCATAGCCACGCGGCCCGATCGCGGCCCGCTCGGTGGCGTAGGCGGCCCGCATCGCCTCGGTGAGCGCCGCATCCAGCTTCCTGGCCAGCCTGTACCGCTCGGCCGCGGCGCGCGCCGCCTCCGCGGCCCGCAGTTCCTGCTCCGCGGTTTGCGCCTGGCTGAGCAGGTCGTCGAATGTGGCCGCGAGTTCCTGGTCAGCCTGGTATTTCTGCTGAGCCTCGGCGCTGACCGGCTTGCTTCTCGCTCTCACGGTGTGCTCCTACATCACGCTGGATCAGGCGGCGCTGCGATCCGGCGGCCTCGGGCCGGCCACCTCCGGAACAACCGCGAGCCTAGCGGATCGCCGCAGGCGGTCGGCCCGAGGCCGCAGCGCTGTGGTTCGTGTGCGCGCCGCTGCCGGACGCTGGCGGTCATCGCACGCGGACCCAGATCCGGCTCGCTAGCTGACGGAGCGCTAGGCGAGGCTCGCCCGCCAGTCCGCGTGCAGCGCGGAGTAGGCGCCGTCGCCGGCCAGCAGCCGCTCGGGCGCGCCGTCCTCGGCGATCCGCCCCCCGCTGAGCACCAGCACCCGGTCGGCGATCTCCACGGTGGACAGCCGGTGGGCGATGATCAGCGCGGTCCGCCCGGCCAGGATGGTGCGCAGCGCCGCCTGCACCATCCGCTCGCTGGGGATGTCCAGCAGCGAGGTGGCCTCGTCCAGCACCAGCACGGCCGGGGCGGCCAGGAAAGCGCGGGCGAACGAGATCAGCTGCCGCTGCCCGGCGGACAGCCGGCCGCCGCGCTTGCCGACCTCGGCGTCGTAGCCGCCCGGAAGCTCCTCGATGAAACGGTCCGCGCCGATGGCCCGGGCGGCTGCCTCGATCTCGGCCCGGTCCGCCGCCGGGTCGCCGAGCTGGATGTTGTCCGCCACGGACCCGGTGAACAGGAAGTTCTCCTGGGTGACCAGGACCACCTCGCGGCGGAGCGCCTGGTCGGTGAGCGAGCGCAGGTCAACGCCGTCGAGCAGGACCCGGCCCTGGTCTGGGTCGTAGACCCGGGCCAGCAGCCGGGCGATGGTGGTCTTGCCCGCGCCCGTCGCCCCGACCAGGGCCACAGTCTGCCCGGACGGGACGGTGAGTTCCAGCTCCGGCAGCACCACGGCGTCCCGGTAGCCGAACCGCACCGCCTCGAACCGCACCCTCCGGCCGGCCCCGTGGCGCGCGGGCAGCGGTACCGGCTGCGCTGGCTCGGGCACCGCTGGCTGCTCGTCCAGTACCCCGGAGATCTTCTCCAGGGCCGCCGCCGCGGACTGGAAGGAGTTGTAGAACTGGGACAGGTCCTGCAGCGGGTCGAAGAACCGGCCCAGGTACAGCAGGAACGTGGTGAGCACGCCGACCTTGATGTCGCCGTCCATGACCCGCAGCCCGCCGTAGCACAGCACCGCGCCGGTAGCCACATTGCCGACCAGGGTGATGGCGGGCGAGTACACCGCCAGCAGCCGGGACGAGCGCAGGCTGGCCACCGCGTACTGCGCGTTGAAGCTGGCGAAGATGTCGTTGTTCCGCTGTTCCCGGCGGAACGCCTGCACCGCGCGGATCCCGCCGAAGGTCTCCACGAAATGCACGATGACCTGTGCTATCGTCTCCCGGCTGCGGCGGTAGGCCATGGCCGACTCGCGCCGGAACCAGATGGTGAGCCAGACCAGCGGGCCGAACCCGGCCAGCACCACCAGGGCCAGCGGCCAGTCCAGCAGCAGCATCCCGGCACCCACCCCGACCAGCGAGAACACCGCGGACACCAGGGAATCCAGGCCGTCGTCGAACAGGTCGGCGATGGAATCGACGTCGGACACCTGCCGGGAGATGACCCGGCCCGAGGTATAGCGCTCGTGAAAGGCCACCGGGAGCTGCTGGAAGTGCCAGAAGACCCGGCCCCGCAGGTCCAGCACCACCGCCTCGCCGAGCTGGCCCATGGAATAGATGTAGGCCCGGCCCGACACGGCCTGCACGGCCACCGCGGCCGCGAAGCCTGCCACCGCCGCCGCCAGCGGTACCGCGTTGCCGCCGTGCAGCAGCGGCGGGATTCCCCGGTCGATCGCGATGCCGACCAGCCACGGGCCGGCCAGCGCAGCCAGGTTCGTGAGCACGGTGAACAGCAGGGTCAGCGCCACCCGCCCGCGGTGCGGCCGGAGCAGGCTGGTCAGCAGGTGCCGGGACCGCCGGCGGAGCAGCGCGGCGAGCCCGGAGGTGATCTCGTCGGCGTCCTCGGCGGCGATCCCGCGCCAGGCGGTAGCGCTGGTCATGATGCTGCCTCCTGCTGGCCAGCGTCCGGCTGGCGGGCCCCGCTCATCAGTTCCCGGTACCGCGGCTGGGTGGCCAGCAGGTGCGCGTGCGTGCCGGTGGCCGCGATGGACCCGTCCCGGAGCAGGGCGACCTTGTCCGCGAGCAGCACCGTGGACGGGCGGTGCGCCACGAGCAGCGCGGTGGTCTCGGCCAGCAGCCCGCTCAGTGCGCGGGTCACCCTGGCCTCGGTGTGCACGTCCAGCGCGGACAGCGGGTCGTCCAGGATCAGCAGGGACGGCCGGGCCAGGATGGCCCGGGCGAGCGCGACCCGCTGCCGCTGACCGCCGGACAAGGCCATGCCCTGCTCACCGATGCGGGTGTCCAGGCCCCAGGGCAGATCGTGCACGAACCCGGCCTGGGCCATGGCCAGGGCCGCCTCGATGGCCTGTTCATCAGCGTCCGGCGCACCGTAACTGACGTTCTCCCGCACGCTGGCGGAGAACAGGGTGGGGTCCTCGAATGCGCACCCGACCCGGGCCCGGAGCGCGGGCAGCGGGATCCGCCGCACGTCGGTGCCGTCCAGCAAGATCGAGCCGGAGGTCGCGTCGGCGAGCCGGGGGACCAGCTGCAGCAGGGTGGTCTTGCCGGATCCGGTGGCGCCGGTGAGCACGACGGTCTGCCCTGGCTCCACGGCCAGCGAGATGTTGCGCAGCACGGGATGCTCCGCACCCGGGTAGCAGAACCCGACCCGGTCGAAGATCAGCCGGGACGGGCCGCCCGGCCGCCTGGCCCGGGACACGGCGCCCGTGCCGGAGCGGCGCCGGGCCGCGGTGGGACTGCGCAGGGCGGGCTGGGTGTCCAGGATCTCGAAGATCCGCTGCGCCGCGGTCGCCGCCTCCTGGCCGCCGGCCAGGATGTAGCCCATCGACTGGATGGGCCAGACCAGCTGCAGGGTCAGCGTGATGAAGGCCACCAGGCCGCCCAGGGTCAGCTCGTGCCGGGCGGTGGCTATCGCGCCGAGCAGGAGGAGCAGGCCTACGAGAGCATTGGGGATGAGATCCAGGCCAGCCCAGAACGTGCTGCGCAGCCGGGCCTTGCGCAGCTGCGTCTGGTACACCTGGGCCGCCTGGGCACCGTGCCGGGCGGCCGCCTCGCCGCTGCGGCCCAGCGCCTTGAGCACGCGGATCCCGGTGGTGGCCTCCTCGACGTAGGTGGCCAGGTCGCCCTGCTGGTCCTGGGCGCGCCGGGAGAGCACCCGGTACTGGCGCTCGAACCGGGTGCCGACCACCACGACGGGCAGCAGGACGGTCCCGGTGATCAGGCCGAGCCACCAGTTCAGCCGGATCAGCAGGGCCAGCACGGCCACGAAGGTGATCGTGTTGGTGATCAGGAAGATGGTGCCGAAGCCAGCGAACCTCCGCACGGCCGACAGGTCGTTGGTCGCCCGGGACAGCAGCTGCCCGGACTGCCAGTTGTCATGGAAGGCGGGGTCCAGCCGCTGCAGGTGGGCGTACAGGTCGGCGCGCATCGACCGCTCCATGCCGGTCACCGCGTTGGCCTGGACCCAGCGGCGGAGGCAGTTCAGCCCCGCCTGGGCGATGCCGAGCCCGACCGCTGCGGCACCGATCGCCAGCAGCAGCCCGCGGCGGTCCTGGCTGATCGCCCCGTCGATCATGGATTTGGTCAGCAACGGGATGGCGATCTCGGTGCCGACGGCCGCGATCGCGGCGATCAGCATGAGCGCGAGCTGCCACCGGTACGGCCGCAGGTAGCCACGGACCCGCCAGAGCGACGCGATAGGTGTTCCCCCCGCGGGAGCAGGCGCCAGGGGGCCAGGTTGATGGGGGGGCATTAGGCTGACGCTAGCTGCGCTATCAGCCACTGTCACCTGAATTTCCACTGGCCGGAGCCGGGGTCGCGGGGCGGTCGCCGGGGCGGCGCGGACCGGGCTGATCCGGGCGTGCCGTGAGGTAACTCCTGCGACCCGGTGGCCTGTATGCGGTAGCCCGGGTGGCGGCAGGCGGGCAACTCTGGCACGCTGGCTAGCCCGGGGGGTTTGACGCCGGTACCGGAGGCCGGCGGGGTGAGGAACCGTGGGGCATGGATTCGGGGCAACCCATGTCGGGCTGGTCGCCTGGCCCGGCGCTGGCCGCATTCCTCGACGGCGTGACGGTCATCTGCGAGATTTCCGCCCAGTTCACTGAGGACATGTGGGCTGGCCCTTCGCCCTGCCCGGAATGGCGGGTGACTGACCTGGCCGGCCATCTGCGCTGCGTGGCCGATGACTATCACGAGTACCTGGATGATGCGCCCGCCAGCCGGCTGGCCCGGCTGATGACGGCCTCGCCGCATCCTGACACCCTGGCGCGCAAGCTGGGCCGGCAGAACGCCGCCGAGCTTGCGGCGCTGCCCGACGCCACCGGGCCGGAGCACATCGCGGCCTTCGCCAGCTCCGCCCGCTCCTACGCGCGGCGCCTGCCGCCCATCTGGGACCTGCCGCATCACCAGTACCGGGATATCCCGGTCACCGTGGGCGGGATGGCCGGCGCCGCCTGCGCGGAATGGCACCTGCATGCCTGGGACCTGGCCCGGGCGCAGGGCAAGGACTACCGGCCAGCGAACCCCGAGGTCCTGCTCGGCGGCTGGCTGTCCGGGATGCCGCAGCTCCGGCCCGCCGCGGGCCGGCCGGCCGGCCCGGGACAGGTGAGCCCGGTTCCGCTGTGCTCGGGGTCACCGCGATCAGCGGGAGCCAGCCCGCCAGCGGCCCGGGGCGCCGCGCCCCGGGCAGCGCTGCGGTGTGCGATGACCCGTGGCATGCCATGCTCCGGGCGTCCGGGCGGGTGCCCTGACATAAACCGGCGGGTTCCCTGAAGCAGGCGCATGAGACAGCATGGCTTCATGGCATTCGATGTTGCGAAAGTGCGCCTGGGCTATCCCGCGCTCGCGGATGGCTACGCCTACCTGGACGGCGCGGCCGGGACCCAGGTGCCCGGCAGCGTGATCGATGCCATCGCCGCCGCCCACCGGGCCGGGCTCAGCAATGTGGGCGGGGTGTTCCCGGCCAGCCTGTGCTCGGCCGGGCTGATGGCCGAGTGCCGGCAGGCCGTCGCCGACCTCACCGGCGGAGTCGCGGCCGGGGTGATCCTCGGGCCGAACATGACCACGCTCACCTACCGGCTGGCGGGCACGCTGTCCCGGGCCTGGGGTCCTGGAGATGAGGTCGTGGTGTCCCGGCTGGATCACGACGCCAACGTCCGGCCGTGGGTCCAGGCGGCGGCCCGGGCGGGTGCCACCGTGCGCTGGGCCGAGGTTGACAAGGCCACCGGTGAGCTGCCCGCGGAGCAGTATGCCGGGCTGCTGTCGGAACGGACCCGGCTGGTCGCGGTCGCCGCGGCCAGCAACGTGCTCGGCACCCGGCCGGACGTGCCGGCGATCACCGCGCAGGCCCGGGCCGTGGGCGCGCTCAGTTACGTGGACGGGGTGCACGCCACCCCGCACGTGCCGGTCGATGTCGCCGTGCTGGGCGCGGACTTCTATGCGACCAGCGCGTACAAGTGGTCCGGCCCGCATATCGGGGCCGTGATCGCCGATCCGGGGCTGCTGGGTACCCTGCACCCGGACAAGCTGGAGCCCGCGCCCGGCTCCGTGCCGGAACGGTTCGAGCAGGGCACCCCGCCCTTCGCGGACCTGGCCGGGGTGACGGCCGCGGTCGACCACCTGGCCGGGCTGGACGACGCTGCCTCCGGCACCCGGCGGCAGCGGGTGCTCACCTCCATGGCGGCGGTGGAGCGCTACGAGCAGGACCTGTTCGGCGTGCTGCTCCGCGGGCTGGCCAGCATCGACGGGGTGACCTGCTACGGGGCCGCGGCGCGGCGCACCCCCACCGCGTACTTCACGGTGGCCGGGCACACCCCGCAGGATGTCGCCCGGTACCTGGCCGAGGGCGAGGTGAACGTGATGCATGGGCACAGCTACGCGTGGGAGCTGACCGGCGCGCTCGGCATCCGGGACTCAGGCGGCGCGG
Organism: uncultured Actinomycetes bacterium; assembly: GCA_963760405.1. Taxonomy (GTDB): domain Bacteria; phylum Actinomycetota; class Actinomycetes; order Streptosporangiales; family Streptosporangiaceae; genus RYN-230. The sequence continues at coordinate 130,613 of CAVXCV010000008.1, read as the reverse complement.
TGCGGGCCGGCCTGGTGCACTACAACGACCGGGCCGAGGTGGACCGGCTGCTGGCCGCCGTCACCGAGTTCGCCACCTGACCACGCGGCGCCTGATCACGCGCCAGCTGACCGTGCCGCGGCTGGCCGGTCAGGCGCTGTGGTCGGCGAACGAGTAGCGGTACAGCCGGGTCTCCCGGGACTGGAAGCCGACCCGCTCGTACAGACGGCCCGCCGCCTCCCGGGAGGGCCGGGAGGTCAGGTCCACCGTCCTGGCCCCGGCCTCCTCGGCAATGCGCAGCGCGGCCAGCGTGAGGTCCTGCCCGATTCCCTGGCCGCGCGCGGCCTCGTCCACGATGACATCCTCGATCCAGGCACGCAGCCCGGTGGGGATCGGGAACATCACCAGGGACAGCGTCCCGGCGATCTTCCCGCCGGCCCGGGCGATCAGCAGCGTGACCGCGGGGGAGCTGACCACCTGCTCGAGCACTGGCCGGTCCGCCGGGGGCGCACTGGCCGACAGCTGGGGGAGCAGGTAGCCGAACGCCTCGACGACCTCGTCGGTCACTTCATGTAGCACTTCGACGCTCACAGTCACGCGGGCACTTTACCGTGTCAGCTGATGCCGCTGGGGCCAGCCCGCGCAGGAGGTCAGCTGATGCCCAGCGCACGCAGCGCCGCCGCGGTGCCCGCCGCCGCCAGGATCACCACCAGGAACGGGGCCCGCAGCACGAGCGCGGCCATGGCCGCACCCAGGCCGGCCAGCCGGGCCGGGTCCACCGCCACGAACTCACCCCGGCCCAGGGCCTGCACCGCGATCAGCGCCGCGAGCAGGGCGACCGGGACCAGCCCCGCGAACAGCCGGGCCCGGGGATGGGCCAGCAGCCGCTGTGGCACGGTCAGGCCCGCCAGCTTGAGGCCGTAACAACAGAACGCGGTGACCAGCACCGCGATCCAGGTCCCGGTCACCGGTGCGCCTCCTGGCCGGCCACGTCCCCGTCTGCCGGAGTGCCTGCTGGGGCGGTGCTGTCCGGGGCGGTGCCGTCCGGGGCGGTGCTGTCCGGGGCAGGCGCCGCCGCGGACGGCAGCAACGCCGCAGCAAGCGCTGCGGCGGCGGCCAGCACCACCGGGAGCCCCGGCGGGCAAAACGGCGTGGCCAGCACGGCGATCCCGGCCCCGGCGAGCGCGACGGCCCGCTCCGTGCGGCCGTCGCGCAGCCGCGGCCACAGCAGCGCCAGGAACGCGGCGGGGCCGACCACGTCCAGGCCGAATGAGCCAGGTGAGCCGATCCTGCCCGCGCCCAGCGCGCCTGCCAGCGAGGCCGCGTTCCAGGTGAGGTAGAGGCTGCCGAAGGTGCCCAGGAACCCGGCCCGGGTGGCGGCCTGGCCGCGCTGGGCCAGCGCGACCGCGGTGGATTCGTCCGTGATGCCGTGCGCGGCCAGCAGCCGGGCCGCCCCGCGGAACCGCAGCAAGCCAGCCAGGCGGAGCCCGTACAGCCCGTTCCGGGTGCCGAGCAGGACCGCGCTGGCCGTCCCGGCGATCAGGCTGCCGCCACCAGCGATGGACGCGGCCAGCGCGAACTGTGAGGCTCCGGTGTAGGCGATCAGGCTGAGCACGCAGGCCTGGGCCACGCTCAGCCCCGCCGTGACGGCGGCCGCCCCGAAAGCCAGCCCGGAGGCGCCCACGGCCAGCCCGAGGATGACGCCGTCCCGGGCCGGGCCAGCCAGCCGCCAGCGCCCGGCCCGGGGGCGGCCCGGGGCCTGCGCTCGCGCTGGGGAGTCTGCCATAGCCGAAGGCTAGGGCGGGCCGCAGCGGCCGGGCTTGAACGTTCTTGCGCTTGCGCCCGGGGAGCAGCGGGCACCGGTGGCCACCCCCGGCCGCCAGCTGCGGCAGGTCACCGCGCTGGTGCTGCCCGGCGGCCCGGCCCGGGGTGCCGGGCCCGCTGATAGGCCCCGGGCGGGACGCCGACGACGCGCTTGAAGTGCCGGGTCAGGTGGGCCTGGTCAGCGAAGCCTGCTTCCGCCGCCGCCGCCGCGGGCGGGACCCCGCGATCCAGCAGCCGCCGGGCCAGCCGCACCCGGACCTGGTTCAGGTAGGCATGCGGCGGCAGCCCGGTCTCCGCGCGGAACGCCCGGAGCAAGGTGAACGGACCCAGCCCGGTAACCCGCGCGAGCTCAGCCAGGGACGGGGGGCTGGTGACCCGCTCCCGGAGCAGGTCCTGGGCCAGCCGCACCGCAGGGCGGTGCACCGGCCGGCCGCCAGTGCCGGTCCTGGCATGCTGCTGGAGCAGCCCAGCCAGGGCGGCGTGCAGCACCCCCGAGGAGGCCAGCGCGTCGCCGTGCTCAGCCGCCAGGTGGGCCGCCCGGACCAGCTGGGCGCTGCGCGGATCCTGCACCACGGCGTGCGGGAAGTACGGGGTGCCCGGGGGGGCGCCGAGCTCCGCGCTGATCCCGGCGACCAGGCTGGCGGCCGGGTAGAGCACCCGGTAGGACCAGCCGTCCGGGACGCCCGCCTGCCCGGTGTGCACGACTTCGGGGTTCAGCAACGCCACCGCCCCCGGTCCGGCCCGGAGCAGGCTGCCGTCGTGCCGGAATTCCTCCACCCCGTCCTCGATCAGCGCCAGGGTGTAGGTCTCGTGCGTGTGCTGGGCGTACCGGTGCGTGACATACCTGGCCTGGAGCAGGTTGACGCCGGGCACGGCCGCGTGCTGCCAGTACCGGGCCGCCTCACCGGGAGCGGGGGCCGACCCGCCGTGGTCCCGCTCCGCCAGGTTCCGGGCAGGCACGTCAGCCGGGGACCTATCCACGGTTCCAGTACAGCACGCCGGGAAATGGCTGCGCCCGGGACCGGCGGGAGGTCGGTCCCGGGCGCTGTCGTGGCGGCCCAGTGGTGCTAGCTGGCGTAATCCAGCAGGGGCTGGGCCCGGCTGGGGTGGCGCAGCTTGGACAGCGACTGCTTCTCCAGCTGCCGTATCCGCTCCCGGGTCAGGCCCAGGGCGCGGCCGATCTCATCCAGCGTGTGCGGGTTCCCGTCGTACAGGCCGAACCGCATCGCCATGATCGTCGCCTCGCGCTGGGTCAGCCCGTCCAGCGCGTGCCGCAGCTGGTCGGCCATGAGCTGCCGGTCCACCAGCTCGGAGGCCTCCGGGGCGTCGACGTCCTCGATCAGGTCGCCGATACTGGTCTCTCCGTCCTCGCCGATGGTCGAGTCGAGGCTGATCGGCTGGCGGCTGGTACGCAGCAGCTCCTCGATCTGGTCCGGGGTCCGGTCCAGCTCCACCGCCAGCTCTTCTGGGGTGGGCTCGCGGCCGAGCCGCTGGTGCATGTCCCGCTCGACCCGGCTCAGCTTGCTGAGCATCTCGAGCACGTGCACCGGCAGCCGGATGGTGCGGGCCGAGTCGGCGAAACCACGCTGGATCGCCTGCCGGATCCACCACATCGCGTAGGTGGAGAACTTGTAGCCCTTGGTGTAGTCGAACTTCTCGACCGCCCGGATCAGGCCGAGGTTCCCCTCCTGGACCACGTCCAGCAGGGACAGGCCCCGGTCGCTGTACTTCTTGGCCACCGACACCACCAGGCGCAGGTTGGCCTCCAGCATGTGGGCCTTGGCGCGCCGGCCGTCCTCGGCGACCTCCTCGAGGTCGCGGCGGTAGTTCTCATCCAGGTCAGCGTCGGTGGCCAGCTTGTGCTCGGCGAACAGGCCAGCCTCGATCCGCTTGGCCAGGTTCACCTCCTGCTCGGCGGTCAGCAGGCTGGTCCGGCCGATGGACTTGAGGTACGTGTGCACCGAGTCGCCCATGGCCGACGTCTGGTCGTCCAGGTCCACTTCCGCCGCTGCGGAGGCAGCCGGCCCGGCGTCCGCGCCCGCGATCTCAGCCTCCGCGACCTCTGCGTCCACGGTGCCCGCGGCCAGCGTGCCCGCCGCGGCGTCCGGGCCGGCCACCGTCTCCGGGTCAGCCAGCTCCGCGGCGCCAGCGTTGGCGTCAGCCAGCGCGGCCGCCTCGGCCTCGGCCAGGCCGTCCAGCTCGTCGGCGCCGTCCGGCAGTGTGGTGGGCTGCGCAGTCTTCATGTCCTCCGTGCCTGTCCGTGCTCGCTTCGGGCCCGTGTTCCGCTGACCAGTGCTCGCCTGACCAGGGCTCCGCTGGCCTGGGCTGCGCTGACCAGTGCTCCGCTGACCAGTGCGACGGTGCACCGTGCCCCCGGCCCGCGTGGTGGCCGCCTCTTCGGCGACCTCAGAATTCCGCCGCGTGGCGGCAACCGTTCCGGGCATCGCGAGGCACCTCCTTAGCTGGGCGTGGGTAACGCAGGCGTCACCACGTTCCGCGGTCATGACGTGCTCCGGCGGTCCGCAGCACTTGCTACTGTGAAGCGCGGGCACTATGTATTAACGCAGCGGCGAGATGATTGTTCCCGTGCCGCGTCACCATGCCCGGCGAAGATTCCGTCCCGGCCGCGCCCCGACAGCCCAGCCTGCTCCTGCACCTGGGTAACGCTGGGCCAGCGTCCATCGTTAGCAGCCGGGGCGAGCAGCCTGGTCAGCCAGCTCGGGCCAGCGCCCGCAGCGCCTGCAGGTCCGGCTTGCCGGACGGGAGCAGCGGGATCGCCTCGACCAGCACCAGCGCCCGGGGCGCGGCGAAGTCCGGCAGTACCCCGCGGACGCACGCGCGGAGCGCGGCCAGCGCGGGCGGGGCCGCCGGATCGGACGCGACCACGATCGCGGTGACCAGTTCTCCCCACTCCGCATCGGGCCGCCCGGTCACGGCGGCCTCGCGCACCCCGGCGCAGCGTTCCAGCGCGGCCGCCACCTCGTCGGCGGCAACCTTCTCGCCGCCGGTGTTGATCATGCCGTCGGCCCGGCCGCGGACCTCCAGCCGCCCGGAGCTGGTCAGCTCACCGAGGTCAGAGGTGACGAACCAGCCTCCGTCCAGGGCACTGGCGGACCGGCCGGGCTGGCCCCGGTAGCCAGCGAAGAGCACCGGGCCGGCGATCCTGATCCGCCCGTCCCCGCCGACCCGCACGCGCACCCCGTCCAGCGGCATCCCGTCGTATACGCACCCGCCGCAGGTCTCGGTCATCCCGTAGGTGGTGACCACCCGGGCGCCCGCCGCGCGGGCTTCGGCGAGCAGCCCGCCCGGCACCGCGGCCCCGCCGAGCAGGATGCACCGGAATCCGGCCAGCACGGCCCGGCCGTCCGGCTCGTCCAGCAGCCGCCGTACCTGGGTGGGCACCAGCGACACATACGGCGCGCCGCAGGCGCTGGCGGCAGCCGGCTCCAGCCGGTCGACTACTACCGGCGGCAGCCCGGCGAGCAGCGACCGGATGAACACCTGCAGGCCGGCCACATGACTGGGCGGCAGGCAGGACAGCCAGGCCTCGCCGGGCCGCGCGCCGATCCGGTCCAGGCTGGCCCGCGCCGAGTGGCGCAGCGCGGCCGCGGTCAGCTCCACGCCCTTGGGTTCCCCGGTGGACCCGGAGGTGGCGATCACCACCGCGGTGCCGGGGGACAGCTCCGGCGCTCCTGCCGGGTCCAGCCGCTGGGTCCCGCCGGTGGTCTCCAGCGTGCCCGGCCGGAGGGCCCGGAGCAGGGCGGCGACCCGGTCCGGCGGCAGCCGCGGGTCCACCGGCAGCACTGCTGGCCCACGGCCATCCAGCGCTGCGTCCAGCAGTTCGAGCAGCCGGCCAGCATGCCCGGCGGGGGGCAGCAGCACCGCGTGCAAGGGCCGCGAAGTCATCGACGTAAGGTTAACCGGGCAGATCAGGGATGAGCCTGGAGGGTCGTGAGTGATTGGCAGGCAGGGCCGGTGAGCCAGCAGCTGAGCCCGCGGGCCGCCCGCCGGGCCCGGGTGGCCAGCCTGCTGCCCGGGCTCCGGGCGTTCGCGATCCCGATGCCGACCCGCTTCCGCGGCATCACCGTCCGGGAGGGGGCGCTCTTCGAGGGCCCGGCTGGCTGGGCTGAGTTCTCCCCGTTCGCCGAGTACGGCCCGCGGGAATGTGCCCGCTGGCTGGCCTGCGCCCTGGAAGCGGCCTGGGATGGCTGGCCCGCCCCGGTGCGGGACCAGGTGCCGGTCAACGTGACCGTCCCCGCGGTCGGCCCCGCCCAGGCGCATCGCATCGTGACTGGCTCCGGCTGCCGCACCGCCAAGGTGAAGGTCGCCGAGCCCGGCCAGCCCGCCGGTGCGGACATCGCCCGGGTCGAGGCGGTCCGCGACGCGCTGGGCCCGGCCGGCCGGATCCGGGTGGACGCCAACGGCGGCTGGTCGGTGGACCAGGCCGCCGCGATCCTGCGCGACCTGGGCCGGTTCGGCCTGGAGTACGCGGAGCAGCCCTGCGCCACCCTGGACGAGCTGGCCGCGCTGCGCCGCCGGACCGATGTCCCGGTCGCGGCGGATGAGTCGATCCGCCGGGCCGAGGACCCGCTGCGGGTGCGCGCCGCGGGCGCCGCGGACATCGTGGTGCTCAAGGCCCAGCCGCTGGGCGGGGTCGCGGCCGCGCTCCGGATCGCGGCCGCCTGCGGGCTGCCCGCGGTGGTGTCCAGCGCGGTGGAGTCCTCGGTCGGCCTGGCCGCCGGGGTAGCGCTCGCCGCGGCCCTGCCCGAGCTGCCATACGCCTGCGGGCTGGCCACGATGAGCCTGCTCACCGGGGACGTTACCGCCGATCCGCTGGCTGAGCAGGATGGCACCCTGCCGGTCCGCCGCCCGCGCGTTGATCTCCAACGGCTAGCGCGATGGCAGGTCGATCCCGCTCCGTGGCGGGCCCGGGTGGTGGCTGCGGCGGAGTTCCTGGACGGCGGTGGCCCGGATGCGGGCGCGCCGGGCAGCCGGTGAACCCGTCCACCGCGTTCGCCACCGCCTTCGTCGATGAGCTGGTGCGCTGCGGGCTGCGCGAGGCCGTGGTGGCCCCGGGCTCGCGCAGCGCCCCGCTGGCGATGGCGCTGTGGGAGCGGGCGAACGGGCCAGGGGCCGCGCTCCGCCTGCACGTGCGGGTGGACGAGCGGGCCGCGGCCTTCCTCGCGCTGGGCCTGGCCAAGGCCAGTGGCTGGCCGGTAGCCGTGCTGTGCACCTCGGGCAGCGCGACCGCGAGCTTCCATCCGGCGGTGATCGAAGCGGACGAGGCCGCTGTGCCGCTGCTCGTGCTGACCGCGGACCGGCCGCCCGAGCTCCGCGGCACCGGTGCTAACCAGGCGATCGACCAGCTGAAGCTGTATGGCGGCGCGGTCCGCTGGTTCGCCGAGGCAGGCGTGCCGGAAGCCCGGCCCGGGATGAACGCCTACTGGCGGTCGCTGGCCTGCCGCGCCTGGGCCGCGGCGGCCGGGGCGGCCGGCGGGCTGGCCGGCCCGGTGCAGCTGAACCTGCCGCTGCGTGACCCGCTCGTGCCCGGGCTGGCTGACCCGGGCCTGGCGGACGCCGGGCCCGCGGCGGCGGACTGGCCCGAGCCGCTGCACGGCCGCCCCGGCGGTGCGCCGTGGACACGGCTGCCCGCCCCGGCTGACCCGGGCCCCGGGCTGACGCTGCCGTGGACCGAGCGCGGCGTCATCGTGTGCGGTGACGGGACCGCCGACCCAGCCGCCCTGCTCGAACTCGCCGCTGCGGCGGGCTGGCCGGTGCTCGCCGAGCCCTCGTCCGGGGCCCGGCAGGGCCCGCATGCGCTGTCGGCCTACCCGTACCTGCTCGGCCACCCGGGATTCACCACCGCGCACCAGCCGGACCTGATCATCAGCGCCGGGCGCCCGGGGCTGTCCCGCGGCCAGCTGGCCTTCTTGCGCCCGGCCGCGGCGGGCGGCCGGGCGCCCCGGCTGGTCGCGCTCACCCAGGGCCCGGGCCGGTGGGCCGACCCGGCCCGCAGCGCGACGGATGTGGCCGCCGCCGTCCGGCTGGGCCGCGGCCGGCCGGGCCGATCCGGCTCGGCCTGGCTGGCGGACTGGCAGCAGGCGGACGCCGCGGCCCGCGCCGCGGTGGACGCGATCCTCGGCGAGCCCGGGCCGCTGACCGAGCCGCGGCTGGCCCGGGACCTGGCCCGCGCGCTGCCGGACGGCGCACTGCTGTGGGCCGCGTCCAGCCTGCCGATCCGCGATCTGGACCAGCAGATGGCGCCCAGAGGCGGACTGCGGGTGCTGGCCAGCCGCGGCGCCAGCGGGATCGACGGGCTCATCTCCGCGGCGGCCGGGGCGGCCCTCGCGCACCAGGCGGCCGGTGGTGGTCCCGCGGCCGCGCTGCTCGGTGACCTGGCCATGCTGCACGACGCGCCGGGCCTGTTCGCCGGGGCGGCCGAGCCGCGGCCAGACCTGGTCCTGGTCATCGCCAGCAACGATGGCGGCGGGATCTTCTCCACCCTGGAGCCAGCCGCGGTGCCCGGCCCGTTCGAGCGGGTCTTCGGCACCCCGCACGGAGCCCGGTTCAGCGCGCTCGCGGCCGCGGCCGGAATCGCCTACACCGTGGCGGGCGATCCAACGGAGCTGCCCGGGGCGCTGAAAGGGGCGGGGCTCCGGATCGTCGAGGTGCCGGGCGACCGGGCGTCCGGCGCGGCCCTGCGGCACCGGCTGGCGGAGGCCGCGGGCGCGGCCATCAGCCAGCTGCTGGACGGCCGCCGATAGCTATGGTTGATAGCCGGCGCCCGATGGTGGCGCCCGATGGGTGGCGGCAGGCGGGCAGCGACGGCTCTGGCGATCAGTAATGGCCGATATCCGGTGCGGCCGTTGTTGATCTTTTGGCCGGCCGTAATGGCACGGCGGGCTGCGGCGCAGGCATCGCCCCAGGAAGGCAGGCCATCGAGAGCACGCTCCAGCCGTTTGTTATGCGGACCGGGCTGGTTGGGTAGCGGTCTGACTAAGGTCAGGTTGCTGTCGGGTCACGATTCGCCATCGCCCCATCCGGCCTGTTCACAGTCGGGTGGCCCGGTCCTAGCATGATCCGGTCGGCCGCCTATTGCTGGCGTGCCGTCATGCCACGGGGCAGATCTGCCCCGCGGTCATTTCGACCGCGGACGAACTTCGCGGGGTAAAGCACATAGGAGGAGCAGAGTGTCGATGCGGAAACGCTCGCGGGGGATGGCAGCAGGCGCAGGCCTGGCTGTCCTCGCGCTCGTCGCGGCCGCGTGTGGTGGCAGCAGTAGCTCGACGGGCACTAGCGGCTCGTCCTCGACTTCCACCAGCTCCGGGGTGCAGGGGCTGAACCCAGGTACCGGCACGCCCCAAAAGGGCGGCACGCTGAACATGCTCGGCGTGGGCGATGTTGACTTCATGGACTACAACATCAGCTACTACACGATCGGCTACCTGGGCCAGCGCCCGTGGATCCGCGGCCTGTACGCCTACCCGGCCATCCCGGGCAGGACCACGGCCCCGGCGGCGGACCTGGCGACCGCGGCGCCGGTGATCAGCAACGGCGGCAAGACGTACAAGGTCACGATCCGCACCGGCGCGATGTGGAACACCAGCCCGGCCCGGCAGGTCACCGGGGCAGACGCGGTGCTCGGGGTGAAGCGGTCCTGCAACCCGGTCCAGCCGTTCGGCGGCCTGCCCGACTTCGAGACGCTGATCGTGGGGTACGCGCAGTTCTGCGCGGGCTTCGCCAAGGCCGCGCCGACCGTCCCGGGAATCAAGTCCTACATCGACAGCCACCAGATCTCCGGGGTGACCGCGGCCGGTCAGACAGTCACCTTCAACCTGACGCACCCGGCGACCTACTTCCCGGACATGCTGACCCTGCCGGCGTTCAACCCGACCCCGGTGGAGGCCCTGAACTACCTCCCGGCCAGCTCCGCGGCGGCTCAGCACACCGTCGCTGACGGGCCCTACCTGGTGGCGAGCTACACGCCGACCCGGCAGATCGTCTACACCCGCAACCCGGCGTGGAAGGCGAGCACGGACCCGATCCGCAAGGCTTACGTGGACAAGATCGTGGTCACCGAGACCGGCAACCAGACGACCAACCAGCAGGAACTGCAGACCAACACCGCGGCGGCGAGCATGGAATTCGACTCGTTCCCGCCGGTCGGCGCGCTGCCCGGGCTGGTCAAGCAGATGCAGCAGGGGCTGACCAAGAACATGAACCTCGGCCCCACGTACTCCTCGAACCCGTTCCTGTGGTTCAACACCTTGTCGCCGAACAACGGCAACGCGTTCAGCAAGCCAGCGGTCCGGCAGGCGATCATGTTCGGCATCGACCGCGACCACCTCATCACCGACGCCGGTGGCCCGGTGATCAGCCCGCCGCTGACGCACATCCTGCCGCCTGGCATCAACGGCGCCCAGGACCTGCCGTCCGGCTACAACCCGTACCCGTACGACCCGACCAAGGCCAAGTCGATGCTGGCGTCCGCCGGGGTCAAGAGCATGACGCTGACCCTGCTGTACCGGCCGTCGAGCACGGTCTCGACCAAGATGGCGCAGACCCTGCAGTCCGACCTGAGCAAGATCGGCGTCACGCTGAAGCTGCTCGGGGCCCCCTCGTCGGACTTCTACACGAAGTACCTGGAGGTGCCGAGCGTAGCGAAGGGCGGGGTGTGGGATCTGGCCCTGGCCGGGTGGGGCCCGGACTGGTACGGTGACGCGGCGCTGTCCTACTTCGGCCCGCTGTTCGCTGGCGAGCCTGCCTTCCCACCGTCCGGCAGCAACTTCGGGTTCCTCAACGACCCGACGGTGAACAGCCTGATCGCCAAGGCGTCGACCTCATCCACCGCCTCCGCGGCCGCCACCATCTGGGCCCAGGCGGACCAGGCGGTCATGAAGACCGCTGCGCTGTACCCGATCACCGACCCGCTGCAGCCGAACTACCACGCCAGCTACGTGCACAACGCGGTGTACGTGCCAGCGATCCAGCAGTTCGACCCGACCAACGTGTGGCTCAGTTCTCCAGGATCATGATCGGCGTATCGCGCTAGGTAAGCTCATGCGCTGATCACACGGCCGCCCCGCGGTGCTACCGCGGGGCGGCCGCTCGGAGTACCGTCTTTTCCAAGGCCTGGGCTGCGCAAACAGGGTTATGTCCGGGCCCGATGGGTGGGAAGGGTAGGCGGCGTGGCCCTGCTCGAGGTGGATAACCTGCAGGTTTCGTTCAAGACCCCGGACGGGATCGTGCAGGCGGTCCGCGGAGTGTCCTTCCAGGTTGACGCCGGGCAGACCCTCGGCATCGTCGGGGAGTCCGGTTCCGGCAAGAGCGTCTCGACGCAGACGATCATGGGCCTCACCCGGGGCGCCCAGATCAGCGGCCGGGCCCTGTTCCAGGGCCGGGACCTGCTCACCCTGCCCCGGGATGAGATGCAGAAGGTCCGCGGCGCCCAGATCGGCATGATCTTCCAGGACCCGCTGTCCAGCCTGCATCCCTTCTACAAGGTCGGCTGGCAGATCGTGGAAATGATCCGCCAGCATGACCACTCGATGTCCAAGCAGCAGGCCCACACGCGGGCGGTGGAACTGCTCACGCTGGTCGGCATCCCGCAGGCCGACCGGCGGGTGGACGACTACCCGCACCAGTTCTCCGGCGGCATGCGGCAGCGGGCGATGATCGCGATGGCGATGTCGCTGAACCCCAAGCTGCTCATCGCCGATGAGCCCACCACCGCGCTCGATGTGACCGTGCAGGCCCAGGTGCTCCAGGTCATCCGCACGCTCCAGGAGGAGTTCGGCACCGCGGTGATCATGATCACGCACGACCTCGGCGTCATCGCGGACGTGGCCGACCAGGTGGAGGTCATGTACGCGGGAGCGGTGATGGAGCAGGCCGACCTGCGCACGACGTTCTTCGCGCACCACCATCCCTACACCGAGGGGCTGCTCCTGTCGCTGCCCGCCTACGGCGGCGAACGGGAACGGCTGCGGCCCATCAACGGCCAGCCGCCCAGCCTGATCACCCTGCCCCCGGGCTGCCCGTTCCACCCGCGCTGCGCCTACGTGATGGACCGGTGCCGGATCGAGGCGCCGCCGCTGGCCGCGGTCGGTAACGACTCCACCCACCTGTCCGCGTGCTGGCTCCCGCACGATCCCGCGGCCCGCCGCGAACTGCGGCGCACGGTGGTCGGCGAGGAACTACCCGCCCAGGCAGGTGCGTGATGAGCACGGATGCGGCCGCCGGCCCGGCCCGCCCAGCCCCCGCGGCGGACGCGGACGTCCTGCTCCGGGTGGAGAACCTGGTCAAGTACTTCCCGGTGCAGTCCGGCAAGCTCCGCCGCGGCCACGACGTGGTGCACGCGGTGGATGGCGTCAGCCTCGAGGTGCGCCGGGGCCAGACCCTCGGCCTGGTGGGCGAGACCGGCTGCGGCAAGTCCACGCTGGCCCGCTGCATCACCCGGCTCTACGACATCACCTCCGGACGGGTCATCTTCGACGGGGACGACCTCACCAACCTGTCGCGCAGGCGGATGCGCCCGTTCCGCCGTGAGATGCAGATGATCTTCCAGGACCCGTACGGGTCGCTGAACCCGAGGCGGCGCGTCGGCTCGATCATCGGCGACCCGTTCGCCATCCACAAGACCGCGACCGGGCAGGAGCGCAAGCGGCGGGTCCAAGAGCTGATGGAACTCGTCGGGCTGAATCCCGAGCACTTCAACCGGTTCCCCGCCGAGTTCTCCGGCGGCCAGCGGCAGCGCATCGGCGTGGCCCGCGCCCTGGCCTTCCGGCCCAAGCTCATCGTCTGCGACGAGCCGGTGTCCGCGCTGGACGTGTCCATCCAGGCGCAGATCATCAACCTGCTCGCCGATCTCCAGGCCGAACTGGGCCTCACCTACGTCTTCATCGCGCATGACCTGTCCGTGGTGCGGCACGTGAGCAACTCCGTTGCGGTCATGTACCTCGGCCAGGTGACCGAGATCGCGCCGGTCGAGCAGCTGTGGAGCCACCCGCGGCACCCCTACACCGATGCGCTGCTGTCCGCGGTGCCGATCCCTGACCCGGACAAGTCCGGCGCGCGGGAGCGGATCATCCTGGCCGGGGACGTGCCGTCCCCGATCAACCCGCCGTCCGGCTGCCGGTTCCATCCACGGTGCCCGAAGGCCGCACCGACCTGCGTTGAGAAGATGCCGGTGCTCGAACCCCATCTCGGCGACGCCGACGATCACCTCGCCTCCTGCCATTTCCCGGTGCAGGACGGCGAGGACATAGCTCAGGCCAAGCCGACCATCGCCGCCGAAGACCGGATCATCGAATCCGGGCTGCTCGGTGGCTCCTAGACCAGGAGCTGCTGAGCAAATGCGCGGAGGGAGACAACATGACTAGCAGCTCAGGTGCGCTTGACTCGCTGGCCGGGTCAGCGCCCGCAGCACCGGTCGCCGAAGGCGAGGCCGCGAGGAAGATCGAAGGCCGCAGCCCGTGGCGGCTCGGCATGGCCCGGCTGGGCCGTGACCGCGCGGCGATGATCTCCGCCGGGGTCATCGTCCTCATCGTGCTGACGGCGATTTTCGCGCCGCTGTTCGCCACGGTCACCGGCCACGGCGTCAACCAGCAGTTCTACGCGCCGATCGGGCTCACCGTGGACGGACAGCCAGTGGGGCCGTCCGCGCACTTCCTGCTCGGCACGGACACCCTGGGCCGCGACATCCTGGTCCGGATCGCCTACGGCGCGCGGATCTCGCTCATCGTCGGTGTGCTGGCGACCGTCATCGCGGTCGCGGTCGGCGCGGCCGTGGGCCTGATCTCGGGCTACTTCGCCGGGATCACCGACACCGTCCTGGCCCGGATCATGGACCTGATGCTCGCCATCCCGTTCCTGCTGCTCGGCATCTCCCTGGTCACCGTCCTCGGGCCGGGACTGAGCGTCGTGATCATCGTGATCTCGATCCTCGGCTGGGCGTCGGTCGGCCGGATCGTCCGCGGCCAGGTCATCTCGATCCGGGAGAAGGAGTACGTCGAGGCCGCGCGGTCGCTGGGCGCGGGCCCGTGGCGGATCATGTTCTTCGACATCCTGCCCAATGTGATCGCCCCGATTATCGTCTATACCACCCTGCTCATCCCGGTGACGATCGTGACCGAGGCGGCGCTGTCCTTCCTGGGCGTGGGCATCCCGCCGCCGACCGCGGACTGGGGGCAGATGATCAGCGACTCGCAGACCGTTTATCAGTACGGGGCCTGGTGGTACCTGCTGTTCCCGAGCATCGCGCTGCTGATCACGACCCTCGCGTTCAACATCTTCGGGGACGGCGTGCGGGATGCCTTTGACCCGCGCGGCGACCAGCTGTTCGTCTAGGAGCGCCCGGTGACCCGTTTCCTGATCCGCCGGATCCTGCAGGGCCTCCTGGTCATGTGGCTGATCACGATCGTCGTGTTCCTCCTGTTCTTCGTCGGCCCGGGGGCTAATGCCGTCGCCCGCACGCTGGCTGGGAAGTCAGCCACTCCGCAGATCGTCGCCGAGGTCGAGCACCGCCTGCTGCTCGACAAGCCGCTCTGGGAGCAGTACTGGCACTTCCTCTGGCTGCTGCTGCACGGCAACCTGGGGTACTCCTTCTACCACGACCAGTCGGTGAACTCGATCCTCGCCGCGGCGTTCCCGATCACTCTCTCGCTGGTCGTCGGCGCCTCGATACTGTGGGTCGTCATGGGCGTGCTCACCGGTGTGCTGTCCGCGGTGAAGGCCCGCTCGTTCGCCGACCGCTCGTTCACCGGCCTGGCCCTGCTGTTCTACTCGATGCCGACCTTCGTGCTGGGACTGCTGTTCCTGGAGGTGTTCTACTACCAGTTCACCATCCACGGGATCCATGCCTTCCCCGGTTCCGGCTTCACCCCGCTCACCCAGAACCCGTGGCAGTGGTTCCGCGGGCTGGTGCTGCCCTGGTTCACGCTCGCGCTGGTGTCAGCGGCTACCTACACCCGGCTGACCCGCGGGTCGATGCTGGACGTGATGGGGGATGACTACATCCGCACGGCCCGGGCGAAAGGGCTGTCCGAGCGCCGGGTGATCTTCCGGCACTCGCTGCGTGCCGCCCTGACGCCTGTCGTCACCCAGTTCGGCCTGGACGTCGGGATCCTGCTCGGCGGCGCGGTCATCACCGAGGTAGTGTTCGGCATGCCGGGCCTCGGGTTCACCGCGGTCCAGGCGATCATCCAGCAGGACCGGCCGATTATCATCGGCGTGGTCCTCGTCGCCTCGGCCGCCGTCATCGCGGCGAACATCGTGGTGGACGCGTTCTACGCGGTGCTCGACCCGCGGGTGCGGCTGCACTGATTTGCTGGCCAGTCCGCCTACGGGCGGCCCGGCTGTATTGTCGCTCGGCCCGCCTACGGGCGGGCCCGGGTGTGGTCGGTTGGCCCGCAGCCGGCCAGCCGACGGTCGGCTAATCCTCTAGTGCGGCCTGCATGGGGCGGAACTTGGTCTGCGCCTCGGCCAGTTCGGCGGCGGGGTCGGAGTCGGCGACGATCCCGCAGCCGGCGAACAGCCGCGCCCGGGTCCCGTCCAGCTCGGCGCAGCGCAGCGCGATGCCCCATTCCCCGTTCCCGGCGCCGTCTATCCAGCCCACCGGCCCGGCGTAGCGGCCCCGGTCCATACCCTCGAGCTCGCGGATCAGCTCCATGGCCGCCTCGGCCGGGGTGCCACACACGGCGGCCGTGGGGTGCAGCGCGTCCACCAGGGCCAGCACCGACGGGATAGCCGGGCCGCCCGCCTAGCCGGGCCGGCCTGCGGGCTGGTGCCGTCGTGACCGCGTGCGGACAGCCGGCCGCTGACCGCAGTGGCCAGGTGCTGTACGTTGGCCAGCCGGAGCAGCGACGGCGGGCTGGCCACGGTCAGCTGGTCGCACAGGGGGGCCAGGGCGTCCCGGACCCCGGCCGCGGCATACTCGTGCTCCTCCGCGTTCTTGGCCGAGGCCAGCAACGCCGCCCCGAGCGCCGCGTCGTGACCCGGGTCGTTGCTCCGCGGCGCCGTCCCGGCCAGCACGAGCGAGCTGATCTGCTCCCCCTGGCGCTTGATCAGCAGTTCCGGGGTAGCGCCGGCCAGCCCGCCGCAGGCGAACGTGTAGCAGTCCGGGTAGCGGGCGGCCAGCCTGCCCAGCAGCAGCCGCTCATCAATGGGGGCGGCTACGGATGCGTGCAGGTCCCGGGCCAGGACCACCTTGCGCAGCCCGCCCGCCTTGATCCGGGCCACGGCCGCACCGACCGCGCGCTCCCACTGCGGGGCGGTCAGGCTGCCGTCGTGCCAGCGGATCTCTCCGGGGGTGACCGGCGCGCTGCGGGCCGGGGCGGGCCGGAGCTGCGGCGGGGCCGGGCTGGTGCCGGGCCGCTGGCCCGCGCGGCCGGTGATGGTGGTGAGCCAGGCCTGGCCGTCCCGCCTGCCCAGTACCAGCTGGGGCAGCACCAGGAGGGACCCGTCCGAGGTGGGATCGAAGGTGAAGCTGCCGAACGCCACCGGGCCGCAGCCGGGCAGTCCGACCTGGTCGGTGACCCGCGCCTCGTCGAGCAGCGCCCGCAGCCACTTCTCGGCGGCCGTGAACCTGTCCTGCCCGGCGGGCAGGGTGACCCGGGCCACCTCGCCCCAGCCGATCAGCCCTTCACCGCGGTGGATCCAGGCGAGCGCGCCTGTGCTGGGCAGCTGGTCAGCCAGGTCGCCCGGGTCAGGCACGGGGACGGTGCGGATTGCGAGCCGGTCCGGCTCCGGGAGCCTTGCGCCACCTGAACCTGATCCCACGGCAGACAACTTTACGTGCCGTACGGACCGCCTGTCCCCCGGGGAGTGCGCAGGCACAGGCTGCGCCCCCGCATCACCGGGTACGCGACAGGCGCCCAGGTGTTGTCGCGGCCGCGGCCGGCCCCGGCGGGGCGGCCAGCCGGCTGGGCCACCACATCCGCCGGTCGATGTCCAGGGTCAGGGCGGTGACCAGGACGGAACGGACGACAAGGGTGTCCAGCAGTACCCCGAGTGCCACGCAGAAGCCGATCTCGGTGAGGATCACCAGCGGGAGCAGGGGCGGCCGGGCTTCGGCGAACCCTTATGGTGCGGCGCGCGTGACCTTCTGGAGGGTTGTCCGGGACCCCGGGGTCAGGTCGTGATATCGTCCCAGCTACCTAATACCCTATAAAAAAGATAGGCTAAATAGGATGTATCTCGCGAACCAGGTCAGCGGGCGGCTGAGCCGGGCTCAGCTCGCCGCGATCACCCACGCCGCCGCCGCTGAGCAGGAGTGGCCGGGGCTGGTCCGGTACACCGCAGGTGCGCGGTGGTACCAGCGCATCCAGCAGGGGGACAGCCACGAGGTATGGCTGCTGAGCTGGCTGCCGGGCCAGGGCACCGGGTTTCATGATCATTGCGGGTCCTCGGGTGCCTTCACCGTGGTCCTTGGTGAGCTGCGGGAAAGCGCGCTGCGCGCGGGCCGGGGAGTGCCATCCGGGCAGGTGCTGGGGTCCGGCGTGACCCGCTCGTTCGGGCCGCAGTACGTGCATGAGGTCGTGAACACATCGGCCACGCCCGCCGTGAGCATTCACGCGTACTCCCCGCCGCTGGCCGGGATGCGCCGGTACGAGCTGACCCCGGGCGGCCTGATGCTGGCCGCGGTCGAGGCGGCAGGGGAGCGCTGGTGACGGCCGCGCCGCCGCCGGGCGCCCGGACGGTCAGCGAGGTGCTGGCGGCGGCCCGGAGGCGCCTGGACCGCCTGGACCCGGCCCAGGCCTGGGCCGCGATCCGGGAAGGCGCGCTGCTGGTGGACATCCGGCCGGCCGCCCAGCGCGGTGCGGAAGGTGAAGTGCCAGGTGCGCTGGTGGTGGAGCGTAACGTGCTCGAGTGGCGGTTCGATCCCGCCTCCGCCGCCCGGCTGCCGCAGGCAGGCTCCTACGACCTCCAGCTCATCCTGATGTGCTCGGAAGGCTATACGTCCAGCCTGGCCGCGGCGTCGCTGCAGGATCTCGGCCTGCACCGGGCCACCGACCTGGCCGGCGGCTTCCGCGCCTGGTCCGCCGCTGGCCTCCCGGTCCAGTCCCGCTAGCGCCCGGGCGCCGCTGGCTGCCCATGACGAATGTCATGGGCAGGACATGACGCGCGCCAGGCGGCCCCCGGCTGCGGACACGGCAGGATCAGAAGAGTGCATGGTGGCCCGCAGCCGGTTCTTCGAGCAGACTCGGATCATGAGCTACGCCAGGACGACCTGGAGCGCAGCCCCGACCTGGGCGGCGGGCAGATGACCACCGCGCCAGCCCGCCCGGCTGACCGCAGCGAAGCGCAGGGCACGGGGACTCCCGCGCCGGTTGACGTCCTGGATTCTGGCCGGATGGACAACCGCATGCGCCGGTACGGCTGGCTGTTCGCGGCGGTCTGGCTGGTGTACCTGGCGCAGCCGGTCAGCCAGGCCTGGGCCCAGCACGAGCCGCTGCGCCGCTACGGCGGCCTGGCTGTCGTGGTGGCGTTCGCCGTCGCCTTCATCGTCATCTTCGCGTTCGGCCGCCGGGCGTTCCGCCAGGGCGGGACCCTCTCCTACGCGGTCGGTCTCAGCGTGGTGTCTGCCGAGGCGGTCCTGGTCGCGATAGCCGCCATGCTCATCGGACCGGACGCGCTCGGCATGCTGGTCTACATCGGGGTCATGGCGATGTTCCTGCTGCCCAGCCGCTCCGGCTGGGTTGTGGTGGCCGCGGCGGCTGCCGCCGTGCTGATCATCCCGGTCTTCGTGCCCGGGTGGGGCACCGGGTCGATCGCCTTCCAGATCTTCGTATCGGGGCTGGCCATGTGGGGAGTGGCCCAGCTGGTCCAGCGCAACGCCCAGCTCACCGCGGCGCGCGGCGAGATCACCCGGCTCGCCCTGGTCGATGAGCGGAACCGGTTCGCCCGGGACCTGCATGACATCCTCGGCCACTCGCTGACCGTGGTCGCGATCAAGGCCGAGCTGGCCGGGCGGCTGGCCCCGCTCGATCCGGACCGGGCGGCGGCCGAGATCGCCGATGTGGAACGCATCGCCCGGGAAGCGCTGGCCGATATCCGGGTGGCCGCCGCTGGCTACCGTGAGGTCACCCTGCCGGATGAGCTGGCCAGCGCGCAGACCGCGCTGGCCGCGGCCGGCATCCAGGCTGACCTGCCGGATGACCGGCAGGTGGCTACAGTGCCGCGGGCCCGGCAGGAGCTGTTCGGCTGGGCGGTCCGGGAAGGCGTGACCAACGTGGTCCGGCACAGCGGCGCCACGCGCTGCTCGATCCGGGTCACCGCGCGCGAGGTCGAGATCCGCGATGACGGCCGCGGCGCGGCCGGCGCGGCTGACCCGGGACCGGGCGGCCAGGCGGCCAGGGCGGAGGACCTGGCCGATGGCAGGCCGGACCGCCGCTGCGCTGGCCATGGCCTGGCCGGGCTGCGGGAACGCGCGGCCGGGGCAGGCGCGGCGCTCAGCGTGCAGCAGCCCGCCGACGGCGGCTTCGTGCTCCGGGTCTGGGTGCCGTGACCACCGTGGGCACCCCGATCCGGCTCCTGCTCGCCGATGACCAGGCACTGGTCCGGGGTGCGCTGGCGGCGCTGCTGGCGCTGGAACCCGATCTCGAGGTGGTGGCCGAGGTCGGCCGCGGCGACGAAGTCGTGGCCGAAGCCCGCCGGGCCCGGCCGGATGTGGCCCTGCTCGATGTCGAGATGCCCGGCCTGGATGGGATCACCGCCACCGGGCAGCTGCGCGCGGCCCTGCCGTCCTGCCGGGTCCTGATGGTGACCACGTTCGGCCGCCCGGGCTACCTGCGGCGGGCGATGGCCGCCGGGGCCAGCGGGTTCGTGGTCAAGGACACCCCCGCCCGGCAGCTCGCGGACGCGGTCCGCCGGGTGGCGGCCGGGCTGCGGGTGGTCGATCCCACGCTCGCCGCGGAGACGCTGGCTGCCGGGGACAGCCCGCTGACCCCACGGGAGAGCGACGTGCTGCGGGCCGCCGGGGACGGCGGCACCGCCGCTGACATCGCCGCGGCCCTGCACCTGTCCGAGGGCACGGTGCGCAACTACCTGTCCTCGGCGATGGGCAAGACCGGCGCCCGCACCCGCGCCGAGGCGGTCCGGCTGGCCAGCGCGAACGGCTGGCTCCTGGGCGGCTGAGCCCGGAAGGCAGCTGGATGCGGCACCCGCTGTTCGACATCACCGGGCGCGTCGCGCTTGTCACCGGCTCCAGCCGGGGCCTGGGGCGGCCGGGATGCTGGAGGCGGGCGGCACGGTCAGAGCAGCGATAGCTGCACCGGCGGCGCAGCTTCGCGCGGCACGGGTGGCCCAGCCCGCCAGCTGCGCCGGTCCCGCCGCGGCGCGCCCCGGCCCACCTGGTAGCGCTGGGCCAGCTCGCGGACCTGCTCGGCGATCCGCTGCTGGTACTCCTTGGGCGCGTACGCTCGCGAGCCGTACAGCCCGCGGTAACGGGGGACCAGTGCTGGGTGGTGCTCGGCCAGCCAGCCCAGGAACCATTCCCGGGCTCCGGGCCGCAGATGCAGCACGATAGGGCTGACGTGAGTCGCCCCGGCCTCGGCGGCCAGCCGGACGGTGGCGGCCAGCTGGGCGGGGGAGTCGGACAGGAACGGCACCACCGGGCCCATCAGCACCCCGCACGGTAGCCCGTGCTCGGACAGCGTGGCGCACACGCCCAGCCGCCGCCGGGGGCTGGGCGTGCCGGATTCCAGGGTCCGCCACAGGTCCTCGTCCAGGCAGCCCACGGACACGCTGAGCCCGACGTCAGTCACGTCCGCAGACGCTTCGAGCAGGTCCAGGTCGCGCAGGATCAGGGTGCCCTTGGTCAGGACCGAGTACGGGTTCCGCGCGTCCAGCAGTGCCTGCAGGATGCCCGGCATCAGCTGGTACTTGCCTTCAGCCCGCTGGTAGACATCGACGTTGCTGCCCATGGCGATGTGCTCGCCGGCCCACTTGCGGGCGCCGAGCTCCCGGCGCACCAGTTCCGGCGCGTTGACCTTCACCACGATCTTGGAATCGAAGTCATGCCCCGCGTCCAGGTCCAGGTACGTATGGCTGTTCCGGGCGAAGCAGTAGGCACACGCATGAGAGCAGCCCCGGTAGGGGTTGATGGTCCAGCGGAACGGAACCCGGGAGGCGTCGGGGACCCGGTTGATGATGCTGCGGGCGTGTACCTCAAAGAAGGTCATGCCGCGGAACCCCGGGGTGTCGAACGACCGGGTGACCGCATTGCGCTCGAACAGGGCCGGGGCGCTGCCGGGCGGCCCGGGCGCTGGGTGCGTGCCGGGCGTCTCCTCGATCCGCATGCCATCCCATCGCATCCCGGCTACTCTAGAATACTAGTTCGATCACTGCAAGCACCCGCGCCAAGCCGCGGCAATATGAGTTCGAGTAGCGGTTCGCTGCGTGCGCCCGGGGCCCTGCGTACGGATATCTAAGGCGCGGGGAGGCTAGACGTGGCCGTCAGGGATAGCGCACCCTAGAAAAACCGCCGTGGCATGGTCAAGAGAGGCTAATGATCTTGCAGCGGGGGGATAGTGAGAGAAAGTTCCCCGGTGGCCGTGGAGGTGGCCTCATGGCGCTGTCCATGGATGAGCAACGCATCCTGGATGAGATTGAGCGCGGCCTGGCCAGCTCGGATCCCGTACTCGCCACCCGGATGGCGTCGTTCGGCCAAGCCCGGGCCAACCTGACGTTCCGGCTGCGGCGAGGCCGGGTGATCGCCTCGTTCGCCACCCTGGCCGTGGTCGCGGTGGTGTCGGTGCTCGTCTACCTGCTAGTCCCGCTGCGCGGGGCGACGGACCGGCATGCCGGCGGCCGGGCCAGTGCCGCGCCCACCCATCCGGTGGTGACGGCTCCGTCCCATCCGGCGGCCACGGCCTCAGCCAGCGGGGCGGGTAAGGCAGCCGCCCCGGCCAGCGTGGCGCCGCGGGCAGTGCACACCCAGTAGCCGACGGCGGGGGTCAGACCTCTCGCCAGATCTGCAGCAGGTACTGCTCCACGCCTTCCAGGTTCTTCCTGGCCTGCTGGAACTCATCACTGAGCGGGTCCACGCCGCGGTCGAACAGCTCCTCATACAGGCGCTGCACCTCACGCCGGTTCCGGGCGTACACCCGGACCACGTAGTCGCCAACCCCGCTGGCCAGGGTGAGCCGTTCCACCGCGCGGCCCGCCGACCCCATGTCCACGCTCAGCTGGCCGCGCAGGTACAGCGTGCCCTTGGCCTCGTCTTCCCATGCGTCACCGAACGTGGGCGGGGCGGTGTCCCATTCCTCCAGGGTGAGCCGGACCCCGATGTGCTCCTGCAGGCTGCCCACCCACAGCTGCTCCCGGTTCACGCTGATGAGCGTGCCGACCGGGGCGAGCGGCCCACCGGGCGCGTCCGGGTCCACCGTCGAGTCATGGATCTTGAACATCCTCCGGTCCGGGAAGACGGGCATTTCCAGCCGGATCAGCCGTCGGCTCACGTGTCCCCCCTAAAGCGTGGGATGCCTACCCAACTACTAGCATGCTCCGGGCAGGCGCCGCACAGGCATGCAATCAGTGACAAAGGTGCAGGATAACTGTGCGCAGCTGGCCGCTGGCGCTGGGAAGGGGACCTCAGTGGATGAGGGTGATCCCGGGATCAGCCACCGCATGGTCGCTATCCCCGGACTGGACGTGCATATCGCGGAAGCGGGCGAAGGCCCGCTGGTCGTGCTGTTGCACGGCTTCCCAGAATGCTGGTACTCGTGGCGGCACCAGCTCACCGCGCTGGCCGCGGCCGGGTTCCACGCGGTCGCACCGGACCAGCGCGGGTACGGCCGGACCGGTGGCCCGGACGCGGTGGCCGACTACACGGTGCTGCATCTGGCCGGGGACGTGATCGCGCTGATGGACGCGCTGGGCGAGCCGTCCGCGGTGATCGCCGGGCACGACTGGGGCGCGCCAGTGGCCTGGCAGCTGCGGCCTGATGCGGCCAGACCGGGTGCGCGGGTGGTCGGGCTCAGCGTCCCGTATCGGCCGCGGGGCAGCGCCCCGCCGCTGGAGGTGCTGCGCGGCCGGCTCGGCGAGCGTTTCTACATGTGCTACTTCCAGGAACCGGGCCGGGCCGACCAGGAGCTCGCGGCTGACCTGACCGCCACCTTCCGCCGGATCCTGTACAGCGGGTCCGGGGATGTGGCGGAGCCGTTGCTGCCCGATCGTGCCGCCCGGCGGCGGGTTCCTCGACTGCTGCACTGACCCGGCGGTGCTGCCCGGCTGGCTGACCGCGGCCGACATCGACGCGTTCGCGGCCGAGTTCGCGCCCACCGGCTTCACCGGCCCGCTGAACTGGTACCGGAACCTGGACCGGAACTGGGCGCTGACCGCCGCCTGGCGGCACGCTCCCATCCTGTCCCGGCCCTGTTCATCGCGGGAGACCAGGATTTCGTGATCAGCTCGCCGGGCCCGGCCGAGACCGTCGCCCGGCTGCGGGACTGCGTGCCGCGGCTGCGGGGCGCGCTGCTGCTGCCCGGCTGCGGGCACTGGACGCAGCAGGAGCGGCCCGCGGAAGTCAGCGAGGCCCTGGTCAGCTTTGCCCGCGACTCTGGCTAACGGCTGCTCGCGCGAGGCGGCCGAGGCAGTGCTCGTGGGGCGTTGACGGGAGCGGCGCCCCGGGGCGGGCAGTGTCGGTCGCGGGGTCGCTGAGGGTGCCGCGGGGCGTTGCCGGGGGTCGGCGCGCCCGGGCTGGCACCGCCTGGTCAGCTGCGGCCAGCGGTGCGCCTGGGACGGGCCGGGGCGAGCCCGGCCGCGGCCCGGACCTCGGCCCACAGCTGCCGGTAGCACATGGCTGCGCGGCTGCGTGGGGCAAAGGCGGGCACCGGCGCGCGTTGCACGGACATCCGCTCGATCATCGACAGCGCCGGGATGGCGGTCGCCGCGACGTCGCTGCGCTCGGTCGGCAGCCGCTCGGCGATCTCCAGGTGCAGCCGCTTGCGGCGGTCGATCATCGAGAAGAACGCGAGTATGCCGGGCCGCTGCCCGTCGAAGCCAGCGATGAACTCGGTGAGCTGATCCAGGGTGCGCAGCGACAGCGTGGTCGGGATGAGCGGGACCAGCAGCATGGTCGGCCGCGTGCAGCACGCTCTCGGACAGCAGCGAGATGCCCGGCGGGCAGTCGAGGAAGACGACGTCGTAGTCGGCGGCGCAGCGGCGCCAGCAGCCGCGCGAGCGCTGCGGTGGGCTTCTTGGCGGCTGTCCAGGATCAGGTCCAGGTTCCGGTAGGTGAAGTCGGCGGGCAGCAGGTCGAGGTTGTCGAAGTCGGTGCCCTTGATCGCGGCGTCGATCTCCCGGCTGCCGCTGATGAGCGCCTTGCCGCCGCCCTTGACCCGGGGCCGGACCCGGAACAGGTAGCTGGCCGCGGCCTGCGGGTCGAGATCCCAAGCAGCACCCGCAGCCCGTCCCGGGCCGCCAGGTAGCTCAGGTTGACCGCGGTGGCGGTCTTGCCGACGCCGCCCTTGATGTTGTAGGTGGCGAGGATCTTCATGGCCGCCTCCGAGTCAGGGCGCGGAACCGCTGCTCGCTGTGCAGGCTGGCGAATTCGCGCGAACCGGCCGCCGAACTCCTGGCGGGCCCGCCGTTCCCGCAGGCCGACCTGGCCGGCCAGCTCGCCCATGGCCAGCAGCGCGGTCGCGGGCACCTGGTGCGAGGCCATCATCTCGGCCGGCGAATGCGCGTATCTCGTGCCGCTGCACCTCACAGTCCTGGAATTCGCCCAGACAGTCTTGCAGACCCTTCAGGTCCCTGACGGCCCGCTGGTAGGCCTGCGGGTCGTAGAGCGAGGCGAAGAACTCCAGCAGGTAACGCAGTTCCTTGCACCTCTTCCGCAGGTCATGCAGGCGCTCCGGAGGCGAGTCCGGGGTGATCGCCCGGCCCTGGCGCAGCACCCGGCGGTGAGCGTGGTAGAGCCGGTCGGCGGCGACCGCCGCGATCGGCTCGCCCCCGCCCCGGGGGGCGCTGAGCCCGGTAAGGGCTGACCGCCATTCGCGGCACAGCCCGGTGAAACGCGCCGAGCGCAGGCCGCGGGCCAGGTGCCGCTGTTCCACGGCGTGGCGGTGGTCCAGGTGCGCGCGGAACGGCTCCAGCTCGGCCGGCGTCGGCGGCGACCAGCCCGGCCGTGATGGCCTGGTAGTTCAGCAGGTAGACGTCGAGATCCCGGGTGGGCGTGGTGAGATCGCCCAGCCACTTGAACTCGGCAGCGAACCGGCTGGCCAGGCCGCCGGGCAGCACATTGCCGACAAGCTTCAGGGCGGACCTGGTCCGCCGGACCGACACCCGCAGGTCGTGCAGGAACTCGGTGTCGGTGCCCCGGATCGTGCCCGGCACGTTGGCCTGCAGCGTGTCCAGCAGGATGAGCAGCAGCACCCGCAGCGCGAGCCGGGCGGGCTGGTCGGGGACCAGCGGCACGCTGAGCTTGTTGCTGTAGTCCTCCGGGTGCCGCCCGGCGGCCGCCAGGGCGGCGTCCAGCGGGGCCAGCGTCGGCTCGCTGACCCCGGGCACCGCGGCCAGGATCTGCGCGATCCGCTCGGCCTGGACCTGGTAGCCGCGGACGGCGGTCACCTCGAGCCGGACCGGCAGCTGCGCGGCCGCCGGGGAGGTCACCGCGGTCCGCTGCAGCGTGACCCAGGCCACCGTCTTGGCGTCGGGATTGAGGATCCGCAGCTCCTGCTCGGCGGTCACGGTGTGGGCGGCGGGCAGCAGGGCGCGGATCCCGGCTATCTCCTGCAGCATCCCGGTCACCGGCCCGGCGGGCAGCACGGCGGGCAGCGCTGGCCAGCGGAGCCTCCCGGCCTGCTGGCTGACCTGCTCCCCGGCCGGGCCGGTCAGCACGAGCTCGGCGGGCCGCGTGCTGGTGACGTGCGCCGCGGTGAGGCCAGCCCGGTGCAGCCGCCAGTCGAAGGTGTCCAGCCAGGTCTGCCGCGCGGTGCAGGCGCGTCCCGCCGCGCCCAGCGAGAACCGCGGCGTCAGCGCGGTCAGCACCTTTTCCGGAAGTGGCTCGCCATTGTCGTCACCCGTCAGCATCAGGACGCGTGAGAACGTTTGCACCATGATCCTCTACACGGTCGGGCGAGCCAGCGGCGTTGCATCCGGGGCGGGCAAGGCCGGGCATAGTTCGCGATGACTAGTGTAGCTATCTCCCTGGCCCGGGCGTCCTGGCCATGCGCAACTAAACCGGGCCCGCGGCCGGGCCTGGGCTGCGGCGGCGGCAGTTTTCCTGTCTGGTCCGTGGCTAGGAGGCCGCCTGCCGCGGGCCGGTCGGGTGCCCCGGGCACGAGGCCGGATCGGCGGCCCGCTCGGGAGGCGCAGCCGGCCGGTCCGCGTGCGCGGCCCCTTCAGCACTGGCAGCACCGTGATGCCCAGCACCGTGGTTGCTGCCAGCACCGTGGCTGGCCCGCTCGCCGGTGCGGGCAGACCGGCGGCCCAGGCGGCCGGGGCCGCGCTCGGCTGAGCCGGGGCGCTGATGGCTGGGCTTCGGCAGGCGGCGGGCGGTGCCACCCCTGGCAGGCTCAGCGGCGGCCGGTTGATGGCGGGCATGACCGAGGTCAGCTCGGCGCTGGCCTGGACCGCTGCCTGGCGTTGTTCCTGCTGCTTCTCGGCCCGCTCGGCGACCGCTGTCAGCCGGTCGTTCATCTGCCGCCGGTGCCGGACCCGGGCTCGCGCCTTGATGATCCGGTCCGCCAGGAACAGCAGCACGACCGCGCCAGCCACGCTGACAATGAGCAGGACAATCATAAGAATCCGCCACTCGCCGCTTGATGCTCTCCGGGGTCCTCCCACCCTATGCGAGGCCGCCGCCTGGGATCGCGTTGCCGCCGCCCGTGTCGGGCACCCTGCTCCCACCTGCCGGCCCACCGCGGGCGGATTCATCCGGTCTCTGCGCCATGGCTAGCGTAGCGCGGGGCGGAACTGGCGTAGCGCGGGCGGAAACTGTGGCTGGAGCCCGTCACGAAATGAGGCGCTGGTCCTGCTGGTGATCGTTGCTGTACCGGGCGCGCTGGCCCCGCTGTGCCGTGCGCGGCCGGTGTTCCTGGCGGGCCCCCGGTTGCTGGCTTCCCCGGCGCCGGGGTGCCCCGCCCGGGTCCGTCGCACAGCGCGGTGATTTGTGCCCCACCGGCGGGGCACAAATCACCGCGCTAACGTCCGGACCGAAACAGGTGGGGCTGGTGGGGGGCTGGGCTGGAGCAGGTGGGGGCTGAGCTGGAGCTGGTGGGGTCGGCGGAGCGGGTGGGGCCGGTGAGGCTGGTGGGCTGGGCTGGGGTCGGGCTTGCTGGGTGGCCGGGTGACCGGCGGCCCGCGGTGGCGGCCTGCCCGGTGTAACCCCGGCAGCATCACTGGGCCGTATCAGCTTCACCAGCTCCACCAGCTCCATCGCGGCGTCATCAGGACACCGTGCTGTTCATCTGCACGCCCTAGCGCAGCGATCCCCCCGCCCCCACCCGGAGGATCCTCAGGCGGATCTCAGGCGAGGCGGGTGACTTCAACGCTGACGTCCATCGCGGCGCTCGGCGCACCGTGGTAGATGCCCTTGAGCGGCGGCACGTCGCCGTAGTCCCGGCCGCGGGCCACCACCACGTGGCAGTCGCCGACCGGCGCCTGGTTGGTCGGGTCCGCCGCGACCCAGCTGCCGATCCAGTACTCCACCCAGGCGTGACTCTGCCCGGCGATCGGCTCGCCGAGCCCGGCCTCCGGCTGCGGGTGCAGGTACCCGGACACGTACCTGGCTGGCAGCCCGGCCTCACGCAGCAGCGCGACGGTCAGGTGGGCGATGTCCTGGCAGACCCCCTGCCCCTGGTCCCAGGCCTCCTGGGCGCTGGTCTGCACCTCGGTGGACCCGGGCACGTACGCCACCCGCTCGCGGACCCAGGCGGCGATCGCCGCCGCGGCCTCCAGCGGGTCCGCGCCCGTGACCCGCTCCCGGGTGGCGGCGGCCAGGTCAGCGGCCACGGTGGTGCGCGGCGTCGGGTACAGGAACTCCGCGGTCAGCCCGGCTTCAGCGGTGGCGCGCAGGTCCGGCCAGGCCAGCGGGACCGGCAACGGGGCCGCCGCGCTCGTCTCCACCACCGCGTGCGAGCGGACGGTGAGTTCCTCGTGCGGCGCCTGGATGTCGAAGGAGCTGACCCGGGTGCCCCAGTAGTCCTGGTAGGCCCAGACCGGGGCGCTGCTGCCGACCGACACCCGGGTCTGCAGCGCGGTCTGCCGGTCCAGCGTCAGCGGGGTCATCCGGGCCTCGTTGTAGGAGGCGCGGGCCGACCCCTGGTAGTGCACCCGGGTCTGGTGCGTGATCTCCAGCAGCCAGCCCACTCAGCACTCCTGGGCCCAGGCCACGGCCTGCTCATAAGTGAAGTACCGGGCCGAGATCGCCTCGCTCGCCTGCATGCAGCTGCGCTGCAGGGAACCGAGCAGGTCGGGCAGGGCCGCGGGCAGCTGCTGCGGGTCGGCGTATTCCAGCCTGGTCCGCAGCTGCCCGATCCGCCGCCGCGCCGGGTCACTGAGCGCGGCTCCGGCCGGCCCGGTGTCCAGCGCGGCGAGCGCTTCCTCGGCGGTGGCCAGCGCGTGCACCACGGACCGGGGGAAGCGGCGGTCCATCAGCAGGAACTCGATCACCGGCTGGGACTCACCAGACCACGCGTGGGTGCGGATGAACGACTCGTAGGCGCCACAGGAACGCAGCAGCATGGGCCAGCTGACCTCCCACGGGGTGGCCGGCATCCGGGCCAGCAGCAGCCGTGCCGTCATGTCCACCCGTTCCAGGCTGCGGCCGAGCACCAGGAACCGCCAGGCGTCGTCGTGGCTCATGGTGGATTCGGCCAGGCCGAAGAACAGCGCGGCGCGCTCCCGGATGTAGCGCAGGTAGACATGCGGGCCGAGGCGCTCAGCCGCGCTGCGCTGGGTGACCAGGCCGTGGCTGGTCACGTTGAGGCACTCCCACATCTCGCTGGAGATCACCTCACGGATGCTGCGGGCGCCGCTGCGCGCGGCCATCACCGCGCCCGCGATCGCGCTCGGGTTCTGCTGGTCGTAGGCCAGCTGGTAGAGGGTCAGGCTGACATTCAGCCGGGAGTCGTCCGGCGCCGGGATACCCAGCACGGCGAGCAGCGCGCGGCAGCCCGCGTCCTCGTCGGCCTGCGGTTCCTCCAGCATCCGGTGCACGTACACGTCCACCATGCGGGCGGTGTCGTCGGCCCGCTCCATGTAGCGGCCGGTCCAGAACAGGGTCTCCGCGATGCGGCTGAGCAACGCGGTGATCACTGCTGCTGGCCTTCCATGGCCGGGCCGCTCTCCCGGCCGACCGCGGGCGACGGCCCCGGCATCCGCGGGATGATCTCTCCGACCGCTCCGTCCGCGGCTGCCTCGGTGCCGTCCTCCGGTGCGCCCTCGGGCACCAGCACCCAGGTGTCCTTGGAGCCACCACCGCGGCTGGAGTTGACCACCAGCTCGCCTTCGGGCAGCGCGACCCGGGTCAGCCCGCCGGGCAGCAGCCACACGTCGGTTCCGTCGTTGACGGCGAACGGCCGCAGGTCGATGTGCCGCGGCGCGAGCTGCTCGCCGATCAGCACCGGCGAGGTGGACAGCGCCACCGGCTGCTGCGCGAGCCAGCTCCGGGGCTCGGCCAGCACCTGGCCGCGTAGCGTGGCCAGGGTCTGCTCATCGGCCTGCGGGCCGATCACGATGCCGGCCCCGCCCGCCCCGTCCACCGGCTTGAGCACCAGCTGGTCGAGGTCGTCGAGTACCCAGGCGAGCACATCCGGGTCGTCGAGCCGGTAGGACTCCACGTTCTCCAGCAGGGGCTCCTCGGACAGGTAGTACCGGATCAGGTCCGGGACCCAGGTGTAGAGCAGCTTGTCGTCGGCCACCCCGTTGCCCACCGCATTGGCGATGGTGACGTTCCCGGCCCGGGCCGCGTTCATGATCCCGGCGCAGCCGATCACCGAGTCCGGGCGGAAGTGCAGCGGGTCGAGGAAGTCGTCGTCCACCCGCCGGTAGATTACGTCCACCGGGCGCAGGCCCTGCGTGGTGTGCACGAAGACCCGGTTCCCGGAGCAGGCCAGGTCTCCGCCCTCGACCACTTCCACGCCCATCAGCCGGGCCAGCAGGGTGTGCTCGAAATACGCGGCGTTGGCCACCCCCGGGGTGAGCACCACCACCACCGGGTCGCGGGCCGCGGCCGGCGCCGCCGCGCGCAGCGCCGCCAGCAGCCGGGCCGGGTAGGTGTCCACCGGATGCACGTGCTGCTCGGTGAACAGGGCCGGGAACGTCCGGGCCATCGCCCGCCGGTTCTCCATCACGTAGCTGACCCCGGACGGGATGCGGACGTTGTCCTCCAGCACCCGCACCTTCCCGGCCCCGTCCCGGACCAGGTCGATGCCGGCCACGTGCACCCGCACCCCGTTCGGCGGGACCAGCCCGCCCACCTCGCGGTGGAACCGCTGCGAGGTGCAGACCACCCGCCAGGGCAGCACTCCGTCGGCGAACGCCCGCCGCGGGCCGTACACGTCGGCGAGGAAGGCTTCCAGCGCGAGCACCCGCTGCCGGACACCGCGGGCGATCAGGTCCCATTCCGCGGCGTCGATGACCCGGGGGATGAAGTCCAGCGGGAACGGGCGCTCCTCGCCCGCGAAGTCATAGGTCACGCCGCGGTCGGTGAATACCCGGGCCAGCTGATCAGAGCGGAAGCGCAGCTCCGCGGGATCCAGCGGCTGCAGTGCGGCGAGCAGCGCGGCATAGCAGGCGCGCGGCTGGCCAGGCTGCTCGAACATCTCGTCCCAGGCGTCTGCCAGCCGATAGGAGTCGAAGATGTCCGCCACGACCGCAGCGTAAGGGGGTTCTGTTCCGTTGTCATTACCCCTGATGACGACTGTGTTTCCGGAGCGTTTCGGTACCAGCCGGAAAAACCGCCAGATATCGGCGGAACGGGCGACCCGGCCCCTGGCTGGTGCTGCCCCTGCTGGCGCAGACTGGGAGCAAGGCAGACCGGCCCGGACGCGGAGAACCGGGGCCGGGTTATCTGAGGAGGGCCCTGCGTGCTGTACGTCTTCGGCTTCGAGCGGACCGCTGTCGTCGTCAGTGACCTGTATTTCGTCGATCCGAACCCGCACAAGGGCCAGGAGGGCCCGGAGCATGGGGTGCGGCTCGAGGTCCGGCTGCTCACCGCGGGCGACCTGACCGGGTCGATCTACTCGGCGCAGCCCATCGAGATCGGCGGCCTGATCTGGCGGGCGGACTTGCTGGAATCGGTGGACGGGCCGCCGGGCAGCTTCGACCGCACCCACCACCATCCCGGGTCGGCCGGATGGGAGCCCGGGCGCCGGGTGTTCGACCGGGACATGTCCGCGTTCCCGGTCGAATGGGTCGGCGCCCAGCTGGCTAACCTGCCGGCCCTGCTGGCGCAGGCCGGGCTGCCCGCGGATGCCGCGGACGAAGCGGATGCGGAAAGCCTGCGCCGCTGCCTGCCGGAGATCCTGGAGGCGGTGAACCGCCTGCTCAGCCAGGTATGGGCAGGCCAGCTCGGCCGCCCGCCCGCGGAGGGGCCGCTGGCCAGCGCCCGCGCCGGCTGGCTGTAGGGGTTCCGGGGGGTCGCCCCCCGGATTAGCAGAGCATTTCCATGGTCACGGGAGGCGCCCCCGGAGGGGTGTCGCGCGGGGTCATTGATCCCGGGGGGTTCCGGGGGGTCGCCCCCCCCCGGGCTAACACAGTTTTCCTGTTTGTAGCGCCGGTCGCCTTCCATAAGCCGAGGCCGTGGTCGCACACTGGGAGCGTGCATGACTTCGACCTGCTGGTAATCGGTTCCGGCCCGAGCGGGCAGAAGGCGGCGATCGCTGCCGCCAAGCTGGACCGGCGGGTGGCCGTCGTGGAGCGGCCGGACATGATCGGCGGGGTGTGCCTGAACACCGGCACGATCCCGTCCAAGACGATGCGCGAGGCCGTCCTCTACCTGACCGGGCTCGACCAGCGGGAGATGTACGGGCAGAGCTACCGGGTCAAGGACGAGATCACCATCGCCGACCTGGCCGCCCGCACCCACCACGTGGTCAGCCGGGAGAACGACGTGGTGCGCAGCCAGCTGTCCCGCAACCGGGTGACCGTGCTGGCCGGCACCGCGCGCTTCTCCGGCCCGAACACGATCGAGGTGGAGGACGGGCACGGCCGGCAGCGCACGGTCACCGCGGACGCCATCGTGATCGCGACCGGGACCCGGCCGGCCCGCCCGGCCAGCGTCGCGTTCGACGAGAAGACCATCATCGACTCGGACGGCATCGTGCACCTGGACCAGGTGCCGCGGACCATGGTGGTCGCGGGCGCCGGGGTGATCGGCATCGAGTACGCGTCCATGTTCGCCGCCCTCGGCTGCAAGGTCACCGTGGTCGAGCAGCGCGACCGGATGCTGGAGTTCTGCGACCTGGAAGTCGTCGAGGCGCTCAAATTCCACCTGCGCGACCTGGCGGTGACGTTCCGCTTCGGGGAGACCGTGTCCGCCGTGGAGGCCAGGGAAGAAGGCGCCATCGCCACCCTCGCCAGCGGCAAGCGGATCCCGGCCGACACCGTGCTGTACTCGGCCGGCCGGCAGG
Source organism: uncultured Actinomycetes bacterium (assembly GCA_963760405.1). Classification (GTDB taxonomy): domain Bacteria; phylum Actinomycetota; class Actinomycetes; order Streptosporangiales; family Streptosporangiaceae; genus RYN-230. The sequence goes on along the minus strand of CAVXCV010000008.1, from coordinate 98,232 downwards.
GCTCGACCGACGACCTCAACCTGGAGGCGGCCGGGCTGGAGGCGGACAAGCGCGGCCGGATCAAGGTGGACGAGTTCTACCGGACCGCGGTGCCGCACATCTACGCGGTCGGCGACGTCATCGGCTTCCCGGCGCTGGCCGCCACCTCGATGGAGCAGGGCCGGCTGGCCGCGCACCACGCCTGCGGGGAGCCGGTCCACGCGGTGCAGACGCTGCAGCCGATCGGCATCTACAGCATCCCGGAGATCAGCTTCATCGGGCGCACCGAGGACCAGCTGACCGCGGAATGCATCCCGTTCGAGGTCGGCGTGTCCCGGTACCGCGAGCTGGCCCGCGGGCAGATCATCGGCGACTCCTACGGCGTGCTCAAGCTGCTCGTCTCGCCCGAGGACCGGACCCTGCTCGGGGTGCACGTGTTCGGCACCGGCGCCACCGAGCTGGTGCACATCGGCCAGGCGGTGATGGGCTGCGGGGGGACCGTCGACTACCTGGTGGACGCGGTGTTCAACTACCCGACGCTGGCCGAGTCGTACAAGGTCGCGGCGCTCGACGCGACCAACAAGATGCGCGCGGTCGCCCGCTTCTCGAACTGACCGGCCCGGCCCCGCCCGGCCAGCCCGCGCCCCGGCCCCACGTAAGATCAGGAGCCGGACGAAAGGCAGGCCGGATGACTGATGCTGTACCGGGTGCGACCGCGCTCGATGATCCGTTCGCTGAGCTGCGCGGGCCGCTGGCGGGCACCACCCGGATGCAGCTCGAGGTGGTGCGCTCCGACCTGGTCACCCCGCACATGCAGCGGCTGGTGCTGACCGCGCCGGAACTCGCGGCCTTCAGCTACCGGCCGGGCCAGGACGTGATGCTGATGGTCGCGGTGGACGGCAACCGCCCGCTCCGCCGCCGGTACACGATCCGGGACCTGGACACCGCGCGGCAGCAGCTCACCATGGACATCGTCCGGCACGGCGACGGGCCGGGCGAGCGCTGGGTGCGGTCCGCCGGGCCGGGAGACCGGATCGAGGGTATCGGCCCGCGCGGAAAGATCTTCGTGGCGGCCGGCGCGGACTGGCACCTGTTCGCCGCGGACGAGTCCGGCCTGGCCGCGGTGTTCGCGATGGTCAGCTCGCTGCCGCCCGGCGCCCGGGCGACCGTGATGCTGGAAGTCCCGGACGCCGCGGACGAGCAGCACCTGGCCGCCGCGGCCGACGTGGACCTCAGCTGGCGGTACCGGGAGGGTGGCCCGGCGGGCGACCCGGCCGGGCTGGCGGCGGCCATGGCCGCCGCGGCGACCGCGGGCCTGCCTCCCGGCCGTGGCCACGCCTACCTGTTCGGCGAGGCCAGGGTGGTGCTGCGGCTGCGGGACGTGCTCGGGGAGCACGGGCTCGCGGCGGACCAGATCTCGGCCAAGGCGTACTGGGGGCGCGGTAAGGCGAACGCCCTGCACGGTGAGCCCGCCCGGGATGATTAGCCGCAACGGATAACCGTCCCACGGGCCTCATCCCGCGCGCACCGGGGTGAGCAGGGTCAGAACGGGGTCGCGGCCAGCCACCCGTCCAGGACCGCGGGATCGCCCAGCACCTGGACGTCGGGCTGGTCCGGCGGCAGCCGCCGGGTCAGCACCAGCAGCAGCTGCGAGGCCGGGCCGCGGACGGCGGCATCTCCCTTACCATGCCCGGGGCGCGCGCTCACCTCGTCGCCGGCCCGGCTGATCAGCCACTCGCCCGCGCCGTCCAGTCCCTCGTCGGTCGCGTGCAGGTGCAGCACCTGCCCGGCCGCCAGCCCGCCGAGGCGCTGGTCCGGCTGGCCCGGGCCGGGCACGGTGAGGAACGTGAGCCATTCGTCGATGCCATCAGCGGCGATGTCCGCGTCGATGACCGGCACCTGGCCGGCCGCGATCTGCGCATCGACCCGGTGCACCGCGGTCTCGTGCGCCATCCGGCGGGCCCAGAACCGGGCTGGCCGGAGCGGGCCGAACGCCCACACCTGGTCATCCCCGGCCGTGCGCACCGCGTCGATGACCCGGGCCGCGCCCGCCCGCAGCCACTCCGCGTGCTGAGCCGGGTCATCGGGCAGCCGGCCGTCGGGCACGCTGCGCATCGGGATGGGCTCCGCCGACCTGGTGCTGGTGATCTGCGCGGCCCAGCGGTGCGTCCGGCCCAGGTGCGTGATCAGCTGCCGCAGCGTCCAGTCCGGGCAGGTGGGCACCGGCCGGGTCAGGTCAGCGCCGTCGATCAGGCTGGCCAGCGTGACTGTGCTGGCCGTGATCTCCGCGAAGAAGCGGTCGGTGCCGGGCACCGGGTGACCCGCGGGTCAGCCGCAGCCGCAGGCACCGCCGCAGCAGCCACCGCCACCGCCGCCGGACCGCGGCTGGGCGCCGGCCCGGCCGCCCACAGCGACTGTGGACAGCAGCTTGACGGTGTCGTCGTGCCCTTCCGGGCACAGGGACGGCTCATTCGCCTCGGCCATCGGCCGGGTGCGCTCGTACGTCGCTCCGCAGGCCCGGCACCGGTACTCATAGCGTGGCACGAGAGCAGCCTACGCGATCCGGTTGAGCGCGGGGCGATACCGCCACGGGTGAGATGCGGCCGGGGCCGGGCAGACAAGCCCGGGGCGGATGTATGGTCAGCGAGGCCGGGATGCCGCTGCCGCAGCGGGCCCGGCCGGGAACAGGTCCCAGGGGGGCGCCTGGGCCGGATGGCCGGGACGCCCGGGGAGGGAGCCGCAATGCCCGCGCTGCCGGAGTACCCACCAGGGACGCCGTGCTGGGTGGACCTGTCAACCAGCGATCCTGGCGCATCCGCCGGCTTCTACCGGGACCTGTTCGGCTGGGTGACGCACGCCGCGGAGCCGGGCGGCTACACGTTCTTCGCCGCGGCCGGTACCCCGCCCGGCCAGGCCGCCGGGCGGGTAGTGGCCGGCCTGATGCCAGGCCCGGGCGGCGCGGCCTGGAACACCTACGTCAGCGTGACGGACGCGGACGCAACAGCGGCCCTGGTCACCGCGGCCGGCGGGCAGGTTCTCGCGCCGCCCATGGAGATCGCCGGGCAGGGCTGCATGGCCATGTTCCGCGACGACCAGGGTGCGTCCATCGCCGCCTGGCAGCCGCACGCGTTCCGCGGTGCGAGCCTGGTCAACGACCCGGGCTGTTTCTGCTGGACCGAGCTGGCCTGCCGGGACACCGGCGCGGCCGCTGCGTTTTACGGCCAGGTGTTCGGCTGGACTGCTGAGACCAGCGAACTCGGGCCGATGACCTATACCGAGTGGCGGCTTGGCGGCCGCGCGGTGGGCGGCATGGTGCACCTGGACGATAACTGGCCCGAGGGCATCGCATCGCACTGGATGGTGTACTTCGCCGTGGCCGACTGCGACGCGGTGGCCGCCCAGGCCACGGAACTCGGTGGTCAGGTGTCAGTGCCGCCGACCGACGCGCCGCCCGGCCGGCTCGCTGTCATCACCGACCCGCAGGGCGCCACGTTCAGTGTGATCAGGCTGGCCGCCAACAACGGCCAGCCTTAGGCGACCGTGCCCTCTTCCCGCTCTTCCTGCGGCAGCACCTGATCCAGCGGCGGCCGTTCCAGCAGGTCGTTGACGTGCTCGTCGAGCCGCAGCCCATGCTCGGTGGCGACCGCGTGCAGATAGATCTCGGGCCGGCGCAGGGCCCGGACGCCCGGCGCGCCGGGGGAGCAGATGCCGCGTTCCGGCAGCGCGGCCCGGCGGGCCATGGCGCGCAGCACCGCCGAGCTCATCCGGGACAGGTCCCACAGCGGCTGGTGCCGGTTCTGCCGGGCACCGAGATCGACCTGGGCCATCGCGGGCAGCCCGGCTTCCTCCAGCACGTCCACCATGATCCCGAGTTCCACTCCGTATCCGGTGAGGAACGGGATCTGGCGCAGCAGCTCACGGTAGGCGGCGAACTCGCCGGCCAGCGGCTGGACGAACCCGGTGAGTTCCGGGCAGAAGAAGTTGAACAGCGGTTTGGCCATCAATTCGGTGACCCGGCCGCCGCCGTCCACCACTGATTGGCTGCCCTCAGAAAAGGGGCGCCGGTAGGCGGCCTTACTGAACTGGACTTCCGGTATGGCCAGGATCGGCCCCAGCGTGCCGTAGACGAAATGCTCCTCGAAATTACTGGTATCGGCGTCGGCGAACATGACGATGTCGCCGCGGGACACGGACAGGCTGCGCCACATCGCATCGCCCTTGCCGCGGGCCGGCCCGAAGCCCGGCAGCAGCTCGTTCTCGGAGTAGACCTCGGCGCCGTGCCGCCGGGCGATCCTGGCGGTACCGTCCGCGGAGTCAGCATCGACGACGATGACCTGGTCAACCAGGCCGGTGCGCTGATGCAGCCGGGCGACCGTGTCCAGGATCGGGCCGATGGTGGCGGCCACGTTACGGGCGGGGAAGATGAGGGTGGTGGTCAGCTCGCGCGGCCCGTGCAGGCCGGCGAACTCCTGGTGGCCAAAAGATCGCTGCTCGAACCATTCCCGGACGCTTAGCCTCATTGTCTGGCGCCTTTCCGTCAGGCTTAACCATCAGTCAGCCCGGGGCGCGAATGCGGCCTTCTTCACCCCGTTCGCTCCTGCACCGTCAGCCGCATGCGGAGAGCAAACATTAACCGCTGAATGTTGATGGCCGGTAAACCTACGTTGCGGGCGGGTAAACGCACCGCGCGAAACGGTCGGGTCACTCAGTGCAGCCCGGCGGGCTGCCCCCGGCCACCGGGGCCGAGGCACCGGGGGCGGGCAGATGCCTGGGCGCGGTTCCGTTGCTGCCATTGACTTGCCCCGGGGTCACCGCGATGCCCGGTACCGTGGCCGGCTGCGGCCCGTCGTCGTAGTAGAACTGGCGGCCGCGCAGCAGCGAGACCATGGCGCCGGTGAAGGACATGACTGCCGCCGCGGTGAACACGATGACCAGGCCATGGTGGAACGGCCCGGCGATCAGCGCGGGGAAGAAATGCCGGCCGGTCAGCACCGCAACGTTGTGCTGGGGCAGTCGGCTGAGCACCCCGGACGACTTGAGCAGGTGCTGCACCGGGTTGTAGCCGAGCAGCGCGGCGAACACGGTGCTCACCGGGGGCAGGTGGCTGACCTGGCTGGCTACGGCCAGGGGCACGCCCTGGGCGTGCAGCCCGCGGTTCAGCGCGGGCGGCAGGGTGCTGGCCAGCCCGGCGATCATGAGCGAGAAGAAGATGCCGATGGATAGGGACATCCCGGCGTTCTGGAAGGTGGACCGCATCCCGGAGGCGCTGCCCCGGTGCCGGGCGGGCACGCTGCTCATGATCGCGGAGGTGTTGGGGGAGGCGAACAGGCCGGAGCCGACCCCGTTGAAGAAGATGATCAGCGCGAACAGCCAGTACGGGAAGTCCACTGGCAGCGCGATCAGGCCGATGAAGGCACAGGTGGCCACCAGCAGGCCTGCGGTAGCGAACGGGCGCGGTCCGTACCGGTCCGACAGGGTGCCGGAGATCGGCCGGCCAGCAGGAACCCGGCGGTCAGCGGGAGCATGTAGATGCCCGCCCAGAGCGGCGTGTCCACGTAGTCGTAGCCGTGCTGAGGCAGCCAGATCCCGGCCAGCCAGAGCACCAGCATGAACTGCAGCCCGCCCCGGGCGATCGAGCCGAGCAGGCTGGCCAGGTTCCCGGCGGCGAAGGCCCGGATCCGGAACAGGCCGAGCTGGAACATGGGCTCGGCGATGTGCGTCTCGATCAGGCAGAACACCACGAGCAGGGCCGCGCCTCCGACCAGGCCGGTGAGCACCCACGGGTTGGTCCACCCGGTGGGGTGCCCGCCATACGGCTGGATCCCGTAGGTGATCGCGACCAGCAGCGCGGTGGCGCCCAGGCCGAACGTGACATTGCCCCACCAGTCGATCCGGGCCCGCTTGGTGGTGGCGATCTCGCGCAGGCTGCGGTAGGACCAGATGGTGCCGACGATGCCGATCGGGACGTTCACCCAGAACACCAGCCGCCAGTTCACTGCGGCCAGCAGCCCGCCCAGCAGCAGCCCGACGAACTGGCCGGAGATGCCGGCGATCTGGTTGACGCCCAGGGCCATGCCCCGCTTGCCGGCCGGGAACGCATCGGTCAGGATCGCGGCCGCGTTGGCCATGAGCATGGCCCCGCCGAGCGCCTGCACCAGCCGCCAGCAGATCAGCCACATCGCCCCGCCGCTGCCGGTAAGCGGATCCAGTGAGAGCGCGATCGAGGCCAGGGTGAAGACCACGAAGCCCAGGTTGTAGATGCGCACCCGGCCGTACATGTCGCCCAGCCGACCCAGCGTGACCACGGCCACCGCGGTCACCAGCAGGTATCCGATGATCATCCAGAGTAGGTAGCTGACGTTGCCCGGGGCGAGCGGGTCCAGCTTGATGCCGCGGAAGATGGCGGGCATCGCGATGATCACGATCGAGGCGTCGATGGTCGCCATCGTCATGCTGAGCGTGGTGTTGGACAGCGCAATCCACCTGTACCGGCCGTCCAGCCCGTCCCGGCCCCTTGCGCCGTTTCCCGTGCTGCCTGGGCCACTTGCGCTGCCTGCGCTCTTTGCGCTACCCGGGGTGCCACCAGTTCCCAGGCTGTGGCCATCAGCTGGTGACGTGGCGCCCACGGCGCGGCTGTGATCAGCGAATCTCCGCACGTTGATTCATCCTACAACGGGTCAGTTGCTTAACGGCAACTAGTTATCCCGGTACTGGGCCGCCGTTAGCAGTTCGATTTTTTGCCCCCCGGGGGGCAAAAAATCGAACTGCTAACTGACGTGTGCGGCGTCAGCGGATCGCGAGGTGCAGGCGGTAGGTCCACCACCAGGGGCGCGGCCCGGCCAGCCGGCGCCCGGCCACCCGGACGACGTCTACCGGCTCACCTATCCGGCGGTAGCCAGGCAGACCCGGGCGCACTATGCACGGTACCCACAGGACGTCGGGCAGGCCCAGGCGGTCGCCAGGTACCTGCGCGACCACGACGTCCAGCTGCCGGGCGGTGCCCCGCTCACCGTGCCCGGGTTCCAGGCGCTCTCGCGGAGCGCGGTGAGGCCGAGCTCGTCCTCGCTGATTCCGCTGGCCAGGAGCGCGGGGATGGGCGCGGACGGCTCCACCGCGGTCACCTGGCGCGCCCGGCCCGCCCAGAGCGCGGCCGACAACCCGGTGCCCGCGCCGAGATCGACCACATCCGGGTCGGCGATACCCGCCCACTGCCGGATCACCTCAGCGATCGCGGCGGGCGGCGCCGGGCGTACCTGGTCGTACTCCGCGGCCACCCCGGAGAAGCGCCCGGCCGGGTGCTCAGGTCCTGCCATGTGCCGAGGCCCGGCCGGGTGCTCAGGCATGACCGCGGGCCAGTGCGATCAGCCGGTCCAGGACCGCACCATTGTTCTCCCGCAGCCCGTCGTGCGCGTACTCATTGGTCACCCAGGGCCGCAGGCCGCGGATGGCCGCCGCGGTCGCCGTGGAGAACTGCTGTGGCACGTACATGTCGTCGTAGTAGATGGCGGCCGCGACCGGGACCTCGTTGGCGGCCAGCCGGTCCGGGTCATACAGCGCGGGCCAGGGCTCCCGCCGGGCGATCTCGTCCGCGGCCGCCCGCAGCGGCCGCAGCACCGGGTCGGCCGTGAGCATCCACGGGTAGATCATCTCGCCGGTGAACATCAGCGGCGCCGCGCCATCCGCGGCCGCGGCCGGGTCGAATTCGGGGAACTCGCCCCGGATCCGCTCGGCTGACCAGCGGGTCGCGGCGCCCTGCGCGTAGCAGGCCTCATGCAGCACGGCGTACAGCGGCATCTCGGCGAACGTCAGGTGGCCGGCCACCTGGTACCGGAAGCTGTCTGACAGCTCACCGCCGGCGAACGGATCCTCCAGCAGGTAGTGCAGGGTGTCGCTGCCGGTACTGTTGCCGAGCACCCGGCCGAGCGCCTGGAACCCGGGCACGGTGAGCGGGGCACCGCCCGGCAGCTGGACGTCGTGGTCGCGCAGGTACCTGGCGACCGCCTGGGCCTGCCCGACGTCCTGTGGGTACCGTGCATAGTGCGCCCGGGTCTGCCTGGCTACCGCCGGATAGGTGAGCCGGTAGACGTCGTCCGGGTGGCTGTGCAGGCCCGGCAGCCCGCCCGTGATGAAGGCCTCGCGGAGCCCTCCCGGCGCGATCGACAGGTAGCTCACCGTGCAGAACCCGCCGAAACTCTGGCCGAGCACGCTCCACGGGCGGCCCCCGCCGACCTCCTCCCGGATGAGCTCGGCGTCCCGGACGATCGAGTCGGCGCGGAAGTGCGCGAGGTAGTCCGCCTGCTGCTGGGGGGTGCCCGGCCGGCCAGGGTGTGCCTGCTGAGGGGGGTGGACCGCCCGGTGCCGCGCTGGTCGAGCAGCAGCACCCGGAAGTCGCGCAGCGCCCGGTCCAGCCAGGTTTCCCGGCCGGAGGTCCGCGGGCTGCCGCACCCGGGGCCGCCCTGCAGATAGAGCAGCCACGGGCGGCTGGCGCCCGTCTCATCCGCTGCGGTGAGCTCGCGGGCGAATACGTCGATCCGCTCGCCGCCCGGGTCGCCGTGATCGAGCGGGACGCTGAACGTGTGCTCGGTGAGCACCAGGCCTGGCTGCCGGTTGACGGACATGATGGGTAACGTACGCCAGCCCGGTGATTTTCTGAGATGGCTTCCCCGGCCGGTTTCTGCCCAGCTGGCCTGGGGGCGATGAGCCGCCAGCTCCTGCGAGCCTGGCACGGCTGACCGCCTGCCAGCACGCGGCCGGCCAGCAGGCGGTCAGGCTCAGGGGACCCGCGGTCAGAACGTCCGGATGGCGATCTCGGCGGGGGCGGACAGCAGGCTGTCGATCTCGTTATCGATGCGGCTGAGCGTGATGGAGGCGCCCGTCATGTCCAGTGAGGTGCAGTAGTTGCCAACGTAGTTGCGCCGCACGTTGATCCCGCGCTGGCCGAGCTGCTCGTGCGCGTACCCGTAGAGCAGGTACAGCTCGCTCATCGGGGTGCCGCCCAGGCCGTTGACCATCAGCGCCACGTCATCGCCTGGACTGAACGGCAGGTCGCTCACGACCGCCTCCAGCAGCTCGTCCACGATCTCGTTCGCGCTGGCCAGCTTCTCCCGGCGGCGTCCCGGCTCGCCGTGGATGCCGACACCCATCTCCATCTCATCCTCGCCGAGCTCGAACAACGGTGAGCCCTTGGCCGGTGGTGTGCAGGAGGTCAGCGCCATACCCATGGTCCGGGTGACCGAGTTGACCTTGTTGCCGATCCGCAGCAGCTCGTCCAGGTCCGCGCCCTGTTCGGAGGCGGCGCCGACGGCCTTGATCACGAAGAAGTTGCCGGCCACGCCACGCCGGCCGACCGTGTAAGTAGAGTCCTTCACCGCGACGTCGTCGTCGACCAGCAGGGGTGCCGATCGTTATGCCGTCGGCCTCAGCCATCTCCGCGCCCATCTCGAAGGCCATCCGGTCGCCGGTGTAGTTGTTGATGATGTGCAGGACGCCTTTGGGTGAGGCCAGCAGCTTGCTCGTTTCCAGTACGTAGTCCATCGGGGGAGCGGCGAACACGTCGCCCGGGCAGGCAGCGTCGAGCATCCCCCGGCCGACGATCATCACGTGGGCCGGCTCGTGGCCGGAGCCCGAGCCCTGGATGACGAAACCTTGTCGTCCCGGGGCGCGTCGGTCCGCATGATCAGGTTGTAGTCAGGGACATATTTGAGCGTGCCCGGGTTGGCCAGGGCGATGCCCTTGAGCATCTCGGGCACGAACTGCCTGGGGTCATTGACGAATTTCTTCATGCCGCTACCTCCGCGAGGGTCAGGACTGAGCCGGTCGCTCCGGCCACAGGTCGTGCACCTGTCTCGACCAGCACCCATCACAGTCGAAGATCCGCGCGTCCGGCGCCGGCTGCCCTCGGCGGTGCTCACTGGCCTTGCCGACATTGCCGGCATGGCCAGGTGCTCGGCCCGCTTCCCGGGCGGCCGCGGCGGCCCGCGAACGTAGGGCGCGCCCTGCTGTCCCGCTGCTCCTCGTCGCGCAGAATGTCCAGGCGGGCACCAGCGCGTCGAGCGCGTCCTTGTGCCCACGTCGAGCGGCCGACGTTTCGTGATCCCCTCGATCGAGGTCCGCAGCATCGCCACCACCTGGGCCGCCTCCAGCTTGCTGACCGCGCTGCCGCCGCGCAGCCCGCACGGAACGCGGTGCCCGATCGGCCCGACGTACCGGCGATCCGGCTGGGCATGCCACCGCGATCGTCTCAGGTAGATTCCGATGTCGGTTGGTCGATACGCGGGCTGCACCACCAGCTCGAACCCACGGGCCATCGAGTAGCGAAATCGCCGTCACCGACCACTGCGTCCAGGTCGCCGACTGCTGCTGCGCCACCTCGATCAGAGCCGATCCCGTCCTCGACCCCGGTGATGGCCTCGATGCTCTACCCTGCCACGTGGGCCGCCGTCGGACCGGCGTCCTCGGCCACGATCCCGTCGCCGGTCGGCCGCTGGTTATCCGCCACCGGGGCGGCGATGTGCCGTCGGCAGCACCGAGTGGTCCAGCCCTTGCGCAGGGACACAGGCCTGATGAAATCCCGGTCAGGGCAGTGATCGAGATGCAGGCTGACCGGTACTGCGGCGAGGCCGGCCGTGCGCGCCCGCCACATCTCCAGCAGCAGGTCGGCGCCGATCGCCCGGACCGTCTTCACCGAGGTCTGCACGATCAGGGGGGATCGCTCCTGCACGGCGGCGGCGAGGACCGCCTCCAGGGTGAGGTCATCGACCACGTTGGCCGCTGGCACGCCATAACGCTCGGCGAACGCCCGGTCCACGATCTGCTTCAGCGGCACGACGGGCATGGCGGGCTCCTCACCGGGACAACGCGAACCTACGCGCTGCCACCTGGCGCCCGAATCGGTGGAATTCCCCAACTTGCCCGGGGGAAGTCCCTACCATGCGGCCCGGTCGGCCTGCCCGTCAGCGGGCGGGGGAGCGGGGCCGGTGTCCCGCGGCCTGCGCGGCCAGCTCGGTGCGGTTACGGGCCCCGGTCTTCCGCAGCACCGAGCTCACGTGCTTTTCCACCGTCTTGACCGAGAGCACCAGCCGCTCGGCGATGAGCTTGTCCGGCAGGCCCTGCGCCAGCAGGGCCCGGACCTCCCGTTCCCGGCCGGTCAGCGGCGGCTCTCCGGCGTCGGCCCGCAGGCCCCGGTGCAGCTGGCGGAGCACCAGGTCGGACAGGATGGCCTGGCCGTGCGCGGCGACCAGGCCTGGGCCAGTTCCGGGCCGGTCGCGCCCATGTCCGCGCAGCCGCGTGCACCAGCTCGCATCGCGTCCGTGACCCGCTCATCGTCGTCCGGCGCGCAGAGCCCGACCACCGCCAGCCGCGGGTCCTGGCCTAGCAGCTGACCGGTGCTGCCGCCGTGGTCCGTGGCCGCGCCGGGCAGGCCGAGATCGACGAGGGCCACGTCCGGCCGCAGCGCGGCGCAGGCGCTGACCGCCTCCTCGGCCGTGCCGACCTCGCCGACCACCTCGATGCCCGGCTCGGTCCAGGACAGCAGCCGGGCCAGGCCGGCCCGGAGCACCGGCTGGCCGGCCGCCACCAGCACCCGGAGCGGGAGGCCCGCCCGCTGCTCGTCCCGGTGGTACGGGAACCGGGCGCGCAGCCGGGTACCCCAGCCGGACAGGGTTTCCACGTCCACGGTGGCGCCCAGCCCGCGGGCCCGCTCGACCATCGCGCGCAGCCCGAATCGGTCTCCCTGGCCCGGCGCGGTCGGGTCGAAGCCCTGGCCGTCGTCCTGGACGAGCAGGGACACCGCGGAGTGCTCGTACAGCAGGCCCAGCCGGACGCTGCGGGCGCGGGCGTGCCGGACGATGTTCGTCAGCGCCTCCCGGGCCACCCGGAGCACCTCCCGGGAGAGCGATGGGTCCAAGGGCACCGCTGTCCCGGCGGTGACGAACGCGACCTCCAGCCGCCCGGTGCTCTCGGCCCAGGCCACCTCGGCCCGGACGGCCTCCTCGAGGGTCCGCTCGTCGGCGGGCGAGGCCAGCCCGAGCAGCGTGCGCCGGGCCTCGGCCGGGCTTCCCGGGCGGCGGTACTCGCCTGGCTGAGGTGCTCCCGCAGCTCATCCCTGCTGCGGCTGCCCCCGGGTGCCGGGCCGTCCGCCGATGATGCGGCCGCGCCACTGCAGCGGCACGCCGATGACGCCGCGCAGCGTGGCGCGTTCCTGCTCCGCCAGGTGCCCGCCGCGGACATCCTCGTAGCGCGCGAACCACACCGGGGCCCGGCGCCGCACCACGGCCCCGGTCATGCCCTCGATCAGCGGGAAGACCCGGCCGGACTGGCAGGCCACCCCGATGTCCGCTTCCTTGCGGTAGGTGCCCGCCGCCTCATCCACGCTGCAGATCGACCCGGCGTCGCAGCCGAGCAGCTCAGTGCAGCGCTGCAGGATGCGCTCCAGCAGCGGCCGCAGCGAGAACTCGCCGACCAGGTCTTCCGCTACCGCGATCAGCCCGGCCGCCCGGGCCTCGGCGCCGCTGCCCTCTGGCGGCCAGGAAGCGAGCGGGCGCGGGGACACAGGCCCTCCGGGGTTCTGCAGCAGCGTTGCCGCACCGCCGCCAGGATGCGCGGGCGGGGTCCAGCACAGAGCATGCGCCGATCATGGGCCCCCGTCAAGGCAGCGCAGTCAAGGCAGCGCAGTCAAGGCAGCACAGTCAAGGCAGCACAGTCAAGGCAGCACAGTCAAGACAGCACGGTCAACGCAGCGGCGCCGCAGGATGTGCTGTCAGGGGAGGCCCCGGCAGCATCCCGCGCTGGCCGGCAACCGGCCGGTACCGCGGTGACGATCTCGGTCACGTAGGCCTCGATCACCGCCTGCCCGGCCGCGTGGGCAACGGACACCCGGTGGTGGCCATCCAGCACGAAGTACTGGCCGCGCACGCAGTACACCTCGATCGGCGGGAGGGCCACACCGCGCCGCTGGGCCAGCGCCAGCCGCTCCCAGCGGAACCGCACCCGGTCCGAGGTGGGCCGGAACCGGCGGTCGAAATCCCGCCGCGAGTCCACCGTGCCCACGATCTGGTCCAGTGGTATCGGCCGCAGGCCGAGCCGCCGCTGGGCGCGCGGGCCGGGGGCCGTGAGGACGTCGTCCAGGGCCAGCAGGCGGCCGCTGCCCGCGGGCATCCGGCGCAGCCACCGCGCCAGCCGAGCCAGGACGTGGCGCCGCCGCATCCGGAGAAAGTCGTTCTCGGCGTCCACCTGCGGGAAGCCGGTATCGCGGGGCAACCGGGGCCGCAGGTGCGGTAGTCCGGTGCTCCCTGTCGTGCGCATGGTCATGATCGTGCCTCGGGCGTTGCGACGGAGTTAGCCAGCGACTCCCAGGGCGGCGCTGATCATGGCGATGATCGCCCCGCCGAGGGTGATGGAGATGATCGACCGGACGAAGCCGGTGCTGAAGAAGCGCCACCGGATCCAGGCCAGCGCGAGCAGCTCGAACGCGATCGTCGCCAGCGCGAGGAGCATTGCCGTGCGGTACTGCGGGATGAGGAACGGCAGTGTGTGCAGCACGCCGCCGAGGAACGTGCCCGCCCCGGTGATGGAGCCGCGCAGGTAGGGGTTACCCCGCCCGGTCAGGTCCCCGGTGTCGGACAGGCCCTCCGAGAAGGCCATGCTGACCCCCGCGCCGATCGCGGTCGCCAGGCCGGCCAGGAACGCATAGTGCGGGCGATGGGTGGCGAACGCGACGGCAAAGATCGGCGCCAGGGTCGACAGCGAACCGTCGATCAGGCCGGTCATCGCGGGCTGTGCCCGCTGCAGCAGGAACGACTGCTCTTGAGCGTGCCCGGGCAGCCCCCGGACGGCAAGCGTGCTCACCGGCTTCTCCTCTCCACATTTACTAAACTAGTCGTATCGTATCATAATATCTGCCGGGGTGGGCACGGCATCGCGGCGGTGGGACGCTGGCCTCCCGGGCAGGGAGCCGGCCGGAGGGGGGAGCCGCACCAGGCGCGGGGGGAGTCGGCCCGGGGGTGGCCGCGAGGCTGGGCGGCAACCGGTCCGGCCCGGGGGAGCGGCACGCCTTGAGCGGTGGCCCGGGGGAGCGGCAGGCCGGGGAGCCGGCCGCCTGGTGGCCTGGGAGAGGTGCGGCCAGAATACGGCGGAAACGGGCCGCGTAGCCCGAACCTGTCTCTGACTTGGGTCAGCGTCGGCGGTGGGGGTCGCGTCGGGCTTGCCAGCGGGTGAGGGCGTCGGGTGAGACGCGGGTGTAGCGGGCGAGGCTGGCGACGGAGGCGTGGCCGGAGTAGGCGAGGAGGGTGCCGGTGTTGGCGCCGTTCTCGGCGGCGTGGGTGAGCGCGGAGTGCCGCAGGTCGTGCAGCGTCCAGCCGGGCGCCTCGGCAAGCTGGCCGGGGTCGGTGATGCCGTGGTGGGCCAGCGGCTTGGTCAGCTCGGTGAAGACCTCCTCGGCACGCCGGTACGACAGGCGGGCACGGTCGGAGACCGGGTCAAGGTCGGCGGCGGCCAGGGCGACGCGCGCCCGGCGGTCGGTGCGGAACCTGCGCCGATCCAGTAGTAGGAGGAAGGACAAGCCCCGATGCCCCGCCACTCTGAGGAGTTTCGGAAATACCCCGAGCACGCCGAGCCTGACCGGCGGGCGCCGTTCGCGAAGGACCGGGAGATCCGCCGGCTCGAGCATCGGCGCGCCGCCGACTTCTACCAGCGGCTGGACCGGGTGGTCAGCCGAGACCGGTGGCTGTGCTCGCATTCTGGCGTAACCGCTTGGGCGATCGGCAGGACAGGAACGCGGTGATGGTGTCGACAATGTGGTCGAGGTCGCGAATGTCGGGCAGGTGGTAGCGCCCATCGAGGGTGACCAACCGGGCGTCGGGCAGGCCTTCGGCCAGTTGCAACCCGCCGCGGTGAGGTATTACGCGGTCACCTCGGTAGTGCAGCACGAGTGCGGGTGCGCTCACCGCCGGCAGGAGGGCGGTGACGTCGGCAGCGTAGATGGCCGCGAGATATCCGGCGGCCACGTCGCGGTCGGCCGAGTCTCGCAGCACCGCGGCCAGGTGGTCGGCCGCTGCGTCGGTCAGATCGGGCCGGTAGAGGTCGGCGAGTAGCTTGGAGCCGAGCCCCCAGTGACTGCGCACCAACGCGATGAGGGTGGCGTTGAGGTCTAGGCGTATGAATACTTCGGCGGCGCTGGCGTAGGTCCCGAAGAACACCAGTCGCCGCACCAGATCCGGCCGCGTCGCGGCGAGCGCGACGGCAACCGGTCCGGCCTGGGACATGGCGAGCAGGTTGACCGGCGCTCCAGCGTGGGTCGCGACGGCGGCCAGCTCGGCCACGCTCGCGTCCAGGCCGAAGTCGTTGACCGGACCGGGGGAGCGTCCGGTCCCGTAGCGGTCGTACATGACCAACGCGTGGGTTCCGACCAGTCGTTGAAATATCGAGGAGCGCGGATCGCGGCCAGCGGCGATGACGTCGATGTTCGATACCCAGCCGGGCAGCGCGATCAGCGACTGTCCACTCCCAACGGTGGCAACGGCGATTCGACGGTCGCCGACGGAAACGTGATTTACGCGCATCGCTCGCAGCGGGGTCGGCGGCGCAACGTTGTGGCGGAGTATGCACAGCCGCAGTTCCTGCATGGCAGCCGAAGGCTCGAGCCCGAGCTCGTCGGCGAGCCGGTCGGCGTAGCGTTGGTACGCCGCGAGCGCGTCGGCTTGGCGTCCACACGCGTACAAGGCCCTCATGCGGACGAGGTGGGCACGTTCTCGGAGCGGATGTTCGGTGGCGAACGCCTCAAGAGCCGGAAGGTCGGGAGAGCCCTCGTCCAGGCGAAGCTCATGCCAACGCTCGATCGCCTGTCGGCGCGCCTCCTCGAGCCGGATCGCCTCAAACCGGGCCACTGGCGACTCGGCGAACTCGGCGTAGGCCGCACCGTGCCATAGGCTCAGAGCCTCGCTCAATGACCTGGCAGTGTCTGCCCGCACCAGCCGGTCGAACCGCTGACTGTCCACATCGTCCGGATCAACGGCCAACCGGTAGCCGGGAGCCACGGTCTCGATCCGCGTGAACAGAATGGTCCGGCGCAGTCGAGACACCTGGTTGTGCAGCGCCGCCACGGGATCCTGAGGGGGATCCTCCGGCCAGACCAGGTCCACGAGGTTGTCAACGCTCACGACAGCGCCGGCCCGAGCCAGCAGGCTGGCCAATAGAGACCGCTGGCGGTCACTGAGCGCGACGACCTGCCCGTCCGGGCCGACCACGGTAACGGCGCCGAGTACCAAGAACATCAGTTGGCATTATGCCAGCCTCCTGCACGGCGGCGTAGACACGTGACAGCGAGTTGACAGGCGCGCCACCCACACTCGCCGTATGGACACGACAGCGACAGACAGTTTCCGTCATGACAACAGCGCCACCACTCCACAGGCCTGCCACGGCGCCGCGACGGTCGACAACGCCGTGCGGGGCCGACTCAATGCGGCCGTCCTGCGCACGTCCAACGCCTACGGTCACCTACTGCTGGGACGGCGCAAACGACGGCTGTTCGCTAACCTTCCGCCGACCGTGGTTGAGATCGGGCCCGGAACCGGGGCCAACCTGCGCTATTACGGAACCGGCACCCGGCTGATCGCGATCGAGCCGAACCGGCACATGCACTCACCGCTCCGGAAGGCGGCGCAGCGCTACGGCATCGAATTGGAGCTGCGTGAAGAAAGGGCGGACGCCATCGGTCTGCCCGACGCGAGCGTCGATGCCGTGGTGAGCACGCTTGTTTTGTGTACCGTGCCCGACCCGGCTGCGACGCTCCGCGAAGTCCGTCGGATTCTCCGGCCGGGTGGCCAGTTTCTCTTCCTGGAGCACGTCCGGGCAGGCCAGAGCCACCCTGTGCTGCGGATGGTTCAGCGATCCGTGACCCGGCCGTGGCGCTGGTTCTTCGAGGGTTGCGATGTGCTGCGCGACACTGAGGCGACCCTGGCCCGGACCGGCTGGGCACACCTGGAGGTGCAGAGATACCACGTGCCGACCCTGTTCCTTCCGATCAACACCCAGATCGCTGGGACCGCGCTCCGGACTAACCCAGGGGAGCGCAGATGACTGGGTCGAGCCCTGCCGGGCCCGGCGCCTAGACCGAGCCTCGCCAGGCACCGGTCCTACCGCAAGTCAACAAGTAGCCGTATTCCGGACGTACCCGTGCGAGCGGCAGGTCCAGGGAGCCGGCGGTGCAAGGAGCCGGCGGTGCAAGAAGCCGGCGGGCGACACGGCCTGCCGCCTGGTTGTCGCAGGGCCAGTGGCCGGGGGAGCTGGGCGGGTCACCGGTGTCCGCAGCCCGGGGCGGGTCGCTGAGTCAGCGGGCTGGTGAGCGGAGCGGATCGCTGAGCAGATGGGCGCCGGGTACCGCGGGTTCCGGGGGCCCTGGCTGGCAGGCGTGGCTGGTTAATTTAAAAACTGATAGTATCGTTTTGTAAGTAAGCGCCTCGCCCGGCCGGCCACGGCGGGCGGGCCCGGAAGTAACGGAGGAAGTCGTGCAGCAGACGCAGGTCAAGAGCAGCCCGCTGGGCAGCACCGGCATGGAGATCACCCGGGTGGGATTCGGCGCCTGGGCGATCGGGGGAGGGGGGTGGGAATTCGGCTGGGGGCCACAGCAGGACGAGGAGTCGATCGCGGCGATTCACCGCGCGGTGGAACTGGGCGTCAACTGGGTAGACACGGCCGCTGCCTACGGCTTCGGGCGCTCCGAGCGGGTGGTCGGCCGGGCCCTGGCCGGCCTGCCAGAGCGGCCGTACGTGTTCACCAAGTGCTCCCTGCTCGATGACGGCACCGGCCATGTGGTACACGACCTCACCCGCGACTCGATCCTGCGGGAGGCCGAGGCCAGCCTGCAGCGGCTCGGTGTTGAGGCCATCGACTTGTACCAGGTGCACTGGCCCATTCCGGATGAGGGCATCGAGGAGGCCTGGTCGGCCATGGCCCTACTGAAGGAGCGCGGCCTGGTCCGGCACATCGGCGTGTCCAACTTCGACGCCACCCAGCTGCGCCGCATCCAGTCGATCGCGCCGGTCGAATCGCTCCAGCCGCCCTACTCACTGGCCGACCGCGCGGCAGAGGACGAGCTCCTGCCGTTCGCCCGGCGTGCCGGGATCGGCGTGATCGTCTACTCCCCGATGGGCTCCGGCCTGCTGACCGGCGCGATGACCCGGGAGCGGGTCGCGGCCATGCCCGGGGACGACTGGCGCAAGCACGACCCCCGGTTCGCTGAGCCGCAGCTGTCCCGCTATCTCGCGCTGGCCGGGCGGCTGCGGGCGGTGGCGGTGCGGCATGACGTGACACCGGGCGCCGTCGCGGTCGCCTGGACCCTGCGCCACCCCGCCGTGGCGGGCGCGATCGCCGGGTTCCGCCGGCCCGGGCAGGTGGACCCCATCGTCGCCGCGGCCAGCCTGGAGCTGAGCAGCGAGGACATCCGAGAGATCGAGACAGGAGAGTAAAGCCATGACAACGCTTGGCATCGTCGGCCTCGGGGCGATGGGCAGCCGGATCGCCGGCCGCCTGCTCGAAGGCCACCAGGTGTACGGGACGAATCGCACCTCGGCCAAGGCCAGCCCGCTGACCGCACGCGGGCTGATCTGGCGGGATACCCCGCGCGAGGTCGCCGGGGCGGCGCAGGTGATCTTCACCATGGTCGCCGACGACGCGGCGCTCGAAGCGGTCACCAGCGGCCCGGACGGGCTCCTGGCCGGCCTGGCCCCGGGCAAGCTGTACATCGACATGAGCACGGTCAGCCCGCAGGCCAGCCGCACGCTCGCGGAGCAGGTACGCGAGCGGGGCGCCAGCATGCTCGACGCCCCGGTGTCCGGCAGCGTCCCGGCGGCCGAGGACGGCAGCCTCGCGATCATGGCCGGGGGACCGGAGGACGCCTTCCGGGCTGCTGAGCCGCTGCTGCGCCGCCTGGGCAGCACGGTCAGCCATGTCGGCGGGAACGGCCAGGGCCTGCTGCTCAAGCTCGCCATCAACATCAGCCTCGCCGCGCAGATGCTGGCCTTCAGCGAGGGCGTGCTGCTCGCCGAGCGCGGCGGGATCGACCCGGCGCTGGCCGCCCGGGCGATGACCGGCAGCGCGATCGGCTCGCCGATGCTGCGAGCCCGCGCCCCGCTGGTCCTCGACCTGCCCGAGCAGGCGTGGTTCGATGTGCAACTGATGCATAAGGACATCCGCCTGGCGCTCGCGGCCGCCCGCGGGCTCGGCGTTCCGCTGCCATCCGCCGCGGTCAGCGACAGTGAGCTGGCGCGAGCTGAGGAACTGGGCTACGCCCACCGCGACATCGCTGCCCTGTTCGAAGTCCTCGCCCAGCCGCCCGAGCCAGCCGCCGGGCTGGTGCCTGCTGGCGCGTCCGCGGCCAGCGCCCCGGCTGCCCGCCGGTGACCAGCGGCGAGCCCGGCGGCGCGGGCGGCACCACCACCCGGCGCGGGCGCCCGCGCAGCGAGACCGCGCACAAGGCGATCCTGGAGGCGGCCGCGGAGCTCCTGCTGGCCCGCGGGCTGGCCGCGGTAAGCATGGACGCGGTCGCTGAACGGGCCGGGGTCAGTAAGGCCACCATCTACCGCTGGTGGCCGACCAAGGAGACGCTCGCGATGGACGCGCTCTATCACGAGTGGGCCGGCGTGCCCCCGGCCCGGGACACCGGCACGCTGCGCGGTGACCTGCTTTCGCTGCTGCAGCCCTGGGCCCGGCTGGCCCGCAGCCGCCCGTACGGGCGGGTGATCGCTGCACTGCTCACCGAGGTCCAGACCGATCCCGCGTTCGCCGCGGAGTACCGCGCGCGCTTCGTCGAGCCGCGCCGCGACCGGGCACGGGCGATCTTCCGCCGTGCGGCCGAGCGTGGCGAGATCCCGGCCGGCGCCAATACCGAGGTCGCCCTCGACCTGCTCTACGGCCCGCTTTACCACCGGCTGCTGCACGGCCATGCGCCGCTCGACGAGCGCTTCGTCCGCGACGTCATCGACGCGGCCCTGGACGGCATCGCGCCGTCCAGGGCCGCGGGCCGCGCTGGCCAGCACGCGGATGACCAGCCGTCAGCTGCAGGAGACGCTGGCCGGTGAGCTGTTGCTGCCGGTAAATCTATCGAGTGCATGTTCGACTACTGAGCGGCTGAGGATGTACGCTTTGGCTATGGTCACCATGCGGGCCGGCCCCCGGTATGAGTCCCGTCCCGGGCGCTCGGCAGTTGTCGCTGCCAGCCTGGCGGACTTGCAGGGGCCTACCGAGGGCACGGTCGAGCTGCCGCTGTGGTTGTTCTGGAGCTGTCCCGGTCACACGTTCGATCTCGGCGACAGGGACATGCGGCGCTGGCTCTACCAGACGGTGCTCCGGGAAGCGGGCCGCCCGGAGGATCTCAGCACCTACCTGGATGGTGACACGCTGATCGCTTTGTGGCCGGAAATTTTCCTGCCCAAGGGCGTTCGGCAGGCGTGGGAGGACCAGCACCCGGTACTGCGCGCCGCCATGGTGCCCGCTGCCTGATGCCGGTTAGCGAACTCCACCATGAGGTGGCTGTCATCGCCCTGCGAGCCGCTGCCCCGCACGGGTTCGCCCTCGGCGGCGGCAACGCCCTGATTGCCCATGGGATCATCGAGAGACCCACCCAGGATGTCGATGTTTTCAGCGACGAAGAAGGCGGAGTGGAGGCTGCAGCTGATGCGGTGGAGGCTGCGCTGCGCCAGGCCGGCTTCGGGACCGAGCGCCGGGACAAGGCCGGCGGTCTCGCGGACATGTTCTACGGGATAGGTGAGGGGCTGGCCGAGTGGATCGTCACTGCGCCCCGCGGGGAGCAGATGATGCTGCAAATGGCCTATTTCGATCGTGCCCGCAGGCCGGTGATCATGGATATCGGCCCGGTGCTGGATCTTGAGGATGTAGTCGGCGGCAAAGTCTGCGCGCTGGCCAGCCGGGCTGAGCCGCGTGACTACATCGACACGGCAGCTGCCCTGGAACGCTACAGCATGGCGCAGATGATCAGTTTCGCCCGGCGGCTGGATCCGGGCCTGACTGACCGGGACTTCGCGGAGGCAGGCCAGCGGCTGGACCAGTGGGGTGACGGGGTCTTCGCCCCATTCGGCCTGGGCCCGCAGGATATCGCCAGGCTGCGGGAGCGGTTCGCTGCCTGGCCCCGGACCTGGTCCTAGGCTTATTGGATGGCTGTCGCCCGGACCGGATTCGTGACGCTGGACTGCGCTGACCCCCGGCCGCTGGCTGAGTTCTGGGCTGGGATGCTGGGCGGCACGATCGTGTTCACGACTGCTGCCGCCGTGGGCGTCCGCACCGAGTGGATACGGCTCGCCGCGATGGCGGTCCCGGACTACCAGCCGCCGACCTGGCCCGAAGCTGGCGTCCCCAAGCAGATCCACCTGGATCTCGCGGTCAGTGACCTGGACGCCGCCGTGGCCGAGGCTGAGCGGCTGGGGGCCACGCCCGCGGTGTTCCAGCCAGCCCCTGAACTCAGGCGGATCCTGTTCGACCCCGCTGGTCATCCATTCTGCCTGACGACGCAGATTCCGCCCGAGGCCCAGTAGCGTGCGCGGGCCGCATCGTCCGGGCCGGCGCCTCGGCATCCCAGGCCCGGGCATCCCAGGCCCGGGCATCAGTGACGAGGAGAAAGGATTCCCATGGCGCTGACCACCCTTCCCGGCGGAACGTTCACCCTGGCCGGGGATCTGACGGTTACCCGGATGGGGTACGGCGCGATGCAGCTGGCCGGCCCGCACGTGTTCGGATCGCCGGCCGACCGCGGCGCTGCCGTGGCCGTGCTGCGCGAGGCCGTGCGGCTGGGCATCACGCACATCGACACCAGCGACTATTACGGCCCGTACGTCACCAACCAGATCATCAGGGAAGCCCTCTATCCCTACCCGGACCAGCTGCACATCGTGACCAAGGTCGGAGCGCTGCGGGACGCCGAGGGTGGCTGGCCGCGGGCGCTCGCGCCTGAGCAGCTGCGCCAGGCCGTGCACGACAACCTGGACCACCTCGGCCTCGACGCACTTGACGTCGTGAACCTGCGCGTCGGGGGGCTCGACAGCCCGGAGCCGGGCTCGATCGCCGAGCCGTTCACCGTGCTGGCGCAACTGCAGCAAGAGGGATTGATCAAGCATCTCGGTATCAGCACCGTCAGCGCCGGGCAGGTCGCCGAAGCGCAGTCCATCGCGCCGGTCGTGTGCGTGCAGAACTTCTACAACCTGGCCCACCGGGCCGACGACGACCTCATCGACTCTCTCGCCGCGCAGGGCATCGCCTACGTGCCCTACTTCCCGCTCGGCGGCTTCACCCCACTGCAGTCCGGCACGCTGGATTCAGTCGCCACCCGTCTCGGCGCCACGCCGATGGCGGTGGCCCTGGCCTGGCTGCTGCAACGCTCCCCGAACATCCTGCTCATCCCCGGTACCTCAGCCGTCGCCCATCTGCGTGACAACGTCACCGGCGCCGGGCTCACCCTTCCTCAGGACCAGCTGGCCGAGCTGAACAGCATCGCCTCATGAGCTGGGAGGGACAGCGTCCTGTCGCCTTGAATGCTGAGGTGCCGGCCTCCGGGCCGTAGCTGCGTGCCCGCGAATGCCAGCCGCGAAAGCGAGATAATGGCGGCGTGGACAACAGCCACTACAGCCTTGTCGCCGCGGCGGCCCAGGCTGCGGGGCCCTGTCCTCCTGGTGAGGAGACAGCATGGGGCCGCCGGGTGCACGGCCTGACCGTGGACCTGCACCTGATCGCCCAGCAGGCTAGGCAGGACATCGAGCGGCTGGAGGCGGCACGGACGTTCATCGCGTTCCTGGAGAAGGTCGAGATCGAAGAATCGAGCCGTCGTGGGCTGCTCACGTTGCTCCTGCCGTCGGGCGTGCGCGAGTCGATCCGGACCGAGCAGAAGGACACTGACCGCGGTCGGACGCTGATCGAGCGGGCCCGCTCCCTGGAAGGACGGTGGGTGCTCGTCTACCGGTACAACGAGCGGAAGGCCGGGCCGGGGAACCAGTCGGTCCGGATGCTGGCACACCTCATGGATCTCGGCGTTGACGGGGCCGTGCCCAACACGACGGCTAAGAAGATGGTGCTGCAAGAGGCCGGTGGCGACGTGGCGCGTGCGCAGCAGGCGTGGCTGACCACACGCCTGCCGGAGACCGGTCCGGTCAGCGTTGATCAGCTGGAGCAGGCCCGCACGGCCGTGCGGGAATCCGGGTAAGAGGAACGGCGGCTGCGCAACCTCACGGTAAGGCATGATAACAGCAAGAAGCACGCCAATGCGCCCCCGTGCGCCTGGCGAGGGGTAGGAAGGAGGTCCGGGCCGAACCCGAACCGGTCCGACTCGATCCGGTCCGGGACCGACCCGGATCTCATCTCACCTGGGGCAGGCCGGGGGTGGAGTCCACGCTTCTTGCTGTTATCAGCAAGAAGCAGATATCCTTCGGTCATGCGCGAAGGGGACCCCAGCAGGCCGGCCCGCGACGCCGTTGACAGCTTCATCCGCCATCTGGCCAGCCTTCAGTTCGCTGTCGCTACCCGGCGGATCCGCAGGCACTTCCTCACCGAGTACCTCCACCACGCCCAGCAGGCCATCGGTGCCATCGAGATCACGGTGGGGGAGCTCATGGACCCGGCACGGGCCGGCGCATGGCTCTCCGATGCGGCCGCCGGCAAGACTCGCACGCGCACGCCCCTCCGCGGTCCCGACGCCGCCGCCTACCCCAACTCGATGCGCGTGCGCATCGACTCCTACAACGCCTTCGCCGAATTCCTCGGCCTGCCCGACCGCCGGGACAGGCAGCCGCCCGCCCACGGCGACTTCCTGACCCCCGCCGAGGCCAAGCGCCTCCTGCACGACCTGGCCGTCCGCAGGCCCGTCCACGCCAACGCCGCGACCTCGCTGCGCACCGCCGCCCTCGCCGCGCTCGTCGCTGACACCGGCCGCTCCGTGCCCGAGCTTGCCCGCCTCAACGTCAGGGCCCTGCATCTGGACGGCGAGGCACGCGCCGAGCTCGACGACGGCTCTTGCCCGCTCGGCGGCCCGGCCGTGCACATCCTTACCCGGTGGCTCGGCGCCCGGGCGGCGATCATCGCCGAACTGGAGGGCAGCGATCCTGGCTACCTGTGGATCCCGACCAAGCCCGGACGGCCCCGGGGCGGGCGCGAGCCCGTCAAGCCCGGCCTCACCCCCGCGGCCGTCCGCACCCTCCACGCCGCCCACCGCACCCTCGTCAGCCGGGTGCTTGGCACCCCGCTCCGTCCCGGCGCCCTCCGCGCGTCGGCCCCGTCACGCTCTCGGGCCAGCAACGGACATCCGGGGAAGGAAGCACCCGGCCACGACGGCGGCAGGAGTCACCTTGGGAACGTTTAGTAATTGATTAATTGCAAATTGTCACGGAGCCGACTTCTGCCGGATGGGGCGACGAGCGGGGTTAGGGCTGCTGAATCCGCCAGTGAGAACGGTGCCGGTGAGTCCCGCGCTCTGCGCGGGTGCCACAGGGCCGGGGGACAGCGGCGCCAAGCCGCCAGGGACAGGCCCCTGAGGGTCTTACTTAACATAATGCTCATTATCGGCGCTTAAGAGCGGAGGGTTACAGGAGATGCGAGAACTCCCGGCCCAGATCGTGGGCGGCGTATCCACAGGTAGGCGGCGGGTCAGCACGAGATCGACCGGGCACTCCAGGGCCTCATCGGCCGCAGTGTCAACTGTTGACGATCACCGGAATCTGCCCATCAGAAACTGCTCGGAGACGGCAGCATGGTCACTGAATGTGACGCCGGGGGTCATTCGTTTCTCGCGACTTCGGGTCCGGTGATGCGTGCCAGCAGCGGGAAGGTGGCCGCGATGATGCCGAGGGACACCACTATCCCGCCCGCGGTGAGCAGGTAGTACGCGGCGCCGGGCGCCACCATCGGGTGCTGCTGCGCCTCGGAGGCGAACATGGCGGCGCCGGCGAACCCGGTGCCGATCGCGACGGCGGCGACGGCGAGCAGCGGGACGGCGCCTTCCAGCGCGACGACGCGGCGCAGCGTGGCGAGCCGGGCGCCGGTGAGCCGCAGCATGCTGAACGGCCGTTTGCGATCCGCGAGCCCGGCCGCGATCCCCGCGGCGAGCGTGCAGCCGGCGATCGGCAGGCTGACCAGTATCACGATGTTCGCGAGTTGCTGGTAGTCGCTGTTGGCGGAATTGTCCTGCGCGATGATGTCGCCGATGGTGGACGGCGTGCTGACGGCGGGGTAGGCGCGTGCGTTCTCAAGCACCGTCCTGGCCTGCTCGACCGCCTGCGTGCTGCCGTTCGTCGCCACGTTGATGGCGTCCACGCCCAGGGTGTCCAGCCGCGAGGCCGGGACGTTCGCGGTCGGCCAGGTGATCGCGGTGGCGTCGGTGCCGAACAGGGGCCCGTTGAACCCGTCTTCGGGGAACGCCGCCGCTGTCGCCCCGGCCGGGCAGCGGCCAAGGGCCGGAACGGTCGCGAGCTGCGCGCACGAGACCACGCCCGCCTGGATCGGACCGCTGATGCCCTGATTGGCGCCGAGGTTGTGAAATGTCCCGGGGATGGTCAGCCCTGGGTCCGCGCGGACCACGAGCACCCCCTGGACGCCGGGAATCCCGCTCAGCCGTGCCGTCAGCGGCGCGGCGGGCGCGGCCGGCCCGGGCCCGCCGCGCCCGCACGCATTCCCGGCGCTCCGGGGCCGGGGTTGCCGGCCCCTGGCTCACCTGGTCGGTCAGCACGTTCGTCTCGGCGGCGCTGCCGAACCGGGTGAGCTCCTTGGCGTTCTGCGTGGTGATCGCCACCACGGCCACGGTGGTGATGAACAGCGCCAGCACCAGGCCGCTGACGGCGCGGAAGGCGGCCCTGGGGTCGTCGGCGAGGCGGCAGGCGGCGAGCAGCGTGCTGGGGCGGCTGGTCCACCGGGCCATGACCATGGCCGCGGCCATGGTGAGCCACGGGCCCGCGATGAACAGGCCGACGATGATGAGCAGGAAGCTGGACACGAACGCCTGGACCTGCCCGCCCATGGAGGCCGGGTGGCCGTGGATGGTCCAGAAGCCGAGCTCGGCCAGGCCGGCCAGCAGCGGCACCACCCGCCAGGCCCGCGGCGGCTTCGGCGTCGCCCGCCGGGCGACGCCGAGCGGGGAGATGTGCACCCGGCGCAGCGCCACCCGGGCCGCCACCGCGGCGAAGACGGGCAGGCCGATCGCGACCGCGAGGATGTCCCGCAGGCTGAGCGCCAGTTCGCTCGGGAAGAACGGCTCGCCGATGAACGGGATGCCCGCGACCAGGATGCGCAGCAGGAAGAAGATCCCGAAGCCGGCCGCCACCCCGAGGACCGCGGCCACCGTCGATTCGGTGGCGGCGAGCCACGAGACCTGCCTGCGGGTCGCGCCGACCAGGCGCATCGCCGCGAACCGTTCCTCACGGCGGGCGGCCGACAGCCGGGTCGCGGTGGCGATGAAGATCAGCACCGGGGCCAGGATGGCCAGCGCCACGACGGACAGGATGAGGTCGGTGGCGTTCGCCCCGCCTCCCGGGTCGAGCGGGGCGTAGGTCAGGCCCTTGGAGTTGGCCTCCGTCCGGGGGACCGGCCAGCCCAGCTCCGTTGTGGAGATCGACGTCACCGGCACGCTATTCGGGGTGTGCGCGAGCTGCGCCGGGGTGCGCCCCATGATGATGACCAGCGAGTTCGGGGACGGCAGCGCGGCGTCGCCGATCGGGCCGGCCAGGTGGCCGGGGTAGCGGCCGGCCAGCTGGTTCGCCGGGGTGCCGCGCAGCAGCGCGGCGAGCGCGGGCGAGGCGTAGTACTGGCCGGGTCCCGGGTCCCGGGGGATGCCCGGCGGCACCGGCGACGAGGTCCCGGTGGCGGCCACGTCGAAGCGGCTGATCGTCTGGCCGTTGAAGATGTCGCCGCCGGGGTGCCACCACAGCGGGGCGACGCCCGCCGCCGGGCCGGGGGGCACCCACGCGGTGCCGGTCCAGTACCAGGCGTGGCGGTTGTTCCAGGTGGTGACCGCGTTGGTCGCGGCCACGGCGGTCAGCAGCAGGCCGACCCCCAGGCCGACCGCGACGGCCAGGATGACCAGCCGGGTGATCGCCTCGCGGCCGCCGCTGATCACCAGCCGCAGGCCGAGCCCGATCACGGCTGCGCTCCGGTGAGCGTGCCGACCCTGCCGTCGCGGACGATGACCTCGCGGCCGGCGTAGGCTGCGACCCGGGCGTCGTGGGTGACCAGGATGACGGTGGTGCCGTGCTCGCGGGCCGCGGCGACCAGCAGGTCCATCACCAGCTCGCCAGATACCGAGTCCAGCGATCCGGTCGGCTCGTCGGCGAACAGCACCTGCGGGCCGGCGACCAGGCCGCGGGCCAGCGCGACGCGCTGCGCCTGCCCGCCGGACAGCTCCCCGGACCTGCGGTGCTCAAGCCCGTCCAGGCCGAGCGCGGGAAACCATTTCCTGGCCGCCGTCATCGCCGGGCCGCGGCGGGTGCCGGACAGCAGCAGCGGCAGGGCCACGTTCTGTTCCGCGGTCAGCTCGGGAACCAGCTGACCGGACTGGAACACGAACCCGAACCGGTCCCGGCGCAGCGCGCTGCGCCGCTCGTCGCTCAGGGCATCCAGCCGCTGCCGGCCGAACCAGACCTCGCCCTGCTCGGGAACCAGGATGCCCGCCAGGCAGTGCAGCAACGTGGACTTGCCCGAGCCGCTCGGCCCCATGACCGCGACGATCTCGCCCTCCCGGACGCCCAGCGAGGCGCCGCGCAGCGCCGGCGTGCTGCCGAACGACTTCACCAGGTCCCGCGCCTCGACGATGTTCCCGGCCCCGGAGGCCGCCGCGGCGGGGAGGTTCGTGGTCACCGGCGCACCGCCCGTGCGAGCAGGTCCAGCCGGGCCGCGGCGTGGTCGATCCATCGCAGGTCAGCCTCCAGCCGGTAGAGCGAGTGGTCGGCGAGAAGCACGCCGACCAGATCGGAGTCATGTTTGAGTTCGGTGAGCTCGCGCATCCGCTGCAGGTGCGCCGCCCGCTGGGTGTCCAGGTACTTGCCGGCCGGGCGGCCGAGCATCAGGGCGACCACCACCTTGGCGAACAGCTCGCTGGTCAGGTCCGGCTCCGGCGGGGCTGGCTCGGCCAGCCACCGCTCCACGTCGGCGATGCCCGCCTCGGTGATGGCGTACCGTCGGCGTTCAGGCCCGGCCCCCTGCTCGACGGGCCCGGGGACCGCCTTTCCGTCCCTGGCTAGCCGGGACAGGGTCGCGTACACCTGGCTGTAGCGCAGCGGCCTGCCGCGGCCGAAGTAGGTGTCGTAGTCCCGTTTCAGGTCGTATCCGTGGCTTGGCCCCCGCTCAAGCAGGCCAAGCAGTGTCACTGGAACGCTCACATCCGAGAGAATACTCCAAGAGTATTCTCTCGGATAGTAGTTTCCTTGACTGAACCCGCGCAGGGCCATGCGGAAGCGGCTGCCCGTAGGCCATCCGCCGGTCGGCGAGACTAGAACGCGGCAGGAGCCGCGGGCTCCCAGGCCGCGGCGACGTCCGGCACGCCCCGCATGGCGCCGATGCCGGGCACGCCGTCCTGGTAGGCGGGCCGGGCGAACAGCCGGCTGAACCCGCCACCCGACGCGGACGGCTGGTTACCCGGGTTGCTCCAGGCGGTCTCGCTGATGTACGCGCCGGTGACCGTCCGCGTGCTGCCGGCCGGCAGCAGGTGCTCGCAGGCGTCATTAGCCCGCGCCGCGGGGCTGTTGGGGTTGCTGTTCAGTTGGAAGCTGGGGCCGCCAGATGGGCTGGGGTTGGGGAAGCCTGGCAGGCCGTGGGTTTGCATGCAGTGCGCGTAGGCAAGGTCCGCCCGGTAGGCCGCCGGGCCTGCCGGGGCAGGGCCGCCGGAGGACCCGATATGCACATGCACGACGCCGCACGCCGCCGTCGCCGCGGCGACGGCTGCCACGACCGCCAGGGCTGCCGCGCGCCGCGGGCCCTGGTTACCGCCGGTCTTGCCGTTCATCGCGGCCTCCTCGAAAGCTGAGGCGGGACATGGTGTCTTTGTCCTGCTGTCCCCCGCAAGCTGTTGTACAGAAGGGGAGGTGACAGCACAGTGACGGAAAATGTCACCTGGCTGTTACCTGGGGCCTGCGATCCTGGGAAGCGGCGGCTGGCATGCCGCCGGGCCCGGGAGGCGGCGGGCAGGCGATGCGGGTTCTGGTGACCGAGGATGATGAGGTGCTGGCCACGGCGGTGGCGGCCGGGCTGCGCCGGGAGGGGATGGCTGTCGATGTGGCGCTGGACGGCGCCGCGGCGCTGGAGCATGTGGCGGTCAGCCGCTATGACGTGGTGGTGCTGGACCGGGACCTGCCTGGCGTGCACGGCGACGACGTCTGCCGGGCGCTGGCCGCGGGCAGGTCCGGGACCCGGGTGCTGATGCTGACCGCGGCCAGGTCGGTCCGGGAGCGGGTCGAGGGCCTCGGGCTGGGCGCCGATGATTACCTGCCCAAGCCGTTCGATTTCGCGGAACTCGTGGCCCGCATCCGGGCCCTGGGCCGGCGCGCCGCCGCGCCGCTGCCCGCCAGCCTCGGGCACGGTGACCTGAGCCTGGACCCGGCCCGCCGGGTCGCGGTCCGCGCCGGGCGGCGGCTGCCGCTCACCACCAAGGAACTCGCCGTGCTGGAATGCCTGCTCGCCGCGGACGGGCGGCCGGTCCCGGCCGAGGAACTGCTGGAGCGGGTATGGGACGAAGCGGCCGACCCGTTCACCACCACCGTGAAGACCACCATCGGCCGGCTCCGGGCCAAGCTCGGCGACCCGCCGGTGATCCAGACCGTCCGGGACAGCGGCTACCGCATCGGAGGACCCTGATGCACACCCCCCGGCCGTGGCCCGGCCGCCCGCGCTGGCTGCGGCTGCCCCGCCGCACCGCCCGGCTGCGCCTGACCGTCTTGTACGGCGGCGCGGTGTTCCTGGCCTGCGCCGCGACCGTGCTGGCCGTTACCTACCTGCTCTACGGCCTGCTCGGGAACGCGGCGCACCCGGTGCCCCACCTCTACCAGCAAGGCAGGGTAATCCCCATCGCCGTCCAGCCGCCCGCGGTGACGATCCACATGACGGGTCTGGGGCAGCTTTCCCTCGGCAGGCAGCAGCTGCTGATCGCCGCCGGCGTCGCCCTGGCGGCCATCGCGGTGGCCGCCGCCGCGATCGGCTGGCTCATCGCCGGCCAGGTACTGCGCCCGCTGCGCACGATCACCGCCGCCGCCCGCCGGATCTCCGCCAGCAGCCTGCACGAGCGGCTGGCCCTGCCCGGACCCGGCGATGAACTCAAAGAACTCGCCGACACCCTCGACAGCCTGTTCGCGCGGCTGGAAACCTCCTTCGGCGCCCAGCGGCGCTTCGCCGCCAGCGCCTCGCACGAGCTGCGCACCCCGCTGACCCGCGAACGCACCCTGCTCCAGGTCACCCTCGCCGACCCGGCCGCCACCACCGCCACCTGGCAGGCCACCGCCCGGGAAGTGCTCGCCTCCAACGCCGGGCAAGAACGCCTCATCGAGGCGCTGCTCACCCTGGCCAGCAGCGAAGCCAGCCCCGGCGAACACGAACCCGCCGACCTGGCCGCCATCACCACCGCCGCCCTGGCCGCCACCCGCCCCGCGATCACCCGCCTCAGCCTGCACGTCCACACCGCCATCCAGCCCGCCATCCTCGACGGTGACCCCCTCCTGGTCCAGCAGCTGGCCGCCAACCTGATCGACAACGCCGCCCGGCACAACATCCCCGGCGGGCACATCCAGATCACCACCAGCACCAGCCCCGCCGGCGCCGTCCTGTCCGTGACCAGCTCCGGGCCGGTCATCCCGCCCGCCGACGTCGACCGCCTGTTCCAGCCCTTCCACCGGCCCGGCCCCCGCCCCGCCCGCCACGACGGCGGCCACGGCCTCGGCCTGTCCATCGTCGCCGCCATCGCCACCGCCCACGCCGCCACCATCACCGCCCAGCCCCGCCCCGGCGGCGGCCTCGCCATCGACATCACCTTCCCCCGCCACCCAGCGCCCCGCACCGCTCCTGGCATCCAGCCAGAGACCCACGGAAACCACACCGGGCGGTTCGGTCAGGTGCCGACGTAGGCCGCGAGGTGCTCGCCGGTGAGGGTGGAGCGGGCGACGACGAGGTCGGCGGGGGTGCCCTCGAAGACGATCCGGCCGCCGTCGTGGCCGGCCCGGGGCCGAGGTCGATGATCCAGTCGGCGTGCGCCATGACCGCCTGGTGGTGCTCGATGACGATGACCGATTTGCCGGAGTCGACGAGCCGGTCGAGCAGGCCGAGCAGCTGCTCGACGTCGGCGAGGTGGAGTCCGGCCGTCGGCTCGTCCAGGACGTAGACGCCGCCCTTCTCGCCCAGGTGGGTGGCGAGCTTGAGCCGCTGCCGCTCGCCGCCGGACAGGGTGGTGAGCGGCTGGCCGAGGCTGACATAACCGAGCCCGACGTCGGCGAGCCGTTCGAGAATCTTGTGCGCGGCCGGGACGTTGCCCGCACCGTCGCCGAAGAACTCCAGCGCCTCGGCGACCGGCATCGCCAGGACCTCGCTGATGTCCTTGCCGCCGAACGTGTACTCCAGCACCTGGGCCTGGAACCGCTTGCCGTCGCACACCTCGCAGGGAGCGGCCACGCCGGCCATCATCGCCAGGTCGGTGTAAATCACGCCGGCGCCGTTGCAGTTCGGGCAGGCGCCCTCGGAGTTGGCGCTGAACAACGCCGGCTTGACGCCGTTCTCCTTCGCGAACGCCTTACGGATCGAGTCGAGCAGTCCGGTGTAGGTCGCCGGGTTGCTCCGTCGCGAGCCGCGGATCGCGCCCTGGTCGACCGACACCACGCCGTCCTGCCCGGACACCGAACCGTGGATCAGCGAGCTCTTGCCCGAGCCCGCCACCCCGGTCACGACGACCAGCACGCCGAGCGGGATGTTGACGTTGACGTCCCGCAGGTTGTGAGTGCGGGCGCCGCGGACCTCGACCGTGCCCTCCGGCGCCCGCACCGTGTCCTTGAGGGTGGCCCGGTCGTCGAGGTGGCGGCCGGTGATGGTGCCGCTGGCCCGCAGCCCCTCGATGGTGCCCTCGAACATCACCTCACCGCCCTCGGCGCCGGCCCGCGGGCCGAGGTCGATGACGTGGTCGGCGATCGCGATCGCCTCCGGCTTGTGCTCGACGACGAGCACCGTGTTGCCCTTATCGCGCAGCCGCAGCAGCAGGTCATTCATCCGCTCGATGTCGTGCGGGTGCAGCCCGATCGTCGGCTCGTCGAAGACATAGGTGACGTCGGTGAGCGCGGAGCCCATCTGGCGGACCATCTTCACGCGCTGCGCCTCGCCGCCCGACAGCGTGCCCGACGGCCGGTCGAGCGAGAGATAGCCCAGCCCGATCTCCGCGAACGAATCGAGGGTCTCCCCCAGCGCCTCGATCAGCGGGGCGACCGACGGCTCAGCGAGTTCCCGCACCCACGCGGCGAGGTCGCTGATCTGCATGGCGCAAGCGTCGGCGATGTTGATGCTTTTGATCTTCGACGACCGGGCCGCCTCGCTGAGCCGGGTGCCGCCGCACTCGGGGCAGGTGGTGAACGTGATCGCGCGGTCCACGAACTCCCGCATCACCGGCTGCAGCGACTCCCGGTCCTTGGACAGGATCGACTTCTGGATCTTGGGGATCAGCCCCTCGTAGGTGACATTGACGCCGTTGACCTTCACCCGGACCGGCGCGTGGTGGAGGAAGTCCTGCCGCTCTTTCTTGGTGTACGTGCGGATCGGCTTGTCCGGGTCGAGGAAGCCCGCCCCCATGTAGACCTGCACCGTCCAGAAGCTGTTCACGGTGTAGCCGGGGATCAGGATTGCGCCCTCGGCCAGCGACTTGGAGTCGTCGAAGAGCTGGGCGAGGTCCATATCGGAGACCGTGCCCCGGCCCTCGCAACGCGGGCACATACCGCCGGTGATGCTGAAGCTACGCCGCTCCTTCACGGTCTTGCCGCCGCGCTCGAACGCGACCGCACCCGCTCCGCTGATGGAGGCGACGTTGAAGGAGAACGCCTGCGGCGAGCCGATGTGCGGCTTGCCGAGCCGGCTGAACAGGATGCGCAGCATCGCGTTGGCGTCGGTGGCGGTACCGACCGTGGAGCGCGGGTCGGTACCCATCCGCTGCTGGTCGACGATGATCGCGGTCGTCAGCCCTTCGAGTACGTTGACCTCGGGCCGGGCCAGCGTCGGCATGAAGCCCTGCACGAAGGCGCTGTACGTCTCGTTGATCAGCCGCTGCGACTCCGCGGCGATCGTGTCGAACACCAGCGAGCTCTTGCCCGAGCCGGAGACGCCGGTGAACACCGTCAGCCGGCGCTTCGGGATCTCGACGCTGACGTCCTTGAGGTTGTTCACGCGCGCGCCGTGCACGCGGATCAGATCGTGGCTGTCACCAGCGTGCGTCGCGGGCGACTGCGTGTCCGTCCCCGTGGCCATGCTCATCGTGTCTCCATCTGCTAGGCGGCTGCCTTCGAGCCCGGCCACGCGGCGTGCCAGGCCGGAGTGCCACGCGGCGCGCCAGGCCGGAGCGTCAGGCCAGCCAGCGGCCGTCGCGCATCAGCTCGCGGCCGGGCAGCTCGTCCACCTCGCGCCAGGCCTGGATGCGGCGCGGGGAGATGCGGAACCAGCGGTACGGCGTGGCCAGCGCACGCGGGTCGAAGCCGGTGCGCGCGGCGAACCGGTCACCCCGCTCCTGCGGCAGCGCGCCGATCTCGAGGACCTCGACCTCGCCCTCGAGCATAGACACGTCGCGGGTGTGGCCCAGCCCCAGCCGGACAGCCCGGGTGGCGGCCAGGTTCCTGCCGGTCGGGCTGTCCGCCGGCGTGGCCACTAGCAGCGCCTCGCCGTCCCAGTCGAAGGACAGCGGCACCAGGTACGGCGCACCGTCTGCCGAGGCACTGGCCACCCAGGCATCGATGTCGTGGGTGAGCCGGTGCTCGGTGTCGCGGCGACGCTGAGCGCGGGAGCGGGGGCCGGCACTCATCGGTCCTGGAGCAGCCCGAGGACGTTGCCGTCGGGGTCGGTGACGGTGGCCACCAGGCGGCCGCCACCGACGTCGTGCGCGGGCTCCTTCACGGTGGCACCCGCGGCGGTCACCTCGGCCAGCTTCGCCTCGATGTCCGGCACGTGCCAGTAAGCCACCGGTGAGGTCATGCCCTGCGCCGCACCGCCCGGCACCAGCCCGATCTGCTGGCCTGCTGCTTCGAAGCCGACGTAGTACGACTCGTCGGTCTGCGGCGGTACGCCGAGCAGGGCGGCGTACACCGCCTTGGCCTTCGCCAGGTCGGACACGGGATGCAGCACGGTCTTGATTCCCTGGGTCGAAGAGCTGGTCATGGTCACTCCTGAAGTCGTGGGATGGTCATGGGCGGTCACCCTAGGTGACCTCGGTTCGCGACGCACGGCGGTGCGATCGCCGGACGGCTCAGCGGAGCTCGTTGATGCGGATCAGGTTGCCCGCGGGATCGCGGACGGCGCAGTCGCGAACGCCGTAGGGCTGCTCGGTCGGCTCCTGGACGACCTCGGCGCCGCTGGCCTGCAGCCGCTCGAAGGTGCCGTCGAGGTCCTTGGTGGCCAGGGTGATGTGGGCGTAGCTGCCCTTGGCCATCATCTCGACGATGGTGCGGCGCTCGTCGTCGGTGACGCCGAGCCTGGCGCGGCCGGGGGCTCCAGGACGATGGACGTGCCGGGCTGGTCGGCGGGGCCGACCGTGATCCAGCGCATCCCGCCGTATCCGACGTCGTTGCGGACCTCGAAGCCGAGGGTGTCGCGATAGAAGGCCAGGGAGGCGTCCGGGTCGTCATGCGGGAGGAAGGCTCGCGTGAATGGTGATGTCCATGGCGGTCACGCTAGCTGCGGCTCGGTGACCGGCGCTTCTCGATTCCTGATCGGTCTGGTCACCTGCTTCGCCACGCACGACGGCATCCCCGCCGTCGCGCGCGCCGCGTGGCGCCGGTAGGTGCTGGGCGGCACGCCGACCAGCTCGGTGAAGCGGGTGCTGAAGGTGCCCAGCGACGAGCAGCCGACCGCGAAACAGACCTCGGTGACGCTGAGGTCGCCACGGCGCAGCAGCGCCATCGCGCGCTCGATGCGCCGCGTCATCAGGTAGCCGTACGGCGACTCGCCGTAGGCGAGCCGGAACTCGCGGCTGAGGTGCCCGGCCGACATGTGCGCGCCGCGGGCGAGCGCCTCGACGTCCAGCGGCTGCGCGTACTCCCGGTCGATCCGGTCGCGGACGCGGCGCAGCCGCGCGAGGTCGCGCAGGTGCTGCGTCGCGGCGGGTCTGCTGGTCACCTGCGAAATCGTGCCACGTCGCGCCGGAGTTGCCTAGCGCCGCAGCCTTCATCACTCTCTGTAACCAAATATCCGCCGTCAACCCGGAAAACGGCTCGCCATGAGCCCTCGCCTCCGCCGAAGATCAGGCTGAGACGGTAGCGCGCTGCATACTGGGTCACCGGCGGCCCAGTGTGTACCGCGCTACCGTGCCAGGC
This sequence comes from uncultured Actinomycetes bacterium, assembly GCA_963760405.1. Taxonomy (GTDB): domain Bacteria; phylum Actinomycetota; class Actinomycetes; order Streptosporangiales; family Streptosporangiaceae; genus RYN-230. The sequence goes on along the minus strand of CAVXCV010000008.1, from coordinate 62,740 downwards.
TGGCCACGGGAGACGGGGCAGGCGATGGACAGGCGTTCGCTGACCGGGATCAAGCCGACGGGCATCCCGCACATCGCGAATTACATCGGTGCGATCCGCCCGGCCCTGGCCCTGGCCGGGCGCTACGACGCGTACTACTTCATTGCCGACTACCACGCGCTGACCACGATCCGGGACGCCCGGACACTGACCAGCCTCAGCTACGAGGTCGCCGCGGCGTGGCTGGCCATGGGCCTGGACCCGGGCCGGGCGACGCTGTACCGCCAGTCGGACATCCCCGAGGTCTTCGAGCTGGCCTGGATCCTCGGCTGCGTCACGCCCAAAGGGCTGATGAACCGCGCGCACGCCTACAAGGCGGCGGTGGACCTGGCCCGGGCGCAGGGCAAGGCCGACCTCGACGCGAACGTCAGCATGGGCCTGTTCGGCTATCCGGTGCTGATGGCGTCCGACATCCTGGCCTTCTCCGCCGACGTGGTGCCGGTCGGCCGGGACCAGGCCCAGCACCTGGAGATGACCCGGGACATCGCGGGCAAGTTCAACCAGGCCTATGGCCCGGTACTGACCATCCCGGAACTGCTGACCAGCCCGACCGCAGCCAGCATCCAGGGCACCGACGGCCGGAAGATGAGCAAGTCCTACGCGAACGTGCTCCCCCTGTTCGCTCCCCCGGGCCAGCTGCGCAAGCTGATCATGCGGTTCCGGACCGATTCGACCCCCGCGGGCGAGCCTAAGGACCCGGAGGCCACCGGGCTGTTCCAGGTCTACCGGGAGATCGCCGAGCCCGGCGACACCGCGCGGGTGCGCGCAGCCCTGGAAAACGGAGACATGTCCTGGAAGGAACTGAAGGAGCAGCTGGCCGCCCTGCTCGACGAATTCCTGGCCCAGCCGCGCGAGCGCTACCAGGACCTGATGGCCGACCCCCGGCAGATCGAGGACATCCTGGTCACCGGGGCGCACCGGGCCCGGCCAGCAGCGGCCGGGCTGATGGCCCGGGTCCGCGCGGCCGTCGGGGCACGCCACCGGAGTTGACGCGTGCTGTTCCATCGCAGCACCGGCGCCGACCTCGGCCGGATCCTGGCCTGCCCGGTTACCGAGCCCATCGGCACCGGTACCGACACCACGAACCGGCCGATGGCCGCCGCGTCCGACCGCGCGCGCTATCGGGTGTACGGGATCCGGTACGTGCTCTCGGCGCCTGGGGCAGGACAGTAGACCTGTGAGCCCGGAACCGGTGAATGCGCCTGGCCCGCCGCTGGTCACCGGCGCGGCGCCGGCCGCGTCACGACTGCGGTTCGCGGGCCTCGGCTACGCCCTGGCCGTCCTGCTCACCGGGACGAACCTGGCCACCCCGCTGTACGCCAGCTACGAGCGGCTGTTTCATCTCTCCCCTCTCGATGTCACGCTGCTGGTCGCGGTGTACGCCGCGGCCGTCGTGCTGGCCCTGCTGGCCTGCGGCCCGCTCAGCGACACCGCCGGGTACCGCCCGGTGCTGATGGCCGGCCTGACCGCGGCCGCCTGCGGGTCGGCACTGCTCGCGGCAGCATCCGGAGCCGGCTGGCTGTTCGCCGGACGGGCAGTGCAGGGCCTGGCCGTCGGCACCTGCTCCGGCGCGCTGACCGCCGGGCTGGTCCTGACCGAGCCGCACGGCCGCCGGGCCCGGGCGTCCTTCCTGGCCGCGACGGCGACCACGGCCGCGTGCGGGGCCGGCCCGGTGCTGGCGGGTGCGCTGGCCCAGTACGCGCCCGGCCCGCGCACGCTCAGCTACCTGATCGAGATCGGCCTGCTGCTGCCGGCGCTGGCCGTGGCGGCATCGCTGCCCGGCTCGCTCGGCCGTACCGGGCAGCGCTGGCAGCCCCGCTGGCCACGGCTGGCGCCCGCGATCCGCCACCAGTTCCTCCGGCCTGCCGTGGTGAGCCTGCTGGCCTGGGCGGTGGCCTATGTGGTGCTGGCCCTCGTGCCGGTCCTACGCCGCCGCCACGCTGGGCGGCGGCAACCTGCCCGGCGGCAGCAAGCTGCCCGGTGCCAGCGACCTGCTCATTGGCGGGGCCGCCGCCGGGTCACTGCTGCTGGTCGCCGCGCTGGCCCAGGCAGCCTGCCGGAACTGGGGGCCGGGCCGGGCGCAGGCCGCCGGGCTCGCGGGCCTGGCCGCCGGGCTGCTCACGCTGATCGTGGCCGGCGCGGCGGGCAGTGTGGTGCTGTTGTTCACCGCGATGGCGGTCGCGGGTGCCGGGCAGGGGCTCGCGTTCATGGGCGGCATCCGCCGGGTCAACGAGATCGCCCCGGCGGACAGCCGGGCCGGCACCGTCGCCCTGTTCTACGTGGTCACCTACCTGGGCAGCGGGCTGGTCACCGCCGCGGTGGGCCTGCTCGCCACGCGCCTGGGGCTGACCACATCGGTCCAGCTGTCCGCCGCGGTGCTCGCCGCCGCCTGCCTGATCATGCTGGCCGGACCGGGCCGCGCGCCGCGCCGGAACCGGCCCGGGCCCGCACCCCGGCCAGCGCCGCCTGCGCACCAGCGCTGACCTGGTCCATATCGAGGCCGGTGAGCCGGCCGTCACGCTTCAGCACCTGCCCGTCCGCCAGCACGGTGTGCACGTTGGCTGGCTGCGCCGCGGTGACCAGCAACTGCGCCGGGTCGGTGAACACGCCCAGGTTGGGCCCGGCACACTCCACCATGATCACGTCCGCGCGCTTGCCCGGGGTCAGCGAGCCGATCTCCCCTGCCAGCCCCAGCGACCGGGCGCCCTCGATGGTGCCCAGCGCCAGCGCCTGCCGGGCGGTCAGTGCGAACTCGTCCTCGGCCGCCGCATTGACCAGCGCCTGCGTCACCTTCATGATCGCGAACATGTCAGCGTTCCCGGTCAGCGCGGTCGTGTCCACCGACAGGCCGACCGGGATGCCCGCCGCCCGGAACTCGGCCGTGCGCGGCAGGCCGTACCCGATCAGCAGCTCGCTGTACGGCGACACGCTCACCGCGCACCCGGCCTCCGCGAGCGCCGCGATCTCGCCCGCTGACGCGCAGTTCGCGTGCACCACCTGGAGGTCCCGCCCGAGCAGTCCGGCGGCGGCCAGCGCCGCGATCTGGCCGGCCGCCGACCGCGGCCCGCTGGCATGCACGGTGACCGGCAGGCCCAGCTCGCGGGCGGCCGCCAGCTCCCGCCGGTAGACCTCCGGCGCGACCCGCATCGCCGGGTTGCTGCCGCCCGTGCCGCGCCAGGCCATGCCCAGGCTGAGCCGTCCGCCGCAGCGGTAGGAGGCCCAGGACCGGTGCAGGCTGCGCAGCCCGGCCAGGTCCATGGCCTGGTCGTTAGCGTGCCCGGCGGCGTAGCCGTAGGAGAACCGGGCGCGCAGCCCGGCCTCGGCCAGTGCCCGCAGCCCGGCCTCGGCGTGCTCCGGCCCGCGCACGTTATGGCACCAGTCGTGCACCGTGGTGATGCCGGAACTGACCGCCTCGGCGCAGGCCAGCAGCGTGCCCTGGTAGCAGTCGGCCGCGCCGAAGGCGCGGCCGAGCTCGACCGACACCCGGAAGTACCCGGCGGGCGGCCCCTCCCCGGACATGCCGCGCAGCAGCGTGTTCCACATGTGCCAGTGGGTGTCCACCAGCCCGGGCGCCACGATCATCCCGCGCGCGTCCAGCACGTCGGCCCCGGGCGCGTCCAGGCCCGGCCCGACCGCCGCGATCTGGCCGCCCGCCACCAGCACGTCGCCGCCGGGAATGTCGCCCAGGTCCGGGTCCATCGTCAGCAGGTAGCCGTTCCTGATCACGATCCGGTCACCGGGCACGCGGCAGATCGTACTGCGGACCTGGCCGGGCATGGTAGGCATGGCTCATGGCCGATCTCATCCCCCGCGTGGTTCTGTTCGGGAACCCGGAGCGCATCAGTCCGCACATCTCCCCCGACGGCACCAGGCTGGCCTGGATCGCCCCGCACGACGGGGTGCTGAACGTCTGGGTGGCCCCGCTGGGCAGCGGCGGGGTGGACTGGGCCGCCGCCCAGGTGGTCACCGACGACACCGACCGCGGCATCCGCATGTTCGGCTGGGCGCACGACGGCCGGCACCTGGTGTACCTGCAGGACACCGGGGGCGACGAGAACTGGCGGCTGCACGATGTCGATTTGGAGACAACGCACCGGCGGGACCTGACCCCGTTCGACGGTGTCCGGTGCGAGGTCATCGCCGTGGAGAAGAAGTTCCCGGACGAGCTGCTGATCGGGCTGAACCGGGACAACCCCCAGCTGCACGACGTGTACCGGCTCAACCTCACCACCGGGGACCTGGTCAAGGAGGTGGCGAACCCGGGCTTCATCGGCTGGGTCGCGGACAGCCAGCTCGCGGTCCGGGCCGGCCTCACGCCGCAGCCCGACGGCGGCATGGTCGTCATGGTCCGCGACCGCGCCGAGGACGACTGGCGGCCGCTGCTGGCTGTCCCCGCGGACGACGCGCTGACCAGCGGGCCGGTGGAGTTCAGCGAGGACGGCGGCGCACTGCTGGCGCTCAGCTCGGTGGGCGCGCAGACCGGCCGGCTGGTCCGCTTCGACCTGGCCACGGGGGCGCAGCAGGTGCTGGCCGAGGACCCGGAAGCCGACGTGGCCGGGGTCCGGCTGCACCCGGACACCCGCGAGCCGCAGATCGTCGTGTTCCTCAAGGACCGGCTGGAGTACCAGGTGCTCGACCCGGACCTGGAGCCGGACCTGGCCGCGATCCGGGCGCTGCACCCCGGCGACCCGTCGTTCAGCGACCACGACGACGCGGATGAGACCTGGCTGGTGGCGTTCAACAACGACACCAGCGCGGTGCAGTACTTCAGCTACGACCGGCGCACCCGTACTGGCGCGTTCCTGTTCGAGATCAGGCCGGAGCTGTCCCGCTACGAGCTGGCGCCGATGGAGCCGTTCTCGTTCACCTCCCGGGACGGGTACACCATCCACGGCTATGCGACGTTCCCGCCAGGAGCGGCCCGGGAAGGCCTGCCGACCGTGCTCAACGTGCACGGCGGCCCGTGGGCCCGGGACGCCTGGGGCTACCACCCCGAGGCCCAGTGGCTCGCCAACCGCGGCTACCTGTGCGTGCAGGTAAACTTTCGCGGCTCCACCGGCTACGGCAAGGCGTTCGTCAACGCCGGTGACCGCGAGTGGGGTGGCCGGATGCACGACGACCTGGTGGACGCGGTGGCCCACGTCACCAGCCAGGGCTGGACCGACCCGGCCCGGGTGGGCATCTACGGCGGCTCGTACGGCGGATACGCGGCGCTCGTCGGCGCGGCGTTCACGCCGGAGCTGTTCCGCTGCGCGGTGGACATCGTCGGGCCGTCCAACCTGAAGACGCTGATCGAGACGATCCCGCCGTACTGGGCCCCGATGGTCGCCCAGTTCCACACCCGGGTCGGTGACCCGGGCCAGGACGCCGACTTCCTCTGGTCCCGTTCCCCGCTGTCACGCGTGCACGACATCCGGATCCCGCTGCTGATCGCCCAGGGCGCCAACGACCCGCGGGTGAAGCAGGCTGAGTCCGAGCAGATCGTGGCCGCGCTGCAGCAGGCGGGAATCGATCACGAGTACCTGCTGTTTCCTGACGAGGGTCACGGCTTCGCCAAGCCAGGGAACCGGCTGCGGTTTTACGCCGCCGCCGAGCGTTTCCTGGCCCGTCACCTGGGCGGCCGGGCCGAGGATTAGCTTCGCGCCACCGCGCGCGCCCGCAGCCGCTTATGCCCGCCGCAACGCACACCGCCGCGGTGGCACTGACCGTCCGGAGGGACACAGCAGGACATGGTGGAGATCAAAACCGACGTGGCGCTGGAGGCCATGCGCGCAGCGGGCCGGGTCGTAGCGCAGGCCCTGGCTGCCTCACGGGATGCCGCAGCCGTGGGTGCCAGCCTGGTGGAGCTGGACGAGGCGGCGCATGCGGTGATCCGGGAGGCCGGCGCCACCTCCCCGTTCCTGAACTACCACCCCTCGTTCGCGCCCACCCCGTTCCCCGCGGTGATCTGCGCGTCGGTGAACGACACGATCGTGCACGGCATCCCGGACGGCTACCGGCTCCGGGACGGGGACCTGGTCAGCATCGACTGCGGCGCCGAACTGGACGGCTGGACCGGCGACGCGGCGATCAGCTTCATCGTGGGCACCCCCCGCCCGGCGGACCTGCTGCTCATCGAGACCGCGGAAAGGGCGCTGGCGGCGGGCATCGCCGCCGCGGTGACCGGGGCCCGGATCGGCGACATCTCGAACGCGGTGGGCAGCATCGGCCGGTCCGCGCACTACGGCATCCCATCCGGGTTCGGCGGGCACGGTATCGGGCGGCACATGCACGAGGACCCGCACGTGCCGAACGAGGGTCGGCCGGGCCGCGGGCTGCGGCTGAAGCACGGGCTGGCGCTGGCCATCGAGCCCATGTTCATAGCGGGCGGCCGGGACGCGTTCCACGTGGCGGAGGACGGCTGGGCGCTGCGCACCGCGGACGGCAGCCGGGCCGCGCACGCGGAGCACACCGTGGCCATCACCGACGCGGGCCCGCGCATCCTCACCGCGCTCTGACCGGGCCGGCGTCAGGCGCCGAGGAACTGCAGCACCGCGAGCACCCGGCGGTTGTCAGTGTCTGAGGGCGGCAGGCCGAGCTTGCCGAAGATCCCCGCGACGTGCTTTTCCACCGCCCCCGGCGACACGACGAGCTCGGCGGCGATGGCCGCGTTGGACCGGCCCTCGGCCATCAGCGCGAGCACCTCGCGCTCCCGGGCGGTGAGCGAGGCCAGGCCGTCCGCCCGGCCCCTGGCGCCGAGCAGCTGGCTGATCACCTCCGGGTCCAGCGCGGTGCCGCCCGCCGCCACCCGGGCCAGCGCCCCGGCGAACTCGGCCACGTCCGCGACCCGGTCCTTGAGCAGGTAGCCGACCCCGGCGGTGCCGCCCGCGAGCAGCCTGGTCGCATACCGGGTCTCCACGTACTGGGAGAACACCAGCACCCCGGTGCCCGGGTGGTCCCGGCGCAGCTCCAGCGCGGCGCGCAGGCCTTCGTCGGTGAACGTGGGCGGCATCCGCACATCCACCACGACCACGTCCGGATGGTGCTCGGCCACGGCGGCGAGCAGTGCGGCGGCATCCGCCACCGCGGCCGGGACCTCATGCCCGCGATCGGTGAGCAGCCGGACCAGGCCCTCCCGGAGCAGGGCGTCCGCCTGCCGGGCGGCCCGGGTGGCCGCGATGACCAGCAGCAGGCCGGCCGCGATGCCGAGCACCGACCCGCAGATGGCCAGCCCGGGCAGCAGCAGGCCCGCGGTCACCGCGAAGCCGGCCAGCCCGAGCAACCCCGAGGCGAGGCAGAACAGCAGGTCCCGGCGGAACTGGCGGCGCAGCGGGGCCAGCGCCACGGCGCGGGCCGCGCTGCCCAGCACGGCCAGCGGCTTCCGCCCGGGCCGCAAGCCTCTGCTGACCGGCGTCACCGGTGCCACGGTGTCCACCGCCTTATTCTCACGCGCCAGCATCCCGGCGGGCGAGCAGCCAGCCGCCAGCGACCAGCGTGACCGCGGCGTAGACGCCCATCATGCCCAGCCCGGTCCAGGCCGGGAGCGACGGGCTGACGTTCTTGACCGCGGTCAGCGAGTTCTCCGCGATGATCTCGGGCAGGAATTTCTCCACCGTGTGCGCGAAGCCCGCCGGGAAGGCCAGGAAGATGACCGGCAGCGCGAACACGATGCCCACCACGGCGGTGATCGCGCCCGCAGTGTGCCGGATGATCGCGCCGATGCCCAGCCCGATCAGGCCCATCAGGCACAGGTAGGCGCCGGCCATCAGCACCGCCCGGAGCACCCCGGGCTGGCCAAGCGTGGCGTGCGGCGCCGGGCTGGCCAGTGCCGCCTGCCCGGCGGCGAACGCGGCGAACGCGAGCACCTCCCCGATGACCAGGCCGAACAACCCGATGACCACGGCCTTGGCGGCGAGGATCAGCGGCCGCCGGGGGGTGGCGGCGAACGTGGCCCGGATCATCCCGGAGGAGAACTCCCCGGTGATCGTCAGCACGCCCAGCACCGCCATCACCAGCTGGCCCAGGGCCAGGCCGACGAAGCCGAGGTTCACCGGGTCGAACGACGCCCTGTCGGACGCGTTCAGCTGCCCGTAGCGCAGATGGGCCAGCACCAGCACGGCCAGCCCGATCATGCCGGCCGCCAGGATCGCGGTGACCCATCCGGTGGACCGCAGCGTGCGCAGCTTGACCCACTCCATCCGGGTCACGTCGGCGAACCGGTAATGGCCCCGGTCCGGGCGGTGCGGCACGGCCGTGCTCATGACATCCTCCCCTGCGGGCCGCCCGTGGCGGACCGGTAGCTGGTGGCCCCGGAGGTGAGCGCCAGGAACGCCTCTTCCAGTGAGGCGTGGTCCGCCGACAGCTCAGCCACGGTGGCCTCGGCGAGCAGGCGGCCCTGGCCGATCACCACGAGATGCTCGGCGGTCAGCGCCATCTCACTGATCAGGTGACTGGACACCAGCACGGTCCGGCCTTGCCCGGCCAGGGACTGGAGCAGGGTGCGCAGCCACCGGATGCCTTCCGGGTCCAGCCCGTTCACCGGCTCATCCAGCAGCAGCACCGCCGGGTCGCCGAGCAGCGCGCCGGCGATGCCCAGCCGCTGCGCCATGCCGAGCGAGAACTTGCCGACCGCCGTCCGGCCACGTCGGCCAGGCCCACGGTCGCCAGCACCTCGTCCACCCGGGCTGCGGGGATGCGGTTGCTGGCCGCCAGCGCGGTCAGGTGCGCCCGGGCGGTGCGGCCCGGGTGGAACGCCCGGGCCTCCAGCAGGCTGCCCACCTCCCGCAGCGGCCAGGCCAGGTCGTGGTAGCGCCGCCCGCCGATCGTGGCCCGGCCGGCGTCCGGCCGGTCCAGCCCCAGGATCATCCGCATCGTGGTGGATTTCCCCGACCCGTTCGGGCCGAGGAACCCGGTCACGGTGCCCGGCCGGACCCGGAAGCTGAGCTGGTCCACTGCTGTGGTAGCGCCGTACCGCTTGGTGAGATCCTCGATCTCGATCATGGTCTCTCTCCTCACGCACGTGGTTCGTGCCCTTGGAGATCGACGCTACGGATCCGCGGCCGCTCGCAGAATCCAGCCATCGCCCGTGTTCACCGGGGGATATCCCCCGGCCCGGTGCTGCCGGGCTAGGCCCGGGCCGCCGCCATCAGCGCGGCCAGGGCAGGTTCCGGCTCCAGCACGTACAGCCCGCCGCTGACCCGGTCGGTGGCCCAGATCAGCCCGCTGGAATCCACGAACAGGTCGTTGATCTGGGCGGCCGGCTGGCCTGCGGGCGGCTCGGGCACCCAGTGCGCTACCTCGGCCGGGTGCTCCGGGTCAGCGAGGTCGTAGACCCGCACCCCGGCGCTGAAGTAGGTCGCGAACACCAGCCGCTCGCTGCGGTAGGACCCAGCCTGGTTCTCGTGCAGGTTGTGCGCGCCGAACCGCAGCGGCAGCTCGTCGTACCGCAGGTCCGGGGGCGGGCAGAGGCCAGCACCCGCGGCTGGCCAGCAGAGACGTCGATGACCCGGATCGTGCGCTGCGGCGCGTGCGGGCCGTCGCGCACTTGCTCGTCGGTGACCACCACCAGCTCCCGGCCGGGCAGCGGCAGGCAGGTGTGGGTCGAACCCGCCGGGCCACCGCAGCTGCCCGGCCTGGCGTGGCTGGGTCATGTCGGAGACGTCCAGCACCACCATGCCCGCGTCGTCGTAGCCGAGGTAGGCCCGGTTGCCGTCGAGCAGGGCGTGGTGAGCGGCGTACCGCTGCCCGGCCGGCCAGGACGGCTGCTCGTCCTCCCGCTGGCCGGGCCACCACCAGCGGGCGGCCTCGGCCGGGCGAGCTGGGTCGGCCAGGTCCAGCACGACCCAGATCCGGTCGCGGAAGTGGTCCGGCGTCGCGGACATGTGCGCGTAGCGGCCGCCGGCCCAGACCACCCGGTGCACGCCACGGCCGCCGCTGGGCCAGAACGCGATCTGCTCCGGGCGCAGCGGGTCACTCAGCTGGTAGACGGCCAGGCCAGCCGAGAACGACCCGGCCGCCGCTCCCCGGTACGGGAACTTCTCGTGGTTGACCAGCAGCAGGCCGCCGGCCACCTGGACCTTGTGGGTGTGGGTGCGAGCCGGGGACGGCCACTGGGCTACCAGAACCGGCTTCGCCGGGTCGGCCACGTCCAGGATCGAGGTGCCCATCCCGGAGGTGCCAAAGTGCCCGACGTAGAGCACGTCACCGGCGCGCATCAGCTGCATGCCGTCGCCGTGGCCGCCCAGGTCGTGCCGCGCGAGCAGGCGCAGCCCGGCAGCGCTGGCGGCCGCCGCCGCCCCGGTCACGCTGCCGATCCGGCGCGTCTGCCGGGGCGCGCTTCCAGTTGCTCGGCTACCCAGTCAGCGGTCTCGTAGCGGTGGAACGGCGCCAGGTTGGCACAGCCGTGGTTGCCCTGCTCCAGCAGCAGCAGCCGGGCCGGGCCGCCGGCCTCGCGGACCAGCCGGGCCGCCTGCTCCCATGGGATCAGCCGGTCCAGCCTGCCCATCACCGCCAGCAGTGGGCAGCGGATGCGCTCCGCGCGGCCGTCCAGGCTGAGCTGCCCGGCCACCGCCCGGGCCTGGTCATCGTCCCGCGTCTTGGACCGGACCCGGAACGCCTCCCGGGTCAGCACGGGGAGGTTGGCCCAGTTGTCGGCGAAGTTGAACGGGCCCGCCAGCGCCACGCAGGCGCGCACCCGCTCGTCCCCGCTGGCTACCCGGGGCGCGTAGTACCCGCCGAGGCTCACCCCCCAGACCCCGATCCGGGCGGGGTCCAGCGACGGCTCTTTGGCCAGATGATCGATGATGGCGGACCCGGGGACCTCCCAGTCGCCCCGGATCGCCAGGTCGTACTCGGCCTCGCCCTGCCCGGGGCCGTCCACGCTGAACGTGGCGATGCCCCGCTCCAGGAACAGGTCCTCGGTACTGCGCAGCTCCTCCTTGGTGGAGTCGAGCCCGGGAATCATGATCATGACAGGCCGGGGCCGGTCCCCCGGTGGCACCCGGAGCACGCCTACGATGCGTGCGCCGTCGAACGGGATCTCGATCCGGCGGCCGGGCGGGTCAAGGTAGGGCAGCGCGTCGTTGAGGCAGCGCACCGCGGCCATATGCGCGGTGCGCATCTGGTCCAGGTCATCGACGAACAGGAATTTCCCGAAGTGGTAGTACACGGCGGCCTGGGACAAATGCGCGCCCGCGGACAGGGTGCGGCCCGCCGTGAGCGCGTCCCGGCCCAGCTTCTCGTGCTCGGCGGCCACGGTGCTCCACCCGGCACACCAGTCGGACCAGTGCTCCAGGCCGCTGGTGATCCGCTCGAAATCCCCCGCGGTTACCCCGTTCATGGTGAATCTGGGGGCCCAGTGCGAGATCGCCATCGCTACCCGCTCGTCCACGCAGTTACCTCCGTTGCTGGCCATTCGCTGCAAACGAATGCATACTCTCTGTCCGTGGGCATCGTCAAGACAGCAGAGCGTGACGGATGAGACAGGACATCAGGCTGGCCGTGAACGGCGTGGACCGGACCGTGGTCTGTGAGCCGGACGCGTCCCTGCTCGACGTGCTCCGGGCCGACCTGGGCCTGGCCGGGCCGCGGTTCGGCTGCGGCCAGGGGCTGTGCGGGGCCTGCATGGTGCTGCTCGACGGCCGGGCCCGGTCCTCCTGCGACTTCCCGGTCTGGGCGGCCGAGGGCAAGCAGATCACCACGGTCGAGGGCCTGCTGGACGGCGGGTCGCTGCACCCGGTGCAGCAGGCGTTCCTGGATGAGCAGGCCGCGCAGTGCGGGTACTGCACGTCCGGCATGGTGATGAGCGCGGTGTCGCTGCTGCGGGCCAACCCGGCGCCGACCGAGGCCGAGGTGCGGACCGCGCTGGACGGAAACCTGTGCCGGTGTGGCACGCACCAGCGGATCGTCCGGGCCGTGCTGCGCGCCAGTGCTGGCCCGGGGGGCGACCCCCCGGAACCCCCCGCCAGCCGCCGGCCCGGAGGGGACACGCCTACGGCGCGCCCCGCCTCACCCGCGAGCGGCCCAGGGGGCGACCCCCCGGAACCCCCCGCGAGTGGCTCGGAAGCCCGCGGATGAGCGACGGGCTGCCGCCGACCCTGGCCGCCAACCCGCTACTCGGCCGCTGGCTGGACTTTGCCGAGGACGGCGTGGTCACGATCAGGTCCGGCAAGGTGGAATACGGCCAGGGGGTGTGGACCGCGCTGGCCCAGATCGCAGCCGAGGAACTGGACGTGGCCCTGGACCGGGTCCGGGTCGCCCCGGTGAGCACGGGCAGCAGCCCGGACGAGGGAGTCACCTCCGGCAGCCGGTCCATCGAGGAATCGGGCGGCGCGCTGCGGCAGGCCTGCGCGCAGGCCCGGCAGGGGTACCTGGCCGCGGCCGCGGCCAAGCTCGGCCTGGAGCCGGCCAGCCTCACCGTGCGGGACGGCGCGATCCGCAGCGCGGCCAGGGACACCGGCCTGACCTACTGGTCGCTGGAGGAGCCTGGCCTGCTCGGCCAGCCGGCCGGGCCGCCGGTGCCCGCCAAGCCGCCCGGCCGCTGGTCGGTGGCGGGCCGCAGCGCGCCCCGGCTCGACCTGCCGGACAAGGTCACCGGACGGCCGCGGTTCCTGCACGACCTGGTGCTGCCGGGCATGGTGTTCGGCCGGGTAGTCCGGCCCCCGGCCCCGGGCGCCACCCTGACCGGGCTCGGCCACCCTGACCTGCCGCCGGAACTGCTGGCCCCGGTGCGGGACGGGTCGTTCCTGGGCGTGGTCGCCACATCGGACCGGGCCGCGGTGCGGGCGGCCCGGCGGCTGGCCGCGGCGGCGCAGTGGACCACCCCGCAGACCCTGCCGGACGAGGACGACCTCAAGGGCTTCCTGCTCGGCCAGCCCGCCCAGGTGCAGCCGGTGACCGAGCGCGCTGATCCCGCGGCAGCGGCCCGGGTGACCCGGACCCTGGCCGCGGAGTTCACCCGGCCGTTCGTGGCGCACGCGTCGATGGCGCCCGGCTGCGCGGCCGCCCGCTGGGACGGCCCGCGGGTCAGCGTCTGGACGCACAGCCAGGGTGTGTTCGCGCTGCGCGGTGCGCTGGCCGCGGGGCTGGGGCTGGCCGAGGACCTGGTAACCGTGCAGCACGTCGAAGGGGCCGGCGCCTACGGCCACAACGCCGCGGACGACGTGGCCCTGGACGCGGTGCTGCTGGCCCGCGCGGTGCCCGGGCGGCCGGTCCGGGTGCAGTGGTCCCGCGAGGACGAGCTGTCCTGGGCGCCGTTCGGGCCGGCCATGCTGGCCCGGCTGTCCGCCGGGCTGGATGCCAGCGGCCGGATCCAGACCTGGCGCCAGGACGTGTGGAGCAACGGGTTCGTCGGCCGCCCGGGCAGCGGCGGCGAGCCGCGCCTGCTCGCCTTCAGCCACCTCGCGGGCGGCCGCCCGATGACTGCGGCCCCGGACGGGCCGCCAACCGGCGCGATGGGCGCTACCCGGAACGCCGTGCCCGGCTACGACATCCCCGACCTGGCCGTCACCCGGCACCGGGTGCTGGCCATGCCGGTCCGGACCTCGGCGCTGCGCTCGCTCGGCGCGTTCCTGAACGTGTTCGCCATCGAGTCGTTCATGGATGAGCTGGCCGCCGCGGCCGGGGCGGACCCGGTGGCGTTCCGGCTGGCGCACCTCACCGACCCGCGGTCCCGGCGGGTCATCGAGGAGGCAGCCAGCTGCGCAGGCTGGGCCACGGGCCGGCCGCAGGGCGAGGGCACCGGGTTCGGGCTGGGCTTCGCCCGGTACAAGGGCACCGCTGGCTACTGCGCGGCCGTCGCCGAGGTGGCTGCGGACACGGCGGTCCAGGTGCGCCGGATCTGGCTGGCCGTGGATGTCGGCCGGGTGATCAACCCGGACGGGGTGATCAACCAGGTCGAGGGCGGGGCGGTGCAGAGCGCCAGCTGGGCGCTGCGCGAGCGGGTCCGCTTCAACCGCTCCCGGATCACCTCGGTGAACTGGGACAGCTACCCGATCCTGCGGTTCACCGAGGTGCCCGAGGTGGCCGTGCGGCTGGTGGAGGCACCGGGCGAGCCGGAAACCGGGGCCGGTGAGCTGGCCCAGGGGCCGGTCGCCGCCGCGATCGGCAACGCCCTGGCCGAGGCGGTCGGTGTCCGGGTCCGCGACCTGCCGCTGACCTTCGAGCAGGTCGCCCGCGCGATCGAGGACGCCTGAGCGTTACGGCTTCCGGCCGATGCCGCAGTAGGCCGGCAGATCGTCAGCAGGCTCCGGGGTGCCTGCGGCCGGGCGCCACCGGTTCAGCGGGACGATCCCTGGCTCGATCAGCTCCAGGCCGGTGAAGTACCGCTCGATCTCAGCCCGGGACCGGCGGGTCAGCCGGGCGCGGCCGAGCCGCTCGTTGAGGCGGGCGGTGGACGGGCCGGTGACCTCCGCCCGGATGTCGCTGGCGGTGTCCGACAGCACCAGGTAGCTACCGGATGGCAGGGCATCGAGCAGCCGCGCCACAATCGAATGCGGGTCGTCGGCGTCGGGAATGTACTGCAGGATCAGCAGGAACATCAGCGCGACTGGCCTGGTCAGGTCCAAGCAGCCGGACGCCCGCCGGAGCACGGTCGCGACGTCCCGCGCGTCCGCGTCGATGTAGCCGGTAGCGCCTTCCCTGGTGCTGGTCAGCAGCGCGCGGGCGTGTGCCAGCACGATGGGGTCGTTGTCCACGTAGACGACCCGGCACTCCGGGGCGGCCAGCTGGGCGACCTCGTGCGTGTTGTCCGCGGAGGGCAGCCCGGTGCCGATGTCGAGGAACTGCCGGACGCCTGCCTCCTGGGCCAGGTACCGCACAGCGCGGGCGAGGAACCGGCGGTTGGCCCGGACCCCGGCGATGATCCCGGGGTTGGCCGCGGTGGCTGCGTCGCCCGCGGCCCGGTCGGCCGCGAAGTTGTCCTTGCCGCCGAGCCAGTAGTCATACAACCGGGCCGGGTGCGCGACACTGGTGTCGAAGTCCCGGTTCACGTCCTGGTCCCGGGGCCGGGCTGCCGTGCTGAACCAGTTCCGCGTCACGCTGTCTCCCTGTCTGCCCGGTGTGCGCCTGTGCGGAGCATAGCCGCGGACCGGGCCCGGGGGCCCGGTGCTGGCGGATCAGCGCAAGCCCGGATTAGTGCGGGCCGAACAAGACGCTGACCGACTCCCCCTCGTGGATCCGGCGGATGGCCTCGGCCAGCGCGGACGCGAGCGAGATGACGGTGAGCTTGCCGCCGCGCAGCTTGTCCGGGATCGGCACGGTGTTGGTGCAGACCACCTCGACCACCTCGGGCGCGGCCTCGATCCGCTCCAGCGCGCCGTCGGCGAACAGCCCGTGCGTGCAGGCCACCCGGACGGACCGCACGTCATGCTCGCGCAGCCGGTCCAGCAGTTCCAGGATCGTGGTGCCCCGGGCGATCTCGTCGTCCAGCACGATAACGTCCCGGCCGTCCACGTCGCCGATGATGGACGTGATGGTGACCCGCTGGTCGCTGTGCCGCTCCTTGGCGCCGGCCGCGACGGGCAGGCCCAGCCGCCGGGCGAACGCGGCCGCCTGCTTGGCGTTGCCCAGGTCCGGTGACACCACGACCGTGTTGGACAGGTCCTGGTTCCGGAAGTGGCCGGCCAGCTCACGCAGCGCGTGCAGGTGGTCGACCGGGACCGAGAAGAACCCGTGCACCTGGGGTGAGTGCAGGGTCATCGTCAGCACCCGGTCCGCTCCTGCGGTGACCAGCAGGTCCGCGACGAGCCGGCCGCCGATGGACACCCGCGGCATGTCCTTTTTGTCCGACCGCGCGTACGCGTAGTGCGGTATCACCGCGGTGACCCGGGCCGCGGAGGCGCCCCGGGCCGCGTCCAGCATCAGCAGCAGCTCCACCAGGTGCTCCTGCACCGGCGGGTACAGCGGCTGGATCAGGAATACGTCACGTTCCCGGCAGTTGGACTGGAGCTGCACCTCGAGGCAGTCGTTGGCGAAGCGGCGCAGCCGGACCGGCCGCAGCAGCTCGCCGAGGTCGGCGCAGATCTCCGCCGCCAGCTCTGGGTGGCCGCTCCCGCTGAACACCGCGATCTCCCGCACGCGGACCAGGGTAATGTCTGCGGCCCGGCCAGCAGCTAGCGGGCCGGTTGCTCGCGGGCTAGTTGCTGCCCGGCCTGCCGCAGCCAGTGCCCGGGGTCGGCCAGCGCGGCCGGCACCCCGCCGGCCAGGGCCGCCAGCGTGACCACCCGGGGCGGGCGGCCCGGTGCGGCGCGGCCGTCCTGGCCGGCCACGACCACGGCGGCCACCCCGGCCGCGGCCGCGGCGGCCAGCACCGTCCCGGGTACCTTGCCGGTGGCTGAGGTCTGGTCGTACCGGCCCTCGCCGGTGATGACCAGTGCCGCGCCAGCCACCGCCGGGCCCAGGCCAGCCAGCTGAGCCAGGTAGGCCGCGCCTGGCACGATAGCCGCGCCCCAGGCGGCGGCGAAGCCGTATCCGGTGCCGCCGGCCGCGCCGGCCCCGGGCGCGGCCGGGTCACCGCCCAGCACCCCGGCCAACCGGGCCAGGCCGTGCTCCAGCTGAGCCACCTGGGCCGGGCTCGCGCCTTTCTGCGGGCCGAACACCGCGGCGGCGCCGCCCGGGCCGAGCAGCGGTGCCCGCACATCCGACAGGCAGCTGACCCCGCCCGCAGGCGGCGGGCGCAGCCCAGCCAGGTCGGCCGCGGCCAGGTCGCGCAGGGCGCCGCCGCCCGCAGTGAGCGGCTGCCCGGCCGCGCCGGTGAACCGGGCGCCGAGCGCGCTGAGCGCGCCCGCTCCCCCGTCGGTGGACGCCGACCCGCCCAGCGCGATCACCAGGCGCCGGGCACCCGCGTCCAGCGCCTGCCCGATGACCTCGCCGAGCCCGGTGGTCTGCGCGCCGAGCGGATCCAGCCGGGCGAGCATGGGCAGGCCGGAAGCCCGGGCCAGTTCCACCGCGACGGTCCCGTCCGGCAGTTCCAGCCACGGGCAGTCGGCCGGGTCACCGCCGGGGCCGGTGACCCGGGCGGTGTGCCAGCAGGCGCCGGGCACGGCGGCGGCCAGCACGTCCAGCGTGCCTTCGCCGCCGTCCGCGAGCGGCACCAGCAGCACCTCATCGCCCGGCCGGGCCGTGCGCCATCCGGCGGCGAGGGCCGCCGCGGCCCCGGCCGCGCCGATGCTGCCCTTGAACGAGTCGGGCGCGATGACGACCCGCATGCGCGGGCTAGCCGTTCCCGGCCTGTTCGGCGGGCCGGTGGGCGGGCAGCCCGAGCTCGTCCCGGATGACCTGCTGCACCTCGTCCCGCTCCTGGGTGGCATCGATCGTGACGACGTATTCCTTGCGCCGGAAGATGGCCAGCACCGGGTCGGTCTTGTCGTGGTAGTCGCGCAGCCGGACCACGAGCGCTTCCTCGGTGTCGTCCTCCCGGGCGACCAGGGTGCCGCCGCACACGTCGCACTTGCCCTCGACCTGCGGCCGTTCCTCCATCAGGTTGTAGTCCAGGCCGCAGCCGGAGCACAGCCGCCGGGCCAGTACCCGGCGGCGCACCTCGGAGTCGGGCATTTCCAGGTAGATGACCGCGTCGATGTCGTAGCTCTCCAGGAAGAACTCGGCCTGCCGGGCGTTGCGCGGGAAGCCGTCGATGATGAAGCCGTAGTTCCAGTCGTGCTCGCCCAGGCGCTGCGCGGTGACCGACTCGGCCAGGTCGTCCCCGACCAGGCCGCCAGCCGCCATTACCCGGCGTACCTGCGCGCCGATCTTGGTGTGGTTCTGCACGTTCCAGCGGAAGATGTCCCCCACGCTGATGTGCACCAGATCCAGGTCCCGGCTGAGCATCCCGGCCTGAGTGCCCTTGCCCGCGCCGGGCACTCCCATGATGACGTACTTCCGCATGCCGCTACCTTTGCATACCGGCTAGCCGCGGCGGCGGATGAGGGCCTCGACGCCGTCCAGGATCCGGTCCAGCCCGAAGCGGAACTCGTCGTCCGGGTCGTCCGCGATGTCGAACACCCCGGCCGCGATGAACTCGGTGAGCGCCGGGAAGCGCTGCGGGTCGGCCAGCTTGGTGAGAATGCGGCCAAACGATGACATCCAGTCGTCCGGGGTGGTGCCGGACGACTGGACGGCCGCGAGGATATCGGCCTCTATGGTGGCCAGGGTCCGGACGTAGCCGCTCAGCAGCATGATGACCGAGGCTTTTTCTGCCTCGCCCAGGCCGGTGCCGCGCAGGCACCGCAGTGCCTGCTCGAACCAGGCGACCTCGTGCGGCCGGACCGGCAGC
Source organism: uncultured Actinomycetes bacterium (assembly GCA_963760405.1). Taxonomy (GTDB): domain Bacteria; phylum Actinomycetota; class Actinomycetes; order Streptosporangiales; family Streptosporangiaceae; genus RYN-230. Next base: position 44,454 of record CAVXCV010000008.1, on the reverse strand, counting down.
CCCCTGATCGGCATCCGGACCGTCCACGGGTGCCGCCGGTAGGCCGCCCGCATCGCCCAGGCCCAGCGGGCCAGCCCGGCCCGCCAGCCCCGGGCTGGGCCGCCTTCGTCCGGCGGGTCCCCGTAGGCGGCGTCCAGCATCAGGCCGAGCAGTTCCTCCTTGGCCGTCACGTACCGGTACAGCGACATGGTGGAGGCGCCGAGGTCGGCGGCGACCCGGCTCATCGAGACCGCGGCCAGGCCGTCGCGGTCCGCGACCCGCACCCCGGCCGCGACGACCTGGTCCAGCGACAGGCCGCGCCGGGGCCCCTTGCGGGGACGCTCGCGCAGGCCCCAGGCGGCCTCGATGGCCGGCGGGATGCCCGTGTCACTCGTGCTGCCGAGGCCTGTGCTGCCGCGGTCGGTGTCCATGGTCGGCGTGCTCCTCGCCCGGCTGGCGCCGGTTGACCGCCATCCTAGAACTGTGTATAACCTACGCAGTAGAGTGTACGTCATACGCAGAAGATTCCCGGGGCCCGCCCGGGCGGAGGAGGAACGCTGGCATGGAGAGTGAACTGGCCATCGAGGTCACCGGCCTCAGCAAGTCCTACGGGGCAGTGCGGGTGCTCGACGGCCTGGACCTCCGGGTCAGCCGCGGCACCGTGTTCGCGCTGCTCGGCCCGAACGGCGCGGGCAAGACCACGACCGTGCGCATCCTGGCCACGCTGACCAGGGCGGACGCCGGGCAGGCCCGGGTCGCCGGGTTCGACGTGGCGGCCGAGCCGGGCCAGGTCCGCCGCAGCATCAGCCTGACCGGGCAGTTCGCCGCCGTGGATGGCCTGCAGACCGGCGCGGAGAACCTGCGGATGATGGCCCGGCTGTCCGGGCTCCGCGGCCGGGCAGCGGCGGCCCGGGCGCGGCTGCTGCTGGACCAGTTCGGCCTCGGCGTGGCCGCTGACCGCCGGGTCGCCAGCTACTCGGGCGGGATGCGGCGGCGGCTCGATCTCGCGGCGAGCCTGGTGGCCGACCCGCCGGTCATCTTCCTGGACGAGCCCACCACCGGGCTGGACCTGACCGGCCGGCAGCAGCTGTGGGACGTGGTGACCGGCCTGGCGGCTGCGGGCCGCACGGTCGTGCTGACCACCCAGTACCTGGAAGAGGCCGACCTGCTGGCGGACCGGGTCGCGGTGCTGGACGCGGGCCGGGTGGCCGCCGAGGGCTCACCCGCGGAACTCAAGCAGCAGGTCGCCGGGCCGCGGCTGGATGTCGTGCTGGCCGGCCCGCAGGACTTCAGTGATGCCGCGCGGCGGCTCGGCCGCCGGGCCTGCCGCCTCGACCCGGCCAGCCTGACCATTGGCGTGCCGACGGACGGGAGCGCCGCGCAGATCCGCGCGCTGCTCGATGAGATCGATCCGGGTGCCAGCGCGATCCGCCGGTTCGCGGTGCACTCCCCCACGCTCGATGACGTGTTCCTGGCCCTGACCGGGCATTCCGCCCAGCCTGCGAAGGAGAGCGCAGATGTCTGACCTCACGTTCCCCGTGGCCGTGGCCCGGCCCGCGGCCGCCGCCCGGCGCGGCGCGGCCCTGGCCGACTGGCTGACCATGGCCGGCCGCTGCCTGCGGCTGACCCGGCGCAACCTCGACGCGCTGCTGACCTCGCTGCTGCTGCCGGTGATGCTGATGGTGGTGTTCGTCTACCTGTTCGGCGGCGCCATCAACACCGGGACCAGGTATGTCACCTATGTGGTGCCCGGCGTCCTGCTGCTCTGCGCCGCAGTGGGCGCCGCGGCCACGGCGGTGGCCGTCTGCCAGGACATGACCAGCGGCGTCATCGACCGGTTCCGGTCCCTGGACGTCAGCGGCGCGGCCCTGCTCGCCGGGCACGTCGCGGCCAGCGTGGCGCGCAACGCCGCCGCCGCGGTCCTGGTCGCCGGGGTCGCGCTCGGCATCGGCTTCCGCCCGCACGCGGGCCCGCTGGGCTGGCTCGGCGCGGCCGGGGTGCTGCTGCTGTTCGTGCTCGCCCTGTCCTGGCTGTTCGCCGCGGTCGGGCTGATGGCGAGCTCGGTCGAGGCGGCCAACAGCGGCATGTTCGCCGTCATGTTCCTGACCTATGCGAGCAGCGCCTTCGTGCCGATCCGGACCATGCCCAGCTGGCTGCACGGGTTCGCCCAGCACCAGCCGGTGACCCCGTGCATCGAGGCCCTGCGCGGCCTGCTCCTCGGCACCCCGGCCGCGGGCAGCACCGGGCTGGCCGTCGCCTGGTGCGGCGGCATCCTGGCCGGGTCGGTGGCCGTGTCCGGGGTGCTCTTCCGGCGCCGGGCCCGGTAACTCCCGCGGCCCGGCGCCGCCCTCACCCGTAGTACCGGTAGATCGCCTGGGCCACGCAGGCCGGCTTGCTGCCGCCGTCGATATCGACGGTGAGATCGATGGTGGCCTGCACCGCGTTGTCCCCGGCCGGGTCTGCCGCGGCGACCGTGGCGGCCAGCCTGATCTTCGAGCCGACCGGGACCGGCGCCGGGAAGCGGACCTTGTTCAGCCCGTAGTTGATGGACATGCTGGTCCCGGTGACCTCCAGCAGCTCACCGAGCATCGGGATGACCATGGACAGGGTCAGGTACCCGTGCCCGATCGTGCCGCCGAACGGCCCGGCGGCGGCCCGCCCGGTATCCACGTGGATCCACTGGTGATCGCCGGTGGCATCGGCGAACCCGTTCACCCGTTCCTGGGTCACCTCGACCCAGGAACTGCGCCCCAGGTCGCGGTCGGCCAGCGCGGTGATCTCGGCCAGGCCGTGCGCGGTGGTGGTCATGACATGCTCCCTCCGGGTTACCCGGCAGCCAGGCCGAGCAGCCGGGCCGCGTTCAGCTTCAGTATCTTTTCCCGCACCTCCGGCTTGATCGGAAGCTTGGCGAAATCCGCCAGCCACCGGTCCGGGGTGAGCAGCGGGTAGTCCGAGCCGAACATCACCTTGTCCTGCAGCAGTGAGTTCGCGTACTGCACCAGCTGCGGCGGGAAGTACTTGGGTGACCAGCCGGACAGGTCGATGTGCACCCGGGGCTTGTGCGTGGCCACCGCCAGGGCCTCGTCCTGCCAGGGGAACGAGGGATGGGCGAGGATGATGGTCAGCCCCGGGAAGTCGGCGGCGACATCGTCGATGAGCATGGGGTTGGAGTACTTCAGCCGGATCCCGCCCCCGCCCGGCGCCCCGGCCCCGATACCGGTCTGGCCGGTGTGGAAGACCACCGGCACGCCGAGTTCCTCGATGGCCTCGTACAGCACGTAGGCGGCCCGGTCATTAGGGAAGAAGCCCTGCACGTTCGGGTGGAACTTGAAGCCGCGGACACCGTGCCCGGTGACCAGCTGGCGCGCCTCCCGGGCGCCCGCGCGGCCGCGGGCCGGGTCGATGGACGCGAACGGGATGATCACATCCGGGTGCTCGGCGGCCGCCTGCGCGACCTCCTCGTTCGGCACCGGTCGGCCGGCCGGTGGCGGCCTCGGCGTCCACGGTGAACACCACGCAGGCCATCTGCCGGTCCCGGTAGTAGGCGGCGATCTCCGGCAGCGTGGGGCGGCGGGTCTCGGCGATCTTGAAGTATGCGTCCGCGGCCTGCTCCAGCTCGCCGGACAGCGACGACCCACCCTGGCTGGATACCTCCGCGTGCACGTGCACGTCAATGGCTGTGAGCGCGGCCACGCTTCCGGTGAACTCCACCACGGCCATCCTTCCCGGGAAACTGCCCCGACACTAGAGAATCGTGCGCGATGGTCCGCGGCCGGGCCCGGCTTGGTGCCGGGCCGGGCTCAGTGCAGGATCACGCTGTCCGGGCCGGGCCAGCCCTGGTCCGGCCCGCCCGGCTCCCCCTGGCCCGGCCCGCCCGGCTCGCCGGGCCGGTCCCGCAGGGCGAGCTGGCGCTCGCACCAGCGCCGCAGCTTGGGGTCCAGGGTGGGCCGCAGCCGCGGCCAGTCCTGCTGCAGCAGCCGGGCGTTGACGAAGCGCGCCAGGTCGTTCCGGCGGCCCTGGGTCAGCATGATGCCGTACAGGCTGCGCCGGAGCCGGTCGTCGGTAACGTCGAACTCGCGCATGCCCGGCCAGGCCAGGTGCCGCGGCAGCACGATGACCCCGCGCTCCGGCCCGTGCAGGTCCTCCAGCCGGGCTGGCAGCCGCCGCGCCAGGCCCATCCGCCCGGGCCGCAGTAGATCCGTCAACGACATCCTGTGATTATCGCTGACCTGCGCCGACAGCTCGGGCCAGACGCGCGGGAAAGGCCCGCCGCTGCTGGCCGGCCGCGCGGCGGGGCAGGCTAGACTCATCCCCATGTCCGGCGATCCCGGCGATCCCCCGGCCCCGCGCTGGCGGTTCCTGATCCAGCCCAGATGGCTCGGCTGGCACGCGCTCATGGTGGCCTGCGTGCTCGGCATGCTCGCCCTGGGCGACTGGCAGCTGCGCCGCGCCGAGGCAGGCAACGCGCTGAGCTGGGCATACACCTTCGAGTGGCCAATTTTCGCGGGCTTCGCGGTGGTGTTCTGGGCGAAGACCATCCGGGATGAGTTCCATCCGCCCGCCCGGGCCGAGGTGACCCCCGACACGGTGCAGGTGCCCGGCGGCCGTCCGGCCGCAGCGGGCGGGACGCCCGCGGCCGCTGGCACTGACGACGACGAGGACGACCCGGAGCTGGACGCCTACAACGCCTACCTCGCCCGGCTGACCGCCGAGGCCAAGGGCCACGGCAAGTGGCACGGGCTCCGCTGACCCCGGCCCGCCCGGCCGCCCGGCCCGGGCCCGCCCGGTAGACCGATAGCTCAACCCGACAAAGGAGGCAGGCCGGTGCGCGCAGCCGTGCTCCGCTACCGGGTGATGGCCTACATCACCGGAGTGGTGCTGATCGTTCTCTGCTTCGTGGGGATCCCGCTTCAGGTCGTCGCGCACAACACGGCCGTGGTCAACGACGTCGGCACGCTGCACGGCATCCTGTACATCATCTACATCATCTTCGCCTACCTGCTGGCCCGCAGGCTCCGGCTGGCCATCGGCCCGACCGTGCTGGTGCTGCTGGCGGGCACCATCCCGGTGCTCACGTTCGTGGTGGAGCGCTGGCTCACCCACCGCTACATCGAGCCCGCGCTGGCCGCGGCCAGCCAGGCCCCCGCGCCGGGCACCGTCCCGGCGCCGCCACCGCAGCCGCGGTAACACCGCCCTGGTACAGCAAGCACTGGCAGGCAAGCACCGTGGAACAGCACTATTTCACCGAGAACCCGGCGGCGGCGCACCGTCCGGGCACGGTGCACGTGCTCACCGGGGATCTGCACTTCGAATGCGCGACGGACGCCGGGGTGTTCTCCCCGGCCCGGCTGGATCCCGGCACCCGGGTGCTGCTCGAGGCCGTCCCGCCGCCGCCGGCCGACGGCGACCTGCTCGACCTCGGCACCGGGTACGGACCGCTGGCGCTGGTGATGGCGGCCCGCGCGCCGGGCGCCACGGTCTGGGCGGTCGATATCAACCAGCGGGCGCTCGAGCTGTGCACCGCCAACGCGGCCCGCGCCGGGCTGGGCAACGTCCGCTGTGTGCCCCCGGCCGCGCCCGGCCTGCCCGGCCAGTTCGCCTGCATCTGGTCCAACCCGCCGATCAGGATCGGCAAGGAGGCGCTGCATGCCCTGCTCACCTCGTGGCTGGCCCGGCTGGTCCCGGGCGGCGCGGCCTACCTCGTGGTCCAGCGCCACCTGGGCGCGGACTCGCTGCAGCGATGGCTCGGCCAGCAGGGCTGGACCGCTGGCCGGCTCGCCTCCCGGGCCGGCTACCGGGTGCTGGAGGTGACCGCGGCCGGTGACTGAGACCCCGCTGGCGCGCCACGACGGCAGCCCGCGCCGGCAGCTGCGCCCGACCGACGTGAAGCGGCTGAACCGGTCCTGGCGCCGGGCCACCCAGGCCGGCTCGCGCTGCTGCTCGACTCGGTGACCCAGCCGTTCAACGTGGGCTCGATCATCCGCTCCGCCGCGGCTTTCGGGGTGGAGCACATCTGGCTGTGCGGCGACTCGGCGCTGCCCGATCACCCGTCCGCGGGCAAGACGGCCCTGGGCACCGAGCGGCTGGTCAGCTGGGAGCGCATGGCCGACCCGGTGGCCGCGGCCACCGCGGCCAGCGCGGCGGGCCTGCGGGTGGTGGCGATCGAGCTCGCCGACGGGGCCGACCCGCTGCACGACGCCCCGCTGGACGGCGATGTCTGCCTGGTGCTCGGCAACGAGGACCACGGCTGCTCCCCCGCGCTGCTCGCTGCGGCCGACGCGGTCGCCTACATCCCGCAGGTGGGCCGGGTCGGCTCGCTCAACGTGGCGGCCGCGGCCGCGATCGCACTGGCCGAGGCCCGGCGCCGGGAATGGTCCGCCCCGAATCCCTGAGGCAGCCGGCGTTTCAGGGGCGCGGCACGCGTTGTTTACGTCCCGCACCGGGTGGTGACGCATACTCGCCATGCCGACCGTGTTTCTTGATCATCCCCGGCCGGTCGCCTTCGCCCACCGCGGCGGCGCGGCGCACGCCCCGGAGAACTCCTGGCGCGCCTTCGAGCATGCGGTCGGCCTCGGTTACCGCTACCTGGAGACGGACGTCCAGGCCACCGCGGACGGCGTCCTCGTCGCCTTCCACGACCGCACGCTGGACCGGGTGACCGACCTGCCCGGCCGGATCGCCGGCTGCCGCACGCCGAAGTCGCCGGCGGCGCGCATCGACGGGACCGAGCCGATCCCGCTGCTGGAGGACCTGCTCGGCGCGTGGCCGGACGTCCGGTTCAACGTCGACGTCAAGGACGCTGCCCGCGGTCCGGCCGCTCGCGGAGGTGCTGCGCCGGACCGCAGCCTGGGACCGGGTCTGCGTGACGTCGTTCTCGGCGAGCAGGCTGCGCGCGGCGCGGCGGGCCTTCGACCGGCCGGTCTGCATGGCGGCGTCCCCGATCGGCACCGCCGTGGTGCGGTTCGGCGGCCCCCGCGGGCGGTATGACCCGCGCCGGCCGGCCCGGGCAGGCGGCCCGGGCACGCCCAGCCGCCCGCGGGCCACGCACCCCGCCCTGGCGGAGCGGCTGGCCCGGACCGGGTGCGCTGCGCCCAGGTGCCGGTCCAGGTGGCCACGCCTGCCTTTGTCGCCCGGGCGCACGCGCTCGGGCTGGACGTTCACGTCTGGACGGTCAACGACCGGTACTCATGACGAGCCTGCTGGAGCTGGGCGTGGACGGGATCATGACCGACGAGACCGTCGCGCTGCGCGAGGTCCTGATCCGCCGCGGGCAGTGGCATCCGCGGGTGGCCAGCTGAGCGAGGCCAGTGAGCAGGCCAGACCAGGGATCGCGCGGCCGATGGGGGTTGGAATCGGGCACAGCGGGAATCTTGACCGGGTACTCATCGTTATCTATGTCGGACGGCTGAGCGCCTGGGAGGCAATGACCAATGGCCGAACGCGCACTTCGCGGCACCCGGCTCGGGGCCACGAGCTACGAGAACGACCGTAACACCGACCTGGCCCCGCGCCAGGAGATCGCTTTCGACTGCCCGAAGGGTCACCACTTTACCGTGCCGTTCGCCGCCGAGGCGGAGGTTCCGGCGACCTGGGAGTGCCGGGTATGCGGGGCCACCGCGTTCACCTCGACCGGGGACCTCGCGGCCCCGCGCAAGGCCAAGCCGCCGCGCAGCCACTGGGACATGCTCCGCGAGCGGCGCTGCTCTCGCTGACCTGGAAGAGGTGCTGGCCGAGCGGCTCGCCGTCATCCGCGGCCAGCGCGGTGAGGAACCGCGCAAGCTCACCCGGCAGCGGAAGAGCGCCTGACCGCCTGCCACCGGGCCGCCAGGCCCCAACGCGCAATCCGCCAGAACGCCTCGAGGACGACCGCCCGGCTCATCTTGCTGGCCCCGTGCACCCGCTCCACGAACGTGATCGGTACCTCGGTGACGGTCAGCCCGGCCCGCAGGGCCCGGAGCATCAGGTCGACCTGGAAGCAGTAGCCCTGCGACTTCACTTCGTCCAGCGCGATCGCGCGCAGCGTGGCCGCCCGGTAGACGCGGTAACCGCCGGTGGCATCCTTCTGCGCTATGCCCAGCGTCAGCCGGGCGTAGATGTTCGCGCCGCGGGACAGCACCTCCCGTGACTTCGGCCAGTTGACCACCGGCCCGCCGGGCACCCAGCGGGACCCCAGCACCACGTCGGCCCCGGCCAGCGCCGCCAGCAGCGCGGGCAGCTGCTCCGGCTGGTGCGAGCCGTCCGCGTCCATCTCCACGATGGCGTCGTAGCCCTGGTCCAGCGCCCAGCCGAAGCCCGCGATGTACGCGGTGCCCAGCCCGCTCTTGCCGGGCCGGTGCAGCACCCGGATATGGGCGTCCTCAGCGGCCAGCTTGTCCGCCAGGTCGCCGGTGCCGTCCGGGCTGTTGTCGTCCACGACCAGCAGGTCGGCGTCGGGTACCGAGGCCCGGACCCGCCCGGCCATGCCCTCCAGGTTCTCCCGCTCGTTGTAGGTGGGCATGATGACCGCCACCCGGCCGGCGGGAGCACCGGTCACGTCGTTACCTGCCAACCTCTGCCTGCCTTCCAACGTCGGCCGCCAGTGGTCGCGGCTGCCCGTCCCGCCCGTGATCCCTGCAGGCTACCGTCCTGGGCTGACCGCCGGCCCCGCCGCCCGGCTGCTGGGCGGAAATTTGCATCAACGTTGGCCCGCACGAGGACAAACCCGGGGACCGGCACGACCCCGGGCGTACCGGGCCGCCGAGACGATCAAGTCTCGGTCAGCGGCCCTAGTCCGGGGCAGTTGCTGGCGATAGCATGAAACGGTTTCCCCAGCGTGTGAGGACGTCATGACACCGTGGTCAGCGGGCGGTCCGGAACCGGGGCGGCAGCGGGTTCCCCGCCTCCCCCGGTGGCGCGATGCTGGCTGGCCCCCGGAGCGGGGGCGGACAGCCGGGCGGGGAGGATGATCCGGCGCTATCTCCCTGGGGATCTGACGGCCCCGCCTACCGCCGGGTGCCGGGATGCGCCCATCTGCCGTGACGTCGAGTTCCTGACCCTGATTGCCTGCAGATATCCGTTGCCCATGGGAGGACCAGTACATGACCGAGAAGCAGGAAGCGCAAGTTTCCGAATCGCAGATTGCGGTGCACTGGCGCGAGGAGGAGTACGTCCACCCCCCGGAGTCGTTCGCCCATCAGGCGAACGCGGCCGACCCCGCCATCCTGGACCGGTTCAGCGAGGACAAGTTCCCCGACTGCTTCACCGAGTATGCGGACCTGCTTAGCTGGGACAAGAAGTGGGACACGGTCCTGGACACCAGCACCGCGCCGTTCTTTAAGTGGTTCGTCGGCGGCAAGCTGAACGCCTCGTACAACTGCGTGGACCGGCACGCGGCGGCTAACCCGGACAAGACAGCGATCATCTTTGTGCCCGAGCTAGAGTCCGACGAGCCTGTAAACATCAGCTACGGCGAGCTGCTTCGCCAGGTAAACGAGTTCGCCGCGGTGCTCCGCGACTTCGCCGGCCTGAAGGCCGGCGACCGGGTGACCCTGCACCTGCCGATGGTCACGGAACTACCGGTCACCATGCTGGCCTGCGCACGGCTCGGCGTCATCCACTCGGAGGTATTCGGCGGCTTCAGCGGCAACGCCTGCGGGACCCGCATCGCGGATTCTGGCAGCCGGGTCCTGATCACCATGGATGGCTACTACCGGGCGGGCGGGATGACCGATCACAAGGTCAAGGCCGACGAGGCGCTCGCGGAGGCGGCCAAAGAGGGTCAGGAGGTCGACAAGGTACTCGTCTGGCGGCGCAGCCCAGGCGAGTACGTCTCGGCCACCCCCATGGTTGACGGCCGGGACTACTTCGTCGATGAACTGCTGGCCGCGCGCCGCGGGGAGACCGTCGAGCCGGTTTCGATGCCGGCCGAGGCGCCGCTGTTCCTGATGTACACCAGCGGGACCACCGGCCGCCCGAAGGGCTGCCAGCACAGCACCGGCGGCTACCTGTCGTACGTGGCCGGCACGTCAAAGTACTACCAGGACATCCATCCGGACGACGTGTACTGGTGCATGGCCGACATCGGCTGGATCACCGGGCACTCCTACATCGTCTACGGTCCGCTGGCGCTCGGCACCACGACGGTCATCTACGAGGGGGTGCCCAACTACCCCGATGGCGGGCGGCCGTGGCGGATCGCTGACCAGCTCGGCGTGAACATCTTCCATACCTCGCCGACGGCGATCCGGATGCTGCGCAAGGTCGGCCCGGAGGAGCCGAGGAAGTACAACTACCGCTTCAAGAACATGACGACCGTGGGCGAGCCGATCGAGCCCGAGGTATGGCGGTGGTACTACTCCGAGGTTGGCAAGCGGGAGGCGGCCATCACCGACACCTGGTGGCAGACCGAGAACGGTGGCTTCCTCGGCAGCACGCTGCCCGGCCTGCAGCCGATGAAGCCGGGCAGCTGCGGCCCCGGCGTGCTCGGGATCTACCCCATCGTCTACGACGAGGACGGCAACGAGGTGCCGAAAGGCAAGGCGGGCAACATCTGCATCCGCAACCCCTGGCCTGGCATCTTCCAGACGATCTGGGGCGACCCTGACCGGTTCCTGTCCACCTACTACCGGAAGTACAACACGAACCCGGACAGCAAGGACTGGCACGACTGGCCGTACTTCACCAATGACGGGGCGGTCCAGGCCGCCGACGGTTACTACCGGATCCTCGGCCGCGTCGATGACGTGATCAACGTGGCCGGGCACCGGCTGGGCACCAAGGAGATCGAGTCGGCCGCGCTGACCGTGCCCGAGGTCGCCGAGGCCGCCGCGGTCCCGGTGATCGACGACATCCGCGGCCGCGCGGTCGAGGTGTACGTCTCGCTCAAGCCGGGGTTCGAGGCGAACAAGGAGATGGAGAACAAGGTCACTCGCGCGATCGAGACGGAGATCGGCAAGATCGCCCGGCCGAAGAACGTCTGGATCGTGCCGGACATGCCGAAGACGCGGTCCGGGAAAATCATGCGCCGGGTGATCGCCGCGGTGTCCAACTTCGCCGATACCGGTGATGTCACCACGCTGGCCAACCCGGAGATCGTGGACAACATCCGGCACCATGTGCAGGCGGCCAAGGCGGCCAAGGGTGACGTGCCCCGGGAGCTGACCGAGACGGAGAAGGCCGAGATCCAGTCCTTCGGCCAGGAGGGCTAGCCGTTCAGGGCTAGCCGTTCAGAGGGTCACCGCGGCCGGCACCACGATGGTGCCGGCCGCGGTGACCACGATCAGCGGCTCGTCCAGCACCCGGGCGGCGGACGGGCCGCGGGCCGGGTTGGCCCGGCACACCACCCGGGCCTCGAACGCCAGCTCGCGGCTGCGCCGCCCGGTGCGCACGACCGTCGCGGTCGCCTCCAGCACATCCCCGGCCAGCACCGGCGCGTGCAGCTGGACCGAGGAGTAGCTGGCCAGCAGGCTCTCGTCTCCGTCGGTCCGGATGGCCAGCTCGGTGGCCACGTCGCCGAACATGCCGAGCACATAGGCCCCGTCCACCAGGTTCCCGCCGTAGTGCGCGTGGCTGGCGGGCACATACCGCCGGTGCGTCACGCTGAAGCCGTCATGCGTGCCGTTGCCTGGCGTGCTCATGCCCCACCACCTCCCCCGGCCCCAGCCGGGCCGGCGCCAGCTGGTGCACCAGGTAACTGGCCACCTCGCGGGGGGTGGTGCCGCGGCCGAAGATCTTGTCCACGCCGAGCTTCCCGGCCATGCCCGGGTCGAACCGCGGGCCGCCGACCACCAGCAGCGGCCAGGCCCGGGCCGGGCGGGCCGCGCTGGCGGCAAACGCGGCAGCCAGCTGGCGGGCACCAGCCAGATGCGCCTCCCGCTTCGTGACCACCTGGCTGACCAGCACGGCGTCCGCCTGCTCCGCGCGGGCCCGGCGGACCAGGTCCGCCACGTCCACCTGGGCGCCCATGTTCACCACCCGCATCTCCCGGTAGTACTCCAGGCCCTTCTCGCCCGCGTGCCCCTTGACGTTCATGATCGCGTCGATGCCCACGGTGTGCGCGTCCGTGCCGATGCAGGCGCCGAGCACGACGAGCTTACGGCCCAGCCCGGTGCGGATGCGCAGGTTGATCTCGGCCGACGGCAGCAGCGGGAACTCCCGCTGCCGGACGCTGACCGCGGCCAGGTCGACGAGGTGTGCCACCCGGCCGTAGACGATGAAGAAGGTGAAGTCCGGCCCTATGCCCTTGGCGTGCACCACCATGGCCGGGTCCAGGCCCATCTTGCCGGCCAGCTGCAGCGCGGCGCCTTCGGCCCGGGCCCGGTCCTCTTCCTCGGCAAACGGGACCGGCAGCGTGAACGACACCTGCACCTGCCCGTCCCCCGTGGTGTCCCCATATGGCCTGATCACCGCCTTCCCGGCGGTCATGACTGGCCTCCGTCAGGCCGTTGCGGATGAACAGGAGCGGCGGAGGGCTCCGCCAGGATGTCCAGGACCGGGTTGACGTATCCCGCCTCGCGGGGGAACACCCCGTCCAGGCCGCGGCCACCGTCCGGCGGGCGGCGGGTCACCCCGAACGTGCCGTCGGCGATGGCGTTCAGCAGCCCGCCGTCGCTGATCTGGCTGAGCAGGGCCACGGACTCGGCGAGCACCTGCTGGGCGCGCCGCTGCACCAGCCCGCCGGGCGGTGGCCGGAAGTTCTCCCCCAGCCGCCCTGCGGCCCGGGCCACGTACCGGACGTTTTCCAGGGCCAGGTCCCGGTCGGCCAGGAACGGGGTGTGGATGCCCTCGGTCATCATGCCGATCAGCAGGATGGACTGATCCGTAATCACCCCGGCCAGGTTGAAGAACGCATCGAGCAGGTAGCCGGCGAACACGTTGCCGGTCATGTGCTTGGTCGGCGGCATGTACTTCAGCGGCGCGTCCGGGAACAGCTCGCGGACCAGCTGGGCGTGCGCCAGCTCCAGCACGAACGAATCCGGCACCTCGGGGTTGATCTCGAACGCGTGGCCCAGGCCGAGCTGGGCGTCGGCCAGCCCGGCCTCCTTGCCGAAGAACTCGTTCAGCAGCTGGCTGACCACCACCGTGTGCGCGGCGTCCACCGCGTCCGCGGTGGTCAGGTAGTTGTCCTCGCCGGTGTTGATGATGATCCCGGCGCGGGCGTGGATCTGCCGGGCGAACCGCTGGTCGATGAACGTCCGCTGCGGGTTGATGTCCCGGAAGATGATCCCGTACATGCAGTCGTTCAGCATCACGTCCAGCCGCTCCAGCCCGGCCAGCGCGGCAATCTCCGGCATGCACAGGCCGGAGGCGTAGTTGGTGAGCCGGACATACCGGCCCAGCTCACGGGAGACGTCGTCGAGCGCGGCGCGCATCAGCCGGAAGTTCTCCCGGGTCGCGTAGGTGCCCGCGTAGCCCTCCCGGGTCGCGCCTTCCGGCACGTAGTCCAGCAGGGACTGGCCGGTGGACCGGATCACCGCGATGATGTCCGCGCCCTCCCGGGCCGCGGCCTGCGCCTGCGGGATGTCCTCGTAGATGTCCCCGGTGGCCACGATCAGGTAGATCCACGGCCAGGGTGGCTCCGCGGTCTGGCTGATCATCGCGGCCCGCTCGGCTCGCCTGCGGTCGATGGCCGCGATGCCCGGGCGCAGCGCGGCCGTAGCAGCCGCCTGGGCCGCCTCGGCGTCCCGGCCCTCGGGCACCCGGAACTTGTACCGGCCTGCCGCGGCGTCCCGGGCCAGCGCCTGCAGGTCCGGGTAGCCGCCGGACAGCAGCGCATCCCAGGCGGGCAGCGCGACCCCGTGCTCCAGCCCGGCCGTCTCCCGGATCGCGTCGGCCAGCCGGTTCACCCAGGGCATGCCCTCGTCGTCCGCGCCGTCCAGCCCGGCCAGCCGGAGCACTGCGCGCTCCACGCTGACCGTGCTGTGCGTCCTGGCCAGCTCGACAATGGGCTGGCCAGCGGCCCGGGCCAGCTCCCGGGCCCGGGCCACCAGCGCTGGGTCAAGTTGCAGCCGTGATTCCACCGGATGCCCTCCTTAGTTACCTGCCGGGGAGCCGACCGCCGGGGAGCCGGCCGCCGGGGCCGGCCCACGCTGCGATGCCTCGTGCCCGCCCAGCCGCGCCTCGAACAGTCGGCGGACCCCGGGCTCGGCCCGGATCAGGTCCAGTGCCAGCGCGGCGTGACCGGGCACGTACCCGTTGCCGATGAGCATGGTCACGTCGGCGGCCAGGCCTTCCGCGCCGAGCGCGGCGGCCGAGAACGAGGTGGCCATCGAGAAGAAGATCACCGTGCCGCCCGGTGCGGTGGCCAGCACCGCGCCGCCCTCACAGCCGGGCACATCCACGCAGACCACGGTCACGTCCGCGGGGCCGCCCGCCGCCTGGACCGCGCCGCCCAGCCCCACCGGATCGCGGGCATCGGCGATCACCACCTGGTCGGCCAGGCCCGCCGCGCGGACCGCGGTCGCCTCGTGCTCCGTGGGCACTACCCCGATGACAGCGCGGGCACCGGCCCGCCGCGCCGCGGCCGCGGACAGCGAGCCGCTTTTCCCGCCCGCGCCGAGGATCGCCACCACCGGCCCCGCCCTCACCGGCGACTCGCGGGGGGTTCCGGGGGGTCGCTCCCCCGGGCTAGCCTCGCTGGCGAGGCGGGGCGCGCCGGAGGCGTGTCCCCTCCGAGCCGGCGACTCGCGGGGGGTTCCGGGGGGTCGCTCCCCCGGGCTAGCACCGACCACCCGCTGGGTGAGCGCGGGGGCGCCGCACACATCCAGCACGGCGAGCGCCAGCTCATCCGGCAGGTCGGCGGGCAGCACGGCGGCGATGGAGCGGCCGAACAAGATCGCGTGCCCGGTGCACGGCACCTGCTCCGACTGGCCGTCCCAGCGGGCCAGGCCGTCGCTGATGACCAGCGGGGTGAGGCTGAGCGAGACCAGGCTGGCGATCTGGTTGCCCGGGGCCAGGCCGAGCGGTGAGTCCGGGCCGACCTCGGCCACCACCCCGGTGAGCATCCCGCCGGATCCGGTCACCGGGTTCTGCATCTTGCCGCGGCTGGCCACGATGCCCAGCACGGCCGAGCGCATGGCCGCGGCCGAGCCGCCGGTGGACTCGCGCAGCTGGCGGAATGACGCGGCATCCAGGTTGAGCCGGGTGACCGCGACCCGGACCTCGTCCGGCCAGATCGCCGGGCTGGCGTCGAGCCGTGCCGCCGCCTGGGGTAGCACCCCGGCGGGCTCGAGCACCCGGTGCAGCCCGAGTGGCGACCCGCCGCCGCGGCCCGGGCCGGACCCACGGTCCCGGCTGAATCCGGTCATCATGCCTGCCCTGCCCTTCCCGGACGAGCTGGCACAGCTCAGCGGGCAGCCGGCCGTGTCCGCCGCGGCCGCAGGATAAGCGGCAGCGAGGCGAACCCGCTCAGCGTGTTGTTCAGCCGCCGCCGCGGCGGCCCGCCCAGCTCCAGCCGGCCTGCCCGCTGCGCCAGCGCCTGCAGCAGCACCTCGCCCTCCAGCCGGGCCATGGCCGCGCCGACGCAGGCGTGGATGCCGAACCCGAACGCCACGTGCCCGTTGGCCCGGCGGCGCAGGTCGAAGCGGTCCGGGTCGGGCCAGCGCCGCGGGTCGCGGTTCGCGGCGGCCAGGAACAGCAGCACCTTGTCCCCCGCCGGGATGGTGATATCGCCGACCGGCACGTCCCGGGTGGTGGTGCGGAAGAACGTCTGCACCGGCGAGGCGTACCGCAGCGATTCCTCGAACGCGGCGCCCGCCAGCCCCGGGTCGCTGGTCAGCAGCTGCCACTGCGCCTCGTCCCGGGCCAGGCAGTCCAGCGCGCAGCCCAGGCCGATCACGGTGGTGTCCACGCCCGCAGTGAGCAGCGAGCGGACCAGCAGGGCGGCCTCATCCGCGGTGATCGTGCCGTCGTCCGTGCTGGCGTAGATGCGCGCGCCCAGGCCGCCGGGGGCGAGCGCCTCGCGGCGGCACTGGGCCGCGATCCAGGCCCCGACCTCGGCCGCCTGCCGGAGTGACTCGCTGGTCAGCGCGTTCCGGGGGCCGAACGCGTTGAAGGCCATGTTGCCGTAGGCCAGCAGCTGGTCGCCGCCGGGCTCGGCCAGGCCGACGGCGGTGGCGAACACGCGGAGCGGGAAGGCCTCGGCGATGTCGGCCACCCCGTCTACCTGGCCCTGGGCGACCAGCTCGTCGGCCAGGTCCGCGGCCTGGCGGGCGAACTCGCCGCGCAGCTCCCGCACGGTCCGCGGAGACAGCGCCCGGGCCACCGCCGTCCGGGCCCGCGAGTGCTCGGGCGGGTCGGCTTCCAGCAGCAGGCTCGGCGGCCGCCACGGCTTTTCCTTGCGGAAGTCGCTGAGCCCGACCCCGGCCGAGGAGCAGAACGTGGCATGGTCCCGCAGTGCCTCGTGTACCTCGGCGTACCGGGCCATGGCCCAGATGCCGTAGCGCTCCAGCCAGACGACCGGCCCCGCTTCGCGCAGTTCCCCGTGCCAGCGGAACGGGTCGCTGAGGAACTCATCGCAGAACGGGTCCACCGCTGAGACCGGAACGCCCGGGCCAGGGCCTGGTGCTGGGCTGCGGAGCCCGGTGCTGTGCTGCATGGCGTCCCTGCCTCTGCTCGCCTGGCGCCATCATGCCCCGCGGCCGGTGCGGGATCAACGCCGGGCCGGATCAGCGCTGGGCCGGATCAGCGCTGGGCCGGGACCGGTGCTGGGCGGCCAGCACCACCCAGCGCCGGGAGCTCCCCGGGCCGCCACGGTCCGGGCCCGAATCATCTGCGCTCATATATTGATCATAATCAGACCACATAGTGAGATAAATGGTGCCCAGGACCCGCCGCCGCCCAGCCGGGCCGGGCCGCGGGACCGGGTTGACAGGTAAATAGTAAGCGCGCATACTTCTTGGCATGACGATTCTCGCTACCGCGCGGGCGCACTCCTCCGCCGCCCCCACCGCCTTCTTCGCCCGCTGGGCCGACATGGCCAGCTGGCCGGAATGGAACGCTGATACCGAGTGGGTCCGGCTGGACGGCCCGTTCGCCGCGGGCAGCACCGGCCAGCTCAAGCCCAGGGGCGGCCCGAAGGTCCGGTTCGTGATCGAGCGGCTGGTGCCCGGGCGCGAGTTCTGCGACGTCTCGTCGCTGCCCGGGGCCCGGCTGACGTTCCGGCACCTGGTGACCGAGCGGCCGGACGGCTGTGACATCGAGGTGACGATCTCCATGACCGGCCCGCTTGGCCGGCTGTGGACGGCGGTCTTGGGCAAGGGCGTGGCCGCGAGCGTGCAGCCGGACCTGGACCGGCTGGTGACGGCCGTGGAGCAGGGAGCACGGGCCGCCGGATGACTGGCGGTCTGTCCACTCAGTTCGGCGCGGCCGAGGACAGTCCCGGGCTGCTGCTGTGGCAGGTGACCAACCGGTGGCAGGCGGCGCAGCGGGCCGCCCTCAAGCCGTTCGGCCTGACCCATGTGCAGTTTGTCCTGCTGGCCTCGCTGGCCTGGCTGGATCGCGATGGCCCGGTCAGCCAGCGGCGGCTGGCTGATCACGCCGCGGCTGACCCGATGATGACGTCGCAGGTGGTGCGGGTGCTGGAAGGGCGCGGGCTGGTCCGCCGGGCGCGTGACCCGTGGGACCGGCGGGCCCGCGCGCTGACCGTGACGAGTGCTGGCCGCGCCCTGGCGAACCGCAGCGTGGTCGCGGTGGAAGCCTGCGATGATGCGTTCTTCGCCGCGCTGGGCGGCGACGTCGGCCAGCTCACCGGGCTGCTCCGGCGCCTGGCCCGGGCCGCCCCGGGCTAGGCCTGCACGGAATCGTCAGCCTGCGCCGTGCCGCCCGCCTGGGCCGTCTCGCCGGACGGCGGGGAGTCGCCGGCCCCGGCTGAGGCGGCGGGCGGCTCCGCCGCGGCGGCGGGCGCCAGTACCGCGTGCGGACGGCCCCGGCGCTGCGCGATGACGAACCAGATCAGGCCGGCCAGGGTGAGCACACTGGCCACGTACATGTTCAGGCGCAGCCCGAGGAAGTGCTCGGACGGGTCCACCCGGAGCGCCTCCTCGAAGATCCGGAATGCCGAGTACCCGGCCACGTACAGCGCGAACAGGCCGGACGGCCGGATATCGCGGTGATGGCCGAGCCAGACCAGGAACGCGGCCCAGGCCAGGTCGAAGATGACCTCGTACAGGAACGTCGGGTGGAAGGTGCTGAACTGGGCGTACCCAGCGGGCCGGAACGCCGGGTCGATGCGCAGCGCCCAGGGCAGCGTGCTCGGGCCGCCGAAGAGCTCCTGGTTGAAGTAGTTGCCGACCCGGCCGATCGCCTGGGCCACCAGCAGGGCCGGGGCCACCGCGTTCATGAACAGGCCCACGTCCGTGCCGGCCCGGCGGATCCGCCACGAGCCGACCACCGCGGCCAGCGCGATCCCGCCCCAGATGCCCAGGCCGCCGGACCATACCGCGAACACGCCCCACCAGTGGTGCGGGATGTACTTCGGGGTGGTGAGGTCGAAGTAGATCCGGCCGCCGATGATGCCGGCCGGCACCGCCCACAGGGCCACGTCCCCGACCAGGCCCGGATCGCCGCCGATCGCCTTCCACCGGCGCTGGGTGATCAGGATGGCCAGGGTGATACCGATGACGTACATCAGCCCGTAGAAGTGGATGTAGGCCGGGCCGAGATGGAACCCGTTCACCGGCGGGCTGGGGATGTAACGGGGCAACGCCATGGGCCGAGCGTACCCTGGCCGCGCGCCCGCACCGGGCCCGCCGGGGAGGAACCAGATGAGCTGGCCGGCCGGGATCCGGCGGCCGCTGTGGACCGCGGCGGCGCTACCCGGCCTGACCCGCCGGGCGGAGCAGTTTCCCCGGGTCGGCGGCGAAGGCGACCATCCAGTGCGGCTGCACCCGGTAGCCAACCACGTCCCCCCAGCTAAGCGGGGAACTGCCGTAGTAACTGGTCAGGTAGTCCAGGATGGCCGCCCAGTCCGGATCGTCCGGGCCGGCCGCCGGGTTGAGCAGCGTCACGGTGCCGTGGGTGAACACGCCGAGGTCGTCGCCGCGCAGGTGAGCGAGGCTCACTGCCGGGCGGGCCGCGAAATGCCGCGCCTTGGCCGAGGACCGGGCCGTGCTGAACACCCAGCGGCCGTGCAGGAAATGACCGTCCGCGCCGCTGACCCGCGGCTCGCCCGCTGCGGTGACGCTGCTGACCGCCAGCGTGCACATGCCGGTGAGCACGCCGGTCAGCTGGCCCGCGGTCAGCGTCCGGCCGGGCCGGACGATCGACCGCAGGTGCTCGGTCGCGCCGGCCAGCGAGCGGTCCAGGAGCTCCTGCAGCTCGCCGAGCTCGGCGCCGGTCTCGTGCATGCCCCTACTCTGCCGCAGCCAGCGGGCGACGGCTAACGTGGACTGGTGGCCACCGGAAGAGAGCATGTCAGCCCACAGGTCCTCGACTACGTGATCGCGCACACCAGCCCGCCCGACCCGGTACTGACCGAGCTGCGGGCGGTGACGGCGCAGCAGTTCCCGGAATACCGGCACCTGCAGATCGGCCCGGAGCAGGGCACCTTCCTGACGCTGCTGAGCCGCCTGGTCGCGCCGGTACGGGCGGTCGAGGTGGGCACGTTCACCGGGTACTCCTCGATCTGCCTGGCCCGCGGCCTGGCCGACGGCGGTCAGTTGCTCTGCTGTGACGTCAGCGGGGAGTGGACCGCGCTGGCCCGGGAGTACTGGCAGAAGGCCGGGCTGGCCGACCGGATCGAGCTGGCCCTGCGCCCGGCGCTGGACACGCTGCGGGCGCTGCCCGAGGACACCGCCTTCGACCTCGCGTTCATCGACGCAGACAAGACCGGCTACCTCAGCTACTGGGCGGAGGTCGTGCCACGGATCCGGAGCGGCGGCCTGATCCTGGTGGACAACACGCTGCTGCACGGCCGGATCTTCCTGGCTGACCCCGACCCGGACGCCCGGGCGATCCGCGCCTTCAACGCCCATGTCATGACCGACGACCGGGTGGAGCTGGCCATGCTGTCAGTCGGCGACGGGCTGACCGTGGCCCGGAAGAAATAGCCGCTGCGCCCGTGCGTTACCTGCCGCCCGGCCATGGTCCAGCACAAACCTATGGTCACAGGATGGCGACTGGGCCACAGCTTCCCGGCCAGGTGGGTGACAATGCGGCTCATGGCCTCCGCCAATGATCCGGTCTACCTGCGCGTCCTGGAGGACCTGCGGGACCAGATCCGGGGCGGCGCGCTCGCGCCGGGCGCCCGGGTTCCCTCGCGCAACGGGATCATCGCCCGGTACGGAGTCGGTGAGACCGCGGCCAAGCATGCCCTCCAGGTGCTGGCCGCCGAGGGGCTGATCGAGGCCCGGGTCGGCTCGGGCTCCTACGTGCGCGGCCTGCCCGCGGCCTGGCCGCTCGAGCATGACCGGCTGCACTTCCCTGGCTCGCCGTTCGGGCTGGCGGCGCCGCCGTCCCCAGCGGCGCAGGCCGCGGGAGCCGGGGCCGCGGGAGCGGAGGCCGCGGACGGGCTGCCGCGGCCGCACCGGCTGTCCTGGGAACATCAGTCCGACCGGGCCGTGGCCCCCGCGCACATCGCGCAGCGGCTGGGCCTGCCCGACGGGGACCAGCTGGTGACCCGGACCCGGTACCAGATGAGCGCGGACGGCATCCCGGTGCAGCTGGCCACCAGCTATGAGCCGGCCGCGCTGACCGCGGAGTCCCTGGTGCCGTTCCCGGAGCAGGGCCGGTTCGCTGGCCGCGGTGTGGTGGAGCGGATGCGGGTGATCGGCATCGAGGTGGACCAGGTGACCGAGGAGATCTCGGTGCGCCCGGCGGTGTCCGCCGAAGCGGCCACGCTCGGCATCCCGGCGGGCTCAGCGGTGCTGGCTGTCGAGCGGGCCCACCGGTCCGCGGACCGCACCGTCGAGGTCAGCGAGATCGTGGTCGCCGCCGACCGGTTCCGGCTGCGTTACGGATTCCCGGTGACCGCCGTATGATCCGCCCCGCCCAGCCCGGTGACATCCCGGACATCCACCGGCTGATCCGGGGCCTGGCCGAGTACGAGCGGGCGCTGGATCAGGTCAGCGCGACCGAGGAGGGCCTGCGCCGGGCGCTGCTGGCCGAGCCGCCGGCGTTGTTCGCGCACGTGGCCGAGCACGAGGGTACGGTGGTCGGGTTCGCCCTCTGGTTCCTGAACTTCTCCACCTGGGACGGCAGGCACGGGATCTACCTGGAAGACCTCTTCGTCGAGCCGCAGGCGCGGGGGCTCGGGCTGGGCCGGGCGCTGCTCACCGAGCTGGCCCGGATCTGCGTGGAGCGCGGCTACACCCGGCTGGTCTGGGCGGTGCTGGACTGGAACGCCCCGGCCCTCGGCTTCTATGAATCACTCGGCGCGGCCCCGCTCGGCGAATGGGTCAGCTACCGGCTGACCGGCCCGGCGCTGCGCGCCCTGGCCGCTGGCGGCCGCGGCTGACGGTCCCGGCCGGGCGACCCGGGCCACCCGGCTGACAGGGGTTGTCCGCGCCCCGCCCAGATGTCAGGATCACTAGGGATGCAATGGTTTGCATCCCGCTGAGCCGAGGAAGGGGTGCATGACCACGGACGCCGACATCGTGGTGGCTGGTGCCGGGCACAACAGCCTGCTGACCGCGTGTTACCTGGCCAAGGCGGGCTACCGGTGCCTGGTCCTGGACGCGCGGGCCATCCCTGGCGGCGGGGCCGCCACCGAGGAACTGCTGCTGCCCGGCTTCGGCATCGACACCTGCGCGACCGGCCACACCATGATCCGGGTGAACCCGGCGCTGCTCGCGGACGAGCTGGGGCTGATCGCCGACTATGGCCTGCGTTACACCGAGCCGGACCCGGTCGGGCACGTCGCGTTCCCGGATGGCCAGCAGCTCACGATGTGGCTGGACCGGGACCGGACCGCTGCGGAGGTGGCCCGCTACAGCACCGCGGACGCCGCCGCGTACCTGCGCCTGCTGGACGAGTACGACCAGGTGAAGCACATCTTCAGCCGGTCCCAGTTCACCCCGGTGGGGTTCGGGCCGTCGCTGGAGGCGATGCTCGCCGAGCATCCGCGCGGGCGGATCTGGGCCCGCCGCCGCCAGCTGTCCGCGGTGGACGTGGTCCGGCACGAGTTCTCCAGCCGGCATGTGCAGGCGTTCCTGCTCTGGATGGCCTTCCAGGTGTTCCAGCCACTCGACGAGCCGGGCTCCGGGGTGCTGCCCTACGCGCAGACGTTCGGCCGCCAGCAGCGCTCCTGGTCCATCCCGGTCGGCGGGTCGGCGCAGCTGACCGCCGCCCTCACCGGGTACCTCAGCGACCATGGCAGCACCGTGCTGTGCGGGCAGCGGGTGACCCGGCTGCTGCTGGACGGCGGGCGCTGCACCGGGGTGCAGACCGAGGACGGCGCGCAGTACCGGGCGGGCACCGCGGTGGTGTCCACCATCCACGTCAAGCACCTGCGGGACATGGCCCCGGCCGAGGCCTGGCCGGAGGAATTCCACTACGGCGTGGACACCTATGACGTGGGCGTGCCGGGCTTCGCCGCCTACTACTGCACCACGGCGCCGCCGGAGTTCGCCAGCCCGGATGGCCCGCGCAGCGCGGTCTCCGCGGGCCTGGCCGGCTGGCCGGAGGACGTGATCCAGCTCGGCGCCGACCTGCGGGCCCGGCGGTTCATCGCCGAGCCGCCGTGGCTGCTGGTGGCCACGCCGACGCTGGTGGATCCCGGGCGCGCCCCGGCCGGGAAGCACACGGTGAAGCTGCTCAGCCCGCAGACCTACCAGCTGCCGGACGGCATGGGCAGCTGGGACAGCGTGAAGGAGCAGCATGCCCAGCGCCAGCTGGACCGGCTCAGCCGGGTGGCACCCGGCTTCACCGACGAGGTTGTCCTGGCCCGCCTGGTTAAGTCCCCGGCCGATATCGAGCAGCTCAACCCGCACATGGTGCACGGTGCCTTCCACGGCGGGAACCGCGGCCCGGCGTTCAGCGGCCCGCTGCGCCCGGCCCCCGGCTGGGCCTCGCACCGGATGCCGATCCCCGGCCTCTACCAGACTGGCGGGAGCACCCACCCCGGCGGGTCGATCACCGGGGCCCCGGGCCGTAACGCCGCCATCGTGCTGCTCCATGACCTGGGCCACGACCCGGCCAAGGTGATGGCCGAGTAGGCCGCCGCGGCCCCGGCGCGGCCGCTGAGCCTCAGGCTCCGGCCCGGCGGTGCCCGTTACGGCTGGCTGGCGAGCCCGGGATCAGCCCGGCCGCGGCGAGGTCGGCGGCCAGCGCCGTGTTTTCCGCGGCCGTGTGCGAGAGCAGCGGCTCCCGGACCGGGCCGCCGGACATGCCGACCAGCCCCGCCCACGCCTTGATGGACGCGATCGAGTCGAACCTGCTGGCCTTGCCGTGCAGCCACTTCGCGGCTACCGCGCGCACCGGGTCGAGCGCGGCCGCGACCTCGGCGGCCCCGGTGAAGTCACCGGCCAGGGCGAGCCTGGTGTAATCCCGCATCGGCTGCCAGTCCGGCGTCTGGTACAGGTACGGGGCGGCGGAGGACATGAATACCCGCTGCCCGTGCTCCCGCATGTTCTCCAGCCAGGTGCCCTCGTTCGGCTCGCAGACCAGGATCTGGTCGCCGACGCGGGCCAGCACCTCCAGGTAGCGGGAGTGGTCGCGGCCCACCTTGATGCCGCAGACGTTCTCGATCGCGGCCAGCCGCTCGATCAGCTCCAGGGACAGCGACACCCCGGAGTAGGCGGTGTCGAACAGCCACACCCCGATGTCCACGCTCCGGCAGACCAGCTCGAACCACCGGTACAGGCCGTCGTCCGAGGCGGCCGGGTAGTACGGGTTGATCAGGACCGCGAAGTCCGCCCCTGCCTTCTGCGCGTGGCTGGTCAGCTCGATGGCCTGGCGGGCGGAATGGTGCCCGGTGTGCGCGATCACCGGGCATTTGCCGCGGGCACTGTCCACCGTGGTCTCCACCAGGCTGCGTTTCTCGCTCCCGGTGAGCGACCAGAACTCGCTCATCACCCCGCCGCAGAAGATCCCGCCGACGCCCAGGCTGCCGGTCAGCCGGTCGATGTCCCGCCGCAGCGCCACCAGGTCCAGCTCCCCGCCCTGGCCGAACGGCGCGGTGATGGCCGCCCAGAGCCCGGAGAAGGTCTCCCGGGCCGCCGCTTTCGCCTCCGCCTTGGTGTACTCCATGCCGGCCCTCCGGGCGGTTACAGGGTGATGATCGGACGAATGGACTCCCTGCGGGCCAGCGCGGCAAAAGCGGCGGCCACCGCGGAGAGCGGGTAGCGGTCAGCGGTGAGCAGCTCGGTCCGGATCGCGCCTGAGGCCAGCAGGGCAATCATGGCTGGATAGGCATTTGGACTCGAACGTACCCCGAGCACGTTCAGCTCGTCGAGGGTCACCAGGTCCACGGGGAGGTCGGCGGTGGCCCCCCCGGCCAGGCCGAGCAGGGCCACTGACCCGCCGCGGCGGACCGAGCGCAGGGCCTGGCCGATCACCGCGGTGTTTCCCGAGCAGTCGAACACGTGATCAACTCCACGGCCCCCGGTCGCCGCGCGCACCCCGGCCACCGGGTCGGCCTGCTCATAGTCCACCACCGTGGTGCTGCCCAGCTCACGGGCAGCGGCCAGGCGCTGGCCCCGGCCGACCATGATCACTTCGCTGGCCCCGGCCGCCCGGGCCACCTGCAGCATGAGCAGGCCGAGCAGCCCCGGGCCGAACACGGCGGCGGTATCGCCCGGGCCCAGGCCGGTCCGCCGGGCCGCATGCACGGTCAGCGCGCCCTGGTTGACCAGGGCCGCGGCCACCGGGCTGACCTCGTCCGGCACCCGGTGCAGCGCCACCGCGGGCCGCACCGCGTACTCGGCCAGGGCGCCGGGGGCGGTGTGCCCGTACAGCTTGAACCCGGGCTCGCGGACCCGCTCGCACAGGTTGTACCGGCCGGCCCGGCACATCGGGCAGGAGCCGCACCCGGTATGGTTCTCGGCGACCACCCGCATCCCCGGGGCCAGCCCGCTCCGCTCGGTGCCTGGCCCGAGCGCGGCGACCTCCCCGGACCACTCGTGCCCGATGATGAACGGCAGGGCAGGCGGCCAGGTGCCGCGGAACCCGCCCGCCACGATCTTCAGGTCGGTGCCGCAGATCCCGCAGGCGCGTACCCGGACCAGCACCTCACCCGGGCCGGCCACCGGCACCGGCACGTCCTGCACGGTCAGCTCGCCGAACTCGCGGAGGACCGCGGCCCGCATCCGCGCGGGCAGCTCACCGGTGGCCGCGCTGCTCATCAGCTCACTGGTCACTGCGCAAACCCCTCACTGGCTCACCTCGAGCGCGGCCCAGATCTCCCTGGCCCGCGCCGTCACGTAGTCGGCCACTATCTCGGCGATCTCCTCGGCCCGGGCCGCGTCCGCCCGCTCCGGCCGGCCATACCAGCCGGTCTCGGCGATCTGGTGGAAGTCACGCAGCACCGGGTAGACGTCGGGCTGCCGGAACAGCCCGTGCGCGGCCTCGCCCGCCGCCCGCTCGCTGGCCTCGGTCGCCTGGTCCAGGTGCACCAGGCCAGGCTCGTAGGCCAGCACGGCCGCGGTCTCCATCGCGCCGGCGTGGGTGAACTCCATCTCCTCCGGGAAGGTGCGGTGCGTGATCACGTGCGATTCCGCGATCACCACCTGCACCCCGTGCTCGCGCTGCGCCCGGTCCGCGCCCAGCCGCAGCGTGGCCGAGTTGCCCTCGTGCCAGTTCACCACGAGGATGCGGGCCGCCCCGGCCGACGCCAGGCCAGCGCAGACGTCCACCAGGACCGCGGCCATCGTGGCCGGCTGCAGGGACAGCGTGCCGGGCCAGGACAGGTGATAATGCGCCACGCCCACCGGGCCGAGCGAGGCGACCGCGGTATCCAGCCGGTCCGCGACCCGCTCGGCGATGGACAGGGCGGCGAACGCGTCCGTGCCCAGCGGCAGGTGGCCACCGTGCTGTTCCACGCTGCCGGTGGCGATGACCGCCACCCCGCTGGCCGCGAGCAGCCGGGCGGCAGCAGGCTGGGACATCCGCTCCAGCTGGCGGTCAGGGTGGCGGGGCATCCGGCTCAGCCTCCGTATCCGGCCGTGGTGGCCTGGTCACCGGCTTGGTCGTGGACGGCGCGGCGGTGCGCCGCGATCGGGGTCTGCCAGGCTTCGGTGACCACATCCAGCAACGCGGGCCGCGGCCGGTACCGCCGCCAGCGCGGAGCCGAGCCGCCCGGGGTCGGTGACCCGCTCCGCGTGCAGCCCGAACCCGCGGGCCACCTCAGCAAACGCGACATCGCCGAAGTCGTCGCCGTCCCAGCCGCGGCCGAAGGTGATCCGCCGGTACCAGCGGATCCAGCCGAGCGAGCGGTTGTTGAGCACCAGCACCGTGACCGGCAGCCGCTGCTCGGCCACCGTGGCCAGCTCACCCACGGCGTAGCCCAGCGCACCGTCGCCGGTCAGCACCACGATCCGGCGGCCCGGCCGGGCCGCGGCCACCCCGATCGCGGCCGGCACCGCGTACCCCAGCCCGGCCTGCCCGCGCGGGCAGAGCACCCGCCGTCCCGGCAGCCGCTGTTCCAGGTACACCCCGCCCCAGCCGCTGGCCAGGCTGGCGTCGCAGACGAGCATGTCGTCGGGGCCGAGCGCCTGCTCTACCGCGGCGAGCACCCGCTGCGGCGCGATCGGCTGGCCGTCGCTGCCCCGCTCGCGGTCCCGGTCCGCCCGCCAGGCCGCGGTCAGCCCGGCGATCCGCGCCCGCCACGCCGACCGGTCCGGCTCGGTGCCCGGGCTGGCCGGGCCGAGCTCGGCGGTGAGGGCCGCCAGCCCGGCCCGGGCGTCACCGAGCAGCGCCGCCTGCACCGGGAAGGCCCGGCCCAGCTCGGCCGGGTCCACGTCGAGCTGGAGCACCACCTGGTCGGCGCGGGGCAGGGTCCAGCTGAACGTCGCGCCGCTGCCCGCCTTGCAGCCGGCCAGCAGGACCACGTCCGCCTCGGCCAGGGCCGCGGCGGCGGCGGCGGTGCCCATCGACCCGGTCACCCCGACGCTCAGCGGATGGTCCTCGGCGATGACTCCCTTGCCGGACAGGGTGCTGCCCACGGCCGCGGAGATCCGCTCCGCCAGGCCGGTCAGTTCCGGGCCGGCCGCGGAGTGCAGCACACCGCCGCCCGCCAGCAGGAACGGGCGCTGCGCGGTGCGCAGCACCGCCGCGGCCGCGGCCAGGTCCGCTGGCTCGGGGGCGGGCCGGAACGCCGGGAACCGGCCGAACCGGGCGCTGCCGCCGCCAGGGCCGGCCGGGCCGGCCGGGCCGTCCAGCACATCCTGCGGCAGGAACACCGCGACCGGGCCGGGACGGCCGCTGGCCGCCTCCCGGAACGCGTGCCGGACCAGCGCGGGCATGACCGCCGCGTCCGGCACCGTGGCCTGCCACTTGGTCACCGGCGCGAGCAGGCTGGCCTGGTCCAGGGCCTGCGATGCGGCACTGCGGTAGCGGTGCCCGGCGAGCCGCGCGGGCAGCTCGCTGACCAGTGCGAGCACCGGCACCGAGGCGCCCAGCGCCTCGGCCAGGCCGGAGGGCAGCTTGGCCGCGCCGGGCCCGACCGTGGCGTCGCACACGCCCACCTGGCCGGTGACCCGGGCGTAAGCGTCCGCGGCGTAGGCCGCGGACCGCTCGTCCCGGGTGAGCACGTGCCGCAGGGCGGGCTCGGTGTCCAGGATCGCGTCGTACAGCGCCAGGGTCTGCCCGCCCGGCACGCCGAACACGTGCCGCACCTCGTGCTCGGCCAGCAGGCTGGCCAGCAGCGCTCCCCCGTGCCCAGCACCGTGCTGTGCTGATCCCCCCGGTTCAGTCACGAGCTCCCCCCCAGCAGCCGGCTGGCGTTGCCGCCCAGCACCCCTTCTTCATCGGCGCCCAGGCTGAGCGCGCGGACCTCCTCGACCGGGCAGCCCGTGCCCATGTCGAACGGCCGGTCCGAGCCAAGCAGCAGCTGCCCGGGCCGGCGTACCGGACCAGGTCGGCCAGCAGGCCGTGATCGTGGGTGACCGTGTCGTAGTAGAACCGGCGCAGCGAGGCGTCTGGTCCTTCCCGGGTCCGTGCCGCGGCCTCAGGGCGGACCGCGTAGGCGCGGCGCAGCCGGCCGCGCAGCACCGGCAGCGCGCCGCCGCCGTGGGCCAGCAGCACCCGCAGCCGCGGGAAGCGTTCCAGCACGCCCGCCATGGCCATGTGCGCGGCGGTCACCGCGGTCTCCAGCGGGTTGCCGACCGAGTTCCACAGGTAGTACTCGTCCAGGGCGGGCACCCCGAAACCGCGGGTGGACGGGTGGATGAAGACCAGGGCCCGGCAGTCCTGTGCCGCCTCCCAGAACGGCAGGAAGAAATCATCGCCGAGGTAACGCCCGCGCACGCTGGACGGGATCTCCACGCCCGCCAGCCCGCCCGCGGTGACCAGCTCGGTCAGCTGCTGCCCGGCCAGGGCCGGGTCCTGCAGCGGTACCGCGCCGACCGCGCTCAGCTGCCCGGGATGGGTGGCCACCAGCCGGGCCAGGGCCTCGTTCTGCACCTGGCAGACCAGCCGGGCCTCGGCCGGCTCCGCGTCCACCGGCACCAGGTTGATCCACGGGGACAGCAGCAGGTGGCCGACCCCGGCCGCGGCCGCCTCGCCGAGCATCACCGCCACGTCGCTGAACTCACTGGTCACCGAGCTCAGCTGGCGGCCACGGAAGCTGAGTACGGGCTGGCCATCGGCACGGGCCAGGGCCGGCCGCCACGCTTCCGGCACGCCGCGGCCGGTCATCTCCGGGACGATGACGTGACAGTGCGCGTCAATGATCAATGCGTGGTACCGTTCGCGGTGCTCCGTGGAGCCACCGGGTCCGCGGCCGGGGAGGCCTGGGCCGCATCGCTGCCAGCGGACACCGCCCCGCCGAGGTACAGCGCGCCGATCTCCGGGTGGTTCAGTACCTCGGTGCCGGTGCCGGCCAGCCGCACCTGGCCGTTCTCCAGCACCACGCCGTGCGTGGACAGCCGCAGGCCGGCCCGCGCGTTCTGCTCGACCAGCAGGATGGTCTTACCGCGGGAGTGCATCAGCCGGACCGCGTCGAACACGGACTTGAGCACCTTGGGCGACAGGCCCATGGACGGCTCGTCCAGGATGACCAGCTGCGGGTCGAGCATCAGGCAGCGGGCGAACTCGACCAGCCGCTGCTGGCCGCCGGACAGGCTGCCCGCCTTCTTCCCGAGCCAGTCGGTCACCTGCGGGAACGTCTCCAGGACCGCGGCCAGCCTGCGGTCGGCCAGCCCGCGCTCGCGCAGGATGTAGCCGCCGAGCACGATGTTCTCCCGCACCGTCATCTCGCGGAACAGGCTGTGGTTCTGCGGCACCAGTACCACGCCCGCGTCGAGCACCTGGCGGGGGGTCTTGCCGGACAGCCGCTCGCCGTGCAGGGTGACCTGGCCCAGCCGCGGCTTGAGCAGCCCGCAGATGCTGCCGAGCAAGGTCGAACTTGCCCGCTCCGTTGGGGCCCACCACACAGGTGATGCCGCCGTCGGCCACTTCCATGGACACGCCGCGCAGCACGTCGCCGCCGCCGTAGCCGGCCACCACATCCTGTACCACGAGCGCGGGCGTGGCGGCCGTCGCGCTGTCAGCCGACGGGGATGTCATCGTCGTCCTCCGCAGTGCCAAGGTAGGCGTCGAGTACCCGGGGATCGGTCCGGACCATCTCCGGCGGCCCGGTCACCACCGCGGTCCCGTAGTCCAGGACCGTGACCTGCTGGCACAGGCCCATCACGAAATCCATGTTGTGCTCCACGATGAGGAACGTGGTCCCCTGGGCGTTGAGCTGCCGGATCCGGTCCGCGATCATGGTGATCAAGGTGGGGTTCACTCCGCCCGCGGGCTCGTCGAGCAGCACGATCGCCGGGGCCGCCATCAGCACGTAGGACAGCTCGAGCAGCTTGCGCTGGCCGTAGGACAGGGTCTCCGCCAGCGACCCGGCGTGGTGGGCGATGCCGGTGAACTCGAGCAGTTCCTGGGCGCGGCGCCGGGTGGCCGCCCCGCCCGCCCGGGCGAACGGATTGCGCAGCAGCCCGCTGCCCCGCTCGGCGTGCTGCGCCGCGACGATCATGTTCTCCATGACGGTAAGCCGGGAGAAGACGCGGGTCAGCTGGAAGGTCCGGCCGATGCCCGCGGTGAAGACCTTGGCCGGCGGCGCGTTCGTGATCGGGCGGTCAGCCAGGTACACCGCTCCGCTGTCCACCCGCTCGTAGCCGGTGATCACGTTGAACAGGGTGGTCTTGCCGGAGCCGTTCGGCCCGATCAGGCCGGTGATGCTGCCCTCCGCCACCTCGATGGTGCAATCGCTCAGCGCCTGCACGCCGCCGAACGCCTTGCTGACGCCCTCGGTTCGCAGCAGCGCGGTCATCGGGCGCCCCCCGTGCTCGGTGATGTACCGGTACCGGCGGGCCCGCTGGCCGGGGCTGGCACTCCGGCGGATGACGCGGGCTGGGCCGCGCCGCCGGGCGGCGGCGGGCCACCGGCGGCCTGCTGGCGCCGTTCCCGCCTGGCCCGCAGCGCGGTGATCCGCTCCCGGCCGGTCGGGATGATCCCGCGCGGCATGACCAGGATCACCAGCAGGAACAGCACGCCGAGCAGGATCTCGCCGATGTAGCCGTTGGTGAAGGTGATCGCCACCCACTGCTGCAGCGGTTCGAGGATCAGCGCGCCGAGCACCGGGCCGGCCAGCGTGCCGAACCCGCCCAGGAAGCCCATCAGCGCGATGGACAGGTCGTAGTTGGGGTTGAAGGCGGTCTGCGGCAGCGCCTGGCCGATGAAGAACCACCAGAGGCCGCCGATCACGCCGGTGATCGCGCCCGACACGACGAACGCGGTGAGCTTGGCCCGCATCGCCCGCACGCCGAGGCCACTGGCCCGGTCCTCGTCATCCCGGATGGCCAGCAGCTGCAGGCCGAACCGGGAACCGCGGATCAGCCAGGCCAGCGTGATCGTGCCCACCGCGATGATCAGCGCGGCGTAGTAGAAGGGGTTGTTGTAGGTGGCGGCCGACCAGAAGAAGGTGGGCGTGCTCAGCCCCTGGTTGCCACCGGTGAAGGCGAGGTTGAAGGCCATCAGCTGGAAGATGAAGAAGATGGCGATGGTCACCACGACGAACGTGTGCCGCCTGACCCGCAGCGCGATCACCCCGAACGGCACCGCGATGACCGCTGCCACCAGGCCGCCGAGGGGCAGCAGCAGGAAGATCGAGCTGCCGTTCAGGTGCCAGTGCTGGGTCAGCAGGCCCACCGCGTAGGCGCCGCAGCCGAAGAACACCGCGTGCCCGAGCGAGATGTAGCCGGTGAACCCGGAGAACAGGTTCCAGGCGACGGTCCCCGCCACGAAGATCAGGGTGAGCACGCCGAACTGGGTGTACAGCGCGTTCGTGATAACGAGCGGGAACAGGATGGCCACGATCAGCAGGATCGCCAGGCCGCCCAGCTTCAGGATGCGGGTGTTCCTGGTGGTGGGGGTCCCGGTGCTGGTGGCCGGCGTGCTGGCGGTCCCCGTGCTGGCGGTCATTGCGCCCTCGCTGCCGTGCGGCCGAATAGCCCCTGCGGGCGGAAGGCCAGGACGAGCACCAGGGCGCCGTAGAACACCACCACTGACCAGCTTGGCGACCAGAGCACGTCCACGACGCCCTCCAGGGTGATCATGAATATGGCGGCGAAAAGCGCCCCGGCGATGCTGCCGAGGCCGCCCAGGATGATGATCGCGAGCAGCCGGGAGATGAGGTCATAGCCCGTGTTCGGGTTGAAGCCGCCGCCGGTGGCGCCGAACACCATGCCACCGACGGCGGTGACGCCGACCCCGATACCGAAGGTGAGCGCCTGCACCCGGTTCACGTCGATGCCCACCAGCCGGGCGGCCGTATGGTCCTGCATGGTGGCCCGGATGCTACGGCCGAACTGGGTCCGGTACAGGGTGAAGTACAGCCCCGCGACCAGGAGCACGGCCAGGGCGAACCCGTAGATGTAGATGTAGTCGAGGTAGAACCCGAACACCCTGGGCCCCGAGGTGACGTACGAGGCGCTGAGGTTCTGGTTGGCGGACCCGAAGATCAGGTACAGCAGGCCCTCGATGATGATGGCGATCGCGTAGCTGGCCAGCAGCGACATGGAGGTGCGCTCCCGGCCGTGGAGCGGCCTGATGAAGGCCCACTGGATGGCGACCCCGAGGATGAACATCGCCGGGACCGTCACCAGCAGGCCCACGAACAGGTCGAGGTGCAGGTGCACGGAGAGCACGTAGCTGAGGTAGGCGCCGAGGACCACCATGATGCCCTGGGCGATGTTGATGATGTCCAGCACGCCGAAGATCAGCGTGAGCCCGACCGCCATCAGCGCGTAGATACCGCCGCCGAGTATGCCATCGACGATGGCCTCGGAAAGTTCGCGTCCCATCTCGGCTCCGCGTCCTCCGTTGTGTTCGGTAGTTTCCGCTGGCCGCAGGCTTCGCGCGGCTCAGCGGCCCTCGCCGTTCAGCCGCCCAGCCAGGGTGGCTTGACCGGCTCCGCCGCGGACGACCCGGCGGCGGCGCTGGGCAGCACCTGCACGAACCGGCCGGCCTGCCACTGGAAGATGAAGGCCTGGGTGGCGATGTTCTCACCGACGTGGTCGAACTTCGCCGGGCCCTGCACGGTCTGCAGGGTGTGGGTGTGCAGGTAATTGATGATCTTCGCGTTGCTGATGCTGCTGGTGCCCGTGACCGCGTCGGCCAGGACCTCACCCACGGAGTAAGCCTCGGCCACGTCCGCGTTGATGTCCGACGCGGTGCCACCGAACGCGGCGATGTAGTCCTGCACCATCACGTGGCTGAGCGCGTTCTGCACCCCGCCGTACCAGCCGTCCGGCACCATCATCGCCTCGGCGTTGCCGGTGCCCAGCTGGTTGAGGAATGCCTGGCCCTGGTCCGGGCCGGACGCCGCGATGAAGATCTTCGGCGTGAAGTGAGCCGCCTGGAACGCGTGCACGAAAGCGAGCACGGTGGGCACGTCCACCGAGCCGAGCACCACGATCCCGGGATTCCTCGCGGCCACCGCGTTCGCGTACGGGGTCAGGTTCGTCGCGGTGATGGGCGGGCGGGAGTACACCGTCGTGATGCCGCCAGTCTGCAGGATGGTCTGCGCGGTCTGCACCGGCGGGTCGGCAAAGGGATCTTCCACCATCGGGTAGGCGGCCGTCCTGGGCCGCTCGCTGGCGGGCAGCGACAGCACCCAGCGGGCGAACGGAACCATCTGGTCCTTCACCGGTGCGCTCACCCCGAAAAGGTCGGGGTCGCTGAGCGCGTACACCGAGGGCGCACCGCCGGATCCCTCGGGCAGGGCATAGTGGTATTTCTCGGTGACCTGGGCCGCCGGCACGGTGAGCAGCGAGGAGAACGGCGCCATTGTCAGGTCCACGTGGTCCTGCGTGATCAGCGTCTGGTAGTCCTTGGTGACCTTGTTCGGGTCGCTGTTGTCGTTGAGGATCTTCAGTTCAACTGGGCGGCCAAGCAGGCCGCCACGCTTGTTCACATCACTGGCCCACAGTTGGTAACCACGCTCGCTCGCCTGGCCGTCTGCCTGGAACTGGCCGGTCAGCGGCTCGGTCGTGCCGATGATGATCGGTTTGCCGGTCTTGCTGCTGGTGGTGGTGCTAGTGGCCGTGCTGGTGCCGCACGCCACGACCACCAGTCCCAGGACTGTGCTGGCGGCGGCGAGCGGCAAGACCCTGGCGCGGTGGCGCCTCATCCTGGTTCTCCCTTACGGTGACCGTGCCGGGGCACGGGTGCGCGGAGCGCGGGGGCATTTATGGGCACCGTATGCCTTCGCCGGCCTGCGATGGCCGCGTTTGCCACGATGCTCCTTAGAGCGTTAGCCCTGCCGCGCTCCGCGCACCCCACCGGTCAGCTCCCCCAGACCGGCTTGGGATTGACGACCGGCACCGAGCCAGCTGCGTTGGCCGGCAGCACCTGCACGAACTTGGGACCGTCCTGCCACTGGAAGATGTACGTCGTGGCCACGACGTTCTCCCCGACGCTGTTGAACTTCGCCGGGCCCTGAACGGTCTGCAGCGTCACGCCGCTGTGCAGGTAGCTGATGATCTTCGAGTTGTCCACGCCCTTGGTGGCGGCCGCCGCGAGGGCCGCCACCTCGCCGACCGAGTACGCCTCGGCCACGTCAGCGTTGATGTCCGAGGGGGTGCCGCCGTACTTGTCGATGTAAGCCTTGACCATCGCCTGGCTCAGCGGGTTCGGCGCGCCGCCGTACCAGCCGTCAGGCACCATGATCCCAGTCGCGTTCTTAGCCCCGACCGAGCTGAGGAACGCCTGGCCCTGGTCTGGCCCGGCGGACGCCGCGAAGATCTTCGGGTTGTAGTGCTGCTGCTCGAACGCCTGGATGAAGGCGGTGGCAGTGGGCACGTCCACCGAGCCGAGCACCACCATCTGCGCCCCGGTCGCGGCCACCGCGTCAGCGCCCGCCTTGTAGTCGGGGTTTTCCGCCGGGAAGACCTTCGAGTAGACGGTCTTCACGCCCGCATCCTGCAGAATGGCCTGTGCCGTCTCGACCATCGGGTCCGCGAACGGGTCATTCACCTGGGGATAGGCGGCCGTCTTGGGCCGCTCGCTGGCGGGCAGCGCGGCCACCCAG
This sequence comes from uncultured Actinomycetes bacterium, assembly GCA_963760405.1. Lineage (GTDB taxonomy): Bacteria > Actinomycetota > Actinomycetes > Streptosporangiales > Streptosporangiaceae > RYN-230. The sequence continues at coordinate 9,818 of CAVXCV010000008.1, read as the reverse complement.
TTGGCGAACGGAACCAGCTGGTTCGCGACCGGCGCGCTCACCGCGAAAAGGTTGGGCAGCTTCAGCGCGAAGACCGCGGGACCGCCGCCCGCACCCTCCGGGAACGCGTAGCCGTACCGGGCCGCGACCTTCGCCGCGGGAACGGTCAGCAGCGTCGAGAACGGCCCGAACACCAGGTTGACCTTGTCCTGCGCGATCAGCTTGGTGTAGTTCGTGGTAACCGTGGTCGGGTCGCTCTGATCGTTCAAGAAGATCATTTTGACCTTGCGGCCTAGTATGCCGCCATGCGCGTTGACCTGGCTTTCCCAAAGCTCGTAACCGCGCTGGAAGGCCGTGCCGTCAGCGGAGAAGTCACCCGTCAGCGAGAGTGACGTCCCGATGGTGATCGGCGCCGAGGAACTGCTGCCATTACCTGATGAGCTGTTACTGCCGCTGCTGCAGGCGGCCACTGCCATCGCGATGATGGCGGCGGCTGCCGTGAGCGGCAAGAACCGGGTGTGGTGAGGTCTCATCCGGTCCTCCTTCCAGTTCAGGACTCCTGGTGGGTGTTAATGCCAGCAGATTCCGCCAGGCACGCCGAAACGGGCCCTTGCGGCAGAAGAGGCTGGCGGCGAACAGACTTGCAAGGGGCTCACGGTACTGCATGCGCCCCGTTCGCGTCCTCGTGGCCTAGTCCGTCGGAGATGTCGGAATTTTCACTCTCCAATCGCAATCCCGCCGCCTCGGCTTCGAGCTCGACAAGGGCGGCGAAATCCTGGTCCCCATAGCCATGTCCGACCAGGCTCTGCACAATCTGGTGCACCAGGGCGGCCACCGGGAGCGGCACCTCGTGTTCCCGCGCCGCGGCTAGCCCGAGGTCGAAATCCTTGCGCAGCAATGTGGCGGTAAAGGTCGGATGAAAGTCGAGGTTGACAAAGGCGGGCGATTTGTAACGGGTGAACTGCGAACCCATGACGCTCTTATTAAGGCAGGTGAGGAACGCTTCCCGGCTGACGCCGCTCTTCTGGGCCAGGATCGTCACCTCGGCCAGGGACTGGGTGACCACGCCGAGGAACAAGTTATGGCAAAGCTTTACCATCCGGGCCAGTTCGCCGTCGCCGACGTAGGTGGCGCCGGCGCCGAGCAGGTCCAGGTACGGCCGGGCCAGGTCAAAGGCCGCCCGCGGGCCGGACACGGCGAGGGTGAGCTTGCCTGCGCTGGCCACCTTCGGGTTGCCCATGACCGGTGCGGCCAGCAGCTGGGTGCCCCGCCCGGCCAGCTCCGCGCGGACCTGCGCGGACACCTCGGCCGACACGGTGGAGCAGTTGACCAGGATGGCCGGTGCCGCGGCCGCCGACATGAGCCCCCCCTCCCCGAGGACCGCGTTGACCAGATCCTGGGAGGTGCCCACCGTGGCGAACACCACGTCGCGGGGGGCGAGATCCGCGGCCGAGCTGACGATCTTCGCCCCGAGGGCGGCCAGCGGCTCGGCCTTGGCCCGGGTCCGGTTGTAGACGGCGACGTCGCAGCCTGCCGCGAGCAGCCGCCGGACCAGCTCGGAGCCCATCCTCCCGGCGCCCAGCCAGCCGAGGCGTAGTTCGTCGGCGTGTTGTGCCATCAGGTTAACCCCCAGTGGTAACAATCGTTTGCACGAAGCCTGGCGGACCCTCCCATCCCTGTCAAGTGATCAAATTAGCCCGGCCAAGTTGAGGCTTACCCACGCCGGGCGCGGCCGACTCCCATCGCAACCTGGCCGTTACCTGCTCGTTGAACGGTCGTGGTGATCGGCCGGTTCAGCCGGGCCAGGGCAGGACAGCGTTTGCGCCGGGCCGTAACCCCGGCGCGGAGGTTTGCGCCAGGCCGTAACCCCCGGCCCCGGACGCTGGCCCGGTCAGGGGGACGGCGTGGCGGCCCGGGGCGGCGCCGTGGACCCGCGCACCACCAGCTCCGGGGCCAGGAACAGCACCTTGACCGGGCCGGTGTGCCCGGCCACCCGCTCCAGCAGCAGCTGGGCCGCTTCGGTACCCACCTGGTAGTGCGGGAACCGGATAGTGGTCAGCGGCGGGCGCAGCCGGTCGATGAACGGCATGTCGTTGAAGCCGACCACGGACACGTCATCCGGGCAGCTCAGGCCGGTCTCGTCCAGCGCCGCGTAGCAGCCGATCGCGAGCATGTCGTTGCCCGCCGCCACCGCGGTGCACTGGCGGTCCCGTTTCAGCAGCTGCAGCGCGCAGCGCAGCCCCTCCTCGATCGTGAACGCCTTGGCTGTCACGATCAGGTCCGGGTCCGGCCGCAGCCCATGGTCTTCCATCGCGGCCCGGAAGCCCCGGTAGCGGGCCAGCCCGGTAGACACGTCCTGCGGGCCAGCCAGGTGGGCGATCCGGGTGTGGCCCAGGGCGGCCAGGTGCGCCACGGCCATCCGGATGCCCCGCTCGTTGTCCACCGACACCGACGGCACGCTGTGATCCTGGGCGAGCCGGTTCATCAGCACCACGGGCAGGTCGGCCCGGGCGGCCTCGGCCAGCAGCGGATCACCCAGCTGCACGGTGGCCAGCACCAGGCCGTCCACGTGCCGGGCCCGCATCTGCTCGAAGAGCATCCGCTCCCGCTCGGGATCCCCGTCGGTGTTCCCGATCAGCGCCACGTAGCCGGCCGCGGCGAGCCGGTCCTCGATGCCCCGGACGATGGGTGGGAACAGCGGGTTGTTCAGGTCGGGGATCAGCACCCCGATGCTGTGCGAGCGCCGGGTGCGCAGGCTGCGGGCCACGGTGTTCGGCCGGTAGCCCAGCTCCGCCGCGGCGTCCAGGACCCGCTGCGCGGTGTCCTCGCGGACCAGCAGCCGGGTCTCCGGGTTCAGCGCGCGGGACGCGGTCGCCGGGTGCACCCGGGCCCGCGCGGCCACGTCCTTCAAGGTCACTGGCGGATCAGCCATCAGCAGCCATTCCCTTCCGCCTGGTGCCCTGCGGGCGCGCCCGGCCGGTAATGCCAGACTGAATGCTATCCATCCGGCGCCGCGGTGCAGACGATTGCCAGATGCTAGCCCTTCCGGGCTGCCAGCCGCCCGCCGGCGCGCCTGACCTCGTGACATGACCAGGCTTCGTGTCACGATGGGGCCATGCGGATCACTGGCGCCGAGGCAACGGAGCTCTTCGGCGGGAGCGCGCAGCGCCCGCTCCAGCTCATCCGGGTCACCGTAGCTGAGGACAGCCCGCCGCCAGACGGCCCGGCCGCCACCCCGGTGACCGTGCGGGTCGAGGGCCCAGGCGTGAGCACCCCGGAGCCGTTGCGGCTGTTGCTGTCCGGGCCCGGCCGCGAGCAGGTCGCGGAGGTCGGGGTGGCCATCGCCGCCCCCTACCAGCCGGGCCGCCCGCGCCAGGTCACGGTGATCGCGGAAGGCGCGGCCGGGCGGGCCGAGCTGGCCACCGAGATCAGGGTGGCCGAGACCGGCTGGACCATGTGGATGGTCAGCCACTTCCACTACGACCCGGTCTGGTGGGACACCCAGGGCGAGTTCACCCAGTCCCGGCTGCTGCTGCCCGGCGAGGACGGCGGGCTGCCGGACGTCCGGACCGCGTTCGAGCTGGTGGCGCTGCACCTGCAGGCCGCGCGGGAGGACCCGGACTACAAGTTCGTGCTGGCCGAGATCGACTACCTCAAGCCCTACCTGGATACCCACCCGGAGGACCGCGCCGACCTGCGCCGGCTGATCGGCGAGGGCCGGGTGGAAATTGTCGGCGGCAACTACAACGAGCCCAACACCAACCTCACCGGCGCTGAGTCCACCATCCGGAACGCGGTGTACGGGCTCGGCTACCAGCGCGATGTGGCGGGGGGCGATCCGCGGGCCGCCTGGATGCTGGATGTGTTCGGGCACGATCCCGGGTACCCGGGGCTGATGGCGGCGGCCGGCCTGACCGACTCCGCCTGGGCCCGCGGTCCCTACCACCAGTGGGGCCCGCTGCGCACTGTCGGGGACAACCAGCGGATGCAGATGCGCAGCGAGTTCCAGTGGCTGTCCCCGGACGGCGCCGGGCTGCTCACCAGCTACATGCCGAACCACTACGGCGCGGGCTGGGCCACCCACTCGGCCGCCGACCTTGCCGCGGCGGAACGCGAGGCGCTCGCCCAGTTCCGCTCGCTGGCCCCGGTCGCCGCCACCCGCAACGTGCTGCTCCCGGTGGGCGCGGACCACGTGATCCCGAGCCGCTGGGTGACCGCCATCCACCGGGACTGGAACAGCCGGTACGTGTGGCCCAGGTTCGTCACCGCGGTGCCGCGCGACTTCTTCGCCGCGGTGCGCGCCGACGCGGCGGCCCGGGATACCTGGCTGGTCCCGCAGACCAGGGACATGAACCCGGTCTACCCCGGCAAGGACGTGTCCTACATCGACACCAAGCAGGCCCAGCGCGCCGCGGAGATCGCGGTCGGCGAGGGTGAGCGGCTGGCCACGCTGGCCTGGCTGCTCGGGGCCGGCTACCCGGCCGAGTCGCTGGACAAGGCCTGGCGCCAGCTGGTGTTCGGCGCCCACCACGACGCGATCACCGGGACCGAGTCCGACCAGGTGTACCTGGACCTGCTGGCCGGCTGGCGGGAGGCCTGGGAACGCGGGGAAGACGCGCGCCGCCACGCCATCAGCTACCTGGCCAGCCAGGCCGACACCCGGCCGCCGGGCGGGTCGCCCGGCACCCGGGCCCTCACCGTGTTCAACACCGTGTCCTGGGCCCGGTCCGGGCTGGCCAGCAGCGCGCTGGAGTTCGGCGCGCCGGGGCCGCCCTGGGTATCGGTGCGTGACGCGGTCGGCGCCGAGGTGCCGTTCCTGGCCGAGGCCGTGCGGCGGCACCCCGGCGGCGGGCTGGCTGCGGTCACCGTCACCGTCCGCGCCGCGGACGTCCCCGCGCTGGGATACCGGACCTACTGGGTGACCCCGGGACCAGGTGGCACGGTGCCCGACGACCGCGGCCCCGGCCACACCGGCCGGGACGGCTGGGAGCCGCAGCCCGGGACGGTGATCGAGAACGACGCGTTCCTGATCGAGGCGGACCCGGCCCGGGGTGGCACGCTGTCCCGGATCCGGGACAAGCGGACCGGCACCGAACTGCTGCGCCACCCCGCCGCCGGGGACGGCGGCCCGCCCGCAGGCGGCAATGAGCTGATCGTCCAGGAGGAGTACGACTACCACCCGCGCTGGGGGGAAGGCCCGTGGCTGCTCTCCCCCAAGGGCCCGGGGCCGGCTCGGCGGCGGCCAGCGCCAAGGTCACCGCGGGGCACTGCCCGCTCGGCTCCCGGCTGGTCGCCGAGCTGACCCTGGGCGACCTGCGAGTCACCCAGGAGACGCTGCTCTGGGACGGGGCAGACCGGGTCGAGTTCCGCACCCACGTGGACGGCTCGATCGGCCAGGACCGGCTGCTGCGGGTGCGGTTCCCGGCCAACGTGCCCGGTGGCCTGCCGATCTACCAGGCTGCGACCGGGGTGGTCGGGCGGCCGTTCGGCGCGATCGGCGCGGATGTCGCGGAGCACCCGTTCACCCTGGACAACCCGGCGCACGAGTGGTTCGGCCTGGGCTCGACCGCGCGGGTGGCCCGCACCGACGCCAGCGGGCGGCGGCGGGAGGACGCCATCGGCGTCGCGGAGATCATCCTCCCGGCACCGCCCGGGGACCAGGCTGACAGCCTCCCCGGGGACTGGCGGGCCGCGATCACCGGGCTGGTGGCCGCGCTGGCCGGGCAGGGGGTGACCGCCACCTGCTCGTGGCCGGACGGCCCCCGGTACGGCGCCCTGGACCTGGACTCGAACCTGCCCGATGTGCGGATCGCGCTCGGCGGCCCGGCGCAGAACCCGTGGACCGCCCGGCTGCTCGCGGCCGCGGGGGAGGCTGGCGCGGCCGGGGAGCTCGGCCGGCAGCTGGCCGTGGGAGCCCGGGTATGGCTGCCCGCGGCCCGGTCCCGGGCGGAAACGTTCGTGCCCGGTGCCGACGTGCGCGGCCTGCGCGACCTGCCGGTGCTGATCATCGCGGGCCAGGACCTGGCCGCGGCGGCCGCATCCGCCGCCGCGGACCTGGCTGACTCGGTGCTCGAGGTCACCGGCGCCGGGCAGGCGGATCCCGGCGGCACCGGTGACCCGGCCGGCCGGGCCCGGGCCTGCCGGACCCGGATCTGGCGCTGGCCGGGCATTCGGTCGCGCTGCTGAACCGGGGCACGCCCAGCAGCCTGGTCTCACCCGACGGCTCGCTGCACATCGCGCTGATGCGCTCGTGCAGCGCGTGGCCGTCGGGAGTGTGGATCGATGGCGAGAAGCGCACCGCGCCGGACGGCAGCAGCTTCGCCTGGCAGCACTGGAGCCACACGTTCGAGTACGCGCTGGCCGCTGGTACTGGTGACTGGCGTGCGGCTGGCTTCGCCGTGGCCGGCCAGGAGTACAACCATGACCTGCTCGCCTGTGAGACAGGCCGCTCGGGGACGATCACCGAGACGGCATCGAGCGCGGCCAATACGCCAAGCCGGCGGTAGTCGTCCATGCCGAGGCCGCGGTCCTCGCGTGTCGGGTTCCTCCAAGAAACCATGAAGACCGTGTGGCCCTGGTCGACCAGGAATTTGGCCAGCGAGTTCGCCGGCGACAAGTCGAGGATGTAGTACTTCATGACCCAGGCCGGCACGATCAAGACCGGCTCGCGATAGACCCTGTCCGTCGCGGGCGCGTATTGAATGAGTTCCATCAGCCGATTACGCGCCACGACCTTACCTGGCGTGACCGCAACGTCGCGGCCAACCTGGAAGGCCTCCGCACCGACGGGCTTCTTCCCTTCGACAAGGCGCCGCTGGTCCTCCCAGAAGTTCACGGCACCACGTACGAGATTCATTCCAGCTTGTTGAAACGTGGTCTCGATCACCTCGGGGTTTGTGAGCGGGAAGTTCGCGGGCGAGACTACGTCGAGCATCTGACGCGCGACGAACGATACGACGTCCTCGTGGTGCGCGGAGACGCCTTTCACGCCGGTCGTCGCGTGATGCCACCACTGCTGAGTGAACAGGAAGCCCTGTGAGATGGCATTGAACGGCCAGCGGTGCCACGCATCATGCGCGAAGCGCTTGTCATTGGGCGCCAGTTCCGCGCACGCCTCACAATCTGGATCGACCAACGCCTTGGGGCAGTACTGGAGAAAATGCATCCAATTGTTGGCAGCCTCCCTCACGAGTTCAATTTGTTTGTCCGGCGAGAACAGCAGGTGCTGCGCCCAATCGGTATAAACCTGAAACAGGGCCGCGGGTGACACTCCCGCGGTTAAGCGTGCAATTGCTGCGTGCAGAGGGCGATCGAACGAGAGGCGCGACCACTCACCGGCATCCGAGCCCTGCTTTTTGATTGCTGGGGTTATCTTTTGCATGGCTTTACGCTGGCAACGGACAACAAGAGGAGCCTCGGTTTGGCTGTTGAGTATGATTGAAAGTGGTCTGCACCTACTGAACTCATCATGACCCTATAAGCACAGCTGACAACTTCGGGGTCAAAATTCTGACCCCCATTGATTGAGAAGTAGTCTATGGCTTTGCGAGAAATTTTTCGAGCCAGTGAATATCATAGAGCCCGTTGGCGATGTCGTGAGCGCGCACAAGTGCTACCGCGCCGGGGCGATCGAGCTGACGCTGTTCGCGGCATTGATTTGCGGGACCGCGATTGCCGGCCGTTAGGCCGCGTGAGAGGGCACAGACGGGCGGCTTAAGGAAACAGATTGTGGAGCGGAAGTGCTAGCGTTCCCGGCACGCAAACCCGTTCTTCCCCGGAACGGGACATGGTGCGTAGCATCAAGCGGGCACTAGGGACCTAATCGCCAGTCCGCGCCCGTTCAGGCGCGCGGCTCCGAAGCGGCTTCTGTCGACATGCGCCCAAGGATGCCGGTGACCTCGGCGTCGCTAACTTGGGAAAAATTCAGATAGAAGAAGCCAATTGCTCCGAGATGCTCCGGCGTCTCGAGGCAGATCACGTCATCGGCCTCTTGCCGCAACGACTCGACCGGCGGCGATCGCGATCGTTCTTCGGCTCCGGGTCATCTCGCGCCCGACGCCAGCGTGATGATCGTGTAAAGGATCGCAGCATCCATTCGCTTCCCCCTCGCCGGCGGTCTTTTGCTCGATGTCAGCCTCTTGGCTCGTCTTCGCATTTTCAGGCCCGGTGTTGTGGGCCATCTCCACGCATTTGGACAAATATCTGGTCGAGCGGTATTTTAAGCGTGTCCACCCCGCCGTGCTGCTCGTGTTCACAGGTGTCACCAACTTGGTGGCACTCCCTTTCATTGTGGCCCTACGGCCTGGGGTTCTAGACCTCGGGATCGACGCGATTGCGCTGATGATGCTGTCAGGCGTGCTGCTCATGGGCGCCGCGCTGTTCTACCTGCAGGCCTTGCAGTCGGAGGAAGCCTCGGTTGTCGCCCCGTTCTTCCAGGCCGCACCGCTGTTCGGGTTCGCTCTCGGTTATGCCGTGCTCGGCGAGCGGCTGTCGGGGCAGCAACTGCTGGGTGCCGCGCTCACCATTGCCGGAGCCGCAATTGCGGCCACGCGCTCTGGGAGCTTCGGCCGCTCATTCAATGCCCGATTAGTCATGCTGATGCTGGCTTGCGCCTTCACTGTGGCGCTGAGCTCGCTCATCTTCAAGATGTTCACGCTGCGCGATGAATTCTGGACCACGACCTTCTGGCTGTTCATCGGTGAGGCCGCGTTTGGCGGGGCTGTGCTCGCGGTCGGTTCCTTTCGCCGGCAGTTCATCAGCATCTTGAGGACCAATACTGCCGCCGTCGTCGGCATCAATGGCGCAAACGAGGTGATCAATCTTGTCGGTGGTCTTGGAACCCGCTATGCCCTGCTACTGGCGCCGCTCAGCCTCGTGCAGGCGATCGGTAGCACCACTACCGTCTTCGTATTCCTGTTCGGCATTGCGCTGTCGCTCTTCGTCCCCACCCTTGGCCGAGAGGATCTCTCCCGGAGCGAGCTGCTGCGCAAGGGAGCGGCGGCTGTGCTCGTGGCGCTAGGCGTGGTGCTGATCAGCCGTTAAGCGCCGCACCCTCAGTGCCCGAGATCGGTAAGCACATGAAATGCTCGGCGTGCCCCTCGAAGAAGATCGACGCAAGACCCGAGCTCTACGCCGGCGGCGTCGTGGCGTGGCCCTCGACATCAGGAAGTCGAGCCGGCCGAGCATCATGAAACGTCCTCGGCGGCCTCCTCGGGGATCTCCTTAATCGCCTCGGACACCCAGCGATGCGCGGTTGCCGAAGAGACGTTCATCTCCTCCGCGATCTCCGCAAACGTGTGATTGTCACCGGAGGCGGTTCGTTGATCCACAACTGAATGCGGCATCGCCGATGGTGGAGGGACTGCGCTGATTGGCTCCTACACCCGCCTCTGCAAACAATTGATCACATCGCCAGTTGGCATGTAGGGCAGGTGAACCGACCTCCATGTGAACCTCCATGTGAACCTCCATGTGAAAAGGGGATCGTCGACGAGGGCGGCATGATCCTCGCCGGCCACGGGCGCTACGAAGCAGCAAAGCTGCTCGGCATGAGCGAGGTGCCGACGGTTTGCCTCGCGCACATGAGCGAAGCAGAGAAGCGCGCCTACGTGCTTGCCGCAGAATTCGACAGCGAGACTGTCCTAATTCAGCTTGGCGTAAGCCCGTGCTGGTATTGGCGACGGCGGTGGCGCCCATTCTGGGGCGCCGTGAAGTTCCTTTCTGGCCCGGTCGCGCACGCCAACCGCGACCGGGTTTTTTGTTGTCCCGGTCGGGACGGCACCCAGAGAGAAGTCGGAGGTCCTCCCTCCGGTTCAGCCGACCTGGATCCCGACCGTCAT
>CAVXCV010000007.1:0-305130 GCA_963760405.1 uncultured Actinomycetes bacterium | reverse complement strand
GAGAACAAGCCCGCTATCGCAGGCCCGGGCCTAGCGGGCGGCCGTGGCCGGCGTCTGGCGCAGCAGCGGCCGCCGGGGCAGGCAGGCCGTACGCACCGGGGCCAGCCCGTGCGCGTTGAGGAAGCCATCCACCGCGGTCGGCCAGCCGAATCGCTCGGCCCGGGCCCGGGCGAGCTGCCTGCGGCTGGTCACGTCCTGGCGCAGCAGGCGCTCGATGGCGTCGGCGCACGACGCGTCGTCGTCCTCGCTGGTCAGCCCGGCCGGCCCGATCACCTCCGGCAGCGCGCTGCGGCTGCTCACCACGGCTGGCGTGCCGCTGGCCAGCGCCTCGAGCGCGGACAGCCCGAACGTCTCCACCGGTCCGGGGGCGATCGCCACGTCCGCGGTGGCCAGTAGCGTGGCCAGGCGGCCGCGATCGCTGATGTGCCGCAGGAACCGGACCGGCAGCCCGGCCGCCCGGGCCTGCAGTGACCGTCGCTGCGGCCCGTCGCCGGCGATGACCAGGACCGCGGGCATGCCCCGGCGGCGCAGTTCGGCCAGCGCGCCCACGGCCCGTTCCGGCCGTTTCTCCGGGGACGCCGGCTGCAGTGCACCAGCAGCGGGCGGCCATCCGGGGCGAGCGACGCCCGCAGGCCCTCGTCCCGGTGGCCGGGGTGGAAGCAGGCCAGGTCAACGCCGAGCGGAACCTGGGCCAGGTTGGCCACGCCGAGCCGGCGGAATTCAGCGCCCGCCCACCCGGTGGTGCTGACGATGACGTCGAACGAGGCCGCGGATCCGGTGTTCAGCCGGTCCGCCAGCTGGTCAGCCAGCCGGGCCACGGGCCGGCCCGGCGGCGAGAACAACGTCATCAGCCCGGCCAGGCTGTCATGCGAGACCATCATGGACCGCACCCCGGCCGCCCGGGCCCAGCCGCCGGTCCACCGCAGCGTCGTCCGGTCGGACACCTCGAGCCGGTCCGGCTCCAGCTGATCGAGCAGCCGCCGCAGCGGGCGCCGGGTGATGATCGCCCGGTATCCACCGGTGGCTGGGACAGGCACCCCGGGCACGGTGATGACCAGGCCTTGCCTGGTGTGCTCACGCCCGGGCCGGGGCCCTGGGATGACCAGCACCGGATCGTGGCCCGCGGCCAGGTAACCAGCACCCAGCTCGCGCAGGGCGGTGCGCAGCCCGCCGGAAGCGGGCGCCACGTAGTTGGCCAGCCGCACGATCCTCACATCTGCTGATCATCGCGGCGTCAGGTGCCGGAGCCGGGAACCCGGAATGACAGGCTCGCGAACACCCGGCGCCGTCCTGGGGCGCCGCAGCGGGTCCGGGCGTTACCTCCGGTGGGTGTGCGGCGGCGGAGCCGCCACCAGGTCATGGTCCCGGTTCCCGGCGTCGCTCTCCCGCTGGATCTGGAAGAACGGCGACCGTAGCAGGAATCGAGCGACCAGCATCAACACGAATCCCACGACCACCACCGCGATGAGCGACCAGACCTGTGACGTGGGGGCGGCCTGGACCGACTTGTAAATGATCCAGCCGAGGAACACCGCAGCCCCGATGGGGAGTATGCCGAGGATCAGCGCGTCCCAGACACTGCTGAAGACCCGGCGGCGGTAGTAGACGATGGTGGCCAGCGCGGTCAGGATGTAGAACGCGGCGAACAGCAGGCCGGAGACGCTCACGACCGCGGTGAATGCGTTCTGCACCGTGCTGGCCAGCAGGTACACCCAGGTCAGCGCGATGAGCAGGAAGCCGACGAGGATGCTGGCGGCGGCCGGGGTGGCGAACCGGCGGGAGACGTTGGCCAGGAACTCCGGCAGGGCCCGGTAGCTGGCCATGCCGTAGATGATCCGGGCGGTGAGCACGATGTTGGTGCCGGTGGCGGCGATCACCGAGAGCGCCAGGCACAGTGCCATCACTTTGGCCCAGTTCGGCCCGGCGATCGACTGGGCCACGAAGACGAGCGCGTTCGTCGAGTTGGCCTGCAGCTTGGCCGGCGACACCGTGCCCTGCAGGCCCATGGTGGCCAGGGTGTAGATGATGGTCAGCAGGATGACCGCGATGACCGCGGCCCGGCCCGGGTTGACCCGCCGGTGCTTGACCTCCTCGTTGACGTACAGGGTGCCTTCCCAGCCGCTGAACATGAACACCGCCAGCAGCAGGCCCGCGGACAGGCTGCCCTTGCCGCCGACTCCGGACAGGCTGAACCAGCCCCGGGTGATCGGGACCGTACCGGGGTGATGCCGGAGTACCAGGTACAGGCCGACGACAGCGAAGCCGATGAGGATGGCGTACTCCACGATGGCCATGCTGACCTGGGTGCGCGCCGTGATCCGGATCCCGGCGACCGCGATCACCAGCATGATCAGCGATACGGCGGTGGCCAGGGCGACATTGGTCCAGGTGCTGCTGCTGCCGGAGGTGAACACGCCGACCACCGACGGGCCGACGATCTCCACGCCGGCCACCGCTCCGATGATGTATCCGGCGATCATGAGCCATCCGGTCAGGAAACCGAGATAGGGGTTGATCGCGCGGCCGACCCATTCGAACGAAGCGCCGCAGTTGGCGTTCCACATGTTCAGCCGCCGGTACGCGTTCGCGATGATCAGCATGGGCACCGCGGTCAGCACGATGACTGGGCCGCTGCCGTAGGCGGCGGCGGCTGCTAATGCGGCGAGCGTCAGCCCGGTGGACACCGCCGGGGCGGACGAGGCCATGCCGATGACGGTGTCCTGGGCTACCCCGATGGCATCCGGCTCCAGCCGGGCCGGAGGGGCGGACACGATTCCTGGGACGGTGGTGGTCGGCTGGTCAGTCATCCAGCTTCCTTTCCTGCGGGCCCGGAAGCCCGATGCGGCGCGCGGCAGTGGGGGAATGCGTCGGCGGGTGAAGAGATGTCATGTCGACCTCAGCCGGCGAAGGGAGGTTCGGTCTGCGAGGAGATGCCACCGCAAGCACGCCAGCAGCGCGCCAGATCTCACCGGGTTCGCGGTGGGGCCCGTGGTACAGGCGGTGTCGTCGGGGCTGCCTGTAACTCGGATATTCCGGGTGGCCACCGCGAGATCATAGCGACTATTTCCGGCATGAGATGACATGTCAGTAAACATGGGCCAGCTAGTTAACCGGCCCGTAACACCCAGCCGGCCCCGGCCCTGGTGGTCGGCTGCGAGCGGGCCGGGCGGGTGTAAATCACACCGCCTGCCCGCCGCCCCGGGTGACGGCCGTCGTGGCCAGGCCGGTGCCCTGGAGTCCTTTGTTACTCACGGGTTGACCTGCGGTGATCCGCGCGACTGTACCTCCTGGCCGGAAATAGCTGCCGGCCCTGGACGGCCGGGCGGGTGACCCCGGCCGGATCTCCCGTTGTGCCCGCCGTTGCGCCCGGCCGGAGCCGATGCAACATTGGAGCCGCCTGCCTCCGGTACCTGCCTGCGGGTAAATGCAAGGGGAATTTACAGTGTGCTACGGCGACTTCTACGGCCATCGCCGCGAATACGTGATCACCCGCCCGGATACGCCTTTCCCGTGGCTCAACTATCTGGGCACGGAAGAGTTCTCCGGCGTCATCTCTAATACCGCAGGCGGATAACCCGCTACCGGTACAAACGATGTTCCGGGGGACGCCGGCGGGCGGTACGTCTACCTCCGTGACGATGACTCCGGTGCGTTCTGGTCCCCGTCCTGGCAGCCCACGCAGCGGCCCTTGGGCCGCTACGAATGCCGTCATGGGCTCTCCCACGCCCAGATAACCTCCGCCTACCAGGGCGTGCGGGCGGAGACGCTGTACTTCGTGCCGCCCGGCGAGACCCTCGAGGTCTGGCGGTTGCGTCTCGAACGTTCGCGGCCTCCCGGCCGCCTCTCCTTCTCCTCGGTGGAATCCTGCTTGTGGGATGCCCAAGATGACGTAACGAGTTTCCAAAGGAACTACTCGACCGGCGAGGTGGAAGTCGCCGACGGCGTTATCTACCACAAGACCGAGTACCGGGAGCGGTGCGACAACTTCACGTACTTCGCCTGCTCCGAGCCGCTGGCCGGGTTCGATACCCAGCGTGATGCATTCCTGGGGCCCTACCGCGGCTGGGACCGGCCATTGGCGGTGCAGAACGGTATCGCTACCCGGGCGCTGGACAGCGTGCGGGAGCCACCATCCGGTGACCAGCCCGATCTGATCAGCCACTTTCGGCCGCCTCGGCACTGGCGCGGCCCCCGCCGCCTGTTCACCCTCCAATGTTCGGCACATTGACCTGGCAGGAGGACCCGGTCAGCGTCCCCAGTGACTAGAAACTATATTCGATTATACTTGCCATTCTGCATCTCTTTCGCTAATATGTTCTTAGGCTTCCAGTCGTGCGGGAGGTGAGCGGATGCCAGCAGACCCTCAGCGCCACGGCCCGCGCGCCAGCGTTCCCGGCATCCTTGCCTTTCCCGGCTTTCCACCCGGGAGGTACTGGGACGACGCCGGCCGGGATCCATCCGATCCGCCTCCTGGCGACCTGAGTGCTGAGCTCGACGAGGAGCCCGGCTGGCTGGCCGATCAGGCGGTCCAGGCGTGGCTGGAGGAGTCCTCCGATGATCCGCCCGGTGCCGTCACACTCACGGCCGGAGCGTCGTTCGCGCTCGGCGGGGCGGCGGACACGATGCTGCCCGGGCCGGTGCTGGCGGGCCTGGCGGAGCGGGTGCATGGTGATGGCCTGGCCGGGCTGGATGACAACGAGCTGACCGGCGTGCTGCAGGCTGTGGACCGGTTGTGTTCCTGGTCGGCGGCGCTACGGCTGGCCGCAGTGTCCCAGCTGGCGGCCCGGCGTGAGGCCGGGGCCCGGGCTAGCGGGGACTGGCGCCCGTTCGAGCACGCCGGTGATGAGATCGCGTTCGCCCTCACCCTGACCGGGCGCAGCGCCAGCCGGATCTTGTCCCTGGCCATGGCCCTGGACCGGCTGCCCGCCACCCGGGCGGCACTGCTCGCCGGGGTGATCGATGAGCGCCGCGCCGAGATCATCGCCGACGAACTGTCCGGCCTCAATGATGAGCAGGCCGCCGCCGTCGAAGCGCTGATCATCGGGAAAGCCGCCCGGCAGACCAGCGGGCAGCTGCGCCCCGCGGTCCGCCGGGCGGTGCTCGCCGCTGACCCGGACGCGGCGAAACAGCGTAAGGACAAGGCGCTGCGGGACGCCCGGGTGGAGGTGTTCACCGAGACCGGCGGGACCGCTGCCTTGAGCGGCCGGGACTTGCCCCCCGTGGAGGTGCTCGCCGCAGACAAGAATCTGACCGCCCTGGCCTTGGCCCTGCGCGCCGCGGGCGCGGACGGAACTCTCGACCAGTTGCGGGCCCGTGCCTACCTCCACCTCCTGTCCGGCCAGCCCGCAGGCACCCTCCTGTCCGCCGCGGCTGGCGAGGACGGCAGCCGAGCTGGCGAGGACAGCGGCCCGGCCAGGGAGCATCCGGGCGACCCCGTCCCGGAAGCAACCGGCGGCAGCGCGCCCACCAGCAGTGCGCCCACCGGCAGCGCGGCCACCGGCAGTGCGCCCACCGGCAGCGCGCCCACCGGCAGCGCGCCCGCCAGCAGCGCGCCCACCGGCAGCGCGCCCGCCAGCAGCGCGGCCACCGGCAGTGCGCCTACCGGCAGCGCGGCCGCCAGCGCTCCTGCAGGTTGCGGCTCCTCAGGCTCTCCTGGCATGGATACACCCGCCGGGACCACCGGGACCGGGACGCCTGGGCTGGGATTGCGTGGCACGGTCAACCTGACCATGCCCCTGGCGACCTGGCTGGGCTGGTCCCAGGCCCCCGGCCACGCCGCCGGGTTCGGACCACTGGACGCCGAGGACTCCTGGGCCATCGCCACCATGCTCGCCGCCTATCCCGCGAACCAGTGGTGCCTCACCCTCACCGGTCCCGACGGGCACGCGGTCGCCCATGGCTGCGACCGCACCGGCCCCGGCCGGCCCTCGGAAACCCCCGCGCCCACCGCACCCGGCGGCGCTGGTCCCCAACCCCGCGGTCGCAGGCCGGGCGGCACCGCCACCAGCGGAGGCGGCCCGCCCGGCACTGGCCCGCCCGGGCCCCCGGCCGCCCGGCCCGCGCCTCCCTGCCACCGGGCCGCCGGGCGCGCTGGACTGGGTCTGCGGTATCACCCTGACCCCGCTCCAGACCCGCGACTGCGCCCACCCCCGGGAGTCCCGCGGCTATCAGCCCGCCGCCTCGCTGCGCCACCTCATCGGCATCCGAAACGCCACCTGCACCGCTCCCGGCTGCCGCCGCCCCGCCGACCGCTGCGATCTCGACCACACGATCCCGTATCACCTCGGCGGACGGACCTGCGAATGCGACCTCGGTCCCGTCTGCCGCCGCCACCACCGCACCAAGCAAGCCCCCGGCTGGACCCTCACCCACCACCAGCCTGGCACCCTCACCTGGACCACCCCCGGACACCGCACCTACACCACCACACCCACCAGCTACCCAGCGTGAGCAGGGACTGCCCCGGCGAACGGTCATGGCCACCGCACCAGCGCTAGCGGGCCAGACGTCACGCGTGCGGTGCCGTGCGGTGCGGGGCGGGCGTCACGCGTGTGATGTGGGCCGCCGTCACGCGTGTGATGTGGGCCGACAGTGCGCTAGCGAGTAGACGGCCGATGGCCCTGCCAGCTGACCGGCTGGCGGGCCACCTGGTAGATCACCGCCATATGGCCGGGCTGGAGCACCGGCGGCTGCCGCCGTAGCCAGCGGCGCAGGGCACGTGGAGTGGGCAGCACCGCGACATCAGCCGGGCCGCCGCGGCGGATCGTGACCCCGCGGGCAGCAGCGAACACGATGGCGGGCTGGACCGGTACATCTAGGCCGGTCGCCTGGCTCAGGAGCCGGCTGGCTCGGGTCGCCTCAAGGCGTGACTTCCGCAGGTAATCGACGGCCTTCCCGCCTACCGTCATCCCGTGTTCGCCCACCCAGACCGTGGTTCCGCTGGTCTTGGTATTGACGGTTACCACCCCGAACGGCCCGATGACAACGTGGTCGATGTCGGCGCCACGCTGGCCGACCGGGACCGCATGCAGCACGTGCCAGCCGTAGCGTGCTGCCCACCGGTTCAGCTGACGGCCGACGATCCGCTCGCCCCGGGCACCCGCCGCGAACGACTGAGCCGAGGTGCGGATCCCGAGCATGGCCGCTGCACCGGTCAGCAGGGGATGGTCGCGGCGCAGTTCTTTGGCCCGGGTGCGGGCAGATGCGCCGGGCGCGTTGCGGGCGAGATCATCCCACTGCGGCTCTCGGACGACCCAATGCCGCCCCGGTTCCGGCGGGGCCGGGGGCACTGGGGAGCCACGGGCTGCACTGGGAGAGACCGGGTTCTGCCGGGCTGGACTCTCCGGGATCGAATCCTCTGGGATCGGATGCTGCTGGGCTGGGTCCTGCCGGGAGAGGTCCTGCTGGGCTGGGTCCTGCCGGGAGAGGTCCTGCTGGGCTGGGTCCTGCCGGGAGAGGTCCTGCTGGGCTGGGTCCTGCCGGGAGAGGTCCTGCCGGGAGAGGTCCTGCCGGGAGAGGTCCTGCCGGGAGAGGTCCTGCCGGGAGAGGTCCTGCTGGGCTGGATCCGGTGCGGCAGCGGCCGGGACCTGATCGTCGGTGATGCGGCCGGCTTGTGACAACCGCTGGCATTCGGCGCGGACGGCGGTCCAGAAGTCCGGTTCCAGGTCCGGAGCGCTGACCTCGGATCGGCCGGAACGGGGATCGAACCAGCCGACGGGGTGCCCGTCAGCGGACACGTAGATCCGTAACTGGCCGTAACGCTGCCATACTCGTGTGTTCAGCGAAGGCACGATGCGCTCCGTTAGCGGACGAGTACCATCAGCAGAAAGTGTAGAAGGACTGCCCCGGAAAAGGCCAGGCGGCGGGTCGGGTGGGCACCCGCTAATCGAGCAGGGCGCGGATGTCGTCGGCGTCGAAGCTGCCGCTGAACACGTCGCCACTGTCCAGCACGCTGGTGAACAGCTCTGCCTTTCTCGCCTGCAGCGCCATGACCTTTTCCTCGATGGTGGCCGCCGCGATCAGCCGGTACACCATGACCTGGCGGGTCTGCCCAATGCGGTGCGTCCGGTCCACTGCCTGCGTCTCGGTGGCCGGGTTCCACCACGGGTCGAGCAGGAAGCAGTAGTCGGCCTCGGTGAGGTTCAGCCCGAACCCCCCTGCCTTGAGGCTGATCAGGAACGCCGGGGCGGTGCCCTCCTTGAACCGCCGCACCTCGGCGGCCCGGTCGCGGGTCTTGCCGTCCAGGTAGCAGTACTCGATCCCGGCGGCGTCCAGCCGTTCCCGGACCTTACCCAGGAACCGGGTGAACTGGCTGAAGACCAGGGCCCGGTGCCCGCTCCCGGCTACGTCGCGCAGTTGCCCGATCAGCATGTCGATCTTGCTGCACGGCAGCTCCAGGTACGCGTCGTCGATGAGCCCGGCGTGCAGGCTGAGCTGGCGCAGCAAGGTCAGCGAGCGCAGGATCATGAACCGGTTCGCGTCCAGGTCGTCGAGCAGGCGGAGCACCTTCTGCCGCTCCCGCTGCAGGTAGGTCTCGTAGAGCCTGCGGTGCCGGGGATGCAGGTCTACCTCCAGCACCTGGACCTGCTTGGCCGGCAAATCAGCGGCCACCTGTTCCTTGGTGCGCCGCTTGACCAGCGGCCGGATCCGGCGGCGCAGCTGGGCGAGCAGCCCGGCCTGCCCGTCCCGCTCGATCGGGCGGGCGTAGTACTCGCGGAACCGGCCTGGGTCCGGGAACAGCCCGGGCGCGGTGATCGACAGCAACGACCACAGCTCCATCAGGTTGTTCTCCATCGGCGTGCCGGTAATGGCGATCTTGACGGGAGCGGGCAGCTTGCGCGCGCACTGGTAGATCTTGGACTGGTGGTTCTTGGTGTACTGGGCTTCGTCCAGGATCAGCCCCGCCCACGGCTGGGCTGAGTACTCCGCGAAGTCCAGCCGCAGCAGCGTGTACGAGGTGACCACCGCATCGGCGCCCGCCGTCAGCTCGCTCAGGGGGCGACCGCGGCGGGCAGCTGTCTCCGAGATCGCCACCACCGTCAGCCCCGGGGCGAACCGGGCGGCCTCGCTGGCCCAGTTCGGCACCACGCTGGTCGGGGCGACGATGAGGAACGGCGGGGAGGCCGGCTCGGCCTGCCGGGCGTGGCAGATCAGGGCCAGCGACTGGATGGTCTTGCCGAGGCCCATGTCGTCGGCGAGGATGCCGCCGAGCCGGTGCTGCCATAGCAACGCCAGCCACCGGAAGCCGTCCAGCTGGTACGGGCGCAGCACGGCCTGCAGCGCCGCGGGCGGCGGCAAGCTCGCGCTGAGCTCTGCTGCCCGGCCCTCTGCGCCCCGGCCCTCTGCGCCCCGGCCCTCTGCGCCCCGGCCCTCAGCGGCCAGACCCTCTGCCGCCACGTCCTCTGCCGTCATGCCCGCTGCCGTCACGCCCGCTGCTGTCACGCCCATAGCCGAGAGCAGCCCGCCCACCTGCTGCTGCCAGCTGCGGGCCTGGCGGCTGACCACGCCCAGCCCGGCTAGTTCTTCCCACAGCCCGGCCTGGAACCGGCTGATCCGCAAGCCCCCGGGGGCGTCCTGCAGCGACCGTGCCTCCTCGATCAGCCGGGCCAGGGCCTGCAACTCTGGCTTCTGCAGCGAGAAGTAGGCACCGTCAGCGAGCACCAGGTAGGGCTGATCCCGGCTGAGCGCCACGAAGACGTCGGCGAACGGGACCTCCTGCCCCGCCACGGAGATGGTCAGCCCGAGGTCGAACCAGTCGGGGTCATCCGCCACCTCGTCGGTGGACAGACCGATCCGCAGCGAGTCCCCAGCCTCCCGGTACTCGGGCAGGTCGCCGGTGATCTCGACGGTGACGCCGGGATGATCGGCCAGCAGGGGCAGCAGCTCGGTGCAGAACCGCATGGTGTCCAGGCCACGCAGCTGGACCTGGCGGGCCAGCGACGGCTGCGGCTCGTCCGACACCGGATCGGTGCGGAGCAGCCCGAACCGGCCGACGGGCAGGTGCAGGCTGGCCACGATCGCGCGCTCGGCGGCCAGGTCCCGGTATCCGGCGGCCGCCGGGCCGGGCCCCAGCGCGGCGCGCAGGGTCACGTCGCCTACTTGGTAGGCCCACTCCCAGCTGAGGTCCAGGCGGTGGCCGCCCCTATAGGCCACCTGCAGCACCAGCGTCGGGCCGGACAGGGCCGGCAGCTGGACTGAATCGTCCGACGACAGGACCGTGGCCGCCCGGCGCAGCCGGGGGTAGTACCCCTCCCAGAACCGGCTCAGCTCAGCAGCGGGAATCTCCAGCCGCGGCCCGGCCAGCGCCAGCTGCTGGAGCGGCGGCGGAACCGGCTCGGTCAGCTTGGCCAGGTGGAAACGCCAGTCAGCCGGATCGCTGCTGCGCTGGGCCTCGGCCCGGTCGGCGTAGATGATGCCGTGGCCCTCGGCGCCGAGGAACCGGATCGGCTCCACCTCGGCCGGGACGCCGCCGATGCGCAGCAGCGGGGCGATGACCAGCGGGCCAGCGGCCCGGGCCAGGTGATATCCAGGCAGAATTCGGCGCTCTGGTAACTCTCCAACGGGCCCAGCTGGCCGCCGCGGACCAGCTGCAGGCCTATCGCCGCGGCCTCGTCCAGCAACGGCCAGAGCTGGCGGGCCCCGAATCCGGCCAGGTCAACCGAGTCGCCGTCATAGGCGTGATGACCCGGCTGGCCGCTGCGCGACCGGTACACCGCGTAGATCTCCTGCAGCAGCTGTATGTGCCGGTCGAAGCGGCCATGCGGCAGATAGCTCAGCTGATTCCAGTTCAGCGTGCCGCCGGGAAAGCCGTGCCGCCCACGCTGCCGCAGCCGGGCCAGCAGCCGCAGGGACGGCCCGGGGCGGCCAGGAACGGGTGGCTGATCCGGGTCATCGGACAAGGTCAGCTCGACCGCTTCGACCGTGCTGAACTGCCCGGGGCCGGCCGTGGCTCGCGGCGGTTCCAGCAGCGCCTGGAGGGAGCGTTCCCACGGCAGCGGGCCCGCGCGGCGGCGGGGCGGGCCCGCGGCGGGGCCGCCTGCTCCCTGGCCCTGCCGGGCCTGCACGGCGGCCAGCACCAAAGCCACCGCATGCTTGCAGTTGAGCGAGGCCAGGCAGGTGCAGAAGGCCTCCTCGAACTGGAAGGACGTGCCGTCCGCCGGCTGGAACAGCGCGGTGATCGTGTAGTACTGGCCGGGCTTCCCCCGCACCGTGCCGTGCAGGGTGTGCTGCGCGGCATCCCAGTGCAGGTCAACGACCGCATGCTGGCGCAGGCACGTCACCCCGCGGGTGAACGTGGTCGGCCCGGCGGCGGGCAGCAGGAAGGCGGGATCGAGGTCCGGCACTCCCGCGGGCGGCATGAGCCGACGCTAATCGGTGGTACCGACAGTCCGGCGTCAGGTTCCGTCGGCGGTGACGCATTGGCAGATGGCGAGCAGCTCATCCACGCCGGCCACGCTCAGATGCGGGCCGCGGCTGTCCGGCAGGTGGTCGAATGAGTCCGCGGCGCCGATCCCGGTGCCCACCGCGATGGCCAGGGACCGGCCCCGGTGGGCCATGGGTACTTCGAGGTCGGGGTCGTCGCCCACCACGGCGAGGTCGGCCAGCGGTACCCGGAGACGGCTCGCCGCGCAGCGCAGGGCCTGCAGCGACGGCTTCCCGACCAGGCGGACGCGGCCGCCGGGCCCGGTACTCGGCGGCGATCCGGTCCCGCTCCTGGCGGAGCTGCTCGGTCGGCCGGGTCGCCTCCCGGCCCGCCCGGACCAGGGCCACGTACCGGGGCAGCGCGGCGAACGGCACGGTCAGGTCGTCGTTCCAGCTCCGGTGGTGGTGGTAGAAGCCGTCCCCGGTGGATACGTGGAACCAGGGCTCCCGGGCCTGGGCGAACGCATCCAGCCAGCGCTGCCCGGCCGCACCGCGTTCGTGCATGGCGGCGAGCACTTTGCCGGGGTCGCAGTCGTCGGTGAACAGGTCGTCCACCCCGCACTGCACCGCCAGCCGGGCCAGCCCGCGCAGCTCGTCGTCGGGCCGGTACATGATCACGTCGATGCCGGCCACCATCCGGGCCACCGCCTGGTCGCTGATCTCCGGAAAGGCCTGCTTGCAGAACTCGAAGAAAACCACGTAGGCGCCGTAGCCGAGCATCAGGAACTCGGTGTGGTGGTGCCACATCTTCGAGTACAGGTCCAGGCAACGGTGGAAGTTTTCCCGCACATAATGGTTCTGCGCGACCCCGGTGGCGCTGGTCACCACATCGGCGTCGTCGAATTCCGGCAGCTGGGGCACGGTGATGCCGCGGATCTCCTCGATCAGCCGTTCCATCCGGGCTTTCCAGCCCGTCTGCAGCTGGTCCCAGTTGGCGTAGTAGTAGCCCGCCCGCTCCTCGAAGATCGCCACCCGGCGGGCGATCTCCGCCGGGTCGGTGACCGGGATCGCGGTGATGTAGACGCGGCCGTTCACGATCCGGTGCTCGATGCCCAGCGTGGTCGGGAACACGAAGATCCGTGCGGTGTTGGCGCCGATCGCGCTGTACGGGATCTCCGCGGTGACCGTGTCAAAGGCGGGCATGGGTTCGGGGAAGTGCATCGAGTTGTAGAACCAGAAGCGCTGGTCATCCCCGGGCTGGAAGCGGGTGAAGTACGGGTACATCGAGCGCCAGCCCTCGGCGCCGGGAACGTCGGCGATCTGCGATGGGAGCGGAAAGCTAGGGGTGGCGCCGTTGCCCGCCATGGGTGCCTCCTTGCCACGCGGTGGACACCGCCGACGTTGGCACGGCCCGCCAGCCCGGGACAAGAACGGATTGATAGCTTTTCACCTAGTGAAAAGGCGGCTGATTACCGGCTTATCCTGACCGGCCTGCTTGTCCCGGCCGGGCCCGGCCGATGGGATGTGGCTGATGCGCAATTACAAGGTCAAGCCCATCCAGTCGCTCGCCCGCGGCCTGGAGGTGCTGGGCGCGCTGCAGGAGATGCGCGCGGCCAGCCTGAATGACCTGCACAAGGTGACCGGGATCCCGAAGAGCACGCTGACCCGGATCCTGTACACACTGCATAGCCAGCAGCTGGTCTGGCAGCGGCTGGCCGACGGGGCTTTCCTGCCCAGCCACACCCTGCAGGAACGGATCCGGCTGGACGACGCGGACTGGCTGGGCGAGCTCGCCTCGCCGGTGCTGGCCCGGCTGTGCGAGAAGGTGCAGTGGCCGTCGATCCTGTCGGTGCCGCGGCTGGACTACATGGAGGTGCTGGAGACGAACAGCCGCCGCGCCTACTTCGACGAGGTGGAGCCGCGGCCGGTCCGGTTCCGGGCCAACATGCTGCGGTCCGCGTCCGGCCGGGCCTACCTGGCCTTCTGCCCGGACCAGGAACGGGAGGCGGTGCTCGCCCGGCTGCGCGCCCGCCCGGTACCCGGCCATGAGCTGGCCCACGACCCGGAGGCGGTGCGGCGCATCGTGCAGCTCACCCGGCAGCGCGGATACAGCGTCCGGGCGGCCGACTTCGGCGGTGACTACGCCCGGCCGCGGGCCGAGATGGATGACGGCCGCAATTCCATCGCCGTGCCGATCCGGGCCAACGCCCAGGTGCTCGGCTGCGTGAACCTGACCTGGCGGATGAGCGTGCTCACCGTACGACAGGTGACCGAGCGGCACCTGGCTGAGCTGGCGGCCGCGGCCACGGCCATCGCGCGCCGGGCCGCGGCCGCCGGGGTCGGCGCTGGCGCGGCTGGGGCTGGGGCTGGCGCTGGCGCGGCTGGGGCTGGCGGGGCGGGGGCGGCAGAGACCGGGGAGTGCCAGTGAAAGCTATCGTGCACACGGTGACCGGCGGCGCGGACGTGCTGAGCCTGGCCGACCGGCCGGTGCCCGAGCCCGGTCCGGGCGAGGTGCGGGTCAAGGTCGCGGTGTCCGGGGTGAACCCGACCGACTGGAAGGCCCGAGCCAGCGCGGCACCAGGGCAGCCGCTGGCCTTCGCTGAGGCCGTGCCGAACCAGGACGGCAGCGGGGTCATCGACGCTGTCGGGCCCGGCCTGGACCCGGCCCGGGCCGGCCAGCGGGTGTGGCTGTGGGACGCGGCCTGGCAGCGGGCCGGCGGCACGGCCCAGGAATACCTGGTGCTGCCCGGCCGGCAGGCGGCCGCGCTGCCGCCATCGGCGTCCTTCGATGTGGGGGCCAGCCTCGGCATCCCGGCGCTGACCGCGCACCGCTGCCTGACCGTGCACGACGGCGGCCCGGACCGGCTCGGGCCGGGCACGCTGGCCGGGCTGACCGTGCTGGTGGCGGGCGGCGCGGGCGCGGTGGGGCACGCCGCCATCCAGCTCGCCCGCTGGTCCGGGGCGACCGTGCTGAGCACGGTGAGCGGCCCGGCCAAGGCCGCGCTGGCCCGGGCGGCCGGCGCCGACCATGTGCTCAACTACCGGGAGCAGGATGTGGCCGCGGACGTCCGCCGGGTGGCCCCGGCCGGGGCCGACATCATCGTCGAGGTGGCGCCGCAGCTGAACGCGTCCATCGACGTGCCCGTGGTGGCGCGGGACGGGACGGTGGCCATGTACGCGAACGACGGCGCGCGGGAGCTCACCGTGTCGGCCTGGGAGCTGATGCGGGTCAACGCCCGGTACCAGTTCGTGCTGACCTACACCACCCCGCGGGCGGCTAAGGATCACGCGGTCAGCGACGTCACGGCCGCCGTCGCGGCCGGGGCGCTCCCGGTCGGGGCGGCCGCGGGCCTGCCGCTGCATCGGTTCCCGCTGTCCCGGACCGGCGACGCGCACGACGCGGTCCAGGCCGGCGCCGTCGGCAAAGTCCTCATCGACGTCAGCTGACCCCGCCCCGGGTGTCGTGGTCAGGGGGGGTGGGGTCACCGGGGGCGGCGGTGCTGCCGCGGAGGAGGTAGGCGGAGCGGAGCAGTTCCGGGTTGTCCCGCAGTTCGCTGGCCGGGCCGTGGTGGCGCAGCTGGCCGCCTTCGATCAGGTAGGCCTGGCCGGCCAGGCCCAGGGCGATCGTGGCGAACTGCTCGATCAGCAGCACCCCGATCCCGGCCTGGGCCACCGCGCGGATCGCTGGGATCAGCCGGTTCACGATGACCGGGGCCAGTCCCAGGGACAGCTCGTCGATCAGTACGTAGCGCGGCTGGGAGACCAGGGCCTGGGCGAGCACCACCATCTGCTGCTCGCCGCCGGACAGGGTCCGGGCCGGGGCGGCCAGCCGCCGGCCGATCTCCGGGAACAGCTCCAGCGCCCGCTCCCGCCCGGCCCGGGCCTGGGCCCGGGACAGCGCGTAGGTGGCCACCCGGATGTTCTCCTCGACCGTCAGCTCGGAGAGCAGCCGCCGGCCCTCCGGGACGATCGCGATCCCGGCCCGGCGGATCCGTTCCGGGCGCCCCCCGGCGAAGTCCTGGCCGTCCAGCAGCACCGCCCCGGCGGTCGGCCGGAGTACCCCGCCGACCGCGAGCACCAGGCTGGACTTACCCGCTCCGTTCGGCCCGAGCAGCGCGGTCACGCTGCCCACCGGGATCTCGATCGAGACGTCGCGGACGACCGCCCGGCCGCCGCGCGGCACGGTCAGGCCGCGCAGGGCGAGCATGCCGTCAGGCGGCCCGGCGGGCGCTGGTGCGGGCTGGGTGCCGGTCACTGGTCCCCGTTTCCCTCCGCGGTGCCCAGGTAGGCCCGGATCACCCGGTCGTCCCGCAGCACTTCCGCGGTCGGCCCGGACGCGATCAGCCGCCCGAAGTCGAGCACGGCAGTGGTCGTGCAGCACGCGGACACCAGGCTCATGTCGTGGTCGACCAGGATGGTCAGCGCGCCGCAGCGGGCCGGGATCTGCCGGATCACCTCGGCCAGGTGGCTGGTCTCCGTATCCGGCAGCCCGGCCGCGGGCTCGTCCAGCAGCACCAGCCTCGGCTGGCCGACCACGGCCCGGGCCACTTCGACCAGGCGGCGCTGGGCCGCCCCGAGCGTGGCCACCCGGGCCTGCGGATCGGCGTCCAGCCCGACAAAGGACAGCGCATCGAGCACGTCCCGGCGCCGGGAACTGCCGCCCAGGCCAGAGTGCTCGTGCACCATCGCGACGTTGTCGAACACGGACAGCTGCTCGATGGCCTGCTCGGTCTGGAACGTCCGGCGCAGGCCCCAGCGGGCCCGCCGGTAGTGCACCAGGGCCAGCAGGTCGGTGCCGAACCCGCGGACGCTGCCCGCGGCGGGCCGGACGAACCCGCTCAGCACGTTGAAGAACGTGGTCTTGCCCGCGCCGTTGGGCCCGATCAGCCCGCACGTGCCCGGCTCGAACGTCACGTTCATCCCGTCCAGCGAGGTCACCCCGCCGTACCGGACGGTCAGCCCGGCCACCTCGATCATGTGGCGTCACCGCCCGGCGGGATATCCCGGGCCGGGGCGGCCTGCGCCGGAGCCGCCTGCCGCGTGCGGCGCAGCAGGCGGCCCAGCCGGGCCAGGTCCCTGGGCACCTGATCGACCAGCCCGGCCGGGGCGGTGGTCAGCACCTGGAGCACGCCGAGGCCGAACAGGATGGTCAGCCAGTCGGCGGACACGCCCCAGTTGTTCAGCAGGGCCGGCAGCAGCTCCAGCAGCAGCGCGGCCACGATCGCGCCCCACATGCTGTACGCCCCGCCCATCAGCACCACGGCCAGCAGGGTGATCGAATCCTGGGTGGGGAAGTCGATCGAGTACAGGTAGTGGACGGCGCCCGCCAGCATTCCGCCCGCAACGCCCGTGATGAACGACGCCAGCGCGAACGCCCACACCTTGTACAGCGTGACATTGATCCCCGCGGCCAGCGCGGCCGGCTCACTCTGCCGGATCGCCGCCCAGGCCCGGCCGGGCCTGGTCCGGATGTGCCCGAGCACCAGCAGGAACATCAGCGCCGCCACTACCACGCAGTAGCGGAAGTAAGCGGGGTCGCTGGCCGCGATACTGGGCCGGCGGATGGGCGGGATGTGCACCGAGCTGCCGTTGTAGCCCAGGAAGCCGTGGCCGCCGTTGGGGAAGTTCGTCGTGGCCAGCACGACCGTGATCGCGCCCGCCAGCATCAGCGTGATCAGCGCCAGGTACAGCCCGCGCAGCCGCAGCGCGGGCAGCCCGATCAGCATTCCTGCCGCCATCGTGATCAGGCCCGCGGCCAGCAGCACGACCGGATAGGGCAGCGAGGTGGCGAACAGCAGCCGGGCGGCCACCCAGGCACCGATCGCCAGCACGGCGGCCTGGCCGAGTGAGATCAGGCCGACCCGGCCGACCAGCACGCCCAGCCCGAGCGTGACCATGGAATACACGGCCACCTGGGTCATCGCGTCGACGTAGTACAAGCTCAGCAGCTGCGGCAGCGCGATCAGCACGAACAGCAGCAGGACGGCGTTCACGGCGGTGCGGGCCAGCGTGCGGGTATCCGGCCTGCGCAGCGGCGAGCGCGGCCGCGTACTGGCGGTGCGAACCGCGGTACCCGCCACTAGGCCTCCTCGCGGGAGCGGGCCAGGACGCTGCCACGGCCGCGGGAGAGCACCAGCAGCGCCACGGCGGCGAGCACGAACGGGGTCATGTCACGGTAGTTGGTGACCGACTGGATCGGCGTCAGCAGGTCGTGCACCAGGCCGATCACGATCGCGGCCAGGAACGTGACCGGGATCGAGCGCAGCTGGCCGATCAGCGCCGCGGCCAGGGAGGAGATCACCAGGAAGGTCAGCGTCGTGGCGTCGAGTGCGACCAGGTCGGCGAGCAGCAGCCCGGCCACCCCGCCGAGCACGCCGCAGCCGAGCCAGGCCGCCGCTTCCACCCGGCGTACCGGCACGCCGAGCGTGGCGGTGATCTCGCGGTCGTTGGCCATCGCCCGCATCGCCGTGCCGAGCTTGGTGTAACGCAGGAACGCGCCGGTCACCACCGTGATCATGACGCCGGCCGCCAGCCCGGCCACCTGCGTCCAGTCCACCTGAACCTGGCCGATCGTGAAGCCGCCGCTGTCGGTCGGCAGCGTGATCGCACGGGACTGCCCGCCGCTGCTGGTCCACAGCAGGTCCATCGTCCCGAACAGGATGAGCGTCAGCCCGAGGGTGGCCACCGCCTTGACGAGCGGGTCGCGCTTGGCCAGCGCCGGGCCGAACAGCATCCCGTAGCCGAGCGTCACCACCGCGCCGGACAGCACGCACACCAGCCAGCCGGCCCAGCCGGGGGCGCCCGCGTGGATCAGCGACCACGCGATCAGGGCACCCATCGCACCGATGGCACCGAAGGCCAGGTACACCACGCCGGTCGCCCGGTAGAGAACGACCAGTCCCACCCCGGAGAGGGCATACACCCCCCCCAGGGCGAGACCGCTCACGATGAACGGCTCAAAGTCCTGCCAGCTCGGCATCGTCAGCCCCTACCAGGACGCTCTGGCCGCTTCTTGTTCCGGCTGCCTCATGGCGCGGTCGGCGCCACACCTGCGACCTGACGGTAGGCGGCAATCTGCGGGTCGACCGAGGAGATTTTGGTGCAACCCTGAGCTGTCACCATCTTGCCGTTGTCCGGGGTGACCGTGTAGTCCTCGTTGTTGGGAATGTGCATCGGGTAGGCGCCGTATGTCCAGAGCTGGCACAGCATCCCGGTATTGAAATTCTGCACCGCCTTGATCGCGGCGTTGACGCTCGCCACCGTGTACGGGCCGGTGACCGAGTCCAGTGCGTGCACCATGATCTCAGCCTCGGCGAAGCCCATCTGGCTGAAGCTGCCGATGCCGCCGGAGACCGCCTTGCCGTACTGCTTGTAGATGGCCTCGTAAAGCTTCATCGCCGACGTGTTGGTGACGTCCGGCGGGGTCAGCTCGGCGTTCACGAACAGCTTGCTGTTCCACTTCGGGCCCAGCGACTGAGCCAGGAAGTCGGTGTTGCACGGGGTCGAGCACGCCCACAGCTTGACCCGGTCCTCCAGGCCGAGCTTCTGCGCGGCCTGCAGGATCACCAGCGCCTCCGGCGGGGTGAAGTTGAGCACCACGGCACCGCCCGGCCCCGCGTCGTCAACTTCCTTGATCGCCACCGAGTTGGCGTCCGAGATCGGCACGTTCTCGGTCAGCTGCACGATCGGCACGTGCGCGTTACCGGCCAGCGCCGCCGGACCGGCGGCGATGTAACCGGTACCGGGGACGTTCGACTGGTCGAACACGATCTTGGAGGCGTGCTGTGCGAGCGCGTACTGCACCGCTCCGTCAGAGCTGTACCGCGGCCCCATGTTGACCGCGGCGCTGGCCGGGGTCGAGTAGCATTCGGGAGCGATTCCTGAGTCGACGATATAGAAGCCGAGTTTCTGCCAGTAACTGTGGTCCACCGAGCATTCGATAATGCTCGTGTTGCCGACGATCCCGACGACGTGGTCCGTCTGCACGAGCTGGGTGGCCAAGCCCGCGATCTGCGCCGGATTGGTCTGCTCGCTCGCGATGTAGTACTTGATCGGATGGCCGTTGATGCCGCCATTGTCGTTCACGCAGGTGAAGTAGGCGTTAGCCATGTTCGCGATATCGGTGAACGACGTTCCTGGCTGGTTCGTGACAATCCCGCCCAGCGGTATCGGCGTTCCGGTGGCCTTGACACCTGGCTTCGTCCCGCACTGTGACGTGCTTACTGTCCCGCTTGCGGCGCTTCCGCTAGAGGAGGCGGCAGCGGGTGATGACGGTTTACTCGCGGATGAGCTATTGCTGCTGCACGCGGCCAGGACGGCTAGTCCGAATGTGGCGCCGAGTGCGATGATTGCGCGCCCGCCAGGCGCGCGTCCGTACAATCTCACGTGCCCCCACCTCCTCGTGGTGACGGCATATACCTGCCCGGCTGGGTAAGGTGAGCCGATATTAAAGTTCTGGGCCGGCTGACACAAGGCCCGCCAGCGGCCCCGGGCGGCAATGGGGTGGGCTTGTGGCAGCGCTCAGGATTATCGAGTTGAGAATTGTGCCGCCCCACAAGCGATATGCCCGGCCGATGCGTATCTGACATCTTGCTGATGCGGTCCCGCAACATGCGGGAGATCCGCGGCCAGCGCAGCACCCCGGCCGTCCCCGGGCCGGGCCTGGCTGGTCCCGGGAGGCCGGAGCACTCGCTGATCGGAATGGTGGGGTTCTGGGCCCGGATGCCGCGGATCGCGGTAATCGAGTCCGTTCCCGGCACCAGGCCGAACAGGATGATCTGCGGCTTGGCCGCCAGCAGGGCCAGGACCTGCGGGGTGACGTCGGTGGCGCCGACCTGGTCGACCTGGGTGGAGACCAGGCTGAAGCCGTACTTGCTGGCCAGCTGCTGCACGCTGGCCTTGTTGGCCAGGCAGACCGAGCCGCAGTTGTCCTCGAGCAGCGCGACCCGAGTGTAATGGCGGGGCACGATCAGCTGCTGCACCGAGGCCAGCTGGTCTTGGTAGAAGACGTCGTAGAACCCGGGGAATCCCCACGAGTTGAGTTCGTTAGCGGGATAGCCGTTGGTCTGCCAGCCAGAGGACAGGCTGATCAGGATGGTGTGATAGGAGATCGCGATCGGCAGCGCGGCCTCCGTGTCAGCGCCCGACTCCGGCCCCACGATGAATTTCGCGTGCTCGGAGAGGATGCATTTACGGGCAATGAGCTCGGACTGCGAGGCTGACGACTGATTGTTCTCGACGATGTAGGTCACCTTATGGCCGAGAATCCCGCCGGTGGCGTTGACATGCTTGAAGTACGCGCTGGCACCCCAGTTGTCGGTTTCCCCGATCTGCGCGTACGGGCTCCCGGACCAGCTCGCGCGGGGCCACCAGCAGGTTCAGGTCGAGATTGGCGAGGTGGCCACGGGGCCGGGCCGGGCGCTCCAGGCTAGCCACGCGGGTAGTCCTGCTGGGTCTGCGCGTACCGGATGAACTCCGCCAGCGAGTCCGGGTTGGCCATCGCGTTCACGTTCACGGCCGCCTCTGGCGGCAGGCCGAGCAGGATCCGGCGCACCGGGACTTCCATCTTCTTGCCGGTGAGCGTGGCCGGGATGTCGCTGACCTGGATGATCCGGTCCGGCACGTGGCGTGGCGTGTACTCCTGGCGCAGCCGGTCGCTGATCACCGCGCGCAGCTCGTCATCCAGCACCTGGCCGTCCGCCAGCCGGACGAACAGCGGCATGAAGAACCCGCCGCCCGGCAGGTCCAGGTTGACGATCAGCGCGTCCTGCACCTGCGGTATCGAGGCGAGCACCGCGTAGATCTCGGCGGTGCCCATCCGCACCCCGTGCCGGTTCAGCGTGGCGTCCGAGCGGCCCAGCACGAAACAGCCACCCCGCGCGTTGACGCGGAAGAAGTCGCCCTGCCGCCAGATCCCGGGGAAGTCGGCGAAGTACGACTCGCGGTACCGGGTGCCGTCCTGGTCGCCCCAGAACCCCACCGGCATCGACGGCATCGGCGCGGTGATGACCATCTCGCCGACCTCGTCGGCCACGTCCTCGCCGCGCTCGTTGAACGCATGCGCGGCCACGCCGAGGTTCCGGGCCTGGATCTCGCCGGCGTAGACCGGCAGGGTGGGCACCCCGCCGCAAAAGCCCGTGCACACGTCGGTCCCGCCACTGCCGGAGCACAGCCACAGGTCACGCTTGACGTTGCGGTAAAACCAGGCGCCGCATGCCGCGGACACCGGTGAGCCAGCCAGCATGACGGCGTGCAGTTTGGACAGGTCGAACTGATCACCCGGGACGATGCCGGACCGGGTCATCAGGTCCACGTAGGCCGGGCTCGCGCCGAAGAAGCTCACCTGGGCGTCCTGGGCCACCTGCCACAGCACGCCCGGCCCGGGATGCGCCGGGCTGCCGTCGAACAGCACCGGGCAGACCCCCAGCAGCAGCGAGCTGACCAGGAAGTTCCACATCATCCAGCCGGTGGTGGTGAAGAAGAACATCCGGTCCCCGGGCCGCAGGTTCATGTGCAGGTTCTGCAGTTTGAGCTGTTCCAGCAGGATGCCGCCATGCCCGTGCATGATCGGCTTGGGCAGTCCGGTGGTGCCCGAGGAAAACAAGATCCACAACGGATGGTCGAACGGCACCTGCTCGAACCGGAAGCGCGCGGCCGGAACGGGCGGGTGATCGAGGACGGCGTCCCAGCTCAGTGCCCATGGGGCCGGCGGCTGCAGCCGGCCGGGCTCCAGGTAGGGCAGGTAGATGACGTGCTGCAGGCTATCCAGCGCGTCGATGATCTGGCTCATCTGCCCGGTGCGGGGGAACTCCTTACCGCCGTAGCGGTAGCCGTCGGCGCAGAACAGCACCTTCGGTGCCAGCTGGGTGAACCGGTCGATCACCCCGCGCCAGCCGAAGTCCGGGGAGCAGCTGGACCAGATCGCGCCGATGCTGGTGGTGGCCAGCATGGCGATCACCGCGTGCGGGATGTTCGGCAAGCAGGAGACAACTCTGTCTCCTGGGCGCACGCCCATGATCCGCAGCCGGGTGGCCAGGATCCGGACCTGCCCGGCAAGCCTCTCCCAGGGCAGCCCGGCCAGTTCCGTGGCCTCGCTGCGGTAAAGGAGAGCGTCCTGCCCGGGCTGCTCGTTGCGCAGCACGTGCTCGGCGTAGTTGAGCCGGGCGCCCGGGAACCATTCCGCCCCCGGCATGGTGGCGCGGCCCAGTACCTGCTGCGGGGGAGCTGACGACCGGACGCCGAACCGGTCCCAGATCGCCTGCCAGAACGCGGGCAGGTCCTGCACGGACCAGCGCCAGAGCGCGTCGTAGTCATCGAACTTCAGGTCACGCTCGCGGCTGAGCCAGTCGGTGAACGCGGTCAGGTTCGTGACGGCGACCTCGGCGGGGCCGGGTGTCCACAGCAGATCGCCATCCCGGACGTCTGCGGCGGACCCCGGGTCAGACGAAGAGGGCATCGTTGATCGGCAGGCCATGCTCCTTGCAGTAGCTCAGATAGTGATCGATGTACCAGAAGACGTCAAATGTCTGCGTGAGATTGTCGTCCTCGTCGTAGAACTCGAGCGAGCCGTTCAGCCAGAAGATGGTCTTCATCCCGTTCGGGTCATCGCTGACCAGGGTGTGGATGACACCGGGGCTCTCGTGCACGTACCCGCCCGCCCGGGCCACCCAGTCGTATTCGAGGTAGCGCCAGCTGCCTTCGAGGGTGAAGCCGGACACCGGGCCGCGGTGCTTGTGCCGGCCGAGCATGCCGCCGCTCTCGATCCACAGGATGTTGGTGAAGGAGTTGTTGCGGACGTCGAACGCGAGGTGGCGGATGTGTGCCTTGTCGCCGAACGGCACCCAGGGCGAGGCCTCCTCGGTTTCCGCGATGAACAGGTCGGGGCGCTGGTATTCGCGCACCACCCGGTCGAGGCTGCTGGTGTCAGTCATGGCGTACCTCCTGTGGGCTCGCTAGCCGGTTCTGCATAACGCTCAGTGATGGTGATCAGGACCTTGATGGCGTCCGGCGGTGCGCTGGCCACGTACTCGAGGGCCTGCTGCGCCTGCGCCAGCGGGAAGCGGTGCGTGAGCAGCGCGGCCACCGACTCCCGGTGCGCCTGCACCAGCCGGCCCGCGGCGGCGAAATCAGCGGCGGTGGCGCAGCTCGACCCGACGACCTCGATCTCCTTTTCCGGGAAGATGCCCGAGCGCAGCGGGGCGGCCGCGGCCGACATGCCCACCACGACCACCCGGCCTGCCGCGCAGACCACGTCCGCCGCCTGGGCCAGGGCCCGCGGGTCGCCGGTGGTGTCGACCACCCGGGGCGGTCCCGCACCGCGGGCCCACTGCCGGAACGCGCCGGTGACGTCCTCACGGCTGCCCCAGGCCACGTTCTCCGCGCCCAGCTTGGCGGCCAGGGCCCGCCGGGCCGGCAGCGGGTCGGCGGCCATCACCTTGGCCCCGGCCGCGGCCGCGGCCAGCACCGTGGCCAGCCCGATCGGCCCGGCGCCGAGCACGGCCACCCGCTGGCCCGCCCGGATCCCGGCCCGCTCCAGGGCGTGCACGGCGATCGACATCGGCTCGATGAACGCGCCAGCCTCCGCGCTGAGATCCCCGGTGGGGAAGACCTGGGCGGCGGGCACGCTGAGCAGTTGCTGCAGGCCGCCGTCGAGGTGGATGCCGAACAACTGGAGTGACACGCAGGCGTTGGGGCGGCCGATCCGGCAGGGGTAGCAGCGGCCGCAGGCCCGCAGCGGCCACACCGCGACCCGGTGCCCGGCCCGCAGCCCGGCCGGGCAGTCCTGGCCGGTCGCCTCGATGATCGCGGACAGCTCGTGCCCCTGCACCCGGGGGAAGAAGTCACCGGCACCAGACAGCGCGCCCACGTCGCCGCTGTATACATGCAGGTCAGACCCGCAGATGCCGACGACCTCCGGCCGGATGATCACGTCACACGGGCCCGGCGGGCCGGGGTCGGGGATGTCGTCCACGACCAGTACGCCAGGAGAGCGGGTCACCGCGGCCAGCATCGGCGGTTCTCACTCCCCTCCGGTTTTCCTGGAGAGTCGCACCGGGGTGCCCGGTACACAATGCCAGATGCGCCCAAACCGGCCGCGGCCTTCCTGTGCCTGGCCACAATCCGGTACCTGGCCGCAGCGGTTCCGCCCGGCCGGTGCCGGAGGGACTGGGCATCGAGCCGCCCGGCTGAGGCCAAGAATGACGAAAACGATATCGGCGCGCGCCTGAATCGCGTGACGCAACTCACGTCGGGCGTGAACCCAGAAGCAGCCTGTGTTGTGGTGATAGGTCGCCGCAATTCGCTACGCTGGGCATATGCCGGGGAACACGCCACCGCTCAGCAGCCGCCCGGCTGCTGAGGCCGACTTCGCCAGCGACGAGGTACCGGACGCCTGGCCCGGCGGGCCCGGTTCCGCGAGCCCGGGCGGCCCGGGGAGCACGGTGCAGCGGCCGCCCCGGCTGCTGCTCACCCTGCTCGGCGACTACTGGTGGCGGCGGGCCGAGCCGCTGCCCTCGGCCGCACTGGTGGCGCTGCTGGCCGAGTTCGGCGTCAGTGACTCCGCGGCCCGGGCCGCGCTCAGCCGGCTCACCCGCAACGGGCTGCTCATCACCTCGAAGAGCGGCCGCCGGACCGTGGTCTCGCTGAGCGAACGGGCGGCCCGGGTGCTCGACGACGGCGGCCGCCAGATCTTCTCCTTCGGCCGTGACTCGCAACCGTGGGACGGCAGGTGGAGCCTGGTCGCCTTCTCCGTGCCGGAGCAGAACCGGGCCGCCCGCGACTCGCTGCGCAAGCAGCTCCGCTGGCTGGGTTTCGCTCCGCTCTACGACGGCCTGTGGGTCGCTCCCCGGGACCGTGCGGCCGAGGTGATCAGCCAGCTCGCCGAGCTGGGCATCAGCACGGCCACGGCGTTCCGGGCCAGCATCGTCCCGGGCACCGGCCCGGACGGGCTGCCGCAGCAGGCCTGGGACCTGGACCAGCTCCGGGGCCGGTATGACCATTTCATCGGGAACGCCAGGGCACTGCGGGAACGCACGCTGGCCGGACGGGTCTCGCCGGTGGCGGCGCTGATCACCCGGACCGGGATCATGGACGAGTGGCGGGCGTTCCCGCAGCTCGACCCGGACCTGCCGGACGAGCTGCTGCCCGAGGCCTGGCCCCGGGCCGCGGCCCGCGAGCTGTTCACCACCACCTACGACCTGCTCGGCCCGCTCGCCTCGCACCGGGTCCGCCAGATCATCGCCCGGTACAGCCCGGAGCTGGCCAAGTACGCCACCCATCACAGCTCCGAGCTGCAGACCGCCCCCGCCCCCGGCGCCAGCCACCCCTCCCCGGCTGATGATCATGGAATCGGTGATGATCATGGACTGGCAATGGGCGCTTGGGCACAAGCCGAGGGGCGGATTCTTGGGCCGCGCGCACAATGACCATGGGGGTGGGGCCGCGCAGGATGTGCCCATGAAGACCAGGGCGGCTGTACTGCGCGACGTCGGCAAGGACTGGGAGATCACCGAGCTGGACCTGGACCGGCCCAAGGCCGGCGAGGTGCTGGTCCGCTGGGTGGCCGCGGGCCTGTGCCACTCCGACGAGCACCTGCGGACCGGTGACATCCCGGTCCGCTACCCCATTGTCGGCGGGCACGAGGGTGCGGGCATCATCGAGGAGACCGGCCCCGGGGTCACCCGGCTGGCCCCCGGCGATCACATCGTCTGCTCGTTCCTCCCGGTCTGCGGGCACTGCCGGTTCTGCGCCCGCGGCCTGACCAACCTGTGCGATCTGGGCGCGTTGCTGGTGGAGAACTGCCTGCCCGACGGCACGTTCCGGTTCCACGCCGAGGGCCAGGACTTCGGCCAGATGTGCCTGCTCGGCACGTTCTCCCAGTGGGGCACGGTGTCTGAGCATTCCTGCGTCAAGATCGACGCTGACCTGCCGCTGGAGGTGGTGGTGCTGGCCGGCTGCGGGGTGCCGACCGGCTGGGGCACCGCGGTCAACGCGGGCGGGGTCCGGCCCGGGGACACCGTGGTGGTGTACGGCATCGGTGGCGTCGGCATCAACGCCGTGCAGGGCGCGGCGTTCGCTGGCGCGCAGCACGTGATCGCGGTGGACCCGGTGCCTGCCAAGCGCGGGCTGGCCGAGCGGCTCGGCGCCACGCACAGCGCGCCGGACGCCACCGCGGCGCAGGAGATCATCACCGGCCTGACCCAGGGCGTGGGCGCGGACCAGGCCCTGGTCACGGTGGGCGTGGTCACCGAGGACGTGGTGGCGGCGGCGTTCGCGGCCATCCGCAAGCACGGCACGATGATCATCACCGGGCTGGCCGGGCCGGGGCAGAAGAACATCCAGATCCCCAGCTTCGAGCTGACCCTGTTCGAAAAGCGCATCCAGGGCGCGCTGTTCGGCGGCGGCAACCCGTTCGAGGACATCCCGCTGATGCTCCAGCTGTACCGGTCCGGCCGGCTCAAGCTCGATGAGCTGATCACCAGCCAGTACCGGCTGGACGAGGTCAACCAGGGCTACCAGGACCTGCTGGACGGCAAGAACGTGCGCGGCGTCATGGTGTTCGAGCACTGAGCCAGGCCCGGGCGGCCACGCAGCTGAGCCAGCCTCAGCGACATATCACGCGTTCCGTCAAAATTCTGCCCGGTTTGTCCCGGTCCTGCCGGACGGAACGCGTGATATGTCGCGTTGGGCTGTGACTTGAGCGGCCCTTGCGACCTGAGGGGCGGCCGTTAGCGCGCTGACGCCTCCGCCAGTGCGCGGCCGACCAGGACCCGGGCCAGGTGCTCGCGGTAGGCCCGGTTCCCGTTCATGTCTTCCGGCGGGCTGGTGCCCTCGGCCGCGTGCGCGGCCGCCTCCTGTAGCCCCGCGCCGGCCGCCAGCGCCTGCTCCACCGCAGCGGCCCGGACCGGCCGCTCCGCCATGTTCACCAGGGCCACCCGGCTGCCCTGCACCGCGGCACCCACGATGGCCCAGTCAATGGCCCGCTTGGTGAACTTCTGGAACGACCAGCCGGCCGGCTGCGGCACGCCGATGCGGACCTCGGTCAGCAGCTCGCCGGGTTCCAGCGCGGTCTCGAACAGGCCGCGGAAGAACTCGCTCGCCGGGATCTCCCGGCGGCCGGCCGGCCCCCGGGCCACCAGCGTGGCATCCAGCGCCAGGATCACCGCGGGCAGGTCAGCCGCGGGGTCGGCGTGGGCCAGCGAGCCGCCGATCGTGCCCCGGTGCCGGACCTGCGGGTCGCCAACCTGGCCGGCTGCGTGGGCCAGCAGCGGCAGCTCACGGCGCACCAGGTCGGACTGGGCCAGGTCGTGATAAGTGGCGAGCGCGCCCACGGCCAGGTGAGCACCGTCTTCGCGGATATAGCGCAGCTCACCCAGCCGCCCGATGTCCACCACGATCTCCGGCACGGCCAGCCGTAGCTTCATCAGCGGCAGCAGGGAATGGCCGCCAGCCAGGAACTTCGCGTCCTCACCTCCCTGGGCGGCCAGGCTGAGCGCCTCATCCACGGTCCAGGCCCGCTGATAACTGAACGCCGCCGGGATCACTGAGCCAGCTCCTCACTCGCGGCCAGGATGGCCCGGACGATGTTGTGGTAGCCGGTGCACCGGCACAGGTTGCCCTCCAGCCCGGCCCGGACCTCGTCCTCGGTCGGCGCGGGGTTCTCGGCCAGCAGGGACACGGCCGCCATCACCATGCCCGGGGTGCAGAACCCGCACTGCAGGGCGTGCTCGGCCCGGAACGCGCGCTGCACCGGGTGCAGCAGGGCCGGATCGATGTCCGCCTGATCAGCGTCGGCGTGCAGGCCGGACAGGCCTTCCACGGTCGTCACCGAGCCGCCGTCCGCCTGGGCGGCCAGCACCGTGCACGACTTCACCGACTGGCCGTCCAGCAGCACCGTGCAGGCCCCGCAGGAGCTCGTGTCACACCCCACGTTGGTGGCGGTGAGGCCGGCCACGTCGCGCAGGAAGTGCACGAGCAGGGTCCGGTCGGCCACCTCCGCGGCGACCACCCCGCCGTTCACCGTCACACTGACCTTCACCGCTGCTCCCTGTGGTTAGACGCGCTGTCCTCGTGCGCGCGGGCTTCGCTGATCGCGGCCCAGACCCGGGCCGGGGTGGCAGGCATGTCGAGGTGCCGCACGCCCAGGTGGCTGAGCGCGTCGATCACGGCGTTCTGCACGGCGGGAGCGGCGCCGATGGTGCCGGCCTCGCCGATGCCCTTGGCGCCGAGCGGGTTGACCGGCGTGGGGGTCTCACTGGGCAGCAGCTCGAAGCTGGGCAGCTCCGCCGCGGTGATGATGGCGTAGTCCGCCAGGGTCCCGGTGAGCGGATTGCCGTCGGCGTCGTAGACCATCTCCTCCAGCAGCGCCTGGGCCACGCCCTGGGCGATGCCGCCGTGCCGCTGGCCCTCGCACAGCACCGGGTTCACCACCGTCCCGGCGTCGTCCACGGTGACCTGCCGGATCAGCCGGGCCTTGCCGGTCTCGGTGTCCACCTCGACCACGGACACGTGCGTGCCGAACGGGAAGGTCGGCTGGCCTTCCGCGTACCGGACGGCCGCCACCAGCCCGTCCGGCCCGGCCCGGCCCGCCACCTCGGCCCAGCCGAGCGCGGTGGCCGGGTCGCCGCGGACCTGCCAGACCCCGCGCCCGGCGTCCAGCTCCAGGTCGTCCGCGCTGGCCTCGATCAGCTCCGCAGCAACCTGGCGTGCCTGCTCCTTGACGTCCTGAGCGGCCATGTGCACGGCGACCCCGCCCAGCTGCAGCGAGCGGGACGCGTAGGTGCCCACGCCGTCCGGGATCAGGTCGGTATCGCCGTGCACCACGGTCACCTTGGCCATCGGGATGCCCAGCTCGGCCTCGACCAGCATGGCCCAGGCGGTGTGGTGGCCCTGGCCGTGCGCGGAACTGCCGGTGTAGGCGGTGGCGGTGCCGTCGGGGTGCACTACCAGCCGGGCCGTCTCCCCGCCGGCGGCGTCGGCGGCGGTGATCTCCACGTAGCTGGCCAGCCCGATACCCAGCTGGGTCACGTCACCGCGCTCCCGCCGCCGGGCCTGCTCGGCGCGCAGCTCCGGGTAGCCGGCCCGGCCAGCGCCTGGTCCAGGGCCTGGATGTACTCGCCGGTGTCGTAGACTGCGCCACTCGCGGTGGTGTACGGGAACGCCTGCGGCGGGATCAGGTTCCGCCGCCGGACCTCGGCCGGGTCCATGCCGATCTCCGCGGCGAACAGGTCGATCGCCCGCTCGATCGCCGCGGTCGCCTCCGGCCGCCCGGCCCCGCGGTAGGCGGAGATCGGCGTGGTGTTGGTCACCACCACCTGGTACGCCGTCTGCACTCGCGGGATGGCGTACGGGCCCGCCGCCATCAGGCTGGTCAGGCCGGGCAGGAAGCCGCTCATCCGGGGATAGGCCCCGGTGTCCTGGACCACCTCCAGCCGGTAGGCCAGGATCCGCCCATCCGGGCTGCCGCCGATCGTGATCGCCTGCTGCTGAGCCCGTCCGTGGGTCATCCCGACCATGTTCTCGCTGCGGCTCTCCACCCAGCGCAGGGCGCGGCCGGTCCGCCGGGCCGCCCAGGCCACCAGCAGCGCGTCCCGGTCGATGCCGACCTTGGCGCCGAACCCGCCGCCCACGTCGGGGGCGATCACCCGGATGGCCCCCGGGTCCAGGCCCAGGGCCCCGGCCAGGATGAACCGGCTGATCTGCGCGTTCTGCGTGCTCGCCCAGAAGGTCAGCGCGCCGTCCGCCCACCGCGCCGCGGCGGCGCGGCCCTCCAGCGGCACCGGGGCGAGCCGCTGGTTCACGATGGTCCGCTTGACCACCACCGGGCAGTCGTCGAAGGCGGTCAGGTCAGCGGCCGTCCCGCCGGTCACCGCCACGTTCGACCCGGCGGCGGGGAACAGCAGCGCCTGGTCGGCCAGGGCAGCGCCGACGCCCACCACCGCGGGCAGCGGCGCGTAGTCCACGCTGACCAGTTCCGCGGCGTCCGCGCCCTGGTACCGGTCGTCGGTCAGCACCATCGCCACCGGCTCGCCCACGTACCGCACCCGGTCCACCGCCAGCAATGGCTCGGCGAACGCGCCGCCGAGCGGCAGCGGTGCCTCGCTGGGCGGCGGTTCGCCGCCCGGGCCGGGCGGCGGCGCCAGGTCGTCCATGTCCGCGGCGGTCAGCACCGCGACCACGCCCGGCGCCTCCCGGGCCGCGGCCGTGTCGATACCGGTGATCATGGCGTGCGCGATCGGGCTACGCACGAACGTGATCCGGGCACACCCGGCCAGTTCCGGGACCCGCAGGTCCTCTACGTAGCTGCCGCCCGCGGTCAGCAGCCGCGGGTCTTCGGTGCGCACAACCCGCGTGCCGAGGATGCTCATCCGGCCTCCGTTGGTCCGTTCTCGATGGGCTCATGCATTATGGGCCCAGGCTTCCTGGGTAATTCTGGATTCTCACTTAATAGCGGCCAGCAGCGGTTCCAGGGCCGTGGCGTCGCCCTGGTCGGCGGTCAGCACCACCCCGCTGACCAGCGGGCGCCCCCCGCGCACCAGGCCCGCGGCCAGGTCCAGGCCGCACCGCCGGGCCGCGGCCCGCCCCGCGGCCTCCAGCGCGCGCAGCGTGTCCGCCGGGATGTGCACCTCCGGCACCTCGTGCGCCAGGTAGTCGGCCTCCTCGAAGCTGCGCAGTGGCGACACCGAGAGCAGCACCGGCACCCCGGTGTCCGCCAGCGCCCCGGTCATCCGGCGCAGCGTGTCCAGCTCGTAGACCGGCCGGGTGACCAGGAACTGCGCACCCGCGCGCACTTCCGCCCGGGCCCGGGCGATCTCCGCCGCGACGTCCGCCGCCCCCGGGTTGATCCGGCTGCCGATGCAGAACGAGGTCTTCGTGCTC
Organism: uncultured Actinomycetes bacterium; assembly: GCA_963760405.1. Lineage (GTDB taxonomy): Bacteria > Actinomycetota > Actinomycetes > Streptosporangiales > Streptosporangiaceae > RYN-230. Next base: position 273,894 of record CAVXCV010000007.1, on the reverse strand, counting down.
AGCGGCAGCCCATCCAGGTCGCGGCCGGTGTTCAGCCCCGCGAGCAGCGCCACCAGGCCGAGCGAGTCGACCTCCCAGATCCCGTCCACCGCCGGGTAGTCGCCCAGCACCGGCGGGTTACCCGCTTCGCAGATGACGTTGCGGACGCCGAGCGCGTGCGCGCCGAGCAGATCCGCCTGCAGCGTCATGATGGTCTTGTCCCAGGTCGTCATCGTGACGATGGCCTCCACCCCGGCGTGCTGCTGCAGGTGCAGGGCCATGCCGAGGGAATCCCGGTGCGCCCGGGGAGCCTGGGCCGCGGTGATCGCGAACAGCCCCACCCCGTGCTCGCGCAGGGCGATCACGGCGTCCGTGGCCTGGCTGAGCGTGCCCTCGTCCGGGGCCGGGAACTCAGCGGCGAGCACGAAGCTCCGGCGGGCCAGCTGAGCCGCGAGCACCCCGGTGCTGACTGGCGCGTCAGCGCCCGGCGCGGCGCGGCGCTGGGCGGCCCCGGTGCCCGGCCGGGCCCGGACGGCCCGCAGCTCAGCCAGCTGGGCCGCGGCCGCCTCGATATGGCTGGGCGTGGTCCCGCAGCAGCCGCCGACCAGGGCCGCCCCGGCGTCCGCGAACCGGCGCAGGTAGCGGGCGAAGTAGCTGGCCTCGATGCTGAACTCGACGCGGCCGTGGTCCACCCGGCGCGGCTGGCCCGCGTTCGGCTGCGCGCTCACTGGCAGCGGGCTGCACCGGACCAGGCTCTCCAGCACGGCGAGCATCCGCTGCGGGCCGGTGGTGCAGTTGGCCCCGATCATCGCCACCGGCAGCTCGCCGAGCACCGAGGCGACCTCGTACGGCGTCTCCCCGCCCAGGGTGCGCCCGTCGTCGGCAAAGGTGGCCTGGGCCACGATCGGCATCTCGCAGGCGTCGCTGGCCACGGTCACGGCCTCGGCGAGCTCGTCCAGGTAGCCGAACGTCTCCAGGATGAGCAGGTCCACCCCGGCCGCGGCCAGGGCCCGGACCTGCTCGGTGAGCACCGCGGCCCGCTCGGCCGCCCCGACCCGGCGGCGCTGCCGTGCGGTCACCGCGGGGGAGACCGCGCCGGCCACGAACACCGGGCGGCCGGCCTGGTCGCTGACCTCGCGGGCGATCCGGACCGCGGCCTGGTTGATCTCGGCGGCCTCATCCGCGTAGCCATGGCCGGCCAGCCAGAGCCGGTTCGCCCCGAACGTGTTGGTCTCGATGATGTCAGCGCCCGCGGACACGTAGCTCTCGTGGATGGTCGCAACCAGCTTGGGGTCAGAGAGGTTGACCTCGGGCAGCGCCCGGTCCAGCGCGCAGCCCGCGGCGTGCAGCATCGTGCCCATGGCACCGTCGCAGACCAGCAGCCGCCTGCCGAGCACGCCGGTGATCGCGGTCATCACGCATCACCCCGTGCATCATCCCCGAGCGCATCGAGGATCTCCAGGGCCACCTGCGTGGTGAGCCGGTCCCGGTAGCTGTCCAGGGACAGCCCGGTGATCTCCTCGATCCGCTTGATCCGGTAGGCGACGGTGTTCGGGTGGATGTGCAGGTACCGCGCGGCCCGCTGCGGGCTGCTGTTCTCCCGCAGGTAGCAGGCGAGCGTGGTGAGGTACTCGGCGCGCCGGTCCCGCTCGGTACGGCGCAGGGTGCCGAGCACGTCGTCCGCGAACGACCGCAGCTCGGCCAGGTCGGGCACCTGGAGCAGCAGCCGGTGGATACCGAGGTCGGCGAAGGCGGTGACGGCGCCGGTCCGGCCGAGGCGGCGCAGCGTCTCCAGCGTCCGGTGCGCTTCCTCGTAGGACCGGGCGATCTCCCGCGGGTTCCGGCAGGGCCCGCCGATGCCGATGACCGCCTTGGTGCCCGGGAACAGCTCGGCCAGCCGGGCGATGCACGTCCCGCCGAGCCGGGCCGGGTCCGTCCCGTCCGGGTGCTGCCGGTCAGCGGCCAGGGCGACCAGCACGACCTCGGCCTCCCGGGCGGAGATGATCACATCCGGGGAGCGGGTGGCGAAGAAGTGCTCGATCACGTCCCGGACCCGCTGCCGCAGCGCGTCGGCGTCCTGGCCCGGCCGGGGCGGCGGCAGGTCGAAGGCAATGGCCATCACTTTGTGCACGCGGGCCGCGTCGTAGCCGAGGTGCGCCGCCCAGCGGCCGGTCTCGGCGTCGTCCCGGCCCCGGCCCAGTAGCAGCCCCTCCACCAGGTCGTCGCGGACCCGCCGGGCGGCCGCGGCGACCACGTGCTCCCGGCCCAGGATCACCCCGCAGATGGTGGCCGCGTGCTCGGTGACCAGCAGGCGCATGTCCTCGTCCGCGTCCTGCTCGGCCGGATCCATGGTGATCAGGTGGGCCGGCACCTCCTCGCCGACCAGGACCGGCGCGACGATGATGGCGGGCATCCCGCCGACGCTGGGCAGCCAGAGCGGCCGGTGGCCCTGCCGGGACGCACGCAGCACCTGGCCCAGCCGGGGATGCACGACGGCCTCGCGGACCAGGTCCGCGGCCTTGTCCGGCGGGGTACCCGGGGCCGCGGCGGCGATCACGTCCATCACCGGGCTCACCACCGCCACCGTGGCCGCCGTCCGGTCGGCGAGCAGCTGCGTGATGCTGGCCAGGTCGGCGTCCTGCAGGGCCAGGCCGGACAGCTGGCGGTACACCGTCACCAGCTCACGGAGCACCAGGTTCTCTCGGCTGAGGTCACGCTCGCGACCAGAACTGACGACGTGCCCGGCGGCAGCCGGATGCCTGTCCGTCATGATTCCCCAGGATATGGCCGGAGTGTGGTGCTGACTTTGTGGCCAGGCCACAAAGTCAGCTCGGATCGTTGAATGCCAGTGTGCCGGTCGGGGCAAAGCTTGACAATATCGGCACGATCAGCGCACATTTCATGACAGTTAACTGGCCACGGTCACCGCTGTTCGTGCCGGGCGTCCCGGCGCGCGGCCGTCAGCCGGGAAGGCGGCCTGGATGCTCGAATACCGGGATATCTACGCCCGTGGCTGCCTGCTGCCCGCGACGTCGACGGACGCGGTCACGGTGGCCAACCCGGCGACCGAGGAGATCGTGGGCACCGCTCCGGCCGCGGCCGCGAAAGATGTGGACGTGGCGGTCGGCGCGGCCCGGCAGGCGTTCGACGCGGGCCCGTGGCCCCGGGCGGCCCAGGCCGAGCGGGCCGCCGCCATGGACCGGCTGGCGCTGGCCCTGGAGGCCCGGGCCCAGGACACCGCCCGGCTGGTGACCGCGGAGATGGGCATGCCCATCACCGTGTCGCTGCTGCACAACGCCGAGGTCCCGGTGGCCATCCTGCGCTACTACGCGGCGCTGGCCCGGGTGCTGTGCCCGGAGGAGCTCCGGGTGGCGGTCAACTTCCGCGGGCACACCATGGTCCGCCGCGAGCCAGTGGGCGTGTCGGCCGTGATCGCGCCGTGGAACTACCCACTGACGATCGCCTTCTCCCAGCTCGCGCCCGCGCTGGCGGCGGGGTGCACGGTGATCCTCAAACCGGCGTTGCAGACCTCGCTCAGCGCCTACATCCTGGCCGAGGCGTTCGAGGCGGCGGACTTCCCGCCCGGGGTGTTCAACCTGGTCACTGGTTCGCACGAGGTGGCGGAGATGCTGGCCCGCCATCCCGGCGTGGACAAGGTGGCGTTCGCTGGCTCGGCCACCGTCGGCCGCCGGATCGCGGTGGCCTGCGGCGAGACGTTCAAGCCGGTGAACCTGGAACTCGGCGGCCGGTCCGCGGCCATCGTGCTGGAGGACGCCGACCTGGCCGGGACCGCGGCCGCCCTCGGCCAGCTCGCCTTTGCCAACGCGGGCCAGACCTGCTTCGCCGCGTCCCTGGTGCTCGCCCCCCGGTCCCGGTACACGGCGACGCTGGCCGCGCTCACCAGCGAGGCGGCGGCCGGGGTTATCGGCGACCCGATGGCCCCGGAGACCACCGTGGGGCCGCTGGTCAGCCCACGGCACCGGGCCGCGGTCGAGTCCTACGTGGCGGCCAGCAGCGCCGAGGGCGCGACCGTGATCGCGGGCGGGCGGCGCCCCGCGGCCCCGGTCCGCGGCTACTTCTACCAGCCCACCGTGCTGGCGGGCGCGGGCCCGGGCCGGGAGGTGTTCGGCCCGGTGGTCACGGTCATCCCGTACGCGGATGAGGCCGAGGCGGTGGCCCTGGTCAACAGCTGCGGCTGCGGCCTGGCGGGCAGCGTGTGGACCGCAGACCACGCCCGCGGGCTGGACATCGCCCGGCAGATCCGGTCCGGCACGTTCGGGGTGAACCTGTATGTCCCGGATCTCGGCTCACCCTGGGGCGACGGGGCCAGCGGCCAGGGCAGTGCCTACGGCCCGGAAGGCCTCAACGCCTACCTCAAGCCCCGCTCCGTCTTCCTCCCCGAGCCCGCCCGGTAAGGGTGGGTTACCGGCCGGCCGCCTGGCGGAGGGCGTCCGCCTTGTCCGTGCGCTCCCAGGTGAACTCGGGCTCGCTGCGGCCGAAATGGCCGTAGCTGGCGGTCCTCCGGTACCGCGGCTGGCGCAGTTCCAGGTGATCGGCCAGCGCGGCCGGGCGCAGGTCGAAGTGCGCGTCCACCAGCTCACTGAGCACGGCCGGGCTGACCTTCGCGGTACCGAACGTCTCGATCAGCAGCGAGAACGGCCGGGCGATGCCGATCGCGTAGGCGACCTGGACCTCGGCCCGGTCGGCCAGCCCGGCGGCCACGATGTTCTTGGCCACGTAGCGCGCCCCGTACGCGGCGCTGCGGTCCACCTTGGACGGGTCCTTGCCGGAGAACGCGCCGCCGCCGTGCCGGGCGAACCCGCCGTAGGTGTCCACGATGATCTTCCGGCCGGTCAGCCCCGCATCGCCGACCGGGCCGCCGATGACGAACCGGCCGGTCGGGTTCACGTAGAAGTGCTCCCGCAACTCGTCCGGCTGATACAGCCCGGCGGGCAGCACCTGCGTCACCACCTGCTCCCAGAGCAGGTCGGGGAGCTTGTCCTCGGCGCCTTCCGCGTGCTGGGTGGAAATCAGCACCTTCTCCACCTTGACCGGCCGACCGTCCCCGTCATAGCGCACCGTGACCTGGGTCTTGCCGTCCGGGCGCAGGTAGGGCACCAGCCCGGAGTGCCGCACCTCGGCCAGCCGCCGGGCCAGCCGGTGCGCCAGCGTGATCGGCATCGGCATCAGCTCGGGGGTCTCGTTGCTGGCGTAGCCGAACATCATCCCCTGGTCGCCCGCGCCCGCCTGGTCGTACGGGTGCTGCCCGGCGCTGCTGCGCGCCTCGCGGGAGGCATCCACCCCCTGGGCGATATCAGGTGACTGCTTGTCCAGCGCCACCAGGACGCCGACCGCGCCGGCGTCGAAGCCACAATCGCCGTTGCTGTAGCCGATATCCCGGACGACCGCGCGCGCGATCGCGCTGTAGTCGAGCACCGCAGTAGTGGTCAGCTCACCGGCGACCACGATGAGCCCCGTGGTCAGCAGCGTCTCCACCGCGACCCGGGACTGGGCGTCCTGCGCGAGCGCGGCGTCCAGGATGGCGTCGGAGATCTGGTCCGCCATCTTGTCCGGGTGACCCTCGGTCACCGACTCGGAGGTGAAAACAAAGCCGTCGTGCTGGGTGCTCATCAGTCCGTCCCCGTGGTTGACGTTGCCGTGGTCGTGGATGCTGTGGGTGCTGCGGCGGCGAGCTGCTCACGTACCAGTGCCGTCCCGGCGACCATCGCGCGCAGCTTGGCCCGGGCGACCGGGGCGGCCAGGTGGCGCAGCCCGCAATCCGGGTTGATGATCAGGCGGTCCGCCGGGATGATCTCCAGCGCGCGCCGGATCCGGGACGCGACCAGCTCCGGGGCTTCCACCTCCGCGCTCTTCACGTCGATCACGCCGAGCCCGACCGCGCGGTCCCACGGATACTCCTGGAACAGCCGCAGGTCGCCGTCGCCCTTGCGGGCGAACTCGAGCACGAGGTGATCCACCTGGGCGGCCAGCACGGCGGGGAACAGGAAGTCGTAGTGGCCTTCCCACAGCGGCCGGGCGTACCGGTTGCCGTAACAGACGTGCAGCGCCCAGGTCACCGGGACGTCCTCAGTCACGATGTTCACCGCCTCGATGGCCAGGTCCACCGCTTCCGGGTAGCCGGCCAGGAACGGCTCGTCGATCTGCAGCAGGCTGGCCCCGCTGCCAGCCAGCTCGCGGGCGGCCGCGTTGAGCCACCGGGCCAGGGCCCGGACCAGGTCGGCGGAATCAGGATAGGCCGAGTTCCGGATCCGGCGGGACAGCGAGAACGGCCCGGTGAAGGAGAACTTGACCGGCCGCCGGGTCTGCTCGCGGGTGAACGCGAAGTCCGCGGCCAGGCCCAGCCCGTTCTTTTCCGCATCGGGCAGCGGCCGGGTCAGCTGCGCATCGTAGTAGTCGTAGTAATCGGTCTTGGCCCGGTGCGGGATGTCCACCCCGGGAATGCGGATGAGCAGGTAGTCGATGTCGTTGTCGCGGCGCAGCTCCCCGTCGGACACGATGTCGATGCCGGCCAGCTCCTGGTCCTTGAGCGCGGCCTTGATCGCCACGTTGTGGATCTCGTCCAGGTGCTGGGCGCTGATCCGGCGCTGATAGTAGTCGGTCTTCAGCCGTTCCAGCCACTCGGGTACAGAGTATGAGCCGACCACGGTGGTCGGCAGCAGCCCGGTCCCGGCCATCCGGATCAGTCCCGTACCTGTGCGGTGAGCGTCTTGACGTTGGCCCCGGGGCGGCCGCTGAACGGCGTGATCTGCACGTCGAAGCCGCGCCGGTTGCCGATCAGCTGCAGCAGCGGCCCGTTCACCCAGTTCACCACCGAGCCGTCGTACTTGCCGGGGCCGTGGAACCCGGCGTGGTACTGGTCCGGGTCGGTGACGAACAGGTCATGGCAGAGCAGCCGGCCGAACGGGTGCAGCAACGGCAGCGTGTCCGCGAAGCTGGCCAGCGCGCCGTTGCTGACGTGCATCCGGATGTCGCCGCTGCTGCCCAGCAGCGAGCGGAGGATCTCGCCGGTAACCGACGGGGTGACCTGGTAGCCGTCCAGCCCTTCGAGCGGCACGTAGCGCTCCTCCAGCCGCAGCGCGGTCCACACCTCCCGCCACAGGGCGACGGCCTGGTCGGTGCCGGGGAAGCGGTCCGGGTCGGCCTCGGCCAGCAGGTCCGGTCCCAGCCGGAGCAGCCGCTCGATCAGCCCGGCCAGCTGGCCGGGCGGGACGCCGCTGCGGCCCGCGATCGCGGCGGCGTCCTCGTCGGCGAGATACCCGCGCGCCTCGACCAGGTACGGGCGGCCCCGGATGCTGGCGACCTCGTCGGTCGGCAGGTTGTCGTAGACGTTGGACACGTACACCAGGAACGCCTTGCCCTGCAGGAAGCCCAGGGTGACCTGCGGCCGGGTGGCGTCCAGCACGATCGCGCTGACCCGGTCGGCGTGCTCGCTGACCGCCTGCCTGGCCCGTTCCAGCACGTGCGCGGAGTAATCGCCCATCAGGTACTGCAGCCGCCGGTAGTAGTCCCGGCCGTGCGCGGCGTCCACCGCGGCGAACACGTCCAGCCAGGTCCGGGCCTGGCTGCCGTTGCCGACGCCGAGTTCCACCACGTACAGCTGCTCCGGCAGGGCCCGGCGCGCGGCCAGCTCGTCCCAGACCCGGAACAGCTCCAGGATGAGCTCCCGGACCGCCTCGGTGTTACGCGCGTCGCTCTGCCCGCCGGGCAGCGCCTGCTCGTATTCCCGGCCGCTGTGCTCCTCCCACCGCCGGAGAGCCTGCCAGTAGAGCGTGTTGAACCGCCAGATGCAGCTCTCGCTGGCCGGCCCCCAGGGTTCCAGCACGGTCCGCCCCGGCCTGGCGTCCTCCGCGAGCGCCGCCTTGATCATCGTGGCCAGGTCAGCGTCGGCGCACCGGCGCAGGTCCATGGCGATCTCCACGGTCGCCACCGTGGCGGAGGTGCGGCCGGCCCCGCCGCCGTCGCGGGCGTCGCGGTCCCGGGCGTGCGGCCGGTCGGCCAGGACCGGGCGCAGGTGTACCGGCTCGCAGAAGTTCTGCTTGTACTGCACCCAGTCGCAGACCACCCGGAGCCGGGCCAGGTCCAGCGTGGTCTCACCGAGCGCGTCGAGCAGCGGGCCGAGCGCGGCGGGCACGTTCACCGCGCCCGGGCGGCGCAGCTTGGCCACGGGGCGAAGGTCAATGTGCATGGCCGCTCCGGGTGGGCTCGGTGGTGGGCTCTGGTCTGGCTTCCGGGGTGGGCTCCGGCTGGTGCGGGCCGAGGCCGGCCAGCTCGAGGATCTGCGGGATGCCCGATTCGAAGCCGGGTGCCATCACGTGGATGCCGCTGACCCCGGGGATCTGCAGCACCTGCTGGATGATGTCCGCGCAGATACGCAGGCCCTCGTCGGCGACCTGGTGCTCCGGCACCCCGCGCAGCCGCCGGGCGATCTCGTCCGGCACGTGCACCCCGGGCACCTTGGTGCTCATGTGCTCCAGCGCCCGCAGCGAGCGGACCGGGCCCAGCCCGGCCAGGATCCCGCAGCGCTGGTCCAGCCCCAGGTCGCGGACCTCGGCCAGCCACCGCGCGAACCCGGCCACGTCGAACACGTACTGGGTCTGGACGAACTCCGCGCCCGCGGTGACCTTCTTGCCGAGCCGGGCCGCGCGGAACCGGGCCGGCGGCGCGAACGGGTTCTCCACCGCGCCGAGGAGCCAGCCCGGCCGGGGCTTGACCGGCCGGCCGGACATCAGCCGGCCCTCCTCGCGGATGGCCCGCGCCGCGGCCAGCAGCTGGATACTGTCCAGGTCGAACACGGGCTTGGCGTCCGGGTGGTCGCCGAACTTCGGGTGATCGCCGGTCATCAGCAGCAGGTTGGGAATGCCCATGGCGGCCGCGCCCAGCAGGTCGGACTGGAGCGCGATGCGGTTGCGGTCCCGGCAGGTGAGCTGCATCACCGGCTCCATCCCGGCGGCCAGGGCCTGCAGGCTGCCCGCCCAGCTGGGCAGCCGGACGAACGCACTCTGATTGTCGGTGATGTTGACCGCGTGTACCCAGCCGCGCAGCGGTTCGACCTTGCTCCGGATCGCATCGGGGTCAGCGCCGCGGGGCGGCCCGATCTCAGTGGTCACCACCACGTCACCGGCGGCCAGCCGGCGGCGCAGCGCGCTGCCCGCGGGTAGCGGGACCTGGCCGTTAGCCGCGGCTGACGGGGTGCTCATCGCCCTCGGCCCGCAGTCCGCCGCCTTCGGTGCACAGCTCACCGTCCCGGCCCTGCCAGTAGTTGACCCACGAGCTCTGCCCCTGCCGGCGGTGGTCAACCGGGCGCTGGATCAGCTGGAGGTCGGCCACATGGCCCGCGTGCTCGGCCCGTTCGTAGGCCACCAGCCAGACGCACCGGATATCGGGATACACCTCGCAGGAACCATCCCGGCCGACCCCGCCGCAGGGGCCGTTGCGCAACTGCTTGGGGCAGGTCACCGGGCAGGCGTAGCCGGTGATCGGCAGCGTGCACTGGCCGCACATCCGGCAGCCGAAGATCGCGCCCTTGGCCGCCTTCTCGGCGCCGGTGAACAGCCGGTAGGCCGGGGCGAACGCTTCCAGCCTGGTCGCGGCCCAGCGGTAGAACCGGTTGGGGGCCAGCCGCCGCTGCACCCGGTACAGCAGCCACCCGGCCAGCCGGGGCCGGGCCGGCCGCGGCCAGGAACTCCGCACCGCCGGCTCCCTGTGCACGCTCATCTGGGCCATGTGCTCAGGCGAAGACGATCGTCTTGTTCTGGTGCACGATCACCCGGTCTTCCAGGTGCCAGCCGACCGCGCGGGCCAGCACCGCCCGTTCCACATGGCGGCCGAGCCGGCGCAGATCAGGCACTGAGCAGCGGTGATCGACGCGGACGATGTCCTGCTCGATGATCGGCCCGGCGTCCAATTCCGCGGTCACGTAATGGGCGGTCGCGCCGACCAGCTTGACCCCGTGGTCAGCGGCCTGCTGGTAGGGATCGGCGCCGGAAAACGCCGGCAGGAAGCTGTGGTGGATATTGATGATCGGCCCGGGGAATTCGGCCAGGAAACGCGGTGAGAGTATCCGCATGTAACGGGCCAGGATGACCAGGTCAATCCCTTCGCCGAGCAGTTCGAGCTGGGCCTTCTCCGCTTCGTACTGGGCCCCGCTCGTTACCGGGACGTGATGGAACGGTATTCCCCACCAGCCCGCTACGTCGGCGACGTCGGGATGGTTCGAGATGACCATCCGGATGTCGGCCGTCAGCTCACCCCAGTGCGCCCGGGAGAGGATTTCCTGCAGGGCGTGGCCGGCCTTTGACACCATGATGGCGACCCGCTTCAGGTGGCTGGCCCTGGTCATGGTCCAGCGCATGGCCGACCGGCTGGCCAGGCCGGCAAACTCCCCGGCCAGGCCGTCTGCGTCAGCGGCCCGGAATTCCAGCCGGAGAAAGAAAGTGCCACCGGACGGGTCAGTGGAGTACTGCTGCGATTCGGTGATGTTCGCGCCGTGGGCGGCCAGGAAACTGGACACAGCCGCGACAATGCCAGGCCGGTCCGGGCAGGTGATCAGCAACCGCATGAGCTCCGCGTCCGGGTCACCAGCCCGCCGTTTCACGGGCCGGGTACTGCGGCCGCGGGAAAGCCTGGCATTGGTTTCCACGATGCCTTTGGTTTCCACGATGCCTCCGGACCTACCCGTGCAGCGCGCCCCCGCCTTCCGGGGAGACCGGCTTGTCCCTCGAGTCTGCAATGTGGCAGGAGGCAAAGCACCAGGCAGCGGCACAAGCTTGCGGCGCGTCCCTTAGTGAGCAGGCACAAACCAGCCGCTGGATTGTCACGTCCTGGATGGCGGCGATAACTGCGCGCTGCCAGCCAGGAAGCGGTGCCAGCGCCGCCAGAGCAGGGCGGTCCGGCTGGCCAGCCACGTGCCGTAGCTGGCCCACAGGAAGCCCAGCCCGAGCCAGGGCCACGCCGCGGCCAGGGCGCCGAGCGCCTCGCTGCCGAGGCGGCCCACCACCGCGGTGTCGGCCAGGTTGTACAGCGGCTCGGCGGCGATCGCCCCCAGGGCCGGCCAGGCGAGGGCGAGGATCCGCCGGTCCAGGGCCCGGTCGTGGTCGCTGCGGGCCAGCGGCACGGGCAGCGTCCTCTCCGGGCCAGGCCACGCCGGGACGTGGCCCTCCTCACCTGATAAGCCGCAACGCAAACCCCGCCCGGTACCCGCCACCCGGCGTCCGATGAGTTCCGGCGCCCCGTAGCGTCGTAGGAGGGCGGAGGGAATCCCAGGCACGCGCGGCGAAGCGGAGATGATCGGCATGATAGGCGAGCCCCGGGTGGAGTACCGCGACGAGCAGCCGTACGCTGGCCTGCCCGCCACGGTGACCATGGCTACCCTGGCGCAGGCCATCGACCAGGGGTACCCGCGGCTGTTCGGCTGGCTGGGCGAGCATGCCATCGCCCCGGCTGGGCCGCCGTTCGTCCGCTACCTGGTCATCGACATGGCCGCGGACATCGACATCGAGCTGGGCGTGCCCACGGGCGCGGCGGTGGCTGGCGATGACCAGGTGCGGGCGGAGGTGCTGCCCGCTGGCCGGTACGCCACGCTGCTGTACACCGGCCCGTACGACGGCCTGATCGAGGCCAACGCCGCGCTGCAGCAGTGGGCCGGGCAGCAGGGCCTCGCGTTCGACACGACGGGCACCGGCCGGGGTACCGCCTGGCGCGGCCGGGTCGAGCATTACCGCACCGACCCGTCCGCCGAGCCCGACCCGGCTAAGTGGGAAACCGGGCTGGCTTACCTGCTCCGTGGCTAGGCCCGGCCGGGTCAGCAGGCTCAGCCGGGAGGACGATGGCGGTGACGAGCAGCCCGTCCCGGGCCAGCCAGCGGCCGGTCAGGCGGGCCAGCGGGCGGCCGTGCACCGGCGGGCCGTCCACCAGCAGCCGTACCGAGAACGTGCCTGCGTCCGGGTCGATGTCGATCGACGCGTCCAGGAAGCCGAGCCAGCGGTGAGCCAGCGGGAACCACGCCTTGTAGGCCGACTCCTTGGCGCTGAACAGCAGCCGGTCCCAGGACACGCCCGGCTGCGCCGCGGCCAGCGCTGCCAGCCGGGCCTGCTCGCCGGGGGCGGCGACCCGGCGGAGCACCCCGGCGGGCAGCGCGCCGTCCGGCTCCGCGTCCAGGCCGATGCTGAGCACGTCCCGGGCGCAGGCCACCGCGGACGCCCGGTAGCCAGCACAGTGGGTGATGCTGCCGACCACCCCGGCCGGCCACTGGGGCTCGCCGCGCGGCCCGGCCGTGATCGGCGCGGGGGGCAGGCCCAGCTGCGCCAGTGCCTGCCGGGCGCAGGCCCGGGCGGTGGCGAACTCGCGGCGCCGCTGGCCCACGGCGCGGGCGATGACCGCCTCCTCCTCCGGGAACAGCGCGGCGCCGGGCGGGTCGCCGAATTCCTCGGCGGCGGCCACCGCGGCGGGCAGGATCTCCTGGAGCACCGGCCGTCATCCCGCCCCGGGTGCGGGGGCGGGGGCGTCCGGGCCGGGTGCTGGGGCGACGGGAGCGGGGAGGATCTGCCGGAGCACCGCGGGCGGGGCCGCGCGGCGCCGCCACTCCCGCGGGTAGCCCATCGACACCTCCTCGAACCGCACCCCGTTGTACCAGGTGGTCCGGGGGATGTGCAGATGGCCGTAGACCACGGCCGCGGCGTTGTACCGCACATGCCAGTCCGCGGTCCGGGCGGTGCCGCACCACTGCGCGAACTGCGGGTAGCGCAGCACCCGGGTGGGCTCGCGGACCAGCGGATAGTGGTTCGCCAGGATCACCGGCAGGGCCGGGTCACGGGCGGCGAGCCGGCCTTCGGTCAGCTCGATCCGCGCCGCGCACCAGGCGTCCCGGGTCGGGTACGGATCGGGATGCAGCAGCTGCTCGTCCGTGCAGACCACCCCGGTCTGGTAGGCCACGGCCAGGCCCTCGTCCTTGGTCAGCGCGCCGTCCGGCCGGAACGTGTAGTCGTACAGCAGGAACAGCGGTGCGATCGTGACCGGCCCGCCCGGCCCGGGCCAGATCTGGAACGGGTCCTCCGGGGTGACCACGCCGAGACCCCGGCACAGCTGCACCAGGTACTCGTACCGCTCCACCCCGCGCAGCCGCACCGGGTCCTTCTTGTGCGTCCACAGCTCATGGTTGCCCGGGGCCCAGATCACCTTGGCGAACCGCTCGCTGAGCAGGCGGAGGGCCCACTCGATGTCGCTGCACCGCTCGCTGACGTCGCCGGGGACCAGCAGCCAGTCCGCGGCGGATTCCGGCCGCAGATCCTTGATGATCGCGGCGTTGTCCCGGTACCCCACGTGCAGGTCGCTCAGGGCGAGCAGCCTGGGCGGCCGCCGGGCAGAGGGCATGCGACCGAGCATTACACAGCCGCCTGGCCGCGGCGAAATATGGTTCGTCAGCAGCGCCGCGTTGCCGGTAGGTTCGGGACGGGTGGACGTTGCCGCTGATCAGTGCCGCCTTGACCGGTGCCGCCTGGACCGGTGCCGCCTGGACCGGTGCCGCCTGGACCGGTGCCGCCTGGACCGGTGCCGCCTGGACCGGTGCCGCCTCGAGCTGGGCGGCCCCAGTTCGTGCCGTCGTCATCAACGCAACCGCCGCCGGACGTATCGCCGCTGAGCCGGGGGCCCACGCCAAGGAGGATGTTGGTGTCAGCTGACCATACCGGGCCAGCCATTCTGGTCGAGGGACTGGCCAAATCGTTCGGGGAGGTCCGCGCGCTGCGCGGGATCGACCTGTCCGTGCCGCGGGGAACCGTGCTCGGCGTGCTCGGCCCGAACGGCGCGGGCAAGACCACCGCCGTGCGGATCCTGACCACGCTGCTGCTCCCGGATACGGGCCGCGCGCTGGTGGAGGGCCGCGACGTGGTCCGGCAGGCGGCCGCGGTCCGCCGGTCGATCGGCCTGGCCGGCCAGTCCGCGGCCATCCAGGAGGAGCTCACCGGCCGGGAGAACCTGGAGATCGTCGGGCGGCTCTACCACCTGAGCTGGCCGGAGGCCCGGTCCCGGGCGACCGAGCTGCTGGCCCAGTTCGGCCTGTCCGATGCCGCGGACCGGTCGGCCAAGACCTACTCCGGCGGCATGCAGCGCCGCCTGGACCTGGCCGCCAGCCTGGTCGGCCGGCCGCAGGTGCTGTTCCTGGACGAGCCCACCACCGGGCTGGACCCGCGGGCGCGGCTGGGCATGTGGGAGATCATCCGGTCGCTGGTGGCGGGCGGGACGACCATGCTGCTCACCACCCAGTACCTGGATGAGGCGGATGAGCTGGCGGACGAGATCGTGGTCATCGACCACGGCCTCGTGATCGCCGCCGGGACGGCGGAGGAGCTGAAGGGCCGGATCGGCGGAGACGTGCTGGAGTTCACCGTGCCGGACCGGGACCGGGTCAGCGACGGGGTCGCGGCCATCGCGAAGATCGGTGACGGCGAGCCGCATGTCCACCCGGACACCGGCGTAGTCAGCGTGGGCGTCGGCAGCCGCGGCTCGGATGCGCTGATCGAGGCCGTGCGCGCGCTGGATGCCGCCGGGGTGCACACCCGGGGCCTGGCCCTGCGCCGGCCTTCGCTCGACGATGTGTTCCTCGCGCTGACCGGGCACGCGGCCGAGGAGGAAGACCAGCCATCCGGCCGCCGCCGGGGACGGCGGAAGGCCAGCGCCAAGCGTGCGGAAGAAAGGGTGACGTCATGACCGCCTCGGCCATTCCGGTCATTCCAGCAGGCGAGCCGGGCCTGATCACCCAGGCCCGCTGGGCGGTGACCGACACGCTCACCATCACCCGGCGGAACCTGCTGGTCTGGATGCGGGTGCCCGCCTACATCATGTTCACCGTGATCCAGCCGGTGATGTTCGTGCTGCTGTTCCGCTACGTGTTCGGCGGCGCGATCCCGGTGCCGGGCGTCCCGGGCGGTTACGTCAACTTCCTGATGCCGGGGATCATCGGCCAGACCGCGGCGTTCGCCACCTTCGGCACCGCGATCGCGCTGGCCCAGGAGCTGCAGAAAGGCGTGATCGACCGGCTGCGGTCGATGCCCATGGCCCGGTCCGCGGTGCTGGCTGGCCGCCTCGTCGCGGACACCATGCGGATGCTGATCACGATCCTGATCATCGTCGGAGTGGGCTACCTGGTCGGTTTCCGGTTCGAGAACGGCGTCGGGCCGGCCATCGGCATGGTCATCCTGGCCACCGTGTTCGGGCTGGCCATCTGCTGCATCGCCGCGTACACCGGGCTGGCCATCGGGGACGAGGAGTCGGTGCAGGCGTTCGGGCTGATCTGGCTGTTCCCGCTCACGTTCGTCAGCTCGGCGTTCGTGCCGATCTCGACCATGCCCGGCTGGCTGCAGGCGTTCGCCACGCACCAGCCGGTCACCCAGGTCATCAACGCGATGCGGGCGCTGGCCCTGGGCGGCCCGTTCGAGCCGACCTTGTGGCCGAGCCTGTGGCGGAGCATGGCCTGGCTGGCCGGGATCTTCATCGTGTTCGTGCCGCTCGCGGTCCGCGCCTACCGGAAGGCGGCCTGACCGCGGCGGCCTGACCCGGGCCGGGCCGCGACGCGGTCAGCGCGCGTCCCGCAGCGCCCGGGCCAGCAGCGGGTAGGCCTGCTCAGCGGAGCTGATCATCCGCACCTGGGGGAGTTTGCTGAACCAGCTGCGCTGGCGCCGGGTGTACTGCCGGATGTGCTCGATCACCCGGCCGCGCACCTCGGCGAGGTCGGCCCGGGTCAGCGCGGCCACGTCCATGCCGCGCTCGGCCGCCACCTCGAAGTACTCCCGGTACCCGTGCGTGTGCAGCACCTGGTTCGGACTGTCCGGTCCGCGCCGCCGCAGTTCGCCATCCAGGCCGTAGCGGGCGCTGAGGTCCTGGATCTCGCGGCCCAGGCCGCGCCGGACCTGCTCGTCGTAGGTGCGGGTGACCCGCTGGTCCACCACCCGCGGGCCCGGGTCCAGGCCGAGCAGCACGGTGGCGGGCGGGGCGGGCCCGGGCTGGCCGGGTTTCCGCGGGCCGGGCGGCCCCGTGCTGGCTGGCCCCGTGCTGGCTGGCCCCGTGCTGGCTGGCCCCGTGCTGGCTGGCCCGGTGCTGGCTGGCCCCGTGCTGGCCGCGGTGACCAGGGCCAGCGCGTTGATGACCGCCTCGTAGTTGTTCGGGTGCACCCGGGCAGCGGCCGCGCGGTCCAGCCGGCGCAGCACGGCGTACGCGTCCCCTGCCATGGGCCGGGGGAAGTCCCGCCGCAGCGCGTCGCGCGCGGCCGCGGCCTCCTCCAGCGACCAGCCTTCCAGCAGGGCCTTCAGGTACACGCCGGTGCCGCCGACGACGAACGGCACCGCGCCCGCCGCGAGCGCGGCACCGATATGGCCCCGGGCCTGCCGGGCGTACTCGGCCAGCTCGAACTTGCGGACCGGCTCCGCGACATCGAGCATCTCGTGCCGGATGCCGCGCATCTGCTCTGCTGTCGTCTTGCTGGTGCCGATGTCCAGGTACCGGTAGACCTGGCGGGAATCCGCGGAGATGATCACGACCCGGCGGCCGAGGCCGGCCTCGATCCTGGTCGCGACCTGCACCGCCAGCGCCGTCTTGCCCGAGGACGTCGGGCCGTACAGGGCGGCCAGCAGCTGCCCGGCGGGCCGGTTCGCCACCTCGTGACCTCCTGTCGCTCCGGGCCTGCCGCCGCGGCCAGGACCGCCCGCCCGCCCGCGCAGGCCCCGTACCCTGAGGGGGTGCCACGGGCCAGGTCCGGGCTGGCGACGCGGGCCAGCCGTAGCTCTCCGCCGCAGCAGGCCGGCGCCACCCGGATGATCGCCAGCGTAGTGCCCGGGCTGGCGGCGCTGGTCCGGGCCGAACTGGACCAGCTGCCCGGGGTCCGGGTCACCGACACCGGCTGGGACGGCCGGGCGGACCTGATCCTGCTGGAGGCGGGCCCGGGCAGCCGGGCCCGGCTGTCCGGGCTGCGCACCATCGAGGACCTCTTCGTCGAGGTGGGCCGGACCATGCGGTCCAGCGGCGACAACCCGAACTGGATCGCGCAGCGGATCTGGCGCCCGGAGCGGGTGGAGCGGGCCCTGTCCGTCTGGACGGCGTCTGCCGGGCGGCGTCCGCTGGCCAGCGCCACAACGTACCGGGTAATCGCCCGGGTGCTGCAGGAGCGGGCCTTCTTGCGCACCGAGCTGCGCACCGGGCTGAGCCGGCTGATCGCCCGGGACCGGCCCCGGTGGACGGTGGCGGACCCGGCCCAGCTCGAGGTGTGGATCAGCGAGTACCAGCCCGGCCGGCTGGTGGCCGGGCTGCGGCTGTCCGACGCGACCATGCGGCAGCACCACGGGCGGGCGGCGGAGCGGCCGGGGGCGCTGCGGCCGACCGTGGCCGCGATGATGGTCAGCCTGGCCGGGCCGCCGCAGGGCACGCTGCTGGACCCGTGCTGCGGCTCGGGCACGATCCTGGCCGAGGCGCTCGCCGCGGGCTGGCCCGCGGTCCGCGGCAGCGACCTCGATCCGGCCGCAGTACGGGCCGCCCGGCGGAACGCGCCCCGCGCCGAGACCGCCGCGGGCGATGCCGCCGCGACCGGGCTGCCGGACGGCTCGGTCGCGGCCGTGGTGTCGAACCTGCCCTTTGGCCGCCAGTACCAGGTGCCGGGCAGCATGACCGGGTGGCTCACCCCGGTCCTCGCCGAGCTGGCCCGGATCACCCGGCCGGGCGGCCAGGTGGTCCTGCTCGCGCCGGACCTGCCCGCCCCGGCCCGGCCGCCCGGCCTGCGGCTGACCAGCCGGGTGCCGCTGCGCCTGCTCGGCGCCCGGACCACGCTGTGGACGTTCCAGCGCCGGTGATCCCCGGCCCGGTGGGGCAGCGGGCTCAGCGCTCGGGTGCCACCAGCGCCTGGTAGACGAGCTGGCGCAGCTGCGGGCGGATCGGGTAGGTGCTGGATGGCAGCAGCTGGGTGAGGAACGAGACCGTCAGCTCTTCCTGCGGGTCGATCCAGAACGTCGTGCTGGCCGCACCGCCCCAGGACAGCTCGCCCGCTGAGCAGATCACCTTGCCCGGCACCGGGTCGATGACCGTGGCGAAGCCGAGGCCGAAGCCGATCCCGCGGAACGGCGACTCCGCGTACAGCGGCCGGCCGAACGTCTCCAGGTCCTGGCCGCCGGGCAGGTGGTTGCGCGCCATGAAGTCCACGGTGCGCGGGCTCAGCAGCCGGACCCCGTCCAGCTCACCGGCGGGGCTGTCGGCCCGGTGCAGCAGCATCTGGGTGAACCGGTGATAGTCAGCGGCCGTGGAGACCAGCCCGCCGCCCCCGCTCAGCAGGCGCGGCGGCCGCAGCGCCGCGGCCCCCAGGTCGTCCAGCCGGGCCAGGCCGCCGCCCGGGCTGCTGGTGTACAGGGCGGCCAGCCGCCATGCGTCCGGCTCCGGCACCGAGAAGGCGGTGTCGGTCATGCCCAGCGGGCGCAGGATCCGGGCGGCGAAGAAGTCGGCCAGGCTCTGCCCGGACACCAGTTCGATCACCCGGCCGAGCACGTCGGTCGCCACCGAGTAATTCCACTCCGTGCCCGGCTGGAACAGCAGCGGGAGGCCGGCCCAGATGTCGCAGGCCTGGGCCAGGTTCACGCCCTTCGGGTAGGACCACTCGAACCCGGCCGCCCGGTACATGGCGTCCACCGGGTGCACGTAGTGGAACCCGTAGCTCAGGCCGGCCGTGTGGGTGAGCAGGTGCCAGACCCGGACCGGCTCGGTGGCCGGCTCGGTGACCGGCCGCTGGTGGGAGCCGCCGGTGTAGACCCTGACGTTGGCGAACGACGGGATGAACGCGCTCACCGGGTCGTTCAGGCCGAAACCGCCCTCTTCGTAGAGCATCATCGCGGCGACCGAGGTGATCGGCTTGGTCATCGAGTAGATGCGCCAGAGCGTGTCCTCTTCCACCGGCAGCCCGGCGCCATGATCGCGTGAGCCGCGGCAGGACACGTGGGCCAGGCGGCCATGCCTGCTCACCGTGATCAGCCAGCCGGGCAGCCGGCCGTCATCGATGTACCGCCCGAAGTACCGGTCGATCCGGTCCAGTCGGCCCGGATCGAAGCCCAGCTCGGCCGGATCGGCCTCGGCCTTGAGACCCTCAGCGCGGAGCCCGCCGGCCGTGCTGCCCGCCGTCCCGGTCCCGGTCCCGGTCCCGGTCCCGGTTCCGGTCCCGGTTCCGGTTCCGGTTCCGGTTCCGGTTCCGGTTCCGGTTCCGGTTCCGGTTCCGGTTCCGTCGTGGCTGGCTGCGCTGGCCGCCGTCCCGGTCTCGCCGCCGGCCGCCCGGTCTCGCCGCCGGCCGCGCCAGCCCCGCCTGCCGTCCCGGCCTCGCTGGCCGCGCTGCTCACCGTCCCGGCCCCAGCCGCGAGGTCGCCTGCCGCGCTGCCCGCCCCATCGCCCTCGGTCTCGAGGTCGCTCATCGCACCACCCTCCGGATCGGCCCGGGCCAGCGTGGCCACCGCCGGCCGGCCCAGGCGCGCACGCCACACCTGTTCCCCGATTGTCCTGGCTACGCTAGGCCCCGGTCCAGCCGCAGTAGCCTCAGGCGGGTGACCCAGCGGCCCGTGATCCTCGCCCGATCCGTGCGCGGCCTGGAGTGGGTGGTCGCGGACGAGGTCAGCGAACGGCTGCCCGCCGCCACCGGGATCGCCATGTCCGGGCGCGCGGTGACCTTCCAGCTGCCGGAGCTGGACCCGGGCGCGGCGAGCCTGCGCTGCGCCGACGACGTGTTCCTCCAGGTCGGTGCCGTCGCGGAAGTACGGCGGGGCAAGACCGCGCTGCCAGCCGCAGCGCGCCGGATCGCCGGGCTGGACTGGGCCAGCGCAGTGGCCCAGCTGGCCCGGGTCCGGGACCTGCCGCCCGGCCCGGCGTTCGATGTGGTGGCGAGCCTCAGCGGGCGGCCAGGCTACAGCCGCTTCGCGCTGGAGAACGCCATCGGCGGCGCGCTGGCCCCGCTGCTCGGCGGGACGCACCTGGCCCGGACCAGCGACGGGCGGCAGGCCGGGGAACCCGACCTCACCGTGCGGGTGTTCACGGCCGGCCCAGCGGCGCTGGCCGCGCTGCGGCTGGCAGGCCGGCCGCTGCACCGGCGCGGCTACAAGCAGGCCACCGGGCCCGGCACGCTGCACCCGCCGCTGGCCGCGGCCCTGGCCCGGCTGGCCGCCCCGGCCGGGCCCGGGCCCGCCGTGGTGGCGGACCCGTTCTGCGGTGACGGCACGATCGCCATCGAGACGGCGCTCAGCTACCCGCAGGCCCGGGTGATCGCGGGCGACATCGACGCCGCCCGGCTGGCGAACGCGGCGGGCAACGCGGCCCGCGCCGGGATCCAGGCCCGGTTCTGCCTGCTGGACGCGGGGCAGCTGCCCTGGGCGGCGGGCAGCGTCGATGCGGTGATCACGAACCCGCCGTGGGGCGTCACGGTCGGCCCGCGCGGCCTGCTGCACCACTCACTGGAGGCGTTCTGGCGGCAGCTGCCCGGCCTGCTCACCCCGGCCGGGCGGGTCAGCCTGGTCACCGACGCGGAACTCGGCGCGCCCGCCCGGCTGCGCGGGCTGGGCTACCAGCTGGCGCTCGCCGCCCAGGTCCGGCTGGCCGGCCGGATATCGCACCTGCTGCTCGCCGGGCCGCCCGGGCGGCCCGGCCCGCGGCTGCCGGAGGGACTGGCCCAGTGGCGCCGCCTGGCCCTGGCCGAGGGCCTGGTCACCGAGGACGGCTTCTGAGCTCAGCGGCCTGGCTTGCGGCCCACGGCCGCCACCATCCGCATCCGCTCCGGGCGCACGCTGGCCGCCCGCCAGTCACCGACCCGCACCAGCCCGGGCGGGAGCAGCTCGAAGTCACCGAAGAAGGCGGCGATCTCGGCGTCCGAGCGGCTGGAGATGTACGCCGTGTCACCGTAGGCGGCGGCCACGGCGGCGATGAACGTCGGGTCGGTGCCGTCACTGCTGCCGTGGGAGATCACCAGCCAGCTTCCCGGCGCGATCGCCGCGCGTACCGCCGCGGTGATGGCGTCCCCCTCATCGGGGCGCAGGAAGTGCAGTACCGACGTGAGCAGCACGCACACCGGGGCCGTGAAGTCGATCAGCGAGGTGACCGTCTCGTCGGCCAGCACGGCGCCGATGTCCCGGAGGTCGCCGCTGACCGCCCCGATCCCGGCGCTGGTGGCCAGCAGCGCGTCGGCGTGCGCCAGCACCACCGGATCGAGGTCCACATAACAGACCCGCGCGTCCGGCTGGATCTCCCGGGCGATCTCGTGGGTGTTCGGCGGCATCGGCAGTCCGCACGCCAGGTCGAGGAACTGGGTGATCCCCTCCCCGGCCGCGGCCCGCACCGCCCGGCCGAGGAACTCCCGGTTCTGCCGGACCATCTGGGTTATCTCGGGGAAATCCCCGGCCAGGCCGTCAGCCTGCTGCCGGTCGGCCGCATAGTTGTCCTTGCCGCCCAGCAATGCGTCATACATCCGGGCGACACTGGTCTGCCGCGGTTCATTGCTGGTCACAGTGTATCGCATTCCCCTCGGCCGCCATTCCTGGCCATTGCTCAGGTACCGGCATATTAGCCCGCCCGGCGGGGCGCCCGCCCGGCCTCGGTGTTCCTGGCCGCGCCCCAGCTCGTGCACGCGGCCGCCCGCGGGACAGTCCCCGACTTCAGCGCACTGCGCGCAGCTGCCTACGCTGACGACGGTGGCGACCTGGTGTACGTGAAGGACTGCGGCCGGGCCATCGCCCTGCTGCAGCTGGCGGCCCAGCTGAGCTACCGCACTTACAACGTCGCCTCGGGCCAGGTGACGACCAACGGCGAGCTCGCCCGCGCGATCAAGGAGATCGTCCCGGACGCGCAGCTGGACCTCCCGGCCGGCCGTAACCCGGACGTACCGGGCCCGGACATCTGGCTGGACATCTCCCGCCTCCACCAGGACACCGGCTATCAGCCCGAGTACGGCACCCGGCGGGCGGTCGCCGACTACCTGAACTGGCTGCGGGCCGGGAACGACCAGTAGCGCCGCCTCAGGCGGTGGCCACCGCGGCCAGGTCGAGGGTGCGGTCGCAGCGGTCGGCGACCTCGGGGTCGTGCGTGGCCAGGATCACGGCGCCGCCCCGGTTGACCACCTCGAAGATGCGGGCCAGCACAACGGCCCGGGCGGCCGGGTCGAGCTCGGCGGTGGGCTCGTCTGCGATCAGCAGCCGGGGCTCCAGCGCGAGGGCCCGGGCGACCGCGACCCGCTGCTGCTGGCCGCCGGACAGCTCCTCGACCAGCTGGTCCGCATGCACCGCCAGGCCCAGCTGGTCCAGCGCACCGTAGGCGGCGGCCCGGGCCGCCGCCGGGGCCGAGCGGTCCGGGTGGCCACTGGCCCGCAGCGCGATCTCGATGTTCTCAGCGGCAGTCAGCAGCGAGACCAGGCCGTAGCCCTGCAGTACCACGGCGACCCCGTGGGCTGGGCCAGCGAATCCGGCGAGCGGCGCACCGTTGAGGAAAACCTCACCCGCTGTGGGTGCGACCAGGCCGGATATCACCGACAGCAAGGTTGACTTTCCTGACCCCGACGGCCCGGTGACCGCGAGGCTCTCCCCCGGGCGGATCGTCACGTCCAGGCCGGCCAGGATGAGCTGGCCGTCCCGGACGTAGCGCAGCCCGCGGGCGCTCAGCATGTCAGCCTCGCCCGGTCTGGACGCGGCGCAGTTCCACGCCCTCGGCGGTCGGCACGGCCCGGGCCAGCGAGCCCGGCGGCAGCGTGCCCTCCAGGATTTCCGCGGGCAGCTGGACCGAGCCGTCCCTGGATACCACCAGGTATTCCTCGCCCTGGTGTCCCTCGGCCCCGACCCGGCCGTCCCGGATGGTCACGGTGCGGCCGAGCGCGCTGCCGACCGCGGGGTCATGCGTCACCACCACGACGGTGGTGCCCAGGTCCTCGTTGGCCGCGCGGATCAGGTCGATGACCGCCCCGGCCGAGCCGTGGTCGAGCTGGCTGGTCGGTTCGTCCGCCAGGAGCAGCCGCGGCCCGTTGGCCAGCGCCACGGCGACCGCGAGCCGCTGCTGCTCGCCGCCCGAGAGCCGGCCCGCCGGGCGGTGCGCGACCCGGCTCAGGCCCACCGCGTCCAGCAGGTCGGCGGCACGGCGGCGCTTCACGGCCCGCCGCCGCCGGGTAGGTCCCTGGGCGAACAGCACGTTGCCGGTGGCAGTCTCGTTGTGCAGCAGGTTCCGGCCCGGGGTCTGCATCACCACGCCGACCTCGCGCAGCCGCAGCTCGGCCGCGGCCCGCGCGGTCAGGTCGGTGAGCCGCCAGCCGCACACCTCGACCCGGCCCGCGGTCGGCCGGAGCAGGCCGGCGAACAGCCACAGCAGGGTGGACTTGCCCGCGCCGGACGGGCCGAGCAGGGCCAGCGTCTCGCCCTCGGTCACGGCGAGGTCCACCCCACGCAGCGCGGTCACCTCCTGCCCCGGCGCCCCGTAGACCTGGACCAGGCCCTCGCAGCGCACCATGGCCGGGCCCGCGCTGACACCCGTGCCGCTGGTCATGTCGGCGTCTCCCGCAGCTGGTCCAGGCTGACCCCGCGGATCAGCGCCACGCTCGCCGCCACCGCCGCGACGACGAGCAGCCCGGCGGCGGCCGCGAGCAGTGCTGTCACCGGGCCAGCCGACGGGACATAGGACAGCGGCGGCGAGGCCGGGGTGGTGACGAACTCGGGCACGCTGCGCAGGGCCAGGAACACGGCGGCCAGCCCTGCGGCGACGCCGATGGCGGCGCCGAAGCCGAGCACCATGGCCAGCTCGGCCAGCACCGCCCGGCGGAGCGTGCTGCGGGGTACCCCGGACGCGCTGAGCGCGGCGTACTCATACCGGCGGCGGCGGGCGGACAGGTAGAGCCCGAGCACCGCGGCGCCCGCGGCCAGCAGCGCCGCGGCCGCGGCATCGGCCAGGAACAGCACGCTGGCCAGGGCCGGCCCTGCCGGGCCAGGGCGGTGGCGATGTCCGTGGCGCTACGGGCGGACAGCACCCGCAGACCGGCTGCGGCCAGCCGGGGCCCGATCACGGGCTGCGCGCCCGCGGCGAGCCAGACCTGCTGCTGGGCCTGGGGGAAGTTCTCACCCGCGGCCAGCTCGGCGTACTGCCGGTCCACGATCACCCCGGCCTGCGCGGCGCCCGGCACGACCCTCGCGGCGTCCACCACCCGCAGCTCCACCGGGCTGCCGCCCAGCCCGGGTGCGGACACCAGCCGCTGCCCGGGGCTGAGCATCGCGCTGGACACCACAGCGGGCAGCGGGTAGGGCCGGTTCACCGAGACCAGCAGCGCGTCCTGGGTTGCCCGGGAGTTGAACGCCCAGCTCAGCCCGGTGGCGGTGGCAACCAGCTGGTCCGGCGGGTCGTCGGAGTGCCCGGGCCGCCAGCGCGCGGCCGTGCCCAGCAGCCCGGCCGCGGCGGGCCGCCAGCCGGACGGGCCGTGCACGTCCAGCCCGGTGATGGTGATGGAGCCGGTGACCGGTGTGGTCAGGTAGTGCAGCGGCGGGCTCAGGTCGAGGTCGGTGAGCACGCACGGGCACCCGGTCAGCGCGCCGGTCAGCGTGACCTGGCCGTGGGCGGGCAGCGTGCCGAGGCTGACCGGGGACGCGCCGGTGGTGACGTCGGCGGCGATCTGCGCGCCCGGCAGGCCGCTGAAGGAGTGCACGTCCACGGTGATCCGGACGGCGTCGCCGGTGAGGACGACCGGAGCTGGTGCGGCGGGCGCGAGCTGGCGGGCCAGCGCGGTGAGCGGCTGGCTGGTGAAGCCCGGCCGCCAGCTCGCGACCTGGGCGAACCGCTGCGGCTCCACGCCGAGCACGGTCAGCCCGTTGCTGCCGCTGGTGAAGCTGGTGTACCGGTCTACCGCCGCGGCCAGGTGCCCGCCGGGATCCGCCCGGTCCACGATCGTGCCCAGGTTCTTCCCGGCTGGGACACTGACCGTGAGCACGGTGGGGGCGCCGACCTGGGTGGCCGCGACGAGCTGCTGGTTGTCGTGCCCGACGGACCAGGCCGACACCGCAAAGGTGGCCAGCGCGAACGCCGTGGCCAGCACGATCGTGGTGCGCACCGCGCCCGGCCGCCGGGCCACGTGCCGGAGCGCGAGGAAGGTGCCCAGGCCCCCCCGGCCGGTCCGGGAGAACACGGCCCGGCAGGCGAGCGGCAGCAGCCGGGAGGCGATGACCGCGACGGCCAGCCCGAGCAGCCCGGGCACGAGCAGGCTGAGCGCGCCCTGCCGGGCCGAGCTGATCTGGCCGGTGGCCACCAGGTCGATCAGGCCGGCCAGGGCCGCGGCGGCGAGGAACGCGTCGGTCACCCAGCCGCGCCCGACGGGCTGGCTGCCGGACTTCCGCCACTCCTCCAGCACTGGCCGGCGCAGCGTCCGCCGCGCGGCCAGCGCGGCCGCGGCCAGCCCGCCCGCCGTGGCCACGCCCGCCGCGGCCCAGGCCAGCGGGGGCAGCGGCACGGGGGTGCCCGGGCGCAGCAGTAGCTGGCATAGCAGTGCGGTCGCGGCCCATCCGACCAGGGTGCCGACCGGCCACGCCGCCAGCAGCAGCGTGACCGGCTCGGACAGGCCGAACACGACCGCCCGCCAGCCGCCGCGACCACGCAGCTTGGCCAGCGCGATCTCGTGGCCGCGCGCCTCGATCGCCCCGGTGATGACCAGGAAGAGCAGCAGCAGGCAGAGCACCAGCAGTTGTGCGGTGATCAGCACGATCGGCACGGCGACCGCCCGCCAGCTGGACTGGACCGCCTGCAACGTGGCCGGGATCGTCGTGCTGACCAGAACTTGCTGATTCTGCAGCGCGGTGGACTGGGTCAGCGCTGTCACGGCGGACTCCAGCGGCGCGACCTCGTCACCGGTCACCCGGCCGGTGTTGAGCAGGACGTCGGTGACCACGGTGCCCTGCTGCGCCGGCGGCCCCAGCTCCAGGGTGGCGCGCGGGGTGAACATCGCGTCGATCGCGCTGTTCTGCGCGAACACCGAGCCGCGGCCGACCGAGAAGTACAACGAGCCGCGGCCGAACCAGTACGCCCGGCTCGGGTTGGGCAGCCGGTAGATCCCGGTAATGGTCAGCGGCCGCCAGCCCGGGAAGCTGATCCGCTGGCCGACGCTCCAGTGGGTCACCGCGTCCAGCCGGGTGCTCACCATGACCTGGTTCGCGGCGACGGGGCAGCCGCCCCGCACCCGTAGCTGGCCGCACACACCGGTGCGCCAGACCAGGGGGATCGAGGTCTGCTCGGCCGGGTACGGCAGGGTCGTCTCGATCGAGTCGATGGCGGGTGCGAACAGCCCGCGGCCGTGCAGCGCGGCCAGGTCCCGGCTGAGCTGGCTACTGACGGCCCCGGTCAGCTGGTTGAGCAGGCCGGGCAGCCCTCCGGTCTCGTTCGCCTCGTAACCGCGGCCGGGGATGGACGCGGCCGCCAGTGTGTCACGCAGGATCGAGGTCCGTGCGGCCTCGTAGTAGATCGGGCCGGCGGCGGCCGCGGCGGTCGCCACCAGGGCCACCGCCGCGATCATCAGGGTGCTGCCGCCGCGCTGCGCCAGCCCGCGCAGGGCCACGGCCTGCCGGATCACCGGCGGCTCGCTGAGGTCAGCCAGGCCAGCGGCGCGCCAGCCGCGGGCACCACCGCCATCGGGCCACCGCTGGCCTGGGCAATGGCCCAGGCGTGGTCTGTGGCGCACAGGACCGAGCCGCCGTCCGGGGACCACTGGCAGCTGGAGTAGTTCCCGCCGGTGGGAAACACGCTGGCCGTGGCCGGGTGGCCAGGGGACCAGAGGTCCAGTTCCATCCGGTTCGGGCGGAGCACCGTGTAGGCGAGCATGCGGCCCGACGGTGACCAGGCCGGAGCGCTGCCCAGGGCGGTGCGCACGGTGCCGAGCACCCGGCCGGCCCGGCTCAGTACCACGATGCCGGTATCCACGCCGCTGGCCTCGGGCTGGGCGGCGGGCTGCACGGTCACCGCCACCTCGGCACCGGACGGGCTGGGAAACGCGGCCAGGATGACCGGCTGGCTGGCGGGCTGGCCCAGATCGCGGTTCAGCGCGCTGGCCGTGGCCAGCACGACCTCCGGCCTGCCGACGTCCCGCAGCACGAGCCGGGCATCGGGGTCGGCCTGGTTCGAGGAGGCCGGGGCCTGGATCGAGGCGGCCACCGCCACGAAGGCCCCGGCCGCCTGCGGGTCACCCGCGACCCAGTCCCCGCTGCCCAGCGCCACCGGCAGCCCGGTGGCCAGCGGCACCACGCTGATCGGGTTGTCGGACGACTGCCCGGGCGAGCCGTAATCCAGCAGCATCACCAGCGCCCGCTCGTGGTCGGCGAACGGCTCCGGCCAGGCGGCCCCGTTCTCACTGCTGAGCTGCAGGTTCGTGGAGTCGGGGGCCAGTGTGGGGCCGCGCCGGATGGAGATCAGCTGGCCGCTGATGAGGGACAGGTACTGGCCGTCCAGCGACGCGGAGACGTTCAGGCCGACCGGGCCGAGCCGGCGCTGCCGGGCAATGTGCGTGCCGTCCGGGTTGGCCAGGATGAGCAGGCCGTCCGGGATTTGCGCGAGGATCCGCCCGGTGGCCTGGCGGGCCAGGCGGGCGCTGGCCCGCGCGGCCGGGGATTGCGCCGCGGGGTGCGCGGCGCTGGGGTGGAACGGCCAGAACTCGACGGCAGCGAGGATCGCCCCGGCGAGCACGAGCACGCCCGCGGGCAGCAGCAGCCGCTGCCACCAGGGCCGCGGTGGTGGCTCCGGATCGAGCGCCGGGAACCGGCGCCGCTGCGCTGCTCCCAGGTCAGAATCCGTCACGCCCACACGATATTCGGCGGCGGTTACGACACAATCACGGTACTACGGTGACGGGCCAGCGGCTGGCCCGGACCAGGTGCACGGCGAGTGAGCCCGCGAACCGGTGGCCCGCCTTGGTCGAGGCGCCGACGATCACCGCGTCCGCCTGGATCTCGTCGGCCAGCCGGACGATCTCGTGGTACGGGTTCCCGTGCCGCTCGACGAACTCAGCGCTGATCCCGATCCGCGTGCTCTGCGCCTCGACCGCTGCGCGCAGTTCCCGGGCGACATCGTCGTGCGCCTCGGCGAGCGAGACCGCAGCGCCCGGGCCGAGGCCGGCCACCGCGCTGAACGGGCGCACATACACGCAGACCAGGCGGGCGTGCTGACGGCGGGCCAGGCCCGCCGCGTACGCGCCCGCCCGCATCGAGGTCTCCGAGCCGTCCACGGCCACCAGCATCACGACCGGGCCGTCCGACGGCTGATCCCTCACCCGCACACGGTACCGCCGTCCGGACCGGCCACCGTGCAGGTCTTGTGCCCTCCGCCGGCCGTGACGCATGATCAAGCCATTAGCCGGGAGGTGGCTGCAGATGACCGCGGATGAGAAGCCAGTCACGACCGAATCCGGGCCGCCCAGGCTGCACCGGAACCTGAGCGTCTGGGAGGCCATTGGTATCTCGCTGGCCCTGATGGCACCGTCGATGGCGGCGAGCATCAACCCGCAGGGCACGGCGACCACGGTCGGCCGGGCGGTGCCGCTGGCCTTCGCGCTCGCGTTCGTGGGCGTGCTGCTGGTGGCCTACACCTTCGTCCGGCTGACCCAGCGGTTCCACCACTCCGGCTCGGTGTACGGCTTTGTCGGGGCCACCCTCGGCCCGCGCGCCGGGGTGATCTCCGGCTGGGCGCTGGCCGGCACCTACACCTTCTACGGCGTGGTCACCTCCATGGCGGGCGGCCGGTTCGCGTCGAACTTCCTGAACGCGCTCGGCGTCTGGAAGAACCCGCCCACCTGGTCCGGGTTCCTGCTCGGCGCGATCGGCATGCTGCTGGTGTGGTGGATCGCGATCACCCCGGCCCGCGGCGGCACCCGGCTGCTGCTGGCCGCCGAGGCGCTCACCGTGGCGCTGATCGTCATCGTCATCGCGATCGTCTTCGGCAAGCTCACCGGGCACTCCGGCCCGGGCCACCTGGGCGTGGACTGGTCGGTGTTCAGCCTGCCCGGCGGCACGCCGATGTCCACGGTGTTCCTCGGCGTGGTGTTCGGCTTCCTGTCCTTCGCCGGGTT
This sequence comes from uncultured Actinomycetes bacterium, assembly GCA_963760405.1. GTDB lineage: Bacteria > Actinomycetota > Actinomycetes > Streptosporangiales > Streptosporangiaceae > RYN-230. The sequence goes on along the minus strand of CAVXCV010000007.1, from coordinate 244,832 downwards.
CGAGGCCGCGTCCACCCTGGGGGAGGAGACCAAGCAGCCGAGGCGGGACATCCCGCGGGCCATCCTGGGCGTGGCGATCTTCGGCGGCGTCTACTTCGTCGTGGTGACCGCGGTGGAGGTGATGGGCTTCGGCACGTCCGCCAAGGGTGTCACGGCGTTCATCAACTCCACGTCCCTCATCGGTGACCTGGGTACCACCTATGTCGCTTCGTGGCTGGGCACGCTCATCACGGCCGGTGCGATGATCTCCGCCTTCGGCTGCGCGCTGGCCTGCACGGTGGGCGCGTCCCGGCTGTGTCTACGCCATGTCCAGGGACGGGGTGCTGCCCGCCCGGCTCAGCCACGTCTCGCCGCGCCGCCGCACGCCCACGGTCGCGGCCGCGGCCGTGGCGCTCACCGTCTACGCGATCATCGCGTTCACCTGGTTCGGCCTGGGCGGCGACCCGTTCACCCTGTTCCTGGAGAGCGGTACCATCGGCACGCTCATCCTGCTGGTGGTGTACATCCTGGCCACGATCGGGATGACCCGGCTGGTGTTCTTCTCCGGCCAGACCGCTGGTCCGGCGGTGGGAGCTGGTGATCCCGGTGCTGGGCATCATCGTGCTCGGTTACACCCTGTTCCGGAACATCTGGCCGCTGCCGACCGGGGTCGCCTGGTGGGGACCGGCCGTGGCCATCGCCTGGCTGCTCCTGGGCATCGCCCTGGTGCTGGCCCGGCCCGCCGCCACCCGGCGCGCGGGCGAGCTGCTGACCAGGGCGGAAGGGCTGACCGAAGCGGGCTCGCCAGCATCTGGCCCGCTGGCCCGGCAGGGTGAAGTAACCTCCCCGTGACCGGCCCTGCGGGGCGGCTCAGCACGGCCCCCCGGGCCCGGCTCAGCAAGGGAGACATGACTATGGCACGGCCGTTCAGCCGATTCCGCGGCGAGCAGGAACGCGCGGCTGACGCGCGCCGGGCGCAGGTGCTGGAGCGGCAGCTGGCCGGTGAGGTCACCGGGGTCGCGACCACGTTCGTGGACCACAGCGGGGCCGCCCGGGTCAAGGCCGTGCCGCTGACCAGCCTGGCCGCGGCGGCCCGGTCCGGCCTCGGCTTCTCCCCGGTGATCGACGCGTTCACCAGCGACGGCGGCATCGACGGGGCGTCCCCGCTGGGCCGGCCGGACGGGGACCTGCGGATGGTGCCTGACCTGGACAGCCTGGCCGTGCTGGGCGCGCCGGAGGGCTGGGCCTGGGCCCCGGGTGACCGGTTCCGCCAGGACGGCACGGTGTATGCCGGATGCCAGCGCTCGTTTGCCCGGGCCCAGGTGGCCGCGGGCCTGAGCCAGGGCATCAGCGCGCTGATGGCGTTCGAGGTCGAGTGGATGGTGGGCCAGGACACCGACGACTACCAGCCCGCGGCAGGCGGCACCGGCTACGGGCTGGCCCGGCTGGTCGGCCTGGCCGACTACGTCCGCGACGTGCTGGCCAGCCTGGAGGCGGCCGGGGTCCGGGTCGAGCAGATCCACCCGGAGTACGGTCCCGGGCAGTTCGAGGTCTCGGTGGCCGCGCAGGACCCGGTGTCGGCGGCGGACACCAACGTGCTGGTCAAGCTGATCATCGCGGCGGTGTCCGCCCGGCACGGGCTGCGCGCCTCGTTCGCGCCTGCCGTGCTGGCCGGCAACGTCGGCAACGGCGGCCACCTGCACGCCAGCTTCTGGGCCGACGGTGAGAACCTGCTGGCGGGCGGCCCGGGCCGGCACGGGCTGACGCCACGGGGCGAGTCCATGCTGGCGGCCCTGCTGGACAGAATGCCCGCGCTGCTCGCCATCGGATCACCGATGCCCGCGTCATACCTGCGCTTGGTGCCCTCGCACTGGGCCGGCGTCTACCAGGTCTGGGGCACCGAGAACCGGGAGGCCGCGGTCCGGTTCATCGAGGCCAGCCCGTGGGACCCGGGCACCGCGAACGTGGAGCTCAAGAGCTTCGACGGGGGTGCCAACCCGTACCTGCTGGCCGGCGCGGTGCTGGCGGTCGCGCTGGCGGGCGCGGACCGGCAGGCCCGGCTGCCGGATGAGGTCAGCGGCGACCCGGCTGCTCCGGGCCATCCGCTGGCCGGCCAGCTGGCCCGGCTGCCGGGCACCCTGGCCGAGGCGGTCAAGGCGCTGGAGGCCAGCGACGAGCTGCGCGCCGCCACCGGCGATGAGCTGATGACCTCCTTCCTCGCGTCCCGGCGTGCGGAGATCGAGCTGGCCTGGGGCAAGTCGGATGAGGAGATCATCGCCGCCACCCGGTGGCCCTGGTAGGCCTCCGCCCCGGCGGCTCAGCTCGCGGCGGCTCAGGTCCAGGCGATGCCGGGGCCGGGCGCGTCGTCGGCCAGCACAGTGCCCTCGATCAGGCCGTACGGGCGGTCCGCCGCGTAGTACACCTCCTGGTCATTGACCTGCCCGAACGGTGCCAGATCGACCAGGAAGTGATGCTTGTTAGGCAGCGCCAGCCGGACCTCGCAGACCTCTGGCACAGCGGCGAGGATCCGCTCGCCGATCGCGTACAGGGTCTGCTGCAGTGAGTAGCTGTAGGTTCCGCTGAACGCCTCCAGCACCGCCTGGTGAGCCTGGGCGAACGCCTCGGCCCAGTTGAGGTCGGCCCAGCTGAAGCCGGCCATGTCGGCGTCAGCGACCGGGCGGTACCGCCAGCGGGCGCTGATCTGGGTGGCGAGGATCCGGTCGGTGGTCTCGGCCAGCGTCGTGTACTGATCGCGCGGGAAGCCCCAGAACTCCGAGTCCGTCGTGTTCAGCACGGTCAGGCCGGTGACGCCGGAGACCACGCTGGTGCCGAGCTCGGCGTCGTGCAGGACCACGGCGACCCGGGTCAGGTCCCCGCTACGGGCGAACGAGTGCCCTCCGCCGCCGATCCGCACCCACGGGTACTCCTCGATCGCGATCCGGGCCCGGGTGATAGCCGGCTGGCTGTGCACGAAGTGCCGGGCCAGCTCGATGCCGAGGACCTCCGGTTCCACCCCGCCCAGCTGCTGCACCAGGGCATACACGGTGTTCTTCTGTGTGTCGGTGGCCAGCACCGCGGAGTTGTCGCCACGCAGGTGGGTGGCGGCGAGGTCGCCGGACAGGCTGGTGGAGACGTTCCAGTCCCGGATCAGGTCGCCCCCGTCGGCGGCGGCTCCGCGGGCGACGTGGACGACCCGGACTTCTGCCTTTCCGTAGCGGTTGGCGCCAAGCTGGACCATGGCCGGTACCTTTCTGGGGGTTGCCGTTCTGGGGGCTGCAGAGCGAGGAACAACCGGTCCCGGCTCATCGGCAGGCTGGTGATGCGCACCCCGGTCGCGTCCCGGACCGCGTTGGCCAGGGCAGGCGCCACCGGGTTGAACGGCGCCTCGCTCATCGGCTTCGCGCCGAGCGGGCCGAGCGGGTCGGTGGTGCCCGCGAAGTACACCTCGGTGCGCGGCAGGTCCGCCAGCACCGGCACGTGGTACTCGCGCAGCGCCCGGGTGGTCACCTGGCCTGCCGCGTCCACGTCCAGGTGTTCGTAGAGCGCGGCGCCGAGCGCCTGCGCGGCGCCGCCCTCGACCTGCCCGCGGCATTGCACCGGGTTGATGACCGTGCCCGCGTCCGCAGCCTGCACGCTGTGCAGGATGCGGATCTCGCCGGTCGCGGGCTGCACCGCGACCCGGAATCCGTGCACGTTGAAGGCGACGGTCCGGCCCCGGCCGTCGCTGCGCCCCTCTGCTTCCAGCAGCTTCCCGTCGCCTCCGGCCGTGGTCATCGCCTCGGCCAGCGCGCGGGCGGCCCGCAGCGTGGCCAGGCCAGCGACCACCGTGCCGGTGGAGCCGTACGCCCCGGTGTCGTGCTCCACCTCGTCGGTGTCGGCCGCCACGAGCTCGATGTCGGCCACGGCGCAGCCGAGCGCGCCCGCCGCGAGCTGGCGGTGCACGGTGGCGGTCCCGTTGCCGAATTCCGCGGTCCCCACGGCCAGCCGGTAGCCGCCCTCCGCACGCTGCGCGATCCTGGTGTGCGCCAGATGACCGCCGGGCGGTGCCGAGTCCAGCATGCTGACCGCGATGCCCTGGCCGGCCCGCCAGCCGTCCCCGGCGGGCACCGGCCGCCCGCGCCCGCTGTCCAGCGCCGCCTGCACCAGGTCGAGGCACTCGGCCAGGCCGTAGCTGGCGATCTCGACGTCGTCCGGCTCCGCGCTGATCGAGACCAGCGGGTCACCCGGCCGCACCAGGTTCCGGCGGCGCACCGCGACCGGGTCCAGCCCGAGCTGGCGGGCCAGCTCATCCAGGGCGGACTCGACCGCGAAGCTGGACTGGGACAGCCCGTAGCCGCGGAACGCCCCGGCCGGCACCGTGTTCGTGTAGACCGACCACGCGTCCACCTGCTTGCTGGCACACCGGTACAGGCTGAGCGCCTCGTTGCAGCTGTGGAACAGGACGCCGCGACTGTGATTGCCGTACGCACCGGTGTCCGCCACCGTGCGCAGCTGCATCGCGGTCAGCGTGCCGTCGGCGCGCGCGCCGAGCCGGACCGTGATCCGCATCGGGTGCCGGGTGGTGGCCGCCGTGAACTGCTCCTCCCGGGTGAACTCCAGCTGTACCGGGCGGCCGAGCCGGAGCACGGCCAGCGCCACCACATCCTCGACGAGCATCTCCTGCTTGCCGCCGAAGCCGCCGCCTACCCGCGCGGCGAACACCCGGACCTGGCTGCGGTCCAGGCCGAACAGCGCGCAGAGCGCGTCCCGGGTCAGGAACGGGGTCTGCGAGCTGGTCCGCAGCACCAGCCGTCCCTCGTCCGGCCAGCCGATGGCGGCGTGCGTCTCCAGGTGCACGTGCTGCACCCGCTGCGTGGCGAACGTCTCCTCGTAGATCAGGTCCGCCGCGGCCAGCCCGGCCTGAGCATCGCCAACTCCGCCGTGCACCTCGGCCGCGATATTGCGGCGGGCGTCGGCCACCCCGGCCGACCGCGGCAGCCCGGGATGCAGCACCGGCGCCCCCGGCGCCATGGCCAGCTCCGGGTCGAACACGGCCGGCCGGACCTCGTAGTCCACCGTGATCAGCGCGCAGGCAGCGGCGGCGGTCCGCGGGCTGTCCGCGACCACCGCGGCAACGCGCTGGCCCGCGAACCGCACGGTCCGGTCGAACAGCAGGGTGTCGGACGGGTCGTCGCCCGGGTGCTGATGGCGCGCGGTGGAGTAGCGGACGTCCGGGGCGTCGGCGTAGCTGAACACGGCGGCGACCCCCGGCAGCCGCAGCGCGGCGGACGCGTCGATGGACCGGATCCAGGCGTGCGGATGCGGCGAGCGCAGCAGCTTCATGTGCAGCAGCCCGTCGATCGCGGTGTCCAGGGTGAACTGGGCCCGGCCGGTGACCACATCCGGCCCGGCCGGGGCCGCGGAGCCGGCGTCGGCCAGCCGGGGCACGCCCGCCAGCGCGTCGCAGATCGCGCTGTAACCGGTGCACCGGCAGACGTTTCCCTTGAGCGCACGGGGCAGGTCGGCGCGTTGCTGCTGGTCCAGTGCGGCCGCAGTCATGATCATTCCTGGGGTGCAGAAGCCGCACTGGAAGCCCTGCGCGGCCAGGAAAGCCGCGCCGAGCGGATGCGGGTCCAGGCCCTCGATCGTGGTGACCGAGCGGCCCGCCGCGCGCCGCGCCGGGTAGATGCAGCTGTGCACCGGCAGCCCGTCCACGTGCACGGTGCAGGCGCCGCAGTCGCCCGCGTCGCAGCCTTTCTTCACCCCGAACCAGCCCTGCTCGCGCAGGAAGGTGCGCAGGCACTGACCGGGCCGCGGCTGCGCGTGCACCAGCTCCCCGTTGATCCGCAGGCTCACCGGCTCAGCTCCGCGGTCACCTCGGCGACCAGGCGGCGGGTCATCGCCGCCCGCCAGGCGGGTGCCCCGTGCACGTCATCGTGGTAGGCCGGGATCGCGGCGGCCACGGCCGCGGCGGCCTCCTGCGGTGCGGGCAGCGCCGCGAAGCGCACCTGGACCGGCCGGGGCGTCGCCGCGGTCACCGTGAGCACCGCCGCGCCGTCAGCGGACCGGCGGCCGATCACCACCGCGGCGGACCGGCCCGCTGGCGTCAGCGACGCCTGGCGGAACGCGGTCCGGCAGCGCAGCGCCGCGGCGGTCACGAACACCGACCGGAGCAGCTCACCAGGCCGGAGCACGTTGCGGCCCGGGCCGGTCACGAAGTCGGCTACCGGCACCTCGCGGCGGCCGCCGTCCGCGGACCAGATCGTGGCGGTGCCATCGAGCGCGGCGGTCAGCGAGGTCATCGGCCCGGCCGGGAGGGACAGGCAGATGTTGCCGCCCACCGTGGCCATGTTCCAGACCTTGAACGAGCCGAGCAGCGCCTCGCAGCAGGGCCGGAACAGCGCGGTCGCGGGCCACTGTGGTGCGGGCTGCTGTGGTGCGGGCTGCTGTGGTGCGGGCTGCTGTGGTGCGGGCTGCTGGGGTGCGGGCTGCTGGGGTGCGGGCTGCTGGGGTGCGGGCTGCTGTGGTGCGGGCTGCTGTGGTGCGGGCTGCTGGGGTGCTGACCGCTGTGCTGCGGATTGCGGCGCCCTGGGCTGCCAGCGGGCGAGTTCGGCGAGCGTGCAGGTGGCCGCGATGTCCAGGCCCATGGGCTGCTCGACGAGCGGCGGCCAGCCGAACTCATGCAGGTCGAGCAGGCGGGACAGGCCCGGCTGCGGCTGGGAGAACAGCCAGGTACCGCCCGCCAGCCAGGCGTCCCCGGGGCGCCAGGTGGCACCAGGCGCCGGGATGAGGCCGGTGATGGTGTCGATATCCACGGCCGCTCTCAGTACCCCGTGCCTGCCGGGCCCGTGCCTGCTGGCCCCGTGCCTGCTGGCCCCGTGCCTGCTGGCCCCGTGCCTGCTGGCCCCGTGCCTGCTGGCTCAGCGGCTATCGCGGCGCTCGCCTTGGCCGCGGCTGCGGCCAGCTCCGCCGGATCAGCGGTCTGCAGGGCGCCCGCCGCGACGACCTGGCGGCCGCCGACGAACAGGTGCTCCAGCGCTGGGGCACCGAACACGAGCACGCACACCGGGTCGGTGATGCCCGCGCCGGGCAGCTGGTCCACCCGCCATACCGCCACGTCGGCCAGCTTGCCTGGCTCGAGCGAGCCCAGCTCAGCGGCCCGGCCCAGGCAGCGCGCCCCGCCCATGGTGGCCATCCGCAGGCAGTCCCGGGCGCTGAGGGCGCGCGGGCCGCCCGCGTACCTGGCCGCGAGCAGGGCCTGGTGCAGCTCATCGATCATGCGGCCGGATTCGTTCGAGGCGCCCCCGTCCACGCCGAGCCCCACCACCGCGCCGGCGTCGAGCAGCTTGCGGACGGGGGCGATGCCCGACCCGAGGCGTCCGTTGGAGGTGGGGCAGTGCGCCACCCCCGTCCCGGTCGCGGCGAGCCGGGTCACAGCCGCGTCGGGCAGATGGACGCAGTGCGCGAGCCAGACGTCGGGGCCCAGCCAGCCGAGGTCCTCGGCGTACTCGGCCGGGGTGCGGCCGAACGCCTCCCGGCAGAACCGCTCCTCATCCTGGGTCTCGGCGATGTGCGTGTGCAGCCGCACCCCCCGGGACCGGGCCAGCTCCGCGCTGTCCCGCATCAGCTCGGCCGTGACCGAGAACGGCGAGCACGGCGCGACCGCGATGCGGGTCATCGCGTCGGGCGCCGGGTCGTGCCAGCGGTCGATGGCCGCCTCGGTCGCCGCCAGGATCGTGTCATGCTGCTCCACCACCGAGTCCGGCGGCAGCCCGCCCGCGGACTGGCCGAGGTTCATCGAGCCGCGGCACGGGTGGAACCGCAGCCCGATCTGCTGCGCCGCGCGGATCTCCGCCTCGAGCAGGTCACCCGGGCCGGCCGGGAACACGTAGTGGTGATCCGTGGACGTGCTGCAGCCGGTGAGCGCCAGCCAGGCCAGGTCCGCCGCGGCGGAGTCGTGCACCAGTTCCGGGGTGAGCCGGGCCCAGACCGGGTACAGCGCGCTGAGCCAGTCGAACAGCGTGCCGTCGGCGGAGTAGCCGCGGGTGATCCACTGATACAGGTGGCTATGCGTGTTCACTAGCCCGGGAGTTACCAGCAGCCCGGCACCATCGATGTGCGGGGCCGCGGCAAAGCGCGGCGGCGCGTCCCCCGGTCCCACCGCGGCGATCCGCCCGGCCGCGATGACCAGGTGCCCGGACGGGTACTCGGTATCCGCTGCGTTGACGGTGGCGAGGTAACACCCGGTGATCACGACCGTGCCGGGCGGGACAGCCTCCGTCCCGGTCGTGCCCATCGCGTCAGTGTCCGCTGGAGTCACCGGCCGCCCCCTTCGCGAGCGTGGTTACGTCATCCTGCCGGACGGGTGGCCAGTCATCCTGCCGGACGGATGGTTTCGCAGCTGTGCCGCCCATCCTGGCCTGGTCTTCGCCTGTGCCACCAGCCGCTGGGCCAATCCCTGGCCACGGCTAGCCAAAAGGGCCCGTTACCCCGGATGGCATTCAGTGCCATCTGCCATTTCTTGGGCTGGTACTAAAGAAACGCAGTATCAATGGTGGGTCTGGTGGGATCAGCGACCTGCGCCGCCGCCGGGGCGCCGATACGGCCGCATGCGGCAGGTGGGACGCGGCAGGCGGGATGCGGCAGAGGGAAGCCAGAGGGAGCCGGCAGAAACCGGGAGCAGCCGGATGGCCGGGCCGGGACGAAGCCTGGCAAAACGGGCGCGAGGCATCTTCGGTCATGTCACAGCAGGGCCGTGGACCAGTGACATATCCGGTTCCAGGCCGCGCCAGCACAGAAGGGCGTTAATCTACCGGTTGCGGCGCTGGCCTGCACGGGGGAGCGGAATTTGCGGCTATTAGATCGTTTCCCGGGCTGGTGGACAGGAATCCGAGTTTGGCGGGGCGGTGCCATGGACGGCTGGGGGGTAGGTGATTTCGGTTGGTTGAGCCGCTGACGGACGATGATCCGGGCGAGATCGGCGGCTATCAGCTGCGTGCCCGGCTGGGCGCAGGTGGCATGGGACGGGTCTACCTGGCCTTCACCCGGGGCGGCCTGCCGGTGGCCATCAAGGTCGTGCGCGAGGAGTTCGGCGACGATGAGGAGTTCCGGGACCGGTTCCGGCAGGAGGTCATCGCGGCGCAGCGGGTGCACGGCCTGTACACGGCGCAGGTGCTGTACGCCGCCCCGGACGCCAGGCAGCCATGGCTGGCCACCGCCTATGTGCCCGGGATGTCCTTGCAGCAGGCTGTCAGCGATCATGGCCCGCTGCCCGCGGACACGGTGTTCCTGCTGGTAGCTGGGATTGCTGAGGCCCTCCAGGCCATTCACGAGGCTGGTGTCGTGCACCGCGACCTCAAGCCGTCCAACGTGATCCTGGCCGCGGACGGACCACGGGTCATCGACTTCGGCATCGCCCGGGCCGTGGCGGCGCCGTCCGTGACCCGCAGCGGCATCCTCATCGGGTCGCCCCGCTTCATGGCGCCGGAGCAGGCCCGTGGCCAGCTGGTCACGCCCAAAGCCGACGTGTTCGCGCTGGGCTCGGTGGCCACCTACGCCGCCTCCGGGCGGCCTCCGTTCGGTGTCGGCACGGCGGTCGCGGTGCTGCACCGGGCCCTCAACGAGGCGCCGAATCTGGACGGCTGCCCCCCGGACCTGCGCCCGCTCCTCCAGCGCTGCCTGGCTAAAGACCCCGCCCAGCGGCCCGATACCAGCGAGATCATCGACGCCTGCCAGGCCCGTACCGCAGGCGGGGTACTGGCGTTCGGCCGGTCCTGGCTCCCCGCGGCGGTGGCCGCGGCCGCGGCCGGGGACGCGGCGGCGGCGCTCGCCCCGCTGATTCCGGGCCTGCGGCGCGGCCTGGTTGACGTGAACGGCACGGACTCGGGCGTCTCCACCGGGGCCAGCTTTCCCGGGTCGGGCAACCCGGACGAGGACACCTTCTCCGGGGCGAGCAACTACCCGGTGCCCGGCCTGGCGGGCGACGGCATCGCGGCCAGCGGCGCTGACCTGCTGGCCCCGCCCGCTGGTACTGCCCCCAACGGAAGCGCTGCCAACAGCAGCGCCCCCAACGGCAACGCCCCCAACGGCAGCGCCCCCAACGGCAGCGCCGCCAACGGCAGCGCCGCCAACAGCAACGCCCCCAACGGCAACGCCCCCAACGGGAGCGCTGTCAACGGTGGCATGAGCGGCCATGATGCGGCCGCGGCCACCGCGCTGGCCGGAGCCGGCGCCGCCGTGGCCGGCCGTGCGGACGACCTGGGCCCGGGGCCGCCCGGGTCAGCCAGCAGCGCCCGGCCCGCGGCAGAGTACCCAGACGAGCACCACCGGCTGCGCACCTCCCTGCTGGCCGGGGCGGCCGCGCTGCTGCTGCTGGGCTCCGGGACGGCGGCGACCATCGCGCTGACCGCTGGGCACGGTCACCGGCCCGCCAGCCACTTGTCCGAGCCAAGCGTCTTTGCCGAGCCCGGGACCAGCGCGGCCACCACCGCGCCGCACCAGCATCACACTGGCCACCATGTGCCGGGGCCCTCGCCGGTGGCGAGCGGGGCTACGCCGATACCGAACGTGAGCCGGGCGGCGTCTGCAAGCTCCAAGGCCCGGTCGTCCAGCACGTCCCCGGGCAAGCCGAAGGCGTCCAGCCCGCCGCCGGCCGGCCAGGCGCTTTACGCAGGGACCTGGAGCGGCATGGTCAGCCAGCCCCGCTGGCCCGTGTCCAGCTGGACGATCCAGCTGAACATCCCGGCCAGCGGCAGCAGCGGCAGCTACACATCACCCTCCCAGGGCTGTACCGGGTATCTCGTGCTCTCCAGCCCTAGCGACGGCACCATGTACGCCACGGCGGTGGCCACCGGCCCGGTGGGTGGCGGCACCGGCTGCACCAAGAACGCGAACCTCATGCTGACCCTGTTCGGGGGCGGCCAGATGGACCTGACCTACACGCCGGCCCAGTTCCCGAACGTCCCCGGGAACGCCACCCTGACCAAGGCCTGACCCGCCGCCCGCGTGTTCCCGCGGTACGACCGCGCCGGGCTCCGACCGGTGAAAGCTACCGAATTGGAGCCGTAACGACACAAAAAAGGTTAATGTACCGACTGCAATGCTGGCCTGTCCGGGATAAAGAGATCTCGGGCTATTAGATCGTTTCCCGGGCTGGTGGACAGGAATCCGAGTTTGGCGGGGCGGTGCCATGGACGGCTGGGGGGTAGGTGATTTCGGTTGGTTGAGCCGCTGACGGACGATGATCCGGGCGAGATCGGCGGCTATCAGCTGCGTGCCCGGCTGGGCGCAGGTGGCATGGGACGGGTCTACCTGGCCTTCACCCGGGGCGGCCGGCCGGTGGCCATCAAGGTCGTGCGCGAGGAGTTCGGCGACGATGAGGAGTTCCGGGACCGGTTCCGGCAGGAGGTCATCGCGGCGCAGCGGGTGCACGGCCTGTACACGGCGCAGGTGCTGTACGCCGCCCCGGACGCCAGGCAGCCATGGCTGGCCACCGCCTATGTGCCCGGGATGTCCTTGCAGCAGGCTGTCAGCGATCATGGCCCGCTGCCCGCGGACACGGTGTTCCTGCTGGTAGCTGGGATTGCTGAGGCCCTCCAGGCCATTCACGAGGCTGGTGTCGTGCACCGCGACCTCAAGCCGTCCAACGTGATCCTGGCCGCGGACGGACCACGGGTCATCGACTTCGGCATCGCCCGGGCCGTGGCGGCGCCGTCCGTGACCCGCAGCGGCATCCTCATCGGGTCGCCCCGCTTCATGGCGCCGGAGCAGGCCCGTGGCCAGCTGGTCACGCCCAAAGCCGACGTGTTCGCGCTGGGCTCGGTGGCCACCTACGCCGCCTCCGGGCGGCCTCCGTTCGGTGTCGGCACGGCGGTCGCGGTGCTGCACCGGGCCCTCAACGAGGCGCCGAATCTGGACGGCTGCCCCCCGGACCTGCGCCCGCTCCTCCAGCGCTGCCTGGCTAAAGACCCCGCCCAGCGGCCCGATACCAGCGAGATCATCGACGTCTGCCAGGCCCGTACCGCAGGCGGGGTACTGGCGTTCGGCCGGTCCTGGCTCCCCGCGGCGGTGGCCGCGGCCGCGGCCGGGGACGCGGCGGCGGCGCTCGCCCCGCTGATTCCGGGCCTGCGGCGCGGCCTGGTCGACGTGAACGGCACGGACTCGGGCGTCTCCACCGGGGCCAGCTTTCCCGGGTCGGGCAACCCGGACGAGGACACCTTCTCCGGGGCGAGCAACTACCCGGTGCCCGGCCTGGCGGGCGACGGCATCGCGGCCAGCGGCGCTGACCTGCTGGCCCCGCCCGCTGGTACTGCCCCCAACGGCAGCGCCCCCAACGGCAGCGCCCCCAACGGCAGCGCCCCCAACGGCAGCGCCCCCAACGGCAACGCCCCCAACGGCAACGCCCCCAACGGCAACGCCCCCACCGGCAACGCCCCCAACGGCAGCGCCCCCAACGGCAGCGCCGCCACCGGCAACGCCCCCACCGGCAACGCTGTCAACGGCAACGCCCCCAACGGCAGTGCTGTCAACGGAAACGCCCCCAACGGCAGCGCTGCCAGCAAGAGCGCCGCCAACGGCGCCGCCCCGGCAGTGCCGCCACCGGCAGGGCCGCCAATGGGAGCGCTGTCAACGGCAGTGCGGGCAGCCATAGGGCGGCCGCGGTGGCCGGGGCTGGTGCCGCCGACGCTGCCGGACCGGGCGACCTTGTCCCGGGCAGGCCCAGGTCACCCAACAGCGCCAGGCTAGCGGGGCAGCATGCCCGCGAGCGTCGCCCGCCGCGCAAGTCCTGGCTGGCCGGGGCGGCCGCCGTGCTGCTGCTGGGTTCGGGGGTGGCTGTCACCATCGTCCTGACCGCTGGGCACGGTCACCGGCCCGCCAGCCACTCGTCCGATCCAAGCGTCTTTGCCGAGCCCGGGGCCAGCGCGGCCACCACCGCCCCACACCCACAGCGCACTGGCGGTCGCGCACCGGGACCCTCGCCAGAGTCAGGAAAGACTGGTCTACAGCCCACCCTGACCCAGGCGACGTCCGTAGCCCCCGTGCCCCGGTCGTCCCCGGCGTCTCCCGGCAATCTGAAGCCGTCCAGCCCGCCGCCGCTGACCGGCCAGGCAACCTTCGCGGGGACCTGGAACGGCACGGTCAGCCAGCCCGGGGCGCACGTGCCCAGCTGGACGATCCAGCTGAGCATTCCGTCCAGCGGCAGCAGCGGGAGCTACTCGTCACCCTCCCAGGGATGTAGCGGGTATCTCGTGTTCACCCCGGCCAGCAACGGCACCATGGACGCGGCGGCGGTGAGCACCGGCCCGTCGGGGAAAGGCATCGGCTGTACGAAGCGGGCGAACCTGGTCCTGAGCTTGACTGGAGGCGGCCAGATGAACCTGACCTACGCTCCTGCGACTCCCCCAGGGGCCGCTGGCTACGCCACCCTGACCCAGGCCTGACCGGGCCGTCCCCGTGTGCCGCGGTACCAGTCGCGGCTACGCGTCCGTTAGGTGGTGCGCAGCCGGATGGTGACGTCCAGCTCACGGAGCCGGGCGAGCATGTCGCCGGGGTACTCGGTGCCGATGTCGGTGAGCACATAGCCGAGCTCGTCCCGGGTGCCGAGCAGCTGGCCCTCGATGTTGGCGCCGTGCTCGGCGAGCAGCCGGTTGATGGTGGCGAGCACGCCCGGGACGTTGTGGTGCAGGTGGATCAGCCGGTGCGTGCCGGACGCCCGGGGCAGCGCGACCGGCGGCAGGTTGACGCTGAGCGAGGTCGCGCCGGAGGCGACATAGTCGCGCAGTTTCCCGGCCACGAACTCCCCGATGTCCTGCTGGGCCTCTTCGGTCGAGCCGCCGACGTGCGGGGTGAGGATGACGTTCGGCAGGCCGCGCAGCTCGGACGAGAACTCCTCGCCCCGGGCCCGTGGCTCCTGCGGGAACACGTCCACGGCCGCGCCCGCGATGTGCCCGGACTCGATGTTGCCGCGCAGCGCGGCATGGTCCACCACGAACCCGCGGGACAGGTTGAGGAACAGGCTGCCGGGCCGCATCGTGGCGAACTCCTGCGCGCCGAACAGGCCGCTGTTGCCGGGCCTGCCGTCCACGTGCAAGGTCACCACATCGGAATTCTCCAGCAGCTCCTGCAGCGTGCCGCAGCGCCGGGCATTGCCCAGCGCGAGCTTGTCCGCGGTGTCGTAGAACAGCACGGTCATGCCGAGGCTCTCGGCCAGGACCGACAGCTGGCCGCCGATGTTGCCGTAGCCGACGATGCCCAGCCGCCGCCCCCGCACCTCATGGCTGCCCGCGGCGGACTTGTCCCACAGGCCCGCGTGCATCTGCGCGTTCTTCTCAGTGAGCCGCCGGGTCAGCGCGACGATCTCGGCCAGGGCCAGCTCGACCACGCTGCGGGTGTTCGAGAACGGGGCGTTGAACACCGCGACGCCCTGGCGGGACGCGGCGGCCAGGTCGATCTGGTTCACGCCGATGCAGAAGGCGCCGACCGCCAGCAGGCCCGGCGCGGCGCGCAGGACGCGTTCCGTGACGCGGGTGCCGGAGCGGATGCCGAGCAGCTGGACGCCGTCCAGCGCGGCGATCAGCTCGTCCTCGTCCAGCGCCCGCGCTGTGGTCTGCACCCGGTAGCCGTCCTTGTCCAGGCGGGCCGCGGCATCAGCGTGAATGTTCTCCAGCAGCAGGACATGGATCTGTCCATCCGAGCGGTCCAGCGTCAACACCCTTTCCCGATGAGGCCAGTTCCCGGTCGCTGGCCAGCCCAGCTGGCCACCGGCCTGCCACCACCGGCCTGCCACCACCGGCCTGCCACCACCGGCCTGCCACCACCGGCCTGCCACCACCGGCCTGCCACCACCGGCCTGCCACCACCGGCCTGCCACCACCGGCCTATTCGGCCGGGTCCACCGCGCGGAGCGCCGTGCCTGCTGCCTAACTACGGTACGGTGCCGCTGCGGGTCAGCTGGCCGGTCCTGCCAGCCGGGCGGCCTGGGTGGCCAGGTACTGCTGCTCCGGGATGCTCGTGGTGCGGTTCGCCGCGGCCCGGTAATGTGCCACTGCCGCCGCCCGGTCGCCCGCCATCTCCAGCAGGTGGGCGCGTACCGCGTCCAGCCGGTAGTGCCCGGCCAGCTGCTCGTCCAAGGGAGCGAGCAGGGCCAGGCCCGCTTGTGGTCCATGCGCCATGGCCGCTGCGATGGCCCGGTTGAGGGCGACCACCGGGTTCCCGGTCATCCGCTCCAGCAGCCCGTACAGGGCGAGGATCTGCGGCCAGTCGGTGTCCGCGACGCTGGGTGCCTCGTCGTGCAGGGCCGCGATGGCGGCCTGCAGCTGGTATTCGCCCACCGCCCCGCTGGCCATCGCCCGGGAGACCAGCGCGATGCCCTCGGCGATCAGCTGCTGGTCCCAGCGCGAGCGGTCCTGCTCGGCCAGGGGGATCAGCTCACCATGCGGCCCGCTGCGGGCGGCCCGCCGGGCGTCGGTGAGCAGCATCAACGCCAGCAGCCCGGCCACCTCGCCGTCCTCCGGCCGGGTCCGGTGCGCCATCCGGGCCAGCCGGATCGCCTCGCCGGTCAGCTCGGCGCGGTGCAGGTCAGCGCCGCTGCTGCTGGTGTACCCCTCGTTGAAGATCAGGTAGAGCACGTGCAGCACCGAGCGCCTGCGCTGCACCCATTCCTCGTGGTCCGCGGGCATCCGGAACGGCTCGGCTGAGGCCCGGATCCGCTCCTTGGCCCGGCTGATCCGCTGCGCCATGGTGGGTTCCGGGACCAGGAACGCACGCGCGATCTCGGCCGTGCTCAGCCCGCCCACCGCGCGCAGGGTCAGCGCGATGGCCGAGGCGGCGGTCAGGGCCGGATGGCAGCACAAGAACAGCAGGATCAGGGTGTCGTCCTGGCCGGGTGCTTCCGCGCCCACTGGCTCGCGTAGCGCAGCGGCCTGCTCGCGCCGCCGCCTGGCCTGCTCGCTGCGCTGCAGGTCGGTCAGCCGGCGGGCGGCGGCCTGGATCAGCCAGCCCCGCGGGTTGGCTGGCTGCCCGTCCCGGGGCCAGTGCAGGGCCGCGGCGAGCAGCGCCTCCTGCACGGCGTCCTCAGCCGCGCTGAAGTCGCCGTACCGCCGGACCAGTACGCCCAGTACCTGCGGTGCCAGCTCGCGCAGCAGGCGGTCGAGCCGGGGACCATCCAGCCCAGGGCCATCGCCGCCAGGCCCGCTGGGCCCGCCGGTCACAGATCGTCGCCAGGCGGAGCGCCCATCACCTGCCGGACCTCGATCGCCTGCCCGATCGGTGCGCCGCCGGGGCCTGGCGCGGCCGAGATCCTGGCGGCGATCTCGATGGCACGTGCCTCCGATTCGACGTCCACCATCCGGTAGCCGGCCAGCAGTTCCTTGGACTCAGCGAACGGCCCGTCGGTCACCACCGGGGCACCCACCCCGGTGAAGGTCACGAACTTAGCCAGCTCGGGGCCGGCCAGCCCCTGGGCGTCCACGAACTCACCGGCGGCGACCAACTCGTCGTTCAGGGCATGCTGGAAGTCGATGTGCGCCTTGATGTCCCCGGGCGTCCAGTCCGTGATGGGCGGCACGTCCGCGGGCCCCGCGTAGCTCTGCAGCAACAGGAACTTGGTCATGGCTGGCTCCTTACCCGGTCATGGTGCGCCCATCGTGGCGCACTCACCTTGAGGACGGACCGGAAGACTCTTTCTTGATGTCCCCTGGCCGCCCGATACTGGCGGCCATGGAGGAAGTGCGGCTGGACGGCGGGAACGCGGGCGGAGCGGTACGGGTCGGCGATACGGTCCGCCGGCCTACCGGGCCGTGGACCCCGGCCGTGCACGCGCTGCTGGAGCACCTGGCGGCCCAGGGGTTCGCAGGCAGCCCGCGGCCGCTGGGCCTGGATGACCGGGGCCGGGAGATACTTACCTTCCTGGACGGGCAGACCGTGGGCAGCATGCTGCCCTGGCCCGACTGGGCCCACGCCGAGCAGACCCTGGTCCAGGTCGCCCACTGGCTGCTCGGCTATCACCAGGCAGTGGCGGATTTCGTACCGCCGGCCGGGGCCAGCTGGCGGATCGGTGGCGCCTGGCACCCCGGCCTGATCATCGGGCACAACGACGCGGCCCCGTACAACGCCGTGTGGCGGGCCGGCGCCCTGGCCGGGTTCATCGACTGGGACATGGCTGGCCCGGTCAGCGACGTGTGGGACCTGGCTTTCACCGCATTCAGCTGGGTTCCGCTGCACGTCCGGGAGGTGGCGGCACGCGAGGGCTTCACCGACTTCGCGGGCCTGCCCCGCCGCCTCCGCCTGTTCCTGGCCGAGTACGGCTGGACGGGCAGCATGACCGAGTTCCTGGACGTGCTCCGGGCCCGGCTGCGAGCCCATGTGGCGGGCCTGCGCCAGCTGGCCGCGGCCGGCGACCCGCTCTTCGCCCGGCTGGTCACCGAGGGCGTGGCAGACAGCCTGGACGGCTCCCTGGCCGAACTTGAGGATTTCCGCGGCTGAGCCGGGTGGGCGGGCAGCCTTAGGCGGACACTGGGATCATGCGCTATCTGGACACTGGCACGGCCAAGAAGATTTCCAAGATCGGGCTCGGCACCTGGCAGTTCGGCTCCCGGGAATGGGGATACGGCGCGCCCTACGCTGAGCAGGAGGCGAGCGCGATCGTCCGCCGGGCGCTCGAGCTGGGCATCACGCTGTTCGATACGGCCGAGATCTACGGCTTCGGCCGCAGCGAGCGGATCCTCGGCCAGGCCCTGGACGGGAACCTGGACTCGGTATTCCTGGCCACCAAGCTCTTTCCGCTGCTGCCGGTCGCTCCGGTGGTGGAGCAGCGCGCGGTCGCCAGCGCGAACCGGCTCGGGGCCCGGCATCTGGACCTCTACCAGGTGCATCAGCCGAACCCGGTGATCCGGGACACCGTGATCATGCGCGGCATGCGGGCGCTGCAGCGGGTGGGCCTGGTCGGCGAGGTCGGGGTGAGCAACTATTCGCTGGCCCGGTGGCAGGCGGCGGAACAGGCGCTGGGCAGCCGGGTGCTCAGCAACCAGGTTCGGTACAGCCTGGCCGACCGCTCGGCCGAGGATGAACTGCTGCCGTTCGCGCAGCAGCAGGGCCGGGTGGTGATCGCTTACAGCCCGCTGGCCCAGGGCCTGCTGTCCGGCCGGTACGACGCGGCCAACCCGCCGTCCAACCGGATCCGGGCGGCCAACCCGCTGTTCCTGCCGGAGAACCTGGAGCGGGCCGGTGAGCTGATCGCGGTCCTGCGCCAGGTCGCGGCCGGCCGTGGCGCCAGCCCCGCGCAGATCGCACTGGCCTGGGTCATCCACCAGCCTGCCGTGACCGCCATCCCGGGTGCGTCCAGCGTCGAGCAGCTGGAAAGCAACGCTGCCGCGGCCGAGATCGAGCTGACTGGGGACGAGTACCAGGCGCTGTCGGCCGCAGCGGACCGGTTCGAGCCGGTCAGCGGCCCGGCCACGCTGCCCAGGATGGTCCGGGCCCGGCTGCCGCTGACCCGGAGCCGGCTGCGCCGCTGACCCGGAGCCGGCTGCGCCGCTGACCCGGACCCGGACCCGGCTGCGCCGCTGACCCGGACCCGGACCCGGACCGGTCAGGGCACGTAGTTGCTGAGCTCGATGAGGTTGCCGTCCGGATCGCGGAGGTAGCAGCTGACGATCGTCCCGGTCGCGCCCGTCCGCTGCACCGGGCCCTCCTCGATGGGCACGCCGGCCGCGGCCAGCTGGCTGATCACCGCGGCGATCGAGTCATCCACGATGAGGCAGACGTCCGCGCTGCCCGGGGTCGGGCGCAGTGCCTTCGGCTCGAACTCCTTCCCGGCCTGATGCAGGTTGATCTTGCTCGTGCCAAAGGTCAGGGCGGTGCGCCCGGCCCCGAAAGTGACCACCTCCATGCCCAGCACCCGGGTGTAGAACTCGGTGGTCGCGTCGAGGCTCGCTACGGTCAGTACGAGATGGTCCAGCCGGTTGACCTGCACGGCACAGCCTCCTGGGTAGGGTCTGGGACCTGCCCTCTATCGTGATGCGCGCCTGCACCAGGCGGGCTGCTCCCGCCGGACACCGCGGCCTGGTTCCGCGCCCCGGTACCGGGTTAGCTGCCCATGGTCCTGACGATCATCTGATTGACGTCGTAGGCCTGCGGCAGCATGTTGAATTGCAGCATCAGGCTGGCGACCCGCGCCAGCAGCGCGGCGTTGTCGTCCAGCGGGAACGATGGTGGCGTCGCGGTGGCCGCGATCCTCCTGGGCACCCCGCCGACGGCGGTCATGGCGCTCTGCACCGCCCCCGCGTTCGTGTTGGCGATGGTCTGGGCCTGCAGGATCGCCCGCTGGAACGCGGCCGCGGTCTTCGGGTACTTCCGCAGCCACGTCTGGGTCACGACGTAGCCGGCGATCGGGAGGCTCTCCGCGGCGCCCTGGTTCGCGTCGGCCAGGGGCTGGGCGCCAATGGATTCCTCCGCCTCGGTGATGAACGGCTCCGGCAGCCAGGCCGCGTCCACCTGGTGGGTGGTCAGCGCG
This sequence comes from uncultured Actinomycetes bacterium, assembly GCA_963760405.1. Taxonomy (GTDB): domain Bacteria; phylum Actinomycetota; class Actinomycetes; order Streptosporangiales; family Streptosporangiaceae; genus RYN-230. The sequence goes on along the minus strand of CAVXCV010000007.1, from coordinate 225,364 downwards.
TGCGCCATCAGCGGGAACGGGATGACCTTGAAGGTCACGTCCGCTGGCGGGACGGCGTTGTCGGTCAGCAGGGTGTCGATCAGCAGGGTGCCGATGTTGTTGAGCGCGTTGACGCCGATCGTCTTGCCCTCGAGATCACGGATCTTGTTGATCTTCGACCCCTCCGTCACCATGACCTCCTGGCAGGTCGGCGCCATGTCGGAGCCAGCGGCGATCACCCGCAGGTCGGCGTGCTGGGTCGCATTGGCGGCGATATAGGACGGGTAGGCCCCGGAACTGACGTCGTACTGGCCCGCCAGCTGGGCCTTGATCACGTCCGCGCTGCTGATCGCCGGCACGATCTTCACATGCAGGCCCTGGGCCGCGAACAGCCCGCGCTGCTCGGCGATGTACACCCCGGCCGAGTCCAGCGCCGGGACCGCCGCCACCACCAGGTCGGGCTTTTCCAGGCCGCCCGCGGCCGTTCCGCTCGCGGACGAGCAGCCCGCGGTAATCACGCTGGCCAGCACGGCTGCGGCCACTATCTGGATACGCCAACAATGGTGCCGCACGAGACCCCCCTGTGAGCTTCAGCGTCGAAGCAGGGGGAACGATAGTTTACCGGTGAGTAGGAAAACAATGAGTCTCCCAAATTTCGCCAAAAACGCCACAAATACCAGATACTTCGTCACTGAGCGTTATCCGGGATAAGGGAATTTCGGTGCGCGACTACGATCTGGTGATCAGGGCACAACGGGCTGTGCTGGACGGCATGGTGCGGCCGGCCGCGGTCTGTGTGGCGGGGGGCCGGATCGCCCGGGTGGCCGGGCCTGCTGCCCGCCTCGACGCGGCCCAGGCCGTCACCGTGGCCGCCGATGAGGTCCTGCTGCCCGGGCTGGTGGACACGCACGTGCACGTGAACGAGCCGGGGCGGACCGAGTGGGAAGGCTTCGCGACGGCCACCCGGGCGGCCGCGGCGGGCGGCGTCACCACCCTCGTCGACATGCCGCTCAACTCCGTGCCGCCGACCGTGACCGTGGCTGCCCTGCGCCGCAAGCAGCAGGCCGCCCGGGGCCAGGTGCAGGTGGACACCGGCTTCTGGGGCGGTGCTGTGCCCGGCAACCTGGCCGAGCTGGAGCCGCTGCACCGGGCTGGTGTGTTCGGTTTCAAGTGCTTCCTGGTGGACTCCGGGGTGCCGGAGTTCCCGCCGCTGGATCCCGCTGGCCTGGCGGCCGCGCTGGCCGAGACCGCGCGGCTGGGCGCCCTCATGATCGTGCACGCCGAGGATCCCGGCGAGCTCAGCCGGGCCCGGCCTGCCGCTGGCCGCGCCTACCCGGCGTTCGCGGCGTCCCGGCCGCCGCAGGCCGAGGTAACCGCGATCCAGCAGGTGCTGGCCGCGGCCCAGGCGGCCGGCGCCCGGGTGCACGTGCTGCACCTCGCCGCGGCGCAGGCGCTGCCGGTACTGGCCGCGGCGCGCGCCGCGGGGGCGGCGGTCACCGCCGAGACCTGCCCGCACTACCTGAGCTTCAGTGCCGGGGACGTGCCGGACGGGGCGACAGAGTTCAAGTGCTGCCCGCCCATCCGGGACGCGGCCAACCGCGACGCGCTGTGGCGAGGTCTCGGCGACCGCCTGATCGACATCGTGGTCAGTGACCACTCGCCCTGCCCGCCCGCGTTGAAGCAGCAGGCTAGCGGGGATTTCGGTGCGGCCTGGGGTGGCATCTCCTCGGTTCAGCTCGGGCTGCCCGCGGTGTGGACCGGGGCGCGCCGCCGCGGTCACGGCCTGGCCGACGTGGTGCGCTGGATGGCGGCCGGCCCGGCTGCCCTGGCCGGGCTGCCCGGTAAGGGCCGCATCGCCGCCGGGTGCGACGCCGACCTGGCCGTCTTCGCGCCGGACGAGGAGTTCACCGTTGATCCGGCCCGGCTGTGGCACCGGCACCCGCTGACCCCGTACGCGGGCCTCCGGCTCACCGGAGTGGTGCGCCGCACCTACCTGCGCGGCCAGCTCACCGAGGATGGGCAGGCCCCGCGCGGCCGCCTGCTCACGAGGCCGGGCCCGGGCGGCTCCTAGGATTGGGGCATGGGCGCCCCGGGCAGTGCGGATGCGGGGCTCGCGGATGCGGGGCTGCTGGTCGATCTGGCCAGCCGGGCCGTTGGCGGCAGCGTCGTGTCCGCCAGTGACGAGCTGTTCGGTGAGCGGGAGAACCTGATCAAGCCTGGGCCGCCGGCCTTCGCCCCGGACGCGTTCGGCCACAAGGGCAAGGTCTACGACGGCTGGGAGACCCGCCGCCGCCGGGACCCCGGCCACGACACGGCGGTCATCCGGCTCGGCCTGCCCGGCGTCATTCACCGGGTCACGGTGGGCACGGATTACTTCACCGGCAACTTCCCGCCGCAGGTCTCGGTCGAAGCCTGCGGCCTGGACGGATACCCATCCCCGGCCGAGCTGGACCAGGCGGACTGGGTCACGATCGTGCCGAAAAGCCCGGTCAAGGGGGACGCGGCCAATGTTTTCCGGGTCACCGCCGGGCCGCGCTGCACCCACCTGCGGTTGTCCATCTACCCGGACGGGGGAGTGGCCCGGCTGCGCGCGCACGGCGTGGTGGTGCCCGACCCCCGGCTGCTCACTGGCGTCATCGACCTGGCCGCGCTGGAGAACGGCGCGTCGGTCACCGGGTACAGCGACATGTTCTACTCCACGCCCGCCAACCTGATCGCCCCGGGCCTGGCGGGCCGGATGAGCGACGGCTGGGAGACCGCGCGGCGCCGGGACGCCGGGAACGACTGGGTCACGCTGGCGCTGGCCTGCACCGGCCAGCCGGAACTGGCGGAGCTGGACACGACGCACTTCAAGGGCAACGCCCCGGGGTGGGCCCGGCTGCGCGGGGCCGCGCCGGGCACGGACCTGGCCGACGAGTCCGCCTGGCTCGATGTGCTGCCACGGGTCCGGCTGCAGCCGGACACCCGGCACCGGTTCCGGCTGGCTGACGTCCCGGCCATCAGCCAGCTGCGGCTGGATATCTACCCGGACGGCGGGATGGCCCGGCTTCGGCTGCTGGGCACCCCGCTGCCGGACAGCAAGGCCGCGCTCGGCCTGCGCTGGCTGAACCTGCTGCCCGCGGCCCAGGGCGCGGACGTGCTGCGCGGCTGCTGCGCCGCGCGGGCCTGGGCCGGCGCGCTGCTCGCCGGGCGTCCCTACCCGGCTGAGGCGGCCTTGCTGACGGCATCGGACGCGGCCATCGCCGCTATGGATGAGGCCGCGGTCGGGCAGGCCCTGGCCGCCCATCCGCGGATCGGCGAGCAGCCCGCGGCCTGGATGCACGCCGCGGAGCAGCAGAGTTCCCGGCGGGAGCAGGCGGGCATGGCCAGCGCGGATGAGCAGCTACGGGTCAGCCTGCGCGCTGCGAACGCCGCGTACGAAGACCGGTTCGGCCAGGTCTACCTGGTCTGCGCGACCGGGCTCAGCGCAGCCCAGCTGCTGAGCATCTGCCAGCAGCGGCTCGGCCACGACCCGGACACCGAGCGCCAGGTGGTCCGCGGTGAACTGGCGAAGATCACCCGGCTCAGGCTGGCCCGGCTGCTGCGGTGATGGCCGCCGGGGCCGCCGCGGGCGGCGCAATCAGCACGCATGTCCTGGACGCCGCGGCCGGCTGTCCGGCCCGCGGCATCGCGGTCACGCTCGAGCGGCTGGACGCTGCGGCCTGGGTGCCGGTCTCGGCCGGCGCGACCGGCCCGGACGGGCGGCTCACCGGCCTGGCCGGTCCCGGGCCGCTGCGGGCAGCCAGCTACCGGCTCACCTTCGATGTCCGGGCCTACTACGCCGCCACGGGCACGCCCGCGTTCTATCCCCAGGTGGTCGTGGTCTTCGAGGTGGCCGACCCGGCCCAGCACTACCACGTCCCGCTGCTGCTCAGCCCGTTCGCCTACTCGACCTACCGGGGAAGCTAGCGGACCGGCCGGTGGTTCGCCCTGTCATCGCAGGCACGTGGTCACCCGGCGGGTTAGCCCGGCTGCCGGAGATACGTGCGGCCATTAAGGCAGTCGCCAGCGGAAATGATTGGATCTCGCCCCGCTAGCCAGCGTCTTCGCTACCGATGATGCCGCTGACCGGGGCCGTTCTCAGCTCGCAGTAAACCCGTGCGCTACAACTTTACGCGACTGGGATGCCAATGAAGTCAGTTGTGCGGAAAATGGCGGTCAGCGAGGAGACCGCCAAGCAGTACGTAGGGCGTGTGCGGCTCAAGTGCCACCGGGCCGGCCGGGCGCGCACAAAAAAGGGGCTGTATTATCGAGCCGTCGAGGACGGGCATCTCCCCCCACCCCTGACCGCGGAACCCCCCCTCCCGGAAGGGGGCAAAGGAGATACCCGTCCTCGGCTCATTTCGCTACGAGGTAATGGTACGCCGGCCGTATCGCCGCAGTCATGACCCCAGTTCGCGGGTCACCCGGCTAATGGCCTGTCCGTGCCCTGGTCAGGGCGGAACGCGCCGTCGATGAGCTGCGTTATCGCGGAGTCGAAGATTTCGGCCGGGTCCTGCGGCGCCGGGGCGGGACCGGCCAGGGCCGCGGCCAGGTTCGGGTAACGGCCGCTGGCGGCCGCGCTGATCAGCCCGGCAACTTGCGCCGTGGCCTGGTCTTCGGCGGTGATGCCGGTCCGGGTCCGCTCCTCGGCCAGCGCGGCCTGCACCCCGCCGTAGGCGATGGCGAAGCCATTGACCATGGCGAGCAGTCGCAGCTTGGCGCTGGTGTCCAGGCCGGTGCCGGCCAGCAGGCCGAGGAAGTAGTCCATATAGCGGATGGCATTGGGCCCGATGGCCGGCGGCCGGTGCATGATCCGGGGCAGCCACGGATGGCGCTGGGTGATGCCAAGCCCCTGCCGGGCCAGGGCGCCAATGGCTGCCCGGGCGTCCCCCGGCGGCTGGTCCGGGTACTCGTACTCGCCACTGACCTGGTCGATCATCAGCTGGATGAGGTGGTCCTTGGTTGGCACGTAGTTGTACAGCGACATCGTGCCGAGGCCGAGATCCGCGGCGACCCGCCGCATCGTGACAGCCTCGATGCCGTCCCCGTCGGCCAGGGCCACCGCGGCAGCAGCGATCGCCGCCCGGCTGTGCCTCGCCTTCGGTCCCCGTTCGCCCTGCTCGGGCAGATCCCAGATGGACCGCGGCGCGCTCCTCGGTAGCCCGGCCATCTGGCCCCACCTCCTGTGCTGCTGCTCGGCAGCACGGTACCCGCAGCTTATCGACGTGCAGTGTACGTAGTAAGCTGTGGTGATAAACACCGTACATTGTATGTAGTAGGAGGTCAGTGCCATGAGCACCGAGCGATCCGCACGGACCGGGCCACCCGCACGGACTGGGCCACCCGCAGGCACGGAGCCACCCGCACGCACGGGGCAGCCCACACCGCCCGTGCCGCGCAGGCTGCCCTGGCACGTCCGGCTGTTCCTGCGGCAGTCCCGCAAGGGGATACCCGCACCGCAGTGCCGCGTCCGGGTCACCGCCGGGCTGGAGGTGCCCGTTTCGGACGGCGTCACGCTGCGGGCCGACCATTACATCCCGCAGCTGGACGGGCTGCCCCAGGACGGGGCGCAGCAGGATGGGCTGCGGCCGGCCCTGCTCGTCCGCACCCCGTACGGCCGCGGCTTTCCGTGGGACTTCCTGTTCGGCGGGCTGTTCGCCGAGCAGGGATTTCATGTGCTGATCCAGAGCTGCCGCGGGACCGGCGGGTCCGGCGGCAGGCAGCAGCCGTTCCGGCACGACCGGGCGGACGGCCAGGCGACCGTGGCCTGGCTGCGCCAGCAGGACTGGTTCAGCGGGGCCCTGGCCACCATCGGGCCGAGCTATCTCGGTGCGGTGCAGTGGGCGCTGGGCGCGGACCCGCCGCCCGAACTGCGCGCCATGATCGTGCAGAACGGGGTGTCCGACCCGTACCCGTTGATCTATCCCGGTGGCGCGTTCGCCCTGGAGAGCATCCTGGTGGCCACGGTGGCCACGCTCCGGTTCTCCCGCGGGATAGCCGCGGTGATCCGTGGCATGCTGCGGCTGCAGGCCCGGCTGCGCCGGGTGGCCAGGTCCCTGCCGCTGACCGATGCCTACCCGGCCGCCCTCGGCGGCCGGGTAGGCTTCCTCGATGAGTGGCTGGCCCATCCCGGCCCGGCCGACCCGTACTGGACCACGCTGGACGTCGGACCCGGCACCGCCCTGCCCGCCATACCGGTCAGCCAGGTCACCGGCTGGTGGGACATCTGCCTGGACCAGGACCTGGCCCAGTACCAGCGGCTGCGTGCCGCCGGAACCCCGGCCCGCCTGGTCGTCGGGCCGTGGACGCACGCGTCCGCCTTCAGCCAGGACCTGCCAACTGTCGTCGGCGAGGCCCTCGGCTGGCTGCGGGCGCACGGGTCCGGACAGCCTGGAGCCGCCCCTGCCACCCCGGTGCGGGTGCACGTCGGCGGCTGCGACGAATGGCGCGACCTGCCCGACTGGCCGCCGCCGCAGTCGTCGGAGCAGTCCTGGTACCTGGCCCCGGACGGTGGCCTGGGCCGCAGCCAGCCGGACCGGCCTGGGCGGTCCTCGTTCCGGTACGACCCGCGCCACCCCACCCCGTCGGTCGGTGGCCCGCTGCTCACCAATAAGGCGGGCGCGGTGGACAACCACGCCCTCGAATCGCGCCCTGACGTGCTGGTGTTCACCAGCGAGCCGCTCACCGGGGCGGTCGAGGTGCTCGGCCCGGTCAGCGCCCGGCTGCAGGTGCGGGCCTCAGCTGGCCACTTCGACATTTTCGCCCGGTTGTGCGACGTCGATCCGGGCGGCCACTCGCGAAACGTCTGCGACGGGCTGATCCGGCATGACCCAGCCGGTAACGAGAACGATGGCACCGGGCAGGCTGTGCTCACCGTGCCGATGAGCTCGACCGCGCATCAGTTCCGGCCCGGGCACCGGATCAGGCTCCAGGTGTCCGGCGGGGCCCACCCCCGGTTCGCCCGCAATACCGGCTCCGGTGAGCCGCCCGCCACCGCGACCCGGCTGTGCGCGGTGGACCTGGCGATCATGCATGGCCCCGGCATCCCGGGCGCGCTGTCGCTGCCGGTCTCACCCGGGACCCAGGCCCGCCCGGACCCCGCGGCGGCGGCCCGGCCGCGATAGCGGCGGCCTGCGATAATTGCCCTTTGCTGGCCATCCCGGCACGTTCCGGCGCCAAATCCCGCGTATTCTTCACCCAGGCCACCGGCCTGCGATCGTTTGCTTTGCGATGCGATAGTCGGCATGCCGGTGGAACGGCCTATATCCTGGCATAATCCGGGTCGGACCTCGGTGAAGTCCAGGTTAAGAAGTGATGCCGGACTGATTGTGGCTGCCCCGCCGGAGTGCCACACTGAGTGCTTTGCCGATCTTCGCCGGAGCCAGCGATGCCCGCCAGCCAGCCAGCCCACGGCGGTACCTTCATCCGCAGCCTCGCCGACCTTTCGGGCGGAGGAATGTCAGGCAGGGATCCCTCGGGTAACGACACAGCGGGCAGCATCGGCGGCGACGGGTCCGGCGGCCCGACCGCGCTACGTATCGCGCTGGGTGCCCAGCTGCGCCGGCTGCGCGAGGTCCGGGGCATTACCCGCGATGACGCCGCCGACGTGATCCGGGCCTCGGTCTCGAAGATCAGCCGGATGGAGCTGGGCCGGGTCGGGCTGAAGCACCGGGACCTGGCGGATCTGCTCACTCTGTACGGGGTGACTGACGAGCAGGAGCGGGCCAAGGTACTGGCGCTCGCCCAGGAGGCGGCGAAGCCGGGCTGGTGGCACCAGTACGGCGACATCCTGCCAGCCTGGTTCGAGTTCTACGTCGGGCTGGAAGCCGCCGCGTCGCTGATCCGCACCTACGAGGTGCAGTTCGTGCCCGGCCTGCTGCAGACGCCGGGCTACGCCCGCGCCGTCATCACCCTGGGCATTCCCGGGGCCAGTGACGAAGAAGTGGAACAGCGGGTGCGGATGCGGATGGAGCGCCAGCAGCTGCTCACCCGGCCGGACGGCCCGAAGCTGTGGGCGGTGGTGGACGAAACCGCGCTGCGGCGCCGGATGGGCGGCCCGGGGGTGATGGAAGCACAGCTGGAGCACCTTATCGGGATGACCAAGCTGCCCAACGTGACCCTGTACATCCTGCCGTTGAACATGGGGTACCACGCCGCGGCCGCGGGCGCGTTCAGCATCCTGCGGTTCGCCGCCCCCGAACTTCCGGACATCGTCTATCTGGAGCAGCTGACCAGCGCCCTGTACCTGGAAAAGCGCCGGGACGTAGACCACTACGCGGCGGTCATGGATCAATTGTGCGTGCAGGCCGAGAAGCGCGCCGAGGCTGCGGACGTGCTCACCGGGATCCTCAGCCAGCTGGGCTGAAGCCGGCCTTCAGGCAGCCTCGGTTCCTGGCTTGCCTGCCTGGTCCGGCTGGCCCGGAGATCCGGCGGGCGGCGCCGCGCGCCGCTGGATGGCCTCCAGGCTGTCCCGGAGCGCCTGCCAGACGGTGCTGAGGCTGGCGGATACGGGCAGGTCACCGCGGATGGTGCCGGGTGGGTCGGCCCGGTCGCCCAGCGCATCGAGCGCGGCGCGGCCCGCCTCGATGATCGCCGGATCGGTCGCCTCGATCGTGAGCCGCTCGCCGGTCACCTGGATCACCATCTGGCGCCGGCCCGCCTCCTCCGGCTGTTCGTCGCTGGTGCCGGTGACGTCCATGCCGCGCAGTGCCTCCTTGGCCTGGTCAAGGTCGACACCGAGGCTGGTGAGGGCCCGGGCGGCGGCGGAATCGGGATCGGCCAGGGCGGCGAGCAGCAGGTGGTGTGAGCCGACCGGCTGCGGGCCGGCCAGGCGGGCGGCCTCGCTGAGGGTGGTGTCCGCGGCCGGCGTAGCGCTCAGTACCGAGTGCCCGGCTGCCGCGCCCGACTCGCCAGGCTCGCCGGGATCAGCCCCAGCGTGCCGCCGCAGCCAGCGCCGGCCCCGGGCGGCCTCGGTACTCGCCGCCGGGAGCAGGTCGATCACGGCCATCCGGATCGCCAGGAGGTCGCCATGCTGCCGCAGCACCTGGGCGCCGACGCCTTCACCCTCCCTGATCACGCCGAGCAGGATGTGCTCAGTGCCGATGTAGTTGTGATGCAGTTGCAGTGCCTCGCGCAGCGCGAGCTCGAGGATCTTCTTCGCCCGCGGGGTGAACGGGATATGCCCGCTGGGCGCCGCGCTGCCGGTGCCGATGATGGCCGTGATTTCCTGCCGGGTGCCATCGAGTGACATCCCGAAGCCCTGGAGGGCACGGGCGGCGAGCCCGTCGGGCTCGCCCAGGAGCCCGAGCAGGACGTGCTCGGTGCCGATGTAGTTGTGGTGCTGCCGCCGGGCCTCTTCCTGGGCCAGGACGACGACATGACGGGCGCGGTTAGTGAATCGCTCAAACATGAGGATTAGCGTGCGGCGTCCTTCATACCTAGTCAATACCATGCTATTAATAGGGTTCTGGGCCGCCGCGGGAGGTTCACCGGCATGGACTGGGAAGACCGGCTCGACGATTGGGAGCTTGAACTCGAGCTGAACGCTCAGCTTGAGGGTTCGGACTGGGTGACGCTCGAACGGGCGGCCGCCGATACCGGCGTTTCCCGTGCCGCCCTGCGCAGCTGGTACCGGACCGGGCAGATTCCGTCCCGGCTCGTCAGCGGCCCGCACGGGCCGCAGCGGCTGGTTCCCCTCGCGCTCGTCGCCGCCCGCGCTGAAGGCTCACCGCGGCTGCGCCGCACCGCGGAGCGGCGGCTGGCCGGCGAGGCCCAGCTCGAGATCCTCCGGCACCGGGTCGACCAGCTCGAACTCCGGCTGGCCGCGCTGGAACAGCGGCAGCCGCCGGAGCGGTAGCCGCCGGAGCGCTAGACCTATATTTCCGACCTGGTTAATTGACATAAGGGCGGCCTGGGGTTTCACTGAAGCCATGGTGCGCGGACTGGTGCAGGAGCCCATCGGATCCACCCAGCAGGAGGGCCGGTCCCTGCTCACCGCAGACCTGCTCGGCCAGTTCGCCCGGGCCCAGCACGGCGCTGGCCGGTCTCTCGCGGGCGGCATCGCGGAACTGCACCGCGTCGGCTACCTCACGATGGCGGTCCCCCGGGAGTTCGGTGGCGGTGGCTGCGGCCTGGCCGTGGTCGTCCGGGAGCAGCGCCGGCTGGCCTACTGGTCACCGGTCCTCGCCCGGGCCGTGAACGCCCATCTGTGCTGGACCGGTACGGCGGCGGACCAGTACCGGTCCGGCGAAAAGGCCCTCGGCTGGCTGCTCATGGCCGCCGCTGCAGGCGGGTTGTTCGCGGCCGGTCAGGGCGAGCCAGGCCACGACCTCGCCCGCCCGCAGTTCCGGGCCGAGCCGGCTGGGGACGGGTGCTACCGGTTGTCCGGCCGCCAGGTGATCGCCACGCTCCCGCCCGGCTGGACCCGGCTTGGCGTGCCCGCACTGGACGACTCTGATCCGGCGCACCCCCAGGTCGTGCACGCGTTCCTGCGCCGGGACAGGCCCGGGTACCGGATCACCGAGGCCCCGGTCAGCAGCCAGCACGGCAGCAGCCAGCACGGCAGCAGCCAGCACGGCAGCACCCCGCACGGCAGGACCCAGCCAGGGGGTCTCCTCGTCTCCCTGGACGGAGCAGTAGCCCGGGCCGCCCGGGTGCTACCAGCCGGGCCGCCCGGGGGCCCGTTCCTCAGCTCCCTGCTCAGCTGGATGCTGCTGTCCACCGCGAACATCAGCTGCGCCTCCGGCCAGCGCGCCCTTGACCTGGCCACGCACGCTGCCCAGCAGCAGCCAGCTGACGACTGTACGATCGCCGAGGCCGCCCTGGAACTCGGCACCATCGAATCGCAACTGGACCGGCTCGCCAGCCGCCGGCCACCCCCCGCGGTGCACTGCGCGGCCTGGATCCCACGCCTGTTCGCGGCCCGGCACACCGCGGTCCAGTGCGCGGCTGGCTCGCCGCCCTGGCCGGGCCCAGGGGGTAGTGCGCCCGGGGCGCTAGCCGCGCAGCGCAGCGAGGAACGCGGCCCAGTCGGCCCGGCTGAAGACCAGCGCGGGACCGTCCGGATCCTTGGAGTCGCGGACCGCGACGATCCCGGGCAGGTTCCGGGCGACTTCGACGCACTGGCCACCGTTGCCACCACTCCGTGTACTGGTACGCCACGCGGCGGCGGACAGGTCAGCGCGTGGGGAAGGCATCCCGCATTCTCCTGATGAGCTCGGCCGACGGGCCGGTGCCGAGGGCTTCGGCCCGCAGATGGTCGAAAATCACTGTATAGCGCCGCACCTCGTGGTCATCCTCCAGGAACAGGCTGCCGGTCAGGTGCTCCAGGTAGACCACGGTCGGGTCGGCGGCGGCCGGGAAATCCAGGATGGTGAACGGGCTGATCGGCTGGGCGTGGGCGGCCGCGGCGACGGGCAGCACCTGGAGCGTGACGCCACCCTGGCCGGCCAGCGCGAGCAGGTGATCGAGCTGGGCGTGCATCACCCCGGCCGCACCGACCCGGGCCTGCAGCACGCACTCGCTGAGCACCACCCACAGGTCCGGCGGGCTCTCCTGGCCCAGCACCGACTGCCGCTCCATCCGCAACGCCACCAGCCGGTCGATGTCCCCGCCCTGGCCCGCGGCGGGCGCGGCCCGGAGCACCGCCCGGGCGTACTCCTCGGTCTGCAGCAATCCGGGGATGACCATGGACTGGAAGTCGCGCAGCCGGATCGCCTCGGCCTCCAGCCCGAGGTAGGCCTCGAACCAGCCGGGAAGCACCCGCCCGTACGTGTGCCACCAGCCTTTACGCCGGGCCTCCCGGGCCAGTTGCACCAGGGCGCCGGCCTCGCCGCCGCTGATGCCGTAGATTTCCAGCAGTTCCCGCACATCGCCGGGCCTGGCACTGATCCGGCCGGTCTCGATCCGGCTGATCCGGGTACCCGAGCAGTCCACCCTGCGGCCGACGTCCTCGCAGGTTAAGCCGGCCTGCTCGCGCAGCCGGCGAAGCTCGATACCGAGCCGCTTGCGCCGGACGGTTGGGCTGGGGCTGGCGGACATGCTGCCTCCGGTAGGGCACCGGCCAGGTGCCTGGGCCACGATGGTCGAATCTGCATCATACGGATACGTATGTTGCAGCTGAGGTTCTGCAGGGTGCAAAATACGGCATATTACAGAAACGCAAGATACGCGTGTGTATCCGTACCAATCGGTGCCGCCCAGCGAGGGAGCAGGCCCGGTGACTCCGCAGTGGCCGCTCCGGTCCTCCCTGGAGCTCGGCGCGCTGCCCGGCGCCGTGCCTTGCGCCCGGCTGCATACCCGGCAGGTGCTGTGGGAGTGGCGGGTCGCCCCGCTGAGCGAGAACGCCGAGCTGGTCGTGTCGGAACTGGTCACCAACGCGGTCCGGGCGTCCAGCGGGGATGACGGCTACGGGCCGGGTTATGACCGGCTGGGCCGGCAACGGTCCGTCCTGCTGCGGCTCGCCTCGGACGGGCATCAGGTGCTGGCCGAAGTCCAGGACAGCAGCCTCGACCCGCCCGAGCCGGGCAAGCAGCGGCCGGGCGGGATCAGCGGCCGGGGTCTGCTGATGGTGGCGACGGTCAGCAGTCAGTGGGGGTACTACTACGTGGATGCCCGGATGCCGGGGGAGAACGCGGGCAAGGTGGTCTGGGCCCTGCTGAGCTAACGGCCCGGCTGAGCTAACGGCCCGGCTGTGATAGGCCTTGGGCATGGCTGAAGCTAACGACTGGAACAGCAAGATCATCGAGGAGTTCCGTGCCAACGGCGGCAAGGTGGGTGGCCCGTTCGAGGGCGCCCCGTTGCTGCTGCTGCATACCGTGGGGGCCAAGAGCGGCCAGCCGCGGGTGAACCCGATGATGTACCGGCGGGTCGGGGACAACCTCGCGGTGTTCGCCTCCAAGGCGGGTGCGCCGACCAACCCGGACTGGTACCACAACCTGGTGGCCCACCCCCAGGTCAGCGCCGAGATCGGCGCCGAGACCGTTGAGTTCACCGCCCGGGTGGCGCAGGACGCCGAACGGGACGGCATCTGGGCGGCCCACAAGCGCGACTACCCGGGCTTCGCCGACTACGAGACCAAGACGACCCGGAAGATTCCGGTGGTCATCCTGGAGCCGGTGTGCTGACCGGGGTGACCACCACGACCGGGATCCCCCGGCTGGTCTTGGCCTGGTACCGGTCATACCGGCCGTGGTTGTTGTCGTTGACCGCCTGCCATAGCCGCGGGTAGCCAGGGTCATCGGGCCGCACCACCCGGGCGGCACCGGCCGTCCGGGCCCGGCCCGCCTGGAGTTCCACGGCGGGCCTGGCCTCGATGTTGAACAGCCAGCCGGGCGGGCGGTCCGAGCCGTTGTTGGACGCGACGAACAGGTAGTCGGCGCCGTCCTTCGCGTACACCAGCGGTGCCGTCCGGGGCTGCCCTGTCTTGCGCCCGGTGGTCCGCAGCAGGGCGACCGGGACGTTGCCCAGCCGCCCGCCGATCCGGCCACCGGTCCGCTCGTACACCCAGGCGTGCAGATTCGTCGGGTTCATGGGGACAGTCTGGCCGGCCGCCGCTCTGGTGCGGGGTGATCTGTCCGGCTGATCCGGGGGTGCCCGGTGGTGCCTGTTTGAGCTGGCGAATTCCGGAGAGTTGTTCGGCCTCGTACAGAGTGAGGTCGATCACAATGACTCAGACTGAAACGGGCGGAAGAAACGTACTCGCCGAGCTGGACCAGCGGGTGCCCACGAGGTTCTACTGGCAGCTGACCTTGCTGGCCTGCCTGGGCGGCTTCCTGTTCGGGTACGACACCTCGAACATCGGGGCCGCGCTCAACTTCGTGCCCTACCACCTGAGCAGTTTCTGGACCGGCTACCTGGTGGCCGGCGCTTCGCTCGGCGCGGCGGCCGGCGCACTCTGCGCCGGGCCGATCGCCGACCGGTTCGGCCGCAAGGCCCTGCTCATCACCGACGCGGCCATCTACTCGGCCGGCGCGATCCTGTCCGCGGTGACCCCGAACGCCGCCGTGCTGCTCATCGCGCGGACCCTGATCGGGCTGGCCATCGGGGCCGACTCGGCCATCGCCACCGCCTATATCTCCGAGTACGCCCCGCGCAACCGCCGCGGCGCGCTCAGCATGCTGCAGCAGTGGATGATCACCGTCGGCATCCTGGTTTCCTACATCATCGCGCTCATCATCCTCAAGGCGGCGCCGGGTAGCGCGGGCACCGCCGACTGGCGGCTCATCCTCGGCATCGGTGCCATCCCGGCGCTGATCGGCCTCGCGCTGCGGACCAAGATGCCCGAGTCGCCGCGGTGGCTGATGCGGCACGGCAAGTACGAGGGTGTCCAGGCCGCGCTGGGCAGCTTCGGGACCGAGGTCTCGCTGCAGGACGTGGAGTTCACCGCCCGGCAGCTGGAAGAGGACGACCGGCGCGCACAACGGCGCACCAAGTGGACCGCGGGGGTACGCCGGGCGCTGTTCGTGGTCTGTGTGTTCTTCATCTTCCAGCAGATCACCGGCATCAACGTCCCGCTCTACTACGGCCCGCACCTGCTCGGACCGCTGTTCCAGGGCAGCAACGGGCTGGTCGCGAAGACCATCGCGGGCGTCGAGGTGACCGCGATGCTGACGGTGGTCAACGTGGCGGCCACCTACTTCGCGTTCCGCTGGATCGACCGCCTTGGCCGGCGCAAGCTGGCCATGGGCGGCTACCTCGGGATGGCGGTGTTCGCCCTGCTGGCCGCGGCCGGCCTGACCTTCTTCACCGGCACGGCGCGGATCGTGGTCGTGATGATCGGCCTGGCCGCCTTCATCGCCTCGTTCGCCATCGGCGTGGGCGGCACCGGCTGGCTGCTCCAGGGCGAGGTGTTCCCCACCGAGGTGCGCGGCCGGGCCGCGTCTACCGGCGCCACCGTGGACTGGCTGGCCAACTTCGCGCTCATCGAGGTGTTCCCGGTCTGGCAGACCGGCATCGGGCTGGGCTGGGTGCTGGCCTGCTTCGCGGGCCTGTGCGTGCTCGCCATCGGCTTCGTGTACCGGTTCGTGCCGGAGACGAAGGGCCGCTCGGTGGAGGAGATCACGCAGATCTTCGAGCAGGAGGCCCGGACCGGGGAAACCGCTGCGGCGGCCACCTGAGCGATCATGGGTGGATGACCGGGCGCTGGGAGTTCTGGATCGACCGGGGCGGCACGTTCACCGACGTGGTCGCGCGGGCCCCGGACGGCGGCCTGGTCGTGCGCAAGCTGCTGTCCGAGGACCCGGCCCGGTACCCGGACGCGGTGCTGGCCGGCATCCGCGCGGTGCTCGGCGCCGGGGACGGCGAGCCGATCCCGGCGGACCGGATCGCCGCGGTCCGGCTGGGCACCACGGTGGCCACCAACGCACTGCTCGAGCGTAAGGGTGAGCCCACGGTCCTGATCATCACCCGGGGGTTCCGGGACGCGCTGCGGATCGCCTACCAGAACCGGCCGCGCATCTTCGACCTGCGGATCGTGCTGCCGGAACTGCTGTACGGGCGGGTGATCGAGGCGGCCGAGCGGGTCAGCGCCGACGGCGGGCTGGTGCTGCCGCTGGATGAGGACGCGGTGACCCGGGACCTGGCCGCGGCCTACGCCGACGGCTTCCGCGCCGCCGCCGTGGTGTGCCTGCATGGCTACCGGTATCCCGAGCATGAGAACCGGATTGCCGCGATCGCCCGGCGCTGCGGGTTCAGTCAGGTGTCGCAGTCCCACGAGACGATCCCGTTGCTGAAATTGATCCCGCGCGGTGACACCACGGTGGTCGATGCCTACCTGTCGCCGATCCTGGCCCGCTATGTGGACCGGGTGGCCGCGCAGCTTCGCGGGGTGCGGCTGCTGTTCATGCAGTCCAGCGGCGGCCTGGCGGACGCCCGCCGGTTCCGCGGCAAGGATTCCATCCTGTCCGGGCCGGCCGGCGGCATCGTGGGCATGGCCGCCGTGGCCGCGGCGGCCGGCTATGACCGGGTGATCGGCTTCGATATGGGCGGCACCTCCACCGACGTGTCGCACTACGCCGGGGAGTTCGAGCGGCAGTACGAGACCGAGGTCGCCGGGGTGCGGATGCGGGCGCCGATGCTGAGCATCCACACGGTCGCGGCGGGCGGCGGGTCGATCCTGCACTTCGACGGCAGCCGGTACCGGGCCGGGCCGGACTCGGCGGGCGCGGATCCCGGCCCAGCCTGCTACCGGCGGGGCGGGCCGCTGACCGTCACCGACGCCAACGTGCTGCTCGGCCGGATCCAGCCGGGGCACTTCCCCCGGGTGTTCGGGCCCGCCGGGGACCAGCCGCTGGACGCGGGCCTGGCCGCGGCGCGGTTCGCTGACCTGGCCGCCGAGATCACTGCGGCCACCGGGGACGCGCGCAGCCCGGCCGGGGTGGCCGCGGGCTTCCTGGAAATCGCGGTGGCCAGCATGGCGAACGCGATCAAGAAGGTCTCGGTGCAGCGTGGCTACGACGTGACCGGCTACCTGCTGGCCACCTTCGGCGGCGCGGGCGGGCAGCACGCCTGCGCGGTCGCGGACGCGCTCGGCATGAGCGCGGTGCTCATCCACCCGCTGGCCGGGGTGCTGTCCGCGTACGGGATGGGGCTCGCCCCGGTCACCGCGCTGCGTGCCGCCGCGGTGGAGGCGCCGCTGACCGCGGCCCTGCTGCCGGAGCTGGACCGCACCGGGAAAGCGCTGGCCGCAGCAGCGCTCGCGGACCTGGTCCGCGACGGGGTGGCGGCCGACCGGGTCCGCGCGGTGCACCGGGCCCAGCTGCGCTACGCCGGGACCGACACCGCGCTGCCCGTGCCGCTCGCTGATGCCGCGGCCATGGTCGCCGCTTTCGAGCAGGCCTACCGGCAGCGCTTCGCCTTCCTGATGCGGGACAAGGAGATCGTGGTCGAGGCGATCACGGTCGAGCTCATCGGGGAATCAGGGACAGCCGCCGGGGCGCCCCCCGCACCGCCCGTACAGCCCGCACAGCCCGCACGGGGCACGCCTGGTGACGCCCGGGCCCGGGTGCCGATGTTCGCCGCGGGCGGCTGGGCCGAGGTGGACCTGCTGGCCCGGGCCGGGTTGCGGTGCGGGGAGGTGGTCCGCGGGCCCGCGCTGATCACCGAGGACTTCGCCACCACAGTTGTCGAGCCCGGCTGGCAGGCCGAGGTCACCGGCCGCGGTGACCTGCTGCTTACCCGGGGCGTCCCGGTCAGCGACCAGCCTGCCGCCGGGATCGCCGTCGCCGCCGACCCTGTCCGGCTCGAGGTCTTCAACAACCTGTTCATGTCCGTGGCCGAGCAGATGGGCGCGGCGCTGCAGGCCACCGCGCACTCGGTGAACATCAAGGAGCGGCTGGACTTCTCCTGCGCGATCTTCGACGCTGACGGTCACCTCATCGCCAACGCCCCGCACATCCCGGTGCACCTCGGCTCGATGGGGGAGAGCATCAAGATGGTCGTCACCCGCAATGCGGGTGCGATCCGGCCCGGTGACGTGTTCGTGCTCAACGACCCCTACCACGGCGGCACCCACCTGCCGGACATCACCGTGGTCACGCCGGTGTTCGCTGAATCAGGGCCCGATGATCCGGGGCCTGCTGATCCGGGGCCTGCTGATCCAGGGTCCGGCGAAGCCGGGCGCGAGCTGCTGTTCTTCACCGCAGCCCGGGGCCATCACGCGGAGATCGGCGGCATCACCCCCGGCTCGATGCCCGCGTTCAGCACCCGGATCGAGGAAGAAGGCGTGCTGATCGACAACTGGCGGCTGGTGGCCGGCGGCGAGATCCGCGAGGCAGAGACCATCGCGCTGCTCAGCTCGGCCCGCTACCCGTCCCGGAACCCGGTCGCGAACCTGGCTGACCTGCGCGCCCAGGTCGCCGCGAACGAGAAGGGCGCGGCCGAGCTGCGGGCCATGGTCCGCCAGTACGGGCTGGACGTGGTGCGTGCCTACATGGGGCATGTGCAGGACAACGCCGAGGAAGCGGTGCGCCGGGTCATCGCCGGGCTGCGCGACGGCGAGTGCCGGTATGAGCTGGACAACGGGGCGGTGATCAACGTCGCGGTCCGGGTGGACCGGACGGCCCGCACCGCGGAGATCGACTTCACCGGGACCTCGGCCCAGCTGCCCGGCAACTTCAACGCGCCGTCGTCGGTGGCCATGGCCGCGGTGCTGTACGTGCTGCGGACCCTGGTGGCCGACGAGATCCCGCTGAACGCGGGCTGCCTCAAGCCGGTGCGGGTCATCATCGCGCCCGGCAGCATGCTCTCGCCCGGGTACCCGGCGGCGGTGGCCGCGGGCAACGTAGAGACCTCTCAGGCGGTCACCGGCGCGCTGTACGCCGCGCTGGGTGTCATGGCCGAGGGCTCCGGCACGATGAACAACGTCACGTTCGGCAACGACCAGTACCAGTACTACGAGACCGTGGCCAGCGGCTCCGGGGCCGGCCCGGCTTCGACGGCACCGACGTGGTGCAGACCCACATGACCAACTCCCGGCTGACCGATCCCGAAGTGCTGGAGCTGCGCTACCCGGTGCGGGTCGAGTCGTATGAGATCCGCCACGGCAGCGGCGGCGCCGGGCGGTGGCACGGCGGGAACGGCGGGGTGCGGCGGCTGCGCTTCAGCGAGCCGATGACGGTGAGCATCCTGTCCGGGCACCGGCGGGTCCCGCCGTATGGCCTGGCCGGCGGCCAGCCCGGCGGGCTCGGCCGGCAGTGGGTAGAGCACGCCGACGGCCGGGTCAGCGAGGTGGCCGGCTGCGACAGCGTGCCGGTCGCCGCCGGTGACGTGTTCGTGCTGGAGACGCCGGGCGGCGGGGGTTACGGCACCAGCTGAACCGCGGGCGCGCGCACCGGCCGGAGCCGATGATGATCAGCCTGTGCCGCCGCGGCCTGTGCGACGATCAGCCCATGAGCGATCAGGAGGACGTCCGGCGGATAGCGCTGACGCTGCCCGGCACCTCAGCGGAGGGTGACGGGTACCGGGTGGACGGGAAGCAGTTCGTCTGGACCTACCCGGAACGGGTGCACCCGGAAAAGCCCCGGGTGCCGAATCCTGAGGTGCTCTGCGTCCGGGTGGACGGGGAGAGCGAGAAGCAGGCGCTGCTGGCGATGGACCCGGCGAAGTTCTTCACCACCGACCACTACAACGGATACCCCGCGGTGCTGGTGCGGCTGCCTGCGATCGAGGCGGTCGACCTGGCTGAGCTGATCGTGGACGCCTGGCGGACCAGGGCCCCCGCCGAGCTGATCCGGGCGTTCGACGCGGGCCTGGCATGACCCGGTCTGGCCTGGCATGACACCGGAGCGCTGGCGGCAGACCCGGCAGCTGCTCAGCACCCGCCTGCCCGCGCTGGCGGCCGTGGCCGCCGGGCTGTACCCGGAGCTGCCCCGGGTGGCTGGCACGGAGCTGCTGGCCCGGCCGGAGTGGCTGCCCGCGCGGCCGGTGGACCTGGACGAGGTGGTGCTCGGCTGGGATCCGGATCCGCCCGCCCCGGCGCTGGCTGGTACCGGGCCGGCTGCCGCGCACGTGCTGCCGGAGCGGGCGCCCGGAGCGCGTTACCCGTCGTACGCGGACGCGATCGCGGCCCTGGACCGGCCCGCCCTGTTCGAGAACCGCCGCTGTTACCGGCTGCTGGCGGCCCGGATGGGGGGCACGGCCCAGCCCGGCGCGGCCCGGCTGGAGCTGGGCCGGACCAGGTACTTCGACGCGGTCAACCTCGGCCACGCGGTCGCGCACGAGCTGGCCGCCGCCTGGGCCGCTGTGTCCGGTCCGGCCGTGTCCGGTCCAGCTGTGTCCGGTCCAGCTGTGTCCGGTCCAGCCGGGTCCGGTGCGCTCAGCCTGGCCGGGCTGCCGTTGCGCGCCGCGGTCGGCGACCCGTGCGCGCTGGATCGCCGGGCCGCCATCGCCGCCGTCGCCGTGCTGACCCTGCGCCACGACGCGGCTGGCGCCGCATCGTTCATCCTGCACTGGCGCGACCCGGCCAAGGTGAACCACGCGGGCGGTGTCTACCAGGTGCTGCCCACCGGGATCTTCCAGCCGGTCACCGACTCGCCCGCGGCCGAGCAGCACGATCTCAGCCTGTGGCACTGCATGATCCGGGAGTTCAGTGAGGAACTGCTCGGCGGGTCCGAGGACTACCCGACCCAGGACGGCATGCTCGACTACCAGCACTGGCCGCTGTACCAGCAGCTGGCTACCGCGCGGCAGGCGGGCACGCTCCGGGTCAGCTGCCTGGGGCTGGGGGTGGACCCGCTCACCCTGGCCGCCGACATCCTGGCGGTGGCGGTTTTTGATGCCGGGGTGTTCGACCAGGTGTTCCGCGGCCTGGTCCGCGGCAACGCCGAGGGCTGGATGTTCACCGACGACGGGTCAGCGTGGATCCCGTTCACCGCCACCAGCATCGACCGGTTCGCCGGGGGCGCCGAGCCGATGCAGCCAGCCGGGGCCGCGCTGCTCCGGCTCGCCTGGGCGCACCGCCAGTCCCTCCTGGCCTGAACCTCCACGCCACGGGACCTCCACCACGGGACCTCCACCACGGGACCTCCACCACGGGACCTCCACCACGGGCGGGGACGAAGGTCCCCGGTCCCGGGGGCCTGCGCCCCCTGCCGCAGGGCTGCCCAGCCGGAAGGCTGGAACCAGGCGGCAGGAGGAGCGACATGAACACTCCCGTGGACACGGACCGGGTCGTGGCCGGCGTGGACGGCTCGCCGAACTCGATCGCCGCGCTGCGGCGGGCGGTCGCCGAGGCCCAGCGCCGGGACGCCACGCTGGATGTCCTCTACGTGATCGATGGCGACCCCGGCCCCGGCCCGTACGCGCAGGGCCTGCGCATGCTCGCCACGGCCATGGACATGGTCTGCCCGGCTGGCTCCGGCGTGCCGGTGCGCTACGAGATCGAGCATGGCTGCCCGGCCCAGGCCATCGTGGCCTACGCGGAGGGTGCCCGGCTGCTCGTCATCGGCGCCCGGGCGCATTCCGAGGCCGGGAACCCACTCGGCGGCAGCGTGGTGCAGGCCTGCCTGAGCCGGGCCTCCTGCCGCATGATCATCTGTGCTGACCAGGGCAGCGGCCTGGGCATGACGGTCGGCACGGGCTAAGACGCGCGGGCCGCACTCTCCGTGGCTGCTGGGTGCGGCTCGCGGCTCCCGTGGTCAGCAGCCCCGTGGTCAGCAGGCTCCGTGGTCAGCAGGCCCCGTGGTCAGCAGGCCCCGTGGTGAGCAGGCCCCGTGGTCAGCAGGCCCCGTGGTCAGCAGGCCCCGTGGTCAGCAGGCCCCGTGGTCAGCAGGCCCCGTGGTCAGCAGGCCCCGCGGCCCCGTGGTGAGCAGGCCCGGTGCTCACCAGGGGCCCGTGCCGAGATTGGCGGAGCGCAGCGCGGCCACGTAGCCGGCCCGCTCGTACCCGGCCGCGTCGGCGGGCACGGCCAGCTTGCCGCGCA
This sequence comes from uncultured Actinomycetes bacterium, assembly GCA_963760405.1. Classification (GTDB taxonomy): domain Bacteria; phylum Actinomycetota; class Actinomycetes; order Streptosporangiales; family Streptosporangiaceae; genus RYN-230. The sequence goes on along the minus strand of CAVXCV010000007.1, from coordinate 203,946 downwards.
CGTCGGCCAGGCAGGTGAAGCCCTTCCGCTGCATCCACTCGGCCAGCCCATCCAGCAGCACGGTCGCGTGCTTGGGCCCATGCCGCAGCAACGCTGAGGTGGTCATCACCACGTCCGCCCCGGCCAGCAGGTAAGCGGCCACGTCAGCGGCGTCTTCCACCCCGGTGCTGCCCGCGAGCGAGGCGCTGACCCTGCCCGCCAGCCGGGCGATCCAGGCCCGCGGAAGCCGTCCATCGACCGGCCGGGACAGCCCGAACCCGCCGCTCACGGTGAGCTTCTCCGGGTCGATGTCCGGCTGCAGGAAGCGGTTGAACAGCACCAGGCCATCGGCGCCGATCTGGTCCAGCCGCAGCGCGATCTCCCCCGCCGAGCTGAAGTACGGGCTCAGCTTGACCGCGACCGGCACGCTGACCACGGCCTTGACCGTGGTCAGCACCTCCACGTGCCGCTGCTCCACGTCCCGGCCGGAGATCAGCGGATCACTCGGCAGTTGATAGATATTCAGCTCGATCGCGGCCGCGCCCGCGTCCTGCAGCGCGCTCGCGTAGTCCGTCCAGCCCCCGGTGGTGACCCCGTTGAGGCTGGCGATGACCGGGATATCGACCGCGGCCACGGCCCGCTCCAGCAGGCTCAGGTAGCGGCGCGGGCCCGGCTCGGCGTCGGCCACGTCAGGGAAGTAGGACAGTGACTCCGCGAAGCTTTCCGTCCCGGCGTCGGTCAGCGCCGCGTTACGGCCCGCCTCACGCCGCAGTTCCTCTTCGAACAGCGACGGGAGCACGACCGCGGCCACCCCGGCGTCGGCCAGGGAGCGGACCCCATCGGGCGTGTTGGCCAGCGGTGACGCCGACGCGACCAGCGGGTTGCGTAGCGGCAAGCCCAGGTAGCGGGTTGATAGGTCTATCACTCGCCCTCCACTACGTCTGCTAGCTGGCCGTTCCCCCGATTGTCCGCCTGCTCTTTCCGTGCGTCCGCGGGGAACCACGATGGGCCGCGGCTGGCCAGTTCCTCGTAGCTGGCCCAGCGCTGCCTGACCTCCTGCTCGGCCAGCCGGAGTAGGCGCTCGGCCTCAGCCGGGTTGGTGTTGGCCAGGATCCGGTAGCGCAGTTCCCGGCCGGTGTACTCGGTCAGCGGAATCCGCGGCCGCGTCGAGTCCAGCAGGAACGGGTTCTGCCCGGCGGCGCGCAGCACCGGGTCATAGCGGATCAGCGGCCAGTACCCGCTGGCCACGGCCCGGTACTGCTGGTCCATGCCCTTGGCCATGTCGATGCCGTGCGCGATGCAGTGGCTGTAGGCGATGACGAGCGACGGCCCGTCATAGGCCTCGGCCTCGCGCAGCGCCTTCAGGGTCTGCTGCGGGTCGGCGCCCATCGCGACCCGGGCCACGTACACGTTGCCGTACGCGATCGCCTGCATGGCCAGGTCCTTCTTGGGCACGGTCTTGCCGGCCGCGGCGAACTTGGCCACCGCGCCCAGCGGCGTGGCCTTGGACGACTGGCCGCCGGTGTTCGAGTACACCTCGGTGTCCAGCACCAGCACGTTGACGTTGCGGCCGCTGGCCAGCACGTGATCCAGGCCGCCGGAGCCGATGTCGTAGGCCCAGCCGTCCCCGCCGACCAGCCACACGCTGCGCCGCACCAGGTGATCCAGCACGCTGCGCAGGTCCGCGACCGCGGGCCCGCAGTCCGCCGCCCCCGGCCCGGCCAGCCCGTCCAGGCGCTTGCTGAGTTCCGCCACCCGCTGCCGCTGCTCGGCGAGTTCCGACTCCCGCTGCTGGGGTGCGTTGCAGAGAGCATCGACCAGCTCGGGGCCGAGCACCTCGCGCAGCTCAGCCAGCCGGGTCCGGGCCAGTCCCACGTGCATGTCCGCGGAGAGCCGGAAGCCCAGCCCGAACTCGGCGTTGTCCTCGAACAGCGAGTTGGACCAGGCAGGCCCGCGGCCGGCCGCGTCGGTTGTCCACGGGGTGGTCGGCAGGTTGCCGCCGTAGATCGACGAGCAGCCGGTGGCGTTCGCGATCATCAGCCGGTCGCCGAACAGCTGGGACAGCAGTTTCAGGTACGGGGTCTCGCCGCAGCCCGCGCAGGCCCCGGAGAACTCGAATAGCGGCAGCAGGAACTGGGTGCCGCGGACCGAGCCGAAATCGACCCGGGTCCGGTCGTTGACCGGCAGGGTCTCGAAGAACGCGATGTTCTCCCGCTGCCGTGCCACCATCGGCTCGCGCGGTGCCAGGTTGATGGCCCGGTGGCCCGGCTCGCTGGGCGACTGCACCGGGCAGGCTTCGACGCACAACGAGCATCCGGTGCAGTCCTCCACATACACCTGCAGTGAGAATTTGGTGTCGGGCAGGCCGACTGCATCCAATGGCATGGACGGGAAGGCAGCTGGGGCCCCGGACAGTTCCTTGTCGTCGTAGAACTTGGACCGGATCACGCTGTGCGGGCAGACGAAGCTGCAGTTGCCGCACTGGATGCACAGGTCCGGATCCCACTCCGCGACCAGGTCGGAGATGTTCCGCTTCTCGAGCGCGGTGGTGCCGCTCGGGTAGGTGCCGTCCACCGGCAGTGCGCTGACCGGGAGGTCATCGCCGCGCCCGGCCATCATCTCGGCGGTGACCCGGCGGACGAACTCCGGCGAGCCCGGCCGGGACCATCGGGGGCAGGTCCCGGCTCGCGGTCACCACGCCGGGGATCTCGACCCGGTGCAGCGCGGCGACGGCCTGGTCCACCGCGGCGTTGTTCCGCGCGACGACCTCGGCGCCGCGCTTGCCGTACGTCTTGGCGATGGCCGCCTTGATCGCCGCGATCGCCTCCTCGGCGGGCAGCACCCCGGAGATGGCGAAGAAACAGGTCTGCAGCACGGTGTTGATCCGGCCGGCCAGGCCGGCCTGGCGGGCGACCTCGGTGGCGTCGATCGTGTAGACGGTGATCTGCTTGGCCAGGATCTGCTCCTGCACCGGGCGGGACAGCCGGTCCCAGATGTCCGCAGCCGGGTACGGGGTGTTCAGCAGCAGCGTGGCGCCGGGCGCCGCCAGGCCGAGCACGTCCCCCCGTTCCAGCAGTTCCGCCTGGTGGCAGCCGACGAAGCCGGCCGCGTGGATCAGGTAGGGCGCGCGGATCGGCTCAGGGCCGAAGCGCAGGTGGGACACGGTCTGCGAACCGGACTTCTTCGAGTCGTAGACGAAATAGCCCTGGGCGTGCTGGCCCCCGTCGGTCCCCAGGATCTTGATCGTGTTCTTGTTCGCGCCGACGGTCCCGTCCGAGCCGAGGCCGAAGAACACCGCGCGGACCGTGCTGGTCGGCTCGATGTCCAGCCCCGGGTCGTAGTCCAGGCTGATCCCGCTGACGTCATCGTGAATGCCGATGGTGAACCTCGGCTTCGGTTTGGCGGTGGCCAGGTTGGCGAACACGCCCGCCACCATGCCGGGGGTGAACTCTTTCGAGCCCAGCCCGTACCGGCCGCCGGTCACCACTGGCATGATCTCCCGCTCGCCCGCGGCATGTGCCTCGGCCAGCGCGCTCAGCACGTCCAGGAACAGCGGCTCGCCCAGCGACCCCGGCTCCTTGGTCCGGTCCAGCACGGCGATCCGGCGGGCCGTCGGCGGCAGCGCCGCCACCAGTGCCGCGGCCGGGAACGGCCGGTACAGCCGCACCTGGAGCACGCCCACCTTCTCGCCGCGTGCGGTCAGGTAGGCCACGGTCTGCGCGGCGGTCTCCCCGCCGGAGCCCATGATCACGATCACCCGCTCGGCGGCCGGGTCGCCGGCGTAGTCGACCAGGTGGTACGGCCGGCCGGTGCGCGCGGCCAGCGCGTCCATCGCGTCGGTCACCGCGCCGGGCACCCGCGCGTAGAACGGGTTGACCGTCTCCCGGCCCTGGAAGTACACGTCGGGATTCTGCGCGGTGCCGCGGATGAACGGGCGGTCCGGGGACAGCGCCCGGGCCCGGTGCGCCCGGATCAGCTCCTCAGGGATCAGCGCGCGCAGGTCGTCGTCGGCGAGCAACTCGATCGTGTTCACCTCGTGCGAGGTGCGGAACCCGTCGAAGAAGTGCACGAACGGCACCCGCGTTTCCAGCGACGCCGCCTGCGCGACCAGCGCCAGGTCGTGCGCTTCCTGCACGGACGCCGACGCGAGCAGGGCGAAGCCGGTCTGCCGTACCGCCATCACGTCGGAGTGGTCGCCGAAGATGGACAGCCCCTGCGCGGCCAGTGACCGGGCCGCCACATGCAGCACCGCCGGAGTCAGCTCCCCGGCGATCTTGTACATGTTCGGGATCATCAGCAGCAGGCCCTGCGAGGCGGTGAACGTGGTGGCCAGCGCGCCGCTCTGCAGGGCGCCGTGCAAAGCGCCGGCCGCGCCCCCCTCGCTCTGCATCTCGAGCACGGCCGGCACGCTGTGCCACAGGTTCTGGCGGCCCTTGCTGGCCCACTCGTCGGCCAGTTCCGCCATGGGTGAGGAGGGCGTGATCGGGTAGATGCAGCACACCTCGTTGAGCCGGTAGGCGACCGAGACCGCCGCCTCGTTGCCGTCGATCGTGGCGCGCATCAGCTGGTCTCCCCGATCATCTCGATAGCGTGCACCGGGCACTGATCGGCACAGGTACCGCAGCCGGTGCACTGGTCGTAGTCGAACCGGTACCGGTTCCCCGGCCCCAGCTTGATTACGGCATCCTCCGGGCAGGCGCCCAGGCAGCCGTCACATTCGAAGCAGTTCCCGCAGGACAGGCAGCGGCCCGCCTCGTAGCCGGCCTGCTCCGCGGTGAGGCCGCCGACCACTTCGGCGAAGTCGCCGACCCGGCCGGCCGGCTCGCGCTCGGGCTGCTGCCGCTGCCCGGCATCGGCGAAGTACCACGGGTGCAGCAGGCCGAACTCGGCGGTCTGGTGCTTGGCCGGCCGCATGGCCTCTTCGCCGCGCAGGTAGCTGTCGATGAACCGGGCGGCTTTCTTGCCGTGCCCCACCCCGACCGTCACGGTCCGCTCCGCGGGCACCATGTCCCCGCCCGCGAACACGCCCGGGCAGCCGGTCATCATCGACGGCGACACCACCACCGTGCCGTCCCGCTGGAACTCCACCTCCGGCACCTGGCGCAGGAATCCGGTATCGGCATCCTGGCCGACCGCGAGGATCAGCGTGTCCGCGGCCAGTTGCTCCAGCCGCCCGGTGGGCTGCGGGAAGCCTGACTCGTCGAGTTCCATGACCTCGACCGTCATCTCCGGCCCGTCAAAGGCGGTGATGGTGTGCAGCCAGTTGATCCGCACGCCTTCGCGCTCGGCGTCCTGGGCTTCATCCTCGTGTGCGGGCATCTGGGCCCTGGTCCGCCGGTAGACGATCATGGCTTCATCCGCGCCGAGCCGCCGGGCCACCCGGGCCGCATCCATCGCGGTGTTGCCGCCGCCGTACACCGCGACCCGGCGGCCGAGCACCGGCCGCCCGCCGGAGGCCACCTCCCGCAGGAACGAGACCGCGTCCACGATCCTGCTGGCGTCCCGGGCCGGGATGTCCACGTGCTTGGACAGGTGCGCGCCGACCGCTACGAACACCGCGTCGAAGTTCCCGTCCCGGCGCTCCGCCGCCAGGTCGGTCACCCGGTGCCCGCAGCTGATTGTCACCCCGAGCGCCTCGATCCGGGCAATCTCGCCAGCCAGCACGTCGCGCGGGAGGCGGTAGGCGGGGATCCCGTAACGCATCATCCCGCCCGGCTCCGGGCTGGCGTCCCGGATCTCCACCTGGTGGCCGCGGCGGGCCAGGTGGTAAGCGGCGGACAGCCCGCTTGGCCCGGCCCCGATCACCAGCACGCGCTGGCCGGTGGCCGCAGCTGGGCGGTCCAGCGCCCAGCCCCGTTCCAGCGCCAGGTCACCCAGGTAGCGTTCGACCCCGTGGATGGACACGGCGCTGTCCAGCTCGGCCCGGTTGCACACTGATTCGCACGGGTGGTAGCAGACCCGGCCATGGATGGCGGGCAGCGGGTTGTCCGCGACCAGCTGGCGCCAGGCCTGCTCGGGCAGGCCCGCCTGGATGTCCGCCAGCCAGGCCTGGATGTTCTCCCCGGCCGGGCAGCCAGCGTTGCACGGCGGCAGCAGGTCGAGGTACACCGGCCTGCGGGTGCGCACCGGCCCGGCCCGGGCCGAGCCGTGCAGCAAATCGGGCAGGGGCGTGATGTCGCGCCCCAGGCCGGGGCGGGCTCCGTGGCCGCTCATCCGACCGTGACCGTGGTTTCCGGCGCCAGCTGGGCCGTGTCCTCGGCCACGGCGTCCTGAATCGGCCGGGGCACGATCAGCACTGGCCGGTGAGCGCCGTGCAGCAGCCGGTGTGACACGCTGCCGAGGGGCAGGTACGGCAGGTCTGTCCGGCCCCGCGAGCCGACCACGATCATCCGTACGTCATGCTCATCGGCGGCGTCCAGGATCACCCGCGCCACGTGCCCGAAGTTGGCCTCCCTGATCTCGGTCTTCGCGCTGATCCCGGCGTTGCGCAGCGAGCTGGCAATGTCCCTGACCAGCCGCTCGCCTTCGCCGTCCGCGCAGTCCACCCGGATCCGGCCGAACCGGCCGACCGCGAACTCGTGCACGTGCAGCACCACGACCTTGTCGCCGCTGTCCCGGCTGAAGTCACGGGCCATCTCTGCTGCGGCGCTGACATGCCGGGCCGCGTCCACAGCCAGCAGAATCGTCTTGTTCATGTCGCCTCCTCGGGTGCGGAGCACCTGATCTCAGCACACACCGCAGGGTTCGGGCCGGGCAGGGCCGAAGGGCCCGGCGACGGGGACTTCCGGTCCACCGTAAGCGCTATGGGCCACCCGGCGCAGCAAGCGCTATGGGCCACCCGGCGCAGCGCGGCTACCCCTGGACACGGCGGCACCCGCTATGCGTGGATCGGCGGTGGCGCCGGGGCCGGATCTCCCGTCCTGGCGACGGTGGGTCTTGTGGCCCGGACTCGGGCCATCCTGTCCCTCTCCGCTTCCCCGACAGGCCTGCCACCAGGCCGATCCCGCACAGCGGGTGTCACATGCACCACTGTCGGCCCTGCCGCTGGCCCCCCGGCAGGGCCGAAAGGCCCGGAGCCGGGGGACCCAGGTCCCGCGGCTCCCCGGCTAACAGCCGTGGTGCCGCTGCGGCGCCGGTACCAGGCTGGACAGTGGGTGAGGTGGCTCCGGCCACGCCGGCGCCAGCGAGGAGGTCTGAGATGACAGGTAGGCCGATTGTCGCAGGCGCGGACGGCTCAGCCGAGTCACTGCGCGCGGTGGCGTGGGCGGCCCGGGAGGCCGCGCTGCGCCAGGCGGAGCTGCGGATCGTGGCCGTGCCCGCGCTGCCGCCACGGATGAGCCCGGACCCGGCCACCAGGGAAAGTGTCGCGGGCCTGATCGAGCAGTCGATGCAGCACACGCTCGCCGCGGCCGCGCAGGAGGCAGCGGCGCAGGCTCCGGGCCTGCCCGTGCTGACCCAGCTGCTGTCCGGGCCGCCAGCCGAGACGCTGGTGGGCAGCGCGGCAGACGCGTCCATGGTGGTGGTCGGCTCCCGTGGGGCGGGCGGGTTCACCGCCATGATCCTCGGCTCGGTGAGCCGGTACGCGGCCACGCACGCGCCCTGTCCCGTGGTGGTGGTACGTGAGGAGACCATGGCGGCGCACCGGCAGATCGTGGTCGGCATCCAGGATCCGCGGCAATCCACGGCCGCCCTCAGCTTCGCCTTCGAAGAGGCCGCGCTGCGCCGGGCCCGGCTGCTGGCCGTGCATGCCTGGGCCTGGTCCATCCCCGGGCTTCCGGCCGGGCCGCCGGATGAGTCCGCGGAGGACGCCGCCCAGCTGGAGGCACTGCTGGCCAGCTGGCGGGAAAAGTACCCGGAGGTCGAAGCGTCCGGGGAAGTGGTACACGCCCACCCTGGGCGGGTGCTGGCGGGCGCGTCGGCCCGGGCTGACCTGGTGGTGCTCGGCCGGCATGGGGCGGCCGGGCCGCAGCCCCCGGGGGTCGGCTCGGTCACCCACTCGGTGCTGAGCCATGCGCACGGGCCCGTGGTCTGCGTTCCCGGCGACTGACCCGGGGCAGTGATCAGTGCCGCGGCTGGACGGCGGGCACGCGGCGGCCGTTCTCCAGGTAGCAGGTTCCGCGGGCCTTCCGGGCCGCCCGCACCCGGCGCCGGATGGGCGGCCGCAGCAGCTCCAGGGCAGCGGCCGGCCGGGCCAGGCGGTACTCGGAGATCTCCGCGGCCTGCAGCACGATCCCGGCCAGCTGCTCGTCGCTGGCCGTGCCGCAGTCGAACAGGAAGCGCATGCCGCCCGGCTTGCCGGGCCGGGGAAGGCGGAAGTCCACGCAGGCCAGCCGGGCCTGGGTGAGGTCCAGCCCGCACTCCTCGCGCACCTCGCGGCGGCAGGCATCCCAGGGTGTCTCGCCGTCGGCTTCCATGATCCCGCCCGGGATGGTCCAGCCGGACTTGTACGTCGGCTTCAGGATGAGCAGCCGCCTGCGGCGATCGTAGATCAGCGCCCCGGCCGAGGCCGGGATGGCCGGGATGGCCAGGGGTTCACTCATGCAGGCCAGGCTACGGCGTGGCCCGGGCAGCTACCCGGGGTCGGGCTGATCCTGATCGGCGCGCTGATCGCGGCGGCCGGCGGCCGCCGTGCCGCGGATGTCCCGGAGCACGGCGCGGGCGGCCGCCTCCAGCGATCGGGCCACCGCCGGGGTCAGCCCGGCGCCCAGCCCCATGTCGGCGGCCTCGACCGCGTGCACGATCAGCGTGCCCGGCATCCGGCCGAGGATGACGCCCAGGCTAACCGCGTCGCGTAGGCCCAGCCCGTGCGAGCTGGCGGGGCCGGGCAGGCCGGCCATGCTGGGGTCAACGACCAGCCGGTGCAGGCGCCCCGGGACCGCCGGCTCGGCGCGCGCCGCGTCCACCACGATGGCCAGCCTGGCCCCCGTCCAGGCTTCGATCAGGTCGGCTGGATTACCGTCACTGACCAGCAGCTCCACCTCCGCTGGCAGTCGGCCGCGGAGCCGTTCGAGCACGGCCGGCCCGGCTCCGTCGTCCCGCCGGAACTCGTTTCCGGTGCCGATCACCACAATGCGCCCGGAAGTCATCACCGGCTCGCCATGGCCAGGTCCGGGGCGGCGGTCCGCGGCACCTCAGCCACGGGACGGCGCGGTGGGGTGGCCGCGGCCACCACCACGTCTCTCGCCAGCTCCGCTGGCATGTGGGTACTCTGCACGCCGCCCCTCCTCGCCGGCCAGCGCTGACCGGGAGTTCCCGGGCCCTGGTCCAGCATCGGTGCCTGGCCTGTCCGCACGGCAGGGCCATTGGTCCCAGTCCGATGCCGCTCGTAGGGTGGTGGAATGCTCGGTATCCCGGATTACATCCGTGGCTGCTTGTTCGACATGGATGGGGTCCTGACCCAGACCGCTGTCGTGCACGCGGCCGCCTGGAAGCAGATGTTCGACGATTTCCTCCAGCGGCGCGCCGATCAGGCCGGCCAGCCGATGGTGCCGTTCGATGCCGTGGCCGACTACGACACCTACGTGGACGGGAAGCCGAGGGCCGACGGGACACGGGCCTTCCTCCAGGCACGTGGCATCCAGTTGCCGGAAGGCAGCGCGGACGACCCACCGGGCGCGCCGACCATAGCCGGGCTGAGCAAGCAGAAGAACGAGATCGTGCAGTGCAAGATGGCCCAGGGGGTAGCCGCCTATCCGGGCTCCGTCCGCTACTTGCGCGCCGTCCGCCAGGCCGGCCTGCGCCCCGCTGTGGTGTCCTCCAGCGCCAATGCCAGGGACGTGCTCGCCGCCGCGGACCTGGCTGATCAGTTTGACGTGGTGATAGACGGCCAGGTGGAGGAGCGGGAAAAGCTGGCCGGCAAGCCAGCGCCGGACAGCTACCTTGCCGGAGCCCGGGCCCTGGGCATACCGCCTGCCGAGGGGGCCGTGTACGAGGACGCGCTGGCCGGAGTGGCGGCCGCCCGGGCCGGCCACTTCGGCTGGGTGGTGGGGGTGGACCGGGCCGGCCAGGCTGCCGCGCTCCGCGAGGCGGGCGCCGATGTGGTCGTCAAGGACCTGGCTGAGCTGCTGGACACCGAGCCGGCCGGCCCGCTGCCGCCGGGCCCGGGCCCGGTCGGCCCTGCGCCGTCTGATACCCGATGATCGAGCACGCGGCGTTCCCGGTCGAGCCCTGGTCTATCCGGGAGAACGAGCTGCACCTCAACGTGCTCGCCCAGGCCGAGTCGATCTTCGCGCTCAGCAACGGCCACCTCGGCTGGCGCGGAAACCTGGACGAGGGTGAGCCCAACGGGCTGCCCGGCTGCTACCTGAACGGCCTGTACGAGCAGCACCCGCTGCCCTACGCGGAGTCCGGCTACGGCTATCCCGAATCTGGCCAGACCATGATCAACATCACCAACGGAAAGCTGATCCGGCTGCTGGTGGACGACGAGCCCTTCGATGTCCGGTACGGGGAGCTGATCGCGCACGAACGGGTACTGGACCTGCGGGCCGGCACGCTGAACCGCTGGGTGGAGTGGATATCACCGGCCGGGCGCCGGGTCCGGATCAGCTCGGTGCGCCTGGTCTCCTTCACCCAGCGGGCGGTCGCCGCCATCAGCTATCAGGTCGAGGCGCTGGATGGGCCGACCCGGATCGTGCTGCAGTCGGAACTGGTCGCCAACGAGGAGCTTCCCCCAGCTGGCCCGGATCCGCGCGTCGCAGCGGTCCTGGACAAGCCACTCAGAGCTAATATGCACCACGCTGGCGGCGGCCAGGCACTGCTGATCCATGAAACGGCGCGCAGCGGGCTGAGGCTGGCCACAGCCATGCAGCACCTGGTCGAGACCCAGGCGAGGACCCGGCAGTGGACCGAGAGCACGCCGGATCTGGCCCGGGCGACGGTGGCCGCGCTGCTCGAACCGGGCCAGCGGCTGCGGGTACGCAAGTTCGTGGCCTACGGATGGTCCGGAGAACGGTCCCGGGAGGCCCTGCGTGACCAGGTCGAGGGGGCGCTCGCCGCGGCCAGGCAGACCGGCTGGGAGCGGTTGCTCGCGGACCAGCGGTCCTACCTCGATGACTTCTGGGACCGGGCCGATGTCCAGCTGGAGGGGGACGACGAGATCCAGCAGGCGGTCCGGTTCGGGATGTTCCACGTGCTCCAGGCCGGTGCCCGGGCGGAGACCCGGGCTATCCCGGCGAAAGGGCTGACCGGGAGCGGCTACGACGGGCACGCGTTCTGGGACACCGAGATGTACGTGCTGCCCATGCTCACCTTCACGGCCCCGGAGGCCGCCGCGGATGCGCTGCGCTGGCGGCACAGCACGCTGTCCATGGCCACCGAGCGGGCCGCCCAACTCGGGCTGCGCGGCGGGGCCTTCCCGTGGCGCACGATCACCGGTGCGGAATGCTCTGGCTACTGGCCCGCGGGCACGGGCGCGTTCCACGTGAACGCGGATATCGCGGATGCGGTGCTGCGGTACATGGATGCCACCGGCGACACGCAGTTCGACCGCACCATCGGGCTGGACCTACTGGTGGCGACGGCCCGGCTCTGGTGCTCGCTCGGCCATCAGGAGGCCGCCAGCTTCCGTATCGACGGGATCACCGGGCCCGACGAGTACAGCGCGATCGCCGATAACAACGTCTACACGAACTTGATGGCGCAGCGGAATCTGCGCGGGGCGGCCGACGCGGCCGACCGGTATCCGGAGCGCGCCGCTGAACTCGACATCACCGCCGACGAGGTGACGGCGTGGCGCGCCGCGGCGGACGGCATGCTGGTGCCGTACGACCAGGCGCTCGGCGTGCACCCGCAGGCCGAAGGGTTCACCCGGCACGAGCGGTGGGACTTCGCTCAGACGAGGCCGGACCAGTACCCGCTGCTGCGCCATTTCCCGTACTTCGACCTGTACCGCAAGCAGGTGGTCAAGCAGGCTGATCTGGTGCTGGCCATGCAGCTCTGCCCGGACGCCTTCACCGCCGAGCAGAAGGCCCGTAATTTCGCCTATTACGAGGGGATCACTGTGCGGGACTCCTCGCTGTCTGCCTCCAGCCAGGCGGTACTGGCCGCCGAAACCGGCCACCTGGACCTGAGCTACGACTACCTGGGCGAGACGGCGCTGATTGATCTCGCGGATCTGGAGGACAACACCAGGGACGGCCTGCACATCGCGGCACTCGCCGGTTGCTGGATGGCCCTGGTGGGCGGGCTGGGCGGGATGCGGCACCGGCCTGGTGCGACGCCCAGCTTCGCGCCCAAGCTGCCCCCGGCACTGACCAGGCTGAGGTTCACCGTCTGCCTCCGTGACCGCCGGCTGCACGTGACGATAACCCCGGATACGGCCACCTACGAAGTGACCGGGGATGGGCCGCCACTGGCCGTCCAGCACTACGGCACCCCGGTCCGGGTGTCCCCCGGGCAGCCACAGAAATTTGAGATTCCGCCGCAGCCGGTCTTGCCCCGTCCGGCTCAGCCACCAGGACGGGAGCCGGCCCGGAGAGCCCGGCCGGTGGCCCAGCCGGCGGAGGCGGCACCAGCTGGGCCAGGCCGGCCGGACTCAGCTCAGTGAGGCGGGTGAGTCCCGCCGGGCTCAGCTGGTGATCCGGCGCCCGCTGATCCGGCGCGGCATGATCTGCACGTAGACATCCCGGGCGCCGCCCGCCCACGGGTGCAGGTTCGCGTGTGCCTCGAAGTAGCGCACCTGCTCTTCCTTCCTGACCCGGGTGGCGTGGCCGATGATCAGCACGCTCCAGCCCTGGCTGAGCGCCTCATCCAGCTGGTCCACCTCGAAACCGACCTGGCAGTCCAGCCGGGCGGCCAGCTGGGTGTCCGCGCCGGTGCGCAGCACCACGGTCTGGCTGGCCATGGCGAAGTTGACCGGGAGCACCACCGGGCCATCCGCCGAGTCAAAGACCACCCGCCCGACACCGCCGGAGGCCAGCAGGTCGTGGCATTCGGCCGGGCTCAGCGTCTGCAACAGCGGACGGCTGGCCAGGCCGGGACTGCCCGCGCCGGGCGCACGGCTGGTGCCTGCCCCGAGCAGGGCCTCCGGGGTCGTCTCGAGGGCAGCGGCCAGCTGGCGCAGGGCAGCTGCCGTGGGCCTGGCCGGGTGGGTCTCAAGATAGGCCAGGTACGGGACGCTCATCCCAGCTCGCGCCGCAATCTCCTGCTGGCTGAGCTTCAGCGCCCTGCGCCGCTGGTATACCCGGGCACTGAGATCACCCGGATCGTGGGCCGATGGCCCGGCCACGCGGCCAACGGATCGTGTGCCGTCCCCTTCGGCCTGCTGTCTGGCTGTCACGTTCGGGTTCACCTCCAGCGCCGGTGCTCTTGGTCGCTGCTGTCTGTGTCGCTGCCGTTTGTGTCGCTGCCGTTTGTGTCGCTGCCGTTGCCGCGGCGTTGTCCTGTGTTCGCGGTGTTGTTGTCGCGGCGTTCATCGTGCTGTATTCATGCTGTTGCTGCGGTAGCTGGTACCGCTGCGGTCCGAGGTCCCGCTGAGCCGGGCCCTTGGGCCTCGGTACTCGGGGGGCATAAGGCGGCTGGTATCAGGGCCGCGAGAACTTCCCGCGATCAGCGGGACCTTTGACCCAAGACAGCCGGTCGGCGGCGGGTAACGCTGAAGACTGAGGGGCGGGCGGCGCCCGCCAGCATGGAGGGAGAGCCTGATGGGGTGCGAAGCCGGTCAGGACGCGCCGCGGCGGATCGTGGTCGGGGTTGACGGGTCCCCGGCGTCCATGGCGGCCATCCGCTGGGCGGCCAGGGAAGCAGCCCTCCGCGGGGTGGTGCTGCACGCAGTCCACGCCTGGGAGCATCCGCTCTTCGGCCGGGCCCCTTACGCTCCCGGGGCACCTGCCGGGGACCGTGCGGCGGCCGCATCGTTGCTGGCGACCGCGGTCCGCGCGGCCCTGGGCGAAGACAGCACCGCCGATCCGCTGCTGGAGGTCGCGGAAGGGCTGGCCGCGCGGGTACTGCTGCGCTGCGCCGCCGGGGCCGAGCTACTGGTGCTGGGGGGTAAGTCGGCCGCTGAGAGCCACAGCGCCTATCAGTTCACCCCCCACGTCGGCGCGGTGGCCCGGTGCTGCCTGTACGCGGCGCCGTGCCCGGTCGTAGTGGTTACCCAGCAACAGGCGCTTGCGGCTGGGTCGCAGGCCCCAGCGGCTGGATCGCAGGCCCACGAGGGTGAGCCTGGCCAGCAGCGGAAGCTGGCGGGCGCGGCGCTGCGGTTAGAGCCCGGACGGACAAGCCTCCCCGGCTTAGACGAACTGGTGCTCGTGCCGGCCCCGTAATGGCTGAGGCCACTGGGGACCTGTGGGTTAGCTGTTGTGGTGGTCGGGGTAATGGGGGTCGTCGAAGATGCGGGCGGCATAGGCGGCGGCTTGGGCGCGGCGTTGCATGCCGAGCTTGGTGAACAGGGCGGAGACGTAGTTTTTGACGGTTTTCTCGGCGAGGAAGAGGCGGTCGCCGATCTGGCGGTTGGTGAGGCCCTCGCCGATCAGCTCGAGGATGCGGCGCTCCTGATCGGTGAGGCCAGCCAGGGGGTCAGCGCGGGCGGCGGTGTCGCGCATACGGCGCATGACGCGGGAGGCGGCTTCGGGATCCAGGAGAGACTGGCCAGAGGCGATGGTGCGGACGGCGCCGACGAGGTCAGTGCCGCGAATCTGCTTGAGGACGTAGCCGGCGGCGCCGGCCATGATGGCGTCGAAAAGGGCTTCGTCGTCGCTGAAGGAGGTGAGCATGAGGCAGGCGACCTGGGGCATGCGGGAGCGGATGTCGCGGCAGACGGAGACGCCGTCGCCGTCGGGCAGGCGGATGTCCAGCACAGCGACGTCGGGTTTCAGGGCGGGGATGCGGGCGAGCGCGGAGGCGGCGGTGCCGGCCTCGCCGACCACGGTGATATCGGATTCGGCTTCGAGCAGGTCCCGTACCCCGCGCCGGACGATCTCATGATCATCCAGCAAGAACACGTTGATCGGGCTGCGGTTCCCGGCATCTGCGGCGGACTGCCCGCTATCCTGCGGTGACTGCTCCATCTGTGCGTGGCCTCTCTGCCCTGACCCTGTCCGGGCCGTTCCTGCCTGTCCCGTCCGCTCTCACCTCTGGACAAGATCAGTGGCATAGCCCACCCTAAGCCTCTGGGCTGGCTCCTGGTCAGGACCATTGTCTTGCCTCTTCAGGAAGAAGGTCCCAAGTGCCCGGGGCGCTGCGCCCCTGACGTAGGGCACCCCGCGGGGTTAGCGTTGCAGTTGTTAAAGGACCGGGGCACCGGCCAGCCGCCGGTGCCCGGCCAGGCAGAGTGGCAATGGAGGCAAAGCGATGCCTGGAATCGTCGTTGGAGTGGATGGCTCGGATCACTCCCGCATGGCAGTCGAATGGGCGGTCAAGGAGGCAGGGATCCGGCAGGCGCCGCTTACCGTCCTCTCGGTTCACCCAGTGGCCCTCAGCTCGTGGACCGGCGCTCCGATCAATTTCCCGACGGACCAACCGGAGGAAAACAAACTCCACGCTGTCGTCCAGGAACTGACCGACAAGGTGGTGGGCCAGGTCGGCGGCCCAAAGCCGTCGTCGGTCACGGTGCGCACGGTCAGCGGCGGACCCGCTTTGGAGCTGATCAACGCCAGTGAAGACGCCGACGTGCTCGTGGTCGGCTCCCGGGGCACCGGCGGCTTCGCCCGCCTGGTCCTGGGCTCAGTCAGCACGCAGGTGGTGCAGCACGCGCACTGCCCCGTAGTGGTCGTCCCCGGGCCTCGCTAGCCGGCCCTGGCCTAGCTGAAAGGCCGGCTGGCCCGGCACCGAAGGTGCTATCTCCGGTGCCGGGCCAGCCGTCGTCAGGGTGCCGCCTGCCTCCAGGTCCCTTTGCCCAAACTGGCTGCCTGAACCCTGGCTGCCTGAACCCTGGCTGCCTGAAGCGGCTAGCGCGGAGCGGATACGCGGAAGACCCGGAGCTGGAGGGCCAGGGTGGCGTAATAGCCGACGATCGTGCTGAGCTCGAATATGGCTGCCGCGCCCAGCTGCTCCCCGGCCGCCGTGTACTGCTCGTCGTCGAGGTCACCGGATCGGGCGAGCGCCCAGGCGGCGCGGACGGCGGCCCGCTCGCTGGGGTCGGCGAGATCCGGCTCCTGACCGGCCCGGATCGCGGCGAGGTCCTCCTCGCGCAGGCCAGCCTGCCGCCCGCCTGCCTCGTGCACGTGCTGCTCAAACTCGCTCGACCAGTGCGCGGCCACCACCAGGATCACCAGTTCCCTGGTCCGGCTGGGCAGGCTGCCCTGGTACCGGACCGCGGCACCAAGGGCCTGCAACGCCGTGCCAATGGCCGGCTGGAGCAACATCGCGTTGAACGGCCCGGTCAGCGCCCCAGCGTCGTCGGTCAGCGGGACAGGCTGGGTGCCACTCCGTGGGCCGGACATGATGGCGGCGTAAAGCCGCCGCTGGTGTTCGTCGAGGACATCCGGGGACAGCCTGGCGATTCGCTCCATAGGAATTGAGTCACTCTCCCGCTAGCCGAGACAGCGCCATGCCGCGCGGAGCCTTGACATGCGGAGCCTTGACATGCGGAGCCATGACGCGCGGAGTCCGAGCATGTCACGGCGCCGCCGCTGGTTTCTCAGCTGGGGTAGGTGGTGGGCGTAGTGGTGTAGCTGCGCCCCGCGGGTGTGGTCCAGGTGAGGGTGCCGGGCTGGTGGTGGGTGAGGGTCCAGTGGGGTGCTTGCTTGGTGCGATGGTGGCGGCGGCAGGCGGGGCCGATGTTGCATTCGCAGGTGAGTCCGCCGCGATGGTGGGGGACGGTGTGGTCGAGGTCACAGGCGACAGCGGGGCGGCGGCAGCCGGGTGCGGTGCAGGTGGCGTTGCGGATCTGTATGAGGTGGCGCAGGGAGGCGGGGGGCTGGTAAGCGCGTGATTGGCGGGGGTGGGTGCAGTCGCGGGTTTGCAACGGGGTGAGGCTGATGCCGGTGAGCCAGTCCCAGGCGCCGGGGGGCCCGGTGGCGGAGGGAGGGCTGTTCTCCCGGCCGGCGCGGCCCGGGCGGGGGCCGCCCGAGCCGAGGCCGCCCGGGCGGGGGCCGCCCGGGCCGGGGCTGGTGCGGGCGCAGCCGTGGGCGAGGGCGTGCCCGGCGGGGCCGGTGAGGGTCAGGCACCACTGGGTCGCGGGGTGGCGGGCGAGCCAGGCGGCGACGGTGCGGGAGTCTTCGGCGTCCAGTGGCCCGAACCCGGCGGCGTCACCCGGGGACCGGGACCAGCCCAGCCAGGTAGCGAGGGGGAGGGTCAGGTTCACGGTGCCGCGCAGCCTCGGGCCAGGGCCGGCTGGCCCGGCGGCGGGCGTCCCGGCGGGGGTGCCTTCTCCTGCCTGCCCCGGCCCGTCTGCGCCATCGCCGGGCGTCCCCGCGCTGGCCCCCTGCTCGCCATCCCGCCTGGCGGCTACCGCGGCGAGCAGGGTGTCGGGGTCGTGGCCGGTCAGGAGGTGGAGGTAGGCACAGGCGCGCAGTTCGTCCAGGCTGCCCTCGATGCCCGCTTGGCGCATGTCCTGGGCCAGGGCGGTGAGGTTGGTGTCCGCGGCGAGGACTTCGGCGGGGGGCAGGTCACGGCCGCACAGCGCGGCGGTCCCGGCGGTCTCGGTGAACGCCTCCACCCGGGCATCTTTCAGCGCCTCATCTTTGCGCTGTTTCGCGGCGCCGGGGTTGACGGCCAGGACGGCGCGGCGGACCGCGGGCCGCAGTTGGCCGCTGGTCAGCCCGGCCGCTTTTCCGATCAGTGCGGCCTCCACCGCCACGGCCTGCTCGTCATCGAGCCCGGCGAGTTCGTCGGCGATGATCTCGGCGCGGCGCTCGTCGATCTGCCCGGCTTCGAGGGCGGCGCGGGTGGCGGGAAGTCTGTCCAGGGCCATGGCCAAGGCGAGCAGCCGCCCGGCGCTGCGCCCGGTCAGGGTGAGCGCGAACGCGATCTCGTCGCTGGCGTGCTCGAACGGCCGCCAGTCCCCGCTGGCCCGGGCCCGGGCTTCGCGGCAGGAGGCGAGCTGGGAGACTGCGGCCAGGCGCAGCGCCGCGGCCCAGGACGCGAGCCGGCTCGCAGCCTGCAGTACCCCGGTTAGCGCGTCATCGTCCAGCCCGGAAAGCCCATCCCCGTGCACCCGGCCCGACAGATCGGCCAGCACCGGCCCCGGCAGCATCGAATCCGCCGCGCCGCCGAGGGCGAACGCCGCCCCCGTAGAAAGCACCACCGCATCCTGCGGGTCATCCGCAGTGGCATCCAGCCACGCCGCCACCACTGGATCACCCAGCCACCCGGGCTCGCCACCCAGGCCAAGGTCCCCGCCGGATGAGTCCCGCCCGCCGCCCGGGAGCCCGTCGTAGGTGTACGCATCCTCGGGGAGGACATCCTCCGGAAAGTCCTCGGGGAGGACATCCTCCGGAAAGGTGCCCTCGGGCCGGGGCGCTTCCGGGGACGGGCCTGCTGGGCCTTCCGGGGACGCGCCTGCTGGGGGGGTGACGGCGGGGTCACCCGGCAGGCGCGGGTGCGGCCCACCGGGAGGGCCGGGGGGCATGGCCGGAGGGCCGGGGGGCATGGCGCGATGCTGGCCGCTGGCGTCCACCTGATCACCTCCCAGACCATACCGGCACGTATAGAACATAGTATCGAAATAATTCCATGATCACGCTTGTATTCGGTATCTTTTCATCGCGTGTCGTGCGGCTGGAATGGTGTCGTACGGCTGGAATGGCTGTGCCGGGTGTTGCGAAATGACCGAGCTGCGCCCCTGAAACGCGCGTGCCGAGCGCCGGGGAACGTGCCGGGCACCCGGGGAGACGTGCCGCCGCTGTGGAGCCGGTGCCACCAGTCCGGAGTGGGGGAGGGAGTGGGAAAGAGCGGTCGGGCCGGGAACGCCAGTCCCCTGGGCGGACAAGCGGCGGAGCCGGGGGGCGGTGTCGGAGGGCTGGTCTGGGACCAGGTAAACCGGATCTGTGCCGAACGATGCTGCGTCTGGTGATGTGGTTGATGCTCATGTTCACCTGCTACCACCGCGGTTGCAGGCGGCGATCCGCGGGTTCTTCGATGCCCGCGGCTTCCCCAGCAACGGCTTCGCCTACCCGGCCGAGCCTGCCGCCGTGTGCGACCGGCTGGCCGCCGAGGGAATCACCGAGGTGTGGTCGCTGCCGTACGCCCGCCGCCCTGCTTCGGCCGGGGACCTGAACGAGGCGATGGCACGCTTCGTCACCGGCCAGCGGGACGGCCCGGTGCGGGTGGTCGGGGGATGTACGGTGCACCCAGCCGACCACCGGCCGGGTGACATGGTCCGCAGTGCCGTGGAGGACCTGGGCCTGCGCGCGCTGAAACTGCACTGCTCGGTGGGTGATTTCGCAGCTGACGACCGGCGTCTCGATCCGGTCTGGGAGTACGTGTCGGCGGTGGCGTTGCCGGTCGTGTTGCACGCGGGGCACGCCGCAGATGGTCACACGGAAGCAGCTGAGCTGCAGCCGGTCGCGACCGTGGCCAGCCGGTATCCAGAAGCCCGGATCATCATCGCGCACTGCGCCCACGCTGCGGCGGAGGCGGCGCTGGGCCTGGTGGCCGCGCATCCCGGGGTGCATGCCGACCTCACTCCTGTGATCTACGACCGGGTACGGCTGCCCGGCGATCGGCTGACCGCACTCGCGGGTAAGGTGCTGTTCGGCTCGGACTCACCGAACACCGCACTGACCGTCACCCAGCTGCTGGAGGGCCTGGCCGCGGACGGCGTGCCAGCCAGTGCCCGCAGGAGCATC
Source organism: uncultured Actinomycetes bacterium (assembly GCA_963760405.1). Taxonomy (GTDB): domain Bacteria; phylum Actinomycetota; class Actinomycetes; order Streptosporangiales; family Streptosporangiaceae; genus RYN-230. The sequence goes on along the minus strand of CAVXCV010000007.1, from coordinate 184,237 downwards.
ACCGGCGGGACCGCACGGCGCCTTCAGGCGGAGATCAGGACCTGAGCCCGGCAGCCTGCTGGTCTCCCGCGCTGGCGGGCTCCCTACCTGCCGCGCCCCCGGCTTTAGTGGCCGTGGCCGCCCACGGCACCGCCCCCGCCGTGGCTGGCGGAATGTGCGGCGGCCGCGGCCGCGGCATGTGCCGCTGCCTGAGCGGCCGCATGCGCCGCGGCCTGAGCGGCCGCCTGGGCCGCCGCCTGGCTGGCCGCGTGTGCTGCGGCTTGACTGGCGGCCTGGCCAGCGGCGTGCGCCGCGGCGTGACCGGCGGCCTGGCTGGCCGCATGCGCCGCGGCGTGACCGGCGGCCTGGCTGGCCGCGTGCGTGGCGGCCTCGCTCCCATGCTGGGCAGCCCGGGCGTGGTCAGCAGCGGCCTGCGCCGCGGCGTCACCGGCCGCGAGAGCGGCGTCCCCACCCGTGCTGCCGAAACCTACGTCAGCACGGTGACCTCGGGGAGGGCTGGACTTGCCCGCACCGGCCTGCTCGAGGCGCTTCCGCTCGGCCCGGTGCGACCAGCCCGGATAGAGCAGTGCGCCGAGCCCGGCGGCGGTCGCCAGCCCGGCCAGCGCCACCTGCGCGGTGTCCGCTCGGGCCGGGTCCGCCTGGCCCGGCCCCTGGGCGATCGCATCCAGCTCGGCCCGGGCGGCGGCGACCCGGCCGGGGTCGGCCACGCGCCACCGGGTGCTAGACAGAAAGCCGCCCGTTTCCCGCCGGAGCACCCCGGAACTGGCCAGGCGGTCCAGGTAGGCCTCCAGGATTTTCCGCCGGGGCGAGCCGACCCAGTCCTTGGCCTTGGGCGGGCGCCGCTTCGCGATGATGCTGGCCAGCGCCTGGTCCAGTTCTGGATCCCCGGTGGGCGTAGGGTCCAGCACGATGATCCGGTCGTCCTGGATGTCCACCCGGCTGGCCAGGGCCAGCCGGACCAGTTCGGAGCCCATCAGGCCGAAGCCGATCCGCTCCTTGGTCGCCACCCGGCCGTTATCCCGGATGGACAGCAGAACCAGGTCTTCGCCCAGGGTGTCCATGGGCGCAAAAATACCTGTCCGGCTGGCGCCGTAACAGGCGCCAGCCGGACAGGAAGGTGAACGTCAGGCCGCGGTGACCACGGCCGATCGCCACGTCAGGCCGCGATGGCCGCGGCCCCGCTGGTCGCGGGCTCGAGGGCCAGCTCCAGCACCTCACGGACGTCACTCACCGGGTGAATGGAGAGCTGCTCCCGGATGTTGTCCGGCACATCCTCCAGATCCGGCTCGTTCCGCTTGGGGATCAGCACCGTGGTGATGCCAGCCCGGTGCGCGGCGAGCAGCTTCTGCTTCACCCCGCCGATCGGCAGCACCCGGCCGGTGAGCGAGACCTCCCCGGTCATCGCCACGTCGGAGCGGACCAGCCGCCCGGACAGCAGCGACGCGAGCGCGGTGGTCATCGTCACCCCGGCGCTGGGGCCGTCCTTTGGCACCGCGCCGGCCGGCACGTGCACGTGCACGCTCCGGTCCTTCAGGGTGCTGACCGGCAGCTCCAGTTCTGCGCCGTGCGAGCGCAGGTAGGAGAGCGCGATCTGGGCCGACTCCTTCATCACGTCACCGAGCTGGCCGGTGAGCGTGACGCCGGTGGCGCCGGTCTCCGGGTCAGCCAGCGACGCCTCGATGAACAGCACGTCGCCGCCGGTGCCGGTGACCGCCAGGCCGGTGGCCACGCCGGGGACCGCGGTCCGCTCGGCCGAGTCCGGGGTGTGCCGGGGGTGCCCCAGGTACCCGTGCAGGTCCGTGGCATCCACCGTGACCGGCAGGACCGCCGCGCCGGTCGCGACCTGAGCCGCGACCTTCCGCAGCACCCGGGCGATGGTCCGCTCCAGGGACCGGACGCCGGCCTCGCGGGTGTACTCACCCGCCAGCAGGTGCAGCGCCTCAGCGGTGATGGTCACGTCGGCTGCCTCCAGGCCGGCCCGCTCCAGCTGCCGGGGCAGCAGGTGGCCGGTCGCGATGGTGACCTTCTCGGCCTCGGTGTAGCCGTCCAGCTGGATCAGCTCCATCCGGTCCAGCAACGGACCGGGGATCTGCTCCAGCACGTTCGCGGTCGCGATGAACAGCACGTCCGAGAGGTCCAGCTCGACCTCCAGGTAGTGGTCGCGGAACGTGTGGTTCTGCGCCGGGTCGAGCACTTCCAGCAGCGCCGCGGTCGGGTCGCCACGGTAGTCCGCGCCCAGCTTGTCCACCTCGTCCAGCAGGATGACCGGGTTCATCGAGCCCGCCTCGCGGACGGCCCGGACGATCCGGCCGGGCAGCGCGCCCACGTAGGTGCGCCGGTGCCCGCGGATCTCCGCCTCGTCCCGGACACCGCCCAGCGCCACCCGGGCGAACTTGCGGCCCATGGCCCGGGCCACCGACTCACCCAGCGAGGTCTTGCCGACCCCGGGCGGGCCGGCCAGCGCGAGCACCGCACCGCTGCGGCGGCCGCCGACCAGGGCCAGGCCCTTGTCCGTGCGGCGCTTGCGCACCGCGAGGTACTCGATGATCCGCTCCTTGACGTCGTCCAGGCCCGCGTGATCCGCGTCCAGGATCTCCCGTGCCCCGGCGATGTCATAGGCGTCGTCGGTGCGCTCGTTCCACGGGATCTCCAGCACGGTGTCCAGCCAGGTGCGGATCCAGCTGCCCTCCGGCGAGGCGTCCGAGGCGCGCTCCAGCTTGGCCGCTTCCTTGAGCGCGGCCTCCCGCACCTTCGACGGCAGGTCCGCCGCCTCGATCCGGGCCTGGTAGTCCTCTTCCTCGGTACCCGGCTCGCCGTCCAGCCCGGCCAGTTCCTTGCGGATGGCGGCCAGCTGCTGGCGGAGCAGGAACTCCCGCTGCTGCTTCTCCATGCCCTCGCGGACGTCGTTCTGGATGGTCTCGGCCACGTCCAGCTCGGCCAGCTGGTCCCGGGCCCACCCGGTCAGCAGCTCCAGCCGCTGCTCGGGGTCGATCGTCTCCAGCAACTGCTGGCGCTGCTCCAGGGTCAGGTACCCGGCGTAACCGGCGCTGTCCGCCAGCGCGGACGGGTCGGTGATCCGCTGCAGCACGTCCACGACCTGCCACGCCCCGCGCTTCTGCAGGATCGTGGCGGCCAGGCCGCGGTACTCACGGGCGAGTTCCTGGGCACGCGCACTGGCAGGCGGTTCCTCCACAACGGAACCCTCCACCCACAGTGCCGCCCCCGGTCCCGTGGTGCCGACGCCGATGCGGACCCGGGCCAGGCCGCGGATGACAGCAGCGGGCTCGCCGCTGGGCAGCCGCCCGGTCTGCTCCACCGCGCCGAGCGTGCCGAGCGCGGAGTACTTGCCGTCGAGCCGGGGCACGAGTAGTACCTGCGGCGTCTTGCCGGTGGCACCAGGCACAGCCGCGGACATCTGCGCGGCCGAGATCGCGGCCCGCGCCTCAGTGGCGGAGGTGTCCAGCGGCACCACCATCGTCGGCAGCACCACGGAGTCGTCCAGTGGCAGTACCGGCAGGGCGAGTGTTTCGCTCATTGGTCACTTCCCAAATACTTCAGCTTGTGGTTTACGCTTCAACAACAGCCTGCGTGGTTTGTTTCCAGAAATCGTTCGCCGTCAGCGGACGTGCCTTTGGGCAGGTCAGAGCGGGTATCGATTGGTAGGGCACGCGAGCCGTGCATGAAGAAGGCCGCATTTCACTGATGGCCCATATTGCCGGGGCCTGGATACGGCGATGACTGGACAACCGCAGGCCGGCCGCGGCTATTCCCGGGCCCGGACCGGGCCCCGGCCCGGTCCGGGGTGGCTACCGCACGGGGTTGACAGCACGGGGTTGGCAGCACGGGTTCGCAGCACGGGCGTACCTTGGACTAATGACTCAGCTGCCACCGGAACCGCCACGCGAGCCGTCTGAGTTCCGCCGCAACCGGCGTGAGCACGGCGGCGAGATCGACCGCCTCGATGACGACCAGCTGGCCGAGCTGGCCGAAGAAGAGCGGGTGGACGCGGGTATCGATCCGTACGAGCCGGACGAGGTGCCGCCGGCCACCGACGACCCGGTGCCCACGGACGTTACCGGGAGCCGGGAGTTCCAGGAGGCGCGGGCCGAGATCGAGCGGGAGGAAGCCAAGGGTGAGCTGTCGCTCGGTCCGGACGGCTTCCCGCCCACCCGGTACGACAAGACCTGAGCTCTGTTAGCCCGGGGGGGCGACTCCCCGGAACCCCCGCGCGTCGCTGGCTCGGAGGGGACACGCTTGCGGCGCGCCCCGCCTCGCCGGCGAGGGCCTAGTTCGAGAAGTCCTGGGTCATCCACACGGTGCCGGCGTTGTCCCGGTAGACCGAGATCCCGGCATGGGTGAACGCGCTGCTGAGGATGTTCAGCCGGTGGCCGTCGTCGGGCGGCTTCTCATTCAGCATGTCCTGGGTCAGGCCGGTGGCCATCGCCGCGATGGCCGCCGGGGTGTTCGCCACCGGGCCGCCCTCGCCGATGTTCTCCCCGGCCGCGGTCCAGTGCACTCCCGCGTTGGACTCCCGGGTGCCCAGCGCGGGCTCGCCCGGGCACTGGTGGGACAGCCCGCAGCCCGCTGCCATCACCGTGGTGTGCGCGGCCGCGCTGCTGTTCAGCCCGGCGGTGATCGTGTAGGGCGGCAGGCCCGCCTGGGCCCGGGCGGAGTTGATGAGCGCCAGCACCTGGGCGGCCGCGGCGCTGCTGGGGCCGGCGCCTGCCCCGGGAGCGGGCGGGCTGACCGGGCGCGGAGCACTGGACGAGGCTGGCGGTGACGCTGGCGCGGACGGGGTCCGGGTGGACGGCGCCGCCGTCGCCCGGGGCCGGGTGCTGGCGGCCGGGCGGCCCGGCGTCAGCCGCCCGGCGCACGGTGGGGTGGGCCCCGTGGTTACCGGTGCCGTGCCTGCCGGTGCCGTGCTGGCCGGCGCCCCACCTGGGGTCGCACACGCCACCGCCGCGGCCAGCGGCAGGCTGGCGGTCACGGCGGGCGCCGGGGTGGCCGCGGCCGGGGCGGCGGGCGGCCGGTCATGCCCCACCATGACGTAGAGCACGGCCGCGACCAGCGCGGCCGCCGCGAGCACCACGTAGAGTTCGCGCCGTCGGTCCCGCGCGGCCGGCGCGCGGCGGCGGCTGGGACCGCGGGCTGACATCGTCGTCGGTACCTCCGTCAGCGGCATGGTAGCCAGCGGAGCCGTCCAGAATGGGCCGAATCGCCGGGTTCGCCGGGAGGATCAGCCGCGCTCGCCACGGAAGGAAAGGGGCACAGGATGACCGGGCCGGGCGTCGTCATCGACGGGACAGCGCTGACCTGCGGCCAGGTCGGCGCGGTGGCGCGGCAGGGGGCCCAGGTCAGCGTGGCGGCCGGGGCGGTGAGCCGGGCGCGGGCGGCCTGGCAGGCGGCCCGGGAGATCGCCGCGCAGCGGCCGGTGTACGGCCGGACCACCGGGGTGGGCGCGAACCGGACGGTCGCGCTGGACCAGGCCGACGCCGGGCAGCACGGGCTGCGGCTGCTGCGCAGCCACGCGGCTGGCGCGGGCCCGTACCTCGCCCCGGACCTGGTCCGGGCCATGCTGGTGGTGCGGCTGAACCAGATCGGCGCGGGCGGCTCCGGGGTGCACCCGGACGTGCTGAACGTGCTGGCCGACGCGATCAACCGCGGGTTCACCCCACCGGTCCCGCTGTACGGCGCGATCGGCACCGGCGACCTGACCGCGCTCGCCTCGGCCGGGCTGTGCCTGCTCGGCGAGCGAGCCTGGCACACCGGCACCGGGCCGCCGCCCCGGTTTGCGCTCCGGCCCGCGGAGGCGCCCGGATTCATGAGCAGCAACGCAGCCACCCTCGGGGAAGCGGCCCTGGCCTGTGCCGCGCTGGCGGGCCTGCTGGACGCCGCCGTAGTGGTCGCGGCGCTATCCCTGCTCGCGGTACGCGGCTCGATGGAGCCGTACGCCCTGGCGGTGCATCGCGGGCGGCCCGCCGGGCAGCAGCGAGTGGCCGGGGCCGTCCGGTCGTTGCTGGCGGCTGGCCCGCAGCTGGCCGCGCGGATCCAGGATTCGTACGGGTACCGGGCCTTCCCGCAGGTGCACGGCCCGGTGCTGGACTGCCTCGGCGTGGCCGAGCAGCTGGTCACCATCGAGCTCAACGCGGCTGGCGAGAACCCGCTGATCGACGCCGCCTGCGCAGATGGCCTGGCACAACGGCAACTTCCACACCGCCTACGTGGGGCTGGCGCTGGACGCGGTCCGGGCCGCCCTGTTCCAGACCGCGGCGCTGTCCGCGGCCCGGCTCGGCACGCTGATGGAGCCGTCCTTCACCGGGCTGGACCCGTTCGCGGCGGACTCCCCGGCCAGCTCGGGGCTGATGATCTATGAGTACGTGGCCCAGTCCGCGGTGGCGGACATCCGCCGGTTCGCCACCCCCGCTGCGCTGGGCAGTGCGGTGCTGTCCCGCGGGGTGGAGGAGCATGCCGGGTTCACCACCCAGTCGGCCCGGTCCAGCACCGAGGCGGTGTCCGCCTACCGGGCGGTGCTGGCCTGCGAGCTGGCCGCGGCCGTGCGGGTGCTGCGGATGCAGCGCCGCCGCCCGGCCGGCCGGGCGCTCGGCGAGGCGTTCGACGCCGCCGACACGGTGCTGGACGCCAGCACCGCGGACCGGCCGCTGGACGGTGACCTCACCGCCGCGGACGCATTGCTGGACACATACAGCCAGGCCGGGCGCGGGGCTGGTCAGGGCGGACCCGCATGACCCGGCTCAGTGTGCACTAAGTGCCGTAACTGCGCGGAGGTTAGATGAGCATCCTGGGCACCCGGGTGGTTAGGACCGAGGATCCGCGGCTGCTCACCGAAGGTGGCACGTATACCGACGACCTGAAGGTGCCCGAGCTGGCCCGGGCGGCCCGGGTCACGTTCGTGCGCAGCCCGGTTGCCGAGGGGACCAGCCCGGCTGATGACATCAACGCCAGCCAGCGCTACCGGGAGCACCTGGCCCGGGTCCTGGTGGGCCGGGCGCTGGCGGAGGCGTCAGCGCGCTAACGGCCGCCCCGGGCCCGGATCGCCTGGCCCGGCCCGGATCGCCTGGCCCGGCCCGGATCGCCTGGCCCGGCCCGGATCGCCTGGCCCGGCCCGGATCGCCCCGGGTCGGCGTGGTAGCACCAGCCCCTCAGGTCACAAGGGCCACTCAAGTCACAGGCCAGCGCGACATATCACGCGTTCCGTCCAGCAGAACGGGACAAACCGGGCAGAATTTTGACGGAACGCGTGATATGTCGCTGAGGCTGGCTCAGCTGCGGCGGCCCAGGGTCAGGAACACCGGCTCGCGGCGGAGGGCGGGGCGGGTGCCGCTGGCGTACTTGGAGTGACCAGGGCCGGGGGCCTGGCCAGGGACGGCGGCGCCGGGCGCGGCCAGCGCGGCCAGGGCCGCCTCGCCGTGGCCGTGCACGCACTCCGGGTCGGGACCATCCAGCGGCAGCCCGGTGAAGAACTTGCTCGCCATGCACCCGCCCTGGCAGGCGTCGTAACTGCCGCACGAGGCGCAGGCCCCGGCCGAGCCGGGTTCCCGCAAGCTGGTGAACAGGGCCGATTCCCGCCACACCGAGGTGAAGCCGCCGGCGCCGCGGACCGATCCGGCCCGGAACTGCTCATGCAGCACGAACGGGCACGCGTAGACATCGCCGACCGGGTCGATCAGGCAGACCACCCGGCCGGCCCCGCACATGTTCAGCCCGGGCAGTGCCTCGCCCAGCGCGGACAGGTGGAAGAAGGAGTCCCCGGTGAGCACCTGCGGCCGGTCCAGCAGCCACCGGTACAGCGCCCGCTGCTGATCCTGGGTCGGATGCAGCTCCGCCCAGCTGTCCGCACCCCGGCCGGATGGCCGCAGCCGGGTGACCCGCAGCTGTGCCCCGTAGCCCGCGGCGATCCGCTCGAACTCGTCCAGCTGGTCCACGTTGTGCCGGGTGACCACGATGGAGATCTTGAACGGCCCGAACCCGGCTGCGGCCAGGTTGTCCATGGCCCGCCGGGCGGCGGCGTAGGAGCCAGCGCCGCGTACCGCGTCGTTGGTGGCCGCGTCGGCACCGTCGATGCTGATCTGGACGTCCACGTAGTCCATGGCGGCCAGCTTGCGAGCGGTCGGCGGGGTCAGCTTGGTGCCGTTGGTGGAGAACTTGACCCCCACCCCGCGGTCTACCGCGTAGCTGATCAGCTCGAAGAAGTCTGGCCGCAGGGTGGGCTCGCCGCCGCCGATGTTGACGTAGAACACCTGGAGGTCATGCAGCTCGTCGATGATCCCGCGGGCTTCCGCGGTGCTGAGCTCGCGCGGGTCGCGCCGCCCGGACGAGCTGAGGCAGTGCACGCAGGCCAGGTTGCAGCCGTAGGTCAGCTCCCAGGTCAGGCAGATGGGCGCGGCCAGGCCCCGGGAGAACTGGCTGATCAGGCTACTGGGCACAGAGAACCTCCGGGCGGGCAGGCGGCCGGGTTCAGTGCGGGCGGAGAACCCCGCGGGCAGGCGGGCCGGGTTCAGTGCGGGCGGAGAACCTCCGGGGGGCGAGCAGGCGGCCCGGTTCAGCGCGCACGGATCACCTCGGAAGCAAGCAGGCCGGAGAGCGCCTGGGCGTACGGCTCATGGTCCTGGGCGGGCACGCAGGCCGCCAGCGCGTCGGCCGCGCTGGCGAACTCGGCCAGCCGGTCCACCAGCTCGACCAGCGGCCGCGCCTTCAGGAACACCAGGCGCCGGGTGCCGTAGTGGTAAGCGAGGCCGCCGAAGCCTTCCGGCCTGATCGCTACCTGAGGATGCTTCTCATAGCCGAGCGCGGTATCGAACGTCATGACCGGGCCGGTCAGTACACACCGCACATGCCGTCGATGGAAATCTCCTCGATCAGCAGTTCCTCGGCCGCGACGGGCTGGGCCGCTGGCTCACTGGTTCCCTGGTCCGCCGCCTGGCTTACGGTCTGGCGTGCTGTCTCGTCCGTCGCGCTATTGCTGGTCATGGGCGATCACCTCCAGAGAACTTCCCCGGCTCGCACCGCTGCTGGCCACCGGGCCGCCAGAGCTGGGACTACCCCGCCGGAGCTGGGACTACACCAAATGGTCGCATACTGTGGCACCCGGTGCCACTACTAGGGCGGGCTGCCGGTGCGCTGATAGCGGCGGCCTGGCCCGCAGCCGGGCGGTCATCGGCCCGCAAGCTGACGGCTCCCACGCCCGCAGCCGGGCGGTCATCGGCCCGCAAGCTGACGGCTCCCACGCCCGCAGCCGGGCGGTTACCGGGCCGGCGGTTGGTGTGTGAATTGATGTCCAGAGCCTGGGTCTTGTGGCGAGCACCCTGGCGAACGGCTGGTAGTGGAGCGGATAATCGGCGGCGGGCCGTCATAGCCGCATCTGCCGCTCGGCCGTCCACCGCCGGGCCTGCCGCCGGGCCGTCATCGCCGGGTCTGCCACTCGAGGGAGAGAGATGAGCGCACGTACTACCCCGCCGTTCCGTGCCGATCATGTGGGCAGCCTGCTGCGGCCGCCGGAGCTGCTGGCCGCGCGGGATGACTTCGCCGCGGGCCGGATCGACGCGGGCCAGCTCAGGGCGGTGGAGGACGAGGCGATCGCCGCTGTGGTCAAGATGCAGGAGGGGGTCGGCCTGCAGTCGGCCACCGACGGCGAATTCCGCCGGGCCTCGTGGCACATGGACTTCATCTACCAGCTGGGCGGCATCAGCAAGGCCCCAGGAAACCTGGCGGTCAAGTTCCACAACGCGTCCGGGGACATCGAGTTCACCCCGGCCTCGATCCTGGTGGACAGCAAGGTCCGGCTGGACCAGGCAATCTTCGCGAATGACTTCAGGTACCTGCAGTCGGTGGTGACCTCAGCGGTGCCGAAGCTGACCATCCCGTCGCCGAACATGGTGCACTACCGCGGCGGCCCGGCCGCGATCGACCCGGCCGTGTACCCGGACATCGAGGAGTTCTGGCACGATCTCTCGGCGGCGTATGCCGATGAGGTGGCCCGGATCGCGGAGCTGGGCTGCACCTACCTGCAGTTCGATGACACCAGCCTGGCCTACCTGAACGACCCGGCGCAGCGGGCCGAGATCGCGGCGCGGGGGGAGGATGCGGATCATCTGCACCTGCGGTATATCCAGCAGGTCAACGACGCGCTGGCGGGCAAGCCGGCCGGGCTGGCGGTGACCACGCACCTGTGCCGGGGCAACTTCCGGTCCTCGTGGGCGGCGTCGGGCGGGTATGACTTCGTGGCCGAGGCGCTGTTCGGCGGGCTGAACGTGGATGGGTTCTTCCTGGAGTACGACGATGAGCGGTCGGGTGGGTTCGCGCCGCTGCGGTTCGTGCCGCCGGGCAAGATGGTCGTCCTCGGCCTGGTCACCACCAAGTCCGGCGCACTGGAGAACCCCGATGACCTCAAGCGCCGGATCGACGAGGCGCCCGCTACCTCCCGCTGGACCAGCTCTGCCTGTCCGGCCAGTGCGGGTTCTCCTCCACCGTGGAAGGCAACGCGCTGACCTACGACGAGGAAGTGGCCAAGCTCGACCTCATCGTCAACGTCGCCCACGACGTCTGGGGCTGACCGTCCGGGGCTGACGGCCAGCCCAGGTCCCCGGAATTCAGCAGTCGGCTGGGCTGGGTTAATGGTGGGTAATATGGCGCTGCCCCATCAGGCGGTCCTGCGGCGCATCAGCCGAAACGACACTTCAAGTCACAGTTCGGCGAGCATCCGATGCCGACACGCCAGGAAGTTCTGAATACCACCCCCCGGCGTGCGGACGGCCGCTAAATTACCGTCATCGCGGCAGGCTTGCCATGTCGGCGGCGTCCTGGGGAGGACGCCAGTCGGCCCTTCCCGGCCGCGGCTCACCGTGCCAAGCGAGGCCCTGGGGCGTGCGCCCAGGGCCGGAGAGTCGTGGGGGTAGCAGTGGAGCGAGCATGCCGGGACCGCGCTGGTCAGCAGGGCGGCGCTGAGCTGGGTCCGCGGCTCGCACCCGACTTGGCCCCGGAGGCGGACTGGCGGAAGAGTTCCTGGAGTGCGCACAACGGGAGCTGCGTCGAGGTCGCCTCGCTCGAAGCGGGTGACCTCGGGGTACGAGACTCCAAGGACAAGCGCGGTCCAGCGCTGGTTTTCGGCCGGAGCGCGTGGGCGCAGTTTCTGGCTGAGGTCAAGAACGGTCAGTTCGGCATCGGGTAAGCGAGCCTGGCCGGATCAGCCGGCTGGGGTCAGGACCAGATGTCCTGGATGGTCCGCATCATCACAGCGCGGGATTCGTCGGGCGAGAGAGCCAGCGCGGCGAGCCGCCGGAACGCCACCTGATACTGCAAAGTTTCTGACTCCTGATCTATATGGTAATTACGGGCGAGCTGTTCCACGTTGACGATGTCGTTGAGCGGGATGTCGTGCTGCTGGGTGAATTGCATGTAATTGAAGGAGCCGGTTCCTATCGGATGCTCCCCGCCGAGGGCGAGGACCTGCAGCCGGACATTGGGCCTGCGGGAAACCGTGGCCAGGTGCTCGAGCTGTTCCCGCATGACGGAGCCGCCACCAATATTCCGGTGCAGCACCGATTCGTCTATCACGGTCAGCAGTTCGAGTGGCGGGTCGCGGGTCAGCAGCCGCTGGCGGGCCAGCCGCGTGCCGACGCGCCGCTCCACTTCTTCGCGGGGGGTGGGCATTATTGCCGTCCAGCCGGCGATGACCGCCCGGGCGTAGCTTTCTGTCTGCAAGAGCCCGGGCACCAGTTGCGGTTCCCAGGTCCAGACGGATTTGGCTTCAGTTTCCTCGTCGATGAGGGTGGACAGTTCTGCGGTGAGCGCGGACGGCTGGACCTCCAGCGCCGCGGTTCCCACTGACTCGCGGGCCAGGGCCTGGAGGTCTTCGCGGTGCCCGGGGCTGACGCCGTAGAGGTCCAGCAACTTCCGGAGGTCGGCGAGCTTGACGCCGATCCGGTTCAGTTCGATCCGGCTGATCTTGGATCCGGACCAGCCCAGCCGCTCGGCTACCTGATCACCAGTCAGCCCAGCCCGCTCACGCAGCCGGCGTAGCTCGGCGGCGAGGCGGCGTCGCCGGACCGACTGACCGCTTGGATCGGGCATTCGCTCACCTCCCCGGCTGACGCAGGTCGCCGCGGTGTGACTGTGTTAAAGCTTAGAGCCTGGTGAGGCGCTAAGTGAACCCCAGATTGCAAGCTGCTGTGCAAACTGCACTGCATATTGCACTTGAGACTGTAGTGCCGTTCAATTGAGGTGAGAGGCCCGCCCCGCCGAGTGCAGGAGGGCGCGCATGATTGCCAGGCGGAGTAACCAGAGGGTGCTCCGGCCTTGTGCCTCCGGCCGGCTCTCGGTTACCGGCCCCACGTCCGATGATGGGCGTGCGGCGCGGATCACCCGGCGCGGGCGGGCCCGCCGATGCGGGCCGAGCCACCGATGCGGGCCAGGCCCCGCGCGGGGGCCGCCGTATTGGGCAATGAGTCGCCGGCCTGACGGGGAAAGGCTCGGCACTTCCGCGATATGACACTGGGCCGCCAGCGATGACGCACCAGCGACCCAGTAAAAGACCATCAGCCAAACCAACACCATTGACGGGGAGTCATGGCATTGGCACAAACCTACATCGCGGCGGGCGCGATGCAAGACACGGGGGCCGCGATTCCAGTCAGAATCGCGAAGCCGGGCACTGCGACGCTCGCCCTGGCCAGGAGCGAGGTGGGTGGATGATCCTCCTCGGCCTGGCCTGGATCCTCATCGGAGTGGCGCTGGGCTGGCAGCTTGGCTCGCGCCGCTCCTCCGCGGCCGCCTCCCAGGCGCTGGTGCAGGCCCGGGAGCAGATGCGGCAGGAAATCCGGTACTGGCAGGAACAAGCAGAGCGGAGCAAGATCAAAGCCGACCAGCTGGCCCAGGAGAACGAGGCCTGGACGGCAGGCTACAAGCAGGGCCGGGAAGATGTGATCACCATTGTGCCGCACATCGCGGCACAGCAGAGGCTCCTGGGCCAGGGCCTCAGTCCTGAGCAAGACGAGATGAACGACTGCGCATAGCCGGGAAGCGCTCCCTTCCGGGGCCATCAGGGCCAGGGCTCAGCCGGAGGGGAGCGCCGGGGACAGTTCACCGGTGCATGGTTCACCGGGGCACGGTTCACTGGGGCAGGGTTCACCGGGGCACGGTTCACCGGTGCACGGCGGCGAGCAGGGCCGCGTAGGCCCGGACCAGGGCCGCGTGCTCCAGTGGCAGCAACGGGCTGTCCGGCCGGCAGCCTTCCCTGATCCATTGATCGGACAGGTCCATCGCCTGGGTGCGGTGCGCGGCCGCGGGCCGCACCTCACTGTCGGGCAGCTGGTACAGGAACGCGTACAGCCGGGCTATCGCGTCCACCAGCGGATCGGGGTCCCCGGGATCCGAGGTATGCTGCCGCTCCCGGTGCACCCGCCACCACTCGACTTCCAGCCGGGCCGCCTCGGTGATGTCCTGCGGCTCGCCGTACACGCTCCGCAGCAGCGCGTAGAACCGGCGCATCACCCGGCGCGCAGCGTCGGGATCATTGTCGGCCGGGGCCCACAACTGGTTGCCGCGCAGCACCAGCCACGCCCCGTACAGGGTCCGTGGCCAGCTCATCCCGAACCCGGCCCGGACCAGCCTCACTGACGCGCGCAGTACCGGCCCCCAGTCCCGCAGGTAGTAGCCGACCCAGGCGCGGTATTCCAGGTCCCCTACCAGCCGTGGGTCGAACGAGCGGAGGTGGCTGGGCCCGGTGGCAGCGGCGCGCTTCGGGACCTTGGACCGGGCGGATCGGGCGGGCCGGGCGGATCGGGCGGGCCGGGCCACCAGGCGCACGCCGAAGCCGTTGACGGCGAGCCGCAGCAGCACTGGCCCAGGCCGGACCAGGTCCGCCACCCGGTCCGCGCTCAGCGCCTCCAGGTCCGCCAGCCGCTCGGTATAGGCAACGGGCCCGAGCGCCCGGGCGGCGTTCAGTTCCACCGCGTTGTCCCACACCTTGGTCCTGGATTCCTGCAGGAAGCGCCGCGTTGCTGCCTGCTGGGCGGGCTGGAGCAGCCGGTCGCTGAGCGAGCGCGGGCCGCTCAGCTGGACCAGCTCGGTGTCCTCGGCCGCCACCTGCTGGAGCAGGACCTCATCGATGTGCTTGTGGTCAGCGTGCCGGCGCTCGGTGACCACCGGGTCGTGGAACTCAACGTCGCTGATCACGGCGAGCAGGGCCTGCGGCAGGTCGTAGTTGATGTGCGCGTTCATGCCGAGCAGGACCTGCACCAGCGGCGGCGTATCCGGCTGGTCCCGCGCGGTGCGGAACGCGATCGCCCACGGCTCAGGCACGGGGCCGCCGCCGGAGTCCGCGCTCAGCGCGTCCAGGTACAGCTCAGCGAAGGCCACGTCCCAGCGTTCCACCCAGTCCGGGTCGGCGAACAAGCCCTCCTTGAGAGCATCCCGGACCGCGCGGGTGGTGCGCAGGTAGGTGGCGTGGAAGAAACGCCGCGCATCACCCGCCTGCTCCAGCGGCTCGAGCATCGACTCCATCCGCACAATCAGCGCATCAATGCTCATGCGCCCGCCCCTCCCGTCTGGCACCAATCCGAATTCATCAACGATGCCGTGCCGCTGGACGGAAGGAAACACCCCTGGGGCATGTGTTTCGCGCCGCCCGGGCTCCTGCCTCGCTGAGAGTGGCCTGTGCGGTGGCCGTGGGCATCCCGGTGGGCTTGCTACCGTCCCATGCATGCAGCTGCGCTGGCGCCCCCGGGGCCGGATGCTGGCCGCGCTCGTGGCGGCCGTCAGCATCCTCGCGGCGGTGATCGCCACCGTCGCCGTGACCGGCGGCCCGGTCCCGGTGACCGTCCGGTCGGTGCGGATCCCGGTGCTGGATGGGCCTGGTAACAACCAGCATGTGCTGCTCGACGCCAGCTTTTTCACCCCGCCCGGGGCTGGCCGGCTGCCCGCGATCCTGCTTGCGCACGGCTTCGGCGAGACCAAGGAGGCGGTCCGGCCCGAGGCCGAGCAGCTGGCCCGGGCCGGGTTCGCCGTGCTCACCTGGTCCGCGCGCGGCTTTGGCGCGTCCACCGGGCAGGTTGCCCTGGATTCGCCGGACTACGAGGTCAAGGATGTGCAGCAGCTGGTCAGCTGGCTGGCCGGGCAGCGGCGGGTGCTGCTCGACCGGCCCGGTGACCCCAGGGTCGGCATCGCGGGCGCTTCCTACGGCGGGGCCATCGCGCTGCTCGCGGCCGCCTACGACCACCGGATCGACGCGATCGTCCCGGAGACCACCTGGTACAACCTGGCCAGCGCGCTGTTCCCGAACGCGGCGGGCGGCGGCCCGGCCAGCGGCGTGTTCAAGAAGCAGTGGGCGGGCCTGCTGCTCACCCAGGGCGCGCTGGGGTTCGCCGGTGCCGGCCACCCCGGTGCTGGCCACCCCAGTGCTGGCCACCCCAGTGCCGACCATCCCGCGGCCCACGCGCTGAGCCTGTGCGGGCGCTTCCTGCCCCGGATCTGCGCCATCTACCAGCAGGTCGCCCTGCTGGGGCGGGCTACCCCGCAGGCGGTCTCGCTGCTGCTGCGGTCCAGCCCGGCCAGCGTGGCCGGCCGGATCGACGTGCCCACCCTGCTGATCCAGGGCGAGACCGACTCGCTGTTCGGCCTCGACCAGGCCAACGGCAACTACCAGGCCATCCGGCACAACGGCGCACCGGTGGACATGGTCTGGTTCGCGGGCGGCCACGACGGCGGGAACCAGGAGACCAGCCGGATCGACCAGCTCACTGCGGACTGGTTCCAGCGCTGGCTGAAGCCCCGGCACTTGCTGCCGCGCCCGGGCAGCCCGGGTGGCAGCCGCGCCCGGGTGCCCAGTACCGGCCAGCCCGCCTTCGCGGTTACCCGGGACCTGGGCTACGACCCATCCAGCGGCAGCGACGTGCTGGGTATCGCCACCGCGCTGCGCTACCCCGGGCTGGCCGGGACCAGGCGCACCATGATCCGGCTCAGCGGCCGGGCGCAGACGGTCATCAACCCGCCCGGTGGCACCCCGCCGTCCCTGTCGGTGCTGCCCGGGCTCAGCACCGGGGGTGCTGGACTGAGCTTGCCCATGCCCGGCCAGAGTGCCGCGTTCACCTCGGCACCGCTGGCCGCGCCGGTGCAGCAGACCGGCTCCGTCACGGTCCGGATCCGGGTCAGCGGCGCCGCGGGCATCACCCTGTTCGCCGAGGTGTACGACGTGGACCAGGCCGGTACCGCCACGCTGCCGTTCCAGCTGGCCGCGCCGGTGCGGGTGACCGGGGCGCCGCACGGCGCTAGCGTCACCGTGACGCTGCCCGCGATCGACTACCAGTTCGCGGCCGGGCACCGGGTCCGGCTCGTGCTGACCAGCACTGATTTCGGCTACGCGACCTCGCCCGCGGCCGCGGCCTACCAGGTGGCGCTGGCCGCCCCCGGCCTGTCCGTGCCGTCCGATCCGGCGCTGACCGTGACGCACACCGGGGCGCCCTGGTGGACCTGGGCCGCGCCCGCCGCGGCGCTGGCCGTAGCCGCCGTCCTCCTGCTGGCCCGGCGCCGCCGGCGGCCCGGTGCGCGGCCAGGCCAGCCAGGGCCCCCGCCCACTGACGCGCTCGTGCCGCTGGAGATCACCGGCCTGACCAAGCGGTACCGGGATGGCCAGCTGGCCGTGGACGGGCTGTCGCTGCGGGTGGAGCGCGGCCAGATCCTCGGCCTGCTCGGCCCGAACGGGGCCGGCAAGACCACGACGTTGCGGATGCTGATGGGCCTCATCTACCCCGACGCGGGCAGGATCACGATCTTCGGCCAGCAGGTGCGGCCGGGCGCCGCTGGCCTGTCCCGGCTCGGCTCGTTCGTGGAAGGCCCTGGCTTCCTGCCACACCTGTCCGGTCAGGCCAACCTCGAGCTCTACTGGCGGGCCACCGGCCGGCCGCCCGCCGACGCGCACCTGGCCGAGGTGCTGGGAATCGCAGGCCTGGGCCCGGCCATCAGCCGCCGGGTCCGGTCCTACTCTCGCGGGATGTGCCAGCGGCTCGCCATTGCCCAGGCCATGCTCGGCCTGCCGGACCTGCTGGTCCTGGACGAGCCGATGAACGGGCTGGACCCGCCGCAGATCAGGGAGATGCGCGATGTCCTGGTCGGCTACGCGGCCCGCGGCCGGACCGTGATCCTGTCCAGCCACCTGCTCGGCGAGGTGGAGCAGACCTGCACCCATGTGGTGGTGATGAACCAGGGCCGCCGGGTCGCGGCCGGGCCGGTCGCCGAGGTCGCTGGCGACGGCGCGGCGCTGCTCGTGGGCACCTCGCAGCCGCAGCAGGCGATGACCGTGCTACGCGGCATGGGCGGGATCGAGGCCGCCGAGCCCCAGCCCGGCGGGGTGCTCGTGCACCCGAACGGGGTCGCCCCCTCGGCGGTGGTCGCCGCGCTGGTCGGCGCCGGGGTACCGGTGGACCGGGTGGGCCCGGGAGGACGCCGGCTGGAAGATGCTTTCCTGGCCCTGATCAGTGCAGAGCCCAGTCCGGGAGAGCGCCGATGACCGCCAGCACCGGGCTCGGCGCCCCGGGGTACCGCCCGCACCGGACGCTGTCCTTCCGGGTGGAGCTGATCCGCCAGGTCCGCCGCTGGCGCACGATCGTGGCGTTCGCTGTGCTGCTGGCGCTGCCGTGGATCCTGGTCGGGGCGTTCAGGATCAGCAGCCCGGCGGCCGGGAACAACACCCCCGGGCTGGTGTCCGTGGCCACCCAGGGCGGCCTCAACTTCACCGCGTTCAGCCTGTTCGCCTCGGCCGGCTTCCTGCTGGTGGTGGCCGTGGCGCTGTTCTGCGGCGACACCGTGGCCAGCGAGGCCAGCTGGTCGTCGCTGCGGTACCTGCTGGCCGCGCCGGTGCCACGGGCCCGGCTGCTGCGCCAGAAGCTGGCCGTCGCGCTGGCCTATTCCACCCTCGCCGTGGTCAGCCTGCCGGTGATGGCCCTGCTGGCCGGGACGGTGGCGTTCGGCTGGCATCCGCTGCGGCTGCCCGCCACCGGGGTGCAGCTGGCGGCCGGCCCGGCACTCGGCCGGATGCTGATCGTACTGGCCTATGTGCTGGTCAGTGAGCTTGCCGTGGCCGGGCTCGCGTTCCTGCTCTCGGTGTCCACCGACTCCCCGCTGGGCGCGGTGGGCGGCGCGGTGGGGCTGATGATCGTCAGCACCATCCTGGACCAGGTGACCGCGCTCGGCTCCTGGCGGGAGATCCTGCCGACGCACTGGCAGTTCGCCTGGCTGGATGCGCTGCAGCCTGCCGTCAGCTGGAGCGGCATGCTGGAAGGGGCGTCCGTCTCGGCCTGTTACGCGATAGTCCTGCTCGCCCTCGCGTTCCGCCGGTTCCGGCTGAAGGACATCCTGTCCTGAGTCACCCGCCGGGCCCGCAGTGCGCCCCGGGTGGCGGCGGCACGTCCAGGGTCGGGTTGCGGCCGAAGAAGCCGGTGGGCTTCAGGGTGAACCCGCACCGGCTCACCGGCATGACCGGCCAGTCTTCCGGCCGCGGGAAATGGGTGGGCCCGAAGGTGTGCCACAGCACGATGTCGGCGCCGTCGATGTCGTGGTCACCGGCGGTGAACGCGGGAATCCCCGCGCCCCCGGGGTGCTGGTTCACGAAGTCGCCTGCGGGGTAGCGATGTGCCGGGTCGTACCGGGTGACCCACAGGTGGTTGGTGGCGAACGCAGCCCGCGCGGACAGCGCCGACGCCGGATCAGCGAGCAGGGTCGGCGCGGCTTCCGGGTAGAGGGTGAAGCTGACGGGCTGGCCGAACCGGTTGACCTGCTCGGTGTTGAGCACCCGCCAGACCCGGCCCCGCTCCGCTGCGGCCCGCCGGCCCGCCTGCGATTCCCGGCCCAGCCGGGTCACCGTCTGGACGAGGGCGTTGCCGTGCGGATTCCCGGGGCCCACCGGGAGGCCGCTCACGTCGATCTCGTCGACCGCGTTCGGCTGCCCGTCGACCATCATGTCCAGCCGGGCGCTGAACAGATGCTGGTGAACCGGGGCCCCCAGGCCAGGCGCGACCTCCGTGGCGTACGGGTGGCCCGGGCCGGGGTAGCCGGAGGTGAACAGCACCCCGGTCAGCTTCACCTCGCACTCGATGCTGCCGTCCAGGTAGAAATACCAGTAGAAGCCGTAGTCGTAGTTGCCGACGGTGCTGAAGAAGGAGACGACCAGCCGCCGCTGGCGGCGGGACTGCGCCGAACCGTTGAAGATGTCGGTGTGCTTCCACAGGATGCCGAAGTCTTCCTCGTGGATGCAGATCGCGTTGCGGATCAGCCGCGGCTCGCCGTGATCGTCGGCGACCGTCGCGTCCAGGTAGGCGATCTCGCCCAGGCAGTCACAGCCCAGCTCGAGGGAGTTCGCGAACTTCCCGACCAGGTATTCGCCCGTGTCGAAGTAGTTCTGCCAGTACCGGGTGGCGGCCGGGTCGCCGTAGGGCACGACCATCTCGGCGATGGACGCCCGGTAGATCACCGGCCGCCGCTGGCCGTTGTCGTTGAAGCTGATCTGATGCAGGGTCAGCCCCTCGCGCGCGTCGAAGCCCACTCGCAGCGACCAGTTCTGCCAGTCGACCGCATGGCCGTCCAGGGTGAAGCTCGGTCCCTCCGGCTGGGTGATCTCGATCGGTTTCAGGGTGGTACGCGGCGGCCCGCTCACCGCGGGGTCGTCATAATCACCCGATTCCCGCGGCACCGGCAGGTCGAGGTCGTCGATCACCGCGAAGACCCGGCCTTCGATCAGGTCGAACGTAAGCGGCCACCCCGTCCACCGGATGCGCCCAGGCCAGGTCGTGCTCTTCGGCCTGCAGGAAGGCGAGCACCCGGACCATCCGGCGGCGCTGCTCATCCGCTACACCGTACGAGCCAGCCGTCAGCGGGCACGCGCGGATCTTCGAGACATCGGTGAGCCCGCGCCGCGCCATGGCCGCGCGCCACCGCGGGTCAGCGTGCACCACCTGCTCGGCCAGCGCGAAATCCTGATCCAGGATCGGTACCTGGCCGTCGGTCACCGGGTCCAGCGTGCGCTGCGAGACCACGCAACCGCGGGTCAGCGATACGACCACATCGCTGGACTGGCCGGTGACCACGTCGATCAGGAAGGCCCGCAGCCGCCGCTCCGGCCCCGGATCAGCCGGGCCGTCCAGCACCTCGCTCTTGGCCGGCTCGTCCAGGCCGTAGTAACCGAACCTGGTGGCCTCGGTGAGCAGGCCCGCGCCGACCAGGATCTGGCGGCCGGCCAGGAACTCCGCGGCACTGGCCGGGTCGAGCGGGTGGGCCGGAAGCGAGCCTGGCGGCGGTGCCTCCGGCCGGGCGCCACCGGCCAGGATCTGGTCAGTCATGAGCGGTCCTCCTGATCGGTCATTCATCCGCGACGATCGAGCCGACCCGCTCAGCCAGCCCCGGGTCACGCCTGGTCAGGATAGCCGCGTAGATCACGGACACGATCAGGATGGCCAGCGCGGCATACGGGAACCAGCTGTAGGGCGCGGGCTGCCCGGGCTTCGACAGGTAGTAAACGGGGATAGCGATCGCGGCCATCCCGAGGACCGGCAGCACCAGATGCTTGATCACGTTGAACTCGGCCGGCCGGTACTTCCGGTAGTAGAACGGCAGTGCCAGGTTGGCCAGGAAGTACACGACCAGGACCAGGATCGTGCCCATCGTGCCGGACTCGTCGAAGAAGTTGAACGGGCTCATGCTGCCGCTGTGGCCGCCGATCAGGTGGCCGAGCGCCCACACCAGAGATGATCGCGCTGGCGATCCCGACGAAGGTGAAGATGGCGTTCCGCGGCGTCCGCCGGCCCGGCTGCACCCGGCCGATCCAGCGGGGCAGCAGGCCCTCGCGGCCAGCGTTGAAGATCAGCCGGGCCTGCGAGTTCACCGCCGCGATGAGCACGCCCAGGGTGGAGGTCAGGCCGGCCAGGTAGGCGAAGAACGCGAAGGCGGCCAGGGCACTGTGGGCGACGGTGATGAACGGGATGGTCGAGGCGGCGAGCTTGGTCGCGTTGTACCCGAAGCCGGTGATCGTGGCGTAGGCGAACAAGACGTAGCTGACCGCCATCAGCGCGATGGACAGGAAGACGGCGCGCGGCACGTTGCGCCGCGGATTGCCGGTCTCCTCAGCCAGCGCGGCCGAGTTCTCCCAGCCGATGAACAGGTATACGGCCAGCGGGAAGCCAGCGGCCAGGCCGCTGAAGCCGTTGGTGATGTTGTGCGGCTCGAACGGCGCGAAGCTCAGGTGGCCGCGGTTCTGGATCAGCAGCACGACCGAGACGACCACCAGGACCAGCATCTCGAAGCCGAAGAAGAAGCCGGCCAGCCTGGTCGACACGCCCACACCGCGCAGCATCATCACCACGGCGCCGCCGGTGAGCAGGATGGACATGAGGATCCAGGGGATGTTCCAGTTGAAGTAGTACTGCAGCGTAAGGGACAGGAACCCGCCGGACACGGCCAGCACGGACGAGATCGCGATGATGTACCCGGCGCCGCAGAGCAGCGCGGTCGTCACCGCGCTGGTGCCGCCAAAGGCCTTGCCGACGAAGGTGATGAAGCCGCCGGTGGACGGCTGGGCCCGGGAGAACTGCGCCAGCGTGTTGCCCAGCAGCGCGATGGCGATGGCGGCGGCGATGATCGTCAGCGGCGCGCCGATGCCCGCCGTGACGACCAGCAGGCCGAAGCCGAAGTAGAAGCTGTAGGCGGGCCCGATGTTGGCCATGGTCGAGGCCGAGATATCGACCAGTCCCAGGGCGCCGCGGTGCAGCCGTTCCGGAGACTCTGGCGATTTGGTCTCCGAGAACGGCGTGGAAGCCGTGTCGCTCATGTCCACTCCTCGTCTAGGCCCGCCGTCCGGCGGTAGTCATGGACTAATGAACACGATCTTCCCTCCTCAGCCAGGGCGCCGCTAGCCTGCGTTTTCATAACGGGCGATGCGTTTCCGTAACGGTTAAGTGCGTCGCTGAGCGGCTCACCCGGGCACTTCGGGATCGCCGGCCCGCAGCGGGGCGGCCGCGTAGCGGCCCTCGTGCGCCAGCACCGGCCGCCGGTCGCCGGCCAGCTCCGGATGACGCTCCTCCACCGCGCGGCGCTGGTCCGCGGTGCGCCGCAGCTGGGCGACGTACTCCCGGTTGCCCTCGTAGGTGCCGCGCCAGGTCTGCGGCATGGCCTCGGCGGGTGGCGGCAGCGACGCCGCGCCCCGGCCGCTGAGCGCGGGCCGGGACGGTACCTTGCGCGCCGGCGCGCCGCAGTCCGGGCAGCCGGGCAGCGGTGCGGTGAAGGACTGGATCACCTCGAACGCGTGCCCCTGGGCGCAGCGCAGATCGTAGATGGCCATCGGCTACCAGAGCTCCATCGAGGAGGCGAATATCCCGGCCAGGTCGTCCTCGGTCACCGGCTTCGGGCAGGTGGCCAGCAGCCGCTGCTGCTTCAGCGTGCCCTCGACCAGGGCCGGGATGTCCCCGGCGGTGTAGCCCACCGCGGCCACCCCGTTCGGGATCTCGATGTCGCGCATCAGGTCGGTCAGCACCCGGGGCAGGAACTCCGCGTCGTCCGACGGCCGGTCCGCGCCGGGGGCGAGCAGCTGCGCGGCGCGCAGGTGCCGCTCGGGCGAGGCGTCGAAGGTGAACCGGAACGCCTCCGGTGCGGTCAGCGCCACCGACATGCCGTGCGGCACCATCGCCTCGTGCGCCGGGTAGTCCTTGGGATGGAACCCGCGCACCCGGCCCGCGATCGGGTACGCGTTGGCGTGCGGGATGTGCACCCCCGCGTTGCCGAACCCCATCCCGGCGAACGTGGCCGCGATCGCCATGTCCGCGCGGGCCTGCTGGTCGTCGCCGTCCCGGACGGCCCGCCGGAACGACGTGGCGAGCAGGCCCATAGCCTTCTCCGACCACATGTCGGAGATCGGGTTCGAGCCGCAGTAGGGCACCCGCTGCTCCGGCCGTTTGCGCTCGTTGCTCGTGTACCAGCGGGCGGTGTAGCTCTCCAGCGCGTGGCACAGGATGTCCATGCCCGCCGAGGCGGTCACCCCGGCGGGCTGGGTCAGGGTCAGCAGCGGGTCGACCACGGCCAGCGTGGGCCGCAGCCGGGCGTGGCTGATGCCGGTCTTCACCTTGAGCGACAGCACGTCGAGCACGCAGACGGTGGTGCTCTCCGCCCCGGTGCCGGTGGTCGTGGGTACCGCGACCAGCGGCTTGAGCGGGTTGACCGGTGCACGGCCCTGACCGACCGGCGCGTTGATGTAGTCCATCAGCTCGCCGGGGTTGGTCAGCAGCAAGTTGATCGCCTTGGCGGTGTCGATGCTCGACCCTCCGCCGACCGCGACGAACGCGTCCCACGGGCCGCTCGCCCGGGCCTCCTCGATCGCCGTGGCCATGCTCTCGTCGGTCGGCTCGACATGCACCCCGTCGAACACGTGCGCCTCGATGCCGAACTGGGTCATCTGGTCGGCGACCCGCTGCGGGATGCCGGTCGCGGCCACCCCCGGGTCGGTCACGACCAGGGCCCGGGCCACGCCGTACTGGCTGAGGTCGAAGCCGATCTCGTCGGACGCGCCGGGACCGAACTTCAGCAGCGGCGCGCCGTAGGTGAAGATCGCCTCCGGGTTGGCAGGCATGGGGGTGGCAGGATGTTTGAGGCCACGACAGAATGCCTCCTCAGGCGTAGTAGCCGTCGGGGGCGCGGCGCAGCGAGCGGAGCTGCTCGGCGTCGTGCCCGAAGACCACTGTGGCGTTGGATTTCTCGGCCAGGCCGCGCAGCTTCTCCACGGACGCGTACCAGGCGGACAGGTCATTCACGATCGCGGCCGGGGTGGCCGGCGGGCCGTAGGAGTCACCCATGTACACCGCGTCCGACGTGAAGATCATCGACCCGGTTTCCGGCAGGTCGACCTTCATCGCCATCGTGCCCGGGGTGTGCCCGGGCGCCTCGATGAAGGTCACCCCCGGCAGGAACTCGGTGTCCCCGGACACGGTCTCGAAGTCCAGGCCCTCGTAGTCCGCCTTCAGGTGCGCGCCGTTGAACGCGCCCTCGTAGCCGAACGCCCAGTCCTTCTCCTTGTCGTTGACCACCAGCCGGGGGCCGGCCCCGGCGAACGTGCGCACGTTCCCGGCGTGGTCGAAATGCAGGTGGGAGAGGGCGACGTAGTCCAGCTGCGCCGGGGTGACGCCGAGCTGGGCCAGCCGGGAGTCCAGGTACTGGCCTTCATCGACCTGGTCGTAGGGGAAGAAGTCCTGCAGCCCCGTGGGCACCCACCGGGTCTCCCAGTCGCGCGGGCAGCTGGTGTCCCACAGCATGGTGCCCTCGGACGTCTCGACCAGCACGGCGTGCGTGGGGCAGGGGTACCACTCCACCGGCTTGTCCTTGTCGCCGCGGGCCCGGATGCTGCGTCCCGGCTTGAGTAGCAGCCAGGTGAGATCGCAGCTCATTGCGCCGCAGTCGAGCACGTGCAGCTTCGTCGCTGTCGCCATGTGTCGCTCCTGGTAGTGGTGACGGGAAGACCCGGAGGTGCGGCCCGGGCCGGCTGGAGGGCAGATGGGGCATCGTGATGGTAGGTACCCCGTTCCGCCCGCGACGACCGTCGGGGGGCCGGAATTACTGCAGTTGGGGTACCTCGCCTGCCCCCGGTCGCGTGACGTCACTGGGTGATGCACCTGTGGCGCGCCCAGCTGCGCCGCGGCCAGCCTGCGCCAGGGGTACCCAGCGGCGCGGTCTGGTGGTTGACTCCGTGACGAGGGGGTGCATGACAGTGGCCCACAAGAACGGCAAGAGTCCCGCCAAGGACAGTGCCACCAAGCACGGTGCCGCCAAGCACGGTGCCACCAAGCACGGTGCCACCAAAGACGGTGCCGCCAAAGCACGGTGCCGCCAAGCACTCTGCTGCTAAACAAGGGGCGGCCAATGGCCGGGCGGCCGTCACCGGCCCGAAGCGGCTGCCACGGCAGGTGTACGAGGACGAGCTGTACCGGCTCCAGGCGGAACTGGTCAAGGTGCAGGAATGGGTGCGCACCGAGAACGCCAGGATCGTGGTGATCTTCGAAGGCCGGGACGCGGCCGGCAAGGGCGGCACGATCAAGCGGGTCAGCCAGTACCTCAACCCGCGCGTGGCGCGGATCGCCGCCCTCCCCGCCCCCACCGATCGTGAGCAGTCGCAGTGGTACTTCCAGCGTTACGTCGAGCACCTCCCGGCCAGCGGCCAGATGGTGCTGTTCGACCGCAGCTGGTACAACCGTGCGGGCGTCGAGCACGTGATGGGGTTCTGCACCAAGGAGGAGTACGCGCGATTCCTGCACCAGTGCCCCATCTTCGAGCGGATGCTCGTCGAGGACGGCATCCTGCTGCGGAAGTACTGGTTCTCGGTGAGCGACGCAGAGCAGCAGCTGCGGTTCCAGTCCCGGATGAACGACCCGCTGCGGCGGTGGAAGCTGTCCCCGATGGACCTGGAGTCCGTCACCCGGTGGGAGGACTACTCCCGGGCCAAGGACGAGATGATGCTGCACACCGACGTGCCCGAGGCCCCGTGGTACGTGGTGGAAAGCGATGACAAACGGCGGGCCCGGATCAACATGATCGCCCACCTGCTGTCCACCATCCCGTACCACGACACCATCCCGCCGCAGCTGTCGCTGCCGCCCCGCCCAGCGGCCAAGGGTTATGTGCGGGTACCACGGGAAATGCAGACCTTCGTGCCGGACCACGCGGCCGACCTGATCCAGGGCGCGGCGGCGCGCCGATAGGGCCTGCCTGGGGCCGCCCGGATTCTGGTCTAATGGCGGCAGCCACGGACCCAGGACCGGCCGGCCGGAGGAGCCCTTGCCAGACGCAGGCGATACGAGCGAGCCCGGGACCGCCCCCGCCGAGCGGCGCCCCGGTGTCACGGCCTCCATCTGGGCGCTGGAACATGCGCAGGACTTCGTCACGGTGGTCGTCGGCGTGGTGCTGATCGTGCTCGCTGCCACCCTGGTCATCTCCGGGGTGATCAGCTTCGTCACCGACGTGCACAAGGACTCCATCGCCACCGCCGCCATCAACCTGCTGGACCGCGTGCTGCTGGTGCTGATCCTGGTCGAGATCGTGCACACGGTGGTGCTGTCGCTGCGCGCGCACCGGCTGGCCGCGCAGCCGTTCATCATCGTCGGCCTGGTCGCCGTGATCAGGCGGGTTCTCTTCCTGCTCAGCAACGAGAACACCATCCCCACGGCTGAGCTTGCGCTGCTCATCGGCATGGTGGTGGCGTTCGTGGCCGCGCTGATCGCGGTCAGCCGGTTCGAGAAGCCGGAGCAGGATGAGGGCTTAGCGCCGGGGGCGGCTGGCA
Source organism: uncultured Actinomycetes bacterium (assembly GCA_963760405.1). Taxonomy (GTDB): domain Bacteria; phylum Actinomycetota; class Actinomycetes; order Streptosporangiales; family Streptosporangiaceae; genus RYN-230. The sequence goes on along the minus strand of CAVXCV010000007.1, from coordinate 157,923 downwards.
CCGGGAAGGGTGCTGCCCCGGGCGGAGCGGCTGGCGCCAGCCGCGGCGGCCCGGGAACAAACAGCCCGGCTGGTAAGGTTGCGGAGTAGGCGGCAATCATCGCCGCCACTCCCGCGGGCGAGTTGCCCGCCGGTCGCTTGTGTGGGCAGTCCGCTTCTCGGTGACGTCTAGTTCACCGCTGGCGGTCGAACGCTTTCTCCCGCGACGCGGCCCACCAAGCATGGACGGAGTTTTCTCCCGTGCCACACAGTGCTGCCCCGCGCAGCAACGCTGCCCCGCGCAGCAACCCGAGTTCTGCCCAGCGCGGTAAGGCCAGGGCCGGCCACCGCGGCGGCCCTGCCCCCCGCCGCGGCACCGCTGGCGCTCGCCGCGACCCGGCCCGCACTGGCCCTGGCCGCCGCGGCCCGGCCGCCGATGGGGCAGCCGAGCTCGACCGCGCGCTCACCGCGGCGCTCGCCCAGCCGGCCCCGCCGCCAGCCAGCTTCGCCGAGATGGGGCTGCCTGCCCCTCTCGTCAATGCCCTCACCCGCAGCGGCATCAGCGAGCCGTTCGCCATCCAGGCCCGGGCGCTGCCGGACGCGCTGGCCGGCCGGGACGTCCTCGGCCGCGCGCAGACCGGGTCCGGCAAGACGCTCGCGTTCGGCCTCGCCATGCTCACCCGGCTGGCTAACCAGCAGCCCCCCGGCGGGCGGCGGGCCCAGGCCCCGCGCGGGCTGGTACTGGTGCCCACCCGGGAACTGGCCAAGCAGGTCGCCGACGTGCTTTCCCCGCTCGGCCAGGGCATCTGCATCAGCGTGGCCACCGTGTACGGCGGCGCGCCGATCGGCCGCCAGATCGACCGGCTCCGCCGCGGTGTGGACATCGTGGTGGCCACCCCCGGGCGCCTCATCGACCTGCTGGAGCGCCGGGCCTGCACGCTCGGCCAGGTCGAGATCGCTGTGGTGGACGAGGCGGACCATATGGCCGACCTCGGCTTCCTGCCCGCGGTGACCCGGATCCTGGACGAGACCCCGGCCGGCGGCCAGCGGCTGCTGTTCTCCGCCACCCTGGACCGCGACGTGCACCGGCTGGTTTCCGGCTACCTCACCGACCCGGCGCTGCACGCTGTCGCGCCTGCGGCGGACCTAGGCGAGGCCGCTGACCATCAGGTATTCGTGCTGGCCGCCGACGACAAGGTCACGATCGCGGCCGAGATAGCCGCCCGGCCAGCGCGCACCCTGTTCTTCGTGCGCACCAAGCACGGAGCGGACCGGCTCGCCAAGCAGCTCACCCGGGCCGGCGAGGCAGCGGTGGCCATCCACGGCAACCTGAACCAGAACCAGCGGCAGCGGGCGCTGGACGCGTTCGCGGCCGGTTACCCCCGGGTGCTGGTCGCCACAGACGTGGCTGCCCGCGGGCTGCACATCGACGACGTCGGCGTGGTCGTGCACTTCGACCCGCCCAATGACCACAAGGACTACCTGCACCGCTCGGGCCGGACCGCTCGGGCCGGCGCGACCGGGACGGTGCTCGCCTTCGCCGGCCCGGACCAGGTCCGCGAGGTAGCGCGGCTGCACCAGGCGGCGGGCGTGACCGCCGCCCAGCACCGGGTACAGCCAGGGCACCACGCGGTCCGGGAGATCGCAACGTCCGGATCGCCCATTCCGCCGCGCCCGGCCCGCGATGAGGCCGCCGGCCAGACGGCATGGAACCAGACGGCTTGGAACCAGACGGCAGGGAACCGGAAGAACCGGGCGCCCGGCCGGGCCGCGCGGCGTGCTCCCGGTAACGCCCCGGCCGGGAACCGCGGCCGGGGTGGCCGCGTGCCTGCCCGCCGGGCTGGCTGACGACGGTTCCTTGCCCCCGCCGGGCGCGCATGCGACGATCTACCCGGTGACAGCTGAACCTGCCCAAGACGCCCGCCTGCGTGGCGAGCCGGTGGCCCGTGCCGTGTTCGACGGCCTGCCCGCCCGGTACGACCGCCTCGCCTACCTGCTTTCCCTCGGCCAGGACCGCCGCTGGCGGCGGGCGGTGGTGGACCGTACCGCCGCCGGGTCGCCGCAGCTGGTGCTGGACGTGGCGACCGGCCCGGCCGGAGTGGCGCTGGCCGTGGCCGGGCGCACCGGTGCTTCGGTGGTCGGGGTCGACCTGAACGAGCCGATGCTGCGTGCCGGGGTGGCCCAGACCCGCCGCCCGGGTCAGCGCGGCCGGGTCCGGCTCGCCGTGGCCCGGGCGGATGACCTGCCGTTCGGCGACGCCACCTTCGACGCAGTGACCTTTTCCTACCTGCTCCGCTATGTGCCGGACCCGGCGGCGACCGTGGCTGAGATGGCCCGCTGCCTGCGCCCCGGGGGAACCCTGGCCAGCCTGGACTTCTTCGTGCCACCGCAGCCCGGCTGGCGCGCGTCCTGGTGGCTGTATACCCGGCTGGCGCTGCCGCTGTTCGGCGCGCTGACCGGCGGTCCAGCCTGGTACCGGGTGGGCCGGTTCCTCGGCCCCAGCATCTCCGTGCACTACCGGCAGTACAGCCTGGAGGACCACATTGCCGCCTGGCGGGCGGCGGGCCTGACCGAGGTCGGGGTGCGCCAGCTCAGCCTGGGCGGCGGCCTGGTCATGTGGGGCCGCAAAGCCGGGCCAGCCGCGGGATCCGGTTCGTGAGCGCCGGCACCGAGAAGACAGCGTTCTACGCGCTGGGCCGCGGCACCGGGGGTTTCCGGGACTGGCTGACCCTGCTGCACCCGCCGTACACCCTGTGGCACCTGTCCTACGTGGCGATCGGTGCGGCGCTGGTACCGGACCCGGTGCTCTGGCGGCTGGGTGCGTCCCTGATCGCGTTCTTCCTCGCCGTGGGCGTGGGCGCGCATGCCCTCGACGAGCTGCACGGGCGGCCGCTGGGCACCGGTATCAGCAGCGTGGTGCTGATCGTGACCGCCGCCGTGTCGGTAGCCGGGGCGGTCGCGCTGGGCCTGCTGTTCGGCGGCCTCCGGATCCTCCCGTTCGTGATCGCCGGGGCCATCCTGGTCTGCGGGTACAACCTGGAGCTGGCGGGCGGCCGGCTGCACAGCGACTTCTGGTTCGGCGCCGCGTGGGGTGCGTTTCCGCTGCTGACCGGCGCGTACGTGCAGCACTGGACGCTGCCGCCAGCGGCGCTGGTCGGCGCCGTGTTCGCGTTCTTCCTGTCCATGGGGCAGCGTGCGCTCAGCACCCCGGCCCGGGCGCTGCGCCGCCGGATCACCGCCGTGTCCGTCCACGTCACCTGGGGTGACGGCCGCCAGCAAGAGCTCGGCCGGGGCGACCTGCTGGCCCCGCTCGAGCGCGCGTTGCGCTACTTCACCTGGGCCACCGGCACCCTGGCCGTCGCGGTCGTGCTGGCCCGGTGAGCGCCTACGACGCGGTCGTCGTCGGCGCCGGGCCAGGGCAGCGTGGCCGCCCTGGTGCTCGCCCGCGGCGGAGCCCGGGTCGCGCTGGTGGACAAGGCGGCCTTCCCCCGGGACAAGGCCTGCGGGGACCTGGTCGGGCCGCGTGGCGTGCAGCTGCTCGACGAGCTCGGGCTGCGCGTGCCCGACGCGGGCCAGGGCGCCGACCTGCTGGTGGCCGGCCCGTCCGGGCACCGGTCCCGGCTGCCCGCCTTCCGCGGCCGCAGCTACCCCGGGCACGGGGTGGTGATCCCGCGCTGCGTCCTGGACGACGCGCTGCGCACCGCCGCGCTGCAGGCCGGCGCCGAGCCGGTCCGGGCCCGGGTCAGCGCGCTGGACCGCGGGCCGTCCGGGCTGGTCCGGACGGTGATCGGGAGCAACGGGCAGGAGCTGGCCACCGACGCCGTGATCGGCGCGGATGGCGCGCTGAGCCCGGTCGCCCGGCTGGCTGGGATGCTCGACCCGGACACCGCGCTGTGGGGGTTCGCGATCCGCAGTTATGTCCCGGCCCACGTGCCGCTGCCGCTGCTGGTCCTGCTGGACGCGGCGCCGTGGCGGATCTACCCGGGCTACGGGTGGCTGTTCCCGGGCGCGGATGGGCAGGCGAACGTGGGCATCGGGGTTGGCCTGGGCACCCGGCGGCAGCAGGCCAAGCTAGCCGGGGACCTGGCCGCGTTCTGCTCGAGGCTGCGCTCGGCCGGGGACCTGGCCGCGGACGCGCAGCCCGGTCCGGTCACCGGCGGCTGGCTGCGGATGGGTGGCACCGGGACGCCGCCGGCGGCCGGGAATGTCCTGCTGGCCGGGGACGCGGCCGGGCTGATCAACCCGTTGCAGGGCGAGGGCATCGGGCCCGCCATGGTCAGCGCCCGGCTCGCCGCGGAAAGCCTGCTGGCGGACCCGGGCCGGGCCGCGGCCGGGTACACCGAGGCGGTCGCGGCCGCGTTCGGCCGGTACCTGCCCGGGGCGGCGGCGCTGCAATCGGTCCTGCTGGGCCGGCCGCGCGCCGCGTCCGCGACCATCCGGCTGCTCACCGCGCCGGGCGTGCGCCGGCTGGTCGCGGGCACCTGGTCGGTGTACTGGAACGGCCTGGCCGACGGGGCCAGCCCGCGGCCCGCCGCGTGGACCGCGGCGGGGCTGCAGCGGCTGGCCACCCGGCTGGCCCGGGCTGACCAGCGGGGTGACCTGCGGGGGTGACCTGCGGGGCCTGGGATCAGCCTGCCGGGTCGGGCTGACCGGCGGCGCTGTTGTTCGCGGCCGGCCCGGCCAGGAAGGTCGAGGTCGGCGTCGCGGTGACCGCAGCCGGGCTGACGAACGTGCTGCCGGACGGCCCAGCCTGCACCGCCTGGTGCAGTGCGCTGCCCTGCACCAGCTGGTTCCAGCTCAGGAACCACACGGTCCAGCCGTCGTCCCACTTGCCCGCGGCCGGGCTGCCCGCGACCGTCACCGGGTCGCCGGGTACCGCCATGCTGTAGTAGGTGGCCGCGTTGGCCGGGGACACGTTCAGGCAGCCGTGGCTGACGTTGGTGTTGCCCTGCTGGCCCACGGACCACGGCGCGGAGTGGATGTAGTCCCCGCTGAAGGTGAACCGCACCGCGTCGTTGACCAGCTCGTTGTAGCCGTTGCCGACCATGCGGACCGGGTTGCCCTTTTCGATGGTCACGTAGGTGCCGTCCACGGTGTCCAGGCCCGGCCGCCCGGAGCTGATCGGCCAGTTACCGAACAGCTGGCCCTTGTAGTACACCTTCATGTAGTGACTCTGGGTGTTGGCCACAGCGATCAGCGAGGGCCCGATAGTGAAGCTCTGGGTCAGGTCGGCGGTGAAGTACACCCCGGGGGCGGCCTCCACCCCGGCCAGGTGCCCGGCAAAGGAGACCGTGGTGCCAGCCGGCCAGTAGTTCATGGGGCGGAAGTACAGGGTCTGGTTGCCGTCCCAGTACCAGGCGCCGGTCACCGGGGTGGACGTGGTCAGCTGCAGGGCCTTTTCCACCGCCACCCGGTTGGTCACCGGGGCGCTGAAATTGATCAGCACCGGCATGCCCACGCCGTAGGTCTGCTGATACCCCTCGAAGATCATCGCCGTGTCGGTGGCGGCCGGGCTGAGCGTGCGGAACGAACTGGTCTCGGTGACCGTCCGGCCGGCCGGGTTCACCGCGGTCGCGTGCACCGTGTAGCTGCTCGACGGCTGCAGCGTCCAGGTGCTCTGCCAGGTGGTCTTGGCTGAGTTGAGGGTCCCGGTGACCGAGTTCTGGCCGCTGGTCACGGTGACCGACTGGATCGTGCCGCTGTGCGTGGTGACCGTGACCCCGGCGCCCGGATTCACGTTCGTGCCGCCGTTGGCGGGGGTGATGGACAGCTGCGCGGCCGGGGACGCGCTGCTGGCCCTGGCGGCCGGCGCTCCCGGCTGGGGCGTGCCGCCGCTGCAGGCGGCCAGCAGCAGGCAGGCCACAGCGGACACGGCCGGGATGGTGAGCAGGCTCCGGCGCCCCCGCCAGCCGCGGTGAACGCCCGCTCCGTGACCGTGCCCCACGCCGATACTCCGCACGACGCCGATACTCCGCACGCCGGTGTCCCGCACTGCGTGTCCTCCTGTTGCCGATGGCCCGCCGTGGCTTCAGCTCTCGGGGCCGGAACCCGCCGATCGCGCTACTTCCGATACTGAGACGGACCGGGTGCGTCGGTGGTTGCGGTCCAACGCTACCTTCCCCTGACGGGGCCGACGAATCGCCGGGGCCAGCCAGGCGGCCGCAGCGATCAGGGCGATCCCGGTGGCCGTCCACGGGAGGTAGTCGCCGAGCCGGTCATAGAGGGTCAGCGCCGCCGCCGGGGGCAACCCGATGCGCAGCACGGTCACGCCCCGGTCCTGGGTGGTGATCAGCGCCAGCAGCCGCCCGCGCGGGTCGAACGCGGCGCTGTCCCCGGTCAGCGCCGCCTGTACCACGGGCCGCCCGGTTTCCGCGGCGCGCACCGCGCCCAGCGCCGCGTGCTGGGCCGGGGCCCAGCTCTGCTGGAAGGTGGAATCCGAGGTCTGGTAGACGATCAGCTGCGCGCCCAGCCTGGTATCGACCCGGGACATGTCCGGGAAGGCGGACTCGAAGCAGATGAGCACACCGAGCGGCAGCGGCTGGCCGTCCCGGCTGGTGGCGCGCACCAGGTGGGCGCCGTCGCCCGGCACCATGTTGCTGGGCGCGGCCTGGCTGATCCGGGTGAGCCAGCCGAGCGCCCCGCGCAGCGGAATGTACTCACCGAACGGGACCAGCCGGGTCTTCGTGTACGAGCCGGTCACCCCGTGCCTGCTGATCAGCAGCGCCACCTTGGACCTGGCCTGGCCGGGCAGGATGGCATCCTGATTCACCAGCACCTCGGCGCCGCTGGCCGCGGCCAGCTGCCTGATCTGCCGGTACAGTACCGGGTCGCGCTGGAGATCGTTGCCGACGCTGCTCTCCCCCCAGACGATCAGGTCGGGGTGGTCAGCGGCCAGCCGCCCGGACAGCCGCAGGCTGGCGTTGACCCGGCTGTTGCTGGCCCGGGTGATGCCCGGCTGGACCAGGGCCACGGTCACCGCGCGGGCCGCGGGCGCGGCCGTGGTCAGCGCGAACGTGACCGGTCCCGCCGCGATGGCGGCCGCGGTCCCGGCCGCGGCCACTGCGCGGGCGGCCCAGCCGCGGGCGGTCAGCAGGACCAGGATGCCGGTGTTCGCCGCGACCAGGATGAAGCTGATCAGCCAGACCCCGCCGGCCGAGGCGAGCGCGAGCACCGTGGGGTGCTGCCACTGGCTGGTGCCCAGCACCGCCCACGGGCCGCCGAACCCCTGCCAGGACCGGGCCCATTCGGTGAGCAGCCAGTAGCTCGGCAGCACGACCAGGGCGGCAAGCACGCGCCCCGGGCGGAGCGGTGCGCGCAGCAGCGCCCACACAGCCACCCCGAACCCGGCCCACAGCGCGCCGAGCACGATGGCGATGAGCAGCAGTCCCGGCCCGATGTTCGGTGCCAGCCAGTACATTGCGGCCAGCAGGAAACCGCTGCCCAGCCACCAGCCGCGCACCGCCGCCTCCCGCGCCGACGGCGCGGCGCGGATGACAGCCATCCCGGGGACCAGCCCGCACCAGCCGAGGAACTCCAGGTTCAGTGCGGGAAAGGCCAGGACCGGGAGGGCACCCGCGGCGAGCGCGGCGTACCGGGGGAGGCTGGGCAAAAGCGCGCCACGCGGCCATGACCCCATTGTGGCCGAAGATGGCCGACCAGGTGGCATCAGGCCGCCGCCGCATGGCCGGGCCGCGGCGGGCCACCCCGGGTTCTCCAGGCCATGGCGATGGCCCAGCCCAGCGCGGCGATGGTCAGCGCGACCATGACCACTTCCGGCCAGTCGCCGGCCTGGTCGGCCAGGGTCCGGCCGGTACGCAGCGGCACCCTGGCGTCCAGCACCGCGCGCTGCCAGGTGCCGGTGTGGCCGAGCAGGGTGCCGTCCGGGCGCGATGATCGCGCTGATCCCGGTGGTGGACGCGTACACCACCGACCGGTCGGAGGTGACCGCCTGGATCCGGGCCATCGCCAGCTGCTGGGCGGACTCGCCGGTCTGCCCGTCCACCTCGAACGTGGCGTCGTTGGACTGCACGGCGAGCAGGTTCGCGCCCGCGGTCACCTCCGAGCGCACCAGGTTGTCGAAGCCGACCTCGTAGCAGATCACGTCGCCGAGCCGGATGGCGCCGACGCCGAAGACCACCGCCCGGTGGCCCGGGGTGAAGTCCACCGGCTGCAGGCTGACCAGCGACGTGATGTGCGAGAGCAGGCCACGGAACGGGATGTACTCGCCGAACGGCACCAGCTGGCGCTTGACGTAGATCTGCACCGGGCCGCGCCGGGGCAGCCACAGCTGTCCCGCATTGCGCAGCGGGTTCTGCAGCAGCGCGCCGACCAGCACCGGCCGGTCGATCGCGGTGACCGCGGCGAAGATCGTGTCGTAGACCGGGGGGTACTGCGCAGGGTCCAGGTCGGTGGAGTTCTCCGGCCAGATGACCAGATCCGGTGCGGGCCGCTGCCCCGCCCTGACCTGGGCGGCCAGGGCCAGGGTGGCGGCTGCGTGGTTCTGCGTCACGGTGCTGGCGCGGAGCAGCCCGGTCAGGTTCCGCGAGTGCGGCACGTTGCCCTGGACCGCGGCCACCTCGGTACTGCGGTCCGCTGGCCCGGGGTGATCGGCCGGCAGCAGGGCTCCGGACAGCGCCACCCCGGCTGCGGCGGTGGCCGCGAGCACGGGGAGCGCCGTTCGCCACCACCAGCCGGGCCCCGTCCGGGCCGGGGCCGCCCAGACGAGCCGGAGCAGAGCCCAGGCGGCGGTGGCCCCGGCCAGGGCCACCAGGAAGGACAGCAGGGGCGGGCCGCCGATCGCGGCCCAGCCCGCGGTCGGCGCGCCAGCCTGGCTCATCGCGAGCCTGCCCCACGGGAACGCGTACGGCCACCGGGTGCGCAGCGCTTCCGCCGCGACCCACCAGCCAGCCACCGGGAGCGGCCAGGCGGGCAGCGTCAGCAGCAGCCGCTGGCCGACGGCGAGCAGGCCGAAGATGACCGCCTCGGCGATCGCCAGCGCTGCCCAGGCGTACCAGGCCACGTTGATCAGCCAGGACAGCAGCGGGACAAAGAAGGAGACGCCGAAGAGCAGGCCGATCCCGAACGAGCCGCGCAGCCGCCGCCGGTACAGGGCCACGGCGAGCAGGGCGGGTCCGGCCGCCGCCAGCGGCCAGATCCCGGTCGGCGGGAATGCGGCGGCCAGGGCGAGGCCCCCGCCCACCGCGGCAGGGCAGGCCCAGCGCAGCGGCAGCCCGGCCGGGCGCCCGGCCGGCTCCGCGGGCGGCGCGGCGGGCCTGGGCTCACCGGGCCCGGACCCGGTGCGTGCAGTCTCCGCGGCGGCCATAATGCGAGCGTAGCGGGATAACCCGGCCGGAGGGCACGGCCGGCCAGCTGATGCGGTATCGCCGGAGGGTTTCCAGCCCGGGGTAGCCTGCCAGCGACAGCGCTGGGAGGTGCTCTGGGGTGACTGCCGGGTCGGAGGCCGAGGCCCGGTTCGCAGCCCTGCTCTCCCAGCCGGGCCAGGACCTGCTCGCTTCCCTGGCCGATCAGCCGGTGACCGCGGACAGCGCGCTGCGGCTGGGCAGCCAGCTGCGGGCCCGGTATCCGGCCGCCCTGGTCGCGGCGGCCCTGGCCCAGCATGAGCTGCGGCTGGCCGCCCGGTCGAAGTTCGCCCGGGCGATGGACATGTACTTCACCCGGCCCGGCCTGGAGCAGGCGTCCGGCGAGCTGATCGCCGGGCACCGCGCGGCCCGGTACGCGGGCGCTGGCCGGGTCGCCGACCTGTGCTGCGGGATCGGCGGGGACCTCATCACGCTCGCGGCCAGCCACCAGGTCCTGGCGGTGGACACCGACCCGCTGCACCTGCGCATGGCCGAGGCCAACGCCCGGGCCTGCCAGGCCTGCCCGAACGTCAGCACGGTCCAGCAGGACGTCCGCGACGTGGACCTGGGTGGCCTGGACGCGGTATTCATCGACCCGGCCCGGCGCACCGGATCACGGCGGCTGCGGCCGGGGGACAGCGAGCCGCCGCTGGACTGGTGCTTCAGCCTGGCCGGACCGGTCCGCCGGGTCGGCATCAAAGCCGCGCCCGGGCTGCCGCGGGACGCGGTGCCGCCGGGCTGGGAGACCGAGTTCATCGCGCTGCGGCGCGACCTGAAAGAAGCGGTGGCCTGGTCCCCGGCCCTGGCCACCACGCAGCGGCGGGCCACCATCCTGCCCGGCGGTCCGGCCCGCACCGCCTGCACCCTCACCGCAGTGCCGGGCACCGCGCCCGCCGCGGTGGCCGCGCCAGGGGAGTACCTGCTCGACCCGAACCCGGCGGTGACCCGGGCCGGCCTGGTCGCCGAGCTCGCCGCGGCCACCGGCGGATGGCAGATCGACCCGCAGATCGCGTTCCTGGCCGCGGACGCGCCGGTGCGCACCCCGTTCGCGCGCACGCTCCAGGTGATCGACTCGGCGCCCTGGCAGCAGAAGGAGCTGCCCGCCCGGCTGCGCAGGCTGGACATCGGCGCGGTGGACATCCGGCGCCGTGGGCTGGCCGGGGACGTGGACGCGCTGCGGCGGCAGCTGAAGCTGTCCGGGACCCGGCGGGCGACCCTGGCCATGACCCGCCTCCAGGACCGTCCCTGGGCCCTGGTCTGCGTTGACTTGCCGGACTGAGCCGCGGACCGGGCATGCCCGCTAGACTCGCGCAGGTGATTGACCTGAAGGCAGCCCGGCAGGAACCGGACCGGTACCGGGCGGCGCTGGCCCGCCGTGGCGCCGCCGACGATTTCGATGCCCTGCTCGCCGCGGACCGTACCTGGCGCGAGCTGACCGAGCGGGCGGAGCTGCTGCGCGCCGAGCAGAACCGTTCCTCCAAGGGGAACCGGGGCGGCGGCAAGCCGAGCGAGGCGGACATCGCTGAACTGCGGCAGCTCAAGAGAGAGCTCGAGGCGGCCGAGACCGAGCAGGCTGAGGCCGACCGGACCCGGCAGGCGCTGCTCGGCCGCATCCCGAACCTCCCCGACCCCTCAGCCGCTGAGGGGATGGCCGAGGAGGACTCGGTGGTGCTGCGCACCTGGGGGGAGCCGCCGTCGTTCTCGTTCCCGGTGCGGGATGCCACCGACCTGGGCTCGCCGCGGGGCTGGATCGACATGGCCCGCGGCGCCCGGCTGTCCGGGTCCAGGTTCGCCTACCGGATCGGCGACGTGGCCCTGACCGAGATGGCGCTGTACCGGTTCGTGCTGGACAAGCTGGCGGGCCAGGGGTTCCTGGCCGTGCTGCCGCCGGTCCTGGTCGGCGAGCGGGCCATGTACGGCACCGGCTTCCTGCCCACCGAGGAATCCAACCTCTACCACCTGGAGAAGGACAACCTCTACCTGACCGGGACCTCGGAGGTGGCGCTGGCCGGGATCCACACGGACGAGCGGCTGGAGGAAAGCGAGCTGCCCGCCCGGTACGCGGCGTTCAGCACGAACTTCCGCCGTGAGGCCGGGGCGGCGGGCAAGGACACCAAGGGCATGTTCCGGGTGCACCAGTTCGACAAGGTGGAGATGTACGTCTACTGCCTGCCTGAGCAGTCCGCGGAGTTCCACGAGCAGCTGCTCGGCTACGAGGAAGAGATCGTCCGGGCCCTCGGCCTGCCCTACCGGGTGATGAACATCGCCGTCGGCGACCTCGGCGCGCCCGCCGCGAAAAAGTACGACATCGAGGCCTGGTTCCCGGCCCAGCAGCGGTACCGGGAGATCACCTCCTGCTCGAACACCACGGACTACCAGGCCCGGCGGCTGAACATCCGGTTCCGCCGCGACGGCAAGCTGGAGTTCGTGCACACGCTGAACGGGACCGGGGCGACCGCCCGGTCGCTGTTGTCGATCATGGAAAACTTCCAGGACGAAGGGGGCACGGTGGCCGTCCCCGACGTGCTGCGGTCCTACGGCGCGCCCGCGACGCTCGGCGCGCGGCCCGGCGACTGACCGCGGCTCGCGGGACCGGGCATGCCCGTGATCACGGTAGCCGGTGAGGCCCTCATCGACCTGATCGTTGACCCCGCCGGGCACGTGCACGCCCGGCCCGGCGGGGGCCCGTTCAACGCGGCCCGGGCCATGGCCCGGCTCGGCCTGCCCGTCGCCTTCCTGGGCCGGCTGTCCGCGGACCGATTCGGCGGCCTGCTCCGGGACAGCCTGGCCGCCGACGGGGTGGCGCTCGCCATCACCGCGGAGACCGCTGAGCCGAGCACCCTGGCCGTGGTGCACATCGGCCCGGGCGGGATGCCGGAGTACAGCTTCTACCTGCCCGGTACCTCCGCGTTCCAGCTCGACTACACCAGGGCCCTGGCCGCGCTGCCGCCCGGCACCGCCGCCCTGCACGTGGGCGGCCTGGCGCTGGCCGTGGACCCGGCCGGGCGCAGCCTCGAGCAGCTGGTGGCGGCCGCGGCCAGCACCACCCTGGTGCTGCTGGATCCCAACTGCCGGCCGCAGGCGATCACCCGGCCGCGGGACTACGCCGGCCGGATCGCCCGGGTACTGCGCCGCGCCGACGCGGTCAAGGCCAGCGTCGAGGATCTCGAATACCTCTACCCCGGGCTGGGCACCGAGGCGGCCGCGGCCGAACTGCTCGGCGCCGGGGCGACCCTGGTCATGATCACGGACGGGCCGCGCCCGGCGCGTGGTTTCGGCGCCGGGTTCCAGGTGGCCGCGGAGGTGCCCCCGGTCACCGTGGTGGACACGGTCGGCGCCGGTGACGCGTTCGGCGGCGCGTTCCTCGGCTGGTGGACCGGGCAGCAGCTGGGCCGCGCCGACCTGCGGCGGGCCGACGCGGTGCGGGCGGCGATGAGTGCCGCCGCCGAAGCGGCGGCCCTCACCTGCGCCCGGGCCGGGGCCGAGCCGCCGTGGGCCGCGGAGCTGGCCAGCCGTCCCGGCTGGGACTGGCTGGCCCGGCCGGTAGACGAACCCGCCTAGCCGGTAGGAGAACCCGCCTAGCCGGCCGCCGCGCCACCGCCGCCGCTGACCACGCTGCCCAGCGCGCTGCCCACCGGGGTGCCCAGGCCGGTGCAGGCGTCCCAGCCCGGCCCGGCCGCGTAGCCGCCGTTGTTGCCCTGGGTGATGTCGCGGAACCCGGCCGCGGCCGCGCCAGCGGTCACGCCCGCGTAGAGCAGCGACTGGATCAGCCCGAACTTCGTGCCGCTGTCGGCCTGGCTGAGCCGGCAGATCAGGCCCGCCCACAGCGGGGCGACCGCGCTGGTGCCGCCGATGACCGTCTGGTTGCCGTCCACCAGGACCTGGTAGCCGGTCTGCGGGTCGGCGCAGCCCGCCACGTCCGGCACCCCGCGCCCGGTGTCCGGCTGCACCCCGGCACTGTCCTGCCAGGAGGGAAGCGGGTACACGTCGCTGACCCCGCCGCCGGTCGCACCCCGGCCGGGCCCGTCGTTCCACACGGTCTCCGAGCTGATCGTGCCGGTGGCGGTGTCGGCCTGCAGGTTGGTGCCGCCGCAGGCCAGCGCGTGCGGGCTGGACGCCGGGAAGTCCGCGTGGTTCGCGCCGTCGGTGGCGCCGTCGGTGCTGCCGTTGTCCCCGGCGGCCACGGTCACGGTGACGCCGAGCGCGGCCGCGTCCGCCATGGCCTGGTCCAGGGCATCGCGGCCCTGCGCGGTCCAGGTGTCCTCGGACTGGCCCCAGCTGATGCTGACCACGGTGGGCGTGGGGGTGGCGTGCACCGCGGTGGTCACCGCGTCCACGAACCCCTGGTCGGTGTTGGGCGCGAAGTACACCACCATGGCCGCGCCCGGTGCGACCGCGCCTGCCACCTCGATGTCCAGCAGCACTTCCCCGTCCGCGCCGTTCGGGTCCTGCCCGGGCACGTTGTCGGCGCCGTCCACGCCGACGGCGGTGACCGACGGCACCGGGATGCCCAGGCCGCCAAAGTAGGCATCCAGGTCGCTTTGGCCGAAGCCGCCGCCCAGCTCGATCACGGCCAGCGTCTGCCCGGTCCCGTCGGTACCCGCGGGAAACTGGTACGCCGCCGCCACCTGCGGCGGCGTGTAGGACACCGGGGCCGCGGCCGGGGCGGCGCCGGTGCCATCAGGCCCCGGACCCGCGGCCCGGGCCCTGGCGGGCGGCGCGTACCGGAAGTGCGGCTGGGCCTGCGGCCGGTCGTCCAGGCCCAGCACGGCCAGCACGATGCCGTCCAGCTCGGCCGGGAGGCGCAGGCCGCCCCGCCGGTACCGGTGCTCGGCGGGCTGCGCACCAGGTACCGGGTGCGGGGAGCGGGCCATGCTCAGCTCGGCGCCGAACGTCTCGGCCAGCGCGGACAGCGGGCCTGCTGCCTTGACCCGGCGCGCGCCCGCATCGCTCTCGGTGACCTCCAGGCCATGCTGGGCCAGCACGGTCCGGATCAGGTCGAGGTCGGCCGGGTCGGTGCCGTGCTCCGCGGCGAACTGCCCCCGGCTCAGCGTGTCTGGGCCGGTGATCAGGGCCCGCGGTACCGGGCGGCGATGCCGGGTCACCAGCGTGACCTCGACCCGCTGTGAGCCGTCCACCGGGCCGGTGACCTCGGCTTCCGGCAACGAGCCACGCTCGCTACCGGGCAACGGCACAAAGGAATCAGTCGTCATGATCTCAGCCTCCCGAGAAGTTCTGGAGTGGCTGGAAATGGCTGCGGGTATGCCGCGGCCCGGCCCCGTCCAGCCTTAAGATCATCCGCCCCGCCACCCCGTTGTGGTTTCCCCGTGACAGTATGTCGCCTTTGCCGGGCCGGATCGAGGGGTTCGCCCGGCCGGATCAGATTCGGCGCCCCTCCTGGTCAGTCGCTGGCCGGCGGCGGCCCGCCGCCGATCTCGCCCGGGGGCTGGCTGCCCAGCTTGGGCTTTTTCGCCTGTCTGGGCGGCTTCCGCTGGACCGAGACGGCACCCATGCACGCGCAGCCGACCACCTTCACCCGGGGCGAGCCCGGCGCGCCGGGCCCGCTCGCCTGGTGATCCACCGCGCCCATGAAGCCGAAGCCGCTGATCTCGACCTCGATGTCCTCCGGCACGATGACATCGATCCCGCCCATGAACGTGAACGCGCGGATGGTCACTTCGGCCTGGCTGAACCGGGCCTCCCGCAGGTCCAGCTGGATCCCGCCGAGGATGGCGACCGCCGTATGCTCCGGCGGTACCACCCACGGTCCCTTCCGTTCCACCCCGCTCAATACCGCAACGGAAGCACCAGCCCCGGGACTGCCGCCAATCCGGCCGGCCGGGAACGGCGCCGGTGAATCCGGCAACGCCCCCGGCGCCTGGCCTGGGCCCGGCAGGTCCGCGGTGACCACGGCCAGTTCGCCGTAGGTCCGCGCGGCGTACGCGGAGGAGAGCCGTTCGTCCAGCTCCTCGAACGTGATCCGGCCGTCGCCCGCCGCGATCCGCAGCGCCTCGGCCGCCCGTTCCCGGTCGGCGTCGGAGACCCGCAGGTCCCGGTGGCCCGCGGGCTCAGGAAGGTTGGTCATGGCTCACTCGCCGGGCAGCGGCAGTTCGAGACAGCTGACCCCGCGCAGGTCCAGCCAGGCCCGGCCAGGCGCGCGGACCAGCCGCAGCACCACTTCGGTGCAGGACGGGCACCGGGCCACCAGGCCCGGTGCGTCCGAGTACACCAGGGCCTCGCCCAGCGCGCTGGGCGTGCCGCAGGACGAGCACCGTCCCACCGCGGCGGTGATGTCCACGGCGAATACCTCGCCGAGTGCCCCGCCGAGCATGTTGCCGTCCAGATGGGTGGTCACAGTCAGCCTCCGGAGGGTCCGAATCGTTCGGTCTTGATCGTGGCCGCGTCGTGGCCCGCGTTCACCAGCAGGTTGGCCGCGGCCTCCACGAACCCGGTCGGGCCGCAGGCGAAGACGGCCGGTGCGGCCTGCGGCGGCCAGCCGCCCGCCGCGAGCACCTCCGGGCCGAGGCGGCCGACCCGGGCCTGCGAACCGGCCGGGGCAGCCCGGGTGTAGACGTAGCGGACGTCGAGACCATCCCGGGCAGCGTTGCGTTGCTGAAGCTCCGCTGAGTAGAGCGCGGTGTCCGGAGTGCGGACGGAATAGATCAGCCGGAACGGCGCATGGCTGCGGGCCGCGGCCCGGGTGCGGATCATCGCCATCAGCGGGACGATGCCGCTGCCCCCGCCGAGCAGCAGCACCGGCCCGGTGGCCGCCGGGTCCCAGACGAACCAGCCGCCGATCGGGCCGCGCAGTTCCAGCTGGTCACCCGGGGCCACCACCTCGGTCAGGTACGGGGAGACCTCCCCGTCGTCGAGGCGCTGCACGGTCAGTTCCAGCCGGCTGCCGTCCGGGGCGGACGCGATCGAGTAGGACCGCTGCGCGGAGTAGCCGTCATCCGCGGTCAGCCGCACGTCCACGTGCTGGCCCGCTGCGTGGCCTGGCCAGCCGGGCACGTCGAGCACGAGGGTGCGGGCGGTCCGGTTCTCCTCGCGCACCTCGGTCACCGTGCCGGCCTGCCAGGTCAGTCGCCCCAGTACCGCTGCTCGCGCCATGGATCCCCGTAGTTGTGGTAGCCGAGGCTCTCCCAGAACCCGGGCTCGTCCTTGGTCATCAGGTCGATGCCCTGCACCCACTTGGCGGATTTCCACAGGTACAGGTGCGGCACCAGCAGCCGGGCCGGGCCGCCATGCTCGGCGGCCAGTGGCGCGCCGTCGAACTCGAACGCGACCCAGGCCCGGCCGTTGAGCAGGTCGGCCAGGGGCAGGTTCGTGGTGTAACCGCCATAGCTGCGGGCCAGTGCGAACTCCGCGCTGGTCTGCGCGTCGGCCAGCAGCGTATCCAGGGACACGCCCCGCCACTGGGTGTGCAGCTTGGACCATTTGGTGACGCAGTGCAGGTTGACGGTGAATTCCTCGCTGGGTAGCGCACGGAAGGCGGTCCAGTCCCAGCGGCGCGGCGACCCGTCCCCGGTGTCGATGCGCAGTTCCCAGGAGCCGGTGTTGACCCGCGGGGTCGGCCCAGCCGACAGCACTGGGAAGTCGGTGACCAGGTACTGGCCTGGCGGGAGTTTCTCGTCGCCGGACCGCCGGCGCCCGCCGAAGCCGCGAGACACGATAGGCATGGACCTAGCCTGTCATGTCCGGCGGCGCCCGTCTGTGCCCGGCGGTGCGTTTCCCTCAGTGCAGGTGGCGCTGCCAGTCGGCGGGGACCCGGCCGGCCCGGGCACCGGCTGGTCCTTCGGGTGGTGCTCCGGCGGGGCGAGCGGCGGCCCGTCGTAATAGGACTCGGCCGGGTAGCTCCAGAACCACGATTCACCCGGCTCGAAGCTGCGCACGATCGGGTGGCCGCTCGCTGCCGAGTGCGCGCTGGCGTGCTGGGCGGGCGAGCTGTCACAGCAACCGATGTGCCCGCACTCGGCGCACCGGCGCAGGTGCAGCCACCAGCCGCCGACTGGTTCGCAGTCGGCGCAGCCGGTCCCGCTCGGCGGGACCGACGGGTCGATACCAGGTATGTCAGTCACTAGCTCTCCAGGCTGTCGTGGCTGCCGCGCTCAGCTTCCGGCCGCTTCGGTGGTGGCCTCCGGGCCCGCTTCGGTGGCGGTTTCCGGCGCGGTGATCGGCAGCCGCACCTGGAACCGGGTGTCCCCGGGCGACGACTCTACCCGCAGGTCCCCGTGATGCCGGTTGACCACGATGCGCCAGGAGATGTCCAGGCCGAGCCCGGTACCCTCGCCAACCGGCTTGGTGGTGAAGAACGGCTCGAAGATCCGGTTCCGGATCTCCGCGGGTACGCCCGGCCCGGTGTCCCCGATCTCGACCAGGATCCGGTCCCCATCCTGCGCGGTGCGGATGGTCAGCGTGCCCTGCCCGCCCATCGCGGACACAGCGTTGTCGATCAAGTTGGTCCAGACCTGGTTCAGCTCGGCCGGGTAGGCCGGGATCGGCGGCAGGCTGCGGTCGAAGTCCTTGACCACGGTGATCCCGTCCCGGAGCTTGCCGCTGAGCATCAGCAGGGTGCTCTTCAGCAGCTCGTGTATGTCGATCACCTGGTACGGGGCCCGGTCCAGCTGGGAGTACTGCTTGGCCGCGGTGACCAGGTGGGAGACCCGGTTGGTGGAGTCCTCGATTTCGTTCATCAGCAATTCGGTCTCGACCGTGTAGTTCAGCCAGCGGACCGCGCCCTCCAGCGTGCCGTCGTCCACGACGGCGGCCACCTGGTCCAGCCAGGCGGCCTCCAGGCCAGCCTGGACGAAGGTCGGGGCGAGGTCCCAGCCGCCGGAGATGCCGTGCTCCTCCAGCCAGTCGGCCACCGCGTCTTCCCGGTCCGAGGCATCCATCGGGCTCAGCTCCGGGGCTTTGGCGACGCGTTCCACCGCCTCCTCCTGCAGCCGGATCAGCGTCTCCAGGGCGGTCCGGTCGAACCGGCCGCTGGCCACGAGACGCAGCTTGTGCCGCATGCCGGCCACCCGGTCGCGTAGTGAGGAGGTGGCCCGGACCGCGGCGGCGGCCGGGTTGTTCAGCTCGTGGGTCAGCCCGGCCGACAGCGAGCCGAGCGCGAGCAGCCGTTCCCGCTGACCGACCTGCTGCTGGATGTTCTTGATGCCGAAGAACAGGCCCTCCAGCATGTGCACGGCCATCGGGAACCAGTCGGTCATCATCCACGCGAACTTGTCCGCGTCCAGTACGTAGAACCGGGACGGCTCGGTGACCCGCAGCGAGTTGTCGTAGACCTGGGGCACCCGGTCGCCCAGGTAGGCACGGAACGCCCCGGTGTACACACCCCGTCCTGAGCTCCGGTTCACCTCGACATCGTCCCCGCCGATCCGCCGGGACATCACCAGGGTGCCCTCGATCAGCACGTAGAAGCAGGTCGCGGGCTGGCCCTCGGCGTACACCGGCCCGGGCTGGAACAGCTCCACCCGGCCCTCCCGGCACAGCCAGTCCAGCTGGTCCGGGTTGAGCTTCTCGAACAGGAACAAGCTGCGCAGCTCATCGACGTTGCACGGCGTCATCTGAGGGCCGGGTGCCAGTGTGGTGGGCGGGTTCTGCGTCTCGGTCACAGCTTCTCCAGGTATCGGTGCACCAGCATCACGGCCATGGCGCCCTCACCGACCGCGGATGCGACCCGTTTGGCGGACTCGGCCCGGGCGTCACCAGCCACGAACACACCGGGGACGCTGGTCTCCAGGTGGTACGGGTGCCGGTCCAGTTCCCAGCCCGATGGCCGCTGGCCGCCGGGGGACAGGTCCGGGCCGGCCACCACGAAGCCACGGTCGTCCCGCACCACGACCCCGTCCAGCCAGTCGGTGAGCGGTGCCGCGCCAATGAATACAAACAACAGTTGCGCGTCTGCTGTTTCCGTTTCACCGGTCGCGGTGTTCCGCAGGGTCAGGCTGTCCAGGTGGTCGTCACCGTGCGCGGCGATGACCTCGGTGCAGGTGCGCACCGAGATCTCCTTGATCCCGGCGATCTGCTGGATCAGGTAGTAGGACATGGACCGCTCCAGCGACGGCCCGCGGACCAGCAGCGTCACCGACCTGGCGTGCTTGGACAGGTACACCGCGGCCTGGCCCGCCGAGTTCGCGCCGCCGACGATGTACACGTCCTGGCCGACGCACGCGGATGCCTCGGTCAGCGCCGACCCGTAGTACACGCCCCGGCCGGTCATCTCGCTCAGCCCGGGCGCGGCCAGCTGCCGGTAGGAAACGCCGGTAGCCAGGATGATGGTGTGCGCGTCGAGCGTGCCGCCGTCCGCGAACCGCACGCCCCGGGCCGAGCCCTTGACCTCCAGGCCGACCACCTCACGGGTGGTCAGCACCTCCGCGCCGAACTTGTTGGCCTGCATCCGGGCCCGCGCGGTGAGCTGCGCCCCCGACACCCCATCGGGGAACCCGAGGTAATTCTCGATCCGCGAGCTCTGGCCCGCCTGGCCGCCGGTTGCGGTCCGCTCGACCAGCACCGTCTTGAGCCCTTCGGACGCGCCGTACACCGCGGCGCCCAGCCCGGCCGGGCCGCCACCGATGACCACCAGGTCGTAGAAGTCCTTGGCGGGCGTGGTGCTCAGGCCGACCTTGATGGCCAGTTCCCCGTCCGACGGCGCGATCATCGTCTCGCCGTCCGGGGTGATGACCACCGGCAGGGTGCGCCCGTCCGCGTCAGCCGCGGCGAGCAGCCGCTCACCGTCCGGCTCGTCCGCCGGGAACCACTTGTAGCCGATCTGGTTGCGGGCCAGGAACTCGCGTACCTCGCTGGACCGGGCGTCCCACCGGTGCCCGACCACCTTCGTGATGTGCACCGGCTGGTAGTCAGCGGCGCGCCAGGCTTCCAGCTGGGCGTCGATCACCGGATAGAGCTTCTCTTCCGGCGGATCCCATGGCTTGAGCAGGTAGTAGTCGAGGTCGACCACGTTGATCGCTTCGATGGCCGCGTTCGTATCCGCGTAGGCGGTGAGCAGCACCCGGCGGGCCGCCGGGTAGGTCTGCATCGCCTCTTCCAGGAACTCGATGCCGTTCATCTGCGGCATCCGGTAGTCAGCCAGGATGACGGCGACCTCGTCACCGCGCAGCCGCAGCTCCTTCAGCGCTTCCAGGGCGGCCGCGCCGGACTCGGCGCGCACGATGCGGTGCTGGCCGCCGTAGCGCTGGCGCAGGTCACGGGCAACGGCGCGGGAGACGCCGGGGTCGTCATCAACGGTGAGTATCGCGGTGCGGGGCGGGCCGTCCGGCGCCGGCGTGGTCATGCGGGCACCGTGCGGGTTCTGGTTTCGCTGCTATGCCACTGCATGCCACCCATGGTAGGGAAAGGGGCAAAATTTCCATCACCCGTGCCCGCCCCGTTCGCTCAGAGCGTCCCGGCCGCGTCCCGCCCGGTCGCTGAGAATTTCCCGCCCATCCGATCCAGGCATGCTGTCCGAACGGATCCCGTGCACGTCTCATCCTGTGTACTTCTCATCCTGCGTAGCTGGTGGGTGCGGTGTGGTAGGTGCGCCGGGCGGGGGTGGTCCAGGTGAAATGGCCGGGGTCGTGGTGAGTGAGGGTCCAGCCGGGGGCTTGCTTGGTGCGGTGGTGATGGCGGCAGAACGGCCCGTTTTGCCGCCATCACCTCGGTTTGCCGTCCTGGCATGGGACCTTTGGCCTCTGGGAACCGCCCGGTACCGGGAGAACACTCGCACATGTAGGGACGCGAAAGAGGGTGACGCGCGATGAAAGCTGCGATGGTGGTGAAGTGGACCACCCCGGTTCCGGGCCGGGAGATGGCGGCGCTCGCCTACGGGCGCGAGGCGGACGAGTTCTGGGGGAAGAAGGCCTCAGATGGCCTCTGCACAGAGCCCAAGTGGTTCTGGGCTACCGGCGGCGAGAACTTCTGGCTCGTCGAAGGAGAGTACGAAGCGCTCCTAGGGATCCTGGCTACGCCAGAGGCTCAGCAGCTCCTAGTCAAGGGAAACATCCTGTGCCAGGACTTCGGGTACAGCCTCCACATGGTCGGGCGTGAGGAGATGTTCGTGCCATACGAGCAGACACTGGCCGGCCTCAAGATCAAGTGATCCACGGCTAGAAACGGAACAGGGCCTGGGCCGCTGGACGGTCCGGGTCCTCTTCTCTGATTTGAGACGATGCCCGAGCCGGGGCACTTCGGTGCGTCAGCCCTCGTCCCTCATTCACGACCGGGGCCAGTTCTAGTTCCGTTCCGGGGGAGCCGCTGATCGTGGAGCATCGCGGGTGGGGATCACCCGGCCTGGAATAGCAAGGTGCGTCGTTATATGAACTTCGCTGGCCCGATGTTGCATTCGCAGGTCCGGCCGCCGCGGTGGTGCGGCACGGTGTGGTCCAGGTCGCAGGTGCCAGCGGCGCGGCGGCAGCCAGCGGCGGCGCAGGTGGCTTTCTCGTGCCGCCGGAAGAGCAACCGGTGATAGGCCACCGGAGCCACCAGCAGCGCGATGGAAAGCGCAGCGAATACCACGGTGGCCAGGTAAATCCCATGCTGTGCTGAGTCCAGTTTGGTGAACCGGTTAGTGAAGGGCAGCGAGAGCAGGAAGCCGAACAACACCTGGACACCGATGCCCACGACGCGGAGCTCGTTGAGTAGTTCCATGGTGTTGCGGTCGTCCCGCTCGGCCTCGGTCTCCCCGGGCCGATCCGGCTCGGGCCGGGCGGAAGCTGGGGGTACCTGCGAACTCACCGGGCCTCCACCGGCGCGGGGCAGCTCCGCTGGGCTTTTCCGCCTGATGCCGCGCCGGTCATGCCCCGGGAGTACCCTCGCCCACTACCCCAAAACGGTGCGGGTCAGCGGCGTGGTCCGGTGGAGCGCGGGGCGCGGTCCGGTGGAGCGCAGGGCGCGGTCCGGTCGAGTGCAGGGCGCGGTCCGGTCGAGTGCGGGGCCCGGGGTGAACCCCGCTGGTTGACGGGGGCGGGGCGGTGTGGTGTCCTGTCTTGCGTTCTTACGGCGGCAGGGCAGGAAGCCGGTGCGAGTCCGGCGCGGTCCCGCCACTGTGACCGGGGAGCGACCCTCGCATTAGCCACGACCGTGCCACGCCGGTGCACTCAACCCGTGCCCGGCGCCAGCGGTGGGAAGGCTGAGGGGAGCTTCGATCCGGGAGCCAGGAAACTCCGGCCGCCGTTTCCTTCGCCTGCGGGGCGTGGTTACCCCGAGGAAGGTTCTGCTGATGGTGCCGCCGCAGCCGGTGCGGTCAGAGCCCGTGCTGCCACGACCAGTGCTGCCACAACCAGTGTTGTCGAGATCACTGGGGCTCCTGCTCGGCGCGACGCTGGACGCCCTGCTCGCCGACCCGCGCCGCGGGCACCCGGTGGCGGGTTTCGGCGCTGCCGTGGCGCGGGCCGAAACGGCCTGCTGGGCGGACAGCCGGCGGCGCGGGGCTGGCCTGGTCGCGGCCAGCGTGGCAGCAGTCGCGCTGGCTGGGCTGGCCGCAAGCAGAATGGCCCGGGGCAGGCCCGTGGCCGATGCCGCAATAACCGGGCTGGCCAGCTGGATCGTGCTGGGCGGGACCAGCCTGGGTACCGAGGCGCTGGCCCTGGGCCGGGCCCTGGACACGGGTGACCTGGCCGCCGCCCGCAAAGCATTGCCCGCGCTGTGCGGGCGTGATCCGGCCCAGCTCAGCGAGGCCGAGCTGGCCCGGGCGGCCGTGGAGTCGGTCGCCGAGAACACCTCGGACGCGGTGGTCGCCCCGCTGCTCTGGGGCGCCGCCTGCGGCCTGCCCGGCCTGCTCGGCTACCGCGCGGTGAACACGTTGGACGCGATGATCGGCCATCACAGCCCGCGCTACGAGCGGTTCGGCTGGGCCGCCGCGCGGCTCGACGACGCGGCCAACCTCATCCCGGCCCGGGTCACCGCGCTGCTCACGGTGGCGCTGGCGCCCGCGGTCGGGGGCAGCACGCGGCAGGCACTGGCCACCTGGCGCCGGGACGGCCGCCTGCACCCGAGCCCTAACGCGGGCCAGTGCGAGGCAGCATTCGCAGGCGCGCTGGGGGTCCGGCTCGGTGGCCGCAACCGGTACCAGGGCCGCACCGAGCAGCGCGGCCTGCTGGGCGACGGCGGCTCACCAGAGGCGGCCGACGTGGCCCGGGCCGTCCGGCTGTCCCGGCTGGTCAGCGCGGCGGCCGTGGTCCTGGCGGCGCTGCTGGCCGCACTCGTCGCCGGTGTCATGCAGGCAGGGAGGAAGCAATGACCGAAGACCCCGCACAGGTCCGCGCCCAAGCGCGGCCCGGGGCGGCCGCTGACGCTGGCGCGATCGCCGGGGCGGACGCCGACGCGCTGTACCGGGTGGTGGCCGGGCGCCGGGACGTCCGCAACGGATTCCGGCCCGACCCCATAGCCGACGACGCGCTGACCCGGGTGCTGACCGCCGCGCACCAGGCCCCCAGCGTCGGGCTCAGCCAGCCGTGGGACTTCATCGTGCTGCGCGACCGGGCGGTCCGGGAGCAGGTGCGCGCGCTCGCCCGCCGCCAGCAGGAGGTGTTCGCCGCCTCGTTGCCGGGCCCGCGCGCCCGGGCGTTCCGCCAGCTGAAGGTGGAGGCGATCCTGGACACCCCGGTCAACATCGTGGTGACCTGCGATCCCACCCGCGGCGGCCGGGGCGTGCTGGGGCGGCACGCGCAGCCGCAGATGGCGGCCTACTCCACCGCGTGCGCGGTGCAGAACCTCTGGCTCGCGGCCCGGGCCGAGGGCCTCGGCGTGGGCTGGGTCAGCTTCTTCGACGAGCGTGAGCTGGCCGCCGCGCTCGGCCTGCCCGCTCACCTGGAGGTGGTGGCCTATCTCTGCCTGGGTCAGGTGACCGAGTTCCCGCCCGCGCCGGAGCTGGTGCTCAGCGGCTGGGCCCAGCGCAGGCCGCTGGCCTGGGCGGTGCACGAGGGTCAGTGGGGCCACCGCGGCCTGCCCGGCCAGCAGCCGGCCAGCCTGCTGGCGGACACGGTCGGCGCGATCCGGCCGCTGGACCCGGCCGCGGTCGCGCAGGCCCGGGAGCGGCAGGAGATGCTGACCAAGCCGAGCGGCTCGCTCGGCCTGCTGGAGCCGCTGTCCGTGCAGCTGGCCGGGCTGGCCGGGGAGTGCCCGCCGCCGCTGCCCGAGCCCGCGGTGGTGGCGGTGTTCGCCGGCGACCACGGGGTGCACGCTCAGGGCGTCACGCCCTGGCCGCAGGAGGTCACCGCGCAGATG
Organism: uncultured Actinomycetes bacterium; assembly: GCA_963760405.1. GTDB lineage: Bacteria > Actinomycetota > Actinomycetes > Streptosporangiales > Streptosporangiaceae > RYN-230. Next base: position 133,361 of record CAVXCV010000007.1, on the reverse strand, counting down.
GTGGCCAACTTCCTCGCCTCCGGGGCGGTGGTGAACGCGATCGCCGCGCAGGCCGGCGCGGAGGTCTGCGTGGTCGACGTGGGGGTCGCGGTGGACCTGCCGCCCGCCCCCGGGCTCTTGCCCCGGAAGATAAGGCACGGCACCGCGGACATGACCACTGGCCCGGCGATGAGCCGGGACGAGGCACAGCGGGCCGTCGAGGCCGGCATCGAGACCGCACGGGACCTGGTCGCCGCGGGCAACCGCTGCCTGCTGACCGGGGACATGGGCATCGCCAACACCACCGCGTCGGCGGCCCTGGTCGCCGCGTTCACCGGAGCCGACCCGGGGGAGATCACCGGCCGCGGCACCGGCATCGACGACCCGACCCTGCAACGGAAGATCAGCGTGGTGCGCCAGGCGCTGGCCCGGCACCAGCCGGACCCGGCGGACCCGCTCGGCGTGCTGGCCGCGGTGGGCGGCCTGGAGCACGCCGCGCTGGCCGGCTTCATGCTCGGCGGGGCGGCGTTGCGGGTGCCGGTCGTGCTGGACGGGGTGATCGCCTGCGCCGCCGCGCTGGCCGCCCGGGCACTCGCCCCCGAGGTGGCAGGCTGCCTCATCGCCGGTCACCTGTCCACCGAGCCGGGCGCCCGCCGCGCGCTGGACGCGCTGGGCCTGCGCCCGCTGCTCAGCCTGGAACTGCGGCTCGGCGAGGGATCCGGCGCCACGCTCGCGCTGCCGGTGCTGGCCGCGGCCGCCCGGGTGCTGCGCGACGTGGCCACGTTCGACAGCGCGGGCGTGTCCGGCGAGAAGGAATGACCCCCCGGCAGCCGCACCGGGTCCTGGTGCTGGGCGGGGCCCGGTCCGGTAAGTCGGTCACCGCCGAAGGCATGCTGGCCGGCTGCGACCGGGTGGACTACGTGGCCACCGGGGCGGCCGCCGACCCCGCCGACCCGCAGTGGGCCGCCCGCGTGCGCGCCCACCAGCAACGCCGCCCGGCCAGCTGGTCCACGCTGGAAACCCTGGACCTGGAGCGGGTCCTCGCCACACCGCAGCCGGCCCGGTCCTGATCGACTGCCTGTCCACCTGGCTGGCCGGGGTGATGGAGCAGTGCGGGCTGTGGGCGGACCGCCGCGGCGCCGACGAGGAACTGGCCCGGCGGGTCAACGGGCTGCTGGCCGCGTGGCAGGCGACCCAGCGGCACGTGGTGGCGGTCAGCAACGAGGTGGGTTCCGGGGTGGTGCCGGCCACCGTGTCCGGTGTGCGTTTCCGCGATGAGCTGGGCGTGCTCAACGCGCGGGTGGCTGCCGAGAGTCACGAGGTCTGGCTGTGTACTGCTGGTATTCCGCAACGACTTCGGTAACCCGGACACCGCCATGACCCAGGACCTGAGATCCCCGCGGACCCGGTCCTGGCGGGTCGCGCTGAGCCTGTTCACGGTGATCCCGGCGGGAGCCCCGGCTGAGCTCGACGAGACCGCGGCGGTCCGGGCCGTCTACTGGCTGCCCGCCGTGGGACTCCTGCTCGGGGTGGTAGCGGCCGGGTTGATGGTGTGCGTTGAGGCTAGCGGTGCTGGTGGGCCACGCCGGCTGCTCGGCGGCGTGCTCGCCGTCGCGGTGCTCGCCCTGCTCACCGGTGGCCTGCACCTGGACGGGCTGGCCGACACCGCGGACGGGCTGGGCAGCCGCCGCCCGGCGGCCGAGGCGCTGGCCATCATGCGCCTGCCCGACACCGGCCCACTGGGCGTGGCCACGCTGCTGCTGGTGGTGTTGATCCAGGTGACCGCGCTGGGCACGGTGCCGCGGGGGCTGGACGGCGCGGGTGCGCTGGTGCTGGCCGTGGTGACCGGCCGGGTCGCGGTGCTGCTGGCTACCGGAGGGCCGGCCGCGCGCCCGGGCGGGTTGGGCGCGCTGGTGGCGGGCCGGACCAGTGCCCGGGCCCGGTGGGCGGGCCTGGCCGCGCTGGTGGTGGCCGCGGCGGGCACGGGCTTCGGGTTGGGCGGGGTGGGGCTGGGCGGAGTCGCGCTGGCCGGGCGCTGGCTGCTCGCCACGGCGGCCGGGCTGCTGGCCGCGGCGCTGCTCCGGCAGACCGCCCGGCGGCGTCTCGGCGGGATGACCGGCGACGTTTTCGGCGCCACCATCGAGCTGACCACCGCCACCGTCCTGCTCGTGGTGGCCCTCAGCTGACCTGCTGGCTCAGGCCCAGGGGAACGGCGCCAGGTCGGGCGGGACCCAGCCGGCCCGGGCCGGCCCGGCGGCCAGGGTGGCCGGCCGGTAATGCCGGGTCAGCAGCCGCTTGTCCAGCAGCGCGGCGTTGCGGTCGGCAAAGACGGCGAAGCTGGGCACGTCCGGGTCGGCGGCCAGGTGCCAGGCCACGATCTCCACCCAGGCCCGGGACATCGTGTGGTGGTACTTCTGCGGGTGCTGCTGGTAGCGGGCGAGCATCCGGATCCAGTCGCAGACCTTCGCGGTGGCCGCGGGCATGCCGTACCGCCGGATGGCCTGGAACGCCAGGTGCAGGTGCTCCCGGTGGCCGAACTCGCCTCGCCCGGCGGTGATCACGCTTAGCAGCGCGGCGAACTCGGCGTCTGGCCGGGCCGCGGCGTGCGGCCCGGGCCCGTGCTGCGGATCGTTGGGCGGCATCAGCTGGCTCCCAGGATGTTGGTGACCGCGTGGAACCCGGCGAGCTGGGCCGCAGTGCAGTCAGCGGTGGCGCGTTGGTCCACGCTCGCGACGGCCTGGTGGATCCGGCTGGCCGCGGCCCGGCCCGCGGGGGTGAGCACGATCCGGAACGAGCGCCGGTCCGCGGGATCCAGCTGCCGGGTGAGGTAACCGCGGCGTTCCAGCCGGTCCAGCACCCCCGTCAGCGTCGTGGCCTTCGTGCCGGTGCCGTGGCTGAGCTGCCCCACGCTGGGCCCCGGCTCCGGCCCGGAATGGCTGATCAGGTTGGCCAGCACGTTGACCTCGGAGGCGGTCAGCTCCAGGTCAGCCAGGTCCGCCATGAGCACGGTCAGCGTCCGGTGCGCCGCCCGCTGTACCGCGAGCAGCACCGACGGCGCAGCCGGCCCAGGCGCAGGCCGTCCGGGGGCGGGCGCCGCCTCGGCGGTCCTCCTGCCCTCAGGTACTTCATTTCCGTGTATCACGGAAATGAAGTATACGCTTCCGCAGTATCAGGCACCGGCTGGGCTGGTACCGGCCAGGCTCCCGGGGAAGAAGCGGCGCGCGGTGTCGAGGATCTCCGCCAGCGGCGGCCACCACGGCCCGTGCGGCAGTGACCGGAGCGCCTGCACCACCCGGGCGGCCTGCTCGGCCGGGCTGGGCTGATCCGTCCCAGGCCGCCGGGGCACGGCCGCGACCCGGTGCGGCCGGGCCGCCCGGAGCGGGCCGAGGTAGAAGTCGGCACGGGGGAAGTCGGCACGGGGGAAGCCCGCGCACTGGGGAAGCCAGCACGGGGGAAGCCTGGCACTGGGGAACGACCCGTCCGCCGCCTCCGCCGCGGTGCCCACGGCCAGGTAGTAGTCGGGCAGCTCGAACCGGCCGGCCCGCCACGCGGCCAGGGCCGCGGCGGCCGCCTGCTCGAACCCGGCCGGCCCGGGCGGGCCGCTGGACAGGTCCCACATGGCCGTCCACTGCGCGGCCACGTCCGCGAGCGGGTCGGCCGGCACCAGCACGAAGGTGGATCCGCGCCCGGTGGCCTGGCCCAGGGCCAGAGCGGCCGCGGTCAGCCGGTCCGGCTCCTGCTCCGCGGCAGGCGGCCGGACCAGGGCCACATTGGGAAACCGGGTCAGCCCGGCCAGCAGCTCATCGGGCAGCTCGCCCGCCAGGGCGACCACAGTCGAGGACTCACGCCGCATCGGTCGATGATAGGCGCAGGTCACAGCAGAGGCGAGCCATGGCGGATGATTTGAATAAACGCGACTTTAAAGCAGACACCGGGTACGGCAACTCGGCCTGGGAGGGACTGGATGACCAAAGACCCGATGATGACCAAGAAGGAAGCGGCCGAAGTGGTCCGCGCGGCCAAGGCCCGGCTCGGCGTGACCTGGGCGCAGCTGGCCGAGGCCGTGGGCCGCCCGGTGGCCTGGACCACCTCGGCGCTACTTGGCCAGCAGCCGATGACCGCCGGGCAGGCGGCCGCGGCCGGGGCGGTACTGGACCTGGACGCCGAGGTGCGGCAGGCGTTGCAGCTCCAGCCGACCCGCGGGGGGCTGGACGCCGCGGTCCCCACGGACCCGACCATGTACCGGTTCTACGAGGTGCTCCAGGTGTACGGCCCGACCCTCAAGGAACTCATCCACGAGGAGTTCGGCGATGGCATCATGAGCGCCATCAACTTCCGGTTCGAGGTGCGCCGCGAGCCGGACCCGGCCGGCGACCGCGTGGTGGTCGTGCTGGACGGGAAGTTCCTGCCCTACGCGTGGTGACAGGCTAGCGGTCGGCTAGCCGGCTGAGCGGGAACGGCGGGTTGACCCGCAGGTCCACGTTCCGGTCGGTGGCGATGCCCGCCCCGGCCGTGTGCCCGCCGCCGAACGGCACGTTGACGGCCAGTTCCCGGTGCAGCGCGGCCAGGTCATCGGTGGCGAAGTCAGCGGTGGTGGGCACCGGCCGCGGGCCCAGCGGCGCGGCGTGGTCCACCATGGTGGCCACGATGGAGAGCTGGCCGCCGGTCTCGATCAGCTCGACCATCCGGGTCTGGCACGGCCAGTCGGCGATGGCGCAGGTGGTGACCTCCCAGAAGCCGCGGGCCGGGTCGGTGGAGTCGCGGCGGGCCCGCACCGCGTTGATGTGCGTGTGCCCGTTCAGCCACAGCACGACGTTGCGGAAGCGGTGCAGCAGGGCGAGGACCTCGGCCACGCCGAGCAGCGGCTCGCCGCCCGGCGCGTGGTGCGCCCCCTGGGTGTTGGTGAGCGTGTCGAGGCCGTGGTGGGAGAACAGGATGACCAGCCGGTCCTCGTGCCCGGTGCGGACCTCCTCCCCGGCCGGGTCCCGGTAGGCCGAGTGCACCTCGGCCAGCTGCTCTTCCAGCCAGCGCGCCTGCGTCCGGTCCAGGCAGCCGTCCGCCCCGCCGGCCAGGCAGTTGGTGTCCAGCGCGATGAGCCGGGCGACGGGCGTGTCGTAGCTGTAGTACGCGGTGCCGTCGAGCCGGTTCTGCTCGCTGAAGCCGTGCCCGGCGGGCCGCGCGTCCGCCCGGAAGTGCGCCTCCACGAACTCCCGCCGGGTCACCGCCCGGCGGGCTGGGTCGGCGGGCACGACCCGGGCCGGGCCCGCCATGAAGACCTCCGGATGGCTGGTGAACAGATCGTGTGCCCGCTCCGGATCGAAGCCGTCCGGCAGCGCCAGCGGCTTCCGGCGGCCGGTGAGCGCGCTGGCGATACCCGGCGTGACCACCCCCACGCCCTGGTTGAGCGCCTCGTGGTTGCCGAAGCAGGACAGCCACGGGACAGTCAGCCCGGCCGCGGAGAACTCGGCCATGGCCCGCTCCAGCAGCCCCGGGTAGTGCGGGAAGCCGAAGTCGCGGCGGAAGATGTCCGGGCCGCGGATGCCGTCAATACTGATGCCGGGCCCGTCTGGCTTCCAGAACACTTCGTCCGGCCAGTCCATGGACTGCACCCCGGTATACCCGGGACCGCCGGAGTTCTGGGTGAACAGCCCGCCGTCGAACAGGGTGAGGAACGCCTGGGTCTCGTTCCACTGCGCGTTGTCGATCGCGTCGCCGGTGGTCACCGCGAGATCCAGGGGTGCCCCGGTGACCGGCCCGCGCAGGCCGTTGATCGTGCGCAGCATGACGTCCACCGCGTGCCCAGCCAGCGCCTCCTGCGGCCGCTGCACCGGCACGATCTTGGCGTACCTGGGATCGATGTAGTAGCGGTTGAGGAACTCGAAGCGCGTCGGTGACTGCACGTCCGCGAGCTGAAGGTCGGTGATGTGCACCAAAGTCAGCAACGGTCGCGATCGCGACCCCGCCGCCTCAGGGCTGGCCCCCAGGTCGTCCCGGACGATGTGCGGCTCGCCGTCGATGATCTCGATGGCCCGGTACGGAGCGGATACCCCGGTGCGCAGCACCGCCCCCGGACCCAGCCGCTGCGCGGTGGTCAGTGGCGGGGCAGAGGTGTTCGTTGCGGGCCCTGGGAACGGTACGCCGGACCCCCCCGGCCGACTCACTCCTCCGTCACAGCGGCGGAGTCCACCGCCACGAGCACCGGGTCCGGCCGGATGGTCAGGGTGACCCGGCTGCCCGCGGTCAGTTCGGCTGCTTCCGAGGTGGGCAGCTGGGCCAGGATCGTGGTGTCGCCCAGGTCCACGGTGACCCGGCTGGTGGCGCCGAGGAACGTGGTGGCGATCACGGTGCCGGCCAGCGGGCCGGTATCGCCGCTGGCGTCCGAGGCCAGGGTGACCGCCTCCGGCCGGACCAGCGCGGTGACCGGCCCGGGCGGCACGGACAGGTCGACCAGGGGCAGGTCACGTCCCCGCACGGTCACTGTGCTGCCGCTGACCGTGCCGGCCAGCCGGTTGCTGAGGCCGACGAACTCGGCCACGAACGGGGTCGCCGGGCGGGAGTAGACCTCGGTCGGCGGGGCCAGCTGCTCCAGCTGGCCGGCCCGCATCACGCCGACCCGGTCCGCGATGGCCAGCGCCTCCTCCTGGTCGTGCGTGACGAACAGGGTGGTGATGCCCACCTCGAGCTGGATCCGCCGGATCTGGTCCCGCAACTGCGCCCGGACCTTGGCGTCCAGCGCGGACAGCGGCTCGTCCAGCAGCAGCACCTGGGGCTGGATGGCCAGCGCCCGGGCCAGCGCGACCCGCTGCTGCTGGCCGCCGGACATCTGGTGGGCGTACCGGCCGGCCTGCTCGGACAGGCCGACGAGGTCCAGCATCTCCAGGGCCCGCCGGTCTCGTTCCGCCTTGCTGATCCGGCGCAGCCGCAGGCCGAACGCCACGTTCTCCCGGGCGGTCATGTGCGGGAACAGGGAATAGGCCTGGAACACCATGCCCATGTCCCGCTTGCTGGCCGGGAGACGGGTGATGTCCCGCCCGCCGACCGTGATCGTTCCCGTGTCGGCATCCTCCAGGCCGGCCAGCAGCCGCAGGGTGGTGGTCTTGCCGCAGCCCGACGGGCCGAGCAGGGCCACCAGCTCACCGGCGTGCAGCGTCAGGTCGAGCTTGTCCAGTGCCACGACCGGGCCGTAGTGCCGGCTGCAGCCCTTCCAGCCGCACCTCGACCGCGGACCTGGCCGTGGTGTCCTGCGTTCCGGTCATCGGCGATGTCACGTGCCCTACCTCATTTTCCGGCCACGGCGGTTGCGGCCGACGTAGGAAACGATAAGCAGCAGGACGAGAGCGAACAGCAGGGACGCGGCCGAGGTGGAGAAGAGCACCCCGGCGTTCGGCGTGTTCCGGCTGATCGAATACAGCGCCACCTGGAGGTTGGTGTAGAGCAGCAGGTAGGCGATGGTGAACTCGCCGAGGACCAGCGCCCCGGTCAGCAGCAGGGCGTTCAGGATCGCCTGCCGCATGTTGGGCACGATCACCCGGACGATCACGGTGAACCAGCTGGCCCCGAGGCTGCGCGCGGCCTCGGACATGGTCGTGACGTCCATCCCGGCCAGGCCGGCCGCCAGCGCCCGGTAGGCGTACGGCAGCGCCAGGACTACGTAGGCCCAGAACAGCATGAGCGCGGACAGCTCGTAGTGCCTGATCCGGTTGTAGACCGTGGCCAGCCCGACCACCAGGGCGATCGCGGGGATGGTGAGCGGCAGCACGCAGAGGAACTCGATGGTCCGGGTCATCCACGGCACCCGCAGCTGGACCCAGATCATGGTCGGCACCAGCAGCACCAGCATGACCGCGCAGGTGATGACGGCCAGTTCCAGGGTGATCTCGACCGCGCCGAACAGGCCCGGGTACGAGACGATCTGCGACCAGGCCGACAGCGACCAGGTGCCGAGCTTGCTTCCCTCCAGCGAGAACCTGACCATCGCCAGGAACGGCAGCAGGAAGAACAGCCCGAACACGGTGAAGACCAGGTAGCGGAAGGCGTTCAGCCGCCTGCGCCGCCCCGCCTGCATGCCGCGCATGCCCCTGGCCGGCGCGGCCAGCGAGGACTCGCCCAGTGCGGTTACCGGAGCCATCGTGCCGCCCGGCGCTGCAACAGCGCGTATCCCGTCATCACGATGGCCACCATGATCACCATACCGAGGGCGAGCACGTCAGCCTCGTTGGCATTGCTCAGCCCGACCTCGCTGTTGAGCGCGGTGCTGATCTGCTGCGGCACGATGTAGGCGATCTGGTTCTCCCAGGCCTGGATCGTGGCGAAGGCGGACAGCCCGTTGGCGAACAGCAGCAGCGTGGCCCCGAGGAAGGCCGGCGTCAGCAGCGGCCCGCCCACATGCCGCCAGTACTGCCAGGCCGACGCGCCCAGGTTCTCCGAGGCCTCCCGCCACTGCACCTTCAGCCCGTCGATCGCGGGCAGGAAGACCAGCACCATCAGCGGGATCTGGAAGTATGCGTAGATCACCACGATGCCCCACGGGAAGTCGTAGAACCAGGTGGCGTGTATCAGCAGGCCGACCGGCCCGATCAGGACGAGGAACGCGAACGCCAGGGTGACCCCGCCGAACTGGGCCAGCACCCCGGAAACGGCCAGGTACAGCCGGCGCACCGTGCCGTCCGGGTTACCGGTCGCCACCGCGTAGGCCAGGATCGCCCCGAAGACCGCCCCGACCAGGGACGAGATCAGGGCCAGCTCGAGCGAGCCGACGAAAAAACTGCGCACCGCCGAGCTGCCGAGGGCCTTAAGACCGGCCAGCTCGAACTGGCCATTCTGGTTCTTGAACGCGTTGAAAATTACCAGCCCGGTGGGCAGGAGCAGGAAGACCCCGACGTAGGCCAGGAAGGGGACGGTGCCCACCCAGGCGGGAACCGAAGGCCGGCGCCCGGCCCGGGTGGGCTGGGCGCCGGCCTCCGCTGTGGCAGCGATGGTCACATTTCCTCGCTAGCCGATGGCCTTCTGCCAGTTCGTCGCCAGGTAATTGGCGGCGCTGGTGGCCTGGGCCTGGGTGAGGAAGACGGGGGTTCCGCTCACCGCCGGGAGGGCCGACGCGGCCGTCTTGTCGATAGTGCCGTTGGACGTCATGGCCGGCTGCTCGACCGGCCGGGCGCCGCCCTGCAGCCACAGGTTCTGGCCACCGCCGGTGGCCTGGGAGTAGAGGAACTCCTCCCACAGCCGGGCTGCGGCCGGGTGCGGCGCGCTCTTGTTGATGGCCTGCGTGTAGTACCCGCCCAGCGGCTCGCCCGGCGGCACGAACACCTTCCAGTTCGACACGCCCACGTAGCTGGGCAGGTTGAGGTAGTCCCAGTTGAACACGACCGGGGTGGTGCCTGCCTTGATCGTGGCGCCGGTGGCCGACACCGGGTTGAAGTTGCCAGCCTGCTTGAGCTGGTGGAAGAAGTTCACGCCCTTCGAGATGTCGCTGGGCGTTCCGCCCTCTACCAGGTTCGCCAGCATGACCCCGTTCAGCCCGGCGTTAGCCGAGGTGGGGTCCCCGTTCAGGGCGACCGCGCCCTTGAACTTCGGGCTGAGCAGCTGGCTCATCGAGGTGATCGTGCCGAACTTGCTCGAGTAGCCGATCGCCATATAGCCGCCGTAGTCCTCGTACCAGAGGCCGTTCGCGTCCTTCTGGGCGGCCGGGATGTCAGCCCACGTGCTCACCTTGTACGGGGTGAACAGGCTGGTGTTGGCCAGGGCCACGGCCTGGCCAACGTCCACGACGTCGGGCGCCGCGGCCGTGCCATTCTCCTGCTTTATCGCATTGACTTCCTGCTGGCTGGTGCCATCAGGATTAGCAGAGTTGACTTTGATGCCGTATTTCGCCGTGAAGTCCTTGATAATCGTCCCGTAGTTCGCCCATGTCGGCGGGAGGGCGATAACGTTCAGCGTGCCTTCTTTTTTCGCCGCGGCGATGAGGTTGCTCATTCCGCCCCCGGCTGAGGCGGAGCTGACAGTCGCCCAGTTGGTCCCGCCGCTGGAGCTGGAGGACGAGCCTGACGAGCACCCGGCCGCGAGCACGGCCACGGCGGCCGCCCCGACGAGAGTAAAACGGTAAGGCGATCTCACTTAACCTGCCTCCTGTGACTTTCCCACTCAGACGCGGGCCCGTTGTCGCTAAATGGGCCGCCGTTACCGTGACATCCAGAGGTTCGGCGGACCCCCCCACGTACCTCGCCCACAAAATACCTTAAACGTTTTGTTTTGCCGGTATGCTGACTCACCCGGCTCGGGGGTGTCAAGAGACGTTACCGAGTTGACGCGTGGCAGCAGGCTGGTGTTCACCAGGCCGCGGCGGTCCGTGCCTGCTGGGTGGCGGGACGCTGCGGTGACGCTGGCTGTCCCGGTGGTGCTGGCTGTTCCGGTAGTGCTGGTTGCTCTGGTGCTGCTGGCTGTTCCGGTGGCGGCCGCAGTGACGCCCGCTCGACCAGTTCCACCGGGGCCACGTAGTCGTCCGGCGGGACCTGCCCGAGCAGCCGCAGCATCAGCTCCCGGCCCATGGCCCGCCGGTCCAGCCGGATGGTGGCCAGCGGTGGATCCAGTAGCTCCGAGGTGGCCAGGTCGTCATGCCCGATCACGGAGACGTCGGGGCCCACCCGCAGCCCCAGCTCGCGGGCGGCCTTGTAGATCGCGTGCGCGGTGTAGTCGGAGTTGGTGATGACCGCGGTGGGCGCGTCCGGGGCCGCTAGCAGCCTGCTGGCTGCCTGCCGCACGTCGGTCAGGGTGAGCGGCGAGTACAGGACGCTGGCCCGCAGGCCGAGGCTGCGGGCCAGCCGCCGGAAATGGCGCAGCCGGTCCGGGTCCGCGCAGATGCTGTGCGGGGCGGACAGGAACGCCACCGACGAGTGCCCCAGCTCGGCGAGGCGGCGCATGGGCAGGCCGACCGCGATGGCGTTGTCCGGGCAGACCCGGCAGACGCCGCTGATCCGGGCCACCGACGCGTTCAGCGCGACGGCGGGCGCGTCAGGGCACAGCTCACGCCAGAGCCGGATCGACTCGCCGGTACCCACCGGGGCGATGGCCAGCCCGGCGATCCGCTGCGCGGCCATCTCCTGCACGTGCCTGCGCTCGCGCTGCACGGAGTAGCGCGAGTCGAGGAAGAGCAGGGTCGCCCCGGCCTCCCCGGCGACTTCCTCAGCCCCGCCGAGCACCTCGATGAAGAACGGGTTGGCGAAGTTCCGCACCACGAAGCCGTAGGTGCTGGTGCGTCCCCGGCGCAGCGCCTGGGCCTGCGGGTTGGCCCGGTAGCCGAGCTGCTCCGCTGCGGCCACGATACGCCGCCGGGTGTCCTCGGCTACCCCCGGCTGCCCGTTGAGCGCGAAGCTGGCTGAGGCCACCGAGACCCCGGCCAGCCGGGCTACATCGCGGATGCCGGCCGCCGGGGCGCATCGCGGAGGCCGGCCGCCCGGGGCGCGTCGCGGAGGCCGGCCGCCGGGGCGCCGTCGCGAAGGCCGGCCGCCGGGGCGCCGTCGCGGAGGCCGGCCGCCCGGGCGCCGTCGCGGAGACCGGTCGCCCGGGCCGCGTTGCGGATGTCGCCCGCCCGGGCCCCGTCACGGATGCGGCCGGCCTGCTCCGGCCCGTCCGCGCCTGCCTGACCTGATCCGTCCTGCTGACTGGCCATGTCCATCTCCGCTGCCCGGGCCGCGCCGCCCGCGCCCGCCGACTGGGGCACTGCGCGGCAGCGACGCGCAACCGGGCCGCCGTTGACACCTTCTACGAGCGGCCGCAGGAAGACAAGCGGCGGCCAGAATCCGGCCACCTCCCTGACGCGGGGTGGGTGGCTGCGGTGAGTAGTGTGCCCCGGTATGGCGGGATTCCCGGGGGACGGGGGCAGTCGGCCCGCGCTGCGGCGGGGCCAGCGGCCGGGACGGGCGGGCCGGGCGGCCCGGGTGGCGGTGACGGCCTACTTCGTCCTGTACGGGGTGGTGCTCGCGGTCTGGGTGACCGGCATCCCCGAGATCAAGCAGCAGTTGCGGCTCAGCAACGGGCTGCTCGGCCTCGCGCTGCTCGCCATCCCGGCGGGCGTGCTGCTCGCCGAGGGGGCCGCGGCCGACTGGAGCGCCGTGTACCTGCGGGATGACGTAGGGACCTCAGCCGGGCTCGCCGCCGCCGGGTTCGCCGCGTTCTCGGTGGCAATGGCGGCGGGGCGGCTGTTCGGCGACCGGCTGGCGGCCCGGCTCGGTGCGGCCTGGCTGGTCCGGGCCGGCGGTGCACTGGCTGCGGCCGGCCTGGCCGGCGCCCTGATCAGCGGGAACGCCGTGGGCGGGATCGTGGGCTTCGCCGTGCTCGGGGCCGGCCTGTCCGGTATCGCGCCGCAGGTGTTCCTGGCCGGCGGCCAGGCCGACCCAGCCCGGCCCGGGCACGGCCTGGCCCAGGTCGTCGGCCTCAGCTACCTCGGCATGGTCGGCGGCCCGGCAGCGATCGGCCTGATCGCCACCATCACCGGGCTGCCGCTCGCGCTCGGCCTGCCGGTCGCGGGCGCGCTGTGCGTGGCTGTGTTCGGCGGGGTGGTGGGCGTGCCCGCGGCGGCCGCGGTCCGGCCGGCGGCCGGAACTGTCAGCAGTGGTCGTTAGTTTCGGGTAGACAGCAACAGGAGGATCCGTGCTGACCGACGTGACCACGGCTGACCTTGAGCAGCACCGCGGTGGCCTGGGTGGCTACTGCTACCGGATGCTCGGCTCGGCCTACGACGCTGACGATGCCGTGCAGGAGACCATGGTGCGCGCCTGGCAGGCGCTGGACCGGTTCGAGGGGCGCTCCGCGCTGCGCTCCTGGTTGTACCGCATCGCCACCAACGTGTGCCTCGATATGCTGCGCGGCCGGCAGCGCCGGGCGCTGCCGATGGACCTGTCCAGCCCGGTACCCGGCACCACCCAGCCGCAGGCCACCCTGCCCGAGCAGGCCTGGATCCAGCCGATCCCGGACGGCGGGCTGGCCGCTCCGGGGACCGACCCGGCCGGCCAGGTGGTGCTGCAGGACACCATCCGGCTGGCGTTCGTCGCCGCGCTGCAGCACCTGCCGCCCCGGCAGCGGGCCGTGCTCATCCTGCGTGAGGTGCTGTGCTGGCAGGCGTCCGAGGTGGCCGCGCTGCTGGACAGCACGGTCGCCTCGGTGAACAGCGCTCTGCAGCGAGCCCGGGCCACCATGGCCCAGCTCGATCAGGCCACGATCGGCCAGAGCGTGGCGTCGCCGGAGCCGGGCCTGCCGGGCGCGGACCGGGACCTGCTCGCCCGGTACCTGGACGCTTTCGAGCGCTACGACATCGACCAGCTGGTCAGCCTGCTGCACGAGGACGCGAGCCTGTCCATGCCGCCGTACCAGATGTGGCTGCACGGGCTCGACGACCTGCGTGACTGGTATACGGGCTTCGGCCAGCACTGCCTTGGCTCGCGCCTGGTCCCGGTCAGGGCCAACAGCTCACCCGGGTTCGGCCAGTACTGGCCGAATGGCGGGGACGGCCGCCAGCTCGACCCCTGGTGCATCCAGGTGCTGGAGCTCTCCGGCGGCCGGATCAAGCACATCCACCACTTCCTGGACCAGGGCTACCCCGGCGGGAGCCTGTTCCCCCGGTTCGGGCTGCCCGCGCACCTCGCGGGTTAACCGGCAGCCGCCGTCCGGCTATCGTGAGCCCGGTCGAAAGGATCACCAATGTCAGAGCCGGGCCATCTCAGCAACCACCACCGCACCACGCTGCGCCAGGTGTTCCAGCACCCGGTGAGCCATAACGTGGAATGGCATGCCGTGCTCTCCCTGCTGGAGGCGATCGGCTCAGTCGAGGAGCGGGGGGACGGCAGGCTCCTGGTGACCGTCGGGCCGGAGAAGGGTTTCCTCGACCGCCCGGCCCACCAGAAGGACATGGACACCCAGGCCGTGGTCAACCTGCGCCGCCTGCTGAGCAGCGCGGGTTACACCGCCACCGGTACGCCCTAGATCGGGCGTTACCCCTGCGCCCGGGCCTCCTCCACGGTGAGTTCCGCCGCCGGGTCGGCGTCCAGCCGCTCGTCCGGGATGGGCAGCCCGCTGCGCACCGACCGGCCGTAGGTCCCGGCGTCCAGCCGCTGCTCGGCGCGGTCCAGCGCGGCCAGCCGGTCGCGCAGGCTCTCCGCCACCGCGTCGTCCTGGCCCTGCGCGGTCAGCGGCTGCGCCGCGTCAGCGGCGTCCCCGGTCTCGGCGTCCTCGATTTCGGTATCGCGGTCCTGCTGGCCAGCAATCTCGGTGTCACGGAGCAGGCTCTGCACCTCAGCCCGCTCGGCGCGGATCCGGGCCCGTGCTTTCTCGGTGTCCATCGGTGCTCCTTCGTCGGTTCCCCGGTAGGTTAGCGAGGCCGCGGCCGTCAGCTCCGCAGGGCTCCTCGGGCCGGCCCGCTCAGTCGTTGCTGCTCGTGCTGGCGGCCAGGTCCCACTTCTGCTCGATCCGGCCGAACCGCCAGATGGCCAGGGCCACCGCCCAGGTGATCACGAACACGCCGACGATCACGAACCCGGCCTTGTTGATGTTGAAGCTTTCGAGCCAGGCCCAGCCGGGGCCGCTGAGGCGCCCTTCCTGACCGAGCAGGCCCAGTACCTCGACCGCGCCGATGAACACCGCGACGAACACGGACAGGCCGGTGATGGTGAGGTTGTAGTAAACCTTACGGACCGGGCGGGCGAACGCCCAGTCATAGGCGAAGTTCATGAAGCAGCCGTCCGCGGTGTCGAACAGGCTCATCCCGGCCGCGAACAGGATCGGCAGCGACAGCACGGCGTAGAACGGCAGCCCACCGACCACCGCGGTGCCCGCCAGGACCAGCAACGCCACCTCGGTGGCGGTATCGAAGCCCAGGCCGAACAGGAAGCCGATCGGGTACATCTTCCACGGCGCGTCGATCCGCCGGGCCAGCGGGCCGAGGATCCGGTTCATCAGGCCGCGCTTGTTGAGCTGCTCCTCCAGCGCGTCGTCGTCGTAGGCGCCGGAGCGCATCGCGCGGAACACCTTGATGATCCCGGCCAGGATCACCATGTTGATCGCGGCGATCAGGAACAGGAAGATGCCGGACACCAGGGTGCCGATGAGGTTGGTGGTGTGCTGCAGCTGCGAGTTCCCGTTCTTGACCTGTGCGTCCAGCGAGCGGATGCCGAAGTTCAGCAGCACCGCGAGCACGAACACGACGGACGAATGGCCGAGCGAGAAGAAGAACCCCACCGACAGCGGCCGCTTGCCCTCGCTGACGAGCTTGCGGGTGGTGTTGTCGATGGCGGCGATGTGGTCGGCGTCGAACGCGTGCCGCATGCCGAGGGTGTAGGCCAGGATCCCGGTGCCGAAGCCGAAAACCTCGGTCTTGCTGATGTGGTAGTGGCCGCCGACCGCGGCGGCGAGCATGAGCCAGCCGAGTACGTGCAGCCCGAGCACGAACCCGCCCATGGCGCTGACCCCGGTCCACTCCCGGGGGCTGAGCGCGGCACGGATCCTGGTCAGGCGGGCGCGAGGGTCAGCCATCAAGGCACCTTTCCGGCGGGGATATCCGCAGCTCGTCTGGCAGGAGATGCGCAGCTCGGCGGCGGCTCTTCAGCAGCCTAATCTGTTGCAACTAAGTCGCAACAACGAATCACAGGTAGCTGCGTACTACTAGTCGGCCTGATACGGGGTATTCGGTGCAGGCCCATGACCTGGATGCCGTACCCCGGTCACCGAGTTCCCTCGTCCACAGTCGGGGAGTCCCTCCGGCCCGCTCCCTGGTCCCCGGAGGCCCCTTCGGCGGCCTGGCCCACAGGAACCCGGCGTCACGTCAACCCCATCCGTCTCGTCAGCCCCGCACTCCCAGCAACACGGCTGTCCCCCGTCGTTATGTGGTGGGGAGTGCATCGCATATGCATATTTCCCACCACATAAGCGGCGTTGGTCCGTTTCCCACCACATAAGCGGCGTTGGCCCGGCGTCGGCGCACCTGGGGCCACATTGACCCCTCCGGTAACACCGCCCGCCGGGTCAGGGGCTGGGGGCCTGGCGGCGGAGCCAGGTCTGCGGCTGGCCGGATTCCGCGGCCATGGCCTGCCAGGTCCAGCCCGCGGCCCGGCGCTGGGTCACGTACTCGGCCATGCTGGTGAAGCCCAGTCCAGCGGCGCAGGTCGCCGCGCGCTGCCCGGCCGCGTGCCGTTTGGCCGCGTGCGCGGTCCGGTCCAGGCCGTGGCGGCGCAGTGCGGACTCCACCGCGTGATGGGTCAGGCCTGCCTCGGCGGCGATGGCGTTCACCGTCCAGTGCCTGACGATGTGCCGGTCGCGGAGGTAACTGGCGACATCGGGGAACCCGAGCCGGGCCAGCGCAGGCCGCCACCGGCCGTCCCAGCGATCCGGGCGGTGCTGCCGGGCGGCTGCCGCGGCGGCGGGATCGAGATCGCCGAGATGCCGGGACAGCCAGTCCTTGTGCAGCCCGGCTTCGCGGCTGATGGCGCCCAGGCTGGCGCCCGTCTCGGCCCGGGCCCGGACGAAGCTGCCGATATCGGGGAACCCAAGCTGCCGGGCCACGGCCGCGGCTACCTCAGCGAGGTGCCGCCCGGCCCGGTCCCGGTTTGCCCGGACCACGGTCGCCGGGGTGACTGTGGCCAGCGCCTGCAGGTTCTTCCGGCGCCGCTGCTCCGGGACAGGTCGGCCGCGGGCCGCGATGGCGGCGTCCCGGGCCAGTTGGCCGTCCCGTGCCCGCTGCCGGCCCGCGGCGCTGCCCTCCCGGATCGCCGGGTCGAAGACCAGCCGGGAGGCGAACGCGGCGGCCCGGAGCTTGCGGGTCTCGGCGCCTTCCAGGGACTGGCCGCGCTCCAGGCCGAACGCGGCGCAGTAAGCGTCCTTGGTCCAGCCGTGCCCGCGCAGGTGCGCGGTCACCGAGCGCAGCCACCGGCCGCACAGGTGGCAGGTGACCAGCGCGCCATCGGCGATGACCGCGCCGATCGGCGCGTAGTAGGGGGTGCCGTCCGGCAGCACGCCGACCGCGGGATGGCGCCCGGGCACGAGGGTGAGCGCGGGGGGCATGGCGGGCCCGGCCGGTCCACTGGGCAGGCCGGCCACGGCACGGGCTGGTGCGCTCGGCGTCATGGCGACCTCCCCGCGGACAGCGCAGTAGTCACAATGAGACTATCGGCTTACGCGCCTCCCGCACACAGGGGGCTTGCGCGCCTCCCGCACACAGGGGCTTGCGCGCCTCCCGCACAGGGGGCGGTGCAACCCGGGGCCAGGGCGGCGTATCCGGGACCGGTATGGCCTCAGCCGAGGCGCATTATGATCTTGAGGTCGCCGCGCCTGGCTACTTCGGTCAGGCCGAGCCGCAGGTACAGCGCGTGGGCGCGGCGGTTGACGGTGAGCACCTCGAGCCCGAAGGCCTGGCCCCGCTGCCGGGCTTCATCGATGAGCGCGCCGATCAGCGCGGTGCCGATGCCCCGGCCCTGATAGCCGGGCAGGATCTCGATCCGGGAGAGGTAGATCTCATCCGGCCGGTAATCGACGTGGATCATCCCGACGTCCGCGCCATCGGCGGTGATGATCTGCCAGCGGCCCGGGGCGAAGGCGCCGCGTTCGTGGTCGCGCTGGAACTGCTCGTCCCATCCCCAGACCGCGGTGATGTACTCGCCCATGGCGGCGCGGTGCAGCCGGAAGCAGAACTCTAGGTCGGCGGGGACAGCCGGCCGCAGCGCCACCCCTGTCCCGCTGCGGGCCGCCCCGGATTGCCCGGCCACCATGCGGGCATCATCCCTCCGGCCAGCGCTGTCCGGCTAGTGTGGGCTGGCCAGCGCTGTCCGGCTAGGTGGGCTGGCCAGCGTGGGCCGACCAGTGCTGAGGGGGAGCCATGCCGACGTTCCGTAAGTCACCGCCGGAGCTGGTCGCCCGGTTCGACGAGCTGGCCGAGCTGGCCGGCGACGCCGACCGCAAGCAGATGTTCGGCTATCCCAGCTGCGTGCTCGGCGGCAACATGTTCATGGCGCTGCACGAGGACTCGCTCATCCTGCGGCTGGCCGAGCCGGACCGGGCCGAGTTCCTGGCCACCTATGACGCGGCGCTGTTCGAGCCGATGCCGGGCCGGCCGATGAAGGAGTACGTGGTCGTGCCCGCCGCGCTGGCCAGTGACGACGCCGTGGACGACTGGGTGCGCCGGTCCCGCGCCTACGCCGGGACACTGCCCGCCAAGAAGCCGAAAAAGCCAAAGGGAGCGCCCGGGCAGGCCTGATCCACCCAGCTCAGACGAAGGCGCTCAGACCGGTGATGGCGCGGCCGACGATGAGCGTGTTGATCTCCCGGGTGCCCTCGTAGGAGTAGATGGCCTCGGCGTCCGCCACGAACCGGCCCACCTGGTTCTCCAGCAGGATCCAGTAGTCGTTGATGACCGGCTGGACCGACTTCTCCATGAACTCCCTGACCTGCCGGAGCAGGTCCCGCCCGGCGTCATCGAGCAGTGATTCCAGTGCGTAGAAGTCAGCGTCCGGAGCCAGTGTCATCGGTCCTCCCGTGCGGTTATCTCCTGCCAGTGCCCGGGGCAGCGGTGAGGAAACCCTGCACCACGGGCGCGAGCTGCGCCGCCTCGGTGATCAGGCCGAGATGGCCGCCGGGAAAGACATGCAGCCGCGACCCGGGAATGAGCCGGTGCAGCATCCGGGCGTTGACCAGCGGGATGATCGGGTCGTCATCCCCGGACAGGATCAGGGTCGGCTGCCGGAGCAGCGGCAGGAACGGCGCGCTCGTCCAGGCCGTTGCGGCAGCGAGCTGGTAGAAGTAGCCACGCTGCGGCCCGGGACGGCCGTATCCCTGCAGGGCCACGGCCACCTGCTGCGGGTCATGCCGGGCGGACCCGCCGTACAGGGTCGCCGCCGCCCGGGTCAGGAAACCCGGGTCGGTGTAACGGCGGGGCGTGATCATCCGGAAAAGCACGCTGGGCGGCCCGGGTACCATGGTCGCGCCGGTACCGGTGCTGACCAGGACCAGCCGGCGGCACCGCGCCCGCTGCGAGAACGCGAACTGCTGCGCGGCCCCGCCGCCCCAGGAGATGCCCAGCACATCGACCTGGTCGTGGCCGAGCTCGGTCAGCATCTGGGCGATCAGCCGGGCCAGCCCGGAGAACCGGTACGGGCGCGGTGGCAGCGGCGACTCCCCGGCCCCGGGCACGTCGAACCTGATCACGCCGAGCGCCGGATCGAGGGCGTCCACGAACGGCTGCAGCAGTTCCAGGCTGGCACCGATGCCGTTGATGAGCAGCAACGGCAGCCGCCCCGGGTCCCCGCGACGTATCGAGACGCGCAGCTGCTGCCCGCCAGCGTTGATGAATTGAGGTTTTTCCTGGGGCTGCGGCAGGCTGAATCCTCAGCAAAGGCTGCGTCGCAGCTGTCAGCCGTCACCGCTGGCCACTCTCGGGGCGGGGCGGGGCCGCGGGTGGCTGCAGGTCTTCTGGCGGTTGCACCGAGCGGCGCAGGATCTTGCCAGTGGGGCCCTTGGGCAGGCTGGGCACGAGCCAGACGTAGCGCGGGTACTTGTACGCGGCCACCCGCTCCCGGGCGAACGCGCGCAGATCCGCGGGGGTGGCCTGCGCACCCGGCTTGAGCGTGACCGCGGCGCCGATCTCCTCGCCCAGGTCGTCGTGCGGGATCCCGATCACCGCGGCCTCGGCCACCGCCGGATGCTCGTACAGGACTTCCTCGATCTCCCGGGGATACACGTTGTAGCCGCCCCGGATGATCAGGTCCTTCTTGCGGTCCACGATGAAGAAGTAGCCGTCTTCGTTGACCCGGGCCAGGTCGCCGGTCCGGAACCAGCCGTCGCGGATCGCCTCGGCGGTGGCGTCCGGGTTGCCCCAGTAGCCCTTCATCACGTTGTGCCCGCGGATGACGATCTCGCCCACCTCGCCCGCGGGGAGTTCCTGGCCGTCGTTGCCCACCACGCGCATCTCGACGCCCTCGACCGGGGTGCCGATCGAGCCTGGCTTGCGTACCTGGTCCGGCTGGTTGAACGAGGCGACCGGCGAGGTCTCGGACAGGCCGTAGCCCTCCAGGATCATGCAGCCGAACTTCTCCTCGAACGCCCGCAGCACCTCCACCGGCAGGGCGGCGCCGCCGGATACGCAGGTCCGCAGCGATGTGACGTCAGTCTGCGCGCCACCTGGGTCGTGCAGCATGGCGGCGTACATGGTCGGCACGCCTTCGAAGACCGTCACCCGGTCCCGCTCGATGATCTTCAGCGCCTGGCCGGGGTCGAACCGGGGCAGCAGGGTCAGCGTGCCGCCGCCGCAGATCGTCGCGTTCAGGCCGCAGGTCAGCCCGAACACATGGAACAGCGGCAGGCAGCCCATGATCACGTCGTCCGGGCCGGCCTTGATCAGGGTGACCGCGGTGAGGCGGGCGTTGCGGGCCAGGTTCGCGTGGGTCAGCTCGGCGCCTTTGGGCCGCCCGGTGGTGCCCGAGGTGTAGAGGATCACCGCGTCGTCCGCGGCGGACCGGTCCGCATGCCCGGTCACCGGGGTGTATTCAGCCAGCACGGACGCCAGATCGGGCTCGGTGACCTCGATCACCTGGGTACCGGTCTCGGCTGCGCCCTTGGCCGCCTCCGGCACGGCCGCCTGCCAGGCGAACAGCACCTTCGCACCGGAGTCGCCGAGGTAATAGGCCACCTCGCGGCTCTTCAGCAACGGGTTCATCGGGACGACCACACCGCCGGCCGCGAGCGTGCCGTAGAACGCGATCGGGAACGCGGGAACGTTGGGCAGCATGATGCCGACCCGGTCGCCCGGGCGGACGCCAGCCGACTCGAGCAGGGCCGCGGCCCGGCCGGCCGCGTCCTCTAGCTGTGCGTAGCTCAGCACCAGGTCATCCAGGCGGATCGCGGGGTGGTCCGCGTGCTCCGCCGTGGCCTGGTCGAGCACCGAACTCAGATTCGCCATCACGCTCTCCCCGGTCGCTGTTGCACCGCTGTTCCTTTTGTACCCGCGGGTAGCCCCACTGGAATCATGCCTGCTGACCGGCGTGGCGCGGACAGGTCTGGGCCAAACGGGATCTGATTCCCGGAACGGGGTGAATGCGGCGAGCCGGCCGCGCCACGTAGGGTGCGTTCAGGTGCCTCCTCAGGTGTGCCTTGGGGTGCGCCGGGGCCCGGCAGCGGAGGGACGATGGATCAGCCAGCGTCGGTGCCAGTCAGCGGTTTCCTGCTCGAGCAGCTGCCCGTGGCGGAGGACCGGACCGCCGCCTACACGATCCTCCGCGAGGCCGGGCCGGTGACCCGTAACGCGCGCGGCCCCTACATCGTCGTGTCCGCCGAGGGAGCCGAGTTCGCGTTGAAGCAGCCCGGACTCTTCTCCTCCGAGCGGGCTTTCACGATCGGCAGCCCGCTGCCGCTGGTCCCTATTGCCTTCGACCCCCCGGAGCACACCCGCTACCGGCGGGTCCTGCAGCCGTTCTTCAGCCCGCGAAGCATCGCGGCCTGGCGGCCAGAGGTAGCATCCCTGGCCCGCCAGCTGATCGACGGCTTCGCCGGGCGGGGCGAGTGTGACCTGGTCGCGGAGCTGGCCGCGCCGCTGCCCGCCCAGGTCTTCCTCACCATGTTCGGCCTGCCACTGGGCGACCAGGACCGGCTGATCGCCTGGAAGGAAGGCCTGCTGAACAACTTCGGCTTCCAGGCCGGAGAGCCGCCCGCGGAGCGGGCCGTCCGGCTCGGCGCGGAACTCTTCGAGTACCTGGTCGGGCACGTCGGGGAATGCCGTCGCACCGGGACGACCGCCGGGCTGCTCGGCCAGTTGCTGGCGGACACCAGCGACGAGCGGCTCAGCGACGCGGAGATCTACGGGCTGTCCTTCCTGTTCGTGCTGGCTGGGCTGGAAACCGTGACCTCCGCGCTGAGCACGACCTTCGCGATCCTGGCTGCCCGGCCGGACCTCCGGCAGCAGATCGCCGCCGATCCCGCGATGATCCCCGCCGCGGTCGAGGAACTGCTGCGCTTCGACGGGCCGACCGTCTGGGTGCCCCGGGTGGCCACTCAGGACATCGACCTGGCCGGGCAGGTCATCCCGGCGGGCGCGAGCGTGCATATCGCGCTGGCTGTGGCGGACCGGGACCCGGCCGTGCACGCCGACCCGGACGTGATCGACTTCGGCCGTCAGGAGCGGAACCTGGCGTTCGGCGGCGGCCCGCACCGCTGCCTCGGCTCGCACCTGGCCCGGATGGAGATGCGGGTGGCGCTGGCCGAGTGGCACCGCCGGATACCGGACTACGAGCTGGCCCCGGGGCCCGCCCCGCAGGTCCGCTGGCCCGCCGGGCTGGTCGGTATCGACCGGCTGCCGCTGGTCTTCCCGGTCCGCGCCGGGGGGGAGCGGGATGAGCGGGAACGCGATGAGCGGGGGACGCGATGAGCGGGGATGAGCCAGCGGGGGTCGCCTTCCCCGCCGCCGGGGACGGGCGCCGGAGTACATCCGCGCTGGGCCGGGCGGTGGTCGCGGACGCGCTGCGCCGGGCCGACCCGGTCGGTGCGCTCGGCGCGGAGCAGGAGACGAACTGGCGCACCGGTTACCTGGTGCACTTCCGCCGCCTGGTCGAAGCCGGGCTGGCGTCCCGGGATGCCGCGCTCTCGGTGGCCCAGGACGGTCTGGACTCGCTGCACCAGCGGATGCGGGTCGTGGCGCCCAATGGCACCGAGGACGCGCTGGACGCCGTGCTCTCCGCCAAGCCGCAACGGTCCCTCCGCACGGTCCCGCTGACCGGCACGGGCCAGCCAGAACAGGAATTCTCGCTGCCCTACCACGGGGCGCGGCTGACCGGCGATGCCCTGACCCGCCAGCTGGACACCTGGGTGGCCAACGGGGTGATCGAGCCGTCCTGTGCGACCGCGGTGCGGACCGTGGCGGCCCACCCGGAGTGGCTCCGGCTGCCCGGCCGGACTCTGGTCGCGACGGGCGCGGGCGCTGAGATCGGCCCGCTTCCCGCGCTGCTCAGCTGGGGCGCCCAGGTGGCCGCCGTGGACCTGCCCCGGCGCCCGCTCTGGGAACGGGTGCTGGAGGTAGCGCGGCGCAGCGCCGGAACGCTCCTGGTGCCCGTGGCCCAGGACGCTCCTGATGATCCCGCGGAGGTCACCCAGGCAGCTGGCATCGACCTGGTCAGTGAGGTCCCGGCGGCCGCTGGCTGGCTGGCCAGCCTGCCCGGCCCGCTGGTCCTCGGCAACTACGTCTACGCCGATGGCGCCGCCAACGTGCGGGTCTGCGCCGCAGTGGATGCGCTGACCCTCCGCGTGCAGGCGGAACGCGGCGACGTCGCGCTCGCCTTCCTGGCCACCCCGACTGACGTGTTCGCCGTCCCGGCTGATGCGGTGGCCCAGTCCGTGCATGCGTACGCCGCCAGGTCGCGGGCGGCAAAGCTGGCGGGTCGCCCGCTGCGCACGCTGTCCGGCGGCCGCCTGCTCCGCCGCGCCTACCTGCCGGGGACCGACCCCGGCATCAACGACAGCCTGGTGGCGCAGCAGGGCCCCAACTATGCGCTGTCCAAGCGGCTGCACCGGTGGCGGGCCACGGTCGCCCGGGAGACCGGCCAGGTCGTGTCGCTGAACGTGGCCCCGCCGACCCGGACCCGCTCGGTGACCAAGAACCGCGCGCTGGCCGCCGCATACGCCGGGGCGCACCGGTTCGGCGTCGAGGTCTTCGAGCCAGCCACCTGCACCGTGCTGATGGCTGCGTTGCTGGTGCACGACCTGAACACCGGCGGCGGGGCAGCCGGGGCACATCCGTGGCAGGAAGAGGCGCACGGCGCGGCGCATGGTGGCCTCTGGCGCATCGCCTACGCTCCGCGCAGCGCCCTTGGCCTCGCGGCGCTCCTCGGCTACGGCGCCACCCGGAGCTGATCCAGGGCTAGCCAGAGTATTCGGCGCGCAGCAGGTGCTTGCGCAGCTTGCCCGCGGGCGTGCGCGGCAGTTCCTCGACGAAGACCACGCGGCGGGGTGCCTTGTAATGCGCGATGCGGTCCCGGACGTACCCGATGATCGCGCGTTCGAGCTCCGGTCCGGGTGACACGCCTGACATGGGCTGGACAATGGCCAGGACCGCCTCGCCCATCTCGCTGTCGGGCACGCCGATCACCGCCACGTCGAGCACGTCCGGGTGCATGGCCAGGCAGTTCTCCACTTCCTGCGGGTAAATGTTCACCCCGCCCGAGATGATCATGAAGGATCGGCGGTCGGTCAGGAACAGGTAGCCGTCCTGATCGAGGTAGCCCACGTCCCCGGTCGTGGTCCAGTACGGGTGCTGTGGATGCTGCGCAGCCGCGGTCTTGGCCGGGTCGTTGTGGTACTGGAAGGTCAGCTCGTCCCGCTCGAAGTACACAGTGCCGATCTGGCCGCCGGCAGCTCGCGGCCGTCGTCGTCGCAGACATGGACCACGCCGACCACGGCGCGGCCGACCGAGCCCGGCTTGGTCAGCCAGTCCGGGGCCAGGATGATGGTCATGCCTGCCCCTTCGGTCGCGGCGTAGTACTCGTGGATGACCGGGCCCCACCACTCGATCATGGCCTGCTTGACCTCGACCGGGCAGGGCGCGGCCGCGTGAATCGCCGCCCGGAGGCTGCGGTGGTCATACCGCTCGCGCACCCCGGCGGGCAGCTTGAGCATGCGGACGAAGTGCGTCGGCACCCACTGGCTGTGCGTGACGTGGTGATCTCCGATCGCGGCCAGAGCCCGCTCCGGGTCGAATTTGTGCAGCACGACCACGGTGCCGCCAGCCATCTGCACCCAGCTGCTGAAGCGCAGCGGAGCTGCGTGGTAGAGCGGCGCGGGACTGAGATACACGGTGCTGCGGTCGAAGCCCCACAGGCCGAGGATCGGGACCGCCTGCGGGTTCCCCTCGATAACGCTCACCGGCTGCGGCTCGAACCGGATCCCCTTGGGGCGGCCGGTCGTGCCTGAGGAGTACAGCATGTCCCCGCCCAGGGGCTGCTCCGGCAGCGGCTCGGCCGGCGCGTTCGCCAGGGTCTTCTCGTAACTGTCGTAGCCGTCCACGGCTCCGCCGAAGGCCAGCCGTACCGTGGTGTCTGCCGCCGCGGGAAGCAGCGACCGGCCGAGTTCCCCCTGCGCGGAGTTGATGATCAGGGCGCGCGCGCCGCAGTCGTTGACGATGTAGGCGCTCTCCTCCGCGGTGAGATGCCAGTTGACCGCGGTCAGGTAGAGCCCGGAGCGAAGCGCCGCCCAGTACACCTCGAAGTAGCGGAGGCTGTTCTCCGATACCAGCGCGATGGTGTCGCCGGGGCGCAGTCCCGCGTCGTACAGCAGCCGGGACAGCCGGATGGAGCGGTCTTCTAGCTCGCTGAAGCTGAGCGTCTCGCCAGATTCGTACAGGACCGCGGCGACCTTGTCAGCGTTCTCCGCAGCGTACTTGCCTGGGTACATCCTCGCCGTCCTCTGCGTTATGAGTTATCCCCTAACAGGGTGGAGTCCGGCGGGCAGCCGGACAAGTCATGGGCATCCGTATTTACTCCCTGGCGCACGAGTCCCAGCTTGACAGCTATCGAATTCATATTCGATAGTGACATCATGGGAACGGGGATTGCCCAGGTCAGAGGGCTATACGAGGTGGAGTCGGCGGCCGGCGGAGCGCCATCGGTTTCCCCCGCACCGCTGGATTTCCCGGGGGAGCTGGAACTCCCGTCGGCGCCGGCTCTCCCCGCGCTGCCGGTCCTCCCCGCGCTGCCGGTCCTCCCGGCCCTGGCGGGCTTGCTGCCTGCCGGGCTGCCCCGCGGCACGGTGCTGACGGCCGGGCGGTGGAGCCTGCTCTGCCTGGCGCTGGCCGCGGCTGCGTCGATGGCCGGGGCCTGGTCCGCGGTGATCGGGCTGCCACAGCTCGGGATGGCCTCGGCCGCCGAAGCCGGGCTGGATCCCGGCCGGATGCTGCTGGTCGCAGATCCGGGTGCGGCCTGGCCGCAGGTGGTCGCCTCACTGCTGGAGGGCTGCGAGCTGGTCCTGTTGTGCCCGCCGGACCGGCCGTCGGTCCCGGTGCTCCGGAGGCTGGGGGCCACCCTGCGCCGTTCCGGGGGCGTGCTGGTGGTGGCGGGGGACTGGGCGGGTGCGCAGCTCCGGCTGCTGGTGACCCGCGAGGAATGGGCCGGGATCGGGGACGGCCACGGGCGGCTGCGCGCCCGCCGGGTCCAGGTGGTCGCGGAAGGCCGGGGCGCGGCAGCACGATCGCGGGCCCAGTGGTTGTGGCTGCCCGGCCCGGATGGCTCGGTAGGCATCGCGGACCAGGTCACCACCGTGGGCCGCGGCATGCGGGACACCGGGTGACGGCCACGGCCGAGGGTCCGAGGCGGGTCCTGGTCGTGTGCTGCCCCGGTGCCGGTTGCTGCTCTGGTGCCGGTTGCTGCTCTGGTGCCGGTTGCTGCTCTGGTGCCGGTTGCTGCCCTGGTGAAGAAGCCTTTGCCCCGGTGATCGCGGCGGTCGAGGAGTTCTGCCCGCACGTGGAGGTGCTCCGGCCTGGCCTCTGCGCGATCAATGCCCGCGGCCCGGCTCGGTACTTCGGCGGGGAAGCGGCCCTGGCCAGCCAGATCCTGGCCGCGGTGACCCGCCTCGGGTGCCACGCCCAGGCCCGGGCTGGCCTCGCCGACGGGCTGTTCGCCGCCCAGCTCGCGGCCCAGCAGGCAGAGCCCGGCACGGTCCGGCTGATAGTCCCGGGCGGCACCCCAGCCTTCCTGGCCCCGCAACCCGTCAGCGTGCTCGGCCACCCGGACCTGGTGGACCTGCTGCCCCGGCTAGGCCTGCGGACGCTGGGGGAATTCGCCGCGCTGCCCGCCGTGGAGGCGATGAACCGGTTCGGGACACTGGGGGTGCTCGCCCACCGGCTGGCCCGCGGCCTGGCCTCCCGTCCGCTGGCACCCCGGCCGCTAGCAGCTGATCTCTCTGTCTCGGTGGAGTTCGATCCGCCTGCGGAGCAGGACGAGCCGGTGGTGTTCGCGGCTAAGGCACTGGCCGAGCGGATGCACACCGGGCTCGCCGCGCAGGGCCTGTGCTGCGTGCGGGTGCGGGTCCAGGCGACGTCAGCGGGTGGTCAGCAGACCAGCCAGCTGTGGCAGCACGACGGGCTGCTGTCCGCGCTGGCCGTGGCCGAGCGGGTCCGCTGGCAGCTGGCCAGCTGGCGGGGTACGAGGGTGGTACCAGAGGGAAACGCGGGCCTCCCCGGCCCGGACGGGATCGTGGCGCTCCGGCTGATCCCCGATCAGCTAGTCCGCGACGAAGGGCGCCAGCTCGGGCTGTGGGGCGAGACGGTGGTCAGTGACCGGGTGGCCCGCGCCGCCCTCCGGGTGCAGGCCATGCTGGGGCACGGCGCGGTGACCCGTCCGGTGCTGGCGGGCGGCCGCGGCCCGGCCGAGCAGGTCACCCTGGTCCCGTTCGGTGACACGCAGGAGGCCACCACCCCGCCGGACCGGCCCTGGCCGGGCCGGCTGCCCGCCCCGTCCCCGGCCACGGTCTACCCGGACCCGCTGCCCGCCCTGATCACCGATGACTTCGGGGCGGCGGTGACGGTCACCGGGCGGGCCCTGATCTCCGCGCCCCCCGGCTGGCTGTCGGTCGGCGGCGGTGAGTGGCTGGCGGTCATCAGCTGGGCTGGTCCCTGGCCGGTGGACGAATGCTGGTGGCAGCCGCAGCGGGCGTCCCGGCGGGCCAGATTCCAGCTGGTCACCGCGGACGGGAGCGGCTGGCTGCTGGCGGTCAGCAAGGGCGGCTGGCTGGTCGAGGCCCGGTACGACTGACCCCGGGCAAGCAAGCGCAAACGCGGAGGGAACAAGGGCGGGGCAACGCGGAAGGAGGGTGAGCCGGTCATGGGCTGGGACAACCCGCCGGTGCCGTGGCGGGAGCTGCAACAACGCCTGACCTGGGGCACCGCCCCGCCCTCTCACCCGCCCGGGCCCCGGCGGCTCGACCTCCAGCGAGCCAGACCAGAGCCGCCTGACCCCCCCTGGACCGAACTGCAGTGGGCCGAACTGCAGTGGGCCGAACTGCACTGCCACTCGTCGTTCAGCTTCCTCGACGGGGCGTCCAGCCCAGCCGAGCTGGTCGCTGAGGCGGCGCACCGGGGCCTGGCCGCGCTGGCCATCACCGACCACGACGGCATGTACGGGGTGCCGCAGTTCGCCCAGGCCGCCGCCAAGCTCAAGGAGCTGACCGGCACCAGCCTCGGCACCATCGTCGGCGCCGAGCTGAGCCTGGGGACGGCCCAGAAAACCAGCCCCACC
This sequence comes from uncultured Actinomycetes bacterium, assembly GCA_963760405.1. Taxonomy (GTDB): domain Bacteria; phylum Actinomycetota; class Actinomycetes; order Streptosporangiales; family Streptosporangiaceae; genus RYN-230. The sequence continues at coordinate 105,141 of CAVXCV010000007.1, read as the reverse complement.
GAGCGGGCCGGTCCCGCTGACCCGCCGGGCGAGCATCTCCTGATCCTCGCCCGCGACCCGGACGGCTACCGCCGCCTGTGCTGGGTGATCAGCCGGGCTCAGCTGGCTGGCGGCGGGAAAGGCCGCCCGGTCTACGACCCGGACGACCTGGCCCAGGCGCACGACGGGCACTGGGTGGTCCTCACCGGCTGCCGCAAGGGCGCCGTGCCCGCCGCGCTCGCCGCACACGGCCCCGAAGCCGCACAGCAGGAACTCATCAGGCTGACGGACATGTTCGGCCCCGGCAACGTCATGGTCGAGCTGACCAGCCACGACCACCCAGACGACGACGAGCGCAACGACGCCCTCGGTGAGCTGGCCGCGGCCAGCGGGACGCCGGTGATCGCCACCAGCAACGTGCACTACGCCGCCCCCCGGGACGCCCGGCTGGCCCAGGCGCTGGCCGCGGTCAGGGCCCGGCGCAGCCTGGCCGAGATGGACGGCTGGCTGGCCGCGGCCGGCACCGGTTACCTGAGATCACCAGCGGAAATGGCCTACCGGCTGCGCCGCTACCCGGGGGTGCTGGCCCGCACGAACCACCTGGCCCGCGAGTGCGCGTTCGACTTCCACGTGATCGCGCCGCGGCTGCCCGACTTCCCGGTCCCCGGCGGCCATACCGAGGCGACCTGGCTGCGCACGCTGACCAGCCAGCACGCCCCGGAGCGGTACGGGCCGCCGGACGCAGAGCGTGTTCCCGGAGCGTATGAACAGATCAAACGCGAACTCGACGTTATCGAGACCCTCGGGTTCCCCGGCTACTTCCTGATCGTGCACGACATCGTCCGGTTCTGCGCCGGGAAAGGGATCCTGTGCCAGGGCCGGGGCTCGGCGGCCAACTCGGCGGTGTGCTTCGCGCTGGGCATCACCAGCGTGGACCCGGTCCGGCACCGGCTGCTGTTCGAGCGGTTCCTGTCCGCGGGCCGGGACGGGCCGCCCGACATCGACCTGGACATCGAGCACCGCCGCCGGGAAGAGGTCATCCAGTACGTCTACGAAAAGTACGGCCGGGACAGGGCAGCCCAGGTGGCCAACGTGATCACCTACCGGCCGCGGCTGGCGCTGCGCGACGCGGGCCGGGCCCTCGGCTACCGCCCGCAACAGCTGGACGAGTGGGCCAGGCAGGTGGGCCCGCGGCAGTACGGAGCAGGCCAGCCGGTCCCGCCCGACGCAGGCGTGCCCGAGCCGGTCATCCAGCTGGCCGCCCGGATGCAGCGGCTGCCGCGGCACCTGGGCATCCACTCCGGCGGGATGGTGATCTGTGACCAGCCGGTGGGCGAGGTGTGCCCGGTGGAGTGGGCCCGGATGCCGGGCCGGTCGGTACTGCAATGGGACAAGGACGACTGTGCCTACGCTGGCCTGGTCAAGTTCGACCTGCTCGGCCTGGGCATGCTGACCGCGGTGCGGGACTGCTTCGAGCTGGTCGCGGCGCACCACGGCCAGCGCTGGAGCCTGCACACGATCCCGCAGGAGGACCCGGGCGTCTACGACATGCTGTGTGCGGCGGACACCGTGGGCGTGTTCCAGGTCGAGTCCCGGGCCCAGATGGCGACCCTGCCCCGGCTGCGGCCGCGCGAGTTCTACGACCTGGTGGTGGAGGTCGCGCTGATCCGGCCGGGCCCGATCCAGGGCGGCTCGGTGCATCCCTACATGCGGCGGCGGCACGGAGACGAGCCGCCCGCCCTGCCGCATGAGTCGATGCGCGCTGCCCTCGGCAAGACACTCGGGGTCCCGTTGTTCCAGGAGCAGATGATGCAGATGGCCATCGACTGCGCCGGATTCAGCCCGGCCGAGGCGGACCGGCTGCGGCAGGCGATGAGCGCCAAGCGCGGCCCGGAGCGGATCGAGGAGCTGCGCGGCCGGCTGCTGGACGGGATGGCGGCCCGGGGTATCCCGGACGAGGCCGCGGCGGACATCTACGCCAAGATCCTGGCCTTCTCCAGCTACGGCTTCCCGGAATCACACGCGATCAGCTTCGCCTACCTGGTCTACGCCAGTGCCTGGCTGAAGTGCTACTACCCGGCCGCGTTCACCGCGGCCCTGCTGCGCGCCCAGCCGATGGGCTTCTACTCCCCGGCCAGCCTGATCGGCGACGCGCGGCGGCACGGCACGGTGGTGCACGGAGTGGACGTCAACGCCAGTGCCGCCCAGGCCACACTGGAGCCGCCGCGACTGCCGGGAAAGTCAAAGTCAACGGCCCGCAACGCAAACCCCCGCATCACCCCGGCAGCTGGCAGGCCGGTGCCCGGACAGCCGGCGATAAGACTCGGCCTGGCCATGGTGCGGAACCTCGGTACCGGGCCGGCTGAGGCGATCGCCGCGGGCCAGCCCTACCGGGACCTGGAGGACTTCGCCCGGCGCAGCCGGCTGCCCGCCGCGGCGCTGGAGGCGCTGGCCATCGCGGGCGCGTTCGGCTGCTTCGGGCTGGGCCGGCGCGCGGCGCTGTGGGCAGCCGGCGCGGCCGCCAGCATCCGGGCCGGGCAGCTGCCCGGCACCACGCCCGGGCTGGCCGCGCCGCCGCTGCCGTCCATGACCGGGGCTGAGCAGACATTCGCGGACCTGTGGGCCACCGGGACCTACGGCACCCATCCGATTGCGCATCTCCGGCCGCGGCTGGCCGGGCGGGGGGTGACCGAGGCGGCGGCGCTGGCGGCCACCCGCCACAACGCCGCCGTGCTGATCGCCGGGCTGGTCACGCACCGGCAGCAGCCCGGGACGGCCCGCGGGGTGGTGTTCCTCAGCCTGGAGGACGAGACCGGGATCGCGAACGTGATCTGCCCGCCGTGGGTCTGGGAGCGGCACCGCCGGCTGGCGGTGTCGGCCAGCGCGCTGCTGGTGCACGGCCGGGTGGAAGCGGAGGACGGGGCGGTCAGCGTGCTCGCCACCCGGCTGCGGCGGCTCCCGGTGGCCGCTGCCGCCCGCAGCCGCGATTTCCGCTTACGCCAGCAGACGTGGCTCGATCCGTTCCTCGAGCGCCTGGTCACCGTCCTGGGTGACCAGGTAGGCACCCTTACCGGGGACGTCCGACAGCGCCTCGGTCATCTCGGTGTCCCGGTAGAGCAGGCCGACGCCGTCGTCGGTGGCGTAGCCGCCGGGCAGCGTCCCGTCCGCGATCAGGCGCTGGTAGAGCGGCCGGCGCTGCGGCTCGGAGTCGTAGTGCACTCCGTTGGAGTAGGGCAGGAAGCCCAGGCCGTCGCGGACCGGCCGCAGGTCCGGGCCGAACGAGTCGGTGGTCCCGCCGGTATGCCAGCAGATGGACCCGGCCGAGACCCCGGCCAGCACCACCCCCGCCCGCCAGGCCTGCCGGAAGCTCTCGTCCAGGCCGTGCAGCCGCCACAGCACGAGCAGGTTCGCGACGCTGCCGCCGCCGACCCAGACCGCGTCCTGTTCCAGCAAGAACCCGGTCATGTCGGCCACGTTCGGCATCGGGAACAGGTTCAGGTGCGAGACGCTCACCCCGGCTGCCCGGCCCGCGTCGCTGAACAGGGCCTGGAACGCTCGCTGGTCACCGCCGGCGGTGCCGGCCTGGCAGAGCCGGGGCGCCCGCCCGGTCACCCCGGCGAGGTCGATGGCGTGCCGCAGGAGCGGGCTGAAGGCCACCCCGGTGCGCTGGTCGGGGCGCAGCCCCCCGGACGTGGCGAGGATGGTGGGCGAATCGGCGGGCATGAGCGCAGAGAGTACCGGAACACGCGGATGGCCCCGGATGCCAGGCACCCGGGGCCATCCGCTGGCGTACTACTGACTCAGGAATGATTTCCCAGCGTGCCCGGCGAGGGGCTCACCGTCGTGGTCGGCTTGACCGTGGCGGTGGGCGCGCCGGTCGGGGTCATCGTGCCGGTCGGGGTCACCGTCGCGGTCGCGGTGGGCGTCGCGGTCGGGAACGTGAACTGGTGATGGAACGGCATCCAGCGGCGGCTGGCCGACAGCAGGAAGCCGTCGGTGTTCCCGGCCTTGTCGGTGTAGAAGCCGACGATCGAGCCCGCGTCGTTGACGCCGTTGATCGTGGTGGCACCCACGCCCAGCGGGTCGCTGATCGTCTTCCACCCGTTCTGCCAGGACCAGCTGAACCCGAAGGACTTGGCGTTGGTGCCGCTGCCGACGGTGTAGGTGCCGACGACCTCACGGTTGTCGTTGACGCCGAAGGCCTGGGTCATCGCGGCGCCCGGGTAGGCGAGGGTGAAGACGTGGCCGTCGGCGAGCTTCAGAAAGCCCTTGGTGACGCCGCCGAGGCCGACCCGGAAGCCGGCGATGTCGCCCTCGTTGTTGATGCCGGACGCGGTCACGCTGGTCGAGTACGGGATCCGGACGTTGTGGAACCGTTGGGCGAAAATGTTGTAGGTGTAGGAGTGGTTGTTACCCTTGGCATCGGTGTAGAAGCCCACCGCTACATCGGAGTTGTTCACGCCGAGCAGCTGGTTCACCGGCGGGGCGGCGTTGTTCAGTGTCGGGAAGTCCACGCTGTGGAAATGGCCGCGCCAGCTGTAGAAGCCGAAGTTGTTGTTCATCATGCTGGCGGTGTTCTGGGTCGAATAAAAGCCGACCGTAACCCCGGTGTCGTTGATCCCGATCACCTGCGTCTGCACCGCGTGCGGGAAGTTCTCGTTCTGGTAGAACGACCCGAACCGGCCGGTGTTCAGCACGTAGCCCTTGTTCGGGTGGCCCGCCGCGCCGGAGCCGAAGTACCCGGCGATCTGGCCGCGGTTGTTGATGCCCAGCAGCTGGTTGAACGTGGGGTCACGCTGGTCGTTCAGCGTGCTGAACGACCAGGTGGTCACGAACCGGCCGTGCCCGTGCCCGCCGAACCCAAAGTCTCCATCCCCGCCGTGGGCGGCGAACGAATTGGCTGACAGGTGGATCTTTCCCGACCCGTTCAGGGCAACCGCGCCGCCAATTGCGCCGCCGGCGACGACAGCGGCCGCACCGATCGCCGCAATGGTCATCTTGCGCCTTCTGGGTCCACGCCTGTTCGCGCCGGCCCTGACATACCTCGTTCCCACCTAAATCCCTTTCCCATGCCTGTGGTCTGCGACGGGGGTGTGCAGAACTGATCGCGTCGATGACGTTAGCGGGGTGGCATGGCCATTCCGAGGGAGTCGGGGCCCCGGTCCGCAAACCGTAAGATTTGCCGCGGACCTGCGTATTTCGGGTAACACGAATGGCTGGTTTAGGACACGTCCCGGCCGGGAGCCGGCCGCTGGCCTGGCGCAGTGGTCAGGCCGGGCACTAGTACGTTGGCTGATATATTGGTCAGCGTACTAGGAGGCGCGATGGCAGCTCGCGAACGGGACGACACCGGCGGCCAGGACGTGCTGCGCCGGGCTGGCGGCGCGTCGGTCCTGATCCTCACGAGCCTGGCCGACGGCTCCAAACACGGTTACGCGCTGATCCAGGACATCAAGGGGTTCGCAGAGCTGCAACTGGGGCCCGGGACCCTCTATGGCGCGCTCGACCGGCTCGAGCGGATGGGCCTGATCGAGGCCCTGCCCGCCGAGGACCGGCGCCAGCCCTACCGCATCACGGCGGCGGGGGTGGCGGCGCTGCGCGCCCACCTCGACTCGATCGAGCGGGTCAGCAGCGTCGGGCGGCTGCGGCTTGGACTGGGAGGAATCTGATGCCTGGTCCGCGGTCCATGCGCCTGGTGGAGTCCGCACTGCGCTGCTACCCGCGGCGATGGCGCAGCCGTCATGGCGACGAAGCGGCCGAGATCGCCAGCTTGCTCATCAGGGACGGGACACCCGCGCGTTCGGTCGCGTGGAGCTACCTCATGGGCGCGGCCCGCACGCGGCTGGTGACCGGGCCACGGCGGCGCCTCGGTGCGGCGGTGGGCGCGCTGCTGCTGGCGGTTTGCTCCCTCGGTGTGCCGCTGGCGCTGCTGTCCTCGTCGGCACCGGCCAACGCGGCGAGCGTGGCCCACTCGCGCCCCGTCCACTCGCGCCCCGTCCATCCGCGCCCCGTCCATCCGCGCCCCGTCCATCCGCGCGCCCGCCCACTCGCGGCACGGCGGCTCACGGCCCGCCGATCCCCGGTATGGCGGAGGGCGCGGCGCACCGGACCGCTGTGACCAGCATGACCACTGCTGACTTCGGCGGCGCCCCCGATGACCTGGGTGGGACTCCCGGGCGCGCGGCGGGCGGCCCGCTTGCCGCGCCCAAGGCGCCGCCGTCGCGGCGCCGCGCCCTCGCCGGATGGGCCATCTCCCTGGCGCTGGCGCTGCTGCTGGCGTTCGGCATCCGGACGTTCGTGTTCCAGGTCTTCTCGATCCCCACCACCTCCATGGTGCCGACGCTTCATGTCCATGACCGGATCCTGGTGCAGAAAGCGTTCTTCAACTCCCACCAGCTGCGCGAGGGCGACATCGTCGTATTCACCCACCCGCCGCGCGACCACTGTCCGGGGCCGGCCGGGACCGACCTCGTCAAGCGCGTCATCGCGCTGCCGGGCCAGGCCATCTACTCGGCAGGCGGCATCCTCTACGTCGACGGCAGGCAGCTCCGCGAGCCGTACCTGCCGCCACACGACCCGCTCGGTCCTCCGGTACCCGGCGCCACCAGGCAGGACCCATTCCACGTCCCGCACGGGGAGTTCTACGTGATGGGCGACAACCGGGCGATCTCCTGCGACAGCCGCTTCTGGGGCCCGATCAAAAGCTCAACCATCATCGGCAGGGTCGTCATGCTCTTGTGGCACGACGGCCACCCCGACTTCCACTTCTTCTGACCCGGGCAGGATTCCGTTGTCGTACTAGGGACTGGCCGGGGCCGTCGCGGTCGGCGAGACCGTGCCGGAGGCCGTCGGGGTCGGTGAGAACGGAACCGATGAACTCGGGGAGGGCGAGCCTGACGCCGCCGAGGGCGACGGCGACGAACTGGACGCGGTGGCTGACGGAGTGGCCGCCGGGCTGCTGTGCACCGGGCCGGCCGCGTCGCCCTGGGCGGGCCCGACCAGGTTCGGTGTCTGCACCGGATGCCGGGTCGGCGCCAGCATGAGGACCATGGCCGCGGCCACCACGCCCAGCACCGCGACCACCCCGCCGGTGGCCGCGCCCGCGGCAAAGGCGCGGCGGTCCCGCCGGTACTCGGTCTGCCGCCGCTCGCGCAGCCACTGCGGCAGGCTGGCCCGCTGTGCGGCCCAGCTGTTGACCGGTGCCGCGGCCATGCCCAGGGTGGGGAACAGCAGCAGTACCGCCAGCAGCGGCCCGCTCAGCTGGGTGGCGCGGGTCAGCGCGCCCGCGATGCCCGCCGTTGGGTGGCGCGGGTCAGCGCGCCCGCGATGCCCGCCGTGCCGAGCAGGGCGAGCGACGACTCGGCCCAGTTCGCCCGGAGTGCCTCCCACCACCTGGCCCGCTCACTGGTCTTGGGGGTGCGCAGGGAACGCCAGTGCATCCACAGGATCTGGATCCCGCCGAAGCACCACCGGTAGCGCTGGCCCTTGAGCCCTTCGAAGGTCAGCGGCATGATCCCGCGGCCGTAGGTCTGATCAATGTGCAGCCCGTGCCAGCCGGCCCGGAGCAGTCGGAGGGACAGCTCGGCGTCCTCAGTGATGCACCATTCGTCCCAGCCGCCCAGCTGCTCCAGGGCGACCCGCCGGATCAGCCCCATCGTCCCAGCGAAGATGGCGCCGTCGTGCTCGTTCCGGGAGGGCTGGGACACCGCGAAGAAGTACTTGTAGGAGTAGTACAACCGCCGGTAGTAGGGGGCGTGCCGCCAGTCCCGGTAATCCTGCGGGCACTGGATGAACCCCACCCACGGCTCGGCGAACGCGGGCGCGCAGTTACGCAGGAATCCCGGCTCGATCTGGTAGTCGGAGTTGACGACGCCGATCACCTCAGCCCGTTCATCGGTGAGCTCACGCAGCGCATAGTCGAGCGCGCCGGACTTGTAGCCCGGCCAGTCCTCCAGGTGGGCGAACTTCACGTCATGCCGCGCGCACCACTCCTCGACCGGGCGCCACAGCTTCTCGTCGTCGGTGTTGTCGTCGATCAGGATGACCTCATAGCGCGGGTAGTCCAGCCGGAGCAGGCAGCGCAGGGTGTCGATGACCATGTCCGGCGGCTCGTTGTGCGCGGGCACGTGCAGGCTGACGAACGGCAGCTCATCAGCATCGTCAGCGCCCCGCCCCGGGATGGCCATCACCCGGGTGCCTTCCGTGTTCACCGAGCCGAGCGGGGCGGCCCGGGTGACCCGCCGCCAGCGCTCGGTACCCAGCGCGTCACAGATCTCCCACAGGTAGGCGCAGGACAGCAACGCGGCGAACAATTCGAAGACCCAGAGCAGCAGGCCGCCTGCCGTGCTGAACGGCCCGAGATGGCTGTCGAAGGTCCAGGTCAGCGCGAACGTGAGGTAGACGGCGAACAGGAAGATGCTGGACGACCAGCACAGGTGGGCGCGGGCGTTCCAGCGCCGGGTCACCGGGAGCCAGATCAGGCTGGCCACCACCACGCCCGCGGCCCCGGCGATCAGGTTGTGCTCGGTCGCGTGCAGCAGCCGGAGCACGCCCGCCGCCGCGGCGGCGAGTATCGCGGTCCCGGCCAGGGCGGGCGCGAACCGGCGGAGGGCAGGCCAGGCGCCTGCGACATTGGTCTGGGGCCTGGCCCGGACGAACAGCCCCGCTGACCCCAATGGGGCCACAACGATCCCAGCCAGCAGCAACGCCGCAAGCATGCGTGCCCACCGCCTCGTCCGCAGAAAACGTGCCTGCACCAGCGCACTCGCCGGAATCCCGGGGGTGCGCCCGCACACAGTGCCCCGCCCGGGCAGAAATATCCACCCGGGTGCCGTCATCGGCGTTGTCCGCACCTGCGTCCCGGCCGGGAAGCCGCCGCTGTGGTCAATCCCTGGCTGGATGCGGCGCCGGCGGCCTAGGGTGATTCACTCAAGAACGGATCAATGCCCGCGCAACCGCTGATCAATAACGACCCGGCAGAGTAGCCCCGTCCCAGATCGCAGCATCGCGCGGCAGCCGGCGCGGCGATCTTAGTTCCACGATCACGAACATCGGGGAAACTGGCATGCCGTACCAGGCAGACGGGGCGGGACCGGCGTCGCCGTTACTGGGCTGGATCCGGCGCAGCGTCATTGGCGACGACGAGGTGCTGCTGGGCCCGTACGGCCCGCGGCGCCTGATCTATGCCGATTACCCGGCCTCCGGCCGGTCGCTGTCGTTCATCGAGGATTTCATCCGCGAGCACGTGCTGCCCCGGTACGCCAGCACGCACAGCGGAAGCTCAGCCAGCGGCCTGCACACTTCGGCGCTGCGTGCCGACGCCCGGCAGATCATCCGGGACGCGGCCGGCGGCACCGCTGAGTACCTGGTCATCTTCGGCGGGTCCGGCAGTACCGGTGCGGCGCACACTCTGGTTAGGCTGCTGGGCCTGGCCTCGCCGGCCGGGCTGGCCAGCGGCCGCCAGGCCATCCCGCGCCTTCCACCCCAGCGCCGCCCGGTGGTGTTCACCGGACCGTACGGGCATCTCTCGGCTGAGCTGCCCTGGCGGGAGTCGCTGGCCGACGTCGTGCCGATCGGCGCGGACGCTCACGGCCACCTCGACCTGGCCGAGCTCGAGCGGATGCTGATCGAGTACGCGCCCCGCCCGCTCCGCATCGGTAGCTTCGCGGCGGCGTCGGAGGTGACCGGAATCCTCAGCGATACCGACCGGATCGCGGCGCTGCTGCACCGGCACGATGCCCTGTCGGTCTGGGATTACGCCATCGCGGCGCCGCATGTGCCGGTCCGGATGGCCGAGACCCAGCCCGGCCGCGGTGATCACAAGGATGCGGTGTTCTTGTCCCCGCACAAGTTCATCGGCGGCCCGCAGACCCCCGGCGTGCTGATCGTGCACCGGGACCTGGTGACCGGCCCCGTGGGTAAGCCCGGGCCTGATGACACGGCCCCTGAGCGCACCCTGCCTGAGCGCAATCCGCCCGAGCGCACCCTGCCTGAGCGCAATCCGCCCGAGCGCACCCTGCCTGAGCGCAATCCGCCCGAGCGCACCCTGCCTGAGCGCAATCCGCCCGAGCGCACCCTGCCTAAGCGCACCCCGCCGGAACAGGCCGTGGCCGAGGCGGAGCGAGGCACTCCCGCGGTGGTGGAGTCGGTGCGGGCCGGGCTGGTCTTCGCGTTGCAGCAGGCGGTCGGCACCGACCTGATCCAGGCTCGCGAGGAAGAATTCTGGCAGCGGGCCCGGGCCCGCTGGACCGCCCACCCCGCCATCGAGCTGCTCGGCAGCCAGGACGCCCGCCGCCTGCCTATCGTCTCCTTCAGGATCCGCCGCGGCCGCCGGTTCCTGCACCACGACTTTGTGGCGACGCTGCTCAGCGACCTGTTCGGGATCCAGGCGAGTACCGGCTGCCGCGGCGCGGACGAGCCCGGCTGGACCCGGGTCGGCTTCAGTTACTTCATCTCGGGCAGCGTCTGCGACTACATCATCGCCGCGGTGGACCTCACCGCCAGTTACGGGCAGCGGATGCTCCCCGATTACCGGTTCGACCCGCAGACCGGCAAGTGGCAGCACCGGGACGGCACCGTGCCGCCCGCGCCCGGGCTGGCCGAGGTGCGATTCCAGCCCGCCAGCCCGCTGGCGCACCCAGGGATGCGGCTGCAGCCTGGCGAGAACGCGTTCGCGAAGTACCTCCAGCACGCCCGGAAACTGGTGATGGCCAGGGCGGACCATCCCGCTGACGACCCGTCCGGGCGGCCGTCCGAGGGCTGGTTCTGGCTCCCGCCCGGACCAGCGGGAGATTCGCCGGCCCGGTAAGGAAGCCGGCCATTCCGCCGCGCGCAGGAAACCCCGGGAACGTGCGGGCCGGTTCGGTCCTGCTCACCGGCAGCCGCGACGCCGCCCAGGACCTGCTGCAGACCGCGCCGGCGGGTGCGGGCATTCGCCGCACCTGGAGCGGCCGGGGGACTTCCGCGCTACCATCACCGGGTTCCTGAGCTTGATCACCAATTAGCAGTTCGAATTTTCGAACTGCTAATGCCCGCGGCCGACCCCGGCCAACATCGCCAAGGCCACAGTCATCATCCCTCCGGTTACCAGCAGGTGAGTTCACCGGCTGACCAGTGAGGCCGCTGCGGTCAGCGGGCCCGGCGCACGGCGATCATCGCGACGTCGTCCTCCCGGGGACCGAACAGCGCCATCAGGTAGTTGCTGAAGGCTTCCACGTCGGCCCCGCTGACCTGCTCCGCGGTGGCGCGCAGCCGTTCCAGGTTGTCGTCCAGGAACACGTGCCGCTCCTCGACCAGGCCGTCGGTGAACAGTAGCGCGGTCCCGCCGGGCGGCAGCACCGCCTGCTCCAGGTGCGGCTCGTGCATCGGCATGCCGAGCAGCACCCCGCCCTCCGCCAGGTACCTGGCGGTGCCGTCGGCGTCGACGATCAGCGGCGGGAGATGCCCGCAGTTCACTACCTGCAGCGTCCCGGACGCCGGGTCGAGCAGCGCCAGGCACAGCGTGGCGATGATCCCCGGGTGATAGGTCTGCAGCACCTGGTTCAGCAGGCTGGTGATGGCGAGCGGCCCATGTCCTTCCCGGGCGAAGGCCCGGAGCGCGTGCCGGAGCTCGCCCATCACGGTCGCGGCGCGCAGCGAGTGACCCTGCACGTCGCCGATCGCGACCAGGACCTGGTCCTGCCACCGCAACGCCTCGTAGAAGTCGCCGCCGACCTCGGCCTGGTCGCTGGCGGGCGTGTACCGGACGGCCATGCTCAGGCCCGGTATCAGCGGCAGGCTGGTGGGTAGCATGCTGCGCTGCAAGGTCAGCGCCACCAGATGCTCCTCGGCATAGGACCGCAGCGCCTCCACGGCCAGCGCCACGGACTGCACCAGCTGGCGCAGGATCTGCATCTCCTCGTCCCCGGGCGCGCTGCCGGGGGAGATCGCGATGGTGACCGGCGGCCGGCCCGGCTTGGTCTGGGCCACGGCCACCATGACGTCGGTGCGCAGCGTGCTGTCCGGCATCAGCTGCAGCCACTCGGCCGCCGGGATGAACCTGGCCGTGCTGCCGGCGCCCGGGCCGAGCAGGTGCCCGGAGATGGCTTCCGCAATCTCTGGCTGGCCGCCGCGCAGCGCCGGCACCGGATGGTCCGGGGACGCCGAGAACCGGTGCAGCTGGCCGTCCGGCAGTATCAGCACCAGCACCGCTGGGGCGCCGAAGATCCGGGCCGCCCCGGCCGCCGCGGCCCGGGCCAGCCCGTCGAACGTCTGCGCCGCGTTGATGCCCAGCGTGACGCTGGTCAGCACGGTCAGCCGGGACGCGGTCTGCTCGGCCCGGTGCCGGGCCCGGTAGTAGCGCAGGATGGCCGTGACCGTGGCCAGCAGCTCATCGGGTTCGGTGGGCTCGGCCAGGTAGGCGTCGGCGCCCTGGGTCAGGCCGTGCGCCCGGTGGGCGACGTCCACATAGGTCGCGGACACCTGGATCACCGGCACGGCCATGGTCGCCGGGTCCGACTTGATCATCCGGCATACGTCGAACCCGCTCATGTCCGGCAGGTTCACGTCGAGCAGCACCGCCTCGGCCTGCCCGGCCAGGGCCAGGGCATCGCGGCCGGTGGCCGCCTCGAGCACGGTGTGCCCGGCCCGTTTCAGCCAGGTGGTCAGCAGGTAGCGCTTGGCCTCGTCGTCATCGACCACGAGCAGCACCGCGGGCTGGTCGGTCATGTCGTGTCCTGGCAGGCGTTGCGGATAGTGAAGGCCAGGCGCTCCCGGGTCAGCTCGTCCTTGGCCAGCAGGGCCGCCGCGCGCGGTGGGACCGGCACATCACGGCCGGTGATCACGATGGCGGGGAGCGCGGGCGGCAGCCGGCCCAGCAACGTCAGCCCGTCCATGCCCGGCATGGCCAGGTCGGCGAGGACCAGGTCGACGTGCTCGGTGTCTAGCGCGGCGAGCGCCTGGACGCCGTCTTCCGCCTCGATCACGCAGTCGGCGATGCCGGTCAGCAGCCCGCGCAGGACCAGCCGGAACCCGGAGTCGTCGTCGGCCAGCAGCACCGTTCCCACGGCGGGCGCCTGGTTGGGCAGGGTGAGCCGCACCGTGGTGCCCTGGCCTGGCTCGCTGGTCAGGGTCAGTGTGCCGCCGAGCAGCTCGGCGAGCCGCCGGGCGTACGGCAAGCCCAGCCCGGTACCGGCCCGCCGGATCCCGGGGACCTGGTAGAACTCCTCGAACACCCGCTGCTGCAGGCGGGCCGGGATGCCGATGCCGGTGTCGGTGACGCTGAATTCGAGTTGGCTGCCGGCGGTGCGGACGGTCAGCCGCACTTCGCCCTCGTTGGTGTACTTGATGCCGTTGGACAGCAGGTTGCGCAGGATGGCGGTGAGCGCCAGCTCGTCGGTGAGCACGGTGTCCGGTGCCCCGTCCTCGCTGACCACGACCTCCACCGGCTTGTCCGCGGCCATCGGCCGGACCAGCCCGCGAAGCCGGGCCAGCAGCGGGGGCAGCGGCACCATGGCCGGGTCGGCGTGTAGTCGGCCGGACTCCGCCTTGGCCACGTCCAGCAGGTCATTGACCAGGGTGAGCAGGGCCGTGCCCGAGCCGCGGATCAGCTCGACCTGGCGCAGCTGCTCCGGCCCGATGCCCGGGCTGCCCGGCTCGGCCAGCAAGCGGGTCAGCCCGATGATCGAATTCAGCGGGGTGCGCAGCTCGTGGCTGATGTTCGCCCAGAACCGGTCCTTGGCCTCGGACGCCTCCCGCAGCCGCTCGGACTTGTCATCCAGCTCGGCGTACAGCGCCACCACCCCGCGGTTGGTCTGCTCCAGCTCCTCGGACAGCTGGGTGTACAGCGCCATCACCCCGCGGTTGGTCTCTTCCAGCTCGGCGTTGACCGCCACCAGCTGCTCCTTCTGCTGCCGCAGGTCGTCCAGGGCCACGATGAGATCTTCGTTGTTGCGCCGCAGCTCATCCAGGGCAGACGGGGGGAACATGGCCTCGAGCCGCTTGCTGACCGCGGCCATGTCCACGCCGATCCCGGCGGGCCGCCGCTTCGTCATCCGCAGCACGGACCCGGTCGCGGCGGTGGAGTCCATCAGCCGGCCGGCCGCGCTGACCGCATCGGCGGGCGGCTCGCCGTCCAGCGTCACGGTGATGACCAGGCTGGCCTGGTCCGCGCCGTACTCGATGGTCGCGGCCTGCCCGGTGACGACCGCGCCCCGGCCCACCTCGCTGAGCGCGGTCGCCACCCGGACCTGGTCCTGGCGGTCCAGGCCCAGCTCGGCGGCGACCTCGCGGCCGAGCTGCCGGGCGGCGAACACCCCGGATGCGTCCCGGACCTCAGTGCGGGCCAGCACGGTGCCCATGACCTCATCACTCATGGCTTCAGCACCAGTATCCCGGCGTCGTCGCGGTGCCGCCCGGCCGCCGCGAGCAGCATGGCCGCGATGACCAGCGGGTCGCGGCCGGCCAGGCCGGGCAGCGCGCGGGCGTCCCACCGGCTGGTCAGCCCGTCGGAGTGCAGCACCACGGCCGCGCCAGCGGGCAGCGCGTACTCGAACTGGCGGAACTTGCGGGCCTGATGGCCGGCGATGCCCGGGATGGACGCCATGCCGCTGCGTGCCTCGGCGGTCAGGATCCAGCCTGCGACGTTGCCGAGCCCGGCGAACCGGACCACCGGGCCACCGGCGTGCGCGGCATCGACCGAGGCGATGCTGACCGCGCCGCCCCGGGTCGGGCCCATCCGCCGGTGCGCCCGCTCCAGCAGCGCGGCGGGCTCACCGTCCGGCGCCTCCAGCACCGCGGCCACCCCGGCCCGGGCCGCCGCGGCGGCCAGCGGACCGTGGCCCAGGCCGTCGCACAGGATCCCGGTCAGCCCCGGTCCGGCCTGGCCCAGTCCGGTTAGCCCTTCGGCCTGCCCTGGTTCGGGCTGTACTGGTCCGGCCTGCCCCGGTTGGGCCTGTCCCGGTCCGGCCTGCCCTGGTTCGGGCTGTACTGGTTCGGGCTGTACTGCCGCGTAGACGTCACCGCACTCGGTTTCCCCGGTGATCGGCCGGGTCAGCCCCGTGCAGCAGGGCCACACCCGCGGACCGGGTACTTTCTCGAACCGCGCCACCAGCGCGGTGCCGTAGCCGGGGGCCGAGTACATGTCGCAGAAATCAGCCAGCCGGCTGATCGCGCCCAGGCCGATGCCGAGCGAGCCCGCAGTAGAGTGCCCGTCCCGCAGCGCGGCGCCGACGTCCGGCACCCCGGGCCCGGAGTCGATGGTCACCAGCTCGATGCCGGTGTCATCCGGGCCCGCCCGCAGCAGCACGGCGCCATCGCGGGCGTGCTTGTGCAGGTTCGTGGCGGCCTCGGTGACCGCCAGGACCACCTGGTCGGCCCGGGTCGCGGGAAAGCCGAGCCGGTGCGCCAGGGCCACCGCGGCGCTGCGGCAGGCCGCGCCCGCGCTCGGCTCCTCGACCCGGAGCCAGCGCATGTCCTCATCGGCCGGGGTGGTCAGCGGCCTGCTCAGCGCGACCACTTGGCCACCATGACGCTGGTCCCGCTGCCCGGCTTGGAGATCAGCTCGAACTCGTCCACCAGCCGCCGCGCTCCGGACAGGCCGAGGCCCAGCCCGTCGCCGGTGGTCCAGCCGTCGGTGAGCGCCAGGTCCACGTCCGGGATGCCCGGGCCCTGGTCGCTGAACGTGATCCTGATCCCGGCCCGGCCGGTCACCGACTGGGCCGCCTCGACCCGGGCGGTGCCGCCGCCGCCGTGGATCAGCGCGTTGCGGGCCAGCTCACTGGCGGCGGTGACGAGCTTGGTCTGATCCACCAGGGACAGCCCGCGGCTGGCGGCCGCCTTCCGCACGTGCTGCCGGACCCGTACCACGTCATCCCCGGACGTGATCGGCAGCTCGTCCGTCATGGGTGCCCGTTGAGGAGACGCATGCCTTTCTCGGCATTGAGTGCGGTCCGGACCCCATCCAGGGACAGGCCGAGCTCAACGAGCGTGATCGCCACCGCAGGCCGCATCCCGACGAGCACGGTCTCCGCGTCGAACATCCGGGAGATCGAGCCGATGGTGGCCAGCATCCGGCCGATGAACGAGTCGACGATCTCGACCGCGGTGATGTCGATCAGCACCCCGGTCGCGCGGGTCTCGGCCAGCCGGTCAGCCAGGTCTTCCTGCAGCTGGAGCACGCTCTGGTCCTGCAGGTCGATCTGGATGGACACGAACAGGGTCTGCCCGAGCTGCAGGATAGGCACCCGCTCCATCAGCGCGGGACGACCTTCAGGCCCGCGCTGTGCAGCGCGTGCGCCAGCGCGTCGGCCAGCGTCGCCTTGGTGGCGATGTCGCCGAACTCGATACCGAGCGAGACGATCGTGTGCGCGATCTGCGGGCGGATGCCGCAGATGGTGGCTTCCGCGCCGAGCAGCCGGGCGGCCATCACCGTCTTCAGCAGGTGCTGGGCGACCTCGGTGTCCACCGTCGGCACCCCGGTGATGTCGATCACCGCGTGATCCGCGCCGCTGGCCACCAGGGCGTCCAGCATCTTCTCCATCACCAGCTGGGTGCGCGCCGAGTCCAGCGTGCCGACCAGCGGTACCGCGATGACGCCGTCCCAGAGCCGGACTACCGGGGTGGACAGCTCCAGCATCGACTCGGCCTGCTGCCCGATGATCCGCTCCCGGGCGGCCACGTACGTCTCGAACGTGTGCAGGCCCAGGTCATCGATCATCCGGGTGAACGTGAGGTACTCGGACGTCAACTCCGGGGTGCCCGCGATCAGCTCGTAGACCGCATCCTTGACCGCGAACACCGCCAGCGCTGTCTCGCCCGGGGTGTAGCCGCTGCGCGCGCGGGACTCGGACATCTCGGCCAGCGCCGATTTTAGCTCGCCGCTGGCTGACTCGTCCGTACCCGACATGGCCCGGACCATCAGGCCATACAGGTCAGACAGTTCCCGGTGCACATCATCGGCGGAGGTACGGCCCCGGGCCGTGCCCAGCACGGCCTCAGCCCACCGGTCCAGGAGCTTGGCCTCGTTGGCGCGCAGGAAGTCGGCCATCCGGTCCTGGCTGCTGTTTACATCCACTGGCCTACGTCCATAACTGCTCGGATAAAGGTCTTGGTCAGGTAACGCTCCTGAAGGCTACATCGCCTGGCGAGCCGCGGGGATACGGTGCGCGATCACAAGGCCGCGTCCGCTCAGCTGGCCGAGTTTTGCCGGCCGGGGCATAACCCGTGGGTCTTCGCGGTTGAGCCGAACCGCCGGTGGTGTGGCGCTGCGGTGGCTGGCCGGTGCTGTGACTAGCCGGTGCTCTGGCTAGCCGGTGCTGTGACTGGCGGTGCTGTGGCTAGCCGATGCGGAGCAGACGCGGAGAGACGGAGTAGCGATGCCGAAGGCAGTGCGATTCGACGAATACGGCGGGGTGGACGTCCTGAAAGTGGTGGACGTGCCCCGGCCGGTGCCCGGCGAGGGCCAGGTCCTGGTCGAAGTCAAGGCGGTCGGAATCAACCCTGGGGAGGCCAAGATCCGGCAGGGCTTGCTGCATGCACGCTGGCCAGCCAGTTTCCCGTCAGGCGAAGGCAGCGACCTGGCCGGGGTGGTCGCCGAGACCGGCCCCGGGGTGACTGGATTCGCGGCCGGGGACGAGGTCATCGGCTTCACCGACAACCGGGCCAGCCAGGCCGAGTACGTCCTGGTCGAGGCGGCGAACCTGACGGCCAAGCCGGCCGGGGTGCCCTGGGAGGTAGCCGGGGCCCTGTTCGTGGCCGGGGTCACGGCCTACGCCATGGTGCGTTCGGTCGGGCTGACCGCGGGCGACACGGTGGTGGTATCGGGTGCCGCGGGCGGGGTCGGCTCGATCGCGGTCCAGCTGGCCCAGCGCGCCGGGGCCACGGTGATCGGCCTGGCCAGTGAGGCCAACCACGACTGGTTGCGGGCGCATGGGGTGATCCCAGTCAGCTACGGCGACGGGGTGGCCGGCCGGATCTGGCAGGCGACCGACAAGGTGGACGCCTTCCTCGACACCTACGGCGGGGATTACGTCCGGCTGGCCCTGGATCTCGGCGTACAGCCGACCCGGGTGGACACCATCGTCAACTTCGACGCGGTAGGGAAGTACGGGGTCAAGGCCGAGGGCAACGCCGCGGGCGCGAGCGCCAGCGTGCTCGCTGAGCTGGCCGGCCTGATCGCGGCCGGGGAGCTGGAGATCCCGATCGCCGCGACGTTCCCGATGGACCAGGTGCAGGACGCGTACCGGCGGCTGGAGTCCGGCCACATTCGCGGCAAGATCGTCCTGCTGGTCTGAGCAGTAGGTCCGGGCAAGTTGTGCCCGGGGGCAAGTTGTGCCCGGGGCAAGTTGTGCCCGGGGCAAGTTGTGCCTGGGCAGATGTGCCCGGGGCAAGATGTGCCCCGGGCACGTTGGCCCCCGGGCTCGCCTGGGCGCGTTCAGCTCGGGAACGACCGGCTGTCTGCCGGGTCGGCATGCTCAGCTGGGGAACGACCCGGCTACCTGCCGGGTCGGCACGTTCAGCCGGTTCCAGGTGTTGATCGAGGCGATCTCGATGAGCAGGGCCGCGAGAGCCTGCTCATCGAAGTGCCGGGCGGCCTCGTCCCAGATCTCGTCCGGCACCGGGTCCGGCCGGTCGCTGAGCCGGGTGACCGCCTCGGCCAGCGCCAGCGCCGCCCGCTCGGCCGCGGTGAAGTACGGCGCGTCCCGCCAGGCCGCGACGGCGAAGATCCGCTCGTCGGTGGCGCCTGCCTGCTTGAGCTCGCGGGCGTGCATCTCGACGCAGTAGGCGCAGCCGTTGATCTGGCTCGCCCGCAGGTGCACCAGGAAGGCCGTCTGGGCTGGCCAACCCTGCTTTCTTCGCCGACTTGCTCAGGGCCAGGAGCGCCTCCATGGCGTCCGGGATGATCATGACGGGGTGGTTCATCCGAGCCTGCATGACTCCTCCAGTGCTTTGGTTCGTCCCGTTTTCGGTTCGCCTCAGGGACGACGCAGGCCGGGAAAATGTGACCGGACGGCTCCGGTGTTGGTCCCTCCAGGCACGGTCTCTCCAGGCACGGTCTCTCCAGGCACGGTCTCTCCAGGCACGGTCTCTCCAGGCACGGTCTCTCCAGGCACGGTCCCTCCAGGCACGGTCCCTCCAGGCACGGTCCCTCCAGGCATGGGCGCGGGAAAGGGATACTCGGGTGCACGGCAACGATCACGCGATACTGCAGCAGCCGGCAGCACCCTCGTCGTGGTACTTGCCGACCAGGTCGGCGACTGACTCCGCCAGTTCCCGGGCGAAGGTGGCCCGATCGGCCGCCGAGGCGAACCCGAACCCGCCCGTCGATGGCGAAGGTGGCAACTGGTTTGCGGGCCCGGGCCGCGCCGGTGATCATCGTGCCGACGTCGCGCACCAGCCGGGCAGCCAGGGCCAGTAGCCAGTGGGCAGACAGCTGATCCGGCTACCGGCCGGGTAGGTCAACCCGGCTGGCGTGCATCCGCACTTGCCCAGTCCGGCCGCTGGAGGCTTCTGTTCGATAGAAAAAATATTCGAAATATAGTCGTCCATCATAAGCTTCTACGTTAGAATGAAGCAACAGCTCAGCTCTGCGGGAGGTGAACAGGTGCCAGCAGATCCCCAGCGCAGCCCCTCGCCTTCCGGTGTCCCCGCTCCCTCGGCAGGCAGCGTTCAGCGTCCATTAATCCCGGCGTCGCCGGACGCGGATGAGCTGGAGATGAGCGGATCAGTGAAGGCGGACGACCAAGAACTGATCTTGTCGTGGGAGATGGGCGCCCTTCCAGCTGAGGCGGATCCCGCCGAGTCGTATCCGGGCGATGCGTGGCTAGAGATGGACAGCGATCTTGATCACGAGCCCGCCTGGCTGAGCGATCCGGCGGTGCAGGTGTGGCTGGAGAACACCGCAGATGACCCGCGGGATGCGGTGACACTCTCCACCGGGCCGGCGTTCGCCCTCGGTGGCGTGGCGGACGGCATGGTGCCGGGGCCGGTACTGGCCGGGCTGTCGGGCCGGGTGCACGGTGACGGGCTAGCCGGGCTGAATGACGACGCGCTCACCGGCGTCCTCCAGGCTGCGGCCCGGCTGTCCTCCTGGGCCGCAGCGCTGCGCCTGGCTGCGGTCTCCACGCTCGCGGCGCGGCGGGAGGCCGGGGCGCGGGCCAGCGGGGACTGGCGGCCGTTCGAGCACACCGGTGACGAGATCGCCTTCGCCCTCACCCTCACCGGCCGCAGCGCCGGACGCATGCTCACCCTGGCCATGGCCCTGGACCGGCTCCCGCTGACTCGTGCCGCGCTGGAAGCCGGGCAGATCGACGAGCGCCGCGCCGAGATCATCGCCGACGAACTCGCCGGCCTGGATGACGCCCAGGCCGCGGCGGTCGAGGCGGCGCTGATCGGGAAGGCGGCCAGGATGACCAGCGGGCAGTTGCGCCCCGCCGCCCGCCGTGCCGTCCTGGTCACCGACCCCGGCGCCGCGAAACAGCGCAAAGATGAGGCGCTGAAAGAAGCGCGGGTGGAGGTGTTCACCGAGACCGCCGGGACCGCCGCGCTGTGTGGCCGGGACCTGCCGCCTGCGGAGGTGCTGGCCGCGGACAAGAACCTCACCGCCCTGGCCCTCGACCTGCGGGCCGCCGGGGCCGAGGGCACCCTGGACAAGCTACGCGCCCACGCCTACCTGCACCTCCTCACCGGCCAAGACCTCCACACCCTCAGCGGGGCTGGACAGGACAGCGGTGCCGGACAGCACAGCGGTGTCAGACAGCACAGCGGTGCCAGACAGCACAGCGGTGCCGGACAGGACAGCGGTGCCGGACAGCACAGCGGTGCCGGGCGGGACGGCGGGCGGACGGCCTGCACGGGGACCCCCGGCGCTGGCGCAGACGGCCCCGGACAGGTAGGAGAAGGCACGTCTGCCGGGATGCCCGCCGGGCCATCCTTCCCTGGCCCGGGGCTGCGCGGCACCGTGAACTTGACCGTTCCCCTGGCCACGTGGCTGGACTGGTCCCAGGCGCCTGGTGAGGCCGCCGGGTTCGGGCCGCTGGACGCCGGCGATTCCCGCGCCGTCGCTGCCTGGCTCGCCGGCAACCCCGCCAGCCAGTGGTGCCTGACCCTCACCGACGCGGCCGGGCACGCCCTCGCCCACGGCTGCGCCCGCACTGGGCCCGGCCATACTGACCCCGCTCCGGGCGGCCCTTATCGCGGGCACACCTCATCCGCCGGCCCCGGTTCCGCCGGTCCCGGCCGAGCGAACGGCCCGCCCGGCCCCTGGGACTGGCTCCGCGGCATCACCCTGACTCCCCTGCAAACACGCGACTGCACTCATCCGCGCGAATCACGGGCGTACCAGCCGCCTGCCTCCGTGCGCCACCTCATCGCCATCCGCAACGCCACCTGCACCGCACCTGGCTGCCGCCGCCCCGCCGTCGCCTGCGACCTGGACCACACGGTTCCGCATCACCGCGGCGGGCGCACGTGTGAATGCAACATCGGCCCCGCCTGCCGCCGCCACCACCGCACCAAGCAAGCCCCCGGCTGGACCCTCACCCACCACCAGCCCGGCACCCTCACCTGGACCACCCCCGGACACCGCAGCTACACCACCACACCCACCAGCTACCCAGGGTGAGACCTACCCGGATGTCCAGCCCATCGGCGGACGATGCCGTCCTCGGTGGGACCGGCAGAGAAAGCCCATGTTGCTGCGCAAGTCCTTCGGCCGGGCCGGGGTGGTGCCATCATGGGCGGGATGTGCTCGACGGCCGTGTGTTCGCAGGCAACGACAGTCCCCGCGACGACAGTGCCCGCGACGACAGTCCCCGCGACGACAGCGCCCCGGCAGACCAGGCAGACCCGGGGCACAGGCGGCCAGTACCGGGACGGCGAAGGAACGGGCGCGCCGCGGGGAGGCGGCCGGGCGCGCCGGACGCGCTCGCCTGGGCAGCAGACCCACTCGGTGCGTCAGCAGAACCGCGGGCTGGGTCAGCAGAACCGCGCGCCGGGGCAGCGAGCGAACGGGGGACCAGGCGTCAGTATGACGGCCATCAACCGCCATGCCGGGCCCTACGATCTGGACGAGCTCGCGGTCAGCGACCGGTTCCGGCTGTTCAACTTCACCCGGCGGGACGACTACCTCGCCTACCTGTGGGTGCTGCGGGCCATGGACCGGCTCCGGGCCATGCACCTGGCCCAGTCGCACACGGACGACGTGGCCGCGGTCCTGGCTGAACTCGCCGCCGCGCACGACGGGGACGGCGGTGTCCCGGACACCATCGGCAACCTGCGGGACCGGCTGGACAACCTGTTCGAGGACGGGGTACTGCACCGGCTGGAAGACGCGTCCCGTGCAGGCAGCCTGGCCCGGTACCGGAACCGGCAGTCGGTCTACCAGTTCAGCGAGCTGGGCCATCGCGCCTACACCGCGGTGGAGGGCGTGCTCGCGGCCCGGGTGGAGGACGCCAACCTGTCCCGGCTGGCGTTCCCGGATATCCTGCGTGACCTGCACGACCTGGCTGAGGCGAACCGCAGCGGCGACGGCGAGGAGATCGTGCGCCGGCTGACCAGCCTGGACCGGGTGATGGAGGACATGGCACGCCGGTCCGCCCGGTTCCACCTGACGCTCGGCGACATCACCCGGTCCACGGACGCCTCCCCGGAGATCTTCCTGCGGCACAAGCACGCGCTGATGGCGCACATGAGCGACTTCACCGCAGAACTCGACCGGTACCTGCCGCGGCTGGCCGTGGCGGTCGCCCGGGTCGAGGCGACCGGGGCGGAAACGTTGCTGCACCGGGCGGCGGACGCGGATGAGCGCCCGCTGATGCGGCGGGAGGAGGTGCTGGAGGACTGGCGGCGGCGCTGGCTGGCGGTCCGCGCCTGGTTCGTGGCCGGTCCTGGCGAGGGTTCCCGGGCCGCCGACCTGGCCGCGGCGACCCGGGCCGGGGTGTCCAGCGTGATCGCGTTGCTGCGGCAGGTCACCGAGTCGCAGCGGGGTGGGGTGAACCGGTCCACCCAGCTCCGGCACCTGGCCGCGTGGGCGTTCGGTGCGGCGGACGAGGATGCCGCGCACGCGCTGCTGTCCGCCGCGTTCAACCTCCGGCTGTCCCGTCACCTCGGCGGGGTGCACGAGGACAGCGAGCTGATTTCGCCCCGGCTGTCCTGGCAGGACGCGCCGGGCGTGGAGGTCGCGGTCACACTGTTCCGCCGGGGCAAGGCGCCCACTCCCGGGCTGCCGCAGCGGTTGCCGGAACACACGGGTGTCCGGGGCCAGCTGCGCAGCCAGCAGGCCGCGCAGCGCTCGGCGGAGCAGGCCGCCGCGCAGCGGCTGCTCGGCGCGAGCCCGGTGGACCGGGTGCTGGACGAGGCGGAGACCCGGGTGCTGTTCCGGCTGCTCACCCGGGCCATGGAGGCCCGGTCGGTGGTGGCCGGGCAGATCACCGGAGGATCGGGCGGGAACGACGTCCTGGTCATCCGGCTGATCCCCGCCCCGGCCGGCAGCGCGGTGCGGACCGCGCACGGCGTCCTGCACCTGCCCGGGCTCCGGCTCGAGGTCGCCCCCGCCCGGCGGAACTCATCGGCCCGGCGGGAGGTCCCAGCCCGGCGGGACGCCCCAGCCGGCCGGAACGCCCCCGCCCGGCGGGACGCCCCGGCCTCAGCCCCTGGGAACTCCCGTGGCTGAGCGGACGGCAGCCCGCGGGGTGCTGCCCGGCGATCTGGGTGCCTACCAGCACGCGGTCCGGCTGGTGCTGACCAACGACCTGATCACCGTGGCCCGCCCGCGGCCGGGCGCGCTCGCAGCGGTGCTGCGCTGGGCCGACCTGATGGCCCGGGACTTCGCCGAGTTGCTCGGGTACACGCTGACCGCCACCAGCCACCAGGTGCGGCTGGTGCGCCGGCTCGACACGCTTGACGACACCCAGCGGTCGGTGTTCACCGCCCGCAGCGGCAAGCCGTTCGACCAGCGGCGGCTGGCCTACCTGTGCCTGATGCTCGCGGTGTTCCAGCGGTCCCGGATCGAGATCAGCCTGGCCGACCTGGTCCGGGCGTTCGCTCCGACCGCGGGCGCGATCGATGGCCTCGGCTTCGAGCCAACCATCACCGAGCACAAGCGGGCCGTGGTGGACGTGCTGGACTGGCTGGTTGCCCACGGCGCGCTGAGCCTGTCCGACGGGTCGGCGGAGCACTGGGCGCACGACACCGAGCAGGGCGACGCGCTGTACGACATCGACCACGACATCTGCGCCGCGCTGTTCCGGCGGCCTGCCCGGTGCAGCACCTCGGTGGCGCGGCCGGCTTGCTGCACCCGGCCGAGGCAGCCGGCCCGAAACGGTCCGCGCCGCGGGAGGCCGCCGCCCGGCGGGCCCGGCGGCTGCTGGTGGAGTACCCGGTGGTCTACTACGCGACCCTCGACGCCAGCACCGCCGCGGCGCTGCACAGCACCGACCTGGCCGCTAACCTGGCCCGGCTCACCGGCCTGGAGGTGGAGCGGCGGGCCGAGGGAGTCATGCTGGTCAACCCGACCGGCCGGTTCACCGACCTGCCGTTTCCCGGCCGTGGCGGGGCGGTCAACCGCACCGCCGGGCTGCTGCTGGCCAAGTTCGCGGACCTGGTCGAGGACCCCGAGGCCGGCCCGGAGCTGCCCCGGCGGCCGGTGCCCACCGCCGCGGACGACCTGCAGGACCTGGTAGTGCGGATCGACGCCGGGATAACGCCAGGCGCGGCAGCTGGGCAGCGCAGGGTGTCGCCGGACCCGGGGGATGATGCCCGGGATGACGCGCTGACCGCTCCGTTCATCGAGCGCACCCGCATCGCGGGCATGCTGGCTGAGCTCTACGCGGACTTCGGCGCGGCCTCGTTCACCGCGGCCTGGCAGGACGACCCGGCCGGGCTGCTGGACGCCGCGACCCGGCTGCTGGACGACCTGCGGCTGATCCGGCGGCAGCCCGGCGGCGCGCTGATCTTGCCGGCCGCGGCGCGCTACCGCAACATCACGGCCGCGCTCCCGGACAGCGCCAAACGTGGCGGCCAGCGCCTGCTCGACTTTTACAATCCCGCAACGGAAGGACCGGCGTGATCACCAGCCACGGTGCCGGGGGGCGGGTTGCGCAGGCCCCGGCAGCAGAGGCTCCGGCAGCAGAGGCTCCGGCAGCAGAAGCCACGGAGGCCCCGGCAGCAGAAGCCACGGACGCCCCGGCGGCGGAGGCCACGGCGGCCACCGACGCCCCGGCAACGCAGGACCCGGCAACAACGTCCCGCTTCAAGCCGACCCGGGCCGGGATCATCAACCTCTGGGACTACACCGACGAGGAGTTCGTGTTCGCGGACGGTCGGCTGGCGCTGCGCGGGCACAACGGCTCGGGCAAGACCAAGGCACTGGAGGTGCTGTTCCCGTTCGTGCTCGACGGCAGCCTGGACGCCCGGCGGCTGGACCCGTTCAGCGGCGAGAACCGCACGATGAAGGCGAACCTGCTGTACCGGGGGCAGGACGCCGAGCACGGCTACGTGTGGATGGAGTTCGCCCGGCCGGACGAGACCGTCACCCTGATCATCGGGCTGACCGCGCACCGGAACTGGGACCGGCCGCGCCCCGCGTTCTACCTCACCGGCCAGCGGATGGGGGCAGACTTCGGCCTGCTGTCCGCGGACTCCCGGCCGCTGACCACCAAGCAGCTCACCGCGATCCTCGGCCGGGACGCCTACCTCGGCGACCGGAAGGGCGTGTACCAGGAGGCGGTGGACACGCGGCTGTTCGGCCTGGGCCGGGAGCGGTACACCCAGCTGCTCGACCTGCTGATCGCGCTGCGCCGCCCGCTGCTGGCCAAGGACCTCGACCCGGCCAAGGTCTCGGACACGCTCACCGCGGGGCTGAGCCCGATCGATGAGGACCTGCTGCAGCAGGCGGCCCGGGACTTCGAGAACCTGGCCGCGATCCAGAAGACCTGCGATGACCTCGCGGCCGCCGACGCGGCGGTCCGGACCTTCCTGGTGCAGTACACGGATTACCTGCGGGTGCACGCCCAGCACCAGCTTGGCCAGGTCACCGCCCGGCTGGCCACCGCCGCCGGGCACGGCAGCGCGATCACCGCGGCCGCGCGGACCGTGGCCCGGGCCCGGCAGGAGCAGCAGCGGGCCGCGGACGCCGGGCAGCAGGCCAAGACCACGGTGGACACGTTCGACGCGCGGCTGTTCGCGCTGAAGAACCGGGATGCGTACAAGGACCACGAAAAGCTCGCGCTGCGCCGCGGTCAGCTGGACAAGGAAGCCCGCGACCTGGCCGCGGAGCAGGCCCGGCTGGCCCGGGCCCAGGCCGACGTGGCCGAACTGCGCCGTGAAGCCGACGACGTGGCTGCCCGGCAAGCCGACCTGGCCCGGGCCGCTGCCCGGCACAGCCGCATCCTGGCCGACGCCGCCGAGCGCGCCGGGCTGGCCCGGGACGGTGAGCCCGCGGACACCGGCGACGACCTGCCGGTCACCGCCAGGGCACGAGCCGCGGCCCGGCGGGACGACATCGCCGCGGTCCGGGCCCAGCTCGCCCCGGTCCGGGACGCGGAGCAGGGCCGCGGCCGCGCCGAGGCCGCGCTGGCCACGGCCCGGCAGGCGGTGACCGGCCAGGACCAGGCCTGCGCCGTGGCCGCGGACCGGCTGGCCGGAGCCCGCGCGGAGCTGGCCGGGGAACTCAGGGCGTGGGCGGGGCGGTGGGCGAGCGACGAGCCCTACCCGGTGATCACGGCGGGGCAGGCGGCTCAGCTCATCGCGGCAGTGGAGCACATCGGGGAACTGGATACGCCCGGCCTGGGGGAGTTGTTCGGCTCGCTGACCCGGGATGCCGCGGCGGCCCTGATCGCCAGCGGCGAGCAGCTCCGCAGCCGGGCCGGCGACCTGGCCGCCCGCGAAGCCAGGCTGACCGCAGAGCGGGACGCGATCGCCGCGGAGCGGGACGACGCCCCGCCTGGGTCCGATCTGCGGCCCGCGGACCGGGCCGGCCGCCCGGGCGCACCGCTGTGGCAGCTGGTCCGGTTCACCGACGACCTCAGCCCGGAGGCGGCCGCGGCGATCGAGGGCGCGCTGTCTGGCAGCGGGCTGCTCACCGCGTGGATCCATCCCGATCCCGCGCTGACCGCCGCCGCGCTGGATAAGTCCGAGGCGGACAGCTACCTGGTCGCGCTGTCCCCGGCGGCGCGGCCCGGCGGGAAAACACTGGCCGATGTGCTCGTCCCGGAACAGCAGGACATGGTCCCGCCGGACCTGGTGGCGGGAGTACTGGCGTCGGTTTGCGTTGCGGATGGCCCGGTGGTCAAGGATGCGGCGCCGGACGGACTGGCTGGGCTGGTGGTGACGGCCCGGGCGCAGTACCGCGCGGGCCCATTCGCGGGCGCCCGGCCGAAGCCCGGGGCCGAGTTCATCGGGGCGACCAACCGGGCCAGCCGGCGCCAGGCCCGGCTCGCCGAACTCGACGCGGAGATCGCGGCCGCAGCGCAGCAGCGGGCGGCGGCCGGGGCGGAGCTGCGCCGGGTGGACGAGGCGCGGGCCGATCTCAGCCGGGCGCAGCAGGAGCTGCCGCGGACCGGGCCGGTGGCCGGGGCGCTGCGGGCGGTCACCCACGCGGGGGCGCTGCGGTCCGCGGCCGCGGACCGGCTCGGTGAGGCGCAGACGGCGCTGGACACGGCGATCGCGGAGCTGGACGCGCAGGCCCGGCGGCTGCGCCGGACCGGCGCGGACCGGGACCTGGCCGCCGCGGCGGCCGAGGTTGACGCGGCCGAGCGTGCGGTGGCCGAGTTCGAGCGGGCCGCGGATGACCTGATCCGTGGCCGCGCCGCAGTGGCCGCGCTGGACCGGGACCTGGCCGGGCGGCAGGCCCGGATCGGGCGGCTGGCCGGGGAGAACGACGACGCCGCCGCGATGCTGGCGGAGAACCAGGCGGCGCACCTGGCCAGCGCGGAGAAACTGAGCATCGACGAGCGGGCCGGCGGCGCCGAGTACGAACAGATCACCAGCGAGATCGCCGCGGCCGAACGGGAACTGGCCGGGGCGCGCGGGGCGTTGCGGGCGGCCCGGGACGCCGAAGCCGCTGAGCACGACGCGCTGGTCCGCGCCCAGGCTGACCTGGAACACGGCCGCCAGGCGCTGGCCAGCGCGGTGACTGAGCTGACCGCGCAGGCGGCCGGGTTCGCCCCGTACGCCCGGCGGGAGCTGCGGCCGTTGCTGGAGGTGACCGAGACCGCGCTGTGGCCGGAACCGGGCCAGTGGCCTGATCCGGAGCAGGCCACGGCAGCGCTGATGGAAGCCCTGATCAGCGAGGATGATCCAGCCCAGCCGGAGGCGGCGATCAGGGCCGTGCTGCCCGCCGGCGCGGTGGCGATCCTGGATGCGTTCAGCCAGCTGCCCGGGCCGGCCCGGCCGGCGACGCCGCGCTCAAGGGCACGCTGGACGGGATGTGGGGGGCGTACCGGGACTTCGAGGACGCGCTCAAGGCGGGTGAGGACGGCTACCAGGCGGACATGGCCGGCGAGGCGCCGTTCCTGGTGGAGGTGGCCACCAGCGAGGGCCGGCTGCCCGCCGCCGCGTTCGCCAGCAAGATCTCCGCCGAGGCCGCGGCCCAGGGGGTCCTGCTGGAACAGCGGGAACGGACCGTGCTGGAGGACTCACTGCTGACCGCGCTGGCCCAGCAGGTGCACGCCCGGGTGCTGGCCGCCCGGGAACTGGTCGGCGAGATGGACACCGGCACCCGGTCCAAGCCGATGTCCTCCGGCATGGCGATCGGCATCCGCTGGGTCCGCTCCGACAAGATCACCGACCACCAGGCGGCCGCGTCCCGGCTGCTGGAGCAGGACGCGGCCGGGCTGGACACCAGGGGGCTGGCCGAGCTGCGCGGCCTGATCCGGGACATGATCCATGAGTACCGGGCCAGTAACCCGCGGGACACCTACCGGGAAGTGCTCGCCGCGGTGCTGGACTACCGGTCCTGGCACGCGTTCGAGCTGCGGATGCTCTGGCCCGGCCAGCCCGCGGAACGGCTGACCAGGAAGAAGCACTCGGAGATGTCCGGCGGGGAGAAGTCCGCCGCGATCCATCTGCCGCTGTTCGCCGCGGCCAACGCACTGTACTCCTCGTCCAAGCCGACCTGCCCGCGGCTGGTCGCGCTGGACGAGGCGTTCGCCGGGATCGACGAGAAGTTCAAGCCCGAGCTGCTGGGCCTGACCGTCCGGTTCGACCTGGACCTGTTCATGACCGGGCACGACCTGTGGGTGACCTACCCGGAAGTGCCGATGATCGCGCACTACGACATGCAGCACGACAAGGCCGCGCACGCCCTGTCCACCCTGCTCGCGCTGTGGGACAGCGGGCAGCTCACCGACGCGGGCGCGGGCTATGCCGGAAACGAGGACCTGGCCGCGGAGCTACTGGGGTTCCGGCCCACCCGGTATGTCCCGGCGGACGCCGGGAACGCGCTGGCCCTCGGCGGCCCGGTGGCGGGCCGGGCGCGGCCGGTCCCGGTGCCCGCGGCCGAGCCGGACGACGAGGAGGCCGACCCGGACCCGGACTGAGCGGCGCAGGCGCTGAAATCGAGTCGCCGGAGGCACCCCGGAAGCCGGATGACCTGAAGGCCTTCAACGCCCACCTGGTCGAGGAGTTCGCGAAGAAATAGCCCCCGGGGTGGCCAGGCCGGTCTCGTAGGAGATGACGACGAGCTGGGCCCGGTCGTGCGCATCCAGCTTGGTCATGATCCGGCTGACGTGGGTCTTGGCGGTCAGCGGGCTGAGGAACAGCCGGGCGGCGATCTCGTCGTTGGACAGGCCCGCCGCCACCAGGCGGAGGACTTCCCGTTCCCGGTCGGTGAGGCTGCTGAGCACGCGGCTGTCGGTCTGCAGCTGCTCGGGCCGCCGGGCCAGGTCGTTGATGAGCCGCCGGGTCACGCTCGGCGCCATCATCGCGTCGCCCCGGGCCACCACCCGGACCGCCTGGATCAGCTCGTCCGGCTCGGCGTCCTTCAGCAGGAAGCCGCTCGCCCCGGACCGGATGGCCTGGTAGACGTACTCGTCGGACTCGAACGTAGTCAAGATGATCACTTTGACGCCGGCCAGGCTGTCGTCAGCCGCGATCCGGCGGGTGGCTTCCAGGCCGTCCACCCCGGGCATCCGGATGTCCATCAGCACCACATCGGCCCGCTCGCGCCGGGCCATGTCCACGGCCTGCTCGCCGTCGCCGGCCTCGCCCACCACCTTGATGCCGTCGATGCTGCCGAGCAGCAGCCGGAAACCCGCCCGGATCAGCGCCTGGTCGTCCGCGAGCAGCACCCGGATCATGGCGCGATCCTCTCCGCCAGTTGCTGCACGCTGGGCTGGTCCGTACTGGGCTGGTCCGTACTGGGCAGCCGGGCGGTCACCCGGAAGCCGCCACCTGGCACCGGGCCCGCCTGTACCTCGCCGCCGATCGCCGCGGCCCGCTCACGCATGCCGGTCAGCCCGTGCCCGGAACTCCCGGCCGGGCCGGAACCCCCGCCCGTGCTGGCGCCCCGGCCGGTGTCGGTGACGTCGATCCGCAGCCCGGTGTCGTCGTAGCCGAGCGACACGGTGGCGGTGGCCGGGCCAGCGTGCCGGATCGCGTTGGTCAGCGACTCCTGCACGATCCGGTAGGCAGCCAGGTCCACCTCGGCGGGCAGCGGCCGGGCCTGGCCGGTCCGGGTGACGGTGACCGGCAGGCCGGCCTTGACCGCCCCGGCGATCAGCGTGTCGAGCTGGGCCAGCCCGGGGGCGGGCTGGGTCGGGTCGGCCTCGTCCCCCTGGCGCAGCACGTTGAGGATCGCACGCAGCTCACGCAGGCCGTCCTTGCTGGCCACCCGGATTATCTGCAGCGCCTCGGCGGCGGCTTCCGGCTGGCTGGCCAGCACGTGCGCGGCCGCGGTGGCCTGCACGTTGATGGTGGCCATGGTGTGTGCGACCACGTCGTGCAGGTCCCGGGCGATCCGCAGCCGTTCCTCATCGATCCGCCGCCGGGCCTCATCCTCGGCCCGGGCCTCGATCGAGTTGACATAGGCCAGCCGGTTCCGCACCGCGATCCCGCCGAACAGTGGGGCGGCGATCAGTGCGGGGATGAGGTAGAAACCGCCGGCGGTCGGGACGAAAGGGTTGCCCACCGCGGTGGCCGCCATCAGCGCGACCAGCGTCCCGCCCGCGATCAGCAGCGCCCGGCGGGTGCTGACCGTCTTGGCCACCGTGTACAGGGCGATGGCCGGGGCGAGCAGCACCGCGCCGTTGACGTAGCCGAGCAGGCTGTAGGCGACCACGGCGCTGACCGAGACGACCAGCACGGTGACCGGGTAGCGCCGCCTGACCGCCAGCACCAGGCACGCCACGATGACCAGGCCGAACGCAATCGCCGGGGTATGCGGTACCGGGTGGCCGTTGACGACCTGGTCGGATGGCTGGTTGGGGTGGGCCTCGCCGTAGGCGCCGGCCAGCAGCACCAGCGTCACCACCACCGCCGAGACGATGTCCCGGGCGGTGGAGTCGCGGTAGCGCTGCCACCATGCGACCAGTCGGTTCACCTGCTCAGCGTAAGCTCCCCGGCCCGGCCCGGTCTGCCTCCGTGAGTTGCATGATCGTGTACTCCGCTGGGAGTACGCGAAGGCGAGCCCGTCGGCCGACAACGCCGGGGCGTTGCGTTGGTTCGGCCGACGGGCCGTGTTCACGGGCCGTGTTCATTTGATTCCGCGCAGAAGTCCTTCGATGAAAGCTACAGCCCCGGAAGCGAGCAGGATCACGGCAAGGATGACGATGATCTTCAGTGCCACTCGCCAGAAGATCACGGCAGCCACAGCTAGCACCACCACAAGTACCTGGATGGGCACGATTCCCTCAGCCGCGACATGAGATGCGAGCATCTGTCCGCCCTCCACCGATAGCTGTGGACGGACAGGTGGGGCCCGCATGGCGCGCGAGTTCCGCCGATGGCGAAAGCGCGCTGTGGGCGATCTTGTGCTTGTTGGGATCGCTGGTATCGTTCATGTAGATCCGCCTTAGACAAGCTCTCGAAGCTGGGGAGCTAGCAAGGCATCCGCCGGGTCGATGTTGCAGCATCGGCCCGGCGTTTCCTGTCTACTAGGTTCGATAGCCAGGGACGCCCGCCTAGCCGGGGATGGTCAGGCTATGGACCTCCTTCCGTCCCAGGTCGGCTCACGGATAACGCTTGCGCAACGCGCTTGACATCTCCGGGCCGTGCTGCCAGTCTCTCCCTATAAATTTTCAGGGTCAAGTGCATCTGGTAATTGCCAGAGGTAAGATACAAGTGTGTCTCCATAGTGAACCATACGATAGGTAGTAGTCTCGTCACGCTAAGATATGGTGCCATCAGTGGCTGAACGGAGTCCGACGCTCCGCCGCCGGGAGCTGGCGAGCCAACTTCGCGAGTTGCGTAAGCAAGCTGAGCTCAGCGTCGAGGACGTGGCTCGGGAGCTCATGTGTTCGGCGGCCAAGATCAGCCGCATCGAGACGGCCACACGTCCAGCCAACCCGCGAGACGTGCGTGATCTTTGCGTGCTCTACGGTGTCAAGGAACCGCTGTTCACCCAGCTGATGACTCTTGCCCGTGAGGCGAAGCAGCAGGGCTGGTGGAACAAGTACGAAGATCTCCTGATCGCGCCGCTTATCGGCCTTGAGATCGAGGCCACCCAGATAAGCTCATACGAGTCATGCGTTATTCCGTGGATGTTTCAGACAGAAGAATACGCTCGTGCGATTATTAAAGGAATTCTTCCGCGGATCGCGGACCACATTCTCAACGAGCGTGTGGCTGCTCGGCTCAAGCGGCAGGAAATACTTACTAGGGAATCACCGCCGACCTTCTGGGCTCTGGTCGACGAGTCAGCCCTCCGGCGCCGTGTCGGCGGCAGCCAGGTCATGCATGAGCAACTTAAGAGAATGGTGGAACTTGCGACCACCATCCCCAGCATCACACTTCAAGTAGTGCCGCTCGGCCTAGGCGCGCATCCGGGCCTGGACAACACGTTCACGCTTCTTGAGTTCCAAGCTCCCCAGCCTGCGGTAGTGTATTTGGAAAATATGGCGGGGACCCTGTATCTGGAACGTCCATCTGATATCGATAGATACAAGGAAACCTTGCATTATCTGCGGGCCGGTGCCCTCGATACTGAGGGCTCCGTGAGGCTTGCCGAGAATATAGGGGAATCCTTCGATTCCTTGTAGTTCCCGTCTTCGCACCAGTCCACGAATGGAGGTTTGATGATGTTTACCACGAACGCGACGGAGAGTTCCTGGCATACCGCGACGATGAGCGGAGGCGGGAACTGCGTACAGGTGAGGTCACAGGATGGTATGGTTGTCATCGGGAATTCTAGATTTTCCGAAGGCCCGTTCCTCTCATATACGCATGACGAATGGGCGGCATTTTTGGACGGCGCCAAAAAAGGTGAGTTCGACAGATTTCTGCAAGGCTGAACCACGGTTTGGCTGTTTGAGCAGTCGTTCTGGGTGGGTGTATACCTGCGAGGGGCCAGCGGTTTACCGCTGGCCCCTCGCAGGCGTACAGCGCGATCACGGCATTTGATCGATCACTTGACTCAGGTATCGCAAGGAGCCCTCAGGCCCGAGCGAGAGGTTGCGTAGTGACTCGAACGCTTCCCGGTAAGACAAGATTTCCGCCGGGACTTCACGGCTGATCAAATCGCCTCGGGCATTTTCCAGATACAGTACGTCGTCATCTGCTGTTTCGGGGAATTCCAGAGTAACGAAGGGGCCTTTGAGCCCAGAGTGGGCGCCAGCACTGAAAGGTACAACCTCAATGGTCACGTTCGGCCTTTGCGCCATTTCGGTCATACTACTCAGCTGACGACGCATAACAGCATTGCCGCCAACTGGGCGGCGGATCACTGATTCGTCCAAGACGAAAAACAAGAGCGGGGGATCGGTGCGGTCGAGAAGTTCCTGCCGCCTCATCCGCAGATCGACCAGACTGTCCTCGGCCTCAGCTGACAAACCATCAATAAAGTGTCTGATAATAGCGCGCGCGTACTCCTCCGTCTGAAGCAATCCGGGAACGACCAAGGGTTCAAAAGCTCGCGTGATACAGGCGGCAGCCTCGTACCCGATCAACTGCAGAAGTCCGGCGGACGCTACATTCCGGTATATGTCCCACCAAGACCGCTCCCTGGCGGCACGGGCGAGGGCGGCAAGCTCACTAACTCGATCAGAATCCTCGATTCGATACAGGCGGAGCAGTGCCTCGAGATCGCGGGCAGAGATGCCCGCCGAGCCGGCTTCGACGCGGATCACCTTCGAGAGCGACCACTCCAGTTCTGTGGCCACCTGTTCTTGGGTAAGCCCGGCTGCTTGACGTGCTCTGCGAAGTTCTACTCTTAGGCGCCGACGTTGGACCTCCGGGTTCGGCCTGTCACCTGCCATGTCCGCCTCTGGGTGCATCAATTCGTAGGTGTAATTGATGCCCGTATCTCGTAGATTTGATGCACGAGATACCTCATCATTTGCTCGTGTCCGTGTATGGGGTGGCACGATTGGCTGATGTGACAGAAGGTAGAAATGGGTGCCGAGATGAAAGAACTCGACAGGAGGATCACAGTTGGCCTCGTGACTAAGGCCGCGACAGATCTCGAAAAGACGCGTGAGCGCACCAGGCTCACCAGGACCGACATCGTCAACAGAGCGATCTCGCTCTATGAGTTCCTTGATGCGGAACTCGACTCCGGTGCGGAGCTGACTCTGTGCCGGCAGGACGGAACTCGGCAACTGGTCAAGCTTCTCTAGCTAGCTCACGGCTGTCGCATCTTGGGAACGCATGAGAGTGGCAGGACCGCGTTGGTCCAGCGGCGTTGACCGCTGGGTCAGGCGCGCAGCGATGACCAGGAGGAAGCGGGGTGCGCGGCGCGGGATGGCCGTTGGCGCCCTGGTCCTCCTCCGTGAGTTACATGATCGTGTACTCCGCTGGGAGTAGCCGGCGGTGCGCGCACTCCCAGCGTGGTCACCTGGACTGCCTCCGGTGGGCAGACGACCAGGCAGCGGCTGGTTGGCAGGCTTTCGGTTGTCCGGCGGAACGTCCGCCGGCGGCTAGCTCCGGAGGCCAGGATGCCTGCGCTGACCCGATTCGTTCTCCGCCACCGGGCCCTGGTGGCGGTTTTCTGGCTGATCGTCGCCGCGGCTGGCATCGCGACGATCGGCGGCACCACGCACCGGATGACCAACACGTTCGCCATGCCGGGACAGGCCTTCCGGGTGGACAACCAGATCGTGCGCAGCTACGGCAACGGCGGCTCGCAGACCCCGTACGTGCCCGTGCTGACCGCGCCGCCCGGGCAGCAGATCACCAGCCCGGCGGACGCCGCCGCCAGCGGGCGGGCCTTCGCCGCCATCGCGGCACAGCTGCCCGGGGCGCGGATCGCGGACTACGCCACCACGCACGACCGGGCGTTCATCACCCGGGACGGGCGTTCCACGTTCGCGCTGGTGTTCACCGCACCGGAAAACGGCTTCGGCGGCCCCACCGCGGGCCCGGCGATCGAGCGCGCGCTGACCGCTGCCGTGCCGCCCGGCTGGCAGGCCGGCCTCACCGGCGAGCAGCTGCTGGCCGCGGGCAAGCCCGCCAGCAGCACGAAGGGCACCGGGGTCATGGCTGAGGCGATGATCGGCGCCCTCGGCGCGCTGGTGATCCTGGCCGTGGTGTTCGGCAGCTTCCTCGCCTTCCTGCCGCTGCTCATCGGCGGGGTCTCGGTGCTGGCCACCTTCCTGGCCGTCGGCGGGCTGACCGAGATCACCGGGATCAGCCAGATCGTCGAGTTCCTGATCGCGCTGATCGGGCTGGGTGTGGCCATCGACTACTCGCTGCTGGTGGTCAGCCGGTGGCGGGAAGAGCGCGCGGCCGGCCGCAGCAACGCTGGCGCCGTGACCGAGGCGATGAACCACGCAGGCCGGGCGGTGGTGTTCTCCGGGCTCACCGTGGCCATCGGGCTGCTGTCGATGATCGTGCTGCCGGTTCCCATGCTGCGCAGCGTCGGCATCGGCGGGGTGCTGGTCCCGCTCGTCTCGGTCGTGGTGGCGATCACCCTGCTGCCGGTCATCCTGGCCACCGTCGGCCCGCGGCTGGACTGGCCGCGGCTGCGCACCGAGCGGTCCGCCAGCCGGGTGTTCTCGGCCTGGGCCCGCGGCGTGTACTCCCACCGCTGGCTGGCCGCGCTGGCTGGCCTCGGTGTGCTGGCCGCGCTGATGCTGCCTGCTCTGTCCCTGCACCTGGGCGAGCCCGGCAGCACCGCGCAGGCCACGGCCGGCCCGGCGCACCAGGCGCTGGTCACGCTGACCGACGGCGGCGTCCCGGCCGGCGTGCTCACCCCGGCCGAGGTGCTCACCTCCGGCCAGCCCGGGGCCGCCGCCGCCGCGGCCCGCACCGTGCCCGGCGTGTACACGGTCATCGCCCCGTCCACCCCGGACTACCGGCACGGGGGCACCGCGCTGGTCACCGTGCTCCCCGTGGCGGAGAGCAGCGGGCCGGCCGGGCAGGCCACCGTGACCCAGCTGGAGCACACGCTGCTGAGCCGGCCGCACGTGCTGGGCGTGGGCGGCACGGGCGCCTCCCTGATCGACTTCGACCACGCGGTCTACGGGGACTTCCCGCTCATGCTGGCCATCATCGGGATTGCCACGTTCCTGCTGCTGACCCGGGCCTTCCGGTCCGTGCTGCTGGCCGCCAAGGCCGTCGTGTTCAACCTGATCTCGCTGGCCGCCGCCTACGGCGTGCTGGTCTGGGTCTGGCAGGACGGGCACGGCTCGAACGCGGTGTGGGGCATCCCGGCCACCGGCGCGATCACCATGTGGGTGCCGCTGATGGTGTTCGCCTTCCTGTTCGGGCTGTCCATGGACTATGAAGTGTTCATCCTGAGCCGGATCCGCGAGGCCTACGACGCCAGTGGCGACCCGCGGCACGCGGTCACCGAGGGCCTGGGCCGGACCGGGCGGCTGGTCACCAGCGCGGCCGCGATCTTGATGCTGAGCTTCCTGTCCATGTCCACCGGGCCGCAGACCGACCTGAAGATCCTGGCCACCGGGCTCGGCGCGGGCATCCTGATCGACGCGGTCGTGATCCGCTGCCTGCTGGTCCCGGCCATGGTGGCGCTGTTCGGCCGGGCCAACTGGTGGCTGCCCGCGGGGCTGGCCCGGGTGCTCCGCATCCGGGACACTGGCCCAGCGGCCGTGACCGGCGCGGCTCTGCCTGCCAGTAAGCCGGCCGAACTGGCCCGCGCCCGGTAAGGAGAGCTCGGAGATGAGCTGCCCAGGGATTAGCCCCGGCGCATGGCCAGCTGCGGGGACAGCCAGTACGGGGGGAGGTAGCCGGCCAGGTTGGACAGCGGCAGCACCTCCGGCTTGAGCCGGATGCCGAGCGTGCCGGCCATGAACGCGCGGCGGCGGGTGATCCGCTGCCACAGGTCCGGATAGCGGGCGGCCAGGTCGGCGCGGGCGGCCTCGTCGGCCAGGGCCACCCCGTCCTCGATGTTCGTGGTGTGGTAGGCGGTGCCGGTGGCCGGGATGATGTCCAGCTGCAGCGTCATCCCGGACCGCAGTGTGATCTCGGAGCCGGGATAGACCGGGGAGCTGGGCCACTCGTCCAGGTGGATGAAATGCCCGGGGTTCAGCTGGACGCCGAAGAACGGATCGCCCAGCCAGCGCTGCACCAGGCTGAACAGCTCGCCGCCGGTGACCCCGATGCCGATCGTCTCGTACCACTCGCAGGCGCAGGCGAAGTACGGCGCGACGAGCCGGTCCACATAGTCGGCGGCGGCTTCGGGCAGGTCCGCCGGCCGGCCGGCGAGGAAGCCGCCGCGGGCGATGTTGCTGCCCCAGTAGCCGAAGCCAGCGCTCATCGGGTCGCCGCGGCGCAGCACCCGGCTGGACGAGCTGGCCAGCCCCAGCGCGGTCCGCTCGCCGCTGAGCACCAGCGGATGGTAGGAGTGCGGCAGCCCGATCGGCCGGTACAGCGCGAACGCCTCGTGCTCGGTCAGGCCCGGGCGGGCGCCCTCGATCATCCGGCGCATCGACTCCGAGCCGTGCGTGGCGGCGAACTCGAACGACGCGATCTGGTCGGTCTCGTTGACCAGGCGCAGGCCCCGGCCGGGCTCGACGAACAGTGCGCTGGCGTTGACCGGCGTGCAGCCCAGCAGCCCCAGCTCGCCGACCAGGTAGGCCGGGGCCTCGATCCAGTGCTCCGCCCGCTCCCCGTCGGCCGGGCCGAAGTACTTCCAGCCCGCGATGCCGACCCGCGCGCGCCGCCGCGCCGCCCAGGCCGGCCCCGGCCAGGATCTCGCCGAGCGGCTTGCTGGCCGACCGGGGCTGGCTGACCAGGCTGAAGCTCTGGTAGCGGACGACCTCGATCTCATCGGGTACCACTGCGGCGTAGGCGAGTCCCTCGTTGCCGACAAGCAGCGTGGCCGGGCGGCCCGGCACCAGGATGAGCAGGGCCTCCTCGAACCGGGGATCGAACCCGGTCAGGTAGGACAGGTTCGCGAAGTGCTCCCGGTCCGCGTAGACGAGCAGCGCGTCGAGCCCGGCGCTGGCCGCCGCCGCGGCGGCGGCCGCCAGCCGCGCCCGGTAGGTCGCTTCCGGCACGGCAGGCTCGACCGCGGGCAGGCCGAAGTCGGGCAGGCCGATCTCGGCCAGCTCCACCCTGGGGGACACCGGCGTCACGCGCCGGGCTGGGGTGCGGCCGACGCCGCGTCCCAGTCCACGTCACCTTCGGCGTCACTGCGTGTGCCCACGAGCACGGTGGCCCCGCGGCGCAGCGCCCCCGGGTGGCGCGACTCACGCCACAGCATGTAGCCGAAACCGATGATCAGCGCCACGATGAACACGTACGGGGTGAGGCTGAACGGCCAGGGCGGCACCGGATACACGGTCACGAACAGCACCGGCAGCAGGGCCAGCGTGCCGACCCAGGGCAGCACCCCGTGCCGCCAGATGTTGAAATCGGCCGCATGCTCGCGGCGGATGTAGGCGGTCAGGGCCAGGTTCGCCATCACGTACAGGATGATCACGGCGAGCGTGGCGATGGTGCCGAGGAACCCGAAGATGTCAGAAGGCTGTAGCAGCAGGCCGACCAGCAGGATGGCCACGATCCCGGCCAGCTGCTGGAACGCGATCGCGAACGCCGGGGTCTGGTGCACCGGGTGGAGCCTGCCGAACCGCTTGGGCAGCGTGCCGGCCTGGCCCATCGTGTACATCACCCGGGACGCGGCGTTCGTGCAGGCCAGGCCGACGCCGATGGCACTGTTGATGAGGGCGATGACCACGAGCCACCAGCCC
Organism: uncultured Actinomycetes bacterium; assembly: GCA_963760405.1. Classification (GTDB taxonomy): domain Bacteria; phylum Actinomycetota; class Actinomycetes; order Streptosporangiales; family Streptosporangiaceae; genus RYN-230. The sequence goes on along the minus strand of CAVXCV010000007.1, from coordinate 65,881 downwards.
GCGCCCCACAGCGCGTGGCCAAGCGCGTAGTACGGGTTCGGGTTCGAGGCGAACGCGGCCATGTTGCCGGTGCCCCAGCCGATGGCGCTGGCGTAGGAGGTGAAGATGTAGAACCCGCCGGTCAGGAACAGCGAGAGCATGACGGCGCGGCCGATGAAGTTCGCGGGCCTGCGGGTTTCCTGGGCCAGCGGCGCGGGCGCCTCGAAGCCGCTGAGCGCGAGCACAGAGAAGACCATCCCGGCGAGGATGCCGCCGAACATGTGCGGCGATTGGCTGGGCTGCAGCGGCGCGGTAAAGGAGGAGCCGTGCCCGGGATGGACCAGGAAGGTGATGCTGAGCGCGAGCATGATCAGTATCTCGAACGCGCCGAACGACGGCCGTCGTCCCCATGGACAGCCGGATCCCGAAATGGGTCAGCACCCACACGATCGCGAACGTGGCCAGGGCAAAGATCCACCACGGGATGTCCACGCCGGACGCGGTCTGGATGGTGTCGGAGATCAGGAAGCCGAGGAACCCGATCGCGCCGGCCGGCCCGATGATGTCGTAGATCAGGTAGCTCCACGTGGTCATGAAGCCGCTGCGGTCGCCGAGCCCCCGGGTCGCGAACGAGTAGTAGCCGCCGCTGGACGGCAGGTACTTGGAGAACTGCGACACGGTATTGCCGATGAAGTAGCAGACGATCGTCGTCAGCAGGAACGAGATCGGCATGGCCGGCCCCGCCTTCAGCGCGATGATCGGGAACGTGAACACGATGTTGATCGAGGGCGCGATGTGCGTAATGCCCTGGAATACCACCTGGGGGAGGCCAAGGGCGTTGCGCCGCAGGTGCGTGGCGGCGGTGGGGCTGGTCGATCTCGGCAGTCACGGGGACCCCCCGGAGATCGTGGGGAAAGGCGGCTACGCGGCGGTTACCCCGGCCCAGTTACGCAACCGGTTTCGCAAAGTATTACAACCAGCATCATGAGCGTCAACAGGCAAGTTGCCGGGCGGGGTAGGATCACGCCATGACCGGATGCAATGGCAATAGCAACCGGTAGCGCGGACGGGGCAATCTGTGGCGACGATCCAGGAAGTGGCGAAGGCCGCCGGGGTGGCCGCGTCCACGGTCTCCCGTTACCTGAACGGCACGTTGCGGGTCTCCCCGGCCACCGAGGCACGGATGCTCGACGCCATCCGCGATCTGGGCTACGTGCCGAACGCACAGGCGCGGAACCTGGCCCGGCGGCGCTCCGGGGTCATCGGCTTCGTGGTGCCCGAGATCAGCAACCCCTACTTCGGCGCGATCGCCGACTACGTGGTCGAGGCGGTGGAGCGGCACGGCCTGCTCGTGCTGCTCTGCTCGACCCGGAGCCAGGCGGTCAAGGAAGCCAGCTACATCGACCTGCTCGCGTCCGGGGCCATCGACGGCATGCTGTACCTGGGCTCGTTCCGGTCCAACGAGCGGCTGGCCGCCGCGATCCGCGGCGGCCTGCCCGTGGTCGTGGTGGACGAGCCGATCACCGGCCTGCCTGACGTGCACACCGTGGTCATGGACGACTACGCGGGCGGCTACCAGGCCGCCAGCTACCTGGTCGCGCTCGGCCACCGCCGGATCGCGTTCGTGTCCGGCCCGGCCGAGCTCGCCTCGGTGCAGGAGCGGCGCCGCGGGTACGAGGAGGCGCTGCGCAAGGGCGGCATCGACCCGGACGAGCAGATCGTCCTGGCGGGGCACTTTACCGAGCAGTTCGGGATGAGCGCGCTGCCCCGGCTGCTGGCCGGTGGCCAGCCACCCACGGCGGCGTTCGTGGCCAGTGACTACATCGCGCTGGGCATGTTGTCGGCGGCGGAGACGCATGGCGTCCGGGTGCCCGGGGACCTGTCCGTGGTGGGATTCGACGACATCCGGTTCAGCCAGTACGTGCGGCCCCGGCTGACCACGATCAGGTCGCCGCTGGAGCGGCTGGCCCAGACCGGCGTGGAGCTGCTGTTCGAACGGCTGGCCGACACGGACACCCCGGCGCGGACCGAGGTGCTGCCGGTGGAGCTGATCGTGCGGGAGTCGGCGGGTCCGCCGGGCTGATCAAACTGGAGGGGCGTCATGCGGGTGCTGCTTTGCGGCGAGAGCTGGATCACGCACAGCCTGCACATCAAGGGCGTGGACTCGTTCACCACGAGCTCCTACGTGGAGGGCGCCGATCACCTGCGCGCGGTGCTCGGCGAGGAGGGCATCGACGTGGACTACCTGCCCGGGCATCTCGTGCCGGCCAGGTTCCCGGCGACCGCCGGCGAGCTGGCCGCCTACGCAGCGGTCATCCTCAGTGACATCGGCGCCAACAGCATCCTGCTGGCGCCGCAGACGTTCGAGCGGTCCCAGCCCGCGCCGGACCGGCTGGCGGCGGTCGAGGAGTACGTGCGGGATGGCGGCGGGCTGCTGATGATCGGGGGCTACCTGTCGTTCGCCGGCATCGAGGGCAAGGCGCGCTACCACGGCACCGCGGTCGAGGACGCGCTGCCCGTGACTGATCAGCGCGGTAGACGACCGGGCCGAGTAGCCCGCAGGGCGTAGTGCCGAGCCGGTGGCCTGCCGGATCACCCGGTGCTGCGCGGCGTGCCCGGACCGTGGCCTGCCCTGCTCGGCTACAACCGGGTGACGGCGCGGCCCGACGCCGAGGTGCTGGTGCGGTGCGGCGCCGATCCGCTGGTGGCGTGCTGGGAGCACGGCGCCGGGCCGCAGCGCGGTGTTCACCTCGGACTGCGCGCCGCACTGGGCTCCGCCGGAGTTCATGGCCTGGCCCGGATACCGGCGCGCTGTGGGGGAACCTGGTCCGCTGGCTGGGCCGGGCTACCTAAGAAGCCAGCCTGACGTGCGGCGGAAATAGAAGCTGGCCGTGTCGCGGGGCTGCTGGCCTGCAAGCGCACCTGCAGCTGCACCACATGGTGATCCAGGTGTCCCCGGCTGGCAGCCCGGGATTCACCGGCCAGCCACCTGCCGCTGCGAGAGTGGCGGGCGGAGCAGGGCAGGCCAACGTACCCTCACCCGGAGACCCAGAGGCGCAAGTGGTCCAGATCTCCGCTCATTGCCGCCATTCGCGGGCTGAGAGCCCGGTCACCTATGACACCTACCGCGATAGCCTCGCCAACGGCGCGGAATACGCCGAATTCGATATCCGTAAGACCGCCGACAACGTCCTGGTGGTCTATCACGATGCCCGCACCGGGCGCGGCGGCGCGCGGGTGGCCGACCTTGGCTACCGGGAGCTGTGTGACCGGCTGAACTATGAGGTGCCCCGGGTCGGGGAGGTCATGGCCATGCTGGCTGGCCGCCTGATCGGTCATCTCGACCTGAAGGAGATCGGCTACGAGGAAGAGGTCGTGGCGCTGGCCACCTCGATCCTGGGGCCGGGCAACTTCGTGGTCACCACGCTGGAGGATGTCTCGGTGGCCACGATCAAGCGGGCCTTCCCGAAGGTGACGACCGCGCTGTCGCTGGGCCGCAGCCTGGGCGAGGTGCCGCGCCGCCGCTGGGCGGCGGTCCGCCGCAGCGAGCTGTTCCCGCTGCCCCGGATCCGCGCCTGCGGCGCCGACTGGGTCGCGGTCAACTACAAGCTGGCGCGGCTCGGCGTCACCCGGATGTGCCATCGGCACGGCATCGGTGTCATGGTCTGGACCGTTGACCCGGACTCCCTGATCGACCAGTTCCTGCGCGACCAGCGGATCGAGGTCCTGATCACCAACCGCCCCCAGCACGCGGTCCGCCGCCGCGCTGAACTGGGCTAACTGCCCGGCAGAGCTACGAATGAGGCTAGTGATCCCGGCGTAAGCTGCTGCTGATGGGTGAGCTGAAAATCTGGACCGCCGGGCATTCAAAGCACGAGCTGGCGACCCTGATCAGCCTGCTGCGCGGGCAGGGAATCGAGGCAGTCGCCGATATTCGCTCGCAGCCTTTCTCCCGGTACAACCCGCAATTCAACCGGGAAACCCTGCGCTCGGCCGTGCAGGCGGCAGGCATCGAGTACGTCTTCCTGGGCCGGGAACTCGGCGGCCGTCCGCCGGAACGCGAGTTCTACGACAGCGAGGGCCAGGTGCGCTACAGCGCGCTGGCCCGGACCGGGCGCTTCCACTCGGGCCTGCAGCGCCTGCTGGCGGCGGCGGCCGATCACCGGGTGGCGATGCTCTGCAGCGAGGAAAACCCCGTGCGCTGCCACCGCCGCCTGCTGGTCGGCCGGGTCCTGGTCAGCCAGGGTGTCGCCGTCGCGCACATCCGCGGCGACGGCAGCGTCACCGACGAGCAGGAACTGGGCCCGCTGCCCCCGGCCCCGGGCCAGGGCGTGCTCTTCGGCCCGGATCAGCCTCACCTCCAGTGACCGCGTCGCGGCGACTCCAGCAGGAGCGTCGCGGCGACTCCAGCAAGAGCGACGCGGCGACTCCAGCAGGAGCACCGTGTGCTCGGCGTCAGCCGGGCCGGACTCGCGGCGGTCCCAAGAGTGGAACGGGTGCTCCGTGACTGCAGCTACCTTGTGGGGATGGACGAGAACCGGGCCCGGCGAGTCGCCGACGCGCTGCGCGACCGCGGCATCAACGCCCACCTGGCGAAGGCAGGCGTTGGCCAGTACGGCGTACGGGTGTCGCTGCGCGACGGCCGCGAGGCGGAGTGGGACACCGACGGCACGGCCGGCCTCGAGGCCCAGGTGATGCAGGACGGCATGCTGGTCGGCTACGTGCCGCAGATCGAGGGGTCAGAGGACTTCGACGAGCGGCAGGTCATCGACGCCATAGCGCGGACCGACTACGACCAGCCCATCGCCCGCCAGCGCCGGGAGACGCCCCCGCCCGCACCCTCCCTGCCCCGCGAGGGCGGGGTGTTCCGCCGCTTCCTCGACGGCTTCCGCTACCGGTAACCCGCGCTGGCTGCGGGCCAGCTTTGCCGGAGATTCATGTATCCGCCGGCCTGGTGGCGGTCTCTCACCTTGGGTAGCGCGGCTACCCGGGACGGGAGGAACTGGCCATGCCTGCTGCACATACCTCAGGCCGGGACGGTGCTGTCGAGCGGGACCTCGTTGATGAGCTCGCCCGCTCCGTCGTGCGGCAGGTAGCACCAGAGGAGCTGGTGCTGTTCGACGAGACCGCGGTGGATTACTTCCGCGATCCCGGACGCCAGCTGAGCGCCAGCGGCCGGGACGAAGCAGTGGGGTTCGGGCTCGACCTGGCCCTGCTGACGCCGTACGTGCTCGCGGCCGGCACGGTGGTCGTGCGGTTCCTCGCCGCGGCGATCTCGGATGCCGTGCGCGATGAGGTCCGGGACGAACTCAAGCCGGTGGTGGCCGGGCCGGTCCGGCGGCTGTTCCGGCGGGATGACCCAGCCGGTCACCGGACAGCGGCAGAGCACGATCCGGCGCTGACGGTGACCGCGGAGCAGGCGCGCGAGGTCCGCCGGATCGCGCTGCAGCAGGCCAGGAAATCCGGCCTGGACGACGAGAAGGCGTCGCTGCTGGCTGACGCGTTCGTCGGGGCGCTCCTGGTGAACGGCTGATGTGATGAGCGAACAGGCGGCCCCTGGTGCCGCGCAGGCGGCCGCCGGGCTGAGGACATCGGCGCCGGATCGGGCCCGGGTGAACGTGCTGGCCCTCGGATCACCGACCACCACCCGGTACCTGGCATTCCTCGCCGCGCTGCTGAGCGCCGGCATCTTCGTGGGCGGCTGGGTTTACAACCAGACCCACTGGCGGCAATGGACCGGGGCCGTGGTCAGCTGTGCGGCACAGGCGCAGCAAGCGAGAGAATCCCTGCCGCCGGTACAAGCCGAACTGGCCCGGGAAGCGCTGGAATCGAAGTGCCGCGGCGCCGCGGAGATCCGCCGCGCGGCTTATGCCTTGGGCGGGGCGGGCGCGGCGGGCGCGGGCGCGCTGGTCGTGGTCTACCTGGCGCCGGTGCTGGTCCGGCGGCGGCGCCGGCTGCGCGGGCTGGGCGCATCGCTGCAGGACACCAGCGACCGGTTCGCCGCACTGGCCGCCGAGGCCGGCCTTCCGGCGCGTGCCCCGGGTCGAGCGAGGACCGGCCCAGCAACGTGATGCCTTCAGCTACGGGGCGCCCGGGCGGCCGCGGGTCGTACTGCCACCCGCGGTGGCCGTGCGCTGGCGCGACCGGGACCTGTTCGATCCGCTGGTCCGGCACGAACTGGCGCACGTCCGCCATGGCGACGTCGCGCTGGCCTGGCTGGCCCGGTCGGTCTGGTACGCGCTGGTGCCGCTACTGGCGGTGCCGCTGGCGGTGACCCTGCTGTCCAGCGATCATTCCATCCTGGCCGACTTCCTCTGGCGGGCCGCCCTGCTGGGCCTGACCGTGCTGCTCGTCTCGGCCGCCTTGCTGCGATCCCGTGAGCACGACGCCGATCTGCGTGCCGCGCAGATCGCGGGCGGGATCGAGTCGATGACCGCGGTGCTGCACCGGTCGGCCCGCCGCCCCGAGCGCAGCCGGCGCCGGCAGCTGGCCGCCCGGCATCCCACACCGGACCAGCGGATCGGTGTGCTGCGGAACCCCGAACGCGCCGTCAGCGTCACGTTCCTGGACGGCTTCAGCACCGCGTTCCTGGCCGGCCTGCTGTTTCCCTTCGTGGCCAACGTTCTCATCGTGGCGTTCGCTGCCTCGGGCCGGACCGATCTCGGCGTTACCGTGGCCGCGCTGCTGGCCGGGCCGCTGCTCGGTGGTTCGGTGGGGCTGGGATTGTGGCGGGCCGCGGTGGCCGGCCGTATCGGCGGGGTGAGCAGGCGGCTCGCCCCGGCCGCCGCCGGAGTCGCGGCCGGGCTGGTGCTCGGCCAGCTTGCCTCGTTGGCGGGCACTGGCTCGGGTGCGGCGGCCGGGCTGGATCATCCAGCCCTGCTGGCCGTGTCCGCGGTTCTGGGCGGCGGCGCTACTGCGGCGTCGGCCGGCCTGGCCCAGCTGTGGGCCGACGCGATACCGCGCACCCCCCGGCGCCTGGCCATGGCCGCGATCGTGGTGGTCAACGGCGTGATCTTCGCCGCCGCGCTGTGGATCGGCAGCACACTGCAGTTCGCGCTGGACAACGGCGGCCTGACGCTGGCCCGCGCCTGGCTGGTGACGCTGCTTCCGTCGGCCGGCCTGATCATCGCCGCGGTGACGATCCTGGCCCTGTCCGCAGGCTGGGCGCTGGTGGCTCGCACCAGCCAGGCGACGGCGCCGGCCTGGCTGATCGAACGCGGAAACCCGCCCGCCTGGCCCTCCGGAGCCCTCCGCGCGCGGCAGTGGGTGCTGGTCGCGCTGGCCTCCGGGATGGCCGCCGAGGGCACCCTGGCCGCGTTCCGTTTCATCGCCGGGCCACCCGCCTCTCTCGCGGCCCAGGCGCAGCGGTACTACCTCTACATCTGGGTGGCCGCAGCGGCCAGCCTGGTCTGCACCCTCGTGCTCTGCCGTCTGGACCGGGCCCGCGGCGCGGGGGTGGCGTGCCTCGCCGCACCGCTCGCCACGCTGACCGCCGTAGCCGGGTTCCTGGCCGTGAACACCGCGCTCGGCGGCCAGCTCAGCGTGCGGTTCGTGCTGACCGTCGCCCAGGCGCCGCTCGCCCTGGGACTGCTGTTCAGCCTGACCGCTGCCCTGGCCGGGCTGATCCGGCCGGCCTCCCGATCAGGACGCCCGGCTCGCCTGGACCCGGCCCGCCTGGCAGGGGCGTTCCTGATCCCGGCCATCAGCGCGACAGCTGTCTCCGCGCTGATCATCGTGGGCCGCGGGGCGATCGTCGGGCCACCGGCCACGCTGGTGTCGGACAACTCAGTAGCGTCGTCCACCGTGACGGCGGCCCGGCTCGACGGGCTGCGGTACCTGGACACGACCGCCCCGGCCATCGAGGCCGCGTACGCCCCGGTGCAGCGCTCGGTGGCCGCGGCCAGCACGGCGACCAGTTTCAGCCAGGCCGCGGCGATCATCCGGGCCGAGGTGCTGCCCCAGCTGCGGCAGGTGCTCCGGCTGGCCAGCCCGATCCGGCCGGGAACGCCCCAGCTAGCCGCCATTCACCAGAACTGCCTCGCCGCGCTCCGCGACGCCGTCACCGAGTACTCCCTGTTCGCCCGGGCCTTCGAGAACAACGACGCCAGCGCCTTCGCCCGGGCCAAGGCCGAGCAGCGCGCCGCCAACGCCGAGTGGGCCACCTGGCAGGCCGGGCTGGTGCGAGTGGAGGTGGGTGGCGGGATTCCCGTGACGCCGTGACGCCGCAGGCTGTTACCTGGCCCGGCGCTGGCGGAGGACTTTCCGGAGGAGCGCGGCGGCGTGGTAGGCGACGATCACCGCGATGGCCAGCGCCACCGCCGGATCGAGCCAGTACCAGCCGCCGGTGACCAAGATGATGGCGCCCGCCACGGCCACGCCCGCGGCGGCGGCCGCGTCGGCGACGGTGTCGAGCAGGACCGCGGCCACGGACAGGTCGCGCTCGCCATCCTCGTCACCGGCGTCGGCGCGGAGGATGAGCGCGCCGCCGGCCATCACCACCGCCGCGATTCCGCTGACCATCAGCACCAGCCGCCCGTCCACCGCAGCCGTGCCGCTGATCAGCCGGCTGACGGCAGCAGCAGCAACGCACACCTCGAGAACCAGCAGCCAGCCGCCGTTCACCAGTGCCGCGACGCTGGTCGCGTTGGGGTAACCCGCTGGCCGGGCGCGGCTCGCCGGGCGGGCGGCCAGCCGGATGGCCAGCAACGCCACCCCCACCCCCGCGGCATCGAGCAGATAATCGCCGCCAGCCGCGAACACCGCCAGGGAATGCGCCATCACCCCGGCTATCACCAGCCCGGCGACGAGCACGAGGTTAAGGACCAGGACAACGGTCAGCCGGCGCGTTCGGGACACGTGAGAATTCTCCGCCTCAGCCCTGAGATCCTGGGCTTCTGCGGGCAAGGGGGTTGCTGTGGCTGCTCTGCATCGGGTGGCGGTGTTCTCGCTGGGCGGCACCATCGCCATGACCCGCCGCCCGGACGAGCCCGGTGGCGTCGTCCCCGCCCTGAGCGGGCAGCAACTGCTCGCCGCGGTGCCCGGCCTCGACGCCACCGGGATCACGGTGTCCGTGCACGACTTCCGGCGCGTCCCCAGCGCGTCGCTGACTCTCGCTGACCTCACCGACCTGGCCGCCGCGATCAGCGAGCAGATCGCCGCGGGCGCGGCGGGCGCGGTGGTCATCCAGGGCACCGACACGATCGAGGAGACCGTGTTCGCGCTGGACCTGCTGGGCCCGGGTGCGGCGCCGGTCGTGGTGACCGGGGCCATGCGCAACCCGTCGCTGGCCGGCCCGGACGGCGCGGCCAACATCCTGGCCGCCATTCAGGCGGCGGCCAGCCCGCTGCTGCGCGGGCTGGGTGCCACGGTGGTGTTCGCCGATGAGATCCACGCGGCCTGCCATGTCCGCAAGACGCACTCCACCAGCATCACCGCGTTCGCCTCACCCTCGGCCGGGCCCATCGGCCAGGTGGTCGAGGGCCAGGTGCGGCTGCTCACCCGCCCCGTCTACCGGTATGCGCTGCCGCCCGCGACGGGCCCGGACCGGGCGGTGCGGACCGGCCTGGTCGTCATCGTGCTGGGCGATGACGGGGAACTGCTGCGCGCCGTGGCCGGGCGGTTCGACGGACTGGTCGTTGCGGCTATGGGTGCTGGGCATGTGCCGGCCGGCCTGGTGCCGGCGCTCGCGGGGCTGGCCGGGCAGATCCCCGTCGTCCTGGCCTCACGCACCGGCGCGGGCCCGGTCCTGGCCGGCACGTACGGCTTTCCCGGGTCCGAGGCGGACCTGCTCGGCCGTGGCCTGATCAGCGCCGGGTTCCTCGACCCGGTCAAGGCCCGGATCCTGCTGCACCTGCTGCTCGCCCGGGTGCTGACCGCGAGCAGATCACCGCGGCGTTCCGCCGCTGAGCCAGGCGTCGTGGCCCCTGCGTGACTGGCAGTGACGTGCTGGGGAACGCGCCCTGGGCTTTATCTGTGGGCAACCTGTGGATGGCTTGTGCGGAACCACGGAGAACCTGTGCATACGAACGGAAATGCTGTGGGCAGAGGGCTGCGGAATATTTCCGGTTCAAGGCCCTCACCTGCGAAAATGGTATCCAGACCCTGTGCGTAAGAAAGGATCGAAAGATATCCACTTATGGCCTCGTAGCAGCGCCGTAATGGCCGGCAATTAGATCGAACATTAACCGTATAGTTGTCATGTCGTGATCTCAGGTCAGGACGGTGGAAATCCGGACCTGCAGCTGGTGAGTCCGGCGCCTGGAGACACCGCCGCCACGGCGGCCGCGCTCCGCACCGCACGCACCGGAGGCCGATAGGGGAGGCCACATGAAGCTCACGACCCGGCGAGACGACGTCGGCTGGTTCCAGATGAACGACTGGCTCGCCGAACTGCGCGAGGACCACGACGACCACGACGACCACGACGACCACGACGACCGTGATGACCGCGCCGGCGAGCCGGCCGGCGATGGCTTCCCGCCGCCGGAGGCTCCGGCCGTACCCCCGCGCATGGCCGCCCGCCCGGAGAGCGTGCCCGCCGGCCGGGAGAGCGTGGCCGCCGGCCCGGCTGCTGCCCCGGAAAGCAGCATCCCGGTCGCGGCCAGCGCAGTTCCCGCCCCCCGGTACAGGCTTCCTGTCCCCGTGCGCACGCCTGCCGTTCCCCGGCAGGCCAGGACCAGCACGGTGATCACTGAGCGGGCGGCGATCGGCGACCAGCTGCGGAAACCGATCATCTGGTGCGAGATGGCATCCTGCATCTCCTACCACACCGATGCCGCGGCCCTCGGCGAGGCCGACATCCGCGCCCGGGCGATCAGCGCTGGCTGGCGGATCGACGCTCTCAATCGGCTGGCCTGCCCCGCCTGCCAGCAGACCGCAGGCTTCTGGGCTTCCCATCAGGTCGTGCCGTGGGACCGGAACGTGGCTCTGCACATCGCCAGGTCGCTGACCACCGCGAACTCCGGTGGCGCGGTCAGCAGGCGGCGGCGCCCCGGATGTCACCGCAAGTCCTCCGGCGGCCTCCTGCCCTGACCGCGCGGGACACCATCCTGACGCGGCTGCAGGCGGGTCGCGGCCGGCCTTACCAGGCCTCGGTGGCCAAGGTGGCCAGCCTCCGCAGCCGCGCGATGATGTCGTGGTGGACGGTTTCCGGCGGCTGGGCGCCGTCCACGGCGAACATCCATTCCCGGCCCGCGTAGTACGCGAGCAGGGGCACGGTGTTTTCCTGGTACACCTGCAACCGATGCCGGATAACGTCCTCGGTGTCGTCCGAGCCCCGGCCCCGGGCCAGCAGCCGGCGGACCAGCTCCTCGCGCGGGACGTCGAGGTGCACCGCGGCCTGCACCTCGGCTCCCAGTGGCTGGACCACCGCGAAGGCCGCCTTGGCCTGGTCGACGGTCCGCGGGAACCCGTCGAGGACGTAGCCGCCCGCCTCGGCCGCGGCGACCACGGGTTTGCGCAGCATGTCCAAGACGACGCTGTCCGGGACCAGGTCGCCGTGGTCGACATAGGCCTTGATCGTCTGCCCGAGCGTCGTGTTGTCCCTGACGTGCTGGCGCAGCAGGTCGCCGCTGGAGATGTGCGTGATGCCGAGCCGCTTGGCTAGCAGCTCGGCCTGTGTTCCCTTGCCGGCGCCGGGGGCGCCGATCAGCAGCAGCCGCAACGGATCACTTACCCTCCCGGAACAGGTGAGACAGGCCCCAGTGTGCCGCCGGTGGCAGGTAGTGGACAAGTGCGGCGGGCGCAGGCGGCTCATCCCTGGCGCAGCCGGGCGCTCATGCCGCCCCCTTCTTTGGTTAACTGGTTGGTAACTCGCGGTCTGCGCCGGGCCGGGTGACGGCAGGCGTTGGGAGGATCCCGTGGCCGACATCCGATCGCTGCTGACCGGTGCCGTGGGGCCGGAGCATGTCCTCGCCGCAGGGGCGGCCCTGGCGGACTACGGCCACGATGAGGCCCTCGGCGCCGCGCCGGGCGAGCCTGCCTTCGTGGTCCGGCCCGGCAGTACCGCCGAGGTGGGGGCGGTGCTGCGGCTCGCGGGTGAGCATGGGCTGGCCGTGACCGCCCGCGGCTCCGGGACGGGGCTGTCCGGCGGTGCCATTCCCCGCCCGGGCGCCCTGGTGATCTCGTTCGAGCGGATGAACCAGATCCTGGAGATCGACACCGCGAACCATGTCGCGGTCGTCCAGCCGGGTGTCACCCTGGCCGGGCTGGATACCGCTACCGCCTCCCACGGCCTGGTCTACCCGGTTTTCCCGGGGGAGATGAGCGCCAGCCTGGGCGGGACCGTCGCCACCAACGCGGGTGGGATGCGGGCCGTCAAATACGGCGTCACCCGCCGTCACGTGCTCGGCCTGGAGGCGGTGCTGGCCTCCGGTGAGGTGATCCGCACCGGAGGCAAGAATGTCAAGGTCAGTTCTGGCTACGATCTCACCCAGCTGCTCATCGGCTCTGAAGGCACCCTGGCCCTGGTCACCGAGGCCACCGTCCGGCTCTATCCGCGCCTGCCCTACCAGGCGACGCTGCTCGCCCCGTTCGGCTCGCTGGCCGAGGTGACCGCCGCCGTCCCGCGGATCGCGGCCAGCGGCGCAGGACCGCTCATCCTGGAATACATCGACCTGCTCACGATGGCGGCGATCACTCAGGGTGAGGACATCGACCTCGGTATCCCCGCCACCGTCCGGGATACCGCGCAGGCCTACCTGGTGGTCGTGCAGGAGGAGCGGAATTCCGGGCGCCTGGACGCTGATGTGACGGAGCTGGCGGAACTGCTGGCCGGGGCGGGCGCGGCGGAGGTTTATGTCCTGCCTGCGGCGGCTGCGCACCGCCTCATCGAGGCGCGGGAGAAAGCCTTCTGGGCCGCCAAGCGCGCCGGGGCGAGCGACATCGTGGACGCGGTGGTGCCCCGCGCGGCGATGGCCGCCTTCCTGGGCGAGGTGGCGCAGATCGCCACCCGCCGCGGCCAGCTGGTCATCGGCTGCGGGCACGCGGGTGATGGCAATGTCCATCTCGCGTTCTTCGAGCCCGACCCGGCCGCGCGCGGGCAGATGATGCGGGAGATCCTGGCCGCCGCCCGGGCCAGCGGCGGCGCGGTCAGCGGTGAGCACGGCATCGGCACCGCGAAGGTGGGTTACTTCCTGGAGCTGGCCGATCCGGTCACGGTGACGCTCATGCGGCGGGTCAAGGATGCGTTCGACCCGGATGGCATCCTGAACCCCGGGGTCCTGTTCGGCTGACGCCCAGCAGCAACGGAAGGATGGCGATGAACGGCGCCCAGGCACTGATCCGCACGCTGGCCGGCTGTGGTGTGGACGTATGTTTCGCCAACCCGGGTACCTCGGAGATGCACTTCGTCGCGGCGCTGGACGCGGTCCCGCAGATGCACGGGGTGCTGTGCCTGTTCGAGGGGGCCGCGACCGGGGCCGCGGACGGTTACGGCCGGATGGCGGGCCGCCCGGCGGCGGCCCTGCTGCACCTGGGCCCAGGGCTGGCCAACGGCCTGGCGAACCTGCACAACGCCCGGCGGGCCAGGACTCCGCTGGTGGCGGTGGTCGGCGATCACGCGACCTACCACAAGCGGTACGACGCGCCGCTGGAGTCCGACATCGAGGCCCTGGCCCGGTCAGTGTCCCGCTGGGTCCGCCGCTCCGCGCGCAGCGCTGATGTGGCCGCCGATGGCGCTGACGCGGTCGCCGCGGCGATGACGCCGCCGGGCGGCATCGCCACCCTCATCCTGCCCGCCGACGTGTCCTGGTCGGAGGGCGGCGAGCCGGCCTCCCCGCGCCCGGTCCGCTGGCCGTCCCCGGCGCCTGGGGACGCGGTCAGCGCCGCAGCCGCGGTGATCCGCAGCGGCGAGCCCTGCGTCATCTTGCTCGGTGGGGCGGGCATGACGCGGCCGGGCCTGGAGGCCGCCAGCCGGATCGCCTCGGCCACCGGCGCGCGGCTGCTCGGCGAGACATTCCCCGCCCGGCACGAGCGCGGCGCGGGCATCCCGGCCGTGGACCGGCTGGCTTACCTGGCCGAGTTCGCCCTGATGCAGCTCGACGGCGCCCGCCACCTGATCCTGGCCGGAGCCCGGGAACCGGTGTCGTTTTTCGCCTATCCCGGCCAGCCCAGTGTCCTGGTGCCCGGTGACTGCCAGGTGCAGGCGCTCGCCTGCCCGGGCGAGGACGTGCCCGGCGCGCTGACGGCCCTCGCCGACCTGGTGGCGGCGGATGCCAAGCCGGTGCCGCAGCAGGCGGTGCGCCCCGCGCTGCCTGATGGGGATCTCACCGGCGAGAGCGCGGCCGCGGTCATCGGGGCGCTGCTGCCCGACGATGCGATCGTGTCCGACGAGGCGAACACGTCCGGGCTGTGGCTGCCGGGCGCGACGGCTGGCGCACCGCCGCACGACTGGCTCACGCTGACCGGCGGCGCCATCGGCCAGGGCCTCCCGCTCGCCACCGGGGCCGCGGTCGCCTGCCCGGGCCGCCCGGTGCTGGCCCTGGAGGCGGATGGCAGCGCCATGTACACGATCTCCGCGCTGTGGACCCAGGCACGGGAGGGCCTGGACGTCACCACAGTGATCTTCAGCAACCGTTCTTACGCCATCCTCGGGATGGAGCTCGGCCGGGTCGGCGCGGCCGCGGCCGGAGACGCCTCCCGCAGGCTGCTGGACCTGTCCCGGCCAGACCTCGACTTCGCTGGCCTGGCCACCGGGATGGGCGTCCCGGCCAGCCAGGCCAGCACGGCCCCGGACTTCGCCGCCCAGCTCCAGCGGGCGCTGGCCGAACCAGGGCCGCACCTCATCGAAGCCGTCATCCCGCCGGTCGGGTAGTAACCGGGACTGGTCACCGGGGCGGCTGGCCGGAGCGGCTGGTTGATTCCAGGCCCGGCAAGGTCACAATGGGATATGGCATCGGGCCGGGAGTCAGCTGCTACGCCCGCCGGGACGCCGGTCCAGGGTGCCGTACGGGGCGAACGCTGGTGGCCGGTGGCGCTGGCGATCCTGGTCGTCGCGTTGCTGCATGTGGTGCTGCCCGCGAAATACCGGGTGAACCCGGCCTGGGTGTTCCCGGCCGTGCTGCTCGCGCTGCTGGCTGCCCTGATCATCGGGGACCCTGGCCGTATCGACCGCCAGAAAACCTGGCTGCGGATCACCACCGGAACCATCATCGCCGCCATCACCCTGGCGAACCTGTTCGCCGCTGGCCGCCTCATCCACGACATCCTCAGCAACAACAAGCTCTTCGCCAACAACGCCACCGCGCTGCTGGCCACCGGCGGGGTGATCTGGGCCACGAACGTGATCGCGTTCGGGCTGTGGTACTGGGATCTCGATCGCGGCGGCGCCGCCGCCCGCGCGCATCACCCGTATGCGAACCCCGCGTTCGTCTTCCCGGAAATGCAGCACACCGAGTTCGCGCCCGCCGCCTGGGTGCCGAACTTCGCCGATTACCTGTCGCTGGCCTTCTGGACCGCCACCGCATTCAGCCCTGCCGACGTCTCCGCGATCAAGCGATGGGCCAAGCTGATGATGATCACGGAAGCCGTTGCCTCCCTCGGTATCGGCGCGCTTGTGATCGCCCGCGCGATCAACATCCTGAAGTAGCCGGCCGGTAGCCTGGAATATGGCCCGGAACGGGTGAGGCCCGGCCAGCCGGGTCGGGCAGAATGGGTGGCAAGCAGCACAGTGAGCCGAAGCTGGCCGGCTAACGGATGACGTCAAAGGCTCGCGCGCCAACGTAGCAACATCTGAACTGGGAGGACATCATGCCAAAGCTGCCGCGCCCGCAGGCACCCGCGACTTTCCGCGCTATGTTCCCGGACCTGGCCGACTGGCTGGAGTCGCCATGGACGGGCCCGCCGTCGTTCCTGGCGGCTCCGGTGTTCCGGGTCGAGGAAGCGATCCAGGACGACCGCTACGTGGTCCGGGCCGAGCTTCCCGGCCTGGACCCGGAGAAAGACATCGAGGTCACCGTGGACGGCAGGATCCTGACGATCCATGCGGAACGCCTCCAGGAGGACAGCGGACCTTATCGCTCAGAGTTCCGTTACGGCTCGCTCACCCGGTCGGTCAGGCTCCCCCGCAAAGTGGACGCCAAGGACGTCACCGCCCGCTACGAGAAGGGAGTGCTCGAGGTCATCGTCCCGGTTCCCGAGGCCAAGCCGGAGGGCACCCGGGTCCCGATCGAGAATGCAGACTGAGCCCAGGATCAGCCGCAGGATCAGTCCCGGGACAGGAACCGCAGCCGTGCCGCCCGCGCGTCCCACGAGTAGATGACCGCCGTCCCGGCGATCACGTCATGCAGGGCCCGGCGTTGATCGCCCAGGAGGATGCCCAGGAACCCCAGCCCCAATAGCAGGAAGCTCAACGGGAGTGCCAGCGTGCGCACGACCGCCCGGCGCCCGCTTGCGTCGGTGCCATCGTCTCGCACGACCCGCACGCCGAACAGCGCCATGCCGGCCGTCCTGCCGCTCGCGGCCCAGGAATAGGCGAAGTAGATGAACCCCCAGACCGCATAGGCGATGGTCACCCAGATGTCGCCCCGGTTCCAGGCGATGTCCTTGCCGGTCAGCACCTTCGCCGCGAACGAGATGGCGGCCAGGGCGAGCATGAACACGCCGAGACTGACCCCCACGTCCACGGCGAAGGCGGTAAAACGCGATGCGAACCCCGCGCACTTTCCTTGCAGGTTCTCCCGGATGACCGGGGGCCCGGAGGGCGTGGCCTCGCCCGCGCGCGCAGTCATGAGCCTGCCTTGTCCCGCAGCCCGTCAGGCGGGACGGGCGGGCCAGGTGGGCCGGTGTAGGGGCGGCGGCGGAGCCGCCCTATCCAGCGGGCGATGAACTCATCCAGCCCGACGGTCTGGCTGCGGACCACGTCGAGCGCATCGCTCGCGACCCCGCTGGTGGAGCTGGCGATGATGGCGCCGATGTCGGTCTGCTCGACCAGCGCGTCGATGTCGATGCGCCCGACGAGGCTATTGAGGTCCATCTGCCCGACCAGCTGGTTCAGGTCGATCCGGTCCAGCACCTGGTTGATGTTGACCTGGTCCAGCACGGCGTTCAGATCGACCTGGTCCAGCAGCTTATTCATATCCAGCGCGGAAACCACAAGCTCGACCGCCCGCTCCGCGACGGCCTGGGCCCATGCCTCCGTGCGCGGGACAAGCCGGGCCTCCACCGAGCGCCGTCGCTCAAAAGGGTCCATGCGGTAAGTATCGCTGCGCTATGCGGGCCTGGACCAGCCTTCGAGGGGTGGGAATGCTGCGGGTCCCGGTTGCCGCCGGAGGGCTAAGCGCCGCTTATCCGGTTCTCGTGGCCTGCCCATTCTCGGTCGCGGAGCACGAACTTCTGGATCTTGCCGGTGGAAGTCTTCGGCAGCGGGCCGAATTCGACCGTGTCCGGGCACTTGTAGTGGGCGAGGTGCTCGCGGCAGAACGCGATGATCTCCTCCGGGGTCGCGGCGGCGGATTCGTTGAGGACGACGAATGCTTTGGGCCGCTCGCCCCAGTGCGGGTGGGGGACCCCGATGACCGCGCATTCGAGCACGCTGGGATGGGCCACGATGGCCTGCTCGACTTCGATGCTGGAGATGTTCTCGCCACCGGAGATGATGATGTCCTTGCCGCGGTCGCGTAGCTCGATGGTGCCGTCGGGATGCCATACGGCCAGGTCCCCGGAGTGGAACCAGCCGCCGGCGAACGCTTTGCTGGTGGCGGCCTGGTCCTGGTAGTAGCCGCTCATGACGTTGTTGCCGCGCATGATCACCTCACCCATCGCCTGCCCGTCCTGGGGGATGTCGTTCATCTCCGCGTTGACGACACGGACCAGGTCCGCGGAGATGTAGGCCTGTCCCTGGCGGGCCAGGTGCCTCGCGCGCTCGGCGGCCGGCCAGTGGCGCCAGGCCTGCTGCTCGGGGCAGACAGTGATCGGGCCGTAGGTCTCGGTCAGGCCGTACACGTGCACGACCCGGAAGTTCAGCTCGCTCATCCGCGCGAACAGCGTCGGTGAGGGGGGAGCGGCGGCCACCATTGCCGTCACCGGCCGGTCCAGGCGGTGCGCCCGGGGATGGTTGAGGATCATCAGCTGGACGGTCGGCGCGCCGTTGTAGTGGGTCACGCCCTCGGCATCGATCAGTTCCCAGGCGAGTCCTGGATCCACCGCGCGCATGGTCACGTGCCGGGCCGCGACCGCGGTGACGGCCCACGGGAAGCACCAGCCGTTGCAGTGGAACATCGGCAGCGTCCACAGGTACACCGAGCTGGCGTCCAGGCCGGCGTGGATCACCTCGCCGAGCGCGTTCAGGTACGCGCCCCGGTAGGTGTACTGCACTCCCTTGGGCCGGCCCGTGGTCCCGGAGGTGTAGTTGATCGAGATCGTCTCCTCCTCGTCCCGCAGCCAGCTCGCTGGCCTGGCCGACGACGCGCCAGCCAGGAACTCCTCGTACGGATCGCCAGGATCGCCGGTGCCCGCGACCCGGATCACGGTCACCCCGGCCAGGTCGAGCGGCGCGGCCAGCGCCTCCAGGCCGGCGTCGAGCAGCAGGTACCGGGCGCCGCTGTGGGCGAGGATGTAGCCGATCTCGGAGCTGGCCAGGCGGTGGTTGACCGCGACCAGGATGCCGCCCGCCGCGGGCACGCCGAAATGCGCCTCCAGCATCGCCGCCGAGTTGAACAGCAGGGTGGCGACCCGATCTCCTTTGCTGAGCCCCGCCGACCGGAGCGCGTTAGCCAGCCGCCACGAGCGCTCCGCGAGCTGCCGGTAGGAATACCTCCGCTCACCGTCCACGACCGCGACCACGTCCGGGTACAGGTACGCCGCCCGGTACAGGAAGTCGACCGGGTTCAGCTCCGAGCGGAACACCGTGCCCGGTTCCAGCCCGGGTTCCATCCCGGTGCCGGGTGCCGCGGAGTACGTCTCAGTCATCGCCTGTCCCCTTCGTGCCTGCCGCCCTTCGGCGAGCGGCATCAGAACCCCTGGGCTGGATCATGCCCCAGGACCGGGCGGCGGCACCCTTCCCGGCCCCGTTTCCCCCGGCCGGCGACCCCGGAAGTCTGGTATCACAGTCACGACCCGGCCCTCCGGACTGGACGCCCGAGGACGTGACAGTCGTTCTCCGGGCCGATCAGGTGGTCAGATCGTGGGGATGGCGCCGCCGTCTACCGGGATCATGGCGCCGGTGATGTAGGAGGCGGCGGGGGAAAGCAGGAATGCGGCGGCCCGGCCGAACTCGGCGGGTTCGCCGTAGCGGCGCAGCGGGATGTTCTGGGTGAGGCGGGCCACGGCCGCGGTCGCGGTGGCCTCGTGTGGAGCGGTGAGCAGCACGCGGGCCCCGTCTGCGACGAGGGCCCGGGCCGCAGCGAAACCCAGGCCCCGGCTGCCGCCGGTCACCAGGTACACCCGGTCTCGCAGTCCAAGATCCATGCGGCCATTCTGCCCTGGTGGCGCCCGGCTGGCGGGCGGCCGGGGATCAGCCAGTACCGCCGGGCCGCCAGCGCCGCTGTGCCTGAGCACGGCGGGCGCGGTAAGGCGCGGCCAGAGATGTCATCGGGACACGTCAAAAGCGATCACGCTTTTGATGCCTGCTGGCCTGCCGAGAATCAGGTCCGGTGCCTGCTCTGGCGGGTAGCGGCCGGCAATGAGCGTCCGTACCACGGCCGGCCAGCGGCGGCGGAAGAGGTCAAGGTGCCGGAGCGCGGACGCGAAGGCGTCCGTGCCAGCGTTCACCGTGCCCAGCAGCACCTGGTTCTTCAGCACCATTTCCCGCATGAGGCGAGCCGGATCCGCCTCGACAAAGGCCTGCAGGCCAGGGACACCGGTCAGCACGAAGATGCCATTGGTTCCCAGTATCTTCAGCGCCTCCAGAGCGAAGTGCGAGTGCCCGACCGCTTCGTAGATCAGGTTGACGTTGCCGATCTGTTCCGTCAGCTGCGCGAACGTGGCGGCCTGGGAGGAGACATAGGTTGCCCCGATGGCAGCGACCAGGTCGATCCGAGGGCTAGGAGGCAGTTCGCGTGAGTAAACGTAAGTCGTAAAGCCGGCCGTGACCAGCAGCATCGCTCCCAGCAACCCGACCGGCCCGATACCGAGCACCAGCACAGAAAGCCCCTTGCCCCGCTCCTCGCTGGGCGTTTCCGGGTCGGTCCAGGGCGGTCGCTGTTGCATCATCCAGAAGATCTGCGCCAGCGCTTTCTCCGCGATGGTAAGCGGCTCGGCCAGGACAGCGATCTCCCGCAGATCTGGCGGCACCAAGTTCATGTACTGCTCATGGTCGACGACGTACTCGGCCATATAGCCGTGGGCTTCCTTGATGCCGCGTTCGCTGAAGTCCCCGGTGTAGCAGTAGTCCTGGTGCCCAGATCGGCAGGCCAGGCATCCAGGATGGGGACACGGCCGGCGCACCGATGGCACGACGAGGTCCCCCGGCTGCAGGCGCTCGACAGCAGTCCCGACGTGGACGACCTCGGCCATCGATTCGTGGCCGATCACCAGGTGGTCATCTCCCGGCGGCGGAGTTCCATACTCAAAGGAACAGATCTCCTTGTCTGTGCCGCAGATACCGATGTCGAGCATCCGCAACGTGACCTGGTCAGGCTGGGAGATCCGGGGGAATTCCCGCTCGACAATCTTGACCTCTTGAGATCCTGGGAAAACTGCGACTGCCTTCATGTTCTCTTTCCCGTGATGGTCGCTCCTGGGGAGCAGAGCGGACCGTGAATGGTTGTTTGAGCGGTTCCTCTCGCCTCAGGAGGTGGCTGGCCCGGACAGGCCTTGGGCGGCTGGCCTGAGGATGGCCCGGGCGGGTGCTCCGTCACTGCTGCTGCTCGCGCAGATCTCGCCGGGCGCCCGGCGACCGGCGGCCGGCGCCCGGTAGCCGACGGCCGTGCTCTAGGCATACACCCGCGATCCGCATGACATCAAGGCGGCCATGCCTCCTGGCCGCCCCAGTCGTTATTGCCGGGGAATTCCGAATGACGGATCAGTGACTCCGGGCCCGGCCATCCGATGACGTAGGTAAACGGGGCATGGCCAGAAGATGATCGGGCAGGGACCCTCCAGTTGCCCTGGGGGTGCGGAAGGGCAAAGTGAGCCTGCAGGCCAATTCCAGCTGATGACAGATCCCGGGGTTGCGGCCAGACTGTGACAGGCCATCAAGGGATCTCATAGCCAGGGCAACGGGTCACCTGACCGATTCTGGCCTGAGGTTCGCCTGGTGACCGGTGAAGGGGTGTGGAGCCGGTGACTGATAGACCGACCGGCACTGGCGGCCGGGCGGAGCCCCCCACGTGAATGCTCCAGGCAGCCTGCTGGTGATCGGCGGGGGGCCAGCCGGGGTCACCGCCGCCCTTCAGGCCCGCGAGCTTGGCGCGCAGGTCACCCTGCTCGAAGCAGGCCAGGTCGGTGGCACCAGCCTCAACCGGGGCCCGGCGCCGGTGCGGACGCTGGCCCGCACGGCCCGCCTGGCGCGCGACTGGTCCTCCTGGGCCGCTTTCGGCCTCGACGGCCCGCCGCCAGTGCCGAACCTTCCCGCCGTCATGGCCAACACCGAACGGGTGGCCCGGTACGCCCACGACAAGAAGGACGTGGCTGGTCATCTCCGGCGGCACGGAATTGACCTCGTTGAGGACCTCGGCCCGGTCGGTTTCGTTGACCCGCACACGGTCGCCGCCGCCGACCTGCGCACCTGGTCGGCGGACCGCATCATCCTGGCCGTGGGCGGTCATGCGGGCCGTCTCCCGATCCCCGGCGCTGAGCTTGCGCTGACCTACGAGGACATTCCCTCCCTGACCGCCCTTCCCGACCACGTCGCCGTGGTCGGCGGAGCCGATACCGGCTGCCAGATCGCCTCGATCCTGGACGACCTGGGTGTCACCGTCAGCCTGTTCGAGGCCGGGCCCACCCTCGTACCCGCCGCCGATCTCAGCGTTTCCGCCGAACTCGGCCATGCCTTCCGCGCCCAGGGCATGAACGTGCATACGGGCACGGTGGTCGAGGCGCTCCGCGCCCACGGTGCTGCTGTCCACATCGACTACCGCCATGGCGCAGCAGCTGGCCAGCTGGTTGCGGGCGCCGTGTTCTTCGCCGTCGGCTGGCCCGCCAACGTCGATCACCTGGCGCTGGACGCCGCGGGAGTGCGTACCCAGCCAGGGGTGATCCCGGTTGACGACTACCTGCGCACGAATGTGGAGCACATCTTCGCCGCTGGTGACGTCAACGGCAGGTCGATGCTCGTGCAGACCGCCAGGATGGAAGGCCGGATCGCCGCCACCAACGCCATCCTCGGGCCCACCCGGCACGCCACCTACGATGTGGTGCCCAGCGGCAGCTTCACCGATCCCGAATACGGCAGGGTAGGCCTCACCGAGACCCAGGCCGCCCAGCACCACGACGCAGTCGTCGGCATCGCCCGCTACGACGACCTGCTGCGCCCCGTCGCCGACGGCCGGTCAGAGGGCTTCTGCAAGCTGATCGCGGACCGTCAGACCCGCACCATCCTCGGTGCTCACGTGCTGGGCGAATACTCAGCCGAGACTGTGCAGACGGTCGCGGCCTGCATGGCCGCCGGGATGACCGTCGATCAGGTCGCCGAGCTCCAGCTCGCGTTCCCCACCTTCACCGAGGGCGTCAGCATGGCCGCGCAGAAGATCTGCCGGACCCTCGGCATCGGGCGCTTCCCACAGGTCTGGAGCTATCTCGGGTCCGAAGACTAACGAGCCCTTGAGTCCCCGGGTGCCGATGCCCAGCAGGTAGCGAAGCCGCATCAGCCGCGCTGGCTGAGCCACACTGAAACGTGGGCCGGTTCCAGAGCCTGCTGCACGACGCCAGCAAGGTCATCGCGGGCTGCGTTCAGGTTGACCGCATCTTTCAGCCGTGCCGCGAACGCGGCCACGGTCTTGTCGGCGTCATACCGGGCGCGGTTGAACCGGCGGTCCACCGCCCGCTGCACCCGCCGCCGCAGCGGCGTGAACAGCGCGGCCGCCGCCAGCGTTGAGGCGGCCACCGCCACCGGGGAGGAAACCGACAGCACGTGGGTCGCCAGCAGCACCAGGCCTGCGTACACCCCGGCCAGCAGGCCCGTCACCAGTGCGTACGCGAGCGTGCGGCTGATGATCCGGTCGATCTCATACAGCCGGTACTTCAGGATGCCGACGCCGATGCTGACCGGCAGGGCGGTGATCCCGACAATCGGGACGGCAGAGCCGAGCAGGGCCGCCAGGGGGATCGCGATAACCGCGATCGCGGCGCCGCACGCGAGCCACTTCAGCTGCTGGCGGCGCTCGCCGGTGGCCCGCCGCCAGCTCAGCGCCTGGTGGGCCGCGAACGACAGCCCGATCACCGCGATCGAGGCAAGGACGGGACCGTAAAGCCATATGGGCGGATTAGCGAGCCATCCGGCCAGCTGCCCCGTGTTCGTCAGGTTGCCAGAGATGTCGAGGTGGATGTCGTGACGGGTGGCCGCGACGATCGCCGGGGCGATGAATGCCGTCGTCGCGTAGGCGGCAAGCCCGGCGTAGATCCAGAGCATCCAGCGCCAGCGCCGCGACGGCAGCCGGCCGTCCGGGAACAGCAAGATGATCGGGGGGAACAATGCGAATGAAGGCGCCTGCAGCGTATCGAGCAGGACAGCTACCGGCGCGAACGGCAGTCCCCCGTAGCCGAGGCGGTAGTGCAGGATCGCGTAGTAACTAGCGCCGCCGGCGAGCAGGTAGAGCAAGGTGAAGATGAGCAGCATCCAGCCGATGGGGTTGCGCGGCTGGCGGTACGCGACAATGACACCGACGCCTGCGTAAGCCACAACGAAGACGAACCCTGGCGCGTCGTGGCGGATCGTCAGCTGATGGGCGAGGGCCGTCAACGTCCAGGTTGCCACGGCCAGCGCGAGCACCAGGGCACCGAGCAGCGTCGCGGTATTCGGTGATGTCAGGCGGAAGCGGCGGGCGGTGACGTCCGCCGTCAGTGATGCCTGCTCCGCCGCTGGCTTCGCCCGCCCCATAGTGGGCAACGCTACGCGCAGACCGTTCCGGGAACGTTACTGCTCAGCACCGAAGCTGGTGGGTGGGTCTCAGGTGCCTTCTTGTACCTGGAAGATCTCGTCGGCGAGGGTGCGCGATGATGGGCTGCGTGGATTTCGAGCCGTACCGGGGCGAGCTGGTGGCGTACTGCTACCGGATGCTGGGCTCGTTCCACGAGGCCGAGGATCTGGTGCAGGAGACGATGCTGCGGGCGTGGAAGGCCCGCGACCGGTACGACCGCACGCGAGCGTCGGTACGGACCTGGTTGTACCGGATCGCGACCAACGTGTGCCTGTCCGCGCTGGAGGGGCGGGCGCGGCGGCCGTTGCCGTCCGGGCTGGGCGCGCCGAGCGAGGATCCCGGGGCGCCGCTGACGCCAGCGTTCGACATCCCGTGGCTGCAGCCGTTTCCCGATGCGCGGTTCGACCCGGGGATGCGGGCGGACATGCGGCTCGCGCTGGTGGCGGCGATGCAGTTCCTGCCGCCGCGGCAGCGGGCCGTGCTCGTGCTCCGCGAGGTACTGGAGTTCAGTGCCGCCGAGGTCGCCGGGCAGCTCGGGACCACGGTCCCGGCTGTCAACAGCGCCCTGCAGCGGGCCCGCGCTGGCCTCGCGGAGGTGGGCGACGCGGGCGAGGTCGCCGAACCCGGCGATCCCGGGGTGCGCGCGGTGATCCAGAACTACGTGGCGGCCTTCGAGGCGGCTGATGTCCCCGCGCTCGTCCGGCTGCTCACCGACGAAGCGGTCCTGGAGATGCCGCCGGTGCCGCTGTGGTACCGAGGCCGCCGCGACTACGGCCTGTTCATGCGCCGGGTGTTCGAGATGCGCGGGACCGGCTGGAGCATGCGGCAGCTCACCGCCAACGGGCAGCCCGCGCTCGCCGCGTACGCGCCGGAGCCCGGCGGTGGGCACCGGCTGCACACGCTCCAGGTCCTCTCGGTCAGCAGCGGCCGGGTCGCGTGCAACGTCGTGTTCGCTGACCCGCACGTGTTCGAGGCGTTCGACCTGCCCGGGCAGATCTCCCCCGGCAATTTCCGCCGGGCGCGATGAGCCGGGCCGGTGCCGCCGGTACGTACGGGTGAGCATCGGCCGAAGGGAGACCCATCGTGAGCGTCATCGTCATTCGAATTCATCACCCTGGACGGGATCGTGTCCGACCCGGACGGGTCCGGGGGCACGCCAGCTGGCGGCTGGGCCTTCCGGCACGGCCCCGGGACAGTCGCCGGAGACAAGTTCCGGCTCGGCAGCACGCTGGACAACGGGGTCATGCTGCTGGGCCGCAGGACCTGGCAGTTGTTCTCGCGGCTCTGGCCGGGACGCGACGACCCGTTCTCCGCGCGGATGAACGCCGTGCCGAAACTGGTCGCGTCCCGCACGCTGACCGACGTGTCGGCGTGGGCGAACTCCCGGGTCGCCGGCGGCGACATCGCCGGCACCGTCAAGAGCGAGCAGCGCGATGTGATCATCACCGGCAGCCTGAGCGTCGTGCACGCGCTGATGGCCGGGGACCTGGTCGATGAGTACCGGCTGCTGACCTTCCCCACGATCCTCGGCACCGGCGAGCGGCTCTTCCCGGCCGGCGGCCCGCCCGCGTACCTGGAGTGCCTGTCGGCCGAGCGGGCCGGCGCTGCCGTCCTCACCCGGTACGGGAGGGCGCAGCGATGACAGCTCGCTTCCTTGCCCTGTACGAGACCCCAGCCGACCCCGGGGCGTTCGACCGGCACTACCGCGAGATCCACATTCCGCTCGGGTGCCAGCTGCCCGGGCTGCGCCGGTACACGGTCAGCCGTGACGTCGCCGCCGTCCGTGGCGCGCCCTACTATCTGGTCGCCGAGCTGGACTGGGACACCATGGACGAGCTGCGCGCCGCGTTCGCCTCGCCCGAGGGCCGCGCCACCGCCGCCGACGCGGCACGCCTCGCCGAACTCGCCCCAGTCCGCAGCATGATCTTCACCATGGACGACGGCCGTGCCGGTTAAAGGCGGGAATCCCGGTAGTGGCGGCAGGAGGGGGGTAACGGCAGTGCCTGCCCCGACCCGGTCTCGAGGCCTACGGTCAAGGCATGGAATTCGTGACCTTGAATAACGGTGTCGACCTGCCTGCCCTCGGTCTTGGGGTCTTCCAGACGCCGCCGGAGGAGACGAGGGTCGCAGTCGAGACGGCGCTCGCTGACGGCTACCAGCATGTGGACACGGCCGCGGCGTACGGTAACGAGCGGCAGGTGGGCGAGGCTATCCGGAATTCGGGCCTCGAGCGGCCGGAGGTCTTTGTCGAGACCAAGATCTGGATCAGTGACTACGGATACGACAAGACTCTGCATGGTTTCGAGAAGAGTGCGCGCAAGCTCGGCGTTGATCAGATCGACCTGCTGATCCTCCACCAGGCTCTCCCGTCGGAGTTCGAAAAGACCTTGGAGGCCTACCGGGCGCTGGAGACGCTGCTCGCTGACGGCAAGGTCCGGGCCATCGGGGTCAGTAACTTCATGGTCGGCCATCTCAGCAGGCTGCTCAACCGCGCGACGGTGGTGCCGGCGGTCAACCAGATCGAGGTCCACCCCTACTTCGCGCAGCGGGAGGTGCAGGACTTCGGTGCCGAGCACGGCATCCTCACCCAGGCTTGGTCGCCGATCGGCGGGATCACCTTCTACCGCGACGGTAGCCATGGCAGCACCCTCGCCGACCCGGTCATCGGAGACATTGCCACAACTCACGGCAAGACCCCCGCTCAGGTGATGCTGCGCTGGGGTCTGCAACACGGACGCTCGGTGATCCCCAAGTCCACCAAACCCAGCCGCATCGCCGAGAACATCAACGTCTTCGACTTCGAGCTGTCCGAGGACGAGATCACCGCGATCGACGGACTGGACACCGGCCGTCGCGGCGGCCCCGAGCCGGACGCAATCACCCTCGAAACCTTCGGTCGCGAGATCCCGGAAGCCTGAAAGCCGTGACCCAGGCGCATGCGTCAGGGTGGCTGCGCTGGGGCTACCTGCACCAAGATCAACACTAATGGCCGCGGGTACCCGCGGTGCTGCCCGCCACCTCAAACGGATGCACCCGCCCGGCCGGACGCGATCAGCTCAGCAGCGCGCCAGCCGGCGCCGCGCACCAGGTGTGCCCTTTGCCACGAGAATCGCCTTGCCGTACCTGACGTATCGGGTATTGGGACACCCGGTCAAGATGACAACGAAGCGCGCCTGTTTTTGGTCTTGCCCGGACCGTACGCTGGCGGGGATACTCCCGGTGAATGTCGAGCATCCACCCGGCTCGCCACCTGCTGCGGGCCAAGGACCTGGCCGACGGCCGGTATTTTGAGCCGCTCAACGTCGCCGAGCTGGCCGCTGCCGCGGGATTGTCGCCCGCCCATTTCAGCCGCGAGTTCCGCCGGGCATTCGGGGAGAGCCCGCACCGGTACCTGCTCACCCGGCGACTGGAGCGGGCCGCCGCTCTGCTCCGCAACACCGACCGCACGGTCGCCGACATTTGCCTGATGGCCGGGTTCACCAGCGTCGGCTCGTTCACCACCAGCTTCGGCCGCACCTTCGGGCTGAGCCCCACGGCGTACCGGGCGGCCTTCCTGCCGGCCGCCGCGCGGGCGCGGATCCCGGACTGCCTGCTGCGCGCCTGGGGGCGTCCGCACCAGCAGACAGCACGTTTGGAGAAGACAAGCCGTGGCGGCCCGCCCTAGCGTGGTGACCTCCAGAGCCTTCGGTTAACCGGGAGGTACTGCCATGCTCAAGCGGCTCACCCATGTCAACCTGTGGGTTCATGACCAAGACGAGGCGCTGGCGTTCTACACGCACAAGGTGGGCTTCGAGCCCCGCGAGGACGTCACCCTCGCCGAGTTCGGCAACTACCGCTACCTCACCGTCGGCCCGCCGCTGCAGCCCGAGGTCCACTTCATCCTCGGCGTGCCCGGGCCGCCGGTCCACGACCCTGACACCGCAGCCAGGATGAACGAGTTGGTAGCTAAGGGCGCGATGAGCGGCCTGAGCTTTGAGGTCGATGACTGCCGGGCCACCTACTCCGAACTCAAGGGCCGCGGCGTGGAGATGATCCAGGAGCCGAACGAGGTTCCCTGGGGTATCGACGCGGCCTTCCGCGACCTGTCCGGCAACCATATCCGATTCGTCCAGATAATCCCCTGACCGGCTGCTGGCACGGGCGGAAAGGACCCATTATGCGAGAGATCACCGCAGGCTTGTTCATCACGCTCGACGCGTCATCGAGGCGCCGGAGAAGTGGAACCCTGGTCCGGTTCCTGCTCCAGCAAGGACTTCTCGACGAACTCAACCTGCTGGTCCACCCAGTCGTGGTCGGCATCGGCAAGCACCTGTTCGAGAGAGGCACCGGCCAGGTGCCGCTCAAGCTCCCCGAATCCCGGCGGTGAACATCGATGCCGTCCACGGAACTCAGGCGAGCGCCGCATACGCCGCGGCCTGGATGTCGCGGTGGACCTGCGGCGGGTCAGGGCTTTCGAACATGCGTTGGGTCAGCACGATGACGGTCAGGTCCCGGGACGGGTCAACCAGCCAGGACGTGCCCAGTCCGCCGTCCCAGCCGAACGCGCCGCTGTCGTAGACCGCCTGGCAAAACCCCCAGGAACGGCCGTCGAAAAACCCTGGCAAAAGGCCTCCGCGGGCCTTTTGCGCCGGGGTCAGCTGGTCGGTGGTCATGGCCCGCACCGCGTCGGGCGGCAGGACCGGTGCCCCTCCGCGCAGCAGCATCCGGGCGAATGCGAGCAGGTCGTCGGCGGTGGACACGAGCCCGGCCGCCCCATCACCAAATGCCGGCGGCCGGCTCCACTTGCCACCGGGCTCATCGAGCACTACCAGCCCGCCCGGGGTGGGCTGGTATGCCGTGGCGAGACGGTGGGTATCCGCGGTCCAGAACCCGGTGTCGCGCATGCCGAGCGGCTCGAAGATCCGGGTGGCCAGCACCTCGCTGAACGGCTGGCCGGGCTGCCCGCGCCACCAGCACGCCCAGAACCTGGGCGCCGGTGTTATACATCCAGCGCTCGCCGGGCTGGGCGAGCAACGGCAAGCTGCCGAGGCGCGCGATCCAGATGTCTGGGTCCGGCGGCACGGGCGGATCGGGCGGGCCGATCGTCGCCAGCCGCAGCTCATCGGTGGCCGCCACGACCGGCCACGGCTTGGGCGAGGTGAACATCTCGCCCACCATGCCGAAACCGAACGTGAACGTCAGCAGGTCGCGGATAGTGATCGCACGGGCGGCCGGCACGGTGTCATCCAGCGGGCCATCCATCCGGCGCAGCACCCTGCGGCCGGCCAGTTCGGGCAGCAGCCCGTCCACCGGATCGTCGAGCTTGATCAGCCCCTCAGAGGCCACGGCGAGCGTCGCCGCCGCGGTGATGGGCTTGGTCGTCGAGGCGATCCGGAAGATCGAGTCACGGGCCACCGGGGGCCCGCCCACCGTTAGCCTTCCCAGTGCCTCGACATGCACCTGGCCGCCGCGGGCCACCAGCGCGACCAGGCCGGGGACCCGGTCATCACCCACGTGACGCTCGGCCGCCGCGTGCAGCCCTTTCAGTCCTGCCGCCGTCAGCCCGGTCGCCGAACCCATCACCTAGCCTCCTCGCCTGCACCAGCGCCGCCCGCGCCGACGGTCTCGGTCCGCCGCTGCCGCTGCCGGCAGGCTCTCCACACGGCTTGACCCTATGTCGCCGGCCCGGCGATCACACTGCCACATCGGCGGCGAATCGCCAGCGGGCGATGACTGCCGCGATAGCGCTGGTGAGCACGATGCCGGCCAGCCCGGCCAGCTCGCCGAGCTGTGGGCCGCCGCTGACGAACCTGCTCCAGAAGTTAGTGGGCAGGTAGCCCGCACTGTCAAAGTTCATCCAGGCCTGCACGAACGACGCCGGGGACAGCCGCCCAATGCTGGCAATGCCGGCGACCAGGAGCGCGAGCAGCATCGAGCCCGCTGTGATCGCCGTCGTAGCGAGCTGCCCCCTGGCGATCGCACCAGCCGCGGTCCCGACGGCAGCGAACAGCCCGAGCACGATCACTGCGCGCCCGACGGCGGATGCCGACGAGCCCAGGCCAGCCCACACCGGAGCGTGAGCCGCCGGGAGCCCGGCGGCTGCCGTGATCACCGGCGCGACGACCGCCAGGACCAGCCAGCAGCACACCATGGTCGTCACTCCCGCAGCCCAGATCGTGAGCCATTTGGCGGCGAGCACCCGGGTCCGGCGGCCCTCTCTGCTGAGCAGCTGCCTGATAGTCCTCGATCCCCACTCGCCGCCCCAGTGCCCGCCAGCGACCAGGGCGATCAGCAGCAGTCCAGGCACCGAGGCGAGCATGCCGGCCACGACGTGGCCTATCTCGCCGGGCTGCGCGAGCAGGCTTGTCGCAGTTGCGGCGCTCTTGGCCGCAGCGTGCGCGTGCGCGATGACCTGCCTGCACTGCGCGGTCATTGCCCGCGCGCAGACATCGGGAATCCGGGGGCTGGCCATCGCGCTGCGGGCGTTGTTCGCGCCGCCCCAGGTGATGAGCAGGCAGAAACCGATGATGGCCAGCCCGGTTCCCCACACCAGCGGCCTGATGAGCTTGCGGAGTTCAGCTACCAGCAGCCACAGCATGTGCGTTCTCCTCCCCGGTGATCTCGAGGAACCTGTCCTCCAGCCTGGGCCGCTCGACGGTCACCGACTCGGCGATCACGCCGCCTGCCACCAGTACGCCATTCACGTCCCGGCCGCTGTCGTGCTCGACCAGGAACTGCCCATTCGCGTGCCTGGCCGGCCACCGGGCCAGCAGCCGGGCGGCGGCTTCGGTATCCGCGGCGCCGACCTCAACCCTGACCCGCCGCCTGATCGCGCCGAGCGTGGCGGGCGCGCCTTCCTCGACCAGCCGGCCACGGACGATCACGGCTACCCGATCGCAAACCTGCTCGACCTCGGCGAGCAGGTGACTGGAGAGGAATACGGTCGTCCCTTCCGCGGCGAGACCGCGCAGCAGGCCCCGGATTTCCCTGATGCCAGCCGGGTCGAGCCCGTTGGCCGGCTCGTCGATGATCAGCAATGGCGGCCGGCCCAGCATCGCTGCTGCTATCCCGAGCCGCTGGCGCATGCCCTGGGAATAGGTCTTGACCTTCCGGGCCGCAACATCGCTCAGGCCGACGAGGCCAAGGACCCTGGTGACCTCGCCGGGTGCGCAGCCACCTCCAGTGGCGCCGAGCACTTCGAGGTTGACCCGCCCAGTCATCCATGGGTAGAAAGCAGGCTCCTCGATCATCGAGCCGGTCTGCGCCACGACCCGCGGAGCGGGAAGGCGCCGGCCAAGCAGATGGATCTGGCCCGCAGATGGCGCGATCAGGCCGAGCAGCATCCTGATGGTCGTAGTCTTGCCGGCGCCATTCGGCCCGAGAAAGCCATAGACCTGGCCGGACGAAACGGCGAGGTCAAGCTCGTTGACCGCGATCGCCGACCCGAACCGCTTCGTCAAGCGCTCGCAGCTGATCACATCCATGCGACAGACCGTACGAGCGCACCACTCCAGCCGCGTCCCCCGCCAGGACGAGATAGCCTCGCCTTTTCGACGACAACCTGCTGGACGTACGGCGCCGGTGACAGCATCTGCTGGCGAACAGCCGGGGAAATAGCCACCATCTGGATCCAGGTCCTCGTGTTCACGCTAGGGCCGCCCGGCTGGCCGCGGCCGGAGTCCTGATCATCCAGGAGCCAGCAGCGGAGCCCTGGGGCTTGACCGAGATGTGGATCGGGGACCCCGACGGCATCCGGGTCGTGCTCGTTGAGGTTCCTGCCGATCACCCTCTCCGCCGTGACCCGCGATCGTTACCGCTGGGACAGCGAACCGTACGCCGCACTTGGTGGTCCAGGCACCGGTCGGCTGCTCAGCTACACAGGCGGTGCTTGCAGGAATGCCTGGAATTCCGGAAGCGCGGCCGGGTCTTGGACAAGGAACAGATGCCCGCCTTCGTAGCAGCGCAGCTCGGCTCCGCGGAGGCGTGATGCGATCGCAGCGCTGTTCTGGGCCGGGGCGATCTGGTCGTAGTTGCCGTAGCCGACCAGGGCCGGGCATGAGATCGTGTCGAGGCGGTCCCATACGTCATGGCCTGCCCGCGCCTCGAGCTGAGCCTGGTAGGCGGCCGTGGCGGCTGGGTCTTGCTGATCGTGACCGGCGGCGGTCAGGCCTTCGGCCAGCGCGCGATCCGCTGGGTGGGCCTCAAGCCAGCGTTCGTCCCAGCGGCTGTCAGCCAGCTTGAGCTGCGCCGCAGCCCGCTCCTGAGGCGGGAGCCCCTGCAGCTTCTGCAGCGGATAGGAGGACCCGCCGCCGCCGCCGGCTGAGGTGCAGGCCAGCGCGAGGCGCTCTACCCGCTCCGGATGGGTGGCGGCGAACTCCTGCGCTACCATTCCGCCGAAACTCACCCCGAGCACCCGGCAGGTGTCCCAGCCGGCGATCTGCAGCAGGCCGGCGGCGTCAGCTGCGAGATCGGCCATGGCGTAAGGACCCGTCAGGGGGCCGCTGCGACCCAGGCCACGGTAGTCCCACGCCAGCAGATCGAACCTGGCAGCAACCAGATCAAGCAACGGCCGGATGGCCTGCAAGGTCGTGCCCGACCCGTTGCAGAACAGCAACCGGGGACCAGCGCCCCTTTGCTCCCAGTACAGCTCAACCCCATTCACATGACCAGCCGGCATCTCGCTTCCGCCCTATTCACCATGGTCAATCGGCAACCTGCCCGCTGACGCTACCCCGCTTGCCGGTAGTTCCTGGTAGGGATCACCGGCCATGTTCATCCCCCAGCGGCCGAGTATCTGCGTTAACGCTAGTCTCCTGACGGACCGCTGGCAGAGGATAGGGCTCCATCGCTTAGGCCATGATCGCCCGCGAGCCAGCCGGACGTGGGGGCGCGTTCCTGGCGGGGGCTCATGGACGCCGGAACAGCAGCCGCATAACCTCCCGGAACGGCACAATCAGGTACACGGTGATACCGAAGTACAACGCCACCGCCGCGACCGGCACGGCGAGCCCGATCACGATCGCGATCACATACCCCATCACCACGGGCAGGAGTTTCCGTTGCGGGGTAAGCGGTTCCTCGCCGTCTGCGCGCGGCGAGTAGAGGTGCTCGTGCCGCGCATAGGCATCCAGGGCTGACCCCAGCAGGCGGATCGTCAGCAGGGTCAGCCCGTAGATGGTGACCGCCACACGTTCGGCGCCCTCGTTGTGCAGGGCATCGGCGATGAGCCGGGTGGGGAACGGCAGGAACGCCACCACCAGCAGAACCAGCAGGTTGATTTGCAGGAAGATCGGGTCTGACCGGGCGAGCCGGTCGGTCAATGTCGTGTGGACCAGCCACGCACCGCCGATGGTCAGGAAGCTGACGACGTAGGCGACGTAGCCGGGCCAGGCCTGAAGCACCTGCTGCAGCGGTGTGCCCGGCGGGTGAACCGCGAGGTCGAGGACGAGCAGCGTGGCGGCGATGGAGAACACCCCGTCGCTGAAGGCCGCCAGCCGGTCGGTACCCAGGGACCGGCGTCCGCGCGGCGTGTCTCCGTCAGCTGGCACGGCACTGTCTCCTTCGCGTCGGTAGGCGGTGGCAGCCCCTATGGAGACAAGCCTCCAATCGGCAACCGGGCAGTACGCGCGTCCAGCCTGCCCGACCGGGAGCGGTTATGCCACGCGGCAGCGCGAGGCAGATGAGCCGCCGGGCACGGGCCAAGGTCCTTCGCCGGGCTGGCCAATGACCCTGGCCGCCCGCACCCCGGCGCGCCGCACTTCCACCGCCGCTTGCACCACGCCGCCTGCACCCGATCCAGGCTTCGGCGCAGGTCACGCGGCCGGGTCAGCACATGCTCGTGCACCCGGGCCGAACGCGTCCCGCAATCCGGGCACACCGCCGCACCCAGGTAATTCGTCATCACCCACACCGTCAGCGTGGCGTCGGCGTCGGCGTCCAGCCTTCCACGCAGGACAACGTCGATGCCGTATGCGGCTCTCCGATGATCATGTTCCTTAGGAAGATCCATGATCTTAGGAGCCGCGGGCGTTTGATCATGGCGCCACGCCGATGCCAGACTCCGCCCCCATAACTTCCGGTCGCCACGTGACGGCCTCCCCGCCCGCTGGAACGGCAGGTCGCTTGAGCCATGGGGGTCAGCCCGGGGTGCGGTGAAGGGCCACATGGCCCGGGCCAAGGCGGCCCTGCGGAGCGTCCTGTAACTGCGGAAACGGGTCCGGAGGCAACACCGGCACCGCGTCCCAGCCTCGGCGGGGTTCTCATCGTTAAGCCTGGGATGCGGCTCCAGCAAGTCCGCTGGCCGCTAGTCATGTACTGGCCGGGTTGTCCAGGGCTCAGTCTTGCCCGGCGGTGACGTCGGTGAATGCGCTCGTCATGACGAGCGCCGGCGAGGGCATCCGCGCTCGCCGTTCACCGGAACGACACAGCTCCGGCGGCACGCTGGAAGTAAGCCACGGTGGCCGGTTCGTGGTCGTCGAGACGGACAACGTCGGGAGCTTTGACGACCTGCGCCAGCTGGTGCAGGCCGGGAAGCCCTAGTTGCTGCTAGGTGCCGGCCTGTCCATCCATGCCGCCGGCCGCGGCGATCCAGGGCCTCGCCGGGCCTTCGGCAATCCTGTTTCCATATTCGTCATTCCGGATGTGGCCCTGCCACGCCCGCTTCAGGACCGTCTCCTGGTCCTGGGCCTGGCCTTGTGCTTTGTCGCGGTGGAAGGCGGTGGTCAGGTCGTGCTCATGCCGGAACCTGCCGGGGGTGGAGGCGATATGCCGAGCCGGGGCGCTTCGAAGTGCCATCTAGCTGACCGGGATGGTCCGGTCTGCTGCTGGCGGCTGTTGCGGTGCGGGAGTTCAGGTCAGCTAAGGTCAGCGTGGTGAGCATCTCATCCGGGCCGGCCGCGGCTCCGCCGGTCACTCAGAAGCGGGAGTTCTGGGTGCTGATGGGCTACGCGGCCGCCCTGGGGGTGTTCGGCGCGTTCGCCGGCCTGGTGTTCATCGGGGTGATCAAGTTCGGGGGCAAGTGGTACAGCGATTCCCATCCGGGCTGGTTCGGCGGCCACTGGTGGTGGGTCGCGGTCGCCGCGGCCGCCGGTGTCGTGGTCGGCCTGCTGCGCCGCCTGACCCGGCTGCCCTGGGAGACTCCCGGCCTGTTCGACGACCTGCAAACCGAGCACGTTGACCCAGGACTGGTGCCGGGGATCGCGGCGGTGTCGGCGGTGTCGCTGATCGGGGGCGCCAGCCTCGGCCCGGAAAAGGCGCTGGGCACCATGGGCGGCGGGGCGGGCAGCTGGATCGCCCAGCGCAGGGCGCTCGGCAAAGAGGACTCCCAGGTGAACACCCTGGCCGGCTTCGCCGGCGCCTACGGCGGGCTGTTCTCCAGCACGCTGATCGTGGTGCTGCTGATCCTGGAGGTCGCCCGCCCGGGCGGGCAGCGGCTCACCAAGGCCCTGGCCGCGGAGATCGTGGCCTCGAGCGTCTCGTTCGGCATCTACTTCGCCATCGCCGGCGCGGTGTTCCTGGACGACTACCAGGTCCCGGCCTACAAGTTCGCGGACTGGCAGCTGCTCGCCGGGGTCCCCCTGGGCCTGTTCGCGGCCCTGGTGGTGACGCTGCTGGCCGGGTTCATGATGGCGGCGTCGCGGCTGTTTGGCCGGCTGAAGGTCCCGGCCATCGCGAAACCGGCACTGGGCGGCGTGGTATTCGGGATCGTCGGCGTGGCGCTGCCGCTGACGATGTTCTCCGGCAGCGACCAGCTCAACACCGTGCTCCACGATGCGGGGACCCTGGGCCTGGGCCTGCTCGCCGCCATCCTGATCGCCAAGATGCTCACCTTCGCCGTCAGCCAGGGCAGCGGCTTCGTCGGCGGGCCCATCTTCCCTTCGCTATTCATCGGCGGAACGGCCGGCGTCCTCGTCCACCAGGTGATCCCCGGCGTGCCACTGGGACTGGCATTCACCTGCCTGCTCGCCGCCGTCCCCGGAGCGCTCGCACCCGCCCCGTTCTCCATGGTCCTAATGGCCGCGTTTTTGACCCAGGTCGGAGCGCTGCAGACCGCACCCATCCTCATCGCCGTCGTCACCGCCTACCTCACCATGGAAGCCGTCAAATACCTCCTCGCCAGCCGCAAACAGGCCCGCACAGCCGCAGCCAAACCAGCAGCCCCGGCCTGAGGGTAATCGAGATCGGGGGCCACATCCCATCGGGACCAATCGGTGCCGCGGGTACCCGTGGCTGGCCGGCGGTCCGGGGCAGGAACATATGACGATGACGGCTGAACCGCGGGAGAGCCCGGTCACCGAAGCAGTCCCTGGCCTGACGGTGCGCTGGATCGATGCTCAGGCCAGGGTCCACACCGGGAACAGCAGCTCCGCCCAGGGTGAGATGCCGATGCCGGCCAGCAGCCGGGGCAACTCGGCTGATGACCACCTGGCAGCTGGACCGCCAGCGTCTCGCCGCCGTCATCGCGGTTGTCGCACCGGGTGTTCCCAGCGCTGACTTCGATACTGGCCCTGAGCCAAGCGCTGCAGGGTAGCGCAGGGTTAGCGATTCTCAATAGGAGAGGAACGCTGGCCGCCATCCCTTCACCCAAGTGATTCCCGGGTGGGCTCTCTCCGCGGCCCGCGGCGCGCGGCCATCTGCCGTCATCGTGCCCTTGTTGACCCGGGCGCCGGACCGGTCCCTGCGGACGGGACACGGGGGCAGGCATCAGCCTTCATGCGCGGCTGCGGGATTTCGCCTCGCTAGGCTGGGGCCGGTGTCGTAATTAACTACTCCGGCCGCCCTCCAGGTGCCGACGCCCCGACCCTGCCTAGGCCGCCCAGACTTCACCGTAGCGCAGCGCCTTTGCCGCGCCGTGTCGATGGCACTGTCGTGGTCCAGGAGAGAGTAGGTAGCGATGACTGAACCGTCTGGTGTCCGGGTGACGAGGCCGCTGGTGGCGGATCCGCGCGGAATTTGCGAGCGGCCGGCTGCGCTGGGGCGCTTCTGATGCCGGACCTCTCCGAAGAGCAGCTGCAGGAGCCAGGGCGAGGACGCCGTTACCGGCGGCTCATCGAGGCGTTCTCCTCGCCGGACAGCTATGGCCTGGTGCTCCTTCTCATTCTGGTGACCTATGCCTTGTCGGCAGCGCTGACGGTGTCATGGACGGCGTCTTTGGTGCTGGCCGTGCAGATCGCCACGGTGTGGGTGGCGCTGCGCGCGTCCCTGGGCGCGCCGGCTGGTCCGGACGGTCGCCGACGTCGCGCTAGCGGTGGCCGCCGTGGCGGCGGTCGCGAACCTGTTCTTTCAGGATGAGATGCTGCACGGCGGCCTTGCCACCTGGGTCAGCTGCGTGCTGTACCTGATTGCGCCGGGTTCGATCATTCGTCACCTGGTGCTCAGGCGGGTGATCGACATTCAGACGGTCCTGGGGGCGATCGCGGCGTACCTGATGGCCGGGATGTTCTTCGCGTTCCTTTACCATGGCCTCGGGCTCAGCCAGACACAGCCGCCGTTCTTCGGATCCCAGGGCACCGGCACGTTCCCGCAGGACCTGTTCTTCTCCTTCACCACGCTCACCACCACCGGGTACGGCAATCTTGTCCCGGCCGGGAATCCGGGCCAGACCTTCGCCGTGCTCGAGATGCTGATCGGTCAGCTGTTCCTGGTCACGGCGGTGTCCAAGGTCGTCAGCGCCTGGCGCCCGCGCCAGGGCAGGGGACTTCAGGGAAACTCCGGCGACGAATGACGGACCTGAGACCGGGCACCCCAGCGCTCTACCGCCGAGACCCAGGACCTTAGCTAAGATCTTGGAAAGCGCGGGACGGGGCAGGCCGCCTGGCGCACGCCGGGCCACCCGCTGACTTCCCTGATCAACCAGGCTCACTCGGGACGCAGATCGGTAGGGCACATGGCCGTCTTCCCGGCGCTCCATTGGCCCGCTCGCGGGTACCGCGCCTAGGCCGCCTGCGGGCGCCGCTTCGCGATGCAAGGCCGTGTAGACCCGGAACCCACTCGCAAGGAATCGGCCCTGCCGGGAAGACGAGGCAGGAGTGAACCTCGTCCGCCCAGGGACATAGGTCACCCCCTCGCGGGTGATGCCAGGAAGCCTCAACGCGCGGCACGCTGGCGGTGTGCGCGGGCGGTTCAGGGCGGGAGGCGGCATGACGAGATCAGGGCAAGGTGCTGGGAGGCCGCCGCTGGCCAGCGTCGCGGCGGGCAGCAGCAGGCCGGCGGAGCAGCCGGGGGACTCGGGCTTTGCCGGTAAGGCGGCGCTGGGGCTGATCGGGCTGGGCGCGGTGGGTCATGTGCTGCGAAGCCGCCGCTTCTATGAGCGGGTGATCGTCGCCGCTATCGTGGTGCAGGCGCTGCGGGGGCTGGGCCAGGAGAACCGGGCCAGTGCCTTCGAGCGGGTGACTGCCTGGAATAAGCGGCAGGTCCAGCGTTTTGAGCGCAAGGCTGAACGGGAGGCCCGGCGCCTTGAGCGCAAGGCTAGGCGCCTTGAGCGCAAAGCTGAACGGCAGGCCCGGCGCCTTGCTGTATGGGCAAAGCTAAGGATCCGCAGGCCTAGAGCTGGGCAGCCGACGGCCAGCTAGCGGCGGGTGCTAGTGAGCCGTCGGGGCTGTTGGTGGGCTGGCTGGTTATCCGACAGGTGGGAGAAGACGATGATCAAGTTGTTGTACAAGCCGGTGGACCTGATCGCTTCCATGGTTGGCGGGTTGCTCGCCGGGCTGATCTTCAAGAGGGTCTGGAAGCTCATCGGCCAGGGAGACGCGCCTAAGCCCACCGATGAGCAGCGGGGCTGGGGGGAAATCCTGCTGGCCGCGATGCTGCAGGGCACGATCTTCGCGCTGGTCAAGGCCGCCGTCGACCGCGGCGCCGCAGAGGGGACGCGCAGGCTCACCGGGATCTGGCCCGGCGATGAAGGCCAGCAGCCCGACGAGCCGGTCTGACCATCACCACCAGCGGGAGATCCTGAGCACCATCGAGGGCGCCAAGCGCCCCGCCTACCACGCGGCCGCTGAACTGGCCAAGGAGCTACGCGGCTATGCCGCGCGCGCCTGTACCCCTTGCCGCACCGCCCCGCCCTGACCAGGCCCGCTCACCGCACCACCAGCCAGCCCCGCACACCCGGACCCAGGCGAGCACGCCCACCAGCGGCCAGGCACCAGCAACACGAAGATCAACTCAGGCCACGCGGCCAGACAGCCAAAACGTCAGAGCTAAACGTGAACATGGTCCCCACTGAAACGTGAAGATCTGGAGGTGGAGCTGAGGGGATTTGAACCCCTGACCCCCTCGATGCGAAAACGCTTTTGCGCTTTCGGCTACTACTGGTGATTGGCGTAAGGCCAGATCAGAGGCTCATCTTCACAAAGTTGGGAATGGTTCGGGAAAGATCATCTAAATGATGATCTCCCAAATTCCTCCCACGAATTCAGGAGAAGAGAGCCATGCCAGAAGACCGCCTCAGCCAGCTCCGGAAGGGATACGCGGAGGAGGATTATCTCGGCCTGGAACCGCCGGACGTCGGGCCGCTCCGGGCGCTCGCCGAGACCGCAGAACTCGCCGAGGCAGAGGCCGGGCTGGCCGATGCCTACGGTCGCCCGCTTCCGGCCTCTGACCAGCTGGCGCCGCTCGCCCGCGACATCGCCCGGGCGCTGACCGAGGCTGGGTTCACCCTGCACCACTGCGCCCAGGGTCATCCGCTGTACCGGCTCGGCGGCGTGTGCCTGGTGCCTGTCGCCCGCGGTCACGATGCGCATGGGCGGGGCGGGGTGGTGGTCTCGTGGACCACTCACGACCTGCTGTCCCTGGACTGGGGCCGGTGGCGGGAGTATCAGAGCGCGCATGGCGTCATGAACGGTGCGCTGTCCGAGGTGCTCGATGGCCTTGGGTTCGAGGTGTGGCCGTTCGGCCTGGGCGGCGCGTGGATCGTGACAGGCCGCCGGGCCGGCTGGGAGGAGGTCGAGCGGTGAGTACTGCCGACCGGGCGATCCGGATCTCCACGGCGGCAGCCGTCGTGGGCGTGGCGGGCATCGCCGCGTACGTGTCGTACTGGCACGCTGCAGAGGTCATCCGCGCGCATGGGGAGAGCGGCATGACGGCACGGCTGGAACCGGCCACGATCGACGGCCTGGTGTGCGCGTCGTCGATGGTGATCTTGTATGCGGCGCGGCACCGGCTGCCCGTGCCAGGCCTGGCCCGGTGGCTGCTGGCGCTCGGCATCATGGCCACCCTGGCCGCGAATGTGGCTCACGGATGGTCCCATGGGCCTGTCGGCGCTGCGGTGGCGGCCTGGCCTGCGGCCAGCCTCGTGGGCAGCTATGAGCTCTTGCTGTGGCTGATCCGGACTGCTGCCGACGACGCTGTGGTCCGCGAACCATATGCGGACCAGGCAGGCGGCCCTGTGGACCATCCAGGTGCTGACCTGCGGCTGGTTCCTGTGCCTGACCTGGACGCGCGGGAAGAGTCGGGCGGTCGGCCGGATAGTAATGCCCAGCATGGCGGCTCTGACTACTGCGGTGTGCGACCAGGCGCTGATGCGAACTGGGCCTGCGGGCCAGATTGGTACGGCGGGCTGGAGGCATACCAGTCCGCGGACCAGGAGGCCGCGAAAGGCTCCCTGGTGAATGGAGACGATGCTGTCGGTGACGACAGCGAGATGGACGTCGACGCGGCGGCGGTCGCTGCTTACCGGGCCAGCCTGGATGCAGGCGCACCGCTGTCCGAACGGAAGCTGGCCGCCATGTTCGGCAAGACCTCCCGCCGCTGGGCCCGCAACCGGATCGCTGAGGCTGCCGAGGGTGTTGCACCGGCAACGGCTAACCAGTGAGGACGGACGACTCTTATGCGGCAGCGGTCGGGGCGGTGTCGCTCACGGGCAGCCTGACGGTCCGGTCGCCGAAGTCGGCGACCAGGTCGAGGCGCCCGCCCAGGGCTTCGACGTAGCGTGCGATGACCTCGAACGAGGTCACCTCGCCGTGCTCGATCTGGGACACCCCAGCGATGCTCAGGCCCATCGCTGGGGCGATATCCCGCTGTGCGAGGCCGAGTTGCTTACGCGCCTGAGCAAGCTGATGTCCTCGGGCTTCGGCGAGCAGTCTGCGTGCTCCGGCCTCGATCTCAGCGGGGGAGACACCAGCGGCATGCAGCTCCTGCTCCAGAGTTTCCCAGTCCTGCGGAGTCCTCTTAGCTTGACTCAGTCGGGGATCTTGGCGTTTGGCTGTCTGTGGTCATGTCGGTGGGCCAGTCTTGCCGGGGATTTGTGAGTCCTGCGAGATCCCTGAGGAGTGCGTGATGTCGATCCGTCCCCGCCTGGGGGTCGAGGTCCCGGAGCTGACCGCGCGGGTGGCGCGGGCCAGCAATCCTGCCGGGACGACGGCGATGTGGGTGCGGGACCGGCTCGATGGCCTGTGGGAGGACGAGGACTTCGCCGGATGGTATCCCCGGGACGGGCGTCCGGGACTCTCGCCTGCGCAGCTGGCCACGGTGAGCGTGCTGCAGTTCCTGCTCGATCTCTCTGACCGCGGTGCCGCTGAGGCCGTGCGGTGCCGGATCGACTTCAAGTACGCGCTCGGCCTCGACCTCGACGATCCGGGCTTCCATCACAGTGTGCTGGGTGACTTCCGCGAGCGCCTGCTGGAGGACGGGCGAGCGGACCGGCTCCTTGACCTGGCCCTGGCCCGGCTGAAGGAGGCCGGGCTGGTCCGCGAGCGCACCACCCAGCGCACCGACTCCACCCACGTCCTGGCGGCCGTGCGGGACCTGACCCGCCTGGAGCTGGTCACCGAGGCGGTGCGGGCAGCCCTGGAAGAGGTCGCCCGCACCGCCGGTGATGCGCTGGAAGGCCTGGTTGATGACGAGTGGGGCCGCCGCTACGGCCGGCCAGTCCGCCTGGGCAAGAACCCCACCCGGCCGAAGACCAGGACGAACGACACCGGGACGGACGCCCGGCTGCTGCTGGAGCACCTGGCAGCCAGGTTTCCGGGCCTGCTGCGCGGCCCCCAGGTGGAGGCCTTGCGGCAGGTCCTGGCCCAGAACTACTACTGGGACGCCTCCGGCCGCCTGCGCTGGCGCGACGATGAGGGCGATAGCGGCCTGCCGCCGTCGGCCGCCCGCATCGTGTCCCCCTACGACCCGGCCGCCCGCTACGCCCGCCGGGGCCAGGTCACCCGCTGGACCGGCTACCTCGCCCACGTCACCGAGACCTGCTCCGCCGACGGCCCCAACGTCATCACCGACGTCGCCACCATGCCCGCCACCAGCGCCGACACCGCAGCCGTGGCTGGCATCCACGCCCGGCTGGAGCGCCGGGGCCTGCTCCCCGCCGAGCACCTCGCCGACGGCGGCTACACCTCCCTGGTCCACATGGAACGGGCCGGGCGCGAGCACCAGGTCACCCTCACCGGGCCGCTGCCCGGCAACCCCACCCGCCAGCACCGCACCCGGGAGGGCTACGCCCGCGACGACTTCCGAATCGACTACGACCGCCGGGAAGTCACCTGCCCGCAAGGCCAGGTCAGCAAGGGGTGGCACGGCCCCTACCCGACATCCTCGCCCGACGCCGCCCCGCTCATCGTCGCCCGCTTCACCAAGGGCCAGTGCCAGCCCTGCCCGGCCAGGGCCGCCTGCACCACCTCCGGCGACGGCAAGCGCACCGTGGGCTTCCCCCCGCGCGAGCTCTACGAGCTGCAGGTCCGCAACCGCGCCGGCCAGCAGGACCCCGCCTGGCACAAACGCTACGCAGTCCGGTCCGGCATCGAGGGCACCGTCTGCGAGTTCGCTCACGGCCACGGCATGCGCCACTGCCGCTACCGGGGGCAGCCCAAGGCCCACCTCCAGCACGTCCTCACCGCCATCGCCGTCAACATCGAGCGCCTCAGCCAGCTGCCTCCCGGCGAGAGCACAGCCCCGCGACCACCGACAGCCTTCCAGGACTACCTCGACCAGCACGACATCCAGCGCCTGCGCTCATGGCGAGCCGTCAGCTAAGCCACAGCGACCAAGATCCCCGACAGAGTCAAGCTAAGATCGGTTCCCGTGCAGCCCGATGAGCGTCTCGAATCTGTACG
Source organism: uncultured Actinomycetes bacterium (assembly GCA_963760405.1). Classification (GTDB taxonomy): domain Bacteria; phylum Actinomycetota; class Actinomycetes; order Streptosporangiales; family Streptosporangiaceae; genus RYN-230. Next base: position 22,860 of record CAVXCV010000007.1, on the reverse strand, counting down.
TCTGCTGCGGGAGCGGGGGCAAACCCCCAAGGAGATCGCCCGTTCGCTGGGGATCAGGCCCGGCGAGGCGGCCCGCCTGGTTCGCGTCGCGGCTGCCAGGGTGCAGGCCGAAGCGCCAGGGCCTGCGCTGGCCGGCTGCTGGATCAGCCCGGGCTGGAGCACTGGCCTGACCGTCTGCGGTCATCTCGATTGGCTGCTGCACGAGGATCCGGCCGCGGGGATCGACGGCCTCGCCGCGGTGCTGGTCGCCCGCAAGCACAGGCATGGCAAGGTCTCGGTTTGCGGCTATCTCGCCGATCTCTACTGTCTCGGGGTGAAGAACGCCCTCGGCCCGGAAATCGTGGACGACCTTGGCCTGCAGGGGTTCGTCCGCGACTTCTTCTCCGGATACGACGGTGATCCGGTCGAGGTGCCCATCGAGCTGGCCCGCGAGGTGGTGCTGGGTTCGGCCGGGTACGCGCGCAGCCTCGGCTTTGACCCGCACCCCGACTTCGCAGCCGCCGAGGGGCACCTCGGCCCGTGGACCGGTCCGGGCGCCATCACCTTCGGCAAGGACGGCAAGCCGCTGTACATCTCCGGTCCTTATGACGATCCGCGCCCGGTCATCCGCACGCTGGAACGCACCGTCGGCCGCGGGAACTTCGAGTACCTGGTGGCTGCCGGATAACCGGCCAGCGCTGGAGCGTGATCCCTGCGACGACGGGCGACTCTGCGCGGCGCCGTGGCGGGTCAAGCACAGCCGGCACGGCGATCTCGGGTGGCCAAGGACGCATCATTGCATCATGATGAAGTGAAGTTATACTTCTGGTATGCGCACTACCCTCGACATCCCTGATGATCTCCATGCTCAGGCGGTCGCGATCGCCAGAGATACCCATCAGTCGTTGAGCCAGGCCGTCGCCGGTCTCATCCGCCGGGGACTCGGCTCGGGCACTCCCGGCGAGATAGCGAGAAGTGCCCGTACTGGCTTGCCCGTCGCGCACCTCGGCAGGACGATCACCAGCGAGGACGTAAGGCGGCTTGAGGACGACGATCAGTGACCGTCCTGCTCGACGCGAACATGCTCATCGCCCTGCTCGTCGATGATCACGTTCACCATGTGGCTGCTGAGAACTGGTTCGTCGGCACCAGCGGGAACTTCGCAACCTGCCCAATTACCCAGGGCAGCCTCATGCGCCTGCTCATCCGCGAAGGCCAGTCGGCTGCCACCGCGCAAGCAGTTCTCAACGGGGCCACCGGCGACGCGCGGCACGAATTCTGGCCCGACGATGTCGGGTACGCGGACGTTCCCATTCAGGGGATCATCGGCCACCGTCAGGTCACCGACGCTTACCTGGCCCAGCTCGCTCGGGCCCGCGCTTCCCGGCTCGCCACGTTCGACCAGGCGATGGCCAAGCTGCACAATGACGTAGCCGACCTGATCCCGGACAGCTGACGGCTGAGGTCTTATCTGGAGTCGGAGAAAGCTATGTGGGATCAGATCAGTAACCTGCACGCCTGCCATCGGGAAGTCTCGGTCGAGATACAACTGCTCAAGCTGACCGAGGAGACCGGCGAGGCCGCGGAAGCGTTCATCGGCATGCACGGCCTGAACTCGCGCAAGGGGGTCTGCCGCAGCCGCGATGACCTCCTCGCCGAACTGGCTGATGTGATCATCACCGCTGCCGTGGCAATGACCGGCGTCACTGGGGGAGATGTCGAAGAGGCCCGGGGCCATCTCGAACAGCGACTGACGGTCGTGACCGAGCGCGCCAGGCGCTGAGCTGCTCGCGTTCCGGGCGAAGAACGTCCGATCGTTCCGGGACCTGCCCGTGCGCGAACGCGCCGAGTTCCTCTAGCAGTACCACGAGGCCGTAGACGCCACGCATGACCCGGTCGGCTTCCTGCACCGCTTTGTTGTCAGGTAATCAGTATGCTCATGGCACGATCTGCGGACGGAGATGTGATCGTGGCTGGGAACGCACGGCCCCCGGTCGATGATGGCGCTGTCCTGATCACAGGCGCCTCGGCGGGGATCGGCCGTGAGCTTGCGGTGCAGCTCGCGCCGCGGGCCAGGATGCTTATTCTTCTGGCCCGGCGGGCCGGGCGTCTGGAAGAGCTGCGCGCCAGCCTGCTGGCCAGGCACCCCCGGCTGCAGGTACTGACCCTGCCCGTCGATCTCTCCGACGAGAACGACGTGGAGCGGGCCCTCGCCGAAGCAGGTGAGCAGGCCGGAGCGGTGGATGTCCTGGTGAACAACGCTGGCGTCGGCGATCAGGCCTTGGCCGACCAGGCAGACTGGACGCGAGTCCGGAACATGCTGCGCACGAACGTCCTGGCGGTCACGCAGCTGACCACGGCCCTGGTGCCCGCGATGGTGAAACGCGGGCGAGGGGGAGTGCTGAACATGGGCTCGGGGGCCGGGCTGACGGTCATGCCCGCGGCTGCGGCGTATTCAGCCAGCAAGCATTTCATGGACGGTTTCAGCGAGGCACTGCACGCGGATCTCACTGGCACCGGGGTGGTAGTCACCCAGGTCTGCCCCGGCCCGGTGGACAGCGAGTTCGATCAGATCGCCGGGTCGGGGGGCGGGATGACCGGCGGGCCGCCGCAATTCCTGCGCATCAGCGCAGCGCAGTGCGCGCGCGAGGCACTGGCGGGCTTTGACCGCGGCGTGCCGCTGATCTTCCCTGGCCGGGCCTACCGGATCGCCATGCGGGCGCTCCCGCTGCTCCCCCGCGGGCTGTCGCGCCGCCAGGCCGCCCGGTCCGCCACCCGCATCCGCCGCACCCCCGGCGACGCAGCCCATCGGGACCGGCCAGGAGGGCAGGTAGGGGCATGAGAATCAGCCGTCTGACCCTCAGCCGCGCGGCGATCGGCACGATCATCGGCACCGGGCGGGCCGATCTCAACTCCACCCACGTGTTCAACCCGGCCTGGCCGCCGCACGCCCGGTTCCATAACGCCACCGGATGGGGAACAGTGACCGGCTCCCAGCTCCTTGCGCTCTGGCTGCTGTGGCGGCCCGGCCAGCAGGCAAGTGACCACGACACGGCCGTGACCACCGCCGCGCTATTGTCCGCGGCCGCCTGGGTGCCGTTCTTCCCCGCTCTGGCCATCTCCGGCGCCGAGGTCGAAGACGAGCCGGGCCACCTCCCCCGCGTCGCCGGGGTGCCCGTCAACCTGGTGCCCGCCGCGCTGATTCCCGCCAGCTGCGCACTCAGCTACCTCCTGCACCGCCACGGACGATAGCGCGCTCAGGCCGAGTGTTTTCATCCTCCGGCTTCGCGGATAGCCTCCTTGCCGAGGCTGTGAGCTGAGGGTCAGCGCGGCCGGTCAGATGGACCAGACTGGCATCTGCGAAGGTTTCCTGCAATAATCGGCGTGTGAACTCGACTAGCTCCGTCCGTGGTGCCTCCGTGCTGCTCGCGTTCCGGGCGAAGAACGTTCGATCGTTCCGGGACCACATTGAGTTGTCGCTCGTCTCGACGCGGCTGGCAGAAGAGGAGGTCGTCCGCTTCGTGACCTGGCGTGAAGGCGGTCGGCCTATCGGAGTGCTGCCCGTGGCCGGTGTGTTCGGCGCCAACGCATCCGGCAAGTCCAATGTCGTGAAGGCGATGGACGACATGCGGGCGCATGTCCTGCACTCCTTCCGTACCGGGAGCCCGACAGGCGGGATTTCCCGGCGTCCGTTCGTGCTCGACGAAGCGGCGAAGCGGGAGGCGTCGCGATTCGAGGTTGACCTCGTTCTGGAGGGTGTGCGCCATGAGTACGGGTTCGCTCTCGATGACGAGCAGGTTCTGGAGGAGTGGGCTTACCGCTATCCACACGGGAAAGCTGTGCGGTTGTTTCACCGCTGGGGGAATGAGGTTGAGCTTGGCTCCGCTGAACGCGTCAAAGGCCGCGCGGTCCTAGAACTGCTGCGCCCGAATGCCTTGTTCCTGTCAACAGCCGCCTCCGCCAACCACCCTGTGTTGCTCCCGATTTACGCCTGGTTTGCCCGGAACCTCCGGCTCGCCGAGGCGAGCAGTCGCCAGTTCCGTCAAGCATTGACCACCCAGTTGCTGGATGACGACGCGCGTCGCGGGCAGGTCCTCGCACTGCTGCGGGCGGCGGACTTGGGCATCACGGGGGCGAAGAAGTACCAGCTTGATCCGGTCGTGAAAGACCGCCTGCAGCGCGCCGTCCGCATCCTGGCCGGGCAAGAAGGCGACCTTGATAGCGCAGAAGAAGGTCCGGCCCTCGACCAGTTGGGAGTGCGCCTCACTCATCGCGGCGCAGCAGGCGACATCGAACTCGATGCGCAGGACGAGTCACTCGGCACTCTTGTCTGGTTCGGCCTTGTCGGCCCGGTCATTGAGGCACTCGCCGACGGCGCGGTCTTGCTCGCAGACGAACTCGACGCCAGTCTCCACCCTGCCCTGGTTGCAGAGCTAATCCGCCTGTTCCAGGATCCGAAGTCCAACCCGCGTCGCGCCCAGCTTGTGTTCAACACGCACGACGCCACCATCCTCGGCGATTCGACCAGCGATCGGCTCATCGGCCGGGATCAGGTCTGGTTCACAGAGAAGCGCGCGGATGGCAGCACTCGCCTGTACCCCCTTTCTGACCTGGATCCGCGTAAGGAGGAAGCGATCGGTCGCCGCTACCTTGCTGGCCGATACGGGGCTACGCCAATCCTGTCGCATCAGGAGTTCGACGCCTCAGCTGAGCTCATTACGTCCGGCCATCGGAGTTGAGCCACGGCCGGGCGAGCGGCCCACCGCAAAGGCGCCCCTCGAAAGCCGCCCTACTGCCCGAGTTGCTCGTGTTCGTCGAGGGACTTCGTACTGAGGAAATCTATCTGACATACTGGCGCCGCCAGTACCGCGACCGCGTGCGGGTCGAGATAGACGACTACCGTGGCGGACCTTTGCAGCTCGTCGAGAGAGCAGTAGAGACGCAGCGGATCGAAGCCCGGGATGCCAGGAAGGGGCGCGGGCGAGCCCACGACCAGACATGGTGCATGTTCGATCGTGACGAGCACCCCAATTTTGCCCAGGCCATCGACCTTGCAGAGAAGCACGGCATCAACCTGGCTATCTCAAACCCGTGCCTTGAACTCTGGTTTATCCTCCATTTCGAAGACCAGAACTCATATCTGGAACGTGACGTAGCGCAGCGCCGTGCTAAAGAGCTTCTCAGTAGCGCCAAAGTTCTTACCGAATCAGCACTGACCGCGCTCGCCGGTGGCTACGAAGAAGCGCGAAGGCGAGCAATAAAGCTGGACGAGAAGCATGCAGGGGACGGCTCACCACCGAGGAGCAATCCGAGCAGTGGGGTATGGCGTCTCATCGACATGATCCGCAATGCTTGATGCAAAGCTTCATGCCCTCTGTCCAGGTGGCAGATTCAGGATGTTGAAGATCTCGTAGCGAGCTGTTGAAGATCCCCGGTAGCTCCGCTTCGGTGCGGCCGTGGCGGGTGTTACCGGCGAGGTGGTCACTGGGCAGCGGCCCCTTTCGCCGACACCGGGAACCTGGGGCGCCGGGAACGGCCCAGCCGGTGGTGGCGGCGAGATCCTCGGCGCCGCATGTCTATCCACGATTTGAAGAATGCTCTTCAGTTTGTGATAACGCCAGCGTGAGAGCGACGAGTGTCTGGGCCCGGCTGTAGCTTGGGATGCATGTCCGCCGAGCCGGTTCGGGTTGAGGATCCGAATGACCCTGAGGTCATCCTCCGGGACCTGCCCGTGCGCGAACGCGCCGAGTTCCTCCGCCAGTACCACGAGGCCGTAGACGCCGCGCATAACCCGATCGGCTACCGGCGGCTGCAGCGGCTCCTGCATGTGTGCCGGCTGACGACCATCGCGACCAGCCGGGCCGGTTACTACGAGGAACTCACAGCGGTGCGCAACGGCACCGCGCAGACGAGGCCAGCAGAGGAAGCCTTCCCGGACTGGCAGCAGCGGCTGGCGGCAGCGCGGGCTCAGGCACGGTGACGTACCAGGTCGATCCGTAAGGCCACAATTTCCTTACTGCGCCAGCTTTTTCCACCACACTGAGCGGCACTGAACCGAACTGTGCATAACTGCGCTTAACTAGCCGGCACTAATCAGCACCGCGGACGGCAATCCGATCATGTGCTTCCCGTTTGACAGTGGCGCACGTGATTGACGTAACTTTGGAAACGATCTCGTCGTACCAGGTGAGACAGAGGAAGTCGCTGCTGGCTCAGGCTACTTCCCTGTGGAAAAAGCGGAGTGACAATGGCTGATCAGCTGTATACTGCAGCAGAGGCGGCGGGCATCCTCAAGGTGCGCGAGTCGTGGCTCAAGACAAAGGCTGCGGCACGGTTGATCCCGTGCACGTTCATTGGCAAGCATCTGCGGTTCAGCGGCGGCGATATCGCCGAGATCATGAAGGCCGGAGCGCGGCAGCCGGTCACCTCACGCGAGCGGCGACCAGGCCGCGGGACTGTCTGATCACCACGACCGCACCGGCCACCGCCGATGAGCTACGGCAGCGCCTGACCGGCCGCCGGCGGCCCTGGACGGGCGGCGGCCAGTTCGACGGTAGACACCACTAGGAGGCAGATATGGCCTACGCGGAGAAGCGGGGGAGAGGCCCGAAGCCGTGGCGGGTGAAGTACAAGCTGCCCAGCGGCATCGAGACCAGCGAGTCCGGCTTCGAGACCAAGGCTTCCGCGCTGACCTGGGGACGTGATCAGGAGGCCAGGATCCGGGAGGGCCGGTGGACCGACCCGAACGCGGGAAAGATCACGGTCAGCCAATGGATCGACCGGTGGATGCCCCTGCAGGACGTCGGGATCAGCACCGTGGAGACCCGCGAGTACCTGATCCGCCGGTTCATCCGGCCATCCTTCGGCACCTCTGAGCTGGGCTCGCTCACTACTGAAGACATCACCCGGTGGGAGAACTCCATCCCGGCCCGGACCGGCGTCTCCTGGCGGGTGGCCCAGGACGCCCGGGCGGTGCTGTGCACGATCCTCGGCGACGCGGCCGCGGCCAAGCCGCCGCTGATCCCGTACAACCCCGCGATCCGTCCCCGGAACCGTGGACGGCGGACCGGCCGCAGGCTCGACCGCGGGCCGCAGCGGGTGTGGGCGACGCCGCTGCAGGCGCTGCTGGTCGCTGAGCGGGCCGCGCTGCTGTCCGGCCGGGACGAGGACTTCACCCTGGTCGTCACGATCGCCTACACCGGCCTGCGCTGGGGCGAGACGATCGGCCTCGAACGCGACTACGTCCACCAAGACGAGATCCACGTCGAGTGGCAGCTGCGCGAGATCCGCAGCACGTTCCACCGGCTGCCGCCGAAGGACGACTCCTACCGCAGCCCTAACTGGGAACCCTGCCTGCCCGTTGACCTCCCGCCGTTCCTGGCCGACCTGCTCGCCCGGCAGATCAAAGCCCAGCCCCGGCAGCGGTGCGCCTGCGTGACCCAGCACGGTGGCAGCGGGCAGTACGTATTCCTCGGCCCAGACGGCGGCCACCCCCGGCGCAGCAACTACGCCCGGCGGGTGTTCCGCCCCGCCTGCGACGGCCGGTACCAGGCCCAGCCCACCAAGCCGCCCCGGCTCACCATCGTCGACGCCTCCGCATGGCCGGGCATCCCGATCACCACCTGGGTACCTGCCGAGCCAGGCGTGCCGTTCACCTGGCCCCGCGGCCGGGGCATCCGGCCCATCCCCGAGGACATCCCGGTCGCCTGCTGACTCCCGGTCAAATACGGCCTGAACCCGCACGGCATGCGGCACGGCCACAAGACCTGGATGGCCGAGGACGGAATCCCGGAGATCCTCTCCGAACAGCGGCTGGGTCACGAGGTGCCCGGCATGCGCGGCCTCTACGCCCACGCCTCGGACCGGATGCGCGAGGATCTCAAGCGCTTCCTCCAGGCCCGGTGGGAGGACTCGCTACGCGAACGGGCTGCCCTGCACCCCCACTCACCCGTCCTCCTGCTCGACGAGTTCCTCGCGCCGTTCCGCCCACACGACCCGGCAGCGAAGAGCCGGGGAGGGCAGGACCGGGGAGAAAGGGGAAGGGGAGCGCGGGACTCCGGGACGGAAGGCCCGGGACCGCAGGGCCAGGGAACGCAAGATTCCGGGGCGCCGGGACCGCCAGCACCGGACGAAGTGACACTACGAGACACCCCGCAGGAGGCGCTGTCACCGGGAGGCAGGGAGAAGATGATCTCCCAAATTCCTCCCAATCAAGCCGAAAGCCCCCGCCCTGGAACTAGGCTGGGGCCCGAGGAACGAGCTTCTGACCTGGTCAGAGACCAGATCCTAGAGGTGGAGCTGAGGGGATTTGAACCCCTGACCCCCTCGATGCGAACGAGGTGCGCTACCGGACTGCGCTACAGCCCCTGGAACGGGTGCCAGCGTAGCAAACACTGGGGCTACTCCGCGCGATCAGCGCCCGCGCACCCCCGCCGCGCGGGTCCCGCACAGCTGCAGAAGGGCAGTTCAGTCGCCGACGGCCCGGGCCGCCGCGTCCTCGTACTGGTCGTACAGCTGGTCACGGGCCCGGGCGGTGAGGTCAATGATCTGCGCTGTCCGCCCGGACTCAGCCACCGGCTCCAGCATCTCGTCCGGCGCGGCCACGCCAGCTTCAGCCGAGGCTGCCCCAGCAGCTACGGCCGAGCTAGCACCAGCCGCAGCCACCGCCCGCCGCGGCTGACCAGCCCTACGATCCGGCCGCGCGACACCGTCAGCCTGCGACGCCACCACAGCGGCACGAGCCAGCCTGCGGGCCCGTGCGGCGTCGCTGCCCGCGCACTCGCGTAGCAGGAGCAGGAAGATACCCAGTATCAGCCCGGGCGGGATGACGACCCACGCCTCGGTCAGGCGGAAGGCCGCCAGGGCCCCGGCGCCCAGCGTGATGAAGAGCAACGTGCCCAGCATGCGGCGCCGGGCGCGCAGGGCGCTGGCCCGGGCTGGCGTCACGGCGGTCACGGCGCTCACAGCGGCGGACGCCATGGGCGCCTGGTCCTGCTGTGTCTCTCGGGCCTGCTGCGCCCCGGGCTCATCGCCGGCCGGGCCGGCGGGTCGGCCGCGGGCGCAGCCGCAGCCACCCGCTGCGGCGGGTCGGGCAGCACAGCGCGCCGCTTCGGTGGTTCCGCCAGTACCGCGCGCTGTGGCGGGTCGGGCAGCACGGCGCGCCGCTTCGGTGGTTCCGCCAGTACCGCGCGCTGTGGCGGGTCGGGCAGCACGGCGCGCCGCTTCGGTGGTTCCGCCAGTACCGCGCGCTGTGGCGGGTCGGGCAGCACGGCGCGCCGCTTCGGTGGTTCCGGCAGCACCGCGCGCTGTGGCGGGTCGGGCAGCACAGCGCGCCGCTTCGGTGGTTCCGGCAGTACCGCGCGCTGTGGCGGGTCGGGCAGCACGGCGCGCCGCCGCGGTGCAGGAACAGGAACAGCGGCCTCAGCGCGCGCCGGAGCGGTATCGAGAGCAAGCTGGGCGAACTCAGCCTGCTGAAGGTCAGTAACCGCCTGAGCCTCGTCCCCGTGAGACCGGTGCCGGATCGACTGTGACGGCCGCAACCACCTCGGCATCAGCACGCACGCCCAGATAGCGACGATCGCCAGGTAAAGAATTGCGCTGCTCAAAACAGCTCCCCCGGAGCACACTGCCGCCAGCCAACCTGGCCCAGGAACGCGGGCGCAGTTGTCACCGCTGCGGGCATGCTCACGTCACGCACCGTAGGGGGGAGCGCAGACGATCACCAGCACTAGCCCCGGTGTGTCGTGAGATCGGTGAGACTGGTCAGGTTAGCGAGGCTCGCGAGCCGGAGCCAGGACGGCACGCCGACGAACATCCCGAACCGCTCAGGCTACCCCGGCCCGCACCAGGTCGGGCTGCACCAGGTCAGGCTGCACCAGGTCAGGCTGCACCAGGTCAGGCTGCACCGGGCCGTCCCGACCCGCCACCGCTGCCCGGCCCCCATACCCCAGCCCCGCCAGAGCTCCCCGACCCCGCCCGCAACGCCGACAGCGCGTTCCGCCACCGGGGCAGCAGCCCCCCAGACGCTTCATCAGCGGTCATCGCGTAGCAGAGGTGATCCCGCCAGGCCCCGTCGATATGCAGGTACCTGCGCCGCAACCCTTCCTCGCGGAACCCGAGCTTCTCCACCACCCGGCGGCTGGCCCGGTTCTCCGGCCGGATGCTGGCCTCCACCCGGTGCAGGCCGACCACGAAGAAACAGTGATCCATGGCCATGGCCAGCGCGGTCGGCGTGACCTGCCGGCCCGCGAACGCCTCGTCGATCCAGTAACCCACCTGCGCGGTCCGGGCCGACCCCCAGGTGATGCTGCCCACGGTCAGCTGGCCGGCGAACCGGCCCCCGTAGGTGATCACCCACGGCAGGGCCAGGCCCTGGCGGGCCTCCCGGCGCATGGTCCGGGTCATCGACAGGTAGGGGCTGAGCGTGGACCGGTACAGCGGGGTTTCCGGGTTCGTGGGCTCCCATGGCCGCAGCCAGTCGGCGTTGCGCACCCGGGCATCGCGCCAGATCCGCGAGTCCCTGGCGCGCACCGGCCGGAGGCCGATCGGCTCGTCGAGCAGGGCCGGCTCCACGATCGTGACTGGCCAGCCGCGCATTCGTCCCACGGGGCCCATCTTCCCCCTGTTATGGATCAGGACGCTACGGCGACACCAGATGAATACGAATAGCCCGGGCCGGGCCGGCGCCGGAACCGGCCGCCGCAACCAGCCTAAGCTTCCCCGGACCTGGGGTGATCCCCGCCCCTGGCCTGGTCTGCCGCATGCGCCAACACCGGGCCGAGCACGGCCATGCCGTCCCGCACCCCGCCGGACGACCCGGGCAGGTTCACGATCAGCACGTCGCCGGCCAGCCCGGCCAGCCCGCGGGACAGCATCGCCGACGCGATCCCCTTCGCCACCCCGGCGGCCCTGATCGCCTCCGCGATGCCCGGGATCTCCCGGTCGATCACCCGGCGGGTCATCTCCGGGGTCTGGTCGCCCGGAGTCAGCCCAGTGCCGCCGGTGGTCACCACCACCTGGTACCCGCCCGCGATCGCGTCCCGCAGCGCCGCCTCCACCGGCTCGCCGTCCGGGATGACCAGCGGGCCGTCCACCGCGCAGCCCGCGTCGGCCAGCAGGCCGGCCAGCACTGGCCCGGACTTGTCCGCGTACACCCCGGCCGACGCCCGGTTCGACACGGTGATGGCCAGCGCCCGGATGTCAGCCATCGCGCCGCCAGACGCCGGTCTTGCCGCCGAGTTTCTCCTCGACCCGCACGTCGGTGATCACCGCCGCCGGATCCACCGCCTTGACCATGTCGATCAGGGCGAGCGCGGCCACGGTGACAGAGGTCAGCGCCTCCATCTCCACGCCCGTCCGGTCAGCCGTCCGGGTCACGGCCACGATCCGCACCCCGTCGTCCCGGACCTCCAGCTCGACCGTGACCGAGTGCAGGGCAATGGGATGACACAACGGGACCAGATCCGGGGTTCTCTTCGCACCCTGGATGCCTGCGATGCGCGCGACTGCGAGGGCGTCACCCTTCGGCAGTTGGCCGGCCCGGAGCGCGGCCACTGCCGGGGGGGACAACAGCACCCGTCCGCTCGCCCGCGCTTCCCGGGCGGTCACGTCCTTCCCGGACACGTCCACCATGCGAGCGTTCCCGGCCGCATCCAGGTGGGTGAGTACCTGCCCCGGGTCCGGCTGGCCGTGCTCCGTCATGGCAGGCACATTACGTCCACGCCGTCGCCTTCGCCCAGCTGGGTGATCTGCTCCGGCACCATGATCAGCGCGTTCGCCTGGGCGAGCGCGCCGAGCTGGTGCGAGGACTGGCCGGTCAGCGGGATCACCGTCTCCGCGGCGGGGTCCAGCACGCCACGCAGGTACGACCGCCGCCCGCGCGGCGAACGGACGCCGGCGGTGAGGGCGGCACTGACGGTCCGGAGGCGTTGCGGAAAAAGACCCTGCCGGACAGCCAGGGCGGGCCTGGCGAACAGCAGGAATGAGATGTACGCGCTGACCGGGTTGCCTGGGAACGTGAAGATCGGGATGTGGCCCGCGCCGAGGACCCCGAAGCCCTGCGGCATGCCCGGCTGCATCGCGACCTTGCGGAACAGCACCGTGCCGAGCTTCGACAAGGTGGCCTTGACCACGTCGTGCTCGCCGCCCATGCTCACCCCGCCACTGGTGATCAGGACGTCGGCCTGGGGGACCAGTCGCTCCAGGGCGGCCAGGACCGCGGCCGGGTCGTCGGGCACCCGGTGCCGCTCGGTGGTCGCGCCGGCCTGGTGGGCGGCTGCGGCCAGCAGGTAGCTGTTCGACTCCCAGATCTGGCCCGGGACCAGGGGGGTGCCGGGTTCGGCGAGCTCGTTGCCGGTGGAGATCACCATGACCCGCAGCCGGGGGTAGACCCGCAGCGAGCCCAGCCCGGACGCGGCCAGCAACGCCATCTGCACCGGGCCCACCTTGGTTCCGGCGGGCAGCAGCAGGTCGCCCTGGGCCACGTCGTCGCCGCGGTGGCGCAGCGCGTTACCCGGCTGGACCGGGCGGCGGAACCGGGCTACGTCCAGGCCGCCGTCGGTCCACTCGACCTGGACCACGGCGTCCGCGCCGGCCGGCAGCAGCGCGCCGGTCATGATCCGCAGGCAGCTGCCCGGCTCGACCCGGTGGGAGCCGGTGTCGCCGGCCGGGATCTCGCCAGCCACCGGCAGCGCGACCGGGCTGTCCTCGGTGGCGCCGGCCAGGTCGCTGGCCTGTACCGCGTAGCCGTCCATGGCCGAGTTGTCGAACGAGGGCAGCGGGGTGCCAGCCGTGACGTCCGCGGCGAGCACGGTGCCCTCGGCCTCGGCCAGCGGGACGAGGACCGGGGCCACCGGGTGGATGGTGGCGAGCACCTCGGCTAGATGATCCTCGACCGAGGTCAGGTCCTGGTCGCCGTGATCGTGCCCGCCGCCACCGTGGTGCGCGTGCTGTCCGTGGTCGGCGTGCCCGGTGGCGGTCATCGGAGATCGTTGACGTACTTACGCAGCCAGGGCACGAACTCGTCGGCCACGTCCGGCCGTTCGCACGCGAACTGGACCAGCGTGCGCAGGTAGTCGATCTTGTTCCCGGTGTCGTAGCGGCGGCCGCGGAACAGCACTCCGGATACCCCGCCGCCCTGGGCGGGATCGGTCTGGGCGAGTTCCTTGAGCGCGTCGGTCAGCTGGATCTCCCCGCCCCGGCCCGGCGCGGTGTGCTCCAGCACGCCGAACACCGCTGGGTCGCAGACGTACCGGCCGATGATGATCCAGTTACTGGGCGCGTCGGCGGGCGCGGGCTTTTCCACCAGGTCCGTGACCTGGACGACGTCGTCCTCGTCGGTGTTCTCGATCGCGGCGCAGCCGTAGCTGGACACCTGATCGGGGCCGACCTCCATCAGCGCGACGACCGAACCGCCGCGGCGCTGGCGTACCTCCAGCATGCGCTGCAGCAGGCCGTCCTCCGGGTGGATGAAGTCGTCGCCGAGCAGCACGGCGAACGGCTCATGGCCGACATGCTTGGCCGCGCAGGACACCGCGTGGCCTAGGCCCCTGGGGTCGCCCTGGCGGACGTAGTGCACGGTGGCCAGCTCGTAGGACTCCCGGATCAGGGCCAGTCCCTCTTTGTCGCCCTTGGCGGCCAGCGCTTCTTCCAGCTCATAGTTACGGTCGAAGTGGTCCTCGATGGACCGCTTGCTCCGGCCAGTGATCAGCAGCACATCGTCGAGACCGGCGGCGACCGCCTCTTCCACCACATACTGGATGGCGGGCTTGTCCACGACCGGGAGCATTTCCTTGGGCGTCGCCTTCGTGGCTGGCAGGAACCGGGTTCCCAGGCCAGCCGCGGGGACAACGGCCTTAGTCACGGGGGCAATGTCAGGCATCCCAGTACCCTAGCCCGCCAGCGGCAGCGCAAACTCACCATGAGGCCACCTTGGAGGCGACGCCCAGTGAATCCAGAGGATCCGGGCCCATCCGGGCTCGGCCAGGGAGTGGACCAAGGGCTGGATGTGGGGCTGGGCCAGCAGGTGGACGTGGGGCTGGGCCAGGAGGTGGACGTGGGGCTGGGCCAGGACTTGGGGCTGGGCCGGGCCAAGGCCGCGCTCCGCGAGCGGCTGCTGGCCGGCCGCCGCCAGCTCACCGGGGAGCAACGGGCCGCGGCCCGCCGGGCCATCCGCGACGCGGTGCTGTCGCTGCCGGAGACCCAGATGGCCGGGACCGTGGCCGCCTATTACTCGGTGGGCACCGAGCCGGATACCCAAGGGCTCGTGTTCGCGCTGTGGAAGCGCGGCACATATGTGCTGCTGCCGGTCCTGCTGCCGGACGGGGACCTGGACTGGGCCTCTTACGAGGGCCCGGACTCGGTCCGGCCCGGCCCGCGCGGGCTGCTCCAGCCGTCCGAGCCACCGCGTGGTGTCACCGCCATCACCAGCGCCGACCTGGTCCTGGTCCCGGCACTCGCGGTGGACCGGGCGGGTCGCCGGCTTGGCCGCGGCGGTGGCTCCTACGACCGCGCGCTGAGCCGGGTCGGTGCGCGGATACCTACCGTTGCGTGCCTTTACGACGGGGAGTTGCTGGACGAAGTCCCGGCGGGGGAGCATGACCAGCCGGTGCGGCTAGTGGCCCGGCCTGGGGCAGGGGTGACCAGGCTGCCCATTGACATAAGCTAACATTTAGCAGTCGTGGACCGAGAGTGCTAGCACGTGCGGAACCGCTAGCAGTACATCGGCCACTGGAGGAGGGACAGTGCCGACCTACCAGTACAGCTGCACTGATTGCGGCGAGCCGGTTGAGGTCGTGCAGAAGTTCAGTGACGACCCGCTGACCGTCTGCCCGCTCTGCGGCGGCAAGCTCCGTAAGGTCTTCTCGCCGGTGGGCATCGTGTTCAAGGGCTCTGGCTTCTACCGCACCGACAGCCGCAACGGCTCGGGCGCGGGTGACCGGGGCAAGAAGGACAAGGAGCCGAGCGGGACTGGATCCGGGTCCGGGTCAGGGGAGTCCGGGGAGAAGTCCGCGTCCTCTTCCGACGGCAAGTCCGGGGACTCGTCGGGCTCTGGGTCGTCCTCGTCGTCCTCGTCTTCTTCGTCCTCGTCGTCAGGGGAGAAGAACGGCAAGAGCTCGTCAGCGAGTTCGGCGCCGGCTGCTTCCTCGTCGGGTTCCAAGTCGTCGTCTGGCTCCTGAGCGGGCAGCACGGGGCAGCATCCCTGGGCAGCATCCATGGGCAAAGGTCCCGTCGTGGCCTGGCGGCTGGCTAACCTATGCGCGTGAGTGAGCAGCAGGCCCCGGATCAGCGGGCCCCGGATCAGCGGGCCCCGGATCAGCGGGCCCCGAGTCAGCGGGCAGAGATCGGCGTCATTGGCGGGTCGGGCTTCTACGAGTTCCTCGACGACGCCGATGAAGTCACGGTCCAGACGCCGTACGGAGTGCCCAGCGACCCCATCGTGGTCGGTGAGGCCGCGGGCCGCCGGGTGGCGTTCGTGCCGCGGCACGGCCGGGACCACCGGTTCCCGCCGCACCGCGTTCCGTACCGGGCCAACCTGTGGGCGCTGCGCTCGCTGGGGGTCCGGCAGGTCCTGGCCCCCACC
The DNA here is from genome assembly GCA_963760405.1 of uncultured Actinomycetes bacterium. Classification (GTDB taxonomy): domain Bacteria; phylum Actinomycetota; class Actinomycetes; order Streptosporangiales; family Streptosporangiaceae; genus RYN-230. The sequence continues at coordinate 7,301 of CAVXCV010000007.1, read as the reverse complement.
GCGGTGGGCTCGCTCACCCCCGCGTTCGGCCCCGGCAGGCTGGCCATCCCGGACCAGATCGTGGACCGCACCACCGGCCGCATCCAGACCTTCTACGACACCGGCGGCGCCGTGCACGTCCCGTTCGCCGACCCGTACTGCCCGGTGGGCCGGGCGCAGGCGATCGCCGCGGCCAAGGCGGCGGACTGGGACCTGGCTGACTCCGGGACGCTGGTCGTCATCGACGGCCCGCGGTTCTCCACCCGGGCGGAATCACGCTGGTACGCGGCCCAGGGCTGGACGCTGATCGGCATGACCGGGCACCCGGAAGCCGTGCTGGCCCGGGAACTGGCGCTGTGCTACACGGCCCTGGCCCTGGTGACCGACACCGATGCCGGGGTAGAGGAGGGCGAGGGAGTGACCCAGGACGAGGTGTTCCGGGTGTTCGCCGGGAACGTCGCCCGGCTCCGGGAACTCGTCATGGGCGTGATCGGGGCGCTCCCAGTAGACCGCACCTGCCCGTGCCCGAACGTCCTGGACGGGATCCGCCTCCCGCTCGAACTCCCCTAAGCTGGCCTCGATCAATCAGCAGTTCGAATTTTCGCCCCTGGGGGGGCGAAAATTCGAACTGATAACGGCCGGGACGGTCAGTCGAGGTCGCCGTGCTCGATCCGGGCCAGGCGGCGCTCCCGGACCAGCTGGTCGAATTCGTGCTCCACGCTCACCCCGGCCGGGCTCAGCGCGGCAAAGACCCCGGTGATGTCGCGCATGCTGATCACGCCAAGCAGTTCGCCGTCCTCCACCACCGGCAGGTGCCTGATCCACCGGGTGGCCATCTCCCGGGCCGCCTCATGCAGCGGCATGTCCGGCGGCACGGTGAAGACTTCCGTGGTCATCGCCTCGTCCACGGTGCTGGTCTCCGGATTCGCGCCAAGCGCCACCGCCCGCAGCAGGTCCCGCTCGGTGATGATCCCGGTCAGCTGGCCCTGGTCAGCGATCAGCAGTGACCCGGTCTGCTGCCGCCACATCCGTTCCGCCGCCGAGCGGAGGCTGTCCGACGGGGTCTCCGTGACGGTGGCTTGCGTCATGACGTCTCGTACCTGCACCGACCTGGGCTCCTTGCTCCTGCGTATTGTGCCTGCGTCGCGGTCTTGACCCACCACCCTACGGGCCTGGTGACGGCGCTGGTCCAGGTACCGTGCCTGGACGGTGTGCACCGCCCAGGGCGGGAGCCCTTCAGCCTCCGGCCACCAGCCGTCCGGCGCGATCCTGCGGCTGACCAGTTAGGCTAGGTCGGGTCCCTGCGGCCGGGTACTAGTGCCCTCAGCCGCCCAGAACCGGCTATGCCCCGATAGCTCAGCGGATAGAGCAACTGCCTCCTAAGCAGTAGGTCGCGCGTTCGAGTCGCGCTCGGGGCGCAGGTGAGAGGCTTGATGCAGGCCTCTGGAGCTTGCGGGGGAGCCAAACGGGGAGCCAAGCGTGTTAGCCTCCCCTCATGGCGGAAGCTGCTACGGCTCGCCGCAGGGGTCACGGCGAGGACTCGATCTACTTCGATGCCACCAAGAACCGGTACGTGGGGGCGGTCTCGGTCGGCTGGGGCCCGGACGGCAAGCGGTTAAGGCGCAAGGTACGCGGCAAGACCAAGCAGGAAGTCCGGGACAAGCTCCGGGCGCTGCACCGGGAACTGAGCGACGGGGTGCGCTCGCCGGGGCGGTATTCGCTGCGGCAGGCGGTAGAGGACTGGCTCCGCGACGGGCTCGACGGGCGGTCGGAGCGGACCTCTCGGCTGTATGAGGGGCTGCTCGAGCCGGTCCTGGACCAGCTCGGGAGCAAGCAATTGCGCGAGGTGAGCGCCGGCGACATCCGGGCGGCGCTGGGTCAGCTCACGTCCCGTTACTCGACCAGGTCGTTGCAGATCACCCGCAACGCGCTGGAGCGGGCCATCCGGCACGCTGAGGCCAACGACCTGGTCGGTCGGAACGTGGCCGCCCTGGTACAGCCGCCTCGTGGGCGTGCCGGTCGGCCGTCGAAGAGCTTCACGGTCGATCAGGCGAAGGCGCTGCTGGCGGCGGCTGAGGGAACGCGGTGGCACGCGTACGTGGCGCTGAGCCTGCTATCTGGCATCCGCACCGAGGAGGCACGGGCGCTGCGGTGGGATCACGTGGTGCGGTGGATAGGGGACTCCGGGGGTGGCAGCCGGTCACCTCGGCCGGGTTCGACCGCGATGGCGGCGAGGAGGACCGGTACGCCATCTATGTCTGGCGGGCGCAGCGGCACGGAGGGGACACCAAGACCGGTAAGTCACGGCGGACACTGGCACTACCACGCCGGTGCGTTGACGCACTACGGGATCATCGCAAGCTCCAGGCTCAGGACCGGTTGCGGGCGGGACAGCTCTGGCACGATCACGGGCTGGTCTTCGCATCGACGCTTGGGACACCGCTAAGCGCGAGCAACGTGATCCGGGCGTTCCAGGGGCTGACCGAGAAGGCGGGGCTGGGGAAGGCCTGGGCGCCGCGGGAGATGCGGCACACCTTCGTGTCGGTGCTGTCGGCCAACGGTGTGCCGGTGGAAAGCATCGCGCTGCTGGCAGGCCACGACAGGACAAGCACGACCGAGCTGGTCTACCGGCACGAGCTCCGGCCAGCGCTCACCAAGGGCGCCGAGGTGATGGACAAGATCTTCGGCTTGCACGTTTCGGGGCAGGTGGAGTAGGCAGGCTTCCGATCACCCGATGTCCTGGCCGTCCCCAACGTTCGCGCCGACCAGCAGCTCCGTTACTTGCCTAAACCGGTACGCAACGCCGACTCATCCTTGAGCAGCAGGCCAGCTTTGACCATCACGTTCAAAGTGATCGTCGCGTTCGCGTGGTCGTACTCCGAAGCAGCAGCCGCTTCGTCCCGAACTGAGTACGCAGGCCAACAAACCCGCAGCTTGGTGGCGTCGATGCACGTCAGAATGGTCAAGATAGCCCACGATCACGGCCTCTGACCGCGTCTGACCGCAGCTGGTGGCGGGTCGCCGCTCCCATTTCACTCCCACAGCGGGACACGGCCAGGCCATGGCGTTGTGAGGGGTGAACTGAGTAAACAGACCTCCCGCGTGTTCACTTGCACCAAGCGTGCGCGGCAAGCCTCTGGAGGGGAAGACTGCTGGCGTGGTTTTTGTCGCGGATGACCTCGCGGCGTGGCTGGTCGGGCTTGTCGCCGATGCCGGCCGCAAGAGGCTGACGAGGCTGGTGCTCGGCAGTGATCAGGAGCGTGCGCTGCGCCATGCCGCCACGGCCGCAATCGAGTCCACTGCTGCCAAGCTGGACCCATCGGGCGGCGGTCAGGCGGAGCAGTTGGTGATGGTGGTCAGCGAGGTCTTCCGCGCGCCGACGGCCGTCGCTGCGCTGGCCGGGCAGGCGACCCTGCTGGAAGCGCTGCAGGCGGGGATCGCCGAGCGGCTGGCTGTCCTGGATGACCCCGGTGTCACCGGCACGGGGCAGTCGTCGGCCGAGGCGCTCGGGATACCGGACGGCGTGCTGGGCCAGACGCTGGCTCGTCATCTGGTGCGGGAGATCATGGTCCGAGGGTCCGGTGGCGGGCCGCTGGCACCGCTGGCGGACCAGTTGAACCACGACGTGACCCACCTGCAAGGCCAGCAGCTCGAAGGGATGCTCGCCCAGCTGGCCGACCAGGTGAAGGCGCTGGCCGGAGCGGGCAGCGCCAGGGTGGCGAGCCAGCCCGTGAGGCTGCCACCGCGGCCGGGGCTGCTGGCCGGGCGGGAGGAGCTGCTGGCTGGCCTGGAGGCCCGGCTGGTCGGCGGTGAGGGGGCAGGGCCGACGGTGGTGGCGCTCCATGGGCTGGGGGGTGCTGGGAAGACGAGCGTGGCAGTGGAGTACGCGCACCGGCACCTGGCCGAGGTGGGGGTGGCCTGGCAGTTCGCGTGCGAGGACCTGGCGGTACTGGCGGCCGGGTTCGCCGAACTGGCAGCCCAGCTCGGGGGTCGGGATGCTGCCGACACCCGGGATCCGGTGGCCACGGTGCACGGCGTGCTTGCCGCTTATACCCAGGAGTGGCTGCTGCTGTTCGACAACGCCGACGGCCAAGAGGCGGTGCAGCGGTTCCTGCCGCCAGCGGGGAGAGGCCGGGTGCTGATCACCAGCCAGAGCGCGGTGTGGCCACACGGCCAGGCGGTGGAGGTCCCCGTGCTCGGCACGGGGGTGGGGGCAGCGCTTCTGGTCAGCCGGACCGGTGACCCGAACGAGCAGGTGGCCACGGAGCTGGCCGCCGAGTTGGGCGGGCTGCCGCTGGCGCTGGAGCAGGCCGCCGCCTATATCCAGGCCACCGGGACCACCCTGGCCGCCTACCTATCGCTGTTCCGGGACCGGCGGGCAGATCTGCTGACCCGCGGCCAGGCCGGCGGGCACCCGGCGGACGTGGCGGCCACCTTGGGGCTGGCCTTCGCCCGGCTGGGGGAACCGGCCCCGGCCGCGACAGGGCTGTTGCGGCTGCTAGCGTGCCTGGCACCCGAGCCGGTGCCGCTGCCCCTGCTCCTCGCCGACCCGCAGGGCGCTGGGGAACTTGCTCCGCAGGTAGCGGCCACGGTCGGGCCGCTGTTGGGCGATCCGGTCGCGGCGGGGGATGCGGTCGCCGCACTGCGCCGCTACTCCCTGGTCACCCTGGCCGGGGACGGCCTGGTGCTGATGCACCGCCTGGTCCAGGCCACCACCCTCAGCCAGGCACCTGCGGGCGCGGCCGACCAGTGGAAACAGGCCGCAGCAATCCTGGTCGAGGCGGCGATCCCCACCGAACCGGAACTGCCCGCCACCTGGCCGGCGTGCGCGGTGCTGCTGCCGCATGCCCGCGCTGTCCTTGACCTGACCAGCGGCGGCATGCGGCGGATCGCGGACTACCTCGGCTACAGCGGCAGCTACCCGGCGGCCCGCGACCTGTTCCAGCTGGTCGCCGACGCCTGCAACGAAGGTGACACCTACGGCCCCGAACACCCGGACACCCTGTCTGCCCGCGGCAGCCTCGCCGACTGGTGCGGGCATGCGGGGGATGCGGCCGGGGCCTGCGACCAGTACGCCGCGCTACTGCCCGTCATCGAGCGGGTCCTTGGGCCCGAACACCCGGACACCCTGTCCGCCCGCGCCAGCCTCGCCCGCTGGTCCGGGGAGGCGGGGGATGCGGCCGGGGCCCACGTCCAGCTCGCCGCGCTGCTGCCGGTCCGCGAGCGGGTCCTTGGGCCCGAACACCCGGACACCCTGTCTGCCCGCGCCTGGCCTCGCCTACTGGACCGGGCTGGCCGGGGATGCGGCGGGGGCCCGCGACCAGTACGCCGCGCTGCTGCCGGTCCGCGAGCGGGTGTCCGGCCCCGAGCATCCGAACACCCTGGCCGTCCGCCACAACCTCGCCCGCTGGTCCGGGGATGCGGGGGATGCGGCCGGGGCCCGCGACCAGTACGCCGCGCTGCTGCCCGTGATCGAGAGGGTGAACGGCCCTGAACACCCGAACACCCTGGACACCCGCAACAACCTCGCGGCCTTGACCGGGATGGCGGGGGATGCGGCGGGGGCCCGCGACCAGTACGCCGCGCTGCTGCCGGTCCGCGAGCGGGTCCTTGGGCCCGAGCACCTGGACACCCTGTCCGCCCGCGGCATGCTCGCCTATTGGACCGGGGAGGCGGGGGATGCGGCGGGGGCCCGCGACCAGTACGCCGCGCTGCTGCCGGTCCGCGAGCGGGTCCTTGGGCCCGAGCACCTGGACACCCTGTCTGCCCGCGGCATGCTCGCCTATTGGACCGGGGAGGCGGGGGATGCGGCGGGGGCCCGCGACCAGTACGCCGCGCTGCTGCCGGTCCGCGAGCGGGTCCTTGGGCCCGAGCACCTGGACACCCTGTCCGCCCGCGGCATGCTCGCCTATTGGACCGGGGAGGCGGGGGATGCGGCGGGGGCCCGCGACCAGTACGCCGCGCTGCTGCCGGTCCGCGAGCGGGTCCTTGGGCCCGAGCACCTGGACACCCTGTCCGCCCGCGGCATGCTCGCCTATTGGACCGGGGAGGCGGGGGATGCGGCGGGGGCCCGCGACCAGTACGCCGCGCTGCTGCCCGTGGTCGAGCGGGTGTCCGGCCCCGAGCACCCGAACACCCTGTCCGTCTTGAACTACCTCGCCTACTGGACCAAGAAGGCAAAATGGTGGCGGCGGGCCTAGTAACTGACTGCTGCCTATATCGGTACGTCGCGCCATGCGGCAGGCCGCTGACTTGGTGCGAGAAAGTGGAGACCACTGCCGCCTGGAACGGTGGCTTGGTCAGGCCCTCCGTTCGCCCCAACCCCAAGCGCTTCCACTTGACGTAAAGCCGCTTATCGGCGGCCAGCCCTCCGGGACTGAGATTGAACCCGCGGATTAAAAGAGGACAGCTGCGGCGCTAAGAGCGCTCTACCTGCACGGATGCCCCTTCTGTATGCCCGGAAAGCACTGATTGCACAGAGCTTCCGCCGATGCTCGTTCCACGAGTCGTTCCACGGCGCTGTTGCCACGCGTGGCGGATTCGGTCACTGAACGTAGCGAAGCTGGCGGAGGCGGCCCGGCCGCGGTCTCTGATTCAACCGACGGTGGATCTCTGCTCGACAGCTTGGTCGTAGCGGTCAGGAGCACGTTCACAAAGCCGATTGAGGACGTTTGCGCTAGTACATGCTTATCCAAAGATCAGCATGTTCATTCGCTGCGGCAATCCTGCCGGAAGTAGCGGGCCAAGCGCTTGACCCAATTCTGAGGCGGCCAGATCGCCGAGTATTTGCACTTGTCCGCGCTCAGGTGCGAGTACTGACAGCAAGGGCAGATCAGCCAGTTCGGGGCGAGTTCAGCCGCTGGGTAATCCGGCCGTCCGGCCGTGCCACGGCGGCTGAGCCCACCTGATGGCAGGGTCGCCGGATGCCGCTTCGGGAAGCTGCTGAGCCCGGCTGCGACGTCGTCGGGGCGGCATGGCTGGGCCCTGCGCATCGAAACCGTCGTCGGCGATGCCTCCGACATCGGCTGCCAGCGCCGCTGCCGGAGGAGCCGCCGCGGGTTGTGATCGGGAGGGGTCAGGACTCAGTTTCCAAAGATGAGGTGAATCCCTCATGATCGGCGCTGTTTCGCGACTCTAGGGTCCAAGTGAGTGGGTCTGCGGTATGAGTCGCCGTGACCGCCGCGGGCCCGGGCGGGAAGCAGGTCGGGGCAATCTGCTTGAGGCATGGGAGGTCACTGATCATGACTGATACAAGTCTCAAGCCGGCGCTCAACTGGGCTCGCGACGGTGAGGACGCGCCGCAGAATCCTGGCGCTGGCTCT
>CAVXCV010000006.1:0-307978 GCA_963760405.1 uncultured Actinomycetes bacterium | reverse complement strand
CATGCCGTACAGCACCACCACCCGCGGGTCCTGGCTCATCCCTGTTGACATGTGGGCATGCAGATCCGTCAGCCCTCCTCCCGGCCCACGAGGGAAGGTGCGGATCAAGTGCACTGGCTGGCTGGGCACTTCCGGACGCTCTGCACCCGCTCATAGCAGCGTCCCGCGCCCGCATTAACCGAACCGGCGCGGAGCTCAGGTCGTCCCGGATGCGGGCCACTGCTTCGCCGGACCCTGGGCCGCAGGCCCGGCGTCACGTTCCCTGTGGACGATCCGGCCGCCACCCCGGGGCCCGACGCGGTGATAATGATGTCCCGGCCTGCGGCGATCCCTGTGACCAGCTGGCTGACACGGTCCCGGCAGGCAGCTGGTCCTGAACCTGCTCCACTAGCGTCTGCAGGTCGCCCTTGACCCGCTATCTCAGGGTGTCCTCCAGCATGTTCAGCAGCGGCGTCTGCCAGGCTGGGTCGCTGAGTGGCGCTTGCACTTGCCCCAACTCGTGGGGGAGGGGACGCCGTCAGCTGCTCATGTGCCTGCTCCAGCCGCTGCTCTGCCAGTCGGTCGCTGTGGGTCACTGCGGCCCCAGCAGCCGTACAAAACCGCGCTTCGTCGTTGCCCACGTGCTCCGTGACCTGCAGCAGCGACCACCGTCCGCCCGGCCAGCGATGCCAGCGACAGTAGTGCCTCCTCAGACACGATCCGGCGCCTTCTCGATCGCTGCGTAATCGACGCTTCGCATGTCGAGCCCTGCTACGTTCCGCAAGAGTCTCACTGTATCGTTACGCCAGTGAACAATGAGTCCAGAGAAGCTCCCGCGTGCCGAGCAAACCAAGACCGACCACTGACAGCCTGATTGCTCATAACGCTGACCGGCGAGGGCAAATCCTTCGCCCGTATTCGAGCCTGCGAAGACTGTCCCGACAACGGCGTTCCCGGCCCGGTCACGCTGAGCCTTCGAGCCTGGCAGGAAAGGTGCCGTAAGGACCGTGACACCAGACGATGTGACGAGGAGGAGCCGGAGCCCGGCATCGCGGCGCTCACGTGTACTGGCCCGGCAGGAAACCGCCAGCGGACGCCAGGGCGTGTCCAGGAAACTGACGATTTCTCACACCTGCCGGATGGACCTGATCCTGATCTCCGGCTGTCGGCGATCCGCCTGAAAGAGCTGTTGAAAGGGCGGAGTGTCCAGCAACTCCAGCGTGCGTTGGTCCTCCCGTGCGGACGGAGGGTGACGCTGACCCCGGCCTGGATCGCCGGTGCCGATGAGGCGACCGGCTCGCGCCTGAGCTCGGCGAAACTTGGCAAGCGGGTATGGTCTCGGTAGTGTCTCAGGTGGAGGTCCATGGTGATCTGGTTACGGAACTGCAGCAAGCATCAGCGCCGGATCGTCGCGGCGCTGTACGAGCAGGCTGCCGGGGTGCCGTGCGAGCGGCGCGCGGTCTTCGCCGGAGGCCTGCGCGCGGTAGCGGGCAAGAACTCGCTGGCGCTCGCGGCGGCGGGCATCGATCTGGGCCGCTACTTCACGCTCAGCGTCTTCATGGATCTTGCAGGAGCTGGCCCGGCGCAGCCTGATCGTCGTGGCGGGCCTGTCACCCCTGGACGGCGCCGACCTGGTGCATGCCGAAGCCGAGCATGTGGCGAAACGGCTCGCCGCGCGGGCGGTCGCGGACGGCCTGAAACCTGCTGCTGGATGTCACCATGGCAGCCCGCCGTCGGTGAGTTCCTGGCGGCCTGGTCTAGGCCTGGCGACCCACACGGTCGAGGTCGTGATCGCGGCGATCAGCGGCGAGGACGTGGTCCGCTGGGCGCAGGCAGAGCACTGCTGGGGGCTTCGAGCGTTACCGGCAAGGGCAAGGGAACGGCGGCCGCTACGTGCCCGCGAGGCGATCCGCCTGGCCGCTGATTCGCAGCAGCGCTGGCACGAAGCGACTGGACAGCGATCTTGGAGCAGGTACGAAGCCAGCACGAGGTTGCGTTCCGCTGGTGAAGCTGCTGGACCTGGCCGGAGGGACTGGGACGGCCAGATCACCCTGGCCGGCCTGGCCAGCGGCTGCATACCCGCCTGCTAGTGCAGTTCCGGCGGTACGCCCGCCGGGCCTGGAGGAAGCCGGGCCCGCGCTGGACGCCCTGGAACCCTGGGCCGTGGTCTTCATCGACGAGATCGTGCTCGCCTGCGACCTCGGACTACACCCACCGACGACGATGATGCGGCACTCGTCGAAGGACTGCACGCCATGAACTGGTCCGCGAGGACCTGGTGGAACTCCTCTCTGCGCTGGTCAGCACGGTTCACGGGGTCGCGGATCCGCGCCGAGCTTGCCGCAGATCCGCCCAGGAGTGCCCAGTGATCTGTGCCGGGGCCTTGCCGGGCACCCGGGGCATCGATATTCGTGGCGATCAGCCTCAGCGTTCAGGCAGACATCACGAATCGGCGGTACCCGGCAGTTCCTACAGGCCGCGACCCAGGGTAGATCGCAGAAGCAGCAGACGGTCTCGGCGACCTTCATCGAAACTCGATCAGGGCGTTCGAATAGTCGATGGAACAGCGCAGGGAGGCGGACTGGCCTGGGTTTCCCGAGGAATGCCGCAACTGGCATCCCTGGGATGCCAGGAACAGTGACCTCAGTGGGAACCATGCGGCTGCGCGCCCGCCCGAGGCAGCCCGTGGCGGCCACATCACAGTCCGCTGCACCACACCAGGCTGCCAGGAAGCTCTGGCGGAAGCCAGCACATCCGCACGCCGTCAGCTCGCCGAAATCATGGGCCATCAGCCGGGATCACTAGGCATCGTCGCTGGGCATCATCATGCACTGCCGACTGAGGCGTTCTTACATCAAGGCGGCGCCGCACGCGGCGCCGCTGGCCCGGCGTCCGCGCCGGGCTCTGGCCTGGCGAGGCCCCGCCCGGCGCACGCCGGGCCACACCGGCAGGTACACACAATCAAAATGGCTCATACGTCACACAGACCGGTGCAGTGAACAGCCGTCTTTATCGCGTCCCATTGTCCAGCTCGCGGTCGCCGCGTCACTGGCGGCCTCTCCGGGCCGTCGCATGCGATCGGCTACGCCAGACTATTGACCCGCGCCCACTCACAAGGGATCTTGGCGCTTGCGCGGAAAGCGGATGAGAATAAAGCCGCGCTCCCCAGGAATATGAATCTGAAGATCCACCAATGCGCTGGCTGTCGGAGCTGAAGCGGGGTTCATTGGCGGGGGCTGTGCCGCCGGGCCAGCACCCGTGCGGCCTCCCGGAACGGCACCACCAGGTAGACCGCGAGACCGAAGTAAAGCGCCACCGCCGCTACCGGCAAGGCGAGCCCGATGAGGATCGCGATCACATACCCGATGACGGCGGGCAGGAATTTTCGCTGTGTGCGGCGCAGTTCCTCGCCCTCTTGTGCGGGTGAGTAGAGGTGCTCGTGCCGCGCATACGCATCCAGGGCGGACCCCAGGAGGCGGATGGCCAGGAGCGTGAGCCCGTACAAGGTGACATACACTCGTTCGCCGCTGAGGTCATCATGCCGCAGGGCCTCTGCGACGAGCCTGGGGTCGGGAACGGCAGCAAGACCACCACGAGCAGGAGAGCAAGTCTGAGCCGCAGAAAACGAGCTGATCGACCCGGTAGCGATCGGTCAAGGCGGAGTGCACGAGCCAGAAGCACCCGATCGTGAGGAAGCTGGCGGGTAGGCCAGGTAGCCGGGCCAGGCGTGAAGCGCCTGCTGCAGCGTGTGCCCGGCGGATGAACGCGGATACCAGTACCAGCATCGTGACGGCGAAGCCGTACACGCCGTCGCTGAATCCCTCCATCCGGTCCTTGCTGAGAACCGGCGTCGCGCGGCGTAGTCTTTGTCAGCTCTGCACTGGCCTGTTCCTTCACGCCGATTGCAGGCGGTGGCAAACCTCGAACCCAGACGCCGGGTGGTTCGAGTGGCCCAGGAGCCGCTCGAGGCCCTCGCGCCCTTCTTCGGCACCAGCTTCAGCAAGCGACCACGGTCAGCGGCGATGGATGCTGGAGACGAACAGCTACACGGGCGATCTGCGCACCTGGTCGGCTGCGAGCGGGCACTTGCCAGCGTGAGGCCGGTGCGGGGCCGCTCACCGAACGATTCCACGCGGCGAACGGCGGAGGAGCGGTGGACGTTAACGAGGGTGATCGAGCAGGTGCCAGCAACCTTGGAGAAGATCGTCACCGTCGTAGTCGTGATGCTGGAGAACAGGTCCTTTGATCACATGCTCGGTCGATCTGTCCCTCAGCGGCAGGCGCCCGGAGATCGACGGCCTGCGCCCGGGAGCTGGCTAACGACTACCAGGGCTGGGCTGATCCGGGTGCATCCATCTCGCCGTACGGGCCGCAGATGGAGCCTGATCCACTCCGCGAGCGTGATCGAACTGCAGAGATCGCCAACGGGGACCATGAGCGTTCGTCGCCAGCGCCGCCGCTACCTGGCTGCGGGCGGGTCGAGGATGCAGGAACCGGGCTGCGTCATGGGCTACTACGACGGCGCCGACGTGCCGGTCGACGATCACCTGGCCGAGCAGTTCGCGGGCGTGCGACCGCTGGTTCGCCTCAGTGCCCGGCGCCATGCTGCCCAACCGCCTGTACGCCTTGAGCGGGGCGGCGGCCGGAAGCCGGGGACTACCCGCCCGCGCACGCGCCGCTGTGGCTGTACCACGAGGCGGTCTTCGTCCGGCATCTGGACGCCGGTGACGGTGGCGCTGGTATTCCTTCGATCCGGGACGCTCGCGGCTGGCCGACGTCCGCTACCGGCTGGGCCACCACTACCTGGTTCGGTTACTTCAGCAAGACCGGCCTGCCGTGGAAGACCGTGTTCTACATCACGTGCAACCCGAAGATCCTGAAGCTCTCCGAGATGCCGCGGCCGGGACGCTGCGGTCGGTGTCGTGGATCGACCCGGTGTTCACCAACTTCAACCTGCTGGGCTTCCCGGTCAACGACGACCACCTGATGGCCGACATCAAGACGGTCAGGACCTGGCGCTGGCCGTCTACGACGCGCTGGCCTCAAGCCCCGCAACGGACCGTCCCGCCTGGTCGTCGTCTACGACGAAACCGGCGGCTTCTACGGTCACGTCCCGCCACCGGCAGGCCGACGACGACTACCGGAGGATGTTCGGCCGCTACGGCGTGCGCGTGCCCGCGATCATCGTCTCGCTGGGATCGAACCGCGGACCGTCTCCACACACCATGTTCGACCAACACCTCTATCATCAAAACGATCTCGTCCGCGCTTCTGCCCCCAGGTCCTGGAACAGGCGCGGTCCGGCCGAGGAAGGCCAGCCAGGTGGCCGGCACTATCCCGGCTTGCGGATCGCCCAGGCGAACCATCCCGGGGAAGTGCTCAACCCGCGCCACGCCACGGCCCGCCCCGCCGCGGGAGCGCCCTAGTGCGGCAGGCCGCAGCCAGGGCCGCCGAGACCGAAACCGGCAGCCTGGGACCGGTCAGGAAGAATCAGGTGACGGATCCCGCTCAGCGACCTGCAGAAAAGCATCCTTGCCGCGGTCCACCAGCTGAGAGCCGACGGTACCACTGAAACACGCCATAGACGGCCCGTGCTATACAGCGCCCTGCCAGGAGCAGAACGGCTGCGGGCAAGCCTGACCATCCTCATCAGCCCCCCTCGTCCTCACCCGCCAGGGAGAGGACCGCAAGTCCGGCACGCACCAAAGGCCGCATGGACGTCAAGCCTGGCCAGGCCTGGGGCGACGACGCCCGCCGGTCATCGACGGAGGTCGTGGACCTTTTCAGCATCCTCCTCGAGGTCAGCCGGGCAACGACCGCCGCCCGGGTGGCCGGGTCCAGGGCGTCGAAGCCTGGTTGGTGGATGTTCTGCACCGCCCAGTCGGCTTCCTGGTGCTTCTCGCGCAGCCGGACGCCGCGAAAGCCAAAGCGGCGGCGGCGGCCGCCAGCAGCGCCGCCCGGATGATCCGCGTCGATGAGCCGATGTTCCTGACCTTCTCCCTGTGTTCGCTGATCGACCAGGTCGAACCTATTTCGATGGTTTCGAGGGTGGTCGGCTCGTGGTCTGCCTGTGGTCTTCGCGATGGCCCGGGATAGCCTGCAGGCGGCTATCCGCTCCTGCACGATCTTGCTGTGGCGGGGGATCGTTGGGGAGCGCACCTCTGGATCTGCTGCCTGATGATGTCACTGTGCGACCTGGCTCTCTCCCGTACGGGCTGAGCCTGAATCCTCGTGGAGGTGGCGGCCTCGGGGCTCGCATGCGCCACTCCGGCCCGGGCCCAGTCGGATCTGGCCAAGCGGCGGTCCGAGATCTGCCGCCAGCAGCGGCCACCGGAATGAGGACAGGCGGAGGTGCCGGATCACCTCCGCAGGGAGCGGCTCGGCGTGGGGTTTCTGGTCCCTGGGCGGCACTGTTAGATTTGTGCCGCAGCGGCCAGCCGGTCAGCGAGGCTTCCAAGGGGGAGCTTAGGTATGACGGCGGCGCCCCAGCCGGGACCAGATGACGAACGAGGACCAGTCGATTTCCTGGCGATCGAATTTCCCGGTGGGGCGGCTTCATCCGCTGCGGGCTTCGAGGGGCTGCTTTCCCTGGCCGACCAGGGCGTGGTGGACATCCTGGACATGGAATTCATCACCAAGGACGCTGACTGCAGGAGCAAGAAGATCGACGTCTGGAACTCCGCGGTCTCGGTGGGGGTTCGACCTCAGCGCCTGGGCGGGGGCGTCGTCAAGGTCCGCCGACGGTATTCCGACGTCACCGAGACGGCGGCGACGCAGCCAGGCAGCGTCGCCGTGGTGGTGATCTACGAGAACCGTGGTCTCGCTGGCAGACGCCTGGCGGCGCGACGGCGCGCGGCTGATCGCCAGCGTGCATTTGCCCACGAGATCATCGCCGCCCTCGACGCAGCCGAGTCCTCCTGACCCGGCGGCACCCTCCAGCCGACCGATGATGAGGTAGGTCACCGTGGGCCTATCGAAGATCGTCGCCACAGTTGCGGTGGCGAAATCGGTGCACGGCCGGATTCAGTGCCGCCAGCAAAACCGGCTGGTGGCGCAGGACCAGAGCAGTACGGCAGCTCCGCCTGCTGCTGCCAGCGCAGTACGCGGCCCCGGCACAGCCGCAGCAGACCTACGCCGAGCCCATCCCGCCACCGCAGGAACCAGCGTCCCCGGCGCAGTCAGCGGACATGGGCCACCGGCTGGCCAGAGCCGAGCAGCTCGGTCAGCTGCTGTCAGCGGGCGTGCTGACCGAGGCCGAGTTCGAGCAGCAGAAAGCCGCATCCGGAACCGAACGTGACCGCCGCTGCAGCTGAGGTTCGCCTGGTAGTGCTGCCGATCCTGCCAAGGCCATAGCCGAACTATCGGCTCAAGGACGACAAGCCTGGAATATCTGCCCAGGAGACAACCATCGCTGGACGGTCCGGAGATCGTCGATGCCTGCGTCTGATGATCAAGCGGCGTATCCAGAGCTCAGGCCGGCGCCCGCCATGTGCCCGTCAGGTAGGGCTCACGTACGGCTATTCACGGTCATTCACGGAGCAACTGGTGCTGCTCTCTACCTGCCCAGCCGCAGGTCCTCCGGGTCCGTGGCCACCTCCTTCGCAAGCAAGTGGTCACGGTGGTAAAGGTCATGGTGGACGCGCGACCACGCCGCCGTCGACATGGACGACGACGAGGGCCGCTTGCGCGATCCAGGGTCTCGTGGCAGGGAGGTCACGGCGGATGGACGACCAGGCACGCAACACCATCGAGAGGTTCCACGAGGCATCGTCGCCGGGACCTCTATGCCTGGGGTGACTTGATCATCCTGATGATTGCGTGTTTGAGGCCACCAGCCCGGCACCCGATGGGACCCGCCACGTTGGGCGGCAGGCGGCGCTCGAGGCGTGGCGGGTCTTCTTCATACTCGCCAGCCTGCCGCATTTTGAGGTGGAGGAAGATGTTCGGCGTGGGTGATCGGGTCGATCGTCCGGTGGCTCTACAGCTGGGCGGACGGGCATGTCCGCGGGTGCAGACCTGCTGTGAGTCCGGGCTGGGCGGGTGGCGGAGAAGCTCGGCGACGTCAGGCTGAACGAGTGATGTAGCTCGGAGGAGCCTGCAGGCAGCCCGGCATGAAGAACGCGACTCGCGGACGCTGGGCGAGGCTGGAGGAATTCCTGTCGGCGCCCTCGAAGATCGCCGTGCCATTAACGTGCCATTACAAGGGGTCAGGCCTGCGGATTCTACGGCGACCACGGACAAATCCGCCCTACCAGGTCAGCGCCGCCAGCATGCGGAAATACGTTGCTTCGGAAGCAGGGTCCACCCGAACGAAGGTCCGATGTCGGCGACGAGGACCAGGGTGTCATGGTGCCTGGTGTCGTGTGTGGCCGGGAGCCACGCTCAAGAACGACCTTCCGACTGTGTATTAATTGGGCGAACCCTACCCAACCTCGCAGGGTGGCATCAACTAGGTGTGAAACGGACACCACAAGGTTTTGATGGCGGGCATGGTCGGGGAAATCCTGCGAAAATTTCCCTCGGTGGATACGATTCCCTATCAAATTTATCTGGGGGATAAATGCTGGCCTGCCGGGGAGGCTGGAGTGGGGTTTTTCAAGCAGGAGACAGCCGGGGCAATAGGGTTTGCCGTGGTGGACCTGGAGACTACCGGGCTATATCCGTTCAACGGATCGGGTAGTCGAGGTGGCAGTCGTCCACCTTGACACTAATGTTGAGGTCACCGGCCAGTTCTGCACGCTGATCAACCCGGGCCGGGACGTCGGCCCGACCCGCTACCACGGCATCAAGGCCGCCGACGTGCACAACGCACCAACCTTCGCCGCCGCCGCCGGGAGCGTGTGGCAGCTACTGGCCGGGCGGGTTCTCGTCGCCCACAACGCCGCTTTCGATGCGCGATTCCTTGACGCGGAGTTCAATCGGTGCGGGGCGAGCCTGCCCCCTCCACCTGTGATGTGCACAATGAGGCTCGCCAGCCATTACCTAAGCGGACTCCCTGCCCGCAACCTCCCCGCCTGCTGTGCCGCCGCTGGTGTCACCTTGTCCCAGCACCACAGCGCACTGTGCGACGCTCAAGCCGCCGCCGGGCTGCTCTCCTGCTACCGGGCCGCGCACCGGGAGATACCCGGCTCCTGGATGCAGGCCCTTGCCCAGGCCGCCTGCCTGCCCTGGCTCCCCCCGCCCTCCGGCGGCGCGGGCTTCGCCCCCGTGACACGCCAGGAGCAATCCCTGCGCCGCGCGAACGAGCGGCCACCACTAGGGGATCTCGTTGACCGCCTGCCACGTGGCTCCAGCGGCGACATAGATACCTACCTCGGCGTCCTCGACAGAATCCTTGACGACCGCATCGTCAGCACCGGCGAACTCCGTACCCTCTGGGGGCTAGCCACCGAACTCGGGCTCACGCGCGACGCTGCAGGACGCGCCCACCGCGAATATCTGCAGCACGTCTCCGCCGCCGCATGGCGCGACGGGCACCTCACCCACGCCGAACGCGCGGACCTGCTCCAAGTCGCCCAGCTGCTCGCCGTCCCCGGCACCGAAGCCCTCACAATTCTCGAAGACATGCGCCGTGGACACGGTCACCCCGCTCGCCCCCCGGCCCAATCGCTTAATGCGGGTGACCGAGTGGTCTTTACCGGCGACATGGAGATGACCCGGTCCGGAATCGAGGCCCTGGCCACTGCCGCCGGGCTTGTCGTGAGCACGTCTGTCAGCGCCAGGACTGCACTGGTTGTGACGGCAGACCCATACTCTCAGTCCGGAAAGGCTAAGAGCGCCCAGAAACTCGGCGTCCGGATAGTGACCGAGCAGGTCTTCCTGTACCTGCTTGACCACATGCAAGCGACAGCGATCGGCAACAGCACGAGACCCTCGTACATCGTGTGACGACAGGGGTTATGCCCAGCCCGAAAAGCGAGGGCCGGAGCGTCGCCGTGCCCTCAGGGATGTAAAACCGTCGGCTCACGCATCACTGATGCCGGAGGCGTGCGCGATGACTGCCCCGTTTGACCGTGTGCACGACGGCAATGCCATCGTGGCCGGTGCGGCCGCGGGCCGCTAAGCATCGTCGTCTGGGAACGGGTCGAAGCCTTCGGCGGCCTCGTACACCGGCGTGATCGTGGCGCCAGCGGGCGGCGGCAACGCCTCCTCGGCGTCTATGGCGTCGAGTTTCTGCTGTGCGGCTGCTGCGACTTGTGGATCGTCGTCGTCTGCTAGGGCTTCCAGGACGTAGCGCGGTGCTTGGCCGCCGGGCCATGGGGCGGCTTTGTAGGGGATCCGCGGGTAGTTTTCCGTGCTCATCGTTCGCCGCCTTCGTCGGGCTCTCCGGCACCGCTCAGTATCGGGTGGGTATCTGACATTTGCTAACGCCCTGCTTCTGCGCCCAGGTCCCGCTCGGCCGCTGCGGCCAGGACCTCGCGGGAGGGCCGGATTTCCGGCTGTGGCGGCGCGAGCAGCGGGTCGTGCGGGTGCTCGGACTGGGCTGGCCATGCGGCGCCGTCGTGTTCCAGGTCGGGGTCTTCGGCCGGGATCATGACGGAGGCCCGCGCATCGAGCATTTCCCGCGCTGCCCGGGTGCGCGCGGCCATCTCCTTGACCCACTGCGGCGTTTCCCGCGGCACGGCTTCTGGGTCGGGTACGGGGGCGTGCAAGCCGGGGTCGCGAAGCGGCCACGCTTCGCGACCGCCTGCCTTGGCTGGCTCCGGCTTAGCGTCCGCGGCCGGTGCTTCGGGGCCCCGGGGGCTCTCGGTCTCAGCGGTGTATCCGGGGTCGTGGGCGGGCCAGGTATCGGCGGCTCTGGCGGCGCCGGTGCGTCCTGTCTCGTCGGGCCAGAGGGCCTCGCGCTCTTGGCCGGTGACGGGTTCGGGTTCGGCGGATCGCAGCCGGGGCAGGTCGGCGTCGGGGTGGCGTCGCCGGTATTCGCTGTCGGCGGCGACGGCGAGGTGGCGTTCCTGCTCGGTCGCCCGGGCATACTCCCGGCGGGCCTCCATCGTGTCCGCGTATTCGGTCTCGCGGTCGTGGTACCAGGATTCGAGCGCCCGGGCGGAGCGGGCGATGCGTTGATGCCGGTGCTTCCGCTCGGTGTCGCCGCGGACTCCGGCGATCCACGCTTCGGTGCGGGCCCGGGTGCGCATTTCCGCTGCTTCTTTGGCGCCGGCGCGGACCTGGCGGAGCTGGGCCGCGACATACCGGGGAGCCCACGCCGTGACCTTGGCGTAGGTGTCGCGCATGTGGAGCAGCGACCCGTCGTCGGCGCCGCGGAGATCCGGGCCGTCCGCTGGCCCTAGCGCCTGGAAAGCGGCGTGCCAGAGGGCCCGCTGCTCCGGGGACTTGGCGGACGGCTCCGGGCCGAGCGGCTCAGTGGGGTGGTCGAAGGCGTACAGCTCCCGGTAGGCGCCCACTGTCGCGGCCCGCTGTTCCCAGTCCAGGCGGTTGACGGGATGGCCGGGTACCTCGCCGAACGCCTGGATCGCCCAGGCCGGCGGGTGCCCGGCCAGGTGCTCGCCGATACGCTCGCGGCGCGCGTCCATGGCTGCGGCCAGTTCCGTGACGTAGCGCTGCCGGTCTGGGTCGGGCAGCTGCGGGACCTGTTCCGACCACGAGCGCGGTGCCTGCGGCACGAGCCCGGCCGTGATGTTCCTGATGCGCCGGTCCAGGACGGCCGCGACGTCGCGGGCATCCGACAGCGACCCCTGGGCGGCCGCCTGGCGCGCAACATCCCCGGCGTCGAGCCCGGCCGCCTCGGCCGCCCGGAGGGTCCGCCAGAGCCACGTGGCGCGATGAGAAAACCCGGCGTCTCCGTACGTTTCTGCTACGGCACTGCGCACGATCGCCTCATACCGGGCTACGGTGGCGGGCCTGGTCTCGCCTTCCCACTGGGCGTGCAGGATCGCCAGGTGATCGGCGGCGGCCAGTTCCCGGCGGAGCACCTCGGTGGCCGAAGCGTCGTCCTCTTCCCGGGCCAGTACGTCTGCCAGCACCGCGGCGTACTCCCGGACGGGCGTGCCGGGCATCTCGGGCTCATCCGCCGGGCTGCCGGGCGCCCCGGCGCGCTCGTGCTCGATCAGGTCGCGGCGGGCGAGTTCGGGCGCGGGGCGGGTTCCGGGCCGGGGGACGGCGATGTTCGCGGCCTCGGTGAACACGATGGCGCGGTTCTCGCAGGCGCCGCGGGTCATGGCGGTGTGGAACCACTGCCGGGTCTCAGAACCGGCGACCAGGACAAGGCTGGTAGCCACGGTGCGGCCCTGCGCGGTGTGCGTCGTCCCCGCATACCCCAGGTCGCTGTGCTCGAGGTGGCTCAGCGGGTACTCGAAGGCTGCGGAGTACTGCTGCGCGCCGGTGTCCAGATCACAGCTGACCAGGCGCTTGACGATGACCCGGCCGGGCTCGACGGACACGATCTTGACGGTGTCGCCGTTGGCCAGGCCACGCCCCGGCTCCCCGGCATAGGTGCCGCTGGCGTTCTTCCGGCAGGTGACCAGGTCGCCCGCCGAGGCTACGGCGCCGTCGCGCAGCCTGACCGCCAGGCCCGGGCTGACGCGGCCGAGGTGGATCAGGTCGTCGCGGATGCGGCGGTTCAGCTCCCGCGCCCGCTCGTTCGATTCGGTCATCAGCAGCACGTCGCGGCCGTCGAGCACCGCGGCGATGTAGGACCTGCGGGCCTGCTCCATCGCCTCCTCGGGCGCAGCGCCGGCCAGCCGCCCGTGCTCGTCGTAGTCGCTGAGCACGCTCTGGTCACCGGCGCGCAGCCGCAGGCTGGCCTCCTGCTCCCATGCGGCCTTGAACCGCAGGGCGTGCGGCAGCTGGCCGTAGCCCAGCCGGCCGGCGAGCAGCCGCAGCGGTTTGCCTGTGTGCCGCTGGGCTGGATGGGTGTCAGCGCCGTTGTATCAGCGGTTCGCCGCATGGGCCGGCCGCTGTCTGGTTGCTTGCCCGCATGCGTGTTGCGCGGGGCAGACCGTCAGCTGTCGGCGTAGTCGCCGGTGGTGCCGAGGTGCCTGGCCGATGCCGGCAACGGCCGTTTGATCATCTTCACCGGCCGCGCCGGCGCCTGGGTGCAGGGCGGGCGGAAGGCACAGGGCGTTGCTGTATGGGTAGGCGGCCCGGTCGTTCACGCCCAGCGCGGGGAGGCCGAACACTTGTTCCACCAGTGTGGTGATGCTGGCCTGGCTGGCGGGCGTGGAGTCTACGTACCCCGGCTTGGCGAACGGTGAGATGGGCCATTCGGGTGATCCGGGCTGGCATCAGCATCGTCGCGGTGATCATCAGCGCTGGGGTCAGGATGTAGATCGTAGTCAGCAGCAGGAATCGCTGATCGATCACGAAGCCCGGCCCCGGGACCTTCTTGGCCAGCGCGCCTTTGATCACGTCCGACCGCCAGAAGCCGAAGATATCGACATATGCGAAGACGAACAGCATGGACGTCCACAACAGGCTGAGCATGATCCGCGCGGGCGGTTTCACGTCGACGTAGCTCCCATGAGGCTTCCTCATGATGAACTCCTCCTCGATGATGAAGAATCCTTCATGGCGTTGCCGCCGCTGAGCGTCTGCCAGCCTTGGTGGGCTGGTATGCCCAGCGTCTCGCCGACGCCCCGCAGCGCAATGAGGCGAACGTCCTTCAACGCCCCCCGAAAGTCCGCGCTGCATGGTCTGTTGGCGCTGGTGCGCCCGGTCTTCACGCCATTTCCACACCGGATGCGCCCGCCGTCCATGCAGCGGCCCTTCACTGGTGCCATGGGGATCAGGACTCCCGGCCTGGATGACCAGCCCCGCCCGCGCATCCCGTGCTGGTGTCATGGATCCCGCAGGAACTGGCGAGGAGAAAGCCATGAACCAGAGTTATCCCGTACAGGTGCGGGCACGCCTCGACGAACCGCTGAGCCGCTGGCTGTGGCTCGTCAAATGGCTGCTCGCCATCCCGCACTACATCGTGCTGTTCTTCTTGTGGATCGCATTCCTCATCGTCACCGTGATGGTGTTTTTTGCGATCCTGTTCACCGGGCATTACCCCCGCCCGCTCTTCAGCTTCAATCTGGGAGTGCTGCGCTGGTCGTGGCGGGTTGGCTACTACGCCTACAGCGCCCTGGGCACCGACCGCTACCCGCCCTTCAGTCTCGATGAGGAGCCGGACTACCCGGCGACGCTGGACATCGCCTACCCCGGGCGGCTGTCCCGCGGCCTGG
The DNA here is from genome assembly GCA_963760405.1 of uncultured Actinomycetes bacterium. Classification (GTDB taxonomy): domain Bacteria; phylum Actinomycetota; class Actinomycetes; order Streptosporangiales; family Streptosporangiaceae; genus RYN-230. The sequence goes on along the minus strand of CAVXCV010000006.1, from coordinate 293,816 downwards.
TCTTGGTCAAATGGTGGCTGCTGGCGCTCCCGCAGTACGCCATCGCCGCCGTGTTCGCCGGCGGCGCCGCTTACACCATCACCGCGCCGTCAGGGCAAACCTGGCAAGCCGATGCCCTCTCGGGCGGCCTGATCGGGCTGCTGGTGTGCTTCGCGGCGATCGCCCTGCTGTTCGCGGGCCGCTACCCGCGGGGCCTCTATGATCTCGTGGTCGGCATGAACCGCTGGGTGATCCGGGTCATCGCGTACGCTGGGCTGATGACCGACGCCTACCCGCCATTCCGCCTGGATCAGGGCGGGACCGGCGTGCCCGCCGCCCCCGCACCCGATGATCTCGCACCAGCACCAGCACCAGCACCAGTTGCCCCGGCCCCGGCCGCACCGGTCGCCTGACAGCGGGAACGGATCAGCACAGCTGCCGGCTGATCAGCCGATGGCGCTCCCAGCGGCTCGCCACCGCAGTTAATCCTTGGCTCGCTCGATCCCGGCCAGCTGGAGTAGGCGGGCTGCTGGAGGAGGCAGGCGATGAAGGCCGTTGTCTACACGCGGTATGGGCCGCCTGACGTGCTTCGGCTGACGGACGTGCCGTCTCCGGTTCCGAAGGACGGCGAGGTGCTGGTCCAGGTACACGCGGTGTCCCTCAACGCATCCGACTGGGAGGCGTTGTGTGGCAAACCGCTGTATGCCCGCATCGGGGGGCCGTTCCGGCCGCGGCACCACATCCTTGGGTCAGACATTGCCGGGCGGGTGGAGGCGGCGGGCCGCAACGCAATGCGCTTCCGGCCAGGCGAGGACGTGTTCGCAGACATCCTTAGTCCTATGGGCGGGTTCGCGGAGTCCGTCTGCGTGCCGGAGTCTGCGCTGGCGCCGATGCCCGCTGGCATGACTTATGAGGAAGCCGCGGCCCTCCCACAAGCGGGGGCCATCGCGCTGCAGGGCATCCAAGACAAGGGACAGGTCCAGCCCGGGCAGAAGGTGCTGATCAATGGCGCTGGCGGTGGCTCAGGCATGTACGCCATCCAGCTGGCCAAGCTGAACGGGGCCGAGGTCACCGGGGTGGACAACGCTGAGAAGCTGGAGTTCATGCGCTCACTGGGCGCGGACCACGTCATCGACTACACGCGGGACGACTTCACCAGGAACGGGCGCTCCTACGACTTGATCCTTGATCTGGCCGCACACCGTCCGGCATTCGCCTGCAAGGACTCGCTGCTGCCTGGGGGACGCTATCTGTATGTCGGCGGCTCGGTGGCTACGCTCCTGCAGGTCCTGCTGATCGGGCCTGTGATCGGACGAGCCGAGGGCAAGAAGATACGGCTCCTGGCCGTCCGGCAAGGTGCGCAGCACCTGGCACCCCTGGTTGAGCTCTGCCAGGCGGGAAAGATCGCCACGGTCATCGACCGCCGCTATTGGCTGGATGAGGTGCCCGAAGCGCTGCGGTATCTCGGCGAAGGACACGCCCAAGGCAAGATCGTCGTCATCGTCAAGTAGCCACTACCGGCCATTACCGGCGCCCATGGCGCCGTCCGCGTGACCGGACAAGAGTGGTCTGTGCGCCGCGCTGTCTCGCCGACACCTCTGATCGCTCGCTCACATACATGGTGAGTGGGTGTTGTGACTGTCGTCGCAGCGTCCCGGTTGCGGCCCGTTGGCCGCGGTGGACCGAGGCTCGTGTCGTAACGTCAGGCTGGATGCAGTTCTGCCACCGTCGGTGTCGGCGGCTTCGCCTCCGCCTTCGGGCTGAACCCCTTCACGATCAGCCACACCGCCAGGACCATCTCCTGCACGCCAATGGGGAGGCTGAGCACTACCTGCGTGCTGGACAGCACAGCGATGGACTGGAAAAGGAGCAGCAGGCCGGCGGTGAGACAGAGCACCGTGCCGACCAGGCCCCAGACCGACAGCCAGCGGGGAATCAGCTGTGACCGGTAGAAGATGAGGTAGTACAGCGTGGCTCCGGTGCAGAAGGCCAGGACGCCCACGGTGCCGGCCGAGTCGCGCAGGTCTCGTACCAGGTCAGCCGACGCGTGCGTGGAGGCGCTGGCGGCGAGCTGGCCGGACAGGCTCACCAGGATCAGTGTGCCCATCGCGGACAGGGCGTAGAACACGCCCTCGATGAGCCGGAAGGCGACTGCGCCGAGCGCCATCCCGGCGGCATGCTGCCTGAGCACCGGGTAGAGCGTGACCGCGATGGCCGCGCTGGTGAAGGCGGCCAGGAGCTGGAACAGCGCCGCCGCCAGCAGTCGGTCCTGATGCAGGGCCACAGCGGCCAGGAAGCCGGGGCCATTCAGAAGGGAGCCCAGCAATGCCGTGGCCGCCAGGCTCGTGGCCGTCGCGGCGATGAACAACACCCCGGCAGTCGTCGCCCGGACGTCGTGTGATCTCATGGCGCGCCTCCTTCAGATGAACCCGTGGCGCGCCCGGCCGGCCTAGGTGTCGGGCCGGCGGTGTCTTGTGGCTCGAACACGACCACGGCGGTTTCGGTTGGCCGCCGCGCGGCGTAGGCGTCGAGGTTCTTGTCGATCTCGGCCCAGCGGGACCACAGCCGCTCGCGCTCGTCTCCCTGTGCCCGGCGCGCACGGACCTGTCGTGTTCCGTCGCGGGTCTGGGCGGTGGCGCCGGGATGAGCCTGCAGGTTCAGCCACCACCCGGGTTCGGGCGCACTCCACCCGTTCATCGCCATCGTGACCAGGTTGGGTCCGTCCTCGAAGTAGCCGACGACGACCTGCCGCGGCCGCCCGGTGCGCCGGCCGACCGTGGTGAGCCGCAGCGCCCCCCAGCGGTCGGGCTTCGGCCGCCACAAACCCAGCCGGCCGCCCGTCACGCGCAGCAGCGCGCGATGGCCGTGCCAGAACAGCACGACGAACCACCGCGGCGGCAGCCGGGCCCCCCGGCCACGAGTCTCCGCCGCCCGTGCCTCACGATTCCTGGACACAATCACAGCGTCAAACGCTGGGGTGACCCCCAACCAGGGACGAAGGCCACCACCTGTCAGGCCCATCGGCCGGGAAACCCGACCCACGATCGTTCGCGACAGGTCGGCGGCCTCATCGAGTCCGGCCATATCGTCCCCGTGATCGACCGGAGCTGCCACCCCGCTAGCCCCAGCAGATGTCCCAATGCCTGAACGCGGGGCAAGCGTTCCATGCCACCGGCATGGCCCGGTTATCCCCAGCGGAATACAGCGCTGTGATCGCCGCCGCCAGAGTGATCGCGCATGTCACGGCCCACGTCGCGCAAAGCGAGCGCCGTCCCAGCCACGGTGCCTGCAGGATACGGGTCACGTAGGTGAGCGGATGGATGTTGCTGACATGCCGCATGATGCCGGTCATCACCTCAACGCCGACCCGGGCGACCGGCGGGAACAGGCGCGGTGCGGGCGCACTCGTGCCGGCCGACGAGGGCTTTTGGATCGGCGCCTCAGGCACCGGGCGGCCTGTGGGTGCAGCTCACGTCGCGGTGCGGAAGGGTTCGAGGTAACTGACGGCCTGGGTGAAACCAAGGAAAAGTGCCCGTGGCCAGCCAGGAAATGCCGCTGCGCGCCCGGTGGCGCGCGCGGCCTTGATCGTCAAGACACAAGATCCATCCGGGGGCTGCACCCGGCAGCGGCTTTTGCGCCAGTTCGGGCAGCTGGCTCGGGCGCGGTCCGTCCGGCGATGGCCGGGCTCAGCTGCTTGCTGGTATCCCGGCGGGCGGCTGCGCCGCGGGGGTGACCAGGCCGTGGCACAGTGGCCTGTACCGGTGTCTGCTTGCTTTGCCGAAGCGGCGCAGGCGCAGCGCGTTGCCGGCGACGGTGACCGAGCTGGTGGCCATCGCGACCGCGGCGAGCACGGGCGGCAAGGTCCCGGTGGCGGCGAGCGGCACGAGCAGCAGGTTGCAGCCGAAGGCCCAGCCGAGGTTCTGGCGGATGACCCGGCGGGTGGCTTGGGCGAGCATGACCGCGTCCGCGACCGCGCCGACGCCGCCGTGGACCAGGGTGATGCCGGCGGCCGCGAGGGCGAGCGTTTGTTGCCGTCACCGGCCATCGCGACCGGGCCGCGCTCACAGCGCAGCCGGTCCACGAGCGCGGACTTGCCGGCGGGCATCAGCTCGGCCTGCACGCCGGTGATCCCAGCCGCATGGGCGGTGGCGGTGGCTGCCTCGAGGGTGTCCCCGGTGGCCAGGCAGGTCATGCATAGAAATCCAGCTCGAGCCGGCCAGGAGCCGTTGACGGACCCATGTTGGAAACAGCAGCCGCCCGCGCAAATAGCCGCCGTTATGCATGGTTGGTGTTGAATCTTTCGCGGTATCCGTAATAGTTCATAACAGGTCATTCTGCGTAATGCCAGCTGAATATCTTCCGGGGGTAGTCCCGGTTGCAACTTCCAGTCGAGGCAGCCGTATCGTAGCCGGGAATTCGCGGGCTGCTGGCCGGGTCGTCTCCGGGCAGCGCCGGTGGCTATGGTCTTAGCGGCTGGCTTGCCGGTGGCAGGTGCGGGCTGGCGGGGGATGCGGGAGGATTCAGGGTATGGCGGGGGATCTGGATAGGGCTTATCTGGCGGGGCTGCCTGCGGATCAGCGGGCCGGGCTGGAACGGGTGAACGGCCCGGGGTTAGCCGCGCTGCGAGGCTATCTGACGTCCGGGGAGGTGGTGGCATTCCTGGGTGCGGGGGCCTCGGCGCCGCTGTATCCGCTGTGGGCCGGGCTGATCGGTGAGCTGGTGGACGCGGCGGCGGGGTGGCTGACTCCCGCGCAGGCGGCCACGTGCCGGGCGCTGGCGTCGTCCAGCCCGGATGCGGTGGTGGAGATCGTGCGCCGCAGCCTGGGCGCGGGGATGTTCCGGGAGGTGCTGCGGCAGGTGCTGCGGGCCCGGACAGACCCGCAGACCGGCCGGTCGTGGACGGATGTGCAGGAGCTGGTGTGCCGGTGCGCGTTCCGCGGCGTGGTGACCACGAACTATGACCCGGGGATCGTGGATGCCCGGATGCGAGTGCGGCCGGGCGTGTCTGCGACGGGGTTCACGACCTGGGAAGATGAGCTGGGGCTGGACCGGTGGCGGACGGGGGATGTGTTTGGTGAGGATGAGCTGCCGGTGCTGTTCGCCCACGGCCAGCACAACCGCCCCGACACGATCGTGCTGGCCACGACCGAGTACCGCCGGGCGTATGCCGGGAAGCTGCCCCATGTGCTGGCCCGGCTGATGGACGGGCATGTGTGCTGGATCGGGTTCAGTTTCGCTGACCAGCGGATCGGTGCGATCTTGCGGGAGATCGGCGAGCAGACCGGCACAAGGGTCGACCCGGGCGCCGCACCCCGGCATGTCGCGGTCATGGCCTGGGACCCAGCGGGGGCAGGGAATGACCCGCAGGTCCTGGCGCAGCGGGCGGAGATCGCCTACGGCGCCCAGGTCATCCTCTACCCCGCACCCGGCGGGGACCATTCCGCGCTCGCGGTCCTCCTGGCGGTGCTGGCCGATCCCCGGTTCCCGGCCGCGGTGGACGTGCCTGCCCGGCCCGCCCCCGCAGCAGCCGGACCGGGACCCGGCCCGGCGGGGGGCCGGGCGGATGTCGCGGTGCGGTGGGTGCCGGCGCCGGATCCGGTGGCGCATTTCACCGGCCGGGCCGAGGAGCTGGCCCGGCTGGACCGGTGGGCCGCCGACCCGGGTGTGCGCCTGGCAGGGGTGAGCGCGTGGGGCGGGGCGGGCAAGACCGCCCTGGTCACCCACTGGGTGCAGCAGGCGGGCGGGATCAGGCGGCGGGCGGGGTTGCGGCGGGTGTTCGGGTGGAGCTTCTACACCGACCCCAGCCCCGAGCACTGGGCGGATGGGTTCCTGGCATGGGCGGCGCAGGAACTCGGCGTGCCGGTCCCAGAGACCGGGCGTCCGGCGGGGCGGGTGCTGGGGGTGCTGGCGGCGGTGCCGGTGCTGCTGGTGCTCGATGGGCTGGAGGTGGTGCAGGAAGGCCCGGCTGGGGAGGGGTTCGGGCGGCTGCTGGACGGGCTGCTGCGCGAGGTGCTGGCCGGCGCCTGCCAGCTGCCCCATGCCGGGCTGGTGGTGCTGACCAGCCGGTTCCCGTTCGCTGACCTGGAAGGCTTCGACGGCGGCCCCGCCCGCATGCTCGAGGTCCCCGCGTTCACCCCTGTCGAGGGTGCGGCGCTGCTGGCCGCCGCGGGCGGCGGCTGGCTGCCCGAACATGAGCGGCGGGAGCTGGTGGCGGCGGCAGACGGGCACGCCCTGGCCGTCACCGTCCTGGCCGGCCTGCTCGCCGCCCACCCGCCTAGCGCCGATCTGGCCGCCCTGCGTGGCGACCTAGCCTCTGTGGCCCGGACCGATGCCCGGGTCGGGAAGGTGCTGGGTTTTTACGCTGGGCGGCTGGCGGAGGCGGACCGGTACCTGCTCGCCGCGGTGTCGCTGTTCACCCGGCCGGTCAGCCGCTCCTGCGGTGCTGGCGGTGGCCGGGCATGAGGCGTTCGGGGGGCGGCTGGCCGGGTGGACGGAAGGGATGGTGCGAGACGCGGTGCGGGAGCGGCTGGCCGGGCTGGCCACCTGGCACCCCGACGCCACCATCTCCGCCCACCCCCTCGTCCGTGACACCTTCCGTCCCCTCGCCCTGCCCGCCGCCACCACCGCCGCCACCACCTCCCTGACCGGGCTACCCGAGGCAGAGGTGACCTCCCGGGCGCAGGCGCTGCGGGTGACCGAAGCCATCGAACTGCTGCTGGACGCCGGCCAGTGGCAGCCCGCCAACGACCTCTACAGGTCCCGCTGCGACAAGGGCCAGGTGTGGAAACACCTGCCTGCGGCGCGGCTGGGGCAGCGCACGGCTGCCGCGTTCGTGGCTACCCCCGCCCGCCGCGACGACTGCGCCACCCACCTCACCCCCGACCGTCTCGGCTTCTACCTGAATGCGGTCGGCCTGTTCGCGACGGAAGCGGGGGACCTGGCCACCGCCCGCGACTACCTGACCCTGACCACCCGCCACTACCGCGACGCCGGGAACATGCGCTACCTGGCGGCCGTCCTGCAGAACCTGGCCGAGTGCCTGGGCCGTCTGGGGCTGGCCGGCCCGGCCCAGGAGGCCGCCGCCGAAGCCCTCACCAGCGCAACCGCCGCCGATAACCGCGACCGTGTCTGTGACTCGCATGCCTTTCTGGGGTGGCTGGCGGGCCTGGCCGGGGACACCACCGCCGCCGAGGAGCACTTCACCACCGCCGACCAGATCTGCCTCACCCACGACCGAGATAGCGATCACCTGTACTCGCTTAACGGGGTGCTGTGGGCGCAGTGGCTGGCCCGGACCGGGCGGGGCGGCCCGGCCCGGGACCTGACTCGCCGCAACGCCGGCCTCAGCCGCGAGCACGGCTGGAACGAAGACCTGGCCCGGTGTGACCAGGTACTGGGCGGCCTGGCCCTGGCCGCCGGGGACACCGCTACCGCCGGGAGGCACCTGACCGCCGCCGTGGTGGCCTTCCGCGACGGGGACTACCTCACCGACCTCGCCGAAGCCCTGCCTGGCCTGGCCGCCTGCGCCCAGGCCTGCGGGGACCTGGCGGCCGCCGGGCGCCACCTGGCCGAAGCGATCACCATCGCCGCCCCCCGCGGCCTGATCCCCGCCCACGCTGCCGCGCTGGCCGCCCGGGCCCAGCTGCGCGCCGCCCAGGCCACCGCCACCGGGAACAGCGATGCGCTGCTGGAGGGCCGCGACGACGCGGATGCCGCGCGGCGGCTGGCGGTCCGCCACCACCTGCCCTGGCACGAACTCGACGCCCTGACCGCGCACGCCACCCTGGACGACGCCGAAGGCATCAGCCACGACTGGGCTGCCCAAGCCGGGCAGTTGCAGGCCCAGCTCATCCCACCCGGACTCGTCCCCGACCCCCTCGCGACTGTCGAACGGCTTGTCAAGGCCCAAAACGTTAGCGGCGACGACGAAGGCGATGTCGACGCCGGAATTCCGGCCAGTAACCAGAGGGCAGGCAGCCCTCTCACTGCTACCACAACTGCGCCCGGAACGACATAAGCGGACTATCTGCGCCGCGGAATCCACAATAACTGTCTCCCCCGCCGACACGAATAATCGGCGATCCGGTACCGGAGTGGAGGTCGGCCTGGTTACTCTCCGTGGCAGAGGCCGGTTACTCATCCTGGACGGAGCCTGGCTGGTCAGCTGCTGGCCGTTTCTCCGGCTGGCCGGGCCCGTGTCCAGGCGCGGTATCCGAGCCAGTGGGTGAGCCAGCCGTAAAGGACGACTCCGGCGAGCAATGCTGCTTCCAGCGACAGATCGAAATCGCGCGTAGCGGTACGGCCGCGCACCCAGGCCCAGAGCCCCAGCGTCACCACTGTGGCGGCTACAGCTAGCCAGCTGATCTGGCCACGGCGCAGCAACCGCACCGCAATCGCCCCGGCGAAGACACCGGTGAAGGCGAGCACCAGGCCAGCGAGCCGGGGCTTGCTGCCTGCCCCGGTCCCGACGTCGGTGGCGGCGAACAGCAACCGCACGTACAGCCCGGCCAGCAGCAGATCCGCGAGATACCGGAAAACGCTCCGTCCGCCGCCTGAACTGGGAGTCCAGGCGATGTTGTAGGGCGCGTCGCCGCCAATGGACAGGACATAGCTGAGGAAGCTGAGCGCGGTCAGCAAGGCCGCCGCCAGCAGCGCCAGGCTGGGGATGAGGTACGGCGCGGACAGCGGACGCAGGAGCACGTCCGGCCGGCGGGTGAGCGCGGTCGTCAGGGCCACGCCATAAACGACCGCGACGATGTTCATCAGGTTGTCGGACTCGCGCTGGTTGTACTCGCTGCCCGCGGCCATGGTCATGATCCGCTCCTGCCTGCCGGCCAGATATCGCCACAGTGCTGCGGTAGCCGGCCAGCAGCCATGCGAATGCTGCCACGACCCGCTGCGGCGCCCAAGGTCTGCATCCCGCCGGCAGGCCTCAGGGTAGATGGCCACGCCGCGCATACCCGCCATCAGGCGGCGATGAACACCGATGCCGTCACGGCCGCCGCCCGCCGGCGGCACCGCCCATGCTCTCGTCCCTGGCCAGCAGCTCGCAGCCGTACCTGCGCATCCAGCCAGAACCCTCGCCGTGTTGAGGGCCGAGGCATCAACCGTTCCCACCCGTAACCACCTCATCGAGGCGCGCCTCCAGGATTTCCCAGCGGCGAATCCGGATGGAATCGACTCATGATGCATGAGGCCGCCGTTGCACGAGCCGTATCTGGGCTCTTATCTGGGTGTTCCCTTCAGTTATTCGGTCCACGGCGCATCCTGGCCATGTGCTCAGAACTGGATGATCTGCGTGCAGGTAGAACTCGCCATCAACTCGTCCGTGTCCGCTCCTATTCGGCAGGGAGGATGTGGATGAGTGCTTCCGGCCCTGCTTCTGACGGTTTGGCGTGGTGCGGGCGTAGGGTCGGTGGCCTGGGTCCCGGCCTGACCTGCTAATCGGCTGACGCCGCTGGTTGTCTTCGGAAACGACCTGCCGGCCGGGCCCAGGTTCTTTTGGCACCCACCGGCGGTGCCGTCCCGGTGCTGCCTGGCCTGGGCTAGAGGCCAGGGTTCCCGGCCCGGCGGCCAGCGGGTGCGTGCCATCCCTCAACGACGAAAGGGATGACGTTGACCATCGTAGATGAAGCGCACCCGGTGACCGGCGGCGTGGACACGCACGCCGACGTGCACGTCGCGGCGGCGCTGGATGGCATCGGCGGGCTGCTCGGGGTGCGGGAGTTCGCGGCGACGCCGGCCGGGTATGCGCGGTTACTGGGCTGGCTGCAAGGCTTCGGAACGGTCGGCCTGGCCGGGATCGAGGGCACTGGCAGCTACGGCGCCGGGCTGGCCCGCCATATCGCCGCGGCCGGGATCCGGGTCGTCGAGGTGGACCGCTCGGACCGGCAGGAGCGGCGCCGCAAGGGCAAGTCGGACCCGCTGGACGCGGTCAGCGCCGCGAGGGCAGCCTTGTCGGGCCGCGCATCGGGGTCGCCGCGCGGCCGGGACGGCCAGGTCGAGGCGATCCGGGCGCTGATGGTGGCCAAGCGCACGGCCCGGGCGCAGCGGACCCAGACGATCAACCAGGCCAGAGCGTTGATCATCACCGGCCCGGACGACATCCGCACCCGGTTCACCGGGCAGGCGCCAGCCAGCCTTATCGCCCAGCTGGCCGCGCTGCGGCCCCGGCCGGGAAGCATGGTCCGCTACCACACCCTGCTGGCGCTGCGCGAGCTCGGCCGCCGCGCCCAGTTCCTCGAGGACCAGCTGGCAGGCCTCGACGAGCTGATCGTGCCGCTGGTCACGGCCCGCGCCCCCGGATTGCTCAGCCTCTTCGGGGTCGGGCCGGACACCGCCGCGATGCTGCTCATCGCGGCCGGGGATAACCCCGGGCGGCTCCGGTCCGAAGCGGCCTGGGCGCACCTGTGCGCGGCCGCGCCGATCCCGGCCTCCCCGGGCAAGGTGGCCCGGCACAGGCTGAACCGCGGCGGAGACCGGCAGGCTAACCACGCCCTGTGGCGGATCGTGATCACCAGGATGGGCTCGCACCCGCAGACCCGTGCCTACGTCACCCGGCGCAGCAAGGAAGGCCTGTCCAAGCCCGAGATCATCCGCTGCCTCAAACGCTACCCAGCCCGCGAGACCTACCGCTACCTGCGGCCCCGCTGACCATCCGACTCCGGGGGCGGCCTGACCCGCTAATCGGCTGCCGCACCTGCAGGTGCTGGCCTTCTAACGATCCGTCGGCCGCTCCCGGGACCTCCATCCTGACCTGCTGGGCGTGACCTCATAAGAGCCTGCCTTCGTGGCCCATCCCTGTCTTGTCCGTAACCCAGCAACCGCTCTGATCACCATTCCAGGCAGCGGAAAGGAAATCCAAATTTCCCAATGTAAATACTTGTAGCCGATGTGCGGATATCTCCACGGTGTGACCTGACGCCCGGCGACGTCACGTATGAAACCGGCGCCACTCGCCCTGGGTGACCTTCGCCCCCTGGCGATCTGTCCCATGCCAGCAAACGATGGAAGTGGATGGAAGTGGGGTGATTCGTGATGACCGACACTGGTCAGGCTGAGCCTGGCACGTTGCGTCCCAGGCCGGCCGGCCGCAGGCCTCCCCGATCTCGTTACTGGCTCGCGGGCCTGGTGGCGGTGGCAGGAATCGTAGTTGCCTTGGCGTACTCCATTGCCGCCCAGGCGGTCTTGTCCAACCGTGCTGATGGATTCGTCCGCGCCAGCATCCCCGGCGAGATGACGCTGCATGTCGGTCACGCTGCGACCTACTACGTGTTCGCCGAAGGAGCCCGTTGGTTTCACCCTTCGGTGCAGGTGACCGACCCGGAGGGGCGCGCTGTAGCCGTAGGGGCCACGTCGCCGGGGCCCAGCTACTACCACGGCGGCAACGGCGGGAGCGCTGTCGGCACGTTCCGTGCAGTTCAACCCGGGGACTATAAGGTCGCGGTTTCGACCGGCACCACCGTTCAGGGTGACTTCGCCGTTGGCGGCGGCTTCCCCCTGTGGCTGCGGCTGTCGGACTGGGAAGCATGGGCGCTGTTGGTACTCTTTGCCGGCTCAAGCCTCGTCTTGGTCGTCTGGACCGCGATCCAGCGGCGGCGGCCCGAGGCTGCATGAGCAGTAGATCAAGACCCGCGGGCTTCGAAAATGACGAGGCACGAGCACAACGTCGGCAGCGTTCGGCTAGGCGGCGACCGTGACATGTCCGGAATTGCCGCTGCACGTGTTACCTGGTATCTACCATCGTCGGCAGCCGGTGCGGGTGCCGGGTCTTGGTCTGCTCGCAGTTGCTGCTTGCTGCGGCCGGGGATCTCGGCTGCTTATGTCGGGTAGCTGGACAGGAGCTCAGGCAGCTGCATGGAAGGCGGGTTGTTCAGGTCCAGGCCGGTCGAGTCGGCCAGGCGGCGCTTGAACCACATGTCGAACTCGTCGCGCGACGCGGAGAACAGGGACAGGGCCTTGCCGAAGTCGGTGGTTTCCATGTAAGCGACGAACTGGTCCCCGCCCGGAGTGCGGGCCAGGTACCACACTTCCTTAATGATGCCGATCCGCCGTTCAGACTGGTCGTATTCTGCCTTGCGCTCGTGCTCGAGTTCTCGCATGAAGTCCCTGGCGTCATCGGATTTCCCAGGCGTAATGGGGATGACCAGGCAGATCTGGTTCATAGCACGGCTCCTTACGTGTCCGGGTGCACGGATGTCTTGTCCTGACTTGCCACGTTGCCCTGGCCGGCCCGCTGGCCCGCAAGGGCCCAAGGTCCTGTCTGAGGGCGATACGTCCCGGTCGGCCGCTGGTTCCCGTGGACGTGGACGCCGGGAACTTCCAGGCTTGCGCTGACCGCCGCGGATCTGCGGGGACCGCCCCGGGGTCTTTCGTCCCTGGCACTTCCTGCGCCCCTGGGTAGCGTGCCAGGGACAGGACAAGGGAGGTGCGGCATGACCGGTACCCAGAGCACGGCCCCAGCGGGAACCACCGAAAACCCGATGCGGCGGCGCCAGGGTGAGACAGTGCTGATCACCGGCGCCTCGTCCGGGATCGGGCGGGAAATGGCCAGGCTATTCGCCAGCGACGGCGCGGACCTGGTGCTCATCGCTCGCAGCGAGGGCAGGCTGCGTGAGCTAGCCGGCGAGCTCGCCGCCAAATACGGAGCCGTGGCGCAGGTTGTGCCCGCTGACCTGAGCCGGCCCGCCAGTCCCGGCGAGATCGCAGAAGTGCTGACGCACCGGCACATCGAGGTGGATGTCCTGGTGAACAACGCCGGTTTTGGAGCTCACGGTCCCATCGCGGAGATCGGTATCGAGCGGCAGCTGGAGATGATCGAGGTCAACGTGGCGGCGCTGACGCGGCTGACCGCGCTGCTCCTGCCCGGGATGCTAGAGCGGCGCCGCGGGGCGATCTTGAACGTCGCCTCGACGGCCGCTTTCCAGCCCGGTCCTTACCAGGCCGTCTACTGCGCGACGAAGGCATACGTGCTGTCGTTCACCGAGGCCCTGGCCGAGGAGGTCCGTGGCTCGGGGGTACGGGTTTCCTGCCTGGCCCCGGGCGCGACCGACACGGGGTTCGCGGCGCAGGCGGGCACGCTGGGCACGCGGCTGTTCCGGCGCGGCGTGATGGACGCCGACCGCGTTGCCCGGGCCGGGCACGATGGCATGCGCCGGGGCAGAACCCTGGTCATTCCCGGTCTGCGCAACCGCGTCCGGGCCTTCTCAGTGCGCCTGGCCCCGCGCACCCTTACCACCCAGGTCGCCGGGCGCTTGCTGGCATAGACGTTGACCCGCTGCGTACCCTGACCGTTCGGCGGTATCCTCCCGCGGCGAACCCGGCATCTGTCATCCGCGCAACCCGGAGGCTTTGCCGGATGCGGGATGCTCCACGCAACGCCGCGTGATCAGCGTCGCCTACGGTGGCGCGCACACTCCCGCCGATATGGATGGCTCTTGTAGTCAGGCTCGGACAGGTCGGCCACGCGCAGATCCGGGTGATCTGCATAGCTGCCATCGCAGGTCTGGGCGGGAGATCGGCTCGCGCGGGTCCGTGCGGTGGTGATTGGGATCCTTACCGGCGCGGCCGCGCTCATCCCGCTGTGTCGTCGCCGACCGGCGCGCCGCTTGTTGCGAGCCGGGCGTCAGCGATGCGGTCGGCTTGGCGCTGGGTGGGGGCGTGGCCGAGGACCGCGGTCAGGAAGGGCTCCCTGTCCAGCTTGTAGACAGTGGCGGCGGTGTGCGCCACCACTGCGGCTGTGCGCGGGATGGCGCGCAGCAGGGCGATTTCCCCTACCCCCTCACCGCGTCCGCAGCGGCGCAGGAGGTGCCTGTCCTGCCGGACATCGAGCTCACCGGCGGCGATCGCATAGTAGGCGTCCCCCGGGTCGCCCTGGCGGATCAGCACCGTGCCGGCCTGGCACACCGACCGGTGTGAGGGCGCCCGCCAGGCCCTCGAGCGCGGGCGCGGGCAGTTCGGCGAACAACGGGAGCGAGCCCAGCAGCGCGATCTCCACCACCGGCACGGGTGTCCCGGAGTCCAGGCCGAACAGCCCGCGGCCGCCCACCGCGGCAGCTAGCGGCAGCACGGCCGCGACCCCGAGCAGCGCGAGCCGGCTGCCCCCCAGGTAAACCAGCGCCGGCACCAGCAGGGCGCCCGCCGCGAGCCCGGCCATCGTGAGCCCTTCCAGCACCCCGAAGACCCGGCCCAGCAACTGAGCCGGGACCGAGCGCTGCATCAGGATGCGGCTGGCGACGTCCAGCAGGGCGCGGCTGGCTCCCACCACGATCAGCAGGGCCACGGTCGCGGCCAGGCCAAGACCGAACGCCAGCACCGCCAGCGCGCCGCTGAGCAGCAGCGCCGCGGCCAGGATCGGCAGCCCCAGGCGGCGGCCCACCAGCGTCGCGCTCACCACAGCGGCCAGCACCGCGCCCACCCCATAGGCGGAGTTGAGATACCCGGCCCAGGCTTGCGGGCGGTGAAGCACGCTGATGGCCAGGATCACAAACAGCAGGTCCAGCGCGCCCACCACCACCGCCTCGGCGGTCAGCAGCGCCAGCATCAGCCGCAGCCGCGGCTGGCGGGCCGTCAGCCGGATGCTCGCGCCCAGGTCAGCCAGCACCGCCGGGGCCCGCTTTGGCGAGGATGCCAGCCGCGGCACCCGGAGCCGGGCAACCAGCAGCGCGGCGGCCAGGCCCAGGCCGGCGCACACGGCGAACACGCTCGCTATACCTGCGACCGAGATCAGCGCCCCGACCAGCAGCCCGGCCGCCACAATCCCGGCGGCCTCCACCCAGCTCACGACCACGTTGGCCGCCGTCAGCTGATCCGGGGTTACCGAAACCGACGGGAGCAGCGTGGATTGCGCCGGGCGGGTTGTGGTCACCGCCGCGGACGCCACCACCGCGGCCGCATACGCCGCCAGCGGCACGCCCGCAATCACCGCCACGGCCGTTGCCGCCATCCCCGCCGCCTGCACCAGATAACCCCCGGCCAGGAGAAACACCGGGGAGCGCCGGTCCGCCACCGCGGCCGCGATGGGCGCCAGGACCGCCGCCGGCACCAGTTGCGCCACCGCCACCAGCCCGGCGACCGCGGCACCGCCATGCCGGTAGGCGTACACCAGCATCGCCACCCACACCGAGTACTGGGTAAGAGTGAACAGCACGTAGCCGCCCACCACGCGCACCAGCGCCTTGTTGCCCGCAAGCGAGCGGAACACCGCCCAGCCGCGGGCACGGGAAACACCTCCCACTAGCCCCCCAGGCTGCCCGCCAGGCCGTCCCACCGGCACCGATCACACCGCACCAGACGGCAGCGCCGACCATGCCGCCCCGAAACTACCAGGAAATATGCCCTGATTGAACCACCAGAAGGAGCACTACTTGAACCCTCAGCCGACCTCTACGCACTCGCCGAGATCATGGCCAACCAGATCCGCGGCCAGGAGACCACTACGCCGGGTCATCCCAGTGGTGATCTTGCCCTGGTTCCTCGCCGGGTCGAGGCTCCACATCACCCCGTTCTCCGCTGGCTGACCCAGGCAGCCAGGATCCTGCCCACCACCCACGCCCTGGCACCACTGCGCGATGGGGTTCCCGGCCGCACCACCCTCCTGACCATTCCTCCGGGCACCGGAACCGCTGCCCGGGCGGCTCACCCCCCGAACGAACAATCTGTGCGGAGCGGTCGGCGCTGACGGCGCAGAAACCGCGTGCGCCGAGTCGGCGATCTGGAGCGACGTTCATGATCGCCGTGGTGACCTTGCGTGATCATCCGGACCGGCGTACGGGTCGGGCGAAGCATTGTCGCTGGGGCCATGGCGGGCCCAGCCTTCCGGGTCTCAGCCCGACCCAGGAGGTGCCCCCATGGCCACCACGTCCACGTCCACAGCTGTCGCCGTCGCCGAACCGGTATTCACCGAGTCCGAACGGCTCGCCCTGGGTGGGTTCCTGGCCGGTTACACCGGCCTGACCCGCGAGGCGTACGCGCTGGACCTGCGGCAGTTCGCCAGCTGGTGCCAGCAACAGCAGGTGCGGCTGTTCCATGCGCGCCGCGCCGATATCGAGTGCTTCGCCCGCGACCTGGAAGCCCGCGGCCGCGCCCGGGCCACCATCACCCGCCGCCTGTCCACCGTTGCCGGGTTCTACCGGTATGCCGTCGAGGAAGAGCTACTGGATCGCTCTCCCGCTGCCCATGTCCGCCGACCGCGGCTGGATTATGAGTCACACGCCACCGGGCTGGACCGTAACGAGCTTGGGGCGCTGCTGGTCGCCGCTGGCCTCGGCACGGCCGGTGAGCATGCGCTGATTTCGCTGCTGGCCCTCAACGGGCTGCGCGTGTCCGAAGTCACCGGCGCCAGCATCGAGGCCCTGGGTGTCGAGCGCGGGCACCGGACATTGGTGGTCACCCGCAAGGGTGGCAAGGTCGTCACCATCCCGCTGGCGCCGCGTACTGCCCGGGCGATCGATCTGGCGGTCGGTGAGCGCAGCGAAGGGCCAATCTTCCTGGCTGCCGATGGCCGCCGACTGGACCGGCACGGCGCCGGGCGGATGGTTCGCCGGGTCGCCCGCCGCGCCGGGATCACCAAGCCGGTCGGGCCGCACACGCTGCGGCACGCGTTCATCACTGCGGCGCTGGACGCCGGGGTCTCACTGCGGGACGTGCAGGAAGCCGCCTCGCACGCCGATCCCCGGACCACCATGAGGTATGACCGCGCCCGCGGCAGTCTGGACCGGCACGCCACTTACATCGTCGCCGCCTATGTCGCTGGTGCCGCCCGGTAAGACGGACTGACCAGTGGCGAACTCCGCCTGGCCGGACTGTAACGGTCAGGCGGAGACCGGGCCGTCGTGGGCGGCGGCTAGTTCGAGGCACAACCGCCAGCACTTCCCCACAGCGTCGCTAACCGCCGATAGGTGCGGCAGCGTTGGCGCGGACGCAGGGCTGCCCGACGCCCGGTCGTGACTTATCTGCGGGCGTGGTGGTGCAGTTTCCTTCCGCTAGGCGCCGAGCTCTGGACTGTGTTCCCCGAACAGCAGTGAGTCCAGTCCTCTGCGCACACCCACCACATCGGCCACGTTACGCACGGCCAGCAAAGTCCCGGCCACGTAAGGGGCGGGGGTCAGCCCTGGATCATGGCGTATGACCAGCCGCTCGCCCGGTCCGCCGAACACGACTTCGGTCGTGACCACGAAGCTGGGCAGGCGCACCGAGTGAATCCGGGTGCCGGCGACCCCGGCGCCTCGCGCCTCAACTGGTCCGTGCAGGTCTGACAGCGCCACCGTGACGGCCGGCTCGCGGACCTGAGCCAGAGTCTCGGCAAGTTCCCGCGAAGTACCGCTGGGCACGTCAGGCTTATCGTCGCTGGCATAATCGATGATCTCCCAGCGGTCCAGGTGCTGCGCGGCCATCGAGGCGGCGCGACGCAGCACGGCGGCCATGACGGAGAAGTTGCCAGCAGCGATCACGCCCACACCCCGGTCACGGGCGAGGCGGTCCAGCTCCTCATAATCCTGCGAGGTCAGTCCGCTGGAGCCAATCACCGCGTGAACCCCGGCCCCGACCGCGGTCCACACGTTGTTCTTCACAGCGGCGGCGCTGGTGTAATCGATGAGAACGTCTACCGCTGAGGACTCCAGCGCCTCAGCCACGGTGGCGTAGACGCAACCGTCGCTTGCAGAACCAGCGGCCGTCGCCAGGCTCTGCCCAGCTGCAGACCGGGACACGCCCGACGACAACGTCAGGTCATCGGCTTCGTCGATCGCGGCGACGATCGGAGGCGCGGTCCACCCGGTGATACCGGCGAAACAGACACTGACCATGGGCCGACTCTACGCAGCAACGATCGCCAGGGCAGCGACCCGGGCACTCCGCCGGTGTCACCACGCGAGACGAGGCTGCGGCGAAGCTACCTTCGCGAACCGCCTGATATGGTTGACCACTCGACCGTCACAAGGCTGCCTCGTCTGCGTCCTGAATTGGCGTTTCTGCGCAGCGAGGGCTCTTGGACACCCGAGCCGTTGGTTCGGGCAGGACGTCGCGGTGGAGAAGATCGCTCTGCGCCCTGACGGCGGGAGCAGGAGGTAGCTGTCGCCGGGACGGCAAGTCGTTCAACGGCCCGGCGAGGAGGCCCAGCCTGAAGCCGTCTAAGCGATCTTGGTTTACAGGTCATGGCAATTGCTCTTAACGGGTTGAACCGGGTTGAACCGCTGCCGTGAGCACTTTATGAACGTGGGGCTCAGGTCGCTGTGGATAGCTGTGTGCCTGCCCGGAGCAGTGGTCGTTACGCCGAAGCGGCCAGCAGTTCCTCTGCTTGGCGGATGAAGCGCGTCGCGCCCACGGACCGGAAGAAGCTGAGGGCACGCCGGAGCTGGTCATCAGCCTCGGGCCGCCGCCCGGTCCGGGCGAGTTCCTGCGCGGCGCGAAGCCGCGCGAGGGCGGCCGAGCGGGCCGCGCCCATCGAGTCCAGCAACTCGGCTGCCGCCACGAATTCCTGGTCAGCCAGCTCTCGGGCGGCAGCGGACCAGGGCGAATCGCGCCAGGTGGAGAGCCACCGCCGCGCTTCGTCGCGACGGCCCAGGATCTCAGCGGCAAGCACGCAGTCCGTTCGACGACTCATCGTGCGCGCTCACGTTGACCGCGCTGATGCCGAACAGCTCAGACAGGATCGGCTGCGCTTCATCGGCCCGGCCGGCGAGAGCGAGCAGGTAGGCGGAGCCAGCCAGCGCGGGAAACAGGACTTGCGGGTCTTTGGCTGGCCGGCCGCTGATCAGCGATTCCCGCTGGTCGGCCAGGGCGGCCTCCGTATCACCGCGGGCCAGCCGTATCCAGGACCGGCAGTGCCGGATGCTGGTGTCAAAGTAGTGCGGGCCCAGGGCGGCGGACTCGGCCAGGAACTCATCTGCGGCAGGCGCGCACTTGTCCCAGTTCCCCAGCTCGAACCACGAGCAGATAAGCACGGCGCGCGTCCAGCGCACCGTGGCCTTGGTGCCGAACCGCTGGGCCACCTTCTCCGCCTCCATCGCCAGGCGCAGAGCCTGAGGAAGGTCGCCGCCGACGTAGTGGGACCTGCTGAGATTGGAGTAACCGCGAACGGCCGCGGCAAGGAAATTGCCGGCCAGAGCGATCTCGAGCCCGCGCTGGATATCGGCTTTGCCCTGGGGGTCGCCCGCAACGGCCCGGGCAGCTCCGGCGGTGATCAGCACGTGCGCGCGGACCTCGGCGAGCCCTAGCCGCTCCGCCAGATCCAGGGCCTGTTGTGCGGTCCGGGCATCGAACTCATCCGCGACCATCTGGTACCGCGCCAGCTCGCTCAGCACGTAGGCCTTGGCCGCCGAGGCGGCCTCCTCTCCGACGAGGGCCTGCGCCCGCCCCAGATGCTCGAAGGCACGGTCCCGGTCGCCCTTGTGCCACCACAGCTCGCCCAGCCGGGCCTCCGCCTCGGCCGACCGGGCCCGGTCACCGGCTGCGATCAGCGCCGAGCGCGCCTGCTCCAGGGCCGCCCCGTCGCCGTCCTCGCCCGCACCGCCCAGCGCCAGCGCCAGCTGGAACAGCAGCCTGGCGCGTTGCCCTTTCGCGTCCTGCGGCCACAGGCCCAGCGCTGCCCGGTAGAACCCGGCGGCCGCGGCGAACGCGTTCAGCGCCAGGGCGCGATCCCCGGCGCCTTCCAGCGCCGGCCGGGCCCGCAGCGCCAGATCAACCGTGTCCTGATGCGCCGCGTGGGCCAGGTCCAGCGCGCTCAGGTAGTGGTGCGCGAGCATCTCGGCCTTGTCCTCTGGCCGGCCCAGCGACTCGATCCAGCCGGCGGCGTGCAGGTGCCTGCCGGCCCGGGCGGCCCGGGGGATCTGCCCGTAGGCCACGTCGCGCACGAGCACGTGGGCGAACGCGTACTCCGTCTCGCCAGCTACCGACGAGCGGCGCGCGCGGCGGACGAACTGCTTGCGCTCCAGCCGGTGCAGGCACTCGTCCAGTTCGCGACGGTCAGCCGTGCCGCCGAGCGCGGCGACCGCGCCGGGCCAGAACACCTTCCCCACCACCGCAGCGTCCTGCAGCAGCCGCTTGTCCGCGTTGGCCAGCAGGTCCAGCCGGGCGCCGATGATGGCCTGGACCGACTCCGGCACCGGCAGCTCCTGCGCGGTCAATCGTTCGGTCAGCATCTGCACGTACTGCTCCGCGTACAGCGGATTGCCGCCCGCCCGGGCCAGCAGCACCGCCTGCTGCCCCGCCTCCAGCACCGGACGTCCCAGCAGCGACCCGATCAGCCGGACCGTGTCGTCATCGGACAACGGGGCCAGCGACAGTGTGAGCGCGTTCGGCTTGCCGCCGCCCCAGCCCGGCCGCCGCTCCAGCAGCTCGGGCCGGGCCGACCCGACCACCAGCAACGGCACCTCACCCGCCCAGTCCGACCAGGTAGTCCACGAAGTCGAGCAGCCCGTCGTCCGCCCAGTGCAGGTCCTCGAACACCAGCACCAGCGGCCGCGACTCGGCCATCGCCTCGAAGAAGTACCGCCAGGCGGCGAACGACTCGTCCCGGCGGCCGCCGCCGGCTGGGACCTCGCCGTCCTTTACCCCCGCCAGCGCGCCCAGGTGCCGGCGGCACCCAGTCCGCCTCCGACGTGCCGGGGACCGCGTCCGAGGTCATCTGGGCCAGCTTGGCCTCGGCCTCCGCCGAGGTATCGCTCTCCAAGATGCCCGCCTGCGCCTTGACCATCTCGGCCAGCGCCCAGAAGCTGACCCCTTCCCCATACGGCAGCGACCGGCCCACCCGCCATTTGACTGGCTCCGCGTCCTCCTCGGCCGTCTGCCGCAGCTCATACAGCAGCCGAGACTTGCCGATCCCCGGCACCCCCACCACCGTCACCAGCTGCACCGACCGCTCGGCCCGCATCCGGGCAAGCGCATCGCGCAGCGCGCCCAGCTCCCGGTCCCGGCCCACCAGCGCCGTCCTGGCCGCAGGCCAGAACCCGGCCCCGAACCGGCCATGCGTCCCCAGCGCCTCCCACACCGGCACCGGCTCCCGCTTGCCCTTCGCCGCCACCGGCGGGCCCTGGCTGTACTCGATCACCGCGCGGGTGGCCCGGAAGGTCCGCTCGCCGACCAGAACCCCGTTCACCGGCGCGGCAGCCTGCAGCCGCGCCGCCGTGTTCACCACATCCCCGGCCGCCATCCCCTCACCCTCGGTCGGCCGGGCACCCAACGTGATCAGCGCCTCTCCGGTGTTCACCGCCAGCCGGACCTGGATCCGCTCCTCCGCCCGCACCCAGTCCCGGATCGCCAGCGCGGCCCGCACCGCCCGCTCCGGGTCGTCCTCATGGGTCAGCGGCGCGCCGAACAGCGCCATCACCGCATCGCCGATGAACTTCTCCACCGTCCCGCCGAACCGCTCCAGCTCGGCCCGCAACCGCGCGTAAAACGGAGACAGCAGAGCACGGACATCCTCCGGGTCCAGCTGTTCGGCCCGGGAGGTAAAACCCACCAGGTCCGCGAACAGCACCGTCACCACCTTGCGCTCCTCAGACGAGGGCGGCCGGGGCACCCCCAGCGCGACGCCGCACTCGGAGCAGAACTTCGCCCCCGGCTGGTTCTGGTGGCCGCACGACGGACACACGCTCATCTGCCAAGCCTACGGCCGCTGTCCCGACCCCGAACTGGCTGATATGTGCCCGGCACCCGCTGAACTCTCAGCACAACCAGGCGTATACAGACTCGGCGTTAGGCGTGCCTGCGAGCGCTGAGAGGCCCCGGCCGCGCTCACATTCCGTAGCCGACCGCCCGGCCCTCGGCTGGCTGTAACGACAGGGAGCCGGTCCCCTCGCACAAAGACTGCCCGTCGAGCCTCGGTGGGGGGTGAGGGCTACCGGCGTCCACTTTTCGGCCGCTGAGTGGGGCGACCGCGCCTCACACGAAGCCCGGTGGCGCCTACGTGGAGATCGTTTTCGTCGGGATCCATTTATGCGACAGGCTGGATTAGGCATGCCCATCGGGCGGGACTGTAACTTGAAATTACAGTCCCATCTTGGGTACGCATGTGGTGTCGGGCTCAGATCAGCCAGTTCGGGACGGCGTTAGCTCCGTCGGCTGATGGCCGCCGCCGCCTCCACGCTCTAGGTGCAGGCTGGCCCTCTGCATTAGGGCGGGCCGCCTGGGTTGCTGTTCCGGGTCTTTCGTCTGTCTTCAGCCGGGCCGTTCGGCTCTGGGGGTTGCATCCGGCGCGGCTGACGATGAAGGCGTGGAAGCAGGCGGAATGCCGCGTCACGCCTGGCTGACCGCCTTGGCGGGGTTGGTGGCCGTGTCGGCGTACGGCGGTGCGGTGGGGTTGATCGGCGGGTGGCTGCGGCTCGGCTCGTCGATGACAGCGCGATTGCCGTTGCACAGTCCGGTGTTCGCTGGCATCGCGCTGGCCTGCGTGGTCGCGGTGCCCGCCACGGTGGTCGCCGTCCTGGCGTGGCGGCGCCACCCGCGTGACCGTGATGCGGCCACCTTGGCCGGGATTCTGCTTGCTGGCTGGATCGTGGTGGAGGTGGCAGTAATCAGGCAGTTCAGCGCCTTGCAGGTCGTTTACGGGCTGGCCGGCCTGGGCCTGATCGCCAGCGGCAGCCGGCGTATGCTCGCCGAGGTCGCCGATGTGGCGGCCGCGTTGCCGTTGCTGCTGACCGCACCGCTGTACCGCCGGTGGCACCTGCGCTGGGGTGCCACCCCGGCCGAAGCCAGGGCAGCCATGCCAGGCGATGACCTGGTGCCGGTCTCGCATTTCACCGCGACCCGGGCGATCACGATCGAGGCCCGGCCCTGCCAGGTGTGGCCCTGGCTCACCCAGGCCGGATATGGGCGGGCCGGTTCTTACAGCTATGACCTGCTCGACAACCTTGGCCGCCCAAGCGCCACGGCGATCATGCCGCAATGGCAGCGCGCCGCCGTCGGCGACGTCGCCGCGCCGATGACCAGCCATCCGACGCCGGCCACATCCTTCCGTGTCGCGGACACCGAGCCGCAGGCACACCTGGTCTGGGCCAAACCGGACTCGACCTGGGCCTGGACGCTTGCCCCAGCCGGGCCGGGCCGCACCCGGCTGATGACGCGAATCAGGCAGAGATACCAGCCGACCACGGCGGGGCTGCTGACGATGATCCTGGCCGAGTTCGGCGACTTCGCGATGATGCGCAAGATGCTGCTCGGCATCAAGTCCCGGGCAGAGACGGGCCCGGTCAGTGGGGGTGGCTTTCGGTGACGATTACTGCGGCACGGCCGGCGGCCGTGGGCGATCAGGTGATACGCCTGGTGGTGTTCCGGGTGGCCAGGCGGGTCCTGACCGGCCGGCTCCGCGATACCAGTGACCCGCTTCGCGGCCGCCTGGCCCGCCACGAGGTCACCGGGATCCTGGGCGGCGCCGCGGCGGAGTTCGCGTGCCTGGCTCGCGGTCTGCCGGACGAGCCGACGGCGGGCAGCAGATTGTGCGTGCGGCTGGCGGCATGGACTCTCGCGCTCGACCGCGCGCTGCAAGCCCGCGGTATCAGCGCCGCGGACTCGCGCACCCTGACCGCCGACGTGGCCTGGGCCGCCTACCGGCCGTTCGTGGCCGCCGCAACAATCCCGGCCCGGCTGTTCGTGCGTGAGCCGCGGGCGCGGCTGCGCGCACTGGCGCGCTCCGGGCAGCGGTTCCCGTTCAACCGGCCGGGCTGGCGGTTCAACCCGGTCGGCGGCGACGGGTCCGCGATCGACATCACCCGCTGCCCGATCGCGGACTACCTGCTCAGCCAGGGCGCGGCCGGCGTCTGTGTCGCTGCCTGGTGCGGACAGGACGGCCCGGTTGCCGAGCGGTGGGGCGCGCAGCTGCGCCGTACCGGAACGCTCGCGACCGGCGCAGCGGCTTGCGACTTCCGTTATGACATCGGCCCCACCGGCGGGCAGCCGGCGGCACAGCCATGACGGCACCGCTCCGGTCCGTGCGGAGAGGCGGACGGGCAGGATTGGAGGTGCGTGGTGATGGCGGGAAAGCATGCAACGGTGCTGCCGGAACGACGAAGTGGGCGGGTCACCGGCCACCGCGGTCACGGGTGATCATGCCGGGCCTTGTGGCGGCCGAGGGGGCGGCCCTCGCGGTGCTGGCCGGGCTGGACGGGTCGCCGGTGTGGCGGGTGGTGCGGGTCCTGGTGGTGATCGCGGTGGCTGCGGTGGGGGTGTGGGCCACTCACCGGGCTGGGCGGGCCGGCCGGGGGGCAGCGGCCCTGGTGGCGGGGATCGTCAGCACGGTGGCGGGGGCAGGTGTCGCCAGCGCGCATCTGGCGAAGGCCGGCCTGGACGCGGCCGCGGTTGTGGCGGCCGTCGTGCTGGTGACCGGCGTCGTCCTGCTGGTGTGGGGGGCGGCCGTGCTGATCCGGGCGGTACCGGGCTGGTGGCGGCTGCTGCCCGTGCCGGCGGCCATGGCCCTCCTGTGGTTTGTGCTGTTCCCGCTGACGGTGGCGGTGTATGCGACCAACCTCCCGCCCGGGCCGCTGGGATCGGCCACTCCGGCCACCTACGGGCTCAGCTATCAGAATGTGGCCTTCCGCACCGCCGACGGGGTGCGGCTGTCGGGCTGGTACATCCCGCCGCATAACGGCGCCGCGGTGGCGGTGCTGCCCGGCTCCGGGTCCACCCGCACCGCGGTGCTTAGCCAGGCCGCGGTCCTGGCCCGGCACGGCTACGGGACCCTGCTGCTCGACACCCGCGGCCACGGCCGCTCCGGCGGGCACGCGATGGACTTCGGCTGGTGGGGCGACCGGGACATCGCCGCGGCGGTGTCGTTCCTGGCCCGCCAGCCCGCCGTCCACGCCGGCAAGATCGCTGTGGTGGGGGAATCCATGGGCGGGGAGCAGGCCCTCGCCGCCATCGGCGCCGACCCGCGGATCCGCGCCGTTGTCGCCGAAGGCGCAACCGGCCAGCAGCTCGCCGACAAGGGCTGGCTGCCGCACGGGATCGACGGTACCCTCCAGCGTGGCATGGAATGGGTGCAGTACACCGCGGCCGGGCTGATCAGCGGCGCCCCACGCCCAATGAGCATCCCCCATGCCATCCAGGCCGCTGCCCCCCGCCCGGTGCTGATCATCGCCGGCCAGGCCAACGCCGACGAGCTCATCGCCGCCCGCTGGTTCCAGGCCGCGTCACCCGCCACCGTCCACCTGTGGGTCGTACCGCACGCCGGGCACACCCAGGGCCTCGCAACCGCGCCCCGCGCGTGGGAAGCCCACGTGATCAGCTTCCTGCACACGGCACTGGCCCCAGCGCCATGACAGCCGGCCAGGGCACGGCAAATACCGGCTGACAGAGCAGGCACCTCTACTCGCGGGCAGCCACACCTAGCGGCCAGCCAGCACGCGGGCGCTGGTGGAAGGCACCGGGCGTGGTCCACCACCTCCGCGGGCCCGATCTGGTGGCACAGGGAGTAAGAGGTGGAACGCCAGGGCCAGGCGGTCAGCGGCCTGGCGGTCCACGTCGGGCCCGGGTTGCTCCCCTCGCGCACGCCAGCAAGGTCCTGGTCACCAGCACCGTGCAGATGCTCGTCCCCGGCTTGGGCATCGGCTTCGCCGACCGGGCAGCCACAGCCTCAAAGGCGTTCCTGAACGGTGGCACCTGTTCGCAGTGAAACACACCTGAACAGCCATAGAGCGGCCCCGGCAAGTCATGCCTGCGGTGGAGCCGCCGAGTTACGGACTGCTAGCCGGAAGGGGTGATCTGCTCGGCCCGCTCGCGGAAGATCCGCCATCGGCGCTCGTTTTCGTGGGTGAGCACGGAGCTTGCTGCGGACAGGTCGGCGGCATGATTGATCAGCTCGGCCGCCGAATACAGATAGGCCGGTGCGGAACGTGCGCCGGCGAGGTCCTTGCGCAGCCAGGTGGGCGAGAACTCGATCCGCTCCATGACCGCGACGGCCCGGCGCAGGAACCGTGCGATGAGCTGCGCGGTGCAGGCGTTCCGCCAGTTGTTGCCGATGATTCTGTGCCGTTCGGCCAGCAGATCGGCGAGCTGCGGGTAGGCCAGCAGCGCTTCAGCCATGGCCCAGGACGCTTCCATCGCGGCTGCCAGCCAGGAACCGCTCTGCTCGCTGGCGGCGGCCAAGGTCTCGAGCTCGGACTTGATCCGGGTGATCTCGGCGGGCTCGCCGCCGCCTTCCATGAACAGCACGCCGCTGGTTTCGATCGCGCGGTCGTCGTTGAGATCAGGCGTTCCGGCAAACGGGCTGGGAGCAGGCGCCGCTGCGGGCCCGGCGCAGGTCCAGCGTTCCGCAAGAGCGATCAGCGTACGCCCAATGCGCTGGAGCGAGATGGCGTCGGTGAGCGGCGCCTCGGAATAGTACTTCTCATGCTCGCGATGGTATTGCGACAGATTCCTTGCCACCGCCAGCAGCCCGTCGCTCCCGGCGCCGGGCTGAGGCTGCCGGGATCCGGTGCCGGGCCTTTCCGGGCCGTCTTGCTCTGAATCGGTCATGTCTGCTCCATCCCAGTCACCAATGCCCAGGGCGGCCAGAGCGCATCGCACCATCCTCATTTACCATCGGCATCGCCTTGTCGGGCTCGTGAGGGATCCGCCGGGCGGAAAGACACGAACGGCCGGGTGCTGACGAACTCCCGCGCGGCCGTATCCGAGCGCAGATCCCCCCAGCCCAGGATCGATTCAAACAGGCGCAGCCGCTGCGGGTGGGCGCGCCGGAACCCGGCCACCACAGCCAGGCTCTCCTCCGCGGAGAGGAAGCGCTGCTGTGGCGTGAACGACTCCCGCCCGATCTGGACCTGCAGCGCCGGGCGGACCCGGATGTTGCGGATCCAGTCGGTGTCCTGGCCCCAGGCCGAGCAGATGACTGCCTCATGGGTTCGCCGGTCATACCGCAAGACCATGGCGACCGCTGAGTAGAGATTGCCGGTTTTCCGCCCGGCGTGGACCAGCAGCAGGAACGTGTGGCCCAGGAGCCCACCCCATCCCCGGCGATACAGCGGCAGCAGCCGGAAGACCGCAAGAGCGAGACGACCCGGTTTCCGGCGAAGCCCCAGCAGTGGCTTCGCTGTCCGGCCACATGGGCCCGATGCGACAGAACCCCCCACTTCCATCACCTCCGAACCGGCACAAACCCACAGCCGGTTCTTATGCCCAGCGGACATCGGCGCCGATATCCGCGCCAGGGGCGAAAGTCCTGCTGGAGCCCGGGAAGGATCCGGGCCGCGCCCGCCGACCGGTACGGCGTGTCAACGGCCATCGGAAATCCGGTGGGTGACCTGGGTTTCCCAGGCTGGCTGCCACCAGATTTTCGTGGCCGCCAGCACGGCGTTTGGGGCGCCGACAGCCCGCCTGCTATGCACGGGCAGGGCCGGGATCGTGACGCTAGTGTCGGCCTGCACTATGAGGCCCGGTGCCGCGTCGCCGTTCATCACCACGACCATCCACTCGCCGGTGCGGGCCGTCCAGGTGAGTGTCTGCGTGCCGGTGCTGGAGGCCTGCGCGGTCCAGATCATGGCCGCCTGCGGGGCGGCCCCCGGGACGATGCCCAGGTGACTGATGGTGACGCTCGGGTCCCCGCCGAGCCCGGTCACCGTTGTGTTGTGTATGGAACGCCGGACAGGCAGCGGGCAGCCGCCGCGGCCGGCGCGATGCCTGCGGCCGCCGCTACCCGGCCTACTCGCTGACGATCGCGCGCAGGATGTTCAGTTTCGCCGCCCGCCGGCTGGGCAGGATCGCGGCCGCGAGACCGGCCAGCCCGGCCAGCACCACCACGATGGCCAGGCTCACCACCGGGATGCTGAACTGGCTGATCCCCTGGTCCTTCATGGACAGCACCAGCGCCCAGCCGAAGAACACGCCGATCAGCAGGCCGAGCACGGTTCCCTGCAGGGCGATGACGACCGACTCCCAGCGGATAGAGGCCCGGAGCTGGCGCCTGGTCATCCCGACCGCGCGGAGCACGCCCAGTTCGCGGGTCCGCTCGAAGATGGACAGCGCCAGGGTGTTGCCGATGCCGAGCAGGGCGATGAGGATGGCCAGTGCGAGCAGCGTGTACACCAGCCCGAGCAGCTGGTTGACCGGCTTCACCCGTTCTGCCTTGAAGGCAGCCTGGTCCATGACGGTCGTCCCGGAGTACTTCGCCGCCACCGCGCGAACCGCGGTCAGCGCGGCAGCCGTGCTCACGCCAGGTGCCTTCTGCACGAAGACAAGGCTGTCGTAGCGGACTGCGAAGTTGGCGTTGAAGGCGGGGGTGCCGATGAAGTAGCGGCCGGACGGCGCGGCCGCGGCGTCCCCGTAGATCAATGCGACCCGCATCTTCTGCAGCCCGGTGTCCTTGAACAGCACGGGCACGGTGCTGCCCAGCTTCAGGTGGTTAGCCGTCGCGACGCCCTGGTACACCGCGATGCCGGTCCGGCCCAGGCTGGCGATCGATCCCTGCACCGGGCTGACATCGAAGATCTTGCCTGCCTTCGCCGGATCGACCGCAGCCAGCTGCTCCGGCTTGCCGAGGATCTCGGCAAGACCGACGCCGATCCCGGTGGCCGCCGAGACCTGTGGGAGCTTGTTCAGCTGGCCGGCGAGGGCCGGGTCCACGCCGCCCATCATGCCCCCGCCGGAGTCGACCACGATGTCTCCGGAGAATGAGTGGTCGATCGTGGCGTTCACCGAGGCCGTGGTGGACGAGGCGAGGATGGTGATGAACGCGACCAGGCCAACGCCGATCATCAGCGCTGACGCGCTGGCAGCCGTGCGTTTCGGGTTGCGCATCGCGTTCTTGCGTGCGAGTTCGCCAGTGACGCCCCTGAGCCGGGGTAGCGGGGCGCCGATGACCCGGCTGAGCGGCAGCGAGACGGTCCGGCCCAGCACGGAAACCCCGAAGAAGACCAGCAGCGCGCCGCCGCCGACAACCATGATCGAGTTGGCGACGTGCGCGAACAGCCCGGTGAACAGGGCGGCGACACCCAGCGCCAGGATGGCGCTGCCCACCATGACGCGCTCCTTGGAGCCATAGCCGGTGCTGCCGGCGGCCACTTCCTGCATGGCCGCGACCGGGGGCACCTTGGCTGCCTTCCGGGCGGGTGAGATGGCCGCAACGATGGTCACGGCCAGCCCGGCCAGGCCCGATATGACAAGCGTGCTCGGAGTGACGACGAGGCCGCCAGCTGGCAGGCCGAAGCCGAGCCCGGACAGCAGTGCTTTGAGCGCAGCCGCCACGCCGACTCCAGCCGCGAGCCCGATCACGGATGCGATGATGCCGACAGCCACCGCCTCGGCCAGCACCGATGCCAGGACCTGGCGCTTGCTCGCACCCAGCGCCCTGAGCAGGCCGTTCTCCCTGGTGCGCTGCGCCACGGTGATGAAGAACGTGTTGAAGATCATGAACGCGCCGACCAGCAGTGCGATGACGGCGAAGATCAGCAGGAAGGTGCCGATGAACGAGATGGCCTTCTGGAACGCATCCTGGGACTCCTTGATGACGGCCGCACCGGTCAGCGCTTCGAGGCCATGCGGGAGCACCTGCCTGAGGTTGCCGGCCAGTTGCTGCTGGGAAACGCCGGGCTTGGCGGCGAACAGGATGCTGGTCAGCTTCCCGGGCGCCGTTACCAGGCTTTCCGCGGTGGGTGTGGTGAACAGCACCACCGATGCCCCGCCAGGGCTGTCAGTGGTGCCGAACTTGATGACGCCTACGATGTGGACCCGTTGCGGCGGGCCCTTTACCAGCACGGTCGTCGTGTCGCCAACCTTCAGGTTACCGTCACGGGCGCTCTTGGCATCGATCACCACCTGGTTCGCCGCCTGCGGCGGGTGGCCGGCGGTCAGCGTCCAGGGATTGAGCTGCGCTACCTGGTTCCAGTTGCCGCCCAGCGTGGGCGCGCCGTTCGCGGGGTTGCCGAGGGCCTGGCCGTTCTTCCCGAGCAGCCGGGTGTAGCCGAAGACGCTGCCCTCCGCCGCGGCGACGCCGGGGACGCGGCCGAGCGTGCCGGCCAGCGAGGCGCTGATGAACGGCCGCTGCGCGCCGCTGAACTGCGGCCCGTTGAACACGGCGGTGGCCCGGACCTCCGCGTCAGTTCCCTTGTAGACACCGGCGGACAGGTCGTTGAAGGTGCGGGAGATGGTATTGGTGAGCACCAGCGTCCCGGCCATGAATGCCACCCCGAGGGTCACCGCGAGGGCAGTGGCGAAGAGGCGGAACTTGCGGGCCAGCAGCCCGTGGAAGATGACCCTGAACATGGCGGCTCACTCCCCGAACCGCTTCATCCGCTCCAGCACGCGTTCCGCGGTCGGCTGGTGCATCTCGTCCACGATCCGCCCGTCGGCGAGGAAGACGATCCGGTCGGCGTAGCTCGCGGCGATCGGGTCGTGGGTGACCATGACGATGGTCTGATGCATCTCGTTGACCGCACGGCGCAGAAAGGTGAGCACCTCGGCACCGGCATGCGAGTCGAGATTGCCGGTCGGCTCGTCAGCGAAGATGATCTCGGGGCGGCTGGCCAGCGCCCTGGCCACCGCGACCCGCTGCTGCTGGCCGCCGGACATTTCATCGGGCCGGTGACTGAGCCGGTCGGCGATGCCCATTGTGGCGATGATCTGGTCAATCCATGCCTGATCGCCTTTCCGGCCGGCGAGCAGCAGCGGAAGCGTGATGTTCTCGGCCGCGCTGATGGTTGGCACCAGGTTGTAGGCCTGGAAGATGAATCCGACCCGGTCCCGCCGCAAGATGGTGAGCCGCTGATCATTTAGCGTGCTCAGGTCGCTGTCCCCGATGAAGGCCTGGCCTGAGGTCAGGGAATCAAGGCCGGCCGCGCAGTGCAGCAGGGTCAACTTCCCTGACCCGGACGGGCCCATGATCGCGGTAAAGCGGCTCGCGATGAAGTCCACCGAGACCCCGTCCAGGGCCCGGACCTCGGTCTGGCTCTTGCCGTAGACCTTGACCGCGTCCCGGGTCCTGGCGGCTGCTTTGTTTTCCACGCCGGTAGGCGGCGCCGTGCTGACGGTCGCCATGGCTCCTCCTTTTGCCCACCGCACGCAGGCGCGGAACCTGGATCCCCAGTCCGCCCCGGCCTGCGGCGCGTGGGCAGCCACTCGCTGGTACCCAGCGTTCTCCCGTCCCGGGAAGCCGCCCAGAAGCCTAAGGACCCCAGCCAACAAGGCGAAAGGCCCTGCCCAGGGATCGCCGGGTCAGCCAGCGTGGAAGGCGATGGCCCGGCTGGCGGCTGATCCGGCCAGGCCGCTGGGGGACCACAGGCAAGACAAAGGCCGCGACGTGAACCGACGACACCGGCTCAGGCCGGCCCAGGGAGCGGCGGCGGTAATTCTGGCCGCTGTCCTGGCTGCTAGCTGCTCGGCTGCCCCGGTGCGGACTGGCGCTGGGCGGACCGGTGCTGGGCGGGCCGGCCTGCGCGGGCAGCAGCTGCAGGTCGCCGCAGTCTGGTCGGGAGCCGAGCTGCGGCACTTCGAGCTCGTGCTGCGCGCCTTCACCAGGCAGACTGGCGTTTCGGTCAGCTACCTCTCGGCTGGGTACAGCGTCCCGGCCTTCCTGCAGGCCCGGCTGGCCGCGGGCCGCCCACCCGATGTCGCGTTTCTCCCCCAGCCTGGCCTGCTCCGCCGGTACGCCAGCGAGCACCTGCTGGTGCCGCTGGGCCAGATCGCGGGCGCTGCGGTGGCAGATAACTTCTACCCAGCCTGGCGGCGGCTCGGTTCCTTCGACGGCAGGCTCTACGGAGTCTGGTTCAAAGCCGCCAACAAGTCCCTGATCTGGTACAACATCGGCGTTTTCGAGCGGGCCGGGATAGTGCCGCCGGCCAGCCTCGCCACCCTGGTGCCGGTGGAGCACGCCCTCGCCAGGTCGGGAAAGCCCGCCTTCGCGGTCGGTGGCGCGGACGGCTGGACGCTGGCCGACTGGTTCTCGAACCTCTACCTCCGGATGGCTGGGCCTGCCCGGTACGACCTCCTCGCCGCGCATCAGATTCCCTGGACGGACCCGTCAGTGAAAGCCACCCTCCTCCTGCTGGCCCAGGTGCTCGCTCCCGGGCTCATCGTCGGCGGGCCGCGCCGGGCGTTGGCCACCAGCTATCAGCAGTCCGTCCAGGAGACCTTCGCCCGGCATCCCGCCGCGGCCATGGTGTTCGAGGGCGACTTCGTGGCTGGCGTGATCAGCGCCGAGACCAGGGCCGTAGCCCGGGGTGGATGCGGACGTCGCGCCGTTCCCGGCCGCGGGGCGGGCCGGCCCGGTGGTGGTGGCCGGCGGCGATGCCGCTGTCCTGATGCGCCGCTCACCCGCGGGAGCCGCGCTCATCCGGTACCTGGCCAGCCCGCAGGCCGCCGCGATCTGGGCGCGCCAGGGCGGCTTCGTCTCGCCGAACATCAATCTTGGCCTGTCCGTGTACACCGGTGCGATCGACAGATCGATCGCCCGTGCCCTGCTCGAGGCTGGCCCCAACTTCCGGTTCAGCCTGTCTGATCTGGTGCCGGCCAGCTTCGGCGGGACCGAGGGCCGGGGAATGCGCGGCATCCTGCAGCGTTTCCTGCTCCATCGCGATGTCAGCGGCACGGCAGCGGCGCTGGAGAAGGCGGCCCGGGAAGCGGACCCGCGATGACCGGCATGCCAGCCTCAGCGCGGCCGGGGCACGATGCCCTGGCGCTCCAGCCAGCCGCGTGCCTCCGCCAGCACGTTCTTCCCGGCGAATTCGACCCGCCAGTTGAGGAACCGCAGGCCGGTGGAGGTCAGCCGCGCCGAGACGGCGTTAAGCATGCTGGTCAGGCGCTGTCCGTAGCGTGCGGCGACGCGGTCGGTGATCACCGGCACGACGTTGTCCGGCGGCTGCAGGTGACGGTTGTCGGCCAGCAGCACCAGGTCGCCAGTGGCCAGGTACCCATCGGTAGTGAAAAGCACGGCAACATTCACAACGCCCTCCTGCAGCGCGGTGACCCGCTGCTGCTCGGTATTCAGTGGCAGGAACCTCGCGAACCGCAGGCCGTAGACAGTGCGCAGGCCCGGCAGGCAGAACGGCCGGTCCGGGCACTCCGGCGGGGCGGCGAAGAGAAGCGGCGTGGCCACCTGACGCAGGTCGCTCACCGTGCGCAGATGCAGCCGCTGGGCGGTGATCCGGGTGACCACCATGCCGTTCTGGTCTTCGGCCGCGGCGGGGGTGAGCACCCGGACGTGCCAGCGGGCCAGCGCCCTAGCCAGCGCACGCCGGGCCGCGCCGGGGTTGCCTGCCGCCGCGTGCGGGTCCAGGCTGGCCAGCGCGGTGCCAAGGTATTCGGGGACCAGGTCAACCAGCCCCTGCTGAAGCGCAGGCTCAACGAGCTCGCGCGGGCCGAGACCGAGCTTGAACCGGACCGGGATGCCGGCCTGCTCGATAGCCAGCCCGTAGATAGCTGCCAGCAGCTCGCTCTCGGTGAAGTTAAACGACGCGACGATCACCGCGCCGCGAGCCGTATCCCGCTGCTGGCTGCCGGCCATGCTGCCGGGCTGGCAGGCGGTGAGCACGGTGGCCGCCAGCGCGCCGGCCGCCAGTACCGCACGTGCTCCCAGTACGGCCCGCAGCGGCACTGCGTCACCTTCTTCGCCTGGTCGGCGCCCCGCATGTGGCGATCACCTGGTCAGTTCGCCCAGGCAGGCCCCTGATGAACACAGTACCGACGCCAGGGGCGCCCAGGGCAGAACGCCGGGTCGCCCCGGTGATCGCAACGCAGTCACTCGGCCGGCGTCGCCGGCCGTCCGGCGAGCCGCCGCCGCTCCCCCGCCGCATCGACTACCGCACGCGGTGGGGCCTGCTGCTGCTCGCGCTGGCTTCCGCGCTCTGGGCAGCGCTGTCCCTGCACCCGGCTCTCGGCCTCATCACCCGCGCCGACCTCACCGTACTGCGGGCCGTGGCAACCGTGCGCAGCGTCCCGCTCACCCGGGCGATGCTGGGCATCAATGCCGTCACGTCGAGTTGGACGGTGCGGCTGATCGCCTGGGGAACGATCGCCACGCTGGTCGCGTACCGCCGGTTCCGCCACCTCGCGGTGTACCTGGTCGTCTTCCTCGCCGTCGCGGTGCTGGACGCGGCGGTCAGCCTGCAGATCGGCCGGATGCGCCCGGCCGCGATTCCGATCCTCGGCCCCTGGCAGGGCTACGCCCAGCCGTCACGTCCGGTCGTCATGCTGGCCCTGGTCCTAGCCGGCGCTGCGTACGCACTGGTGCCCGAGGGGCGATGGCGGACCCGGGGGAAGCTGGCGGCAGCCGCCGTGCTCGGCGCGGTCTGCGCGGCCCGGCTCTATCTCGCCGTGGATCACCCGACGGACCTGGTGGCGGCGCTGATCCTCGGGTGGGTGCTGACCGTGGTCGTGTTCCGCCTGGCGGTGCCCGCTGAGGCCTTCCCGGTCTCCTACCGTGGCAGGCAACGAGCCCACCTGGATGTCGGCGGCCGCCGCGGCACGGCGATCGTCAGTGCCCTGGATCATCAGCTTGGTCTCGACGTGGTCAGCGTGGCGCCGTTCGGCCTGGCCGCATCCGCTGGCTCGACGCCGCTGCAGTTGCGGATACGTGGCCGCGGCCATGACCAGGATCACGAGACGGTCCTGTTCGGTAAGCTCTACGCGCTCAGCCACCTCAGGTCGGATCGCTGGTACAAGCTGGCCAGGACCGTCATATACGGGCGGCTGGAGGACGAGAAGCCGTTCTCCACCGTGCGGCGGCTGGTGGAGTACGAGGATCACCTACTGCGCCTGATGCGGGACGCCGGGCTGCCCACGCCCGCCCCCTACGGGTTCGCGGAGATCACGCCGGAGCGTGAGTACATCATTGTGATGGAATTCTTCTCCGGCGCCACGGAAATGCGCCAGATCAAGGTGGATGACCACGTTGTGGACGATGCGCTCCGCGTGGTCCGGCGGATGTGGGACGCCGGGATGGCGCACCGCGACATCAAGCCGTCCAACGTGCTGGTCCGGGGCTCCCGTGTGCTGCTCATCGACGTCGCGTTCGCCGCGGTCCGGCCCACTCCGTGGCGGCAGGCGGTGGACCTGGCCAACATGATGCTCACTCTGGCGCTGGGCAGCACGGCCGAGCATGTCTACCAGCGGGCGCTGGGCGTATTCGCCGCCGAGGATGTGGCCGAGGCATTCGCGGCGAGCCGGAGCATCACGGTGCCGACCCAGCTCCGATCGCTCATCCGGGCCGATGGCCGTGACCTGGCCGGGGAGTTCCGCCGGCTGGCACCGAAGAGGCGGCCGATCCCGGTCCAGCTCTGGGACATGCGCCGGGCCGGCCTCACCGCGGGCCTGGCTGCAGCACTCCTGGTTGCGGTAGCGGTGCTGGTTACCTACGCGCAGGCAGCGGGGCTGCTATGAGGCACCGACCGGCGGCCAGGCCGAGGGACTGCCGTACGCGGCCCCGGATACTCGCTGCCGCGCTGGCAGCTGTCGGGCTCGCCGCGGCCAGCACGCTCACCGGCTGCGCGGCAGTGCGCGACCCAGTACCGAGCTGCGGGGCTCCGCTGCGGCTGGCGATCATCGCGCAGTCGGTGCCCGGCGCGTCCTACGTGCCGTGCCTCCGCCCGCTTCCACAGGGCTGGAGCACATCCTCATTCGACCCGGCACGGGGCGCCACAAGCTTCACGCTCAGCTCCGACCGCGCGCCGGGGAGCCCGGTGACCGTCCGCCTCGTGGCCAGCTGCAGGCCCGGTGCTGCCTCCCCATCACCACCGCGGGCGCCCGGCGTGCTGACCTATACCCGGCTCACCTCGTTGTCCCCCCAGGTCACCGGGCGCCTATACGACGTGTTCCCGGGCGGCTGCGTGACGTACAGCTTCAGCTTCCCGCTGGGACTGCACATAGGTCTCATGGAAGAGTTCGAAGGCGCTGTCGGCCTTTATTCCAGGCAGCAGCTCCGGCTCACCCTGGAACATCAACTCGGGGTGGAGCTCGACCCATGAAGTGCGCTCCGGTTCTTGGTGATCCAGCCCGCCCGGCGGTGGCGGTGTCGTCGCCACCTGCGGGTATGGGCCAGCCGTGGTCCGCCCTCGCAGTGCTGGCCGATCCACGGGTCCGGCTCGGGCTGGGCGCGGCGGTGACACTGCTCACCGCCGTGGGCGGCGTACGGGAATCACGTGGGACGTACCGAGGCCCGGGCGTTCCGGCTGGTCAACGGGCTGCCCGACGCCATTTACCGCCCGACGTGGGTGGTCATGCAGCTGGGCACGCTCGGCGCCGCGCCTGCCGCGGCGGGGGCAGCGTGGCTGGCACATGACGGCGAGCTGGCCCGCCGCCTGCTGGCCGGCGGCGCGAGCAGCTGGGCGCTGTCCAAGCTCGTCAAACGGCTCGTGCGGCGGCCCCGGCCAGCCATTTTGCTCACCGATGCCCGCAGCCGGGGCCGTGATGCCACGGGGCTTGGCTACCTGTCCGGGCATGCGGGCGTGGCAGCTGCCCTGGGCGTTGCCGCCCTTCCCCGTCTCGGCCCGGCCGGACGCGCGGTAGCCATGACCGTCGCGCCCATGGTCGGCCTGTCACGCATGTATGTCGGCGCCCACTTGCCGCTGGACATCGCGGGCGGGGGCTGCGCTGGGCATCGCGGTTGATGCTGCCGTGACACTCCTCCAGCAGCGCGCCCGCCAGGAGAATCAGCCCGCGGCAAGCCAGGATGATGCGGGATCGTGCCAGAAACCTGGCGCGGTCACGGGCGCTCGTGGGGTCGCCGGATGATGCCAACCCTGGCCATCACTCGCGGGCCATTCCAGCCGCCCGGCGGGACAGTACCCAGAAGATCGCCAGCGCGATGCCTCCGGACGCCGCGATCTGCGGCGTCACTCCGAGTTCGCCGCGCGGCAGCTCCAGGCATAGAAATCCCGTAC
Source organism: uncultured Actinomycetes bacterium (assembly GCA_963760405.1). Lineage (GTDB taxonomy): Bacteria > Actinomycetota > Actinomycetes > Streptosporangiales > Streptosporangiaceae > RYN-230. Next base: position 257,046 of record CAVXCV010000006.1, on the reverse strand, counting down.
CGCAGCTATCGGTAACAGCAGCACGAAGCCTGAGCAGCGCGGAGGTAGCGGAGCAGCGTTCGCGCGGGCTGGCGGCGGGGGAAGCGGAGCGCACCAGCGGCCGGTCGCTGAGATCCTGCGGGCGAACATCCTGACCCGGTTCAACGTCATCCTGGGCGTGCTGCTCGCCGTGATCCTCCTGGCCGGCGAGCCGCAGGATGCCTTGTTCGGCATCGTGCTGGTGGCCAACGCGCTGATCGGGATCGGGCAGGAACTGCGCGCCAAGATCACCCTTGACCGGCTCGCCGTGCTCAGCGCGCCGCAGGTCCGGGTGATCCGCGACGCCGCGCCGCGCGGTATACCTGTCGCGGACCTGGTCACGGGCGACTGGGTCGCGCTGCGCCCCGGCGACCAGCTGGTGGCCGACGGGGTCCTGCGCGCCGGGGCGGCCCTGCAGCTCGACGAATCACTGCTGACCGGTGAATCCGAGCCCGTGGGCAAGCACCCGGGTGACCGGCTGCTGTCGGGCAGCTTCGTGGTAGCCGGCTCCGGCGGCTACCAGGCCACGGACGTGGGCGCCGCCGCGTACGCGCGGAAGCTGGCCGCCGAGGCGCGCCGCTTCACCCTGGTGCGCTCGGAGCTCCTGGAGGGCATCAACCGGATCCTCCGCTACGTCACCTGGGCCATTGCGCCGGTGGCCGCGCTCATGCTGATCAGCCAGCTGCACGTGCACGACAGCGCCCGGGAGGCGCTCACCGCGACGGTCGCCGCACTGGTGGGCATGGTCCCCCAGGGACTGGTGCTGCTGACCAGCGTCGCCTTCGCCGTGGCCGCCGTCACCCTGGCCCGCCGCCAGGTCCTGGTCCAGCAGCTGCCCGCGGTCGAGGGCCTGGCCCGGGTCGATGTGGTGTGGCCTCGATAAGACCGGCACCCTCACAGACGGCGGCATCACGTTCGAGTCCATCGTCCGGCTCGACGAGCACGCCCCCGCCGAAGCCGCCCTCGGCGCCCTCGCCAGTGACGAGAACCAGAACCCGACGCTGGCCGCCATCGGGACGGCTTTCCCGCCGCCGGCTGGCTGGGCCCGGCAGGCGGCCGTGCCGTTCTCCTCCGCCCGCAAGTGGAGCGCAGCCAGCTTCACCGGGCACAGCACGTGGGTGCTGGGCGCACCGGAGATTCTCCTGGCCAGCGGGCACGAGGAACACCTGGCCCAGGCGGCCCGGCTCGCGGCCAGCGGCCGCCGGGTCCTGCTGCTGGCCCGCGCCGCAGGATCCCTGGAGGGCGATTCGCTGCCGGCGGGCCTGCGGCCGGCCGCGTTCGTCGTGCTCGCGGAACAGCTGCGATCCGATGCCGGGGCGGCTATCGCGTACTTCGCAGCGCAGGGCGTGGCCCTGAAGGTCATCTCCGGGGACAGCCCGCAGACCGTCAGCGCCGTCGCCCGGCAGGCGGGGCTGCCCCAGGCCGGCGATCCCGTCGATGCGCGGGACCTGCCAGAAGACCTCGCGGCGCTGGGTGCCCTGCTGGATGAGCGTTCCGTCTTCGGCCGGGTGACCCCCCACCAGAAACAAGCGATGGTGCAGGCCCTGCAAGCGCGCGGGCACACGGTGGCGATGACCGGCGACGGGGTGAACGACGTGCTGGCGCTCAAGCTCGCCGACCTCGGCATCGCCATGGGCTCCGGCGCTCCCGCAACGAAAGCAGTTGCCGAGCTGGTGCTGCTCGACGGCAGGTTCGCCGCGCTGCCCGGGGTCGTGGCCGAAGGACGCCGGGTAACGGCCAACATCGAGCGGGTCGCCAACCTCTTCATCACCAAGACGGTGTGGGCGGCGCTGCTCGCGGTCGCCGTGGGCGTCACGCTGCTGCCCTACCCGTTCCTGCCCCGGCACCTGACCGTCATCGACACCCTGGCCATCGGCGTCCCGTCGTTCTTCCTGGCCCTAGCGCCGAACACGCGGCGCTACCGGCCCGGGTTCGCCAGCCGGGTGCTGCGCTTCGCCCTCCCGGCCGGCGCCATCATCGCCGCGGCGACATTCGCGGCGTACTGCGCAGCCCGCGCCGCCGGCCTGCCGCCGGTGCAGCAGGGCACCGCCGCGACCACGGTCACCCTCACCCTCAGCCTGACCGTGCTGGCCCTGCTGGCGACCCCATTGACCTGGCGCCGCGCCGCCCTGGTGGGCGCGGTGCCGGCCGCGTTCGCGCTGCTGTTCCCGGTGCCCGCGGTACGCGCTTTCTACGCGCTGGAACTGCCCCGCGCCGAGCTGGGAGGCACGCTGCTGATCGCCGCGCTCGGGGCCGCCGCGCTGGTGGCCTTCTGGCTGCTGTCACGACGCTGGCGAGCCGGGCATGACCGGCTGGTAACGACCATCGCCGCAACGAAGTGCAGGACGGGGCGGTGCCGGGCGGCAGGGCTGCAAGCCGCGGCGGGGCAGCCGCAGCCGCCCCGTTATGGACGGCGGCGGTTCAGCTGGTCGTCCGGTAGAACTTCTCCGATGGGCCGATGGCGGTGCGGTTGGCGATCAGCGGCTTGGCGCCGGCGCTGTCGGCGGTGACGTACCGGCCGTTGGCGTGGGCGCGCAGGGCGATGTACCCGCCGCCGAGGTTGATCTGGTCGAACTGCTCCCATGCGCCGATCGCGGTGCGGTTGGCGATCAGCGGCTTGGCGCCGGCGTTCTCGGCAGTGACGTACCGGCCGTTGGCATGCGCGCGCAGGCTGACCGGCGCGGCGCGGGCCAGCCGGGTCAGCCCCGCGTCGTTGCCGTTGAAGACATCCTGGTCACCGGGCAACGTCCCCGAATCGGAGTACTGCCAGAAGGTCCACGTCGCCCATCCGGCTGGCAGCGGTGGCGGGCTGGCTGTGTACCCGGAGATGAACAGGGGATAGGACCCGAAGGCCGCGTTGTTGCCGGTACACGGATTCCACCAGTTCGTGTTGGTGTAGATCATGGTGCGCTGGCCGGTACGTTTCGCGACTTCGCTGACGAAGTCCCGGATCCACGCCGACAGCCGCTCAGATAACCGCTATCTATTTAGATAACCGTTATAGGAGAGGCCGTGCAGCAGGAAGTGGTGCTGGCGATGCTGGCCAAGGAGCCGTCGCACGGCTACCAGCTGCGCGCCCGGCTGCGACCGGGCCGCTCCCGTAGCCGATGCCCGGCGCTGCCCGCCTCCGCTGGCTGCCAGCCCCGGAGCGCAGTCCAGCGCTGCATCATGCGGTGCAGTCGCGATGACGGAGGTCCTTTGGCCCTGTTGGGTGCGGTCTTCGAGGATCATCCTGCTGGTGTCAGTAAGGAGGCAGCGATGTTCGCCTCGTTCGTCAAGCGCGTGAGCGCTCGGTTCCGCCGGAAGCGTTGCCCGGAATGCGGGCACGAGGTACGCGAGACATTCTGCGATGTGTGCGGGTACGACCTCATCCAACAGACCCGTGGCAAGGAATTTCCCCGTCGGGTGATCTGATTGCCGGACCGGCGCGCCGGTCCGGGTCGGACCGCCAGGCCAGCGGCCCTCTCGGTGGCCATCTCTGCGCCAGCCTCGAACTCCTTGCGGCGGATTAAGCGTCGTGTTACGTGCCTGTGCACGGTTAGTGGCCGTGCTTGGCCAGTGTCCCTTGCGATCGCACCGGCGAGCGGCGGGGGGGCGGTCCCTGCCACGATCCGAAGGCCTATCTCTGTCTCACCGGCTGTGCTCAGCCGATGTCGGCACTGTGAGCAGCTACCGGAACGGGGCGCACAGGTGTCCGCCTTGGCATGGGGCCGCGCCCCGCCTTACCGCCGATGCTGCGCAAACGCAGGTCACGAACCCGAATCGTATTTCCGAGGCCCCACACGTAGGCAGGGAGAGCCTCGCTGCGCATCTGGAGGCTCGCCTTGCTGGGAGGATCGATCATGTGGCATGTCCGTCGGATCACTTGCCCGGGCTGCGGGCGCTGGGCGGCTAGCCGGTCCTGACGCCTGTGACCGCGAACCGTTCCACCGCCGCGACGTGGCCGCCGGTGTGCACCACGATGGTGATCACCTGGCCGGATGCGGCGTGGAACGGGACAGTGAGTGACCAGGGGGTGGCCTGGCCGCCGGCCGGCTGGCAGCAGTAGCTGCCCACCGGGCTGCTGGAGCCGAGTTGGTGGACCGCGGCCCGCAGGTTCTCGTCTACGCCGGTGATCTTTCCCCCGATCCGTACCGGGGAGGTGGCAGTGCCGCCATAAGCCGGGATGTCCAGGGTGAGGGTGGTGTCGTCGGTGCCGGCCACCTCCCACGGCGCGTACTTGCCCGAGCCGAACTTCACCAGGTGGATGATTGCGGCGTGGTTCACCTGGCCATTCGGCAGGGTGAGCCCGACGGTCACCCGGGCGTCGCCGCCGCTGACCGTGTGTGCTGCCACCTTGTTGATCTGGCTGAAGCCGAGGTACCCCTGCGTGAAGGCGAGCGCGGTCTGGTCCGCGTCGAGGTGCCAGGGCTGGTGCCCACCGGAGGTGTAGCTGGCCTGCCACGCCCGGACGGCGGCGAGGTTCCCGAACGGGAACAGCGGCACGTAGCCGGACGGCACCGGCGTTGGAGCCGGGCTGGGTGCGGCTGTCGTGGCCGGCGCGGATGCCGGGGCCGAGGTGTGGGGTGCGGCCGGGTGTGAGGCCGGCGGCGGCCCGGCCGCCGTGCCGCAGCCAGCGGCCAGCGCCCCGGCGGCGGCTGCGGCGGCGAGCCGGATGGTGAGGTTCATCGGGTTCTCCCGCGGGAGGGAGGGCACACGGTCAATTCGAGTCTCGGCCTGCCGCACCGGGCCGTGAACGGGCCGAATGTCCCGCCCAAGACGGCAATGGTCACCGCCAGGCCGGGCCGGCCGCGCACCAGGCCCCGGCGACCGCCAAGCCCAGGCAAGCCACGGCCGGGAGGCTGACCAGCTGGCCAAATGGGCGGGCTGGCGCCCGGCTTCAGCGAGGGCAAGCCGGATAACGACCGCTACCGGCAGATCGCCGGACAGGCACCGCTGCCAGAGCGGAGCCCGCGCCATCTCGTCCCATGCGCCTCCCCGTCCCAGTGCAGCCGTGGGTGTGAGCTGGCAGCTGCCTGGCGCAGCGAGCGGGGGACCTTCGCGGAGGCCTCCAACAAGACAACATTCCCTTCCGCTCGCCGGAACGTCATTTGCGGCGCCAGCGCCAGAGGAGCCAGGCCGAGGCCGCTGTGATGGCCCAGCACGAGCCAGGGATGCGCGCTGGCCCACAGGGCTGCCCGCAGGCTCTTGCGCAGGGCCGCGGCGGCGGTGTGAACGTCAGCTCGTCCTGCCCGGGCCGCCGTTGTGGGGTCGTCACGAAGTCTCCGTTCCTGCGGTGAGCCAGTAGCCGCACTTAGCCTGGATGATCATCGGCTGCCCACGATGGCGAGTGGGTGCTGGCGGAGGCCTGCCCGGTGGGCAGCTACGCCGGCGCGGGGACAAGCCTGGGACCATAACGTGCGGGTTGGCCATGCCGGCGGTGGGCACGGCGCGGACAGCGGTCGGACCCGCGGTCAACTACAACTGGGGCATCCTGTCGGTCAAGGTCACTGTTTCGGGAAGCAAGATCCTCAAGGTCGGGATCGCTTCAATCGACGACAGTGGCAATCCCCGCTCCTAGTACATCGATCAGCAGTCCATCCCGATACTGGAGCAAGAGGTCATCCAGGCACGATCATGCCGGGCAGCGGACGCAACACCTCGTCACCTCGCGTCACTGACGCTCTCGGCATGAGGGCTATTCGACCTATGGGAAGAGGCCCTTCGCCTCTCTGCCTTCCCCCATCGGTGGTGGTCACGGTGAGAGTGTCGAACGTTGCGGGTGGACCGGCCCGCTCCGGGGTCGAGCCACCCGCCTGGAGGTGGTTTCAGTGCTTACCTGGAAACTGCGGATCTCGATCTTGTGGATCTTCCTTGCGGTCTGCCAGCTGACCGGATTGGCTCTGCTCATGTTCGCGCCAGGGGTGAATCCGCGGCCTGATGGCCGGAGAGCTGTGGGGGTTGAACACCCATAGTGCTGGGGTCCAAATCATCACCGCGTCCTACGCGCTGGGCCCCATGGCCATGGCGTATCTGACTCTGGTCCTCAATGATGCCGCCAGCCGTTGGACGAATGCGGTGCTCGGTGCGGTCACTGCGGTGTCCGGGATCCTCGGCCTGATCGGTCACCCAGCCGGGAGGTCCGCCGGGGTGACCTTCGCCGTTATCGTCGCGAGCCTGGTCGCGCTGCTGATCGTCTGGCATGCGTGGAAGTGGCCACGCGGGGTTGAGGTCACGCCGGTCACGCCGCCGCGGCAAACCCAGGAGATGGCGCGGCGCTGAGCATACGGTCAGCGCCGGATAGGCGTTGTCGGTGTCCGAGTACGGTCGGCCACCGGGACGGCCGGGAGGCGCCCGCATAGGGACACACCCAGTCAGTACGACAGCGGAGAGCCAGGACGCCCCGGATGGCTGCCAATCCGCGCCGGTGCCGCGGCGGGGTCAAACGTGGAGCGCCGGCAGCGCGCCAGCGCGAGGACGAACGACGTTGAGGCCGGCAAGGTCCGGCGTAGACTTGGCTGGCCGGGGGATCTCCCGGTCATGCGCCGAAGAGGGGCTCGCCGTCGCTGCCGCCCAGCAGGAAGACGACCGCTCAGGTCTTGGCGCAGCTGGGTGATGGCGTAGGTGGGATGGCCAACGAGCTCTTCCAGCGATGCGGCGAGGTGGCTGGCCGCGCGGGCCGCCTCCGCCAGCGTGACCGGCCCTGACCTCGGCCTTGCCGACGCGCTGGCCACCGCCGTGGCGGTGGCGGGAACGCCCGGCCTGGCCTTCATCTAGCCGCTCGACAACTATGAAGCGCTCATCATCGGCTTCGACGGCAACAGGCGATGGACGGGGCGCTTTCCCTTTGCCCCCGCGTGAGGTCACGCCGTCGCCCTGACCGCCGGGTGCCTCAGCGGATGGGTGCTCTACATCGTCGGGCATCATCACCGGGTGAACGCCCGTGGTTACTTTCATCGTCACCCTGGACACACCCAAAGGCTGATCGGGACCCACTCCCGGCAGCTTCGCCCTGGCGGGACGGCGGGTCGGCGGCGCGGGTCGGCGACTGGGCGTCGAGCCGCTAGCGTGGGCCTTCGAGGCGCAGGGCGAGCTGGGGGCAGATCCGGATGGTCCCGCGGGCTTCTACGTGCAGGTGGTCTGGTACGCCACCGGGGCGGATGATCGGGAAGCCCCAGTCGTCGAGGGTGATCAGCTCGGGGAGGATCTCGGCGCACAGTCCGCGGCCGTCGCAGGCGATGGGGTTGACCCGGAGTCGTGCACGGGGAGTCATGGCTTGTGGGTGCCGACAACGTATGCCACCTGGGCGTATGCGCCGAGGAGGCCATAGGGTCAGTGCCCGCGCGTGGCGGTTGGTGGCGGGTTGCACGCGGGCGGCCGTGCGATGATTTCCGGCTTGTGGGCTTGAAGCTGATCTTCCTCGTCGTCATCCGTGCCGTGTCGGTGCTGGGCTTGTCCCGGCGGGAGGCGTGGTGGAAGGACGCCGAGATCTTGATGTTGCGCCATCAGCTCGCTGTCGCCCTGCGCGAGCGGCCTCGCGTTCATTCGATGTTGACGTGGCCGGACCGGGCGTGGCTGGCGTTGCTCGCCGGGATGCGGCCAGCCGGCCGGCTGGCCGCGATGCGGCTGATCGTCACTCCCGCCACGATCTTGCGGTGGCATCGCGGCATCGTCCGCCGCCGCTGGGCGCGGCTGTCGCGCCGCGGCCGCTCGGGTCGTCCGCCGACGCGCCGTAATGTTCGGTCGGTGGTGCTGCGACTGGCCCGTGAGAATGAGTCGTGGGGCTGCCGCCGTGTCCATGGCGAACTCGCGGCGCTCGGCATCACGGTGGCGCCGCCAGGGGTCTGGCAGATCCTCAAGGATGCCGGGATCGAACCCGCGCCCCGCCGGGACGGCCCTGGCTGGGCGGGGTTCCTGCGGTCGCAGGCGAAGGGGATCCTGGCGCCGGACTTCTTCAACGCTGACCTGCTCAATGGCACGAAGGTGTACGTCCTGGGGGTGATCGAGCACGGCAACCGGCGCGTCCGGGTCCTGGGCGCCACGGAGCACCCGGTCCAGTCCTGGGTCATCCAGCAAGCCCGGAACCTGCTCATGGACTCAGGGGATGCCGGGACACGGGCGAAATTCGTCCTGCATGACCGGGACGCCAGCTTCACACAGGCGTTCGGTGCCGTATTCCAGGCGGCCGGGATCCGGGTCATCCGCTCCGCCGTTCAGGCACCGCGAATGAATTCGATCACGGAGCGGTGGATTGGCAGCTGCCGGCGTGAGCCACTGGACCGGACCCTGATCTGGAACCTGCGCCACCTGATGATGATGCTGCGGGAGTACGAGGACTTCTGCAACTCCACCGGCCGCACCGCGCCCTGGACCAGGCCGCACCACTGCGGGCGCTGCCCGATGGCATCACCGACTTGGATCATTTCCGGGTCCGGCGGCATGACCGCGTGGGTGGCGTCATCCACGAACTCGCCTAGGGAGCCGGCCTGGTCGGCACGCTCGACTCCCCGACTCTGCTAGCCGAAGATTTGGTCCATGACCTCGGCGCCGCGGGTTAGAGCAGGCACGATCTGATGCCGATAGACCATCTCTGTCGTGGCGGTCTGGTTGTGCCCGGCCAGCAACGCGATCGCTTCCAGGGGAACGCCATGAGCGGACAGCAGCGACACGAACGTGTGCCGCAGCTCCCGTGGCACCCACGTGCTGCCAAGCCCGGCGGACTCGGTGATCTTGCGGAACTGCCTGCGGACATTGTGATCATCGAGCGATGTGCCGACGGTGGAGGCGAAGACCAGGTCGTGGTCCTGCCATAGCTGCCCGGCAGCGAGCCGGTCTGCTGCTTGCCGGATCTTCTGCTCACGCAGTGCCGCTGCGGATCTGCGGGCCAGGGCCAGTGTCCTCCTGGACTTCGGGGTCTTTGTGTCGTTCCCGGCGCGATCGGAGCGCCATACGAACACCGCGAGCTGCTCGTGATCGAAGCCGGCCTCGGCGACCGGCTGCCATTGGCCGCCGATCCACGCGACGACGTGATCCCAGCGCAGCGCCCGGGCCTCTTCCGTCCGGAGACCCGCGAGCAGGGACAAGGTGATGTATGCCTCCAGCCGGGTGCCTTTGGCGGCATCCATCAGGGCCGTCGCCTGCTCCAGGGTGAGCGACTTCGATGGGCGCCCGGCGCGCTGTCCCTTGGGTGGCTTGACCAGCGCAGCAACATTCCGGGCGGCCAGGCCGTCCCGTTCGGCATGGCGGATCGCCCGGACGAGCACGTTGCGCGAGATCTGCACGGTCCGCGTGGACATTCGGGATGCCAGGGCCGCGAGCGCGTTCTGGACATCGCCCGCCGTGAGATCCTGCAGCCTCACCTTGCCGAGCTGCTCTCTCAGCGCCGGCGCGATAGTGCCCCTATATAGAGTCACGGTCCGCGCGGACACGCCATCCAGCCCGTAGGCCAGCCAATCGTCGAGCGCGTCAATCACGGTGTAGCCCCGCCTAGGCCGCAGACCGCTCTGGACTTCCTGGTGCAGCTCCCGGAGCTTGTCGCGGACTTCGGCCTTGGTGCGGCCGGTGACCTTCTTCCGGATGCGCGCCCCGGACGGGCTGAAGCCCAGGCTCACCGCGCCGATGTACCGGTTCTTGGATGAGTCCCAGTAGATGGAGTCCTCGCCTTGTCCGCGGCGCTTACCTCTGGTGGCTTGCGTCACGGTCGAAGCCTACTCCACTGGCTCCCTGTTTGGCTCCCCTGCCGAGCTAAAGCAAGATCTCAATAGCCTCCCTACCTGGTGCGCCTGGCAGGATTCGAACCCGCGACCCGCTGCTTAGAAGGCAGCCGCTCTATCCGACTGAGCTACAGGCGCCAGCCTCTCATTGTGCACGGACAAGGTCACGTGTCGGACACATCGCGTCGAGCCGGGCCGCCGCCCACGTGCGGGCTGCGGCCGCACTAGGGTCGGTCTGTGATGAGGCTGCGGGACGGCACCGTCGGCGACGTGCTGGGCAACAGGGCATGAAGGGGGCGCTGCTGGTCGCCGGGACTACGTCGGACGCGGGCAAGAGCGTGCTCACCGCGGGCTTGTGCCGCTGGCTGGCCCGCCAGGGCGTCCGGGTGGCGCCGTTCAAGGCGCAGAACATGTCGCTGAACTCGTTCGTCACCCCGGATGGCGCCGAGATCGGGCGGGCCCAGGCCATGCAGGCCGCGGCGGCGGGGATCGAGCCGGACGCGCGGATGAACCCGGTGCTGCTCAAGCCGGGCAGTGACACCCGCACCCACGTCATCGTGCTCGGCCAGCCCGCCGCGGACGTCAGCGCCGCCGAGTACCGCGGGCACTCCGGACGGCTGCTGCAAACCGCCCTCACCAGCCTGGAGGATCTCAGGGCCGACTACGACGTGGTCATCTGCGAGGGCGCGGGCAGCCCAGCCGAGATCAACCTGCGGGACACCGATATCGCCAACATGGGCCTGGCCCAGGCCGCCGGGCTGCCGGTCATCGTGGTGGGGGACATCGACCGGGGCGGGGTGTTCGCCGCCATGCACGGCACGCTGGCCCTGCTCGCCCCGCAGGACCAGGCCCTGATCAGCGGGTTCGTGATCAACAAGTTCCGCGGCGACCCGGGACTGCTCGCGCCCGGCCTGCGCCTGCTCACCGACCTGACCGGCCGCCCGGTGCTCGGAGTGCTGCCGTGGCAGGCGGGGCTGGCGATGGATTTGGAGGATTCACTGGCCCTGGACACGTCGCTGGCGGAGGCGCACACCGGGCACCGGAATCCGTTGCGGAATGGAGTGCTCCGGGTGAGCGTCGTGCGCACGCCGCGGATCAGCAACTTCACCGACCTTGATGCCCTGGCCGCGGAGCCGGGCGTGCTCGTCCGGTTCGCGACCACGCCCGCGGAGCTGGCCGACGCTGACCTGGTGGTGCTGCCCGGAACCCGGGCCACCGTCGCTGACCTGGGCTGGCTGCGCGAGCGGGGGCTGGCCGCGGCGATCAGCCAGCGGGCCAGGGACGGGCGGCCGGTGCTCGGCATCTGCGGCGGCTACCAGATGCTGGCCGGGGAGATCGAGGACCGGGTGGAGTCGCGGGCGGGCGTGGTCGCCGGGCTGGGGCTGCTGCCCGCCCACATCGAGTTCCAGGCGGCCAAGGTGCTCGGCCGGCCCCGCGGCACCGGGTACGGCGTGCCGGTGACCGGGTACGAGATCCACCACGGGGTCGCCACGGTGGCCAGCGGCGGCGATCCGTTCCCCGGCGGCTGCCGCACCGCGGCGGTCTGGGGCACTGCCTGGCACGGCACGCTGGAGTGTGACGAGTTCCGGCGGGCGTTCCTGGCCGAGGTCGCCGCAGTGGCCGGCCAGGACTTCACCCCCGCCCCGGATACTGACTTCGCCGCGCTGCGGCAGGCACGGCTGGACACGCTTGCCGACCTGGTCGCTGACCACCTGGACACCAGCCAGCTGGGCCAGCTGATCGAGCAGGGACCGCCGCCTGGCCTGCCGGTGATCCCGCCCGCCGGGATCGCGGCACTGGGCGTCCGGGACTGACCGGGCGGGCACGGCGGCGTACGCTGAGCTGGAGCCCGCCGCCCGCGGGCCCGGCCGCCAGGCGGAGGTCATGATCGGCTCAGTGATCAGCATCCTGTTCGGCGCCTTCGGGCACGCCAGCAGCCAGTTGCTGGCGGGCGGCCCTTCGTCCGGCCTGCTCGTACTCGCGGCGATCACGCTCACCGGAATGCTCGTCGCGCTGCTCGCGGACGGTGCCCGGGTCGCCGCCGCCACTGCCGGGCCGCTGACCTGCCAGGCCGCGGCGTTCCGGGCGAAGTCCTGGCGCGCCGCCTACCTCCCGCAACGCGATCCGGACGGACCGGGCCGGCCCCGGCCCCGGGCACCCTCTGCGGGCCCGGCGGCCGCCTGAGCCTGCCTGGTTCCTGCCTGCTTCCCGGCCTGCGCGGCCGTCTCCAGCTGTCATCCGGTTTCCTGACCCGCTGGAGGGCCTTCGTCATGTCCATCATCTTTGCCATTCCTGTCAACGTCGCCTATCACCTGGTCCGCTGGCTGATCGTGGTGCTGACCCCGCTGTTCGGCGGCCCCGCCGCCGCGGCCGCGATAGTCCTGTTCACCATCGGCGTGCGGCTGTTGCTGGCCCCGCTGAGTTATTTCGCGTTCCGCGGCGACCGGGCCCGGTCCCGGCTGCTGCCACAGATCCAGGAGTTGCAGCAACGGCACGCCAAGGATCCCGAGCGGGTGCGTCGCGAGATCACCGCGCTGTACGCCGCTGAGGGCGGGGGCCTGCTGTCCGGCTGCCTGCCGCTGCTGCTCCAGGTGCCGTTCTTCAGCGTGATGTACCGGCTGTTCCTGTCCTCTTCGGTGAGTGGGGCGCCGAACACGTTGCTGCGGCACAGCCTGCTGTCGGCCTCGCTGGGTAGCCACTGGCTCGGCGGGGCAGGACCATTCAGCACCCAGGGCTTGGTGTTCGCCGCACTGTTCGCGCTGCTCGCCGGGGCTGGCGTGCTGGCTCTGCGGGCCGCCCGCCGGGCCACGCCGCCCGCCAGCCCGGCCAGCCCCGGCCACCCCGCCATGCCCGCCAGCACCGCCTCGCCTGGCGCGTCCAGCGGGGCGCTAGCGCTGGCAGGCCGGGTGGTGCCGTTCGCCCCGGTGCTGATGGCCGCGGTGGTGCCGCTCGCCGCAGGCCTCTACCTGCTCACCACGACCGCCTGGACGCTGGCCGAGCGGTCCGTGCTGCGCTGGCGCTTCCGCCCGGGCCAGGACCGGCCGGCGCCTCCGGAAAAGGAATAGGCCAGCTGGGCGACCGCTTATACCCTGATGGCATGGAGGGTTTCCAGCACATTGCCGCGACCGGCCGAGCTATCAGCTCACCGGTTGCCGCCGCCTGACCTTCATCACCATCCCGGCGACCGGACACGGCTCGCCGGTGCGTTCCCTGATGCGTGTCTCATGCCCGTGCCCGCGGTCGCTGCCCGGTGCCACGACCCGGAAAGAGCACGCCATGAACACCCAGCAGACCATCGACACGTTCCGGGAATTCTTCCGCGAACGTGGCCACCAGCCCGTGCCCAGCCACTCCCTGGTGCCCCCGCCCGGGGACCCGGTGCTGTTCACCTCCGCGGGCATGCACCCGCTGACCCCGTACCTGGAAGGCAGCCCGCACCCGGACGGCCGCCGCCTGGCCGGCATACAGCGCTGCCTGCGCACCACCGACCTGGAGGAGGTCGGCGACCAGACCCATCTCACCGTGTTCGAGATGCTCGGCTCCTGGTCGCTGGGGGACTACTCCGGCGAGCAGAGCGTGCGCTGGGGCTATGACCTGGTCTGCGACAGGTTCGGCATCGACCCGGGCCGCCTGCACGCGACCGTATTCGGCGGCGATGACCAGGTCGGTCCGGACACGGTGCTGCGGCGAACCTGGCAGGACCTGGGCGTCCCGGTCGAGCTGACCACCGGCGACAACTGGTGGTCCAACGGCCCGACCGGGCTGTGCGGCCCGGATTCCGAACTGTTCGTGTGGACCGGCCCGGGCCAGCCGCAGGGCACGCCGACCAGCGACGGGCGCTGGATGGAACTGTGGAACCACGTGATGATGCGCTACCGGCGCCTCGGCGACGGCCGCCTGGAACCCCTCCCGCAGCCCGGCGTGGACACCGGCATGGGCCTGGAACGGCTGCTCATGGTGTTGCAGGGCACCGATTCCGTGTACGGCACCGACCTGCTCGAACCATGGGTAACCACATTGCGGCGCCAGTGGCAGCCAGGCGAGCCGGAGCTGCGGCTGCTCACTGACCACCTGCGGTCCGCCTGCGTGATCATCGGCGACGGGGTGCGGCCGTCGAACACTGGCCGCGGCTACGTGCTCCGGCGGCTCATCCGCCGCGCGCTGACCATCCTGTGGCGCGATGACCCGGACCGGTCCCTCGGCGAGCTGCCGCCTGGCCTGCTCCGCGGCACGCTCGGGCACTTCGGTCTTATCCGCAACGAACACCAGGTGCGGCTGCTGCTCCTGGAGGAGGAACGGCGGTTCCGGGAACTGCTCGAACGGGGCCGTGGCGTGCTGTCCCGGCTGCGCCCGGCGGGTAGCCCGCCGGGTCCGCTGACCGAGGACGAGTACCGCTACCTGCACGAGACGCACGGGCTGCCGCGCGAGTTCGTCTCGGCCATGCTGTCCGAGCCGGTACCCCCCGCGTAGCTAGGTGGACTCCGGTAGCCAGGTAGACCCTGGGTAGCCCGGTGAACCCTGTGTAGCCTCGTGCCCGAGGAGGTCGCCATGCACCAGCCGCCCATTCCGCACGTGGCCAGCACCGACCCGGAGATCGCCGGGCTCATCGAGGGTGAGGCCCGCCGCCAGTTCGAGAAGATCCGGCTGATCCCGTCGGAGAACTACGCCTCGGTCGCCGTGTTCGAGGCGTGCAGCAGCGTGCTCAACAACAAGTACTCGGAGGGCTATCCGGGCCGCCGGTACTACGAGGGGCAGCAGTTCATCGACCAGGTCGAGACCCTGGCCCGGGACCGGGCCAGGGCACTGTTCGGGGTGGATCACGCCAACGTGCAACCGTACTCCGGCTCGCCCGCGAACCTCGCCGTGTACCTGGCGTTCCTCCAGCCGGGGGAGACTGTGATGGGCATGGCGTTGCCGATGGGCGGTCACCTCACACACGGCTGGCCGGTCTCGGTCACCGGCAAGTGGTTCCACTCCGTGCAGTACGGGGTGCGGGCCGATACCGGGCGGCTCGACCTCGACCAGGTCCGGGACGTGGCGCGGACCGAGCGGCCGAAGGTGATCTTCTGCGGTGGCACGGCGATCCCGCGGACCATCGACTTCCCGGCCTTCGCCGAGATCGCCGACGAGGTGGGGGCGGTGCTGGTCGCCGATATCGCGCACATCGCCGGGCTGATCGCGGGCGGCGCGCACCCATCGCCGGTGGGGTACGCCCCGGTGATCACCACCACCACGCACAAAACCCTGCGCGGCCCCCGCGGTGCGATGATCATGTCCACCGCTGAGCACGCGTCCGCGCTGGACAGGGCGGTGTTCCCGGGCCTGCAGGGCGGGCCGCACGACCACACCACGGCGGCCATCGCGGTGGCGCTGCACGAGGCGGCCCAGCCATCGTTCCGTGACTACGCGCACCAGGTGGTGGCGAACGCCAAGGCGCTGGCCGCGGCGCTGACCGAGCGTGGCTACGACCTGGTGTCCGGCGGCACCGACAATCACCTGATCCTGATGGACCTGACCCGGCAGGGCGTCGCGGGCAAGCCCGCGGCCAAGGCCCTGGACCGGGCCGGCATCGAGCTGAACTACAACACGGTGCCGTTCGACCCGCGCAAGCCGTTCGACCCGTCCGGGGTCCGGCTGGGTACCCCCGCGATCACCACCCGGGGCCTGCGCGAGGAGCACATGCCCCAGGTGGCGGTGTGGATGGACGAGGCGATCACGGCCGCGGTCAAGGACGACGAGCCCGCCATCGGGCGGATCGCGGGCCAGGTGCGGGACCTGCTGGCCGGGTTCCCGATGCCCGGCTGGCAGCCCACCCCGTAACCAGCCGGGCCGTCTCAGTCGCCCACCCGGCACGCCCCGGCGGCACCACCAGCACCACCGGCACCACCGGCACAGCACCACGGGTCACATTGATCATGGCCTGCGGCCACTCTTCACGAGTTCCAGTCATGATCACGAGTGGTTTGTCCGGAAATGTCCGTAGGGAACGCGTGAAAAGAACTCAATCCGCAACGGCTCCCCATGCGCCTGAAACGCGTCACGGTCATCGGGCGGCTGCCGCGGACCGACGGCGTCCCGGTGCGGTGGGCGGTGGCCGAGGCGGACGGCCCGGCTGGAGCCGCGGACATGGCCGCGGCTGGGGCCGCGGTCGGCGCACCCACGCCGTACATCCAGGTGCCCGTGGCCTGCACGACCCCGGGCGCGAGACCGATCCCGCTGACCGTGACCTGGTGCCCAGCCGCGTCGGTGACCTGCACGGTGAACGGCCCGGCTCCCATCCCGGCGGGCGCGAGCCAGTAGTTGTAGCTGGCCCGGGCCAGTTGCTGAGCCGGGTGCGTGGCGCTGCCGATCCGCACGCTGGTGACGGCGTTACCGGCCCCGATCACCAGCAGGGCCAGCCAGTATGCCGACGACCCGGGTTTGACCAGGAAGGACAGCGGGCCGGACAGCGGCGGGTCGACCATGGTGTGGTACGTCACCGGGACCAGCACGGCGGCGCATGCCGGAGCCGTCGTGGCCTGCGATACGCCCACGGCAATGGCCACCGTGACCGCGATCGCGCCCGCCCCGGCCACGGCACCGGGCCAGCCCCAGCGCAACCTCCCGCGGTGAAGGGATCCCGGCCGCCCCGGGCTGTGCGCCATGCCGGGGAGTCTAGAGATCATGAACTGCCGGCCATGGCGCTTTCCCGGCACCCCGGTCTTATCGGGCCGCCGAAACCCGGCCACGGGTGCCCGGACCCGCCAAGGTGGCGAGGGCCATGTGGCCAAAGTCAAGGATCAGAGCATTGCTCTCCTTTTGGCTCATCGCTCTGCTACGATGAGGGGCGTGAACGCGAGCCGTACTGCCCGTGAGCGGGTCCGTGCCGAGCTGACCAGGGAAATAACTGACATCGCGCGCCGTCAGCTGGCCACCGAGGGCGCCGCCGGGCTGTCGCTGCGAGCCGTGGCCCGGGAGATGGGCATGGTCTCCTCGGCCATCTACCGGTACTTCCCGAGCCGGGACGACCTGCTGACCGCCCTCATCGTCGATGGGTACAACGCGATCGGCGCGGCGGTGGAGCAGGCGGACCAGGACTGCCCGCCCGGGGACTACGCCCGGCGGTGGCTGGCGGCCTGCCGGGCCGCGCGGGACTGGGCGCTCGCCCACCCGCACGAGTATGCGCTGGTCTATGGTTCGCCGGTGCCTGGATATCAGGCTCCCCAGCAGACCATCGGCCCGGCGGCCCGGGCGGCCACGGTCTACGGGAAGATCATCGGTGACGCGTACCGGGCGGGTGTGCTGGCGGCCCCGGCTGGCTGCCCGCCCGCCCCCGAGTCCTTCCGCGCGGATGCGGCCGGGCTGCGCGAGTCGTTGCTGGCCGAGGTGCCCGATGATGTGATCGCCGCTGCACTGGCCAGCTGGAGTGCTCTGTTCGGCATGCTGAGCTTCGAGTTGTTCGGCCAGTTCGAGAACGTGATCACCGACCGGGACGCGTTCTTCGCGCACGCCATGACCTGCCAGGGCAAGCTGGTCGGCCTGCCCGGCTGATCGCCGGGGTGGCGCAACCCGGCGATCCCGGCGGTAGCGTGTACTGGTCCGCGGATCAGGCGGGCCCGGTGGAGCCGGTCCGGGCCGCCCGCAGCGGCAGCCCGGGCCTCCGGGACTGCCCCCGGCCGGCGATGATGCTGGCCAGTGGTCACATACCTTCAGCGTGCGCGGATGCTGGTGCGGTATACCTGTGGGAGTGACCTTTCGGTCTACGGAAGAATTTAGGACTTCTATGACACTCGCCTCGTCCCGGATCCCCACTACCGCGCGCCGTTTCCTGGGCACCTCGGTGGGCAAGCGGTTCGGCAGGTTCGTGCCAGTCGCGCTCGCGTCGTTCGCGGTCAGCGAGATCACGCTGGTGCTGTGCGTCGGGCCCGCGCACATGACGGCCGGGATCTCCGCGGTGGTGGCCTGGTTCGCCGGGGCGGCGGTGAGTTACGTGCTCAGCCGGTGGGCCTGGGAGCGGACGGGCCGGCCACACCTGCTGAAGGAGACCCTGCCGTTCTGGGTGATCTCCGTCGCGGTCGTCTTCATCCTGACCCTGTCCAGTAAGTGGGCGAACCAGCAGGCCCTGTCGATGAACCTCAGCCACGTGGACCGGGTGCTGTTCGTCGCCACCGCGTACTTCGTGGCCAACTGCGTGACGTTCCTGAGCAGGTTCCTGATCTTCCACTTCTTCCTGTTCGCCGACCGGGATGCCCGGATCCCCAGGGTCAGCAAGGCCAGGGCTACCCGTCAGGCGGCCGAGGCCAGCCAGTCAGCGGCGGCCAGCGAGGCGGCGGCTGCCCCGGCCGATCCCGCCCCGGCCGACCCTGCCTCGGCCCCGGCGAGCGGGAGCCGCTAAGTCCGTCGGCCCCGGCCGGTTCGTGCGGGCGGCCGGCTCATTGACGGCGAGATCCGCATCGTGTTCCAGCTGCCCAGCCGGGCCCTGCGCGGGCACGGCGGCCCGGTCGCCCCCGGTCCGGTCGCCCCCCGCCCGGCCGGCCAGCGTGCCGCGGCTAGCCGCGGCCGGGGCGGCGCGTCCGTTGCGCCGTTCCCGCCACCACGTGCCCACGACCACCCCGGCGAATCGCATGGCATAGAAAGCGTTGTTGCCCTTCTTGCTCTTACCGACCGTGCGCTTGTGGATCGTGGCCGGCACCTCAGTCACCCGGAAGCCGTGCGCCAGCACGCCGATGAGCAGTTCCGAGGCCTGGTACTGCGGCTGCTCCAGCCGGACCACGCCGGTGACCTCGGCGCGCATCGCGCGGAGCCCGAACGTGGTGTCGGTGATGCGCTGCCCGGTCAGCAGGCTGATGGCCAGCGCGAAGACCCGGACGCCGAGCTTGCGCACGGGGTCCTTGGTCTCCTCGCTGCCCATGGTCCGTGACCCGGTGGTGAAGTCCGCCTTCCCGGACACGACCTGGTCCAGAATGCGCTCCATCTCGGCCGGGTTGTACTGGCCGTCCGCGTCGGTGGTCACGATGTACTGGGCGCCCCCGGCCCGGGCCAGCCGGTAACCCAGCCGGAGCGCCGCACCCTGCCCCCGGTTGACCGGAACATCGCAGACCAGCGCGCCCGCGTCCCGGGCCTCGGGCACCGTGCCGTCCTTTGCCCCGTCGGAAACCACGATCGTGGCCGTGTCCAGGCCGCAGACCATCGCAGGCAGGGCGGAGACGACGGAGCCGATCACGCCTTCCTCGTTGAACGCCGCGATCACGATGGCCACCGGCGGTAGCTGCCGCGCCGCCGGGCCGTATTCGATGAAGAACGCCGCCGCTGCGGCGTCATCGATGCCCGCGTCGTTGACGCCCGCGTCAGTGTGCGTGGTGGTCACAGGGTGGCCTCCGCCCCAGAAGTGCTCGCCGCCCGCGGACCGTCCGCAGCGGAGTCCGGCCTGAATTCCGGCCACACCGTGGCCAGGCCCGTCTTCAGGTCGAAGGCGGGCTGGTAGCCGCGCGAGCGGGCGAGTGAGATGTCCACGATGACCGCGGGCATCTCGCCAGGCTTCGGCGGGATGTGCTCGGCCGGGATGGCCGCGCCGGTCACGCTGCGCGCCGCGAGCAGGATGTCGTTGACGCTGGTCGACTCGCCCGCGGCGAGGATCATCGGCCCGCTGTGCCCCGCCTGCCAGGCGGTCAGCAGGCCGGCCACGATGTCGTCCACGTGGACCAGATCACGTAGCTGATCGCCGTCACCGTAGATCTGCACGCCGTGCCCATCGCGCGCGGCGCGCATCAGCCGCGGCACGAAGCTGTCCTTCTCGGCCATGCCCGGGCCGTACACGTTGGAGAACCGCAGCGCTGGGCACACCATGCCGTAACTCGCCGCATAGCAGCTCAGCAGCATCTCGGCGGCGGCCTTGGTGGCGCCGTAGGGGGTCAGCGGCCGCAGCGGGGTCTGCTCGGTGATGGTCTCCCGGCCCACGTTGCCGGCCACCGCGTTGGTCGAGGCGAACGCGAACACGCCGACTCCGCGGTCCCGGGCCAGTTCCAGCAGGCTCGCGGTGAGCCCGACGTTGTTCCGGTACGTGCCGGCCGGGTCCTCCAGCGAGCGGAGCACGGAGGTCACCGCGGCCAGGTGCACGATGACGTCGGTGCCGGGGCGGACCGCCTGAGCGGCGACCGCCGGGTCGCACAGGTCACCGACGACGCATTCCACGGCGTCATCGGGCCAGGGCCGCTTGTCTGCCACGAGGACAGAGGCGCCCATCCCGAGCAGTGTCCGTACGGTCCGCCGCCCGATGAAGCCGGCGCCGCCGGTCACCAGCACCCGGGAACGCTCGACTGCGCCCATCGGTTCTCCATTCGCGAGTCAATTCCGGTCAGCTGCCACCGGAGATGAGCCGGCCGGCAACTGAGCTATGCCACCCGGTGAATCTGAAAGCCACCTGGACGGCACCCGTGGGATTCCTGGCAGCCGGCCGGGAAATCAGCGGCCCGGGAAACCCTCAGCGGCGGCCCGCCGGGACACGAGTCATGCTTGCCCATCCCAGCGTGCGCGGTTACCGTGTGGCCGGGGCCGCTCCACAGCCGCCGGTTATGGGGCGTGGCCACGCGCGCGCCTGGCCAGTGTAGCGGCGCACCAGCCGGGCTGACCGTCAGCTTCCCCGGGCCGCCCGGGATATCCGGCCCTGCGGGGGATAACGAATCGAGCACAGGCGCCGCGCCTTTTTAAAACAAATACGCATCAACGGTCCGTGGCGGGTTGCCGGTGCGAGCGCACAGGTTGACAGTGGAGCGGTGCCACGGCGCCCGGCCGGGCGGCTCACAGTGCCGCCGCCGGGCACCCTCGCGGGGGCCCCGTGCCAGGGCCGCCAGCCAGCCACTACGCTCGATCATCTAGGGGCAGGTCAGCCAGGGGAGCCATGGTGTTCTGCCGCGGCGCGAGCCCCGCCGCTGACATTGCTGGGCCACCCAGCCGGAGCCAGAGGAGGCAGGCCGTCATGGTCGCCGGCGTGGCCGCACCTTACCTGCTGGCCCTCCGGCTGGCCGGCCGCCGGGTGCTGGTCGCCGGGGGCGGGGCGGTCGCCAGCCGGCGCATTCCCGGCCTGCTCGAAGCCGGAGCCGAGGTAGTGGTGGTATCGCCCGAGCTCAGCCCGTCCCTGCATGACCTGGCCCAGGCGGCCCGGATCCAGTGGCGTCCCCGGGCCTACGCCGCGGGCGACTGCGCCGGTGCCTGGCTGGCCTGCGCGTGCACCGATGACCCGGCGGTGAACGCCGCGGTGGCCGCGGAGGCCGACGCCGCGGGCATCTGGGCGGTCCGCGCGGACGACGCAGCGGCCTCCGCGGCCTGGACGCCTGCCTCCGGGCAGGCGGGTGACGTCCGGTTCGGCGTGCTCAGCGGCGATCCCCAGCGCAGCGCGGCGATCAGGGATGACGTGCTGGCTGGCCTGCAGTCCGGTGCGGTGAGCGCCCGGCGGCGGCGGCGCCCCGGCGGCCGGGTCGCGCTGGTGGGCGGCGGCCCGGGCGATCCCGGCCTGATCACGGTGCGCGGACGGCAGCTGCTGGCCGAGGCTGATGTGGTGGTGGCGGACCGGCTCGCGCCCCGCGCGCTGCTCGGCGAGCTGGCGCCGGACGTCGAGCTGGTGGACGCCGCGAAGATCCCCCGTGGCCAAGCCATGGCCCAGGAGCAGATCAACTCGGTGCTGGTGGACCGGGCCCGCCGCGGCCTGTCGGTGGTCCGGCTCAAGGGCGGCGACCCGTTCGTGTTCGGCCGGGGCGGCGAGGAGATGCTGGCCTGCCTGGCCGCGGGCGTGCCGGTGACGGTGGTGCCGGGAGTGACCAGCGCGATCGCGGTGCCCGCAGCCGCCGGGGTGCCGCTCACCCACCGCGGGATCAGCCAGGAGTTCCACGTGGTCTCGGCGCACCTGCCGCCCGGCGATGACCGGTCCACGGTGGACTGGCCCGCGCTCGGCGCTGCCCAGGGGACCCTGGTACTGCTGATGGCCCTGGAGAATATTGAGGCGATCGCGGCGGCGCTGATCCATTACGGCCGGGCGCCGCGGACCCCAGTTTCGGTCATTGTGGACGGGACTCTGCCCACGCAGCACATAATTACCACAGCACTCGATGCAGTGGCCGGTGAGGTTAGTTCGGCAGGCCTGCGGCCGCCAGCGGTTGTCGTGGTAGGTGAGGTAGTGACCGTGGGCGCACAGATCGCCGGCTTCGCGCGGGAAGCGGCGGCACGGGAAGCAGGTGCCCCGGAAGCAGGTGCCTCAGGCGCGGCTGCCTCAGACGGAACGGCCCGGGACAAGCTGCCGCGGGTGACGCCGGAGGCCGTGGCCAGCGAAGCGGCCGTACCCGCTGCACCGGGCTGCGCCGGAGCCACCCCGACCCGGCACGGGCAGTAAGCGGCACGGGCAGTGACAGGAGAGTGATGACGGAAGGGCAGGGTCTAGCCGCCGCGTCCACGCGGCCGGCCAGCGCGGACGCGATCCCCGCAGCTGACCCCGGTGTCCCCGTGATTCCGCCGGCCACCCGGCCACTCCGGCCGCGCCAGGGCCGGGAGGTACGGCCGCGCTCGCCAGCGGCGCCAGCCGCCACTCCGCGCCGCCGCCCGACGATGACGACGACTCATGGCTGCCGGACCCCAGCCGGCACCGCCGGGTGGATGCCCGGCAGCTGGAGGGCGCGCTGCTCGAGCTACGCCGCCGCGTCGTGGACGTCAGCCTGATCTTCGAGACCGAGCAGGCGGGCAAGAGCCGGTCCGAGCGCCGCAAGCTGCTCAGCCAGATCGATGACTACCTGCTGCCCCGGGTACGCCAGTCCGGGGCCCCGGTCCTGGTGGCGCTGGTCGGCTCGACCGGGGCGGGTAAGTCGACCCTCGTCAACAGCATCGTCGGGGCCCAGGTGAGCGCCACCGGGATCCGGCGGCCGACCACCAACAGCCCGGTGCTGGCCTGCCATCCGGACGAGGCGGACTGGTTCGCGGAGAACGTGTTCCTGCCGACCGTGCCGCGGGTCCGGCAGGAGGGCCTGGCCCGGTCCGGCCGGGACGGGCTGCTCGTGCTGGCCGCGAGCGAGGGCATGCCCAAGGGGGTCGCCCTGCTGGACACCCCGGACATCGACTCCGTGGTGCAGGCGCACCGTGAGTTCGCCCACCAGTTCCTGGACGCCGCCGACCTGTGGCTGTTCATGACCAGCGCGAAACGCTACGCGGACGCCGCGGTATGGGAGCTGCTCGAGTACGCCAAGGAGCGGGGCGCCGCCCTCGGCATCGTGCTCTCCCGCGTCCCGTCGTCCAGCGCCGCCGAGCTGACCAGGCACTTCGGGGCGATGCTGAAGGCCAACGGGCTGGGCGACAACGACCGTTTCGTGATCAACGAGACGGTCATCACGGACAGCATGCTGCCGCCCGAGGTGTCGGCGCCGATCCGGGACTGGCTGCAGAATACGGCGGTGCACGCCGACCGGCGGGTGGCCGTGCTGTCCCAGACCATGGCCGGTGCGCTGGACACGTTCCGCAGCCGGGTGCCGGCTCTCGCCGCCGAGGTGGAGGCGCAGCTGGCCATCCGGTCGGACCTGAAGGCCGCTGTCGAGGGGGCCTACGCGGCCGCGCTGGCCGAGGCGGACCAGGCGCTGGCCAATGGCTCGCTGCTGCGCGGGGAGATACTGGCCCGCTGGCAGGACTTCGCCGGCACCGGTGACCTACTGCGTGGCCTGCAGGCTCCGCGTGGCAGGCAAGCGGGCCGGCAGCGGAAACGGGGCGCGCCCGCCCGCGCGGCGTCGCTCAAGAGCGCGCTGCGGGCCGGCCTCGAATCGATGATCATCTCGGTCGCGGACCGGGCGGCCGAGGAGTCGGTCCGCCGCTGGCGCAACCATCCGGCCGGGGCCGCGCTGCTCAACGCGATCACGGCTGGGGGCAAGGACAAAGAGCACGAGTGGGCCGGTTCTCAGTTCGCCGCCGATGCTGGCCTGATCTTCGGCATGACCACCGAGCAGCCGCTGGCCGACAGCGGTGAGCCGGCCGGTGCCGGGCTAGGCGGCCTGTCCCGCCAGGACGCCCTGGTCGCAGGCCGCTCTTCGGCCGACCTGTCGACCCGGTCGGTACGGGCGGTCAGCGGCTGGCAGGATCATGTGATGCGGCTGGTCCAGGCGGAGAACATGGCGAAACGGTCTATCGCCCGGGTGATGTCGTTCGATGACGATTCGCTCGCCACGGTGCTCGAGGTCGGCATGCTCGGCCAGCACGAGCGGGACGTCGTGCCCGTGGCCGAGGGTCCCAGCGCGGTCCCGCAGCTGCTGCTGGCGTCCCTGTTCGGCGCGGGCCCGCTGCGCGACATCGGCAGCAAGGCCCGGGAGGACCTGCATCACCGGATCAGCATGCTCTTCGACGAGGAGATGCTCCGGTTCCTCGCGATCATCGAGTCGGCCGGGACGCTGGACGAGGCCGCGGCGGTCCAGCTCCACCAGGCCATGTACTCGCTTGAGATGGCGCGATGAGCATCGTCTTGACTGAGAAAGACCTGTCCAGCCGGCTGACCGCGCTGGCCCGGCTGATCCAGATCGCCGCGCCGCGTAACGGCCCGGAGGGGTTCAGCGCCAAACTGCTGGCCGAATCGGAACAGCTGGTGGCCCGGGCCGGCGAGCGGCTGCGGCTGTCCGCGAACCACACGGTGGCGGTCCTGGCGGGCGGCACCGGCAGCGGGAAGTCCTCGTTGTTCAACCAGCTCGCCGGGGCTGATTTCTCGGCCGTGGGCGTGACCCGGCCGTCAACCAGGGACCCGCACGCCTGTGTCTGGGGGATGGACGGGGCCGGGCCGTTGCTGGAATGGCTGGGCCTCCGGCACCGTAACCGCTATGCCCGGTCCAGCGCCCTGGACGAGGGCGAAACCGCGCTCGGCGGCCTCGTCCTGATCGACCTGCCCGACCACGACTCGGTCTCCGCTGGCGCGTCCGCGGAGATGAACCGGCTGGTCGGGATGGCGGACCTGATGGTCTGGGTGCTGGATCCGCAGAAGTACGCCGACGCGTCAGTGCACAGCCGTTACCTCACCCCGCTGGCCGGGCACTCGTCGGTCATCGCGGTGGTGCTGAACCAGGCTGACCTGCTCACCGAGGACCAGGCCGACGACTGCCTGTCCGACCTGACCCGGCTGCTCGACTCCGAGGGCCTGCACGACGCCCGGATCCTGGTCACCTCGGCCCGGACCGGGAAGGGCCTGCCGGAGCTGCGGAGGGTCCTAGGCGAGACGGTCTCTGCCCGGAAGGCCGCCGCCGGCCGGATCACCGCTGACGTGGACGCGATGGCCGAGCGCTTCGTCCCGTACGCGGGAGAGGCGCGGGGGGCTGGCCTGGACGGCGGGGCAGAGGATTTCTCGGAAGTGCCGCCCGGCGCGGGGGAGGCCCTGGCGGACGCCTTCGGCCGGGCCGCTGGCGCGGCTGGGGTGGGCCAGGCTGTACAGAGCGCCCGCGAGCTGCGGGCCGTGGACTACGTGGGCTGGCCGGTGTCCTGGCTGGTCAACCGGGCCCTGGGCCGTGACCCGGTGCGCAAGCTCCGGCTCGGCAACCTGTGGGAAGAGCTGCGCAGCTCGTCCGCAGGGCCAGCAGGCGCGCAGCAGGCAGAGATCGACAACGCGATCACCGCCATCGGTGACCAGATCGGGCCCGCGCTGCCCAAGCCGTGGTCCGCCACGGTGCGCACGGCGGCCAGGTCGCGCCGGGATGAGATTCCGGCCGCGCTCGGCACGGCGATCGGCGAGGCGCTGCCCGCGGAAAACCGGGTGGAGCCGTGGTGGCGGCTGATCGCGGTCTGGCAGGGCCTGCTGCTCGGCTGCGCCGTGGCCGGCCTGGCCTGGATCGGCGCCATCGTGGTGATCGGGGTGTTCCACGCGGCGCACGCCGCGGCCATCTTCACCGACGCCGCCCTGCTGCCCTGGGTCGCCCTGCTGATCGCGGCGATCCTGCTGCTCGGCTGGCTGACCGCATCGGGCTGCATGAGCCTGGTCGCCGCGTCGGCGCTGGCCGAGCGCACCCGGGTGGAGCAGGAGATGCGGTCCCAGATGACCGCTGTCGCCGATCAGCTGGTGCTGATGCCCATCAAGCGGGAACTGTCCGAGTACAACCGCTTCTGCGCCGCCCTGCACACCGCCCGCCGTTAGCCACTGGCCCCGCGGCCTGGCTGGGTTTCCGCCCACGGCGTAATGGTCCGGGAAGAGGCCAGCCGCCTGCCGGTGTTCTCTGTTCGCATCAGGTGTAATGATGTAATCGCAGTAACCCTGCAACGGCGCTCCTGGCCGCAGTGGCCGGGGCCGGCGCGGGCTCGGGCAGGCGCGGAGGCAGGCATGTCGGGTCAGCAGCCACTGGATGGCTATTCGCAGATCGTCGCCGGAGTGGCGGCGGAACTCACGCCGAAGGTGGCCAGCTTGCGCGTGCCGCGGGCGGACCGCGGCGGCCGGGGCGAGAGCATGGGCTCGGGCGTGGTGTTCACCGGGGACGGGTTCCTGCTGACCAACGCGCATGTGGTGGGCAGCGCGGGCCACGGCACCGCGGCCTTCTCCGACGGGACCTCAGCCCCGTTCCAGGTCGTCGGCGCCGACCCGCTGTCTGATCTGGCCGTGCTCCGGGCGTCCGGGCCGACCCCGCCGCCCGCCGAGCTGGGCGAGGCGGACCAGCTCGTGGTGGGCCAGCTGGTGGTGGCCGTCGGCAACCCGCTGGGCCTGGCCGGATCGGTCACCGCGGGGGTCGTCAGCGCTCTCGGCCGGTCGCTGCCCACGCGCAGCGCCGGGGCGGGCCGGCTGATCGAGGACGTGATCCAGACCGATGCGGCGCTCAACCCGGGCAACTCCGGCGGTGCGCTCGCCGACAGCAACGCCCGGGTGGTGGGCATCAACACGGCCGTGGCCGGCGTCGGGCTCGGCCTGGCCGTGCCGGTCAACGCGACGACCCGGCGGATCATCTCCACGCTGATGCAGCACGGCCGGGTGCGCCGCGCCTACCTCGGCCTGGTCAGCGCGCCCTCGCCACTGCCGGCCCCGCTGGCCCAGCGGTTCGGCCAGGCCAGCGGGCTGAGGGTGGTCGAGGTGGTGCCGGGGGCCCCGGCGGACCGGGCGGGCCTGCGCACCGGTGACCTGCTGCTGAGCGCGGGCGGCAGCCCGGTCAGTGCCGCGCAGGACCTGCAGCGGCTGATGTTCGCCGAGGCCATCGGCCGGCCGATGGCGATCACGGTCATGCGCAACGGTGCCCTGGTCGATGTGATCGCCCAGCCCGCGGAACTCGTCGCGGCCTGACGGGCCGGACCACGGGGCTGGCCATCGTCTCACCGGGCACCGTCATCCGGGCGGCCCTGTCCACAGCAACGCAACGCGCTCCCAGTCATCCACAGACCCTGGTCCGGCGTGGCCAGGGGCCGGTGACGGCGGCCATCGTGGAAGGCGGACAGCGGCACCTGGCTGCTGGCTGGTGGCGCCGCGGGGTGCCGCCACGGGAGATCCCGGGAGGTTACTGATGATCAACGAGGCACAGGTGTTCCTGGCGGGGTACGTCGCGCGTGACCCGAAGTTCCGGACAACCACGAACGGAATCTCGTGCGCGTCACTGCGGGTGGGGTACACGCCCCGCCGGGTGGACCGGGAGACCGGTGAGTGGAGCGACGGGGCGACCTCCTTCGTCACCGTGGTCTGCTGGCGCACCCTGGCCGAGAACGTGGCCATCTGCCTGCGCAAGGGAGAACCCGTCCTGGTCAAGGGGCGGCTCCAGGTCCGGCCGTACGAGAAGGACGGGACCGCGCGGGTGGCGGTGGAGATCGAGGCCAGCTCGATCGGGCACGACCTGGCCCGCGGCGTGGCCAACTTCCGGCGCAGCCTCCGGTCATCCGGTGAAACGGCGGCCAGCCAGAACGGCTGGGCGGCCGGGCAGAACGGCCCGGCGGCCGCCCTGAATGGGTCGCCCGGCCAGGACGGGGTGGCCAGCGGCGCCTGAACGGCGTCAGCCGGCCTCAACAGCGCAGCTGACCAGGACGGATCCATGGCCGCTGCCCTGGACGGGGCCGCCCAGGACGACGCCGCCGCGCTGGCGCACCCGGACGAGGCCCAGCCTGCTGGGCTATCTGCCCCGTTCTGAACCGGCGTGCCATGCCCCTGGTCAGGCGAGCGGCGGCCAGCCCGGCCGCCGCTCGGCCCGGGCCGGGCCGAGCGGCGGTGGCCCGTCCGATCCGGCGCGGCACAGCCCCTAGTCTTGAAGCATGCCCGAATTTATCTATCAGATGCATGCCGCCCGGCTGGTGAAGGGCGACAAGGTCCTCCTTGACGATGTGACGCTGGCTTTCTTCCCTGGCGCGAAGATTGGTGTGGTCGGCCCCAACGGTGCCGGTAAGTCCAGCCTGCTCAAGATGATGGCCGGCCTGGAGCACCCGTCGAACGGCGACGCGCGGTTGTTCCCCGGCTTCACGGTCGGGCTGCTCGGCCAGGAACCGGTGCTGGATGAGACCAAGACGGTCCTCGGCAATGTGGAAGAGGGCGTCGCGGAGATCAAGGCCGTCCTTGACCAGTACAGCGAGATCGCCGAGAAGCTGGCCACGGACTACTCCGACGAGCTGCTCGCGGACATGGGCAAGCTGCAGGAACAGCTGGACCATGCGGACGCCTGGGACCTGGACAGCCAGCTCGAGCAGGCGATGGACGCCCTCCGCTGCCCGCCGCCGGACGCTGATGTGACCACGCTGTCCGGCGGGGAGCGGCGCCGCGTTGCGCTGTGCCAGCTCCTGCTGTCCCAGCCCGACCTGCTGCTGCTGGACGAACCGACCAACCACCTGGACGCCGAGAGCGTGCAGTGGCTGGAGCAGCACCTGGAGAAATACCCGGGCACGGTCGTCGCGGTCACCCACGACCGGTACTTCCTGGACAACGTGGCGCAGTGGATCCTCGAGCTGGACCGGGGGCACGCCTACCCGTACGAGGGCAACTACACCACGTACCTGGAGACCAAGGCCGCCCGGATCAAGGTCGAGGGGCAGAAGGACGTCAAGCGGCGCAAGCGGCTGGAGGAGGAGCTCGAGTGGGTGCGGTCCAGCCCCCGCGCGCGGCAGGCCAAGAGCCGGGCCCGGCTGGCCCGCTACGAGGAGATGGCGGCTGAGGCGGACACCCACCGCAAGCTGGACTTCGAGGAGATCCAGATCCCGCCGGGCCCGCGCCTGGGCAGCCAGGTGGTCGAGGTCAACGGCCTGGCCAAGGGCTTCGGTGACCGGGTGCTCATCGAGGGCCTGAGCTTCTCGCTGCCGCGCAACGGCCTGGTCGGCGTGATCGGGCCCAACGGGGTCGGCAAGACCACGTTGTTCAAGATGATCGTGGGGGATGAGCAGCCCGACGCGGGCAGCGTCCGGATCGGCAACACGGTCAAGATCGCCTACGTGGACCAGCTGCGGTCCGGCATCGACCCGGACAAGACGGTGTGGCAGGCGATCTCCGACGGGGAGGCGACCATCCGGGTGGGCAACGTGGAGATCCCCAGCCGTGCCTACGTGGCCGCGTTCGGGTTCAAGGGGCCGGATCAGCAGAAGCCGGCCGGCCTGATGTCCGGCGGGGAGCGGGGCCGGGTCAATCTCGCGCTGACCCTGCGTCAGGGCGGGAACCTGCTGCTGCTCGACGAGCCCGCCAACGACCTGGACGTGGAGACGCTGGCCTCGCTGGAACGGGCACTGCTGGAGTTCCCCGGCTGCGCCGTGATCACCAGCCACGACCGCTGGTTCCTGGACCGCATCGCCACCCACATCCTGGCCTGGGAAGGCGGGTCGAACTGGTTCTGGTTCGAGGGGAACTTCGAGTCCTACGAGAAGAACAAGATCGAGCGGCTGGGCCCGGATGCGGCGCGACCGCACCGGGTCACCTACCGGAAGCTCACCCGGGGCTGAGCCCCAGGTCGGGCCGGGGCGGCCCGGACGGGACGTTGACCAGGCTGTGCGCGGCCATCACCAGGTAGTCCCACAGCTGGGCGTCCTGGGCCTCCGGCAGCCCGATCTCGTCCAGTGCGGCGCGCATATGGCGTAGCCAGGCATCACGTTCGGCCTCGCCGATCGCGAAGTGGGCGTGCCGCATGCGCAGCCGTGGGTGGCCCCGGCGCTCACCGTAGGTGGCGGGGCCACCCCAGTACTGGATCAGGAACAGCCGCAGGTGCTCCTCGGCAGGCCCGAGATCCTTGCTGGGGTAAACCGCGCGCAGCGCCGGGTCGCCCGCCACGCCCTGGTAGAACACATGGGTCAGGCGGCGGAAAGTCTCCTCGCCGCCGACCGCCTCGTAGAAGCTCATCTCGCTGGTCGTATCCATCGCGAGGTCCAGGTTAGTGGGCCCGGGTGGTCACCTGTCCCCGGGCCCGGTGGCGCCCGCCGTGGCCGCGGCCGCCTCAGCCGGGGCGGCCCCGGCGGCCGCCGGGCTGAGCGCCGCGGCGACCGCGCTGATCGCCGAGGCGACCGGCTCGCTGGGCGGCGCGACCTTGTCGAGCGCCATCTTCAGCCGCTCCCGTAGTTCCCGGGCTACTTCCCACTGCTGCAGCGGCAGCGTCCGGGCGACCAGCCGCATCACGATCCCCGTGCTGGAGACCGCCTCGACGCCCCAGACCTCCGGCTCCTCCGTGATCACGTCACGCCAGCGCGGCTCCTGCCACATCCGCTCCGCGGTGTCCTTCATGATCGCGCGTATCTGGGCCAGATCCTGGTCGTAGGCCACCGGGAAGTCGATGACCGCGCGGGCCCAGCCCTGCGACTTGTTACCGATCCGGTCGACGGTCCCGTTGCGGATATGCCAGACCACCCCGTTCACGTCCCGCAGCCGGGTGATCCGCAGGCTGACCGCTTCCACCGTGCCGGTGGCCGCGCCAGCGTCGATCACGTCGCCGACCCCGTACTGGTCCTCGAGCAGCATGAAGATGCCGGCCAGGAAGTCGCGGACCAGGCTCTGCGCGCCGAAGCCGATAGCGATGCCCAGCACCCCCGCGCTGGCCAGCACCGGGGCCAGGTTCAGCCCGACGTCCCCGGCGATGGTGATCGCCGCGATGCCGAAGATCAGTACCGAGGCCGCGTTGCGCAGCACGGAGCCCAGCGCGGTGGCGCGCTGCCGCCGCCGCTCGCCGAGCAGCAGGTGCGCCGTGTCAACCCTCCCGTTCCCGGCCACGGCGGCCCGGTCAGTGATCTTGTTGATCGTCCGGTGCGCGGCCAGCCGGATGAGCAGTGCTATCAGCAGCACGAAGAGGATGCGCAGCAGCACGCTGACCGGCCCGGCCAGGAACGCCTGGGTGAGCTGGGCCGCTTGCTGGCTGTGCAGCATGTCCCAGACCAGGTGGCAGGCAACGCCGGGCTGCTTGGTGCCGCAGGCGGAGTCGAGGGGGCTGCCAGGCGGCGCGGCCAGGAGGGTGCGCGCCACGGGGAGCGCAGGCGGGATCACGGGAAGTCCTTTCGCTGGGCGGCGGCCTCAGCCTGTTTACCAGGGAGCCGGGCCGGCTGGCAGCGAGACGGCCGCGAACCACGGCCGTTCCGGCTCATCGCGGGCCATCGCCAGCGGGCCGGCTGGCGCACGCGCGCCCGGCCGCCGGGTAGTGCTAAGGAAGGCAGCTGGTATCAGTCAGCATGATTGGGCTGACGCTGGGCGACTCAGGCGTGCATTATGCAATATGTAGAGAGAGAATTGCATAACAGAATTGCGGTGAATCGGGATGATCCGGGTATTTCGCTGCATCCAGTGCCGGATCGCATCTTTGATTTCACAGTGAGTTAAGTATGGGTGACGGGCGCGCATGGCGGCCAGCGGCCGGTACCCGGAGGAGGGGATCCATGTGGCAGCGCCGCGGGCCGGAGAGATGCTGGATATGTCCCTGACCCAGCACCCGCCAGCCGAGAGCGAGGCCCGCCAGGAGATCTCGATGGCGCGGGGTATCCGGGCCCAGTGCCTGGCCGCCGGGCGGCCTCCCGCCGACATCGCGGTCGTCATCCACGACCAGTGCGGGCCAGCGTTCGGCACCACCCTGGTCCGGGCGCACCGGATGGCGCTGGGCATCGCCCTGGCCGATGTCGTCGCCCAGGTCCGGGCCAGGTACGTGACCGAGGGCCGGACCCGCCCCCGGTTCAGCGAGACGCTGCTGTCGGCGTATGAGAGTGGCCAGAAGCGGCCCGGCCCGGAATACCTGCACTACCTGTGCTGCGTATACCAGGCGGAACCGGAGGACCTCGGCTACGGGGGACCGTGCCTGTGCGGCCAGCGGCACCGCGGTCCCGGGGGCGCGCCCATCCCCGTGGCGCGCCCCTGGCCCGCTGACTTCCACCCGGCGGGCCGCCTGGCGCTGGGGCCGGTGGCGCTGGCCGCCGTCTCGCCTGACGGGCCGGGCCAGCCCGGTGAGATCCCGCCGCCGAGCCTGACCGCCGGGCCGGCCGCGGCGGAAGCCACGCCTGGCGCGGGTGAGGCCGATGACGACGTGGTCCGGCGCACGCTGCTGAGCCTGATGGCCGGGGCGGCCGGCCCGGACGACGGCCGGTTCTTCGGCGCCGCGGAGCGGATCCGGCGGCGGCTGGACAAGG
Source organism: uncultured Actinomycetes bacterium (assembly GCA_963760405.1). Classification (GTDB taxonomy): domain Bacteria; phylum Actinomycetota; class Actinomycetes; order Streptosporangiales; family Streptosporangiaceae; genus RYN-230. The sequence goes on along the minus strand of CAVXCV010000006.1, from coordinate 224,827 downwards.
CACTGCTCGGCGCGACCGCCTCGGCCGCGATGCTCGACCACTGGGAGGACACGGCCGCCGAGTACGGCAGGCAGTACATGACCGCCCCGCCGGTGCGGCTGCTCTGCGACATACTCCTCGATCTGGGCGACGTGCGCCGGATGTGCGAGCAGCGCCAGCCGCTGGAATTCGCCGGCCGGCTCTGCCGCCTCGCCGCCCGGCTGGCGGGCCTGGCGGGCCTCGTCATGATCGACATCGGTGACCAGCGGATGGCGCGGTCCTTTTTCCGCACCGCCCGCACGGCCGCGGATGAGACCGGTGACCGGCACCTGCGCGCCTGGGTCGTGGTCCGCGAGTCCCTGGTCCCGCTCTATTACGGCGATCCGGCCCAGGCGGCGGCGACCGCCCGGGCCAGTGCCGACCTGGCCGGCCGCGGCGCGTGCGTGGCCAGTGTGATGGCCCCGGTAGTCGAAGCCCGGGCGCTCGCCCGGCTGGGCCGGGCCAGGTGCGGATCGGGTGGCCCGGGCGGGGAAGCGCTGCGCCGGGCCCGGGCGGCCCTGGACCGGGCGCATGCGGCGCTGGACGCCCTGCTGGTGGAGGAGCGGCGGGACACCGCGTTCGGCTACACCGAGCGCCAGCTGTTGTTCCATCAGGGTGATGCTCTGGTAACGCTGGGCGACCACCGCGGTGCGGCGGACTCGTTCGGGCAGGCGCTGCGCATGTACTCGCGGGCCGAGTTCCTGGACCGGTCGCTGGTGGCGCTGGGCCAGGCCCGGTGCCGGTCTGAGGCGGGCGAGCCCGAGGAGGCGCTGCGGCTGAGCCGTGTCACCCTGCTCGGCCTGGCCAGCCAGCAGCGTCCCGGGCTCGTGCTGCGGGCCGCGCGCTCGCTCGGCGACGCGGTGGCGGCCCGGCATGGCGACTGCCGGGCGGTGCAGGAGTACCGCGAGGCGCTGAGCTCCGCCTGAGCTCTGCCAGCCCGGGGGGACGACCCCCCGGAACCCCCCGCGCGTCGCTGGCTCGGAGGGACGACCTCCCGGAACGCCTATGCCGGGTCAGCCGGGCAGGCGGAGGCCGGTGTGCGCAGCCAGGAAGGCCAGCGCGTCCGCCGACAGCGCCACGGACCGGCTGACCGCGCGCGCCGAGTGCCCGACGTCCTGCTCGCGCCGCAGCAGGATCGGGCGGTCTGGCCAGCGGGCCGTGGTGGCGTGCTGCAGCGCCGCGCACATCTTGCGGGCATGCATCGGGTCGACCCGGGTGTCGTTGTCGAACACGGTGAACAGCGTGGCCGGGTAGCGCACCCCGTCGCGTACCTGGTGATAGGGGGAGTAGCTGAGCAGCCAGCCCAGCTCTTCGGCATCGTCGGCCGTGCCGTACTCGTCGTTCCAGGTCCGGCCCAGGCCGAATCGCTCGTAGCGGACCATGTCGAGCAGCGGGGCCGAGCAGACCACCGCCGCGTACTGCTCCGGCCGCTGGGTGAGGGCCGCGCCGACCAGCAGCCCGCCATTCGAGCCGCCGTAGATGGCCAGCTGGCCGGGGGTGGTCCAGCCGTCCGCGATGAGCTTGTCCGCGGCGGCGTGGAAGTCGTCGAACACGGACTGCTTGTGCTCGCGCATGCCAGCCCGGTGCCAGTCCTCGCCCTCCTCGCCCCCGCCGCGCAGCCCGGCGATGGCGTACACCCCGCCTGCCTCGACCCAGCCGAGCACCGCTGCCGAGTAGCCCGGTGTCATGCTGATCCCGAAGCCGCCGTACCCATAAAGGATGCAAGGACGCGGCGCGGCAGGTTCGTAGCTGTGCCCGCCTCTCACGGGCCGGGGACCGGTAGTGTCGCCGCTTTGGCCGGCCAGGGCGTGGGGGGCCGGGGGGTCGCCCGCCGAGATAATCAGCATGCGAACGTCGGTGCCGTCCTTGGACTGGTAGCTGACCTGCCGGGCCCGGATGTCCGGTACCTCCACCATGCCCGGGGCCTGGGCCCAGACCTCGGCCTGCCCGGCCCGCGCGTCGTAGCGGTAGACGACCACGGGCGTGGTGTTATCCGTGTACCCGAACCAGGCTTCATGGCCACCCTCGGGCCGCTCGCTGATCCCGCCCACGGCGCCCAGCCGGTTCAGCGGGCCCGCAGCTCCCGGCTGGGGGAGCGCGACCGTGCCGGCCTGCTCGCCGGTGGCCAGGTCGTGCACGGTGATCTCGCTGATCGCGTGCCGGGTCCACGCGGCGAGCAGGACGGGCTGGCTGAGTTCCGGGCCGTCCAGGATGGCGAAGTCCTGCAGGATCGCGTCCGGGTCCTGGCCGATCAGGTCCTGCCAGGTGCCGCGGCCCGGCCGGGCCGGGTCGGTCACCGCGAGCCTGCCCCGCGGCGCGCCGTCGTCGGTGAACACGTAGAGCCGGCCGTCCCGGCCCACGTGCAGGCTGGTCCGGGCGTCCACCCCGGCCTGGACCGGGCGCAGCTCGGGCGCGGCGGGTCCGGATGCGGTGAGGTCGGCCAGCCACACGTCGTTGCGCGGCGCGGTGCCCAGCGCGGCCCCGACGATCAGCCACCGGCCGTCCCGGCTGACCGACACCGAGTAGTAGCTGGTCTTGTCCCGGCCCGCGCCGAAGATCAGTACGTCCTCCTCCGTGGGCGTGCCCACGGTGTGCAGGTATACCCGGCGGTGGAACTGCTCCTCGCCCGGGGGGACCGCCGCGGGCGGCAGCTTGCGCACGTAGTAGAACGCCTTGCCGCCGGGCAGCCAGGCAATGGCCGAGTAGCGGCAGCGGTCGATGGGACCGTCCACCTCCTCACCCGAGGCCACGTCCAGCACCCGGAGCAGGGACTCCTCGTCCCCGCCGGTGGAGACCTGGTAAGCGAGCAGCCGGCCTTCCTTGTCCGGCTGCCAGGAATCGAGCGTGGTGACCCCGGACGGGTCCAGCGCGGCGGGGTCGATGAGTGCCCGCTCCGGCTCGCCTGGCGCGGCGGTCAGCAGCACCGAGTGCTCCTGCCCGGGCTGCCGCCGCAGGAAGAACTGGCGCTGGCCGCGCCAGGCCGGGGCGCTGACCGAGCCAGCGGCCATCAGGTCGCCGAGCCGGGCGGCGAGCGCTTCGCGGCCGGGCAGGGCCGCGGCATGCGCGCGGAACAGCCCGTCCTGCGCGGCCAGCCAGTCCTGGGTTGGCTGGCTGGCGGGATCCTCCAGCCAGCGGTACGGGTCGGCCACGCGGAAGCCGTGCAGGTCCTGGACGCCGGCCCGGCGGGGCGGCTGGGGATAGCCGGAGTCGGTCATCCCCGCACTCTACGAGAACCAGGGCTCAGCCTCGGATTTCACCGGCGCGCTACACGGGTGTTATGTCCGGCGGGTCGCTTCCCGTTACCCTGTTCATGGCGAGCACACCGGGCTCAACCGGCACACCGGGCTTGCACACCGGGCAGGAGGCGGGCGTGCGACGGGTTTTGCTGCTCAACGTCACGTACGAGCCGTTGACCACGGTCGGCCTGCGGCGCGCGGTGTGCCTGGTGCTCGGCGAGAAGGCTGACGTCGTGCACGATGATGCGGAGGGTGCTTTGCTGCGCTCCTCGTCGATGGTCCTCGCCACCCCGTCCGTGATCAGGCTGCGCCGGTACGTGCGGGTGCCGCACCGCAGCCGGGTGCCGCTGACCCGGGGCGCGCTCATGCGCCGGGACAACTACATGTGCGCCTACTGCGGCCACCGCGCCGAGACGATCGATCACGTGATACCGCGCAGCCGGGGCGGCCTGCACGCCTGGGAGAACTGCGTCGCCTCGTGCATGCGCTGCAACCACAGCAAGGCCGACCGGCTGATCGAGGAACTGGGCTGGACCATGGACCGGGTGCCGGCCGCGCCGCGCGGCGCGCACTGGAGGCTGATCGGGGCCGCCCACGACGGCGATCCCCAGTGGGCGGCTTACCTGCCGGAATCCACTGCGGCCTGAGCGCGGGAGCAGGTCGGCCGGGGTGCAGATCATCGGCCGGGATCCGGCCGGGTCACCCGGCGCGAGGTGACCACCCGCTCGCCGTCGGGCGTGGTCAGCACGTGCAGCCCGGGCCCGAAATGCGCGGTCAGCACATCGTCGCGGAGCAGGCTGGCCGGGTCTCCGGTGGCGGCCACCCGGCCGCTGTCCAGCAGCAGCAGCCGGTCGGCGAACTGGCCGGCCAAGGTCAGGTCGTGCACCACGGACAGCACCGTGAGCGAGCTTTCCCGGCGCAGTTCGTCCACTAGTTCCAGGGCCTCGACCCGGCGGCCCAGGTCCAGCGCGCTGGTCGGCTCGTCCAGCAGCAGGACCGGGGCCTCCTGGGCCAGCGCCCGGGCCAGCACCAGGCGCTGCAGCTCCCCGCCGGACATGGTGCCCAGCGTCCGGGCCATCATCGGGGCCAGGGCCAGCCGGTCCAGCAGCCCGGCGCAGATGTCCCGGTCGGCCCGGGTCTCCATGCGCAGGTAGCCGATGTGCGGAGTGCGGCCGAGCAGGACGTAGTCGAGCGCGGTCATCTCCGGTGGCAGCTCCGGCAGCTGCGGCACGTACGCGACCAGCCGGGCGAGCTGACGGCGCCGCAGCCCGGCGGACGCCTGCCCGCCAATGGTGATCGTTCCAGCATGACCCACGAGCCGGGCCGCCGCGCGAAGCAGTGTCGTCTTCCCCGCACCGTTGGGGCCGATGATGGCCAGCCACTCGGCCGTGCGTACTGTCTCGCTGACCTCAGCCAGCGCCGTGGCCGTTCCGTACCGGACGCTGACCCGGTCGAAGCTGATCATGCGGTTTCCCGGCGGGCCCGTTTCGAGCGGAGCACGAAGAGGAAGAACGGCGCGCCCGCCAGCGCGGTGATCACCCCGATCGGCACCTCGGCCGGTGCCTGCGCGGTGCGGGCGGCCACATCGGCCAGGACCAGGAACGCCGCGCCGCCGATCATCGACACCGGCAGCACGATCCGGTAACTCGCGCCCGCGGACAGCCGCACCGTGTGCGGCACGATGATGCCCACGAAGCCGATCAGCCCGCTCACCGAGACCGCCGCGGCGGTGCCCAGGGTGGCCGCCAGCACCACGGTGAGCCGCAGCCGGGCGATGTCCACGCCGAGCGTGCTCGCTTCGCCCTCGCCGATCCGTAGCACGTCCAGCAGCCGCCGGTGGGCAAGCAGGATTCCGCTGGCCACGACCACATACGGCAGGATCAGAGCGACATCGGACCAGGTGGCGAGGGACAGGCCGCCGAGAATCCAGGAGTACACCGCCTGCAGGGTCTGCGCGTGCTGCTGCTGCAGGTATGTCTGCACCGCGGTGAGCATGGCCGCCACCGCCACCCCGGCCAGCACGATGGAGGCGGTGGTGCCGCTCGCCGCCCGGCCGCCCGCGCCCAGCAGGTAGGTCAGCGAGACCGCGCCAGCCGCACCGGCGAAGGCCGCCGGCGGCAGCAGCGCGGCGCTGCCCCCGGCCACGATCACGATGGTGGCGCCCAGCCCGCCGCCCGCGGCCACGCCGAGCAGGTAGGGGTCGGCCAGGGGGTTGCGGAACACGCCCTGGTAGGCAGCGCCGCCGCCGGCCAGCATGGCGCCTACCAAGGCGCCGAGGACCACCCGGGGCAGCCGGATCTGCCAGACGATCGCGATGTCCACCGGCGCCGCGCGGGCCCCCAGGTGCCACGGCAGCCGGGCCAGCACCGCCTCGCCGACCACAGGCAGGGACAGGCCGGCCGGGCCGATGGACACCCCGGCGATCACCGCCACGGCCAGCAGCAGCAGCGCCACGGCGACCGGCCGGCCCGGGCGCACCCCGGACCTGGCCGCGTCACCTCCAGCGGGCCGCGCGGCGGCAGTCCGGGACGCGGCAGTCCTGGTGGCGGCGCCCCGGCCCGGGCGGACCTTGCCGGGGAGCCCGGATTTCACCGCTTCGCGTCCTGGCTGAGCGCGGCCTGCACCGTCCGCAGCAGGTCGGTGATCCGCGGTCCCCAGCGCGAGGCGATGTCGTCGCTGAGCGCGATCACATGCCGGTCCCGGACCGCGGTCAGCCCGCCCCAGCCGGGCCGTTTCGCCACGGTGGCGGCGCTCTGCCGGCAGCAGATGGTGTCCGCCAGGATGATGTAGGCCGGGTTCGCCCTGAGGATGTACTCAGCGGACAGCTGCGGGTAACCGCCGGAGGCGGACGCGCCGGACGCCGTGTCCGCGATGCTCTTCATGCCGAGCAGGCTGAGCAGCTGACCCACGAACGTGGTCGACGTGACCGAGTAGTACGTCTGGTCGAGCTCGTAGTAGTAGCTGACCGGCCTGGTGTGGTGCGGCGCAGCGGCGGTGATCTGCCGCAGCTGGGCCCGCAGCCGGGCCACTTCCTGCTCCGCCTGGGCCAGGTGCCCGGTGGCCCGGCCGAGCTCGTCGAATTCGGTGTACACGCCCGCGACCCTGGCCGGGGCCGGCAGTTCGAGCACTGGCACCGAGAACGCGGCCAGCCGCTTGGTCAGCGAACCGGTGTCACCAGATTCCAGCACCAGATCCGGCTGGTAACCGACGATCGCCTCCACGTTCGGCTGGTACGCGGACAGCTTGGTGCGCGGCGCCTGGGGCGGGTAGTCCGACAGCGAGTCCACCGCCGTGACCTGGCTGCCCGCGCCGATCGCGTAGAGCATCTCGGTGATGGTCGGGGACAGCGAGAGGATCGCCCGGGGCCGGGCCGGGAGGTGGACCGTCCCGTTCGCGGCGGCCAGCGTAACCGGGAAACTCCCGCTCGCTGTGGCGGAGCAGGCGGCGCTGCCGGTAGCGCCGGTGGTGTCCGCCGTGCTGCTGCCGCACGCAGCGGCCAGGCAGGCCAGCGCGGCGAGCAGGGTGAGGCGTCGAGTGAGAGACCGCATGATCATCCTCCGGCAGCCCGGAGGACGGGAGTGCCCGCTGCGGTGCCCGTCGCGGGAACCGGAACGAGCCGCCCTTCCACCGAGGACAGCACGTCGGCGCGGGCCAGGCGTCCGGGCTCGTCCCCGGGCCGGGCCCGGGAGCATCACCGTTGCGGGACAGCGCCGGGATCACACCGGCTTCGCTGGGCTCCACACCATCCCGGGCCACCCGGGACAGGCGTACCCTACCGCAGCTGGCCCGTATCCGGGGGACAGCCGGGGCTGGCGTGGCCTGGGCGGCGGTAGCCGGCCCGGCGCGGGCGGCGGTCGCCGGCCCGGGCGGCAGTAAACGGACAGCGTGTGCCGGGCCGCCGTACCCTGTCCCTAGGGGGCATCCGCCTGACCAGGCACCGTCTCCTTACCGGCATCCGCACACAGGACGGAGCAGGCAGGTGGCAGACCCAGACCGCGAGCTGGTTATCCCGGAGGGCGGGTTCTGGCCCGCACCGGAGATCCCGCAGCCGAACATCTTCCCGATGGAGTGGCGGGTCGAGACCGCCAAGCTGGCCGCGATCTACGAGAAGTCCAAGCGAGCCGTGTGGAATCCAGCGGACCTGCCCTGGGACGGGCTCCGCGCGGCGGACTTCACCGCTGAGCAGCGGCTGGGCATCATGTACTGGTTCGCCGTGCTGGCCAACTTCGACGCGTCTGGCCCGGCCGTGTTCGCCCGGGCCACCATCCACGCGTTCGAGCAGCATGAGGAAGACCCGGTGCGCAAGTGCTTCTTCTCGATCACCCGGGACGAGATGAACCACGAGGAATGCTGCCAGCGCACCATCGCGAAACTCTGGCCGGGCGGTCCGCTCAGCTGGCAGCCGGGCACCAGCCTGGAACGCGCCGCGCACAACAACATCAGCTGGCTGTACCACAACGGCGGCCGGTACTGGAGCGGCTACACCAAGGCGGTGGGCAAGTACTCCCTCGCCGTTCTTTTCACCAGTTTCATGATGGGTGAGATGGCCGCGTCCACCCTGTTCCGCGGGATGGCCTCGGGCACCAAGCACCCGGTATTCAGCGAGATGTTCCACCGCATCGGCCGAGATGAATCCCGCCACCTGCAGATCTGCATGACGATCCTGGACACCCAGTGGCCTGGGCTCACCGACGAGGTGAAGAGCCTGATCACCCGGCAGCTGCGGGCCGGCTTCGTGTTCCTGTCCATGATCCTCTGGGAACCGCCGGGCGGCTCGGGCAGCTTCTGGGAGCTGCCGCCCTACTTCATGGCCAACCACCGGGTGCTGATGGGCTGGGCCCGGGATGCCGGGCTCGGCGTGCTGTCCTACGACGAGCAGGCGGAGAACTGGCGGGTGGCCATGGCCCGGGTGCGGGCCATCGTGACCCGCTGGGGCATTGATTTCCCGGCCATCCCGGAGCTCGACATCGACGGCGTGGACGTGGCCGACGACATCAACCCGGAGGACATCATCCCCGTGTTCTGACGCCCGTGTGCTGTATCCGGTGGAGGCCGTCGTGGCGCCATCAGCACCCGGCTCACTGGCCCGGCCCCGGCCGGGCACCGCGTGCCGTGAACAGGGGACTTTCCCGTAACGCTTTCCGGACGGTCATGGTCAAGGCTGGGGCCCATCAGAGCGTCAGCAATACGGGAGGGGACCATGACGACGAGAACGGCCCAGGTATCCGCGCCGGGCCAGCAGCGCAGGGGGCTGCGCCGCGGCGTGGACATCGTCTACGGCTATCTGGCCGCGTTCTTCGTGCTGGGCGTGCTGTTCCAGGTGTACCTGGCCGGGGTGGGCGTGTTCGGCATCAACGCCAGGAAAGTGGCCAACGCGAGCAGCCTGAACCCGCACCGTGCCTGGGGAAGCGTGCTGATGATCCTGGCGATCGTCCTGCTCATCCTGGCCCTGGCCGCCTGGCAGTCAGTGCGGACGGTGATCGGCACCTTCGTCCTCGCCCTGCTGGTGGTGGTGGCCCAGGTGGTACTCGCCGCAGCCGGGGACAGCAACAAGTGGATCGGCGGGCTGCACGCGTTCGACGGGATGATGATCCTGCTGCTGTCGCTCTGGCTGGCGGTGGCGGCCTGGCGGCGCCGGACCGCTGGCCGGCTCGACGGGGAATCACGGATAAAAGAAACTTCATCACCCTGTGTAACGCCATCGCCCGGCCACCCGATGTACAGATAGACGTGGTTGACGTGGGTACCCCCGAGCCCACGTCACCGCGTCCGCATCGTCCGGGGAGTAGTCGGCGCCCCGGCTGCGGTCGCCCGGGGCCGTTGCCGCGGCATGGCGGTGGCTAGGGTGCGGTGCGGCCCGGTAGCGTTCAGGTCATGACAGGAATCCAGCCAATCACCGCGGAGGCCCCTTTCGGCCGGATGCTGACCGCGATGATCACGCCTATGACGGCCGATGGCGCGGTGGACTACACCGGAGCTGCCCGGCTGGCCAGTTACCTGGTCGACGAGATGCGCAACGACGGCCTGGTCATCAGCGGGACCACGGGTGAGTCGCCGACCACGACCGACGAGGAGAAAGAGCGGCTGCTCCGCGCGGTCGTCGAGGCGGTCGGCGGCCGGGCCGCCGTCGTCGCCGGGGTGGGCACGAACGACACCGCGCACACCTGCGAGCTGGCCCGCCAGGCCGAGCACGCGGGCGCGGCCGGGCTGCTCCTGGTCACGCCGTACTACAACAAGCCGCCGCAGGCCGGGCTGGTGGCCCACTTCCGCCGGGTGGCGGACAGCACCAGCCTGCCGGTCATCCTGTACGACATCCCGGGCCGGACCGGCACCCCGATCGCCACCGAGAGCCTGCTGCAGCTGGCCGAGCATCCGCGCATCGTCGCGGTCAAGGACGCCAAGGGCGACCTGTTCGCGGGCTCGCGGGTGATGCTCGCCACCGATCTCGCCTTCTACAGCGGGGACGACCTGCTGAACCTGCCCTGGCTGTCGGTCGGGGCGGCCGGCTTCGTCAGCGTGGCCGGTCACGTGGTGGGAGACCGGCTGCACGACATGATCGATGCGTACCTGGCGGGGCAGGTGACCGAGGCCCGGCAGATCCATCAGGACCTGCTGCCGGTCTGCGCCGGCATCATGACCCGCACTCAGGGCGTGATAGCGACCAAGGCGGCGCTGAGCCTGCTCGGGCTGCCTGGCGGCCCGGTCCGGGGCCCGCTGATCGACGCGACCGCGGCGCAGCTGGAGCAGTTGCGCACCGACCTGGTGGCAGGCGGCGTGAAGCTCAAGTGAGCCACCCGCATCCAGAACTCGGCACGCCGCCACCGCTCGCCTCCGGCGCACTGCGCATCGTCGGCCTGGGCGGGCTGGGCGAGATCGGCCGGAACATGACCGTGCTCGAGCACCAGGGCCGGCTGCTCATCGTCGACTGCGGCGTCCTGTTCCCCGAGCCTGACCAGCCCGGCGTGGACCTCATCCTGCCGGACTTCTCCAGCCTGGACGGGCGGCTGGGGGAGATCGAGGCGATGGTGCTCACCCATGCGCATGAAGATCACATCGGCGGGGTGCCCTACCTGCTCCGGCAGCGGCCCGACATCCCGCTGGTGGGCTCGCGGCTGACCCTTGGCCTCGTCCGCAGCAAACTCACCGAGCACCGGATCACCCCGGCCACGGTCGAGGTCGCCGAGGGCGGGCACCAGTCGTTCGGGCCCTTCGACCTCGAGTTCTTCGCGGTCAACCACTCCATCCCGGACGCGCTCGCGGTAGCCATCACCACCCCGGCCGGGGTGGTGCTGCACACCGGCGACTTCAAGATGGACCAGCTGCCGCTGGATGGCAGGCTGACCGACCTCGGTGGTTTCGCGCGGCTCGGCTCGGCCGGCGTGGACCTGCTCATGTCCGACTCCACCAACGCCGAGGTCCCGGGCATCGTGACCAGCGAGCGGGCCATCGCGCCGGTGCTGAACGAGCTGTTCGCGGAGACGGAGCACCGGATCATCGTCGCCTGCTTCGCCAGCCACGTGCACCGGGTGCAGCAGGTGCTCGACGCGGCGGCCACCCACGGGCGGAAGGTGGCCCTGGTCGGCCGGTCCATGGTGCGGAACATGGGCGTGGCCCGCGATCTCGGCTACCTGCGGGTCCCCTCGGTCCGCGGCGGGCTGCTGGTAGACCCGCGGGAGGCCGAGGAGATGCCACCGGGTGAGGTGGTGCTGGTCTGCACCGGGTCGCAGGGCGAGCCGATGTCCGCGCTATCGCGGATGGCGGGCCGTGATCACCCGATCCGCATCGCCGAAGGGGACACGGTCATCCTGGCCTCCTCCCTGATCCCGGGCAACGAGTCAGCGGTATTCCGGGTCATCAACGAGCTGACCCGGTGGGGAGCCCGGGTGGTGCACAAGGGCAACGCGCTGGTGCACGTGTCCGGGCACGCCCCGGCCGGCGAGCTGCTCTACGTGCTGAACCTGGTCCGTCCGCGTAATTTCATGCCGGTGCACGGCGAATGGCGGCACCTGCGGGCGCACGCCACCCTGGCCGAGCTGACCGGCATCGGCAAGGACCGCATCGTGATCGCCGAGGATGGCGTCGTGGTCGACCTGGCGGACGGCAAGGCGTCCGTGGCGGGCAAGGTGCCCTGCGGCTACGTGTATGTGGACGGCCTGTCAGTCGGCGAGGTGACCGAGTCGTCCCTGAAGGACCGGCGGATCCTCGGTGACGAGGGTTTCGTGTCCGTCGTCATCGTGGTCGATTCCTCCAGCGGGAAGCTGGTGGCCAGCCCGGAGATACACGCCCGCGGCTCCGGCATCGACGACTCCGCGCTCAGCGAGGTGCGCCCCCGGATCGAGGAAGCGCTGACCCGGGCCGCCGCGGAGGGCATCAACGACGCGCATCAGCTCGGCCAGCTGGCCCGGCGCACGGTCGGCCGCTGGGTGAGTGACAGCTACCGGCGCCGCCCCATGATCATCCCCGTGGTGATCGAGGTCTGATCAGGTAAGGGCGGTGAGCGGAGCCTGGCCGGTGACCGGGATCTGGCTGCAATAGCCGAGCTGGAGCGGGTGGCTGCGCAGCACTGGCACGCCACGGAGCAGGCCGCGCTCGGCCAGTGGACGCTGCGGGCGTCCGGTGGTTTCACCGGCCGGGCCAACTCCGCCTTGCCGCTCGGCGACCCGGGCCTGCCACTGGACGCCGCGGTGCAGGAGGTCACCGCCTGGTACGCGGCTCGCGGGCTGCCCGCCATGATCGCCATCCCGGGGCCGCTGCACGGTGCGGGAGAAGCCGCGCTGCTGGATCAGTTCCTGGCCGGCCGCGGCTGGCCGGTCAGGTCGGTCCACGTGGCGGTCATGACGGCCGCGACCGCCGAGGTGGCCGGGCCTCCCGCTGCCGCGGTACAGCTGGCTGACCAGCCGGATGCCGAGTGGCTGTCCCTGTACCACTTCCTGGGCCAGCCGCTGGCCGCGGCGCAGCGGGCCGACGCCCTGGCGCTGCTGCGGTCCGCGCCGTGGCAAGCCTTCGCCCGGGTGTGGCGGGACGGCGTGATCGCCGCTATCGGCCGGGTCTCAGTGGCCGCGGGCTGGGCCGGGCTGACCGCGATCGAGGTCGCCCCGGCCTGCCGGCGGGCCGGGCTGGGCACGGCCGTTACCACCGCGCTCACGGCGGCCGCGGCGCAGCGCGGCGCGGGCCAGGTCTTCCTCCAGGTCGAGCAGAGCAACGAGGCCGCGATCAGCCTCTATGCCCGCCTCGGGTTCCGCATGGCGCACCAGTATCACTTCCGGGTCGCCCCGGTCTCGCCCAGCTGACGGGCCCGGGCCCGGGCCAGCTGGCGCAGCAGCGGCCGGTAGTAGCCGAATGCGGGCACCTGGAGGCCGGGATCCTTGGCCCCGTCGTCCCAGCGGCGCAGCCGGAGCGCAGCGGTGCACCAGGGGCTCGCCTCGAACACGGCGGCCTCCGCCGGGCTGATCGGGCCGCCCTGGACGCGCAGCGTGTGCACGGAGGCAGCGGACAGGCCGGTGAGATACCCGGGCTCGACCGCGCACAGGTAACGCTTGGCCGCGACATGCAGCCGGACCGGCTCGGTCACGCCCGGCCCGAACCACTGGGCCAGCCAGTCCGCGCCCGTCGCGCCGTGCCGGTTGTCCACTCCCGCCATCAGCTCGTGCCCGGTGACCGGCCCGGTGAAGTGACCCACGTCGTGCAGCAGGGCCGCGGCCACCAGCTCGGTCCCGGCCCCGGCCGCCTCGGCCAGCGCGGCCGCCTGGAGCAGGTGCGCGGCCTGCGTCACCGGCTCACCGAAGTACTCCCGGGCCCCCTGGCCCGCGAAGAGTTCGGCGATGATCGCCACCGGGTCGGCTGCTGTCATGGCCCGTCCTTTTCTGCCTGGTCACATCCGGCCACTGCGACCGCGGACTCGACCGCGCCGAGGTCGGCGTCGCAGCCCTGGCCGAAGACCGCGCTGTCCCCCGCGTCCCCGCCCAGGCAGGGGAGGCACCTGCTGACAGGCTGGCCATCCGCCGTTTCCTCCAAGATCACCGATGCCGCGTTCCCTCCAGCCTGGCCTGCCAGATGGTGGCTGCCAACGGGCTGCGCTGAGTATTCGCAGTCCAGCCAGCCCGGCGATAGCCCCCGTTCACCTGGACCCTGGCAAGATCGCGACACACCCGGCCGCCTCCGGGGGCTGGGCGCCAATCGTGGGTACCTTGGGGATCATGGCGACTCGTGTCCCTAAGGGCAGTACCCGCCCGCAGCCGGGCGCGTCCGTGCGCTCACCGGGCGGCCCTGCGCGCGCGCCGGGCGGTGCAGCCCGGGCGCGCAGCCGGAATGCCATGCCGCCGCCACCGCGCACGGCCAGCACGGGCCGGGCGGCCAGCGGGAAGGGCGCGGGCAGCAAGGGCAGCGGGAACGGCCGGGGCAACGCGGGCAAGGGAGGCGCGGGCAAAGGCCGGGGGAACCGCGGCCGCCGCCCGGCCAGCAAGGGCCAGCCCAGGGGCCGGCGCACGACTGCGCACCCGCCGACCGCTGACCCGATCCTGATCCTGCTGGGCTGGGTTGGCAGCCTGCTCGCCGCAGCCTGGATGCTGGTGGCGCATGCGGTTGGCGGCGCCTCCCGCGGGTTCGGCGCCAGCGCCCGGGACCTGGATCCGCTGCACCGGCGGGACGGCGTTGGCCTGGCCTGCCTGGCCGCGGCCATCGCCGTGGCCGCCACCACCTGGTGGCGGCTGGACAACCCGGTCGGCCGCGCCATGACCGCCCTGGTCCGCGGCGGGTTCGGCTCCGCCGCGTGGGTGCTGCCCCTCCTGCTCGGCCTGCTGGCCTGGCGGTACCTGCGCCATCCGGCGCGCAACGCGCAGACCGGCCGGATGGTGATCGGCTGGACCGCGCTGCTCCTCGGCGGGCTAGGGCTGGTGCACATCGCCGCGGGCACACCGTCGCCGGCCGCCGGGCCGGCCGCCATGCAGTCCGGCGGCGGGCTGATCGGCTTCCTGGTGTCCGCGCCGCTGGTGGCCGGGCTCACCCTGTGGCTCGCCGCACCGCTGCTCGCCCTGGTCAGCGGCTTCGGGCTGCTGGTCATCACGGCCACACCGCTGCACCGGGTGCCGGACCGGATCGCCGAGCTTCGCGGCTTCGCCCGGCGCGGCGGGCCGGCCAGCGAGCCAGCGGCGGACGCCCCGGATGCCAAACCAGCCGGGGAACTCGGCAAGGGCAGCCGGAAGCGGCCGCAGGCCCTGGAGGCGGGCGAGCACATCCGGCCCTATGACACACCGCTGCTGTCCGGTGGCCCCGGCGCGTCCGGGCCAGGTAACGGCGGGGGCCGGCGGAACGGGGCGGCCTTCCCGCCCGCGGTCGAGCCCGGCCCGGCTGGCCCAGGCGCCGACCCCGCGGCGGATGATGAGTCGTCCCTGCTGGACGCGCTCGGCTTCGGGTCGTCAGGGCCCGGCCAGGGAACGCCGGGAGCCGGCCATCCCGGGCCGCTCGTGCCGCCGGACCCGGTTCCGCTGCCATCCGGTGCCGAGCAGCTCACCCTGACCGGGTCGGCCGAGGCGAGTTATATCCTGCCGCCGCTGGCCCTGCTGAAGCCGGGGTCGGCGCCGAAGGCGCGGACCCGGGCCAACGACGTGGTGGTCGCGGCGCTGACCGAGGTGCTGGACCAGTTCGAGGTGGACGCGCAGGTCACCGGGTTCAAGCGGGGGCCGACGGTGACCCGGTATGAGATCGAGCTGGGCCCGGCGGTGAAGGTGGAGCGGGTCACCCAGCTGACCAAGAACATCGCGTACGCGGTGAAGAGCGCGGATGTGCGGATCATCTCGCCGATCCCGGGCAGGTCCGCGATCGGGGTGGAGATCCCGAACGTGGACAAGGAGATCGTCAGCCTCGGTGACGTGCTGCGCTCGCCGGCCGCGGTGAACGACGGCCATCCGCTGGTGGTGGGCCTCGGCAAGAACGTCGAGGGGCAGACCGTGGTGGCGAACCTGGCGAAGATGCCTCATATGTTGATTGCTGGCGCCACTGGTGCCGGGAAATCGACCTGCATCAACGGGCTGATCACGTCGGTCCTGCTGCGGGCGGTGCCGGAGGACGTGCGGATGATCCTGGTCAACCCGAAACGCGTCGAGCTGGCGATTTACCAGGGAATACCGCACCTGATCACGCCGATCATCACGAGCCCGAAGAAAGCAGCGGAAGCGCTGCAGTGGGTGGTCGGGGAAATGGACCGGCGGTATGACGACCTGGCCGCGTCCGGGTTCCGGCATATCGATGACTTCAACAAGGCGGTCCGGGCCGGGAAGCTCGTCCCGGCGCCCGGCAGCGAGCGGGTGTACATCCCCTACCCCTACCTGCTGGTGATCGTGGACGAGCTGGCCGACCTGATGATGGTCGCCCCGCGCGACGTCGAGGACTCGGTGGTCCGGATCACGCAGCTGGCCCGGGCCGCCGGGATCCACCTGGTGCTGGCCACACAGCGGCCGAGCGTGGATGTGGTCACCGGGCTGATCAAGGCCAACGTGCCGTCCCGGCTCGCGTTCGCCACCTCCAGCCTCACTGACAGCCGGGTCATCCTGGACCAGCCGGGCGCGGAGAAACTGGTCGGCCAGGGTGACTGCCTGTTCCTGCCGATGGGTGCGAGCAAGCCGCTCCGGCTGCAGAACGCCTTCGTCACCGAGAAAGAGATCCGCGAGGTCGTCGCCCACACCACCAAGCAGGCGCAGCCCGATTACCGCGAGGACGTCGCCGTCGCCGAGGGCAAGACCCGGGAGATCGACGCGGACATTGGCGACGATCTGGAGCTTCTCATGCAGGCTGCGGAGCTGGTCATCCGGACACAGTTCGGTTCCACTTCCATGCTGCAGCGCAAGCTGCGGGTAGGGTTCGCCAAGGCTGGCCGGCTGATGGACCTGCTGGAGAGCAGGAGCATCGTCGGGCCGAGTGAGGGATCCAAGGCAAGGGACGTCCTGGTGCAGCCAGATGACCTGGACGGAGTGATTGATTCACTGCGGGGCGGGCAGGACTGAGCTTGAACTGAGCTTGACCGGCGGCGTCCGCGCCGTGAGCCAGGCGCTGTCTACACTTGGTTACTGGTCCGGCGATCGGGGCCTGCTCGCATCCGGTTACTGCTCCCGCGTCCTGGAGCGGATAGCAGTGTGACACGGCAGTGGAGGCGCGGAGTGAGCATTGGTGACACCCTGGCAGATGCGCGCCGCCAGGCGGGTCTCACCATTACCGACGTCAGCCAGAGAACCTGCATCCGGGAGACGATCATCCGCGGCATTGAACGCGGGGATTTTTCCGCTTGCGGGGGAGATTTCTACGCCCGGGGGCACATCCGCAGCATTGCCCATGCTGTCAGCGCGGATGACGAGGAATTGATCCGCGAGTACGACGCCCTGCACGGCGCGCCGCAGGCGATCAGGGCCGCGGACGTGTTCGAGCCGTCTACCCCGCTCCGGCTGAAGGAGGGGCGCCGCCGTCCCAACTGGAGCCTCGCCATGGTCCTGGTGCTGGCCCTGGTGGCCGGGTACGGCATCTATCACCTGGTGAGCTCGCCGTCGCATCCGGCGGTGCAGAACATCGCGGCTGGCGCGACGCGCTCACCGTCACCGCGGCCATCGACCTCGGCGCCTGCGTCGCCCACATCACCGGCCACCTCTGCCGCGCCGAGCAGCGTGGTGATCAACCTGACCGCCATCGAGGACTGCTGGGTCGAGTTCACCCAGCCGAACGGCACCTTCATCTCGCAGGCGTACGTGGTCGCGGGCAGCACCCGGGCCTGGACCTTCACCCGGCCCGTGAAGATGCAGATCGGCAACCCCGGCGGAATCCAGCTCACCGTGGACGGCAAGAAGGTCGGCGCGCCGGGCGGGGGCGGCCAGCCAGTCACGCTGAGCCTCGGGCCGGGGAGGCCGATACCGAGCTAGGCGCGTCACCCGGCCGGAGGCGCGCTGCACCGCAGCCAGGCCCTGACCGGCCCGGCAACACGGGCCCAGGGGGGCCCTGGCACGGGCCGGCTTACCGTAGTCTTCCGGTGTGTCATCGAGTAAGCCCGCCCCCGCCCCCGCAGAGCGCACCGTCAGCCTGGTCACGCTCGGCTGCGCGCGTAACGAGGTGGACTCCGAGGAGCTCGCGGCCCGGCTCGAGGCCGAGGGCTGGACGCTGGCCGATACCGGGGACGCGAGCGTGGTGCTCGTGAACACCTGCGGTTTCATCGAGGCCGCCAAGCAGGAATCGGTCAGCGAGCTGCTCGATGCCGCCGCCACGGGAGCCAGGGTGGTAGCGGCGGGCTGCCTGGCCGAGCGATACGGCGACACCCTGGCCGCCGAGCTGCCCGAAGCGCAGGTCCTCAGCTTCGACGACTACGGGGCCATCGCGGACCGCCTGGACGCGGTCCTGGCGGGCGAGCGGCGGCCCGCGCACCAGCCCCGGGACCGGCGGCGGCTGCTGCCACTCGCCCCGGCCAGCCGGGCGGTGAGCTCTAGTCATGCCCCGCCTGGCCACGGTGCTGCCAGCCAGCCCCAGCGGCCGGCCCGGCGGGAGGCCGCGCCGCCCGGCGGCGGCATCCCGGATCTCCCCCCCGGCGCTGCCCCGGCGTCCGGCCCCCGGATGTTGCGGCGGCGGCTGTCCGGCGGCCCGGTAGCACCGCTGAAGATCGCGTCCGGGTGCGACCGGCGGTGCAGCTTCTGCGCGATCCCCGCGTTCCGCGGCGCGTTCCTGTCCCGGCCGCCGGAGGACCTGGTCGCCGAGGCGCACTGGCTTGCTGGCCAGGGCGTCCGTGAACTCGTGCTGGTCAGCGAGAACTCCACCTCCTACGGCAAGGACCTGGGGAATCCGCGGCTGCTCGATGAGCTGCTGCCCGCGCTCGCCGCGGTGCCCGGCATCGACCGGCTCCGGGTCAGCTACCTGCAGCCGGCTGAGGTGCGTCCCGGGCTGGTCGAGGTGATGACATCCACCCCGGGGGTGGCCCCCTACTTCGATCTGTCCTTCCAGCACGCCAGCGGCAGCGTGCTCCGGGCGATGCGCCGGTTCGGCGACCGGGAGCGGTTCGGCGCCCTGCTGGCGGACGTCAGGCGGGCCTGCCCGGACGCTGGCGTCCGGTCCAACTTCATCGTCGGGTTCCCCGGCGAGACCGCTGCCGACCTCGACGAGCTGTACCGCTTCCTGTCCGAGGCCCGGCTGGACGCGATCGGCATCTTCGGCTACTCCGACGAGGACGGCACCGAGGCAGCCACCCTGGGCGGCCAGCTCGACCCGGCGGAGGTCGCCCGGAGGGTGGACGACCTGGCCGCCCTGGCCGAGGAGATGATGGCCCAGCGGGCTGCCGACCGGGTCGGCGAGATCGTGCACGTGCTGCTCGAGGAAAGCCTCGGCGGCGGCCGCTACCTGGGCCGCGCCGCGCACCAGGCGCCCGAGGTGGACGGGACCACGACCGTCCGCGGCGTGCCCGGGGCGGCCATCGGCGACATCGTCCCGGCCAGGGTCACCGGGTGCGACGGGGTGGACCTGGCGGCCGATGCGCGCGGTGTCCGCGCCGCTGGCCGGGAACAGGTGCCCGGGCGCGGCGCATCACGTTGAGCCAGCCGGCCGCAGGGGCGTCCGGAATGTCTGGGACCGAACCGCCTCCAGCCGCCCAGCAGGCCACTGCCGCGCCGCCCCGCACGCTGAACGCTGCTAACGCGCTGACCGTGCTACGTCTCCTGCTCGTGCCCGTGTTCGTGCTGCTCCTGCTGACCGGAACCACCGGCGGGCGGATCGCGGCGTTCGCGGTGTTCCTCATCGCCTCGGTCACCGACCTGCTGGACGGGCGGATCGCCCGGCGGCGCGGCCTGGTCACCGACTTCGGGAAGATCGCGGATCCGATCGCGGATAAGGCCCTGACCGGCGCCGCGCTGATCACCCTGTCGGTGCATGGTGAGCTGGCCTGGTGGGTGACCGCGGTGATCGGCGTGCGCGAGCTCGGCGTCACCGTGCTCCGCTTCTGGGTGATCCGGCATGGGGTCATCGCGGCCAGCCGCGGCGGCAAGCTGAAGACCTTGCTCCAGGTCGTCGCGATCACGTTGTACGTGCTGCCCGGGCCGCCCGCGATCGCGCGCAGCATCGTGATGGCGGCGGCCGTGACGGTCACCGTGGTCACCGGCGCCGACTACGCGATCCGGGCTGTCCGGCTGCGCCGCCGGGGGCGGGCCGCCCGGGCGCAGCGCGAGCCAGGAGGCACGCTGTGAGCGCATCAGCCGCGGCTGACCTCATCACGCTGCTCACCGCCCGGCAGCAGACCGTGGCGGCCGCTGAGTCACTCACCGGCGGCTTGCTGGCTGCCGCGCTGACTGACGTCCCCGGCTCGTCCGCCGTGTTCCGCGGCGGCATCGTGGCGTACGCCACCGAGCTCAAGGCGGCGCTGCTCGGCGTGCCCCGCGCGGTTCTCGATGCGGACGGGCCGGTGGCGCCGGATGTGGCCGCGGCCATGGCCGCGGGGGCCCGGGACCGGCTGGGCGCTACCTTCGGCGTGGCTACCACCGGAGTGGCCGGGCCAGGTCCGGCTGATGGAAAGCCCGCAGGTACCGTGTATATCGCGGTCAGCGCGGGGCATAACACGAATATCCAGGACACCGTGGTCCGCCGGCTCTCCCTGATCGGTAGCAGGGAAGCGATCCGCGCGGGAACGGTCCGCGAGGCGCTGGCGTTGCTGCTAATCAGGGCGCGGGAAGAGACCTGATGATTACAGTGTTACGTTGGCAGCGAACACGGCTGTAGCCCTTATCCCTACTGTCGGTGAGGGCAGGTACGGTAGAGCTAGCAACGGCACACTTCGCGGAGGGAGTGCGATTATGGTCCTGCTTCGTCACTTGCTTGGTGACGTGCTGCGGCGTCTCCGCCTGCGGCAGGGTCGCACCCTCCGTGAGGTGTCTGCCGCGGCCAGGGTGTCGCTGGGATACCTGTCCGAGGTCGAGCGCGGGCAGAAAGAAGCGTCCTCGGAACTGCTTGCCGCCATCTGCACAGCGCTGAACACCCCGCTGTCGCACGTGCTCGGCGAGGTGTCCGATAGCTTCGCCCTCGCGGAACTGCAGAACGAGCCGGTGCTCACGCCGGCTGGGCGGCCCGCGGATCGCCACGCCGAGCGCGCCCTCGATCTCCCGGCCCGCCCGTTCCGGGTGGTGGACGCGCCTCAGAAGCTCCGGGTGCCGGCGGGCATCATCCTGCCCTGGAGCCACGGGGCCTGGACGCCGAGCCGGTGCTGGGCGCGGTCGAGGTGAATGCGGATCACCCGGCTTTCGACGAGGTCACCCGCCGGGTCCGGGACATGACCGATATGGTGCCCGTCTGAGTCATCAGATCTTCAGCGAGCGAAATCCGCGCCCGGGCCGAGGCCCCGGGCGCGGATTCGTCTGTCAGCCGGGATCAGGCCCAGGCGCGCGGGTCGTCAGTGAGCTCGACGACACGGTCCGGCAGGTGGCCGCTCGCGATGTGCCCGAGCGTGACCTCCTCCAGGATGGCCCGCTCGTTCGCGCGCAGCGCGATCCAGACGTTCTGCAGCGGCTCGGCCACGCCGATGTAGTCCACGTTTTCCGGCCGCTCCCCGCGTACCCCGACCAGCTGCCCGTCGATGGCCCGGATGATGTCCGCCAGCGCGATCTCGTCCGCGGGCCTGGCCAGCCAGAAACCGCCTTCCGGGCCGCGCTGGCTGCGGACCAGGCCGGCCCGGCGCAGCTGGGTCAGGATCGCCTCGAGGAACTTCCCCGGGATGTGCTGGGCCCGCGCGAGCTGCTCAGCAGTGACATGACCGCCGTCCGCCGCCGCGAGTTCCACGGCGGCGCGCAGCGCGTAATCAGCACGGGCAGACAGCCTCATGTCCAGCATTATGCCGTGTACTGGCGAGCAGCTGGGGCCGTTGCGGCCTGGGCAGACCCGTTTAGTAGGAATTCAGCCCCGCGCCTGGCCGGGCAGGAGTGCCGGCGACCGGGCCAGCGGGGGTCAGCCCAGCGGCGGGCGAGCCAGCCCCAGGATCTCCGCAGCGGCCTGCGCGTTGCATCGCGCCGCACCGTAGGTCGCCAGGTAGCGCCCGGCGGCCGGCCGCCATAGCGGCAGCCCCATCTCCACCACCACCGTGTCCGGGCGGGCAGCGAGCAGCCCGGTGACCGCGTCCTGCATCGCCGGGTGCCGGTGCGCATCGCGGACCACCACGATCAGTGAGCAGCCCGCCGCGTGGTCCAGCGCCGACGTGATCACTGCCTGGGACCGGACGCCGGGGCGACCGCCGCTGGCCGGCAGGCTTAGCACGCGGCCCGCGGGCAGCCACGGGCCCAGCCCCCACGGCACGCTGCCCACGGCGATATTTGCCTGCGCGGTCAGCTCGACCGCGACCGGATCGGTGAGCGGCCGGGCCGGGCCGGAAGCCAGTACGGCCCGCCGCGCCGCGGCCAGCCCGATGTCCGGTGCTGCTGGCCCTCCGGCACGGTCCGGCGGCCGGCGTGACGCGGCCGCCCCGGCGAGCCACGTACGTAGCTGGGCCACATTCTCCCGCGCCTCCTCCAGCCGCTGCACCGCGAGCCGGCCGCTGGTTACCGCGTCGCTGAGCGCGCTGCGCACCGCGAGGTAGCCGTCCTCACCGACGTCCCGGCCGAGGCACAGCAGGTCGGTGCCGGCCGCCACGGCCAGCACCGCCGCCTCCGGGATGCCGTACGTCCGGCTCACCGCGCGCATCTCCAGCGCATCGGAGATGATCACGCCGGTGAAGCCCAGCTCGCCGCGCAGCAGCCCGGTCTGGGCCGCGGCGGACAGGGTCGCGGGCGCGTCGCCGGTCAGTTCCGGCACCCGCAGGTGCCCGGGCATGATCCCGCGCACCCCGGCCGCGATGGCCGCGGTGAACGGCGGCAGGTCCCGGCGGTGCAGCAGGTCCAGGCTCGCGTCCACGGTCACCAGCCGGTGATGGGTATCTGCCCGGGTGCTGCCGTGCCCGGGGAAGTGCTTCGCGCACGCGGCCACGCCCGCGGCCTGCAGCCCGCTGACCGCCGCTGCGACATGCCGGGCCACCAGTCCCGGGTCCGGGCCGAACGACCGGATCCCGATGACCGGGTTGTCCCCGGCGGTGTTGACGTCCGCGGACGGGGCGAGGTTCACGGTGACGCCGAGGGCGGCCAGGTCGGTGCCGAGGGCCCGGTGCACCGCGGCGGTCAGCTGGACATCGTCCACCACGCCCAGCGCGGCGTTGCCGGGATAGCGGCTGCCGGTCAGGTGGCTGATCCGGGTGACATCGCCGCCTTCCTCGTCGATGGCGACCAGCGGCTCGCCACCGGCGGACCGTAGCTGCGCGGTCAGCCCGGCGAGCTGCTCCGGGCCGGTGATGTTCGGGCCGAACAGGGTGACCCCGGCCAGCCCGCTGTCCAGCGCGGCGAGCATCCACCGGGGCGCGTCGTGGCCCGGGAACGGCGGGATGAGGATCGCGTCGGCGAGCCGGGCCAGCGCCGGGTCAGCGGACAGCCCGGCGCTCACCCTTTCACCGCCCCGGCGACCAGGCCAGCGGACATCCGCCGCTGGACCAGCAGGAAGAACACCACTACCGGGATCGTGTACAGGGTGGACGCGGCCATGATCGGCCCCCACTGGGCACCGCCGCGGCTGAAGAAGTACGTCACGTAGATCGGCAGGGTGTAGTCGGAGTGGGCCTGGCCCAGGAAGGTAAGCGCGACGATGAACTCGTTGTAAGCGGTGATGAAGGAGAAGATGCTGGTCGCTATCAGCCCCGGGGCGACCAGGGGGAGCAGGATCCGCCAGAACACCCGCAGCGGGCCGGCCCCGTCCACCGCGGCCGCCTCCTCCAGCTCGCGCGGCACGGTGGCCACGAAGTTGCGCAGCATCCAGATGGACACCGGCAGGGCCTGGGCGCTGTACACGAGGATCAGGCCGGGCAGGCTCTGCAGCAGGCCGATCCGGTTGAAGTCCAGGAACAGCGCGATGATCAGCGCCTGGCCCGGGATCATCTGCACGATCAGCAGCATGATCAGGTAGGAGGCGCGGAACCGGAACCGGAACCGGGCCACCGCGACTGCGGCGAGCAGGGAGATCAGCGAGGACAGCAGCACGGTGGCCACGGTCACCGACAGGCTGTTGCGGAAGAACAGCCAGACCGAGCCGATGCCGGACGCCTGCCCGCTCATGACCGCGGAGAAGTTGCCCAGGGTCGGATGAGCCGGCCACAGGTGCGGCGTCAGCGAGTAGATCTCCTGGGATGGCTTGAACGCCGTGGACACCATCCAGAAGATCGGAAAGAGCGTGAGCAGGGCGACCAGCACCCCGCAAGCGTTGAGGCTGAAGGTTTTTGCTTTCCTGGCCGCGCGCCGCCGGGTGCGCGTGGCGGGACGGCCGATGCGGGGCAGCGTGGTCACGTCAGGGCTCCCTGCCGGACCGAGGCCCGCACATAGCCGACCGTGACGATGAGCAGGATGACGGTGAGGATCAGCGCCAGCGCGCCGCCCAGGCCGTAGCTGGGCGGGAACGTGAAGGCCTTGTCGTAGAGGTACAGCGACAGGTTGAACTCGTCGCGGTTGCCGAGCCCGCCGGTGAGCAGGTACGTCTGGGTGAACACGTTGAAATCCCAGATGACCGACAGCAGCAGGAGCACCAGGAAGATCGGTTTGAGCAACGGGTAGGTGATCTTCCAGAAGCCCGACCACGGCCCGGCGCCGTCCACCCGGGCGGCCTCGAGCAGTTCAGCGGGCACGGTCTTCAGCCCGGCCAGCACGGTCACCGCGACGAACGGGAAGGCTCCCCACACCACCAGCAGGGTGGCCACCGTGTACGCGGGCAGCGCACCGCTGGTGGTCCAGTTGAAACCGGCGGGACTCTGCGCCGAAACTAACAGTAAAGTTTCCTATTAGATAGACCTTGTGGCCAGATTGAGACAGAATTCAGGACGCTAGGCGGGACGCTGGGATACCCACTGATGTGGGTGAACTGGCTTGGGCGACGCCAAGGGGACGTGGACGATGGGGACACCGGAAGCCCGGGGCGCGGTCACGCGACAGAGGAGCAGCATGGAACAACGGCCCGGTACACCGCGGCTGCTGCGCGAGCTGAACGACCGCGCTGCCCTGGAGCTGCTGCTGGACGGCGGCCCGATGACGCGGGCGCAGATCGGCGAGCGCACCGGCCTGTCCAAGGTGACCGCGTCGCAGCTGCTGGCCCGGCTGGAGGAGCGGGGGCTGGTCGAGACCGTGGGCGAGCAGGCGGGCGGCCGCGGGCCGAACGCCGCGCTGTACGCGGTGGTGCCGTCCAGCGCGTACGTGGTCGGCCTGCACGTCGAGCACGACGAGGTCAGTGCCGGGGTAGCGGACATTACCGGGCACGTGGTCACCGAGATCAGCGTGGACCCGAACGGCACCGGCGACCCGGTCGAACTGGTCCGCAGCGCGGTGGCCACCGCGTGCGCCTCGGCCGGCGTGGCCATGTCCACGCTGAGTGCCCTGGTCATCGGGACTCCGGGGGTACTGGACCCGCGGACCGGTGATCCCCGGCTCGCGGTCAACCTGCCGACCTGGCACGAGGGCGTGCTGGAAGCGCTGCGCAGCGATCTGCGCCGTCCCGTCACCATTGAGAACGACGTCAACCTGGCGGCGATGGCCGAGCGCGCGGTGGGCGTGGCACAGGGCGCCGACGACTTCGTGCTGATGTGGATCGGCGTGGGCCTCGGCCTGGCCACGATCATCGGCGGCCGGCTGCACCGTGGCGTGGCTGGCGCCGCGGGCGAGATCGGGTACCTGCCGGTGCCCGGGGTCCCGCTGCCCCAGGATGTCACCCATCCCGCTACCGGTGCCTTCCAGTCCCTGGTCGGTGCCCAGGCGGTGCGGCCGCTCGCGGCCGGGTACGGGTTCGCTGAGCCCACTGCCGGGGCCGCGGTCCGCGCTGCGGTGGAGGCGGCTGAGGCCGGCCAGGATCAGGGCAGCGCGCTGCTCGCCGAGCTGGCGGCCCGGGTGGCCACCGGGGTGGCCGCGGTCAGCGTGGTGCTCGACCCGGGCCTGGTCGTGCTGGGCGGGGAGGTCGGGCTGGCGGGCGGGACCGCGCTCGCTGACCGGGTGGCCGCGGAGGTGGGGCGGTTCTGCCCGGCCCGTCCCGATGTGGTGCCGACCGGGGTGACCGGCGGTCCTGTGCTGCGCGGTGCCATCCTGGCCGCGGTCGAGCAGGCCCGGGGCGACCTGCTGGCCTCGGTCGCCGGTCCCTGAGCCGGCTGGCCGGTGGCCTGTTCCCGGCTGCGCTGTACTCGTGCTGCGCCACCAGCCGCTGGCCACGTAGGCCCGCGGTCCGGGGGCCCTGGCCGGCGCTGCCACTGGCGCCGGCCCCGGTGATCGCGAGTAGCACCGCCGCGGTGACCACAGCCAGGCCCGCGGCCACCGCGGCGCGGATGGCCAGCCGCCGCCAGCGATACCGCTGGTGTGCCCGCCAGGCGAGCCCAGCCGTGCCGCGGGCGCCCGCGCCCGCGGTGCGCCGGGCGATGCTCTCTCGCAGCACTTCCTCGAGGTCGCTCGTCATGATCTTCCCTCCGCCGTCTCGGTCGCTCCGGCCAGGCCCGGCCCCGGACGCGGCCCGGTGCCCGCCAGGTTCCTGGCGTCGTTACCCGGGCTGGCCCGCACTGGGCGCTCAGCTACGCAGTGCGCTGTCGCTCAGGCCGCCAACGTGCGGCCTCGCTGTCTCGCCTCAGGCGGCGCAGTCATCGGGAATCCGGCGTCTGTCACGGATCTCCCTCAGCAAGGACGCTACCGCAGGAGCAAAGATTCGTAGGTATGTTCGATTCGGCGTGTCGCGGCTTGCCGGGATTCCTGCTGGCCGGCGGGGCCTGGTGACGACGTGACGGGGACGCGCTAGCGCCTGCGTGACGTGCCGCCAGCGGGCGCCGATACCGGGAAGGGCCGGTCCTCGACGATGCGTTTCATCACGATCGTCGAGCTGAGCCGCTGCACGCCAGGCAGGGTGGCGAGCTTCTCGTCACGCAGCGTCTGGTACGCCGCCAGGTCGGCGGTCGCGACCCGGATCAGGTAATCGGGGTCGCCGAAGAGCCGTTCCGCATGGCGTACCTCTGGGACATCGGCCAGGCCGCTCTCAAACCTCGCGATCGTCGCCGCGTCTTCCCGGTCCATGGTGACCTGCACGAGCACTTCGAAGCCGAGACCGATCGCGGCGGGGTCAATGACCGCCCGGTAACCGCGGATCGCCCCGCTGCGTTCCAGCTCCCGCAGCCGCCGGTGGCACGGCGCCACGCTGAGCGCGACTCGCTGGGCGAGCTCGGTGACCGTCAGCCGTCCTGCCACCTGAAGCTCAGCAAGTATCTTCCGGTCTATGGCATCCATCAGTTCTGATTATTGCTGGATACCGGCAATTACGGCATAAATCTGCAATAAACGATCGGCAGAACTGGCGTATTTTTCCACTAGACATGCCGTTCCTGCCGGAGGCCAGCAATCAATCATGATCGACGTGCTCGACTATGCCCCCATCGCCGCCGCTGCCTTTGCGATCCCGCAGTTCCTGCCGCAGATCCGCAAACTCCGGGCCACCGGCGACACCGCTGGTGTCTCCTGGTCATGGGCGGCGCTCACCAGCCTGAACAACGCTGCCTGGATCGCCTACTTCGGCCTCGCCCGGTATTGGAGCGCGCTGGTCCCATCGTCTTCGGCGGCGATCCTCGCCGGGACGCTCGCGACGATGCTCACGGTCCGGGGACAGGCGAGGCCACGATGGGCCGCCCTGATCAGCGCCTGGGCGGCCATGCTCAGCGCGGCTTATCTCGCCATGGGCCGGGCCGGCCTGGAGATGCTGCTCACCGCGGCCTTCGTCGTGCAGGTCGCGCCGTCCATCTGGGCCGCCTACCGGACCGCGAGCCCCACTGGCGTTTCGCCCGCAACCTGGGTGCTCATCCTCGGTGAGCTGTCCTGCTGGATGATCTTCGGCCTGCACAAGTCCGATCCGCGGCTGATCATTCTCGGCCTCACCGGTATCACGGCCAGCGGGCTCATGCTGGCCCGGATCCAGCACACGCGGAAGACAGGGACCGCCAGCCACAGCCCGGCCAGTGCCCCCAGGTAGCGTCGTGGTCGTGACTGGCTCAGCTCAGCAGCGGACCACGGCGGCGGCGACCGGGCCGCGGTACCCGGTCGGCCGGGCCGTGACTACCGCCGACCTGGAGACGGACCCGCACCCGCTGCTGGCACGGCTGCGCCAGGCGGAACCTGTCTCCTGGCTGCCCGCCCTGAACGGCTGGCTGGTCACCCGTCGTGACCTGGTCCTGCAGGTGCTGCGCGACAGCGAGGCGTTCACCGTGGACGACCCGCGGTTCACCACGGCCCGGGTCGTGGGGCCGAGCATGCTGTCGCTGGACGGGGCGGGGCACGACCGGCACCGGCGGCCGTTCGCGCGGCCGTTCAGCCAGGCCGGGGTGCGGGCCGGGCTGGCCGCGTTCGTGACCGCCGAGGCGGACCGGCTGGTGGCGGCGATGCGCCCGGCGGGCGCCGGTGATCTGCGCCAGGGCCTGGCCGCGCCGCTGGCGGCCGCCACGATGGCCCGGGCGCTTGGCCTGGCCGCCATCGATCCGGCCGCCATCCTGTCCTGGTACGACGCGATCGTCCGGGCCGTATCGGACCTGGCCGGGGACCCGCCGCCGGGGGCGCCGGGAGGCCGCGCGGACGGCCGGCTGACGGCCGGTAGCCAGGCCGCGGGGGCCGCCGCCTTCGGCCAGCTGAGCGGGAGCCTGCAGGCTGTGATCTCGGCCAGCACGGCCGGACGGTCCGGCCCAGCGGCCGGCCCGGACCCGGCTGACCCCGCCTCGTCCCTGCTGGCGCACGTGGCCAGTGCGGATGACCAGGACGGCGCACTGAGCCAGCGCGAGGTCATCTCCAACGCCGCCGTGCTGATGTTCGGCGGGATCGAGACGGCCGAAGGCATGATCACCAACGCCGGCTGGCACCTGCTCCGCCACCCCGCCCAGCTGGACCTCGTCCGCGGCGATCCAGGCCTGCTAGCTAACGCGGTCGAGGAGTCGCTGCGGCTGGAGCCTGCCGCCGCGCTCGTTGACCGGTACGCGACGCGGGACATCACCCTTGGCGGCGCGGCCGTGCGCCAGGGCGACCTGGTCAGCGTGTCCCTGGCGGCCGCGGGCCGGGACCCGGCCGTGTTCGGCGACCCGGACCGTTTCGATGCGCGCAGGGAGAACGCGTCGCAGCACCTCGCGTTCGCACGGGGCCCGCATTTCTGCCTCGGCGTGCACCTGGCCCGCCTGGAAGCGCGGGCCGCGCTCGACGCGGCCCTGCGCCTGCTGCCCGGCCTCAGGCCCGACCCGGAGTGGCCGGCTGCCCCGCGCGGCCTGGTATTCCGCAAGCCACCGTCGCTGCATGCCCGCTGGGATGCGGCCAGCTAGGCGGCGGCCAGCGGCTAGGCCGCAGCCAGCTACCCGGGAGCGTTTCACGGTTCCGGACGCGGGGGCCTGGCTACTTGCGCAGCCGCAGCCCGCGCGGGGTAGGCCGGAACCCGGCCAGCTCCAGGGCCTGGGCCAAGGGTGAGTCATGCACCCCGGTGCCATCGGCCCGCTCCACGCTCAGCCGGCCGAGGGCGCCGCTGCGGACCGCGGCGGCCAGCGCCGCGGCGGCCGGTTCCAGCACTTCCTGGTCACTCGTCCAGGACAGCAAGGTCTTGCCGCCCCGCTCGACGTACAGCACCAGCTGCCCGTCCGCGAGCACCACGACCGAGCCTGCCTTCCGGCCCGGCCGGTGGCCGCCGGGTGCCTCACCTGGCCGCTCCGGCCACGGCAGCGCCGCGCCGAACGGGTTGGCCGGATCTCCGGCCGCCAGCACGATGATGTCGGCGACCGGGGGCGGGGTGTCCGGCTCCGGCACTGACCAGGGGTCAGCTGGCTCGGATGGGGCGGTGGCCTCGGCCGCCATCGCGCGCATCCGGTCCACCGCCCCGGGCAGCGCGAACTGCGCGGCGCCCAGGCCTTCCACGAAGTAGCCGCGGCGGCACTGGCCCGCATCTTCCATGGCGCGCAGCACCGGATAGATCGCCGAGAACCCGCCGGGCACCCGCTCAGTGGCAACCGTGCCCCTGATCAGAATGCCGTGCCGGTCCAGCAGCGTGCGGGCGATCGCATGCAGCCTGCGGGTCGGGTCGGCGTCAGCGTCCGGCAGCAGGGACCAGCGGCCAGTGACCGTCGGCGGCCCGGTCCGGGTCGGCATCGCCGCGCGCCCGTAGCCTCGCCTGCGCCCGGCCGCCCGGATCGCCGAGGACCTGCGGAACGCGGGGGCATCGAGCCCGTGGCTTCCGTTGCTGGCCGCTGGCGCCGGGCTCGCGGGCCGCCCGCTGCCCAGCACTATGCGCAGCGCGGCCAGCGTGTCGTTGGTCAGCCGGCCCACACCAGGTCCCAGACCGCCGCGGCGACCGCCGCGTCGCTGGCGTCCCGGCGGCTGCCTTCGGGCAGCAGCCCGGCCGCCCGGTCGGCGAGCATCCGGAAGAACAGCCCGCCACCGCCGTCCAGGGCACCGAGCACCGCCTCATGCAGCGGTGTCATCGAGATCTCCGCAGGCTCCGGCAGCAGCAGCGGCGCGGTATCCGCGGGTGCGAGCACGACCCAGCCATCGCCGCCAGGCAGGCCGCCAGCACCTGCCCACACCACCTCACCGGCAGCGGTCAGCTCATCGAGCATCGAGGCCTGGTAGCCGGGCACCCGCCCGGGCAGGATCAGCGTCTCCAGCGCGGAGGCAGGCAGCGCCGCTCCGGCCAGCTGATCGATGGCCTCGTACACCGCGTCGGGTCCGGCCCGGTAGCCGCCGTTCCGGTAACCTGCGGCACGGCCAGCGGGCCGGGCGCCGCGCGGCGGCTGGCCCGCCCGCTGCCAGGCGGGCAGGAACCTGGCCAGGGCCTGCGGCGGGGCGGGCTCCACCTCTTTGCGGAGCTTGGCCAGGCAACGCCGCCGGAGCTGGCGGAGAACCCCGGCGTCGCACCACTGCGCGCCCCGCCTGCCGGGCAGGAACTCGCCTTCGGTGACCCGCCCCTCAGCGGCCAGCCGCCGCAGCGATCCGGTCACCACTGCCACGCCCAGCCCGTATCTGGCCGCCACGTCCGCGCTGCTGAACGGGCCGTGCCCGCGGGCGTACCGGGCCACCAGGTCACCGAGCGGGTCGGCGGCCGGCTCGGTGAAGGCCGCGGGCACCCCCGGCGGCAGCGGCACGCCAAGCGCGTCGCGCAGCCGGCCTGCGTCCTCGATAGCCGCCCAGCGCGGCTCGCCCGCGATCCGGATCTCCAGGGCCCGGCGCTGCCGGGCCAGGCCGTCCAGCCAGCCTGCGGCGGCGGCCGGATCCTGGCAGCGCTGGGTGATCTCGGCCGCGGATACTGGCCCGATGCTGCGCAGCAGGTCGGCCAGGCCCTCGGCATCGCGGCAGGCCCGGTCCGGGGTGAGCCGCTGCAGCTCATGTTCAGTCTGCTCGACCACGGCCGGGTCGAGCAGTTCACGGAGGTCGGCCTGGCCGAGCAGCTCGGCCAGCAGCGAGGAGTCCAGCGCCAGCGCCTGCGCCCGGCGTTCGGCCAGCGGTGAGTCACCCTCGTACATGAAGGCGCCGACATAACGGAACAGCAGCGAGCGGCCGAACGGCGACGGCGCGGGCGTCTCGACCTCGACCAGCCGGATCTTCCTGGCGGCCAGGTCCTCCATCAGGCTGACCAGCCCCGGCACGTCGAACACGTCCTGCAGGCACTCGCGTACGGTCTCCAGCACGATCGGGAACGTGCCGTACTTACGGGCCACGGAGAGCAGCTGAGCGGAGCGCTGCCGCTGCTGCCACAGCGGGCTGCGCCGGCCGGGTTGGCGCCGGGGCAGCAGCAGGGCCCGGGCCGCGCATTCCCGGAACCTCGACGCGAACAGCGCCGATCCCCCCAGCTCGTCGGTGACCAGGCGCTCCACCTCGTCAGCAGCCAGCTCGGCGATGCCCGTCGGCGGCGGCTCGTCCGAGTCCGGGACCCGGATCACGATCCCGTCGTCGGTATGCAGGGCCTGCACATCCATGCCCGGGTAGCGCTCGCGCAGCCGGGCCGCGATGGCCAGCGCCCACGGGGCATGCACCGGCGCGCCGAACGGGCTGTGCAGCATCAGCCGCCAGTCGCCCAGCTCGTCCCGGAAGCGTTCCATCACCAGCGTGCGGTCATCCGGCAGGTAACCCGTGGCCTCCCGCTGCGACGTCAGGTAACGCACCAGGTTCGCCGCGGCCAGTTCGTCGAGGCCGTCCGCGCGCAGCCGGGTGATCGCGTCCGGCTCGCTCGCCTCGCCCAGCTCACGGCAGTAGGCACCGAGCGCGCGGCCCAGTTCCACGGGCCGGCCAGGGACGTCGCCGTGCCAGAACGGCAGCTTGCCCGGCTGGCCGGGGGCAGGGGAGACGAGCACCCGGTCGGCGGTGATGTCCTCGATCCGCCAGGAGCTCGCGCCCAGCACGAACACGTCGCCGACCCGCGACTCGTACACCATCTCCTCGTCGAGCTCGCCCACCCGGTGCGAGTTCCGGCCGTTGGCTGCGCGCTGCGAGGCGGCGAGGAACACGCCGAACAGGCCTCGGTCCGGGATGGTGCCACCGCTGGTCACCGCCAGCCGCTGAGCGCCCGGCCGGCCGTTCAGCTGGCCGGTGGTGCGATCCCAGACCAGCCTGGGCCGCAGTTCCGCGAACTCCTCGCTCGGGTAGCGCCCGGCCAGCATGTCCAGGACAGCCTCGAGTACCGGCCGGGTCAGGCTGCTGAACGGGGCGGCCCGGCGGATGACCTGCTCGAGGCCGTCCACGGCCCAGTCGTCCATCGCCGTCATCGCGATGATCTGCTGGGCGAGCACATCCAGCGGGTTCCGCGGGATCCGCAGTTCCTCGATCTGGCCGCCCTGCATGCGCCGCGCCACCACTGCGGACTGCACCAGGTCGCCCTGGTACTTGGGGAAGATGACGCCGCGGGAGATGTCGCCGACGTTATGGCCGGCCCGGCCGGTCCGCTGCAGGCCGCTGGCCACCGACGGCGGCGACTCGACCTGCACCACCAGGTCGACACTGCCCATGTCGATGCCCAGCTCCAGGCTGGAGGTGGCGACCACGGCGGGCAGCCGGCCCTCCTTGAGCGCCTCCTCGATCTGGGCCCGCTCCTGACGGGAAACAGACCCGTGGTGGGCGCGGACGACCTCCACCGTTCCCCCGGCCGCCACCTGGGCCTGGGCCATGATCTGGGCAGGCAGCGCGGCTGGGGCCGTCCGGTCCGGGCGGCCGGGCACGGGCTCGTCCGGCCGGCCCGCTTCGGCCCGTTCCTCCGCGCGCTCCGTGGCCAGCTCGTTCAGCCGGGCGCAGAGCCGTTCGGCCAGCCCGCGCGAGTTGGCGAACACGATCGTGGACCGGTGCTGCTCGATCAGGTCGAGCACTCGTTCCTCTACGTGCGGCCAGATCGACCGGCGCTGCGGCGGCCCGTCCCCGGGCTGGTCGCCTGCGGGCCGGGCGGGGGTGTCCAGGTCGGTCATGTCCTCGACCGGAACCACGATCTGCAACTCGATCCGCTTGCTGCTGGGCGGCGCCGCGATCGTCACCGGCCGGGCCCCGCCGAGGAACGAGGCGACCTCCTCGACCGGCCGGACCGTGGCGGACAGGCCGATCCGCTGCGCCGGGCTGCTGGCCGGGTCCAGCGCGTCCAGCCGTTCCAGGGACAGCGCCAGGTGGGCCCCGCGCTTGTTTCCGGCCAGCGCGTGCACCTCGTCCAGGATGACGGTGTCCACCCCGCGCAGCACCTCCCGCGCCTTCGAGGTCAGGAGCAGGAACAGCGACTCGGGCGTGGTAATCAGGATGTCCGGCGGCTTGGCCGCGAGCTTGCGTCGCTCTTCCGCGCCGGTGTCACCGGTTCGGATGGCAACCCGGATGTCCGGCTCGGCAACACCCAGCGCCTGCGACATGTGCCGGATGCCGGTCAGCGGGGCGCGGAGGTTCCGCTCGATGTCTACCGCGAGCGCCTTGAGCGGCGAGATGTACAGCACCCGGCAGCGCTGCTTCGGGTCGGCGGGCGGCGGCGCGGCGGCCAGCCGGTCCAGCGCCCAGAGGAAGGCGGCCAGCGTCTTGCCCGACCCGGTCGGCGCAACGACCAGGGTGTTCTCACCCTTGGCGATGGCCGCCCAGGCGAGTGCCTGGGCTTGGGTGGGGGCCGCGAACGCGCCGGTAAACCAGTCACGGGTAATCGGGCTGAAGCTGCCGAGCGCGTCCTGGGCCAATGCCGGATCGGCCGCTCCGGGCACGATCTCGTCGGTCACGGCTGCAGTGGGCACGGCCTGGCCCCCGGGCAGATCGGCCCGGAGCAGCGCACCGGATCGCGCCTTCCTGGGCGATGCGGGGGATTTGGACATCCTCCAATTCTGCCTGGGCCCACCGACAGAATTGAACGTGCTGCCGAGTCGCCGCCAGGCCTGGACATGGTGCCCGGCCCCAGCCGCTGCCGCCGACTGGCCAGCCGTACTGGCCAGCCGTACTGTGCCAGCCGTACTGTGCCAGCCGTACTGTGCCAGCCCGGCCAGGCCAGGAGGCCTACCCCGGCAGGGCCCGGACCGACCCGGTGGTCCGGCCGGCCGTGCTGCGGACCGTGCAGACCACGGTCCGCTCACCGGCGGCCCAGGCAGCTGAACCCGGGTAGATGTAGGACTCGGCCAGGGTCGTGGAGGACAGCTGGGGGTTCAGGTAGCCCGCGAGCCGGCTCATGCACCCGCTGCTCGCCTTCTGCTGCAGTGCGGCATCGCCTGGGTAGCGGTGGCCAGCTACCCGGAACGTGCCGAACACCTCCCCGCCGTGCAGCCGGCTGCAGGCGACCACCTGGTCCGCCTTGGTTCCGCTGGCGGCGGCGTTGAAGCATTCGCCGGTCCGCAGCCTGAAGACCTGGGGCAGGGCTGGCTGGGGGGGCGGCGGCCGCAGCGCGATGAGCACAGCCACGGTGGCTGCGGCGGCGAGGATCCATACTCCGGCGAGCACCAGGCCGGTGATGGCCAGCGCCCGGCCGCGGGCGCCGGTGCGGGCGATCCGGGAGAGGGCTACCGGCCCGAGGATCAGGGTGAGCGGGGCAGCAGGCAGGACACCAGTGATCAGGGCGGCCACTGCGAACCCGTCAGTTGGCCGGCCCGGTCCCGCGGTACCAGCCGTCCCGGCGGGCTGGCCGTTATCGCGGGCCAGTGCGCCCGGTGGTCCGCCCCCGTCTATGGCTGAATGATCCATCTGATCTCCCGGCCCGAGTCGGTCCTGCCGGGCAAGCCTGCGGGCGATGCCGGCCGGATGCGCCCAGGGACCTACTCAGATCATGCCATGCCGCTGTGAGCACCCACTAAGACGGTTCCCCGGAATGCTGATCGCATTCCTCTTCCGTTCCTCCTGGCACAACCGTGTCCCGGAACGGGGCCCGGGCGGATCAGGTGCCGGTCTGGGGGGGATACCGGGTCTGGGCGGATCAGGTGCCGGTCTGGGCGTACCGGGGACAGGATTCGGGCCGTGCCGCGAAGACCGGTACCCTCACCGGCATGGATGGCCAGGCAACCGGTGGCCAGGCAGAGGAGGACCGTGCGGCTCAGCGAGTTCTGGCAGCGGATGCGCACGCAGTTCGGTGAGACCTACGCTGCGAGCGTGGCCAAGGACCATGTCCTGGGCCGGCTCGGCGGACGGACCGTCGACCAGGCGCTCGCCGATGGTGAGGACGCCAAGACCGTCTGGCGGGCGGTCTGCGAGGAATTCAAGGTCCCACAGCAGCTGCGCTGACTCGCTGGCTGTCCCAGTGTCCCAGTGTCCCGGCCGCGGCGCCAGCGCTCCGGGCGCCGGATTCGCTGGCCGGAAACGGCTGGCCAAGATTTCTCCGCCATAGCGGCGCGTTGACTCCATGATCGAACAGTTGTTCGCCTAGGGTAGGGGACCGGGCCGCTACGCATGGCCCCACCGTGGCCTCGCACCTGCGGCGCCGCAACAGCGCGCGGAACTGTCGGTGCTGGCGCATAGCGTCTGGACCGACAGGAAGCCCTGAATCCACACATGGGAGTTTGCATGGCAGGCAGCGATAGGCCAGGCAACAAGGTCGGCGGCGACAGGGACAAGTCCCTGGAAACCGCGCTGGCCCAGATTGAGCGGCAGTTCGGCCGTGGCTCGATCATGCGGCTCGGTGAGGAGGGCCGGGCGCCGATCGAGGTGATCCCCACTGGTGCGATTGCGCTGGATGTCGCGCTGGGCATTGGCGGCCTGCCGCGTGGCCGCGTGGTCGAGGTATATGGCCCAGAAGGCAGTGGTAAAACCACGATCGCGCTGCATGCGGTGGCCAACGCGCAGCGGCTGGGCGGTATTGCCGCGTTCATCGACGCCGAGCACGCGCTGGACCCGGACTACGCCAAGAAGCTCGGGGTGGACACCGACGCGCTGCTCGTTTCCCAGCCGGATACCGGCGAGCAGGCACTGGAGATCGCGGACATGCTCATCCGCTCCGGGGCCATTGACGTTGTGGTCATCGACTCGGTGGCCGCGCTGGTTCCCCGGGCTGAGATCGAAGGCGAGATGGGAGACAGCCATGTGGGCTTGCAGGCCCGGCTGATGTCCCAGGCCCTGCGCAAGATCACCGGTGCGCTGAGCCAGACGAAGACCACCGCCATCTTCATCAACCAGCTGCGGGAGAAAGTCGGCGTCATGTTCGGCTCGCCGGAGACCACCACGGGTGGGCGGGCGCTCAAGTTTTACGCTTCGGTGCGGCTCGACGTGCGCCGGATCGAGACCCTGAAGGACGGCACCGATCCGGTGGGTAGCCGGACCCGGATCAAGGTCGTCAAGAACAAGTGCGCCCCCCCGTTCAAGACCGCGGAATGCGACATCATCTTCGGCACCGGGATAAGCAAGGAAGGCGGCCTGATCGACCTGGGGGTCGAGCAGTCGATCGTGCGCAAGTCCGGTGCCTGGTACACCTACGAGGGCGACCAGCTCGGGCAGGGCAAGGAGAACGCCCGTAGCTTCCTGCGGGACAACCCCGACCTCGCCAACGAGATCGAGAAGAAGATCAAGGAGAAGCTGGGTGTGGGACCGCGGCTCGACGTGGAAGCGGTAGCCAGCGTCGACGGCGGCGCACCGGCCAGCGCCGGGACATGATCCAGTGGCGGATGGTCCGGTGCCAGACGGTTCAGTGGCAGACGGTTCAGCGGCCGCCCCGGGAGATCCCCAGGAACGCGCCCGGCAGTTGTGCCTGCAGCTGCTGACCGCCGGGCCGCGGACCAAGGCCCAGCTCGCCGGGGCGATGCGCCGCCAGGGGATACCTGACGGGGCGGCCAGGGCGATTCTGGACCGGTTTGCTGAAGTGGGCCTGATCGACGACACCGCGTTCGCTCGGGCCTGGGTGGAGTCCCGGCATCACAGCCGCGGGCTGGCGCGCCGCGCGCTCTCCGCTGAACTGAAGCAGCGGGGTGTGTCCAGCGACGACATCAGCGTGGCGGTGAACACCCTCGACCCGGCGGACGAGATCGCCACCGCGCGGCAGCTGGTGGCGAAGGGAATGGCGGCGACCAAGGGCAGGCCGCTGCCGGCCCGGATGCGGCGCCTGCTCGGCCTGCTGGCCCGGAAGGGCTATCCCGCGCCGCTCGCCTACCGGGTGGTCCGCGAGGCTCTTGAGCACGAAGGAGTTGACACCGTGGCTGCGGGACTGGACATGGATGAGGGCGCGCTGGCCAGCCTGGAGGCCGACTCTGATCCTGGGTAATGTTCCGGTCGCTGAAGGTAAGTATTTAGTAGATCGCAACGGAGTGCTTGCCCAAACCGTTATCTACGCTTAACCTCACGGCAGCGAGGTGTTACTCCGCGCCATGCGGATGAGAGTGAGTGAATACGGTGCGTGGCCCGCTTTGGCTGGCTACGGACTTTGGATGGTGTCTGGCCCTGGCGGGGACGCCTGTCTTGGGCCGTGCGAGACGGCTGGGTCGTGTCCCGGCCGGATGCTTGGCCTGGCGGGCACGCTGGGCTGCCGCTGGCCGGCTGCTGATCTTGCCGGCCCTGCGCCAGCCCGGTGCCCGTGACTGGGCTGCGGCAGGGTTGTCGTCGCAGTGTGGCGACGGTCAGATCGGACGGCACCGGAGGAGGCCGGTGCTATGCGGGACAGTGTGACGCAGGCGGTGTTGTGCACAGCGGTGCTGCTCACGGCAGGTCCAGCCGGACGAGACGTGGCTGGACAGCGCTATAGCAGCGCGGCCTCGTAGGAGCACAGTGTCGTAGTAACACGGCCTGGCGGTGGCACGGCCCCGGTTGGACAGTGGATCCCGCGGGCCAGCGGGCCGCTGAGCAGTACGGCTGCGAGCAGTGCCGCCGCGGAAGGCGGAAGGCGGCACAGCGCCAGCAGGTGGAATGGCGGGCATGACCCCTCGCTCAGGGCAATTTCCTGGTACCGCACGGCGGTGCCGGGCCAGCGAGCAGGATTGGGGTGTGCCATGAGCAGCACAATCTCTCTCGTGGTCGGGGCGATCGGGCTTGTCGCCACCGTATTTGCGCTGTTCATCGTGGTGCGCAGAGCGCCCGGCCGGAGCGTCGCTGGGGTGCCGGAAACGGTGCAGGCCAGCCCGCAGGTAACGGCCGAGACGCAGCGGGCGTTCGAGGACGCCAGCCAGGAAGCGGATCAGGTGCGGTCGCGTGCGGAAGCCGATGCCGCGGCCATCATGCGGGAGGCCGGGCTGGCCGCCGATAAGGCGGCGCAGGCCAGCCGGGACGCCGACGATGAATTGCGGGCGGTTCGCGAGGAAGCCAAGGAACTGCGTGCTGACCTTGAGCGGAGAGAAGCCCGGCTGGCGGAGCGCGAGTCCCGGCTGGATGCTGAGTCCGACAAGCTCGCGGAACGGTCGGCCGCGCTGGATCTGCTCCGGCAGGACCTGGAAACCCACCGGGCCGACCTGGAACGGCTCGACGAGGAGCGCCGTGAGGTGCTGGAGCAGGTCGCCGGGCTGACTGCGGACCAGGCCAAGGCCGAGCTGGTCGCGGCCATCCAGAATCAGGCCAAGCGCGAGGCTGTCCTGCTGGTGCGGGAGACCGAGAATGCCGCCCGGCGGGACGGTGAGCAGCGCGCCCGGCGGATCGTGACCCTGGCCATCCAGCGGGTCGCCAGCGAGCAGACCAGCGAGTCCGTGGTATCCGTGCTGCACCTGCCCGGGGACGAGATGAAGGGCAGGATCATCGGCCGGGAAGGCCGCAACATCCGCGCGTTCGAGTCCGTCACCGGCGTCAACCTGATCATCGACGACACGCCCGAGGCCGTCCTGCTGTCCTGCTTCGACCCGGTCCGCCGCGAGGTGGGACGGCTCACCCTGGAACGGCTGGTCCTGGACGGCCGGATCCACCCGCAGCGCATCGAGGAGGCTTACGAACGGAGCAAGGGTGAGGTGGAGCAGCTCTGCGTCCGGGCGGGCGAGGACGCCCTGGTCGAGCTGACCATCACGGACATGCACCCGGAGCTGGTCACCTTGCTGGGCCGGCTGCGCTACCGCACCTCGTATGGCCAGAACGTACTGCGCCACCTGGTCGAGTCCGCGCACATCGCCGGGATGATGGCCAGCGAGATCGGCATAGACCCGGTGCTGCTGAAGCGCTGCACCGTGCTGCATGACATCGGGAAGGCGCTCACCCACGAAGTCGAGGGCAGCCACGCCCTGATCGGCGCGGAGATCGCCCGGAGATACGGCGAACCAGCAGACGTGGTACATGCCATCGAGGCGCATCACAACGAGGTCGAAGTGCGCACCGTCGAGGCTGTGCTGACCCAGGCCGCAGACGCGATCAGCGGTGGCCGGCCCGGGGCGCGCCGCGAGTCGCTGGAAGCCTATGTTCAGCGGCTGGAGCGGCTGGAAGAGATCGCCACGGCACAGCCGGGGGTGGAGAAGGTTTTCGCCATGCAGGCGGGCCGGGAGATCAGGGTGATGGTCAAGCCCGAGGCGGTGGACGACATCCAGGCCCAGGTCATCGCCCGCGACGTGGCCAAGCAGGTCGAGGAGGAGCTGACCTACCCCGGCCAGATCCGGGTGACCGTGGTCCGGGAGTCACGCGCGACCGAATTCGCCCGCTAGCTCGCCGCCACCATGATCGTGGTGCAGTTGTGCGCCCATATGGCGCACTGTGCACCACGATCACGGGCGCGTGGCGCGGCTGGGTCAGCCGGCGTCGGCCGCCTTGGCGGTGGTCGCCTCGACCGGAACCCCAGGACCGGCGGCTGTGCTGCTGACCGCGGCAGCAGATGGCGATGCCGGGCTCCGCAGCGCGGCATGCTTGCCCGCGGCCGCCCGCTCAGCTACCCCCAGTGCCCCGGCCAGCTCAGCCGGTCCAACAGCTCCCGGCGCCCCCGGGCCGCCGGGCGCCCCCGGGCCGCTGGGCGCCCCCGGCCCGCCAGGCGCCCCTGACCCGCCAGGCGCCCCTGACCCGCTGGACACCCCGGCACCGCGGGTCTTGACCGGCTTGCGGCCAGACGCCGCAGAACCGCCGGACCCCCCAGGGCCGCTGGACAGGGCGACCGCCGGCATGTCCGGCGTGGCGAAGCCCAGCACCTGGCCGTAGAAGGCGAGCTCCGCCTGGAGCGCGGTGATGATCGTCTCAGCCCGCCGGAACCCGTGTGATTCACCCTGGAA
This sequence comes from uncultured Actinomycetes bacterium, assembly GCA_963760405.1. Classification (GTDB taxonomy): domain Bacteria; phylum Actinomycetota; class Actinomycetes; order Streptosporangiales; family Streptosporangiaceae; genus RYN-230. The sequence goes on along the minus strand of CAVXCV010000006.1, from coordinate 184,960 downwards.
GGTGAGCAGCGCGTGTTGGATCTCGTGCGCGGACAGGTCGGCCGCGATGCTCCTGGCCTGCGCGGGCGGCACGATCGGGTCGTCCAGGCCCTGCAGCAGCAGCACCGGGGAGGTCCGGTCGGTGACATGACCCGCGGGTGAGCGCTCCGCGTACACGTACTCGAATCCTGGCAGCGGGCCGATCAGCCCGTCCAGGTAGTGCGACTCGAAGTCATGCGTCTGCGAGGCGAACTCACGCAGGTCAGCCACGCCGAAGTAGGACGTCGCCGCGCTGAATACCGGCGGCTTGGCCGCGGCCGCGTGCGTGGTGACCGCGGCCAGCGCGGTCCAGCCACCGGCCGAGGCGCCGCGGATGGCCAGCCGGGCGAGGTCGGCGTCGCCTTGGGCGGCGAGCGACTGGGCCGCGGCGATCGCGTCCTCCACATCAACCACGCCCCACTGCATCCGCAACCGGTCCCGGTAGCTGCGGCCGTACCCGGTGGAGCCGCCGTAGTTCACGTCCACGATCCCGATGCCCCGGCTGGTGAAGAACGCCTTCTCCAGGTCGAGCAGGGCCACCGCGTGCGAGGTCGGGCCGCCGTGTACCCAGACCACGTAGGGCGGGCGCTCCCCGTCCGGGCCAGCCACGTCCGGGTGCCGCGGCGGGTAGACCAGCGCATGCACCCTCCGCCCGTACGGGCCTTCGAGCTGCACCTGGCTCGGCACCGGCAGGTAGGCCGGGTCCGGGGCCTCGTCGGACTCGGTGCGCAGTACCGTGGACGTCCCGGTCGCGGTGTCGATCCGGACCACCGACAGCGGGGTCAGCGGGCCGCCAGCCACCCCGACGATCGTGTTGCCGTCCGCGGACAGGCCGGACACGAACTCCTCGAACGGCACCTCGACCTCGGCGATCTCGCTGGTCTCCGGGTCGAGCAGGCCCAGCCGCATGCTGCCCAGGCCGTGCAGGACCGCGAGCCGGCCGTCCCCGAGCATGCCGAACGGCCGCGCGCCCAGCTGCCACAACGGCGCAGCGAACTCCTCCTCGGCCGGGTACAGCGACAGGGCGGGCTCGCCGACCAGGCCCACCTGGTACAGGTTCCAGAACCCGGGCCAGTCGGAGACCACGTACAGGCTGGTGTCGTTCCGCCATACCGGGGCCACCACCGACTCCCGCATGCCGCCCTTGACCAACCGTCCCCTACTGGGCACGCCGTCGGAAATCTGAGCCACCCGCAGCTCGGTGCCATCCCAGGGCATCCGCGGGTGGTTCCAGCAGATCCAGGCCAGGCGGCTGCCGTCCGGCGACGGCGTGGGGAAGGCGAAGAAATCCGAGCCGCTGACCAGCTCGCGGATGGCCGCGGGATCCTCGGCCGCGGACCCGTCCAGCGGAACCGCGACGATGCCCCGGCTGACCTTGCCGCCGTCATGCCGCTCCTGGACGCACCACACCTCCGTCCCGTCCGGGGACAGCGTGAAATCCGCAAACCGCAGCGCCGCGGGGCCGTCCTCCGCTGGCCGCTGCGGAGTAAGCGGCTCAGGCGCGGGCGCGGGGGTGGCGGCCCGCTCTCCCGTGCCGGTCTGGTCCGGCCCGGGATCAGTCACCAGATACAAGCGCTGGTCAGAGTAATTAGCGAAGACAACGGACGTACCCTGCGCCCCGGGCACCGGCAGGTAGGAGCGCCCGCCATACTCATGCACCCGGGTCCGTGCGTTCCATGGCGCGGGCAGCAGCGCCCGGCGGTTCCCGGCAGCGTCACAGTGCACCACGGTCACCCGGCCGCCCTCGTCCGGACGGCCCTCCTGCCACCACACATCCGGGCCAGTAACGAGGGGGAAAGAGATCAGCACCTGTCCCTTGGCCACGTCCGCGGCGGTGATCGGGGAGGGCCAGGCACCGTAGGGGATCCGGGTCGCTGCCACGCTGTCTGTCATGGGGAAAATCCTCCCACCATCAGGGCACTCACCACGAGGAGATTCCGGACATGCCCAGACGCGTCAGTGCGGATTCCGGACCTGGCGCGCACTGCGCGTACTCTCGGATGCGAAATGAGCGCTTCCCGGAGCTACGAGATCCGCACCTACGGGTGCCAGATGAACATGCACGACTCCGAGCGGCTCGCTGGCCTGCTCGAGGACGCCGGTTACCGGCGCGCCCCGGACGGCGAAACCGCGGACGTGGTCGTGTTCAACACCTGTGCGGTGCGCGAGAATGCCGACAACCGGCTCTATGGAAACCTCGGCCACCTATTTCCGGTCAAAGCGGCGAAACCGGGCATGCAAATTGCGGTCGGCGGCTGCCTGGCCCAGAAAGACCGGGCGGGCATCGCGGAGCGGGCACCCTGGGTGGACGTGGTCTTCGGCACGCACAACCTCGGCTCGCTGCCCGCGCTGCTGGAACGGGCCCGGGTCCAGGCCGAGGCGCAGGTGGAGATCGTCGAGTCGCTGGAGCGGTTCCCCTCGGTGCTGCCCGCCCGCCGGGAGTCCGCCTACTCCGCGTGGGTAGCCATTTCGGTCGGCTGCAACAACACCTGCACCTTCTGCATCGTGCCCAGCCTGCGTGGCCGGGAGGAGGACCGGCGGCCCGGGGACGTGCTGGCGGAGATCCGGGCGCTGGCCGGGGACGGGGTGCTGGAAGTCACCCTGCTCGGCCAGAACGTGAACTCCTACGGCGTCAGCTTCGGTGACCGGCTGGCGTTCGGCAAGCTGCTCCGGTCCTGCGGCACGATCGAGGGGCTGGAGCGGGTCCGGTTCACCTCGCCGCATCCCCGGGACTTCACCGACGACGTGATCGAGGCCATGGCGCAGACGCCCAACGTCATGCCCGTCCTGCACATGCCGCTCCAGTCCGGGTCCGACGCGGTGCTGCGGGCCATGCGCCGCGCCTACCGCCGCGAGGCCTACCTGAAGATCCTGGACAAGGTCCGGGCTGCCATCCCCGGCGCGGCTATCACCACGGACATCATCGTGGGCTTCCCGGGTGAGACCGAGCAGGATTTCGCCGACACCCTGGACCTGGTCCGGCGGGCCCGGTTCGCTGGGGCGTTCACGTTCCAGTACTCGCCGCGGCCGGGGACCCCGGCGGCGGACATGGCCGGCCAGGTGCCCGCCGAGGTGGTCCGCGAGCGCTATCAGCGGCTGGCCGCGCTGGTCGAGGAGACGTCGCTGGCCGAGAACGAGACCTTCGCGGGCCAGCAGGTTGAGGTGCTGGTCGCGGAGGGGGAGGGCCGCAAGGACGGGGCCACCCACCGGCAGTCCGGGCGGGCCCGGGACAACCGGCTGGTGCACTTCACCCCCGGCGATACCGGGCCGCGGCCCGGAGACGTGATCACCACGGTGGTCACCCGCGCCGCCCCGCACTACCTGGTCGCCGACGGCGAGCCGGTCTCGGTCCGCCGCACCCGCGGCGGCGACGCCTGGCAAGCCCGCCGCGCAGGCCCGCCCGACCCGCCCCCCCAGCCCGTGTCCCTGGGCATGCCCGCCATGGGACCGCTGGGGTGATCATGGGCCAGTCATCTTTTCACGCGTTCCCTACCGACATTCCCGGACAAACCGGACGCGATCATGACTGGAACTCGTGAAGAGTCGCCGCAGGCCGTGACCAGTGTGACCGGCGCGGCCAGCGTGCACACCGGGGATGGGCCGCATCCCGTGGTCGCGGTGGTGGGGGCGACGGCGGCCGGCAAGTCAGACCTGGCCCTGCGGCTCGCGCACGCACTGGACGGCGAGGTCATCAACGCCGACTCCATGCAGCTGTACGCGGGCATGGACATCGGCACGGCCAAGCTGGCCCAGGCCCAGCGCGAGGGCATCCCGCACCACCTGCTGGATATCTGGGATGTCCGGCGCACCGCCAACGTCGCCGAGTACCAGCAGCTGGCCCGGGCCGAGATCGCCGCCGTCCAGGCCCGCGGCCGGGTGCCGATCCTGGTCGGCGGGTCCGGGCTGTACCTGCGCGCCGCCCTGGACGACCTGAACTTCCCCGGCACCGATCCCGCCATCCGGCAGCGGCTGGAAGACGAGCTCGCGGCGCACGGGCCCGGCCCGCTGCACACCAGGCTGGCCGCGGCCGATCCCGGGGCCGCCGCGGGCATCCTGCCGTCGAACGGCCGCCGGATCGTCCGGGCGCTGGAGGTCATCGAACTGTCCGGGCAGCCGTTCACCGCCACGTTGCCGCGGTATGAGTCGCTGTACCCGAGCGTGCAGATCGGCCTCCGGCTGTCCCGGGCCGAGCTGGACCGGCGGATCGCCGAGCGGGTGTGGCGGATGTGGCAGGCCGGCCTGGTGGACGAGGTACGCGGCCTGGAGCAGGCCGGGCTGCGCGACGGCAAGACCGCCAGCCAGGCCCTCGGCTACGCCCAGGTGCTGCGCTTCCTGGCCGGGGAGCTGTCCGAGGACGAGGCCCGCGGGCAGACCATCCAGGCCACCCGCGGTTCGCCCGCCGCCAGGAAGCCTGGTTCCGCCGCGATCCCCGGGTGGCGTGGCTGGACGCGGCCGCGGGCGCGGACCTGCTGCCCACAGCACTGGCTACCATCAGCACATGCGGTTCGGCAAAGGGCACGGTACCCAGAACGACTTCGTGATCCTCCCCGACCCGGACGGTGCGCTGGACCTGCCCGCCACGCTGGTGGCCCGGCTGTGCGACCGGCGGGCCGGGATCGGGGCGGACGGGGTGCTGCGGGTGGTCCAGGACGGGTCCGGGTGGTTCATGGACTACCGCAACGCCGACGGCAGCATCGCCGAGATGTGCGGCAACGGCCTCCGGGTGTTCGCCCGCTACCTGCTCGACCAGCACCTGGTCACCGGCCCGGCGTTCACCGTCGCCACCCGGTCCGGCGTCCGCCGGGTCCGGGCTGAGCCGGACGGCCGCATCACCGTGGAGATGGGCCCGGCCCGGGTCCTCGGCAAGGGGTCCGCCCAGATCAGCGAGGCAACCCTGGACGGCCTGCGCATCGACGTCGGCAACCCGCACCTGGCCTGCCTGGTAGCTGGGCCGCTGGACGGGTTCGACCTGGCCGCCGCACCGGGCCTCGACCCGGCCGACTTCCCGGCCGGCGGGAACGTGGAACTCGTCCGGCGCACCGGTCCCGCCGAGATCAGCATGCGGGTACACGAGCGGGGCTCCGGCGAGACCCGGTCCTGCGGCACCGGCGCGGTCGCGGCGGCCGTGGCCGCCGCTGCTGACGCCGGCCGGGCACCGGCTCATGGCAGGTGACCGTGCCGGGCGGCCAGGCTCACCGTGATCCTGGAGACGGCCACCAGCTGGCTGACCGGCCCCGCGGTGATCGTCGCCGAAGGCGAGCTGGACCCCCGCTGGCTCGCCCGGCCGGGCTAGCTCCCGCTCACCGGCCGGTCAGCGCGCTCACCGGCAGCCCGCGGATGGACGCGTCGAGTACCTCGGCGATGTGCACCACCCGGGGCGGGTCGACTCGCCCCGGCGCGGCCATGGCCGACGTGATCTGCAGGCTGCAGCCAGGGTTGGCGGAGACGACCAGGTCCGCCCCGGCCGCCAGCACCGCGGCCGCCTTGCGGGCGCCGAGTTCTCCGGCCGCCTCCGGCTGCAGCAGGTTGTAGATGCCCGCCGACCCGCAGCACACCCCGCCGTCGCCGGACTCGACCAGCTCCAGTCCGGGGATCGCCCGGAGCAGGTCACGGGGCTGGGCTCGGATCCGCTGGGCGTTACCAAGGTGGCAAGCGTCGTGATACGCGCCCGACCGGAAAGGCCTGCAACGCGAACCTGGTTCCCGCTCTGCCCCCGGCCAGCTCGGCGAGGAACTCGCTGAAGTCGGCGACCTGGCCAGCGCCACCCCGCCGCCGCCGGTCCGCGAGCAGATGCGCGTACTCCTTCATCGCCGACCCGCAGCCCGCCGAGTTGACCACGATCACGTCCACGTCCGCGGCTCGAACGTGTCGATCGTCCGCCGGGCGAACCGGGCCGCCTCCGCGGCCCGGCCGCCGTGCGAGGACAGCGCCCCGCAGCAGCCCTGGCCGGCCGGGATGACCACGTCGCAGCCGGCCGCGGCGAGCACCCGGGCGGTCGCGTCGTTGACGCCGGGGAAGAACACCTGCTGCACGCAGCCGGTGAGCAGGCCCGCCACGGCCCGGCGCGGTCGCCTCCGCCGGGATCCGCCCGGCCCGGGCCGTGACCGGCCGTCCGGTGGTGTGCGTTGCGGAAGACGCGGCCGGCGGCAGGCGCCGGTGCCGCGGGGGACCGGGCGGGCGGGGCGGGGGCGACGCGCAGCGAGGCAGCGAGCTCCGGCGCGAACCGGTCGGCCAGGCTTGCTGCGCTGGACCAGCCGGGTCAGCCCGGTCCGCTGGGCGGCCGCAGCGGGCCGGTGAGCAGCCGCAGCCGGCGCGGGTACGGGAACGTGGCGAAGATCGCGGCGCGCACCGCCCGGTCCCGGCGCGACCGGGGCGCGGCCAGCGACGGGCCAGGCGCGGCTGCTCGGTCCAGGTGCGGGCGGCCTCGATCAGCCGGTCGTAGCGGACCCCGGACGGGCAGGCGGGCACGCACGCCATGCAGCCCAGGCAGCGGTCCAGGTGGGTGATGACCGACTCGCTGGCGGGCGCGCCGTCGAGCACCTGGATGATCAGGTGGATCCGGCCGCGCGGGGAGTCCATCTCCTCGCCCCACAGCTGGTAGGTCGGGCAGGCGGGCAGGCAGAACCCGCAGTGCACGCAGTCGCCCGCCAGCTCGCGCAGTTCGCCGGACGGGTCGATCAGCGGGTCCATCAGATCCCTCCGGCGAAACGGCCCGGTGCCATCAGGTAACCGGGATCGAACTGCTCCTTGACCGACCGCATCAGTGCTGCGGCGGGCACCGGGCCCCACACATCCGCCACGTCATGGACGGCGGGCGGCGCGGTGACCACCACGGCGCTGCCCGGGACCGCGGGGCCGTCCGCGAGCCCGGCCGGGCCAGTCGCGGCGGCCCAGCGCGGCGCGCAGCTGGGCGAGGAACTCCGCGACCGCCGCTGGCGCGGCGTCCGGGACGGCCACCACGTGCAGCACGCCCGCGGCCGCGGAGCCGGACACCGCGGGATCGAGCCCGGCAGCGCGGCCCGCCTCGTCGATCGCGGCCAGCACCCCGGCCAGCGCGGCGGCCCAGAAACTGACCCGGATCACCGTGCTGCCGGGCCGCGCGGCGTCCGGCGCGTCCCACCACGGCGGCGCGCTGGCCGCGACCGCGGTGCCCGCGCCCAGCACCTCGCGCAGCTGCCCGGCCCGTTCGGCGACCCCGTCCGGGTCGCCTTCCAGCAGCACCCCGACCCGGACCAGGCCATCCCGGAACGGCCGGTCGATCTCGACCGCCGCCGGGGCCAGGTCTGAGGCGGCGGCCGCGGCCACCGCCGCGACCGCGCTTGCGGTTCTCACATAGCTCGCGATCACGAAGGCAGTAGCCGAGGGGAGTGGGTGCAGCCGGAACATCGCCTCGGTGATCAGGCCGAGCGTGCCGTACGAGCCGGCGTACAGCTTGCCGAGGTCGTACCCGGCCACGTTCTTGACCACCTTGCCGCCGGCCGTCGCGACCGTGCCGTCCGCCCGCACCACCGTGACCCCGATGAGCAGGTCCCGCGGGGTGCCGTAGCGCAGCCGCAGCGGGCCCGCGGCGCCGGTGGCGAGCATCCCGCCGACGGTCGGCGACCCGGTCACGCTGCTGCCGGTCACGCTGCTGCTGGCCACGCTGCTGTTGATCACGGGGGCACTGATCACCGCGGTGCCCGGGGGCAGGTCGAGGGCGAGCCGCTGGCCTGCCGCGGCCAGCACCTCCGCGAGCCGGGCCATGGTCACCCCGGCCTGCACCCGGACCACCAGGTCACCCGCGGCGTGCTCGACGACGCGGTCCAGCCGCAGGGTGTCGATGACCAGGTCGCAGCGGCGCGGCGGGGCACCCCAGCCGAGCCTGGTGCCACTGCCGCGGGGCACCACGGCCAGGCCGTGCGCCTGCGCCGCGGCCAGCAGTGCGCTGGCCTCCCCGGTGCTGGCCGGGGCGGCCACCACTCCGGGGTGATCCCGGCGACCGCGTCCCGTGGGCCACCGGGCCGGACCGCGCGGCAGGCCATGGCCAGCGCGCCCGGAACGCTCGGGCTGGTCAGCTGCTGGGCCGGGCACCGGGCTGTCGCCATCAGAACTGCTCCGCCTGGCCGGAGGCCACCAGCGGATGCACCGTCCGGTGGACGCCGGGCACCTCGCCGCACAGCCGCGGCGTCGGGAAGATCTTGCCCGGGTTGCACAGCGCCGCCGGGTCGAACGCGCACCGCAGCAGCTGCATCGTGTCGAGGTCGTCGGCGCCGAACATCTTCGGCAGGTACCTGGACTTGTCCACGCCGACGCCGTGCTCGCCGGTGATCGAGCCGCCGTGCTCGATGCACAGGTCCAGGATCGCGCCGGACAGCACCTCGGCGGCCGCGGACTGCTCCGGCGAGTCGTCGAACAGCACGAGCGGATGCAGGTTGCCGTCGCCGGCGTGGAACACGTTGGCGACCCGGATGCCCGCCGCCGCGGACAGCTCGCCGATCCGGTCGAGCACCGCGGCCAGCGCGGTGCGCGGCACCACGCCGTCCTGCACGATGTAGGCCGAGCAGATCCGGCCCACGGCGGCGAACGCGGACCTGCGGCCGGTCCAGATCGCGCCCGCTCGGCCGGGTCCGCGGCCTCCCGGATCTCGAAGGCGCCGGCCTGCTCGCACAGCGCGCGCACCGCGGCGGTCTCCCGCAGCACGTCGGTCTCGGGCCCGTCCAGCTCCACGATCAGGACCGCGCCGGCGCCCTCGGCGGGTAGCGGCAGGCCACGGCGGCCTCGGCCGCCTCGATCGCCAGCGCGTCCATCATCTCGATCGCGGCGGGCAGGATGCCCGCCCCGATGATCGCCGACACCGCGGCGCCGCCCGCCCCGGTGGTCTCGAACGCGGCCAGCAGGGTCGGACCGACTGCGGGATCCGGGTCAGCCTGACGACGATCTTGGTGACGATGCCGAGCGTGCCCTCCGACCCGATGAACGCGCCGACCAGGTCATAGCCGGGCGCGGCCCCGGTGCCGTCGCCGATCCAGGTCAGCTCGCCCGCGGGGGTGACGATCTCCAGCCCGGTCACGTGGTGCACGGTGAACCCGTGCTTCAGGCAGTGCGCGCCGCCCGAGTTCTCCGCCACGTTGCCGCCGACCGAGCAGACCTGCTGGCTGGACGGATCCGGGGCGTAGAAGTAGCCGAACGGCGGCCGCGGCCTGCTCACGGCCAGGTTGGTGACGCCGGGCTCGACGATGGCCCGCCGGCTGGCCGGGTCGATCGCGATGATCCGGCGCATCCGGGACGTGACGATCAGCACGCCGTCGGCCGGGGCGAGCGCCCCGCCGGACAGCCCGGTGCCGGAGCCGCGCGCCACGTACGGCACCCCGGCCCGGACGCACTCGGTCACGATCGCCGCGACCTGCCCGGCCGTCTCCGGCAGCAGTACCAGCGCGGGCACCGCGCGGTGCGAGGTAAGGCCGTCACATTCGTAGGTGCGCAGCTCCGCTGGATCGGTCACGACCCCGGCCTGGCCGCAGATCTCGATCATCCGGGGCACCATCGCCTGGATAGTCATCGCGCCTCCCTGACCTCCAGACTGCCCTGCCAGCGCCCGGCTAGTCCATGCCCGGCGGCTAGTCCATGCCCGGCGGTGCCAAGCCGGGCATCAGGGCATCTCCTCGTACGCGGGCAGGGTCAGGAACTCGGCGTAGTCATCAGCCAGCGCCACCGCGGTGAATAGCGTCACCGCCTGGCCGAACCGGGCCACGTCGAAACCATTGCCCAGCGCATCGCGGATCTTGGCCAGCTCCTCGGTGATCAGCCGCTGCACGAGCTCCCTGGTCACCGGCTGGCCGTCGTCCAGCGTGACCCCGTTGTGCACCCACTGCCACACCTGGGACCGGGCGATCTCGGCCGTGGCCGCGTCCTCCATCAGGTTGAAGATGGCCACCGCGCCGTTGCCGCCGAGCCAGGACGCCAGGTACTGCAGGCCCACGCTGATGTCGTTGCGCAGCCCGGCCTCGGTGATGGTGCCCGGGGTCTTGCTCACCGCGAGCAGGTCCGCGGCGGAGACGCTGACGTCCTCGCGCTGCCGGTCGAGCTGGTTCGGCCGGTCGCCGAGGGCCGCGTCGAACACCTCCTGGCACAGCGCCACCAGGTCCGGGTGGGCCACCCAGGAGCCGTCGAACCCGTCCGCGGACTCCCGGGTCTTGTCGTCCCGGACCTTGGTCATCGCGACCGCGTTGACCTCAGGATCACGCCGGCTCGGGATGAACGCGGCCATGCCGCCCATGGCGTGCGCGCCCCGCCGGTGGCAGGTGCGCACCAGCAGCTCGGTGTAGGCGCGCATGAACGGGGCGGTCATCGTCACCGAGTTGCGTTCCGGCAGCACGAACTCCTGGCCGCGGCTGCGGAACTTCTTGATGATGCTGAACAGGTAGTCCCACCGGCCGGCATTCAGCCCGGCGCTGTGCTCACGCAGCTCGTAGAGGATCTCCTCCATCTCGAAGGCGGCCGGGATCGTCTCGATCAGCACCGTGGCCCGGATCGTCCCGCGCGGGATGCCAAGCGCGTCCTGGGCCAGGTTGAACGCGTCGTTCCAGAGCCTGGCCTCCAGGTGGCTCTCTATCTTGGGCAGGTAGAAGTACGGCCCGGACCCCTTGTCCAGCTGGCGGCGGGCGCAGTGGAAGAAGTACAGCGCGAAGTCGAACAGGCTGCCCGAGACCCGCTGCCCGTCCACGGTGAGGTGCTTCTCGTCCAGGTGCCAGCCCCGCGGCCGGACCACGATGGTGGCCAGCTCGTCGTCCGGCCGCAGCCCGTAGGCCTTGCCTTCCTCACTGGTGAAGTCGATCGTCCGGTCCAGCGCGCCAATAAGGTTCAGCTGACCGGTGATCATGTTGTCCCAGAGCGGCGTGTTGGCGTCCTCGAAGTCGGCCAGCCAGACCTTGGCCCCGGAGTTCAGCGCGTTGATGGTCATCTTCTGGTCGGTCGGGCCGGTGATCTCGACCCGGCGGTCCACCAGCCCGGGCGCGGGCGGAGCTACCCGCCAGGACAGGTCGTCCCGGATCGGCTTGGTGGGCGCCAGGAAATCGAGTGTCCCGCCCTGGTTCAGCTCCTGCTGCCGGGCGGCCCGCGCCGCGAGCAGGTCCAGCCGCCTGCCGTTCAGCTCCCGGTGCAGGGCCCCGATGAGGTCCAGCGCCCCCGGGGTGAGGATCTCGTCGTAGCGGTCGCCATGCGGACCGCTGATGTCCACGCCTTCGCTGGCCATGCCGGCTCCTCCCGGGTCAACCGTCACCATGCTGCTGGCATCGTTGCCAGTCTGCTCTACCTAGCACGGGTTGCCCGTTACCGACGGCCTGGTTACCAGCGGCGGGGCTCCCGCCCTGGGGTATCAGCCCCGTGGTTACCGGCCCCGTGGTTACCGGCACCGTGGTTACCGGCCCCATGGTTACCGGCCCCGTGGTCACCAGCCCGTGGTCACCAGCAGCGTGGTTCCAGCACTGTGGCTCCAGCACCGTGCTACCGGCAGGTAGTGGCGGCGGACCCGACGCTAACCCGCGCGGCGACGCCGGTCAAAGTGTTCCCGGCCACATCTCGGGCACAACCAGCGGGCTGCGGCTGTTTATTGAGGTGAGCACAATCCGCAGGCATGGCAGCATTTGCAAGCACGGTACCTGCCCGCACGGCAGGTGGACGCACCCCGGTGGTCCCGCGCATGCTGGCCACCACGATCGAATTGGCAGGCACCTTGGCCGCTGACAGCAGCACCGCCCCCATCCCCGCATCCGATGAGCAGCCCATGACTCTTCCTGACGAACGTCCGGCGTCGTCCGGCCCGCGCCCCGCCCGGCCGGAGGCCGTGCGGCCCGGGGCGCTGCTGCCCGAGCCCGCCCCGGCGGCCCAGCCGCGGCCATCCGACGACGACCCCGGCGAGCTGGACCTGCTGGACCGGCATGCCCTGCGCCGGATCACCGGGCTGTCCACCGAGCTCGAGGACGTCAGCGAGGTCGAGTACCGCGCGCTGCGGCTGGAGCGGGTCATCCTGGTCGGGGTGTGGACGGACGGCACGCTGGCCACTGCGGAGAACTCGTTGCGGGAGCTGTCCCGGCTGGCCGAGACCGCCGGGTCGGTGGTGTTGGCCGGGCTGATGCAGCGGCGGGCCCGGCCGGACGCAGCGACCTACATCGGCTCCGGCAAGGCGGCTGAGATCGCCGACCTGGTCGCCTCGTCCGCCGCGGACACGGTCATCTGCGACGGCGAGCTCACTCCCGGCCAGCTGCGGCAGCTGGAAAGCGTGGTGAAGGCCAAGGTCGTCAACCGGACCGCGCTGATCCTGGACATCTTCGCTCAGCACGCCCGGAGCAAGGAGGGCAAGGCCCAGGTCGAGCTGGCCCAGCTGGAATACCTGCTGCCCAGGCTGCGTGGCTGGGGCGAGTCGCTGTCCCGGCAGGCGGGCGGCCGGGTGGCCGGCGGCGGCGGGATCGGCACCAGGGGCCCGGGCGAGACGAAGATCGAGACCGACCGGCGGCGGATCAGGGCCCGTACCGCCCGGTTGCGCCGCCAGATCGCCGAGATGTCGGTCGGCCGTCAGGTGCAGCGCCAGCAGCGGCGCCGGGGCGAGGTCCCGTCGGTCGCCATCGCGGGCTACACCAACGCCGGCAAGTCGAGCCTGCTCAACCGGCTGACCGGGCCGGCGTGCTGGTGGACGACTCGCTGTTCGCCACCCTCGACCCCGCGGTGCGCCGGGCCCGGACGCCGTCGGGCCGCCGGTTCACCTTGACCGACACGGTCGGGTTCGTCCGGCACCTGCCGCATCAGCTCGTCAACGCGTTCCGGTCCACGCTGGAGGAAGTCGCCCAGGCCGACCTGATCCTGCATGTGGTGGACGGCAGCGACGCGGACCCGCAGGCGCAGCTATCCGCGGTCCGCGAGGTGCTCGCCGACATTGGCGCGGGCGATGTGGCCGAGCTCGTAGTGATCAACAAGGCGGACGCGGCCGACCCGATCGAGCTGGAGGCGCTGCGGCTGCGGGAGCGGCACAGCGTGGTGGTGTCCGCCCGGACCGGCGCCGGCCTGGACGAGCTGGCCGCCGCCGTCGAGGCGGCGCTCCCGCAGTGGGACCGCGAGGTCAGCGCGGTAGTCCCGTACCTGCGCGGCGACCTGGTGGCCCGCGCCCACCGGGAGGGTGAGGTGCTGGCCGTCCGGCACGGCGCGACCGGGACCGAGCTGACTGCCCGGGTCCCGCCGGACCTGGCCGCCGAGATCGACCGGGTGGCAGCGGGAGCGGTGGCCCCGGCCGGGAGCTGAGCCGGGGCGGCCATGGGGGCCGGGCCTGCCTGGTCCGGCCGGCCGGGAGCCGAGCCAGGGCGGGCTGCCGGGGCCGGCCAGAAGTGACCGGTCTGTCCTGGCCGGCCCGGGCCAAACCCCGGGCACCTCCCGCCCGCGGAAAGCATTGCCGCGCGGGCACCGAATTTGCGTGCCGGAATTCCTGCTAAACAATCGGCGATGACTGCCGCGTCCTTTCTGCAATGGATTGCAGTGCAATGGACGGGCCGAGCGCTGGGCCTGCCGGCCGGGCCGGCCCGGCAGGCCCCCCTGTGGCCTAACCACGAGTGAACGGTTGGTAAACGAGATGTGACTAAAAGTAAGCACGAAGCTATACGAATAGTGATCAAGTGAGTACATAAAGTAGTGTCAGGGGCGGATAACACGATTACCGGCTTGTCGTCCGCCCAGGCGGTCTACGCTTCGGGTGTGCCCTTCTGGGCTCCGCACGGTGGCTTGCCGCCGCTGGCAGCAGCAGTTCTCGCCAGAACAGCGGTTATGAACACGCTGTGGAGCCGGCTGGGCATGGGTGATGTACGGACGGTGAGATCCCTGGAAAGGCGGGGGGAATTTCTGTCCCGAGTTCTTGTGCTACTGCCTGTACAGAGCCCCTGGAGTGCAATACCTTAACTGAACCGATATGTTGGTTGCCGCATCGTCGCAGCATCAAGATGTAGCACCCAATCATCGCCCGCTCCGGAGCCCGTGGACTGGGTGCCTGGCGGGGGGGCCATGAGGAAGTACGAGCTATGGCAGGTGACCGCGTATGAGGCTGGTATGCCCTGTTACGCACACGCCCGCGTCTCCTGACCGGTTCCGCCTGGCCCAGCCCCCGACGGCAAAGGCCCGCCCGTGACCGTCCGACTGCTGACGAACATCGGCCGCCTCTGGACCGGCTCCGAGGTTTGGAGTAACGCGGCGATCCTCACCTACAACGAGCACATCGCCTGGGTGGGGCGCGCCTCGGAGCTGCCCGCCAGCCTGCCCGGTGTGGTCGAGGACATCGTTGACGTCAACTCGGTGGAGAACCTCGGCGGCGGCCTGGTCACGCCCGGCCTGATCGACGCGCATACGCACCCGGTGTACGCCGGGAACCGTTACGCGGAACTCGCCATGCGGTCCGGTGGCTCGTCGCCCAACGAGATCGCCGCCGCGGGCGGCGGGATGGCCTCCACCGTCACGGTGACCCGCGGGACCGACCCCTGGACGCTCTGCAACGACGTGCGCGGCCGGATGCGCGAGTGGCTGTTCTCCGGGACCACCACGATCGAGGCCAAGACCGGGTATCACCTGACCAGGGACGGTGAGCTCGCCGACGTCCGGATGCTGCGCTCGCTGGAGGGCGAGCCCAGCATGCCGCGGGTGCATGTGACCTTCCTGGCCGCTCACTCCGTGCCGCCGGAGTACTTCGGCCGCCGCCACGACTACGTGGACGCGGTCGGCAGCTGGTGCGCGGACGCCGCGGCGGCCGGCGCGGACAGCGTGGATGTCTACTGCGAAGAGGGCCGGTTCACCGAGCGCGAGGCGCGCTGGGTGCTCAGCGCGGGGCGGGCTGCTGGCCTGCTGCCCCGGGTGCACGCCTGCGGCGAGACCAGGACCGGCGCGGCCCGGCTCGCCGCGGAGCTGGGCTGCGCGTCCGCGGACGTGCTGCACGAGGCGTGCGACGAGGACGTGGCCGCGCTGGCCCGGGCCGGTGTCGCCGCGGTCGTCTGCCCTGGTACCGCCCTGCAGATCGGCAAGAACCCGCCGGTCCGGCAGCTGCTGGACAAGGGCGTGGCGGTGGCGCTCGGCTCCGATCACACCCCCGGCGGAAACGGGATCACGTCGATGCCGCTGGTCATCGCGCTCGCCATCTCCCAGTTCGGGCTGAGTGTCACCGAGGCGCTGCGGGCAGCGACGCTCGGCGGCGCCCAGGCACTGCGCGCCCCGGACCGTGGTGCGATGGTCCGCGGTCGCTACGCCGACATCGTGCTCTGGGACGCCGACCACGAAGGCGCGTTCGCCTGGGCGTACGGCCTGAAGCCGAGCCGGGTGTGGCTGGGCGGCGAGCCCGTCCCGATGAACTGAGCGGGGCCGCTGCCAGCCTGCACGGCATGGTCCCGTCTTCGTTCCCGTCGCCGTGCCCGTGCCGCCATGAAAAGCTGAGTTCATGCCCTCAGCCGCACCGGGCGGTGCCCGCAGGAGTCCCGCTGCTGCCTCCCCGATCAGCGTGGTGGTGGGGGAGGAGGAACTGCTCATCGAGCGGGCCGTCGGCCGCCTGGTGGCCGCGGCCCAGCCCGCGGACGCGCCCGCCAGCACGGTTCAGCAGGTCCGGGCCGCCGACCTCGGCCGGGGTGAGCTGGCCGCACTGACCGCGCCCTCACTGTTCGGTGACGGGTGCGTGCTGGTCATCACCGGCGCGGCCGACGCGGCCAAGAACGTCGCGGACGAGATCCTCGCGATGGCGGCCGACCCGTCTCCCGATACCGTGCTGGTGCTCACCCACGCGGGCGGGGCCAAGGGCAAGGCGCTGCTCACCGGGCTGCGCGGGCACGGGGCCACGGTGATCGAGTGCCCGAAGGTCACCCGGCTGGGCGACCGGATGCAGTTCATCCGCGCTGAGTTCCGCCAGGCCCAGCGGGCTGTCGAGGAGAGCGGGGTGCGGGCGCTGCTCGATGCGCTGGGCAATGACCTGCGGGAGATCGCCGCGGCCTGTGCCCAGCTCGCGGCGGACACCACCGGCGTCATCGACCAGGCGGCGGTGGCCCGGTATTACCGCGGCCGGGCGGAGGCCAGTGGCTTTACCGTGGCGGACCGGGCGGTCGAGGGCAGGCTCGGCGAGGCGCTGGAGCTGCTGCGCTGGGCGCTCGCCGTGGGCGTGTCACCGGTGCTGATCACCAGCGGGCTGGCCCAGGGAGTAAGGCTGCTGGGCCGGGTCGGCGGCGCGTCCCGTGGCCAGCCGGACGCGGCCGTGGCCGCGGAGGTCGGTGCCCCGCCGTGGAAAGTGGACCGGGTCCGGCAGCAACTGCGCGGGTGGACACCGGACGGGGTGGCGCGGGCCGTCGCAGTGGTGGCGAAGGCGGACGCTCAGGTCAAGGGAGAAGGCGCTAATCCGGGATACGCGCTGGAAGTGGCCATCCGGGAGATCGTGGCCAGCCGGGCCCGGTAACCAGCGGCCAGGCTCGCCCGGCAGCCTGCATCCGGACAGCACACGACCGCCGCGCGGCTCAGCCGCGCGGCGGTCGGGTGACTGAGTCAGGACTGCTCGAGCTGGGCGGCGCGGTGGGCAATAGCCGACTTGCGGTTCGCCGCCTGGTTCTTGTGGATCACGCCCTTGCTCGCGGCCCGGTCCAGGTTCCGGCAGGCCGTCCGCATGGCCACGTTGGCCGCCTCGGCGTCGCCGGCGTCCGCCGCCTCGCGGAACTTGCGCACCGAGGTCTTCAGCGACGACTTGACTGCCTTGTTGCGCAGCCGCGCCTTCTCGTTCTGCTTGTTGCGCTTGATCTGGGACTTAATATTCGCCACGCGAAAGCCTCGTTCGGGATTGTGCTGCGGTGGACCGGTGCCGGGCTGGACGGCAATGCGCGCCCCTGGGAGCGCCCCGCACACCGGCGCCAGGGCGTACGCTCCGCCGATGAAGGATAGCCCACCAGGGGCCCCGGGCCCAAACTGGCTCGCGGGCGAGGCGGGGCGCGCCGGAGGCGTGTTCCCTCCGAGCCCGCGACTTGCGGGGGGTTCCGGGGGGTCGGCCCCCTGGGTCAGCACTGCGGGTGAGGCGGGGCGCGCCGGAGGCGTGTTCCCTCCGAGCCCGCGACTTGCGGGGGGTTCCGGGGGGTCGGCCCCCTGGGTCAGCACTGCGGGTGAGGCGGGGCGCGCCGGAGGCGTGTTCCCTCCGAGCCCGCGACTTGCGGGGGGTTCCGGGGGGTCGGCCCCCTGGGTCAGCACTGCGGGTGAGGCGGGGCGCGCCGGAGGCGTGTTCCCTCCGAGCCCGCGACTTGCGGGGGGTTCCGGGGGTCGCCCCCGGGTCAGCACTGCGGGGGGTTCCGGGGGGTCGCCCCCCGGGCCAGCACCGAGCATCCGCCGCCGCATGCGACCATGGAGGCTGACGCCGGCTCGCGGTGACCGGCCCGCAGTAGCCGTCGCCGCCCCGGCCCGCGGTGGGCCGGCCCGTATGCCCAGCACGACTCGAACCAGGCGGACTCCCTGTGCCAGCAGTGCCCGAGCAGGTCCTACCCGGCGGTGCGCAGCCCGCGACCCAGCCGGGCCATACCGACATGGGCATCATCCGGAACTTCTGCATCATCGCGCATATCGACCACGGCAAGTCCACCCTCGCCGACCGGATGCTCCAGTTCACCGGGGTGGTGCCGGACCGGCAGATGCGGGCACAGTACCTGGACCGGATGGACATCGAGCGGGAGCGCGGCATCACCATCAAGAGCCAGGCGGTCCGGCTGCCCTGGCGGGACGAGGCTGGCCAGCAGTACGTGCTGAACCTGATCGACACGCCCGGGCACGTGGACTTCACCTATGAGGTGTCCCGTTCGCTGGCCGCCTGTGAGGGCGCGATCCTGCTGGTCGATGCGGCCCAGGGGATCGAGGCGCAGACACTGGCCAACCTGTACCTCGCGCTCGAGGCCGACCTGCAGCTCATCCCGGTGCTCAACAAGATCGACCTGCCCGCGGCCCAGCCGGAGCGGTATGCCGAGGAGCTGGCGGGCATCATCGGCTGCGCTCCGTCAGATGTGCTGCGGGTGTCCGCCAAGACCGGCGAGGGAGTGCCGGAACTGCTCAACGCGGTGGTCCGGCAGGTCCCGCCGCCCCGCGGTGACCTGGCCGCGCCCGCCCGGGCCCTTATCTTCGACTCGATCTACGACACCTACCGGGGCGTGGTCACCTACGTGCGGGTGATGGACGGCCGCCTGACCCGGCGGGAGAAGAGCCTGATGATGTCCACCGGGGCGGCGCACGACACCCTCGAGGTGGGCGTGATCTCCCCAGAGCCGGTGCCGTCGGAGAGCCTCGCCGCGGGCGAGGTCGGGTACCTGATCACCGGGGTCAAGGACGTCCGCCAGGCCCGGGTCGGCGACACCGTGACCAGCGCGGCCAGCCCGGCGGCCGAGGCGCTGCCCGGCTACGACCACCCCCGGCCGATGGTCTTCTCCGGCCTGTACCCGGTGGACGGCGATGACTACCCGGTGCTGCGGGACGCCCTGGACAAGCTCCGGCTCAACGACGCCGCGCTCGTGTATGAGCCCGAGACGTCCACCGCGCTCGGCTTCGGCTTCCGCTGCGGGTTCCTCGGCCTGCTGCACATGGAGATCGTCCGGGAGCGGCTGGAGCGGGAGTTCGGCCTGTCGCTGATCTCGACCGCGCCCAACGTGGTCTACCGGGTCGTCATGGAGTCGGGTGCCGAGCTGCAGGTGACCAACCCCAGCGACTTCCCCAGCGGGGTGCCCGGGCCGGCCAGCCAGGTGAACCGCGCCGCATCGGGCAAGATCGCCAAGGTCTTCGAGCCGGTGGTGCGGGCCACCGTGCTCAGCCCGTCGGAGTACATCGGCACGATCATGGAGCTGTGCCAGGGCAGGCGGGGTGCGCTGCTCGGCATGGAGTACCTGTCCGCCGACCGGGTGGAGATCCGGTACACGATGCCGCTGGCGGAGATCATCTTCGACTTCTTCGACCAGCTGAAGTCACGCACCCGCGGCTACGCCTCGCTCGACTACGAGCCGGACGGCGAGCAGGAAGCGGACCTGGTCAAGGTGGACATCCTGCTGCAGGGCCAGCCGGTGGACGCGTTCAGCCAGATCGTGCACACGGACGCGGCCCGGGAGTACGGCCTGGCCATGACCGCGAAGCTGCGCGAGCTCATCCCGCGGCAGCAGTTCGAGGTGCCGATCCAGGCCGCGGTCGGCGCCCGGATCATCGCCCGGGAGAACATCCGGGCGCTCCGCAAGGACGTGCTGGCCAAGTGCTACGGCGGTGACATCACCCGCAAGCGCAAGCTGCTGGAGAAGCAGAAGGAAGGCAAGCGGCGGATGAAGACCATCGGCCGGGTCGAGGTGCCGCAGGAGGCCTTTGCTGCCGCGCTGTCCACCCAGCCAGACCGGCAGCAGCGCTAGCCGGGCAGCCCGCCCGGGATGCGTCCCGGGCCCGGGCTCAGGGACCGCCGGGAGGCCCGGGTGGCCCAGGGACCCGCACGGCCATTCCGCCATGCCGAGTGTTCAGGAACACGAAGCCCACGATCGCGATCGCCGCGAGCAGGGCTATCCCCGCCGCCCCTACCCAGCCGAGGATCAGCCCGGCGAGTGCGTACCCGGAGCCGTTCTCCCCGGTCCGCCGGACCTGATGGCGGGCGGTGTGGCCGAGCACGATGGCCGGGATGGTGGGCAGCGGTCCCAGCACGAACTGGCTCAGGCCGCAGATCAGCGCGGCGACCGCCAGCGAGTTGGTCCGCGGGGCCGGAGGGGACGCATACAAGGCCAGCCCGCCACCGGGAAGCTGGCTGGTCGCGGCCATCAGGTCCCCGTTGGTCCGGGCGGTGTAGATCCGGGCCAGGGCGTCGTCGTATTCGTCCTTGTCCAGCCGGCCTTCCGCGTACCCCGTCTTGAGCACCTCGGCCGCGCGGTCACGGTCGCGGTCGGAGGCCAGCAGGGAATGGGCTGCCCCGGCCGCCAACCCGTATCCCGGTCCTGCATAACCCGGTCCTGGCCAGCTCGCCATCGATGCCTCCCGCCCGAATGACTACCCTCAGCATAACCTCGGCCGGCGGCACGGCATCCCAGCAGACAGCGGCCGGGAGCGTCGCGCGAAATCCCGGTCGACCAGGGGGCGGGGCTCGCATACCGTGCAGGGGTGGCAGATGCACGGGTGCTCTCGGTCAACTCGGGCCGCGGCCAGCCAGCCGGCTGGGCGGGCCGGATCGGGCGCACCGCGATCGACAAGCGGCCGTCCGCGGGCCCGGTAGCCCTCCACCGGCTGGGTGCCGCCGGTGACGAGCAGGTGGACACCGACCATCACGGCGGCCCGGAACAGGCCCTCTACGCTTACGCGCGGGAGGACCTGGACTGGTGGGTGGAGCAACTGGGCCGGGAACTGGGCAACGGGGTGTTCGGCGAGAACGTCACCACCGCCGGGCTGGATGTCTCCGCCGCGCTGATCGGCGAGACCTGGCGGGTGGGCACCGCAGTGGTGCAGGTCACCTCGGTCCGCGTGCCGTGCGGTACGTTCGCGGGCTGGCTGGGCGAGCGGCAGTGGGTGCGGCGGTTCGCCGCCGCTGGCCGGCCGGGCGCGTACCTGCGTGTGCTAACGGAGGGCGTGGCTGGCCCCGGTGACCTGGTCGAGGTCATCGCGCGGCCGCCGGATCAGGTCACCGTGGCCGAGGCCCTGCGCGCCCACTATGGCGACACTGACGTGCTGCGGCGGCTGCTGCTGGTACCGGGGCACTCCAGCAAATTCGATGAGCAGGCTGCCGCGCTGCCCGGCCCGGCGGCCCGCTGACCGTGCCCGGAGTCCTGCCGGCTGGCCAGCCGGTGCCCGCTGATGGCACGCTGCCGGGCAGCGCACTGGCCGAGCTGCCGGACCAGCCCCTGGGCTGTTACGTGCACGTGCCGTTCTGCCAGAGCCGGTGCGGCTACTGCGACTTCAACACGTACACGGCCGCTGAGCTCGGCTCTGGCGTGTCCCGTGACTCCTACCCAGACCTGGCCACCGCGGAGATCCGGCTGGCCCGGCAGGTGCTGGGCCCGGCCAGCCCGCCGGTGGCCACCGTGTTCTTCGGCGGCGGTACGCCGACCCTGCTCGCCCCGGCCCGGCTCGGCGCGCTGCTGCGGGTCATCGGCAGCGAGTTCGGCCTGGCCCCGGGGGCGGAGGTAACCGTCGAGGCCAACCCGGAAAGCGTGGACCAGCGCTCGCTGGCGGCGCTCCGGGAGGCCGGGATCACCCGGATCTCCTTTGGCATGCAGAGCGCGGCCCCGCACGTGCTGGCGGTGCTGGACCGGGTGCACGAACCCGGCCGGCCCGCCCGCTGCGCGCGGTGGGCCCGGCAGGCAGGCTTCGAGCACGTCAGCCTGGACCTCATCTACGGCACCCCGGGGGAGACCGACACGGACTGGCGGGAGTCGCTGGAGACCGCCCTGGCGGCGGGCCCGGATCACATCTCCGCGTACGCGCTCATCGTGGAGGAGGGCACCCGGCTCGCGGCCCGGGTCAAGCGCGGTGAGTTGCCAGCGCCCGACGACGAGGCCATGGCCGACCGCTACCTGGCCGCTGATGAGCTGCTCAGTTCCTGCGGCCTGACCTGGTATGAAGTCTCCAACTGGGCGGCCGGGCCGGACGCCCGGTGCCGCCATAACCTGCTCTACTGGACCGGCGGCCACTGGTGGGGGATAGGACCGGGGGCACACAGCCATGTCGGCGGCGTCCGCTGGTGGAACGTCAAGCACCCAGCCGCCTACGCGGCGCGGCTCGGCGCGGGCACCAGCCCCGGCCTGGCCCGCGAGATGCTGACCGGGCCGGAACGCCGGCTGGAGGAGATCATGCTGCTGACCCGCCTCGCCTCCGGGTGCCCGGTCAGCCTGCTCAGCCCGGCAGGCCGGGCCGCCGCGGCGGCGGCCGCCGCCGACGGCCTCGCCGACCCGCAGGCGCACACCGCAGGCCGGGTCGTGCTGACCAGGCCAGGGCGGCTGCTCGCGGACGCTGTGATCCGCGGCCTCACCGACTGACCAGCCCGGTTACCGGCGGCAGGCCGGCCCGCGGCCCGCTGGCGGTCACCGGCCGTCAGACACGCGCAGCCAGCGCGGGATCGAGTACGGCTGGCCGTGGCTGGCCGCGGCCGCGGCCCGGACCACCACCACCGCCGCGATCACCCACAGCGCGGCGGCCAGTGGCAGCACGGCGATCGTGGCCACGCTGGCTGAGTCCAGGGCCAGCATGGCCCAGGCGATCAGCAGGCAGAAGGTGTACAGGCACGCGGCCACGGACAGGTTCAGCGCCTGCCCGGCGTGACTGCGGGCGAACGGCCGCCCGCGCAGGCTGACCAGAAAGACGGCCAGCGGCACCAGGCAGGCCGTGAACGGCACGCCCAGGTAGGCGAGCATGGCGCTGCGGACCTCGCCCCGGCTGACCGGGACGCTGGCCGGGGCCGGGGGAGCGTGGTAGCTCTCCGGGCCGGGCGGCAGAGGCGCTGGCCTGGGCTGGCTGGTCATGGGCTCCTCGGTGCTGCGGCGCAGTTCTCACGTTAGCCAGTACCTGGCGCGGTCACGAAATCGATCAGCTCCTCGACCCGGCCGAGCAGTTCGGGCTCCAGGTCAGAGTAGCTGCGCGCGCCCGCCAGGATGCGCTTCCAGCCTGCTGCCGTGTCGGTGCCCCAGCCGAGGGCCTGCAGCACGCCCTCCTTCCACGGCCTGCCCCGCGGCACGTCCGGCCAGGCCGCGATGCCGATCGCCGCTGGCTTGACCGCCTGCCAGATGTCCACGTAGGGATGGCCCACGACGAGCACCGCCGGGGAACTCACCTGGTCGGCAATGCGCTGCTCCTTGGACCCGGGCACCAGGTGGTCCACGAGCACGCCGAGGCGGCGCTGGGCGGCGGGGGCGAAGCTGGCCACGACGGCCGGGAGATGATCCACCCCTTCCAGGTACTCCACCACCACGCCGACGTCGCGCAGGTCATCGCCCCAGATCCGCTCCACCAGCTCGGCGTCGTGCCGTCCCTCGACGTAGATCCGGCTGGCCCGGGCGACCCGGGCCCGGACCGCCTGTCCCGCCGGGCCGGCGGGCCGGGCCAGTGCCCCGGAGGCGGTGCGTTGCGGGCCTTTTGCTTTTCCTGGCACCGGCCTGGTCAGCGTGACTGGCTGGCCGTCCAGCAGGAACCCGGCCCGGGTCAGCGGGAAGACCCGCTGCCGCCCGGACCTGTCCTCCAGGGTTACCGCGTTCTTCTCGCAGGCCACCACCGCGCCGCAGAACCCGGTACCGCCCGCCTCCTCGACCACCAGCCCCCGGGTGGCCTCGACCTCCGGCGGCTCCGGGCGGCCGGCCCGGCGCCAGTTCCCTGCCAGCACGTCTGTGCCGTATTCCCGCTGCATGACAAGCTCCTGCCGGGTTCCGGTTGACGGGGTGCCCGCCAGGGACGCCCATAGCCGGAACAGGACGGTACCGGACAACGCGGGCTCGATCCGGGTGGCTCGCCGCGAGCCTGGAAGACTCCCGTAGGCAGGCCTGCCCGCAGCCGCTATGCTCCCGGTACCGCGCTTGGGTGTCACGGCGCCCGGACCGCCTTAAACTTGGCACTCAGGACTTTTGAGTGCCAAGGGGAGGTGGGGACATGCTCGACGACCGGAAGCTGGCCGTGCTGCGCGCGATCGTGGAGGACTATGTGTCCACGACTGAGCCGGTCGGCTCGAAATCCCTCGTCGACCGGCATCACCTGGACGTCTCCCCGGCGACCATCCGTAACGACATGGCCGTGCTCGAAGAGCAGGGCTACATCGTGCAGCCGCACACCAGTGCTGGCCGGGTGCCCACGGACAAGGGCTACCGGCTGTTCGTGGACCGGCTCTCCGGGGTCAAGCCACTGTCCGCGGCGGAACGGCGGGCGATCGAGACCTTCCTGGCCGGCGCCTACGACCTCGACGACGTGGTGATGCGCACGGTCCGGCTGCTGGCGCAGATCACCCGGCAGGTGGCGGTGGTGCAGTACCCCTCGCTCAGCCGGTCCGCGGTCCGGCACGTGGAACTCGTCCCGCTGGCGGCCAAGCGGGTGATGCTGGTGATCATCACTGACACCGGACGGGTGGAGCAGCGGTCGGTGGAACTGCCCGGCCCGATCGGCGAGGACTCGGTCACCCAGCTGCGGGCGGTGCTCAACGCCTGCCTGGACGGGCGGCTGCTGGCCGAGGTGGCCTCGGTCGTGGCCGAGCTGCCGGAGCGGATCCAGCCAAGTGACCGGCCGAACGCGGCCGCGGTGTTCTCGGTGATCCTGGAAACGCTGGTCGAGCGGACCGACGAGCGGGTCGTGGTCGGCGGCGCGGCGAACCTGACCGCCACCGACTTCTCCAAGGGCCTGCGTGAGGTGCTGGAGTCGCTCGAGGAGCAGGTAGTGCTGATGCGGCTGCTCGGCGAGGCGGGCGGCCAGCCGTCGCTCACGGTCCGGATCGGCGCGGAAAACCCGGTTGAGGGCCTGCGCAGCACGTCCGTGGTGGCCACGGGCTATGGAACCGGAGATCAGATGCTGGCCCGGCTGGGAGTGCTGGGCCCGACGCGGATGGATTACCCGACGGCGATGGGAGCGGTGCGCGCGGTGGCACGATACGTGGGCCAGATACTGGCGGGGTCATAGTGGCCAACGACTACTATGGTGCGCTCGGTATCCGCCGTGATGCGCAGCCCGATGAGATCAAGAAGGCCTACCGGCGGCTCGCCCGGGAACTGCACCCGGACATCAATCCCGACCCCGAGCTGCAGGAGCGCTTCAAGGAGATCACTCAGGCCTATGAGGTGCTCTCCGATCCGGAAAAGCGGCAGATGTACGACATGGGCGCGGACCCGTACGCGCCGTCCGGGCCCGCGGGCGGTGCTGGCTTCGGGGCCGGGTTCCCGTTCAGCGACATCATGGACGCGTTCTTCGGCGCCGGGGCCACGGCCCGTGGCCCGCGCAGCCGGGCCCGCCGGGGCCGCAACGCGACCATCCGGGTAGAACTCGACCTGTCCGAGTGCGCCTTCGGCACCACCCGGGACCTGGTCGTGGACACCGCCGTGGTGTGCCCGACCTGTTCCGGTGAGGGCACCGCGCCCGGTACCCACCCGGAAACCTGTGAGGTGTGCGGCGGGCGCGGCGAGGTCAGCCAGGTCACCCGCTCGTTCCTAGGCCAGGTGATGACCTCGCGGCCCTGCCCGCACTGCGGCGGCTACGGCACGGTCATCCGCCGGCCGTGCCCGGAGTGCGACGGGGATGGCCGGGTCCGGACCCGGCGCACCATGAAGGTGCGCATCCCCGCGGGCGTCGAGGACGGCACGCACATCCAGCTGGCGGGCGAGGGCGAGGTCGGCTCCGGCGGCGGCCCACCCGGCGACCTGTTCCTGGAGATCCTGCAGCGGCCGCACCCCATCTTCGAGCGGCAGGGCGATGACCTGCACTGCACCGTCACCATCCCGATGAGCGCGGCCGCGCTCGGGGCCACCCTGGCGGTGGAATCACTGGACGGCAGCCGGGAGCTGGACATCCGCCCGGGGACCCAGTCCGGGCAGGTGATCCCGATGTACGGGCTCGGCGTGCAGCACCTGAACGACTCCGGCCGCGGCGACCTGATCATCCACGTCACGGTGGAGACGCCAGCCAAGCTGGACGAGGCCCAGGAAGCCCTGATCAAGCAGCTGGCCACGCTGCGCGGCGAGGAAACCCCGCCGGGCCGGTTCGCCCCGGGCCAGCAGGGCTTCTTCTCCCGGCTGCGTGACGCGTTCAACGGCAGATAACGAGCGGTGCCGGGCACCGGGTCACGGCCGCCGGTCTTCCTGGCTGAGGCCAGCGAGCTGCGCCAGGACGTCATCGTGCTGGCCGGGGCAGAGGGCCGGCACGCGGCGGACGTGCGCAGGCTCGCCCCGGGCGAGCGGGTGGACCTGACCGACGGCCAGGGCCAGCTAGCCGAGTGCGTGGTCACCGGCACCCAGCGCGGGCGGCTCGAGCTGGCGGTCCGCAGCCGGCGCGCGGTCCCGGCCCCGGACCCGGCCGTGCTGGTGGTCCAGGCCATCCCCAAGGGTGACCGGGCGCAGCTGGCCGTGGAACTGATGACCGAGGTCGGCGTGGACGTCATCGTCCCGTGGGCGGCGGAGCGGTGCGTGGTCCGCTGGGACGGTGAGCGGGGCGAGCGGTCCCTGGCACGCTGGCGGGCCACCGCCCGGGAGGCGGCGAAGCAGGCCCGCCGGAGCCGGATCACCGAGGTGACCGCGGTGGCGGCGCTGGCGGACGTGGCCGCCCGGGTGGCCGCCGCGGCGTGTGCTGTCCTGCTCGACCCGGACGCGGCGGAGCCGCTGGCCAGCCTCGCACTGCCCGGCTCCGGTGAGCTGGTGCTGGTGGTTGGCCCGGAGGGTGGTATCAGCCCGGCCGAGGCAGCCGTGCTGACCAGCGCGGGTGCGGTGCCCGCCCGGCTCGGGCCGACCGTGCTGCGGGCCTCATCGGCCGGGGCGGTGGCTGCGGCCGTCCTGCTCAGCCGGGCCGGGCGCTGGGCCTGACCGCTGCCTGGTCCTGGCCGGGCCCAGCCATCGGCCGACCGCGACGGCTAGCCCGACGGGCTGCTCGACGGCGAGCTGGCCTTGGGTGTGGGCGACGCGGTTCCTGATCCGCACGGGGCCGCCCCGGCCGATGACTGCGCTGACTGGGACTGCCCCGACTCCGACTGCCGGAAGACGATCGCCGTGGTCGTCAGCGTGTGCGCGGCAGCGCGTCCTGGCCACCACCAGCTGGGGCTCGGCGATGAGGTGGGCGACGACGTGTCGCTCGGCGTGGGGCTGGCGCTGCCGCTCGGCGCCGCCGAGGCTGCCCCGCTCGCGCTCGCCGATGGGCTGGCCTTAGCGGGCGCCGGGGCGCCCGAGCAGGAGGCGGTGGGCGCCGCGCTGGCCACGTCCCTGTTCCCTGCGGTGGCTGAATTGCGTGGCTGCGGCGTCGCGCTCGGGGATGCGGACCCATTGACGCCACCGGGGCCACTGCTGATGGGGCCAGGCGAGCCGACCGAGTTGGCCGGCGCGATGACCTGCTGGCCCACCTGGCGCACGATGATGACGGCGACGATAGCGAGACCGACTCCAGCAGCGACGGCCAGCAGCGGCCGGAACCAGCCCCCCGCTGGTCGCAGCCAGCTGCGTCCGGCCGACCGCGGCGAGTGCCTCCGCCGTCCCTGGTGGGTGAGCGTCCGGCGGCCCTGGTGCAGGACAGACCGGGCGGCGGCGGTGGCTGGCTCCAGCCGGACCGACAAGCGGATGATGAATAGCCGGAGCCAGTCCGCGGCCGCGGACATCATGGACGGCGCGGACCGAGGCGCGTGCAGCCGCTGACGGATCCGCGAAAGGCCGTCGTCAGCGGGCTGGATAGACTCCGCGGCCGCGTGCAGCGCGCGGCGCAGGCGGTCTTCGTAGTCCCGATCCTGTGGTGTCATGTGCCGTACCCAGGGGCTCCGGGGGCCCTGTCTGCCTTCCTCATGTGTCCCGCTCCAGGACGGCTCGCAGGGCCGCGATGGCCCGGGCCGTATGGCTTTTCACTGCGCCCCGGCTGATACCCATGGCCGAGGCGATCTGGGCCTCGGACAGGTCCCCGTAGTAGCGGAGCACGAGTGCTTCCCGCTGCCGCTCCGGCAGCGTGCGGAGCGCGTCCACCACGGCCGTGCGTTCCAGTTCCGCGATGGCGCCGTGCTCGGCGCTCGGCATGTCCGGCGGGGGCTTGGGGCTGTTCTTGTCCACGACGACACGGTGCCGCAGCACCGATCGTGACCTGTTGACCACGGACTGCCGGAGGTAGGACAGCGCCTTGTCGGTGTCCCGCAGGCGGCCCCACGCTCCGTGCATCATGGCCACGAACGAGTCCTGGACCACTTCCTCGGCGGTGGCGACGTCGCGCACCAGGAAAGCGGCCAGGCGGACCAGTGACCGGTAGTGCTCACGGTAAATGGCGGTCACCGCCACGTCCGCATCCCACTCGACGCGGACTGAGCCCAGCGCTGGGTTCGCCACCAAGGTCTCAGTCACGTCAGTAGGACGCGCTACCACGCCATCAGGTTCACCTGGCATGTCGAGTGCGTGCACGCGACCCGCCCCCACCCGTTGGCCTCACCGGATCAACCCCTATAAAAGCTTGCGTGCCAGACCGCCAGCGCCCGGGCGGGTCAGGCTGCCGTCCCAGGGTGTGCCCTCGGGTCCCCGTCGGGGGCATCTGGGTCCGGCGTGTGCCGGGCGGTGCACGCGGGGGACGTGCCACCAGCACGGGCGCTGGGGTCAAGCACTACGTCATCGATATGTCAGGACTGTCACCGGGCAGGGCCGAGCTAGGATCCCTGTGTGCCGGAGTGTCTATTTTGCAGGATCGTGTCAGGCGGTGTCCCGGCATCGCGTGTGCTCGAGTCCTCGCGGACCGTTTCTTTTCGTGACATCAGCCCGCAGGCGCCCACCCATGTGCTGGTGATACCGAAAGTTCATTACCCGGACCTCGCCGCTTTGGCCGAGGCGGACGCCGGGGTGCTGGCCGAGGTGCTGGCCCAGGCTCATCAGGTCGCGCTGGCCGAGGGAATCTCCGGCCGTGGTTACCGGGTTGTCCTTAACACGGGGGAAGATGCTGGCCAGGAGGTACCGCACGTGCACGCCCACGTCCTGGGCGGGCGCAGGCTGACCTGGCCGCCAGGCTGACCCGCCGCGGATACCATGACGGGTACGGGCGCGGGCGTGCGCCTGTGCCCAGGCGGAGAGAAGGAATTGACAGACAGGGCCGGAGATTCTCGCGACCGTAAGCTGCCACCAGACGGCGGCGCACAGGTCAAGATCGTGATCCCGGATGACCACTCAATGGTCAGTCTGCTGGGGTCGAGGGATGAACTCCTGCACGTGATCGAGAAGGCATTCGACGCGGATATCCACGTGCGCGGGAATGAGATCACTATTACCGGGTCGGCCGAGGAGAGCGAGCGTGTCGCCGGGCTCTTCGCGGAACTGACCGCGCTGCTGTCCGGGGGCGCTGAGCTGACCACGGACGCGGTGGAGCGGGTCGTGGCCATGCTCCGGCGGAAATCCGGGGTCCGGCCGGCTGACGTGCTGACGCTGGACATCCTGTCCGCCCGGGGCCGGACCATCCGGCCCAAGACGCTCAACCAGAAGCGCTACGTCGATGCCATCGACGTGCACACCATCGTTTTCTGCATCGGGCCCGCGGGCACCGGCAAGACCTACCTGGCCATGGCCAAGGCGGTGAAGGCGCTGCAGGCCAAGGAGGTGAACCGGATCATCCTCACCCGGCCCGCGGTCGAGGCCGGCGAACGCCTCGGCTTCCTGCCCGGCACGCTCTACGAGAAGATCGACCCGTACCTGCGCCCGCTCTACGACGCTCTGCACGACATGCTCGACCCGGACTCCATCCCGCGGCTCATCGCGGCGGGCACCATCGAGGTGGCGCCGCTGGCGTACATGCGCGGCAGGACGCTGAACGACTCGTTCATCATCCTGGACGAGGCGCAGAACACCTCGGCCGAGCAGATGAAGATGTTCCTCACCCGGCTCGGCTTCGGCTCCAAGATCGTGGTCACCGGTGATGTCACGCAGGTGGACCTGCCGGCCGGCCAGGCCAGTGGCCTGCGCATCGTCCAGGAGATCCTGGACGGCGTGGATGATGTCCACTTCGCGCGGCTATCCAGCCACGACGTGGTGCGGCACCGGCTCGTCGGGGACATCGTGGACGCCTACGAGCGCTATGACGCCCGGGTCCGCTCGGACACCCCGCAGCGGCTGCCCGGCGGCCGCGGCGGCCCGCGCGGCGCGGGCAAGCGCGCCCAGTGAGCGGCGGCGGTTCCTGATGAGCATCGAGATCGCCAACGAGTCGGGCGTCGGCGTGGACGAGGCGGACCTCGCCGCGCTGGCCCGGCATGTGCTGGACGGCATGCGGATGCACCCGCTGGCCGAGCTGTCCGTGCTGCTGGTTGACCGGGCGACCATGTCGGACCTGCACGAGCGGTGGATGGGCGAGCCCGGGCCCACGGACGTGCTGGCCTTCCCCATGGACGAGCTGCGGCCGCCGCCGCCCGGCAGCGCGCGCGGCGACCAGGGCAGCAGCGGCCAGGCCGGCTCGCCGCCCGGGCTGCTCGGTGACGTCGTGCTCTGCCCGGAGGTGGCGGCCAGGCAGGCCGCCCAGGCCCGGCACGGGCTGCGGGACGAGCTCGAGCTGCTGTGCACCCATGGCATCTTGCATCTGCTGGGCTACGATCACGCCGACGCGGCTGAGCACGCCGCCATGTTCGGCCTGCAGGATGAGCTGCTCCGGTCGTGGCGGTCGGCGCGCGAGTCAGCGGATGAGCCCGCTGCCCAGCCTGCTTCGGGTCCTGCCGGGCCTGCGTCGGGTCCTGCCGGGCCTGCCTCGGAGCCTGCCCGGCCTGCTGGAGGGCTGGCCCCCGGGCCGGTCCGGGCGCAGGAAGGACAAGGCGGGTCGGGGTGATGCCGCCATGGTCTGGCTGATCGTCGCGGCCGCGGCGCTGACCCTGCTGGCCGGACTGTGTGCCAGCGCCGAGGTCGCGCTGACCCGGGCCTCCCGGTCCGGCACCCGCGAGCTGGCCCGCAGCTTGCCGGCCAAGCGTGAGCGGGCCGCGGTCCGGTTGCAGGCGGTCCTCGGCGACTCAGCGCGCTACCTGGCGGTCCTGCTGCTGGTCCAGGTATGCGGGGAGGTCCTGGCGACGGTGGCCGTGGCCGCCGCGCTGGTGCACTGGATGGGCACTGGCTGGCACGTCTTCGCGCTCGCCGCAGCCATCATGATCGTCGTCCTCTACCTGCTGGCCGGGCTGCGGCCACGGGTGCTCGGCCGTAAGCGCGAGCTGGCGGTGGCGCTGGCTTCAGCGAACGTGCTCTACCCAGTGGTCCGCGCGCTCGGGCCGGTGCCCGGGCTGCTGCTCATCCTCGGCGGTGCCCGGGCGCCGGGCCGGGGTTCCCGGGAGGCGCTGGACTCTGAGGAGGAACTGCGCGGCCTGGTCGATCTGCTGGAGCAGCGGCAGGTCATCGAGCCGGGCAAGCGCGCCATGATCCATTCGGTGTTCGAGCTCGGCGACACGATCGTCCGCGAGGTCATGGTCCCGCGTACCGACATCGTGTTCGTGGAGCGGGACAAGACGCTGCGGCAGGCCCTGTCCCTGGCGCTGCGCAGCGGGTTCTCCCGGATCCCGGTCGTCGGCGAGAACGAGGATGACGTCATCGGCATCGCCTACCTGAAGGACCTGGTCACCCGCAGCCAGGAGGAGCCGGACCGGGAATCGGTGGACCGGGTGGAGTCGGTGATGCGGCCCGCCACGTTCGTGCCGGAGAGCAAGCCGGTCGACGTCCTGCTCCGGGACATGCAGCAGCGCCGGATCCACCTGGCGATCGTGATCGACGAATACGGCGGCACGGCTGGCCTGGTCACCATCGAGGACCTGC
This sequence comes from uncultured Actinomycetes bacterium, assembly GCA_963760405.1. Classification (GTDB taxonomy): domain Bacteria; phylum Actinomycetota; class Actinomycetes; order Streptosporangiales; family Streptosporangiaceae; genus RYN-230. Next base: position 153,530 of record CAVXCV010000006.1, on the reverse strand, counting down.
TGGAGGAGATCGTCGGCGAGATCACCGACGAGTACGACCACGAGCAGCCCACGGTGGAATGGCTGGCCCCGGGCCGGGCCCGGGTCACCGCCCGGCTGCCCGTGACCGACCTGGAGGAACTCTTCGGCGTCCGGATCGAGGCGGAGGACGTGGAGACGGTCGGCGGGCTGCTGGCCCACGCCCTCGGCCGGGTGCCCATCGCTGGCTCGGTGGCGACCGTGGCCGGCCTCCGGCTGACCGCTGAGAGCCTGGCGGGCCGGCGCAACCGGATCGGGACCGTGACCGTGGAACGAGTTGACGAGACCGCACAGCAACCCGCCCCAAGCGAAGCCAGCGGAGCCTGAACCACTCCGCCCCGCCCGCCCCGGATCGTGGACGCCGGGTGCCCGGCCACGTGTGTGCCGAAACCGCTGTGCCAGCGACGGTTACCGAACACACGTTTGCGGCGTGGGCACGCATGGACGTGGCGGGCGTTACTGGATGGACCGGTGGTGGCCAGGAGCACGCAGAGGGCCGGTGTGACCGGGGCGGCACTACTACACTCAGCCAGGTGACCGAGGTGGGGCCAGGCCCGGAAGATTTGAAGATCATTACTCTCGCCCGCTCCGCGCGTGCCCGGGTAGCGGCCGCGGAGGGCGCTGCCGTCCGGGATGAGACGGGCCGGACCTATGCGGCGGCGGCGGTCGCGCTGCCCTCGTTGCAGCTGTCCGCCCTCCGCCTGGCCGTGGCCATGGCCGTCTCCAGCGGTGCGTCCAGCCTGGAAGCGGCGGCGCTGGTCAGCGACGCGGATCAGGCCGACGCGGCCGACCTCGCCGTGGTCCGCGAGGCGGGCCCGGCCGCGGTGGTGTTCCACGCCGGGACCAACGGCATGCTCCGCGCCACCCTCCTGCCTGACCCTCCTGCCTGACCCTCCTGCCTGACCCGCTCTGCCTGACCCGCCCGGCCACGAATTTCACCCGCCTGCCCGCCGGTTCCGCGTGCCGCGCCGCTGCCGGGCGGTAACAGGCGTTCGCGCCGTGGGGCACAATCGCAGGGTGGGATCGCCGCGCACGCCTGTTCCCGGCCCTGGGGCCGATCGTTCCGCTGTGCTGCCCCAGAAGGCCGGCCGGGCGCAGGGCACCGGCCAGTCCCAGGACGCGGGCCGGCCCCGGCGGCCTGCCGGACGCCGGACGCCGGCTCATCCCAGGACGCCGCACAGCCCGCGCCGGACGTCCAGCGATCAGGCTTCGCCTGCTTCGTGGGCCTGCGAATGTCGGTAAGTCGACATTGATGAATTCGCTGGTCGGTGCCAAGGTCGCGATCACCAGCAGCAGGCCGCAGACGACCCGGCGGGCGATCCGCGGCATCGTGCACCGGCCGGACGCCCAGCTGGTCATCGTGGACACCCCGGGCCTGCACCGGCCCCGCACGCTGCTCGGGGAGCGGCTGGACAGCCTGGTCAGGTTGACCCTCACCGAGGTGGACGTGATCGGCTTCTGCGTGCCCGCGGCGGAACGGACCGGCCCGGGTGATGCCTATCTCGCCCGTGAGCTGGCCAGCCTGGCCAGCAAGACCCCGGTCGTCGCCATCATCACCAAGACCGACCAGGCCAGCCCCGCGCAGATCGCTGGGCAGCTGGCGGCCGTGGCCGATCTGGGGGAGTGGGCGGACCTGGTCCCGGTCTCCGCCATGACCGGCTTCCAGCTGGATGTGCTCACCGACGTGCTGGTCTCCCACCTGCCCCCAGGCCGCCCGCTCTACCCGGGCGGCGAGCTGACCGATGAGCCCGAGCAGCAGCTGGTCGCCGAGCTGATCCGGGAGGCCATCCTGGAGGGGGTACGGGACGAACTGCCGCATTCCATCGCCGTAGTGGTGGACGAGATGGGCCCGCGGCCGGGGCGGGACGACCTGATCGATGTCTACGCGATTATGTACGTCGAGCGCCCGAGCCAGAAATCCATCGTCATCGGGGCCAAGGGCGCCCGGCTCAAGGAAGTCGGCAGCCGGGCGCGGCAGCAGATCGAAGCCCTCCTCGGCAGCAAGGTCTACCTGGACCTGCGGATCAAGGTGGCCAAGGACTGGCAGCGGGACCCGAAGCAGCTGCGCCGGCTGGGTTTCTACGACTGATCCTGCCTGCCACCCCAGGCCAGTCCCGGGCTGTCTCGGATAGCGGACGGTTCTCGGTTGCCTGCGCACCGTCTGCTATGGTCGATGGGTCATGTTCTGCGGACTGCTTCTGCTTAGCCGCCGCGGCGGGGGCCGATAACGGCCGGCTCCCTCGCCGCGGGATCTTGGCGTGACCGCTGGCCGTCGCCCGATCCGCGAGGGAGCAGATCTTTTCCATGCAGTCCCAGCACGAGCAGCAGAATCACGAGCACGATATCCAGGTAAGTCATCCGGGAGTACAGCAGCGTCCCAGCGGCATGCCCTGTCACCGGTACACCCCGTTCCAGCCAGTGGATCTGCCCGACCGTACCTGGCCGGGCAAGTCCATCACGCGGGCGCCCCGCTGGCTGTCCACTGACCTGCGAGACGGCAACCAGGCGCTGATCGATCCGATGAGCCCGGCCCGCAAGCGCACCATGTTCGATCTCCTGGTCCGGATGGGCTACAAGGAGATCGAAGTCGGCTTCCCATCGGCCAGCCAGGCGGACTTCGATTTCGTCCGCAGCCTGATCGAGGGCGGCCTCATCCCGGATGACGTGCAGATCTCGGTGCTGACCCAGGCGCGGGACGAACTCATCGAGCGGACGGTGCAGTCCCTGGCCGGGGCTCCGCGGGCCGCTGTGCACATGTACAACGCAACGGCACCGGTGTTCCGCCGGGTCGTGTTCGGGGTGGACCGGGAGGAATGCAAGGCACTCGCCGTGGAGGGCACCCGGTCGGTGCTGAAGTATGCCCAGAGCTACCTGGCCGGGTGCGACTTCGGTTACGAGTACTCGCCGGAAATCTTCATGGATACCGAGCTCGACTACGCCGTCGAGGTCTGCGCCGCGGTGATGGACGAATGGCAGCCCGGGCCGGGCCGGGAGATCATCCTCAACCTGCCCTGCACGGTCGAGCGCTCGACCCCCAACGTGTACGCCGACCAGATCGAGTGGATGAGCCGGAACCTGCCGCACCGCGAGCATGTCTGCCTGTCCGTGCACACCCACAATGACCGGGGCACCGCGGTCGCCGACGCCGAGCTGGCCGTGCTGGCCGGGGCCGACCGGATCGAGGGCTGCCTGTTCGGCAACGGTGAGCGGACCGGGAACGTGTGCCTGGTCACCCTCGGCATGAACCTGTTCAGCCAGGGGATCGACCCGATGATCGATTTCTCCGACATCGACGAGATCCGCCGCACCGCCGAGTACTGCAACCAGCTGCCGGTGCACCCCCGCCACCCGTACGCGGGCGACCTCGTCTACACCGCGTTCTCAGGCTCGCACCAGGACGCGATCAAGAAGGGGTTCGAGGCGCTGGAGCGGGACGCGGCGGCGGCTGGGTCCAGCGTCCGCGATTTTCCCTGGGCGGTCCCGTACCTGCCCATCGACCCGCAGGACGTGGGCCGCAGCTACGAGGCGGTGATCCGGGTCAACTCGCAGTCCGGCAAGGGCGGCGTGGCGTTCATCATGAAGGCCGAGCACCAGCTGGACCTGCCCCGCCGGCTGCAGATCGAGTTCTCCCGGGTCGTCCAGGCGCACACCGACGCCGCGGGCGGCGAGGTCACCCCGGCCCAGATGTGGCAGGCGTTCTCCGATGAGTACCTGGCCGAAGGCAGCACCGCCCTGCTCGCGCACCACACCTCCTCAGTGGTGGACGCGAAGCACGCGCTGACCGTCGAGGTCCGGGCCGACGGCGAGCAGCGCCAGGTCGAGGGCACCGGCAACGGGCCGATCTCGGCGTTCTGCGACGCGCTCGGCGGCATCGGCATCGACGTCCGGGTACTCGACTACGCCGAGCATGCGCTCTCCGCGGGCAGCGATGCCCAGGCTGCGGCGTATGTCGAGTGCGAGATCGACGGGCGACCCTGGTGGGGCGTGGGGGTGGACGCGAACACGGTGACCGCGTCGCTGCGCGCGGTCCTGTCCGCGGTCAACCGGGCGCGCCGGTAGGCGCAGCCTGCACCGCGCTCCCGCCACGGTGCGCGAGAATGACATGGTGGGCCTGTACCGGGATGACGGGATTGTGCTGCGCACCCAGAAGCTGGGTGAGGCCGATCGCATCATCACCATCCTGTCCCGGCGGACCGGCCGCATCCGGGCCGTGGGCAAAGGCGTGCGCCGGACCAAGTCACGGTTCGGCGCACGCCTGGAGCCGTTCACCCATGTGGATCTCCAGCTGTACGAGGGCCGGTCGCTGGACGTGATCACGCAGGCAGAGACGATACGGTCCTACGGCCAGCCGCTGACCGCGGACTACCCGCGCTACACCAGCGGCACAGCCATGCTGGAGACCGCCGAGAAGTTCACCCCGGTGGAGAAGGAGCCGACGATCCGGCAGTTCCTCCTGCTGGTCGGCGGGCTGCGGACGCTCGGCGACGGGGACCATGACCCGCGCCTGGTGCTCGACGCCTACCTGCTGCGCTCCCTGGCGGTGGCCGGGTACGCGCCTGCCCTCGAGGAATGCGCCGTGTGCGGCACGCCCGACCCGGGGGCCGTGGCGTCCCCGGCGCTGGCCGGGGACGCTGGCGCCGGGCCGGCCGCCGCCGGCCCCGCGCCAGCCAGCGCGGCCTCGGCCAGATCACGGACGTTCTCGGTTCAGGCGGGCGGCCTGACCTGCCGGTCCTGCCGCCCATCTGGCGCCGCCAGCCCGTCTGTGGCGACCATCGGCCTGATGCGGACGCTGCTCCGCGGGGACTGGCCGCAAGCCGATGCCAGCCAGCCCCGCCACCGGGTCGAATGCAGCGGCCTGGTGGCCGCCTACCTCCAGTGGCACCTGGAGCATTCCATCCGATCCCTGCGTCATGTCGAGCACGCGACCGGTACCGGAGGAACCGCGTGACCAGCCCTGTCCGACCGCCGTACCCGCACCCCAGCGGGGTCCGTCCCCCCGCCATCCCGCCCGCGCTGCTGCCCCGGCATGTGGCGCTGGTCATGGACGGCAATGGCCGCTGGGCCAAGGAACGCGGTCTACCCCGGACCGAGGGGCACAAGATGGGGGAGTACTCCCTGTTCGATGTGATCATGGGCGCCATCGAGCTAGGTATCCCCTACCTGTCCGCGTACGCGTTCTCCACCGAGAACTGGCGCCGGTCCCCGGATGAGGTGCGGTTCCTCATGGGGTTCAACCGGGACGTCATCCGGCGGCGCCGGGATCAGCTGAACGAGGTGGGCGTCCGGGTCCGCTGGGCTGGCCGCCGGCCGAGGCTCTGGCGCAGCGTGATCAGGGAACTGCAGGACGCCGAGCAGATGACCACGGGCAACTCCGTGCTCACCCTCCAGTTCTGCGTGAACTACGGCGGCCGGGCGGAAATCGCCGATGCGGCGGCGGCCATCGCGGCGGACGCGGTGGCCGGGCGGGTCAACCCGGCGAAGGTGGATGAGAAGCTGTTCGCGCGCTACCTGGACGAGCCCGGCATCCCAGATGTCAACCTGTTCGTCCGGTCCTCAGGTGAGCAGCGAACCTCGAACTTCATGCTCTGGCAGTCGGCGTACGCCGAGTTCGTGTTCCTGGACACGCTCTTCCCTGACTTCGACCGCCGTCAGCTCTGGCAGGCCTGCGAGATCTATGCCAGCCGGGACCGTCGTTATGGCGGGGCGGTACCTAACGCGGCGCCAGCCAGCGCGACGGCCCCTGCCGCCCAGGAGGATGCTTCCGCGCTGGGCAGGCTGGATAGCTGACCCGGTCCCGGGGGCGGGAGCGTGGGGGGGGATCGCTCACCTGCCCCCGGGATCTTCGGGGGTATACCGTGCGGCCCGGCTCCCGGCTCCCGCCTGCCAGGCTCCCGGGCCGCTGGCGGGCAACTGGCCACGCCCCGGCAGGGGACCAAACCTACGCTGGCTGGACTGGCCGGCGCATCAGGGAAATCCCTTACTTTGGGGCTATCGACCGGCCTCCTGCCGGGCCGCGGCGGGCGCTGCCATGGCCCGGGCCACCGCCGCCCGGCCGGGCACCTCCAGCTTGGCCAGGATGCGGCTGAGGTGCGTCTCCACCGTCTTCGCGCTGATATGCAGCTCCGCGGCGATGTCCCGGTTGGTCAGCCCCCTGGCGACCAGTTCCGCGATCTCGCCTTCCCGGCGGCTGAGCACCCCGGCCGTGCCGTCACGGGCGGCCGGGCCGCCCCGGCGCAGCCGGCGCAGCAGCCGCCCGGCGTGGTCGGCTGAGCCGATCGCGCCGTAGCTGGCCAGCGCCTCCCGGGCGGCGCCGATCTCCCGGACCGCGTCTGCCCTGCGGCCGAGGGTGGCCAGGACGGTGCCCAGCAGGACCCGGGTCCGGCCCGCCTGCACCTGAGCCCCCGCCTCATCGAACAGGGCCATAGCCTGCTGGGCCAGGCAGAGCGCGTCGGCGGGGCTGGTCACGGCCAGCATCCGGCTGCGGGCGCGGCGGGCCAGCGCGGTGGAGACCGGCAGGCCCAGGCGGGCGGCGGCCTGCTCAGCGGCGGCCGCGTTCTGCTCAGCCGCCGCTGGCCGCCCCAGGGTCAGCTCAGCCTGGGTCCGGGCTTCCAGCAGCTCGCACCGGGTACCGGCGGCCAGGGCCGGTACCCCCGGGCCGTCCAGCGCAGCGAGCTGGGCCAGGAAACGATCGGGATGCCCGGCCTCCAGCTGGCTCAGGGCCAGCCGCCGCCAGACGTCGGTGGCCAGGTAGTCCACGCCGTAGGAACCGAGCTGCCGGGCATCGGCGGCGGTGGCGGCCGCGTTACCCAGGTCACCGGCGATGGCCAGCACAGTCACCTTGCCCAGCATCGAGAACAGCAACGGCAGCGCCAGGCCGGACAGCCTGGCCATCTCCACGGCCGTCTCGATGAGCTCCCGGCCCTGGCCGACCCGGCCACATTCCGCCAGGACTTTCGCCTGCTCGGCCATGGCCGGGATCAGGTGCGGTGAGCCACCGTTCTCCTCAGCCAGGGCGATGCCCCGGCCCAGGTGCGCCATGGCCGCCGGATAGTCCTCCAGCAGGCGTTCCGCCCAGCCCAGGTAGTACAGGGCATCGACCCGCGGGGCTAGCTGCGTGTCGGTGAGCCTGTCCAGCACGCACGCCACCTGGGTGACCAGCGGCCGCGCCCCGGCTGTCTCCTCTGTCATCGCCCGGACCAGGGCGAGGAACCCGCCGGCGGTCGCCCACAGCAGCTGGTCGCAGGCGGTCGCCAAGGTGACCGCCTGGGCCGCGTGCTCGGCGGCCTGGCGGAAGTCCAGGGTGGCCAGCCAGGACCCAGCCAGTTCCAGGCAGACGATGGCCCGGGCCGCGGGCTGGTGGGCGGGCAGCGCGTCCAGGGCGGCGGTCAGCCGGGACCGGGCCGCCTGCCACTGGCCGAGCCCCAGCTCCACGCCGGCACAGCCAGCCACCAGGGTTATCGGCTCCGGCTCATCCGGGCTGACCAGATTGAGGGCTCGCAGCCACGCCTGGTGCGCGGCGGGCAGGTCGCCGAGCGTGGTGCGCATCCGGGCCAGGCTGACCAGCAGGTCCCGCTGCTGGGCCGCCTGGCCATGGCAGGGCAGCAGCCGGAGCGCCGCCTCCAGCCAGTCGGCGGCACTGGCCGGGGCCCGGGAACCTGCCTCCGCGGCCGCGGCGGCCAGCAGGGCCGCCGCGGGCAGGTCCCCGGCTGAGGCGGCGAGCGCGACATGATGGGCCTGACTGGTGATGGGCGCGCCTCGTTCCGCCAGCGCTGCCGCGGCCCGGGCATGCGCAGCGAGCCGCCAGCCGGGTCCGGCGCAGTCGTAGACCACGCGCAGCACGATCGGATGCCGGAACACGAACCGGCGCGGGCTGTTGGCTGGGCGCACGATGCCCATCGTGACCAGCTGGTCGAGTCCGGCCAGGGCCGCTGCCTCAGTGACCCCGGCGCAGGCAGCGGCGAGGTCGGGTTCGAACGGCTCACCGGCCACCGCGGCGCCCTGAGCCAGCAGCCGGACCAGCTCCGGGAGGGCGGCGATCTCCTGCCGGACCGCGGCCACCACCGGATAGGGAATGTCGTCCGGGCCCGCCGCGGCGTGGCCGTCCTGGGCCGCCCGGCGGCTGCGGCTGACGCCGGAGGCCAGCGCCTGGGCGTAGAAGGGGTTGCCGCCGCTGGCCCGGTGCAGCGCCCGCACGGCCCGGCCATCCAGCTGTTCGCCGAGGAGATCAGCGAGTTCCTGCTCATCCAGGCCACTCAGGGTCAGCACCTTCCCCGGCAGGCTGCCGGCCGCGACCGCCAGCGTGTCCGCGAGCCGGGACGCCTGGCCTGGCCGCCAGGCCAGCACGAGGAAGACCGGCGCCTCGGGGGGATGGCGCAGCAGGAACTCGAGGGACTCCACCGACGCGGGATCGGCCCAGTGCACGTCGTCCAGGACCAGGGCCAGCGGGGCTTGCGCGGCGATCCGCTCTAGCAGCCCGCGCAGCGCCCGGTGCGCCCGGAAGCGCCGGTCCGGGGAACCGGGGCCGCCCGGGGCCAGGCCAGCGGCCCCGGCCGGGCCGGCCACCTCGGCCCCGCCCGGCCCTCCGGTGGCCGGCTGGCCGGCGGCGAGCGGGCTGGCCCGGAGCGGGCTGGCCCGGAGCGGGCTGGCCGGGATCGGGCTGGGCCGGGTCTGGCAGGCCGAGACCGGCCAGGGCGGGAAACATCGGCAGTAGGTCCAGGACCTGGCGGCCGCACAGGGCCAGCAGCTCCGGCTCGTCCAAGGTCCGCAGGTAATCGTCGCAGGCGTCCGCGATCAGCCCGAACGGGACGTCGCGTTCCAGCTCAGCACCCCGGCCAGCCAGCACGCGGGCGCCGCGGCCCCGCGCGGTCTCGCACAGCTCGCGCAGCAGGCTGGTCTTGCCAATTCCCGGCTCGCCCAGCACGTGCGCCCACGCGGCCCGGCGGGAGCCCAGGGCAGCTAAACCCTCTGCCAGGGCCGTGAGTTCAGCCCGGCGGCCGACGAAGTCGCCCATGTCCCCTCCCCCAACCGCTCCCGCCGGACTCTATGCCGGGTGTGGCCGTGGCACCTGTCCGGACCATATACCGGCGGCCGAAACTGGCTTGCCGGAAATCCAGACAACGGCGCATTAATCCGGTGACTACGCCTGAATTAGCACATGCCAATATGTGAATCAGCAGTCGCTTCCGTGCGGGGAGATGTCAGCGGAGACCCTGCCACAGGGCCAGGGCACAGATCAGGGCGAGCACGCCGACCCGCAGCAGCCGCCCGGACGGGGTCAGCGCGGGCCAGGACAGCACCGCGAGCCAGGCAGCGAACCCGGCGACCAGGAACAGCAGGACCGCGCCGGCCCAGCCGCGGACCGCGATGCCCGCCACGAACAGGGCCGCGATCACGGTCGGCGGCAACCACCGCGGCAGTTGCTGCAGGTACACAGCGGGCCGGACGCTGAACCGCACCACCGATCCGCGCAGGCCAGTACCACCAGGCGGCTCAGGCGGGGCCTGTGACCGGCGCGGCGGCCGCGGCTGCGATTGCTGGGGCACAGTCACCGAGTATCCCACTGTCTGCGGTAGCACCCGCCATCCGCATGGCACTGGCGGCCTGGCCACCGGATGGGCTAGTGACGAGACGCGCCGGATAGCTGACGCACGGTGATCAGGGTGGGCCAGCGCACTGCCGATCACCGCTAAGCTTGGCGGACGCGCCCACTCGAAAGAAACCGGTGCGGCGCGCCCTTACCCGCCGATTTACCCGCCGACCGCCAGCCGGATGGAGTCCCGATGGCCCGCCGTAACGACCGCATGGACACGATCGTCAGCCTCTCCAAGCGCCGGGGGTTCGTCTACCCCTCCAGTGAGATCTACGGGGGCCTGCGCGCGTCGTGGGACTACGGCCCGCTCGGCGTGGAGATGAAGAACAACGTCAAGCGGCAGTGGTGGAAGGCTATGGTCCAGGGCCGGGAGGATGTTGTCGGGCTCGACTCCTCGGTCATCCTGGCCCGCGAGGTGTGGGAGGCCAGCGGCCACGTCAACGAGTTCGTCGACCCGCTGACCGAGTGCCAGCACTGCCACCGGCGGTTCCGCGCCGATCACCTGATCGAGCACTACGAGGAACGGCACGGCCGCCCGCCCGCCGACGGCCTCGCCCAGATCGCCTGCCCGAATTGCGGCACCCGGGGGCAGTTCACCGAGCCGCGCATGTTCAATGGGCTGCTGCGCACATACCTCGGTGCAGTGGAGCGGGAAGGGGATGCGGGCGGGGAATCCGGCCTGGCCTACCTGCGGCCGGAAACCGCGCAGGGCATCTTCATCAATTTCCGCAATGTGCTGCAGACGTCACGCAAGAAGATCCCGTTCGGCATCGGCCAGATTGGCAAGTCGTTCCGTAACGAGATCACCCCCGGGAATTTCATCTTCCGGACCCGTGAGTTCGAGCAGATGGAGATGGAGTTCTTCGTCAAGCCCGGCACGGACGAGGAGTGGCACGAGTACTGGATCGCCGAGCGCCTCGGCTGGTACCACGGCCTCGGCGTGCACCAGGAGAACCTCCGGCTCTACACGCACCCGGCCGATAAGCGCTCGCACTACTCCAAGAGCACGGTGGACATCGAGTACCGGTACGACTTCCCCGGCGGGGAATGGGGTGAGCTGGAAGGCATCGCCAACCGGACCGACTACGACCTGACCACGCACGCCAAGCACTCCGGCCAGGAACTGTCCTACCTGGACCAGGACTCGGGCGAACGGTATGTCCCGTACGTGATCGAGCCCGCGGCCGGGGTGGACCGGTCCATGCTGATGTTCCTGCTCGATGCGTACAGCGAGGACGAGGCGCCGGACGCCAAGGGCAAGCTGGAAAAGCGCACGGTGCTCCGGCTCGACCCGCGGCTGGCCCCGGTCAAGGTGGCGGTACTGCCGCTGTCCCGTAACGCCGACCTGTCCCCGAAAGCCCGCGACCTGGCCGCCCGGCTACGCAAGCAGTGGATGGTCGAGTTCGACGACGCCAGCGCGATCGGCCGCCGGTACCGGCGGCAGGACGAGATCGGCACCCCGTTCTGCGTGACGGTCGACTTCGACACGCTGACCGATCAGGCGGTGACCGTCCGGCAGCGCGACTCGATGCAGCAGGACCGGGTCAGCCTGGACCAGCTCGAGGGTTATCTCCGGGAGCGCCTGGCCGGCTGCTAGCCGCCACGGGCTACCAGGCGACCCCGCTGGCCGGCCGCTGGATCAGCTCTCCCGGGACAGCAGGGCGTCCAGCACCACGTGCAGGGTGTCGTTGCTGCTCATGGCCGGGCTGGTGCGGACGGGACGGCGGAAGATCTCAGCCGCCGCCAGATGAAACCCGTCCGGCAGGCCGGCCGCGGCCATGCTCGCGGCGATCTCCTCCATCTCACCGGCCCAGCGCCAGCCTTTGGCCGACGCTGACCGGCCCGCGCCCAGTGACCGGGCGGGCAGGTCCGGCAGGGACAGCGCCCACTCGCTGAGCAGGACATCCGCCACCCCTTCGGCCTGGGCCAGCGCCCGCACCGCCAGGATCAGCGCGGCCGTGCCCTTGGTCCAGGCCGCGTAGGCCATCTTGACCGCGGAGCCCGCCTCGGGCCCGCTGTCCTCGATGATCAGGGCCTGCACAGCGGTACCGGCGAACAGCTCCCGGACCCGCCCGGCCGGGCCGCCGGACAGGTACAGCCGGGTGCCGTCCGGCGCCTCCGGGCCCGGCGGCGGGCCGATGACCCCGCCGTCCACGTAGCTGGCCCCGGCCGCCTGCACGATCCCGCGCACCTCCCGGGCGGTGCCCGGGGAGACCGCGTTGACGTCGGCATACAGGCCGGTGAAGCCGGCCGACGCCACGGACCGGGCGACGGCGAGCGCGGCGTGCGGCGGGCAGACCGACACGATCACCCCGGCCTGGGCCGCGAGCTCGGCCACGGTCCCGGCATCGGCCAGCCCGGCAGCGGCGGCCCGGGCCGCCGTGGCCGCGCTGCGGCCCGCGGACGCCCAGAGCACCGGGTGGCCCCGCGCGGTCAGGCAGCTGGCCACGGCCGCGCCCATCTCGCCCGGATGCAGCAGGCCGATCACGTCCGCACCCATCAGCGCACCTCCCGGCCCAGCGGCGACGGACCCCGCGGCGGCGGAGCCCGGTGCGACGGTACCCGGTGCGGAAACGTTCCGTTAAAAGATCTCCCCGGCAGGTGACGGCGGGGCTGATCGGATGCACCGGCGGTCCGTGCTCGGTAGAGTCAAAACACGGGCCGAAAGGCCGTCATCATCCAGGCCGCCGGGCGTCCAGGCCGCAGGAACGCGTCGGCGGCACGCCGAGGAGAGCGTTTTCAGTGCCGAAGCTCGTGTATGACTTCACCGAAGGCAACAAAGACCTTAAAGACCTGCTGGGCGGCAAGGGGGCCAACCTGGCTGAGATGACCAATCTCGGCCTGCCCGTTCCGCCCGGTTTCATCATTACCACCGAAGCGTGCCGCCAGTACCTGGCCGAGGGCACCGTCCCTGACTCGCTGGCCGGCGAGGTGACCGAGCACCTGGCCCAGCTGGAGCAGGCCATGGGCCGCAAGCTCGGTGACCCCACTGACCCGCTGCTGGTCAGCGTGCGGTCCGGGGCCAAGTTCTCGATGCCCGGCATGATGGAGACGGTGCTGAACATCGGCCTGTCCGATGAGTCCGTGCACGGCCTGGCCAAGCAGGCCGGCAACGACCGGTTCGCCTGGGACGCCTACCGCCGGCTGATCCAGATGTTCGGCAAGACCGTGCTCGGCATCGAGGGCGAGGCCTTCGAGCACGTGCTGGACTCCGCCAAGCAGGCCAAGGGGACCCGCAGCGACCTGGACCTGAACGCCGACGACCTGCGCGTGATCGTGGACAGCTTCAAGAAGATCGTCCGCGAGCACACGGGCCGCGACTTCCCGCAGGACCCGCGGGAGCAGATGGACATGGCGGTGCTCGCGGTGTTCAGCTCGTGGAACGCGGACCGGGCCATCCTGTACCGCCGCCAGGAGCGGATCCCGGCTGACCTCGGCACCGCCGTGAACATCGTGGCCATGGTGTTCGGCAACCTCGGCATGGACTCCGGCACCGGGGTCGCCTTCACCCGCGACCCGGGCAGCGGCCAGCAGGGCGTCTACGGCGACTACCTGCAGAACGCCCAGGGCGAGGACGTGGTCGCGGGGATCAGGAACACCGTGCCGCTGCAGGACCTGGAGCAGATCAACAGCGCGTGCTACGCACAGCTGATGGACATCATGCGGACCCTGGAGAACCACTACCGGGACCTGTGCGACATCGAGTTCACGATCGAGCGCGGCAAGCTCTGGATGCTGCAGACCCGGGTCGGCAAGCGCACCGCCGGTGCCGCGTTCCGGATCGCCACCCAGCTCGTGGACCAGGGCCTCATCGACATGGACGAGGCGCTGACCCGGGTCACCGGGGACCAGCTGGCGCAGCTGATGTTCCCCCGGTTCGACCTCAGCCAGAAGCCGAAGCGGATCGCCAAGGGGATCAGCGCGTCCCCGGGCGCCGCGGTCGGCAAGGCCGTGTTCGACTCGGCCAAGGCCGTCGAGCGGGCCGCGGCCGGCGAGGCGGTCATCCTGGTCCGCCGCGAGACCAACCCGGACGACCTGCACGGGATGATCGCCGCCAAGGGCATCCTGACCAGCCGTGGCGGCAAGACCAGCCACGCCGCGGTGGTCGCACGCGGCATGGGCAAGACCTGCGTCTGCGGTGCCGAGGAACTCGAGGTGGACACGAAGGCCGGGCGGTTCACCGCGCCGGACGGCGTGGTCATCAACGAGGGCGACGTGCTGTCCATCGACGGCACCAGCGGCAACGTCTACCTCGGTGAGGTGCCGGTCGCCGCCTCCCCGGTCGTGCAGTACTTCGAGGGCGGCCTGGACGTGGACGCCGACGACCTGGTCAAGGCCGTGGACCGGATCATGAACCACGCCGACCAGCGGCGCCGCCTCGGCGTGCACGCCAACGCGGACACCGGCGATGACTGCGCCCGGGCCCGCCGGTTCGGCGCGGGCGGGGTCGGCCTGGTCCGCACCGAGCACATGTTCCTCGGCGAGCGCCGCCAGCTAGTCGAGGACCTCATCCTGGCCGAGGACGAGGCCGGCCGGCAGCGCGCGCTGGACGCGCTCGAGCCGCTGCAGCGCGGCGACTTCGTGGAGATCCTCGAGGCCATGGACGGGCTGCCGGTCACCATCCGGCTGATCGACCCGCCGCTGCACGAGTTCCTGCCCGACCTCACCGATCTGACGGTCAAGATCGCGCTGGCCGGCGACAACGCGACCAGCAAGGACCGTAAGCTGCTGGACGCGGTGCGCCGCCTGCACGAGCAGAACCCCATGCTCGGCCTGCGCGGCGTCCGGCTTGTCCTGGTTATCCCCGGCTTGCTGGACATGCAGGTCCGGGCCATCGCGCACGCCGCGGCGGACCTGAAGAAGGCAGGCAAGGACCCGCGGCCGGAGGTCATGATCCCGCTGACCGCGTCGGTCCAGGAGATGGAGATCGCCCGGGACGCCACCGCCAAGGCGCTGGCTGAAGTCGAGGAGGAGACCGGCACCCACGTGCACACCATGATCGGCACGATGATCGAGGTGCCGCGGGCCGCGATGATCGCCGGCGAGATCGCCAGGTCGGCCGAGTTCTTCTCCTTCGGCACCAACGACCTGACCCAGATGACCTGGGGCTTCTCCCGGGACGACGTGGAAGGCGCGTTCTTCAGCCGGTACATCGAGCTGGGCATCTTCGGGGTGTCCCCGTTCGAGACCATCGACCCGGACGGGGTGGGCCGGATGGTCCGCATCGCCGGCGAGGAAGGCCGGGCCACCCGGCCTGAGCTGGAGCTGGGCGTGTGCGGCGAGCACGGCGGCGACCCCGACTCGGTGCACTTCTTCCACCAGGTCGGGCTGAACTACGTGTCCTGCTCGCCGTTCCGGGTGCCGGTGGCCCGGCTGGAGGCAGGCCGCGCTGTGGTCCTCGAGTCCTCAGGTGGCAGCGACAGCAGGTGACGGCACGTCCCGGTTACGATCACCACGCCACGGCCCGCTGGGCGGCTGAGCCGCCCAAGCGGGCCGCGGTGCCTGCCTGGGAGCCCTCTGCCGCGGCTGAGGCGGCGCGGGCGCGGTTCCCGCGCAGCCCGTTCGAGCGGGACCGGGCCCGGGTGCTGCACACCTCGGCGCTGCGGCGGCTGGCCGCCAAGACACAGGTGGTGGCGGTGGACGCGGGGGATTTCCCGCGCACCCGGCTCACCCATTCGCTGGAATGCGCGCAGATCGGCCGGGAGCTCGGCGCGGTACTGGGCTGCGACGCCGACCTGGTCGATGCCGCGTGCCTGGCGCATGACCTCGGGCACCCGCCGTTTGGCCACAACGGTGAGGCCGCCCTGGCTGAGCTGGCTGCGCCGTGCGGCGGGTTCGAGGGGAATGCACAGAGCCTGCGGCTGCTGACCCGGCTGGAGGCCAAGGTGCCCGGCGCGGGACTGAACCTGACCCGGGCCACCCTGGATGCCACGCTCAAGTACCCGTATCTGAACAGTGCTGCCCCGGGGGGGCGACCCCCCGCTCTGCTTGCCCGGGGGACTACCCCCGGAACCCCCCGCCCCCGGGAGTCGCCGCCTCGGAGGGGACACGCCTCCGGCGCGCCCTCCCTCGTCGGCGGTGCCAGCCCGGGGGGGCGACCCCCCGGAGCCCCACGCGAGTCGCCGGCTCGGAGGGGACACGCCTCCGGCGCGCCCCCCCTCGTCGGCGAAGAGCCTGGGATGCCCGGGCCTGGCCTGGTCAAGTACGGCGCGTACGCCGACGACGCGGAGGTCTTCGGCTGGATCCGGGACGGCGCCCCGCCGGGCCGGTCCTGCCTGGAAGCCCAGGTCATGGACTGGGCCGACGATGTGGCCTACTCGGTGCACGACCTCGAGGACGGCCTGCACGCGGGCTTCATCACGCTGCCCGCGCTGGCCGACCCGGCCGAGCGGGCCGCGATCAGTGAGCTCACCGCCGCGCAGTACTGCGCCCCCGGCTCGGTGACCACGGCGGAGCTCACCGCGGTGTGCGGCGAGCTGCTCGCGCTGCCCTGCTGGCCCGCCGGGTTCGACGGCGGGCCGGAGTCGCTGGCCGCGCTGAAGAACCTGACCAGTGAGCTGATCGGCCGGTTCTGCCGGGCGGCCCAGGAGGCGACCGTGGCGGCGGCCGGTGGCCAGCCGCTGACCAGGTACGCCGCTGACCTGATCGTGCCGCGGCAGCAGCGGCTGGAATGCGCGCTGCTGAAGGGCGTCACCGCCTACTACGTGATGCGCCGGGCCGGTGCGGCCGCGGCCCAGGCCAAGGAGCGGGAGCTGATCACCGAGCTGGCCGGGGCGGTGCGGATCGGCGCCCCGGGCACGCTCGACCGCGCGCTCCGGCCGGCCTACGCGGCCGCCAGCAGTGACGCGGCGCGGTTGCGGGTGGTGGTGGACCAGATCGCCTCCCTCACCGACACCTCCGCGGTGGCGTGGCACGCCCGGCTGTGCCGATTACCTGCAGGCAAATACCCCTATACCCGGCTGTGCCGGTTCCAGCAGACAAAGGAGTCACATGCCACAGCAGCCCGCATTCGTGATCGTTGGCGCCAGCGTGGCCGGCGCGAAGGCCGCGGAAACGCTCCGCGAGGAAGGGTTCACCGGGCCGGTCGTGCTGATCGGCGCGGAGGAGGAGCGGCCGTACGAGCGGCCGCCGCTGTCCAAGGGCTACCTGCTCGGCAAGGCCGACAAGACCTCCCTCTACGTGCACGACGAGCACTGGTACGCCGGGCATGACGTGGACCTCCGGCTGGGCACGACGGTTACCGGGATCGACCGGGCCGCCCGGCAGGTCAGCCTGGCCGACGGCGGGGCCATCGGCTACCACCGGCTGCTGCTGGCGAACGGCGCCTACCCGCGCCCGCTGAACGTGCCGGGTCACGATCTCGACGGGGTGCATTACCTGCGCACCGCAGCGGACAGCGAGGCGCTGGCCACCGTGCTGGCCCCAGTACCCGGCGAGGACACCAACGTGGTCATCATCGGGGCCGGCTGGATCGGCCTGGAGGTGGCCGCGGCCGCGCGGGAAAAGGGCTGCGGGGTAACGGTGCTGGAGCCTGAGCCCACCGCACTGCACCGGCAGCTGGGCCCGGAACTGGGCGGGCTGTTCGCTGGCCTGCACCGCTCCCACGGGGTGGAGTTCCGGTTCGGCGAGCAAGCTCGTGAGCTGCGCGGCCAGGCCGGCCGGGTCACTACCGTGGTCACCTCGGCCGACGCCGAGCTGCCCGCCGACGTCGTGGTGGTGGCCATCGGCGCGGCGCCCGCCACGGCGCTGGCCGAGGCGGCGGGCCTGAAGGTGGAGAACGGCGTCTGGGTGGATGCCGCGCTGCGCAGCAGCGACGCGGACATCTTCGCCGCCGGTGACGTGGCCAGCGTGGCGCACCCGTTGCTGGGCCGCCGGGTGCGGGTGGAGCACTGGGCCAACGCGCTGAACGGCGGTCCCGCCGCGGCCCGGTCCATGCTCGGCCAGCCGGTGTCCTACGACCGGGTGCCGTACTTTTTCAGCGACCAGTACGACCTCGGCATGGAGTGCTCCGGGCTGCCCGAGCCGGGCTACTACGACCAGGTGGTGTACCGGGGTGACCCGGCCGCGCTGGAGTTCATCGCCTTCTGGCTGGCGGCCGGCGCGGTGGTGGCCGGCATGAACGTCAACGTGTGGGACGTCACCGGGGAGATCCAGGCGCTGATCCGCGCGGGGTACGCGGGCACCCAGGTGGACACCGGCCGGCTGGCCGACCCCGGGATCCCACTGGCTGACCTGCTCAGCTGAACCCCGTGCGGCGGAACGCCGGCGCGGCGCCGCCGCGCCGGGGCACCGCGCTACCCTTTCCGGGGCTCGCCCCGGTAGGTGCCGAACGACCAGCGGTTGCCCTCGGGATCGCGGACCGCGAAATCCCGTGAGCCGTAGTCGGTGACGTGCAGGCCCATCAGGACTTCCGCGCCGGCCGCGGTGGCCCGGGCGAACAGCGCGTCCGGATCGTCGGTGACCACGTAGCAGCCGCAGCTGCCCGGCTGCACCGGCCAGCTGTCGTGGTCGGAGTCCTCCCGGGCCGACCCGAGCATGATGCCGCCGCCGGGTGGCCAGGACAGCTGGGCGTGGTCCACCCGCTCGCCTTCGCCGTACACGACTGTGGCCTCGAAGCCGAACGCGTCGACCAGGAAACGGATCAGCCCGCGCGCGTCGCAGGCCCGCAGGGTCGGCCAGACCTGGGGTGCTGGGCTGTTATCTGTCATGCGTCAACTCTCGCTTTCTCCCGGCAGGCTGGCTTGGACGTTTCGGAACTCTTCCGCCAGCCACGCCGAGGGGGAGCAGCCCGCCAGCCCGCGGAACTCCCGGGCCAGGTGGGCCTGGTCGTAATAGCCGGCCTCGGCGGCCAGCCGGGCCAGCGCGGGCACCAGTCTGCCCCAGCTGCCGCCGGTCATGCCTCCCGGCCTGCGGCCACGGTTACGGCCGGGGATGGCTGAGCGAGTCCGGCTGGCTGATCGGGCGACCCCGGCGGCGGCGCCGGGGCAGGCGGCCTGGCTGGCCGTCCAGGACGGTGCTGACCGTGAGCGGAGGCGGCGCGGTGAGTACCGGCAGATGGGTGAGCCGGATGACCCGGTTCCGCACTCCGTGGCTGAGCAGGCGCCGCATGCCGTGCCGCCGGCTGGAGCCGAGCACGATGGCGTCAGCGGGCCAGCTGGCCGCCTCAGCCACGATGTAGTCCGCGATCCCCGAGCAGGTGGCCATGGACGCATGCCCGGACGCCTGGATGCCGCAGCTGCGCAGTTGCGCCACGGCGGCCTCCACCACGTGACCGGCTTCCTCAGCTGTCTCCACGTTCAGCCCACGGCCGCCGATCTGGAACTCGTTGATGTGCACGATGCGCACGGCCGCTCCATCGCACGCCAGCGCGATCGTGAAGCTGACCGCGACCGGTCCGGAATCGGAGCTGTCGAGGGCAAGAAGGATCCGCTTGAGCATCGTCGGCCTCGCGTCTACTCCACTGCCGGAAGCGCTGCCCGGGTCAGCAGCCCGGCATGTCCTTCACGGTACCCCCGGCGGGCCGTCGTAAGAAGGCCCGCCGCAGAAGCGCTAAGGCCCGGTGATCGCGGCCAGCACGCGGGCGGTATCGACGAGATCGGGCAGTACCGCATCGGCGCCCGCGGCGGTGAGGTCAGCCACGGTCGAGCTCCCGGTGGCCACGCCGACCGCCCGCGCGCCCGCGGCCCGGGCGGCCGCGATGTCCAGCGGCGTGTCCCCGACCAACACCGTGGCCCGGCCGCCGAAGTCCGCCGCGTAAGCCGCCGCGGCGCTCGCCCGGGCCAGCGGGACCAGGTCGGCCCGGATCTCGTGCGCGTCACCATAGGCCCCGACGCGGAGGTCCAGGTAGTCGTCGAGGCCGAGCGCGGCGAGCTTCACCTCGGCCAGCGCGCGCATGTTGCCGGTCAGCACCGACTGGACGGCAGCGTGGTCCATGCCGTCCTGGCCGGCCAGCGCGGCCAGCGCCGCGGCGGCGCCGGGCAGCACCCGGCCGCCCTCGCGCAGCAGCCGGCCAGGCCCGGCGCCAGCCTGGCCACGTGCTGCTGGAACGCGTCCAGCTGGGTCCGGGGCTGCGGCACCCCGGCCAGGGTCAGCGCATCGAGCGCAATCGCCCGGTCGGTCCGGCCGGCCAGCGCCGGGGCCCGGGACAGCTCCCGGCCGAACATGTCGCGGAACGCCTGCTGGTACAGTCGCCAGCCCGCGCCGCCCGCGTCCATCAGGGTGTGGTCGATGTCCCACAGCACCAGCGGCCCGCGCACGACGTGACGGTATCAGCCGTCCCGGCTGATACCAGCCCGCGTGGCGAGGCGTTTTGGGCGGCCAGGCGGTCGGTACCCAGGACTAGACTCGCCGCGAACGGGAGCAGCAGCGAGCGGCGGAGGGTGCCAGTGGCGGGCCGGATCCGCGATGAAGACATCGCCCTCGTCCGGGAGAAGTCGGCCATCGATGAGGTGGTCGGGGAGTACCTCCAGCTCCGTAACGCGGGCGGTGGCTCACTCAAGGGCCTGTGCCCGTTCCACGACGAGAAGACACCCTCGTTCAACGTCACCCCGGCCCGCGGCCTGTGGTACTGCTTCTCCTGCGTCGAGGGCGGCGACGTGATCAAGTTCGTGGAGAAGATCGACAACCTGGCGTTCGTGGAGGCGGTGGAGCGGCTTGCCGCGCGGGCGGGTCTCGAACTGCGCTACGAGCAGGGCGGCCAGGTGCCAGGGCGGGAGCACAGCCAGCGCCGCCGTCTCCTGGAGGCTCACCAGGCGGCCGCTGATTTCTATCAGCAACGCCTGCATGGGGCGGATGCCGCAACGGCTCGCGCGTTCCTGGCCGAGCGGGGATTCGAGCTGGCCGACGCCGCGCGGTTCGGGGTCGGGTACGCGCCCGCGGAGTGGGAGGCACTGACCCGGCACCTGCGCGGCCGCGGGTTCACCGAGCAGGAACTGCTGCTCGGCGGGCTGGCCAGGGAGGGCCGCCGCGGCCCGGTGGACCGGTTCCGTGGCCGGCTCATCTGGCCGGTCCGCGACCTGACCGGGGACGTGATCGCGTTCGGCGCGCGCAAGCTTAACCCGGACGAGGACGGCGCGAAGTACCTGAACTCCCCGGAAACCCCGCTGTTCAAGAAGAGTTCCGTGCTGTACGGCGCGGACCTGGCCAAGCGGGAGATTGCCCAGCGCCGCCAGGTGGTCATCGTCGAGGGGTACACCGACGTGATGGCCTGCCACCTCGCGGGCGTGCCCACCGCGGTGGCCACCTGCGGTACCTCGTTCGGCGAGGCGCACATCAAGATCCTGCGCCGGCTGCTGATCGACGCTGACTTCCAGCTCGGTGAGGTCATCTTCACCTTTGACGGGGACGCGGCGGGCCAGCGGGCGGCGCTGCGGGCCTTCGACCTGGAGGACCGGTTCGTCACCCAGACCTACGTGGCGGTGCAGGGCGACGGCCTCGATCCGTGCGACCTGCGCCTCAAGCAGGGCGATGTGGCCGTCCGCGACCTGGTCGCGCAGCGGGTGCCGATCTTCGAATTCGCCATCCGGAGCGAGATCGGCAAGCACAACCTGGACGCCAACGAGGGGCGGCTGGCCGCGATCGACGCGGCCGCGCAGATCATCGGCCGGATCAAGGACCCGTCCCTGCACGACATGTACGCCGTCAGCCTGCACCGGTGGCTCGGCATGAACGACCGTCTCGGCATGATGGATGAGCAGTTCGTGCTGGACCGGGTGCGCTCCCGGATCGGGCCAGGCCAGGCCCGATCCGGCGCCCCCGGGGTGGCCAGCCGCCGGCCCGGCGGCCGGGCTGGCACCGGCCCGGGGCGGCCCCGGGCCGATCCGGCCGGCCAGCCAGACGCAGCCGCTGCCGAGCACCGGTACGACGCGAACGACCCGGTGGTGAACCTCGAGCGGCAGGCGCTGAAGCTGGCCATCCAGCGCCCGGCACTGTGCGGCCCGGCCTTCGACACGCTGCTGGGCAGCGATTTCAGTGTGCCCGTGCACGCTAGCGTCCGGGAGCTGATCGCCAGCTGCGGGGGAGTGGCCAGTGCGGGGTCAGCGCGGGAATGGGCCGCCCGGCTGATCGAGGTGGCCCCGGGTGGCCGGGCGCGGGAGTTCGTCACCCGGCTGGCCGTGGAGGCCATCGAGGCACCGCGCAAGGACGGGGAGCCGGATGCCCGGTACGCCGAGGCGGTGCTCGCCCGGGTGGAGGAACTCGCGGTCAGCCGGCAGATCAGCATGCTCAAATCACGGCTGCAGCGGCTCAGCCCGGTGGAGAGCCAGGAATACAACCGGATTTTCGGTGACCTGATCGGCCTGGAGCAGCGCCGGAAAGTTCTGCTGGAGCGGGCAGCCGGGGCGCTCTGAGCCAGCCCCGCCAGCCTCCGCCCGGGTGGTTGCTGGCACGCCGGGCAGATGCTGGGGCAGGTGATTTCTGCAGTGAACCCAGATGCATATCGGTGCAGATGGCGCCGACGTTACTAACTATAAAGTGATAAAATTGTCACCACCGTTACCCCGGACTGATGGCGCAGACTGGTCTGCGTGACCCTTACGTTACTTCCCGGTGGCGGACTGTCAGCTGATCAGGTGGCGGAGCTGGTCGCACGGGCTAGGGAGCGCGGCTCCGTCGCCGCGGCTGACATCACGGCCGCGCTCGATGCCGCTGACCTCCCGGCCGACGCCTTTGACAATGTGGTGCGCCTGCTCACTGACGAGGGCGTGGAGATCGTCGATCCGGCCGCCGACGACGCCGCGGACGCGGCCCGGGCCGCCCAGGAGGCAGCGCAGCGGCCTGGCACCGGCGACCTCGTCCGCATCTACCTGCGCGAGATCGGCCGCGTGCCGCTGCTGACCGCCCAGGACGAGGTGGAGCTGGCCAAATCCATCGAAGCGGGGCTGTTCGCCGAGGAGAAACTCACCGGCGGCGCGCCGCTGCTGGATATGCACCGCGGCGAGCTGGACGAGCTGGCCGCGGACGGCCTGCGCGCCAAACAGCGGCTGATCGAGGCCAACCTCCGCCTGGTCGTGTCGATCGCCAAGCGGTACATCGGCCGCGGCCTAGTGTTCCTGGACCTGATCCAGGAGGGCAACCTGGGCCTGATCCGCGCGGTGGAGAAGTTCGACTACACCAAGGGCTACAAGTTCTCCACCTACGCCACCTGGTGGATCAGGCAGGCCATCACCCGGGCGATCGCGGACCAGGCACGCACCATCCGGATCCCGGTGCACATGGTGGAGACGATCAACAAGATGGTGCGGGTGCAGCGCCAGCTGCACCAGGACCTGGGCCGGGAAGCCAGCCCGGTTGAGATCGCCGCCGAGATGGGGATGAGCACTGAGCGGGTGGCGGAGATCCAGCGGATCGCCCAGGAGCCGGTCTCGCTCCAGTCGCCCATCGGCGAGGAAGACTCCGACCTGGGTGACTTCATCGAGGACGCCGACGCGGTGGTGCCGATCGAGGCAGCCGCGTTCATCATGCTGCAGGATCAGCTGGAGCAGATCCTGGACACGCTCAGCCCGCGTGAGCAGAAGATCATCCAGCTGCGGTTCGGGCTGATGGACGGCCACCCGTGCACGCTGGAGGAGGTAGGCCGGGAGTTCGGCGTCACCCGGGAGCGGATCCGCCAGATCGAGTCCAAGACCCTGGCCAAGCTCCGCCACCCCAGCCGCGCCCAGATGCTCCGCGAGTACCTCGGCTAGCCGTCCCGCCTGCCTGAGGCTGGCCCGCTGTGATGATCAAGCTATTGCGGCGTGAATGGGGCTAGCCTGAGGTGATGGGTGCGAAGGAGGACGCGGCTGAGCCGCAGCCGTCGCTGTCGCTGACCGAGTGGCTGGTGCTTAGCCTGGTCTGCGAGGCGCCCACGCACGGGTTCGCGCTGGCCCGGCTGCTCGGCCGGGGCGGCGATGTCGGCCAGGTCTGGCAGGTCCCCAAACCGCTGATCTACCGGGCGCTGCAGCGGCTGGAACTGCTCGGGCTGGTGTGCCCGGCCGGGCACCAGCCCACCAGCCACGGGCCGGTCCGCTCGCTCGTCACCGGCACCCCGGCTGGCCGGGACGCGGCCGCCGTCTGGCTGTCCCGGCCGGTCTCGCACACCCGTGAGGTGCGTTCGGAGCTGATGGTGAAGCTCGCCCTGCTGTACCGGGCCGGCGCCGATCCGCAGCCGTTGCTGGAAGCGCAGCGCACGCAGCTGGTGCCGATCGCTGGTGCGCTGCGGGACAGCCTGGACGCGGCTCAGGGGTTCGAGCGCACCGTGGCCCTGTGGCGGTATGAGACGGTGTGCGCCACGCTGCGCTTCCTCGAGGCCGGGGTCTCGGTGGGTGCTGGCTGAGCACCAGCCCGGCCGCTGGTGCTGGCCGCCGGCCCAGCGGAAGGGGCTGCCGGGCCAGCGGCCCGGCAGCCCCCTACGCGTTAGGAGGACGACGCTGGCGGCGGCGACGGTGGCGGCCAGGGCGGCGGTTCCGCGTCCGGCACGGATCCGGGCGGCGGCGGCCAGGACGGTTCCGGACCCGGGCCGGATCCGGGCGGCGGCGGCCAGGACGGTTCCGCGCCCGGGCCGGATCCGGGCGGCGGCGGCCAGGACGGTTCCGCGCCCGCGAAGGGCCCCGGCTGACCGGGCGCGGCCGCGCCGTGGGCCGCGGTGAGCCGGTAGTAGATCTGCGTCACGACTAGCGCGGTGAACGGCGCGACCAGCGTGCCGGTCACCACGCTGCTGATGAATCCCCTGGCCGCCACCGGCAGCGCGAACAAGATCAGGGACAGGATGACGTCAAGCACGATCAGCAGCAGGAACACGAGGATGTAGGTGCCGAACACCCGCCACGCGTACCCGCGTACGGTCCGCCAGCTCTGCCCGAAGGCCGCGATCGGGCCGGTCCCGCCGATGATGATGCACGGCACGATCAGCGACCAGAAGGTCAGCAGGATAAGCCCGGGCACGAGGAAGAGCACCAGGCCAATGCCAATCCCGATTCCGGCGAGAAAGGCGGCCAGGGCGACCGCGGGGATGTAGGGCAGCGCCGCCGACACGGTCTGCCCGAAGGTCAGGTCGACCCGGCCATCCCGGACGTCCTGCACCGCCTTGACCAGCGCCGCCTGGACCAGGCAGAAACCGATGAAGTTGACGATCGCGCCCAGCGACACGCCGGCCCGCCCGGCCAGCGTGAGCAGGGCCACGATGGCCGCGGTCACCACGTAGATGGCAAAGGCGATGAGCAGGAAATGCGCGGCGAAGCGCCGGTAGAGCGCCCAGGATTCGGAGAGAACACCAGAGAGTGGGTTCATGCGACCGTTATACCGTTACCGGCACGGGGGCAAACGGCATGCTGATATCGCCGGGAATAGGCGCCGCTGGCTCCACGGCGGGCCGGTGCCCGGCCCCGCCGCGGAGTCACGGACCGAGCGGTCAGCTCTGCGGCATGCTGTCCGTGGTGCCCGGGGCGGACGTCTGCGGCGCCGTCCCGTTCGGGTCTGCGCCCTCGCTGCCGCCGTGGGTCCACCGGGCCGGGACATGGTCCTGCAGTGTTTCCCCGACGTTCTTCGCTTTGGCCGTCAGCCCGGGAACCTGCTGCATCGCCTTGTCCTTGGCGGACCTGGCCAGGCCTGCCGCCTGGGCCTGCGCGGCACCCGCCGCCTGCTGGACCGCTGGATTGTCCGCTGCCTTCCGGGCCACTTTCTTGATCTGCTCGTAGCGCTCCCGGCCAGCCCGCGCGCCAACCACGAAGCCAACGGCGAAGCCTGTGACGAAGCTAATCCGATACCGCATAAGGAACCCTCTCTCACCTGAGTAATCCCGCCGGTTGACCTTCCCATGATGTGCAGTCGTACTCCTCGTTGCGGGCGGCCAAACAGCCGTGGTCGGCGGGCTGCGCACGCACGCAGCGCCGTAGGTGCGCTACCCTTATCCCCGCGGCGGTAGTAGGACGGGATCCGGCGTCCCGGCCTGCAGGTCCGTCCGCCGATCCCGC
Organism: uncultured Actinomycetes bacterium; assembly: GCA_963760405.1. GTDB lineage: Bacteria > Actinomycetota > Actinomycetes > Streptosporangiales > Streptosporangiaceae > RYN-230. The sequence goes on along the minus strand of CAVXCV010000006.1, from coordinate 127,977 downwards.
GTAGCTCAATCGGCAGAGCGTCCGGCTGTTAACCGGCAGGTTATAGGTTCGAGTCCTATCGCGGGAGCCCTGTGTGATGTCGCAGGACATCGAGGACACCCTGGACCTTCATCGGGTTCGGGGTGTTTCTTTATCCTGGCCGGCGGCTGGTCAGCGGAGCAGGCGGTAACCCCAGGCCCGGGCCCGGGCCAGTTCGCCATCCCGCATCGGGCCCGCGACGTCCTCGGTGATGAATCCGGCTGGCTCGGCGGCGAGCTGGTATCCGCGGTGGTGCAGGCGACGGCTGATGGCATGCGCGGCGCCGCCCGCCAGCCGGGACGGCACCCGGGTGTCGAATGCCGCGCCCAGGCTGCCGGGTGCGGCCTTCGGCAGCGCATGGAACCATTCGCGGACGCCCGGCCCTGACCCGGCCGGCTCGGCACCGTGCCCGGGCACCGCGAGCGGGACCCGCTCCTCGGCCCGGATGGCCATTTTCCGGGTCACCGCGGTGGCCAGCCCGCGGTTGTGCGTCGGGGCGCCCACGATCAGCAGGTCAGCGCCCACCGCCAGGTCCAGGTTGGGCTCGCTCGCCCGGACGCAGCGGACCTGGGCGTCCGGCTGGGCGTCCCGGATGCCGTCCCGGATAGCCTCCGCCACCTCACGGGTGTTACCAAACAGGCTCTCGTACACAATGACCACATACATAGGCCACCTCCCTGGTCACCATGGACCAGGGAGGTGGCCTGCGGTCAGGGGCCATGGTCCCGGGCTGGGGCCTGGACCTGACCGGGTTACTCCAGTTCCAGCGCTTCCGCGCCGCCTGCCCGGGCGTGCACCGTCTCCGGGTCAGCCAGTTCGGCACCGGCCGGCTCGAGGTCGGCATCCCCGGCGCCCGGCACGCTGGTCAGCGTGGCCTGCGCGCCGGCCAGGTCCGCCCGCTTCACCCGGATCAGGGCGAGCGTCACGACCAGGCCCAGCAGGGCGATGGCGGCGGATACCTCGAAGCCGCGGGAGAACCCGATCGAGAGCGCGTGATCGTAGATCGCGGTCGTGGCCGCCTTGGCCTGCACGGCTGACAGGTGCACCGGATGGCCGGCCTTGGCGGCCGTGGCCGCGGCCGCCTTCGCGACCTCCGCCGAGTGCCGGGCGGTGTTCGCGACCACGGTCCAGGCGACGGTGCCGAGCAGGGCCAGCCCGATCGAGCCGCCGACCTGCTGGCCGGTGTTCAGCAGGCTGGACGCCAGCCCGGCGTCCCTGTCCTCCACTTTGGACAGGGCAACCAGGGTCAGCGGCATGAACAGCATGCCCAGGCCAGCCGCGGTGACCATCATCGGGCCGAGCAGGCCGCCGGCATAGGTGCTGTGCTCGCTGATCCGGGACAGCCAGAACATGCCGCCCGCACCGATGGTCGATCCGGCGATCAGCAGCGGCCTGGCGCCGATCCGCGGCACCAGCTGGGCGCTGACCCCGGCCATCGCCATGATGGTGGCCACCATCGGCAGGTAGGCGATCCCGGTCTTCAGGGCGCTGTAGCCCCACACGGTCTGCACGAAGATGGTCAGGAAGAAGAACATCCCGAACATCGCGGTGCCGACGCACAGCATGACCAGCAGGGCACCGGACCGGTTGCGGTTGCGGAAGATCCGCAGCGGCATCAGCGCGTGCTTGCTGCGCGACTCGATGATGACGAAGAGGCTGAGCAGCACCACCGCGGCGGTCAGCGAGACGATCACCTTCGTGTCGCCCCAGTGCGAGACGCCGTTGGGGGTGGTGGCCGCGCTGGTCAGGCCGTAGACCAGGGCCGCCAGGCCCAGCGTGCTGGTGATCGCGCCGGGCAGGTCGAACCGGCCGTGGCGGCGAGGCGGTCTCCGCGAACGCCCGCGGCGCCATCAGGGCGACCACCACGCCGATCGGGACGTTGACGAACAGCACCCAGCGCCAGGACAGATACGTGGTGAGCAGGCCGCCGGCCAGCAGGCCGACTGCGGCGCCGCCGATACTCATCGCGGCGTAGACGCCCATCGCCCGGTTGCGCGGCCGCCCCTCCGGGAACGTGGTGGCGACCAGGGATAGTGCCGTCGGGGCGACGATGGCGGCGCCGACGCCCTGGATCGCGCGGGCGGTGAGCAGCCAGGCCTGCGTGGTGGCGAAACCGCCAGCCAGCGAGGCCAGCGAGAACAGGATGATCCCGGCGATGAAGACCCGGCGGCGGCCGAGGATGTCCCCGGCCCGCCCGCCGAGTAGCAGCAGGCCGCCGAAGGTCAGTGCGTAGGCGTTGACCACCCACTCCAGGCCGGTACCAGAGAAGCCAAGCGCCTTCTGGATGTCGGGCAGGGCTACGTTCACGATCGTCGCGTCCAGCACCACCATGAGCTGTGCGGTGGCGATGACGAGCAAGGCCAGGCCGAGATTCCGGCGGCCCGGGCCGGCCACCGGAGCGCCAGTGGCGGCGCCTCCGGTCGCAGGCTGTGTGGTACTCATGCCGTCTCCTTGTCAGGGCATAGCAGGCAATACAAATCCATGGCCACGGCGGTGTCTGCCGCGTCCAGAAGCATGAGGGAGAGAGAAGAACCGCTGTTGCCTGAAGCCTGCCCGTGCCCGCCGCCCCGTCACGGCCGGCCACGGCTCAGCAACCGGTCAGCTGACCGGGGGAACAGTGGCAGCTGCCAGGAAGCTGGTCACCTCCTCCGCTGGACACTCGGCCGGATCGGTGGCGCTCAACGGTGTCGCCATCCGGTGGATCAGCGTGATCAGGCTCGCCCGCTCGTCCGGGCTGAGGGCCTGCCGCCATGGAGTCCGGGCCAGCATCTCCTGCTCCACCCGGTGCTTCATCTCCGCTCCGGCGCTGGTCAGGACCAGCCGCTTTACCCGGCGGTCGGCCGGGTCGCTTTCCCGGGCCGCCAGCCCGCGCTTTTCCAGCATGTCCGCGATGCCGGTGACGAACGAGGGATCGCAGTGCATCCGGGAGCCCAGGTCCTTCATGGCCAGCGGGCCATCGAGCAAGTGCAGAGCCTTGAGCACGAAGGGCGGCACGCCCATGTCCTTGGCCAGTTGCTCGCCTTCGACCAGGATCCGGGCAAACAGGCCGGCCACGGCATCCAGCAGGGCGAGGTCAAGCTGGTCCTCGTCAGATCGTGGCTGCACGTTACCTCCCCGGTCGCCTCAAGTTGAGCCACTCAATAGTTGAGTAGCTCAAACATATGCCCGATGGTTGATCAAGTCAACTTCTTATCTGGCGAACGGCATAGCCGTCCCATGCATTCCCGCTGGGCCGCCTGTTCGCCGGCTCAGGCCATCCACTAGTCATGACGTCACGGCGTCGCCAAGCTCATCGGTCTGCCCCAGCCCAATCGGCCTGCTCCTGACCGCATGCCCTGTCTCCGGTCCGCCAGCAGGCCGGGCGGGCCCGGGCCGCACCGGGTGAGCCCGGCCCAACCACAGCGTGGCCTGCCGCGTCACAAGGAGAAGTTGGCCCAGACCCGGACGGAAGCGGGTGGCCCGGCACACAATGGCGATGCCCGACGGCGCGGGACGGAGGCTGGACATGGACGGCGCAGCAATGCCGGATCCTGACAGGGCAGATCACCGCGGGGCGGCCAGCCGCGGCGTGGCTAGGCACGGGTCGGCCGGACACGGGGCGGCCGGACACGGGGCGGCCGGACCGGGGGCAGGCCAGCCAGGCCGGCGGCAGTTCCTGCGGGTAGCCGCAGGCGCCTCCGTGGCCGCCGCCCCGCTGGCCGGGTTGCTGTCCGCGTGCGGTGGCGGCCCAGCCGGGCACCCGGCGGCGGCCCAGGGTGCGTCCTCCCGGGCCGCGTCGGCCCGGGCCTCCGCGCCGCGTCCCCCGGGCAACGCTGATTGGGTGGCGCTGCGCCGCCGCCTGTCCACCCAGCGGCTGGTGCAGCCCGGGCAGCCCGCGTACGCGACCGCCAAGCAGCTGTTCGACCCCAGGTTCGATCGCCTCAGCCCGGCCGGCATCGGGTACTGCGCCACGGCCAGCGACGTGAGTGCCTGCCTGGCTTTTGTCCGCGAGTTCGGCCTGCCGGTCGCCGCCCGGTCCGGCGGGCACAGCTACGCGGGCTGGTCCAGCTCGACCGGCCTGGTCGTGGACGTGACCGCGATGAACTCGCTGCGGCTGGCCAGCGCGCAGACGGTCCAGGTGGGCGCCGGGACCCGGCTGATCGACCTGTACAACGGGCTGGCCAGCCACGGGGTGGCGGTGCCCGGCGGATCCTGCCCCACCGTCGGCGTCGCCGGGCTGACTCTCGGCGGCGGGGTCGGGGTCCTGTCCCGCGCTTACGGCCTGACCAGCGACAACCTGACCGGCCTGCAGGTGGTCACGACTGACGGCGCGGTCCGCGACTGCTCCGCTGCGAGCCATCCGGACCTGCTCTGGGCCTGCCAGGGCGGCGGGGGCGGCAACTTCGGCATCGTCACCTCGTTCACCTTCCGCACCCGCCCGCTCAGCCAGCTGGTGGTGTTCTTCGTGTCCTGGCCGTGGCCGGACGCGGCCAGGGTGGTGGCGGCCTGGCAGGACTGGGCCCCGGTCGCGCCGGACGAGCTGTGGTCCAACCTGCACCTGGAGGCGTCCCCGGGGCTGCCGCCCACCGTGCAGGTCGGCGGCACTTACCTGGGCAGCGTCGCGGGCTGCGAGCAGCTGCTCGGACAGCTCTACGCCGCGGTCGGCACCAGGCCGGCCAGCCCCTTCCTGGAGGAGACCAGCTACCAGCACGCGATGATGCTGGAGGCGGGCTGCGCCCAGCTGTCCGCCGCCCAGTGCCACCTGCCCACCCAGACGCCGCAAGGCCAGCTCGCCCGGCAGCCGTCCTACGCCAGCTCCGACTTTTACACCGCCCGGATACCCACGGCGGGCATCCAGGCGCTGGTCACCGGCGTCGAGCGGATGAGCAGCGTGGCTGCGCCGCAGACCTCGGTGGGAGCGGTCGCCTTCGACGCCTGCGGCGGCGCGGTGAACCGGGTGCATCCCCAGGCGACCGCGTATGTGCATCGCGACGCGCTGTTCCTGGCCCAGTACTCGACCAACTGGGGTACGGGCGCGTCAGCCGCGGCCGTGTCCCGGCAGCAGGCCTGGCTGGACAGCGTGCACGCGGCGATGCGGCCCTATGTGAGCGGGCAGGCGTACCAGAATTACATTGACCCGGCCCTGCCTGGCTGGCAGCAGGCCTACTACGGCGCCAACTACCCGCGGCTGGCCAGCATCAAGGCGACCTACGACCCGGATCAGGTGTTCCGCTTCCCGCAGGGGATCACGCCAGCTGGGTAACCGGTCCGGGCAGGGTCAGTGCCGGACGAAGGCGCTGATCACCAGCAGGGCCATGATCACGAGCGCGATCATCAGGAAGCCGTTCTGGTTCCGGGCCTTGCGCAGAGCGGGTACCCGGGCCTTGTACGACTTCATGTCCCCATGCGCGCCGCGTGCTGACCGGCCATACCAGCCGATGATGCTTCCCACGATGAGGGCGATAATCCCGAAGATGGCGAGATCGGCCGATCCCATATCAGCGCCTCCCTGGCCAATCCATCCACAGCCGAGCATCTCCGCACGAGCATCTCCGCACGAGCATCTCGCCCGATGCGGGATTCTTCCACAGGTTTTGGCCTGTTACCAGGCGTAACTGAACCAGGGGAAGCTCAGCTGCGGCTGGACGCCGCCCAGATGTTGATGCCCGCCTCGACCGCATCCTGGTCGATCTCCGCCAGTTCCGCGGCGGTGAAGTCAGTACGCCCGGCGGCGGCGAGGTTCTCCTCCAGCTGCCTGACGCTGCTCGCCCCGATCAGTACCGAGGTGACCCGCTCGTCGCGCAGCGCCCAGCTCAGCGCCATCTGGGCCAGGCTCTGCCCCCGGCGTTCCGCGACCTGGTTCAAGGTCCTTACATGGTCGAGGTTTCGTTGCGTGAATTGATCGGCAGTCAGCGAGTCACCGCGCGCGGCCCGGGAGTCATCCGGCACGCCGTTCAGGTATTTGCTGGTCAGCATGCCCTGGGCCAGCGGCGAGAACGCGATGCAGCCGATGCCTTCCGCGCCGAGCACATCCAGCAGGTCCTCTTCGATCCAGCGGTTGAGCATGGAATAGGACGGCTGGTGGATCAGCAGCGGGGTGCCCAGCGCGGCCAGGATCGCCGCCGCTTCCCTGGTCCGCTGGGCCGAGTACGAGGAGATGCCGGCGTACAGGGCCTTTCCCGAGGTGACCGCGGTGGCCAGCGCGCCCATGGTCTCTTCCAGCGGGGTGTCCGGATCGGCCCGGTGGCTGTAGAAGATGTCCACGTAGTCCAGGCCCATCCGGGCCAGCGACTGATCCAGGCTGGCCAGCAGGTACTTGCGGGAACCGTGGTCACCATAGGGCCCGGGCCACATGTCGTAGCCGGCCTTGGTGGAGATGATCAGCTCGTCCCGGTACCGGCGGAAGTCCTCACCGAGGATGCGGCCGAAGTTGATCTCCGCCGAGCCGTACGGCGGCCCGTAGTTGTTGGCCAGGTCGAAATGGGTGACCCCGAGGTCGAACGCGCGCCGGAGAATGGCCCGCTGGGTGTCGATGGGGCGGTCGTCGCCGAAGTTCTGCCACAGCCCGAGCGACACCTCGGGCAGCATGATCCCGCTGCGCCCGCAGCGGCGGTAGGGAAGGCGCTCATAACGATCCTGCGCGGCCAGGTAGGTCATGCGGAGGATCCTCTCACTTCCGCCGCCGGCGGTGCGGACGAGGCCGCGGCCGGCTGGCAGGATGTGAGCGTTGCCTGGGCATGGGCAGCGGACGTCCGGCCGCAGCCGCCCGCACCGGCGGTGCAGCGGCGGTTCGCCGCACGGAGTTCGCCACGTGAAGTTCGCATAGAGAAAGAGGACAGCTCATGTACGACGCGATCCTGGCCGAGACCATCGGCATCGCCGGCCACGGCGGGGACCAGGTCGAGGCCTACCTGGCCCGCCCGCTCGGGCCCGGCCCGTTCGGCAGCGTCGTGGTTATCCATCACATGCCCGGCTACGACCCGCAGACCAAGGAGATCACCCGGACCTTCGCGGTTAACGGGTACAACGCGATCTGCCCCAACCTGTACTGGCGGGAGGCGCCCGGCGCCAGTCCCGACGATGCCGCGGCCACCGTCCGGGCGGCGGGCGGGGTGCCGGACGAGCGGCTCGTCGGTGACGTGGGCGGCGCCGCCGCGTACCTGCGCGCGATGCCGAACTCCAACGGCAAGGTCGGCACGATCGGCTACTGCTCCGGTGGCCGCCAGTCGTTCCTGGCCGCGTGCAGCCTGCCGCTGGACGCGGCGGTGGACTGCTACGGGGCGTTCGTGGTCGGCACGCCCCCGGAGGGCATGCCGCTGAAGGTCGGCCCGATCGTGCACCTGACGCCGCAGCTGTCCTGCCCGCTGCTCGGCCTGTTCGGCGCGGAGGACTCACATCCCTCCCCGGAGCAGGTCGCCGAGCTGGAGAAGGCCCTGGTCGAGGCGGGCAAGACGTTCGAGTTCCACAGTTACGAGGGCGCCGGCCATGCGTTCTTCGCGGTGAACCGGCCCGCCTACCGGCCGGAGGCCGCCAACGACGGCTGGCAGAAGATCTGGGACTTCTACGGCCGCTACCTGGCCAGCTGAGAGGACATCAGCCATGTGCACGTACCTCACTGAGAAAGTGGATGTCACCGGGAGCGGCAAGGGCGCGGCGGGCTGGTTCGCGGTCAGCGAGGCCACGGTCTACTTCGATCACCCAGTGCACGCGCCAGCCGAGCACACCCTGAACATCGACTTCCGCAACCCGGCCCAGGGGCCGTCCGCGCGGGTGGCGGTGGAGCTGACCGCGGAGTCGGCGCGGGCGCTCGCCGCGGCCATCGAGGCCACGCTCGGGTCGGTACCGCCCGGGATGGCCTGACTCCCGCCGGCCCCGGGGTTGCGCGGGCCGGGGGTGCCGGCCCTGTAGTTGTCGGCCCTGTAGTTGTCGGCAGGGCGTGCCAGTATCGGGACTAGCGGTATTGGATACGTGGAAGGCATACAGATGAAGTTCCGGGTCGAACGGGATGCGCTGGCGGACGCCCTGGCCTGGGTGGCGCGCGCATTGCCGACCCGCCCAGTGGTACCGGTGCTGTCCGGGCTGCGCCTGGCGGCGGACGAGGACGGGCTGACCCTGTCCTGTTTTGATTACGAGGTGTCCGCGAGCGCGCGGATCGACGCTGAGATAGCTGAGCCGGGCATCGTGATCGTGCCCGGTCGGCTGCTCACCGAGATCATCCGCAGCCTGCCCGCGCAGGCGGCGGAATTCATCTCGGACGCCGATGTGGTCAACCTCATCTGCGGCAGCGCGGAGTTCACCCTGGTCGCGCTGCCCGCTGAGGAGTACCCGTCGCTGCCGCCGTCGCCGCCGCTGGCGGGCACGGTGGACGGCGGGCTGCTCGCTGCGGCCATCGCCCAGGTCGGCCCGGCGGCCAGCCGGGACGACACGCTGCCCATGCTCACCGGGGTGTGCCTGGACATCGACGGCGGGATGCTGACGCTGGCCGCGACCGACCGGTACCGGCTGGCGGTCCGGGAGGTGCCGTGGAAGCCGGCCCGGCCGGACCTGCGGGCGGCGGCCCTGGTGCCCGCCCGGACCCTGGCGGATGCGGCCCGGGCGATGGCCCCGGGTACCCCGGTGTCAGTGGCGTTCGAGATCCCGGCGCAGACCGCCGGCCCTGCCAGCAGGCCAGCGGCGGGTGCCGCCGGGCCTGCGGGTGCCGCCGGGCCTGCGGGCAGTGGTGCGGCGCGGCCCAGCGGCCGGGGCGGTGAGCCCCGGCCCGCCGAAGGCATGATCAGCTTCGCCACCGGCGGCCGGCGGCTGACCGCGAGGCTGATCGGCGGGGAGTTCATCAGGTACCGGGCCCGGTTCCCGGCCGAGTTCGGCTGCCAGGCGGAACTGCCGGTCATCCCGTTCACCGAGGCGGTCCGGCGGGTTTCGCTGGTCGCCGACCGGGCCAGCCCGGTCCGGCTCACGTTCGACTCCGCGAAGGTCGTCATCGAGGCGCAGACTGAGGGCCGCGCCCGGGCGGTGGAGACGCTACCTGCCGAGTTCCGCGGCGACCAGCCGGTCATCGCGTTCAACCCGCACTACCTGCTCGACGGGCTCACCGCCGCGGCCACGGGCCCGGGCGGGGGCGGCGGCGGGCAGGGGGAGCCGGCCGGCGGCTCAGCCTCCCCGGACCCGGACCAGCCCGCGGACCCGGGGCTGGTCCGGCTGGAGTTCACCAGCCCGGCCAAGCCCGCGCTGATCACCCGGGTGCCGCCGGAATCCGGTCAGCAGGACGCGGAGCAGGTGCCCGCGTTCCGCTACCTGGTCGTGCCCTTGCGCGCCGTCGGCCACAGCTGATCGCGGACAGGCCCGGCCCGCGAAGCCCCGGCCGCCAAACTGTGTGCCGAAACCGTCGCGCCTGCAGCGGTTTCGGCGCACGCTTCGCCCGCGCGGCGTCCAGCGGCCGGACGCCAGCGGCTGGTCCGGCTGAGCCGCGCTGACTGAGCTGATCAGGCCCGGAGCCGGGCGCGGGCCTCCCACATACTGCGGCCCCTGATCAGCGCGCGCGCGGCCCATATCGCACGGCTGAGCCAGGGCTGCCCGGCCAGCAGTGGCAGTGCCTCCAGCCACGCGGCGCGCTGCCAGAGACGGCGCACGGTCCAGGCCAGGCCCAGGGCGGCACCGCCGATCAGGCCAGCCAGGATGGCCAGCACGATCAACGACGCGGCCAGTACGTGGCCGTGCAGCAGGAGCAGGGACAGCAGCAGCCAGCAGGCGGCGAAGCCGCCCAGCGTGACCACGCTGCTGATCAGCATGACGCGGTACGCCAGCCGGGCGCCGGGCACGGTGATCCGCCCGCGCCCGCGCGGCGGCCAGGTCCGGGCCGCGCCGTACCGCGGGTTCGCGGCGGCGAGCCCGCCGTGCGGCAGGTCCGCGGTGGCTGTGGCCAGGTCACTACGGGTATCCGCGGCGAACACCGCCTCCAGCCGCTGCTGGAATTCAGTGGCGCTGAGCCCTGCGGCGAAATTTTCCCGTAGCCGGAAAACGGCCGCTTCCCGTTCGGCCTCGCTGAGCTGCACGTCGTCCTGCGTCACCATAGGTCCTCCGGATGAGGATCCCCGGTGTCCCGGGGCCCAGCCAGGTCCTCCGGATGAGGATCCCCGGTGTGCCGGGGCCCAGCCTTGTGGGCAACACGATATGTCGTGAACCGCGCAGAACCAAATGCCGGCCGTCGCCCAGTGACCACAGCAGGCCGGGACGGTCAGCGCCTGGCCGCCCGGGCCAGCGCGTCCTCGGCCTGCGCAGCGAGGGCACCAACAAGATCGGCCGCGGATGGCAGGTCGTTGATGAGGTCGATCGCCTCGCTGGCCCACACCGGTAGCGGGAGCAGGTCGCCTCGCGCCACGCCGTCCCGATACGCCCGCTTGGCGTCAGGGTCCGAGGCGAGTTCCTCCTCCCGGCCCCGCCATTGATCGAGGAACGGGTGGCCGAGGGTGCGGGCTGAGTATCTGGCTGGCCACCGGGAGCCCCGGGCGATGTCCAGCACAGTGCTGCGCTCGGTGTCCTCGCCACGTCCCTCGACGATCGCCTTCTTGATCGAGGGACTGGCAAGTGCCTCGGCCGTGGCCTGGAAGCGGGTCCCGATGAGCGCCCCGGCAGCACCAAGAGCCAGGGCCGCAGCCACCCCCCGCCCATCGGCGATCCCGCCGGCGGCCAGCACCGGTGTTGGTGCCGCCAGGTCCACCACGACCGGCACGAACGACAAGGTAGACCGCCCGCGCCGGGCGCCATGCCCACCGCTTTCGGTTCCCTGCGCCACGATGACATCGGCGCCGAGATCCACCGCTTGCCTGGCTTCCGCGAGGTCGGTGACCTGGATGATCAGCGCCGCGCCGGCCTCGCGAATGGGTCCCGCGAACGCGTAGGGGTCGCCAAAGGACAACATCACGGCCCTTGGCCTCATCTCCAGGGCGCGCTCGACCGTGCCGAGGTCAATTGCCCAGCTCTGGAATCCGACCCCCCACGGTTTGCTGGTGCCCTCCGCAACGACCGGCAGCTCGCGGTCCAGCCAGTCCCGATTCCCGCTGCCTCCGCCGAGCAGCCCCAGCCCGCCACCGTTAGAGACGGCCGCCGCCAGCGCACCACCAGCCGACCCGCCCATGGGTGCCAGCGCGATCGGGTGCTGCAACGAGAACAACTCTGTGAACGCCGTGGACAACGCCATAGCCGCATCATCACCCCGGCCGGGAAGTCCAGCCAGCCCACCCCGGATCCCGGCCTGCCGCGAACGGCCGGGGCTGGTCAGGGCTGGTCATGGCGGCCGTCGGCGCCGGCCGGGAACAAGAACCGCCCGGCCGCGTCCCGCTCCAGCCGCACGGCGCGCAGTACCGCGCTGGTGTTCAGCGGTCCGTAGATGTGCGGGAACGGCTCGGCCCAGCCGGGCACCTGCTCGTAGCGGACCTCCGGCTGGATCCGCCGCGGGTCCAGCACCAGCAGGAGCAGGTCATGGTCATCGGCGTAGAACGCGTTCGCCACGGGCGCGACCTGGCCGGCCGTGCTCGCGTGGATGAAGCCCTCCTCAGCCAGGGACCGGCCGCGGGTGGACATCCGGTACTCGCCGTCCCGCTGCGCCTGGGCCCAGTCCTGGGCGGCGGCGATGTGATAGAGGAGATCCACGCGGCGACCCGGCGTCAGTTGAGGAAGTAGCTGCTGCCGCCGGTCTGCGGGTCCGTCACCTGAGCTTCCACGGACACGGCGCCGGCCCGGGCGAAGACCAGGGTCAGCTTGATGTCCTTGCCGCCATGCATCGGCCGCGCGCCGGTGATCAGCAGGTGCATGCCGTCCGGAATCAGCCGGACGATGCTGTCGGCCTGCACGTTGATCGCCGGGATGGTGTGCATCGCCGTGCTGTGGCCGCTGGCCAGCGCGCGGAAGGTGACCAGGCCGCCGACGCTGGTGCGGGCGGCGATGAGCCGGTCAGCTTTGCTGCTGTTGTTCCGGATAACCAGGTAGGCGACGGTCTTCCCGGGCACGGAAGGTAGCGGCACGTAGGCCGTGCCGATCGCGATGGACGTAGGGGCCGCACTGGCCCGGGCGTAGCAGCCAGCCAGCCCGGCCGCTGCCAGGCAGGCCAGCAGGGCTACCCGGGCGGCGCGGGCCAGGCCCGCGGTATAACCCGCTGCGCGCCGACCTGGGTGCGCCGGCGGGTGCGCCTGCCCGGTGCACGCGGTACGGCCTGCACTGGCCGCAAGTCAGTTCCCGGCATGATCCTTAACCTTCGAGTGTGCGCCACCACGATGGTAGTCCCGGGCCGGGTTTCCCCGGGCCCCGGCCCGCGCCAGGCCCCGGGCCGGCCCCGGGACCGGCCGTGCCTTGCCGATCCCGCCGCGGCCACCCGAGACCTCCACCGTGCCCGCACGTTACGGCTGGTACGAGCCAGGTGCCCAGGCCCGGGTGCTGACCCCGATCGCGTTCCAGGCGTTGATCGCCACCACCAGGCTGACCAGGGCAGCCATCTCGGCCTCGGTGAACACGGCGGCGGCCTCCGCATAGGCCTGCGCCGGCACGTGCGTCTGGGCCAGCAGCGTCACCGATTCGGTGAAGGCCAGCGCGGCGCGCTCCCGGTCAGTGAAAAACGGCGTCTCGCGCCAGGCCGGGAGGGCGTACAGGCGCTGCTCGGTCTCACCCACCGCGCGGGCGTCGATGGAGTGCATGTCGATGCAGTAGGCACAGCCGTTGAGCTGCGAGGCGCGGATCCGCACCAGCTCCCGTAGCCGGTGGTCGAAGTCGACCTCGTCGAGCTGCCTGGTGGCCGCCTGGTCCAGCCGGGTCATCGCGCGGGCGAACGCTGGCGCGTGCGCGTCGAAGTCGAGCCGGACGGGAATCGCGGCCCGGCGGGCGCTCGGCGCGGCGCCTCCGGACACACTCGGCTACGCCGACCCGCGCGGTCTCCCGCAACTCCGCACCGCCCTGGCCGAGTACCTGTCCCGGGCCCGCGGGGTGGCGGTGACGGCCGATCGCATCGTGGTCTGCGCCGGTTTCAGCCAGGGGCTGGAGCTGCTGTGCGAGGTACTCCGGGCGCGGGGTGCGGTGACGCTGGCCACTGAGGTGTTCGGCCACGCCCTGCACCGGCACATCGCCGGGGCGAAGGGACTGCGGCTGCAGCTGCTGCCGGTGGACGGGGGCGGTGCGGTCACCGGCGAGCTGGCCGGGGCCGACGCGGCTCTGCGCCGTGCTCGGGCCCGCGGACGGCCAGCATCAGGAATAGTCATGGAGATGCCGCCCGGCGGCCCCGCGCCGTACCATCGGGTCGTGGAAAGGCTGATGGCCCGGGGTCGTCGGGCTTCCAGCGCGGGCCCAGGGCCTCATCGTCGCGCTCGCCATTACCGTGGCGGACGTCGCGGTGGTGCTCGTCTACCGGTCTCAGCTGCATCCGTTCCGGCTGGCCCTGCTGCTGGTCATCGGGCAGCGTCCTGCGGCGGCCACCTCAGCGTCGGCCCGGCCGGCTCTGGCGGGTTCGCCGTGACCGCCCGGCTGCCAGCCCAGTGAGTGTCCCGGTGAGCGGTGCGGTGGGTGACCCCATCCGGGTGCTGGTCGTCGACGACCAGGAACTGGTCCGTGCCGGGTTCTGCGTGATCCTCGACGCGGCCGACGGCATCAGCGTGGTCGGCGAGGCCGCTGATGGCGCCCAGGCGGTGGCCGCAGTGGCCAGTCACTCACCCGACGTGGTGCTGATGGATATCCGGATGCCCGGCATGGACGGGCTGGAAGCCACCCGCCTGATCACCACGGGCGAGCTCACCCGGCCGAAGGTGGTCATACTGACCACGTTCGACCTCGACGACTACGTCTACGAGGCGCTCCGGGCCGGGGCGAGCGGATTCCTGCTCAAGGACGCGCCCCGGGCTGACCTGGTCGCCGCGGTCCGCGCGGCGGCCGCGGGCGACGCACTGCTCGCGCCGACCGTGACCCGGATGCTGATCGAGGCGTTCGCGCGACGTCCCGCCGCGGCGCTGCCGTCGCCGTCCCGGCTTGCCTCGCTCACCGCACGGGAACGGGACACCCTGCTGCTGCTGGCCCGTGGGCACAGCAACGCGGAGATAGCCCGCAGCCTGTTCGTCAGCGAGGCCACGGTCAAGACGCACATCGGCCATCTGCTCAGCAAGCTGGGCCTGCGCGACCGGGTCCAGGCCGTCATCCTGGCCTACGAGACGGGCCTGGTCGTCCCGGGCGAGCCAGGCTGAGCCGGCGGCGCTGAGCCTGCCGCACGGTCAGCTCAGGGGCAGCCGCCAGTCCTGGCTGACCAGGTCGTGCCCGAAGCTGTGCTGCGGCTCGGAGCGGACCAGCTCGAACCCCTGTCGCTGGTAGATACGCCGTGCCGCGGCCAGCACGTCGTTGGTCCACAGCACGATCTCCGCGTACCCCGCGCGGCGGGCGAAGGCCAGGCACTCGGTGACCAGCCGCTCGCCCAGGCCCAGCCCACGCGCCCGCGGCTCGACCAGGAGCAGCCGCAGCCGCGCGGTCGCCGCGCCGTCCCGCATGCAGAACACGCAGCCCACCGGAGCGCCGTCCAGCTCGGCGATCCAGGCGGCCTCGCCCGGGTCCGAGCGGCCCGCGAAGTCTGCCACGATCCGGGCCACCAGCGCCTCGTAGCTCGCGTCCCAGCCGTACTCCTGTGCGTACAGGGCGCCGTTGCGCTGGATGACCCAGCCGAGATCGCCTGGCTCCGGCGGCCGGAGCAGGACCGCGGCGGGCGGCCGTATCGGCCGGGTCAGCTGCGTGATCGTCGCCATCGCCTCGGTCAGCCGGCCGGCGTCAGCGTCACTGAGCTGGCCGAGCAGCGCGGCGATCTGCTCGGTGGAGCGCTGGTCCAGCAGTTGGAAGATGGCCCGGCCGGTCTCGGTCAGGCTGATCACCCGGCGCCGGGCGTCCGCCGCAGATGGCTCCCGGGTGATCAGGCCATCCGCGGCGAACCGGGCCAGGATCCGGCTCAGGTACCCCGGGTCGATGTCCACCGCCTGGCGCAGCGCGGCGATCTCGGCCTGGTCCGCCTGGGCCAGCTCGAACAGCAGCCTGGCCTCGGTCAGCGAGTACGCGGAGTCCAGGTAGCGGCTGCGCAGCAGGCCGATCACGTTCGTGTACGCCCGGTTGAACTCGCGTACCACCCTGATCCGGCCGCTGCTCACCACCGTCCCGCCGCTTGCCGTAGTCCCGCTGCTCACCGCCGTGCTGCTGGCCGCCGTTCCGCCCGCGCCCCCGGCCGTTTGCGGCGAGTTCCCTGACGGAGTCAACGAAGTCTTTGACATAGTCAAATAATGTCTCGCACAGCACCCAGGATCAAGCCCCCGGGCGGGACGCCCGGACTATCAGACGCCTCCCACGCACCAAAAGACCCATCCCGCCCCGGGGCAGGCGGGTCCCGGGAAGGGGGCGGGCCCGGGACAGGGTGGGTCAGCCGCGGTCCAGGGCGGTGCCGAGCAAGCCCAGCGGCGGCGAGCCGAGGTCCATCAGCGCGGTATGCAGCCGGAGCAGGCTGAAGTCGCTGCCCCACCGCTGCCGGGCCTGCTCGCGCAGGTCCATGATCAGCAGCTTGCCCCAGGTGTACCGGCCGTAGGTCGGGTCGAAGGTGGCTCGCCGGGCCTCGGACAGCGCGGCCGGGCCGGCCAGGTGGGTGTCCGCCTCGAACCTGCGGGCTCCCTCCTCGACCGTCATGCCCGCCGTGTGCACGCCGATCGCGCAGGCCAGCCGGGTCACCCGGACCAGCGCCTCCAGCCAGATGCCGATCGCGAACCGGGGGTCCTCCTTGCGGAAGCCCTCCTCGACGCAGAGTTCCTCGGCGTAGTGCGCCCAGCCTTCGACGAACGCGGACGAGTGCAGCGTCCGGCGCACCGGGCCCGTCGCCCGGCGCAGGGCCCGGCCGTGCGAGAAGTGCCCGGGGGCTACTTCATGCACGGCGATGCTGGGCAAGGTGGTCGCGCTGAACACCTCCAGCCACTGCTCGGTCGCCTGTTCCGGCCAGGACGCGTCAGGCGGCGTGACGTAGAACCAGGACGGGCTTTCCGGCTCGCCCGGTGCGGCCGGGGAGAGCATCGCCATCGCCCAGCGGCGGGATTCCGGCGCCGGGCCGACCAGGCAGATCCCATCGTGGTAAGGCACCAGGTCGCGCTGCTGGGTGAATTCGATGGCCTGGGCCGTCCAGTACCGGGCGACGTCGATCACCTCATCCGGGGCCGGATGGTCGCGGACCAGTTCCCGGGCCACGTCCAGGGCGGGCCGGCTGGCGTCGATCCGGGCGCAGTCGGCGGCGAGCCGGGCCAGCAACCGGTCCCGCTCCGCATCGGCGCGCCCGGCGAGCCGGCCCAGATCGACCTCGATGGCGTCCGCTCCGCCCATCAGCGAGCTCAGCCCGGCGGCGCCCAGGGCAGGGTCGGGATCGCCGTCGCTGGCCGCGCGTTCCACGTGCTGCACCAGCCTGGCGTGCGCGGCCGCCGCCGCCGCCGCGGCCGGGGCGCCAGCCGGGATGCCCGCGGCCAGCCCCCGGATCCCGCCGAGCAGCGCGGTGGCGACGGGGGCGTTCACCTGGTCCAGCGCGGCCACCGCGGCGTCCACCGCCTGCGGCCAGGCGGCGAGGTGGTCGAGCCGGGCCCGGTCCCGCTCGGCCGCGGGTGCGTACTCCCGGTCGTAGCAGGCCAGGTCCATCTCGGCCAGGTGCAGCAGCGGGTTGCGCCGGTGCAGTTCCAGGTCCCCGTACACCACCCGGGCCCGGGTCTCGAACGCGGCCAGGTGGGCCTCGTCGTGCGGGTCATCGAGCGGGCCGGCCGCCGCGGTCCCGGCCAGCCGGGCCAGGCCGGCCCGCACCCCGGCGGGGGAGAGGTCCTGGATCCGGCCGTCGTACTCGTGCCGCCCGCTGTACTCGCGCACATCGGCGACGTCGAGGTCGCAGACGGCGCGTACGCGTGCTGGGAGGTCGTCCGTCATAGGCGCGACGCTACAGGGATCCGCGGCCACCGCGGGCGCGGGGTCCCAATGGCGTTACAAGCCCTGGCCTGGCACACCCTGGCCGCCCTTGACCGCGTCCACGCTGAGCGGGCTGCCGATCTGGGCGGGCAGCGTGGCCGAGCAGGTGAGGGCGGAGAACTTCACGTACAGGGCGGTGAACTGGCCGGGCGGGAACACCTTGAGCCAGTTCGCGGTCACCGGCTTGCACGCGGACTTGCTGTAGTTCAGCGCGTCCACCACCCGGATCGTGACATGAGCGGCCGCCCCCGGGGCCAGCGTGACCGTGGCCGGGGTGACCGCCGGGTTCCGGGTGGCGGCCGCACCGATCTGGCTGCCGGATGGACCGGACACGAACGAGACGCCCGGGTACCCGTACAGGGAGCACGCGGCGTGCGAGGTGTTGGTGAAGTTCAGCGGGTAGTAGGCGCTACCGGCCGCCGCCCCGCCCTGGCCAGCCGGCACCGCCGCGCTCAGGTCGGACGACGAGCAGGCCGTCACCGAGGACGGGGTGGTGGATCCTCCGGTCGGGCTGCTGCCCCCCGGGGTGCTGGCGGACGAGCTGGCCTGGGCAGGCGACGACGCGGTGGCCGGGCTGCCCGCGGCACCGGAACCCGTCGATGCGCAGCCGGCCGCGAGGGCGGTGAGGCTGAGCAAGGTAGCGCAGGCGCTGGCCCGGCGGCCCGCGCGCGCGGATGATGTCATGTGCGGAGTCCCTTGTTGCTGCGGGGTCACTGGTCGTCACCCCGTGTATGTCCTGCCTCTTACGACGCACCCGCGGCCGGGCTGGTTGCGCTGCGTCCCAACCCCGGGAGCACTGATGCTGCCGCAAGGCTCATCGTTCACCACCAGGCCGCAGCTGGCGGGCACCTTTGGCATGGTCGCCTCGACGCACTGGCTGGCATCGGCGGCCGGGATGGCGGTGCTGGAAGATGGCGGCACCGCATTCGACGCCGCGGTCGCGGCCGGCCTGGTGCTGCAGGTCGTCGAGCCGCACATGAACGGGCTCGGCGGTGAGGCGCCGGTGATCGGCTACGACGCCAGCCAGCGCAGCGGGGCTTTCGTGCTGGACGGCCAGGGCCCTGCGCCCGCCGCCGCCACCCTGTCCGCGTTCAGCGCGCTGGGCCTCGACCTGGTGCCGGGCAACGGCCTGCTCGCCGCGTGCGTGCCCGCCGCGTTCGGCACCTGGCTGCTGCTCCTGGAGCAGCACGGCCGCCTGCCACTGCGCTCGGTCATGCAGTACGCGATCGGCTACGCCCGGGACGGCTACCCGGTCACTGCCGGGGTGAGCGCCGGCATTGCCTCGGCTGAGCAGGTGTTCCGTGAGCACTGGCCGACCTCGGCCGAGATCTACCTGGCCGACGGTGTCCCAGCACCAGGTGTGCGTTTCCGGAATCCAGCCCTGGCCGCGACCTACCAGCGCATCCTGGACGAGGCCGAGGCGGCGGGCCCCGTCCGGGACATCCAGATCGAGGCCGCGCGGCGGGCGTTCTACCAGGGCTTCGTGGCCGAGGCGATCAGCTCCTACCTGGCCGGGACCGAGGTCATGGACGTCACCGGGGAGCGACACCGGGCCCTGCTCGCTGCCCCGGACCTGGCGGCCTGGCGGGCCCGGCCGGAGCAGCCGGCGACCCGTGACTTCGCCGGGCTGACCGTGTGCAAGACCGGGCCGTGGGGGCAGGGCCCGGTCTTCCTGCAGCAGCTGGCCCTGCTCGACCGGCTCGGCGTGGCGGGCCTGGCACCGGGCAGCACGGAGCTCATCCACACCGTGGTGGAGTGCGCCAAGCTGGCCTTTGCCGACCGCGAGGCCTGGTACGGCGACCCCAGGTTCGCTGAGATTCCGCTGACCGCCCTGCTCTCCGACGACTACACAACGCAACGGCAGGCGCTGGTCGGCCCCGCCGCCTCCGCGGACTTGCGGCCGGGCTGTCCCGGCGGGGCGCAGCCCCGGCTGCCCGGCTACGCCACCGGCGGGATAACGATCCCGGAGTGGGCCAGCGCGGCGGAGCCGGCTTCGGAGGAATCCGGCGCCCGCGCGCGGCCTGCCTGGGACGTGACCGGCCAGGGCCGGCACGCGGGCGCCCGGCCTGCCCCGGGCGACACCTGCCACCTGGATGTCGCGGATCAGTTCGGCAACCTGGTGTCGGTGACGCCCAGTGGTGGCTGGCTGCAGAGCTCACCCGTCATCCCCGGCCTCGGCTTCTGCCTGGGCACCCGGGCGCAGATGTTCACGCTGACCCCGGGCCTGCCGAACACCCTGGCACCGGGCAAGCGGCCGCGGACCACGCTGTCCCCGGGCCTGGTGCTGCGCGGCGGGGAACCGTACCTGTCCTTCGGCACCCCTGGCGGGGACCAGCAGGACCAGTGGACGCTGTCCTTCTTCCTCAACCACGTGCTGTTCGGGATGAACCTGCAGGAGGCGATCGACGCCCCGGCCTTCCACAGCAGGCACTTCCCGTCGTCGTTCTTCCCCCGCGCGTCCTGGCCGCTGGCCATGGACGCGGAGGAGCGGATCGGCCCGGAGGCCGTGGCCGGGCTGCGCGCCCGCGGCCATCAGGTCACCGTCCGGCCGCCCTGGTCACTCGGCCGGGTCAGCGCGGTCGCCCGGGCGGACGGCCTGCTCTACGGGGCGGCGAACGCGCGTGGCATGCAGGGGTATGCGGTGGGCCGGTAGGCCGGATCAGGCGGGCAGGGCGCTGACGGGCAGGGCGCTGACGGGCAGGATCAGACGGGCAGGGCGAGGCCGGCTGCGAGCACTGCGGCCAGCGCCGCCAGGGTACGCAGCCAGGCGCCGGCCGCGCCGGTGCCAGCGCCCGGCAGCAGGGTGGACGCCGCCGCCAGCACCAGCAGCCCGAGCCCGGCGGCCAGCACCGGCAGCTGGGCCCGCAGCACACGGCCGGCGGTCCCCTGGGCCGGGTCCGCTTCGGCCAGGTGAGTGCCCAGCAGGTAACCGAGGAGCGCCACGCCGAGCACGGCGGTGTGCCAGGGCCGGGCCGGGTGCAGCACCTCCAGGACCAGCGCGGCGAGCACAGTGCCTTCCGCCCAGGGCACCTGGCGCAGCTGGGCCAGGAACCACTGGCCGGCCCGGCCGGGTATCCCGGAGTAGTTGTGCGGGTCCGGCTCGGGCAGCGTGGCCACGGCGAGCTGCCCGGTCCCCGCGGCCACGCAGCAGGCGGCGACCACCACGAGCGCGGGCCCGGCGGGGCCGGCCGCCCGGACCGGTACCGCGGCCCAGGCCACGCAGGCGGCGCCGAGCAGCCCGGCGGTGGCCATCAGCCGGGCCCGGCTGTGCCGCCAGGCTTCCCGCAACGCCGCCAGCACCGGCACTGGCCCCGGGCTGACGCGGCGCGGGCTGGCTGGGCGCGGGGTGGCTGGGGGCGCGGTCACCGGCGGGCCACCATGACGCGCCGCCGGTACGGGGCCAGGGTCAGGTCCAGGCTCTGCTCGCCGTCCCAGTGCAGTACCGGGATGCCGAGCTCGCGCAGGGAGAACCGGATGGCCTGCTGCTCCATCCGCCACACCCGGCGGGCCAGCCGGGCCACTTCGCCCCGGCCGGTCGGCGGGTCACCGTGGAGCACGTCGATGACCAGCACCGGGAAGCCGCGCTGGCGCAGGTCCCGGAGGGTCTCGACCAGCCGGGGGTTGACCAGCGGGGTGAACACCAGGATCAGCGCGCCCGGTGGCAGCGCCGCCCGGGGCAGCCGCGAGAATCCCGCGTCCGACCAGCCCAGATCCTGGGCCAGCATGGCCTCGGCGATCCGGTAGTACTGCCGTTCGCCGAGGCCCGGGGGCAGCCACCGGGCGCGGTACCGGTAGGTGATGAAGCCCACCCGGTCCCTGGCCGCCAGATAGGCACGGGCCGCGGCCGCGGCGCCGCGCATCGCGGTGTCCAGCACGCTGTGCGACGGATCGCCGCCTTCCCAGGTGGTGTCCACCAGGATGATCACGTCCTGGGAGCGTTCCGCCTGGAACGTGTTCACCTGCAGCCGCCCGCGCCGGGTGGTGGCCGGCCAGTTGATGCTGCGCTGCCGGTCGCCGGGCACGTACTCGCGCACTCCGCCGAACTCGGCGCCCTCGCCAGCGGCGCGGGCCGTGTGCTCGCCCAGCCGCTGCGGCAGGCGGCTGAGGATGACCCGGGTGCGCTGGGCAGCCGGGCGCGGGTAGCAGTCCACCGACGGCAGCCCGATCGCCGCGCCGCCTTCGGCCAGCCGCCACCGGTCGCGCAGGGTGAGCTGCACCGTGCCGATCCGCCGCCGCCCCCACCGGGTGGCCAGGAAAGGCAGCCCGACCTGGGGCCCGGCACCGCCAGAGACGCTGCCGGGCTGTGCCGCGATCGCATGCGCCGGATGCAGCGACGCGTCCACCGTGTGCTCCCCGGGATCGCTGAGCGAGATTGTCACGGCCGCTTGCTCGCCTTCGATCATCCGGGTGGCGCTGAGCTCGGTCGTGGCCTGGAGCCGGGCCGGACGCGCCCGCCGCCAGGTGGCCAGCAGCAGCAGGGCCGGAGCAGCCACCCCGGCGAACTCGCCGCGCCGGGTGACCACGGCGATGACCAGGCTGGCCAGCGCCAGGGTGAGCAGCCGCCGGGCGTGCGCCGACAACGTCCAGCGCAACCGCACCGTCATCGCCTGATCTGGGCCGGCCTGCTGCGCCGCGGCCGGACCAGTGGCCCTGGCCGGCCGGGGCGGCCGGTGGCGGGCAGGTCAGGCATGGGCAGCGGACGGGTCGGTCTGCGGCGTGGGCACGTTCGCGAGCAGCGTGGCCACGATGTCATCTGGCCTGACCTGGCGCACCCAGAGTTCCGGGCGAAGGGTGATCCGGTGCGCGAGGGCGGGCACGGCGACGCTCTTGATGTCATCAGGGATCACGTAGTCACGCAGCTGCAGCAGCGCCTGGCCGCGGGCCAGCTGGATGAGCGCGAGGCCACCGCGCGGGCTGGCGCCCACCTGGATCTGCTGGTGCTCCCGGGTGGCCCGGACCAGCGCCACGGCGTAGTCCACCAGGTCGGCCGATACCTGAACCTCCTCCAGCGAGGACCGCATGGCCAGCAGTTCAGGTGCGTTGATGACCTGGTTCAGGACGGCGTTCTCGGCCCGCCGGTCCAGCCGCCGCTGCAGCATCTCGGCTTCGTCCGCGCGGTCCAGGTAGCCCAGCCGCAGGCGGAGCAGGAACCGGTCGAGCTGGGCTTCGGGTAGCTCGTAGGTGCCCTCGTACTCAATCGGGTTGTCGGTGGCCAGCACGACGAACGGCTGCGGCAGCGGCCGGGTCTGCCCGTCCATGCTGACCTGGCCCTCGCCCATGGCCTCGAGCAGCGCTGCCTGCGTTTTCGGCGGCGTCCGGTTGATCTCGTCCGCGAGCAGCAGCTGGGTGAACACGGGTCCGGGCCGGAACCGCATCTCCCCGGTCCGCTGGTCGTACATGGGTGCGCCCACCACGTCCGACGGCAGCAGGTCCGGGGTGAACTGGATACGGGCGAAGTCCAGGCCGAGCGCCCGGGCGAAGGACCTGGCGATCAGCGTCTTGCCCAGGCCGGGCAGGTCTTCGAGCAGGATGTGCCCGCTGGCCAGGATCCCGATCATGACGAGCTCCAGGGCCCGGCGGTGCCCTACCACCGCCCGCTCGACCTCCGCCAGGATCTGGGCGCAGCGCTGTGCCGCCCGCTCCGGGGCCATGCTGGGTTCAGTCACAGTCGCTCCAGTCGGTCAATGAGCCGGGTCAGCGTGCGGCGCGGGATACCCGGCTGGTCGTGCACGGTGGGGGCGGGGCGGGCCGGATCGATCCAGTCCCACAGGTCAGCGGAGCTGGGCTGGCCCTGGGTGAACGCCCGCCGCGCCGCAGCCGGGTCGTCGTACAGGCTGATGCCATGCCGCTCGGCCAGCCGGGAGGCGAGCAGGTGCTCCAGCTGTGGGCGCAGGCCAGCCTCATAAGCGCCGATCGAGGCCTGGGCATCAGCCACCCGGGATTCGCGGCGCCAGTAACCCGAATAGGACGCCACCGCTGGGCTGGGGACTGCCGGGTCGGGGCCGGCCAGATCGGTGCCGCCGGGCCGCGGCCGCTGCGGCGGGACCAGGGTACGCAGGAAGCCCAGCACGCAGGCGGCGGCCAGCACGGCGACCAGCGCCATCGCGCCCGGGCCAGCCAGCGCGTAGCCGGCCGCGGCGGTGGCGGCCACGCTGGCCCCGGCGACGCAGATCTCGGGCAGGGCGCCGCGCCAGGGGCTCTGCACCCGGCCATTCACGGCTGGTCTCCGGCCCGGCCCGAGGCGTTCCCGCTCGATGTGCCGCCGCTCGATGTGCCGCCGCTGGAGGCGGCCTCGCCGGGGGCGGGAACGCCCGGCGCGGTCCCCGCGGCGGGTGCTGTCCCGGCGGGTGCCTCGCTGAGATCGGCGGCAAGCTGCCGCAGGGCCACTTCGGCGGCGCCCCGCTGCGCGCCCGTCATCTCGTGCCCGGAGAAGCGGGCCTCATAGAACAGGCTGGTCAGCTGGCCGGCCGCGGCGCCGTGAACCAGGCCGTCGGCGACCGCCCGGGCCAGGAACTCACCCGGAGTGTCCGCCCGGGTCCGGGCCGCCCCGGCGGCGGCCAGGCTGCCTTCCATGGCCAGGTAGCACGCGATGATCGCGGCGCGGGCATCGTCCAGCTGGACCAGCGCCCGGCGGCCGGATTCCACGGCATCGCGCAGGCCGGCTCGCTGGCCATCGGCCAGCGAGGCGTCGCCCGCCGGCGGCGCTGCCTCGGCCTCGGTGCGCCGCCGCAGCGCGATGACGCAGGCCGCGATGCCAGCGAGCAGTACCACGCCCAGCACGGCATAGAGCACGTCAGTCAGCGGGACGTGGAAGGAGCGGGCCACGGCCGGCGGCTGCGACCGGAAGGACGGCACGGGCTGACTGGTCGGCTGCAGGCTATGCGGCCGCCGGGGGAGGACGACGTGGCCGTGCAGCGGCGCGGACAGCAGCAGCACGACCGGGATCACGATCAGCCCGCCGGCCAGCAGCGGCCGCAGTGCCGCACGCAGCCGCGCGGCCAGCATGTCCGCGGGCGCGCCCCGGGACCGGCGCCCGCGGACGATGACCACGACGAGCAGCGCGGCCAGGAAGACCTCCAGTGCCACCGCGATCGGGACGCCATCGTGGTGGTAGCGGCCCCGCCAGCCGTGCAGCGCGAAACCGCCGCGCAGGCCGAGCAGGACCACCGTGATGACCAGGCTGACCAGCATGATCTTGACCAGCCTGGGGCCGCCTCCCGCTGGCCGTGCCGTGGGCGAGCCGGGGGCGAGCGTTCCGCTGGTCGTGGCGTCCAGGTCGCTGCCAGCCCCTTCGCTCCCGGCCGGTATCCGGGGCATCCGGCCGGGAGCCGGGGGTCGTGGCCGGCCGGTGCGCTAACCGAACGATACCGGGCGGTCAGTGGCTGATCCGCTACCCCGGGATGGCGATTCCGGCCTGGTAGGCAAGGATCACGAGATGCACCCGGTCCCGGGCACCGAGCTTGGTCAGCAGGTGCCCGACGTGCGTCTTCGTGGTGGCGGGCGTGATGTCCAGGCGGCGGGCGATCTCGGTGTTGGACAGCCCGCCGGCGACGAGCGCGAGTACTTCCCGTTCCCGGGCGGTGATGCCGTCGAGCGCGGTCTTCCCCGCCCCGGCGCGCGGGACCGCCGCGGGCATCCGGGCGAATTCCTCGACCAGGCGCCGGGTGACGCTGGGCGCGAGCAGCGCGTCGCCCGCGGCGATCACGCTGATGGCGTGCAGCAGTTCAGCCGGGGAGATGCTCTTGAGCAGGAAGCCGCTCGCCCCGGCGCGGAGCGCGGAGTAGACATACTCATCCAGGTCGAAAGTGGTCAGGATCAGCACCCGGACCGCGCTGGTCGCCGCGGCCCTGGTGATCTGCCGGGTGGCCTCGATCCCGTCCAGGCCCGGCATCCGGACGTCCATCAGCACCACGTCCGGGCGGTGGCGGCGGGCCAGCTCCACCGCTTCCGCGCCGTCGCCCGCCTCGCCGACCACGCTGAAGCCGGGCGTGGCCGCGACGATGCCGCGGAACCCGGCCCGCACCAGCGCCTGGTCATCCGCGACCAGCACGCGCACGGTCATGGCGCGGCGGCGGTGACCGGCAGCCGGGCCCGGACGCCGAAGCCACCCTCCGGCAGCGGGCAGGCCGTGAACTCCCCGCCGCACAGGCTCACCCGCTCCTGCATGCCGATGAGGCCGTGGCCGGCCCGGGGCAGCGCGGGGTACGGCAGGCTGGCCCGCGGCACCGTCCCCGCGGCGGGCGGGCCGGTCAGGCTCGTACTCACGGCACCCGTGCCCGCGGCGACCAGGCCCGCAGGGCTCGTGACCGCCTCGGCCGGGAGGCCAGGACCTGGATCGGTGATCTCCACCAGCAGGTCGCGGACGCCGTAGCTGACCGCCACCCGGCAGTGATCTGCCCCGGAGTGCTTGACCACGTTGGTCAGCGCCTCCTGCACGATGCGGAACGCGGACACGTCGATCCCGGCGGGGATCTCCCGCACGGCGCCGACCCGTTGCACCGTGACCTGGACGCCAGCACCGGCGGTCCGTTCGGCCAGCCGGTCCAGGGTGGCCAGCCCGGGGACCGGGGCCAGCGGGGCCGCCCCGTCCGGCGGGGCGGCGGGCTGGCCCGGCCCAGCGGACCGCACGTCGAGCAGGGCCAGCCCGGCTGACCCGGCAGGTTCCGGATCCGGCTGGCGGAGCACGCAGAGCAGCCGCTGCAGCTCGCCCAGGGCCTCCCGGCTCACCGTCTGGATCGCGCCCAGCGCGGCCCGCGCCTCGTCGGGCTGGTCGTCGAAGACGTACTCACCGAACCCAGCCTGCACGGTGACCACGGTCATGCTGTGCGCCACCACGTCGTGCAGTTCCCGGGCGATCCGCAGCCGTTCCCGGGTCACCGCGTCACTGGCGGCCCGGTCCCGCAGCTGGGCCACGTTGGCCCGGCGCAGCTGGACCGCGTATCCGGCCATCCAGCAGATGGTCAGCACCAGGGTGGCGGCGATAGCGTTGCCGGAGCCCGTGCCGGTGTACCGCATCGCGATGCCCTGCGCCACCAACACCACGGTCGCGGCGGCCAGCCCGGCCAGCGCCACCCGCCGTCGGCAGGTGGCCGCGACCCGGTAGAGCACCAGGGCCAGCGGGAGGAACGGGCCCCGGGTGACCTCCCCGCCGACCAGCAGCACCACCGCGCAGCCGATGAGCACGATGACCAGCGAGCGCACCGGCCGCCGCCGCCTGGCGGCCACCGGGACCGCCAGGCCGAGGGCCAGCAGCAGCGGCAGCCAGCCGCGGGCCCCCGCCACGGTGACCTGGAGCCGTCCGCCCCCGGTGCCCTTGAACAGCACGCTGTAGATGATGACCGCGCAGCCCGCGGCGATCACGTAGTCCAGCACCATCCAGAAGCGCGCCCGCCGCGAGGTGATCCGGGGCGCCTCGAGCCCGCCCGGGCGGGCGCCAGCCGCGGCTGGTCCGGACGCGGCTGGTCCGGACGCGGCTGGGCCGGGCGGTGACTCTGCGCTCACCAGCCAACGGTAACGCCGCAGCGCAGCCATGGGCGTCCTCCCGTGGTCGTAGGCCGCCGGGCGGACGTCCAGCCCGCCGCGGGCCGGATACCGCCACGGCGGCACCCGCAAAGCCATTCTTCCGGATGACGACGCCAGCTGCGGCAGCCGCCATCCTGGGAGGCCTGAAGGAAGGCCGCCGGTCCCAGAGAGCGAGGGCAGCAGACACCGTGACCGCTCAATTGCCGCGCCCGGCCGGGCCACCCGGGCCGGCTGGACAGCCCGGGCCACCCGGGCCAGCCGGGCCGCCGGGCGCACCGGCCCCCGTCATCGAGGCGTCCGCGCTCACCAAGCAGTACCCGGGTGCGGTGATGGCCCTGGACGGGCTGACCGTCCGGGTTGAACCGGGCATCACCGGGCTGGTCGGCGCCAATGGCGCGGGCAAGTCCACCTTGATCAAGATCCTGCTCGGCCTGCTGCCGGCCACCAGCGGCCAGGCGGCTGTGCTCGGCCTGGACTGCGCCCGGGACGCGCTGCAGATCCGTGCGCGTACCGGGTACATGCCCGAGCACGACTGCCTGCCGCCGGATGTCACCGCCACCGAGTTCGTCACCCACCTGGGCCGGATGTCCGGGCTGCCGCCGACCGCGGCCAAGGAGCGCGCGGCCGAGTCGCTCCGCCACGTCGGCCTGTACGAAGAGCGGTACCGGCAGATCGGCACCTATTCCACCGGCATGAAACAGCGGGTGAAGCTGGCCCAGGCGCTGGTCGGGGATCCCCAGCTGATGCTGCTGGACGAGCCGACCATCGGCCTCGACCCGGCCGGCCGGGCCGTCATGCTGGACCTGGTGGCCCGGATCGGCACCGAGTTCGGCATCTCGGTCGTGCTGTCGTCGCACCTGCTGGGGGAGGTCGAGCAGATCTGCGACCACCTGGTGGCCATCGACAGGGGCCGGCTGCTCCGCGCCGACTCGATGACCAGCTTCACCCAGGTCAGCCAGGTCCTCCTGGTCGAGGTGGACGAGGGCATCGCGGAACTGGCGGCCGAACTGGCGGTCCGCGGCCTGCGGCCGCGCCGGGAGGACCGCGGCGTGCTGGTCCAGATCGTCTCGGACACCACGTACGACGAGGTCCGGGACACGGTCGCGGACCTGGGCCTGCCGCTGCACCGGCTGGAGCAGCGGCGGCGGCGGGTCGAGGAACTGTTCCGGGACAGCGAGGACAGCCACCAGCACGGGGAGGGTACGGCATGACCGCGGAGAACGGGGCGCTGGCCGCGTCCGGCGGCGGGGTCATCCACGACATCGGGTACCGGCACTACACCGGGCCGCGGCTGGGCCGCCCGGCCATCGTCCGGGCGCTGGTCTGGCACAGCCTGCGCTCCTCGGTGGGCATCGGCCGGGGCGCCAAGGCCAAGATCATCCCGGTCATCGCCTTCGTGCTGATGTGCCTGCCCGCGGTGGCGAACGCGGTGGCGGTGGCCCAGGGCGGCCACCGGGTGGTGCCCTACGACACCTACATCTTCCAGCTCCGGGTGCTGATAATGATCATCTTCGTGGCGGCGCAGGCGCCTGAACTGGTCTCCCGTGACCTGCGCAGCCACGTCCTGCCGCTGTACTTCTCCCGGCCGCTGGGCCGGCTCGACTACCCGCTGGCCAAGCTCACCGCGTTCATCATCGCCTGCCTGGCGCTGATCGAGATCCCGCTGCTGCTGCTCTACCTGGGCACGATCGCGCAGGCGAGCGGCCCCGGCGCCATCTGGACGCAGACCCGGGCGCTGATCCCGGGCCTGCTCATCGGGCTGCTGTGGGCGGTGCTGCTGGCCTCGATCGGCCTGGCCCTCGCCTCGCTCAGCGGGCGCCGCGCCTACGCCACCGGGTCCATCGCCATCTACTTCTTCCTCAGCTGGATACTGGCCGGCCTACTCCGCTCCATCAGTGGCGGGCGCGGGCCGCTGACCGGGGGACTCGGCCCAGCCACCGCGGGGGCGCGGCTGTCTGGCCTGGTCAGCCCGTTCACCACGCTGGACGGGGTGCGCCGGTGGCTGGGCGGCACGTCGCGCGGCCCCGTCCCGCCGCCGGGCGGCTACGGCGTGCTGTACGGGGTGATGTTCCTGCTGCTGCTCGCGGCCGCGCTTGGCTTGCTGGCCGTGCGCTACCGGAAGGCTTCTGTCTCATGAGCACGATCGAGCTGCGCAACGTGTCCCGCTGGTACGGCAACGTGGTGGCGATCAACGACATTACGATGACCATCGGTCCCGGGGTCACTGGCCTGCTCGGCCCGAACGGCGCCGGGAAGTCCACCCTGCTGCACCTGATCTCCGGGTTCCTGGAGCCGTCCCGCGGCGAGGTGACCGTGGCCGGCGCGCCCAGCTGGCGGAACCCGGACACCTACCGCCGGCTGGGCCTGGTGCCCGAGCGGCCTTCGGTCTACGCGTTCCTGACCGGGCAGGAGTTCGTCCGGGCCACCGCGCGGCTGCACAAGCTGGCCGACCCGGACCGGGCTGCGGACCGGGCCATCGGCATCGTGGAGATGGCGGAGGCGCAGCACCGGCGGATCTCCACCTACTCCAAGGGCATGCGGCAGCGGATCAAGGTGGCCGCCGCGCTGGTGCACGATCCCGAGCTGCTGCTCCTCGACGAGCCGTTCAACGGGATGGACCCGCGGCAGCGGCTGCACATGATGGACCTGCTCGAAGCGCTCGGCGACGAGGGCCGGACCATCCTGTTCAGCTCGCACATCCTGGAGGAAGTGGAGCGGCTGTCCGGCACCATCCAGGTGATCGTGGCCGGGCGGCTGGCCGCGTCCGGCGACTTCCGGGCCATCCGGCGGCTGATGACCAGCCGGCCGCACGTGTTCCTGCTGCACACCTCCGACGACCGGCGGATGGGCTCGGCGCTGATCGGCAGCCCGGCGGTGACCGGGGTCGAGATGACCGGGCGCGGCCTCCAGGTCAAGGCGTCCGACTACGGCGCGTTCAGCCGCGAGATCGCCGGGCTCACCCGGGAGCAGGGCGTGCAGCTCCGCGCCCTGCTGCCCGAGGACGAGTCGCTGGAGAGCGTCTTCACCTACCTCGTCGAATCCTGAAAGGACCAGCTGACGTGTTCTCCGGTCAGGCCGGCACGGTCGCCTCGATCACGCTGCGGGCGACCATGGGCCGCAAGCGTGCCTTCCTGTTCGCCCTCCCATCGGTCATCCTGCTACTCGTCACCGTGCTGCTGAAGATCGCCCACCCGTCCGCGCCGAACTGGCCCAGCACCATCCTGGGCGACTTCGGCTTCGCGGTCGTGCTGCCGCTCACCGCGCTGATCATCGGCACCAGCGTGCTCGGCGCGGAGATCGACGACGGCAGCGTGGTGCACCTGCTGGCCACGCCGGTCCGCCGCTCGACGGTGATCATGAGCAAGTTCGCCGTGGCCGCCGCGCTGACCATGATCTTCGCGGCAGTGCCCGAGCTCATCGCCGCGGTGATCGCCACCGGCGGGCTGACCAAGCTGGCCGAGGGGCTGCTCCTCGGCGCGCTGGCCGGTTCGGTGATCTACAACGCGGTGTTCGTGATGATCTCCGTGCTGACCACCCGGGCCATCGCCGTGGGCCTGCTCTACCTGCTGGTCTGGGAATCGCTGCTGGGCAACTTCGTGAGCGGCGCCCGGATCCTGTCCGTGGAGCAGTACTCGCTGGGCATCGCGAACTCGATCGCGGCCGACGGCAACCTGAACGCGCACCTCGGCGTCGTCACCGCGGTGGTGATGGGGGCGATCGTCACGGCGGTCACGCTGGTGCTGGCCATCCGCCGGCTGGCCGCGTTCTCGCTCAAGGGCGACGCGGTCTGACCGGTCAGCCGGTGGCTCCGCCGTCGCCCGGGCGGAAGGCGGGCCCGTGCCCGGGCACGATCACCGTGGCCACCGCCAGGATCCGGCCCCGGCTCGCGGCCAGCGCGGCCTGGTCGGTGGCCAGCGGGTCCAGGTCCGGCCCGTCCGGGCCCCACCAGGCGTGTGCAGGCGTAGACGCCGTCCGGGGTGGTGATGTCCTCGGCGGTGTGCCCCGGGGTGGCGATCAGCCGCACCGACGGGGTCAGCTCGAAGTCCCCGGATCCCGGCCGATCCACAGGTCGCCCTGGTAGCTGGCCCAGTGATCGTGGATGGTGGCCCGCGGGAACAGGGCCGCGTTGACGGTGTGGTCCGGGTGGTGATGGCTGAACACCACGTCGGTCACGTCCCCGGGCGGCCCGGCCGCGGCCAGCCTACCGAGCAGGACGTCCCGGGCCGGACACCATGCCCGGGTCAACCACGATCACCCGTCCGGCGTCCACTATCAAGGTGACCGTGCTGCCCACCCGGTCACCACCGCTGTCCTCCCGCACGTACCCTCGTGCAGCACGGCCACCCCGCGGTCCCCGCCGCGAAATCTTGATCTGTCACGACGGCAGACTAGCTGCGGGCGGCTTTGGCGGCGGCCTTGAGCTGCAGTTTGTAGGCGCGGACCTCGGCTAGCGAGTCGTCGTCGGTGATGTCCGCGACCGACACCCGGGAGCCGTCCTGGCCGAACGGGCCGGCCGCCTCCCGCCAGCCGGGTGGCTGCACCCCGAGCTGCTTACCCAGCAGCGCGGTGAAGATCTGCGCCTTGGCCGGGCCGAAGCCGGGCAGCTCGGCGATCCGGCGGACCAGCTCCTGCCCGGTAGCCGCGCTCTGCCACACCTGCGCTGGGTCGCCGTCGTACTTATCCACGATGAGCTGGGCCAGGTCCTGCGTCCGGGCCGCCATGGCCTTGGGGTAGCGGTGCAGCGCGGGGCGGTCGCCGAACACGGCGGCCAGCGCGTCCGGGTCGTAGTCGGCCAGCTCCTGTGCGGTCGGCTCATGGCCGAGTCGGCGCGCCAGGTCGCGCGGCCCGCTGAACGCCTTCTCCAGCGGTACCTGCTGGTCGAGCAGCATGCCGATGAGCAGCGCGAGCGGGTCGCGGGACAGCAGCTCATTGGCGTCCTGGTCGATGGGCAGCGAAATGCTCATGGGTCCTCCTGATCACTGCGGCCATCCTGGCACGCCCGGGACGTGCCTCGGGGCGCGGCCGGGCGCGTAGCCTGGAAGGCCGGGTAGGGCCCAGGCGGCGGGGGAAGCTGACCGGAACCTGGGAACCCGCGCAGAACCAGCCGGCCGCGGAACTACCTGCGGGCCGGCCAGCGTTTTACAGAGCAGGCACGGCTGTGATGCGGTTGGCTCGTCACGAACCAGCCCGGGAAGCACAGCCTTGCCGCCCTAGGAGGCAGACGTTGTCCGGTCGAATGAAGCTCGCGATTGCCGGGATCGTGCTCGGCGGGTTCCTGTTCCTGGTCAGCCCGTGGCTCGGCATCGCGGTGATCGTGCTGGCGATAGGCATCCCGGTCGGCATGTACCTGGCGCTCGATCCCGCGCAGCGGCGCCGGCTCAAGGACATCCAGCGCCGCCGCCAGATCGGCAGCTGACTTCCCCGGCCCCCGCCCGGTCCAGCCCCCGGCTGAGCGCCGCGGCGCTCAGCTGAGGTAGCCCGGGTACAGCAGGGCGAGCTGGTGCGGATAGCCACCGATGAGCCGCAACTCGTCGT
This sequence comes from uncultured Actinomycetes bacterium, assembly GCA_963760405.1. Taxonomy (GTDB): domain Bacteria; phylum Actinomycetota; class Actinomycetes; order Streptosporangiales; family Streptosporangiaceae; genus RYN-230. The sequence continues at coordinate 95,937 of CAVXCV010000006.1, read as the reverse complement.
CGGTGAGCGGCTTGCCGGTGGCTGACGCGCACAGCTGGACCAGGGAGAAGGCCAGGTCCTCGGTGCCGTCGGCGACCTCGATGCCGAGCCCGTCCAGCACGTGCCGGAACCCGGCCTTGCCGCCGTACTCGCCGGTCAGCACCACCCGGCCGGCCCGGGTGAACCAGTCGTCCGGGAACGGCCCGAGGGTGTCGTCGTCGTACAGCTCATAGTTGTTCCGGTCCTTCAGTGCGCCGTCAGCGTGGATGCCTGACTCGTGCGCGAACGCGTTGCGGCCGGCCCCCGGCTGGTTCTGCGGGAGTGGCTGGCCGAAGGCATAACTGGCCCACAGGCTGAACCGGCGGGCCCAGGACAGGTCGACCGGGTCGCCGATCTCGGCCTTCCCGGCCACCCCGAAGCCGTGCCGGAAGGCCAGGATGCAGGACAGCAGGTCGGCGTTGCCCGCCCGCTCCCCGATCCCGTTGATGCAGGTGTTCACCCATGCGTCCTGGCCGGCATCCAGGTCGCCGAGGGCCCCCGACACCGAGTTGGCCACGGCCATGCCGAGGTCGTTATGGCAGTGGGTCTCCACCGGGATCCGGACCGCCGCCGCCAGCTTGGCGAACCGCTCACGGATCCGGTCCGGGGTGTCGCCGCCGATCGTGTCGCAGTAGCGGACCCGGTCCGCCCCGGCCTCCCGGGCCGCGGTGGCGAACTCCAGCAGGAAGCCGTCGTCCGTACGTGAGCCGTCCTCGGCGTTGACCCCGACGGTCTGCGCGCCGCCGTCCCGGGCGGCCCGCACCGCGGCGGCCATCTCCGAGATCACCGACTCGCGGTCCAGCTTGCCGCGGAACTTGTGCGCGATCATCTGGTCCGACGTGGAGATCGACAGGTTGTAGTGCCGCAACCCGAGCGGGACCGCGGCCTCGACATCCCCGGGCACCGCCCGGCACCAGCCGGACAGCCGCAGTGGGCCGAAGGCCCCGGCGCCGGCCAGGGCCACGTTGGCCCGGATGTAGGGCACCTCGTGGAACAGGAACGGGAAGCCCAGTTCTGACTGGGCCACGCCCAGTTTGCCCAGGTAGAAGTTGACCATGGTCTTGCCGAACTTGGACAGGCCGGTCCGGGCGGTCTGCACCCCGTCCCGGTTGGTCACGTCGAGAAAGTGGATCGCGGGCACCTGCATCCTCCGGGAAATCGGCCGGCCATCCGCAGGCGGACACTCGCTACCCTCACACGTAACGTCTATAGTCATCAACATTGATTAAAATCAACTATCGGGTGACCCGGTGGTCCGGGTCGCGCGCGAAAGTGTGCCCTCACCGACGTGGCCACGACGGTCAGGGCACACATCTCGCCTGGGCCGCGGTCTCCCGCTGGCCTTGGGGTGGCCGGTAGGGCGGATGGGGTGGCAGTGACGGAATGGATCGGCGCGGCCGAGGCCGCCCGGCGGCTCGGGGTCAAGCAGGCCACGCTGTACGCCTACGTCAGCCGGGGCGTGCTGAGCCGGCGCCGCGGCACCGGCGGCAAGATCAGCCTGTTCGACCCCGGCGAGGTCGAGGAACTGGCCCGGCGCGGCCGCCCGCGTCGGCCAGCTGGGCTGGCCGGGCTGGTCATCGAGTCAGGGGTGACCGAGATCGCCGACGACGGGCTGTGGTTCCGCGGCCTGGATGCCCTGGACCTGGCCCGGGAGGCGGCGTTCGAGGATGTCGCGGTGCTGCTGTGGACCGGTGCCTGGCCCGGTGCGGGCTACCTGGATGCTGCCGGGGCCAGCCCCGGCAGCGGGTGGCGGGCGACGGCCGCGGCGCTGGCGGCCGGCCGGGCCGCCCAGGCGGCCCTGCCCGAGGGCACCCTGCCGCTGGAACGGCTTCAGGTCATCGTCCCGGCGCTGGCCGCGGCCGACCCGCTGCGGCTGCACCTGGACGCTCCCGCCGTGATCGCGGCGGGCCAGGCGATCATCTCCGGCATGGTGGACTGCTTGCCGCCCGCCGGGCCGCCCGGCGAACCCGCCGGGCGGCCCGCGGCCCAGCCCGGCGCTGGATCGGCGGCCGCCGCGGCGGCCGGGATGGCGGCCCGGCTCTGGCCCAAGCTCTGCCCGGAACCGCCCGCGGCCGGGCTGCTGGACGCGTTGCGGGCAGCCCTGGTCCTGCTGGCCGATCATGAGCTGGCCGCGTCCACGCTGGCCGCCCGGGTCGCCGCGTCGGTCCGGGCCGACCCCTACGCGGTCGTCGGCACCGGCCTGGGCGCGGTCGGCGGCGCGCTGCACGGCGGTGCGTCGCTCGGCGCCGAGACCATGCTGGCCGCCGCCCGTGCGCCTGCGGGCGCACCGCGGGTGGTAGGGGACCTGCTCCGCCGGGGCGAGCGGGTGCCCGGGTTCGGTCATTTCGTCTACCGGGCCGGTGACCCCCGGGCCGGGCTGCTGCTCGCCATGATCAGGAAAGCCGTGCCAGCCTCGCCGCGGCTGGCGGTGGCCGATGCCGTGCTGGCCGAGACGCACCGGCGGGCCCTGCCGCAGCCGAACATCGATTTCGCCCTCGCCGTGCTAGCCAGGACGGCCGGGATGATCACTGGAGCCGGGGAGGCGGTGTTCGCGGTGGCCCGGGCGGCCGGCTGGCTGGCCCATGGGCTGGAGGAGTACGCCAGCCACACCCCGTTGCGGCCTCGTGCCGTGTATACGGGGCCCGCCGGAGCAGGCCGGTGACCGCTGCCCGCTGACCGCGGGCCAGCACCGCCCGGCCCCGGGAATCAGCTAGCGGCGCCGCGCCTTCTGGATTACCAGAACGTCCCCGCGAGGGAGGAGCCCGCCATGCCCGTGCGACGCCTCAACCACGCCGTGCTCTATGTGCACGACCTGGACCGTGCCGTCGAGTTCTACACCGCGACGCTCGGCTTTGAGATCCGCACCGAGATACCGGGCCAGGCGGCGTTCCTGCGCTCGCCTGGCTCGCTGAACGACCACGATCTCGGCCTGTTCGTCCTCGGCGGTGCCCCGCGGCCGCCCGAGCCCCAGGTCGGCCTCTACCACCTGGCCTGGGAGGTGGGCACGCTGGCCGAGCTGGATGAGATCCGGGCCAGGCTGGCCGGCCGGGGCGCGCTGGTCGGCGCGAGTGATCACCGGGTGTCCAAGTCGCTCTACGCGCGGGACCCGAGCGGCATCGAGTTCGAGGTCATGTGGCGGGTGCCCGCCGAGGACTGGGCGGCCGAGATGCAGCGGGGCGACATGATCGCGCCGCTCGACCTGGAGAGCGAGCTGGCCCGCTGGGGTGGGCGGGCGACCGGGGCCGCGGCCGGCTCAGTTACCTGACCGGCGGTCCGGCCCGTCCTGGCGGCGGCGTGCTCCGCACCTCGACCGTGCCCTTGTAGGTGACGCCGCGGACATGCACCAGCGGGGCGCCGGCCGGCACCACCGCAGCCGGGTCGGTGTCCGTGTCCGCGCCCAGGCCGCCCACCTCGACCCGTACCCCAGGCGGCACCAGCACGGTGACCCGGGACTTGTAGGCGACGGCCAGCAGCGTGGTGACCGGGGCGGTCAGCTCGGCGGCGCGCAGGTCCAGCCAGCCGTTGCCCTTGTACACCACCGTGGTGTACCGCTCCGGCACCCGCCACCGTCCGGCCCGGCGGAGAGAGCTCTTGACCGCGACCCCGAGCCGCCCCGGTGCCGGGGTGGCGGGCGCGGCCTGCCCGGTAGCCAGTGTGGCCGGGGCCGGCAGGTCGGTCAGCAACTGGTCCAGATCAGCCCGGGTCCGCGCGGACAGTGCGGTGCGCATCCGCTCGTCGAACTCGGCGTCGTCGAGCCGGCCCTCGGCGAACGCCTCCTGCAGTCGCTGGGTGGCGGCGTCACGTTCGGCGTCTGACGCGCGGATCGCTGGCACCTGGGCCTGCGGGCCCGTAGTGCCCACGGCCGGTTCGCTGCCTGACGGCTGCATGGCTGCCTCCTCTGCCCGGTATCGAGATGTATCGTAACTCGTCCGGGTTTGGCCGGCCCGGTTCCGGGCCGGGGACGGCCGGCCCGGAAGGCCGGGATCAGGCTCCGGGGTCCGCCGGGGCGCGCCGCATCCGGCCCGACGCGGCCCGGATGGCCAGGACCCGGACCGCCCCGATGACCACGCCCATCGCCACCGCCCAGCTGACCGCCTCGACCGTACCGACCGCCGGGTCCTGCGGGTCGTTGGGAGGCTCCTTGCCGGTGAACCGTTTCCAGCCCACGGTCATCAACTTGCGGGCGATGAACGCCGCGCCAAAGGCGGCCGCTGTGCCGAACGCCTTGCTCATGGCGTCCCCGCGCTTGTCTGCCATGCATCCTCCCTGATGCCCGCTGGGCGGCGGTGCTGAGGCCCACCGCGCGGCGGCGCCGGTGCGTGCGGGTCGATCATGCCACGGATGCGCCGTCAGCCCGTGCCGTGGGCCGGGCCGCCTCGATCGCGGCGGCCAGCTCGGCGGGCTGGCGGGTACCGATCAGCCAGTACGGGACGGTGCTGGCCGGGTCCTGCACCGCGATGTAGACGGCCAGCGGCAGGTAGGGCCGGGACAGCAGGAAGGCCGCCGGGTCCGCGCGCGGCCCGCGCAGCGCGGTGGTCTGTGTCGCATCCAGCACCACCACCTCACCCGCGGCGCCCAGGGGCAGCCGGGCCCGTCCGGCCCGTAGTTCCCCGTGGCTGACCTCCAGGCTCAGCCATCCCCAGGTGATCATGAACGCGGCGAACGGGAGGCCCAGGATCAGGTACACGGCCAGGGCAGGCTCCCAGTTGAAGCCGGCCAGCAGGCCGGCTGCCGAGCATGATCAGGGAGGTGATCCCGAGCAGCCAGTAACTCACCGGGACACGCAGCCGTTCGCGGTAAACGCGCATAGGTCTACCGTAGTTGGTTACATGGAGGCATGAACGGGCGACGCATGTGGCGCGGCCTCCGCCTGGGCGCGGCCAGCCAGGTGCACCAGCAAGCGACCACGCAGCAGAAGCAGAACGCCTCCGCGGGCGGGACCGTGCTGTCCGGTCCCGGCCCGGCAGATCCCGGCCCGGCAGCCGGTCCCGGCCCGGGTCAGGCCCTCCCGCCCGGGCCCGGCGAAGCACCCGCAGCGGCGGAGCCCGGTGCCCAGCGGCTGACCGAGCCCGCCGAGCCCCCGGTGCCCGGCTGGCTGGCCCGGGCCGCAGGCTGGTCATGGCGGCTCATCCTCGTCAGCATCGCCCTCTACCTGGCGTTCCGGGTGGCCAGCATGCTCCGCCTGGTGGTGCTGCCGTGCGTGGCCGCGTTGCTGCTGACCGCGCTGCTGCGGCCGCTGCTGGCCCGGCTGCGCCGGGCTCGGCCTGCCCGCGCTCGCCGCCACCTGGTGCACGCTGCTGCTGGCCGTCGCCGTGCTGGTCGGGGCCGGCACGCTGGCGGCCACCCGCACGAGCGCGGACTACCCGCACCTGGTCATCGAGCTGAAGCACACCGTCACCCAGCTTCAGCAGTGGCTGGCCGGTCCGCCGTTCCACGTCCGGAACGCAGGGTTGCAGGGCCTGTCCAATCGCGTGCTCAGCTACCTCAAGCAGCACCAGTCGCTGGTGGCGGGCACCGTGGTGACCGGTGGCAAGCTCCTCCTGGAGCTCCTGGCGGGCCTGGTGCTCATGCTGTTCGTCACGTTCTTCCTGCTCAAGGACGGCGACCGGATCTGGCGCTGGCTGACCAGCGGCCTCGGCGCGGAGCGCCAGGCGCGGACCAGGCGGGCAGGCGCCGCGGCGTGGCAGGCCCTGGTCTACTACGTGCGCGGCACGGTCGCGGTCGCGGCCATCCACGCCGTGGTGATCGGGTTCGCGCTGTGGATCCTGGGCGTCCCGCTGCTGATCCCGCTCGTCATCCTGGTTTTCCTGGCCGCGTTCATCCCCCTCGTGGGCATCCTGGTGGCCGGCGCGCTGGCGGTGGCCGTCACGCTGGGCACCAGGGGCTGGATCGCGGCCCTGGCCCTGGTGGTCGTCTTCATCCTGGAAAACCAGCTGGAGAGTCACCTGTTGCAGCCGCTGGTCGTCGGCCGGATGGTCCGGCTGCATCCGCTGGCGATCATCCTGGTGCTGGCGGTCGGCGGGATCGTGGCGGGCATCCCCGGCGCCATCGTGGCCGTGCCCACCGCAGCCGCGCTCACCCGGGCGGTCCCGTATCTGCGCGCTGACCGGCCCGGCCCGCCGGATTCGGCGGTAGGGTCGCGTGAGTGAACAGGCATCGTTGCGGTGCGCCATGCCGCCGGTGAATCCCGGCAGCGACGTGGTCAACGTCTTGATCCGGCGGCTGGACCCGGAGCTGCCGCTACCCTCCCGGGCGCATCCGGGCGACGCGGGCGCGGACCTGGTGACCGCGGTGGACGTGGAACTCGGCCCGGGCGAGCGGGCCGTGGTGCCGACCGGCGTGGCCATCGCCCTGCCCGATGGCTATGCGGCGTTCGTGCATCCGCGGTCCGGCCTGGCCGCCCGGCACGGGGTGACGATCGTGAATGCACCGGGCACGGTGGATGCCGGGTACCGTGGCGAGATCAGGGTGACGTTGCTCAACACCGATCCCGGCCAGAGTGTCCGTTTCCAGCGCGGGGACCGGGTCGCCCAGCTGGTGATCCAGCGGGTTGCGGTCCCGGTTTTCCACGAGGTGGATACCCTGCCGGGGTCGATGCGGGCGGACGGCGGGTTCGGCTCCACCGGCGGCCACGCCGGAGCGGCCGGGGCCGCCAGCGGGCGGCCCGCAGCTGTGGCAGCGGCCGTGGACACCAGCCCGCCGCGGGACTGAGCAGCCAGCTGGCCGAGCGCCCGTCAGATGAGCCTGATGGCCCGGGCGACAGACATAGAAGCAGGGGAGGACGGAGTGTTCCGTCGGCGTCGCCGCGACCAAGCGGCAGAGCCCGGACTCGCCGAGGACGGCACGCAGGCCTGGCCGCACGGCGATGAGCCAGCAGAGCACGACCTAGCCGCGGACGGGTACGGCGAGGATGAGCCCGGCGAGGACGAGGACGAGGACGGCGAGACGGCCGGGGCTCCCGGTTCTGGCCTGGCCGCGCCCGCGTGGGGCCCGTGGGATGCGGAGGACGACTTCCCGCAGCAGGAGCGGATCGACTTCGGCAGCCTGCTGCTGCCGGTGGCCGAGGGTTTCGAGATCCAGCTGAATATCGCCGAGGACCAGGGACCGCTGATCGCCGTGGTGCGCGGCGAGAGCTCGCTGCAGCTCCAGGCGTTCGCTGCCCCGAAGAGCGGTGGCCTGTGGGAGGACGTCCGGCAGGAGCTCATCACCGCGATCAGCGAGGCAGCCGGCAGCAGTGAGCAGGCCGATGGCCCGTTCGGGCCCGAGCTGCACGCGCGGGTGCCCGGGGTGGACCCGGCGACCGGCCAGGCGGCCATCCGCCCGGTCCGCTTCATGGGCGTGGACGGCCCGCGCTGGTTCCTGCGCGGCGTCATCACCGGGCCAGCGGCCACCCACCCGGCCACCGCCGCGGCCCTGGAAGAGGTGTTCGCCGGCGTGGTCGTGGTCCGCGGCAACCACCCCGCGCCGCCTCGGGACCTGCTGGAGATCCACCTGCCCGAGCAGGCCCGGCAGGCCATGGAGGAGCAGATGGCGGCGGACGGCCGGTTCGGCGACCTGCCCAGCCCGTTCGAGCGCGGCCCAGAGATCACCGAGACCCGCTGACCGGCCGCTGGTCAGCGTGCCCGCTGGCCGGCCACGCCCCGGGCCCCGGTCAGCCTGCCGCCCGGTGCCCTCCGCCGGACAGCAGCACGGCCAGCTCGTCCTCGACGTCCTCGCTGGTCACGAACAGCAGTTCGTCGCCAGCCTCCAGCGGGTCGTCCTTTTCCGGCACGATCACCCGGCCGTCCCGGAGGATGGCGACCAGGACCGTGTCGGCCGGCCATTCGATGTCCCCGATCCGGTGGCCGGCCAGCGGGGCGTCATCAGGCATGGTCAGCTCGACCAGGCTGGCGTCGCTCTGCCGGAAGGTCATCAGCCGGACCAGGTCGCCGACGCTGACCGCCTCCTCGACCAGCGCGGACATGATCCGCGGGGTGGACACCGCCACGTCCACCCCCCAGGACTCGTTGAACAGCCACTCGTTGTTCGGGTGGTTGATCCGGGCCACTACCCTGGGCACCCCGTACTCGGTCTTGGCCAGCAGCGAGATCACCAGGTTGGCCTTGTCGTCGCCGGTCGCCGCGATCACCACGTTGCACCGCTCCAGCGAGGCCTCGTCCAGCGAGGCGATCTCGCAGGCGTCGGCGAGCAGCCATTCCGCCCGCGGCACGCTGTCCACCGCGATGGACTTGGGGTTCTTGTCGATCAGCAGCACTTCGTGCCCGTTGTCCAGCAGTTCAGCGGCGATGGAGCGGCCAACCGCGCCAGCGCCAGCGATGGCTACCCGCATCAGCGTGCTCCTCTGCCCGCAGCCTTGCCGCCGGGGCCCCGGGAGGCCAGGGCCGCCGAAATCCGTTCCAGGTCGTCCTCGAGCGCGATCACGTGCAGCACGTCGCCCTCCTGGACGACCATGCCCGGGCCGGGCATGACCACCTCGCCGAGCCGGGACAGGAACCCGACCCGGACCCGGGCCGATTCCTCCAGCACGGAGGTTTTCTCGCCGACCCAATCCGCGGAGTAGGCCACCTCGGCGAGCACCACCGCGCCGGTCGGGTCCCGCCACAATGGCTCGCTGCCCTCGGGCAGCAGCCGGCGCAGCATCTGGTCCGCGGTCCACCGGACGGTCGCCACCGTGGGGATGCCCAGCCGCTGGTAGACCTCGGCCCGGCGCGGGTCGTAGATGCGGGCCGCGACCCGCTTCACCCCGAACGACTCGCGGGCCACCCGTGCCGCGATCACGTTCGAGTTGTCACCGCTGCTCACGGCCGCGAACGCGTCCGCGTGCTCGATGCCCGCCTCGACCAGCACGTTCTGGTCGAAGCCGATGCCGGTCACCTTCTTGCCCTTGAAATGAGAGCCCAGCTTGCGGAACGCGTCCCGGTCCTGGTCGATGACTGCGACCGAATGGCCCTGGTCCTCGAGGATGTGGGCCAGGGTGGATCCCACCCGCCCGCATCCCATGATCACGATGTGCACGGCTGCCCCTAGCGTGAGTACAGTGCCCGCCAAACGGTATTCCCTGTCCTGACTGGGTGAGACGGCCTGCCCGGATACTTCACCAGACTGAATGCGAAGGTAACAGCGTGACATCTGCACGGCGCCCGGCCCGGACGGGGCGGCAGCCCGCCGCGCCTGACGGCGAACTGGTCGACCTCGTCGTCGGGGAGGCCGCGCACGGCGGCTGGTGCGTCGCACGGGAACCGGACGGCCGGGTGGTCCTGGTCCGGCACGCGCTCCCCGGTGAGCGGGTCCGGGCCCGGGTCACCGAGGCCACGGCCCGGTTTGCCCGGGCCGAGGCCGTCGAGGTGCTCGAGCCGTCCGCGGACCGGGTCGTCCCGCCCTGCCCGCACGCCCGGCCGGGCGGCTGCGGCGGCTGCGACTGGCAGCACGCCAGCCCGGCGGCGCAGCGGCGGCTGAAGGCGGCCGTGGTCAGCCAGCAGCTGCGCCGGATCGCCGGGATCGAGCGCGCGGTCACCGTCGAGGCCCTGCCCGGGCCCGAGGATGGCCTGGGCTGGCGCACCCGGGTCCGCTATGCGGTGCGCGGCGACGGCGTGGCCGGGCTGCACAAGCACCGGTCGCATGACGTGCTGGAGATCGGCGACTGCCCGATCGCCCACCCTCTGGTCAACGACGCCGGCCTGACCCGCGGGCAATGGCCGGGAGCCAGGTCCGCGGAACTGGTCAGCGCGCCCGGCTCGGGCAGCCGGGCGGTCGTGGTGACGCCCGCGGGCCCGCCCCGCCGCGGCCAGGCGAGCCGGGCCCAGGGCGCCCATGCCGGGTTTTCCGCAACGTGGGCCGCCCAGGTCAGCGATCCCATCCTGGTCACGAGCCGGGGCGGCGGGCTGACCCCGCTGCGCGGGGGCCGGTACCTGCAGCAGACCGCGGCCGGCCGCAGCTGGCGGGTCAGCGCGGGCGTGTTCTGGCAGGTGCACCCGGCCGCGGCGGACGTACTGACCAGCGCGGTGCTGGACGCGCTGGCACCGCGGCCGGGCGATGTGGCACTGGACCTGTACTGCGGTGCGGGCCTGTTCGCGGGCGCGCTGGCCGGGGCGGTCGGTCCATCCGGCCAGGTGATCGGCGTCGAATCCGATCCGGCCGCGGTCCGCGACGCCCGGCACAACCTGCGCACCACGCCCTGGGCACGGGTGCACCGCGGGGACGCGGCCGAGGTAGTGGCGCGCGGCGGCTGGGCCGGGGCGGACCTGGCCGTGCTGGACCCGCCCCGGTCCGGCGCGGCCCGGCCGCTGCTGGACACGCTCCTGGCCGGGTCCGGGCCAGGCGACGGCACGGTGCGTGAACTACGCCGGGTCGCCTACGTGTCCTGCGACCCGGCCACGCTGGCCCGGGACCTCGCGGTGTTCGCCGCGGGCGGCTGGCAGCTGGGTGAGCTGCGGGCGTTCGACGCGTTCCCCATGACGCACCACGTGGAGTGCGTCGCCACGCTCAGCCGGGCCGCTGGCGCCGGTCCCGGCTAGGCCGGCTCCTCCTTGCGGAGCACGGCCTCGGCCTCGATCTCCAGCTGGATCCGCTCGCTGACCATGACCCCGCCGGGGATGGGAGCGTTGAAGGCGATCCCGAACTCGGTCCGGTCGATCTCCCCGATGGCGGAGAACCCGGCCCGGGTGCCGCCGTAGGGGTCCGGGCCGAACCCGTTGACCTCCACTGCCAGCGTGACCGGCCGGGTAATCCCGCGGATGGTCAGCTCGCCGTCCACCAGGAATGCGTTCCCGTCCCCGTCCGCGCGGATGCCGGTGGACCGGTAGGTCATCTGCGGGTGGGTGGCGGCGTCGAAGAAGTTCTGCGACCGCAGGTCGTTGTCGCGCATCTCGTTGCCGGTATCCACCGAGGACAGGTCGATGGTCGCGGTGGCATGGGAGTCGAGCGGGTTCGGGGCGGTGACGACCTGCGCCTCGTACTTGGTGAACCGGCCGCGGACCTTGCTCACCATCAGGTGCCGGGCCACGAACCCGATGGTCGAATGAACCGGATCGAGATCCCACGTGCCCGCGATGTAACCGGGAATCTCCACAGCCTGGGACGTCATCGTCGTTCCCTCCTGGAATATCGGACGATTCCCCCCTCGGGCATGACGATAGCCCGCTGGCCGCGAGCGCCTGCAGCGGCCCGGGCGGAGGCCGCCGCCCGCGGCCGGTGCGCCAGGATGGACCCATGCAACTGCGCATCTTCACCGAACCTCAGCAGGGCGCGGACTACGGCCGGCTGCTCGCCGTTGCCCGGGCCACCGAGCAGCTGGGCTTTGACGCGTTCTTCCGGTCCGACCACTACCTGACGATGGGCGACGGCAGCGGGCTGCCCGGCCCGACCGACGCCTGGGCCACCCTGGCCGCCCTGGCCGTGCAGACGCACCGGATCAGGCTGGGCACGCTGATGAGCCCGGTCACATTCCGCTACCCGGGGCCGCTCGCCATCACGGTCGCCCAGGTCGACGAGATGAGCGGCGGCCGGGTCGAGCTGGGGCTCGGGGCCGGCTGGTTCGCGGCCGAGCACGCCGCCTACGGGATCCCGTTCCCGCCGACCGGCGAGCGGTTCGGCATGCTGGCCGAGCAACTGGAGATCATCACCGGTCTGTGGGACACGCCGGCCGGGAAGACCTTCTCGTTCGATGGGACGTTCTACCCGGTCACCGACTCACCGGGGCTGCCCAAGCCGGTGCAGCGGCCGCACCCGCCGGTCCTGATCGGCGGCCTGGGCAAGAAGCGCACGCCGCGGCTCGCCGCCCGGTTCGCTGATGAGTACAACGTGGCGTTCGCGGATGCCGGGCACACCAGCGCGGCGTTCGGCCGGGTCCGCGACGCGTGCCAGGCCGTGGACCGCGACCCTGCCTCGATGGTCTACTCGGCCGCGCAGACCGTGTGCTGCGGACGTGATGCCGCGGAGCTTGGCCGGCGCGCCGCCGCCATCGGCCGGGACCTGGCCGGCCTGCGGGCCAACGGCCTGGGCGGGACGCCGGCCGAGATCGTGGACAAGATCGGCCAGTTCGCGGGCCTCGGTGCCACCCGGATGTACCTGCAGGTGCTGGACCTGCACGACCTCGACCACCTGGAGCTGATCGCCGGCGAGGTCATGCCGCAGGTCCGCTGACCCGCCCGCGCCTGCCGCCCGGAGCCAGGATGGGCCGCCAGGCCAGCCGGCTAGCCCGTGGGCACCCAGAAGCGCAGCTTGCCGGAGCGCTCGTCCTCGAGCAGGCCGCCGTTGGCCTCGATCACCTTGCGCGAGCCGATGTTGTCCACGTCGCAGGTCAGCAAGGCCCGGTCGATGCCCAGGCCGCGGGCGACCGGCAGCGAGCCGCGCAGCATGGCAGTAGCGTGCCCGCGGCGCCGCGCGGCCGGCCGGACGTCGTAGCCGATGTGGCCGCCGACCTCCAGCAGGTGCCGGGTGAGCTGGTGCCGGATGGCCAGGCGGCCGATGAACTCCGTCCCGGCTACCCACCACAGCGTGGTGCACGGCACATACCCCGGGGGCCGGCGAGCGGCCGGGCGGGCGTCCTCCCGCAGCAGCCTGACGTACTCCGCGAACCTCTCCGGGTCGGCCCAGTCGCCGCGATGCTCGCGGATACCCTGCCCGATCATGCTCAGGTCAGCGTCCGAGCCCCGGCCCTCGGCGCGGAACTCCTCCATGGCGGCGATGAACGACAGCCTGATCCCGGAACTGGGGGCGATGAAACCTGGCATGGCTTTACTCTGGCCAGTCACCAGAAACCACGCAGCTGAATTTCCCGGCCGCGAACGGCAGGCGCCCGCACGCTCGCCCGGCCGGTCAGGCGGCCCGCGGCAGCCTCATGCACTCTGACCAGGAGGACCGATCATGTCGGCAGGTGGCACGCGGCGCTGGCTGTGGTGGGTGATCGGCGCGGTGATCGTGGTCGCCGTGCTCGCCGTGGCCGTCCCGTTCGTGTTCTTTCATTTCATCGAGGGCAGCGCGCCCGCCCCGCTGAGCCTCAAGTCCTCCGCCGCGCCCACCCCGGCGAGCAGCTCCGCTCAGGGCACCAGCCCGGCCAGCTCCGGATCGGTGACGGGCACCTGGACGGTAGGCCCCGGCTCGCGGGTCGGCTACCGGGTCCAGGAAGTCCTGGTCGGCCAGGCGCATACCGCGGTCGGCCGGACCACCTCGGTGACCGGCAGCCTGGTGATCAGCGGCAGCACCGCGAGCACGGCCACGTTCACCGTCAAGATGGCCACCATCCACACCGACTCCAGCCAGCGGGACGCGCAGTTCGACGGCCGGATCATGGACGTGGCGTCCTTCCCGACGGGCACCTTCACCCTGACCAAGCCGATCGACCTGGCCCCGCTGCCCGCTGTGGGGACGATCAAGAGTTACACCGCCACCGGCCACCTCACGCTGCACGGCCAGACCCGGCCGGTGACCTTCCCGCTGCAGGCGGAGCGCACCGCGAGCGGGATCGAGGTTCAGGGCTCGATCCCGGTGTTGTTCTCGGCCTGGGGCATTCCTAATCCCAGCTTCACCGGCTTCGTCACCACCCAGAATCACGGGATCCTGGAGTTCCTGCTCGACTTCAAGCGGGCCTGAAGCACCGCGCCTGGCCCAGGTGCGGCTGGAGCTGGCCGGCCCGGGTCCGCACGGGCATCGTGATCTGTGGCAACCGCCGCCTAGCGGAGTAACGTGATGTCATGGATGGTGATCTCACTGGTAGTGAGTACGCGGCCCACCTCAGCGACACCGACCTGACCCTGCTGGCCGCCGCGGCGGGATCATCGCCCATGGCTGCCATTCCCGCCCAGGCTGACGGGACCTGGCTGCGCGGGCACCCGGCAGCCATCCCGGCCCTGCTCGGTGAGCAGCGCGTGTTCGAGGCGGTATTCGGCCGCCCGGGCGGCGCGGACACCCGGCCTGGCCAGGCGATCCCGGTGTCGCCGTTCCTGACCTTCGCCGTGGCCGTGCACCGCTCAGCGGCCGAGTTCGCCTCCATGGACCATGTCATCGAGCGCACCGGCCTGCGGCAGCGGATCCCGCTGTTCGACGCGCCCGCGCTGCGGGACTTCCTCGGCTCGCCTGCCCGGCGGCTCTTCCTGGTCGAGCTCCTCGCCTCGTTCACCAGAGTGGCCAGCGGGCGGTACCGGGTCCGGGGCAGCGGCCGGCCGCGGACCCGGCGGTTCAGTGAACTCGACCCGGTACGGCTGGCCGGGCTGCTGGATGGCGTACCGGACGCGGAACGCCCCGGGGTGTACCGCAGGCTCGGCGACGTGTCGCTGTTCCTGGCCGGGGTCTTCCCCGACTACGCCACCCTGTCCGGCGTAGGGCCGGCTGGCGTGGCCCGGCTGCTGCGGGCCGCCCAGGTCCCGGCCGCGCAGCACGACCGGCTGGCCGAGGCACCTGCCATCGAGCTACTCGAGCAGCTCGGCGCGCGCTGGTACCGGGCGGCCTGTGGCCTGGCCCCGGTGCGCACGGCCCGGCTGGACGTGGTGGCCGAGGTGGCGGACAGCTTCCGGCAGGCCCGCCGGGTGCTCAACCACATTGCTGACCAGTACCTGTTCACCGCCGACCACTCCTGGTTCGCGCCGCCCGCATCCTGAGCCGGGCCGCCCGGATGCCATGATGTGGCGCGTGACTGTCGCCGTCGCCTGCCTCATCGCCGTGCTGCGCTGGCTGCTGCTGGCTGGCCTGGCCGGGGCGCTGGGCGGGGTGGCCGGCCGCGGGCTGGCCCGGCAGTACCAGGGGACCGCCCCGGCGCCGTTGCCGCCCCCGTGGGCGCTGCGCTCCTCGCTGCTCGGCGCGGCCGCGGCCGCGCTGCTGGCGCTGGTCATCGCCGCCAGCCGCAGCCTGGATGCCAGCCTGGCGCATTCCGCGGTGGCGCCGCTGATCACATCCACCCAGGACCGGCTGGTCGTGATCGAGTGCGCCGCGTTCCTGCTGGCTGCGGTCGCGCTGCGGCTGCGGCGGCCCGGGCTGGCCGTGCTGCCGCTGCTCGGCGTCATCGCCGCGGAAAGCATCCGGGCGCACCCCGAGGGCATCGTCGGGGTGGGCGGCGCGCTGCTCACCTGCGTGCACGTGCTGCCCGCGCTGATGTGGGCGGGGATGCTGCTGTACACGCTGCGTGCCGCGATGGCCTGGCGGCAAGATCCGGTGGCCGTGCGCGGCCTGATCCGGCTGTACGCGAACGCCGCGGCCTGGCTGTTCGCCCTGGCCGTGCTCACCGGGGTGGTCATCGCGCTCGTGCTTATCCCGGTGCACTCACTGGTGCACTCGCTGCTGACCACCGGCTACGGGATCACCCTGCTGGTCAAGGCGGCCCTGGTGCTGGCCGCGGCGGTACTGGCGCTGCGCGGCCGAGCCTGGCTCGGCCGCCCGCTGCCGGCCGGGGCCGGGGCCGCCCGGGCCACCTGGCGGGAATGCGGCGCGCTGGCCGCGGTGCTGGCCGTCACCGGGGTGCTCACTGTGCTCACGCCCCCGGCGTCGCCCGCCCCGGCCCGGCCCGGGCACGCGGCGGTCGCGGCTGCCCGCCCGCGCCGCGCCGGGCCGTAGGCCCCGGCGGCCGGGTGCCGGCGGCCAGCCCGCCCGGCCCAGCCGGCCCGGATCAGCCTGGTCCGGCGGGCACCCGGACGGCCCGCGCCCAGCCCGGCCCGTCGGGTGCGGCCTCGCCGAGCAGGGCGACGATGACCCGGATACCCCGCGGCGGTGCAGCCGGCCAGGGCGTGAACCCGTCGGTGAGCACTACGGTCACCGCGGGCCGCGGCCGCAGCGCCGCGGCGGCGGCGATCCCGGCGCCCATGTCCGTGCCGCCGCCGCCGACCAGCTCCACCTGCCGCGCGGAGCTGACCCGGCGGGCCGCGCCCACCGCGGTGTCACACGCGAGCACGCGCACCTGGCGGGCCAGGCCCAGCGCCCGGAGCAGGCCCTCCACCTCGGCCAGCGCGGCCGTGAGCAGGTCCTCGGTCATGCTGCCCGAGGTGTCGCAGACCACCGCGACCTCGGGCACCGGGCGGCGCAGCGCAGGCAGCACCACATCGCCGGACACTGACGCCCGGCGGGACGGCCGCCGGTAGGAGTAGTCCACCGCGCCGACCGTGTCAGCGACCGCCCGGCGCAGCTCCGCCGCGAGCACCCGGCGCCAGTCAACGGCTGGCTCCAGCACCTGCCGGGCCCAGCGCAGCAGGCCCGCGGGCACGGTGCCGGGCTCGCGGGCGTGCCGCAGGCAATCCTGGGCCACCTGGCGGGCCAGCAGCTCGGCCTGCCACGGCGACAACGGCGGCGGCCCGGCGCCGTCCCAGGACCGCGCCTGGCCGTCCGCGCCGCTGCCGCAGTCGAGGTCCCATCCGGCAGCGGCGCCGGACGGCTGTCCCGGGCGGAAATACTGCTCGGCCAGCAGGCCGGGGCGGGCGCCCAGGTGCTCCGGGAGGACCGGCCTGCCGGGCAGTTCCAGGCCAGCCGGCACCAGGTCGTCGTTGATCTCGGCGTCCGCGCCGCGCACCCAGCTGCGGGCGTCGTCCGGGGTGACGCCGGCCGCGGCGGCCCGGTCCCCGTGCCCGCGCAGCAGATGGCAGACATGATGTACTAGCACGCTGCCCAGCTGCGCGGGCGTCCAGGCCGCGGTGAGGTCCGGGTCGGCGTGCATCCGCCACCGGTCGTCCACCGCCACCGTGCCGATTCCCGGGCTGGCCGTCACCTGCGCGCCGAACAGCCCGGTGGCCAGGTACGGGTACCGGGTCGCCGCCCAGAGCCGGCCCGCGGCCAGTCCCGGCACCGCGCCATCGCCCGGCATGCTCATCCGCGCAGCAGCCCGGCGTCCCGCAGCACCGGGGCGAACAGCTTGACCTCGGGCGGCGGCGGGACCCCGGCCGGGTGGCACCGGGCCAGGGTGCGGGCGGCGACGGCGGCCACGTCCGGCGCGCTGGCCGCGGCCCGGCCGAGGACCTGCCAGCCGGCGATCCAGCGCTCCGCGGTCGGATCCGCCGCGACCACGGCGGCGACCGCGGCGACCGCCGCGTAGGCGCGGTCCCCGCGTTCCGGGAGCACGAACGAGCCCGGGTCGGCGAGCACGGCCTCCGGGTCCGGCAGGTCCATCTCGGCCAGCCAGGCCAGGAACTCCACGCCCGCCCCGTCACCCACCGCGCCCCGGATGAGCGCGGAGCGTGTCTCCTCGGCCGCACCCGCGGCCCCGCTGGCCGCCCACAGCCGGCCTGCCATCTCCCAGGTCCGCGGGCTGGGCCAGCCACGGCCGGCCGCGTCCGGGTCTGGCGGCGGTGCGCAGGCCAGGGCCGGCCGCGCGTGCAGGAACGCGGCCACCAGCGCCAGGGCCAGCCCCATCTCAGCGGCCCAGCCGTCCGGCAGCTTCGGCACCGGCGGCGGCGCCCAGCCCCCGGCCAGCCCGTCGGCGA
Source organism: uncultured Actinomycetes bacterium (assembly GCA_963760405.1). Taxonomy (GTDB): domain Bacteria; phylum Actinomycetota; class Actinomycetes; order Streptosporangiales; family Streptosporangiaceae; genus RYN-230. The sequence goes on along the minus strand of CAVXCV010000006.1, from coordinate 78,523 downwards.
CCGTCCGCGGATCGATGTCCCAGGTCAGGTGGCAGAGCCGATTGGCCAGCGGGGCGGACAGGTCCCAGCCGTCGGCCGCCTGATCGGGCGGGTTGGCCGCCGCCACCACGGCCACCTCAGCGGGCAACTCGAGGTCGCCGACCACCCGCTCCAGCACCACCCGGAGCAGCGCCGCCTGCACTGCCGGGGGAGCAGTGGACAGCTCATCCAGGAAGAGCAGGCCACGCCCGGCCGCCGCCAGGCGGCGGGCCCACGCGGGCGGCGCGAACCTGACGTCGCCGCCGACGACCACGGGGAGCCCGGCGAAATCGGATGGCTCCCGGATCGAGGCGATCACGGTCTCGCAGGGCCATCCCATGGCGCTGGCCATGGCCCGGATCACCGATGTCTTCCCGGTCCCCGGCGCGCCCCAGAGCAGCACCGGGACGCGCGCTGCCACGGCGATGCCGAGTGCCTCGGCCGCCGCTGCCTGGCGCTCACCGCCAGCCCCGGCGAAACGCCGGCCGTCGTTGCCCACGTCCCTCCTTACCCGTTGCCGCTGTGCCGCCCGCCAGCCCCGGTGGCTGGCGGCAAGGGGCACCATGGACCAGTGTCCCCGTCGTGGCCGATGCTCAGCACCACGGGTTCCGCCCCAGGCGCGCGCAGGCCGAGCACCTGCGCCCGCGGCCAGGTAACGTCCAGCACGTCCAGCACCAGGTAGCCACCGACGACGGCCAGGCCCGGCCCCCACACCCGGGCCAGCCAGCTGACCGGCAACGAGACCTGCAGGGCCGGCCCGGTGCTGTCGGCGTCCAGCCGGAGTGTGCCCCAGCCTGGTCCCTCATGCAGCGATGCGCGGACCTGGCCGGGGTCCAGGCCGCACCATGGTGCCGCCCGGGGCGCCAGCCGCCCGGCCAGCGCCGCGGTCAGGGTGGGCCGGGCCGGATCGGGCTGCCCCGGCCGGAGAGCAGCGGGCTGCCCTGGCCGGCCCGCTGACCAGGCCGCGGCCACCGCCGCGGACAGCCGGAACTGGAACTCCCGGCCGAGGGCGAACAGGCTCAGCACTTCCTCCCGCCGGGCCTGGGCGCGCTGCAGCTCGGGGGACAGCCCCCGGTGAGACCGGCCAGCCATGGGGCCGCGCCGGGCCCGGATGGCAGCGGCCGGTCTCGCCATCACCGGGCCGCGGCCGGCCCCTCCCCACGGGCTCGACGCGGACCGCAGTTCCGCCACCCGGTCCCAGGTCACAGCCAGCTGGTCGGCGGGTGAGCGTGGGCCGAGCACGAGCACGTCCAGGTTGCCGGCGTGCGCTTGCCACGCCTCGACCAGCGACACGCACTCGGCCTTGTCGCCGCCGAGCGCGGCGAGCACCAGCTCGGCTTCGGCATCCGCGTGGTCAGCGGCGCTGAGCTGGCCCTCGGCCCAGCGCAGCAGGTGCTGGCCGGTGCCGCACGGGATCCGGGTCTCGGCGGGCGGGAAGGCCGCCCACCACGGCGGGCTCACTGGGCCACCGGCCCGCCTGCGGCCTGCCAGGTGAGCGGGATGGCAGCGCGGACGCGCTGGGTGGTGCCGGTCACGATCACCTCGATGGAGGTGGCTTCTGGGTGCAGCGGGGGAACGAGCCGCATCTGGATCATGGTGTCGTTAGCGCTCCAGAAAATGCCGCGCACCAGGTGCCAGCGCCCGGTGCTGTCACGTACCTGCCAGGACAGTGAGGTGTCCAGCGGATCGCTGAGAAGTCCCGTGCCGTGGCTTAGCCAGCCCGCACCGATCGGCGCCCAGCCAGCGGCCTTGACGTGCAGCGTGACATCGTCCCGGGCGGACCGCAAGCCGATAAGGGCGAGCCGGGTCCCCTCGATCTCGGGCAGCACCACGGCGAACGGGGCGATGCCCTCCGGGCCGTCCTGCGCGTCCCCGTCTATCAGCAGGCTGGCCCATGCCGCGGGCATCCGCCCGGCCCTGGCGTGGCCGGGACCCAGGACGATCCCGAGCCGCCAGCCCAGGGCGGCCCCGAGCAACTCCAGCTCGGCGTACCAGCCGTCCTGACCCGCTGGCAGCGGCAAGGTCGCGGCGGCTGGCACCGCGGTCATGGCCGGGGCGGTGGCAGCCGCGGGTGGCTGTGCCAAGGCCCAGTGCGGCGGGCGGCTGAGGAATGGCACGCGGCCGGTGCGGAGCGCGGCGGCCGCCTCGAAGTCCGCCACCGCCTGCCAGGCCACCGCGGGCGGCATCGCACCCGCGGCGGCCAGGGTGGTAGCGGCCAGCCAGACCGGATGCGCATGCGGCCCGGGACCAGCGGGTAACGGGCCGTGAGACAGCTCAGCCTCGGCCAGCACCCGCAGGTAAGTCTCAGCGGTCACCGGGCGCCCTGCCAGTCCAGCAGCACGGTGATCGCGGCGTGCCCGGACTGGCCGAGCAGGATGATCTCCACGGACCTCGCCGCCGGGGGCAGTGGCGGCACGAACTCGAGATCCAGGTTCACCTGGTCGCCGAAACGCCCGGCCGTCGCGCGCGCCAGGTGCCACCGCCCGGTGTCGTCGCAGGCCCACCAGGAATGGCGTCCGGCCAGGTCGAACGGGCCCGGCTGCCAGCCCCAGGCCAGCCCGTGCACGGTGAACGAGGCAGCGGCTGACTCCAGGCCCGCGAGCGCGAAGCGGGCGCCTCCGATCGGCGGCAGCACCGCGGCGGCCGCCGCGAATCCCGCCGGGCCGTCGGCCTGGCCGCGGCCGTCCAGCACACTGTCCCAGGCAGGGGGCATCGCCGCGGGCTGCCCGGCCGCCGCGCCGCCGGGGTTGTCCTGGCCGCGCTCAGCCGCGGTGCCCGGCCGGGCAGCCGGAAGTGGGATGCCCAGCCGTCCGGCCAGTGCGGTGAGCCGGCCGAGCGCCGCCGAGCCTGCCGCCAGGCCGCCTGCTGCTTCCAGCGCCGTGACCAGCTCAGCCACGCCGTCCCGCAAGCTGGTGCCGGTCGGCTGCTGGTAGGCCGCATGCCACAGCAGGTCTTCGGCGATGAGATCCAGTGTCCGCTCGGCCGGGTGGTGCAGTGTGCGGGAGCCGAGCGCGCCGGGCAGCGGGGGGCAGTCAGCCGGGGCCGGGTCCGCGGGCGGCGCCGCGGGCCGGTCCGCGGCCTCCAGGTTGACCCGGACCGGGTCCGCGCCCGGCAGGGTGACCGCGAGCCAGCCCGCGCTGGTCGGCGGGACGGGCGCGATGTCGAGCATGCCTTGCCAGGTCCGGCCATGACCGCGCACGGCCGAGCTGACCTGGTAGCTGGTGCCACGGTCGTCAGTGACCGCCAGCTCGTACACGAATTCGGGCCGCAGGTGATGCCGCGCCGGCTGATCTGGCCCGCGAGGTGGGTCTACCGGCCGCCCGGCCAGGATGACGGCGGCCCGGTCCGGGCCTACGACCAAGGTCAGCAAGTGCAGCTCGCCGGCTCTTGCCGTCCTGCTCAAACGGCACGGACGCGGCGATGGCCACCGCCCGTATGCTGCCGCTGGGCCGCGCGGTGGGCGGGTAGGGCGGGTCGGCCGGGCCAGGGCGCAGATAGCCTTCCGGGACCTTGCCGCGCACAGCCAGCGCGGCCCGCATGCTGTTGAGCACGGACACGGCTACCGCGGGGCTGACTGTCCCGGCCGCGACCAGTGCCTCAGTCACCCAGCGGACCCGCTCGACCCCGATCATGGCCGGGCGCTGCGGCCGCGTGGACCGGCTGGGCACCAGGCGGCTGAGCACCCGGCCGGCCTGCGCGGAATGCCGGGCCACCGGTGCCAGCGCCCAGCCGATGCCGGGCCCGGCGGCACTGGCCAGCTGGCGGGCTGCGGACACGGCGGTCTGGGCGGCCCAGTTGTCTCCCGGCAGCCCCAGGCGGACCCGCGAGATCAGCGGGGATGCCGCGTTCAGCGCGGCCCGTATCGGCACCGGGGCGGTGGCCTGGACCGGCTCGTACCGCGGGTAGGCCAGGGCGCGGCGCAGCTCGGCCTCAGCCATCAGCCGCAGGTAGATTTCGCCGCGCTCGCTGTCGGCTGCCCCGGGCCCCGGCGCACTGGGGTCCGGGTGATGCCCTGCTGCCATCCACTCCTCCGCCGGGCCGCCCTGCCTGGAGGATACGCGGCGGCGCGCTCAGCTGCGCTGGGCCGTGTCCCCGCCCGGCCAGGACAGCGGGAGTGTCGCGGTGACCCGGCTGGCCGACCCGCTGACCATGACATCCAGCGCGGTCGCGGCGGGGTCCAGTGGCGGGGTCAGCTGCAGGTGGAAGGTGCCGTCCGCCGAGCTGGTGGTGGTCGCCCGGCCCACCTGCCAGCGGCCAGCGTCGTCCCGGGCCCACCAGGACAGCGGCTGGCCGGGCCGGAACCCCTGTGGCTCCGGCGCCCAGCCCCAGCTGAAGACGGTCAGCGCGGTGTAGCGCTCCCAGGACAGCAGGCCGGCGAGCACGAACCGGGCACCGTCGATCTCGGGCAGCACAGCCGCGGCCGGCGCGACTGCGCGCGGGCCGTCCTGGCGCCGGCCGCCTGCCAGCACGCTCGCCCAGGGCCCAGGCAGCGGGGTGTCCCGGGCCTGGGCCGCGAGCGGCCCGGCGACCTCCACCGCGCGGTGCTGGCAGAGCGCGGCGAGCCGGGCGGGCACCTGGCTGCCGGCCGGCAGCGCGTGGACCGCCTGCAGTGCGGCTACCACCTCTGCCGCGCTGCTGGCCAGCTGCCGGGCGCTGGCGCTGGCCATCGGGCCGCCGCCGAGCAGCGTTTCGGCCACCGCCTCCAGCAGCCGCTCACCCAGGCCGGCCGGGGCCAGTTGCTCGCGGTAGGCCAGTGCGGGCGGCGCCAGGTCAGCCACGTTGATCCGGAGGACCCGGCCGGGGCTGACCGGCATGTCCAGCCAGCGGAGGCGGGGCGCCGGGACAGGGGAGAGCCGGAGCACCCCGCTGTCATGCCAGCCGCCAGCGCCGGTCTCGAAGCTGAGCCGGTACCGGTGGCCGCGGTCGTCTGTCAGCCCGGAGCCGCCGAACGGCGGGAAACTGGGCTGTACCGCGTGGCTGCCCGGTGCCGCCCGGTTGGCCCGCCAGGTGTTCAGCCAGGTCAGGGTGATGCCTGCGGTGTCCGGGCCGAGCACAAGCGTCTGCAGGTGCACCTCACCCTGGTAACCGTCCAGGTCAGCGGCAACCTGCTGGCCGACCGGCACGGCCCGGTAAGTGCCGCGGGGGGCCGGCGGCATGGCCGGGGCCGGTCCGCCCGCCGGGGCTGCTGCCGCGTCCGGCCGCCCGGTCGGCTGGCCGCGCGCGGCCAGCGCCCCGGCGAGATCATCCAATGCCCCGGCGGCCGCGTCCGCGCTGATCGCCCCGACGGCGACGAGCGCGCTGGCGACGGCCTGCGCCCGGGCCAGCGGCCCGGCCGTCGCGGCGCCCCGCCCGGGTCCGTGCCGCGGGGCCGGTATCGCGGCTGGGCGCAGGACCTCCTCGGCGAACAGCCGCAGCAGGGTCTCGGCTGCCTCGTTATCCGGTCGGCCGCCCACCCTGCGCCCACGGGTCGTAGTCGACGTCCAGGGCTTCCTGCGGCGGCCGCTGCCCCTCGGGGACATGGCGCAGGTTCAGCCGGATCCGGGTCCAGGTCGAGCTGCGCCCGCGCATCGAGTCCACCAGCACATCCGGAGCTTCCAGGTAAGGCCAGACCTGCGGGTGCCGCTCTTTCCACCGGTCCAGCCCGGCCATGGCCTCGTCCTTGGTGGCCGCCCGGGCCACCTCGATCAGCGGCATCGAGGACTGGCGGCGGCCGGATCCATCGCGGCTCCGCGGGGTGGCGGGCTTGGCCGCGCTGGCCACCCGGCGCTTGGACGGCTGGACCCGGGGCGGCTCACCCTCCTGCTTGTCGTAGTGCGGCGGCCACGGGGCGTCGGGCAGTCCTGCCGCCGCATCCTGGTCGGCCAGGCCGAGCAGCGGCTCCAGCGAGCCAGCGGCCGCGTCCATGTCCTGCCACGGGTCGCCGAACTCGGCATACCGCTGCGGCACCGTGTCGATGGTGAACGCCTCCGGCCGGCAATCCGGCACTTCTGCCCAGGTCAGTGGTGTTGATACCCGGGCATCGGGGGTGGGCCGGACCGAGTAGGCCGACGCGACGGTCCGGTCCTTGGCGTTCTGGTTGTAGTCAACAAAGACCCCGTGCCGTTCTTCCTTCCACCACTTGGCCGTGGCCAGGTCCGGCACTCGCCGCTCGACCTCCCGGGCCACGGCCACAGCCGCGCGGCGCACCTCGGCGAACTCCCAGCGGCGCTCGATGCGGGCGTAGACGTGGAAGCCCCGGGATCCGGATGTCTTCGGCCAGCCGGTCAGCCCGAAATCCGCCAGGACGTCCCTGGCCGCCAGGGCGACCTGGAGTATCTGCGGCCATTCCACCCCGGGCACCGGGTCCAGGTCGACCCGGAGCTCATCGGGATGGTCGAGGTCGTCCGCGCGCACCGGGTGCGGGTTCAGGTCGATGCAGCCCAGGTTGGCCACCCAGGCGAGCGCGGCCACGTCGTGCGGCACTACCTCCACCGCGCTACGGCCGGACGGGAACCGCAGCTCCACCGTGTCGATCCAGGCGGGACGGGATTCCGGGGCCCGCTTCTGGAAGAACGCCTCGCCCTCGGCCCCGTTCACGAAGCGCTTGAGCACCATCGGCCGCCCGGCCACCCCGCGCAGCGCCCCGTCGGCCACGCTCAGGTAGTACCGGACGAGGTCCAGCTTGGTGTGCCCGGTGCGCGGGAAGTAGACCTTCCCCGGGTTGGAGACGGCGACCTCATGGCCGGCCAGCTCCAGGAGCTCCTTACGATCCGGCATGCCGCCACCTTAACCGCATCGCATCCGGGTACCTGCCCAGGTCAGCTGCACGGGTCAGCTGCACGGGCCGGCCAGCGCGGCGAGGCACGGCTGGATGAGGCACGGCTGGATGAGGCACGGCTGGATGAGACACGGCTGGATGAGGCACGGCTGGATGAGGCGGAGTGCCACGGTCGCGGCTGCCTGGGCCGGGGGCGCTGCTGGGCTGGGGCAGGGCCGTGGTGGGCCGGGGCGGGCTGCGGGCAGGATGGCGTGATGCGACTGATCGTGCTGGCGGACACCCATGCGCCGCGGCGCTGGCGGGAATGCCCGCCCGCCGTGGCGGAGCACCTGCACGGCGCGGACCTCATCCTGCACGCCGGGGACGTATGCACCGCGGCCGTGCTGGACGAGCTGGCCAGTTACGCCCCGGTGCGGGCGGTGCTCGGCAACAACGACGGGCCGGACGTCGCCGCCTGGGGCGCGCCGGAAACGCTCGAACTCGACCTGGCCGGGCTGGCCGTGGCCATGCTGCATGACGCGGGCCCCGCGGCCGGCCGCCCGGCCCGGATGCGCCGCCGGTTTCCCGCCGCGGACCTGGTGATCTTCGGCCACTCGCACATCCCGCTCGACCATGCCGCCGACGGCCAGCGGATCTTCAACCCGGGCTCGCCCACGGACCGCCGCCGCCAGCCCCGCGGCACGATCGGCATCCTGGACATCGCCGGCGGCCGCCTGGCGGCCGCCAGCATCATCCCGGTCACCCCGGCGCCCTGACCGCCGCCCGGGCCCGTCGGGTGGCCTGTCCCGGTCGCTACCCGGGCTCACCGTCTGGGTCCGGGGCTGCGGTGCTGGCGGCCGGGTCGAGGTCGAGCGGGCGGAGCAGCGGGAAGATCTGGCACTCCCGCACGCTCTTGTCCATGAAGAACGCGAACACCCGCTCGCTGAGCCCGAAGCCGCAGGCGGGGGGCATGCCGTACTCCAGGGCCTCGACGAACTCCGGGTCTGGCATCTGCGCCTCGCTGTCCCCGGCCTCCCGCATCCGCTGCTGTTCCTCGAACCGGCGGGCCTGCTCCTGCGGGTCGTTCAGCTCGCTGTAGCCGTTGCCGAGCTCACTGCCGGCCACGATCACGTGGAACCGCTCCACGATGCCGGGCCGGTCCGGCCGGCCCTTGGCCAGCGGCGACACTTCCAGCGGCTCATTGACCAGGAAGCCGGGGCCGGACAGGCCGCGCCGGCAGTGCTTCCACAGGGCATCCATGGCCCGGGCCCGGTTCAGGCCCGCCCGGTCCACCGCGATACCCAGGTCATCGATGACACCGATCAGCTTGTCCGTTGGAGCTGACGCTACGTCGACGCCGAGAATCCGCTCGATCGTCTCGTAATAGTCGTATCTGGCCCAGTCGGCGCCGAGATCCACGTGGTACTCGCGGCCGCCGCGATGCAGGTCAAACCGGAGCGTGCCGAACGTCTCCCGGATGACGTGCCGGAACAGTTCCTCGACCAGCCGCATGCCGGATTCGTAGTTCGCGTACGCCCAGTAGAACTCCATCTGGTCGTAGTCGTTCAGGTGCTCCCGGCTCTGGTTCTCGTTGCGGAACTGCCGGCCGATCTCGAAGGTCCGCTCCAGGCCGCCGACCAGCAGCCGCTTCTGCCACAGCTCGCCCATGGAGATGCGCAGGCAGACGTCGGTGTCCAGGTAGTTGTGGTGGGCGATGAACGGCCGCGCGTCGGCCCCGCCGGTGGTGAACTCCAGGGCCGGGGTCTGCACCTCGATGAACCCCTGGTCTTCCAGGAACCGGCGCATCGACCGCCAGAACCGGGCCTTGGCGTAGATCATCTCCTGGATGTCGCGGTGCAGCAGTATGTCCAGATAGCGCTTGCGCAGCAGGACTTCCTCGTTGGTCAGGCCGGAGTGCTTGTCCGGCAGCGGGCGCAGGGACTTGGTGAGGATGCTCACCTTCCGGGCCGCGACCGACGGCTCGCCGGCCTTCGTGTGCAGCCGGTACCCCTGGACCGCGATGAAGTCACCCATGTCGAGCAGCTTGGTGAGCGCCTTGTAGCCAGGCACGCTGTCCGGCGGCAGGTCACGGCGGGAGATCATGAACTGCATCTCGCCGCTCTCGTCATGCAGCTTGCCGAACGTGAGGTTGCCCATCGGGCGCAGCAGCATGATCCGCCCGGCGACGGTCACCGGCTCGTCGTCGGCGAGCCGGAGCGCGTCCGCGATCGGCGTCCGGGTCACGGCGTCCGGCGGGTACGGGTCGATGCCCAGCCCGCGGAGCTGGGCTACCTTGTCGATCCGCTGCCGCCGTATCTCGCTCAGCACGTCAGCCCGGCCCGCCTGTGCCCCGGCTTCCCGCCCGCTGGTGGTCCCGTCTGCTGTGCTGTCGCCTGACACTGCTCTTGTCGCCCTTCACCGTGGTCGTCAGCCGTTGCGGCCATGACGCCAGAAACTGGCTGCCGCCGGTCAAGTATCCCGCAGCCGGATGGCTGGGCTGCCGGGCGAACGGCCATTAGACCGGCCGGGCGGCGGCGGGGCAATGGAAAGCTAAACATCAGCTAAAGCTCAGCATCGGCCCAGGGTTGCCGGGAACTCCGGCCCGCTCCATGCCGTTCGGACAGGCGGGACTGCGACGAATGGCGTGCACCGCAAGCCACGACACGGGCCGGAGTACTCAACGAAACGGGCGAAGGGCGCCCGGGCGGGCGATCCCCCACTTCCGGAGGCCTGGAGTGCTAGAGCCGCAGAGCACGGGGCTGTTCGTGCTACTGATGGTGAGCTTCGGAGTACTGGCCTGGTGGATGGTCACCACCAGGCAGCCCGCGCTGCGTGTCCTCGCCGCCTGTCTGGCGTTCCTCCCGGCGATGATGTTCGGCGTGGTGGCCGTCAACAAGTACTACGGCTACTACCAGACCTGGAGCGCGGCGATCGCGGACCTGACCAACCAGGGCGGCAACACCGCGCCCCAGCTGCCGGACCGCAACCTCAAGTCCGCCACGCCCGCGCTCGACGGCAGCAGCGTCAACCTCAAGCAGGCCCAGGTCAGCGGCTACACGCTGCGGCTGGCCGTGACCGGCCAGCAGAGCCATATCACCCGGACGGTGTACGTCTACCTGCCGCCGCAGTACTTCTGGCCGTCTTACCGGGCATACCGGTTCCCGGTCATCGAGCTGATCCACGGCCAGCCCGGGAAGCCGCAGGACTGGCTCAACGTGCTGGACGTCCAGGGGACCCTGGACCGGCTGATGAGCCGCCACCTGGCCCGGCCCGTGGTCCTGGTCATGCCGGATGCGAACGGCGCGGTGAACATCTCGCTGCAGTGCCTCAACCAGGTGGGCGGCCCGCAGGACATGACCTACCTGGCGGTGGACCTGCCGCGCAACATCGCGCGGACGCTCCGCGTCCAGCCGCCTGGTCCGGCCTGGGGTGTGGCGGGCTATTCCGAGGGTGGTTTCTGCGCTGCCAACATGGCCCTGCAATTCCGCGGCCAGTACGGGTTCGCTGGCGTGCTCAGCGGTTATTTCCGGCCATTCGATAATCAGCTGGCGCATCCAGGGCGGCTGGTGGACCCGTTCGGCGGCAGCGTCGCGCTGCGGCAGCAGAACACACCGCTGGATGAGCTGCAGCTGCTTTACCCGGCCGGGCCCATGCCGCGGTTCTGGCTGGCCACCGGAACAAAGCAGTGGGGGGACGTGGCCAACGCGGACGTGTTCGGCCGGGAACTGCGGGCGCGGGGCGTGCCCGCGCCGCTGCATCTCACCTGGGGCGGCGGCCACAACATGGGCACCTGGCGGGCGGAACTCCCCGGCCTGCTGATGTGGATGACTCCGCAACTGGCCCGGGCGGGCCAGCAGCACGCGGATGCCTCGCGGAAGGCCCCCGCCCTGGCCGCGCAGCAGGCCCATAGCCGGGCTCATCAGGGGCCGGGCAGCGCCGGGTAGCGCGGGGGAGAGACGGCTCAGCGTGGCCGCCAGGCCGGCCGGGCACCGGCCCGCAGGCCGCTGGCCGCGCCGCGGCCGGGACTGCTGACCGGCGGTACTCGCCGGCTTTCGGCCGGCGTGTGATCGTTTCACCGTGCCTGCGCGTCAACTAGCTATCCGCAGCCATCCGGTTGCCCGCGCGGCGCCTGTGAGCGCGCCCGGCCCGGCTGGCGGGGCAATCCGCATGAATCCGGTCATGCTGAGGGGGACGCGCGTGCAATCGTTCGTGGCGGCATTAGGAACAGCTCAGCTAGCCAGGCTGATCCGCAGTTCAGCAGGCGGGCCCGAGGGCCTGCCAGCGGAGGCGCCCAGGCGGGCGAACGCCGCGGATGAGCTGATGAGCATGGGCGTGGCCGGCCACGCCCAGCAGGTCCCGGTGGTCGAGGCGCTCCGGTTCACCGTCACCGGCAGCGTCCCGCTGAAGTCCGCATACGGGGTGCTGCTCGCCGACGAGCTGCACCGGGCGGTGGCGCGGAAACTCGCGGGTGACGCGGCCGAGGGCCCGTCCGGCTCAGCGATCCTCGGCAGCCGCGGGGTGGCCACCGACCACAAGCACGCGCACTGGGTGCCGGTGGCTGCCGGCGCCGCGCCGGACGCCCCGGTCCAGGCACTGATCGTCTGGGTGCCGCTCGGGCTGCGCCCGGCGGATGTGGCCGCCATCGTCGCGCTGCGCTCCGTGCCCGGGCGGCCGGGCCGCCGGGGCGGCGACCCGGCCGAAACGTCAGTACTCCCGCCGCTCGGGCTGGGCTTCGAGGCCGCCGGGCCGGTCGCCCAGGTGGGCCCGGAGCTGTGTGGGCTGTCCCGGCGGTGGCGCAGCCTCACTCCCTACCTGCCGGTACGCCACCGCAAGCGCGAGTCGCTGGATGACTTCATCAGCACCGACGTGGCTACCGAACTGCGCTACCGCGGCATGCCGCCGGCCACGGTAACCCGGACCGGCCCGGACCGCGGGCTGCCGGACCGGTGGGCCCGCGAGTACCGCCGGTACCGGCTCAACGAGCGCCCGGACCGGTCCCGGCCCGGGCTGGGCCTGCAGCTGGACTTCACCGAGCCGGTAACCGGGCCGCTGCTGCTCGGGCAGCTGAGCCACTACGGGTACGGCATCTTCCAGCCCGCACCCGGCTGAGCCGGACCACGGCCGTCGCCCTGGTGCGGCGGTCCGCGCCCTGGGTGCGGCGGGCTGGCCCGCCACACCCAGGGGGCTGAGTCAGACGCTGGCGGGCAGGCGGCTGAGCGCGTCCGCCAGGGCCTGGTCGGACAGCTCGTAGTCGATCACCCGGCCCGCCTGGTAACTCTCGTAGGCGGACAGGTCGAGCAGGCCGTGGCCGCACAGCGCGGTCAGGATGACCTTCTCCTCACCGGTCTCCTTGCACCGCAGCGCCTCTTCGATGCAGGCGGCCAGCGCGTGGGTGGGCTCGGGTGCGGGCAGGATGCCTTCGGTCCGGGCGAACCGCAGGCCGGCCGCGAAGCACTCGGACTGCGGCTTGGCCACCGCCTCGAACAGCCCGAGCTCGTACATGTGCGACAGCAGCGGGGACATGCCGTGGTAGCGCAGGCCGCCCGCGTGGATCGGGTCCGGGATGAAGTCATGCCCGAGCGTGTGCATCTTGAGCAGGGGGGTAAACCCGGCGGTGTCGCCGAAGTCGTAGGCATACTGGCCGCGGGTGAACGACGGCGCCGCCGCGGGCTCGACCGCGCGCAGCACCGGGTTCATCCGGCCCGCCAGCTTCTCCCGCAGGAACGGGAACACCAGGCCGGAGAAGTTCGACCCGCCGCCGGTGCAGCCGATGATCAGGTCCGGCATGTCACCGGCCTGGGCCAGCTGCTTGAGCGCCTCCTCGCCGATGACCGTCTGGTGCAGCAGCACGTGGTTGAGGACGCTGCCCAGCGCGTACCGGGCGGCTGGGTCCCCGGCCGCCACCTCCACCGCCTCGCTGATGGCGATGCCCAGGCTGCCCGGCGAGTCCGGGCTGGCGGCCAGCACCGCCTGGCCGGACTGGGTGAGATCGGACGGGCTCGGGTGCACGGTGGCGCCGTAGGCCTCCATCAGCAGCCGCCGGTAGGGCTTCTGATCGTAGGAGGCGCGCACCTGCCACACCTCGCACTGCAGGCCGAAAGCGGCCGAGGCAAAGGCGAGCGCGCTGCCCCACTGGCCGGCCCCGGTCTCTGTGGTCAGCCGGGTCACGCCTTCGGCCGCGTTGTAGTACGCCTGCGGCACGGCCGTGTTCGGCTTGTGCGAGCCCGCTGGGCTGCCGCCCTCGTACTTGTAGTAGATCCGGGCGGGCGTGCCGAGGTCCTTTTCCAGCCGCCGCGCCCGGAACAGCGGCGTCGGGCGCCACAGCCGGTAGACGTCGAGGACCTCTTCGGGAACGGGGATGTACCGGTCCGCTGACACCTCCTGGGCGATCAGCGCGGACGGGAACAGCGGGGCCAGGTCATCCGGCCCGACCGGCTGCAGGGTGCCCGGGTGCAGCGGGGGCGGCGGGGGTGACGGCAGGTCGGGGATCACGTTGTACCACTGCCGGGGCAGTTCGGACTCGGCGAGCATGTACTTGACCTGGCGGTCCATGGGTTACCTCCCGGCGAGGCGGCGGCTTGGGCAGTGATCGTCCTGACCCTAGCGACAATCGCGCCGCCGATACAGTCATGTGCCTGGTTCGCTCCGCAGGCGCTCGGCCTAGCTGTGGCCGCATGATTACTTAGGGTCAGGGCATGGGCTCCGGCCTGGCCGCCCCGATGCCGGTGACGATCACGTCGACGACCCGGCGGGTGAACGCATCCGTCAGCGGCCGGTGCCCCTGCAGCAACCGGTGGTAGGCCGCCCCGTACATCAGGTCGAGCGCGACATCGGTGTCGGTGGACGCCGGGATCTCGCCCCGTTCGATGGCACGCCTCAGCATGATCTGGTTCTGGGCGCGCATCGGCTCGATCACCCGCTCCCGCCACGCGGCCGCCAGGTGCGGGTCATCCTGGGCCGCGGCGACCAGCCCGGCCAGCACCCGGCCGGACCGGGTACTGGTCACCGCGCTGACCCAGGCGCGCAACGCGGCCAGCAGGTCGCCCTGCAGGCTCCCGGTGTCCGGCAGCGGCTGCAGCGCCCTGTACTCGGCCATGAAGGCATCCAGGGCCAGGGCCCCGCGGGAGTGCCAGCGGCGGTAGATGGTCGCCTTACCGACCCCGGCCCGCGCCGCGACCTCTTCCATCGACATCCCGGCCAGGCCACGCTCGGCCAGCAGCTCGGTGGCGGCCTGCAGGATGGCGCGGTCGGCCTGCTCGCTCCGCGGGCGGCCGCGGCTGCTCGGCCCCGGCTCGCCGCTGCCCGCTGTTGGCCCGCCGCTGCCCGGTGCTGGCTCGAGACCGCCCGGTGCTGGTTCGCCGCTGCCCGGCTGCGGTTCGCCGCTGCCGGCCGGTTCGCCGCCGTCTGGTGCTGGCCCGCCGCTGCCCAGCGGAGGAATAGGAGAGGTCTTCATATGGCTGCTACTCTACAGTTGATAAACGAAACGATACGTATCGGATAGAACTGTGACTCAGGACCGGACGGTCGCCCGCGACCGCTCCACTACCCACGTCCGCCCCCGCCATCCCCGCCTGCGGCCCGCTTACCGGACCCGTGCCCCCGAGCGCCGCAACCCGGTGGGCCGTGCCCCCGAAGCCCGTGCCCCCGAAGCCCGTGCCCCCGAAGCCCGTGCCCCCGAAGCCCGTGCCCCGGAACGCCGTGCCATGGAACGCCGCGCCCCGGAACGCCGTGCCATGGAACGCGCCGCGTTGGCTGGCCGCGGCGTCCAGCCCCGCGGCGCCCGGCCCGCGACGCCCGCCCGCACCACGCCTGTCCGGTACAGTCACGCCGCGCTGCTGCTGATCCTGACCGCGTCGTTCATGGTGGTGCTGGACTTCAGCATCGTGAACGTGGCACTGGCCTCGATCCAGCGCGAGCTCGGCTTCCCGGCCGCGGCGGCCCAGTGGGTGGTCACCGGGTACGCGATCACGTTCGGCGGGCTGCTGATCCTCGGCGGCCGCGCCGCCGACCTGTTCGGGCGCCGCCGGATGTTCGTGTCCGGGCTCATCGCCTTCTCCCTCGCCTCGCTGGCGGGCGGCCTGGCCCAGGACCCGGTGCTGCTGGTGGCCGCGCGGGCGGTCCAGGGCGCAGGTGCGGCGCTGGTCGCTCCCGCCGCCCTCTCGCTGATCACGACCGGCTTCCCCGAAGGTCCGCAACGCAACCGCGCGCTCGGCCTGTACGGCGCGACCGCGTCGGTCGGTTTCGTGGCTGGCCAGGTGCTAGGCGGTGTCCTCGTCCAGTTCACCAGCTGGCGGGCGGTGTTCCTGGTCAATGTGCCGGTCGGGCTGGCCGCCGTGCTGCTCACGCCGCGGCTGCTGGGCCGGGCGGCGGAAGACCGGGCCCGGCGGCGGCTGGACATTGGCGGCGCGCTGCTCATCACGCTGGGGATAGCGGCAGTCGTGTTCGCCGTGTCCCAGGGCGGTGCGGCGGGCTGGACCTCGCCAGCCGTGCTCGGCGCCGCCGCGCTGGCCGCGCTGTCCCTGGCCGGGTTCGCCCTGGTCGAACGCTGGCACCCGGATCCGCTGGTGCGCGGCGAACTGCTGCGGCTGCCGTCGCTGCGCCGCAGCAGCGTGCTCATCCTGCTGCTCGGCATCTGGAACGGCGGCGAGATGCTCGTCCTGTCCCTGTACTTCCAGCAGGTCCTGCACGACTCGCCGCTGATGACCGGCCTGGCCATCGCCCCGCAGGGCATCGTCGGGTTCGCGACCGGGACGGTCGGGGCCCGGCTGGCGGCCCGGCTGGGCCTGCGCTGGCTGCTCGTGCTCACCAGCGCAGCTGCCATGATCGGCTTCCTGGTGCTCACCCACCTGCCCGCGGCGGGCGGGTACAGCCCGCTGCTCGGCGCGGTGACCTTTGTCGGCTTCGGCACCGCTGGCACCGCGTTCGGCGTGATGGTGGCCGGCAGCCATGGCGTGGCCGACGACGACCAGGGGTTCGTCGGGGGAGCCATCAACACCAGCCGCCAGATCGGGGCCGGCATCGGCGCGGCGCTGCTGCCCGCCATCGCGCTGACCGTAGGACATGGCGGCCGCGCGGCCAGCGTCGGCGGTGACCGGGCGGCCATGCTGGCCGGAGCGGTGCTGGCCGGCCTGGCCCTGGTCATCGCCCTGAGCCGCCGCTCGAACCGGCCGGCTGGGACCGGCGGGTAACCGCGAAGCCGTGCCGGACGGCGGCCAGCACGCCACCCGCCGCGGCCGCGGCGGCCAGGATCACCCCGGTCACCGCCACCGCGTGCGCGGACAGCCGGGTGAAGTCGGCGGCGGTGCTTCCCGCTGGCAGCTGCCCGGCCAGGTTCAGGTACAGGGTGCCAAACGTGGCCACGCCGGTCACCAGCGCGAGCTGGTTCACGGTCACGATCACCCCGGTGGCATCGGCCGCGTCGGCGACGGGCACCTGCATCAGGACCGCCGTCATCAGCGGGCTGAACGCGGCGGCCATGCCCGCGCCCATCAGCGTCAGGGCGAGATACAACGGCACACCGCCGGTGCCGCCGCTGCGCAGCAGGCCAGCGAGCCAGAGCAGCCCGGCGGCGTACCCGCCGAACCCGGCGATGACCAGGCCGCCGTGCAGGCGGCTGGGCAGCCGCTGCCAGTTGAGGCTGACCAGGGCGAAGGCGGCGCCGGACGGGGCGAAGGTCAGGCCGGCCCGCAGCGGTGAGTCACCCAGCCCGCCCTGCAGGTGCAGGGCCAGGACGAAGAAGAACCCGCCGAAGACCGCCATGGTCAGGAACAGGGCGGCCACGCCCATCGCCACCCCCGGCAGCCGGAGCAAGCGGCCCGGAATCAGGGGTGCCCCGCCGCGCGCGGCCAGCCGGCGCTCCGCCACCGCGAACAGCGCCAGCAGCAGCCCGCTTCCGGCCAGGGCGGCCCAGCCCCAGCTCGGCCAGTGCTCCGACTGGCCGAGCACCAGCGGGACAACGAACGCCACCGCGGCCGGGGTGAGCAGGGCGAGCCCGACGGGATCCAGGCCACGGTCCCACTGGCCTGCCCCGTGCGGCAGCAGTCGCGCGCCAGCGAACAGCAGTGCCGCCCCGATCGGGACATTGAGCAGGAACACTGCCCGCCAGGTGCTGCCGAACAGGTCGGCGGTGACCAGCAGACCGCCCGCGATCTGCCCGGCCACCGCGCCGCCGGCGATGACCGCGGCGTACAACCGCATCGCGCGGGCCCGCGCCGCCCCGGTGAACGTGCGCTGGATCAGGCTGAGCACCTGCGGGATCATCGCCGCGGCGCCAGCTCCCTGGATCAGCCGCAGCACCACCAGCATGCCCGTGGACGTGGCCAGCCCGCAGCCGAGCGAGGCCAGGGAGAACAGCGCCAGCCCGGCCAGGAACATCCGGCGGTGGCCGATGATGTCGCCGAGCCGGGCGCCGGTCACCAGCAGCACTGCGTAGGTGATGACGTAGCCGGCGATCACCAGCTGCAGGCCGGCGCCCGAGGCGTGCAGGCTGGCATGAATGGACGGAGCCGCGACGTTGACCACGGAAGCATCCAGGACGGCCATGAACTGGCCGATGAGGACGATCGCGAGCAAGCTGCGCGGCGCCGTGACCCGGCCCGGGAGATGGCGGGGTAGCCGTACCCCGGACCGGGTGGCGGTAGCGATGTCTGTCATGACATTCACTCTGGCGGCGAACTGATCCAGGTACCAAGAGCCTGAATATCCTGGTACCAGCAGCACCTGGCAAAGCTGTTCCCGCACCGGCAGGATGAACGTGTGAGCACTGTAACGACCGATACTGACAGAACGGCCGGTACCTCCACGGCGGCTGGGGCCGACCACGGTTCCCGGCGCGCTGAGCTGGCCGCGTTCCTGCGCAGCCGCCGCGAGCGGATCACCCCGGAGCAGGCCGGGCTGGCGCCGGGCCTGCGCCGCCGCACCCCCGGGCTGCGCCGGGAGGAGGTCGCCCAGCTGGCCGGGGTCGGCGTCACCTGGTACACCTGGCTCGAGCAGGGCCGCCCGATCAACGCCAGCGCCCAGGTGCTCGGCGCGGTGGCCCGGACGCTCCGGCTTGACCAGGCTGAGCGGGAGCACCTGTACCGGCTGGCTGACGTACCCGACGCGGCGGGCCCGGGGAGCGTCCCGGACGGCGGGTGCGAGCAGGTCCCGCCGGATATCCAGGGAATCATGGACAGCCTGGTGCCGCTGCCCGCCTGTGTCCTGAACGAGCGGTACGACCTGCTCGGCTGGAACGAGGTCTATGCGGTGCTCTGGCCCGGGGTCACCGGCGCCGGGGCGGGAGAGCGCAACATCCTGTGGCAGAACTTCACCTACCCGGAGTGCTGCCATCCGTACGTCAGCCGGCATGAGCAGCTGGCCACCCTGGTGGCGCAGTTCCGCGGCAACTACGGCCGGCACGTCGGTGAGCCGGCCTGGACCGGGTTCATCCGCCGCCTCCAGGCGGTCAGCCCGAAGTTCGCCCAGCTGTGGGCCGAGCACGACGTGGCCAGCCCGGTCACCTACCTGAAGATCTTCCAGCACCCGGCGTTCCCGCGCCTGGCCATGACCAGCACCAGCCTGGCTGTGCTGTCGGTGCCCGGCGCCCGGATGGTCGTCTACACCCCAGCGGACGAGACGTGCCGGATGGCCATCACCAAGCTGCTGGCTGGCGAGGGCAGTGAGGCGCGCTACCCGTGCTGGCAGGCGCATCAGCAGAGCCGGGCCGCCACGGCCGTGTCTTCCGGCTAGACCGCGGGCCGCTCGCTGCGCCGTCACCGGCCGGGACGCGCTGGGCCGGGGCCGCTGGGAGACCCACCCCGCCGGGTCCGGTGGGGTTGATATGGCCGGTGGGGTTGATGTGGCCGGCGAGCTCCGCCAGCTTCGCGAAGGTGTTCCGAAAACGTCGCTATCACAGCGGTTAGGGCACACATTAGGCGCGAACGGGGCCCAGGCCTGCCAGGCCGCGCTCACCATCGTGCTCACCGCCGCCGTACTGGCCGTTCCCGAGGTCCGCGCCCTCCGCCGCCAGGTCCATCCCGGCTGACCAGCCCATTCGGGCCGGCTGATCCGGGTCCAGCCCGGCTCAGCCAGGCCCGGGCTCAGGAGGAGGCGCGGCCGTAATCGTCGTCCAGCCGGACGATGTCGTCCTCGTCGAAGTAGTCGCCGTGCTGGACCTCCACGAACACCAGCGGAGTCGTCCCCGTGTTCTGGATCCGGTGGGCCACGCCCAGCTGTATGTCCACCGCGTCGCCGCGGCGCACCTTGACGCTCTCGCCGTCCAGGGTGACGACACCCTCCCCGGCGACCACGAACCAGTGCTCGGCCCGGCGGGCGTGCCGCTGATAGCTCAGCCGCTGGCCCGGATGCACCTCGATGGTCTTGACCTTGAAACCGCTGTCCCCGGCCTCGGCGAGCACGGTGTAGCTGCCCCAGGGGCGCTCCGAGTGTTCGGTCACCGCCCTATCCTGCCGGATCGCCGCCCGGCCCGCACAGCGGTGTCGGACGTGCCTGGGTGTGGGACGTGCCTGGTGCAACCTAGCGCTTGCTTGCTTCCTCGAAGTACGATCTGGGTAATTTTCACCGTCGGCTGGACACGCCCGCGAGCCACACTCTGCCTAGGGGTTCCTTCACGATGATCAGTACACGCGCAGCGTTGCTCTACGGACCCGGCCAGGATTACAAGATCGAGACCATCGAGCTAGACGAGCCCGGGCCGGGTGAGGTGCTGGTCGAGATGCGAGCCTGCGGGCTGTGCCATTCCGACGAGCACGTGCGGACCGGTGACCTGCCGCTTCCGCAGTACCCGGTGATCTGCGGCCACGAGGGCGCTGGCGAGGTGTCGCGGGTCGGCGAGGGAGTCACGTCGGTGGCGCCGGGTGACCATATCGCGATGGCGTTCATTCCCTCTTGCGGCTCGTGCCGGATGTGCCGCACTGGCCAGGCGTTCCTGTGCGACCTGGGCATGAAGCTGTTCGACACCGGCATGATCACCGATGGCCGCATCGCGCACCGGCTGGGGACCGAGCCGGTGGCGCGGTTCTCGCAGCTCGGCGCGTTCGCGGAACGGCAGCTGCTGGCCGAGTCGTCGGTCGTCAAGGTGGACCCGGACCTTCCGTGGCTGGCGGTCGCCCTGGTCTCCTGCGGGGTGGCCACCGGATTCGGCTCGGCGGTCAGCCGCGCGGGCGTCCGTCCCGGTGACACCGTTGCCGTGCTGGGCGTCGGCGGGGTGGGCATCAACGCGGTGCAAGGTGCGCGGGTGGCCGGAGCCCGGCGGATCATCGCCGTCGACCCAGTGGAGTTCAAGCGTGAGCAAGCCCTGCGCTTCGGCGCCACCCACGTCTACCCGTCGCTGGACGAAGCCATCGCGGGCGTCGGCCAGCTCACCTGGGGCGACATGTGCGACGCGGTCATCTGCACGTTCGCGGTCATGCGCGGCGAGCTACTCGAGCCCGCGCTCACGCTGACGGCCAAGGGCGGCACCTGCGTCGTCACCTCGGTGGCGCCCCTGGCCCAGGCCCAGGCCGATGTCAACCTGTTCCTGCTGGCGATGATGAACAAGGAGATCAAGGGCTGCCTGTACGGATCTGAGAGCCCGCGGATCCAGATTCCCAGGCTGCTGAACCTCTACCGGGACGGCATCCTGAAGCTCGACGAGCTAGTCACCGAGACGTACCAGCTCGATCAGGTCAACGAGGGATTCGCTGCCATCGAGGCCGGCCGCGTCCTGCGCGCGGCCATAACCTTCTGACCTGGTGCGGCGCACGCCTTTGCCGGTGATCGTGCTGGCCGGCGGCGCGGACGGCCGTTCCTTGCCTGCCGGGAGAGCGGAGCGCGGCCCCGCGGGAGGGCGCGGCCGGGCCGCGCCGCCATCCGGGCCGGGACTCTGGGAGATAGCTTGACGTCGAGATAAGTTCGCCATACTGTGACGGTGTCGAGTTAACTTGATGTCGAGATACCTCGGGTCCCGAACCCGGTGTGCCGCCGCCGTCTCGTGCTGCGGCAGGATGCTGCGGCAGGATGCAGACAGGGACTGAGGACCAGCCCCGGCCCGGCGTGACAACAGGAGGCGGACCCAGATGACCGCGAACAGCTTCGGCAGCCGCGCAACGTTGCGGGTAGGCGAGGCCGGGTACCAGGTACACCGGCTGGACGCGGTGCCCGGCGCGGCGGACCTCCCGTTCAGCTTGAAGATCTTGCTGGAGAACCTGCTGCGCACCGAGGACGGCAGCAACGTCACCGCGGACCATGTCACCGCGCTGGCCAGCTGGGATCCGGCCGCCGAGCCCGCGACCGAGATCCAGTTCACCCCGGCCCGGGTCATCCTGCAGGACCTGACCGGCGTGCCGGCCGTGGTCGACCTGGCCACCATGCGCGAGGCCATGCAGGACCTGGGCGGCGACCCAGCGAAGATCAACCCCCTGGTCCCGGCCGAGCTGGTCATCGACCATTCCGTGGTGGCGGACATCTTCGGCCGCCCGGACGCGTTCGACCGGAACGTGGCGCTGGAGTTCACCCGGAACCGGGAGCGGTTCCAGTTCCTGCGCTGGGGCCAGGACGCGCTGCGGGAGTTCCGGGTGGTGCCGCCGGGCACCGGGATCGTGCACCAGGTGAACATCGAGCACCTGGCCCGGGTGGTGATGGCCCGCGACGGCGCCGCCTATCCGGACACCTGCGTCGGCACTGACTCGCACACCACCATGCAGAACGGGCTGGGCGTGCTCGGCTGGGGCGTCGGCGGGATCGAGGCCGAGGCCGCCCTGCTCGGCCAGCCGATCAGCATGCTGATCCCGCGGGTCGTCGGGTTCCGGCTGACCGGTGAGCTGCCGTCCGGCGCGACCGCGACCGACCTGGTGCTCACCATCACCGAGCTGCTCCGCAAGCACGGGGTGGTGGGCAAGTTCGTCGAGTTCCACGGCGACGGGGTGGGCGCCGTGCCGCTGGCCAACCGGGCCACGATCGGCAACATGAGCCCCGAGTTCGGCTCCACCTGCGCGATCTTCCCGATCGACCAGCAGACCATGGACTACCTGCGGCTCACCGGCCGTCCGGCCGAGCAAGTGGCGCTGGTCGAGGCCTACGCCAAGGAGCAGGGCCTGTGGCATGACCCGGGCACGTCCGCCCGCTACTCCGAGGAACTCCAGCTGGACCTGTCCACCGTGGTCCCCTCGCTGGCCGGCCCGAAGCGCCCGCAGGACCGGGTGGCCCTGGCCGACGCCAAGAACGCGTTCCGCGAGGCGCTCGGCAACTATGTGGACGAGCCCACCACGGACAACGGGCTCAAGGGCACGTTCCCCGCATCCGATCCGTTCCAGGAGGACGTCCCGGCCCGGCCGTCCCACCCCGCGCAGGTAACCCTGGACGACGGCACCACGACCTCCGTGGACCA
Source organism: uncultured Actinomycetes bacterium (assembly GCA_963760405.1). Classification (GTDB taxonomy): domain Bacteria; phylum Actinomycetota; class Actinomycetes; order Streptosporangiales; family Streptosporangiaceae; genus RYN-230. The sequence goes on along the minus strand of CAVXCV010000006.1, from coordinate 56,405 downwards.
CGGATCCGTGGTGATCGCCGCCATCACCTCGTGCACGAACACCTCGAACCCGTCGGTGATGATCGGCGCCGCGCTGCTGGCCAGGAAGGCGGTCGAGGCCGGGCTGTCCCGCAAGCCCTGGGTGAAGACCACGCTGGCGCCCGGATCGAAGGTGGTCATGGACTACTACGAGCGGTCCGGCCTGCTGCCCTACCTGGAGAAGCTCGGCTTCAACCTGGTCGGCTACGGCTGCACCACCTGCATCGGCAACTCCGGCCCGCTGCCGGAGGCGATCAGCGCCGCGGTCGCCGACAACGACCTGGCCGTGGTGTCCGTGCTGTCCGGCAACCGGAACTTCGAGGGCCGGATCAACCCGGACGTGAAAATGAACTACCTGGCCTCACCGCCGCTGGTCGTCGCGTACGCGCTGGCCGGGACCATGGACCTGGACATGGACACCGAGCCGCTGGGCAGCCGCCCGGACGGCACCCCGGTGTACCTGCGCGACATCTGGCCGTCCGCGGCCGAGATCGCTGAGGTGGTGCAGAACGCGGTCGCCGCCGAGATGTTCACCCGGGACTACGCGGACGTGTTCCGCGGCGATGAGCAATGGCGCGGCATGGATGTCCCCGGGGGCGACACGTTCGCCTGGGACGGCGGCTCCACCTACGTGCGGCGGCCGCCCTACTTCGAGGGCATGACCGACAAGCCTGCCCCGGTCAGCGACATTCACGGGGCCCGGGTGCTGGCCATGCTCGGCGACTCGGTCACCACCGACCACATCTCCCCGGCCGGGGCGATCAAGACCGACAGCCCGGCCGGGAAGTACCTGACCGAGCACGGGGTGGAGCGGAAGGACTTCAACTCCTACGGCTCCCGGCGCGGCAACCACGAGGTGATGATCCGCGGCACGTTCGCCAACATCCGGCTGCGCAACCAGCTGGCCCCGGGCACCGAGGGCGGCGTCACGGTGAAACTCCCTGACGGCGAGCAGATGGCCATCTATGACGCGGCCCAGCGGTATGCGGCTGACGGCACCCCGCTGATCGTGCTAGGCGGCAAGGAGTACGGGTCCGGCTCGTCCCGGGACTGGGCGGCCAAGGGCACGCTGCTGCTCGGCGTCCGCGCGGTGCTGGTGGAATCGTTCGAGCGGATCCACCGGTCCAACCTGATCGGCATGGGCGTCCTGCCGCTGCAGTACCGGCCGGGCGAGTCGGCCGCCTCCCTCGGGCTCACCGGGCACGAGGTGTTCGAGGTGACCGGGATCGAGGAGATGAACGGCGGCCCGGTGCCCCGTGAGGTGACGGTCCGGGCTGACGGCAAGGAGTTCACCGCGGTGGTCCGGATCGACACGCCCGGGGAGGCGGAGTACTACCGGCACGGCGGGATCATGCAGTACGTGCTGCGCTCCCTGCTGTCGTAGTGACGGACCCCGTCACCGAGATCCCCGCCGCGTCCCGGGTCCCCCGCCGGACCCGGGACGCCGGGCTGCTGATCGCGGGCATCGCCGCGCTCGGTTTTAACATGCGGGCCGCGATCAGCAGCCTGCCGCCGCTGTTCCCGGAGCTCGCAGCCGACTTGCGGCTGTCGCCCGCGGGGCTGTCGGTGCTGGCCGCTCTGCCGGTGCTGTGCTTCGGCGTGTTCTCCGCGGCTGGCGCGCCACTGGCCCGGCGGTTCGGTGATGAGCGGGTGCTCGGCGCCGCGCTCGTCGCGCTGACCGCGGGGCAGCTGCTGCGCGGTGCGCTGCCCGGGGTAGGCCTGTTCCCCGGCACGGCGCTCGCCGCCATGGCGATTGCCCTGCTCAACGTGCTGCTGCCCAGCCTGGTCAAGCGTCGCCGCCCGGAGCAGGCCGGCCTGCTCATCGGCATCTACCTGCTCAGCCTGGCCGCCGGGTCGATCCTGGCCTCCCTGGTGGCGGTGCCCGTGTACCGGCTGTCGGGCGGGTCGGTGCCGCTCGCGCTGGGCCTGTGGGCCAGCACCGCGCTGGCTGCGCTGGCGGTCTGGCTGCCCCAGCTCAGGTACCGGACGAGACCGTCGGGCCCGGCTCGCCTGCAGCTGTCCAGATACGCGCTGACCTGGCAGGTCACCTTCTTCATGGGCCTGCAGAGCCTCACCTTCTACGCGGCGTTCTCCTGGGTGCCCACCATGTTCCGGGACCGGGGGGTGAGCGCGGCGGGCGCGGGCACGCTGCTGGCCCTGATGTCGTTCGGCAACATGATCACCGCCCTGGTCATCCCGGTGCTGGCGCAGCGGTCGGCGGATCAGCGGCTCCTGGTCACCGGCACCGTGCTGGCCAGCGCGGGCGGGCTGGCCGGGGCGTGGTTCGGCCCGCTGGGCGGCGCGGCCGCCTGGATCGGCCTGCTCGGCCTGGGCCAGGGCGCCGCCCTGGGCCTGGCCATCTACTTCACCATGGCCCGGGCGCCCGACCCGGCGGTGGCCGCCTCACTGTCCGGCTTTGCCCAGAGCGTCGGCTACCTGATCGCCACCACCGGCCCGCTGGCCGTGGGCTTCGTGCACGACGCGACCGGCGGCTGGACCGTCCCGGTGCTGATCGTGCTGGTGATCACCGGCCTGGAACTGGCGCCCGGGCTGCCCGCGGCGCGGAACCTCACGCTGCCCAAGCCCGGCTCCGAGCCTTCGAAAGCTTTCCGAAACTAATTGTGCTCAGGCCGGCCGCGCCGTTACGGTCCAGCTGTGGCACCGGCCCGGATCGCGATCATCGGGACCGGGAATATCGCGCGCGTGCACATGGCGGCGCTGGCCACGCTGCCGGACGCGGACGTGGTCGCCGCCGTCGACACCGACCAGGCCCGGCTGGCCGCGTTCGGCTTCGAGCATGAGGTGCCGCAGCTGCACACGGACCTGGCCGGGATGCTCACCGCGGCCCGCCCGGACCTGGTCTGCCTGTGCACCCCGCCCGCCCTGCACTTCCCGCAGGCCGACCTCTGCCTGCGCGCGGGCGTGTCCGTGCTGGCGGAGAAACCGCCGGCGCTGAGCCTGGCCGAGCTGGACCAGCTGGCCCGGGCTGAGCAGGCGGGCGCGGCCGTGGTCCCGGACCGCGCCGGACCGTGGTTCGCCACCGTGTTCCAGCACCGTTTCGGCTCCGGAGCCCGCAGGCTGCGCGCTGTGGCAGGCAGTGGTGTGCTCGGCTCCCCGTTGCTGGTGGCCTGCCATACCACCTGGTTCCGCGACCAGGGATACTTCGATGTGCCGTGGCGTGGCCGCTGGCAGTCCGAGGGCGGCGGGCCGACCCTGGGGCATGGCATCCACCAGCTGGACCTGCTGTGCTATCTGCTCGGCGACTGGGTGCAGGTGTCGGCGGTCGCCCGCAGACAGGCCCGGGACATCGAGACCGAGGACCTGTCCCTGGCGCACGTGATCTTCGCGAGCGGTGCGGCCGCCAGCGTGGTGACCAGCGTGCTGTCGCCCCGGGAAGAGACCTACCTGCGGTTCGATTTCGAGCGGGCCACTGTCGAGCTGACTCACCTGTACGGCTACGACGACGAGGACTGGCGGGTGACCCCCGCGCCCGGGCATGAGCACCCCGTGCTGGACGCCTGGAAGGCGGGCGAGACCGGGACCCCGAGTGGGCACCGGGCTCAGTACGCCGAGGTGCTGCGGTGCCTGCGGGAGGGGACCCGGCCGCCGGTGACGCTGCGGGACAGCCGCCGCACGCTGTCCCTGGTGGCCGGGATCTACGCCGCCGCGTTCAGCGGGCACCCGGTCCGGGCCGCCGAGCTGGACGCCGCGTCCCCGTTCTACCAGCGGATGCACGGGACGGGCGCCCGATGGTGATCCGCCTGGCTGATACCGGCCGGGAGGTCCGGCTGGCCGATGACGATGCCGAGTTGCTGCGGTACGTCTACCGGCCCGGCGATGCCCAGCTCGAGTCGCCGCGGCCGTACCTGCACCCGGTGCGCACCCGCGCCGGGCACGTGGTGACCGGGTACCGGCCGGATGATCACGTGTGGCACAAGGGCATCTCCTGGGCGCTGCCGAACCTGGGCCCGGCCAACTTCTGGGGTGGCCCGACGTACCTGCGCGGGCAGGGGTACCGGCAGCTGCCCAACAACGGGCGGATGCGGCACGACGGGTTCACCACGGCCGGGGTGTGGGCGGACGTGGCCGAGCTGGCCGAGGAGCTGACCTGGATCACCGAGCAGGGCGCGGTGTGGCTGCGCGAACAGCGCCGGATCGGCGCCCGGCTGCTGGCGGGCGCCTCCGCCTGGGCGCTGGACTTCCGGACGACCCTGCGCAACGTGCGCGGCGCCAGCCTCCGGATCGGCAGCCGCACCACGGAGGGCCGGGACAACGCGGGCTACGGCGGGCTGTTCTGGCGCGGGCCAGCCTCGTTCACCGGCGGCCAGGTAGTCACCCCGGACGGGACCGGGCAGGATGAGTACATGGGCTGGCGTGGGCCGTGGCTGGCCTTCACTGGGCAGCAGAGCACCGGGCCGCATGGCGCGCCCGGCCACGCCGCCACCCTGGTCTTCCGCGACGTGCCCGGCAACATCCCGGCACTCACCTGGACGGCGTCGAGGCGATGAACCCGGCGCACCTGCGGGACGGGACCCTGCTGCGGGCGGAGCGAGACGCCGGGCCGCCCCGGTACGGCATGTGCGGCCAGCTCACCGGCTACCATCTGCCCACCGCGCAGTAGCCAGTCGGGGTCCCGGGACCGGGGTGGGGGGAGTACCCCGGGACCTGGTCGTGCCTGCCCCCTGTTCAGCCGGAACGCGGCGTGCGGAGATAGAGGTGCACACCTCAGCCGTTGCTGCCAGGAACCCCAGGTGATGTTCAGCCATGACCGCCGTATGGATGGTCTTCGCCGCCGAGCTGGGCCGGCGCTGGCGGTCCTGGCTGGCGCTGGCCGTGCTCGCGGGCCTGGCTGGTGGCTTGGTCACCGCGGCGGCAGCCGGTGCCCGGCGCACTGATGCGGCCTATCCAGCCCTGGTCGCTTTCAGCGCGTCTCCTGATGACCTGATCGATACCGGGCCGGCCCAGGAAAGTGTGTTCGCCAACCTCCCGGCGGCGAAGCTGGCCCGGCTCCCCTAGGTCATCGCCTCGGCCCCGATGACCACCTTCACCGTGCTGACCCCGGCCTCCATCGTGCTCAGCTGCCCGCAGGACGACTACCCGCTCGCGGGCCAGGCGTCGGGCTGTCCCTCGGCGCCCTGGCCCTGCTGACCATCGTGCATTTGCTGCTCACGTCGGCCCAGCGCCGCCGCCGGGACCTGGCCGTGCTGCGCTGCATCGGCTTCACCCGCCGCCAGGTACGGGCGGCCGTGGCCTGGCAGGCGGTCACCCTGGTCGGGGTGGCGCTGGTGATCGGCATCCCGGCCGGGCTCGTCTGCGGCCGGGTGGCCTGGCTGATCTTCAGCGGCCAGCTCGGCATCCTGCCCGTGCTGGACGTTCCCGGGCGGTGGTTCGCCGTCCTGGTCGCGGCGGCGCTGGCCCTGGCCGTCGCCGTGGCGGCCATTCCGGGCGAGTCCGCGGCGCGGGGGCGCCCGGCTGATGTGCTCCGGGCCGAATGACCCGGGAACCTGCGCTGATCGGCCGCCATGCGCTGAACTGGGCGTGATGCAATGGGGCAGGTGAGTGCGAGCGAAGCATTTCTGCCCGAGACAGAGGATGACGAGGCAGTACGGCCCGGTGGCGGCGACCAGGCGCCCGGCCCGGCCAGCTCCCGCCCGGCCAGCTCCCAGCCAGCGGCCGCTGTCCCGGCAGCCGCTGTCCCGGCGCCCGCTGTCCGGCGGCTGCCAGCCCGGCGCCCTCCGCGGCGGCCGCTGCTGTCCGGTCAGCTCCTGCGGCGGGCCGCCGGGCGCCCTGGCGGCCGCGCCCGGTGGCGGTGGTGTGGGTGGTGGGTGTGCTGGCCGCGTTCGGGTGTTATCTGCTGCTGGCGCGGACCCGGGCGGTTAATTCTGATGGGGCGAGCCAGGCGTTGCAGGCCTGGGACATGCTGCACGGTAACTGGCTGCTGCGGGGCTGGTCGATGACGGATGTGTCGTTCTACACCACGGAGCTGCCGCAGTACATGCTGGTGGAGCTGGCCCGGGGGCTGGGCGCGGGTGTGGTGCAGGTGGCCGCGGCGATGACGTACACGCTGGTGGTGGTACTGGCCGCGGTGCTGGCCAAGGGCGCGGCGACGGGGCGGGCGGCGCTGGTGCGGGTGCTGGTCGCGGTCGGGATCATGCTGGCGCCGCAGCTGGCGTCGGGGGTGAACATCCTCATCTCCTCCCCGGATCACATTGGCACGGCGGTGCCGGTGATGGTGGTGTGGCTGGTCTTGGACCGGGCGCCGCGCCGCTGGCCGGTGCCGGTGCTGGCCGGGGTGCTGCTGGCCTGGGCGGCTGTGGCGGATCAGCTGGTGGTCTATATCGGGGCGCTGCCGCTCGCGCTGGTGGCCGCGGTCCGCGTCTACCGGGCGGTGCTGGCCGAGCGCAAGCCGCTGGCCGCGCAATGGTATGACCTGGCCCTCGGCGCCGCCGCCCTCACCGCAGTGGCTGCGGCGGACCTGGTGCTGCGGGTCATCCACAGCTCTGGCGGGTTCTATGTGCTGGCCCCGCCTACCCAGTTCGCCCAGGACGGCCCGACCGTGCTGACCCACGCCGGTATCGCGTTCGAGGGGCTGCTGCTGCTGGGCGGGGCTGATTTCCTCGGGCAGCGGCTGACGGCCAGCACCGCGTTCATCGTGTTGCATGTGGCGGGCGTGCTGCTGGCCGGGTGGGGGGCGTGGCTGGCGGCCCGGCGGTTCCTGCGCGATAGCGACCTGGTCACCCAGGTGCTCATCGCGGGCATAGTGATCAACCTGGCCGCCTACGTGCTCAGCACCAGGGCGGGCGCGGTCACCGCGACCCGGGAGATCGCACCGGTGCTGCCGTTGAGCGCGGCGCTGGCGGGGCGGCTGCTGGCGGGGCGGCTGCTGGCGGCCCGGCTGGCGCCGCTACTGCTGGTCGTGCTGGCTGGTTACCTGGCTGGCCTGGGGCATGAGCTCAGCCAGCCGCCGGTGCCCGCGCAGAACCAGCAGCTCACCTCGTGGCTGGAGGCCCGGCACCTGCGGACCGGGCTGTCTGGCTACTGGGAGTCCAACGTGGTCACGCTGACCAGCGCGGGCCGGGTCCGGATCCGGCTGGTGACCCCCGCTGGCGGCCGGCTGACCCGGGGCACGCTCGAGACGAACGCAGCCTGGTACGACCCGCGGCGCAGCCGGGCCACCTTCGTGGTACTAGCCCCCAGCGTCGCCGAATACCCCGGCTTCACCAGCGTCAGCCCGGTCCTGGCGACGTTCGGCCGGCCCGCGCACACCTATCACGTCGGTCCCTACCAGGTGCTCGTCTGGAACAAGAACCTGCTCAGCCAACTCCGCTGAGCAGGCGTGGCCGGCCGAGCCAGGTGGGGCCCAGCGGATCCTCGCCGAGGGGTACCTGGCCTCGTTCGACCGGGGCATGGCCCCGGCCGCGCCCGGGGCCGCGGACTGACCACCGGGGGCGCAGCGCCGCCCGGGCCGCTGGCTGCCGGTGCGTTACGATACCCGCGTCGAAGAGTTTCGGCCGCTAGCGCCAGGTGCGGCCCGGCACCCCGGGTAGCACGGCGGGAAGGGTCAGGTGCGGCCGTGGCGAGCGCAGGCAGCCTGCCGGGGCCGGGCGGCCGGGCCGGAGCCGCCCCGTCCCCGGCGGCGGCCAGCGGCACCCGCCCGGAGGCCGCGCCGCGCCGGCGGCCCACGCTGGCCGCTGTCGCCGCCGAGGCGGGCGTGTCACTGCCCACGGTCTCGAAAGTCGTCAACGGGCGGCCGGACGTGGCCCCGGGTACCCGGGCCCGGGTGGAGCGGCTGCTCGGCGAGCTGAACTACCAGCGTCCCGGGCTGCGCCGGGGCCGCCGGGCCGGGCTCATCGACCTCATCTTCAACGGCCTGGACAGCCCCTGGGCCGTGGAGATCCTGCGCGGGGTGGAGGACTGGTGCTCCGGTCACGGCCTGAGCGCGGCCGTGTCGGCGGTCCGGCACGGCAACGCCCGGCCCGCCAGCTGGACCGGCGCGCTGGCGGGTCACGACACCGACGGCGTGATCCTGGTCACCTCAGAACTGATCGGGCGGCAGCTGCGGCAGCTGCGGGCCGAGGGCCTGCCGCTGGTGGTAGTCGATCCGGTGAACCTGCCCGATCCGGCCATTGCCAGCGTGGGCGCGACCAACTGGGCGGGCGGCATCGCCGCCACTGACCATCTGCTCCGCTGCGGTCACCGCAGGATCGGCGCGATCACCGGGCCTGCCAGCTACTTGTGCAGCCGGGCCCGGGCCGACGGCTACCGGTCAGCGCTGGAGCAGGCGGGGGTGCTGCCGGACCAGGCGCTGGTCCGGCACGGGGATTTCCGGCACGAGGGCGGGTTCGTGCGCGGCGGTGAGCTGCTGGACCTGGCTGACCCGCCGACCGCCATCTTCGCGGGCAGCGACCAGCAGGCGCTCGGCGTGTACGAGGCGGCGCGGCAGCGCGGCCTGCGCGTCCCGCAGGATCTCAGCGTGGTGGGCTTCGATGACCTGCCTGCTGCCCGCTGGGTGTCCCCGCCGCTGACCACGGTGCGCCAGCCGCTGGCGGACATGGGCCGGGTCGCCGCCGAGATGCTGGCCAGCCTGATCGACGGCATCCCGCTGCGCAGCCAGCGGGTGGAGCTGTCCACCCAGCTGGTCATCCGCGACTCCACCGCGGCCCCGGCCTGACCGCTCCTCCCGGCGCGGGCGCAGCGGCCAGGCCTCCTGGTGGGCGGGTCAGCCAGGTGCGACGTGCCGCCGGTACCGGTCCACGATGGTGCGCAGCGTCTGCGCACCGGGCGCCGCCCAGATGCCGGCGTTGAAGATCTCCACCTCGGTCCAGCCGTGGTAGCCCGCGGCCCGGACCGCCCGGTCCAGCGAGCGGAAGTCGATGCAGCCGTCCCCGATGTGCCCACGGGCCAGCAGCACGTCGCTGGCTAGCGGCAGGACCCAGTCCGACAGCTGGAAGCCGGCGATCCGCGGCCCGGCGGCCGCGAGCGACGCGGCCAGGTCCGGATCCCACCACACGTGGTAGGCGTCCACCATGATGCCGACCTGCCCGGGCGGGAACGGGCGGGCCAGGGTCAGCGCCTGGCCGATGGTGCTGATCACCGACCGGTCCGCGCAGAACATCGGGTGCATCGGCTCGATGGCCAGCCGGACCCCGCAGGACTGCGCGTAGGGCGCCAGCTCGGCCAGCCCGTCGGCGACCATCCCGCGGGCACCGGGCAGGTCGCGGTCGCCGTCCGGCAGGCCGCCGCAGACCAGCACCAGCACTGGCGCGCCCACGGCCGCGGCCTCATCTACCGCGGCGCGATTGTCGGCCAGCGCGGCCTGGCGGCCTGCGGTGGTCCCGGCCGGGAAGAACCCGCCGCGGCACAGGCTGGTCACGGTCAGGCCCGCCGCGCGGACCAGCCGTGCCGTCCGCGCGGCGCCTGCCTGGTGCACCGCGTCCCGCCACAGCCCGATCCCGCGCAGGCCCGCCTCGGCGCAGCCGCGCACCACCTCCGCCATGCCCCAGTGCCGGGTTGTCGCCTGGTTCAGGGAGAGCCAGCGCAGCGCCTCCGGGCCAGCCCCGGGGGCCAGCTCCCGGCTGGCGGTCACGCCCGCGCCTGGCCGCCGGCCAGGTATTCACGCAGCCGCCACGCCGCCTGCTCCGGATCGGGCAGGATCCCGGCCGCCTCGGCCAGCGGCAGCAGCCCGGCCAGCTGGCGGGCGGTCCGGTGCCGGTGCGCCCCGGCCAGCATGACGAACCTGTCCTGATGGCCGGTCAGCCAGGCGAGGAACACGATCCCGGTCTTGTAGTGCGGGACCGGGTCAGCGAACAGCTCACGGGCCAGTGGCACGGTCGGGGCCAGCAGTTCGTCGTAGCGGCGCAGGTCGCCAGCGGCCAGGGCGGTCAGGGCCGCCCCGGCCGGCACCGCGAGCGGGTCCAGGATGCCCAGCAGGGCGTCGCTGTGCCCGGTGTCATCTCCCCGGATCAGCGGCAGGTAGTGGTAGTCGTCGCCGGTGTAGAGCCGGACGCCGGAGGGCAGCGCGGCCCGGAAGGCACGTTCCCGCTCCTCGTCGAGCAGCGAGAGCTTCACCCCATCCACCCGGGCCGGGTGCGCGGCGATCAGGGTGAGCAGGTTCGCCGTGGCCTCGTCCGGGTCCGGCGAGCCCCAGTAGCCGCTGAGCATGGGATCGAACACCGGGCCGAGCCAGTGCAGGATCACAGGCTGGCTGGCCTGGTAGAGCAACGGGCTGTAGACCGCGTGATAGTCCTCGGGCCCGCGGGCGGCGGTGGCCAGCGCGCGGCTGGCCAGCAGGACGATCTGGCCGCCAGCCTGCTCCACCGCCTCCATCTGCTCGGCGTAGGCCCCGCGGATGGCGGCCAGGCTGTACGGCGGCCCGTGCTCGCCGGGCCCGTGCGGGGCCTGCCATAGGCAGCATGCCCCGGGGAGCTGGTCGGTGCCTGCCCCGCAGGCGAGCCGGCCCGCCACCGCCGCCGCTTCGCTACCGGTCCTGGTGATCAGCTCTCGGGCGGCCGGCCAGTCCAGCCCGCTGCCCCGCTGGGCGGTGTCCATGGCCTCGGCCACGCCGAGGCCCTGGTCCCACAGATGATGCCGGAACGCCAGGGTGGCCGCCCAGTCCAGCTGCGCGGGCTGGCCCGGCCGGTGCTGGACCGCGGGGTCGGCGACCACGTGCGCCGCGGCGAACGCGATCCGGTGCCCGCCCGGCATGGTCAGCTCACCTGGCCTGGATGAGCCGGAACCGGGTGAGCCGGGTCCGGGTGAGCAAGATGCGGCACGGGCAGATGCGGCACGGGCAGGCGGCGCCCCTCCCGCCAGGACTGCAGGCCCAGCTCGGCGAGCTGCACCCCGCGGACCCCGGCCAGCAGATCGAGGGAGTACGGCGTCCCGGCCGCGACGTGGGCCAGGAAGAGCTCCCACTGCATGCGGAATCCGTTCCCGGGTCCTCCGCCCCCGGGGACAGCGGCTGTGGCGGGCCGCCACTGGCTGCGGTAGTCACAGCCAGCGGGCTGATCCGGGTTCCAGTACGCCCGCGGGGTGGCGGCGCGGTCCTGCACGACGCAGTCGTGCAGCCCGGCCACGGCGCTGCCGTCCGTGCCGTCCACCTGGAACTCGGCCAGCTCGCCGCGGTGCACCCGGGTCGCCCAGGACGAGTTCACCTGGGCGATGGCCCCGTTGGCCAGCTCGAAGATGGCGTAGGCCGCGTCGTCGGCGCTGGCCCGGTACGGTTTGCCCTGCTCGTCGCGGCGGTCCGGGACATGCGTGGCCGCGGTCGCGTAGACCGAGCGGACCGGGGCGATCACGTTTTCCAGCAAGTAACTCCAGTGCGGGAACATGTCCAGCACGATCCCGCCGCCGTCCTCGCTCCGGTAGTTCCAGGACGGCCGCTGCAGCTGCGGGTCGCCGTCCTCGAACACCCAGTAGCCGAACTCACCGCGCACCGCCAGGACGCGGCCGAAGAAGCCGCGGCTGGCCAGGGACTTCAGGGTCACGATGCCCGGCAGGAACAGCTTGTCGGCCACCACCCCGCCGCGTACCCCGGCCGCCCGGGCCAGCGTGGCCAGGCTCATCGCCTCGGCCAGCGACGGCGCGAGCGGCTTCTCGGTGTACACGTGCTTGCCCGCCTCGATCGCGGCCCGAAGTGCGGCTACCCGGGCGGAGCTGACCTGGGCGTCGAAGTACACCTCGGCCTCCGGGTCGGCCAGCGCCTCGGGCAGGGACGTGGTCCACTCGCTCAGCCCATGCTCGGCGGCCAGCGCACGGAGCTTGCCGGCGTCCCGGCCGACCAGCACCGGCTCGGGCCACAGGGTGCCGCCGCCGGGCAGCCGCAGCCCGCCATCGGCCCGGATGGCCATGATGGACCGGGCCAGATGCTGGCGGGCGCCCATCCGGCCGGTCACCCCGTTCATCACGATCCGCAGCCGCCTGACCCCCGCGCGGCCCTCAGGCCTTCCGTGCACTGCGCTCACCTCGACCGTGGCTCACCTCGACCGTGTCTTCCCCATCTGCCCGCATTACATGCTGATACGCCCGGACCGCGCTGCGCCAGGCCCAGCCGCGCCGGGCCCACGCCGCTACCGATAGTTTCCCGAAACTTATAGGGTCCATGCCTGGGCCAGGATGCTGCGCGGGGCAGCCCGCGGAGTAGGTTCGTGTCCGTCATCGCTGGAGGTGCCGCATGCTCGTGGCGGGAGTGGACTCGTCCACGCAGTCCACCAAGGTCCTGCTGTGCCGGGCCGAGGACGGCACAGTGATGGCCCGGGGGAGCGCGCCGCATCCGGGCGGCACCGAGTGCGACCCCGCGGCCTGGTGGTCCGCGCTGCAGCAGGCCGGCGACGGCCTGCTCAGCCGGGCCAGCGCGATCGGGGTGGCCGCGCAGCAGCACGGCATGGTGGTGGTGGCCGAGGACGGCGCGGTGATCAGGCCCGCGCTGCTCTGGAACGATCTGCGCTCCGCCCGGGCGGCCGAGCAGCTGATCGCCGAGCGTGGCGGCCCGGCCTGGTGGGCCGAGCACACCGGGAGCGTGCCCAACGGCTCCTTCACGGTCACCAAGCTGCGCTGGCTCGCCGAGCACGAGCCCGCGCACGCGGCCCGGGTGGCCCGGGTGATGCTGCCACACGACTGGGTCACCTGGCGGCTCGGCTCAGCGGAGCCGGGCGCGCCGGACCCGGCGGTGACCGAGCCAGTCACCGACCGCGGCGATGCGTCCGGCACCGGCTACTTCTCCCCGGCCGGCGGCCGCTGGCTGCCGGACCTGGCCGCGGCCGCGCTCGGCCACGAGCCGGGGCTGCCGCGGGTGGCCAAGCCCGCCGAGGCGGTGGGGGAGACCCCGGGCGGGGCGGTGCTGGCCCCGGGCACTGGCGACAACATGGGCGCGGCGCTCGGGCTGGGCCTGGCCCGGGGGGAGATGGCCATCTCCATCGGCACGTCCGGGACGGCTTACGCGGTGACCGAGGTGCCCGGCGCCGACGCCACCGGCGCGGTCGCTGGCTTCGCCGACGCCACCGGCCGGTTCCTGCCCCTGGTCGCGACCGTCAACGCGGGCCTCGTGCTCTCCGCCACGGCGACGTTGCTGGGCACGGATATGGCGGGGCTGTCGGAGCGCGCGCTGGCGGCGGAGGCGGGCGCGGGGGGCGTCACGCTGCTGCCCTACCTGGACGGGGAGCGCTCGCCCAACCGGCCGCACGCCACCGGGGTGCTGCGCGGCCTCACCACCCGCAACGCGACCCAGGCCAACCTGGCCCGGGCCGCGGTCGAGGCGGTGCTCGCCACCCTGGCCGAGGCCGCTGACCTGATCACCGGGCAGGGTGGCCCGGCCCGGCGGGTGCTGCTGATCGGCGGCGGCGCCCGCTCCGAAGCGGTCTGCCGCCTCGCGCCGAGCGTGCTGGGCGTGCCGGTGGAAGTCCCGGAGCCGGATGAGTACGTGGCGCTGGGCGCGGCCCGGCAGGCCGCGTGGGTCCTGGCCGGGACCGCTGAGCCGCCGGAGTGGCCCCGCCGGGTGGCCAGGGAGTACTCCGGGGCGCCGCAGCCGGCCATCAAGGAGAACCTGGCCGCGCTACGCGTGGCCGTCAACATGTGGGACGGCCAGTGATGCCGGACTGCGAGGAAGGACACCCTGGTGAGCACAGACGCTTACGTTCCGACTCCGGAAGACCACTTCTCCTTCGGCATCTGGACCGTCGGCTGGCAGGGCGTGGACGTGTTCGGCGGCCCGGTCCGGCCGCCGATGCCCGCCGACCGGGCCGTGCGCAAGCTCGCCGAGCTGGGTGCGTACGGGGTGAACTTCCATGACAACGACGTGTTCGAGTTCGACGCGACCGAGTCCGAGCGGGCTGGGCGGATCGCCGATTTCCGCCGGGCGCTGGACGAGACCGGCCTGAAGGTGACCACCGCCACCACGAACCTGTTCGGCCACCCGATGTTCAAGGACGGCGCGTTCACCGCCAGCGACCGCTCGGTGCGCCGGTTCGCCCTGGCCAAGGTCATGCGGAACCTGGACCTGGCCGCGGAGCTGGGCGCGGGTGTGTACGTGTTCTGGGGCGGCCGGGAAGGCGCCGAGTCCGGTGCGGCCAAGGACATCCGGGCCGCGCTGACCCGGTACAAGGAAGGCCTGGACCTGCTGTCCAGCTACGTCCTCGACCAGGGCTACCAGCTGCGGTTCGCGATCGAGCCGAAGCCGAACGAGCCGCGCGGCGACATCCTGCTGCCCACCGCCGGGCACGCGCTCGCGTTCATCAACGAGCTTGAGCACCCGGAGATGACCGGGATCAACCCGGAGATCGGGCATGAGGAGATGGCCTCGCTCAACTACGCGCACGGGATCGCCCAGGCGCTGTGGCACGGCAAGCTGTTCCACATCGACCTGAACGGGCAGAACGGCCCGCGCTACGACCAGGACCTGCGGTTCGGCGCGGGCAATGCCCGCGGCGCGTTCTGGGTGGTGGACACGCTGGAGGCCGGCGGGTACTCCGGGCCGATCCACTTCGACTACAAGCCGCCGCGGACCGAGGACGACGCCGGGGTGTGGGACTCCGCCGCCGCCTGCATGCGCAATTACCTGATCCTGCGGGACAAGGTCCGCGCGTTCCGGGCCGACCCCGAGGTCAAGGCGGCACTGCAGGCCTCCGGGGTGGAGGACCTGGCCACGCCCACCCTGGCCGACGGCGAGACCTGGCGGGACGTGCGCGATTTCACCCCGGACATCGAGGCCCTGGCCGTCCGCGGGCTGGCCTACGAGCGGCTGGACCAGCTCGCGCTGGAACACCTCTACGGCGTCCGCTAGCCTCGGCGGCCCGGCCGGGCCGGATGGCGCGGCTTCCGTGCGGGGCACGAGCCGGGCGAAATAGACTCGCCACAGTCCGCTGCGACGCCGATCAGACGAGGGAGCAGCCCAGGTGACCCTGCTGGAATCCATTGCAGGTCCGCGGGAGCTCAAGGAGCTCGGCGCGGATCAGCTTCCTGCGCTCGCGAGTGAGATCCGGGACCTGCTCATCGAGACGGTGTCCCGGACCAGCGGCCACCTGGGGCCGAACCTGGGCGTGGTGGAGCTGACCATCGCGCTGCACCGGGTATTCGACTCGCCGGTGGACCGGATCGTGTTCGACACCGGCCACCAGGCCTACGTGCACAAGCTGCTGACCGGCCGGGTGGCCGAGTTCGGCACGCTGCGGCAGCGCGGCGGCCTGTCCGGCTACCCGTGCCGGGCCGAGTCCGAGCATGACCTGGTGGAGAACTCGCACGCGTCCACCAGCCTGTCCTACGCCGACGGGCTGGCCAAGGCCTACCGGCTGCGCGGCGAGGCCGACCGCACCGTGGTCGCGATCATCGGCGACGGCGCGCTGACCGGCGGGATGGCCTGGGAGGCGCTGAACAACATCGCGGTGGCCAAGGACAGCCGCCTGGTCATCGTGGTCAACGACAACGGCCGGTCCTACCAGCCGACCATCGGCGGCCTGGCCAACAACCTCGCCGCGGTGCGGATCAACCAGCGCTACGAGAACGTGCTGGACTACATCAAGACCACGCTGTCGCGCACCCCGGTGGTCGGGCCGCCGCTGTACGGGACCCTGCACGGGGTGAAAAAGGGCCTCAAGGACGTGCTCCAGCCGCAGGTGCTGTTCGAGGACCTGGGCCTGAAGTACCTGGGCCCGATCGACGGGCACGACGAGCAGGCGGTCGAGCACGCGCTGCGCCGGGCCCGCGACTTCGGCGGCCCGGTGCTGGTGCACGCGATCACCCGCAAGGGTTTCGGCTACCAGCTGGCCGAGGACAACGAGGAGGACCGGCTGCACCAGGTGCCCGGCATCGTCCCGGGCGCCGTGCCCGGGGCGGCCAAGCCGACCTGGTCGGAGGTGTTCGGTGAGGCGCTGGCGGCGATCGGCGCCCGGCGCCCGGACGTGGTGGCGATCACCGCGGCCATGCTGCACCCGACCGGCCTCGCCGGGTTCGCCCAGGCGTTCCCGGACCGGGTGTTCGACGTGGGCATCGCCGAGCAGCACGCGGTGACCAGCGCGGCCGGGCTGGCCATGGGCGGCCTGCACCCGGTGGTGGCGATCTACGCCACGTTCCTGAACCGGGCCTTCGACCAGGTGCTGATGGACGTGGCGCTGCACCGGCTGCCGGTCACCTTCGTGCTGGACCGGGCGGGAGTGACCGGCCCGGACGGGGCCAGCCACAACGGCATGTGGGACGGGTCGATCCTGCAGGTCGTGCCGGGCCTGCGGATCGCCGCGCCGCGGGACGCGACCCGGATCGCCGAGCTGCTGGAGGAGGCGGTGGCGGTCAGCGACGGCCCCACCGTGGTGCGCTTCCCCAAGGGCACGGTCGGCGCCGAGACCGAGCCGGTCGGCACCCTGGCGGGCATGGACGTGCTGGCCCGGCCCACCGGGCAGGCCGCTCCGGACGTGCTGCTGATCGGGGCCGGGCCGATGGCCGGGGTGGCCGTGGTGACCGCGGGCCGGCTGGCGGACCAGGGGATCGCCGTCACCGTGCTGGATCCGCGCTGGGTCAAGCCGGTGAACCCGGCCATCGCCGACGCGGCCCGCCAGGCCCGGCTGGTGGTCACCGTGGAGGACAACAGCGTGGCCGGCGGGTTCGGTGACGCGGTCTGCCGCCTGCTCCGCGACGCGGACGTGACGATCCCGGTGAAGACGTTCGGCCTGCCGCAGCAGTTCCTCACGCACGGCACCCGCAACCAGATCCTGGAGGACACGGGCCTGGTCCCGCAGCAGCTGGCCCGGCAGATCACTGAGGCGGTGGCCCGGCTGGAGCCGGTGCTCGCCCCGGACCCGCAAGGATGACCGGCCCGCACGGATGAACCGCAGGGGATGACACAGGGATGACACTCGAGGTCGCGGTGGTCGGCTCCGGCCCGGCCGGGCTTTACACGGCCGAGGCACTGATCAAGCAGGCTGCCGCCCTCGACCCCCCGGTCAGCGTGCAGGTGGACGTACTGGACCGGCTGCCGACCCCGTACGGCCTGGTCCGCTACGGAGTGGCGCCGGACCACCCGTCGATCAAGTCGATCGCCGAGTACCTGCGCAAGGTACTGGAGCACCCCTCGGTCCGGTTCCTCGGCGGGGTGCACCTCGGTGACGAGATCACCCGCGCGGACCTGCTGGGCAGCTACGACGCGGTGGTGTACGCGACCGGCGCCATGCGGGACCGGCGGATGGGCATCCCCGGCGAGGACCTGCCGGGCAGCTACGCGGCCACCGACTTCGTCAACTGGTACTGCGGCCACCCGGACAGCGAGATCGCGGCGTTCACCCTGGACGCCGACTCGGTGGCGGTGATCGGGGTCGGCAACGTGGCGGTGGACGTCGCGCGCATCCTGGTCAGGGACCCGGCCGAGCTGGCCCAGACCGACCTGCCGCAGCCGATGCTGGAAGCGCTGATGGCCAGCAAGGTCCGCGAGGTGCACGTGATCGGCCGCCGCGGGCCGGCCCAGGCCAAGTTCACCACCAAGGAAATGCGCGAGCTCGGCGAGCTGGCGGACGTGGACATCGTGGTGCGGCCGGACGAGATCGACCTGGACGCGTTCGACCCCACCGGGGAGAGCGCCGGGCTGGCGGAGAGCGACCGCCGGGTGCGCGGGAACCTGGCGGCGATCCGGGACTGGGCCGGGCGCTCCGAGGCCGGCGCTGCCCGGCGCCTGGTCCTGCGGTTCTGGCTGCGCCCGGCGAAAATCGAGGGCCAGCAACGCGTCACCGGGCTCACTGTGGAGCGCACCCGGCTGGACGAGCAGGGCCGGCTCGCCGGGACCGGGGAGTACGAGACGATCGATGTCCAGATGGTGCTGCGCAGCGTCGGCTACCAGAGCGTGCCGCTGCCCGGGGTGCCGTTCGACGAGCGCACAGCCACCGTCCCCAATGCCGAGGGCCGGGTGCTCGGCCCGGACGGCCCGCTGCCCGGGGAGTACGTGGCGGGCTGGCTGAAGCGCGGGCCGACCGGGGTGATCGGCACCAACAAGTCCGACGCGGCCGCCACGGTCCGCTCGCTGCTGGCCGACCTGACCAGCCCGGATGCGGCGGCCCAGCGCGCGGGCCGGGTGCCGTTCGCCGAGCTGCTCGCGGCCCGGGGGGTGCTGCCGGTGAGCTACCGCGACTGGCTCCGGCTGGAGGCGGCCGAGATAGAGCTGGGCGGCACGCTCGGCCGTGGCGCCCGGGTGAAGGTGGCGGGCCGGGCGGCCATCGAGGCCCTGTGCCGGCCGTCCGGGGACTGATCAGGTCCGCCCATGGGCCGGTCGCCTGCGCCCGCCGCCTGGCACCTTTCGTGCGCATGCTGGCACTCCCTGTGCACGATGTGCTGCTGGTCACCGGCGGGCCGCGGGCCGGCCCAGTTTGCTGTTAAAACTGCGTTGCGCGCCGGTAACACGGTCTTGAACTGGGCAAACGGGTTCCTTTACGGCGAGAAAACAATGCCGCCGGAAGTCTTGGCGGCCAGGCCGGTGGGGACAATGCTGACATACGTATGAGCGAGGCAGATTTCTTCTCGCGGCGGGCGGACGAGAAGGGTGGCGGCATGGCAGGCGACGAGGGCGCTAGGCAGGGCAACGACGGCGGTGGGCTGCCGCCGGACCGGTACATCGAGCGTGAGGAAAGCTGGCTCCGGTTCAACCAGCGGGTGCTCGAGCTGGCCGAGGACGAGATGCTGCCGCTGCTCGAGCGGGTGCGGTTCCTGGCCATTTTCGCCAGCAACCTGGACGAGTTCTTCATGGTGCGGATCGCGGGCCGGATGCGCCGGATGGCCACCGGGCTCCCGGTGGAGGGCGTGACCACCGCCGGGATGCCACCGGACCAGGTGCTGGAACGAACCCTGGAAACCGCGCGCGAGCTCAGCCTGCGGCACGCGGAGTATTTCAACCACGCCATCCGGCCGGCCCTGGCCGACGAGGGAATCGAGATTCTCCGCTGGAAGGAGCTGTCCGAAGCGGAGCAGCAGAATCTGCAGCAGCTGTTCCGGGACCGTATCTACCCGGTGCTCACCCCGTTGGTGGTGGACCCGGCACACCCCTTCCCGTACATCTCCGGGCTGTCCCTCAGCCTCGCGGTGATGATCGCCGACCCGGACACCGGCGCGACCATGTTCGCCCGGGTCAAGGTGCCCCCGCTGCTGCCGCGGTTCCTCACCGTCGCCAAATACCGGTTCGTGCCGATCGAGGACGTGATCGCCGCCCACCTGCCCGAGCTGTTCACCGGCCAGGACATACTGGAGCACCACGTATTCCGGGTCACCCGCACCCGGGAGCTGGAGGTGGACGAGGACGTCACCGAGGACCTGATGCAGCAGCTGGAGCGT
Organism: uncultured Actinomycetes bacterium; assembly: GCA_963760405.1. GTDB lineage: Bacteria > Actinomycetota > Actinomycetes > Streptosporangiales > Streptosporangiaceae > RYN-230. Next base: position 37,094 of record CAVXCV010000006.1, on the reverse strand, counting down.
GAGCTGCTGCGCCGCCGGTTCGAGCCCGCGGTCCGGCTCGAGGTGGAGGAATCGATTTCCGCGGAAGTGCTCGACCGGCTGGTCACGGAGCTGGCCGTGGACCGCCGCGCGGTCTATCACCTGCCCGGGCCGCTGGACCTTACCGGGCTGAACGCCATCGCCGATCTCGACCTGCGGCGGCTGAAGTACCCCGCGTTCGTCCCGTCCGAGTCGGCCCTGCCCCCCGACCGCACCGTGTTCGCCACCCTGGACCGGCACGATGTGCTGGTGCATCACCCCTACGACTCGTTCACCGCGACGGTGGAACGGCTCACCGTGGAAGCCGCCGCTGACCCCAGGGTGCTCGCCATCAAGCAGACGCTGTACCGGACCAGCACCTCCTCCTCGATCGTGGAAGCGCTGATCGACGCGGCCGAGGCAGGCAAGCAGGTCGTGGTGGTGGTGGAGCTGAAGGCGCGCTTCGATGAGCGGGCCAACATCCTCTGGGCGCGCAAGCTGGAAGAAGCAGGCTGCCACGTGGTCTACGGGTTCGTGAACCTGAAGACGCACTGCAAGGTGGCGCTCGTGGTCCGGGAGGAGCTGGACGGGTCACTGCGCCGCTACTGCCACATCGGCACCGGCAACTACAACCCGTCCACGGCCCGGCTGTACGAAGACGTCGGCGTGCTCACCTCCGACCCGGAGATGGGCAGCGACGCCACCGACCTGTTCAACGTGCTCACCGGGTACAGCCGGAAGACGTCCTACCACCGGCTGCTGGTCGCCCCGCACGGGGTGCGGTCCGGGCTGCTGGAACGGATCGAGCGGCAGATCGTGCGGCAGCAGGAGGGCCTGCCCGCCCGGATCCAGCTGAAATGCAACGCGATCGTGGACGAGGCGGTGATCGACGCGCTGTACCGGGCATCCCGCGCGGGCGTGCCGATCGACCTGTGGATCCGCGGTATCTGCTCGCTGCGCCCCGGGCTGCCCGGGCTGTCCGAGACGATCCGGGTGCGCAGCATCCTGGGCCGGTTCCTGGAGCACTCCCGGATCTACGCGTTCGGCACCGGCGACGAGGACGACGCGGAAGTCTGGATTGGCAGCGCGGACCTGATGCACCGGAACCTGGACCGCCGGGTGGAGGAGCTGCTGCGCGTGAAAGACGCTGGCGAGCAGCAGGAACTCCGCGCCCTCATCAACCTGGCCATGGACGACACGACCAGCTCATGGTGGCTGCACGGCGACGGCACCTGGATCAGGCATCACCTCGACGCCGACGGCAAGCCCTTGCGTGACCTGCACCAGTACCTGCTCGAGCGGCACGGTCACGTGGCTGAGGGCGGATGACCGAAACCAGCGGCGCCGAGCAGAGGGAGACCCGCGCGGCCGGGGCCGTGCTCTGGCGGCCTGCCGCCGCCCGCCTTTCCGGGCCGGGCACAGCGCCTGGCCCGGAGCTGGCCCCTGGGCCTGAGGTGGCGCTGGTGCACCGGTCCAGGTACGACGACTGGAGCCTGCCCAAGGGCAAGAGCCTGCCCGGGGAGCACGTGCTGCTGACCGCCGTCCGGGAGGTAGAAGAGGAGACGGGAATCCGGGTGGTGCTCGGGCGGCGGCTGCCGTCCACCCGCTACCCCCGGAACGGCGGGCTCAAGGTGGTCGACTACTGGGCGGCCCAGCCCGCTGGCGGCCCGCAGCCCCGGTTTACCCCCAACGACGAGGTCGACCAGGTGGACTGGCTGCCCGTGCCCGCCGCCCGGCAGCGGCTGAGCTACCCGCACGACTGGAACGTGCTGGATGCTTTCGCGGCCGGGCCGCCGGACAGCATCCCGCTCATCCTGCTCCGGCACGCGTCGGCCGGGAACAAGCGCGCCTGGGCGGCGGCCGGACATCCCGATGACCTGGCCCGGCCGCTGGACCCGGTCGGGCGCCGCCAGGCGGAAGCGCTGGCCCAGGTCCTGGCCTGCTACGCGCGCGGCCGGGTGCTCAGCTCGCTGGCGGAGCGGTGCGTGGCCACGGTCCGGCCCTACGCTGCCCGCCACGGCCTGGAGATCGGCACCGACCCCGCCCTGACCGTGGGCCGGGGGGACGACGCCACCGCGGCACGGCTGATCGAGGCCGTCCTCAGCAGCGGGCAGCCCACGATGATCTGCGGGCACCGGGAGAACCTGCCGGTGCTCACCGAGCGGGCCAGCGCCCTGCTGGACGCGAAGATCCCGGATGGCCAGACGCTGCCGCTGGCCGGGTTCCGGGTCCTCCAGATCAGCGCGGGCACGCTGGCGTCGGCTGAGCTGCACGACCCTCCGGTCCGGGCGCCCGCTGACGACTGAGAGCAGGCCGCTCGGCCGCTCAGGCACCGTTGCTCAGGCACCGTTGCTCAGGCACCGTTGCTCAGGCACCGTTGCTCAGGCACCGTTGCTCAGGCACCGTTGCTCAGGCACGGGCCGCGTCCCAGTCCAGCGTGACCGGGAGCGCACCCTCGAAGATCAGCAGCCAGCGCTTGATCTCGATGCCGGTGCCCCCGCTGTAGCCGCCCAGCCCGTTCCCGGCCACCACGCGATGACATGGCACGATCAGCGGAAGCGGGTTCGAGCCCATGATCCGGCCGATGGCCCGGGCCGGGAGCGAGATGCCGTCCGGCCCGGCTACCGACCGCTGCGCGAGCTCCCCGTAGGTGACGGTCTGGCCGTAGCCGACCGAGCCGAACAGCATGGACAGGACCCGCTGCCGGGCCCGCGACACCCCGGTCCAGTCGACCGGCAGGTCGAACACCTGGCGCTGCCCGGCGAAGTACTCGGCCAGCTGGTCCCGGGCTGCGACGGCGAGCGCCACCTGGGCCGGGCCCGCGGCGGGATCAGCCGCAGCAGGGCCGGGCTCGGCCGGGTGCCCGCCCGGGGCCCGGAAACACACCTGGGCTACGCCCTCGGCGCTGCACCCCACCGCCAGCGGGCCCACCGGCGAGCCGAGCGACGCCCAGCACAGTCCCCTCATCGGCCTGCGGCTACGGCCGGAGGCACAGGCAGAACGGATGCCCGGCCGGGTCGGTGAGCACCACCCAGCGGCCCGCGCCGGGCTGGAAATCCGGCTTGCCCGCGCCGAGCTCCAGGCAGGCCGCCGTGGCCTTGTCCAGGTCGTCCACGTAGGTGTCCAGGTGATAGCGCTTCGGGGTGGCCTGGTCCGGCCAGCCCGGCGCCGCATACCCGTCCAGGCGGCCGAACCCGATGGTCGTCGAGCCGTCGCTGATCATCGCGTACTCGTCCTCGCTGTGCGTGATCTCCCAGCCCAGCAGGTGGTGGTAGAACCCGGCCAGGGCCGGGGGATCGGCGCAGTCCAGGTTGACCATGACCAGGCTTGCGATTCCGGGCATCAGCTCACGCCGCCTCTCCTGCCGGGCCGTGCCTCGCGGCCGGTTCGTGCGTACCGGACGAGACTACGCGGCGGCTCGGACAGTTTCCGGCCATCCAGGGCGGGGCGGGTGGCCAGACTGGGATCTGCTCGCTGACTCGGCTCGAGGCCGGGCTGGCTTCGGCGCCGTTCTTTTCCGCCAGCCGCAGCAGCGCGCCGGCGATCGGCACCGCGGTCAGCTCGACCTGCCAGGACCGGGCACCGTAGCCAGCCAGGTCGGCGGCTACCGCCGGGCCGCTGACCGGATCGGGTGGCTGCCACGCCAGCCGGCGCACCGCGTCGGGCTGCACCAGGTTCTCCGCGGGCAGCGAGTGCTCATCGGCGAGCGCCGCGATCGCCGTGCGGACCGCGGCCAGCCGCTGCGCCGCCGCGGGGTCACGCTCGTGCCACCGGTGCGCGGGCGGCGGCCCGTCCGCGGCCTGCCCGGCAGGCCGCGGCAGCGCCTGGTCGGCCTGGGCGTTCGCCCGGCGGATCGCGGCGAGCCACTCGGTAGCGTGCCGTTTCGCGCCGCGCCCCTTGAAGCCGGGCACCACGGCCAGCGCGGCCGCGGTGGTGGGAGCGCTCCTGGCCGCCTCGACGATAGCGGAATCCGGCAGGACCCGGCCGGGTGACAGGTCCCGCCGCCGGGCGATCTTGTCGCGTTCCAGCCAGAGTTCCCGGACGATGGCCAGGCCGCGGCGGCTGCGGACACGGTGGATACCGGAGGTGCGCCGCCACGGATCCGCACGTGGCGGCGGCGGCCCGGCCGCCAGCACGGCGGCGAATTCCTGCCGCGCCCACTCGGCCTTGCCCTGAGCGTCCAGCTCCGCGGCCAGCACGTCCCGCAGGTCGACCAGTACCTCCACGTCGAGCGCGGCGTACCGCAGCCAGTCCTCCGGCAATGGGCGGGTGGACCAGTCCGCCGCGGCGTGCCCCTTTTCCAGGGCCAGCCCGAGCACGTTCTCAACCAGCGGGCCGAGGCCCACCCGCGGGTATCCCAGCAGCCGCCCGGCGAGCTCGGTGTCGAACAGCCGCCGCGGCCGGTAGCCGAGTTCCGCCAGGCAGGGCAGGTCCTGGGAGGCGGCGTGCAGCACGGCCTCGGTATCGGCCAGGGCCTCGTCCAGCGCGGACAGGTCAGGGCAGGCGACTGGGTCGATGAGCGCGGTGCCCGCGCCCTCGCGCCGCAGCTGGACCAGGAAGGCACGGTGGCCATAGCGGAAGCCGGAGGCGCGCTCGGCGTCCACCGCCACCGGTCCCTTGCCTGCGGCCAGCGCGCTGATCGTCTCGCTGAACGCCGCCGCGGTGTTCACCAGCGGGGGCAGGCCGTCCCGTGGCTCCAGCAGCGGTACCGCCTCCGGCCGCTCGGGCTCTTCCGCTGTGGCTGGCTCGCCCGCACCCGCCTCCGCGGCGCCCGGCTGATCCTGATCAGCCAGGACCGGACCGGCCGACTGGTTCTCCACTGATCCCCCCGCCCGCTGCCGCGTGCTCTCCCCGGTCACCGCCGCCGCCGGTGGCCCGCGGGCCGGAACGCGGCTACCCCGGCCGCCAGTGGCGGTAGCCCGGCGGCGGTGCACAGCACCTCGCACCAGGCGGCCATGTGCCCGTCGAGCGCGGCGCCGGTCAGCTCCGCCTCGGCCGCCTCCGCCACTACCACAGGCGACCAGGACGCGCGCAGCTCGAACCCGGTGGCGGCAGGTTCCTCCTGCTTGGCGCCGAAGCCCTCGGTCACCACCCGGGTCACCGTGCCGCTCGGCTCGGCATAACCCGAGGTCCGGCTGTCCAGCGCCTCGGTCAGCCAGCTCCAGCCGACCTGGCCGATCAGCGGGTCAGCGGCGATTTCCGGGTCGAGGTCGGCGCGGACGTAGATGATCACTCGCAGTGGCCCGGCCCAGCCCTGCTGGCCCGCTGGGTCGAAGAGCAGGACCAGCCGGCCGCTGGCGATCTCGGCGTCGTCCAGGATCACCGTGGCCGCGACCGCGCTGGCGTACGGGGCCAGGGTGCGGGGTGCGGGAACGTCCTCGAAGCTCAGTTCCGGCCGCAGCCCGGTCAGCTCGTCGCGCTGGGCCAGGAGCCCGGCGGCGATGGACTGGAAAACGGCCACCGCCGGATCAGCGCCTGCCGATTCCCCTACTTTCCCTCGTGCACCTGGCCTGCCTGGAACCATAGGTTCACCTGGCGGCACGGGCCCGCTGACCGGCCTCATATGCAGAGCGTACGACGTTCCGGCCCGGCATCACGCGACGCGTCCGGGCAACTCCGCGATTCCGGGCATCCGGGCGGTGGCCTGGGCCGGGACGAACTCGATCACGTAGGCGGCCCCGCAGCCCGCGCAATACCACTCCGGGCAGCTGCCGTCCGGGCTGTCCGGGCACCCGCCCACATCGCCATGCACCTGCAGAAACGGCTGATCCGCCGCGCAGTCGGGGCAGAACCGGACTGTCGGGCTCACGACGTCGTGACCTCCTCGCCACCAAACTCATCGCCACTCTGGCTGACCCGATCGTGGCACGCAGCCGGCCCGGATCGGTGGATCTCGGGCGGCGTGTCCGGATGTCACCTGGGCGGATGCGGCGGAACCGGGAAGATCCTATGAGAGCATCGCTGATGTGAACGCACAGTCCAGCCCAATTCCGGCCGCCGCGCTGCAGGAATCGCCGTTCCTGCGTGCTTGCCGCCGCCAGCCGGTGCCGTACACCCCGGTCTGGTACATGCGGCAGGCGGGCCGCTCGCTGCCCGAGTACCGCCGGGCTCGCGGCGGCATGCCGATGCTGAAGGCCTGCTTCCAGCCGGAGGTCATCACCGAGATCACCCTGCAGCCGCTGCGCCGGTACCCGGTGGACGCTGCCATCGTGTTCAGCGACATCGTGGTCCCGCTCCGCGCGGCCGGACTGGATATCGACATCAAGCCGGGCGTCGGGCCGGTGGTCGGCGAGCCGATCCGGGAGGAGCGCGACCTGGCCCGGCTGCGCGACCTGGCCCCGGACGATCTGGAGTTCATCACCACGGCGATCGGCATGCTCACCGCCGAGCTGGGGCCGCGGCCGCTGATCGGCTTCGCGGGCGGCCCGTTCACCCTCGCCTCCTACCTGATCGAGGGCGGGCCGTCCAAGAACCATGAGCTGACGAAGTCCCTCATGTACGGCCGCCCGGAGCTGTGGCATGCGCTGCTCGGCAGGCTGGCCGACATCACCATTACCTTCCTGCGGGTCCAGGTCGCCGCGGGCGCGTCCGCGGTGCAGCTGTTCGACTCGTGGGCGGGCGCGGTCAGCCCGGAGGACTACCGGGCCGGCGTGCTGCCGCACAGCAGGCGCGTCTTTGCCGCGCTCGCGGACACCGGGGTGCCGCGGATCCATTTCGGCGTGGCCACCGGCGAGCTGCTCGGCCTGATGAGCGAGGCCGGTGCCGACGTGGTCGGGGTGGACTGGCGGGTCCCGCTGGACGAGGCGGTCCGCCGGGTGGATCCCGGCAAGGCGCTGCAGGGCAACCTGGACCCCGCCATCCTGCTCGCCCCGTGGGAGGTGATCGAGCCGCGGGCCAGGGATGTGATCGGCCGCGGCCGTACCGCCGAGGGGCACGTGTTCAATCTCGGGCATGGGGTGCTGCCGGACACCAGCCCGGACGCCCTGGCCCGGCTGACTGACCTGGTGCACGAGGTGTCCGCGCGCGAGCCAGCCGGGCCCTAGGCCGCTACTCGGCCGGTGCCGGGCCGGGCCGGCCGCGGGCGGGCGCCGGAGCAGCCGGCGGCCGTACCTGCGGTAGGCCAGGTACCCCGCGGGCACCAGGATGACCGCGAACGGGAGCACGGCGCCGGCCCCGGTCAGCAGCGCCGTGACGACCCGGACCAGGCCATGCCAGCCAGCGGCCAGGCCGCCGAGGAAGCCAGCCGCCTTGTGCTGTGACTTGACGGCGTGGCGCACCGGCGTGGCCACCAGCAGCAGGTTCACCGTGCTGAAGGCGGTCTGCTGGCTGAGCGCACGCTGCTGGGCCTGCAGCGCTTCGAGGTTGGCCTCGTAGGTGTTGATCTCGTCCTGCACACTGAGCAGGTCGCCGACTGACCCGGCCCGGGCGAGCAGCGCGCGCAGCTGGGTGATCGCGGCCTGCGCGGAGGCAACCCGGCTGGCCACGTCGGCCACCGTCCCGGTGACGTCCTGGGCCCGCTGGGCCAGCGTGAGCTGGCGGCCGAGCTGTACCCCGAGCGTGCTCAGCGTGCTCTGGTAGGCCGGGGCCGGGATCTTCAGCTGCATCCGGATGGTGGACCGGTCCGGGTGCGCCCGGTTCAGCGCCGTGCTCTCGCTGGCGACGTAACCGCCGGCTGCCCGGGCCAGCTGCGCGGCCTGGGTGGCTGCCCGGGTGAGGTCCGCCGCGCGCTCGGTCAGCGAGGCGGTGTAGATGATGGACTGGGTGGCCGGGCCGGGCAGTGACAGCCGGGCCCCGCTGCCTGTGGGCTGCCCCGCCGCGCCCGCGCTGGAAGCGGCCGTACCGGATCCGGCCACAGCCGGCCCGGCCGCGTCGTGGGCCGCAGGCGGAGCCACCGCCTGGCCGGCCGGATTGGCCAGCGCACCCGGGGCGGACGACGATGAGGAGGAGCCTGCCGAGCAGCCAGCGCCCAGCAGGCAGATCCCCGCGACCAGCGCACCGCAGGCGGCGGCCCGGGCCCGGCGGGCCCGCGTTTCCCGTGCCGCACTGCGGACAATCACGGACAATGTCATGCCGCTGGGACGCGCCGCGGCACCAGCCCGGTTCCGCCGCCAAGATCACAGCTTCACAACGCCCGCCCCATCGTCATCCCGGGCTCCAGCCGCCCCGGGCACATGATCGTTGAGGGGCAGCGCGCTGGTGCCGCATCAGGCTGCGGTGGCCCGGTCAACGTTGCCCGGTCAACGGCCGGGCTGGGCCAGGTCCGCTGAAACCGTAATAGCAGCCGAAACCGGAGTAGTGTCGGGCTGCGGCGCACGGCTCAGCCGAGCAGCGCCATTAGGGGGGCTCACGATGGCAACAATGATTGTGTTCCACGAGGTCAACGACGTCGAACCACTGGCTTGCCTCACCGAAGCGGGAAGAGTTCTTCGGACTCATGGGTATGACGGCGCGCACGTTCACCGACCCAGAAAAGACGAACAGGGTCGGGCTGATCGTGGAAGCGCCCGACGCGGACACCTTCCGGCGGGCGCTGGAGAGCAAAGAGGCGGCCGAGGCCATGAAGTATGACGGGGTACGTCCGGAAACGGTCGTGATGCTCGTCGAGTCATAAATTCGCCGGGCTTCTGGCCGGCCGCGGCCTGACGCCGCAGGCCCTGGGTGCCGGGTGCAGGTCGCCCGCACCCAGGGCCGTGGCTCGCCGCCTGGTTCTTCGCTCTTGCCCCCCGGCTGATCTGGTTCCAGTGCCGCCGGTTGGCGCCGATGCTCGTCACAGGACGACTCCATACCCGCCGGGCGCGGGATCCAGCCCGCCCGGGCACGGCCTAAGGTGATCGGGTGGAACAGTCCGGGGCGCGGCCGGTGGTCGCGATCGTCGGCGGTGGCATCGCCGGGCTCGCCGCCGCGTATTTCCTGCGTGGCGAGCCGGTGCAGGTGATCCTGCTGGAGGGCGCGGCCCGGCTGGGCGGCAAGCTGTCGCTGGCCGAGATCGCGGGCGTCAGCGTGGATGACGGGGCCGAGGCCCTGCTGGCCCGCCGCCCGGAAGGGGTGGAGCTGATCCGCGGGGCCGGGCTGGACGGGCAGCGGGTGAGCCCGGGCGCCGTCGCCGCCCGGATCTGGAGCCGGGGCGGGATGCATCCGCTGCCCGCCCGGCAGTTCATGGGCGTGCCTGGCGATCTCGCCGCGCTCGGCCGCAGCGGAGTGCTGTCCGCGGCCGGGCTGGCCCGGGCCAGCCGCGAGCCGGAGCTGCCCGCCACCGCCCGGGACGCCGATGTGCCGGTAGCCAGCTTCGTGTCCGCCCGGTTCGGCCAGGAGGTGGTGGACCGGCTGGTCGACCCGCTGCTCGGTGGGGTGTACGCGGGCCGGTCAGAGGAACTGTCCTTCGAGGCGACCCTGCCCGGGCTGGCTGAGGCGTCCCGCCGCCAGGCGTCACTGGCCGCTGCGGCCGCATCGCTGCTGCCCCCGCCCCCGCCGGGCCCCCCGGCCGCGCCACCGCCGCTCTTCACCACGCTCACCGGCGGCCTCGGCACGCTGCCGCCCGCGGTCGCGGCCGCGTCCGGCGCGCAGCTGCGCACCAGCGCGATGGTCCGCGAGCTGGTTCCGGCCGCGGCTGGCTGGCGGCTGACCATCGGCTCGGCGCACGCGCCGGAACACCTGGACGCCGACGCCGTCATCCTCGCCCTGCCCGGGCGGCCGGCCAGCCGGCTGCTGGACGGGGTGCCCGGCGCCGCCGCCGCCCGGGCCGCGCTCGCCGAGATCAGCTACGCGAGCATGGCGATCGTGACGCTCGCCTACCCGGCCGCTGCGTTCCCCCGCCTGCCCGAGGGCAGCGGGTACCTGGTCCCGGCGGTCAACGGCCGGCCGGTCAAGGCCGTCACGTTCTCCTCGGTGAAATGGCCGCACCTGCAGCACCGGGCGGCCGGGCTGGTCCTGATCCGCTGCTCGGTGGGCCGGATCGGCGAGGAGGCCGTGCTGCAACGGGACGACGCCGAGCTGGCCGCGCTCGCCGCCGCTGACCTGGCCACCGCGACCGGGGTGCAGGGGCCGCCAGCGGACGCCGTGGTCACCCGGTGGGGCGGCGCGCTGCCGCAGTACACCGTGGGGCACCTGGACCGGGTGGCCCGGATCCAAGCCAGCCTGGCCGCGCAGCCCGGGCTGGCCGCCTGCGGCGCGGCTTACGCTGGCGTCGGCATCCCGGCCTGCATCGGGACCGCCCAGGCCGCGGCCAGGCAGGTGCTGGCCGGGCTGCAGGCCCGCACCCCCGGCCTGGCCGGCCAGGGCCATGCCCGACAATAGGGGTATGGCAGCGACCGACGGCACCACCCCGGTGATCCCAGAAGGCACCCCCGAGCCAGCGCCGGAGCGGCTGCGCGCCCGCGATCTGAACCAGCTCATCCGGTACACCATGTGGTCGGTGTTCCGGATAACCGGATCCGGCGCGCTGGAGGCAGCCGCGGCGGTCACCGGGGTCGGCCGGGACGGCCTGGCCGACGAAGTCGCCGCGCTGTCCGAGCAGGCCACGGGCAAGGGCGTGGTCACCCGCGGGTGCTATGACCTGCAAGGCATGCGGGCCGACGCCGACTACATGCTCTGGTGGATCGCGCCTACCCCGGATGACCTGCAGGAGATGTACAGCCTGTTCCGCCGGACCGCGCTCGGCCGGGCCAGCGAGCCGGTCTGGTCAGCCATGGCGCTGCACCGGCCCGCGGAGTTCAACAAGGGGCACATCCCGGCGTTCCTGGCCGAGGAGGAGCCCCGTAACTACGTGTCCGTGTACCCATTCGTCCGGTCCTACGACTGGTACCTGCTCGACCCGGCGCAGCGCCGGGAGCTGCTCGCCGAGCACGGCAAGATGGCCCGCGAGTACCCCGACGTCCGGGCCAACACAGTGGCCTGCTTCGCGCTCAACGACTACGAGTGGATGCTCGCTTTCGAAGCCGATGAGCTGCACCGGATCGTGGACCTGATGCGGCATCTGCGCGGTGCGCGGGCCCGGCTGCACACCCGGGTGGAGATCCCGTTCTACACCGGCCGCCGCAAGCCCGTGCACGAACTGGTGGCCAGCCTGCCGTAACAGCCCGGCCGGCCCAGGGCCGGCCATGGGGGGCGAGCGGCGCGTTGCGGCTGACCGAAACAGCGCCGTCAGGTATCTGTTCGGTAGACCTTGCGCACGCTCGTGAGACTTGCCGGCCCCCGTACCGCTAACCTGACACGGCGAGACTCACGGAGGCATAACCCCATGCAGTGGCTGAACGAGCCTGCCAGTTGGCAGCGGACCGACGACATGGTGCAGGTCAACGTCGATCCGGGCACCGACTTCTGGCGGGTGACCGGCTACGGGTACATCCGGGACAGCGGGCACGTGTACGGCGACGTGGTGGCCGGCGACCTGGACGTGGCGGTGCGCATCCGGGGCAACTACACCACCCAGTACGACCAGGCCGGGGTCATGCTCCGGGCGGACGAGCGGACCTGGCTGAAGACCGGGGTGGAGTTCTTCGAGGGCAAGCCCCGGCTGAGCACCGTGCTGACCCTCGGCCTGTCCAGCTGGACCGTGTCCAACCTGCCCGACGACATGGGTGACCTGTCGCTGCGGATCTCCCGGCGCGGTGACGCCGTGGAGATCAGGTACACCACTGATGACGACGGCTCCCCGGAACTCGCCGCCCTGGTCTACCTGCCGCCGGACAGCGAATTGCTGGCCGGGGTGATGTGCGCCGCGCCGGAGGGCTCCGGGTTCAGCGTGTCCTTCCACGACCTGCGCATCGCCGGCCGGGACTAGGGTCTGGTGCTGGCCCGGGGGGTCGTGCCCCCGGGCCAGCAGAGCTAGAGCGTCACCTGGTAGACCGGCTCCGCGCTGGCCGACGGGCGCAGCACGACCTGCTCCACCTTGCCCGCCGCCTGCACGTCGCCGAGCACCGTGCGGATCGGCGGCAGGTCGTCCTCGCCAGCGGACACCACGAGCATGCGGACCGGCGCGCGCATGGACAGCCGGGCGGCGGACTTGGCCGCGCGGACCGCCCCGATCGCCGCGGACGCGGCGTCCAGCGCCCCGGGGACGTCCGCCCCGGCTGCCGCGCGCAGTTCCGCCGGATCCGGCCAGCGGGCCCGGTGGATCGACCCGTCCTGCCACCAGGACCAGGCTTCCTCGGTGACATAGGGCAGCACCGGCGCGAACAGCCGGAGCAGCGCGGCCAGGGCCGTGCGCAGCGCGGCCAGCGCCGACGCCGCCGCGGCCGGGCCGTGCTCGCCGTAGGCCCGGGATTTCACCAGCTCCAGGTAGTCGTCACAGAAGAACCAGAAGAACGACTCCGTCTCGTGCAGCGCCCGGGCGTGGTCGTAATCCTCAAAGGCCGCGGTGGCGATATCCGCCACCCCGGCCAGCCGGTGCAGCATCGCGCGGTCCAGCGGCTCGGTGGCGGTCCCGGTCTCCGCCCCGTCCGCCGCGGCACCCGCCGGCGTCATGGACAGGATGAACCGCGCGGCGTTGAGGATCTTGATGGCCAGCCTGCGGCCGACCCGTAGCTGACCCGGATCGAAGATCATGTCCGTGCCCAGCCGCCCGCTGGCGGCCCAGTACCGGGCCGCGTCCGAGCCGTGCTGGCGCAGCGAGTCCATGGGCGTGACCACGTTGCCCCGGGACTTGGACATCTTCTTGCGGTCCGGGTCCAGGATCCAGCCGGAGATCGCCGCGTGCCGCCACGGCACCACGCCGTCCTCCAGGTGCGCGCGGAGGACCGTGTAGAACAGCCAGGTGCGGATGATCTCGTGCGCCTGCGGGCGCATGTCCATCGGGTAGATCTGCCCGGTCCGGTCCCCGGCCGGCCCCGCCGCCCGGCGATCTGCGGGGTCAGCGAGGACGTGGCCCAGGTGTCGAGCACGTCCGGGTCAGCGGCGAACCCGCCTGGCTGGCCGCGCTGGTCCTCGGTGTAGCCGGGCGGTGGCTCGGCCGCCGGGTCCACCGGGAGCTGGGCTTCATCCGGCACCAGCGGGGTGCCGTAGCGGGGCTGGCCCGCGCCGTCCAGCGGGTACCAGACCGGGATGGGCACCCCGAAGAACCGCTGGCGGCTGAGCAGCCAGTCCCCGGACAGCCCGTTCACCCAGTTCTCGTAGCGGACCCGCATCCACCCGGGATGCCAGGTGATTTCCTCGCCGCGGGCGATCAGCGCCGCACGCAGCGACGGGTCCCGGCCGCCGTTGCGCACGTACCACTGCCGGGTGCTGATGATCTCCAGCGGCTGGTCGCCCTTTTCGTAGAACTTCACCGGGTGGGTCACTGCCGCGGGCTCGCCGAGCAGCTCACCAGCGGCGCGGGCCAGCGCGGCGATCCGGTCCCGGGCCTCGGCCAGGGTCGCGCCCGCCACCTGCTGGTAGGCGGACCGGCCGGCCCGGCTGGTGATCCCGGCCGGCGGCAGCCCGACGAGCCGGCCATCCGGGCCGAGCACCGGCCGGGTGTCCAGGTCCAGGTCACGCCACCAGGTCACGTCGGTGGTATCACCGAACGTGCACACCATGGCGATGCCGGTGCCCTTACCCGGCTCGGCCAGCCGGTGCGTCCGCACCGGCACCTCGACGCCGAACACCGGGGTGCGCACCGTGGTCCCGGCCAGCCCGGCGTACCGCTCGTCGTCGGGGTGCGCGACCAGGGCCACGCAGGCCGGCAACAGCTCCGGGCGGGTGGTCAGCACCGGCACCGGGGTGCCGCCGGCGCCGTGGAACGCGAGCCGGTACTGCGTGCCGGCGATCTCCCGGTCCTCCAGCTCGGCCTGGGCCACCGCGGTCTGGAACGTCATGTCCCACAGCGTGGGGCCCTCGGCCAGGTACGCCTCGCCCCGGTCCAGGTTGCGCAGGAACGCGCGCTGGGAGATGAGGCGGGACTCCTCGCCGATGGTCTGGTACTGGGTGGACCAGTCCACGGACAGCCCGAGCCGCCGCCAGACCTGCTCGAACGCCTGCTCGTCCAGGTCGGTCAGCCGCTGGCAGAGCGCGACGAAGTTGCGCCGGGAGATACGCACCGGCGGGCCAGCGGGCCGGCCCGGCGGCACGAACGACGGGTCGTAGCGGAGCGACGGGTCACAGCGCACGTGGTAGTAGTTCTGCACCCGGCGCTCGGTGGCCAGGCCGTTATCGTCCCAGCCGATCGGGTAGAACACGGCCTTGCCGCGCATCCGCTGGAACCGGGCTATCACGTCGGTGTGCGTGAACGAGCTGACGTGCCCGATGTGCAGGGCACCGCTGACCGTCAGCGGGGGAGTGTCAATAGAGAAAACAGCGTCGCGCGGGGCGCCAGTATCAAACTTGTACTACGCCCGACTCTTCCCACCGGCGCGACCACTTCTCCTCGATGCCGTCAAGCGTGGGCTTGACCGGCACCCGGCTGGCCTGGCGCGCCCCGGGCGCGCCGCTGGGGCGGGGTTCGGTCCTCATGCGCCGAGGATAGCGCATTCACCGGCGCTCCGGCATTCGCCGGACACTCCCGGAGAGTTCCGCGGCCCGGGATCACGGCGGGCTGTGATACTGAACATGTGCTGAGCGGTCCGGGTGAACGGCTGGTGGGCAGGGACAGTGAGCTGACCCGCCTGCTCGGCCTGCTCGATGACGCCTCGGCCGGCCGCCCGGCGCACGCGCTGGTCAGCGGGGACGCCGGGGTCGGCAAGACGCGCCTGGTCACCGAGCTGGCGGCGCGGGCCGCCGACCGGGGCTTCCTGGTGCTCTCCGGACGGTGCGCCGAGCTGGGCGACAGCATCCCGTACCTGCCGCTCGCCGACGCACTGCGGGAAGGCGTGACCAGCCCCGCCGCGGCCGGGCCGCTGGCCGACGCGCTGGCCTCCCGGCCGGTGCTCAGCCGGCTGCTGCCGGACCGGGAAACCGTCCCAGCCGTGCTCAGCGAGACGTCCCGGCTCGCCCAGCAGCAGCTGTTCGGGGCCGTCCTCGGCCTGCTCGCCGAGCTCGCCGCGACCCGCCCGGTGCTGCTGATCCTGGAGGACCTGCACTGGGCCGACCGGTCCACCCGGGACCTGGTCACCTTCCTGTCCCGGGTGCTGCACCGGGAACGGGCCGTGGTGGTGGTCACCTACCGCACCGACGACCTGCACCGCCGGCACCCGCTGCGCCCGGTGGTGGCGGAACTGGCCCGGCTGCCCAGCGTGACCTCGATCGAGCTCGGGCCGCTCGGCTACTCGGACATGGCGGATCACCTGACCGCGCTGGCGGACAGCCCGCTGGACGCGGCCGCGCTGCACCGCATCGTGGCCCGGGCCGAGGGGAACCCGTACTACGCCGAGGAACTGCTGACCGCCAGCACCGCCGCGGGCGGCGGTCCTGACGTGCTGCCCAGCGGGCTGGCCGCGCTGCTGCTGGCCCGGTTCGAGCGGCTGCCCGAGCCGGCCCAGCAGGTGCTCCGCGCGGCCGCGGTGGCCGGCCGCCAGGCCGAGGACGACATGCTGCGGGAGGCGTCCGGCCTGGCCGAGCCGGACTACGAGGACGCGGTCCGGGAATGCATCACGCACCAACTGCTGATCCCTGGCGGCGCCGGGGGATACACGTTCCAGCACGCGCTGCTCCGCGAGGCGCTCTACGCCGACCTGCTGCCCGGTGAGCGGAGCAGGCTGCACGCCCGGTTCGCTGAGCTGCTCGCTGACCCGGACCGGCTGGCCACCGTGCCCGGCACCGCGGCCGAGCTGGCCCATCACTGCCTGGCCAGCCACGACGTGGCCGGCGCGTTCTCCGCCTCGGTCCAGGCCGGGCAGGAAGCCCAGCGGCTGGCCGCCCCGGCCGAGGCACACCGGCACTACGATGCCGCGCTGGCCCTGTGGGACCGGGTCCAGGACCCGGAGAAGCTGGCCGGCCAGAACCGGGGAGCGCTCGCCTTCAGCGCCGCCACCTGCGCCGCGTCCAGCGGTGACATTGCCCGCGCGGTGCAGCAGCTACGCCGCATCCGCGGCTTCCTGGGCGAGGACACCGACCCGGTGCTGGCCTGCCGGGTGAACGAGCGGCTCGCCTACTACCTGCTGGAACTCGACGCGATGAGCGACGCCGAGGCCGCGGCACTGGCCGCCGTGCAGGTGCTCCCGGCGGAGCCGCCGAGCTGGCAGCACGCCCGGGCGCTGGCCACGCACGCGCAGACGCTGATGTACACCGGCGATGAGGACGGCGCGGCGGCCCGCGCGGACGCCGCCCGCGCCGCCGCCCGGGCCGCGGACGCGCCGTGGGTGGAAGCCGACGCGCTGACCACGCTCGGCCTGCTGGCCGAGCGGCAGGGCCGGCCCGCCGAGGCCATCGAATCGTTCACCCTGGCCTACAGCCAGGCCAGGGACGCCCAGGTGCTCGGCGTGGAGCTGCGGGCCGCGTTCCAGGTGGCCAGGTCCCGGCTGGAGCGGGGGGACCTGGCCGAGGCGGCGCAGACCGCGCACGAGGGGGTGCTGCGGGCCGAATCGGCCGGGCTCGGCCTGGCCATCTACGGCCTGGACCTGCAGTACCTGCACTACCTGGCGCACTACTCGGACGGCTGCTGGGATCACGCGCAGGAGCTGGCGGACGGCTTCGGCATCCGGGTCAGCACCGTGGGCGAGGCGCGGCTGTCCGCGATGGCGCTGTTCCTGAACATCGCCCGGGGCAGCCCGGAGGTAGCGGAACGCCGCGCCTGGCTGGAGCCATTCTGGGCCGCTGACAACTTCGGCGCCTACATCGCCCGGGGCCTGCTCGCCGAGCACGCGCTGTGGCGGGGCGACACCGCCACCGCGCTGGCTGAGGTGACCGCCACCGTCGCCGGGCAGGACACGGACGGCGAGGGCTACGGGCCGCCGGTGATCCGGGTGGCCGCCGTCGGCCTGGCCGCCCGGGGCGACCAGGCCCGGCAGGCGTGGGCGGCCGGGAACAACGAGGCCGCGCTGGCCGAGGTGGCCGCGGCGGAGGTGCTGATCGACACGGCCCGGGAAGGCGCGGCCTACCCGCGGCGGCCCAGGTTCGTGCTGGGCGTGGACGGCCGGGGCTGGCTGGCCCGGGCCGAGGCGGAATGGGGCCGGGTCCGCGGTGACAACGATCCGGCGGCCTGGCGGGCCGTGCTGGACGAGTTCAGCCCCGGGTTCGTGTACGAGACCGCCCGGTCCCGGTGGCGGCTGGCGGAGGCGCTGGCCGAGGCGGGATACCGGGCTGACGCGGAGCGGGAGTGGTCCCTGGCCATGGCCACGGCCGAGGAACTGGGTGCGGTGCCGTTGCGCGGGGCCTTGCATGACCTGGGCCGCCGGGCCCGGCTCGGCCGGGCGGCCGACGCTGGCGGACCTGGGGCGCTCAGCGCGCTGACCGCCCGGGAACGCGAGGTGCTGCGGCTGCTCGTCGCCGGCCGCAGCAACCGGGAGATCGCTGCCGCGCTGTTCATCGCGCCGAAGACCGCCAGCGTGCATGTGTCCAACATCCTGAGCAAGCTCGGCGCGTCCAGCCGGACCGAAGCCGCTGCCATCGCCCACCAGCAGGGCATGTCCGGGACCTGACCTGGTCTCGTCATCAACTCGGGCGATCCGGTCCGGAACTCAGGTGGGCCCGGCCCGCGGTCAAGCCTCAGCGCTGTGGCAGGTCAGCTTCTCCGTTCCTGACCCCGGTCAGGAAGGCTGCCCACTCTGACGCGGTGATGTGCAACTCGGGCCCGGCCGGGTCGTTCGAGTCACGCAGCAGGACACCCGATGTGACGAAAGCCCACTCCAGGCAGTCCCCGCTGGCGCTGGCGCTGCTCTTCCGCCAAAGGATCGGCTGCCCATGCTCTGCCACCTTAGCCCCCTTAAGTTACGGAAGAGTAGCATAGCGCATACTTGGTGTAACGTTGCAGTAAGAAGAGAGTTCCGCCGGACGCGCTTTACCACGGGCGATCCTAGGCTGATTATGGCTATAAAGGGCTGAATGTCCGCGATGCTGGCCGCTCACGTTGACCCTGGGTCTAAGGTGGCCATAGTGTCTGGACCGTCGTTCTGTAGCCGCGGGAGGCAAGACTGACGTGAACACTTCGCCACGAGGGGTCACCACCGTCGAATCCGAGGCGGACTCCATCCTCGTCCGGAGTCATTGGCTTCGCGCCGCCACCGGCAAGGCCTGGCGGCCAATTTTAATCCTGTGGATTTACTCGGGAGTTTTCGCGGCATGCGGTATTGGCCTTGGTCGGCTGCTTAACGCTTTGACGGGATCGGTGTTGCCAGGGCCCGTAGTGAACGTGGCTTCATTCGGGGGAGCTGTAACCGTCGCCGCAGTCAGTGCTGATCATGTGCTCGGCCGACTAAAAAGACGGATTCATTGGTAGGCCTGAGTCCAGCTCTTTTAAATACTCATCCGTGGATGTTGCTGCCAGGGCGTTAGACCTTATCCTCCGCATCAGGGCTCTGCTCAATGGCCCTGCGGCGATTCCGGTGGCTTTTGCCCTTAGCTGCGGGCCGGTACCGGAGCCATGAGCGAACAATGCTCGACACCGTAACTGCGCCCGCGACGGCGGCGGTGGCGAGCCCGTAGTGAGACATGGCTTTCAGGGTAGGTGCCAGATCTTTCAGGCTAGGCGCCAGATGGAGCAGGAGCAGTGCGCCAATAGCCATGCCCGCCTCTGAGACAAGGATGGTCCGGATTAGATTGGCTGTCCGCGCTCTGGACGCGAAAATGAAGGCGAGGAGGTCGATGAAGCTCCCGCCCGCGGACCATGACATGTCCTGAGGTGGCCCGTCCCGCGGACCATCCCGGCCGCCGCTCATCCCGGCCACTGGCTCAGCCTGTGCGTGTATCAGGTCCCCGGGGACAGGGGCCTGGCCAGGCGAGGCCGAGAGAGGGAGCCCGGCCAGTGGCTCGGGCTCGTGATGCATGGTCACGCGTGCACCCCTCTCCCTTCCCTCGCTCGAGGCGCGGCGTACCTCGCCCTTCCCTTGGGTCAGGTCATACGTTCGGCGCCATTGTCATTCTTGCTGCGCGTGCTAGGGGGACTCTTGAATCGTAGCGACGCGATATCATCCAGAACGCGGCCTAGGTCGCCGCTCTTGCTCGACAGGGCTTCGAGGTCCAGGAAATCACTGCGGTACTCGGCGATCAAGTTCTGGTCGTCGCGAGTGGTGGTCTCACGCCCAGCGTTTTCCAGGTAGAGCAGATCGTCCAGCTCGTCGCCAAACTCTAGGATTGTGAACGCGTCTGCCATTCTCCGGTGGGCACCTGCGGAGAATGGCAAGATATGGATGGATATGCCATCTCGTGCTCCGAGTTCCTTGAGCCGCTCGAACTGGCGGAGCATGATGTCCGGGCCGCCGACTTCGGTGCTAATCGCACCTTCGCCTATGATGTAGTCGAGCTTGGGCCGGGTATCGAGCTCGAGTAGCTCCTGGCGTTCGATGCGAGCCGTAACCATGAGCTCGACGTCGCTGGACGAGTATCCCAGCCCCCTCAGCAGGGTGCGAGCATACTCCGGGGTCTGCAGCAGACCTGGTACATACGTTGGCTCATATTTGGAGATGATCCTGGCGGCTGATTCATTTCCGAACAGGGTGAGGGCAGCTGGACTGTACACGCCCTTGTAGTCGTCCCATGGCTGCTTCTTTGAGCCCAGTGCCAGGTCTACCAGACTATCGACCTTCTCTTTATCGGTGACGGCGTAGAGCGCCAGGAGTGCGCGCACGTCGGTGGGTGCGACAGGTACCACGCCCTGCTCGATTCGGATGATCTTGCTTACGCTCCAGTAGAGATTGGCCGCTGTTTCCTTCTGGGTGAGTCCCACCTCCTCGCGGGCTTGACGCAACGCCAGTCGGAGTCTGCGCCTCATCACCTCCGGGGCCTCGTCTACCTGGCCCGGGCCGTTGTTCATGGGAGCCCCTCTCCGCCTGATGGCAGGATGACACATAGCTTCATGACAGGCAACACCATGACTAGTCTTACCACGACATGCTTCGCGCAGCTGACACGCGTGGCACTACCTGCTTCTTAGCCGGATAGCTTTGCACAGCATGGCTCTGCGCCACTAACCGGGATGCAACAGGGCTCCTGGCTCGCTGTCCAGGTGCCAGCTGCGATGAGAAAGCCAGCCGGTTGAGGTGGCGACGGCCTGCCGCATCGCGCCCCGCACCGAACGCTGCGCGGTGGTTAGGGCGGTTCGCCGTGGGATCCCCAATGGAGCCGTCGTAGCCAGCGCGGGCCCTGCGGTGTCCTGATGGGCCGTTGCGATCACGGCCGTAGCCCGGGTCGAGGGTTCCTGGGCGCCAGGCCTCGGATCAGGCGGCGGGCTGCCTGCCCGGCGCGAGCTCGTCCAGGATCTCCTCCGCCCGGGCCGCCGCGCCGAACGGGTCGGCCTCCGGCGACCCGACCAGCGGATCCCAGTTCAGGTCGTAGAACAGCTCGGTCACCCCGTGCTCGGCGAGCCATTGCGCATCGCCGCGGATGTCGTCGTAGCTGCCGGTCAGCAGCCGCCGGCCGCCGCCCTCCGGGATCCGCACCGGCTCACCCGCCCGGACCACCCCGCGGCAGATGATGCGGACCGACTCCGGGTCCCGCCCGGCCTCGGCTGCGGCCTCGCGGACCTGCGCGATCCCCTCGCCGATCCGGGACAGGTCGGTGCGACTGGAGGTCACCCAGCCCGCCGCGAGCCGCCCCGCGCGCCGCAACGCGGCCGGGGCGATCCCGCCGAGCAGGATCGGCGGCCCGGGCCGCTGCACCGGATTCGGCGCCATCCAGCCCCGGGGCAGCTCGTAGAACTCGCCATGGAACTCGCTCAGCCCGTCCGCCCAGGCGCGGTGCAGCACCTCGATGTACTCCGCGGTACGCGCGCCGCGGCGGGCCATGGTGGCGCCGGCCACGATGAATTCCTCCGGCAGCCAGCCGATGCCCAGGCCCAGCTCAAGGCGGCCGCGGGACAGTACGTCCACCGTGGCCGCCTGCTTGGCCAGGTAGCCGGGGGCCAGATAGGGCGCGTTGACCACGGCGACGGCGAGCCGGATCCGCTGGGTCACGGCGGCCAGGTAGCCGAGTGCCACCATAGGGTCCAGCACGCTGTGATAAACCGGCTCCATCGCGGAACCCTCAGGCACCAGCAGCCGCTGGAAGGTCCAGAGCGAGGCGTAACCAGCGCCTTCCGCGCTGGCGGCAAAGGAAGCGAGGTTGTCCGGGGTGGCCCATGCGCCCGACACGGGGGCGCCAAAACCGATCTTCATTCCCCCCAGCCTAGGGTCTGCGGGGCACGCCCGCACGAGCCCAGCCGAACGGAGAGATCATGAGTTCAGACCCCCAGCCCTGGATCAGTGCGCTGCGCAGCTCGCACGACCGGCTCGCCTCGCTGGTCCAGTCGCTCAGCCCGGAGCAGTTGCAGCAGCAGTCTTACGACTCCGAATGGAGCGTGGCCCAGGTGCTGTCGCACATCGGCAGCGGCGCCGAGATCAGCGCGCTGCTGCTGACGTCGGCGCTGACCGGCGGTGAGCTGGACCGGGAGGCGTTCCCGGCGATCTGGGACGTGTGGAACAACCGGACCCCGGGGGAGCAGGCGGCCGAATGCCTGGCGCATGACGAGGAGTATGTCCGGCGGCTGGAGCAGCTCAGCCCGGCCGAACTGGACTCGATCAGCGTTGACTTCTTCGGCCTGCAGCTGGACGCGGCCGGCCTGGTCGGGTTGCGGCTCGGTGAGCATACCCCGCATACCTGGGATGTCGCGGTCAGCATCGACCCGGCGGCCACCCTGTCGCCGGACGCGGTCGTGCTGCTGCTGGACACCCTGCCCCGGCTGCTGCGGTTCGCCGGGAAGCCGGCCGGCGACTCGGTACGGCTGCGCGTCCGCACCACCAGCCCCGATCGCGACTACCTGCTCGACATCGCCGACTCGGTGACAATCTCGGACTGGGCGCCAGGGCAGGAGACCGACGGCGGGCTCCGGCTGCCTGCTGAGGCGCTGATGCGACTGGTCTACGGGCGGCTGGACCCCGAGCACACCCCGCCGCTGTCGGCCGACGGGATCGACCTCGACCGGCTCCGCAAGATCTTCCCAGGCTTCTAGCCGCTGGGCAGCTGGGCGCCGGCCAGCCGGGCGGCTTGGCGGGCGCAGCCCCAGGACAGGGTGACGCCCCCGCCGCCGTGGCCGTAGTTGTGCACGAGCAGCCGCCCGTCGTCGGCATCCTGGCCGGTGTGGCGGGCGGCGGGCTCGGCCTCCAGCCGGACCAGCGGCCGGACCGGGCGCAGCCCGACCCGGTGCTCCCGGACCCGGCCGGACGCCAGCCGGGGATCGACCGTGGCGCAGTCGCGGAGAATCCGTTTGGCGGTCTGCGGATCAGGCTCCAGTGACCAGTCCCCGGCCACCTCGGTGCCGCCGAGCACCACCCGGTCGCCGTGCGGGAACACGTAGATAAGCTCGGCCTCGCCGTCGCTGTGCCCGATGAAGAACTCGGTGATGCCCGGGTTGTCGGCGATCACCACCTGGCCGCGGTACGGGATCACCGCGGGGTCCGGCACCAGGTGATGCGCGCCGACGCCGGAGCAGTTCACGATGACCGGGGCGGTCGTCTCCTCGATCGCCCCGGCCAGCGACGTCACCAGGGCCTCCTCCAGGCGGCCGCCCGCCCGCTCGAACCGGGCCAGCAGGTAGTCCAGGTAGACCGGCATGGACAGCACGGGCGCGGTATACCGCCAGCCAGCGGCGAACCCGGCGGGCAGGGCGGCCGGATCAGCGGCGGTGACGTTGCCGAGCGGGGCGGCCAGGCCCGGGTCGCTGGGCTCACCGCGGCAGGCCTCGATGCCGCTCACCAGCCGGATACCGGCCGCCGGGTCACGGGCGAGGTCGAGGAAGTCCGCGAGCGTCTCCGCGCACCAGCGGGTCACCCGGTCGCTCCGCTCCACCAGGTGCGGCCCCCAGATGGCGCCCGCTACCGACGACGTGGTCTGGCGGTGCCGCCGCTCGGTGCGGATGGCTACCGACCGTCCGGCCTCGGCCAGGCAGACGGCGGTGGTCAGCCCGGCCACACCCGACCCGATCACCAGAACATCCAGTGGGCGCTGTGTCACCCCTCGACCGTAGCGCCCGGATCCCGGGTTTCCCCGGGCACTGGCGTGCCAGTGACCAACGCGACACCCCATCCCCGGGCGCAGGGGCTTGCCTGCCGGGACACCGCGCATAAGCTCGGGCAGGACAGCCGTCGCTGTCATCCCCCCGAACGCAGCCATGGTTTCCGTCATGGCCGGGGGACAGTCCAGGGGAAGAGGAGGTTACGCATGACCCGGCCGCGGCGTTTCGACCTGAGCAGCACCCAGGTCATCGCCAGCGTCTTGGCCACTCTCACCGGTGCGGTCGCCGCGTCCTATCTCGGGGTCGGCGGCACACTTTTCGGCGCGGCCGTGGGCAGCCTCGCCAGCACCATGGGGACCGAGATCTACAAGCACTACCTGGGCAGATCACAGGACAAGCTGCGCCAGGCGGCGATGGTCAAGACCTGGGCCACGAACCACGGCCAGCACAATGCCACCAACAGCCGGGCGGCGAACAACAGCGCGGCCAGCCAGGCCAGCGTGGCCAGCCAGGCCGGCCAGGTCGGCCAGGTCGGCCAGGGCAGCGCTGTCACCCGGGAGGAAGCCGCAGCCCGCTACGGCCGGTATCGGGCCGCCTCGGCGCAGAACGATGAGGCGACCCAGATCCTCCCCGCGCAACGCGCCTCGGCCCAGGCCAGCGCCGCCCCGAACAGCACGGCCCCGAACAGCACGGCCCCGAACAGTACGGCCCCGAACGGCACGGCCCCGGACACCGTCACCCAGGCCAGCGCGGCCCCGCACGGTAACGGAGCGCTGGACCGTGATCATGCCCAGGACAGCCGCACGGATGACAGCAGCGGGCGCACCGCCTGGCTCGGCCAGCGGCGCTGGCTGGCCTACAGCGGCGCCGCAGCAGCTTGCTTCGCCGTGGTGGTGGCGGCCATCACCATCTTCGAGCTCGGCGTCGGCAAGCCGCTGGAGGCGGTGGTCTGGCACCGCAAGGCCTCCGGCACCTCCGTGGGCGACGCGGTGGCCGGCCACAACTCCAGCCCCACGAAGGGGGCGCCCAGCCCGGGTACCTCCGCGTCCAGCCAGGCCAGCACGCCCGGCCGGGCCAGCCCGTCCGGCCCGGCCTCGGTGAGCCCGTCCGCGCTGCCCTCCGCCACCAGCTCTGCGACCGCATCGGCCACGGCCACGCCGACGCCCACCGCGGGCGGCCAGCTCGGTACCAGCCCGCCCGCCACCCCGGCCCCCTGAACCCCGTGGCACCCCCGCCGCGCACCCGACCAGCGAGCTGGATGAGACGGTGCACCAGCGGCACCGGCTCGGCATCCTGACCATCACCGCGGAAGCGCACCGGGCCGATTTCGGCTACCTGCGCGACGCCCTCAACCTGACCCCCGGCAACCTGTCCCGCCACCTCACGGTGCTCGAGGAGGCCGGGCTGGTCCAGGTGGAAAAGGGGTACGAGGGCCGCCGCCCGCGGACCTGGGTGCGGATCACCCGGCCGGGCCGAGCGGCGCTCGCCGCCGAGCTGTCCGCCCTGACCGAGCTGGTGCGCAGGGCCGGCCAGGCCACGGAAGCCGCCCCGAACGGCGATCACCCAGCACCGGGCTGAGCCGCCTGGCCTTGTTAACAGCAGCAACGGTAACCATGCCGGTGTACTGGCCCGCGCCGCGGCTGTTCCCCGTGGCCGGCCCGCTCGACGTGGGCATCCCGTACCCGCTGCCGAAGGTCAACTCCATGCCGTCCCAGGAGGCGGCGCCCGCCCGGCCGGCCAGGGGTGACGCCCCGGCCCAGCCGCAGGCCCGGCCTAGGATGCAGGAGTGCCTGATGACGTGCCCAGCAGGACCATCCCGGACGTCCTCCGCGACGCGGCGGCCCGTGACCCGGACGGCATCTGGGTCCGGTCGGACGACGGCTCGCTGAGCTTCGGCGCCGCCCTGGCCCAGGTGGCCCGGACTGCCCGGCTGCTCCGCGACGCCGGGGTCGGCCACGGTGACCTGGTCATGGTCACCGCCCGGACCACCCCGCCGTACCTGATCTGCTGGCTGGCCCTGGCGTCGCTGGGCGCGGTCACCGTGTCGGTCAACCCGCGCAGCGCGCCCGCGGAACTGGCCGGGCTGGCCGGGCAGACCCAGCCCCGGGCGCTGATCACCGACCAGGGGCTGGCCCCGCTGGTCCGCGCGGCGGCGTTCGGGGTCCCGCCGCTGGGTGTGCTGGACGCTGGCGAGCTGACCCGGGACTGGGCCAGCGGCACCGCGGCCGGCCCGGCCGGGGAGCAGGCGCTGGGGCACGGCGTGGCCCCGGATGACCTCGCGGTGCTGATCCCGACGTCGGGCACCACGGGCCGGTCCAAGCTGGTCATGCAGACCCACCGGGCCTACGTGCTGGCCGGTGAGGGCTTCCCGTACTGGATGGGGCTGACCAGTGCGGACCGGCTGATGACGTCGCTGCCGCTGTTCCACATCAACGCCCCGGCCTACTCGATGATGGGCTCGCTGGCCTGCGGGGCCGGGCTGATCCTGCTGCCCCGGTTCTCCGCCAGCGGCTTCCTGGATGCCGCACGCAGGCACGGCGCGACCGAGTTCAACGCGATCGGGGCGATGCTGGAAATACTGATGCGCCAGCCGCCGCGGCCCGGCGACGCGGACACCCCGCTGCGGCTCTGCTACACCGGCCCGGCGCCTGCCCAGGACCGGCAGGAGGAGATCGAGCGCCGGTTCGGCCTGCGGATCGTGGTCGGCTACGCGATGTCGGAAAGCCCGTACGGGCTGATCTGGGCGCACGGCAGCCGGCCATTCGGCACCCTCGGCACGGTGCGCCAGCATCCGGCGCTGGGCGTGATCAACCACGCCCGGGTGGTAGACGACGATGGCCATGAGGTCGGCCCGGGCGGCACCGGAGAGCTGCTGCTGCGCAACCCGGTGCTGACCCGCGGGTACTGGGGGATGCCCGAGGAGACGGCCCAGGCGTTCACCGGCGGCTGGCTGCACACCGGGGACCTGGTGACCGTGGATCCCGGTGGCACGTACACGTTCGTGGCCCGGAAGAAGGAGGTACTCCGCCGCCGCGGTGAGAACCTCTCCCCGGCCGAGGTGGAGGAAGTCCTGGACGCCCACCCGGACGTGCTGGAAAGCGCGGTGGTCGGGGTGCCCTCGGAACTGTCCGAAGAAGAGGTGAAGGCGTTCGTGGTAGCCGCGCCCGGCCGCCAGCCGGACTTCGCCGGGCTGCGGGAGTACGCCTCGACCCAGCTGGCTGCGTTCAAGGTGCCCCGCTACTGGCAGCTCATCGACCAGCTGCCGCGGACCCCCACCGCGCGGGTGGCCAAGCACCGGCTGCCCCAGGGCCATCCGCCCGGCGAGTACGACGCCGAGCCGGCCCGGGGGTAAGTCAGAGGAACTGCCCAGGGCGGTCGCTGTCCGGCTCGCCGTGCCACGCCACGGCCGCGACCTCGGCTGGCTCGATGATGACCCAGCCGTCCGCCCGCTCCAGGCGGACCAGGCCGTCCGGGCGGACCTCCACCCCGGTCAGCTTCCGGTTCCCCTCGGTCGGGAAGGCGACCTGGCCGACTCTGCGGACGAGCACGGAGAGCGATCCCGGCTTGCCGATGACGGGCTCCAGCAGGTCATGCAGTGTCGCGGCGTCCATCCCGGCCCGGCTCCCTCGCTAGCGGTCAACCTGCCCGTACCCCGCCTGGCCAGCCTGCACACCGCCAGCCAGGCGGGGGAGGGCCGGCCCGGTCAGATCCGGAAGAACAGGTTCAGGTAGCGGTCGGCGATCTCCTGGTCGCCGCGGACCGTGCCGGCGTTGCTGCGGCCGAACGTGGTGAGCACCAGGCTCCCCGCGTCGAAGTCGATAACCGTGGGCAGGCCGGACAGGTCGCCCTGCTCGTAGGTCATGCCCTTGTCCGACACGTCGATCCGGTAGTTCCCGGCGTTCCGGCCGGTGACCGTGACGCCGAGGCTGAACGGGGTCAGGTCGGCGTCCTGCTTGATGGTGGACTGCCAGAGGATGAACATGAACGGCACCAGCAGGTCCGCCGCATCCCCGGACAGGCCGTGCGCGCGGCCGGTGCCCTGCCGGATGTCCCAGGAGTGCACGGCGTAGTCCATCAGCTGGCCGGCCGCGTAGAAGAACGCGGGTACCGGGCCCATGTAGGGATGCGGGACGATGAAGCCGGTCCACTCGTCCGCGCTCAGCGGCTCCAGGATGCCCATCAGCTTGTCCAAGTCGTTGCGCAGCCTGCTCAGCATCTCCTCCTGGGATGCCTCCCGGAACCGGGTCGCCTGCTGCCCGGCGCGCTCGTGCATGCCGGTCAGGGGGTGGGGAGTGGCGTCCCGGCCGGCCCGCGCCGTCTCGAACGACTCGAAGTATCCCTCGATGGTGTCCACCAGGTGACCGACCACGTCACGGACCGCCCAGTCCTCGCAGGCGGTCGGGGCCTGCCAGGCGCCGGGCCTGCTGGCCAGCTCGATGAAGCGCTCCGCCTCCTCCCGGACGACCCGCAGGATGGTGTCTTTCCCCTCGTAGGACATTGCATCCCAGGTACCCATGTACGCCACCTCTTCGCTGAGTGTGTGTCCACATTACGAACCGCAGTTCACAACTCGAACCCCAGCGCATTCCGGGCCCCGGTGTCAATGCCTGGCCCGGCCTGACCGGTGTGTAATCCCGGGCCCACGGGGAAGGGGGACCTACCTGCGAGCCCGCCCGATGTGGCGGACCTCACCCGGCCTGGTGGGCACTGGCTGCGAAGAGCGGCATTGACCAGGCCCGGAGTGGGCATAACCTACTAAGCTGATCGGGATAATTCCCGATCAGCCGCAGTCAGCCCGGTGCGCGCGCGCACCTCGCACCCGGAGGAGCCAATGCCTCTGCCGGATTTCCTGATCATCGGAGCCCCGAAAGCAGGCACCACGGCGCTGCATGCCGCGCTGGCCCGGCATCCTGCGCTGTACATGTCGCCGGTCAAGGAACCCAAGTTCTTCCTGACCGACGGGCCGCCACCGGCCCGGGGCGGCGGCCCGGGGGACATCCGGACCTGGCGCGAGCACATCTGGCGGCGGGCGGACTACGAGGCGCTGTTCGCGCCCGCCACGGCTGGCCTGCTGCGCGGCGAGTCCACCCCGTTCTACCTCTACGATCGCGGCGCACAGCGCCGCATCCGCGAGCTGATCCCGGATACCCGGCTGATCGCGATGCTCCGCGACCCGGTGGAGCGGGCCCACTCCAACTGGACCCATCTGTGGTCGGCCGGGCTGGAGCCGATCGGGGACGTCGTCACGGCGTGCGCGGACGAGGACCGCCGGGTGGCGGCGGGCTGGGCCGACTTCTGGCACTACACCCGGCTCGGCCGGTACGGCGAGCAGCTCGAGCATCTGTACCGGCTGTTTCCCCGGGAACAGGTACTGGTGCTCCGGTACCGCGAGCTGGTCGACGCCCCGGTGCAGACGCTGGACCAGATCTGCGCGTTCCTCGGCGTGCCGCAGGGCGTCGTCACCGAGGTGCCGCGGGAGAACGTGACCGCGCACCCGGTCCAGTCGCCCGGGCACCGGACCGTGGCCCAGCTGCTCCGGGCGGCCACAGCCGTGGGCAAGCACCTGCCGGGGACGGCCGGCACCGCGCTGACCGCCCCGCTGGAGCGGGTGCTGCAGCGGGACGCCCGGCCGCGCCAGCCACTCACCTGGGAGCAGCGGCAGGCGCTGCTGCCCTACTTCGAGGCGGATATCCGGCTGCTGGAAAAGGTGACCGAGGCAGAGTTCGGCGACTGGCTGCAGCCCCGGGAGCGATCCGGTGGCCTGGTCGGCGACCGGCCCGCCGGGCAGCGGCAGGCCCGCAACGGCCAGTGGCAGGAGCCGGGCGGCCAGCCCCCGGACTGAGGGCAGGCCGCGCGGGATCAGTCCAGCCCGGCCCGGAACTCGGTGCGCAGCTCATGCGAGCCGTCCGGCCGGGTCATCTCGTAGTACAGCCGGTGGCCACCGCCGGGCAGCGGCAGGATGTCGAGGTAGCGCAGGCCGCCGCCCGCATACGGCGACTCGGCGAACGGCTCGGTGCCAGCCGGGGTGAGCGCCGTGGGCTCGGTGCCGGTGGCGACGCCGGTGCGCTCCTCGTAGTTCTCCGTGGCGCTGGCCCGGCCGTCGTAGTACGCCACGATCACCGGGCCGGCCTGGGTGACCGCGGTGACCCGGGTGCCGCGGGAGTCCCAGTAGCCCGGCCGGCCCGCCAGCGCCGTACCGTGCCAGGTCCATTCCTTGCCGTCGTGGCTGGTCGCGTAGTCGGTGACCATCTGGTCCGCCTCGTCCGGGTCGGCCAGCGGATGGCAGGACGCCCAGAGCCGCCAGGCCCCGTCCTGCTGGATGATCACCGGGTCCTTGACCCCGGTCTTGGCGTCGCCGGGCAGCACGACCGCGCTGGACCGGGCGTCGAATCCGGCCGGGTCGGCCGCCTCGATCAGCTCCACCCGCCAGTGCTTGGTGCCGGGAGTGGCGCAGCTCAGGTACAGCCGCCAGGTGCCGTCCGCGGTCCGGAACAGCGCGGGGCGCTCCAGTGATTCGGTGCCGATGAGCTCGCGCCCGATGGTGACCAGCGGCTCGAAATGCTCCCCGTCGGCGGACCGGGCCACGCACACCCCGTAGC
Source organism: uncultured Actinomycetes bacterium (assembly GCA_963760405.1). Classification (GTDB taxonomy): domain Bacteria; phylum Actinomycetota; class Actinomycetes; order Streptosporangiales; family Streptosporangiaceae; genus RYN-230. Next base: position 7,508 of record CAVXCV010000006.1, on the reverse strand, counting down.
CGCGGCCGCGGCCGACCGGGCGCCGCATCCGGTAGGCGAGGTAGATTCCGTCGTCTGCCGCCACCGCGCTGGGGGCGCCTGCCCAGTAGCCGGGCCCGGTCCCGGGCGGGGCGATGGCCACGGCTGACCGCTCTGGGCGCGGCAGCAGGACGGGCAGGTCAACGTCCCCTATATACATATAGGAATTATAGACATAGCCAGCTCTCCGGTGGATGCGACGCGCATGAGGTCCCGGTAACGTCCTGATAACCGTGTGCGGGAAGCGGCTACTCAGGCTGGCTGCCGGGCGGGAGCCTCATTCCGAGCGCAGCATACTCCGGTAGACGGTGATCAGCGCATTCTTCTGCTCTTCGGTCAGCCGCTGGTCGGACCGGATGGCGGCCTCGGCGTCCGCGGCGCCCGGTGCGGTGCCGGCCAGGTCCGGCCGCGCCGCGCCGTCCAGCAGGCCCGCCTGCGCCAGCAGGGTCTCCGCGGACAGGTTGAGAGCGTCGGAGATGAGCCGGAGCACCCGGACCGAGGGCTGGTGCAGGCCCCGCTCGACCTGGCTCAGGTAGGGGTTGGACAGGCTGGTCATCTCGGCCAGCTGGCGCAGCGAAAGGTTGGCCAGCTGGCGCTGGGTGCGGATGAAGGCGCCCAGGGCTTGCAGCTGCGTGTCCCACGGCTCTGGCACGGGCTCCTCCTTCATCTGCTAGCTATAGTACGCACTTGTCCGGAGATGTGACTGCGCGACGGCCGGAGATAATCCAGGCCGCCGCGCAGCGGGGGTGTTAGCTGGCCACAGGCCAGCTAACGGTCGGGATCACTTGGCCGCAGGGCCAGGCTTCGGGGCGGTGGTGCCATTCTTGCCGCCGGTCAGCGGCTTGGTCGCCTGGAGCAGGTTCTCCGCGAACTTCCGCTGGGAAACCAGCAGCTGCTCGGCGAAGTCGTAGGCACCCGCCACCAGTTCCTCGGGCTTGGGCAGCTTGTCCGAGTAGGGCAGGTTCGGGGTCGGCATGGACGGGGTGAGCGACTGGATCGTCTCGGCCCAGCGCTTGATCGCGTCAATGACTGCGTCCTGGCTCTTGCGGACGGCATCCAGAATCTCGGTCTGGACTTCGTGGGCGGTGGTACGGGTGTCGGCCATCTGAATCATCACCTCTAGGTCTTGGCTTCTGCTTACTATACTAAGCACCCTTGATTGATTTGTCAAGCGCTGTGCTGCCAGTTGCAAGCACTTTCTTGGGATGTTGCAAGCACCCAGGTCAGCGGGCCCGCTCCCGGCAGGGGCAGCCCGCCCGGCGCGGTCCGCCCCGGCGAGCGTCCCGCCGCGGTCAGCCGTGGATGTAAACGCCTGGCGCATCCCCCAGGGCTGGGTAGCGGCGGCTGCCCAGCTTGGGCGGCTTGACCAGCTCGCCGGCCCGCTGGCCGATCCAGCCGGCCCAGTCCTCCCACCAGGAGCCGTCCTTGCGCGCGGCCGTGGCCCGCCACTCCTCGGCGCTGGCGGGGTACTGCTCGCCCACCACGTACCAGGCCTTCGGCCCGGGCGGGTTGACGATCCCGGCGATATGCCCGCCGCTGGACAGCACGTAGTGCACGGTCCCGCCGAGCAGATGGGTGGCCTTGTACGAGCTGCGCCAGGGCACGATGTGGTCGTTGATCGCCCCCACGATGTAGGTGTCGTTCTTCACGTCCGTCAGGGACAGCTGCTGGCCAGCCAGCTCCAGCTCACCGGTGGCCAGCTCGTTGCCCACGTACAGCGAGCGGAGGTAGAAGGAGTGCATCGCGGCGGGCATCCGGGTGCTGTCCCCGTTCCAGGCCAGGATGTCGAAAGCAGGCGGCTGCTTGCCCATCAGCCAGTTGGACACCACGTAGTTGAAGATCAGGTCGTTGGCCCGGAGCATGTCGAAGGTGCCGGCCATCTGCGCTCCGTCCAGCACGCCCTTGGCCTCCATCTGCCGTTCCAGCCGGGCGATTGTCGGCAGGTCGGTGAACGCGCCGAGCACGCCCGGCTCGCTGTAGTCGAGCATCGTGTTCTGGAGCGTGACCGCGTTGATCCGGTCGTCGCCGGTGTGGCCCAGGTAGGAGACGAGCATGGCGGTCAGCGCGCCGCCCAGGCAGAGCCCGGTGACGTTGATCTTGGATGATCCGGTGATGTCCGAGATCACATCCAGCGCGGTCTTCGGGCCGCCGAGGAGGTAGTCGTCCAGGGTGGTGCCGCGCATCTCCTCGCCCGGGTTGCGGTAGGAGATGGCGAAGACCGTGTGCCCGTGCTGCACCGCCCACTCGATGAAGCTGCGTCCGGGCGCCAGGTCCATGATGTAGTACTTGTTGATCCACGGCGGGCTGGCCAGCATCGGGATGGAGTGGACTTGCGGGGTCTGCGGCGCGTACTGGATGAGTTCCATCAGCTCGCTGGAGTAGACCACCTTGCCCGGGGTGGCGGCCATGTTCTGGCCCAGGTGGAACGGGCTCGTGTCCACCTGGCGGGGCCGGCCGTTGTTGTGCACCAGGTCGTCGGCGAAGTTCCGGGCGCCCGCGATCAGACTGCCGCCGCCGGTCTCGAACGCCCGCTTCAGCGCGGCCGGGTTGGTCATCAGGAAGTTGGTCGGGCTGAGCGCGTCCAGCACGAGCCCGCTGAATAGCTCGGCCTTGCCGTCGCTGACCGGGTCGCCCGCGCCAGCGGCGAGCAGCTCGCCGGAGAACTGCCTGGTCGCCAGGTAGACCTGGTACAGCCAGGCGAACGCCGGGTTGTCCGCCCAGGTGGGGTCGGCGAACCGCTTGTCCCGCTCCGGCTCGATGGGCGGCGGGGTCTGCGCGCCCATCGCCCGGGCCGCCGCGAACTGGGCGGCCCGGGCCAGGTTGGTGGTCAGCCGCAGGCTGGCCCCGGCGACGGTGGCGGGTCGCTCCAGGGCCCGGTTCATTACCGCGAGCAGCGCCCCGCCGAAGCCGGCCATGTCGGGGTCGGCGACGCCGTCGATCTGCTGATCCTCGCCAACAATCTCGCGCTGTTCATAGGGCTGATCGGCGGCGCGGCTCAATACGCACTCGGGCGAAAGGCGGTGTCATTCACCCTGTTCGATCAGAACGTGCTGATGCTGCTTTACATCTACCTGACCGCGCAACTCCAACACAGCGAGATCTGGATTCCGTTCACCGGCCTTTGGGGGCAATATCTGGAGCTGGTGTACCACCAGCTGCACCATTCCGCCGATCCCGCCCATTTCAATTGCAACATGGGCGCAAGCTTGGCGATCTGGGACTGGTTCGCGGGCAGCTTGCGCATGCCCTGCGTCGAGCCGCCGGGCCTTGCCTTCGGCGTTTCAGGGCACAGGCACGATCCGCACGGCGTGATGGGCCTGGTCATAGACCCGGCCATCAACGCATTGAAAGCGCTCGTTGGCGCGAGCGCTCTGAGGCGTACGGCGGCGGGCTCCGAACCCCCTTCGGTGGGCCGCACTGGCCTGCCCGCCGCCGATTTCCAAAGTCTGATCGCCTCACGGCGACTTGCGCCGCGCTGCTAAATTTGTTTCCGAGAACAATGATTGTGTTTTAACGGAATGGACCGCGCCCGCAGTGACCGCGGTCACACACCCAACAGGTTGTGCTGCGCGCTCTTATTCCGCCGCGACCGAAACCTCGGACGCCGGCCGCGGCCTGATCGTGGCGGGCGGGTGCCCGGCGCGCGCGGGCGCCTGCGGCTCTTCTCCCGCCGGCGATTTCCTCCGCATCGCCGACGAAGCGGCTGAGCAAGCGCCAAGTCAAGTTGCCGAGATCGTCGAGCACCGTAAACACGGCGGGCACGAAAACAAGCGACAGCATCGTCGACATGATGAGGCCGCCGATGACCGCAATCGCCATCGGCGAGCGGAAGCCGCCGCCCTCGCCCAGTCCCAAAGCGGATGGGAACATGCCGGCGGCCATCGCGATCGTGGTCATGACAATCGGCCGCGCCCGTTTGCGGCCCGCTTCCACAAGTGCCTGGGTGCGCGGCGTGCCGCGCCCGATCTCCTCGACCGCGAAATCGACCAGCATGATGGCGTTCTTGGTGACGATGCCCATGAGCATCAAAATGCCGATCACGACCGGCATCGACATCGCCTTGTGCGTGATGAGGAGCGCGATGATCGCGCCGCCGATCGAGAGCGGCAGCGAGATCAGGATGGTGATCGGCTGCAAGAAACTGCCGAACAACAGCACAAGGAGCCCGTAGACCATCATGAGGCCCGCGCCCATCGCCGCGGCGAAAGAGGCGAACACTTCGCTCATGATCTCGACGTCGCCGGTCTCGCGGATCTCGACGCCGGGGGGGCAGGTTCTTGGCCGTCGGCAACGCATGGATCGCCGCGACCGCCGCGCCGAGCGCGGAATCGCCGCGCAAATCGCCTTCGATCGTCACGCGCCGCGTTCGATCGTAGCGGTTGATTGCGGTTGGTCCGTGGGCGATCGAGAAATCCGCGACGGCGGACAAGGGCGTCGTCGCGCCGCCGCTCGTGGGCACGCGCAAATCTTGCAGGAGGCCGGGGCGGGCGCGCGCCGCTTTCTCAAGCTGGACCCGGATCGGGACTAGCCGATCGCCAGCGTTGAACTTGGCGAGATTGGCGTCGATGTCGCCAAGCGTCGCGACACGGATCGTATCGGACAGCGCCTCGGTCGAAACGCCAAGATCGGCCGCGACCTGAGGCTTCGGCACGATGCGCAGTTCCGGCCGCTCGAGCTCCGCGGTCGAGATCGGGTTTTCGATTGTGGGAATCGAGCGCATCTCGCTTGCGATCTGGTTGGCGGTGTCGTTGATGACGTTGATGTCGGGCCCCGCGATGATGAGCTGCAGGTCGCGCTGGCCGTTGTCCTTGAGGAACCAGAAGCGGATATCCGGCTGATCGGCGAGAAGCGCGCCAATCTTGAGCTGCATGTCCTGCTGCGACGCCAGGCGCTTCGACTTGTGAACGAGATTGATGATGATCGTCGCCTTGCGCGGCTCGTCATCCGCGCCTCCAAGGAGCTTGCCGCCGAAAATGAGCGCCGAGCGAACTTCCGCATGGCGCGCAATTTTTCCGAGATCGCGCGCGTGATCCGATCGGTGTCATCGAGCCCGATCCGGGCGGCAACTCGATCGCCAGAAGCGCGCGGCCGTAGTCGTCGGTGGGGGAGTCATCCGGATGGCAGCAACCGGGTCGACCACAGCGAAGCGGCGAAAATCAAAGCGCCGCCGAACAGGGTTATCCAGCGATGGCGCACGGACGTGCGCACAAGCCGCGTGTAGAAACGCATGATCGCGCCGTCCCTTTGGACCTCGTCATGGGGCGCGCGCAGAAAATAGGCGGCGATCACGGGCGTGACGAAGCGCGCGACGAGCAGCGAGAACATGACGGCGATCGCCACCGTCAGCCCGAACTGACGGAAATATTGCCCGGCGATGCCGCCCATGAAACTCACCGGCGAGAAGATCGCGGCGATCGAGAGCGAGATGGCGATCACCGCAAGCCCGATCTCGTCGGCCGCCTCGAGCGAAGCGCGATAAGCCGACTTGCCCATGCGCATGTGGCGGACGATGTTCTCGATCTCGACGATCGCGTCGTCGACCAGAATTCCGGTCACGAGCGTGATCCCAAGCAGGCTCACGAGGTTGAGCGAGAAGCCGATCGCCTCCATCGCCCAGAAGGTCGGGATAACCGACAGCGGCAGCGCAATGGCGGTCACGAGCGTGGCGCGCATGTCGCGCAGGAAGATGAACACGACGACGATGGCGAGGAGCGCGCCTTCGATCAGCGTCTCCATGGTCGAATGATAATTGCCGACCTCGCTGTCGACCTGGGTGTCGACTTTGGTGAATTTCACCTCCGGATGCGCGACGGCGATTGTCTCCAGCCGCTTCTCAATCAATGCGTCGACGGTCACGTCGCTCGCGCCCTTGGCGCGGGTCACGCCGAAAGCGACGATCGGCTCGTCGAACAGGCGGGTGAACGTGCGCGGTTCGGCCGCGCCGTCAGTGACGGTCCCAAGCTCGTCGAGGCGGATCCTGCGCCCGCCTGGCAGAGCGATCGGCAACGCGGCCAGATCTTCCAGTTTTCGCGCGCCCGCGAGCGTGCGGATCGCCTGCTCCTGGCCGGCAAGCTCGCCGCGGCCGCCGCCGAGATCGACATTGTCGGCCCGCACCTGCTCGTTGACCGTCGCCGCCGTGACGCCAAGCGCCAGCAGCTTCTCCGGATCGAGCGCGACGCGGATCTCTCGATCGACGCCGCCGAAGCGCTTGACCTCGCCGACGCCGTGGATGCTTTGCAAGTCGCGCGCGACCGTATCGTCGATCAGCCACGACAATTGCTCGACCGAAAGCCCCGGCGCGGAGGCTGCGTAAGTAACGATCGGCAGACCTTCGATATCGATGCGGCTGATGATCGGCTCATCGATGGTGCGTGGCAGATCGGTGCGGATCTTGGCGATCTGATCCTTCACATCGTTGAGCGCCCGGTCGACATCGACCGACCCGACCGTGAACTGCACGATTGTCGATGAGGATCCGTCGGTGACGGTCGAAACGACGTGCCAGACGCCGTTGACGCTGGCGACGGCGTCCTCGACTTTCTTCGTCACCTGCGACTCGAGCTCCGACGGCGCGGCGCCCGACTGGGTGATGAGCACCTGGACGATCGGAATGTCGATGTTCGGGAACCGGGTGATCGGCATCGACCGGAAGCTGATGAGCCCGAGAATTATCAAGACCGCGAAGCCGACGATCGCGGGGATGGGCTTGCGGATCGACCAAGCGGAGACGTTGAGGCGCATCGGCGTGGCCCGTTAAAAGTTGGCTGCGGTCGTTTCGGGCGTCGGACGCACGCGGTCGCCAGCGCGCAAGAAGGCGGCGGCCCGCGCGATCACGTTTTCGCCCTCGGCGACACCCGCCTGGATTTCCACCGACGCGCCGTCGATGACCCCCGCCTTCACTTGCCGCACCTCGACCTTACCATCGCGCACGACATCGAGACGCGCCTCGTCGCCGTCCCGCTCCAAGGCGGTCGCGGGGACGCCAACGCCCTCGCGACGAACGAGTTCGACCTGGCCGGAGGCGAAGGCTCCGATATGGGCGAAACGTCCCCAAGCGCGATCCGGACCTTGCCGGTGCGGCTCGCCTTGTCCGACCTCCTGATTCACAAGGCGGACGCGGCCCACGACGGCCCCCTCGACGCCCGGCAGCTTCAATTCCGCCGGCATGCCGACGGCCAGGCGGGCGAGCGTCTGCTCGGGCACGTCAGCCTCGAGATCGATCGCTCCGTCCTGGATGATGCGAAACAGCGGCTCGCCTGAAGTCGAGGCGGAGGCGCCGACCCTGGCGGACCGGCGGCTGACGATCCCCGCCACGGGCGCTTTCACTTCCGTCCGACCAATGCGCACCTGAAGCTCCTGCCGCTCCGCGTCGCGGCTCTTGCGATCGGCCTCGGAGACGCTGATGGTGTCCTGGGCCGCGGACCTGGGCCTGCGCCGTCTTCATCGCCATCTCGCGCTGCTCGATGGTTGAAGCGGCCATGACGCCCGCC
>CAVXCV010000005.1:0-302005 GCA_963760405.1 uncultured Actinomycetes bacterium | reverse complement strand
CCTAGTAGGCTCATCCCGATGACTGAGGCACCGCGCACGGAACGTACCGGTGGCCTCGATGAGCTGCGCCAGCGCATCGAGGCCATCAGAACCGGCACGCAGCGGAAGGAGCCCGCGACGAACAATGCTGGGCAGAGAGCTACCCCCACGCCTGGCCTTCGCCGCGGCGCCGCACTGCGCCGAACGGGTCTGCAACGCAAGACACCGCTACCGCGCACCCGGAAAGCCAGGTAGGCGCTCTTCTTGCTCCGATAACCCCCGCTTATCGGTCCCTAAGGGTCCAGGGAAAGCCCCGTTACAAGTCTTCCCACGCGGGCTTGTCGTCCTCGGACGGGCTTGTCGTCCTCGGAAGGGGCTCTCCGGCTGGCTCACTTCTTCCCGCGAGCAGATATGCCCTAGTCACGTGATCCCCCCTGCTGGTCATATTAGCGGAGCATCACTCATATCCCCTGTACAGGCCAGGGTCAGCGCGGGCAAGCACGCCATAGATTGCAACTGACTGGCCCTTAGCCACCCGGCCTCCTGATGACGGCCCAGGGCACCATGCGGCCCGATCCCGAGGTTTTTCAGCGTACTGGCGAGGTCGGGTAGGTGGGCGGGATTGCTGTCGGCCAGCGTCCGCGACATGCCCAGCGCCTCCTCGGTGGCGGCCACGCCCTCCTGGTGACGGCCCAGGTGATGCAGCCGGGCTCCGAGGTTGGGGCGGGTCGTCGGCGAGGGCCGGCAGGTGGGCGGGATTGCTGTCGGCCAGCGTTCGCCACATGCCGAGCGCCTCCTCGGTGGCGGCCAGGGCCTCGTGGTAACGGCCCAGGTCATCCAGCCCGTTCCCGAGGTTGGTCAGCGCCGCGCGAGGTCGGGTAGGTGGGCGGGATTGCTGTCGGCCGGCGTCCACATCCAGGCCACCTCCTTCTGGTAGGTCGGCCATGCCCTCTTCGTGGCGCCACAGGTCGTCCAGCTGGGCTCCGAGGTTGCTCAGCGTGGTGGCGAGGGCGGGCAGGTGGGCAGGATGCTCGGCCAGCGTCCGCCACATGCCCAGCGCCTCCTCGGTGGCGGCCACGCCCTCCTGGTAACGCCCCCGGATATCCAGTCCCATTCCGCAAGATCATCATGTTCCGGGCAAGGTACGGCAGGTAGGCGGGAAAGCTGCAGGGCCAGAATCCGCCAAACACCGGCCGCCTGCTCGGCGGCGACGAGGGCTTCCTGGTTGATAGGCGGCCGCCGAACTTCGTCCGAGTTTGCTTGCTGAGCGTGGTGGCGAGTCGCGCCGGTGGGCAGGAATGCTGTCGGCCAGCGTCCGCCACATGCCCAGCGCCTCCTCGATAGGCCCAGGGCCTCCTGGTGACGGCCAAGGTCACCCAGCTGGGCTCCGAAGTTGCTCAGCGTGGTGGCGAGGTCGGGTAGGTGGCCGGGATGCTGTCGGCCAGCGTCCGCCACATGCCCAGCGCCTCCTCGATAGCGGCCAGGGCCTCCTGGTGACGGCGAATGCCACGCAGATCGAGTCCAGGTTGTGCAGCGCCCGGGCGAGGTCGGATAGGTGGGCGGGATTGCTGTCGGCGACCGCCGCCACATGCCCAGCGCCTCCTCGGTAGCGGCCAGGGCCTCCTGGTGACGGCCCAGCTCGCGCAGGCGATTTCCGAGGCTGGTCAGCTTTCCCGCGATCCTCAGAAGCGCGACCTTCTCGCACGTGACCAACAAGGGCAGCAGACACGGCGGCGCGGTTCCGCGGCAGTAGTCCTTCGGGTATTTGACGGCCCAGTCCGGCGAGTGATTGAGCCGTCCACCTGGCCTGGCCGATCAAGGGCTCAAGTACCGTATCCAGGCCGCCTGCCCCCTGTCGGCAGTGAGAGCGGCAGCCACTCCCGCCGCCGCCAAACCAGTGATGTCGGTCCTGATGACATCAGCGAATAGCTGCGCTGCCTGGGGCATGTGGTCAGCTCGCGTGTGCCAGCAGCACCAACAGTCCTTGCTTCTGTGCGGGCGCTAGATCGCGCATGCTTCGCGCGAGCTGGGTGTGGTGGTGAGCTGATTTACGAGGAACCATTCGGCCAGCATGTCGGCAGGATACGGATCGGCCACGGCGGATCGCCTGGATACAGGTGGGTAGTCCATCGGGCGATGTTGGCCAGCCGTTCGGCGGAGGCGTCGGCTAGATCGGGTACCCGGCGGAGCGTCGCGACGGCCTGGTTCTCATCGGCGGCTCCGGTCAGCGCCAAGGCGGCGATCGAACAATCCTGGACTGCTCCGGTCAGGTCCGTCAGGCCCCACTCGGGCCGCTTCGCGGCCTCACGCCAGCGCCGTCGTTCGTGCCTGAACAGGGCATCGGCGAGCTGGTCAAAAGGCGGCGTTTGTGTCTTCGCACGCGACGGGCGGCCACGTTCTGAGTTGAGTACCGCCAGAAGTGCCGGGCCTGCAGGTTGAGCATCAGCTCCATCTGAGTGATCCGTGGCTCCGCGGCTGATAGCGGCCGCAGATTGGGTGGCGGCGTGTTGCGGGCGGCCGCGTACGCCCGGGACCGCCTCAGCAAACCACCGCGCGTGGTCGTCAGGGCTCCCGAATACCCTGCACCGGAGCAGCCGCGCGTTGTCAAGTACCCAGCGGTGCCGCTCCTCTAGGTCGTCAGCCATCCGGGTCAGCGGATCAGTGGTGCGGCTAACCAATACGACCCGGACCGGCGAACCGGCTGGGTTCGCGGCTAGGTCCTCGAGCAATGCCTTCGGTCCGGCCGCGCGGCGGCGTCATCCACCATTATCAGTGCGGGGCTCGCGTAGGGCCCGGACCGCGGCAAGCGCTGATTCGCCGCCTCCGGAATGTAGCCAGCGGCCGCGTACGGGGCTGGCCGATCGGAGGCGAACTGGGTGACCACCGCGTCTTGCCGACTCCCGCGGGCGGTACCACCGCTACAGGCTGCTCGTGCGGATCGTCGCGCACCACTTGTTGAGCCAGGCGAGGTCCTTTGCCCGGCCCCGGAACGGAGCGATCGCCCGAGTCGCCAGCAAGATCCCGAAGATACTGCGTCTGGCCCAGCGTCACTGACCACCGCATCAGGACCCGGTGCCGCTGCCGCTCCGCGTCTCTGCGCTGGTCGGCCCGGTTAATCCAGGTCGCGGCGGCAAGCCCGGCCAGTCCTCCGGCTGCAGCCCCTGCTGCCCGAACCCACCAGGCTCCGGTAGCGAGCGTCGCCGCAACGCCGGCACCGATACCTGCAAGCGTCAGCGCCGCCCAGCGCACTAGCCGCCCGGTCACGCCCCGCTCACTATGCTCGCTCGCCATATCCTGCCTGCCCAGTGAAGGACTGTGAACTCGTTGCTCTTACCCCGACACGGCCTGTATCAAGACCAGCACCACGAGCGATGGTGGATGGCAAGAAAGACAGCACGTTCCTCCGAGGTTGCGACCGCAGCCGAGATCGCGCCCGGGAAGTGGCGCTCAACACCCCGAGGGAGCATCGTCCTGTCCAGTCAGCCACGCTGTCACGGCGTACGACGCGTGCCGGTCGAGGGAGTGGCGGCCGCGGTCGTAACGGCGCGTCGTCCTTGGGTCGGCGTGCCCGGCAGCGTCCTGGACGTCCTCGAGGGGGACGCCCGCCTCACGCGCGCCGGTGATGAACGCGACCCGGAGCGAGTGCGGGCGGATCTCGTCGGCCCCGTCGAGCGATGCGCGGCGAGCGAGCCGACGAACCATCCGCCAGGCCTCGGGCTGGTCCATACGGCGTCCCGTCTTCGTGACGAAGATCGCCCCGGTCTCACGCCCGTCGAGATACGCGTCGAGCGCCCGGACCACCGGCGCCGTGAGCACCGCACGCCCGCTGCTGCCTGTGGGTGCCGATAATTCCTTCACCTGATGCGACCGGCGAACACTCATGGAGGAGGCCGCCAAGCCGGTCGCGTCGCCGCGGCTTGCGCGCGCGGGAACTGCCGCCGCCTCGGCGGCAGTCACGGTAGCGCCGGGACTGTCCGATTTCCAACGGCTGAGCGGTGGCATGGCACCCGTCGCCGCTGGTGAGAGGGCATCTCCCCGGCTACCCCAGACGGCACTTCCACCGTTGGCCGAACACTCCCGTAGCGCCGGCCTGCAGGGGCGGTTCCTGGCAGGTTTCGCTGCTGGCATCGGCCCGGATCGCGGTTACGCTCGCAAGACCAAGCCAGATTACGGAACGGCGTCGGGGGGGGGGGGGGGCTGTGTGGCTGACCGGCGCCGGTGGCCGGGCGGGCGGCAGAGCCGCCGGCTCGGCGATACCGCTTCGGTCCCGGCGGCTGCAGCGGAGCGGGCGGGTGGCTCGCGGCCAGGGTCGGCGCGCGGTGGCCTGGCGTTGCGCTGGGCTGTACCGGTGGCGCTAGCAGGCGGCCTTGCCCTGGCGGCCGCCTTCCCGCCCGTAGGCGTCTGGCCGCTGGCTATCGCCCGGCGCGCTTCTCACGGTGGCGCTCTGGCGCAGGCGCCTACGGGCTAGTCTCGTCGTAGGGCTCGTGTTCGGCGCCGCGTTTTTCGTTCCGCTTATCTCCTGGCTTGTCAACGTCGCCTGGTATGTCTGGGCGGCCCTGGCAGTCGCACAGATGGTGAGTTTCGCTGTGCTCGCTGTGGGCCAGCGCCTGCTGCTGCGGCTGCGGGCGTGGCCGCTAGCGGTGGCGGGCTGGTGGGTGGCCGCCGAGTCAGTGCGGGACCGCTGGCCGTACGCCTTCCCCTGGGGCAGGCTGGCGATGAGCCAGGCTAGTGCGCCGACAGCGCGCTGGGTCGCGGTCGGGGGCGCCCCGCTGCTGACGTTGTGCGTGCCGAGAATCCCATCCGTGGCTGTGACCAGCGAAGTTGCGATCGTCCGGTGCTCGGCCGTGATGATCACTGATCATGTGCCTGCGGTTCGTCTTCCTCCTGATCACGAGGGTATTACGTGGCTGCGGCTGTCCCGGCGTGAGGAGGCGTGGAAGACCGCGGAGATCTTGATCCTGCGCCACCTGCTCTCCGTCCTGCAGCGGCGGCAGCTGCGCCGCCCGAAGCTGAACTGGGCGGACCGGGCCCTGCTCGCAACCCTGCTCAGCGTGATACCGAAAGCGCGGCGCCACGGGCTGCGGCTCCTGGTCACGCCGGACACGATCCTGCGGTGGCACCGCGATATCGTCCGCCGCCGCTGGGCTACCAGGTCCACGCGCGGCAAGACCGGCCGGCCAGCGACCCGCAGGAACATCAAGGCCCTGATCCTCCGGCTGGCCCGCGAGAACCCCGACTCGGGCTACCGCCGGATCCACGGCGAACTGGCCGGGCTGGGAGTACGGTCGCCGCGTTCAACGGTATGGGAGATCTTGAAGAAGGCCGGGATCGATCCCGCGCCGCGACAGACCGGGCCAGCCTGGCCGCAATTCCTGCGTTCCCAGGCCGGCGCGATCCTGGCGAGCGACTTCTTTACGGCGGAACTGCTCGACGGCACCCAGGCCTACGTCCTGGCCGTGATCGAGCACGCCGGCAGGCGCATCCGCGTCCTCGGAGTCACGCTGCATCCCACCGGAGCGTGGACCGCCCAGCAGGCCCGCAACCTGATCATGGACCTAATGGACGCATACCGCAGCCAGCTGCTGAGGCCTTTCATGGACCAGGCACGTGATGCCTGCGCTGAGACGGGGCCCTGTCTGGCTGGCGTGGTAGCAGCGGCTGGTGCCGGGTGACCCGCATTCACCACCTGGTCTGGGCTCAGATCCCTTCGATGAGACCCGGGCCCTGGCACTGCCTGCTGCGCATTGTGTGACACGCCGGGCTGGTTCCGCAGAATGCGCGGCTGGTCCCGGTATGGGTGGTCGTGGCCTGAGCCACCCGCAGGAATGACCCCTTGCCACGACGGGAGCCATCCGAGGTCCGGCCAGGACCGGGGCCCTGCGGGCAAGCTGAGGTCACGAACGGCTAATCGGATGGCGGGCCACCGAGCCCTTCCATTAGGGAGCGTGCGTGACCCCGCGCGGCCGGGCCAGCGCGCGGACAGGCAGCGAACCAGGAAAGGACAAGGACCAGCATGGAAGTGTTCTGCGGAATCGACTGGGCCGAGGACCACCACGACATCGCCCTGGCCGGGCGGGACGGCCAGCTGCTGGCCCGCCGCCGCATCAGCGACGACCCCGCCGGGCTGGCCGTACTGCTGGAACTGCTCGCCAGCCACGGCGACACCGCCGATGACCTGATCCCGGTGGCGATCGAGACGCCCCGCGGGCTGCTGACCGCCTGCCTGCGCGCCACCGGCCGGGCGGTCTACCCGGTCAACCCGATGGCCGTGGCCCGCTACCGCGACCGGCACTCGATCGCGGGCCGCAAATCCGACCACGGCGACGCCGTGGTCCTGGCGAACATCCTGCGCACCGACCTGGCCTCCCACCGGCCGCTGCCCGCCGGCACCGAACTCGCGCAAGCCATCGCCGTGCTCGCCCGCGCCCAGCAAGACGCCGTCTGGGACCGCACCACCGCGCACAACAAGCTCCGCAGCTGCCTGCGCGAATACTTCCCCGGCCTCCTGGCCGCCTTCGCCGGCACCCGCGGCGGCCTCCTCCGGCCCGAGGCCCGGACCATCCTGGCCGCCGCGCCCACCCCCGCCGACGCAGCCCACCTCACTCTCTCCCAGCTCAGGGCGCTACTGAGAAAAGCCGGCCGCAGCCGCGGCATCGACGCCGAAGCCACCCGGCTCCGCGACGCGTTCCGCACACAGCAGCTCCGCCAGCCACCCCTCGCCGGGCAGGCCATGGGACGCCAGGCCCTGGCCCTGCTCCGCCACCTCGACGCCGCCTGCGCGGCCGCCAGCGACCCCGGGCAGGCCGCCACCGGCTCTTTTAACCAGCACCCGGACGCCGGGATCATCACCAGCTTCCCAGGGCCCGGCCCGCTCACCGGCGCCCGGGTGCTCGCCGAGACCGGCGACGACCGATCCCGGTTCACCGACGCCAGAGGACTGAAGGCCTACGCCGGGGCCGCGCCAGTCACCCGCGCCAGCGGCAAGAGCATCGCCGTCCTGCACCGCCGCGTCAAGAACCAGCGCCTCGCCGCCGCCGGATACACCTGGGCCTTCGCCGCCCTCACCGCCTCACCCGGCGCCCGCGCCCACTACGACCGCCGCCGCGACCACAACGAACGCCACACCGCCGCCCAGCGCAACCTCTACAACCGGCTCCTCGGCTGCCTCCACCACTGCCTCGCCACCCGCCAGCCCTACCACGAAGCCACCGCCTTCCCAACAACCAGCAGCAACCCCCAGGCCACCGCCGCTTGACAACTAACCGCATCGGATGTCTCGGCGACCGCGCCGACCGGGTCAAGTTCATGATCCGCGACCGCGGCTCGAACTTCACCGCCGCGTTCGACGCGGTCCTCGCCGATGCCGGGATCCGGACCGTGCTCTGCAACGTCGCGACGCCCCGGATGAACGCGATCGCCGAACGCTGGATCGGGGGATGCCGCCGCGAGCTCCTGGACCGCACCCTCATCTGGAACCAGGCCCATCTGCGGCGGATCCTGCGCGAGTACGAGATCCACCACAATCAGCACCGGCCGCACCGCTCCCTGCACGCAGCCGCGCCTCTGAAACCGCTGCCGCAACCTGTCGACCTCGACCGGTACCGCGTACGAAGACGCGTTCGCGTCGGTGGCTTGATCAACGAATATCGCCTGGTCGCATGATGTGGATGAGGTTTTCGGCACGCACAGGTGGAAGCCTGCGAGGCCCCGCGGCGGCTGCTGGTGCTGACCAGGGAACCGGACCAGTCTGAGGACCAGTCCATCGAGGTCACGCTGACCGCCGACGGCGGCCAGACCACTGTGGTCTGGGAGGAGCGGGGCATGCCCGTGGCCTACCTCGCCGGTTACGGGGCGGGGATCCAGGTCCATGTTGAAGATCTCGGCGCTTACCTCGCGGGGCGGGAGCGCTGCGACGCCGGTGCGCGGATGGGCGAGCTTTTCCCCGCCTACGAGCCCCTGGCCGCCAAGGTCAGCTCCTAGACGAGAATTCGCGGCACCGACGGGTCGACGCGAGCGATGTCGCGGGGGTCGCTGGTGACGATGGCGTGATGACGCTGCCGGGCGCAGAGCACGACGTGGACGTCCACGACATCGTCGTGGTTAGTGTCCGCGCACATCAGCCCGACGCTGCGGGCCACGCTGAGCGTCATGACCGCGATGTCGATGTCCGGAGACTTGAGCAGCCGGGCGAGGCGGGCCTGCCGAGGGCTGCGCCACGCCTGCGCGACGGCTTCGGCGGGGATGCAGATGGTGCCGCCGCGCCGCCGGGCCGTTTCCAGGCGTGCCTGCATGACCACGGCCTTGGCGGGGTGGTCAAGCGCCAAGAGCGCGCCGGTGTCGAGCGTGAGCCCGGTCGTCGAGCCCGCGCTCACCCGGCCATCCTGCCGCCCTGCGGGGGCTGGCCCGTCAGCCCGGCCTGATCCAGCTCAGCTTCGACCTGCCGCCGGACCTCCTCGGGCACAGGGGTTTCCGCGCGCCAGGCGGCCAGGATATCGTCCAGGTTCTCGCGCTCCTGGTAGTCCTCCAGCGCCGTGGCCACATACGAGCTGACCTGCCGCTCTCCTCCGGCAGCGCGCCTGATCTTCTCCACCAGCTCGTCGGGAAGGCTCACCGTGATCCGTTTCATACAATTATCATACTCTGCTGCCGGGCCGGGTCACCGAATTATGCGGGGGCGGTCGGCTGTAGTGTGCCATGCCCCTCCGCCGTGACCACCGCGCCGAAGGAACTTGGTGAACGAGCGCGCGCGAGCCCTGGCCAGGAACTGAGTGAAGTCGTGGTGCTTGACCGGGTGGGGTACTGGGCCGAAGGAGGTGGCGAGGAGTGGTTCACGTCCGCTGGAGCGGTGTATGAGGTGCCTGCTTGGTTCTGACCGTTTCGTCCGGGTCGGGCGTGTCGCCGTGACGTGAGGCGGCCACCTCGTGATCCTTCGAAGTGCTCTGTCTGAGACGAAGGAGAACGAAGTGGCCGTAGGTGACATTGTGCCGGTTCCTGGCGCGCGGTTCGAGGAGACCCTGGCATCGGCGAGCCCGGATCTGCTGCGGGAGATGATCAAGGGGTTCGCGCAGCGGATGATGGACGCCGATGTCGAGGTCCGCTGCAACGCCGGTTATGGGGAGGCTGCATGACCGGGACGCCAGCTTCACGGCCGCGGTCCGACGCGGTGTTCTGGGCCGCTGGCGTCAGGGTCATCCGCTCTGCGGTCCAGGCGCCGCGGATGAAGTCAGTCATCGAGCGCTGGATCGGCAGCTGCCGGCGAGAGCTGCTGGACCGGACCCAGATCTGGAACCAGCGGCACCTGATGACCGTGCTGCGCGAGTACGAGGACTTCTACAACACCCACCGTCCCCACCGCACCCTTAACCAAGCCGCGCCGCTGCGCCCGCTGCCCGATGGCGTCACCGACCTGGACCATTTCCGGGTCCAGCGCCGTGACCGCGCCGGAGGCGTGATTCATGAGTATCGCCTGGTGGCATAGGTTTTCGGCACCTGTGCGTGCCGAAAACCCCGTCCGGGTCATGCGACCAGGCGATATTCGTTGATCAGGCCACCGACGCGAGCGTGTCTTCGGACGCGGTACTGCCCAAGATCGGCAGGTTCGGGTAACGGCTTCAGCGGCGCGGCGCCGTCCAGCGACCGGTGTGGCCGGTGCTGATTGTGGTGGGTCTCGTACTGGCGCAGGATCTGTCGCAGATGGTCCTGGTTCCAGACGAGGGCGCGGTCTAGGAGCTCGCCGCGGCATCCCCCGATCCAGCGTTCGGCGATCGCGTTCATGCGTGGCGTCCGGACATTGCAGAGTACGGTCCGGATGCCCGCGTCGGCCAGGATCGCGTCGAACGCGGCCGTGTAGTTCGATCCGCGGTCGCGGATCATGAACTTCATCCGTTCTGCCTGTCCACCGAGGTCCATGGTCAGGTTGCGGGCCTGCTGGCTAGCCCATTCCCCCGTGGGATACAGCGTGACGCCGAGGATGCGGATGCGCCGGGTCGCGTGCCCGGTCACGGCTAGGACGTAGGCCTGGGTGCCGTCGAGCAGGTCGACGCTGAAGAAGTCGCAGGCCAGGATCGCCTCGGCCGGGCAGCGCAGGAACTGCGGCCAGGCCTGCAGCCCGCCGCGGTGCGGGATCGATGCCGTTGGTTTTGAGGATCTCCCATACGGTTGATGCGGCGACCTTGACTCCCAGGCCGGGCAGCTCCCCGTGGATTCTGCGGTAGCCCCATTCGGGGTTCTCGCGGGCTAGCCGGAGGACCAGGGCCTGGATGTTCCGGTGGGTGGCCGGCTGTTCGGTCTTGCCGCGCCTCGACCGCGCCGCCTGGCGGCGCCGGACGATGTCGCGGTGCCAGCGCATGATCGTGTCCGGGGTGACCAGAATCCGCAATCCATGGCGGCGGGCGTTCGGTATCACGCTGAGCAGCGCCGCGAGCAGGGTGTCCCGCTCGAAAATAGGAATTCGGGTGTTGACCTGTGGTTCGTCGGGGCGTCAGGCGGCGTGCGTGTATTCGTTGATCAGGCCGCCCAGGACGGGTTTTCGGAGGATCCGTTCGCCGTCGAGGTCGGTCACGGTGACGCGGGGAGCGTCGAGTTCGTCATCGGGGACGCGCTGGGCGATGCCCTGGTGCGGCCGGGCTGTGTTGTAGTGCACCTGGTATTCGGCCAGGACGGCACGCAGATGGCCCTCCCCGAGGATCAGCACGCGGTCCAGGAGCTCACGGCGCAGCGTGCCGACGAGGCGCTCGCAGATCGCGTTCATCCGCGGAGCCCGGACGGCGGTGCGCAAGATCCTTGTGCCGGTGGCCTGGAAGACGGCGTCGAATGAGGCAGTGAAGTTCGATCCGCGATCGCGGATAACGAACTTGATGTCCGCGAACCGCTCGCCGAGGGTGAAGGCAAGGTTACGGGCCTGCTGCACCGTCCACTCGCCAGTGGGGTTCGCGGTGACGCCGCCAAGGTGCATCCGGCGGCCGCCGTGCTCGATGAACACCAGCACGTACAAGCGCTTTAACAGCACGGTATCCACATGCAGGAAATCGACCGCGACGATCCCGGCGGCCTGGGAGTGCAGGAACTGCCGCCACGTCGGACCCGGCCGGCGCGGCGCCGGATCGATGCCCGCAGCCCGCAGGATCTCCCACACGGTGGACGGCGCGACCGTCACGCCGAGCTTGGTCAGCT
Organism: uncultured Actinomycetes bacterium; assembly: GCA_963760405.1. GTDB lineage: Bacteria > Actinomycetota > Actinomycetes > Streptosporangiales > Streptosporangiaceae > RYN-230. The sequence goes on along the minus strand of CAVXCV010000005.1, from coordinate 290,854 downwards.
CGCCGTGGATCCGGCGGTGTCCCCACAGCGGATTCTCCTTCGCCAGGCGAACGACCAGGCGGGCGATGCTCGGGACCGTCGGCGGACGGCCGGGCATGCGCCGCTTGCTCGTGTCGTATTTGTTGCCGGCCAGTTTGCGGTGCCAGGCCAGCAGCGTCGCTGGCGTCACGGGGAAGATGTCGGTCCAGCGCCTGCGAGGGAGGAGCGGTGCCAGCGCGGCGAACCACACCCGGTCGCCCGGCTCATACCGCACCCGGCCGGCGTGCCCGCGCAGCACCGCGTTCTCGTGCCGGAGCACGAGCAGCTCGGCATCCTTCGCCCAGTCGCCGCGAAACACCAGGACAGCCAGGCCGAGTACCCGGCATGTCAGCAGGTAGACGATCTTGAGCAGCATCCGGCAAGCCAACCATCACTGCGTTCATCATGCCGGCAACAGTGCAGGTCCACCACCCAATCGAGTATTCGAGCGGCACAGGTCAACAGCATGGCGGCCCGCGAGCCATAGTATGCCCAGGCCACGGGCCGTTTCCGCTGGTGGTGGCAGGTGTTGGGTTCGAACGATCCGGCACACGCCTTGGCATTGCCTGAGCACGACTGACTTCCGCCCGCATGCGCTGCTCCGAATCATTCACCCATGCCGAAGCCGCCCAGCCAATGATCGTGCGCGGATAGCTTATCTGCGTGGCTGAGGTCCCGACGGCGGTTGAGGCTGAGCTCGCGCGGTTGCGGGCGGAGAATGCCCGGCTGCTCAAGCTGCTGAGGCTCAGCCCGCAGCAGGCTGCCCCGCCTGGCCCCGCGCAGGCCGCCTACTTCGAGGCCCCTCCCGGACTCGTGCATCACAGGTCGGCGGAAGACGACAAGGTGGCGTTCTTCGGCGCGCTGTTCGCGGCGCGGACAGATGTGTACGCGGTCCGGTTCGACAACCACCGGACTGGGAAGTCCGGCTGGGTCCCGGCGGTGCGCGGCCGCTGGCAGAAGGGAGTCCGCCACGAGGACCGGAACTACCTGCCGCTCACCTCGCAGGTACTGGCCGCGCACTTGAAGGGCGAGGTTCATATCGGCCTGTACCCGCTGCTGGGCGGTGACCGGTGCTGGTGGCTGGCCGCTGACTTCGACGGCCCGGAGGCGATGCTCGACGCCCTCATGTACGTCAAGGCCGGCCGTGCTCTGCAGGTCCCTGTCGCGCTGGAGGTCTCCCGGTCGGGGGTCGGCGCCCACGCGTGGGTGTTCTTCACCTCCCCGGTCCCGGCCGAGATGACCCGCCGGCTCGGCACCGGGCTACTGCGCGAGGCGATGGCGCTGCGCGGCCGGATGACGCTGGCCAGCTACGACCGGCTGTTCCCGTCCCAGGACCTGCTCCCGGCAGGAGGGGTCGGGAACCTGATCGCCGCGCCGCTGTTCAAGCCCGCCCGGGACAACGGCGCGACGGTCTTCCTGGACCTGGAGACCCTGGAGCCGCATGAGGACCAGTGGGCCTACCTGTCCACCCTCGGCCGGATGACTCCGCAGGAACTCAGGCGCGCCGCTGACCGTGCCGGGAAGGTCACCGTCGCCGCCGAGGTCACCCGACTCAGCTCGCCGTCCTCGACTAAGACCCGGCCACCGGCCCCGCCGGTCCTCAGCGTGCGGCTCGGCGCGGGCATCCGGCTGGAGCAGGCGGAGCTGACACCCAGCCTGGCGGCAACGCTGCGGCACGCGGCGTCGATGCACAATCCGGAGTTCTATGAGCGGCAGCGGATGCGCGCCTCCACCTACAACATCCCCCGGTTCCTGCACTGCTACCAGGAAACCATCGATGGCGGCCTGGTCCTGCCGCGCGGCATGCTCGACACCGCCATCTCACTCGCCGGGCAAGCCGGAAGCCGCCTGAACATCACCGACCAACGCTCCCCCGGCACCAGTGAGGACTTCACCTGCACCGCCACGCTTACGCCCGTCCAGCGGGATGCGGTCGCGGAACTCGCCAAGCATGACCTTGGGATACTGGTCGCCCCGCCCGGGTCCGGGAAGACCGTGATGGCCTGCGCGGTCATCGCCGAGCACCAAGTCTCGGCACTCGTCCTGGTAGACCGCAAGGCCCTGGCTGACCAGTGGCGGGCCCGGATCAGCGAGTTCCTCGGCGTGAAGGCCGGGCAGCTCGGCGGCGGCCGGGCCAGGCTGCGCGGCACCATCGACGTCATCACCTTGCAGACCTTGTCCCGCCGCAACGACATCGCCGCCCTCACCGCCGGGTACGGCCTGATCGTCGCTGACGAGTGCCACCACGTCCCGGCCGCCGCGTTCGAGGACGCGGTCAGGCAGATCCCGGCGCGGCGATGGCTCGGGCTGACCGCCACCCCCTACCGTCGCGACAAGCTCGATGACCTGATCGGCATGCAGGTCGGCCCGGTCCGGCACACTATCGCCACACCCCGGCAGGCCGCCGACGGCATGCACATGCTGCCCGGCACCGCCCCCGGCGGGCGGCCAACGCCAGTGCTCCACCTCCACCGGACCGCCTACCGCTATGACGGGGCCGCCAACCCCACCACGCCAGGCGGGATGACCGTCATCTACAAGGACCTGATCGCCAGCGACCAGCGCACCCGCCAGGTCATCGCCGACGTCACCGCGGCCCTCACCAAGGGCAGGAACTGTTTGGTCCTTACCAACTGGACCAGCCACCTACAGGCAATGGCCGACGCCCTCCGCGCCCTCGGGCACGACCCGGTCACCCTCAAGGGCGGCATGGGCGCAAAGGACCGCGCCGCCGCGCTCGCCCGGCTCACCCCCCAGCCCGGCGGGCCGCCCCTGCTCGCCGTCGGCACCGGCCCGTACGTCGGGGAAGGGTTCGACTGCCCGCCACTGGACACCCTGTTCCTCGCCGCGCCCGTCGCGAGCAGGGGACGCCTCCTGCAGTACGCCGGGAGAATCCTCCGCCCCTACGACGGCAAGGCCACCGCAGAGGTCCACGATTATCACGACGAGCTCACCGGCGTCCTCGCCTCATCCCTCGCCAAGCGCGCCCCCGGCTACACCAGTCTCGGCTTCCCCGACCCCCGCAAGCTCTCCTACACCCCCAGCGCCGACAGGGCGCGCCCAGCCTAGCCGGAAGGACCAGCAGCATGGAGCGGATGGCCTGCCCGCCAGCCTCTCGTCATCAAGGACGGAATCAGTCGGCTGGTAGCAGGGTGAGCCGTTCTCCTTTAGGCAGGTGCCGGGGGGCGACGACAAGGAAGTCACGGCGGTCCAGGGCTGCGACCTCGCGGACGTCGAGCCGCTCAGCGAGAGCGATCACGCAGGCGTCCACCACTTGCAATCGCAGTGAAGCATAGGTTGTCAGCAACTCAGCCATGCGGCCGTAGTCATGCGGAGTCGCCTCGATCACCCGCAACTCGTCTTCGGCGATCGCAGCACAGAACTCCGCAGCCAGACCGGCGTGTCCGCGTCGCTGCGGGTCGGCGAGCAGATGGCAGACCTCGGTGACGGCCAGCGACGGGATGACCAGGCGGGACCAGTTCTCCCGCAGGAACTCGGCGCAGCGGCCATGCTCTCGGTCAGCGGCGTTGAACGCGGCGACCAGCGGCCCCGTATCGCACAAAATCACGCTGACGCAGCCCCACCGGCCTCCTCACGATCGGCATAGGTCAGATACTTGTCGTGATTGCGGCCCAAGTCCGCCGGGCCCCGCAGAGAACCAATCAGCGCGGACAGATGCCTTGGCAAGGCAGGCAGCTTCTCGGGCTCAGCCTTTTCGTCACCCGGGCGCGTGTCCTCGGTCATACCCGCAGTCTAGAGCTCGCATCGCCGCGCTGCAGAGCACGGCCCCATCCGCCACCCGTGCCATAGCCATCGCCCCCTGTTCGGCTGGCGCACGGCCGACGGAAAGTTGGCCGTACGGCCTGGCCGCGCCGTCGGCGCAACCCGTGGCCGCAATAGCCGACCGAGCCGCGATCCACGTTGCTGCCGCAATAGGGGGATACAGATGAACAGGTTTGATGTGAGCGTGTATGCGATCCGACGCCGGGGTGATCGCCGCCGTCCGTTCGAAGTCCGCTGGAGGGCCGCTGGCCGGGCCAGGTCGAAGTCCTTCATCACCCGGGCACTGGCTGACAGTTACAGGGCGGAACTCGTCCGCGCCGCCCGGAAGGGCCTGGAGTTCGACCCGCAAACCGGCGAGCCGATGCTATGGGCTGAGCCGGAACCTGTGACCGTGACCTGGTACCAGCACGCGACAGCCTATGCGGCAATGAAGTGGCCGGCCCTGGCCGCACATTCGCGGGCCAGCGTGGCCGAAGCACTGGCCACCGTCACGCCCGCCCTGACACGGGCCACACGAGCGCGGCCACCAGCAGTCCAGTTGCGCACGGCCCTGTATCAGCACGCATTCAACCCCGCCCGCACTGCCACCTCAGACGAGGCGACCGCTCGCGTGCTGAAGTGGGCGGAGCAGGCGTCACTGCCGCTGGCCCGGCTCGCCGACCCTATAGTGCTCCGAGCGGCGCTGGATGCCCTGACCTTGCGGCTGGATGGCAGCCGCGCTGCCGCGAACACCATCACCCGCAAACGCGCAGTGTTCCACGGCGCCTTGGGCTACGCAGTCGAGGCCGGGCTACTGAACTCCAACCCGGCCGACCAGGTCAGCTGGCAAGTCCCGAAGGCCGCCACCGCCGTAGACCCGAAGGTCGTGGCCAGCCCTGCGCAGGCCGAGGCCCTGCTCGCCGCCGTGGCCCGGATCCGTCCCGCTCTGGCGGCGTTCTTCGGCTGCTTGTACTACGGCGCGCTGCGCCCGGAAGAAGCCATCGCCCTGCGCCTGGCCGATTGCCACCTGCCCCACCACGGCTGGGGAATGCTGTCCCTGTCACGGTCCGCGCCCCGCACCGCCGCGGCCTGGACTAACACCGGATCCAGCCACGAGCAGCGCGGCCTCAAGCACCGGCCCGAAGGATCGATCCGGATCGTCCCCATCCCGCCCGTCCTGGTCGGCATGCTCCGCCACCACCACCGCTGCTACGGGACCACACCCGACGGCCGCCTGTTCCGCGGAACCCGCGGCGGCCCACTCAGCGAAAGCAGCTACGGCCGCACCTGGCACACCGCCCGCAGCCAGGCCCTCGGGCCCGCAACAACTGCCACCATCCTCGCCCGGCGCCCGTACGACCTGCGACACGCCGCCCTGTCCCTCTGGCTGAACGCCGGCGCCGCCCCCGCCCAGATCGCGCAACGGGCCGGGCACAGCATCACCATGCTGCTGGCCATCTACACCCACTGCATCGACGGCCAAGACGACATCACCAACCGGCAGATCGAACGAGCCCTTCACGCCCGAAACCAGGCACATCACCAGACAGCAAGCGGTTCCGCGAACCGCCGGTACCGCCCCCATCCTGTCCGCCATATGTCCGTGGATGGCCCACGCTCATGCGCCCCGGCCGACACCTGCGAGGCCCTGCACGCCCGCGGCCAGGACTCCACACCACGATCACCAACGACCGCTTCCGCACGTCAGAGCGCATTAGATCATCAGTCGCATGCCTCGCGAGGGGTACTCCGGACGACCCGAATCTGGCCCACGTATGGCCCACAGCAGCCAGCAAGCGGTCTGCGGAACCGCTTGCTTTCAGCGTTAGAGCCGCTGACGCAAGTCCGCGTCAACGGCTCTGACCTAGGGTTTTGCGTGGCAGGTGTTGGGTTCGAACCAACGTAGGCTGAGCCGACGGTTTTACAGACCGCTCCCTTTGGCCACTCGGGCAACCTGCCTAGGGTGCCGCCACGTAGGACGGCTCAAAGAAGGATAGCGGACGTCAGCCGTTCGCGCGTCGCTGGCCGCCCCGATCCGGGCCGACTCTGGCCGCCCCGATCCGGGCCGGCTACTGACCACATCCGCCACCTTCGTCACACGGCCCGTTGCTCTCGCCCCCGTCAAGCGTGTATCTAGGCCACCGCAGCACCCCCACGCTCAGCACAGCACGCCCGCGCCCGGCGCAACACACCCACGCACAGCGCAGCACACCCGGGTCCGAGCCCAGCGGCGGCGCAGTAGCCTCATGACCGGTGCGCCAGCGGTCCGGCCGGTACGCCCGCCAGCGAGCAGGGCAACCCAGGAAGCCGCGCCCAGGCAGCAGCCCCAGAAACATTCAGCAAGCCAAGACGGAGCTCTAGAAACCCAGCAGGCCCAAGCTGGCCACAAGCTGGAAGAACGAGCAAAGGGAAGGAGTCACGGGTGGCAGACAGCAGTTTCGACATCGTCAGCAAGATCGACCACCAGGAGGTGGACAACGCGGTCAACCAGACCGCTAAGGAGATCGCGACCCGCTTCGACTTCCGTGGCGTGGGTGCGTCCATCGCCTGGTCGGGTGATCACGGCGTGGAGATCCGGGCCAACAGCGAGGGACGCGTCAACGCCGTCCTCGACGTGTTCAAGGACAAGCTGGTGCGGCGCCAGGTTTCGCTGAAGGTCCTGGACGCGGCCGAGCCGCGGGTGTCCGGCAAGGAGTACCGGATCAGTGTCCGCCTCAAGGAAGGCATCTCGCAGGAGGAGGCCAAGAAGATCGGCAAAATCATCCGCGACGAGGGGCCGAAGGGCGTACGTGCCCAGGTGCAGGGCGAGGAACTCCGCGTCTCCAGCAAGAAGAAGGATGATCTCCAGGCCGTGATCTCGCTGGTCAAGGGCAAGGACCTGGACCTGGCGCTGCAGTTCGTCAACTTCCGCTAGCCGCCGGGTCCCGCTACCCGAGGCCACGCCACCGGGTCCCGCTACCCGGAACTCCCGCTGCCCGGGTTGTCCCCGCGGAGGCTGTCCTGGACCTCACGGGGCACCGGCGCGCCCGGATCATGCGCGGGGGGCGGGGGCACCGTCCACATCCACTCCCGCAACTGGTCCCGCTCATGGGTCAGCCCGGCGATATCGGTGGCCGCGTAACTGAATTCTGGCGACCAGAACAAGGCGTCGTACGGGCAGACCTCGATGCAGATGCCGCAGTACATGCAGAGCGAGAAGTCGATGGCGAACCGGTCCAGGGCGTTGCGCACCCGCGGCCGGCCGTGCGGCCCGGCGGCCGGCCCGGGCACCGGTTCCTTGTGCGAGTCGATGTAGATGCACCAGTCCGGGCATTCCCGCGCGCACAGCATGCAGACCGTGCAGTTCTCCTCCAGCAGCCCGATCACCCCGCGGCTGCGCGCGGGCAGGTCCCCCGGTATGTCCCGCCCTGCCCCAGGCGCGTCCCGCCCAGTGCCAAGCCCAGCCTCCCCGCCCGGCTCCGCATCGGCCGGCTGGCGGCCATCGCCGGGCGCGCTCATCCGGGCGGCCACCCCTCGGGCACGCCCGGTGGCGCCAGCCGCCGCCGCGCGGGGGCCCGGCCACCGCCCTCACCAGGCTCCTTGGCCCCCGGCCAGTCCTGTGCCGCGCGCGCCGCGAGCACGAAGTCCTTCCGCAACGGGTGCCCCTCGAAGCCGTCCGGCAGCAGCAGCGGGCCTGGCCGCGGATGACCCTCGAACACCACGCCGAACATCTCCGACGTCTCCCGCTCGTGCCACGCCGCGCCCCGGTAGATCCCGGTCATCGTGGCCAGCCGGCCGCCGCTCGCGGGCAGCACGGTGCGGAGCAGCAGGTGGTGCCGCCCGGTCAGCGAGTACACGTGGGCCAGCACCGCCAGGCCTGCCGCCAGCTCGTCCACGGCACTGAGCCAGTCGAAGAAGCCGCACTCCAGCTCGTCCCGGGCGAACCGGGCCGCGGCCAGCCAGCCTGCCGGGGTAACGGTGACCGTGACTAGGTCCTGGCTGACGTCGCACCCGGCGATCACACTTCCCCAACGCACACCCATCCCGGTGCTGCCCGCCGCCTCCCCGGGGGCAGCGCCAGCCCGGCTCGGGCCGGCCGCCAGGCGGCTGGTGAGTTCCCCCGGCGTCACGGTCGTGCCCCCGCGATCCGCCGCTGGCGGAGCATGTCCAGCCCGTGCAGCAGCGCCTCGGGGCGGGGCGGGCAGCCCGGCACGTACACGTCTACCGGGATGATCTGGTCCACGCCCTTGGTCACGCAGTAGGAGTCCCAGTACGGGCCGCCGCTGTTGGAGCAGGCGCCGAACGACAGGACGAGCACTGGCGCGGGCAGTTCCTGGTAGGCGCGCAGGAGCAGCGGGGCGAGCTTGTCGGTGACGGTGCCCGCCACGATGAGCACGTGGCCCGGGCGCGGCCCCTCCGGGCCACCCTCAGGCGCTGGGGCTGGCTGGCCGTCCGGGTCAGCCGGGTGGCCGGGGCCGCTGGCCCGGGTCAGGGCCGCGGCGCACTCCACCGCGCAGCAGGCGAGACCGGCATCGAAAAGCCACAGCTGATCCGGCAGCCCGGCGCCGCTGAGCGCGGTAGCCGGCAGCACCTCACTGAGCAGCGCCAACCCAGTACTGGCCAACCCAGTGCTGGCCAACCCAGTGCTGGCCAACCCAGTGCTGGCCCACCCAGGGCTGGCGGGCCAGCCACGCTCAGTTCTGGCCCGCGGCACGGGGAGCTGCACAGCGGCCATCGGGCCAGCGTACCCGGCCCGCGCCGGGCACGCCGACGCGGTGAACCGGGGCCGTCCGGGGCCCGTCGTACAGGGTGCCGGGGGGCGCAACCCCTGGGGCCGCGGCCCCGCGCCTCCCGGCGATCAGAAATACACTGTGATATAGGTCACGACTGCTGCACAAGCGCACGAGCAGTGGGCCCGCACTGCAACAGCGCTGTAACATAAGAAACAATCCAATCCCAGCCCCCGGCCGCGCTTCGTGCTGGGTGCGGCGCTCGTGTGCTTCGTGCTGTTCAAGCGCCCTGGCCGCGGCGCGTCGAGGAGGTCCTTCAACTGTGACCAAGCAGGTCCAGCAACTCGATCGTGTCATCATCCGTTTCGCGGGTGACTCAGGTGACGGGATGCAGCTCGCCGGAGACCGTTTCACTCAGGAGACGGCCGCATTCGGCAACGACCTCTCTACCCTGCCGAACTTCCCCGCTGAGATCCGGGCTCCGGCAGGCACACTGCCCGGCGTATCCAGTTTCCAGGTGCACTTCGCCGATCACGACATCCTGACCCCCGGTGACGCGCCGGACGTGCTCGTCGCGATGAACCCGGCCGCGCTCAAGGCCAATCTGGCTGATGTGCCACGCGGCGCGGACATCATCGCCAACACCGACGAGTTCACCAAGCGCAACCTGTCCCGGGTCGGGTACGCGGCCAGCCCGCTGGAAGACGGGGCGCTGTCCGGTTATAACCTGCACGCCGTCCCGATCACCTCGATGACCGTCAAGGCCCTCGAGGATTTCGAAATTTCCCGCAAGGAAGCCGAGCGGGCCAAGAACATGTTCGCGCTCGGCCTGCTCTCCTGGCTCTACAACCGGCCGCCGGACAGCACGCTGAAGTTCCTGGAATCCAAATTCTCGGCCAAGCCCGAGATTATGAAGGCCAACATCGCGGCCTTTCAGGCGGGCTGGAATTACGGCGAGACGACCGAGGATTTCTCGGTGCAGTACGAGGTCAAGCCGGCCACCTTGCAGTCGGGAACCTACCGGAACATCACCGGCAACACCGCGCTCTCCTACGGCCTGGTCGCAGCGTCGCGCCGGTCCCAGCTGCCGCTGTTCCTGGGGGCTTACCCGATCACCCCGGCCTCGGACATCCTGCACGAGCTGTCCAAGCACAAGCGCTTCGGCGTGCGCACGTTCCAGGCGGAAGACGAGATCTCCGGGGTCGGCGCCGCGCTCGGCGCGTCCTTCGGCGGTGCGCTCGGTGTCACCACCACCTCAGGCCCCGGCATGGCGCTCAAGGCCGAGACCATCGGCCTGGCCGTGTCGCTGGAGCTGCCGCTGATCGTCATCGACGTCCAGCGGGCCGGGCCGTCCACCGGCATGCCGACCAAGACCGAGCAGGCCGACCTGCTGATGGCCCTGTACGGCCGGAACGGCGAGTCCCCGGTGGTGGTGCTGGCCCCGGCCACCCCGTCGGACTGCTTCGATGTCGCGCTCGAGGCGGTGCGGATCGCCACCAAGTACCGCACGCCGGTGATCATCCTGTCCGACGGTTACCTGGCCAACGGCTCGGAGCCGTGGCTCATCCCGGACGTGGCCAGCCTGCCGAAGCTGCGCGATGAGTTCTCCTTCGCCAGCCCGGGCGAATGGCAGGCCGCCGACGGCACCCCGGATTTCCGGCCCTACCAGCGGAACCCGGAGACCCTGGCCCGGCCATGGGCCATTCCCGGCACCCCCGGCCTGGAGCACCGGATCGGCGGGATCGAGAAGGCGGACGGCAGCGGCACCATCTCCTACGACCCCGATAACCACGACCGGATGGTCCGGCTGCGCCAGGCGAAGATCGACGGCATCGCGGCCGACGTCGGGCCGCTGCAGGTGGACGACCCGGACGGTGAGGCCAAGGTGCTGGTACTGGGCTGGGGATCGACGTTCGGGTCCATCGGCGCCGCGGTACGCCGGGTCCGGGTGGCCGGCGGCTCGGTCGCCCAGGCCCATCTGCGCCACCTCTCCCCGCTCCCGGCCAACCTCGGCGACGTGCTGGCCAGCTACGACAAGGTGCTGCTCCCGGAGATCAACCTCGGGCAGCTCGCGCTGGTGCTGCGGGGCAAGTACCTGACCGACGTGATCTCCTACAACCGGGTGCGCGGGCTTCCGTTCCGCGCCGCCGAACTGGCTGGCGTTATCCAGGATGTGATCGCAAATGTCTGACTCTGCGGCCAACGGCGCAGGGGCCAGCCCGGTGCACGGCGAGCCGGCCAACTGGGGGCCAGCCAATGATGGCGCGGCTGAGGCGGCCCGGCGGCCCGCGTCGCTCACCCTCGTCCCCGTAGCCGACCAGAAGCTGTCCACCAAGGAGTTCAAGTCCGACCAGGAAGTGCGCTGGTGCCCGGGCTGCGGCGACTACGCGATCCTGGCCGCGTTCCAGTCCTTCCTGCCCGAGCTGGGGATCCCCCGGGAGAACCTGGCCATCATCTCCGGGATCGGCTGCGCGGCCAGGCTGCCGTACTACGTGGACAGCTACGGGATGCACTCGATCCACGGGCGCGCCCCGGCCATCGCGACCGGCCTGGCCGCGTCCCGCCCGGACCTGTCCGTCTGGGTGATCACCGGGGACGGCGACGCTCTGTCGATCGGCGGCAATCACCTGATCCACGCCCTGCGGCGGAACATCAACATCAACATCCTGCTGTTCAACAACCGCATCTACGGGCTGACCAAGGGCCAGTACTCACCCACCTCGGAGCAGGGCAAGGTGACCAAGTCGACCCCGTTCGGGTCGCTGGACACCCCGTTCAACCCGGTCTCGCTCGCGCTCGGCGCGGAGGCCAGCTTCGTGGCCCGCACCATCGACTCCGACCGCAAGCACCTGACCAGCGTGCTGCGCGCCGCCGCCGATCACCGCGGCGCGGCATTCGTGGAGATCTACCAGAACTGCCCGATCTTCAACGACGACGCGTTCGCGCCGCTCAAGGACCCGGCGTCCCGGGACGACCGGCTGATCCGGCTGGAGCACAGGACCCCGATCCGGTTCGGTCCTGACCGGAGCCAGGGCCTGCGGTTCAGCCGCACCGGCTCGCTGGAGCCGGTCGAGGCGACCGAGGCCGAGGCGGACTCGCTGCTGGTCCACGACGCGCACGCGGCTGACCCGTCGTACGCGTTCGCGCTGTCCCGGCTGGACCGCGCGGACTTCGCGCACACCCCGGTCGGGGTGTTCCGCCAGGCCCCGCGGGCCAGCTACGACGAGCTGATGGCCGACCAGATCTCGGCGGCCCGGGACCGGCAGGGCGAGGGCGACCTGGCGGTCCTGCTGGCCGGGTCCGACACCTGGCAGGTTCCCTGACCGGCTGACGCAGCCGGTGGCCGGGGAGTGGCGATGAGCGTCCGGGTGGACCGGAGCGGGCCGGTGACCACCGTCATCCTGGACCGCCCTGAAGTACGCAACGCGGTGGACGGCCCGACCGCGGCCGCGCTGGCCGGGGCCTTCCGTGACTTCGAGGCAGACCCCGGCGCCAGCGTGGCCGTGCTCACCGGCGCCGGCCACACGTTCTGCGCGGGCGCGGACCTGAAGGCCATGGGCAGCCCGGCCGGCAACCGCACCGAGCCGGACGGCGACGGCCCGATGGGCCCGACCCGGCTCCGGCTGTCCAAGCCGGTGATCGCCGCCATCTCCGGGCACGCCGTGGCCGGCGGCCTCGAACTCGCCCTCTGGTGCGACCTGCGGGTGGCCGACGAGGACGCGGTGCTGGGCGTGTTCTGCCGCCGGTGGGGAGTGCCGCTGATCGACGGTGGCACGGTCCGGTTGCCCCAGCTGGTCGGCCTGGGCCGGGCGCTCGACCTGATCCTGACCGGCCGGCCGGTGACCGCGCCGGAGGCGCTGCAGATGGGCCTGGTCAGCCGGGTCGTGCCTGCGGGCACGGCCCGGGCCGCGGCCGAGGCGCTGGCCCTGGAGATCGCCGCGTTCCCGCAGGCATGCCTGCGCAGCGACCGGCTGTCCGCGCTGCAGGGCGGGTTCCTGTCCGAGCAGGAGGCCATGGCGAACGAGTTCCGGCACGGGATGACCGCGCTGCGCGACCCCGGGCTCGCGGACCAGGTCGGCCGGTTCACCGGCGGTGCGGGCCGGGGCGGCGGCTAGAGCCCTGGCGGCGCCTAGAGCCCGGGTCAGAGCCGTGCCGCCGCGGCGGGGCGCAGCGTCTCGTCCGGCGTCCCGCTGGCCAGTTCCTCCAGGCTCCGCTGGGCCGGCTCGGGCAGCACCCTGGTCAGCAGCAGGCCCCCCGCGGCCACGCCCGCGGTGAGCAGGAGCGTGCCGCGCAAGCCCAGCGAGGTCTGCAGCACCGGGAACAGGAACACCCCGATGAACGCGCCGAGCTTGCCGACGCCCGCCGAGATGCCGTGCCCGGTGGCCCGCATGGTGACCGGGAAGACCTCGCTGGGCAACACGAACGTGGTCACGTTCGGCCCGAACTCGGTGAAGAAGTAGCTGATCCCGTAGACCAGCAGGAACGGCGCCACCGCGGTGGTCATCCCCGGCACCAGGCCGATGATCGCGAAGCAGAGCGCCATCATCCCGAACCCGGTCAGCTGGAGCCGGCGATGCCCGATCCGGTCCAGCCAGGCGATGGCCAGCAGGTAGCCGGGCAGCGCCGCGATCACGAAGATGGCCAGCTGGAGCGCGATCGCCGTGGTAACGGAGGAGTGCGGTGAGATCAGCTTGATGATCTGCGGGGTGGAGATCGTGTTCCCGTAGTAGGCGTAGTCCAGCAGGAACCAGCAGCCCGCCGTGCCCGCGAGCGTGATCACCCAGCGGCGGTTGGTCAGGAAGGCCCGTAGCCGCATCTCGTGCCGCAAGGCGGGCGTGGGCGCCCCGGTGACGGCGCCGCTGGTGAACCGGGCGACGGCCTCGGCCGCCGCCGCGTGGCATCCCTGGACCTGCGCCTGGTACCGCGGGGACTCGGGCATCCGGCGGCGCAGGTAAATCACGCTGGCGGCGGGCACGGCACCGAGCCCGAGCAGGACGCGCCACGTCACGTTGCCGCTCACCCCGGCGCCCAGCAGGAGCAGGGCGATGGCCGGCCCCACGATGAGGCCCAGCGCCTGGGCGGAGAACACCATCCCGACCAGCCTGCCCCGGTCCCGCCGGTTGGCGTACTCACTCATCAGGACCGCACTGACCGGGTAGTCGCCGCCGACACCGAAGCCGAGGATGACCCGGAAGCCGATCAGCACCCAGTACGACGGCGCCGCGGCGGAGCCGAGCGCGCCCACCACCATGATGACCGCGACCAGCCAGTACACCCGGTTGCGGCCGATCAGGTCGGCGACCCGGCCGACGACCAACGCACCGGCGAAGGCAGCGCCGAGCATCGCCGCGTTCAGCGCGGCCAGCCTGGCCGAGCTGAGCTGCCACGGCTGCCCGATCAGGCTGGCCGCCACGCCGATCACGAACAGGTCGTAGGCGTCGGTGAAGAAGCCCACGCCGGAAATCAGCACCGCGCGCAGATGGAACCGGCTGATCGACGCCTCGTCCAGAGCGGACAGCAAGCCCGGCAAGCGGGTCTGGGTCACCAGCAGCCTTCCCTGCGGACTGGACGACCACCGGCCGCCGGCATCCGCACGGTACGCAACATGTCACTAAAGCGACTTATAACCTACTGAAACTTAAACACAAAGTGAACCGCCGCAGCCGGCGAGGGTCAGGGACCCGGCGGTCAGCAAAGGACGTTGGCCCTGCAGCGCCGGGCCTTGGTCCCTGCCGCCGGACGGCCGGATCAGCGCATCATTGAGATGCTGCTATTCCTCAGTCCGGAAGCACGGTGTCCACGATGTCCGCTCCGCACCCGCATTCCGCCGCCGATCTCGCCCTCGCCCCCATCCTCATCAGCATCGAGCGGAACCTCACGCGGCTGCGGGAGAGCGAGGACCTCGGGTTCGCGCTGGCGCTGGACCTGAACGACGACGACAGCTGGTATCACTCCCCGGCTGAGCGCGCCCACCGGGTGCGGCAGAGCGCCGTCCGGGACGTCGATCTGCACGGCTGGCTCGTCCACCCGTCCGCGGACCTGCACGGCCTGGCGGTCAGCCACGGCGAGTACACGGTGACGTTGATGCTCGGCCATCGGCTGACCGGCTACGTCGCGCAGGGCCCGCTGACCCGGACCGCGGCCCAGCCCTAGCCGCGGAAACAGTACGTGCCCAGGGCTGACACGCGTCTGGGCTGGAGCACAAGGAGGCTCAGTCATGAAGTGGTGGAAGGTGGCAACGGCAAGCGCGGCCACGGTCGTGCTCGTAGCCCTGCTCGCGGGCAAGGACGACATCCGCAAGTTCCGGCAGATGCGCAGCATGTGACGGCGGCCCGGATGACCGCGCGGTAGCGGCAACGGCGCCGCTACCGCGCATCCCAGTTCAGCCGGCGAGGAAGCAACCGCCCCTAGCTGGCTGAGCGCGCGCTGGTGCGCGCAGTCCAGCGCGCCGGTGGCCGGGACCTCGAGGTCCGGGGTGACCCCGGTGCCCTCCCAGTTCGTGCCAGAAGCCGGGCTGACCGCCCGGGCCACCGGGATCGTCGCCTGCAGGTGCGGGCGGACCCGGAAGGCCTCGCGGGCGTGGGCGCCGCCCCGGGTCCGCTCGCCGACGACCGTGGCCCGGCCGAGGACCTGCAGGTCGTAGCTGAGTTCCTCGCCCCCGGAGAAGGTCGCCGCGCTGGTCAGCACGAACAGCGGCTTGCTGGCGCCGAACCGGCGGCCGGGAAGATACGGCAGCGTCCAGGATTGCCTGACCTGGCGGCCTGCGCGCTCGTGCAGGTCGATGAGGTGCACCGGCTCGTCGTCGAACAGGAAGCTGCAGAGCAGGGCCACCATGCTGGGATCACCGCCCACGCACTGCCGGACATCGATGATGAGCGCGTCCGCGGGGGCGACCAGGGACATCGCCGCGACCACGGCGTCTCCCGCGATCACCGGGGGGAACAGCACCGGGTGCAGGTCCAGGTAGCCGACGTTGCCGTCCAGTCGCTCCACCCGGGCGACGCCAGCCGCGGTCCGGTCCGCCCACCGGCTCAGCTCAGCCCGCTCGGCCGCCTCGTCCGCCGTCTGCGGCACCTCGTCCTCGCGGTGCAGCAGGCGCAGGTGCTTGTCCCCGTTGACCGACTGGAGGTCCTCGGTCATCAGCGCGGCCAGCGCCGCCTCGTCCGCCGCCGCGGCGTAGCGGCCCGCTGCGTGCTGGCGGGCGAGCACCTCGCCGATCTCGCGCCCGGCCTCGGGGAATACGTAATGCTCGGCGACCAGGCCGGTGAGGGTCTGGGTGATCTCGGTAACGTCCGCCTGCTGCATCAGGTCCTCCTTGGCCGCCCTGAACCGGACTCGTCCCAGCAGTACAGCAGTTGCTTGACAAAGCGTCAAGAGAATTAGACACTTAATCCGTGGCCAGCACCGATCAGCTGTCAGCGGACCTGCTCACCATCACGTCGCCGGAGCAGTACCGGGCGCTGGGACATCCGCTGCGGCACCGGCTGCTGTTCGCACTGGGCCAGCAGCCCGCCACGATCAGCCAGCTCGCCGGGGCGCTGGACAGCCACAAAGGCAACATCGCGCACCACCTGAAGGTGCTGCGCGACGCGGGCCTGGTGGCAGTCACACACACCCGGCAGGTCCGGGGCGGCACCGAACAGTACTACCAGCGCACCGCGCGGCGGCTGCGGCTGGACGGCGAGCACGCCGCGGCCGGGTCCGCGGTCATGCTGCAAGCCATCGCCGGCGAGGTGGCCACCGCGGCCGGCCAGCCGTTGCTGACCCTGCGGAACATCCGGCTGACCAGCGCACAGGCGGAGCAGCTGGCCGCCGAGCTCAGCGCGCTCGCGGAGCGGCTGGACGACGCCGGCCCGGGCGAGGCCCGGTACGGGCTGCTGGTCGGGCTCTACCAGCCCCGGGCGCACCGCGAGCCGGGGGAGGCAGGCTGACGGGCGGGGTGCGTTGCGGAAAACCAGGAGCCCGCCGGAGCCGCGCGGTGTCCGGGCACAGTCCGCACGGCCGGCCATGGAAGCACCGGACCGGAGATGGTCCTGGCCGGGTCCGCGGCCGACCGGGCGCTGGAGTGGTCAGCTGCCGGTGGTCAGCTGCCGGTGGTCAGCTGCCGGTGGTCAGCTGCCGGTGGTCAGCTGCCGGTGGTCAGCTGCCGGTGGTCAGCTGACCGTGGCCCCAGCCGTGGTGTAGCTGTCCCGCCCGGTGGGGCGGGCCGGGGCGCCGACGTACACCTGAGCACGCTCGGTGTCCTTCAGCACGACCGCCCCAGCGCCGATGAGGGTGTCCTCGGCTACCGTGACGCAGTCCGAGATGCAGCAGTTGGCGCCCAGGAACGCATGGTCGTGCACCGTGCAGCCGCCGCAGACGGACACGTGCGGGCCGGTGTATACGTAATCCCCGAGCGTGGAACCGTGCCCGACGCAGGTCCCGCTGCTGAGGTAAGCCATGGCCCCGATGCGGACGCCGTGCTGGATGGCGCAGTTCTCCTGGATGAACGCGTTCTCGCCGACCTCGGCGGTGCGCAGGATGAACGCATGGCTGCTCACGCACGACACGCAGTCATAACCGAGGGTCTTGACGGCCTCGTACAGCCGCCGCCGGACCCGGTTGAGCTGAATATCCGAGACTGCGACGAACGTCCGGAATTCATCCGGCGGATAGGCCTTCGCCACCTGGTCGAGTGAAACCACAGGCAGGCCGCACCATTCATCGTCCGTGGCGTACTGAGCCTCGGCGGTGAAGGCCACCACCTCATGCGGCGAGTCATAGTTGAAGTACTCGTAGGCGATAGCCCCGGTCTCGCCGGTCCCCACAATGACTACCCGTTCACCCTTGGTTGCGGTGAGCAACGGATGCCGGGTTCCCCGCCATGATTCCCACGTCATGCAGGAACAGTAGGCCCCCGAGCCGGGTCCAGTCCGGGCTTTTACTTATGGGTGACATTCGGCGGGTTTTCAGCTAGCTCACAGCCAGCGCCGTTACCCAGCCCCGGGCGGGTGGAGACGGGGCTGGGCAGCCGCGCCCGGGTGGGGTGAGCGGGTGGCGGGGCGGGGCCGGGGACGAGCGTGGCATAACGGGTCTGCTGCGCATCTGTCTCCGGCGCGTGCGGCGGCGTATCTTGTGCCGATGACCCCCGCTGTGCAGTCGATCGTCGCCGTGACCTATGTCCGCGACATCGATGCCTCCCGGACGTTCTACCAGCTGCTGGGCTTCCAGGAGCACCGGGCGGGGCGGGCTGCCACCTCAGCCTGGTCCTACCTGCATCAGGATGAGCACTTCATCCTGCTCGCCTCCACCCAGCCGCGGCTGGACGTGCCGCAGCTGCCGTTGCTGTTCTACTTCTTCTTCGACGATCTCGATGCCGTGGTGGCGGCCCTGGAACGGGCGGGGCGGCAGGCGGTCCGGGTCGGTCATCCCCCGCATGCGCTGGGCGGCGAGGTGAAGATTACTGATCCCGACGGCAACACGGTGCTGCTCGGCCAGCGCCAGGCGTCAGCGTCCCAGGCAGCTGTCGCCGATGATGCCGCCTCGCCGCGCTTCTCCCTGCTGCGCGAGGCGGCGGCGCTGGTCGAGGCGGAGGGCGGGACCACCGCCAGCTGCCAGGTGGGCAACCCGCACGGGACCCCGTGCCCGGCAATGGCGGACGTGAAGCTCGCCGACTCCGCCGGGAACATGGTGTGGGCGTGCCTCGCCCATGCGGACGAGATCCTGATGACGGTGCCCGGCGCGTTCATCGCCAGCCAGGACAGCCAGGGCATCGCCGGGTTCCTGTCCCGCCGCCGCCCGTAACCAGCACCCGTAACCAGGACCCATGGCCTCAGCGCGGCCGCCCAGGCGCGATGCGGCCGCACCCGCCACGGCCCGGGCATTCTGGTGGCATACCGGGGACCGGGCTGATGACGGTGCTGCCATACCGTTGTCCACACCCTGTGGACAACGTGCTGGCGGGCCTGGTACGAACTGCAGGAAAAGGCCCATACTCCTGTGGACAGCCGGGGCGGCGCGGTGGCCGGGCGGCAGGCTCGGCCCGCCCGCATCAGGCGAGATGAGCGCGACCACCTTCCGTCGTGCCGTAGGCACTGCAATACTGCGGGGATGCCAGCTCTCAGTGTTGCCCTGCTCAACCTCAAGCCGGGGACGGGCAAGACTACCTCGGCGGTCTGGCTGGCCCACATCTTCGCCCAGGCCGGCAAGACAGTACTCCTGGTGGACGCGGACCCGTCCGGCAGCGCGCTCGAATGGTCCGACCTCGCGGCCATGGATCCGGGCGTGCCGCCGGCTGCTGCCTTCCCGTTCCGGATCGTGGCCCTGCCCTCCACCGGCCTGCACCAGCGGATCCCGGAAATCGCCCGTTCCGACGAGGTAGTGATAATCGACGCGCCGCAAGTCGAGGACCATACCGGGATTGCCCGGTCAGTAATGCGGTATGCCGACGAGATCCTGATTCCGTGTGCGCCGAGCCCCATTGAGATCAATCGCACCTCGCCGGTCCGGGACGAGATAGCGGAAGTCGAGGCGATCCGGGACAAGCCCTCCCGCTCGGCCGTCCTGCTCAATCGCTGCGTAACTCGTGCGCACTCCACCGGAAATGCGAGAGAGGCGCTGGAGGGCCTAGGCTATGACGTGCTGCGGACGGCTGTGCCGAGGCTAGAGGTCTACGCCCAGAGCTTCGGCTTGCCGATTCCCGAGATAGGCCGCAACGTTTGGCGCGGCGTGGCCCACGACATCATCGAGCGATGCGTCCCCCTCGGGAAGGTGCCGTCATGACCACGGAGCAGGAGCGGCGCAAAGCGCAAATGGCGGCGGCCGCTTCGCGGCGGCTGGAACCCGCCGCCCCGCCTCCCGGCCGGACGGCGATCCGGTCCAAGCCGGTACGGATCACCCTCGACCTGAGCCCCGAGCTGTACCGGCAGCTCACCCGCTGGGCGGACGCGGCCGCGATCGAGCTGGACGTGCCACGGGTGGCCCTGGCCGACGCGGTCCGGGCGATGATCCGGGTAACCACGGAAAACCCGGACGAGGTCATCAAGCAACTCCGCCGCGACCGCGAGCAGTAACCCCGGCCATTTGATCTGAGCGCGGTACATGCCTGCGGCCACTTATCACGAGTTCCAGTCATGATCGCGAGTAGTTTGTCCGGAATTGTCCGTAGGGAACGCGTGAAAAGAACTCCATCCGCAACGGCTCCCCGGTGACCCACTATGTACCGCGCTAAGCCGACCGGCCGCGGCGGGGCAGGCCGAGGCGGCCACGCGGGCGCTCTCCATTCTTCGTCCGCACCCAGTAACCGACGGGGAACAGCCGCACGCCCAGGTGCTCGTCCACCAGCCCCCACAGCCCACGGCGGGCGAACAGGGCCACGACGATCGCCACCAGGCCCAGGATGATCAGGTACCACGCGTTGTACGAGGCCAGCGTCTGCTGCAGCACCATGTACACCGCAGTACCGATGATCGGCCCCTCGATCGTGCCCAGCCCGCCGATGATGGTCGCGAACGCCATCTCCGCGGTCCACTGCACGCTGAACACCGCGCTCGGCTGCACCTGGAGCTGGCTGATCGCCAGTACGGCGCCCGCGGCGCCGCAGCCGGCCCCCGCCACCACGAACACCAGCAGCCTGGCCAGGCCGACCCGCGCCCCGGAGCTGCGCGCGGCCACCTCGTCGTCGCGGATGGCGGTGAGCACCAGGCCGAGCCTGCCGCGCAGCAGCAGGTAGATAACGGCCAGGGCCAGCACCGAGACGGCCAGCCCGGCCCAGTACGTATACGCGGTGAGCAGCGTCGGGCTGAACCCGGACAAGCCCGGTAGTGGCATGCCGGTCCCGCCGCCGATCGAGGAGAACTTCTCGATGATGAGCATCACGGTCGCAGCCAGCACCCAGGTGGCGATGGCGAAATACCCGCTGCGCAGCCGGGAGACCAGCCACCACAGCGGCAGCGCCGCGACGCCGCAGCCGATCGCGGCGACGGGCAGCGCGGCAAACGGCGAGGTGCCGTGGATGGCGAGGATCAGTACGAAGTACGCGCCGAGCCCGACGAACGCTTGCTGCCCCACCGACACCAGGCCCGCGTAGCCTGCCAGCAGGTTCCACATGCTCGCCATGGTGAGCACGATGAACGCCTGCACCATGATGGTGGTGGTGCCCGAGTACACGATGTACGGGAACAGCGCGAGCACGACGACGACGATCAGCGCGCCCACCCCGGTCCAGGCCACGTTTCTGCGCGACCGGGTGACCCGGAATTTCTCGGCCGGGTGAGCGGTGGTTTCCGTGGCCAGGCTCACGACTGTGCCCTCCGGGTGATAAGGCCTTGCGGGCGGAACACGAGCACGGCGAGGAACACGATGTACCCGGCGAGGACCTCGTCGGAGATGCTGATCTGGGCGCCGATCTGCTGGGCCACTCCCAGCACCACGCCGCCGAGCAAGGTGCCCCACAGGGAGCCGAGCCCGCCGATCACCACCGCCGCGAACGCGAACAGCAGGATCGTGTCGGTGCCCGTGGTCGGCTGGAGCTGGGAGTACATGCCGTAGGCGATGCCAGCCAGCGCCACGGTGCCGAACGCGATCGCCGCCGCGATGCCGAACACATGCCGGTAGTCGGCGCCGGCCAGCTGCGCCGCCTCCTTATCGTCGGCCACGGCGCGGATCAGGCGGCCGTATTTGGTCACGGAGAGGAAGTACTGCAGCCCGAGCAGCACCACCACGGCGACCACGAAGATGACCACGGGCAGGTAACCGATCTGGATCTGCGAGCCGAGCGTGAAGGAGCCGCTCACCAGGGCCAGCCCGGTGCCGATCGCGCGGCTGTTGGCGGTGAAGAACTGGAGCAGGCCGTTCTCGATCACCACCGACAGGCCGAAGGTGACCAATAGCGTGGTGAGCACGCTGCGATCGAGCGCGCCCTGGAGGATGGTGCGCTGCATCACGTAGCCGAGCAGCGCCATCAGCGGTACCACGATGAGGAAGGACCAGAGCACGGGGATGTGGATGACGGTGATGACGCCGATCGCGACGTAGCCCGCGACCACCGCGAGGTCGCCGTGCGCGAGGTTCACGACCTTCATCACCCCGAACATCAGCGACAGCCCGCAGGCGAACAGCGCGTAGAGGCCGCCGGTCAGCACCCCCTGGATGATGGCGTTCACCCAGGCCATTACGGCTCGCTCCCTTCGCCGGGCTGGCTGGCCGCGGCGGTGCCCGCCAGCCCGAAGTAGGCCGCCTCGACCTGCTCCGCGGTGACGTCGGCGGGCTTGCCTTCCAGGGTGGTCCGGCCCTCCAGCAGGCAGTGGATGTGCGATGCCACCCGCAGGGCCTGGCTCACGTCCTGCTCGACGAGCAGCACGGTGAGGCCAGTGGCCAGGATCTGCGGCAGCATGCCGTAGATGCGCTGGACGACCACGGGCGCCAGGCCGAGCGATAGCTCGTCGAGCAGCAGCATGCGGGGGTTGGCGACGAGAGCCCGGCCGATGGCGACCGTCTGCTGCTCACCGCCGGACAGCTGGCCGGTGCTCTGGTTGCGGCGCTCCCGCATCCAGCCGAACATCTCGTACACCTGCTCGATCGTCCACGGGCCCGGCCGCGCGTAGGTGGCGCCGACCTCCAGGTTCTCCGCTATGGACAGCGACCCGAAGAGCCGCCTGCCCTCCGGCACCATGACGATCCCCTGCCTGGCCCGCCGCTCGGGCCGCAGCGTCGTCACGTCCTGGCCGTCGAACCGGATCGAGCCTGCCGTCGGATGGTGCAGGCCGGCGATCGTGCGCAGCAGCGTTCACTTGCCGGCGCCGTTCGCGCCGATGATCGCGTAGACCTCGCCAGGGAGTACCCGGAGCGAGATCGCGTCCAGGGCCCGGAGCTGCCCGTGGTTCACGACCAGGCCGCGCACCTCCAGCAGCGGCGTTCCGCTGTCCGGCCGCTCCCCGCCCATCTCCCCATCCGCCTTCACTACCGGCTCGCCGTTGCCCGGCGCGCTCATGGGTCGCCCCCTTCCCCGGCCGCCCCGTCCCCCGGCACCGCCGGCGGTGGCTCCAGGGAGCCGCCGGCCAGCGCCGCGGTGACGTCGGACCCGAGGAAGACCTCGCGGACCGCAGGGTCGGCCAGCACCGTGGCCGGGTCACCGTCGCCGACAAACGTGCCGCCGGCCAGGCACATCAGCCGGCTCACCACGGGGGTGAGCGCGCGCACGACGTGCTCGATCCAGATCACCGCGGTGCCCTCGGCATTGACGCTACGGACGATCTCGACCAGCTGGGCGACTTCCGGGTCGGTAAGGCCGCCAGCCACCTCGTCCAGCAGCAGCAGCGTGGGCTGCGTGGCCAGGGCGCGGGCGAGTTCCAGCCGCTTGCGCTGCAGCAGGCCGAGGCGCTCGGCGGGCACGTTCGCCTGGCCGGAGATGCCGGTCCGGTCCAGCGCCTCGACCGCCGCCGCGTAACTGGCCCGCCGCCGCAGCCCGCCGCCCTGCTGCGCGGCGACGAGCAGGTTCTCGAACACGGTCATGTCCCCGAACGGCCGCGGCACCTGGTAGGTGCGGCCGATGCCCAGCCTGCACCGCGCCGCCGGGTCCAGCTTAGTGACCGTGCGGCCGGCGAAGCGGACCTGGCCGGCCCCGGGGGCCAGGTCGCCGGAGATGAGGCCGAACAGGCTGGTCTTGCCGGCGCCGTTCGGCCCCACGATCCCGACCACCTCCCCGGGGCCGACGGCGAACGACAGGTCCTCCGCAATGACGACCCGGCCGAACCGTTTCGTCACATTGTCGAGCTCGAGCAGTGGATTGGCCATCCGGTCAACTGTTGGTCGGCAGGAGGTCGGCCGTGATCTTCGCGTCCGGCAGCAGCGTGTTGTCGACGACCTGCATCTCCAGCGGGTACTTGGTCCCCTTCTGCCACTGCACGCCAGCCGGCGGGGTGATCGCCACACCCGGCGCCGGACCGCCGGAGGCGAAGTCCAGCGGCCCGGCGAGCGTGTGCATATTCACCTTGTGAATGGCGGCGGCGACCTCGGCCTTGTCATGCGGGTCACTCACCGAGGTGAGGGCCGCGTGGGCGACCTCGAAGAGGCCATAGTTGCTGATGTTGGCGTTCCACTGGCCGCCGGTGGTCGTCTCGAAATCGTTGGCCATCTGCTGGCAGGTCTGGCCGGTGAACGAGGAGGTCCACGGCAGGGTCGGCACCCACCAGGTGTCGGTGGCGACGTTGTACGCCAGGGAGCCGAGCGCGTAGGCGTCGGGCGGGAACAGCAGCACCTTGGCCACGGTCGCCAGCTTCGGCTTGAAGCCCTGCTGCACCGACTGCTTCCACATGGTGGCGAAGTCGGGCGGCAGCGGCACGTTGGTGAAGAAGTCGGCGTTGGCCGCCTTGAACTGGGAGATCATCGAGGAGTAGTTCGTGGTCCCGTCGGGGTACGGCGAAGACAACACCATCTTGTAGCCCGCGGCCGTGACAATCGGCGGGAACACCGCGCGGAATGCGTTGCCGTCCGAGTCGTTGGGGAACGCAGCGGCGACCACCTTGTTGGTGTGGAGCTGGTCGTGGATCCGGTTCCACATCGGGATGAAGGCCTTGGCCAGGTGCTCGGCACCGAGGAAGTACATCACCACGTACTTGGGCTTGAGCGTCGGCTTCTGCGGGTTGCCCCCGAGGTTGATGTACCAGGCCTCCCACGGGATGTTCGCGCAGATCAGCGGCGTGCCGAGCGATTCGGCCTGGCTGGCGACCGCGTTGACGGTCTCCGGCGTGGACGACGCGAACAGCAGATCCACGCCGTCGGTCAGGATGGCCGTCTTGGCCAGGTCGCCGGCCCGGGTGGGGCTGGACTGCGTGTCGTAGGACTTGATGGTGACCGGGTAGGTCTTGCCGCCGATCTTGAACCCGTTCTTGTACGGGGTGGTCTGCTTGATCTTGGAAATCACCCAGTTGTCTGGCGCCCCGAATCCGGCCAGGGCACCGGTCAGCGGGTGGATCCAGCCGATGGTGATGCCTTTGGTGCTGCCGCCTGTGCTGGCACCCTTGATGCTGGAGCTGCACGCCTCCAGGAGCCCGCCGCCCCCCACCACCGCCGCACCAGCGCCGAACGCGCGCAGCACGCCGCGCCGGCTCATGCTGTCGGCCTGTCTGGCGCTACCGGATTGCCCAGTCTGGTCACTCATCTGTCATCGATCTCCTTGTGAGGTCGTATCGCAGAGGTGGGACCGCGCCCGCGGCGACCGTGCCGCAGGCAGTCCCCTTCAGCAGGGGGCGCCTGGTGACCTGCAGATGCCGCTTGGTGACCTGTCGATGCTCAGTGGCCACGCCGCTCGCTCCCTGACGTTCCATTCGGTCTCCTCGACGCCGGCGCCCCGCCTTACGCCAGCGTCCGAGGCCAAACTCCAAACCAACGCTCAGCTCAGGGTGGGGCATCGCGGGAAAGCATTAGCTAGTGTGCGCTAAGCGTACGGCTATCCGCAATACGGATATACGCACTAGAGAAATTTCCTCTGCAGCTCCAGCGCGCCGCTGGTCTGCCGGGCGCGGTGAACGCTGGCACATGCCCCGCCGCGGTGGCTGCGTTACGAAAACGAGGCCATTTTGAACGCCGATTTGTCATCAGCTGGTGCATGTCAAAACGTGCTGGAGCGTGCGCTCGCCGCCCGGGTGAGTGCACCCGCTGGCCCCGGCGCTGTCAGCATTCGCCCTTAACTGCTGCGCCAGCCCGGCCCTTCATGGAGGCTGTGCGTTGCTGTGCATGTCCGGCCCTCCGCTAGCTCCCGCGCTGCTGGCTTCCGTGCTGCTGGCTCCCGCGCTCATCCCGTGTCCCAGGGCAAAGATCGCGACTTGCCGAGAACCTATGGCTCTGGCGCCAGTAATGTCAACAATCTCATGGGTCTCTTGCTCTCTGAACTGACGCTGCCGGGCGAGCCCGCACTTTCGACAGCCCCAGCTTGACCTGGCTGTTCTGTAGTCGCTGCGCACCAGGCAGCAGCCTGGCCAGGAGGAAGGGTGGCGCTGATCGTTGACAATGTCGCTGGCAAGGAGTTAGTTTCGCGGAGGAACCTGCCTGGAGGCGCAATGACGCAGACACCTGCGGTCCCGGGTAGCACCGTCACCGGCCGCGGCCAGCCGACCGCACACCAGCCCACGGCACCGCCCAGCCGCACAGGCACCAGCCGCACGGGGCATCCGCTGCATGATGATGCGCGGCGGCACGTCGAAGGGCCTGTATTTCCTCGCGTCTGACCTGCCGCGCGATCCCGGGCAGCGGGATTCCCTGCTGCTGCAGATCATGGGAAGCGGTCATCCGCTGCAGATCGATGGGCTCGGCGGCGCCCACTCACTGTCGTCCAAGGTGGCGGTCGTCTCGCCGTCGCAGCGCGACGATGCTGACATCGACTATCTGTTCCTGCAGTTCGGGGTCGGCCAGCCGACCGTTACCGACCAGCAGAACTGCGGAAACATCCTCGCCGGGGTCGGCCCGTTCGCGGTCGAGCGAGGCTTGATCGAGCCCGGCAGGCAGTCAACGACGACGCGCATCCAGATGATGAACTCAGGCAGCGTGGTGACCGCGACGTTCGCCACCCCGGGAGGCGTGCCGGCCTACTCCGGTACCACCGCGATCGCAGGCGTGCCGGGCACAGCGGCACCGATCAGCTTGCTGTTCGCCAACACCGCTGGCTCGACGACCGGGCGCCTGCTGCCGACCGGCCACGTTCTCGACGTCGTCGAGGGCGTTGCGGTCACCTGCATCGACAACGGCATGCCGGTGGTCCTGGCCCGGGCCGCCGACCTGGGGATCACCGGATACGAGTCACACGCTGAGCTGGCCGGTAACGCCGGGCTCCGGGACCGGGTGCAGTCGCTGCGGCTCGCGGCCGGGCAGCTGATGGGGCTGGGAGACGTCAGCCAGGCGTCGGTGCCCAAGACGACGCTGGTCAGCGCGCCCCGGGATGGGGGCACCATCTGCACCCGAACGTTCATCCCCACTCATCCGCACACGGCGATCGGCGTGCTCGGCGCGGTCAGCGCGGCCACCGCGCTGCTGCTGCCCGGCGCCGCCGGAGCTGAGCTCGCGGAACTGCGCGATCCGGGGGACCCGATCGACGTCGAGCATCCCAGCGGGCACCTGCTCGTAGAGGTGGAACTGGACACCGCACAGCGCCCGCCGCTGGTGCGCAGAGCGGGTGTCGTGCGAACCGCGCGCAAGCTCTTCGACGGAACAGCCTTCCCCAGCAGTGAGCCCTAGCACCCGGAGAGGACCGTTCACGCCATGCCTCTCCGCCAGGACCCGTCGCCGTGTTGACATTTTTGTTAACATTAACTGCTAACCTCAACTGCGCTGGCGTGCATGCCCCCGGCCTGTGCCCGGCTGCGGGCACGATCTGCCCGGAACGAACCCGCAGACCAGCGGGAAGGAGCTGCAGAGTGCCGGAGGACTCCAGGCCGGTGGTGGCCGAAGCGCTCCGCGCGGCGATTCTTGCGGGCGAATACGCGCCGAAGCAGCGTCTCGTCGAGGTCGATCTGTGTGAGCGATTCGGCACCTCGAGGTTCATCCTCCGCTCCGTCCTGCAGGAGCTAGCCGCACAGGGACTGGTTGAGTTCCAGCGCAACCGGGGCGCACGGGTACGCGACGTGTCTCTCGCCGAGGCCATCGAGATCACCGAGGTCCGCATCCTCCTCGAAGGCATGCTGGCGGCCCGCGCGGCCGAGCAGGTCACCAAGCCGGACATAGCCATGCTCCGCACGCTGGTCAAGGACATGCGCACGGCCGTCGAGAAGTCGGAACTGATGACCTACAGCGAGCTCAACGCCCGGCTGCACGGTGCGGTCAGGGACATAGCAGCCCACGAGACAGCGTCCCGCCTGCTCCGCCAGCTGCGCGATCAGACTGTCCGCCACCAGTTCTCCCTGTCGCTGGTGCCGGGCCGGCCAGCGGTGTCGCTGCCGCAGCACGAGGCGATCATCGCGGCGATCACCGCGCGGAAACCCAGGGAAGCCGAGCAGGCGATGCACGCTCATCTGCAGAGCGTCATCGAGGCGTTCCGGGCGCTCTCCGCCGCCGCGAGGCAACGCTGACCTTCCGCTCCGCCCGGCCGCGGACGGTCGCGGACGCGACGGTCGCGGACGGCCGCGGCCGCGGACGGCCCGGCCCCCGGGGCGCCGCGGACGGCGGGGTCGCCGGGTCAGGCCGTGCGGTCGACGACGTAGCTGCAGAGATCCTCGAGGGCAGCCCGGGCCGGGACAGCGGGCAGCCCGGCAATGTGCTCCCGCGCGACCGCCGCCCAGCGGCGCAGGTCGTGGCGGGCCTCGTCCATCGCGGGGTGGGCCCGGAGCAGGCCGAGCGCCTCGGCGTGCGGCCCCGGCTCGGTCAGCCCGCCGGAGCTGAGCAGCTGGCGGAGGCGGGCATCGGCCGGCCGGCTGGACCGCAACGCATACAGCACGGGCAGGCTGCGCACACCCTCGCGCAGGTCCGTGCCCGGGGTCTTGCCCGACTGGTCGGACTCACTCGTCACGTCCAGGATGTCGTCGGACAGCTGGAAAGCCATGCCGATCGCCGCGCAGGCCGGCTCGATCCGGTCCACCACCTCGGCCGGGGCCCCGGAGAACATGGCGCCGAACTGCCCGGCCGTGGCCACCAGCGAGGCGGTCTTCTCCGTTACCACCCGCAGGTAGTGCTCCAGCGGATCCTGGCCCGGCCGGGGGCCGATGGTCTCGGCGATCTGCCCGGTGACCAGCCGGGTGAAGGTGTGCGCCTGGATCCTGATCGCCTCCGGGCCCAGCCCGGCGGTGATCTGGGACGCCCGGGCGAACAGGAAGTCGCCGGTCAGGATCGCGATGGTGTTGGTCCACCGGGAGTTCGCGCTCGGGTGGCCGCGGCGGATGGCGGCCTCGTCCATCACGTCGTCGTGATACAGGGTGGCGAGATGGGTGAGCTCGATCGCGGTGGCGGCCGGCACCACCCGCACGTCGCGCGGGTTGCCGAACTGGGCGGCGAGCAGCACCAGGGTGGCCCGGAACCGCTTCCCGCCGGCGTCGATCAGGTGGCTGGCGGCCTCGTCGAGCAGCGTCTCCTCCGCCCGGGACGCGGCGGCCAGCTCGTTCTCCACGAGCGCGAGCCCCTTCGCCACCTCGGCGGAGAGGGCGGCGTCGGCGAGTTCAACGGGGACGGCAGCGGTCACTCGGGCTCCCGGTCATCGGTCGTCGGTCAGCGCGGGGCGGCTCCGGAACGCCCCAGCGCCACGAGATCGCTCCCGGGCCTGGCCTTTATCCAGCGCCGTCCCAAATATGCCCCTTGTACGGTATCCGGACACCAGCTTGCGCGGTATCCGGAGACCAGGCAGGCGCATCAGCCGACGAACAGGTGAGCGGCCGCATGATTCGCCAGGCTGAGCAGGGGCTCGGGCAGGATGCCGAAGACCAGGGTGGTGAGCACGCCCAGGCCGACCGCAACCCCGGTGAACAGGCCCGGGGTGATCACGGCCGGGCCGTCCGGCACCGGGTCGCTGAAGAACATCATCACGATGATCCGGACGTAGAAGAACGCGGCGATCGCGCTGGCGATCACGCCCACGACGACCAGCACCAGCGCGCCACTCGCGATAGCGGCCTGGAACACCGCGAACTTCCCGATAAAGCCGCTGGTCAGCGGGATCCCGGCAAAGGCCAGCAGGAAGAAGGCGAAGATGCCGGCCACCAACGGTGAGCGCTTGCCCAGGCCGGCCCACCGGGACAGGTGCGCGGCCTCGCCGGCCTGATCCCGGACCAGGGTCAGCACGGCGAACGCGCCGATCGTGGTGAACCCGTACACCGCCAGATAGAACAGACTGCTGGACAGCCCCGCGACGCTGGCGGCGATGACCCCGGTCAGCACGAAGCCGCCGTGCGCGATGGAGGAGTAGGCGAGCAGCCGTTTCACGTCGGTCTGGGTGACCGCGATGATCGCGCCGACCACCATGGTGAGGACGGCCACGATCCACATCAGCGGCCGCCAGTCCCAGGTGAGCTGGCCGAACGCGACATAGAAGACGCGCAGCAGCGCACCGAACGCGGCGACCAGGGTGCACGACGCCATCAGCGCGGTCACCGGGGTCGGGGCGCCCTGGTAGACGTCGGGCTTCCAGCTCTGGAACGGGACGGCACCGATCTTGAACAGCAGCCCCACGCCGAGCAGGGCCATACCCGCGTAGAGCAGGGTCACGCTGCCGACGTTGGAGGAGGCCGCCACGGCGATGGCGGACAGCGACACCGAGCCCGCGTAGCCGTACAGCATGGCCACGCCGAACAGGAAGAACGCGGACGAGAACGCGCCGAGCAGGAAGTACTTCATCGCCGCTTCCTGCGACAGCAGGCGGCGGCGCCGGGCCAGCCCGCACATCAGGTACAGCGGGAGGGACAGCACCTCGAGCGCGACGAACATGGTGAGCAGGTCGTTCGCGGCGGGGAACAGCAGCATGCCGCCGACCGCGAACAGGGTCAGCGGGTAGATCTCGGTGTGCGCCGCGCCGGACAGCTGCCCTTCACGTTCCTCGGCGCTGCCCGGGATGGCGGCGGCCTGCGCCACGAACGGGCTTTCCTCCTGCGCGGACTCGGCGATGAGCAGCACGCTCACGAACGCCAGCACGAGGATCGTGCCCCAGATGAACATGGTGGGCCCGTCCACGCCCACCGCGCCCATGGCTGCGACGATTCCGTGCCCGCCATTCTTGAACAGCGTCGAGGTGGCGGCGACCACGATGGTGAGCACGAACGCCGCGGCCAGGCCGCCCAGGGTCAGCACCAGCTGCACCAGGCGCCGCTGCGACCGCGGCACGAACGCCTCGGCCAGCACGCCGACCACGGCCACGCCGAAGACCACCAGCATCGGGGACAGCTGGCCGTACTCAATGTGCGGCGCGGGTATCGTCGCCACCGCGAGCGTCCCGGTCACGGGGTGCTTCCCTTCTGCATTTGCGCGCCTCCGGCACGACTCTGGAGGGCGGATGCCGGATGCTGCGGCGCCGGGTCAGTGACGTGCACCTGCACCAGCGTTTTCTGCACCGCGGGATTGATCACGTCGATCAGCGGCTTCGGGTACACGCCGAAGAAGATGAGCAGGGCGACCAGCGGCCCGACCGCCCACAGCTCACGGGCCCTCAGGTCGGGCATGGCCGCGACCTCGTCCCGCACCGGCCCGGTCATGGTCCGCTGGTACATCCACAGGATGTAGATCGCGGCCAGGATGATGCCCGCGGTGGCGAACGAGGCGGCCACCTTGTACCGGGAGAACGTGCCGACGAGCACCAGGAACTCGCTGACGAACGGGGACAGCCCGGGCAGCGACAGCCCGGCCAGGCCGGAGATGAGGAACATCCCGGCCAGCACCGGGGCGACCTTCTGCACCCCGCCGTAGTCGGCGATGCGCTGCGACCGGCGGCGGGCGATCATGAACCCGGCGACCAGGAACAGCGCCCCGGTAGCGAAGCCGTGGTTGACCATGTACAGCGTGGCACCGGTCTGCCCCTGGCTGGTCAGCGCGAAGATGCCGAGCACGATGAAGCCGAAGTGGGAGATCGAGGTGTAGGCGATCAGCCGCTTCAGGTCGCGCTGGCCGATGGCCACGATCGCGCCGTACAGGATGCCGATCACCGCGAGGACGATGATCAGCGGGGTGAAGTAGCGGGAGGCCGCCGGGAACAGCTGCAGGCAGTACCGGATCATGCCGAACGTGCCCACCTTGTCCATCACACCGACGAGCAGCACCGCAGTTCCTGGCTGAGCGGCGGTGGCGGCGTCCGGCAGCCAGGTGTGGAACGGCCACAGCGGCGCCTTGATCGCGAACGCGATGAAGAAGCCCAGGAACAGCCACTTCTGCACGTCCGGGCTGAACGTCACGTGGGTCAGCGGGATGAACAGGAACGTGCCGGGATGCCCGCCGCGGCCGGAGTAGACGTACAGCGCGATCACCGCGACCAGCATGAGCAGCCCGCCGAACAGGCTGTACAGCAGGAACTTGACCGCGGCGTATTGGCGCTGGCCGACCCCGAAGCTCCCGATCAGGAAGTACATCGGGATGAGCATGGCCTCGAAGAACACGTAGAACAGGAACACGTCGGTGGCCGCGAACACCCCGACCATCATGGTTTCCAGCACCAGCAGCAACGCGAAGTAGGTCTTGACGCTGCGCCGCGGACTGCCCAGCGGGGCACTGGCTGGCGCGTCCGCGCCAGTCGCGTCGGCTGCGCCGGCCGCTGTGGCGCCGGGCACCCCGCCGCCGACCGGACTGGCGCCTGCAACGGCGGGCGGGTCGGCGTCGTGCCACGAGGCCAGGATGACGACGGGCATCAGCACCGCCGTCATCAGGATGAGCACCAGCGCGATGCCGTCCGCACCGACCGCGTAGTGCACGCCGAACTGCGGGATCCACTGGTAGGTCTGGGTGAACTGGAACTCCGGGCCGCCGGTCTTGAAGGCTGCCATCATCGCGATCGTCAACGCCAGCGTGATCACGGAGAACACCAGCGCCAGCCGCTTGACCAGGAGATACCGGGCCGCCCGGTCCGCGTCGCTGCCCGGTGCGGACAGGCCGGGGGTGACGGCGATGACCAGGGCGCCGACCAGCGGGACAGCGCCGATCACGGTCAGCCAGGGGAACGTGCTCATCGTCTGAGCTCCTCCTAGATTCTCGCCAGCAGGAGGACGCCGACGAGCAGCACCCCGCCGAGGAACATGGACAGGGCGTACGAGCGGACGAAGCCGGTCTGCACCCGGCGCAGCCGCCCCGAGGTGCCGCCGATGGTGGCGGCCACGGTGTTCACCAGGCCGTCCACCCCGCGGTTGTCGAAGTACACCGACAGCCGGGTGAGCCACTGGCCGGGCCGCATCAGCAGCGCCTCGTTGACCGCGTCCCCGTACAGGTCCCGCCGGGCCGCGACCACCGGGAAGCTGCCCGCGGGCGCGGTGACCGGCACCGGCCGCCGGCCGAAGATCGCCCAGGCGCTGGCGACCCCGACCACGCCAGGCCAGCGTGGTCAGCGCTCACCGGGTTGAACACCCCATGTGAGACGGTGGCGGGCCGACCACCGGGGCGAGGAAGTTCACCAGCCGGTTGCCGAGAATCAGGAAGGCGCCCATGCCCGAGCGAGCCGAGGGCCAGCACCACCATCGGCGAGGTCATCACCGGCGGCACCTCGTGCGGATGCACCGTCTCATCCCAGCGCCGCTCTCCGGTGAACGTCATCAGCACGACCCGGGTCATGTAGAAGGCGGTGATCCCGGCCCCGATCAGCGCGGCGGTGCCGAGGATGGCCCCGGAGGTGCCGCCCTTGTCGAACGCGGCCTCGATGATCGGGTCCTTGGTGAAGAAGCCCGAGAACGGCGGGATGCCGATGATGGCCAGGTAGCCGAACAGGAACGTGACGAAGGTGATCGGCATGACCGCACGGAGCCCGCCGAAGCGGCGCATGTCCACCTCGTCGTTCATCGAGTGCTTCACCGACCCCGGCGCCGAGGAACAGGCCGGCCTTGAAGAAGCCATGCGCGAGCAGGTGGGCGATCGCGAACGCGTAGCCGGCTGGCCCAGGCCCGCGGCCAGCATCATGTAGCCGATCTGGCTCATCGTCGACCCGGCCAGCGCCTTCTTGATGTCGTCCTTGGCGCACCCGATGATCGCGCCGAACAGCAGCGTGGCCGCGCCGACGACGGTGACCGCCAGGCGGCCGGTCGGGGTCAGGTTGAAGATCGGGGCGGACCGGACGATCAGGTAGACCCCCGCGGTCACCATGGTCGCGGCGTGGATCAGGGCCGACACCGGGGTCGGGCCCTCCATCGCGTCGAGCAGCCAGGACTGCAAGGGCAGCTGGGCCGACTTGCCGCACGCGCCGAGCAGCAGCAGCAGGCCCAGGGCGGCGAGCACGCCCGGCCCGGCTGCGCCGGGACGGTGGAAGACCCCGGCGAAGCTGACCGTGCCGAACGTGGTGAACATCAGCATGATCGCCAGGGACAGCCCGGCGTCACCGACCCGGTTGGCGATGAACGCCTTCTTGGCCGCGACCGCTGCGGACGGCTTGTACTGCCAGAAGCCGATCAGCAGGTAGGAGGCGAGGCCGACGCCCTCCCACCCGGCGTACAGCAGCAGGTAGTTGTCGGCTATGACGAGCAGCAGCATGGCGGCGACGAACAGGTTCATGTAGCCGAAGAACCGGCGCCGCTCCGGGTCCTCGGCCATGTAGCCGACCGCGAAGATGTGAATCAGCGAGCCAACCCCGGTGATCAGCAGCACGAAGCAGATCGACAGCTGGTCCAGCTGCAGGCCGACGTTCACCTTGAACGCGCCCACCGCGATCCAGGAGTACAGCTGCACGTCCCGGCTGCGCTCGGCGGCCGGGTAGCCGAGCATCTGGAAGAAGGCGAACACCGCGTAGATGAAGGCGGCGACCGGCATGGCCACGCCGAGCAGGTGTCCCCAGCTGTTGGTGCGCAGGCCGCCGAGTAGCAGCACCACCGCGCCGAACAGCGGGAACGCCAGCAGCAGCCATGCCTCGCGCTGCACGCCGACCGCGGGCAGGGCGGTCATGGCCGGGGCCGCGGCCGCGTGCGCGGCCGCAAGTGAGCCTGTCACTGCGCTACTCCTCGTGCTTCAGCGAGCCCCCATCCGGGGCGGGCCGTCGTTCGCCAGCGAGACCTAGTACTTCAGCAGGCTCGCGTCATCGACCGACGCGGACTTGCGCGTGCGGAAGATCGTCAGCAGGATCGCCAGGCCCACCACGACCTCGGCGGCTGCCACCACCATCACGAAGAACGCGATGACCTGGCCGGACAGGTTGCCGTGCATCCGGGCGAAGGCCACGAAAGCCAGGTTGACCGCGTTCAGCATCAGCTCGACGCACATGAATATCACCATGGCGTTGCGCCGCACCAGCACGCCGACGGCGCCGATCACGAACAGGATCACGGCGAGCGCCACGTAGTTCCCGGGATTCATGCTCCGTCATCCTCCCGCCCGGCCCCCGCGCTGGTGCCCGTGCTGATACCCGTGCCCGCGCCCGGGCTGAGCTCCGCGTGCGGCGGCTCGATCCGCCTGCTGATGACCTGGCTGACCGAGGACTGCGCCGAGGCCCCGTCCGGCAGCAGCGCGGGCATATCCACCCCGTTGTGCCGGGCATAGGTCCCGGGTCCCGGCAGCGAGGCGGGCTGGCTGCTGGCCACCCGGAGCTGGGACAGGTCCCGCTGGGTCAGCTTGGGCTCGGTCCGCTCCCGGTGCGCCAGCACCATCGCGCCCAGCGCCGCGGTGATCAGCAGGGCGCTGGTCACCTCGAACGGGAACACGTACGTAGTGAAGATCAGCCGGGCGATGGCGTTGAGGTTCCCGGCGCCGAAGCCCGCCGCGGGCGAGGTGGCCGGCCCCAGCCCGATGACCGCGTGCCCGATGGTGAGGCTGAGCAGCACCAGCAGGCCGATCGCGGCCAGGCCCGCCCACAGCCGCTGGCCCCTGATGGTCTCCACCAGCGAGTCCCTGGCCCGGATGCCCACGATCATCAGCACGAACAGGAACAGCATCAGCACTGCGCCGGTGTACACGATGACCTGGACGAAGGCCAGGAACGGCGCCCCGGCCATGGCGTAGAGCGCCGCGAGGCACAGCATTACCACGGCGAGTAGCACCGCGCAGTAGACCGCCTTGCGGGCCAGGATCATGCCCAGGGCCGCGCCGGTCGCTACGACGGCGAGCAGCCAGAAGAACACGTCCTGGGTGGTGGACGCCACGCTGCTGTACCCCGCGCCGCTGGCGGCGAGTGCCCCGTGCATCACTGGTCCGCCCACCGGCTGTCCCCAGCGCGGCCCGCCGGGTCGTCCCCCTCGGCCGCCGTCTGCGCGCCCACGGCACCGAGCAGGTAGTAGTCCCGTTCCGTCTCACCCAGGCGCATCTCGTGCGGCGGCGGCTCCATGCCCGGCAGCAGCGGCGCGAGCAGCTGCTCCTTGGTCCAGATCAGGCTTTCCCGGCTGTCGTCCGCGAGCTCGTACTCGTTGGTCATGGTCAGCGCCCGGGTCGGGCACGCTTCCACGCACAGCCCGCACAGGATGCAGCGCAGGTAGTTGATCTGGTAGACGGACCCGTACCGCTCGCCAGGGGAGAAGCGTTCCTCCGGGGTGTTGTCCGAGCCCTCCACGTAGATCGCGTCGGCCGGGCAGGCCCAGGCGCAGAGCTCGCAGCCGATGCACTTCTCCAGCCCGTCCGGCCAGCGGTTGAGCTGGTGACGGCCATGGAAGCGGGGCGCGGTGGGATTCTTCTCCTCGGGGTACTGAACGGTGTCCACCTTGCGGAACATCTGCCGGAAGGTGGTGCCGAAACCCTTGACCGGGTCGAGGAAGTCAGGCACCGGTGACCTCCTTGGTGGTGCCGTTGGCGGTGCTAGCCGGACTGGTGCTGGCCGCACTGGGGGTGTTTGCAGCACTGTCGGCGGTACCGGTGGTGCGCCCGGCAGCGGACGCGGGAACCCCTATCCCGTGGTAGTGCGGGAGATCCAGGGGCGGGATGGGGAAGCTGGGCGAGCCGTCGGTGACCGAGACCCCGGCCCGGACGACGCCCGAGCCGACGGCCCCGGTGCCCTCGGCCGCGGCCGAGTCCGGGACGGTGCCGGGCGGCGGCGGTTCCGCGGCCTCCTGCCGCCGCTGCAGCGCGGCGTCGGCGAAGAAGAGCACCACCGCGATGGCCACGACGATCAGGCCGAACACGGTGTAGATCGCGGGACTGCCGCCGTGCGTGCGCCACACCCGGATGGTGGCGATCACCAGGATCCACACCAGGGACAGCGGGATCAGCACCTTCCAGCCGAACCGCATCAGCTGGTCGTAGCGGATCCGGGGCAGCGTGCCACGCAGCCAGATGAAGCAGAACAGGATGATGCCCACCTTGGCCAGGAACCAGAGCAGCGGCCACCAGCCGGAGTTCGCGCCCGGCCACACGCTGATCGGCCAGGGTGCCCGCCAGCCGCCCAGGAACAGGGTGGTGGCGAGCCCGGCGACCGTGGTCATGCTGATGTACTCACCCAGGTAGAACATGGCGAACTTGAGCGATGAGTACTCGGTGTGGAAGCCGCCGACCAGCTCGCCCTCGCCCTCCGGCAGGTCGAACGGGAGCCGGTTGGTCTCGCCGACCATCGTGATCAGGTAGATGACGAACGACGGGAACAGCAGCACCGCGAACCAGGAGGGATAGTGCAGCGTGACGCCACCCAGGTGGAAGACCGCGCCGTGCGCCTGGGCCGAGACGATCGCGGTGGTGGACAGCGATCCCGAGTAGAGGAACACCGCGACAAAGGACAGGCCCATCGCGATCTCGTAGCTGATCACCTGGGCGGACGAGCGCAGCCCGCCGAGCAGCGGGTAGGGCGACTCCGAGGCCCAGCCGGCCAGCACGATCCCGTACACGCCCATCGAGCTCATCGCCAGCACCAGCAGCACCGCGACCGGCAGGTCAGCGACCTGCAGCGGGGTGCGCACGCCGAAGATCGAGACCTCCGGGCCGAACGGGATGATCGCGAAGCTGATGAAGGCGGGGATGACGGCGATCGCCGGCGCGATGACGAACAGCAGCTTGTCCACAGGCCGCGGGACGATGTCTTCCTTGAGCGCCAGCTTGATGCCATCCATCAGCGATTGGAGCAGCCCGAACGGCAGGCCCGGTTCGGGCCGGGCCGCTGCTGCATCCGGCCGATGACCCGGCGCTCGGCCCAGATCATGAACAGCGTGGTCAGCATCAGGAACAGGAAGACGGCCAGCACCTTGATGATCACCAGCCACCAGGGCTGGTTATAGAAACTGGCCAGGGTCGGATCACCCGCGGCCAGGCACCCCGCGCGGCGCGGCCGCCAGCCGCTCACCCACGGCGCTGGCCAAGCCCGTCATTCCGCACTCCTCTGTTCTGCTGCGTTGCCCGGCAGAGCCTCGTCGCTGCCGTGCAGGGTCACCAGGCTGCCGTGGCCAGCCCCCAGGTCACCGCGCACCGAGCAGCCAGGCGAATGGGCTGGCAGCCATACCACCCGGTCCGGCAGGGCGGCCACCTCCACTTCCACGGTCAGCGAACCGCGTTCCGTGGCCACAGTGACCTTACCGCCGTCGCTGGTGCCTGCCTCAGCCGCGGTCGCCGCCGACATCCTGGCCACGGCCGCGCGGGCCGTGCCGGCCAGGAACACCTCCCCGTCCTGCATCCGGCCGGAGTCCAGCAGCTGGTGCCAGGTGGCCAGCACGGCCTGCCCCGGGCCGGGCTCGGCCGCCCCGGGCTCGTGCGGTGCGGGCGCGGCCATCCGGCGGCCGGCGCCCTCGGCCGCCTTCGGCGCCGTCGCGCCGGGCCAGGCCCCGAGGGCAGCCAGTTCCCGGCGGGCGGCGGCGGCATCCGGCAGCCCGAGGTGCACGTCCATCTCATCGGCGATCCGGCCCAGCAGGTGCAGGTCCGACTCCAGGGTGGCCACGTCCAGCGCGGCTTCGAACGAGCCCGGCAGGCCCTCCCAGTTCACGAACGTGCCCGCCTTCTCGGCGACCGCGGCCACCGGCAGCACCACGTCTGCCCGGTCGGTGACCGCACTCGCCCGCAGCTCCAGGCTGACCACGAACGACGCCGCTTCCAGGGCCGCGCAGGCGCCCTCCGGGTCGGCCAGGTCCGCCGGGTCCACCCCGGCTACCACCAGGGCGTCGATGTCCCGGTCGGTGGCGGCCAGGATCTGCCAGGTGTCCCGGCCGGGGACCGCAGGCAGCGAGGCCACTCCCCAGGCCCTGGCCACCTCGGCACGGGCCCGGGAATCGGTGACCGGGCGGCCGCCGGGCAGCAGGTTCGGCAGCGCGCCCGCCTCGATCGCGCCCCGCTCGCCCGCCCGCCGGGGCACCCAGGCCAGCCGGGCACCGGTGGCCCGGGCCAGCCGGTCCGCCGCGCTGAGCGCGCCCGGCACCTCCGCGAGCCGCTCGCCAGCCAGGATGATGGCGCCGTCCGCGGCGAGCGCCCCGGCCGCCGCCCGGCCGGCCTCGTCCAGACCGGTGCCGCTGATCAGGCTGCCCAGCGCGGCGGCCTCGTCGCCCGGAACGGTCGGCAGCAGCACCCCGGACATCCGGACCAGGCCCCGGCTGGCCAGGGGGGCCAGCGAGTAGACCCGGGTCCCGGTGCGCGCGGCCTTGCGCAGCCGCAGGAAGATGATGGGCGACTCGTCGTCCGGCTCGAGCCCGGCCAGCAGCACCGCCGGGGCCCGCTCCAGGTCCGCGTAGCTGACCTCGATACCGTGACCGGCCACGTTGGCCGCGAGGAACTCAGCCTCCTCGGCCGAGTGCGGGCGGGCCCGCAGGTCGATGTCGTTGGTGCC
Source organism: uncultured Actinomycetes bacterium (assembly GCA_963760405.1). Lineage (GTDB taxonomy): Bacteria > Actinomycetota > Actinomycetes > Streptosporangiales > Streptosporangiaceae > RYN-230. The sequence goes on along the minus strand of CAVXCV010000005.1, from coordinate 252,079 downwards.
CAGCGCCACCCGGGCGAACTTGGCGTAGGCGTACGCGTCCTCGAGGGTCAGCCGGCCCCCGGTGAGCACCGCCGCCCGGCCGCGCGCCGCGGAGAGCCCCCGGGCCGCGGCGGCGAACGCCTCCGGCCAGGAGGCCGGGGCGAGCACCCCGTCCTCACCGCGGACCAGCGGCCCGGACAGCCGGTCCGGCTCGGTCGCGTACGTGAACGCCCAGCGGCCCTTGTCGCAGTTCCACTCCTCGTTGACCTCCGGGTCGCTGCCGGCCAGGCGGCGGGTGACCATCCCGCGCCGGTGGTCGGTGCGCTGCCGGCAGCCGGACGCGCAGTGCTCGCACACGCCGGGCGTGGATACCAGGTCAAACGGCCGGGCCCGGAACCGGTACGCCGCGCCGGTCAGCGCGCCCACCGGGCAGATCTGCACCGTGTTGCCGGAGAAGTAGGAGTCGAACGGGACTCCGTCGGCCACCCCCACCTGCTCCTGCGGGCCCCGGTCCAGCAGCTCGATCAGCGGGTCACCGGCGATCTGCTGGGCGAACCTGGTGCACCGGGCGCACTGGATGCAACGCTCGCGGTCCAGCAGGACCTCGGTGGACAGCGCGATCGGCTTGGGGAACCGGCGCTTGACCCCGGTGAACCGGGTCTCGCCGGCGCCGGTGGACATGGCCTGGTTCTGCAGCGGGCACTCGCCGCCCTTGTCACACATGGGGCAGTCGAGCGGGTGGTTGATGAGCAGCAGCTCCATCATCCCGCGCTGCGCTTTCTCCGCGACCGGGGAGGTCAGCTGGGTGTGCACCACCATGCCATCGGCGCAGGCGGTGGTGCACGAGGCCGGCGGCTTGGGCTGGCCCTCGATGTGCACCAGGCACTGCCGGCAGGCGCCCACCGGGTCGAGCAGCGGATGATCGCAGAACCGGGGGATCTGGATCCCGAGCAGTTCCGCGGCCCGGATCACCAGCGTGCCCTTGGGCACGGTGATCTCGAAGCCGTCGATGGTGACGGTCACGCCGTCCGGCGGCCGGACAACGGGGGCCGGGGCGGGCCCGGCACTAGCCGGCTGCGTTCGAGCCGCGGCGGAGCTAGCCGAGTGTGGCCCGGACGGCTCGGCGGAGGGCGGGTTGGACGGCACGGTCATCAGGCGGACTCCATGGCGAACAGGGTGGACGCGGCCGGGTCGAAGGGGCAGCCGCCCAGCAGCTGATGCTCGATGTACTCGTCCCGGAAGTACCGGATCGACGACTTGACCGGCGACTCGATCGAGTCGCCGAGCGCGCAGAACGCCCGGCCGGTGATGTTGGAGCAGATATCGAGGAGCTTGTCCAGGTCGGCTTCGCTGCCCTCGCCCCGCTCCAGCTGGTGCAGCAGCTGCACCACCCACCAGCTGCCCTCCCGGCACGGGGTGCACTTGCCGCAGGACTCGTGCTGGTAGAACTCGATCCAGCGGAGCACGACGCGCACCACGCAGGTGGTCTCGTCGAACAGCATCACCGACCGGGTGCCGAGCATCGACCCGGCCGCTGCCACTGACTCGTAGTCCAGCGGGACGTCCAGATGCTCGTCGGTGAACAGCGGGGTGGACGACCCGCCCGGCGTCCAGAACTTCAGCCGGTGCCCGGCCCGGATCCCGCCGGCCAGGTCCAGCAGCTCGCGCAGGGTGGTGCCGAGCGGCGCCTCGTACTGGCCGGGCGTGGTGACATGACCGGACAGCGAGAAGATGCCGAAGCCCTTGGACCGCTCGGTGCCGAACTTGGTGAACTCCCCGGCACCGTGCCGCAGGATGTAGGGCACGGTGGCGATCGACTCGACGTTGTTCACCACGGTGGGGCAGGCGTACAGGCCGGCCACCGCCGGGAACGGCGGCTTCAGCCGTGGCTGCCCCCGGTAGCCCTCCAGCGAGTCGAGCAGCGCGGTCTCCTCGCCGCAGATGTAAGCGCCGGCCCCGGAGTGCACGACGACCTCGAGGTCGAAGCCGGAGCCCAGGATGTCCGCACCCAGGAAGCCGGCCTCGCGGGCCTCGGCCACGGCGTGCTGCAGCCGCCGGATCACGTGCAGCACCTCGCCGCGCACGTAGATGAACGCCTGGTGGGCGCGGATCGCGTAGGCGGCGATGACCATGCCCTCGATCAGGGCCTGCGGGTTGGCCAGCAGCGTCGGCATGTCCTTGCAGGCGCCGGGCTCGGACTCGTCCGCGTTCACCACCAGGTAGTGCGGCTTGCCGTCACCCTGCGGGATGAAGCCCCACTTCAGCCCGGTGGGAAAGCCGGCCCCGCCACGGCCGCGCAGGACGGAGTCCTTCATCGTCTGGATGACCTCGTCCGGCTGCATGCCCAGGGCCTTGGGCAGGGCCTGGTATCCGCCGTGCCGCCGGTAGGCCGCCAGCGTGAACGAGTCGGGCTCGTCCCAGAAAGCGGTCAGCTCAGGGATCAGCACAGCCGTCACTTAGCGCTCCCATCAGCGGACTCGGGCATCCAGCCATGCTCTTCGGCGATCCGCAGCCCGGCCAGGCTGGGCTGGCCGGCCGTGCGGCCGCCGGTACCCTGATCGTCGGGGAAGCCGGCCAGGATCCGGGACGCCTGCTTCCAGGTGCACAGCCGCGGCGCGCCGCGGGTCGGCGAGGGCGGCTGGGCCGCCCGCAGGCTGTCCGTCAGGTCGCGGGCCGACTGCGGCGTCATGTTGTCGAAGAACTCCCAGTTCACCATCACTACGGGGGCGTAGTCGCAGGCCGCGTTGCACTCCAGGTGCTCCAGGGTGACCTGGCCGTCCCCGGTGGTCTCGTCGTTGCCGACGCCGAGGTGCTCCTGGAGGTCAGCGAAGATCGCATCGCCGCCCATCACCGCGCACAGCGAGTTGGTGCACACGCCGACGTGGTACTTGCCCACCGGATGGCGCTTGTACATGGTGTAGAACGAGGTCACCGCGGTGACCTCGGCTTCGGTCAGGCCGAGCTGCTGGGCGCAGAACTCGATGCCGTCGTCGGACACGTAGCCCTCTTCCGCCTGCACCAGGTGCAGCAGCGGCAGCAGCGCCGACCGTGGCTTCGGGTAGCGGGCGATGATCTGCGCGGCGTCCGGTGCCAGCCGGTCCCGGGCCTCCTGGGTGAGCGCCATTACCGGTCCACGCCTCCCACGAAAACAGGGCGTCGATGGAAACCTGCACGTTGGCTGCTCACCGGTCCACGCCTCCCATAACCGGGTCGATGCTGGCCACCGCCGGGATGACGTCGGCGACCATGCCGCCTTCGGCCATGGCCGCGACGGCCTGCAGGTTCGTGAATGACGGGTCGCGGAAGTGGGCCCGGTACGGCCGGGTGCCGCCGTCGCTGACCGCGTGGCAGCCCAGCTCGCCGCGCGGTGACTCCACCGCCGTGTACACCTGGCCCGCTGGCACCCGGAAACCCTCGGTGACCAGCTTGAAGTGGTGGATCAGCGCTTCCATCGACTGCCCCATGATGTGCGCGATGTGATCTGGTGAGTTGCCGAGGCCGTCCCCGCCCAGCGCCAGCTTGGCGGGCCAGCCGATCTTCGGGTCAGCGATCATCACCGGGTCGTGCTCTGGCCGCGGTCCGGCCAGCCGGTCGGCGGCCTGGTCGATGATCTTCAGGGACTCGTCGCACTCGTCGATGCGGACCAGGTACCGGCCGTAGGCATCGCAGGTGTCCTGCGTCCGCACGTCGAACTCGTAGCTCTCATAGCCGCAGTACGGCTGGCTCTTGCGCAGGTCCCAGGGCAGCCCGGTGCCGCGCAGCAGCGGGCCGGTCACGCCGAGCGCCATGCAGCCGGCCAGGTCCAGGTAGGCCACGTTCTTGGTCCGGGCCAGGTAGAGCGGGTTGGCGTCCAGCAGCGAACGCAGCTCGGCGAGCTGGTGCGGCATCCGGGCCAGGAACTCGCGGATCGCGTCGAGCGCACCGGGCGGCAGGTCCTGGGACACCCCGCCCGGGCGGACGTACGCGTGGTTCATCCGCAACCCGGTGATCAGCTCGAACAAGTCGAGGATGCGTTCCCGCTCCCGCACCGCGTAGAGGAAAACGGTGGTGGCCCCGAGTTCCAGGCCGAACGTGCCGATCGCGGTCATGTGCGAGGCGATCCGGTTCAGCTCCATCATCAGCACCCGCAGGATGCTGGCCCGTTCGGGCACTTCCGCCTCGACCCCGAGCAGCTTCTCGACCGCGAGGCAGTACACGGTTTCGTTGAAGATGGGCGAGAGGTAGTCGGCCCGGGTGCAGAACGTGACGCCCTGCGTCCAGGTGCGGAACTCCATGTTCTTCTCGATGCCCGTGTGCAGGTAGCCAATGACCGGCCGGAGCTCGGTGACGGTCTCCCCGTCCAGGGTCAGCACCAGCCGCAGCACCCCGTGGGTGGAAGGATGCTGCGGGCCCATGTTGACGACCATGTGCTCGGTGTCCGGCGCTTCGGCCGCCTCCCGCGCGGCCTGGACGACCTCGTCCCAGTCGCCCCCGGCGACGTTGTAGACGCGGCCCTCGGTACCCTCAGCGGCGCCGTCCGCGGCTGGCCGCTCCGTGCCGCCTGCCTGGGTGGTCACGTGTACGCCCTCCGCTCGTCCGGTGGCGGCACGGTGGCGCCGCGGTACTCGACCGGGATGCCGCCGAGCGGGTAGTCCTTCCGCTGCGGGTGGCCCTTCCAGTCGTCGGGCATCTCGATCCTGGTCAGCGCGGGGTGCCCGTCGAAGATGATGCCGAAGAAGTCCCAGGTCTCCCGCTCGTGCCAGTCGCAGGTCGGGTAGACGCTGACCACCGACGGCACGTGCGGGTCCGCGTCGGGGATGCTCACCTCGAGCCGGATCTGCCGGTTGTGGGTGATCGAGCGCAAGTGGTAGACCGCGTGCAGCTCGCGGTCGTGGTCGCTGGGGTAGTGCACCCCGGACACCCCGCCGCACAGCTCGAAGGCCAGCGAGGCCTCGTCCCGCAGCGTCCGGCACACGTCCAGCAGGTACTCCCGCCGCACGTGCAGGGTGAGTTCCCCGCGGTCCACGATGACCCGCTCGATGGCCTCGCCGAAGTCCGTGCCCGCCTCGTCCAGGCGGGTGCTCAGCGCGTCGGTAACCTCGTCGAAATAGCCACCGTACGGCCGCGGGCTGGACGGCAGCGCCGCCCGCCGGACCTGCAGCCCGCCGTAGCCCGAGGTGTCGCCGGTGGTCCGGGTGCCGAACATGCCGGTCCGCACGACCTCCTCGCCGAGCCGCTCCTGGCCGGCCAGCGCGGCCTCATCCGGTTCGGGCGTGTCGGGCGCTCCGGCGTTCTCCCCGCTCATCGGGGCGCCCCTGGCTGTCCCGGGTCCACCGGGCCGCCCGTGTGGGAGCCGACCGCAGCCGCCGGGGAACTGACCGAGGCGCCCGCGGAGCCGCCCGGGGCGGCCCGCGGGGCTAGGTGGCGGGGCGCCAGGTCGGCCGCGAGCGGCAGCCGCTGCAGCCGTTCGGCCTCCAGTTCCGTCACTTCCCGCTCCCGGTTGATGCCCAGCTTCATGTTCTGGATCTTGTCGTGCAGCTTGAGGATCGCGTCCAGCAGCATCTCCGGCCGTGGCGGGCAGCCGGGCAGGTAGATGTCCACCGGCACGACGTGGTCCACGCCCTGCACGATCGCGTAGTTGTTGAACATGCCGCCGCTGGAGGCGCACACGCCCATCGAGATGACCCACTTGGGCGCGGCCATCTGGTCGTAGATCTGCCGGAGCACCGGGGCCATCTTCTGGCTGACCCGCCCGGCCACGATCATCAGGTCCGCCTGCCGGGGCGTGTTGGACGCGCGCTCCATGCCGAACCGGGCCAGGTCGTGCCGCGCCCCGCCGGTCTGCATCAGCTCGATCGCGCAGCAGGCCAGCCCGAACGTGGCCGGCCAGACCGAGCTCTTGCGTGCGTAACCAGCGAGCTTCTCGACGTTGGTGAGCAGGATCCCGCTCGGCAGCTTTTCTTCCAGGCCCATCGTCTAGTCCCACTCCAGACCGCCGCGCCGCCAGACATAGGCGTACGCGACCAGAAGGGTGACGATGAAGAGCACCATCTCGACGAGGCCGAAGACCCCCAGCCGGTCGTAGGCGACCGCCCAGGGGTACAGGAACACGATCTCGATGTCAAAGAGGATGAACAGCATCGCCGTCAGGTAGTACTTCACCGGGAACCGGCTGCCGACGGTCGGCGGCGTTGGGTCGATCCCGCATTCATACGCTTCAAGCTTGGCGCGATTCCAGCGCTTCGGGCCGGCCAGCGACCCCATCACCAGCGAGAAGATCGCGAAGGCGGCGGCCAGGCCGCCGAGCACCAGGATCGGGATGTACAGACTCAGCACGGCGTGCCTCCCTTCCTCTTCTTCCTGCGGCAGTCAGGCCGGAATGCCTAAGCCGCCGGCGTCATCTTAGACAGTGCGTTGATCAGGCGATCGGTCGCGTCACCACCTCGCGACTCAGTGAGGTTGGCCAGCAGCTTCAAAGTGATCCGCATCAGCGCGGGGTGAGGCATCCCGTGCCTGGTCGCGAACTGCATGATCTTCGGGTTGCCGATCGCCTGAACGAACGTGCGCCCGAGAGTGTAGTAGCCACCGTAGGCCTCCTTCAGCGCCCGGGGGTAGGCGGCGAGCACCCGCTCCGTGCCGCGCCGGTCCGGCCGGGCCAGGGCCTGCGCGATCACCGCGGCGGCGAGCTGGCCTGATTCCAGGGCGTAGGCGATGCCCTCGCCGTTGAACGGGTTCACCATGCCGCCCGCGTCGCCAGCCAGCAGCAGCCCCCTGGTGTAGTGCGGGGTCCGGTTGAAGCCCATCGGCAGCGCCGCGCCGCGGATCGGCTGGGTCCGGTTCTCCTCGCGGTACCCCCACTCCGCGGGCGTCCCGGCCAGCCACCGGCGCAGCAGTGCCCGGTAGTCCACGTTGCCGAACGCGGCGGAGGTGTTCAGCAGGCCGAGGCCCACGTTGCTGGTGCCATCGCCCATGCCGAAGATCCAGCCGTAGCCGGGCAGCAGCCGCTCGCCGTCCCACAGGTCCAGCCACGATTCCAGGTAGTCGTCCTGGTGCCGCGGGCTGGTGTAGTAGGTCCGGACGGCCACCCCGAGCGGCCGGTCATCCCGCTTGCGCAAGCCCATGGCCAGGGACAGCCGGGAGGAGTTGCCGTCGGCGGCCACCACCACCCGGGCCCGGTAGCTGCGGTCCGGCTCATCAGCGCTGGCGCCGGACGGCCGGGCGGTCACCCCGGTGATCTGGCCTGCGGCGTCGAGCACGGGGCCGGTCACGGTCATTCCCTCGATCAGCCGCGCGCCCGCCTTCTGCGCGGTGCGGGCGAGGATCTCATCGAAGTCCGTCCTGGCCCGGACCAGGCCGTACCCGGGGTAGCTGGACAGCTCGGGCCACGGCAGTTCCAGCCGGACCCCGCCGCCGATGATCCGCAGCCCCTTGTTGCGCACCCAGCCGTCCTGCTCAGCCACGGGCACGCCCATGCTGACCAGCGCCTTGACCGCGCGCGGGGTGAGGCCGTCGCCGCACACCTTCTCCCGCGGGAAGGTGGCCTTCTCCAGCACCAGCACGTCCACCCCGGCCCGGGCGAGGTAACAGGCCACCGACGACCCGGCCGGGCCGGCGCCGACCACGATGACGTCCGCCTCCTCCGGGACGCTGCGGGAGCGCGGCGCTGGCGCGGTCCCGGCGGACAGTCCCGGCCTGGCGGACGGGTCCGGCCTGGCGGACGGGTCCGGCCCGGCGGACGGGTCCGGCCCGGCGGGAGCCGCGGCGGGGGGTTCCGGCGCTGCGGGAGACGCGGCAGACGGCGCCGCGACAGCGGGTGCCACGGCTTCGGGTGCGGCAGCAGAGGCGCCGGGAGATGGCACGTCCGGGTCCATAGCTGGGGGGACTTCCTGGGTCACGGACCTCGTCCTGACTATCTTGTGAACAGCTTCACAAGTTCTTCTTTCCGGAGTCTAGACCTTCACCCGACGGCCCGGCGAACCGCCCCACGGCTGCCGGACCGCGGCTGCCAGGCTGGCTCGCAGCCGCACTTAGCCGGGACGGCGGCCGAAGTGCACAGCCACGACCCCCATGGTCAGGTCCCGCCAGCGTACTGCCGACCAGCCCGCGGTGGTCATCCTCCGGGCCAGCTCAGCCTGAGCCGGCCAGTCCTTGATGGATTCGGCCAGGTACGCGTACGCGTCCGGGGCGCGCGACAGCCGCCGCGCCACCACCGGCAGCGCGCCGGCCAGGTACCGCTCGTAGACCGTGTTCAGCCGCGGCCATGGCAGGTGGCCGAACTCGCAGATCACCAGCCGGCCGCCGGGCCTGGTGACCCGGAACATCTCGGCCAGCGCCGCATCCGGGTCGGCCACGTTGCGGAGCCCGAAGGAGATCGTCACCGCGTCAAAGGCCTGGTCGTGGAAGGGCAGCCGCAACGCGTCACCCGCCACGAAGCTGACCCGCCGGGCCGGCTCGCGGGGACCGGCGGTGCCGTTGCCGTGCGGGCTCCGGTCCGGCTGGGCCGGCAGCGTGCCCGACCCCGAGTGCAGCCTGCGCGCGCCGACCTGGAGCATGCCCAGGGAGAAGTCGCAGGCCACGCAGTGCGCACCCGCGGTGGTGAAGGTGCGCGAGGAGGTCCCGGTGCCAGCCGCGAGATCGAGCACCCGCTCGCCCGGCCGGGCGCTGACCGCCACCGCCACAACCCGCCGCCACCACCGGTCCTGGCCCAGCGACAGCACATCGTTGAGCAGGTCGTAGCGCTCAGCAACCTTGTCGAACATGGCGGCGACCTCGCCAGGCTGCTTGTCCAGGTTCGCGCGCGTCATGCCCTCAGCCTGGCATAGCCGCCACCCCCGCGCCGCACCGCCAGCCCTGCCTGCGCCGGCCCGGACGTTAGCGCGGTGATTTGTGCCCCGCGGGCGGGGCGTAAATCACCGCGCTCTGCGACGGATCCGGGCGGCGGCCGGAAAACGGGTCGCCCGGCCCGGGCGGGGCGGCGAGGATGGCGGTCATGGCTGAGTTGCGTACCGCTCACACCGCCGACCTGGATGCGGGCACCCGCACCGCCGCGCGGGCCCTGCTCTACGACGTGTTCGACGATATGACCGACGACGACTGGGAGCACGCCCTGGGCGGGGTGCACGCGCTGGTCTGGGAGGGGACCGAGCTGATCGGCCACGCCTCGGTGATCCAGCGGCGGCTGCTGACCGGCGGCCGGGCGCTGCGGGCGGGCTATGTGGAAGGTGTGGGGGTGCGCGCGGACCGCCGTGGCCGCGGTTACGGGGCGGCCATGATGGACGAGCTGGAGCGGGTCATCCGCAACGCCTACGACCTGGGCGCACTGGGCGCGACCGACGAGGCCGCCGCGTTCTACGCAGCGCGCGGCTGGCAGTTGTGGCAGGGGCCGTCCTCGGCGCTCACCCCGGACGGCATAGTCCGCACCAAGGACGACGACGGCGCGATCTACGTCTTCCCGCTGCAGGTCCCGCTTGACCTGTCCACCGGGCTGACCTGCGGCTGGCGCGGCGGCGACGTCTGGTAGCCGGCCCGCGCCGCAGCGCAGTCGAGGGCTCAGCGCGGTCCGGGGTGAGCGCAGCCGGCAGAGCGCGCAGGGCAGGGCTCAGAGCAGTATCGGGGCGCTGCCAGGGTTCGCCGAGCACGTGCTCGGCGAGGAAGGCGTACACGGTCTCGTACCAGACGGTCGCGTTCCCGGGGGTGAGCACCCAGTGGTTCTCGTCCGGGAAGTACAGGAACTTGGCCGCCCCGCCCGCCGCCCCGGCGGCCAGGTCCGCCCACAGTCGCAGCGCCTCGCCGATCGGCACCCGGTAGTCCCGGTCGCCGTGAATCACCAGCATCGGCGTGCTGATGCTGGCCGCATGCAGATGCGGTGAGTTCGCCGTGTAGTGCTCCGGATGGCTGACCGGGGTGCCGAAGTGGCGCCGCCACAGCGCCGGGGCGTCGGTGGTGCCGAACATCTGGTCCAGCGCCCACAGGCTGGCGTGGGTGACGATGGCGCGGAACCGGTCGGTGTGCCCGGCGATCCAGTTGGCCATGTAGCCGCCGAACGAGCCGCCCATGGCTGCCGTGCGTGTCTCGTCGATGTCCGGGCGGGCGGCCGCGGCGTCGGTGATGGCCATCAGGTCGGTAAAAGGCTTGTCCCCCCAGTTCACGTGGCCGCGGGCGATGAAGTCACGGCCGTACCCCGTGGACAGGGCCGGGTCGGGCAGCAGGACCGCGTAGCCACGTGCGGCCATCAGCCATGGGTTCCACCGCCAGGACCAGGAATTCCAGCTGGACAGCGGGCCGCCATGCACCCAGAGCAGCAACGGCGCCGGGGTGCTGGCGGCGGCCGGCCGGACCAGCCAGGCCCGGATGACCGCGCCGTCACTGGCCGCCGTCTCGATCTCGGTCAGCTCGCCGGGAAGCTCCGGGGCCGGGGCCGGGCCAGCCAGCGGCCGGGGCCGGGCGGCGGGCTCTGCCAGGTCCAGCCGGACGGCCATGGGCGGGCTGTCCACCGCCGCGCGCAGCGCGTAGAGGAAGCGGCCGTCCGGGGCCGGGCACAGCGCGGAGTACGCGCCATGGTCACTGGTGAGCCGGGTCACCTCAGCGGTCGCCAGGTCGATCCGGAACACCGGACGGCGGCCCTGATCATCGGCGGTGAAGTAGACCTGCTGGCCATCCGGCGCCCAGGCCGTCTCGGCCGGCCACCGGTCCAGCCCGCCGAGCAGGTCGGCCGGGCCGGAGCTGCCGTCCAGCGGCGCCAGCACCAGGGTCACGTCGGCGGGCTCGGCCAGGCTGTCGTGCTGCTCCCGGATGGCCAGCACCGACTGGCCGTCCGGGGACACCCGCGGCGCGGAGAAGTCGTGGCCAGGGGCGGACAGCAAGGTCCGCCGCGCCCCGGACCGGGTGTCGATGACGGCCACTTCCCCGCGCTGCTCCCCGCTGGGCGCGTACACCGACCAGCCGGTAACGGCGTACCGCCCGTCCGGCGTCAGCTCGAACGAGTGCTCATCGAGCGCCCGGCCTGGCTCAGCGGTCAGGTCGCGCGGCTCCCGCCAGCCGGCCGCCAGGTCCGGGCCCGGTTCCCCGTCCGGGCTGACCGCGGTGACCAGCAGCCGCAGCTCATCCGGCCCGAGAGCATGGTCCCAGAACCGGACCGGCGCGGTCTCGTGCAGGATCGCGGTGACACCCGCGTCCTTGCGGGCCTTCCGCTGCCCGGCGTCATCGGCCGCGCCGCGGGCGCCGGGCAGCACCGGCGCGGTGAATGCGGCGAGCGGGGCGCCGGCCGCGGTGGCGAGCCGGGTGATGCCCCCCGGTGGCGCTATGACCTGGCGGCCTTCCGCACCGCTGGCCGGCAGCAGCCACAGGGCGCGTTTCCCCGTCGCCTCCTCGGCCGGGCCGTCTTTCCCGGCCGGCCCGTCACCTTCGCCGGGCGCGGCCGGGCGGGCTGCGGGCGGGGCCGGGCGAGCGGACAGGAACAGCAGTGATCCGTCCGGCAGGAAGGCCGGGCTGTCCTCGCCCTCCGCGGACCGGGTCAGCCGGACCGCGGCCCGGTCAGTGCCCGCCTGGTCAGTGCCCGCCTGGTCAGCATGCGTCTGGTCAGCATCCGGGCCGCCCGCGCCCAGGCCGCCCTGGCCCGTGTCGATCCGCCAGAGACTGGGCGAGTACGTGCGGCCGTCCGCGGACAGGCTTTGCACCGTCGCCGCCAGCCAGCTGCCGTCCGGGGCCAGCCGGAGGCCAGCGAGCCGGGGCAAGGCCATGTAGTCGGGAAGGTGATCGAACGGCGTCACTGGACTTTCCGCCTCCGCGACTCTGGCTCCGGCTCTGTCGTCAGTACCCGGTTCAGCGCCCCTCGGTGATCATTCCCGCGCCCACGGTGGCGTTGCTGCTTTCATCGATCAGGATCAGGCCGCCAGTGAGCCGGTTCCGGCTGTACGGGTCGCAGAACAACGGCTGGGTCAGCCGCAGGCTCACCCGGCCTACCTCGTTCAGGCCGAGGCCCTGCGTCGTCTCGTCCCGGTGCAGGGTATTCACGTCGAGCCGGTAGTGCAGTTCGCGGACGATGGCCTTGACCGTCCGCGACGTGTGCTTGACGACCAGCCGGTCCCGGGCGGCCAGCGGCTTGTTCTCCGACATCCAGCAGACCATGACTTCGACGTCCTGGGTGACCATTGGCTGGTTGTGTGGCCGGCAGATCATGTCGCCGCGGGAGATGTCCAGGTCATCCTCGAGCACCAGGGTCACCGACATGGGCGTGTACGCCTCGGGCACCGGGCCGTGCGCGGTGTCGATCCGGTCGATCCTGGTCGTCAACCCGGACGGCAGGTGCATCACCTCGTCACCAGGCTTCAGCACCCCGCCCGCCACCTGCCCGGCGTAGCCGCGGTAGTCGTGCAGTTCCGGGTCGGTGGCCTGGTGCGGCCGGATCACGTACTGCACCGGGAAGCGGACGTCGATCAGGTTGCGGTCGGAGGCGATGTGCACGTGCTCGAGGTGGTGCAGCAGCGACGGCCCGTCGTGCCAGGGCATGCGCTCGGACCGCTGTACCACGTTGTCACCGTGCAGCGCGGAAATGGGGATGAAGCTCAGGTCGCCGATCTCCAGCTTGGCCGCGAACGCCGCGAACTCCTCGCTGATCCGGTCGAACACTGCCTGGTCGTAGTCGACCAGGTCCATCTTGTTCACCGCCAGCACGAGGTGCGGCACGCGCAGCAACGTGGCCAGGAAGGCGTGCCTGCGGCTCTGCTCGGTCAGCCCGTTGCGCGCGTCCACCAGCACGATGGCCAGGTCGGCGGTGGATGCCCCGGTGACCATGTTGCGGGTGTACTGGATGTGCCCGGGGGTGTCGGCGATGATGAACTTCCGCCGCGGCGTGGCGAAGTACCGGTAGGCCACGTCGATCGTGATGCCCTGCTCCCGCTCGGCGCGCAGGCCGTCGGTGAGCAGCGCGAGGTTGGTGAAGTCCTCACCGCGGGCCTTGCTGGTCCGCTCCACCGCGGCCAGCTGATCCTCGAAGATCGCCTTCGAGTCGAACAGCAGGCGGCCGATCAGCGTGCTCTTGCCGTCATCGACCGAGCCAGCCGTGGCCAGCCGCAGGATATCCATCTGCCTGCTTCCTTCTGGTGAGACGACGTCCTCGAGCGTGGCTGGCATCAGAAGTATCCCTCTCGCTTGCGGTCTTCCATGGCCGCCTCGCTGGTCCGGTCGTCGGCGCGGGTCTGGCCCCGCTCGGTGATCCGGGTGGCCGCGATCTCAGCGATCACGTCGGTCACCGTCGCGGCGGTGGATTCCACGGCCCCGGTGCAGGTCATGTCGCCAACGGTGCGGTAGCGCACCTGCGTCTCGAATACCGGCTCGTCCTCGCCGTGGGTCATGAACTCGTTGTCGGCGAGCAGGATGCCGTCGCGCTCGAACACCCGGCGGCTGTGCGCGAAGTAGATCGACGGGATCTCCAGCTTCTCCCGGGCGATGTACTGCCAGACGTCCAGCTCGGTCCAGTTGGACAGCGGGAACACCCGGATGTGCTCACCCATCCGGATCCGGGTGTTATAGATGTTCCACAGCTCCGGGCGCTGGTTCTTCGGGTCCCACTGGCCGAACTCATCCCGGAACGAGAAGACCCGCTCCTTGGCCCGGGCTTTTTCCTCGTCCCGGCGGCCGCCGCCGAACACCGCGTCGAACCGGTTCTCCTCGATCGCGTCCAGCAGCGTGGTGGTCTGCAGCCGGTTCCGGCTGGCCCACCGGCCGGCCTCCTCGGTGACCCGGCCCTGGTCGATCGAGTCCTGCACCGAGGCGACCACCAGGCGCACCCCCGCCTCGGCGACCCGGCGGTCCCGGTAGTCGATCACCTCGGTGAAGTTATGGCCGGTGTCCACGTGCATCACCGGGAACGGGATCCGGGCTGGCCAGAACGCCCGTTCCGCCAGGGCCAGCATGACGATGGAGTCCTTGCCGCCGGAGAACAGCAGCACGGGCCGCTCGAACTCAGCCGCGACCTCACGCATCACGTGGATCGACTCGGCTTCGAGCACATCGAGCTGGGACAGTGAATAGTCAGAGCGAGTAATGGCCATCTCGCGGGCTCCGTGGGTCAGGGCATGGGCAAGGGTCAGGGCGGTCGGGGCACAGTCCGGCGCTGGACTGCCGTCAAGCGATAGAACAGCCGGCCGCGCGAAGTCCATCCAGCAGCGGCTGGGCCAGTGCGGCCGGGCAGATCATCAGGTCCGGCAGGGATGGATCAGCCTGGTTGTAGACCAGCGGGGAACCGTCCAGCCGGGACGCGTGCAGCCCGGCGGCGGCGGCCACCGCGACCGGCGCCGCGGAGTCCCACTCGTACTGGCCGCCGCTGTGCAGGTAAGCGTCGGCCTCACCGCGGATCACCGCGGCGGCCTTCGCGCCAGCCGAGCCGAGCGGCACCAGCGTGAGCTTGATCTCCTCGGCCAGCTGGTCCAGGAAGGCCGGCGGCCGGGACCGGCTGACCAGGACGCGGAGCGGGTGGCCCGGCACCGCGGCGGCCGGCTGTGGCGGCGGCTCGGCGGTGCTGAGGACCGTGCCCAGCGCGGGCAGCGCCACAGCTCCCGCGGTCAGCGCACCCTGTTCCCACAACGCCACGTGCACCGCCCAGTCGGTCCGGCCTGGCTCGCCGAATTCCCTGGTGCCGTCCAGCGGGTCGACGATCCAGACCCGGTCCGCGGACAGCCGGGCCGGGTTGTCGCGGCCCTCCTCGGACAGGACCGCGTCCCCCGGCCGGAGCCGGCTGAGCTCCGCGGCCAGGAACTCGTGCGACAGCCGGTCACCCGCGTCGCGGAGCTCGCCGGGCTCGCCGCCGTCCGCGCGCCGGGCCAGCAGGCGGCGCCCTGCCTCAACGGCAAGGTCACGGGCCAGGCGGTCGTCGTCCGTCATCGTCGGGCAGGCTCCTGTCTCCGGCAGATTCTCCGGCCAGTGCCGCCAGCAGCGTCTCCGGCCGGGCACCGGTGGGGTCCGGCAGGGGACCGCCGGAATGCCCCAGGCTAATAGGCCCCGGACCCGCGCATGACCGCCGACCAGGTTTTCCAGAGAATCTGCAGGTCCAGGGCGAAGGACCAGTTCTCCACGTAGCGCAGGTCCAGCCGGACCGCTTCGTCCCAGGGCAGGTCCGACCGGCCGTTGATCTGCCACAGGCCGGTCATGCCCGGCTTCACCACCAGCCGGCGCCGCATCGGCACGCCGTACTTGGCCGCTTCCATCGGGAGCGCGGGCCGCGGCCCGACCAGCGACATGTCGCCGACCAGGACGTTGATCAGCTGGGGCAGCTCATCCAGGGAGTACCGGCGCAGGTAGCTGCCGACCCGGGTGACCCGCGGGTCGCGGCGCATCTTGAACAGCGCCCCGTCCGCCTCGTTGTGCGCGGCCAGTTCCGCCTTGCGCTGCTCCGCGTCCACCACCATGGTCCGGAACTTCCAGACGGCGAAACTGTGCCCGTCCTTGCCCACCCGGACCTGCCGGAAGAACACCGGCCCGTGGTCGCTGAGCTTGATCGCCAGCATGATCACCACGAACAGCGGGGCCACCAGGGCCAGCCCGGTCAGTGCCACGATCTTGTCGAACAGGGCCTTGACGACCTGCTTGCCGCCGTCCAGCTCGGGGTGGTCCACGTGCAGCAACGGCAGCCCGGCGACCGGCCGGATGGTCGTCCGCGGCCGGCCACGTCCATCAGGGCCGGCGCGACGCACATGTCGGTGCCGGTTTTCTCCAGGTCCCAGGCGAGCTGGCGGAGCCGGATGCCGTTCATCTCCGGGCAGGCCAGCACGGCCACGGTGTCCGCCTCGAGGTGGCCGACCGCCGAGGTCACGTTGGTGAGGCCACCGTAGACCGGGACGCCGGCGATCTCGCCCAGCATGGTCCCGCCGGCCAGGCAGGCGCCTACCACGGACAGGCCATGGTAGGTACCCCGGCGCAGCTCACCGATGAGGTCGGCGACCGCCGGGGCGTGCCCGACTGCGACCACCCGGCGCATGCACGCGCCCTTGCTGCGCAGCCGGTGCAGCCGCCGCCGCAGCCGGTGCCGGACGACGAGGTCGAACACGGTGGTGCAGGGCAGCGCGAGCAGCACATAGCCGCGGGCGAAGGGGAACTTCACCGCGTAGGAGGCGATCGCCACGAACGCGGTCAGGCCGACCGCGGCGTTCAGCACCTTGCGGAACTCATCCGAGCCGACGCCGACGAACCGGGTGTCGTAGCCCCCGGCCACGGCCAGGGCCACCGTCCACAGGATCGGCAGCAGGCCGGTGAACGCGATGTAGACGGCGGGATGGTAGTTCGGCGCCGCGAAGCGCACCTCGAAGGCGAGGGCTCCCGCGGCGAGGGCGCAGAGGCAGTCGGCGAAGACCACCCGGCGCAGGTAAGCGCGGGTCCACGCGGCAGGATCGCGCGCGGCCAGCTTGGCCTGGCTCCTCGTCCTTGCCCTGCTCGTGACGGCCGTACTACCCGACACTCGACTCCACCGTCCTTGTCACCCCGTCACACCCTGGCCCGCATCGCGGCCTGTATGAAAGACGCCCGATCAAACCGGATGGTTGACGCGTACCTCACCACTCATCGAGGAATGTCCCGATAGGCACATGCTTGCGGGCTTTCGGCTACTCTCCGTCTCTTCGTCGCTCTTCGCTGTGTCCTGGGCCGGGGCGCCGCCGCCGGGTAGCGGCGTGTCGCGGCCCCGGTGGCTGCCGGGCCCCCGGTAGCTCCGGGATCCCGGTGGCTCCCGGGCTAGCCGCGGCTGCTCTCGTCCCGCATCCAGGTCGTGTAGGACCGCCGCTGCACTTCCCGGCTGGCCCGCCGCCGCGCGATCACCGCCACCGCCACGAACAGCGCCACCCGGGGAGCGAGCAGCGGCTCAGCCCGGATCATCGCGAGCAGGTCGGCCGACCGGGTCCGGGCCGTCGAGTCCGGCGCACCCTCGGCCGCCTCGACCTGGCTCACCCCCATGGTGGCGCGCACCCGGCGGCGCAGCAGGTCCCGGAAGGTGCGCGGGGTGTGCACGACGACCCGCGCTTCGGGCACGATGACCCGTTCCTCCGGCTGGAACGCGAGCGAGGCGACGAGGTCGTCGGCCAGCAGCGGGGGCATGCTGGCCACCCGGGCGAAGCCCGCCTCGCTCAGCCCGATGACGCCCCGGCCGAACAGCCCGCGGCGGACCTCGGGCAGCCGGCCCCAAACGTCGTAGTACCAGCGGACCGGCCACGGCCGGCCAGCCAGGTCGAGCACCCGCTCCGGGCCGCCCGCCAGCGCCCCGGGCCGGCCCAGCGCCGCGCCCAGCGCCCGGATGTCGTCGGCGCCGAGTTCCACGTCCGCATCCACGTAGATCCGCGGGAAGCCGCGCGCGGCCTGGTCACCAGCTAGCAGCGCCTCGCGCTTGGAAGCCACCGGGATGGACAGCACCCGGACCGGGGGGCCGAAGGAACCCGCCACCTCGGCCGTATCATCGGTGCAGCCGTTGGCCACGACGATGACATCGAGCTCGCCAGGGTGTTCCTCCGGCACCAGCCGCCCGAGCAGGCGCCCGATCACCCGGGCTTCGTTATGGGCCGGAACGACAACGCTCACCACAACGGGCAAGTATGCACGGCTGTGCGCGCTCCGGCAGGATATTGCGCGCCGCGTCGGGATATGCGGCAGCCTGGGACGATCTGCAGCGAGAGGGAGGGCCTTACCGTGGACAGTGCGCGGATCCAGCCGACGGCGGACGTGGACGACAGCGCCGTGATCGGGCCGGGCAGCACGGTCTGGCATCTCGCCCAGGTCCGGGAGGACGCCCGGCTCGGCAGCGGCTGCATCGTGGGCCGCGGCGCTTACGTCGGCCCCGGCGTGATCATCGGCGACAACGTCAAGCTGCAGAATTACGCGCTGGTCTACGAGCCGGCCCGGCTGGACGACGGAGTGTTCATCGGGCCCGCCACGGTGCTCACCAACGACATGTACCCGCGCTCCACCGACGTGGCCGGCAAGGTCAAGCGGCCGGATGACTGGGACGCCAAGGGCGTCAGCGTCCGGGAGGGGGCGGCGCTGGGGGCCCGGGTCGTGGTGGTGGCCGGCTGCGAGATCGGCCGCTGGTCCCTGGTCGCGGCGGGCGCCGTGGTCACCCGGGACGTGCCGGACTTCGCGCTGGTGGCCGGGGTACCCGCGCGCCGGATCGGCTGGGTGGGCCGCGCCGGGGTGCCGTTGGAGGAGGCCGGCCCGGGGCGCTGGCGCTGCCCGCAGACCGGCGAGGAGTACCTGGAGAGCGACGGCCAGCTCCGGGAAGCCGCCCTCCACACCTGACCACCCCGGCCCCGCCGGCCCCGCGCCGGATGCCGGCAATGACCGGGCAGCCTGCGGCAAAGTACGGCAAAGTGTGATCAGCCTGTCATCCTGCTGGCCGGGCTCCGCGTCGTAAGAGTGCTGGCCGGACGGGAAGCGGGGCGGCCGGACGGGCGGATGGTCAGAGCTGGCGGACCAGACGGAAGTACCGGCCGGGGCACCCGCTGGCCTGGAGGGCCAGCGCGCCCTCTTTGGCCAGGCAAACCGGAGCAACCGAACTGATGTCGGGAGGGTTTCAGCATGTCGTCTATTGGGCTGGCCGTAGTCGGTGCCGGCTACTGGGGGCCTAACCTCGTCCGGGCCGCGCGGTCCACGCCCGCGTTCCGGCTGAAGTGGCTGTGCGACCGGGACCTGGCCCGGGCCGAGGCTGCCCTGGACGTCTATACCCCGGTCCGCGCCACCGCCAGCTACGACGAGGTGCTGGCCGACCCGGAGGTCAGCGCGGTGGCCATCGCCACGCCCGCGGCCACCCATTTCGACCTGGTCCGCGCCGCCCTCGAGGCAGGCAAGAACGTGCTGGTGGAGAAGCCGCTGACGGCCACGGTGGCAGACGCCGAGAAGCTGGTCCACCTCGCCGAGCGCACCGGGCTGGTACTGATGTGCGACCACACGTACTGCTACACCTCGGTGGTCCGCCGGATCCGTGAGCTCATCCGGTCCGGGGAGATCGGCGAGATCCAGTTCGTCGACTCGGTCCGGGTGAACCTGGGCCTGGTGCAGCCCGACGTGGACGTGCTGTGGGACCTGGCCCCGCATGACCTGTCGATCCTGGACTTCGTGCTGCCCGAGGGGATCGTGCCGGTCGCGGTGGCGGCGCACACCGCTGACCCGGTCGGCACCGGCCGGGCCTGCCTCGCCTACCTGTCCATCTGGCTGTCCAACGGCGTGCTGGCGCACGTGAACGTGAACTGGCTGAGCCCCACGAAGATCAGGACCACGGTGATCGGCGGCACCCGGCGGACGATCGTCTGGGACGACATGAACCCGCCAGCCCGGCTGATGGTGCACGACCGCGGGGTGGACCGGCTGCCCGCCGACACGGTCGGCCCGGACGAGCGCAGGCAGACCCTCATCTCCTACCGGACCGGGGACATCAGCGTCCCGGCCCTGTCGGAGAAGGAGCCGCTGCTGGCGGTGATGGCCGAGTTCGCCGGTGCGATCAGCGAGAGCCGGGCCCCGCTCACCGATGCGGGCGCGGGCCTGCGGGTCCTGGCGGTCCTGGAAGCAGCATCGCGCAGTGCCGAGCAGGACGGTGTCCGGGTCCCGGTCGCGGTCCCCGTAGCCATGGAGGCAAGCAGATGATCAAAGGGCAGCGCTGTCTGGTCACGGGGGGCGCGGGCACCATCGGCTCGACCATCGTCGACCAGCTGGTCGCGGCGGACGCGGCCGAGGTGATCGTGCTGGACAACCTGGTCCGCGGCCGGCGGGACAACCTGGCGGGCGCGCTGGCGGCCGGGAACGTCCGGCTGGTGGAAGGCGACATCCAGGACCGCGCGCTGGTCACCAGTCTGATGACCGGCATCGACCTGGTCTTCCATCAGGCCGCGATCAGGATCACCCAGTGCGCCACCGAGCCCCGGCTCGCGTTGGAGGTACTGGTCGACGGCACCTACGAGATCGTTGAGGCCGCAGCGGACGCTGGCGTGCGCAAGATCGTCGCCGCGTCGTCCGCATCCGTGTACGGGCTGGCTGAGGAGTTCCCGACGCCGGAGCGGCAGCACCCGTACGACAACGACACGCTGTACGGGGCGGCCAAGACCTTCAACGAGGGGCTGCTGCGCAGCTTCCAGGCCATGCGCGGGCTCAACTACGTGGCGCTGCGTTACTTCAACGTGTACGGCCCGCGGATGGACATCCACGGCCTGTACACCGAGGTGCTGATCCGCTGGATGGAGCGGATCGAGGCGGGTCAGCCGCCGCTCATCCTGGGTGACGGCAAGCAGACCATGGACTTCGTGTTCACCGAGGACATCGCCCGGGCGAACCTGCTCGCCGCCGCCAGTGACGTGTCCGGCGAGGTGTTCAACCTCGGCACCTGCACCGAGACGAGCCTGGTCGAGCTGGCGCAGATGCTGATCCGGGTGATGGGGGCAGACCTTGACCTCGAGTTCGGGCCCGCCCGGGCAGCGAACGGGGTGACCCGCCGGCTGGCCGACGTGTCCCGCGCGGCCGAGCGCCTGGGCTGGAAGGCCGAGATCAACCTGGAGCAGGGCTTGCGCCAGCTGGTGTCCTGGTGGCGGGAGCAGCGCGCGGCCGGGACCGCGCCGTCATGATCCCGGTGATGCGGCCCTGGCTCGGCCAGGAAGAAGCGGATGCGGCCGCGGCCGCGGTCGCATCCGGCTGGGTGGCCCAGGGCCCGCGGGTGGCGCAGTTCGAGGCCGCGTTCGCCGGGCATCTCGGGGCCCGGCATGCGGTGGCCATGTCCTCCTGCACCACCGCGCTGCACCTGACCCTCATCGCCGCGGGCATCGGCCCCGGCGACGAGGTCGTGGTCCCCTCCCTGTCGTTCATCGCGACCGCCAACGTGGTCCGCTACATGGCCGCGCAGCCGGTCTTCGCCGACGTGGACGTGGCCACCCAGAACCTGGTCCCGGCCACCGTTGAGCCGTGCCTGACCGAGCGGACCCGCGCGGTCATCCTGGTGGACCAGGCCGGGATGCCCGCGGACCTGGATGCCATGCGGGCGCTCTGCGAGCCGCGCGGCATCGCCGTGATCGAGGACGCCGCCTGCGCGGCCGGGTCGGTGTACCGGGGCCGCTGGCTGGCGCCACCGCGTCCCTGGCCGCGTTCTCGTTCCATCCGCGCAAGCTGCTCACCACGGGTGAGGGCGGGATGATCGTCACCCCGGACGCGGACGTCGCGGCCCGGCTGCGCCGCCTCCGGGAGCACGGCATGAACGCCAGCGCGGCGGAGCGGCACGCCAGCCAGCAGCCGGTGATCGAGAGTTACCTGGAGGTCGGCTACAACTACCGGATGACCGACGTGCAGGCCGCGATCGGCCTGGTCCAGCTGGCCAAGCTGGACCAGATGATCGCCCGGCGGCGCGCCCTGGCCGCGCGTTACTCCGAACTGCTGGCGGACATCCCGGGCTTGTCCGTGGTCCACGACCCGGCCTACGGCAGCACCAACTACCAGGCGTTCTGGGTGCTGCTGCCGGACAGTTTCCCGGTCAGCCGGAACGAACTGCTCCGCCTGCTCGCGGACGCGGGGGTTTCCGCCCGGCGCGGCATCATGGCGGCGCATCTCGAGCCCGCGTACGCGGGCCAGCAGGGGGCGCCGCTGCCGGTGACCGAGCGGCTCACCGCCGACTCGCTCATCCTCCCGCTCTTCCACCAGATGACCGAGGAGGAGCAGGACCTGGTCGTATCCGTGCTGCGGTCCGCGGCCGGCCTGGCCGAGCCCGCGGGCAGCGGACGGTCAGCGGGCCGGGCGTGACAGCTGCGGCTCCGGGCCAGGTGCCGGGGCTGGCGCCGGGCCTAGTGCCGGGGCTGGACGGGCGGCGCCTGGTCCGGCTGATGGCTGCCGCGATCGAGCGCTGCCAGCTGGACCTGGCCGACCGCACCGTGCTCACCGAGGCGGCCACTGGCGCCTACGCGGTCACCCCGGTGCTGGCCGCGCTGGCCGGGGCCGAGGTCTATGCGCTCGCCGCGGCCACGGGCTACGCCACCGCGGCCGAACTCGCGGCCGGGACCGCCGAGCTGGCCCGGCAGGCCGGGGTGAGCGAGCGGATCCAGCTGGTCACGGCCAAGACCGCGGAGGTCGTCGGGGCCGCCGACATCGTTACCAACAGCGGCCAGGTGCGGCCGATCGACGCAGCCATGGTCGCCCGGCTGAAGCCGTCCGCGGTGATCCCGCTGATGTACGAGAGCTGGGAGTACCGGCCGTCCGACGTTGACCTGGCCGCGTGCCGGCAGCGCGGCATCCGGGTGGCCGGGACCAGCGAGACCCACCCGGCGGTGGACGTCTTCTCCTTCCTCGGGCCGATGGCCAGCAAGCAGCTGCACGAGGCTGGCATCGCGGTCTACGGCAGCCGGGTGACGGTGCTCTGCGACAACTCCTTCGCGCCGTTCATCGCCGATTACCTGGCCGCGGGCGGCGCAGAGGTCACGCTGGGCCGCCAGCTGGGCCCGGAACTGCTGTCGCCCTGCCCGGACGCGGTCATTCTCGCCCTGCAGCCGGGCGCGGCAGCCGTGTTCACCGCGGCGGACGCGAAGTTGCTGGCGGCCGAGGCCCCTGGCACCGTCCTCCTGCAGTTCTGGGGCGACGCCGACCGGGACGCGGTCGCCGCCGAGCAGGTGCCGGTCTGGCCACCCGCACCGCCGCGGCCCGGGCACATGGGCATCCTGCCGTCAGCCGTTGGGCCGGAACCGATCGTCCGGCTTCAGGCCGGCGGCCTGAAGGTGGGTGAGCTGCTGGCTCGCGGGCTGCCCCCGGCTGCGGCCGGGGAACCGGCCCTCGCCCAGCCGCTCGCATGATCAGCTAACTGTCACTGGCGACCAGTTCACTGCCGCCTGGCTGCCGGGCCACCTCCGCGGCCGGCGGGGCGATGCCCCAGGTGGTGTAGCTGTCGCGGCCGGTGGGCCGGGCGGGGTTGCCGACGCAGACCTGGGCGGTCTGGGTGTCGTCCAGCACGACCGCGCCCGCCCCGATGATGCAGTCGTCACCGACCCGCACCCCGTCAGACAGGCAGCACCGGCCACCCAGGAAGACGCTGCGGCCCGCGACCGCGTACCGGCAGACGGCCACGTCCGGCCCGGTGAACACATCGTCCTTGATCACCGCGTGGTACCCGATGCAGCTGCCGCTGCCGATGAACACATTGTTGCCGATCTGGACGTTGTGCTGGATCGAGGTGTTCTCCTGGATGAACGAGTTCTCCCCGATCGTCGCGCTGGGCGCGATGAACGCCCGGCGGCTCAGATAGGAGACGCATTCGTAACCAGCGTCCTTGGCCGCGTTGTACAGGCGCCGCCGGAGCCGGCTCAGCTGGGTCAGTGACACCGCCACGAACACCCGGTACTCGTCCGGCGGGTAGGTCTCGGCCAGCTGCTCGAACGGCACGACCGGCAGGCCCCGGTAGACATCGCCGGTAATGAACGCGGCCTCGCCGCTGAACGCGACGACCTCATGCGGCGAGTCGTGGATCAGGTACTCGCTGGCCACCGCGGCCTGCTCACCCGTGCCGACGATCACGACCCGGTGACGGTCAGACTCCCGCTGCAGCGGGTGACGTATGCCCCGCTCGGATTCCCACACCATGCGGCGGAACAGTAGCCGGGACCTGGAGCCGAAGCTGAAGCTTTGCCGATAAGTTGCTGAAAGCCCAGCTTCGTATCAGTCATCGTAGTAGTCCCATGCTGAAACCGGGCGCTGCCGGTCTGGGGCGGGGCCAGAAGGTTCGCAGCAGATCCGCAGATGAATGCGGTAGTCAGCCCTGGATGACCGACATCGCGTGCCGCCGCGCGGCATCCCGCAGCCGCTCGTCGATCTCGGCGAACAGGCGGTCCGCGGTGACCCCGTTCCACTGCGCTGGCAGCAGGTCCGCAGGCAGCCCGGGATCGAGATAGGGCAGCACCTGCCAGCTGATGAGCATGGAGACGTACTCGCGGAAGGCCTGCCGGTCGGTGAGCGGGCGCGCCAGCCCCTGGTAGCGGTCAATGAACTGCGCGTACCGGGCGGACAGGCCGTCCAGATCCCACCACCGCCGGACCCGGTCGGCCAGGTCCGCGTAGCCGAGGTGGTCAGCGCGGAACATATCCACGTACCGGTCCAGCGCCCGCCGGGCGAGCGCGTCGGCGGCTTCGTCTGCCAAGTTGCCCGGCGCCAGCCAGACGCCCGGCGCGACGGTGCCGAAGCCGAGCCGGACCAGCCGGGTGCGCAGCTCATAACGCCGCTCGCGCTCCGCCTCGGGCACCGAGAACACCACGAGCACCCAGCCGTCCCCGGGCATCGCCCGGGGACGGCCGAAGATCCGCTTGTCACCTTCGCGCAGCACGTCCAGCGAGGTTGGTGACAGGGCGTAGCCAGCCGCCCCGGACCGGCGCACGCTGCGCAGCAGGTCGCGGCGCTTCAGCCGGGACACCGAGGAGCGGACCGCCTGGCTGTCCACGCCAAGATCACCCATGAGCCGGATCAGTGCCGCCACGGACAGCCAGTTCTGCTGGCCGCGGGCGTACAGGCCGTAGATGGTGACGATCAGCTGCCGTGGCCGTGGCCCGCCAGAACCGGTCAATTCCGGCCTGTCAGGGCCATCTTGTGCATTCTTCTGAACTGCCGTCACTTGCGGAGCATACTGCTGGCTACTGATTTCTCTCTCTGGGGGGACTCACCCGTGGAACTCTCGCCATCGGCGCATGCCGACACATTCTGCCGGGACAGCCTGCCACCCGCAGAGCAGTGGCCGATATTGCGCTTCGACTTGCCTGAGCTCAAGTACCCGGACCAGCTCAACTGCGCCACGGCGCTGCTCGACGAGGTGATCGCCGAACACGGGGCGGACCGGCCGTGCCTGCTCAGCGCGGATGGCAGCTGGAGTTACGGTGACCTGCTCGCCCGGGCCAACCAGGTGGCCCGGGTGCTCACCGAGGATCTCGGCCTGGTGGCCGGCAACCGCGTGCTGCTGCGCGGGCCGAACAACCCCTGGCTGGTCGCCTGCTGGTTCGGGGTGCTGAAGGCGGGCGGCGTCGTGGTGACCACCATGCCGATGCTGCGCAGCGTCGAACTCGGGCCGCTGACCGAGCTGACCCGCCCGGCCCTGCTGCTGTGCGACCACCGGTTCACCAGCGAACTGGCCAGCGCCGCCCCTGACCTGCCGCTGATCCAGTACGGCGGGGGCGCCCCCGGCGACCTGGCCGAGCGGTGCGCGGCCAAGCCCAGCTCGTTCGACAACGTGGAGACCGCCGCCGATGATGTCGCCATGCTGGCGGCGACGTCCGGCACGACCGGCGTGCCCAAGGCGACCATGCACTTCCACCGCGACGTGCTGGCGATCGCGGACACCTTCGGCAAGTACCTGGTGCAGGGTGAGCCGGAGGATGTGTTCACCGGGACGCCGCCACTGGCCTTCACGTTCGGGCTCGGCGGGCTGGTAGTCTTCCCCATGCGCGTCGGCGCGGCCATCCTGCTGCTGGAAAAGGCCACCCCGCCGGAGCTGGCCGACGCCGTGGCCAGTTCCGGCGCGACCGTGCTGTTCACCTCCCCCACCGCGTACAAGGCCATGCTGCGCGCGGGCAAGGCGGACGCGCTGCGCGGCCTGCGCCGGGCGATCTCCGCGGGCGAGCACCTGCCGAAGGCCACCTGGGAGGAGTTCCAGGAGAAGACCGGCGTACGCCTCATCGACGGCATCGGCAGCACGGAGCTGCTGCATGTCTTCGTCTCCGCGGCCGACGGTGCCATCCGGCCGGGTGCGACCGGGGTCGCGGTCCCCGGCTACCAGGCCGAGGTGATCGGCCCGGATGGGCGCCCGGTGCCGGACGGCCAGCCGGGCCGCCTGGCCGTGATCGGCCCGACCGGCTGCCGGTACCTTGCCGACCCACGGCAGGCTGACTACGTGCAGGACGGCTGGAACATCACCGGCGACACCTACATCCGGGACGCCGACGGCTACCTGTGGTACCAGGGCCGCAGCGACGACATGATCATCTCCTCCGGCTACAACATCTCGCCCGCTGAGATCGAGCACGCCCTCGAGCAGCACCCCGACGTGGTGGAGTGCGCTGTGGTGGGCAAGCCGGACGCGGAGCGGGGGATGATCGTGCACGCGGCCGTGGTGCTCGGCCCCGGTGCCACGGCGAGCGTGACCGACCTGCAGGATTTCATGAAGCAGCGGATGGCACCGTATAAGTACCCGCGGTCCATCGAGTTCGTGGACGCGCTGCCCCGGACCGCGACCGGCAAGGTGCAACGGTTCCGGGTCCGGGCCGGCGCCGCCCGGTAAGCGCCGGTACTTACCGGTAAGCACCTAGTAACCGTCCAGGAGCCGTTCAGCCGCTGCCCAGCAACGCTCCAGCTGCCGCCCGGCCGTCCTTCAGCGGCCTGACCGCCCGGTAACTGCAGGTCAGGCGCGGGATGGTCGGCCGGGCAGCTGTGGCAGACCGTCCCGTGCCCGGGCAATTGGCACCCTGCCGCCCCGATCGGTACACTCCACACCCGGCAGCCGGGTACCCCGGGGGACGTCCCGCGGAGGCCCGGCCAGCACGGGGAGCGGGGGGATTGCGGCATGACGGCCGGAAAGGCACAGCCAGCCGGAGAGGCGATGCAAGGAGTGATCCAGCGCTATCTTCCCGATCAGGCCGAAGCCTGGGATGCCATGGTGGCCCGGTCGGTCAACGGGACGATGCTGCACACCCGCGGTTTCCTCAGCTACCACGGTGACCGGTTCACCGACCAGTCGCTGATCGTCACCAACGCCCGCGGCTGGCCCATCGGGGTACTCCCCGCGGCCGTCGATCCGGCTGACCCGTCGGTAGTGACCAGCCATCCCGGCCTCACCTACGGCGGCCTGGTCCACGACGGGTCGCTGCACGGCTCGTCCGTGCTCCAGGTGCTGGCCGACATCGCGGGCGCCTACCGGGAACTCGGCTTCAGCCGGCTCCGGTACAAGGCGGTGCCGTACATCTACCAGGTACTCCCGGCCGAGGACGACGTGCACGGCATGTTCCGGCTCGGCGCCGCCCGGTACCGGGTCGACCTCGCCGCGGCGATCGACCTGTCGCACCGCGGCCGGGTCCGGTACAGCCGCCGCCAGCGGTTCAAGCGTGCTGAGGCCGCGGGCGTGCGCACCGACGACAACTGGGATGACATCACCGCTTACTGGCAGGTCCTGGAAGACAGCCTCGGCCAGCGGCACGGCGCGGCACCCACCCACACGCTGGCCGAGATCCAGTACCTGCACGACCGGTTCCCCAAGGAGATCATCCTGATCACCGCCAAGGTGGGGGAGACCCTGGTCGGCGGGAACCTGTTCACCCTCGAGGGACCAGTGCTCCAGGTCCGGTACACCGCGACCACTGACCAGGGCCGGGCCGTGTCCGCCTCGGATCCCGTGGTCGAGCAGGGCATCAAACTGGCCGCCGAGCACGGCTGCCGGTACCTGTCCTTCGGGACCAGTACCCTGCAGGACGGCCACCTGCTGAACGACCCGCAATACGACTTCAAGGTCTCGTTCGGCGCGGGCGGGGTCACGCACGAGTACTACGAACTGGACCTGACCCAGGCCATCCCGGGCTCATCGAGCTGAGCTGTGCAAACACCGGCTCATCTGGCATAACGCAGGTGCCGCTGCCCGCCTGCATGGTAATGTTTCGCTGCATTCTGACGGGTGCGCTGAGCGCTCGGGTTTCCGCGACCATCTGCCCCGGTCCCGGCCAGGCCAGTGCCCACCGTCGGTCCGCATGATCGGCACCGCCGTACGTGGAGTCCCCGCTACACCGGCGACCAGCTCTGCTAGCTGAGACTCGCCTGCCCGGGTTTTCTCTCACCTCAACCGAGATGGCCGGACCGGACAACGATGTGGAGTCCTTGATGCCCGCCGCAGCCGGGCCCGGTTCGCCGGGGGGGTATTCGCTGTGACTGTTCCCAGGCATGGTTTCGTGCCCGGCGACGGCCAGGGGCGCGGGCGGGGCGGCCGGCCCGGCGATGACGGCCGCGGCGGGCGGTCCGGAGACGATGGCCGCGGCGGGCGGCACGGCGGCAACGGCCGCGACAGCGGCCAGAACCGGCCGCCCTGGGAGTACGACGACCGCGACTCCAGCGACCGCGGCTACGCCAGCCAGGACTACCCCGAACAGGATTATGGCAACGGCGCCCCCGATCAGGACTACGCCGGCCAGGAGTACGGCGGCCAGGAGTACGGCGAGCAGAACGGCGGCCGGGACTACGACCGCGGTAACGGTAACGGCGCTGGCCAGCGCAACGGCGGCCGCCACGGCCGCGCTCCGCAGCGCCGCCGGATCAGCCAAAGCTACTACGCGGCCGACCGCGACTCCGGTGCCCGCTACGACAGCGACCCCGGCGGCGGCGCCCGCTACGACAGCGACCCGGGCGTCAGCGAGCGCTACGGCGGTCCCGGCGGCTGGGGCACCTATGGCCACCACCGCCCGGCGCCGGGGCCGGGGCCGGGCCGGCGGCCGCTGACCCGGCGGGTGGCGGCCGGAGCGGGCCGGATCTTCCTGGACGCCGTGTCCGCGCGGTCCGGCACCCTGGTCATCGGGCTGGTGCTGGCCCGGATGATGAGCCCGCGCGAGTTCGGCGCGTTCGGCGTCGTGGTGGTGGCGCTGCTGGGCGCGCAGAGCATCGGCCAGCTCGGGGCCGGCAACGCGCTGGCCCTCTGGCGCTCCGCGGCCGAGGACATCGCGCCCACCGTGACCACGGTCTCGTTCACCGCCAGCGCCGTGGTGTGCGCGCTGTGGTACGCGATGGCGCCCGCGCTGGCGGCCACCCTGGGCGCCCCGGCGGCGGCACCGGTGATCCGGGTCGCCATGCTCAGCATCGCCGTCAGCGGGCTGGTCACCGCGCCGCGGGCGATGCTGCAGCGCCGTGCGCCGTGGCTGCGGGTAATGATCGAGCAGGTCGACAACTGGATCGGCGTGGCCGTGACCATCGGCCTGGCCGCCACGGGCCACGGGCTGATGAGCCTGGCCATCGGCCGGATCGCGGGCAGCGTGGTCGGGGCCGCGGCGTACATCGCGTTCTCGCCCCGGGCGATGCGGTTCGGCCTGGACCGCACCGGCGTCCGCGCGCTGCTGCAGGTGGCCATGCCGTACGCGGCGTCCGGGCTGCTCGCGTTCGGGATCACCAACGCCGGGCAGATCGTGATCGGGCGCATGCTGGGCCCCGCCGACCTCGGCTACTACGTGCTCGCCCTGTGCATCGCGAGCTGGCCGGTGACTGTGCTGTCCCAGCCGGTCCGGGACGCCGCCCCGGTCGCGTTCGCCCGGTTCCGGCGCGGCCCGCAGATCGTCGGCTCGGCCTTCATGTCCTCGGCGAACCTGCTCGCCGCGCTCACCCTGCCGGTGTGCGTGCTGATCAGCAGCCTGGCCGCGCCGCTGATCGCCACGATCTACGGCCACGCCTGGGCACCTGCCGCGCCGCTACTGGTCTGGCTCGCGCCGCTGGCCACGCTGCGCGTATTCTACGCGCTGGCCAACGACTATTTCGCGGTGCTCGCCGCCTCCCGCAGAGGCCTGATCTTCCAGCTGATCTGGCTGACCACGCTGGTCCCGGCCATCGCCGCCGGGGCCTACCAGCACGGCACCCTGGCGGTAGCCGTCATCGAGGTCGCGGTCGCCGTGCTGTTCCTGGTGCCCTGGTACCTCACCGAGCTCAGACCGCTGGCCATCTGGCCACGGATGGCCGGAGCCGGGCTGGCCTACCCGATCGCCGCCGCCGCGGCCGTGGGGTTCATCGTGCTCGGTGCCCGGAGGGTGGCCCCGCACGAGAACGTGGCGCTGGCCATCGGGGTGTCGGCCGCGCTGGCCGCCATGGGCCTGCTCACCTTCCGGCTGCGCACGGTGTACACCGCGGTGCGGCAGGCGGCGGCCGGAGCCGCGCGGCGGCCCGGGCGGGTGGCCGACGTCATGGGGCCCGCGCTGGCGGTCGTGCTCGAGCCGCCGCTCTACCCGTGGGCCGCGCCGCTGCGCCCGCGGGTGCTCCGGCCGCCGGGTGCACCGGCCGACGCGGACCTGGAAAGCCGGGTCCGGGCCGGTACCCGGTGGAGCCTGATCAACACCGTGGTGATCCGGGTGAGCAACTTCGCCGTCGGCATCGTGCTGGCCCGGACCGTGTTCGGGCCCAGGGTGTACGGCCTGTACGCGGTCTCCCAGATCGTGCTGGCGGTCCTGCTCAGCGCGAATGAGCTGGGCGTCAGCGCGGCGATCATCCGGTGGGAAGGCGACGTTCGCAGCTTCTGCCGGACTGTCTTCACCCTGTCCGTGGCCTCCAGCACGGTGATCTACCTGGCCCTGTACGTGACCGCCCCGTCGGTGGCCCGGCTCCTCGGCTCGCCCGGCGCCACCTACATGCTCCGCATCCTGTGCCTGTGCGTGATCATCGACGGCCTGTCCAGCGTCCCGCTGGCGCTGCTCACCCGGGAGTTCGCACAGGGCCGCCGGATGGTGGTGGACACGGCCAACTTCGTGGTCAGCACCGGCATCACGGTCTGGCTCGCGTTCTCCGGGTACGGCGCGATGAGTTTCGCCTGGGGCTCGCTGGCCGGCTGTACCGTGGCCTGGCTGGTGGCGGTGGCCGCCGCCCCGTACTTCACCCTGCCCGGCTGGAACAGCGCGCAGGCCCGCCAGCTGCTCCAGTTCGGGCTGCCGCTGGCTGGGGCCAGCCTGCTCACGCTGGGCGTGTTCAACGTGGACTCCGCGATCGTCGGCGCCACCCTGGGGGCGGCCATGCTGGGCCTGTACCAGCTGGCCTTCAACGTGTCGAGCTGGCCGGTCACCACGATCTCGCAGGCGGTGGCCCGGGTGTCGTTCGCGGGCTTCTCCCGGGCCGCCGACTCCAAGCAGGGCATGGTCAACGCGTTCACGAAGTCGCTGGGCCTGCTCATGGCGCTCGCCGTGCCCGCGTGCGTGCTGCTGGCCACGCTGGCCGCCCCGCTGCTGCACGTCATCTACGGCACCCGGTGGCTCAGCGCCGCGCCCGCGCTCAGCCTGCTCGCCCTGCTCGGCCTGATGCGGGTGGCCTACGCGCTGTTCTACGACGGGCTGGCCGCCGCCGACCGGCGGAACACGCTGATGGCGATCCAGGGCCTGTGGCTGGTCGCGCTGATCCCGGTGCTGCTGGTCGGGGCCAGGACGCACGGCATCACCGGGGTCGCCGCCGGGCACGACATCGTCGCGGCCGGCCTGGTCGGCCCGGCGTTCCTGTGGGCGATGTCCCGGGCGGGCATCCCGGTGCGCGCGATGGCCAGGGCGTGCTGGCGGCCCGCCGTCGGCGGGGCGCTGATGGCCGTGGTGTCCCTGGCCGTGGTGCGCGTGCTGGGTGGCGGGCTGATCGGGCTGGCGGCCGCGATCATCGTCTCCTCCGCGGTGTACCTGCCGGTCGTCTACCCGATGCTCAAGCTGCTCCGGCACTCGCGCGGGGCCCCGGACGAGGTCGGGGCGGCGGCCAGATGAACCTGGCCGCCGCGACGGGCCTGCCCCGCACCTCTATTCCCGCAACGCACCCCAGCCCGCCACCGGGCCCCGGCACGAACAGGAGCAGCGTGACCGCTGAAACCCGGCATGTGGTCTGGATCTCGCCTGTGTCCTGGGACGGGATCCCGGGCTCAGACCGGCAGCTGGCACAGGCCGATGACCCGCCACGCCCAGGTGCTCTGGGTCGATCCGCAGCTGTCCGCGGTCGCGTCCGCGCGCCAGGGCGGAGGCCTGGCCCGCGGTATCGTGCCCTCGCTGGAGCAGGTCAGCGACGGCATCACCCGGCTGCGCCCGGTCGCGCTGCCCGGCGCCCTGACCCGGCCCGGGGTACGGGCCAGTACCGCGCCGCTGCTGCGGGCCCAGCTCAGCTGGGCGCTGCGGCGGACCGGGATCCGCCCCGCGGCCGTCGTGTCATGGGCTACCTGGAGGATGTGCTCGGTCGCCGGCGCGGCGCCGTTAACGTGCTGTACTGCACCGACGACCACGTGGCGGGCGCGGGCCTGATGGGCTTGTCCGCGGCACCGGCTCCGGGCGCAGGAGCGGCCGGGCCGCGGCCCGGGCCGACCTGGTGGTCGTGGTATCGCCCGCGCTTGGCCGATCACTGGTCGGCGCTGGGCGCGGACCCGGTGCTGATCCCGAACGGCTGCTCCCCCGCGGCCGCGCCGCTGCCTCCGGCGCCCGCGGATCTGTCCCGGCCGGTCATCGGGCTGGTCGGTCAGTTGTCCGAGCGGATCGACCTGGACATCCTGGAGGCGCTGACCGACGACGGGGTTCGCCCTTGCTGATCGTCGGCCCGCACACCCGCGCTGGGAACCGCAGCGGTTCGCGGCGCTGACTGCCCGGCCGGTGTCCAGTACACCGGCCGAGTGCCGGGCGACGGAAGTCGCGTCCTACCTCGCCGCCATCGACATCGGGCTGACGCCTTACGCCGACAGCGCGTTCAACCGGGCCTCCTTCCCGCTCAAGACGCTCGAGTACCTGGCCGCTGGCCGCCCGGTGGTCAGCACCGACCTGCCCGGCTCCCGCTGGCTGACCGACGACCTGGCCCGGGCTGGCCAGCCAGCCAGCGAGATCCTGGCGCTGGCCACGACCCCGGCGGCTTCGTCAGTGCGGTGCGAGAGATGGCCACGACCCCGCGGAACGGGCGGTACGGGCCGCCGACCGGTACCGGCGGCCCGGCTAGCACGACGGGCCGCTACCGGCGAGTTGCGTCGGCGCGAGCAATGCTGGGCATTCGCCACCAGGCATTCGTGGGCCCGCCGCGGCCGAGGCGATGGCCGCAGGCCATCGGACTAGGCCAGGCCGACACCGACGCGAGCCGCCCGCGGTCCTCACTCCGGCCGGTGAGGGATCAGGCCAGGCCCAGTGACAGAGACAGGTCCAGCGGCGGGCGCTCCGTGAGCGGTGCCAAACTGTCCTGCTTCAACCAAGTTTCAGGCGGATCGGCCGATATCTTTCCGGATGCTCAGTAAATTTGACCCCTTCCGTCGGCTGGTTAAGGAGTCACGCATTGAAGGTGCTGGTCTACCCGCACATCATGGAAGTCGGCGGATCGCAGCTGAACGCCATCGAGATCGCGGCAGCCGTGCGGGATCGGGGCCATGAGGTCACCGTGATCAGCCGGCCCGGGCCGCTGGTTGAGATCGTGGGCCAACTCGGCCTGCCGCACGTGCCGCTCGACCCGCGGGCGCGCGGCTCGGTCACGCCGCGCGCCCTGGCCCAGCTGACCTCGCTGACCCGGGAGCACGGCTTCGACGTGGTGCACGGCTACGAATGGCCGCCGAGCGTCGAGGCGATCCTCGGCCCGCGGCTGCGCCTCGGCGTGCCCGTGGTCAGCACGATTATGTCCGCGATGGTGGCCCCGTTCCTGCCGCAGCGGCTGCCGCTGATCGTCGGCACCGACGGGCAGCGCAAGGAGCAGCTGGCCCAGGGACGGCCGCTGGTCCGGCTGCTGGAGCCACCGGTGGACGTGCGGGGCAACTCGCCGGACTTCGAGCCGGGCCCGTTCCGGGCGCAGCTCGGGCTGGATCTGGCCGTGCCGCTGGTCCTGATTATCTGCAGGCTGGTCTCCCAGGTGAAGTACGAGGGCGTCATCACCGCCTGCGATGCTGTGGGCGAGCTGGCCGCGGCCGGGGTCAAGGTGCAGCTGGCGGTGGTGGGTGACGGGCCCGCCCGGCCCGCGGTGGAAGAGGCGGCCGCGGCGGCGAACGCCAGGGCTGGCCGCCGGGTGGTCGCGCTGGCCGGGGAGATGGTCGACCCACGGCCGGCCTACGCGGCCGCCGACGTGGTGCTGGGCATGGGCGGTTCCGCGCTGCGCGGGATGGCGTTCGGCAAGCCCCTGGTGGTCGCCGGCATGGGTGGTTTCTGGAAACTGCTCACCCCGGACTCCGCGCCGCGGTTCCTCGACGGGGGCTGGGGCGGCCTGGGCACGGATGAGAACTGGCGGAAGGCGGGCGCGGACCGGCTGGTCCAGATCCTGCGCACGCTGCTGGACGACCCGGCCAGCCGGGCCCGGCTCGGCGCCTACGGCCGCGAGCTGGTGACCGAGCGGTTCAGCCTTGATCACGCGGCCGCGGTCCAGGAGGACATGTACGCCACCGTGACCGACCCGGCCAACCGCCCGGCCAGGGCGCGGCTGGCCGCCGAGGCCGTGCAGACCGGGACCGGCGCGTACTGGCACAAGGCGCGGCGCCGGGTGCAGCGCTGGCGGGGCACGGTTCTGGAAGAAGACTTCAACGTCATCATCCTGGGGCAGAGGGGAAACGCATCGTGAGCTCGATACCACTGGTTGACCTGGCCGCGCAGCACGCGGCCGTCGCCCAGGAGGTGGCGCAGGGCTGGGCGCAGGTGCTGGCCCGGACCGCCTTCATCAACGGCCCGCAGGTCGCGGCGTTCGAGGCGGAGTACGCCGGGTTCATCGGCACCCGGCACTGCGTCGGCATGGGCAACGGCACCGATGCGATCGAGATCGCGCTGCGCGCGCTTGGCGTCGGCCCGGGCGATGAGTGCATCCTGCCCGCCAACACGTTCATCGCCACCGCCGAAGCGGTCTGCCGGGCCGGCGCCACCCCGGTGCTGGTGGACTGCGCCGACGACGGAACGCTACCTGATCGACACCGATGCGGTGGAAGCCGCGGTGACCCCGCGGACCAGGGCGATCGTGCCGGTTCACCTGTACGGCCAGGCGGCCGCGGTGGAGCGGCTGATGCCACTGGCCGAGCGGATCGGCGCCTGGGTGGTCGAGGACGCGGCTCAGTCGCAGGGAGCCCGCCGGTCGGGCCAGGGCGCGGGCGCGCTCGGGCACGCCGCCGCGACCAGCTTCTACCCGGGTAAGAACCTCGGCGCCTATGGCGACGCAGGAGCTGCACTGACCAGCTCCGATGAGGTAGCCGCGCGGATGCGGATGATCAAGGATCATGGCTCGCCGCGCAAGTACGAGCACGACGTGCTCGGCGTCAATCAGCCGGCTGGACACGCTGCAGGCGGTGGTGCTGTCCGCCAAGCTGGCCGGCTCGCCGGCTGGAACGCGGCCCGGCGGGCCGCGGCCGCCCGGTACGACGCCCTGCTGGCTGGCCAGCAGGACATCGTCCTGCCCCGCACCCTGGACGGCAACGAGCACGTCTGGCACTTGTACGTGGTGCGGGTGCCCGAGCGGGACCGGGTGCTCAAGGAACTGCAGGCGGCCGGAATCGAGGCAAGCATCCACTATCCGGTGCCCATCCATCTGACTGAGGCTTTTGCCGGACTCGGGTACGCTGAGGGCGCTTTCCCGGTGACCGAGCGGGCGGCCCGCGAAATCCTCAGCCTGCCGCTGTTCAGCGAGATCACTGAGGCTCAGCAGCAACGCGTGGCCGCGGCACTCATAGGCGCAGTGAGGTAGGGGAGGCGGGGGGTGGCTGAACGCCGGAGGCGGTCCGGGCCTGAGTATCCGCGGCAGCGCGGGTACCAGGCTGAGGACGAGCACGGCCAGGGCCACGAGTACCAGCCCGGGGATTACTACGGCCAGGACGCCGGGGACGGCCAGCAGCCCGGCTATGGCCAGCAGCCCGGCTATCGCGACCACGGGCAGGAGTACCGCGATCAGGACGGGTACCGGCCGGAGTCTGAGTACGACGAGCCCGGCTACCGGCGGGAGCGCGAATACGACCAGGAACCCGGGTACCAGCAGGAGCCGGGTACCAGCAGGATCCGGCTACCGCCAGGAGCCCGGATACGACCAGGAACCCGGCTACTACCGGGAGCCTGAGTACCAGCGGGAACCCGGATACCGCCACGAGCCCGGATACGACCAGGAGCCTGAGTACCAGCGGGAACCCGGATACGGCCAGGAACCTGGATATGACCAGGAACCCGGCTACTACCAGGAGCCTGAGTACCAGCCCGCGCCCGCCTACAGCCGGGAACCCGGCTATCGGACCGGGAACGGGCCAGCCAGCGGCTACCGGCGGGAACCCGGCTACCGGCCGCCGGGCGGGCGCGGATCCGGCCCGGGTGGCGGGTACCGGCCCGGGCCGCCCCGCAAGCCGGGCATCCCGCGGAACGTGCTGATCGGGGGGGTCGCCGTGCTGCTCGTCGCGGCCGCCGCCATCGGTGGCTGGGTATACAGCAGCCACCGGTCCGCCCCGCACCCGCATCCATCGGCCGGGGCCCAGCCGTCGTTCGACTCCCGCTCTGCCCCGCCGTCGCCCGCGCCGCCACAGACGGCCGCGAATCCCGCCCAGCACCACTGTGTGGCCGCCCCGCACACCTGCGGGTACCCGGATGAGACGAACACGGGCGTGCCCGCGGGCCTGAAACTGCTCTCGGTCCCCGGCCAGGTCCGCAAGGGCAAGGGCTGGGCCTGGCACGACGGCGGGGTCTACGTGTACGGCAAGAACGCCGTGTTCGCCGGGTACCGGGTCCAGGGACAGGTGTCCGTGTCCGGGTCCGGCGCCGTGATCCGGGACAACTCGATCAGCGACTTCGGGAACGACCCGGACACCAATGACGGGGTCAACCTGTTCGGCAACCCGAGCAACGTGACGATCGAGAACAACACCATCTTCAGCCCCTACGGCACCAAGGGCGACAAGGGCCTGGCCATGGGGATCAAGGACGTCACCGGTACCGCGCGGGGCACCCGGGTGATAGCCAACAACATCGCGGACGCCTCGACCGGCATCCAGCTCTACATCGGGCTGATCGAGGGCAACTACATCCACGACATCACCTACGCCGACCCCACGAACCACCTGAACGGCACCACCACCAACGGTTCGACCATCCCGCTGACCATCGAGCACAACACGATCCTGAACAGCGCGTCCCAGACCGACGCGGTCAGCCTGTTCGAGGACTTCGGGCCCGAGGCCAACGTGCTGATCACGAACAACCTGCTGGCGGGCGGCGGCTACACCATCTACGGCGGCCAGAATCCCGGCGGGCCGCTGTCCTACAACGTGCAGATCACCGATAACCGGATCAGCACCGTGTACTTCCCGCAGGGCGGTTTCTTCGGGCCGGTGACGGCCTTCGTTCCCACCTCGCGCGGCAACGTCTGGTCCGGCAACTTCTGGGACAACACCGGAGCTGAGATCTCCCCGTGACGAACACCAGGATGTCGTCCCGGCCCCCGCACGACCACGTGCGCCGGCGGTCCGCCGCGCCCGGAACCGGGGAGCACGGCGTGGTCCGGCGCCGCCGGGTGGCCCTGCGATTGTCCGCCCGGGACGTGCTGATCGCGATCACCGCGGGGGTGCTGGTCGCCGGGGCGATCGCCGTGGGCTGGGAATACAGCACGCATACGACGGCTGCGTCCCCGGCTGCGGCCTCGAATGGGGTACCCAGCCGGGCGGCGCGCGGGTCAGCGGGCCCGGCGGTCCTGGGCTCGCAGCTGTCCTCCGGGGTGATGTCAGAAGCCATCGCTTCGGGCGCCCCGGCCGCATCCTCGCACCACCGGCCGCCCCAGGCCGCGTCAACCGCGCCCAACCCCAACCTGCACGACTGCGCGGCCAACCCGCATGCCTGCGGCTACCCGGACGCGACGAACACCGGAGTGCCAGGCCGGCCTGCAGCTGACCGCGGTCCCGGGCCAGTCCACCAGCGGGCCGGGCTGGTCCTACAGCCAGGGCGTGGTCACCGTGTCCGGCGATGGCACGGTGTTCTCCGGATATCAGGTCACCGGCGAGGTCAACGTGACCGCGTCCAACGTGGTGGTGCGGGACAACTCCATCACGAACTACGGCAACAACCCGCTCAGCGGTGACGCGGTCAACCTGGTCGGCAACCCGAGCAACGTCACGATCGAGAACAACAACTTCCAGAGCCCGTACGGCACCAGCGGCGACAATGGGCTGTCCGAGGGGATCAAGGACGTCACCGGGGAGGCGATGGGCACCCGGGTGCTGAACAACAACATCGCGGACACCGCGACCGGCATCCAGATCTACATGGGCCTGATCGAGGGCAACTACATCCACGGCCTCACGTTCGCCGACCCGTCGAACCACCTGAACGGCACCACCTCCAACGGCTCGACCATCCCGCTGACCATCGAGCACAACACGATCCTCAACGACAACCAGCAGACCGACGCGGTCAGCCTGTTCGAGGACTTCGGCGTCGAGGCCAACGTGGTCATCACGAACAACCTGCTGGCCGGCGGCGGCTACACCATCTACGGCGGGCAGAACCCGGGCGGCCCGGAGGCCTACAACATCCAGATCACCAATAACCGGATCAGCACCCTGTACTACCCGCAGGGCGGCTTCTACGGGCCCGCGACAGCCTTTGACCCGGGCGGCCCCGGCAACGTCTGGTCTGGCAACTTCTGGGACAACACGGGAGCGGCACTCTCTCCATGAGAAGCATCGGATCGAGCCCCAGGGCCCGCACCGTGGCGAAGACCGTCACGCCCGCGGTGGCTAATTTCCTGGCGGCCGCGCGACTGCAGGGTGGCGTCGATCTCATGACGACCTATCTCAGCCTGCTCAACGGCAAAGGCAGCGGCAGCGGCTGGGACGAGAGCGAAACGCTCGAGGCGGCCCGGCTGCTGCGCGGCATCGACCAGCCGGTCGTGGTGGACTGCGGCGCGAACATGGGCGCCTGGACCGAGGGGATCCGGCAGCACCTGGGCCATCGCCGGGGACGCTGGCTGCTGATCGAGCCGATGGCCGAGTACGCGGACCAGCTGCGCCAGCTGGACAACGTCGTGGTCATCGAGGCCGCCGTGGGTGAGGCCGCGGCCACCCTGCCGCTGTACGTGCCGGACCGCCCGTCGGGCTGGATGAGCCTGCACAGCCGGGGCGACAGCTTCGCCCGCGGCGAGGAGTTCAGCACCCGGGACGTGCCGGTGCGCAAGCTCGACGACGTGCTCGCGGAGAACGACATCACCCATGTCAACTTCATGAAAATGGACCTCGAAGGCCACGAGCTGTTCGCGCTCCGTGGCGCCCGTGGCTACCTGGAGGACCGCCGGGTGGCGGCGCTCTCGTTCGAGTTCGGCTCGGCCAACGTGAACAGCCGGACGTTCTTCCGGGACCTGTGGGATTTCCTGGAGCCACTGGGTTACCAGCTCCACCGGATCGTGCCCGGCGGGCGGACCCTGCGGGTGACCAGCTACGACGAGACCCTCGAGTTCTTCCGCGGTGCCACCAACTACCTGGCCACGCTGCGGACGGTCAGCACCCCGGACGGGGCCCAGGCCAGCTGGTGATCGGCATGGTATGCCAGTCGAAACCAAGCCGGGCGGCATCGGGAAGGTGACCACGACCGCGGCCGCGTCGCCATCCGCGCAATGTCCGTCCTGCGACACAGGATGGCAGCTTACGCGGTTGGACCGGGCCCGGCCCATCCGTAGCGTCGGCGCTATGAACTCCAATCACCAGGAGCTGTGCCCGAGCCCGGAGTGGGCGGCGCACATCCAGGACGAGATCTTGCCCACGCTGCTCCGGCATGCGGATCTCGGCGAGCACATGCTGGAGATCGGGCCGGGGCCGGGAGCGGCGACCGAATGGCTGCGGCACAAGCTCAGCCGGCTGACCGCGGTGGAAGTGGACGCCAGCGCCGCGCAGAGCCTGGCCGGCCGGTATCCGGACAGCAACGTCACGGTGGTAACCGGCACGGCCACCAGGCTGGGTTACCCGGATGGATCCTTTGACTCGGTCGGCTCGTTCACCATGCTCCACCACCTGCCGACGCTGGCCGCGCAGAACCAGGTGCTGGCCGAAGCCCTCCGGGTCCTCAAGCCGGGCGGCGCGCTGATCTGCTCGGACAGCCTGCCCAGCAATGACCTGCATCATTTCCACGCCGACGACACCTATAATCCGGTCGAGCCAGCCTCCCTGGTCGGCCGGCTGCAGACGCTGGGCTTCGAGACGATCACCGTCATGGTGTACCGGATGCTGATGTTCGTGGCGCACAAGCCCGCGCTGGCGGCCGCGGCATGAGCGGCGCGGCGGCGCCCGGGCCAGTCAGCCGGAGTGATCCGCCTGGACGCTCGCGTAGATCGCCTCCAGCTGGCGGATCTTGCTATCCCACAGCGCGACCTCGGTGGCCCGCCGCCTGGCGCTCTCACCGAGCGCCCGGCGCAGCCCGGCATCAGCGGCCAGCCGGCCGTACGCCGCCGCCAGGTCGGCCGCGTACTGGTCCGGCGACTGCGGGTGCAGCCGGATGCCGCAGGACTCGTCCACCACGTTGCCCGGACCGCCGAGGTCGCTGACGATCAGCGGCAGGCCGTAGCTCATCGCCTCGAAGACCACGTTGCCGCCGGGCTCGCGGTAGCTGGGGAACACGAACACATCCGCGGCCCGGTAGAACTCGCTGACCTGCTCCCGGGGCACCCGCCCGTGGAACCGCACCTGGCCGGCCAGGCCGAGCTCAGCGGTGAGCGTCTCACACGCCGCGCGGTCGAAGCCGTCGCCCACGATATCCAGCACCAGCGGCAGGTCACGGGCCATGCCCAGGGCGCGGATGGCGTCCCGCGCGCCCTTGGTGCGGATCAGGCGGCCGACGAAGAGCAGCCGGACGTCGCCGCTCCGCCCGGTCCGGTCGGCGGGCTCGGGCAGCTGCTCGATGCCGGTGTCACTCATCACCTCGAACCGCCGCAGCGGCACGCTGGCCAGGAAGTCCTTCACATACGGCGCGATGCCCAGCACGCAGCTGGCCTGCTCGTAGCTACGGCGCAGCACCGGGTCGCGGTGAATGCGCAGGTCGTCCAGGCGGCGCAGGCCCACGTACCACGGGGCGGTGTCCTCCTCGGCGGCGAACGCCGCCGGGGACTGCAGGCTGCCGCCGACCGGGCCGAGCAGGAACGGGACGCCGAGCCCCGCGGCCGGGCTCGGGTAGCGCATGGCCAGTGGCACCGGCTGGTGGATGAGGTCGAACTGCTCCCCGCGGGCCAGCGCCTGGCGGATCCACCGCCGGGCCCGGAAGTAGAACGGCAGGTAGCCCGGCTTGAGCATGCTGTTCAGCCGCTCCGCCCGGCCCAGTCCAGGCGGCTCGGTCCACTCGATCACCCGCGCCCCGGGGATCTGCCCGGCGACCGGGGTCTTCCCGCGCTTGTGGTAGGTCAGCACGGTCACCTCGTGCCGGGCGGCCAGCCGGCTCACCCACTGGTACGCGGACCAGGCTTCGCCGACGTCATCACGGTCGCAGGTCGGCGCGATCAGGAGCAGCTTCAGCACTGGTCAAAGGTACCGGTAACACACTCCCTGGACCGCCTGATAGGTGACCTCCGGCCCCCTATGATCGCGGTTGTGCCCCCAGATCTCGCCATCGTGATCGTCACCTATAACAGTTCCCACGTGATCGGGGAGCTCCTCGACTCACTGCCCGGGGCGCTGGACAGCTGCACCGCGGACGTGGTCGTGGTGGACAACGGTTCCGCGGACGGCACCGCCGACCTGGCCGCGGCCCGCGGCGACTGCACCGTCATCCGGTCGGACAATGTCGGCTACGCGGGCGGGATCAACCGTGGGGTACGCGAAGCCGCCCCGGCCGACGCGATCCTGGTGCTCAACCCGGACGTGCGGATGGCACCCGGCTCGGTCGCGCCGCTGCTCGAGGCGCTGCGCAAGCCGGGGATCGGGATCGTGGCCCCGCAGCTGCGGTCCGCGGACGGCACGCTGGAGCCGTCGCTGCGGCGCAACCCGACGCTGCTGCGCGCGCTCGGCCTGGAGCGCACCGGGCTGGCCGTGCTGGCCGAGAAGGTTCACGATGCCGCGCAGTACGAGCATCCGCACCTGGTGGACTGGGCCCAGGGCGCGGTCGTGCTGATGTCCCGGGAGTGCTTTGACGCGCTGGGCGGCTGGGATGAGTCGTTCTTCCTCTACTCCGAGGAGACTGACCTGTCTCTGCGCGCCCGCGACCTGGGCCTGCTCACCACCTACGAGCCGCGCTCGGTCGCGGTGCACATCGGCGGCCAGTCCGGCCAGAGCGAGCAGACGCATGCCATGCAGATCGTGAACCGGGTCCGGCTGTACCGGCGGCGCAACGGCGTGCTGGCGTCCTGGTGTTATTACGGGCTGACCGTGCTCAGCCAGGTCACCTGGCTGATGCGCGGGCAGCGGGAATCCAGGTTCATCGTCGCGGCCCTGCTCCGGCCGTCGCTGCGGCCCGTGCAGCTCGGCTGCTCGGACCGCGTCCTGCCGCGCTGACACGCGCGGAGCGCCGCCGCCGGCAGCGCGCCGGGCGCGCCCCCCCGGCCAGCACCGCGGCCGCGCCCCCCGGGCCAGCACCTCAGCACCTCATATCGTCTCGTTTGCCCAGGATGGACGGCGATGACCCAGTAGCCTGGCTGCGAGCGAATCATCGGGAAGCGAGCCATTGGCTGAGGCCACCCACCCCTGTGTGGGCGGAAGGGAGTACCGCGCCGTGACCGCCCAATCCCAGTTGCTCCAGCTCCCCGCGGAACGTGAACTGACCCGCGGCACCGACGCGGTGACGTTGCTGAGTATCTACACATTCCTGGTCATGATCATCCCGTCGCCGCTGGCATTCGCCCCGCTCGGCGGTGCGGGCGGGCCTGCCACCGTGTTCGGCGCCCTGCTGCTGATCATCTACCTGGTGACGCTGGTGGTGCCGACGTTCACGCTGAGCCGACGGCCGCAGCCGATCCGCACCGCTGCGGTGCTGCTGACCTGCGCGGTGTTCTGCGCCTACGTGTCGGCCAACCGGCGGATGCTGCCTTCCTCGCTGGAGCAGAACGGCGCCGACCGCGGGCTCATCATCATGATGGGCTGGCTCGGCGTCATGCTGGTGGCCTCCGACGGCATCACCGGCTTTGACCGGCTGAACGTGCTGCTCCGCCGGATCACCTTGTTCGCCACGGCCATCTCCAGCCTGGCCATCGTGCAGTTCTTCACCGGGCTGAACATCACCAGCATCTCGATCCCGGGGCTGAGCGAGCAGACCGCGTACCAGTCGCTGCTCAACCGGGACGGCCTCAACCGGCCCTCGGCGACCGCGATCGACCCGATCGAGCTGGCCTGCGTGCTGGCGATCTGCCTGCCGATCGCGATCCACCGGGCCCGGCACGCCCCGCCGGGCAAACGGCTGCGCCGGTGGCTTCAGGTCGGCATCATCGGGATCGCCATGCCGATGACGATCTCCCGGACCGGGATCATCGCCCTCGTCGTCATCGGCCTGGTCATGCTGCCGACCTGGCCGAAGCGGGACCGGCGGATCGCGCTTGGCGCCGGGGCCGTGGGGGCGGTCGTCATGTTCGCCACCAAACCGGGCCTGATCGCCGAGTTCGGCAGCCTGTTCGGGTCAGTCGGGTCGGACACCAGCAGCACCTCGCGGACCAGCGCGTTCACCTCGGCGACCCCGTTCATCAGCCAGCATCCGTGGTTCGGCCGCGGTTTCGGGACCTTCCTGCCCTCGAGCTATTTCTTCACCGACGACCAGTACCTGCTCTCGCTCCTGGAGATCGGCTTGGTCGGCCTGGCCGCCCTGGCCGCGCTGTTCGTCACCGGGTGGATGGCGGCGCGGAACGCCCGCCGTCTCAGCACCGACCCGGTGGTCCGTGACCTCGCGCAGACCCTGGCGGCGTGCGTGGCCGTGCCCGCCGTGGCGTGGGCGACGTTCGACGCCACATCGTTCCCGATGGCCGCGGGCCTTACCTTCCTCACCCTCGGCATGATCGGCGCGGTGTGGCGGCTGGTCCGGACCCAGGCGCCCGCCGTGGCCAGCGGCGGGGCGCCGCCTCCGCCCCCGCCGCCACCGCCTGATGACGAGCCGCGGCCGCCGGAGCCCTACCCGGACACGGACATCAGCGACACCTCGCCCATCCCGATCATCCGGGTCGGCGCGGTCATGTCCGGCACCCGCCGCCTCCGCTAGCCCACCAGTTCCGGCCAGAGAGATGATCGGGCGCACGGCCGCACCAGGCGCCGGCCCTCGTCATCGCTGATCTCACGCACCCGCAGCCGTTCTGTCACTGCCTCGGCCAGCGCTCCGCGGGGCAGGCCAACTGCATGGATGAAGCTTTGATGTGGTTCGGGTGCGCGCGCAGCAATGTTTCATCCATGCACTTACGAGCCCCGCCGCCAGCGCACCGACCCCCGCAACACCCGCATCAGCACCGCCCAAACGACGCGCCCTCCGCGCCACCATCACATAAAGAAAACCTGGGCCCCGCCACCGGCTTGCGGATGGCGGGGCCCAGGTTCAGGGCTGTCGCGCTAGATCCGGGTGCCCTCCGACTCATACCGGCGGGGCGAGTCGCCCCCACTGGGGCGGGTGGGGTCAGCCGACCGGCTGGGCCCGGCCTGCCGGGTTGACGGTGCTTCAGCCACCCGGGTCGGCGAGCCTGCCTCGCGGTCGCGGTCGCGTCCACCGGACTGCTGCGGCGGCGGCCCGTACTGGCTGTCATCTCCGCCGGTCCGGACCCGCGGCCGGTAGTCAGGTCGCCGCGGCGGCACGCGCACCTCTTCCGGCGAGGGGTCATCCGCCTGCGCCGGGTAGTAGGCGGGTCGGCCGTGGTACCCGCCACCGCCGCCCGGGCCGCTGCCCGCGGCGACCGGCTCGGCCGCCGGGAAGTTCCCGCCTGCCCGGTTGCCGCGGCGGCGCTCGATGTTGCCGTCCACGATCTGCGGAATGGCGTAGCTCAGGATCAGGCCGACGCCCAGGGCCAGGACG
Source organism: uncultured Actinomycetes bacterium (assembly GCA_963760405.1). Taxonomy (GTDB): domain Bacteria; phylum Actinomycetota; class Actinomycetes; order Streptosporangiales; family Streptosporangiaceae; genus RYN-230. The sequence goes on along the minus strand of CAVXCV010000005.1, from coordinate 207,548 downwards.
ATCGTCCGCAGCTTCTTGCTGAGCAGGAGCTTGGGCGTGGGGGCGAACGACACCACCTGGCTGGTGATCTGGTTGGCCGGCTTGAGGTTCGACTGGATCGAGGCCAGCTGCAACTGAACCGCGTTGGTCACGGCCTGCAGGGTGTTCTCGACCACGCTCTGGCTCTTGCTGGTCACCGTGATGTCCAGGATCGGCCCGGAGGTGTTCGGGTCATCCGCGATCGTGAAGGATCCGGTATAGCCCTTGGCGGCGAGCTTGGCTACGGAGTCCGGGGCGGACACCTCGCGCAGCACGATGTCGCCGGCCACGTTTTCCGAGCCGCCGTAGCTCAGGTAGGGGTTGTTGCCGTTCAGCTGAGAGGCCTGCTTCGACGGGAACAGGGCCACCATCGACTCGGCCGAATAAGGGCCGGGGAACTTGGCGTACACCCCGATGACCGCGATGAAGGTCAACAGCAGCAGGGAAGCAGTCAGCAGCCACCGTCGGCGCAAAGCGCCCATAGACGCGCCCAGATCCATTTACCCGCCCCACTGTCGGAACATCACCGTCGAGACCGCCGTCACCTGCGCTGGCCCCCTGACATAGGCACCCGTTGTCCTGACATCACTGGTTGTGCATAGCTCTTGTCACGCGGCTATCCCGCGTCGCGGCCTGCGCCGGCCCGATCTGGCCAGTGGTGTCCACTTCTGTCCGAAGAGACAGCAAAAGCCGCCGTTCGCAACATCGTACCGGGGACTAGCCAGGCATTGCGGTCGATTGCGGCAGCCCGGCCGCCCGGGCTGGCCAGCTATCCGGCAGCTGGCTGCTTTCTGCACCATAGAACCACTGCCGCCGACCTTAGACGGTATCGTCCTAACTGGCCCGGCGAAGCACCTATGTGCCCGGGCCGGCCCGCTGTGGCCGCCGATGTGCCCACTGTGGCCGCCGGCGAAATCGCCGACACGATAGGGGAACTGCTGGTGAGCCTGCCGGAGATCGGGGCGCTGCTGCGCCGGCACGTGCTGGCCATCCTGGCGGTGATCCTGGTCAGCGGGGGTGTGGCCTACTCCTTCAAGCACACCCAGCCGACCTATGCGGAGACCGGCACCATGGTCCTGCTGCCGCCAATATCCGGGGTCAAGCCGAACCCGTTCGAGGCGGTCGGCAGCTCGCTGACCGACGCTGCGGCGGTGCTGTCCTTTGACGTGATGAGCCCGGCCGGACAGCAGCGGGTGATCCGGGCTGGCGGCACCGCGCAGGTCGATGTGGAGCTGGTCAACTACTACAACCTGCAATATCCCAACTTCGTCAACCCCTACCTGACGATTACCACGACATCCACAGATCCGAATGCGGTGCACAGCACTTTTACTCTTGTTACCAAGATGCTGACCAAAGATTTGACGACGCGGCAGGATGTCGCGCCGAACAACCAGATTCTCATCGAGCTGGCCGGTGACACCGGACCGCTGATTGAGCAAGGGTCATCGAAAAGGGCGCTGGGCGGCCTTGCCATCCTGACCCTGATCGCCATTTTCGCGGTAGCGGCCTTCCTGGACCGGCATCCGATCTGGCGGCGCCGGGCGCGGGCCGGCGCCGGCGTGCCCGCCGCCCCGCGCCGCCCCGGGCCCGGCCGCCCGTACAGCCAGCCGGGAGCGGCGTTCGAAGGACCAGCGAGCCCTGGGCCGCGCGGGGCCTTCCGCGCGACTAGGACGTCCCGTTCGGACTAGGACGTCCCGCTCGCGGGACGGCGCCGCCCGCAGCGGCGGCGGACGCTGGCCGGGCTGAGCCGGCCGGACTAGAGCTGGTCGGTGGGCCGGGGATGCCCGGCCGGTCCGCCGCCGGACAGCAGTACCCCGGCGATGCGCTGCCCGGCCCGGCCGTCCCAGAGCGCCGGGGAGCGCGGCGGCGGCGGCGTGTCCAGCACGCTCAGCGCGGTCTTCACGATCCGGTCCTGGTCCCGGCCCACCAGCTGGTTGGTGCCCTCGGTCAGGGTGATCGGGCGCTCGGTGTTGTCCCGCAGGGTTAGGCACGGGACGCCGAGCACGGTGGTCTCCTCCTGGACCCCCCCGGAGTCGGTCAGCACCAGCCGTGCCGCGGCCTGCAGGGCGATGAAATCGAGGTAGCCCGCGGGCGGGATGACCTGGATCCGCGGTGAGATCCCGCGCAGCTGGGCCGCGGCCCGCGGATGAGCGGGCAGCACCATCGGGCAGTGCCGGGCGACCTCCGCCAAGGCCGCCAGCAGCGCGGCCAGCGCACCGGGATCGTCCACGTTGGCCGGGCGGTGCAGGGTGACCAGCGCGTACCCACCTGGTTCCAGGCCGAGCCGGGTCAGCACGTCGGATGCCCGGGCCCGGTCCAGGTTGGCCAGCAACGTGTCCACCATGACGTTGCCGGCCAGGTGGATCTGGTCGTCCCGGTAGCCCTCAGCCTGGAGGTTGACCACCGCGTCCGGGGACGGGGCGAACAGGTAGTCGCTCACCCGGTCGGTGGCCACCCGGTTGATCTCCTCGGGCATGCCCCAGTCCCGGCTGCGCAGGCCCGCCTCCACGTGCGCGAGCAGCGCCCCGGACTTGGCCGTGACCAGTGCGCAGCCCAGCGTGGAGTTCACGTCGCCGACCACGACCACCACGTCCGGGCTCAGCTTGTCCAGCAGCGGCTCGAAGGCGGCCATCACCTTGCCGGTCTGCACGGCGTGGCTGCCCGAGCCCACCTGCAGGTAGTGGTCAGGCGGCCGGATGCCGAGGTCGGTGAAGAACACGTCGTTCATGGCCGCGTCGTAGTGCTGGCCGGTGTGCACCAGGATCACCTCGGCCGAACGCTCCAGCGCGTCCATGACCGGCTTGACCTTCATGTAGTTCGGCCGTGCGCCGGCCACGCAGATGATGCGCATCAGGTCACAGCGACTCGACGTTCGGGCCGGCCAGCCGGCGACGGCAATCGAACACGTACTGCGCATGCTCCCGGATGCTGTCGAAGTCGAACGAGTCATGGTCGGTCAGCAGCACCACGGCGTCGGCCCCGGCGAGCTCAGCAGGGGTCAGCTCCACCCGCGGCACCAGGTTGTCCACGGGCGTGCCCTCGACCACGTACGGGTCAGCCGCCCGCAGTTCCGCGCCCATCCCGGCGAGCAGCTTGGCCACCCGGACCGCGGGCGATTCCCGGGCGTCGCCGGTGTTCTTCTTGTAGGCGAGCCCGAGCAGCAGGATGCGCGCTCCGTTGACCGTGCGGCCACGCTCGTTGAACGCCATCATGATGCGGTTCACCACGTAATCCGGCATGTGGCTGTTGATGTCGTCGGCGAGCTCGACGAACCGGAAGCTCTTGCCGAGCGCGCGCTCCACCCGCCAGGACAGGTAGGACGGGTCGATGGGCAGGCAGTGCCCGCCGACCCCGGGGCCGGGAGTGAACGGCATGTACCCGAACGGCTTGGTGGACGCGGCACCGATCGCTTCCCAGACGTCGATGCCCAGGTCGTGCGCGAACATGGCGAGCTCGTTGACCAGCGCGATGTTCACGTGCCGGAACGTGTTCTCGACCAGCTTCGCCAGCTCGGCCTCGCGCGGCGAGGAGACCACCACGGTCTGCTCCACGATCGTGTCGTAGAAGGCCTTGACCGCGGCCAGGGACGCCTCGTCGATGCCAGAGACGATCTTGGGCGTGGTCACCAGCGTCCACGTCGCGTTGCCGGGGTCGATCCGCTCGGGGCTGAACCCGAGGTGAAAGTCGCGGCCCGCGATCAGGCCCGAGCCCTCCTCCAGCAGCGGCAGCACCTTCTCCTGGGTGGTCCCCGGGTAGGAGGTGGACTCGATCACGACGACCGCGCCGGGCCGCAACTGCCGGGCCAGCGAGCGGGACGCCTCCTCGAGGTAGGTGAGGTCGGGCAGCCCGTCCCGCAGCGGGGTGGGCGCGGCCACCACGGCCACGTCATAACCGGCGCACGAGCGCTCATCGCTGGTCGGCAGGAACGCCCCGCTGTCCAGTACCTGCCGCAGCTCAGCCGAGGGCACGTCCTCGATGTAGGACTCGCCCGCCTGGAGCAGCTTCACCCGGGCGGTGTCCACATCGAAGCCGATGACCCGGTGGCCGACCTGGGCGGCCCGCATGGCCAGCGGCAGCCCGACGTACCCGAGGCCTACTACGACGACTGTTGTCACGCGCGTTCCCCCGCCTTGTCCCTGCGCAGCATCTCACGACCCACCATTCCCATGAACACCAGATTGGTGCTCAGGTACCGCCGCCCGAGCCGGACCGGTTCCTGCGCGGCCCGGTACAGCCATTCCAGGCCGAGCCGCTGCATCCAGAGCGGCGCCCGCCGGGTCACCCCAGCCAGGATGTCGAACGATCCGCCCACGCCGTGCAGCACGTGTGCCTTGGTCGCCGGTCCCCACTCGCCGAGGAACAGCTCCTTGCGCGGCGAGGACATGCCGACGAACAGGATGTCGGTGCGGCCGCGGCGGATCTCCTCCGCGATCTCGGCCTCCTGGCCCGGCTTGTAGTAGCCGTCCCGGGCACCGGCCACCGGCAGGCCAGGGAACCGGCGGCGGGCTTCGTCCAGCACGCGGGCCAGCACCTCCGGCCGGGCGCCGAGGAAGTAGACCCGGTAGGACTTGCGGGCGGCCTCGCCCAGCAGCTCCATGAACAGGTCGATCCCGGCCACCCGTTCCGGCAGCGGCGAGCCGAGCAGCCGGCTGGCCCAGACCACCGCCTGGCCGTCGGCGAGGACCAGGCCGGATCCGGCCACCGCCCGCCGCAGTTCCGGGTTCTTCCGCATCGACACGACCTTGGCCGCGTTGATCACCCCGACCGTGAGCTGCTCGCCGTGGCTGATCGCGTCCGTGCACCGCGCCACGGCTTGCTCCATGGTGAGCGCGTCGAGCGGCAGGCCGAGCAGATCGCGGCGCAGTGGGCCAGCCATCTTCTGGTTCATGTCAACTCCGTGGGGGGAACGGCGGTTTCAGGACAGCCAGGTCATCAGGAGCCAGCCCAGCTCGTAGGGCCGGCACTCCCGGTCCACCACCCCCGGCGGGTAGACCCGGTCCAGCGCGGCGACCCGGGCCCCCGGCCGCAGCCGGGTTGACGCGGCGCGGACCCCGCGGACCAGCTTGGCGTGATCGCCGCGGGCCACCTTCCGCCAGGTGATCGGCGGGCTGGACAGCACCAGATCCTCATCGGTCTCTGGCGGCCGGGCCAGCCAGCGCAGCCCACGGCAGATCGCGTCCAGGGATGCGTCTCCGCCGGCTTCGGCCAGATCCAGCAACGCCATCGGGCCCATGGCGTGCTGGTGCACGGTGTAGACGGGGTAGCCCTCGACTACCCCGCCGGTCCGCGAGTCGTAATGCCACCACCATTGGCCGTCCGGGCCCTGGGCGGTGCAGATCACCTCGGCCACCGCGGTCGCGACGGCCAGTGCCTCGGGATCGTCCGCACTGCCATGCAGCCGGGCCAGCGCCTGGATGGGGTAGACCTGATCGGCGAAGCTGCCCACGTGCGCGCGGTACCAGCGGGTGGCCGGGCCGGTGGTGTGCGGGTACGCGGCAGCCCCGCGGGCGGCCAGCAGCCGCTGCCGGGCCGCGGCCAGGCGCTGCTCCACGTCGTCCTGCGAGCGGGCCGCGACCAGCGCCGATACCACCCACGCGGCAGACAGCACATCGACTGGGGCACCCGCGTGGTCCACCTGGTCCAGCCGGGCCAGCGCGTGCGGCAGCTCGCTGTGCCCGGCCTCGGCCGCGGCCCAGCAGATGATGGCCACGTCACCGATCCCGGTGATGTCGTCCAGCCGCTTGGCCAGCTGGCTGATCAGCTCATCGCAGGTCTGCCCGGCGAGCACGGCCCGCTGGTCCCGCTCGGGCACCCGGAGCAGGCCGAGCGCGACGATCGCGGCGTACCGCAGGCTCGTCCCCACGGGCTTCAGCTGCCAGCTGCCGTCCGGGCCGGGCGTCCCGGTCACGGTGAACACGAACTCGCCGCCGGTGTACTGGTCCTGCAGCTGGCGCAGGGCCAGCGGGAGCAGCCGGTCCAGCAGGATCGCGCTCTGGGTGTCCCGGCCGGCCACCAGGCCCAGCCGGGCTGACTGCAGCGTCACTTACCCGCCACCGCGGGCAAGCCCCGGCAAGCCAGGCGGCGACCAGCAACGCGAGCCATGACCATGTACAATCCAGCCTCCGTGAGTGGCCCCGCCCGCCAAGGATGGACACGGTTTCCCGAAAGACGGTCTCCCGCGCGTGGCATCGAGGCAGCAAACGCGCAAAGAGCGCGAAACTATCGACTAGGACGCCTAGCCCAGCAGGAGCGATGACCTGGCCGGGCCGCAGTTACCGTTTTGTTATATATCAGCTCATCCCGGCCTATGTCCGCGCTGTGCGTATTTCCCCTGTTCAGCGGCTTGGTCTGCGGGTCTTCCCTGCTGGCCCGGGGCTGACCTGGTAGACACGGAACGCACACCGGAGCCGGGCAGAGGAGCTGATCATGGACGCGCTCAGCATCGACGGTGCCTGGGCTTTCACCCCGCGCATCCACGCGGACAGCCGGGGCAGCTTCCTGGAGTGGTTCCAGGCGGGCGAGCTGGCTGACGTGCTTGGCTTCCCGATGGACATCGCCCAGGCAAACTGCTCGGTGTCGCGCCGCGGCGTGCTGCGCGGCATCCACTTCGCGGACGTGCCGCCCGGCCAGGCCAAGTACGTCAGCTGCATCAGCGGCGCGATCCTCGACGTGGCCGTGGACCTCCGGGTCGGCTCGCCCGGGTTCGGCCGCTGGGAGGCGGTCCGGCTGGACGAGGAGAGCCGCCGCGCGCTGCTGCTGTCCGAAGGCCTCGGGCACGCGTTCATGGCCCTGACCGGCAGCGCCACGGTGGTGTACCTGTGCTCCACCCCGTATGCCCCGGGCCGTGAGCACGGCGTGCACCCTCTCGATCCTGACCTCGGCATCAGCTGGCCAGCGGATATCCAGCCGGTGCTGTCGGACAAGGACGCGGCCGCGCCGTCGCTGGCCAAGGCCCAGGCGGCCGGGCTGCTCCCGGACTACGCCGCCTGCATGGCGCACGCGGCGCAGCGGCGGTGTTAGCCCGGGGGGACGACCCCCCGCACCCCCCCGCGAGTCGCCGGCCCGGCAGGGACACGCCTCCGGCGCACCCCCCCTCACCGGCCGTGCTGGCCCGGGGGGACGACCCCCCGCACCCCCCGCGAGTCGCCGGCTCGGCAGGGACACGCCTCCGGCGCACCCCCCTCACCGGCGAAGGCTAGGCCGGGGCGGCGTTCACGCTGCTGGCGTTGACCGCAGCGGCCAGGCTGGGCAGCGCCTGGCGCAGCGCCTGGCGCCAGTCGCCGATCGGCGCCAGGCCTGCCGCCTGCCACCGGGCGTGGCCCAGCACGCTGTAGCCGGGCCGCGGCGCGGGCCGGGCCAGGTCGGCGCTGCCCGTCGGGCTGACCCGGGCCGGGTCCGCGCCGAGCAGCCGGAACACCTCCTGGGCGAACCCGAACCAGGTGGTGGCCCCGGAACTCGTCGCGTGGTACACCCCGGCCGGGGCCGCGGACTGGATCAGCGCGACGATCCGGCCGGCCACATCCATCGTCCAGGTGGGCTGACCGTGCTGATCGTCCACGACGCTGACCTCCGCGCCCGCGCGTTCCTTCCTGATCATGGTGGCGGCGAAGTTCGCCCCGTGCGCGCCGTACAGCCAGGCAGTACGGACCACATAGCCGGCCAGGCCCGGCTGGCCCAGCACGGCCTGCTCGCCGGCCAGCTTGGTCCGGCCATAGGCGGTGCGCGGCGCAGGGACGCCGTCCTCGGCGTACGGCTCCTGGCCGTCCCCGGCGAACACGTAGTCGGTGGACAGCTGGACCAGGGCCGCGGCACGCGCCGCGCAGCGGGCCGCCAGCACGGCGGCCCCGTGGCCGTTGACCCGGAGCGCGGCCGCCTCCTGGGTTTCCGCGGCGTCCACCCCGGTCCAGGCCGCGCAGTTCACCACCACCGCGGGCCGCCAGCGGTCCAGCGCCGCGGCGACCGCCGCAGCGTCGGTGATGTCCAGCTCAGCCCGGGACAGCCCGGTCACCGGCTCGCCGCTGAGCCCGGCCACGCGGACCAGGTCCTGGCCGAGCATCCCGGCCGCGCCAGTGATGAGCCAGCCGCTCACCGCCGCCGCCCCCGCCCGGCGCCCAGGCCGGCCACCTGCCCCGTCACGAGCTGATCTGCACTTTGCTGTGGTCGCCGAGGATCAGCCGGTGCGCGTTGGGGACCCGGGGCGCCGGGGTTACCTCCACGTCGCGGCCGATGATGGACGCCTCGATCCGCCGGACCCCGCTGATCGACGCGCCGCGCAGCACGATGGAGTACTCGATCTCGCTGCCGGTGATCGTGCAGTCCTCCGCCACGGAGGTGAAGGGGCCGATGTAGGAGTCGGCCACCCGGGTGCCCGCGCCGATGATGACCGGGCCCACGATCCGGGACGCGCTGACCTCGGCCCCGCTCTCGATCACCACCCGGCCAATGAGCTCACAGCCCGGCTGCACCACCCCGTGCTGCCGCGGTTCCACGGTCTCCAGCACCAGCCGGTTGACTTCGAGCATGTCAGCGACGTTGCCGGTGTCCTTCCAGTACCCGGAGATAGTGGTGGAGGCCACCTGGTGGCCATGGTCGAGCAGCCACTGGATCGCCTCGGTGATCTCCAGCTCGCCGCGCCAGGAGGGTTTGAGGCTCCGCACCGCCTCGTGGATGCAGGGCGTGAACAGGTAGACGCCGACCAGCGCGAGATCGCTCTTCGGCTGCTGCGGCTTTTCCTCCAGGCCGATCACCCGGCCGGCCGGGTCGAGCTCTGCCACCCCGAAGTCGCGCGGGTCAGCCACCTGGGTCAGCATGATCTGCGCGTCCGGCCGGGCGGCGCGGAACTCCTGCACGATGGGGGAGATCCCGCCCACGATAAAGTTGTCACCGAGGTACATGACGAAGTCGTCGTCGCCGAGGAACTCCCCGGCCACCAGGACCGCGTGGGCCAGCCCGAGCGGCGCTTCCTGCCGGATGTAGGTCACCTCGAGCCCGAACGCCGAGCCGTCGCCGACGGCCTCCTGGATCGCGGGCGCTGTATCGCCGACGACCAGGCCGACCTCGGTGACGCCTGCGTCCCGGATGGCCTCCAGGCCATAGAACAGGACAGGCTTGTTGGCGACGGGAAGCAGTTGCTTGGCCGAGGTGTGCGTGATCGGCCGCAGCCGCGTACCCGCACCCCCCGACAGGACCAGGGCCTTCATGGCAGCGAAACTAGTGCCCCGGGCCCGGGGCACGCAGTGATAGCGGCGGAAATTCTCCCGCTTCGCCGGGCGAGTTCAGTCCGGGACGGGTGCCAGCCCATCACGGCGCAGCACCCGGCAGGCCGTCCGGGTGGAACGCGTTCTGCGCCGCGGCGAGCCCTCTGGCCAGCAGGGCTTCGGTGGCGTCGGCCGCCCGGTCGAGGACGAACGGCAGTTCCTTGCGCTCTGCGGCGGTGAAATCGCGCAGCACGAACGCGGCCGGGTCCATCCGCCCGGGCGGCCGGCCGATGCCCACCCGCACCCGGTAGTAGTCCCGCGTGCCGAGCGCGGCCGTGATCGAGCGCAGCCCGTTATGGCCGTTGTCGCCGCCGCCGAGCTTGAGCCGGATCGTGCCGAACGGCAGGTCCAGCTCATCGTGGATGACCACGACCTGTGCAGGGTCAAGGTGGTAGTAACCACGCAGCCCGGCGACCGGGCCGCCGGAGTCGTTCATGAAGCTGAGCGGCTTGGCCAGGGTCACCGGCACCCCGGCCAGCCGCCCGTCGGCCGCGCTGGCCCGGAACCGGCCCCGCCGGAAGCTGCTCCCGGCCCGCCGGGCCAGCTCGTCGGCCACCATGACGCCGACGTTGTGCCGGTGGCCGGCGTAACCGGGCCCGGGATTGCCGAGCCCGGCGATGAGCCATCGTTCATCCGCCATGTCGGTACCGCCCAGCCCAGCGCTCTCCCGGCCCGTGCCTAGTTGACCCGCGCCGTGACCCGGGCCCGCGTGCTGACGCCACCGGCCCTGGCCCGGCAGCCGGTGCAGCCACGCGGACCTGGCCGGGCGGTCGCCCGGGGCCGCATCTCGCTGCGCCCGCACGGAGCGCCAGCGACCTGTCTACTCTTCGGACGCCGGGCTGCTGCCCTGCTCCTCGCCGGCCTCTGGCACCGGGGCCGGCTCGGCCGAAGCGGCGGCGGCGGCGGTCTCCGGCGTCTCGGTCGCGGCTTCCAGCTGCTCGGCCGTGGGGGCGGGGATGACGTGTAGCACCAGCACCTCGGGGTCGACCGCCAGGGTCGAGCCCGCGGGCAGCTGCAGGTCGCCCGCATGCACATCGGTGCCGACCTGCATGTCCTCCACGCTGACCTCGATCCCGGTCGGGATGTTCGTGGCCTCGGCCTCGACCGGGATCGTCATCAGCTGCTGGTCGAGCAGGCCGCCGGGGTACACCTCACCGGTGACCTGGACCGCGATCTCCACGGTGACCTTCTCCCCGCGGCGGACCAGGATCAGGTCCACATGCTCGACTGAGCCCTTGATCGGGTTCCGCTGCACCGCCTTGGGCAGCACCAGCTGGTTCCCGCCCGGCAGGCCATCCAGCCGGATCAGCACGTTGGCGGTCTTCAGCGCCATCATCACTTCGTGGCCGGGGAGGGTGATGTGCCGGGTGTCGGTACCGTGGCCATACAGCACGGCGGGCACCCGGCCGTCCCGCCGTGTCCGGCGGGCGGGGCCCTTACCGAACTCGGTGCGCGGCTCTGCGGCGATACGGACCTCGGGCACGGTACTACTCCTTCTACGGCGGACAAGAGTGGACGGCCCAGCCATCGCGGCGCCCTGCTCCGGGCCTGCCCGTCCGGCGAGCCGGGAGGCAGCGTAGCCAGCCAACGCGCGCACAGAGCGCGCTTTGCCATCCTAGCCCAGGAGAGAGGCCGTTCGTGTCCGGGCTGGTTGTCCCTTCAGGAGGCTGGCCAGGGCGCAGCGGATTACGCCGAACGGCCCGCTGAGGCATAAGACAGGTCCGGGCCAGGCAGCCAACGCCGCCTGGCCCGGAACTCGGCAGCACCCCCGCGTGGTGCCGTTTACCTGGTGTTAGGAGCCGCTTTCCGGCACATCCTCCTGGTAGGTATCCGGCTGCGCGGCCGGGTCATCTTCCTGGTAGGTCGCGGGCTGCGCCTCCTGATACGTGGCGGGCTGCGCCTCCTGGTACGTGGCGGGCTGCGCCTCCTGGTACGTGGCGGGCTGCGCCTCCTGGTAGGTCGCGGGCTGCGCCCCTGACGGGCCGGCTGCGCCTCCTGGTAGGTGGCGGGCTGCGCCCTGGCGGCCGGCTGGTCCTCCTGGTAGGTGGCGGGCTTCTCAGCCGGGTCATCTTCCTGGTAGGTGTTCGGATCCACGCCGTCTGACATTGCCATCGTCGTCCTCCTCTGCCTGACCCCCGGGCCAGGACGAACGAAACAGAACTTAACGTCGTGAATCCTAGCGAGATTGGCAGACCCGACGTTGGCCCAGATACCGGACATATTCTGGCTGCCGAGCCAGAGAAGGCTTGCCTAAGCAAAGCCTTCGTCAAATCGCGGCGCCAACCGGGGCGCCGGGCCACGGCGTCAAACCGCAGGGCCACCGTTCAGCGCACGGATCCGGCTGCTGACCTCGCGGGCCTGTGCCTCGTTGCCCAGCGCCTCGAAGATCTCCAGCGCCCGGCTCAGGGCTTGCTTCGCCTCGTCCGCGTGACCAGCCGAGGAGTGGACCTCACCGGCATAGGCCAGGTCACTCGCTTCGCCGAAACGGTCACCGACGTCGTGATGCGTCTCCTCCGCCTGGCGCAGGTAATCCAGGGCCTCGGCCAGCTGGCCCCGCGCCGCATTTGCTTTGCCGAGGTTATTCAGCGTGTCACCCTCGGCACTCCCGGCCCCGATCTCGCGGTAGACGGCCAGCGCCTGGCCCAGCCAGCCGACCGCCTCATCGGCCTGGCCGAGCTCGAGAAAGGCCTCACCAAGGTTATTCAGCGCGATGCCCTCGCCGAACCGGTTACCGACCTGACGCTGCAGGTCCAGTGCGAGGTGCAGCCACTCCAGGGCCTCATCGAAACGCTTCAGCCCGAGGCTCGCGTAGGCAAGGTTGTTGACTGCCTGCGCCTCTCCCCGCCGGTCACCAATCTCGCGGCGGATATCGATGGCCTGACGGAAATAACCGACGCCTTCCTCCTCCTGGCCCTGCCGGGCGTATGCCATGCCCAGGTTGTTCAGGACCCAGGCCTCGGCCCGCCGGTCCCCAGCCCGGCGCGCGCCGTCCAGCGCCACCCGGTGAGTGGCCAGCCACTCCTCGAAGTAGGTCCGCCGGTTGAAGAAACTGAGCGCCGCGACCGGCAGCTTCCAGGCGATGTCGTACAGGCCGAGCGCAGCCGCCTGCCGGGTCGCGGCGACCAGGTTGGTCCGTTCCGGCTCGCACCAGTCGAGGGCCTCGTCCACCGTCGAGAAGCTCAGCGGCGCCAAGCCGGGCTCGAGGTCCCCAGCGGAGATCTCATAGCGGTGCGGTGAGATCACCCCGGCCATCGCGATCACCGTGTGCAGGTACCAGCCGAGGACCCGGCGGGCCGCGGCGTCCCGCTCCTGCGCTGGCTCCTCGGCCTGGGCCCGCTCGGCCGCGTAGGCCCGCAGCAGGTCGTGGAAGCGGTACCGGTCGGGGGCTGGTTCCTGCAGCAGCTGGGCATCCACCAGGACCTCGAGGGCGTCCGCGACCGCGTCCTCGGGCTGGCCGATCAGGGCGGCGGCGGCGGGCAGCCCGATGGACTGGCCCTGCCACAGTCCCAGCAGGCGGAAGGCATGGGCCGGATCGACGCGATCCGCGGCGGCGCCGTCCGGCCCTATCCGCGGGGGCAGGCTGGTGAAGCTCACCTCGAAGCACGCCCGCACGGCGAGGTCCCCGGTCTTCAGCTCGTCCAGCCGCCGGCGCACGTCCGACAGCCGCTTGGCCAGGTTGCGCACGGTCCAGCTGCCCCGGGCGGCCAGCCGGGCCCCGGCGATCCGGATGGCCAGCGGCAGGCCCGCGCAGGCGCCGAGCACTTCATCGGTGGCGGCGGGATCCGCCTCGGCCCGGTCCGGCCCGATGATCCCGGCGAACATGGCCCTGGCCTCAGCGGGATCGAGCACATCCAGGTCGACGAAGCGGCTGCCGGCCAGGTCCGGCATGCGGTTGCGGGTGGTGACCAGGACCGCGCAGGCCGCCGAGCCGGGCAGCAGCGGCCGGATCTGGGCGGCGTCCTTCGCGTCATCGAGGACGATCAGGACCCGCCGGTCGGTCAGCCGGCTCCGGTAGGCCGCCGCGCGCTCCTCCTCGCCCGCCGGGATGCGCTCCGGGTCCATGCCCAGGTCCCGCAGGAAGCGGGCCAGCACATCCGCGGGCGGGATGGGGTGCCCCGACGCGCCCAGCAGCTTGGCGTACAGCTGCCCATCCGGGAACTGGCTGCGTAGCAGGTGCGCCGCGTGCACGGCCAGCGTGGTCTTGCCCAGGCCACCCGCCCCGATGACCGCGGCCACGACCACCGCGCCGGGACTGTCCTCCCGGCGCGAGGCGCCCAGCAGCTGGCGCAGGTTCTGCACGTGCTCGGCCCGGCCGGTGAAGTCGCCGATGTCCGCGGGCAGCTGGGCCACCAGGGGCAGCGGCTGGGCAGCCGGGACCGCGGACGGCTCCGTGGCTACTGGCGGCGGCCCGGTGACCGCGGAAAATGGCGAGTCCGCCGCGGCCGTGGCTGGCTCGCCGCGCACGTCCGCCGCCAGGATCTGCTGGTAGAGCTGCTGCAGCTCGGTACTGGGATCCACCCCGAGTTCATCGGCGATCACCTCACGTGCCTGGGCGTAGGCCTCCAGCGCCTCAGCCTGCCGGCCGGCCCGGGCCAGCGCGCGCATCAGCAGCGCCCACATGCCCTCGCGCATCGGGTAGTCGATGAGCAGCCGGTGCAGCTCACCGACCACCTGGGTGTCCCGCCCGCAGCCGAGGTCGGCCTGGATCCGCAGTTCGAGCGCTTCGACCCGGGCTTCCTCCAGACGGCTGGCCTCGGCGGTGATCAGCGCCGACGGCGGCACATCGGACAGCGCCCGGCTGCCGCGCCACAGGCCGAGGGCCTCACTGAGCAGCGTTGCCGCCCGCTCAGCATCCCCGGCGGACAGTGCGGTCCGGCCTTCAGTGGACAGCCGGCCAAACCGTTGCATATCCACATCGTCCGCCCCGGCCAGCAGCATGTACCCGGGTGAGTGCGTGACCAGGACCCGGCCGTCAGTGTCGCCGATGAGCTTGCGCAGCCTGTGCACGTACACGGCGACGGAATTGGCCGCCTTGGCGGGCGGCTCCCCCGGCCACAGCTCGGTGATGAGCTGATCTGTGGACACGACGTGACCACTGTTCAACAGGAGCACAGCCAGCACCGTGCGCCACTTCGGTGCCGAAAGGTCACTCCACTCACCGCTCGCCCGGACTTGCACGGGCCCGAGGATCCGGAACAGCATCAATCGCCCCGTTCACGTTCGGTGCGCCGCCCCGGCCGGGCGGGTGGGGAGCCGGGGCAAACACCACTCAATCATGAACTAACCGCCATGCCCGTCGCACGGGGTGGGGCCACGGGCCGGCTGTCAGCCGCTTAATCACGGATCAATCGTGGCGCAATGGCCTACTGCAATTCTCATACCAGCTGCGGCGGGGGGAATCAGCCGGGGCAAGGAACCATCCGGGGGCGGAACCGGGAAACGTTGCGGACGGCCGGCGGGGGCGCAGTCCGCATCGGCCCCTGGCCGGGACTGGGTATCGCGTGCTCCAGTTCCGGCCAGGGACGGTCCGCCCCCTGACCTTTGCCCCGGCAGTTGCAGCTGGCTCGCCAGGCTGGTGGCCGCCGTCTTCGTCGCTTGCGGGGGCGAAGACAGCGGTCACCTTGGCATCAGCTCTGGCCGTCGAAGAGGCTGGTCACCGAGCCGTCGCTGAATACCTCTGTGATCGCCCGGGCGATCAGCGGCGCGATGGACAGCACGGTGAGCTTGTCGAACCGGTTGTCGTCTGGGATCGGCAGCGTGTTGGTCACGATGACCTCACTGATCCGCGAGTTCTTCAGCCCATCCACCGCACCGCCGGACAGGACGCCGTGGGTGGCGGTGACGACGACCTTCGCAGCGCCCTGCTCGAACAGCGCGTCGGCTGCCTTGACGATCGTGGCCCCGGTGTCGATCATGTCGTCCACCACGATGCAGGTGCGGCCGGCCACCTGGCCGACCACCTCGAATACGGTGACCTGGTTGGCCACGTCCGGGTCGCGGCGCTTGTGGATGATGGCCAGCGGGCAGCCGAGCCGGTCCGTCCAGCGCTCACAGACCCGGACCCGCCCGGCGTCCGGTGCCACCACGGTGACCTGCGAGATATCCAGGTTGCGCTCGATGTAGCCCGCCAGTGTCGGGAGCGCGAACAGGTGGTCCACCGGACCGTCGAAGAAACCCTGGATCTGCGCGGTGTGCAGGTCCACCGCCATGATCCGGTCAGCGCCGGCGGTGAGGAACAGGTCGGCCATCAGCCGGGCGGAGATCGGCTCCCGGCCGCGGCTCTTCTTGTCCTGGCGGGCGTACCCGAAGAACGGCGCGACCACCGTGATCCGCTTGGCCGAGGCCCGCTTGAGCGCATCGACCATGATCAGTTGTTCCATGATCCACTGATTGATCGGCGCGGTGTGGCTCTGCACCACGAACGCGTCGCTGCCGCGGACCGACTCCAGGAACCGGACGAAGATCTCGCCGTTGGCGAAGTCGAAGAGCATGGCGGGGGTGGGATCAATACCGAGGTGGCGTGCTATCTCGCTGGTCAGTTCCGGATGGGCGCGGCCGGAGAAGAGCATCAGCTTCTTCTGGCTGGTCGCGGTGATACCGGTCACGCGTCCCGAACTCCCTTATTCGTCGCGACGGCCCCGCGCCCCGCATCGGCGGGCACGCTGTCGCCACCGACCCTGGTGCCGGGCGGGAGATATGCGAAGGGTCCCACGACGGCACCAGCGCCAATCACTGCTTGCCGGCAAACTGCCTGGGTAACCACAGCCCGCTCGCCAACGGTGGTATCGCAGAGCAGGCATCCCGGGCCGACCCGGGCTCCCACCGCGACGATGGTGTTGCCCTCCAGCTGGGTGCTGGGCCCGATCTCGACGTCACGGCCGAGGCTCACGCCAGTGTCGATCCAGGTGGTCCCCGGATCGACGATGGTCACGCCCGCACGCATCCAGTTGCCGAGCAACCGTCCGTTCATTATCTGCCGCGCCCGCGCCAACTGGGCGCGGTCGTTAACACCAAGGACTTCTTCAGCGTCTTCTAGCCTAACGGACGCTACGCGATGGCCCTCGGCGCGCAGGATGGCGACCACATCGGTGAGGTACTCCTCGCCCTTGGCGTTGTCGGTGGGCACCCGCTTGACCGCGTCGCCGAGCAAGTGCGCCTCGAACGCGTAGACACCGGAGTTGATCTCGTCGATGGCACGCTGCTCCGGGGTGGCGTCCGCCTCCTCGACGATCTTCGTGAAGTCACCGGCCGCGTCGCGGATGATCCGGCCGTAGCCCGTGGGGTCAGGGACCCGGGCGGTCAGCGCGGTCACCGCGGCCTCCTGCGCCTGGTGCTCGCGGACCAGCGCGGCCAGGGTCGAGCCGCGGAGCAGGGGCGCGTCCGCGTAGGTCACCACGATCGTGCCGTGATCCAGGCCGACCGCCTCGATCGCCGTGCGTACCGCGTGCCCGGTACCGCCCTGGTGCTCCTGGACCACTGGGATCGCCTCTGGCGCATGGCTGGCCAGATACTCGATGACCTGGTTACGCCGGTGGCCGACCACCACGATGAGCCGGACCGGGTCCGGCTCCCGGGCAGTGGCCAGCACATGGCCCAGCAAGGTCTCGCCGCACATTGTGTGCAGCACCTTGGGAGTCTCGGACCTCATCCGCGTGCCCTCACCTGCGGCAAGGACAATAACTGCAGCCGGGCGGCTCACGTTCACTTGCGGTGCTCCTCAGTCGCTGCTCCCCGGATACCGGGATCCCGCTTCTTCCCGGTCGCGACAGCGGGCACGCAATCCCAGCTCGTACGTCCTGGCTGGTCCCGGTGCCCAGCTGGTCCCGGTTTCCCAGCTGATCCGGGTTCCTGATTGATCTCGGATTCCCTGGCTGGTCCCCAGTTCACGCGCCCGACCACCGCAGGATACCGCCCGGCCAGCGCCAGAGGGGCCGACTGGGTGCGATAAAGCGCCAGCTCAGCGCAGCGTAGCCGGATCCGCACACGCGGGCAGAAGCGCCGCGGCCGCCGCGGTGGGGTCGCTGGTTCTGTCGGTAGCCACCGCCATGATTAGAACATGAATTCGAGCGAGTTAACGGCGGCGCACCGCGCGGAAGCATTCGAACGGCTGCGGGAGCAGGCCATTCGCCCTGCGCCGGGCCTGCCGCTCCTGCCGGGAGATCAAGCAGATACTCGGCATCGGCAGTAATGCGACTTTGCAGAAGGCACTGACGGGTGAGCCGCCGCCGGCCTGGACGCGCCGCCCCCGGGCCAAGGACGAGCTGCGCGACCAGGCCCGGGAACTCCGCGGGCAGGGCCTCGACTACGAGGAGATCGCGAGCGCTCTGGGTGTCTCGAAGAGTTCGGTCTCCCTCTGGGTCCGCGACCTGCCCCGCCCGGAGCGGCTCAGTTACGAGGAGTGCCGCAAGCGGTCAGCCGAGGGATCACGCCGGTACTGGGAAGCCGAGCGGCCCGCCCGCGAGGCACTGCGCGAGCAGGCCCGGGCCGAGGCCGCCGCCAGCATCGGCGCCCTGTTGACCCGGGAGATCCTGATCGCCGGCGCCATCGCCTACTGGTGCGAAGGCGCCAAGAGCAAGCCACACAACCGCAGCGAGTCTGTCATCTTTACCAACAGTGACCCGCGGTTGATCAGTTTCTTTTTGCGCTTCCTGCGCGCGGCAGAGGTCGAGTTCTCGCGGTTGCACTACCGCGTCTACATCCATGAGACCGCCGACGTCGCGGCGGCCGAACAGTTCTGGCTGGAGATTACCGGTGCGGATCCGGCCCAGTTCCACCGGACGGTCCTGAAGAGGCATAAACCGCGGACGGTCCGTAAGAACGTTGGCCCGGGCTATCACGGCTGCCTGGTGGTCAGAGTCCGGGAGAGCGCGGACCTGTACCGAAAGATCGAGGGCTGGGCCCGGGCGGCCACGGCCGACCCGCCATGAGCCCACCTACCGGAACCTGGCCAGTGTCACGGGGAGGCTCCAAACCCGCATGCTGTGGTGCAGAGCTCCCGGGCGAGGATTCGAACCTCGGTTGAGGGTACCAAAAACCCTTGTCCTGCCTGGCTAGACGACCCGGGATCAATATCTCGCGGAAACTTTACCGGCCCGGCCCGGCCGCGCTTCCCGGTCGGGCCTTCAGCGGCGGCCTGCAGACGTTCAGAGGCGTTCCGGGCTGGCCAGTTGCAGACGTTTGCCGGCGAGGTGCACCCGGCAAGGCCGGCCTGGCCAGCTCGTTCAGACGCGGCTGGTGAGGGCCGGAGTACTCGCCGTGGTGAATCTCACATTACGAGACGTCCAGGCCGCTACAGCCTGCTGATACCTCGGCAACTTGGTGAAATCTTAGCTATCCCCCCGTGCAACTTACGGTTTCGTAGGTTACGGTGACGTATATGTCATAGCAGCAGCCGACCAGAACTGATCCCGTGCGACGGCGGTGCGATCCGACCCCTCTTCCCAGGGAGCGGGCCCGGAAACCGAGCGGAGCGGCGGGCCGGAAACCGGCCGCAGCGGGCTCGCCCCCACAGCCCCCAGAGCCGCACAGCCCCCAGAGCAGAGCGAGGTTCCGATGACCGCCTCCCCCGAGACCGTCACCACAGACATGCCGCAGGTGACCCGGCGGGTGCCGCTGCCGGAGATCGAGCCCGACCCGAGCACCCCGCTGGACCGGTTCCTGGTGGCCCTGTTCGTTGGCATCCCGCTGCTGGCGGTGCTGGCCGCGGTGCCCGTCGCCTGGGCCTGGGGCCTGCTGGGCTGGCATGACGTGCTGATCGGCCTGGTCTTCTACGTGATCTCCGGGATGGGGATCAGCATGGGCTTCCACCGCTACTTCACCCATTCGTCGTTCAAGGCGAACCGCGGCCTGAAGATCTCTTTGGCCACCGCCGGCAGCCTGGCCATCGAGGGGCCGGTACTGGTCTGGGTAGCCGATCACCGCCGGCACCACAAGTACAGCGACAAGGAAGGCGACCCGCACTCCCCGTGGCGGTTCGGCACCGACTGGAAGGCGCTCACCAAGGGGTTCGGCTACGCGCACGTCGGCTGGCTGTTCAACCCCAACCGCACCTCGCAGGCCAGGTTCTGCCCTGATCTGCTCGCCGACAAGGACGTCAGCCGGGTATCGCGCTGGTTCCCGGGACTGGTCGCCGTGTCGCTGCTCGCCCCGGCCCTGATCGGCGGCCTGTGGTCGATGTCCATCGCGGGCGCGCTCACCGCCTTCTTCTGGGCCAGCCTGATCCGGATCTGCCTGCTGCACCATGTCACCTGGTCGATCAACTCGGTCTGCCACACGTTCGGCAATGAGGACTTCGACGTGCGGGACAAGTCACGCAACGTCGCCTGGCTGGCCATCCCGTCCTTCGGCGAGTCGTGGCACAACCTGCACCACTCCGACCCCACCTGTGCCCGGCACGGTGCGCTCAAGGGACAGATCGACATCAGCGCGCGGGTCATCGCCTGGACGGAACGGCTCGGCTGGGCCACCGACGTCCGGTGGCCGGACGGGAACCGGCTCACCGCCAAGCTCACCGGCCAGCGCGGCAAGGAGCTGGGCTCGATGACCGACCGGCGGATCAAGTCAGGTGACCGGAAGGCAGCTTGATGGCCATGATGGGCGGGTGACCAATCCGAGTTCCATCAACCGCAAGAGGATGACCGGAAAGCAACGCCGCGAGCAGTTGCTGGACATTGGCCGGCGGCTGTTCGCGGCGCGAGGGTTCGAGGGCACTTCCATCGAGGAGATCGCGGCCCAGGCTGGGGTGTCGAAGCCGGTCGTGTACGAGCACTTCGGTGGTAAGGAAGGCCTGTACGCGGTGGTGGTGGATCGCGAGGTGGACCGCCTGCTGACCATGGCCACCGAGATCCTGGGCGGCGCGCACAGCCGGGAAGGCTTCGAGGCGGCCGCGGTCGCCCTGCTCAAGTACATCGAGGACGACGCGGATGGGTTCCGCATCCTGGTCCGCGATTCGCATCCCGCCTCCGGGTCCGGCACTTTCGGCAGCCTGATCAGCGACATCGCCAGCCAGGTCGAGTACATCCTGAGCGACTACTTCGCCGCCCGCGGCTATGACCCGAAGCTGGTCCCGATGTACGCGCAGATGCTCGTCGGCATGGTCGCGGTCACCGGGCAGTGGTGGCTGGACGCCCGCAAGCCGAAGCTGGAGGAGGTCGCCGCCCACCTGGTCAACCTGGCCTGGAACGGCCTGTCCCAGCTTGAGCCCAAACCCCGGATCTCGGCTGAGGTGGCCAAGAAGGCCCACTGACAGTCAGCGGCGGGCCACCACGAACACGCGGCGGAAGGGCAGCACGGTGCCATACCGGGCAGGCGGGTACGCGGCCTGGAGCAGCGCGCCGTACTCGGCCTCGAACTCCGCGTACCCGGCCGCGGTCAGCGCGGTGCGCACCGGGCGCAGTGCCGTACCCCGGTACCAGTCGAGCACCGCGTCCGGGTTGCGCAGCACATGCAGGTAGGTGGTCTCCCACGCGTCCACCTCGCAGCCCGCCTGGGCCAGCAGGTCCAGGTAGGCTGCGGGGTCGCCCGCCTGGCGGTTCAGCTCAACGCCCGCCAGCCGCGGCTGCCACCGCTCAGTGCTGGCAAGTTCGCGCAGGAGGATGTGGCTGGGCTGGTCGAAGTTTCCCGGCAGCTGGAAGGCGAGCCAGCCGCCGGGGGCCAGCCAGCTGGCCCAGGTGGTCAGCAGCTCGTCGTGCCCGGGCACCCATTGCAGCACGGCGTTGCAGGTGAACACGTCCACCGGGCGCAGGGGTCGCCAGGTCCGGACATCGCCGAGGGCAAAGGACAGCCGGGCCGCCGGTCCCGGGACAGGCGCGGCGCCGTTTCTGCCGGGTCCGGCCGCCGCCCCGGTCTGGGCGGCCTCAGCGTGAGCTGCCGTGGTCTGTGCTGTGCTGACCCGCGCTGCCTCGGCCTGGGCAGCTTCGGCCTGGGCAGCTTCGGCCTGGGCAGCGTCGATCATCTCCGGTGAGTTGTCCACGCCCAGTACCTGCGCCCGTGGCCAGCGCGCGGCGAGCAGCGCGGTCAGGTTGCCCGGGCCGCAGCCCAGGTCTACGACGTAGCCCGGGTCATCGGCGGCCACCCGGGCCAGCAGGTCAGCGAACGGCCGCGCCCGCTCGCTGCCGAACCGCAGGTAAGTGGAGGGATCCCAGACAGCCATCAAAGCACTTCTCTCGATATCGAGATACATGGGCACGACAACTGTCTACCCGTACGACAGTCTTGATGTCAAGAGATATGCTGCGCGCATGAAGGAGCAGCCCGCGAACCTCGGCGTATCCGTAGCGGTTACCCGCGATGAAGTCGACGACCTTGTCGCGGCCTGGCACGCGGAACGGCCTGACCTGGATGTGGCCCCGCTCCAAGTGCTCAGCCGGGTGTCCCGGCTGGCCCGGCACCTGGATCGGGCCCGGCGGGCCGCGTTCGCCGCGCATGACCTGGAGACCTGGGAATTCGACGTACTCTCGGCGCTGCGCCGGCAGGGGCCGCCGTATCAGCTGACGCCAGGGGCGCTACTCCGGGCCACGCTGGTTACCTCCGGCACCATGACCAACCGGATCGACCGGCTGGCCGCAGCCGGGCTGGTCCGCCGCGAGCCGGACCCGCAAGACCGGCGCGGAGTGCTGGTCACGCTGACCGAGGCGGGCCGGGCCCGGGTGGACGCCGCCCTGGCCGACCTGGTCCGGGGCGAGGACCTGCTGCTGAACGGCCTCAGTGAAGCCGACCGCAGCACCCTGGCCGACCTGCTCCGCGTGCTCCTCGCCCCCCTCGACGCGTAACCGCCCCACGCGCCTCCACCGCCCACCGCGCCCCAGACACCTCTATCCACCCACCGCGTCCCACGCGCCACAGTCAGTGTCACTCCAGCCCGACGCCGCCGCCCGCTCACCCTGCTTATGTGGTGGGAGATGTGCAAATACGATGCACTCCCCACCACGTTATCGAGGGCAGCCCGACTACTGGGACTGATGTGGTCAAAGGGGCTGGTGTAGCTTGGAACCCGGCTCCTCCGCTGTCCTTCAGGAGGATTGCTCGGCGGCCCTTCAGGAGGATTGCTCGGCGGCTTCCAGCCACTGCTCCTCGAGGCGGTTCTTCTCGTCCTGGACCCCGCGTAGCTCGGCGCCGAGCTCGGTCAGCCGGACATAGTCCGTGGCGTGCTCGGCCAGCGCCATGGTCAGCTCGGCCTCCCGGCCGCTGAGCCGGTCGATCTGACGTTCCAGCCGCTGCATCTCCTTCCGGGCCGCCCGCTGGGTCGCCGCCGAGCCCGGGCCCGCCGAGTTAGGGCCCGGCGAGCCAGACGAGGCTGAAGGGACCGATGAGGCGGACGAGGCCACCGAAGCGGACGAGCCCGGCGTAGCGGACGAGCCCGGCGTAGCGGACGAGCCCGGCGAGACAGCTGGGCCCCGGCCCGGCACTGGCGAGGACAGCCGGTCCAGGTACTCCTCCACCCCGCCCGCGAGGTAACTGAGCCGCCCGTCCCCCAGCAACGCCAGCACATGGTCGGTCACCCGCTCCAGGAAGTACCGGTCGTGGCTGACCAGGATCAGCGACCCAGGCCAGCCGTCGAGCAGGTCCTCGAGCTCGTTCAGGGTGTCCACGTCGAGGTCGTTGGTGGGTTCGTCGAGGAACAGCACGTTCGGCTCGTCCACCAGGATGCGCAGCAGCATCAGCCGCCGCCGTTCGCCGCCGGACAGCTCGGCCGCCGGGGTCCATTGGGTGTCACCGCGCAGCCCGAGCCGGTCGAGCAGCTGGCTGGCGGCGGCCGCGCCCTGGGCGGAGTCGAGCGTGCCGCGTACCTCGGTGACCGCCTCCCGCGGGGTGAGCGCGGGATCCAGCCCGGCGTCATTCTGCCGCAGGTAGCCCAGCCGCACTGTCTTGCCGCGGATGATCTCGCCGCTCACCGCCAGGCCGGCCTCAGCCAGGCCGGCATCTGCCGCTCCGGTATCAGCCCCGCCGCCACCAGCCACGCCGACATCAGCCAGGCCGGGATCAGCCACCCCCGGATCAGCGGTCGCCTCGCCGCCCGGCCCGGCCAGCAGGTCCAGCAACGTGCTCTTGCCGCTGCCGTTCGGTCCGATCAGCCCCACCCGCTCGCCCGGGCCCAGCTGCCAGGTCACCCGGTCCAGCAGAGTCCGGCCGCCTGCGGTCACGGTGAGGTCCGACGCTTCGAGCACGGTCTTGCCCAGCCGGGCGGTAGCCAGCCGCTCCAGCTGCACGGTGTCCCGTGGCGGCGGTTCCCCGGCGATCAGCTCGTTGGCGGCCTCTATCCGGAACCGCGGCTTGCTGGTACGGGCCGGCGGCCCCCGGCGCAGCCAGGCCAGCTCCTTGCGGACGAGGTTGCGCCGCCGCCGGTCGGTCGCGTCGGCGATCCGGGCCCGTTCCGCCCGGGCCAGCACATACGCCGCGTACCCGCCGTCGTAGCTGTGCACCTGCCCGTCGGCCAGCTCCCAGGTCCGGTTGCACACTGCGTCCAGGAACCACCGGTCGTGCGTGACCGCCACGATGGCCTCACCCCGGCCCGCCAGGTGGTGGCCCAGCCAGTCGATCGCCGCCACATCCAGGTGGTTCGTGGGCTCGTCCAGCAGCAGCAGATCGTGCTGGCTGATCAGCACGGCAGCCAGCGCGACCCGGCGGGACTCCCCGCCGGACAGCCGGTCAGCCGGGGCGCCGAGGTCGATCCCGGGCAGCAGCGCGGCCAGCACCGACCGGGTCCGCGGGTCCGCCGCCCATTCGTGCTCCGGCCGCCTGCCCACGACCACGCTGGCCACGGTGCCGGCCAGCACCGAACGCTGCGGCAGAACCCCGATGCGCAGGTCGCGGACCCTGGTAGCCCGGCCGCTGTCCAGTTCCTCGGTGCCCGCCAGGACCGAGAGCAGGGTGCTCTTGCCCGCGCCGTTGCGGCCGACGATGCCGATCCGGTCACCGGCCGCGACCCCGGCGGACACCCCGTTGAGCAGCAGCCGCGGGCCGTAGCCCTTGACCGCCCGCTCCAGGTTGACCAGGTTGACCACGTTCACCAGCCGGTCACCGGCCCGCGGCGGGGACGCTGATCACGGTCGCGCCGGGCGCCGGGCCGGTCACCGTGGCCACCGTCCGGCAGACTCCCTCGGCGGTCAGCGCGACGGCCACGTCGCGGGCGCTCGCGGCGTCCCGGGCCAGGTAGACGCAGGTCGGCCCGGACCCGGACACGATCGCGCCGAGCGCGCCCGCGTCGCGGCCGACGGACAGGGCCAGCCGCAGCCGGGGCAGCAGCGAAATGGCCGCGGGCTGCAGGTCGTTGCTCAGCAACGGCCCCAGCTCGGCTGGGTTGCCCGAGCGCAGCGCGGTCATCAGGGCGGTGTCCAGCTGCGGGACGCCGGGCCGGCTCTGGCTCCCCCGGCCACCCTGGGCCCGGCCCCCTTGGCCGGTCCGGTGCGGGCTGGCCGTCCTGCGCCGCCCGGAGCCGGTCGCAGGCCGCGTACACCGCGGCCGTGGACAACTGCTCGGCAGCGAACGCGAGCACCCAGTGGTACGTCCCGGCGGCGAGGGCGGGAGTGACCCGGTCGCCCCGGCCCAGGCCGATCGCTGTGCCACCGACCAGGGCGAAGCCAACATCGGAGCCGACCCGCCCGGCGATCTCGGCCAGCTCCTGCTGGCTGAGCCCGGCCCCCCACAGCTCGTTGCAGGCGACCAGTGCGCCCGCGGCGTCGGCGCTGCCGCCGGCCAGCCCGGCCGCCACCGGGATCCGCTTCCTGATCTCGATGGCCACACCGGGTGAGTCCCGTACCCCCGGCCCGACCGCCTGGACCAGCGCGGTGACCGCGCGGGAGGCGAGGTTGCCGCCGTCCAGCGGCACGCTGTCCGCGCCCTCCCCGGTGACGGCCACGCTGTCGGTTTCCGCCAGGGACACGGTGACCTCGTCGTATAGCGCCAGCGCGTGGAACACGGTCACCAGGTCGTGGTAGCCGTCCGGGCGGGGCAGGCCCACTGAGAGCTGCAGGTTCACCTTCGCGGGCACCCGCGCAGTAACACCGGTCACGACATCGTGATCGTAGCTGCTCGGGCGATCTGGGCGAACTCCGCGACCCCCAGCGACTCGCCGCGGGCCTGCGGGTCCACTCCCGCCGCGCGCAGGATCCGCTCCGCGCCCGCGGCCGACCCGGCCCACGAGGCCAGCGCCGCCCGCAGCGTCTTGCGCCGTTGCGCGAACGCCGCGTCCACAACCGCGAACACTTCCTGCCGGGCCATGCCGCCCGCTGGCGGGTCCCGCCGGGTAAACGCCACCAGCGCCGAGTCCACGTTCGGCACCGGCCAGAAGACACTGCGCGGCACCGCCCCGGCCCGGCGCGCGTCCGCGTACCAGGCGAGCTTGACCGAGGGCACTCCGTAGACCCGGCTGCCCGGCGGGGCGGTCATCCGGTCGGCCACCTCGGCCTGCACCATCACCAGGCCGCGGCGCACCGAGGGCATGGTGGCCAGCAGGTGCAGCACCACTGGCACCGCGACGTTGTAGGGCAGGTTGGCCACCAGCGCTGTCGGTGCACTCCCCGGAAGCTCCCCCACCCGGGCGGCGTCGTCATTGACCACCCGCAAGCGTTGCAGAAAAGGACGTGCGTGGGCAGCGACGGTCAGTGGAAGCTGGCGGGCCAGCTGCGCGTCGAGCTCCACGGCGATCACCTCGCGGGCCGCCGGGAGCAAGCCGAGGGTCAGCGAGCCGAACCCCGGGCCTACCTCGACCACCACGTCGTCCGGGGTCAGGCCGGCCAGCCCCACGATCCGGCGGACCGTGCCGGGATCGATGACGAAGTTCTGGCCGAGCCGCTTGGCCGGCCGCAGCCCGAGCTGCCCGGCCAGCGCCCGGATCTCAGCCGGCCCGAGAAGGGCGGCGCCCCCCTCTACCACGGGCCGAACATGCGCTCGCCGGCCGCCGTGACCAGCGCGCACACCTCCTCAACCGGGAGCTGCTTGACCTCGGCCAGGCAGCGCAGGGTCCGCGCCACCATCGCGGGCGAGTTGGGCCGGCCGCGGCCGGGCACCGGGGTCAGGAACGGCGCGTCGGTCTCGACCAGGATCGCGTCCGCGGGCGCCGCCGCCGCGGCGTCGCGCAGCGGCTGCGCGCTGGTGAACGTCAGGTTGCCCGCGAAGCTGAGCACGTACCCGGCTGCTGCGCAGCGCTTGGCCATGGCCGCGTCACCCGAGAAGCAGTGGAAGATCACCTTCTCCGGCGGCCCCTCCTCGTCCAGGATGCGCAGCACATCCTCGTGCGCCTCCCGGTCGTGGATCACCAGCGCCTTGCCTGCCTGCTTGGCGATAGCGATGTGCGCGCGGAACCAGTCCCGCTGCACCGCGGGCTCAGCATGGTCCCGGTAGTAGTCCAGCCCGGTCTCACCGACCGCCCGCACCCGCGGCCGCCCGGCCAGTTCCGCGATCTCCGCCAGCGCGGCCTCTTTTTCCGCAACGGAACCGCTCACGGCGCCGGTGTCGTTCGGATGGATCGCGACCGCGGCGTACACGTCCGGGTAGTCGTCCGCGCACTGCGCCGACCAGCGCGACGACTCCAGGTCCACGCCGACCGTGACCACCCGGGTGACGCCGACCGCCCGGGCCTGCGCCAGCGCGTCGGCCACAGGGGCGCCGAGCAGGTCCAGGTGACAGTGGCTGTCGAAGGCCGGGGCCGGCAGGGGCTCCCCGGCCAGCTCGTCGGGGGGCAGCGGCGCGCCCGGCAGCGGGCTGCCTCCGGTCATCCCTCCTCCAGCCGGCCCAGTTCCTCTTCGGCGACGGACGGGTCCAGCTTGGCGAACAGCGGGGTCGGGGGGGCCAGTGGAGTGCCCGGCGTGACCGGGCGGGACTCCCAGCGCGCGGCGGTGGCATAGTCGCCGGTGATGACCGGGTAGGACGGGCCGCCGTCCTCGTCCACCTCCTCGATGCGCGGCGCGCCGGACCACTCGCCCGCGCCGCCCAGCATCCGGTACACCTTTTCCGAGGACTGCGGCAGGAACGGGGTGAGCATCGTTTTCGCGTCGTCCACCAGCTGCAGCACCACGTGCAGGATGGTGCGCATCCGCTCCGGATCAGATTGCCGCAGCTGCCATGGCGCCTGATCGGACATGTACTTGTTGGCCTCGGCCACCGTGCGCATCGCGTCGGTGATCCCCGCCTTGAACCGGGACCGGCCGAGCGCGCTGCCGACCCGGCCGAAAGCCTGGCGGGACCGCTCCAGGATCTCCCGGTCCGCGTCGGTCAGCTGGCCGGCCTCCGGGATGGAGCCGATGTTCCGGGCGGCGAACGAGACCGACCGGTTCACCAGGTTGCCCCAGGTGGCGACGAGCTCGTCGTTGTTCCGCCGGATGAACTCTGACCAGGTGAAGTCGGTGTCCTGGTTCTCCGGGCCGGCCACCGCCACGTAGTAGCGCAGGGCGTCCACGTCGTAGCGCTCCAGGAAGTCCCGGACGTAGATCACCACGGACCGGGACGAGGAGAACTTGCGGCCCTCCATCGTGAGGTACTCGCTGGACACGACCTCGCTGGGCACGTTCAGCGCGCCGAGCGCGCCCGGGGTGCCGTCCTTGCTGCCCTGGCCGCTGTAGCCGAACAGCATGGCGGGCCAGATCTCGGAGTGGAAGACGATGTTGTCCTTGCCCATGAAGTAGTAGGACTCCGCCTCCGGGGACTGCCACCAGGCGCGCCAGGCGTCCGGGTCGCCGGACCGGCGGGCCCACTCGATGGACGCGGACAGGTACCCGATGACCGCGTCGAACCACACGTAGATGCGCTTGTCCGGGCGCTCCCGCCAGCCGTCGAGCGGGACCGGCACGCCCCAGTCCAGGTCCCGGGTGATCGCCCTGGGACGCAGCTCGTCCAGCAGGTTCAGCGAGAACCTGAGCACGTTCGGCCGCCACTGCCCGGTCTTGCTCTCCAGCCACTTGCGGAGCACCTCGGTGAACGCGGGCAGGTCGAGGAAGTACTGCTCGGTCTCGACAAACTTGGGCGTCTCACCGTTGATCTTCGAGTGAGGGGTGATCAGGTCCACCGGGTCGAGCTGGTTGCCGCAGTTGTCGCACTGGTCGCCGCGGGCGTGCTCGTACCCGCAGATCGGGCAGGTGCCCTCGATGTACCGGTCGGGCAGGGTCCGGCCGGTGGACGGGGAGATCGCGCCCAGCGTGGTCTGCGGGAAGATATAGCCGTTCTTCAGCAGGCCGAGGAAGATCTCCTGGGTGACGGTGTAGTGGTTCCGGGTGGTCGTCCGGGTGAACAGGTCGTAGGAGATGCCCAGGCGGCACAGGTCATCCGCGATGATCCGGTTGTAGCGGTCGGCGAGCTGGCGCGTGGTCAGCCCCTCGGCGTCGGCCGCGACCTGGATCGGCGTCCCGTGCTCATCGGTGCCGCTGACCATCAGCACCCGGCTGCCCGCCATCCGCTGGTACCGGCTGAACATGTCGGACGGCAGGCCGAAACCGGAGACATGGCCGATGTGCCGGGGCCCGTTGGCGTAGGGCCAGGCCGGCGCGGTAAGGATGTGACGGGTCGCAGCGGACATGCTGACAGCCTAGGGCTTGCCTGGCCAGGCCCTGAACGGGTTTACTCCGACGGCGGCTTCGCGCCGCCGCCGTCGCGGCGGGCGGCTACGACCGCGTCGTACACCTCGGCCCGGCGCAGCCCGGTCTCCCGGGCTACCGCCGCGATGGCCGCGTTGCGCGGCTGGCCGGCCGCGACCCGCCGGGCGACCTCGTCCACTGCTTCCGCCGGGCTGGGCGGTGCCGCCGTGCTGGCCCCTTCGACGACCAGGGTGATCTCGCCCAGCAAGCCATCCGCCGCCCAGTCAGCCAGCTCACCCAGGGTGCCGCGGCGGACCTCCTCATGGGTCTTGGTCAGCTCGCGGCAGACCACCGCCCGGCGGCCCGCCCCGAACGCGCCGGCGAGATCCGCCAGGGTCCGGCCAGCCCGCCGGGGAGACTCGAAGAAGACCAGCGTCCGCCGCTCGGTGGCCAGCTCAGCGAGCTGACGGGCCCGCTCGCCAGGCTTGCGCGACGGGAAGCCCTCGAAGCAGAACCGGTCCGACGGCAGCCCCGACACGGCCAGGGCGGTGGTCACCGCGGACGGCCCGGGCAGCGCCGTGACCCGGACGCCGGCTTCAGCCGCCGCTGCGACCAGCCAGTACCCCGGATCGCTGATCACCGGCATCCCGGCGTCGGTCACCAGCAGCACATCGCGGCCGTCGCGGAGCTCGGCGAGCAGTTGCGGCCCGCGGCTGCGCTCCGTGGCGTCGAAGTAGGACAGCACCTGGCCGGTGAGCTGGACGCCAAGCTCAGCCGCCAGCCTGCGCAGCCGCCGGGTGTCCTCGGCCGCCACCACCGGGGTGCTGGCGAGCGCCGCGGCGAGGAGCGGTGAGGCATCGCCGGGGCGGCCGATCGGCGTGGCCGCCACCGTGAGTGTCCCGTAACCGGTATCTGTCATGCGCTGTTCGTCTGCTCCCGGGGCCCAATACGATGTTTGCGATGATGGCATCCCGGGCGGCGGTTAAAGCTGCTGACACCAATAGTCCCGCCGCACCGGCGGCACGGCCCTCGGCACTGCGTGCCCGGCTGCTGCCGGCCATGCCCGGGAGCGCATTCTGGGGCTGGGCGGGACCGCTACTGGTCACCGCGTTCGGTGCGTACCTGCGGTTCAACCGGCTCGGCATACCACGCAAGATCATCTTCGATGAGACGTATTACGTTCCGGACGCGCTCGGGATCCTGCACTACGGCGTCGAGCACAACTACGTCTCCGCCCGCAACTACATGCTCGCCCAAGGCAATTCACATATCTTCACGGCTGGCGGCGAGTTCGTGGTGCATCCGCCAGTGGGAAAGCTGTTCATCGCGTTCGGCGAGTGGACGTTCGGGCTGAACTCGTTCGGCTGGCGGTTCGCCACTGCCTTCATCGGCTCGCTGGCCATCCTGCTGCTGGCCCGGATCGCCCGCCGGATGACCAGGTCCACCCTGCTCGGCTGCGTGGCTGGCCTGCTGCTGGCCCTGGACGGGCTGGAATTCGTGATGAGCCGGACCGCCCTGCTGGACATTTTCCTGATGTTCTGGGTACTGGCCGCATTCGGCTGCCTGGTGGTGGACCGCGATGCGACCCGGGCCCGGATCGTCGACGAAGCTGACGCGGCCGAGGCCGCCGTCGCGGCGGCCGCAGCAGGTACGGCGGCCGCGGCGGGTACGGCGGGGGCGGTCGGCCCGGCGGGGGCGGCCAGCCCGGCGGCCGGGGGCGCCCAGGGCCGGCGGCCGATCCGCTGGTGGCGGGTGGGCGCCGGGGTCTGCCTGGGCCTCGCCCTGGCCTCCAAGTGGGACGCGATCTGGTATGTGATCGGGTTCGGCATCCTCACCGTGGCCTGGGACCTCGGCGCGCGGCGAACCGCCGGGCTGGGCGGCGGGCTGCGCGCCACGCTTACCCGGGACAACCGGTGGCTGCCGGTGACGTTCGTGCTGGTGCCGATCGTCGTGTACGTCACCACCTGGGCCGGCTGGTTCTTCTCCAGCACCGGCTACGACCGGCAGTACGCGGCGCAGAACGGGACGAAGTTCCCGGTGATCTCCGCGCTGGACTCATTTGTGCACTACCAGCAGCAGATCCTGCAGTTCCATCTCGGCCTCACCACGCACCACCCGTACCAGTCGCAGCCCTGGTCCTGGCTGCTGATGAGCAGGCCGGTCGCGTTCTTCTGGCAGTGCCCGGCGGGCGGCACCGTGGCCAGCCACCACGGGGTGACCTGCGGCAGCGCCGCCAGCAGCGCCCAGGAGGTGCTGGCCATCGGCACCCCGCTGATCTGGTGGACGTCCATCGCCACGCTGATCGTGTGCATCTGCTGGTGGTTGACCCGCCGGGACTGGCGGCCGGGCGCACTGCTGCTGGCGGTGGCGTTCGGCTGGCTGCCCTGGTTCTGGTTCGCGGTGCACGACCACCGGACCGAGTTCTTCTTCTACGCGCTGGAGTTCGAGCCGTTCCTCATCCTGACCATCACGTTGTGCCTGGGCCTGATCATCGGCTCGGCGAACGCATCTGCCGCCCGGCGCACGGTAGGCGCCGCTGTCACCGGCGCCTACCTGCTCGGGGTGCTGCTTAACTTCGCGTACATGTACCCGATCATCGCCGGCAAAGTGATCCCGTACTCGGACTGGCTGTCCCACATGTGGTACCACGGCTGGATCTAGCGCGCCCCGCCCGGCACCCGGCACCCGGCACCCGGCACCCGGCACCCGGCACCCGGCACCCGGCACCCGGCACCCGGCACCCGGCACCCGGCACCCGGCATAGGATCCAGCGGGCTAGCGCACTTTTCACGCGTTCCAGTCATGATCACGAACGATTTGTCCGGAAATGTCCGTAGGAAACGCGTGAAGAGTCACTCGCCTGGGCCGTCAGCAGGGCTGGGACGGGGACCGGGAGGCGCTCCATCTCGCGCGGCTCGAACTTGACCAGGCCGCCCGCGTAGACCCGGCCCTGCCCGGAGGTGACCGACCGGGCCAGGAAGGACGCGAGCGCGTCCAGTTGCGGGGGCAGCAACGGCTCCCGTGGGTAGAGCCCGTGCGCGATGTTCAGGAAGCGGGCGCCGGCCAGGTTCCGGACGAAGGCGGGCGGCCGCCGTGCCATGTAGCTGGCCAGGATGGGCGGCGGCTGCGCCAGCCGGACCCGCCACCAGGGCGTCCGGTGCCGGGCGATATAGGAGTCAGCGGCACCCGCGGCCTGCGCCGTGCGCAGGAAACGCGCCACGGCCGCCCGTTCCGCCGGCCCGAGTTCGCCGAGGTCGGCGGGCAGGTCGATCACCCGGCGCAACGGGGCGGCCCAGCGCAGCGCCTGGTCGGCCGCGAACAGCTCGCGCGCCCGGGTCACTGCCGGGAACAGGAAGCGGACCGGGATCAGGGGATGGCCGGCGGCGGTCCCGCTCGCGGTGACCCACACCGCGTTGCAGCCGGTGACCTGGCCCCGGTGTACCCGGCAGAGCTCGCCCAGCTCGACCAGCCCGTCCGGCAGTCGGCAGGTCAGGGGTCGGCCAGCTGCCGGCTGCGGCCCTGCTCCCGGCTGCGGCCCTGTCCCCGGCGGCGCGTGTGCTCCCGGCGGCGAGTGTGTCCCCGGCGGCGGGGGTACTCCCGGCGGCGGGGGTACTCCCGGCGGCGGGGGTACTCCCGGCGGCGGGGTGGCTCCCCGGTCCGGCTCCGGTTCTGGCGTCGGCCACTTGCTGGCATCCGGAGTGCTGGCGGTTCTGTCCGGCCCTGCTCCCGGCGGCGCCGGAGGCAGCAACGGGCCCCAGCGCGGGGCCCGGGCCAGCTCCGCGGCTGGCACCGGCCGCCCGCCGCCGAGGGCGCCGAGTTCCGCCGGGCCGGCCACCTGGCGCAGCCGCATAACTTCGGGGCTGGCGCCGGGCCGGAAGCAGGTGATCACCGACGTGGCAATGGCGTCGGCGAACACCGGGGAGCCCGGCTGAACCAGGTGCAGCGACTCGCCGCCCAGGGTGCCCAGCAGCAACGAGCGCACCAGGCTGCCGTAGTTCACGTCCAGCCACTCGGCGGCAGTGATCATCGCGCCCAGGTCACCCGGCCTGGCGTGCCCGGCGGTGGCGAGGAAGAAGTGCACGTGCAGCCCGGCCAGCCCGCTGGCGGGCAAGCCGCGGGCATGGGCGGTGCGGCGCAGCCAGTCCTTCCACTCCGGCCGGATCTGGTGGTGCCGCACGTAGGGCGGGTTGCCGAGGAACAGGGTAGGGCCAGCTACCGCGGGCAGCCGGACGGCCCGGTAGTCGGCGAGCAGCACCTCCGACCGGTGGGCCAGCCCGGCGGCCGCCAGGCTGGCCCGGCCGATGATCGCGGCTACCGGGTCGATCTCCACCCCGACCAGCTGGGCGCCGGGCCAGCGGCGCCCCGCTGCGATGAGGAACCGGGCGGACCCGGTACCTGGATCGACCACCCGCGCTGGCCCGTCCAGCCCGGGCGATGGCCCGCCCGGGCCCGCCGTTGTACCAGGGTGGCCGGCCGGGCCAGGCGGCTCATCCGTCCGCGCGCTCCCTCCGGCCGGCTGGTCAGCCGGCCGGGTGCGGGCTGACCAGGCGATCATGCTGTCGATGACGGTCTGTGGGGTAAAAGTCTGGCCGAGCAGACGGCGGTTAGCCCGGCTGCGCAGCGCGCAGAACGCCTCGCCGAGCGGATCCTGGCCGGCCCGGACCTGGTCCTGGAGGGCGGTCACGGGCCGCCCGCCGATCCCGGGCCGCGCCGCGACCGCCTCCGCCGCGTCAGCGGTCAGGTCATGCTCGGCCGCGGACCAGCCTGCGACCTCAGCCGCGCCGAGCCGGACCGCGGCGTCCACCAGCGCGTGCTCGTCTGGGGGAAGGCTGGTCACGGAGGCCATTCTGGCGCGCCTGCCCCGGGACCGGGCTACGGCACGCCCCAGGTTGCCTTGGGCTCAGGTCCCGGCCGCAGGCCGGACCGCGGGTGGGGATAGGGGATAGAGAGACGGAGACCGGACCCTGGGTGGGGCGGGAGACCCCGGGCGGGGGCGGAGAACGCGGAACCGGACCGGGGCGGGGCGGAGAACCGGGACCCGGGCGGGGCGGAGAACCGGGACGGACCGCGGGCGGAGAGGCCGGAACCGGACCCGGGGGAGGCGGGACGCGGACCCCGGGGGGACACTGGAACCGACGAGGGCAGACCATGGCGGTCAAATCCGGGGAGAGCAGGGCCGTCCGCTCCCGCCCACGGCTCCGAATACCTGGTGAGCAGGGCTGCAACTCATCACAGCAGGCCTTCAGGAATTCTTCAGCTTCCGTGGGTAAGAATACGTTAGTACTTGAGACGGGGCAGAAAAAAAGTACGTGCGTCACCGAGCCAGATCGGGTCTCTCATACGTCTCTAGAGTGACACGAGCAATCGAAGCGGAGTACCGATGGGGACAAGCGAGCAGGCTCCTGACGCCGACCGGCGGTTCGAGCAGGATGTGGTGCCCTTCCTCGGGCAGCTCTACCCCGCCGCGCTCCGCATGACGCGCAACCCGACGGACGCCGAGGACCTGGTCCAGGAGACCTCGGCCAAAGCCTACGCCGCATTCCACCAGTTCCGGCCGGGCACGAACCTCAAGGCCTGGCTGCACCGGATCCTGGCCAATACGTTCATCAACGGGTACCGCAAGCGCCGCCGTGAGCCGCGCCAGGCCGCCAGCGGCGATTTCCAGGAGTGGCAGCTGCCGGCCGACCCGCTGGCGGCGCAGGCCCGGTCGGCTGAGGCGGAGGCGCTGGACCGGCTGGCTGACTCGGAGATCCTGCGGGCGCTGCGGGACCTGCCCGAAGAGTTCCGCGTCGCGGTGTACCTAGCCGACATCGAGGGGTACGCGTACAAGGAGATCGCCGAGATCATGGGCACTCCGATCGGCACGGTCATGTCCCGGCTGCACCGCGGCCGCGGCCGGCTGCGCGACAAGCTCGCCGCGTACGCCCCGGGCAAAGGCCCCGGCCTCGCCCCGATAACCGGCTGAGATCCCGGCTCTGACGGCAGCAGATAGTTCCTCTGCATGCGGGCTGGACCGAGAGATCCGGCTGTTTCCTCTCGTCATACCTGGCGTAAGCAACGCGCCGAGACCAGAGGAGCACTCATGCCAGCGCCAGTAGTTCATTTCGAGATCCGGTCCACTGACCCGGACGCCACCCGCACGTTCTACGGGAAGCTGTTCGGCTGGACGTACCCCGACGGCGGCCTGCCCGGCTACACCTACGTGGACACCGGGGTCGAGGACGCCGTGCCAGGCGGCATCAGCCCACTGCAGGGCGGCGAGCCGCTGGTGACGTTCTTTGTGGGGGTGGCCGACGTCGCCGCTACGCTGGACGCCGCGGTCGCTCAAGGGGGGCGCATCGTCCAGCCAGCGACGTCGGTTCCTGGCGTAACCTTCGGGTTGCTAGCTGACCCGCATGGCCAGGTCGTCGGCGTGGCCAGCGCGGACGCCTGACCGGCCGGCCAGGCGCGGGCAGGACATCCGAAAGCGGGAAGGTCGGCAATGGCTGCTTCTGGCGACCTGGATGACCTGCTCGCGCGGGCTGTGGCCGGGGACGGCACGGCGTTCGCGACGCTCGTCTCAGCACACGAACGGCCGGTCTTCCGGCACTGCTACCGCATGCTGGGATCCGGCCCGGACGCCGAGGACGCTGTCCAGGACACGCTTGAGCGCGCCTGGCGCAAGCTCGCGACACATGACGGCTCAGGCTCGTTCGGCGCCTGGGTGCACCGGATCGCGACCAACGTCTGCCTGGACGCGCTGCGATCCCGGCGGGCCCGGCTCAGCCCAGCAGGCTACGGGCCGCCGGTGGCAGCCGGGTCGATGCCCGCGCCGCCCGACCCGGAGTTGGCGTGGGTCGAGCCGGTGAGTGACGCGGAGCTCAACGGGACCGGGGACCCGCAGGCGGCGCTGGTCCGCCGCGAGGAGATCAGCCTGGCGTTCGTCGCGGCGTTGCAGCGCCTGGCACCGCGCCAGCGCGCGGCCCTGTTGCTGCGGGACGTGCTCGGGTTCAGCCACGCGGAGACCGCCGAGGTGCTCGCGGTCAGTACGTCCGCGGTGAACAGCCTGCTGTCCCGGGCCCGGGAGACCGTGCGGGCCAGCTCGGCTGCTCCGGTGCCGGACATCACCAGCCCGCCGGTCCGGCAGCTGCTCGAACGCTACGTGCGCGCCTGGCAGCTTGCGGACATCGACGGGTTCGTCCAGCTGGTCGCCGAGGACATCCGCTTCTCCATGCCGCCACTGACCGCCTGGTTCGACGGCCGGGATGCGGTGGCCGGGTTCGTCGAGAACGTGATCTTCGCTGCCGCCCGCCCGCACGGGGTGACGCTGCGGGCGGGATGGTGCAACGGGCAGCCTGCCTTCGCGGTCTACCAGCCGGGCGCGGACGGCCAGCTGGCTGTGACCGGCTTGCAGATCCTGCAGCTCGGCGAGGTGAACGGCGAACCGGTCATCACCGCGCTGGTGTCCTACCGGGATCCGGCGGTCGCCCTGCGCTGCGGGCTGCCCGCGGTCATCGACCTGTCACCCTGACCCGGTGGCCAGGGCCCGCGCTCAGCCGGAACCGGGAGCCGGCGGCGGACCATTCCCGGGCGACCTCGGCGCCGCGGTCGGCGCCATCGTCCGAGCGCGCCGTCACCAGGCGACTCCGGAGACCCGCTCCCAGCCAAGGGCCGCGGGGTCGTAGCGCCGCTCCACGTAGATCTGATGCCAGAGCGAGAACACCAGCAGCACCCAGATGTGCCGCCAGCTCGCCTCGGGATCGCCGGCCCGGAACCGCTCCAGCAGGCTGAGCGCGGCAGCCCGGTCGATCCACTGGTCGGTCTGGGCCTCGGTCAGCAACTGCTGGGCGAAGCCGTGCATCTCACCCTTGAGCCAGTGCCCGATCGGCACCGGGAAGCCCAGCTTGGCTCGCTCGGCCGCGGCCTTCGGCAGGACCGCGCTCATTGCCTCGCGGAGCGAGGCTTTGGTGGTTCCGTTGCCGATCTTTTCCTCGCGGGCCAGCCGGGACGCGACCGCCATCACCTCGCGGTCCAGGAACGGGACGCGCAGCTCCAGGCTGTGCGCCATCGTCATCCGGTCCGCCTTGACCAGGATGTCGCCGGCCAGCCAGGTGTTGATATCGACCAGCTGCATGGTGGAGACGTCGTCGAGGTCCGCGCCGGCGGCCTGGTCGTAGATGGAGGCGGTGACCGCGTAGGCACTGCCGTTGCGGCCGCCCGGCCGGGCGATCTGGTCCACCTGCTCGTCGATGAACACGTGCGCGTTCCCGATATAGCGGTCCCGCAACGGGGTCGAGGTCCGCTCCAGGAACCCCTTGCCCTTGACCCCCGCGGGGATGAGCGACGCGGCCCGTTTCAGCGGCACCCGGGCCAGCCCCGGCAGCCGCTCGCCCGCCCGGACCACGCCGGGCTGGTGGTAGATGGCATAGCCGCCGAACAGCTCGTCCGAGCCCTCGCCGGACAGCACCACCTTGACGTGCTTGCTGGCCTCCCGGGCCACGAACCAGAGCGGCACCGCGGCGGCGTCCGCCATCGGGTCATCCAGGTGCCAGATGATCCTCGGCAGGTGAGTGAAGAACTCTTCCGCGCTGATCATGTAGGGGATGTTCTTGACGCCGAGCGCGGCGGCCGTCTCCTGCGCCCGGTCGATCTCGCTGTACCCCTCGCGCTCGAACCCGACCGTGAACGTCAGCAGGTCAGGTCGATGCTCGGCGGCCAGCGCACAGATCGCCGCGGAGTCGATGCCGCCGGACAGGAACGCGCCGAGCGGCGCGTCGCTGCGCAGGTGCACGGCGATCGAGTCCCGCATGACCGCGAGGATGTTGTCGGCCGTGCCCGGGCTGGGCAGCCGGGCGGGCCGCAGGTCGGCCTTCCAGTACCGGTACACATCCACAGTGCCGCCGGGGCGGGCGATCATCGCGTGCCCGGGCGGGAGCATCTTGACCGGCGGGGTCAGCGCGTCCGGCGGGGGCACGTACTGGAACGCGAGGTAGCGGCGCAGCGCCGCGCGATCCAGCTCGGTCAGCTCGCCCGGGCTGGCCAGGCATTTGCGCTCGGACGCGAACCGCAGCAGCCACTCCTGGCCGGTGGGTGGCTGCGGCTCGCCGTACCCCGCGCCGGTCCAGCCGCTGCCGCTGCCGCTGTCCGGGCCGCCGTGGCCGTTCTGGCCGCTGTGCCCGCTGTGGCTGCTGTCGGGCCGGGCGTGGCCGCCCCGGCCGTGGTCGGCGGCCTGGTGGCCCTTGCCAGCCGCGTGCCGTCCCCGGCCACCCGAGGTGCTGCCCATTCCCGGCGCTGGCCGGGGTGCGGGGACTCCCCCGCCATGCCGCCCGGCCGGTGCGGCCGGACCTGGCCAGGCGGTTCCGGGCCCGGGATCGCCCGGGCCGACGGGCGGTGAGCCGGCGGGCGGTGGCCCGGCGGGCGGTGGCCCGGGGAAGGCGCCGTGCCCGTTGTGGTCCACAGCCTGGGCCTCGGCGCCGGACCAGGCTGAGCTGGGCCGCTGGTCCACCCGGTAGTAGAACGGCTTGATGCCAAACTGGTCCCGGGCGCAGAAAAGCTCCCGAGTCCAGGTGTCCCAGATAGCGAACGCGAACATGCCACGCAGCCGGTGCACGACGTCTTTGCCGACCCGGGCGTAGGTCTCCAGCAGCACCTCGGAGTCTGACGTTGACCGCAGCACTATGCCCTGCTGCCGCAGTTCCTCGCCGAGTTCCACGTAGTTGTAGATCTCGCCGTTGTAGACCATCCAGTACCGGCCGTCAGCGGAGCGCATGGGCTGGTGGCCGCCGGGAGACAGGTCGATGATGGCCAGCCGCTTATAGCCGAGCGCCACATCGGGGTCGGTATAGAACCCCTCGTCGTCCGGCCCGCGGTGACTGATCCGCTCCGTGGCGGTGTGCACCCAGCTCTGGTCCGGGTCTGCCTCGAGAGCCAACGCCAGGCAGCCGGTGATTCCGCACATCCGCGTTCCCCAATGAAGTCACTGGTTGTCTGGGCACCGATCTTATGGGGAGGACGGCGCCCATGTGGCCCGGCTGCGCAGGCCGGCCGCCTGGACCTGCCCAGCTGGGCGCCGCGGGCCCATCCGATCCGGGACATAACCCCCCGGGGGAACGCGCCAGCCCCGCCGGAACTCGCCAGCCCCGCCAGGGCTTGCTGGTCCCACCGGGGCTTGCTGGTCCCCCCGGGGCTTGCTGGTCCCCCCGGGGCTTGCTGGTCCCATCGAGGCGTTCTCTGCTCGCTGAGCCCGCTCGCCTTGTTGGAAATCCTTCGCCTCGCTGGAGCTCCTTCGCCCCTGAAACCTCACCAGACACGTAGGTATCTGCCGTCTCGCACGCTGCCCTGACACGCTGCCCAGACGCTGGGGTTGTTCGCCGCGCCAGACCGGAGAACGCTTCTCGGCGGCCAGGTACCCGTTCCGGACCGAATAGCACGCCAAATACGGCCCTAAAGAATCATGAGGAACTACGTTTAATTATCAGGATCTAGGTAAGTTGGTTGCCCGTGGAGGGGTCTGCGACCCTCGCCCGGGCCTTAATCCTGGCCCTGAGGGTGTGCCTGTACGCGTGCGGGGGATTGACCGCAGCGCTTGTTTTCGCGTTGCTCATGGCCCGTCCGGCCTCCGCCGTCCAAAACCCCGGTTCACCTGCAACAACGCCCAGCGGTGCAACGTCAGGGCTGACTGCGGGCCTCGGCGATCTGGTCTCATCGGCCGCCTCCACTGCGGCGTCCACCGTCAGCAGCGCCGTCGGCAGCGTCGGCCAGAACGTCACCCAGGGCCCGGCCCCGGCGCCCGCGCCACCGCCAGCCCAGGGGGCCCCGGCGCCCGCGCCACCGCCAGCCCAGGGGCAGGTGCCGGCCGCGCCGCAGAACCAGAACCAGCCGGGCACGTCCCCGCCGGCCGCTCAGCCCGCCCAGCCGGCCGCTCAGCCCGCTCAGTCCGTGGTCCCGCCGGGCACGGCCAGCCAGCCCCCTGCCGCCGGCGCCAACCCGGTCCAGGCCGCCCCCGCAGTAACCGCCCCCGCGGCCAGCATCCCCGCCAGCATCCCCGCGGTCAGGGTCCCGGTCAGTGCCCCCGCCACTAGCGTCCCCGTCAGTGCCCCCGCGGTCAGCGTCCCGGGCAGTGCCCCCGCCGCTAGCGGGCCGGCAGTCAGCACCGCCGCAGCCCACGTGCTGGCCGCCGCGGCCGCAGCCGGGCCGGGCGGCGGCGCGGCACCGGGCTCACCGTCCGCGCCGGCCGCCGCGGCCGCCTCCAGCCTCGGCAGCGCCCTCCAGGGCATCACCCAGGCCAGCACCCAGGCAGCCACTGCCGGGGCCAGCGCCCTCCCGGCGATTGCCAGCCCGGTGAACACCCTCACCAGCACCGCCGCCAGCGTGAACGGCACAGTGCAGGGCATCACCCCGACCGGCCTCAGCGCCGCCCAGCCCAGCATCACCACCCCGGCCCCCACCGCCCTACCAGCCCCCACCGCCACCGTCACCGGCCTCACCACAAGCACCCTGCCAGCCGTCATCGGCACCGTGACCAGCCTCACCACAGGCACCCTCCCGGCCGTCACCAGCACCGTGACCAGCCTGACCGGCACCGTGCTCCCAGCGGTCACCGGCACCGTCACCGGGCTCACCAGCACCGTGCTCCCGGCCGTCACCGGCCTCACCGCAAACGCCCTCCCAGAGGTCACCGGCACCGTCACCGGGCTCACCAGCGCCGTCCTCCCGGCCGTCACCGGCCTCACCGCAAACGCCCTCCCAGAGGTCACCGGCACCGTCACCGGGCTCACCAGCACCGTCCTCCCGGCGGTCACCGCCACCGTGACCGGCCTGACCGTGACCGTCGCTCCCGGCGGTCACCGGCACCGTCACCGGGCTCACCAGCACCGTCCTCCCAGCGGTCACCGCCACCGTGACCGGCCTGACCGTGACCGTCCTCCCGGCGGTCACCGGCACCGTCACCGGGCTCACCAGCACCGTCCTCCCGGCGGTCACCGGCACCGTGACCGGCCTGACCGGCGCCGTGCTCCCGGCCGTGACCGGCCTGACCGGGACCGTGCTCCCGGCCGTGACCGGCACCCTGGCCCCGGTTACCGCTACTGCTACCGGCGCGCTGGCCACTCTCGCCGCGGCCAGCGCCCTGGCCCCCGTTGTCAGCTCCACCACCAGCCTGCTGGGCCCCCGCCTCCCCGACACCAGCTTCCCGGCGTCGGCCGCCCCCGGGCTGGGCGGCGGCGCACCGATGTCGCCAGCCTCCGCGCTGCCCCGCCCGCCGGCCGGGCCAGGTGGCGGCACCAGCGGCGGCAGCGGCCCTGGCAGCGGCAGCGGTGGGGGCAGCGGGCGTGGCCTGCAGGGTGGCGCTGGCGCTGCGTTGATCACGCTGCTCGTCCTGGTCTTGCTCCGGCTGGCGCGCGGCGCCGCCGCGAAGCCCATCTGGCGCTCCTACCTGCCGGAGGTGCCGCCCGCCTAAGTCCTTTCCTTCCCAACCGGTTCGTGTCCTCAGCGTCCGGACCCCGCAGCGTCCGGCGCTGATCCCCTTGGAAGGAAAGTGATACCACCATGCGTACGTGGACCACGTCCGCGTGCGTGGTGCTCACCTGCAGCATCCTGCCGATCATCGTGATGGCGATCAGCATGACGGGACCGGCCCGCCCGGCCCAGGTAAGCACCCGCACTGCAAGCAGTACTACTGAGGTCATCCTCACCAGCACGATAAGCGCCGCCACGGCTCCTGTGAGAGCGACGACCCCGGCCACCAGGTACGTCGTGCAGCCCGGCGACACCCTGTCCGCCATCGCCGCCCGGCTCGCCATCCACGGTGGCTGGCCCGCCCTCTACACCGCCAACCGGAACGCCATCGGCCCCGACCCAGACACCATCCACCCCGGCACCGTGCTGCTCCTGCCCAGCCAGCAGGCCCCCGCCCGGTACACCGTCACGGCCGGCGACACCCTGTCCGCCATCGCCGCCCGGCTCGCCATCCACGGCGGCTGGCCCGCCCTCTACACCGCCAACCGGAACGCCATCGGCCCCGACCCGGACGTCATCCACCCCGGCACCATCCTCACCCTCCCCCGCCCGCCAGCACCGCCACCGGGCCCCGCCCGCCACCGGCACCCGCCACCACCGCCATCCCACCCGGCGGGCACCCCGCACCACCCCCGCCCAGCAACCACACCAGCCCCCGCCACCGGCATGCCGCACTGGCTGAAGACCATGCTGCT
Organism: uncultured Actinomycetes bacterium; assembly: GCA_963760405.1. Classification (GTDB taxonomy): domain Bacteria; phylum Actinomycetota; class Actinomycetes; order Streptosporangiales; family Streptosporangiaceae; genus RYN-230. The sequence continues at coordinate 165,575 of CAVXCV010000005.1, read as the reverse complement.
AGCCGCCGGCCTGCTCGTCCTGGCGGCCATGATCGCCGAACCGGTGCTGGCAGCACGCCGCCGGCGCCAGCATCCCGCGGCCAAGGCCCTCCCGGCCGGCAACACCGGCCGCAGCCAAGGACCGGGCTCCCGGCTGCCCAGCGCAGAGCACACCTGCATCGTCCTCGCTGACCATCACCGGCTCGTCGTCACACGCAGCAAACACGACGACACGATCTACGTGTTGCGGCCTCCCGGCGAAGACCCAAGGGAGATCCTGCGGGTTGCGTGTCTAGTACTGCCAGAGGGCCCGTATGAGCAGCTGGCCAGACAACTTGGGATGTCGGCCGTCGGGCCGGTCGAGTAGCGGTGCCCGCAGAGGCTGGCCGGGGCGAACACCCCGGCCAGGCCCTCGGCCTGCGCCCACGCCCTCCGGGTGCTAGCACCGTCCCGGGGCGGTGGAGATCCACCGCCCCGGGAGCGGGGCTAACGGTCGGTCGACTCTGGCGTAGCCCTGTTCCGCAACGATTCGACCAGCGCGGCCACGTGCCGCCGGTCTTCGGGCGTCAGCTCGTCGATGCTGGCGATGAGGAGTTCCCTTTCCCGGTCGCCCGGGTGCTCCCGCTCGGCCGGGACCTCGTCGTAGTAGTGCAGTCCGGTGGACTCGGCTGCGGCGGCGCGGACCGCGGAGACCGGCACGTCGAGGCCTTTGGCGAGCCCATCAAGCGTGGCCGGGCGTGGCGGCCGGGCCAGGTTCCGGGTCATCGCCAGGGTGTAAACGGTGGAACGAGGCAATCCACCGCGCCGGGCCACCTCGCCGTAGGACCAGCCCCGCTCGCGCATCCGCTGCTGGATCAGGTGCTGCAGCGGGTTGGCTTCTTGCTCCAACGCCGCAGCGGTGCGCGGCTGGTCTTCCCGGGGCTCCCGCTCGTCCCCCGTAACATGCGCCGTCATAGCCGGCCTAGCCATCTCCGTCCGATGGGCTTGTCGCGATATGCGCCCTTGCGTTACTCCCCGGTAACGAATACTGTACGGTCATAGCCGAACAGTATGTACGTCAGGGAGCGTACATCAGATTCGGGTTCGGCGCCACAGGGGCGCCGGGCGGTCCCAGAGGCCCGTCCGCCCGCGAACGCGGGCGAACCCGATCTGCCTGCCAAGGCAGATCGTTGCCAAAGGAGGCACCAATGTCGAATCTACCTGCTGTGACGATGGAAGACCTCGAGCTCGAGCACGCTGAGCTGCTGCCGAGCCGGGAAACCCTCTGGGTCTGCCATTCAAGTCACGGTGGCTCCTACTTCAGCCAGGTCGGATACGGCAACACCGCTCAGTCGGGGCTTGTGAACGTCGCCGTGGCGAACGGCAGCCTCAACAACATCCTCAGCCTGGGCTCCGGCAACATCCTCTAGCCCCGTCCGGCTCGCATCGCGCGCTGGCCTGCTGTGCGTCGCAATCGCCGTGGGGGCTGTGCAGCAGGAGGGGGAAAGGGCCGCCCGGACTCCGTTCGGGCGGCCCTTCCTGTTGTCGGCCCGTCGGCCGCACCAGCCCTGACACCCCTGGTGAGCACGCGAGGGAGGAGCAGACCCATGACTGTGGCTGCAGCGCACGTGACCACCGACCGCACGGCGCCCATCCTGCCCCCGGGTACATCCGGCCCCGCCGAGGCGCCCCGGCTGGCCGACGGGGTCGAGTTGCTCGGCGAGTACAAGGACTCCGGCTACAGCCAGCCGCCGTCGCTCGTGCGGCGGCCCGATGGCCAGGTCATCCAGATGTCCCGGCTGCTGTACCTGGTGACCTGCCGGATTGACGGCTCCCGCGACTCGGCCGCCATCGCCGGGCTGGTCAGCGACGACCTCGGCCGGTCACTGAGCGCCGACCAGGTCCGCCAGCTCATCGCGGCCAAGCTGCTGCCCCTCGGCATCGTCGCCCACGAGGCCAGCCCGGCCGCCCCGCCGAAGGCCAACCCCCTGCTCGCGCTCAGGGCGCGGGGCACGCTACTGCCCGAACGCGCCGCGAACGCCGCCGGAACGCTCCTGCGGCCGCTGTTCCGGCGGCCGCTCATCCTGGCCGTGGTGTGCTGCGTCCTGGCCGTGGACTACTGGCTGTTCGCGGTCCATGGGCTGGGCGGGGGGGTTCAGCAGGTCCTGCGCGACCCGGTGGACTTGCTCATCGTGCTCGGCCTGTCCGTGGTCTCCGCCGCGTTCCACGAGTGCGGGCACGCGACCGGCTGCCATTATGGCGGCGCACGGTCCGGCGTCATCGGCGTCGGCATCTACCTGATCTGGCCGTCGTTTTTCACCAACGTCACCGACTCCTACCGGCTCAGCCGCGCCGGGCGGCTGCGAACCGACCTCGGCGGCCTGTACTTCAACCTGATCTTCATGCTGACCCTGGCCGGCATCTACGCAGCGACCTCGGCTGAGGTCCTGCTTCTCGTCATCGCCGTCACGCACCTGGAGATGCTGGAGCAACTGCTCCCGTTCGTCCGCTTCGACGGCTACTTCATCCTTAGCGACCTGGCCGGCGTGCCGGACCTGTTCGCCCGCGTCGTGCCCATCCTGCGCAACGCCGTGTCCAGGGGCAACCGGGACCCGCGCGTCACCGGCCTCCGGCGCCACGCCCGGATCCTGGTGACCGGCTGGGTGCTGTGTGTCATCCCGCTGCTCACGTTCGGCCTGGGATACCTCCTGCTGCACCTTCCCCAGATCAACCGGGCGCTATGGCGCTCCATGAGCCGGCAAGCGCACCTCATGTCCACCGCGGTCACCCACCACCACTACGCGATGGCCATGGTCGATGCGATCGGCCTGGCCCTGCTGGCCCTGTCGCTCGCCGGTTCGCTCTACATCGTGGTCGGGCTGGTGCGGCGGGTCGCCACCGCAGGCATGCGCTGGTCCGCCGGCCATCCTGGCCGCCGCGTCCTGGTCGCGGTGGCCGGGCTGGCATGCACGACCGTGCTCGCTACCTGCTGGACCAGGCAAGGCCAGTTCCACGGCTGGTAGCCGTCTCCGCCGGGCGCTGGCCCGGGCTACTTGGGCTGGAACCGGATCCCGCCGTCGAGCCGGATGACTTCCGCGTTCATGTAGTCGTTCTCGATGAGGGCCTGGACCAGGTGCGCGAACTCGTCGGCGGTGCCCATCCGTTTCGGGAACACCACGGGAGCGGCCAGCTTGGCCTTGAAATCCGCGCTGACCTGGCCGGTGCCATAGATCGGGGTGTCAATGATGCCGGGGCAGATCGTGTTCACCCGCACGCCGATGGCGGCGAGGTCCCGGGCGGCCGGAACGGTCATCCCGATGATGCCGCCCTTGGACGCTGAATAGGCGATCTGGCCGGTCTGGCCCTCGAGGCCCGCTATCGAGGCCGTGTTGATCACCACGCCGCGCAGGTTGTCGGCGTCGGCCGGCTCGGTACGGGCGATCGCCGCGGCCCCGATCCGCATCAGGTTGAACGTGCCGATCAGGTTGATGTCGATGACCTTGCGGTAGGGCGCCAGGTCATGCGGGGTGCCGTCCCGGCCCACGGTCCGTGCCGCCCAGCCGATGCCCGCACAGTTCACCACGGTACGCAGCGGCACGCCCTGAGCGGCGGCGGCCTCCACCGCCGCCGTCACCGAGTTCTCATCCGAGACGTCGGTGCGCACGAACAGGCCACCGGTCTCGGCGGCGACCGCCTTGCCCTGTTCCTCGTTGAGATCAGCGACGACCGGGGTGACTCCAGCGGCCGCGAGCCTCCGGGCCACCGCAGCGCCCAGGCCGCTAGCCCCGCCAGAAATGATCGCTACGGTTGCGTTCAGTTTCATGGCCGGGAGCTTACTTCGCGCCGCCGCCAGCAGACCGAACGGGGTTCGGATGTGGCGGCCAGCCGCTGGATATAGGGGCGCCGCAGGCGCGGACCCAGAGCGCCCGGCCAGGTGGGAGTGTCAGTGCCCCGGTCTACCATCGATCGCAGCGGGCTCACCCGAGACGAACCCGGCATCGGACGGGATCATCCCAGGCAGGGAACCCGGACAGGACCGGGGAGGAGAAGACGGTGCGGAAGTTCCAGGCAAATCCGTGGGCGGTGCTGCTGGTCGTGTCGCTGGGTTTCTTCATGACCCTGCTCGACCTGACCATCGTCAACATCGCGATTCCCGACATGATCACCCAGCTGCACGCGTCCCTCGACGACGTGCTGTGGGTGATCAACGCCTACGCGCTGATGCTGGCCGTGCTGGTCATCACCGCGGGCCGGCTCGGTGACCTGGTCGGGCCACGGATCATGTTCGCGCTCGGGGTAACGGTGTTCACACTGGCCTCAGCCGCCTGCGGGCTGGCGCAGAGCCCCGGCTGGCTGATCGGGTTCCGGGCAGTGCAGGGCCTCGGTGCCGCCCTGCTGATGCCGCAGACGCTGACCATCATCACGAACACGTTCCCGGCCGAGCGGCGGGGGGCGGCGTTCGGGGTCTGGGGCGCGGTGGCGGGGGTGGCCACGATCGCCGGGCCGACCCTGGGCGGGCTGCTGGTCACCGCGTTCGACTGGCGGTGGATCTTCTTCGTCAACCTGCCGTTCGGCGTGGCCTGCCTGATCCTGACCTTCCTTATCATCCCGGACCTGCGGCCAGGGCGGCGGCACCGGATCGACGTCGGTGGTGTGCTGCTGGCCAGCGCAGCGCTGCTGGCCATCTGCTACGGCCTGGTCGAGGGGCAGAAGTACGACTGGGGCACGATCACCGGTTTCATCAGCATCCCGCTGATCCTCGGGGTCGGCGTGCTGTTGCTGGCGGCCTTCCTGCTGCTGCAGTGGCTGACCCAGGACCGGGAACCGCTGGTGCCGTTCGCGCTGTTCCGGGACCGGAACTACGCAGTGGTGAACTGGGTGTCAGGGGTGCTGTCCATCGGAATGATGGGCATCTTCCTGCCGTTGACCATCTATCTGCAGTCGGTCCTCGGCTTCTCCGCGCTCAAGGCCGGCCTGGCTATGGCGCCAGCGTCGCTGCTGTCCATGGTCATCGCGCCTATAGCGGGCCGGCTGACGGACCGGATCGGCGGCAAGTACATCCTGATGCTGGGCCTGCTGGCGTTCGGCGGCGGCATGGGCTGGCTCGCGCTGATCGCGCGCACCACCTCCACCTGGACAGATTTCCTGGCCCCGCTGATCGTGGCTGGGATCGGCATGGGCTGCATCTTCGCGCCGATGGTGACCGTGGCCATGCGGAACATCGACCCACGGATGGCCGGGGCGGCCTCGGGCGTGCTGAACACCGTCCGCCAGTGCGGCTTGGTGATCGGCACCGCCGTGGTGGGTGCGCTGCTGCAGAACAGGCTGGTGTCAGAGGTCAGCAGCCAGGCCGCGACCCGCTCGGCCGCATTGCCAGCCCAGTTCCGCGGCCCGTTCGTGGCCGGGATCAAGTCCTCGGTCGGTAAGGGCATCCAGGTCGGGGCGGGCCAGAACGGCGGGATCAAGGTGCCGCCCGGGCTATCCGCGCACCTGGTCGCGCTGCTCGGCCGGATCGGCCATGACGTGTTCACCTTCGGCTTCCTCGCCGCGATGCGGTGGACCATGGCGTTGCCGGTCATCCTGCTCACAGTGGCCGCGCTCAGCTGCCTGCTGCTCCGCGGCGGCAGCGGCCAGCCGCGGGAGGCTGTCCCGGCGCAGGTGACCGCAGAGGAAGCCGGGACCAGGGCGTAACCGCGGCCGGCCGCGGCAGGTTTCCGGCCCGTCTGACCGCGGGCCGGAAACCCGCTAACAACCGGCCGCCAGGCCGGCCGCAATGCGGTCAGGCCGGCTGGAATACCGCCGGGGACCACAAGCCGGGCAGTTCGTCCGGATCGGGCTCGAACGGGAACCGGGCGGCGAACGCCGGCCGCAGGTCGGTGACCCAGGTGGCGTCGGGGTCGTAATGCGCGAAGAACGGCTTGCCGACCAGGCCGGGATCCCGGGCCTGGATCATGTGCAGCACGAACACCTTCTGGCCGGACACCTCGATGACGCCGTCCAGGCATACCTTGCCGGGCGTGGCCGACATGGACGGACCACGGACGGTCCGGCAGAGGCCGGCGACCTGCCGGTACGCCTCACTGAAGATCTCGTAGGCGGACGCCAGCGGAACCGCGAAGTAGTCCTGCGGGCCGGTGTCCCGCTCCACGAACAGGTAGTACGGCACCATGCCCATCCGGACCTGGGCCCGCCACATGGCCGCCCAGATGCCCGGCTCGTCGTTGATGCCGCGGATGAGCGGCGCCTGCGTGCGGATGACTGCGCCGGTCGCCCTGATCCGCCGGACCGCCTCGGCCACCAGGGCCGGCTGGAGTTCACGCGGGTGGGAAAAATGGGCCATGAAGGCCAGCGCCCGGCCGGACGCCACCACCTGCTGGAAGAGCCGGAGCGTGTCATCGGCGTCGGGATCGGTGACGAACCGCTGCGGCCAGTAGGCCAGGGACTTGCTGCCGATCCGGATGGACTCGATGTGTTCCATCCCCGGTTCCAGCAGTGGCTCGAGGTAGCGGCGCAGCACCGGCGCACCCATGATCATCGGGTCACCACCAGTAATCAGGACGCTGGTTACCTCGCGGTGGCAGCGCAGGTAGTCCAGCACCTTGCCCAGGTCGGCGGTGGCCATCTTGAGGTCAGGCTCATCAACGAACTGCGCCCAGCGGAAGCAGTACGAGCAGTAGGCATGGCACGTCTGGCCCTGCCGGGGGAAGATCAGCACGGTCTCGGGGTACTTGTGCTGGACCCCGGGGAGCGGCTCGTCACCTATTTCCGGGACGTTCAGTGCCAGCTGGCCGGCCGGGTGCGGGTTGAGCCGCAGCCGTACCTCATGCGCGGCCGCCGTCAGTTCCGCGGCCGGGGCGTCCCGGCTGAGCAGCGCGGCGATCCGCTGCACATCAGCCGCAGGCAGCATGTCCGGCTGCGGGAACACCAGGCGGTAAATAGGATCATCCGGCGCAGCGGCCCAGTCGATAAGCTCCTCGACCACATAGGAGTTGGTGCGGAAAGGGAGAACTGCCCCCACTGCCCGGACCGCGAGCCGCTCTGCGGTGCTGAGCCCTGCTCGCCTGGTCAAACCGTCAAGGTGCTTCGCGGTGTAAGCCCGGAAGCGCCGTCCTGCCTCGGGTGAGGCTGGCACCGTCTGCTGAATTCCAGTCACGCGTCTCCCTCCGGTCGCCCGGCGGCCTTGCCGGGTGGTCGTACCTGGCGGCCCTGCCAGGTACGGGTAGATCGGGCCGGCGGCTGGTGAGCGTTCCGCCGTTCACCTCCTCAGGCGCTGCGAGCGAGACCGAAGCTGCTCCCGGATCCAATCCAAGGCAGTCACGCTGAAGAAACACTGAAGCAGCCGTGAGGGTTGGCCTGCCCCGTTCAACGACGTGCCTGCCCCATTCCGCGGTCATGGTTGCCCAGAGGGCATAGTCGCCCAGAGGGCTACCCACGGGCGCGGATGCCAATCATGCATTCCGCACGTTATGCGGGGATAAGGGGGTTTCTACTACCTTCTGTGGTTATTTGACCAGCATCTTGGCCAGCGCTGGCCGTGATCATCAGCGGAGCGACCAACACGGCGCCTCGATGCAGTGAGAAGCTTGGACGCATGCCGGTCACCTCTCGGTCCGCCGACCCTGGCGCAGGCCTGGCCGGCCTCAGCCCGCCGCTGGCCGGCTGACCGGGCGGCGGAGCTGCCGTGCCCGAGGATCCCGCACCAAACCCCATCCAGGACCATGCGACCATCGTGGTCAACGCGATGGGTGGCGACAACGGCCCAGGCCAGGTGGTCGCCGGGGCGGCTGCCGCTGCGGCCGCACTCCGCACCCCGGTCATCCTGACCGGGCGGCCAGCCGAGCTGCAGGCGCTGCTCGCCCAGCATCAGGACGTGGCCGAGCTGCTCCGGCTGGCCCCGGCTGACGACGCGATCGCCATGGATGAGGGCGCGCTGGCCAGCTGGCGCCGTCCCCGGTCCAGCGTGGCGGTGGCCTGCCAGCTGATCCGGCGCGGACAGGCCGCGGCCATCGTCTCTGCAGGCTCCACCGGCGGTATCGTGGCGACCGCACGGCTGCGGCTGCGTTCCGTCCCCGGCCTGCTCCGGCCCGCCCTCGCGGTCAGGCTGCCGACCCGCCCGCACCCTACGATCCTGCTGGACGCGGGGGCGATCGCCGATCCCAAGCCAGAGATGCTGGTCCAGTTCGCCCAGCTGGGCGTGGCCTACGCGCAGACGGCGCTCGGCATCGCGCAGCCCACGGTGGGCCTGCTGACCATCGGGGCTGAGCCAGGTAAGGGCAACAAGCTGGCCCGGCGGGCCCACGAACTGCTCAGCACCCCGCCACCGCACGGCGCGCTGCCCATCCGTTTCCTCGGCAATGTCGAAGGGAGTGACCTGCTGGCCGGCCAGGTCAACGTGATCGTGGCCGACGGCTTCACCGGCAACGTGGCCCTGAAGACGATGGAGGGCACCACCCGGTTCGCGGCTGACCAGCTGCGCGCGGTGCTGACCAGCTCCCCGGCGGCCCGGCTCGGCACCGTGCTGCAGCGCCGGGGGTTGCGGGAACTGCGCGACCGGATGAATTCCGAAACCTACGGCGGGGCAGCCTTGCTGGGCCTGGAGGGGACCATCGTGATCGCGCACGGCGCCTCCACCGCCCGGGGCATCACCTCTGCCTGCATGCTTGCCGCGGATCTCGTCCACGGGCAGATCACCGAGAAGATCAGGGAACGCCTCGGTTCCGGGCGCGGCACCCACTTCCTGCGCCGGACCTGACCTGCCCGCCAGCTGCAGGCCTACGGCAGGTACCCATCCTCGATAGGCTTGACTCATGGCCGATCCACGGGAAGTTCTCGCGCAGCGGGTGCAGGATGCGCTCGGCGCGGCGTTCGGGGCCGAGTACGCCGGCACCGATCCGGTGATCCGGCCGTCCTCCTTCGCGGACTTCCAGTCCAACGTGGCCCTCCCGCTGGCCAAGCGGCTCGGCAGGCCGCCCCGGGACATTGCCGGGGAGATCGTCCACCATCTCGACCTGACCGGGATCGCCGAGCCACCGCAGATCAGCGGGCCGGGATTCATCAACCTCACCCTCACCGGCGCCTGGATCGCCGCCCAGGCCACCGACCAGCTCACCGACCCGGCCCTGGGCGTGCCACAGGCCAGCCCGCCGCGCCGGGTCGTGGTGGAGTACTCCTCGCCTAATGTCGCGAAGGAGATGCACGTCGGGCACCTCCGCACCACGATCGTCGGGGACGCGCTGGCCCGGATCCTGGAGTTCACCGGCCAGCAGGTGTTCCGGGACAACCATCTCGGCGACTGGGGCACCCAGTTCGGCATGCTGATCGAGTACCTGCTCGATGTCGGTGAGGACTCGGCCGAGGCGGAACTGCTGGCCACCGATCCGAACTCCTTCTACCAGGCGACCCGCCGCGCCTTCGACACCGATCCGGCGTTCGCCGAGCGGGCCCGGCAGCGGGTGGTACAACTGCAGGGCGGCGACCCGGGCACGCTCCGGCTGTGGCACCACCTGGTCAACCTGTCGCTGGACTACCTGCACCGGGTCTACGCGCAGCTGGGCGTGTCGCTGACCGATGCCGACATCCACGGTGAGAGCTTCTACAACGACATGCTCGCGGATGTCTGCGCGGAACTGGAGGCCAGCGGCGTCGCGGTGATCAGCGACGGAGCGCTGTGCGCGTTCCCGCCCGGCTTCACCGGCCGGGACGGCGAGCCGCTGCCGCTGATCATCCGCAAGCGCGACGGCGGATACAACTACGCCACCTCGGACCTGGCCACTATCCGGTACCGGATCCGGGACCTGCACATCGACCGGGCGATCTATGTTGTCGGGGCGGCCCAGGCACTGCACTTCCGGATGGTGTTCGCGGTCGCCCGGCAGGCGGGCTGGATCCCGCCGGAGGCCCAGTTCGAGCATGCCCAGATCGGCAACGTGCTGGGCACCGACGGGAAGATCCTGCGCACCCGGGCCGGCGACACGATCAGGCTGACCGACCTGCTGGCGGAGGGCGTCGAGCGGGCCCGGGCCGTGTTCGACGAGCTGAACCCCAGCCCGGACCTGACCGGGCCGGAGCGGGCAGCGATCGCCGAGGCGGTCGGCGTCGGCGCCATCAAGTACGCCGACCTGTCTACCGCCCGCGACAGCGAGTACGTTTTCGACTGGGACCGCATGATCTCCTTCAAGGGGAACACCGGTCCCTACCTGCAATACGCCACGGCCCGGATCCGGTCCATCTTCCGCAAGGCCCAGATCGACCCAGCGGCCGCCACCGGCCCGGTCCGGCTGGCCGAGCCGGTCGAGCGGACCCTGGCGCTGCGGCTGCTGGGCTTCGGCGCCGCCATCTGGCAGGCCGGGGAAGCCGCGGAACCACACCTGCTGGCCGCTCAGTTGTTCGATGTGGCCAGCGCGTTCACCTCGTTCTACGAGCAGTGCCCGGTGCTCCAGGCCCCCGAGCAGGCCATCCGGGACAGCAGGCTGGCGCTGTCCGCCCTTACCCTGCGGGTGCTGCAGAGCGGGCTGGACCTGCTCGGCGTGCCGGTGCCCGAACGGATGTAGCGTCCCGGCCGGGAAGGCGGATATAGCGTCCCCGGCCGGGATGACAGCGTATTTGCGGGGCGCTCCCAGGAAGATCCCAGGATGTCCGGCCTGATGTCACAGCCAGCCGCGCGACGCTGAAGCCATGAACAACATGCACCAGCCCCCGGGCGGCGACCCGCGGGACTCGCATCCCACTGAGCAGTTCTGGCCGGTGAATCCCGGGGCCGCCGGCCCGCACCCCGGTTACGGCTACCAGCCGCAGCCAGCACCGGGAGACCAGCAGCACTTCGCCCGCGACCGCCGCCGGGCGCGGCACTGGACGATCGGCCTGATCGTGGCCGCCCTGCTGGCCGCCGGCGGTGTGATCGCCGGTGCGTCGCTGGCGGGCAGCCCGGCCGGGAGCACCTCGCTTACCGGCAGCACGTCCGCCGCCGGGCCGCCGGCCGGGGAGGCTGCCGCACTCAATGCGACGCTCAACGCGGCTGACTCGCCCGGGGCGGCCACGCTCGCATCGGCCGCACCGTCCTCACCCAGCAGCACGGCCGCGGTCCATCCGTGCGCCCGGGTGGCGCAGGCCGCCAAGGCCGCCGGAGTCGCAGGCCCGGCCCGGCGCTGCTGGGTCCTCCGGCACCGGCTGCTCCGGCTGGCCCTGGTGAACGGCATCGACGGGCAGTTCACCTTCAAGACCGCCAAGGGCGTCAAGACGGTCGCCTTCCAGCGCGGCACTGTCCTGTCGGTCAGCAGCAGTGACATCGTGGTCCGCGACGCGGACGGCAACACGTGGACCTGGGACCTGGTGAGCACCACCGTCGTCCGCGAGCACGGCGCCAAGACCCAGCAGAGCGCCCTGGCCACGGGCCAGGCGGTCTGGGTCGGCGGGCCGGTGGTCTCCGGTGCCAAGGACGCGCGGCTGATCGTGATCCGGCCGCCCGCCTCCTCCCCCTCCGCGACGCCTTCGTCCGCCAGCTGACCACAGCCGGGGGTAACCGGCTCCCGCAGGGCACCACCTGCGGGAGCCGGTACCCTTTTCCAGTTCACGCCTCCCGCCAGAACACCTTCCACCAGCCTGCACGCAGGCCGTACCGTGCCCCTCAGGTGATGACTGACAACGACCGGATTCCCCAGGTGCTCGTCGTGGACGACGAGCCGAACATCCGTGAGCTGGTCCAGGTCGCGCTGAAGTTCCACGGCTGCGCGGTCATCACGGCGGCGAGCGGCAAGGAGGCGCTGCGGCAGGCGGATACCACCCGCCCCGACCTGATCGTGCTCGACGTGATGCTGCCTGACCTGGATGGCTTCGAGGTGTGCCGCCGGCTGCGGGCGGGCGGCAACGAGGTACCGGTGATCTTCCTGACCGCGCGGGACACGTCCTCCGACACAGTGACCGGGCTGGCCCTAGGCGGGGACGACTACGTCACCAAGCCGTTCTCGGTCGAGGCGCTGGTGGCCAGGGTCCGGGCTGTGCTCAGGCGCGCTGCGCGGACCGTTGATGGCGAGGCTGCTGATCCGGGCCTGCTCCGGGTAGCGGACCTGGAGCTGGACGAGTCCCGCTGGACCGTGCACCGGAGCGGCACCGCGGTGGAGCTGTCCCCGACCGAATTCCGGCTGCTCGCCTATCTCATGCGGCACCACGGGCGGGTGCTGACCCGGGAGCAGCTGCTGGAGAACGTGTGGGGCTGGGACTACGCCGGGCAATCCCAGATCGTCGAGACCTACGTCAGCTACCTGCGGCGCAAGCTCGACCCGCTGGGGCCGGCCCTGATCCATACCCAGCGGGGAATCGGGTACAGCCTGCGGCCCGCCGAGCCTGGAGGATGACCAGTTCCAGGCGGCTGTCGCTGCGCGCCCGCCTGCTTGTCCTGCTGATCTCGGTGACAGCGGCGTTCCTGCTGGTGATGGGCGTGGTCAGCACGGTCGTGCTGAGCAAGCGGCTGGGCGGCCAGTTCAACACTGCCCTGGCCACGGAGGTTGGCCGCAGCCCGCAGCAGATCGCCGCCAATCCCGGGGACTATGTGGCGGTCGAGATCACCCGGCGGCCGGTGACCGTGCGGCCGCTCACCGGGAACTCGGCGGCCACCCAGGAGCTGGCCGGCGCGGTGCAGGACATGCTGGCCAGCCGGTCACTCGCGGCCCACCTCGGGAGGGTATTCGCAGTCCAGGGTCCGGGCCAGCCCCGGTTGCGGGCGGTCATCCGGCTGCTCCGGGCCGATGGCAGCGGCCGGCTGTCCGGCGTGCTGGTCGTCGGCCGCCCGGTCAGCGTGGTCACCGGCCAGGTCGGCAGCATCGTCATCACCGAGCTGATCACCGGCGGTGCGCTGCTCCTGCTGCTCGCCGCGGGCGGCCGCTGGCTGATCGGCCGCGGGCTGGCGCCGCTGGACCAGATGGCTGGCACCGCCCACCAGATCACCACCCAGGGCGACCTCACCGCCCGGATGCCCGACGCTGATGAGAGCACTGAAGTAGGCCGGCTCGGCTGGGCTATCAACACGATGCTGGACCGGATCCAGCAGGCGTTCGGCGCGCGGCTGCGGTCCGAGCAGAAGGTCCGCCAGTTCGCCGCGGACGCCTCGCACGAGCTGCGCACCCCGCTGACCACGATCCGCGGGTACGCCGAGCTGTACCGCCAGGGAGCGCTCGGCCCGGACCAGCTGCCGAACGCCATGCGCCGGATCGAGCAGGAGGCGCAGCGGATGAGCACGCTGGTCGCGGAACTGCTCGAACTGGCCCGGCTGGACCGGACATCCTCGCTCGACCTGGCCGAGACCGACCTGGCGGGCCTGGTGCGGGACGCAGCCGCGGACGCCTCCGCGGTGGAACCGGACCGCCCGGTGCAGGCGGAGGCGCCGGACCGGCTGATCGCGGTGGTGGACGAGGCCCGGATCCGGCAGGTGCTGGCCAACCTGCTCGGCAACGTCCGTGAGCACACGCCGGCCGGCACGCCCGCCGCGGTCCGGCTGGCGCCGGTGCGTGGCGGCGTGGTCCTGGAGGTGGCCGACGCGGGGCCCGGTATGTCCGAGCAGGACGCGGCGCGGGCCTTCGACCGGTTCCACCGCGGCGCCGACCGGGCCGCGGCCCACGGCGATGACCCGGACGGCCAGGGCCACGGGGGCCGCGGGGGAAGCGGGCTGGGCCTTTCCATCGTGCAGGCGATCGCGGCCGCGCATGGCGGCCAGGCCACCCTCGAATCCCGGCCCGGGCAAGGCACCCGGGTCCACGTCTGGCTGCCCGTCGGCAGGACCGGCTGACCAGGTGACCAGGGTGACCAGGACCAGGCGCCCCGGCCCGGGGCCTCAGACCGGCGCCCCGCTGCTCTGCGGGCTGGGCAGGTGCTCGAACAGGTAGTACACGGCCAGCGCCCCGAAGATGATCAGGGCGGCCAGCGGCGAGAGGAACGCCGCGATCAGCGTTCCGGCCACGTAGACGATCAGGCCGCCGGTGAAACCCGGGATGGACCGGCGGAGCGAGTCAGGATGGGCCTGCCCGCCCAGTTCCGGCCCGTGCCGCGTGACATAGATCCACAAGCCGGCGAAGCCGAACGAGATCGCGATCATCACCAGCCCGTAGGTCACTGTCGCCGCGGCGCCATCCGCGTCCCGCAGATGCTCCGCGACCAGGGCGGTGGGGAATGGGATGGCGACCACGCCCATCAGCAGGAACAGGTTCAGCACCAGCAGCGCCCGGTCCACCCGCGTCACATGGGCCAGGATCGTGTGGTGGTTCATCCACATGATCCCGATGGTCAGGAAGCTGACCACGTAGGCGAAGTACTGCTGCCAGTCGCGCAGCAGCTGCTGGGTCAGCGAGTAGTGGTGCGGCCCCGGGCCGGGCAGCCGCAGGTTCAGCACGAGCAGGGTGATAGCGATGGCGAAGACGCCATCGCTGAAGGCCTCCGCCCGCTTGCTGTCCATGGCGGCCCGGATGGTCAGCCGGTGGCTGGGGTGGCCGGCCCAGGCTGGCCGGGTACCGTAGCCGGGGCAGGCGGCGCAGGCGGGGCAGGCGGGGCAGGCGGCTGGATCGACCGGGCCAGCACCTGGGCGACGTCCACGACTTCCAGGCTCTCCTTGGCCTCGCCAGCCGCCTTCTTGGCGCTGATCGCGTCGCCCAGCATGACCAGGCAGTACGGGCAGGCGGTGGAGACGGTGTCCGGGTCGGTGCCGAGGGCCTCGTCGATGCGCTCGGTGTTGATCCGCTTGCCGATCCGCTCTTCCATCCACATCCGGGCGCCGCCTGCGCCGCAGCAGAACCCGCGGTTCTTGCAGCGGTGCATTTCCTGCGGCTGCACTCCGGGCACCCGCTCCATGATTTCCCGCGGCGGGGTGAACACCTTGTTATGCCGCCCGAGGAAGCACGGGTCGTGGTAAGTGATCTTCTCCTCGACCCGGGTGACCGGGGTGAGCTTGCCCTGCTCGACCAGCCGGGCCAGCAGCTGGGTGTGATGGACGACCTCGTAGTTCCCGCCGAGCTGCGGGTATTCGTTGGCGATCGCGTTGAAGCAGTGCGGGCAGGAGGCCACGATGGTGCGCACCCCGGCCTCGTTGAGCGTCTCGATGTTCTGCTGCGCGAGCATGGAGAACACGAACTCGTTGCCCATCCGGCGCGCGGGGTCTCCGGTGCACGTCTCAGCCGGGCCGAGCACCGCGAACTTCACCCCGGCGGCGTTCAGCAGAGTGGCAATGGCCTTGGTGGTCTTCTTCGCCCGGTCCTCCAGCGCGCCGGCGCAGCCGACCCAGAACAGGTACTCCACGTCATCGCCGATGCGCCCGTCCACGACCGGAACCTCGAAGTCGAGCTCGGAAACCCAGTCGAGCCGCTTCATCTCGCCCATGCCCCACGGGTTGCCCTTGCTCTCCAGGTTCTTCAGCATCGAGGAGGCTTCCGGCGGGAAGCTGGATTCGATGAGCACCTGGTAGCGGCGCATGTCGGAGATGTGGTCGATGTGCTCGATGTCCACCGGGCACTCTTCCACGCAGGCCCCGCAGTTGGTGCAGGACCACAACACGTCCGGGTCGATCACCCCGCCGTCGCTCACCGGGCCGACCAGCGGGCGGGCCGCCTCGGCTTTCACCTCGTCCGGCAGTGCCTCCCGCGCCTCGTCGCTGCCGGCCAGCAGGTAGGGCGCCTTGGTCAGGGCGTGGTCGCGCAGGTCCAGGATGACCTGCTTGGGCGACAGCGGCTTACCGGTGGCCCAGGCCGGGCACTGGGACTGGCAGCGCCCGCACTCGGTGCAGGTGGCCATGTCCAGCAGGCCCTTCCAGGTGAAGTCCTCGATCTTGCCGCGGCCGAAGATGTCGGTGTCCGGGTCGGCTTCCTCGAAGTCGAGCACCTTGCCCGCGGACCGCATCGGCTGCAGCGCGCCCAGCCCGTTGGGGCGGCGGGAGAACAGCACGTTGACCGGTGCGGCGAAGATGTGCAGGTGCTTGGAGTAGGTGACGAACACCAGGAAGCCGAGCACCACGGCCAGCTGCGCGAACAGGAATACCGTCTCCAGCACGCTGTTCACTCCGGTGCCCAGCGGCGCCAGCCAGTGGGCGACGATCTGCGATGCGAACGCGCCGTGAGCGTACGGGAAGTCGCCGGTGTTGATCTGCGCGCCCCGGAAGAGCAGCAATGTGGCGATGACCAGGAAGATCCCGGCCAGGACGAGCCACGCTGCACCGGTGTGACTGCCCGCGAACCGGGACTCCCGGCCCTCACGGGCAGGATTGTTGCGCAGCCGGATCACGGCGAACGTGACGATGCCGACCAGCACGCCCACGGCGAACAGGTCCTCGAGGAAGGCGATCACTGACCAGTGATCGATTCCGGGGAACTTCTTGTCGAACAGGGCACCATACGTCTCGAGGATGGTCAGCAGCAGCACGGTGAAGCCCCAGAACGTCAGCGCGTGCGCCACCCCGGGCACTGTCCACTTCAGCAGCTTGCGCTGCCCGATCACCTCGGTCGCCTCGACCTCCGCATCCCGCGCCGGGTGCGCGCGCACCGCCTCGATCCGCTCCGGCGCTGGCTGGCCGGTCCGGCCTACCCGGTACAGCCACCACAGCCTGCGGCCCGCAAGCGCGAAGGCCACTACCGTCAGGGCAAGCCCGATCACGATCCGCACGACCACGAAGACCTCCTCGCGCAGCGCCGGCCAGCAGGGAGCCAGCGCGGGGCCGGCTGCCAGCGTACGCCGTGCCGCGGCACCCGATGATCACTAGGCACCGTGGCCCGGCATCCCGGGTATCGTACCCGCTGGTAACTTCGGGGCCGCGGCTCCCCGGGCCCGGCGCAGCGCTGGCCCGCAGCGGCCACACTGGCTCTCCGCAACGCAAACCCCGCCGGTCAGCCGCCTCCCCGGCTCGCAGGACGCCCGGGGCTGGTGGCCTACGATCCGCTCCGTCCCAGCTCACGGGCGGGGAATGATTTCCGGCGCAAAGAAGTTGAGCACATCAGACTCAACTATTTGCCAAGGAGGAACTCCCTTGGCAGACTTGAGCCAGTACGGCTCAAGCTTAGGACCACCATCACACACAAGGACTACAACATGGCACGTGCGGTAGGTATCGACCTCGGCACCACGAACTCCGTCGTCGCGGTTCTGGAAGGCGGCGAGCCAACGGTCATCGCCAACGCGGAGGGGTCGCGGACCACGCCGTCCGTTGTCGCCTTTGCCAAGAACGGCGAGGTGCTCGTCGGCGAGGTCGCCAAGCGGCAGGCGGTAACCAACGTGGACCGGACCATCCGGTCGGTCAAGCGCCAGATGGGCACCAACTGGACCGTCAAGATCGACGACAAGAAGTTCACCGCGCAGCAGATCAGCGCATTCATCCTGCAGAAGCTGAAGCGGGACGCCGAGTCCTACCTCGGTGAGACCATCACCGACGCGGTGATCACTGTGCCCGCGTACTTCAGCGACGCGCAGCGCCAGGCCACCAAGGAGGCCGGGCAGATCGCCGGGCTGAACGTGCTGCGGATCATCAACGAGCCCACCTCCGCGGCGCTCGCCTACCACCTGGACAAGGAGGGCGAGGCCACCATCCTGGTGTTCGACCTGGGCGGCGGCACCTTCGACGTCTCGCTGCTCGAAGTCGGCGAGGGCGTGGTCGAGGTCAAGGCCACCAGCGGTGACAACCACCTCGGCGGGGACGACTGGGACCAGCGGATCGTGGACTGGCTGGTGCAGGACTTCAAGAACGGGTACGGGACCGACCTGTCCAAGGACAAGATGGCGCTCCAGCGGCTGCGCGAGTCCGCGGAGAAGGCCAAGATCGAGCTGTCCGGCTCCGCCGAGACCACGATCAACCTGCCCTACATCACCCACTCCGAGCAGGGCCCGCTGCACCTGGACACCAAGCTCACCCGGGCTGAGTTCCAGAAGATGACTTCTGACCTGCTCGACCGGTGCAAGGGCCCGTTCCAGCAGGTGATCAAGGACGGCAACACCAAGCTCGGCGACATCCAGCACGTGGTGCTGGTCGGCGGCTCGACCCGGATGCCCGCCGTGGTCGACCTGGTCAAGGACCTGCTCGGCGGCAAGGAGCCGAACAAGGGCGTCAACCCGGACGAGGTCGTCGCCGTGGGCGCCTCCCTGCAGGCCGGCGTGCTCAAGGGCGAGGTCAAGGACGTCCTGCTGCTGGACGTGACCCCGCTGTCGCTGGGCATCGAGACCAAGGGCGGCATCTTCACCAAGCTGATCGAGCGCAACACCACGATCCCGACCAAGCGGTCGGAGATCTTCACCACGGCGGATGACAACCAGCCGTCCGTGCAGATCCAGGTGTTCCAGGGTGAGCGTGAGATCGCCGCGTACAACAAGAAGCTCGGCATGTTCGAGCTGTCCGGCCTGGCTCCCGCGCCGCGTGGCATCCCGCAGATCGAGGTCGCCTTCGACATCGACGCCAACGGGATCGTCAACGTCTCGGCCAAGGACCTGGGCACGGGCAAGGAGCAGCGGGTCACCATCTCCGGTGGCTCGGCGCTGGGCAAGGACGAGATCAACCGGATGATGGCCGAGGCGGAGAAGTTCGCCGCGGAGGACGCTGCCCGCCGTGAGGAGGCCGAGGTCCGCAACCGTGCGGACACCCTGGCCTACCAGACCGAGAAGTTCCTCGGCGAGAACGCGGACAAGGTCCCGGACGACATCAAGTCCGAGGTGGAAGAGGCCATCGCTGAGCTGAAGAAGGCGCTGGAGGGTACCGACACCGAGGCGATCAAGGACGCCACGGAGAAGGCCGCCCAGGTGAGCCAGAAGATGGGTACCGCCATCTACGCACAGTCGCAGGCGTCCGCCGCTGCGGACACTGAGGACACCAGCACGGCTGGCCCGGACAACGACGATGAGGTCGTGGACGCCGAGATCGTCAACGAGGACCGGCACGCCGAAGAGGGTGGCGCCGCCTAATGAACTCGCCAGAGGACACCAATGCAGGGCCGGTGATCCGTGACCTCAGGCGCGTCGATCCGGTGACCGGCCAGGTCAGGGACCCCAGCCAGTACGGGCAGGGGCGCCGTGACGCCGAGCCCCCGGCCAAGTCGCGGCCGGGCCGGCACGCGGTCTCCAAGCCGGGTGGCGCCGGGGCCCGGCCCGCGGCGCCGCAGCCGGGCAGTGACCCGGCCGCCCCGCCAGCCGGGGTCGGCCGCCCGGGTACGGCGCGCCAGGCACCGGACGCCGCCGGGCCGGAGGATTCCCCCCGGCCGGCGGCGCCGCGGCCGGGCCAGCTCAGGCCACCAGCCCGCAGGAGCCAGCGGGCGGGACCCGCCCGTGGCCGCCCGGCGGCGCGGGCAGCGGGAACCAGACCACGGGCCGCGACGGGGCGCTGGCGGCGCAACTCGCCGAGCGCACCGCCGACCTGCAGCGGTTGCAGGCCGAGTACGCCAACTACCGCAAGCGGGTCGAGCGGGACCGGCTGGCCGTGCGTGAGCAAGCGCTGGCGAACGTGCTGAGCGCGTTGCTCCCGGTGCTCGACGACATCGGCCGGGCTCGCGAGCACGGCGAGCTGACCGGCGGCTTCAAGTCCATCGCGGAATCGCTCGAGGCCATCGCCACGAAGATGGGGCTGGACAGCTTCGGTGACCCCGGGGAGCCATTCGACCCGCGGGTCCACGAGGCGCTGATGCACTCCTATTCATCCGAGGTGACCGAGCCGACCGCGGTCCAGATCCTGCAGCCTGGCTACAAGGTGGGCGAGCGGATCCTGCGGCCAGCCCGGGTCGCGGTGGCCGAGCCCGGCGACGAGGCCGAGGGCAGCCAGGCCGAGGGCCGTACCGCGAACCGCGGCCCGGCACCCGGCTCCGGCCAGCCACGGGGGACTCCCGCAGGAAACAACTAATGCCCAGGAGAGGTAAGTGAGCACGAAGGACTTCCTCGAGAAGGACTACTACAAGGTCCTGGGCGTATCCAAGAGCGCCACCCCGGAGGAGATCAAGAAGTCCTACCGCAAGCTCGCCCGTAAGTACCACCCGGACGCCAACAAGGGTGATGCCAAGGCGGAGGAGCGGTTCAAGGAGATCTCCGAGGCCTACAACACGCTGTCGGACGCCAAGCGGCGCAAGGAATACGACGACGCCCGCTCGCTGTTCGGCGGCGGGTTCCGGGCCCCGGGCCAGCGTGGCCCGGCCGGCGCGGGCGGTGGCTTCGGCTTCGATCTAGGCGACCTGTTCGGCAGCGGCACCGGCACGGGCACGGGCACGCCCGGCACCGGCTCCGGCGGCGGGCGGCTCGGCGACCTCTTCGGCGGCGTATTCGGCGGAGGGGGCGGCCGGGCAGGCACGCAGGCCCGGCCGCGGCGCGGAACGGACATCGAGACGGAGACCTCACTGTCGTTCAGTGACTCCCTCGACGGTGCCACCGTCTCGCTGCGGCTGGCAGGCGAGGGACCGTGCCCGACCTGCAAGGGCACCGGGGCCAAGGCCGGGACGGTGCCGCGGGTCTGTCCTAACTGCGAGGGGACCGGCCAGGAAAGCCGGAACCTGGGCAGCTTCGCCTTTTCCGAGCCGTGCCGGGAATGCCGCGGCCGCGGCCTGGTGGTGGATGACCCGTGCCCGGCCTGCTCGGGCAGCGGGCGGGCGATGAGCACCCGGACGATCCAGGCCCGTATTCCCGCCGGGGTGGCCGACGGCCAGCGGATCAAGCTCGCCGGGAAGGGCGCGCCGGGTGAGCGCGGCGGGCCCGCCGGGGACCTGTACGTGCGGGTGCATGTCACCCCGCATCCGGTCTTCGGCCGGTCCGGGTACAACCTGACCGTCTCGGTGCCGGTGACCTTCCCGGAGGCGACGCTGGGCGCGGAGATCAAGGTACCCGCACACCGCGGCGTGCCGGTCAGCGTCCGGATCCCGGCGGGCACGCCGAACGGCCGGACCTTCCGGGTACGCGGCAAGGGCGTGCGGCGGAAGGACGGAACCAACGGCGACCTGCTGGTCACCGTGCAGGTGCAGGTGCCACAGCACCTGAACACGCAGGCTACCGAGGCACTCCGGTCCTTCCGTGAGGCCACGGCCGGGCAGGACCCCAGGGAGGACCTGCTGCAGCGAGCAAGGAGCGGCTGATGTACCCGGCCGCCGTGAAGGGACGGAGGTGACGGCATGGCCAGCCCGTTCGGCCTGTCCGACGACACTCCCGTGTACGTCATCTCCGTAGCCGCCCAGCTGGCCGGGATGCACCCGCAGACGCTGCGGGCCTACGACCGGCTCGGGCTGGTGTCGCCGGGCCGGGCCACCGGCCGGGGCCGGCGGTACTCCCTTCGGAACATCCTCGAGCTGCGCGAGGTGCAGCGGCTTTCCCAGGAAGAGGGCGTCAACCTGTCCGGGATCAAGCGGATCCTGGAGCTGGAGGAGGAACTGCGGCGGCACCGCCAGCGGTTCACCGAGCTGACCGCCGAACTGTCCCAGCTGCGGATGGAGCTCGAGTCCACCCGTTCCGTCGCCGCCCGGCTGGCTGGCCTGCTGCGCAGCCGGTCGGGCGGGGCCCAGCTGGTCCCGGTACACGATCCGGGCACCCGGGGCACGGTCCGGCCGGACGATCCGGAGCTGGGCCAGGAACGCCGGGCGCTGCCCGCGGCGGCCCAGCAGCACCCTGGTTCCGCGCCATAACCGCATAAGCAAGCACGGCATACCGAACGCTCCGGGAAAACAGCCCCGGACTCATAGATAGATCCAGAAAGTAACCATGGACGACAAGCTCACCCGAAAGAGCCAAGAGGCACTGTCCGCCTCGGTCCGCCGGGCCACCGCGGACGGCAACCCGCAAGTTGAGCCGCTGCACCTGCTCGCGGCCCTGGTCAGCCAGGAAGGCGGCACCGCGGCACCGCTGCTGCGGGCGGTCGGCGCCGATCCCGGTGCGGTCCTCAAGCGCACCACCGACCTGCTGGCCCGGCTGCCCAAGGCGGCCGGCAGCTCGGTCAGCGCCCCGGACATGACCCGGCCGATGTTGACCACGCTCGCCACGGCGGCCAAGCACGCCCGGGAACTGGGCGATGAGTACGTGTCCACCGAGCACCTGCTGGTCGGCCTCGCGGCCGACGGCGGCCAGGCCGCGACCGTGCTGCGTGAGGCTGGGGCCACTGCGGCCGCGCTGCTCAGCGCGTTCGAGAAGGTGCGCGGACACGCCCGGGTCACCACCGAGGACCCGGAGGGGACCTACCAGGCGCTGGAGAAGTACGGGGTCAACCTGACCCAGCAGGCCCGCGACGGCGCGCTCGACCCGGTCATCGGCCGTGACTCGGAGATCAGGCGGGTGATCCAGGTGCTCTCCCGCCGCACCAAGAACAACCCGGTGCTGATCGGCGAGCCAGGCGTGGGCAAGACCGCCGTGGTGGAGGGGCTGGCCCAGCGGATCGTGGCCGGCGACGTGCCCGAGTCGCTGCGTGGCAAGCGGCTGGTCGCGCTGGACCTGGCCGCGATGGTGGCCGGGGCCAAGTACCGCGGCGAGTTCGAGGAGCGGCTCAAGGCGGTACTGAACGAGATCAAGCAGAGCGAAGGCCAGATCATCACGTTCATCGACGAACTGCATACGGTCGTCGGGGCGGGAGCGGCCGAGGGCGCGATGGACGCGGGCAACATGCTCAAGCCGATGCTAGCCCGCGGCGAGCTGCGCATGGTGGGCGCGACCACGCTGGATGAGTTCCGCGAGCGGATCGAGAAGGACCCCGCCCTGGAGCGCCGGTTCCAGCAGATCTTCGTCGGGGAGCCTTCGGTCGAGGACACGATCGCGATCCTGCGCGGGCTCAAGAGCCGCTACGAGGCGCATCACCAGGTGCAGATCTCTGATGCCGCTCTGGTCAGCGCGGCCACCCTGTCCGACCGCTACATCACCGGCCGGTTCCTGCCGGACAAGGCGATCGACCTGATCGACGAGGCCGCATCCCGGCTGCGGATGGAGATCGATTCCCGGCCGGTCGAGATCGACGAGCTGCAGCGGGCCGTCAACCGGATGAAGATGCAGGAGCTTGCCCTGGCCAAGGAGAACGACCCGGCCAGCCGGGAACGGCTGGAGCGGCTGCGGGCCGACCTCGCCGACCGGCAGGAGCAGTTGAACGCCCTGGTCGCGCGCTGGGAGCAGGAAAAGGGCGGCCTGAACAAGATCGGTGAGTTCAAGAAGCAGATTGCCGACAAGGAAGGCCAGGCCGAGCGGGCACGGCGCGACGGTGACCTGGAGACCGCTTCGCGGCTCATGTACGGCGAGATCCCGGATCTGAAGCGAGCGCTCGCGGCCGCTGAGGCGGCGGTCGGGCGGGCGCCTGGGGTCGCTGATCCGGACGCGGCCATGGCGGCCGAGGCCGTTCCGGCGGCGAATGGTTCCCCCACGCTTGGTTCACCCACGCTCCCGGCTGGCGAGGCGCCGATGGTCAAGGAGCAGGTCGGGCCAGACGATGTGGCCGACGTGGTTGCGTCGTGGACCGGCATCCCGGCCGGGCGGCTGCTCGAAGGGGAGACCGGCAAGCTGCTGCGGATGGAAGACGAGCTTGGCCGGCGCATCATCGGCCAGGCCAAGGCGGTGCAGGCGGTGTCCGACGCGGTGCGCCGGTCCCGGGCCGGGATAGCGGACCCGGACCGCCCCGCAGGCTCCTTCCTCTTCCTCGGGCCCACCGGGGTAGGCAAGACCGAGCTGGCCAAGGGGCTGGCGGAGTTCCTGTTCGATGACGAGCGCGCCATGGTGCGCATCGACATGAGCGAGTACGGCGAGAAGCACTCGGTGGCCCGGCTGGTCGGCGCGCCGCCCGGCTACGTGGGTTACGAGGAAGGCGGCCAGCTGACCGAGGTGGTCCGGCGCCGTCCGTACTGTGTGGTCCTGCTCGACGAGGTGGAAAAGGCACATCCGGAGGTCTTCGACATCCTGCTCCAGGTGCTGGACGACGGCAGGCTGACTGATGGCCAGGGCCGGACGGTGGACTTCCGCAACACGATCCTGATCCTCACCTCGAACCTGGGCTCCCAGTACATCGCTGATCCCGCGCTGACCGAGGACACCAAGCGGGACGCGGTCATGAAGATCGTCCAGGCCACGTTCAAGCCCGAGTTCCTGAACCGGCTGGACGACGTGATCCTGTTCGACTCGCTGACCACGGAGGAGCTGAGCCGGATCGTTGACCTGCAGGTGGCGAGGCTGGGCCAGCGGCTGGCCGACCGGAGGCTGTCACTCATGGTCACGCCAGCCGCCCGGGAATGGCTCGCGGTCACCGGGTTCGACCCGGTCTACGGCGCGCGGCCGTTGCGGCGGCTCATCCAGTCAGCGATCGGCGACCAGCTGGCCCGGTCCCTGCTGGCGGGCCAGATCCTCGACGGCGACCAGGTCCTGGTGGACACCGACCCGGCGTCCGACGCGCTGACAGTCCGGAAGGGTCACCTGTCGGCGGCCGGGGCCGCCGGGTCGGACGGCAGCTCGTCGAGCAGCCTGTCGTAGGCGTCTTCGGGCAGCCCGAGGTCGTTGCGGACCCGGTAACGCAGCCTCAGCAGCAGGTGGAGCTCGGTCAGATCACCGTTGACCGGGACCGGGAGCAGTGAGACAGCTTCCGCCCCGGCCGGCGGGGCCGGCCCCGGGCCGCCCCAGGCAGAGCTCAACTCCGGTGGTGGCCCAGCGCAGCGCCCCAACCAGGTCCGCCCGGTCCACCAGCAGCTCCGCCACCAGGTCGTAGATCCGGGGTTCCCGCGGCTGCTCCATTTCCAGCTGCCGGATGAGGCTCTCCGCCTCGGCCGACTTGTCCAGCAGGAACAGGGCCCGGGCCAGCGGCACCCGGGGATCTACAAAGGCAGGGCCGCCATCGTCGAGCGCCAGCCGGAAACCTTGCGCGGCTTCTGCTGGCTCATCAGCCAGCAGCCATTGTTCTCCCGCCCGGAGATAAGCCTCGGACCGGGGAAGATCAGCGGTCTGGATGCCAGCCCGAGCCAGACGTATCATCTCCTCTGCCGCAGCCCGGTGATCACCGGTAGCGGCAGCATCGAATTCGATCGCGTCAAACAGGTCTCGAGTTAGCTCCACCACGCCTCGGGACGTACCCCGCCACGGCCCGGTTCCAACGCCGTAAACGAACTCGGTCACGGGGAAATGCGGCTATCTGCGCGAACGCTCCAGTGCGTCCCAGAACCCGCGCCGCAGCGCGTGCCGGGTCTCGTCGTGCAGCAACGAGTCGATGGGCAGCGCCGAGTCCTGGAGCAGCCTGGCTTCCAGGTCAGAAGGCATCCGGGGCTTACGGGCAAGGACGGCCTCCAGCCAGAGCGCCGGGGCCTCGCGGGCCACCGACTGACCGAATTCGAAACCTTCTGCGTGCGCGGCCTGCACCGCGTCCGCAACCGGAATCCCCTGGGCCGACGCAGCGGCGGCCGCGGCGTGCTGGCCCGCCTGCTGCGGGCTCCCGTACGGCCCTTGCGGGGGAACGTACGCCTGCTGGCCTGGGTTCTCCTGGTCCTGCGCACCGGGCTGGCCGGCCGGGTACTGCCCGGGCATCATCTGCCCGGCTGGGGCTGGCGCGGGCGGCAGGGTCGGGGAGCCGGACGCGGGCCCGCCGAACGGGCCAGGCGGGTATGACCGGGGCGCTCCCGGCCGGATCGGCCCGGTCGCTGCGCCCTGGCTGGACGGGGCGGCACTGGACGGGGCGGTAGGGGCCTGGCCCAGCAGCGTCGGGCGGGATGGAGCAGGCGGGCTGGCCGGGCTGGACGGCCCGGATCCGCGGAACGAGTTGCCCGGCGGCGCCGGATACCCCGGCTGGCTAGCCGGAGGCATGTCCGCGCTGGACGAGAGGGACGACTGGGCGTGTGCCCCGCGGACCCGGGAATCCGGGGCGCCCGCAGCGGACGGCAGGCCTGGTGCGGCGTGCAGGCCAGGCGAACCCGGCTGGCCGGGCTGGTTCTGCTGGCCCGGCTGCCCGGTCAGGTTCGGGCCGGTCAGGTTCGGCCCGGTCAGGTTCGGCCCGGTCAGGTTCGGCCCGGTCAGGTTCGGCCCGGTCAGGTTCGGCCCGGTCAGGTTCGGCCCGGTCAGGTGCTGGCCGGGCAGGCTCGGCTGCCGCTGCGCCGGCTGGCTGCGCAGGCTGTGCTGGCCCGGGGCGCCCACCGAGGTGGCCCCGTTCGCCAGGCCGGGGGCAGGCCCACCCGGGGAACCCAGCGGATCCCGCATGCTCCCGGCTGGGCCCGGGCCGTGAGCCGGCCCGGAAGAGGCCGGCGGCCCGGACGCGGAATGCGCGGGCGGCTGGCGCCGCGGCAGTGCTTGTGACGGCAGTGGCTGTGCGGGCAGTGCTGGTGGCGGCATAACCTGCGGCGGCAGCTGCTGCGACGGTAGCTGCTGCGACGGCGGGGCCTGAGGCGGCCCGGCCTGCGCGGGAGCCTGGGGCGGCAGGGCCGGCGCAGGCATGGGCGGCTGGGCGTTCGGCATGGGCTGAGCCGCGCGCTGGTACTCGGCCACCACTGGCGCGGTGTAGATCGCGGGCGGCACCGGATTCGGGCCCGCGGCCAGCGCCTGATGGCTGCCCAGCGGGCCGGTCACCGGGCCGTGCCCGTTGGTGAGCACCCGGCCCGCGGACATGGCGAGCTGGTACTGCTCTTCGGCCGGGAGCGCCTGGATACCCACGACCAGGTCGGTGTAGGGCCGCAGATGCGCCTCACCGATCTCGATGATGTCGTCGCACTCCTGGCGGAGGCTGCGCGAGATCGTCCAGTTGCCGCCCACCGTGATGTGCACGATGCCGACTCTGATCCCCAGATCCTGGACGTCCGCTACCACCTGAGCCAGGTCTTCCTCGGCGCTGACCAGGATCGCGTCGCTGATCGCGTTGTTCCGGGCCAGGGTGGCCAGGTCACGGCGGATCTCGCCCTCCACGCCCTCACGGCGGCCCGGCTTCATCCGGCCCAGCCGCAGCTTCAGGCCAGGCAGATCCGCCAGGGTGTCATGCTCGGATGTCCGGCGTCCCTCGACGGTCGCCTCATACCAGTAGCAGCGCAGCAACGGGAGACCAGTACGTTCCCGGGCGATGCTCCCGAAGAACTGGAGCAAACCCGCGTAATCCCAGGAAACGGACTCCCGGTGGCGGGTTCCGTGCACGGCCATCGCGCCATCTGCCAGCACGTAGCCCGCGTCCACGAACAGCGCGCACCGATCCACGCGACACCGTCCTTCCCTCGACGCGAGACGTTACCAGCGCCCAGCCGCCGCTGTGGTGGTTCAGCGCAGGTCGGGGACTTCTTGCTAGCGAGCCCGTCCGCTCTTGGCGGAAGCGTCCCGGCAGCTCCCCGTGGCCCGGCAGAATCTTCCGCCATGCGACTTCTGGTTCTCGGCGGCACCCGGTTCCTGGGACGTGCCATCGTGGACGAGGCGATCAGGCGCGGCTACGACGTCACGACCTTCTCACGGGGGCTGAGCGGCGAGCCCCGGCCGGGTGCCGAGGCATTGCACGGAGACCGTACCAGCTCCGCAGATCTGCGCAGGCTGGCTGAACGAGATTTTGACTTGGCCATCGACACCTCGGTGATCGCGCCCGTGCACGTGGCCGCGGCGGCCCGGCTGCTCACCGACCGGGTCCGGCACTACACCTATGTATCCTCAGCCTCGGTGTACGCCGACCGCCATGGCGAGCCGGTCACCGAGGACTCTCCGGTGCTCGACTGCCCCGCCGACGCGGCGGGGTCAGTAGAGACACTCGGCTACGGCGAGCTCAAGGCCGGCGCCGAGCGCGCCGTAGCCGGGGCGTTTCCAGGGCGGCACCTGATCGCCCGCCCCGGGCTGATCATCGGCCCGCACGAGAACATCGGGCGGCTGCCCTGGTGGCTGGCGCGGATAGCCCGGGGCGGCACCGTGCTCGCCCCCGGCGAGCCAGGCGCACCGCTGCGGGTAACCGACGCCAGGGACCTCGCCTCCTGGCTGATCGACAACACCCGGCGGGGCATTCCCGGGGTGGTCAACGTGCCCGGCCAGGACGGCACCACGCTCGGCGAACTGCTAGCCGCCTGCGGTGATGTCACCCGGGCAGATCGCACCGCCCGGCTCGACCTGCGCTGGGTGCCGGACCGCGTGCTCCTCGACGCGGGTGTCCAGCCGTGGTCGGAGCTGCCGATGTGGGCGCCGGATATCCCCGAGTTCGCGGATGCGTGGACGCTGACCGGCGACCGGGCGCTGCGCACCGGCATCCGGTACCGCTCGCTCACCGATACGGTGCACGACACGTGGAGCTGGTTGCGCCGGGAGGCCGCGGCGCACGGCCGGCCGGTGGCGGAGTTCGAGCGGCGGCCGGGCATCGGCCTGGACCCGGCCCGGGAGCAGGAGATCCTGGCCAGCCTCAGCTAGCCCGGTCCCCTGGATGAGTAGGCTCACCAGGCGTGACCGACCGCGATGAACTGCTTCAGGTGATCAAGGACAAGGCCGTGGTCCGCGGCGACTTCGTGCTCTCCTCCGGCCAGCACGCCAGCTGGTACATCGACCTGCGCCGGGTCCTGCTCGACGGCCGGGCGGCGCCACTGGCCGGCCGGGTCATGCTGGACGTCACCGCCGACCTTGACTACGACGCGGTGGGCGGGCTGACCCTCGGCGCTGATCCGGTGGCTACCGCGATGATGCACGCGGCCAGCGCCACCGGCCGCCCGCTCGATGCCTTCGTGGTCCGCAAGGAAGGCAAGGCGCACGGCCTGCAGCGCCGGATCGAGGGACCGGATGTGGCCGGCCGCCGGGTGCTCGCCGTCGAGGACACCTCGACCACCGGGAACTCCGTGCTCACCGCGGTCGACGCGCTGCGTGAGGCAGGCGCCGAGGTGGTGGGCGTCGCGGTGATCGTGGAACGCGGCGCCCGCGGCCGGGTGACCGAACGCGGGCTGCCGTTCCGTTGCGCCTACGACATGGGCGACCTGGGCTTGGCGTGACTGCCGGGCCGCCTGGCCGGCGGCCTCCCGTCGCCCGGGTGCTCACCGCCAGGCTGGCCACCACCGGGCTGGCCACCGGGGGGGTAGTCACCACCAGGCTGGCCACCGGGGTAGTCACCACCAGGCTGGCCACCGGGGTAGTCACCACCGGGCCGGCCACCACGGGGCTGGCCACCACCGGGGTAGTCACCACCGGGCCGGTCACCACGGGGCTGGCCACCCCGGGGTAGTCACCACCGGGCCGGTCACCACGGGGCTGGCCACCACCGGAGTAGCCGCCCCCCGGCGGGTCACTGGCCGGCGCCTGCGCCCTGGCCAGCGCCTGCTCGGCCCCATAGCGGCGGAACTCACGCAGCCGGTACAGCACGAACGCGAGGATGGCCGCGATCACCACGGCCGCGATCAGGTAACCGGCGATGGACAGGCCGTGCGAGACGCTCTGCCAGGCCCCGCCCACGGCGTAGCCGACCAGGGAGATCGTGGTGACCCAGGCCGCCGTGCCGATGAGGCTGAGCACGCCGAACTCCAGCGCGGGCATCGCGATGAAGCCAGCGACGATCGAGATGAACGTGCGCACGAACGGCAGCGCCCGGCCGACCGGCACGGCCCAGGCGCCGCGGCCAGCGAAGAAGCGCTCCGCCCGGTCCACGTCGGCCTGGGTCACCAGGAGGTACCGGCCGAACCGGTCCACCAGGGGCCGCCCGCCGACCCGTCCCACACTGTAGGACACGAGTGAGCCGAGCAGCTCCGCGACCGTGCCCAGCACGATGACGAGGAGGATGTTCAGGTGGCCTTCGGCAGCCAGTACTCCCGCGAAGCCGAAAGTGACTTCTGAGGGAATCGGGACGCAGCATGCCTCAAGGAACCCGAACAGCAAAACGGCAGCGTAGCCCGCCTGGCTGAGAAAACTCTCCATAGCCCACTGTTGTACCGCATGACAGCGGATGACCAGGCACCTCCGGCGGATGCTTAGGAATGCCTTAACCGCTGCCCGGCTGGGGCGGCCCGGCGCCGGGAGCAGCACAGTACCCGGAATTCCGGGACTATGGACCCTCCGCTCAGCAGCGGCGGACTGATTGACTGAATACTGGAACCCAAGAACACGACAGAGAGCCGATCGTCATGCCTATCGCTACCCCAGAGGTCTACGCGCAGATGCTGGACCGGGCTAAGAAACAGGGCTTCGCCTATCCAGCCATCAACGTGACGTCCAGCCAGACGCTGAACGCGGCGCTGCGCGGGTTCGCCGAGGCCGAGAGCGACGGGATCATCCAGGTATCCACCGGCGGCGCCGAGTACTTGTCCGGCTCGGTCAAGGACATGGTCACTGGCGCGGTCGCGCTCGCCAGCTTCGCGCACGTGGTGGCGGCCAGGTACGCCATCAATGTCGCCCTGCACACCGATCATTGCCCGGCGAACAAGCTGGACGGGTACATGCGCCCGCTGGTGCGGCTCTCCCAGGAGCGGGTGGCCCGGGGCGAGGAACCGTTGTTCCAGTCGCACATGTGGGACGGCTCCGCGGTGCCGCTGCCGGAGAACCTCTCCATCGCCAGCGAACTGCTCGATGCCTGCGCCAAGGCGCGCGTCGTCATGGAGCTGGAGATCGGCGTGGTCGGCGGCGAGGAAGACGGCGTCACCGGTGAGATGAACGAGAAGCTGTACAGCACCCCGGATGACGCCCTGGCCACCGCGGAGGCGCTCGGCCTCAGCGAACGGGGCCGCTACCTGCTCGCCGCCACGTTCGGCAACGTGCACGGCGTGTACAAGCCGGGGCACGTCACCCTGCGCCCGTCCATCCTCAACGAGATCCAGGAGGTGGTCGGGGCGAAGTACAGCAAGGAGAAGCCATTCGACCTGGTCTTCCACGGCGGCTCCGGGTCGTCCCTGGAGGAGATCCGGGAGGCCATCTCCTACGGCGTGGTCAAGATGAACGTGGACACCGACACCCAGTACGCGTTCACCCGGCCGGTCGCCGACCATATGTTCAAGCACTACGACGGCGTGCTCAAGGTGGACGGCGAGGTCGGTCAGAAGAAGCAGTACGACCCGCGCGCCTGGGGCAAGGCCGGCGAGGCGGGGATGGCCGCCCGGGTCACCCACGCGTGCGAGGACCTGCTCTCGGCCGGCACCCGGATGAGCTGACCCGGGCCTCCGGGCCTCCGGGTCTCCGGGCCTCCGGGTCACCGGGTCACCGGGCCTCCGGGGTCACCGGGCCTCCCGGGTCACCGGGCCTCCCGGGTCACCGGGCCTCCCGGGTCACCCGGGCCGCGGGGCCACCGGGCCGCTGACCGCTGTTGCGGCTGGCCGCCGCCCCAGGGCACCGGGGGCGGCCGGCTGTCCGCCGTCCGCGAATCCCCTGGCTGCGCCGGCGGTATAGCTGCCAGGCTGCGGCCATGAGTGACGGGCTGCGCAGCGTTGCGGTGATGTCGGACGTGCATGGGGTGCTGCCCGCACTGGAAAGCGTGCTGGCCGAGCCGGACGTGGCCCGGGCCGGCCGGATTGTGCTGACCGGGGACCTGGCCGCCGGGCCGCAGCCGTCCGAGACCCTGGATGCGCTGGCCGCGCTGGGCGACCGGGCTGTGTGGGTGCGCGGCAACGCCGACCGCGAGCTGGTCGAGTACGCCCGCGGTGAGCGCGGCGGCATTCCTGACCCGGTCGCCGAATGGGCCGCGGGCCAGCTGCGCCCGGATCAGCTCGCCCGGCTGGCCCGCCTGCCGCTGTCGGTGACCCTTTCCGTGGCCGGGCTGGGCCCGGTGCTGTTCTGCCATGCGACCCCGCGGGACGACGAGGAAGTGGTGCTCGCCGACTCCCGGCTGGAGCGGTGGGCCGAGGTGCTCGGGCCGGCCGGTGCTGGCGTGGCTACGGTGGTGTGCGGGCACACGCACATGCCGTTCTGCCGGCTCGCGCACCGCACGCTGGTGGTCAACCCAGGCAGCGTCGGGATGCCCTATGGCCGCAGCGGCGCGCACTGGGCGCTGCTCGGCCCGGGCGTGCAGCTGCGGCGGACCGAGTTCGACCTGGCCGCCGCGTGCGACCGGATCGCCGCCGAATCCGGCTACCCGGACGCCCGCGAGTGGGCGGACTACTACCTGCACGCGACGGCCAGTGATGCGGACGCGCTGGCCGCCTTCGGCCCGCGCGACGGCCGCCCAGCCAGCTGACCGGCCCATGCCGCTGACCGGGACCGCCTCAGGTAGTGCCGCCGCGCCGGAAAGCCAGCCTGACCGACGACACCACCTGGTCTGGGACCCGGGTGATCTCCGGCCAGGTGAAATGAACCACCTCATAGCCAGCCGCACGGAGCCTGGCGTCGCGGTCCAGCTGGGCGAGCGCACGCGACGGGTTCGCGTACTTGACCCGCCCGTCCGCCTCCGCGATTGTGCGGTACCGGCGCCACAGGAAATCCACCCGGCCGATGACCAGATCGTCATCCCCTATCCATACCTGCAGGTCAGGCGGGGGCAGGCCGTACTCATGGAAGACCGCCCGGGCCAGCGACTCGAGCGCCGACTCAGCCCGGGCATCGCTGAACTCGACCACTTTCCGGGCTCGCTCGATGCCCGGCCACCGCGGGCACTGGGCTAAGACCGCGGCCAGCTCGGCCTTGGTCGTCATCCGGGCGTGCAGCGCCGAGTCCGCGGCAACGACCCCGCTGGCAAAGGACTGCGCCCGCGCCAGATCGATGACAGTCCGCGCTGGTGTCGTCACGAGGACACCCCGGCGCATGATCACCTGCCCGGCAGGGAGAGCTGCGACATGCACGAGGACCCCGGCGCCGCTGGTCCGGCTGCCCAGATCATCTGGTGACCGGGTCACGGCCACGCGTGCGGGCGGCTGGCCCAGCAGCCCGAGGCCGTGCACGATCGCGGCCGAATGATGGCTCCCTACCGACCGGCTCCCGGTCAGCGCCACAGCAGCGGCCAACCGCAGCAGGTGCTCACCCGATGGCCCCCCGCCCACAGCCGCGACAAGATCTGCCCGCCCGTACACGCCCCTGACCACCTGGCGGAGAAGTCCTGCCCGGACCAGGCGGCGGATTCCCGCCTCGGACAGGCCAGTGGCGCGCAACTGCGCCGTGGTACTCACTCCAGGTAACGAGCCAGCCACTAGCCCGGTACCCTCCGCGCCCCATCCATTCCCCGGGAGCCGTGTCATGAGTGCATGCTGGCCGTCAGTACCGACATTTCACGCGTTCCAGTCATGATCAGGCGTAGTTTGTCCCGAATTGTCGGTAGGAAACTCGTGAAAAGAAGTCATTCCGCCACTGGCGATCGCCGGGAGCGGCGCACCGGAGGGGCGGGCGGAGCACCGGTGGCGCGGCGGGGGTGGAGTGCGGGCAGGATGGGGGCTATGGAACGTCAGAACCTGTTTGCCGGGCCCGCCGCCACGTACCTGCCTGAGGATCCGGCCGCCGCCGAGCTGGCCAGCGGCGCCGACCCGGAGACGGTCGCCGCGCACCACCCGGCCTGCCTGGCCGCCTGGGCTGCCCTGGCCGAGCGGGCCCTGGACCGCGACGAGGTTGTCACCGGGTACGCGTTCGCCCGCACCGGCTACCACCGGGGCCTGGACCAGCTGCGCAGGGCTGGCTGGAAGGGGCATGGCCCGATCCCCTGGGAGCACGAGCCGAACCGCGGGTTCCTGCGCTCGCTGCATGCGCTGGGACAGGCCGCCGCGGCCATCGGCGAGACCGATGAGGCGGACCGTTGCGCTACGTTCCTGCGCGACAGCAGCGCGGCCGCCGCCGACGCCCTCAGCCGCTAGCCCCCCCCCCGGCCGCCAGGCCCCTCCACCGCCCGGCCCTCCGCCGCCAGGCCATCATCCGCCAGGCCCCCCACCGCTAGGCCCTCTGCCGCCAGGCCCTCTGCCGCCAGGCCCCCCACCGCCAGGCTGTCATCCGCATCCCGCTGAGCTGCGAACCCCTCGGGCAGCAACCTACTTCGCAGCATGGAGTAACCTCGGACTCCGGCAGGCGGGGCCGCAGGCAAGGCCACCGGCGGGACGAGGCCTGGAAGGGGCTGGTCGGATGCCGGCCATTGTGCTCGTGGGCGCGCAGTGGGGTGACGAGGGCAAAGGCAAGGCGACCGATCTGCTCGGCGGCCACGTGCAGTACGTGGTCAGATACCAGGGCGGCAACAACGCCGGGCACACCGTGGTCATCGGGGACGACACGTACGCGCTGCACCTGCTGCCGTCCGGCATCCTCTCCCCGGACGTGGTCCCGGTCATCGGCAACGGGGTGGTGATCGACCCCGCGGTCCTCCTGCACGAAATCGAGGGCCTCGAGGCCCGGGGCGTGTCCTGCGACCGGCTGCTCATCTCAGCCAACGCGCACCTGATCATGCCGTACCACAGCGCGCTGGATAAGGTGACCGAGCGTTACCTGGGCAGCGCGCGGATCGGCACCACCGGGCGGGGCATCGGCCCCACCTACGCGGACAAGGTGGCGCGGACCGGGATCCGGGTCCAGGACCTGCTCGACCCGGGGATCCTGCGGCAGAAGCTGGACCTGGTGCTGCGTGAGCGCAACCAGGTCTTCACCAAGGTGTACAACCGCCGCAGCATCGACGCGGCTGCCATCGCCGAGGACTACCTGCGCTACGGCGAGCAGATCAAGGGCTACCTCGCCGACACCGGCCTGGTGCTGAACCAGGCGCTGGACCACGGTAAGACCGTGCTGCTGGAAGGAGCCCAGGCCACCCTGCTCGACGTGGACCACGGCACGTACCCGTTCGTGACCTCGTCCTCGCCGACCGCGGGCGGCGCCTGCGCGGGCTCGGGCATCGGGCCGACCCGGATCAGCAAGGTGATCGGCATCCTCAAGGCGTACACCACCCGGGTCGGGGCTGGCCCGTTCCCCACCGAGCTGACCGATGCACAGGGCGAATGGCTGCGCAAAGCCGGTGACGAGTACGGCACGACCACCGGGCGGCCGCGCCGTACCGGCTGGTTCGACGCGGTGATCGCCCGGTACTCGACCCGGGTCAACGGGATCACCGACTACTTCATCACCAAGCTGGACGTGCTGTCCGGGCTGGAGCAGGTCCCGGTGTGCGTGGCCTACGAGGTGAACGGGAAGAGGTCCGACGAGATCCCGATGACGCAGACCGAGTTCCACCACGCCCGGCCGGTGTATGAGTACCTGGACGGCTGGTGGGAGGACATCTCGCGGGCGCGCGAGTTCGCCGACCTGCCGCGCAACGCGCAGGCCTACGTCACAGCCCTGGAAGACATGATCGGCGCCCCGGTGGCCGCGATCGGCACCGGGGCCCGCCGGGACCAGACGCTGCAGCTGCGCCCCCTGGTCTGATCGCCGGCCGGCCAGCCCCGGCCGCTCGGCCGCTCCCGCTGCTCGCCCGCTCGTCCGCTGAGCCTGCCCGCCGGCCAGCCCCGGCCGCCGGGCGCTCCCGCCGCGCCCGCCCGCCCGCTCGCCCGCTCGCCGGGCCTGCCCGGCGGGCGGCGCCGCAGGTAGGCTCGCGCCGTGCGAGTCCTCATCCTCGGCTCTGGCGGCCGCGAGCATGCGCTGGCCCGGGCGCTGTCCGCCGACCCGGACGTGACCGATCTGCATGCCGCCCCCGGGAACCCGGGCATCGGCGAGCTGGCCCACCTGCACCCGGGCGACATCACCGACCCTGGCCAGGTGACCGGCCTCGCCCGGGCCGCCCGGGCCGACCTGGTCGTGGTCGGGCCAGAGGCGCCGCTGGTGGCCGGGGCCGCGGACGCGCTGCGCGCCTCCGGCATCGCCTGCTTCGGGCCAAGCCGCCGGGCGGCCGCGATCGAGGGCTCCAAGTCCTACGCCAAGCAGGTCATGCAGGCGGCAGGCATCCCCACCGCGGAGGCGTACACCTGCCACGGCGCGGCCCAGGCCGCGGCGGCGCTGGCCGAGCTCGGGCCGCCGTATGTGGTCAAGGCCGACGGGCTGGCCGCGGGCAAGGGCGTGCTGGTCACCGATGACCTGGCCGCGGCTGAGGCGCACGCGCAGGCCTGCGGCACCGTGGTCATCGAGGAGTACCTGGACGGCCCGGAGGTGTCCCTGTTCGCGCTGGCCGACGGGGCCACCGCGGTGCCGCTGCTGGCCGCGCAGGATTTCAAGCGCGCCCGGGACGGCGACCAGGGCCCGAACACCGGCGGGATGGGCGCGTACGCGCCGCTGCCCTGGGCGCCGCCGGGCCTGTCCGGCGAGATCATGGGCACGGTCATCCAGCCCGCCATCGACGAGCTGCGCCACCGCGGCACCCCGTACCGGGGCCTGCTGTACGCGGGGCTCAGCCTGACCCCGGCCGGCCCGCGGGTGGTGGAATTCAACGCCCGGTTCGGCGACCCGGAAACTCAGGTCGTGCTGGACCGGCTGGCCAGTCCGCTGGCCGGGCTGCTGGCGGCGGCGGCGTCCGGCTCGCTGGCGGGCGCCCCCACGCCGCAATGGGCGCTAGGCGCCGCGGTTACCGTGGTCATCGCCGCCGAGGGATACCCGGACGCACCGGTCCGCGGGGACACAATCAACGGCCTGCAACGCGCCGGCCAGACTCCCGGCGCCTACCTGCTGCACGCGGGCACACTGACCGACGGGGCACGGCTCGTGGCGGCCGGCGGCCGGGTGCTGAACGTGGTCGGCACCGGCGCTGACCTGACAGCGGCCCGGTACGCGGCCTACCAGGCGGCCGGTCTGATCGACCTGCGCGGCGGCTGGTACCGCCGGGACATCGCCGAGCAGGCCGCCCGGGCGGAGCAGCAGGCCCTGGCGGAGCAGGCTGACCCCGCCCTGCGGGGCCGGGGGACGTGACGCCCGGCCCGGCGGATGGCCCGCAGCCCGGGGCGGCGGGTGCGCCGGTTCGGGTCAGCACCCTGGAACTGTTCTTCGACCTGGTCTTCGCGTTCACGTTCACCCAGCTCACCGCGGTACTGGTGGGCAGTGGCACCGGCATCTCGCTCGCTGCGGTGGCCCAGGTGCTGCTGGTGTTCGGCGTGCTGTGGTGGATGTACGGCGGCTACGCCTGGCTGACCAACGCCCGCACTCCGGACGCCCCGGCCGAGCGGCTGCTCCTGCTGCTCGGCATGGCCGGCTTCCTGATCGTCGGGCTGGCCATCCGGCATGGGTTCAGCCGCTCCGGGCCGAGCCTGACCCCGATCGTGCTCGGCCTTGGCTACCTGCTCGTAGTCGGAGTGCACGCCGCGCTGTACTACCGGGTGAACCGGAACATCCTGCGGGTGGCGCCGTTCAACGTCGTCTCGGCCCTGCTGGTCATCCTGGCCGGGATCACCGGCGGGGCGGCGGGATACGCGCTGTGGGCCGCTGCCCTGGCCATCCAGGTGCTGTCCCCGCTGGTGGTGCGGGTAGGCGGCCGGTTCGAGATCAGTCCCGCGCACTTCGCGGAACGGCACGGCGCGCTGGTCATCGTGGCCCTGGGCGAATCGGTGGCGGCCGCTGGCATCGGCGCGGCCGAGCACGAGCTGGACGGCCAGGTCGTCGTGGCTGCCGTGCTCGGGCTGGCCTTGTGCGCGGCACTGTGGTGGGTCTATTTCGGCGACAGCGACGACGAGCGGGCCGCGCGGGCCATGGCCGCGGCCGGCCGGCAGCGGCGGCCGGGCCTCGCCCTGTCTGCGTACTTTTATCCGCATATCGCGATACTGCTCGGGGTGGTGCTGCTGGCCGCGGGAGTCCGGCTGACGATCGAGCACGCGGCGCAGCCGTACCCAGCTGGCCAGGCCCTGGCGGTGGGCGGTGGCGCAGCGCTGTTCCTGGCCGGGCACGCCGCTTTCCGCCGTGTGCTGGGCACCGGGCTGGCCTGGCCGCGCTGCGTGGCCGCCGGGTTCTGCCTGGCCACGGCGGTTCTCGGGGCAACCGTCTCGATCGAGGCACAGCTGACGGTGCTGCTGGCCGGCCTGGCCGCCCTGCTTGCCGCCGAACGCCTGCGGGCCGCCTCTGCCGCCGCTGAGCTGGGTGACCGTCGCGGCTCAGCAGCAACGGAAGCCTCGGCCACCCCCGTCAACCCCGGCGATTCGAGCGAGGACCCGGGTGGTCCGAACGGCTCAGCGGCCGCGGCCGGGAACCCGGTCAGGCCAGGCGGTACGGGAGAATAGAACAGTGATCGAGCGCTACACGCTGCCCGAGATGGGCCGGGTCTGGAGCGAGGCCCACAAGTACGAGCTCTGGTGCCAGGTGGAAACCCTCGTCCTGGAGGCGCACGCGAAGGCCGGCACGGTCCCGGCCGAGTCGGTGGACGCGGTCCGGGCCGCGGCTCCGCCGACCCCGGAGGCGGTCACGGCGGTGGAGGCGGTGACCGACCACGACGTGATCGCGTTCCTGACCGCGTGGGCGGACAACACCACTCCCCGCGAGGCCGCGGCCTGGGTGCATTACGGGATGACGTCCTCGGACCTGCTGGACACCGCGCTGGCGCTGCAACTGGCCGAGGCCACCGACCTGCTGATCGGCAGGGCCACCCAGCTCGTCGCGGTGCTGCGCGAGCATGGCCTGGCGCACGCCAGCACGCTGCGGGTGGGCCGGACGCACGGGATCCACGCTGAGCCGGACACCTGGGGGCACCGGGTGGCCGACTTCGCGTTCGCGATGGCGCGCAGCCGGGACCGGCTGGCCCGGGCCCGGGACGCCGTCGCGGTCGGCAAGCTGTCCGGGCCGGTCGGCACCTACTCCAACATCGACCCGGCCATCGAGGCCACCGTCATGGACCAGCTCGGGCTGCGCGCCGCGGACGTGGCCACCCAGGTGGTGTTCCGGGACGGCATCGCGGAGTGGGCCAGCGCGCTGGCCATCACCGCGACGGCCTGCGAGGCGATCGCACTGGAGGTCCGGCACGGGCAGCGGACCGAGGTGCGCGAGCTGATGGAGCCGTTCCGGGCGGGCCAGAAGGGCTCGTCTGCCATGCCGCACAAGAAGAACCCGATCCGGTCCGAGCGGATCTGCGGCATCGCCCGGATGGTCCGCGGCTACGTCACCCCGGTGATGGAGGGCATGCCACTCTGGCACGAGCGAGATATCTCACACTCCAGCGTGGAGCGGATCGCGCTGCCCGACACGGCCATCGCCACCGACTACCTGCTGCACCTGACCACCGGGCTGATGCAGGGGCTGGTGGTGGACGAGGCGCGGATGCGGGCCAACCTGGACTCCACCGGCGGCCTGGTCTACACCTCCAGCATCCTGCTCGGGCTGGTGGACGCGGGGATGTCCCGGGAGGACGCGTACGCGCTGGTCCAGGCGGCCGCGATGGCCACCTGGTCATCCGGGGCCCCGCTGGCCGACACGCTGCGCGCCGAGGCGGCTGCCCGCCAGCAGCCGCTGGACGAGGCGTGGCTGGCCGGGATCTGCCAGCCGGAACGGTATGTGGCCCGGCTCGGCCCGGTCTTCGAGCGGCTGGCCCGGCTGGCATGAGCCAGCCGCTGCGCCTGCTGTATTCCGGCAAGGTCCGGGACGTCTACGAGACCGGGGACGGGCTACTGCTGCTCGTCGCCTCGGACCGGGTTTCCGCCTACGACTATGTGCTGCCGACCCCGATACCGGACAAAGGGAAGATCCTCACCCAGCTCTCCCTGTGGTGGTTCGGGCAACTGGCCGACGTGGTGCCGAACCACCTGGCCGACGCGGAGATACCGGCCGAGTTCGCGGGCCGCGCCATGGCCTGCCAGAAGCTGTCCATGGTGCCGGTGGAGTGCGTGGCCCGTGGCTACCTGGCCGGGTCTGGGCTGCGCGAATACCAGCGCACCGGCGCGGTCTGCGGGGTGCGGCTGCCGCCTGGGCTCAGCGAGGGCTCCAAGCTGCCCGAGCCGATTTTCACCCCGGCGACCAAGGCGCCACGCGGGCAGCACGACGAGAACATCCCAGCCTCGGCCGTGGCCGCGGAGTTCGGCCCCGGCCTGGCGGCTGAGCTGGAGCGGATCACCCTGGCGGTGTACCGGCGCGGGGCCGCGATCACTGCCCAGCAGGGCATCCTGCTGGCCGACACCAAGATCGAGCTCGGCTTCGACGCCGCCGGCCTGCTGCTACTGGCCGACGAGGTGCTGACCCCGGACTCCTCCCGGCTCTGGCCCGCCAGCCAATGGCAGCCAGGCCGGCCACAAGCGTCATTCGACAAGCAGATCGTCCGCGACTGGCTAGACTCGCCCGAGGCCGGCTGGGAGAAACGGGATACCGAGCCGCCCCCACCATTGCCCGGCCCCGTGGTCGAGCAGACGCGCGCGAGCTACATCGAGGCATATGAGTGCATCACTGGACGGCAGTGGCAATGACGGCCGTCAGCAGGCAGACGGATACGCGGCACTGGGCGGCGCGGGCACAGCCCGCCCGGTACTGGCCGACTCTCCAGCCGCACTGGCCGACGAGCGAACGGGCTGGTGCGATACTGGCGTAGCGGATGCACCCGGTCTCCCGCTGACCCGGCCGTCCGAGCGCAGCTGGTCTTGGGGCAGCAGCTTGCCGGGGCTGGCGGCAGGCCGTGACGTTGCATTTCCGACGGACAGGAGCTTCAGCCCAATGACCATTGGCCCCGAGACCTGTTACCGGGTACGCGGCGGAATCCCGCTCCAGGGCACGGTCTTCGTCCAGGGCGCCAAGAACGCCGCGCTCAAGATGATCGCCGCGTCGCTGCTCGCCGCGGAAGGCCGCACCGTGCTGCGCAACGTGCCTCCCATCGAGGACGTGCGCCGGGCGGTGGAGCTGGCCCAGGCGCTGGGCGCCGTGGTCAAGTTCCACGAGGCGGAGCGGACCCTGGTGGTCGACGCATCCCGGCTGGACAACCCGGTGCTGCCCGCCGAGATCGCCCGCCGGTTCCGTGGCTCGGTGCTCTTCGTGCCCGCCCTGCTGCACCGGCTCGGCGAAGCCGTGATCGAGGGCATCGGTGGCTGCAACCTGGGCAGCCGGAACCTCGACTTCCACTACCGGGGCTTCGCCCGGCTGGGCGCCACCGTGGACGAGGGCGAAGACAAGATCCATATCAAGGCGGGCCGGCTGGCTGGCGCCCACCTGTACCTGGACACGCCCTCGCACACCGGCACCGAGAACCTGATCATGGCCGCCTCGATGGCGCCGGGCACCACGATCATCGACAACTGCGCCCTCGAGCCCGAGGTGCTGGACGTCATCGCGTTCCTGACCAAGATGGGCGCGGACATCAGTGGCGGCGGCACCGGGTTCGTGACCGTGCGCGGGGTCAGCGACCTGACTGCCACCGAGCACACGGTGATGCCGGACCGGATCGACGCCGGGGTCTTCGCGATGGCGGCGGCCATCACCGGCGGCGAGCTCAACCTGGTCGGCGCCTCGCTGGAGCATTTCGGCGTAGTGCGCTGGAAGCTGGAGCAGATGGGCGTGGAGTTCTCCGCCAAGGGCGCCGTGCTCCAGGTCCGGCGCGAGCGCACGCTCCGCCCGATCAACGTGATCACCAGCCCGTACCCCGGGTTCGCCACCGACCTGCAGTCGCCGATCATGGCGCTGAGCTGCCTGGCCGACGGCACCAGCTACATCAGGGAAACCATCTACGACGGCCGGTACGGCCTGGTCGGCGAGCTGAACAAGATGGGCGCCAAGGTCGAGGTGGACAGCGGCAACGTGGTCATCGTGCACGGCCCGTCCACGCTCAAGGGCACCAAGGTCGTGGCGCACGACCTGCGTACCGGGGTGGCGCTCATCCTGGCCGGGCTGGCCGCTGAAGGCGAGACGCTGGTCGCTCCCGGCTACCTGATCGACCGCGGGCACGCGGCCATCGCGGAACGGCTCAGCTCCCTCGGTGCCGACATCACCACCGAGGCCAGCGGCTGACCAGCCATCCATCCTGATGCCCCGGGCAGGTGCCCGGGGCATCATGCTATCCGGGCGGCTGATTCTGTCGCGAGCGAACGCACTGTGATCATGCAGACACTGGTTGTCGCAGAAAATATGACAGTGCTCGAAACTATGCGCTGATTCCCTTCCGCCGCTGTTCCCTGGGGCGCTACGACATAGGGGCCGTGCAAACGTGGCAGCGTACGTTAAGGAACTCACCGTGACTTTCTCAGCAGAAGATGCAACATGCCGTCGGCGGGTCGTTCCTGGCTGGGGCCGGTAACCGGCTATGACGCCACAGCGCCAGCCGTCCGGCGAGCTGACCATCGGCATCGTCGGCCCGCACGATCTGGTGGAGCGGATCATGCTGTCCGGCACCGGCCCGGCCCCGGCCGGGCCCGGGCACCCGGCCGGGGGCCAGCCGTCGCCAGCGGGCAACGGAGGCCCGGGCCCGTCGGCGCGGCGGCTGGTGGCCGCCGCGTACCGGAACGAGCAGGAAGCCGCCGACAAGGTGCTCCGGCTCGGCCCGGGCATCGACGCGTGCCTGTTCGCCAGCCAGGTCCCGCACGAGTACGCGCGGCGGGCAGGCACGCTGCGGGTCCCGTCCACCTACGTGCCGCTGAGCGGCAGCGCCCTGTACGCGGCGCTGCTGCGGGCGGCCCGGGACCTGGGCCCGGACCTGAGCCGGGTGAGCGTGGACGTGCTCGGCCGGGCCGAGGTCGAGGACGCGTACGCCGAGCTCGGCATCCCCGCGGACAAGGTGCACGTCCGGGAGGACGCCGCGAACGCGGCCACGCTGGCCGCCTTCCATGAGCGGCTGTGGCGCCGGGATGAGACCACGGTCGCGTTCACCTGCCTGCCAGCGGTGGCCCAGCGGCTGTCCGCGGCTGACGTACCGGTCCGCGTGCTGCGCCCGACCGCCAGCGCGATCCGGGCCGCACTGCGCACCGCGACGCTGCTGGCGGCCAACCGGCGGCTGGAAGAGGCGCAGCTCGCGGTGGCGCTGGTGGAGGTCCCGACGCTGCGCGACACGGCGCGGCGGTCCTCACCGCGGCACGCAAGGGAAGAACTGCGGCTCACCATGCACCGGTTCCTGGTCCAGGAGGCGCAGCGGATGCACGCCTCGGTCAGCCCGCTCAGCGACCATTGTTTCCTGGTCACCGCGACCCGCGGCTCGCTGGCAGCGGCCACCGACGGGTTCCGGGTGCCGCCGTTCACCGAACGGGCCCGCACCGAACTGGGCATCGCCGTCGAGATCGGCATCGGCATGGGCCGGACCACGCAGGACGCGGAGGCACACGCGCATGCGGCGCTGTCCCGGTCGCACGCGGCCGCTGGCGCCCGCGGCTTCGCGCTGGACCGGGAAGGAATGGCCCTGGTGCCCGCGCCGCGCCAGCCCGCCGCCCCGGTGGACCTATCCCGGCCCCGCGGCCTGGAGACGCTGTCCCGGCTCGCCGACAAGCTCGCTGGCAGCGACAGCGCGCTGGTGGTGGACGCGGAAACCGCGGGCCGGGTACTGGGGGTGACCGCGCGGACCGCACGGCGGCTGCTGCACAGCCTGGTCGAGGAAGGGCTGGCCTGGCCACTGCCCCCATCCCGGGCCCCCCAGCCCGGCCGTCCCCGCCAGTTCTACCGGCTGGTCACCGAGAAGCTGGAGCGGCCCAGGGCCACGACGGGGAGCCGCCGCCCGCTGACTCAGTGGCGGCGGGGGTAGGCCCGGGCCACGGCCAGGAACGCGTCGTTAGCGTCATGGTCGCCGACTGAGATCCGGGCGCCCTCGCCGCCGAACGGCCGGATGCTCACGCCTTCCTGCTCACCCGCGGCCGCGAAGTCCTGGGTGTCCGGGCCGAGCCGGAGCCAGACGAAGTTCGCCTCGGTCGGCGGCACCGTCCAGCCCTGGGTGAGCAGTTCATCGCGGACCCGGGAGCGTTCCTTGACCACCGCGTCCACTCGCTCCAGTAGCTCGTCCTCGGCCGCCAGGGACGCGATCGCGGCCGCCTGGGCCACGGCGTTCACCGTGAACGGGAGCATGGTCTTGCGCACGGCCGCGGCTACCGGCGGATGCGCCACCATGAACCCGACCCGCAGCCCGGCCAGGCCGTACGCCTTGGAGAAGGTGCGCAGCACCGCCACGTTGGGCCGGTCGCGGTAC
This sequence comes from uncultured Actinomycetes bacterium, assembly GCA_963760405.1. Classification (GTDB taxonomy): domain Bacteria; phylum Actinomycetota; class Actinomycetes; order Streptosporangiales; family Streptosporangiaceae; genus RYN-230. The sequence goes on along the minus strand of CAVXCV010000005.1, from coordinate 121,849 downwards.
AGCAGCATCCCGTCCGGGACATCCGGGTCCCGGACATACTCCCCGTACGCCTCGTCCAGCACCACCAGGCAGTCCGCGGGTACCTGGTCCAGGAACGCGGTCAGCTCCGCGCTGTGCACCACGGTCCCGGTCGGGTTGTTCGGGTTGCAGACGAAGATGATCCTGGTCCGGCTGGTCACCGCCGCGGCCATCGCGGCCAGGTCGTGCTTCTCGTCCCGCAACGCCACGGTGACCGGGTCCGCGCCGGACAGCGCGACCAGGGTGGGGTAAGCCTCGAACGAGCGCCACGCGTACAGCACCTCCGCACCCGGCTCACCGGCCGCCTCGAGCAGCTGCTGGGTCACCCCGACCGAGCCGCAGCCCACCGCGACGTGCTCCGGCGGCACGGCGAACCGCTGCGCGATGGCCTCGGTCAGCGCGACCGCGCCGTTGTCCGGGTAGCGGTGGACATTCGCGGCCGCCTCGGCGATGACCCCGGCCACCGACGGCAGCGGGCCGTACGGGGACTCGTTGGAGGACAGCTTGTGCGACCGGCCATCCGGCCCGGTGACCTGGCGGCCGGGCCGGTACGGGGCAAACCCGTCCAGCACGGCCCGGAAGCGAGGTGAATTCTCGGACACACGTGCCCCCTCCCGTTGCTGCTTTACCGGCCGGCGCCAACGGAGATCTATGGTAGTCGCGCTGCGCCCGTGGGCTGACGGGGCGGCTCGGGAGTGCTGGGTCTACCCGGCCGCAGGGGCGATAGGTAGAGTGACGCCGTGAACCGACTCGGCGATCTCGAACGAGCCATCATGGATGTGCTGTGGGAAAGCGTGACTCCGCTCACGGTCCGCCAGGTCGGCAGTAGGCTTACCGACCGGGAGCTGGCTCACACCACGGTGATGACTGTCCTTGACCGGTTGGCCAAGAAGGGTTTCGCCCGGCGGAAGCGAGACGGTCGTGCCTGGCTGTACTGCGCGGCAGCAAGCAGGGAAGCGTACGTCACTGAACTGATGCTGTTCGCGCTCGAGCAGACAGGCGACCGGTCCGCTGCGCTCGCAAGCTTCGCGCGTCGCGTGTCGGACAACGAGGCGCGCGTGCTCCGGCGTGCCCTGGAGAACGGCGGAGATACCGCCAGGAGCTGATTGTCCGTGTTTCCCCCCGTCGTGGTTCTGGCTATCGTCGCGGCTGGCCTGGTTCCAGCCGCGACACAGCTCGCTGCTGCCCGGTGGCCACGCCGGTCACCCGCAGCGGCCATCATGCTCTGGCAGGCGATGGGGCTCGGCTGGGGGCTGGCGGCGATCGGCACGCTGGCCGCGCTCGGTGCCGACGCGGGCGGTTCCAGCATCGCCGGGAGCGCGCTCACCGTGGCCACCCGGGCGGTCCGGGACGTGACGTCCGAGGCGCAGCCCCCCGGCCTGGTCGAGGTGCTGCGGCTGCTCAGCCTGATGGCATCGGCCGCACTGCTGGTCCTGCTCTGCTGGGTGCTGCTCGCCGCGTCCACCGGGGTTTTCCGCACCCGGCGCCGGCACCGGGCCCTGCTCAGCTTGCTGGCGCACGGGGACCCGAAGGTGCCCGGGGCGCTGGTGGTGGACTATCCCACCGCGGCCGCTTACTGCCTGCCCGGGCTGCGCTCCCGGATCGTGATCAGCGCGGGCGCGCTGGCCCTGCTGGACCAGGCCGAGCTGGCCGCCGTACTGGCTCATGAGCGGGCGCACATCCGGGAGCGGCATGACCTCGTGCTGCTCCCGTTCACCGCTCTTGACCGGGCCTTCCCGTGGTCGCTGGCGGTCCGCCGGGCCTACGCGACCGTGGCGTTGCTGGTGGAGATGCTCGCCGACGACCACGCACTGCGGCAGCGGCCAGCCCGGGAGGAGCTGGTGACCGCGCTGATCCGGGTCGGTGCGTCCGGCCCGGCGGGGGTTCCGGCGGGCGCGCTGGCCGCGTCAGGCGGAATGCCCCGCAGCGGCGGGGGCCCGGGTGAGATGGTGCCGGGTGGCATCAGTCCGGGTGGCATCAGTCCCGGGTGGCATCGGTCCGGGTGGCATGGTGCCCGGTGGGACGCCTCCGGCCGGGAGCGCCCGGTGCCCGGTGCGTCTCAGCACGGTCACCGGGGCTGAGCTGGCAGACTGCGGGGTGGCGGCACGGATCGAGCGGCTGCTGGCACCAGCGCCCGGCCTCTCGGCGCCGGCGCTGGCCCTGGTGGCCGGGGCCAGCGCGCTGATCGTCGCGATCCCCGCCCTGCTCCTGCTGGTCCCCCTCTAACCAGCCGGGGCCGCGCCCACCCGCCAGCCGGGGCCGCCAGCCGGGGCTGCGCCCACCCGGCCGCCGCGGGCCGGGGCGGGTCAGCCAGGGAGCTGGTCGGTGACCTGGATGCGGACCCGGCGGAAGCCCTTGCCTTTGTTCTCGATCTTGACGACCTGGATGCCGCCGACCTGCCGGGTCGAGGCCACATGGGTGCCGCCGTCCGCCTGCTGGTCCAGGCCGACGATGTCGATGATGCGGACATCCTTGACGTCTGGCGGGACCAGGTTGGTGGCGGTGCGGATGATGTCCGGGATGGCGAACGCCTCGTCGCGGGGCAGGACCCGGACGTCGATCCGGCGGTCAGCGGAGAGTTCCGCGTTGCAGCCCGCCTCGATCTGCTCCCGGAAGCCCGGCGGCACTTCGGTCAGGTTGAAATCCATCCGGGCGGTCAGCGGCTCCATGTTGCCGCCGGTGACCAGCGCGCCGAAGTCACGGAACACCACCCCGCCGAGCACATGCAGGGCCGAGTGGGTGCGCATCAGCGCGGTCCGCCGCTCATCCGCCAATGCCCCGCGCACCCCGGTACCCACCGGCGGCAGCGGGTCGTCTTCGGCGGGGATCAGGTAGAGGTCGTCACCCTTACGGGCACCCACGATCCGGGTCTGCACGCCGCCCCAGAGCAGGACGCCGTGGTCGGGTGGCTGGCCACCGCCGCCCGGGTAGAACGCGGACTGGTCCAGCACGATCCCGTCCGGCCCGGCAGCCAGCACGACCGCGTCCCACTCCCGGAGCGTCTGGTCGTCGAGCTCAAGCCGATGGGTACGCCATTGCGGTTCGCTCATCGCGCCGACGGCGGTTACCAGGGGCCGTACGGGCCAGAGGAGGTGGCCCCGCTGCTGCCACCGAACTCCCGGACCTTAGGCCGGACGTCGGTGAGGTAGATGGCGGCGGCGACAAAGGCCGCGATGGGCAGGATGCCGACCGCGCCGAAGCCCCCGGACAGCACGCCGAGATACAGCCCGATCACCGCGGCAACGCCCAGGATGATCAGCCACAACGGCTTGGTCTGCTTGCCCGCCGCCACGAATGCTTTCGCGGGACGGCGCAGCGCGTCCACAAAGCCCCATACCTCGACGACAAAGGCGGCAATCGCCAGTATCTCGAGGAACCAGTACAGCGGGGACATCGCTCCTGTGTTCAGCAACACGAGACCAGGCTATCTGGTCCGGGCGGGTGTTGCGAGCAGAGCCCGTTTTGCCCGGCCCGGACCGCTAATAACGGCTAGCTCTGCTTCGGGGCTGCGGTGTGCTTGCGCGGCGCGGCTGACGTACCGGGCGAGGCCGGTTCGTCAGCATCAGCGACCGTGGCGGCGTCCGCCGTAGCGGCGCCCGTTGTGGGGGCGTCCGCCGTAGCGGCGCCCGTTGTGGGGGCGTCCCCCGTGGGAACATCCGATGTGGGGGCGGCCACGGCTCGCGCGTCAGCCGCGGCGGGCGCGTTGTTCAGCACGCGCTCTCCGCGCGCAGCGAGTTGGTCGTACCCGTGCGCCACCCGGGCCCGGGCGGTGGTCAGGTACTCAGATGCCCGCTCCGGCAGCGTGTTCAGCGACGCCTCGGTCCCGGCCCGCCAGCGGGCGAAACGGTTGGGCAGCTCGCGGACAGCCGCGGAAGCCACCACTCCGGCCCCGGCTGCGGCGAGCACTGGCTTGCTGGTAGTGATCTTGCGGACCTCGGTGCGCATGGCATCGGTCCGTCCGGCAATGGCGCGGTTCATGACTCATTCACCTTCCTCGGCCTGCTTGTCCGGGCAGGCTTCCTTACCGGGGCGGCCTCTTCCGGGGCCGTCTCGCCAGCTACTGTCTCCGCAGCCGCTGCGGCCGCTGCGGCCGGTGCGGCAGGTGCGGCAGGTGCGGCAGCGGCGGGCTCCTCCGGGCTGCGCAGGCCCGGCACGACGCCGGCCGCATCCATGGCGGCAGCCAGCCCGGCCGCGAGCGCGGCGGCTTCTGGCCCCGTGCCCTCCGGGGCCGCGCCGTTCAGGGCGGCACCCTCCAGAGCGGGATCGCCCAGGGCAGCACCGTCCAGGGTGGCGGCGTCCAGGGTGGCGGCTGCCTCCTTGCGGAAGGAGTCGTAGATCTCCAGCAGCACCTGCTTCTGCCGCTCGGTGAGCACCGGGTCGGTGAGCACCGCCGCCCGCACGCCCGAATCCGCTGGCCGGTCTTCCAGGATCCCGGCCTGCACGTAGAGCGCTTCCGCGGAGATCCGCAGCCCCTTGGCGATCTGCTGCAATATCTCCGCGCTCGGCCGTCGCAGGCCGCGCTCGATCTGGCTGAGGTAGGGGTTAGACACCCCAGCCGCCGCCGCCAGCTGGCGGAGCGAGATCCTCGCCTGCTCCCGCTGTTCCTTGATGTATTCACCGATTGAACTGACTCGCATAGGACTCACACATCCAGTCAATCAAACAATGCTTGCAGTTGCAAACGCGCAGCAAGCACCAGGCACGGCAGCCCGCCGCGGGACGCAGCCGTGCGGGACGCAGCCGTGCGGGACGCAGCCGTGCGGAATGACTTCTTTTCACGAGTTCCCTACCGACAAATCATGACAAACCGCCCGTGATCATGACTGAAAGCCATACAAAGTGAAACTAAGTATTGGCTATTGTGGCTAGCGGTGCTTCTGTTGCCGGCCCGGTGGTGCCGGCCCGGTGGTGCCGGCCCGGTGGGCCAGCCCGGTGGTGCCGGCCCGGTGGTGTAGCCCGGCCGGCCCAGGGTCTGGAGCGCTGGCGGCCCGAGGATAGACACCAGGCCGCCGGGTCAGCCGGGTCAGCCCGGTCAGCCGGGTCAGCCGGGTCAGCCGGGTGGACAGCCAGGTCAGCCGGGTCAGCCGGGTCAGCCGGGTAGCGTAACCCGGATCTGGCCGACCTCTCGCTCACCGCCCATGACCGGTACCTGGGCCACCTGGTCGAGCGCGGCGCTGTCCACGCCGGTCGCGGCCGCCACCCCCAGCCAGCGCAGCAGCGCCACAGTCAGCGGGCCGCGCGGCCGGGCCGCCCCGTCCTCGATCTTGAAAGCCCCGGCGCGGCCATCGGCCAGCGCGAACCCCTGTACGCCCTCCGCCCCGGACTTGACCAGCAGGCCCGGCACTGCCGCCATCAGTTCCCGCTCCGGCCGCCTGGTCCCAGACGTCCACTCCGGGTACGCCCGCATGGCATCGGCCACGTCCCGCCGCGGCGTTCCCGGCGGCGCGCTGACCAGTGCCCGCAACGCACGGGCCACCCCGGTCAAGGAGAGCCCGAACAGCGGCGCCCCGCAGCCGTCAACGCCGGTGGGCTCGGCAGGCTCATCCGCCAGGCCGGCCAGGGCCCGGCGGAGCGACCGCTGCAGTGGGTGCCCCGGGTCGGTGTAGCCGTCGGGCGGCCAGCCCGCCGCCACGCAGCACGCGAGCATCGCGGCATGCTTGCCGGAGCAGTTCATGTGCACCCGGTCCGGCTGGGCGCCGCGGCACAGGAACTCCAGCTGAGCCTGGTCATCCAACGGCAGCGCGGGCGGGCAGCGCAGCGCGTCCTCGGTGAGCCTGGCGCTGGCCAGGATCTCGCGCACACCGGCCACGTGGAACTCCTCCCCGGAATGACTGGCGGCCGCCAGCGCGAGCAGCTTGCCGCCGAGGTCCAGCCCGGCCTCTAGCATCCCCGCGGCCTGCATCGGCTTGTTGACCGAACGGGGGAACATGGGCTGGTCGGCCTGGCCGGCGCGGAGCAGCGGCTGCCCGTCACTGTCCAGCAGCAGCAACGAAACCTGGTGCCGCGACTCAGCGAACCCCGACCGGACAACCTCGGCGAGGATGGGTGGCTCAGCGACGGCCGCTCACCCCCAGCAGGACGCGTGCTTCCCCCGGCTCCAGCGGCGGCCGCTGGGCCAGCTCGGCGGCTGCGGCCGCCCGCTGCACGAGCTCGGCGTTACTGGTCACTGGGCGGCCCCGGGCGAACGAGGTGGTGTCCTCCATGCCGACCCGGAGGTGGCCGCCCGCGGCCAGGGCGGCGAACAGCACCGGCAGCGCGGTCCGGCCTATCCCGGTGGCGGACCAGGTGGCCCCGGCAGGCAGCGCGGCCACCGCGGCGACCAGCGTGGCCGCGTCTCCCGGCATCCCGCCGGGCACGCCCATGACCAGGTCACAGTGCACGTGACCGCCATGCGGCGGGCCCAGCTCATCGAGCAGCCGGTGCAGCGCGGCTACCTGGCCCAGGTCGAACAGCTCGAACTCAGGCACCACCCCGGCGGCCTGAGTGCGCGCGTACAGCTCACGCATGAACGGCCACGGATTGGCGAAGACCTCGTCCCCGAAGTTGACGGTGCCGCAGGTCAGTGAGCACGCGTCGGGTTCGGCGTCGAGCACAGCCAGCCGGTCGCCGAAACTGTCGGTAACCGCCCCGCCAGTGGACAGCTGGACGATCAGGTCGGTGCTCTCCCGGAGCGCCTGCACGGTGTCCTTCAGCCGGGCCAGGTCCAGGGTGGGGCGGGCGCGCTCGTCCCGGATGTGCACGTGGATCACCGCGGCCCCGGCTGCGCGGCATTCCACCGCGGTCGCGACGAGCTCGTCCAGGGTGACCGGGAGGGCCGGAACGGCGGCCTTGTCAGATTCCGCACCGGTCGGTGCGACCGTGATCAGCGTGGCAGCACTGTTCGGTGTCATCACGGGCAGGATGCATCCTCGGCCAGGTTCGCGTCCAGCGCGCTGTCCCGGGGGACGGTTACGGGCCCCGGTCACACCCTGCTGCGCGGGCCGACCGCATCCGGGCCGTACGGGCAGGCCGGCGCCGGATCCTGCACCGGGCCAGGCTGCCCGTTGGCCGCTGGTGCACCGCCCGGCTGCGCCGTGTTCGGTTGCGCCGTGCTCGGCTGCGCCGTGCTCGGCTGCGCCGTGCTCGGTCGCGCCGTGCCCGACCGCGTTGCGCCCGGCTGCGCCGTGTCCGGCCGCGTCGCGCCCGGCTGCGCCGTGCCCGGCTGCGTCGCGCTCGACTGCGCTGCGCTCGGCTCGCGCTGGCCCGGCTGGCCCAGGCCCGGGGTGCTCCCGGCGTCCGCCGTACCAGGTTCGGCCAGGTGAGCCCGGGTGAATTCCAGCGCCTCGGCCAGGTCGGCCTGGCGTGCCTCCGGTGTGGTCGCGCGGAAGGTCTTCACCTCGAGCACGATCACGCCCGGGTAATCAGCCGCGACTAGCTGGCGCAGCAACGGCGCGCACGGCTGAGTCCCCCGGCCGGGCACCAGATGCTCGTCTTTGTAGGGCAGCCCGGTGCCGTCAGCGAGATGCACGTGAGCCAGCCTGCTGCCGAGTTCGCCGGCCATGGCGAGGGCGTCCGACCCGGATACCGCCGTGTGCGAGAGATCCAGGGTGACGTGCGGGTAGTCCATCGGCACCGGGTTCCAGCTCGGGGCGTACGGCGCCACCTCGGCGCCCCGGGCCCGGATCGGGAACATGTTCTCCACCGCGAACACCACGTCGGTCTCGTCCCGCATACGGGCGAGGCCAGCCTCGAAGTCCCGGGCGTATTCACGCTGCCAGCGGAACGGCGGATGCACGACGACCACCCGCGCACCGAGTTGCTCCGCCACGTCCTTGGCCCGGACCAGCTTCCCCCACGGGTCCCAGCCCCACACCCGCTGGGTGAGCAGCAGGCAGGGTGCGTGCACGGCCAGCACCGGCAGCCCGTGGTAGTCCATCAGCTGGCGGAGCACGGTGACGTCCTGGCTGACCGCGTCCGGGGTGACCATCACTTCGAGACCGTCGTACCCCAGGCGGGCCGCCATCTCGAAGGCGTCCGGCGTCCGGTCCGGGAACACGGACGTGGTCGACAGCGCGACCAGACGTCGCGATGCCGTGTCCGGCTGGCTCACCGTGATTCCTTTCTCACTTTGCTTGTACAACCGGCTTCCACCGCCGGGGCTTCCCGCACTGGCCTTCCCGCACAGGCCTTCCCGCACTGGCGCCCACTTGCACCCGTGCTGGGCATCTCACCCTGGCCAGCTTGCTCCCCGTAGTCAGCTTATGCCGCTTCGCGGGCAGCAACGCGCGCCGCGCGCCGCCGGCTGGCTGTCGGCAGGTCCCGGTACCGTCCCGGATATGGCGAAGTCATCTGCTGGCCCGGCGTTCCAGTGCGTGGAGTGCGGCTGGCGCACCACCAAATGGACCGGGCGCTGCGGTGAATGCCAGGCCTGGGGCACGGTGGAGCAGGCGGCCGCGCCGCGGGTGATCCGCCGGGCGGGCCCGGGCGGGCCCGCGGCCGCCCGGCCGACCGGGCCCGCCCTGCCCATCGGGCAGGTAGATGCCAGCGCCGCCGGGGCCCGCCGGACCGGCCTGGATGAACTGGACCGGGTGCTCGGCGGCGGGCTCGTGCCCGGCGCGGTCATCCTGCTGGCGGGCGAGCCGGGTGTGGGCAAGTCCACCCTGCTGCTGGAGACAGGAGCCCTCGCGGCCACGGCCGGCCCGGTGCTCTACGTGACCGGCGAGGAATCGGCCGCCCAGGTCCGGCTGCGCGCCGACCGGATCGGCGCGGTCGCCGACAACCTGTACCTCGCGGCCGAGACAGAGCTCTCGGCGTTGCTCGAGCATGTGGCTGAGGTCCAGCCGCAGCTGCTCATCGTGGACTCGGTGCAGACGATCACCGCGGATGGGGTGGACGGCACCCCGGGCGGGGTCACCCAGATCCGGGAGGTCACCGCGGCCCTGATGGCGGTGGCCAAGCAGCAGGCCGTGACGACCGTGCTGGTCGGGCACGTGACCAAGGACGGCTCGATCGCCGGGCCGCGGGCGCTCGAGCACCTGGTGGACGTGGTCCTCTACTTCGAGGGTGACCGGCACGCTCAATTCCGGATGGTGCGGGCGGTGAAGAACCGGTACGGGCCGACCGATGAAATCGGCTGTTTCGACCTGGGCGAAAAGGGCCTGACCGGGCTGGCCGACCCGAGCGGGCTGTTCCTGTCGCAGCAGCAGAATCCGGTGCCGGGCACCTGCGTGACGGTCACCCTGGAAGGCCGCCGTCCGCTGCTCGCCGAGGTGCAGGCGCTGGTGACGCCGTCCAGCCTGGACATCCCGCGCCGGGTGACCTCTGGCCTGGACGGGTCGCGGGTGGGCATGGTCCTCGCGGTCCTGTCCCGCCGGGCGGACCTGCAGATCGGCCGGCAGGACGTGTACGCGGCCACCGTGGGCGGAGTCCGGCTGACCGAGCCCTCGGTGGACCTGGCTATCGCCCTCGCCCTGGCCAGTGGCCTGGTCAACCTCAGCGTGCCAGGTTCGGTCGTGGCCTTCGGCGAGGTGGGCCTGGCTGGTGAGGTGCGCCGGGTCAGCGGGGTCCAGCGCAGGCTGGCGGAGGCGGCCAGGATGGGTTTCCGGCGGGCCATCGTGCCGGCCGGCTGGGCGGACCCGCCCGGTGCTGCCGGATCGGGTGGCCGCCCGGCTGCGGGCCGGACCAGCCAGCCACCGGGTGCCAGCGACGCCCAGGAGCAGGCCGGGCAGGCCGGCGGCCGGGAAAACGGGAGTTACGGGGGCCGCCGCAGGCTGCACAGCGTCAGCCTGGAGGACCTTAGCGAGATAGACCCCAGCCCAGCGGGCCGCAGCCCGGCCGGCTCGCGGCCCGGCCCAGCCGGCTCCGGCCCAGCCGGCGGCCGCACGGCCGGCCCGGCCAGCCTCCGTCCCGTGGGCGAGGCACCCGCTCGCGACCACCCGGCCAGCGGCCGGGCCACCGGCCCGCTGCCCATCGAGGTACGGGAAGTCGAAGACATCCGGGAGGCGATGATGGCCGCGTTCGGCGGCTGACCCGCGACCTCGCCCGGCGTCACCGCGACCTCGCCCGGCCGGTCACCGCGACCTCGCCCGGCCGTCACCGCGACCTCGCCCGGCCGTCACCGCGGGCCGCCCGGGTGACGCCGCGGCTGACCCTGCCCGCTGCCGGGCGGCCATAAAACACCAGTCGGGCCGATACTGCCCACTAAGCTAGGCCCGACTAGCAACTTCCGGGGGTCCCGTGCCGTCAACCGACAAGGCCCGCGACGAGCGTCGCCGGGCCGCGCTCGCGGCGCTGGCCCCGGGGACGGCGCTGCGGGACGGCCTGGAACGGATCCTGCGCGGCAACACCGGCGCGCTGATCGTCCTGGGCGACAGCCCCGCCGTGGACGAGGTCTGCACCGGCGGCTTCGAGCTACGGGTGCCGTTCTCCGCGACCCGGCTGCGTGAGCTCGCCAAGATGGACGGCGCCATCGTGCTCGACGACGCCGCGGACTTCATCATCCGGGCCGCGGTGCACCTGGTGCCGGATCCCTCCGTGCCGACCGATGAGTCAGGCACGCGGCACCGGACCGCGGAACGGGTCGGCAAGCAGACGGGCTGCCCGGTCATCTCGGTCAGCAAGTCCATGCGGATCATCGCCTTGTACCTGGACGGGGCCCGGTACGTGCTGGAGGAGTCCGCCGCGATCCTGTCCCGCGCCAACCAGGCCCTGGCCACGCTGGAGCGGTACAAGCTCCGGCTGGATGAAGTCGCGGGCACGCTGACTGCGCACGAGATCGAGGACGTGGTGACCGTCCGCGACGTGACCGCCGTGGCCCAGCGGCTGGAAATGGTCCGCCGGATCGCCCGCGAGATCGAGGGCTACATGGTGGAGCTGGGCACGGACGGCCGCCTGCTCGCCCTCCAGCTCGACGAACTGATCGCGGGCAGTGACGTGGAGCGGCAGCTCATCGTGCAGGATTACCTGCCGGCCTCGGCGGGCGGGGACCTGCACGACCGGACCGTGGCCGTACTGGCCGACCTGGACCGGCTGTCCCCCGAGGAGATGCTGGACGTGGCGCGGGTAGCCACCGTGCTGGACCTTGGCGGCCCCGGCCTCCTGGACGAGCCGATCGAGCCGCGGGGGTACCGCCTGCTGGCCATGGTCCCCCGGCTGCCCAGGCCGGTCGCGGAACGGCTCGTCGGGCACTTCGGTGGCCTGCAGAAGCTGCTCGCGGCGAGCGTCGCCGAACTGCAGGACGTTGACGGCGTCGCCGAGGCGCACGCCCGGGCCGCCCGGGAGGGCCTGTCCCGGCTGGCCGAGGTGTCGCTGCTGGAGCGGTATTCCTGAGTCCTGGGCAGGCGTTCAGCCGGCTGGACGGTCCACCGGGCTGGGCGTGCGACGATGGGGCGTCATGGCCAGCCCCGATGTGACCGCGGTTCTCCAGTGGTACGCCACCCATCAGCGAGACCTGCCGTGGCGCCGCCCGGAGGCCACTCCGTGGGCCGTCCTGGTCAGCGAGGTCATGCTGCAGCAGACCCCGGTCGCCCGGGTGTTGCCGGTGTACACGGCCTGGATGGACCAGTGGCCAGCCCCCCGGGACCTGGCCGCGGCCCGGGCCGGCGAAGCGGTCCGCGCGTGGGGCCGGCTGGGCTACCCGCGCCGGGCGATCCGGCTGCACGCGACAGCCCGGGCCCTGGTCGAGCGGCACGGCGGCGAGGTACCCGCGTCGCTGGACGCGCTGCGCGCGCTGCCCGGCATCGGTGCCTACACGGCGGCCGCGGTCGCCAGCTTCGCGTTCGGCCAGCGGCATGCCGTGCTGGACACCAACGTGCGCCGGGTGCTGACCCGGCTGATGAGCGGCGACGAGCTACCGCCCCGGCACCGGTCCGTCGCAGAGACCAGGCTGGCTGAGTCCCTCCTCCCGGAGCAGCCCGCCCGGGCCGCGCTGTGGTCGGTCGCGGTGATGGAACTGGGCGCGCTGGTCTGCACGGCGGCGCGGCCGCAGTGCGCCAGGTGCCCGGTCACGGACAGCTGCGCCTGGCGGCGGGCCGGGCACCCGCCGGACGGCGGGTCCCGGCGCAGCCAGGGCTACACCGGTACGGACCGGCAATGCCGCGGCCAGCTGCTCGCGGTACTGCGCGAGGAACCCGGGCCGGTCGCCCAGGGCCGGCTCGACGCCGCCTGGCCGGACCGGGTCCAGCGGGCCAGGGCACTCGACGGCCTGATCGCGGACGGCCTGATCGATCCCCTGCCGGACGGCCGGTTCGCCCTCCCCGGCTAGGCGGCGAGGGCGGGGGCTGACGCCGCCTGGCCGGACCGGTGCAGCGGCCTCACGCAATGAGCGGCGAGCCCGGAGGCTCGCCGCTCACGTGCGGTACTGCTGGGACTGGAGGCTCAGTCTTGCTGTGGCGTGGTCGCGCCCCGCTCGACTGCGGCGCTCCCGATCTCTTCCAGGGGCGCGTCCGGCACCGCATCCGGCTTGGGCACGCCCTTGAACGTGAACTCCGCTTCCTCGCCGGTGCCGCTGACGTCCACGATGACGATCTGGCCCGCCTTCAGCTCACCGAACAGGATCTTCTCGGACAGGGCGTCCTCGATCGACCGCTGAATGGTGCGCCGCAGCGGCCGCGCCCCGAGCACCGGGTCGTAGCCGCGCTCCGCCAGCAGCGCCTTGGCGCCTGGGCGAAGCTCGAGGCCCATGTCCCGGTCCTTGAGCCGCTCGTCCACCTTGGCGATCATCAGATCGACGATCTCGACGATCTCGGCCTCGGTGAGCTGGTGGAAGACGATCGTGTCATCCACCCGGTTCAGGAACTCCGGCCGGAAGTGCTGCTTGAGCTCTTCCTGGACCTTCGACTTCATCCGGTCGTAGGAGCCCTTGGACTCACCCGACCGGGCAAAACCGACGGACACGCCCTTGGAGATGTCCCTCGTGCCCAGGTTAGTGGTCATGATGATGACCGTGTTCTTGAAGTCCACCACCCGGCCCTGGGCGTCGGTCAGCCGCCCATCCTCCAGGATCTGGAGCAGGGAATTGAAGATGTCCTGGTGGGCCTTCTCGATCTCGTCGAACAAGACCACGGAGAACGGCTTGCGGCGCACCTTCTCGGTCAGCTGGCCGCCTTCCTCGTAGCCAACATAGCCAGGCGGGGAACCGAACAGCCGCGACACGGTGTGCTTCTCCATGTACTCGCTCATGTCGAGCTGGATCAGCGCGTCCTCTTCACCGAAAAGGAATTCCGCGAGCGTCTTGGACAACTCGGTCTTACCGACTCCGGAAGGGCCAGCGAAGATGAACGACCCGCCGGGCCGCTTCGGGTCCTTCAGGCCGGCCCTGGTCCGCCTGATGGCCTGGGAAAGCGCCTTGATCGCGTCGTTCTGGCCGATGACCCGCCGGTGCAGCTCATCTTCCATGCGGAGCAGCCGCTGCGACTCCTCCTCGGTGAGCTTGAACACCGGGATGCCGGTCGCGGTGGCCAGGACCTCGGCGATGAGTTCCTCATTCACCTCGGCCACGACGTCCATGTCGCCGGCCTTCCACTCCTTCTCCCGGGCCTCCTTCTTGGCGATCAGCTGCTTCTCGTTATCCCGGAGCGCGGCGGCCTTCTCGAAGTCCTGGGAGTCGATGGCCGACTCCTTTTCCCGGCGCACCTGCGCGATTTTCTCGTCGTACTCGCGCAGGTCCGGCGGCGCGGTCATCCGGCGGATGCGCATGCGCGAGCCCGCCTCGTCGATCAGGTCGATCGCCTTGTCCGGCAGGAACCGGTCGCTGATGTAGCGGTCCGCCAGCTGCGCCGAGGCCACCAGCGCGCCGTCGGTGATGGACACCCTGTGGTGTGCCTCATACCGGTCGCGCAGGCCCTTGAGGATCTCGATGGTGTGCGAGATCGTCGGCTCGGCCACCTGGATCGGCTGGAACCGGCGCTCCAGCGCGGCGTCCTTCTCCAGGTGCTTGCGGTACTCATCCAGCGTCGTCGCCCCGATGGTCTGCAGCTCGCCGCGGGCCAGCATCGGCTTCAGGATCGAGGCGGCGTCGATGGCGCCCTCGGCGGCTCCTGCCCCGACCAGCGTGTGCAGCTCGTCGATGAACAAGATGATGTCGCCGCGGGTCCTGATCTCCTTCAGGACCTTCTTCAGCCGCTCCTCGAAATCACCGCGGTACCGCGAGCCCGCTACCAGCGCGCCCAGGTCCAGCGTGTAGAGCTGCTTGTCCTTGAGGGTCTCGGGCACCTCGCCCTTGACGATCTTCTGGGCGAGCCCCTCGACCACGGCGGTCTTGCCCACGCCGGGCTCACCGACGAGCACCGGGTTGTTCTTGGTGCGCCGGGAGAGCACCTGCATGACCCGCTCGATTTCCTTTTCCCGGCCGATGACCGGGTCGAGCTTGCCTTCCCGCGCGCCCTGGGTCAGGTTCCGGCCGAACTGGTCGAGCACCAGGGAAGTGGATGGTGCTGACTCAGACGGCGCGCCCGCTGCGGCGGGCTCCTTGCCCTGGTAGCCGTGCAGCAGCTGGATGACCTGCTGGCGCACCCGGTTCAGGTCCGCACCCAGCTTGACCAGGACCTGCGCGGCGACACCCTCGCCCTCACGGATGAGGCCGAGCAGGATGTGCTCGGTGCCGATGTAGTTGTGGCCGAGCTGCAGTGCTTCCCGTAGCGAGAGCTCGAGCACCTTCTTCGCGCGCGGCGTGAACGGGATATGCCCGGAAGGTGCCTGCTGGCCCTGGCCGATTATCTCCTCAACCTGCTGCCGTACGGCCTCCAGGCTGATCCCCAGCGACTCCAGGGCCTTGGCCGCCACGCCCTCACCCTCGTGGATCAGGCCCAGCAGGATGTGCTCGGTGCCGATGTAGTTGTGGTTCAGCATCCTGGCCTCTTCCTGAGCCAGGACCACAACCCTCCGCGCCCGGTCGGTAAACCTTTCGAACATCGCCTCGCTCCTCACAGAGCGGTCGGGGGACCCAGATGTCCGGTGCTCCGGGCCGTCCCTTCCGCATGGTAGCCCGCGTGCCGGACGATGTGCCGCACGATATGCAGCACATGCGATAAGAGTTCCCCGGCGCGGCGGCCTTCATCCCATCCAACCCCCAGCAAGGGGGAAGGTGTTCCCTGTACGCCGCAAGCGAACGCCTGGCAGCGGTGCTCAGCACTAGGCGCACAACAAGTACACGGGACGGGCGCCCCGGGAGTTCAGCACGCGGGCGCGGCGGAACCGGGGAAGCGGCACCAGAAGCGGACCCGGACAGGCCGGGCCAGGACGGCTTCGGTAAGAAGCCTCCGTAGCGGGTTGCGGGAAGAAAGAGTGACCGGCCCGGAGCACGCGGGGCCCGCACGAGTCCCGCGGCACTGCGCCAGGATCGGGGGGCGACTGGCGGGCCACGGACCCCGGCGGGCCCTCCGCTAGCTAACTGACTAACTCACTAGTGGGCGGCGTCGTACTCGCTGATGATCGTCGCCGGAATGCGGCCGCGCTCGCTGACCTTGTAGCCGCGCTGCTTGGCCCAGGCCCTGATCTCCGAGCTGCGCTCCCGCCCCGGACCAGTCCGGGGCCGCCTGCGCCGGCTACCGCCGCCACCGCCGCCACTTGACTTGCGGGCGTGATCAACATACGGCGCGAACTCCTTACGGAGCTTGCCCGCGTTTTCTGAACTGAGATCGATCTCGTAGGCGGTGCCATCGAGACTGAAGGCCACGGTCTCGGTCGCCTCGCCCCCATCGAGGTCGTGAACGAGGAGCACCTGAACCTTTTGTGCCATGGGAGCCAGCCCTTCCGCTGGAGCAAGTAAATTAGGTTGCCAAAGATATACCACGGCCGGTTCAGTTTGCCAATTCACGTCACAGGAATCGCAGTGCGAGTTCTCACCGGGTCATCACCGGGCAACCTAGTCCGATGTTTTCAGTAACTCTCCGTAATCACTCGCGGATAGGATGTCTCATTCAGCGCAGCAGGCCTATCATGCGCAACTGCCGGGCGCTGCTAGGTTCAGCACATCCGCTAGGGCTCGCCATCACGTTCGGGTGGTGATGTGGCCGACTCCGCACTTGCACCGGGCGCAATCTCGTCGTCACCGGAAATATCCTCGGGGTACGCATCATCCGTGGACTCCCGCTTCGGGCCCAGCTGATGCCGGAGGAACACTCCCACTCCGATCAGGAAGGCCACGCATACAACCAGCGGAGGCGTCAGCGCAGCCAGGTCGCTGAGCATGGCATGCTCCTTTCCGCGCATCGCTGGCCAGCCCAGTCCGGGCGTACCGTCAGGCCCCGAGTCAGCAGCGGCGTTAACAGCCAACCCCGCTTTGGGTCATCGGGGCGAACCGCACTTATGCATTGTTGCTCATGCGCAAACAGCGTGCGGTCACAACCCCCCGCCGCTGCCAGTCGCCGGGGAGTTCCGCCCGTCCCGGCCGGGGTCTGGCCGGGGCCTGGCCTGGCATCCGGAACCCTGACGACGGGCAGGCGTGGCGTCCTCGGGCGGCCGGTTCCCAACGGCACCGCTGGGCGGGCTGGGCCAGGGGCCTGGCCCGGGCCGGTCAGACGGGAAAGGGCCGCAGACGGCGGGACGTCCCAGCCGGCCGGGCAGGACCGGGGGCGGCGGCAGGCCGGACAGCCCCGGGCGAGACGACCCGGCCCGCGGGACGGCCCCGGCGGCAGGCGGCCAGGCAGACTCCGGAAGAGCCGCACGGACCCCAGCCTGGCAGGCAGCCAGCACATCCCCGGAAGCCGCACGGACCCCAGCCTGGCAGGCAGCCAGCACACCTGGGGATGCCGCACGGGATCCCCAGGCTGGCAGGCGGCAGGACGCGTCCGGACGCCGGGCCCGGGCCCCGTCGCCCGGGCGGCTCGACAGCGTCCTGGGCGGCGGGACAGGCCGCGATAGAAAGGCGGCGGACGGCTGTCGGCCCGCAGTGGCAGGATCCAGACCGTGCCCCGCGGCCGCGGGGCATCGCCAGACCCAGATCGCGCGCGGCCCGGAAACCATTAACCAGAGGGATCGGATGTTCTACGCCGACCTGCACGTCCACTCGCGCTTTTCCCGCGCGTGCAGCAAGAACTGCACCATCCCGGAGTTGGCCTGGTGGGCCCGGCGTAAGGGCATCACCGTCGTCGGGACCGGCGATTTCACCCATCCGGCCTGGGCGGAGGAACTCCGCAATTCGCTGCTGCCCGCCGAACCAGGGCTGTTCCAGCTCCGCCCGGAGCTGGAAGCCGGCCTGCGCCGTACCTCGCCAGGCAGCTGCGGGCAGCCGGTGCGGTTCATGCTGTCCACCGAGATATCCACCATCTACCGGGCCGGGGAGCGTACCCGGAAAGTCCACCACCTGCTGTACGCGCCGACGCTGGAGGCCGCTGGCCGGATCACCGCCGCGCTGGCGAAGATCGGGAACCTCGCCTCCGATGGCCGGCCCATCCTCGGCCTGGACTCGCGCCATCTGCTGGACATCACGCTGAGCGCGGGCCCCGGCTGTTATCTGATCCCGGCACATATCTGGACCCCGTGGTTCGCGGTACTGGGCTCCAAATCCGGATTCGATGCCGTTGCTGACTGCTATGGCGATCTGGCCGGGCAGGTATTCGCGGTGGAGACAGGCCTCTCCTCCGACCCGCCGATGAACTGGATGTGCTCGGCCCTGGACGGCTACCGGCTGGTGAGCAATTCCGACGCGCACTCACCACCGATGCTCGGCCGCGAGGCGACCATGCTGGATACCGGGCTGGACTACTTCGCGATCGAGCGCGCCCTGCGCACGGGGGACGGCCTGGCCGGGACGGTGAACTTCTTCCCGGAAGGCGGCCGGTACCACCAGGACGGGCACCGTAAATGCGGGGTCCGGCTGGAGCCCGCGGAATCGGCCCGGCTGGACGGCCGGTGCCCGGAGTGTGGCAAGCCGCTCACCATCGGCGTGCTGAACCGGGTGGCCGAACTGGCCGACCGGGAGGCCGGTTTCCGGCCGGAAGGGGCGGCCGGCTCGGCCAACCTGGTGGCCCTGCCGGAGATTGTGAGCGAGATCGTCGGCACCGGGCCGAAAAGCAAAAAGGTCACCGCTGAGGTGACCCGGCTCGTCGCGGCGCTGGGCCCGGAACTGCCGATCCTGCGCGAGGTACCGGCCACCGAGCTGAGCCGGGCCGGCGGCAGCGCGCTCGGTGAGGCCATTTCCCGGCTGCGCCGCGGCGAGGTGCGCAAGGAAGCCGGCTACGACGGCGAATACGGGGTGATCCGGCTTTTCCAGCCGGGGGAACTCGACCGCGGCAGCGCATTGTTCGACGTGCCCGCCGCCGTGCCAGCTCCCCGGGCCGCCGCGGATCTGGGCGCAGCGGCGGTGCTGGCCGGGCCGGTCCCTGTTGCGGGGGGCACCGGCGCCGCCGGACGCTGGCCGGGGATGGGGCCAGGGCAGGCGGGCCGCCCGCCGGGCCCAGCCCGCCCAGGCCGCCGGCCAGAGGTGGGGACGGGGACAGCGGGTTGCGTTGCGGAGAACGGTGTACCAGCCGCTGGCCCGGCTGGCTCGCTGCTCAGCGGGCTGGACCCGGACCAGCGGGCGGCCGCGGCCGCGGCCGCGCCACTGATGATCATCGCGGGCCCGGGAACCGGTAAGACCCACACGCTGACCTGCCGGATCGCCGCTGCCGTCGCCGAGCAGGGAGTCCGCCCGCAGGCCTGCCTGGCGATCACGTTCACCCGGCGGGCCGCCGCGGAGATGCGACTGCGGCTGGCAGCGCTGCTGGGGCGCCGGGCGGCCCGGCTCACCGTGACCACGTTCCACGGGCTAGGCCTGATGATCCTGCGCGAGCAGCATGAGCTCGCGGGCCTGCCGCCGGATGTCAGCGTGGCCGATGAGCAGGCCGTGCTGGCCGTCGCCACCGAGCTGGCCGGGTCACCGCGGGACGGGCGGGCGCTGCTGGCCGCCGCGGCGGCCGACCCGGAGCGGCTGCAGCTGCTGCGCAAGGCGCTGGCCGCCCGGCACCTGGTGGACTTCGACGGCCTGGTGGACCTGACCGGGCAACTGCTGCGCGAGCAGCCCGCGCTGGCCGCGCGGCTGCGCGAGCGCTGGCCGCTGCTCAGCGTGGACGAGTACCAGGACATCGACGCGGCCCAGTACGCGCTGCTGCGGCTACTGGCGGGCGACGGGTCCGGCCTCACCGTGATTGGTGACCCGGACCAGGCCATTTACGGCTTCCGCGGCGCGGACGTGGGTTTCTTCCTGCGCTTCGGCGAGGATTACCCGGCCGCCGCGACGGTCCAGCTGACCAGGAATTACCGGTCCAGCCCGGCCATCGTCGCCGGGGCGGTGCAGGCGATCGCGCCGGACACGTTGCTGCCCCACCGGGTGCTGCAGCCGGTGCGCCAGGCGGGTGCACCGGCCATCACGTTCCATCAGGCGCCCGAACCGGCGGGCGAGGCCGCCTGGATCGCCGAGGCCATCGACCGGCTGCTCGGCGGCTCGTCGTTCCATTCGCTGGACAGCGGGCGGGCGGACGGCCACGAGCAGGACGGGATCGGCCTCGCCGACATCGCCGTGCTGTACCGCACCGACGCGCAGGCCGCGCTGCTCGGCCAGGGGCTGGCCCGGGCTGGCCTGCCGTTCCAGAAGCGCTCGCACGACCTGCTCAGCCAGCGGCCTGGCGTCACCGAGATCGTCCTGGAGATGCAACGCGCGGCGAGCGAGCGGCCCGGGACAGCGGCCGGTGCGGCCGGGGCCGGGGCGGCCGGGGCCGTGGCGGGGGCGGGGGCGGGGCCGGCGCGGCCGGGGCCGGGGCGGCGGGGACCGGGGCGGGGGGGACCGGGGCGGGGGCTCCGGCGCGGGAAGGAGTGCAGCAGGCGCTGCGCAGCGCCGTGCACCGGCTGGCCGTGCCAGCGGGCCACGTCAGGTCCGGGCTGTCCGCCACCGACCTGCGTTCTGCCGGTGAGGTCCTCGGCCCGCTTGCCCGTCGCTGCGGGGACGACCTGGACCAGTTCCGTGCCGAGATCGCGCTGGGCGCCGAGGTGGACGCCCTGGACCCGCGGGCGGACGCGGTCAGCCTGCTGACCCTGCACGCCGCCAAGGGCCTGGAATTCCAGGTGGTGTTCCTGGCGGGCTGCGAGAAGGACCTGCTGCCGCTGTGGCTGCCCGGCCGGCGGTCTGGTCCGCGGGCCGCGCTGGGCGACACCGTGGCGGAGGAGCGGCGGCTGCTGTTCGTCGGAATGACCCGGGCCCGGACTCACCTGCTGCTGACCTGTGCGGCGCGGCGAAGCCGGCATGGGACGGTCACGGACACCGGGCCCAGCCCGTTCCTGGCCGCGATCGACGCGGGCCTGCTGGACCGGGGTGCGCCGCCCCGCCCCCGCCGTCCGGCCGACCGGCAGCTGCGGCTGCTCTGAGCAGCTCCAGAAGGAACTCAGAGCAAGCTTAGAACGCGCTGGAACGGCCGCCGGGGGTCGTTACGGGCGGGGGCCGGTCCGGTGCTGATCCGCAGGCTGGCCTGGGCCGTCTGGGGACGTTTCAGGCGCATCAGTGGCTACATGGGCATCAGCAGCCTGCCATCCGTAGCAGCCACCGCCCGCCGCCCGCCGCCGCCTGCAGCCGCCGCCAGCCGCCAGCAGCAGCCGCTGGCGGCTACAAGTGCACTAGCATCCGCGCGTTGCCCAGGGTGTTCGGCTTGACCCGGTCCAGGTCCAGGAACTCGGCCACGCCCTCGTCGTAGGAGCGGAGCAGCTCGGCGTAGACCTCATGCGAGACCGGGGTGCCCTCGATCTCCTCGAAACCATGCCGGGCGAAGAAGCCGGTCGCGAACGTCAGCACGAACACGCGGCGGACCCCCAGGTCGCGGGCACTGTCCAGGAGCGCCTCGATGAGCCGGTGGCCGAGGCCGAGCCCCTGGCAGCCATCCAGCACGGCAACCGTGCGGATCTCGGCCAGGTCCTCCCACATCACGTGCAGCGCGCCGCAGCCAACCACCTCGTGATCGATGACCCGCTCCGCGATCCAGAATTCCTGGACATCCTCGTACAGCGTGACCGTTGCCTTACGCAGCACCCGACCGGACGCCACGTTCTCGGCGACCAGGCCGGCGATGGCCTTGACGTCGCGGGTCCGGGCCCGCCTGACCGTGTACTCCGTCAACCTGACCGTGTGCTCCATCGAGCGCACACCTTAGCTGGTGCCAGCCGGCCGGGGAGGCAGCCCAGGGGCCGGGGCCCTGGCGGAACCGGGCCCTGGCGGAACCGGGCCCTGGCGGAACCGGGCCCTGGCGGAACCGGGCCCTGCGAACCGGGCCCTGGCGGACCGGCAAAGGCAGGGGGTTGCAGCGTACGGCATTTAGCACAAGGCGTACGCGCAGAGTCACGAATTGCCGCAGCAACTCCGTCACCCCGCCCGGCCCCGGGCAATCACGCGCTGATCACGGTTCTCCCGCCCTGGTATGCGCACTATGAGCTGCGGAAACGCGACAGGTGCGGAGAACAGCCGGAGACGCGCGGGGCGGAAACGTGCTCGCTCCGCAGGTGACCGATCACTGATCCGCCAAAGATGTTGTGAAGGGCTTACAACCAGGCAAAAGATTCTGGCGTTCTGGTGACCGAGTGACCTGCGTTCCATTAATGTCCATCGCTGTCACCGTGCTGCGACCCTCCCCCCGGGTGCAGGCACGGCCCGCCGAGTTCCTGGCGGCGTCCCAGGGTGCCGCAGGAAGCCGGGGACCCAGTGTTCCCGGGGTGAATCCGGGTGGGCGGACCACCTGTGGCTGCGCCCACCCGGTAGGGCTTCTCCAGCCCGAACCCGTCAGCTAACCCGGCAGGCGGATGAGGAGAGGAGAGCAGGTGAAGCGCTTGCCCGCAGGCAGGCATCTGATGGACCGGGCCCGGCGGGCCCGCGCCGCGATGCTCCGGCGTCGCTGGCAGCAGGCTACGGTGCTGGGCAGCGTGGCGGCAGTGGCCAGCCTGATGCTGCCCGCAGCGGCCGGCAACGCCGCGGCCCGCGATCCGCAGCCGGACCTGAGCAGCCTGGTCGCCCAGGCCAACCAGCTGGCCCATCAGATCGACGTGCTCAGCGAGCAGTACGACGGGCTGCAGATCCAGCTCACCCAGGCGCGCAACGAAGCCAAGATCGCCCAGGCCAGCTACCTGCAGGATGCGTCCCGGCTCGGTGCCGGGCGGGCGGCGGTCGGCCAGCTGGCCGCGGAAAGCTACATGAACGGTGGCCTGGCCTCCTCGCTGGAGATCCTCACCTCCAGTGACGCCCAGACGCTGATGAGCCGGGCCGCGATCATGCAGCAGATACAGCAGGAAAACGGCGACCGCGTCGCCCAGCTGTCAGCGGCGGAGACAGCGGCCCGCCGGGCGCACGAGACCGCGCTGCAGCAGACCAGGACGGTGACCAGCCTGGTCTCTGCCATGGCGGCCAAGAAAAACGTCATCGAAGGCAAGGTCAGGATCCTCAACAGCGCCGCGTTCGCGCAGGCCATGAGCATCTTCGACCAGACCGGCCAGTACCCGAACGTCAACATCCCCACGGCCAACACAGTGGGTGCGGAGGCACTGCGGTACGCGCTCACCCAGCGGGGCAAGCCCTATGTCTGGGGCGCCGCAGGACCCGGCTCGTATGACTGCTCTGGCCTGGTGATGTGGGCCTACGCGCAGGTGGGCATCAGCCTGCCGCACTACACCGGCAGCCAGTGGACCATGGGCGAGCACGTGTCCCGCAGCCAGCTGGAGCCGGGGGATCTGGTGTTCTTCTTCGCGGACATCAGCCACGTCGGGATCTACCTGGGCAACGGCCTCATGGTGGACGCCCCTTCCACCGGCCAGGTCGTCCAGGTGCAGCCCGTGTTCTGGGGCTCCTACGTCGGCGCGGTGCGCATCGTCGCCTGACGAACGTCAGGTACTGCCCGGCGGCTGCTGGCCGCCGGGCTCTTGGCCGCCGGGCTACTGCGGCCGGACCAGGGGAAACAGCGTCGTTTCCCGGATGCTCTGGCCGGTCAGCATGATCAGCACGCGGTCGATCCCGATGCCCACCCCGCCGGTTGGCGGCATGCCGTACTCCAGCGCCTGCAGGAAATCCTCATCGATCTGCATGGCCTCCGGATCGCCGCCCGCGGCCAGCAGTGACTGCGCGGTGAGCCGCCGCCGCTCCTCCACCGGGTCAACCAGCTCGGAGTAGGCCGTGCCGATCTCGGTGCCGAAGGCCACCAGATCCCAGCGCTCCGCCAGCCGCGGATCGTCCCGGTGGGCCCGGGTGAGCGGTGATACCCCGACCGGGAAATCGCGGTAGAACGTGGGCTCCACGGTGCGTTCCTCGACCAGCCGCTCGTACATCTCGAGCACGATCTGGCCGTGGTTCCAGGCCGGCTCGACCGGCACCCCGGCCCGGGCGCACAATGCGCGCAGCACCTGCTCGCCGGTGCCCGGCCCGACCTCCTCGCCGAGCGCCGCCGAGATCGCGCCATAGACCGTGCTGGACCGCCACTCCCCGCTGATGTCGTACTCCTGCCCGTCCCGGCGGGCCACCGGGGCGCCGAACGCGGCCACCGCGGCGTGCTGGATCAGCTCCCTGGTAAGGGTGGCCATGGTGTCGTAATCGCCGTAGGCCTGGTAGGCCTCCAGCATGGTGAACTCGGGGTTGTGGGTCGCGTCCACGCCCTCGTTGCGGAAGATCCGGCCGATCTCGTAGACCCTCTCGATCCCGCCGACCACGAGCCGTTTCAGGTAGAGCTCCAGCGCGATCCGGAGATAAAGTTCCATATTGTAGGAATTGATCCGGGTGGTGAACGGCCGGGCGTTGGCGCCGCCGTGCACCGTCTGCAGCACCGGCGTCTCCACCTCGAGAAACCCCTGGGCGTGCAGGTCCTGCCGGAACGACTGGACGACCGCGCTGCGGATCTCCGCCATCTGCCGGGCCGCCGGATTAACGATCAGGTCAACATAACGCTGCCGCACCCGGGACTGCGCATCACTCAGCCCCTTGTGCTTTTCCGGGAGTGGCCGCAAGCCCTTCGCAGTGATGGCGTAGTGATCGGCCAGGATGGACAGCTCGCCCCGGCGGGAAGTGATCACTTCACCCGTTACCCCGATATGGTCACCGAGATCCACATCCCGTTTCCAGGCGGCCAGCGCTGCTTCGCCCACCCGGTCCAGCGAGACCATTACCTGGATATCGCCCGTACCATCACGGATGGTGGCGAAACACAGCTTTCCGCCGAGCCGGGAAAGCATCACCCGCCCGGTGACGCCGACCCGGTCCCCGGTGAAGGTATCGGGGGCCAGGTCCGGGTACCGGGCGCGGACCTCGCTGATCGTGGCGGTGCGCGGGAAGCCGACCGGGTATGGGTCCACGCCAGAGTCCAGCAGGCGCTGCCGCTTGGCCAGCCGGACCTTCATCTGTTCCGGCACGCCCTGCGGCTCATGCTCCGGGACGCCCTGGGGCTCAAGCCCCGGCACGCCCTGCGGCTCATGTTCTGGCACGCCCGGGGGGGCGGCGGTGCTGGCCGCCGCCTGAGGGGGCGTAGGCCCGGCCGCATCATGAGACCCGGCCGCATCCAGGGGCTCGGCCGCATCCGGCGGGCTGGGCGCGGGCTGGGACCCGGCCGTGCTGTCATCTTCCACCCGCCTGAGGCTACCGGGCCACACCAGACTCCGCCGAGCCCGGAAACCATCAGGGCGGTACATAGTCGGTCCCCGGGGAGCCGTTGCGCGGATTGGGTTCTTTTCACGCGTTCCCTGCGGACATTTCCGGACAAACCATCCGCGATCATGACTGGAAGTCGTGATAAGTGGCCGCAGGCATGATCAATGTGGCCGGTGGTGCTGGTGGTGCCGGCATTCCGGGAGCAGGCGGGGCGGGCGCATCCGGGCGGGGGTCGGGTGCTGGGGGGTCGGGGCACCCGGGTGGGGACAGGTACGGCGGGCGGGGTTGGGCGCCGGGGGTGGGGGCACCGGGTGGGGCACGGGCACGGCGGGCGGGGCACGGGCACGGCGGGCGGGGCACGGGCACGGCGGGCGGGGGCACGGGCACGGCGGGCGGGGCACGGCGGGCGGGGCACGGGCAGGGCGGGCGGGGTGGGGCGCCGGGGGTGGGGGCACCGGCGGGGCACGGGTACGGCGGGCGGGGGCACGGGCGGGGCGGGCGGGGCTGGGATACAGTCCGAGGCGTGCTGATCAGGACGGGGCGCTTCGAGCTGGACGACGACCCGGAGCGGGTGGACCGCGACACCCTCTGGCAGTTCCTGTCCACCGATGCGTACTGGGCCCGCTGGCGGACCCGGGATCACCTGGAGCAGCAACTGGACAGCGCCTGGCGGGTGGTGGGCGTGTACCAGGGCGGTACCCGCACCATGGTCGGCTTCGCCCGTGCGGTGTCCGACGGGGTGGCCTACGCCTACCTGACCGATGTCTACATCGACCAGGGCTGCCGCGGCCAGGGCCTGGGTGCCGAGCTGATCTCCGCGATGATCGAGAAGGGGCCGGGAGCTGAGTTCCAGTGGACCCTGCACACCTCCGATGCGCACGGGCTCTACCAGAAGTTCGGGTTCGCCCCGCCGGACGGCAGGTACCTGGAGCGTCCCTCCGCTCACTGACCCGGCCATAGCGGCCATAGCCGCCAGCGCGGCCATAGCGGCCAGCGTGATCAGGCGGTGAGGTGGTTGCGCTCGAACACCAGCCGCAGGCCGACCAGGGTCAGCCATGGCTCGTGCGCGTCGATGATGCTCACCTCGTCGATGACCAGCGGGGCCAGCCCCCCGGTCGCGATGACGGTGACCGACTCCGGATCATCCGGCGCGAGCTCGGCGACCATCCGCCGCACGATGCCCTCGATCTGGCCGGCGAACCCGAAAATGATCCCGGACTGCAGTGCCTCGACCGTGTTCTTGCCGATCACGTGGTGCGGCCGGGCCAGTTCCACCTTCAGCAGCTGCGCGGCCCGCCGGGACAGCGCGTCCACCGAGATCTCGATCCCCGGCGCCAGCGCCCCGCCGACGAACTCCCCCCTGGCGCTGACCGCGTCGAAGTTGGTCGAGGTGCCGAAGTCCACCACCACGGCCGGGCCGCCGTACAGGTGCACCGCGGCGACCGCGTTCATGATGCGGTCGCTGCCGACCTCCTTGGGGTTGTCCATCCGGACCGACACCCCGGTACGCACGCCCGGCTCCACGATCAGCGCCGGGAGGTCCCGGTAGTAGCGCTGGCACATCTCCCGCATCTCGTGCAGCACGGACGGCACGGTGGAGCAGAGCGCGATCCCGCGGATGTCCGGCTCTTTGACCACAGCGCTGTGGCCGATCAGGCCGCGCAGCAGCACCGCGATCTCATCCGCGGTGCGGTCCTGGTCGGTGGCGAGCCGCCAGTGCTCGACCACCTCGTCCCCGTCGAAGATGCCGAGCACCATGTTGGTGTTTCCCACGTCAATGGTCAGCAGCATGGCGTTCCTGTACTCCCGCAGGCTCATCCTGGCCGCCCCGGTCCGGCGGCCCGGCCAGGGTCAGCGGGACGTTGTCGATCAGCCGGGTGGCTCCGGCCTGGGCCGCGGCCACCAGCCGGGCCTCGCCCGAGTAGTCCGCCGCGACCGGCTCGAACGTGGCCGGATCGACCAGCGCGAGGTAGTCGGGCTGCAGCACGGCGCCGTCCGGCGCGCCGTCCAGCACCTCCCCGGCTGCCTCGAGCACGGCCACCGGGCCCAGCGCCGCCGCGGCGCGCCCGGCCGCCAGGGCCCGGGGCAGCCGCAACGCCGCCCGCCGCTCGGCCCCGGACAGGAAACGGTTCCGGCTGGAGATGGCCAGCCCGTCCGGGTCGCGGACGGTGGGCACGCCGGTGATCGCCACGCCCAGGTCGAGATCCCCGGCCATCCGCCGGATCAGGGCGAGCTGCTGCGCGTCCTTCTCGCCGAACACGGCGACGTCCGGGCGGGTCAGCTGGAACAGCTTCAGCACCACGGTCAGCACCCCGGCGAAATGCCCGGGCCGGGACGCGCCCTCGAGGACGCCGCCCATCGGCCCCGGATCCACCGTGATCAGCTGCGGCCGCGGGTACATCTGCTCCAGCCCGGGCGCGAACACCAGGTGGGCGCCGTCCTGCCCGCAGAGCGCGACGTCGGCGTCGAGCATGCGCGGGTACCGGGCCAGGTCCGCGCCGTCACCGAACTGCAGCGGGTTGACGAAGATGGAGACCACCACGCCGCCGCCGGGCCCGGCCAGCTCAGCGGCCCGGCGGAGCAGCGCCCGGTGCCCCTCGTGCAGCGCCCCCATGGTCGGCACCAGCACCACCGGGGCGCCGAGACCGGGCCGGGCGGCCGCCAGCTCGGCCCGGGTCCGCGCCAGCACCGTCATCCCAGCACCCCCGTCATCCCCGCCCCCCCGTCATCGCGGCGCCCTGTCACCGCGGGCCCCGTCACCGCGGCGCCCCGGCCAGCACCTCGAGCAGCCGCTGCGCGTCCGCCGTGGCCAGGATGCCCGCGGCCAGCGCCCGGTCCGCGGTGAGCCGGGCCAGCGCCAGGTAGGCCCGCAACGCCTCGGGCGAACTGTCCCGCAGCGCCTGGATGTGCGCGGCCACAGTGTCCGCGTCACCGCGGGCCACCGGCCCGGTGAGGCCTGCGTCACCCAGCCGGAGGGCGTTGTCCAGCGCGGCGGACAGCAGCGGGCCGAGCATCCGGGCTGGCTCGGCCACCCCGGCCGCGCGGAGCACGTCGGCGGACTGCGCCACCAGCGCGACCAGGTGGTTGGCCGCGCTGGCCAGCCCCGCGTGGTAGAGCCCGCGAAGTTCCTCGGCGATAAACACCGGCTCGCCGCCCATCTCGATCACCAGCGCCTCGGCGGCGGGCCGGAGTGGCTCGGGGGCGGTCACCCCGAAGCAGATCCCGGCCAGCTTGTCCAGGTCGTCCGGGCGGCCGGTAAAGGTCATCACCGGATGCAGCGCCAGCGGCAGCGCGCCAGCCCGGGTGACCGGCTCCAGCACCGCGATGCCGTGCGCGCCGCTGGCGTGCGCGATCAGCCGGCCCGCCACCGGGGCGCCGGTCGCCGCCAGCCCGGCGACCAGCCCGGGCAGCACGTCGTCCGGCACCGTGCACAGCACCAGGTCCGTCCCGTCCAGCACCTCGTCGGGCGGCCGGACCGGCACGCCGGGCAGCATCCGCGCGGCCCGTTCCCGGGACCGGTCCGACACCGCGGAGACCGCGACCACCTGGTGGCCAGCCCGGGCCAGCGCGGCGCCCAGGACGGTGCCGGCCCGCCCGGCGCCGATCACGCCGACCTTGAGCCGGGCCGGGCGGTGCGCGGGGTCCGGCTCACTGGCTGGGTTCCCCATGGCCTGTGTCCCTCTCGTTCCAGTCCGCGGGCGGGTACCGGACGGCAGTGATCAGCATATCCAGGCACGTGCGGGCAGCTGCGCACGCCGTAGAGTCGGCGGGATGTGGATGACCTGGCGCGCAGCCATGCAGCAGGCCCTCTACGGCGGCGGCGGGTTCTACGCCCGGGGCGAGCGGCCCGCCGCGCATTTCCGGACCTCGGTGCATGCCTCGCCCCGGTACGCGGCGGCGTTGATGGTCGTACTCCGGGCGACCGACGCGGCACTGGGCCATCCACCGCGGCTGGACCTGGTGGACGTCGGGGCCGGCCAGGGTGAGCTGCTGGGCCAGCTGCTCACGCTGGCTGATACCCCTGGCCCGGCGGGCTCGCCTGGACCAGGTGCGCCGGACGCTGCGGGCCACTCTTTTCTGCAACGGATGACCCCGCACGCGGTAGACGTATCGCCCCGGCCGCCCGGCCTCGATCCGCGGATCCGCTGGGCCGCCTGCGCGCCAGCCCGGATCACCGGACTGGTGATCGCCAGCGAGTGGCTGGACAACGTCCCGCTGGATGTCGTGCAGCTGGCCGGGGACGGCCCGCGGCTGATGCTGGTGGATCCGGCCACCGGGGCGGAGCGGCCCGGGCCGCCCGCCACCGGCGCGGAGCTGGGCTGGCTGCGCCAGTGGTGGCCGCTGGACCGCGCCGGGGACCGCGCTGAGCTGGGCCGGACCCGCTGCGCCGCCTGGGCGGACGTGATCAGCCGGATGGACCGCGGGCTGGCCGTGGCCGCCGACTACGGGCACTGCCGGGCCGCCCGCCCGCTGGCGGGCACGCTGGCCGGGTTCCAGCAGGGGCGGCCGGTGCGGCCCGTCCCGGACGGATCCCGGGACATCACCGCGCACGTGGCCATGGACGCCTGCGCCGCGGCCGGTGCCGCGGCGGGCGCGACGCAGACCGTGCTGACCACCCAGCGGGCCGCGCTGCGGGCGCTCGGCCTGTCCGGCCGCCGGCCGCCGCTCCGGCAGGCCAGCGCTGATCCGGCCGGGTACCTGGCCGCCCTGCGGACCGCCGCGGAGGAGGCGGAACTGACCGACCCGGCCGGGCTCGGCGGGTTCCGCTGGCTGGCCCAGGCGGTGCGGATGCCGCTGCCCGTCGTGCTGGCCGGGCTCCCGGCCGGGACGCCGGCCAGCTGACGCACCGGGCACCGCGCAGGCCTTCCAGCGGTGGCTGAACACGGAACCGGGGGCCGAGGGGGATGACACGATAGGGGCATGCCAGAACGCCAGGTCGAGGCGGTCACCAGCGGCTGGGCGGCAGCGCCGGCCGTGGGTGCGGCAGCCCCCGGGCCGCTGGCCCCCGGCAGCGGCACTCCCGGCAGCTCCACCTCCGGCGGTGACCTGGTGATTGGCCTCGGCGAGGCGCATCCATCCGGGCACGGCCTGCTGCGGCTCCGGCTCACCCTGGATGGCGACGTGATCACGGCGGCGGATCCGGTCATCGGGTACGTGCACCGGGGCGCGGAAAAGCTGTTCGAGGCCCGGGACTACCGGCAGATCATCGTCCTGGCCAACCGGCATGACTGGCTGGGCGCGTTCGCCAGCGAGCTCGGCGTGGTGCTGGCGGCGGAGCGGCTGGCCGGGATCGAGGTGCCACCGCGCGGAGTGTGGGCGCGGACCCTGCTCGCCGAGCTCAACCGGGTGCTCAGCCACCTCGCCTTTCTCGGCAGCTACCCGCCCGAGCTGGTCGCTGACGGGGCGGAGGGCACCGGGCCGGAGGACAGCGCCAGCGGAGCGGAGGGCGCCGGGCCAGCCCGGTCCGCTGACGCCGCGGCCCAGGCCCGGGAGCTGCTCCAGGCGATCATGGAGGAGATCTCCGGCGGCCGGATGCACTACATGTTCAACCGGGTCGGCGGCCTGAAGGAGGAACTGCCCGCGGGCTGGCTCGGCCGGGTGGGCGCGGCCGCCGCCGAGGTACGGGCGGCCCTGCCGGTGATCGGCGCGGTCGTCCGCGGCAGCGCGGTGTTCCGGGCCAGGACCAGGCAGGCCGGGGTGCTCAGCCAGGAACAGGTGCTGCAGTACGGGGTGAGCGGCCCGGCGGCCCGGGCGTCCGGGGTGGATTTCGACCTGCGCCGGGACGAGCCCTACCTGGCCTACCCGGAGCTGGCGGGCACGCTCCAGGTGGTGACCCGGGCCGAGGGGGACAGCCTGGCCCGGTTCGAGTGCCTGCTGGACCAGGTCGCGGTGTCGCTGGACCTGATCGACGCGGCCGCCAGCCGGCTGGCCAGCCTGCCGCCGGGCCCGCTGAGCGCCCGGATACCCAAGGTGCTCAAGATCCCGGAAGGACACACCTACGCCTGGACCGAGGGCCCGCTCGGGGTGACCGGGTACTACCTGGTGTCCCGGGGCGGCAAGACGCCGTGGCGGCTGAAGCTGCGTACCGCGTCGTTCAGCAACGTGCAGGTGCTGGGCGAGATCCTGCCCGGCCACCGGGTGGCGGCCCTGACCGCGATCCTGGGCTCGATGTTCTTCGTCGTGGGAGACATGGACCGGTAGCCAGGTCAGTCCGCGGCCGGCCGCCGGTCCTGGACCACGAACGTGCCCCGGCCCTGCCGGGTGATGATCAGGCCGCGCTCCCGGAGCACCTTCATAGCGTGCCGCACCGTCTGGTAGGCGACCCCGTACTCCTTGGCCAGGTCCCGCTCGGACGGCAGCCTATGCACGATCTCGCCGGCTTCGATCCGCACCTGGATGTTGTTCGCCACCTGCACATAGGAGAAGTCGGCGGCTAGCGGATCTACTGGTGACACGCCCACATGATCAAGGTACGCACCTCTACGAGCTGCCTAAACTCCGGCTAGCACTTAGTGCTCTCAGTGCTCTACAATGCACTCATGCCTGACAGTACAGAAGACGGCCAGGTGCCCGGCCGTCATTGGTGGGACGCCGGCCCCGGCGCCAACCCGGACGAGGGCCTGCCCGCCTGGTGGCCGTACGCCGCCGAGCTGCCCGGCTGGCATGTCTGGCGCGGTATCAACGGGCTGGTCTACGCGCGGCTGCTGAACAGCTCCCCGCCGTTGGTGGTCCGCGGCGAGGACGCCGTCGATCTCCGCGACCAGATCCGCCGGGAGAACTTCTTCCGGACCCGCTGATCGCCCAGGGCGTGGCCCGGGACACGCCCTGGGCCACCCCGCTGATGCGGCGGCGGCGCTACCGGGGGCCGCTGGCCGGCGGGCCGCCGACCGGGTCGTGGTCAGCGGCATCGCGGTCGCCATCCGGCACCCGGCAGCTGCGTTCCAGGTAGAGGGCGCCGGCCACCAGGATCATCGCGGCGACGACCGTGCCCCCCGCGACAAAGGCGTCGCTGCGCGGGGTGGACTTGTCCAGGGCGGCCGCCAGATAGCTGAGGAACCCGGCGGCCAGGCCACCGAGCACCGCGGCCGCGTGCGAGCTGGCCTTGGCCAGCGCCGCCATCCGGGCCACCGCGATCGGCGCGAGCGGCTTGCCGTCGGCCTGGCCACGGAGCCGGGCCCGCAGGTTCCAGCCGCTGAGCGCCTCGGCGATGCCGAGCAGCAGCATGGCCAGGGCGGCGGTCCACGGCAGCGGCGGCAGTGAGGTGTAGCTGAAATGCAGGATCAGCCAGCCAGCCACCGCGCTGATGACGGCGGTGGCCAGCAGCACGCTGGTCCGGGTGGGGGTCATGCTGGCAACCGGAGCACGGCGTCGGCGCGGCGCCGCACCCCGGCCCGGCCGGCCGCCGCGAGCAGGCCAGCCACCAGGCCCCAGCCGGGGAGCACAGCACCCGGGTCGGCGTCGTGCCAGGGCGCGAGCACGAACGCGCGCTCATGCGCCCGCGGGTGCGGCAGGATCAGCCCTGGGTCATTGCTCACCAGGTCACCGTAAACGATGACATCGACATCCAGGGTGCGTGGTCCCCAGACCTGGCCGCGTACCCGCTGGGCCGCGGCCTCGGCGGCCTGGCACCGGGCCAGCAGGTCCGCGGCGGGCAGCCCGCTGTCCGCGAGCAGCACCGCGTTCAGGTAGTCGGGCTGCGGCGGGCCGCCGACCGGCGCCGTCTCGTAGACCGGTGACACCGCGACGGCGGCCAGGCCAGGGGCGCTGGCCAGGTCGTCCACCCCGCCCTGGAGGTAGCCCAGCCGGTCGCCCAGGTTGCTGCCGAGCGCGAGCACCGCCCGCCGGGTGGTCATCCGCGGGACCGGCGGATGGTGATGCTGACGTCGCTGAGCGGCTGGCGCACCGGGGCGTGCGGCTTGTGCACGGTGATCTCCACCTCGTGCACCGCGGGCTCGGCCAGCGCCGCCGCCGCCAGCCGCTCGGCCAGGGTCTCGATGAGCTGTACCGGCGGCCCGGTGATCACCGCGGCCAGCCCGTCCGCCAGCGCCGAGTAGTCCACGGTCAGGCTCAGGTCATCCGCGGCCGCGGCGGCCCGGGTGTCCAGCCACAGGCTCGCGTCCACGCCGAACTCCTGGCCGTCCCGGCGCTCGCTGTCCAGCACCCCGTGGTAGCCGACGGCGCGCAGCCCGTGCAGGGTGATCCGGTCCAGGCTCATCCGGCCCCCGCCGCGCGCCAGGCTTCGGCGATCCGGACCGCGTCGGCGTTGCCCGGGACCTCGTGCACCCGGGCGCACCAGGCGCCGGCGGCAGCGGCGAGGGCGGTCACCGCCACGGTGGCGTCATCGCAGCCGGTGAACGGGCGGGGGGTGCCGTCCGGCGCCGCCAGCAGCCGCCCGAGGAACCGTTTCCGGGACGCACCGATGATCACCGGGAACGCGCGTGACCGGCCGCCCAGCACGCTGATCTGGTCCAGGCTGGTGAGCAGGGCCCAGTTATGCTCCGGGCGCTTGGCGAAACCGAGCCCGGGATCCAGCACGATCATGGCCGGATCCACGCCCTCCCTGGTCACCACGTCCACCCGGCGGCACAGCTCCTCGATGACCTCGCGCACCACGTCCTGGTAGACGGCCCTGGTGTCCATGCTGTGGCTGTGCCCCCGCCAGTGCATGACCACGTAGGGCACGCCGGCCGCGGCCACCAGCCGGGGCATCTGCGGATCAGCCAGGCCGCCGCTGACGTCGTTGACCAGGCGCGCCCCGGCCGCCAGCGCGTGCTCCGCCACCTCGGCCCGCATCGTGTCGATGCTCACCGGGAGGCCGGCCGCGGCCAGGCCGGTGATCACCGGGCCGACCCGGCGGAGTTCCTCCGCCGCGGTGATCCGCTGTGCCCCCGGCCGGGTGGACTCCCCGCCCACGTCCACGATGTCCGCTCCCTCGGCGGCCAACTGCTGGCCGCGGGCGATGCCCGCCTCCGCGCCGAACCACGACCCGCCGTCGGAGAACGAATCCGGGGTGACGTTCACCACGCCCATGACCAGGCAGCGGCCGGGATCGGGCCACCCCGGCGGGCTGGCGGCCCGGGCCGGGCCCGGCGCCGCCCCGGCCCCGGTCGCTTCGTCGCTGAGCACGGAGTAACCCTATGCGCCGGCCGTCCGCAGGCCGGCCAGCGGTGACGTTACTAGCAGGGCGAGCCGGGCTGGCCCGGCTGGCCGGGCTGGCTCGGCAGCATCCGGCGGCGAGGCCGGCGGAGCCCCATCCGGCGGGCCAGCCTGCGCAGCTCGAGCTTCGGCCAGACCAGGAACGCCTCGGCCTCCAGCGCGGCCAGGCCGACCCGCGGCGCGTCCGAGGCGCTGGGGAACACGAAGAACCGGGGCAGCCAGACCGGCGCGAACTTGGCGTTGAACTTGTACAGCGATTCGATCTGGAACCAGCGGGAGGCGAACACCAGGATGCCGCGCCAGGCCCGGAGCACCGGGCCGGCGCCGATCTTCTCGCCCCGCTCCAGCGCGGCCCGGAACACCGCGAAGTTCAGCGAGAACTTCTTGACCCCGAGCTGGTCGGCGGCCTTGATGCTCTCCACGATGAGGAAGTCATTCACGCCCGGCTGCGCGCTGCGGTCGCGCCGCATCAGGTCCAGGGACAAGCCGTCGCAGCCCCACGGCACGAACTGCAGGATGGCGCGGAGCACGCCGTCCTCGGTGGCGGTGGCGATCACGCAGCGCTCGTCACCAGGCGCGCCCAGCCGGCCGAGGGCCATCGAGAAGCCCCGTTCGGTCGGGCTGCCGCGCCAGGACTCGGCCTGCTGGGCGATGTCGGCCAGCTGGTCCGGCGGGATGTCGCAGGCCCGGCGCACCTCAGCCACGTAGCCACTGCGCGCCACCCGGGCCACCATCTGCCGGACGTTGCGCATGGACCGGCCGCTCAGGCTGAAGCTGGCCACCTCCACGACCGCCTCGTCGCCCAGTTCCAGTGCGGTCAGCTCGCCTTCCCGGCACCACACCTCGGCGGCCTGCTCGCCGCAGCCCATCACCGCGGGCACCCAGGCGTGCCGGGCCGCCTCGTCCAGGAACGCGTGGATGGCACCCGGCCAGGCCTCCGGGTCACCGAGCGGGTCACCACCGGCCAGCATGACCCCGGAGACCACCCGGTAGCCGATGCAGGACTTGCCGGTCGGCGACCAGATGATGCTCTTGTCGCTGCGCAGGGTGAAGTAACCGAGGGAATCCCGGTCGCCCTGCTTTTCCAGCAGCTCGCGCACTTTCACCGCGTCCGCCTGGCCCAGCCGTCCTGGGGGCCGGGCCGGGCGGAAGAACAAGTATGCGGTGACCAGCAAGGTGAACAACCCGAGCGCCCCGGTCAGCAGGTTGAACAGGTCGCCGCGGTTCTCCGGGACGAACTGGACCGGGCCGGAGACGCCGACCAGGCCGTAGACCACGTGCACGACCCGCTGCCACAGCGAGTAGTCCTTGGCCAGGCCTTTGACCAGCAGGATGTAGGTGAGCCCGATGGCCACGTCGGCGATGACCAGCCCGCAGAACACCCACAGCGCGCGCCACCGGGTCCGCGGGTCGCCGACCGCGTAGAACTCGTCGCGGTAGTAGAGCAGCGCGGCGAGCAGCAGCACGGACACGACCCCGGTGGCGATCCGCGGGAAGTGGAAGTGCGTGAAGTGCACCACGACACTGACCGCCAGCAGCACGGTCACTGCCTCCCAGGCGCGGCGCTTACGCCGCCGCAGCGCGTGGGAGAGCATCAGCAGCATCAGGC
Organism: uncultured Actinomycetes bacterium; assembly: GCA_963760405.1. GTDB lineage: Bacteria > Actinomycetota > Actinomycetes > Streptosporangiales > Streptosporangiaceae > RYN-230. The sequence continues at coordinate 86,510 of CAVXCV010000005.1, read as the reverse complement.
CGATGATCACTTCGACCGTGTGCGTGACGTTGGTCAGTACCCCGGGCACGAAGGGATGCAGGGCATGCAGGTGCAGCCTGCTCGGCAGCGCCGACTCGTACAGGCTGGGCCGGACGACCTCGATGATGTTGGCCAGGCCGATCAGCAGGCTCAGCCAGGCCGCGGTGATCGGTACCCAGCGACGCTGATGCCGCCGGTCCGGCGGCCGCGGACCCGGCGGGTTCCCAGTCGGCAAACTGGCAGCAAAGTCTGCGACCTTGCTGCTGGCAGCAGGCTTTTCGTTTGTTTCGGACATCTGGGTCACGCCCTGGATCACGGACAAGAAGCCTACTGATCGCTACCCGCCCGGTGCGGGCCATTCATCCCCGACGGTTAAGGTTACCCGTTGCTGCGCCGTCCGAACAGCAAGCTCATTGCTTCCGCCCGGGTCCGGCTGCTGTCCCGGATCACCCCGCGGACCGCGGAGGTCACGGTTTTCGCGCCTGGCTTGCGCACTCCCCGCATGGACATGCACAGGTGCTCGGCCTCGATAACGACCAGGACGCCGCGCGGCTCCAGCACGTTCATCAGGGCGTCCGCGATCTGGCTGGTCATCCGCTCCTGGACCTGCGGCCGCCGGGCATACACGTCCACCAGCCTGGCCAGCTTGGACAATCCGGTGATCTGGCCTTTCTGGTTCGGTATGTAACCGATGTGCGCGGACCCGAAAAACGGGGTCAGATGATGCTCGCAGGTGCTGTACACCTCGATGTCGCGGACCAGCACCAGCTCGTCGTGGTCAGCGTCGAAGACCGTGGTGAGCACGTCCTCCGGCCGCTGGCCGAGGCCGGAGAACTGCTCGGCAAAGGCCCGCGCCACCCGGGCGGGGGTATCCCGGAGCCCGTCCCGCTCCGGATCCTCACCGATCGCGAGCAGGATCTCCCGGACCGCCCCCTCGATCCGGGCGGCGTCGAACGGTGGCTCGGTCAACGGCTGTCGCCGGAGCTTCCCGGTTCGGGCCCGCCGTGCGGCTGGTCACCGTAGGACTGGCCGCCGTAGGGCTGGCTGCCCTGGCCGCTGCCCAGCGCGCCCGCCTGGCCGTTGCCGGAGTGCTCGTTCAGCTCGGCGGCGGCGGTGAGCGCCAGCTCCTTGGGCGTCAGCACCGGCGGCCGGTCAGACGGGAGCCGCTTCCCGTAGCCGGTGTAGGAGCCGCGGGACGGGCGGGTCTGGATCGGCGCGAAGATCTCCAGGACCTCCTGCCGGCTCAGCGTCTCCTTGTCCATCAGCTGCAGGACCAGGTCGTCCAGGACTTCCCGGTAGGTGACCAGGATCTCCCAGGCCTCGTCGTGCGCGGACTCGATCAGCCGGCGCACTTCCTCGTCGATGGTGGAGGCGATCTCCTCGGAGTAGTCCCGGGTGTGTGACATCTCCCGGCCCAGGAACGGCTCGCCGTCTCCGGTGCCGAACTTGCGGGCGCCCAGCCGCTCGCTCATCCCGTACTCGGTGACCATGTGCCGGGCGACCGAGCTGGCCTTCTCGATGTCGTTGGCCGCGCCGGTGGTGGGCTCGTGGAAGACCAGTTCCTCAGCGGTCCGCCCGCCCAGCAGCATGGCCAGCTGGTCCATCATCTCGGACCGGGTGACCAGGAACTTGTCCTCCTGCGGGGCCGAGGCGGTGTAACCCAGGGCCCGGCCGCGCGGGATGATCGTGATCTTGTGCACCGGGTCGGCGTTCGGCAGCGCGTGACCGACCAGCGCGTGACCGCCCTCGTGGTAGGCGATGATCTTGCGCTCTTTCTCGGACAGCAGCACGCTCTTGCGCTCGGGGCCCGCCATCACCCGGTCGATGGACTCCTCCAGCGAAGCCATGGTGATCAGGTTGCCGTTGTGCCGCGCGGTCAGCAGCGCGCCCTCGTTGATGACGTTGGCCAGGTCCGCGCCGGTGAAGCCGGCCGTCCGGCGGGCGATCAGGTCGAGGTCCACGTCCGGCGCGAACGGCTTGCCGCGCGCGTGCACCCGCAGGATGCCCTTGCGCCCGGCCAGGTCCGGCTGGGCCACCACGATCTGCCGGTCGAACCGGCCCGGGCGGAGCAGCGCGGGGTCGAGGATGTCCGGCCGGTTGGTGGCGGCGATGACGATGACGCCGCCCTTGACGTCGAAGCCGTCCAGCTCGACCAGGAGCTGGTTCAGCGTCTGCTCACGCTCGTCGTGACCGCCGCCGAAGCCCGCCCCGCGGTGCCGGCCGACCGCGTCGATCTCATCCACGAACACGATGGCCGGCGCGTTCGCCTTGGCCTGCTCGAAAAGGTCGCGCACCCGGGAGGCGCCCACGCCGACGAACATCTCGACGAAGTCGGACCCGGAGATGGAGTAGAACGGCACCCCGGCCTCGCCGGCCACGGCCCGGGCGAGCAGCGTCTTACCGGTACCCGGCGGGCCGTACAGCAGCACGCCCTTGGGGATCTTCGCGCCGATGGCCTGGAACTTGGCCGGGTTCTGCAGGAAGTCCTTGATCTCCTGGAGTTCCTCGATCGCCTCGTCCGCGCCCGCGACGTCGCCGAAGGTGGTCTTCGGCGTGTCCTTGGTGATGAGCTTCGCCTTGGACTTCCCGAAGTTCATCACCCGGGAGCCGCCACCCTGCATCTGGTTCAGCATGAAGAAGAAGATCAGGATGACCAGCAGGAACGGCAGCCAGCCGAGAATCAGGGCCCAGACCGAGCTGCCCTTGGGCACCTGGACGTTGTAGCCCTGCGGGGGAAGCTTCTGCTGCAGGATCTGGGCGAGCTGCTGGCCCTGGTTGCCCACCCAGGAGGCCTCGTACTTCTGGCCCGACTTGGTGGTGATCTGGATCGTCTGATCCTTGTCAGTCAGCAGCGCGGACTTGACCTGGCCGTTCTCGATCAGCGAGACGACCTTGGAGGTATCCGCCTGGGTATACGAGGTACCCGAGCTGGCATATTCGTAGACGACGAAGAAGACCAGCAGCATCACAAGGACCGCCACGAACGGCCCGCGGAAATAGCGCTTCAGATCCATCGATGAACGGTCCCGCCAGCTTGCAGCGGGTTCCTCCTGACCAGCTTCACGTCCCGCCGAGCCCGGCGGAACTGCCTTGCGTCCCAGTGAGCATGCCTGGCTTCCTTGTCCCAACCGGCAGCGCTAGCATCCCGGCGGCACAGCCCGGGGATACCCGACGGTACACCCCGGCCGGCACCACCGGCACGTAGAAGCCACCGCCTCGGCGCAGCGAGCCTTCGCAGTCCTCAACGCTCCCTCTCGTAGATCCTGTTCCCCGCGCGGCCATCCGCGCACCATGGGCGGCGGATTAGCCCGCCGGCCTGCCCTGAGCGGCACCGGGATCATCGCCGCCCTTGTACACGTGCGGCGCCAGCGTCCCGATGAACGGGAGGTTCCGGTACCGCTCGGCGAAGTCGAGCCCGTAGCCGATCACGAACTCGTCCGCGATGTCGAAACCGACGTAGGCGACGTTCACGTCCATTTGCGCCGCGCTGGGCTTGCGCAGCATCACGCAGACCCGGACCGAGGCGGGCCCGCGCGACCGCAAGTTCCCGACCAGCCAGGACAGGGTGAGCCCGGAGTCGACGATGTCCTCCACCACCAGGACGTCCTTACCGGTGATGTCGGTGTCGAGGTCCTTGAGGATGCGGACCACCCCGGAGGACTTGGTGCCCGAACCGTAGGAAGACACCGCCATCCAGTCCATCTGGATCGGCATGTGCATGGCCCGGGCCAGGTCGGCCATCACCATGACCGCCCCTTTGAGCACGCCGACCAGGAGGAGTTCGCGGCCGGCGTAATCCGCATCGATCTGCGCCGCCAGCTCGCCCACCCGGGCCTGCACCCGGTCGGCGGGAATCAGCACCTCTTTGAGGTCGCCACCCAGGTCAGTCGCGTCCACCGGCGCCCTCCGCGTCAGTCGCCCTGGCGGCCCTGCCGTGCCTGGCCCGCCCGCTGAACAGCAGCTTCCCATACTGCCGCCGGACGTGGACGCCTCCGGGCAGGTCGGATCCACGCTGGCCGTGCCAGCCGGTCACCAGCGCATCGGCCGCCTCGATGTGCCGGGCGGCCAGCGAGCCGCCCGGGCAGCCTGCCGCGAGCGCCGCCAGCCGCAGCACCCGGGCCCGGACCGCCAGGGGCAGCGCGGCCAGCCCAGCCACGTCCAGCGCGGCCAGCCCGGCGCCGTCCGGCCCTGGGCTGGCCAGCCTGCGGGCCTCGGCCTGGGCGATGGCGTCCAGGGCAGCGCTGTCCTCGCCCAGCTGAGCAGCGGTACGGGCCAGCGCGGCCGCGACACCGGGGCCGAGTGCCTTCTCCAGGGCCGGCATGACCTGGTGCCGGACCCGGGCCCGGGCGTAGGCCGGGTCCGCGTTGTGCGGATCATCCCAGGGATCGAGCTGCAGCGCCTGGCAGGCCTCGCGCAGGGTGGCCCGGCTGACCCCGAGCAGCGGGCGGCGGAACAACCCGCGCTGGGCCGGCATGCCCGCCAGCGAGCGCGCCCCGGACCCGCGGGCCAGTCCCAGCAGCACGGTCTCCGCCTGGTCATCCTGGGTGTGGCCGAGCAGCACGGCCACCGCGCCGGACTGCTGGGCCGCCTGTTCCAGCGCGGCGTACCGGGCCGTCCGCGCCGCGGCCTCCGGGCCGCCGTGGCCCGGCTGGGCGGCCACTGTCACGGCGATCCGGTGCACCGGGTCCAGCCCGAGGCCGGCCAGCACGGCCTGCACCCGGCCGGCCCGGTCGGCCGACCCCTGCTGCAGTCCATGATCGATGGTCACGCCACCGCCGCGCAGCCCGAGCCGCGGCGCCTCATGAGCCAGCGCGGCGGCCAGGGCCAGTGAATCCGATCCGCCCGAGCAGGCGGCCAGCACCAGGCGGCCGGCCGCCAGGTCACTGAGGCAGCGGCGGACGCCGACCCGGGCCTGCGCTACCGCCGGGTGCGGCCCCATGGCCGGTCAGCCACCGGCCGCGAGCGCGCCTCCCCGGCCGACCCGGTCCAGCCACAGCGCGGGGGTGACGAACTCTTCCTTGGTCGGCAGGGTCTGCGGCGACGTCCACACCTTGTTGAAGGTGGCCATCCCCGCCTCCTCGACCACGGCCCGGACGAAGCGGGAGCCCTGCGCGTACTGCTTCATCTTCAGGTCGATGCCGAGAATCCGGCGCAGGGTGCGCTCCAGCCGGCCCGCGGTGCCGCGCCGCTCGTTGAACCGCGCCCGGATCTCGGCCACCGACGGCACCACCTGCGGGCCGACCGCGTCCATCACGTAGTCGCCGTGTCCCTCGACCAGGGTCATCACGCTGGTCAGCCGGTCCAGGATGGCCCGCTGCCGGGGCGTCTGGATGGCCTCGATCACGCTGTCCCCGCCGCTGTCGCGGACCGCGCCCGCCACCGCGTCCGCGGCTGACCGCAGCCGCTCCAGGATTGTCGCCGGGTCCAGGTCAGAGGCGAGCAGGAACTCGGTCATCTGCTCCTGGACGTACCCGCGGAGCCAGCCGACCGAGGTGAACTGGGTCCGGTGCGTCTCCTCGTGCAGGCACACCCAGCGGCGGAAGTCGTGCGGGTTGACCCCCAGTTCGCGCTCGACCATGAGGATGTTCGGCGCGACCAGGGTCAGCCGTCCAGCCGGCGCGGCACTGTCCGGGGTCGCCGGGTCCGGCGGCAGGAACAGCTCGTACTGCCCGAGCACCCGGCCGGCCAGGTAGGCGAGGATCAGCCCGGCCTGCATCCCGGTGACCCGCGAACCGACCGCGCCGACCAGCGAGCCGGGCGGCGGGGCGGTGCCCTTCTCGCGCAGGTGCGCGGCGAGCGGATCAAGTACCACCCGGAAGCCATCCACATTCGCGCGGATCCAGCCGGGCCGGTCCACCACGGCCACCCAGCCGCCGTTCTCCTCCGGGCTGGACAGGCCGGTCACCGCCTGCACCGGCTCAGCGACCGTGCTGGCGAGCGCACGCAATTCCGCGACCACCGCCCGCGCTTCGGCCAGGCTCACCTGGGGGCCGGGCCGGGCCCACCGGGTCCCGGTCGAAATGGCCACATCCCAGTCGATCATCTGCGCGCTGCTCATGTCTCCACCGTACGTGGTCTAAGGCTCTGGGCCGCCCGGCAGGCCCGGCCGCAGCTCATCCGCTGCCGCAGCCGCACCGCGCCAGGGCGGCGGCCATCGCGTCGATTTCGCCCGCAGCACGGTTCAGGCCTGCGGCAGGTACCTGATCGGTCATGATCGCAAAACCAAGTACCCGGCCACTGACGTCGTACACCACGCCCGCCAGCGCCGCCACCGTACTGAGGTTGCCGGTCTTGGCCTGCACCACGCCCAGGCCGGGGGTGGCGAAGTTGCCGAACACGCTCTGCCCGGGAGCCAGGGTGCCGGAGAAGCCGGCCACGGGCATCCCGGTGATGGCCGCCCGCAGCCGCGGATGCGCGCCCGCGGCCGCCACGCTGACCAGGCTGGCCAGGGTAGCCGGGGCCAGCCGGTCCTGCGGTGACAAGCCCGAGCCGTCGGACAGCTGGATCCCGCCAGACACGCCCAGCCGCCGCAGCACGCTGGTGACCGCCGCGGCGGCGCCACTGAACGAGGCGGGCTGGCCCTCGCGCAGCGCCACCTGGCGGGCGAGATCCTCCGCGATCACGTTGTTGCTCTCCCGCAGCATCCAGGCCACGATCGCGGACAGCGGCGGGGAGGACACCGCGGCGATGCCCGCCGCGTGGGCTGGCGCCACCCCCAGGGCCACCGGGCCGGTCACGTGGATGCCCGCCCGGGCCAGGAAGCGCGCGAACGCCGTGGCGGCCACGGTGGCCGGGGTGAACGACCGGGGCCGGAAGTTCCCGGGGTCGTCCGCGTCTTCCGGGGCGCCGGACGGGGTGAAGCCGGCCCTGATCCACCTCCAGCGCACTGATCGGCGTGACATTGCCGGTGGTGACGTACTCGGCGGGCCAGCCCGGTCCCATCGGCGGGCCGGTGAACAGCGAGGTGTCGTAGCTGAGCCGCACCGAGCTGCGGCCCTGGGCGCGCAGCGCCCGGGCCGTGGCCGCGGCCAGCGACTGCAACGTGGCTGGCTGCGGATAGTCCGAGGCAGGCACGGGCCCGGCGGCCAGGGTGGGATCGCCGCCGCCGACCAGCACGATCGACCCGGGCGCGGCGCCCGCCGTGACCCGGGTAGTGAACCGGGCGGCCGGGCCGAGCACATCCAGGCTGGCCACGGCCGTGGCCAGCTTGGTAGTGGAGGCCGGCTGCAGCAGGGCCGAGCCGCCGCTGGTGAACAGCACCCGGCCGGACGCCGGGTCACTGACCACCACGCCGGTCTGCGCGCCGAGCGCGGCCGAGGTGAGGCCGTGGGCCAGGGCGGCGGCCAGGCCGTTGCTGGTCGGCAGCGGGCCAGCGGCCGACGCGGCCGGCAGCACCGGCGCGGGCCGGGCCAGCGGGGTGACCGCGACCTGGGGGATCTTCCAGAGGGCCAGGCGGGCCGGCAGCAGGGCGGCCACCGCCGCGCCCGCGCCGAGCGTGCACAGGTTCAGCATGGCGAGAGTGATCACCGTAGTGGCCCGGAGCCGGTGCGCCACTGCCCTTCCCCTCACGAGATGCATTAGATTCCGGAAACGGGACGCCGGCCCGGCCGGCTGCCAGCCCGCCAGGGCACGGTGCCTGGGACACGCCCAGGCACCGGAGTCAATCACCTTCGCGGCCAGGGAGCGACATCGTGGAATTCGATGTGGTAATCGAGATCCCCAAGGGGCAGCGCAACAAGTATGAGATGGATCATCACTCCGGCCGGATCCGGCTGGACAGGATGCTGTTCACCTCGACCCGGTACCCCTCTGACTACGGGTTCATCGAGGACACGCTGGCCGATGACGGTGACCCGCTGGACGCGCTGGTGCTGCTGGAAGAGCCCACGTTCCCGGGCTGCCTGATCCGCTGCCGGGCCATCGGGATGTTCCGGATGCGGGACGAGAAGGGCCAGGACGACAAGGTGCTCTGCGTCGCCGCGACGGACCCCCGGATGGCGCACCTGGTGGACATCGGCGACGTGCCCGAGTTCGACCGGCTGGAGATCCAGCACTTCTTCGAGATCTACAAGGCGCTGGAGCCCGGCAAGGAAGTGGAGGGGGCCACCTGGACGGACAAGGCACAGGCCGAGGCGGAGATCGAAGCCTGCCGTGACCGGCTGGCGGAGTCACTGGCGGAGTCAGCGGACTGACCTGCGGCCGCCTTTCCGGGCGGCCGGACGGACAGCGTTCGCGTGACGGTCATCACATGCGCAAGACTGTGCGTAGAAAGTGCGCAAGGAGGCACCCGTGATGGACCCGGACGACGTGCTAAGCCGGGCGCCGCTGTTCGAGGCGCTTGATGACGATGGCGCGAAAGCGCTGCGGTCGCGGGTGGCAGACGTTGATCTCGTCCGGGGTGAACGGCTGTTCGACGAGGGCGACGCCGGTGACCGGCTCTACGTGGTGCTGGACGGCAAGATCAAGCTGACCCGGGCGGCACCGGACGGCCGGGAGAACCTGCTCAGCGTGCTCGGCCCAGGGGAGATGTTCGGCGAGCTGTCCTTGTTCGACCCGCGGCCGCGGACGTCCAGCGCGGTCGCCATCACCGAGGTCCGGCTCGCGGCGCTGGCCCATGATGAGCTCCGGGACTGGCTGAACGCCCGCCCTGACGTGTCCATGCACCTGCTGCGGGCGCTGGCGCAGCGGCTGCGGCGGGCCAACGACGTCATGGCCGACCTGGTGTTCACCGACGTGCCGGGCCGGGTGGCCAAGGCGCTGCTCGACCTCGCGGACCGGTTCGGGGAGCAGACCGCGGACGGCCTCCAGGTGCACCACGACCTCACCCAGGAGGAACTCGCCCAGCTGGTGGGGGCGTCCCGGGAGACGGTCAACAAGGCGCTGGCCGACTTCGCCGCCCGGGGCTGGCTGACCCTGTCCGCCAAGTCCGTGCTGATCATCGACGCCGACCGGCTGGCCAAGCGGGCCCACTGAGCCCTGGGCCGCCCGGCGGCGGCTGGCCGGCTGCGGGCTGGCCGCCTGTCAGCGGCTGGTCCCGGACGGCAGCTCGTCCTGGCCAGCCAGGTAGTCGAGCTGGGCCCGGACCGACCATTCCGCGAACGGCCAGAGCGACTTGTCCACGTCCGTGTAGACCCGGGCCACGATCTCGGCCGGGGTCCGGTCTCCGGCGGCGAGCGCCGCCCGCACCTCGGCCAGCCGCTCCTGCCGGTGCGCGATGTAGAAGTCGAGCGTCCCGGCCGGGTCGGCGAGCAGCGGGCCGTGCCCGGGCAGCAGCGCACGCAGCCGGGCCTCGTCGGCCAGCGCGCGCAGCCGGTCCAGGGTGGCCAGGTAGTCACCCAGGCTGCCGTCCTGGGCGATCACCGTGGTCCCGGCGCCGAGCACGGTGTCCCCGGTGAGCAGCGCGCCGTCAGCGGGCAGCAGCAGGCAGACCGAGTCGTCGGTGTGCCCGGGCGAGCCGACCACCCGGATCTCGCAGCCGGCGCTGGTGAGCACATCCCCGGGAGCGAGGCCGCCGCCGCCCAGCCGCAGTTCCGGGTCGGCGGCCAGCACCGGCGCGCCGGCCAGCCGGGCCAGCCGGGCCGCTCCGGCCGAGTGGTCCAGGTGCCGGTGGGTGAGCAGGATCTGCGTGATCCGCTGCCCCGCCCCGGCGGCCGCGGCGGCGACCCGGCGCAGGTGGGCATCGTCATCGGGCCCCGGGTTGACCACGATTACCCCGGCGGACCCTGGTTCAGCGATCAGCCAGGTATTGGTTCCGTTGAGGGTCATGGGCCCGGGGTTGGGCGCCAGCACGCACCGGGCCCGGGTGGTGCCTGACCCGTCGCCGGAACCGCCGCCCGGGGTCACAGCGGGTAGTCCAGGTCCGCCGGGAGGGCCAGCCATAGCTCGCCGTCCACCTCCACCATCTGCGGGGTCACCGGCGTCAGGTCGCGCTGGGCGCGCAGCGCGGCCGTCACATCGCCGAACGGGAGCAGGCCGCCCAGGCAGGCCGCGGTGGGCGGCATCAGCCGTAGCTCGCGGTCCCGGGCGGCGCGGATCGCGTCGGCCGGCCGGACCCAGGCCACCTGGTCCGCCTCACCGCTGACGTCCCTGGTGTGCTGCCCGGCAGGCAGGGCCGCGGCAAAGAACCTGGTGTCGTAGCGGCGCGGTTCCGGGGCCGGGGTGATCCACCGCGCCCAGGGCCGGAGCAGGTCCGACCGCAGCACCAGGCGGCGGCGGCCGAGCAGCCCGGCCAGGGATAGCGAGCGGTCCAGCAGTGCCTGCCGCTCCGCTTCCCAGTCCTCCCCGCTGGTGTCCGGCACCAGGCTGCTGGTGGTCGGGCCGGCCAGCAGCACCCCGGATTCCTCGAACGTCTCCCGGACCGCGGCGCAGACCAGCGCCCGGGCCAGGTCGGGCGGCGCGTTGAGCAGCTGCCCCCACTCGGCCGCGGCCGGGCCCGCCCAGCCCACCTCAGCGTCGGCGTCCCGGGGATCCACCGACCCGCCGGGAAAGGCGGACGCCCCCGGCGCGAACGGCATCGAGCGTGCCCGGCGGAGCATGTACACCTCCAGCGCGGGCTGGCCTGGGGCGGCGCCGGCCGGGGTGGTGCCGACGGGGGCGACGCTGCTGGCGGTCCCGGCTGCCCCGGCCGGGGCGGCGCTGGCCGTGTCGCGGAGCAGCAGCACGGAAGCCGCGTCGCGCGGCGCGGCCACTTCCCGCTGCCCGCTGGTCACCTCCCTGACCCGTTCGGCTAGGGCCGCCGGGAGGCGGAAGACGGGGCGGCTGGACGGCACCAGCCCGGCAGGCGGTTCAGTCACGGGCCGAGCTCACTGGACTGGGCTCACGGCGCGGGCTGGGCTCACTGGGCTGGGCTCACTGGACTGGGCTCACTGGGCTGGGCTCACTGGACTGGGCTCACTGGGCTGGCGCATCGTCGCCGACCTGCACGATCAGCTCGACCTCGACCGGGGCGTCGAGCGGGAGCACGGCCATGCCGACGGCGCTGCGGGCATGCCGCCCGGCGTCCCCGAACACCTGCTGCAGCAGCTCGCTGGCGCCGTTGATCACCTGCGCCTGGCCGGTGAAGTCCGGGGCACTAGCCACGAACCCGGTCACCTTCACCACCCGCTGCACCGCGGACAGCCCGCCGGTCACGGCGGCCACCGCGGCCAGCGCGTTCAGCGCGCACACCCGGGCCAGGGCGGCCGCCTCCGCCACGCTGACCTCCGCGCCCACCTTGCCGGTCATCAGCAAGGCGCCGTCCGCCATCGGCAGCTGGCCGGAGGTGTAGACGTACCCGCCGGTGCGGACCGCTGGCACGTACGAGGCCAGTGGCGGGGTCACCGTCGGCAGCTCCAGCCCGAGGGCAGCCAGCCGCTCCTCCGGGGTGCTGCCGGCAGCGGCCGCCGCGGCGGTCATGAGCTGCCCTTGGGCCGCTTCATGTAGGCGACCAGCTGCTCGGAGTTGGGCCCGGGCACCAGGGCCACCAGCTCCCAGCCGTCATCGCCCCAGTTGTCCAGGATCTGCTTGGTGGCGTGCACCAGCAGGGGCACCGTCGCGTACTCCCATTTCTGCATGGCGACACCCTAGCGAGCCGGCCACCCAGCCGCCGCACGCGAGCCGGCAGGCCAGCCGGGCGGCACACGCCAGGCGGCTAGCCGACCCACCCAGGCGGCGCACGGCGAGCGGCCGCCTGGGTCATCCGGCTGGCTGGCCTGTTACGGGGCCTGGGGCGGCTGCTGGCCGTCCCTGGCCGTGGCGGGCGGTGCGTCCGCAGCGGGCGGAGTGACCGCGGCCCCGTTGCCGCCGCCGGTCGCGGCCTGCTCCGGGATGTCCGGCACCGGCGGGATGGCGGACTCGTCCAGCGCAGGGACGGGCGCATCGGCGATTTCCGGCAGCGGAGCGTTCACCACCTCCGGCGGCGGGGCGTCGATCTGCAGCACCGGAGCGCTGCCGATCTCCACCCCGGCCTCGGCCTCGGCCAGCTCGGCCGCGCCGGTGTCCTCCGGCAACGGCCTCGTGTCCGCGGGCGGGGTGGGCGCGGGCGCGTACCGCTCGAAGAACCGGAGCAGCTCGACCGGCACCGGCATGACCAGGGTGCTGTTCTTCTCCGCGGCCACTTCGACCACGGTCTGCAGCAACCGCAGCTGGAGCGCGGCCGGGTCACGCGCCATCACGTTCGCGGCGGCGGCGAGGCGCTTGGACGCCTGGTACTCACCGTCCGCGGAGATGATCCGGGCGCGCCGTTCCCGTTCTGCCTCCGCTTGCCGCGACATCGAGCGCTTCATCTGTTCCGGCAGGTTCACGTCCTTGATCTCGACCCGCTCCACCCGGATGCCCCAGGGGCCCTCGGTGGGCTCGTCGATGATGTTGCGGAGCGCCCGGTTCACCGTGTCCCGCTCGGCGAGCAGCTGGTCCATCTCGGACTGCCCGATGATCGAGCGGAGCGAGGTCTGCGCCTGCTGGGACACGGCGAACATGTAGTTCTGCACGTTCACGACGGCCTTGATCGGGTCAACCACGCGGAAATACACCACCGCGTCAACCCGGACGCTGACGTTGTCCCGGGTGATTCCCTCCTGCGCGGGAACCGCCATGGCGATGATCTGCATGTTGACCTTCTGCATGCGGTCGCCGATGGGCCGCAGAATGGTCAGCCCCGGCCCGCGCACGCCCGGCAGGACGCGGCCGAACCGGAACACAATGCCCTGCTCATACTGCTGCACCACGCGCAGCGACCGGCCCACAGCGGTGAGCCCGGCCACGATGATCACCACGAGGATGATCAGGAGGGCCGCCACCATTTACCGCCACCTCTTCTCCGCCTTCTGGCGCATTTCTGCTACCCAGCCTAATGACAAAGCGGGCCAGCGTGAGCCGGCGCCCGCAACGGCCCGCCGGATACTGCATCACGCCGCTTCTGCCGGTGTCCGCGACGGCCCCCCACGCCCGCCACCGGCCGCCAGCGCCCGCCCGCCACCGGCCGCCCGGCGCCCGGCTGGCCTGCCAGCCGACGCGTAGCCAGCGAGGGGCTGGCGTGACTGGTGAGCCCCGTGCGGCGCCGGGCCGGCTGGTGCCGCTCTATGTGGTGGCAAATGTGCATATGCGATGCAGTCGCCACCACATAAGCCGCGGCCCGCCGACCACCCAGCCCGGCGCACCACCCAGCCCGCGCCACCCAGCCCGGCGAGTGTCACAGACACCACATCCGCCACTCGGGGACCATGATCCTCACTGGTTTCGGCCAGCTGGGCGTCCACTCCGGGTTCATGATCGTTCGTTTCATGCGTATGTGCGCACTCATGTACCACGATCCGGGCCGTCCCGCCGGTGGCGGCCACGGCCAGCGCCCGGGCTGGCGTACGGGCCGCCGCCGCTGGCTGGCGACCACCGGGCCACCGCGCCGCCGGGCCGCCGCTCACCGTCTTCAGGTGGAAAATGTGGTGCCCGGCCACGGATAGCCTCCTTGGAGTGAGGCCGCGGGACACGGACTGGGAGGGTGTCCGGCTGCACGTCGTCACCGGCAAGGGCGGGACAGGGAAGACGACGGTAGCCGGGGCACTCGCGATCGCGCTCGCCGAGGGCGGCCGCCGGGTGCTGCTCATCGAGGTGGAGGGCCGCCAGGGCATCGCCCGGCTGTTCGACAGCCCGCCACTGCCGTACGCCGAGCGCCGGGTGGCCGTGGCCCCCGCCGCCCCGGCCGAGCCGGGCGGTGATGTGTACGCGCTGGCCGCGGACGCGGAGTCGGCGCTCATCGAGTACCTGGAGATGTTCTACAGCCTCCGGCACGCTGGCACCGCCCTGACCAAGCTGGGGGTGGTCGACTTCGCCACCACGATCGCGCCCGGCCTGCGGGATGTGCTGCTCACCGGCAAGGCGGTCGAGGCTACCCGGCGGCGGTCCGGGGGACGGCTGGTCTACGACGCGGTGGTGATGGACGCCCCGCCCACCGGCCGGATCGGCAACTTCCTAAACGTGGCCACCGAGATATCCGGGCTGGCCAAGGTCGGCCCGATCCGGGGGCACGCGGACACCGTGCAGAGCGTCATCAAATCACCGCAGACCGCGGTGCACTTCGTCACCGTGCTGGAGGAGATGCCGGTCCAGGAGACGCTGGACGGCATCGCCGAGCTGCGCGGGCTGGCCCAGGGCGGGCTGCAGATCGGCGGCATCATGATCAACATGGTCCGCCCGCTGGAGCTGACCAGCGAGCAGCTGCGCACAGCCGCCGACGGCGCGCTGGACGAGCACGAGCTGGCGCTGGGGCTGAAGGCGGCCGGGATCGAGGACAGCCGCGAACTGGCCAGCAGCCTGGCCGCGGAACTGACCGAGCACGCCCGCGAAGCCCTGGCCCAGCGGGCCCAGCGGGAGCGGCTGGACGAAGCCGACCAGCCCCGGTACGAGCTGCCGCTGATCACCGACCGGATGGACCTGGCAGGCCTGTACCGGCTGGCGGCCGCCCTGCGTGAGCAGGGGGCGGCCTGATGCCTGACCGGACGCGCTGGCCAGCGCTCGAGGTGGACCGGCTGCTGGATGACCCGCGGACCCGGATCATCGTCTGCTGCGGCTCCGGCGGGGTGGGCAAGACCACCACCGCGGCCGCGCTCGGCCTGCGCGCCGCGGAGCGGGGCCGGCATGTGGTGGTGCTCACCGTGGACCCGGCCCGCCGCCTGGCCCAGTCGATGGGATTGTCCTCGCTGGACAACACCCCGAGGCCGGTGCCCAGCACGGCCGCGGACGAATCCGGCGGCAGCCTGCACGCGATGATGCTCGACATGAAGCGCACCTTCGACGAGATCGTCGAGGCGCACTCCGACCCGGACCGGGCCGGGCAGATCCTGGCCAACCCGTTCTACCAGTCGCTGTCGTCCAGCTTCGCGGGCACCCAGGAGTACATGGCGATGGAAAAGCTCGGCCAGCTGCGCCGGGCCGATGAGTGGGACCTGATCGTGGTGGACACTCCGCCGAGCCGGTCGGCGCTGGACTTCCTGGACGCGCCGCAGCGGCTCGGCCGGTTCCTCGACGGCCGGCTGATCCGGCTGCTCACCGCGCCGACCAAGGTCGGCGGCCGGGCCTACCTGAAAGTTTTCACGGCCGGCTTCAGCATGGTCACCGGGGTGCTCATCAAGGTGATCGGGGCCCAGCTGCTGCGGGACGTGCAGACGTTCGTGGCCGCGTTCGACACGATGTTCGGCGGCTTCCGAGAGCGTGCCGAGGCTACCTACCGGCTGCTCCAGGCGCCCGGCACGGCCTTCCTGGTGATCGCCACGCCAGAGCCGGACGCGCTCCGCGAGGCCTCCTACTTCGTGGAACGGCTGTCCCTGGACCAGATGCCGCTGGCCGGGCTGGTGGTCAACCGGGTACACCGCTCCGCCGCACCGCAGCTGTCCGCCGCGCGCAGCCTGGCCGCGGCCGAGGCGCTGGCCGCCACGCCGGGGCCGGCCGGGCACGAACCGCCGGACGCCGCTTCCGCTGCCAACGGCCGCAACGAACCCCCCGCCGCCGCCACTACCGCTCCGCGTTACCCGATCACGATGACGGCACTGCGCCTGCATGCGGAGCGGATGCAGCTGGCCGAGCGGGAGCGGCGGCTGGAGGCAGGATTCGCCGCCGCCCACCCGGTCATCCCGGTCGCCCAGGTTCCCGCGCAGCCAGAAGACGTCCATGACCTGGCTGGGTTGCGGTCGGTCGGCGAGGAACTCGCCCGCGGCACCAGCTAGCGCGGCACCCAGCTAGCACCGGGCCTGCCCGGGACCGGGCTGGGCCGACGTGCGCACCGGCCGCTGCCCTGGCACCGGCTTGCATCCACCCGCCGCCGGGCCGGGACGGCCCGCAGGGGGCCGGTCAGCCCGGGGGCCCGGTACGAGGCCGTGGGCACACCCAGCGAGCAAGAGGCGGCCAGCGCAGTTTGCTGGCCGCCGTCAGTGCCCGTTGCAGGCAGTGCTCGTTGCTGGCGCCGAGGGCTAGCGTCTCGGGGGAGAGCTAGCCCTGGATGGCGACGAGCTCGTCCGAGGACCGCTCGTACTGGTTGCGAGCGTGCTCGAGCAGCTCACGCCAGGACGTCACGTCCGGGCGGCGGCGCAGCAGCGCACGGCGCTCACGCTCGGTCATGCCGCCCCACACGCCGAATTCGATGCGGTTATCCAGGGCATCGGCCAGGCACTCGGTGCGGACGGTGCAGCCGCGGCAGATCAACTTGGCCCGGTTCTGCGCCGCACCCTGGACAAAGAGCTCGTCCGGGTCCGTTCCCTTGCATGCGGCGCGTGCGGTCCAGTCAGTGATCCACATGTGGCCCCACTCCTCCTGATCGTCACGGCCCGGAAGGTCGCCACGCCGGATGGCGTTCACCTGCGGTCCAAGGGCAGACACTGGTCGTGCCTGCCGCCGTTGTCGTCGTTGTCGTCGTTGCGAAAAAGTAACTTACGGGAAATCCCGGGGGAAGTGCCAGGGCCCGTTGGGCCCATTTCGCGTATAGCCCTCCTGGACTATGCCTTGGTCACCGAGTAGTTACCGTTCCGCGCGGGTTCAGACAGCCTCCCGCGACGGGACATCATTCGCAACCGGCAGCGCGTACCCTGTGGATCGTGCTGACACCAGGCCCGCTCGGTAAGGCCGCGGTGGCCGGCCGACTCGTCACCCTGTCGGCGGTCGGCGGCCTGCTGGCGGCTGCCCTCGTGCTGCCGGTGGTGGGCGCGGCCGGGATACTCACCCGAAACGCGGCCAACAAGTTCAACACGCTCAAGACTTCCTCCATCGGCCAGCTTCCGGAGCGATCCGAGATCCTGGGCGCCGGGGGCCGCCTGCTCGCGTACTACTACCCGCAGGGTATCGACCGCGAGCCGGTGGCGTACGCCCAGATCGCGCCGGTGATGCGGCAGGCGATCGTGGCGATCGAGGACTCCCGGTTCTATCAGCACGGGGCCATCGACTTCCGCGGCACGTTCCGCGCGATCGTGAACGACGTGGAGCACAAGTCGGTCCAGGGCGGGTCCACGCTGACCCAGCAGTTCGTGAAGAACGCGCTGATCCTGACCGCGCCGAACGCCCAGATGGCCGAGTCGGCCTCGATCGACACGGTCAGCCGCAAGATCAAAGAGCTGAAGCTGGCCATGGACCTCGAGCACAAGATGTCGAAGAACGACATCCTGGCCAGCTACCTGAACGCCGCGTTCTTCGGCACGTTCGGCGGCAACCAGGCGTGGGGCATCGGGTCCGCGGCCGAGCGGTACTTCGACACCAGCGCCGCCCAGCTGACCCTGCCGCAGGCGGCCCTGCTGGCCGGCATGGTGGAGAACCCGGTCGGCTACGACCCGGTCGCCGACTCGGCCGCGGCGCTCAAGCGGCGTAACGTCGTGCTGGCCCGGATGGCCCAGCTGCACGACATCACCCGGGCCCAGGCCGTGGCGGCGGGCCAGCAGCCACTCGGCCTGCACCTCACGGCGCTGCAGACCGGGTGCACCAGCGACTCGGTCGGCGACGCCGCGTTCTTCTGCGACTATGTGGTGTCCCTGATGCACCAGGACAGCTCGTTCTCGAAGGCGTGGAAGGCGCTGAACACCAGCGGCGGCCTGACCATCTCCACCACCCTGAACGGCCAGGACCAGGACGCCGCGTCCAACGCGGTGAATTACATGGTGCCGCCGCCGCCGAACGGGTCCAACCCGGGCGGCAACGCCGCGGCCGAGGTGCTCATCCAGCCGGGCACCGGGCAGGTCAGGGCCATCGCGAACGACCGGCCGTACGGCAACAGTTCCGGCCAGACCACGATGGACTACGCGGTGAACTCCACCTACAACGGCGGGGTGGGCGTCCAGACCGGTTCTTCCTCCAAGCTGTTCGTCCTGCTCACCGCGCTGGAGCAAGGCGTACCGTTCGGCTACCCGCAGACGGTGCAGACGCCCGCCGTCGTGTCCGGCTTCACCAATTGCCAGGGGGCGCCAGCCGGGGAGGGCGGCTCCTACTCACTGATCAACGACGACCCGGGCGAGAAGGGCGCGTTCACCCTCTACACGGCCACCGCGGCGTCGGTGAACGTGTACTTCGCGATGCTCGAGCAGAAGGTCGGCCTGTGCAACGTGGTGAAGATGGCGAACGCCCTGGGCGTGCGGCGGGCGGACGGTAAGTCGCTGCTGCAGCCGGACGGGAACCAGCTATCCGCGGACAACTACCCGTCGTTCACCCTCGGCTCGGTCAACGTCTCGCCGATGAGCATGGCCGCGGCGTACGCGGCCGTTGCGGCCCGGGGCGTGGCCTGTAACCCGATCGCGGTCAGCCAGATCCTCACCCGGACCGGCGCGAAGCTGCCGGTGCAGTCGGCCGGCTGCCACCAGGCGATCCCGGCCTCGGTGGCGGATGCGGCCAGCTACGTCCTGCAGAGCGTGCTGATCAACGGGACCGCGGCCGGCCTGGGCATCGGCCGCCCGGCCGCGGGCAAGACCGGTACCTCGGACAGCTTCGACTACGCGGCCTTTGGCGGGTTCACCCCGGACCTGGCCGGCTACGTGTCCGTGTTCAACCCGGTGGACCCGGTGACCCACCCGATGTCCGGGCTGGGGGCGTGCTACCGGCTCGGCTGCGATGGCCAGGGCATGTTCGGCGCTGACGCGCCCGGCCACATCTGGCAGATGACGTTCCTGAACGCGGCCCTGGCCAACCCGGTGCGGTACTTCGTCCCCGTCCCCTTCTCCAGCCCGTTGTTCTCCATGGGCACCGGCCAGAGCAACCCGAACCCGAAGAAGGGCAAGGGTGGCGGCGGCGGGGGCGGTGGCGGTGGCGGCGGGGGCGGTGGCGGGAACGGCGGGGGCGGGGGCGGTAATGGCAACGGCGGCGGGGGCGGGGGCGGCGGCGGTGGTGGGAACGGCGGCGGCACCGGCGGCGGGCCACCGACCAACGGCTGACCGCGCCCGCTAGTCCAGGCTCCGCTGGCCCAGGCTCCGCTAGTCAGGTTCCGCTGGTCAGGCTCCGCTGGCCCAGGCTCAGCTGGTCAGGCTCAGCTGGCGGCGGACCTCGGCCGCGACCCGGGCGCCGTCCGCGCGGCCCGCGGTGCTGGCGGTGACTCCCTTCATGACCTGGCCCATGGCCCGCATGCCGGTAGCCCCGCTCTGCTCGATCACGCCCGCCACGATCGCGGCGATCTCGTCGTCGCCCAGCTGGGCCGGCAGGTAGGCGGCCAGGACCTCACCTTCGGCGCGTTCGGCGGAGGCCTGCTCCGCCCGCCCGGCCGCGGCAAAGGCCTCCGCGGCCTCCCGGCGCCGCTTCGCCTCCCGGGTCAGCACCGCGCGCACCTCGTCGTCGCTGAGCTCACGAGCGCTGGTCCCCGCCACCTCCTCAGTGGAAACCGCGGTCAGCGCCATCCGCAGGGTGCGGGTGCGTACCTCGTCCCGGGCTTTCATCGCGGTGGTGAGATCAGTTCGCAACTGGTCCTTCAGTGCAGCCATAGCTCCCATCCTGCCCGGTTCCGGCTCCCCGCTCAGCGCGCCCCGGGCACCTGGCGGCCATGGCACCATAGGGACATGCGATCACGAGCCCTCCGGGCGCTCGGCACCACGGCCGTGCTGGGCGGGGCCGCCCTCGGCTACGCGTCGGTGGTCGAGCGGAACTGGTTTGCCCTGCGCCTCCACCAGGTGCCCGTGCTGCCCGCGGGCCGGCCGCCACTGCGGGTCCTGCACCTGTCCGACGCGCACCTGACTCCCGGCCGTCACCGGCTGCTGTCCTGGATCAGGTCGCTGGACGCGCTCAACCCGGATCTGGTGGTGAACACCGGCGACTCGATCGCGCACCCGGAAGCGGTGACGCCGTTCCTGGAGGCGCTGGGCCCGCTGCTGGACCGGCCGGGCGTGTTCGTCTACGGCTCGAACGACCTGTACTCGCCGAAACCCAAGAACCCGCTGCGCTACCTGTGGCGGAACAGCTCGAATGAGCACGCCCGGCACATCCCGGACCTGCCATGGGCCGAGCTCGGCGCCGGGCTGGCCGCGGCCGGGTGGCTGGACGCGAACAACCAGCGGGGCCGGGTCAAGGCCGCCGACCTGGACATCGAGGTGGGCGGCGTGCACGACTCGCACTCCGGGCGGGACCGCTACGAGAAGATCGCCGGGCCCGCCGATCCAGCCGCGGACCTGCGGCTCGGCGTCATGCACTCACCCGAGCCGCGGGTGATGGACCGGTTTGCCGCCGACGGCTATGACCTGCTGCTGGCCGGGCACACCCACGGCGGCCAGCTGCACCTGCCGGTGTATGGCGCCCTGGTGACCAACTGCGGCATCGACCGGGAGCGGGCCAGCGGGCTGCACCGGCACCCGGCCAGCGAGGCTGAGGGTGGCCCGGACCGCCCCTGGCTGCATGTGTCCGCCGGCCTGGGTACCTCACCGTGGGCGCCGGCTCGGTTCGCCTGCCGCCCGGAAGCCAGCCTTCTCACGCTGGTCCCGCGGATCGGCTAGACTTCCGGAGGTCCCGGTCAACAGCCGGGATCCGCGGTCAGCGGGGTGTGGCGCAGCTTGGCAGCGCGCTTCGTTCGGGACGAAGAGGCCGCCGGTTCAAATCCGGCCACCCCGACCACGTAGTTTCAGCAGGTCAGAGGGATTCTGGAGCATCGCTCCGGGTCCCTTTTTGATCTTAGATAGGTCTTCGGGAGCCAAACGGGGAGCCACTGCCTCACGCGGACTTGGCTTGCTGCTGGTTGAAGATGGTGTTCATGGCCTCGGCGCCCTTGGTGATCACCGGCTTGAGCTGGTGCCGGTAGACCTCCTCGGTGACCGCTGTGCTGGTGTGCCCGACGAGATCAGCGATGGTCTCGATGGAACGCCGTTGTCGCTCATGATGGACACGAACGAATGACGCAGTTCCCTGGGCGTCCAGTTCTCGCCCAGCCCGGCCTTCCTGGTGATGGCCTTGAAGGACCGGCGGACGTGGGATGCGTCCAAGGGCGTGCCTGCCTGGCTGGCGAAGACCAGCCCGTGATCGCGCCACAGCGGGCCTGCCACGAGCCTTTCCTTCGCTTGCCCGTATATGCGATCTTGTGACCCAGGCGGGGCCAGCTCGCCTTGGATAGGGCTATTCCCCCATCGCGGGTTCTGCCGGGCCGGACCGGCGCCGGTGTTGACGGCCGACCCGGAGTTGCCCCACGCGGATAGGTCCATCTCCAGGCGACCAACCGCCGATGCCACCGCAACAACGTGTCCGGGCTGACACCATCACGGTCACCGCAGATCACCCTTCCTGGTGTGATGCCTGGGTGGTGCGCGGAACGGCCCGGTGCGGCAACGTCGACGACACGGATAACCGGCAAGACCGCCGTCGCGGGCCCGGGCTGCTCAGGTAACCGTTAGCTAGACGATCAAGCCGGTCGCGCGTATCGGTCGCGGACAGATACCCCAGCAGCGTGACGACCGGCGACGGGCGCAGGCAGCACCAGGAATGGGACCGGTCCGCGGCAGAAGGCCCGGCCTCTGCCAGCGGCCGGGTTCGGAGGGGCAGGTGACGTCACATGGGTGGCGCAGCCGCGGGTAGCGGGCCTAGCGAGGGGCGCGGAGAGGCCGCGCAGGATGAAGCGCCCACGCCCGGCCCGGGGGCAGGCAGCGACCCAGAGCGGGCTGAGCCAGGCAGCGGAGAGCCGGGCCCAGGTGAGCTGGGAGAAGCCGGGCGGACTGGGCCTGGGCAGCCAGGCACGGAATCAGCGGAACAGGGGACCCAGCCGCCGGTGCCGGGCCGCCGCCGGTTCAGCTGGCGGACTCCTGTCTCCATCGTGCTCATTGTCCTCGGCTGCGTGCTCGCCCCGCTGTCCGTGGTGGCGGTGTGGACCGCTAACCAAGTCTCGGACACCAGCCGCTTCGTCGCCAACATGGAGCCGCTCATCCACGAGCCTGCCATCCAGCGGGCGCTCACGGACAAGATCACCACCGAGATTAACACCCGCCTCGACGTCCGGGGCCTCGCCGACCAGGCCAGCACCGACCTGACCAATCACGGCCTGACCCGCGCCGGAACCCTGCTGCACTCGGTATCGGGGTCGCTGGCCAGCGGGGTGGATGGGTTCATCCACACTCAAGTCGCCAAGATCGTCGCAAGCCCGCAGGTGGCCCGGCTCTGGGTACGCCTCAACGAGAAGGTGCACGCCGGGCTGGTTAAGGCCCTGTCCGGGCAGGGCAGCGGCGCGGTCACCATCCGCAACGGCCAGGTGGTACTGAACCTCGGGCCCGTGATCGACACGGTCAAGTCGGACCTGAGCGCTCGGGGATTCACGCTGGTGAACAAGATCCCGCCGATTCACCCGGCGCCGACGATCGCCCTGTTCTCAGCTAAGTACCTGATCAAAGCGCAGACCGGGTACCGGCTGCTGAACGACCTCAAGATCGTGCTGCCGGTCCTCACCTTGCTGCTGCTGGGCTTCGGCGTCGCGGCAGCACGCCGCCACCGGCGTGCCCTGATCGGCGCGGCGCTCGGCTTCGCCGCGTCCATGCTGGTCCTCGGCGCCGCCCTGGCGATATTCCGCAGTGTGTACCTCAGCAGCGTGCCGCCCAGCGTGCTGCCCGCCGACGCCGCCGCGGTCCTGTACGACGACCTGGTCCGGTTCATCAAGGACGGGCTGCGGGTGCTGCTGGTGGCCGGCCTGATCGTCGCGATAGCGGCGCTCTTCACCGGCCCCTCGGCCGCCGCGGTAAGCACCCGGCACGCGCTGTCGTCCGGCCTGGGCCAGATCCGCGCTGGAGGTGAGCGCGCTGGCGTGCACACCGGGCCGGCTGGCCGGTGGACCTACGCCCACCGCACCGCACTGCGGGTGACCGCGGCGGTGATCGCCACCCTCGTCTTCATTTTCTGGAGTTCCCCGACCTGGGTGGCCACCCTGGTCATCGCCATCGTGCTGCTGGTCGTGCTCGGCATCATCGAACTGATCGCCAGCCCCCCAGCCAGCCCACAGCCAGCCGGGCAGCCAGGCAATGACTGAACCGCCCGCCCGCGCCCGCTCCCGGAATTGCCTGTGGTACCGCAGGGAGGCCGAGTGGAAGCTGCGAGCTGGCGGGTCGCCGTACTTCGGCGTGAACGCGTCGTCGCCAGCCGTATCCGAAGCGCTCCTGTGGTATCGGCCTCCCCGGCAGCCGCATCGCATGATCCAGCGCCGGTGCGGACGTTCAAGCAGACAAGTCGCAGGCAGGTGAGCATGACATCCTCCGGCCGAGATAGGGAAGACCTGGCCACCGCCACTAACGGCAGGCGCGGCGTTCGCCACCGTGTCCGGCGCAGGATCGAGGTGGCCAAGGGAAAGTATGCCGGGTCGTCGGCTGAGCATCTGTGGCGGCGGCTGGACTCGATGGACTTCATCAACCGGGGCATGCTGTTCGCCGCCACGCTGCTGTTGTGCCTGTTCCCGTTCATGATCGTCGCCAACGCCCTGGCCGGCCAGTCAGCGGCCACCGGACTGGCCCGGCACCTGGGCCTGAACAAGCAGGCCGCCGCTGATGTCGGCCACCTGTTCACCTCCTCGGCTGCCACCTCCAGTGCCGTCACCGGGACCGCCTGGGTGTTCTTCATCCTGGGCGGTATCGCTGCGGCCACGGCGATCCAGCAGCTGTACGAGCGGGCCTTCGAGCTGGACAGCCGGGGCATGAAGGACATGATCCGCCGGCTGATCTGGCTGGCCGTGCTGGTGGGCTGCTCGGCCCTGGCCGCCTGGGCCGGGCCCGGGCTGCGCGGCGCGGGCGGCCCGGTCCTGCTCGCCGTCATCGGCCTGGTGGTGCTCACCGCCTTCTGGTGGTTCACCATGTGGTTCCTGCTGGCGGGACGGATCTCCTGGACGGACCTGTTCCCGGCCGCCGTCGCCACGGCCCTGTTCTGGCTGGGCATGGAAGCAGTGTTCTCGGTCATCTTCTCCGGCATGGTCACCTCCTACGACACGAAGTACGGGCCGATCGGCGTGGTCTTCGCCCTGATGTCCTGGCTGATCGCCATCGGCGTCGTGATCATCCTGGGCGCGGTGGCAGGCATCGTGTGGCAGGAGCGGAACCTGTCATTCCGGGCTGCCCTCAAGAAACTGCGGCGGAACCGGACCGCACCGCAAGCCACGAAGTCTTGACCATTCACGCGTCGCCCCCTGTGCCCGGCTGCTGGCACAGCCACTGCGCATAGGACCTGGAGTCATCCGGGCCAGGTTGCAGGCCACCGGGCAGGGCGTGAGCGAACACGAGCACGGCGGTGGCCTCCAGGGCGGTGCGGAGCAGATCGGCGGGGCCGGTCGCCTCGAAGCCCAGCGACCACCAGTCCTGGCTGCGCGTGCCGACCTCGGTGAGTTCTACCTCACACCGCGGCTCCCCACCCCTCCGGCCTGGTCCCGGGACGCGCGCCACGATCTGCCCGCTGGCCAGCCAGAACCGGCTGATGCGCCGCCTCTTGCCGACCGGCCTCCAGCCGACCAGGTCACCGCTGTCTTGCCGGGGAGGGCTGACGGGAAAAGACCACTTCTGCCAGGACTCCATGCGCCCGCGGGCGCGTCCCGCCACCTCCAGAATGCCCGGGCTCCCGCGGTAGGCCTTCACCTCCAGTGCCCCGCCCCCGCGGATCTTCACCGACAGCCCGCGCAACCGCGGATCCAGGAGGTAGGCATCCTCGCGTGACTCCGCCTTGGCCGGGAACCGCCCGAACCATCCGGCCACCGCAGCCTCCAGCGGGCCCGGGAAGATCCAGCGCACCTCGAGGCTGTGGACTCCCTCGGTGACCAGGCTCTCAAGCGGTTCAGCCATCATCGTCACCTGCTCCTGACCCGGCCTGACGGCTGCAGCATCACCGTTGACCCACGCTCCTCCCAGTGCCGGGAAGCGATTGCCGCCTAAGCCCCCGCAGGGCCAGGGTCTCCACGAGTCACCTGCATGGGGCGGGGCATGCGAGGTTGGGCATAGTACGCCGCGTGCGCGATGGGGCCACTCCCATGGCAACGACAGCTGCCGGCAACGGTCACGCACGCCGTCCGCTCCAGCGACGGCGCCGGGCCGGTCGCGGCGTTGTGCGCCATCGAGCAATACACCCGTGCGTGGACCTCCCTGGGTAAGGACTCTTCAGCGGAGATGACTCCCGGTCGCGAAAGCCTGCCAGCTTGGTCAGCTGGTCCCCGCCGCACTGGCCGGTGAGCTCGCCGCGGCGTGGAAGTCCAGGTTCAGCGCCTCGCTGAGTCAGATCAGCCCGCGGGCCTCACCGTCGCGGACTGCGGCTGTCCTGGAGTTCACGTCTAGCTTGCGGTAGATGCTCTTCATGTGCGACTTGAGCGTGTTGGGAGATACGAACAGCGCGCCGGCGATCTCGGTGGTGGTGGCAGGCTCGCCAGCAACTGGAGCACTGTCAGTTCGCGGTCGCTCAGGTGCCCGCCGGGCAGCAGCCTGGCAGGGCCCGTGGATGAGGCGGTGGCTGCTTCTGCGCGTACCGAAAGCTCATCGAGGTAGGGCTTGAGACCGGTGCCGGCTGGCAAGGAACGGAGCAAGGCGGTGATGCCGGGTCCCTGCTCGATGATGGTGGCGAGGTACCCGTGGGGGCTGGCCAGCGTGAGAGCCGCCCGCAGGTAGCGGTGCGCCCGGACGAGGTCGGGCGCTTGTGCCGCCAGGCTCCGCAGGACCCCCCATCCCACCCGCTCGCGGATAGTGCGAGGCTCGGTTTCCTCCAGGATCTTCTCCGCCTTCGCCCACTCCCGCTGCGCAACATGCAGCCGGGCCCGGAGCAGCCGCGAGGTGGTGTTCGCCGGCAGCCGCACGATCAGCGCGCTGGCTTCGGCGGGCGCCAGGGCGACCGCGACGCGGAACTCCTCGATCGCGTACTGTGCCCGGACCCGGTCGTCGGGCGCGGCGAGCCGCAGGCGCGCCTGGGCCAAGGACGCCAGGGCGCCCGCCCGGTCGCCCTGAGCGGTGGCCAGCCGGGCAATCCAGGTGTCGACCATGCCCTGGATATACGGCCGGCCGTTGATCCGTGCCGCTGCCCGTGCTGCGGTCAGCCGGGCCGCGGCAAGCTCGTGTTCGCGGCGCTCCAGATGCATCCCCGCCTGGACCATGTTGGCGAAGATCGCTCCGATCCCGTGCGGCACGGCGTCGAATTCCGCGGCAGCCGCCCCGACCCGGTCCAGCGCCGCGGCGGCTGAGACTAGGTCGCCCTGCAGGAATGCCACCCAGGCCTCAATGACGGGTGAGCGGAACTCATCCACGATGGGAACTGAGAAGGGTCCGGGGCCGCGGTGCAGGGCGGCGGCCGCGGCCGGGAGGTCGCCGGCCAGCAGGTGCGTTCCGACTTCTTGCAGGGTCAGTTGCGCGAGCATGGGGAACAGCGGCCCCTGCCCGGCCGCGACGTCGGCTGCCTGGCGGGCCAGCCGGTTGTGCTCCAGCGCAAGATCGACGCTGCCCCGGTTGTTGTAGTAGGCCGTCCAGGTGCCGTGCGCCAGGGCGGCCAGGCCCGGTGGAAGGCTTGGGTGGGCCTGGCTCACCTTCGTCAGCCAGCCCTCCGCATCCCGGTGCCCGGCTGACGCCAGCGGGAGCACGAACTCGAGCAGTTGCCCGGGATTGCCTTTCGTCGCGGCGTCGCCGAACTTGGCCAGCCATGCCCGGGCGACCGCCCTGGCCTCTTGCGCGTTGGTGAACTCCAGGATGGTGTGCATGGAGTCGGCCAAGATAGCCGCGGCCAGCGGCATATCGGCCACGGCCATCGCGTGACGCATCGCCCCGAGCCGGTCCCCGCGCTGCTGCACCGCGGCTGCAGCCCGCAGGTGCGCGTCCCGGAACTGCGCGCCGCCGAGGGACTTCAGCCGCGCCCGCAGGAACGCCGCGAACATCGGGTGCAGGCGGAACCGTTCGCCTGCGAGGTCGACCTGGTAGATGAACAGGTCATCAGCGACCACGCGGTCCAGGAGCCCACGGGCGTCATCCCGGCCGCTGACGGCCTGGCAGAGCTGGGCGTCGAACTCGTCCAGGACGCAGACGTCCGTCAAGAAGGCGGCCAGGTCGGGCGGCAGCCGGTTCATCACCTCGTTGGCCAGGTAGTCACTCGCCTCCTGCGTCGTCGACGCCAAGGCATCGATCACCTCGCGCGGATCACCTCCGCCGCGCATCGCCAGGACGGCCATCTGGATCCCCGCGGGCCAGCCCTCGGTGAGGGAGTGCAGCTGCCGGCTATCGATGGGTTCACGTCCCAGGCCTGCCAGCTCGAGCAGTTGCTCGACCTCGACCTGAGTGAACGCCAGATCCTCGGCACGCAGCTCGGTGATAACGCCTGCCAGCCGGAGCCGGGACGTGGAGAACACGGGGTTATGCTGGCTGGCTACCAGCAGACGGACATGAGCCGGCAGACGCTGCGCAAGGCTCGCCAGCGTGCGTTGCGACGCCTCCGCGAACTGAGCGTCGTCGATGACAACCGCGGCCGGGGCAGGCAGGTCCGCCAGGTCGCGGGCGAGCGAGTCCACCAGCTCCGGGTCGTCCCACGAGGGCCGCTCCACGATCAGCGCCGCGTCACTGCCCAGGGCGGGCCACCGCGCAGCGAGGCAGGCGGTGAGCCGGGACCAGAACTGCGCCGGCTCCCCGCAGGATTCATCGCAAGACAGCCACGCAACCTGCGCGCCCGTCGTGATGGCCCATTCCGCGAGCAGGCTGGTCTTGCCAAAGCCGGAAGGAGCCACCACGAGCACCAGCGGCTCGACAGCGGACTCCAGCCTTCCGAGCAGGACAGTGCGCCGCAGCCTGGGTCCGGTGGTCCGGGGCACCGCGGTCAGCTGGTTCCGCACAGGCATGCGGTCTTGGGCCCGGATGGTATCGCCCCCCTTACGAGCGACCTGGGTCGCGGCGCCCTTCCCAGCCATGCGCCGCCGGGTTCACCCTGCCGCGGGTGATCCCTGGGTGATGCCCGGGCGCCACCCACAGCCAATAGTGGGCGTGAGCGCCACGCACACGAGGGCCGGTGACGTAACCGAAGGTTTGCCCGGCGTTGGCCGGGACGAAACGCCCTGCCTAGGCGAGGTCCAGATCGGTGGCATCGCGGGTCTCACGCCGCCGTGGCGCCGGAGGGGAGTGGTCATAGCGGTGACGGCTGGTAGAAGGCCTGCTGCGCGGGCACCTCGCCCAGGTCCGGCACGGGCGGTCCGTGATCTCGTTCATGCTAGGACTCCCTGCACCTGGCGCCCGCCTGCTGCTCCTTCGGCGACCTGGCCGGGTAGCTACGAGGGGGCCGGATGGTCTGAGACGTCGGTGTTGACCGTGTCCACCTCGAGCAGGACCAGCCCGAGCATCTCGATGCGTTTGATCAGCCCGTACAGCGCCGCTGTGTCGGCCTCACCGGTTCGCAACCAGGTGGCCCCTGGGGCCTCCCACAGCTCCACGTCATCGAACTCGGCC
Organism: uncultured Actinomycetes bacterium; assembly: GCA_963760405.1. GTDB lineage: Bacteria > Actinomycetota > Actinomycetes > Streptosporangiales > Streptosporangiaceae > RYN-230. The sequence goes on along the minus strand of CAVXCV010000005.1, from coordinate 58,188 downwards.
CGTACGAGGTCGCTCGCGACTCCACGGATCTTGAGCTCGTATACGCAGGGACGTTTCGGCACCTCACCTGCCCTCTCGTTGTGGGTGGCGCTCATGCCCACTATCGGCTGCTGGGTGGCGCCCGGCATCACCCACCGGTCACCCGCGGCAGGGTGAGCCCGGCGGCTACCGGGCAGTCATCACGATCACCCGCGGATCACCCCTCCCAGGGTGATGCCTGGGTGGTGCGCAGAACGGCCCGGTACGGCAACGTCGATGACGACGACCGGCGCGATGACGGGCTAGACCGCCGTCGTCGCGGGATCGGCTGTCCAGGTGACCGTGAGCGAGACGATCAAACGGGCCGCGCTCCCCTGGAGCGGTTCGGTGCTGGCTTCCATCAGTGAGGGGATTAAGGACATGGCACAACAGTTGGACTGGCAGGCGGAGTACGCTTATACCACCGGAATGCAGGCGTTCATCTACGGCTTCCCGTATGTCTACAACGCCAAGCTCCGCCATGACTGGGTGACCCAGGCCCGGGACCCGGCTGTCGTCCCCTACGCCGCAGTGAACCATTTCTGGCATGCCGCACGGGTGATGGATGCGACCTACCGGGACGGCGGCTGCCCGAACAACGACACGCTGTATTCGCTGGCATGGCTGGACCTCAGCGAGGAACCGGTCATCTTGTCCCACCCGGACATGGCCGACCGGTACTTCACCTTCGAGCTGATGGGGTTCACCTCCGATAACTTCGACTACGTCGGGCAGCGCACCACCGGCAGCAAGGCCGGGCATTTCGCCATCTGCGGGCCGGGCTGGCAGGGGGAGCTGCCGCCGGGGGTGCAGGCGGTACGGCCCGCGCCGACCCCGTGGGTCCTGCTGCTGGGCCGCACCCTGGTCGACGGTGAGGCGGACCTGGCGGCCGTGCACGCGCTGCAGGCCGAGTACCGGCTCACCCCGCTGAGCCTGTGGGGCAAGCCCGGCGCCCAAGTGCCCGAGCGCCGCGAGGTGTACGCACCGGCCCAGCAGGGCCAGGATCCGCTGGGGCCGTGGAAGACGCTCAACGCGATGCTGGCCGAGAACCCGCCGCCGCCGCATCACGCCGTGGTGCTTCGCCAGTTCGCACGCATCGGCATCGGGCCCGGCCTGGACGTGGACGCCCAGCCTGATGCGGTCAAGCAGGGCCTGACCCGGGCCGCGATGACCGGGATGGGGCTGCTGATGCAGCAGTTCCTCAGCGGGGAGTGGGCCACCGTGGTCAACGGCTGGCGCTACCCGCCGGCCCAGGAAGGGCGGTTCGGTGACGACTTCCTGCAGCGCGCCGCCGACCAGTCCCTGGCCGGCATCACCGCTAACGACCCGGCCGAAGCGGTCTACCTGGTCAACTTCAACGACGCCCACGGCGCGAAACTGTCCGCCCGGGGCCGCTACGAGCTGCGTTTCGGCGCTGGTGAGCTGCCCCCGGTGGACTCGTTCTGGTCACTGGCCGCCTACACCGAGCAAGACATGAACCTGATCCCCAACACCGCCAGCCGTTACTCGGTCGGCGACCGCACCCCCGGGCTGGCGCCCGACCCGGACGGCGGGCTGACCATCTACCTGCAGCCCAGCTCGCCCGGCAAGGAGCGGGAGCCGAACTGGCTGCCCACCTCCGCCGAGCACCCATGGTTTGTGATCTTGCGGATGTACCTGCCTCAGCCTGCGGTGATCGAGGCCAAGTGGGAATGCCCGGGCATCACCCCGGTCACCTGAACACCCGCGGTGCCCGACGGCACCTGCAAGCTCCGCCGGTGACGAGCATCGGTGAGTCGATAGGAGAGGAGTAGGGGTCATGAAGCTGTCTGCCAAGCTGCCCCAAGATGACGAAGGCGCCAAGCTCATGCGCTTCGAGAACGTCCGCGGCCAGCGGTATACCGAGATCTTCCTGATCGGCGGCCACGCGATCACCCACCACCTGGTCGGCGGGGTCTACAACACGATCGGGCTCAACGACCCCGCCGGGACAGGAGACACCAGCCCGCAGGCCGTGCTGGACAAGGTCGATGTCGATGAGCTGAAGGAGACCTACGACCTGCTCGGCGCGTTCAAGAACGGCCCGAGGCTGTGGTGCCTGGACTGGGTCGAGGTCATGGTCGGCGGGGAGCGTGACTTCAGCGGGCTGAAAGCACGGTGGGTGATGTGGCTGGATGTGCCCAAGGAGATGCGTAAGCACGAGAGCGTCGCCTACAAGGAGATCAGCGGCAAACGTGACACCCAGCTCGGCATCAGCAAGGGCTCGCCTGCCTTCCTCCTCGATGACCCCGACGGCGATACCTGGTGCATGAAGTCGGCCAGCCTCATCGTCGACCCTCGCCAGACCTATGCGAGCCTCAAGGACCTCGGCAGCCGCCTGACGCCAGCGCCGGGCTGGAAGTTCCGGGCCGTGCTGCTCGACCAGGACCTGGTCCTCACCGCCGACGACGGAGCCGTCAAGATCACCCAGGACGAGCTGGGAAACACCTACGACCGGGTCGGCGGCCCCTACAGCAACTACAAGCCGTGAGCTGCGCCATACCGGACATGCAGAAAGCAGAGGCAATGGGCCAGGTGCAACAGCAGTAAGCCAGCATCGCGTCGGCGCGCGTATAGGCGATCACTACCAGCGGGCATGGCGCTCGGCGGCACCAGGGAGTGAAATGGCCTGCCAGGGTTACGGCGGAGCACGCCGCAGACGACGCATCACCAGCAACCAGTTGCCCGGCCGTTCGCGTGCCGTGCCCTCGCCGCGCGGGGCGCGCCATGACCCGTGACCTGTGACCTGTGGCTGCGCTGTGACGCCGACTGGCTCAGGGGCTGGCGGCTGGCGTGCGAGCCTTGAACCCCCAATATGTCTCGCGGGGCAAACATGATCGATCAGCCTGACCAGGAACTGCCGCCAGCCAGGCGAAGGCGGCTCATCGTCCGGGCGGTGCTGCGCGGTGTCCTGGTCACGACGGCGCTGGTGCTTCTTTACTACCTGCTGCCGATGGACCGACCGTTGGACACCGGCACAGCGGTGCGCCTGCTGATCGGCCTGCTGGTCTTCGCGGGCCTCACGGTGTGGCAGGTCAGGGCGATCACCGGCTCGCGCTACCCGGGTCTGCGGGCGGCCGAGGCGCTGGGTTTGATCATTCCCTTGTACCTGCTGCTGTTCGCCTCGACGTATTTCCTGATGGGACGAGCCTCCGCGGCGAACTTCACCCAGCCGCTGACCCGCACCGACGCCCTGTACTTCAGCGTGACCGTCTTCACGACGGTGGGCTTCGGCGACATCGCCGCCAAATCCGAGACCGCCCGGGTCGTGCTCATCGTCCAGATGCTCGCCGACCTCGCACTGCTGGGCGCCGGCGCACGGGTGCTGCTGGGAGCGGTACGGCGCGGCCAGCAACGAAGATCCGACACCGGCGACGGCGCCGGCCCGGCCGCCATGTGACACCCTTCCCTGCACCCGGCGCCTCTTGATTGATATGGGAGCCCTCTCCTACCCGAAAGGGAGCCACGGGAGCCAAAAATGGGAGCCAGCGCGTTCAGACTCACCCCGACCACCGCAGCCACCTCTAGGGTGTTTCTGCTGGTGAGAGGCTTCCCGTTCGACTCCATCCGACCTAGATCGACCGACCAGATTTGCTTCGGGACGAAGAGGCCGCCGGTTCAATCCGGCCACCCCGACCATAAAGTCGCAGGTCAACCGCGCAAATGCACAGCCACTGGGAGCTGACATTTGTCCGGATTGCCCGATTCCGGGAGCGGGCATGTCCGATTTTGGGAGCCGACGTCGGTCGGCGGCTCCCACTGAGCCACCAGAAGCGCGTCCGGCACAGGCACGATCGGCGCCGCGGTCGTGGGCCCATGCCGGTGACGGCCCCGGCATGCGGGCTCGGATCGCCTCACGCGAGTGCGCAGCGGGTTTCTTGGTGGTTCTGTGGTGGATCGGGCGACACGGCCGTGTCCGGGATCCCCTGTGAACCGCCCCGGGGTTTCCGGACTCACCGGCAGGTTTCACTCCCGCGAGCCGGGTAGTCGCACAGCCGCGAGTCCGCGAGCGTCAGCCTCTCGGGAGGTGACTGAGCAAGAGGTGACTGGAGTTGGCTGAGGAACTTGCTGGGTCAATGCAGCACCGTCGGGCCACCGTCGCCGCCTGGCCAATGTGAAACTCGTAGTGCTGACGGTTCGGAACTCCCGGGACGGCTGACATAGCGCCTGCCGGAGAGCCTGAGGTTGACCAGGCCGCCGAGGACGAGTCGGTCTTTAGAACCGAGAATCGTCTCCCTCATGGGGAGGAGTTGCTTTGGGCGCTGGAAGCTTGTCCCTGCCCAGCGCTCCACCGCCGTGCCGTTGCTGCTGCCGAGGTCGATCGCGACCAAGCGGTGATTTCTGCCGCTCGCCTCCTCGACACGAATGAGGAGGTGCTGCCGGCTGACTTGCCTGACGCTCGCTATTTGAGCAGGAGCCAGTTGGGTCGTAATGCTGACGCCTTTGAGGGCGGAACCACGTCCCACGATAACCGGGTTGTTCACTTCGAGTGGAAATCGCAAGATTTCGTCACGGGATCCGCAGTGCTCGATGACGGCCTCATAGAGCGAATCGCGTGGTCCCAGTCCCAGCAACGATCGGCGACAAGAAGGGCACACGGCGGTTCCATGTGACGATACGGCAGGCCAGACGAGCAGTTGGCCTTGCCACTGGGACGCTTCAGGGCAAAGCGTGTTCCCACATTTCCAGCGTGTTCCCAGGATCTCGCGATGCTGCGGGTTCCTTGAGTCGAGCCTGCTCCGCTTGAGGTCCTTTGCCTCGACCGCGGCAGAGACCGTCTGGGCGCTCCGGGGCACGATGTCCAGTGGTGCTATCAGCACGCGCCCATTCACCGTGTCCCAGCGATGGAACTTTTCCGGTGAATTCTCGATCCAGGGATGCAGTGCGCGGTAATCGACGTAATGGTCACGAGTTATTACGTGGAGGCTGTGCTCCCGCGCCAGCTCCAGAATGAGTGAATCCGCTACTGGGCAGGTCAGCAGCTCATCGCGGAGCGCCCGGTAGCCGGTCATGTCGTCGTCGTTCAGTACGCGGACCAGCGACTCGTCCGCCACGAGGGTGAACCGCGCGCTACTGCCATGGAGTTCCCGCCAAGCGGCCAAGACAAGATTGAGTCTGGGCCACAAGGGCTCCCGACGGCCCAGCGGGGGCAGGTGAGGTGACCAGCACGCGTTCGAGACGTTGACGACTGCGTCCCAGCTGGTAATGGCCGCACCAGAACTGGCTAAATAGTGGGCTCGACGCCGACTCATCACAGTAGGCCCCGGAAGCGCCGTGGAGGCCTGTTCCGCGGCGCCTCCACCTGAAGGACGCCGTCGCGTATCATGCGGGAGCAGCCGTTGACCCGCTGCCTGATGAGTGCGGGCCATTGGGTGCGGGGCGTCCAGATGACCCCCGCGATTGGTGGTAGATCAGGGATGTTCAGGTGACTCAGGTTGGCATCAGAAGCGTCCACCGGAATGGCTAGTAGCTCGTGCATAAGCTCCTCGCTGCACTGCAGGCTCGCCTCGGTGACGCCGTGTCCTTCTACTTCGTGCCGCAGTTTCTGGGCCCATCGGTAGGCGCTTCCGCTGACCATGTCCCCGGCGTCCTCTATCGACCGGAACAGCGATTCGGTGAAACCGCCCAAGCTGCCTCGTTCCAGAGCGCGGTCGGCGTGAGTCTGGTGCCGCCCGTCTCGGCGCTTCCCTTTAGCGCTGTCCAGCAACCCGGCGAGCTCATAGGCTCCTACCCGGAGCGAGACGGTCGTGGCTGCGGCGACGTGCGCCTGCGCAGCGAGCCACGGTGCGCGTTCCTCGGACGTCAGTCCGCAGGCCAGCAGGAGTTCCTGGAGGTAATGGTCCGGGATGACGCTGCGACCGCTGAATATGTCCGCGACACTCGCGGCATTCCGCAGGAACCGGAAGGTACCGCGCGACGACAGATCATCGTAGGACAAGCCCGATTTCTGCATGAGGCTGCGGACCTGAGCCGCCAGGTCCTGCCTCGTGACCACCCAGGCCAGCTCGGGGAACTCCGCATCCGGGAGCGGAGCCGTGGAGTGCCCCGGCGGTGCCGTGCCCAGATCCGCCTCCCGAGGCGCCGGGTGGACCGGGTAGGTGGGCGGATGCATGCCGCCGCCGTCGTCCCGCTCGGAGCCTGGGAACCGGTACCTGGCGAAAGCCTCCATGAGCGGCTGTGGCAGCCAGTTCGAAGTGAGCTCAATTTCGCCCAGCTCGTTCAGGATCTCGGCCGTCGTGGGACGTTGCTCGGGCTGCTTGGACAGGCACCTGGTCACAAGGAGCCGCAGCTCGTCCGGCAGGTGACTGAGGTCGGGTTCTTGGTGCACGATGCGGTAGGCCAGGGTGGTCAGCGGCCCGTCCCCGAACGGGAGGTGCCCGGTCGCCGCGTACGTCAGCACGGACCCGAGGCTGAAGATGTCAGTCTCGATACCGACCCGCTTGCCTCCTTCCACCTGTTCCGGGGACATGAACGGGGGCGTGCCAAGCAGCGTCTGGGACTGGGTGATCGAACTGCCCTCGACCGCCCGTGAAATGCCGAAATCGATGACCCGGGGCCCGTCCTGAGCCAGCAGCACGTTGGACGGCTTCAGGTCCCGGTGGATGACCCCGGCCTGGTGGATGGCGGCCAGGCTCTCGGCCAGCGCGGCGGCCAGGCTCAGCACGGACGGGACGGGGAGCGGACCATGCTCGTACACGGCCCGCTCCAGGTTTGGCCCGGCGACGAAGACTGTCGCCAGCCACGGGACCGGCCCGTCCGCGTCCGCATCCACAACCAGGGCCGTATACAGGCCATTGACCTTGCGGGCGGCTGCCGCCTCCCGGGCGAAACGGGCTCGGAAGCCGGGGTCGTCCGCTAGCTCGGCTTTGATCACCTTGACCGCGATCAGCCGCCCGCCGCGCGAGCGGGCCAGGTAAACGTCGCCCATTCCGCCGCCGCCGAGCCTTTTCAGCAGGCGGTAACTGCCCAGCTGCGCTGGAACTTCGGGTCCCAGTCCCTCCATGCCGCCGTTCCCCCCTGCAACCGGTCATGATGTTCCGGCATGCTAAAACACGAAATGCCCTCGTGGCAGCCAGGTCAGCCGACCTCGGTCTCCGGCGCACCGTCCGGCTCCGCGCCCGGCTTCTCGGCGCCCGGCTTGGGCACCCGGAACCGGTGCCAGCCCGCCCGCTTCGTCGCCTGGCGTAGGAGCTGGTCGATGGCTTTCTGGGCCTCCTCGAGTTGCTGCACGTCTGCGCTGGGCAGTTCTGGTGCTGCGCCACCGGTGCCAATGGCGGCATGCAGCATGCGGAGCTGGTACCTAATCTCCGCCAGCGAACCCGAGATGGCCTGGCTGCGGAACTGCTCGGTCGTTTCCGGACGGAAGGTGCCACCGGCGAACAGGTCGGCCAGCTCGTCCAGCAAGGGGGCGTAGCGTTCCGGCTCACCCGTCTCGGCGCTCAGCCCGTGGCGAAGGTCTCGCAGGATGGCCACCGCCATTTCGCCGGACGTGACGGCCCCCGATCCGGCCAGCGCGTCGGCCGCATGCTGCGGGTCCAGGCCGTTCCGGAACGCCTGCAGGCAGAGCTCGCCCAGTTGGGCCGAGGTCGCACCGGGCGGTGGGTGGCTGACGGAGAAGAGGGTTCCGTCCTGCACTGCTCTGGGCCGGGACTGCTGCATATGCCCGAGCCACTGGCGGGCGACCTCCCAATTCGACGCACCGGGCGCCGCGGACAGCGCGCCGGCCACCACGGCCTCGAGCCGAGGCGGTTTACCGGACGCCGCGAGCTGCTGCATCAGGTCCACCACGGCGGTCACCCGGGACCGATCGGCCGTCCAGTGCGGTTGGCTCAGGTAGTGGGTGAGCGCAGTGGTAATCAGCTCATCACAGGCCGTCCCGTGCTCCTGCACCAATTCTCGCCAGGCCGCGATGAAACACGCGTTGTAACCGTGCTGCTCGCCTTGTGCGGTCAGCATGGACCGGGGGGCGCTGCCGGACACCAGCAGGGCCAGGTCGAGCCAGACTCGGGACGTGACATCGGCGGGGGCCAGCGCCCAGGCCCGGTCCTGCCAGGCCCGGGCCTCGGCCGGCGGGGGCGCTCCCGCCTGCAGCGCTCGCCAGGTGAGCCAGGAGGCGAAAGCCGGTAGCACCCGGTCCAGCCGTTGTGCGTACGAGGCCGCCTGAAGCAGCATGTGGACGCTAGTGAGGTCGAATCCGGCCAGCTCGTCAAGTTGCCGCACATCCACCACCCCGGGCTGGTCCCCGAGGACGGCGAAGAAGGGGGGCAGCAACCGGCCAAGGACCGGATCCAGCCAGGCTATGGCGGCCCGGGTGGTTTCGGCCGACTCTGCCACCTGGACCAGTAGCTCACAGGCCACGAGTGGGTTGCCGGCCAGCGCAGCCTGAGCCTGCGGGTACCCGGGGTCGGCGCCGGGCTTGGCCAGGACCCAGTCAGCGAGCAGCTGGGCGGCGCAGCTCAGGCCGCCAGTCAGGTCCACCAGGGAGGCTGGTGGGGCCAGCATCCCGGCCAGCAGCGCGTCCGCGATGCCGTAGTTGGCCGCGAGCGTGAGGTGCTCGCGAACCGCTCGGCCGGGCGCCGGGGCCCAGAGCAGCCGGCGGCAGGTGGCGACCAGCTCTGGCAGCATGGCGGCCGGGTTGCCGCTGGCAATGGGGCCCCACCACTGCTGGATCACGGGCCAGTCCTCCGGGTCCCCGAAGGAGATCAGCCGGGCCAGCAGCGCCTCGCGACCCGCCGCAGGAAGCTCAGTGATCCGGGACGTGGCGAAGACCTGCCGGATTTCCGCCCGGTTGACCCGGCCCTGGTGTAGTTCGTCGAGGACACGAAAGGGCCGGTTGAGATCACGCACCGCACCGATCGCGTATTGCGGCTGCTCGAATTTCCGCGGCTCGCCCAGCTCGGCGAGGAAGCTGATCAGCGCAGCCAGCCCTTCCGGGCTCGGGTCCCGGTGCCGAAGCTGGCGCAGTTGCTCAAGGTAGAGCCCGGCTGGACCGGCGACCGGCGCGGGCTCCGGAGCCGATCGCCAGCGGATAACGGCCGCATCCTCGCGTGGCCGGGCCGCGAACGCCAGCCTGATGCGGTGCCGTGCGCCGCTGTCGGACCAGGTCGCAGCGGTGTACCAGGTGCGGTATCCGTAGGGCAGTATCGCGGCGACCGCGTCCAGGAATCGCAGCCGTTCGAGAACGGCCGAGCCGTCAGAGCCGACGATGCTGACCACCCCGGACAGCAGCAGGGCTGCGGCCATGCTCACCTGGGCCTCGCCGAACACGGACACGATGTCGTCGGCCAATACTCTCGCGTCCAGCGGTGGGACGCTGATCCGGATGAGATCGCCGTTCTCGTGCGGGAGTTGTAGTGCGGCCACGCTGCGGTAGAGGTCCGCGTAGGAAACCGGTGCCTTGGTCAGTTCGGCGTAGGGCACGCAGAAATAGGACGTCCGGGTGATCGGCCGTCCCGCCCCGTCGACCTGGCTGGTCATTTCCTGGATCGCGATGCCCAGGTAGAACTGGTTGCTCGCGCCGACCCGGCTGATCGTCACCCAGGGAAGTGAACTCGGCAGGCCACCTTCGGTAGGCGGGGTCCCCGGGGCGAAATGAGCCAGGATCCGAGCGAAATCGGCCGCCCCGAATGGCTGGCTGCTCGACGCCAGGATCGAGTAGTCGTCGTTTGTGCCTGGGTACTTCCCCCAGAGTGCCCAACTCGCGCTGACCTGTACCAGGGCACTCATGGCCGGTCCCTGGCTGCGACTCGATGGCCGAGCCATAGCATCGGTTCGAGCACGTTGATCGGGTGGATCTGGCCCCGGATCTTGTAGGTACCGTCCCCCTGCTTCATCACGTTGTGCGGGTCGTCCTGCCGGAACCGGCTGGCCTGACCGAGGTAGAAGCCGACAGCTGAGGTAACGAAGTACCTGATGCGGTCCCGGTGGAAGTACTGGGCCAAGGCGTTCGTCACCAGTTCCGCGTCGCTGTGCTCCGACCTGCGGCAGAGTTCCAGGAAAAAGCGTTCAGCATCGCGTTCGTCCACCCGCGGGAAGAAGAAGGGGTCGTTCTCGGCGTAGGTGCGGTACCCACTCCTGCGGGCGAACTGGTACACGTCCGGATGGTCGAACTTGCTGATGCACACGGCCACGTGGTGTGGGAGCCGCGAGCCTGGCGGCATGGCCGCGAGGCGGCGCTGTGCGATCCGCAGCAGGGTGCCCTGGAAGTATTTGTGAGCGTCCCCGAATTCTTGCTCCCGGACCGGGTCGATCAGCAGCAGCACCCCGTCGCACCCGGCCAGGTAATCCATCATGTCGTCGTCGGAGAGGACCGGGACCGGGAGTCTGGTGGGCGGGTCCGCGGGCTCGTCACCGTCGATGTCCAGCCGGGAGCCACCGGCTGGCCGCGACACCGCCGCCCGGCTGCCGAAGACCCGGCCGGGGGCGTCACGCAGGTCGATGCTGAACTCGGCCGGGACAGTGACCGTGCTGGAGTTCTGCCGGCCGAACCGGCCCCGCTCAGTCACCTGCATCTTGGTCATCATGCTCATGGTCCAACTGAGCGGCTTAACCTGCTCGGTCCCGGCTGGGAACTTGTGCTCCTTGGCCAGTGTGTCCGTGCTCTCCACGAGGAACTCAGTGGACTCGTCGTCCACCCCGTAGATGCGCAGGTCCAGGTGTGAACGGTTGACGGCAATAAACAGCGCGGCCAGGAACGTGGTCTTGCCGCTCTGCGGTGCCCCCCACAGGCCGATGCTCCTGAATGCCCGGCGGCCGTAAGGTCCGCCGTCGAAGTTTGTCGTCACCAACTGCCTCGTTCCGGGTTGCCAATGGTTCCGCGGGCGCCCAGCGCGGCCACTGGGCCGCGCAGCGCGCTGCCGGTCATTTGTCCCTTTTCGGAAGTTTGCGGAGCGGGCACGCAACAAAGAAATGGTAAAGCGGCACCAGCCGCCTGCACATCAGTGCGCATCAGGCAGCATCCCCCCACTTAGCAAGCCGCCTACGCTGAGGAGCCGATTTGGTCGGCGGAACTCTCGATGCCCGATTATTTACCACTTACGATGGCGTTAACCGTATCATGACAAGCCGGGACGGGAGGATCGCTCGACATGGGCCACTCGCCTGACAACAGGACGACTGCGGCAACAGCAGAGCGACTGCGGCGGTAAGGGGGCCTGACGGTTACGCACCGTAGGGGCAAGGGGGGATTCCGTGAACGACGTGGCTGGCTGCGGCCGCCCGCGATACGTATTTCCTGTTCTTCCGCGATCCGTCCGGCTGCCGTGCCCTGGCGCGGGCAGGCCATCTTTCTTACTGACGCGCGATCGCAGCCTTAGCGCACGCGGTCAGTGGCCGGCCAGGAACGGAGCAGAACGGGCATGAGACAGCCGCTCATATGGCTTGCCGGAGCACGACCGGAAATCCTGGCCGAGTGCCCCACGGAGCGCCCGAAATATACGGGTATCGGCGCCGCCATCCTCATTACGGCCAGTATAGCTGCCGTTTCCTTGACCTTTGCCCTGGTGACTGCCTTGAAGGTGGCTTGGTGGGCGGCGATTCCGTTCGCTATCGCCTGGGGACTGGCCATCCTCAGCCTGGACCGTTGGCTGGTGGTGTCACTGCAGCGGCAGGAGAAAAGGCGGAACTACCTTTTCCTGGCGCTCCCGCGATTGTTTCTCGCGCTGCTTTTCGGCATAGTCATCTCCACTCCGTTTGTGCTGCAGATTTTCCGGCCGGAGATCGAGCACGAGATCACGATCTTGCAGGACCACGCGGCCGCGGCCTACTACCGGCAGTTGCCGCACAGTCCGCTCACCAACCAGATAGTGGCGGACCAGACCCGGGTGGCCGCGCTGAACGCCACTATCAGCAGCGGCGGGCCGGGGGCGAACCTGGCGGGCAACAAGGCACTCCAGAGTCTGATAGCGCAGCGTGATCAGGTCCAGAAGAAGGAAAACGCCGACTACAGCGAGTGGCAATGCCAGCTCTACGGGGTGCCGCCGACCGGTGGGGCGAAGTGCCCTCCTGGCAACGGCCAACTCGCCCAGGCAAGCGGCCAGAGCTACGAGGCGGACAAAGCGCAGGTCCAGCAGGACAACACACAGATCCGGACGATGGAAGCCCGGCTGCTGGGCGCGGGGAACGTGCAGCAGGCCCGGGCGAAGAGCCAGGCAGCGGCGGAACTGCCCGCGGCCGAGCAGAAACTGCGAGTGGACCGGGCGGAGCAGCAGCAGCAGACCGATGCCTTCACGGCGAACAACCGGAACGACACAGGCCTGCTGATCAGGCTCCAGGCGCTAGATGCCGCTACTGCAGGGAGTTCCACGCTGACGGCGGCGCGGTGGCTGCTCTTTCTGCTCTTCACGACCATCGAGTGCCTGCCGATGCTGGTCAAGGTGCTGCTCAACCTGGGCCCGGAAAACACCTACGAGAAGATGCTGGCCGCTGAGGAGAACCTGCGGCTGCGGATAGCCGCGCACAAGCGGTCGGTCCGGCAGGCGGCGGGCAACCTGCTGGCGGACACCATTCTCGAGGAGACCCAGAGCCGGCTATCCGGGTGGACGACGGAAATCCCGGAGCTGACCCAGGACATCGTCGATGCCCGGAGACGGGTCGAGAAGAAGCGGCTGAGCACCTGGGAACAGGACCAGGCCCGGCGAATCAAGCAACGGCTCGATGCTCCGCTCGACGGAGCCGGCCTTGGTGTCCAGCCACCGGTCGGGTATTTCCCGGAGTGGCTCTGGGCCGAAACCCCAGCCCCGCAGGGCCGAGGCTCACGATCCCGGAACGGGGCCGCCCCGGATGGGCCGTCTCATGAGCCGCAGCCGTGGGTCCCGGTGCCCGGGCAACCGGAACCCGAAGACATGCGGTCCATGCCGGAGTGGCAGGCCTGGGACATCGACACGGTCTCTATACCGGGGACCACGCCAGATGTTCCCGGCAACGTCTCGCGCCGCGGCCTGGCCGGACTATGGGAGTGGGCGGCTCGGAACCTCGGCCTAGGTCGGCGAGCGCGGGAGCACCGGGCGGAAGGTGAGGGGTCGTTGTTCGCCGACGACGGATCCGGCCCGGTCCCTTTGGACCCGGACTGAGGACACACTACGAGTGGATCGACCGCTGCTCAGTACGCGCCGGTCAGCGTGTTGCATGCCTGCCGGGCGGCGGTTTCCTGGTGGTTCTCCTGATAGATCGGGTGGCACAACCGTGTTCCTGGACACGGTTGTGCCAAGGGTGGCCATCGCGGTTGCCCAGGTGTCCGATTCTGGGAGCGGAACGGGAGCAGCAGGTTCCCGTAAGATGCTGTCAGACGCTGTCTCCGGGCCGTATGCGGGGTTGCTGACCTGCCCAGACGCGCACGAGCAGGGAGCGCAAGCTCAAGCGCGCCCTGTTCGAGACGAAGAGGCCGCCGGTTCGATCCGGCCACCCCGACCAGAGTTTTCTCAGTTAGAAGCCCGGTTCCACGATACTGGAGCCGGGTTTTCACGTTCGCGGCCACTCAGTCGAGACAGAACTCGTTGCCGCCTTGTCCTGCATCAGTCAAGGCAGAATCTCGACGTACCCGTCGGTTCCGTGCACGCGGATCCGCTGCCCATCGGGGATCAGCCGGGTGGCATCTACCACACCGACGACGGCCGGCAAGCCGTACTCCCGTGCGATCACTGCGCCGTGCGTCATCAGGCCTCCCACCTCCGTGACCAGGCCCGTGATCGCCACGAACAGCGGCGTCCAGCTGGGGTCCGTGTAGGCCGTGACCAGGATGTCGCCCGCTTCGAGATCGGCCTGCGCCATATCCAGGATGACGCGGGCCCGCCCTTCGATGACCCCGGCGGAGACCGGTAGGCCGACCAGGGCACCGGTCGGCACGTCGTCGCGTCGGTACGCCCCGGTGATGATCTCGCCGTCCGATGTGAGCACCCGGGGCGGCGTGAGCGCTTGATACGACCTGAACGCGTCCTTGCGCCAGCAGATGAGCTGGTCATCCACGTGGTTCGTGCGCGCGACGTCGTGGAGCTCTGGGAACCTCAGGTAGAAGATGTCTTCCTTCTCACGAAGCACGTGGGCCTGCACGAGGCGCTCGGCCTCTTTCAGCAGGGCCTGCTTGTACACGAAGTAGCGGCTGACCATGCCGTACTTCGGGTACTCCCGGTACCCGATGAAGGTCCGCACCCGGTCGATCATCCGCTTGGCCTCTTCGGACTTCCGCTCCCCGTCCGGCAGGGCCCGCAAGCGCTCCAGCACGTCCTGTTCCTTCGCCCATGCCTCCTGCCGCCCTTGCTCGAAGAGCCGCGCGCCGGCGCCCGGCTCGAAGTTCTTGATGTTGCCGAGGATCACGGGCACGAGCGTGGAGGGGCGCTCGCTCCAACGCGGCCGCGTGATGTCAATCTCGCCGACGCAGCGCATGCCGTACTTTTCGAGCCACGCCTCGATGGCGTCTCGCGCTTCCCGGCCGCCCGAGAGCTTGGCTAGCTCGTCCAGGAAACCCTCGTCCTCGACGTGGTGCAGAAACGCCACCACGTCCGGATGCGGGCGGATCACGTCCGCGACGTCCAAGAGCGCCAGCCCCATCTCCGATGTGACGTTATGGGGAACGGACTGCGTGAGCGTGTCAGCCGCGTTCTTCTCGCCCAGCCACGCCTGCAGCTGATCGTTGAGCCACCACGCGGCCTCCATCGCCGACATGAACACCTGATGGCTCTGCGGATCGAACAAGATCCGCCTCAGCTCCTGGATGTCCGCCTGGATGAAGTCGAGCAGCGCCTCTCCGGACTTCGTCCGGATGTCGCGTTCCAAGGCGGCGATTGATGCCTCGCTACGCCCGATCAGCTCGGTGACGATGGCCGGATCGGTCTCGATCGGAGCTGGCGCGCCGCCAAACAGTGGCCCGGGGGGACCCTCGTCAGGCAGCGGCCGGATGAAGCCGTCGCGCTCGATGATGGTCTGCAGCGCGTCCCCGGTCAGCGGATCGGATCTCCCCAGGGCCTCCAGGAGGCCGGCCCGGCTCGCCGGCGAGGCCAGCCTTTGGGTGACGTCGACGAACAGGCGGCCGCCGGCCTCGGCCATGGGCGCGGGGGTCGTCATCTGCCAGAAGGACAGCCCGAGGGGCTTCATGGGGTCGGTCATCATCTGCTGATGACCGACGGAGACATAGACGTGGTTCTCCCGGTCGCCGGGCTCGGGGATGGGGAACAGCGTGGTGATCGGCCGGCTCTGGACGATCTGGAAGCCATCATCGACCAGGCACCATTCGATGTCCTGCGGACGGCCGAAGTGCGCTTCGATCCGCCGGCCGAGCCGCGCGAGCCGCACAACCTGCGCATCCGTCAACGCCGGCTGCTCCTGCCGCTGCGGGTCGATCGCCTGTTCCTGCGTCCCGCCAGCTGGCGAGGCGTGAACCGCACGCTGCTGGGCGGCGATCGCCTTGGTGACGACCTCGCCGTCGCGCACCTTGAAGACATCCGCGTTCACCAGGCCGGAGACCAGGGCCTCACCGAGGCCGAAGCTGGCCTCCACGGAGGCGACCTTCCGGTTGCCCGTGACGGGGTCGGCCGTGAACAGGATGCCGGCCGCATCCGGGAAGACCATCTGCTGCACGACCACGGCCATGTGGACCTTCCGGTGGTCGAAGCCGTTCCGCAGGCGATAGGTCACGGCGCGCTCGGTGAACAGCGACGCCCAGCACCGGCTGACGTGCTGGAGGATCGCCGCCGGCCCCACGACGTTCAGGTACGTGTCCTGCTGGCCGGCGAAGGAGGCCGTCGGCAGGTCCTCTGCCGTCGCGCTGGATCGGACGGCGTAGGCGGCTTGCTCGCCGAGCTGGGCGAGAGCGCGGGTGATCGCCGCCGCGAGATCGCCCGGGATGGCGATCCCTTCGATGGTCCGGCGGATCTCCGCGCTGAGCGTGCGGATCGCCTCCCGGTCGTCCGGGTTCAGGCGCGACAGCTGATCGAGCCGATCGTCGATCGAGGGCGCTTCCGCCATGATCCGCCGGAAGGCGTCCGTCGTCACGCAAAAGCCAGCCGGCACGCGGATGCCGTCGATCCGCGACAGTGCCCCCAGCTGCGCGCCCTTGCCGCCAACGACCGCGACCTGCATCTCGTCAACCTCTTGAAGACCCAACACGTGCTGCTCGCTCACCGCGATACCTCCGAGGCAGCCGTGCTCAGTTGCACTGCACTGGCCGATCGAATCACCGGCGCTTCCAGCTCTGCCGAACCTCGTGTAGGGCACGTCCTCATCTCTCGTTGCCTTCCCTCTGACGAGTCGGCCGGCCGCTCCACCCAGTCGGACGGCGCGCACACCCGCACCTCCGCGCCCAGCGCCCGCAACCGCACCGCCAGTCCCACCAGCGGTTCGTCACCGCGTCCCTCATAGGTCGACAACAACACACGCACGTCGTGCCCCCATGTCTTCGTCCGTTCTTGGTCCGGCCGCCGATTCTGCAGCACGACCCGGGTCTTGCCGCAAGCCCCCCAGCCTGCTATACGTTAAAAGTGGCAAGGAGTGAGATCTCCTTGCCTTTATCGTCCGCTGGGAACTGACAACCTTCTTGCGAAGCGGCGGCGCGCCACGTACGGCGGTACACGTCGTTGGCCCAGGAGGAAGTCCCATCGGCCTACGGATGCAGCCGCGGAACGAGAAGTTCTTTCCCTTTGCCGGCAATTGCCGGCCAGGCGGAGCATGTGCGGGTGCGGCCTGGTGATCCGCTCGCCAGCAGCTTCGGCGAGACGCCGTAGCCGACGGGTCAGTGATCGGACGGGACAGAGGACAGGTCGATGAAGCTCTTCATGGCCAGACACTGCGCCTGCTTCGCTCCGCCGCGAAGCCCGTGGCCCCGGCGCGGCAATTGAGGACGTTCACCACAGTGCGGCCGGGAATTATGCGCTCTCGCGCGCGTTGACATGAGCGGTAGCCGAGAACCGAGCCGGTCGTCCGACGATGACTTTCCCCGCGCCGTGGTCACCAGCCCACCCACCGGCGGTTGAATGGCCTGCCGGGCCTGCCTGCGTCGATCGTCGGAGATCCGCAAGCCGGCTCGGGGTTCAAAGCACCAGTCCCTCTGCCGGGACGTTCTCGCCCCGGCCGCGGGACTGTGCTGCATGCTGCCGTGGCCACCGTGTCCCGGCATTCCAGAGGAGAAGTCTGTGGCTCGACCAGGCCAGCGCCAGACTGGCGCTCGCCGTACCGCCCCGCGGAAGCAGCGACGCGTCCACCACCGCGGCGATGTCGTCTCGGTGCTCGCCCGAACCGTCCGTGAGGTCGAGGCGGCTGCCCGGCGCGGCCGCGTGACGCCTGCCGTGCGCACGAAGTTCCAGGCCGTCGCCCTGCTGCTGCGGGACGAGCGTGCCCGCGTCCGGGCGGCGGCCGGAAGCGACAGTCATCGAGCCGAGCAGCTCAAGCGCCTGGACGGTCTCGCGGCCATCCTCGCGACGACCGCAGTCCAGGACGCTGGGCTATTGGCGCTGCTTGCCGAGGGGTCCGGCGTCTCCGAGGCGGCCCGGTCGCTCAAGCGGGAGATGCTGCGGGACCTCGGGATCGAGCCGGCACCCGAGGAGATCGCGCCTACGGAGACCGCTACAGCTTCCGCCGGCTCGGAGCGGCGAGTCGTGCCGCAGCCGGTGATCTCCCGGCAACTGGCGAACCCCTTTCTCGCCCCCGACTTCTCCGCCGTTCCGCAGAGCACCTCCCGTCCGCGCCGCCTGGCCGGCTGGGAGCTGCTCGGCCCGCTGCTGAGTTCCTTCGAACGTGCCGGCGGGGGAGCCCCGGCGTGCATGGCGCTCCCGGCGCCGGCGGAACGGTTCACCCCGGCGGGCCTGGAACTGATGCCGCACCAGGGGCAGCTGGTCGCCGCGGCCGCTGCCGGTCGCCGGACATTCCTGCTCGCCGATGAGCCGGGTCTGGGCAAGACGGCCCAGGCGCTGCTCGCCGCGGAGGCAGCGAACGCCTACCCGCTGCTCGCCGTCGTGCCGAATGTCGTCAAGACCAACTGGGCCCGTGAGGCGGCCCGCTGGACTCCCCACCGCCCGGCCACGGTGGTGCAGGGCGACGGCGAGGCTGTCGACGGATTCGCCGATATCGTCGTGCTCAACTACGAGGTTCTCGACCGCCACATGGGCTGGCTCGGTGATTTCGGCTTCCGCGGCATGGTCGTGGACGAGGCTCACTTCATGAAGAACAAGACCTCGCAGCGCTCGCAGAACGTCCTCGCGCTCTCCGACCGCATCAGGTCCCGTACGGACCGGCCCCTGCTGATGGCGCTGACCGGCACCCCGCTGATCAACGACATCGAGGACTTCCGGGCAATCTGGCAGTTCC
Source organism: uncultured Actinomycetes bacterium (assembly GCA_963760405.1). Classification (GTDB taxonomy): domain Bacteria; phylum Actinomycetota; class Actinomycetes; order Streptosporangiales; family Streptosporangiaceae; genus RYN-230. The sequence continues at coordinate 39,861 of CAVXCV010000005.1, read as the reverse complement.
TCGGCTGGATCGACGACAGCAAGCCCCTCGACGAGCTCATGGACGCGCTTGAGGACACCGGCCTGACGCCTGCCGACCGAAGCTTCTACGCCGCGGCGCGCCAGTGCGTGATCGACCTGGGCATCGTGCGCCGGCGCAAGCTCGACGTGGCCGCCGACCTCCCCGCCCGCCGTATCGCTGACCTCCCCGTTGAGCTGGACGAACGGGCCGGCCGGTCGATCAGGGAGGCAGAACAGGACCTCGCTGGCCGGATGGTGGCGCGGTACAAGACCGCACTCGCGAACCGATCCCCCGGCGTCAGCGCCGAGGGCATCGACCACGACCTCGTCCGCCGGGTGGCCCAGTCGGAGCTGAAGGAGGCGACGGGCGCGCAGTCCGGCGAGAACGTGTTCACCATGATGCGACGCATCGGCCAGGCGAAGGCCGGACTGGCCGCGGACTATGCGGCTCAGCTGGCCCGCAGCGCCGGCAAGGTCGTCTTCTTCGCCAAGCACGTCGACGTGATGGACGCCGCCGAAGAGATCTTCGCCCGGCAGGGGGTGCGCTTCTCGTCGATCCGTGGCGGCCAGACGCCCACAGTGCGGCAGGCGAACGTCGAAGCCTTCGTGAACGACCCGGACGTCGCGGTCGCGGTGTGCTCGCTGACCGCGGCTGGCGTGGGCCTGAATCTGCAGGTCGCCTCGAACATCGTGCTGGCCGAGATGTCCTGGACCGACGCGGAGCAGACCCAGGCCATCGACCGCAGCCACCGCATCGGGCAGGCCGAACCAGTGACCGCGTGGCGCATCATCGCCGCGCAGACCATCGACGCCCGGATCGCCGGGCTGATCGACAGCAAGGCAGGGCTCGCCGCCCGGGCGCTGGACGGGTCGGACCAAGAGGTCTCCTCCTCGGCCGACGTGCAGCTCGAGGCGCTGGTCGCCTTGCTGACCGATGCGCTGCGGGCGTCTTCCGGACATGGCAACGCCCTGGGTTCCTGACCGTGGGGCCTCAGTTGATGTCGAACTCGTTGCCCTCGGGGTCTTTCATCGCGACTGCGTAGTGGTCGAGGCCTTCCGTGTCCAGGACACCGATGAGCTGGGCGCCGAGACCGGCCAGCCGGGCCGCCTCCGCGTCGACGCGCTGCCTGCGCGTCTCGATCGGAACCGCGCGGCCGCCACTGACGCCGATATCGAGGTGCAGCCGGTTCTTGGCCGCTTTGCGCTCCGGTACCACCTGGAACCAGATCCGCGGCCCCCGCCCGCCGGGATCGACGATGCGGTCCGCGCCACCGCCTAGCTCATCCTCTGGCACTCCGACGTCTCGCCAGTACGCATCCCAGCTGGCGAAGCCAGCTGGAGGCGGTTCAAGCTCGTACCCCAATGCGGCAGCCCAGAAGCGCGCGAGCGGCTCAGGGTCAGCGCAGTCGATCACCAGCTGGAAGCTCACGGCCATCGGTCTCTCCTCGTCGCCGGCGGGCTTGGACGTGCCGAACTGGTTAACCTGCACGAGGTGCTCGCCAAAGACACCACATGCGCCACCCGCGCCGAGTCGGCAGGGAGGCGCGAGGCTCCTCCGTCGGCCCGTCACAGACTGTGGTTTGCGCTGCCCGCCACTTGACGAGCGATATTCGTTCGGTGCGCCATCCCGGCCGTGCTTGGCCGCCCATGCCCCAACCCCGGATTGGCCATCCTGCGCCAGGGATCTGGGACCTGGGATCCCTGATCGAGGGCCTTACTCACGGTCATGGGGCGTGCGCCCACCTGGCTGGGCCGTTAGCTATCGGCTGGCGGTGCTGACGCTGGCTGCCGCGCCAGCGCCAGGTCGCCCGCTGCTGCGCGAGGTGTCCGGCCAGCGCAGCGGCGCCGGTGATCACCTCCCCCACCGACGCCGCGGCGGCCGGGTGCGTGGGGCGTTCATCCGCAGACCTTCGGCTGCGGTTCGCCGAAGGCGTAGTGGTTCCATTCTTGCGGTGTCGGTGGTCCCACGTCAGCGCAAAGCTGCGCATAGGTATGCGCGAATAGCGATACCTGCCAGAGCCGCACGGCGCCGTCGTCGCTGCTGCCGGCCAGCTGCTTGCCGTCGGGGCTGAACGCCACCACGGATACGGCGCCAGCAGGGCCGGAGCCGGTCTGGATGGGCGCGCCGACGGGGCGGCGGGTGGCCGGGTTCCACACTCGCACGGTGCCGTCGCCTTCGCCGGTGGCCAGCAGCTTGCCGCTCGGGGCTGAACGCCACCGCGTGCACGCCGTACACGCTGCTGCTGGTGACGTGGAGGGTCGCGACGGGGCGGCCGGTGGCCGGGTTCCACAGCCGCACGGTGCCGTCGCCGCAGCCGATGGCCAGCAGCTTGCCGTCGGGACTGAACGCCAGCCCCTACACGCCGGTACTAGGGCCGGTGCCGGTCTGGAGCACGCCGACGCGGCGGCCGGTGGCCGGGTTCCACAGCCGCACGGTGCCGTCGCCGCTGCCGCCGGCCAGCAGCTTGCCGTCGGGCTGAACGCGACCACGTGAACGCCGCCGTTCTGGGCGCTGGCATGGAGGATCGCGCCGACGGGCTGGCCGGTGGCTGGGTTCCACAGCCGCACGGTGCCGTCGGCGTCGGCGCTGGCCAGCAGCTTGCCGTCGGGGCTGAACGCCACGTACACCCATTGGCGGGGCTGGCGTGGAAGGGTCGCGCCGGTGCGGCCGGTGGCCGGATTCCACAGCTGCACGGTACCGTCGCCGTCGGCGCTGGCCAGCAGCTTTCCGCCGGGGCTGAACGCCACCCAGAGCACGCCGCACCGGGCACTGGTGGCGGGGAGGGGCGCGCCGACGGGGCGGCGGGTGGCGGGGTTCCACAACCGCACCATGCCGTCGGCGTCGGCGCTGGCCAGCAGCTTTCCGTCGGGGCTGAACGCCACTCCGTCCACGCCGTCAGCCAGGCCGGAGCCGATCTGGAGCGGCGCGCCGGCGGGGCGGCCGGTGGCGGGGTTCCACAGCCGCACCGTGCCGTCGCCGCCAGCGATGGCCAGCAGCTTTCCGCCGGGGCTGAACGCTACCCCGAGCACGCTGTTGTAGGCGTTGGTGGCCTGGAGGGGCGCGCCGGCGGGCTGGCCGGTGGCCGGGTTCCACAGCCGCACCGTGCCGTCGGCGTCGGCGCTGGCCAGCAGCTTGCCGTCAGGGCCGAACGCCACCCCGAACACGCCGTACACGGCGCCGGTCTGGTGGGGCGCGTCGTCGGGGCGGCTGGTGGCCGGGTTCCACAACCGCACCGTGCCGTCGCCGCTGCTGATGGCCAGCAGCTTGCCGTCGGGGCTGAACGCCACCGCGCCATGGCCACCAAAAGGGCCGACGCTGGTCTGGATGGTCTTGCCGGCGGGGCGACCGGTGGCCGGGTTCCACAGCCGCACGGTGCCGTCGCCGCCGTGCTGGCCAGCAGGCTGCCGTCGGGGCTGAACGCCACCCCGAACACACCCCACCGGGCGCTGGCGTGGAGGGGCGCGCCGACGGGGCGGCTGGTGGCCGGGTTCCACAACCGCACCGTGCCGTCGGCACCGCCGCTGGCCAGCAGCTTGCCGTCGGGGCTGAACGCCACCGCGCGCGCCCCATACCGGGCGGTGGTCCGGCCGCTGGCGTGCAGGGTCTTGCCGGCGGCGCGGCCGGTGGCCGGATTCCACAGCCGCACCGTGCCGTCGCCTCCGGCGCTGGCCAGCAGCCTGCCGTCGGGGCTGAACGCCACCCCGAACACACCGTGCTGGGCGCTGGCGTGGAGCGGCGCGCCGGCGGCGCGGCCGGTGACGGGATCCCACAGCCGCACCGTGCCGTCGCCTCCGGCGCTGGCCAGCAGCCTGCCATCGGGGCTGAACGCCACCCCGTACACGGTGGACGGGTCGGCGGGCAGCATGCCTTGTTGCTGCTGCTCGGCCAGCAGGGTCGTGATGGCCGAATTGGCCTGGCCGGTGGGGAAGACGGCCCAGGCGGCGACAGCGAGCCGGCGCGCGGTCACAGGATTGGTGCCATCGACGTTGAGGCTTTCGGCGGCGAGCTGGCGGGACAGGGCGATGGCATGCTGATGGCGGGCGCTGGCGGCGTTGTGGACGGCGATCCCGGTCAGGGTGAGGGCGGTCAGGGTCAGGACGAGAAGACCAGCGATCACTGCCTGCCGTCGGCGGACCGTCCGCCGGTGAGCGGAGCTACTGGCGTTCAGGAAGTCACGCTCGGTCTGGCTGAGCGGCGGGTGGCGGGCGGGATCAGCACCGATCCGGGTGGCGGTGCCGGTCGCGGCCTGCAGCAGGCTCCCGCCGTAAAGGTAGGACTGGTCGCGCGACTGGCGGGCCCACTCGGCGGCGGTGGTGTGCAGCCGGGAGCGGACGATCCGGTCGGCGTGGGTGTCGGCCAGCCAGGTGTCGCGCAGCAGCGGCCAGGCGGTCAGCAGCGCCTCGTGGCTAAGTTCCACCGTGCCGGCCGCCAGAGTGAGCAGCCGTTCGGCGGCGAAGGCCTCCAGCACCGCCTCCACATCCTGGGCCTCGGCGGCGCTCTTGCCCTCGGTCAGCTCCGCCCTGCTGGCGCGATCGGCGGAGTCCACACCCTCACTGCTGGTGGCGGTCAGCCGCGTAAAGACCTGCCGGGCGGCGGCTTGCTGGCCGGGCGCAAGACGCTCATAGGCGCGCTGGGCGCTGCCCGCGACCGCGCCCTCGATGCCGCCGGTGCGTTCATAGTCGGCCAGGGTGACCGCCTGCCCGGCCCGGGACCGCCAGGCCTGGTCCAGGGCGTGCGACAGCAACGGCAACACCCCCGCTCCGGAAGTCCCGGGCTGGCCGGTGCACACCTCGGCCAGCAGGACCTCGACCAGGTCGTCATCGACGCCGGAGTCCGCCTTCTTGGCTGGTTCGGCGATCGCCATCCGGAGCTGCCGCCCGGTCATCGCCGTCAACAGGTAGCGGTCCTGGACCGCATCGGCCAGCTCCGGGTAGTCCGCGCACCGGGCCTCAAAGTCAGCGCGCACACCCAGCACGACCAACGCCGCCGGTGGCTGATCCGGCCCGTGCCGGGCGGTGGCGACCGCATGCAGGGCCGTGATGAACGCCCGCCGCTCCCCCTCATCTGGGCACTGGGTGAACAGCTCCTCGAACTGGTTGACCACCACCAGCAACCGGCGCTGCAGCGAGGGCTGGCCGTCCTCAGCCACGGGGCCATCCCCATCCCCGGCCGGCCGGGTGACCCCGCCAGGGCGGCCTGCCGCGCGGGCAGGGCGAACCCCTCCGGCGAAGTGTCCAGCCCCCGCCGCACCGCGGACACGTCGGTTCCTGCCAGCAGCGCCACCCGCAGCGCCAGCTCATCCAGCGGCGCCCGGGTCGGGGTGAACAGCACACATGGCCACGACGCCGCTCCCGGCGCGGCTGCCAGCCCCGCCGCCCGGATCCGCGGCAGCACTCCCGCCCGCAGCAGCGACGACTTCCCCGCGCCCGACACCCCCGACACCATTAGCAGCCCCGTGCCCGCCAGGTGCCGCGACATCCGCTCCAGCACCTGGGCGGTGGCCGCTTCGCGGCCGAAGAAAACCACCGCGTCCTGCTCCTCGAACGCGGCCAGCCCGCGGTAAGGGGAACGGGGCACCGCTGCTGGCCGTGGCGCCGCACTCTCCGCGGCCGCCAGGACCTGCGCGGCCGGGACGTTGCCGCGGGCCGCCGCCACGAACAGTTCTTCCGCCTGCCCGGTCAGGCCCAGCGCACCGGCCAGCAAGATCGCGGTGTCCTTGTGCGCGGTGCGGTTGATGCCCCGCTCCAAGTTGCTGACCGACCGCGCGGACACCCCCGCCGCTGCCGCCAGCTCCTCCTGGGTCAGCTTCACCCCGGCCCGCAGCTGCCGCAGCAGCCCGGCAAAAGACAGCGCAGACTGCTCGGCCACCATCGCAGTGCCCCCTCACAACCTGTCCGCCCGGTTACCGGCCGCGGGCGGAACAAGTCCTTCCCCAAACAGTACGCAGGCCCAGCCTCTCCCGCCATTTTCCGCCGCCCGCAAGTCAGGCCTCCATCTGCAGTTTCCGTGGCGCCGCGACGAGGCCCAACCGGAGCCGACGGCCGCAAGCGCGAGGAATAGTCCACCAGGGGCCCGCGCCGCCGCCGCGCGGCCATCACCGGAAACGCAAAGCGTGCGGATTCTTGTGGGCTGTTTTGTAGGCGGTCTTGTGGGCGGTTATGCGTGGTCAACACCTCCGCCGCCCGCGACAGTGAAGCCAGCCACGACACCCGCCCGGGTGAGTTCATCAGCTTCCGATACCAGGCAGGCGGCCCGGCAAAGCCACCAAGGAGACCACAATGCCCCGGAATCCTCTCACACCAGATGAACACCCGGGCGGCCTGCCCGCACCGGGTACGGCAGGCATGGCGAGCCCCGCGCCCGGCTCTGCTGATCTCGCCCACAGGCGGCAGCTGGAGAAGGCGGTCTCCTGGTCCGGCCGCGAACGGCTCCGGTGCCTGTGGTACCGGCTCCGCCTGACCGTAGCGGAGATGAACTACGCCACCCGGCGCGTGGTCGAGCTGCAGGCGTCCTGGATCTCTGACGACCACCCCAGCCACTGACGCGGTACCTGGACCCCGCCCGCGGATCAGCCAGTCGCTGGATCCAAGGCCTACCTCCTGGCATTACGGCTACAGCTGGGCGCGACCATTCATCGTGTCCAGGGCCGCGCGCCTGACAACGACACGCGGACAGGCCCAGAATTGGCCGTTCTGTGTCGCTCGGTCGCGGCGAGTTAGCCATCGACCGCCCACTCGTATTCGGCGTTAGGCGTGGCCTGGCCAGGGAAATGATGCCGAGCCAGTGGTCGCCGTGGCTGCCGGAATATACGAATCAGCGCATAGCTATACGAGGCTGCAATGTCCATTATCCAGCAGGGCATCTGTGGTGGCCGGCCTCGTGAGGTATGCAGACCGGGTCGGGTGCTGGAGGCCATGTAGGGGATGAGGGTGTGGCGGTGTGGCGGGCGGGGTTCTTCCGGGCCCGGTATCGCCGGGGGTGGTATGCGGCCCGGCGTCTGGCCAGGGATCTCGGCTGCGCGCCGGCTCCAGGCTCCGGGCCTGGCCGCCGGTCCTGGCCAGAGGCGGGAATCTCCCGGCCAGGTCCAGTCAGGTGCGAGGATCGGGCTGTGGAGGTGTTGAGCAGCCGGATCCTGGTGCGGCCTGCTGACGTGGGTCAGAGCCAGCGCTTTTATCGTGACGTGCTGGGCTTGGCGGTCTACCGGGAGTTCGGCCCGGCCGGCGATCCGGGTGTGGTGTTCTTCCTCGGGGCGGGGTTCCTCGAGGTATCCGGCCGCGGTCCGGGCCGCGCCGCAGGGCCGGTGATGATCTGGATGCAGGTCCGCGACGTCCGCGCTGAGCATGAGCGGCTAGCGGCGGCCGGGGCCCGGGTGCTCCGGGAACCCCGGGCCGAGCCCTGGGGCCTGATCGAGATGTGGCTCGAGGATCCCGATGGGGTGCCGATTGTTCTCGTCGAGGTCCCGGCCGGCCATCCCCTCCGCCGTGACCAGCGATCCTGATCGGGGCACCTCAGTGCGCTTGTGGTGACACGCGGTCATGAATAATCGATTATGCAACCCGGCCCGGCCAGGCAGCCGGTGACGATCGCTGGCGGGACACGGTGGACCAGGAGTTGCGCCGTTCACCGGGCTGGTCGGTATGCGTCGAGGGCAGGGCGCGCACCTGGCTGGTTCAGGCCTGGCCTGCGGCTGGGCCTGGGGCCCGCGCTGGCGGCACGGCGGCAGGACACCACCACCGCCAGCGGCCAGAGCGCCTGCGCGGCGCCGAAGATGCGCTCGGCCAGGCCGGCCTGGCCGACCCCGGTGATCAGCTCCGCGCCGAACCAGGCCAGCAGGGCCAGCAGCACCGTCACGGCACCGGCCGATACCGTCGGCCGCAGGCCCCACGGTACCGACGGCCCACGCCGCCAGGCCCCGGCCGGCCAGGCCACCAGCGCGGCGCACCCGGCGGCGGTCCAGATCATGTGCGGCAGCGGAAGGCTGGTCCCGGGATGCTCCGGGTTCGCCGCGACCAGCACGCCTGCCCCGGCCCCGGCCATCAGGATCAGCCGCCCCGGCGCCCTGGCCGGCCGCAGCGAAATCCCGGTGACGACATCACAGGCGCCGACCACCAGGAACGTCAGCGTCATCACCCACCGGTCGGCAGCGCCCAGCGCGGCCAGCGCGCTGACAGGCTGGGCAACGGGGTCGAAGGAACGCGGCTGCAGCCCGGCGGCAACCGTCCACCCGGCGACCATCAGCACCGGGGCCGCCGCCGACGAGACCACGCCCCACCACGGCACACCCCGCACGGCCACCACCGTAGCCGCAGATGCAGCAGAGCTCCAGCAGCCAGACGGCGCCTGCACCAATGGCCGCCGGAACCCGGGTCAGTTCACCGTTGCAGCCACCAGCCGGATCCGCCGCCGGATATCCGGCCCGAATTACACGCAATAAGGGCGAAGGGGCCAGGTCAGCGAACTTCGGTGTACTCGCTGCGGTCCAGCTGCACGAGGTTGGTGTAGTGGCTGCCCTCTGGCTCGGCGACGTCGGTGTACTGGCTGGCGTCCAGCCGCACGACGGGGAAGCTGCCCCCGGAGAGCAGCTTGCGCAGCTGCCGCATCCCGCTCATGCCCGCGAGCGCGACAGCTATGGCGGCGGCGAGGACCGAGGCGCCGAACAGCGCGAGCCCGCCGGCGACGTATCCCAGCATCATCATGACCACTGCGGCCAGCAGGGCCACCGGCACGGCCGCCACCAGCAACAGCGCGAGCAGCGTCACGGCGATCATGGCCTTGGCCGACCTGTCCGGCGTCCGCTCTGCGTACCAACCGGTCATCACGCTCACCTCTCAAGGCCCGGAGCCCGTCAACGGCCCACGCCTACCCAAACAACACGATATGTCGTGTCCTCTATGCTCAACGCGCCCCTCGATCAGAATCATCCCGCAACCGCCGGCGCGCTGACGGCGGGCAGACACCACGGCGCCACGCGGCTATGAGAGGTCGGCCTCAGAGGGTCACGAGAGTGCGGGTCGGTGACTTGTGATCGTGATAGCTGTGGCCGTCTATGCGCACGGCAGGAAGGATGGGCGGCATGGACGGCGAGGTAGGGCGTGAGCCCCAGCACGACGTTTTGGTGCGGCGAGCAGGAGGTTCAGTGGGGGCAGTGCCATCTACTTGACAGCGCTGCCCGGCCAGTTGGAATTGGAAACCAGCTCGGGCTGCGCACCGGTGAACGCGACCGCGGCCGTCGTGTCGCCGAGGAGCTGATACGCGAGCCAGGCGGTCGCGTAGCCGAGTTCACCGCCAGGGTTTCCGCCATACGCTGTGTCCTCGATCGAGGCATGATCAGCCCGTTTACCGTCCGAGTCGAGGATGATGCCTAGCGCGGCGGGGACGGTGAGGGTTTCGTAGAAGATGCGCTCGATCACGGGGGGAGCGATGACCGAGTCGAAGATCCCGTGGGTGGAGCTGAGAAAGGCGGGCCGGGTCAGCTGGGCGATACTGGGACCATTGAGCCAATAGGTAATGGGTAGTGAGAACGTCATCAACGTCTTGATCAGCGCCGGATTGTTCAATGTTGCCAGGGTCGCGCCGCCGGCACCCTGGGAGTGACCGGCGGCGGCCACGCGGGTTACGTCGAGGTTGCCATAGAAGACGCTGCCTGCGGTCCCAGCCTGGGTGACCAGGTAGTGAGCGGCATCGCCGATCTCGACACCACTGCCGGTTTCCCGCGAAGTCGTGCCGATGACGCTAAAACCGTAGGAAGCTAGGTGGCCCAGCAGCGTCGAGTAGTAAGGCGGTATGCCCCATGTCCCATTGCCCCAGGTGACGATCGGGCTCTTGAACCCCAGGGCCGCATAATCCTCGGGGTAGTACAGGTCGTAGATCGCATTGCCAGCACCGTCGGTGACCGTGCCAGTCGCCGTGGCGTACGGGCCGGGTGGTGTGTAGGCGGCCTCAACCGGATTGGGCATGATGCGCCTCCCCGGCCTGGCGCGCGGCGAGCGATTCTGGCGTGTCGCTGGGATCGTCATCAGGCATTGTGGGCGTACTCCTCTGGGCAGCTACCACCGCGGCAGCCGCCGGTGGATCCCCTTTGGTGACAATGCGGCTGGCCTCATTCTCGCCGGCAGTGCAAATTTCCACCACACTTGCCCGTCGGCAAAAGTCCACGGCGAGTGCATAGACGTGATCGCCCGCCCGATTCACCAGCAGCTCCGGTCAACCCATCCGCTCCAGTCGGCTTCCCGGGCATGGCCTGGCTGCCGCTTGCCTGTCCGGTCATACTTGCCGTGTGATGCCAGATCCGGAGGCCTGCCTTCGGTCGCTGACGGCCGAGGCCTTGTTGCAGGCAGAGCGGGACAGGCCTCTTTTTCCTCTCTCGCTGGGCCTGATGGCGGTGGCGAATGCGTTCGTGATGCTCGGCTTGCTGCAGGAGCCCCGGGCCGAGGCCATCTTGGCCGAGCTCCGGCTGGCGCTAGAGCGTAAAGGCTTTAGGAACGTCTGGGGAGTTACGAGCGGCGAGCAGCGCGCCCCAGGCGGGCCGCCTATTGCGCTGGCTCTGACGTTCCGGCTCGGTGGCGGATCTCGACGGCCAGGGCGAGGGGCAGGACGAAGTTGACCAGCGCGAAGGTGATGGCGGGGCCGAAACCCGCCCGTCAGGATCAAGGTCACCATATTCAGTGATCAACTCGAAGTGCCAGAGGTGGTGGCGGCCAGAGCGCTCCGCCGGAGCACCGCAGGCCAGCGGGTGGTCAGGCTGATCCAGCCGCTCCTGCCCAGTTGCGCCAGAGGAACCTCTGCGTGCGCAGCCCGAGGGCGCCCACGATGATCAGCAGTCCCACGTTCAACAGCAACTGCACCGTGGACCCGCCTGCTTCGCTCCAGCTTCCGAATGCAATTGACACCCCGATGTCGGCGGCCGCGGGAATGGTGGTGACTGAGATGAACACGCCGATGAGCGCACCTGCCTTGGCCAAGGTCAGTGACACGACGCCAACGATGCCAGCGAGTACGGCGACGACGACAGAAAACAGGTTGGGTGAGTTGATGAGGTCAGAGACAGGCCGTATACCCTGCAAGTAGAGCTCGGGTGCGCGGCCCGCCCACCGGATGCAGAGTGCGAAGATCAGGGTTGCGGCGATAGCGAGCAGGAACCCGGCCAGCAAAGCCACCAGGCCCCGGCTGATCGCACGTCCTTCCCCCCGGTCGATGCCAAGGGCGACCGAGATGATGGCGCTGTATTCGGGACCTACTACCATCGCCCCCACGATCAGGATCTGCGAGTTGGTCAGGATGCCGCACGCGCCGATCAGCCCGGCGATCATCAAGAGGGCGAAGAAGCTCGGAGCGTACGCCGCATCTTCATGAATCCTGGCTTCTACAAGTTCCCATATGGGAGCTCTATCGCCGTGATAGGAGCGGCGCCATTCCGCGTGGCGCGCCGTATCCGCAATGACTGCGTCCACGTTCTCGACGACAATAGAGCTGTCCTCATGCAAGCCAAACTCGCGCAGTTGCCGCAGCACCCGGTTGGCAGACCCGGTCAAGACGTCGAACTGCACAGCGTCACCAGCTGGGCGTGCCGCAGCCGCCCGCAGCACCACCATGTTCACCACGCCAGGGTCATCGGCGAGCGCATCAAGCAGGCGTCCGGTCTGTTCGGCCGGGCTCACGGCGCGAATGTGAAGCACCCGGACAGTATGAGCGGATGAAGTGCCGCAAGAATCACCCACAGTGGATGAGAATGGCGCGGGCGTCAACTGTTGCGTCCCGCCGGATACGGCGGCAAGACCACGACCTGGCACTGGATCAACGTCGGCTGGCCAGGCGGCCCGATGGCCGCCTCCGGCGGCACTGGGGGGCGGTCCTGCACGTAGCCCGCTGCCGCGCGGCCAGGCCGGGCGCGGGACTCTAGGCGGCGCCGTCCTGTGCGCCGATGCCGTGCTCACGAAGCAGATCGCGCAGGCGCTTGATCTCGTCGCTCAGGGAAGGGGCGTCCGGGTGCATGGTGACCCACTCCTCCTGACGGCCGGCCTTCGCCGCGGCTAGCTCCTTCTCCCGGTCCCGCAGCACCGCCGCGTGCTCGAAGTCCTGCGTTTCGATGGCGGCTTCCTTGTCCCGGCGGAGCTGCGCGATCTGCTGGTCGAGATCGCGCAGGTCCGGCCCGGTGCCGACGCGATGCTCCAGCGCTGACAGCCGCGCTTCCACCGCATCCAGGCGGACGGCGATCTCGGCCAGCAGCTTGCGCGGGCCACGGCCGGCGTTGCCCGGGCGGCCCGCAGAGCGAGCGGCTTCCCCCTGGTAGCCGTGCAGCAGCTCGAGCACCACCTGGCGAACGCGGTCCAGCTCGGCGCCCAGGCCCACCAGCACCTGCGCCGCGGGGTCCTCACCCTGGCGGAGCAGGCCCAGCAGGATGTGCTCGGTCCCGATGTAGTTATGACCGAGCTGCAACGCCTCGCGCAGGGCCAGCTGGAAGGCCTTCTTGGCCTGCGGGGTGAACGGTATGTGCGGCGGGGGCGCCTGCCGGCCCCGGCTGATGATCTCCTCGACCCGCTGGCGCATGGCCTCCTCGGTGACGCCCAGCGACTTCAGCGCCCTGGCGGCCACACCCTCGCTCTCATGGATCAGGCCCAGCAAGAGATGCTCGGTCCCGATGTCACTGTGGTTCAGCTTCCTGGCTTCCTCCTGAGCCAGGACCACCACCCGACGCGCCCGGTCAGTGAATCTCTCGAACATCCCGCGCCACCCTTCCCAGCCTCGTCCGGCCATTCGTAGAAGTCACGATACATCTCGTTCGTGAAATACAAGATATATCGCGATCTGGCCGCAGCGGTGATGCCATCGAGGTAACCGGCCCGCTGGGCCGCCGCCGCTTGCTGGCGGCGCCCCCAGACCGCAAGCTCGGTGACGGCCATGCCGATGAGCAGCAGCAGGACGGTGGTCTCAACGTCCGGCCGCCGGGTAATGGTGAACCGTTCGTACGGCGGGGTGAAGAAGAAATCGAACCACGCAGCCACCGAGAGGGCCGAGAGGTACCCGGCCAGCCGGTTCCCGTTCGCGGCTACCGCCACCACGACCAGCAGCAGCGCCAGGGCCGCATCGGTGTTGCGGAAGCTGGCCCGGAACGGGACCAGGATGGCGGCGAGCGCCAGCGGGCCCGCCAGCGCAATCAGCACTGCGAGGTGGTCCCGGCTCAGCCGCCGTCCCTGCACGATTTCGTGATAACACGGCCGCCCGCGCGGGCACCAGCACGCCCGCGATCCCCTAACAGGATCCATATGGGCGGGCCGGCCGGTACGGCTAGTCCAGCAGCCGACGGTCGCGGCCGAATGCGGCCAGCAGCCTCCTGGCCTGCCGGGCGATTGGCGCATGCGGGCTGTCGCGGTAGCGGTCCAGCCACACGACGAGCCGGGCCCGCAGCGCCGGGTCGGCCCGGGCGAGCACGCTGAACGACTCCAGCGTGAGGCTGGTCAGGACCCAGTTATCCGAGGTGACCAGGTTGTGCTCAAAGACCGCGACGGCTGCGGCACGCTGGCTCTCGTCGAGCTGGACCTGGCTGAGGATCTGCGCCAGCCGCCACTGCACCGGCGGCTGCTCGATCCTGGACATCTCCGAGAGCAGCCGGGACACGTGCGGCTGGAGCAGGTCAGGCCGGGCCCGGCAGATCTTCTCCAGCGCGTCGCTCGCGCGCATCCGGACAGCCCGGTCATGGCTGAACACGCACTCCAGCACCTCGCCGAGCCAGTCTGGCTGATGGAGCACGAGGCTGGCCGCGACGTCAGCGCTGCCCTGGCTATGCGGATCTCCTCCGGCCAGCAGCGTTTCCAGCTGGCCCCGGTGGCTGGCGGCCGGATCGGGCGAGATCACCAGGCGACGACCATGCATGTGAATTCACCACCTTCGCCTGGTATCAGCGTTTATCCGGCCGCCTGGGCCGGCCAGGGACCAACGTCCCGGCCAAGGGCCCACCCGGCGTCCCGGCCAAGGCCCCACCCGGCCCGCGCCGGCCGGGCGGCTCACCGGGCGGTCCCTTTTATGCGATATCAGCCCTTAATGGTGATATCGCGGTATTTACCACTGGGCCCACCCAGATCGGCAAGTAGCTGGAAACGCAGCCCGGTAGATGGAAAAGTCAGTTCACATGCGAACCATCTTTGATCAGGTCGTTGAAGATCTGAACGCATGGGGGCTGTTCGAGGATGCCACACGCTACCCGGCCCCGGCCAACCACCCTGCCGCCCGGCCAGCTGCCCACGGCCGCTCACGGCATCGCCGGGAGCCACTATCCGCCCCGCCGCCCAGCCTGGCTCCGCCGCAGGGCGTGGCTCCGCGGCAGGGCCTGGCTCCGCCGCAGGGCATGGGCCGGCCGCAGCACCTCCCTTCCTGGCCGGCGCGCCTCGAGGCCATGACCCGGGGCCGCACGGTCCCGGCCGGGGACGTCCCTATCTAATGACCGCTCGCCGCGCCGCATTGCGGGCAGGCGATATCAAAGCCGCTCATGAGGGCCGGAAATAACTGGGAACGTCTTTAGCTGAATGCAGTCGTTTAAAGGGATTCCGGATCAGGGAACGGCGGCCCGGCGCAAAACCAGTTTCCCGGACAGGCTCTTACCCCCGGTCCCCGCGCCGGGGCCGCAGCGCGGCGACCACGAGGAGGCCGGCTGCGGCCGCGGCCGGGATGACCATGGTCGGCGGCAGGACCTGCCCGGCCAGGCCCCAGAACGCGAAGCCCGCACCCTGGGTGAACATCAGGCCAGCGCTCGCCAGGGCCAGGGCGCGGCTGCGCAGCCCGGCTGGTGCGGCGCCGATGAGCAGGGCGTCCAGGCCGACCGCCCACGCGGAGCCAAGCCCGGAGATCACCAGCAGGCCGATCGCCAGGCCAAGGCCGGGGCTGCCCGCGAAGGCAGCCAGCGGGACAAAGGACACCACCGCGGCCAGCCCCACGATGCGCCGCTGCAGGCGGCTGGAGAACAGCCGCGCCACGATCAGGTCAGCGAGCACCGTCCCGGCCGGGATGCCCATGAGCAGGAAGCCCGCGACCCGGGCTGGCTGGCCGATGTGGCTGGCGTACGGCGCGGCGAGAGCCTCCGGCGCCACCGCGCAGGCAGGCACCAGCCAGCTGAACAGCAGCATGCGCCGGACCGTCCGGTGCCCGAACACGCTGCGGATCCCGGCCAGCGAGTCACCCGCCATCGAGCCCGTCCCGGATCGCTGCGCGGGCCGCCGCGCCATCCCGAGGCGCAGCACGATGGCGGACGCGGCAAAGGACACCGCGTCCAGGGCCAGCGCGCCGCGCGGGGTGGTGATCGCCAGCAGCAGGCCGCCCGCGCCGAACCCGGCGATCTGCGCGGTCTGGGCGACCTGCCGCATCAACGACCGGCCGAGAATGTAGCGGGGTCCCGGGGGCAGTATGTCCGGCAGCACGGCGGCGCGGGCCCCCTGGTAGACCGGGGCGACCAGGCCGTTGGCGAACAGCAGCGTGAGCAGCCCGGCGATGGGGACTCCCGGGATCAGCATGGCGGCCACCAGCCCCGCGCTGATCAGGTCACACGTGACGAGCACCGCGCGCACCGGCAGCCGGTCGGCGGCGGCGCCGAGCAGCACACCGCCGATCAGGTACGGCAGGAAGGACAGCGCCATCACCGAGGCGGCCAGTGCCGGAGACCGGGTCCGCTGGTAGACCAGCACGATGAGAGCAACCTCGGCCACCACGTTGCCGAGCATGGACACGACGTCGGCCGCGAAGATCGCGCGGAACTCGGCGACGCGGAACACGTCCAGGTAGCGGGCCCTGTCCGCGGGCCCCGCCGCCACGCCAGGCCCGGGAAGAGCCACAGCCACAGCCACAGCTCCGGGCACGGGCACAGGCACGGGCACGGGCGGGGGCGAGGGGCGGCGCCAGGGCAGCTTCACGGCGGGTGGCATGGCACCACGCTGCCCGGCAAGCTAGCCTCAGCACCAGACATTCGGCTGCCACCGAAACGTTGGAGGCGCGGCCCGGTCGCGTTATTCATAACCGGCTAGCGACCACGGGGCCGCCAGCTCGTGCGAGCGGCCGGTGCCCAGGTAGCAGCGAAGGTAAGAGGTGGCCGGAGACGTGAATACCGCGACTTTGCGGAAACCATGGCGTTGAGCCTGGTCTTCGGCCCGGACGACTCAGCGCGGACCCGGTTCGTGGTGTCGCCGCTGTGGGAAACCATGCACGCGTTCCGGGTCATCGTCGAGCCACAGCGGCACACGTACCACCTGCCCTGGCTGGAGGCGGTGCGGCCGCAGGTGGAACGGCTGGACCTGCGGCCCTTGCAGATCCTGACCCCGCTCCGGGGCTGGGCCCCGGACTTCCTGAGCCCCGTTCCGGCGGGCCCGGTCGCCGACGTGCCCACCGAGCTCGCCCGGGTCCGGGCCACCACGCCGGAGCAGGTGGCGCACGAGATCCGCCGGTCACTGGCCGAGCGTTACGGCGCGCCGGTCCCGCCGGGCGCATGGCAGCTGCTCGACGACCCGGCCGCCACCCGGGACCTGGTCGCTGACCTGCTGGAGCGCTGCTGGCAGCTGCTGGTCGCGCCACACTGGCCACGGCTGCGCGACCGGCTGGAGGCTGATGTGGCGTTCCGCATCCAGACGCTGGCCGGCTACGGGCTGGAACGGATGCTCGGCGACCTGCATCCGCGGGTGAAGTGGACGGGGCGGGCCCTCGTGATCGAGGGCATGGACACCGGCCGCTGTCACCTCGGCGGTGCCGGGCTGCTGCTCATGCCCAGCGTGTTCGGCTGGCCGAGCCTGGCCGCGGTCATCGACCCGCCCGCCCAGCCCGCGCTGGCCTACCCGGCCCGGGGCATCGCCGAGCTGTGGCAGCCAGCCCGCACCGGGCAGTCGGACGCACTGGCCCAGCTGCTCGGCCGGACCCGGGCCACGCTGCTGGAATCCCTGGCCGAGCCAGCTTCAACGTCCACCCTGGCCCGGCGGCACGGCCTCGCGGCGAGCACGGTGTCCGAGCATCTCGGCGCGTTGCGGGCGGCCCGGCTGGTGACCAGCCGGCGGCACCGGCACGCGGTCATGTACCAGCAGACCCCGCTCGGGGCGGAGTTGGCCGGCGCGGGCTGATCAGCAGCGACTGGGCGCCTACGCCGACCCGCCCGGCCAGGTCGGACAGCACCGTGGTGGCCAGGCCCGCGCCGCCCGCGGAGATCGCGGTCCGCGCGTCCACGCAGATCCACTCGCCAGCCGCCTCCCGGTGCAGGTGCACGGTGAGTTCCGGGTTGATGAACTGCCAGCGGCCGATGTCGAGCTCCGCGGACAGGCCGTTGCCGCTGTCGGCGACCGCGAGCACCCGCTCCAGCGGGCCGGGCTCCTCGTCCGGCACCAGGGGGTAACGCAGCCGGCCCCAGACCGTGGCTGGCCCCGGCTCCGCGAAGTGCCCGCGGACCGCCCGCCACTCGATCGCGGACAGGTATCCGTCGATCCAGCCGTCCGGAGCGGGCCCGATCGACTCCGCGGGCAGCTCCGGCGGCGGGTCAGCCTGGGCCGGGACCGCTTCGCTCGCGGTCCGCAGCACCCGCCAGGCGCTGGCCCGGGCGACATCGCGGCCGCCCGCGCTGGCCATGGCTTCCACGAACTCAACGCTCCGGCCCGCACGGACGACCCGGGCCGCGATGTCGAGCTCCCCGACTGGGATGGCACCCAGGATCTCGCAGGTGAATCTGGCCACGATCATGTCGTCGCGCGGCTGGCAGCGCTGGATGGCCCGGCCCAGCAGCGCGCTCGGCGGGCCGCCATGCTGAGCCCGCTCATCCCACGGCCCGGTGGTGTGCGCGGTCGCGCGCCACCGGCCGTCCCCCAGGGGTTCGTAAAAGCTGTCGGCCACGCTGAGGATGTTACCGGTCAGTCACAGCCGTCCCGGTGCCGCCCTGCGTCCCGGGATCCCGCCCCCGGTCACCGTCTTCTGCAACGACACCCGCGCCGGGGTCGATGAGCACCTTCAGGCCGGTCCGCGCGGCCGCGGTACGGAACGCCTCCGGCGCACTGTCCAGCGGATACCGGTGGGTGACCAGTGGGGTGAGGTCGACCCGCTTCGCGGCGGCCAGGCTGATCGCCCGTGGGTAGACCTCGTTCATCCGGCGCACCATGGCGATCGTGAGGCCCTTGCGGCGGGCGGGCGACGCCTGGAAAGTGGTGCGGTCATTCCCGGGGATACCGCCCAGCACCACCCGGCCGCCCGGGCGCGCGGCGGCCATGGCCAGCTGCACCGCCTCATCGTGGCCCGCGATCTCGAACGCCACGTCCACGCCGTCGCCGGTGAGCTCGCGCAGTGCCGGGGCAGACGCCTCGGCGGGGTCAACGGCCACCGCGCCCAGCCCGGCCGCCGCGGTGCGGCGGTGCGGCAGCGGATCGAAGGCGGTGACCGTACTCGCGCCCGCCACCTGCAGCAGCTGGATCAGCAGCAGCCCGATCGGACCGCAGCCGACCACCGCCGCGGTGCCGTCCAGGTGCAGATGCCCCAGGTCCACGGCGTGGATGGCGACGCCGAGCGGTTCCAGCACCGCGCCGTTGGCGTCGCTCAGCGCATCCGGCAGCGGGTGCAGCAGCTCGCCGGGCCAGGTCAGGAACTCGCGCATCGCCCCGTCCTGGCTGCCGTGGCCCGCGAACCGGATGTGCAGGCACAGGTTGCGGTACCCGGCCCGGCACATGCGGCAGGTCCCGCACGGGATAGCCGGGTCGATCGCCACCCGCTCACCCGACCGCGGGCCGTCCTCGATCACCCCGGCGGCCTCGTGGCCCAGCACCAGCGGCCGGTCCAGGGTCGCGTCACCGATCCCGGCCTCGTCCCACCAGTGCAGGTCAGATCCGCATATCCCGACCGCGGTGACCCGGACCAGGCAGCTGCCCGGCTCCGCGGCCGGGACCGGTTCCTCGGCGACACGCAGGTCACCCACGGCATGCAGCCGGGCCGCCTTCATGATGCGGAACCTGGCCCGGTCAGCCGCTGCGGCACGACCACCTGATCGTAGGTTTCCTCGCTCACCCCGCAGCGCAACGCCGCTTCCCTGAGCGTCAGGTCCTCGGCCACCGCCAGGTGCGCGATCTTCGCTGCCTCGTCGTACCCGATCACCGGCGTCAGCGCGGTGACCATCATCACCGAGTGGTCGATGTTCTCGGTCAGCCGGCCCTGGTTGAGCTCAGCGCCCTCGACCAGGAACTCGCGGAACGAGTCCGCCGCGTCGGCCAGGATCCGGGCCGACTGCAGGAAGTTGCTGATGGCTACCGGGCGGAAGGTGTTCAGCTGGAAATTCCCTTCTGCCCCGGCCAGGCCGACCACGGTGTCGTTGCCCATGACCTGCAGGCAGACCATCATCATGGCCTCGGCCTGGGTCGGGTTGACCTTGCCCGGCATGATCGAGGAGCCCGGCTCGTTGGCGGGCAGGTTCAGCTCGGCCAGACCGGTGCGCGGGCCGGAGCTCAGCCAGCGCATGTCGTTCGCGAACTTGTACAGCGCCACGCTCAGGCCGCGCAGCGAGCCCGAGGCCCGGACCAGCGCGTCGATGGCGGACTGGGCGGCGAACTTGTTCGGCGCGCTGGTGAACTCCTGCCCAGTGAGCTGGGACAGCTCCGCCGCGACCTCATCGCCGAAGCCCGGGGGCGCGTTGAGCCCGGTACCCACCGCGGTGCCGCCGATGGCCAGCTGGCGCAGCCCGGGCAGCGCCGCGGTGATGCCCTCGAGCGCGCTGTCCAGCTGGCTGACATAGCCCGACCACTCCTGGCCCACGGTGAGCGGGGTGGCGTCCATCAGGTGGGTACGGCCGATCTTCACGACCTCCGCCCACTGCTCGCTCTTGGCGGCCGCGGCGTCGCGCAGCCGCCCGATGCTGGGCAGCAGGCTGGTAGCGAGGGCCTGGACCGCGGCGATGTGCATGACCGACGGGAACGTGTCGTTGGAGGACTGGGCCGCGTTCACGTCGTCGTTCGGGTGGACCGGCTGCTTACTGCCCAGCTCACCCCCGACGAGCTGGATCGCCCGGTTGGCGATCACCTCGTTGACGTTCATGTTGGACTGGGTGCCGGAGCCGGTCTGCCAGACGTGCAGCGGAAACTCGCTGTCCAGGGCCCCCGCCACGATCTCGTCCGCGACCTGGCTGATCAGGCTGGCCTTCCAGGATGGCAGCCGGCCGCTCCGGCCGTTCACTATCGCACAAGCCTTCTTCAGGTAACCGTAAGCGTGGTAGACGGCCGCGGGCATCAGGTCGTCACCGATGTTGAAGTGGATCAGCGAGCGCTGCGTCTGGGCCCCCCAGTAATGCCTGGCAGGAACCTCGACCGCGCCCAGCGAATCGGTCTCCGTCCGGGTTCCGGGCACGTCCAGCCCGACTGGCAGCTGCCGCACCGGCATGCCGTTGCTGCCCTCCGGCTCCACCGCGACTCCTCCCGTCCGCAGCTCATCCGCTGCCCGCTGCCCAGCGTATGAGACGAACGGGGAACCCGCCCAGGCGGCAGGCGGCAGGCGGCAGGCGGCAGGCGGCAGGCGGCAGGCGGCAGGCGGCAGGCGGCAGGCGGCAGGCGGCAGGCGGCAGGCGGCAGGCGGCAGGTTAGCTGCCGGACCGGCCCGGGAGCTCCTTCATCTTCTTGCCGCCCACGTCGCCGGACAAGAGCAGGCTGGTGGGCTGCGCGGTGACCGCCGCCGCAGGGCTGGCCACCGGCCGCGAAGGGGTTTGCTGGCCCAGCGACAGCCGGAGCGCCATCGCCGGGCACATCTCCACTGCCTGCTGCGCTTCCCGCTCCAGCCAGAACGGCACTGGCATGTCCAGGAAGGCCGGGTAGCCCTGGCTGTCGAGCTGCACCATTTCCGGCGCCAGGCTGGCGCACAGGCCGTGCCCCTGGCACCGGGTCCAGTCCACCTGGAGCCGCAGCTCGCCTTCTTCCGGCGGGAGCGGCAACACCGCCCGGACGGGCCGGCCACAGGTGCCGCGGAACAGGTGCGCGGTGAGGTCATCGCTGAACACGTCCAGCGCCGACAGGACGAACCTGGATACGCCGTCCGGGTGTGAGCAGGCCCCGCGACCGCGGACCACCGAGGCGGCGCGGCGGGCCATGTCGAGAGTGTCCATACCGCCGGAGCCGTCCGCGAGCGCGCTCACTGACCGGGCGATGCCGGGCAGCCCCAGCTTGCACGGCCCGCACTGGCCGGAGGACTCCTTGGCCAGGTACCGGACGATGCGCGCCACCTCACCGAGCGGGCAGGTGCCGCCGCCGAGCGGCAGCACGATGCCGGCGCCGAGCGCCCCGCCCGCCGCGTCCAGGCCCGCCCGGGACACCGGCACCTCGTCAGCGAGCTCACCCGGAATCCACATCCCGTGGTACCCGCCGACCAGGATGCCCTCGCGGGCAGTGGCCTCGCAGATGTCCAGCACAGTGCCGAGCGGGATGCCGGCTGGCACCTCGACCACAGCGGGCCGCCCGGCCGAGCCGCCCACGGTCAGCAGCAGCGTGCCCGGCTCGTCCGGGGTCCCATCTGAGGCGTAGCCTTCCTGGCCGAGCATGGCCAGCACGGCCAGCTGGGCGAACGTCTCCGCGTTGGACAGCAGCGTGGGCAGCCCGTCCACCCCGACGTCACTGGCCCGCCGCTTTTTGCCCGGCGGCAGCGCTATCTTGCCGTTGACCGCGTTGACCAGGGCGCCGCCTTCACCGGACACGAAGCGGTCCGGGACCTCGACCACCCGGACGACCTTTTTCAGGTCCGGTTCTGCCTTGGCCGCTTCCACCACGGAGCTGGCCACGTCGCCGTTGGTCACCCCGACGACGATCAACTTGGCGCCGAGCGCGCGCGCCGCCAGCAGGGCGCCGCCCAGGACCAGGTAGGGCGAGCGGAGCAGCAGCATCTTGTCCTTGGCGCTGCCCGGCTCCCCTTCGGTGCCGTTGATCAGGATGACCGGCTTGCACTTGCGGGCCGTAGCCGAATCGACCACCGCGCGCACCTTGCGGCCGAACGGGAACGCAGCACCGCCACGGCCGCGCAGATCGACGCTCTCCACCATTTCGATCAGCTGACGCGCGGTGACGCGCCGCATGGGGCCGAAGATCTCCTGGTGGGTAGCGAGATCGATGCGCTCGAAACGGTCCAGTCCCGCGGTCAGCCGGGCCCGGCCAATCCGCATCGCCTGGGGAACAGTGATCGAATTCACGAGCGGTTCCCATTCACCCTTCCCGAGGGCAGCGGGCCGGGCGGCTGGGGCCGGCCGAACTGATCCCGGAAGTCGGGCGGCTGGGGCGGCGGGTATGGCGCCTGCGGGCTGCCCAATACGGCCTGCGGCGCGGTCTGCTCATTAGGGTTCACGCCGTCGTAAGGGTAGGAGCGGTCATATTGTGCGGCCCGCTCATACTGACCGGGCCGCTGCTCGAAATGACCGGGCTGGTTGTACTGGCCGGGCTGCTGATAGGCAGCGGGCTGCTGATACTGACCGGACCGCTGCGGCGGCGCGGGCCGCTGGTATTCACCGGACGGATGCGGCTCGCCCGGCCAGCCTGCCTGGGCTGGCTGCCCGCCGGGCCAGGGGGACTGGGGCGGGCGCTGATACTCGCCGGACCCGGACCGCTCGTACTCAGCGGACCAGGACGGCTCAGCCGCCCACTGCTGCGCGCTCACCCACTGTGGCTGAGCGGGCCCGGGCCGCGGGTACTCACCGGAGCCCGGACTCTGGTAGTCACCGGGCCACGGCGCAGCCGCAGCCGACTGGTACTCACCGGACGGGTGCGGCTCGGCCGGCCATCCGGGCTGGCCCTGGCCCTGGCCACCGGGCCAGGGACCGGACACAGCCTGCGGGTACGCACCGGATCCCGGCCGCGGGTACTCACCGGATCCTGGCCGCGGGTACTCCCCGGATCCTGGCCGCGGGTACTCACCGGATCCTGGCCGCGGGTACTCACCAGATCCTGGCCGCGGGTATTCCCCGGATCCTGGCCGCGGGTACTGGCCGTCCATGCTCCACTCATACCGGTCGGATGGCTCGTGCTGGTCCGGGCGCTGATACCGGTCAACCCGCGGGTACTCCCCGGACATCCCGTACTGGCCGGCGGGCTCGGCCGGCCTGGTGCGCGGGAACTGGACGCTGCTGCCCTGACCCGGCTGGTCGAACGCGCCGGTCCCACCCTGACTGATCCGGTCGAAGGAGCCGGTCCTGGCCCGGCCTACCCCATCGAAGGCGCCAGTCCCGCCGCGGCTGATCCGCTCGAACGGGCCGGTCGCATCGCGGCTGATCCGCTCGACCGGGACAACGCCGTCCTGGTTCGCCCGATCGAACGGGCCGGTCCCGCCCAGGCCGATGCGCTCTATGGGGCCAGTGCTGCCCTGACCGACCCGGTCGAACGCCCCGGTGCCACCCTGATTCATCTGGTCGAACCCGCCGGTCCCGCCATCCTGGCCCGCAGGCAGCGCCGCCGGGAGCGCCCGCTGCGGGCGGGCGGCGGGCGCGAGCCCGCCACCTGGCAGCTGCCTGGTGTCCATGGCCCGGGCATCCAGTGCCCGGGTGTCCAGCGGGACTGGCCTGCTCTCCAGCGCGAACTGGGCTGGGACGGCCAGCCCCGCGGCGGCCAGCCCGGCTGCCGTGGCCGGGAAGCTGGCAGTTGGCCGGTCCGGCACCGGCTGGCTGACGACCTCGTTACGCGCCCGGTCCTTGGCCACGAAGCGCACCAGCAGGGCCACTGCCACCGCGGCTACGCAGGCGCCGTAGCACCAGTAGACGAAGCCCGCGTAACCGAAGAACGCCGTTGCCACGCGGCCTGCCAGCAGCCCGTGGATGATCCCGAAAATCCAGGCGACATAGGCCGAGCCGTGGATGACCCGCCACGTGCGGGGGGTGATCCGGTCGGACAGCCGGGCCCGGAAGATCCCGAACATCACGATCACCACGAACATGTCCGAGGCGACCGTTCCCAGTCCGAGGTAAAACGTCCGCTCCTTGTCGAGAAAGGGCACGACCGCGTCAGCCACCTGGGACCGGCCGGCCACAATCTCCAGGATAATATGGATGATAAGGAATGCCATTGCGCCGAAGCCCATTGCCCGGTGCAGTGCTTGCGCGGTAACACGGGCGGATGGCTTCATGACAATGCGGTCGGTCGCGACCAGGCCAATTCCCACTTCCGCGGTGAGCGCAAGAAGCGCGAGCACGCCGACATAGAACAAAAGGAAATGGTATGTCGCAGCGACGACCGTGTGCCCGATATTGGTCGATACCGCGGCAGCGGCGACACCGGCCAGGCTGATGACGACGGCGTTGAGGATCCACAGCCATGCGTCCGACCTGGGCCGGGCTACCCGGTAGCCACGCCTGCCGATACCTAGTGCTGGTCCACGTGAACGTCCATCCGAACGATCACCCTTCGCCGACACGATAGCCTCCCGGGAGCAGCGCCGCAGCTACCTGGCACTTCAGTTCCGTGTGTACTAAATAGCCCACGCTTTGGCGACTTCGCCAACCCCCGGGAGATCCCGCTTCTCTACCGGGCTGTTGAGGAGCCTATCGCGGCGGATTCCGGCTTCGCAACGAAACGATATAGAAAGTGGCGCCGCGCACCGTTTCCGCACGTCAGCCCATAGCTTCCGGGGGCCTCGGAAGGCGACGCCGGCCCACTCCCGGCTGACTCGCCGTGATCCACAGTAACCAAAAGCCGGGATGCGGTCCTGGCCAAAAACCAGGTGCCCGCCAGCGTGGCCCGGGCGGATCATGAGCCATGGCCTGGCTGCTTACTGAAGCCCTTGATCGATACGCCGGCGCAGCAGGCCGCTTGCCGCTCGAATGCCCAGCTGAGAACACCATCATGCTCGGCGCCGCGGCGACACTGCGGTACGCCCTCTATCAGCGCCTCGGCTACCGCCCCGTGTCCGACCGCAGCACCTGGTCGTTCACCCCTGCTGCCGGGTGAGTTCGGCGGCGACTAGCTCGGCGATCTGCGCGGTGTTCAGCGCCGCGCCCTTGCGCAGGTTGTCACCGCAGACGAACAGGTCCACCGCGCGCGGGTCGTCCAGCGACTGGCGAACCCGGCCGACCCAGGTCGGGTCGGTGCCCACGACGTCCGCGGGAGTGGGGAACTCGCCCTGCTCCGGGTCATCGTTCAGCACCACGCCCGGCGCCTCGCTGAGCACCCGCTGCGCCCCGGACCGGGTCACGTCACGGCTGAAGACCGCGTGCACGGCCACCGAGTGGGTGGTCACCACCGGCACCCGCACGCAGGTCGCGGACACCTTGAGATCCGGCATGCCGAGGATCTTGCGGGACTCGTTGCGGACTTTCAGCTCCTCCGAGGACCAGCCGTCCGGCTTGACGGACCCAGCCCAGGGCACCACGTTCAGCGCGAGCGGCGCGGGGAACGGGCCGAAGTCGCCGACCACGGCGCGCAGGTCGCCGGCCCGCTGGCCGAGCACGCGGGTGCCCGCCATCTTGTCCAGCTGGGCGTACAGCGTGTCGATGCCGGCCTGGCCGGCGCCGGAGGCGGCCTGGTAGGAGCTCACCACCATCTCGCGCAGGCCGAACGCCCGGTGCAGCGCGGCGATCGCCACGATCAGCGACAGCGTGGTGCAGTTCGGGTTGGCGATGATGCCCTTCGGCCGCCGCGCCGCGTCGCCCGGGTTGACCTCGGGCACCACCAGCGGCACGTCCGGGTCCATCCGGAACGCGCCGGAGTTGTCCACCACCACCGCGCCGCGGTCCGCGGCCACCGGCGCCCACTGCGCGGACACCTCGTCCGGCACGTCGAACATGGCCACGTCAACGCCGTCGAACACGTCCGGCTGCAGGGCGAGCACCTCGGTCTCGGCGCCCCGCACCCGCAGCTGCCGGCCTGCCGACCGGGCCGAGGCGACCAGCCGGACCTCACCCCACACGTCGTCACGGGTGGACAGCAGGTCGAGCATGACGGTGCCGACTGCACCGGTCGCGCCCACCACGGCCAGCGTCGGCTTCGCGGGCCAGGTCCGCGCGCTCACCGGCCGGTCCCCCCGTACACCACGGCCTCCACCTCGCTGGCGTCCAGGTCGAAGGCCCGGTGCGCCGCGGTGACGGCCACGTCCACGTCGTTCTGGTCCACCACCACCGAGATCCTGATCTCCGAGGTGGAGATCATCTCGATGTTGACCGCGGCGTCGGCGAGCGCGCCGAAGAACGTCGCGCTGACCCCCGGATGCGACCGCATGCCCGCCCCGATCAGCGATATCTTGCCGATCCGGTCGTCGTAGAGCAGCGAGGCGAAGCCGATCTCGCCCTGGATCGCGCGCAGCGCGGCCATGGCCGTCTCCCCGTCGGCGCGGGGCAGCGTGAACGAGATGTCGGTGCGGCCGGTGGTGGCCGCGGACACGTTCTGCACGATCATGTCGATGTTGATGCCCGCCGTGGCGATGGTCCGGAAGATCCGGGCGGCCTCGCCCACCCGGTCCGGGACGCTCACCACGGTGATCTTCGCCTCGCTCCGGTCGTGCGCGACCCCGGAGATGATCGCCTGCTCCACGTCGGCTCCCTTGGTTGCCGGTTGCGTCTCGCTGATCATGGTGCCGGTACGGCTGCTGAACGAGGACCGTACGTGGATCGGCATGCTGTACCGCCGCGCGTACTCCACGCAGCGCAGCTGCAGCACCTTGGCGCCGCACGCCGCCATCTCGAGCATCTCCGCGTAGCTGATCCAGGGGATGCGCCGGGCGGTGCGCACGATCCGCGGGTCAGCGGTGAACACCCCGTCCACGTCGGTGTAGATCTCGCAGACATCAGCCTCGAGCGCGGCGGCGAGGGCTACGGCGGTGGTGTCCGAGCCGCCCCGGCCCAGCGTGGTGATGTCCTTGCCGTTCTGGGACACGCCCTGGAAGCCGGCCACGATCGGGATCGCGCCCTCGGCCAGCGCAGTGGAGATCCGGCCCGGGGTCACGTCGATGATCCGGGCCTTGCCATGCGCGGAGTCGGTGATCACCCCGGCCTGTGAGCCGGTGAACGAGCGGGCTTCCAGGCCCAGGTTCGCGATGGCCATGGCCAGCAGGGCCATGGAGATGCGCTCGCCCGCGGTGAGCAGCATGTCCAGCTCCCGGCCCGGCGGGAGCGGGCTGACCTGCCGGGCCAGGTCGTGCAGCTCGTCAGTGGTGTCACCCATCGCGGACACCACGACTACCACGGAATCGCCGCTCTTGCGGGTGGCCACGATGCGCTGCGCCACCCGCTTGATGCCATCGGCATCGGCCACCGAGGATCCACCGTACTTCTGCACGACAAGCGCCACGGATGAGCCGCTCCTCCCGCTCCGGGTGCTGGCGGCTTGAGTGTACCTACCGGTGCCCGGCTGTCTCGCCGCGTTTTTCCGGTGCCCGGTTCGCCGCGGCCCGGTGCCCGGCTCAGCCAGGCGCGGGCGTCCTCAGTCGGGCGCGGCGTCCTCCGCCACGTCGAGCATGGCGTGAGCGAGCACCGCGTGCAGCGCCCGCAGCGCGGCGGTGCCATGCGTGCCCCAGTGGTTCACGTAGGAGTACTGCCACCACCACAGGGCTTCCAGGGACCGGCCCGCCTCGTAGTGTTGCAGGCCGTGGACAAGGTCTGCGGCGACCGTGGCCAGGTCGTCCGACAGCCGGAACGGGGCGGGCCGGATGTCGGAGTAGGGGTCGAACAGCTCGGCGTACTCGTCGCAGTCGGCCAGCCGCCGGGCCAGGCCGGTGCGGAGCACGTCCAGATCCGGGTCGGCGCCCACGTCGGGTTCCCAGTTGTCCGGGAGGATCACGTCCTTGCTGGCGCCGAGCTGCGCACCAGCGAGCAGGATCTGCGATACCTCCAGCAGCAGCAACGGGACGGTCTCCTCGCCGCCCTCGCCACGGGCCACCGCGTCGAGCCCGTACAGGAAGTCCCGGGCCTGCGCGGCGATCCGCTCGGCCAGCGGATTCCAGCCTTCCCCGGCCGGCGCAGTGGCCGGCCCGTTCGTCGGAGCGCTCATCGGATTCCTCGCAGCAGTGTCGTGTGGTGCCTCGTCGTTGACGGCTCAGACATCCAGGAGCCGCCGCCCTTCGAACGCCCGCCCGAGCGTCACCTCGTCCGCGTATTCCAGGTCGCCGCCGACCGGCAGGCCGCTGGCCGGCCGGGTGACCCGGAGCCCCAGCGGTTTCACCAGCCGGGCCAGGTAGGTCGCGGTCGCCTCGCCCTCGAGGTTGGGGTCGGTGGCCAGGATCAGCTCGGTGACGCTGCCGTCCGACAGCCGGGCCATGAGCTCCCGCGTCCGCAGGTCCTCCGGGCCGATCCCGTCGATCGGGCTGATCGCCCCGCCAAGGACGTGATAGCGGCCGCGGAACTCACGGATCTTCTCGATGGTCGCGACGTCCTTGGGCTCCTCGACCACGCAGATCACCGAGAGATCGCGGCGCGGGTCACGGCAGATCCGGCACTCCTCTTCCTCGGCCACGTTGCCGCAGATGCGGCAGAACCGCACCTTCTCGGTCACCTCGATCAGCACGGCCGCCAGGCGGCGCACGTCCACCGCATCGGCGGAGAGCAGGTGGAAGGCGATGCGCTGGGCGCTTTTCGGCCCCACGCCCGGCAGCCTGCCGAGTTCGTCGATGAGGCTCTGGACAACCCCTTCATACACGTGAGCTCGTGCTCCTCCAGTTCGAGGGCGCCCAGCGCCAGTTGGCCCGGTCAGCCCGGCGGCTCGCCAGCCTCAGGGCCCGGCCAGCCTTGCGGGCCGGCCGGCATTGGCCCGGTCAGCCGCGCAGCTCGCCGCCGTGCGGCTGGTCCGGGAAGTCGCCGATGCCCGGCAGGCCGGGAAACCCGCCCATGTCGCCGGCGCCACCGAGGCCGCCGATGCCGGCCGCCAGCGGCCCCATCTTCTCCTGCTGCAGGTCGGACGCGGCCCGATAGGCGTCGCGGACCGCCGCGAGCACGAGGTCGGCGATGGTCTGCGCCGTCTCCGCTGCGTCGCCGGCATCGATGGCGGCCGGGCTGATCGTCAGGTTGACCAGCTCACCCTGCCCGTTGACCTGGGCCTTGACCAGGCCGCCGCCCGCACTTCCCTCGACCACGGCATCAGCGAGTTCCTGCTGCGCGGTCATGAGCTGATCCTGCATCTGCTGCGCGGCCGCCAGCAGTTGCTGCATATCCATCTGGCCGCCTGGGTCCACTGTGACCTCACTCGGTACCGTCAGCCAGCGCCATAGCGCGGTGATAGGGAACGCCCGCCACGCCGCCCGGTCAGGGCGCCCCGGAGGGCCTGTCTCTTCGAGCCTACGGCCTGCCGGGCCTCCACTGGCACCACACCACCTAAACGCGGCATGTCGCGTTTAGATACGCGGCCGGACCGCTTCCGGGCGGGCCGGATTTCCGGTGCCTGGGCCGCCGCATTCGCCCTGGTAGGTGCCCAGACCCGGCCGCCCCGGCCAGGGGAGGACGCGGACGGTCAGGTCTCGTCGATCTCGGCGATGACGCGGCCACCAAGCTCCCGCTTGATCAGGTCCATGCCGGTCAGGTCGTTACTGGCGGGCTGGATGGGGTCGTCAGGCTGCGCCGAGTCATCCGCGGCGGGCTCGGTGGGCGCCGGTGGCGGTGGCGGCGGCGGGCCTGCTTCCCTGGCCGCCCGCTCCCTGGGCGGTGGGCTGGCGGGGTGGCTGGTGGTCCCGGCTGGGCCCGGCCCTTCCAGCCCGGCATGATCGCGGCGCGGCGCGGCCGGCGCCCCGGTCAGCTGAGCCGCGGTGATGGCCCTGACCCGCAGCGTGACACCGAGCATCGAGTTCAGCACGCTGATCAGGTCACGGTCATAGCCGCTGGCGGAGAACCCCCTGGCCTCGCCTTCCCGGGCGAACAGCAACGTCAGCAGCCCGTCCTCGACCGCATGCACGGTGGCGTTGCTCAGCAGCATCCAGGCCACCCGGCGCTGGGCCTTGACCGCGTCGAGGATCTCCGGCCACCGCTGGCTGACCGATTCCGCGCCAGAACGGGCACTGGCGGCCGGAGCCGCCGCCCGGGCCGGGTCCGTGGCCCTAGCCGGGTCCGCCGCCTGGGCCGGGTCGTCACGGGCTGGGTTCTCCCGGGCAGAAGCCGCTGGGGTGGCCGTCTCAGCGGGTGCTTCCCAGGCGGGTGCTTCCCGGGCGGGGAGTGCCTGGGCCGGTGCTTCCCGGGCGATTGCTTCCCGGGTCGATGGGGTACGGGAGGCAGGCTCGGCGGGAGGCGCGGGCCGCGCCGCCGCGGGTGCCCCGGCCCGGCCGGCTCCACCGGCCACCGCCCTCCCTGCCGGCCCGGCCGGGTCGGCAGGTCCGGCGGCCCCGGCTGGGCCGGTGCCCTGCAGCCGGTGCTCCAGCCTCTCCAGCCTGGCCAGCAGGGCCATCTCGCCGGTGCTGGCCGCGGGCAGCAGGATCTGGGCGCAGGTCAGTTCCAGCAACAGCCGCGGGGACGTGGTCCCGCGCATCTGGATCAGGCCTTCGCTGACGATTTCCGCGGCGCGGGTCAGCTCGGCTTGGCCGAAGCGCACCGCCTGCTCGGCCATCCGCTCGATCCGGTCCGCGGGCAGGTCGAGCAGCCCGCTGCTGCCCGCGTCCGGCACGGCGGCCAGCACGATCAGGTCCCGGAACCGGTCGAGCAGGTCGGCGGCGAACCGCCGGGGGTCGTGGCCGCCTTCCACCACTCGGTTCACGGCGCGGAACACCGCCGCGCCGTTCTGGGCCGCGAACGCGTCCGTGACCTCATCCAGCAGGCTGTCGTCGGTGTAGCCGAGCAGCGAGACGGTCCGGTCGTAGCGCAGGCCGTCGTCACCCGCGCCCGCCAGCAGCTGGTCGAGCACGGACAGGGAGTCACGTGCCGATCCGGCGCCCGCGCGGACCACCAGGGGCAGGACCGCTGGCTCATACGGGATCTGCTCGGCGCTGAGGATCTCCTCCAGCAGTTCCCGCAAGACCGCCGGGGGCACCAACCGGAACGGATAGTGGTGGGTGCGGGACCTGATGGTCGGGATGACCTTCTCAGGCTCGGTGGTGGCGAAGACGAATTTCAGGTGCGGCGGGGGTTCCTCGACGAGCTTGAGCAGGGCGTTGAAGCCCTCCCGCGTCACCATGTGCGCCTCGTCGATGATGTAGATCTTGAAGCGGCCGGCCACCGGCGAGTAGAACGCCCGCTCCCGCAGGTCCCGGGCGTCGTCCACGCCGCCGTGCGAGGCCGCGTCGATCTCGATCACGTCGAGGCTGCCCGGGCCGTCCGGGGCGAGGGCGAGACAGGACTCGCACTTCCCGCACGGGTCGGGGGTCGGTCCCTCAGCGCAATTCAGCGAGCGGGCCAGGATCCGCGCGCTGGTCGTCTTGCCGCAGCCGCGTGGCCCGCTGAACAGGTAAGCATGATTGACCCGGCCGGTGCGGAGCGCCTGGCGAAGCGGCTCGGTGACGTGGTCCTGGCCCTTGACCTCAGCAAATGTGGCGGGCCGGTACCTGCGGTACAGCGCTAGGCGCGGCGGGGGCCCACCGGGCCGGTCCGGGTCCACAGGAACTGTGCTGGGCACGTCGCCTGGCATGACCTCACCCTCGCCGGGACCCGGAAAGGACCCCCCGCACACCCGCCAGAGCCCGCGTACCCTTGCTGCCTTCCGGCCCTGGGGGAGTTGGCGGGGTAACGCCATGCGGGGGGTCGTCGCCCAGTCTAGCGGCGGCCGGCACCGGCCGTGCCGCATCCGGCCGGGCTGACCCAGCGCGCCGCCGAACCCCGGTAAGCTTGCCGACGGAGGATTCGCCTAGTGGCCTAGGGCGCACGCTTGGAAAGCGTGTTGGGGGCAACCCCTCGCGAGTTCGAATCTCGCATCCTCCGCCACGCTGACCTGCTGAAACACCGATCGTCGGCGCCAACTGGCTAGCGCCTCGAGTTGCGCTGGGCTCAGTTATTGGTCTCAATGTTATTGGTCTCAATTTCGAGCGTCGGGTGGGTACCGCCGCTGGGATTCGCCGCGCTGTTGTGCCTGGTCACGGGCATCGTGGACGGGCCTGAACGGAGGGGCGCACGCCGCCGAAGCGTGCGCCCTGCCGTTCAGAGCAGGCCGGGACCGTCCGCGACCTGGGTGCAGGTTGCTGTTGCGTGCGGCCGAATACCCGCCAACTTACAGACGGCATCACATTGAGTGATCGGGAAGTTTGAGGAGAACGCGCGCCGAGCCGCCGTTCTGCATGGCGGCCCGCCCATTGACGCTGTCTGCCCAGGCCGCTCCGTGGGGGATGTTATGTGTGTCCAGTGCCGTTGGATCCACACCGAACGATCCGCCTGCCGCGGCGATTCGGGCGGTCAGTGGCGTGCTGCGCAGGTGAGCCTGCCGGCCAGGGCGAGGATGTGCTCGGCGAGTTCGGGCGGGTCGAGTATCTCGAACTCGGCACCGAGGATGGCCACGTAGATGGCGAGTACGTCGGGGGACTCGGCGCCGGTGCGCAGGATGCACGTATTTTCGCTGTCGGCTTGGAAGTGGCCGACAGTGGGCCGAATTCAGCCGCGGCGGCCACTTCGCCGCCCTGGAAGTACCCGGCCTCCCAATCGGCGACATGCGGGAGTTCTTCCGCCAGTTCCGCTGACGCCACCGGCAACCGGCTGCGGCGGCATCCCGCACGTCCGTCAGCCGGTGCGGGTGACGTCGGCTGCGACGATCTTCCCGCCGCGGACCGTGTCGGTCCCGGTGTAGTACTGGGCCGCGCCGGTGCAGTCGTTGAGAACCGTCAGGTTGAAACTGACCTGGTGACCGGACTGGCCCAGCTTGGTGGGCCGCTCAGTGCCCGTGCAGGCGTATCCGGCCACGAACTGCTGGTAGGTCTGAAAGGTCTCCGGCGGGCATCGACGGAGAACTCTCCTATCGTCTCGACCTGTTCGATCGGGAGACGGCCGAGGCTGATCGGCGGACCGGTTCGTCCGGTTGTTGACCGTGGTGGCCGCTGATCCGGGATTGCCGGTGGGCGCGGTGGATGTGCTGCGGGCCGGCGAGCGGGATCGATTCGGCTGGGGTGGGGTAGCGGGCCGGCGGTCCAGGTGCCCGAAGACACCGTGGCGGGTCTGTTCGAGGCGCAGGTGGCCAGTACTCCTGATGCGCCGGCGTTGGTGTCGGATGCGGTCACGTTGAGCTATGCGCAGTTGAACGCGGCGGCGAATCGGCTGGCGCATCGGCTGATCGCCGAGGGGGTGGGTCCGGAGGACGTCGTCGGGGTGATGGTGCCGCAGTCGCCGGAGTCGGTCGTGGCGATGCTCGGGGTGCTCAGTTCGGTGCGGCCTACCTGATCCTGGATGTGCCACATCCGGTGGAGCGGCTCAGGTCGGTGCTGGCGGACGCCCGGCCGGTGTGCGTGGTGACGACGGAAGCCACCAGGGACGGTGTGCCGGACGGTGTCGTGCCGGTGGTCGTTCTGGGCGGGCGCGATGACGGGCCGGTGACTGATCCGGTGGTGGGTCGTCGGGCCTCGTCGGCGGCGTATGCGCCGTACACCTCGGGTTCGACCGGAGTGCCGAAGGGTGTGGGTGGTCGAGCACCGGTCGGTGGTGGATTACCTGGCGTGGACGAGTAGGTCGTATCAGGGGGTGCGGGGAACGGCGGTGTTGCATACGCCGGTCGGTTTCGACCTGACGGTGACTGCGTTGTTCACGCCGCTGGTCAACGGTGGGTGTGGTGTTGGCATCGCTCAAGGAGGGCGAGCGGTTGCCGGTCGGTTTGCCGCCGGTGACGTTCATCAAGGCCACGCCGAGCCATCTGCCGTTGTTGCTGGAATCCGGGTGGGAGTTCGCGGCGGATGCGGAGATGTTGTTCGGTGGCGAGGCGCTGACGGCGGAGGCGCTCGTCCGGTGGCGTGAGCTCCATCCCGGCGCGACGGTGTGGAATGTGTACGGTCCGACCGAGGCGACGGGGCGACTCGGCAACCGACTGGTCCGAGATCGCTCCGGGGCAGTTGTTGCCGGCGGGCCGGGTGCCGATCGGGCGTCCCGTAGGGCAACGCCCGGGTGTACGTGCTGGACGACCAGCTGCAGGCGGTGCCGGCCGGGGTGCCGGCGAGACTGTATATGGCCGGTGCGGGGTCTGGCTCGCGGTTATCGGGGCCGCCCCGGGCTGACGTCGGAGCGGTTCGTGGCCGATCCGTTCCGGCAAGGTCGGCGCGCGGATGTATCGCAGCGGCGACCTGGCCCGGTGGCGCGGCGACGGCGCGCTGGAGTTCCTCGGACGGGTCGACGACCAGGTGAAGCTCCGCGGGCATCCGGGTCGAACTCGGCGAGATCGAGGCGGTCCTGCGCCACCGGCCCGAGGTAGGACAGGCCGCGGTGCTGGTGCGTGAGGACCAGCCGGGCGACCAGCGGCTGGTGGCCTACCTGGTCCTCGCGAGCGGCGCCGCGGTGGACACTGTCCGGCTGCGCCGGCTCGGTGGCGTCGATGCTGCCGGACTACATGGTGCCGGCGGCGTTCGTGGTCCTGGAGCAGTTTGCCGTTGACGGTGAACGGCAAACTGGATCGGGCCGCGCTGCCGGCACCGGACTACGCGACGGCGGCGAGTACCGGGCACCGCAGTACACCGCAGGAGGAGGTCCTCTGCGGAGTCTTCGCCGAGGTCCTCGGCGTGGCCCGGGTCGGCGTCGACGACAGCTTCTTCGACACTCGGCGGCCACTCGCTGCTCGCCGCCCGGCTGATCGGCCGGATCCGCGCCGCGCTGGGCTGCGGAACTCGACCTGCGGGCGCTGTTCGACACCCCCACCGTCGCCGGCCTGGCGGACCGGCTGACGCCGCTCGGACCGCCCGGCGCTGACACCCCTGCCGCGCCCGGAGCGGATCCCGCTGTCCGCGGGCCAGCAGCGGCTGTGGTTCGTCCACCGGTCCGATCCGAGCGCGGCCTACAACGTCCCTCTGATCCTGCGGCTGTCCGGTCCGCTGGACCGGGCCGCGCTGATCGCCGCGGTGGCCGATGTGGTGGAACGGCACGAGCCGTTGCGTACCGTCTTCCCGGACGAGGCGGGGGTGCCGTTCCAGCGCGTGCTGTCCGGGACCGGAACCGTGGACGCAGGGTCGTCGACGTCGGCGACGAGAGCCTGTCGGACCTGCCGTCGCCCGGCGCGACGGAGCATGTCTTCGACCTTGCCAACGAGGCGCCGTTGCGGGTGACGTTGTTCGCGGTGTCGCCGTCCGAGCACGTGTTGTTGCTGTTGTTCCACCACATCGCCATCGACGGCTGGTCGACGCCGCCGTTGCTGCGGGATCTCGCGACGGCCTACCAGGCCAGGCTGAACGAGAGTCTCCGCGCTGGGCACCATTCCCGGTGCACGTACGCCGACTATGCTTTGTGGCAAAGGGAATCGCTGGCCGCCGCTCGAGGACCCGTCGTCCCTGGTCGTCCCGGCAGCTGGAGTTCTGGCGCTCGACGTTGGCGGGGTTCCGCAGGAGCTGGCCCTGCCGCTGGACCGGCCGCGGCCGGCGCTGCAGTCGACGGCGGGCGCGGCGGTGTCCTTCCGGCTGGACGCCGGCGGTGCATGCGCGCTGCTCGACGCACTCGCCCGTCGCTCCAACGTCACGTTGTTCATGCGTGCTGCAGGCCGGATTTGCCGCGCTGCTGACCCGGCTCGGTGCGGGCGACGGACGTGCCGCTCGGAACGGCGGTCGCCGGGCCGCGCCGACGAGGCGGCTGTACGACCTGGTCGGGTTCTTCGTCAACACGCGTGGTGTTGCGGGCCGACACCTCGGGCGACCCGACGTTCACGGCGCTGCTGGCGCGGGTGCGGGAGAGTCACCTGGCGGCACTGGCGAATCAGGACGTGCCGTTCGAGCAGGTGGTGGAGGCGATCAACCCGGTCCGTCGGCCGCCCGGCACCCGCTGTTCCAGGTCATCGATCGCCCTGAACGGCCGGCGAGGTCACCGGCTTGACCCTGCCCGGCCTGACAGCTGGAAGTGCTTGTCGTCGGAGATTCCGGCGGCGAAGTTCGATCTGGTGCTCGGCATTGACCGAGAACCGCGATCGGCACGGCGAACCGGCGCGGCATCGACGCGGCAGTTCGAGTACGCCACCGATCTGTTCGACCAGGCAACCGTCGCAGGCTGATCGCCAGCGGCTGGTCCGGCTACTGGAAGCGGCCGCCGACGATGCCGGAGACGCGGATCGGTGAGCTCGCCGCTGCTGTCCGAGCAGGAACGGCCAGGAGTGCTGGTCGGCTGGAACGACACGGCCCGCCCGGTACCCGAGACGCACCGCTGCCGGAGCTGTTCGAGGCCCAGGTGGCTCGTACCCCGATGGCGGTAGCGGTCCTGGACGATGAGACCTCGTGGCCTATGCCGAGCTCGACGAGCGGGCGAACCGGTTGGCGCACTGGCTGACCTGCGGCGCGGGGTGCTGCCGAGGACATCGTCGGGGTGGCTGCTGGAGCGATCGCGTCGAGCTGTCGGCCGCGCTGCTCGGTGTCCTCAAGGCCGGCGCGGGCTACGTGCCGCTGGACCCGGACTACCCGGCCGACCGGCTGGCCTACGTACGGGAGGACGCCGAGGTCGTGTGGTCGTGCTGCGACGAGGCGGCGCTGGCCGGATCGCCCGGACCGGGCCGGCGACACGGACCTGGCAGTCGTCGCGGCCGGACGGCGGTGACGGCGCGGCTACCTGATCTACACCTCGGGCTCGACCGGGCGGCCGAAGGGCGTGGCGAACAGCCATCGCGGGCTCGTGAACCGGCTCCGGCTGGATGCAGCGGGCAGGTCGGCTCGGACGAGTCCGACGTGGTGCTCCAGAAGACGCCGTTCGGCTTCGACGTGTCGATCTGGGAGCTGTTCTGGCCCGCTGCTGACCGGCGCACGGCTGGCGCGTAGCCCGGCCCGGTGGGCATCGGGATGCCGGAGTACCTGCGGGACCTGTTCGTCGCCGCCGGGGTGACCACGGCTCCACTTCGTGCCGTCGATGCTGGCGGCGTTCGCGGCTGTGGGACGGCCTGCGGGCCACGCCTCGCTGCGGCGGATCATCTGCAGCGGCGAGGCATTGCCGCCGCATTGCCGCGCGAGGTGCGTCGGCGCGGCATGCCCGGCGTCGGCCTGATCAACGGCTACGGCCCGACCGAGGCTGCCGTCGACGTCGCACCTGGCCTGCCGCAGTGCTGACCGGCGGTGCCGTGGTGCCGATCGGGCGGCCGATCGACAACACCCGCGTGTACGTGCTGGACGAGCGGCTGCGGCCCGGTGCCGGTCGGCGTGCCCGGCGAGCTGTACATCGGCGGCCGCGGGCTGGCGCGCGGTTACCTGGGCCGTCCCGACCTGACCGCGGAGCGGTTCGTCGCCGATCCGTTCGGCGCGGCCGGCGCGCGGATGTATCGCACCGGCGACCTGGCGCGCTGGCGTCGCGACGGCGCGCTCGAGTTCCTGGGCCGGGTCGACGGCCAGGTCAAGATCCGCGGCATCCGCATCGAGCTCGGCGAGATCGAGGCGGTGCTGCGCCCTGCCCGGCCGTCCGGGCAGGCCGCCGTGGTGGTCGCGCGAGGACCGGCCCGGCGACCGCCGCCTGGTCGGCGTACCTGGTGCCGGCCGAGGCGACGCCGGCTTGGACGCAGGCCCGAGCGCGCCGGCCGGGGCGCGTGCTGCCCGAGTACATGGTGCCGCCGCGTTCGTGGTGCTGGGCGTTGCCGCTGACCGTCAACGGCAAGCTCGATCGGGCAGCGCTGCCGGCGCCCGACTACGCGGACGCGGCAGCTACCGGCGCGCCGCGGACCGCGCAGGAGGAGGCGGTCTGCGAGATCTTCGCCGAGGTGCTCGGCGTGCGCCCGGGTCGGCGTGGACGACAGACTTCTTCGACCTCGGCGGGCACTCGCTGCTCGCCGTCCGGCTGGTCGCCCGGATCCGCGCCGCGTTGCGCGCCGGACCTCGATCTGCGGATCGCTGTTCGACATCGCCGACCGTGGCCGGGCTGGTCGACCGGCTGGCACCGTCGGACCGCGCCGGCCGCTGCGGAGCGTGCCGCGCCCGGAGCGCATGTCCGCTCTCGTCCGGTCAGCAGCGGTTGTGGTTCGTCCACCGGGCCGAACCGAGCACCGGCCTACAACGTGCCGATGGTGCTGCGGCTCTCCGGCGAGTTGGACCGGGCCGCGCTGCTCGTCGCGCTGGCCGACGTGGTGGAACGGCACGAGTCGTTGCGGACGGTGTTCCCGGACGAGGCGGGGGTGCCGTTCCAGGTGGTGCTGTCCGGCACCGAGCCGTGGACGCAGGTCGTCGATGTCGACCAGGACGACCTGGCGGACCAGCTGGCAGCGGCCGGCCGACCATGTCTTCGACCTCGCGACCGAGACGCCGTTGCGGGTGACGTTGTTCGCGGTGTCGCCGTCCGAGCACGTGTTGTTGCTGCTGTTCCACCACATCGCCATCGACGGCTGGTCGACCCAGCCGCTGCTGCGCGATCTGCGGACGGCCTACCGGGCGCGGGCAAGCCGGCTGCGCCGCGGTGGGAGCCGTTGCCGGTGCAGTACGCCGATTATGCTTTGTGGCAAAGGGATATGCTCGGCGACCGGTGATGACCCGGAGTCGTTGGTCTCCCGGCAGCTGGAGTTCTGGCGGCAGGCGCTGGCCGGGTTGCCCGCTGAGGTGGACCTGCCGTATGACCGGCCGCGGCCGGCGGCGCCGACCTGGGCCGGTGGTCTGGTGTCCTTCGAGCTGGACGCAGCGGTGCACGGGCGGCTGCGGAGGCTGGCGCGCCGGTGCGACGCCACCCTGTTCATGGTCCTGCACGCCGGGTTCGCCGCGCTGCTGACCCGCCTCGGTGCGGGCACGGACATGCCGATCGGAACGGCCGTCGCCGGCCGGGCCGACGAGGCGTTGGACGACCTGGTCGGGTTCTTCGTGAACACCGTGGTGCTGCGGGTCGACACGTCCGGCGATCCGAGCTTCGCCGAGCTGGTGGACCGGGTGCGCGAGACCACCTTGCGGCGCTGGCGAATCAGGAGGTGCCGTTCGAGCAGGTGGTGGAGGCGGTCAACCCGGTCCGGTCGGCGTCCCGGCACCCGCTGTTCCAGGTCATCCTGCCCTGGACGACGGCGACGAGCGTGTCGACCTCGGCGGGGTGCTGGTCGAGCCGTCCTGGGACTCGGCGGACGGCGCGATCACGGCGAAGTTCGATCTGTCGTTCGGCCTGCGGGAACAATGGGAGCAGCGACGAGCCGGCCGGTGTCGACGGGCGGTTGGAGTTCGCTGCGGAGTTGTTCGATCGGGCCACCGCGCAGGCGGTGGTGGATCGGTTCGTCCGGTTGTTGTCGGCGGTGGCCGATGAGCCGGAGTGCGCGGATCGGCCAGCTCGGATGTGCTGGGAGCCGGCGAACGCGACCGGCTGGCGGGGTGGGGAACCGGTCCGGTCGAGCCGGTGGCGGATGACACCGTGGTGGGGTTGTTCGAGGCGCAGGTGCTGCGTACCCCGGATGCCCCTGCGTTGGTGTCGGATGCGGCCACCTTGAGCTATGCGGAGTTGAACGCGGCGGCGAACCGGTTGGCAAATCGGCTGATCGCGGATTGGGTATGCCCGGAGGAGTCGCCGGTGGTGGTGTTGCTACACCGCTCGGTGTCTGATCGTGTCGATGCTCGCGGTGCTGAAGGCCGGTGCCGCCTATCTGATCCTGGACGTGGACTTTCCCACCGGAACGGATCAGGATGGTGATCGCCGACCTGGCCAGTCGGTGTTGCGTGACCGTCGGGGTCCGACGATCGTCCGTTGGTCGCCGGACACCGGCTTACCTGTCGTCGTGGTGGATGACCGGACGGTCGGTGACGATCGGTCGACGGTGTCGCCTGGTGTTCGCTGCGGACCTGGTCAGTCGGTGTACGTGATGTACACCTCGGGTTCGACCGGCGTGCCGAAGGGGGTGGCGGTCAGCACCGGTCGGTGGTGGATTACCTGGTGTGGGCGAGCCGGTCCTACCGCCGGGGTGCGCGGGACGGCGG
>CAVXCV010000004.1:0-1239579 GCA_963760405.1 uncultured Actinomycetes bacterium | reverse complement strand
GCTTCGGCTCATCTGCACGCTAGGTGAGCTGACAGGTGACGAACCGACAGCTAGCACCAGGCTTGCGGAAGCTTACTGCTAGCCTCACCAAACACGGGGGATTCATGGGTAACTTTTCCTTGCATGTAGCTACCTGCCGGTAACTGCTGCTTCGCAAGTCATAGCGGGCTTCCAGGTACGTCCCGCCCGCCACAGGCCTACGCTGCGCAACCAATGACAAGCGAAAATATTTACGATTTGACGCAGAATGCTTATGCGTCAAATGACACATGTCACTCTGACGCTTACATAGTGCATAATTGCTGTATGCCTTATGGCACTAGGGAGGGGTCATGCTGATCTTCGTCTTGGGCGCACTGCTCGGCGTTCTCGCAGGTGGGACGTTGTGCGTCCACTACCTCCGCGCTGCGATCGCGGACGACATCGGCCCGCAGCTCAAGCGGATGCATGCCGACATCGACCCGCAGCTCCGCCGGATGCAAAACCAGCTCGACAACATCGAGTCCGCCGTCAACCTCGCCCTGGCCACGCGGTACGCGGAGCTCAGTCAGCTTTCCTGGCCTCCCGTGGTCCCCACGCCCAGGGCGGATGACGAAGGCCGCCGCTAGCCGACGCCGCGGCGCCAGACGACGGACTCCCAGGGGCGGAGCTTCACGTCGGGCGGCGGCTGGAGAGGGGCGTCGCCGCCCAGGCTGGTCAGTACGACAGAAGCGTCCGCCCAGTCGCCGTCCAGGGGCAGGCTGGCGCTGACCACGTCCGAAGAGAAGTTCGCGGCGACCAGGAGCTCGGCGTAGCCAGTACGGCGCAGGAACGCCCAGACCGACGGGTGGTCCGGCAGCAGGAGCTCGAACTCGCCGTCGGTGACCACGGGGTCGGTGCGGCGCAGGGCGATGAGCCGCCGGTAGTGCTCGAACACCGAGTCGGGGTCGCCGACCTGGGCGGCCGCGTTGACCTGCGTGTGGTCGGGGTTGATGGCCAGCCAGGGCGTCCCGGTGGTGAACCCGGCGCCCGGTGAGGCGTCCCACTGGACCGGGGTGCGGCCCTGGTCCCGGCTCATCCGGGCCATCGCCCGCAGCAACGCCGGCAGGTCAGTGTCGCCGCGCTCAGCGGCCTCGGCGTAGAACCTGAGCGCCTGGATGTCCCGGAAATCGGTGATCGCGGTGAACGGCGCGTTGGCCATCCCCAGCTCGTCGCCCTGGTACACGTACGGCGTGCCGCGGTGCAGGTGCAGGACGGTGGCCAGGGTCTTGGCCGAGGCCATCCGGTGCGCGGGGCTGTCGTCGCCGAACCGCGATACCGACCGAGGCTGGTCATGGTTGCCCAGGTAGAGCGAGTTCCAGCCCCGTTCGGCCAAACCGGTCTGCCAAGTAGCCATCGAGGCTTTCAGGGCCGGCAGCCGCAGCGGGACCAGGTCGTACTTGTTCGCGCCGATGTCCAGCCGCACGTGCTGGAACTGGAAGACCATGTCGAGCTCGTGCCGGTCCTGGTCGGTGAACAGCACCGCCTCGGGGATGGTGACGCCGGGCATCTCGCCGACGGTGAGCACGTGCGCGTCCCGGCAGGCGAAGACCTCGCGGTACATCTCCGCCAGGAACTCGTGGTTGCGCGGGCCGAAGGTGAAGTACTGATCGCCGGGGCCGTATAGGGACCCGGGCCGCGGCTGGGTGTCCGGCAAGGACAGGTCCTTGCTGATCATGTTGATGACGTCCATCCGGAACCCGTCCACGCCGCGGTCCAGCCACCAGCGCATCATGGCGTAGACGGCCTGGCGGACCACGGGGTTCTCCCAGTTCAGGTCGGGCTGCTTGCGGGAGAAGATGTGCAGGTAGTACTGGCCGGTGTGTTCGTCCCAGGTCCAGGTGGGGCCGGAGAAGTGGGACTCCCAGTTGGTGGGTTCGGCGCCCGGAGTGCCCGGCGTGCCGCCGGGGCGTGGGTCGCGCCACCAGTACCAGTCCCGCTTGGGGTTGTCGCGGCTGGACCTTGACTCGGTGAACCACGGGTGCTCGTCGGAGGTGTGGTTCACCACCAGGTCCATGACCAGCTTCATGCCGCGGGCGTGCAGCTCCGCGACCAGCTCGTCCAGGTCGGCCAGCGTGCCGAACAGCGGGTCGATGCCGGTGTAGTCGCTGATGTCGTAGCCGTTGTCGTCCATCGGCGACGCGTAGACCGGGGACATCCACACCACGTCCACGCCCAGCCGGTCCAGGTAGTCCAGGTGGCCGAGCACGCCGCGCAGGTCGCCCACGCCGTCCCCGTCGGAGTCGGCGAAGCTCCGCGGGTACACCTGGTAGACGACCCAGCGGCGCCAGTCGGCGGAGCGTTCCCGGGGCCCGGCGCCGGCGCGGGGCTCAGGACCGGACAAGGCGGGCGATGGCTTCGGAGGCTTCCTTGACCTTTTCTTGGGCTTCGGGGCCGCCGGCCTCGATGGCCTGGGTGACGCAGTGGCCGAGGTGGTCTTCCACCAGCCCGAGGGCGACCGCCTGCAGCGCCCGGGTCACCGCGGACACCTGGGTGAGGACGTCGATGCAGTAGGTGTCGTCTTCCACCATGCGCTGCAGCCCGCGCACCTGACCCTCGATCCGCCGCAGCCGCTTGAGGTAGGCCTCTTTGTCCTGCGTATAGCCGCGCATGAACCAACTGTAAGCGCTGGAACCGCCGCGAGGTAACCTCGCGGCATGCGCGACGACACCATTGCGGCCTTCCTGGACCAGCTGGCCGCGCGAGTCCCCGCCCCGGGCGGCGGCGCCACCGCCGCCCTGCACGCCGCGCAGGCCGCGGCGCTGCTGGCCATGGTCGCCCGGTACAGCGACGGCCCCCGCTACGACGTCGAGTTGATCAACCGCATCATCGCCGAAGCCGACGGGCTCCGCGAGGACGCGCTGGCGCTGGCCGAGGCGGACGCCGAGGCTTTTAGCGCCGTGGCGCAGGCCTACCGGCTCCCCCGGGAGACCGAGGCGGAACGCCAGGATCGTTCGGCCTCAATATCTTCTGCCCTGGCCGGCGCGACACGGCCGCCCGCGGACGTGGTGCGGACGGCGCTGCTGCTAACCAGCCTGGCCGAAGAGCTGCGGCCGGCCGGGAACCGCACCATGATGACCGACCTGGCCGCCGCGGCCGAGGCGGCCCGGGCGGCCGCGGTCACCGCGCGGCTGTTCATCGAGGTCAACCTCAAGGGGATCACCGACCAGGTGCTGCTGGACGAGTTCGGGGCCACGGCCGCGGTGGCGGACACGGTAGTGGCCCGGGCCGAGCAGATCGTCGCGGCGGTCCGCGCGAGGATCAGCCAGTGAGCTCCGGGCTTGGGCCGGCGCGGGAGCTGTCCGGGCGCGGGCTGGCGGCGGAGATCCGGGCGGCGACGGCGGCGCGGGCCGCCGACCTCACCGCCGCGGGCCGGCCGCCGCGGCTGGCGGTGGTCACGGCCACCGCCGACGAGGCCAGCGCCTGGTACGTCCGGTCGCTGGCGAGGACCGCGGCCAAGGCCGGCCTCGCGCTTGACGTCACGGATCTGGTGCCTGCCGCGCCTGACCGGCCGGCGTCCCAGGAAGCTACCGTGGCCGGGATCCGGGTCGCCTTGACCACGCTGAGCGGCGACCCGGGGGCGCACGGGATCCTGCTGCAGACCCCGCTGCCGGGCGGCGCGCGGCTGGCCGAACTCGCCTCGTTCATCGACCCGGCCAAGGACGTGGACGGCGCCAACCCGGTCTCGCTCGGCCGGCTGATGACCGGCCTGCCCGCCTTCGCGCCGGCCACCGCCGCGGCGGTGCTGGCGCTGCTCGATCATTACCAGGTGGCGCTGAGCGGACGGCGGGCGGTGGTGGTGGGTCGTTCGGCGGTGGTGGGCAAGCCGGTGGCGCAGCTGCTGATCGGCCGCGACGCCACGGTCACCGTCTGCCATTCGCGGACCGTGGACCTGGCCTCGGTCACCCGGGAGGCGGAGGTTCTCGTGGTGGCCGCGGGGCGGGCCGGGCTGATCGGGCCGGGGCACGTGGCGCGTGGCGCGGTGGTCATCGACGTCGGGACCAACGCCACGCCCGACGGAGGGATGACCGGCGACGTGGACCCGGCGGTGGCCGAGGTCGCGGGCGCGCTGAGCCCGGTGCCCGGCGGCGTCGGCCCGGTGACCACAGCCGTGCTGCTCCGGCATGTCACCGAGGCGGCGGCCGGCTCGGGCGGTTAGGCCTGGCTCGGCGGTCGGGCCTGGCTCGGGCGGTTAGGCCTGGCTCGGGCGGTTAGGCCTGGCTCGGCGGTTAGGCCTGGCTCGGCGCTTGGGCCTGGCTCGGGGGGAGCGAGCTGAGCATGCTGCGGTAGACGGCGATCAGCGCCGCCTTCTGCTCGTCGCTGAGGCGCTGGTCGGCGCGGATGGCGTCCTCGGTGTCCGGGATGTCCTTAGGTCCGGCCGTCGTCCCGTCCGGCTGCGCGGCCGGGTCGGTGGTGGCTATCGCGTCGATCAGGCCGGCCTGGGCCATCAGCGTCTCGGCCGAGACGTTGAGCGCGCCGGAGATCGCCTTGAGCACCCGGACCGACGGCTGGTGCAGACCCCGCTCGACCTGGCTCAGGTACGGGTTGGACAGGCTGGTCAGCTCGGCGAGCTGGCGGAGCGACAGGTTGGCCCGCTTGCG
The DNA here is from genome assembly GCA_963760405.1 of uncultured Actinomycetes bacterium. GTDB lineage: Bacteria > Actinomycetota > Actinomycetes > Streptosporangiales > Streptosporangiaceae > RYN-230. The sequence goes on along the minus strand of CAVXCV010000004.1, from coordinate 1,234,960 downwards.
CTGCTCCCTGATGAAGGCGCCGAGCGCCTCCCGCTGCGCTTCCCACGGGTCCGTCACGGCGCACCTCCTTCTACGCTAAAGATAGTACGCGGCAGCGCCGACGTTCCGGCGCTGCCGCGTGCAGATCCTGCCCGTTCGGCAGAACGGTCCCCGCCTGCGTACGGCGGGGCGGTGGCTCACTTGCTGTCTTCGGTGCCCGGGAGCAGTGCGGTCGTCGCCTTGAGTACCTCTTCCGCGAACTTGCGCTGGCTGGCGAGCAGCTGCTCGGCGAAGTCGTAGGCGCTGGCCACGACGTCCTCAGGCTTGGGCAGCTTGTCGGCGCCCGGCACCTGCACCGAGGGGATCTTGGGGGTGACGGACTGGACGGTCTCGACCCAGGACTTGATCGCGTCGATCACGGTCTCCTGGCTCTTGCGGATCGTGTTCAGGAACTCGTCCTGCAGGTCCTGCGTGGGGGTGCTTGCCATTTTCCTGCCTCCTTGTAGCTTCTTTTGCTAACTTTACCAAGCATTCGATTGGCATGTCAAGCGGGATGCTTGGCAAAGTTAGCGTTGGGTCGTTGTGATCGTTCGGGGTCAGACCCGCTCGAAGATCGCCGCGATGCCCTGGCCGCCGCCGATGCACATGGTGGCCAGCGCATACCGGCCGCCGGTGCGCTTGAGCTCGTAGAGCGACTTGACGGCCAGGATCGCCCCGGTTGCGGCGACCGGGTGCCCGAGCGAGATGCCGCTACCGTTCGGGTTGGTGCGCTCGGGCGGCAGGCCAAGCTCCCTGGCCACGGCCAGCGCCTGGGCGGCGAAGGCCTCGTTCACCTCGAACACGTCCATCTCGTCCAGCTTGAGGCCGGTCCGGTCGAGCACGTTGCGCACGGCAGGCACCGGGCCCATGCCCATGATCCGCGGCTCCACGCCGGCGTGGCCGTACCCGACCAGCCGGGCCATCGGGGTCAGGCCGGCCCGGCTGACGAACGATCCCGAGGCGAGCACCACCGCCGCGGCGGCGTCGTTGATGCCGGACGCGTTGCCCGCGGTGACCGTGCCCTCGCTCTCGAACGCGGGCCGCAGCCTGGCCATGTCCTCGAGGCTGACTTCGGGCCGGACGTGCTCGTCGGTGTCGACGATCGTGATCTTGCCCCTCTTGCCCGGGATCTCAATGGGGAGGATCTGCTCTTTGAAGTAGCCGGCCGCGATCGCGGCGGCGGCCCGGCGGTGGCTCTCCGCGGCCAGCGCGTCCTGGTCGGCCCGGGACACGCCGAAGTCGGCGGCCACGTTCTCCGCGGTCACGCCCATGTGGCAGGCGTCGAACGGATCGGTGAGCGCGCCGACCATGGAGTCGAGCGCCACGCCGTCGTTCATCCGCTGGCCCCAGCGCATGCCGGGCAGCCAGTACGGGGCCCGGCTCATCGACTCGGCTCCGCCGGCCACGGCGACCTGGCAGTCGCCCAGCATGATCGCCTGCGCCGCCGAGACGATGGCCTGCATGCCACTGCCGCACAGCCGGTTCAGGGTGAGCGCCGGCGTCCCGACTTCCAGGCCGCCGTTAATAGCCGCGACCCGGGCGAGGTACATGTCTCTCTTCTCGGTGTGGAGCACATTGCCGAACACCACGTGACCGACGTCGACCGGGTCGGTGCCCGACCGCTTGACCGCCTCGCGCACCATCTGCGCGGCCAGGTCACAGGGCGGGACGGAGGCGAGGCCGCCGCCGTACTTGCCGATCGGGGTCCTGACGCCGGACAGGACGAATACGTCTTCCATTGCTGTTTTCCTCTCACATATCCAGGCCGCCGTTGACGGACCAGATCTGTCCGGTGATGTACGCGGACTCGTCGATGCCGCGGGTCCCCCCGGTGACCAGGGCGACCCGGCCGGTAAGTGGGCCCCCAGTGCTCAGCGGTATGAGGTTGGTGGCGGTTGACATCGCGATGGCTCCTGTCTGCGTCTGTCTGCGTCGGCTGTCCACGCGATGGGCTACCGCCACGATCAATCGGGACACGGCGCCCGCGGCCGGATCAACACGGGACACCCTGTTTGGCCTTGGTGACACATATGTCAGAGACGTTACGGTCCCGTTATCTCGCGGGTAGCGGCCAAAGGTCCCTGGTCCTACGGGCCTAAGTCCCGCGAGTCGCGGGGGGGAGCAAACTGGACGAGCTAGAGCCGGACCTGGAGCTGGACCTGGACCTGGACCTGGACCTGGAGCTGGACCTGAAGCTGGACCTGGACCTGGACCTGGACCTGGACCGGACCTGGAGCTGGAGCCGGACCTGGAGCTGGACCGGACCTGGAGCCGGAGCTGGACCTGGAGCCGGAGCTGGAGCGCAAAGCAAAGTACGCGGCAGCTCCGGTGTTCCGGAACTGCCGCGTACTTTGATTGTGTTCGGTCGGACCCGGCCCGGACCGTTCAGGCTCGGGCTCCTCTGGCCCGGGCACGGGCGTGACCCTGCCTTACTTGGCGGCGGCCTTGGACTCGGCCTCGCCCTTTCCGGGCATCAGCGGGGCGGTGGCCTTCACGACCTCGTCGGCGAACTTCCGCTGGCTGGTAAGCAGCTGCTCGGCGAAGTCATAGCCGCTGGCCACGACGGCCTCGGGCTTGGGCAGACGGTCCGCGAACGGCATGCTGACCGAAGGGACCTTGGGGGTGATGTTCTGGATGGTGTCCACCATGGTCTTGATCGCGTCGAGCGCCATCTCCTGGCTCTTGCGGACGGTGGACAGGAACTGGTCCTGCAGTTCCTGGGTAACGGTGCTGGCCATTGTCTTCGCCTTCCTGTGGGCTTCATTGCTAACTATATCAAGCATGATTGGGATGTCAAGCGGAATGCTTGGCATATGTAGCGGTGGGTTCGGCTGGTTGGGGGTGGCGGCACGGGCCAGCGACGGCGGTGCCGCCAGGTGCCGGTGCCTTAGTTGGTGCCGGTGCTCTTCGGCGCGCGGCGGGCGGTCGGGGGCTTCGGCGCGCTCTTGGCCGCTGCAGACCTCGGGGTACGTGCCGCGGAGGTGGCCTTCGGGCCGGGCTTGGCGGCAGCCGGCTTCGGCGCGCTCTTGGTCGCCGGGGCCTTCGGCGCGGCGGCCTTCGGAACAGCAGTCTCGGGGCCCTTCGGCGCGGTGGCCTCGGGCTCGCTCTTGGCCGCCGGGGCGGCGGGCTCGAACTTGACGGCCGGAACGGCGGGCTCCGTCTTGACAGCCGGAACGGCGGGCTCCGTCTTGACGGCCGGGGCCTTCGGCGCGGCCGGGACGGCGACGGCCTTAGGCGCGGTTTCGGCCACCACGGCCTTCGGTTCGCTCGTGGCGGCCGGGGCCTTGGGCTGGCTCTCAACGGCTGGCGCCTTGGCCTGGCTCTCAACGGCCGGGGCCTTGGGCTGGCTTTCGGCGGCCGTTGGCTCACTGACGGCCGTAACGGGCCTGAGCTCGAGCTTCGGCGTCGCGGGTGGGGCCGAGGCGGCCTTGGGCGCGTTCTTCGCGGCCGGGGCGGGGCTCTTGCCGTCGCCAGGAAGCAGCGGCTCCGTCACTTTCAGCAGGTCCTCAGCGAACTGCCGCTGGAGGGCAAGCAGGTGCTCGGCGAAGTCGTAGCCGCTAGCCACGACGTCCTCCGGCTTGGGCAGCCGGTCCGTGACTGACGGCAGCTTGGGCAGTCGGTCCGCGAACGGGGCGTAGACAGACGGTATTTTCGGGGTGACGGTCCTGACCGTCTCAACCCAGGTCTTGATCGCGCGAACCACAGTCTCCTGGCTCTTGCGCGTGGCGGCCAGGAACTCGTCCTGCAGGTCCCGCGTGGGGGTGCTAGCCATGGTATTTGCCTCCTCATACACTTTTCCCTGCTAACTATACCAAGCATGATTGAGATGTCAAGCAGGTTTGCTTGGCATACGAAGCAGCCGGTAGTGTGCCGCCGAGGCACGCGCCACGCTCCGCCGAAGAGTCGGCACCGCGCTCCGCGGAAGACCTCGCTACGCTCCGCGGAAGAGCCGGCACCACGCTCCGCCTCTTCCGCACGTAATCGTCATGGCGTGCGCTCACTCTCCAGGCGGCGGGAAAATACACATCATGTCGTTGGCCCGGATGCGCCCCTCGGCAAGCAACGACACCCGAAGCCTCGTCGAGGACCTCGCAATCCTCTCAAAAGCCGCATAACAGGCGATCGGCGCACGGCTCGGAATCAATGAATGTGACACTCTACTGACTCTTCGGGCTGTTGCAGATTGCCCTGCTTTGGATCTCCGGTGGGGAAAGTCGGCGGTTGAGGTCGGCATCTCACCTCGGAAGTGGGGAGGACCTGCCTCGAAGGCGGCTGATTCGGATGCTTCGTGGAGATCATTTTCGCGAGGATCCGATTCTGCAACAGCCCGTCTTTCGGGTAGAAATCCACATTCATTGACAATCGGAACAGAGTAGCCCGAACCGGGCGGGGCGACAGGGGCTGCGGGACATCGCGGACGCATGGATGTGGCAGCGTGCCCGCTCTTCTGGGTACGTTGCCACATCCATGACCACCGGAACGGCGGTGCCGCGGGTGGCCGGAACCGCGGTGCCGCGGGTGGCCAGCACCGCGAGCACGGCGAGTACGGCGAGCACCGCGGTCGCCCGCGGCGAGGCGGACCGGGCTGCTACCGAACTCGGTGGCTCGACACATGGGCCACTGGAGTTGACTTGGATCCGTGATGTCCCTGCCGTTCGCTCTGCTGGCCAGCGCCGCGGGGGTCGTCACGGCGGCGGCGCCCCATCGATCAGCGCTACCTGTTCGAAGCGCGCCAGATGCAGGCGCTCTCGCTGGCCGTGCACATTCCGCTGGTCTGCTTCGGCATCGCCTTCCCGGCCCTGGTCCTGTTCGCCGAGTGGCGCTACCTGCGTACCGGCGACCCGCTCTACCGGACGCTGGCACGGCGCTGGTCCAAGATGATGCTCGCCCTGTTCGCCGTGGGTGTCGTAACCGGAACGATCCTGTCCTTCGAGCTCGGCCTGCTATGGCCTGCAGTTCTCGCTGGTAAAGACCGACGAGCTGGCGGAACGCCTCCCCATCGCCTGCCCGAGCCAGGTCGATCAGATCCGCGGTCACGGCGATATCGGCGCATGCTCGCACCGCCCGATGCGCCCAGCTGACGGTTGCCCCGGTGTCTATTCCATCGACCGACAACCGAACGGAGACCGTCGATGTCCACGTACCTGTACACGTTCCGCGCGCCGTCTGGTTACGCGCCTTCCCCCGACACCTTCGACGCCTGGTCGACCTGGCAGCTCGGGCTCGGCGCCCGCCTCAAGGACCGCGGCAATCCGGCGTTCGCCGCGGCGGCGCTGGGGGCTAACGCGGCCGACACGACGCTAGGCGGCTACTCGCTGATCCGGGCCGGCAGCCTCGGTGCGGCCGTGGCGCTGGCTCGCGGCTGCCCGCTGCTCAACCACGGCGGCGCTGTCGAGATCGGCGAGCTGACCAGCCATGATGAACGTTTCGATAACTGGCTCGACACGATGGGAACCCGTCATGACTGAGATTTTTCCCTGTCGAAGTGACCATCCACGTCCCGGCGGCCCCCGAAGACGTCTTCCCCTACTTCACCGATCCCGCCCGTTACGTGCAGTGGATGGGCAGTGAAGCGACGCTGGAGGCGGGCCACCTCGCCACCTCGCCACGGCACGCTCGCTGACCCCGGGTGCTATCAGATCGCGAAAGTCGGTCCTGGGGGTTCGTGATACCCAGACCTAAGGTTGGGGTATCTAGCAACTAACGGGGCGCCGATAGCATGCCCCGGACGCGTGCGGAGGTCGGCAATGCGACGCCTGTGGATGTCCCTGCTGGTTGTGCTGGTTATCGCGGCGGCCGTGCCCACCGCGGCCTTGGCCGCTACCTCGGCGCCCGCCGCCCGGACGATGCCCGCGGCCCGGACGGCGCCCGCCGCGGCGGCCCGCGCCCTGCAGCCGGGCATGAGCGGCGCAGAGGTTAAGGCCCTGCAGCGGCGGCTGGCCGCGCTGAAGTACTACCCGGGCTCGATCGACGGGCAGTTCGGTACCAGCACCCTCGAGGCCGTGTGGGCGTTCGAGGAGGTGCAAGGCCTGCCAGGCGCACGACTACGTGACCTCGGCGATGCAGCGGGCGCTGGCTCACCCGCGCGCCCCGAAGGTGCTCGTCCCGCACGGCGGGGCCAACCGGGTCGAGATCAGCCTGTCCCGCGAGGTCCTGGTCCTCTACCACAACAACCAGGTCGAGCTCATCAGCCACGTGTCTACCGGGGGCCACTACTACTACTGCTCCAACGGCGGCTGCGCGTACGCGGTCACCCCGACCGGCAACTACCGAACGGTCGTGTTCATGCCCGGCTGGGTCACCGTCCCGCTGGGCGAGATGTACAACCCGGTGTTCTTCATCGGCACCGCGTTCGCGATCCACGGCGACACCGACGTGCCGCTGGCACCGGTCTCACACGGCTGCGTCCGCATCCCGATGGACATCGCCGCGTTCTTCCACAAGCTGGTGAAGGTCCCGGGCGAGCCGGTCTACATCCGCTCGCCAGCCCGGGCGAGAACCGCCAGGATCGTGCCGACGATCGTGCGGGGGGCCTGCTGTCGCGGCTAGCTTGGCGCTTTCTGGCTAGAACCGGGTCGGGACCGGCTAACCCCGCGCCGTCCTTGCCGGGGCGGCTGACCGGGAGGCACCGCGAGCGGACGACGATGGCGCGCTGGATCCGGCCGGCCAGTAGGCCGACACGGCCAGGGATGCGATCGAGACTGTCTCATATCTCTTCTGGCGTCCCGCGTCAAGCCCCGATCACGTCGCGAGCGCGTCCGTGGCCCGGTCTTGGCCCCCGGACTTGACAGCAACGATGGAGCATCGTGGTCGCGCGGACAGCAACGATGTTCCATCGTGGCGGTTACTGCTGCGGGCGGAGGGGTGGATCCGGGTTGCGGGGCGGGCGCGCGGGGCGCATGGGGCATGCGGGAAACGTGCGCGAACGCGGTGGCGGGCGCCGGCCGGGCACGCGGGCACGGTCTGGGTGGAAGCGCGGATTGGCCCAGGACCAACTGCGCGGCAGCCTCGATCAGCGCCGGGCTCACCGGGTAATTCCGCCGGCTGGGGGCTCGGCTCGGGGCCCGGCTGGGGACTCTGCATCAGGGCCAGCGAGCGGGACAGCTCGATACAGCCGACGGCCACCGCGATCAAGGCGGCAATCTGGATCACGAGCAGCCACCCGCCGGTGTTCACCTGCTCGCCCAAGACGGTCACCCCGTAGCAGGCACTGATCAGCGCGTCGCCGAGGGTGAGCGGGGGCTGGACGGCGACCAGCGAACCCGCCTGCAGGCCGTTCTGCAGCAGGAACAGCGCGCCGACCCCGGCCACCGCGGTCGCGTACAGCTGCCAGGAAGAGAAGAACGGTCCGATCCCCTGATCCAGGGCCGCCACCGCGCTCTTCAGCAGCGTCGCGGTCAGCGCGTAGCCGCAGGCGGCCGCCAGGCCGAACGCCGCCGCGCGCGCGTTGCCCCTGGTCCGCACGCCGATGGTGATCACCACCGCCTCGAAGATGCCGGTGACGATCAGCGCCGCCGCCCACACTTTGGGGCTGGCATTCGTCCCGCCGCCGGACGGCGCGGCCGCCGCGAGCCCGGCCCCGAGGGCCACCGTGACCAGGCCGATGGCCCACCAGGTCATCCGCGGCAGCTTGCGCCGGGCCAGCCTGCTCGCCACCAGCAGGGTGAACGGGAGCTCGATGATGAAGATGGGCTGCACCAGCGCGACCGGGCCGGTGGCCAGCGCGGTAGCCTGGCAGACGGCGGCCAGGATGACCATGCCGATGCCCACGAGCCATACCTTGTGCTTGATCAGGTAGCCGAACAGGGACAGGTGCAGCGCTTTAGCGGCTGGTGCGGTCGCCGCGGGTAGAGAACCTCTCGGCCCTGCTCGCGGCTGACCAGCCCGGCCTGTTCGAGCACGGCCAGATGCTTGGAGACCGCCTGACGGGAGAACGGCACGTGGCAGGCCAGCCAGCTTGCGCTGACGTCACCGTTGCTGACCAGGAGGTCGAGGACCCGGCGGCGGGACGGGTCGGCGATGGCCGACCACAACTCGTCATCGGCCTGCGTCTTCATCTCGACGGCTTTGCGAGCACGCTGGCGAGGCGGTCCAGGTACTCGGCCCAGCCGTCCTGGTGCTCGTCGGCATAGCGCTGCTTCTCCGCGTCGGGCCAGTCCCGCAGCTCGTGGCCACTCTCGGCCACGCGGAGACGGGTCCGCTCGTCGCCCTCGGGTGTCAGTGTGAACTCGACGAGCATCGAGTTGCCGGCCACCGGCTCTTCTCCGCAGGGATGGTTCCAGCGGAACGAGAAGCGAGCCGGCGGGTCAACCGTCTCCACGACGACCGGGCCGCCCTGGTCCCCGAACTGCATATAGCCGTGCGCGCCGGGTTCGACGACCAGGTCCACCCGGTCGGCGAACCACAGGCTCATCTGATCAGGCTCGGTGATGGTGTGCCACACCACCTCCGGCGGCGCCTCGATCAGGATCTCCCGCTCAATCACCAGGCCTGCCATCAGTATCCGGCTCCTCTCGAAGCGCACCGGTGCCGCCACCCGGCGTGGCATGCCGGTCATCGCCGCCACCGACTCAATCTGCAACCCACGGTAGCACATCGGAGGACTGACGTGCAACCGATGCTTGCAGTTGATGCGCCGTGCACCGTTCCGCCGGACGCGCAACTTGTTGTTGCACATCATAGTCACCACTTGCTACCATCGGTTGCACATTGAGAAAGGGGAAGCCATGCAGGACGTCCTATGCACTGGCGCCTCGCCCGCTGGTACCCAGGCCCGTCGGCCTGGTTCGCCCCGCCCCGGGGCGAGCCAGCCTCCACAGACGCCCGGAAGCGCTGGCGAGCCTTCGCCCTGCTGGCGGCGGCCTGCGGGTATGAGGGCTTCCCGCAAGGGCTGGCACCACTTCGAACCGGCAACTCGACGACCGGAGGCAAGGCAATGACTGCACGCAACGACCAGATGACGAGCTTTACCTACACGACCTACATCCACGCCACGCCCGAGCGGGCCTGGCAGGGCCTCACCGACCCCGCCGTCACGAAGCGCTACTGGCGGCACCACAAGGCTGGTGCGAAGACCTTCCGCTCTGACTGGAAGAAGGGCTCGACCTACGACTTGGCGCACGAAGAAGTCGGGCTCGTCGTGAGCGACCCCGAACAGGTGATCCTCGAGTCCGATCCCTGCCGCCGGCTGGCCTACACCTGGCACACCATCACGCCCGAGTGGGCCGCCAGTGTCGGCATGGACGAAGCCACCGCTCACGCCTGGCGCGCTGAGCCCCGCTCCACGGTGGCCTTCGACATCGAGGACGCAGGGCAGGGCGTGGTCAAGCTCACCGTCCTCCACGACGGCTTCGAGCCTGGCAGCAGCGTCCTGCAGGCAATCTCGAACGGGTGGCCCGCCGTCCTTGCCAGCCTGAAGACCCTGCTCGAGACAGGGTCAGCGCTGCCCTGGACGTAGGGGACCGGCCAGGCCGGGAACCTTCAACGGGCCCCGTCTCAGCGGACGCGCCCGCCGCTTGCGGGAGCCAATGCCCTCCGACTCCCCCGGCCTCGCCGGCGCGCTGGCCGCGAACCTGGTGGCGCTCATGGATGCAGTGGCCGGGTTGCGGCAGGCGCAGGCCCATGCCGCCCAGGCCGCAGCCGCGGTCGTGGGTGGCGCAGCCGCCGACCCGGGCCAGGCCTGCGCGCTGAACGCGGTTGCGGGAGATCAGCCACGCGGGGCTGCGGGCGGGGTGAGGGACGGGCGCCGGGGCGTTGCGGAGCCTGCCCGGGAAACACACAGGCGGGTACACCGGCGAGGACCGGCCCGGCCCCGCGCCGGAACGCCCTCCCGGAACGGGCACCCAGGCCATCGTGACCTTCAACGTGAGGGATTTCCCGGAAACTATGCTCAGCACGCCCGGCCTGCCTCGCATGCTGTTTCCAGCAGGGTGATATCAAGGCACGAGCCTGCCTTCCGGAAACGCTCGAGGAGGCCAATTAGGCGCGGATTTCCCAGGCAGGCAAAAGAAGCGTACTGTAAGGAATGTTGCTCCGGACCCCGGCAGCCGCCGCCGCGATATCTGCGGTGACGCAGTAGGGTCCGGAGTTTTTTCGTGCACGCAGCAGTGCAGGTAAGACGCTACAGCCACAGGACGGTGAAAACCCGGGAGAATTATTCTCCCATCGCGATCTCTCCGAATGATCGGCTACCGCGTGCGTGATCGTTTGCTGACATCAAGGAGCCGGTTATGGGCATTATCGCCTGGGCATTTCTCGGCCTGGCCTCGGGCCTGCTCGCGAATCGCCTGATTCCCAGCATGAGAACGCAACGCCTGGTCCTCGTCTGTGCCCTCAGCATCACCGGGGCGCTCATCGGCGGCCAGGCCGCTGTTACCGTGTTTCATGCGCAGGCCAGCAACGGCTTCTTTGACCTGTCCTCCTGGCTCGCAGCCCTCATCGGGGCCGTGATCGCCCTGGTCACCTACCGCACGCTCACCGGCCGCTCCAGCGAGACCGGCCGACCCGGGGAGCGGCTCCCGGCGGTCAGGCCTGGCCGCCGGCCTGGCACGTCACGGTAAAGCGATCATCAGGCGCTGCCCTGAATTAAAGACACGCGACATCATCCGCTGACCTGACTGGAGCCTCCTCCAGGGCTGCCCGGGCATCCCGGCCGGCTTCCAAAGAACCCTGTCTCGACCTAGGAGAATCGTCATGAGACGTAGGACGTTCGACATACTGATGGCCGTCGCCGGCCTGTTTCTGGCCGTCGTGCTGATCGTCTCCGGCGCGCTGCTCACCTGGGCTCATAACTTCATCGGGAACGAGGTGCATACCCAGCTCGCCGCCCAGCAGATCTTCTTCCCGCCCGCGAACAGCAAGGCAGTCGCCGCCCCCGAGTTCGCCGCGATGCGCCCCTACGGCGGGCAGCAGCTGACCACCGGCGCCCAGGCCGAGGTCTACGCCGACCACTTCATCGCCAACCACCTCAAAGTCATCGGCGGCGGCAAAACCTACGCCCAGCTGTCCGCCGAAGCGCTGGCCCAGCCGAACAACCCCAAGCTGGCCGCACAGGCCGCCACCGTGTTCAAAGGCGAGACCCTGCGCGGGCTGCTGCTCAACGCCTACGCCTTCGGCACCATGGGCACGATCGCCGGCATCGCCGCCATCGCCGCGTTCATCGCCGCCGCGGTCATGCTCGTCCTCGGCGGCCTGGGCCTGATGCACGCCCGCCGCACCTCCCCCGCCACCGACATCCTCACCGGCCACCCGGCACCCACCCCGGCCGTCCATAACGGCCACTCCGCGACGGCGGCCTCGCCGCCGCCGGGACCGGCGGCCCGGACACCCGCTCCGGGTGAGCGCAGTCCTGGCCGCGGGGCATCCTGCCCGGCGGCCAGGACCGAGCACCGCCGCGGCATCTTCTGCTGCGTGGCAGGGACCGTACCGACTGGAATATGTCATAGGCCTACATTGCAAACCTTATTTAGAGAATGAAATTTACCGTAGATAGACAATATAATTTTACGGAGCATCACATGATCATCATTATTGGGCTCATCATCCTGGTCGCCGCGGTGATCATCAGCGTGGCCGGCGTCCTCAGCAACAGCGGCAGCGCGCATGCGCTCACGCATGGTTTCGCCGTATTCGGCTACCACGTCACTGGCTCCACCGGGACGCTGTTCCTGTACGGCGTCGTGGCCGGGGCGATCGGCGTGTTCGGGCTGAGCCTGCTGTTGGCTGGTGCGCGGCGTACCGCACGCCGCGGCCGCGACGCGCGGCGCGGGCTCAAGCAGTCCCGCCGCGAGACCAGTGCCGCCAGCCAGGCCCGCGACGATCTCATCAGCGAGCGCGAGACCGCCCGCGCACACACCGCGAGCACGCTGGGCAACGGCTCGCCCGGCGGTGACCGTCAGCCCCTCCGGGAGGACACCCGGTGGAGCAGGCTGCACCTGTTCGGGCACCGGCCTGCTGCCTCCGCACCGGCCGCCGTCACGGACCCCGCCCCGGTGGCCGATCCGCCCACCGCCGGCGTCGCTGCCGATTCGCCTCGATCAGCGGAATCAGCCGCCAACGGCAGCCGGCCATAAGCAGCAACACAACCCAGCGCCGCCTCGCCGGGCGGCGCACCACCTAAGGAGCCACCCATGTTTATCAGTTTCGGAACGATTATCCTCATCGCGGTCATCGTGCTCGTCGTGCTGTTTGTGCGCAGGCACTAATTCCGCTGACGCGCCTTCACCGCCCAGGCGGGCGAACCTCATCGTTCGCTCACGAGCCAGGACGGTGCGGGCGCTTCCATTCCTGCTCCGAAACATTCCTGCTCCGAAAGCTCCGAAACTGCGGGTTGACGGGAGGTGCGCCGGCTGGCGGGGATCACCCGGCTACGACACGGGCCCGCGGGCGGCGTAGGGCCAGGGGCGAAAGCTGGTAAGTGAGCCGCTTGGCCGGGATCCCGCCCTGCGGCCGCTAGCCGCCAGCGGACGCCACCAGCTCAGATCGGGCCCTCAGTGGAGGTACTCCCGTTCCTGTATCACGACGGAGCCGGGCGTGCAGCCGGCCGCCTGGCCCGACGAGAGACCCTGCCCGGGCACGGGGGACGTGGCGCACATGGGCTGGCTGGGGGCCAGCAAGCTGAGTATCAGCAAACTGGCCACCGTAGCCAGCATGAGTGCGATTGCCGCGAACGGCCACAGCGACTGCCATCGCCCGGGCTTGACTAGTTCGATCTGGGGTATTACCTCGTGCCACGTCAGCCTGGTGAAAATCGCGAACAGGGCCCCGAAACGGGGGTCACCCGCCAGGAGCGTCTTCTCGATCTGGTCAAGGGCCCGTTGCTGGCTGGCAGGCAGGCTCACCGCAGCGGCCCTGGCCTGGCGCGGTCCGGATGTTTCCGCATGGCGCGGCGTTCCTCCGGCGTGGTTCCTCCCCAGATACCGTCCCGCGCGGTCGTCAGGCCGAAGGACAGGCAGGGAGCGCGTACCACGCAGCGGAGGCAGATTCGTTTGGCTGCGTTGATCTGCTCCAGCGCAGGGCCTTCCGATGCGATGGGGAAGAAGAGCTCAGGATCGGCGCGGTGGCAGGCTCCCCGTGACATCCAGTCCATCGAGCCCGCGGCGCCTTTTGACGACAGCATGACAATCTCCGTAAAGCCAGCGCAGGTGCGGTGCAGACCTGCGGTCGTGACACTGCCGGCACCGGCGGGCAGGCAGTTGGCGACGTCGCGTGCCCGGTGGTGAACATTGCCTGCCACCGGGCACGGTCATCAGTGACGGACGGGGGCCAGGCCCGGGCACGATCGGCGCGCCGGACCTGCCCCTGGCGTGTGTTCAGCGGTGCGCGAACCAGCGGGACCGGCTCGACCGGCCGGACCGGCCGGAGCGGCTGGTGATCAGGTGGAAGGCGAGCAGCAGGATCGCTGCGCCGGCGATCGCGGTGATCCAGGTAGAGAGGTTGAAGAAGCCCTGCAGGCTGTGGATGTGGAACAGCTTGGTCGCTACCCAGCCGCCCAGCAGTGCCCCTGCGATGCCGATCACGCAGGTGAGGATGAGGCCCTGTGATCTCTTGCCGGGGATCAGCAGATTGGCGAGCAAGCCTGCGGCCAGGCCGAGAACAATCCAGGCGATGATGCCCATACCAGCTCCTATAGCCAGTGACGAGGTGACGCACGCGGTAGTCCGGTCATGCTTGGGCAGATCGCTGCGGGAGGGGGAAGCCTCCGTTGAGTTCTCACCCTCTCCCGGTCCGTGGCGTCTGGCCGGCATCGTTTCCGTGCACAAAAAAACCGGGCCCTGCTGAGCATCCGCGGATTTTTCGCGGGTGCAGCTGCCAGGGTCCGGAGCGGTTACCCTTACTTTACCCTGCGCAGGGTCCCGCCGATAGGGCACGCCACGCCAATAACAGGCCTTTCGCCGTCAGCCACCGCTGGGCCACGGGCAAGAATCAGCGCCGCCATATACTGCCGGCGTTGCCGTTGCCGTTGCTGTGCCACCAGCGGCGGCGGCATCACCCTCAGCCTCGCCCTCGCCAGCGCCCGCCGCGTCACCGTCAGCGACCACACCCAAGGCCAACCAGGCGGGCCACGCCAAGGAGTTCGGTGTCCCCCACCGGGACGCTCTCTTCCCGGTTCCCGCGAACTCACCCTCGCCCGTGGTGACGCCAGCTCCCTCAGCCGCCGGCTCGTCGTCCGCTGGATGAACCTGCTCTGCTGACCTGCCGGGGAAGGCCCCAGCACGTTCACCGGCAGGCCGGGCGCTCCGTCGGCTATCGGGGGATGGGGCACCCGCGTAGGCTGCTGTCTGGAGCAGTGTTAACAGCACCTTGCATCGGGCCGATGCAGGTGTTCCCGGTCGCTCCAGACCCTGGCGGCACGGCCCAGCCTGGCCATGCAAGGACGAGGAGCCGCCACGATGTACCGGACACCGGGTACTTTTTCCGCAACGACCACAAAACCGGCACCGGCTCTGCCCCGGGTACAGCCGACCCGCGGTCCCCCGCCGGGCAGTCCGCAGGCGCCCGGCGGCGGCAGCGCCACCGGCCCAGCCGAGGCCATCCTCGACCTGGTCAAAGAGCACGAGCGGATCGCCCTGGGCCTGAACGACGTTGTAGTCCGCCGGCTGTTCACCGCAGGCCTGGATCTGCAGGCCGCGCTGGGGCTGATGGGCGATCACCAGGCGAGCGGCAAGGTCCGCCACGCCGTGGATGAGCTGGATCAGGCCATCCGGGACATCCGGGACACCATCTTCGATCACCTGGCAGGCGAGCGGCCGCCCCAGTAGGACCTCCCCGAGCACGATCTGACTCCCATCCATGGGTGCACATCCCTGGATGTAGAGCGGGCGCGCCCAGGCCAGAGCCATTGGCCATGCCTGATCGCAGCACGGCCGCCGGGGCAACGGCTGCCCATCACAGCGCTTGCTTGACAAATCTAGCAAACTGCGTACTATAGAAAGCAGAAGGTAAGGACCCGAGAGATCAAGACCCCAAGGGGAAGAAATGACTGAAACCCGCAGCGCCGGCCAGGAGATCCAGACACAGATGCTTGGCGCGGTCCGCAAGAGCGAGGAAGTAATGGTCGAAGCGATCAAGCGCTGGGCTGACGTAGTCCAGTCGATCACCCCGTCCCTCCCGATGCCGAACCTGCCCTACAGCGACATGCTGCCCAAGCCCGAGGAGTTCGTGGCCAGCACCTACGACTTCGCCGAGCAGCTGCTCATCTCCCAGCGGAAGTTCGCTGAGGGCCTGCTCGAGGCAACCAAGCCGCTGATTGGCGCCACCAACGGCGCGGCAGCCAAGAAGTAACACCCCGCATGCGCGGCGAGCTCGGCAATCCCGGCCCGCCGCGCATCTGCGCGCTAACCTCACCGTCTTGCCGGCGACCGATCCGCGGATGGCCCAGCTGCGCGACATCGAGGATGTCCCTGAGTTCGACCGCCTGGAGATCCACCACTCGCCGCATTCGCCCCCAAGCTGCAGCGCTACACGCGGCGGCGGCTGCAGAAGATGGGCGTCGACGTGTTGCTGAACACTGCGGCGCGAGCTATGGATCAGGACAGCGTCACGGTCAGGGGTCCTGACGGATACAGGCACATTCCGGCCCAGACGAAGATCTGGGCGGCCGGGGTGCAAGCCTCCCCGCTGGCGACGATGCTGGCCAAGGCGACCGGCGCCGGGTGCCGACGCTGCGCGGGGTGATGACCAGGCCGTCGTTGCGGAGGAGGCCAGCGCGTCGCGGACCGCGTCATGGCCGACGCCGAAAGTCTGCGACAGTGTTGCTTCAGACGGAAGTGGGGCGCCGGGACGCAGGTCACCAGCCTGGATCTGGTCCCGCAGGATCCGCGCGAGCTGGCGGTACACCGGCTCGAAGCTGGCCTGGTCGATCGTCATCGCACAGACAGTAGGAACCACCCATCCCCACTGGGCTATGTGGCCCGATGGCCATAAGTGGATCCTGGGCAGCGCGTGTAGCCGCCTGGCTTGCCGGGAATCAGTTCCACCCGGACTGAGGATGCATACCGCGCGTTCTGGGACGGTCAGGTGACCGCCAGCGCCTGGGCCAATGCGGTGAAAGTCCGGCTCGCCATCATTGGAGGCGGCCACGCCGCAGACGTCAAGCAGCCCGGCACAGTAACCCCGCGCCGGCCAGGATAGCCAGGAAACTTGCTGTATTGCCGCTGGCCGGGCGCTCAGGCCCTCGCTCGCGAGACGGCCTGGCTGGCTACGGGTTGAGACTTAAGCCGTCAGCCTGGATCACTGCACACTGGTGGCCAGCCAGACGATAATTCAGGAGGCAGCGTGCGAAGGCAGATCGAAGCGGTGGGTGACTCGCGTGGACGGAAACCTCGCCTACCGTGGCGAGCGACATGAGCGGGGCTGACGGTTCCGGCCCCGCCGGTGCGGGTTCTGGCTGGGTTACGGAGTCGGCGGTTCCGGCCGGTGAAGACGAGACGGCCAATTCCGCACGTCCTCGCCGCCGAGGCGCGCTCCAGCTCGAGAAGGTCGTGCAATTGGCCAGGGCAGTGGCAGACACCGAGCCGGGCAAGATCGAATCGGCGGCGCGTCAGTTCGGTGAATCCCGGCCGTATCTCGCGCCGGTCGCGTGGGCAGCCGGGACGATCGTATTGCTGATCCGCGGCGTGAAGCTGCTGGTCTTGAACTGGCGGCTGTCCTTGATCCAGCTGGTACCGGCGATCTGGATCTGGCTAACCATGTGGGACCTCAAACAACACGCCCTTCGCGGAGCCCCGTTCCGGCACATCACGCTGGGCGGAATGGTCTTGGTCGTGGCGCTGTCCGTCGTTGTCTCGACCGCCGCTTTCTGGTGCAACACGGTGTTCGCGTTCGCGATCGACGTCCTGCCACCGCAGATCCGCCCCGCGATCCGCCAGGCCAACCGGCATCTGGCCGGTATCGTCAGCTCCGGGCTGCTCGTCGGCTCGGCGCTGGCGTTTGCCGTCGCGGTCGTACCGCGCATCAACCAGGTTTGGCTTTACGTCCTGACCCTGGGCGCCGTGCTCGGCGTGATGCTGGTCAGCTTCGTCGCCGTGCCCGCGCACATCCTCGGCCGCAAGCAGCAGAAACTGCCGCCGAGGCAGGCGATCGGCCGCACCGCCACCGGATGGGCGCTGAGCGGTGTCGCGATGACACCCGGATTCGTCCTCGACCGAATCGGGCTGATCCTGCTCGGCGTGCCCCACCTGCGCGTGCTCGGGTTCGCCCTGCTGTCCATCGGCACCGCTCTGTATGCAGCCGGGATGTCATCAGTCAAAGCAGTCAAAATGAGCATCAAATTCGCCCCACCCGCGTAGTAATGCCCCTGCATATACAGGGCGATGGCAGGCAGCGCCGATACCCGCGCATCCCAGCTAGCCGACCTGGCGTGCCCCGCGTTCATCTGCGAATGAGCGAAGGGCAGGATCCGCGCGCAGGGCGGTTTCCTGGCCTATCGGTTTCCCCCCTCTCCAAGCGCGCGGGCCGCGATCCCGGCGGCCGTGAGCCACCGGGACACGATCTCGGTGCGCCGCGCGATGGTCACCGTGGTCAGCGTGAACACCGCCGCCATCCGCATCGAGTAGAAGTTCACCAGAAGCCCGGTCACGTCGCGGCCCAGCACCCTTGCTCCGCTCTACGACGACCCATGGCCGCCAGGGCGCGAACGCCGGTCGACCTGTTCGGCCACCTGCTTTGCTAGTGCTCTCAACCTTTACGTGATTCGAGCCTCGGCTGCTGCGGTCAGTTGATATCGAACTCGTTGCCTTCCGGGTCCTTCATCCCGACCGCGTAGTGGTCCAGCCCTTCCTCGGACAATGCGCCAGTGATGGTGGCGCCCAGGCCGGCGCAGCCGGCTGGCCTCCGCGTTCGACTCGCTTCCTGCGAGTCTCGATCGGGTCCGTCCGCCCGCCGCTGGCGTGGATGTCGAGGTGCAGCCGGTTCTTGACCGCCTTGGCATCTGGGACGACATGGAACCAGATGCTCGGCCCGTGGCCCTCCGGGTCGCTGATCCTATCCGCCCCATCGACCAGCTCCTCCTCGGGCACACCCAGCTCGCGGTAGAAGTCGTTCCAGGTAGCGAATCCAGCCGGGGCCGGCGCGAGCTCATAGCCCAGCGCGACGGCCCAGAACCGAGCCAGCCGGTCCGGGTCGGCACAGTCGATGACCAGCTGAAAGCGGACAGGCACCGGTTTCCTCCCCAGGCCGCTCGGGTAACTACCGGCATCCTGCCAGATGCTTCGCGGCGCGGGGCCAGAGCGTCGGGTCAGGGCATCTCGAACTGCACGCTGGCGATCTGCTCCGTCATCGGAAGGAGTCCCGCGCGGGCGCGATTGTGCCCCTCACCCTGGTCGTAGGCGCGGTAGGCGTCCGCGTCGGTAGTAGGCGGTGTAGCGCTCCCTGCCGCACTGCCCTAAGCGCTTCCGCGACCAGCCCATGAAGATCACTTCCATCATGATCGTTCGACCGCATTGACCGCAGATTAGGTGTCAGACCTCGGCATCAGCCGGTACTCGATAACACTCGAAATAGCCTGCTGACCAGCAGCTTAACCCACCTGGCCAGCGGCGGGCGGCGGGCGGCAGGAGGGGCAGGGCAGCCACCGGGGGTCAAGGGGTCGCCGGTTCAATCCGGCCGTCCCGACCAGAAGGTCCAGGTCAGAAGAGGTTTCGGGTCTTGCCCAGGGCCCCTTTACGATCTTCGGGAGCCAAACGGAGTCACTTGCCGCCCGTCAAACATGCTCCGGCCATAGTTGCTTCGGCCCGCTGCCCGGTCCGTGCTCAACGAACTGGCCGACTCGACGTGCACCCCAGCGGTAGGCGGCCGGGGCCATGGCCGAATATGTGGGGAGCGTGTCATTGACGCCATTGGTGAGTCACGGCGAGAGTGGGATCCGTGAGCGAGCTTGCCGTGGTCTTTGTCGCCTTCGACGGTATGCAGCCGCTCGACGTCGCCGGGCCGCATGAAGTGTTCGCCAACGCTGGGGACGCTGCCGCGTCGCTGGGCAGGCGCGCCGGGTACCGGGTGCGGGTGGCATCGGTGCGCGGCGGGTTGATCCGCACAGAGAGCGGCCTGGAGCTTGGCACCGTGCCGCTGCCTGGCCTGGGCGAGCGGATCGACACCCTGGTGCTGCCGGGCGGTACCGGCTCCAGGGCGGCTAGCGCCGACCCGGACCTGATCGCCTTCGTCCGTGCCGCCGCCAGCCGGTGCCGGCGGGTCGCGGCGGTGTGCACGGGTGCCTTCATCGCCGCCGCCGCTGGGCTGCTGGACGGGCGCCGGGTGACCACGCACTGGGCCGCGGCGCAGGAGCTGCAGGCCGAATACCCGGCACTTGAGGTGGATCCCGACCCGCTCTACATCCGCGACGGCCAGGTCTGGACGAGCGCCGGGGTCACCGCCGGGATCGACCTGGCGCTGGCCCTGGTCGCCGACGACCTGGGCACCGACGTCGCCCAGACGCTGGCCCGGTGGATGGTCATGTTCTTGCACCGGCCAGGCGGCCAGACCCAGTTCGCCTCGCCGGTCTGGGTGCCCAGGGCCGAGCGCTCTGCCGTCCGGGCCGTCCAGGACCGCGTCGAATCCGCGCCCGGCGGTGACCACCGGCTGCCCGCGCTCGCCGCCGCGGCGTCCATGAGCGTGCGCCACTTCACCCGCGTGTTCACCACCGAGGTCGGCCAGAGCCCGGGACGGTTCGTGGAGCGGGTCCGGCTTGAGGCGGCACGCGCCGACCTCGAGGCGGGCGACGACACGCTCGACGTGGTTGCCGAACGCTGCGGGCCAGGTAGCGCCGAGTCCTTGCGGCGCGTATTCCACCGCCACCTCGGGGTCAGTCCTGACGCCTACCGGAGGCGGTTCCGCACGGCCACCCGTCACGAAGGAGCATCCGCATGACCGGCCGGCTGCGCATCGCCATCCCGCTGTTCCCACGGTTCACCGCGCTCGACGCGATCGGCCCGTACGAAGTGCTGCAGCAAATCCAACCTTCGACATCACCTTCGTCGGTCACGCGAGGGGCGAGGTGCGCAGCGACAACGGGATGCTCGGCCTGGTCATCGACGGTACGTTCGAGGACCTGCCGGGCCCCGACGTGATCGTCTTCCCCGGCGGAGACACGCGCCCGCTGCAGTCCGACGCGCGGGTACTCGACTGGGTGCGGGGTGCGCACGCTAGCACCACCTTCACCACCTCGGTCTGCACCGGCTCCCTCGTGCTCGGCGCGGCGGGCCTGCTCGACGGCCTGACGGCGACCACGCACTGGGCCTGCTACTCCGATCTGGCCGCCTGCGGGGCCACGCCTGCACCCGAGCGGGTGATCGAGCACCTCGGCCGCCGGATCATCACGGCAGCGGGCGTGTCCGCCGGGATCGACATGGCGCTGCGGCTCACCGAACTGCTCGCCGACCGGACGGCGGCGCAAGCGGCGCAGCTCCTGATCGAGTACGACCCGCAGCCGCCGTTCGACTGCGGTGCCCGGCCCAAGGCGGACGATGAGGTGATGGCCCGCGTCTGGGAATACGACAGCCCGCGCAAATGAGAGGTCGGCGAAATGAACCGGGCCGCAGGGAGCGCCAGCGACCGAGGATCGGAACCGCTCTGCTGGCACCCTGAGACGAAGCTGGGCTTTCCACCTATCGAATACTGACTCCCGAACCGCTAAAACTCTCGCATGCGCGGGCCAGCGCTCGTTGAAGATGTGCGAGTCATTCCAGTCCGCGGCATGCGGCGCCGCCACAGTGATCGCGTTGGCGAGGGTAAGCAGGCGGCCACCCCATGCGGCAGCTGGCCGGGTCATCTGCGCCTCCGATCGGCCGGAAAGACTGACATCCACGTTACTCCCGGCCGGGGCGGGTGGCTTGGAACGGCTGCTGGTCTGCCGCGGTCAATTCGGCCTCGGCACCTGGCACCTCTACCGGGCGCGTGGCGCGATCGGAACCTGCTCGCCGGGCCCATGGGGGCCCGGCGAGCAGGTTTGGGTGGCTGTGTGCGGGTCAGTTCACCGCCGAGCGGGTGAATACGCGGATGGCCGCTGCAGTGATGAGGATCGCCCAGCTGGCCAGGACCAGCAGGCTGAGGGCGGCGTCGGTGGTGGTGCTGGTCATTCCCCAGATGTCGTGCAGTCCGGCGCCGGTGTGGTCGAGCACGCCGTAGCGCAGCAGCGCCAGCACGTGGGTGGTGGGTAGGGCGCGGGCGACCCAGGCGAGCCATGCGGGCAGCGCGGTGATCGGGAACAGTGATCCCGCTATGAACCAGGGCAAGATAGCGACTACGGGGGTGAGCCCGACGTATTCCTCCTGAGTGGGGATCCGGTTGGCGAGGATCTCGGCCAGGCCGTACATGAATACGGTGAATGCGAGCACAGCTCCGATGAACCAGCCGGCGCCGCTGGCGGTGGCGTGGAATTGGCTGCCGCGCAGCCATCCGGCGGCCATCAGCGCGCCGACTTGCAGCAGGCTGACGCCGATGGCGACGGCCATGTTGCCGAGCACGATCAGGGCGCGAGGGATGGGCGCGGTGAGCAGCTCGCGGCGCGCGCCGGTGGCCCGGTTGACGATGACGCCGATGCCGGCGAAGGTGCAGGTCAGCGGGATGAGCAGGCCGACGGTGCCGACGATGACGAAGGTGCTGTAGTTGACACCGCCGCGCCCGGTTGCCTGGATGATCTTGGCCAGTGCCGGAGCGATCACCAGGGCGAACAGGAGGGGTGGCCAGCGGGGCGAGGATCTCGCGCGGGGTGTGCGCGCTGAGCGAGATCCGGCGGCGGGCCAGGGTGGCCCAGGCGGCGGGGCGGGAGGGCCGGGCCGGTGGCCGGGGGCGGGCGAGCGGGATTGCCGCTGGCGCGGTGGTGATGGTGGTCATCGTGGTTCTCCTTGGTGTCGTGTCGCGTGGGTCAGGCGGCGAGCCGGCTGCCGGTCAGCTGGAGGTAGACGTCGTCGAGGGTGGGCTTGCGGGTTGTCATGGCCTCGGTGTCGATGCCCAGGCTCTCGATGGCGGTGATGGTGTCCCTGGCGGAGTTGCTGCCGAGAGGGATGGTGAGCGTCGAGCCGACGGCGAACGCGTCGCCTGCTGCCAGGCCGCGGGCGCGCATCGCGGCCAGCGCGCCGTCCGGATCCTTGTCCACCCGCAGCTCGATCAGCTCGGCGCCCAGCCCGGCCAGAAGCGCGGCCGGTCGGTCCAGGGCCACGATCGTGCCCTGGTGCATGACCGCGATGCGGTCGCAGAGCCGTTCGGCCTCATCGAGGTAGTGGGTGGTGAGCACGGTGGTCATGCCGGTGCGTCCGCGCAGGCCGCTGATCAGGTCCAGCAGTTCATAGCGGATGCGGGTGTCCAGCCCCACCGTCGGCTCATCCAGGAACAGCACCCTGGGTTCGGACACCAGGGCCCGGGCGATCTCCAGGCGCCGCCGCTGGCCGCCGCTGTAGCTGTCCACCGTCCGCCCGATCACCTCCGACAGCCCGAAGGCGCCGGCGAGTTCGGCGATCTTGCTGGCCGCGGCTGACGGCGGGATTCCCCATAGCCGCGCGTGCAAGTCAAGGTTGCGGCGGCCGGTCAGCGCCTTGTCCAGGACAGATTCCTGGAACACCACGCTGCTGACCGACCGAGCCGCGATCGGGTGCCTGGCCACGTCGAAACCGGCCAGCCGCGCCGACCCGCTGGTGGGCTTGATGGTGGTGGTCAGCATCCCGATGGTGGTGGACTTGCCGGCGCCGTTCGGGCCGAGCAGGCCGAACACCTCACCGGGGGCGACCTGGAAATCGATGCTGCGGACGGCCTCGACCCCGCCGGGGTAGGTCTTGCGCAGCTGGTGGACTTCCACGGCTGACCTTGCGTCGCTGCCGGCGGCGCGCAATCGTGCGGACATGGCTGTGCTCCTCGGAATCGGACCACCTGTGAGCGGAGGTGGTGCATCTGGCGACTAGGACGGCTGCCGCCGGGGGAATGTGACCAGGTCAGCCGCATGTCACGTTTCGCGGTCCGGGTACGTCTTGATGACAGGTACTCGCAACGTGCAGGGGTGACGACAGATGGCCGAGCAGGACTGGCTGGCCGGGCAGTTCGAGCAGAGCCGCCCGCACCTGCAGGCGATTGCCTACAGCATGCTCGGCACGATCAGCGAAGCCCAGGACGCGGTGCAGGAAGCATGGCTGCGGCTTGACCGCAGCGACCCGGGCGGCATCGGCGACCTGCGGGGCTGGCTGACCACTGTAGTCGGGCGGATCAGCCTGGACATGCTGCGGGCCCGCAAGGCCCGGCGCGAGAACTACCCTGGCAGCTGGCTGCCCGAGCCGCTGGTGGAGGATTCCGCCGAGGACGGCCCCGAACACCAGGCGGTGCTGGCCGACTCGGTCGGTCTCGCCCTGCTCGTGGTGCTGGAAACTCTCAGCCCCGCCGAACGGCTCTCGTTCGTCTTGCACGAAGTGTTCGCGGTGCCCTTCGACGACATTGCCCAGATCATGGACCGGACCCCGGAATCGGCCCGTCAGCTCGCCAGCCGGGCCCGGCGCCGGGTGCAGGCTGCCCCGCAGCCAGATCGTGACACCGCCCGGCAACGCCGGGTGGTGGACGCCTTCCTGGCCGCTGCCCGGGGCGGCGATTTTGAGGCGCTGCTGCAGGTACTCGACCCGGACGTGGTCTTCCGGATGGATCTCGGGCCGGGCAGCCCGCTCGCGCACCCGCCGCTTGCTGGGGCCGGCCCAGTCGCACGCCAGGTCCTGGCCACCGCGCCGCGGTTTGCGCACCTCGCCCAGCCTGTGCTGGTGAACGGCCAGGCCGGTGCCCTGTTCGGCACCCGCGACGAGCCGATCGCGGTCATCGGGTTCACCATCGTGGGCGGCCGCGTAGCCGCGCTGAACCTGATCGCCGACCAGGACAAGTTGCGGCACCTGACGATCCAGCCCTGATCCCCTTGCGTTTGGACCGGTCCCGGGCAGTCCGGGCTGGCGGGCGCGCCCGGGCGCTGGCATCCCCCGGAACCGCGGGTTTCCCTGTCACATTCCCCGCGCGGCGCTCGTCCTGGTGATGAACAGGCCGGAGGATCCGGCCGTAACGGAGGTCTACGATGTCCGCACCACCAGGCCGGAAAGCACCGGTCTTCCAGCCAGCCCCAGACAGCAGGCCTGCTGCCGCAGCAGGTTCAGTGGCACCGCCCCGCCCGGCCGGGAACGCCCTTGTCCTCGGGCCAAGCACCAGGCGGCTGATCAGATCCGTCGCCCGCCTGGTTAACCCGCTGGTGCTGCGGATCGCCGGCCGTCGGCACATGCCCGTCGTCGGGATCGTCCACCACCGCGGCCGCAAGACCGGCCGCCCCTACGCCACACCGCTGGGCATCCGCCCCGCCACCACCGGCGGTTTCGTGATGCCGCTCACCTTCGGCGAATCGGCGGGCTGGTACCGCAACATCGCGGCGGCGGGCTGGTGCGTCATCACCTGGCGCGGCACTGACCACGTAGTGGCCAGCCCAGTGATCGTTGACCGCGCCACGGCGCTGCCTGCCTTCCCCCGGTACGAGCGCCTAGCGCTGCGGGTGATCGGGATCAACGAGTTCGTCTGGGTCCACGACTCGCCGACCGCGCCCAAAGGCGGCCTCACCAGCCCGCTCCAGTGAGGCCGCCAGCAGGATGAACCGCCGAGGGTTTCCGGAGGCCCGGGGCCGGTCTTTCTCGGCAAAGGGACAGAGATCAGCCCGACCAGGAGCGTGAGCAGTGCAGCAACCCACCGCGAAATGTTGATCAAGAACCGCTGTTAGGCGAGGCAGCTTGTTCACTGGCGTGTTCCGCGGATAGCGAGCGGGAAGGGATGATCTGCGCCAGCGGGCGTGGCCGGGGCCGCAGGGGATGGGGACACCGCTGCCCGGGACGGCTTTGCAAGGATGGCAGTATGCGATTCGCCTTCAAAACCGCCCCACAGAACACCACCTGGCGCGACATGCTCGCGGTGTGGCAGGAAGCCGACGACATTGAGCTGTTCGAGTCGGGCTGGACCTTCGACCACTTCTATCCGATCTTCTCCGACTCGGCGGGCCCCTGCCTGGAGGGCTGGGTGACCCTTACCGCGCTGGCGCAGGCGACTAGCCGGCTGCGGCTGGGCACGCTGGTCACTGGCATTCATTACCGGCATCCCGCGGTCCTGGCGAACATGGCCGCCACCCTCGACATAGTGTCTGGCGGCCGCCTCGAGCTGGGCATCGGCGCTGGGTGGAATGAGGAAGAGTCCAGCGCCTACGGCATCGAGCTGGGCGGTCCGGCTGAGCGCAGCGACCGGTTCGAGGAAGCGTGCGAGGTCATCGACAGCCTGCTGACGCGGCAGACGACGGATTTCACCGGCAAGTACTACCAGCTCACCAGCGCGCGGTGTGAGCCAAAACCGGTGCAACAACCGCACCCGCCGATTGTCATCGGCGGCAGCGGGGAGCGGCGTACGCTGCGAACTGCCGCCCGGTTTGCCCAGCACTGGAACTTCGTCGGTGGGCCGCCTGAGGAGTTCGCCCGCAAGCGTGATGTTCTTCATGCCCACTGCCACGACATTGGGCGCGACCCGACGGAAATCGTGCTGTCCAGCCATGTCCGGCTCGGCCCTAACGGCGAGATTGGGCCAGCCATCGACACCGCCGCCGCGCTAGGCGACCTGGGCCTGGACCTAGCGATCGTCATCCTCCCACCGCCGCACGACCCCGCCGTGCTCGCCCCGCTCGCCGATGCCCTTGCCCAACTCCGCTGACACCGCAACCCCCCGGCCTGGCCGCGGGCTCCTCGCGACAGTCGTCCGTCGGTCTCACCGTCTTTCTTGGCTTTGGCCGCGGCGCCGACGCAGACGCTGCAACCATTGATCTGGCTGGCCACGCAGGTGTACCAGGTCGAGTGTCCTCGGTGGTACGCCGCCCTGTTTGATGGCCTCGTTCAGCGCCCTGATCGCCGTCATGGCGTCCGGAATGACCACTCCCGGGTTCTTCATTCGGGCTTGCATTGCGGCGCTCCTTTTGCTGTCTCTGTGATGTCGGGAGGGATGGCGGATGGTGCGGTCGACGGTGGTGGCTGGCCTGCGGGTCGGGCTAGGCGGTTGTGGTGGCTTGCTGCCGCAGTTCGGTGGTGAGGAACTGGTCCCAGGTCCGGGAGCCGGCGGTGTGTCCCGGCGGTGGCAGCAGAGCGCCGTTGCGGACTGCCCGGGTGCCCGGTATCCGAACCGGCAGCACCCATCGGCGGCGATGACTGGCCTTCAGGTACCCCCGGAGCAGGTCCGTCCAGTTGCTCACCTGTGGTCCGGCCATGTCCGGCGCGCGGCCGACGGGCTCGCCCAGTGCCAGCTCGACGAGCCGGCCCGCCACGTCGCGGGGATCAACCGGCTGGACGGTGAAGCCCGCTGGCACTGGCGCCACGGGGAACCGGCTCAGCTTCTGCGCATTGGTCAGGCAGTAGTCGTAGAACTGCGTGACTCGCAGGATCGTCCAGGGCAGGCCGGAGTTGGCCACGATCTGCTCGGCCTGGAGCTTCGTCTTCGGATATCCCCAGGCGGCGATGTGGTCGATACCGACGATCGACACGTACACCAGGTGGGCAGAACCTGTCCGGGACGCGGCTGCCACCAGGTTGCGGGTTGCCTCGGCGTCGCCCCTCGTGCTGGTCGCGCAGTGGATGATGGCCGCCGCTGCGGTCACGGCCGGCTCGATGCCCTGGCCGGTCCGCAGGTCCGCGGTGAAGAATTTGACGCCCTGCGGGGTGGGCCGGTCGTGCCGGGCGAGCAGGCGGACGTCGCAACCGCTGTCCTGTAGCCGCGCGACGACGAGCTTCCCGAGGCGGCCGGTGCCGCCAGTAACAAGGACGGGTGAGGCCATCGGCCCTCCTTACGCCAATTAGCCCTCAAGAGAGGGGTGAGTTACGTCCGCTGGATGCACGCTTGTTCCTCCGTGCAGGCCGTGGCTGAACCAGGACACCGGACGCCAAGCCGGCCTCCTGTCACAT
Source organism: uncultured Actinomycetes bacterium (assembly GCA_963760405.1). Classification (GTDB taxonomy): domain Bacteria; phylum Actinomycetota; class Actinomycetes; order Streptosporangiales; family Streptosporangiaceae; genus RYN-230. The sequence goes on along the minus strand of CAVXCV010000004.1, from coordinate 1,208,021 downwards.
CGGCGGGGTCGCGGCGGTCACCTCTATGTCCGGCAACGACAAGAGAATGTGACCGATGGACGAACATGACCTGCTTGCGGAACGGTTCGAGACCCACCGGGCCCGGCTACGGGCCGTCGCCTACCAGACGCTCGGCTCGGCCAGCGACGCCGACGACGCTGTCCAGGAAACCTGGCTGCGGTTGAGCCGCACCGGCCCCGACAACATCGAGAATCTCGGCGGATGGCTCACGACAGTCGTCGCCCGGGTGTGCCTGAACATGCTGCAGTCACGCCGGGAAGAACCAGTGGGGATACACCTGCCCGAATCAGTCGTGACCGGCACGGACGGCATCGACCCCGAAAACGAAGCGCTGCTTGCCGACTCAATCGGACCCGCGCTCCTGGTAATCCTGCACACGCTGGCCCCCGCCGAGAGGCTCGCGTTCGTCCTGCACGACATGTTCGCCGTCCCGTTCGACGACATCGCGGCCGTCGTCGGGCGCTCGCCCGCCGCGGCCCGCCAGTTGGCCAGTCGCGGCCGTCGGCGGGTCCAGGGCGTGGCTCCGGTCTCCGGCACCGATCTGACCCGGCAGCGGGCAATCGTCGGCGCCTTCCTCACCGCCGCCCGCAACGGCGACTTCGACGCGCTGCTGGAGGCGCTCGACCCAGACGTCGTGGTGCGCTCCAACGGCACCGAGGCGGTCCGCGGTGCGGCGGCGGTGGCCGGACGCGCGTTCCCCTTCACACGAATCGCCCAGGTCACCCTGCCGGCACTGATCAACGGAGCCGCCGGCGTCGTCACGGCCGCGGACGGGAGGCCGATCACCCTCGCAGAGTTCACGATCACCGGCGCGAAGATCGTCGCGATCGACCTTACCGACGACCCCCGCCGCATCGCTGAAGCCGACCTGGCCATCCTCGGCCGCTGACGGGGCCGCCAACACGATCGCCCACTGCTTGCCTGCACAGGCTGCGTGGTGGCCAGTGGAGCTTTCGAGCCGCGCGCGCTTTCCTCATGTCATCGGTTGGGCCGTGACGCGGTGTAACTGGCGGGGCCGTCATACGGTGAGGATCCTTGCTATTGTGCTGGGGCCCTTGGCTGGCCCAGCTTCCCGGGGGTCGCGGCGGCGCTCAGCCGCGGATACCAGTGGCTGGCAGCAGCACAAGAGACCTGCGAACTGCCGCCCCGGCAGCGCCGGGGCCGTGACAGTGTGCTGGGCGGATGGTCATTCTCCGACGGGACGCACAGATGGCCCGTCTCCGATTGCACGGCCGAGGCGCTATCTGCGGTACTCACCGCCCACCGCCGGGCCGATCTGCTGCCCTCTCTGCGCGATCGCCTGCCTGACCTGCGCCTGTATCAGGCGGTCGAGTTCATCCTCTCGCGGCAGAACCCGGACGGCGGCTTCGGCACCTACGAGCGCGCACGCGGTCCTGCGCTGCTGGAAAGGCTCAACTCCACTGAGATGCACGCGGGCTGCGTGACTGACTTCTCCCATCCCGAGCCCACCGCATCATGTGTGTCGGCGCTGGCCCGGTTCCGGGATGACTACCCGTCCTACCAGGCTCCCCGAATCCGCAGGGCCATCGGCCGGGGCGTCCGCCACCTGCGCTCCTGCCAGCGCCCCGACGGCAGCTACCCGGGAACCTGGGGCATCAACTTCACCTACGCCGCCTGCTTTGTCACCGAAGCGCTGCCCAACGCCGGCGTCCCGGCCTCCGACCCGGCGATCGCCCGTGCGGTGAGCTGGCTCCGCCGCACGCAGAAACCAGACGGCGGCTGGGGAGAGCACTACACCAGCTGCCTCACCGGCAGCTACGTCGAGCACCCGCAGAGCCAGGCAGCGATGACCGCGTGGGCACTGCTGGCACTGGTGCGCGCCGTGGGCGCCAGCGACCGGGACGCGCGGCGCGCGGCCCGGTGCCTGACCCTCCTCCAACGGCAAGACGCCGGCGGCTGGCCGCAGCAGGCCGCAAGCGGCGTCTTCTTCCAGACCGCGGTCCTGGATTACCGCCTCTACAAAGACATCTTTCCAACCTGGGCACTAGCCAGCGCCGTCAACCCCGGCTCCCAGCCGCCGACGGTCAGGACTGCAGGAAGGCCAGCAGGTCAGCGTTGATCGTCTCGGCCTCGGTGGTCGGCATGCCGTGCGGGAATCCTTTGTACGTCTTCAGCGTCCCGTTCTGCAGGAGCCGCGCGGATAGCGGCCCGGAGTCGGCGTAGGGGACGATCTGGTCGTCGTCGCCGTGCATCACCAGGACCGGCACCGTGATCTTCTTAAGGTCCTCGGTGAAGTCGGTCTGGGAGAAGGCAACGATGCCGTCGTAATGTGCCTTCGCTCCGCCCATCATTCCCTGGCGCCACCAGTTTTCGATGATCGCTTCGGAGGATTTCACGCCGGGCCGGTTGAAGCCGTAGAAGGGGCCTGACGGCAGGGCCCGGTAGAACTCGGACCGGTTGGCGGCCAGCTGGGCCTGGAGGTCGTCGAAGACGCTCTTCGGCAGGCCGCCGGGGTTGGCGTCGGTCTGCACCATGAGCGGCGGCACCGCACTGATCAGTACCGCTTTCGCCACGCGGCTCTCACCGTGCCGGGCGATGTAATGCACGACTTCGCCGCCACCGGTGGAGTGCCCGACATGGACGGCGTCCTGGAGATCGAGATGGGCCGTCAGCGTAGCCAGGTCGTCGGCGTAGTGGTCCATGTCATGACCGTCGCTGGTCTGCGTGGAGCGCCCGTGCCCGCGCCGGTCATGGGCGATGACGCGGTAGCCGTGCTGCAGGAAGAACAGCATCTGGGTGTCCCAGTCGTCGGCCGAAAGCGGCCAGCCGTGACTGAAGACAACCGGCTGGCCCGAGCCCCAGTCCTTGTAGAAGATTTCCGTGCCATCGGTCGTCGTGATCGTGCCCATGCGCTGCCTCCGTTGGTCTGGACGCTGGCGCCGGAACGCCCGCACTCGCAGGCTAACCATCTTTCTGCCAGCACTCCAGGCCACGGGGCGCCGTGCTGGCTGCGTGGAATGACCCGCGATGATGGTGCGGGTCCTGTGGTTTGCGTCAAATCGGTTCGCGCGGCCACAGTGCTGCCAGTTGTGCGGGGCTGATGTTGCCGCCGCTGCAGACGATCGCCACCTTCCGGCCCGCGAACCGCTGGGGAGCGCCCATTACAGCCGCCAGGGCGGCCGCGCCCGCCGGCTCGACGAGGTTGCGCGTCTTCTCGATCATCACCCGCGTGGCGGCCTTCAGCGCATCCTCAGAGACCAAGACGAAGTCATCCAGCAGATCCCGCAGAATCCGCTGCGGCAGTTCGAACGCGGTCCTGGTGGCCAGCCCTTCCGCGAAGGTGCTGGTGATGTCCTCGACGAGCGTGCCCGCCTGCCAGGAGCGGTAGGCGGCCGGGGCCGCCTCGGACTGCACGCCGATCACCTCGATCGACGGGCGCACCGCCTTGGCGACCACGCAGGCCCCCGCCGCCCCGCTGCCGCCGCCGACCGGCCGACGCTCCCGGGCCAGCGGTACCCAGTCAATGCCAGCGGTCCGGGTCTTCCCTGTGCTTTGGTGCCGGGATCGAGTCGGGCTAGGAAGTTAGTCTGTCATCGCGGCTGGTCCGGAGGAGGGGACGGCGGCAGCTTGGTTTCTTGGCCGCGGTCGTGAGCTGGCCCGGGTGGCCGGCCTGCTCGATGAGGCTCGGGCGGGACGCGGGCGCCTGGTGTTGTGTACCACCGTCATCGTGCTGGTCACCGTGCTGGCCGTCGTGCTCATGCTGCGGCCCGGCCCGCGCCCGATCGAGGCGACCGGCTGACCGGGCAGACAGAGTGCGGAGCCAAGCACGCGCTTGCGCGTTTGCGGCCCGGCGTGTTGGGCGGGCTTCCTCAGGCTGAGCCCGGCACTGACGCCGGGCCAGCGGCGCCGCCATGATCCAAGTACAGCCAAGTCCGGCAGTACCTGGCCGTTGCGACACAGGCCGCGGCTGGTGCTTCAAGCGCGACGCGATTCGCGCGTCTCCAGGGCTCGCCTGATGTGCAGGTGGCGTTCATGGAAGTCGCGAGCGAGGTGTTCGCCTCGGTAGCGTTGCAGGAGGAGGTTATCCAGCTCAGTCGAACTGCTGGCCAGGGCAGCCAGGCTCTGGCGCTCGTAGACGAACGCGCTCTGGCCCCCGGCGCTGCCTGTCCCGGCGACGGCCTGGCCGGCCTGGGCGAACTCGATCAGCTGCTGCGTAGCGGCCGTCGACGAGAGCAAACCAGGCACTCATCTCATACGCCCAGCCCATCAGTTCCGCGTGCCCGGCCTGCTTGGCCCACTGGTAGGCAGCCTGCCGCGCCGTTTCGGCTTCCTCGGGCTGGCCCAGGTCATAGTGGAGACAGCCGAGCAATACAGCCAGCCATCCTGCGATCACCAGCAGCTCACGATGCTGGTAAAGAGTCGAACGGCCACCCAGCAACCGGATGACATGCTGAAGGCGTCTCTTGGTCCGATCGCGCAGAGTCGCCGCGGGCGTGCTGGGATATGCCCGGCACAGTAGCTCGGCGGTCTCGTTCAGCGCCTCGATGGTTCCCGCACCGATATCGGAGACTTCGGCCAGGCGGGTGAGCTCGAGGGTGTCGGAGAGTTCCGCCCCGGCCATTTCCACCCGCGTGCGGCGGCTGGCGTCTCGCCAGGCACAGAGCTGGGTGTTTGGGATCTGCTGCGTCACTGGCCGCCTAAGGGGGTCCTAAAGGGGGCTGACAGACCTCTGCACTGGGGTCCTCGTTTCTGCTGGCCGCTGGTTGGGCCCGTTCGTACCAACCGTACGTGACAAGAGATGACCCGCGGGTGACAGGAGCCCGATGATGTCAACATCGTCATCGACTACGTCTGGGGCCAGCCCACAGCCGACGCGATGCTCGCCGTTGTCATGAACCGCACCGACCGCGGGCAGCCCCTGACCTGGATCGAGGTGGGATCGGTCGCCGGATCCGCCGCCGCGGTCCCCGCGGCGCTCCGTGCCGCGCGGCTGCAGATCGTCGGCAGCGGACAAGGCTCGGTTTCGACCCGCGACATCCTGGCCGAACTCCCCGATCTAGCCGCCGAGATCACCAACGGAACCTTCCAGGTAGACGCACACGCCATTCCGCTCGCTGACATCGAAACTGCCTGGACAGACACCAACGGCGACCAGCGCACCGTCATCACGCCCTAACCACGATCTCCGGGATCCGGCTATCCGGACGTAGCGTGCACAAGCACTTCGACCGCTCCCTTCGATCCCAGGATGGGCGATTGCTGCTGGCCCAGCACCCGCCACCCGTGCTCCTCCAGCGCGCGTGCTGCCGCCTGGACAGCCGCTGCGACCTGCTCCGGCTGATCGGCGAGTGCGGCGCTATGCAGCTCAAAGGTTGGCTTGATCAGCGCGATGAGCTGTGCGGCTGGCGCCAGCAGCTGCCGGTCGATCTGGCCGATGGCCTCGGCGACGGCGAGGTAGGACAGGTCCATCGTGATCAGCTCCACCGGCTCGCCGATGAGGCGCTGGCTGAGCTCGGCCAGGTTGGTGCGCTCCAGATTGATCACCCGGGCATCGGCTCGCAGCCATCCGCGGAGCTGGCCGACGCCGGCATCAACGGCGTAGACGCGGGCCGCCCCGGCGTCGAGCAGGGCCTGGGTGAATCCGCCGGCCGCCGCGCCCAGGTCGAGCGCGACAACGCCGGCCGCACGGACCCCGAAGGCGGTCAGGGCGTGGGCGAGCTTGACCGTCCCGCGCAGGGGACGAGGATGGCGTATCCGGATGGCGGCGTCCGCGCGCACGCGCGTCCGCGGGCTGGCCGCGGGCACGCCGTTGACCAGGACCGCACCCTTGCCGATCAGCTGAGCGGGATCGTCGAGGTCGGGGAAGCGGCGCTGGAGCAGGGAAAGCAGGACGACGAAAGGGGCACGCCTGCCAGCGGGCACGGCGGGTTCTCCTTGGGCTCGGGCCGATGGGAAACGGAACCGAGCGGTCAAGGAGGACCGCGGACGGGATCACGGAGCCAGCCAGCGCGCCCGCGCACACCACAACGACCGCGGCCGAAGGCAGCGGCTGGGCAGTGCGCGGGGGCCTAGTGCTAACGGAATGGCATGATCGTCATGCTACCGGTCGCCGACATCCTGACCCGGCGGGTGACTACCGCAGGGTGAGGTGCTCATCGCGGAGCCCATGACCGTACCTCCGTCAGTACGGTACTTAGGTGTACCGTGCCGATCGCCGTAGCCGTCCGCCACGGGCAAGGTGCCCGGGCCGGTGACCGAAGCCAGGATCCGGCGGGCCGGACAGGCGGACCTGGCAGCGATCGCCCGGCTGCGCCGCGAGTGGACGCTTGAGCACGATGGTGAGCACGGCGACCCGGGCTTCGAGGAGAGGTTCGCGGCCTGGTTCGAGCGGGAGTCGTCGCGCCGGATCAGCTGGCTGGCTGAGGCTGATGAGCACCCGGTCGGGATGATGAACCTGACCATCTTCGAGCGGATGCCACGGCCGGGACGCAGGCCGAGCAGCTGGGGATACCTCGGCAACGCCTTCGTTCTCGCGGCCTACCGCAACCGGGGCATCGGCGGGCAGCTCATTGACGTGGTGCTGGGCTATGCGGCCGAGACCGGTCTCGCCCGGGTGGTGCTGAGCCCGACCGAGAGGTCCATCCCGTTCTACCGGCGCGCCGGGTTTGGCCCCGCTGACGCCCTGATGCTCTGGACACCACGCAGTTCCCGGAGGTGATGAGTGGCCTGCCGCTGTTGCTGGGCCGACGCAGCCACCGGTGCGGACTATTCTCGCCGGGTGACTGAGCCGCCCGTACGTTACCGGTCCGCCGATGAGGACAGCGCCCGATGGACCGGCTTCCCGTTCCGGGACGGCGACATCGTGATCAGCACGCGATCCAAGACCGGCACCACCTGGGTCCAGATGATCTGCGCGCTGCTGATCTTCCAGACGCCCGAGCTGCCGGACAGCCTCGGACGGCTGTCGCCGTGGCTCGACTTCCTGATCGCCCCGCGTGACGAGGTGCTCGCGCGGCTCGCCACCCAGGAACACCGCCGGTTCATCAAGACGCACACCCCGCTGGACGGGATTCCGCTCGATCCCCGGGCCACGTACATCGTCACGGCCAGGCACCCGCTGGACATGGCCGTGTCGCTCTACCACCACAGCGGCAACATCAACCGGGCGCGGATGCGGCAGCTGACCGGCCAGCCGGAGCCTGCCAGCCCGTCACGGCCACGCAAGCCGGTGCGGGACTGGCTGCTCGACTGGATCAACGACGACGCCGACCCGCGCGCGGCAATGGACTCGCTGCCTGGCGTCATGTGGCACCTGTCCGGCGCCTGGGCCCGGCGCAGCGCACCCAACGTGCTGCTGGTCCATTACGACAGCCTGATCGCTGACCTCGACGGCGAGATGCGGCGGCTCGCGGCGCGGCTCGGCATCACGGTGCCGGAGCAGTCCTGGCCCGGCCTGGTGCGGGCCGCCACCTTCGACGCGATGAGCGCGGACGCGGACCGGTTCATACCGGCCGGGGGCATCCTCAAGAGCAGCGCGGCCTTCTTCCGGCGCGGCACCTCTGGCGCGGGCAGGGAGATCCTCACCAGCGAGGAGCTGGCTCACTACCACGCGCGCACCGCGCAGCTCGCCCCGGCAGACCTGCTGGCCTGGCTGCACGCACCCTGACCAGGAATGCCCCTGCGCCGCTGGCTGCGGCCAACGCCGCGCTGCCCGAGCCGGAGGACGGGCTGGCCCAGCTGACCGACGTGCTCACCCCGCTCGCGCAGGCCTGCGCCCAGGTGGTCCCCTATCCCAGCCCGATCGGGGTACCCGCTCCCGGGGCCGACCGCTAGTGGTGGGCGGCGAAGGCCGCGTCGTGGATGTCGCGGACGATGTCGTCCAGCAGGGGCAGGACCTCCGCTATGACCTGGCTGGCGCCATCGCCAGGCTGGCTGGGCACGGCCTGCAGGCGGAGTCCGATGTCGAAGATCTTCTTGGTGATGCTGTCCAGTACCGCCGGGCCAGCTGACCCCTCCGCCGCTGGCGGCAAGCCCGCGAGCTGCGCCTGGGCCGGCCAGCTAGCGATCACCGGATCGCTGCGGGTCGGTCATGTCGCGAATCGTGGCGAGGGTGAGGCGGGCGGATGGGGTCAGCACCGGGCTGAGGCCGATCCGCACGGGGAAACTACTCCCGTCCTTGCGCAACCCGACCAGCTGGGCCCGGGCACCCATCGGGCGGTCCGCGGCAGCCCGCGCGTAGGCCGCACGAAGATCGCCATGAACCGTCCGCAGTTCGGCCGGGATCAGCAAGTTGAACCGGGAGCCCAAGCAGTTCAGCCCGGGTGTAGCCGAACATGTCCGCCAGCCGCCGGTTGACCAGCACGAGCACGCCATCGGCGTCAGTCAGCGCCACCCCGTCCTCGATGGCCTCAGCGAGCTGCCAGGTCACGGCGGAGGCGGCGGTTCCGGTGAGCGCCGGTGCGGGCCCGGCGGGCGCGACCTGGCCGGTGCCCGGCCCGGACCGGCCCCGCCCGGACCGGACCGCCGTTCCCGGCCGTCCGGGACCCATGGCCCGCCCCTGACCGGCGGTTGCCAGTGCCAGCGGCTCTGACCGGGCCAGGGACAGGGTCACGGTCGCCCCCACCGGTTCCCCGCCGGACGTGCGGCGGGTGGAGATCAGCACGTCAAACCAGCGGGCCGTGTGCGGGCTGTGGCAGGGCACCTCGACGCCCAGCGGCCCGGGCAGATCCCCGGCCAGCGCCCGATGGATGGCCGCGGCGACCTCTTCCGCCACCGGATCACCGGCCGCGGCCGCGCAGACACCGAGATAGGACATTCCTGGGCCGGTCCGCGCCGGGTCTCCCCCGTTGGCCGCCGCAAAGAGCCGCCATGCCTCGTTCACCGACACGATCACGCCGTCGCGATCCAGCCACGCCACCTCCAGGCCGACGTCGGGGTCTGGCCGGGGAGGCGCGGGCTCCGCAGGGCCACATGCCTCAGCTTCGCCGGGTGCCGCGGCCGCCGCGCCAGTGGCCCAGGCCGCCTCGAGGGTGGGGTAGATGGAAACCAGCCGGTCGACGCCGCTGAGGGTGAGCGTACGGCGGACGATCTCATGGCTGACGACCAGCCGGATCTCGGTGCCACTGGCCACGGCACGCTGATAGGCGCGGCTGATGGCGTCCGCGCCGGAGTGGTCGCAGGAGACCGTCGCGGTCATGTCCACGATGAGCACGGCCGCGCCGCGGTTGATGACGGATAGCAGCTGCTCGCGGATCGGGCCCGAATTGGCCAGGCTGACGTCCTCCGGCAGCGCCACCACCGCCTGCCGGTCCATCCACTGCACGGGGCTCGGCGAGTCAACCACGGCTGCTGCCGATCGTCCGGGCTGTCACGGGTCCTCCGACTGCCAGCTGGAAGCCACACCACCACGCTGCGGTGAGCCGCTGCTTCGTGCACCCACAAGAAGCGCTACGAGCATGCTGCCCAGATCTTCGCCCAGACCGCAACACACGAGGCCACCGGCTGAACGGGTAATGGCGTGGCCGTGCCCGGCAGATGGCGGGCGAGTTACGCCGCCTGGCCCTTACCCGCGCCCGCCCGGGCGGGCACCCGGCAGACGCCTGCCGCAGGCCTGGTCAGCAGCTGGCCGCCTGGAGCTTGAGGGACACCGGCTGGGTCGTGCTGGAGCTGGCGCCCGGGCCGGGCAGCTGGCTCACCACGGCTGAAAAGTTCCTGGACCCGTAGCACCCGTAGAAGTACGGGATCCGGGTGAAGCCCGCCTGGCGGAGCGTGGCCGAGGCGCTGGACAGGCTCATCCCGATGACGCTCGGCACGGCGGCGCAGCTGGCGGCCTGGACATACAGCTGGACCGGCGCGGTCAGGGCCAGCTGCGTCCCGCCGGCCGGGCTCTGCCGGACCACGTCGCCGATATCAGGTGAGCTGAAGCAGGCATCCAGGTAAGAGACGTCGCCGAACCCGCGCGCCGTGACCGCCGCGGTGGCCGCGGTGAGCGGCTGACCCAGGACCGTGGGCATGGCTGCCATGGCGGGCGGGCCCTGCGCGGACGGCTGGGCCGCGCTGGCTGAGGCCGGCGGGCTGGACGCGGCCGGGAACGCCGGGTGCCCGGAGGGCCCCAGGCCAGCCTGGGGTGTCCCGCCGCCTGAGCTCAGGGCCACGGCTGCGGCCACGGACCCGGCGACGACCACCGCGATACCCGCGGCCCAGGCCAGCCGCGGCCGGCGGCCAGCGGGCGGGCCGCCCGGGCCAGCGTCATCGCCCGTGAGCGGCGCACCGGGGCCGTCAGCGACGTCAGGGCCGTCCGCCGGCCACGCCGGGCCATCCGCGGCCAGGTCCCCCGCTGTGCCCTCAGCCTGCAGTTCCCCGGCCATACCGCTCCTTCTCCGACCAATCCCGGACGAGATGCCCGGTCAATGATCGGGCACAGCAAGAGCGGGCCACCGGTGTTTGCCGGAAATCACCCAGGTACACCTGGCCCATCCGGCCGATCCCCGGACATAGTGTTCCGTTGACCCAGCAGCCGCGGCAGGAGCGGGCCAGCGGTGGCTTATCACAATTCGCGCGCCTGATTAATCGGGTAGCAACTGACCTGGAGATATGAGTGGCGGATAGCTGGTATGCCGGCAATGCGCACGATGACGCGGACCAGTACCGGGGCTGGCTGGCTGGGCATTTCGTCCGTCCCCCGGACGAGCCGGCCCGCGCGACCGGGGCGGTCGAGGTGAAATGGGGCATCCACCCGCAGGGCGAGCAGCGCGCGGAGTGGACCACCGGTGAGTGGCGGTCCACGCTCGTGATCCTGGTCAGCGGGGTGTTCCGGATCGACCTCACGGTGGGCAGCGTGACCCTGACGCGGCAGGGCGACTACGTCACCTGGGGGGCGGGCATCGACCATTCCTGGCAGGCCGAGGAGGACGCGATCGTGGTCACGATCCGCTGGCCGTCCACTCCCGGGCAGCCGGGGACCTAGCCGGGCTAGGCATCCACGCGCATAGAGCCGCGGACTGCCACATCCACGCGCTCCCCGGCGCCAGCGGCCGGCTAACGCAGCGACCGGAGCACGTACTGCACTGATGCCGCGGTGCCGGTAGTACCCGGCCGCGGCGCTGGCCCGCGCCGCAACCGCGGACGGCGGCGCCGGGATGTCCCGGCGCCGCCGTATGGCCGCAGATCCGGCGATCTCAGCGGGCGCCACCTCACGGCGCTCGCCAGGACCCCCCTCCGCCGCCAGCTCCGGTAGCAGCGCGTCCACCAGCACCCGGTCACCCTGCCGGTTCCAGGTAGGTGATCAGGCAGGACGCGGTGATCGGCACGCCTTGGTTCTCCGCCAGGCAGACCAGCACATCTATGCCACCCGCCGCGCGGGCCTGGCGCGGTGCGCCGTGCTCTCCAGCAAGCCCCGATTGACCGAAAGATCAGCCATCCGCCGGCATCCCCCTGCCATGCGCGCTTCGCCTGGCTGGCCAGTATTTCGCCCTGACGATCTTCGCGCCACCGATTTCGCCGGACAGCTGCTGAGTGAGCATAGACGGGCGTGACCATCGAGATGTATCTTGTCGCAATGGATCAGCTGGCCCGGCAGGACATCGCCGCCGCCGCGGCGGTGCACAAAGAGCTTGGCCGCGACTATGACGACGCGGTCGCGGAGAGCCTGGTTGAGCGGATCGGCGCGGAGATCGACAAGCGGATAGATGCCCGGCTCGGCCAGCCGGGCAGCCGGCCGCCTTCCCGCCCAGCCCGGGACTACCAGGTCAGCCCGGTGGCGCGGTCGAACTGGACCACGATCGTGCTGGGGCTGGGCTCGATGGGCATCGGTATCGGCGCCACCGGGGCCGTGCTGAGCCTCAGCCCCAGCAACGCCTGGCTGGCCGCGCTGATCTGGATCATCATCGGGATGGTCAACGTGTCCTGGGCGCGGCGCGGCGAACCGCCCGCACGCTAACCAGACGCGGGCGGCTGATCCGTCCCGGCGGCCTGGGCGGCCTGCGGGTCCAGCGCCTCGGGCAGCACCTGAGCGCCGGGCACGCTGCTGGCCGCCGCCGGTGCCGTGGCCGCCGCCTCCGGCCACTGCTTGAGCTCGACCTGCGGGATCAGCCAGGTGGCCAGGAAGGCCAGCGCGGCGATCGGCACCGCCACGAGGAAGACGGTCTGGATCGACTCGGCGTAGCCCGCCACGAAGCCCGCGTGCACCGCCGCGGGCAGGTGCTTGAGCAGCGCCGGGGTGGCGTCCGCGGCGCTGAACCCGGCCGGCAGGCGCACCCCGTGCAGGTGGCTGGCCAGGTTGCCGACGAGCACGTTGGCGAAGATCGCGCCGAAGATCGCGGTGCCGAACGAGCCGCCGATGGACCGGAAGAACGTGGCCCCGGAGGTTGCGACGCCCAGCTCGCTGTGCGGCACCCCGTTCTGCACGATGATCACCAGCACCTGCATCACCCCGCCGATGCCCAGGCCGAGCACCAGCATGTAGACCGCGTCCAGGAACGTGGACGTGTGCACACCCATCAGGTGCAGCAGGTACAGGCCGACGGTCATCAGCGCCGACCCCATGATCGGGAAGAACCGGTACCTGCCGGTCTTGGAGATGATCTGGCCGGACCCGATCGACATGACGAGCAGCCCGGCCATCAGCGGCAGCAGGTACACCCCGGAGAGCGTCGGCGAGATGCCGCGGACCACCTGGAAGAACGCGGGCAGGTAGGTGATCGCGCCGAACATCGCGAAGCCGACGATGAACCCGACGATGCTGGTCACCGAGAACGTCCGCAGCTTGAACAGGTGCAGCGGCAGCACCGGCTCGACCGCCCGGCGCTCGACGAAGACGAACGCCACGACGAACAGCACCCCGGCCACGCCGAGGATGTAGATGGGCGCCGAGGCCCACGGGTAGGTCGTCCCGCCCAGGCTGGTGAGCAGGATGAACGAGGTCGCGGCGGCGGACAGCACCAGGGTGCCGAGGTAATCGATGACGTGGTGCACCCGGGTCAGGGTGCCGGGCACCTGGCTGGCCACCACGGCCAGCGCGATCAGGCCGATCGGCACGTTGATGTAGAAGATCCAGCGCCAGGTCAGGTTGTCCACGAACACCCCGCCGAGCAGCGGCCCGACCACGCTGGCGAAGCCGAACACCGCCCCGAACAGGCCGACGTACCGGCCGCGCTCCCGGGGCGAGACGATGTCCCCGACGATGGCCTGCGCGCCCACCATCAGCCCGCCGGCGCCCAGGCCCTGGACCGCACGGAACGCGATGAGCTCGAACATGGACGAGCTGAGCCCGGACAGGATCGAGCCGATCAGGAAAATGACGATGGCCGCCTGGAAGAAGATCTTCCGGCCGTACTGGTCGCCGAGCTTGCCCCACAACGGCGTGGACACCGTCGTGGCCAGCAGGTACGCGGTGATCACCCAGGCGATGTGCGAGCCGCCCTTGAGATCGCCGACGATCGTCGGCAGGGCTGTGGAGACGATGGTCTGGTCCAGCGCCGCCAGCAGCATGCCGAGCATCAGAGCCCCGATGATCAGCAGGATCCGGCGCCGGCTCAGCCCCGGAAGCGCGTTATCGGCCCCGGGGGCGGGAAGTGCTGGCGACGTCATTGCGTGTCCTTCTCAGTAGTGATGGTGGCGCTACGCAGCGCGCAATCCTCAGGTAGCCCACTGGCGAGCGCCTGAAAAGCCAGGTCAGTGAGGTATTCGAGCGGCTTGGTGCCGCCGGACTTGGCCCAGAACATGTTGGTGGCGCGGAGCACCCCGCCGGCGACGCCGGCCAGCAGCCCGGGGTAGGGATCCCGCTCGGCGTCGGTGCCGAGCCGCTCGGCGAGCGCGTCGGCGATGACCCGCTCGACCATGGCCATGTGCGCGGCCTGGGCCGCCCGCAGGTGCGGGTCCCCGTGCGCGGCCTTCATCCGGCGCAGCCAGGCGGCCGGGTCGCCGCCGAGGTGACCGAGTTCCTCGACCACCGCCTGGGCCTCGTCCGCCAGCACCACGCGCAGCGCCTGCAGTGCGGACTCTCCCGGCGCGGCGTGGATGAGCCGCTCCCGCAGCGAGGCGATCCGCTCCGGGCTGGCCCCGAACAGGGCAGCTTCCTTGGACGGGAAGTAATTGAAGAACGTGCGCGGCGACACGTCCGCCGCCTCGGCGATGTCCTCGACCGTGACCCCGGCGAAACCCCGCTGGGCGACCAGGTCGAGCGCCACCCGGCGAAGCGAGCGGCGGGTCGCGAGCTTCTTGCGTTCGCGGAGCGAGATGACCGGCTCGGCCAGGGGCTCCGTGTTAGTGACCGTCATGTTGCTCTCAATGAAAGTTTGCGCAGAAGTAAATGTTGCAGTGGCATCAACTTTACACTGCCCGCAACGACAACCGTCACGCGGCTATTCCCACCGGGCGCAGTACGGGATCAAGCGGCGGCGCGGATGGCGGCGGGGGTGAGGGCGGTCATGGCGTTGACCACGGGATCCGGGCCGGGGCGGGCGGTGATGATCCGGACGATGGCCTCGTCCAGCCCCGCGCTGAACCGGGCTACGGCGGCGGCCGCCGGGCCCGGCGGCCCGTAATAGCCGACCGCCTGGAGGATCTCGTCCGGGGCGGCGTCCACTAGTTCCGTGATCGAGGCCCCGCGATCCCGGCGGTCCTCGAGTTCCCGCAGCGCCTGGTCGAACCCCATCTGCGCGAACAGCGCGCGGTATCCGGCGCCGGCCGGCATGCCCGGCTGGGCCATCGCGTAGCCCAGCACCTGGGTGCCGAAGGCCCGCCGCGCGGCCGCCACGTCGTCGTCGATGCAAACCCGCACGTACATGGTCAGCGGCACCTCAGCCGGGTCCCGCCCGGCCCGGGCGGCACCCTCGGCGACCAGCCCCCGGCTGGCCGCGACCTGGTCCGGGGTCGCCCAGTTGAGCAGGGCGCCGTCGGCAGCCTGGCCGGCCAGCCGGAGCATCTGCGGGCCCAGCGCCGCCAGGTACACCGGGGCGCGGGGGAGGTCGCGGACGCCGAGCGAGGCGTGCTGCAGCCGCACGGCCGGGCCGTCGTAGCTGACCGTCTCGCCGGTCAGCAGGCGGCGGATCGCGGTGACGTAGTCGCGCATGACCGCGATCGGCCGGTTCGGCAGGCCGACCGACGCCCAGAACTCCGGCCCGTAGCCGCCGGTGCCCAGGCCGAGCACGAACTGCCCGCCGGACAGCTGCGCCAGCGTGGCCGCCTGCACCGCCAGCGCCAGCGGGGTCCACATCCGCGCCGCCGGGACCACGGAGATGCCGGTCGGCAGCCCGGTGTCGGTGGCCCAGAAGGCGCACACGTGGAACGCGTCCGGCACTGCGCCGGCCGGCGTCCACAGGCTCTCGAACTCCAGCCGGGCTGCTTCCCGGGCCACGTCCCGCAACTCGGCGAAGGGCAGGCCGAGCCGGGCATCCAGGCCAGCACCGATTCTCATGGTCATGAGTATGCCGAACGCACTAGCCGGCCTGGCCAGAGGGCGGGGTGGTGCAGCCCAGGCAGCGTGGCCCGTCCAGGAACGTGAGCGGAATCGACGGCGAGTCCGTCGGCGGGTTGGTATCCAGCAGGACCGGCGGCCGCAGCGCCTGGCTGAAGTTGAAGTCCTCGGTCAGGTTGCCGAGGACCGGCTCGTCCTCACGCACATCCGGCCGGGAGTCGGGGCGGCCGTCGGTCAGCGGGTTGAGGCGGCCGCCGCCGAGGAAATCGTCCTCGATGAACTTCAGGTAGGCGTCGCTGCTGAGGGTCTGGTGGTCGATGAACCCTTTTTTCGCGTACGGGGAGATCACGATGGCCGGCACCCGCAGGCCGTAGCCGTTCTGGTCCACCGCCGGGGGCACCACATGGTCATAGAAACCGCCCCAGTCATCCCAGGCCAGGAAGATCGCGGTAGAACTCCAGTCGGGGCTCTTCATGGCCGCGTTGACGATCGAGGTGACGTAGGCCTGGCCGCGGTGGATGCCGGCCGGCGGGTGGTCGCTGTCCGGGCCGGACGGGGTGACCCAGCTGACCGCGGGCAGCGTGCCGGCCTTGGCCGCGGCGAAGTAGCGGCCCAGGTCCTGGACGTTGTGCAGCTGATGGTCGGCCTGCACGTCGCCGAACAGGGGCAGCGGGTTCCAGATCCCGGGGGTCTGCGAGTTCTGCTTGATCGCGGCGCAGGTCTCGGCGGAGTCGACCGTGCAGTCCGGCTGGACGCCGGCCTGCACGTAGTACGCCCAGCTGACGTGATGGACGAACAGCAGCCAGGTGATGTCGGTCCAGGCCAGGTCGATCGAGGTCTTGCCGGTGGTGAGTTCGGAGTGCACCGCCTGCTGGAACCGGATGACGCCGTACGGCCCGACGATGTTGGTCACGCAGCTCATCGGCGAGCGGTTACGGCACTTGGCCGACCACGCGGACACCAGGTACAGGTGATCAGGCAGTGACCAGGACTTGACCGGCTCGAACATGTGGTCGTCGAGCACGAAGTCCTTGGCGTAGGTCCAGTAGTTGGGCAGCTCCGCGGCGGTGTGGTAGCCCATCACGTCCGGCGCACCAGTGGCGGAGCAGGCCGGGTCGTTGACGTTGTGGCAGCCCGACCGGGCCAGCTCGTGCTGGATGACGAAGCCGTCCATCTTGCCGTGGTCCACGTCGGCGACCGCGTTCTCCTCGCCGTGCGGGCCGCCGCCGTTGACGTCAGCGGTGTCGTGGTAGGGCCGGGTGCACCCGCCGCCCCGGCTGGGCACGCATACCGTGGGCACCCCGTTCTTCATCGGGATCCCGTCGGCCCCGGGGTAGGTGCCGAAGTAGCTGTCGAACGACCGGTTCTCCTGCATCACGATGATCACATGCTTGATCTTGTGGATGCCGGCCGGCACCACATAGGTGCCACCCGGGCCGCCTGTGACCTGCTCCCCGTGATTCCGCGCGGTCTTCACAGCCGGCGCGGACATCGGCCTGGGCACCGTGCACGCCGCGACCAGGGCCGCGGCCAGCAGGCTGGCCAGCACGGCGGCCATGGGCCTGAAGGGAACCTGCCGCGTTCTCATCACGAGCCTTTCTGCGCTGCCAGGTACTGAGCATCCGGCACCACATGGCCGCGTCGTCAAGCCCCTGAGCTTCCCCCGCCGGAAAAATACCGCACATTCCGGGGCGCCCGGCCCGGGATTCCCATCCCGTGGTAGGAATTTGGCGTCCGGCCGGTGCGGTCAACGGCGGCCCACGATGGCATCGCGCCAGTCGGGGTCATGATCGTCTACGAAGAACGACCGGGTGGCGGCCCAGCCGTCGTTGCTCCAGCGCAGCGATCCGCCCAGGATCCGGTCGGCGTCCCGTCGGGCGATGACCCGGTGCCCGGCGGCCCGGGCGGCCTTCGAGGCCAGGTTCATCGCGTCCCGGGGGTTGCCTTCCGAGGCGTGCACCAGGGTGGCGAAGGCGGCGTGCTGGAAGGAGGACCGGACCACCTGGCTCACGTTCCGGACGGTGGGCCGGCCAGCCAGCGCTCCATGCAGGTCAGCAGTTCCTCGGTGTTGACCGGCTTGGTCACGTAGTCGCTGGCCCCGGCGGCCAGGCTCTTGTCCCGGTCACCCTGCATGGCCCGCGCCGTCACCGCGATCACCGGCAGGTCAGCGAACTGCGGCATCTCCCGGATCGCGGCCGTGGTCGCGTAACCGTCCTGCTCGGGCATCATCACGTCCATCAGTACGAGATCGATGCCGTCGCCGTCGCGCAGCGCCGCGATGCCCTGGGTGCCGCTGGGCGCGTGCAGCACGGTCAGCCCGTACAGTTCCAGCACGCTGGTGATGGCGAACGCGTTGCGCAGATCGTCGTCCACGATCAGGACCTTCTTCCCGCGCAGGCGGTTGTGCGGCCCGGGCCGGTCCACCTGCCGGGCCGCCTGGCCGGGACGGCCGGCCACCGCCGCGGGCGGGGCCACGGCCGCCCCAGCAGGCGTGGCCACGGCCACCGGATCTGGTGGCAGCGCCGGGATCACCGTCGCGTCCGTGCCACCCTGGTAGCTGGCTGGCAGGTACAGGGTGAACGTGCTGCCGCCGCCGGGCTGGCTGTGCGCGGTGATCTGGCCGCCGAGCTGGGCGGCCACCTCCCGGCTGATGGCCAGGCCCAGGCCGGTGCCACCGTAGCGGCGGCTGGTCGTGCCGTCGCCCTGCTGGAACGCCTCGAAGATCGTCTTCAGGCTGTCATCGGAGATGCCGATGCCGGTGTCGGTGACGGAGAACACCATCGCGGCCTGCTCCCCCGGTGCGTGCGGCCTGGCCAGCCCGATCTGCAGGGCCACCCGGCCGTGCTGGGTGAACTTCACCGCGTTGGACAGCAGGTTGTGCAGCACCTGGCGGAGCCGCTGCCGGTCGGTGAAGATCTCGGCGGGCACGCCCGGCTCCACCGCGACCGCGAAATCCAGCCGATTCTCGGACGCCAGCGGCTCGAACACGGTCCTGAGATCCTCAGCGAGCGACGCGATCGCGCACTGCTCCGGGTGGATCTCCAGCTTCCCGGCCTCGACCCGGGACAGGTCCAGGATGTCGTTGATCAGCAGCAGCAGGTCCGCTCCGGACGAGTGGATCACGTTGGCGTACTCGACCTGCTTGGGGGTCAGGTTGTCGGCCGGGTTCTGGGCCAGCAGCCGGGCCAGGATCAGCAGGCTGTTCAGCGGGGTGCGCAGCTCGTGCGAGACGTTGGCGAGGAACTGCGACCGCTGCCCGGCACCGCCGCCCCGGTGAGCGCCATGGAGATCTGCTGGCCCGTCCCGGTCGCGGAGTTCCCGGGCCCGCTGCGCCGCCAGCTGGGCGGCCTCGCCGATCTCTGCGGGCAAGCCCTGGGCCGCCGGCTGCGCAACGGTGACCTGGCCCCCGACGACCGCGCCGCCTGGGCGTTCGGCCTGCTCGACGCCACGCTGGAGTCCGCCCTGTTCGCGAACGCGATCCGGGACGCGGATGGACAGCTGGCCGACTTCCGGATCCGGTACCTCAGCGAGAGCTTCACCGACCCGGCCGGGCGGCCCCCGGCCGGCCTGGTGCACCGGCCGCTGCTCGAGGTCTACCCAGCGGCCGCGCTGCCGGGCGGCCTTTACGAGCGGGCCGCCGCCGTCCTCGCCACCGGTGAGCCACAGCAGATGTCCGGGCAGATCATCAGCACGCCCGCGGGTGACGCCATGGTGGCGCCGGTGCTGGACGTACGGATCACCCGCCTTTACGACGGCATCGTGATCACCTGGCGGCGCGCGGACGAGATCGACCGGCTGACCACCCAGCTGCAGCAGGCGCAGCGGCTGGGCCGGGTCGGCGGCTGGGAAGAGAACCTGCTGACCGGTGACGTGCTGTGGACCGAGCCGGCCTTCGCGCTGTTCGGGCAGCCGAGTGACGCGCCGATCCCCGTGGCCGACCTGCCCGCGCACGTGCTCGCCGACGACATCGCCACGGTGCAGGGCTTCCGCAACGCGCTGCTGCGGGAGCAGCGGGAGACCGCGGCGGCTTTCCGGATCATCCGGGCGGACGACGGCAGCGTGCGGCAGCTGCGCGCGTTCGCCGAGCCGATCACCGACCAGGCGGGCACGCTGGTCGCGGTGCGCGGCGCCTACCAGGACGTGTCCGCTGACTATCACACCCAGGTCGCCTTTGCCGCCACCCGGGACCGGCTGGCCGATACCGAGGAGCGGGCTGAGGAGGAACGCCGGCTGGCCCTGCGGTTGCAGCAGGCCATCACCCCGCAGACGCCCGAGCCGGTCGCCACGCCCGGGCTGGAGGTCGCCGTCCGGTACCGCCCGGCGGGACCCGGGAATCTGGTCAGCGGTGACTGGTACGACGCGGTTCCGTTGCCGACCGGAGAGATCCTCGTGGTGGTCGGGGACATCGCCGGTCATGGCATCGACGCGGTCACCGGAATGGTGGCTCTGCGCAACTGCCTGCGCGGCCTGGCCATCACCGGGGCGGGCCCGGCCGCCCTGCTGGGCTGGCTGAACAACGTCGCCTGCCACCTCACCGAGGGCACCATCGGCACCGCGGTCTGCGGCCTGTACGACCCGGCGCGCCGGATGCTGCGCTGGGCCCGCGCGGGCCACCTGCCGCCCGTCCTGGTCCGGGACGGGGTGGCCGCGGAACTCCCGCTGCCCGAAGGCGTCCTGCTCGGCGCGGACCCGGATGCCTGCTACGAGGAGACCGTGACCTCGCTGCGGCCCGGCGACGCGCTGGTAGTTTTTACCGACGGGCTGATCGAGCGGCACGACGAGGCGATCGACGCCTCGATGCGGGCTCTCCTGCGCCTGGCCAGTGCACCAGTGCCGGATGTGGCCAGATTTGCCGACCATCTGCTCGATAATGCGCGGTCCGATACTAGCGACGACGCCTGCCTGGTAGCGGTCAAAGTACGCTGAGCCTGCCCCGGTACAGCTAATCTGCTGCTGTCATTGCGGTGTCACTCAGATATTCAGAGGCCCGTGTAACGCAGTCTTCATGATTCCCAGGTAGACCTGTCATCCGGGATACCGGGGGCTGTGGGCGGACGCAGGCGGAAGGAGCAGCTGAGTGCCTAGACCAGCCACGCCCAGGCGTGACTTCGACGGGGGCGAGCCTGGCTCGGGACGGCTGATCGTCCCCGGCCTGGAGGAGGGCCGGGCGCGTGGCCGTGGCGGGCCGCCGCAGGACAGGTCACCGTATGATCAGCCGCCGCAGGACGGGCCACCGCACCGCCAGCCGCCACGGGACAGCGCACCGTACGACCAGCCGCCACGCGACCGGGCACCGTACGACCAGCGATCACGCGACCGGGCACCCAACGGGCCGCCGCGGCACCGGGCACCCTACGGCCCGCCGCCGCGGGACGGGGCGTCCTACGGGAGGCTGCCCCAAGACGCACCGCCGTACCGGCCGCCGCAGCCAGACGAGCAGCCGTACGGGCGGCCACGCCAGGGACGGCCAGCAACGGGCCGGCCAGCACAGGGACGGCCGCCACAGGGCCGGCGCAGGGCCGGCGCCCGCCCGGTGGCGGACCGCCTGGAGGCAGGCCGCCGCGGGGCAGGCCGCCCCGTGGCCGTAAGCCACGGCTGTGGCGCCGCCTGTGGAACCGGCGCTGGGTCCGCATCGTGCTGGCCATGTACCTGACCTTCATGCTGGTCATCGTGTGGTCCGTCGGTCATGCCCTGACCGCGCCAGGGACGGCCACCACATCCGAGCGGCTGGCCGAGTGGGCCCGCGACCATTACCTTGGCCCGCTGGTGACGTTCGGCGAGTGGATCAGTTACTCACCGCCCAAGGCGGGCGGCAAGCCGTCGTTCGCCCTGACCGGCCCGACGGCCAGCGCGGCCAAGCCGCAGAAGCACCCCGGCAAGAAGGCGCCGGTGTACACCGCGCCGCCGAACCTGCGGCCGCTGGTGGCGCACCCGCTGCCCGGCGAGGGGGTGTGGCGGTTGCTCGGCAGCGTCAATGGCGCGCCCGCGATCTTCGGCACCGACCTGCGCGCCAGCAGCATTTACACCTCCTATGTGGCCGCGGTCGTGTCGATGAACCAGAAGCTGGTGCGGTTCGAGCTGCGGCCGGGCACGGAGGACCCGGGCGCGGGTAACTGGCATGCCTCGCCGGTGCTGGCCCCGGGTACCCGCCAGGGCCTGCTGGCCACGTTCAACGGCGGCTTCAAGATCTCGTCCTCCGGCGGCGGGTTCTACCTGAACGGGGCGACCAGTGGCCGGCTGACCCCGGGCGTCGCCTCGGTGGTCTACTACCGGGACGGGCACATCACGATCGGGGTATGGGGCAGCACCGTGCGGATGACGCCGGATGTGGTCGGTGTCCGGCAGAACCTGCACCTGATCGTGCAGAACAGCCAGATTCCCCCGTCCGTGGACAGCAATGTGACCAGCAGCTGGGGGGCAACCCTCGGCGGCGGCTACTATGTCTGGCGGTCCGGGATCGGGATCACCGCGGACGGGCGGGTCATCTTCGCCTACGGACCAGCCCTGAACGTGCGGGAGCTGGCGTCACTGCTGCAGCGGGCCGGTGCGGTGAACGCGATGGAGCTCGACATCAACCCCGACTGGATGTCG
This sequence comes from uncultured Actinomycetes bacterium, assembly GCA_963760405.1. Taxonomy (GTDB): domain Bacteria; phylum Actinomycetota; class Actinomycetes; order Streptosporangiales; family Streptosporangiaceae; genus RYN-230. The sequence continues at coordinate 1,186,033 of CAVXCV010000004.1, read as the reverse complement.
TTCATGTACTACCTGCCACGGCTCAACGCGAGCCCGGTTCCGCACAACATGCTCCCGGACCAGCTGCAGTCTCCGTACCGGTACTTCACCCCGGCCAGCCGTGACTTCACGGCCGTGTTCGCGCGGTGACGGCCCGGCTGGGAGCTGCCGAAGCGCCGCCCGGGCCGCCCGCCCCGCTGACCCGCTCCGCCGGGCTGCGGCGCTGGCTCGGGGCGGCGCTGGAAACCGCCCGGCCCCGGCAGTGGCCGAAGAACCTGCTGGTCTTCGCGGCTCCGCTGGCCGGGGACACGCTGGGCCGGCACGACGGGCTCGGCTACGCGCTGGTCGCTGTCGCCGCTTTTACCGCCGCGTCAGCAGCTGTTTACTACGCGAACGACGTCGTCAACGCGGACCGGGACCGGCGGCACCCGGTCAAGCGGCGGCGCGCGGTGGCCTCCGGCCGGCTGCCCGCGGCCCATGCGCTGGCGCTGGCCGGCCTGGCCGTGGCCGGGGCCGTGGGCGCCAGCCTGGCCATCGACTCGTCCGCGCTGGCCGGCCTGATCGGTGCCTACCTGATCAGCTCCTTCCTGTACTCGCTGGTGCTCAAGCACGTTCCCGTGGTCGAGCTGCTGTTCGTCGCCTCGGGCTTCGTGCTCCGGGCGCTCGGCGGCGCCGCGGCCACCCGCGTGCCCCCGTCCACCTGGTTCCTGGTCGTGTGCAGCCTGGGCGCGCTGATGGTGGCCACCGCCAAGCGCTTCACCGAGCTCGAGGTACTCGGCCCGGACGCGGCCCGGCACCGCCCGGTCATGCGCTGGTACACCCCGGTGCTGCTGCGGCTGGGCCAGCGGGCGATCACCGTCGCGATGATCTCCGCGTACCTGCTCTGGGCCTGGGGCGAGCACGGCACCTGGCTGCGCGCCATGCACCTGGCCAGCGCCGTGCCGCTGACAGCCGCCCTGATCCGGTTCGACTGGCTCACCACCCGCCAGCCCGGCAAGCCGGTCGAGGACCTGATCTCCCGGGACGGGCTGATGGTCTGCTGTGAGCTGGCCTGGCTGACGCTGTTCGTAGTCGGCCTGTAAGAGACGAGCCAGCCCGCAACGAGCTGGAAAGCCAGGGCCCGCAGACGCGGGCCGTGAGTTTGGGGCGTCAGCGATGACCACGACACATGCGGAACTCAAGGGCAGCGACCGGCTGCTGACCGGATGGGGGCGGACCGCGCCGTCCCGTGCCCGTGTGCTCGGCCCGATGCCAGCAGAGCGGCTGCAGGAACTGGTGGCGGCGGGCCCCGCGCCCGGGCTGCTGGCCCGCGGGGCGGGCCGCAGCTACGGCGATGCCGCGCAGAACGCCGGCGGCCTCGTGCTGGCCCCGGCAACGGAGCCGGGCCTCACCATCAACGCCGCCGCGGGCACCGTCCGCGCGGCCGGCTCGGTCAGGTTCACCGAGCTGCTGACCCAGCTGGTACCGCAGGGCCTGCTGCTGCCGGTGCTGCCGGGTACCCGGCACATCACCGTTGGTGGCGCCATCGCCGCGGATGTGCACGGTAAGAACCAGCGCCACGCGGGCAGCATCGCCGCCTGGATCGACGAGATCGAGTTGCTCGACGGCACTGGCGAGATCCGGACGCTCACCCCCGGCGGCACCCGGGGGCATTCCGCGCCACCGTGGGCGGGATGGGCCTGACCGGCATCATCCTGTCGGCCACGCTCCGGCTGCTGCGCGTGCGCAGCGCGCTGAACCAGGTCACCTCGCGCCGCCTGGCCAGCCTCGACGCGCTGCTCAGCGCGATGGAGGAGGCCCCGGACCGGTACGCGGTCGCGTGGGTGGACACCACCGCCACCGGCCGGTCCCTCGGCCGCGGCATCCTGGACACCGGCGACCACCTGGCTGAGCCGGACCCGGCTGAGGCGGACGGGCTCGCCTACCAGCCCGGCCATCCACGGCGCGCCCCCGAGGTGCCACTCTGCCCGTTCAACAGCTGGTCGGCGCGCGGGTTCAACACCCTGTGGTTCCGCAAGGCACCCCAGGAAGTGAGCGGCGTGGTGGACCTGCCCACGTTCTTCCACCGGCTGGACAAGGTCAGTGACTGGAACCGGGCGCTCGGCCGGCATGGCTTCGTGCAGTACCAGTTCGTGGTCCCGGAGGGCGAGCACGGGATCATCGCGGAGGTGCTGGCCGCGGTGCAGCGGCAGCATTGCGCCCCGTTCCTCGGCACCATGAAGCGGTTCGGCTCAGCCGGGGGCGGCCATCTGTCCTTCCCCCTGCCCGGCTGGTCCCTGGCGATCGACATGCCCGCGCACAACCCGCGGCTGGCCCCGCTGCTGGATGAGCTGGACCGGCGGGTAGCCGCCGCCGGGGGCCGCATCTACCTGGCCAAGGACAGCAGGATGAGCCGCGGCAGCTGTGCGGCGACCTTCCCCGAGCTGGCTGACTGGCGGGCCGAACGGGCCCGCCTCGACCCCTCCGGGGTATTCCGCTCCGACCTCGGGCGGCGGATAGGCCTATGCTGACCAGCCAGGGCAGAACGGAGGAGGGCCCGTGGTGAATCGCCCGTGGTGAAACAAGAGGCGGCGCTGAAGCAGCCGGCCGGGCGGCCCGGCCGGGTGCTGCTACTCGGTGGGACCAGCGAGATCGGCCTGGAAATCCTGGCTGCGCTGGGCGCGCCCGCGGACACCGAGGTACTCCTGGCCGGGCGGGATGAGCAGCGGCTGGCCGCCGCGGGCAAGGCGCTCAGCTACCAGGTGCGGACGCTGCCCTATGACGCCACCGCGCTGGATAGCCATCAAGCCCTGATCGACCAGGTTTTCGCGGCCGGGGAGGTGGACCTGGTCATCTCCGCCGCGGGCATCCTGGCCGGGCAGGACACCCTGGACCATGATCCGCTGCGGGCCGGGCTGCTGGTCGAGACCAACTTCACCGGGCACGTCACCACGCTGCTCGCGGCCGCCCAGCAGCTCCGCGCGCAGCAGCACGGCACCATCGTCGTGCTGTCCTCGATCGCCGCGATCCGGCCCCGCAAGGCCAACTTCGTGTACGGCGCGGCCAAGGCCGGCCTGGACGCCTTTGCCCGCGGGCTGGCTGACTCCCTGCACGGCAGCGGAGTCCAGGTCCTGCTGGTCCGGCCGGGCTTCGTGACCGGCCGGATGACCGCGGGCATGACCCCGGCCCCGCTGGCCACGACACCAGCCGCGGTGGGCGCGGCGGTCGCTGCCGGGCTCACCCGGGGCCGCAGCACCATCTGGGTGCCGCCACCGCTCGCCGTACTGGCGGCCGTGCTCCGGGCCCTCCCCCGGCCCGTCTGGCGCCGCCTGCCCCGATGATCCCGGGAGGCGGCGATGCGGTTGCTGGTGGCTGAGGACGACCAGGGCCTGCGCGAGGCGCTCAGCCGGGGGCTGCAGGAGAGCGGCTATACCGTCGAACGCCGTGCCCGACGGCGAGGTGGCCGTGGACTACCTGCGCAGTTACAGCTATGAGGTGGTGGTGCTGGACTGGCGGATGCCCAGCTTGTCCGGCCTGGAGGTGCTGGCGTGGATGCGGCGGGCCGCGGTGCCAGCCGCGGTGCTCATGCTGACCGCCCGGGACACCCCGGCGGACCGGGTCACCGGACTGGACCAGGGCGCCGACGACTACCTGGTCAAGCCGTTTGATTTCGCCGAGCTGCTGGCCCGGATCCGGGCGCTGCAGCGCAGGCCCCGGATGGCCCAGCCGCCCCAGCTGATCGTGGGTGACGTGGTGTTCGATCCGGCGGCCAGGGAGGTGCGGATCGGGGCGCACCGGCCCGCGCTGACCGGAACCGAGCTCGGCATCCTGGAGATGCTCATGCGCCGGTCCCCCGCGGTGGTGGACCGGCGGTCGATCGCCATCGGGGTCTGGGACAACGAGGCCGACGCGCTGGGGTCCAACACCATCGACGTGCACATGGCCCGGCTGCGCGCCAAGCTCGCCGCCGGGCAGGTGCGCATCGAGTCGGTGCGCGCGGTCGGGTACCGGATCATGGCCAGGTGATGCTGCACCGCCGGGCGGCGCTGCGCTGGGCGCTGCCCCCACAGGTGGCCCACGCGGCCAGGGTGGCGCTGGCCGCGACGTTGCTGGTCGGCATCGTGTACGTAGGCTGCGTGGCGGTGCTGGACCGGGTGGTCACCAGCCACCTGGTGGCCGCGGTGGACGCCCGGCTGCAGGAGCGGCTGGCCGACCTGAGCCAGGCGGCCACCGGCACCGGGCGAGTGGACAACGACGCGGACGAGGCGCCCGTCCTCGTGTGGCGCGCGGTGGCCGGCCATCGCGGGGTGCCGCTGACCGCGGGAGCCCCGGTGCTGCCGGGCGGCAAGGTGCCGGCCAGCAGCCGGCCGGTCACCGTGCTGCTCGGCGGTACCTCGTTCCGGCTGGACGCGATCCGGCAGCAGGGCCGCTGGCTGGTCGCCGGCCAGAACCTGGCCGAGCAGGAGCACATCGAGGACGTACTCCGCGACGGCGAGGCGATAGCGGCCCCGGTACTGCTGCTGGCCATGTTCGCCGGGTCGCTGGTCATCGCGCTGCGGGCGCTGTCCCCGGCCGAGCAGTCCCGGCGCCGCCAGCTGGAATTCACCGCGGACGCCTCCCACGAGCTGCGCACCCCGCTCAGCGTCATCACCGCGGAGACCGGCATCGCGCTGAGCGCCCCGCGTCCGGCCAGCGAGTACCAGGCCGCGCTGACCCGGATCCAGGGCGAGAGCCAGCGGCTGCGCCGGATCGTGGAAGACCTGCTCTGGCTGGCCCGGTTCGACTCCGAACCGCCGCGGCCCGGGGCGGAAAAGGTTGACCTGGCCACGATCGCGCAGGAGTGCGCCGAGCGATTCCAGGCGGTCACCCGCGCCCGCTCGGACGGGGTCACGATCACCGTGGCCGCGGACGAGCAGGCACAGATCAGCGCGCCGCCCGAATGGATCGACCGGCTGGCCGGAGTGCTCGTGGACAACGCCTGCCGGTACGCCGGCCCGGGCGGCAGCGTCCGGATCAGCGTGGCGGAGCGGGGCAACCGGACTGTCCTGACGGTGGAGGACAGCGGCCCGGGCATCCCCGCCGCGGACCGGGCCCGGCTGTTCGACCGGTTCCACCGGGTCTCTGCGCACAGCGCCGCCGGGCACGGCGGCGGGGCCGGGCTCGGGCTGGCCATCGCCGACTCGATCGTCCGGTCAACCGGTGGTCACTGGCGGATCAGCGAATCCGGCCTGGGCGGCGCCCTGTTCGAGGTCTCCTGGCGGTCCGGCTGGCCGTGACCCGTCAGGCCGGGTCCGCGGCCTACGGTCAGGTGTCGCCCCGGGACCGGACGATCAGGTCGGACAGCAGCGCGAGCGTGGCGATGATCAGACCGGTCAGGAAGATCAGCACAGTGTCGGCCGCGAAGTGGAATGGGTGCCTGACCAGGTCATAGATGCCCTTGGCGACACCCAGGGTGAGCAGGGTGAGCGCGACCGGCATGAGCACCTTGAGCGGGTTGAAGTACATCACCATCCGGAGTACCTGGAGGATGTACCGGTAGGCGTCCCGGACGAACTTGAACTTCGAGGTACCTGCCCGCTTGGCGTAGTCGATCGGCACGTAGCGCACGTCGTGCTGGTTGGACAGGAAGGCGATCGTGATCGTGGTGACGCAGGAGAACCCGGGCGGCAGCAGGCGCAGGTAGGGCAGGGACACCTGGCGCCGGAACGCCCTGAGCCCTGAGTTCAGGTCCGGGATCCGGGAGTTGGTCAGCACCTCGGCGAGCTTGCGGATGAACCACTTGGCTGGCACCCGGAGGAACTTGTGGCTGCCTTCCTCGGTGGTGCGTGCCCCGACGACCTGGTCCAGCGTGGGCTCCTTCTCCAGCATCTGGACCAGCTCGGGAATCCGCTCGTTCGGGTACGTCATGTCGGCGTCGGTCCACACGACGATCTCGCCCCGGGCCTGCTGGGTGCCGATGCGGCGGACGGTACCGGAACCGCCGTTGCGGTGGAAGTGCACGATCCGCAGGTGCGGGTACTGCGCTGCGACCTCATGCAGCCGGGCCAGAGTCCCGTCGGTGGAGGCGTCGTCGTAGGCGACGAGCTCGTAGGTGTAGCCGCTCGCGTCCATCGCCTCGCAGATCCGCGCCACCTCGAGCGCGACGTGCCCCTGCTCGTTGTGGCAGGGCAGGACAATAGACACATAAGGCTTTTCCGGCGATTCGCTCACGGGGGGCGACGTTACTACCGTTTCCGGAATCGCGACGGGCGCGGGATCGAGTGGGACAGTCACCGGGAGGGCTCCGACATCCAGATATCAAGCTCGAGCGGCAAGACGCCCTTCGGCGGCGACGTCAGCGCGTGGGCATCCTGAGTACTGCGCAGCGCCATGATATGGCTCACTGTCCCGCCGAAGCGGGCGAGTTCGGCTTTGCTGGCGCCGAGCAGCACTGGCTGCCGACCTACGCGTGCTATGCCCTGGAGCACCACCTGCACGGTGCTCGTGTCCGGGTGGTTGATCCGCCCCACCGGGACGTCACACATGCCCCGGACGACCTGGGTGAACCGGTCGGCGATCGGCCCGTCGATAATGACCACGGACGCACCGCGCGGAATGGCCGCACACATCGCGCTCACCGCCGCGATCTCCCCCGAATAGGTGGTCTTGACTCCGATGCCCCTGGCCGTGGGCCGGATGCCGAGCGGGCCGCCGTCCTTCACCCCCAGCCCGTACGTGGTCATCGCGGCGGGCAGCAGCAGGGCCGCCGCACAGACGGTGGCCGCGCCAGCGCAGGTCACTCGGTCCAGATCGTGCTCGCGGAGCCAGCCCTTGAGCCAGTTCGCCGCCCAGACGGCCAGCACGATGAAGCCGGGCAGCACAGCCGGCACCAGCCGGCGGCTGGCCCACGGCTGGTCCGGAGTGATCGCGGGCCGGTACAGCGTGGTGACGATAGCCCACCCGAAGAGCAGCAGCGGCAGGACCCAGGCCGGCGCGCTGCCGCGCAGGCACCGGCGGGTGAGCAGCGCCGCGCCCAGCGTGCCGAGCAGCACCGCGGGCAGCCCGATGTACCAGACCACCCAGTGCAGGCTGAGCTCGTAGTACAGGCGGGTCGGATCAACCGGGACATGGTCGGTGCGCTGGAAGCTGGCGATCACGTCCTTGGTGTTCTGCGTCATCTGGCCGTGGATGGTCTGCAAGTACGGGCGCACCGCAAAACCGATGATCACCAGGACCACCGCCGCGGCGGCCGCGTAACCCAGCCAGTTCCCGCGCAGCCAGCGCTGCAGCGCCTCCGGCAAGCCACGCCAGCGCAGCAGCAGGACGGCGATCCCGGTCAGCGCGACCACCACGGCCCCGGCCTCGGCCAGGGGTATCAGCGAGGTCTTGATACTGAGCAGGTACGGCCGAGATAGCACCAGGCCGTCCACCGCGCCGAACAGCGCGCCAGCCACCAGCCCGCCGAGCAGCGGGACGCCCTGCGGCCTGCGGCCGACCAGCAGCAGGCCGCAGTACGGGATCACCGGCAGCATGTCGCTCGCCCCGTCGATGCGGACCAGCAGGGTGAGCCCGATGGCCAGGCCGCCGAGCGCCGCGATGACCTTCCCGCCGATGCCATCCGAGGTGCCGAGAGCGTCGAAGACCAGGCACAGCCCGCCCAGGAACAGGATCTGCACCACCGGCTCGCTGTAGGTGGACCGGCTGGTGAACTGCTCGGGCAGGGACAGCGCGAGGACGAGCGCGGCCAGCGGCGCCCACCGGGGCCCGGCCAGCCGCGCGGCCAGCCCGCCGAAGCTGAGCACGCCGAGTGCGCCGAGTACCGGCCCGAGCAGGACCGCCGCACTGACCCCGCCGATCCAGAAGCCGCCCGCGAGAATCATCGGCAGCCCGGCCATGAACTGCGGGGTCACCGCGCCCTTGAAGGGGTAGAAGGCGAAGCTGTAGAAGCGGAGCCCGGAATGGTCGCCGCCGAAAGCGGCGTGGTCCGCCGGCACAGGCAGCGAGCGGTGCTGGGAGATCCAGTTGGCGAACTGGATGTAGGACGCTGGATCGCGCATGACAATGATCTGCTGGGAGTGGTAGATCAGCTGGTCGGCGCCGAACGCGACCGCGACCGCGATCACCCCGGCCACCGCCCACCAGGGCGTCGCGCCTGCTGCGTGGTCGCGTGGCGGCAGCGGGCTCTCCCACCGTCCGGGCAGCCAGCGCAGGCCCGCGACGACCAGCACCACCGCCAGCGGGACCGACAGCACCAGCATGAGCACGGGCGTGAACACGCCCAGCAGCAGCAGCGGCAGCCCGGCCAGCAGCCAGGCCATCGCCAGCAAGGCCGGGCAGCACGGTCAGCCGCCCGAGCAGCAGGCTGGCGGTGTCCGCGGCCGACGACCCCGAGGCTGGCGGCTTTAGACGGCGAGGCGCCAGCGGCCGCGGTCCTGGCCCGGACACTCATCCGCTGGCTCCCTTCGCCCTTGTGCTTCCCGCCCGCCCGGCACCCCGGTGCAAGACAAGGTAACCATCCCGCTGGAAAACTATCCGGTACCCATGCCGCAGCAGCAGCGCGACCCGCTGCCTCTGCTCCTGCAGGCTGGCGAAGGTGAACACCTGCTGCTTGACGTCGGCGACGATCCACGGCGGGTACAGCGGGGACCCGCCGTCGCCGTCCCACAGCAGCACGGTAGCCCGCCCGGACAGCTGCGGGCCGAGGTAGTTCACGGCTTCGACGGTCACGCCGCTGGGCACCACGGCGTCTGCCGCGGCGGCCGCATTCATCCGGGCGGTCCGGTGGTAGAACGACGGGTGCAGGGCGGGCCCGTAGCTGAACCGCGGCAGGAGGAGATCCGCGACAGCGAACATTGCGGCCGCGCAGAGGAGAGCCACCGCGCCCGCGCCGCGGGCGGCCGGTACCCCTACCTGGGCGGGAGCAGCCGCGGGCGTGCTCGCTGGCGCGTCCACCGCAGCGGCATCGGTATCTGCTGCCTCGCCCCGCTCTGCGGCCGCCGGGCTGACCGCGAGCCGCAGGTTCCGCAGCCGCGGCAGGCTGCGCCGTCCCGGCTTCGGAGGGCTGCGCCCGGCCCGCGCCGAGACGCCGCCGGGCCAGTGCCGACCATCGGTCCAGCCGGGCCGCGCCGTCCACTGCGGCGAACGCGAAGATGACGACCAGGTAGGCGTTGTACTGGAACGAGGTGACCCACCAGTTGGGGAACTTGCTGGCCAGCATGCGCTCCAGCAGCAGTGGGATCGCGGCGATGATGATCGGCGAGCGCAGTGACAGGAAGCAGAACGCGGCCAGCAGCCAGAGCATCGTGTCCAGCTTGACCCGCGGCGTGATGAGCAGCCGGGCCGAGCTGACCGGATGGGTGACCAGGTGCGCGGCGGCATGCGGGACGTTGTTGCCGAGCGCTCCGTATGCCCAGTAATAGTCGGACCGGCCGCCCATGGCCGGGATGAGGATGTACGTAGCCACTACGGTGTCGGCCAGGCCAACCAGGATGAGGGCGAGCCCGACCAGCACCTGCCGCCGCACCACCTGCTGCCGGTCCACCACGAGGTAGACGCCGATCCCGGCCACCAGGAAGCCCATGTCCTCCTTAACCAGGAGCAGTGCGGCCAGTGCGACCAGCGCAGTGCGCAGCCGGCCCGCCTGCAGCCGCTCCAGTGCCACCGCGATCAGCACGGGGGCGAACGCCACTTCGTGGAAGTCGAAGCCGAGCGCCGAGGCGATCGGCCAGCTCAGCGCGTACGAGGCGGAAACCAGGTAGGCGGCCAGGGTGGCCTTCCCGCCACCGCCGAAGGCCCGCCGGGCGAACAGCCACAGCGGCGGTATGGCCAGCGCGAACAGCACCGCCTGGGCCACCAGAAGGGTTTCCGGGCGGCCGTCGACCCAGTACAGCGGGGCGAGTGCCGCCAGGAGTCGGCGACCAGTGGTCGCCGAGGATTGAGAAATGCGGGCCGAACCGGTTGTGCAGCCCCTTCGACGAGGAGATGCCGGGATGCAAGTGCGCGTACGACCGCACCGCCTGGTCGAAGATCACCAGGTCGTAGGACGCGGTCTGGAAGGTGTACATCCGCGAATAGCGCGAAGACCGAGTAGACAGCGGCAGTGACGATGGTCAGCGCGGCCACCCCGGCCAGGTGCGCAGACCGGTACCGGGCGGCGCGCCCAGGCGCAGCCTGCGGTGCGGCGCGAGCAGCGGCTGCCATTGTCACTCGAATACCCATGGTTGCGGAGGATATCGGGCCATGGTTGAGCATGGGCCGGTAACCTCCCCGCGCCTGCCACGACGATGGAACGCTATCGCCTGGGAAGACTAAAGAGCACTCCGCAACGCGGCGGTTCTGTGCCTGGCCGCGACGGCTCCGGGGATCAGCTCCGGGCCGGGCAGCTGGACCGCCCGGCCGGGATGAACCGCAGGCCAGCCGCGCTGGTCGGGATACTGGACAGCCCCTGCTGGCGCAGGGCGGCAGCCCAGGCCGCGCTCTCCGCTGCGGTCAGGTGCGTGCGGACCAGCCAGATCCGGGCACATCCGTGCTGCCGGGCCCGGGTCACCGCCAGGGCCAGCGCCGCGCTGACCGCGGCCGGATCCCGGTTGCGCGCCACGATGATGCGCGGCTGGCCGGGGAAGTACGCCTCGTAACCCTGCAGCACGGCGGCATCCGGGCGGCGGGCGGGCTGGCCGGCCGGCCAGTAGTAGCCGAAGCCCCAGTTGCTGCTGAGGTTGACCAGGATCACGTCGGCTGGCCGGGCGTGCACCGCGACGTAGTGGGCCTGGTCACGGACGTCCTCGTCGGGGATCGTGTGCCCGCGCAGGTACGGTCCGGCCGCCACCGCGAAAGCCGCCACGGCGGCCACCGCCAGCCCGGCCGCTACGGCCTGGCCGGCCCGCCGGGCCGCGGGCCCGCGGCCGGCCTGCCAGAGCAGCGAGCAGCCCCCGGCCACCCCGACGGCGGCGACCACGACGGTGCTCACCAGCAAGAAGGTGGACGTGCGCAGGTCCAGGAACGGGTACTTGTGCAGCGCGGCGAGCAGCGCCATCTCCGGCCACAACGCGAGGGCCGTGAGGGCCGTGGCGGGGCGGCCCAGCCGCACCAGCGTCACCAGGCCGCCCGCGAACAACGCGATCACCAGCCATTCCGGCCCGAGGCCGAAGTAGCCGTGCACGGCGGCGAACTGGGCCGCCACGAACCGGAGGCTGGCCTGCAGGCCGCGGTGGGCCGGCAGGTAGAACGCCTGCCAGTAAGCGGTCAGCCCGGGCACCACGGCGCGGGCGTAGAACGCCTCGTACACCACGCCCAGCACCACGGCGGTGGCCGCGCCCGCGACGACCGCCTCCGCCAGCCGCCGCCAGGCGCGGCGGGCTAGCTGTACCAGGCATACGGCACCGAACGCCGCGGCGCCGGCGAAGGCCGCCGCGTCGCTGAACAGCAGGCCGCCCGACCGCGACCGACAGCGCCGCCAGTGCCCCGCGCGACCAGGCCCGCTCCAGCCGGGAGGTCAGGGCCAGGACGACCAGCGCCAGGCAGGCATCAGCGGTGTACTGCTTCAGGTCGTTGCGCACCAGCATCGCGGGCACCAGCAGCACCCCGGCCGCTGCCAGCAGCCCGGCGGCCACCGACACGGCCGCCGACGGCCAGCCGAGCCGGCGCGCGAACCAGTAGGCGACCAGCACGGCCGCCCCGGCGAAGGCGAGCGGGAACAGCCGGGACGTCTGCGCCCCGCTGACGGTGACCAGGCGGAGCAGCGCGGTCCAGCCGATCGGCGTGCTCGACGTCGTCGCGGGCAGCTGGGACAGCGGGAACCGGGTGGTCACCGCGACCCAGGCCTCATCGGTCCAGAACGGCTGGCGCAGCAGGTACCCGACGTCGTGCACGGCCAGCACGAGCAGGCCGAGCAGCGGGACCGCCAGCTGCTCGGCGGTGGGCCGCCAGCTGGCCGCACGGGACAGCCAGGCCCGCGGGCCATGACGCGGCCCGGCCTGCCCGGCAGCTGGCCGCGCGACAGCCGGCGCGCCTGTGTCGTTAACCCGCACCGGCGCCGCGCTCCCGGACGGCCGGGCCACGGCTGACCGCGGCCGCGACCGCGGCGGCCACCAGGTCACCGACGGTCATCAGGACCCGGGAGACCAGGGCGACCGCGGTGGCGTCAGCGACGCCGAGCACCGGGGCCAGCGCGGCCACCAGCAGTACCTCCCGCACCCCGGCCCCGGCCGGGGCGATCACGACCAGGAATCCGACGCACCAGGCGAAGGCGAAGCCGCCGATGGCCAGCAGGGCCATCCGGCCCTCGGATGCGCCGAGCCGGGTCGCGAGCAGCCAGATCTGCAGCCCGTAACAGACCCAGGTGCCCGCCGACCAGGCCAGCGCGCCCGCTATCGCCCGGCCGGTCAGCGGCTGCTCCAGCGGAGGCCTGCGGGCCACCCGGAGCAGCCGGGCCAGCAGGGCGTTCAGCACCCGCGGGTAAAGGCAGACCAGCAGGACCGGGGCGGCCAGGAAGGCCCACCAGTAAGCCGTCGAGCCGCCCGCGAACGGCAGTGTGACCAGCGCGATGAGCAGGCCGCTGAGCAGCGACATGAGCATGGCGAGGACCGAGGCACTGGCCGAGCGGTGCCGCGGCACCTGATGCGCGTTGGCCAGTTCCATCTGGGCCAGCACCGGCCAGACCGAGCCGGGCAGGTACTTGCCGAGCTGGCCGATGAACAGGACGCGGGCGCCCGCACGGACCGGTAGCGGCGAGCCGTGGGCGGCCAGCAGCCGGCGCCACGCCAGCATCGAGCAGAACGTGCCGCCCAGCACGCTGAGCAGGGCACCCGCGACCGGGAGCACGCCAAGGCTGGCCAGTGCGGTGCGCACGTTCGTCCATTCCCGGGCCACCGCGTAGCAGCCCAGGCCGACCGTGGCGGCCACGAAGCCCCAGCGGACCGGGCGGCTGGCCAGCAGCCGGCTGACCACGGCCCACCGGGCCCGCAGGCCGCCAGGCGCGGCGCTGGTGCCGTCCGGGCCGGGCTGGCCGCCCGCCTGGTCGCCGGCGGGCTGGTCAGGCTCGTGACCAGCCTGGCCCGCGGGTGCGGCGGCGGTGTGCTCCGGCATAGCCCGAGCCTAGACGGTCTGGGCCGCCGCGAGACGGCCAATCCCGGTCCATCGCGCTGCCGGGGGACGTTAGGGTACCCACATCATGCGTGTTCTTCTTTTCGGCACTTATGACACCTCCACCCATCCGCGGGTCGCCGTGATCGCGGAGGGCCTGCGGGCCAGGGGCGCCGAGGTGGCCGAGTGCAACGCCCCGCTCGGCCTGGACACGGCGGCCCGGGTGGACATGCTGGCCCACCCGTGGCGGGCGCCTGCCCTGCTGGCCCGGCTGGCCAGCCGCTGGGCCACGCTGGCCGGGGCGGCCCGCCGGGCGCCCGCGCCGGATGCCGTGGTCGTCGGCTATCTGGGCCATTTCGACGTGCACCTGGCCCGGCTGCTGTTCCGCAGGGTGCCGGTGGTCCTCGATCACCTGGTCGGGGCCAGTGACACGGCACGCGACCGGCGGCTGGACGGCGGCCCGCGACAGGCCCTGCTCCGGCTGATCGACTCGGCCGCGCTGCGGGCCGCTGACATCATCGTGGTGGACACCGACGAGCACCTGGCCGCGCTGCCGCCGCGGCACCGGGCGCGGGCCGTGGTGGTGCCGGTCGGCGCCCCGTCCGCGTGGTATGAGGCCGCGCGCCTGGCCGGGCCCGGCGACGGGGCAGGAGCCGTTGCGGGTGGTGTTTTACGGGTTGTACACCCCGCTGCAGGGGACCCCGGTCATCGGCGCGGCCCTGGGCCGGATCGCTGGCGCGCCCATTGAGGTGACCATGGTCGGCCGCGGCCAGGACGAGGCCGCGGCCAGGGCCGCCGCAGCGGGCAATCCCGCAGTGCGCTGGCTGGACTGGGTGCCCGCCGCTGACCTGCCCGGGCTGGTGGCCGGGCACGACGTGTGCCTGGGCATCTTCGGCACCGGGGACAAGGCGCTCCGGGTGGTGCCGAACAAGGTCTTCCAAGGTGCCGCCGCGGGCTGCGCGATCGTGACCTCGGACACGCCGCCGCAGCGCCGGGCCCTGGCCGGGGCGGCCCTGCTGGTCCCGCCCGGCGATCCGGAAGCACTGGCCAGCGGGCTGCTGCGGCTGGCGGGCGATCGCGGCGAGCTGGCCCGGCTGCGCCAGCAGGCGCGCCAGCTGGCGGAGGAGCAATTCTCCCCGGGGCAGATCGTCGCCCCGCTGGCCAGCAAGCTGCACCTGGCCAGCGACGCTGGCCAGGTCCCTGGCTTTCCCGATAAGGAGTCCGGCATGGTTTCTCCCGCGACGGCAACGGAGTCGAAGGTGAACGCAGTCGCCCCGCTGACGCCGAACGCCTGGCTGCGGTATGACGTGATCAAGCAGCTGCTGCCGCCAGGGATCAGCACGGTGCTGGAGATCGGCTGCGGCCAGGGCTCACTCGGTAGCCGGCTGGCCCAGCGCTATCAGTATCTGGGGGTAGAGCCAGATGAGACGTCCTGGGCGGTAGCCCAGCGCCGGGTCTCGGCGCTGGGCCGGGGTGAGGTACGGAACATCCCGGTCGGCGATCTCGGCGCGGAACGGTTCGACCTGGTCTGCGCGTTCGAGGTGCTCGAGCACATCGAGGATGACGCGACCACGCTGAAGGAGTGGGCGGTCCGGCTGCGCCCTGGCGGCTGGCTGCTGCTCTCGGTGCCCGCCCATCAGCACCGGTTCGGCCCGGCCGACGAGATGGCGGGGCATTTCCGCCGGTACGACCCAGCGGTCATGGACGCCCTGCTGCGCAGCTGCGGCTTCACTGATGTCGAGATCCGGCAGTACGGTTTCCCGCTCGGATACGTGCTGGAGGCCGGCCGTAACCAGATCGGCAAGCGCCGGGTGGCCGCCTCTGGCGATGCGTCACTGGCCGAGCGCACCGCGGGCTCCGGCCGCCTGCTCCAGCCGTCGAGCAGCAAGGTCGGCGCCGTCACCCGCTGGGGCACCGCACCGTTCCGGGTCGTGCAGCGCGCCTTCCCGGGCACCGGGACCGGACTGGTGGTGCGCGCCCGGCTGGCCTAGCCCGGGCGCGCCGGTCAGGCCTGGCGGTCGCGGGCCGCCCGGCGGGCCCGCTGGGCGGCGCGGGCGCGGCCGTGCCGCAGCCAGATCGCCACGTCGAGGATGCGCAGCAGGCTGGCCCCGGAGGCCTCGGGCGGCCGCAGCGCCTCGACCTCGGCGCGGGCCTCCGGGTCCTGCAGCAGGCAGCGCAGCACGTCCCAGGTCAGCCCCGGCAAGGCGGCCGCACGGATCACGGTCTTGTCGGTGACGGGGCAGAGCCTGGGCCGCTTACGGGCCAGCAGTTTCGCGGCGGTCGCGGTGCCGACGCCTGGCATGTCCAGTAAGGCGTCCCATAGCGGGTCCACGGTGGCGAGGTCGCCGTCGGAAGCGTCCCACAGGTCCAGGTCACTGCGGA
Organism: uncultured Actinomycetes bacterium; assembly: GCA_963760405.1. Lineage (GTDB taxonomy): Bacteria > Actinomycetota > Actinomycetes > Streptosporangiales > Streptosporangiaceae > RYN-230. The sequence goes on along the minus strand of CAVXCV010000004.1, from coordinate 1,170,634 downwards.
TCGCGGTGAGCATCCGGGAGACTTTCTCGGCCTGGCTGCCCAGCAGCGACCGCACTGCCTCCGGCTGCCAGGCGATGTCCAGCAGCGACACGGCGAGGAGGTCGTCCCCGGTCACCTCGTCGTGCGGGTTGCGGCCCAGCGTCGTGAACGTCATGCCGGCGAAACCCTGTGCGGGGTCGAAGTACGCCGCGACCGATTGGCCGAGCCCTGGCATGGCCAGGCTTTCCCTGAGCCGGCTGGCTGCGCCTAGCACGGCTCCCCTCCCCCTTAACGAGCTCATCTGCCCAGTATGCGATTCCCGGGTTCGTTAAATCCAGGAATGTTCCCTGCAGCTTTCCTGGGGATTCCATCTGAGGTCACAGCAATTACCCTGCGCAATTACCCGGTGCGGCCCGCCACGGCCCGGCCGTGGCCAGGGCGCGGCCACCCCGGTCCATGATCGGGTGCGTCTGGCTGCCGTGTCTGCCGTACCCACTACGACCATGGAACCGGGGAGCGCCGGGCCGGGCTAGAAGACCTCGCGGATGGTGGAATCGCCTTCGCCCACGATGGCCAGGAAGCGCTTGGTCCACTCGATGGCCTCGTCCTTGTCCCGGCATTCCATCAGCGCCCAGCCACCGATCAGTTCCTTGGCCTCGGTGAACGGCCCGTCGGTGACGGTGAACTTGCCGCCGGAGTACGCCACCTTGGTGGCCTGCTCGGGCGGGCCCAGGCCGCCAGTGGCCAGCAGGACGCCCGCCTTGGTCGCTTCCTCTATGAACTCGCCCATCCTGGTCATCATCTCCGGGCTTGGCGGTGGGACGGGCGCCGTCGGGTCGCCGAGGGTGTATCCGAGGAATCGCATTGCTGCACTCCTTCTGCTGCTGGTGCCCGCCTGCTGCTGGCACCTGTCGGTATCCGGGCGGCTGGCCGGTGCCGCCGCCCTTGTCCTTTGCTGACGCGTTGACGACCGCGACGCCAGATCGACACGGCCACGGAAATTCTTCCGGACGAATTTCTGGCTGCGCCAGCCCGCACGCGGTGAGCCCCCGCCCGGGCTGGGCCTGCGGTGAGCCAGGGTACGGGCCCGCGAAGGCCCCCGGCGGGGCCCGTGCGGCCCGCCGGCCCAGGAATCTCGGTTTGGTCACGAATCAGCGTCAACTGACGCTATGGTCCTTGCCGGTCGCTCTGCGTTGGCTTTGAATCATCTGAATCACTATTCATCAGATACCGATGCCGCCTATCTGATCAGGATCTTCTTAGTGAACGATGATTCATCCGCCACCCGCTCGGCGACCCCCGGCACCGGGCAGGCCAGCGGGCTGGAAGCCCGCGGCGTCACGGTGCGTTTCGGCGGCCTGACCGCGCTGGATGACGTCTCGTTCAGCGCGACGGCGCGCCAGGTGACTGGCATCATCGGGCCGAACGGCGCGGGCAAGACCACGCTGCTGAACGTGCTGTGCGGCTTTATCCGCCCGGATGCTGGCCAGCTGAGTTTCGAGGGCGCGGACCTGACCGGGCTGCGCCCGCACCGGCTGGCCTCGCTGGGCATCGCCAGGACCCTGCAGGGGGTCGGCTTGTTCCGCCGGCTCTCAGTGCTGGAGAACGTCATGGTCGGCGCGGACCGGCAGGCCCGGTCCGGGTTCTGGTCCGCGCTGGGCGGGCTGCCCGCGGCCAGCCGGGACGAGCGGCTACTGCGCACCCGGGCGCTGGCAGCGCTCGACCGGGCGGGCGCGCCGGACCTCGCCGACGCCATGCCCGACCAGCTCGCCTATGGCCTGCGCAAGCGAGTGGCCCTGGCCCGGGCGCTGGTGGCGCAGCCCCGGTTGCTGCTGCTCGACGAGCCAGCCGGCGGCCTGTCCGAGGCCGAGTTGGACGGGCTGGCCGACCTGATCATCAGCCTGGCCAGGGATACCTCGATCATCGTGGTCGAGCACCGGATGGACCTGGTGATGTCGGTCTGCGATGCCGTGGTCGTGCTCGACTTCGGCAAGGTGATCGCGGCAGGGCCGCCCGAGCAGGTGCAGGCCGACCCGGCGGTCACCACGGCCTACCTCGGCGCGGAAGGCAGCGGCGCCGAAGGCAGCGGTGCGGAAAGTGGCACCGGGGGCGGCCCCACCGGCAGCGCGGAGAACAGCGATGACTGAGGCTGCGATAACCGACGGGGCGGCCCTCGGGGTCCAGGACATCGAGGCGGGCTACGGCGGGGTACTGGCCCTGCAGGGGGTCTCGATCTCAGCCCGGGCCGCCACCATCACCGCGGTGCTCGGCGCGAACGGCGCGGGCAAGACCACGCTGCTGCGCACGATCAGCGGGGTACTGCGGCCGCGCCGCGGCCAGGTGCTCGTCGGCGGCCAGGACGTGACCGGCCGCCGCCCGGAGGACATGGCCCGCTGCGGAGTGGCGCACGTGCCCGAGGGCCAGGGAGTCATCGGCGAGCTCACCATCGAGGAGAACCTGCGGCTCGGGGCGCTGTGGCGGCCGCCGGAGTACCCGGGCCGACGCGCTGGCCGAGGCCTACCAGCGCTTCCCGGTGCTGTCCGGCGCTCGCCGCCGGGCTGCGTCCACGCTGTCCGGGGGCGAGCGGCAGATGCTGGTGATCGCTCGGGCGCTGATGTCCCGGCCCCGGGTGCTGCTCATGGACGAGCCCTCGCTCGGCCTGGCGCCGAAGATCGTGTCCCAGGTCATGGAGCTGACCGCGGCGCTACGCGACGGCGGGCTGACCGTGCTGCTGGTGGAGCAGAACGCGCGCAGCGCGCTGAGCATCGCCGATCAGGGGATCGTGCTCAACCTCGGCAAGGTCGTCGCGGCGGCGGACGCCGCCGCGCTGGCCGCCGACGTCGGGCTCCGCAAGCACTACCTGGGCTTCTAGGAGGCGGCCGGTGGCGCAGTTTGGCGAGCTCACCCTCGGCGGGATCAGCTTCGGCATGATCTACGCCGCGATCGGGCTGTCCCTGGTGCTGATCTGGCGGGCGACCCGGATCCTGAACTACGCGCAGGGCGGCATGGCCATGCTGACCACGTACATCGCGCTGACCGTGATCAATCACACCGGCTCCTACTGGGCCGGGTTCGTGGTGGCGCTGGCCGCCGGGCTGATCCTCGGCGCGGTGATCGAGCGGCTGGTCATCCGCCCCGTTGAGAGCAAGCCGCCGCTGAACGCCATCGTCGTCACCATCGGGCTGCTCATCTTCCTGGAGGGCCTGGCCGGCATCATCTACGGCGGCCAGTACCGCTCATTCCCGGCCGCGTTCTCGATCACCGGGCTGCACATCGGCCCGACCGCGCTGGGCATCTCGTCCAACGACGTGTTCGTGGCGGTCGCCGTGCTCATCGCGGCGCTGCTGCTCGCGGCCGGGTTCCGGTACACCTCGGCGGGCCTGCGGCTGCGCGCGGCCGCGTTCAGCCCGCAGGTGTCCCGGCTGCTGGGGGTCCGGGTCGGCCGGACGCTCACCCTCGGCTGGGGGCTGGCCGGCCTGATCGGCGCGCTGGCCGGGGTGCTGGTCACGCCGTCGATCTTCCTGTACCCGAACAGCATGGATGCGATCTTCGTGCTCGGCTTCACCGCCGCGGTCATCGGCGGCCTGGACAGTCCCGGTGGCGCGGTGGCCGGCGGCCTGATCCTCGGGGTCACGCTCAACTACGTCAGCGGCTACCTGGGCTCGGACCTGGTGCCGCTGTTCGGCTTGGCGGCCCTCACCATCGTGCTGATGATCCGCCCGTCCGGCCTGTTCGCCGCCGCGCCCACCCGGCAGGTGTGACCATGATCCTCATCCGGCACCTGGCGGCCGCGGTTCTCGCCGCCGTGGTGGTGGCGGTCCTCACCATCCAGCTGAACGCGTTCCGCGACTACCAGATCGCCGAGATCGCCTGCTACGTCGTGGCGGTGGCCGGGCTCACCGCGCTGGTCGGGCTGAGCGGCCAGATCTCGCTGGGGAACGGGGCGCTCATGGCCATAGGTGCCTACGCCGCCGCGCTGCTGCTGATCCACCTGCAGTGGCCGCTCGCCGGGGTGCTGGCTGCGGCCACCGCGATCACCGCGGCTGCCGGGGCGATCGTCGGCGCGGCCGCGGCCCGGCTGCGCGGCCCGTACCTGGCGGGCGCGACCCTGCTGCTGGCGGTGGCGCTGCCGTCGCTGGCGGTCAAGTACGCCGGCGTGTTCGGCGGGAACCAGGGCCTGACCGTGGGGATCACTCCCCCGGCCTTTCTCGGCGCCAGCTTCCCGCCGACCCGCTGGCAGGCCTGGCTGACCTGTGCCTGCGCGCTGATCACCCTGGTGCTGCTGGCCAACCTGGCGCGCAGCCGGATCGGCCGCAACTGGCGGGCAGCCGGCGACGACGAGGTTGCCGCCTCGCTGGCCGGGCTGAACGTGGCCCGGCTCCGGATACTCGCCTTCGTGGTCAGCGCGGCCTGCGCCGGGCTGGCCGGGGCGCTGCTCGCGGTGACTACCTCGATCGTCTCACCGGGCGCCTTCACCTTGACGCTGTCCATCGCGCTGCTCACCGGCGCCGTGCTCGGCGGCCTCGGCTCACTGCTCGGCGCTATCTGGGGCAGCCTCGTGCTCGTCCTCGTACCCACCTACGTGACAGACGTGGCCACCAGCCACGGCCTGTCCAGCGCGGCCGGGTCGAACGTCCCGGTCGCCGCCTACGGCGTGGTCCTCATCCTCGTCATGCTCGTCTTCCCGGACGGCATCCAGGGCGGCCTGCGCCGCCTGCTGCGGCAGTTCATCCCCGGCGCGCCTGCCTCACGGGACATCCCGCCACAGCGGGCGGCAGCCAGCGAACATCAGGAAGAAGGCTCCATATGATCAGATCAAACCGGGCCGCCGTGCCCGCCATCGCCGCTGCGGCGGCCCTCGCGATGGTGCTCAGCGCCTGCAGTTCGAGCGGCAACTCCGGCTCGTCCGGGAGCAGCGCCCTCACCGCGTCCGCGCCTGGCATCACCGCTACCACGATCACGATCGGCAGCCACCAGCCGCTGACCGGCGTGGCCGCCCCCGGCTACGACGAGATCGCCCCGGCCTCGAACGCCTACTTCAAGTACGTCAACGCGCACGGCGGCATCTACGGCCGGAAGATCGTCTACAAGTACCTCAACGACCAGTACAACCCGACCGACACCGTGTCCGTGGTCAAGCAGCTGGTCCTGCAGGACAACGTCTACGCCATCTTCAACGGCCTGGGCACCCCCACTCATCTGGCGGTCGCCCCGTTCCTGAACTCGTCGAAGATCCCGGACGTGTTCGTCGCCTCCGGCTGCGAATGCTGGAACGCCCCCGGCATGTGGCCGAACACGTTCGGCTGGCAGCTGGACTACGTGCGCGAGGGCAAGATCCTCGGCAGCTACATCAAGCAGCACTTCGCCGGCCAGAAGATCGGCTACTTCTACCAGGACGACGAGTTCGGCCAGGACGGCGTCAAGGGGCTGGATGCCGAGATCCCGAAGGCGGACGTGGTCAGCAGGCAGACCTACGACCCGACCAACATCAACATCGGCCCGCAGGTGGCGGCGCTGAAGGCGTCCGGGGCCAAGGTCGTCGTGTCGTTCAGCGTGCCGGCCTTCACCGCGCTGCTCAAGCTGAACAGCCTCAAGCTCGGCTTCAGCCCGACCCTGGTGGTCAGCGACGTCGGCTCAGACCCGATCACCCTGGCCGGGCTGCTCGAGTCCTTTGCCAAGCAGGGCGGCGCCACCGTCTCCGGTAACGCGCTGACCCAGGGCATCATCACCGACGGCTACACCCCCAGCCTCGGGGACACGGGCAACAGCTGGATCGCGCTGTTCAAGAAGATCCACGACCAGTACCTGCCGAAGCTGCCGTTCGACGGCAACGTGGGATACGGCGAAGGCGTCGCCTACACCTTCGTGCAGGCCATGCTCAAGGCAGGCAAGAACCCGACCCGGGAGGACCTGGTGAAGGCGATCGAGGGCGGGCTGCCGCAAGGGCCGGCCGAGGCGCCGTACGCCTACTCCGCCTCCGACCACTCCGGAATGACGGGGGCGTACATCGGCGTGATCCAGAACGGGGTGATCGTCAAGCAGGGCCCGGTCCTGGTCACCACCACCTCGGCGACCAGCCCGGTCAGCCAGTACACGGGCTCGGAGACGACCGCGCCCGCCAGCGGGATGCCGTAGCTGGCTGGCGTGAGCAGCATCCCGGCGAGTCGGCGGCTGCCCGAGGAACGCGGGCGGCCGCCGGCGCAGCGGCTGCTGGCTGCCGCCGAGCAGCTGTTCGGGGAACGCAGTTACCAGCGCACCACGGTGGCGGACATCTGCGCCCGGGCGGGCATGGCCACCGGCAGCTTCTACGCGCACTACGGCTCGAAGGCGGAGATCTTCGCGGCAGTGGTGCGGCAGATCAACGCCGATCTCCGGGCAGCCATGCGGCATGCCATCGAGCAGGCCGGCCCGGGCCAGCGGGCCATCGAGCGGGCCTCGTTCCGGGCGTTCTTCGACATGCTGTCCCAGCGTCCCTGGATGGACCGCATCGTGCGGGAGTCCGAGTTCGTGGCCCCGGGCCTGTTCCGCGAGTACTACGAGCACCTGGCCCGGGGCTACGCCCGCGGCGTGCGTCAGGCCCAGCTGGCCGGTGAGGTGGACGCACGCTATGACCCCGAGCTCATCGCCTACGTCTACACCGGCATGGGCAACTTCGTCGGCATGCGCTGGGCCGACTGGACCGCCGGCGGCCAGGTGCCCGACGACGTCCTGGATGACCTGATGGAGGTGCTGCGCCGCGGCCTGCCGCCGGCGGCGCAGCCGGACTCCCAGCTGGACTCTTAGCGACGAAGCTTCACGTCCGGCAGCTCAGCCGCGGCCGGTGCGGGGGCGGCGGCCCCGGCCGGCCCGCGGGTGAGCAGGGCGGCCGAGATCAGGCCCGCGCCGAGGAAGAATCCGATGACCAGCAGCACGCCGTGCCGGAAGGCCAGCAGTGGGTCGGCCGCACTGGCCCGGGTCAGGATGGCGACCAGGCCGGCCACGCCCAGCACGGTGCCCACCTGACGGGCCATGTTCAAGATCCCGCTGCCGGTACCGAACCGGGCCGGGGTGAGCGCGGCGCTGCCCGCACCGAGCAGCGACGGGATGGCCAGGCCGACCCCGGCGCCGCCCAGCAGCTGGGCAGGCAGCAGGTGGGTCAGGTAGGCCGGTTGGGCCTGGATCCGGCTGAGCCAGAGCCACTGGGCGCCCGCGTTGACCAGGCAGCCCAGCACCGCGACCCGGCCGGGACCACGGAACCAGGCCGTTAGCCGCGGCGCGACGAGCCGGGCGAACGGCAGCACCATCAGCGGCCCCGGGCCGATGGCCAGCCCGGCCTGCACCGCGGAGTAGTGCCATACCCCGGTGAGGAATTCCACCGAGCTGAGCACGAACGCGCCAAAGCCGGCGTAGTACAGGATCGAGGCGGCGAACGTGCCGCTGAACACCGGTGAGCGCAGCAGGCTCAGTTCGATGACGGGCGAATGGTGGCGCCGGGACCTGGCCACCATGACGGCCCCGCAGGCGACCGACGCGGCCAGCAGGCCGATGAAGCTGGCCGATCCCCAGCCCCACACCGGCGCCTTGACCAGGGCCAGCGCAACCAGGCCGACGGCGGCGGCGAGCAGCCCGGCGCCGATGAGATCCGGCCGCCCGGTGGCGCGCTCGTCCCGGCTTTCCGGTACCACGCGGGCCGCCAGCAGAATGGCGGCCACCCCGACCGGCAGGTTGATCCAGAACACCCACCGCCAGCTGAGCTGTACCAGAGTGCCGCCGATCACCGGTCCGAGCGCGGCGCCCAGCGCGGCCACGGCCGACCAGGTGCCGATGGCCCGGGCCCGTGCCGGGCCGGGTACCGCGGCCAGCAGCAGTGACAGGGAGGCGGGCACCATCAGGCCGGCCCGATGGCCTGGATGACCCGGGCCGCGATCAGCGCGTCCACCCCGGGCGCCACCCCGCACAGCAGTGAGCCGATGCTGAAGCCGGCCAGGCCGAGTACGAACACGCGGCGGCGGCCGATCCGGTCTGCCCAGCGGCCGGCCTGCACCAGCACCGCGGCGAACACGATCGTGTACCCGTTGAGCACCCAGGACAGGCTGTCCAGGCTGGTCCCCCGGTACTCCCGGCCGATGTACGGGAACGCCAGGTTCACGATGAACAAGTCCAGGCTGGACATGAACACGGCCAGGGCCAGCACCGCGATCACCGCCGACATCCGGCGGCTGCTCAGTGTGGCGCCGGGGGGGCCGCCGCCGGGGGCGGCCGGGCCAGGCGCTGTGCTGCTGACCGCGGTGCCGCCCGGCACCGGGTCCTGGCCGATCGGAGTCACGGGCGAGCTGGAGCTCACGGGAGAGCCTCCTGGCAGATAGTTAGTCCGGAATCTGGATGTACTCTATCTGGTTTTCGCGCTGTGCGTCCAGATTCCAGACTTACTGCGTATAATGACTGCCGTGACAGCTGCCACCACCACGCCGCGGGCCTGCTCGATCGCCCGCACCCTGGAACTGGTCGGGGAGAAGTGGGCGCTGCTCGCCATCCGGGAGGTGCTCCTCGGCAACCGCCGGTTCGACGAGATGGTCCGGATGACCGGTGCACCCCGGGACACCCTGGCCGCCCGGCTGCGCACCCTGGTCAACGCCGGGATCCTGGAGCGCCGCCAGTATTCCGAGCATCCGGCCCGGTTCGAGTACCGGCTCACTGAGGCCGGCCGGGAGCTGTACCCGGTGATCGAGGCACTCCGGCACTGGGGAGACGTGCACCTGGCCGGCGCGGAAGGACCACCGCTGGTGCTGGAGCACCGCTGCGGGCACCGCCTGGCCACCACGATGGTCTGCGACGCCTGCGGCGAGCCGGTCCGGGCCCGGGACACCAGGCGGGTCGAGACCGCCGGAGGCTGACCGCGCGGGCGGCTCAGGAGCGGGCGTGCTCCTCGTGCTCCTGCCCGCCGTGCTCGTGCGCGTCCCGCTCGCCGCCGCCGTGCCCATGGGCGTCGTGGCCGTCCGGGCTGCCGCCCATCATCCGCAGCATGGGCACGCCGCCGGAACGCACGAAGCGGACCAGCAGCGCCGCGGCGAGCAGCAGGAAAACGATGTTCAGGATCGTGGTGTAGTTCCAGCTGATGGCCGTGGCGGTGACCTTCGCCGTCCGCTCGGCCGGCACCAGGCCCAGCCCGGAGAACAGGAACTCGACGATGTACCCGGCCAGGGCCATGGTGGCGTAGAAGATGCCGAGGATCACCAGCATCATCCGGGTGCCGTAGTACTTCCGGTAGATGACCAGGATCGGGATGATGATCAGGTCAGCGAAGATGAACGCGATCACCCCGCCGAAGCTGATCCCGCCGTTCCAGAGCACCGCGGCGAGCGGGACGTTGCCGATCGAGCAGACGAAGCTGAGCACCGAGATCACCGGGCCGATCAGCGGCCCCCAGAGCCGGGCCGCCAGCGGGTCGGCCGGCCAGGAACAGGTGCTGCCAGAAGGCCACCGGGACCCAGGCGCCCACCGCCCCGGCAATGAGCAGGCCGATGACCACGTCGCGGAGGACGGCGGCCCATTCCATCACGAAGATGTGGCTGACCGAGGTGTAGCCGTCCCGGCTCAGCAGCCGCCGCCAGAAGCTGCCCCCGGCGGCGATGCTCATGTCCATGGCCGCGTGGCCTTCCATGGACCCGGCCAGGCCCCGGTCGGCCTGGGCGCGTGCGGCCGTGATGAGCCGCTCGCGGACGAACAGCCGGAACGCCAGCGCCACCCCCACGATCATGATCGGGCCGCCGATGAACTCGGCCAGGGTGAACTGCCAGGACAGCAGCAACGCCAGGATGATGCCCAGCTCGATGACCAGGTTCGTGCTGGCGAACTCGAAGACCATCGCGGCGGTGAAGCTGGCCCCCTTGCGCAGCAGCGACCGGGCCAGCGCCACCGCCGCGTACGAGCAGGAGGACGAGGCCGCGCCGAGCCCGGTAGCCCGGGCCAGCGCGGCGGGCCGGTCGTTGCCGAGCAGCCGGACGACCGCCGAGCGGCGGATCACCGCCTGGATCATGGCGGACAGCGTGAAGCCGAGGATGAGCGACCAGGTGACCTGCCAGGTCATGGAGCCGGCCAGGGCCAGCGCGTGGCCCAGCGCGAGCAGCGCGTCCATCACTGTGCTCCCTGGGCGGTGCCGTCCGGCGCTACCGGCTCCGGTCCGTCAGACTCTGGGGCGGCGATGCTCAGCAGCTGGCGCAGGCAGTGCTCGAGCAGCGGATGCGGGAACCCGTCGCTCAGCCGGTAGAACACCATCCGGCCGTCCTTGCGGAAGCTGACCAGGCCAGCCAGACGGAGCATCTTCAGCGCGTAGGACACCTGGTCCTCGGTCACCTCGAGCACCAGCGCAAGATCACCGACGCACAGTTCCTCCGCGGCCGCCAGGGCGAACAGCAGCCGCGAGCGGACCGGGTCGGCGAGCAGGCCGAGCAGCCCGGCCAGCCGCCCGGCCTCGCTGACCGACAGCAGCGCGGCCCGGGCGCCCGCGATCCCCTGCTCGCTGACTGGGTGATCATGATCACGAGACGACATGTAAACCTCCGTACATCCGTATAGTCACACGGATATACGGAGGTGTCAAAAGACGCCCTGGAGGCCAGCGTGGTGGCCGGCCAGAGCCGCGGCCAGTCAGAGCGGCGGCATCGCGGCAGGCCCCTGCCCCCGCCCCGGCGGGGACATCCCCGGCGCGCTGGCCTGGACCACCTCGAGCGGGACCCGGCCCAGCTCGGTGTCGTCCGCGGTGATCACCCACTCGTACCGGCCGGGCGCGCTGAACGTGACGTTGCGCAGCGGGATCGCCAGCGGCACGAACGACGGCGCGCCGTGTGCCTGGCCTGGTGCGTGCCCGGTGGCCAGCTGCCCGGACACGCTCGCATCCTGGGCCTGCCCATCCAGCGTGAGCTCCGCGCTGAGCTGGAAGGTCTTCGGCGCCTCGGTGTATTCCACCCGGATCACCAGGACCACGGTCATCGACGGGTGCGCAGCCGGGAAGCCGCCCACCATCAGGCGGTCCCACTGGCCCCCCAGGATGTACAGCTTCCCGTCGGCCACCTGGGCCCCGTCGGCCAGCATCGCCGTAGTTAGTTCCATGGGCTGCATTCTCGTCCCGCCGGGCCTGCGCAGCGAACCGTGGCCGCCCGGATTTACGACCAGCTGCTTGAGAAACTCAAGAAATAGGCGTTACTCTTATTCCCAAGGTAACTATAGAGGAGATGGACATGGATCAAGCCGCGCTCGACCACATCCAGCAGGAGTTCGAACGCGAGGTGCGGGAACGTTTCGCGGACGCACCGATACGAGGTGTGGCCGTGCTCCAGTACGGCGACGCCCCTGAGATCGAGCCGGGCGAGCTGCTGGCCCGGGTCTACATCGAGGCACCGGCGGGCGAGGAAGAGCGCAAGCAGGCGTTCGAGGAGTTCCATGACGCCCACCGGGCCGCCATCCGCGAGCTCCGGCGCGATCTGGACAAGATTCCCGAGGCCGGGATACTCGAGTTCGTGGCCGGCGAGCCGGGCGGCGACAGCATGCGGCGGGGCCCGAGGATGAGGCTGGCGGGCCGCCGGGGAGAGGGCATCGCCGGCGGCGACGGCCCGCTCACCCCGGTCATGGCCAGGCTCGGGCCGGCCGACCTGGAGACGGTGGACGCGCTGATCACGGCCGGCTTCGCGGCCAACCGGGCCGAGGCCGTGCGCTGGGCGCTGGCCCGGATCCGGGAACGGCCGGCCTACACGACGCTGCTGGAGCGTACCCGCGACCTCCAGGACCTCAAGACCCAGTTCTAGGCGACGACCCGGACCGTGGACGAGCCGTCCGGCAGGCGCCGGACTTCGAGTCGCTCCGCCACCCGGTCCTTGAGGTCGGCGACATGGCTCACGATGCCGACCACCCGGCCGCGATCCCGCAGCTCGTCAATGACCGCCATCACCTGGTCCAGGGTGTCCGTGTCCAGCGAGCCGAAGCCCTCGTCGATGAACAGCGTGTCCAGGTCCACTCCCCCGGCCTCGGCCTTCACCACGTCGGCCAGGCCCAGCGCCAGCGCCAGCGAGGTGTAGAAGGTCTCGCCGCCGGACAGCGACCGCGGGCTGCGCTCCTCGCCGGTGTGCCGGTCGATCACTGCCAGCGTCAGCCCGGTGCGTTCCCGCTTGCTGCCGCCCTCGTCCGTGCGCCGCAGCTCATACCGGCCGGCCGACATCGCGCACAGCCGCACGTTGGCCGCGGCCACCACCTGGCCGAACCACTGCCGCAGCACATAGGTGGTGAGCGCCATCCGGCGGTGCCCGTCCATCCCCTTGGCCAGGCCGGCCAGCCGGATCACGGTGGCCGTCTCCTCCTCCAGCCGGTCGGCGGCGTCCTCGGCCGCCGCCACCTCGTCCAGCCGGCCGCCGAGCCGCCGCACCCGCCCGCTGGCGGCTTCATGCGCGGCGCGTACCTCCTGCTCCCCCGCCTGGGCCTGGGCCAGGGTGTCAGCGGCCGCGCGCGCTGCGGCCTGCGCCTGGCCGGCCTGGTCCGGGTCGAGCCCGGCCAGTTCACCGGCGTGCGCGGCTGACCGCAGCCCGGCCAGCCGGGTGTCCCAGGACGTCACCTGCTCGTCCAGGGCGGTCTGCTCCGCCGGGGTGAGCACCGCGGCGCGGGCCAGCTCCAGCGTGGCGAAGCCGCTGCCGAGCGCCTCGGCGGTGGCCCGGTCCCGGTTCTTCGCCGCCGCGGCGAGGGCCGCCGCCAGATCGTCCAGGGCCCGGCCCAGCCCCCTGTCCTCGGCCGCGGCCCGGCGCAGCGCCGCCTGCCGCACGGCCACCGATGCGTGGCCTTGCGCGGCCGCGGCCAGTTCCTCCTCCAGCACGGCCAGGTCCGCCCCGGTCTTGGTCGCCATCTCCCGCGCGGCGGCCGCCTTATCCGTGGCGTCCAGCAGCTGCCCGTCCACCCGTTGCAGCTCCGCGCGGCACCCGGCCACCTCGCGTTCGAGGCGGGCGGCGTCCCCCGCGGCCCGCTCCGCCGCGGCGGCCCGCTCGGCCAGGGCCGCTTCTCCGGCGGCCAGGACCGCTGGGCTGCCGCCGTCGGCCACCGCAGCGCAGCCTGCTACTTCCCGGGCAAGCCGGTCACGCTCGTCGGCTAGCTGGCCCCGGCGGGCCTCGGCACGGTCGCGCTGGTCCTGCGCTGCCGCGAGATCCTGCTCCGTCACTGCCCCGGCAGCGGCCCGCGCGGGCGCCGGATGCTCGGCCGACCCGCAGACCGGGCAGGCGGCACCGGGCGCCAGCTGCGCCGCGAGCACCGCGGCCATGCCGTCCAGCCGGGCCTGGACGGCCTGCTGATGAGCGTCAACCGCGTGCTGATGAACGTCGGTCGCCGCGCGGAGCGCCGCCTCCTTCTGTTCCAGCAACGGCACCAGCCCGGCGTACTGGGCGGCCGCGGCGCTCCGCTTCGCGGCCGCCGCCTGCTGTTCCCGGGCCGTCGCCAGCCCGGCCGCGAGCAGCCGGGCCTGGGCTAGCGCTTCGTCCAGCGCGGCGATCTGCTCCGGAAGTTCCCGCTTCGCCGCTTCCAGCGAGCTGACCTGGCTGGCCGCGACGGCTGCGTCCTGCTGCCGCCCGGCGAACGTGGCGCGCAGGCCGGCCAGGGAAGACTCGTCATCGACCAGATGCTGGAGGGCGGCCGCGTCGTGGTCGGCGGCTTCAGCCCGGACAAAAGCCTGCGGGCCGCCCGCCCCGGCCAGCATGGTCTCATCCGGGTCCGGGACCAGCCCGAGCAGTACCCGGTGGGCGGCCGCGGCCGCATCCTGCGCCTCGGCCAGGCCGGCCAGCAGCGGGCGGACCGGCTCGGCCCGGCGGGCCGCCGCGAGCCGTCCGGCGCGCCCGTCATGCCCGGGCCGGGTGCTCTCGTGCGCCCGGAGTTCCGCGAGCGCCTGGATCAGCCTGGTCATCAGGCTGGCCCGCTGCCGGGCCTGCTCGCAGGTGGCCAGCGCGGCGGTGGCCTTCTCGGTGGCCACCTCCAGCCCTTCGTGGCTGACCTCGGCGCTGAGCGCCAGCTCGACGCTGACCTCCTTGAGCCGGGTCGCCCGCTCGGCCCGGGGCAGCGCGAGGATCTCGCCGCGGGCCGCCGCGTCCAGCCCAGCCGCCTCAGCGGCGGCCGCCACGGCGGCCTGGATCCTGGCCTCGGCCTGCTGCCGGTCCCGCACCGCGGTGGCCCGCTGCTGGTCCAGCACGGCGGTGATCCGGTCGTACAGCTGGGTGCCGAACAGCCGGGTGAGCAGCACCCGGCGGTCATCGTCGCCGGCCCGGAGGAACTTTGCGAACTCGTTCTGCGGCAGCAGCATGACCTGGGTGAACTGGGCCCGGCTGAGCCCGACCAGGTCGGCGATCAAGTCCCCCGCCTCGGCCTTGTTAGCCGACAGGCTGGCCCATCCAGCGGCGTCCCGCCGTTCCAGGTGCACCTGCGCGTGCTCGGTGGTGAACCCGTCACCCCGCTTCTTCGGCCGCCGGTGCTCCGGGATCCGGGTGATCCGGTACCCCACCCCGCGTAGCGCGAACTCGAGGGTGACCGACGGCACGGCGTCCGGCGGCGCGAAATGCGACCGCAGCCGGTCCTCTCCCGCGTCGTCACCGGCCAGCCCGCCGTACAGGGCGAAAGTGATCGCGTCCAGGATGGTGGACTTGCCTGCCCCGGTCGGTCCCTCCAGCAGGAACAGGCCGCTGCCCGCGAGCCGCGCCACGTCGATCCGCTGGGTGCCCGCGTAGGGGCCGAACGCGGTCAGCTCCAGGCTCTGCAGCCGCATCAGGCACCCGCCTGCGCCAGCTGGGCGGTCCCGGGACGCGGCATGGTGTCCGGAGTGGTCCTGGCGTGCTCGGCGGCTTCGACCGCTGCCTGGAGCACCGCCCGCTGCGCCTCATCGGCTGGGCCGCCGCTGGTGAACTCGACGAACAACCCGCAGATTTCCACCGGGTCCACGGCTGCGGCGAGCCGTTCCAGGTCGGCGCCGGCCGGGGTCAGCCCGCCGTCGGGGGCGAATTCGAGCAGCAGCGTGTGCGGCCACTTCTCGCGCAGTCGCTCCATCGGGGACATCGGCCGGGCCGGGTCGGTCAGCACGGCCTTGACCCAGGCGCTGGCCAGGTCCGCCAGATCATCCCCGGCCCGGCGGAGCAGGTCATCCAGGCGGCCCCGGACCTCACGCAGCGGCCGTGGCACCGGAGTGGCCAGCAGCGTGGTGCTGACCTGCCCGGCCGCGTCGATCTCCACCAGCGTCACGGACTTGGCGTGCTGCCGCTCGGAGAACGAGAACGCCAGCGGCGACCCCGAGTAGCGGGCCAGCGGCCCGCCGCTGGCCGCACTGACCTGCTGCTGCCCGTGCAGATGACCGAGGGCCACGTAGTTGAAGCCCGCGAACACTGAAACGGGCACGTCAGCGATGCCGCCGACCCGGATGTCCCGTTCCGACTCGCTGCCCTGCCCGCCGGTGACGAACGCGTGCGCCAGCACCACGGCCCGGCTGAGGCCGCGGGCCGCTGTATCGTCCCGGATCCGCTGCGCGGCGGCGGACAGCACCGATGCGTGCGACCGGTCCGCGCCCAGCTCGGCCAGGACCGCGTCGGGCAGCAGGTACGGGATGCCGTAGATGGCCACCGGGCCATGCTCGTCGTCGATCAGCACTGGCCGGGTGAGGTCCGCCACCGAGGTACGCAGGTGCACGCCCGCGGCCTCGCTCAGCCCGGCACCGAAGCCGAGCCGCACGGCTGAGTCGTGGTTCCCGCTGATGATGACCACCGGGATGCCCGCCCGGGAGAACGCCAGCAGGGTACGGTCCAGCAGCGTCACGGCATCCGTGGATGGCACGGCACGGTCGTACACGTCACCGGCGACCAGGACCGCGTCCACCTGGTGCGCCACTGCCTGGCCGAGCAGCCAGCCCAGGAAGGTGCCCTGATGTTCCAGCAGGTCCGCGCCGTGCAGGGTGCGGCCCAGGTGCCAGTCAGACGTGTGGATCAATCGCATCGCAGCGCCATGGGATGTGCGGGGCGGATCGGGATGGTCGTGCCGTTCCCGATGATGCCGGACGGGCGCGGCATCACCCGTGATCCCGGCCCGGTCCGCGTGTCGCGCCCGGCCCGGGACGGGCCCTGCCCCCGGTACTGATCCTGAGCTGGGGCTGCGGTGCGCTCAGCGCCTGCTCAGACGGTGCCCTGACTGGCCGTCCCGGCCGGGTGCGGCTGCAGGATCTGCAGGTCAGGCGCGCCTTCGATGAGCCCGTCGAGCTTGCCGCTGAGTTCAGCGAGGGCGGGGCCGCGGCTGTGCTCGGTCAGCGCGTCCGCGCTGGACCACTTCTCCACCATCACCAGCCGTCCGTCGCCCTCGTGCAGCGCGTAGAGCAGGCAGCCCACGTCCTCGGCATGCACCCGGGCGATGGTGGTTTCCAGCGCTTCGACCACGGCGGCGTGCTGCCCGGGCACCGGGTGGAGGGTGGCCACGACCACGACTGCTGTCATCACATCTCCTGCGTAGTGAAGTGAAACCCGGTCACGATTGTTGCGGATGATCCTCTTGGTGCTGCCGCCGGGCCGCGCTAGCAACTACATGGTTGAAACATTGAGTCACACCCGACTACAGCAATGTTTCAACCACGTAGTTGGCCTGAGCGCTGGCTGGTGCTGCTGGGGTTCATGATGCGCAGGTGGCTGGGGCGCGGGCGCGGGGTCAACGGCGAGCTTTGGCCAGGGGGCGCCAGGCCAGGCGGGGCAGGAGGGGGGCGAGGAGCCGCTCGGCGGCGGCGCCGCGGTAGACACCAGCCCCGTAAGCGGCCTCGTCAGCCAGGTAGCCCAGGGTGAACGGGACCAGGCCGAGGTCGGGGCGAATGCGCCGCCACTCGGCCAGCGGGGGGCCGGCCAGCAGCGCGGCCAGCGCCAGCCGCCGGGACAGCCTGTCCCGGCGGGTCCGTCCGCCGGGACAGGCCAGCCCTGCGGCCACCAGGGGTAGCGCGTACTGGGTGCTCCACCGGCCCAGGCCCAGCCCGGTCTGCAGCACGGAGCCGGCCATCGGGCGGAGTATCCCGCGGGGCGGCACGTCCCAGCCGCGCAGCAGCCGGACGAGCTGCGCCGTGCCCGCGCCGTAAGCCGCCAGCGCGGTGACCGGCCGGCCCGCCAGCAGCGCCCCCGCCGCCAGCGCGGGCCACATCTGCAGCACCAGCGGCGGCACCTGGCCGGGATGCCGGCGGGCCAGCGGCGCGGCGGACGAGCCGTAGTGGAAGCGGCGGGTGAGCAGCGCCGGCGCAGCCCGCTGGCTCGGCATGCCGCACGGTGACCGCCGGGTCGTAGCGCACCCGCCAGCCCGCTGCGGTCAGCCGCCAGATGAGATCCACGTCCTCGCCGTAGCGCAGCGCGGGATCGAAGGACTCGACCGGTGCTGGCTCGCGGGGGGTTCCGGGGGGTCGCCCCCCCGGGCCAGCCTCGCTGGCGAGGCGGGGCGCGCCGCAGGCGTGTCCCCTCCGAGCCAGCGACTCGCGGGGGGTTCCGGGGGGTCGTCCCCCCGGGCTACTGACTGCGGCGCGGCGGACCAGGAGCGCGGCCGTGGGCACGTAGCCGACCCGGGTCAGCGGGAGCACTCTGGCCTCGGCCGGGCCCATGTCGATCGGGCCGCGGGCGCCCAGGTAGCGGCCAGCCAGGGTGGTGGTGTCCGCGGCCGGCACCACCCGCGGGGCCACGGCGGCCACCAGCGGGTCGGCGAAGTGCCCGGCCAGCGCGGCGATCCAGTCCGTGCCCCCAGCCTGGCCGCCGAAGCCGCCTTGGCTGGCGAAGCCGCCGGAACAATCACTGTCCAGCAGGGCCACGAGCGGGGTGGTGACGATGGCGAGCGCGGCGTTACGGGCCGGGCCGGGGCCGCCGGCCTGCGCCCGGCGCAGCAGTGTGGCGCCGTGCTGGGCACATAGCCGGGCCACCGCGGCCGCGTCCTGCGAGCCGTCGTCCACCACGATGACCGGGTACCGGCCCGCCACCGCGGCGAGCACCCGGCCGAGTTCGGCCGCCCGGTCCCGGACCGGGATAACCACGGTCACGTCGGGCGGCCCGGTGACCGCAGGCGGCCGCGGATGGGCCAGCCCGGCGTCGGTGAGCCGCCGGGCCAGCAGCCCGCTCGCGGCGGAGCCGACCACCCCGTCCCGCAGCTCAGCCAGGGCCCGCTGGCCCACCGCGTTCAGCCGCATCAGCCGGGCCGGTGACCCGCCGAACAGCACATCGTCCCGGACGAACTGGGTCCCCGGATCGAAGGCGATGCCGAATCCGGCGGGCAGCGGCGCGGTCACAGACCCAGCCCGCCGTCCACCGGCACCACCGCGCCGGTCATCCCGCTGCTGGCCGTGCTGGCCAGCCAGATCAGGGCGGCGGCGACCTCCTCCGGCTGGAGCAGGCGCCCGGCGGGCTGCTGCCCGGCGAACGAGTCCGCGCCGGGCAGGCCGTACAGCCGGGCGCTCTCGGCCAGGATCGGCGTGTCAGTGGAGCCGGGACTCACTGCGTTCGCGGTGACCCCGGTGCCGCCCAGCTCGGCGGCCAGGGCCCGGATCAGGCCGGTCACCCCGGCCTTGGCCGCGCAATAGGCGGCGAGCATGGGCAGGCCGCGGGTGGCCGCGACCGAGGCCACGGCGAGGAACCGGCCGCTGCGCGGCTCGGGCCGCCGCAGCAGCGCGGGGATGGCGGCCCCGGCCAGCGCCAGCACCCCGCCCAGGTCGATATCCAGCACGGCCTGTTCGGCGTCGGCGGGCATCTCCCAGAGCGGCACCCCGCCCGCGATGACCCCGGCCACCGCGATGGCGGCATCCAGGCCGCCCCAGCGCCGCTCCGCCTCGGCCACCGCCGCGGCCAGGGCGGCGCTGTCCCGGACGTCCGCCACCCAGGGCGCTGCGCGGTCCCCCGCGGCCGCGGTCACCTGGTCCAGCTCCGTCCGGGTGCCCAGCTGGTAGGGCAGGGCCGGGTCGTCGGCGCACCGGTCCACGGCCAGCACGGCCCACCCCGCGGCGGCCAGCCCGCGCACCGTCGCCGCGCCGATGCCGCGGGCGGCCCCGGTGACCAGCGCGACCCGGGTCACCCGGGGCTCCGGTTCCGCCACGTCGCGACCGCGGCGAGCAGGTCCGCGGTGAGCTCGCCGAGCAGGGCGGCACCCTCGGCCGGCGAGGCGCCGGCCGGGTCGCCGAGGACCCCGTTCGGGCTGGCCGCCCGGACCCCGCCGGCCCGCAGCGCGGGCAGCAGCTCGGCGATCGGGGTGCGGTTGCCCGGCTCGGCCAGGCTGGCCCGGACCCGGCGCGGGTCGAGCGCGAGCTGGATCGCGGTCTCGGTGCGCCCAGCGTGCGCATCGGTGGCACGCTGGGCCCGGCCGGGCTGCCACAGCAGCACGTCACGGGATTCGGCGTGCAGCTGGCGGACCGCCCGGCTGACCGGCCCGGCGTTCCCGCCGTGCGTGGAGATGAAGACCAGGTGGCGGAACGTGTCCGCGGCGGACCGGCCCAGCTCGGTGAGCATGAGCTGCAGCGCGTCCTGGCCGATGGACATCGTGCCGGCGAACCCGGCGTGCTCGCCGCTGGATCCGTAACACACCGGCGGGGCGATCAGCACGTCGTCCCGGCGCACGGCCAGCCGGGCGGCGAGCTCGACCGCGATGTCAGTGTCGGTGGACAGCGGCAGGTGCGGGCCGTGCTGCTCGGTCGAGCCGACCGGTACCGCGAGCATCGCGCCGGCCGTGGCCCGCTGCTCGGCCTCGGGCCAGGTGAGGTCGCTGAGCAGGGTCACGCCCGAAGGGGTCCCGGGCACCGTGTCAGCCACCGGGCCATTATCAGCCCGCGGGCATCAGCCACCGCAGCCGCCTGGCTCAGCTGGCGAAGACCGCGCTGAGCGGCGGGCGCGATCCGGTGTAGGCAGGAACCGTGTAAAACACGGCGCTCAGTGCCACGGCACAAGCTGGCCGCCTCGGTCGCCTTCGGCTACGCGCCGTGGCATGCTCCTGTCAGGCCGCGCACCGAGAAAGATCAGGCGCATCCGGACCCGGAAGGGGTGATACCAGTGCCTGGCGCAGTAGCCCCCGCGCCGGTGGGCCGCAGGCGGATCACTTCCCGGGCGGAGCTGGAGCACGTCGCATTCGAGTTGTTCGACGCCCGCGGCTTCCAGGGGACCACGATCGACGACATCGCCAGCGCCGCCGGGATCGGTCGCCGGACATTCTTCCGCTACTTCCCGTCCAAGAACGACGTGCCGTGGGGCAACTTCGAGGACGAGCTGGACCGGATGCGCCGGCACCTGAAGGCCTCGTCCCCGCAGACCCCGCTGATGGACGCCATCCGGATGGCGGTCGTGGACTTCAACCGGGTCAGCGCCGACGAGGCCCGCTGGCACCGGCGCCGGATGGAGCTGATCCTGCGGGTGCCCACCCTGCAGGCGCATTCGACGCTGCGGTTCGCGGCCTGGCGCCAGGTGATCGCGGACTTCGTGGCCGAGCGGACCGGCCTCGCGGCGGGCTCGCTGCTGCCCAGTACGATCGCCTACGCGATGCTGGGCGTGGTGGTGGCCGCCTACGAGGAGTGGCTGGAGCAGCCCGGGGCTGACCTGTCCGGCCTGCTGGACGCCGCGATGCGCACGCTGGCCGGTGTCTATTCGGGCCAGCTGCCCGGGGAGGCCGGCCCGGCTGGCACCGGCGCAGGTTAGAGCTGGCCGACGCTGGTCACCCGGATCACCGCGGTACCCGCCTCGTCAGAGGCGGCCAGATCCACCTCAGCGCTGATCCCCCAGTCATGGTCCCCGGCCGGGTCATCGAAGATCTGCCGGACCGTCCAGGTCCTGGCGCCCTGGTCGATGATGAGCAGCGCCGGGCCGCGGGCGTCAGCGCCGGTGCCGATCTCATCGTGAGTGTCGAAGTACGGCTCGACCGCGGCCGCCCAGGCGTCTGCGTCCCAGCCCGCCCCGGCATCGAGCTCGCCCAGCTCCTCGTAGTGGCCGAGCGCGGCCAGCTCCACCCGGCGGAACAGGGCGTTGCGGACCAGCACCCGGAACGCGCGGGTGTTCGCGGTGACCCGGGGCGGCGCCGCCTCGACCTGGCTGACCGCTGCCCCGGACGGGTCGCGCAGCTGCTCCCATTCGTCCAGCAGGCTGGAGTCGACCTGGCGGACCAGCTCGCCGAGCCATTCGATCAAGTCGGTGAGCTCCTCGGTCTTGACCTCGTCCGGCACGGTCTGCCGGAGCGCCTTGAAGGCGTCGGCCAGGTAGCGCAGGACCAGGCCCTCAGACCGGGACAGCCCGTAGAACCCGACGTACTCGGTGAACGTCATGGCCCGCTCGTACATGTCCCGGACCACGGACTTCGGGGCCAGCTCGTAGTCGGCCACCCACGGGTGCCCCCGGCGGTACATGTCGTACGCGGCGTCCAGCAGGTCCGCCAGCGGCCGCGGGTAGCTGACGTCCTCCAGCAGGCCCATCCGGGTCTCGTAGTCCAGGCCCTCGGCCTTCATCTGGGCCACCGCCTCGCCCCGGGCCCGGAACTGCTGTTGCGACAGCACCGGCCTGGGGTTGTCCAGGGTGGACTCGATCACCGACACCACGTCCAGCGGGTAGTCGGGGGCCTCCTGATCGAGCAGCTCGATCGCGGCCAGCGCCAGCGGGGACAGCGGCTGGTTCAGCGCGAAGTCGAACTGCAGGTCCACGGTCAGCCGGACCCAGCGGCCCTCGGCATCCGGCTCGGCCAGCCGCTCCACCACTCCCCCGGCCAGCAGCGCCCGGTAGATGGCGATGGCCTGGTGGATGTGCCGCCGCCGCGCCGCGGCGTCCTCGTCGTTGTCGGTGAGCAGGTGGCGCATGGCCGCAAAGGCGTTGCCCGGCCGGCTGATCACGTTCAGCAGCATGGCGTGGCTGACCTTGAAACTGGACGTCAGCGGCTCAGGGTCGGCGGCGACCAGCCGGTCGAAGGTGGGCTGGCCGTAGGACACGAACCCCTGCGGCGGCTTCTTGCGCACTACCTTGCGCCGCTTCTTCGGATCATCCCCGGCCTTGGCCAGCGCCTTCTCGTTCTCGATCACGTGCTCTGGAGCCTGCACCACCACCCGCCCGGTGGTGTCGAACCCGGCCCGCCCGGCCCGCCCGGCGATCTGGTGGAACTCCCGGGCCTGCAGCAGCCGGGTCTTGGACCCGTCGTACTTGGACAGCGAGGTGAACACGACCGTGCGGATCGGCACGTTGATGCCGACGCCGAGAGTGTCGGTCCCGCAGATGACCTTGAGCAGGCCAGCCTGGGCCAGGGTTTCCACCAGCCGCCGGTACTTCGGCAGCATGCCCGCGTGATGCACCCCGATGCCGTGCCGGACCAGCCGGGACAGCGTCTTGCCGAAGCCCGCGGTGAACCGGAAGCCGCCGATCATCTCGGCGATCGCATCCTTGTCCGCCCGGCTGGACACGTTGACGCTCATCAGCGCCTGGGCCTGCTCCAGCGCGGCGGCCTGGGTGAAATGCACCACGTACACCGGCGCCTGGTTCGTGGCCAGCAACTCCTCCAGCGTCTCGTGCAGCGGGGTGAGCACGAAGGAGTAGAGCAGCGGCACCGGGCGCTCCACCGAGCGGACCACCGCGGTGGGCCGGTGGGTGCGCCGGGTCAGGTCCTCCTCGAACCGGGAAACGTCGCCGAGGGTGGCCGACATCAGGACGAACTGCGCGCCAGTCAGCTCGATCAGCGGGACCTGCCAGGCCCAGCCGCGGTCCGGGTCGGCGTAGTAGTGGAACTCATCCATCACCACCTGGCCGACGTCCGCGTCGGCGCCATCCCGCAGCGCGATGTTGGCCAGCACCTCCGCGGTGCAGCAGATGATCGGGGCGGTGGCGTTGACGCTGGCGTCGCCGGTCATCATGCCCACGTTGGCCGGGCCGAACGCGGCGCACAGCGCGAAGAACTTCTCCGACACCAGCGCCTTGATCGGCGCGGTGTAGAAGGACCGCCGCCCGTCAGCGAGCGCGCTGAAGTGCGCTCCCGTGGCGACCAGGCTCTTGCCCGAGCCGGTGGGCGTGCTGAGGATGACGTTGGCGCCGGAGACGACCTCGATCAGCGCCTCTTCCTGGTGCGGGTACAGCTCCAGGCCGTGCCGTTTGGCCCAGCCGGCGAACGTGTTGAAGACGGCGTCCGGATCAGGCTCGGCGGGCAGCAGGTCGGTGAGTGTCATGGCGGTATCCATGGTGCCCTGCCCGCACCGGTACTCCCGCCACCTCCCCCGCCCGGCCACTGCGGCGGACCATCGATCTCATAAGTGGTAACGTTAGCATTATTGAGATTAATGATCATCGGCAGGCCGGTTAGCCCATGACCGGCACCGCCAGGCGGAGGACGTCATGGAGAACACCGAGCCGGGGCCGGCCAGCCTGGCGGTCCTGGACCTGGTACAGGCGGGACGGTTCGCGGAGATCCGGGAGATGTTCGCCCCGCAGCTGCGCGGGCTGGTCTCGGCCGAGGCGCTGCAGGCGGCGTGGGCGGCGGAGCTCAGCCGGCATGGCCCGGTCCGCTCCATCGGTGCACCGGTCAGCGGGCCAGCTGGCCCAGGCGGGGCCGTGGTGAAGATCCCGGTGACATTCGAGCGCGGGGAGCTGACCGCGGTCGTGTCGGTCACCAACACAGGCTGGCTGACCGGGATCCAGCTCGCGCCAGCCATCGCGGCCGAGCCAGCCGCGCCGTGGCAGCCGCCGGCCTACGCGGATCCGGCCGCGTTCGAGGAGCAGGACGTGACCGTCGGCTCCGGGCCGCTCGCGGTGCCCGGCACGCTGTGCCTGCCGCGCCAGCCGGGGCGCCTGGCCCGGCGTCGTGCTGCTCAGCGGCTCCGGATCGAACGACCGCGACGAGACGATCGGGCGGAACAAGCCGCTGAAGGATCTCGCCTGGGGGCTGGCCAGCCGCGGCGTGGCGGTACTGCGCTTCGACAAGGTCACCCATACCCATGCGGGCGAGCTCAGCGAAAAGCACGACCTCACCCTGGCCGACGAGTACCTGCCGCAGGCGGTGGCGGCCGTCCTGCTGCTGCGGCAGCACCCGGCCACCGATCCTGGGCGCGTTTTCCTGGCGGGCCACAGCCTGGGCGGCACCGCCGCCCCGCGGGTAGCGGCGGCCGAGCCGTCCGTCGCCGGGCTGGTCATCCTGGCCGGCGGGACGCAGCCGCTGCACTGGGCCATCGTCCGGCAGGTCCGCTACCTCGCCTCGCTCGATCCTGCGACGGCCGCGGCATCCGGGCCCGCCATCGACGCGCTGACCAGGCAGGCGGAGCTGATCGACAGCCCTGCCCTGTCGCCGGACACGCCCGGCAGCGAGCTGCCGTTCGGCGTGGCGGCCCCGTACTGGCTGGACCTGCGCGAGTACGACCCGCCTGCGGTCGCGGCAGCGCTGGGCAAGCCGGTCCTGATCCTGCAGGGCGGCCGCGACTACCAGGCAACGGTCGCCGACGACCTGGTCCGCTGGCAGGCGGGCCTGGCTGGCCGGCCGCACGTGACGATCCGTGTCTACGACGCCGACAACCACCTGTTCTTCCCCGGCGCCGGCCCGTCGTCGCCCGCGGAGTACGAGCCGGCCCAGCATATGGATCCGGCAGTCGTCGCCGACATCGCCAGCTGGCTAGGGAGCTGACCGGGCGCGGGCGGGCCCGGCGGCGGGAGCAGCAAGCAGCTGTCCCCGAACTCGTGCCACAGGTACCCGGCTTGCTCCGCCGCTGCGTACGACGCCTGGACCAGCCGTGTTCCGGCCACGGCCTCGAGCAGCGCGAGGTGGGAGGCTTCCGGGTCGTGCCAGCCGGTGATCAGCCCGCTGACCACCCGGGCCGGCCGCTGGGTCCCCAGCACCAGGCTGGTCTGGCCGCGCTCGGCGTGCACCGTGCCATCCGGGCCAGCCGCGCTCTCCAGGGCCCGGGTGCTGGTCGTGCCGACGGCCACCACCCGGCGGCCCGCCGCACGGGTCAGGTTGACAAGCTGCGCGGTCGGTTCCGGGACGATGAACCATTCCGGCAGCGGCGGCTCGCCCGCCTCGAGCGAGGCCACCCCGGCATGCAGGGTGACCGGCGCCAGTAGCACCCCCGCCGCGATCAGGCCGGTGACCAGCTCGGCCGTGAACGGCCGCCCCGCGCTGGGCATCTCGGCACTCCCTTCGCCCGCATCATCCGGACCGGTACCGTCCAGGCCGGTACCGTCCAGGCCGGCACCGGGCCGGGCAGTGCCGGGCCGGGCAGTGCTGTCCGGGTAGGCCCGGCCGGAGCTGCGGGCGAACACCGTCTGGTAAGCGGCCAGCGGCTGCGGCTGCGGGACGTAGGAATAGCGGACCGGCTGGCCACAGCGGGCGAAGAACGCGCGGACGCCCCCGGTACCCGCGAACGTTGCCGTCCACATCCGGGCCGCCGACCCGTCCGGGTAGTGCCGCAGCAGGGTCACGGACGCTCCGCCGGGCAGCGCGATCGTGTCGCCGGGACGGGCCGACGCAGGCCCGCTCGTCCCCGCCGACCCGTCAGCCGCCGGAGCGTCAGCCGTCGCAGGCCTGCTGGCCGCTGGCCGGGGTGCACCGAGCGGCGTCCTCAGCTCGACCAGCCAGGTCCCGTCACCGACCGGACCGGAGAGATGCACCGTCACCGGGTGGCCGTCCGGGCGGCGGCCCTCGGCCGCCGCGGCCGCGGTGGCCGAGGTGTTGACCACCAGCAGGTCGCCGGGGGCCAGGAACCGGGGCAGGTCACGGAACCGGGCGTGCACCAGGCCGTCCGGGGTGGCGACAAGCAGCCGGACCTCGTCCCGGGCCAGCCCGCGCTGTTCCGGCGGCGCGCTGGCGGCCAGCCTCATGACGTCACCGCCGTGGCGGCCAGGTCGCTCGCCCGGTACCGGCCGCTGGGCGGCCGCTCGCTCAGCAACCGCAGCAGTGCAGCCGCGGCACCGTCCGGCTCAGGCCGGTCCGAGATGTCCTGGCCCGGGAAGGCGCGCTGGTGCATGTCGGTGCGCATGTCTCCCGGGTCAAAGGCGTAGCAGCGCAGCGCTGGTTCCTCGGCCCCCAGCACCGCGGTGAGCTGGTCGAGAGCGGCTTTGGCCGAGCCGTATCCACCCCAGCCTGGGTAGGCCTCGACGGCCGCGTCCGAGCTGACGTTCACGACCGTGCCGCCCGCGGCGGCCAGCGGCGCCGCGAGCAGCTGGACCAGGGCCAGCGGCGCGAGCACGTTCGTGTCGTACACCCGGGCCAGCTCGCCGAGCGGGTAGTCCCGCAACGCCGGCTGCGGGCTGGGGCCGAGCCGGCTGGCGTTGTTGATCAGCGCGTCGAGCCCGCCGAGCCGGGTGACCGCGGCCGCGACCCGGGCGCGATGCTCCGGGTCGGTCACGTCCCCAGGAACGCTGGTGACCTGGGCGAGCCCCTGGGTGGCAGCGGCGAGATCAGCCGGCCGCCGGGCGGTGACCACGAGCGTCCAGCCGCGGCCCGCCAGGGCATGGGCGGTGGCACGACCCAGGCCCTGGGACGCGCCGGTGATCACGGCGATAGGCATATCTCCTCCTGGCTGGTTGGCCGGGCTGAGCCGCACCGGCTCAGCCGCACGTGGCTCCGCTGCACCGGGCTCCGCTGCAACCGGGCTCCGCTACCGCGGGCTCAGCTGCGTGTCATACTGGTAGTTGAAGTCAACTTCATGTCAAGGGGCCCGGAGATGCGCAGCACCGACCAGCTGACCGTCGGCGAGATCGCCCGCCGGAGCGGGTTCGCCGAGTCGGCTATCCGTTACTACGACAAGCTCGGCCTGCTGACCGCGACCCGGACCTCGGGCGGGCAGCGCCGGTTCGAGCGGAGTGCGCTGCGGCGGCTCGCGTTCATCCGGGCTGCCCGGAATGTCGGGCTGAGCCTGGACGAGATTGCGGCCGCGCTCGCCTCCCTGCCCTCGGCCCGGACACCCACCCGGGCGGACTGGACCCGGCTGTCCCGCGGCTGGCGGCATCGGCTGGATGAGCAGATCACCGCGCTGACCGCGCTCCGGGACGGCCTCGACTCGTGCATTGGCTGCGGCTGCCTGTCCCTGCAGCGTTGCGCCATCTCCAACCCAGCTGACACAGCCCGGACCGGAGGGCCGGGAGCCGCCTACCTGCCGGCCGCGCTGCGCCGCGACGAGGCGCGCCGGGGTGCGGGTCCCGGCTGACGCCAGGGTGCAGGTCCCGGCGATACGCCTGGTGCATCATGGGCGGATGCCGCTTTTTGCCTTTGAGGGCCACGAGCCGGACGTCAGCCCCACGGCGTGGATCGCGCCCACTGCCACGCTGGTCGGCGATGTCCGGGTCGAGGCGGAAGCATCTATTTGGTATGGGGCGGTACTTCGCGCCGACTTCGGGCCGATCATCGTGCGCCGGGGCGCCAACGTCCAGGACGGCTCGGTGCTGCACGGCGGCGACGATCCGGTGACCGAGGTCGGCGAGGGCGCGACCATCGGCCACCTCTGCGTGGTGCACGGCGCGATCATCGGCCCGGAGGCGCTGGTCGGCAACGGCGCGACCGTGCTGGACGGCGCGGTCATCGGCAGCCGGGCCCTGGTCGCGGCGGGTGCCACGGTCCCACCGGGGCTGACCGTCCCGGACGGCATGCTGGCCGTGGGGGTGCCGGCTCGGATCGCCGGAGTGGTGGCGGGCGGGGCGCAATGGTGGGTGAAGAACAACCCGGAAACGTACCAGGCGCTGGCCCGGCGGCATGCGGCTGGGATCC
The DNA here is from genome assembly GCA_963760405.1 of uncultured Actinomycetes bacterium. GTDB lineage: Bacteria > Actinomycetota > Actinomycetes > Streptosporangiales > Streptosporangiaceae > RYN-230. The sequence continues at coordinate 1,142,977 of CAVXCV010000004.1, read as the reverse complement.
GCCCGGTCCATCCCCTGGGCCCCTAGCTCCTCGTCTCCGAGCCCCCTGGGCCCATCCGGATGGCCGGCCATCCTGTCCGTGGTGCGGGTCTACCGTGGCGGGATGACACTCCTGGACTATGACCGCTACTGTTCCGAGATCCTCGCGCAGACCGGCCTGCTGGAGTCCCGCATCAAGGGTGCGGACCTGACCGCACCCGTGCTCTCCTGCCCTGGCTGGAACGCCGGCCAGTTGCTGCGCCACCTCGGCGGCGCACAGCGCTGGGCCGAACAGGTGGTGCGGACCCGGGCGGCGCAGCCGCTCCAGGAGGAGTTCCTCGATCTCTCCCAGTACGTACGGGAAGACCCTGGGGTAGTCGGCCCCTGGCTGGATGAGGGCGCCGTGCGGCTGGCGGACGCGCTCCGCGACGCCGGGCCTGAGATGCCCCTGTGGACCCCGGTTCCCGGCGGGAATTCCGGGTTTTACGCGCGCCGGTTCACCCACGAGACAGCTAACCACCGCGCTGACGCGACCCTGGCGCTCGGCGCGGAGTACACCCTCGACCCGGAGGTCGCCGTCGACGGCATTGATGAGTGGATGCGGCTCGGCTCGCTGCCGATGCACTTCGACGTCCATCCCCGGATGCGGGAACTGCCCGGCCCTGGCCGGCCTCTGCCGCGCAGCCCGGTGTGGCTGGCGTGACCCATGTGGCCTGCGGCCCGGGACACGAAGCCGCCAGCTCCCGCTCCGTCCCCACCCCCACCAAACTCCCCCTCGCACGCTAACCCCAGCCTCCCCCGCGCCCCCACGAACTGATCCCGGCTTATGTGGTGGCTTTTTTGCATATACGGTGCATTTCCCACCACATAACCGTCGGCCGGGGCTTGGGACGGGGGCGTTGGGGGGTGGGGGGTACTCGGGGCTGACTCGGGCTGCTGTTCCGGCGATCTTCGCCCAGGCGATCCGGTGCCACCGGGCTGCCTGAGCGCCGCGTGCCCGGGCCGCCTGATGCGGTCCGGCTGCCACCCCCGGCCGCCGCTCAGCCCGGCTTGACCGCTTCGATCAGGAAACGCTGGGCATGCGCGGCGAAGAGCCCATCACGCTGGATCTGCTCGTGCAGCGCGGCCAGCCGGTCGCGGTAGGCGGCCACGGTGAAGCCGGGCACGGTCCACAGCACCTTGCGGAGGAAGTACACGACCGCGCCGACGTCGTAAAAGACCACCCGCAACGCCTCCTGGCGCAGGTCGGTCACGGCCAGACCGGCGGCTTCGGCGGCCCGCACCGCCCGCTGTGGATCGCGGGCCGGGCTAACCGGCTGCGGGCCCATCAGGAAATCGCTGAGCTCACGGTTCGAGCCCGCGCCGATCTGCTGTGAGAAGTACCTGCCACCCGGCCGGAGCACCCGCGCGATCTCCGGCCACCCGGTGATGACCGGGTGGCGGCTGGACACCAGGTCGAAGGAGCCGGCCGGGAACGGCAGGGCCGCGTCATCGGCGGCCTCGACCACGAATACACCGAACCGGTCGAGGGCACCCCTGGCGATCTCGGCGTTCGGCGGCCACGACTCGGTCGCGGCGAGCCGCGCCGGGCGCCGGGACGCCGCGCCGAGCGCCCAGCCGAACACCTCGCCGCCACCGGTCTGGACGTCCAGGGCCGTCGCGGCGTCCGCCAGCCGGCTGGCCAGCATCCCCGCATACCCCCAGGAAGGACGTTCCTCGGTGGCCCGCCCGGCGAACCAGGAGAAGTCCCATCCCTCGGTCGGCACGGACTCGCCTTCGGCGATCAGCTCCTCGAATGTCGTCCCAGCCACTCCCCCACCCTGGATCGCCGCAGACGGAGCGGCAACTCCTTTGCCGGGGACACGCCTGGCCGAGGACGCGCCTGGCCGGTGAGGTGCCTCGGAGACGCACCGTCGGAGCAGCGAACTCATATTTAACTTGACAGCTAATTAACCTTATGGTGAAGTAAGGCCATGACGACATGCCCGCGCAGCCGGTCCGCTCCCGCCAAGTCCGCTCCGGCTGCCTGTGCTTCCGCTGCTGTCCGCTCTCCGCTTCCGCTGCCTCTGCTTCCGCTGTCTCCGCTTCCGCTGTCTCCGCTCGCGTTGGGATGCCCGGCGCGCAGCTCACGGGGTGACCGCGGTGAGCGTGGCAGAGGACCAGCTGGACCGCACGTTCATCGCGCTCGCGGACCCGACCCGCCGGGCAATCGTGGCGCGACTGGCGCACGGTGACGCCACCGTGAATGAGCTGGCCGCGCCGTTCGAGATGAGCCTGCCCGGGATCTCCAAGCACCTGAAGGTACTGGAACGCTCCGGGCTCATCTCGCGATCCCGGCAAGCCCAGTTCCGCCCGTGCCACCTAGAGCGGGAGGCACTCGACGTGGCCGCAGGGTGGATCGAGGAGAACCGGCGGATCTGGGCGGAGCGGTTCGACAAGCTCGACGCCCACCTGCGCGCGGTGCTGGCCGGGGGGACGACCCCCGGAACCCCCCGCGAGTCACGGGCTCGGAGGGGACACGCCTCCGGCGCACCCCGCCTCGCCCAGCGAGCCGCCGGGGGGACGACCCCCCGGAACCCCCGGAACCCACGGAACCCGCTGATCACACCGACCCAGACGGAGCAGCTCGTGAGTGACCAGGCTGAACTCAGCTACACCCGCACCTTCGACGCGCCGCGGGAGCTGGTCTTCCGCTGCATGGTCGAGCCGGAGCACCTGACCCACTTCTGGGGCCCGGCCGGCACGCACACCCCGCTCGAGACCATCACGGTCAACCTGCGGCCGGGTGGCGTGTTCGAGACCGTGATGATCAACGATGCCGACGGCAGCCAGTACCCGACGCGCGCGGTATACGTCGAGATCTCCGAGCCGGACCGGCTCGTCTGGACCGAGCCGACGACCGGGGTGACCACCACCTCGACCTTTACCGACCTGGGCGGCACCCGTACCGAGGTGCGCATCCACCAGGCGAAGGTGCCAGCCGAGTTCCGCACCCCGCAGGCCCGGGCTGGCTTCACCACCTCGCTCGACCGCTTCACCGCCTACCTCGCCACATTCGACCAGAAGGATTCGTCATGAACAGAACCGCCAAGCCCGACACCGACCTGCACGAGGAAATCGCCGCCCAGCGCACGATGCTGGCGGACCTGCTGGACAGCCTGCCCGCCGGGTCGTGGGACGCCCCGACGCTGTGCGCCGGATGGCGGGTCCGCGAGGTCGTGGCGCACATCACGATGCCGTTCCGCTACTCGATGCCGAAATTCCTCGCCGAGCTGGCCCGTAACCGCGGCAACTTCAACGCGATGGCTGACCGTTGCGCCCGCCGGGACGCGGCCGCGCTGACCGCGGCCGGGCTGGCCGCGGCGGTCCGGGACAACATCCGGCACCCGTGGCAGCCGCCCGGCGGAGGCCTCCAGGGCGCGCTGACCCACGACGTGATCCACGGCCTGGACTTCACCGTGCCGCTGGGCCTGGATCAGCCGGTGCCCGGGCACCGGCTGCGGCTGGTGCTGGACATCATCACCTCGCCCGGCACGCTGGAGCAGTTCGGCGCGAATCTCGACGGCATCCAGCTGCGCGCGGACGACCTGGACTGGTCGTTCGGGTCCGGGACGCCGGTGTCCGGCCAGGCCCAGGACCTGCTGCTGGCGCTGGCCGGCCGCAAGCTGCCTGCGGGACGGCTGCGCGGCAGCGAGAACCTGCGCTTCAGCTCACCCTGACACCAGGCACCCGGGGCAGGCGATCCGGGCCATGGGCCCGTTCCGGTGGGCCCGCCAGCCGGTCAGCCGGTCAGCCGGTCAGCCGGGAATGACCAGGACCTTGCCGTCCGCGCCAGCTTCCACGGCCTGCTGCGCCGCGACGATCTCGTCCAGGGTGAACCGGCGCGTGGGCAGCTCGGTCAGCGCCCCGGCGGTCAGGGCGGCGGTGGTATCCCTGGCCGCCTGGTCCTGGGCGGCCGCGGGCACGGTGTAGAGCAGGATGAACCGGAACACGATGTTGGCGGTCATGCAGGCACGGACCGGCAGGACCGGGTCCTTGGCCTCCGCCGCGTAGCTGACGATCACCGTGTCCGGCCCGGACACGGCCAGGTCGAGCTGGAGGTTCGCGCCCAGCGCCACCTCGACGATGCGGTCCATCTGGCCGGCTGCCGCCTGGATCTGGCTGGCCGCGTCGGCGTCCTTGTAGTTGATGACGTGACCGGCCCCGGCCTTGCGGGCGAGTTCCGCCTTGGCCGGGCCGCTGGTGGTCGCCACGACCTCGGCTGCCCCGCCCCAGCGGGCCAGCTCGATGGCGAAGTGGCCGACCGCGCCCGCGCCGCCCGCGACCAGCAGTGTCTTCCCGGCCACCGGGCCGTCCGCGAACAGGCAGCGGTGCGCGGTGATCGCGGGCACGCCCAGCTGCGCGCCCAGCTCGAAGGACACCCCGTCAGGCAGGGGCACCGCCTGGTGCTCTGGCACCACCGTCCACTCCGCGGCCGTGCCCCAGCGGCGCCCGGCCGCGGCGAGCCTGATCCATACCCGCTGGCCGATCCGGCGCTCGTCCACGCCCGGGCCGGCCGCGTCGATGACCCCGGCGCCGTCCTGGTGCGGGATCTGGAACCCGTCGATCGGCCGCGCGGTCAGCCCGGCGCGGGTCTTCACATCGGTGGGGTTGATGGCCGAGACATGGACCCGGACCCGGACCTCGCCCGGACCCGGCTCGGGCCGGTCCACCTCCCCTACCCGGAGCACGTCAGCGGCAGGGCCGGAGTGGTCATAGACGGCGGCCTTCACGTGTCGCGCCTCCTCAGCGTCGGGAACCGGGGCATTGAATTCCGGCGACCGTCCCACCGTAACGCCCGGCCGTAACGCCCGTGGGCGGGGGCTCCACCAGGGACGCCCCCGCCCACGCGGGTTTGCTGCGAGGTACTGCCTCGGGCTGCTCAGGCCTTGAGCACGGCCTCGATCTCGAGCTGGATGCCGATCTTGTCGGAGACGACCACGCCGCCCGCCTCCATGGGCGCGGAGAAGTCCACGCCGAAGTCACGCCGGTTGAGCTCGCCGGTGGCAGTGAATCCGGACCGGGTGCCGCCAAAGGGGTCCGGGCCGAACCCGTTGAGCTCGAGCTTGAGCGGGACCTGCTTGGTCACGCCCTTCAGGGTCAGGTCGCCGTCCAGGACGTAGTGGTCGCCCTCGGCGCGCACTCCGGTGGACCGGTAGGTCATCGTGACGTGCTTGTCGGTGTCGAAGAAGTCGGCGGACCGGATGTGCCCGTCGCGCTGCTCGTTACCGGTGTCGATCGAGGAGAGGTCGATCTCGGCGGTGACCGAGGAGGCCAGCGGGCTCTCGCCCGTGACGAACTCACCGGAGAACTTCTTGAACCGGCCGCGGACCTTGCTGACCATCATGTGCCGCGCCGTGAAACCGATCTCGGAGTGCACTGGGTCGATCTCCCAGGTGCCCGCGATGTAGCCGGGGATCGTGCCCGCTTCAGTACTGGTCGTCATGAGATACTCCCGTGGTTGATAGTGCTGTCGTTCATATTGCGCTCATTCATATTTGAGTGCTCAACGACTATCACGTCTTGAAGAACATTGTCAAGTGCTCAACTATTCCGGGGTACACTGGACCCATGAGCGCATCCGGGCCAGCCACAGCCACTGCCGGGTCGGCGGCCCGTTCCGGGCCAGCCGGACCCCGGTGGCTCAGCGCTGCGGAGCAGGGCACCTGGCGGGACTTCCTGACCGCCTGGCAGGAACTCATCGCCGCCGTGGACAGCCAGCTGCAACGCGACTCGGGGATGCCCCTGGCATACTACGAGATCCTGGTCCGGCTGTCCGAGGCGCCCGGCCAGTCGCTGCGGATGACCCAGCTCGCCGAGGCATCGGCGTCCAGTAAGAGCCGGGTGTCACATGCGGTGGCCCGGCTGGAAGAGCGGGGCTGGGTGCGCCGCACCGACTGCCCGACCGACCGGCGCGGCCAGATCGCCCAGCTCACAGAGGAAGGCTTTGCCGCGCTCAGCGCGGCTGCCCCTGGGCATGTGGAGCAGGTCCGCCGGTCGCTGTTCGACGCGCTCAGCCCGGAGCAGGTGCGGCAGCTGGCCGGGATCAACACCGCCCTGCTGGCCACCGCGGCCTGCGCTGGCATGACCGAGGACGACCTCACCCGGCGCAGACTAGAGCGCTGGGCCTAGGATCGGGTTCCGTGGAACATCGCATTCTGGGCCGGACCGGCCGCGCCGTCTCCGTCGTAGGCCTGGGCACCTGGCAGCTGGGAGCCGACTGGGGCGAGGTGGACGACCGCGAGGCCATGGCGGTCCTGGACGCCGCGGCCGGGACCGGGACCACCCTGCTGGACACCGCCGACGTGTACGGCGACGGCCGCAGTGAGCAGCTCATCGGCGCGTTCCTGGCCAGCAACCCGGGCGCCGAGTTCACCGTGGCCACCAAGATGGGCCGCCGGGTCACCCAGGACCCTGCCCTGTACACCCTGGACAATTTCCGCGCCTGGGCCGACCGGTCCCGGGACAACCTGGGCACCGACACGCTGGACCTGGTCCAGCTGCACTGCCCGCCCACCCCGGTGTTCTCCTCGGACGCGGTGTTCGACGCGCTCGACACGCTGGTCGCCGAGCAGCGCATCGCCGCCTACGGGGTCAGCGTCGAAACGTGCGATCAGGCCCTCACCGCGATCGCCCGGCCCGGCACCGCGACCGTCCAGATCATCCTCAACGCGTTCCGGCGCAAGCCGCTGGACAAGGTGCTGCCAGCCGCGCAGGCGGCCGGCGTCGGCATCCTGGCCCGGGTCCCGCTCGCGTCCGGCCTGCTGTCCGGCCGGTACACGCATGAGACCACGTTCAGCGCGGACGACCACCGCAGCTATAACCGGCACGGCGAAGCGTTCGACGTGGGAGAAACCTTCTCCGGGGTGGACTTCGACACCGGGGTGGACGCCGCGGTCGAGTTCGCCCGCCTGATCCCGGCCGGGGTGAGCCCGGCCCAGGCCGCCCTCCGCTGGGTGATCCAGCAGCCGGGGGTCAGCACCGTGATCCCCGGTGCCCGCAACCCGGAGCAGGCACGGCAGAACGCGTCCGCCGCGCTGTTGCCGCCGCTCACCGACGCGGAACTGGCGGCCATCGCGGACCTGTACGACCGGCGGATCCGGGCCCAGGTACACGACCGCTGGTAAGGCCCGCCGCGGCGGTCCGAGCCGGTCCTAGCGGCTCTGGTCCTGGGCCTCAGCCATCAGGGCGGCGACGCCCGCCGGGCCCGGGCCGGGCTCGCCGCGCAGTGCGTCGGCCACGGCCGCCTGATCTTCCGCCCCCCGGTTCTGGCTCAGCTTGTGCTTGGCCGCCACCGTGACGACAGTCAGCTCGACACCGACGATCCCGCGCAGCTGACCGTTGATGTAGTCGGGCGGCGCGTCGGTGACCGCCCACGGCGCAGGACGGCCCCGCTCGTGCCGCTGGGTCAGCCGGGTCACCACGTCGCGCAGCCATTCCGGGTCCTGCTGCACGGTCAGCGGGCCGGTGAAGTGCACCGTGACGTAGTTCCAGGTGGGCACGGCCCGGCCGTGCCGGGCCAGGCTGGGATACCAGGACGGGGAGACGTAGGCCTGTGGCCCGTGCACGATGGCCAGGGCCTGCGATCCGTCGGCCACCGACGTCCACTGCGGGTTGGCCCGGGCGAGGTGACCGAGCAACCGCCCGTTCCCGCCCCCGGACTGGTCCCAGATGACCGGGATCAGGCTGGCGACAGGCCTGGTCCCGTCGAACGTGACCAGATCGGCTGCGCCCGCGGCTTCCACGAAGGCCGCGATGTCGGCGGTGTCCGGGGCGGCAAAATGAGGTGGCAGGTACACCCTTCCGAGGGTACGCACCCAGCCGCCCCCGCTGAACCGGGCGGGCGGCCGGCCTGCCCGGCAGCGTCGTGGCGGGCTCGCTGGCCAGTGGCGGGCTGGCTGGCCAGCCGATTTCGATGCGCCCGCGCCGCCCGGTTTTACCCGTGGTTCTGTTATGGCCAATGTTTCAGGCATCGGCCTTTGTGCGTGTTGCGGCAAAGTCAGCCCAGTGCTTATCAACTTCGGAGTAACTTGTCTCCGGGCACCGGCCGGTCGGCCATGTTCACCGCGACGGGATCGACCGTCAGCCCGGTGGGCTGCACGTTCGATGGAATGGCTGGCATGTGAGCGCTCATCCGCCTGCTGGCCCGTGATGTCGTAAATCCGCTGCTACCTTGGGACGCTGCTGGCCGGAGAGAGGTGACAGATGATGACGGGATCGCGGGGATCCTGCGCCAATGACTAGTCCGCTACCGCAGCCCAGTGTTCCCTCCCGCTGGCAGGCTGCCTTCGCCCGGCACCGGTGGCGGGCGGCCGCCGGGACGACGGCAGCAGCCGCGGTGCTGGCGGGCGGTGTGCTGGCGATCGCGCTGCACAGCGGCGGCCAGCCGGGCCGGGACTGCGGGCTGGTCTCCTGCGCCGCACGGCTGCCGCCCGCGGTCAGGGCCAGCTCCACCCTCCCGGCAGCGACACCCGCACCGGCCGCGCCAACCACGGCAGCGCCCTCGCCCAGCGCGGCTCCGGCCAGCCGGCCCCCGTGGCGGCCGCTGCCCCAGCCCAGGCCGCGGCCAGCTCCGGCGAGGTGCCTGGCGGGTGGACACCAGGCACCTTCCCGCAGGCCGCTCACTTTCCGGCCAGGCTGCCCGGCGGCTTCGCTGAGCACGGCTTTCTGCGCCGCATGGTCACGGACGGTTTCGGCGGCCATTTCCCGGCTGAGCATTTCGGCGGTGGCTTCGGCGGCTTCGGCGGGTTCGGCGGCGGCTTCGACCGGCGCTGACCTAGCCGCACCGATCTGGCCGGCACTCGAGCTAGCCAGCACCGATCTGGCTGGCACTGGCCGAACCGCAACGGGCCAGCCGGGGCAGGTAGGGTTCCTGCCATGACAGACCGGGACGCCCTCGACGCCCTTTCCTCGCGCGAACTGCATGACCGTGCTGTCCGCCGGGCCGTTCATCACCTGGACATCGGTTTCATGTGGCAGCTGCTCCGGGAAATTCCGGCGGGCGAGGCCGTCGCGGGCCACAGCGACCACGCGGCCGCGGACGTGACCCAGCTGTCCGCGATGATCTCCGATGCGATCGGCTCCGGCGATACCGACGTCGCCGACTCACTGCGCCCGTTCTACCTCGACTACCTGGAAAAGCACGGCGACTGAGCCGGCGCCCGGGCGTGGACGGCTGCCCTGGCCGGGCTAGTGCTCGGCGGGCGGGGGCAGCGGCTCGGGCACTGAAGCGGACGGCCGGACCCGGCCGCTTGAAGCCCAGCCGCTACGGGCGGCGCCGCGGTGCAGGATCTGCTCGATGGCCGAGCCGACGCTGCCTTCCTCGTCGATGATGCGGCGGACCACGTAGATGAGCGCGGGAATGGCCCACAAGTCGCCGCAGATCCACAGGATGGCCGCGCCGATCGCCTGGTCCGCGTACGGCGGCAGGGTGATCCCGGGAGTGTGGCCGTAGCTGGAGTACCACGAGGTCTGCGAGAAGATGCTCAGCGCCATCGCCAGCATCCACATGGCCACGTTCGTCGCGATCAGGGCCACGGCCTGGGAGACCAGCGGCATCCGGCGGCGGAACGGCGGCGAGGGCAGGAACTGCAGCCAGAACAGGATGCCGGCCAGCAAGAAGCTGCCGTGCATGAGCCAGATGTGCACCAGCTGGTTGCGGTCGGCCAGGTCGAACAGCGGCGGCAGGTGCCAGGCCAGCATGACCGCGCTGAACAGGATCACCGAGACCCACGGCCGGAGCAGGAAGCCGGCGACCGCCCGCAACGGCCGCGACCAGCTGTCCCGCAGCGCGGCTGCGGTCGCGTCGCGGCCCAGCCGGCCGGGCAGCCCATCGAGCAGCGGCTGCCACGGCGCGCCCACCACGATCAGGGTCGGCGCCGCGAACATGAGCAGCAGGTGCTGCAGCATGTGCACGAAGAAGTAATCGTCTGCCCAGTAGTCGATCGGCGACTCGACCGCGAGGAGCAGCACGGCCAGCCCGCCGTAGAACGCCAGCGAGCGGATCCGCCGCTGCCGGGTCCGCTCCGGCCGGGACCGCCGGGCCAGCCGGGCCAGCCCGATCTCGTGCCAGGCCACCACGACGATCACGATGATCAGGAACGGGTCGAACGACCAGTGGTGCACGAAGTAGCTCACCGCGGCCGCCTCATCCGGACGAGCCGTACGGAATGGCCACGTTGATGACCTGGGACCTGGTCCAGGCTGTGCCGCCCGCGGGCAGGGCCCAGACGGACAGCTGGCTGCCGTGCGCGATGAGTGCCTGGAACGTGCCGGCGGTGCCCGCCGCGAGCGTGGCGGCGCCGGGCGGCAGCGCCGAGGTACCGGCGGGCAGTGCGGGCAGCGACCGCCAGCTGGCACCGGGCCCGGTCACCGATACCGCGGCGCCGCCGGAGAGCAGCACGCCGACCGCCTGGCCGCTGAACGCCGCCGAGTGCACCTGCGCGCCGCCGAGCCGGTGCGGCGCGGACAACTGCCAGGGCTGCCCGTTTCCGGCTGACCACGCCGCGAGCAGCGTGGCCGTCCGTCCGCTGCCCGTCAGCAGCAACGCGGTGTCGCCGGTGGCCGTTCGGGTCATCGCCAGTACTTCGGCGCCCGGGGCGGACCCCTTGGGCAGCGCCGGGCCCACCGATTGCCAGCTGCCGCCGGCGAACGTGAAGATGCCTGCCTGGCCGGCCCGGGTGCAGGTGCCGCCGAGCAGCGGGGCCGCGGACGGGCTGTAGGCGGCGGCGGTGAGCCCGGCCAGCCCGCAGCTGCGGGCGGCCGCGGAAGCAGCCAGCGAGCGCCTGGTGGCCAGCCGCGTCCAGGGCGCCCCGGCGTGCGCGCTGACCTCGACGCTGCCGTTCCTGGTCAGCGCGATGAGCGTGCCGCCCGGGGCCGCCGCGAGCGCGTCCGGGTAACTGGCCAGCGCGGAATCGAGCAGGCCAGCCTGGGACCACTTGGCCCCGTTGTCCACGCTCGCGCTGAGCGGCGAGAAGGACAGGTCCTGGCTCGGCCGGATGATCGCCACCAGAGACTTGCCGCTGGTCGGCGCGACGCTGATGCCGCCATTGTCGGCCACCCCCAGCGGTGTGGCCAGCGTCCAGGGCGCGTTCGCGGCCGGCCGGGCGAACAGCTGCCAGAAGTTGTTGTGCGTGGCGCTCGACCCGCCCATCACCAACACGGCCAGGGTCCCGCCGGCGTAATCCGCGGAGGTAGCGAGCGAGGGGGAAGCGTGGCCGGCGTGGCCGACCGGGGCCGCGGCGCTGCTGCCGCAGCCGGCCAGCACCCCGGCCGCGAGCACCGCTCCGGTCAGCACGGCCCTAGTCAGCACGGGCCTGGCCAGCGCGGGCCTGGCCAGCATGGGCCGGCCGAGCAGGCTGGCCGGGGCCTGGGGGGTCACGAAGACCTCAGCGTCTGCTGGGCAGCGGCGGTGAGCTCACCGGCGAAGGACGCCACGGAGCTGGCCGTCCCGGGGCCGGGATCGAAGTTGAGCTCCAGCCGGGTCCGGCCGGAAGCGTCGATGACGTAAGCCACGTCACTGTGGCCGATCATGCCGCCAGCAGGCAGGATGTCGGCGGCGATGTCGTAGTTGGCCCACACCTTCTTCAGCGTGCCCGCCGAGCCGGTCAGGAACTGCCAGTTCGGCAGCGTGGTGAGGTGCTCCTGCCGGTCGAAGGCCTGGGTGTAGACCGCCTGGGTGTAGACCGGGTTGGCCACGATCGCGACCATCTCGACCCGGGCCCGGGTGGCGGTGGTGAGCTGCTCGTCGGCCTGCCGGAACTCCTGCGCGATGAGCGGGCAGTCCGACGTGCAGACCGGGTCAAGGAACGTGAGCAGGACCACCTTGCCGCGCAGGCTGGCCAGGCTGACCTGGTGGCCATGGGTGTTGGTCAGCTGGAACGCCGGGGCCGGGAAATCCAGCGGCGCGGACGAACCATCCAGCGCCTGCGCGATGATCGGGGACGCCGACGTGCTGGCCGACGCGGCGGCCATCGGCACCACGCCGATGATGGCCACGCCGAGCGCGCCTGCGGCGGCCACCGTGCGCGGGTCCGCGGTGCCGAGGGCCTGAGCGAGGCGGCGGAGCCGGTCGCGCCAGGCAGGCTGGGCCGGGCTATCGGGTGCGGCCGGGCCGTCCGCGGCCGCCAGGGCCGCAGACGGCTCCGCCACCGGGGGCGCGGCAGCGGCTGGCGCCGCGGCCCGGTGGTGGCAGGCCCGGTGGTGGCAGGCCCGGTGGTGGCAGGCCCGGTGGTGGCAGGCCCGGTGGTGGCAGGCCCGGTGGTGGCAGGCCCGGTGGTGGCAGGCCCGGTGGTGACAGGCCCGGCTGGCGCGGGCTCGGCAGCGATGGCTTCGGCCGGGACGCTGACCAGGGCGAGGTAGCCACCGATCCCGATCAGCGCGAACGGGATCATGCTGTTGGGGTCGGTGCCGAGGCCGCCGAAGATGCCCAGGTCCTCGATCAGCAACCAGTCCGCGGCGCAGAGCACCAGCAGGAGCAGGACCGCGGGCCGTAGCACCCGGCGCTGCCCGCTGAGGAAGGCGAGACCGACCGCGGCCAGCGCGATCACCGCGACCAGGTTGACCGCGAACCCGTGCCCGGCGGTGAACGACCCGAACCCGCGGACGAGGGCGGCCAGGAACGGCGGCTGCGAGGTCTGCGACATGCCCTGGACCATGTCGGCCAGGTTGCCCGTGCTGCCCTGCCAGTAGCCGCGGCCCGGCCACGCCTGGAGAACGGCCATCCCGGTGAGGAACAGGCCGATGCCCGCGAGCACCAGGCGGCCCAGCCGGGCGGTCCGCCACGCTTGCGGCGGCAGCGCGATGAGCAGGCCCGCCACGGTGTACAGCAGCGCCGCCCCAGGCGCGCCGAACAGCCAGGTCAGGCCGGGCGCGAAGATGCCGCCGAACGCCTCGCCGAATATCCACACGACCAGGCCCCAGCCCGCGCTGACCAGCCCGCCGAGCCGGAGCCACCGGCCGTGGGTGGCGGTGAGCAGCCAGATGCCGATGCCCAGCTGGATCCAGACCGCGGACGCGGCGGCGCTGACCGGGTGATACGACCAGCCCTGCGCGCCCCAGTCCACGATGTGCCGGACCCAGCCCGGCGACGACGCCGCGGACGGCTGGATCACGTTGGCAGGCAGGCCGAGTGGCATGGCCGATTGCATCTGCAGGATGCCGTCCAGCAGCCACAGGATGCCGAAGCCGATCCGCAGCACGCGGCGCCCGGGCGGCTCGGCGGCCAGTGGGCCGTCCAGCGCGGGCTGGCGGGCCAGTCGCGCGGCGGGCACCCATTCCCGGACGCTCACCCAGAGCAAGGCCAGCAGGAAGAAGATGAGCAGGGCGATGATCCCCTGATGGACCAGGGCAGACCGGAATGCCGCGACCACCGTGGGGTTCAACAGCTGGAGGGTGCCACCCATCCCGGACATCGCTGGTAACTCCTTCGTCTACCCCCGGCTGGCCTCTTCCTGCGTCTCCCAGCCCCGCAGGGGTGACATCCCACCGTGACGGCGAAAATCACGCTGCAGGTGATCCTACGCCGCAGAGGTTGCGCCGATCACGCTATCCATCCAGGGACCGGCAGGCGGGGCACCGGGGAAACCGCGGCCCCGCGCACCCGTTTTCCCGGCTCCGCCCAGCGGACTATCAGGATCCTCCCAGCGAGCCTCTATGGATCTTCAAGCGCGTCGCCCGCACAATTGGTTACAGGGCGGCATGCCACCCTCGGGCATGGTGGCGTCTTCCCAGCTAGGAGGCTGAATGCGGCGGTTGGCCAGGAGACCTGGCGCGCTCCGGCCAGGCCTTCAGGCCAAGCCCGCCAGATGGGCCCTGGCCATCGCCGGGACCGTCGTCCTGAGCCTCATGGCGACCTCACCGACCGCCACCGGGGCCGAGCGGTTCGCCGTCCGGCTGGCCGCCGCCGCGAAATCACTGCCCCGCCGGGCGCCGGTCGTCTCGCCCGCGCTGCTGCACGGGACCAGCTACACCGGCACACCTGCCGTTGGTGCCCTGTTCACCAGCACCGGCGGGCAGCTCGGCCAGCACTTCTGCACCGCGGCCGTGGTGGCCAGCCCGGCCCGGGACCTGGTGATCACTGCGGCGCACTGCCTGGCCGGCAAGCCGCCGGGCAGCGTCGTGTTCGTGCCCGAACTCGACGGCGGTCGCAAGCCGTATGGCAGCTGGGCCGTCACCCAGGTCCATGTGGACGCGGCCTGGACCTTCTCCGCGAGCCCCGATGATGACGTGGCCTTCCTCACCGTCACCCAGTCCGGCAACCCCTATCCCGTCCAGGACCTCACCGGCGGTGAGCAGCTGGGCACCGGCTGGGGGCCGGAACAGCTGGTCCAGGTGACCGGCTACCCGAACGCCACCCAGCAGCCGATCACCTGCACCTCCCGGACCCGGGCGTTCGGCGCGCACCAGATGGAATTCGACTGCGGTGGCTACACCGACGGCACCAGCGGCGGCCCGTTCCTGGCCAGCGTCAGCCGGAGTACCGGCCTGGGCACGGTGATCGGGGTCATCGGCGGATACCAGCAGGGCGGGAACACCCCGGCGGTGTCCTACTCGGCGCGGTTCGGCAGCGCCGTGCGCGCGCTGTACGACCAGGTCACGTCCCAGGGCTGAAGCGGCTCCCCGGGGGCTGGCGGGCGCAGGTCAGGCCGGGGGCGGGACGACCTGGTCCAGCTCCCGGAGCTCGGCGGCCGTTGGTATCCAGTCGGCGGCGGCGGCATTGGCCTTCACCTGGTCCGCCGAGGTCGCCCCGGCGATAACAGAGGAACAGCCGGGCTGGGCGGCCAGGCCGCCGATCGCCACGTCGAGCAGGCTGACCCCATGGCCGGCGGCCCACGCCGCCAGCGCCTCCACCTGGTCCAGCTTCCGGTCGGTGATATAGCCCGGCCTGCTGGCCAGCCTGGTGCCGGCCGGCGCTGGCTGGCCCCGCCGGACCTTGCCGGTGAGCAGTCCGTTGGCGAGCGGGTAATACGGCAGCACGCCCAGCCCGAACCGCCGGGCCGCGGGCAGCACCTCGGCCTCGGCCTGGCGTTCCAGCAGCGACCAGTGGTTCTGGGCGGAGATGAACGGCTCGGCGCCGGCCTGCACCGCCAGGTGCGCCGCGTCCGCGATCTGCCAGCCCGGCAGGTTCGAATGGCCGATGTAGCGCACCTTCCCCTCGGCGACCAGCTCGGTCAGCGCCCGCAGCGTTTCCGCCATGGGCGTCACCGGGTCTGGGGTGTGCAGCTGGTAGAGGTCCAGGTAATCGGTGCGGAGCAGGCGCAGGGACTGCTCCACCGCGTGCCGGATGTACGCCCGGCCGCCCTTGGCCCCGGCCGCCGTCCCGTAGCCCATGTCGGCCTTCTGGTGGCCGAACTTGGTGGCGAGCACGACCTGATCACGGCGCCCGGCCAGCGCCGCGCCGAGCTGCTCCTCGGACCCGCCGCCGTTCCCGTAGATGTCGGCGGTGTCGAACAGGGTGATTCCGGCATCGATGGCGGCGTCCACCACGGCCCGGGTCTGCGCCAGCTCCAGCCGGCCGCCGAAGTTGTTGCAGCCGAGGCCGACCACTGACACCAGCAGCCCGCTGTCGCCCAAAGGCCTGTAGCGCATGTCCCTGCCTTCACCTGGGATGTCGTCAGCAAACGATTGTACTGTGCGCCCGGCACGGCGGCCCGGAGCGGCGGCCACGGCCGCCGGCCGCGCCCGCAGGTGTGCCCAGGCAATGGCGCACGGGATAAGATGGCCGCGTAACGGCAGAAATGACAAATTCGTTGTGCAATTCCCGGGCTGGGCCGGACACGCCGCGGTAATGCCGAACGTGCGTGCACCTCGTCGTCATCGGTGCATGCTGCTCCGCAGGCTACCGCGAGAGGAAGTGGGTCCATGGCTGATGCGGTCGGCGGGCCGACGGTCCTGCGGCTGCTTCTGGGCGCCCAGCTGCGCCGGCTGCGCGAGGCACGGGGCATCAGCGCCCAGGAAGCGGCGCGGGCCATTCGCGGGTCAGAGTCGAAGATCAGCCGCATCGAGCTGGGCCGGAATGCGGTCCGCGAGATTGACATAGCCGACTTGCTGACTCTGTACGGCATTGCCGACAAGGCAGAGCGGGAACAATTGCTGTCCCTGGCCAGCCGGGCCAACCAGCCGGGCTGGTGGCACCGCTACCAGGATGTGCTCCCGCCGTGGTTCCAGGCTTACGTCGGGCTCGAGGAATCAGCGCAGTCGATCCGCAGTTATGACGCGCAATTCGTGCCCAGCCTGCTGCAGACCGAGGACTACGCGGCCGCGATGCTGGACCTCGGTGACGCGCGGGTGGACGAGGCAGAGCGCCTGCTGGTGCTGGCCAAGGAGCGCCAGTACCGGTTCGCCTCCGGCGGCAGCCACCTCTGGGAGATCATCGACGAGGTCGCGCTGCGCCGCCCGGTCGGCAGCGCGGCCGTCCTGCGCGGGCAGCTGGAATACCTGGCCGAGGCATGCTCCCAGCCCTGGCTGACCCTGCAGGTAACGCCCTTCCCGGTGGTCAGCCACCGGGCCCCGGGTTCGTTCAGCATCCTCCGGTTTGCCGACCCGGACATGCCGGACATGGTGTACACGGAGCAGCTGACCAGCGCGACCTACGTGGACAAGCGGGCCGAGGTGGAGCAGTACCTGCTGGCCATGGAACGGCTGAGCGTGGTGAGCGCTCCCCCGGCTGAGTCCGCGGCCATCATCCGCCAGATCCTGGCGGACCTGGACGCCGCCTCACCCGGCTAGCAGCCTCACCCGGCTAGCAGCCTCACCCGGCTAGCACGGGGCAGGTCGAACTCGCCGCTGCGCACCCCGGCCAGGAATGCCACCCACTCGCGGCGGTTGAAGACATGCGGCGCCTTGCTCACGTCCTTGGAATCGCGCACCGCCACCAGGCCATCCGGCAAGTGCGCCACCTCGACGCACCCAGTGACGCTCGAGGCACTGCTCTTGAACCAGCGGGCATTCGTGAAATCCGGTGTCATCCCCCTACCCTTTCCCATGACGGTGAATCGCGTTCCAGCACATGCGAATCGTCGGTGATCAGGACAGTTCACCCGCTACCCGGTGGATCATCGCGGCGGTATCAGCGGGCGACAGCGCCGCCGCGCGCAGCAGGTCGAATACCTCCGCGCAGGTGCGCACGATGGAATCCTTTTCCAGATATGCATGGCCGGCGACGCCTTCGGTGTACACCACATCGGGATCGCCGCGCTCCGGAAACTCCAGAATGCAGAACGGCCCGTTCAGTGCTGGGTGCACACCGCTGGAAAGCGGCAACACCTGGAGCGTGACGTTCGGCCACTGGCCCACCTCCAGCAAATGCGCCAGCTGTCCGCTCATGACCGAGGGGCCGCCAATCATCCGGCGGATTACCGGCTCATTGAGAATGCACCAGAGCTGCACCGGGTCCGCCCCGGTAAAGACCCGCTGCCGCTGCATCCGCAGTTCCACCGAGCGGTCGATCTGCCTGATGCTCTGCCGCCGGCGCACCGCGGTCATGACCGTCCGGGCGTAGTCCTCGGTCTGCAGCAGGCCGTGCACCACCTGGTCCTCGAAAACCCGCAGTGCGGACGCTTCCGCCTCCAGGCCGACATAGACGTCGAAACCAGTGGGGAGCACATCATCGTAAACAGCCCACCAGCCCTTGCGATGACCTTCCCGGGCCATCTCAATGAGCACCTGACGCTGCTCCGGGTCCACCACGTCATACATCTCGAACATGGTGGTGAGGTAGATAGTCCGGGTGGGTGCCTTCCCGGTTTCGATACGCGAGAGCGTGGACGCGGCCAGCCCCAGTTTGTCCGCGGCTTCCTCCAGCTTGATGGAGTGGGCCTCGCGCAATCGCCTTAACTCTGAGCCGAGCCGTCGCCGCCGTACCGTAGGGCCGATCGCCACGGGCGTCTCGCCTCCCTGGAGGCAGGTCCGGAAGATACCTGCCCCCGGCCGGGGCAGGTATCACCGCACGGCTGCTGTATGTCAAGTCACGATACCGGAATTGCGAAGAGATTGAGATCCCATCTGCGATCTCGTCTTATCTATTTGTGCTACGCACTTGCGTGAGCCGCATCGGCAACGGGGCCGCCCGCACCATCCCGGTAGTCAAGGCCGAGTTCCTCCCCGCTGACGGGCACGGCCGCCGGCCGCCCTCCCCACGGTGCGCAGTTGGCGCGGCCCCCCGGAGGAGGGTGACCGGTATCCGCCTACCGGCGGCGCTGGGCGGGGCTGGCGCCGCGCCGGGCGCCCTGGCGCTTGTCCCGCAGCCGCAGCGAGAGGCGCACCGGGCTGCCCTCGAAGCCGAACTCCTCGCGCAGGCGGCGTTCCAGGAACCGGCGGTAGGAGGCTTCGAGAAAACCGCTGGTGAACAGCACGAAGTGCGGCGGGCGGACCCCTGCCTGGGTGGCAAAGAGAATCTTCGGCTGCCTGCCGCCGCGGGCGGGCGGCGGGGTGGCCGCGACCACCTCGGCGAGCCAGGCGTTGATCCGCCCGGTGGGCACCCGGGCCTCCCAGCTGGCCAGCGCGAGCTCGATCGCGGGCACCAGCCGGTCCACGTGCCGCCCGGTGGCCGCCGAGATGTTGACCCGCGGCGCCCAGCGCGCGGTGTGCAGCTGCCGGTCGATCTCCCGGTCCAGCTGCTCCCGCCGGGCCTCATCTACCAGATCCCACTTGTTGTAGGCGATGACCAGCGCCCGCCCGGAGTCGATCACCATGGACACGATCCGCAGGTCCTGCTCGGTGAGCGGCTCGCTGGCGTCCACCAGGACCACTGCGACCTCGGCCCGCTCCAGCGCACCGGCGGTGCGCAGCGCGGCGTAGAAGTCGGCGCCCTGGCTCTGCCCCGCCCGCCGCCGGATCCCGGCCGTGTCCACGAACCGCCAGGTGGTGCCGCCGAGCTCGATGAGCTCGTCCACCGGGTCCCGGGTGGTGCCCGCCACGTCGTCCACCAGCACCCGGGTCTGCCCGGCGAGCTTGTTCAGCAGGCTGGACTTGCCCACGTTCGGGCGGCCGATCAGGGCCACCCGCCGGGGCCCCCCGGCCACGCCGAACTGCTCCTGCGGCGCTTCCGGCAGCGCATCGAGCACCGCGTCGAGCAGGTCACCGCTGCCCCGCCCGTGCAGCGCGCTCACCGGCAGCGGCTCACCCAGGCCCAGGGCCCACAGCGCGGCCGCCGCGGGCTCCGCCACCGTGTCGTCCACTTTGTTCGCCGCGACGACGACTGGTTTCCCGGACCGCCGTAGCACCGCGGCCACCGCGTCGTCGGCGTCGGTGACCCCGACCACCGCATCCACCACGAACAGCACCGCATCCGCGGCGTCCACGGCGACCCGCGCCTGGGCGGTGACCTGCTCGGCGAGCTGGCGGCTGGACTGTCCCTCCTCAGTCCCCGGGGACGGCTCCCAGCCGCCGGTGTCCACCAGGGTGAACGCGCGGCCCCGCCAGGTGGCGTCGTAGGCCACCCGGTCCCGGGTCACCCCTGGGACGTCCTCCACCACCGCCTGCCTGCTCCCGAGGATCCGGTTGACCAGTGTGGACTTGCCGACGTTGGGCCGGCCGACCACGGCGAGCACCGGCGCGGGCGCAGTGCTGGGCTCCTCGTCCAGGCCATCCCCGGCTGGGCCGTCCTCAGGCAGGCCGTCCCAATCGGCCGGATCGGTCATCTCGACCACGCCGCAGCCGCCCGCTGGCGGGCCAGGTCCGCGATGGCGCTGACCACCTCGTCCAGGCCGAGGCTGGTGGAGTCGATGTGCACCGCATCGGCCGCGGCAGCCATCTGCGGCGCGTCGGTGTGATCGCGGCGCTGCTGCTCGGCCTGGGTCAGGTCGGCCGTGGCGGCCGGGTCGCCGGTCAGGTCCGCGCTGCGCCGCTGCGCGCGGGTGCGCTCGCTCGCGGTGAGGAACACCTTGACCACGGCGTCCGGCGCGACCACGGTACCGATATCCCGGCCTTCCGCGACGATGCCCGGGGCGCTCGCGCAGGCGTCCGCGATGATGGCCTGCTGCCGGGCGATGAGGTGGGCCCGCACGGCCGGGACCGAGGCGACCGCGCTCACCGCGTTGGACACCTCCCGGGTCCGGATCGGACCGGTGACATCAGTCCCGTCGACCGTGACGGCGGGCTGGCCCGGGTCGGTGCTGATCTCGATGACGGGCTGCCGGGCGTGCGCCGCGACCGCCTCCGGGCTGGTCACCGGCACGCCGCGGCGCAGCATCCACCAGGTGACCGCCCGGTACATGGCCCCGGTATCCAGGTAGCGCAGGCCGAGGCCGCGGGCTACCGCCCGGGCGGCGCTGGACTTGCCGGACCCCGCGGGGCCGTCCACGGCTATCACAAGGCAGTCGGTCACGAAGTGATGTTACCGGCGTACTGGCCATCCATTAGCCGCGAGTGCCTCGGTGAGCGTGGTCACCGCGGCTGGGCGCACCGTCAGCTCCGCCACGCCCACCGGCAATCCCGGTGAGTGCTCGATGCTGATGTCCTCGATGTTCACCCCGGCCTCCCCGGCGGCCTGGAACAGCCGGGCCAGCTCACCGGGCAGGTCCGGGATCACCACCTGGACCAGGGCCTCAGCCCGGGCGCTGCTGCCCCGCTTGCCGGGGATCCGGACCACCCCGGCCGAGCCCTGGTCCAGCAGCGCGGCCAGGATCTTCAGCTCGGTGCCCGCCTCAGCCGGGCCGGCCGACGCGGTGTCTGCCAGCGCCACGGCCGCGGCGGCCAGGTCAGCCGCTACCGCCGCGAGCACTTCGGCGACCGGGGCCGCATTGGCCGCCAGGATCTGCGTCCACAGCCCACTGTCGCCGGCCGCGATCCGGGTCACGTCCCGCAGGCCCTGCCCCGCCAGGGCCAGGGCGCCGTCCGGGGCATCGGCCAGCCGGGCCGCCATGGCCACCGACACCACGTGCGGCGCATGCGAGACCAGGGCTACCCACCGGTCGTGCTCCGCCGCGCCGGCCAGCACCGGCTCGGCACCGCAGGCCCGGGCCAGCGAGGTCACCGCGGCCACGGCCAGGGCCGGATTCTGCTCTCCCGGGCAGATCACCCAGGGGCGGCCGAGGAACAGGTCAGCCCGGGCCGCGGCCGGGCCGGAGCGTTCCCGCCCGGACAGCGGGTGCCCGGGCACGAACGAGGCCATGTCCGCGCCGAGCGCCTGTGCCTGCGCCACCGGCAGGCATTTCACGCTGGCTACGTCGGTGTACCAGCGGGCCAGGCCGCAGGCCTGGGCACTGGCCAGGGTCTCCGCGATCGCGGCGGGAGGCACGGCGAGCACCGCGATATCAGCCGGGCCGGGCGGTGGCGGGGCCACCCGCAGCGCGGTCCAGCGCGGCTCACCGTGCCCCGCGCCGGGCGCCTCCGCACCTGGCAGTACCTGGCCCGCGCCGATGTCGGCGGCCAGCTGGGCGGCGGCACCGTCGGTATCGGCGAGCCACACGTCCACGCCCTTGGGCTGCAGCGCCAGGGCGATCGAGGTGCCGATCAGCCCGGTACCGATGACCACGGCGCGCTCCAGCGGCCGGCCTGGCCGCCGCCGGGCCGCCCAGAGGCCGGCTGGTTCATTGGGCGATGTCCAGCCGCAACGCCGCGGCGCCACGCAGGTACACGTGCTGCACCGCCGATCGCGGCTGGCTGGTCTCGACATGCATGAGCAGGCGGACGACGCGAGGCATGGCGCTGGGCACCGCGATCTCCGTGCCGCACAGCAGCGGCACGTCCTGGAAGCCGATCTTCC
The DNA here is from genome assembly GCA_963760405.1 of uncultured Actinomycetes bacterium. GTDB lineage: Bacteria > Actinomycetota > Actinomycetes > Streptosporangiales > Streptosporangiaceae > RYN-230. The sequence goes on along the minus strand of CAVXCV010000004.1, from coordinate 1,121,254 downwards.
GGGCGGCCAGCGCCGGGAACTCGGCGGTCAGGTCGGCGGTGGCGGTGAAGATGACGCTGATGACGTCGTCGGTGACCAGGCCGTTGCGCGCCATGACCTCAGTCACCAGCTCAGTGGTGCCCTCGAGGATCGCCTCCCGCTCGTTCGCGTCCACCTGGACCGCGCCGCGGATTGCCCTGACCGCCACCAGCCTGCTCCTTCAGCTCGGCGAATCCCGCCCGGCCAGGTTACAGGCCGACCGCCGCGTACAGCTCACCGATTTCCCGGGTGCTGAGCTCCCGGGTCGTGCCGGGCCGCAGTGAGCCGAGCACGATCGGCCCGACCTGGGTCCGCACCAGGCGGCTGACCGGGTGGCCTGCTCCCGCGAGCATCCGGCGCACGATGTGCTTGCGGCCCTCGTGCAGGGTGATCTCGACCAGTGCGCGCGTTCCGGCCTGCTCGATCACCCGGAACTTATCCGCGCTGGCTATCCCGTCGGCCAGCTCGATCCCGGTCATCAGCCGCCGGCCGAGGTCACGGGGCACCGGCCCGGGCACGTCAGCCAGGTAGGTCTTCAGCACCCCGTACCGGGGGTGCGCCAGCCGGTGGGCCAGGTCGCCGTCGTTCATCAGCAGCATCAGGCCCTCGGTGTCGTAGTCGAGCCTGCCGACGTGGTACAGCCGCTCCGCATGGTCGCCGAGGAAATCAGCGATGGTCCGCCGGCCGCGATCGTCCGACATGGTGGTGAGCACCCCGGCGGGCTTGTTGAGCGCCAGGTAGACCAGGTCCTCGCGGGACGGGATGCGCTTCCCGTCTACCCGGATGATCTGATGCTGAGGGTCGACCCGGGCACCGTACCGGCGGACGGTCTCGCCATCCACCTGGACCCGGCCCTCGCCGATCAGCTCCTCGCAGTAACGGCGGCTGCCCAGGCCAGCCGCGGCGAGCACTTTCTGCAGGCGCACTCCGCCCGGCACGTCGATCAGGCTGTCCCGGTCCTCGCCCGGATCGTCGCCGTCCAGGCCGCCGTCGGCGTCAGCCGCCCTTGGATTCATCCGCAGCATCCTCGACGTCCTCGACGTGATCAGGCAGGAACGGGGCGAGTTCCGGAAGTTCCGCCAGGCTGGCGAGGCCGAGCCGCTCCAGGAAATACCCGGTCGTCCGGTAGAGGATAGCCCCGGTTTCCGGCTCGGTCCCCGACTCCTCCACCAGGCCGCGCAGGGTGAGCGTGCGCAGCACGCTGTCGCAGTTGACGCCGCGCACCGCGGATACCCGGGCCCGGCTCACTGGCTGCCGGTAGGCGACCACGGCGAGCGTCTCCAGGGCGGCCTGGGTGAGCCGCACCTCCTGCCCGTCGCGGACGAACCGCTCCACCACCGGCGCGCAGTCCTCCCGGGTGTAGAACCGCCAGCCGCCTGCCACCTCGCGGAGGTCGAAACCGCGCCGCTCGGCGGTGTAGGCGGCGGCCAGGTCACGCAGGGAGGCCGCGATCTCCTCCCGGGGCCGTTCCAGGACTTGCGCGATGACGATCTCGGGCACCGGCTCGTCCACCACCAGCAGGATCGCTTCCAGGCTGGCCCGCAGGCCAGGGCCGTCCCCGCTGGCCGCGCCCGCCGCGGTCCCGGCCGCCGCGGGATCAGTCCCGGAGGCCGGCTCTGGCGCTGTACCGGCCGGTTCCTGCGCTGCGTCCGCCATGCTCACCCGATGTCATCCTCTACTACCTGGTCGCCGGTGTCCGGATCGTCCCCCACCCAGCTCACGTACAGCTCGCCGAGCGGCGTCACCTGGTCGAACGTGACGCTGCCCGCCCGGTACAGCTCGAGCAGGGCCAGGAACCGGGCCACCACCTCGTAGGTGCCCGCGCAGTCGGCGGACAGCCGCCGGAACGTCGCCCGGCCCAGCAGGCTGAGCCGGCGGCCAGCAGGATGGCCTGTTCCCGGACCGTGGTCTGCGGCGAGTGCAGGTGCTCAGTGGACACCACCGGCACCGGCCGGGGGGCCAGGGTGCGCGCGGCGATGGCCGCGAACTCGGCGGGCCCGAGGCCGAGCAGCACTTCCGGGAGCAGCCCGGCGAACTGCTGCTCCATTGGCACGCGGCGGGCGAACCGGCGGCCCTGCACCGTCATCCGGCCCGCGAAGACCGCGGCCACCTCCTTGTACGCACGGTACTGCAGCAGCCGGGCGAACAGCAGGTCCCGCGCTTCCAGCAGGGCGAGGTCTTCCTCATCCTCGACCTCACCGCTGGGCAGCAGCCGGGCGGCCTTCAGGTCGAGCAGCGTGGCCGCCACCACCAGGAAATAACTGGCCTGATCCAGGTCCCAGCCGTCGGCGCAGGCCCGGATGTAGGCGATGAACTCGTCGGTCACCTGGGACAGCGCGACCTCGGTGATGTCGAGCTTGTGCTTGGAGATCAGCCCGAGCAGCAGGTCGAACGGTCCCTCGAACACATCGAGGTGTACCTCGAACCCGCCGGGCCCGCCGGGCCCGGCCCCTGGCTGAGTTTCACCAGGGAGCGCCCCACCAGCGGATCCAGCCATCACCTGCTGGTTCACCCGGCCATCGCGAGCCGCGAGCGGTCAAGCGTCATGTCGTTTCCCTCAATCGCCCGGCCAGCAGGCTCGCCTCGCCTTCTGCGTCCAGGTCGGCCAGCAGCACTGCGATGGCCTCACGGACTAGCCTGCCACGGTCCACGGCGATCCCGTACGCCCGCAGGGCCAGCCGGGCTCGCTCCAGGTCGAGCAGCTCGCTCGCGGACAGGTACACGGTGATCTTCTGGGAGTGCGCCTCCCGGCCGCTCGCCTGACGGCCGTCGGCCGCGGAAGGCCCGGGCGTGGCTGGCCGGAGGAGCTCCGCGACCCCCGGCAGGCTTACCCGTCGCGGACGGGACCCGCGCCCCACCCGCCTCCCCGTTCCCGCTTCAGTGCCGCCACCGCTCCAGCACCTCCTTGGCGAGTTCCCGGTAGGAATTCGCCCCCGTGGATGACGGGTCAAAGCTGGTAATCGGTTCCCCCGCCACGGTGGCATCCGGGAACCGCACGGTGCGGTTGATCACCGTGTGGAAGACCTTGTCGCCGAAGCCCTTCACCACCTCGGCGAGGACCTCGCGTGAGTGCAGCGTGCGTGAGTCGTACATGGTGGCCAGCAGGCCGTCCATGCCGAGCCCCGGGTTCAGCCTCCGGGAGACCTTGTCGATGGTCTCCAGCAGCAGGGCCACCCCGCGCATCGCGAAGTACTCGCACTCCAGCGGCACGAGCACGCCGGCCGCGCAGGCCAGCGCGTTCACCGTGAGCAGGCCGAGCGACGGCTGGCAGTCGATCAGCACGACGTCGTACTCGGGCATCAGCGGCTCGAGCACCCCGCTGAGCACGAACTCCCGGCCCACCTCGTGCACGAGCTGGACCTCGGCCCCGGACAGGTCGATGTTGCTGGGCAGCAGGTCCATCCCGTTCATGCTGGTCTTCGTGACGATGTCGGCCGCGGCCAGGCCCCGCTCCATCAGCAGGTTGTAGACCGTGTATTCCAGCTCGTGCGGCTGGATGCCGAGGCCGACGGAGAGTGCGCCCTGCGGGTCGAAATCCACCAGCAGGACCCGGCGGCCCTGCTCGGCGAGGGCCGCGCCGAGGTTGATCGTGGTGGTGGTCTTGCCCACGCCGCCCTTCTGGTTGCAGACGGCGACGATCCGCGCGGGACCGTGCTGCAACAGCGGTTCCGGGTCAGGAAAGGCAGGCAGCGGGCGGCCGGTCGGCCCGATAGCGCCTGGCTCGGTGATCACCGACTGGGATCCTGCTACCATCTGCCGCACCTCCCCGGCGGACCACGCAAAAAAGCTCCGCTGGAACCCGGACTCTAGGGCCTGCCCTCCGGCGCGGCAAGCCGACTCACCGTTTGCCCGGCAGGCAACCTGTTGGGCAAATGTCACTATCCGAGCGCCCGGGGATGCGCGGCAGAGTACACCTCGCGGAGCTTGTCCACGGTCACCATGGTGTAGATCTGCGTGGTGGCGACCGAGGCGTGACCGAGCAGTTCCTGCACCACGCGTACGTCCGCGCCGCCGTCGAGCAGGTGGGTGGCGAACGAATGGCGCAGCGTGTGCGGGGACACCCCGCCGAGCCCGGCCCGGGCCGCCGCGGCCTTGAGCACCGCCCAGGCACCCTGCCGGGTGAGGCGGCCGCCCCGGGCGTTCAGGAACACCGCCGGGCTGGCCGTCACCCGGCGCGACGCCGCGGCCAGCGAGGGCCGGGCCCGCACCAGGTAGGCCTGCAGCGCCTCCTGGGCGTAGTGGCCGACCGGCACGATGCGCTGCCGGCCGCCCTTGCCGGACAGCCGGATGGTCACCGCGGCCTCGGCCGTCCCGCCAGGTCCCCCACCCGCACCGGGCCGTCCCTCGCCGGGCCCGGGTGAGCCGGCCGCGGTCAGTGAGCTGAGGTCGTCCACGTCCAGGCCAACCGCTTCGGAGATCCGCGCGCCGCTGCCATAGAGCAGCTCCAGCAGGGCCCGGTCGCGCAGCGCGCGCAGCCCGTCCGGCCCGTCCGCCGGGCCGTCCGCCGCCCCGCTCGCCGCGAGCAGCCGTTCCACCTCCGCCACTCCGATGGCCCGGGGCAGCTTGCGCGGGGCTGCGGGCGGCCGGACGCTGCTGGCCGGGTCTGATCCGGCCAGCCCCTCGGCGGCCGCGAACGCGTGCAGCCCGCGGACGGCGACCACGGCCCGCCCGGCTGAGCTGGCCGCGAGCGGGAGGTGGTCGGCGTCCCCCTCCCGCAGCCCGGCCAGGAACGCAGCCACATCCTCGGTGGTGACCTCGCCGATCACGGTCCGGCCCCGGGCGGCGAGCGCCGCGGTGTACCGGAGCAGGTCCCGCTGGTAAGCCTCCAGCGTGTGCGCGGCCAGGCCGCGCTCCACCGTGAGGTGATCGAGATAGCGGCCGACCGCCCCCGGCACACTGGTCAGTTCAGCACCTCACCCACCGGGGTGGCGGGCAGGCCGTGCGCATCGGCGACCGGCTGGCAGGTCAGCACGCCTTCGTACGTGTGCAGGCCCAGGGCCAGTGCTGGGTCGGCCCGCAGCGCGCCGCGCCAGCCCTGGTTGGCCAGTTCCACCACGTAGGGCAGGGTGACGTTGGTGAGCGCGTAGGTGGATGTGTGCGGCACCGCGCCGGGCATGTTCGCCACGCAGTAGAACAGCGAGTCGTGCACCGGGTAGGTCGGGTCGGCGTGGGTGGTCGGGCGGGAGCCCTCGAAGCAGCCGCCCTGGTCGATCGAGATGTCCACCAGCACCGAGCCGGGCTTCATCCGGGAGACCAGCTCGTTGGACACCAGCTCGGGTGCTTTCGCCCCGGGCACCAGCACCGCGCCGATGACCAGGTCGGCGTCGATCACGGCCCGCTCGATCTCGTAGGCGTTCGACGCGACGGTCTGGCAGTGCCCCTGGTAGATCGCGTCCGCGGAGCGGAGCCGGGCCACGTTCTTGTCCACCAGCAGCACCTCGGCCTGCATACCGAGGGCGATAGCCGCGGCGTTCATGCCGGACACGCCGGCGCCGAGCACCACCACCTTGGCCGCGTACACCCCGGACACCCCGCCCATGAGCACGCCGCGGCCGCCGCCGTCGCGCTGCAGGTGATGCGCGCCGACCTGGGGGGCCATCCGCCCGGCCACCTCGGACATGGGCGCCAGCAGCGGCAGCGACTTGTCCGGCAGCTGGACCGTCTCGTAAGCGATCGAGATCATCCCGGAATCGAGGAGTGCGTCGGTGCACGGCCGGGAGGCCGCGAGATGCAGGTAGGTGAACAGCACCTGCCCCTTGCGCATCCGGTGGTACTCCTCCGCCACCGGCTCCTTGACCTTCAGGATCAGCTCGGCCGCCTGCCACACGTCGTCAGCCGTGGGCAGGATGACCGCGCCAGCGGCGGCAAAGTCGGCGTCCGGGATGGACGACCCGGCCCCCGCGCTGGCCTCGAGGACCACCTCGTGCCCGCTGCGGACCAGTTCGTGCACCCCGGCCGGGGTGATCGCGACCCGGTACTCGTGGTTCTTGACCTCTTTGGGAACGCCTACCTTCATGGCCGCACCCCTCTCCTCGATACACCCGCGCCCGGCCCCGTTGCCAGGCTGCCCGGGCCGTGCCGGTCAGTCTTCACCGGCGTCCACCGGCCGGAGCCCAGCGAATCCGCTGGCCCGGGCGGCATACGCGGCCAAGATACCGATCCCGGCCACGCCGTTGTGCAGGTCGCCCGCGATCAGCTGGCGGACCGCCTGGTCCAGCCCGACCCAGGCGAGCTCCAGCTGGGACTCCTCGTGCACCCGCTGATGGGTCTGCTGCTCCGCAGGGGCCACGCTGAGCCCGCGGGCCAGGAACACCCGGAGCCGCTCGGTGATGATTCCCGGGGAGGAGTAGTAGTCCAGCAGCACCCGCCAGTCCTGGGCCTGGTAGCCAGTTTCCTCGAGCAGTTCCCGGGCCGCGGTGATCTGGGTGGGCTCGCCCGGGACGTCGCGCAGCCCGGCGGGCACCTCCCACAACAGCCGGCGCACCGGGTGCCGGTACTGGCGGATCAGCAGCACCTGGCCGGTTTCGTCCAGGGCGACCACGGCGACCGCGCCGGGGTGCTCCACCACCTGCCGCTCGGCCACGTCCCCGTCGGGCATCTGGACCAGGTCGGTGCGCAGCGTGATGACAGGCCCGCGGGCCTGCACAGTGGATGAGGCCACTGGCCACGCCGCCGCGGTGTCCCGCAGCTTCCCGGTCAGCTCAGCCTCGGGTGTCATGCGGTCGCCACGGCGGGCTGGCCCATGGCCGCACCGCCCCGGCTCACCGACTTGGCCCGCTCCCGGGCCGCCGCCACCAGCCCGGCGAACAGCGGGTGCGGCCGGGTCGGCCGGGACAGGAACTCCGGATGAGCCTGGGTGGCCACAAAGTATGGGTGGATGGTGCGCGGCAGCTCGACGAACTCGACCAGGCGGCCATCGGGCGACAGGCCGGAGCAGATCAGCCCGCCTTCCTCCAGCACGCCGCGGTAGGCGTTGTTGACCTCGTACCGGTGCCGGTGCCGTTCCTCGACTACCTCGGCCCCGTACAGCTCACGGACCAGGGTGCCGTCCGCCAGCACGGCCGGGAACAGGCCGAGCCGCATCGTGCCGCCCATGTCCCTTTCCCCCGCAACGACATCCTCCTGGTCAGCCATGGTTGCGATGACCGGATGCGGTGTGCCGGGATCGAACTCGGCGCTGTTCGCGTCGCTGAGCCCGGCCAGGTCCCGGGCCACCTCGATGGCCAGGCACTGCAGGCCGAGGCACAGGCCGAGCAACGGGATGCCGTGTTCCCGGGCGTACCGGATCGCGCCGACCTTGCCCTCGATGCCGCGCACCCCGAACCCGCCGGGGATCAGGATCCCGTCCACGTCGCCGAGCTGGCTGGCCGCGCCGTCCGCGGTCTGGCAGTCGTCACTGGTCACCCAGCGGATGTTCACCCTCGCGTCGTTGGCGAAGCCGCCCGCGCGGAGCGCCTCCGCGGGTGACAGGTAGGCGTCCGGCAGGTTGACGTACTTGCCCACCAGCGCGATCGTCACGCTGTGCGCGGGCCGGTGCACCCGGCGCAGCAGCTCGTCCCAGTCGGTCCAGTCCACGTCCCGGAACGGCAGGCCGAGCCGGCGGACCACGTAGGCGTCGAGTCCCTCGGTGTGCAGCACCTTGGGGATGTCGTAGATGGACGGAGCGTCCACCGCGGACACGACCGCCTCCTCGTCCACGTCGCACATGAGGCTGATCTTCCGCTTCAGCCCGTCACTGATCGGCCGGTCGCTGCGGCAGACGATCGCGTCGGGCTGGATGCCGATGCTGCGCAGCGCGGCCACGGAGTGCTGGGTCGGCTTGGTCTTCAGCTCACCCGACGGGCCGATGTAGGGCAGCAGGGACACGTGCAGGAAGAAGCACCGGTCCCGGCCGATCTCGTGCCTGATCTGCCGGATGGCCTCCAGGAACGGCAGCGACTCGATGTCGCCGACGGTGCCGCCCACCTCGGTGATCACCACGTTGACACCGTCGCCGCCCATGTCGATGATGCGCGACTTGATCTCGTTGGTGATGTGCGGGATGACCTGGACGGTGTCGCCCAGGTAGGCGCCGCGCCGTTCCTTGGCGATCACGCTGGAGTAGATCTGCCCGGTGGTCACATTGGCTGAGCCGCTCAGCCGGGTGTCCAGGAACCGCTCATAGTGCCCAACGTCGAGATCAGTCTCGGTCCCGTCATCGGTGACGAACACCTCGCCGTGCTGGAAAGGGTTCATCGTGCCGGGATCCACGTTCAGGTAAGGATCCAGCTTCTGCATGGTGACGTTCAGCCCGCGCAGTTTGAGCAGGCGTCCCAGGCTGGAAGCGGTGAGGCCTTTGCCGAGACTTGAGGCGACTCCCCCGGTGACGAAGAGGTGCCGTGTCGGTGCGTGCCGTGATACGTGCGGTGCCGCAGCCAAGTGAAGGCTCCCGTGGTCGGTGCGATGCGGGAGAACCCGCTGGTCCACGGAACTTCAGAATATCAGCCGGCGGACATCAGCCGGTGCAGCGACACCTGGGCGGGCGGTCAGCAGACCGTGGAGGCGCTCGGCTCACCGTCCGTGCGCACCGGCTGCTGCGCCCCGCCCGCGCTGTCCCGGGCGCTCGCCTCGCCGAATCTGGCCAGGGCCACCGCGCTGGCCACGGCGAGGACAAAGCCTGCGATCGCCATGCCGGCCAGGCCGTGCCGGGTGTGATCACCGAGGAACATGATGCCGATCACCGCGGGCGGCGCGGTCTCGGCCAGGATCACCGCGGCGGTGGCCACGGTGACGCTGCCGTCCTCCAGCGCGGTGGCGTACAGCATGAACGACACGATCCCGGCCGCGGCCAGGGCGTAGGCGGCCGGATCGCGGACCAGTTCGGAGAGGGAGAACCCGGGCAGCACCCGCGCGGCCACGGCCAGTATCGCGTAGCCGAGGCCGGCTACCGCGCCGAGTGCGGGGGTGCGGACTGGGCGGGGCAGCCGGGAGGCGGCCACCCCCGCGACCGCGACGCCCGCGACGGCCACGATCAGCGCCAGCTTGAACGTGGCGCTGACCCCGGTGGCGCCCTCAGCGCCCGCGGACGCGCCGAGCAGGCCGACCCCGGTGATGACCCCGGCCACCGCCACCCATTCCCGCCAGGACAGGTCAGCGTGGATCAGCCAGGCCGCGAACACCGCCGTCACCGCCAGGTTCCCGGCGATGATGGCCTGGACCGCGAACAGCGGCAGGCTGCGCAGCGCGACCAGCTGGGCCACGAACCCGATGATGTCCAGGCCCAGGCTGACCAGGAACCGCCACTGCCGCAGCAGCCGCACGATCAGCCCAGGGTCCACGTTGCCCAGCGCGCTGCTGGTGAGCGCACCGCCCGGGGCCGCGCCGTCCGCTGTGCGCCGGCTGGCGGCACGGACTGCCACGGCCTGCATGACCGAGGCGATCCCGTAACAGAAGGCGGCCACCACGGCAGCCACCAGGCTGGCCATCACGGTTACGAGCCTACGCTGGACGTTTCCTGAGTGGCGAGGGGGTTTACCTCCCGGCCGGCCCGGGGGCTAACCCCCATGCCACCCCGTCAGGCCCGGCTGTCAGGCGCCCGGGACGCCGTATCCGGCCAGGTCAGACCGAGCCTGCCCGGCGGTGCTGAAAGGCACGCCGCGGATGCCCAGCTGGCTGGCGCCTGCCACGTTGGCGGGCCGGTCATCGAGGAAGATCACCTCGCCGGGCTCGGCCTCCAGCACGGCCAGCGTGGCCCGGAAGCACTCCGGGTCCGGCTTGGCGGACTTGACGAAGCAGCTGAACACCAGGTGCTCGAAGTGCCTGGCCACCGGCAGGTCCCGGACCGCCCCGGCCACGTCTTCCGGCGCGTTCGACAGCACAGCGAGCCGGCCGCTGGCCGCGGCCAGATCGCCCACCAGCGCCACGGTGCCTGGCTGCAGTGACATCCAGGACGCGGTGTCGAGCCGGCTCAGCTCGGCGATGTCGGCGTCGCTGTAGGCGCGGCCGAGATGCGACCCGACTCGCCGCCAGTAGGCGGTGGCATCGAGGACGGCCCGGTCATAGTCCAGCCGGTACGGCCAGTACGCGGCCTCGAACTCGGTGACTGAGCCGCCTGCCACGGCGGCCAGCCGGGCCAGGTCCGCCGCAGGCTGCGGATGGCAGATGACGCCTCCGTAGTCGAACAGCACCCAGCTCATGCATCCCCTTCACGTGTGGCGGCGCAGGGCACGGCGGCCCAGGTGACGAACCTACCAGCGGCGGTCCGGCGCCGGGCGCTAGGACCCGTTGAGCCCGGCCGCGGCGCTGGTGGGAAGGGCGAGGCCCACGTCCTGGCCCAGGATGGTCCAGAAGCCAGGCGAGCGCATGACGGTCCGGGTGCCGCCGGCCCCGGTCACGATCGTGCAGCCTGAGGTCTGCACCGCCACCACGGCAAAGCCCCGGCCGCCCGCGGCGAAGTGCAGCCGGTAGCTGATGCCCACGTCGTTTGGGCAGTTGACCAGGCCGGATGGCATCGGCGGCAACGCGCAGACCGCCTGGGCCAGCGCCTGCGCCTGGGCCGGTTTGGTGACGTTGATGATCGCCGGGAACGCTTCGTGCAGGCGCTGGGGAAGGACGCTGACCCTGGTGATGACCAGCCGGTCCACTGCTGACGGTGCGGAGCAGACCAGCGCGGTCCCGGTGGGCAGGACGACCGGGGTGACCGTGGGACTCAGCGGCTGCTCCGACGGTGCCGCCGGCGTGCTGGCCGCCGGGGCGGTACTGGCGGAGCTGGCCGGCTGGGTCGCGCCGGTGGAGGTGGCCACCTGGCTGCCGCAGGCCGACAGCACCGCTGCGGCCGCCACTGCCGCCAGGCTGCGCCGCCCCCGGCGCGCCCCGCGCAGCACCGCCCCGCGCAGCACCGGGCCGCGCAGCACCGGGCCGCGCAGCACCGGGCCGCGCAGCGCCAGCCGGTCAGCCAGCTGACCCGCCCGCGCCCCGGACTCGCCCATGGTGTCTCCCATCCCGCCCCGCCATGATCACCGGCCGCAGGCGTCTCGGTTACCCACCTTGGACGCTCAGTGACGGCCAGCGGTTCCAGCAGAAGATGGCCAGGGGCGGGGCCGGGTCAGACGCCAGCCGCCTGCATACCGCGCAGCTCGTGCTTGAGTTCCTTGATCTCGTCCCGGTACCGGGCCGCGACCTCGAACTGCAGCTCCGCTGCGGCGGCGTGCATCTGGTCGGTCAGCTCGGTGATAAGCGCGACCAGGTCGCCGCGCGCCGCGCCGCCGCTGCCGCCCGCGCTGTCCGCCCCGGCGGCGCCAGCCGCGGCGCGGGCCCGCGAGGACAGCCCGGGCACCGGGGTCTTGCCCCGGCTCTGCTGCCGGCCACTGCCGCCGATCAGCTTCTCCGTGTCAGCGTCCTCGCGCACCAGCGCATCGAGGATGTCCGCGATCCGCTTGCGCAGCGGCGTGGGGTCGATGCCGTGCTCGGTGTTGTAGGCGACCTGCTTGGCCCGCCGCCGGTCGGTCTCGTCGATGGCCCGCTGCATGGACGGCGTCACCTTGTCGGCGTACATGTGCACCTGGCCGGAGACGTTCCGGGCGGCCCGGCCGATGGTCTGGATGAGCGAGGTGCCCGAGCGCAGGAAGCCTTCCTTGTCCGCGTCCAGGATGGACACCAGCGACACCTCGGGCAGGTCCAGGCCCTCGCGGAGCAGGTTGATGCCGACCAGCACGTCGTACTCGCCGACCCGCAGCTCACGCAGCAGCTCGACCCGGCGCAGCGTGTCCACCTCGCTGTGCAGATAGCGCGCCCGGATGCCAAGTTCCAGCAGGTAGTCGGTGAGGTCCTCGGCCATCTTCTTGGTCAGCGTGGTGACCAGCACCCGCTCCGAGCGTTCCGCCCGCTCCCTGATCTCGTGGACCAGGTCGTCGATCTGGCCCTTGGTCTGCTTGATGATCACCTGCGGGTCGACCAGCCCGGTCGGCCGGATCACCTGCTCGACCACATCGCCGGCCACCCGCTGCAGCTCGTAGGGGCCCGGGGTGGCCGACAGGTACACCGTCTGGCCAATCCGCTCGCCGAACTCGTCCCAGGTCAGCGGCCGGTTATCGATCGCGCTCGGCAGCCGGAAGCCGTGATCGACCAGGGTCCGCTTGCGGGATACGTCACCTTCGTACATCGCGCCGATCTGCGGGACGGTGTTATGCGACTCGTCGATGACCAGCAGGAAGTCTTCCGGGAAGTAGTCCAGCAGGGTGTTCGGCGGGCTCCCGGCCTCCCGGCCGTCGATATGCCGGGAGTAGTTCTCGATCCCGGAGCAGCTGCCCACCTGGCGCATCATCTCGATGTCGTAGGTGGTCCGCATCCGCAGCCGCTGCGCCTCCAGCAGCTTGCCCGCCCGCTCCAGTTCCGCCAGCCGCCCGGCCAGCTCCGCCTCGATGCCCGCGATGGCCCGTTCCATCCGCTCCGGCCCGGCCACGTAGTGCGACGCCGGGAAGATGTACAGCTCATCGTCCTCGCTGACCACCTCGCCGGTGAGCGGGATGCAGCGTCATCAGCCGCTCGACCTCGTCGCCGAACATCTCGATCCGGATCGCGAGCTCCTCGTACACCGGGATGATCTCGATCGTGTCGCCGCGGACCCGGAACGTGCCGCGGGTGAACGACAGGTCATTCCGGGCGTACTGCATGCCGACCAGCCTGCGCAGCAGCGCGTCCCGCTCGATCGTGTCGCCGACCCGGAGCTTGACCATCCGGTCGACGTACTCCTGCGGCGTGCCCAGGCCGTAGATGCACGAGACCGACGCGACCACGATGCGTGTCCCGGCGGGTCAGCAGCGAGTTCGTCGCCGAATGGCGCAGCCGCTCGACCTCGTCGTTGATCGAGGAGTCCTTCTCGATGTAGGTGTCGGTCTGCGGGACGTAGGCCTCGGGCTGGTAGTAGTCGTAATAGGAGACGAAGTACTCGACCGCGTTATTCGGCAGCATCTCCCGCAGCTCGTTCGCGAACTGCGCGGCCAGCGTCTTGTTCGGCAGCATCACCAGCACCGGCCGCTGCACCCGCTCGGCCAGCCAGGCCACCGTCGCCGTCTTGCCGGTACCGGTCGCGCCGAGCAGGACGGTGTCCTTTTCGCCGCCTGTTGATCCGCCGTTCCATCTCGGCGATCGCGCGCGGCTGGTCTCCGGACGGGCACCATGTCGGTGACCACCTCGAACGGCGCCACGCTCCGCTGTAGATCGGTTACTGGGCGCACGGCACCGCTCCTTCCACGGGCTCAGGCTGGCCCTGCCCTGCTGGCTGGGCCACTCCCCCGTGGCTAAACTCCGTCACCCGCCCACTGTATTTCCCGGGTCCGACAGTCTGCCCGGCACCGGCCTGCCCGGCACCGGCCCGGTCCGGCGCGGGTCACTCCGGTGCGGCGGAGGCCGCCCGGGCGCGGCGGCACAGCTCGCCCCACAGCTCGCCGACTTCCCGGTCGAGCTCGGCCAGTGACCCGGAGTTGTCCACCACGATGTCGGCGATGGCCAGCCGCTGCTCGCGACTGGACTGGGCGGCCATGCGCAGTTGCACCTGCTCGGCGGTCAGCCCGCGGTCCCGGGTGAGCCGCTCCTGCTGCAGCCGCGGCGACACGTCGACGACCACGACCAGGTCAAAGAAACCGGCCAAGTCGTTCTCGGCGATCAGCGGGATGTCCTCCACCACGATCGAGCCGGGCTCCGCCTCCCGCTCCAGGTCACGGATGCGCGCCCCGACCCGCGGGTGAATGATCGCACCGAGCTTGGCCCGCAGCTCAGGGTCGGCGAACACGATCTCGCCGAGCCGCGCCCGGTCCAGGGTGCCGTCCTTGGCCAGGACGCCGGTGCCGAACGTCCCGACCACCTGCGGCCAGGCCTTCCGTGCCGGGCTCGACCACCTCGCGGGCAATGCGGTCAGCGTCGATGAGCAGGGCGCCGTAGGCGGCGAGCCGCTGCGCTACCGCGCTCTTGCCCGCGCCGATCCCGCCGGTCAGGCCGATCTTGAGCATCTCGCCTCCCGGCCCATGATCGCGGTAGCCGCGCCCCGCCGCAAGTGCGGCCGGGCGCGGCTACCCGAACCTGGGTTCCGCGGCCTGGCAGGCCAGTTAGCTCTGGCCGCCAGACAGCTTGTCCCGGAGCGCCGCCAGTGCCTCGTCCGAGGCCAGCGCGCCGCCGCCGGTTCCGGGTCGCTCGGGGGTGCCGGAGGTGTGCGTGCTGGCGCCGCCGTCCTCGTCATCCCCGCCGCCTTCGGCGCCATCGGCCTTGCGCGCCTCGGCGACCTGCCTGCGGTGCGCCTCGAACCGGGACCGGGCCTGCGCGTACTGCCGTTCCCACTCCTCGCGCTGGGTGTCGTAGCCCTCGAGCCACTCGCCCGACTCCGAGTCGAAGCCGTCCGGGTAGACGTAGTTGCCCTGCTCGTCGTAGGTGGCAGGCATGCCGTACAGGGTCGGGTCGAAGTCGTCGCCGACGGCCTCGCCGATGGTGCCCTCATTGGCCTGCTTGAGCGAGAGGCTGATCCGCCGCCGGTCCAGGTCGATGTCGATGATCTTGACGAAGATCTCGTCGCCGACCTGCACCACCTGCTCGGGGATCTCCACGTGCCGGTCCGCCAGCTCGGAGATGTGCACCAGGCCCTCGATGCCCTCCTCGACCCGGACGAACGCGCCGAACGGCACCAGCTTGGTGACCCGGCCCGGCACGACCTGGCCGATCTGGTGGGTGCGGGCGAACTGCTGCCACGGGTCTTCCTGGGTGGACTTCAGCGACAGGGAGACCCGCTCCCGGTCCATGTCCACGTCCAGCACCTCGACCGTGACCTCCTGGCCTACCTCGACGACCTCGCCCGGGTGGTCGATGTGCTTCCAGGACAGCTCGGACACGTGCACCAGGCCGTCCACCCCGCCCAGGTCCACGAACGCGCCGAAGTTGACGATGGAGGACACCACGCCCTTGCGGATCTGGCCCCGCTGCAGCGTGTTCAGGAAGTTCTGGCGCACCTCGGACTGGGTCTGCTCGAGCCAGGCGCGGCGGGACAGGACCACGTTGTTCCGGTTCTTGTCCAGCTCGATGATCTTGGCTTCGATCTCCCGGCCCACATACGGCTGCAGGTCGCGGACCCGGCGCATCTCCACCAGCGACGCGGGCAGGAAGCCGCGCAGCCCGATGTCCAGGATCAGGCCGCCCTTGACCACCTCGATGACGGTGCCGGTGACCACACCGTCGTCATCCTTGATCTTCTCGATCGTGCCCCAGGCGCGCTCGTACTGGGCGCGCTTCTTGGACAGGATGAGGCGGCCTTCCTTGTCCTCCTTCTGCAGGACCAGGGCCTCGATGTGGTCGCCCGTCTTGACGACGTCGTTCGGGTCCACATCGTGCTTGATCGACAGCTCGCGGGAGGGGATGACGCCCTTCCGTCTTGTAGCCGATGTCGAGCAAGACCTCGTCTCGGTCGACCTTGACGACGGTGCCTTCGACAATGTCACCGTCGTTGAAGTACTTGATGGTCTCGTCGATCGCGGCGAGGAAGGCCTCCTGCGACCCGATGTCGTTGACCGCTACCTTGGGGGTCGGGCTGGCCTCTGTGCTGCTCGTCATGTGTTGGTTGGCTCCGGCGGACAGGGATTTGGGTTTTTGGACACGCTCTACCGACAGCCCGTCAGGTGGGCTATCAGAGTGCACTGGATTTGCCTGGCCGACCCGGCGAGCTGCGGCTGACCTCACGGCCGCCCGTAACTATGCCTGGCCACGGCGGGACTGCACCAGAACACGGCGCAGCGCCCAGGATATGAAAGCTCAGCCAGCGGGTCAATTAGAGGGCTAAACGGAGTCGTGATCGTTATCACCCGTACCCTGGGTCCCCATGCGGCTCAGTGTCCCGCCTCTGCCCAGCTGCGCCCGGTCCCGAACGACACTTCCAGCGGCACCCGCAGCTCGAACGCCCCGCACATCGTCCGGTGCACCAGCTCCCGCAAGGTGTCGAGTTCCCCCGGTGCCACTTCGAACACCAGCTCGTCGTGCACCTGGAGCAGCATCCGCGACCGTAGCCCCTCGTCCCGCAGCGCCTGGTCCACCCGGAGCATGGCGACCTTGATGATGTCCGCCGCCGACCCCTGGATCGGCGCGTTCAGCGCCATCCGCTCGGCCATCTCCCGCCGCTGCCGGTTGTCTGAGGTGAGATCGGGGAGATAGCGCCGGCGATCGAGCACGGTCTGCGTGTAACCGTCCTTGCGGGCCTGGTCCACCACGGCGTGCAGGTAGTCCCGGATCCCGCCGAACTGCTGGAAGTACTCGTCCATCAGGGCCCGTGCCTCGTCCGGGGTGATGCGCAGCTGCTGGGAGAGGCCGTAGGCGGACAGGCCGTAGGCCAGCCCGTAGTTCATCGCCTTGATCCGGCTGCGCATCTCAACGGTGACCTCCGCGGCGGGCACCCCGAAGACGCGGGACGCCGTCTCGGCGTGGAAGTCACGGCCGGAGGTGAACGCCTCCTCCAGCGCGGTGTCGCCGGACAGGTCGGCCATGATGCGCAGCTCGATCTGGCTGTAGTCCGCGGTGAGCAAGGTCTCGTACCCGCTGCCGACCATGAAGCCCTGCCGGATCCGGCGGCCCTCCTCGGTGCGGATCGGGATGTTCTGCAGGTTGGGGTCGGTCGAGGAGAGCCGGCCGGTGGCCGCGATCATCTGGTTGTACGTGGTATGGATCCGGCCATCCTCATCCGCCATCGGGATCAGCGAGTCCACGATGCTCTTGAGCCTGGCCACGTCCCGGTGCCGGAGCAGATGCGCCAGGACCGGGTGGCCGGTCTGGGCCAGCAGGCTGGTGAGGGCCTCGGAATCCGTGGTGTAGCCGGTCTTGATCCGCTTGGTCTTCGGCAGGCCGAGCTCGTTGAAGAGCACTTCCTGAAGCTGCTTGGGCGAGCCGAGGTTGAACTCGTGCCCGATGATCTCGAACGCCGCCTGCTCGGCCGCCTTCACCTCACCACCCAGGCTGGCGGACATGTCAGCGAAATGATGGGTGTCAGCCGCGATCCCGGCCCGCTCCATCCCGGCCAGCACGCTGACCAGTGGCAGCTCGACCTCGGCGAGCAGGGTCGCCGCGCCCCGCCGGTCCAGGTCGGCGTCCAGGGCGTCAGCCAGCTCGGCGGTGGCCGCGGCCCGCAGCACCAGCGCGGTCGCCACCTCCGTCGCCCCGTCCTCTTCGCCGGACAGGTCCAGGCTGAGCTGGCCCGAGCTGGCCTCCCCGCCCGCCAGCTCCTTGTGCAGGTAACGCAGCACCAGGTCGGCCAGGTCAAAGGAGCGCTGGCCGGGCAGGGCGAGGTAGGCGGCCAGGGCCGTGTCCGTGGTCAGCCCGGCCAGTTCCAGGCCGCGGGCGGCCAGGGCGTGCAGCGGGCCTTTGGCATCATGCAGCGCCTTGGGCTGCGCCGGGTCAGCGAGCCAGCCGGCCAGCGCGCGCTCGTCGTCCTCGGTCAGGGTGACCGGGTCGATGAACGCGCCGGACCCGTCCGCGGCGGCCAGCGCCAGCCCGTCCATGGTGCCGGTGCCGCGGCCCCACTGGCCGCTGACCGCGATACCCGTGCGGCCGGTGCCCCGGGCGTGCTCGTCCAGCCATCCGGCCAGCTCGTCCGGGCCGGGCACGCTGACCTCGATGTCGAATCCGCCATCCGCCCCCACGGCCGCGGTGCCGGGGCCTGGGCCAGCCGGGACGCCGATACCGTTGGGGAGAGTGCTGTAGAGCCGGTCCCGCAGCACCCGGAATTGCAGTGTGTCGAAGAGCTGGTGGATCTGCTCCCGGTCCCATGGCACCGGCCGCAGGTCGGCCGGGCCGGCCCCGACCGGGACGGAGCGGGCCAGCTCGGTCAGCTGCCGGTTGCGCAGCACATCGCCGAGGTGCTCGCGCAGCTTTTCCCCCGCGCGGCCCTTGACCTCGCCGACCCGGTCCGCGAGCTCGGTCAGCGAGCCGAACTCGGCGACCCACTTGGCCGCGGTCTTCTCGCCCACCCCGGGGATGCTGGGCAGGTTGTCGCTGGGATCGCCGCGCAGCGCCGCGAAGTCGGGGTACTGGGCCGGGGTGAGCCCGTACTTGGCGGTGACCTCTTCCGGCGTGAACCGGGTCATGTCGCTGATGCCGCGCCGGGTCATCAGCACCGTGACATGCTCGTTGACCAGCTGCAGCGCGTCCCGGTCGCCGGTGACGATGAGCACGTCCAGGCCTGCCTCGGTGGCGGCCACGGTGAGCGTGGCGATGATGTCGTCCGCCTCGTACCCGGCCACCGACAGCCGCCGGATGCCGAGCGCGTCGAGCACCTCGAAGATCAGGCTGAGCTGGCTGCGGAAGTCAGCCGGGGTCTCCCGGCGGTTCGCCTTGTAGTCAACGTACTGCTCATGCCGGAACGTGGGCTCGCCGCGGTCGAACGCCACCGCCACGTGGGTGGGCTGCTCATCGCGCAGCACGTTGATGAGCATCGCGGTGAACCCGTAGACCGCGTTGGTCGGCTGCCCGGTCGTGGTGGAGAAGTTCTCCGGCGGCAGGGCGAAGAAGGCCCGGTAGGCCAGGGAGTGCCCGTCGAGCAGCAACAGCCGTTCCCGCGGGCCGTCGCTCACCTGCGTCCCGCTGGCCTGGTCTGGGGTTTCCTTCGTCGCCACGCGGAGAGTCTAGTCGCCGGGCCGGACAGTCCGGCGGGCCCAGCGTCATCCCCGGGAAAACGGCCGGGGCCGCCCGGGCGCCGCGCTGCGGCAGCCGGGCGGCCCCGGGTGGATCAGGAGTTGAACGCGAAAATAGTGGTGGAGGTGAAGGTGTTCCCGGGGCCGAGGGTGGTCAACGGGAAGGCGGGCTGGTTCGGTGAGTCCGGGAAGTGCTGGGTCTCGAATGTGTACCCCGCACCCTGCCGGTAGGTGTGCCCGCTGATACCCACCAGCGTGCCGTTGAGGAAGTTGCCGCTGTAGAACTGGACGCCCGGCTGGTCAGTCCAGACGGTCAGGCCGCGGCCACTGGACGGGTCGAAGGCACGGGCCGCCAGGTTCAGGCCGTCCGGGCCGGTGGTCGCGGGCGTCTGCGGGTTCAGGATCCAGTTGTGGTCGTAACCCTGCGCGATCAGCAGCTGGCTCTTGCCCCCCGTGGCGGCCGCGAATCTCGCCGGGGTGTTGTCAGGATCGCTGACGTTGTCGATCCGGGAGCCGATGGTGTGCGGCGTACGGAAGTCGAACGGGGTGCCCGCGACCGGAACCCCGTGCGGGAGCGGCAGCGGGATCTGGGTGGAGTCGGTCGGCGAGTAGGCGTCCGCGTTCATCTGGACGTACTGGCTGTACTCCGAGCCCGCGGGTGAGTCCTCACCGGCCAGGTTGAAGTAGCTGTGGTTGGTCAGGTTGAGCACCGTGGACAGCTTCGGGTCGTTGTTCGTGGCGCTGTAGTGGATGCCCATCTGGTCCCGGTTGTTCAGCGTGAACGTGACGTGCACCGTGAGCTGGGCCGGGTATCCGGTGCAGCCGCTGGGGCAGCCCGGGGACCCAGGGGCCCCGCCGGCGTCACCGTTGGGGCTGACCAGCGTCATCTCCACGCCGACCGAGCGGGACGTGACGACCTCATGCGACTGCCAGATGTGGTTCCCGAAGCCGACGAGCCCGCCGTGCAGGGCGTTGACGCCGTTGTTGATCGGCAGCGTGTACGTCTTGCCGTTGAGCTTGAACGTGCCCTTGGCGATCCGGTTGGCGTACCGGCCGACGGTCTCACCGAAGTACGGGCCGCCGTTGGCGGTCACCGGCGGGCTGACGAACTGCACGTAGTCCTGCAGCGTCTTGAAGCCCAAGACCACGTCGGCTTCCTGCCCATTGCGGCCCGGCACAGTGATCGACTGAGTGATCGCGCCGTAGGTGAGCAGCCTCACCCGCATGCCGCGGGCGTTGCTGAGCGTGTACCGGAAGACAGGGGTCAGGTTCCCGGTGTACGGCTCAACGGTGCTGCCGAAGTACTGCTTGGTGATGCTCAGGCCGCCACCGCCGCCACCCGGGTGATGGGCGGTGGCCGGGGCCTGAGCTGCCGCAGCCGTGCCCGCGGCGGCGGCAACGGCGAGGCTAGCGACGGCGCCGATCCGCAGCGCAGACGAACCTATCCGGTGCCTTAATGCGAAGCGCATGGAGACTCCCTCCGTTGGGTTTCCCGGGGACCGGACCCAACCAGTCCCCGGGGCATTGTTAGCGCTCACCGGGGGGGTAACGCAGGCGTTTCCGGATATAACGTCTGATCTGTTATCCAGCTAGATGGGGTGTTGCGGACAAATTTCCTATCACGTGCAAAAACTCCTGGTGCCTGGGGCAGGCGCGGGGTGCCGGGGGCAGGCGCGGGGTGCCGGGGGCAGGCACGGAGGGCTGGAGCCGGAGCGGGCCGGAGCGTCGGCGCGGCCCGAGGCGTCGGCGCGAGGAGCCTGGGGCGTCAGCGCGGGGACCCGGGACGCCGTGCGGGGACCCGGGACCGGTGCGGAGGGCCCGGGGCACCGGTGCGGAGGGCCCGGGGCGCCGGTGCGGAGGGCCCGGGGCGCCGGTGCGGAGGGCCCGGGGCGCCGGTGCGGAGGGCCCGGGCGCGCCGGCGGCCCGGTGCGGGGCGCCGGTTCCTGGCGCTGGCGCCGCCTCGCCGCCGGGCTGGCTACTGGGCTGGCTACGGGCAGGCGGGCAGGAGTGCCTAGGCTTCCGGTACGGCGCAGCAGCCCCAGCAGGCATGCCGCCACCCATCAGGGACTCGGAGGCGCGGGTGGATCAGGACAGGACGCAGCAGATCATCGCCCAATTCGTCGCACGCAGCCACGACACGCTGGTCGAGCGAATGGGGATCACCATCTCCGAGGCCAGCGCGCAGCGGGTGACCGGCAGCATGCCGGTGAGCGGCAACATCCAGGCGTACGGCCTGCTGCACGGGGGCGCCTCCTGCGTGCTGGCCGAGACCCTCGGCTCCCTCGGCGCTGCGCTGCACGCGGGCCCGGGCCGGTTCGCGGTCGGGCTGGAGATCAGCGCCACGCACCACCGCGCCGCCAAGTCAGGCCGCGTCACGGGGATCGCCACCCAGGTGCACGGTGGCCGGACCCTGACCACATACGAGATCGTCATCCGCGACGAGCAGGGACGCCGGATCTGCACGTCGAGGCTGACCTGCATGCTCCGCGACCAGGTACCGGGCGACCGGGTACCGGGCGACCGGGTACCGGGCGACCGGGTACTCGGGCGACCGGGTACCGGGCGACCGGCTGCCGGCGCCTGGGTGCCGGGTAGCAGCGACGGCACCGCCCGGTGACGC
Source organism: uncultured Actinomycetes bacterium (assembly GCA_963760405.1). Classification (GTDB taxonomy): domain Bacteria; phylum Actinomycetota; class Actinomycetes; order Streptosporangiales; family Streptosporangiaceae; genus RYN-230. The sequence goes on along the minus strand of CAVXCV010000004.1, from coordinate 1,099,984 downwards.
AGCCCCGGGCCGCAGTTATCCGGTGACGGAACCGCCTGTGCAGGTACCGAACAGGGAAACCGCACGTGACCGGACGTTTATCACAAACCGGCCAGGGAATGCCGCCCCCTTTGCGCGGCGCGGGGACACCTCGCTACCTTGGTGGGGCGAGCCCGGGGTAGCCGAGTAGAGAACGTGTCGTCCCGGGGAAGGGCGATACGGCACCAAAGGCTCCCCGGGCTCCGCGAAAAGCAGTGCTAGCCGGGAGGGACGACCCCCCACCCCCCCCCCCGCGAGTCAGCAGCTGAGAGGAAACACGCCTCTCGGCACGCCCCGAGGGGCCTGTCAGGCGCCTTTGGCGGTGCCCTCTGCTTCCGGCTTCTTGTCAGCGTCCGAGGTGCCGGGGATCTCCGGGGCCATGGTCCCGTCCAGCACCCGCTCGGCCACGGCCCGCATCGCCAGCCGCTGGTCCATCGAGGTCTTCTGGATCCACCGGAAGGCCTCCGGCTCGGACATCTCCCGCTCGACCTGGAGCTTGCCCTTGGCCCGGTCCAGGAGCTTGCGCACCTCGAGCCGCTCCTTGAGCGTCCCGACCTCGCCTTCCAGGGCTGACATCTCCTGGAAGCGGATCACGGCGATCTCGATCGCGGGTACCAGGTCAGCCTTGGTAAACGGCTTGACCAGGTACGCCATGGCACCCGCGTCGCGTGCCCGCTCGACGAGTTCCCGCTGGGAGAACGCGGTAAGGATGACAACCGGGGAGATCCGCTCGGCCGCGATCTGCTCCGCCGCTGAGATCCCGTCCAGGACTGGCATCTTGACGTCGAGAATCACCAGGTCGGGGTGAAGCTTGACGGCAAGATCCACGGCGGCCTGGCCGTCACCGGCCTCACCAACGACGGAATAGCCCTCCTCCTCGAGCATTTCCTTGAGGTCAAGCCGGATCAGCGCCTCGTCTTCGGCGATCAGTACGCGAAATGGGGTCTGGCTCACGCTGATGATCGTACCGGTAGCAGGTAGATTAGCGTCCGCACCTGGTGCCGTTCGCTGGCCGGGTGGCCGCGCCCCGGTAGACCAACTGGCAGAGTCCATGGTCTCAAAAACCATGCAGTGTGGGTTCGAATCCCACCCGGGGCACCAGCCCGGGAACCATCCCGGACACCAGAAATCGTCCGCTCACCCGCTCAGGCCCGCGGCGTCGCCGATGCAGTGCACCCCGCAGCGCGTTGGTCTTGCCGGGAGTGCCCGGAGGCGTGCCCGCCACGATCACCACCCGGTCTCCCTTCTCGCACCATCCGATCTGCAGCAGCGCCTCCTCCACCTGCCGCACCATGGCGTCGGTATGCCGGGCAGCTGGCACGATGAACGTTTCGACGCCCCAGGTCAGGGTGAGCTGGCTGCGCGTGCTCGGCAGCGGCTTGAACGCCGCGCCCGCGCTGCCGAGGCCTGCCCGGCAAGATTCACCGAACGGTCACCGGCATCACCCTTTCCGTCATCCGTAACGCCGCCCTGACCTGCGCTGCGACCATCTCGGGCTGATCACGGACCGCGAACGCGGGAAACCGGAGCACCCGCAGGCCGCTGACCGTCAGCTCGTTGTCCCGCCGCATATCCGCCCACCACGCCGTCGCCTCCATATGCCAGAGCCCGTCCACCTCCACCACCAGCCGGGACGCGTCCCAGTAGGCGTCCAGCCAGCGCCGCCGCCCAGCTGCGTCCAGCCGCATCACCTGCCGGTCCGGCCGCGGCAGCCCGAAGCGCCGGGTCAGCTGGCAGAAGTCCAGTTCCGACAGCGCCTGCGCACCACCAGCGACGTCCGCCAGCGTGCTGACGATGAGCCGGTGCCGCTTGATCCCGGGGAACCGTTGCGTGACCGCCATGAGGTCCCCCGGCCGGACCAGCCGCTGCTGGACACCAGCGGCGAGGACAGCCCGCGCCCGGGCGTCTGACCGGGACCATGCGGCCGCGTCCAGGAGGGACCGGGCGATCCGGGTGCGTGGCGGCAGGCGCACCGGATGCACGTCTGCGGCGTGCAGCAGACGCGAGCGGTGCACGGCCACCCCTGCCAGCTCGAGCTTTACCACCCGGGAGGCGGGCACCAGCAGGTGGATGACCCGGTCCTCGAACCCGGCCAGGCCATCCAGGCGAGCGGCGGTGAGGCCGCCCAGCACGGCCCCGCCGCTCACGGCCAGTACCGCGACCCAGAGTGCCTCGTCATCGCTGACCGGGCCGGAGTGGGTAATGAGCACCCCACGGCAGGGCCGCTGCCAGCGCCCGCTGCGCACGCGCCAGCGAACGGCTGATTCGCCGAGCTTCCCGACGGCCACGGCCCAGGTCAGCACCGTCATCCCGGGATCCTGGCCCGGGGCGGCCCAGGCAGCAGCGGTCATATCCCGATACTGAATCCAGGCCGACCGGAACGGCAGCCGCCGGAACCATCGGTGGACAGTTGCCCCTCCATCGCCCAGTTGTGGACAACCAGCCCCGAAACGTCGTCCCCTGATGCAATACTCCGCCGCCCGCGACTCCCCCACGCCGCAAATGATCTTCGCGGCTCGAAAGTGTTCCCTTACCGTCGTTCCTGTGACGGTAAGGGAACACAAGTAGGGGCGCGCCCGCCCCGGCGTCACACCAGCCTCATATCGCACCCGCCCGGCGTCACACCAGCCTCAGGCGGCACGGGTCCCGGCGAAAGACTGCGGGCTCAGGCGAGGGGGCGGGTCGTGGGGACGATGGGAGCGGGGAGGACGGACTCGCCGCTCAGGTATGCATCCACGGCGGCCGCGGCGGACCGGCCTTCCGCGATGGCCCAGACGATCAGGGACTGGCCGCGGCCCATGTCACCGGCCACGAACACACCCGGTACCGAGGTCGCGTACGCGCCGTCCCTGGCGACGTTGCCGCGCGCGTCGAACTCGACGCCGAGGTCGGTCAGCAGCCCCTCCCGCTGCGCCCCCACGAAACCCATGGCGAGCAGCACGAGATCAGCAGGCAGCGTGCGCTCGGTACCGGGAACCTCGGTGAACCGGCCGCCGGTCAGCTCCACCTCGGTCAGCCGGAGCGCCCGCACCCGGCCGTCGGAGTCGCCCACGAACTCCTGGGTGGACACGGCGTAGACCCGCTCACCGCCCTCTTCGTGCGCGCTGGACACCCGGTAGATCATCGGGTACATGGGCCACGGCTGGTTGTCCGGGCGGGCCTCGGTGGGCCGGGGCAGGATCTCCAGCTGGGTGATGGACGCCGCGCCCTGACGGTGCGCGGTGCCCAGGCAGTCCGCCCCGGTGTCCCCGCCGCCGATGATCACTACATGCTTGCCCCGCGCGCTGATCGGCGGGTCGGGCACCGGTCCCCCGCCGGTGCTGGCCTGGGACGCGACGACCGCCCGGTTGGCCTGCGGCAGGTACTCCATGGCCTGGTGCACCCCGGCCAGGTCCGCCCCGGGGACCGGCAACCCGCGGGCGATCGTCGCCCCGCCGGCCAGTACGACCGCCGCGTACTCGGCCCGCAACTGCGCGGCGGTGATGTCCCGCCCAGCCATTATTCCGCAACGGAAAACCGTGCCCTCGGCCTGCATCTGCCACAGCCGGCGATCCAGGTGGCGCTTTTCCATCTTGAATTCCGGGATGCCGTAGCGCAGCAGCCCGCCCGGGGCATCGGCACGCTCGATCACGGTGACCTGGTGGCCGGCTCGGGTGAGCTGCTGGGCCGCGGCCAGCCCGGCCGGGCCGGAGCCGATCACCGCGACCTTCCGGCCCGCGGCCAGCGCCGCTGGCGCAGGCGGCTGCGGGGTGACCCAGCCCTCCTCCCAGGCCCGGTCGATGATCTCCACCTCGACCTGCTTGATCGTGACCGGGTCGGCGTTGATGCCGAGCACGCACGCGGTCTCGCAGGGCGCCGGGCAGAGCCGGCCGGTGAACTCGGGGAAGTTGTTGGTCGCGTGCAGCCGCTCGCTGGCATCCCGCCAGTCGTGCCGCCACACCAGGTCGTTCCACTCCGGGATGAGGTTCCCGAGCGGACAGCCCTGGTGGCAGAACGGTATGCCGCAATCCATGCACCGCCCGGCCTGCGCCTCCAGCGCACCGTGCGGGAAATCGGTGTAGACCTCGCGCCAGTCCCGGATCCGCACGTCCACCGGCCGGCGGACGGGCGTTTCGCGCGGCGTCGTCAGGAACCCCTTGGGGTCGGCCATCCGTGCCTGTCCTCTCCCGCTCATTCGGTCAAGCGCCGGGCTGGTCAGCCCGGTCCATCGGCCCCGCTGGGCTCAGCCGTGCGCCGCGGCCATCACGGCCTGGTTCACGTCCCGGCCCTCGCGCTCAGCGAGCTGGGCGGCGGTCAGCACCCGCTTGTAGTCCTTGGGCATGACCTTGGTGAACCTGGTGACGTGGGTGTCCCAGTCGGTGAGCAGCCGGGAGGCCACCGCGGAACCGGTCTCCTTGAGGTGCCGCTCGACCAGCTCGTACAGCCGGGCCGCGTCGGCGTCATCGAGCGGTTCCAGGTCAGCCATGTCGGTGTTGACCCGGCGGGTGTCGGCGTCGAGCAGGTAGGCGATGCCGCCGGACATGCCCGCCGCGAAGTTACGGCCGGTCGGGCCGAGCACCACGACCTGGCCGCCGGTCATGTACTCGCAGCCGTGGTCTCCGGTGCCCTCGGCTACCGCGGTGGCACCGGAGTTCCGCACGCAGAACCGCTCGCCGACCACGCCGCGCAGGAAGATCTCCCCGCTGGTGGCGCCATAGCCGATCACGTTGCCGGCGATGATCTGGTCCTCGGCGACGAAGATCGCGTCCGGGTCCGGGGCCACGATGATCCGCCCGCCGGACAGACCCTTGCCCAGGTAGTCATTGGCGTCCCCGGCGAGCCGCAGGGTGATCCCGCGGGGCAGGAACGCGCCGAACGACTGCCCGGCTGAGCCGGTGAACCGGACATGGATGGTGTCCTCGGCCAGGCCCTGGCCGCCCCAGCGCCGGGTCACCTCGTAGCCGAGCATGGTGCCCACGGTCCGGTTGACGTTGCGGACCGGCAGGTCCAGGGTGACCGGCGTCGCGTTCTGCAGGGCACCCTCAGCGAGCTGGATCAGGGTGTTGTCCAGCGCCCGCGCGATGCCGTGATCCTGGGCGGTGGTGTTCCGCCGGGACGCGCCCTCGGGCAGCTCCGGCTCGAACAGGATCGGGGTGAGATCCAGCCCGGCCGCCTTCCAGCGGCCGACCGCCTGCTCGGTGTCCAGCAGGTCGATCCGGCCAACGGCCTCTTCCAGGGTACGGAAGCCGAGCGCGGCCAGGTACCCGCGGACCTCCTCGGCGATGAATTCGAAGAAGTTGACCACGAACTCGGGCCGGCCGTTGAAGCGCTGGCGCAGCTCCGGGTTTTGCGTGGCCACCCCGACCGGGCAGGTGTCCAGATGGCAGACCCGCATCATGATGCAGCCGGCCACGACCAGCGGCGCGCTGGCAAAGCCGAACTCTTCCGCGCCGAGCAGGGCCGCGATGATGACGTCGCGCCCGGTCTTCAGCTGGCCGTCGGCCTGGACCACGATCCGGTCCCGGAGCCGGGCCTGCAGCAGCGTCTGCTGGGTCTCGGCCAGCCCCAGCTCCCACGGTGCGCCCGCGTGCTTGATGCTGGTCAGCGGCGCGGCGCCGGTGCCGCCGTCGTGCCCGGAGATCAGCACCACGTCAGCATGAGCCTTGGACACGCCCGCCGCGACCGTGCCCACGCCCACCTCGGCGACCAGCTTGACATGCACCCGGGCGCGGGGGTTGGCGTTCTTCAGGTCGTGGATCAGCTGGGCCAGGTCCTCGATCGAGTAGATGTCATGGTGCGGCGGAGGCGAGATCAGCCCGACCCCGGGGGTGGAATACCGGGTCTTGGCGATCCACGGGTACACCTTGTGGCCGGGCAGCTGCCCGCCCTCCCCTGGCTTGGCGCCCTGCGCCATCTTGATCTGCAGGTCATCCGCGTTGACCAGGTACTCGCTGGTCACCCCGAACCGGCCGCTGGCCACCTGCTTCACCGCGGAGCGGCGCAGGTCCCCGTTCGCGTCCGGGATGAAGCGGTCCGGGTCCTCGCCGCCCTCACCGGTGTTGGACCGGGCGCCGAGCCGGTTCATCGCGATGGCCAGGGTCTGGTGGGCCTCGGCCGAGATGGAGCCGTAGGACATGGCCCCGGTGGAGAACCGGCGCACGATGGCCGAGACCGGCTCGACGTCCTCGATGGGAATCGGCGGGCGAGCCGGGTGGGGCGCGCGGGCCGGGTGCGCCGTTGCGCCCAGCCCACGCGGGTTCGTGGTGTCATCAACGCCGCGGATCCGCATCAGTCCGCGCAGCGTCATCAGCCGCGCGGACTGATCATCCACCAGGCTCGTGTACTCCTTGAAGATGTCGTAGCGACGGGCGCGGGTGGCGTGCTGCAGCTTGAACACGGTCTCCGGGCTGAACAGGTGCGGCTCGCCCTCCCGGCGCCACTGGTACTCGCCGCCGACGGTCAGCCGCCGGTGCGATGGCTTGCCGCGGGCCGGGAAGGCGCGGGCATGCCGCGCCGCGGCCTCCGCGGCCAGTTCGTCGAAGCCGACCCCGCCCAGCCGCGACGTGGTGCCGGTGAAGCAGCCACGGATGACCTCATCGCCCAGCCCGATCGCCTCGAAGATCTGCGCGCCGGTGTAGGAAGCGACCGTGGACACGCCCATCTTCGACATGATCTTCAGCAGGCCCTTGCCCAGGGCCTTGATCATGTTCTGCGCGGCCTTGGCCGTGCTGACCTTGCCCAGCACGCCGCGGCGCACCAGGTCCTGGACGGATTCCAGGACCAGGTACGGGTTGACCGCGGCCGCGCCGTAGCCGACGAGCAGCGCGATGTGGTGGCATTCGCGGGCGTCGCCCGCCTCCACGATGAGCCCGGCCCGGGTCCGGGTCCGCTCCCGGATCAGGTGATGGTGCACAGTGCCGGTCAGCATGAGCGACGGGATCGGGGCGCGGCTCGGGTCCGGGCCAGCAGAACCACGGTCCGAGAGCACGATGATGTGCGCGCCGTCCGCGATGGCCGCGGACACCTCGGCGCAGATCTCGGCCAGGCGGCGGCGCAGCGCCTCGCCACCGCCCGCGACCTCGTACCGGCCGTCCACCACGTGCGAGGCGAGCCCGGGCAGGTCACCGTCGTCGTTGATGTGGATGATCTTGTTCAGGTCATTGTCGCTGATCACCGGGTAGGGCAGCACAATCTGACGGCAGGAGGCCGGGCTGGGCCGGAACAGGTTCTGCTCCGGCCCGGTGGAGGATTCCAGCGAGGTCACCAGCTCTTCCCGGATGGCGTCCAGGGGCGGGTTGGTGACCTGAGCGAACAGCTGGGTGAAGTAGTCGAAGAGCAGCCGCGGCCGGTCGGACAGCACGGCCAGCGGGGTGTCGGTGCCCATCGACCCGACCGGCTCCGCGCCGGCCCGGGCCATCGGCGCGAGCAGCACCCGCAGTTCCTCTTCGGTGTAGCCGAACAGCTGCTGCTGGGTGAGCAGTTCCTCGGTGCCGGGCAGCTCCCGGTGCCGGTCGGGCAGGTCGTCCAGGTGAACCAGGCCCGCGTGCAGCCAGTCGGCGTACGGGTGCTCGGCGGCCAGGGCCGACTTGACGTCGGCGTCCTCCAGGATCCGCCGCTTGCCGGTGTCCACCAGGAAGATCCGGCCGGGCTGGAGCCGGCCCTTGCGGACCACGTCGGCGGGGTCGATGTCCAGCACGCCGACCTCGCTGGCCAGCACCACGAACCCGTCCCGGGTCACCCAGTACCGGCCGGGGCGCAGCCCGTTCCGGTCGAGCGCCGCGCCGATCACCGTGCCGTCGGTGAATGCCACGCAGGCCGGGCCGTCCCAGGGCTCCATCAAGGTGGAGTGGAACCGGTAGAAGGCCCGCCGGGCCGGGTCCATCTCGTCGTGGTTCTCCCACGGCTCCGGGATCATCATCAGCATCGCGTGCGCCAGCGACCGGCCGCCCAGGTGCAGCAGTTCCAGGCACTCGTCGAAGCTGGCGGAGTCGCTCGCGTTGTCGTCCAGGATCGGCAGCAGCCGCTCCATCCCCCGGCCGTCAGCGGACCGCGGGAACAAGTCGCTGGCCAGCAGGGCCTCGCGGGCGCGCATCCAGTTCCGGTTGCCGCGGACGGTGTTGATCTCGCCGTTGTGCGCGATGTACCGGTACGGGTGGGCTAGCGGCCAGGACGGGAATGTGTTGGTGGAGAACCGCGAGTGCACCAGGGCCAGCGCGGACACATACCGCGGGTCGGACAGGTCCGGGTAGAACGGCTCCAGCTGCGGCGCGGCCAGCATCCCCTTGTACACGATGGTCCGTGAGGACAGGCTCACCACGCAGCCGCCCGTCTCATGCTCGAGCCGCTTGCGCAGGCAGAACGCCCGGCGGTCCAGGACAATGCCGGTTTCGCAAGGCTCAGCGGCGGAGCGCACGAAGAGCTGGCTGAGCCGGGGCAGCACGGCGCGGGCACCTTCACCGCAGGACGCGGCGGCGAACGGCACGTTCCGCCAGCCCAGCACGTGCAGGCCCTCGTCGGTCGCGAGCCGCTCGGTCGCGGCGATGACCGTCGCGCACTCCGCCGGGTCGGCCGGGAGGAAGATCATCCCCGCCGCGTAGCTCCCCGGCTCGGGCAGCTCGAACGGGCATTCCGCGCGGAACAGCGCGTCCGGGATCTGGGTGAGAATGCCCGCCCCGTCGCCGGTGTCCGGGTCACCGCCCTTGGCGCCGCGGTGCTCGAGATTGCGCAGTACGGTGAGGGCCTTGGCCACTGTGTCATGGCTGGGCAACCCGGACAGGTCAGCGACGAAGCCGACGCCGCATGCGTCGTGCTCAAAGCTGCTGTCGTAAAGTCCCCGAGCGTGCCCTGAAGCGGCAGGTGGCATCCGCACTCCTGTCGTCTCGTCCGTATTTGCGTTCTCGCATGCGGTCGGGACGACATTGGCCCTGCCATGAGCACCGCAGATTGCGGCGCGGACTGGCTCCTCGAGCTACGGCTCGAAGGTTACATCGAGATTACGCCACTTGTGCAATCATCCCCGCTTCATGCGGTTCGCGAAACACCTGACTCGCAGGGAACATCCGCTTCGCGTGGTTCGCCCAGCATCCTGTTCCCGCCAGTTGCCCACGGGAAACGTCTAGCGGCTGGCCAGCTACGAATTAGTTACGGGCCGCGGCGCGCCCGCGCGGACACCCGCGGCCAGCTCGGCCGCCAGCGCCCGGACCGCGTCCACCCCGGAGCCGGGCGTTCGGCGCGGCCAGCAGCCGCTGCACGAACGCGGACCCGACGATCACCCCGTCGGCGAAACCAGCCACCTCCGCGGCCTGCTGGCCATCTCGCACGCCCAGGCCCACGGCCACCGGCAGCGTGGTGGCCTCCCTGATCCGGCTGACCAGGCCGGCCGCGTCCCCGCTGACTGCCGCGCGGGCTCCGGTCGTGCCCATCAGCGAAGCCGCGTAGACGAACCCGCGGCAGTCGGCGGTGATCCGCTCGATGCGCGCGGCCGAGGAACTCGGTGCCACCAGGAAGACCCGGTCCAGGCCGCAGGCGTCGGATGCGTCCAGCCACGGGCCCGCCTCCTCGGGGGGCAGGTCCGGCGTGATCAGGCCAGCCCCGCCCGCTGCGGCCAGGTCCCGGGCGAACGCGGGCACGCCGTAGTGGTTGACCGGGTTCCAGTACGTCATGACCAGCACCGGCACCCCGGTGGCGGCGACCGCCTCGACCGTGTGCAGCACGTCGGCGATCCGGGTCCCACCGGTCAGCGCGCGGTAACTGGCCTCCTGGATGACCGGGCCGTCCATCAGCGGATCCGAGTACGGCAGGCCGATCTCGATGATGTCGGCCCCGGATTCGGCGATGGCCCGTGCCGCGGTGATCGCGCCCGGCACTGACGGGAAGCCCGCGGGCAAGTAGCCGACCAGCGCGGCCCGGCCCTCCGCGGCAGCCTTGCCGAACGCGGTGCCGACCCGGGACAACCCCCCGGACCCCCCAGGATCAATGGCCCCACGAGACACCCCCTCCGGGGGCGTCTCCTGTGGCCACGGAAATTCTGTGCTGACCCGGGGGGACGGCTCTTCGTCGCCAGTGCTCATCCGGCGGTTCCCCCGTCCAGGTGCCCGAACCACCGGGCGGCGATGTCCACGTCCTTGTCGCCCCGGCCGGACAGGTTGACCAGGAGCAGTGCGTCGCTGCCGAGCTCTCCGCCCAGCTGCAGCGCACCGGCCAGGGCGTGCGCCGACTCGATCGCCGGGATGATGCCCTCGGTCCGGCAGAGCAGGGAGAAGGCGTCCATGGCCTGCTGGTCGGAGATGGCGCGGTAGCTGGCCCGCCCAGTGTCGCGCAGCCAGGAGTGCTCCGGGCCGACCCCCGGGTAGTCCAGGCCGGCCGAGATGGAGTGGGTGGGCAGCGTCTGCCCTTCGGCGTCCTGGAGCAGGTAGGTGCGCATGCCGTGGATCACGCCAGCGGAGCCGGCCACCAGGGTGGCCGCGTTGTGTCCGGGGGCGGGCCCGTCGCCGCCCGCCTCACAGCCGATCAGCCGGACCGACTCGTCCGGGATGAACGCATGGAAGGCGCCGATCGCGTTGGACCCGCCGCCCACGCAGGCGATGACGGCATCGGGCAGCTGGCCCGTCATGGCCAGCACCTGCTCCCGCGCCTCCACTCCGATGATCCGCTGGAAATCACGCACCATCCGCGGGAACGGGTCCGGGCCCATCACCGAGCCGATGCAGTAGTGGCTGGTCTCGACCGTGCTCACCCAGTCGCGGAAGGCTTCGTTGATGGCGTCCTTGAGGGTCCGGCTGCCGGTCCTGACCGCCACTACCTCCGCGCCGAGCATCTGCATCCGGGCCACGTTCAGCGCCTGCCGCTCGGTGTCCTCCTCGCCCATGTAGACCACGCAGTCCAGGCCGAGCAGCGCGCAGGCGGTGGCGGTGGCCACCCCGTGCTGGCCAGCGCCGGTCTCGGCGATGACCCGGGTCTTGCCCATCCGCTTGGTGAGCAGGGCCTGCCCCAGCACGTTGTTGATCTTGTGGGAGCCAGTGTGCGCCAGGTCCTCGCGCTTGAGCAGGATCCGGCAGCCGCCGGCCCGGGCCGCGAACCGCGGCACCTCGGTCACCAGCGTCGGCCGCCCGGCATAGCCGCGGAGCAGCCGGTCCAGTTCCCCGGTGAAGGCCGGGTCGGCCATGGCGGCGTCATAGTCCCGGGCCAGGTCACCGAGCGCGGACATCAGCGCCTCTGGCGCGAACCGCCCGCCGTAGGGCCCGAAGTGCCCGGTGGCGTCCGGTACCAGGCCGGGTGCGACCGCAGCCTGGGGCGCACCCTGGGTGGCGGCCGCCGCGCCGGTCATCCGCGGTCCCCGCGCAGCGCCGGGTGCGAGCCAGCGGTCACCAGGTCGGCCACGGCCGACCGCGGGTCCTTGCCGGTAACCAGGCTCTCCCCGACGAGCACCGCGTCCGCGCCCGCCGCGGCGTAGGCCAGCAGGTCGTGTGGGCCGCGGATGCCCGACTCGGCGATCTTCACGACCCCATCTGGGATGCGCGGGGCGAGCCGGGCGAACACGCCCCGGTCCACCTCCAGCGTGGCCAGGTCGCGGGCGTTCACCCCGATGACCTTGGCGCCCGCCTCCAGGGCCCGGTCCAGTTCCTCGTCGGCGTGCACCTCCACCAGCGGGACGAGGCCGATCGACACGGCCCGCTCCACCAGCGAGACGAGCGCGTTCTGCTCCAGCGCGGCCACGATCAGCAGCACCATGTCCGCGCCATACGCCCGGGCCTCCCAGAGCTGGTAGGAGCTGACGATGAAGTCCTTGCGCAGCACCGGCACGCCGACCGCGGCCCGGACAGCGGCCAGGTCGTCGAGGCTGCCAGCGAACCGGCGTGACTCGGTCAGCACGCTGATCACTGCGGCGCCACCAGCCTCGTAGTCCGTGGCCAAGGCGGCGGGGTCGGCGATAGCCGCCATCGCCCCCTTGGACGGGCTGGCTCGCTTGACCTCGGCGATGACGACTACGTCCTCGCTCTTCAGCACAGCCATCGGGTCCTTGGGCGACGGCGCCCGGCCAGCCCGGTCCTTGAGCTGGTCCAGGGTGACGTCCTGCTGCCGGGCGGCGAGGTCGGTACGCACCCCATCAAGGATCTCGTTGAGCACGCTCACGAGGTTTCGCTGTCCCCTCGGGTCGGGATTCCTTGCGCCCTGATCGTAGCGAGGCCGCTGCGCACGGACTGCGGCGGCCTCCGGCCGCCGGCCGAGCAGGGGTCGTTTTCACGGGCTAACTCGCTGGCGGCCCGCGGGGGGTTCCGGGGGGTCGTCCCCCCGGGCCAGCCTCGCTGGCGAGGCGGGGCGCGCCGCAGGCGTGTCCCCTCCGAGCCGGCGACTCGCGGGGGGTTCCGGGGGGTCGCCCCCCCGGGCTGGCACCGTCGGATCGAGGCCCTGGCTCAGCGACTCCCAGAGCGCCGCGGGGTCGGCTGGCTCGGCGGGCCCGGCCGCTGAGCGGTCGTACCGGCTGGACATCACCGGCCAGGCCGCGCCCTGCCAGGCCACCAGCAGGCCTGCGGCCAGCACCAGCAGGGCGCCGAGCAGCACGGCCCAGCGCCAGGGCACACCCGCCATGGTGACGTGCCGGACCAGGCTCACTCCGGCGACGCCCGCGCCACCCCCGCCGCCCGACCCGGTCACGGTGCTGGCGCCCGCGGCTGTCCCGCCCTGCCCAGGCGCGGTGCTGGTCACAACGGCCGCACGGACCTGGGCGTCGGTCAGCGGGCCGGCCACGACCGCGGCGATTCCCGCGCCGAACGCCACCAGCACCACCCCGACCAGCCGCCGGGCGAGCCGCCGGGTGGCCAGCACGGCGGCCAGGCCCGCCAGCGCGGCGAGGCCGAGCGCCCCGGCCGCGGGCACCAGGTCCTGGCCGGTCACGGTGACTGCGGTGTCCGGCAGCGGGCGCGGCTCGATGGTGACCACCCGGGCCCAGCCCTGCCGGACCGAGAGCAGCACCACCGCGGCGCCGACCGCGCCGACCAGCAGCGTGCCCAGGTACCCGTGGCGGCTGGCCAGGATCACGCCAGCACCACCGCCGGCAGCGGAGCGGCGTCGAAGCAGGTCCGGTCACCGGTGTGGCAGGCGCCACCGGTCTGGTCCACTTTCACCAGCACAGTGTCCCCGTCACAGTCCAGCGCGACCGACTTCACCTGCTGCACGTGACCGGACGTGTCACCCTTGACCCAGTACTCCTGGCGGCTGCGTGACCAGTAGGTGCACCGCCCGGTGGTCAGCGTCCGGTGCAGCGCCTCGTCGTCCATGTAGCCGAGCATGAGCACTTCACCTGTGTCGTACTGCTGGGCGACGGCCGGGATCAGGCCGTCGGCGTCACGCTTCAGCCGCGCCGCCACCGCGGGGTCCAGCGCTGACGGACGCCGGGGGGCGGTCATCGCCAGCCCACTTCGGTTCGCATGACCAGTAATCCTCTCAGGTGCCGCCGCTGCGGCCGCTACCTTCCCCCGGCCTGCCCATTCCGCTGCCCGGCCCGGATGGCTACCATCGCGGGATGACCCTCGCCCACGAAGAGCGACTGGCCCTGTGCGCAACGCTGGATAAGGCCGACCCGGACGCGCCTACGCTATGCGAGGGCTGGAGCACCCGTGACCTGGCTGCTCACCTGGTGCTGCGGGAACGGCGGCCGGATGCGGCAGCAGGCATCATGGGCGGCCCGCTGGCTGGCTATACCCGGCGGGTGCAGCGTTCCCTGGCCAGGCAGGAGTCATTCGCCAGCCTGGTGGACGCGATCCGGGGCGGCCCGCCGCTGCTGTCGTTCTTCGGTATCCCTGGCATGGACGAGCGGGCCAACCTGGTCGAGTTTTTCGTGCACCACGAGGACGTGCGCCGCGGGCGGCCGGGCTGGACGAAGCGGAAACTCACCCCGGCCCTGTCCGCCGCGCTGTGGCAGCGGCTCGGCCTGGCCCGGTTCATCCTGCGTGGTGCGCCGGTAGGGGTCGAGCTCGCCCGGGATGACGCGGCGGCGGAGCCGGGTGCGGGCCGGGTACGGATCACCGCCAAGGCACGCACTCCCGTGGTCACGGTGACCGGGAGCCCGGCCGAACTTACCCTCTGGGCGCTCGGGCGGACGTCCGCGGCCCAGGTCCGGATGGACGGCAGTGAGGCCGCGGTGAAAACGCTCGCCGACCCGCACTGGCGGCACTGACAGCTGGGCACCAAGCAGCCCGCCAGCCAGCAGGCACTAGCCGCACGGCACCGGGCCGCGACTACTGAGCCATCAGCCAGTAGGCACCTGGGGGCAGCTCCCCTGCCAGGGCCGGTACCAAGAGTTCGCGAGCCGGAGCAGCACCCTTCACAGCGAAGCTGGCGCAACGCTGCCTTTCGGCCATCTTCCGGCCAGATCCGCCCGCGACGATTCCCCCGTCCGTGCCATCAGGGCACGCATGCCGGGCCGAGGGCCCCGCAGGTCGGAGGGGAAGCACGTGCTCAAGGGAAAGCCGCACCGGCAACGGCATCGTCACCAGCCGGACCTTTCTCGGCCAGCTGACCCGGCTGCGCGTCCGGCTGTCCGGGGACGTGGAGGTGCAGGTCGATCAGCAGAGCACGCTGGCCGCCGGGATCTCGCCCGGCGACGCGGTCGAGGTAACCCTGCGCGACGCGCCGGTGCTGCTGGCCGAGCGCCGCTAGGACGGTTACCGGGGGGCGGTCACCCCGACCAGCGGGAGCAGGTCGGCGACCGTGTCCAGGACGTGCTCGGCCTTGGCCGCCTCGAACTCCTCCGGGCTGGTCCGGCCGGTCAGCACGCCGGCCACCAGCCCGGCGCCCGCGCGCCGGCCGGACTCGATGTCACTCGGGGTGTCCCCGACCACGGCCAGCTCGCTCACGGCGCCGCCGCCGAGCCGCAGCAGCGCGGTGAGCGGCAGGTCCGGCCAGGGCCGCCCGCGGCCGGCATCGGCCGGGGACAGGGCCAGGTCGATCAACGGCCGCCAGCCGAGCTGGTCGATGACCATGTCCCGGGTGTCCGGCGAGAAGCCGGTGAGCAGGCACACCTGGATGCCCACATCGCAGAGCGCGGTGATCGTGTCCTCGGCCCCGGGCAGCGCGGTGACCTGGCCGGCGGCCACGGCCGCGGCATAGCGCTGCTCGAACACCTCGTTGGCCTGCTGCGCGGTGGCCTCGTTGCCGAAGATCTTCCGGAACACCTCGATCTTGGACTGGCCCATGGCGGCGTGCACGGTCCGCATCGCCTGGTCATAGCCGGGCGTGCCCTCGGCCGGGCCGAACTGGTGCAGGGCGGCGGTGAACGCGGCCAGCACGCTGCCGTCGTCCGCGATCGTGGTGCCGGCCATGTCCAGGCAGGCAATGGTGATGGTGGTCATCGGGCCCTCCTCGCTGTACGTCACGCGAACGTCTCCTCGGCGATAGCGGGCGCGCAGGTCATACCCCGGCCGCCAGCGCCGGTGACCAGCACCACCCCGGGCGCCGGTACCGATCTGTGGTACAGCTCCTCGCCGGTGCCCTGGCTGTACACGCCCGCCCAGCGGCGGCGTACCGGCGGGAGCGGTGTGCCGAGGAGCTGCCGGGCCCGGCCGAGCAGGTGGTCGTAGGCGCTCTCCCCGACGTCGAACGCGAACGGCTCAGCGTACTCATGGGTGTCCCGGCGATTTCCTGCCAGCGGGTGCGGGCCCGCCGGGCCAGGTCCAGTTCCGCCCCGGCCGCCCGGCCGCTGACCCAGACGAGGCCGAAGTTGCGGACGCTGGCGCCCCGGGTGCCCGCTTCCCGCTCCAGCTGCACGACGTCGTGGCCACGGCGCCGGGCCGCCAGCGCGTGCATCAGGCCGAGCACCCCGCCGCCGACCACCACGACCGTCACCTGCGCCGCCTCCCCCGCTGGGTCCAGTCCCGCCTGGCCCGGTCCCGCCTGGTCAGTGCCGCCTAGTCAAACCTCGCACGATGGACGGGCGCTGAACAACCGCTGCCGGACCACCCAACAGGCGGCGACATCGGCTAGCGTCGCGATCGCGCCCGGCCGCGCCGTCATCGGGCCGGCTGGCGCCAGCACCCGGCGGCTGGCGCCGTGACCGCGGCGCAGAGACAATGGATGAGCCCGACCGGAGGGGAGTCCCAGTGCAGGTACTCGGCATCGACATCGGCGGCACCGGAATCAAGGCGGCGCCGGTGGACACGGCCACGGGCACGCTGCTCGCCGAGCGGATCAAGATGGAGACGCCGCGCCCGGCGATGCCGGAAACGGTCTCCGAGGTAGTCAAGCACCTGGTCACGAGGTTCGAGTGGACCGGCCCGGCGGGCATCGCCTTCCCCGGGGTGGTGATCGACGGGGTCACGCTGACCGCGGCCAACCTCGACCCGGCCTGGGTCGGGCTGGACACCCGGGAGCTGTTCGCCAAGGCGACCGGGCTGTCCCCGGCCCTGATCAACGACGCCGACGGGGCTGGCCTGGCCGAGATGAAGTTCGGCGCGGGTAAGGGTAACGACGGCACCGTGCTCATGCTGACCTTCGGCACCGGGATCGGCAGCGCGCTGTTCCGGGCGGGCATCCTGGTGCCGAACACCGAGTTCGGGCACATCGAGATCCGCGGCCGGGACGCCGAGCAGCGTGCCTCGGAGCGGGCCAAGGCCCTGCACGACCTGAGCTGGAGCCACTGGGCCGGCCGGGTGGATGAGTACCTGCGCCATGTGGAGGCGCTGCTGTCGCCCGACCTGTTCATCATCGGCGGTGGGATCAGCCGCAAGTCGGACAAGTTCGTGCCGTTGCTGACCAGCTTGCGGGCCCCGGTGGTGCCAGCCGCTATGCTCAACGACGCAGGCATCGTCGGCGCCGCGCTGGCGCGGGCAGGCGCGGATTAGCAGCAGCCGACCGCGGGCGGAGTGGCTAGCGGACCGGGCAGCCAGCCTGCCGCAGCGCATCCTTGACCTCGCTGATGCGCAGCTGGCCGAAGTGGAACACGCTGGCCGCCAGCACCGCGTCGGCCCCTGCGCCGACCGCGGGAGCGAAGTGCGGGAGCGCGCCCGCCCCGCCGCTCGCGATGATCGGGACACCCACCACCGCGCGGACCGCACGGATCAGTTCCAGGTCGAAACCGGCCTTGGTGCCGTCTGCGTCCATGGAGTTGAGCAGGATCTCCCCCACGCCCAGCTCGGTCGCGCGGGCCGCCCACTCCACCGCGTCGATGCCGGTGCCCCGCCGCCCGCCGTGCGTGGTCACCTCGAACCCGCTGGGGATGGCTGGTGCTAGCCCGGGGGGACGATCCCCCGGAACCCCCCGGGAGAGGCCGGCCCCGCCGGAAACCCTTGCGGAGCGCTCCCCGTCGCCTGCCAACCGGCGGGCGTCCACGGACAGCACGACACATTGGGAGCCGAACCGCTGCGCGGCCTCGGCGAGCAGTTCCGGCCGGGCGATCGCGGCGGTGTTCAGCGACACCTTGTCCGCGCCAGCCCGGAGCAGCCGGTCCACGTCGGCCACGCTGCGCACCCCGCCGCCCACGGTCAGCGGGATGAACACCTGGTCGGCGGTGCGGCCGACCACGTCGATCATGGTGGCGCGGTCCCCGCTGGACGCGGTGATGTCCAGAAACACTAGCTCGTCCGCGCCCTCCGCGTCGTAGACGGCGGCGAGTTCCACCGGGTCGCCCGCGTCCCGCAGCCGGGTGAAGTTGATTCCCTTGACCACCCGCCCGGCATCCACGTCCAGGCACGGAATCACCCGGACCGCGACCGTCACCGCTCCCCCTGGGCCACGAACCGGTCAGCAGTTCGATTTTTTGCCCCCTGGGGGGCAAAAAATCGAACTGCTGACGGCTGGACCGCTCCGGGCGGGGCCATCAGGTGCCGATTCCGGGGCGGTAGGCGACGGCTTCGATCTCGACCAGCATCCTGGGGTCGACCAGGGCGGACACCTCGACCATGGTGGCGGCGGGCATGGTGTCGCTGAACGCCGCGCCGTGCGCCCGGCCGTACTCCTGCCACCGGGAGATGTCGGTGACCAGGATCCGGGTGCTCACCACGTCGGCCAGGCCCAGGCCGAGCTGGGCCAGGGCGGCCGCCACATTTGCGATGGCCTGCGTGGTCTGCGCGTACGCGTCGCCTTCGTGCACGAACTCGGCGCCCTCGACCGAGGTGCAGCCGGCCACGAACACGAAGTCGCCAGCGGCCACCGCGCGGCTGTAGCCGACCACCGGCTCCCAGGTCGTGCCCGAGGACACCCGGCGGGTCATCCTGCCACCGCCCGCAACGCCTCTTCCAGCGTGAACGCCCCCGCGTACAGGGCCTTGCCGACGATCGCGCCTTCCACCCCGGACGGCACCAGGGTCGCGATCGCCCGCAGGTCCGCCACGCTGGACACCCCGCCGCTGGCGATCACCGGCCGCGCGGTGCGCTCGCACACATGCCGGAGCAGGTCCAGGTTCGGCCCGGTCAGCATGCCGTCCTTGGTGATGTCGGTGACCACGTACCGGGCGCAGCCGTCGGCGTCCAGCCGGTCCAGCGCCTCGTCCAGCTCGCCGCCTTCCCGGGTCCAGCCGCGCGCGGCGAGCCGGGTCCCGCGTACATCCAGCCCGACGGCGATCTTGTCGCCATGCTCGGCGATGGCCGAGCGGACCCAGTCCGGCTGCTCCAGCGCGGCGGTGCCGATATTCACCCGGGCGCACCCGGTGGCCAGCGCAGAGGCCAGCGAGGCATCGTCGCGGATCCCGCCGGACAGTTCCACCGCGATGTCCAGCTTGCCCACCACGGTGGCGAGCAGGTCAGCGTTGGAGCCGCGGCCGAAGGCCGCGTCCAGGTCGACCAGGTGCAGCCACTGGGCCCCGGCGGCCTGCCAGGCCAGCGCGGCCTGCAACGGCTCCCCATAGTCGGTCTCCGTGCCCGCGGCGCCCTGGACCAGCCGGACGGCCTTGCCGCCGGCCACGTCCACCGCGGGCAGCAGGGTGAGCGTCATCGCACCGTCTCCAGCCAGTTCGCCAGCAGCGCGGCACCCGCGTCGCCGGATTTCTCGGGGTGGAACTGGGTCGCGCACAGCGGGCCATTCTCCACGACCGCGATGAACGGCTCACCGTGCACAGCCCAGCTGATCAGCGGCGGTTTCATCCGCCCACTCACCTCCATCGGCAGCGTGCCGGCCGCGTAGGAGTGCACGAAGTAGAACCGGGTGCCGGGATCGATCCCGGCCAGCAGCACCGATCCCGGGGCAGCCTCGATGGTGTTCCAGCCCATGTGCGGCAGGACCGGCGCGTCCAGCCGCTGTACCGTACCGGGCCACTGGCCGCAGCCTTCGGTGCGGATACCGTGCTCGACGCCCTCGCTGAACATCACCTGCATGCCGACGCAGATGCCGAGCACCGGCCGGGAACCCGCCAGCCGCCGGTCGATGATCTGGTCACCGCGGACCGCGAGGAGCCCGGCCATGCACGCGGCGAACGCGCCCACCCCCGGCACCACCAGGCCATCCGCATCCATAGCCTGCTGGAAGTCCGCGGTGACCACGGTGTCCGCGCCGGCCCGCTGCAGCGCCCGCTGCGCGGACCGGATGTTCCCCGAGCCATAGTCCAGGACCGCGACGGAAGGCTTGGTCACAGCACGCCTTTGGTGCTCGGCACCCCCGGGGCCCGTGGGTCCACCGCGGCGGCCGCGCGCAGCGCCCGGGCCACGGCCTTGAACTGGGCCTCCACGATGTGATGCGGGTTCCGCCCGGACACCTCCAGGTGCAGGCAGATACCGGCCGACGCGGTCACCGACTCGAAGAAATGCCGGGTCAGCGTGGTGTCGTAGGTGCCGATCAGCGGGGCTATGCCCGCTGGCTCGGCGTGCACCAGGTACGGCCGCCCGGACAGGTCGATCGCGGCCCGGGCCAGCGCCTCGTCCAGCGGGATGACGGCGTTACCGAACCGGCAGATGCCCGCCTTGTCGCCGAGGGCCTCGCGCAGCGCCTGGCCCAGGGTGAGCGCGGTGTCCTCGACCGTGTGATGTGCGTCGATCTCGATGTCACCGCTGGCCCGCACGCTCAGCTCCAGCAGCCCGTGCTTGGCCAGCTGGGCGAGCATGTGGTCGAAGAACGGCACCCCGGTCTCCACCTCGGCGGTGCCGGCCCCGTCGAGATCCAGCTCGACCAGCACGCTGGTCTCCTTGGTGATCCGTTCCACCCGGGCAGTGCGGCTCACGGCGCTACCTCTTCCCTCAACGGCACGGCTTCGTCCGGCGTGCCCGGTACAACATGATCCAGTGCGGCACGGAACGCGGCCATCTCGGCGGGTGTGCCGACACTGACCCGCAGCCAGCCCGCTGGGCCGGTCTCCCGGATCAGCACGCCCTGGTCCAGCAGGCCCTGCCAGACCGCGTGCCGGTCCGCGAACTCGCCGAACAGCACGAAGTTCGCGTCGGAATCCGCTACCCGCAGCCCCCGTCCGCGCAACCAGCGCACGATGTCGTCACGTTCCGCCCGTAGCGCCGCAACGGTAGCCATGGGCTCATGCCGGTGCGCCAGGGCAGCCTGGGCCACGGCCTGGGTGACGGCGGAGAGGTGGTAGGGCAGCCGGACCAGCAGCAGCGCCCGCAGTACCTCGGGGTCGGCGGCCAGGTAGCCGACCCGGGCCCCGGCCAGCGCGAACGCCTTGGACATGGTGCGAGTCACGGCCAGCCGGGGGCAGCGCGGCAGCAGGGTCAGCGCGCTGGCCGAGGTGTCCCGGGCGAACTCGGCGTAGGCCTCGTCCACGATGATCATCCCGGGGGCCGCGGCGCAGACCGCCTCGATCACGGCCGGGGCCAGCGCGGTCCCGGTCGGGTTGTTCGGCGAGGTGAGGAACACCACGGCAGGCTGCTCAGCCCGGATCAGCGCGACCGCCCGGTCCGGGTCCACGCCGAAGTCGGCGTCCCGGGCGCCGCTGATCCATCCGGTGCCGGTGGCCAGCGCGATCAGCGGGTGCATCGAGTAGGAAGGCTCGAAACCGAGCGCGCTGCGGCCAGGCCCGCCGAACGCCTGCAGCAGCTGCTGGATGATCTCGTTGGAGCCGTTGGCCGCCCAGACCTGGCTGGCGGCCAGCCCGTGCCCGAGGTAGCCGGCCAGGTCCTCGCGCAGCGCGACCGCGTCCCGGTCTGGGTACCGGTTCAGTGTCCCGGCCACCTCGGCGACCGCGGTCGCGATGGCCTGGACCAGGGCCGGGGACGGCGGGTAGGGGTTCTCGTTGGTGTTCAGCCGGACCGGGACGTCGATCTGCGGCGCCCCGTACGGCACGTGCCCGGCCAGGTCCTCCCGTAGCGGCAGCCAGCCGGGGAAGGCCAGCCCGGGGGGGCGATCCCGCGGAACCCCCCGCGAGTCGCCCGCCCGGGGAGACACGCCTTCCGCGCGCCCCCCATCACCGGAGCTTGCGCCGGTCATGTCGTCCCGGTCCGGGGAATCCGCACCCGGACCGCTTCGACGTGGGCGGTGAGATCCTCGGCCCCGCCGAGCGCGTCGATGTGCGGGGCCACCCCGGCGAGCGCATCCCGGCCGTACTCGACCAGGTGGATGCCGCGCAGGAAGGACAGCACGGACAGCCCCGCGGTGTGCCGCGCGGTGCCGCCGGTGGGCAGCACGTGATTGGACCCGGCCAGGTAGTCCCCGAGCGACACTGGGGCATACGGGCCGACGAAGATGGCGCCCGCGTTGCGGATCCGGCGGGCCACGGCGGCCGCGTCCTCGGTCTGGATCTCCAGGTGCTCCGGCGCCCAGCCGTCGCTGACCGCCACCGCCGCGTCCAGATCGCTGACCAGCACGGTGGCTGACTGCCCGGCCAGCGCGGCCTGCACCCGTTCCCGGTGCCGGGCCGCCGCGACCTGGGGCGCCAGCGCCTTGTCCACCCGGTCGGCCAGCCCGGGGTCGGTGGTGATCAGCAGGCAGGCGGCCAGCGAGTCGTGCTCGGCCTGCGCCACCAGGTCGGCGGCCACGAAGCCAGGGTCGGCGGTGTGGTCGGCGATGATCGCGATCTCGGTCGGCCCGGCCTCGGCATCGGTGCCGATGACACCGAGCAGCAATCGCTTGGCCGCGGCCACGTACACGTTGCCGGGGCCGGTCACGGTGTCCACCGCGGCGCAGTCGGCGGTGCCATAGCCGAGCATGGCGATGGCCTGGGCCCCGCCAGCGGCGTGTACCTCCTCGATGCCGAGCAGCGCGCAGGCCGCCAGCACAGCCGGCGCGGGCAGCCCGTCTCGCTGCGGCGGCGAGGCGACGGCGATCCGCGGCACCCCGGCCACCTGGGCCGGCACCACGTTCATCAGCACCGAGGACGGATAGGTCACCAGCCCGCCGGGCACGTACACGCCGGCCCGGCCGACCGCGACGTAGCGCTCGGTGACGGTAGCACCGTCGGCGACGTGAGTGACGACGTCAGCGGGCCGCTGCGCCTCGTGCACCAGGCGCAGCCGCCGGATCGTCTCCTCCAGCGCCGCCCGCAGGTCCGGCGCCAGCGCGCCGAGCGCCGCGGCCAGCGCGCTGGCGGGCACCCGGGTGCTGGCCAGATCCACCCCGTCGAACCGCTGGGTGTACTCCCGCACCGCGGCCGCGCCGCGATGCCGCACGTCGTCGCAGATGGGCCTGATCACCTCGACCGCGGCCGCAATGTCCAGTCCGGCCCTGGGCAGGGTGGTGGCGAGCTCTTCCCTGGTCAGGGTGGCGGCGGGCCGGCCTCGGAGATCGATCCTGGAAAGCACCCGCTCAGTCTACGGAGCCAGTGCCGCCCTCGCGCTGGCGTCCGCATCGCGGACAGGCTGGCGGCCAGTCGCGCGGCCAGGCTGGCGGCCAGTCGCGCGGTCAAGCGCCGTCGGGATCTTCGCTGGCCGCAAGCCGCCGGTCGCGGAACACGCCGGCCGCCACGATGCCGCCCGCGGCCAGGCCGGCCGCCAGCGGCCAGAACGCGATGGCGCTGCGGCTGCCCAGGACCAGCGCGTCCTGCAGATGCGCTCCGGCTGGCAGGGTGGCCAGCAGGTGGCGATAGTGGGCCAGCCCGATCTGCTCGCCGATCCACAGCGCGACCACGCCCGCGCCCACCGCGCTGACCAGGACGGTGGCCATGCCGGCCGGGCCGTGCCTGCGTACCGCGAGCCAGTAGCCGAGCAGCCCGGCCGCCGCCCCGCCGACCAGGGCGACCAGGGCGTACCAGCCGTCCGCGGCGATGAACGCGGTTGTCTCCACGTTGATCACGGCAGCGCTGCCGTGCCCGGTCATGACCAGCAGCGGGCGCGGCGCCAGCACCGACCAGGCGAGCCCGGCCGCCGCCCCGAGCATGACCGTGCTGGCCGCGGCGGCCAGGCAGGCGGCCACCGTGCGCCAGACGCTGGCCACGGGGACGGCGCCCGGGTCACCGACCGGGCCGCCGCCCAGGAAACCGTTACCCGCGGGGCTAGCGGGGCTGGCGGCCAGGAATCCGGCGAAAGCGGGCCCGGCGGGCGGCCTGGCCGAGGGCCTGTCCTCGGCTGGCCGGCCGCCAGGCGCGTCAGGAGAACTCGTCGGCTGCGACATTATGCGCTGAAGCGTAGTTGACCCGCCGCTGCTGTGCAGTCCGCCGCCGCACCCCGGCAGCCGCCGGACCCGGCAATAGCTGCTCAGCCAGCATTCAGCTGGCAGCAGCACAATACTGGCCAGCCCGCACACCGCAAATGCAGCCGGCGGCCAATAACTTGCTACCTTAGGTGCTGACCGTCGCGGCAGGCTACCTAGGCCAGCCACTTCGAGGGGACATCATGATTGAGGCACGGGACCTCACCAAACGTTACGGGGACAAGGTCGCAGTAGACCATTTGTCGTTCACCGTCCAGCCAGGCCGGGTGACCGGCTTCCTGGGGCCGAACGGCGCGGGCAAGTCCACCACGATGCGGCTGATCCTCGGCCTGGACCACCCGCACTCCGGGACCGCCACCATCGAGGGGAAGCGGTACGCGGACATCGCCCAGCCGCTGCGCACCGTGGGGGCGCTACTCGAGGCAAAGGCCATGCATCCCGGCCGCAGCGCCTACAACCACCTGCTCTTCCTGGCCGAGACCCAGGGCCTGGCGCGGTCCCGGGTGGATGAGGTGCTCGACCTGGTCGGGCTGCGGGCCGTCGGCCGCAAGCGAACCCGCGGCTACTCGCTCGGCATGAGCCAGCGGGTCGGCATCGCCGTAGCCATGCTCGGCAACCCGCAGGTACTGCTGCTGGACGAGCCGGTCAACGGGCTCGACCCCGAGGGCATCCTGTGGATCAGGAACCTGATGAAGCACCTGGCCGGGGAAGGCCGGACCATTTTCGTGTCCAGCCACCTGATGAACGAAATGGCTGTCACCGCGGACCATCTGATCGTTATTGGCCGCGGCAAGCTAATCGCGGACACCAGCACTCAGGACTTCATCCAGCGCAGCTCGGATAAGTACGTTCTGGTGCGCTCGCCTGACGCGGCCCGGCTCGCTGACCTGATCGCGGCCGAAGGCGGCAAGGCCACCGCAGATGAGCCGGACGGCGAGCGGCCCAGCGAAAGCCAGCCCGCCGCCGGGACCGCCCCCGCGCTCCGGGTCACCGGCCTGGACGCGCCGCGGGTCGGCGAGATCGCCGCGGCCGGCCAGGTCGTCCTGCACGAGCTCACGCCGCGGCTGGCCTCCCTGGAGGAGGCCTACATGGAGCTGACCGCGGACAGTTCCGAGTACGCGACGGCCGCGGCCAGCCTCCCCGGCGGTCCCGGCGGCAGCAGCCCGGCCGCGCAGACCGTCACCACCGCCCAGGAGAACGCCCGATGACCTCCGCCAGCGCGCCTGTGCAGGCCCAGGGGGTGCGCGCCGTGCCCCCGCCCGCTCACCACGTGGGCTTCGGCCACGTGATGCTCGCCGAATGGACCAAGATCCGTTCGGTCCGGTCCACGGTCTGGACCCTGCTCCTGTTCGCCGTGGTCTCCCTGGGCCTCACCGGCCTGCTCACCTGGCTGACCGTGCACTCGATCCAGCAGGGCAATGGCGGCCGCAACGCGGCCGCCACGATCTCCGCCGACCCGACCAGCTTCATCCTCGGCACCGGGCTCGGGCTGGGCCAGCTCGCCATCTGCGTGCTCGGCGTGCTGGTGATCACCAGTGAGTACTCCGCCGGGACGGTCCGGGCCTCGTTCCTGGCCGTGCCCAAGCGGCTGCCCGTGCTGGCCGCCAAGGTGGCCGTGTTCAGCGTGCTGGTCCTGGTCATCGGCGAGATCGTCGCGTTCGGCTCGTTCTTCATCGGCTCGGCACTGGCGCACAGCCTGGTCCAGGTCTCGCTGAGCGGCCCGAACGTGACCCGCGCGGTGATCGGGGCCGGCCTGTACCTGACCGTGCTCGGCTTGTTCGCGCTGGCCATCGGCCTGCTGATCCGGCATACCGCGGGCGCGGTCACCACGGTCATCGGCCTGGTCCTGGTGATCGGAAACATCCTGGCGCTGCTGCCGGACAGCTGGGGCAAGCACGTGCACCAGTACTTTCCGACCGTGGCGGGCGTGCTGATCACCTCGGACCATCAGACGCCCGACCAGCTGCTGTCACCGTGGCAGGGCTTCGGCGTGTTCTGCGCGTGGACCGTCCTGCTCCTCGGTATCGGCGCCTACCTGATGCAGCGCCGCGACGCGTGAGCTGCCCGGGGGCCGGTGCTTGCCGGGGGCTCGAGCCCCCGGAACCCCCAACGACCCGGCTGACGCGGGCCGGTAACTTCCCGCAGCTGCCTGGTGAGTCGCCGGTTCGGGGTGGGCCGCCGCCCGCCCTACCGCGACCCCCTAGCCCACGCAGGCGGGGCCGAGGAGCTGCTTCAGGTCGGCGAGCAGGGCGGGCGACGGCTTGACCCGGAGCTTGTCATCCAGCCGGACGACCGTCGCCCGCGGGCCGTTGCACAGCTTCAGGTGCACCTCGGCCAGGCCCGGGTGGGTGCACAGCACCTCGCGCAGCCGGTCCACCACGGGCGCGACGCACCGCTGCACCGGCATCGACACGACGAAAGGGCCGCCTTCGTCCGCCGACAGGTCCGGCGCGGTCACCTCCTGCGCGATCAGCTTGGGCGTTTCCTCGCGCCGGTCCAGCCGTCCCTTTACCAGCAGGATCGCGTCTTCCGCGAGCAGCAGCGAGCACTGCTGGTAGGCCGCGGGGAAGAACAGCACCTCGATGGCGCCTTCCAGGTCCTCCAGGGTCGCGGCGGCCCACGGGTTGCCCTGGCGGGTCACCTTCCGCTGCACCCCGGACAGGATCCCGCCGACGGTGACCATCGAGCCGCCGTCACGGCCGCCGCGCGAGCTGCGCTCGGCCTCATCCACTGCCGAGCTGAGCAGTTCGGCCACGGAGCAGTCGGTGGCCGCGGCCACGATGTGCTCCACGCCCAGCAGCGGGTGGTCGGACACGTACAGGCCGAGCATCTCCCGCTCGAATGCCAGCACGGTGGCCTTGTCCCATTCCCCATCCGGCACCGGGACCTCGAACGTGGCCTCGGTCTCCTCGTCCCCGCCGAACAACGAATCCTGGCCGATGGCCTCGTTCCGCTTCACGTCGATCACGGTGTCGATGGCCTGCTCGTGGATCAGCACCAGGCCCTTGCGCGGGTGCCCGAGCGAGTCGAACGCGCCCGCCTTGACCAGCGACTCGATGACCCGCTTGTTGCACACGTTGACCGGGACCTTGCGCAGGAAGTCAGCGAAGCTGGTGAACGCGCCCTTGGCCGTCCGCGCCTCGACGATCGCGTCCACCACGTTCGTGCCGACATTGCGCACCGCGGCCAGGCCGAACCTGATGTCATTGCCGACCGGGGTGAACATGGCCGTGGACGCGTTGACGTCGGGTGGTAGGACGGTGATTCCCATCCGGCGGCATTCGTTGAGGTATAGAGCGCTCTTGTCCTTGTCGCCGGATACGGAAGTGAGCAGCCCGGCCATGTATTCGGCCGGGTAGTTCGCCTTGAGATAGGCGGTCCAGTAGGAGACCAGCCCGTACGCGGCGCTGTGCGCCTTGTTGAACGCGTAGTCGGAGAACGGGACCAGGATGTCCCAGAGGGTCTTGATCGCCGCCGCCGAGTAGCCGTTGGCCTTCATCCCGGCCTCGAACGGCGCGAACTCCTTGTCCAGGATCTCCTTTTTCTTCTTGCCCATGGCCCGGCGGAGCAGGTCCGCGCTGCCCAGGCTGTACCCGGCCACCTTCTGCGCGATCGCCATGACCTGCTCCTGGTAGACGATCAGCCCGTAGGTGTCGCCCAGGATTTCGGCCAGCGGCTCGGCCAGCTCGGGGTGGATGGGCACGACCGGCTTGCGCTGGTTCTTCCGGTCGGCGTAGTCGTTGTGCGCGTTGGCGCCCATCGGGCCGGGCCGGTAGAGCGCGCCGACCGCGGAGATGTCCTCGAAATTGTCCGGCCGCATGCTGCGCAGCAGGGCCCGCATCGGGCCGCCGTCGAACTGGAAGATGCCCAGCGTGTCGCCCCGGGCCAGCAGGTCGTAGGTGGGCTTGTCGTCCAGTGGCAAGGACTCCAGGTTGATCTCGATGCCCCGGTTGGCCTTGACCCCGCGGACCGCGTCATCCAGCACGGTGAGGTTCCGCAGGCCGAGGAAGTCCATCTTCAGCAGGCCGAGCGATTCGCACGCCGGGTAGTCGAACTGGGTGATGACCGCGCCGTCCGCCTCCCGCTTCCAGACCGGGACGTGGTCGATGATCGGTTCGCTGCTCATGATCACGCCGGCCGCGTGCACCCCGGCCTGGCGGATCAGCCCTTCCAGCCCGCGCGCGGTGTCGATGACCTGCCGGACCTCGGCCTCGGCCTCGTACAGGGTGCGGATCTCGCCGGCCTCGCCGTACCGGGGGTGGGATTCGTCGAAGATCCCGGACAGCGGGATGTCCTTGCCCATCACCGCGGGGGGGAACGCCTTCGTGATCCGGTCACCGAGCGCGTAGGGGAAACCGAGCACCCGGGCGGAGTCCTTGACCGCCGCCTTGGCCTTGATCGTGCCGTAGGTGATGATCTGCGCGACCCGGTCCTCGCCCCACTTCTCGGTGACGTAGCGGATCACGTCGCCCCGCCGGCGTTCGTCGAAGTCGATGTCGATGTCGGGCATGGACACGCGCTCGGGATTCAGGAACCGCTCGAAGATCAGGCCATGCACCAGCGGGTCCAGGTCGGTGATGCCCAGGGCGTAGGCGACCAGGCAGCCAGCGGCCGAGCCGCGGCCCGGGCCGACCCAGATCCCGTTCCGCTTGGCCCACATGATGAAGTCCGCGACGACCAGGAAGTACGAGCAGAAGCCCATCTGGGTGATGATGCCCATCTCGTACTCGACCTGGTCGCGGCGCCGCCCGTCGTAGCTGTCCGGGTAGCGGCGGTCCATCCCGCGCCAGACTTCCTGGCGCAGCCAGCTTTCCTCGGTCTCCCCCGCCGGGACGTCAAACAGCGGCATGAGGTTCTTCGGCTGGAAGGCGACGTCCGCCCGTTCGGCGATGAGCAGGGTGGAGTCGCAGCCCGACTGCCACTCCTCGTCGGTGAACGCCGCGCGCATCTCCTGCGGGCTCTTCAGGTAGTAGCCGGTGCCGTCGAACTTGAACCGGCCCGGGTCGGCCATGTTGGACCCGGTCTGCACGCAGAGCAGCACCTCGTGCGCTTTCGCGTCCTCCTCGACCGTGTAGTGCGAGTCGTTGGTGACCACGAACGGCAGGTCCAGTTCCCGGGCGATGCGGCGCAGGCCGTCCCGGACCCGCTGCTCGATGCTCAGGCCGTGGTCCATGATCTCGACGAAGAAGTTGCCCCGCCCGAAGATGTCCCGGTACGCGGCGGCCGCCTCGACCGCCTGCGCGTACTGGCCGAGCCGCAGCCGGGTCTGCACCTCGCCGCTGGGGCAGCCGGTGGTCGCGATGATCCCCTTGGCGTGCGCGGCGAGCAGTTCGCGATCCATCCGCGGCTTGCGGAAGTAACCCTCCAGCGAGGCCAGGGAGGACAGCCGGAACATGTTGTGCATGCCCTCGGTGGTCTCCGCGAGCAGCGTCATGTGCGTGTACGCGCCCGCCCCGGACACGTCGTCATCCTTTTGCGCCGGGGTGCCCCAGCGCACGGGCTGGCGGTGCCTGCGATGCTCCGGGGCAACGTAGGCCTCGATGCCGATGATTGGCTTGATCCCGGCCTTGGTCGCCTTGGACCAGAAGTCGTAGGCGCCGTAGAGGTTGCCATGGTCGGTCATGGCCACG
The DNA here is from genome assembly GCA_963760405.1 of uncultured Actinomycetes bacterium. Taxonomy (GTDB): domain Bacteria; phylum Actinomycetota; class Actinomycetes; order Streptosporangiales; family Streptosporangiaceae; genus RYN-230. The sequence continues at coordinate 1,070,843 of CAVXCV010000004.1, read as the reverse complement.
GCGGGCATGCCGGCCCGCGCGCACTCAGCGAACATGTCCTTCAGCCGCGCGGCCCCGTCCAGCATGGAGTACTCGGTGTGCACGTGGAGGTGCACGAAACCATCCTGGTGGCTGGTGTGATCCGCCACGGCTGCCGTCACGAACTACCGCCTCCTTAAAGGCATGCAACGAAAACCCTCGCGGGCACTCACCAGCCAGGGCCCGGGGGAAGTGGCCGGTGCTGCCCTGGCCAGGGGATCCGCTCGGCTGGGAATCCCCCGGCGGACGGCGCACCAGCCCGGCGACATGAGCCTACCGAGGGGGGGCCTGCGCGGCGACCCGCCACGCGGTTGTCCCGCCAGGTGTGCCCGCGCCCGGCGCTGGCTGGCCCTGGTGCGCCCGCATCCGGCCTCAGCCCTCGGCGCGGAGGACGTCCAGGGCGTGGCTGAGGTCGGCTGGGTAGTCGCTGGTGAAGTCCACCCGGCGGCCGTCGGCCGGGTGCTCGAAACCCAGCGCCACCGCGTGCAGCCACTGCCGGGTCAGGCCCAGCCGGGCCGCGAACACCGGGTCCGCGCCGTAGAGCCGGTCGCCCGCGCAGGGATGCCGGAGCGCGGACATGTGCACCCGGATCTGGTGCGTGCGGCCGGTCTCCAGGATGATCTCGGTGAGGCTGGCGCCGCGGAAGGCCTCCAGCGTGTCGTAGTGAGTGACGCTCGGCCGCCCGCCGGACACCACCGCGAACCTGCCGTCGCCCGAGGGGTGCCGGGCGATCGGCGCGTCCACCGTGCCGCGCAGCGGGTCCGGGTGACCCTGGACCAGGGCGTGGTAGCGCTTGTCCACCTCGCGCTCCCGGAACGCCCGCTTGAGCGCGCTATACGCGCGCTCGCTCTTGGCTACGGCCATCAGCCCCGAGGTGTTCGCGTCCAGCCGGTGCACGATGCCCTGCCGCTCGGCCGCGCCGCCGGTGGCGATGGTGTGCCCGGCGCCGAGCAGCCCTTCCAGCACCGTCGGGCCGGTCCAGCCGGGCGTCGGGTGGGCGGCGATGCCCGGTGGCTTGTCCACCACCACGATGTCGCCGTCCTCGTAGACCACGACCAGGCCCGGCGCGGGCCGCGGCACCGGGGCGGCCGCGGCGGGCGGGGGCGGCAGCGTGACGTCCAGCCACTCCCCCGCGGGCACCCGGTCGGACTTGGCCGCAGGCTGGCCGCCGACGAGCACCAGCCCGTCGCTGATCAGGTCGGCCGCGCTGGACCTGGACAGGCCGAACATCCGGGCCAGGGCAGCGTCCAGCCGCTCGCCGTCCAGGCCCTCGGGCACCGGTACCCGGCGCTGGGCCGGCCCGGTGGTCACGTGCTGCTGTCCCCGGGCACGCTGGCTGGGCCGTCCAGGGCGGCGCCGTGCGGGCCGTGGCTGGGATCGTGGCCCGGGCCGGCCTCCGGGCCCTGTGGCCCGCTGGCCGGTCCCCGGCTGCCTTCCAGCGTGATGCCCCGGGCGGCCAGCAGGACGGCCAGGATGCCGCCACAGACGATGCACGAGTCGGCCACGTTGAACACCGGCCAGTGCGGCAGCTCGATCCAGTCCACCACGTAACCGCGGAGCAGGCCGGGTGACCGGAAGAGCCGGTCGCCGAGGTTCCCGGTGGCCCCGCCGAGCAGCAGGCCCAGCGTGATCGCCCAGGGCAGGCTACGCAGCCGCCGGGCGGTACGCAGGATGGCGATGATCACGCCGACCGCGATCAGGCTGAACACCACGGTCATCGAGGTCCCGATGCTGAACGCGGCCCCGCTGTTGCGCAGCACCCGGAGCGTCAGCAGGCCATCGAGCAGCCGGACCGGGGGGCGGTGCGACAAGGTCGCCACCACGATCGTCTTCGAGACCAGGTCAGCCACGAACACGGCGGCAGCGATGGTGAGCAGCAGCGCGACCCGGCGCCGTGGTGGCCCGGCCGCTGCATCGTCTGGGGTGCCCTGGCTGCTCAGCGCCGTTCCTCCCGCTGCTTACAGGCCACGCAGAGGACGGCGCGCGGGAAGGCCTGCAAGCGGGCCTTGCCGATCGGCTCCCCGCAGGACTCGCAGCTGCCGTAGCTGCCCTCGTCGATCCGGGCCAGCGCGCGCTCGGCCTGCGCCAGCAGGTCACGGGCGTTCTCGGTCAGTGCGAGCTCGTGCTCCCGCTCGAAGGTCTTGGCTCCCATGTCGGCCGAGTCATCCCCGGCGTCGCCGACGGCGTCGCCCAGCCGGGCGGCGATCTCGGACTCCGCCGTGGCGATGTCGTTGCGCAGCCCGGCCGCCTCAGCTTCCAGTTCCGCGCGGACCGCCTGCAGTTCCTCCTCGGTCCACGGGTCCTCACCGGGCCGGGCCGGGAATGCGGCGGCACTCGTCGGTGCGCCTGCGGTCATCTCGGCCCCCTCTTCCACGACGTGTTCACTATCTCAGCTGCCACCAATCGATCTTGGACTCCGGGCAGTGACCGGAGAATAGATCGGCCTGCCCGCGACTGCAAACGCTTCTGGCGCCCGGAGTAATCCGGGCCCGGCCGCGGGCGGGTAAACCGGTTCGGCGCGGACCGGCCGATCGGCTATCGTGGCAGTCTGCAAAGTGTTGATGGGGACAGCTGCCGTGGCAGGCGGCCGAGAGCGACCCGGGGACGGTGTGAGCCCGGGGGCAAAGCCAGCGGACCAGATCACCCCGGAGCCGCCGGAAGAACAGCGGCGGGCCTGCCCAGGCCCGGATCCGCCCAGTGAGAGCCGGCCGCAGGACCAGTTGAGTGGGTCACGACCGCCCCCGATGGCGGGCGCCGTGGCCAAGGAGGGTGGTACCGCGGGGCCGCCGCCGGCGCACCTCGTCCCTCCAGTGCAGCCGCTCGCGCGGGGCGTTCCGCCTGTTCCGCGGGAGCCCCGCCTGAGGACCACCCAGATGCCCGACCCAGCTGACAGCCCGCGCTACTTCCCCGACCTGCCCGCGGCGATCGACCTGCCTGCTATGGAGCACGGGATCCTCGCCCGCTGGCGGGAGGGCGAATTCTTCACCAAGTCACTGGCGCATCCCGAGCGTCCGCTCTGGACCTTCTACGAGGGACCGCCGACCGCCAACGGGATGCCCGGCGTGCATCACATCGAGGCCCGGGTATTCAAGGACCTGTTCCCCCGGCTCAAGACCATGCAGGGCTTCCACGTCCCGCGCCAGGCGGGCTGGGACTGCCACGGGCTCCCGGTCGAGGTGGCCGTCGAGCGAGAGCTCGGGCTGTCCGGCAAGAAGGCGATCGAGGCGTACGGCATCGCCGCGTTCAACGAGCGGTGCCGCGAGTCGGTGCTCCGGCATGTGGATGCCTTCGAGGAGCTGACCGGCCGGCTCGGCTACTGGGTGGACCTGCAGCACGCCTACCGGACCATGGACACCAGCTACATCGAGTCGGTGTGGTGGTCCCTCAAGTCCATCTTCGACCAGGGACTGCTGGTCAAGGACTTCCGGATCAGCCCGTACTGCCCGCGCTGCGAGACCCCGCTGTCCGATCATGAGATGGGTCAGCCGGACGTGTACCGCACGGTCACCGACCCGGCGGTGACCGTCCGCTTTCCGCTGGTCACCGTGCCCGAGGGGGCCAGCCCGCTGCTGGCCGGGGCCGACCTGCTGGTATGGACCACGACGCCGTGGACGCTGGTGTCGAACACCGCGGTGGCGGTGCACCCCGGCGAGACCTACGTGATCGCGCGCAAGGCCGGCCTGGACGACGCGGTGGTGGTCGCCGAGGACCTGTTCGCCCGGGTACTGGGCGAGGGATGGCAGGTGGCGGCGCGGGTCAGCGGCGCCGAACTGGTCGGCGCCACCTACCGGCCGCCATTCGACCTGGTCGATATCCCGGGCGCGCACCGGGTGGTCCCCGGCCTGTTCGTGACCACCGAGGACGGCACCGGGCTGGTGCACATGGCGCCGGCCTTCGGCGCGGATGACATGGAGACCGGCCGCACGCACGGGCTGCCCGTGGTCAACCCGGTCCGCCCGGACGGGCACTTCGAGGAGGGGATACCGCTCGTCGGCGGCATGTTCTTCAAGGACGCGGACCCGGTGCTGGTCCGCGACCTGAACGACCGCGGGCTGCTGCTCCGGGTGGAGCAGTACGAGCACAGTTACCCGCACTGCTGGCGCTGCCACACCCCGCTGCTCTACTACGCGCTCCCGTCCTGGTACATCCGCACCACCCAGATCAAGGACAAGCTGCTGGCCGAGAACGAGCGGACCAACTGGCAGCCGCCCACGATCAAGGAAGGCCGGTACGGCGAGTGGCTGCGCAACAACGTGGACTGGGCGCTGTCCCGGACCAGGTACTGGGGCACTCCGCTGCCCGTCTGGGAATGCGGGGAGCAGCACCTGACCTGCGCTGGGTCCCTGGCCGAGCTGAGCGAGCTGGCCGACCGCGACCTGTCCGGGCTCGACCCGCACCGGCCGTTCGTGGACGAGGTGGTGCTTAGCTGCCCCGAATGTGGCGGCGCGGCCCGCCGGGTGCCGGAGGTGATCGACGCTTGGTACGACTCCGGGTCGATGCCATTCGCCCGGCTCGGCGCGCCGCTGCGCAACCTCGAGGAGTTCGAGCGCGCCTACCCGGCCCAGTTCATCTGCGAGGCCATCGACCAGACTCGGGGCTGGTTCTACTCGCTGATGGCGGTGGGCACGCTGGTCTTCGGCCGGTCCTCGTACGAGAACGTGGTGTGCCTCGGACTGGTGGTGGACGAGACCGGCCGCAAGATGAGCAAGCATCTCGGCAACGTGCTGGAGCCGATCCCGCTGATGGAGAAGCATGGCGCCGATGCGGTGCGGTGGTTCTTTGCCGCGTCCGGCTCGCCCTGGTCCACCCGGCGGATCGGCGACGCCACGCTGAACGAGATCGTCCGGAAGGTCCTGCTGACCTACTGGAATACGGTGTCCTTCCTGGCGCTGTACGCGAACGCCGCCGCGGCCCAGGGCCGGGCATGGGGCCCCGCCCTGGCGGGTGACGCGCCACCGCCGTCCGGCCGCCCGCTGCTGGACCGGTGGCTGCTCAGCGAGCTGCACGCCACAACAGCCGAGGTCACCGCCACCCTGGAGGCCTTCGACACGGCCGCGGCCGGCCGCCGGCTGGCCGCGTTCATCGACGATTTGTCGAACTGGTACGTGCGGCGCTCGCGGCGCAGGTTCTGGGAGGGATCGGCCACCCCGGACGGGGCCGCCGCGTTCGCCACCCTGTACGAGTCCCTGCACATGCTCACCCGGCTGATGGCGCCGATCACCCCGTTCCTCACCGACCATGTCTGGGGAGTGCTGCGCCAGGACGGTGACCCGGAGTCGGTGCACCTGGCCTCCTGGCCGGATGCGGACCCGGAGCTGATCGACCTCGACCTGTCCGGGCAGATGGCGCTGACCCGGCGGCTGGTCGAGCTGGGCCGCTCGGCCCGGGCGGCCGCGTCGGTCGCGGTCCGCCAGCCGCTGTCGCGCGCCGTGGTCAGCGCGCCGGGATTCAGCACCCTGGCCGCGGAACTGCGCGCCGAGGTGGCCCGCGAGCTCAACGTGCACTCGCTCGACACGCTCGACTCGGTCGGCGACGACCTGGTCGACTACGTGGTCAAGCCCAACTTCGGCAGCCTCGGCCGCCGGTTCGGCAAGGGCACCCCGGCGGTCGCCGCCGCGATCAGGGATTTCGACCCGGCGGCGCTGGCCAGCGAGATGCGCGCAGCGGGCAAGGTCTCGCTGCCGGTCGACGGCAGCCTGGTCGCGCTCGGCCCGGACGACATCATCGTGACCCAGACGCCGCGGACCGGCTGGACCGTGGCGACGGAGGGGGGCGAGACGGTCGGCATCGAGGTGGAGATCACCCCGGAGCTGCGCCGCGAGGGACTGGCCCGGGAGGTCATCCGGCTGGTCCAGGACGCCAGAAAGACCGACGGCTTGCAGGTCAGCGACCGGATCACGGTGCGCTGGGAGGCAGCCCGGCCGGATCTGGCCGCCGCCCTCGAAGAGCACGGGCCGTTCATCGCCAGCGAGGTGCTGGCCGATGAGTTCCAGCCCGGGGACCCGGGTGACCCCGCCTTCCACCAGCACGCCGACCCGGCCCTGGGGCTGACCTTCTGGCTACGCCGCCGCTGAGCCTGCCGGCCTGTCCCCGTCGCGGCCAGAGGTATGAGTGCGGTGCATACTGGACCGCCGGTGGCCTGTTGCACATCCACCGGGTACCCGCGGCCGCCGGCCCTTCCCCCCCTTCCGCCCGGCCCTTCGCCGCCCGGCCCTTCGCCGCCCGGCCCGCCCTGCTCCCCCGGGATGCCGGCACACCAGCACCACCGGCCACATTGATCATGCCTGCGGCCACTCTTCACGACTTCCAGTCATGATCACGGGTGTTTTGCCCGGAAATGTCCGCAGGGAACGCGTGAAAAGAACTCAATCCGCAACGGCTCCCCGGTGACCCACAATGCGTACTGATGCTGGGTACGGCGGGATCAGGGGGTGAGGGTGTCGGGCTGGCAGGCGCGGCAGGGGACGAAGCCGGCCTCCTCGGCTTCCTGCCTGGAGATGATCTCCAGGTCGTCTGGCCCCATGAACCGGGTGAGGATGCACTCGGAGCGGTGATAGCGGGAGACGCCGGGCACCACGGTGACCTCGATCCGGGCGCTGGCCCCGGCCGGAGCGGGCCGGGCCGCTGGCTCCGCGGCGTCCTGGACGTCACGGCCTGGCGCGACAGCAGGCAGGTCAGCGACGACGGTGCGCGGGATGTCCGCGCGGCCGCGGCTGGGCGTACCCGGCTCCGGGGCGGCCGCAGGCTTGGCTACCACCGTATCGAAGCCCGCGGGCCCGGGCCCGCCAGCAGGCTCACGATCTTCAGGCTCACGATCCCCGGGCTCAGCGTCCCCGGCTGTCGAGTCGCTGGGACTGGCGCCGCTGGGACTGGCGCCGCTGGGACTGGCGCCGCTGGGACTGGCGCCGCTGGGGGTGGCATTGTCCGGCTCAGCCTCGTCCAGCACGGAAGCCGCTGCCACCGCCCCGTCCTCAGCCCCGGCGTCCGCCCAGGTGGCGTCGCCGTCCCCGGCGTCGCCGTCCTCGGCACCGGCCAGCTCAGCGTCGCCGTCCCCGGCACCGGCCAGCTCAGCGTCGCCGTCCCCGGCACCGGCCAGCTCAGCGTCGCCGTCCCCGGCACCGGCCAGCTCAGCGTCGCCGTCCTCGGCACCGGCCAACTCGGCGTCGGCCGCCGGAGTCGCCAGCTCGGCGTCGGCCGGTTCGGCGTCGGCCGGTTCGGAGTCGGCTGGCCCGGAGTCCGCCAGGGCGGAGTCCATCGGCTCCGCATCCGCATACCCGGAGTCCGCCGGTCCGGAATCCGCCGGCCCCGAATCCGCCAGAGCAGCGTCCGCCGACTCGGCTCCTGCTGGCCCGGCGTCGTCGCGGGCAGAACCGGCCGGCGGGGCGCTGGCGGGCTCCCCGGCCCAGGACCCGGGACCGGAGGATTCATCCTCCCCGGGCTCGTGGTCCTCGCGGGCAGGAGCGCCGGTCTGGCCGGCCAGCCCGGCGTCCCTGGGCCCAGGCCCGGCGGGACCGGCAATCACGGTCTTGGACGCCATCGCGTCGTCAGCTGGCTCAGCCTCGTCGGTGACGGCTGGCTCACGAGCGTCATCGGCCAGCCCGGCCGCAGCGACGTCCGCGGGCGGGCCGGGCTCATCCGCACTGCCGGACGGCTCTTCCTCGGCCGAGGGGGACCGATCCTCGCTGGCGGGCTGATCGGTCAGGTGGCGCCAGTCCGTCCGGGTCGGTTCCGGGACCACTGGCTGCCGGGACAGTGGTTCCCACACAGACCGTTCCGGCACGACGCCTGTGTCCCACCGGGTCTGGCCCGGACTGTCCTGGCCAGTCCTGTTCTGGCTGGCACCGGCCTGGTCCGCGCCGGCCTCCCCGGTGCTGGGCCACCCGGTGCTGGCCTCGCCGAAACTAGGCCGTCCCCCGGTATCGCTGTGCTCGGTGCTGGGCCACCCGGTGCTGGCCTCGCCGAAACTAGGCCGTCCCCCGGTATCGCTGTGCTCGGTGCTGGGCCACCCGGTGCTGGCTGGCTCCGGCTCAGCCGGCCGCCGCCAGCTGGTGGCGGGAGGCCAGTCACCTGTTTCGTCCGGCGCCCCTGGCGGGACGGCGGCAGCTGGGCCGGTCCGGATCCAGCCGGGCCTGGCGCGGTTGGCGCCGGAATCGACTTCCTCGTTGACCCGGTGCCACAGGTCATCCGCGGGCACGGGTCCGGCCTGGTCAGCACGTCCGGCGCTGGTGAGTGGCGGGTCTGTGGCGGAGGTTTCCGCAGCCGGTGCGTCTTGCGACGGCGCATCGCCGGGCTCAGCCCCGGCGCGATCGCCGGGCCGCCAGGATGGTTTCCCGCCAGGCGGGCGGTGGCCCGAGGACCTGCCGGGGGCCCGGGACCACTCGGGCGGCCGGGCTACCGGCCGCTCCCGGTCCGCGGCTGACCCGGACCTGTTCTCGGGTGCGTCGGCACGGCGGTCTTCGCGCCCCTCAGGCACCGGGGAACTGGCTGGCCCGGGGGCGACGCCCTGCCCCTGGGCTTGCTCGTCCCCGGCCTGCTCAGGCGGGGCAGCCCCGCTCCGGGCCGGGCCGGCCATGGCTGGCCAGACGGCTTCCTGCGGGCTGCCCACACCGGCGCTGGCCAGGCCAGCGCCGCCGGCCAGCTGCGCACCGGTCAAACCTTCAGCATCACCGAAGATCTCGCCGCGGTGCCGGAGCACCCCGACCGCGAGGAACAGCATGGCGATGGCACACGCCGCAATGGACACATACACCAGCAGCAGGCTGCTGGCGGCGACCCCGGCGACGAGCACCGCGATCGCCACGGCCACCATCAGGGCGCTTACCCGGATCACGTGCCCACCCGGCACGGCATGCAGGTCATGCTGCTACTCGCGAAGGAACGCTGTCGAGCTGGCTACGGCCTAACGGTGATCGTGCGGTGAGCTGTCTGACTGGTGAAAGCCACCACCATGGGAGACCGGCTCGGGCGCGCCACTGTAGGCACTGGCGATGGACGGCTGGCCGTTGCGGGACTCCATCCGGGACATGCCCATCGGAACGGACGGCTCAGGCCCGCTGCCCATGGCCGGGAAGGCGCCGCTGTCAGCGGCACCTGCCTCCAGGTCACGCATCTGGCCTTCCAGGTACGCCTTCAGCCTGCTGCGGTACTCACGCTCGAACGCACGCAGATCATCAACCCGCCGCTCGAGCTCCTCACGCTGCTGGACCAGGGAACCCATGGCCTGGCGGTGCCGCTCCTGGGCGTCCCGCTCAAGGCTCTCCGCGCGGGCCCGGGCATCGCTGGTGATCTGCTCGGCCTGGCGCCGGGCCTTACCCAGGATGTCGTCGGCCTCGCGACGGGCCCGGCCGAGCGTCTCGTCGGCTTCCCGGCGGGCATCGGCGATAGCCTGGTCAGCGGTCTGCTGGGCGAGCGCTAGCACACGGGCGGCCGTGTCCATGTTGTCCTCGGCCGGCATCCGCATCGGCGGTGGCTCAGGCATCCGCTCCGGCTCGGGCCGCGGCGGCTCCGGTGGCGCGAAGTCGGGCGCTGGCTCGGCCAGCGGCGAACTCAGCGCGGACATCGGTACCTTGCCCCCGCGCAGGCTCTCCGCCAGCTTGGCCCGGAGTTCCTCGTTCTCCTGGATCAGCCGGTCAAGCTCGACCTCGACCTCGTCGAGGAAGGCGTCAACTTCTTCCTCGTCGTAGCCGGGCCTGAGCCTGGTTGTACTGAACTGCTTGTTCCGCACATCCGCGGGCGTCAGCGGCATCTCGTCTCCTCGGCACGCTGGGACGGTGTTCTGTCGGACGGTACCCGATCACAGCAGCTGCACGGCCTGCATCGCGAAAATGACCACGAAGAAGAGCACCATGAAGCTGAGGTCCAAGGCCACAGTACCGAGCCGGAGCGTCGGAATGTACCGCCTTAGCAATCTCAGTGGAGGGTCAGTCGCGGTATAGACCACCTCCGCGATGATCAGTACCAGCCCCTTCGGGGACCAGGACCGCGAGAAAGCCTGTATCCAGCTGAAGATCAGCCTCCCGAGCAGAAGGACGAGATATATCGAGAACACGTAGAACAGAACGATCTTTACTACCGCCACAACCCTGCCCTGCCTTCAACGGTGCCGCCTGCGCGGCCCCGCGCCGCTGCCGCCCGTGCGGCACCGTTTCACGGACGCTGACATGACTAACGCACGGAGGCGGCGCGGTGCTCCCGGGTCCCGGGCTCAGGTAGCCCTGAGCCCGCGACGCCGGCCTGCGCTTGTCACCGAACGTGTCACGGCTGAGCGTCGAACTGCCAAGCGATGAACGGTCAAGCACTGCGATGAACTGTCCAGCACCGCACCACCGGGCGGCACACGACTGACCGCCAGCACGCGCCTAGCTCTGGTTGAAGAACCCTCGCTCCGCTATCCGCGCCTTGTCTTCCGCCGTGACCTCGACGTTGGCCGGGCAGAGCAGGAAGACCCTGTTGGTCACCCGGTCAATGCTCCCATGCAGGCCGAAGATCAGACCAGCCGCGAAGTCGACGAGCCGCTTGGCGTCGCTGTCCACCATCTCGGTCAGGTTCATGATCACCGGAGTGCCCTCACGGAAGTGTTCTCCGATGGTACGGGCCTCATTGTATGTGCGTGGGTGCAAGGTGGTGATGCGGGCGAGGTCGGCCGCCTGGGCTACCGCGGTGGCGCGGTGGCTGGAGGAGTGGCCGGAGTCCAGGCCAAAGTCAGTCCGGGCGGCCCGGACGGGGCCGTCCTCGGCCACGTCCGCGTCCTCCGACGGCTCGTCGTATTCGTCGTACTCGTCGTACGGTTCGTAGCCGTCGTCGTAGCGCTGCTCGTCCTCGACAAGGCCGAGGTAGACCGCCATCTTGTGCATCGCGCCGGCCATCGGTCAGCCCTCCGTCATCCCTGTACCCAGCCCCGCTGCGTCGGACCTTACCTGACGAAGCCCGGCCGGCCGCCGAGCAACGCCGTACCAACACGCAGGTGTGTCGCGCCTGCGGCGACCGCCTCCTCCAGATCCCCGCTCATTCCGGCCGAGATCATCACCGCACCCGGATGCGCCGCCCGCACATTGGCCGCGATCTGCGCTAGCTGGCCAAATGCTGCCGCGGGGGGCATGCCCAGCGGCGCCACCGCCATCACGCCACCGAGGCTGAGGCTGCTCTCCCTGGCCACCGCGTCGGCCACGACCGGAACCTGCTGCACTGGAGCGCCGCCGCGCGCGCGGTCGCCGTCCAGGCTGACCTGGACCAGGCAGGTCAGCGAGCGGCCCAGGGCGGCGGCGTGGCGGCCCAGGGCGGCGGCCAGCCGCGGGCGATCCACGGAGTGGATCACGTCAGCGTAGGACGCCACGCTCGGGGCCTTATTGGTCTGCAGCTGCCCGACGAAATGCCAGGTGAGCTGATCGCGCAGGTCAGCGAGGGCGGCTGCCTTGGGCGCCGCCTCCTGGTCACGGTTTTCCCCCACGTCACGGACGCCCAGCGCGTTCAGCAGCCGGATGTCTGAGGCGGGGAAGGTTTTCGTGACCGCGACCAGGGTGATCTCGCTGACATCCCGGCCTGCCGCCTGGCAGGCTGCTGCGATCCGGCTGCGGACCTGGCCGAGCGAGGCCGCTATCTGGGCGGGCCGACCGCCGCCAGGCTCAGCTGCTGTACCGGTCACCAGCTCACTTGAGGAAGTCGGGCACGTCGAGCTCGTCCTCTTCCTCGAACACCACCGACCGGCGCCGGGTGGTCGCCGCGTCGAAGACGCGCGCCGCGGCCGCGGCATCCGCCCGCGGCCGGGAGTCAGCTGCGTCATCCAGTCCGGCCGGCGGTGCGGACAGCGGCACGGACAGGGCGTCGAGCACGCTGTCGGCCGCCTCCGCCGTAGGCGGCTCTGCGACCGCGGGCGGCTCCACTGCAGCAGCTACCGGCTCCGGCTCCGCCGCGGCCATCGAGACACCGGACGGCTCGGGGTCCGGGTGGACGCTGACCGGTACGCGTCCGCCGCCGGAGCCGTGTGGTACGAGTCAGCAGCTGACCATCCGGAGCTGGGCGGCTCGGCCCGGCTGGCCGGCTCGGCCCCGGCCCGCGCGGACGGGATCCGCCTGGTACCGCTCTCGTCGAACCCAGCCGCGATCACGGTCACCCGGACCTCGTCGCCGAGCGCGTCGTCGATGACCGCGCCGAAGATGATGTTGGCATCGGGCGCAGCTGACTGGGAAACCAGCTGGGCCGCCTCGTTGATCTCAAACAGGCCCAGGTCAGAACCGCCCTGAATGGACAGCAGCACGCCGTGGGCCCCGTCGATGCTCGCCTCAAGCAGCGGGCTGGAGATAGCCATCTCCGCGGCTGCGACACTCCGGTCGTCCCCGCGCGAGGAGCCGATTCCCATCAGCGCCGAGCCAGCCCCGGACATCACCGACTTCACGTCCGCGAAGTCCAGGTTGATCAGCCCCGGAGTGGTGATCAGGTCGGTGATTCCCTGAACACCGGAGAGCAGCACCTGGTCGGCGGCTTTGAACGCATCCAGCACGCTGACATGGCGATCCGAGATGGACAGCAGCCGGTCGTTCGGGATGACGATCAGCGTGTCCACTTCAGCGCGTAGCCGCTCGATTCCCAGTTCGGCCTGGGACGCCCGGCGCTTGCCCTCGAAACCAAAGGGCCGGGTGACCACGCCGATGGTCAGCGCCCCCAGCGACCGGGCCACGTTGGCCACGACCGGCGCCCCGCCGGTCCCGGTCCCGCCGCCCTCACCCGCGGTAACGAAGACCATGTCGGCCCCTTTGATGACCTCCTCGATCTCCTCGCGGTGGTCCTCGGCGGCCCGGGCGCCGACATCCGGGTTGGCCCCGGCGCCAAGGCCCCTGGTGAGTTCCCGGCCGACGTCGAGCTTGACATCGGCATCGCTCATCAGAAGCGCCTGCGCATCCGTGTTGATCGCGATGAACTCAACGCCTTTGAGCCCCTCTTCGATCATCCGGTTCACGGCATTGACGCCGCCCCCACCGATACCGACGACCTTGATGACCGCCAAATAGTTCTGCGGTGCTGCCACGAGGAGGGCCCTTTCCACTCGTCTGGCTGTGTCGCGTTCCTGCCCGCCGCTCTTACCGCTGGTGAGAGCGCCAGTGCCGAGAAAGCTGCCGGAAAACCAGCGCCGAAACCACTGCGTGAGCAGCTTCCCGGAAAACGCGCCCCATTGTGCCCGCCTGGCACGTTGCCGCGATTTCCAATGCGCCAACCTTAACTCTCAAGTTGAGATTTACAGTTATGTCATTCTGACGATTGATACGGACAGTAGAGTTGCACAGGACTAGGGTCAACTAGCCACGCGCGAACTCACCCGGCGTGTTGCAGGCTGTCCGGGATGGCGCGGGCTGAGGTCACCCGCTGCTCACTGCCGTTTCCGGGGCGCTCACGTCATAACGGCGCGCGTGCGTCCGCATCAGCAGGGTGAGTTCGGTGGCCTTGGCCGCGGCCCGGTCCGTGCCCCCCCAGGAGATCGAGATCCCGTTGGCCAGCGTGACAGTGATCGCGGATGCGCTCGGCGCCTGCACCGTCGCGACCGGTGAGGCCAGGGGCCGGGGCAGCTCGGTGAGCACCACCGCGGCGGCATAGACCGCCCGGCTGCCGCGCAGCGATGACACCGGGCCGGTGAAGTCCAGCGTGGGCAGGCCGGGCGGCGGCTCCGGCAGCGCCTGCAGCGCCACCCCGTCCTTGTCGATCAGCTCGTACCCCGTGCCCGCGGGCACTGCGAGCACCGGGGTGCGCTCGGTGACCATGATCGTCACCCCGTTCGGCCACTGCCGGGCGACGCGGACCGACTGGACCTGACGGATCTGGTCCACCCGGCGGGCCACCGCGGCGGTGTTCACCCGGATGAGCGGTATCCCCGGCTGGATACTGGCCGCCGCCCGCACCTGGGCCGGGGTGGTCAGCCGGGTACCGGTCACGGTGACCGAGCGCACCACGAAGAACTTGGAATCCAGCAGCGCCCAGCCCACGCCGATCACGATGGCGGCCGCGGCCACCGCGAAGAACGCCGCCCGCCACGGCCGGCGGTGCCCCGGCCGGGCCGCCCCGCCCACCGCGCCGTTCGCCGCTGCGCCAAGCCCACCAGGGCTGCTCGCTGCGGCCCCGCTCGCCAGATCCTCGCCAGCGGCGTTGCTCCCGGCCAGGGCGCCGCCGCGGCCGGGCAGCCAGCGGCTCATCCGGCCGGGCCCGCGCTGGCGGAGGCCGCGCCGGGCGGGTCCTGGGCCCGGGCGCGGAGCGCGCCGAGCAGCAACGGGCCGAGCGCCGTGACATCGCCCGCGCCCATGGTCAGCACCAGGTCGCCCGGCTTGGCGATGGCCGCCACCGCAGCTGGCACGGCAGCGGTGTCCGGCAGGTAGCGGGCCTGTCCCCCGGGCACGGCCGCGGCGACCAGTTCCCCGGTCACTCCCGGCTCGGGATCTTCCCGGGCCGGGTAGATGTCGAGGACCAGCGCCTCGTCGGCCCGGCCCAGGGCCGCGCCGAACTGCGCCGCGAAGATCCGGGTCCGGCTGAACAGATGCGGCTGGAAGATGGCGATGACCCGGCCGCCTTCGGCGATATCCCGTGCCGCGGCCAGGTCGGCGGCCAGCTCAGTCGGATGGTGCGCGTAGCTGTCCAGTACCTGCACGCCGTCGGCCTCGCCCTTGACCTCCAGGCGGCGCCGGGCGCCGCGGTAGGCGGCCAGCCCGCGGATCACCTCCGGCACGCCGAAGCCCAGCTCGACCGCGGTGGCGAAGACCGCGGTCGCGTTCAGCGCGTTGTGCCGGCCCGGGACCCGGAGCTGGCACTCGGCCTGCACCGGGGCAGCACCCGGGATCGCCGCGTGCACCTGGAAGCTCACTGTCATGCCGCGCGGGGTGATGGCGGAGACGCGGTAGTCGGCGTCAGCGGCCTCGCCGTAGCCGCGGACGCGCACCGCCGGGGCCGCGGCGGCCCGGGCCGCCGCGAGGGCACGCGCGCCCTGGTCGTCGGCACACGCCACGAGCAGGCCGCCCGGGATGATCCCCCGGGCAAAGGCCGCGAAGGCCGCCTCGATCTCCGGCAGCCCCGGATAGTTGTCCAGATGGTCGGCTTCCACGCAGGTGACGATGGCCGCCTCCGGGGCCAGCATGAGGAACGAGCCGTCACTCTCGTCGGCCTCGGCGACGAACCAGTCCCCGGTCCCCTCGTCCGCGCCACGGCCCGTCTCGGCCAGGATGCCGCCGATCACGTAGGACGGATCGGCGCCGCACTCGCGCAGCACCGTGGTGAGCATGGAGGTGGTGGTGGTCTTGCCGTGCGTGCCCGCGACGGCCACGGACCGCCTGCCGAGCATCAGGGAGGCCAGCGCCGCGGCCCGGTGCAGTACCCGCAGCCCCTGCGCCCGGGCGGCGGCCAGCTCCGGGTTGTCCGGCCGGATCGCGGTGGAGATCACGACCGTGCTCGCGCCCGTCACCTGCCCGGCCGCATGTCCCACGTGCACCCGCGCGCCGAGCCCGGCCAGCTCGGTGAGCATCGCTGAGCCAGCCGAGTCACTGCCGGACACCGGTACGCCCCGGGCCAGCAGGATGCGGGCGATGCCGGACATGCCCGCACCGCCGATGCCGATGAAGTGCACCCGGCCCAGCTCGTCCACGGGCACCGGATCCACCGGTGTTACCAGGCCCATCCCTGACTCCTCTGCTGACCCGGGGGGGCGACCCCCCGGAACCCCCCGCGAGTCGCTCGCTCGGGGAGACACACCTTCGGCGCGCCCCACCTCGCCAGCGAAGACCCCGGGGGGGCGACCCCCCGGAACCCCCCACGGGATCGCTGGCGAAATGTCTGCGTCATGCCCGGCCGGTGCCCGCCCGGTGCGTGCCCGCCCGGCCGCGGATGACCCGGATGACCTCGGCGGCCAGCTGCGCGTCCGCGTCCCGGCGGCCCAGCGCGGCGGCCGCCTGCGACATGGCCGCCACCAGCTGGGCGTCCAGCAGCACCGGCAGCAGTTCGGCGCGGATCCAGTCCGGGGTGAGGTCCGCATCCGCGACGATCAGCCCAGCCCCGGCCGCTTCGATCGGCACGGAGTTCAGCCGCTGCTCGCCGTTGCCGTGCGGTAGCGGCACGTAGACCGCGGGCAGGCCGACAGCGGTCAGCTCCGCGCAGGTCATCGCCCCGCTGCGGCAGATCGCGAAGTCCGCCGCGGCGTAGGCGAGATCCATCCGGTCTATGTACGGCAGCATGACGTACGGTGCCCCGGTGTCCGGCAGCCGGACGTCGATCTCGCTGCGCGGGCCGAGGATGTGCAGCACCTGGACGCCGGCCCCGCGGATCGCCGCCGCGGCGTCCAGCACGGCGTAGTTCAGTGACCGGGCGCCCTGCGAGCCGCCGGTGACCAGCAGCACCGGAAGATCCGGCCGGAGGCCGAAGTGCGCCCGGGCCTTGTCTGCCAGGGCCAGCCGGTCCAGGCTGGCGATCTCCTGCCGCAGTGGGATGCCGACGTACCGGGCGTGCGGCAGCCGGGTGGCCGGGTGGCCGGTGAACACGTTCCGGGTGAACCGGGCCCCGATCCGGTTGGCCAGCCCGGGCCGGGCGTTAGCCTCGTGCACCACGATCGGCACATGACGGCGCCGCGCCGCGAGATAGCCGGGGGTGGCCACGTAGCCGCCGAAGCCGACCAGCACGTCCGCCTGGTTCCGGTCGAGCACGCTCGCGGCGGCGCTCACCGCGGAGCTGAGCCGCCCCGGCACGTGGAGCAACTGCGTGGTCACCCGGCGGGGCAACGGTACCGCCGGAATGAGTTCCAGCGGGTAGCCGCGCATCGGGACCAGACGGGTCTCCAGGCCACGTTCGGTACCCAGGCAGGTGATGCCCAGCTGCGGATCGGCCCGGCGCAGGGCGTCAGCGAGCGCGAGGGCGGGCTCGATATGGCCCGCGGTCCCGCCGCCTGCAAGTACGACGTGCATCGCCCGGCACTCCCTCCGTCACCGACGGCGCCCGGGCGCGGCTGGCTTCTCCCGCCGGCCGGCCAGGCCTAGCCAGCTTAGGACCCGGAGCGGCACCGCGGGGCCAGCCGCGGCAAGCGCCTGGCTGGCGCCGGGCTCCCGCTTGGCGAAGGACATCAGCATGCCGAGCGCCACCATGGTCACCAGCAGCGAGGACAGGCCCGAGGAGACCAGCGGCAACGGGACGCCGGTGATCGGCAGCAGGCCGAGCACGGCGCCGATGTTGACCATGGCCTGGGCGACCAGCCAGGCGGTGGCGGCGCCCGCGGCCAGCTGCATGAACGTGTCCTCCACCCGGCGGGCGACCCGCAGGCCCGCATAGGCCAGGCCGCCGTACAGGAACGTCACGCACAGCGTGCCGACCAGGCCCAGCTCCTCGCCCAGGATGGCGAAGATGAAGTCGGTGGTCGAGTTCGGTACCCAGCCCCATTTCTCCCGGCTGGCACCGAGCCCGACGCCGAACCAGCCGCCGGAGCCAACCGCCCACTTGCCCTGGATGCTCTGCATCTGCGGGCCGACCGGGCTGCCGGCCGAGTGCCAGAAGCCGAGCAGCCGGTCCAGCCGGTACGGCGCGACCACGATCAGCATCAGCAGGACCAGGCCGATCATCGCGAGCATGGCCAGGAACAGCCGGGCCGGCGTGCCGATGATCCACAGCAGCGCGAGGAAGATGACCAGCAGCATGAACGTGGTGCCCAGGTCATCGCCCAGCATCACCAGCAGGCACATCACCCCCGCGCCGGGAAGCAGCGGGATGAGCAGCTGCCGCCAGTCTCCGAGCTGGCCGAGCCTTTCCTTGCGCGCGAGCAGGTCCGCACCCCACAGCACGAACGCCAGCTTGGCCAGCTCGGACGGCTGTACCTGAAGCGGGCCGAGCTGCAGCCACCGGGCGGCACCGCCCGAGGTGACTCCGATGAACGGGACGAGCGCGAGCCCGAGCAGGGAGACGAACATCAGCGGGTAGGCCAGGGCGCGGAACCGGGCCGGCGAGGACCGGGCCGCGAGCCACATGCAGGGCAGCCCGATTAGCACGCCGAACACCTGGTGCTGCAGCCCGGCCCACGGTGAGCCGCCCGCCATCAGCCCGGTCGCGGAGGAGGTGGACAGCACCATGACCAGGCCGAGCGCGATCAGTAGCGTGCTGGCCCCGAGGATCAGGTAGAAGGAGGTGAGCGGCCGGTCGAGGAAGCTGAGCCCGGCCGCCACCCGGTCCCGCACGGCCGCGGCCGAGACCCGGGGGCTGCCCGGCCGCTGGTCCTGCCTCTGGGCCGCTTTCTCCGCGACGAGATCCATGATCCTAGTGTCAGGGGCAGCCGCCGCCATCCCACGGACATCGCCCGCGTGTCGCAGGAGTACTCGTCCGGGGGGTCGTCCCCCGGACTAGCGGGGCATCCACTCGACGTAGAAGACGCCGAGGCCGAGCGCGACGAACATGGCGGAGATCAGCCAGAACCTGATCACAATGGTCGTTTCCGCCCAGCCCACCAGCTCGAAGTGGTGCTGCAGCGGCGCCATCCGGAACACCCGTTTACCAGTCATCTTGAACGAGCCCACCTGGATGATCACGGAGAGCGCGATGACCACGAACAGCCCGCCCAGGACGGCCAGCAGCAGCTGCGTCTTGGTGCACACGGCCAGCCCGGCCAGGACCCCGCCGAGCGCCAGCGAACCGGTGTCGCCCATGAAGATGCGGGCCGGCGGCGCGTTCCACCACAGGAACCCGAAGCAGGCGCCGAGCACGGACGCGGCCACCACGGCCAGGTCGAGCGGGTCGCGCACGTCATAGCAGTGCGGGGCCAGGAAGCTGGTGCAGTCGTTACGCAGCTGCCAGTTGCCGATCAGCACGTACGCCGCGAGCACCAGGCAGGCGCAGCCGGTGGCCAGGCCGTCCAGGCCGTCGGTCAGGTTCACCGCGTTGGACGTGCCCGCGATGAGGAAGACGATCCACAGCATGAACGCGGTGAGCCCGATCGACGGGCCGAAGTCGCGCAGGAACGACAGGTGGGCGTCAGCGGGGGTGAGGTCGTACCCGTCGGCGAACCGCTGCTGCACCACCAGGATCGCGAACACCGCGCCCACCACGGCCTGGCCGGCCAGCTTGGCCCCGCTGCGCAGGCCCAGGCTGCGCTGTTTGTAGATCTTGATGAAGTCGTCCAGGAACCCGACCACGCCCAGGCCCACCATGAGCATCATGACCAGGATGCCGGACACTGACGGCTCCTGGCCGGTGCCGAAGTTGCCGACGAAGTAGCCGATCACCGCGGCGATCACGATGACGGTGCCGCCCATGGTGGGGGTGCCGCGCTTGGTCGCGTGCCCGGCCGGGCCCTCCTCCCGGATCTGCTGGCCGTAGCCGAGCCGGGAGAAGATCCGGATCGCCATGGGCGTGCCGAACAGCGAGAGCAGCAGCGAAACCCCAGCCGAGAACAAGATGGTCTTCACGGCGCTGCCTTCCCGGCCGGCGCTTCCTCAGTGACAGCGAGAGCTACCCGCTCCAGCGCCGCCGACCTGGATGCTTTCACCAGCACGATATCGCCGGGCGCGAGCCGCTGGCGCAGCTCGTCCAGGGCGGCGCTGGCGTCCGGCGCATGGATCAGCTCGCCCCGCCAGCCCGGCTCCGCCTTGGCGCCGGTGAGCATGGGCGCGGCGGTCTGCCCCACCACGATCAGGCCCGCCAGGCCGGCCCGGGCGGCCTGCCTGCCTGTCTCCTCGTGCCGGGCCGGGGCCTGCTCGCCGAGTTCGTTCATCTGCCCGAGCACCGCGAACGCGCGGCGGCCGCGGGCCATCGTGGTGAGCGTCTCGAGCGCGGCCCGCATGGATTCCGGGTTGGCGTTGTAGGCGTCGTTGACCACGGTGATCCCGTCGGCCCGCTCGGTGACCTCCATCCGCCACCGGCTGCGCGCGCGGGCCGCGGACAGCCCCGCGGCGATGGCCGCGGCGGGCAGGCCGAGCTCACTGGCCAGCGCCGCGGCGGCCAGCGCGTTGTGCACGTTGTGCTCCCCCGCCAGGTTCAGTGCCACGGGCGCGGGGCCATCCGGGGTAACCAGCTGGAAACTGGCCCGGCCGCGGGAGTCGAGCCGGACATCGTCGGCGCGGACCGTGGCGGCCGGGTCCCGGCCGAAGGTGACCACCCGGGCCGCGGTCTGGCTGGCCATCGCCGCCACCCGCGGATCGTCGGCGTTCAGCAGGGCCGTGCCCGCCGCGGGCAGCGCGGCAGGCAGTTCCGCCTTGGCCTGGGCCACCGCCTCGATGCCGCCGAACTCACCTTCGTGCGCGTGGCCAACGCAGAGCACGGCGCCGATCCGGGGCGGGGCGATCCGGCACAGCGCGGCGATGTGCCCCGGACCGCGCGCGGACATCTCCAGCACCAGGTAGCGGGTGTCCGCGGTGACCCGCAGCACGGTCAGCGGCAGGCCGATCTCGTTGTTGTACGAGGCGTGCGGCGAGACCGTCGGGCCGAGCGTCTCGACCAGCTGGGCGGCCAGGTCCTTGGTCGTGGTCTTGCCCGCGGATCCGGTGATGCCCGCGATCACCAGCCCGGGCAGCCGGTCCACCACGGCCCGGGCTAGTTGCGCCAGGGCCACGGTGACGTCGGGCACGATCAGCGCCGGGCCGCCCACCGGGCGGGCCGCCAGCACGGCGGCCGCGCCCGCCGCCGCGGCAGCAGGCGCGAAGTCATGCCCGTCCGCCCGTTCTCCCGGCAGGGCTGCGAACAGGCTGCCCGGTCCCGCCGCGCGCGAGTCGATGACGACCGGGCCGGTCACCAGCGCCGCCGGGTCGGCTACCTGATCGAGCGCCGCCCCGGTGATCCGGGCGATGGCGGCGAGCGACAGCGGGATCACAGGTCCTCCTGCAGGGTCCGCTTCCTCAGCGTGAGCCGGACCGCATCGGTGCCCTTGACCACGCTTGTGCCGCGCACCGCGTTCATGCCGCCGCCGAGCAGGGCCTCAGTCACCACGATCCGGTCGTCGAACGGGATGACGGAGTCACCGATGTACTGGCCGCGCTCATGTCCCTTGCCTGCCACCAGCACGATGTCTCCCTTATCGGCCGCTGCGATGGCCAGCGCGATCGCGGCGGCCCGGTCCGGCTCGATGATCACCCGCGCCCGCTCGGCCGCGGGCACCGTGAGCACGCCCTGGAGCATCTCCGCCAGGATGGCCAGCGGGTCTTCGGAGCGGGGGTTGTCACTGGTCAGGATGGCCAGGTCGGCGAGGCGCGCGGCGGCGGCGCCCATCAGCGGCCGCTTGCCCCGGTCCCGGTCACCGCCGCAGCCAAGCACGATGGACAGCTGTCCCTGGGTCACCGGGCGGAGCGCCCGGAGCACCGCCTCCACCGCGCCGGGCTTGTGCGAGTAGTTGACCAGGACGGTGAAATCCTGCCCGGTGTCCACCCGCTCCAGCCGGCCCGGCACGCCTGGGCAGGCGGCCACCCCGCTGACCGCGGTGGCCAGGCTCACCCCCGCCTCGACCAGTGCGACCACCGCGCCAAGGGCGTTGGCCACGTTGAACGGGCCGGGCAGCGCGACCGACGCGTCGGCGGCCACGCCGCCAGGGCCGACCACGCGGAAGGTGCTCCCGTCCGCGCCGCTGCGCACGTCCTCAGCCCGCCAGCTGGCGGAGGGGTCACCCGCAGCGGAGAACGTGGTGACCGGGATGCGCGCGGCCGCGGCCAGCTTCCGGCCGTGCTCGTCGTCGATGTTGACCACCCCGGCCCGCGCATACTCCGGGGTGAACAGGGCGGACTTCGCGGCGAAGTACTCGGCGAGGGTGCCGTGGAAATCGAGGTGATCCTGGGACAGGTTGGTGAACACCACCACGTCGTATGAGGTGCCCGCGACCCGGCCGAGGGCCAGCGCATGACTGGACACCTCCATCGCCGCCGCGCTCACCCCGCCCGCCGTCATCTGCGCCAGCAGCGCCTGCAGGTCCGTGGCTTCCGGGGTGGTGAGCTGGCTCGGCGCGGTCCGGCCCGCCACCCGGATCTCCACTCCGCCGGCCAGCCCGGTCAGGTGGCCGGCCATCCGCAGCCCGGATTCCAGCAGGTACGTGGTGGTCGTCTTGCCGCTGGTACCGGTCACCCCGATGAGGGTCAGCTGGCGGGACGGGTCGCCGTACACCCAGGAGGCGACCTGGCCCAGCCGCGCCCGCGGGTCGGCGACGACGAAGACCGGCAGCCCGCAGTGCTGGGCCAGGCTCTTGCCGTCCTGGTCGGTGAGCACGGCCACCGCCCCGGCCGCAGCGGCGTCGTCGCAGAACCGCGCCCCGTGGTGCTGGCTGCCCGGCAGCGCCGCGTAGAGGTCGCCGGGACGTACCCGGCGTGAATCATGGGTCACGCCGGAAACCAGGACGGGCCCGGCCGACCCGGTGAAGGGGTCCGGGCCGGGCCGGCCGCTGGTCACGCCGAGCAGCATGGCCAGCCCGGACAGCTGACGCGGCAGGACATCGCGTGGGAGGTGAGCCGCAGGCACGGGCCGAGGTTACCGCCCATCAGGGGCCAGTGAGCCGCACGTTGGGTCGCTTGGTGCCATCCGGCGGGATCTTCATGGTCTGCAGCGCGAACTTCATGATCTTATAGAAGACCGGGCCGGCCACCTCGATGCCGAAATAGCCGCCCTTGCGCGGGTTCTGCACGTTGATCGCCACCACCAGCTGCGGGTGGCTGGCGGGCGCGATGCCGATGTAGCTCGCTCCGATCAGGCACAGGCAGCCGCCCTTCTTCGGGTCGGCGATCTGCGCGGTGCCGGTCTTGGCCGCGACCGAGTACCCGGGGATCACGCCCCACGGCTCACCCCCGGAGGCATTCACGTACGGCACCTGCTGCAGGATGCCCATGAGCTCACTGGCGGTCGTGGCCTGGATCACCCGGTGGCTGGCGGGCTTCGCCGCTGGCCCGAACCGGCCGCTGGCGTTCGTGACCCCGGCCACGATGGACGGCTGCACCCGCACCCCGCCGTTCGCGATCGTGGCGTAGACGCTGGCCATCTGGACCGCGGTGACCGCCACGCCCTGGCCGAACGACAGCGTGTACCGCTCGTCCCCCCACCAGCTCGACGCCGGGTAGAGAATTCCGGCACTCTCCGCGGGCAGGCCCAGCCCGGTGACCTGGCCGAGGCCGAAGTTGCGGAGGTACTGGTACTGGACCTGGGGAGGGACGTGCTGCACCACCTGGACCATGCCCACGTTGCTGGAGTTCGCGATGATCCCGGCGATGGTCAGCCGCTCGGTCGGGTGGTACTCGGCATCGCGGAAGGGGAAGCCGTGCACCACGATCTGGTCCGGCACCGTGTACGTGCTCATCGGGGTCTGCCCGCCGTGCTCGAAGGCCGCGGCCGCGGTGATCACCTTCGCGGTGCTGCCCGGGTCGAACACGTCGCTCACCGGCAGGTCAGTGGTCCCGGCCAGGCTGTCCAGGTGCCCAGGGCTGAACGACGGTGACTGGGCCAGGGCGAGGATCTTCCCGGTGCTGGGCTGCATCACGACCGCGGTGCAGCTGTCCGCCCGGGTCTTCTTGACCTCCTGGGCACAGGCCTGCTGGGCCTCGTACTGGATGTCGGCCATGATGGTCAGCCGCACGCTGTCCCCCGGCACCACCGGCCGGGTGGTGTCCCCGGCCACCGGGATGGGCTGGCCGTTCAGGCCGATCTGGATCTCCTGCTCGCCGTTCCGGCCACCCAGCACCGAGTTGTAGGACTGCTCGATGCCGGCCTTTCCGGACAGGCTGCCCGCGGAGCTGGCGGCGGTGAAGCCGACGACGTTGGCCGCCAGGTCGCCGACAGGATAGGTGCGGGTGTAGGACGGGGTCAGCGCGATGCCCGGCTCGTTCAGCGCGCTGATCCGGGCCGCGGTGGTGGAGGAGACCGTCGGCTTGAGCACCACGTACTGCGGTGAGGTGGGGTTTTCCAGCAGGGCCAGGATCTCCGCCTGGCTCATCCGCAAGGGCCCGGCCAGCGCGCTGGCCACCTCCGCGAACGACTTCTTGCCCAGAGTGATCATGGGCGGGTCGGCGTAGACCAGGTCGGTCTGCATGGTCATGGCCAGCATGGTGCCGTCCGACGTGCTGACCGCGCCGCGCACGGCGGGCAGTGGGACGCTCTTCAGCCGCAACTGCTCGGATATCGACCGGTAGGTGGGCGCGCCCAGCGCCTGCAACTGGACGAGCCTGGCGGCGACCAGGCACAGCACGAAGCCGATGCACAGCATGGCGACCCGCAGCCGCCGGGCCGGGCTGCCCCGGCGCAGTGCGGGCCGGCGCACCAGGGGCCGGGCGGCCCGCGGTACTGCCCCGCGGCCGGTGATCCGGCCGGCCGGGCTAGCTGGCCAGCCGGGCCGCCCGGTCCGGCCCGCTGGCCCGGCAGCCCGGTAGCCGCGGTCATCGCCCGGGCGGCGGACGGTCCCGGGACGCTGGTTGTGCCCAGGCCGGCTGGCACCGATCCGGCCGGCCCCGCCACGCAGGCCCGGGCCGCCCTCGCCGGGCCGCCGGGGCTCACTCGGCTTGCGGTACCCGCCCGGCCCGGGCGGGCGGCCGCCGGGGCGCGCGCCGCCACGCGCACCGGGACGGCGGTCCCGGCTGTCCCCGTCCCCCGCCCTCACGGAGCGTACCCGGGGACCACGGGAATGCCAGGCTCGCTGGACGGCTCGCTGATGATCTGGTTGGTCCTCAGGTCGATGAACTTGATCAGGGGCGGCTCGACCATGCCCAGCTGCTGAGCGCGCTGTGCGA
This sequence comes from uncultured Actinomycetes bacterium, assembly GCA_963760405.1. GTDB lineage: Bacteria > Actinomycetota > Actinomycetes > Streptosporangiales > Streptosporangiaceae > RYN-230. The sequence goes on along the minus strand of CAVXCV010000004.1, from coordinate 1,046,142 downwards.
TGACCGACGGCGCCGAGTCCTGCGCGACCTGCTGCCGGAGCGTCTGCACCTGCTGCGCCGCGGCCGCCTGGGCCTGCTGCAGGCCGGTGATCTGGTAGGACCCCGTGGCGAGCACGGTGTTGATGACCAGCAGGCAGACCAGCCCGCCGCCGAGCAGGGCGGTGACGAACAGGATGAACGGGGTGCGCGAGATGCCCGCCACTGGACGGCCCGGCCACATCCGGCCCGGCGCGGAGGCCGCTGCCCGCAGGCTGGCCGCCGCGGCATCGGCGGGCCGGGTACGGCCCGGGGCCGGATCCGCGGTGCGCCGGGCAGGGCGCAGCGCCGGCCGGGCCGGCGCCGGCCCGGCCTGGGCCGGCCTGGCCTTGGCCGGCCTGCCCTGGCCTGGCCTGGCCGAAGTGGCCCAGCCGAAGGTGGCCCGGCCGGAGGTGGCCCGGCCGGATCAGGCCGGCCGCGCGGCGCGGGACCGGGACGGGCCCGGCTGGCCCGCTGCTGTGCTGCCGGGCCGGCGCCAGGGCGGGCCCGGCCCGGCCCCGGTGGTGCCTGCGCAGTCCCGGCCCGGTCCCGCGCCGCCTGCGGCGGCACCGGGCCGGCCGCGCGCTCCGCGCGGCCGGCCCGCACCTCCACGGCCGCTCCCGGTCCGGTCCGGCGTCCCCGCGGGGAAGGTGGCAGCACCGGCCCCGGGGAGGTGCGTTGCGGGCCTTTGGGTTGCCCGGCAGCCCGGCCGGAACCCTCCCGGCCTGGCCTGCCCCGGCCCGCCGCATCCCGCTCGCGCACCTCGCGCCAGGACTCGCGCGGCTCATCCCAGCCCGGCTCCGGCCGGTCCCGGCCCGGCGGTTCCAGGCCCGGCTCGCCGCGGCGGGGCCGCCGGCCCGGCCGCCGCTCCCGTACCCCGGTCCGCGGGTCGTCGCGCACGCTCATGCCGCGTCCCTGATCCGCTCGGCAGCCCGGAGCCGGGCCGACGCCGCCCGGGGATTGGCGGCCACCTCCGCCTCAGACGGGCGCTGCGCTCCCCGGGTGAGCAGGCGGAACGCGGGCCGGGCTGACTCCAGCGGCACCGGCAGGCCCGGCGGGGTGCGGTCCGCGGACGCCCCGGCCAGGGCGGTCTTCACCGCCCGGTCCTCCAGTGAGTGGTAGGCGAGCACCACGATGCGGCCGCCCACGGCCAGGCTGTCCAGGGCCGCGGGCAAGGCCCGGTGCAGGGCGTCCAGCTCGCCATTGACCTCGATGCGCAGGGCCTGGAAGGTCCGCTTGGCCGGGTTACCGCCGGTACGCCGGGCAGGCGCCGGGATGGCGGCCCGGATGAGCTCGGTGAGCTGGCCGGTAGAAGTCAGCGGGGTGCGGGAGCGCTCCCGCACCACGGCGTCCGCGATCCGCCGCGCGAACCGCTCCTCGCCGTAGTCGCGCAGCACCCGGGCCAGCTCCCTGGCCGGGTAGGTGTTCAGCACATCCGCGGCGGTCAGCGGCCCGGCCTGGTCCATCCGCATGTCCAGCGGCGCGTCGTAGGCGTACGCGAAACCGCGGTCCCGGTCATCCAGCTGCGGGGAGGAAACGCCGAGGTCAAAGAGGATGCCCTGGATCCGCTGGCCCGCGTGGCCGGCCTGGCTCAGCAGGTCCGGGATCTCGTCGTAGACGGCGTGCACCAGCGTCACCCGCCCGGCGTAGGGGGCGAGCAGCCGCCGTGACTCCGCGATGGCCTGCTCATCGGTGTCCACCCCGATCAGCGCGAGTCCCGGGTGCGCGTCCAGCAGGGCCCGGGCATGCCCGGCCCGGCCCAGGGTGGCATCGACCAGGATCGCCCCGCTGGGCTGCAGCGCCGGCGCGAACAGGGCGAGGACTTCCTCAACCATGACCGGCAGATGCCCGGCCGCCGGCTCGCCCATCGGACCCCCACTCCTCCTGCCGCGTCCGCACCGGTCCGCAGCGGGCTACCTGCCTGTGTCTGCCTGTGGTGTTCTCGGCCAGGTCTCCATCGCCGCGCCAGATGGGCGCAGACGTCCCCTGGCGCCGGGGAAGTGACGCCAGCCAACGGATCGCCCAGGTACGGGTGGAGACCTCGCCGAGTACGCGGTGCCGGTCAGCCCGGCCCCGCTCACAGCACCCCTGGCAATACCTCCTCTGATGCCGCGGAGAAGGCATCCTCCTGCTCCGCCAGGTAGGACTCCCACGCGGTGGAATCCCATATCTCCAGCCGCGTGTTCGCGCCGATCACGGCGCAGTCGCGGCTCAGCGCCGCATAGTCACGCAGGGCTGGCGGGATGGTGATCCGGCCCTGCTTGTCGGGGACCTCGTCGGACGCGCTGGCAAAGAACACCCGGCTGTAGTCCCGCACGGACTTCGCGGTCACCGGGGCGGCACGCAGGGCCTCCGTGATCCTGGCGAACTCAGCCACCGGGAAGACGTAGAGGCAGCGCTCCTGGCCCTTGGTGATCACAAGCCCTCCTGCGAGTTCCTCGCGGTACTTGGCGGGCAGGAAAAGCCGGCCCTTCTCGTCGAGGCGAGGCGTGTGAGTGCCCAGGAACATCAGGCCTCACCTCCTGCCCCCGGCCTCCTACCCGCCACCAGTGTTCCCCACCAAGCACCACTGTACCCCACAATCCTCCACCGTCAACGGCCCCAGCGGCCCCGTATCCGCCACACCTACGCAAAGCCGCAGTTCAGAGGCGGGGAGCGAAGTGGAGGAGGCTGCTCATCTAGGTCCTGAGAACCGGGCCCGAAGGCCGCGTCACGGGCTCACATCGCGCGCCAGGCCGCCAGGACGTACTGTCGGAACGCACCTCACATGCGTTCTGGCGGTGCGGGCGGCGCCGCTGGGGAGCGAAGTGGGGTGGACCGGGGAGCGCCGGCAAAGGAGGAGGACAGGTGGTCTTGGACATGGGGCCGGACGCCGGGCGGACGCTCGACGATCTGGTGGGGGTGGCCCACCGCATCGGCGCAGCCATCGGGTCCGTTATCGAGGGCAAGCCGGATGCGGTCCAGCTGGTGCTCACGGTGCTGCTGGCCGAGGGGCACGCGCTGATCGAGGACGTGCCGGGAGTCGGCAAGACGATGCTGGCCAAGGCGCTGGGCCGGTCCACCGACTGCTCTGTGCTGCGCATCCAGTTCACGCCGGACCTGCTGCCCAGCGACATCACCGGCGTCAGTGCGTTCAACCAGGAACGGCGCGAGTTCGAATTCAAGCCCGGGCCGGTTTTCGCGAACATCGTGGTCGGTGACGAGATCAACCGGGCTTCCCCGAAGACCCAGTCCGCGCTGCTGGAGTGCATGGAGGAGCGGCAGGTCACGGTGGACGGCACGACCTATCCGCTGGAGCAGCCGTTCATGGTCATCGCCACCCAGAACCCGGTGGAGATGGAAGGCACCTACCCGCTGCCCGAGGCGCAGCGGGACCGGTTCACCGCACGCGTCTTGATGGGGTACCCGAGCACCGAGGCCGAGCTGGCCATGCTGGACCTGCACGGCTCGTTCTCGCCGCTGGACTCGCTCAAGCCGGTGGCCACGGCGGCGGACGTACGGGACCTGATCGCCGCGGTGCGCCAGGTGCACGTGGCCGACGCCCTGAAGCAGTACGTCATCACGCTGGTCAGCGCGACCAGGACCGCGCCCGGCCTGCGGCTCGGCGCGTCCCCGCGGGCGGCGCTGCACCTGTTGCGGGCGAGCCGGGCGCGGGCCGCCCTGGACGGCCGGGACTTCGTCATCCCCGATGACGTACAGGCGCTGGCCGAGCCGGTGCTCGCGCACCGGCTGCTGCCCTCCGCGGACGCGATGACCGCGGGCCAGCTGCCCGGCCAGGTGCTCGCCTCGATCGTCGACCGGACCCCGCTGCCCCGGCTGCGCTGAACGGGATCCCCGGCAGCAACGTAAGTTAGGACGACGGGGCTGAGGAAGGGCCGGGATGCGGGCGCTGTTCGCCGGATTCACCACACGCGGCAAATCGTTCCTTGCCGCCGGCGTCGCGGCCGGCGCTTTCGGCCTGGGCACAGGCGAGCGGGCCCTGCTCAGCCTCGGGCTGGTCCTGGTGCTGCTGCCGTTGCTCGCCGCGCTGTCCACCAGCCGCACCCGGTACCGGATCCGGTGCAGCCGCCAGCTCAGCCCCGCCCGGGTGTCCGCGGGCAGCAGCACGACCGTATCGCTGCGGCTGCAGAACGTATCCCGGCTGCCCACCGGCCTGCTGCTGGCCGAGGACGGCCTGCCCTACCCGCTGGGCAGCCCGCCACGGTTCGTGCTGGACCGGATCGAGCAGGGCGGGGAGCGGGCGCTGGGCTACCCGATCCAGTCCGGGACCAGGGGGAAGTTCACCATCGGCCCGCTCCAGGTCCGGGTGGCTGATGCGTTCGGCCTGGTGGAGCTCACCCGCTCGTTCGCCACGACCAGCACCCTCGTGGTCACCCCGCAGATCATCGCGCTGCCGAGCACACCGCTGGCCGGGAGCTGGCGCGGCGAAGGCGGCGGCCGGACCCGGACCTCGGACGCGGCCGGCGAGGAAGACGTCATCCCGCGCCCGTACCGGGACGGTGACGAGCTGCGCCGGGTGCACTGGCGGTCCACCGCCCGGCACGGCGAGCTCATGGTGCGGCGCGAGGAACAGCGCTGGCGTAACCGGGCGGTGCTGCTGCTGGACACCCGTAGCCGGTCGCACAGCGGGACCGGACCTGGCTCCTCGTTCGAGTTCGCGGCCAGCGCCGCCGCCTCGATCGGCGTGCACCTGGCCCGCACCGGGATCACCGGCCAGCTGGTCACCGACACCGGGCCGATCGGGATGGCCGGGCCGTTCGAGGATGTACTGCTGGACGCGCTCGCGGTGATCAAGCAGTCCCGGGGCACCGACCTCACCCAGGGCCTGGACCAGCTCCGGGACGGTACCGGGGGGCTGCTGATGGTGGTGGCCGGGCGGATGACCGTGACCGAGGCCAGGAAGCTCGCGGCGCGGCGCCGGGACAGCGGTCCCGCGATGGCGGTGCTGCTTGCCGTGTCCACCTGGGCGGCGCGGCATCCGGAGGACAAGAGGCCAGATGAGGCGGAAGGGCCAGCGCGGGTCCTCCGGGCGGCGGGCTGGCGGGCGGTCACGGTCACCGTGGACACCTCCCTGGTCGCCGCGTGGGATCAGCTGCGTGCCTTCCCCGGGGTGCCCGGCGCCGCGGCCGAGGCGGCCCGCGCAGCCGAGGTAACCAACCCGGCCCAGGTGACCGGTGCGGCCAGCCCGGCGGGTGCGGCCAGCCTGCCCGGACCAGCGGAGGGGGCGCGATGAGCCAGCGGCTCACCATCGCCGCAGCCGCGGCCACGATCCTGGTTTCCATCGCCCTGTACCCGGTCGTGTCGGGCTGGGCCTGGTTCTGGGAGGGTGCTGGTGCGATCACGGTGGTCGCCCTGGCCGGTGCGCTCACCCGGATCCGGGTGCTGCCCGTGGTGGCCTGCGCCGCTGTCGCCCTGGCCGCGCTGCTGCTCTACCTGAACGTGCTGTTCGCGAGTGCGGAGTCGGCGGCCGGGCTGGCGCCAACGCTCTCGTCCCTGACTCACCTGGGCCAGCTGGCCAGCCGGGGGCTGGAGGGGACCAGCCGGTTCGCGCCGCCCGCACCGGCCTGGCCCGCCATCCGGCTGCTGACCACCGCGGGCATCGGCCTCATCGCGGTGGCCACCGACCTGGTCGCGGTGCGGCTGCGCCGGCCAGCCGCGGCGGGCCTGCCGTTGCTGGTGCTGTTCTGCGTGCCGCTCACGGTGAGCCTGCACCAGGGCGTGTTCGGCGCGATGACCGTGTTCTGCCTGGGCGTAGCCGGGTACCTGGTGCTGCTGGCGGTAGACGGGCGGGACCGGCTGCGGCTGTGGGGGCGGCTGGTCACCGCCGACCGCCGGACCCAGGGCCCGGCCGCGGCCGAGGAGATCCAGGCCGCCCGGGCCGCCCGGGGCCCGGTCACCCATGAGCTCACCGCGTCGGGCCGCCGGGTCGGGCTCACCGCCGTCGTCCTCGCGCTGTTCCTGCCGCTGCTCGTGCCGGGCCTGCGCGAGCACAAGCTGTTCGCGGGCGGCTCCGGCGCAGGCGGGGGGCAGCTCACCACGCTGCCCGACCCGCTGGTGCAGATGAACCAGCAACTGCACGAGCACCAGGCGCAGCACGTGCTCAGCTACACCACGACCGAGCGGGTGCCGCAGTACCTCCAGGTGTACGTGCTCAGCAAGCTCACCGCGGACACCTGGAACCTGGCGCCCACGGTGGGCCGGGAGGTGCGGGACGGGACGCTGCCCGCCGCACCGGGACTGGCGGCCGGCACCAGGAGCCATACCGAGCACACCGCCATCACCCTGGCCAACGGCCTGACCAGCGGCAAGCAGTCGATTAGCTTCCTGCCGCTGCCCTACCCGGCCCGCACCGTGGCCGTAGACGGGACCTGGCGGGCGAACGCGCCCACGCTCACCATGTTCTCCGAGCTGTCGCTGTCCGGCCTCAGCTACTCGGTGACCAGCCAGGACGTCACCCCGTCCGTGCAGCAGCTGGAAAAGGCCGGCCCGGTGCCCACCCCCATCATCAACGGTTACCTGGACGTCCCCTCCGTCTTCCTGGGGCTGACCCGGCTCGCCGAGCAGGTCACCGCGGGAGAACAGTCGAGTTACCGCCAGGCCGTCGTACTGCAACACTGGTTCGCCGACTCCGGCAAGTTCAAGTACAGCCTGACCGCGGCCGAGCCGGACACCCCGCAGGCGCTGATTACGTTCCTGACCAAGGTGCGCCGCGGCTACTGCCAGCAGTTCGCCTTCGCCATGGCGGTGCTGGCCCGGCTGCTCGGCATCCCGTCCCGGGTCGCGGTCGGCTACACCGAGGGCAAGAGCGTCGGGCACCATCGGTGGGAGGTCAGCACCGCCGACGCGCACGCCTGGCCCGAGCTGTACTTCCAGGGCGCGGGCTGGCTGCGGTTCGAGCCGACCCCGGCCGGCCACGGCGGCCAGGCTACCGCCACCGATCCGGCTTACACGCTGCCGCCGGTGCTGGCCGCCCCGACCCAGCCGGGCAGCAGTACGGCGCCGACCACCGGGCTCCCCCAGGGCAGGTCCGCGGCTGGCAACTCCGGGGCCATCGCCAAGCTGGGGCACCTGGCCGGGCCCGCGGGCAGCGGGAAGGGCGTGGGCGGTGCGATCCCGGTCGGCTTGCTGGTGGCCGCCGGCGTCTTGATCCTGGCGCTCATCACCCCGCGCTCGCTCCGGTCGCTGAGCCGGGGGCGGCGCTGGCGGGCCGCGACCGGGGACGGCCAGCGGGCCCACGCGGCCTGGCTGGAGCTGCTTGACGATCTCACCGACCATCAGGTGGCCTGGTCCGCGAGCGCATCACCGCGGGCGCTCAGTAACCGGGTGGCTGCGGTGGTGCCGCTACAGCCCGCCGAGGCGGACGCGCTGATCCGGATCAGCCGGGCGGAGGAACGGGCCCGGTACGCGCGGGAGCCTGCCGCCCCGGGCACGCTCCGGCAGGACTCCGCGGTGCTGCGCAAGGCGCTGGCCCGTAACTCCGGCTGGGTGACCCGCTGGCGGGCGCGGCTGCTGCCCGCGTCCGCCATCGCCCCGGTCCGGACCGGGCTGCAGCACGCGCTGGATGTATTCGGCTGGATGGACATGCTGGCGCAGGCGACCCGGGGCTGGGCTCAGCGCCTGTCCGGCGAGGGCCCCTAAGCCACGTGCACCATGCCGCACCGGAGCGGCGGCCTCCGGCCGGGACCGCTGACCCTTACCGGGACTCCGTGGCTGGTCCGGCCGTGGCCGGGACCGGGGCTAGCGGTCGCGTTCCTGGCGGCGGCGCCAGCGCTCCTCCAGCCGCTCCATGAAGCGGGGCCGGGGCCCGGCTGACCGCGCGGTCCCGGCCGGCCGGGCCGACCGGGCCGACCGCCCGGGGCGGGTACGGCGGTCCCGGGCTGCACCAGGACGGCCAGCCACGCTTCCGGACATGTGCCGCCAGCTGGAGAGCGCCCACATCGAGCAGGCGAGCATGATCACGAAGCCCGCCACGCTGATCGGCGTGTACTTGGACACCACGCCTGCCATGAGCAGGCCGACACCGAACAGGAAGCCGATAGCCGCCTCGACTACCCGTCGCTTGTAGTGCACGCGGGGATCTTTGGCGCGTACTGCCTGCGCAAACTTCGGATCCTCGGCGTAGAGCGCCCGCTCGATCGCATCGAGCTGACGCTGCTCATGCTCAGAGAGCGGCACGGCGCCTCCCAGGAAACCTCGCGCGCGGGGACGGGTGCGATGACTTCATCTCACGGTCCAGGTTCTTCCTCAAGAATACGAGCCCTGCTGCACTGCGCGGAAGGGTAGGGGAAAGGTAAAGGGATTCCGGCTCACTATGAGCGCTACGCATGCGTATCAGCACTCATCGTGACGGCCCCCCTGGTTCCAGTCACCGCCCAAACAGGATTTCGATTCCCAGCCTTCATGGCGAACCATATCAATCCGCTGCTGGCCTGCGGCCGGCCGGCCCGGGCTGGCCGGCCCGGCGAGGCCTGTCCCGCTCCCCCGGGATCTGGTCCCGCTCCCCCGGGATCTGGTCCCGCTTCCCCCGGCTCTGGTCCCGCTCCCCGGGGACGAGCGCGGCTGGCCGGACCGAATCCGTGCCGAAACGTCCGGCGATCCGGTCCACCGCGCGCTCGGCGTCGCGCCAGCCCGCCGCCCGCTCGCCAAAGGCCAGCTGGGTGGCGGCGCGGGAGGCTGGCTTGAGCCCGGTCGCCCGTACCCCGACCAGGCGGAGCCGGGCCCGGGCGTCCAGCCCGGAAGCGGCGTACAGGCCACACGCGGTGGCGTAGATGGTCTGGGCCACGTCGGTGGGCTCGGGCAGTGTCCGCGACCGGGTGATGGTGGTGAAGTTGGCCAGCCGCAGCTTGATCACCACGGTCCGGGCCACCGCGCCGGCCGAGCGCAGGCTGCGCGCGGTACGGCCGGACAGCCGGAGCAACTCGCGCCGGATCACCTCGGGGTCATCGATGTCGGCCGGGAACGTCTCCTCCGCGCCCACGCTCTTCTCGGCCACGCTGCTGTGCACTGGGCGCTCGTCGCGGCCCCAGGCCAGCGCGGCGAGATGAGCGCCGGCCGCCGCGCCGAGCTCACGCTGCAGGCTGGCCACCGGGGTCTGGGCGATGTCCCGCACGGTACGTAGTCCGAGCCGGGCCAGCACCTGCCCGGTCTGCTCCCCGACGCCCCACAGGACGGACACCGGCAGCGGGTGGAGGAATTCGAGCACCCCGTCCGCGGGCACCACCAGGAGCCCGTCCGGCTTGCACTGGACCGAGGCGAGCTTGGCCACGAACTTGGTGCTGGCCACCCCGACCGAGCAGGTAATGCCCTGCTGCTCGGCGATCGTGGCCCGGATCAGCTGGCCGATCCGGGCGGGCGGGCCGAGCCGCCGGATGGCCCCGGACACGTCCAGGAACGCCTCGTCCAGCGCGAGCGGCTCCACGGCCGGGGTAATGGACCGGAAGACGCTCATAACCTCCCGGGAGACCGCGGCGTAGAGGCCGTGCCGCGGGTTGATGAAATGAGCCTGCGGACACAGCCGCCGGGCCCGGGTCACCGGCATGGCCGAGCGGACCCCGAACGTGCGCGCCGCATAGGTGGCGGAGAGCACTACTCCGCGGCTGGACCCGGCGGCCACGATCACCGGCAGGCCGGCCAGGTCCGGCCGGTCCCGGAGCTCCACGCTCGCGTAGAACGCGTCCATGTCCACGTGCAGGATGTGGCAGCCGGTGTCGTTTCCGGCCGGGCCCGCCGCCACGGCCGGATCAGCCCCAGCGGCCGGGGCCGCCAGGCCGGCCGGGCGGGCTGGCGGCCGGGCCTGGCTCACCGGTGCCCGAGGACGTGGAACTGGGCCGCGAGGTCATGGAAGGCGGGCTGCACCGAGGCCGCCTGCTCCAGCGCCAGCAGGCTGTCCGCGGCTCCGGGGTCCGCGTCCGCGAACGCCCCGGGCACGAGATCGGCGAACACCCGGACCCCGTGGGCTGCGCCGGGCCGCAACCCGGCCCCCTCGATCAGCCCGACCACGCCGGCCAGGGTGAACCGGCGCGGGAAGCTGGCGGGCACGCCCCCCGGCGCCGGGGGGGCCACAGCTCCGGCCGCCCCGATCCCGGCGGTGCTGAGCGCGGTGAGCAGGTGCCTGGCCTCGTCGAAGCGGCCGGCCAGGGCGCGGTGCAGCACCGCGGCGACCGCGCTGCTGGCCAGCACGCTCGCGGCGCCGCCGGGTCGCAGTACGGCCACGATCGCGGCCATCGCGGCCGGGGGCGAATCCACGTACTCCAGCACGCTGTGGCACAGCACCAGGTCCGCGCTCCGCTCGCCGACCAGGTCGGCCAGGTCGCTGGCATCACCCTGGACGGCGTGCAGCGGAACGGCCATCTCAGCCGCCCGGCGCTGGGCCGCGGCCAGCGAGTCCGGGCTCGGGTCGATCACGGTGACCAGGTGCCCCTGCCCGGCGAGCGGCACGGCAAAGCCGCCGGTGCCGCCGCCAGCATCAACGATGTCCAGCCGGTCCCGGCCGCTGGCCGCGGTCAGCTCCGCGATCACATCGCGGAGCACGTCCCGGACCACGATCGTGCGGACGTCGTCGTACTTGTGCCACCGGGGCACCTGCGGAGCCAGGCCAACCGGCCCGCCCGGCGGCCTCCCGTCACGATGATCGCTGGCCACGGCCACCCTCCTCGCTCACCCCTCGCTGGCCTCAATCTAGTGCTGGCCAGCGACACTTACCTGGCCGCGGCCCGTACCTGGCCCGGCACCGGGCCGCGGGCCAGGCACGGAGCAGCCAGTTCAGCGCAACACGCCAGATATCACGAGACGATTACGGTCCCATGCCAAGGCTGGCCACGAGAACAAGTTCCCAGGCCTTTCAGCATTTGGGACGTACCCGTTTTATCCAGGTCAGCTGAGAGTTCATTCATCGGACAGCAAACTGCCCGCACCAGCGCAACGTACCCCCTAGGCTCTCCCCCATGCCCGAGCACTTGCTGGAGCTCCCCCGGCCGCTGCGGCTCGTCCGCACCACCGCGTGGAGCCTGATCGAGTCGGCCGGACTTCCGCTCGCTGCCTACGCCGTTGGCGCCTGGCTGGGCGGACGCGACGCCGGGCTGCTGGCCGGGCTGGGCGCCATCTGGGCCCTGGCGGTGATCCGCAAGATCGGCTCGGGCTCGGTGCCCAGCCTGCTGACGATCTCGGCCATCGTGCTGACCGTGCAGACCGCCCTGGTGCTGGTCACCGGGGTGCTGTGGATCTTCCTGCTCCAGTTCCCCGTGGCCAACCTGTGCATGTGCGTCCTGTTCGCCCGCACCGCCCGGGGCCCGAACCCGCTGGTCGCCCGGCTGGCCGCGGAAGTGGTCGCGCTCCGCTCGCCAGCCACTCAGCACCCTGGGCTGCACCGCTTCTTCCAGGGCGCGACCTGGCTCTGGGCTGGCATCTTCCTGCTCCTCACGGCGGGCCTCGGGGTAACCATGTGGACCGAGCCGGCCAGCACCTTCCTGATGCTGTCCACCGCCGCGACCATCGCCCTCACCGTGGCCGGCGCGGGCGCATCCACGCTGTGGTTCATGTCCGTGCTGCGCAGGCACGGCCTGCGGGTCCGGTTCGCCCCGGTCTAACCTCCGGCACCCGCCCGTCTCCGGCACCGCCCGTCTCCGGCGCTCCAGGGCGCTCCAGGCGCGGTCGCCCGCACCCAATTAGTGCATGGGTGAAACATCGATGTAGTCAGGGTTTGCATCAATGTTTCACCCATGCACTTTCGCGAATGGTGCGCGAATGGTGCGCGGGTCAGCGAATGCTGCGTGGGTCAGAGGGTGAGGGTGGGCTTGAGTTCCAGCAGGCGGGCCAGCAGGCCATTAACGAAGCCACCCGAGGCGTCGGTGGACAGGTCCTGGGCCAGCTGCACGGCCTCGCTGATGGCCACCGCGTCCGGGATGTCGTCGGCCCAGAGCATCTCGTACAGGCCGATCCGCAACACGTTGCGGTCCACGGTCGGCATCCGGTCCAGCGACCAGCCCTGGGCGTACTCCGCCAGCAGCCCGTCGATCCGGCCACGGTGGGCCTGCACGCCGCGGACCAGTTCCGCGGCATAGTCGCCCGGGCCGAAGCCAGGCTCGCCGGACCGCTGCTCGAGCAGCTCAAGCACGGGCTCGTCCCGCACCTCAGCCTCGAACAGGATGTCGAGGGCCCGCTTGCGGGCCTTGCTACGCGCGGGCACGGAGCCAGGTCACAGTCGGCCGGGGCACAGTCGGCCGGGGCAGTCGGCCGGGCAGGCGCGGGGCACGGGCAGCAGGAACATGGGCAGCCGGATCACGCGCGGCCGAGGTAGTCGCCGCTGCGCGTGTCGACCCGGACCTTCTCGCCGGTGGTGATGAAGAGCGGAACCTGGATCTGGGCCCCGGTCTCCAGCGTCGCGGGCTTGGTGCCGCCGGTGGAGCGGTCGCCCTGGACCCCCGGGTCGGTCTGGCTGACGGTCAGCTCGACCGAGGCCGGCAGGTCCACGTAGAGCGGGACGCCGTCGTTGAACGCCACCGTGGCCATCTGCTCTTCCAGCAGGTAGCTGGCGGCATCCCCAACGGTGCCCCGGGGGATCCGCGGCTGGTCGTAGTCCTGGGTGTCCATGAACACGAAATCGTCGCCCTCGCGGTAGAGATACTGCATCTCCCGCTTGTCGACATTGGCCACGTCAACCTTTACGCCAGCGTTGAAGGTACGGTCCACCACCTTGCCGGAGAGGACGTTCTTCAGCTTGGACCGGACAAAAGCACCGCCTTTGCCGGGCTTGACATGCTGGAAGTCGACAACGGTCCACAGCTGGCCGTCGATGTTCAGCGTCATGCCGTTCTTGAGATCGTTCGTCGTGGCCACGTCTATGTGTCTCCTGCGTGCGGATGTACCCGCCCGGTCCGCGGCAAGCGCTACAGGACGAGCAGATCCCGAGTGGTAGTGGTGAGAAGTTCCCGCGGCGCCGCCGTTCCCCTGCCTGCGCGCACCACCAGGGTGTCCTCGATCCTGACCCCGCCTTTTCCCGGGAGGTAGATCCCAGGTTCGACGGTGATCGGAACCCGGTCCCTGAGTGTACCCGCCTTGCCGTATCCCAGCATCGGCGCCTCGTGCAGCTCCAGGCCCACGCCGTGGCCGAGCCCGTGGCCGAAGTGCTCCCCGTGGCCAGCGTCGCGGATCAGGTCCCGGGCCGCGGCGTCCACCCCGGCCACCTGCGCGCCGTCCACGGCCGCCTCGATGCCAGCCCGCTGCGCCGCCGCGACCAGCTCGTAGATGTCCTGCTGCCAGCCGGACGGTTCGCCGATCACCACGGTGCGCGTCATGTCGGCGTGATAGCCGCCGAACTGCGCGCCGAAGTCCATCGTGATCATGTCGCCGTGCTGGACCGCCCGGCTGGTCGGCACGTGATGCGGGAGCGCCCCGTTCGGGCCGCTGGCCACGATCGTGTCGAAGGCGGGCTTGTCCGCCCCCCGCTCGGCCATGGCCCGCTCCAGCGCCAGGGCCAGTTCCCGCTCGGTCATCCCAGGAAGGATGCGCCCCGCCACCTCCTCGAACGCCGCCGAGGTGATCGCGCAGGCCCGGCTGAGCAGGCCGATCTCCTGCTCATCCTTGACCATCCGCAATTCCTCAACGGCCCGGCCCAGTGCCACCAGCTCGGTCCCGGGCACCGCCTCGGCCAGGGCCAGATGGCGTTCCACGGTCATCTCATGCGCCTCGAACGCGAGCCTGCGCACGCCCCGGTCCGCCGCAACGCGGGCCAGCGACGGCTCGGCGAAACGCTCGACGAGCAGCTCCAGGTCAGGGCAGTCACGGCGGGCCGCGAGCGCGTACCGGGAATCCGTGCTGAGCACGGATTCCCGGCCGCTCGCCAGGATCAGCAGCGCCGCGTTCGAGCTGGCCAGGCCGGCCAGGTAGCGGACGTTGACCAGGCTGGTGATGAGTGCGGCGTCCGCGTCCAGGGCGGCCAGTGCCGCTCGCAGCTGCTCGCGGCGGGCCAGCTCGATCTCGGGCATGCCCCTGACTTTATGTGCGGCGGCCCGGCCTCACTCGTCCGGCTGCCAGAACGGGCGCAGTTCCAGCACGCCGTACCGGGCCATCGGGTGCTTGGCGGCCGCCTCGATCGCATCGTCGAGGTTGCCGCATTCCAGGATGTCGAAGCCAGCGATCTGCTCTTTGGTCTCGGCGAACGGGCCGTCCGCGATCAGCACCTCACCGGCCCGGACCCGGATGGTCGTGGCGGTGCTGACCGGCTGCAGGGCGTGGCCGTCCTGGCGCACCCCGCTGGCCTTCATCTCGTTCACCCAGGCCATCCCGCCGTTCGCCAGCGTGGCCTGGTCCTCCGGTGTGAGCGGTGCGGCTTCCTCGCGGCAGACCAGCATCAGGTACTGCATGGTCGGTCCTCCTGTGGGTTGTTGTCCGGTTGGTCACCCCTACGACGAACCAGATCCTCCCCGATGGACACCTGGGCGGAGACCATCATGGATAGCTGGCCGGGGCGGAGTGAATCGGACCGGTCCCACAGTTCCGCCCCGACCGCGTCACGCTGGCTGGTGTGCACCACGGCGCCGAAACCGTTGGAGATAAGCAGTCCGGTCATGTCCGCCGGACTGAGGAAACTGAGCCAGGGCTCACCCTGCCGGGCCGACTCCGCGCCGACGCTTTCCACGTAGCTGTCGCCGTCCGGGCCGCGCAGGCCGTCCGGCAGCATGTAGTCGGCCACGAGTTCGGTGCCCGGGGCGAACCCGCCGATGCCGGCCAGGGCCGCGCTGATCGCGTCCCGGGTGAGGTACATGGTGACGCCGAGCCAGCTGACCAGGGCCGGGCGGGCCGGGTCGAACCCGGCCTGGCCGAGCCGGCTGGCCAGCCGGTCCCGGGTGAAGTCCACCGGCACGTAGCTGACCTGGTCCGGGACCGGGATGCGGGCCGCGGCCAGCGCGGCCCGCTTCCACTGCTGGGTGGCGGGGTGGTCGACCTCGAACACCCGGACCGGACTGGCCAGGCCGGCCCGGTAGCCGTACGAGTCGAGGCCCGCGCCGAGGATCACGTACTGGCTGATCTCCCGGTGCATGGCCGCAGCGAGCCGGTCCTCGGTGAACCGGCTGCGGCAGATCACCTGGGCCCGCGCGGAGCGCAGCACCACATGGTCGCCATGTGCGCGGTGATAACTGATCAGCTCATCGGCCTGGTTGCCGAGCAGAGCTTCGGCCAGGGTGTCCGCGAAGATATACGGGGGCTTGTCGACGATGAGATGGGCGGCGCGGGCCGCGGCGGCGGTGAGTGCGGTACGGCTCGGCTAGGCGATATTCGTCACGCCCGGGAAAATATCAACTACTTCGGGGCATAATAGCACAAAAATAAAAATTAAGAAAGCATTATCGGGTTACAGGTAATTATCAATTGAGGCGGTACGGGCGTGGCGGGAGAACGTGAACTGGGGCGGCTGTTGCGGGGCATGCGGCCGGTACTCGATCCCGGCCGGTTCGTGTTCACCAGCGTGCCGGGGGCGGTGCCGGACGGGCTGACGCCGGTAGTGACCGTGGCCGAGGCGGAGGGGCTGACCCTGGTCCTGCCGCAGCACGAGGCGGATACCGCGGGCCTCCGCTACGAGTACGTGGCCAGCCGGATCACCCTGCAGGTGCACTCGGCGCTGGACGCGGTGGGGCTGACCGCCGCGGTGGCCAGCGCCCTGACCCAGGCCCGGATCAGCTGCAACGTCGTGGCCGGCTACCACCACGACCATCTCTTCGTCCCGGCCGGGCGGGCCGCCGACGCCATGGGCGTCCTGGGGCACCTCGCCGCCTCCGCCGCCGTCGCCTCCGCCGTTTCCCCAGCCCCAGCCCCAGCCCCAGCCCCAGCCCCAGCCCCAGCCCCCATGATCATGGGCAATCGGCGCCTCGCAGCACCCCCAATTCCCTGTGATCATGGAAACAGGCAGCCGTGGACGTCACATCGCGGCGGGCTGTCTCGTCACAGGGGTATGAGGAGCACAGTGAGCGAGGGAAGCAGCCCGGACTTGACCCAGGCGTTCGAGGCGCACCGGCCACGGCTGGTCCGGGTGGCCTATGCGACGCTCGGCTCGCTGGCCGAGGCGGAGGACTGCGTCCAGGAAGCCTGGCTGCGGCTGCGCGACGTCCCGGACCCGGCTGCGATCCAGGACCTCGGCGCCTGGCTGACCACGGTGGTGAGCCGGCTGGCCCTGGACGCGCTGGGCAGCGCCCGGGCCCGCCGGGAGCGGTACGTCGGGCCGTGGCTGCCCGAGCCGCTGGTGCAGGACACCGCGGCGCCGGATCCGGCCGAGCGGGTCACCCTCGACGAGTCGGTGAGCATGGCGCTGCTGGTGGTGCTGGAGCGGCTGTCCGCCCCGGAGCGGACCGCCTTCGTGCTGCACGACGTGTTCGGGCTGGCCTTCACCGAGATCGCGGAGATCGTCGGCCGCTCCCCCGCGGCCGTGCGCCAGCTCGCGTCCCGGGCCCGGCGGCGGGTCGGGGAAGCCCGGCCGCGGTTCCCGCCCACCCAGGCCGAGCAGCGGGAGCTGGTCACCGCGTTCGCGGCCGCTTGTGCCGATGGTGACCTGGAACGGCTGGTCGGGCTGCTGGACCCGGAAGTGGTGTGGCGCAGCGACGGCGGCGGCAAGGTCCCCGCCGCGATACGCCGCACGACTGGTGCCGAGCAGGTGGCCCAGATGCTGCTCGCGTTTTCCCGGCGGCCGGTCCGCAGCAGCCGCATGGTCATGGTCAACGGCGCCCCGGGCCTGGTCCTGCGCGACGGCGGCGGGGTGCTGACCGTGATCGCGTTCACCGTGGACGCGGGCCGGATCGTCGCGCTGGACGTGATCCGCAATCCGGACAAGCTGGCCGGGGTGGCCGGGGTGGCCGAACCAGGCTGAGCCCGGGGTGAGCCTGGCTCGGCCGGCGCCTGGTTTTACGGCGGCGCGGGCCTGGCTGATCAGGCTGAGGATGCCCTGCGCCCCGTGATCAGCTCACTGGCCTGGGTTAGCGAGATATTTGCTCATCAGCACATCGTCGATATACCTGCCGTCAATGAGGAACTCTTCCCGCAGCACGCCCTCACGCTGGAAGCCACAGCGCTGGTACAACCGGATGGCCTCGTCGTTCGTGCTGAACACGCGCAGGCTCAGCTTGCGGGCGCCGCTCGCCCTGGCGCGCTGCTCGGCCGCGGCCAGCAACGCCGCCGCCACTCCCCGGCGCCGTGCCCGCGGCGCCACCGCCAGCCCGAACACGCCGAACACGTGCTGGTTTTCTGGCAGCGGGCTGGCGGGCCTGAGCCGGAGATAGCCGGCCAGCAGGCCATCTGCCCGGGTACCGTCCGCCAGCAGGCCGTCGATCAGGGCAACCAGGTGGGCGTCGGGCGGGCTGCCCACCCGGAAGAAGGCCCCGGCTTGCTCGATGACCGACGGGAACCCGGTCTGGTGCGACCAGGCGGCGCGGTCCAGCTGGGCCAGGTCCGCTTCGTCGGCCACGCGGGCCGGGCGGATCTGGATCGACGTCGCAGGCACATGCATGCGGTTATCCTCCCGCACCGGTGGGACGGCCTGGTCAGCCGGACACGGCCGGGCGCGTGCTGGTCCCGGCCCGGGGTGATCCCAGCCCGTGGTGGTCGCGGCCCGTGGTGATCACGGCACTGGACGGTGGCAGCTGGCACGATCGGCAGATGACCAGAGCACGTGTTTCGCCCGGGCCGCCGGGACTGGTCGCGGAGCGGGTCGCCGCGCAGCTGCTCTCCGGGCCGCCCGCGCCATCCGCCGCGGCGGTCGCCGGGCGGCTGCTGGCCATCCAGGCACAGGATCTCCGGGCCGCCCGGCTGGCGATCCGGGCCCGCAGCCGCGGGCTGACCGCCGCCGACGTGGACCGTGCGCTGACCGCCGGCCGCACGCTGGTGACCGGCTGGCTGAACCGCGGCACCCTGCACCTCGTCCGCACCGAGGACTACTGGCCGCTGCATCAGCTGACCACCCCGCAGCTGCACCCCGGCAACGCCCGCCGTCTCAGCCAGGAGGGCGTGCCGCCGGAGGCCGCGGACCGGGGCGTCACGATCATCGAACGGTCCCTCAGCACGGACGGCCCGCAGACCCGGGCCCAGCTCGCGGAGCGGCTCAGCGCAGCCGGGATACGCACCGAAGGCCAGGCCCTGGTGCATGTGATCGTCCGGGCGGCCCTGCGCGGCATCGCGGTCCGCGGGCCGGTGATCGGCCAGGAACAGGCCTACGTACTGGCCCGGGACTGGGTGGGCGCGCCGCCACCAGGGGCCGGGGGCAGCCGCGCGCTCGGCTGGCTGGCCCGCCGCTACCTGGCCGGGCACGCTCCGGCTAGCGCCGCCGACCTGGCCCGGTGGGCGGGCCTGCCGCTGCGCGAGGCCCGCCGCGGGTTCGCGGAGATCGCCGCCGGGCTCGCCGAACGTGCGGACGGCCTGGCCGGCCTGGCCCGCCCGCCGGGCTCAGCGGCGGACGCCGGGTCGCCCGCGCTGCCCCCGGCCCGGCTGCTCGGCGCGTTCGACCCGCTTCTGCACGGCTGGGTGTCCCGGGCCCCGGTGCTGGGCGACCACGAGCCGGACATCGTCCGTGGGGGCATGTTCCGGCCGTTTGCCCTGGTGCGCGGGCGGGCGGTAGCCACCTGGGGGCTGCCGGGCGGCCAGGTCGAGCTGGTCCCGCTGGAACCGCTGGGCGCCGCGGACCGGGCCGCGCTGGACGCGGACGCCGCTGACGTGCGGCGCTTCCTCGGCCTGGGGCCCGTCGCAGAATAAGACGTCACTCACGATCGTCGCGGACTGCAACCCGGTCAACTGGGCCCTGGAGGCGGGCTGGGCGGCGATGAGGGCGCACCCGGACTGGTCCGGGTGCGCGCCCAGGGCGGCGCCTTGCTCGCCCTGGCCGTCGCGGTGACCGCGCTGTCCGTGCTGACCTTCCGCATCGCTTATGTGGTGGGGGCCAGACCCATCGCTTATGTGGTGGGGATTGTGCATATGCGATGCAGTTGCCACCACATAAGCGCGGGCGGGGCCGGGAGGCGGGGGTGGCTGAGGGTGTTGTGATCGGTGGGGTTGGTGAGGCGGGGCGTCCGGAGAGCTGCCGCCCTCCCCGCCGGGAGGGCGGGGGAGGGCGGGCGGTGGGGCTAGCTGGCCAGGTCGCGGACCTGCGCGATGAGGCGGATCCGGTCGGCGTGTGTCTCAGCGATCGGCGTCACGTTCAGTGTGCCTACCCCGGACTCCTTCATCGCCGCCACCCGCTCCGCGACCAGCCCCTCTGGGCCGATCAGGGACGTGCCCGCGAGCAGCTCGGCAGGCACCAGGCCCGCCGCCTCATCCTTCCGGCCGGCCAGGTAGGCATCCTGGATCTGGGCGGCCGCGTCGGCGAAGCCCATCCGCACCGCGAGCTCGTAGTAGAAGTTGTGCCCCCGGTCCCGGTGCGGGCCCATCCCGCCGATGTACAACGCGAAGTGTGGCCGGGCCAGGTCGAGGTAGCCGGTCACGTCCGGGCCGATGGCCAGCGGGGCGGCGGCCACCACGTCCAGCGGGCCGAGCGCAGGATCGCGCCGGGCCCGGCCTTCCGCCAGCGGCTCGGCCCAGGCACTGGCCGCTTTCTCCGGGAAGTAGAAGATCGGCTGCCAGCCCTCGGCGAGCTCCGCGGCCAGCGCCACGTTCTTCGGCCCGAGCGCCGCGATAAGGACCGGGATCCGCTCCCGGATCGGGTGGTTGATCAGCTTGAGTGGCTTGCCGAGCCCGGTCCCCTGCCCGGGCGGCAGCGGGATCGTGTAGTGCTTTCCGGCGTACTGCAGCCGCTCGCGGCGCCAGACCATCCGGCAGATCTCGATGAGCTCCCGGGTCCGGCCGATCGGGGCGTCGTACGGCACCCCGTGCCAGCCTTCGATCACCTGCGGCCCGGAGGCGCCGATGCCGAGCGTGAACCGGCCGCCGGACACGTAGTCGAGCCCGGCCGCGGTCATCGCGGTCAGCGCGGGGGTCCGCGAGTACAGCTGGAAGATGCCCGAGGCGATCTGCAGCCGCTCCGTCCGGGCCGCGATGAACCCCAGCTGGCTGACCGCGTCGAAGCTGTAGGCCTCGGGCACGAACACGATGTCCAGGCCGGCCTTCTCGTAGTCGGCAAGCTCGGCCATGGTCTCGGTGAATCCGCCGGCGTAGTTCAGGTGCATCCCGATGCGCATGCTCATCCCCGGATTTCAGCTGGCGCCGACCGCGGTGAGCTCCGCGATCGCCTGGAGCGCAAGCTGGTAGGACATCAAGCCGAAGCCTGCCACCGTGCCGTCCGCGACACCAGCCACCACGGACGTGTGCCGGAACACCTCCCGGGTGGCGGGGTTGGACAGGTGTACCTCCACCAGCGGCGCCGTGCGCATGGCCAGCGCGTCCCGCAGCGCGTAGGAGTAGTGGGTGAACGCCGCGGGGTTGAGCACCAGCGGGATCCGCGCCGCCGCCGCCTCGTGCACCCAGCTGATCATCTCGGCCTCGTCGTCGGTCTGCCTGACCTCGACGTGCAGGTCGAGCGTGCGCCCGGTCAGCCGGCAGGTCTCGACCAGGTCGTCGAAAGTCTGGCTGCCGTACACGTCCGGCTCCCGGGCGCCCAGCTGGCGCAGGTTCGGGCCGTTCAGCACGAGCACTTGCTTCATCGCTTCGCCACCTCCTGGTGATAGACGCTGCCCAGCAGGGCCTCTGGCGGCGAGTCGAACACGCCGGGCTGAGCCAGCCCGTCCAGCACGACCAGCCTGAGCCGGGCGCCGCGGGCCTTCTTGTCCACCGTCATGGCGTCCCGCAGCTCGGCCCACAGGCCCGGCTTGTAGCAGGTCGGCAGGCCGACCGCATGCAGCACGCGGCGGTGCCGGCCAGCGGTCACCGCGTCCAGGCGGCCCGCCCGCCGGGCCACTTCCGCCGCGAACACCATGCCGATGGCGACCGCTTCGCCGTGCCGGATGCGGTACCCCTCGACCCGCTCGATGGCATGGCCGAGCGTGTGGCCGTAGTTCAGGATCTCCCGGCGGCCCGCCTCCCGCAGGTCCCCCGAGACCACGCCGGCCTTCATCCGCACTGCGCGCTCCACGAGTTCCCTTGCGTGCTGCCCGTGCGGCACGACGGCCCCGGCCGGGTCGGCCTCGATCAGCTCCAGGATCACCGGGTCGGCGATGAACCCGGCCTTGATCACTTCAGCCAGGCCGCTGACATACTCCGGCTGCGGCAGCGATTCCAGCACGGTCAGGTCGGCCAGCACCCCGGCGGGCGGGGAAAAGGTACCGACCAGGTTCTTCCCCTCGGGGATGTCCACCGCGGTCTTCCCGCCGACCGCGGCGTCGGTGATCGCGAGCAGCGTGGTCGGCACGAGCACCACCCTGACCCCGCGCAGCCAGGTGGCCGCCACGAAGCCGGCCAGGTCGGTGGTGGCCCCGCCGCCCACGCCGACGATGGCGTCGGTGCGGGTGATCCGGCTGGCGGCCAGCTTCGACCACAGGCCCGCGGCGACCGAGATGTCCTTGGCCGCTTCCCCGGCGGGCACCTGCGCCGTATGCACCTCGTACCCGGCGGCCGCGAGCGCGCGGCAGACCGGGCCGGCCACCTCGGCCAGGCCCTCGGGCGCGATGACCATCACCGAGCTGGCCCGCGGGCCGATCAGCGAGGGCAGCTCGCCGAGGACACCGGCGCCGACCACGACGTCGTAGGGCTGCTCGCCGCCGACCGGTATCCGGGTGACGGTCACGGCCCGGCCGGGCCGCCCGCGGCGCCGTCCGAGGGGGCACCCGCAGGGCCGTGGCCGGCCCGACCGCGATCGCCCCGGCGATCTCGGCCGCGATGTCCTGCGGCTCCCGGCCGTCCGTCCGCACCGTGATCCAGGCGAGCTTCGAATACAGCGGGAGCCGCTCCTCCAGCAGGGTCTTCATCCGTGCCCTGGGGTTGCCGAGCAGCAGCGGCCGCGGCGCGTCCAGCCCGGTACGGTGCACCGCGGCGGCGAACCCGGTCTCGAGGTAGACGACCCGGTGGCCAGCCAGCAGCTCCTGGGTGCCGGGGTCGAGGATGGCGCCGCCACCGAGCGCGAGCACGCCGCGGTGGCTGCTGATCAGCCGGGCTGCGGTGGCCCGCTCCATGGCCCGGAACGCGGCCTCGCCGTCGGTGATGAAGATGTCGCCGACCGGCTTGCCCGCTGCCGCCGCGATGACCTCGTCGGCATCGGCGAACTCCGCCGAGAGCAGCCCGGCGAGCAGCGCGCCCACGGTGGACTTGCCCGCGCCCGGCGGCCCGATGAGGATCGCGGCCGGCCCGCTGGGCGGCCCCGCTTCGTACTCCTGGTCCAGCCCGGTCATGTGATCACCAGTGATTTCAGGTATCCGTCTACGTTGCGCTGTACCTCGGCGACCGAGTCGCCGCCGAACTTCTCTGCCGCGGCGCCGGCCAGCACCAGCGCGACCATGGCCTCGGCCACCACTCCGGCCGCGGGTACCGCGGTGACGTCGCTGCGCTGGTTGATGGCCTTGGCCACCTCGCCGGTCCGCACGTCTACGGTGGCCAGCGCCCGGGGCACGGTGGAGATCGGCTTCATCGCCGCGCGCACCCGCACCGTCTCTCCCGTGCTCATGCCCCCCTCGATCCCGCCTGCCCGGTTGGTCCGCCGCCGGACGCCGTCCGGGGTCGGCTCGATCTCATCGTGGGCCTGCGACCCCCGGCGCCGGGCTGTGGTGAACCCGTCGCCGACTTCCACGCCCTTGATCGCCTGGATGCTCATCAGCGCGGCGGCGAGCCGCCCGTCCAGCCGCCGGTCCCAGTGCACGTGACTGCCCAGCCCCGGCGGCAGGCCATAGCCCAGGACCTCGACCACCCCCCCGAGGGTATCGCCGTCCTTGCGGGCCGCGTCGATTTCTGCCTGCATCGCCGCGCTCGCCGCCGGGTCGAGGCAGCGCACCGGATCCGCATCGATCCGCGCCTGGTCGCCGGGCCCGGGCACGACCCCCTCGGGGGCCCGCACGCCGCCGAGTTCCACCACGTGACTGACGATCTCGATCCGCAACGCCTGGCGGAGGTACTGCCTGGCCACCTCGCCCAGGGCCACCCGGGCGGCTGTCTCCCGCGCGCTCGCGCGTTCCAGCACCGGCCGGGCATCATCGTGACCGTACTTCTGCATCCCGGCCAGGTCGGCATGGCCCGGCCGGGGCCGGGTCAGCGGGGCGTTGCGGGCCAGGTCGGCGAGTTCCTCGGCGGGGACCGGGTCGGGCGCCATGACCGTTTCCCACTTCGGCCATTCGGTGTTGCCGACCCTGATCGCGACCGGGCCGCCGAGCGTGCGGCCGTGCCGGACGCCGCCGGTGAGCTCCACCTCGTCCTGCTCGAACTTCATCCGCGCGCCGCGGCCGTACCCGGCCCGCCTGCGGGCCAGCGCGGCCGCGACGTCAGCCGAGGTGATGTCAACCCCGGCGGGGACTCCCTCGCAGATCGCAACGAGGGCACGGCCGTGCGACTCCCCCGCGGTAAGCCAGCGAAACATGCTGCTGATCCTCCCATGCGTGGCGGCCCGGCTTGCCCCGTAGTGCCAGGTCCGCCGCATCCGCCCCGTGGGGCCAGGCCCGTGGGGCCAGGCCCGTGGGGCCAGGCCCGTGGTGCCAAGCCCGTAGGGCCGGCCCGTGCTATCAGCCCCGTGGTGCCAACCCCGTGGTGTCAACCCCGTGGTGTCAGCTCTGCGGGCCCGTGACGATGGATACGTCCATCCCGCGGCGCAGCCGCCCGCCGGTGGCGGCCAGCATGGTGTCCGCCACGCGGCCGACCGCGGCCGCAGCCGCGGCCGCATCGCAGCCAGTGGCCAGCGTCACCCGCAGCCCCAGGTCGCTGCCGGGATGGCTGGCCTGCCCCACGGTTATCTGGGCCAGCAGCGGCTCGCGGGCGGCTGCGGCCCGGGCCGCGGCCAGCACGTCGGGATCCTCGTGCGGCGGCGGCACCGGCTGCCCGGCGGCGAGGGCGGCCAGCCGGGCCCCGTCCACGGTGAGCGGGACCGGCCCGGCCACGTCGATGACCACGGCGCTGGCGTCCTGCGTGCCCGCCTGCCAGGCCCGGGCCGCGGGCACCGGCACCGGGCGGGCCTCGCCGCGCCACCGGGTCAGCGCGGCCATGGAGGTGAAGGCCAGCACGGCATGCCTGCCGTCGCGGCCGACCAGCGTGGGCAGCGCCATCTCGGTGGACTTCTCCCGGCGCAGCCCCTGGTGCGCGCCGGGCGCGCCCTGCGTACTGTGCGCCCCGGTACCACGTGCCTGCTCAGAGACGGCTTTCCCGGCGCCCGCCTCTTCGCTGCCCGCCTCCTCGGTGAGCACCGCGACCACCGGCACCAGCAGCCTGGACCCGGCCAGGGCGGTCAGCGCGGCGTGCTCACTGCCCTGGCCCGCGGCGTATGCGGTCAGGGCGGCGGCCACGGCCGGGTCCGCGGCCCCGTCATCAGCCGGGTACGGCGGCTCGGTCGCGTTCAGCGGGCGCATGATGTCAACCCTAGCCACCAGCTGCCCTGGGCCGTCCGTCCCGGATCAGGCCGGGCGCCAGGCTGGGGAACCGGCCGGGCCAGGGACTGATGTCCAGCTCAGCGAGGAGCGGTTCCCGGGCGCGGCAGCGTGGCGGCGAGCAACACGGTGACCCGCGTGAACGCGTCGGCGGCCGCGGCAGGCCGGTAGGTCGCGCTCGTCGCAGAAGAACCCGTGCGGGGCGCCCGGGTAGACCACCATCTCGTGGTCCACCCCGTCCTCTCGCAGCCGGGCGGCGATCTGGTCGCGCTGCGCGGCGGTATAGAGCTGGTCCGCGTCGCCGACCAGGAACAGCAGCCGGGTGCCGTGCGCGGTGAGGCCGGGAGTGAGGGCCAGGGTTGGCTCGGGCCGGCTCAGCGCGATGCCGGTGTCGGTCAGCCAGCCGGGGTAGAACACTGCCACGGCGGCCAGCGGCAGCTGCGTGGCAGCGTAGTACGCGATATGGCCGCCGACGCTCAGGCCGACCATGGCCGCCCGGCCGGTGCCGATATCCCGGTCGGCCAGGTAGTCCAGGACAGCCGGGACGTCCCGGCGGACCCCGTCGCGGTCTACCGCCTGGAGCAGCTGCAGGCCACGCTCCCGGCCCTGGGCGGTGGCGGGCAGGTCAAGGCGGTCCCCGTGGCGGTGGTAGAAGTCAGGGGCGATTAGCCGAGGCCCGCGATCCGGTCGGTGACCGCCACCCCCGGCCTGCGCCGGGAGGAAGTCGCGCTACTGGCCGGGATCTCCACCACCTACTACACGTTCCTGGAGCAGGGCCCGGGACCTGTCCCCCTCAGCCCAGGTACTGGACGCGCTGGCCCGGGCGCTGCAGCTCGAGCCCGCCGAGCGGGCCCACCTGCATACGCTGGTGCGTGACGGGCCGGCGGAGCACGCCGCGGGCGCTGTCGAGAGGCTGGTTCCTGGGGTGGCCGCCCTGGTGGACCGCCTGGACCCGGACCCGGCCTATGTCACCGGTCGCTACTGGGACGTGCTGGCGGCCAACCGGGCAGCCCGGGCGCTGTGGACGGACTGGGCGGCCCGGCCGGCCAGCGAGCGGAACATGCTCTGGTGGTATTTCACCGATCCAGCCGCCCGGGCCGTCCTGGTCGACTGGACCGCCGAGGCCGCCGCGCAGCTGGCCCGGTTTCGCTCCGCGGCCGCGCGGCACCCGGGTGACCCCGCGTTCCGCGCGCTGATCGAACGGCTGCTGGCCCGCAGCCCGGAGGTCCGGGCCTGGTGGCCGCGGCACGACGTTGCCGCGCTCAGCTCGGGGACCAAGCGACTGCATCATCCTGTGCTCGGCGACCTGCTGCTGCAGCATGTCGTGCTCCAGGTCGCTGACGACCCGGAGCAGAAGCTCGTCACCTTCACCGCCAGCGAAGCGGACCGGGCGCGGATCGCCGGGTACCTGGCCGCCCGCGCATAGCATTGCGGCCGGCCGGAACCGGCGGCGTCTGGGCCGGCCTTGCCCGCCCAGGCTCATCCTTCCCGGGCGGGCCTCAGCCCTGGACAGCGGGTTACCACGCCATTACCCATACGGATCAGTGCGGTCTATGCCAAAGTCGTTGAGGGGAAAATCCGCGTGTGAGAGTCTTTTGAACTGCACCAGAGCCATCCGGAGGGGAGTGTGTGACGCAACCTGAGCAAATGTTCAGGATCATCGAACCGGGAACGCCGATGCAGAAAGTCATCCCGCCCCGCCTGGTCGAGCCTTATCTTTCCGGTCAGCGCTCGGTCATCGCCGGGTACGTGTACCGGGCCAGGGACTGCGGTTTCCGCGGTCCAGCCGAGATTTACGATGCCCTGAACCTTGGCTACGACGGGTCAGACTTCACCCCCGACCTTGCGGAGATCTACGTGCTGCGGTGGCGCGCTCTGGACATGAGCACGTCCCTGGCCATGCCCCCGGCCGACACCGTGGGCCCCCGGCATACCAGCGTCCCGGAGTTCTACACGTTGCCGATGCCGGTGCCGGTGGGCGCGGAGATCCACCGGATCGCCCAGCCCGGGGAAGAGCTCATCGCCCGTTACGACGGGCAGAGCTGGCTCCGCCCGTCCAGGGGGCTGTAAGCCATGCGCTTCCGGCTGATGGCGGCGTACCGCGGCGCACCGTACGAGGTGGGCGTCGGGCCCACGAGCTCGGACGTGGTGCTGTTCGCCGCGCTCCCACCGCCGGAGGATCTGGGCTTCGAGCCCGCGCCGGGATACTGGCGCAAGCGGGTGACCCGGGCGGAAATCGATGTCCTGTGGGAGTCCCGGCCAATCGGCACATTCCGGGGCGAGCCCTGCCTGGTGCTCGATGACCAGGATGACCGGCTGCACATCGTCTACCTCGGCAGCGACGGCCGCCGGGCCAGGGAACTCGGCTACTGGCAGGTGGACCGAGGCGTTTTCGAGCTGCTGACCCCGCGCGACGAGGTCACCGGGCTGACCGAGGAAAAGGTGGAGAAGGCACCGCCGTGGGCGGAGCCCACGGTCCCGCCGCCGGCGGAACGGTCGTATCCGTACGGTGCCCAGCCCTGGCCATCCCCGGCGGGCAGCGGCGGCGGCCCGGGCACCGGGCCCAGCTACCTGCGCGAGCCCTCGCTGGAACCGGCAGCCGCGTGGAACGGCTACGGTCCGCCGAACAGGGGGGCCGGGCGGAGCGGCTACGGCGCGCCGGACGGCACCGGCGGGCGGAACAGCAACAGCGCCCCGTACGGCGCTGGCGAGCGCAACGGGTACGGCCTTCCCCCCGGCGGGACCGGCGACGGGAATCGCTACAGCCTGCCGCCCAGCACTACCGACCGGAACGGCTACGGCCTGCCCAACGGCACCGGCGAGCGCACCGCGTACAGCCTCCCTCCCGGCGGGACCGGCGACGGGAATCGCTACAGCCTGCCGCCCAGCACTACCGACCGGAACGGCTACGGCCTGCCCAACGGCACCGGCGAGCGCACCTACAGCCTCCCCCCCGGCGGGACCGGGGAACGTAACGGCTACGCCGCGAACGGGACCGGCTCCGGGAGCCCAGCCGGAACGGGCGGGTGGAACGAGAACAGCGCCCCCTACGGGAACAGCGCCCCCTACGGTAGCGGCGGATGGAACAGCACCGGGGGAAGCCCGCTGGGCGCGCCGCCAGCTGGCACCTTGCCACGCCGCCGCCAGGTTCCGCAGGCGGGCGGGCGTGCGTCCCGTAAGCAGCGGGTGCAGACCCGGTCGATCTTTTCTGAGCTCGCTGACCTGGCCGCTATCCCGCGCTCCGCGTACGCGCTGGAGCATGAAACGGACGGCGCGATGTGCCTGCTGCGCACCGAGGACGGTTTCGAGGTGTTCAGCGCGGCCGACGGCGCCCGGCACGAGGTGCGCTCGTTCGCCGACGAGGAAGCGGCGTATTTTTACCTGTTCGGGGTGCTCGCCGCGGAGGCGGTGCGGAACGGGTCGCTGACCCCGCCGCGATAGCGGGCGGCAGTGATGCCCTTCTCGTGGTGCGCCATTGAGCTCGTGGCGCGCCATTCAGAGCGCGGCCGGTGACGCGATCAGCGTGCCCAGCCTGCGCAAGCCGCGCGCGGTCCGGGCTTTGATCGTGCCGAGCGGCACGTGCAGCCGCTCGGCGATCTCCCGCTGGGTCAGGTCCGCGAAGTAGGCCATCTCGATGGCCTCCCGCTGGTGGCTGGGCAGCTGCGCGAGGGCCACCTTCATGTCCTGTGATTGCTCCACCATGCGGGCGATGTCGCGGCCGTCCGGCCCGCCGAGCGATCCAGCGTCCTCGATCGGCACGGTATGGCGGTGCGACCGGAGGTGGTCGATGGCCCGCCGCCGCGCGATGGCCAGCACCCAGGCCTGCAGGCTCCGCCGCGGGTCATACCGGCTGCGGAACCGCCATAGCTCGACAAAGACCACCTGCACCACGTCGTCGACATCGGCGTCCGGCACCCGGCCGCGCAGGTAACGCCGGAGCACCGGGCCCAGTTCCGCATAGCAATCGGTGAACGCATTGTCATCGGCTGCGGCCAGGCGGTCGCCCAGTTCCCTGATCCTGTCTGCGCCCACCCGCGCCACCAGCCTCCCCGGCCCGCCAGTTTGCTGAGCCAGCCGGACCCCACAGTCAAAATCGCTTCAAAAGTTATTCATAGTGTATTGGGTGGCCACGCGCAATCACACGGGCTCCCCCGGTCGAAGACAGGGAGACCGGCCGGGACAAGCGGGAGACAGGCAGAAGAGGGAACGGAACGATGCGGCGTGCGCTGCTGAGGCAGCGGTGTCAGTGGCCGGGCCAGGCCCGGGCCACGGGACCGGCTGGGCTGGTTCAGTCCTCGCCGAGGGCCGCGACCACTTCGGTCACCGCGTCGGGCAGCGAATGAACCTGCCGGATACCGGCTGGCGGCCGGCCCCGGCGCCAGCCGGGCCCGCCGAGCAGCAGCCGGTTGCCGGGGCGGCGCTGGGGCAGCGCGGGCAGCGCGGCCAGGTCCCCGGTGGCGGGCAGCTGGGACCAGATGAACACCGCGCCCGGACCGGTCCGCCGGATCGCGTCGGCCAGCGAGCGCCGGGGCAGGTCGGCACCGAGGTTCTTGGTGCTGATCCCGCGTTCGGCCAGAGCCGCCGCCAGCGCGTACAGGGGCAGGCTGTGCCGCTCCCCCTCCGCGCTGGCCAGCAGCACCGCCCGGGGCCCGGCTCCGCCCGGCCAGGCCCCGGGCAGCCCGGCCTCGTCCAGCCTGCTCATCACGGGCACGGCAGAGAACGTGGCGATGATGACCGAGGACAGCAGATGCTCGGCATCAATGCAGGCACCGGTGCGCTCGTACCGCGTGCCGATCGCGGCGAACACCGGCAGCACCAGGGTGTGCCAGGTCTCCGCCACGCCCTCACGGGCCAGGGCCAGGCTGATGGTCTCGGTGAGCAGGGTTTCGTCCAGGGCCAGCGCGCCGCGGGCGAGGCCGCGTGCGGCGGGCGATGCGCCGGGCAGTGCGAGCCGCTGCCCACCGGAGCCATGGCCCTGCCCGGCACGTACCGCAGGCGCGCTGGCGGGAACGGTCGTCACCAGGATCTGCTCTGCTGGGGCGGACGGCGCCTCATTAGGCGGCGCGGCCGCCGCTATGCCCAGGGCCAGGGCGGCCCGGGCGGCATCAGCGGGTGCGGCCCCGCGCAGGATCAGCCGCTGCATGTGCTCGAGCCGGATAATGTCCGCGGCCGTGTAGCGCCGGTGCCGGCCAGGACTCAGCTCCCGGGCGCCAATCCCATAGCGCCGGTTCCAGGTGCGCAGCGTGGACGGTGCGACGCCCAGATGGCGGGCGACCGCTCCCACGCTGAATGCAACCTCGTGCGCCATCAATCATCACCAAGGCGACCATATGTCACCCGTTAGCCAGGCGCCTCGGACACACCCGGCTGACCCGGTTACCCGAACCTGGCAGGCGGCCGGACCTGCGCCTGGAGCGGCAGGCGGCAGGCTGGCCAGCAGCGGGCTGGGCGGCTCTCGGCGCGGTGGCGATCACGTAGCTGCGTGACGCGCTGGCCCGGCTGCCGCCCATGGCGCCGGGCACGACGGTGCGTCTGGCCGGTCATCAGGGCCTCCCTTCAGGACGCCACGAGGGCGCAGTCAACGAGCAGGTCGGCGGCGCTGGCCAGCGAGCTGACCAGGGACACCTGGCCGATGCCCGCCGCCCGCGGCCAGCCCGGGCCGCCGATCACCACCCGGGGCACCGGCGGGAGCCCGTGCTGCAACCCGTGCAGCAGCGCCGGGTCCGCGGTGCCCGGCACCTGAGCCCAGACGAACACCGCGGCCGGGCGGACCGCCCCGACCGCGTGCGCCAGGGCCTGCCGCGGCACCCGGCCGCCGAGCTGCCGGACGTCCACGCCCCGGCTGGCCAGCTCCGCCTGCAGCGCGTACACCGGGAGCACATGCTGCTCTTCCTCGGCGCAGGCCAGCACCACCGGCCGGGCCATGTGCGCTGGGGGTGCCTGGGTGATGACCTGGAGCAGGGCGCTGAGGAGGCAGCCGGACAGCAGGTGCTCGGCCGCCACGTGCCCGGCGGGTGGCGCGCGGTCGCCGAACTCGCGCAGTGCGGGCACGGCCAGCTGCTGCCAGGTGGCGGTGACACCGTAGCTGGCGAAGGCGTCGGTGAAGACCGTCCGCAGCAGCGGGGCGTCCAGGGCCAGCGCCGCCCGGACCACCATGCCCGGTGGCGGCGCCGGGCCCGGCGGGCCAGCATGCCCCGCCAGCGGCCCGGCCAGCTGGCCTGCGGCGGTGCTGGTCGCGGTCGCGCTGGCAGCAGCGCCAGCGGGCAGGCTGCGCCCGCCCTCGCCGTGCGCGGCCCGGGCGGCGAGCCCGGCCGCCTGGGCCGGCGGGATGCCGGTTTCCACCAGGGTCCGCATGGCCCGCAACCGGACCAGATCCTCCCAGGTGTACCGGCGGTGCCCGCCGGGACTGCGGGCCGAGGGGCCGATCCCGTGCCGGCGCTCCCAGGTGCGCAGGGTGGCGGCGGGGATGCCGAGCCGCCGGGCGGCGCCGCTCACCGTGAACAGGGGCCCGGGAACGCCCGCGGCGCCTGGGGTCACGAGCCAGGCAGCCTGACGTTCGACCCGCCGGTCCGCCCGGGCGGCCCGGGCGGCAGCGGTGAGATGGCGGGCGAAGATCACGGCCCGCCTGGCCCGCAGACCAGGCGCCCGAGCACGTCCTCGGAAGGGGCCAGTTCCGCGCCGAGGAAGTCCAGCTCGGCCAGCCGGCGGCGGAGCATGGCGGGCGAGTTCGGCCGCGATGCTCTGGCGCAGCCAGCTGTCTGCCGCGCACGCCGCGGGAACCTCACCGACTTGCGCAGTCACGATGCGGCGGTCCTCTCTACCGGGAAATCGCGTCACCGGAAGATTCGCGCCAGGCGGGCCGGGCGGTTGCACCCGGACCGGACCGCCGCCCGGCCGGATTGGGGCGTGCTAGCGGCTGAAAAAGGGAAGCACCCAAACACGCCCTAAGGCGAGCTACCTGGGACGGCGGACTTAAAGTGCCTGAGCAATCACGGAAAGGCATAAAACAGTGCAGGCAATGGCGCTACCCCCCGGCTTGATGAACTTCGCCCATACCCGCCGCCGGGGCCGCTATGGTTCAAGTGCCGGCGGGGCTGACGGTCCCCCGCTCCCCAAGCAGCCCCGCCGGCACTCGACCACAACCCGGCCGCCGCGGATCCATCGGGCCCTGTTTCCGGGTTACGGATTCAGATCCAGGAAAGCTGATCATGGTCTCGCCTGACGGCGCCCGGATTCCGCTCACCGGGGCGCAATACGACATCTCTGCCGGGGACTACCAGGCCATCATCACCGAGCTCGGGGCCGGGCTACGGGTGCTGCGCCACCGGGACCTGCCGGTCATCACCGAGTACGGCCCGGACATGCTGCCGCCCGCGGCGGCCGGGCAGTTGCTGTGCCCGTGGCCGAACCGGGTGGACCGCGGCCGCTACGTCATCGGCGGAACCGCCTACCAGCTCGATCTCAGCGAGCCCGGCCACGGCAACGCCATCCACGGCCTGACCCGGAACGCCAGCTGGCAGTGCATGGCGCAGACCGGCCAAGACGTCACGCTGCGGCACACGCTGCTCGGGCAGCATGGATACCCGTTCTGCCTGGACATCGAGGCGGGGTACCGGCTGGACCCGGACCACGGCCTGCAGGTGAGCATCAGCGCCCGCAACGCTGGCTCCGCCGCCGCCCCGTACGGTACCGGATCGCATCCGTACCTGACCGCGGGCACGGAAGTGGTCGATGAGTGCGAGCTGTTGCTGCCCGCCGGGCTCTGGCTGCCCACCGGGGACCGGGGCATCCCGGCCGGCCCGGCCGCGGACGTGACCGGCACCAGCTTTGATTTCCGCGCCGGACGGCCGGTCGGCGGCATGCGGCTGGATCACGCGCTGACCGGGCTGGACCGGGACGGCAGCGGGCGGGCCTGGGCGCGGCTGCGCGGGCCGGGCACCGAGGTGGCGCTGTGGGCGGGCCCCGGGTACGGCTGGCTGCAGGTGTTCACCGGTGACACGCTGGGGCCGGACCGGGCCCGCCGCGCGCTGGCCATCGAGCCGATGACCTGCCCGCCCAACGCGTTCGCCTCCGGGGTGGACCTGCTCACGCTGGAGCCGGGGGACAGCGTCACGCACACCTGGGGCATCGAAGTGACGGTCAGCTGACGTCACGGGTCAGCCGGGCCAGGTCCGCCGGGGTATCGATGTCATCCGGGCGGCCGGTGTCGGCGCACTCCACCAGCGTGACGAGCTCGGGGTGCGCGCGCAGGAACGGCCGCGCGCCCACGTCCCCCGCCGCCAGGCTGATCACTTCCGGCCAGTGCTCCCGGGCGATCAGCACCGGGTTGCGCGGCTGGCCGTGGTAGGCCGCGACCGCCACCCCGGCGCCGGCGGCGTGCGCGCTGATCAGCCGCTGCACCGCCGCGGCGCCCACCAGCGGCTGGTCCACCAGGGCGATCACCGCCGCGGCCGGGCCCGGTGGCACCGACCGCAGGCCTGCCGCGAGTGAGGAGCCCATGCCGGTGCGCCAGTCCGGGTTGGCCACGGTGATCACCCCGGGCAGCCCGACCGGGGCCGCGCCGGTGACCACCACCACCGGGTCGGCGCCGCCGTCCCGCAGCAGCGCCACGCCGCGGTCAGCCAGCCGCACCCCGTGCAGCTCCACCAGTGCTTTCGGGCTGCCCAGCCGGGAGCCCGCGCCCGCGGCCAGCAGCACCCCGGCGACCTGCGGCGGGGCGCCGGTCATCCGTGGTGGATCCGGCCCGAGGTCAGCGTCAGCGGCCGGCCCGAGCCGCCCCAGCGCAGCTGGATGAGTTCCGCCGCCACCGACACCGCCGTCTCCTCCGGGGTCCTGGCGCCGAGGTCCAGCCCGATCGGCGAGCGCAGCCGGGACAGCTCATCCTCGGTCAGGCCCACCTCGCGCAGCCGGTCCAGCCGGTCCTCGTGGGTGCGCCGGGAGCCCATCGCGCCGATGTACCCGGCAGGCGTGCGGAGCGCCACCTCCAGCACCGGCACGTCGAACTTGGGGTCGTGGGTGAGCACGCAGATGACCGTGCGCTCGTCTACCGGGGTGCGGGCCAGGAAGCGGTGCGGCCAGTCCACCACCACGTCGTCGGCGTCCGGGAAACGGGCCTTGGTGGTGAAGATCGGCCGGGCGTCGCACACCGTGACCCGGTAACCGAGGAACTTCCCGGCCCTGGCCACCGCGGCGGCGAAGTCGATCGCGCCGAACACCAGCATCCGCGGCGGCGGCGCGAACGAGTGCACGAACACGGCCAGGTCGTCCCCGCGCCGCTCGCCGTGCTCGCCGTAGCGCCGCACCCCGGTCAGGCCCTGGGCCAGCATGCCGCGGGCATCGTCGTCAACGGCCTGGTCCAGCCGGTCCCCGGCGCCGAGCGTGCCGCTGGCCCGCGCTCCGTCTTCGGTCTCCGGCCAGATCACCCGGCGCGCGCCGACCCGGCCCGGGCCCTCGATCACCGTGGCCACGGCCACCGGCTCGCCCGCCCGGATCGCGGCCGTCACGTCACCGAGTTCGGGGAACAACTCGGGGCTCACCGGCTCGACGAACACGTGCAGGATGCCGCCGCAGGTCAGGCCGACCGACAGCGCGTCGTCGTCACTGACCCCGTACGTCTGCAGCGCCGCCTGCCCGGTCTCGCACACCTCCCGGGCCACCTCGTACACGGCGCCCTCGACGCAGCCGCCGGACACGCTCCCGGTCACCTCGCCGTCGGCGGACACGGCCATGGCCGCCCCCGGCTCCCGCGGCGCGCTGCGGAACGTGCGGACCACGGTCGCCAGGCCGAACACCTCGCCCGCATCCCACCACTTCGTGATCGGGTCCAGGATGTCTCGCAACCAGTCACCTCAGTACGTCTCGCCCGTCGCCCCGGGTGCACCCGCACCGGGCAGCCAGGCGCCCCCCAGTGCCGGGAGATCCCGGGCATCCCCCCAGAGTACGTTCACCAGACCAGGCTGCGCCACGCTGGTGATCGCGTCGCCGCCTGCTAGCCGCGGGCCGGCCCGGGCTGGCCCGGGCCCGGGCCAGCTTCGGTCCGGTCCGGCCGGGGGACGGCTCACCCGTCCGCTTCCGCCGGGGACATTGGGCCCCGGGATCGGGGACCGGGGACCCTGGGCGCGGTCCGGCAGGTTTGTTAGGTTAGCCTAAGCTTCCATTGGTGACACGGTCCTGGCTGGTCCGTGCCCGCCGATCCGGCTATCCGCGACGGGAAGAGGTACCTGGTGTGAGAGTACGGCGATGGGGCCCCGCTTCGCTGATAGCCGCAGCCGCCCTGGCCTGCACGCTGACTGCCTGCGGCAACGCCCTCTCGCTGTCCTCGGACACATCCGGCGCGCTCACCCTGTACAGCGGGCAGCACCCGGAGACCACGGACAAGATCGTCAGCGCGTTCGAGCAGCGGACCGGCATCACCGTCCATGTCCGCAGCAACGACGAGGACGTGCTGGCGCAGCAGATCGTGGCCGAAGGCGGCCACTCACCCGCTGACGTGATCTACACCGAGAACTCTCCCGTGCTGGAGTTCCTCCAGGACAAGGGCTTGCTGGCGGCGGTGGACAAGTCCACCCTCACCGCCACCCCGGCCCGGTTCAACTCACCGCAGGGCGACTGGGTCGGCGTGTCCGCCCGGGTCAGCGTGCTCGTCTACAACCCCCGCCTGATCGCCGCGAGCCAGCTGCCCCGCTCCGTGATGCAGATGGCCGACCCGCGGTACCAGGGCAAGCTGGCGCTGGCCGCGGGGGAGACCGATTTCCAGCCAGTCGTCACCGCGGTGCTCCGCGCGCACGGGCCGACCGCCACCGTCCGCTGGCTGGCCGGTCTTAAAGCCAACGCGGCTGGGCATCTCTACCCGGACAACGAGACGGTGGTCAGCGATGTCAACCGCGGCAGCGCGGCGTTCGGCATCATCAACCAGTACTACTGGTACCGGCTGCGGGCGGAGAGCGGGGCAGCGAGCATGCACGCGAAGATCGCGTACTTCGCACCGGGCGATCCCGGCTACGTGATCGACGTGTCCGGCGCCGCGGTGCTGAAGTCGTCCCCGCACCAGGCGGCCGCGCAGAAGCTGGTCGCGTTCCTGGTCAGCAGGCAGCCGCAGGAAATCATCGGCAGCCACTCGCTCAGCTACGAATACCCGGTGGCGTCCGGCGTCACGACTTCCGCAACGGAGACCCCGCTCGCGGACCTGCGCCCCGATCCGATCACGGTGGGCGAGCTCGGTGACGGATCAGCGGCCATCGCGCTGCTGCGCCGGGCAGGCCTGCTGTGACCACGCCGGTCATCACCGAGGGCGGCCGCGGCCCGGACGCGGCCCGCCCGCCGGATCCGGGCGCGGCGCAGCCACGGCGCCGGCGGGCGGCCCGGCCCTACCCGCTGCTGGGCACGGCCACGCTGATCGCGGCCGTGCTCGCGCTGCCGCTGGCGTTCCTGCTGATCGAAGCGGCCAGCAGCGGCCTGGCCGAGGACGCGCACCTGATCTTCCGGTCGCTCACCGCGACCCTGCTGTGGAACACGGTCCGGCTCACCGTGGTGGTCACCGCGGCGTGTGCGGTGATCGGCACCGCCGCGGCCTGGTGCGTGGAACGGACCGACCTGCCCGGCCGGCGCGTCTGGGCGGTGCTGGTGGTGGTGCCGCTGGCCATCCCGGACTTCGTGGTCAGTTTCGGCTGGGCGTCGCTGAGCCCATGGATCCAGGGCTTCCGCGGCGCGGCCATCGTGATGACGCTGGCCGTGTACCCGCTGGTCTACCTGCCGGTCGCGGCCAGCCTGCGCGGCGCCGATCCCGGCCAGGAGGAGGTGGCCCGCAGCCTCGGCACCAGCCGCCTGGCCACGTTCGCCCGGATCACCCTGGGCCAGGCCCGGGGCGCCATCCTGGGCGGCTGCCTGCTGGTGGCCATGGTGATGCTGGCCGAGTACGGCGCGTTCGAGATCGTCGGCTACCAGACCTTCACCACCGAGATCTTCACCGAGATCAACCAGGGCTTCAGCCTGCCCGCGGCGTCCGCGCTGGCCCTGGTCCTGGTGCTGCTGAGCATGCTGGTGCTGGCCGGTGAGGGACTGGGCCGGGGCCGGGGCCGGGTGACCCGGTCCGGCCCGCTGGCCCAGCGGGTATCCCCGCCGCAGCACCTCGGCCGGGCCCGGATCCCGGCCCTGGCCGGGTTCACCGCACTGACCGGGCTGGCCCTCGGCGTCCCGGTCGCGGCCAGCCTCTACTGGATCGCGGGCGGCGGCAAGGCGACGATCACCGGCGTCCCGCTGCTCGCCGCGGCGGGCTACACCGCCCTGTACGGCGCGCTGGCCGCGGCGCTGGCCACGCTGCTGGCGCTGCCGGTGGCCCTGCTCGCAGTGCGGCACGCGGGCTACGCCCGGCACCTGCTGGAGCGGAGCACCTACCTGGTGCTGGCCATCCCGGGCGTGGTCATCGCGCTCGCCCTGTCCTACTTCACCCAGCGCTACCTCGGCGGTTTCCTCTACCAGACCGGGCCGCTGCTGATCCTCGCCTACGCGATCATGTTCTTCCCGCTGGCCCTGGTCGGGGTCAAGGCCTCGCTGGCCCGGGCCCCGGTCAGCCTGGACGAGGTGGCCCGCTCGCTCGGCCAGCGCAAGCTGGCCGTGCTGGCCCGGGTCACCCTCCGGCTCACCGGCCCCGGCCTGGTCGCCGCGTTCTGCCTGGTGTTCCTGTCGGTGGTCACCGAGCTGACCGCCACCCTTATCCTGATCCCGACCGGCGTGCAGACGCTGGCCACGCAGTTCTGGGCGTACGAGAACGACCTGTCCTACGGGCAGGCCGCGCCGTTCGCCCTGGTGATGATCGCGGTGGCGGCCATCCCGAGCATCGTGCTGGGCAGGTTCTTCTACCATTCCACGGACCCGAGGATGATGACATGACCCAGCTGACGGTGACGGGCCTGGACAAGGCCTTCGGCCGGCACCGGGTGCTGTCCGGCCTGGACCTCGGCGTGGCCGAGGGCTCGCTGACCGCCATCCTGGGCCCGTCCGGCAGCGGCAAGACCACGCTGCTGCGCATCCTGGCCGGGTTCGAGCGGGCGGACGCGGGCACGGTCCGGATCGGGGCGGCGGTCGCCGACGGGCCAGGGGCCTTCCTGCCCGCGGAACGCCGCCGGATCGGCTACGTGCCGCAGGAAGGCAGCCTGTTCCCGCACCTCACGGTGGAAGCGAACATCGGGTTCGGCCTGAAGCGGAGTGAACGGCGCCGCCGGGACCGCCCGGGCCGCACCGCCGACCTGCTGGACGCGGTGGGGCTGCGCGGCTTTGCCCGGCACTACCCCCATCAGCTGTCCGGCGGCCAGCAGCAGCGGGTCGCGCTGGCCCGCGCGCTCGCCATCCAGCCGGAGATCGTGCTGCTGGACGAGCCGTTCGCGTCGCTGGACGCGCACCTGCGCGCGAGTGTCCGCGCGGACGTGCAGCGGCTGCTCAAGGAGGCCGGCACCACCACCGTGCTGGTCACCCACGACCAGGACGAGGCGCTGTCCACCGCGGACTTTGTCGCGGTGCTGCGGGCGGGCCGGATCGCGCAGTGCGCCGCCCCGCAGGAGCTGTACCGGCGCCCGGTGGACGCGGACATGGCCGCGTTCATCGGCGACGCCAACCTCGTCCCGGGCGTGCTCAACGGCGCGTCGGTGGAGACTCTGTTCGGCCGGCTGCCGGTCGAGCCGGCCGACCCCTCGGTGACCACGCACTGCCCGGCCACCGTGCTGATCCGCCCGGAGCAGGTCGAGCTCGCCGCGCCCGCGCCAGATCCAGTCAGCACAGAGCCAGTCAGCACAGAGCCAGCCAGCACCGGCCAGCCAACGGGGAGCCAGCCAACGGGGGGCCGGGCCATGGCGGCCACCCCGGGGCCGAGCCAGGCCTGACCGGCCGGGTGATCAGCTTCGGGTACCACGGGCACGACACGGTGCTCACCGTGCAGCCCGCACAGGACCCCCAGGTGCCCGCGCTGAC
This sequence comes from uncultured Actinomycetes bacterium, assembly GCA_963760405.1. Lineage (GTDB taxonomy): Bacteria > Actinomycetota > Actinomycetes > Streptosporangiales > Streptosporangiaceae > RYN-230. The sequence goes on along the minus strand of CAVXCV010000004.1, from coordinate 1,007,704 downwards.
CGTGCGGCTGCTGGGTGGCGGCGCGGTGGCCCCCGGGTCGCTGGTCACCCTCCGGGCCCGCGGCCCGGTGCTGGCCTGGCCGGAGAGCTAGCCGGTCACTCGACGATCTTGGAGATCGGGATCTCCAGGATGTCCCGGGCCCCGGCCGCCCGCAGCGCCGGGATGAGCGTGTTCACCCCGCGCTTGGGCACCACGGTCTCCACCGCGTTCATCCCGCCCTGGGCCAGCGTGGTGATGGTCGGCGAGGACAGGGCGGGCAGCATGGCGGTGACCGCCTCCAGCTGAGCCGCAGCCACGTTCAGCTTGAGCAGCACGTGACCGCGGGCCTGGATGGCCCCACGCAGCAGCAGCGCGATGTCGTCCATGGCGCTGCGCTTGTCCGGGTCGGCGTAGGCCCCGGTGTTCGCCACCAGCTCGGTATAGCTGGTCAGCAGGGTGTCCAGGATGCGCAGGCCGTTGCGGCGCAGCGAGGACCCGGTCTCGGTCAGGTCGACGATGGCGTCCACGATGTCCGGCACCTTCGCCTCGGTGGCCCCGTGCGAGGGGACCACCATCGCCTTGATGCCCTTCGCCTCGAGGTAACGGCTGGTCAGTGCCGGGAGCTCGGTCGAGATGCGGACGCCTTCGGGCAGGTCGGTGACGGACTGCCAGGGCGACCCCTGAGGCACCGCGAGGACCACCCGGATCGGCTGCGAGGTGGCCTTGGAGTAGTGCAGCTCACCGAGGGAGGCGACCTCCGCCCCGGTCTCGGTGATCCAGTCCCGGCCGGTGATGCCGAGGTCGAACAGCCCGCGCTCGAGATACGACGGGATCTCCTGGGGCCGCAGGAACCGGACCCGGTCGATCCGCGGGTCCTCGATGGACGCGTGGTAGTCACGGTCGGAGGACCGGCGGACGGTCAGGTCCGCGGCGTCGAACAGGTCAAGGGTGGCGCGCTCGAGCGAGCCTTTCGGCAGGACCAGGGACAGCACGGCAGAAACCTTTCATGCGAGACGGGACGTCATAGGCCGCAGGCACCTCACCCAGTCAATGCCGGGGCCGGTCTCCACCTTCGGACGAGCCGGCCCCGGCGCCCTGCGCCGGGCACGGCTCAGGCCGACGCAGCGAGCGGAGCACAAGCGCGGTCTCCAGCGCCGCCACGACCGCCTCCCATCCCTTGTCCTCGCTGCTGCCGTCCTGCCCGCAGCGGTCACGGGCCTGCTCCAGGGTGTCACAGGTCAGCACCCCGTTGCCAACTGGTTTGCCCGCGTCCAGTGCCACCCGGGCGAGCCCGTAGGTCACCGCGTCGCACACGTACTCGAAGTGCGGGGTGCCGCCGCGGATCACCGCACCGAGGCAGGCCACGGCGTCGTGGCTGCGGGCCAGTTCCGCGGCCACCACGGGCAGCTCGACCGCCCCGGGAACCCGGACGACCAGCGGGGAGTCCACCGAGCAGGCCTTGGCCGCGGCCACCGCCCGGTCCACCAGCGTGTCGGTGATCTCGGCGTGCCACCGGGTCGCCGCGATGGCCAGGGTCAGGCCGGCCGCGTCCACGGCCCTCGGATCAGGCCGTCCCGCGCCGCTCACCGGGCCCCCGCCAGACCGTCCGGGCAGCGCTCGCCGGCCGTGGGCAGGGCTGTTTCCGGACCGGGGTGCGTTGCGGAAAAAACGGGTGCGGGCGGGGACGCGCGGAATTCCGCGGCGGGCACCGGCAGCCCGGCGATCTGGTGGCCGAGCCGGTCCCGCTTGGCCATGAGGTAGCGCAGGTTTTCCGGGGTGGAGGTGACCGGCAGGGCCACCCGCCCGGTCACCTCGACGCCGGAGCCGGACAGCCCGCGGACCTTGTCCGGGTTGTTGGTGAGCAGGCGCACCGACTGGATGCCGAGGTCGGCGAGGATGTGCGCGCCAGTGGAGTACTCCCGGGCGTCCGCGGGCAGGCCGAGGGCCAGGTTGGCGTCCACCGTGTCCGCGCCCTCGTCCTGCAGCTGGTAGGCGCGCAGCTTGCTGAGCAGGCCGATGCCCCGGCCCTCATGCCCGCGCAGGTAGAGCACGACGCCGCGGCCCTCGGCCGCGATCGCGGCCATGGACGCCTCCAGCTGGGCACCGCAATCACACCGGCGCGAGCCGAACACGTCCCCGGTCAGGCATTCGGAGTGCACCCGGGCCAGCACCTGCCGGCCGTCGCCGAGATCACCGAGAACCAGGGCCAGGTGCTCGGCGCCATCCACGAAGTTGCGGAAGCCGATCGCCCGCCACTGCCCATAGGCGTTGGGCAGCCGAGTCTCCACCACCCGGGCGACCATGTGCTCGGTCTGCCGCCGGTACTCGATGAGCTGCGCGATCGAGATCAGCGCCAGGCCATGCTCGTCCGCGAACGCTCTCAGCTGGGGCAGCCGGGCCATGGTGCCGTCGTCGTTGACCACCTCGGCGAGTACTCCCGCCGCGGGCAGCCCGGCCAGCCGGGCCAGGTCCACCGCGGCCTCGGTGTGCCCGGGCCGGCGCAGCACCCCGCCCTCGGCGTAGCGGAGCGGGAAGATATGCCCGGGGCGGACGATCTCGTAGGGCTCGGTGGCCGAGTCCACCAGGGTGCGCACCGTGCGGGCCCGGTCCTTGGCGGAGATCCCGGTGCTGACCCCGTCCCGGGCATCCACGCTGATCGTGAACGCGGTCCGCATCCGCTCGGAGTTCTGCGCGGTCATCAGCGGCAGCTGCAGCCGGTCCAGGTCCTGACCGGGCAGCGGGACGCAGATGACCCCGCTGGTGTGCCGGATCATGAACGCCATCAGGCTCTCGGTCATCTTGCTGGCCGCGACGATGATGTCGCCCTCGTTCTCCCGGTCGGCGTCGTCCATCACGACGACGGCCCGGCCGGCCGCGATATCCCGGATGGCCCGTTCCACGTCGTCCAGCTTGGTGCTGTCCTGGCTCGCGGGGGTCATGACCGCGCCCCGGCCGGGTTGCTGGCGAGCAGTCGTTCCACGTACTTCGCGATCATGTCAACCTCCAGGTTCACCAGGGCGCCGGGCTGGAGGCGGCCCAGTGTGGTCAGCTCCAGGGTGGTCGGGATCAGGCTCACCTCGAACCACGGCTGCCCAGCCGGTTCTGTGGCTTCCTCGCCGAGCCGCGAGATGGTGAGGCTGGTGCCGTCCACCGCGACCGAGCCTTTGTGCACCAGGTAGCGGGCCAGCGGCGGCGGGACGGCGATGCGCAGCACATCCCAGTGCTCGTCGCTGACCCGGGAGACAATCACCCCGGTGCCGTCCACGTGGCCCTGCACCAGGTGCCCGCCCACCCGGCCGCCCAGCGGGAGCGGGCGTTCCAGGTTGACCGGGTCGCCGGGCTTGACCGCGCCGAGCCCGGTGCGGCGCAGGGTCTCCGCCATCACGTCAGCGGTGAACGTGTCATCCGCGCTGCTGGTCACGGTGAGGCAGACACCGCTCACCGCGATGGAGTCGCCCGGCGACGCGCCAGCGGTCACCCGCGCTCCGCGCACGGTCAGCCGGGCCGCGTCCGGCAACTGCTCCACGGCGACGACCTCGCCGAGTTCCTCGACTATCCCGGTGAACATCCCGGTTTCCCCTTCCGGAGCCGTCGTGCCTCATCGGCTCCGGGGGCGCGCGGACGCGCAAGCGCGTACTGGCGGCCCAGCCGACCGCCAGTCGCGGGCGTGCTGCCTCCCATCCGGACTTTCACCGTCGGTCCCGGAATTCCACCAGGTCAGCCGACCCGGGCGCTAGACGCCCTGGCCGGGTCGCGGACTGTCACCGCCGGCTCGGAGTTTCACCGACCCCGGAGCACGCTCAACTGCTCAAACCAGTGTGCCACGGGACGTATTCCGCAGCCACGCCGCCCCGCCCCGCTCCGACGCCGCCCGGTACCTCCGCCCCGTGCCTGCCCCGCCCGCCCCGGCGCCCCGCCCCGGCGCCTCCGCCATCCCCCCGCCGCCCCGGGCCACGGATCCTTTATGTGGTGGGGAATGTGCGAATACGATGCATTCCCCACCACATAAGCGCGCCGCCCGGGCTGGGGCGGCTCTGTGCGGTGGGAATGTGCAAATGGGATGTAATTCCCACCACTTAGCGGGCAGGGCGGGTTATCCACAGGCGGGAGAAATGGGGTGGGCGGTGGCGGCCGGGGCGGGCAGGCTGGGCACATGTCAGCGAACGAACGGCCTGGGGAGCTGGATGACCTGCTCGCCCTGCAACGCGGCGTGCTGTCCCGGGTGCAGGCTCTGGACCTGGGCATCACCCGCGGGACCGTGAGCTCACGGCTCCGCTCCGACCGATGGCGGCGGCTCTACCAGGGCGTTTATGTCACTTATACGGGTGAACCCGACCGGGAGGCGCAACTATGGGCTGCCTTACGGCGGGTTGGCCCGGATGCCGTGCTCAGCCATCAGACCGCCGCCGAACTCGACCGGCTCGAGTTACGCCAGAGCGCCCTGATCCACATCACGGTCCCGCGGGGGCGGCATCCCTATCCCATCCCTGGCATCGCGATTCACCGTTCGGCCCGGATCGGCATCGCGCGGCATCCGAGCCTGACGCCACCGCGGACCCGGATCGAGGAGACCGCCCTTGACTTGGCTCAGTCTGCGGCCACCCTGGACGACGCACTGGCCTGGCTCGCCCGGGCATGTGCCGGGCGGCTGACCACACCCGCCCGGCTGCGCGCCGCGCTGGACACCCGGGGCCGGGTCCGCTGGCGGCGGGAGACCATGGCGGCGCTGGACGATATCGGCGGGGGCGCGCACTCGCTGCTGGAACTCCGCTACGTCCGCGACGTGGAACGGCCGCACGGGCTGCCGTGCGCCCAGCGTCAGGTCCGTACCGTGCGCGGCGCCCGGACCGAGTACAAGGACGTGCCGTATGAGGACTTCGGCGTGGGCGTCGAACTGGACGGCGCTGTCGCCCACCCGGCTGACGCCCGCTGGCGGGACCGGCACCGGGACAACGCCGCAGCAGCCGACGGGATCCTCACCCTGCGGTACGGCTGGGCTGATGTGACCCAGCGGCCGTGCCTCGTGGCCGTTCAGCTGGGCACGGTCCTGCGCGGCCGCGGCTGGGCCGGCCCGCTGCGGCAGTGCGGGCCCAGCTGTTCCGTCGCCGCCGCCTGCGCGCCCAGCCTGCGGCGCTAGGCCCTGGCTGCCATCGCGGTGACAGAGAGCGGCCGGTCAGCGGTTCCAGGCGGCGTGCGCGGTGGCGCGCTCGGCCTGGGCGCGGAGCGCCTGGACGGCGGCAGCCGGGTCGTCCGCGTTGTACACGGCCGACCCGGCGACGAAGACGTCCGCCCCGGCGTCCGCGCAGCGCTCGATCGTCTCCGCGCTGACCCCGCCGTCCACTTGCAGCCATACAGCGGCGCCGTGGCGGCGGACCAGGTCACGGGCCCGGCGCAGCTTGGGCAGCACCAGGTCCAGGAAGGGCTGGCCGCCGAACCCCGGCTCGACCGTCATCAGGAGCAGCATGTCCACTTCGGGCAGCAGGTCCGCGTATGGCTCTACCGGGGTGGCCGGGTTCATGGCGAGCCCGGCGCGGGCTCCGGCCGACCGGATCATCCGCAGCGTGCGCACGGGCGAGGTGGCTGCCTCGGCGTGGATCGTCACGTTGCGGGCGCCGGCTTCCGCGTACTCCGGGGCCCACCGGTCCGGGTCCTCGATCATGAGGTGACAGTCGAGCGGCAGGCCAGCGTGCTTGAGCAGGGCCTCCACCACGGGCAGTCCGAGAGTGAGATTGGGCACGAAGTGGTTGTCCATGACGTCGACGTGCAGCCACTCCGCCACACCGGTGACGGCCGCCGCCTCGTCCGCGAGCCGGGCGAAGTCAGCGGACAGGATGCTGGGTGCCATCTGGACGGCCATGCCGCCGAGTGTAGGCCGCACGGGTGGACCCCCGTGGGTGAGGGACCGGGGGAATCCGGTCTGCCCAAGTCCGGCGGCTGGCCCGGCCCGGGCGGGTAGGGTGCGGCCATTGCCAGCGCCGGAATTTGTCGCTACGCCGCGATAGCGTTCGATTCTGTATTCGAAAGCCACACTCTGGATCGGGAGGTAGCCTCGTGAGTTCCCAGGCAGCAGGCAACCAGCCAGGTGACGGCCGGGCACCGGATAGCGGTCCAGACGGAGGAGCCGCCGCGGGGAGCGCCGGGGCGGCCGCAGGCGGTGGGGGCGCCGCAGGCGGTGGGGGCGCCGCCGCGAGCGGTACGGAGGCGGCCGCGGCGCTGCTCGCCCGGGTGCGCAAGCTGCTGGCCAAGGCGGAGGCCGCCGGGGTCACCCAGGCCGAGGCTCAGGCGTTCACGGCCAAGGCCGCCGAGCTGATGGCCAAGTACGGCATCGACCGGGCGCTGCTCGCCGCGCAGCGGCCGGAGACCGACCGCCCGGCCGACCGGGTGCTGGACATCGACAACCCGTGGGCCCGGATCCAGGCACACCTCGTCTGCGGCCTGGCCGCAGCGCTGCGCTGCCAGTGCGTGGTGCTTCCCCGGCCGGTCCCGGGCACCCGGATCCACATGTTCGGCTTCGCTTCCGACCTCGAGCGGACCGAGGTCCTCTACACCTCGTTGCTGGTGCAGATGTGGCAGGGACTGGTCGCGGCCGAGGTCCCGGGCTGGAGCCGCAGCCCACGGGCATGGCGGCGGAGCTGGCTGCTCGGCTTCACCTCGGCGGTGGTCTCCCGGGTCCGGGAAGCCGAGCAGCAGGCCACAGCCCGGGCGACCTCCCCCACGGCCGCGTCCGGGAACCGGACCGCTCTGGTGCTGGCCGACCGGCAGCTGGTCATCCGGCAGAACTTGGCGCAGGTGTACCCGGTGACCCGTAAGACGCAGCTCAGCTACACCGGCAGTGGTTACGGGGCGGGTTATGCCGAAGGCCAGAAAGCCGATATCGGGTCGGCCCGGGTCCGAGCGGGCGGGCGGCGCGCGCTCAGCGGGACGCGGTAGCCAGTGCACCGGGCCGTTCCCGGGGGAACGGGCGGCGGGAGCCCGGGATCCGCCGGGCGGCTGAGTCCAGGCTCAGGCTAGCGGGGTGCGGCGGAGCAGGGCGAGGAAGATCGCGTCCGTGCCGTGCCGGTGCGGCCAGAACTGGGCGTAGCGGCAGCCAGGCTCGGGGCCGCGCAGGTCCGGGACCTCGGCCAGCACGCCGGGCGCGTCGAGCACCTCGACGTCATCCCGGGTGCTGAGCACGTCGGCCAGCACGGCGCGGGTCTCCGCGAGGTGCGGGGAGCAGGTCACATAGCCCACCACGCCACCCGGCCGGGCCGCGTCCAGCGCCGTGCTCAGCAGGCGGCGCTGCAGGCCGCCCAGGGCCGCGACATCGCCTGGTGACTTGCGCCAGCGGGCCTCGGGGCGGCGGCGCAGCGCGCCAATCCCGGAACAGGGCACGTCGGCGAGCACACGGTCGAATGACCCCGGCCGCCAGGCCGGCTGGGTCCCGTCGGCGGTCACCGCCGCTGCTGCGCCAGTGACCGCCACCGCGTCACGGGCCAGCCGCGCCCGGTGCGGCCGTGCGTCCGCGGCCAGTAGCCGGGCGCCGCGCTGCGCGGCAAAGCCGGCCAGCAGCCGGGCCTTGCCGCCAGGACCGGCACACAGGTCGAGCCACCGGCTGTCCTGGCCGGTCACCTCGACGCGGGCCACCGCGATGGCCGCAAGCTGGCTCGCCTCGTCCTGCACGGCGGCACGCCGCTCGCTGACAGCTGCGAGGTCTGCGGGATCGCCGCCCTCCAGGTAGGCCCCCAACGCAGACCACCTGGTCGGCTCCGCTCCCCCGGCGACGAGTTCGGCGGGGTCAGCGAGACCGGGTACCACGCACAGGGTTACTTTCGGCCGGACGCCGTCCGCGGCCAGTGCCGCCTCGGTCTCGGCCAGCACCGGCTGGGGCAGCCCCGTCCCGGGTGACCCGGCCCCGGGTGACCCGGTGTCAGCCTGCGGCGCGGTCCCGGCGCCAGCCTGGGGCGCGGTCTCGCCGAGCGCGTCAGCCACGGCCGCGGCGATCCACCGCGGGTGGCTGTACCTGACCGCGAGGTGGCCGAGTGGATCAGCGTCGCGGGCGGGTGCCACCACCTCGATCCAGGTTTCCAGGTCCCGCGATGCGACCTTACGGAGCACCGCGTTGACAAAGCCTGCGGCACGCTGGCCGGCCACGTCCTTGGCGAGATCGACTGAGGTGGCGACGGCTGCGTGCGGGCGGACCCGGGTAGCCAGCAACTGGTGGGTACCGAGCCGGAGCACCTCGCGCAGCGGGGGGTCGACCCGGTCGAGAGGACGGTCGCTGCACATGCTGAGGATCGCGTCGTAGGTGCCGCGCCCGCGCAGGGTGCCGTAGCTGAGCTCGGTGGCCAGGGCGGCGTCGCGGCCGGCCAGCCCGCGTTCGGCGAGGATGGCGGCCAGCATCAGGTTGGCGTAGGAGTCCCGCTGGGCCACGGCGACGAGAACGTCATAGGCGGCCCGCCGGGCCGGATCAGCCCGCCCGGGCCCCCGGGCCTGGCGCTGGGCGGTATGTCCCGGCCCGGAACGCCGCTGCCCGGACGCGCGCCGCCCGGAGCGCCCCTGGCCGGAAGCTGTCCTGCCCGCTGGCATATCAGGCCAGCACCAGCGCGGCCTGGCCGGGCGTGTGGCCGAGACGCAGTCCGTGGGCCCATTCCGCCGCGGTCATCCGGCGCTTGCCCGGCGGCTGGACGTCGCCGAGCTGGACCGGAGTGGTGCCGGTACCGACCAGCACCGCCGACCGCAGCACCCGCAGCTCACCCGGTGCCAGAGTCCCGCCGCCAGGACTGGGCTGCCCGCTCGCGGCCGCCTGGCCAGCAGTCTGGGCGAGAGGCCAGAGTTTCAGCCGGGCGTCACCCAGCACAGTCCACGCGCCCGGTGCGGGGGTGCACGCGCGGATCTGCCGGTCGACCGCAATGGCCGGGGCCTCCCAGCGCACCCGGGCATCTTCCGCGGTGATCTTCGGCGCGAGAGTGACCCCTTCGGACGGCTGCGGCCGGGCTTCGAGCTGGCCAGACTCGATCCCGTCCAGCGTGGCGACGAGCAGCTCGGCACCGGCGACCGCGAGCCTGCCGAGCAGCTCGCCAGCGGTGTCGTCCGGCCGGACCGGCTCGGTGAGCACGCCGTACACCGGGCCCGCGTCCAGTTCGGGAACGAGGCGGAACGTGGTCGCCCCGGTGATGTCGTCACCGTGCAGCAGGGCGTGCTGCACCGGCGCGGCACCACGCCACGCCGGGAGCAACGAGAAATGCAGGTTCACCCAGCCTTGCTCCGGGATGTCCAGGGCGGCCTGCGGGATCAGCGCCCCGTAAGCCGTCACCGGGCAGCAGTCAGGGACGATCGCCCGCAGCCGGCCGAGGAACTCCGGGTCACGCGGCCGGGCGGGCCTGAGCACCTCGAGGCCGGCTTCGGCGGCCCGCTGCGCGACCGGGCTCGACACCAGCCGCAGGCCACGGCCTGCCGGTGCATCCGGCCGGGTCAGCACGGCGGCCACCTCATGCCGGGATCGCAGCAGGGCATCCAGCGCGGGCACAGCGGCCTGCGGGGTACCTGCGAACACCAGTCGCATGCGGAGCCCTAGATCGCCTTTCCGTGGGTGGCGTGCGGCGAGGCCCGGATCTCCGGGATCGGCTCGCCCCACCACTCCGACTCGCGGATGGCTTTCATCGCCGCCTTGCGCTGCTGGGCGTCGAGCCGGTCGATGAACAGCACACCGTCGAGGTGGTCGGTCTCGTGCTGCACGCAGCGGGCGAGCGTTCCGGTGCCTTCCACGGTGACCGGGTCACCGTACATGTTGAAGCCCTTGGCCACCGCCCCGTACGAGCGCAGCGTGGGAAAAGCCAGCCCGGGAAATGACAGGCAGCCCTCGTCGTCGGTCTCCGTGTCCTGGGACAGGTCCAGCGTCGGGTTGATCAGGTGGCCCAGCTCATCGTCCACGAAGTAGGTGAAGACCCGCAGGCCCACCCCGATCTGCGGCGCGGCCAGGCCCACCCCGGGCGCGTCAAGCATCGTGTCGGTGAGGTCCTTGACCAGCTTGCGCAGTTCGGCGTCGAAGTCCCGCACCGGGTCGGCCGGGGTGCGCAGAACCGGGTCGCCGAAGATGCGAATCGGCTTGACGCTGATGGCACACCGTCCTTCCCGTCCAGGCCCTTACGTGGGCGTATCGCCGTGGGCCTCCCGTGGTCAAGTCTATGAACTTTCCTGGTGCGCGCTGGCCGCAACGGACCTGGCCTTGAAGGCCGCCTTGCGCGCCGCGCGGGCCACGCCGGGATCAGGATGGTGATCGCTCAGCGCGGTCAGCAGGTCGGTCACGCCCGGGTGCCGGACCCGCCACAATCCGGCCACCAGTTCCGCCTGGGAGTCTGGCGGCACGTCCGGCAGCAGCTCGGCCACGACGTCCTTCGGGTCGGCTTCCTCGAGCAGGCCCGCGCCGAGATCAACGAGCAGCCAGGCCCGGTCCTCACGGCCCAGCTCGGCGTCTTCGCCGTGCTCCACCAGCCAGACCGCGGCGTGCGCCCGCAGCACCGGGTCATCCAGGGCCTCCCGGACCGCGGCGACGGCGTCCTTGCCGATGCGGTCCAGCACGGCGAACCCGGCGCCGCGCAGCCCGGGCGAGCCGTGGCTCGCGGCCGCGATCAGCTCGTCCGCGGCCTGCTGCGGTGTCCGGTCCGCCAGCCAGCTGGCGATCTCCGCTTCGCCGTCTTCCACGTCGCAGTTGGCCAGCGTAGCCAGCAGGGCGGCCGCATCGCCCCGGGCTCCCCCGCCCACGACAGGGACGTACCAGCCCTGGGCGCGCAGCCGCCGGTGCACGCCCCAGACGCCGAGCGGCGACAGGGTGACGGTCAGCGCGCCACCGGGCTCCTCGGCCCCGACCTCGTCCGCGCCGAGCTCGACCACGCCGAGGTCGGCCAGGGCCTCCAGGGCCACGGACAGCGCCGCCCCATCGTCCTGGGCCGTGCCGGAATGGCCGGCCGGGTCCTGCTGGTCTCGGGCGCCCGCCGCCGCCATGTACGCGTCGAACAGCGCGTCCATCCGGACCGGGCCGCCGACGGTGTACAGGGCGGTGGCCATGCCATCCAGGTCTTCGGCCGCCAGCATGACGGCGAGCGCCGCGTCCCAGGCGGTGAGCACCTCATCGGCGGTGCCGGAGGTCAGTATCTCCAGCCGCTCGCTTGCTTCCGCCTGGCCGTCGGCGAGGCGGAGCATCTGCACAGCCACCGCCACCCGCCACGCGGCGTCGAACTCGGCCGGGATCAGCTCCAGGTGGGTGGCAGCGGCGATGACGTCGGCGCGGCGCAGCCGCCCCGCCTTGGTCAGCGCCCGGCCGGGGCCAACCCACCGGGCCACGTCCCGGGCGGCACGCAGCAGCGGGGCGACGCGGGCGGCCGCGGCCAGCTCGTCGCGGGGGGCCAGGCGGACCGGGGGCGCCCCCCGGGCGCCCGGCTCGCCGGCCGGGCGGGCAGGCTCAGGCTGGTAAGGCACGGCCGCACCGTCCTGAGCAGGATTGCCCTGAGCCGCACTGCCCTGAGCCGCACTGCCCTGAGCCGCACTGTCCTGGCCGTCGGCTGGCCCCTTCGCGGCGCCGCGCGTACCTGGCGCGGTCCGTGAGCGCGGATTCCGTCGTGACGTGGCCACCCCAGCACCCTACGGCCTCCCCGGCAGGACTCAGATCAGCTCGGCTGGGTCGAGTTGCACCCGGACTGCTCCTGGGTCCTTCCGGGCGCTGCGCGCCGCCTGTGCCTCGCGCAGCGCCGCCGCCAGCGCGGACCCGGCTGACCTGGGCACCCGCAGGAGCATGCGGATGTTCCCGTCCGCGTCCTCGACCGGGCCCAGCTGCTCGGCTACGGCCGGGAAGGTAGCGGCGGCCAGCAGCGCCTCTACCGCGCTGGGCGGCCCGGTGAGGGCGGCCATCCGCGCCGCGGGCGGGAAGCGGAGCTCGGCGCGCTCGGCGAGTTCCCGCTCCGCGTGCGTCACCGGGTCCCAGCGGATCAGCGCCTGCACCGCTGGGACGCCGACGTCCGCGACCACCACCACCCGGCCGCCAGCGGGCCCGGACCGGACCAGGGCAGCCGCGTTCAGCCAGCGGCGGAGCGTCTCCTCGGCGGCCCGCAGGCCGGGACGGCCCAGCATCACCCAGCCGTCCAGCAGCAGGGCCGCCGCATACCCGCCGACCGCATACGGCTCCGCCCCGGGGGTGGCCACCACCAGCGCGGGCGAGCCGGGCACCGCCGGGATGAGGTCCGCGCCGCCCGAGGTGAGCAGCGGCACGCCCGGGAACGCGTGACCGAGTTCCTCGGCGGTGCGCCCAGCCCCGGTGACCAGGGCGCGCACTTTCTGGTGCCCGCAGCGGGCGCACCGCCACTGCTCGTCGGTGCTGGCGCACCAGCCGCAACGGAGCGCGGCACCCTGGTGAGCCAGGCCGAGCGGGCCGCCGCACGCCGCGCACCGGGCGCGGTCCCGGCACCGCTCGCAGCCGAGCGCGGCCAGGTAGCCGCGCCGGGGCACCTGCACCAGGACCGGGCCGCTGGCGAGCGCGTCCCGCGCGGTGCGCAGGGCCAGGCTGGGCAGCCGCGCGGACCGGGCCGCCTCATCCCGGGCGAGTTCCGCGTCGCTGCCGGCCGCCCGGATCTGCGGGGCCCGGCCGCGCAGATCCGGACGACCGGGGGTGAGCGGCCGGGCCCAGCCGCTGGCCACCAGGCTGGTCGCCTCGACGGTCCGGGTGAAGCCGCCGATGAGCGCGGCTGCGCCGGTCCGGTGCGCCCGGAGGGCCAGCACCTCGCGGGCGTGCGGGTAGGGCGCCCGCGGCTCGGCGTGCAGGTCGTCGCCGTCATCCCAGAGCACGACGAGACCAAGGCCGGCCACCGGCGCGAACATCGCGGCGCGGGTTCCCGCGACGATCCGCGTGGTACCGCGGCGCACCGCCAGCCAGCGCCGGTACCGCTCGGCGGGCCCGAGGCCCGCGGCGAGCGTGACGTGGTGGCCTGGGCCGAGCACGGCGGCCAGCGCGGCATCGATCAGGCCGAGATCCCGGCCGTCGGGAACGACGATCAGCACGCCCCGGCCAGCGGCGGCGGCCGTCCCGGCGGCCCGGGCGATCGCCTCCGCCCAGTCGGGGCCGGGCAGGGCGGACCAGACGGCCCGGGCCGGACGGCGGCTGGCCAGCGCGGCGAGGAAGGCCAGACCGGCCGGGTAGTGGGCCCAGGGCCCCGGCGCGGGCCGGGACGGCAGGGCTCCGGGCGCTCCGTCGCTGGCCGTCTCCGCTGTGGTGGGGGGATCCGCGGCAGCGGAATCCACGGCAGCGGAATCCACGGCAGCGGAATCCACGGCAGCGGGATCCGTGGCAGCCGCTGCCTGCGGGGCGGCTGATTCGGTGCGGGCGTGCCGGGGCGGGATAGCGAGCCGCAGCACATCGGCCATCGTGCCTGCGTACCTGTCGGCCACCTCCCGGGCCAGCGCCATGATTTCCGGGCTGAGCACGGGCTCCGGCGAGACGACCCGCTCCAGCCGGGCCAGTTGGCCTGAGTGCTCGCTGACGGCGGCCCGATCGATCAGGTAGCCGTCGGTGAGCTGGCCGGCGAACCGGACCCGGACCCGGCACCCGGGCACCGCCTGGTCCGCCAGGCGCTGTGGCACCAGGTAATCGAACGGCCGGTCCAGATGCGCCAGCGGCATATCCACCAAGACCCGGGCCACCGGAAGGTCGGCCGCGTCCGGGCCGCTGTCCCGGCGCGCGCCCCGCGCGCTGCGGGCGCCCTTCCCAGGTCGCTTTCTGGGGCGGGTCGTGGCGGCCGCCGACTCTGCAGCCGGCGTGGCGGCCGGGGCTGCTGCCGTGCCCAGCACGTCACCCTGGATTGCGCCGGTGGCGGCCATGCGGGAGCGGGCGGCCCCGGAGCGCCGGGTACCCTGCTGAGTCGCTGGCCCTGCCACGGTCCTGTCCTACCAGAGCCCTCGGACAGTCTGGTACCGATGGCGCGCTGGTAGGGGTACGCGCTGGTGCCGGCCGCGCGCTGGCCTGGCTACAGGTGAACCGTGCCGCAGGCCCGGTCGGCGAACGCCGCGTCCCGGTTGGCCGCCAGCACCACCTGCCGCGGTACCACCACCCCGGCCCGGAGGTCGGAGGCCACGATCCGCATCTGCTGGGACAGCGCGGTCAGCGACCGGGTGGTAGCCGGGTCGCTGCTGGCCTCGGCGGCCTGGTCGAACTGGCTGATGGCGGTGGTCAGGTCGTGCGACAGCACACCCCGGCTGACGCCCGTGCTGACATCGTCGGCCACATGGTCGTAGGCAGTCAGCGCAGAGCCCTTATAGGCGACACAGCCAGGATCCGCCGCGCGGATGAGATGGGGCACCAGGTAACCCGCAACCCCGGCCCAGGCCAGCGCGAAGCCGATGCCGAGCCAGCAGCGCAGCGCGCCGCCTGCGCCGCGCTGGGCCCGGCGCAGGCCGAGAAGGCCGAAAACCAGCCCGGCCACGATCGTGACCAGTGCGCCGCCCAGCACCCCGCACAGCAGGGCGGCTGTGGCGAGCCCGTTGCGGTGGCGCGCGGCTGGCTGGGCGCCGGGGCCGGCCGCCGGACCCGGGTCGATGGCTGTGTCCGGGGCAGCATCAGCCGACAGCCCGGCGCCCTCCTCGGGCGGGGGCGCGGCCCGCGCTGTGGTCGACGGCAAATGCTCACCGGCTCATAGGTTGGTACAGGGACTTTCCCTGATTACTAAACCGAGCGTAATGAGCGTAAATTTTGATGCTCTGCGATGTCCAGGGTGGAAATGCGCATTGTGAGCAATTACTCGGGTACCGCTGGCACCCGGCCGCCTGGGGCGGATGAGGCGGCCGGGCGCTGAGTGGTCGCTCCCGGCCGCCGCGTTATGACCGCTAGACCCCGGCCGCGGAGCGCAGGCTGTCCGACCGGTCCGTCCGCTCCCAGGAGAAGTCCGGCTCTTCCCGGCCGAAGTGACCGTAACTGGCCGTCTGCGCATAGATCGGCCGGAGCAGGTCCAGGTCCCGGATGATGGCGGCCGGGCGCAGGTCGAACACCTGGAGCACGGCGTCCTGGATGTGCTCCACCGGCAGCCGCTCGGTGCCGAAGCACTCGATGAACAGACCGACTGGCTTGGCTTTGCCGATCGCGTAGGCGACCTGCGCCTCGCACCGGTCGGCCAGGCCCGCGGCGACCACGTTCTTGGCCACCCAGCGCATGGCGTAGGCGGCGCTGCGGTCCACCTTCGAGGGGTCCTTGCCGGAAAACGCGCCGCCACCGTGCCGGGCCATGCCGCCGTAGGTGTCGATGATGATCTTCCGGCCGGTCAGCCCGGCGTCACCCATCGGACCGCCGATCTCGAACCGCCCGGTCGGATTCACCAGCAGCCGGTACTGGCTGGTGTCGATGTCCAGCGCGGAGATGATCGGCGCGACCACATAGTCCCGGACATCCGGGGCCAGCAGTTCCTTGAGGTCGATGTCCGGGGCGTGCTGGGCGGAGACCACCACCGTGTCCAGCCGTACCGGCTTGTCCCCGGCATACTCGATCGTCACCTGCGTCTTGCCATCCGGGCGGAGGTAGGGCACGTCACCGCTGCGGCGGACCTCGGACAGGCGGCGGGCCAGCCGGTGCGCCAGCATGATCGGCAGCGGCATCAGCTCTGGAGTCTCCCGGCAGGCGTAGCCGAACATGAGGCCCTGATCGCCCGCACCCTGCCGGTCGAGCTCAGAGGAACCCTCGCCCTCCCGGTGCTCGAACGCGTGCAGCACGCCCTGGGCAATGTCCGGGGACTGGGAGCCAATAGACACCGACACCCCGCAGGACGCCCCGTCGTAGCCCTTCAGCGAGGAGTCGTAGCCAATCTCCAGGATCTTCTCCCGGATGATGCCGGGGATATCGACATATGTCTCGGTCGTCACCTCACCGGCCACGTGCACCTGGCCGGTCGTGATCAGCGTCTCCACGGCCACGTGGCTGTTCGGGTCATCCTTGATCATTGAATCGAGGATGGCGTCACTGATCTGATCGGCCATCTTGTCCGGATGACCCTCCGTCACGGACTCGGAGGTAAAAAGACGTCGGGCCACCTGACTCCCATTTCTGTGCGCTGATTAAGGACTCGCCGAAGTCTAGCCGGGCCCTGTGGCCGGGAGCGGCCTAACCGGGCCTGGCCAGGCTGGTCGCGCGGCAAATTCCTGGCCCGCGGCGAACAACTGTCCGCACTGCACAGGCCAGCGGCGATACGTTATGCACAGAGTAACGCAATGTGCGCGGAGAGCATTGCGGGGAGGTGGGGCAGCGCCGGGAGGCCGGAGGCGCCGCCCAGAGCCGGAGGCGCCGCCCAGAGCCGGAGGCGCCGCCCAGAGCCGGAGGCGCCGGTCAGAGCCGGGCAGCGACGAGATCCCAGACCACGTCGGCGAGGACTTCCTTGGGCCCGCGCGGGACCAGCGTCTGCTCCCCGTCCGGGGCCAGCACGACAGCTTCGTTGTCGGCGGTGCCGAAGGCGAGGCCGGAGCCGACCTGGTTGACAACCAGCAGGTCACAGCCTTTGGCGGCCAGCTTGGCGCGGCCGTTGCCGAGCAGGTCCTCGGTTTCCGCAGCGAATCCCACGATGACCTGGCCAGGCCGGCGGCGCTTCGCCGACAGCTCGCGCAGGATGTCCGGGTTCAGCACCAGGGCCACCGGGTCCGGCGCCGCGCCCATCTTCTTGACCTTCGAGTCGTACCGGGTGGCCGGCCGGTAGTCGGCCACCGCGGCGGCCATGACCACGGCATCAGCGGACGCGGCCGCCTCCGTCACGGCTTCCTGCAGCTGGCAGGCGGAGATGACCGGGACGATCCGGGCGCCGGCCGGATCGTCGAGGGCCACGTTCGCGGACACCAGGGTCACCGTGGCGCCCCGCGCGGCGGCGGTCCGGGCCAGCGCGTACCCCTGCCGTCCCGACGACCAGTTGCCGATGAACCGGACCGGGTCCAGTTCCTCCCTGGTCCCGCCCGCGGACACCACCACGTGCCGGCCGGCCAGGTCGGGCCGCAGCCCAGCGGCGCCCCGGGCCAGCACCCGGACCGCGGCCTGGTACAGTTCCGCGGGCTCGGGCAGCCGGCCCGGGCCGCTGTCGCTGCCGGTCAGCCGCCCGGAGGCGGGCTCCAGCAGCACGCAGCCCCGGCTGCGCAGCGTGGCGACGTTGGCCTGGGTGGCGGGATGCTGCCACATCTCGGTGTGCATCGCGGGCGCGAAGACCACCGGGCAGCGGGCGGTCAGCAGGACCGAGGTGAGCAGGTCGTCGGCCATACCCGCGGCGGCCCGGGCGAGCAGGTCGGCGGTGGCCGGCGCGACCAGCACCAGGTCGGCGTCCTGGCCGAGCCGGACGTGCGGGACATGTGGCACGTCATCCCACACGTCGGTGCTGACGGGCTGGCCGGACAGGGCGGCCCAGGTGGCCTCGCCGACAAAACGGAGTGCCCCGCTGGTCGGCACGACCCGGACCTCGTGCCCGGACTCGGTCAGCCGCCGGAGCAGGTCACATGCCTTGTAGGCGGCGATGCCACCGGCAACGCCGAGAACGATGCGCGATGACATGGGGCGCGCGCCAGCAGGTCAGGACAGCCGGGGAATCAGCCGGTGGGCTCGGCCGTCTCCACCACGGACAGCAGGTTCTGCCGGATCTCGCGCAGCGCGATGGACAGCGGCTTCTCCTGGACCCGGGTCTCCACTAGCGGGCCTACGTACTCCAGCAGGCCCTCGCCGAGCTGGGCGTAATAGGCGTTGATCTGGCGCGCCCGCTTGGCAGCCATGATGACCAGCCGGTACTTGCTGTCAACGACCTCGAGAAGATCGTCAATAGGCGGGTTCGTAATGCCTTCTGCGGCGGGGTTACCTGCCACCATCTGCCTTCCGTCGGGTACGCGCGGATGATTGGCCTGCTAAGCCAGGCTCTAGGCTACCAGCCCGCAGCGCACATCCGGCCCGGGAGAGCAGGACCGGCCGCTGACGGCCGCCAGCGTCCGGCTGCCGTCGCCCGGGCCGCGAAGCCCGGATACTGGCCGACTGGATACTGGCCGAGCGGTACTCAGGACCGGCGATGTCCGCCGGGGCCCGGCGAGCAAACCAGTAACTGATACTGAACAGTCACTGATGCCGAGCGGTCACCGATACCGGGAGCCCGATTTCGGCATTCCGCCCCGGGCCCAGCCACGGCACTACACGGCCCCCCCCGGAAGGGCCGGAAAGCACAATCAGCCGGGCGGACCCCCGCCCCCCCGGACAAGCGCGGTACCGCGGGCCAGATAGCCGGATGCAACGGCCATTGGCCATGGTTTGCCGCGCCCGCCCCCGGGGTCATCGGCCCGCGTCAGATAGAGCCGCCGAACTCATTCTCCAGGGCCGCGCGCTGGTTGGCACCTAGGCCGCGCACCCTGCGGGATTCGGCAATGCCCAGCCGCTCCATGATCTGCCGGGCACGCACCTTGCCGATCCCCGGGACGGCTTCCAGTAGCGCGGAGACTTTCATCTTTCCGACGATGTCATCACTTTGGCCGTCCTTGAGGACTTGGGACAGCGTCGTAGAACCGTGCTTCAACCGGTTCTTGACCTCTGCCCGTTCCTTGCGTGCCCTTGCTGCCTTCTCAAGGGCAGCGGCACGCTGATCGGGAGTGAGAGGAGGAAGAGCCACTCCGGGTCACCTCGGGTTTCAGAATCGAAAACTGCGGTCGGGAAGGGAAAGTAGCGAGTTCAGCCCGCCAGGGCAACGCAAACACCCGTTTGTTACGTCATAAATTGGCTGATATTACTCTGTGTCGCGACCTGAATACATAACGTAGTCAAACTGGCCATGCCCATGCCGCTATCATCACCCAGCGACGGTCCGCGTCAAACCCACTACCTGGCATATTTCACCCCTGGGCCATCACTCCAGGGCCATCACTCCTGGGCCGACACGAGCTTGCGCAGCGGCGCCGCGATCGCCGAGGCCGCTGCGCCCGGGTCGGGCGCCCCGGTGATAGGCCGGCCGATCACCAGCAGGTCAGCGCCGGCCCGCAGCGCCTCCTCCGGGGTGGCCACCCGGGCTTGGTCGTGCCGGTCCGCGCCAGCCGGCCGGACGCCGGGGGTGATCAGCGTGATACCCGGCCCCACCTCGCTGCGCACCGCGGCCACCTCCCGGGGCGAGCAGACCAGGGCCCGCGCCCCGGCCGCCACGGCGAGGGCGGCGAGCCGCAGCACCGCGTCCGGGACCGGCCCGCGCATCCCGATCGCCTCCAGGTCCGCCGGGCTGATCGAGGTCAGCACGGTCACCGCGGCGATCTTGGTGTCCGGGGCGGCCTGGACCGCGGCCCTGATGACCTCCGAGCCAGCGGCCGCGTGCACAGTGACGAATTCCGGGCGGAGCCGGGCCACCGCCCGGGCTGCCCCGGCCACGGTGGCCGGGATGTCATGCAGCTTCAAGTCGAGGAAGACCTGGACTCCGCTGGCGCCCCGGATCGAGGCCACCACGCTGGGGCCGTACCGCAGGTACAGCTCGAGCCCGATCTTGACGGTGCTCACGTGCGGGGTGACCAGCCCGGCCCAGCGGGCCGCGGTCTCCAGGTCGGGCGCGTCAAGGGCAACGGCGATGGGCGCTGGCTGGCTCAACTGTCCTCCTGAACTTCAATGACGCCGTGCTACGAAGCGGTGCCGGAGAGCCGGCGGGCAGCGGAACCGCGCGGCTCGTGGGCCACGCCGATGACATCGGCGAGCCGCTCGATCCCGCGCTGCGCCAGTTCCTCGTCGAGTTCGCGGAGCACCCGGACACAGGCGGACGGATCATGGAAAATCGTCGTGCCGACACTGACCATGGCGGCCCCGGCCAGGATGAGTTCCAGCGCGTCCCGGCCGGATCGCACCCCGCCCATGCCGATGATCGGCACGTCCGGCAGTGCCTTGCGGACCTGCCAGATGCACCGGACGGCCACCGGCCGGATGGCCGGGCCGGACAGGCCGCCGGTTACCCCGGCCAGCACCGGGCGCATGGTCTGCGTGTCGATGGCCATGCCGAGCAGGGTGTTGATCAGCGACAGCCCGTCCGCGCCCGCCCGCACGCAGGACCGGGCGATCGCCACGATGTCGGTGACATCCGGGGACAGCTTGGCGAAAACCGGCACATCGTATCGGATCCGGCCACGGACGGCCTCGATCACCGCGGCCGAGGCGCCGGGGTCGCAGGCGAAGACCTGCCCCCGGTCCGCCACGTTCGGGCAGGAGATGTTCACCTCGACGGCGGTCACCCCGGCCGCGTCGGACAGCCGGGACGCCAGTTCCGCGTATTCCTCCACGCTGCTGCCGGCGATCGAGACCACCGCACGGGCGCCGCGGGACAGCAGCCACGGGAGGTCCCGTTGCAGAAAAGCATCGACGCCGGGGCCCTGCAGGCCGATCGAATTCAGCATCCCGCTGGGCGTCTCCGTCATCCGGGGGGTCGGGCGGCCCGCGCGCGGGGCGAGCATCACCGACTTGGTGACGACCGCCCCGATTTTGGCCACGTCGAAGAACTGGGCCAGTTCCCGGCCCGCGCCCGCGCAGCCGGAAGCCGTGAGGATGGGATTCGGCAGCTCGACGTGGCCGAGCCGGGTCCGCAGGTCAACCGCCATGCTGCTCCTTTCGCAGGCCGCCGGGCGCGGCTACCGGCTGCGGCAGGCCGCGGCTACGGGCCGCGGCTTCCAGCCCGGCGCGCCTAGCGCGTCGAACGGGATGCTGCCGATGTCGTCCCAGCGCACCTCGTCCCCGCGGAACACCGGGCCTGCCGTGCAGGAGCGGACCATCCGGGTGACGCCGTCCTCCCCCACCACCGGCAGCACGCAGGTCATGCACACCCCGATGCCGCAGGCCATCGACTCCTCGACCAGGGTCAGCGCGGGGATGTCGTACCGGCTGGCCAGCATGGTGACCTGGCGCAGCATGCCCATCGGGCCGCACGCGTAGATCACGTCGGTGCGCGCCTCGTGGATGATCTGGGTGAGCCGGTCGGTGACCAGGCCGCGCACGCCCATCGAGCCGTCCTCGGTGGTGACCGCGGCGGTGCGCCCGGTCCGCCGGGCGGTGAGCGCGCCGAACACCCGGTCCGCGCTGGCCGCCCCGAGCAGGAAATCCACCTGGCAGTCCCGCGAGCGCAGCCGCTCGGCCAGCGGGAACAGCGGCGCGCTGCCGTAGCCACCGCCGACCAGCAGGCACCTCACCGGGTCGCGGGGCACCGGGAAGGGCCGTCCGAGCGGCCCGACCAGGTCGAGCACGTCCCTGGTCCGGCGTTCGGCCAGCCAGCGGGTGCCCGGCCCGACCGCGGCGAACACGAATTCCACCGTACCGCCGTGATCTGGGCGCACGTCATGGATGGAGAACGAGCGGCGGAGCAGCATGGAGGTGTCCGGGCCGCCCACCGCGACCGCGACGAACTGGCCGGCCCGGAACCGGGCCGCGATCCCCGGGGCGACCACGGTCATCGCGTAGTAGGCGTCCACTTTGCGCACGGTGAGGACGGTGCCGCGAACCTGGACGCAGGCCGCGCCGGGCTCACCGTCGGCGGCGGTCACGGGCCCGCGCCGGTCTGCGCCCGCAGCGGAGCCGGCGGGTCGTCCCCCCGGGCATCCGCTGGCGAGGCGGGGCGCGCCGCAGGCGTGTCCCCTCCGAGCCGGCGGCTCGCGGGGGGTCCAGGGGGGTCGCCCCCCCGGACCAGCACCGCGTAGTCCTGCAAAGACCGCACTCCCACCTCACCACGCTGGATCGCCTCGATGCCCTGCACGGCGGCGGCGAGGCCCTGGACCGTGGTCACGCAGGGCACCCCGCGCCGCACCGCGGCGGTGCGGATCTCGTAGCCATCCAGCCGCGGGCCAGCCTGCCCAGGGCTGCCGAACGGCGTGTTCACGATGAGGTCCACCTGCCCGGCCAGGATCCTGGCCACGATGTCGGGCTCGCCGTCCGGGGCGGGGCCGTCGCTGTGCTTGCGCACGATCGTGGCACGAACACCGTTGCGCCGCAGCACCTCGCCGGTTCCCTCAGTGGCCCAGATCTCGAAGCCCAGGTCGGCCAGGCGCTTGACCGGGAACACCATGGACCGCTTGTCACGGTTGGCGACCGAGACGAACGCCCGGCCCTTGACCGGGAGCGGCCCGTAGGCCGCCGCCTGCGACTTTGCGTAAGCGGTGCCGAACGCCGCGTCGATCCCCATGACCTCGCCGGTGGAGCGCATCTCCGGGCCGAGCACGGTGTCCACGCCCTGGCCGCTAGCGTCCCGGAACCGGTTGAACGGCAGCACGGCTTCCTTGACCGCGATCGGCGCGTCCAGCGGCAGGCTGCCGCCATCCCCCTCGGGCGGCAGCATGCCCTCCGCGCGCAGGTCCGCGATGGACGCGCCCAGCATGATCCGGGCCGCGGCCTTAGCCAGCGGGGTAGCCGTGGCCTTGGACACGAACGGCACGGTCCGCGACGCCCGCGGGTTCGCCTCCAGCACGAACAGCACCCCGGCGGCCATCGCGTACTGCACGTTGAGCAGCCCGCGCACGCCCACGCCGCGGGCGATCGCCGCGGTGGACTCGCGGATCCGGGCGATGTCGGCGCGGCCCAGGGTGATCGGCGGCAGCGCGCACGCGGAGTCACCGGAGTGGATGCCGGCCTCCTCGATGTGCTCCATCACCCCGCCGAGGTAGAGCTCCGCGCCGTCGTACAGCGCGTCCACGTCGATCTCGATCGCGTCGTCCAGAAACCGGTCGATGAGCACCGGGTGGTCCGGGCTGGCCGCCGTGGCCCGGGCCAGGTAGGCCTCGAGCGTCGCGTCGTCGTAGACGATCTCCATGCCGCGCCCGCCGAGCACGTACGACGGCCGGACCAGCACCGGGTAGCCGATCTCGGTGGCGATCGCCTGCGCCTCGGGGAAGCTAGACGCGGTGCCGTGCTTCGGCGCGGGCAGCCCCGCCGCCGCCAGCACCAGGCCGAACTCGCCGCGGTCCTCGGCCAGGTGGATCGCTTCCGGGCTGGTCCCGACGATCGGGACGCCCGCAGCGGCGAGCGCGCGGGCCAGGCCGAGCGGGGTCTGCCCGCCCAGCTGGACGATCACCCCGGCGACCGGGCCGGCGGCCTGTTCCGCGGCCACCACCTCGAGCACGTCCTCCAGGGTGAGCGGCTCGAAGTACAGCCGGCCGGACGTGTCGTAGTCAGTCGAACACGGTCTCCGGATTGCAGTTGACCATCACGGTCTCGTAGCCCGCCGCGGCCAGCGCGAAGGACGCGTGCACACAGGCGTAGTCGAACTCGATGCCCTGGCCGATCCGATTCGGCCCGCTGCCCAGGATGATCACCTTGGGCACGTCGCCCGCAGGCACCTCGGACTGCTCGTCGTAGGTCGAGTACAGGTACGGGGTCCGGGCGGCGAACTCGGCCGCGCAGGTGTCCACGGTGCAGAACACCGGCCTGATCCCGAACGCGTGCCGGAGCAGCCGCACCTGCTCCTCCGGCAGCCCCTGCAACTGGCCGACCTGGACGTCGGAGAACCCGGCCCGCTTGGCCGAGCGCAGCGCGGCCACGGCAGGCGCCGCGCCCGCCCGCAGGTCGGTGGCGGCGGCCAGCTGCTGGGCGGTTTCCTCCACAGCCAGGATCTGGTCCAGGAACCAGGGGTCGATGCCGGTCACGCTGGCCAGCTCGGGCACGGTCGCCCCGGCCCGCAGCGCCTGGTGCACGGTGGTCAGCCGACCGTCGTGCGGCACGGCGCAGCGGGCCAGCAGGGCGGCCCGGTCCCCCGGCGGCTCCTGCCAGCTGAACGGGGCCGCCGGGTTCTCCAGCGAGCGGAGCGCCTTCTGCAGCGCCTCGGGGAAGCTGCGCCCGATGGCCATGGCTTCACCGACCGACTTCATGTGCGTGGTCAGCGCGGGGTCGGCGCCGGGGAACTTCTCGAACGTGAACCGGGGCACCTTGACCACCACGTAGTCGAGGGCTGGCTCGAAGCTGGCCGGGGTCTCACCGGTGATGTCGTTGCGGATCTCGTCCAGCGTGTACCCGATGGCGAGCCGGGCGGCGATCTTCGCGATGGGGAAGCCGGTCGCCTTGGACGCCAGCGCCGAGGACCGGGACACCCGCGGGTTCATCTCGATCACCACCATCCGCCCGGTCTGCGGGTGGATGGCGAACTGGATGTTGCAGCCGCCGGTGTCCACGCCCACGGCCCGGATCACCGCGATGGCGGTGTCCCGCATGTGCTGGTACTCCCGGTCGGTGAGGGTCATCGCCGGGGCCACCGTGACCGAGTCGCCGGTGTGCACGCCCATCGGGTCGATGTTCTCGATCGAGCAGACCACCACGACGTTGTCGTGGGCGTCGCGCATCAGCTCGAGCTCGAACTCCTTCCAGCCGAGGATCGACTCCTCCAGCAGCACCTCGGTCACCGGGCTGGCGTCCAGCCCCGCGCCCGCGATGCGGCGCAGGTCATCCGCGTCAGCCGCGATGCCCGATCCAGACCCGCCCAGGGTGAACGAGGGCCGCACCACCAGCGGGTAGCCAAGGACGGCCGCCGCCTGCTCGCATTCGGCCATGGTGTGGCAGATGCGGCTGTCCGGCACCTCGGCGCCGAGGCCGCGGACGATCTCCTTGAACTGCTTGCGGTCCTCGCCCGCCATGATCGCCTCGATGTCCGCGCCGATCAGCTCGACCCCGTACCTGGTGAGCGTGCCCGCCTCGTGCAGCCCGACCGCGGCGTTCAGGGCGGTCTGGCCGCCCAGGGTGGGCAGGATGGCGTCCGGCCGCTCGACGGCGATCACTTTTTCCAGGATGTCCAGGGTGATCGGCTCGACGTAGGTCGCGTCCGCGAACTCCGGGTCGGTCATGATCGTGGCGGGATTGGAGTTGACCAGGCTGACCCGGATCCCCTCCTCCCGCAGCACCCGGCAGGCCTGGGTGCCCGAGTAGTCGAACTCGCACGCCTGGCCGATCACGATCGGCCCGGACCCGATCACCAGCACCGACCGCAGATCCTCACGCCTGGGCATGCACGCCTCCCCTGGCCCGGTCCATCAGCGCGCAGAAGTCGTCGAACAGGCCGGACGCGTCATGCGGGCCGGGTGCGGCCTCAGGGTGGTACTGCACGCTGAAGGCCGGCCGGTCCAGCAGCCGGAGGCCCTCGACCACGCCATCGTTGAGGTTGACGTGGCTGATCTGGGCCCGGCCGAAGTCGGTGCGGAACGGGGTGCCGGGCGCCGCCCCGTCCGGCATGGCCACCGCGAACCCGTGATTGTGGCTGGTGATGTGCACCTGGCCGGTGCTGGTGTCCTGGACCGGCTGGTTCACCCCGCGGTGGCCGAAGCGCAGCTTGTAGGTGCCCAGGCCGAGCGCCCGGCCGAGTACCTGGCTGCCCAGGCAGATGCCGAACACCGGGACGCCCTGGGCCAGCACGCCGCGGACCGCGTCCACCGCGTAGCCCAGCGCGGCCGGGTCGCCGGGGCCGTTGGAGAAGAACACGCCGTCCGGGTGGCCAGCCAGGATCTCGTCGGCGGTGCTGGCCGCGGGCAGCACGGTGACCTGGCAGCCGCGCCGGGCCATGGACAGCGGGGTGGCGGTCTTAATGCCGAGGTCCACGGCGGCGACCCGGTAGCGGACGTCGGTGCCACCGGGGGGATGGACCTGGTAGGCCGCGGCGGTGGAGACCTCGCCGACCAGGTCCGCGCCGATCATCTGCGGGCTGGCCAGCACCCGGTCGCGGAGCTTTCCGGGGTCGGCGGTGTCTGTGCTGATCCCCGCCCGCATGGCGCCGCGCTCGCGCAGGTGCCGGGTCAGCGCCCGGGTGCCGGTGATCGCGATCCCGGTGATGCCCTGGGCCCGCAGTTCCGCGTCCAGGCTGCGCTGCGACCGCCAGCTCGAGGCGATCCGGGCGGGCTCGCGGACCACGTAGCCGCTGACCCAGATCCGGCCGGACTCGGGGTCGTCATCGTTGATGCCGGTGTTGCCGATGTGCGGCGCGGTCATCGCGACGATCTGGCGGCAGTACGACGGGTCAGTGAGCGTCTCCTGGTAACCGGTCATGCCGGTGTTGAAGACCATCTCGCCGAACGTCTCGCCGTCCGCCCCGAACCCCGTGCCGTGGAACGTGGTGCCGTCCTCGAGGACGAGGATGGCCGGCGGCGTGCTGGCGGGCCCGGTGCTGGCGGGCCCGGTGCTGGCGGGCGGCATCAGGCCAGCTTCCCGTCGAGCACGGTCGGTGTGCCGCGCAGGAACGTCGCCACCACCCGGCCGGGCAGCAGCATGCCGGAGAACGGGCTGTTGCGGCTCTTCGAGGCGTGCGCCCGCGGGTCCACCAGCTCCCGGGCGCTGGGGTCATAGAGGGTCAGGCTGGCGGGGTGACCCGCCGCCAGGTCCGGGGCCTGGGAGCCGGGCAGGCGGCCGATCAGGGCAGGCCGCCGCGACATCCGGTCGGCCACGCCCGCCCAGTCGAGCAGCCCAGGGCCCACCATCGCCTGCTGCACCACCCGCAACGCGGTTTCCAGCCCGGTCATGCCGAATGCCGCGGTGTCCCACTCGGTTTCCTTGTCCTCCACCGGGTGCGGCGCGTGATCGGTCGCCACGCAGTCGATGGTGCCGTCAGCCAGGCCCGCCTGGAGCGCGGCCACGTCCGCCGCGGTGCGCAGCGGCGGGTTGACTTTGTAGACCGGGTCATAACCGGCGGCCAGCTCGTCGGTCAGCAGCAGGTGGTGCGGGGTCACCTCGCCGGTGACCCGCCAGCCCTTGGCCTTGGCCCAGCGGAGGATGTCCACCGACCCGGCGGTGGACACGTGGCAGATATGCAGCGCCGAGCCGACGTGCCCGGCGAGCAGGCAGTCCCGGGCGATGACCGCCTCCTCGGCCACGGCTGGCCAGCCGGCCAGGCCGAGCCGCCCGGAGACCTCGCCCTCGTTCAGCTGCGCGCCCTCGGTCAGCCGGGGCTCCTGGGCGTGCTGGGCGATGACGCCGTCGAACGCCTTGACGTACTCCAGCGCCCGGCGCATCAGCATCGCGTCGGACACGCAGCGGCCGTCATCGGAGAACATCCGGACCCGGGCCGCGGAGTCGGCCATCGCGCCCAGCTCGGCGAGCTGAGCCCCGGCCAGGCCCACCGTGACCGCGCCCACCGGGTGCACGTCACAGTGCCCGGCCTGACGGCCGAGCCGCCAGATCTGCTCGACCACCCCGGCAGTGTCCGCGACCGGATCGGTGTTGGCCATCGCGTGCACGGCGGTGAACCCGCCCAGCGCGGCCGCCTGGGTGCCGGTCTCGACCGTCTCGGCGTCCTCCCGGCCCGGCTCGCGCAGGTGAGTGTGCAGGTCCACCAGGCCGGGCAGGGCGATCAGGCCCGCCGCGTCCAGCACCCGGGCACCCGGCGCGGCCAGCCCGTCGCCGATCCCGGCGATGGCTCCGTCGCGGATCAGGATGTCGGTGGCGGCGCCGCCCAGCGGCTGCGCGCCGCGGATCAGCCAGGCCGCGGTGCCACGGCCCGGGGTGGTGCCGTCCTGGACGCCGCCCGGGGTGTTATCGCTCACAGAGGCCCTCCCGCTCTCGTCATGCTCCGGCCGACCGGGCTCACAGCTGGCCCTCGGCCCCGCCCAGCAGCAGGTAGAGCACGGCCATCCGGACGCTGACGCCGTTGGCCACCTGTTCGGTGATCGTGGACCGGGCCGAGTCCGCCACGTCGGCGGCGATCTCCACGCCGCGGTTCATCGGGCCGGGATGCATCACGATGGCGTGCTCAGGCAGCTGCGCCGTCCGCGCGCCGTCCAGGCCGTAGCGGCGGCTGTATTCGCGCACGCTGGGGAAGTAGGCCGACTTCATCCGTTCCTGCTGCACCCGCAGCATCATCACCACGTCGCTCTTGGGGACCACCGAGTCGAGGTCGTAGCTGACCGCGCACGGCCAGGTGTCCACCGCCACCGGCAGCAGCGTGGGCGGCGCGACCAGCACCACCTCCGCGCCCAGGGTGTTCAGCAGCAGCACGTTGGACCGGGCCACCCGGCTGTGCAGCACGTCACCGACGATCGTGACCCGCAGCCCGTCGAGAGTGGCGCCCGCGGGGCGGCTGAACCTGCGCCGGATGGTGAACGCGTCGAGCAGGGCCTGGGTGGGGTGCTCGTGCGAACCGTCCCCAGCATTCACCACAGTCCCGCGAACCCAGCCGGCCAGCCGGTGCGGTGCGCCAGATGCGCTGTGCCTGATCACGACGGCGTCCGCGCCCATGGCCTCCAGGGTCAGCGCGGTGTCCTTGAGGCTCTCCCCCTTGGTGACGCTGGACCCCTTGGCGGAAAAGTTGATCACGTCCGCGGATAGCCGCTTGGCCGCGGCCTCGAACGAGATCCTGGTCCGGGTCGAGTCTTCGAAGAACAGGTTGACCACGGTCCGGCCGCGCAGGGTGGGCAGCTTCTTGATGGGCCGGTCGGCCACCCGGGCGAGCTCATCCGCGGTGTCCAGGATGAGCAGCGCGTCATCCCTGGTCAGGTCCCCGGCGGAGATCAGGTGACGGTTCATGAGCCGCTCCCGGTGGCTGCGGCACCCGCGCCCGCGCCTGCCCGGCGGGTGGGTGGGCGGATGGCGGCGGCCTCGTCCGGGGCGCGGCCGAGCAGCACCGCGTCCGTGCCGTCCACCTCGGTGAGCAGGACCCGGACCACTTCCTGGGTGGAGGTGGGCAGGTTCTTGCCGACGTAGTCCGGCCGTACCGGCAGCTCGCGGTGGCCGCGATCCACCAGGACGGCGAGCTGGACCGCCCGGGGCCGGCCGAGATCGTTCAGCGCGTCCAGGGCCGCGCGCACCGTGCGGCCCGAGTAGAGCACGTCATCGACCAGGACGACGATGGCGCCGTCGATGCCCTGCGCGGGAACCTCGGTCCGGCCCAGCGCGCGGGCCGGGCGGAACCGCAGGTCGTCGCGGTACATGGTGATGTCGAGCGATCCGTGCGGCACCGGGTGGCCCTCGACCTGCTCGATCCGCTCGGCCAGACGGCGGGCCAGCGGGACGCCGCGGGTCGGGATGCCGAGCAGCACGACATCCGCTGCGCCGTCGGTCCGTTCCAGGATTTCGTGGGCGACCCGGGTGAGCGCTCGCCTGATCTCGGCGGGCTCCAGCACCACTTTGCGGCCGGGGTCTGGTGCCATCGCGGTCGGCAGGGTCGTTCCCGGCGGGCTGCGCAGCAGGCATGCCACTGACCTCCTTTCCCGCCTCACGGGACGGGCTTAAAGGATGATCTGTCCACATCACCGTACCAGGAGGAACTCCCTGCACCCGGCGCGGACACACCCCGCCGGTATAACCGGCCTGGGCACGGCGGCCGGAGAAGGCGCCGGACGGGGAAGGCAGCCGGCCGGGCCCAGGCCCACACTTGCAGTGACCGGACTGCGATCAGCCTCCCGGCGTGGACCGGGGCACGCCAGTGAGCGCGCGGAATGAGTGACGATGCGTGATTCGTGTCACACTAGGCTTGCTCGCACTTGAGCATCCACGAAGGCCTGCTGGCATGGGTCATGGACCAGCCGAAAGCCTTACGGACCGGGTGTTCCGGACATCGGGTGAGTCACCCGTGCCGGACCGGGCGCAAGCGACGAGAAGTGCAAGTTGACCCACTTTTTGCTATTCGGCTTGACCTGGTCGCACTTGCGGCCTACCGTCACTGTCCGTAACCATTACCGAAAGCGACGACTGGCCAGGGGGCCGACTACATGCCATCTGAATACGCCAAGACGCTCGGCGCACGGCTGCGTGCCATCCGTACTCAGCAAGGGCTCTCCCTGCACGGAGTTGAAGAGAAGTCCCGCGGCCGCTGGAAGGCCGTGGTGGTGGGCTCCTACGAGCGTGGCGACCGGTCCGTGACCGTGCAGAAGCTGGCCGAGCTGGCTGAGTTCTATGGCGTGCCAGTATCCGAGCTGCTGCCTGGCGACGCGACGCCCACGCCGCTTGCGCCCTCGCCGAAGCTGGTCATCGACCTGGAGCGGATGGCCCAGCTGCCGAAGGACAAGGCCGGCCCCCTCGCCCGTTACGTTGCGACCATCCAGAGCCAGCGCGGTGACTACAACGGCCGGGTGCTGTCGATCCGCCAGGAGGACCTGCGGTCACTGGCGGTCATCTACGACAAGTCCCCGATTGACCTCACCGAGGAACTGATCGGCTGGGGTGTCCTGGATTCCGAGGCGCGGGGCGCGGTCGAGGCTTTCTGACCAGCGCCCGGGACCGGCCTCCAGACCGGCCCGGGGACCCGGGGACTGCGCCCTGCTGGGCTGCTGATCGGCCCGGCCCGCAGGAACGGCATCCCGAATGGGCTTTTCGGCGGCCCGCCAGCTATTACTGGCGGGCCGCCGAAGCGGTTTCTGGGCCCGGTATCGCCGCGGTGTCGTGGCTGTATCTCCGGTACCGCATCTCCAGTACTGCCGTCATCAGTGTCGTGGTGCTGGCAGAACCGCCACCAGAACCGCTGCCACGGCGGTCAGCAACGTGGCGGCCGGCGCCATGGCAGGTGGCGTGATGGCGGCAGGCGCCTGTGCGGCTAGCCTGCCGGGCGCAGCGGCAGGGCGGCCTGCGCGGGCAGGCCGAGCGTCTCCTCGGCCAGGGAAAGGAACGTTTCCGCGTCGCGGAGCAGGTCATCCGCTTCCCGGGCGGACACGGCCCGGGTGAGGCCCGCTTCCGCGGCTGCCCGCTTGCCCGCCCCGGCGGCGAAGAACGCCGCCCATTCAGCCAGGGCAGGCTCGACTCGCGGCAGCAGCTCCCATACGCTGCGCGGCGCCTTCCGGCGCGGAGCCGACCCTGGCCCGGTCTTCACGGCCACGACCGCCGCGGCCGCACGCAGCGCGGCCAGGTGCGCCGCCACATACCTGCTGCCCGGCCCGGCTTCGTCGGACGCGTCGGCCAGCCCGCGGCGAGCGGATTCGATGAGCGTGAGCGCCGTAGGGGCCACGCGGCAGCGTGGCTGTCCAGGGCGTGCTGACAAGGCCGTGCTCATGGCCCTCCTTCCGTCCCGGAGCCCGGGTCAGGCGGGGCGGTCCCCACACTCCGCCTGGCCCAGTCCTGGCGGCCCAGGGGGGCGGGCAACCAGGCAGCTCCGTTGGCTCTAGTCGAACATAGATTCGGCTGCAAGTCCAGTCGTTTGGACTTGCGTTCGAAGGTACCCCGGGGGTCCGACAAAACCCGCGGCCGCGGGCCACGGCGGCGGACCACGGCCGCGCTTCCTACCTGGGACCGGGCCTTACTCGCCTGGTGGTCGCGGACGTCGCTGTCGCGTACGCTACGCGGGTGCGCTCTGGAACAGAGCTGCTGGAATTCGGCAAGGCGCGCTTCCTCGCGGAACTCGAGGCCCTGATCGATGTCTATGCGGCAGCGATGCATCCGCCGCGACTGCAGCTGCCGGGCCGCAAGGAGATCATGGAGCGGCACGCCAGCTTCCCCTCGTTCCGCTGCGTGGCCATGACGCTGCGCGGAGACCAGCCCGGGACTGAGCCGCACGGGGCCCGCGGCCTGCCCGGCGGGCGGCGCAGGCCGCCCGCATCCCGGCTCAGGATCGTCGGTTTCGCTTACGGCTTCCATGGGGCGGATGGCCAGTGGTGGCATGACCTGGTCCGGGCCGCGCTCACCACGAGGGGCGGCTCCGGCCGCGCGCAGGAGTGGCTAAGTGACTCATTCGAGGTGGCCGAGGTGCACGTGCACCCGGATTACCAGGGACGCGGGATCGGCCGGGCGATGGTACCCAGGCTGGCCCACCCGCGGCTGGAGCGCACGGCCGTGCTGTCCACCCAGGACTCGGAGAGCCGGGCCCGCCGACTGTACCGGAGCCTCGGCTTCACCGACTTGCTGACCGGCTACCGGTTCCACGGAGCCGATCCACCGTACGCGGTGATGGGCGCGGTACTGCCGCTACGCCGCCCGCCCGGGTCCGGAGCGCACCCGCCCGCCTAGGCCCGGGCGGCGGCCGCCGCCCGGGCCCGGTCCGCGAGCTGGAGCCGCTGATAGATCTCCCGGGTCGCCCGGGAGCCGTTCAGCGTGCAGAAATGCAGCCCGGGCGCGCCCTCGGCGAGCAGCCGCTCGCACATGGCCGTGGCGTAGTCCACCCCGATCTCGCGTACCGCGGCGCGGTCCTCCCCCGCAGCGTGCAGCTTGTCGCGCAGCCAGTCCGGGAACTTGGCGCCGGACAGCAGGACGATCCGGTCGAGCGTGCGGAGGCTGGTGATCGGCATGATGCCCGGAATGATCGGCACATCGCACCCCGCAGCCGAGACCCGGTCCCGCAGCCGCAGGTAGTCCTCGACATAGAAGAACATCTGGGTGATCGCGAAATCGGCGCCTGCCCGGCACTTGCGGACGAAGTAGGCGGTGTCGGCAGCAAGATCGGGGGAGCGCGGGTGCCCCTCGGGGAAAGCCGCCACCCCCACGCAGAAATCCCCGGCGGCCCTGATCAGCCGGACCAGGTCTTCCGCGTGCTGCAGGCCCCGCGGATGCGCGATCCATTCCCCGTTCGGGTCACCGGGTGGGTCGCCGCGCAGCGCGAGCACGTTCCGCACGCCTACCCCGGCATAGGAGCCGATGAGATGCCGCAGCTCGGCCACGGAATGGTTGACCGCGGTGAAGTGGCCGACCGGGGTGAGCGTGGTCTCCGCGGCGATCTGGCCGGTCACCCGGATCGTCCGGTCCCGGGTGGAGCCGCCCGCACCGTAGGTGACCGAGACGAAGGTAGGCCGCAACGGTTCCAGCTGCCGGATGGCCCGCCACAGCTGGCGTTCATCCGCCTCCGTCTTGGCGGGCATGAACTCGAACGAGAACGATTCCCCGCCAGAGGCCAGCAGATCGCGGATAGCGGGAGCGCGGTGCCGCTCGGCAGGTGACATGGGCCCAGGCTAGTCGGCACCGGCGGCGGCCGCTGGACTAGCTGGCACTCACGGGGCTAGCTGGCACTCACGGGGCTAGCTGGCACTCACCGGGACTAGCTGGCACTCACCGGGCCCGGCACGGGCGGCCGTCCCGGGCCTAGCACGGCAAGCAGGGCGCACGCCGGGCTAGGCGCGGTAGATGTTCGGCTGGTCCACGACCCAGAGCCAGCTGCCGTCAGGCTGGCGGCGGGCGATCTCCGCGGTGGCTCCGCCCGGGAACCGGGTGGAGGTCAGGGCCAGGTCGCCGCAGCGCGGGCAGGCTGGCTTTCCCCGGTGAGCACCGGGCGCCCGGCCAGGAACTGCCGCAGGGCAGCGCGGATCGCATCGTGCCCCGCGGCTGGCTGGCCGGTAGCGGAAGCCAGCACGCCGCCCGGCTCGTACAGCGCCACCAGCCCCTCGAGGTCACCTGCGTTGGCCCGGTCGAACAAAGAACCGGCCCAGGTCCTCGGGCTGCGCGGCGCGCTCGCGGGCACCGTCCCCGCCTGCCGTTCCCGCCTGGGCCATGAGCGCCTCCCGTCGTGACGCCCGGCCGCAGCGCCGCCAGCAATCCAGGCCGCCAGCAGTCCAGGGCCGCCCGGAGTCCCAGGGACGCCGGGCCCGGTCCCACGGCCCAGCCACGGCTGGACTGTGGGCTGACCCCAAGACAGCCCACAGTCCAGCCGCACCGGGCTGGCGCCTGGCCTGAGCGGGCGGCGGGCGGCCCGGGCGGGCCACCGCGCCAGCCAGCTCAGAAGGCCAAGGCCTGAGCCCGCCGGTTCACCTCGGTGCCGCGGCGCTCGGTCATCGCCTGGATCGGCGTGCCGGGCAGCGAATCATCGGCTGTGAACAGCCAGTGCAGCGCATCCAGCTCGCTGAACCCGCAGTCGAACAGCAGCGTGAGGGTCCCGTGCAAGCCCTTGACGATCTGGTCGCCGTCGAAGAACGCGCATGGGATGGACATGGTGCCATCCGGGCGCTGGACAGCCAGCAGCTTGCGGTCGCGGAGCAGCTGCCGGACCCGGCCCAGCGGGATACGGAGGCGGTCAGCTACCTCAGGGAGAGTGAACCAGTCGCCGACGAGCGCGTCGGCCGGGGGGTCAATCTGTGCCACGTCCCGAATTTCCCACCCGAGAGCCGGAGCCAAACCCCGATCCGCCAGTCGGATCAGCGCCGGGTTCACGCGCGCACCGTGGCGCGGATCTGTACGGCGGGATCTGCGAGCCGGTCCGGATCCACTGGCTGGCCGGATTCGATCACCCGGCGGCCCTGGAGCAGATCACGCGGCAGGCCAACCGTGAGCACGGCTACCAGCTGGCCGGACGGGGCCAGCCAGCCAGCTGACCAGCGCGGCCCGTCCGGGTCACCGCGCCAGACCAGCTGGTCGCCGGGGCTGTGCTGGCCGGCGTACTGGGCCGTCCGGCCGAATTGCTCGGACCAGAAATACGGCACCGGGTCATAGTCCTCCTCCGCGCCCAGGATGTTGGCCGCCAGGACGCGCGGCGCGTGCAGCGCGGTGTCCCAGTGCTCCACCCGCAGCCGCCGGCCGTACCGGCCCGACCAGAAGGCGGCACAGTCCCCGGCCGCGTAGACCTCCGGCCGCGAGGAACGCAGTTTCCCGTCCACGACGATCCCGTTGCCCAGCTCCAGCCCGGAATCCTCGAGCCAGCCGGTGACCGGGCGGACGCCGACCGCCGTCACGATCACGTCGGCGGCCAGCCAGCCGCCCCCGGGCAGCGCCAGCCCGCCGGTTTCCACTGACTGCACCGGCTGGCTGAGCCGCAGGTCCACCCCGGCCTCCGCGTACCAGGGCACCATCCGCATCCCTATCTCGGTGCCGAGCGCCCCGGCGACCGGGGTAGCCGCCGCCTCCAGCACGGTCACCCGGCAGCCACGGGCAGCGGCCGCGGTGGCGAGCTCAGCACCGATCCAGCCTGCGCCGATGATGGCCAGGCGGGTACCGGGCACCAGCATCGCCCGGATGGCCAGGGCATCGTCGACCGTGCGCAGCACGTGTTGCGGCCCGGGGCCGGGCAGCCGGATCGGCGCGGCCCCGGTGGCCACGATCAGCCGGTCGAAGCGGTATTCCGCCTGGCCGGTGCGGAGCAGCCCGTCATCCAGCGCGGTGGCCGCCTCACCGAGCCGCAGCTGCAGGTCCAGCGCGGCCGCGTCAGCGTCCAGCGAGGAGTCATCGAGCTCGCCCAGCATGAGCTTCTTCGACAGCGGGGGGCGGTCGTAGGGCGGATGCTGTTCCGCCCCGATCATGGTGAGCGCGCCGGTATATCCCTGGGCCCGGAGCTCCGCCGCGCTCCGCAGCCCGGCCAGGCCGCCGCCGACGATGACCACCTGCCGCACCAGCTGCTCGCTTTGCACGAGCACCTAGGCTAGACGTACCGCTGGGGCTGCCCCCGGAACGCCGCGCATGCCACCGGCGCCAGCCCGCATGCCCGTTACTACCGGTCACCAGCCGACCACCGTACCTGTGTTCTGAGCCTCACCGACCCCCCTCGGCCATACAATCGAGCCGATATGGACACGACGCTTGCCCGCGCACCCGTCGGCCAGGTCCTCGATGGCCGTTACCGGGTTGAGTCCCTCATTGCTCGCGGCGGGATGGCAACCGTCTACCTGGGCACGGATACCAGGCTGGACCGCACGGTCGCGCTGAAGATCATGCATCCTGAGCTCGCCAACGATGAGGACTTCGTGCGCCGCTTCGTGGGTGAGGCCCGGTCCGTGGCCCGGCTGTCCCATCCGAACGTGGTCGGCGTGTACGACCAGGGCGCCGATGGCCGCATCCTGTTCCTGGCCATGGAGTACGTGCCCGGCCAGACCCTGCGCGACCTGCTGAACGACCGTGGGCGGCTCAGCCCGCGGGAAGCGCTGGACATCGTCGAAGGCGTGCTGTCCGGGCTGGCCGCAGCCCATGCCGCGGGGCTGGTGCACCGCGATGTCAAGCCGGAGAACGTGCTGCTGACCGACCGCCATGCGGTCAAGGTCGCTGACTTCGGCCTGGCCAGGATGCTGGCCGGGAGCAGCCACCACACCAAGACCGGCCTGCTGATCGGGACCGCCGCGTACCTCGCGCCGGAACAGGTGTCGCGCGGCGCCGCTGATGCGCGTACGGACGTGTACGCCGCCGGGATCATGCTCTTCGAGCTCCTCACCGGGATTCAGCCGCACACCGCTGAGACGCCGCTGGCCGTGGCCTACAAGCATGTCAACGAGGTCGTGCCCGCCCCGTCCCGGTTTGTGCCGGGGCTCCCGGCCGCGCTCGACTCGCTGGTGGCACTGGCTACCAGCCGGGACCCGGAGCTGCGGCCTGGTGACGCCAGGCAGTACCTGCGTGCCGTCACCGAGTCACGGCGCGGCATCCCGCTGGACGGCCCCGGTGCGCCCGGCTCTGCCGGAGACGATTTCGCCGGGCACCGCGCAGACGGTCCATGGGCGCAGGCCGCGCCGGGCGGGCCGGCCGCGCTGGCGGCCACCGCGGTGCAGGCCTTTGCGCACCCGCCTGGCACCAACCTGCCCGCCACCCAGCCACCCGCCACCCAGCCACCCGCTGCCCTGCCCCATTCCCCGGCGACGCAGCTACCTGGCGCCCAGCCGGCGGCCTGGGCCGCCGGGGCCGCCACCCGTTACGACGCCAGCATCGTGCCCGGCCTGGACGTGACCGCCCGCCAGCCGTCTGGGCCGCCAGACGCCGGCGGCCCAGACTTCGGCGGCCAAGACTTCGGCGGCCCGGACTTCGGCGGCCAAGACTTCGGCGGCCCGGACTTCGGCGGGACGGACCGGACGCGGGTAGGCGACGACTTCTACCGTTCCGCGAACCACACGCTGGTGGTGGCCGCGCCCGGGCCGGGCCAGGACTACCAGCCGGGCCAGCGTGGTCACCGCGGCGTCGGATCCGGGCTGCAGCGCTGGCTGTTCAGCCGCAGGCTCATCTACCTGGCCGGCGGCCTGGCCGGAGTGCTGCTGATCGGCCTGCTGGTCTGGTGGCAGACGGCTGGCCAGTACACCTCGATCCCGGAGGTTCGCGGGATGCTGGCGAGCACCGCGCAGCTCGAACTGCATAACGAGGGCCTGAACGCGAAGATCGTCCGGATGCGGTTCGACAACCGGGTGCCCAAGGGCAGTGTCATCAGCACCAGCCCGGCGGGCGGCGCGCGGGTCAGCAAGGGCACGACGGTGTCCATCGTCGAGTCGGCGGGCCCGCACCTGCTCACGGTGCCGCAGGTGACCGGCGCTTCGCTGACGGACGCCAAGGCCACGCTGCGCCACGCGGGCCTGGTACCAGGCCAGGTGGTGAGCCAGACGTCCACCACCATCCAGAGCGGGGTGGTGATCAGCACCACCCCGGCTGCGGGCGTGTCCTGGCCGCAGAGCAAGCCCGTCACCCTGGTGGTGAGCGCCGGGCAGCCGGTACCCAACTTCGTTGGCCAGCAGAAGGACGTGGCCGAGCAGTGGGCGCAGGCCAACGGGGTCTCGCTCAATGAGGTCGCGGACAATAACAGCACCCAGCCCCCTGGCAACGTGACCAGCCAGTCCCTGGCCCCGGGCAGCGCGTTCAGCAACGGCCAGGTCATCACGATCAACATCTCCACCGGCGGGCAGCCGACCAACGTGCCGAACGTGGACGGGATGACGACCAGCCAGGCTCAGCAGGCGCTGCAGCAGGCTGGCTTCCAGGTCAACGTGACCCGGCTGGGCCCGATCGACAACGTGTTCAACTACAGCCCATCTGGCCAGGCCCCGCAGGGCAGCGTGATCACCATCTTCGTCGGCTACCCGTAGCCCGTCACCGCAGGGAAAGCAGGGAAGCGGTGAGCGCCAGCACGGTGCCGTGCATCGGTGCGCATGTGCCAGCCGGCGGCGGCCTGGCCCGGCAAGGGCTGAGTTATGCGGCGGACATCGGGGCCGAGGCGATCCAGGTGTTCGCGGCCAGCCCCCGGGCGTGGACGCAGGCCGCCAGCGACGCCCGCCAGGACCTGGCGCTGCGGGACCGGATCACCAGCACCGGCCTGCCGGTGTTCGTGCATTCGCCGTACCTGGTCAATGTGGGGTCGCCCGATCCGGTGACCCGGGAGCGGTCGGCGCAGTCGCTCGGTCACTCGCTGCGCCGGGGCCGGGAGATCGGCGCCCGCGGAGTCGTGGTGCACACGGGCTCGGCAGCGGGCGGGGACCGGGACAAGAGCCTGCGGCTGGCCTGGGAATGCCTGCTGCCGCTGCTGGACTCGATCCCCGATGACGGCCCTGACCTGCTGCTGGAGCCAATGGCGGGACAGCGGCAGATGCTGTGCGGCGCCGTCACTGAGCTGGAGCCGTACCTCAGCGGGCTCGGCTGGCACCCGCGGGCCGGGGTCTGCCTGGACACCTGCCACGCGTTCGGCGCGGGCCATGATCTCGCCGCGCCCGGTGGCATGGCCGCCATGCTGGACGCATTGACCGCGGCCCTGGGCGGGACAGCCCAGGGCGGGCAGGCGTCCCGGCTGAAGCTCATCCATGCCAACGACGCCAAGGACCCGTGCGGCTCACACCGAGACCGGCACGAGAACATCGGCGCTGGGCAGATCGGCCGGGCGGCCTTTGCCGACCTGCTGCAGCACCCCGCCACCGCGGACGTACCGGTGATCATCGAGACGCCGGGCCCGAAAGCGGCTCATGCGGCCGACATCGCCGCCCTGAAGCGGCTCCGCCAGCCGGGCGCTGGCTAACCGGATCCGGCCAGGCGGGCAGGTCAGCGGGGCCGGTCAGCGGGGCCGGTCACCTGGTAGGTGAGGAAAGCGAAGCCAGCCTCGCGGCCGACGCCGGTCAGGGTCAGCGCGGTGGCCGGGAGCCGCCGCGGGAGCAGCGGCGCGCCCCCGCCCAGCGTGACCGGGGCGACGCCCAGCAGGATCTCGTCGAGCAGCCCGTGATCAGCGAACTGGCCGACCAGGTCGCCCCCGCCGGCCAGCCAGATGTTCCGGTCACCGGCAGCCCTGCTCATCTCGGCGTGCACGGCCCGGACGTCGCCGCGGGCGAACATCAGCCGGGCGCCCGGGACCGCGGGAAGCTGGCGGTGCGTGAACACCCAGCAGGGAACCGCGCCGTAGTACCGCTGCCACCGCTCAGGATCGTCCAGCAGGCGCTCATGCTCCAGCACCCATTCGTACGTGGTCGCGCCCATGGCCATGGCGCCCACGTCCGCGAAGAAAGCCGCGAAGCGATCTTCATTGCCGTCGCCCTTATCCGCCTCGAACAGCCAGCTGAGCGAGTTGTCCGGGTCGGCGATGAACCCGTCGATGCTGGTCGCGGTGTAGTACTGAGTTTTCGCCACGGCAGCAGCCAAGCACGGCCCGCCGACAAATTACTGGCGGCCCCGGCGCTGCTGCAGCTGCCGGGCGACGAAATCCTCATCGAGCCCGGTCCCGAACGCGGAAGCAGCCCGGCTGCGCTGGCGTGCCCACCGCCGCTTACGGGTCAGCCCGGCCAGGAGCACGGCCGCGGCGAGCAGCAGCGGAACCGCGACCAGCAGGATGGCCAGCGCCCGGTCACCGATGTTGTCGGCCATCGCGTTCGTGGGATTGCCCGGCTCGAAATAGACGCTCACCGCCTGCGATGATCCGTATCCCGGCATGTCGACCGAGTAATCCCGGCCTTGCCACCGGAAGAGGACCAGCCCGTTCTGCTCGGTGCCGACCGCATGCTGGCCGGTCCACAGCACGACCTCCGGCGTCTGGGCCACGAATCCCACGCCGAGCAGCGCAAACAGGACCAGCGCGGCGGCCACGCCCACGGACCACCCCGCGCCGTCAAATATCTTGCCCAGCCAGCGGCGCATGAGGGCCATTGTCCGCCCTCGGCCCGCTGCCCGACAACGCGTTATCGGCTGGGCCGTCCGCTAACCCAGTCCGCGGCCGGCCTCGAGCAGGTCAGCGGAACGAGCGGAAAGCGGCGCGGACCTCGTCCACGAACGCCGCGGGCTGCTCGAACGCGGCGAAATGGCCGCCCCGGGCGGGCTCGTTCCAGTAGCGCAGATCCGGGAACTGCCGCTCGGCCCAGCGCCGGGACGGGCGGAAGATCTCTTTGGGAAAGATCGAGCAGCCGACGGGCACCGGCACCGGGCCGAGGACCGGCCGGCCGAAGCTCTCCCAGTAGAGCCGGGCGGCCGAGGCCCCGGTGCCGGTCAGCCAGTACAGCATGACGTTGTCGAGCATCTCGTCCCGGGTCAGCACGTTGGCCGGGTCACCGTCGCAGTCGGTCCAGGACCAGAACTTCTCGATGATCCAGGCGCACAGCCCGGCCGGTGAGTCGACCAGGCCGTAGCCGACAGTCTGCGGCCGGGTTGACTGCTGCCGGGAGTAGCCCGAGTCCCATCTCCGGTAGTGATCCATGGCAGCCAGGGCCGAGCGCTCCCGCCCGGTCAGGTCGTCCATGGTGGCCGGGTCGGCCGGGGCGATCGGCATGTTGAGGTGGATGCCGGTCACATGGCCAGCGTGACGCACCCCGATGGCCGTGGTCACCTGGGCTCCCCAGTCGCCGCCCTGAGCCCCGTACCGGGCGTAGCCGAGCCGCCCCATGAGCTGGTCCCAGGCGTCCGCGGTGTGCTGGACGTTCCACCCCGGCCGGCTGGGCTTACCGCTGAAGCCGTAGCCGGGCAGCGCCGGGCACACCACATGGAACGCGTCGGCCGCATCCCCGCCATGCGCCACCGGATCGGTGAGCGGCCCGATCACCTTGCCGAACTCCACGATCGAGCCGGGCCAGCCATGCGTGATCACCAGTGGCAGCGCGCTGGGCTGCGGGGAGCGGACGTGCAGGAAGTGAATGCCGAGGCCATCGATCTGCGTCCGGAACTGCGGGAACGAGTTGAGCCGGGCCTCGGACGCCCGCCAGTCGTAGCGCTCCAGCCAGTAGTCACACAGCTGGCGGGTGTAGGCCAGCGGGATCCCCTGGGACCAGTCCGGCACTGTCTCCGGCTCCGGCCACCGGGTCCGGCGCAGCCGCTGGCGCAGGTCGTCCAGGTCAGCTTCGGGCACAGAGATCCGGAACGGCGTCACGTTATCGCTCACCCGTCGAGCATGCCCGGCCGGCCCGGCTCCCAGAGCTGCTACCGGGCGCGCATCCGGTTGTTACGCGCGTTGTGCTCGACCTCGGCGAGGCCGAGCGCTTCCAGCACCGGCGGCACGTAGTTGCCGAACCGGCCGCGCAGGCCCTTCTTCAGGCCATACCAGCCGCCGACCGGGTTGCCGGGCGAACGGCCCCACGCCTCCACCGTGCCCTCAGCGGCCGGCTTCTGCTCGTCGGCGTTGCCCAGCGGCATCCAGTCGCCGTGTTCCTTCAGCATCGCGTGCAGGTCGTCGATGCAGCGCAGCTGGTAACGCAGCTGGGTGCCGCCCACCTGCACTACCAGCGCGGGCGGGTCGGCCGCACTGTCGCGCCAGGCTTCGAACTCGGACTTGCCGGGCGGCGTGGTCAGGACCCACGGATCGGCGGCGGTCCCTGATCCGGTCGCGGTGCTGGTCATCGTGGTCGCTCCCCTTAGCTTGCGGACCTGGTGATTATGGCAGCCAATACATGACATCTCGTGTCGTGATTGCGAGTTATCGTGGCTGGCATGCGCGCCAGCCGGCTGATCAGCCTGCTCAGCCTGCTGCAGGCCCGGGGTCAGCTGAGCACCACGGAGCTTGCCGCCGAGCTGGAGGTCTCTCCGCGCACCATCCTGCGCGACATCGAAGCCCTCAACGGTGCCGGTATCCCGGTCTACGCCACCCGCGGACGGCTGGGCGGGTTCCATCTGCTGGACGGGTTCACCAGCGACCTGCCCGGCAGCATGCCGCCTGCCAGGGGCGTCCAGCCGGCTGGCAGC
This sequence comes from uncultured Actinomycetes bacterium, assembly GCA_963760405.1. Lineage (GTDB taxonomy): Bacteria > Actinomycetota > Actinomycetes > Streptosporangiales > Streptosporangiaceae > RYN-230. The sequence continues at coordinate 966,075 of CAVXCV010000004.1, read as the reverse complement.
GTCCAGCGGGCCCTGATCCGGCTGTCGCCCCGCGGGCGGCGGCTCGCCGCGCTGCTCGGCCGGCCCGAGGGCCTGCGCATCCGGCGCAGCGCCCCGCCGGTCCCGGGCCGGGCTGGCTGGGTGGAGGCCTGGGCCCGGATCGGCTCCGCTGACGCGGCAGTACTGGACCTGCTCGCCCTGGGCGCCGAGGTCGAGGTCATCTCCCCGGCCGGCCTGCGCGCCCAGGTCGCCCGCACCGCGCGCCAGATCGCGGACCTGCACGCCGGCCCGGCCGGGCCGGGTGACTTAGGACCGGTCCGCGGTGGCGGGCAGGGTGGGCAGCTGCGGCAGCGGGTGCGCGCTGCTCAGCGGCGGCTGCCGGTAGAGCCGGTCGAGGTCGAGCTGCTGGGCCTCGCCGAGCACGGTGTCCTGCTGTTGCTGAGCCTTTTCCGCGGTCTGCTTGGCCAGGGCGGAGGCGAGGCCGCCCAGCTGCCGCACCCCGGTGTCGTCCACCAGCACATGGCTGGTGGACAGGATCGCGATGCCCTCCACCCGCCTGGCCTTACCCGGCACAGCGAGAGCCGCTCCCACCTTGGCGTTCTCGAACGGGTCGGCGGGATGGGCGGTGACCTTGTTGCGCTCGCCGATGATCCATTTATGGAAGCTGAGTACCTCGCCCTCGAGCGGCAGGGCCTGCACGTCCTCGGTGGCCAGGCCGAAACGCTTGCCCTTGCTGAAACACCGGGCGTACGCCACCAGGGCGCCGGACCAGAGCACGTTCCCCAGCACCGGATCCCGGTCGGCCTCGGGCGTGCCCAGCTCGGTCAGCAGCCGCTTGCAGCATTCAATGACGAACTGGAGATCCTGGATGATCACTGCTTGATCAGCGAGGATCTGCGCGGACGGCAGATCGAGCGCGACCGTCAGCATCGGGTTGCGCGGCGATGCGGGTCCCGTCTCCGTCATGATTCCTCGTTCCTGATCGCTGGCACGCTGCAGGCCGTGCGCGTCGATCCTGGCACGGGAACCGGGGGCTGGCCGTCTCACATCGTGACAAAGTCGAGCCCCGGCCGCCCTGGGCAAGCGCCGGGATGGGGTCACCGCGGCGGCGCGTACCCCGGCTGCGGGATCATGTCAGCTGACCGCCGCCGGGCCGGGCCAGGGACGGGTCGCGGCCGGTGACAGCAGTGGTCTCGGTAGGGCGCGAGCGAACGCTCAGCTGCTTGACATCTGCTCAGAACTCGATAGGAAGTGCTTGCCGGGCTAGAACACCGGGAGCGGCGGCATGCGCGCCGGGGCTGACAGGGTGAGGCAGTGAGAACAGAGCGGACCGACGATGCCAGGCGCTGGAGCACCGAGGAGCTCCTGCTGCGGGTGGCCTGGTATTACTACAAGGACGAGCTGACCCAGGACGAGATCGCCCGGCGGCTGTCGATGTCCCGTGCCTCGGTCGGGCGGCTGCTAGACCGGGCCCGGAAGGTCGGGCTCGTGTCGATCAGCCTGAACACCGACTACCTCGACGCGTTCGAGCTCAGCGGTGAACTGCGCCGCACCTTCGGCCTGGCCGAGGCCCTGGTCGTGCCGGACCACGAAAAGGAGCCCGCCGATCATCACGCGCTGAACGCCCGGGTCGGCCTGGGCGGGGCCCAGTTCATGAGCACCCACCTGCGGCCGGCCGGCAGCCTGGGCGTGGGCTGGGGCGAGACCGTCTCCCGGGTGATCGCCGCCACGAACTTCGGCGCGGTCGGGCCCGTGCACATGGTCACGCTGACCGGCGGCGTCGAGGGCTACCTGCAGACCATCCTGTCGTCGCAGGGCGAGGCCGCCGAACCGCCCGGCCTGTCCTCGGCCACGGTGATCCCGAGCCCGATCATGGCGTCCACCCCCTCGCTGGCCGCTGCGCTGCGCGAGGAGCCCACTATCCAGCAGGTGCTGAAGCAGGCATGCGACGTGGAGCACGCGCTGGTCGGGGTGGGCACGCCCACGGCCGACGCGACCATCGTCCACCTGGGCTACCTGGACGCCGAGGACGCCCGCGGGCTGCGCGAGCGGGGCGTGGTCGGCGACATCCTGGGCCAGTTTTTCGACGCCGACGGCCACGTCGTCAACCTGCCGATCCACGACCGCCGGATCGGTATCGACCTGTCCGACCTGGCCCGTATCCCCAAGGTGATCGGGGTGGCCGGCGGGGTGCACAAGGCGGCGGCGATCCTCGGCGCCCTGCACGGCGGGTTTCTGGATGTCCTGGTCACCAACGAACTGGTGGCGATCCGGCTGCTCGAGCTCGAGCGGGCCCGGCCCGGGCGCCGCCCAGCACGCTGACCAGGCCGGCCCGCTGACCAGGTACCGGCGGGAGCCGGTACCCGCGGGTACCGGCTCTTGCAGCATCGCCGCACGTGCCCGATACTCAAGTCTGAGCGGATGCCCGCCATCTGAGCAAGCGCTCCAGGAGGTGGACCATGATGGCCAGCGACGACGGCCGGCGGATCGTCCCGCCGCCCACTCCCATGAAGATCACCCAGATTGCCGTGGTGGTCCGCGACATGGAGGCTGCCCTCAAGACGTACACCCAGACCCTGGGCTGGGGCCCGTGGAGCGTGTTCGAGTACGGTCCGCCGTTGCTGCATGACACCTGGGTCAAGGGTGAGCCGGCCGAGTACCGGATGATCGGCGCGGAGACGTCGGTGGACGGGCTCGGCTTCGAGCTGATCCAGCCGGTCAGCGGGCCCAGCATCTACCAGGAGTTCCTCGATGCCCACGGCGAGGGCGTCCAGCACATCGCGTGCATGAAGCACTCGGCCGGCGACAGCACGCTGGTGCAGGACCACTGGCGCGCCAACGGCGCCGGGGTACTGATGAGCGGCCGGATCGGCGAATCGATCGAGTTCTACTACCTGGACACCGCCCCGATGCTCAAGTTCGTGCTGGAGTCCGGCAGCGGGCACGCCATCGACCTCAAGCCGACCTACGTATACCCGTGACCCAGGCCGGTCCGGTGCGGGTCCTCGCGGTCGGGGACAGCTACATGCCAGCCGGCGTCTTCACAGCTGCGCTGGCTAAGCTCGGCGAGCAAGTGACCGTCACCGAGCTGCAGATCGACTCCAACGAAACCCCGCCGCCGCGCACTGACTCCGAAAGGGCCCTGCGGGAGTACGTGGGGGACCCGGCGGCGGTCGCCGCCGCCGTGGCTGGCCACGACGTGCTGCTGGTGCACGGCGCCCCGGTGAGCGCGCAGGCGCTGGACGCCGCGCCGCTCCGGCTGGTCTGCTGCGCCCGCGGCGGGCCGGTGAACGTGGACATCGCCGCGGCCAGCGCCCGGGGCATCCCGGTGGCCAGCGCGCCGGGCCGCAATGCCCCGGCGGTCGCGGAACTGACCATTGCCTTTGCCCTGATGCTGATCCGCGGCGTGCCCGGCTCAGCCCGGTACCTGATCGATGGCGGCCAGCTGGCGCAGAGCACCTACGAGGGCCGGGAGTTCATCGGCGGCGAGACGGCGGGCCTGACCCTGGGGCTGGTGGGCCTGGGCCACGTCGGCCGGGAAGTGGCCGCCCGTGGCCGGGCGCTCGGCTTCACGCTGCTCGGCTATGACCCGGGCCCGCTCGCGGCCATCCCGCCGGGCGTGGCCATGGTCGGCCTGGAGGAGCTGATCAGCGGCTCGGACCTGGTCTCGCTGCACGCCCGGGCCACCCCGGGTAACCGGCACCTGTTCGGCGCGGCCGCGTTCGCCCGCATGCCGCGGGGGGCGTTCTTCATCAACACCGCGCGGGAGTCGCTGGTCGACGAGGACGCCCTGGCCATGGCGCTGGCCCGGGGCAGCCTGGCGGGCGCCGCGCTGGACGTGGTGCAGCGGCGCCCGGCCGGGGACCGGCACCCGCTGCTCAGCCTGCCGAACGTCATCATCACCCCGCACATCGGCGGGGCCACCCAGGAGACGCTGCGCCGCGGGGCGGGGATGGCGGCGGCGGCGCTGTCCCGGCTGATCTCCGGCGGCATCCCGGATCACCTGGTGAACCCGGAGGCCCTGGCCGACCGGGAGGCCGCACCGTGACCGGCGGGGAGGCCACGTCATGACCGGCCGGGGAGTCACGTCATGACCGGGCCCGCCGGGCCGTACCTGCTCGCGATCGACGCGGGCACCGGCAGCTGCCGGGCGCTGCTGTTCACCGCCGCGGGCGAGCAGGCCGCGGTCTCGCAGCGGGAATGGGCGCACCGGGAGCCGCCCGGCGTGCCCGGCGGCCAGGACTTTGACGTGGAGGCCGGCTGGCAGGCCATCGCGGCCTGCATCCGGGACGCACTGCGGCTCGCGGGCGCGGCCGGGAGCGACGTCGCGGCGGTCGCGGCGACCAGCATGCGCGAGGGGATGGTGCTCTACGACGCCCACGGCGCCGAGCTATGGGCCTGCCCGAACGTGGACAGCCGGGCGGCCCGCGAGGCGGGCGAGCTGATCACCGAGGGCGCGGCCGGGCGCATCTTCGCCGAGGCCGGCGACTGGGTGTCGATCACCGCCCCGGCCCGGCTGCGCTGGCTGGCCCGGCACCGGCCGGACATCGTCGCCCGGATCGACAGCCTGGGCATGCTGAGCGACTGGATCGTCTACCGGCTGGCCGGGGTCCAGGTCACCGAGCCCTCGTGCGGCTCCAGTTCCGGCATGTTCAGCCTGGCCCGCCGGACCTGGTCCGCCTCGATCGCGGAGATCTGCGGGGTGCGGCCGGGCGTGCTGCCCGCGGTGGCCGACCCGGGCACGCAGGTCGGCGAGGTCACCGCGCAGGCCGCGGCGCAGACCGGCCTGCGGGCGGGCACCCCGGTGGTGGCGGGAGGCGCGGACACCCAGCTCGGCCTGCGCGGCGCGGGCGTGCGGGCCGGTGAGTTCACCGTGCTGGCCGGGACCTTCTGGCAGAACACCATGCTGGTGGACACCCCGCTGGTGGACCCGGCGGTCCGGCTCCGGACGCTGTGCCATGTGGTCCCGGGTGAGTGGATGCTCGAGGGCATCGGGTTCTACTGCGGCATGGCCATGCGCTGGTACCGGGACGCGTTCTGCGACGCCGAGGTCGCGGCGGCACGCGCCCGGGGCGTGGATCCCTACGTGGTGATGGAAGAGACCGCCGCGGCCATCCCGCCCGGCTCGAACGGTGTCTACGCGATCATGTCCAACCTGATGAACGCACGCCGGTGGGTGCACGCCAGCCCGTCCTTCGTCCAGTTCGACCTGGGCAACCCGGCCGGGACCGGCCGGGCGGCCTGCGTGCGGGCCATCGAGGAAGCGGCGGCATACGTGGTCCGCGGCCACCTCGCCATCATCACCGAGCTCACCGGCCGCGAGGTGCACGAGCTGACGTTCACCGGCGGGGCGGCCAAGGGCACGTTGTGGCCACAGATCATCGCGGACGTGCTCGGCTTGCCGGTCACCGTGCCGGCGGTGACCGAGAGCAGCGCGCTGGGCGCCGCCCTGTGCGCGGGCCTAGGCGCCGGACTGTATTCCAGCCTGACCGAGCTCGACGGCGAGCTGCGCAAGCGGGTGGCCACCTTCGAGCCGCGCCCAGCCGCCGTGGCCGCCTACGACGAGCGGTACGCGGCCTGGCAGCAGATCTACCCGCGGATGCTCGGGCTTTCCGAGGATGGCCTGCTGAACCCGCTATGGCGGGCGGCCGGTACAGCCGCCGCGCCAGCCGGGTGACGGACACGAGAGGGAAGGCGATGGCGGACCTGACACCACCGGCGCCGGTGACGTTGCCGGAATTCGACAAGATCTTCGAGTCGGTCAAGAACTGGGGCCGCTGGGGCGAGGACGACGAACTCGGCACGCTGAACTACATCACCGGGGACACGGTGCGGGCCGCGGCCGGGCTGGTCCGGTCCGGGCGGCGGGTGACGATGGCGATCCCGATGAGCATGGCGGCCGGCCCGGATAACCCGAGCCCGGTCATCCATCACGTGGTCCAGGGCCATGACATCGACATCGGCTCGAGCACGGTGACCTTTGCCACGGACTTCGTCGGCCTCGCCTTCCACGGCGACTGCCACACCCACATGGACGCGCTCTGCCACATCGCCTACAAGGGCTGCGTGTACAACGGGCGGCCCGCCCAGCAGGTGATGACCTCGCAGGGGGCGACCGCGCTCGACGTCACGGCTTACTCTGGCGGGCTGGTCGGGCGAGGCGTGCTGCTGGACGTGCCGCGGTACCGGGGCGTCCCGTGGCTGGAGCCGGGCGAGGCCGTGACCCGGGCCGAGCTGGAGGCGGTCGAGCAGGCCGAGGGCGTGCGCTTGGGCGAGGGGGACATCCTCGTCTTCCGCACCGGCCATCACCGGCGCCGCCTCGAGCTCGGCGCCTGGAGCAACGACTACCCGCCGGGCGGCGAGGGCAAGGCCGGCCTGCACGTGGACACGATCGGCTGGATGCACGAGCGGCGGATCGCCGCCTTCCTGCCCGACGGGGACGGGGAGACCGTGCCCAGCAACGTCGAGGGCATCCTCTATCCCATCCACCCGCTCCAGGTCACGGCCATGGGCATGCTCGCCGCGGACAGCCTGCAGCTGGAGGACCTGGCCCGGGCCTGCGCGGAGGAGGGGCGCTTCGAGTTCATGGTCGTCGGCCTGCCGCTCCGGCTGCCCGGCGGCACCGGGTCGCCGTGGAACCCAATCGCCATCTTCTGAGAGGGGACGCTCATCATGCAGCCGCGCTTCGAGGGCACAGTGGCGCTGGTCACCGGGGCAACGACTGGGATCGGGCAGGCGACCGCGGTCCGCCTGGCCGCTGAGGGCGCGACCGTGGCGGTGAACCAGCTGCCCACGACCGACCCGGCGCAGACGCTCCAGCGGATCAGCGAGGCTGGCGGCCAGGGCTTCCCGGTCGTCGCCGACATGCGCGACCCCGGCCAGGTCACGGGCATGGTGCGGGAGGTGGCCGAGCGGGCGGGCCGGCTCGACTACGTGGTGTCAAACGCCGCCATCAACCCGTTCATGGCATGGGACGAGACCACGGTCGGGGACTTCGACGCGCTGTTCGAGACGAACGTCCGCGGCACCTGGGTGGTCTGCACCGAAGGGGCCAAGCAGATGATCCGGGAGGGCCACGGCGGTGCGATCTGCTGCGTGAGCTCGATCTCGGCCCACGTGGGCGCCCCGGGGCAGACCGCGTACTGCGGCACCAAGGGCGCCATCAGCATGCTGGCCAAGGCGCTGGCCTGCGACCTGGGCCGGCACGGCATCCGGGTGAACGCGGTCGAGCCGGGCTGGGTGAAGACGAACATGAGCGCGCCGATGATGGACGACCCGGCCGTGCTGAAGTACTACACCGACCGGGTCGCGCTGCACCGGGGGGCCGAGCCCGAGGAGCTGGCCGGCACCATCGCCTACCTGCTCTCCCCCGATGCCAGCTACGTGACCGCCGCCACGCTGCTGGCCGACGGCGGCTTCATCGTGAACGCGGAACTGTAGCCAGGCCCGTCTTACCGGCCGCCGCGGCGGCCGCCTGAGGAGGTAGTCGATGCCAGACTCCGCGGCGATCCTGCAGCAGGCCTACGACCAGGTCAGGCAGCAGTACGGGGGCGCACTCGGGCAGCGGCGCGAGGACCTGATCACGCCCGCGCTGGTGCTCGACATCGACGCGGCGCAGCGCAACATCGACCGGATGGCCAGCGAGCTGAAGCGGATCGGCCCGGCCACGATCCGGCCGCACTACAAGACGCACAAGAACCCGGATCTGGCCCGCCGCCAGCTGGCCGCCGGCGCGGGTGGCCTGTCCATGGCCACGGTGTGGGAGGCGGCGATCCTGGCCGCCGCCGGGATGGACGACCTGTTCGTGGTCAACACCGTGGCCCACCCGGCCAAGCTCCAGCTCCTCGCCGAGCTGGCCCGGGAGCACCGGATCCTGGTCGCGGTGGACGAGCCGGCCAACGCCGCCGCGCACTCGGCCGCGGCGGTCCGGGCCGGATCGACGCTCGGGATCATGATCGAGGTGGACACCGGCATGGACCGCTGCGGCGTCGATGACGCCGCGGCGTGCCTGGCCCTGGCCCGGCGGGTGACGGAACTGCCAGGGCTGCGGTTCGAGGGCATCACCGGCTACGAAGGGCACTGCTCGCTCACGTTCGACGACGAGCTGCGCCACGTTCGGCAGCGCGAGGCGATGACCTTCTTCACCGGGGTGGCCGGGCTGCTGGAAGCCGAGGGCATCGCCTGCCCGATCCGGTCCGCGGGCGGCGTCGCGACCTGGCACTGGACAGCTGCCTTTCCCGGCATGACGGAGATCCAGGCCGGCACCTACGTGGTCATGGACAACTTCCACGGCCAGATGGTGCCGGGCTTCGAGCACTCGCTCACCATCCAGGCCACGGTCATCAGCCGGCAGAGCGGCAAGGTGATCGTGGACGCTGGCAACAAGTCGGTCGCCGACCCGGCCGACGTGACGATCGTGGGTCACGACCACACCGTCTTCCGGTTCGACGAGGAGCACGGCATCTTCGCCGCCCCGGACGGCTCCGCGCTGCGCGTCGGTGACCCGGCGGCGCTCGTGCCCGGGTACTCGCCGAGCACGGTGAACTGGTACGACGCCTACCACGTGGTGCGCGACGACGTCGTGGTCAACATCTGGCCGATCATCCCGCGCGGTCCCGGCCATCACGGGCTGGCCGGCCCGTCCTGACCGGCGCCTGCGCGCAGGCCGTGTGCGCAGGCCCTTGCCAAGATCTGTCCGCCCGGCCGATACTCCCAGTGGAGCGGATGGTCAGTCCATGAGCAAATGCTCGCTGCTGACCTGATCCTGTCTCCGGGCGGTGACAGGAAGGAGACTCACGGTGGCAATCGAGGCCGGTCAGTCGAATACGAGCAAGGGCAGCGTCAAGACCGAGCTGCGGGAGAACGCGGTCGGCCTGCCCGGGATGCTGATGCAGGGCATCGCCACGATCGGGCCGTCGTTCGCCATCCTTGCGTCGTTCGTGTTCATCGTGGGATTCGCCGGGCTGGTCACACCGTGGGCGTTCCTGTTCGGCGGCATCTTGCTGGGCCTGCAGGCGCTGTCCGCGGCTCAGCTGGCCAAGGTGTTCCCATCCGCGGGCGGCTGGTACACCTGGATCGCCCGGGCGCTCCATCCCCGGGCCGGCTTCTTCGCCGGGGTGCTGTTCTCGATCTGGCTGCCGCCGGTCGCCACGCTCACCATGTGCTACCTGGCCAAGACGGTGCTGGAGCCGTCGATCAAGGCGGAGTACGGGGTGGACGTCCAGTGGTGGATCTGGGTGCTCGCTGGCGTGGCCCTGGTGATCTTCTTCGCCTACCAGGGGATCTCGATCTCGGAGAAGGCGCTGATCATCACCGGGCTGATCGAGATCGTGATTATGGTGGCGCTGGCCTTCACCGGGCTCGCCTCGCCCGGCCCCGGCGGGTTCAGCTGGGCACCGCTCAACCCGGGTAATTTCGGCCTGGCAGGCAACTTGTTCCTCGGTGTGGTGTTCTCCATCTTCGCCTTCAGCGGGTGGGAATCCACCGGGCCGCTGGCTGAGGAGAGCAAGAACCCCAAGCGCAACGTGCCGATCGGGCTGGTCGGCTCGGTCGCCATCCTGACGGTCTACTTCGTGTTCGTCACCTGGGGCTACCTGAACGGCATCGGCGTGCACAAGGTCGGCAGCATCCCCACCGCGGCCGCCTGGCCGGTGGCCACGATGGCCCAGCGGGTGTGGGGCGGCGCCTGGGTGCTGCTCCTGTTCGCGCTGCTGAACTCGGCCGTCGCGCTGTCCATCGCGTGCTTCAACGGCGGAACCCGGACCTGGTACGCGATGGGCCGGTCCGGGGTGCTGCCGAAGATGGTCGGCAAGGTCAACCCGGCCCGCAAGACGCCGGTCAACGCGATCACCCTGCAGGTCGGCGTGCAGGTCATCGCGTTTGCCTGCGTGCTGATCTGGGGCGCGGAGAACGTGTTCTTCTCCTGGGCGAACGCGATCACCATCGGCCTGGTGTTCATGTACGTGCTGTGCAACATCGGGGTGGTCAAGTACTACCTCACCGAGGCCCGCAGCCAGTTCAACCCACTGCTGCACCTGGTCGTCCCGGTGGTGGCCTCGGCCGCGGGCATCGTGGTCGTCTGGAAGTCCTACTTCTCCCCGTTCACCAGTACCGGGCCGGTCTACTGGGGCCTGATGACCTTCATCGTCGTGCTCGTGCTGACCGTAATCGCCCTGGTCTACCTCCGGGTCAGCGGTAACGAGGACTGGATGCGCCGGGCTCAGCTAGTGTTCGAGCAGTCGGGCGGCGGCCACTAGAACCGGCTGCGCGCCGCCCGCGGAGATACCGCGCGCCAGACTTCGTTCTCGTCACCGCCTCATTTGGCGCGGCCTTCCCGGTAGTCTCTCGGCGAGATCGCTGTTGCCGTGGCCGTTCCCGGCGCGGAACTATTGCTACAGGCATCGGCGGGAAGGGTCAGGAATGGCGGGGAAGCTGCAGGCCGGGGATCCGCAGCAGGTAGGGCCGTACCGGCTGGTGGGGCGGCTGGGTGCGGGCGGGATGGGCCAGGTGTTCCTGGCCCGGTCGGCCGGGGGCCGGCTGGTCGCGGTCAAGGTCATCCGCGCGGAACTGGCGGATGAGCCAGGGTTCCGGGCCCGGTTCGCCCAGGAGGTGGCGGCGGCCCGGCGGGTCAGCGGGCTGTTCACCGCGGTGGTGGTGGACGCCGACGTGAGCGGCGAGGTGCCGTGGCTGGCCACCGGGTACGTGGCCGGGCCGTCCCTGTCCGATGCCGTGGACACGCACGGGCCGCTGCCCGCCTACTCGGTGCTGACGCTGGCCGCCGGGCTGGCCGAGGGGTTGCAGGCGATCCACGCCGCGGGCGTGGTGCACCGGGACCTCAAGCCCACGAACGTGCTGCTGGCGGACGACGGCCCGCGGGTGATCGATTTCGGGATCTCCCGGGCCGCCGAGGCGAGCGTGCTGACCCAGGCCGGCACCGTCATGGGCTCACCCGGGTTCATGTCCCCGGAGCAGGCCGAGGGCCGCCAGGTCGGGCCGGCCAGCGACGTGTTCAGCCTCGGTACGGTGCTCGCCTTCGCCGCCACCGGGGAGGGCCTGTTCGGCAGCGGCTCCCCGCCCACCCTGATGTACCGGGTGGTGCACCAGCCAGCGGATACCTCCCGCCTGCCGGTCGAGATCCGGTCGCTCATCGAGCACTGCGTGGCCAAGGACCCGCAACAGCGGCCCACCACTGCTGACCTGCTCGCGGAACTGGGCTCGGCAGAGCCTGCCGAGGACTGGCTGCCCGGGCCGCTCACCGAGGTGATCGGCAGCTATGCCCCGCCGGCTACGGCCGGGACCGCCAGCCGCACGCCCACCTGGGCGGCGGCCGAAGGGGTGGAATCCGGCCGCCGTACGCCCACCCACGCCGCCGCGGCCGGCGCCGCCGCAGCCGGCGCCGCCGCGGCCGGCGCCGCGGCTGGCACCGCCGTGGCCGGCGCCGCCATGACTGGCACGCGGGCCAGCACGGGCGGGGCGCCGACCATGGTGGGCGGGGCCATCACGGTGGGGACGGATCCCGGCGGGCCCGGCCCGCCGGGCCGGCCGGAGGACCCGGGCGGCCGCCCACCACTGCGCAGGCGGGTCGCGCTGCTCTGGACGCTGGGCGTCCTGGCCGCCCTGGCCTTGCTGGGCGGGGTGGCCTACGCGACGCTGGGTAACGGCGGTCACCACACGCCGAAGGTGATCTCCAGTTCACACCAGGCCACGCCCACGGCCAAGAGCACCGCCAAGGCCTCGGCCTCCGCCTCCGCCTCGGCCGCCCGGACCCCGCTACCCAATGTGCTGGACGACTATGTCAGCTACGCCCAGCAGCGCCTGGCGACCGCGGGATTCCACAACGTAGCCGTCGTCTATGTGGCCAACCCGAACGTCCAGAGCGGCATCGTGACCAATGAGAACCCGCCCGGCGGGCAGGCGGTCACGACCGGCACCCAGATCACGCTGACCGTGGTAAGTAACCAGGTGACCGGGACAGCGTCCCCGAGCACATCGCCGTCCACGTCCCCCACGCCCACGCTCACCCCGAGTCCCACGCCGACCGTCAGCAGCACGCCCACCGCGTCGGCCAGCTCGACCCCGACCGGACCGTGACCGCTGGCTGAGCCGGGCCAGGGGCTGGCCTGCCCAGGGTCAGTGGCCGCGCACGGTGCCCGGCAGGCCGCGGCGCAGGTGCGTGACCGCCACCGACTGCGCGAGCAGCACGGCGCCCCACGGGCCTGCGACCCAGAGCGGCCAGGGGTAGGCCAGATGGCCGCCGCCGCCGCTGACCAGGGCCCAGACCACCACGTTGACGGACACGGCGGTCAGCCAGAGCGTCCACAGCACGCGCAGCGCCGCTGGCAGGCCGGCCAGCACCCCGCGGCACGCCTGGTCCGCCACGGGCGCCGGGCCAGCGGCTCCCGCCGGGACGCGGGCCACCGGGCCGGATGGAGCCGCAGCCGGTGCGGTCGCCGGCCCATCCGCCGGGCCCGCCACGGGCAGGTCGGCGTGCAGCGGGGCGAGATCGCCGTAGGTCACCGCCTGGTAAGCGCGTGCCATGCGGTCGAGGTACTCGTCCATGGTCAGGCGCCCGTCCTCGAGCGCGGTGCGCAGCCGGTCCACGACCTCCTGCCGGTCGGCGTCCGCGGCCCGCATCGCCGGCCAGCCGCCAGCCCCGCTGGCCTGGCCGGGGTTCCGCCTGGGGGCAATATCTGCTTGGGTCATGTCCCCATGGTCACCGGTGGGACCCCCGCCGCGCGTCAGCCCGCGGCTAGAACCCGCCGTCTAACCCAGGGTGGAGCCCAGCGCCCGCCCGGGTTGTGCTTGTGCTGCTATTGGGGCGCGCAGCGCTTCTTTTCACGCGTTTCCTACGGACATACCCGGACAAACCACCCGTGGTAATGACTGGAACTCATACAAAGTGAAACTAGGTATTCACTAGCGTGACTGATGGTGCAGATGGTGCCAAGATTCTCCGGAGGCGGGACGGCCGGAGGGGGCCGGGGGCGGTGGGCCGGGCCAGGCTCCGCCGGGTGGACGATGGGCTGCGGCTGGCGTACAAGAAAGTGGTGCTGGTCAACCGACCCCCGCGGCCAGCCGCTGGCGCGATGACCGCTGAACGGGAGCACCATCTGATGAACGGAGCATGCCGATGAACCGCGCGGCAATCGTCACACCCCTGCGCACCGCGGTGGGCCGGTTCGGCGGGACGCTGCGCCCGGTGCCCGCCGAGGACCTGGCCGCGGCGGCGATCCGGGCGGTGGTGGCGCGATCCGGCGTCGATCCCGGGCGGATCGACGACGTGGTGCTGGCGCAGTCCTACGCCAACTCCGAGGCACCCTGCATCGGACGGTGGGCCGCGCTGCACGCTGACCTGCCGATCGCCGTACCCGGCCTGCAGATCGACCGGCGCTGCGGCGGCGGGCTGCAGGCAGTGGCCACCGCCGCGATGATGGTGCAGACCGGTGCCGCCGATGTCGTGCTGGCGGGCGGCGTCGAGAGCATGAGCAACATCGAGTACTACACGACGAGCAACCGCTGGGGCAGCCGGTCCGGCAACGCGGTGCTGTACGACCGGCTCGACCGGGGCCGGGAACGCTCCCAGCCAGAATGGCGGTTCGGCCCGATCAGCGGGATGATCGAGACCGCGGAAAACCTGGCCACCAAGTTCAAGATCAGCCGCGAGGCAGCGGACGAGTACGCGGTGCGCAGCCACCACCGGGCCGCCCAGGCCTGGAAGGACGGCATCTTCACCGACGAGGTGGTGCCGGTCGAGGTCCCGCAGCGGCGCGGCGACGCGGTGCTGTTCGATCATGATGAGGGGATCCGGGCTGATTCGACCCTGGAGAGCCTGGGCAAGCTCCGCCCGATCATGAGCGGCGGCACGGTCACCGCGGGCAACGCCGCGCAGCAGAACGACGCTGCCGCGGCCTGCCTGGTCGTGGCCGACGACAAGCTCAGCGAGCTGGGTCTCGAGCCGATCGCGTACCTGACCGGCTGGACCGCGGTCGGCTGCGCGCCCGCGACCATGGGCATCGGGCCGGTGCCCGCCGTGGCCAGGTTGTTCGGCCGGCTCGGGCTCGGCTTCGATGACCTCGACCTGATCGAGCTGAACGAGGCGTTCGCGGTCCAGGTACTGGCCGTACTGCAGGGCTGGGGGGTCACCCTGGAGGATGTGGACGGCCGGCTCAACGTGCACGGGTCCGGGATCTCGCTGGGCCACCCGATCGGGGCGACCGGTGCCAGGATCATGACCACGGCCCTGCACGAGCTGCGCCGCCGCGGCGGCCGGTACGCGCTGGAAACCATGTGCGTGGGCGGCGGCCAGGGGGTGGCAGCCGTGTTCGAGGCGGCATGACCGTCGCCGTTCCGGGCGCAGCGGCCCGGCGCAACGTGGACAAGAACTCGGCGACCGGGTCGAGGCCGGCGTCCGCGCCAACCTGGGCTGAGAAAGGCCCGGAGGCCGCCGCGGCCTGACCCCGCCCGCCCGGCGCGGTAAGGCGCCAGACCGGACGCCCGGGCACCAGGGGTCCGCCGCATGCTCAGCCCGCGATCGGCCGCTGCAGGAGCAGCGTGTCAAGCCAGCGGCCGTGCTTGTGCCCGACCCCGGTCAGCCGCCCGGCGTCGGTGAACCCGCAGGCCCGGTGCAGCGCGGCCGATGCGGGGTCCCCGCTGTCGGCGATGACCGCGATGACCTGGCGGACCCCGGCCGCCGTACACGCCGCGAGCAGCGCGTCCAGCAAGAGCCTGCCCAGGCCCCGGCCCCGGCACGCTGGCGCCAGGTAGACCGAGTCCTCCACGGTATGGCGGTAGGCGGGCTTGGGCCGCCACGGGCTGGCGTAGGCGTACCCGGCGACCGCACCGCCGGCCTCGGCGACCAGGAACGGCAGCCGGGCCTCTGCCAGCCGGTCGAACAGCTGGCGCCAGTGCGTCGCGGGCGGCGGCTCCTCCTCGAAGGTGACGACGCTGTCCGCGACGTAGTGCGCGAAGATCCCGGCGATCACGCCGAGGTCGGCACGGGTCGCTGGCCGCACCTGCGCCTGCCCGCTTGGCATGGATACTCCCGGTTTTCTCTATAGCATAATAATTTATTATTATAGAGGAATCATGGACCTGGCGGAGCTGGGCAGGCGGGTGCAGTCGCTGCGCAAGGACCGCGGCCTGACCCTGCACGAGCTGGCCGCAGCGGCGGCGGTCAGCGTCAGCATGCTCTCCTCCGTGGAGCGCGGGCAGAAGGCGGCGACCATCGTCGTGCTGGCCCGGATCGCCGACGGGCTGGGTGTCCCCCTGGCTGAGCTGGTCACTACCGGAAGCAGCCGGGCCATTCTCCGCCGTGCGGCCGACCAGGACAGCGTCGAGGAGCCCGGCGGATGGCGCCGCGTGATCCTCAGCCCGGTCGTGCCCGGGGTGAACTTCGAGTGGGTCCGGTCCACCCTCCCGCCCGGCTGTGACGCCGGCCAGTTTCCGGCCTACGCCAGCGGCTCGCACGAATACGTCGTGGTCGAGTCCGGGACGCTGCGGCTGACCGTTGGCGCGACAGAGTTCACGCTGGGCGCTGGCGATTCCCTCTACTTCGCCGCCGATATCAGCCACGGCTACGCCAACGACACCAGCACCCCCTGCACCTACCACGTGGCCGCCCTCATCATGCGCCCCCGCACTCCCCGCCCACAGGTAACAGCAGGTGCCGCCGCACCCGGGCGGCCGGCCTGACCGCGGCCCCAGCTATGAATGTGCTCTGAAGGCGGCTGGACAGGAGTATCAGCACGGGCCCGGGTAGTTCCGACTTTCGTGCAGCATTTCATCAGCAGCTACGGGTATCTCGCCGTGTTCGTGCTCATGGTGGCGGAGTCGGCGTGCATACCGATTCCGTCTGAGCTGATCATGACGTTCGGCGGCGCGCTGGCCGCGGGCGCCGTTCCCGGGACCAAACTCAACCTGATCGCGGTGATCGCCGCCGGGGTCGCGGGCAACGTGGTCGGCAGTTACCTGGCCTGGGCCGTGGGCCGGTACGGCGGCCAGACCGCGGTCCGGCGGTGGGGCCGCCGGGCCTGGCTGAGCGATCGGGAACTCGACCGGGCCAACGCCTGGTTCGCCCGGCATGGCAGCCGGGCCGTGCTGATCGGCCGGGTCCTGCCGGCCGTGCGGACATTCATCTCGCTGCCCGCCGGGCTCGCGGGCATGGCCCCGCTGCGCTTCGGGATCTACACCACCCTCGGCTGTATCCCGTGGACGGCCGCGCTGGCCTACGCCGGGTATGCCGTCGGCGCCAACTGGCAGTCGATCGTCAACGGCTTCAAGCTGCCCACGTACATCTTTTCCGCGCTGATCATTGTCGCCCTGGTGATACTGGCCTGGCGGTATGTCCGGCGGCGCCGGGCCGAGCAGGCGGCCGGGGCCGCCGGGGGCCAGCAGCGGCTGGACCGGGCCGGCCAGTCCGCCGGGCCGTCCCCGGCCAGCCAGTCCGCCGGGCCGTCCCCGGCCAGCCAGGTTCCGGCCCGCCAGTTCCCGGGTGGCACGTCGTCCGGCTGAGCAGGCGGACGACCGGCGTCAGCGCTGTTCGACCCGTTGTGGGTACAGATGACCCGGCGGCCAGGGCCTGGTTCAGCGCCCAGGCGCTGCAGCTGGCGCGGCTCGCCAGCCCGGCCCTGTCCAGGAGGTGACCAGCGGCCGCCGGTCAGGGCTGCCCGGCCCGGGTAAGCCGGTCGCGGCGCAGTGACTGCATGGGCTCGGCGAGTTCCATCCGGACGAAGGAGGGCGGCCAGTTCGCCGGGCCGTACCCGGCATCGAGATCGCAATGGTGCAGCTCGACCTCGACCAGCCGCCGGGTCAGCAGCCCGGCGGCAGGAAAGGCGGCTGAGTCCGGCATCCGCACCGGGACGTACCAGGCCAGGTCGGGCAGCTGCCGGCTGATGGTCCGGAAGGCCATGGCTGAGCTGGCCACGTCCGCCGCGAGCTCCTTCGGGCTCAGGCCTGCGCCGTACTCGAGGTCAGCGGCCATCGTCTGGCCGCTGGCGTAGGCCGGGCGGTCCTGCCCGGTCCGCGCTCCGACCAGCAGGTTACGCATGGCGTCCGCACCGCGGGCCAGGTGCGCCAGGATGTGCGCCCGGGTCCAGCCCGGCAGCAGCGACGGGCCGCGCAGGTCCGGCTCGGTGATGACCCGGGCCGTGCCCAGCAGGCGCTGCGTGGCATCGTCGATCTGGTCGCTGAGCAGGCGGTGCGCGGCATCCACGGTCTCACTGTAAGGAAGGCATGGCGGCCGCGTCTGCCCCGGGCGGCGGGCGGCCTTCATAGGTCGCGGGCTGGGGCGCGGCTAGCCTCAGGCGTGGCCGCTCAGCGCCAGGGGCCTGGCCCGGGCCAGTGCTGGGAGGCGCCCGGCCCCCAGTGGCGGTGCCCCCGCCGCCGGAACCGGCTGGCCACGATGAGCCCGGCCAAGCCGACCACCAGCCAGAACATCAGGACCAGCTGGAGGAAGGCGAACAGGAACCAGCCGCTGCCCGGGATCAGCAGCATCGCGATCAGCCCGAGCAGGATCAGCGGCAGCACTCGCGGGCCACGACGGTGCTGGGCGACCCAGTGCGGCGCCGCCTGGACCGGGCGCTGCGCCGCCCATGGCGTCAGGCCGGGCTCGGGCAGGTCGGTCATGACCTGGCGAAGGTCGCCGAACGTCTTCGCGTGCAACGCCGCGGATATCCGCTCGTCCAGCTCGTCGGAGTTGCAGCCGGCCCGCCGCGAAATGCTCGCGCAGCCGGGCGGTCACCCTGTCCCGGTCGGCGTCGGAAGCTCGAATGCGATCATCCATGGCCAGTCCCCTGTCGTCTACTCGTCGTCCTGCTCGTCCTGATCGCCCGGCATGTCACCGGCCAGGATCTGGTACATGCTGCGCCGGGTCCGGTCCAGCAGCTGCTCGGCGGCCTGGATCTGGTCCGCGGTGCCGGCATGGGCCATCTGCACGATGCTGCCGCCGAGCCGGGCGGCCTGCAGGAACAGGCCGGGCACCTCCCCCGGCTCGTCCTGGGCCATGTCCTCCCAGGCCGCGCGGGCCGTGTCCGGGTTCGCCTCGACATGCTGGCGGCCAGCGTCGGTCAGGCGGAACGTCCGGCTGCCGCCGGATTCCTCGCCGACGATCAGGCCCTCGTCCGCGAGCTGCTGCAGAGCCGGGTAGACCGCACCCGGACTGGGCCGCCAGGCACCTCCGCTGCGCTCCTCGATCTCAGACATGAGCTGGTACCCGTTGCGTGGCCCTTCCCGGAGCAGGGCCAGGATCGCGGCACGCACATCGCCGCGGCTGGCTCTCGGGCCGCGGGCAGAACCCGGCGGGCCCGGCCACCAGCCGCCCCACGAGCCGTCGAAACCACCGGACCATTCCTTGGTCCCCCGGGACCGCGTGGAGCCCCGTTCCCATAGCCCGCCGCGCCAGCCCGGGCCGGGTCCGGCGGACATCGTCCGCGCCGCGTCCCGGACCTGGCCGGCCAGGGCGCTCAGAGTCCCGGCCAGCTGATACAGGCGAGGATGGAAGTCGCAGGCCGCTGAGCACGCTGCAGGCATCCGGAACCCCCGATGATCTACTGGCGATACGATCCCGATATATCGTCAGACTACGTCGCTACCAGGCCGGTGGCAAACACAACGGGCGCGTCTCCCAGGCCGCTACCGGCACGCCTCCACGGCTGTCACGGGCCGCCGGGCGTGACCAGGCCAGTCTCGTAGGCGATGACCACGAGCTGGGTCCGGTCGCGGGCCTGGAGCTTCATGAGCAGCCGGCCGACATGGGTTTTCGCGGTGGCCGGGCTGAGGTAGAGGCGCTCGGCGATCTCCGCGTTGGACCAGCCCCGGGCGACCAGCGTCAGCACTTCGCGTTCCCGGCTGGTGAGCACGTCGAGCGAGGCCGCGGTAGGACGGTCGCTGTCCGGACGGCGCACGAACTCACTGATGAGCTGCCGGGTGACACCGGGGGCGAGCAGCGCGTCACCAGCCGCGATGACCCGGATTCCGGCCAGCAGGTCAGTGGGCGGCGTGTCCTTGAGCAGGAACCCGCTGGCCCCGGCCCGCAGCGCCGCGTAGACGTATTCGTCCAGGTCGAAGGTGGTCAGGATGAGCACCTTGACCGCCTCAGTCTCCGCGGACTGGCAGATCATCCGGGTGGCCTCCAGCCCATCCAGATGAGGCATCCGGATATCCATCAGGATCACATCGGGGCGCTCCTTCCGGCCAGCGCGACCGCCTCCGTGCCATCGCTTGCCTCACCCACGACTTCGAGATCTGCTGCCGAGTCGACCAGCACGCGGAAGCCGCCGCGGGCGAGGGCCTGGTCGTCGGCGACGACCACCCGGATCATCTGGTCACCCTCGTCGTGGGGAAGCAGGCGCGCACGCGGAAGCCGCCGCCGGGCCGGGATTCCGCGGCGAACTCGCCACCGAAGACCGCGACCCGCTCGCGCATGCCGATGATCCCGTGCCCTGGGCTCGACGTGGCGGATGCCGCGGTGCCGGGTGGCGCCGCCAGGCCCTCGTCGGTGATCTCCACGGCGAGCGAGTCAGCACCGTAGCTGATGGTGACGTGGGCGGTGGTGGCGGCCGCGTGCTTGATCACGTTGGTGAGCGACTCCTGGATGATCCGGTACGCGGAGAGCTCGACGCCAGCAGGTACCGGTTCCCGTCCTCGCCCGCGGCCGGCTCGTGACCGAGACCACGCTGTCCGACCTGACCGCGCGCACGTCAGTGATCCGGGCCCGGACGCCTGATGCCATCCGGCTGCTCGATCTGCTCCTGGCCGCCGGCCTGCAGGTCCGTCTCGTCGACGGCTCGACGATCGAAGCCCGGTCTGCCGACGCGGAGGCGATCGGCCTGGCCGCCGCCGGAGCGGGCCTGCCCATCCTTGAGCTCTCCCGCCATGACGAGGACCTGGAGAGCCTCTTCTTCGACCTCATTCGCCGCGATCAGGAGATGGCAGCATGAACAGCACCCTTCGGCTCGCCCGGGCCGAACTCAGGAAGCTCTGCACTACCAAGGCACTGCCGGTCAGTGTCGCGATCTCGATCGCGCTGGCCATCGGCAGCGTGCTCATCGACGCGATGGTCGCCGGGCAGCACGGAACGCCCCGCCTCGGCACCGACGCGAACGTGTACCAGATGTTCAAGTTCGGCGCGGTCACCTGCGTGGTCATGCTCATCCTGGGCATCCTCGCCGCAGGCGGGGAGTTCCGGCACCGGACCATCGTCCCTGCCCTGCTCGCCACCCCGCACCGGGCCCGCATCTTCGCGGTCAAGGTAGTGGTAGTCGCCGGGCTCGGCGCGGTCTTCAGCGCCGTGGTCTTCGGGCTAGGGCTGGGCACCGTCGTGCTGACCCTGTCCGCGCACGGAATCCACCACCTTCCGGCGGAGCCGGCCGCCTCTACATCGGCACCGTGATCTCCTCGGCCTGCTTCGGGATGATCGGCGTCGCGCTCGGGGCGCTGACCAGGAACACGATCGGGGCGATCGTCGCGGCCATCGCCTGGGTCCTGTTCATCGAGCAGATCATCCTGCAGACCGTCCTGCCCGGCATCGAGAAGTGGCTGCCGACCAGCGCCGCCATCGACCTGACGAACGCCCCGGGGCCGGGGCATACCCTGTCGCCGGCCGTCGCTGGCCTGGTGCTCGCCGGCTACGCCGTCGCCCTGCTCCTGGCGGCGAGCCAGACCTCCATCAGGCGCGATGTGGCCTGACCCCGGTCAGGCACGACGTGGCGGCACCCCGGCTGTAACGGCCGGGGTGCCGCAGCGGTGTTAGAGGATGGGCGTATGCCGCTGCAGAACCGGGTCCTGCCCACGGGTGAGATCGTGGCGGACCCGGGCCGCGGCCTGATGATGGGCAATCGCGGCTGCCTGCACGGGCAGGACCGGGAACTGGGCACCAGCCGCTGGCGGTCCATGGCGTGGATCTGCTGCGTACTGGACTGGAAAGGGGTCCGCCGTGATCCGATGCCGCCCGGCCGGTGGACGGCGCTGTTCTTCCTGGATGAGGTGACCGCGCTCGCCGCGGGGCACCGGCCCTGCGCGTACTGCCGCCGCCAGGATTACCTGGACTTCGCCGGGGCCTGGCGCGCCGCGCAGCAGCTGGCCCGGCGGCCGCGGGCGGCAGAGATGGACGTGGCCCTGCAGCACGAGCGGGTGGACCGGCACCGGCGCCAGATCACGCACCGGGCACCAGTCAGCGAGCTGCCCGACGGTGTCATGATCCGGGCCAGTGGCAGCGTGGGCCTGTACCTGGGCGGCCGGCTCCGGCCGTGGTCGGTCACCGGGTATGGCGGTCCGGCCGGGCCCGGCCTGCCGGGGGCGGTGGACGTGCTGACGCCGCCATCGACCGTCGCGGCCATCGCCGCCGGCTACCGGCCGCTGGTCCACCCGACCGCGCTGGCCGGGCTCCCGCGGTCCGGCCGGGCGCGGGGCGGAGCACGCGGCCAGCTGAGGCTAGATGCTGTCAGGTGATTTCTG
Source organism: uncultured Actinomycetes bacterium (assembly GCA_963760405.1). Lineage (GTDB taxonomy): Bacteria > Actinomycetota > Actinomycetes > Streptosporangiales > Streptosporangiaceae > RYN-230. Next base: position 944,646 of record CAVXCV010000004.1, on the reverse strand, counting down.
CTGGAGCCCGTACTGGGCCGCGACCGGGTTCCAGGCCTGCACGAACGCTTGCTTGGCCACAGCGGCTCGCTGGTCCGCGTTAAACGCGGCCGCGTAGGTGCTCGACTGGGCCGCCGCCGTCGTGCAGCCGGTGGCCAGCTGCTGCTGCGCCCAGGCTAGGTAGTCCTGGTCCGCGGTCAGCGAGCTGCTCAGCATCGCGGCCAGGTCGGACTTGACCGTCGCGCCACCTGGAAGCGCCGAGGCGGACAAGGCCGACGCCTGGCTGTTCTCAGTGCCGCGCTGACTCACGACGTCCTGCAGCTGGCTGACTGCGGCGGGCAGGTTCGCGCAGGCCTGAACCTGGTCCACGGCGCCCTGCAGCGCCGTGCGGGTGGCGGCGCTCGAACCCAGCAGGGTGCTGATCGCGGCCGCCTGCTGGGCGGCCAGGGCGGACGGCGACGGCGACGCTGACGGTGACGGCGGCGAGGACGCGGCGGAGGCGGAGGGCGGAGACGTGGGTGGGGACGCGGCTGGCCGGCCCGGAGATGGCCGCTTCGACAGGACAATGGCGATGGCGACCGCGGCCACCACGGCGACGGCGACCACGGCGGCGGCGACGGCGAGCTTCAGCGCGCCGCGGCCCGGCCGGGACGGCGGTCGATCCGGTTCGCCCGGGCCAGTCGCCGGGCCAGGGGGTGGGCCGGAACTTGCCAGGCCCAGGCTGGGCAGGCCGGGGACCACCGGCCGCGGTTCGGTGGATGCCTGGTCTGCGGCTGGCGCCCGGCGGGACGGCGCGGCAGGCGCGGCCGGCCCGGTGCGCGCGGCGGGCCCAGCCGGACCGGCTGCCGCGGCCGGCCCGGCGGCCGCGGCGTCCGCCGGCGGGCGCGGCCGGGGCGGGCGCTGCGCCGCGCCGGGCCTGAGCCCCAGCGCCACCCGGAGTTCCTCGGCGAACTGGCCGCAGCTCGGATAGCGGTCCGCCGGGTCCTTGGCCAGCGCGGTGGCCAGCACCTGGTCCACTGCTGCGGGCAGATCAGGACGCCGGCCCGTGGCGGCAGGCGGGGGCGCGTACAGCTGCGCGTACATCACCGTCAGGCCCTGGTCCTGGCCGAACGGCGGGGTGCCACACAGCAGCTCGAACCCGGCGCAGGCCAGTGCGTACAGGTCCGCGCGGCCGTCCACGGCACCGCCGTCCTCGAGCTGTTCCGGGGCGGCGTAGTCGAGCGAGCCGGCGAACTGGCCCGTCGCGATGATCTCGGCGGGCGAGAAGTCCCTGCTCATCCCGAAATCGGAGAGGTACGCCTGGCCGGTGTCGTCGTCACCGGCCAGCTGCGCGGCCCCGGCCGCGGTGCCCGTGGCCTCGAGCAGGATGTTGGCGGGCTTGACGTCGCGGTGGATCAGGCCGTTCCCATGCGCGGCGTCCAGGGCGCCCGCGACCTGGGCGATGACGTTCCAGGCCGGGCCGGGCGGCAGCGGCCCGAGCCGGTTCAGCCGGGACCGGGCGTCGCCGCCCTCGATGTAGCGCATGGCCACATATACGGTCCCGCCCACCTCGCCGGCCTGGTAGACCGGGATGATGTGCGGGTGGCCCAGCGCGGCGGCGGCCGGTGACTCGCGGAGCACCCTGGCCCGGAACGCGGCGTCGCGGGCCAGTTCCGGCGCCAGCACCTTGAGCGCCACCTGGCGATCCGCCCGCTTGTCCCAGGCGAGGTAGACAGCAGCCATGCTGCCCTGGCCCAGGTACCCGTCCAGCCGGTAGCCGGCGATCTGGGCGGGGAGCCCCGCGTCGGGCAGGACCGGGTCTGTCGCACGGCTCATGAGAGCGCCATCAGGCCGTACCGGGCCAGCGAGCGGCCAGCTCCGGCCGTGCCCGTCAGGCCGGTGCGGTACCGGCGGCAGTGGTAATTCCGGCCGTGCAGCTCACGAACCTCCGCTCGCGGTGCGGTGGACCAGCAACAGCGGCACGACCAGTCAGCATTCATTGCCCGGCCAGCCTCCCGAGCCTGTTTCGGACCGGTTGCCCGCGCCCCTATCGCCACGATAGTGACAATTCAGCAGGCGTGTCCGGCCAACCGGAATCAGGTCGGCTGCGTGCTGCCTGGCCCGGCGGGAAGCGCTGTCCCGCGGGCCGGCGGCTGGAGAGCGAAGCTGACCGTGGCGGTGGTCCCGTCCGCCCTGGCCTGCAGGCTGGCCTGGTCGGCGACCTCACGGACCAGCCACAGCCCGTGGCCCGGCTCCGTGCGCAGTTCGGCGGCTACGGGCTGGCCAGCCGCCGCAGCCTCCGGCCCGTCGTCGGTGACCCGGAAGTACAGGGTCTTCCCGGCCAGCCAGGCGCGCAGCTGCCCGTGCCCGGCGCCGTGCCGCACGGCGTTGGCAGCCAGCTCGTGCACGGCGATCACGGCGTCGTCGCAGCGGCTGCGGGACAGTCCCGCTGCGGAGGCGTGCGCGGCTACCGCCGCCCGCAGCGCGTACAGCGAATCGCCGTCAAAGACCTGATCCAGGATCAGCTCCGTCCCGTCATCCGGCGCGCCGTCCGCACCAGCATCGGCTGGGGCCGCGCTAGCTGGTGCTGCGCTGGGCACCGCCCCGCGGGCGGACGGCCGCGGGGAGCCGCGGGGATCATCGGTCATGGACGGTCACCAGGCTGACACCGGGCACGCCGGCCGCCCCGAGCATGGCGAAGCGGGGGGCGATCCCGGACGAGCAGCGCAGCACCACCTTCCGGGAGGCGGCCAGGCTCCGCGCGGAGTCCAGGATCATCCGGGTGCAGGGCACGTCGATGAAGGCCAGGGCGGCCATGTTGATGGTGATGTCGCCGTCGAGGCGGATCGCCTCGGACAGCGCGAGCGCCAGCGGCTCCTCGGCCTTGAAGTCGATCTCCCCGGCCAGCCGGATCCCGGGCGGAGCGTACTGGCGGCAGATCCGCAGCACCGCATCGGCGTGATAGGTCGCGGCCGCGACCGAGCGGGTGTGGTACGCCGCCACCGAGGCCAGGGTGACCGGGTCGAACTTTTCCCTGTCGTACTGGCAGAGCATGGACACGGTAGTGCCCGCCAGCGCGGCCGCCACACCTTCCTCGAAGTCCGGCAGCTGCTCGATCCCGGTGACCGGCCGCAGCGCCCAGCTCATGTCGACCGCCACCCGCAGGCCGGGAAATCCCTGGTCCTGGCAGGCCTCCATCTGGCCGCCCAGCCACGACATCGCGTGATCGGCGGTGAACGCGTGCCCGGACAGCAGCGAGTCCTCGCACCCCGCCGCGGTCATCTGCCCGGTGGACAGCGCCGACTCGACCACGATCCCGCGCCGCGCGAGCTCCGTCTCGGCCTGCGCGGTCGCCGTGTCACTGAGCCAGATCACCTTCAGCCCGCTGGCCAGCCCGTCGCGGATGAACGCGGCGGTGAGGTCGAACAACTCCTCGGGCTCGCCGTAGGTCAGGCAAGCGTGATCGTTCACCGTCAGATCAGTGATCTGGGTGCTGGCGCCGACCGCCACCCCACCACCTCCGCCGCGCAACGCTAACCCGCTGAACATAAGACCGTAGCGTCCGCACCGTGGTGCTTTTGCCAGGGGCTAGCCCTGCTGACGGCGCCGCCCGAAGATCCAGTACGCGGCCGACCCGCTCGTGTTCAGCGCGCTGGCCACCCGCCAGAGCTTCTTGTTGCCCCGGACCTGGGCGGCCGGCCGGTCCCGGAGGTCGCGCCAGGTCAGCGAAACGGCCGTGACGTGCACCACGGCGATGGTGGCGAGGACCAGCTTGCTCGGCTTCTTTGTCGCAGCCACGGCTGCCCCTTTCGGAACCAGGGTCCAGCACTCTCGGTCTTGAGAATGTTTATCGCGCTGATATTAATATCACCTCGTTACCATGGACGGATGACCAGCGCCGACCTGCTCCTGCATCCGGTCCGGCTGCGGATCGTGCGGGCATTCCTCGGCGACCGTGCCCTGACCACCACAGCGCTGCGCGCCGAGCTCGGCGATGTCCCCCCGGCCAGCCTGTACCGGCACGTGGCCCGCCTGGTCAACGCCGGGGTGCTGGCCGTGGTGGCGGAGCGGCGGGTGCGCGGCGCGGTGGAGCGCACGTACGTGCTCCGCCAGACGGCGGCGCGGATCGGCCTGGACGAGATCGAGAAGATGAGCCCCGACGATCACCGCCATGCCTTCATGGCCTTTGTCGCCGGGCTGCTCGGTGACGCGGACCGTTACCTCGCCCGGGGCGACATCGACCCGGTGCGCGACGGGGCCAGCTACAACCTGGCCGGGCTGTGGCTGGACGACGCCGAGTTCACCGAGCTGCTGGGTGACCTGATCCGGGTGCTCCAGCCCCGGCTGGCCTACCCGCCGAAGCCTGGCCGCAAGCGGCGCATCCTGGCCACCGTGTTCCTGCCCGGCAACGACGCTGACGCCTGAGCCCCGCGTCACGCCAGGCCCGCCAGCACCCCCACCCGGTTAGCGTTCCTGATGGGCGAAGCGCTGCTCGCGCCAGGGGTCGGCGGAGTTGTGGTAGCCGCGTTCCTCCCAGAAGCCACGGCGGTCCGCGGTGAGGTACTCCACCGCCCGGACCCATTTGACGCTCTTCCAGCCGTATAGGTGCGGCACGGCCAGGCGCAGCGGGTACCCGTGGTCCGGGGTCAGCGGGGCACCTCCCGCGTGCGTGGCGAGCAGCGTGGTGTCCGCGGCGAAATCGGCCAGGCTGAGGTTCGCGCTGTAGCCGTACTCCGCCCACACCATGACGTGCGTGACGTCGGCCGCGGGCGGCGCGGCGTGCAGTACGGCCACGGCCGGGATGCCCTCCCAGACGATGCCGGGCACCGTGATCTTGGTCACGCAGTGCAGGTCAGCGACCACCTGGCAACGCGGCCAGGCGCTCAGCGCCGGCCAGTCCCAGTGCTGCTCCTGGCCGGACCCGGTCGCCCCGAACACAGTGAACGACCAGGTCTCCGGCCGGAACCTGGGCACCCGGCCATAATGCTGGACCACCCATTCCCGGCGGACGCACTGGCCAGGCGGCAGGTGGCCAGCCTGGCCAGGCCGCGGGCGGGGCACAGGCTGACCCGCCACCGCGCGATCCACATCCGGCTGACCCATCCAGGTTTGCTCCGCCCTTACTGAACCCGCGTGCCCGACCTCCCGCCGGCTCGTCTCAGGCCGGTGCCCCGCTCCCCTACCTTCGCATGCGCCCGGAATCACCCTGCCGCCCGCCCCCGGTGCTGACATGCGCTACGCTGCTCCCGTGCGTCAGGAGTTTTGGTTTTGGTATGGCTACCGGCCCGGTCACCGGACGGTCGCCCGCCAGACTCTGCGCTGACGCGAGCGATCTCCACCAAGCCCCGGGCCTAACGCCCGGGGCTTCGTCGTTTCACCAGCTTTTTTCCGCAACGCACACCCCACCCGGCGCAGGGGCCGGACGGCAGTACAGCGAACCCAGGAGGGACCCCATGGTCGTGGTCATGGCACCCGAGGCCACCCAGGCAGACATAGACGGAGTAGTCGACGTGGTGCAGGCGGCCGGCGGTGCGGCGTTCGTCAGCCGTGGCATCTCCCGGACCGTCGTCGGCCTGGTCGGCGACGTGGACCAGTTCGGCTCGCTGAACCTGCGGAGCAGGCCGGGGGTCGGTGACGTGGTGCGCATCTCCGTGCCGTACAAGCTGGTCAGCCGCGAAAACCACGCCCATAGGTCGGTGGTCCGGGTCGGCGGGGTGCCGATCGGGCCGGACACGCTGACGGTGATCGCCGGGCCGTGCGCGGTGGAAACCCCGGAGCAGACGCTGACCGCGGCCCGGATGGCCAGGGCGGCGGGCGCGTCCCTGCTGCGCGGCGGAGCGTTCAAGCCGCGCACCTCGCCCTACGCCTACCAGGGCCTGGGCGAGGCCGGGCTGAAGATCCTGGCCGACGTGCGCGACGAGACCGGGCTGCCAGTGGTGACCGAGGTGATCGACCCGGGCAGCGTGGAGCTGGTCGCCTCCTACGCGGACATGCTCCAGGTCGGCACCAGGAACATGCAGAACTTCGCACTGCTCCAGGCGGTCGGCTCGGTGGGCAAGCCGGTGCTGCTCAAGCGGGGCATGAGCGCGACCATCGAGGAATGGCTGATGGCCGCCGAGTACATCGCGCAGCGCGGCAACCTCGACATCGTGCTGTGCGAGCGGGGCATCCGCACGTTCGAGACCGCCACCCGGAACACCCTGGACATCAGTGCGGTGCCGGTGGCACAGCGGCTGTCACACCTGCCGGTCATCGTGGACCCGTCGCACTCCGGCGGCCGCCGGGACCTGGTGCTGCCGCTGACCCGGGCGGCCATCGCGGTCGGCGCGGACGGGGTCATCGTGGACGTGCATCCCGAGCCGAAAGTGGCGCTGTGCGACGGCGACCAGGCCCTGCTCGACTCCGACATCCGCGAGCTGGCCAGCGTGGCGGCGCACCTGTCCCCGCTGATGGGCCGGACGCTGACGCCGCCGCGGCCGGCCGCTGTTGCGGGGACCGGGGTGGCAGCGCCCGTCGCGGTCGGCTGAGCCCGGCCCGGACCGAGCCCCTGGCCGGGACCGGCACCGCGGACGCGGGACCGGGGCCTGGCCGGGGGCTGGTTTCCGTTGCGGGGAGTGATTTCTTGCGGCACCCGCAGGGGCGCCGTAGCCTTGCGGTTCCGGTTGCCCGGCGCGGCTGGTTTCGGCCGGCCCGCGCGTGATGCCCCTCGTGGAGCCGCTGCCTGCCGGGCGCGGGGCAGTTGGGGGGGAGTATGGGACCGGCCCAGGAGAATGACCTGGACGCGGCCGCTGGGCGGGCAGCTGCGGAACTGCTCCAGCGGTCGCATCTGCTGCCACCAGGCAATGTCGCTGGCGCGCTGGCCGAGGCGGGCCGGGTGCTGGGCATCGAGGCGGCCCAGGTCTACCTCGCCGACCTGCAGCAGCGGCACCTGCAGCCGATTCCGGACAGCCCGGGCGCCGGCTCCGGCGCCGGGGTGCTGGCCATCGAGTCCACGCTGGCCGGCCGCGCGTACCGGACGTTCAGCATCTGCCGCAGTCCGGCCGATGCTGGCAGGCACCGGGTGTGGATCCCGCTCATTGACGGCAGCGAGCGGCTGGGCGTGCTGGAACTGGTCGTCCGCGACGCCAGCGAGGCCATGCTCGCCCGGTACCGGATGCTCGCCTCGCTGGCCGGGCTGATGCTCGCGGGCAAGAGCGGCTACAGCGACACCTACGTGCGCACCCACCGCAGCAGGCCGATGGCCGTCCAGGCCGAGCTGGTCTGGGCGTTCCTGGCCCCGCGGACGTTCGCCACCGACCGGGTCCTGGTCGCCGCCACCCTGGAGCCCGCCTACGAGGTGGGCGGAGACGCCTACGACTACGCCCTGGTCGGCGACCGGCTGCACGTGGCGATCTTCGATTCGGTCGGCCACGACCTGGCCGCCGGCCTGCTGGCCAGCGTGGGGATAGCGGCCTGCCGGAGCACCCGGCGGGCCGGCCGGGCCCTGCCGGACATCGCGGCCCAGGCTGACCGGGCCATCGCCACTCATTTCGGCGACTCCCGGTTCGTCACCGCGCTGCTCTGCGACCTGGACCTGACGACCGGGCTGCTCAGCTGGATCCCGTGCGGCCATCCGCCGCCGCTGCTGATCCGCGGCAACAAGGTGGTCAAGGAGCTGGCGCGGCGGCCGCAGCTGCCGCTGGGCCTGGCCGAGCTGGACTGGCCCGCCCACGGTAACGAGCGCGGTGGCGGGCACCGGGGCGAGCCAGCCGGGGGCAGCGCCACGCCCCCGGCGCCGGTGTTCACCGAGCGGCTCGAGCCCGGCGACCGGGTACTGCTCTACACCGACGGCGTCACCGAGGGCCGGGCGGCTGACGGCACGCCGTTCGGGGTGGAGCGGCTCAGCGACTTCATCATCCGGCACAGCGACGACGGCACGCCCGCGCCCGAGACGCTGCGGCGGCTCAACCATGCCATCGTGGACTACCAGGCTGGCCGGCTGGCCGACGACGCCACGATCGTCTTGCTGGAATGGATGCCCGGGCAGCCGGAGCGCACCATCCTGCCGTGACCCGGGCCGCCCGCGGCGGGATCAGGCGCCATGGCCCCCAGTCTGCCCGCCGCGCTGCCCCGGGGGTGTCGTGGCTGGTGAGCGGGCGGTAGCGTGCGGGGCATGACAGTGAAACTCGTAGTCCTGTACACGCAGCCGGACGACCCGGACGCCTTTGAACAGCACTATCTCGGCGTGCACATGCCCCTGGTCAGCCAGATCCCGGGTTTGCAGCGGGCCGAGGCGGGGCGGCTGGTGGCCGCGCTCGACGGCGGCGACCAGGCTTTCTACCGGATCACGGAACTGTACTTCGCCGACCAGGCCGCGATGCAGTCGGCTCTCGGCTCACCGGAAGGGCAGGCGACCGCGGCCGACTACCAGAAGATCGCGCCCCCGGGTTCCCGGATGTTCGTCGCCACCGTCGACGGCTGAGCGACGGGTGGAGCGACGGCTGAGCCCGGGTGACCGGAAGCCCGGCCGCGGCTGTCGATCCGCGGCCGGGCCATTCGACTACCTGCCAGGAGCCGGCCGGCCAGGACGGACCGGCCGCGAATGACGGGAGATCGCGATGAGGTACCTGTTCCTGCTGTACGGGCCGGATGAGCCGCTGCCCGAGCCGGGCACCGAGGAGTCCCGGGCGATGATCGCCGAGTGGCGGACGGCCACCGAGGCCATGGCCAAGGCGGGCGTGCTGATCGACTGCGGGCCGCTTCAGCCGCCGTCCGCCGCGACCACGGTGCAGGTCCGGGGCGGCGAGACGTTGCTCACCGACGGTCCCGCGGCCGAGATCAAGGAGCAGTTCGGCGGCTACACCCTGATCGAGTGCGCGGACCTGGACGAGGCGCTGCGCTGGGCGGCCACCGTGCCGACGGCCCGCAACGGCTCGGTCGAGGTGCGCCCGGTAGTGCAGGTGCCGGCGGGGCAGGAGCGGCGGGGCAGGAGCAGGCGGGGCAGGAGCCGACGGGGCAGGAGCCGACGGGGCAGGAGGAGGTGCCCGGCTGAGCCAGCAGTACGAGGAGGTGTTCCGCGCCCACTGGTGGGCGGCGGTCGCGACCGTCACCCGCCTGGTGGGCGACCTCGAGGTGGCCGAGGATGCCGTGCAGGACGCCTGCGCCGCCGCGCTGGCCCAGTGGCCGGCCGACGGCCTGCCCGGCCCAGCCCCGGAACTGGCTGATCGGGGTGGCCCGGCACAAGGCGGCCGACCGGCTGCGCCGGGAAACCCGGCGGCGGCTGAAGGAAGCCGGGGCCATGCTGGAGCAGGCCCGGCTCGGGGCCGGGGTCACCGGCCCCGGAGTCATCGGCGCCGAGGTCACCGCGGAGTACAGCAGCGGCGATGATGAGCTGGGCCTCATCCTGGCCTGCTGCCATCCGGCCCTCGACCCTGCGGTCCGGGTGCCGCTGACCTTGCGCTCGGTGTGCGGGCTGAGCACGGCCGAGATCGCCGCGGCGTTCCTGGTCCCGGAGCCGACCATGGCCCAGCGGCTGGTCCGGGCCAAGCGCAAGATCCGCCAGGCCGGGATCTCGCTGGGCCTGCCGGGCCTGGCCGAGCTGCCGGAGCGGCTGGGCGGAGTACTGCGCGTCGTCTACCTGGTCTTCACCGTGGGCCACAAGCCACCCGGGGGCGACGCCCTAGTCCGCGGCGACCTGTGCGACCAGGCCATCCGGCTGGCCCGGGCCCTGGCCACGCTCCTCCCCGGTGAGGCTGAGGTGGCCGGGCTGCTGGCGTTGCTGCTGCTGACCGACGCGCGACGGGAGGCCCGGGTCAGCCCGGCCGGCGATCTGGTGTTGCTGGCGGACCAGGACCGGGCCCGGTGGGACCGACGGCAGATCGCCGAGGGCGAGGCCATCCTCGGCCAGGCGCTGCGCGCGCGCCGTCCCGGCCCGTACCAGCTGCACGCCGCCATCGCCGCGTGCCACTCCTGCGTCCCGGCTGCCGCGGACACCGACTGGCGGGAGATCGCCGCGCTCTACGGTGAGCTGCTGCGGTATGAGCCGACCGCGGTGGTCGCGGCGAACCGGGCCGCTGCGGTGGCCATGGCGGAGGGGCCCGCGGCCGGGCTGGCCCTGCTCGACGCGGCGGGTGCGGACCGGCAGCTGGCCCGCTGGCCGCAGCTGCACATCGCCCGGGCCGAGCTGCTGCGGCAGCTTGGCCAGGATGCCGGGGCGGTGGCGGCCTACCAGGAGGCGCTGGACCTGGCGCCCGCCGCGCCGGAACGCGAGTTCATCCGCGCCCGCATCCGGGACCTGGCCGGTTAAGCTCAGGCCGGGGCGAATAGGCCCAGGCGGGGAGTGCCATCATGCTCTGTGTGGATACGACGATGCTGCAGGTGCCGCTCGCCGGCCACGAGTGGGAACAGCTCCGCGCAGCGGCCCGGGCGGAGCAGCGCAGCCCGCAGGACTACGCCTATGACCTGCTCATGAACGCGATCTCCGGCCATGCCGAGCGACGGCGGGAGGCTATGCGGCGGGTCCAGCGGATCAGTGCGCGGCTGAACGAGCGACTAGCCCGGTGACGGACTTTCTCACCATCGAGGACGCGCTGGAAATAGCCGGGCTGGTCACCGGCGAGCCGGCCCGGGTACGCGACTTCGATGACCTGAACAACGCGCTCGCCCGGCCCCGGGAACGGCAGGACGGGCAGGACACCTATCCCGGCATCTGGGACAAGGCGGCGGCGCTGATGGAATCCCTGGGCCACAGTTACGCGCTGATCGACGGCAACAAGCGGCTCACCTGGAACGCGACCTGGGTGTTCCTGGGCCTCAACGGGCATCCGCTGCGTGACCCGCTGGATGAGGACGCGGCGCACCAGTTCATGTACGACCTGGTCCGGGGGCGGCTGACGGTCTCCGATGTCGCTACTGGCCTGCAGAAGTTCGCGGCCTGACCGGGCCGGCCGGTGCCCCGGCCGGGCTGTTGGCCAGGCCATGGCCCGGGCCCTCGGTCCGGCCTCTAGCCCGAGCCCCCCGGCTGGGGCATTAGCCAGGCATAGCCCGGGCCGGGCCGCCCGGGCTTACTGCCGGGTGAGGTTAGGCGCGCCGCCGCGCAGGACGAACTTCTGGATCTTGCCGGTGGCGGTCTTCGGCAGTTCCGTCACGAACGTCACCCCGCGCGGCGCCTTGAAGTGGGCCAGCCGGTCCCGGGCGAAGTCGATAATCTCCTGCTCGGTCGCGGCCTGGCCGTCCCGCAGCACCACGAAGGCCTGGGGGGTTTCCCCCCACCGCTCGTGCGGCAGGCCGACGATCGCGGCTTCGGCGACAGCGGGATGACGCATCAGCGTGGCCTCCACCTCCACGGTGGAGATGTTCTCCCCGCCGCTGATGATCACATCCTTCAGCCGGTCGCGGATCTCCAGGTACCCGTCCGGGTGCACCACGGCCGCGTCGCCGGTGTGGAACCAGCCGTCGCCCATTGCCCGCTCCGTCGCCTCCGGATCGTTGTAGTACCCGGACATGACGACGTTCCCCCGGACGACGATCTCGCCGAGCGCCGCGCCGTCCCACGGGACCTCGCGGTCCGCACCGTCCACCACCCGCAGCTCGCCGGAGGTGAGCAGCTCGACGCCCTGCCGTGCCTTGACCACCGCCCGTTCCCCGGGATCGAGCGCCTCATGCTCGGGCAGCGGCGCGCACACCGTGATGAAGGGGGCGGTCTCGGTGAGCCCGTAGACCTGGGTGATCTCCCAGCCGAAATCCCCCTCCAGCCGCTCGATGGTGGCCGCGGCGGGCGCCGCCCCAGCGGTGATCACATGCACTCCCCCGGGCACTTCGCCACGGACCTCGGGGGACGCGTTGGCCAGGGAGATCAGCACCGTGGGCGCGGCGCACAGCCGGGCCACCCGCTCCTCGCGGATCAGCTGGAACACTGTGGCCGGGTTGACCTTGCGCACGCAGATGTGCGTGCCCGCGGCAGCGGTCACGGTCCAGGTGAAGGTCCAGCCGTTGGCGTGGAACATCGGCAGCGTCCACAGGTACCGCTCGCCCACCCGCATCGGCAGGTGCAGCAGGGTGCCGATCGAGTTGAGCGCCGCATTCCGGTGGGTGATCATCACGCCCTTGGGGCGTGCCGTGGTGCCGCTGGTGTAGTTGATCGACAGCAGGTCACGCTCGTCGATGTCCGCCCGCTCGAAGTCCGGGCTGGCCGCGCCGACCTCTGCGGTGAAGTCCAGCCAGCCGTCTTCAGGACTGCCGAACGTGACGAAGTGCCGGACCTGGGGTAGCCGGTCCCGGATCGAGTCCACGTCCTTGGTGTAGTCCGGGTCCACGCAGAGCACAGTGGCACCGGCGTGGTTCACGATGTAGACGAAGTCCTCCGGGGTCAGCCGGTAGTTGAGCGGGACCAGGACCGCGCCGATCTGCGGTACCGCGTAGAACGAGGCGAGCTGGGCGTAGGTGTTCGGGGCGATCGTCGCCACCCGGTCACCGTTGCGCACGCCGAGCCGTTGCAGCACGGACGACCAGCGGTCGCAGCGGTCGAAGAACTCCTCGTACGACAGCCTCAGGTCGCCCTCGACCACGGCTTCCCGGGCACCGTGCAGCCGGCGCGTGCGGCGGGCGAACTCAAGGGGGGTAAGTGGTGTCTCCATGGGGGCGCCTCCACATTGACGCGCGGATGACCGGCACTGGGCGGGTAACCGGCTAAGCGGTATCCGGCACTGGTTGCCTGCGGCACTGGTCGTATCCGGGGCTGTGGCCCGTGGCCAGGACAGCGTGCCGTAGAACGAACCGTAACCCGGGCGGAGGCGGTTTCACGAGAACACAAACGCGCAAGCTGGGGGACCTTCGGCTCTTGCCTTACCCGGCAGGCTGGTAGCAGCCGGGCGGGCCAGCGACCGGCCGGGCCAGCAGCCAGTGGTGAGCGGCCGGCCGCTGGCCCGCCCAGCGGTCAGCTGATCGTGACCGCACACAGGATGCGGTTATTCCCACGCTGCCAGAGCGTGCCGACCTCAGCGAACCCTGCGGCGCGCAGGGCGTCCACGTGCACGGCGAGCTGGCCTGCGAGCGACCCGTGGTGCTCGGCGTCCAGGGCCAGGTGCTCCCGGCGGATGGCCAGTTCAGCCAGGTCGGGGTCGGCGGCGACCGACTCCCACCAGCCCTCCCATGTCTCCGCGTGACCGCCCGGGAAGCGGCGCTCGTCTTCCCGCTCGATCAGCGCCTCGCCCAGCCGGTCCAGGGTGGGTGCCACCGCCTTGTCCCCGGAGAAGTGATCACCGTCGAGGAGCAGCCCGCCGGGACGCAGCACCGTGGCCAGCTCCGCGTAGAGAGCGGCCAGGGCCTGCCCGGTCAGCCAGTGCAGCGCGGTTGTGCTCACCGCCGCATCGGCCGGGCGATCCAGCCCCAGGGCTCCGGCCCAGCCCGGGCGGCGCAGGTCACAGGCGGCGAACCGGAGTCCGGCCCGGTCCCGGTACCCGGCCCGGCCCAGCGCCAGCAGCAACGGATCCGCATCGATGGCCACCACCCTGGCACCGGGTATCCGGTCGAGTAGCCGGGCCGAGAGTGAGCCGGGCCCGCAGCCCAGATCCAGGACGAGCGGATCAGGCCGGCCTGCCCCCGCTTCGACCGCGTCGATCAGCGCCATGAACCGGTCTTCCCGGTCCGGCAGGTGATGCTGCTGCTGGAGATCCCACCGCTCGATCCAGCGCTGTGCTGCCTGCGGGTCCAGTCCAGGGTCCTGATCGGGCATGCCCGCCTCCTACGTTACTGGCGACTATGCTTTCGGCAGTCACACGCTAAGACGATGAGGCGTAACTGGTCAAGTGAATTTCGACAGTCACACAGACGTGGTGGTGGCCGTGGCGGTCACCCTGGTCAACACCCTCACCCCGGGCGAGGACCGTGGTCATCCCTACCCGGCGCCGGATCCGGCCGCGCTGCCCGGCCTCGCCACCGCGGCGCTCCGCTCCGGCTCGCCGCGGACCCCGGCGGTATCCGCGGCCGAGGCCGCCCAGCTGCGCGAGCTCGCCGGTGCGCTCCGGGCGGTGTTCACGGCCGTGGCCTCCGGCGATACGGATACTGCGGCGCAGCACGTCAACGACCTGCTGGCCGCCACCGGAGCACACCCGTGGCTGGAACGGCACGACGGTGAGCCATGGCACCTGCACTTCCACGGCACACACGATTCCCTGGTCACCGGGTGGGCGGCAGGCTGCGCCACCGGTCTCGCCGTGGTGCTCGGCAGCGTTCATCACGACCGGCTCGGCGTGTGCACGGCGCCCCGCTGCGACCGGGCCTACGTCGACTACTCCCGCAACGGCACCCGCCGGTTCTGCTCCACGTCCTGCCAGAACCGGGTGAAGGCGGCGGCCTTCCGCGCCCGCCAGGCCGAGGCCATCCCGGCTAACTGATCGGCTGGGCATCCTGGCCGGTGCCCGCCGCAGGCGGCCCGGGCGCAGGCGCGGCGGGCACGGGCGCAGGCAGCCCGGGCGCAGGCAGCCCGGGCGGGGCGGACGCGGGCGGTACGGCCCGCACCGCGCGCACCGAGGGCAGGACGAGCACCACCGCGCAGCTGAACGTGGCCCAGGCGGCACCGAAGCCGAGCACGGCCCGGGCTCCCAGCAGGGCCGCGGCTGGTCCCGCGGCCGCGAACGCGAGCGGACCGAGCGCGAACGCCGTGACGGCCTGGATGGCGCTGACCCGGGCCAGCGCCGCAGCGGGCAGCTGCTGCTGCTCCGCGGTGGTGCTGAACGCGCCGCCCAGCGCGGAACCCATCCCGGCGACCACTGCCCCGGCGCCCACGGCCAGCGCAGGCGCGTGCAGCGCGAGCAATGCGCACGGCACCCCGTAGCCGAACGCCGCCGCGGTAGCCGCCACGACGGGCCGTCCCGGCCGCCGTCCCAGCGCGAGCAGGCCGCCCAGCACCGACCCGGCGCCGTAACAGGCCATGACCACCCCCCAGGTCCGGGCCCCGCTGAGGTACTCCCGGCAGAGCACCGGCCCGAGCAGCAGGAACGGCCCCCAGGTCAGCGCGGCGGGAGGTCCGGTCGGCTCGAAAACGTGTTCCCTTACCGTCGTAATAACAGCGGTAAGGGAACACGTTTGGACCTGCGCACTGCCGGGCGGGGCGGGTGGGTGAGCTGCGGTCAGCTGTTCAGGTAGGCCAGGACCGCGAGGACCCGGCGGTTGTCGTCCTCCGAGGGCGCCAGGTCCAGCTTGATGAAGATGCTCGTGCTGTGCTTGCTGACCGCCTTCTCGGTGATGAACAGCTGCTGCGCGATCGCGCTGTTCGACCGGCCCTCGGCCATCAGCTCCAGGACTTCCCGCTCCCGCGGGGACAGCCGCTCGACCGGGTCGTCCCGGGACCGCCGGGTCAGCAGCTTGGTGACCACCTCCGGATCCATCACGGTGCCGCCCGCGGCGACCGCGCGGA
This sequence comes from uncultured Actinomycetes bacterium, assembly GCA_963760405.1. Taxonomy (GTDB): domain Bacteria; phylum Actinomycetota; class Actinomycetes; order Streptosporangiales; family Streptosporangiaceae; genus RYN-230. The sequence continues at coordinate 929,294 of CAVXCV010000004.1, read as the reverse complement.
TCGCGTCGATGAACTGGTCGTCGCTGAACACCCGGTCCTTGAGCAGGTAGCCGACGCCGCCCGCCTGGTCGGCCAGCAACTCGCGGGCGTACAGCTGCTCGACGTACTGGGACAGCACCAGTACTGGCAGTCCCGGTACCTGCCGCCGCGCGGCGAGGGCTGCTTGCAGTCCCTCGTCGCTGAAGGTCGGCGGCAGCCGGACATCGACGACCGCGACGTCCGGCCGGTGCTCGACGAGCGCCCGGAGCAGGGCTGGCCCGGCGTCCACCGCCTCGGCGATCTCGAACCCGTGCGCCTCGAGCAGCCGGACCAGCCCGTCCCTCAGCAGGAAAAGGTCTTCGGCGACGACAACGCGCACGGCACCTCGATGGCGACGATGGTCGGCCCGCCCGGCGGGCTGCTCACTGCCAGGATCCCATCGAATGCGGCCAGACGGCGCTCTACGCCACGCAGGCCGGTGCCCTTGCCCGGATCCGCCCCGCCCGCGCCGTCGTCGCTGATCATGATGCGCAGCACGCCCCGGTGATGCTGCACCCGGACCTCCAGCCGCCGCGCCCCGGCGTGCTTGACCGCGTTCGCGATGACCTCGGCGACCGCGAAGTACGCTGCGGTCTCCACCGGCGCTTCCGGCCGTCCGGGAAGGTCGATGTCCAGGTCGGTGCGGAGCGGGGTGTCCAGGGCCAGCGCGCGGATCGCGTCGCCCAGGCCCCGGTCGGCCAGCACCGGCGGATGGATGCCGCGGACCAGGTCGCGTAGCTCGGCCAGGGCCTTCGCGGAACTCTCCCGGGCCTCGGCGATCAGCGCCAGCGCTGCGTTCGGACTCTTTTCCATCGTGCGTTCAGCCGCCCGCAGGCTCATTCCCACCGCGACCAGCCGCGCCTGCGCCCCGTCATGCAGGTCCCGTTCCACCCGGCGCAGTTCCGATGCGGCGGCGTCCACCGCGTCGGTGCGGGTCTGCGCCAGCCGCCGGACCCGGCCCTCCAGTGCGGCGTAGCGGGTCCCCAGCTGGGCGTGCGGGGCCAGGGTGCGCGGCACCAGCCACAGGCCGAAGGCCACGAAGAGCACGGCCTCCACGGCGGCCAGCGCGGCCCAGTACGGCATGCCAACCCGGACGAACCCGTACCAGATGTGATCGGGCGGCAGGAAGGTTACTCCCCGCATCTTCATGGCCGCGATCCCCGGCGGCAGCTTCGGCGGCATCGGTGGCACCGGTCCCGGCCCGCGGAACGGGACAGCCGTCACGAACCCCTGCCCCTTCACCACCCCGGGTCCGCCCCCCGGCCCGATGGCCTGCACCTGAAGGCGACCTGCTGTCATGCGCCACTGCACCAGCCCGGCCGCCTTCCCGTTCAGTTGCATCGCCTGCCGGAGCAGCCCGGCCGCCTGCCGCTGCAGGGCAGCGGCCTGATTCATCAGGGCAGCTGCGTGCTGCCGTAGCTGCAGCGCCTGAATTTGCTGCGCCCGCGTAGGCGCGGGCTGCACCACGACCCAGGACTTGCGCAGGAACCTCGCCACCGTGGAGTGCGAGGAGAGGGACGGCAGCCGGATCGCGTACAGCCCGAGCAGCAGCAGCCCGAGCGGAGCGAGGTCAGCCGCGAGCACCGGCAGCAGCACTGCCGCCAGGACCGCGAACACCGCGAAGCCCCAGGTCCACGGGGTAGAGCCGAACAGCCCGAAGCAGGCCGCGGCCAGCGGGATGAGCAGCAGGCCCCAGCCGGGCGCGCTCCAGCGGGCCCGGGACAGCACCCGGCGGCACCGCGGGTAGAGCCCGGTCCGCGGGGCCAGCCACAAGCCAGCGGCCAGGAACCCCAGCGCCAGCAGCAGCATCACCAGGGCGTGCCACCCCCCGCCGTACAGCAGGATGCTGTACGCGCCCCAGTGCCGGCCCAGCGCGAAGCGGGCCGCGAGCCAGATCCCGAACAGGCCGAGGCCGATGAGCACCGCGGGCACCAGGTCCCGGGCCAGGGCCGGCGCCCTGAACGCCAGGATCACCGCGCCGATCGCCGCGATGACGGTCAGCGGGCTGAGGCTGAGCGAAGAAAGGGCCAGCAGGGCCAGCAACGTGACCGGGACGAAGAACACGCCCCAGCCGAGTCGCCACAGCCCCCGCACTAGCCCTGCCAGGATGCGTTCCATGTGCCCATCGTGGCCCCGGCCGCCTGCTCAGCGCGAGTGGGCAGCACCTAGTTCCGGGGTGGGCCTAGGCCTACCCCGGGACGCAGGCCCTGAGCACTCGCCCTGGCCATCAGCCGAAGAACACCTCGGCCTCGGCGTACCGCTCCGGCGGCACGACCTTCAGCTCCCGGGTCGCCTCGGCCAGCGGCACCCGGACGATGTCAGTGCCGCGCAGCGCCACCATCGTGCCGAAGTCGCCGTCGTGCACCGCACCGATCGCATGCAGGCCGAACCGGGTGGCGAGCACCCGGTCGAACGCGGTGGGGGTGCCGCCGCGCTGGATGTGGCCGAGCACGGTGCACCGGGCTTCCTTGCCGGTGCGCTTCTCGATCTCGTCGGCGAGCGTCTGCCCGATCCCGCCGAGACGCACGTGCCCGAACGCGTCCAGCCGCTGGTCGGAGAGCTGGACGTCCTCTTCCTGGGGGGTCGCGCCCTCGGCGACCACCACGATCGGCGAGTACCGGGTCTGGAACCGGTGCTCCACGTACGCGCAGACCTTCTCGATGCTGAACGGCTTCTCCGGGATGAGGATCACGTTGGCCCCGCCGGCCAGCCCGGCGTGCAGCGCGATCCAGCCCGCGTGCCGCCCCATCACCTCACAAATCAGCGCGCGGTGATGGCTTTCCGCGGTGGTGTGCAGCCGGTCGATGGCCTCCATCGCGATGTTCACCGCGGTGTCGAAGCCGAACGTGTAGTCCGTGGCGCCCAGGTCGTTGTCGATGGTCTTGGGCACGCCGATGACGTTGACGCCCTCGCCGTGCAGCCGGGTGGCCACCCCCAGGGTGTCCTCACCGCCGATCGCGACCAGCGCGTCCACCCCGAGCCCGGCCAGGTTGTCCTTGAGCCGCCCGACCCCGGACCGGCCGCCAGCGGCCGCCTCCCCGCTCAGCGGGTTGGTCCGCGACGAGCCCAGGATCGTCCCGCCCCGGGGCAAGATGCCCCGCACCGCCTGGACGTCCAGCGGCACGGTGTCACCCTCCAGCGGGCCGCGCCAGCCATCGCGGAAGCCCACGAACTCGAACCCGAACTCCGCCACTCCCCGGCGCACCAGCGCCCGGATCACCGCATTCAGCCCTGGGCAGTCTCCGCCACCCGTCAGCACCCCTACTCGCATGGGGCAACATTAGTCCTCATGAGCGTGCTCGCTATCGACGCTGGGACAACTGGCGTCACTGCCCTGATCGTCACCGCTGACGGCCTGCTGGCCGGCCGCGGGTACCAGGAATTCCGCCAGTTCTTCCCGGAGCCCGGCTGGGTGGAGCACCTGCCCGAGGACATCTGGCAGGCCACCCTGTCTGCCTGCGGCCAGGCGATCAGCCAGGCCCGGGCAACAAGCGAAAATCAACGGCCCGCAACGCACACCGCCCCATGGCCGGTGTCCTGCGTCGGCCTCACCAACCAGCGGGAAACCGCGGTGATCTGGGACAGGGCCACCCTGGCCGCGCCCCGCCGGGCCATTGTCTGGCAGGACCGCCGGACCGCCGGGATCTGCGCTGACCTGCGCGCGGCCGGGCACGAGGACCGGGTCAGCGAGCTGACCGGGCTGCGGCTGGACCCGTACTTCACCGCCACCAAGCTCACCTGGCTGGCCGAGCATGACCCGGGCACCTGGCAGGGCCTGGCGGACGGCAGGCTGGCCGCCGGGACCGTGGACGCGTACCTGATCGCCCGGCTGACCGGCGGGGCCCGGCACGCCACCGATGCCTCCAACGCCTCCCGGACCCTGCTGTTCGACATCACCACCGGGCAGTGGTCGGCGGAGCTGTGCGAGCTGTTCCGGGTGCCGCGGCGCGCGCTGCCCGAGGTGGTGCCGTCCACCGGGGTGGTGGCGCAGACCGACCCGGCCGCCTTTCTCGGCCTCACGCTGCCGGTGGCCGGCATCGCCGGCGATCAGCAGGCCGCCCTGTTCGGCCAGGCCTGCTTCGCCCCGGGCGACACCAAGTGCACGTACGGCACGGGGTCGTTCGTGCTGGCCAACACCGGCCCGGCGATCGTCCGGTCGGACGCTGGGCTGCTGGCCACGGTGGCCTGGATGGACGCCAGCGGGCAGCTGACCTACGCGCTGGAGGGCTCGGTGTTCGTCACCGGCGCGGCGGTGCAGTGGCTGCGCGACGGGCTCGGGCTACTCGACGATGCGGCGCAGAGCGAGGCGCTGGCGCGCAGCGTGCCCGATACCGGGGGCGTGGTGTTCGTGCCCGCGCTCACCGGGCTCGGCGCGCCGGACTGGGATCCGGATGCGCGAGGGGCGGTGTTCGGCATCACCCGCGGCACCACCCGGGCTCATCTGGTCCGGGCCACCCTGGAGGCCATCGCCTTCGAAGTACGCGACGTGGCAGACCTCATGCTGGTGGGCGGCGCGCGGGAGGGCCAGGTGCTCCGCGCCGACGGCGGGGCCAGCGCGAACGACCTGCTCATGCAGTTGCAGGCGGACCAGCTGCAGATCCCGGTGGAGCGGCCGGTGGTGGGCGAGACCACCGCTCTGGGCGCCGCGTTCCTGGCCGGGCTGGCCACCGGTACGTGGGCGTCCACCGGCGAGCTGGCCGCCACCTGGCGGCTGGACCGGCGGTTCACCCCGGGGCGGCGGGACGACAGCGGGTACGCCCGGTGGCGCCGCGCGGTCAGCCGGGTGACGGGCTGGGCTGCTGACGGGTGACGGGCTGGGCGGCCGGCCAGCCCAGCCCCGCACCCGGGAACTTACCGGACGGCTAGTGTCCTGGCCAGGATGAGCCGGGCCAGTACGGTGCGCCTGTTCTGGTTGGCTGGTTCAGCGAACGCGGCGAGAATTTCATTACGGAGTGCAGGGGCGGCGCCGGGCTGGGGCAACGGCGAATGGAGGCACATGACGTGGTGGACCTGGAGTTGTCCTGGCAGGCGGCGGCGGCCACGGCGGCCTGCCTGGCTGGGGCGGCCGCAGGCGCCCGGCGCAGCGGCCGGCCCCGGCTCACCGCGGCCGCCGGGTTCTTCCGGGAAGCGGGGGTGCTGCTGGCGCTGTTCGCGCTCTGGCAGGTAGCTGGCAGCTTCGTGCTGGTGGGGCCGGACGGCGCGATCGGCCGGGCGCGGTGGCTCTGGCACGCGGAACGCCTGCTGCACCTGCCCAGCGAGACCCTGGTCCAGCGGGCGTTCCTGTCCCACCCGCTGATCGTTGAGGGCCTCGACCTTTACTACGCGGGGCTGCACTTCGCCGTGGTCATCGCCTGCCTGATCTGGGTTTACGTCCGGCACCGGCGGCACTACCCGCAGGTGCGGACCACGCTGGTGCTGTTCACCGCGGGCGCCCTGCTGATCCAGTTCCTCCCGGTCGCCCCGCCGCGGATGCTGCCGGGTGACGGCATGGTGGACACCGCCGTGCGGTATGGCCAGTCGGTATACGGGTCGGTGGCCGGGTTCAACGCCGATCAGCTGTCCGCGATGCCGTCCGTGCACGTGGGCTGGGCCCTGCTGGTGGCGCTGGTGATAGTGCACGTGTCGCGGAGCCGGTGGCGCTGGCTCGCGCTCGGCTACCCCGCGCTGACCCTGCTGGCGGTGGTGGTGACGGCGAATCACTTCTGGCTGGACGGGATCGCTGCCGCGGCGCTGCTCGCCCTGGCCCTGATCGTGCAGCGGGCCGGGCGGGCCGGGCGCCGCTGGCTGGCCGCCCGCTGGCAGGCCAGGGCGGGCGCGGCCGGGGCCGGCTACGCGGCCGATTCGCGGTCGGTGGACGCGGGCGCCGGGCGGTCCGCCTTAGCCTCAGCCTTGAGCCGTGCCTTGGCCCGCTGCGCGTCCTCGTCGACGTACTCCTGGCCGGACAGCTTCATGATCGCGTACATGATCTCGTCGGTCACCGCGCGGGTCACCAGCCGGTCCGATTCCAGCCCGGCATACCTGGAGAAGTCCAGCGGCTCGCCGAACCGGACGCCCGGGCGGACGCTGATGCGCGGGAGGAGCTTGCCAGCGGGCAGGATCTCGAACGTGCCCACCATGGCCGTGGGGATCACCGGGGCTCCGGATTCGAGGGCCAGCCGGGCCACCCCGGTCTTGCCCTTGTACAGCCGGCCGTCCGGGGTCCGGGTGCCCTCTGGGTAGATGCCCAGCAGGTCACCCTGGGCCAGCACGCGCAGTCCCGCGTTGAGCGCCCGCTCGCTCGCCTTGCCGCCGGACCGGTCCACCGGGATCTGCCCGACCCCGCGGAAGAAGGCCTTGCTGGCCAGGCCCTTGGGTCCGCGGCCGGTGAAGTACTCCGCCTTGGCCAGGAAGGTCACCTTGCGCGGCAGCGGCAGCGGGCCGAAAAAGTGGTCCGAGAAGGACAGGTGGTTGCTGGCCAGGATCGCCGGCCCCTCGCGGGGCACGTTGTCAACGCCCTCGGCCCACGGCCGGAACAGCAGCCCCAGCAGCGGCCTCATGATCATCTTGAGCAACCAGTAGAACACGCCCCAATGGTCGCACGGGACGAGGGCAGCAGCGGATACCTGAACTGAGACATTGCGGGCCGGTGGCGTGCGCGCGGGCGGCCAGGCGTGCGACGATGCCAGAGCGCGCAATGTCCCGGCGGTGCCGTCAGCGCATCGGGCTTGCCAGCACGGTGCCTTCAGCACTGTGCTGCCAACACTGGGCGGCCCGGGCATCCCGGTGGGGAGGATGATGAGCGTCATGCCGGTCATTCCTGGCGCGGAACCCTACTTCCACGAAGGCGGCAGCACCGCTGTGCTGCTGTGCCACGGGTTCACCGGGAGCCCGCCTCGCTGCGGCCGTGGGCTGAGTGCCTGGCGGAGGCAGGGCCTGACCGTCATCCTGCCCCGGCTGCCCGGGCACGGCACCACCTGGCAGGAGATGGCGCGCACCCGGTGGGAGGACTGGTACGCGGAGGTCGACCGCGGTTACCAGGACCTGACCGCGCGCGCCGGGGAGATCTTCGTGATGGGCCTGTCCATGGGCGGCTGCGTGGCGCTGCGGCTGGCCGAGCTGCGCGGCCCGGGGGTCAGCGGGCTGGTCTTGGTCAACCCCTCGGTCAGCGCCGACACCAAGCTGTTCCTGCTGGCGCCGGTGCTCAAGCTGTTCGTGCCGTCGCTGCACGGGGTGGGCAGCGACATCAAGAAGGAAGGCGTGCACGAACTGGCCTACGACCGGGTGCCGGTCCGGGCCGCGGCGACCCTGCCCGCGCTGTGGAGGGTCACCCGGCGCGGCTGGCGAGGTCACCCAGCCGGTGCTCATCTACCGGAGTTCGGTGGACCACGTCGTGGGACCCAGGCAGCCTGCAGATGCTGCGGGCGGGGCTGCCCGAGGGGCAGCTGACGGTCCGGGACTGCCCGGACAGCTATCACGTGGCGACCCTCGACAACGACGCCGCGTCGATCTTCGCCGGAAGCCTCGAGTTCGTTCGCTCGCACAGTCGCGCGGGAAGGGAGTGACAGTGGCCAGCCCCGGCGGCAGCGCCAGCGGTGAGGACGCCGCCTGGCGCGAGCTGATCGCGAACTACGCCGCGGAACCGAGTACCGACAGCGGTGAGATGCCGTGGCCGGAGCGGGAGAACCTGGTCGGCTCCAGGCAGGCGGGCGCGCTGGCTGATGCGGGCCCGGATACCGACCCGGCCCTCGTGCTCGACCTGAGTGATGACGATGATCCCTCGCCCGACCTGGATAGTGACCCGGGCCAGGCGCCAGGGGCTGACCCGGCGAACGGCTCCGGCCCGGTCAACGGGTTCGGCTTCTTCGGCGGCTCCGGCCCGGTCCCCGGGCCAGGCCTGCTCGACGGCCCTGACCTGGCCGACGACCCTGACCTGGCCGACAGCCCTGACCTGGCCGACGACCCTGACCTGGCCGGCAACCCGGGCCTGGCCGACGACCCTGACCTGGCCGGCAACCCCGGCCAGGCGCACGAGACCGGTCCGGTCAACGGCTCCGGCCTGGCCAGCCGCACCGGTCCGGCTGATGGCACCGGCCGCCGGGCCGGCCCGGGCCACCGGGCCAGGCCCGCCCGGGTCGTGCGCCCGGCGACCCCGGCCCCCCCGACCGTTCCCGGATGATGAAGCCGACTTCATCCCCCCGGTCCCCCCGCCGCTGCCGACCCTGGACCCGGTGACCAAGGGCGCCTGGACGGCTCTGTTCGGCGGCCCGGCGTACCTGCTGATCGCGACGATGGCCAGCTGGCAGGTACCGGGCTGGGCGAGCTTTCTGCGCGGTGGGCGCGTTCATCAGCGGTTTCGTCATCCTGGTAGTCCGGATGGAAGACAGCCCTCCGCGCGACGCCGGCCCCGACGACGGCGCCGTCGTCTGACCTCCCTAGCCGGGCCGCCATGATCGGGGGTGGTCTGGCTGGTAGGCAGGGGTCGTCGTGGGCCCGGGGCAGGGGCCGGGCCCAGGGGCGGACCGGGTCAGGAGAGGCGGCGGGCCAGGTCGGCGGCCCCGACCACGCCCGCGTCCTCGCCGAGCTCCGCCCGCCTGATCACCGCCAGCTGCGGCCGGTACTGGCGGCCGGTCAGCGCCCGCTCGAACGCGGCCCGGGTCGGGACGAGCAGCAGGTCGCCAGCTTCGGACACGCCGCCGCCGAGCACGAAGCAGCCCGGGTCGAGGATCGCGGCCAGGTCGGCCAGGCCCTGGCCGAGCCAGCCGCCGACGATGTCGAAGCAGCGCAGCGCGGCCGGCGTCACCCTCCCGCGCGGCCGTGGTGACCTCGGAGGCCGTCGATGCCCTCCGGCGAGCCGCCGCCCAGCTGGAGCAGCCGGACCGCCGCCCCCGGCGACCGGCGGGCGAACTCGCGGGCCTCGGCGACCAGGGCGTTGCCGCTGGCGTACTGCTCCCAGCAACCCCGGTTGCCGCAGCCGCAGAGACGGCCGTCCGGGACGACCCGGTAGTGCCCGGGCTCGCCGGCGATTCCCCACCGGCCGCGGTACAGCTCCCCGCCAGCACGATGCCGCCGCCGATCCCGGTGCCGACGGTGATCAGCACGACGTGCTGCTGGCCGCGGGCGGCGCCGAACTTCATCTCGGCCCACGCCGCCGGCGTTCGCGTCGTTCTCGACGATGACCGGCAGCCCGACCAGCTTGGCCACCTGTTCCTGGACCGGCTCGTCGCGCCAGGCCAGGTTCGGCGCGAACAGCACCACGCCCTGGCCCTCGGCCACGAACCCGGCCGCGCCGACGCCGACCGCCGTCACCTCGTGGCGGCTGGCCAGGGTTCTGACCACCTCGGCGATGACCTGCTCGGTCAGCCGTGGGCTCACCGCCGGGGTGGACCGCCGCAGCTTCTCGATGATCCGGCCACGGTCATCCACGACCCCGGCCGCGACCTTGGTACCGCCGACATCAACCCCGATCGTCAGGCTCACCAGCAGCCCCTCCGTCGCCGACGGCAGGCTGCTCCGGCACGTCCGGGGCGACCCGGAGCTCCGCCACGTCCGGCACGTCCGGCACCTCCGGGGCGACCCGGAGCTCCGGCACGGCAGGCCTGGGCGGGCCAGGGACCGCGGGCTCGCTGGTCGCCGTTTCCCACACCCCGGAGTCACTCTCCGCCACGGGAGCCGCCGGGGTGACCGGGGCCGCCGGTGTGGCGGACACCGATTCGATCCACACCCTGGTGCCGGCCGACGGCCGGTCCGCCGCTGGTGCCGGGTCCGGCCCGCGGCTGGCCAGCGCGGCTTCCACCGCCGACATGGTGTCCTGCACCACCACGGTCACCGCGTCGGCCGCGGCCGCCACGGTGGAGGCGAGTCCGGGCCGGGAGTCCCGGAGTCGCCGCCGGGCCGCGCAGATGGGGCAGCCCTGGCACTCGGGTGGCTCGTCCGCCTGGGGGGACGTGGCGGTCTCCCACACATCCCGGCGCGGGTTGCTGCGGCTGCCGAGTGCGTTGCGGATCTGGCCGCCCACTTCCCGGCTCATGCTGCGGGCACTGGCCCGGACCAGCCAGCGCTGGGCGCCCGTAATCATGTCGCTGATCGGATCGCTGCCTGATGAGCTGGGCTCCTGAGTCACGTCGCGCCCTCTTCCTCGTCACTGCCGCCCGGCTGCCTGCTCCCGGCGGTCCCGGCGCTGCCGGCCGTCCCCGCGCTGCTGGCCTGCTTCCGCAGGCCCTCCACGCGGGCCTTGAGCCCTTTCAGCGCGGTGTCAATAATGACCTTCTCTGCCTTCCGCTTCAGCATCCCCAGCATCGGCACCCGGATGTCCACGCTGAGCTCGTAGGTCACCATGGTCCCTGCGGGCTGGCCGGCCAGGAAATACCCGCCCGCCATCCCGGAGATCACCGACCCGGGCTCGGCCAGGTCCCACCGGACCGCCGTGTCGCTGTCCCACTCGTAACCCAGTACGTAGCTGTCCTTGATCATCCCGGCGTCCAGGCTGAACCGGACCCGGGCCGGCCCGCCCCGTCCCGCTCGATCACCTCGGCGGACCGGACCGCGGATGCCCACTGCGGATAGGCGGCGAAGTCCGCGATCACGGCCATCACGTCCGGCCTGGCCGCGGCGATGGAAATGCTCGACGTTGTCCTGTCCGCCATGACCGGAGCGTACCGCCCGCCGCCGGGTGCGACGACAGTCCTGACCGCATGAGGTGGCGCTACAGGTCCAAGACGAAGGGCTGGCCGGTGGCCCGGAAGTGGCCGACGTTCAGGCACTCGGTGCGGCCGATCCGGACCCGGCGGGCCAGCGGCTGGTGCACGTGGCCGAACAGCGCGTAGCGCGGCTGGGTGCGCTGGATGTGCTCGAGCAACGCGGTGCTCCCCCGCTCGACCCGGCGGGCCACCGTGTCGTAGAGCAACTGGGGCACGGCGGGCGGGATGTGGCTGCACAGCACGTCCACCTCGGCCACCGCGGCCACCTTGGCCGCGAACACGTCCTCGTCGATCTCGTTCGGCGTCCGGTACGGCGAGCGGAGCCCGCCGCCGACGAAGCCGAAGCTGAGCCCGTCCAGCTCAGTGCGCTGCCCGTCCAGCACCTGATGGCCCGGGCGCAGGTGCTCGGCCCACAGCCGGGGCAGATCCACGTTGCCGTAGGTGAGCAACGCGGGCTGCGGCATGGCCGCGAACAGCTCGGCGTACTGGTTCGAGGCCGCCTTCTCCACCAGCACCGCCGGGTCACCGTCCAGCCCGGCCCATAGCTGCCGGGACATCTGCCGGGCCTCGTCGAATCGCTTGGCGAGGCGCAGCGCCACGAACTTGTAGGCTTCCTCGGTCCCGAACAGGTCGGCGAAGATGCCCTGGCTGTGGTCGGCGTAGTCGAGGAACAGCAGCAGGTCGCCGAGGCAGATGAAGGCATCGCCGCCGCCTGCCGAGGCGAGCGCCGCCGCGGCCCCGTGCACGTCGCTGACCACGTGAACCCGCATGCGCACCAGGGTAAGCGGGCCCGGCCGCTGGTAGCTTGCGGGGCTGATACCGGGGTACGGTCCATTCCGTTCACCGCTGAGCACGATCTGCAGGAGCTAGCATGCGCGAGCAGACCACCCCCGCGGCCGCGGAAATCCCGCCGTCCGCGAACCTGGCCGATGTCGTCTTCGACCGGGCGGCGCGGGAGCCGCAGGCCACGGTGATGCGGCGGCGGACCGCGGGCCGTGGCAAAGCCTGGCACGAGGTGACCGCCGCGCAGTTCCGCGACGAGGTGACCGCCCTGGCCAAGGGGCTGATCGCGGCCGGGATCGGGGCCGGGGACCGGGTAGCCCTGATGTCCCGGACCCGGTATGAGTGGACGCTCGCCGACTACGCCATCTGGTCGGCCGGGGCGGTCACCGTGCCGGTGTACGAGACGTCCTCGGCTGAGCAGGTGGAGTGGATCCTCAGCGACTCCGGCGCCCGCGCGCTGATCGCCGAGTCAACCGCGCACATGCAGGCCATCTCCGACGTGCTCAGCAAGCTGCCCGCGGTGGAGCGGGTCTGGCTGATCTCCGGCGGCGGCCCGGACGCGCCTGGCGCGGCCAAGCCACTCAGCTCGCTGGCGGCCGAGGGCAGCGAGGTCAGCGACGAGCAGCTCAGCGAGCGGCGGGCCGCCCGCGTGGCCGGGGACCTGGCCACGATCGTGTACACCTCGGGCACCACCGGCCGCCCCAAGGGCTGCCAGCTCACCCACGGCAACCTGCTGGCCGACGTGCGCAACGCGGTCGGCGCGCTGCCAGAGATCTTCGCCGAGCCCGGCGGCTCCACCCTGCTGTTCCTGCCGCTGGCGCACTCCTTCGCCCGGATCATCGAGGTCGGCTGCCTGGAGTCGGGCACCGTGCTCGGCCACACCCCGGACGTGTCCGGGCTCCTGGCCGACCTGCAGAGCTTCCAGCCAGCCTTCATCCTGGCCGTGCCCCGGGTGTTCGAGAAGGTGTTCAACGGCGCTGAGCTGCAGGCGTCCGGCAGTCCCGTCAAGAGGGTCATCTTCAACGCTGCCGTGGCGACAGCGGTCGCCTGGAGCCAGGCGCTCGGCAGTCGCGGCGCACCCGCCCCGGGGCAGCCGGGGCTGCGGCTGCGGCTGGCCCACGGGCTGTATGACCGCCTCGTCTACGGCAAGCTCCGGGCGGCGACCGGCGGGCGGGTCCGGTACGCGGTGTCCGGGGGCGCCGCGCTCGGCGAGCGGCTCGGCCACTTCTTCCGCGGCGCGGGCATCACCATCCTGGAGGGTTACGGGCTGACCGAGACCAGCGCGGCGGCCACGGTGAACCGGCCCGGCGCGGACAAGATCGGCACGGTCGGGCCGCCGCTGCCCGGCGTGACCGTGCGGATCGCCGACGACGGCGAGATCCTGATCGCCGGGCCCAACGTGTTCAGCGGCTACTGGCGCAACGACGCGGCCAGCACCGAGATCCTTGCTGCTGATGGCTGGCTGTACACCGGTGACCTGGGCGAACTCGACGACGATGGGTACCTGAGGGTGACCGGCCGGAAGAAGGACCTGATCGTCACCGCGGGCGGGAAGAACGTCGCGCCCGCGGTGCTGGAGGACCAGCTCCGCGCGCACCCGCTGGTCAGCCAGGTGATGGTGGTCGGTGACGGCAAGCCCTATATCGCCGCCCTGGTGACCCTCGACGAAGAGGCGGTTGACGCCTGGAAGGGCAAGCACCCGGAACTGGCCCAGGCCAGCCTCGCGGAGCTGGCTGACGATCCCCGCCTGACCGCGGAGATCCAGGCCGGAGTGGACGCGGCGAACAAGGCCGTGTCCCGGGCCGAGTCGATCCGCCGGTTCCGGATCCTCCCCGTCAACTTCACCGAGCAGGGTGGCCAGATCACCCCGTCGCTCAAGGTCCGCCGGGGCGTGGTGGCCAAGGAGTTCGCCGCCGACATCGACGCGCTGTACTCCTGATCCCGCCGGGCCGTGATCCGGCCCGGCCTTACCCGGCCAGGATCTGCTCCAGGCGGCGGGCCACGAGATCCTGCCGCCACTCCCGGTCCACCCAGGCCAGGCCCTTCTCACCAATGGCCCGGGCCGCGGCCGGGTCGGCCAGCAGCGGGATGAGCCGGGCGGCCAGCGCCGCGGGGTCGCCGCCCGGGACCACGTAGCCCGTCTCGCCGGGCAGTACCGCGTCCGGCGCCCCGCCCGAATCACCGGCGATCACCGGCAGCCCGGTGGCGGACGCCTCCAGGTAGACGATGCCGAGCCCCTCCACGTCCAGGCCGGCCCGGCGGGTGCGGCAGGGCATCGCGAACACGTCCCCGGCGTCGTAGTAGGCGGGCAGCTCGGTCTCGGCTACCTGGCCGGTGAACACCACCGATCCGGTGACGCCGAGGTCGCCGGCGAGTCGCTGCAGGCGGCCGGCGTCCGGGCCGCTGCCGACGATGAGCAGCGCCGGGCCGGGCCGCTGCGGACCGGCCCGCGCCGCGCGGACCTGCGGCCAGGCCCGGATCAGGGTGTCCTGCCCCTTCCGCTTGACCAGCCGGGACACGCACACCACCACAGGGCGGCCGGCCAGGCCGTGCCGCTGCCTGATCGCGGCGCCGCCCGCGCCCGGATGGAACGCGGCCGTGTCCACGCCCGGCGCGAGCCGTACCATCCGGGCCGCGGCCGCCGGTGACAGGGCCCGGGCGAGCCGCACCCGGAAGTACTCGCCGAGATAGGTGACCACGTCCACGGACTCACCGATCCGGTGCAGCAGGCTGCGCGCCACGGGCAGCGCGGCCCAGCCTGCCTCGTGCCCGTGGGTGATGGCCACGAGGCGGCGCGCCCCGGCCTTGCGCAGCGCGGGCGCCAGCAGGCCGAGCGGGGCGGCCGCGCCGAACAGCACGGTGTCACAGTCGTGCTCAGCCAGGATCCGGATGGCCCGGTCGCGCACGTCCGGCACCGGGAGCATCAGCGAGGTCGGGTGCCGCACCACCGGGAACGGCTGCTGCTGATCGAACTCCGCCGCACCCGGCCAGGCTGGCGCGTACACCACGACCTGCCCGGCGGGCAGCCGCAGCGCGAGCGCGTGCACGAACGACTGGATTCCGCCCGCCCGGGGCGGGAAATCGTTCGTGACGATCAGGACCTTGGGCACCCGGCCGATGGTATCCGGCCGGGTGCCCGTCCGGTCACAGGCGCCTGATGACAGCCGGCTGGCTACGGCCGGGCGGCACTGTCCAGGTTGGACCTGTACCAGCCGGCCAGGGCCACCTTCTCCACGAACGAGCCCGTCGTCGGGGCGTCGATCAGGTACCCGCCGCCGACGTAGATGCCGACGTGCCCGTCCCCGTCGAAGAAGAGCAGGTCACCAGGCTGGATGCTGGAGATCGGCACCGACGGCAGGGCGGCCACCTGCGCGTAGGTGGTACGCGGGATGGAGACGCCCGCGGACGCCCACGCGGCCTGGGCCAGCCCGGAGCAGTCGAACGTGCTCGGCCCGGTGGCCCCGTACACGTAAGCGTCGCCCAGCTTGGAGTAGGCGTAGGCCACGGCCTGCTGGGCCTGGGTGCCGGTCGGGCCGGTGTACTTGGCGGTGGTGCTGCCCCCCACGCCGATGGTGGCGGTCTGCGCCACCGCCTGCTGCTGCGCCGTGGTGAGCGAGTCGAGCATGGCCTTCTGCTTGGCCAGGGCGGTGCCGATGGCCTTCTTCCGGACCAGCCGCTGGCTGTCCAGGGTGGCGATGGCCTGCTCGGTCCGGCGGGCGGTCCGCTGCACCCCGGCCAGCTGGCGGGCAGCGGAGATGAACTCGCTGATCTGGGCGGACCGGTCACTGGACATCTGCAGCAGCACCGAAGCCTGGCTCAGCACGGCCTGCGGATCGTTCGAGGTGAGCAGGGCGCCCATCGAGGTCATGGTGCCGCTCTCGAAGGCCGTGGAGGCGATCGCGGCGATCTCGGCGCGCATCGACTTGAAATGCGCCCGGTCCAGGCTGACCTCGGTGTTCACCAGGGCCAGCCGCTGCTGCGCGTTGGTCAGCTCCTGGGCGGCCTGGTCGTACTGCTGGATGGCCTGGTCTTCGGCCGAGGTGAGCTTGTCCACCGTTTTGCGGACCTGATCGACCGACGGCTGCGGCGCGGCGCCCGCCGTGCTGGCCAGCGTGGCCAGCGTCCCGGCCGCAATGAGGCTGGCGCCAGCGGCGATGGCCCGGCGCAACGGCCTGCGGCGAAGCAGGGAACGTTCGACCTCTGGACGCGTACTCACGTGCGTGATCACGCTCCTTCTCCCACTCCGCCTACCGGGTCAGCTGACGGGTTCGGGCTGTGGAAGATGCCCTACGGCCGGGCCAGTGGTGCGCCCTGGCCGATTCACCCCTGAAGGGCATGTCCGGGCTGTTCCCGGGCAGGTCCTCCGGTGGGTCCCCGGCTCTCCGGCTGGACGTAAAACCAGCACGGAAACTCGGCGGTGGCTGATCGCCGCCACCGTATGGTGGCTGCGGAGCGAATCAGCCGGGCCTGATACTAGTGAAGATCGCAAGTGGAATTCAGGTGCTTCGCGAACTCCCGCGAGTCGTCCCGGTATCCCTGGCCCGGCCGCCACCGCGGGCCGGCCGCGGATCCCCGGCCGTCCCGGCCGGAGCGGCGGCCGGTCAGGATGCCCGTGCCTGCGGCCGCAGCCGCAGCGGCGCGACCAGCCGCGCGTCAGCCAGTACCCGCAGCGCGCGCCGCTCATCGGCACCCAGCTCCGCATCCTCGGCACCGGTCCCCCGCAGCGCGGTGACCACGCAGTCCGGGCAGGCAATGCCGCGCATCACGCACCGGTCACAGTCGATCAGCATCTCTCCTCCTGAGGTGTCCGGGCACACGCTAGGCGGGGGCACTGACACTCTTCGCGCCCGGGCCAGCACCCCGCGCCGAGACGCCCTGCTGAACCCCGTGCGGGAACGCCCTTGCCGCCAGCGGGCCACCCCAGGCCGGAGGACGCGGGCGCGCCTGGGATGATGCCGGCATGGCGGACCAGGAGCGGCGGGCGGCGCAGGCCGCGTCGTTCGGCACCGCGGCCGCCGCCTACGAGCGGAGCCCGGCCGCCCTACCCGGCACAGGCGGTGGACTGGCTGCTGCCCGCAGGCGCCGTCCGGGTCCTCGATCTCGGCGCCGGGACCGGCAAGCTCACCCGCCAGCTACTCAGCCGCGGCCTCGATGTGGTGGCGGTCGAGCCGTCGGCCGGGATGCGGGAGCAACTGGCCCGCGCGGTCCCCGGGATACCGGTGCACCCTGGGACGGCTGAACAGATACCGCTCGGCGACGCCAGCGTGGATGCCGTCCTGGTGGCCCAGGCCTGGCACTGGGTGGATCCCGCCCGCGCCGTGCCCGAGGTGGCGCGGGTGCTGGCCCCGGGCGGCCAGCTGGGCCTGCTGTGGAACGTCCGGGACGAGCGGGAGGAGTGGATGGCGGAGTTCGGCCGGCTCCTGCACGACCCGGCCGAACTGCACCGCAGCGAACACGCCGGGACGGTCGGCCCTCCGTTCGGGCCGGTGGAACACCTCAGCGTGCCGTGGCAGCACCGGCTGAGCCCGGAGGAACTGGTGGATCTCGCTGCCTCCCGCAGCTACGTGATCACCATGCCGGAGGCGCAGCGAGCCGCCGTACTGGCCGCGGTGCGGCAGCTGACCCGCACCCACCCGAAGCTGGCCGGCCGCCGCGACCTGGTGGTCCCGTACCTCACCGAATGCTTCCGCGCCCGACTCCGCTGACCGGGCCGGCCCGGCGTGGCCAGGGGCCGGGTGTCGGTGGGGCTGGCTAGGGTAGCGGCGTGATCAGGAGGCAGCACGCAGCGCTACCCACGGCCACCCGGGGCCCAGGGCTGATCCTGCGCCGCTGGATGGCCCGGCTACGGCGCTGGGTGCCCGGGCTGCCTGGGCCGTTCGACAAGATCGAGTTCGTGATCGTGGACGTGGAGACCACCGGCTGGTCACCGGACGCGGCCAGTATCACCGAGATCGGTGCGGTGCGGATGAGCGGCGGCCGGGTGCTGGCTGAGTTCGCCGCCCTGGTCAACCCGGGCCGGGCCATCCCGGCGGACATCGTGACGCTGACCGGCATCACCGACGCGATGGTGGCCCTGGCCCCGCCGGCCGCGGCGGTGCTGCCCGGTTTCCTCGACTTCGCTCGCGGCGGCGTGCTGACCGCCCATAACGCCCCGTTCGACGTGGGCTTTCTCGCCGCGGCCTGCGCGGACTGCGGGCTGCCCTGGCCGTCCGGCCAGGTGGTGGACACGGTGGCGCTGGCCCGGCAGCTACTCGGCGAGGGCGAGGTGCCCGACTGCAAGCTCAGCACGCTGGCGGGCTTCTTCGGGGCGGCGGACACGCCGCGGCACCGTGCGCTCGCGGACGCCCGGGCCACCGCGACCGTGCTGACCGGGCTGCTGGACCGGATGGCCGCGGCCGGCCGTCACCGGCTCGCTGACCTCACCCTGGCGGAGATCCCACCTGCTGAGATCAGGCACCGGGACGAGGCGTACGCTACGCCCGGCAGCTGCGAAACGGGGACCGAGGGCGGGCACTAGGAGGCAGCAGGTGATCACCGCGATCGTTCTGGTGAAGGCCGACGTAGCGCGCATCCCGGAAACCGCGGAGACCATGGCGCAGATCCCCCAGGTCACCGAGGTGTACTCGGTGACCGGCGATTTCGACCTGGTGGCACTGGTCCGGGTGCGCAGTCACGACGACCTGGCCGACGTCATCCCGGGCACGCTGAACCGGGTCGCCGGGGTGCTGGACACCCAGACGCACATCGCGTTCCGCACGTACTCGCGGCACGACCTGGAGTCCGCCTTCGGCCTCGGCTACCCGGAGGACTAGCCCGGCTAGCCTTCGCTGGCGAGGCGGGGCGCGCCGGAGGCGGGTCCCCTCCGAGTCAGCGACTCCCGGGGGGCTCCGGGGGGTCGTCCCCCCGGGCTAGCTCAGCTCGCGGGCCGTTCCCCGGCCGCCAGCCGCTGGCTCACTGCCACCCACCGGTCCAGCAGGGCCGCGGCGGCCCCGCTGTCCACGGCCGCTGCCGCGCGGGCGTACCCGTCCGCGAGAGCCTTGCCCAGCTGCTCGGTGCCTGGCACCCCGGCGGCGGCGGCGAGGGCGGCCGCCGCGTTGAGGAGCACGGTGTCCCGGATCGTGCCGCGCGTTCCGCTGAGCATGTCCCGGGCGGCCGCCGCGTTGAAGCGGGCGTCGCCGCCGCGCAGATCCTCCAGGCTGCCCCGGGGCAGCCCGAGCGTGGCCGGATCGAACGTGGTGGCGGCCACGGTCCCGCCGTGCACCACCCAGACGGTGGACGTGGTCGTCGGCGTCAGCTCGTCCAGGCCGTCGTCGCCGTGGAAAACCAGGGCCGAGCAGCCACGGCCGGCCAGCACCCCCGCGATGACCTCGCCCATCCGGGGGTCGGACACGCCGACCGCCTGGCTGCCCGGCCGGGCCGGGTTGGCGACCGGCCCGAGGAAGTTGAACACCATGGGCACCCGCAGCTCGCTGCGCGGGCCCGCCGTGTGCCGCAGCGCGGGGTGGTAGAGCGGGGCGAACAGGAACGCGATGCCGATTTCCTCGGCCAGCTGGGCGGTGGCGGCCGGCGGCAGGTCGATCACGACGCCCAGTGCCTCGAGCA
Source organism: uncultured Actinomycetes bacterium (assembly GCA_963760405.1). Classification (GTDB taxonomy): domain Bacteria; phylum Actinomycetota; class Actinomycetes; order Streptosporangiales; family Streptosporangiaceae; genus RYN-230. The sequence goes on along the minus strand of CAVXCV010000004.1, from coordinate 910,215 downwards.
CGTCGGCCGCGCCGCAGCTGGACGAGGCGGCGCGGTTCCCGTGCTTGACCACCCGGGCGCCCGCGGCCGCGGCCACGATCGCGCCCATGGTGGAGATGTTCACGGTATGCGCCCCGTCGCCCCCGGTACCGACCAGGTCCACCACGGGACCGCGCACGCTGATCGGAGTGGCGTGCCGCAGCATCGCCTGGGCCAGCCCGGTCATCTCGCTGACCGTCTCGCCCTTCATCCGCAACGCGATCCCGAACGCGGCGATCTGGGCCGACGACGCAGCGCCGTCCATGATCTCGTTCATCGCCCAGGCGGCTTCCTCAGGAGTGAGCGTCTGCCTCCTGATCAGCGCGCCGAGCAGCGCGGGCCAGGCCGGTGCATGATCCATCGCAGGCCCCTTCGCCAGCGCAGTCAGGTCAGGCCTGGGCTGACAGCTGCTCCGCCCGCTGGCGCATCAGGCCCGCCAGGGCCTCGGCGAACGCCACGGCGTCGATCGGATGGCTGGTCACGGCCTCCGCGCCGGACCAGGTCGCCAGCCAGCCGTCGTCGGCCCGGCCGACCACGAGCAGCACCGGCGGGCAGTCGTGGATCTCATCTTTGGCCTGGCGGCAGACCCCCATGCCACCGGCTGGCTGAGCCTCGCCGTCCAGCACCATGACGTCCGCGCCACCCGCGTCGAGCAGGCGGAACAGGGCCGCCTCGGTGGCGACTGGAATGATCTCCGCCTCGGGCACGTCAGGAGCGGGACGACGGCCGATGGCGAGCTGCATCCGGGCTCGCGTGTCCGCGTCATGGCTGTAAACAACGACCTTCATGAAATGGATGCTACCGACACGGGGGGTCGGCCGACGCTCGCCTACGGGTTGTCGTAATAATGAGCGCTGTGGCCACCGCATCCGTGACCGAGAAGGCACCCACTCCCCGCCCGCCCGCTGCCCGGCCCAACCTGGTCAGCGTGGGCACCATCATCTGGCTGTCCTCGGAACTCATGTTCTTCGCGGCACTGTTCGCGATGTACTTCACGATCCGCTCCGTGGACAAGGGCGAGGGCCTGCCGTGGCCCGGCGCGCACCTGGACCTGACTCTCGGCGCGATCAACACCACCGTCCTGCTGCTGTCCAGTGTCACCTGCCAGCTCGGCGTGTTCGCGGTCGAGCGCGGCCAGCTCGGCCGGGCCTGGCCGGATCTGGCAGGTATCCCGGTGGGGGCTGCGCGAGTGGTACTGGCTGTCTTTCCTGATGGGGTTGTACTTCGTCTGCGGGCAGGGGTATGAGTACCTGAGCCTGATCCGTGACCAGCACCTCACCCTGTCCTCCAGCAACTACGGGTCGGTGTTCTACATCCCGACCGGGTTCCACGGCCTGCACGTGACCGGCGGGCTGATCGCGTTCCTGTTCGTGCTGGGCCGCACCTACGTGGCCCGGACGTTCACGCACGAGCAGCAGGTGAGCGCCATCGTCGTGTCCTACTACTGGCACTTCGTGGATGTGGTCTGGATCGGCCTGTTCACCACGATCTACCTCATCCACTGAGCGCTCAGCGAGCGAATACATGTTGAGACCCAGCAGATACCCCGACCACCGACCACTCACCGGAAGACGAGGGCAGCAGTGAGCTGGATCACCGCGCGGCGGCGCCCAGTCGCCGGATATGCCGTTGTGCTGCTTGGGCTCGTCGCCGTGGGCGGCGGCTACGCGGCCATCACGGCGCAGGGCAGCCCGGCGTCCGCATCCATTCCTGCCCCCGCGCAGGTCGCCCTGGGCCGGCAGGTCTTCCTCGAGAACTGCTCCAGCTGCCACGGCTTCCTGGCCCAGGGCACCAGCAACGGGCCGAGCCTGATCGGGGTGGGCGCGGCCGCGGTCGACTTCCAGGTCAGCACCGGCCGGATGCCCGCCAAGGAGCTTGGCGCGGAGCAGCCGCGCAAGCCCCCGGTGCTGACCGAGACGGAGCGGCACGCGGTCGCCGCCTACATCGGGGCGCTCGGCGGCGGGCCGCCCATCCCGCACGCCGCCCAGGTGAGTACGGCTGGTGCTGACGTCGGCCTCGGTCAGCAGCTGTTCGAGACCAACTGCGCCCAGTGCCACAACTTCGTGGGCGCGGGCGGGGCGCTGACCTACGGGAAGTACGCGCCTGCACTCACCAACTCCACGCCGACCCAGATCTACGAGGCCATGCTGACCGGCCCGGAGGCCATGCCCGTGTTCAACGACGGCACTATCACCCCGAGTGAGAAACGCGACATCATCGCGTTCATCACCGAGACCCGGGCCCAGCCGAACCCGGGCGGGCTCAGCCTGGGCCGGGTCGGCCCAGTCACCGAGGGCCTGGTGGCCTGGATCGGCGGGATCGGGGCCCTGGTGATGCTGGCCCTGTGGATCACGGCAAGGCGGCGTGAGGTCTCATGAGCACGACAGGCGGATACTCCCCCGATCTCCCGGACGGCGACGTCCCCGTGGCCGAGCCTGCGGAAGAGCCTGCCCGGGCCCCGCACCGGGTCATCGGCACCCCCCCGCCCGCGGAGGAACGCCTGCTGCTCGGTGGGCGCCCCGCGGCGGGGCCGACGCTGCTCGGCGCGCACCCGGCCGCGGAGGACGAGCCCGAGCTGCCCGCTGACCCCGACGACCCGGCCGGGGCCAAGCGGGCCGAGCGGATCGTGGCGGTGCTGTTCATCCTGTCCATGATCGCGAGCATCGGCTTTATCGCCGCGTACATCGGGCTGCAGGTCCACTCGGTCGACGCGGTGCTGCGGTCGAACCTGGCCCTGGGCCTGTCCATGACGGTCGCGTTCCTGGCCCTCGGCGCCGGGGCGGTCGTCTGGGTCCGCAGGCTGATGCCGGACGTGGAGCTGACTGAAGCCCGCAAGCCGCTGGCCTCGGCGGAAGACGACCGGAAAGCGTTCGCCAAGACGTTCCGGGACGGCGCGGCAGCCAGCCAGTTCACCAGGCGGCCGGTCCTGCGCCGGACGCTGATCGCGGCCACCGTGCCGCTGGCGGTGGCACCGCTGGTGCTGCTGCGCGACCTGGGCCCGCTACCGGGCACCTCGCTGCGGCACACGGTCTGGCGCAGGGGCCTGCGGCTCGTCGTCGCTGACACCCTCCGGCCGCTCCGCCCCGCGGACTTCAATTCTCCCGGCGCCATGATTACCGTGATACCTGACGGCTACCAAGACGACGACAATGCCCTGGTCAAGGCGACGGCGATCATCATCAGGTTCGAGCCCGGCCAGCTGCAGCCGCCGACGAACCTGAACTGGACCGTGGACAACATCGTCTGCTATTCGAAGATCTGCACCCATGTGGGCTGCCCGGTCGCGCTGTACGAGCAGACCACCCATCACATCCTGTGCCCGTGCCACCAGTCCACCTTCGACGCCCCCCGGGGCGCCACGGTGCTGTTCGGCCCGGCGAACCGGCCGCTGCCGCAGCTGCCGATGGGCACGGACTCCGAGGGATACCTCGTCGCGCTGAGCGACTTCAGGGAACCAGTCGGCCCGAGCTTCTGGGAGCGGGGATGAGCAGTACCAACGTGGCTCCGGACGGTACCGGCGGGGGCCCGGTCGAGAAGGCGCTCGACGGCACCGGGGCCTTCTTCGACGACCGGCTGCGGGCCGCCAAGGGCACGCGCACGCTGCTCAAGAAGATCTTCCCGGACCACTGGACGTTCCTGCTGGGCGAGATCGCCCTGTACTCATTCATCATCCTGCTGCTCACCGGCGTGTTCCTGAGCCTGTTCTTCAAGCCCAGCATGACCAGCGTGGTCTACCACGGCACGTACACCAACCTCGACGGCGTGCGGATGAGCCAGGCCTACGCGTCCACCCTGAACATCAGCTTCGACGTGCGCGGCGGCCTGCTCATGCGGCAGATCCACCACTGGGCCGCGGACCTGTTCATGGCCGCCATCATGGCGCACATGATCCGGATCTTCTTCACCGGCGCGTACCGCAAGCCCCGCGAGCTCAACTGGCTCATCGGGATCATCCTGTTCACGCTGGGCCTGCTGGAAGGCCTGTTCGGCTACTCGCTGCCGGACGACCTGCTGTCCGGCGCGGGCCTGCGGATCCTGGAAGGCGTGATCCTGGGCATCCCGATCGTCGGCACCTACCTGTCGTTCTTCCTGTTCGGCGGGGAATTCCCGGGCACCGACCTCATCCCGCGGCTGTACATCATCCACGTGCTGCTGGTCCCCGGGATCATCCTGGCCCTGATCACGGCGCACCTCTTCTTCATGTTCCACCAGAAGCACACCCAGATGCCGGGCCCGGGCCGCACCGACAAGAACGTCGTGGGCCAGCCGCTGTACCCGTACTTCATGGCCAAGACCGGGGCGTTCTTCTTCTTCACCTTCGGCGTGCTGGCCCTGCTGTCCACGTTCGCCCAGATCAACCCGATCTGGCTGTACGGCCCGTACAACCCGGTGGCCATGTCCGCAGGCTCGCAGCCGGACTTCTACATGGGCATGCTCGAGGGCGCGCTGCGGGTCTTCCCCAACTGGTCGTGGAACCTGTGGGGGCACACGTTTGCCCTGAACGTGTTCATCCCGGCGCTGGTGCCGCTCGGCCTGTTCTTCACGCTGGCGGCCCTGTGGCCGTTCCTGGAACGCTGGATCACCGGTGACCACCGCGAGCATCACGTCAACGACCGGCCACGCAACGCAGCCACCCGCACCGCCATCGGCATCGCCGTCATCACCTGGTACGGGATCCTGTGGCTGGAAGGCGCGAACGACGTCATCGCCGACCACTTCGACATCTCGCTGTACCTCACCACCGAGATCGCCCGGTACGCGACGGTCATCGGGCCGGTCGTCGCCTACATCGTGACCAAGCGGATCTGCCTCGGCCTGCAGCGCAAGGATCTCGACCTGCTCTACCACGGCGTCGAGACCGGGATCATCCACATGTCGCCGGACGGGGAGTTCACCGAGGAGCACCGGCCGGTGCCCGAACGGGTCCGGGCGGTACTGCTGGCCCGGCAGGAATCGGCGCTGGCCCTGCCGGTAGCCCGCGACGGCGGCGCCGAGGACGACGTCCCGGACCCGGCCACCCGGGGGGCGCTCGGCAAGGTCCGGCTGCGGCTGGCCAAGGTGCTGGCCGAGGGTGCGCCGCTGGTACCCGCCAACGGGCACGGGAACGGCCACGGCAACGGGCACGGCGGCAACGGGCACGGAGCCGAGCCCGCGGCGGTGACCACCGGGCAGCACGGCGACGGGCAGGCTGAGATCACCGGCCCGGAGGACTCCGGCCGTCAGTAACGAACCGATCGCGTCGGCGTACCGGCAGCCCCGTGCGGCAACAGGCGCCGCAGCGGGCGCCGCGCCCAGCGCCAGGTCACGGGTCCGGCTGCGGGTCACGGCGCTGGTATTGCTGCCTGGGCTGGGCCTGCTGGCGCTGAGCGGCTGCGCCAAGATGGACGCGGCCCTCAGCAAGCAGACCGCGGTGGTCAGCTTCAGTTCCAACACCTCCGTGGCCACGGAGCTGAAGGTGCGCAGCGCCTGCTCCCGCATCCCGAACGTGCGGCCCGCCCCGCTGCCTGGCCGGCGCACTGTGCTGAACATGCTCAGCGCCGTGCAGTACGACGTCACCCACGCCAGCGACGCGAACATCGCCGAGCTGGACACCTGCCTGACAAAGTTCAAGTCGGTGCAGGGCATCAACTTCCAGAACGCCGCGGATTCGGGCAGCTGAGCAGCACCGCGAGGGCGATCATGCCCGCACCCGCGATCCCGGCCGGGCCCAGCCTCTCCCCCAGGATGAGCACGGCGAGAATGGTCCCGGTGAGCGGTTCCAGCAGGGTCAGCCGGGCGGCGGTAGCGGCCGGTGCCCGGCGCAGGCCGCGGAAATACAGGGTGTAGGCCACGGCGGTCGGCCCGGTGCCCAGCGCCAGCAGCAGGCCGATGACCGCCGGGCCGGGCCGGAAGCCCACCCCGGCCGCGGTGGCCGCCAGCGGCAGCAGGACCAGCCCGCCGATCGTGAACCCGAAGCCGGTGACGGCCAGGTCGTCCAGGCCGGGAACCGGCCTGGACCCGATGAGCGTGACGGCCGCGAACCCGGCCCCGGCGAGCACCGCCAGGCCCGCGCCGGCCAGCAGGGATGGCTCAGCCAGCCCGCTGGGCGGCACGCCCACGAGGAAGCCGAGCCCGGCCACGGCGACGCAGGTGGCCGTGACGGCCAGGCGGCCGGCCTGGCGGCGGCTGATCAGCCGGTCGGCGCCGAGCACGAGCACGGGGGCGCTGCCGATGGTGATGAGGGTGGCCAGGCTGACCGAGGTCAGCGAGACCGCGGTGAAGTAGCAACCCTGGAACAGCGCGGCCAGCAGGCCGACGGCGGTGATCCGGGTCCAGGCCGCCCGGCCCGCTGGCCAGGGCCGGCCCGTCACGGCCAGGAAGGCAACGATCAGGGCGCCGCCGATGGCGAGCCGGTAGGCCGCCACGGACAGCCCGGACAGCCCGGCGGCCCGGCTCAGCAGGCTGCCGGTGAGCCCCCCGGTCCCCCAGAGCAGCCCGGACGCCACCAGGTAGGGCAGGCCGGTACCGGGCCTACGGCGGGCTGTGCTGCGCGCACACGCGGAAACAAGCATGGGTGTATCGCTCCTGCGACGAGAAGGGAAAGGTCGCGGAAGCGGGGCGCAGCAGATTTGCCCAGGCGGATTCGCCCGGAAAAGAGGAAACGCGGGTCAGCAGAGCTGGGCCGGCCCGCGCACGACGCCCCGCCTAGGCGCAGGGCGGCGGGGTGATCGGGAAGAGCCGGTGCATGCTGAGCATCCTATCCGGGCCCGCGCCCGGGCGGCCCAGTGCTGCCGGGCAGCCGGGGCGGCGGTGCCCCTCGCTGGTCAGCGCGGGTGCGGGTCAGTGCGCGTACAGACCGCGGTAGTACTCGAACACGAAGCCGATCACGGTGAGGAAGGTGAACAGCAGGCCGATCAGGAACAGCCACCAGCCGACCGCGGTGCCGAGCGCGGCGGTGGCCGCAGCCAGCCCCACGTACAGTGGCCACCAGCTGTGCGGGCTGAAGAAGCCGAGCTCGCCGGTGCCGTCGCGGATCTCGCCCTCGGGACTGTCCTCCGGCCGCGGTGGCAGGCGGCGGCCGGTGAACAGCAGGTAGAAGCCGGTCAGGAAGGCCAGCCCCACGGAAAGGGCCAGCGCGGTCGTTCCAGTCGGGTCCTTGGAGAAATACCAGTAGACAATGTCCGTGATACCGAAGAACACCGCGCAGCCCACGAACAGGAAGCCCTCAAACTTCATCTCACACCTCTCCAGCTGTACCCGGGCGGCCGGGGATGCCCGTCATTTGCTGCGCGCTTCCTCGATCCGCTGCTGATGCGTGCGCCCGGACTGGATATGCGGGTAATGCAGGTCGAACGCGGGCCGCTCGGACCGGATGCGCGGGATGCGGGTGAAGTTATGCCGCGGCGGCGGGCAGGACGTGGCCCATTCCAGCGAGTTCCCGTAGCCCCACGGGTCGTCCACGGTCACCTGCTCACCGTACTTCCAGGTCTTGTAGATGTTGTACAGGAAGATGAACGTGGAAAGACCCAGGATCCACGAGCCGATGCTGGAGATCTGGTTCATCGTGGTCACGTTGGCGGGCAGGTCAGGGTAGTTGGCGATACGGCGGGGCATACCTTCGACGCCGAGCCAGTGCTGCACCAGGAAGGTCATGTTGAACCCTATGAACACGAACCAGAAATGCCACTTGCCGAGCGTGTTATCGAGCATCTTCCCGGTGAACTTCGGCCACCAGAAGTAGAAGCCGCCGAACATGCAGAACACCACGGTGCCGAACAGCACGTAGTGGAAGTGGGCGACCACGAAGTAGGTGTCGCTGACGTTGAAGTCCAGCGGCGGCGAAGCCAGGATGATGCCGGTGAGGCCGCCGAACAGGAACACCACGAGGAACCCGATGATGAACAGCATGGCCGGCTCGAAGGTGAGCTGGCCGCGCCACATGGTGCCCACCCAGTTGAAGAACTTCACGCCGGTGGGCACCGCGATCAGCAGCGTCATGAAGGAGAAGAACGGCAGCAGCACCGCGCCGGTGGTGAACATGTGGTGCGCCCACACGGTGGTGGACAGCCCGGCGATGGCGATCGTCGCACCGACCAGGCCCTTGTAGCCGAAGCAGGGCTTGCGGCTGAACACCGGCAGGACCTCGGTCGCGATGCCGAAGAACGGCAGCGCGACGATATAGACCTCGGGATGGCCGAAGAACCAGAACAGGTTCTGCCACAGGATCGCGCCGCCGCTGTTGGCGGAGAACACCTGCGCCCCGAGCTTGCGGTCGATCTCCAGCACCAGCAGCGCGGCCGCCAGCACCGGGAAGGCCAGCAGCACCAGGATGCTGGTGAGCAGGATGTTCCAGGTGAAGATGGGCATCCGGAACATGGTCATGCCCGGGGCGCGCATGCAGATGATCGTGGTGATGAAGTTGACGCCACCCAGGATCGTGCCCAGCCCGGCGATCGTCAGGCCCATGATCCACATGTCAGCGCCGATACCCGGGCTGTAGACCGCGCTGGTCAGCGGCGAGTAAGCGTACCAGCCGAAGGCAGCCGCGCCACCCGGGGTGAGGAAGCTGACCATCAGGATGATGCCGCCGAACAGGAAGAAGTAGTAGCTCAGCAGGTTCAGCCGGGGGAACGCGACGTCCGGGGCACCGATCTGCAGCGGCATGATCTCGTTCGCGAACCCGACGAACAGCGGGGTGGCGAACATCAGCAGCATGATCGTGCCGTGCATGGTGAACAGCTCGTTGTACTGCTGGTCCGAGATCACATGGTTGTCCGGGCCGAACAGCTGGATCCGCATGATCATGGCCATCAGGCCACCGATCAGGAAGAACGCGAACGAGGTGATCAGGTACAGGTGGCCGATCACCTTGTGGTCGGTGGAGGACAGCCACTTGGCCAGGATCGAGCCCTTGCGGCCGGCGTACGGCGATCCGGTCTCGGCCTCGACCGGCTGTTCGACGGTGGTCACGACTGTGCCCCCCCTGCTGACGTCTGCGCTTGCTGCTGCCCGGCGATCCACGCATGGAACTCCGCAGGAGACACGATCCTCACGGTGAACAGCATGCGGCTGTGGTAGACGCCGCACAGCTCGGTGCAGCGCCCGGTGTACGTGCCGGTCCGGATCGGGGTCACCTCGAAGTGGTTCGGGTGGCCCGGGATGACGTCCCGCTTGAACTCGAACGGCACGATCCAGAAAGCGTGGATGACGTCCACCGACACCAGGTTGAACCGGACCGACTCGTGGGCCGGGATCTCCAGCACCGGCAGCCGTCCTGGCCAGGGCTGGCCGTTCTCGGTCACATCGCCGGTGGCCGAGCCCGGCACCTTGAAGCCGGGATACTGGAACTGCCAGCTCCACTGGTAGCCGACCACGTTGACGGTGACGTCCGGGTGGGTGGACAGCTTGTCTATGTAGTTCTCATCCCGGGCGGTGAAGAAGAAGAAGACACCGACCATGATGAACGGCACGACCGTGTACAGGATCTCGATCGGCAGGTTGTAGCGCACCTGCCGGGGCGGCCGGTCGGAGTTCTTGCGGTGGAAGATGACCGCCCAGATGATCATTCCCCAGACCACGGCCCCGACGCACAGGGCCGCGGCCCAGCTCCCCTGCCAGAGGGTGACCACCACCTTGCCCTGCTGGGTGATCGGGAGCGGCAGGCCCAGCCGGGGAAGGTCGCTGGACTGGCAGCCCGCGGTGGCCAGCACCACCGCGGTGAGCATGATCACCCGGGGGCCCCAGCGGCGCCGCGGGCGGGCGGCGGCCGGGCCGGATGGCACGGCTGCGGGCTGGCCCTGCGGGCCGGGCTCACCGGGCTGCTGGCCCGGAATATGCGCGCCCCTCTGGCGTGGGGCGCTGGGGGTGGGACTCACAGGTTGCCTTCCCAGCGGAATGACTCCCGGCGGCACGGGCAGGTCATGACTCGTCCTACAGGCTGTCGTGCAAACAGTATCGTGCAACCCCGCAGCCCCCGCCAGGGACCCCGATTGTGCCGCGGCGTGTCCCGCGCGGCCTGCCGGTGCCGCGGGAAACGCGGGCGCTGCGCCGGCAGCCCGATGTCCGGGCCGGTGCCGGGCGGCATGCTTACGCTCAGCTACGTGCGGGTATCGGTTACCCGTGGCACGATACCGGCAGGTCTCGGAATTGCTGGCCGTGCTACCAGGTATCGTCGCCCGATTACCGGGCCCCGACGGCCTGCCCTACGGCGGCGAGTGGGATCGATCACGCGCGGCACCCGATCGGCACCGGCACAGAGAGGCGAGCGCATGACCCCCCCGACGCGCCCAGCGCCGATGCTGACGATCGACGCGCTCGGCCGGAAATGCCCGATCCCGATCATCATGCTCGCGGAGCGGATCAGGGAGGTCCCGATCGGGGCGACGGTGGCGGTGCTGGCCGATGACCCGGCCGCCAAGACGGACATTCCCGCGTGGTGCGTGATGAAGCGGCAGGAGTTCGTGCTGGCCGCGGATCTCCCCCGCGGCTGGGCCTTCGTCATCCAGCGCGCTTACTGATCCGCCAGGAGTGGCTGGCCTGGTCCCCGGGAGGCGCGGGTTTCGTCAGGAGTCGTCGGCGGGACGGAACCGGTTCGCGAACCGCGGGTCATCCTGCCACCAGGGCTGGTTACCGGCGGGCGGGGCGACGGGGCCGGCCTCGGGTTCACTGGTCGCCGCGTCGCCAGCCTCGGCGGCGGCCACGGCGTCGAGTTCCGCGTCGATCTGGACCGCCTGGGTCTCGTCCTCCCTGATCATCAGGACCAGCTGGGCGGCCAGGAACGGCAGGCCCACGACATCGCCCAGCACCCACAGCGCCCCGCCGCCGATGACCTGATCGCTGTGCAGGCTGGGTCCCCAGGGCCGGGCCAGCGCATGATAGTAGGCACCGGCGATGAGGCTCTGGTCCGCGAGCACGGCCAGGCCGAGGACCGCGTCCCCGACGACTTCGGCGGCGCTGACCCACAGCGCGACCAGGTACGGGTACTCCCGCGGGACCGGGTCTACCCGCAGGAACATCCAGAAGAACACGAACCCCGGTGCCAGCAGGGCCAGGTAGCTGAGCTCGCGGACCGCCGGGTTCTCCAGGCCCGCTGCGTACCAGGGCGAGAAGTACAGCACGAACGGCACGGCGATCAGCACGAACGTGGTGATCGCCGGGAACGTCAGGACCTGGGCCAGGCTGCGCAGCACCGCCTCGATCCGCTGCCCGGGCCCGGGCAGCGTCGCGATGATCATCGACACGGGCCGGCCCAGGGTCAGGAACAGCGGCGCCACCAGCAGCAGGAAGATGGTCTGCACCGAGCGGATGTAGAACAGCACGCCCTGGTAGACGCCGATAAACGACATCGTGGCGAGGACGATGGTGAGCAGGCCGCCGACACTGAACGCCACCGTCCGCGCCACCGGCCAGGGCTGGCCCTGCCGGCCCAGGCGGCGCGCCCCGGCCAGGTAGAGGCCACCCGCCAGCGCGGCGATCACGAGGACGGGCAGGTCGAGCGTCCACGACGTGAACACCCGGCCCGCGGTCAGCGCGGGCGGCCCCAGGTAGGGGTGCGGGAGAGGAACGGTCGCCGCCACCCCGCCACGCTATCTCGCCCGCGCCCATGGCCTGGTGCGCACCGGCCGGGCAGCTCCGGGAGCATCGTCACCCGATCCTGGGGGTGACCGGCGTGCCGAGCTCCACCGTGCGGCTGACCGTGCAGATCCGGTCGTGCGACCGCCGGACCGCGTCGGGCAGCACGGCCCGGGCGGCATCGCCCGCCTCCCCGGCGGGAAACACGATCCGGAAGATGACCTCGATGCCGGTCAGGTGGTTTCCGGCCGCGTCGCGGACTTTCGTCGCCTCGACGCCCACCTCGAAGGACTCCGGCTCGCTCCGGCGCGAGGTGAGGATGTCCACGTCGATCGAGGTGCAGCCGCCGATCGCGGCCAGCAGCAGCTCCACCGGGGTGAAGTCGGTGTCACCGCCGGTGCCCAGGGTGATCCGGCCACCCCGGGCGTTGCTGGCGGCGAACCTGCCGCCCGCGATGCGCTCGACGCTGACCGCGCGGTGGCCGGGGTCAGCCAGCGGACGGCCGGGACCAGGACGGCCGGAATCAGGACGATCAGGATCAGCCATGGGTATCACACTGCCAGAGCCGCGCCCGGCGGCCAGGCCCGTGCCCGCTATTGTCCTGTGCGGTGAGCACGAATCCGCCCAGTCCGGACCCGGGCACCACGCAGGAGCGGTACGACCTCGCGGTGGTGGGCGCTGGCATCGTCGGGCTGGCGGTAGCCCGCGAGGTGCTGATCCGGCGTCCGGGCATGAAGATCATCGTCATCGATAAGCAGGCCGCGGTGGCCCGTCACCAGACCGGTCACAACTCCGGGGTGATCCACAGCGGCGTCTACTACAAGCCGGGCTCGCTGAAGGCCCGGCTCTGCGTCGAGGGCGCCCGGCTGATGTATGAGTTCTGCGACGCGGCCGGGATCCGCTACGAGCGGTGTGGGAAGCTGATCGTGGCGATCCGGGCCGATGAGCTCCCCCGGCTCGCGGACCTCGAGGCACGCGGGCACGCGAACGGCGTCCCGGGCCTGCGCCGGGTGGCCGCGGCCGAGATCACCGAGATCGAGCCGGGCTGCCGGGGCGTTGCCGCGCTGCACTCACCATCGACCGGCATCGTCGATTTCGGCGCGGTGGCCAGGGCCATGGAGCAGGAGCTGCGCGACCAGGACGTGACCTTTGCCCTTGGCTGCCAGATCAGCGCGGTTCGCCGCGCGCACGGGGAGACGCTGCTGCGGCACGCCGCGGGCGAGTACCGGGCGGCCTGGGCCGTCGGGTGCGCCGGGCTGTGGTCCGACCAGCTGGCCGTGTCCGCGGGTGCCCCGGCGGACCCGCGGATCGTGCCGTTCCGCGGCGCGTACCTGCGCCTGGCCACCCCGCCGGGGCAGCCGCCGGTGGTCCGCGGCATGGTGTACCCGGTGCCCGATCCGGAGCTGCCGTTCCTCGGCGTGCACGTGACCCGGCACATCGACGGGCCGGTCATGCTGGGCCCGACCGCGATGCTGGTCGGGGCGCGCGACGCCTATGACGTCTGGCGTATCCGGCCGCGGGACCTGGCCAGCACGCTGACCTGGCCAGGGACCTGGGTGGTGGCGAAGAACTTCTGGCGCACCGGGATCAGCGAGCTGCGGATGGCCGCCAGCCGGCGGGCGTTCGTCCGGGCCTGCTCGCAGTACGTGCCAGGCCGTCGAGTCGATGGACCTCGACCCGCGGCCGGCCAGCGGGGTACGGGCCCAGGCGGTGGGCCGGGACGGGCGGCTGCTGGATGACTTCGTGATCTCGCAGACGCCCGGGGCGATGCACGTCCGGAACGCGCCCTCGCCCGCGGCCACCTCCTCGCTCGCGCTGGCCAGGGAGATAGTCGGCCAGTACGAGGACGCCGCCCGCCGGTGACGCTGGCCCGCGGCCCAGCCTGCAAGTCAGGCGGCCGGGACAGGCGGCTGCCAGCGGTACGGAGTGGTCCAGGCCAGCGTGGCGAAGCCGAGCCGGGCCAGGATCGGGCGGCTGTCCGCCATGGCGTCCACCTGCAGGTACCGGTAGCCACGGGCCACCGCCAGCCCGGCCCGGTAGCTGACCAGCGCCCGGTAGATACCCTGGCCGCGCCAGGCGGGCAGGGTCCCGCCGCCCCACAGGCTGGCGAACTGCCGCCCGGGCAGGAACTCGATCCGGGCCGAGCAGACCGGCTCATCCGCGGCCATCGCGACCACCATCGCGGTCAGCTCAGGCGCCACCCGCAGCTGATGCAGCAACGACCGGCGCAACTGGGAGTGGTCCGTGCCGAACACCCGCTCGTGCACCTCGATCAGGCGGCCGACCCCAGCCTCGTCGGTAACGGGCTGGAGGGTAACGCCCGGCGGCAGCGGCGCGGCCGCGGGCAGCGCCGCCGCCTCCGCGACCATGAGGGCCTCGGTCTCCTCGGCCCGGAAACCCGCCGCCACCAAGCGGGCGGCCAGGTCCGCGGGCCGGTCGTAGTCGTACAGCTTCCACTCGAACTGCTGGCCCAGGGCCGCGAAGTAACGGACCTGCGCGGCGATGGCCGCGTCGGCGGACCGGTCATCCAGGCCGGACCAGGTGATCCCGGACCAGCCCTGGCCGCCGTCAGCGGTCCACCGGATCACCCCGCCGTCCGCCTCGACGCGGGCCCCGGACCCGTCGTCCGCGGTACTGCGCCGGACCTGGGCGTCGTACCCGGCGAGGATGTCAGCGGGCGGCATGGCCTCAGCTCTCCCGGCGGGCCCGGGCCCGCCGTTTGCCCTCGTGCATGGCCTGCACCCGGGCTATCGGGATCGCACGGCCCTCGTCGATCAGGCTGGCGGGCAGGTGTTGCGGCCCCGGCATCCCCTCGGCCCAGGGATCGGCATCACCCAGCAGCGCCAGAGCGTTGCGGATAGTGAAATCAGCGGGGCTGACCTGGTCGAGGTCAGCCCAGGCCAGCGGGAAGGAAACCGGCGTGCCCGGCCGCACCCGGGGGCTGTACACGGCGACCACAGTGGCCCCGCCCGCCCGGGTGGAATCCAGGAACACCTTGCCACCCCGGTCTTCCCGGATGAACGCGGTGGTGGCCAGGGCCGGGTCCAGCCGCTCGGCCCGGACGGCCAGAGCCCGGGTGGCCGCCGCCGCGTCCTCGCCGCTGACCTGCGCGTCCACCGGCACGAGCACGTGCACGCCCTTGGCGCCGCTGGTCTTCACCGCACCAGCCAGCCCGGCGTCAGCCAGCACCTGGCGGATCAGCCCGGCGGCCCGGGCGGCCAGGCGGAACTCGCCGCCCTCCGGCGGGTCGATGTCCAGCACCAGGTAGCTGGGCTGGTCCCAGTGACCGGCCCGGACCAGCATCGGGTGGTACTCCACCGCCCGCTGGTTGGCCAGCCAGAGCAGGGTGCGCCGGTCGTTGCAGAGCGGGTAGGCCACTTCCCGCCGGGAACTCTCCGCCCATAGCGACACGGTCTGCAGCCACGGCGGCGCGTATGCGGACACGTTCTTCTGCATGAAAGGTGGCTGGCCGGGGCGCACCCGGATCACCGACAGCGGCCGGTCCCGCAGCCCGGGCAGGATACGGCCGGCCACCCCGTCCAGGTAGTCCACCAGGTCCCGCTTGACCGCGGCCGCCCCGTCGAACAGCGGCTGATCCAGGTTGGTCAGCGGCACCCCGTCGCGTTCCTCGCCGCTCATCAGGCTACTGTGCCATCTATCCGGGCTCAGCGCTAAAAAGCCCGCAGCCGGGCCGCCCGGCGCCGGGCGTACGCTCCGATCCCGGCGGCCAGGGCGGCGCCGAGCAGGACCGCCCGGATCAGCGGGGCGGCCTGGCCCGGGGCCCCGAGCGCGCTGGCCAGCAGCACGGTCATCGGCGCGATCGCGAGCACCGGTCCCCAGGCGGCCCAGAAGATGAGGCTGAGCGCGGCGGTATTGCCCAGCGGGGTGTCGAATCCGGCCAGCGCGTTCGGCGCCAGCTCCCCGCGGAACACGTTGACCAGCGCCCCGCCGGCCAGCACCGGCACGGTGACCAGGAGCAGGACCAGGAACCAGGGATGGCCGCTGGCCACGGCGAGCACGAGGGCGGGCGGCCCGGCCACCGCGAGCAGCAGCAGGCACGGCACGATCGCGTGCCACCAGGCCAGGTCGGCGAACTGGAGCGGCAGCGCGGCGGACCGGCGCGGGTCGTCCGCGTCCAGCCGGGCGCCCTCGCACAACCAGGCGGCGGCGAGGTAGCCGAGGGTCAGCGCGCAGCCGACCGGCACCAGCGTCGGCTGCCGGCCGTGCGCCGCGAGCCCGAGCAGCCCGACCGCCAGCAACGTCAGGACCACCGCCGCCACCAGCCGGTACGGCGCCCGGGCCAGCGCGAGCAGGTCCCGCCAGGGCAGTGCCAGCGCCCGGTGCCGGGGCGGGCGGAGCCGGAACCGGGCCCGGCGCGGGCCTGCCGCCCGGCGTAGGCCTGCGCCAGGCCCCGGGTGTTCATGCTCAGCACGGCGGTGGACATGGCGGTGAGGGTCCGGACCCGGAGCCGGAGCGCGGCCGCGGGCACCCCGGCGGCGGCGCTGTGCGCGGCGCCGAGTGCCACCACTGCCACGGCGGCGAGCAGGGCAGCGGCCAGCGGCCACAGCAGGTGGAAGCCGGCCGCGGCCGGGCCGCCGGCCACGGCGATGACCGGCTGGGCGGCCCAGCCCCACGGCCCGGACCAGAGCAGCACGGTACTCAGCACGGCGGGTGGCTGGCCGAGCAGCGCCCAGCCCGCCAGCAGCAGGAAGGCCGCGGCGGCTGTCCCGGCCACCGGGGTCGCCGCGCGGACCCGGGGCCAGCTCGCCTGGTGCCGCTCGACCAGCCCGGCGCAGCCGGTGCCGAACGCGACGAGCAGGGCGGCCGAGGCCATCGCGGCGGCGGTGAGCCGCAGCACATGCCGGGTGTCGCGGCCGCCGAGACCGGTGGAGACCAGGATGGCGGCGGGCACGATGCCCGCGGCCGCGCCCGCCAGGATGGTGAGCGCGGCGTTCATCCGGAACCGCGGCCGGAGCAGCCGACCACGGTCCACCGGGGTGCCGAGCAGCCAGTCCGCGGTGGACGCCGGGACGGTGACCGGGCCGCGCCAGAGCGCATCCCGCACCAGCATCAGCAGCGCGGCCAGGGCCAGGGCGGCCAGCCCGGCCGGGGCGGCCTGGAGCACGTGCGGGGTCAGCCCATCGGGCGGCGGCGGGTGCCGCAGCGCGCGGACCGCGGCCACGATCAGCGAGCCGCCATAGCCCACCGCGATGACCGCGGCGAGGTAGATCCAGTAGGCGACGCTGGCCGCTTGCTTCCGGCCGCGGCCCCGGCGCAGGCCGCGGAGCAGCTCGACGGTGGCCCGGGTGCTGTCCGGGATGACGATGGCCCCCCGGCTCACCGTCACCGCAACGCCGCCAGCGCCACGTCCGGTGGTCCCTGCGCGGTGACCACGCCGTCGGTGAGCACGATCACGTGGCCGGCGACCGCCGCGGCCAGCTCGGTGTGGTGGGTGGCCAGCAGCAGCGCCGCCCCGGCTTCCTTTTCCGCCCGGAGCAGCCCGGCCAGCCAGTGCCGGGCGGCCGGGTCGAGCCGCTGTTCCGGCTCATCCAGCACCAGCAGCCGGCGCGGCCGGACCAGCATCACCGCCAGGTACAGGGCTTGCAGCTGCCCGCTGGACAGCGAGCCGGGCAGGGCGTCGCTGTGATCGGCCAGGCGGCACTCCCGCAGCGCGCGGCTGGTGAGCTCCTCCGCGCGGCGGCCCGCGCCGTGCGCCACCGCCACCAGTTGCAGGTGCTCCGCCACGGTGAGGTCGGGGTAGGCGCTGAGCGTGTCGCCGACCATGGCGATCTCGGTCCGGGCGGCCAGGTCGTCCTCGGCCAGTACATGGCCCGCGTAGCTCACCCGCCCGGTACTGGGCGTGTCCCGGCCCGCGGCGATGCGCAGCAAGGTGGACTTGCCGGACCCGTTCGCACCCAGCACGGCCACGCACTGCCCAGCGGCCAGGGTGAGGTCGATCGGGCTCAGCGCGGCGCGGTCCCCGTAGTTGCGGCTCACCCCGGTCAGCGCGAGCAGCGGCGGATTCCCTGACTCCACGGGGCAAGTTCACCACATGCGCGCGGCCGGGGGGTTCAGCCCAGGCCGATGGCGGGCGAAGAACTCCCGGGCCACCGCGCGCGCCTCGGCGCGCAGCCCGGCAGGCACCTGGTGGCCGGTGATGAGCAGGAATCCGGACGTGCGCAGGGCCTCGTCTACCTGGCGGGCCACTGCGGCGCGATCGCCCGCGTCGCCGCCGAACCAGGGGGCGAGGTCGATGACCGGGACAGTCGCTGACACGCGTCGGTCCTTCCGGGAAGGTCGTTTTCCCAGGCATGCCCGGGCCGGATGGCCGGAAAACGCCCGGAACGGGCGGCGGTCAGCGGTGGTTGGCGATGGCCGCCACCACGTTATGGGACAGGTAGCGGGGATGGACCAGCAGCGCCCGGGCCACCTGGCGGATGGTCAGCCGCAGCGGGACCAGCAGCTGCTCGCTGTACCGCCATGCGGCCAGCTCGTCGGCGCGGACGCGCTCGGTGCCCAGCCGTCCGGCCACCGCGTGCCGGAACCGCCGCGCGTCACCGCCGCCAGCGGACCACGCCGCCAGCCACTCGCGCATGTCCTCGTCGCGTTCCAGCAGCGACCAGTCCATCAGCTGCTCCCCGATCTGGCCCGCCGCGTCGATGACGAAGGCCCGGTCGCGGGCACCGCTGATGCCGTGCACCCGGCCCTCGCTGTGCCGGCTGTGGTGGATGCTGGCCGAGCTGAACTCCGCCCCGACCGCGAGCGCGGCCACCGCATGCCCGGCCTCGTGCCAGGCGGTACGGACGGTGGCCGCCCGGGCCGGGCCGAGGCTGGGAAAGCAGCCGCAGTCGTACCGCTGCCTGATCCACTTGCGGTGCACGATGGACTCGTCGTCATAGCGGATAACCCGGTTCAGCTCAGCCTGGATCTCCGCCAGGACTCTTTCCTCCGCAGGCTTCATCACTGAACCAGAGACCATCCGGCCAGGCCAGCGCCCAGCCCGCAGGCAACTACGACGACGGACGCCAGGGTAGCGCGATCCGCTCCGCCCGGCCCGCGCATCTCCCGAGCTATCGTCATGCCGTTCGCTGAAGCCGACCCCGCCAGGAGGATCGCGTGACGGTGCTGGAGAGTTTCTCCCTGACCGGCAGGAAAGCCGTGGTTACCGGGGGCAATCAGGGTCTGGGCAAGGCCTTTGCCGCGGCCCTGGCGCAGGCCGGCGCCCGGGTGATGATCGTGGCCCGGGACGCGGACCGGAACGCGGCTGCCGTCCGCGACCTGGCCGGGCAGGGCCTTGACGTGTCGGCACTGGACGCTGACATCACCGGTGACGCCGCGGGGATCACCCGGCGCGCGGCCGGTCAGCTCGGCGGCCTGGACATCCTGGTGAACAACGCCGGAGTGTGCATCCACAAGGAGTCCTGGCAGGTCACTGACGACGAGTGGGCCGCCGTGTTCGACCTGAACGTGCGGGCGCTGTGGAAGTGCAGCGTCGCTGGCAGCCAGCTGATGGCCCAGGCGGGCGGCGGCTCCATCATCAACGTGGGGTCCATCTCCGGGATGATCGTCAACCGGCCGCAGTGGCAGCCTGCCTACAACGCGTCCAAGGCCGCGGTGCACCAGCTGACGAAGTCGCTCGCGGCGGAATGGGCCGGCTTGGGCGTCCGGGTCAACGCGATCGCCCCGGGTTATGTGAAGACCGACATGGCACCGGTGGACGAGCCGGAATTCCGGCGGTACTGGATCGAGGACACCCCGCAGCAGCGGTACGCGATGCCAGCCGAGATCGCCCCGAGCGTGGTGTTCCTGGCCAGCGCGGCCGCATCCTTCATCACCGGGTCCGTGCTGGTCATCGACGGCGGCTACACGCTCTGGTGACACCCTCTTCCGCGTGGCCACGGCGGCCTGGGCAGATCCCGGGCTACGATGTCGCGACCGGGCGCGGCCCCGGCGGGGACGGGCCCCACCAGGTGTATCTGGATGCCCAGGCCGGTACGAATGAGGCAGCAGGATCGCCTCTGTCAAGGAAGGAAGGCGCATGGCGCAAGTCACACGCCTGCGCGTGGTCAGTGCCGCGGCTGCTGGAGCGCTCACGCTCGGCAGCCTCGCCACGGTCACCACCGCGCAGGCGGCCACCCGGACGGCGATCGCCGGCACCCACCCCACGTGGGCGACCGCCGCCAAGCGGGTCAGCAGCCGGGCTGTCACCACCGGCACCGTGGCCGCGCGAGTGTACCTGGCGCCACGGGACCCGTCCGGCCTGGCCAGCTACGCCCAGGCGGTATCCGACCCGGGCAGCGTGCAGTACCGCAAATTCCTCACCCCGGCCGAGATCGCGGCCAGCTACGGGCCGACCAGTGCCGAAGCCAGCGCGGTGCGCTCCTGGCTCGCCTCGGCCGGGCTGGCCGTCACCGCGGTCAGTAGCTCGGGCCCTGCTGGCGCCTACATCGCCGTGCGTGGCTCGACGGCCGCGGTCGCCGGAGCGTTCGGCGTGACGTTCGGGCTGTACCAGGGCCCGGACGGGCAGGCCGACCGGGCCCCCGACCAGCCCGCCACCGCCCCCGCCTCAGTCGCCAGCTACATCCTCGGGGTGAGCGGCCTGGACACCGCGAAGAGCGTGATCAGGCCGGCCCTGCCGCCGCCCCCCTCGAACTACTGGGTCGCCCCGCCGTGCTCGGCCTACTACGGCCAGAAGGTGGCGACCAGCGAGCCGACCGCCTACGGCAAGCACCAGCCCTGGACCAACTGCGGGTACACCCCGCGACAGATCAGCGGGGCCTACGGGGTGACCTCCTCCGGGATGACCGGCCAGGGCCAGACCGTGGCCATCGTGGACGCCTACGCCTCGCCGACCATGCTGGCGGACGCGAATCAGTACTCCACCGTGGTCGGTGAGCAGAAGTTCGCGGCCGGCCAGTACCAGCAGTACCAGGTGGGCCCGTACACGCAGGCCGGGCCGAACGCCTGTGACGCGCAGGGCTGGTACGGCGAGGAGACCCTCGACGTGGAGGCGGTGCACGGGCAGGCTCCCGCGGCCAACGTGCGCTATGTCGCCGCGGCCAGCTGCCAGGATCCCGACCTGGCGGACGCGGACGCGCTGATCGTGAACAAGCACCTGGCCAGCATCGTCAGCAACTCGTGGGGCGGGCTGTCCCAGGACGAGACCCTGGCCGCGGTCTACACCGCGATCTTCCAGTACGGCGCGGCCGAGGGCGTCGGCTTCTTCTACTCCTCCGGGGACAACGGCTACGAGGGCCCCGGCGAGGACCCCGCGTCCAGCGGTGACCAGGTCGATTTCCCCGCGGGCAGCCCGTGGGTCACCTCGGTGGGCGGCACCAGCCTGGCCATCAGCAAGACGAACAGCTATCAGTTCGAGACCGCCTGGGGCACGATGATCGACCAGCTGGTGACGAAGAACGGCCAGCAGCAGTGGCAGTACCCGCCACCCGGCCCGTATCCGGCCAGCTACGACGGATCCGGCGGCGGCGGGGTGAGCACGCAGTACCCGCAGCCGGCCTACCAGGCCGGGGTGGTGCCGGACAGCCTGTCCGAGAATCCGCCGGCCGAGCCGACCCCGATCGCCAGCTACCAGCGGTACCGGGTGATCCCCGACGTGTCCGCGCTGGGCGACCCGAGTACCGGGTTCCTGATCGGCGAGACCACGCTGCAGCCGAACGGTAAGACCTACGCGTTCTCGCTCAGCAGGATCGGCGGCACCAGCGTGGCGTGCCCGGTGTTCGCGGGCATCGAGGCGGACGCCCAGCAGGCCGCGGGTGGCCCGCTGGGCTTCGCGAACCCGGTCATCTACCGGGCCTACCGCCAGGACCCGGCGGCGTTCCACGACGTGACCGCCATCCCGAACCTGGCCGAGGTGCGTAACAACTACACCGACCCGGCCACGAAGAAGGGCCCGCTGCTCACCTACCTGCGGACCCTCGGCATCAACGGCGAGGGGGCAGATGCCCTGCGCGCCGCCCCTGGTTACGACGACGCCACCGGCGTCGGCTCGCCCAGCCAGTACGTCCAGTACTTCCAGCACTAGCCAGGGCAGAAAAGGAACTGCGCGGCGGGGTTTCCCCGCCGCGCAGTTTTTGCTTGCCGGGCCGGGCTCAGCTGTAGTGAGCAGCGAGGCTGGCCGCGGCCTCCTCGCCGTAGACCGCGCGCAGCCGCTCGGCCAGCGCGCCCGGCTTCAGCTCGTACTCCTGAGTGCCGACCGTCTCCAGCACGTGCACCGCGAGCATGTTGCCCAGCTCCGCGGCGCGCTCCAGGGGCAGGCCCCAGGCCACCGCGGCGAGGAACCCGGCCCGGAAGGCGTCGCCGGTGCCGGTCGGATCGGCCATGCGGACCTCTGGCACCGGCCCGACGAGCACGGCGTCGGTGCCAGACCGCTCGATCTTCGCCCCGTTCGGGCCGAGGGTGGTCACCCGGACCGCCACGCGGTCCAGCACCTCCGGGCCGGACCATGAGCTCTTGCGCTCGATCAGGGCTTCCTCATACTCGTTGCAGAACAGGTAGGCCGCCCCGTCCACCAGGGCGCGCACCTCGTCCGCGGACAGCCGGGGCAGCTGCTGGGACAGGTCAGCGGCGAACGGGATGCCCAGGTCCTTGCACTCCTGGGTGTGCGAGAGCATGGCCGCGGGGTCACTCGCCCCGATCAGGACCAGGTCCAGGCGGCCGCCCTGCTGGGCGAGCGGGCCGAGCTCGATGTCCGCGTCCTCGCTCATCGCGCCCGGGTAGAACGAGGCGATCTGGTTACCGTCCAGGTCGGTTGTGCATACGAAGCGGGCGGTGTGCTGCGTGCTCGACTCGCGGACACCGCTGCAGTCCACCCCGTGGTCGGTCAGCCAGTCCCGGTACGGTGCGAAGTCGGCACCGACCGCGCCGATCAGCAGTGGCTGCAGGCCGAGCACACCGAGCCCGAACGCGATGTTGGCGGCTACCCCGCCGCGGCGGATCTCCAGCCGGTCCACCAGGAAGGACAGGGATACCCGGTCCATCTTCTCGGGGATGAAGTGCTCCGTGAACCGGCCGGGAAAGGTCATGAGGTGATCGGTCGCTATGGACCCTGTGATGGCTATGCGCACGCCCGAACTCTAGGCCATGCCGGGGGGCAGCCCAAGCGGCATCGGCCCAAAACTGTGCAGGTGAAACCGTGCCGGCCAACAGGGCGGGCCGGTCATCCGGCTAGCGGCAGGACAGCCCAGCGTGGCCGGGGGCCGCTGCCCCCGGGCCACGTCATGCGCACGCTGCTGCCGCGCCCGGGATCAGTGGAAGGAGTCGCCGCAGGCGCAGGAGCCGGTCGCGTTCGGGTTGTCGATCGTGAAGCCCTGCTTCTCGATCGTGTCCACGAAGTCGATGGTGGCGCCGGACAGGTACGGGGCGCTCATCTTGTCGGTGACCACGTGCACGCCAGCGAACTCGGCGTCGATGTCCCCGTCCATCTGCCGCTCGTCGAAGTAGAGCTGGTAGCGCAGGCCAGAGCAGCCGCCCGGCTGCACGGCAATGCGGAGTCGCAGGTCGTCGCGGCCCTCTTGCGCCAGGAGAGTGCCCACCTTGGCTGCCGCGGTGTCGGTCAGGATGACACCGGTGCTGGTCGCCTCGTGCTGAACAGTCATCTGTGATTAGCTCCCGGGTAGATTGCCGCCGCGTGCGCGGCGCTGGCTGATCTCCTTAGCCCAACCATATGCCGTGCTCGGTCATTCCGGGTCGGCTGGCCCTTCCTGGCAGCAGGGTACGCCCGCCGCGCTGGCCAGGGCCAGCCCGGGAGTGGTGGCCTCGCTGCCGTCCGGGCGGATGAGGTACGCCTCGTAGCCGGGCAGCGCGGCCACCGCGGCCAGTGCGGCGTCACCGCCGACGGCCAGCGCGGTGGCCAGGGCGTCCGCCATGCTGAGCGCTGGCCCGGTCACGGTGGCCGACGCCGCGCACCGGGCAGGCTGGCCGGTGCGCGGGTCGATGAGGTGCGGCCCGCGCTGGTAGCTCGCTGAGGTGGCCACCGCGCCGTGCACCTCCACCACCGCGGCCAGCGCGCCCGGCCGCCACGGATGCTGGATGCCAGCCCGCCACGGCGGCCCGGGCTGGCCAGGTGCGGGCGGCGCGGCCGCGGGCGAGCCGAACGCGGCCAGGTCGCCGCCGCCGTTCACCAGCGCGGCCGCCGCGCCCGCCTGGCCGAGCGTGGCCAGTGCCCGGTCCACGGCCCAGCCCTTGACCAGCCCGGCCGGGTCGAAGCCGCCCGGCAGCGCCCATGGGTCGAACCAGCCCGCGGATGCTTCCCGGGCCGTCTCGCACAGCGCGATCACCTCGGCCACCTGGGCGGGCGCCTCGGCCACGGCCAGCTCGCCGCGGCGCAGCCGGCTGACCGGGCTGCCCGGGTCCCAGGTGCTGAAGACCGCGTCCGCCTGGTGCAGGAGCCCGCACGCGGCGGCGAGCGCGTCCTGGACCGGCCCGTCACCAAGATCGCCGGGCCGCACCGCGAACGAGACGACCGTGCCCATGACCTGCTCGGCGTGCGCCCGGATCGGCCGCTGCGCCAGCCGGGCCGGGCGGTGCGCCCTCATTTGAAGTGCAGCTTGTCGAGTGCGGCCTGAACCGAGGTGGCGTAGGCCTGGCTGGTGTAGGTCGCCCCCGATACGGCGTTGATGTTCGTGCCCTGCGCGGACAGCACCTCGTTGCGCAGCATCGGGATGGCCTGGCTGGCCAGCTGCTGGGAGAACGGCTCGGCCGTCCTGATCAGCGGCACGGCCAGGCCGGTGATGCGGCCCCCGCTGACGGTGACCTGGACTGCCAGTTCGCCATAGCCGTATTGCTCGACGGGCCCGGTGACGGTGGTTCCCGGGCCGGTGGCGGCGGCCGGGGCGGCCGCAGAGCCGCTGGCCGGCGGGCTGGCTGCCGGTCCCCCGGCGGCCGGGGCGGCCGGGGCGGCCGGCTTGTGCAGGCCGAGCACGCCCAGGAAGCCAGCCACGGCGCCCGCCAGCATCAGCCATGGTGCCCTCGTCATGCCCCTCTCCTGCCTTTCCGTGCTCACGGCCGGCCCGTGCTGGCGACCCGTGCTGGCGACCCGTGCTGGCGGCCGGCTCAGAGAGCGAACGCCTCATGGTGGATGGACTCCTCCGGGACACCCAGGGTCCGGGCGACTTCGACGATGCTGGCCACGAACCGTTCGGGCCCGGATACGTACACATCCCGGTACTGCAGGTCAGGGACCAGCCGGGGCAGCGAGGCCGGATCGATGGGCGCCTCGTCCCGGGAGCCGGTCAGCTCATGGATCTTCCCCGCGGCGATGCCGGACGAGTTCCCTGACCTCCGGCGCCAGGACCAGGTCCTCGGGCCGGGTGGCGCGGAGCACGACCACCGGCGCGCTGCCCCGCGGCAGGTCCTCCAGCAGCGACCGCAGCGCGGTCACCCCGATCCCGCCGGCGATCAGCAGGGCCTTGGGCCGCTGCTGGACGTACCTGGTGAACGCTCCGTACGGGCCCTCGATCGCCACCTTGGTGCCAGGCCGCAGGCTGGCCAGGGCCCGCGAGTGATCACCCCGGCCCTTGACGGTCAGCCGCAGGTAGGGCGGCTGGGGCAGGGCGGACATGGAGTAAGGGTGGGCCTGCCACCACATCCGGGGGGTGAGGAATCGCCAGAGGAAGAACTGGCCGCCGGACACCGGCAGCCGGTCCAGGTGGCGGCCGGTGAGGATGACCGACACCACGCCCGGGCCTTCCTCGCGCACCTCGGCGACCGCCAGCCGGTGCCGCAGGCTGCGGACCACTGGCAGGCCGAACCGGTAGCAGAGCACCAGCCCGGCGGTGGCCGCCCAGGCCACGGACCAGAGGAGCAGGGTCAGCGGGTGCCCGACGAAGGCCGGGCCGAGCACGACCACGTGCGCGAACGAGATGGCCAGGGCCAGGTACATCCAGAGGTGGATCAGCCACCAGGTCTCCCGGGCCAGCCGCTGCCGCACGGCGCGCACCGAGATCACGCCGATCAGGCACATGATGCCGAGCCCGACGGTGGCGGTCGGCACGTCCGGGTAGCGGCTCAGCAGCACGCCCACCTCGTGCCACAAGCCGGTGCGGGCCGCCTCGGCGTAGCCGAGGGTGAGCAGCAGGGCATGCGCGGCGATGAGGCTGATCGGCCACGGGGCGAGCCTGCGGTGCCAGCGCACCAGGCCGTCCTGGCCGATCACCCGCTCGATCAGCGGAATCCGGCTGACCAGCAGCACCATCATCAGGGCCAGGTAGGTGCCGGCCAGGCCGGTGAGGCTACCCGCGAAGGTGAGCAGCCCGCCGGGGGCGGACAGCTGGCTGGCGGACTCGCTGGTGATAGTGAGCGCGATGACGGCCCCGAAGCCCGTGCCGGCCAGCACCAGCGCGGCCGCGGCCAGCCGCGGCCGCGGCGCTGGGGCGGGCAGGGCCTGCGGGGCCTTCCGCTTCCGGCCCGCCCCGGCGGGCTGCGGGGCACCGAAACTGACCTGGGTGGCGCTCATGGCGGCCACCCTGACAGCGGAAAATATCCGCGGGGTAGCTGTTCCCTCTGCCTTTCCTCTGGATCTGCGGTGGAAAGGCTAAGAAGTCACTAAGGCGGCCAGCCGCGCCAGGCCAGCCGTTGGGCGCCGTCAGCAGCGCCGCTAGAGGCCGGGAGCGCCCCAGACCGCGAACCAGCTGCTCAGGTCAGGCTCAAACTTGAGATCCGCGCCCACGGCGCCTTTGACCTGGAGCTCCAGCGCGTTGTCCCGCTGCTGGCCGCTCTTCGGCGCGAACGGGTAGAAAGTGCCCCGCTTGTACAGGTACACGATGCCCAGCCGACGGCCGGAGTCATCGCGGAAGGTAACCAGCGTGCACAGCAGCTGCGGCCCGAAGCCGCCGTCCGCCAGCGAGGAGTTCACCGCATGCAGGTCGGTGACCAGTGCCTCGAAGTCATCCGAGGTGTGCTGGCAGGTCAGCCACGTGAAGCCGTAAGAATCGGTGGTCACCTCGACCGGCGCGGTGCCCGTGCCCATGCTGAGCAGCTCACGCACGTCCTTCTCGATGTCGCTGAACGCCCGGCCCTCGACGGCCCGGAAGCACACCGACCCGGTGCCGGTCGGCACCAGGTTCATCGACGCCTGCAGCGTGACCGCCGCGGTGGGCAGCGAGAACAGCTCGTCCAGGTTGGGCTGGGCCGGCTTGGTCCGGCCCAGCAGCGTGTCCAGGAAGCCCACAGGTTCACCTGCCTAGCTGGGCAGAGATCTCATCCAGCTGGCGCAGCCGCCGCTCCAGCGACGGGTGGGTGGAGAAGAGGCTGTTCAGGCTGAGTTCCTTGCCCTTGGCCTTGAACGCCGGGATGAAGTAGAAGGCGTTCAGCGGCTCGGCCGCGCGCAGGTCCTTGGTCGGGATCGCGTTCATCGACCCGCTGACCTTCTGCAGCGCGCTGGCCAGCGCCGAGGGCTGCCCGGTGAGCAGGGCCCCGGCCCGGTCCGCGGCCAGTTCCCGGTACCGGGAAAGCAGCCGGATCAGCAGGAAACTGATCGCGTACGTCACGACGCCGACCAGCAGGACGATCAGCACGACGGGGAGCGCGCCGCCGTTGTTGTTGTTGCCACCGCGGCCACGGCCGCCGCCACCGAACAGCTCCGAGTAGAAGGCGAACCGGACCAGCAGGGCCGCGATGATGCCGATGAACGAAGCGATGGTCATCACCGCGACGTCCTTGTGCGCCACGTGCGACAGCTCGTGCGCCAGCACGCCCTCGAGTTCGCGGTCGTCCAGGTTGCTGCGCAGCAGGCCGGTGGTCACGACCAGGACGGAGGTCTTGGTGTTCCGCCCGGTGGCGAACGCGTTCAGCATCGGGGACGGCGCGATCGCGACCCTGGGCTTGGGCATGTTCGCCAGCGCGGTGAGCCGGTCCACGATCGCGTGCAGCTTCGCCGCCTCCGGGCCGTCCTGCGGCGTGACCAGCTGGGCGTTCGCGGTGCTCAGCGCGATCTTGTCGGAGTAGAAGAAGGAGCCGACGCCCAGAACCAGGCCGAGCAGGACGGCAAAGAACACGATGCCGCCGCTGCTGACCGAGTGCAGAGCACCGAGCACCAGCACCAGGACGGCAATGAAGGCGACGAAGACGAGTCCGAGGAGAAACATCGTCAGGGTCATCCGGAATGTGAGTCCCCTGTCAGGCGCATAGCGGGTCTTCGCCATGGCGCCGCCTCCGTTTCTGCCGGCTGGCCCAGCCAGCCGAACTTTGTACTTGTTCACCAGGCCCACGGTGGTACCGGAGCCCTCCTGATTCATTATCAGGCAGCTTCCGGGTAACCGATCCGGGCTGCTGGACCCCCCGCATCCAGGTCCGTACGCTCGGGCCGGTGCCCCATGAAGCACGGCCTGAGCCAGTGTGCGCAGCCAACCTGAGAGCCTGCTGAACGCTAGCTCAGCCCGGAATGAGACCCTCGCCGGTCAGCATCTCGCGAACATCCTCCATGCTCGCTTCGGCGTAGGGCACGATCACATCCGACGGCTCCAACGAATCCGTGGCCAGCGGTGTTCCCAGCTCCCGGATCCGGGCCAGCAGCGTGGCCAGGGCGGGCCGGAAGGCCTCCTCGTCGCCCGCGTTCACCGCGGCCTCCAGCGGCACGTCCAGCCGGTTGAGCTCCTCGGCAGCAGAGTCGGCGACCTCGAGCTGGCCCTCGCCGAGGATGCGAACGATCATGACTCTTCACCGTCGGCCGGTGGCTCCGCGGCCGGGCTGGCCTGGCTGTTCCCGGTGGCACCCGGGGCAGGCGTGCTGGCCGCCGCGGAGCCCTCGATCTCGCGCGGCGCCGGGCCCTGGCCGAGCTCACCCTTGAGCCGCTCCAGCTCCCGGTCAACGTCCTGGCCGCCGCGCATCTGGTCGAGCTCACGCTGGATGTCGTCGTTCGGCTGGGCGGTCACATCGTCCAGCGCACCCGAGGCCATCAGCTCGTCGATCGCGCCCGCCCGCGCCTGCATCTGCGCGGTCTTGTCCTGGGCACGCTGCACCGCCATGCCGACGTCGCCCATCTCCTCGGAGATGCCGGACACGGCCTCGCCGATCCGGGTCTGCGCCTCGGCCGCGGTGTAGGTGGCCTTGATGGTCTCCTTCTGGGTGCGGAAGGCTTCCACCTTGGCCTGCAGCCGCTGCGATGCCGCGGTCAGCTTCTCCTCGTCCGCCTGCAGCGTCTGGTACTGCACCTGCAGGTCGTTGAGCTGGCCCTGCAGCGAGCTCTTACGGCTGAGCGCTTCCCGGGCCAGGTCCTCCCGGCCGGCCCCAGCGCCTGCCGGGCCTGGCCGTCCAGCTTGTTCTGCTGCTGCTGCAGCGAGTTCATCTGCAGCTCGAGGCGCTTGCGTGACGTGGCAACATCTGCGACGCCACGGCGGACCTGGGTCAGCATCTCCAGCTGGCGCTGGTAGGAGTAGTCCAGGGTCTCCCGCGGATCCTCCATCCGGTCCAGGGCCCTGTTGGCCTTGGCCTTGAAGATCAGCGATACCCGCTTTACCACGCTCATGGGCGCGACCGTCCTCTTCATCGTGTTGCAGCGCTGCCGCCAGCCACCTGCGACGCGCGCGCACGGCCCCGGGGTTGGCAGCAACGCCACCGCAAGCTGGTGCACACAGCCTACGCGGTGATCCTGGTGCCAGCCATCACAGCCGCTACGGTCACGCCCTGGTGATCCGCGCCCTTCGTCCCGGTAAGCTGAGCGCGTGTTCAGACGACGTGGTACGGCCACCGAAGACGCTTCCGCCGCGGACACCGCGGGCAGCGCCGGCCCGGCCGAGGGGGCGGCCAGCCGCGGGGCGGTGACCGCGGGCAAGGGCAGGCCCACGCCCAAGCGCAGCGAGGCGGAGCGCAGCCGCCGGTACACCGCGCCCGGCGACCGCAAGGAGGCCGCCCGCCAGGCCCGCGGCCGGGCGGGTAACGAGCGGGCGCGCAAAACCGAAGCCATGCGGCGCGGCGAGGAGTGGGCGCTCCCGGCCAAGGACCGCGGCCCGGTGCGGGCCCTGGCCCGCGACTACGTGGACTCCAAGCGGCGGTTCAGCGAGTTCTACATGTACGGCCTGATCGTGCTGCTGTTCCTGCTTTTCCTGCGGAACACCGTGGTGGCAAGCCTGCTGCCGCCGATTCTCATCGCCATCGTCCTGATCATGATCGTCGAGGGCTATCTCGTGGGCCGCCGGATCACCGCGCTGGCGAACGAGCGGTTCCCCGGGGAGAGCACCCGCGGGATCAAGGTGTACGCCGCCATGCGGGCACTGCAGATCCGCAAGCTCCGCTTCCCCAAGCCGAGGGTCACGCCGGGCACCAAGATCTGAGCGAAGCCGGGCAGCGAAGCCGGCCCCAGGCCGGGCGGGCGCGGCGTACTAGGGTCGTGCGCTATGGAGCACCGTCATCTGGGCCGCAGCGGCCTGAAGGTCAGCGAGATCGCCTACGGCAACTGGATCACGCACGGCTCGCAGGTCGAGGAGGACGCGGCCGGTGCCTGCGTAGCCGCGGCGCTCGAGGCGGGCATCACCACGTTCGACACCGCGGATGCCTACGCCGGGACCCGGGCCGAGGAGGTGCTCGGCCGGGCGCTGGCCGGCCAGCGGCGCGAGTCAGTGGAGATCTGCACCAAGGTCTTCTGGCCGACCGGGCCGGGCGCCAACGACCGCGGCCTGTCCCGCAAGCACATCATGGAGTCCGCGCACGGCTCGCTGCGGCGGCTGCAGACCGATTACCTCGACTTGTACCAGGCCCACCGGTACGACCACGAGACCCCGCTGGCGGAGACGCTGCGCGCCTTCGACGACCTGGTCCGCCAGGGCAAGGTGCTGTACGTGGGGGTCTCCGAATGGCGGGCCGAGGAGATCTCGGCGGCCCTGCGGATCGCCGATGACATGGGGTTCGACCGGATCGTCTCGAACCAGCCGCAGTACAACATGATCTGGCGGGTGATCGAGTCCGAGGTCGTGCCGCTGTGCGCCGAGGAGGGCATCGGCCAGATCGTCTTCTCCCCCATCGCGCAGGGGATACTGACCGGCAAGTACCGGCCGGGCGAGCCGGTGCCGCCCGGTTCGCGGGCCACCGACCCGGGCGGCTCCGGGTTCATCCAGCGCTTCCTGACCGACGACCTGCTGGAGCGGGTGGCCCGGCTCGGGCCGATCGCGGCTGAGGCGGGCCTGACCCTGGCGCAGCTCGCGGTGGCCTGGGTGCTGCACAACCCCGCGGTGTCCGCGGCCATCATCGGGGCGACCCGGCCGGAGCAGGTGCGGGAGAACGCGGCGGCCTCGGCTGCGCAGCTGTCACCGGACCTGCTCAAGCAGATCGACGCGGCGCTCGGGCCGGTGATCCAGCGCGACCCGGCCCGCACCGTCAGCCCGGCCACCCGCCCCTGAGCCCGCCCTGAGCCACTCCCCCGTGAGCCGTGGGCCGGGTCAGCTCTCCGGATGCAGGCTCATCGGGCCGTATTCGGCGCGGCCCTCTTCCAGCAGGGTGACCTGGTCCACGCCCTCGGCCAGCAGGTCCCGCCAGTTCTCGCCGAGCCAGCTTTCCGCGTCGCCCTGGCTGCTGAACGTCTCCCTCGCCGCAGCGGTCCGCGTGGTCACGGTGCCGTCCGCTTTCTCGAACTGCCAGGTCCAGGCCATGGTGGTGGTGCCTCCTCGGTCCGTGCGTCAGCGCGGTAAGCGACAGTAGCAGCCAGCCGCGGGCCAGCCAGGCAGGTGATCAAGGTCACCCGGGTACCGCTCCGCGTGGCTGCTGGCATACATTTCCCTTATGTTGTAGAGACCGGTCATCTGCATCCGCCGTGTGGAACGGCAGCGTCGATGACCGGGGAACTGTTAAGTTCTAGGTGCTAGCCCTGAGCCCGGGCGCGCGGCGTGCTGTCCTCAGGCTGCGGTATTCATGGCTCAGCCCTGGGAGCGAGGTGGTGGCGACATGGCGCGCATTGTCGTCGTTGGCGACCTGATGACCGATACAGTCGCCCATGCGGCTCTTCCGCTCGCGAAGGGCAGTGACACTCCTGCCACGGTAAGTATGCACGGTGGCGGTTCCGGTGCGAACATCGCGGCCTGGCTGGCCGCGGATGGCGCCGACGTGGCGTTCGTCGGCCGCCGCGGCGCGGACATCGCAGGCCGGAACCGGGACATGGAGCTGATGGGCTACGGGGTGGACGCCCGGCTGGTCATGGATCCGGACCGGCCCACCGGGACGTGCGTGGTGATGGTCACCCACCGGGGCGAGCACACCATGCTGTCCGATCCTGGCGCGAACGCCGCGCTCTCCGCTGACGACCTGCCCAAGGACTTGTTCGCGCCAGGCACCCACCTGCACATGTCCGGGTACACGCTGCTCAACGAGGGGTCCCGCGACGCCGCCCTGACCGCCTTCCAGCACGCGGGCCGGGCGGGCATGACGATCTCGGTGGACGGGGCCTCGGCCGCACCGCTGGACCGGGTCGGTGCCGAGCCCTACCTGGAGATGACCAACGGGGTAACTCTGCTGATCGTCAACGCAGACCAGGCCGCGGTGCTGACCGGCCGGGACGACCCCGAGTCGGCGGCGCGGGTCCTCACCGCCTGGTACCCGCAGGTCGTGGTCAAGCTGGGGCCGGACGGCGCGCTGTACGCGAACGGCCGCCCAGATCCGGCCCGGGCGCTGGTCCATCCGGTGGAGACGTTCGTCGACGGCACCGGCGCAGGTGACGCGTTCTGTGCTGGGTTCCTGCCTGCCTGGCTGGACAAGAAGCCGCCGATGGAGGCGCTGAGCAGCGGCTGCCGGCTGGCTGCCCGTGCCCTGGGCATGGTCGGTGCCCGGCCCGCTCTCTGACGCGAGGGCCGGCGACCCGGTCCGCCGGGCCCATTTCGAGGAACTGTTCTCGCTGCAGGGCCGGGCGGCCCTGGTCACTGGCGGTAGCTCGGGCATCGGCCGCGCGATCGCCCGCTCGCTGGCGCTGGCCGGCGCCAGCGTGGTCATCCTGGCCCGCGGCCAGCAGTCCCTGGCCGAGGCCGTCACCGGGATCCGGGCGGCGGGCGGCCGCGCCGCCTGGGTGCAGGCTGATCTCGGCCATCGCCCGGCGGTGCCGGACGCGGCCGAACGGGCAGCGGCGGTGTTCGGCGAGCCCGACATCCTGGTCAACTGCGCCGGGACCAACCCGCGGCCGCCGCTCGGCGAGCAGACCAGCGCGGAATGGGACCAGCTCATGGCGGTGAACCTGACCGCGCCGTTCCTGCTCGGGCAGCGGTTCGGGCCCAGCATGGCGGCCCGCGGCTGGGGGCGGATCATCAACATCGCGTCCCAGCAGGCCGTCCGCGCGTTCGGCAACAGCGGCGGCTACGGCGCGTCCAAGGGCGGCCTGGCCGCGCTGACCCGGTCCCAGTCCGAGGCCTGGGCGCCGCGCGGGGTGCGCTGCAACTCGATCACCCCAGGGTTCGTGGCCACCCCGCTCACCGCGGCGGTGGCCAGCGACCCGGTGCGCTCCGCAGCACTGGCCGCGCGGACCATGGTCGGCCGCAACGGCGAGCCAGCCGACTTCGCGGGCATCGCGGTGTTCCTGGCCAGCCCGGCCAGCGACTACGTGACCGGCCAGATGATCTTCGTGGACGGCGGCTTCTCGGTCAGCTGACCGGGCCGCCGCGCCGCTGAGCCGTCCTGGCCGGGGCCGGGCGCGCGGCACGCTGGTGGCGTTGGCCGTGTCACCGGCACGCAGACGGCACAATGGCGGGCATGGCACGACGTACTGCGACCCCTCCCCCTGACAGCACCGGCCCTGGCGGGCCGCCCGGCGACGATTTCGAAGAGAACATCATCGACATCGACGTCGCCGAGGAGATGCGCGGCAGCTACCTGGAGTACGCCTACTCCGTCATCTATCAGCGCGCGCTGCCGGACGCGCGGGACGGGCTGAAGCCAGTCCAGCGCCGGATCCTGTACCAGATGAACGAGATGGGCCTACGGCCCGACCGCAGCCACGTGAAGTGCGCCCGGGTGGTCGGCGAGGTCATGGGGCGGTTGCACCCGCATGGCGACAGCGCGATCTACGACGCGCTGGTCCGGCTGGCGCAGCCGTTCGCCATGCGGCTGCCACTGGTGGACGGGCACGGCAACTTCGGCTCGCTCGGCGGCGACGACGCGCCCGCGGCGATGCGGTACACCGAGGCCCGGCTGTCCGCGGCGGCGATGGAGATGGTGGCCTCCATCGACGAGGACACCGTGGACTTCCAGCCGAACTACGACGGCAGCGAGGTCCAGCCCGAGGTGCTGCCCGCCGGGTTCCCGAACCTGCTGGTCAACGGCTCGGCCGGGATCGCCGTGGGGATGGCGACCAACATGGCGCCGCACAACCTGGGTGAAGTGATCGCCGCGGCCCGGCACCTGATCGCCCACCCGGACGCGGGCCTGGACGAGCTGATGCGCTTTGTGCCCGGGCCGGACCTGCCGACCGGCGGGAAAATCGTCGGCCTGGCCGGGATCAGGGAGGCGTACGAGAGCGGGCGCGGCATCTTCCGTACCCGGGCCACCGCACGGGTCGAGCAGATCACCGCCCGGCGCACCGGCATCGTGGTGACCGAGCTGCCCTACGGGGTAGGCCCGGAAAAGGTGATCACCCGGATCAAGGACCTGGTCAGCGCCAAGAAACTGGCGGGCATCGCGGACCTTAAGGACCTCACCGACCGGCACCGCGGGCTGCACCTGGTCATCGAGGTCCGCGGTGGCTTCCATGCCGAGGCCGTGCTGGACGAGCTGTACCGGCTCACCCCGATGGAAGAGACCTTCGGCATTAACAACGTCGCGCTGGTGGACGGCCAGCCACGGCTGCTCGGCCTGCGGGAGATGCTCCAGATCTACGTCGATCACCGGCTCGACGTGGTGCGGCGGCGCAGCGAGCATCGCCGCAGTAAGCGCGCTGACCGGCTGCACCTGGTCGATGGCCTGCTGATCGCGCTGCTGAACATCGACGAGGTCATTCAGGTCATCCGGTCCAGCGACGACGCCGCGGCGGCCAAGGAACGGCTGATGACGGTATTCGAGCTGTCTGACATCCAGGCCCAGTACATCCTGGACACCCCGCTGCGCCGGCTGACCCGCTACGACCGGCTGGAACTGGAGCGGGAGCGGGAGCGGCTGCAGGAGGAGATCGCCGGGCTGACCGCGATCCTGGACTCTGACACCAGGCTGCGTGAGGTGGTGTCCGCCGAGCTGACCGCGGTGGCGGAGAAGTTCGCCGATCCCCGGCGCACCGTCCTGCTGGAGGGCAGCGGCACGGTCCGGACCGCGGCGGTACCACTCGAGGTGGCCGACGATCCGTGCCTGGTGCTGCTGTCCTCAGCCGGGCTGCTGGCCAGGACCGCCACGCAGCCGCCCGCCGGGCAGGGCGAAATTCTGGCCGAGCCGGCCGGTCCGCCGGAGGCGGGACCACGCGCCGCGCATGACGTGATCATCTCCTCGGTGCGGTCCACCGCGCGCGGCACGATCGGCGTGGTCACCTCGCTGGGCCGGCTGATCCGGGTCGGGGTGCTGGACATCCCGGCGCTGCCGCCCAGCGCGCACTCGCCCGCGCTGGCGGGCGGGGCGCCGGTGGCCGAGTTCCTGGCGCTGGCGTCCGGCGAGACAGTGGTGGGGCTGGCCGCGGCGGACTCCTCCGGCGCGGGGCTGGCCCTGGGCACAGCGGACGGAGTGGTCAAGCGGGTCGCCCCCGACTACCCGGCGAACGCTACCGAGTTCGAGGTGATCTCGCTGAAGGATGGCGACCGGGTGGTCGGGGCGGTCCAGCTGGCCAGCGACGCAGCTGACCTGGTCTTCATCACCAGCGACGCGCAGCTGCTGAGGTTCAGCGCGACCACCGTGCGTCCCCAGGGCCGGGCCGCGGGCGGGATGGCCGGCATCCGGCTGTCAGCCCAGGCCCAGGTGATCTGGTTCGGCGCGGTTCCGGTGGCCACGGACAGCGGCGACGGGGAGCCCGGTGCTGGCGAGCCCGTGTGGCCAGCCCGGTGGCGGCCAGCCCGGTGGTGGCCAGCCCGGTGGTGGCGAGCAGGGCGCGGTCGTGGTGACCGTGGCGGGCAAATCCGGGACGCTGCCCGGAACCGGGGCGGCGACCGTGAAGGTCAGCCTCTACCGGGACTTCCCGGCCAAGGGGCGGGCTACCGGCGGGGTGCGCTGTCACCGGTTCCTCAAGGATGAGGACACGCTGATGCTGGCCTGGGCGGGCCCGGCGCCCGCCCGCGCGGCCACCGAAGCCGGGGTGCCGGTGTACCTGCCAGAGCCCGAGGGCCGCCGGGACGGCTCCGGTGAAAGGGTGCGCAGGCAGCTGGCGGCCCTCGGTGGCGTCGCCCCGCGGTAACGCGGCGGAGGTCAGGCGTCGATCCGGGACAGGTCGAGCTCGGCCGCGCCGCCGATGATGAAGTCCCGGCGCGGTCCGACCTCACTGCCCATCAGCAGGTCGAAGATGCCGCTGGCCGCGGCCGCGTCCTCGATCCGGATCCGGCGCAGGGTCCGGTGCTGCGGGTCCATGGTGGTCTCGGCCAGCTGTCCCGCGTCCATCTCGCCCAGCCCCTTGTACCGCTGGATCGGCTCCTTCCAGCGCTGCCCCTTGCGCTCCAGTTCCAGCAGGGTCCGGTGCAGTTCGCTGTCTGAGTACGTGTAGCGGTACCGTTGCTGGCCTTTTCTAGGGGCCGACAGCTCGATCCGGTGCAGCGGCGGAACCGCCGCGAACACGCGCCCCGCATCGAGCAGCGGCCGCAGGTACCGGTGGAACAAGGTCAGCAGCAGGCACCGGATGTGCGCGCCGTCCACATCAGCGTCTGACATGAAGATCACCCGCTGGTAGCGGGCGGAGTCAAGGTCGAACGAGCCACCGGACCCGGCCCCGATCACCTGGATGATGGCCGCGCACTCGGCGTTCTTCAGCATGTCCGCCAGCGAGGCCTTCTGCACATTCAGGATCTTGCCGCGGATCGGCAGCAGGGCCTGGAACTCCGAGTTCCGGGCCAGCTTGGCCGTGCCCAGCGCGGAGTCGCCTTCGACGATGAACAGCTCGCTGCGGTCATCGGCGCTGCGGCAGTCCACCAGTTTGGCGGGCAGCGCCGAGGTGGCCAGGGCGGTCTTGCGGCGCTGGTTGTCCCGGTGCTCGCGGGCGGCGATCCGCGCCTTGGCCGCGGCCACCACCTTCTCCAGCACCGCCCGGGCCTGCTGCTTACCGCCCCGAGCCCGGGCTTCGAACACGGTGCGCAGCTCAGCGGCCACCACCTGGGCCACGATCCGCGACGCGGCCGGGGTGCCGAGGACTTCCTTGGTCTGGCCCTCGAACTGCGGTTCCGGCAGCCGGACGCTCACCACCGCGGTGAGGCCCTCCAGCACGTCCTCCTTGGTCACCGGCTCGTCGCCGTTCTTCAGCAGCCGGGCGGCCCGGAGCTGCTCGTTCAGCGCCTTGACGATGGCCCGCTCGAATCCGGTGACGTGGGTGCCGCCCTTGGGCGTGGCGATCACGTTGACGAAGGACCGGGTGACCGTGTCGTACCCGGTGCCCCAGCGCAGCGCGACGTCGACGGACAGCTCCCGCTCGACCTCAGTCGGCGTCATGTGACCCAGCTCGTCCAGCACCGGCACCGTCTCGGTGAACTGGCCGGACCCGATGAGCCGGAGCACGTCGGTGAGCGGCTCGCCCGGGGCGAGATGGGCGCAGAACTCGCTGATCCCGCCGTCGAACCGGAATTCCTCCGGGGACGGGGGCGGGCTGTCCGGCCCGTCGGCCGGCCGTTCATCCCGCACCCGGATGGTCAGGCCCGGGACGAGGTAGGCGGTCTGCCGGGCCCGCTGGATCAGCCCGTCGAAACTCCAGGCGGCGTCGTGGGTAAACACCTGCCGGTCCGGCCAGAAGCGGATCCTGGTGCCGGTCACCTTCCTGGCCACCTTGCGGGTCTGGCGCAGCCCGCTACCCGGCGCGAACGGGGCATCCGGGCCACTGGCGGCGAACTCTCCCGGCACGCCCCGGCGGAAGCTGGCCGCCCACTCGTGGCCCTCCCGGTCCACCTGCACATCGAGCCGGCTGGACAGTGCGTTGACCACGGACGCCCCGACGCCGTGCAGACCGCCGGATGCGGTGTAGGAGCCGCCACCGAACTTGCCGCCCGCGTGCAGCCGGGTCATCACGAGCTCCACCCCGGTCAGGCCGGACTTGGGCTCGTTGTCCACCGGGATGCCGCGGCCGTTGTCGCGCACCTCGGCCGAGGAATCCGGGTGCAGGATGACCTCGATCGCGGTGCAGTGCCCGGCGAGAGCCTCATCCACCGAGTTGTCGAAGATCTCCCACAGGCAGTGCATCAGGCCCCGGCCGTCGGTGGAGCCGATGTACATGCCGGGGCGCTTGCGTACCGCCTCCAGCCCCTCCAGGACCGACAGGTGGCGCGCGGTGTAGCCGTCGCCTGCAGCCTTCCCGCTGGCCCGGGTGCGGGCCGGCGCCAGCGGCGCGGCAGCCCCGTTGCGGCCGGCGGTTTCGGCACGGACGGCGGTCACGATGGCTCTCCTCGGGCAGCGGTAAGAACGGCTCGGTGTGGTGCGGCCTGACCGCAGACTAGCCGCCCGATCGGGGTGCTCGCCGGAGCCACGCCGCGGACACAGCCAGCGACCTGGGACAACGCACACGCTACAGTGAAAACGCTGGCTTGCCCGGACCGATCTGACGGCCGCGTTCGCTTTGGGCGTACGTAGCCGCTATCCGGGAAGGCAGCGGACTGGCAGAGTGTTGCATAGCACGTAGGGGACAGCCAGCCGGGCGAATCGGTCCGGCGGCACGACGCGAGGGAGGCGACATGACCGGAGCTCTCGCCCCAAGCAGGCCACTAAGCGCAATGGACCTGTGTGACCGGTGCGGTGCCCAGGCGTACGTACGCGTTGTGCTTCCTGATTCTGGGGAGCTGCTGTTCTGCGCCCACCACAGCCGGCAGCATGCCGAGGCGCTCGCCAAGGTGGCCGTCGAAATCCAGGATGAGACGGGACGGCTGTCGCCAGGCACAGGCAGCGAGGCGCGGCGCGAGGAGTAACGGGCCCGCGACCCGTAGGTGCACCTGCGGGCCGCTCGGACCCGGCTGGCCTAGCGTCGGCGCGGCACCGTCGCCGCGTCTATGCGCATCACCCAAGCTGATCTATCTTTGTGCCAGAACCGTTCTGAGGCCCTGCGGAGCAAGGGCCTTTTATTTTGTCTTAACAGCAGGTCAGCCCGGGCCCCCGGTGGCGGCCCGGGCTGCTGCTGTGACCAGCCAGGAAGCTGGCCGCGAGGTCAGTCCAGGTAGTCGCGCAGCACCTGGGACCGGGACGGGTGCCGGAGCTTGGACATGGTCTTCGACTCGATCTGCCGGATGCGCTCCCGGGTCACCCCGTAGACCTTGCCGATCTCATCCAGGGTCTTCGGCTGGCCGTCAGTGAGCCCGAACCGCATGGACACCACCCCGGCCTCACGCTCGGACAGCGTGTCGAGTACCGAGTGCAGCTGCTCCTGCAGCAGGGTGAAGCTGACCGCCTCGCCGGGCTGGATCGCCTCGGAGTCCTCGATCAGGTCACCGAACTCGCTGTCGCCGTCCTCACCGAGCGGGGTATGCAGCGAGATCGGCTCCCGGCCGTACTTCTGCACCTCGATGACCTTCTCCGGGGTCATGTCGAGCTCAGCGGCGAGTTCCTCGGGGGTCGGCTCGCGGCCGAGATCCTGCAGCATCTGCCGCTGCACCCGGGCCAGCTTGTTGATGACCTCGACCATGTGCACCGGGATGCGGATGGTACGCGCCTGGTCCGCCATGGCCCGGGTGATGGCCTGCCTGATCCACCAGGTGGCATAGGTGGAGAACTTGTAGCCCTTGGTGTAGTCGAACTTCTCCACCGCGCGGATCAGGCCCAGGTTGCCCTCCTGGATCAGGTCCAGGAACAGCATGCCCCGTCCGGTGTACCGCTTGGCCAGCGACACCACCAGCCGCAGGTTCGCCTCCAGCAGGTGGTTCTTGGCCCGGCGGCCGTCCTCAGCGATCCATTCCATGTCGAAGCGCTGGTCGTCGTTCAGGCTGGCCGGGCCGTCCGCGAGCTTCTCCTCGGCGAACAGGCCCGCCTCGATCCGCTTGGCCAGCTCGACTTCCTGCTCGGCGTTCAGCAGGGGGACCTTGCCGATCTGCTTCAGGTAGTCCTTGACCGGGTCAGCGGTCGCCCCGGCGGACGCCACCTGGGCCGCGGGCAGGTCGTCGTCATCGTCGCCGTAGACGAAAGCCTCTTCCTCAGCGCCCGGGCCTGCCGGCTTGACCGCGCCGTCCACGGCCACTGTCACGGCCACGGCCACGGCCGGGTCCGGGATGACCGCAGGCCCCGGCGGGGCCGCAGCGGCCCCGCCCGCGAGGGCGTCGGCGTCCTCGTCCTCCTCGGCCGGGTCCTCGTCGGCTGCCTCGGCGACCTCCACGTCCAGGTCCTCGTCGGCGACCGCTATGTCGGCGAAATCGTCGTCGAGCTCGGCCGTGTCGAGCCCTTCGTCTGCTAGGTCCACCTCACCCGGGCCAACCTCGGCATCCAGGTCGGCTACCTCAGCCAAATCCGTCACGTCTGCCAGCTCCGCTACGTCTGCCAGGCCCGCCGCGTCACCCGCAGCTGCCAGGTCCGGATTCTCACTCACGATGCCCGACACCCCCCGGCCGCCTGATCCTCCATCATTGCCTGGCTGCCCTGCAGCCTGCTGTGCCTTGCGCCGGCCAGTGGAATTCTGCTGGCCCGCGCCAGCGCGTCCAGCAGCCTGCCGCACGGGCACCTGCTGGCCCTGGCCATCTGGTCCGGGCTGCCTCCGCGCTGCGGAGCCTGCCGCGCTAGCCACCGCGGTCACCCCTTCCTTCGCTGGCCGACGGCCTGCCCAGCCGCGGACGGCACCTGACTGCACGAACTGGCAGGCGACACATACACCTCTTCTGCGTATATGAGCGGGAAAATGGACCCTACCTCGTGCACCCCGCTGCTGGGACCGTGCCGGGAACCGGGCCTGCGCCCGGCAGCACCGTCACCAGCGATGCCGTGGGCAGCACAGGATTAGCTCCCGACCACCACCTTAGGCGGAGTCGGTGAGTGGCTCGAACCGCGTTCATGGCCGGACCCTCCGCGCCGCGGGCAGGACAGCCCCGGGCGCCCGCACCGCAGGCGCGCCATCACGCCTGGGCACGTGCAGCACCAGCACTGTCACGTCGTCATCTTGCTCGTACCCGGTGAGCATCCGGTCCACCAGGTACTCCAGCAACCGGGCCGGATCCTCGACCATCCCGGGCCGCGCTTGGGCGGCCACCGACACCAGCTCATCCAGCCCGGCATCCAGGCCGCGGCGGCGGTTCTCGACCAGGCCGTCGGAATACAGCACGGCCGTGGTGCCCGGTGGCAGCCGGAACACGTACTGCTGGCGCGGGCAGGCCCAGCCCAGCGGGGTGCCCGCCTCGGTGGTGTCCAGCCGCGGCGGGGCATCCCGGGACAGCAGCAGCGGCGGCAGGTGCCCCGCGTTGCCGGCCAGGCCCTCCCCGGTGACCGGGTCCAAGACCAGGTACGCGACGGTCGTGACCTGCTCGTCGAGCTCGGTCGCGGTGAACAGCCGGTCCAGCCCGGCCAGCACGGCGGCAGGCCGCGGGTCGGTCAGGGCCAGGGCGCGCAGCGCGTTGCGGACCCGGCCCATCCCGGCCGCCGCGGTCAGCCCCTTGCCCATCACGTCCCCGGTGGCGACGGCGAGCCTGCCGTCGGGCAGCCGGAACGCGTCGTACCAGTCCCCGCCGATCTCCATGTTCCGGGTGACCGGCAGGTACCGGGCTTCCAGGATGATGCCCGGCACGCTGGGCAGCCGGTCCGGCAGCAGGCTGCGCTGCAGCGTCTCCGCGGTGGTGTGCTCCCGCTCGAACAGCGAAGCCCGCTCCAGGGCCAGCGCGCACTGCCCGGCCAGCGCCTCCAGGAAGACCCGCTCCTCCTCGGTGATCTGCCGCGGCTTGGTGAAAGAGAACCGCAGCGCGCCCAGGGGCGCGCCCGCCGCCAGCAGCGGCAGCCCCACCCAGGCCCGCTCGTCGCTGTGCGCCAGGAACAGGTCCACGTTGGCGAGGCCGTCGAAGGTCCGCCGCATCGACTCCGGGTTCTGTATCAGCACCGGCCGGCGCGAGGTGATCGCCAGCGTCATCACGCTGGGCATATCCAGCGGGATGTCCCCGGACGGCGCACCAGGCCCGTCCGGCAGGCCCAGCGGGTTGATGGTGTGCAGCCGCAGCCGCTCCCGGTCCAGCAGCGCCACCGCGGACCGCTCCGCGCCGATCGCGGACCGGCCGACCTCGGTGATCACCTCGACGACCTGGAGCACGGTCAGCGCCTCAGCCAGCATCGAGGTGGCCTGCTGCAGCCGGGCGGTGCGCAGCGCGGCCGCGGACAGCTGTTCGGTCAGCCGGCCGCGCATCTCCTCGGCTTCACGCTGGCCGGTCACGTCCGTGCTGGCGCCGACCCACTCGATGATCCTGCCGTCCCGCTCGATCGGAACGGCCCGCACGTCGTAGTGCCGGTAGGACCCGGTCTTGGTGCGCACCCGGTAGCGGCTGTCGAAGACCTTGCCCGCCTGGACGCATTCCCGCCACTCGCGATCCACCCGCTCCCGGTCCTCCGGGTGGATCGCGTCCAGCCAGCCGTTGCCCAGGTACTCCTCCAGGCTCTGGCCGGTGATCCAGCGCCACTCCGGGGAATCCTCGGCGATCTCGCCGGTCGGCGTGGTGACCCAGACGACCTGCGCGCCCGCCTGGACCAGGGAGCGGTACCGCTCCTCGCTCCGCCGCACCGCTTCCGCGGAGTTCTGCCGGTCGGTCACATCCACCGCGATCAGGGCGACGCCTGCGACGTTGCCTTCCGGGTCATGCGACGGGAACCAGGAAAAGGCCCAGTGCCGGGCGTCCCGGGGCGGCTGGCGGGTCGCGGCCGGGGCGAGGTCAGCGGGATGGCCGTTCGCCGCGGCCCGGCCGGGCGCCGGCCGGGCGTCCGCCTCCGCGGCGTCTGCGGCCTGGGCCTCCCCCGCCTGGGCCTCGCCCGCGCTGGCGTCGCTCTCCTGGGCTTGGCCGTCCGGGGCGCCGGCGGCGCGGCCGTTGGCTGCCTGGCCGGGCCCGGCTGCGGCCGGAGTCGCCGAACTGACCGCGGCGACCGGCTGGTTCGACTCGAACAGCGGCTGGCCTTCGGCGAGCACGTGCCGGACCGCGGACTCGACCCGGGTCGCCAGCGTGCCCGGCCACACCTGCGACGGCAGCAGGCCGAGGTGCGCGTCCAGGTCGAGGCCGTCCAGCCCGGCCAGGGCCTGGTTGATCCGGCGGAAGCGCAGGTCGGGACCGAAGAAGGCAAACCCGAT
Source organism: uncultured Actinomycetes bacterium (assembly GCA_963760405.1). GTDB lineage: Bacteria > Actinomycetota > Actinomycetes > Streptosporangiales > Streptosporangiaceae > RYN-230. Next base: position 867,332 of record CAVXCV010000004.1, on the reverse strand, counting down.
GGGCGCTTCCCGCAACAGGGTGCCGAGCAGCGCTGAATCCGATACGTCCAGCCCGGACACCCGGGCCCGGGGCGCGGGGGTCTCCTTGCTCACCGCCCGCACTCCAGTCCCGTTGCGTGAGGCATGCAACGGCTCCTTCCTGCTCACTGCGGATCCAAGCAGGCTAGTGGCAGCACATCAGTCAGCAACACATCAGTTATGGGGCACTGCAACGCGACCCCACCCGGTGTGCCTGGCAGGTGCGCCTGGTCGCGCCCTGGATGCCGCGACCACCCACAGCGACTACGCAGGCGAGCTTTCCACATCCTAGGCGATATCGCGGCGGCGCGAGGGCCGCACGTGCAGCCCGGCGACCAGAAAATGGCTGGACGCACCCGGAAGCGTGGCCCGGGATGCGGTACTATTCCCCGTTTCCCGCGGTGATCATGCCCTGAATATCTGCCGCACGCGGAAACATTGCCCCCATCCGGCGCGGACGTGACACGACGCGGCGGGAATCTGGAAAGCTGTCCCTGTGAGCCCGCAGAGCCGACGACGAGAGCCCCCAGGCGGGGCGGGCCACTCCGGCCACGGCAAGGGAACACGCTCCGTCGCGCCCACGCCAGCCCCGCCGAACGCGCTGTTCGCCGAGATGCTGCGGGCGGCCAGGGAGCTACTCGCCGTGCGCAGCCCGCTCGATGCCGAGCTCATGGTCAGCGAACTGCTCGGTACCTGGTGGGGAGAACGCACCCCGCGCAGTACCCCGGCCGATGTCGAGGAACTGGTCGGCGAGGGGCTCGTCGCCTACGCGGCGCAGCAGCACAGCCCGGCCTCGCTGGCCCTGCTGTCCGGCATCGCCTGCCTGGGCACTCCCCGCCAGGCGATGCGGGCAGAGACGGCCGCCCTGGCCCTGATCGAGCAGGGCGTGGTCCGGCCAGCCTGGGCCGAGCACGTCGGTGCGGTGACCGCCGGGGACTGCTTCGTGAACTCCGACGCCTTCGGCGACCGGGACGAGGTCGTCTGCTTGTTCAGCTACGCAGGCGAGGAGCAGCACGCCCTGGTCATGGTGGTGGACTACAACTCCGGCGGCATGCTCCGGGACGGGTGGGTGACCTCACAGGTTGCACTCGTTGCTGGCCCGCTGCCGGGAGAATGGCTCGGCAGCGGGCGGCCGGGCGGCCCGGGCCACGTTCAGCCAGGTGGAAGCCCCGCAAGCACGGCGGCTGCTGGAAACGGCGCTGACGGTGACCGAGGCGGCCCAGGGACGGCCGCCGGATGAATCCTTCGCCTCGTACCACGCGTTCATCCGGGCCCGGATCCGGGCCCTGCCGCCGGCCCGGCCTGGGCTCGGCGTCCGGCAACGGCAACGGGGGCGGGCCGGCCAGCCGGGCTGGCTGGACCACTGGGCATGGCTCGGGCTGGGGCGGGGCGACCGCGCGGCGGTACGCCTGGACCCGGGACCGGCGGGCGATGCTGGTCGCGGAATTCCTCGCTTCGGATGAGGCGGAGGACCTGTCCGACACGAGGGCGGCGAGCCGCTGCGCCGACCACATCATCGACTACGGCTGTGACCGGGACTTCGGGCGGCCGCTGCGGATGAGCCCGGCCAAGGTGGCCGCGTTCCTGATCGACTGGCTGCCCCGCAAGGTGCTGCTGTTCACGGCGGAGCAGCACGCCATGCCGCACGTGCTAGCCGCCTGGGTGCGCTGGGCGGGACGGCGGCAGGGCCTCGCGGCGGAGATGATCGCCGAGACGCTGGACGCGGTGTTCGACTCCATGGGCACCTTCGCCCAGGTCTACCAGGACCCGACCTCCTACGGCCTGGACCCGCAGCTGGTCAGCAGGCTGCTGCCCGATGATGACCTGGAAGCGCTGCCCCGCCGGGCCTTTGCCTTCCCGGTGCTGCGGGGCAGCTTCGCCGGCATCGACCTGGCGGGCCTGGACCCGGCCGAGCCCGCGGACCGGCGCACCCTGCTGGCCGCCGACCACAACGACGTCAACGGACGGCCGAGCAGCGCGCTGCACCTGGACCGGCACCTCGTGCTCGCTGACCGGCTCTGGCGCGGGGACCCGCCGGAACTCTGGGAAGCGGCGCAGCGGCTGCTGGACCGGGGTGAGGACCGGCACGCGGTGCTGCACACGCTGATGTACGTGATCCGGGACGCGGACAATGATCCGGCGAGCCTGCTCGCGGCGCTGCGCGAACTGCCGCCGATCCATCCGGGCAGCTGAGCCCTTAGCCCGCCATTGTCGCACCGGTTGTCCCGGGCGCCCGGGACGGCGGCGCTCCCGCCGCTCAGCCGGGCGCAGCCTCGCTGCCGCCCAGTTCCAGGAACGCGCCGCGCAGGTCGGCGGCGGACACCGTAGTGAGATCCGCGGCGCTGGCGGCGTCCTCCAGGTACGCGACCCGCAGGTCCCGGGCGGCGCAGGCCCGCTCGAACAGCGTCCGGGCGAACCGGCCGTTGCCGAGCTCGTCGATCCGGCCCTGCAGCGCGGCCTGGTGGAAGATCTCCTCCAGTACCGGCTTGGCGTCCGGCTCGAACGTGTCGCCGTGCTGCTCGGCGATGACATCGGCGATCCGGCACAGCTCCTCAGACGAGTAGCTGGGGAACCCGATCCGGACGCTGAACCGGGAGGCTAGCCCCGGATTGCTGCGCAGGAAGCGGTCCATGTCCGCAGGGTAGCCAGCCAGCACGATCACCAGCCGCTCGCGGTCGTCCTCGGCCCGCTTGAGCAGCGTGGCCACGGCCTCCGAGCCGTACGCGTCCCCGCCCGAGTAACCCGCGTTGTAGAGCGAGTAGGCCTCGTCGATGAACAGCACGCCGCCCAGGGCAGAATCGATCAGCTTCCCGGTCTTGATCGCCGTGGAGCCCAGGTGCTCACCGACCAGGTCGGCCCGGTGCGCCTCGACCACCTCCGGGCGGACCAGGAGCCCGAGCGCGGTGAAGATCCGGCCGAGAATCCGGGCGACCGTGGTCTTCCCGGTCCCCGGCGGGCCGGTGAACACGAAATGCCGGACCGGTGGCTGGCTGCTCAGCCCCTGCCGCTCGCGGAGCCGGGCGACCCGCAGCTGCGCCGCGATCTCGTGCACCTGGCGCTTCACCGGCTCCAGGCCGACCAGCTCGTCCAGCTCGGCGAGGGCGCTTTCCAGGGTCGGGGCCTCGGTGTAACCGCGGAACCGGGCGGTCAGCTCGGCGCCGGCCCGCTCCAGGTCCGACCCTTCCAGCGTGACCAGCTCGGTGGCGGTCGGCTCCGCGCCATCCGCCATGACCCGGACGTCCCGGGCCTCGCCGGCCTTTTCCAGCAGGCTGCGCACGAAACGGCCGTTGCCCAGCTCGTCGGCGAGCCTGCGGCGGCCGATGTCCTCCATCATCCGCCACAAGGCAGGCCGGGCGTCCGGGTCGAGCACTTCGCCGCGCTGCTCCAGGTAGAGCTCGGCCAGGGCCATCAGCTCCGCAGGTGAGTAGGTGGGGAACTTCACCCGGAGCCCGAACCTGGAGTTCAGCCCCGGGTTGCTGGCCAGGAACGACTCCATCTGCTTCTCGTATCCGGCCAGGATGATGATGATGTCCGCGCGGTCGTCCTCGGCCCGCTTGAGCAGCGCCTGGACCGCCTCGTGGCCGAACCGGTCGCCCTGTCCCTCGCCCTCGTTCACCAGGCTGTACGCCTCGTCGATGAACAGGACGCCGCCGAGCGCGGAGTTCACCAGCTCGTTCGTCTTGATCGCCGTGGCGCCGAGGTACTCACCGACCAGGTCAGACCGCTGCGCCTCGACCACTGCCGGGGTGTCCAGCAAGCCGAACGCATAGAAGATCTTGGCCACGACCCGGGCGACCGAGGTCTTGCCGGTCCCGGGCGGTCCCAGGAAGACGAAGTGCTGCATGGGCTTGTCGGCGCCGTATCCGGCCATGGCCCGCCGCCGCGCGGCCTCGACCGACGCCGTGATCTGGCGGATCTGCTCCTTGACCGGGGCCAGGCCGATCATGTTGTCCAGCTCGGCCATGGCGTCGGCCACCGTGATCTCCGGCAGCTGCTGGTCGCTGCCGCCCCGCTCCCGTGCTGGCTCAGCGTCCGCCGGGCGCAGCGAGCCCTCTGCGGTCTGCACCACCCGGGACACCTCCCCCGGGCGCCCGCCCCGGCCCGGCGCGCCAGTACCGCCCGCGGGCCGGCCCGGCCGGGTGCCGTGCGGGCCGGTGCCCCGGGCGCCGCCCGCCACCCGCGGCACCGCCACGGCGCGGCTGCGCTGCCGGGCCTCGGTGCGGGTTTCCTGGAGGGCCCGGGCCAGCCGCCAGGCCAGGGCGGCGCAGGCGAGCGCCCAGCCCAGGATGATGCTGACGAACGGCTCCGCTGGCCACACCCGCCAGACCAGGAGCGCCACCGGCAGCGCCCAGAGCAGCGCGAAGGCCACCGTCCGGCACGGCACGAACCAGCGGCTGATGACCGGGGCATGCGCCGCGGCCACCGCCGCGACCGGGATCAGCAGCAGGAGCTGGGCAGGCCCGGCGCCGGACTGGTGGGTCACGGCCTCGATCACGGCCAGGCCGAATACCCCCATGGACGCCGAGGCGGCCAGCGAACGGTGTCCGGCGATCACGGCGACCGGACCGTAGATCAGCGCCGCTAGGATAAGGAACGGCGCCAGGAAGATAGCTGCCAGCACCAGGGCCACGCCGAGCGCGATCTTGGCTGGCAGGGGGGCGGCAGCCAGGACACGGCGCAGGCGGGCATACCCCTCCAACGCCATCCGCCCCCCCGGCGGGGACCCGTCCTCTGGCCGCATCTCGCTCCCTCGTGCCGTTTCTTGTATAGCGCAGTACCACGCGCTTACAGCGACACACAACCAGATACCTGCAGCGAATGGCCAGGCCAGGTCCTGCCGGATGAGCGTCAGCCACAGCCCGCCGGGGCAGCGGTGTGCCTCAGTGCACTGGCCCAGCCAGGGTAAGCGACACCGGCGGTAAGGCCACCCACCGGTATCCGCCCATGGCCGTTAATTACGCGGTGACCTGCGCTTTCCCGAGATTCTCCGGTCAGCGTGGCGGCCTGCCCGGCCCGATTTCCGGCGGCCGGGAACTCAGCGGCCGGTGTCCATGAGCGCGCTCGCGCTGCGGACCCGGAGGTCCGGCTCTGCGGACCGCTGGCCGGGAGGTACCAATCTTCTTCCGCTGTCGCTCTCGGCGTGTCCCGGAGGTCTCGCCCGCCGCGCCAGGCCCCAGCGGCCCCGCCCGCCGCGCCAGATCCCGGGCGGCCGGGGCCGGCACGCCCGGCTCTTGCCATTCCCTACCACGGCGGTGACCATTTACGACATAAGGGCAGGCGGCTCCGGGCTCGCCAGGACCTATGGGCCCGCGACGGCACCCTGCACGCGTGGTGAAGGGGCCGAATGACTGAGCAGGAGAGCGCGACCGAGGGGTACATCGACGTCGACGGCGGCCAGGTCTGGTACCGGTCGGTCGGCCCAGCCGACGGCGGCAGGACGCCGCTGCTGTGCCTGCACGGCGGCCCCGGCTTCACCCACCACTACCTGGAGCCGCTGGAGGCGCTGGCCGGCCTGCGCCAGGTGATCTTCTACGACCAGCTGGGCTGCGGCCGCTCCGACCGGCCGGACAATGCCGCGCTCTGGACGGTCGAGCGGTTCGTCCAGGAGCTCGCCCAGGTACGGGCCGCGCTCGGGCTCAGCCAGGTGCACCTGTTCGGCAGTTCCTGGGGCGGCATGCTGGCCATGCAGTACGTGCTGGACCGCCGCCCGGAACTGGAGAGCCTGATCCTGTGCGGCAGCCCGGCCAGCATGATCCGGTGGGTCAAGGACTGCGATGAGCTGCTGTCAGCGCAGCCCGCAGACGTGCGCGCGGTCATCCGCGAGCATGAGGAGGCCGGGTTCACCGCCTGCCCGGAGTACCAGGCGGCGATTCTCGGCTTCTACCGGGCGCACGTCTGCCGCCAGCGCCCGTGGCCAGCGAGCCTGGAGCGCTCCTTTGCCGAGGCTGGCTACGACGTGTACAACACGATGAACGGGCCGAGTGAATTCACCGTGACCGGGACGCTCAAGAGCTGGGACGTGACGGACCGGCTGGGCGAGATCGAGGTGCCGACCCTGCTGGTCGGCGGGCGATACGACGAATGCACCCCCGGCCACCTGGCCGAGATGCACCAGCGCATCGCCGGGTCCCGGCTGGCCATCATCGAGGACGCTTCGCACCTGTGCTTCAGCGAGCAGCCAGCGACGTTCAACGATCTGGTGAACGAGTTCCTGGACCAGCGGGAAGCGGGCTGACCAGCCTGCCTGGCACACGCGGCGGTCTGCCTGGCACACGCGGCGGCACCCGCGTGAAGAGCCGTCAGACCCGGCGTAGCACGGCAACAACCTTGCCGACGATGACCGCCTCGTCGCCGGGGATCGGCACGTAGGCAGGGTTCTGCGGCATCAGCCAGACGTGACCGCCGGACCGCTTGAAGGTCTTGACCGTGCCCTCGACCTCGACCCCGTCGATCGTCGCGGCCACGATATCGCCGTTCTCGACGTCGGTCTCCCGGCGGACGACCACCCAGTCGCCGTCCACGATCGCTGCGTCGATCATCGAGTCGCCGACGATCTTGAGCACGATGAGCTGCCCGTCACCGACCAGCTGCCGGGGCAGCGGGAACGTGTCCTCGACCAGTTCCTCGGCCAGGATCGGGCCGCCCGCCGCGATGCGCCCCACCAGCGGCACCTCGGCGATCCCGCGCCGATGGAGATCAGCCCGCGGCGCCGTGGCCGGCCCCGCCGCGGGGGGCCGGACCACGGCCGTGCGCGGCCGCCGGGCACCCGGCTCAGGAATCCCTTCTTCTCCAGCGTCATCAGCTGGTACGACACACTCGACGTGCTCGCCAGCCCGGCCGCCTCGCCGATCTCCCGCAAGGTAGGCGAGTAGCCGTAGCGCTGCATGGACTCCTCGATGGCCTGGATGATCTTGCGCTGGCGCGCGGTGAGGTCCGGGCCGGGCAGGTCAGGCGGTTCCGCGCTCCGCATCATCGAGCCTCCAGCCGTAGCAGTTGTCCTCAGGAAACGCTAGCAGCTCGGCCTTGTTTATCAAATACGAGTTCGACCTACCTCAGCGAACGAGCGGCCGCGCATCCTCCGATCGGTGGATGCGGCCATCGCCCGAAGCGGCGGGGAACTGCGCCCGGCCAGCCGATTCGCTGTCGCTGCTGCGGCCAGATGCTCGAAGTAGCCCGGCGACAGGGACCGGCGACGAGGAAAGAGCCGCGTGGTCGCCCGGGTGCGGCAAGCAAAAGACCGGCATCGAAGAAGAGGAAAGGGTCCATCGTGAGCACCCAGAGTGGGTACGTGCCGTCCAGCGCGGACATCAATGATCCGCGCTTACGGGCTGGGCCGCCGGTGGCGGATAGCCGGCTTCGCGGCCACCGCGCTGGTGGTATCAGCCGCCCTGGCGGGTGGCTACCCATCGGGGCGGCCGGGACACAGCCTCACCTACCTGCTGGTCGCCGGGGTCATGCTGGCGCTGGTGCTCAACTCGGCCAGGATCACGAACCACGCGGTGCAGCAGAACCAGGAGCGGGGACGGATGATCGATGAGCTGGCCGAGGCGAACCGCCGCCTGGCCGCTTCGATGGAAGAGAATACCGAGCTGCACGCGCAGCTACTGGCCCAGGCCCGGGAGGCAGGCATCCTGGAGGAGCGACGGCGCCTGGCCGGCGAGATCCACGACACCCTGGCGCAGGGCCTGACCGGAATCATCGCCCAGCTCGAAGCGGCTGAGCACACCCGCCACCGCCCCGGCGAGTGGTCCCGCCACCTCGTCCAGGCCCGGTCCCTGGCCCGCTCCAGCCTCACCGAGGCCCGGCGCTCGGTGCGGGCGCTGCGCCCGGAGCAGCTCGAGGACGCCAGCCTGCCCGAAGCCATCGGCGTGCTGGCCCGCACCTGGTCGGCGCAGTCGATGGTCACCGCCAACCTTGACACCACCGGCACCCCGGTCCGGGCGGGCGCGGACATCGAAGCCGCCGTGTTCCGGGTCGCCCAGGAAGCACTGTCGAACGTCGCCAAGCACGCCCAGGCCACCAAGGTGCAGCTCACCCTGACCTATCTCGACGACACCCTGCTGCTCGACGTCGCCGACAACGGGGCCGGCTTCGACCCCGCGGCCAGAGCGGACGGGTACGGCCTGCTCGGCATGGAACAGCGGCTGAGCCGCATCCGCGGCACGCTGACCGTCGAATCCGCCCCCGGCTCCGGCACCACCGTCAACGCGGCGGTACCCCTCGCCGGGCCGCCGCCGGGAGATTGCCGATGACCCCCATCCGGCTGCTCATCGTCGACGACCACCCCATCATGCGCGACGGGCTCCGCGGTGTATTCAGCGACGATGCCGGCTTCGAGGTTGTCGGCGAGGCCGGCGACGGCGCCGAGGCCGTCCGGCTGGCCCAGCGGGTCGGCGTGGACGTCATCCTCATGGATCTGCGGATGCCCACCATGGGCGGCGTGGAAGCCATCAGCCGGCTCCGGGACCTGCGGCACCCGGCCCGGGTGCTGATCCTCACCACCTACGACACCGACCGGGACGTGCTACCTGCCATCGAGGCCGGGGCCACCGGGTACCTGCTCAAGGACGCGCCCCGGGACGAGCTGATCCGCGCCGTGCGGGCCGCCTACGCCGGGCAGCCGGTCCTCGCCCCGTCGGTGGCCGGCACCCTGATGGACCTGGCCAGCGCCCGTAAGCCCAGCGCCCGCAGCCCTGACGCCCTCAGCCCCCGCGAGATCGAGGTGCTGCGCCTGGTCGCCGACGGCGCCACCAACCAGGTCGCGGCCCGCCAGCTACTGGTCAGCGAAACCACTATCAAGACCCATCTGCTGCACATCTACACCAAGCTCGGGGTCCGTGACCGTGCCGCTGCCGTGGCCGCCGCGTACAAGCGCGGCCTGCTCGGCTGAGCAGGACAACGGAATTTCCCTCCTGCGGCCCGCTGGCGCTCAGCGATGACAGTCGAACCACTCTGTCACCGCACGGTGCAGCTGGCGCTGACCGGGCCCAGCCGAAAAGACGTGGACCACAAGCACCCCACCTGACCAGGCAATTCAACCTACAGGTAGACCCGGTATTAGCTGCAGCCGCTGGTGGAGCCGCAGCCTTCGCACACGTAGCAGCTGCCCGCCGGGCGCATCTTCGTGCCGCAGGTCAGGCACAGCGGGGCGTCGGCGGTCCGGCCCTGCTGCGCCTCGATCAGCTCGGTCGAGCTGTGCGGCTGGGCCGCTGCTTCCGGCGTGACCGGGGGCCGGTCCTCCGGGCGTGACTGCGGGCGCTCGACCGGGGCGGACTGGGCCATCTCGCCTGGGTCCTGCTCCTCCGCCAGTGCGGCCAGGGCGGCCGGGTCCTCCCCCGCCAGCTGCGCTGTCCGCTCGCTCGCGGACAGGATGCCCAGCTCGGCGCGGGTCTCGTAGGGCAGGTGGTCCAGGGCCAGGCGGCGGAACACGTAGTCCAGGACCGAGCTGGCGATCCGGATATCCGGGTCGTCGGTGATGCCCGCTGGCTCGAAGCGCATGTTGGTGAACTTCTCGACCCACTTCTCCAGCGGCACCCCGTACTGCAGGCTGATGGAGATCGCCATGGAGAAGGCATCCATCACGCCCGCCAGGGTCGACCCCTGCTTGCCGAGCTTGAGGAAAAGCTCGCCCACCCCGTCGTCGGGGTACCTGGACGCCGTCATGTAGCCTTCCGCGCCTGCCACCGAGAAGCTGGTCACCGTGGCGGTGCGGTTCTTGGGCAGGCGCCTGCGCACCGGCCGGACCTCGTGCGGCGACTGCTCGGGCTCGGCAGCCGCGGCCGCGGCTGGCTTCTTCCTGGCGTCCGACAGCGGCTGGCCGACCTTGCAGTTGTCCCGGTAGACGGCCAGCGCCTTGAGGCCGCGCTTCCATCCCTCGATGTAGATGTGCTCGATGTCCTCGATCGTGGCCGACTCGGGCAGGTTGACCGTCTTGGAGATCGCGCCGCTGAGCGCGGGCTGGACCGCGGCCATCATCCGGACATGGCCCATCGGGCCGATGGCCCGCTCGCCCATGGCGCAGTCGAACACCTCATAGTGCTCCGGCCGCAGGCCAGGCGCGTTGACCACGTGGCCGTGCTCGCTGATGTACTCGACGATCGCCTCGACCTGCTCAGGCTGGTAGCCGAGATTCTTCAGCGCCCGCGGCACGGTCTGGTTCACGATCTGCATGGACCCGCCGCCGACCAGCTTCTTGAACTTGACCAGCGCAAGGTCCGGTTCCACGCCCGTGGTGTCGCAGTCCATCATCAGGCCGATGGTCCCGGTCGGGGCGAGCAGTGAGGCCTGGGCGTTCCGGTACCCGTTCTTCTCGCCGAGGGCGAGGCACTTGTCCCAGGCCTTGTTGGCTGCGGCGAGAATCTCCTCATCCATGCCGCCCATGGCCTCGATCCGCTTGCTGGCGTCCGCGTGCTTGCGCATCACCCGCTTGTGCGCCGTGGTGTTGCGCCGGTAGCCGTCGTACGGGCCGACCACCCCGGCCAGTTCCGCGGACCGGCGGTAGGCGGTCCCGGTCATCAGGGACGTGATGGCGGCGGCGATGGCCCGCCCCCCGTCCGAGTCGTAGGCGTGCCCGGTCGCCATGAGCAGGGCGCCCAGGTTCGCGTAGCCGATGCCGAGCTGGCGGTAGGCGCGCGTGGTCGCGGTGATCTTCTCGGTCGGGAAGTCGGCAAAGCAGATGGAGATGTCCATCGCGGTGATGATCAGCTCAGTGATCTGCAGGAACCGGTCCACCGCGAAGGTGTCGTCCTCGCGGAGGAACTTCAGCAGGTTGATGCTGGCCAGGTTGCAGGAGGAGTTGTCCAGGTGGACGTATTCCGAGCACGGGTTACTGGCCGTGATCCGCCCTGATTCCGGGCAGGTGTGCCAGTCGTTGATCGTGCCGTCGTACTGGATGCCGGGGTCAGCGCACTCCCAGGCGGCCTTGGCCATCTTCCGGAAGAGCTCCCGGGCGTCGACGGTGTCCACCTTCTCGCCGGTCATCCGGGCCACCAGGTCGAAGCTGCCGTTCCGCTCCACGGCGCGCATGAACTCATCGGAGACCCGCACCGAGTTGTTCGCGTTCTGGTACTGGACGCTCGTGATGTCCTTGCCGCCGAGGTCCATGTCGAAGCCGGCGTCACGGAGGACCCGGACCTTCTCCTCCTCGCGCGCCTTGGTCTCGATGAACTCCTCGACGTCGGGGTGGTCCACGTCCAGCACCACCATCTTGGCGGCCCGGCGGGTCGCGCCACCGGACTTGATGGTGCCTGCGGACGCGTCCGCACCGCGCATGAAGGAGACCGGGCCGCTGGCGGTACCTCCGGAGGACAGCAGTTCCCGGCTGGAACGGATCCGGGACAGGTTCACGCCCGCGCCCGATCCGCCCTTGAAGATCAGGCCTTCTTCCTTGTACCAGTCCAGGATCGAATCCATGGTGTCGTCCACGGCCAGAATGAAGCAGTTGTGGACCCGGAGGCTGGCCGAGAGGTATTCGCCGCTCTCGGTCTGAATGTCGAAGACCTCCATGGCACCCAACGCTTCGATCCGGTCGATCTCGATGCGCTTCGTGGGCCGGTCAAGCTGGCCGGGGATGTCGAAACTGCGCTCCAGCTTGTCCGCCTTGACCGGGTCGATGAACCCGATCTCGTCGGCGAAGATGCGCCGGTCACCCGCGGTCTGGATGCGGACCGCCCAGCAGCCTTTGCGGCCTTCCCTCGTGTCCTCCTTGAAGCCGATGCGGGCGAAGATGCCAAAGCGCAGCAGCAGGTGCTGGATTCCCCGGATGAGCCGCTCGGAGATCATGTCCACTTCCACCACGGTGGACGCCGCTCGTGCTGAGACGAAGCCCTCTGCCTGGAAGATGCTCCTGAGGTAAGCGGCCACCACTGGCAACGGGGCGGTGTAGAGGCGGTCGGGCACCACCATGTCCACGCCACGGGCGAGCAAGCCCCATCGCTCAAGGTAGGGCCGCAGGGATTCGCCATAGAGGCGGGTCCGGCGGCAGTCCAGCGTCGTGTCCTGGGTGATTACCCGCCGCTCGTGCCGGTGAACAGCGGGAAAGACACGGTCCAGCGCATCGGTGACCCACTCCAGTTCCGCCGCTGTGACGGTCATCGGCTCAATGGTCAGTGATCGATTGGTACCTGAGCCGTATTGACCGACAAACCCATCCGACTGAAGCCATCCCGCCAGCGCAGCTTCAGCCAAGGCCTCGTGGTCGATTTCCGCTTCGCCATAAGAGTCCCGCCGGTACCACTCCAGCTTGTCGCCAGCCACCAGCGTCCCTGCCGGAACAAAGTGCCCGGTTCCAGCACCGGTCGCCTTCCACACGAGGTGGTCGGCGGTGACATCGAGCGTGTAGCCCGCCTTCGTGTGCAGGCGCCGCACGTCTTTCACACCGTTCGCCTTGGTGGCGAGGATCTTGGTAACCCCATGCGCGTCGTAGACCTTAGTCCCGACAGCGTTGCCTGCCACCAGGCTCCCGATTGGGACAAGCCCGGCCGGCGTGCTCACGAGTGCGTCGTATGGCTGGCACGCGGACACCTGCTGCGGCGAACTGGTGCCGACGTTGAACCAGACCGGGGAGTTGAAGGCGAAGATCTGGTGGATGAGCGCGTAGCACAGCTCGTGCTCGAAGATCTCGGCGTCCTTGGGGGTGGCGAAGTAGCCGTGCTCCCGGCCGGCCGCCACATACCGCCCGACGACCCGGTCGACCAGTTGCTTGAGGCTCCGCTCGCGCTCTGGGCTGCCGACCGCGCCACGGAAGTACTTGGTGGTGACGATATTGGCCGCATTGACGGACCAGAATTCGGGGAACTCCACGCCGCGCTGCTCGAAGTTGACCGTGCCGTCCCGCCAGTTGGTCATGACGACATCGCGGTGTTCCCAGGTGACCTCGTCATACGGGTGCACACCCTCCCGGGTGTGAATGCGCCCGATGGTGAGTCCCTTGCGCGTGCCCTTGCCGCCCCGCGACGCCGACCCGCTCACCGTTTCCGTCATGTCATGCCCCCTTCCGGGATCCGCAGATCCCACGCAGGCCCGGCCAGGCCCAATGGTCAATTCAGCAGTGCCTCGGCAATGCCGCCCGGGTCATCCCCGCAGCGCGCCCGCCTCGGTGCGCGCCGCACGCAGCGCGACTATTTCTTCCTCGAAATCGGTGAGTGACTCGAAGCCCCGGTAAACCGAGGCGAACCGCAGGTAAGCCACCTCATCCAGCTCGCGGAGCGGCTTCAGGATGGCCAGCCCCACTTCGTGGGACGGCACCTCGCCGGAACCGCGGGCCCGGATCGCCTCCTCCACCTGCTGAGCCAGGATCGCAAGCTGGTCCTCGGTCACCGGCCGGCCCTGGCACGCGCGGCGCACCCCGCGGACGATCTTCTCGCGGGTAAACGGCTCTGTCGCACCGCTACGCTTACCCACCATCAGGATCACGGTCTCCTGGGTGGTGAAGCGCCGCCCGCACGCCGGGCACGACCTGCGGCGGCGGATCGCGGCACCCTCGTCAGCGGTGCGGCTGTCGATGACCCGGCTCTCCGGACTCCGGCAGTACGGACAGAACACGCGATCACCTCCCGAGCCAGCCCAGCTCTGCGTACAGACGGTTAGCACCACAACCTGTACGTGAACTACAGTGTTGTAACTACTATATGTTGTGGTCACGGTAGAACAGACACCGGGTCGTGCGCAAGCATCGCCGCGTGGTGGTTCAGGTTTCCGCGGATTCGCTGTCCACGCCGCCGCAGCCCGCGCCCGGGAGCGGCAGGCGAATGAGGCCAGGTAGGCGCCCCAGGCCGGGGGTTTCGCAGGGCGCCCGGCGGCTGGAGAGGCCTCAGCCCTTCGGCACCCACAACCGCTCGCCTGGCACGACGACCTGGCTGCTCAGCGCGTTGAACTGAACGATCTGCTGAGTCACCACGCGCGGATCGGCCGCGGGCTCGGCCTCCGTGGCGATCGACCACAGTGACTGGCCAGGCTGGACCACCAGCTGCCGCATGCTGGCCCGGACGGCGGCCGGCGGCGCGCCATGGTTGGCCGCCTGAGCCCCGGTGGTGAACGCGAGCAAGATCGGCGTGAGCACCGCGGCGACAGCCATCGCAGCCAGGATGAGCAGCACCAGACGGCCACGGCGGGTCAGCCGGGAACGCTGCACCCGGCGCGCATCCAGCCGGGCCTGCCGCGGGCGGGCCGGGGCCAGACGGGCCTGATCCGGGCCGAGCTGGGCCAGATGGGCGCGATCCGGGCGGGGCTGGCCTGGATGCGGCGGAGCCGGGCGCGGGCGGGCGGGGGGAGGAGACGGAGCAGAGCGCGGCCGGGCGGGGACAGCAGGCTCCAGCGCGGCGGGCTGGGGCAGGACCACGCCGGGCAGCGCGCGGACCACCGCCAGCGGCACGACGTTCGCTGGCCCGGCCCCGGCCGCCGCGGGGCTGGCCGCGACTGGGCCGACGCCGCGGCCAGCGGCGCTGACGGCTCTTCCCCGGGCAGCGGCACTCCCCCGGGCAGCGGCACCGCCACCCGCAGCAGTACGGGCCGGTGCCCGGCCCCCGGACGGAGCAGCCGGCCCGCGCGACACGCCGGCGAGCCGGGCAATTTCCGCATTTCCTGGCACCCGGGACTCAGCCGGGTTAACCCGGCCCGCAGGCATGCTTTCTGCGGGCGGCGCCTGAGGGCCAGGCGGAGGCACGGCCGGCGGATGGCGACGCGGCCGGAAAGCACCGCGCCCGGCTGGCCGGGGACCTGCCCGCCGCAGCCGGGATCGCCGATATCCAGCAGAGAGCGAGCTCGCCGCCGCCTCGGGCTGCTCATCCAGGCTCACTACGCTCATGCCAGCCTCCCGTCATCGAATGACTGTTCTATCGTACACTCATTCGATTCGATTTCCCCTTCGATCGGACCCGTGTTCGATCGAAGGTTGTACGACCTTGTTCTAACCCGAGGGTCCGACATTTTTGCGACTCATCGAACAGATGTTTGAGATCCAGGAGCGAAAGCGCTAGCGTCTGCTCTAACTCAGCCACCCGATCCGGAGGTCAGTGATGGGCAGCAGTTCGGACGAGGGCGGCGCGCCGGGCGCGCCCCCTGGGAACAGTGCTGGCACGGCCGGCTCCAGACCAAAGGGACGGCCTGGCCGGAAGCCGAAGGGCAGTGTGCCTGCGGTGGTGACGGAGATGCCAGACCGGCCTGATCCAGACCATGTCCTTACCTGGCGGCAGCGGAAGGTCCTGCAGGTCATCCGGGATTCCGTGCAGCGGCGCGGCTATCCGCCGTCGATGCGGGAGATCGGCGAAGCTGTCGGGCTGACCAGCACGTCCAGCGTCTCCTACCAGTTGTCAACGCTGCAGAGCAAGGGCTACCTGCGCCGTGATGCGGGCCGGCCGCGCACGGTAGAGGTCCGGCTGCCCGGGCATCCCGCCGTGCGGCGTGAAGCCGAAATTGATGAAGACACGGTCATGGACATCCCGTCGCAGGAAACGACCTACGTTCCGGTCGTGGGGCGGATTGCCGCTGGCGGCCCGATCCTCGCTGAGGAGGCCATCGAGGAGATCTTCCCGCTGCCCAAGCAGATCGTCGGCGAGGGCACCCTGTTCCTGCTCAAGGTCGTCGGTGACTCCATGATCAACGCCGCGATCGCGGATGGCGACTGGGTCGTCGTACGCCAGCAGCCGGACGCGGACAACGGCGACATCGTGGCGGCGATGATCGACGGCGAGGCGACCGTGAAGACGTTCAAGCGCTCTGGCGGGCACCTCTGGCTGATGCCGCATAACCCGGCCTACGCGCCGATACCCGGCGATGAGGCCAGCATCCTCGGACGCGTGGTGGCGGTACTGCGCCGCGTCTGACCCAGCCGCGTCTGACCCAGCCGCGTCTGACCCAGCGGCGTCTGGCACGGTGGCAGGCAGATCGGGCGAGGCCGGCGCAAGTCGGCCTTCGACCACACCCTGCCTTCGAGCACGCCCGGCCCGGGTCGGGCAGGCACGGTCGGGCAGGCACGGTCGGGCAGGCACGGTCGGGCAGGCACGGTCGGGCAGGCACGTCGGGCAGGCACGTCGGGCAGGCACGCTCGGGCAGGCACGCTCAGGCAGGCACGCTCAGGCAGGCACGGTCAGGCAGGCGCGATCAGGCAGGCACGATGTTAACCAGCTTGGGCGCGCGCGCAATGACCATGCGCACCTCCCGGCCGGCCAGCGCACGGGCGACACCAGGAGCAGCCAGGGCCAGCGCGCGCAGTTCGTCCTCGCTGATCCCGGGCGGGACCTCCAGCCGGTCCCGCACCTTGCCGGCCACCTGCACGACACAGGTCACCAGGTCCTCGACCAGCAGTGCCGGATCGGCTGAGGGCCAGCCGGCGTAGGCCACGGACGGCGAATGCCCCAGCAGTTCCCAGCACTCCTCGGCGGTATAGGGAGCGAACAGGGACAGCAACACCGCCAGCGTCTCCGCTGCTTCACGGACCGCGCGGTCGCCAGCACCGGGGCCGGAATCGATCGCCTTGCGGGTCGCGCTGGCCAGCTCCATCAGCCGGGCCACGGCGACGTTCAGCCGATAGGCCTCGATCAGCCGGGTGACCTCGTCGATGGTCCGGTGGGTGACCTTCCGCAGAGCCTGGTCGCCCGCCTCCGGGCCGCCCGCCCCCGGCGCCCCGCTGGCGCCCGCGACGTCCGCCGCGACCCGCCACGCCCGGCCCAGGAACTTGACCGACGCCTCCGGGTTCATGTCGGCCCAGTCGATGTCGTCCTCTGGCGGGCTGGCGAAGATCATCGTCAGCCGGATCGCGTCCACGCCGTGTGCGGCCAGCTGCTGGCCCAGGTCCACTCCGTTGCCCAGGGACTTGGACATGGCCCGGCCACGGTTGATCACCTGGCCCTGGTTCATCAGCCGGGTGAACGGCTCGCCGAAGTCAACCATCCGCATGTCCTGCAGCACCTTGACGAAGAAGCGGCTGTACAGCAGGTGCAGGATGGCGTGCTCGACACCGCCCACATACAGGTCAACCGGGCACCACTGGCGGACCGAGGCCACATCGAACGGCCCATACTCGTACTGCGGCGAGCAGTACCGCAGGAAGTACCACGACGAGTCCACGAACGTGTCCATCGTGTCGGTGTCCCGGCGCGCTGGGCCGTTGCACTTGGGGCAGGTGGTGTTCACCCAGTCGGCGGCGGCGGCCAGCGGCGACACCCCGCGCGGGGCCAGGTCCTGGCCGCGCAGGTCGGGCAGCAGCACCGGCAGCTGCTCGTCGCTGACCGGCACCTCGCCGCACGAGTCGCAGTAGACGATCGGGATCGGCGTGCCCCAGAACCGCTGCCGGGAGACCAGCCAGTCGCGCAGCCGGTAGTTGACGGCCGCCTTGCCCTGGCCCTCCGCGGTCAGTATCCCGGTGATCCGGGCGATAGCCGCCGCCTTGTCCAGGCCGTCCAGCGGCCCGGAGTTGATCAGTTGGCCATCACCGTGGGTGGCGATCCCGGTGGTCACCGGGTCCGCCTCACCCGTGTCCACCACCATCTGCACCGGCAGCCCGTACGCCCGGGCGAAGTCCAGGTCACGCTGGTCGTGCGCGGGCACCGCCATGATCGCGCCGGTACCGTAGTCCGGCAGCACGTAGTCGGCCGCCCACACCGGCAGCCGCTCGCCGTTCACCGGGTTCACCGCGTACCGGCCCAGGAACACCCCGGTCTTCACCCGGTCGGTGGCCTGGCGCTCGATGTCGGTCAGCTTGCGCACCTGGCTCACGTACTCAGCCAGCGTATCCACGTGTTCCGGCGCGCAGATCTCAGCCGCCAGCGGCGAGTCGGCGGCCACCACGAAGAACGTCGCCCCGTACAGCGTGTCCGGGCGGGTGGTGAACACGGTGACCGGCTCGTCCCGTCCGTCGATCACGAACCGCACCTCGGCGCCTTCGGACCGGCCTATCCAGTTGCGCTGCATCAGCAGGACCCGGTCCGGCCACTTGCCTTCCAGTTGCTCCATGTCATGCAGCAGCCGGTCCGCGTACTCAGTGATCTTGAAGTACCACTGGGTCAGCACCCGGCGGACCACCTCGGTGCCGCAGCGCTCGCACTTCCCCGCGATCACCTGCTCGTTGGCCAGCACGGTCTGGTCGTGCGGGCACCAATTGACGTAACCGTCCTTGCGGTAGGCCAGCCCGCGCTCATAGAACCGCAGGAACAGCCACTGGTTCCAGCGGTAGTACGCGGGATCGCAGGTCTGCAGCCGCCGGGACCAGTCGAAGGACACGGCGTACCGGCGGAACGAGGCGGCCTGGGTCTCGATGTTCGCGTAAGTCCAGTCGGCCGGGTGGGTGTTGTTCCGGATCGCCGCGTTCTCCGCGGGCAGGCCGAACGCATCCCAGCCGATCGGGTGCAGCACGTTGTGCCCACGCTGCACGTAGTAGCGCGCGACCGCGTCGGCGATGGCGTAGGCCTCGGCGTGGCCCATGTGCAGGTCGCCGGACGGGTACGGGAACATGTCCAGCAGATAGGTGCGCGGGCGGTCGTCCGCGGGATCGTCACTGGCCCGGAACAGGTCCAGTTCCGCCCAGCGTGGCAGCCATTTCTCCTGGATATCGCGCGGGTCGAAGTGCTGCGCGCGGTCAGCGCTCTCGGCGGCTGTCATGGTCTTCCCTTGGCACGTGGGTCGGTCCGGCTCCGGCAACAGAAAAGCCCCCCGGTCACGAGGGGCAGCCGCGCCAACGACAGATCAGTCGGCGCGGCTAGGTAAGAAGCAGCCGGGCGGAACGCATATCTACAGGGTAGCGCACGCCAGCAACACGCGCCGCAGATGCGACACCACGGCCGGAGCCATGCCAGGCCGGGCAGTGGAAACGCGATAACCATCAGGAATCAGCCATGCGCGGGTGAATCTGCCCGGCACACAATGCGGCGGCCCATCGCTGTGGCCGGCCCGGGAAAACCGGATGGGCCGGCCGTCAGCCCGTGGCGGCCCGGGCCAGGTTCCCGAGGGCCCCGCGTTGCGCGGCCACGGCTGGGGCGCTCGCTGTGCCCAGGGCGTGGCGCCGGGCGATCCACTCCGGGTCGTTGTAGCTGAGCCAGTTCCGGCCGCTGGCGTCGGTCCAGGCCAGTGCCTTCAGCGGCAGGTCGATCCCGGCGGTCTGCTGATCCTGCATCAACGGGGTACCGCCGCGGGGGTGGCCCAAGAGCAGCAACTGGGTCGGCCGCAGGTCCAGGCCAAGCGCCTGCGCTCCGGCCGCGTGGTCCAGCCGGGCGAAGACCTGCAGGCCAGCGGCGACCGCGGCGTCAGCGAGACGATCAAGGGTTTCCTGCGCGGAGTACTTGCTCTCCAGGGTGATCAGACCGTCAACCATGTTTGTCTCCAACGAACACGTGGCCGGGGCAGTGCGGGCGGGCAGCGGGGGCAGGAGCGCCGCCATGCCCAACGAGTATCCCCGCCCGGCCGCCGCCCCGCGAGGCGGCGTGCCAGCGACGTCATCTGCGCCGCCCGGTGAACGCGCACTAGGCTCGCGGCCATGCGGATGAGCGCGGCAACGGATGGGTTCCGGCTGGCCTACGACCGGACCGGGCGGGGGGCGCCGGTCGTGCTGTTGCACGGCTGGCCCGGAGACCGGGGCGACTACCGCGAGGTGGTCCCGCGGCTGGCCGGATTCGACGTGGTCGTGCCGGACCTGCGCGGCTTCGGCGAGTCGGACAAGCACCGCGCTGACCCGTCCGAGGCCTACTCCGGCACCGGGCAGGCCCGCAGCGTGCTGGCCCTGATCAGCGAACTCGGCCTGACCGGGGTGCTGCTGGCCGGCTATGACATCGGCAGCCGGATCGCGCAGACCCTGACCGCCGAGGCGGTCGCCTCCGGCCGGCCCGACGTGGTCCGCGGCCTGATCCTCGCCCCGCCGCTGCCCGGCATCGGCGCGCGGATCCTGGACGCGCAGGCCCAGCGGGAGTTCTGGTACCAGCAATTCCACCAGCTCGAGCTGGCCGAGCGGCTCATCGACGGGCAGCCCGCCGCGGTCCGGGCGTACCTGGCGCACTTCTGGTCGCACTGGTCCGCGCCGTCCTTCGAGCCACCCGCCGCGCACCTGGACCGGCTGGCCAGCTACTACAGCGCGCCGGGCGCGTTCCTGGCCTCGATCGGCTGGTACCGGGCGGGCGCCGGGTCGGTGGCGCGCTCGCTGGCGGAGCAGGCACCCGCGCCGGAGGCCAGGGTCCAGGTGCCGGCCCGGGTGCTCTGGCCCGCGCATGACCCGTTGTTCCCGGTCGCCTGGTCCGACCGGATCGGGGAGTTCTTCACCGACTTCAGCCTGCGCATGCTGCCCTCCTCCGGCCATTTCTCGCCGCTGGAAGCACCTGCGGAGTTCGCCGCCGAAATCCACGCCGCCGCCGCACAGTAGCCTCCTGCCGCCCGGTCAGCCCGGTCCGCCCGCCCGGCAGCGTCACGGTCGCCGGGCGCGCCGTGCCGCTGTCGCTCACGCGTCGCGGAGGTGGAGGAGCAGCCCTCCAGCGAGCAGCGCTGCGGCGGCCCAGGTGGCGAGGACGCCGAGGCCTGCCCAGGGTGTGATGGGCAGGCTGCGCAGGCTGGTCGTGGCCTGGACGGCGAGCCCGGCTGTCATCGGCGCGATCTGCTGGATGTGCCGGGCCAGGTGCGACTTGCCGAGTACGACAGCAACGACCGGGAAGACGTAGAGCAGGCCGAGAACGGCCCCGATGGCCATTGCGGTGTCACGTACGGCGGCAGCGACGCCGAGGCTGAGCAGGGCGATCAGGGCGAGATAGAGAACCGACCCGGCGGCGGCGCGCAGCACTGGCCCGTCGCCCAGCGACACCGGCGGGTAGCCGTGCCCGGCGGTGAAGCCGTGGCCGGGCAGGATGAGCCGCCCGGCGAGCAAGGACCCGAGGACGGCGATGGTTCCCGCCGCCAGCACCAGGGTGGTACTGACGGCGGCCTTGGCGGCCAGGACGATGCCCCGGCGGGGCATGGCGGTGAAGGTGACCCGGATCATGCCGCTGCTGTACTCGCTGCTGACCGCCGCCGCCGCGAGGATGACGACGATGGCCTGGCTGAGGTAGATCCCGGTCAGGCTGGTCCGGGCGGGATCGAGATGGCAGCTCGCGGACGGGCATCTCGCGGCGGCGTCCGCCACCGCGCCCAGTGCCACGGTCGCCGCGATGACGGCGAACAGCAGCCAGGTCGTGCCTGGCGCTGTACGCAGCTTCGTCCACTCCGCGTGCAGCGCTTCCCGCATGCGCATCCAGCCCGCGGGCGGCGGATCACCGCGGTGGGGCCGGCCCGCGGGCCAGGCGTGGCTCATGCGTCTCTCCTTCGGAGCAGGACGGCAGCCAGGCCCAGGGCGAGCACGGCATACCCGCACAGAACGGCGAAACCGGCCCACGGCGGCAGCGGGAAATATCCGTTCCGCGGCGTGTAGGAGGCGCTCACCTGCGGGTATTGCGGCTGGCTCTGCTGGATGGCGAAGGCGGCGGCCGGGGTGACCCGCAGCAGCCACACGGAAACGCCAGCGGGCAGCACGGACAGCGGGGACGCGAAGAAGTACGGCAGGACGATCGTCACGATGACGGCAGTGACGGCACCGGCGCTGTGCCGCAGGATCGCGCCCACAGCGAGGGCGAGGACGGCGGCCACGGCGAGCAGCGCCGCGGTTCCGGCCACGACACGCACCTCGGTGAGCGCGCTGGCCGGCAGGATGAAGTTGCCGTTGGCGCGCAGCAGCCGCTCGCCGAGCAGGACCGCGGCGATGGCCCCGGCGAGCCCGGCGATGAAGGTGACCGAGCCGATCACGACCGCTTTCGCGGCCAGGACCCGGCCTCGCCCGGGGCTGGCGGTGAAGGTGACCCGGATCAGGCCCCGGCGGTATTCGGCGGTCATGAACATGGTCGCCACGACGATCACCGCGATCAGCCCGGCGAACGCGCCCAGCAGCGTACGTTCGACGGGTTCGCCGTCCCCGGCCACGAACGGTGCGATGTCACCGGACCCGGTCACGGTGATGGTGCCGCTGGCCTGATGAAAGCCGGCGCCTGCTGGCCCGCCGTTACCGGGACCGCCGCCAACGTTGTCGCCGGCCCACGCGCCGCCGGGCCGCTGGCGGCCGAGGCTGACCTGGTCAAAGCGGGCGGTAGCCAGGGTGAGAGCGCCGCTCCCGCTCGACCCGCCAATGGACTGGGCGGAGGTGGGCTGCGCCGAGGCCGGGGAGGCGGCGAACATCCCGGCCTGCGCGGTCCAGGGCAGCCCGGCCAGGTGCACGGTGCCCACCGGGGTCCAGTGAATGCCGTCGGCGGACTCGTAGCCGGTGAGCGTGTCACCGGAGCGGGCCAGCCGCAGCCATCGCGGGGATGCCGCGGACACGGCGCCGGGAGAGCCGGCGATGTCCCCGGTGTAGTCGTACTGCATCCGCACCCCGTGCCCGGCGGTGACCATCATCGCGGCATAGGCCGATCCTGGCCGGGTGCCCGCCTTGACGATGATCCCCGCCTTGGACCACGGCTGCAGGCCGGCCGGGCCGGGCCCGGCGGTCAGTGAGGTCACCCGGGCGGTGATGCTGCCGTTGCCGTCCAGCGGCTGATGCACGAAGTAGAAGTTGTCGGTCACGGCCTCGCCGCCCGGCCCCAACGGAGCGGAGCAGCCCAGGCCCACCACAACAGGGCCGCCCGGAACGGCCTGGCCGCCGCAGGAGCTGTGATCAAGCAGCGCGATTCCCACGGTCACCAGGGCAGCGATGACCATGGTGATGACCCAGCCACGGACGGTGCGGAACTTGATCCACTCGGCCTGCAGCACCGGCCAGAACCCGCCGCGCCTGGCGCGGCGGTCCGGCCGGGCCGGGGTCATGGTTCCGGCGCTCATCGGGCGGCCTCCGCGGCCGGTTCGGCCCGGTAGTCGACCGCGTCGGCGGTGAGCTCGAGGTAGGCCTCTTCCAGCGAGGCCCGGTGGGCCGAGACCTCGGAGAACGGCACCGCGTTGCCTGACAGCAGCGCGACGACCTGCTCGGCGGCCAGTCCGGCCACGCTGAGGGTTCCCGTTGCTGCTGCGGTGACGGCTGCCCCGGCGTGTTCCAGCACCGCGGCGGCCAGCTGGGCCTCGGTGGTGCGCAGCATGACCCGGCCGCCGGATGTTCTGGCCAGCAGTTCGGCGGTGCTGGTGTCGACGATCACCTTCCCGCGGCCGACGATCACCAGGTGACCGGCGGTGTCCTGCAGCTCGCTCATCAGGTGGCTGGACACCAGCACCGCCCGGCCCTGTGCCGCCAGCGCCCGCAGGAACCCGCGCATCCATACGATGCCCTCCGGGTCCATGCCGTTGAACGGCTCATCCAGCATCAGCACCGGCGGATCACCGAGCAGCGCCGCGGCGATCCCCAGCCGCTGCCGCATGCCCAGGGAGAACCCGCCCGCCCGCCGCCGGGCCACCGCCTCCAGGCCGGCCTGCCCGATCACCTCATCCACCCGCTTCGCGGCCAGGCCCTGGGAGCGGGCCAGCCACAGCAGGTGGTTGCGGGCGGTGCGGCTGGGCTGCAGCGCGGCGGCATCGAGCAGCGACCCCACCCAGGTCAGCGGGCGCCGCAGGCTCGGATAGGGCCGGCCGCCGATGAGCGCGGTGCCCGCGTCGGCCGCGTCGAGTCCGAGTATGACCCGCATCGTGGTTGACTTGCCGGCCCCGTTCGGGCCGATGAACCCGGTGACCTGGCCCGGCTGGACGGCGAACGACATGCCGTCCAGCGCCAGCGTCGGCCCGAACCGCTTGCGCAGCCCGCTGACGTCTATGCCTGCCTCGTTCATCTGGCCGCCTTCTTGCTTGGTGGATGCTTCGCTTCGAAGCTGGTTGTACGCCTGCGCCGGTGTCAGGCCGGTGTCACCAGCTGAAACCGGGCTGATACCTGGGACGTGGCATTGTCGGACCCAGGCCACGCAGCCTCGCCCTCAGCTGGGCGGGGCGCTCGCCGCAGAGAAGGATCACGGACAGACCATGAGAGTGCTGGTAGCTGAGGATGTCGAAGACCTGGCCACGGCGATCGCGGCCGGGCTGCGCCGCGAGGGCATGGCAGCCGACGTCGCCCTGGACGGGAATGCCGCGCTCGACCATCTCGCGGTCACCCGCTATGACGTGGTGGTGCTGGACCGGGATCTGCCCGGGGTACATGGCGACGAGGTCTGCCGGCGGCTGGCGGCCGGGCGGTCCGGGAGCCGGGTACTGATGCTGACCGCGGCCAGCACGGTCAAGGACCGGGTGGAGGGCCTCGGGCTGGGCGCCGACGACTACCTGCCCAAGCCCTTCGACTTCGCCGAGCTCGTCGCGCGCGTCCGTGCCATCGGCCGCCGTCCCGCGACCTCGCTGCCGCCGGTGCTCGAGCGCGGTGACGTGACCCTCGATCCCGGCCGCCGGATCGCGTTCCGGGCCGGACGGCGCCTTGAGCTCAGCCCGAAGGAGTTCGCGCTGCTGGAGTACTTGCTCGCCGCGGCCGGCCGGGTGGTCTCCGCTGAGGAGCTGTTGGAGCGGGTGTGGGACGAAGCAGCCGATCCGTTCACCACCGCGGTCAAGCAGACCATGCGCCGGCTCCGGGCCAAGCTCGGCGACCCGCCCGTCATCCACACCGTCCGTGAGGGCGGTTACCAGATCGGAGAGCCGTGATGCGCCTTCTCCGCAGTGCGGATCCAGTCTTCCGCCTGCCCCGGCGGACGCTGCGGATGCAGCTCGCGCTGCTCTACGCCGCCGTCTTCAGCATCTCCGCCGTGGCCGTGGCCGCGGTCGCGGTGATTTTCAAGCCAAACTTCCTCGTCGGGACCAGTTGCCGGGCCGCCCCGCACACCCCGGGCCATCTGATGCCCTGCGGCCAGCCTGGCCCGTCCTTCGTCGGCACCATTGCGCACGACGCAAGCCAGAATGTGGCGGGCATGGCCATGGTCGGGGTCATGGTCCTCCTCGCCCTCGGAGTCGGCTGGCTGATCGCCGGCCGGGTCCTGCGGCCCCTGCGCGCGATCACCGCAAGCGCCCGCGAGATCTCCGCCAGGAACCTGCACCAGCGCCTCGCCCTGGACGGCCCGGACGACGAGTTCCGGCAACTCGGGGAAACGCTCGACGACCTGTTCGGCCGGCTGGAAGCATCGTTCCAGGCACAGCGGCACTTCGTGGCCAACGCCTCGCACGAGCTGCGGACCCCGCTCACCGCGGAGAAAACCGTGCTCCAGGTCGCGCTGGCCGACCCGGACGCCAGCACAGTGATGCTGCGGTCAGCCTGTGAGAAGGCCCTGAAATGGGGCGAACAGCAGGAGCGCCTCATCGAGTCGCTGCTCATCCTCGCCACCAGCGAACGCGGAATCGAGCGATGGGAGCCCTTCGATCTCGCCGACATCGCCGGGAGGGTCATCCTGGACCGCCACCAGGAGGCCGAGCGGCGGGGCATCCGCATCGACGCAACCCTGGCCGCGGCACCGGCCACCGGTGACGCGGCCCTCGCCGAAAGCCTGATGGCCAACCTGGTCAGCAACGCCATCCGGCACAACCTGGACGGAGGCCGGGTCGAGATCACCACGACCATAACCGACGGGCGGGCGGTCGTAACCATCAGCAACACCGGGCCACTGGTCCCGCCCGACGAGGTAGACCGCCTCTTCCAGCCCTTCCAGCGGCTCGGCACCCAGCGCATCCGCTACGGCAGCGGGCACGGGCTCGGCCTCGCCATCGTCCGCGCCATCGTCAGCGTCCACGGCGCCACACTCACCCCGGACGCCCGGGCCGAAGGTGGCCTCGACATCACTGTGAGCTTCCCCTGACGCTGCCTAACCCGCTGGCACTGACTGCGCGCTCGCCCGGCGGCCAGCCCGCCAGGCGGCCTCGGCCTCGCCGATCGGGGTGGACGGCGGGCCCTGCATGAACGGCCAGATCTCCTCAGCGATGGCCCGCCAGTCCGCGGTCGCGGACAGCTGGCCGAGGATCGCGAACAGGCCCAGGTTGATGCGCTGGAGGATCACGTAGGACCGGGGTACCCGGACGTACGGGGCGACCGGGCTGCGCAGGTCGAAGAAACTGCGCACCACCGAGGAGGCGTAGTCCTCGGTGATGGTCCGCCGCCCGGGCACCCGGATGGTCTGGTAGAAGACGGCCATGTGCTCGATCACGGTGTCCGTGCTCAGCGGGGCGTCCGGGAGCAGGAACCCGGCATCCACCATGCTCTCCCGGAAGCCTTCCGGGTCGTTGTCCACGCACAGATGCCGGACCATGTCCATGAGCGGCCGCAACTCGTCCGGGGTAAAGTGCTTGACCAGCCCGAAGTCGAGGAACGTCACCTTGCCGTCGCCGTGGAACAGGTAGTTGCCGGGGTGCGGGTCGCCGTTGAAGGCCCGGATGTCGTACAGGCTGCGGAAGGTGAAGCGGTAGATCGTTTCGGCGGCCAGGTCGCGTTCCCGCTGCGGCCAGCTGAGCAGCTCGGCGAACCGGGCGCCGTCAGCCAGGTCGCTGGTGACCAGCCGCCGGGTAGACAGCTCGCTGACGATTCCCGGGACCCGGATGGTCGGGTGACCGTGGTAGAAGTCCGCCAGGAGCTGCTGGTTGGCGGCTTCCCGCTGATAGTCGAGTTCTTCCAGCACCCGCTCCCGCAGTTCCGCGATCAGCGCGTCCACGTCCTGGCTCGGCGCGGTGATGCGCAGCATCCGGCGCAGCAGGGAGACGTTGTCCAGGTCCGCCGCGATCATCTCCGCGATCCCCGGGTACTGCACCTTCACCGCCACCGCGCGGCCATCGTGGGTGATCGCGCGGTGCACCTGGCCGATGGACGCGGCGGCGATCGGCTCCGGGTCCCAGCGGGCGAACGCCTGCTCCGGCGGCAGGCCCAGCTCCTCCTCGACGACGCGGGCGGCCAGCTCCGCGCTCATCGGCGGCACGCTGTCCTGCAGCCGGCTGAGCGTGCGGCGGACCGCGGGTGACAGGCCGTCATCCAGGTAGCTGGCCAGCTGGCCGAGCTTCATGAGGACGCCTTTCATCGCGCCCAGGGTGGCCGCGACGTCCTCCGCGGTCTGCAGGGCGAGATCCTGGCGCAGCTGCTGCCGGTGCTCACCTGCGGCGGCGAACAGCCGTGGTGCGCTGCTCGCGTAGCGCACTCCGCCGCGGACGGCCAGCTGGAGCGCGGCCAGCCCGCGGCGCAGCCGCAGCGGCCCGGCCCGGCGGGCCAGCACCAGCCCGGCCACGGCCCCGGCCGCCGCCGCCGCGGCATACGCCGTCCGGCGCACGCGTTTCCCGTTCCCGCCCACCCGGTTCATGCCGGTCCGGCGCACGCCTGGCTGGGCCGCCCGCGTGCTGGTCACGCGGCCCGCGCCGCGCGCGTCCGCAGGGTGATCCGCTGCCGGGCCTCGAGCACACCGGGCTCGCCGAGGAACAGCGCGTCCAGCACGCCGAGAGTCTGCCGGATCTCGGTCCGGCGCTCGGGGGTCAGCTCCGCGACCGCGCGGTAGCCGTGCATCTCCCGTGCCCAGGCCGGCAGCGCGGCCATCGCGGCGTACCGGATGTCCTGCCATATCTCGGCCACGTCCTCGTCCAGGTCTGGCGGGTTGAGCAGGTAGTCCATGGATTCCCGGGCGGCGGGCGTGCCGCGCAGCTCAGGCCGGACCGCGGCCAGGTACTCCCCGACGCCGGCCACGCTGGCCGGGACCAGGTCGCGCGGTACCCCGACCAGCTCGGCCGCGACCACCATCTCCGCGACGTAGCGATCCAGCTCCGCGGCTGAGAACCCGGCGCCGAGCAGCCGGGCCGCGGCCATGGTCGCGTCCACCAGCGCCACGTGCACCCACAGCAGCAGGGCCGGATCGCTCGCCGCGTAGGGCTTCCCGGTCACCAGGTCGGTGCCGCAGACATGGGTGTGAATGCCGCGCACCCGGGCCGCGGCCCGCTCCGCCGCGGCCCGCTCGGCAAAGGTCACCGTGGTCACGTACCCCTGGGTCGCCGCGAGCCTGCCCACCGGGTCGCGGCGCCAGTCGCTGTGCTGGTCGACCCCGGCCATGGCCAGCGGGTGCAGTGCCTGCATGAGCAGCGAGCGCAACCCGGCCACCGGGGCGGACGGATCGTTGCTGATCCGCCAGGTGATGCTGGCGGGCCCGAAGAAGCCGTCGTCCTTGGGATGCTCCGGCACGCCGGCCACGTACGCGGCGGCCGAGCGCTCGATCAGGCCAGCCGCCGCGGCGTACGGGTCGGCGGTCATCGTGGCTCCCCGGCCAGTTCCAGGGGCCGGCCGGGGCGGCGGCCCCGCCCAGCGGGCAGAGTGCAGGTCATACCAGCCAAACTACCCACTTCCCCAGGCCGTCAGCGCGGCGCGGGTGCTGCCCGGGCCCGGGCCGTGCCCGCGGCGTCCTCGGCCCGGGCAGTCCGCCGCCCCCGGCTGCCCGCAGCCCCGGTGCACCCTGCCCTGCGGGGCCGGGTGCACCACTCCTACCTGGCCTGTCAGGTCGAGGTTGGCGTCCGCTGGCCGGGTGCTGGCTCAAACTGAGAAACACCTCAGGGCGTAGCAGAGGTACGGATGGTGCAATGGCCCGCGCTTCTTGCCGGGTCACCCACGAGTGCTTGCGAAGGAGCAGTAATGGCCGCGCTCAACGCAACCGCCGACGACTCGGCCGAGATCCCAGTCCCCCCGCCCGCACCTCCAGCCCCGCTGACCGGCGACCCGCTCGTACTCGGGCTGCCGTGCTTCATCGTCGGATCGATCGCCCTCGGCCTGGTCCTGGTCGGCATGGTGCCAGCCACCGCCGTGGGCGCCTCACTGCCCATCATCCTGGCCTCCACTTCAATCGGCCTGTTCCTGGCCACGATCTGGGCCGCTGCCGTCGGGCAGAGCGCGGTGGCGAGCGTCTTCGGGATCTTCGCCGGGTTCTGGCTCAGCTACGCGGTGCTCGTAGTCGGGCTGACGCACGGCTGGTTCGGCATCGGCCTCACCGCGGTCATCTCGACCGAGAAGCTGTTCCTGACCGCGTGGCTGATCCTGGTCGTGGTGCTCACACTGGCGACACTGCGGCTGCCGGTGGCGTTCACCGCGCTGTTCGTCCTGGTCGACCTGGCCCTGCTGCTGGTGCTGCTGGGCACCGCGAACGCGTCCACCGGGCTGCTGAAGACCGGCGGCGTGGTCGTGCTCATCTTCGCCGCGCTCGGCGTCTACCTGTTCTACGGCGCGGTCTCGGCGGCCACCGGCGGTAACGCGGTCCCGCTCGGCAAGCCGCTGATGCGCTGACCCCCGAGCCTGGTACCCGGGCCTGGGGATCGCTGCTGACCTGGGCCCGGGTACCACGCATCCGCGCGCATCAGGCAGCATGAAGCAGGTGACCGCCGCGCTCGAGGGCCAGACCGCCCGGCCCGGCCCAGGACCGGACCCGGTGGCGGCGCTGGCCCGGCTGGTCGCGGGCGGCGGGGCGGTGATCCTGAGCGGGGCCGGGCTGTCCACCGAGTCGGGCATCCCGGACTACCGCGGCCCGAGCGGGCGGGCCCGCCGGGCTGAGCCGATGACGTATCAGGCGTTCACCGCCACCGCCGCGGCGCGCCAGCGGTACTGGGCCCGCAGCCACCACGGCTGGCAGCACATTACT
Organism: uncultured Actinomycetes bacterium; assembly: GCA_963760405.1. GTDB lineage: Bacteria > Actinomycetota > Actinomycetes > Streptosporangiales > Streptosporangiaceae > RYN-230. The sequence goes on along the minus strand of CAVXCV010000004.1, from coordinate 837,789 downwards.
GGGGCCATCCCGAACGCGGGCCATCTCGCGGTGGCGGAGTTCCAGCGCCGCGGGCTGCTGGCCGGGATCATCACCCAGAACGTGGACGGGCTGCACCAGGCGGCCGGGGCGCGGCAGGTGATCGAGCTGCACGGCAGCCTGCACCGGGTATGCTGCCTCGGCTGTGGTGAGCGGACGCCGCGCGCGGACCTCGACGTCCGGCTGCGCGCGGCCAACCCGGACTGGGCGGCCCCGGTCAGCCAGGTCAACCCCGACGGTGACGTCGTGATCAGCGATGCGGCCGCGGCCAGCTTCCGGGTGGTGGACTGCCCGGCCTGCGGCGGCCTGGTCAAGCCGGACGTGGTGTTCTTCGGCGAGAACGTGCCGCCGGACCGGGTCGCCCACTGCTACGCGCTGGTCGGGGCCGCCCGCTCGCTCATCGTCCTGGGCTCCTCGCTGACCGTCATGTCCGGCTACCGGTTCGTCCGGCACGCGGCCAGGCTCGGCGTCCCGGTGGCGATCGTCAACCAGGGAGCGACCCGGGGAGACGCGCTCGCCCGCTGGACGCTGGACGCCCCGCTGGGCCCGGTGCTGACCGAGATCACCGCCCGGCTGGGCTGAGCTGCCCGGCTGGGCCGGGCCGTTCAGTTCAGCCGGGCCGTTCAGTTCAGACCGGGCCGTTCAGGCCCAGGGGGCGGCTAAGTTCGGGTTGTACGGGGAATGCCGCAGCTCCGGGGCGGGAGTGGACGGGAGCGAGCGGAGCATCATGGTTTCCCTGGACAGCAACGCGCGCTCCGCGGTCAGCCGCCGCAGCGCATCCGGCTCGGCCAGCAGCGACTGCTTGACCGGCAGGTCAACGATCATCGACGCGCCCACCAGGTAGGACAGCGCGATCGGGTCGTCGGGCAGGTCGGGGACGCTGATCTGGCTGCCGCCCTGGTCGGCGAGCGCCGCCAGGTAGCCGCGGAAGCCGCGGTGCACCGCCGTGACCGCCTGGGCCGCGGCGGCCTCGTCGCCGGTGTCCTCGGTGAGCAGGTGCACATCGCCGCGCAGGTACGGATCCGCGTCGCCGAGCTGACTCAGCCGGAACCGGTCCGCGCCCACGGTGACCAGGTCGAACCGGCCGTCCTCGTACTCGGTGACCCGGCGCAGCGTGGCCGTGCAGCCGATCTCGTACAGCGCGGACACGCTCTGCGCACCCGTCTCGCGGCCCTTCCGGATCGCGATGACGCCGAACCGCCGCGGCCCAGAGCCATCCAGCAGGTCGCGGACCAGCTGGCGGTAGCGGTCCTCGAAGATGTGCAACGGCAGCAGCAGGCCCGGGTAGAGAACGGTGCCGAGGGGGAACAACGGCATCGTCTCGGTCATGGTGGCAGGCTATGCCGGTCTTGCTGGACAAACCAGTCCCGCTCCGGCCGTCCCCCGTGGCAGAGTGCCACTATGCCGTTCAGCGGGTGGCCGGAAGAGGCCCTGGAGTTCTACGAGGGCCTGGCGGCGGATAACTCGAAGGCGTACTGGACCGCGAACAAGGGCGTCTACGAGGAGCACGTGCTGCGCCCGATGGCCGAGCTGATCGAGGAGCTCGCCCCGGACTTCGGCCCGGCCAAGATCTTCCGCCCGTACCGCGACGTCCGGTTCAGCCGGGACAAGTCGCTCTACAAGACGCACATCGGGGCCACGGTGGGTGGTGGCTACATCCAGTTCTCGGCGAGCGGGCTCGCCGTCGGCAACGGGTACTACCACATGGCCCCGGACCAGCTCGACCGGTACCGCCGGGCGGTGGCGGACGACGTCACCGGGCCCGGGCTGGAGCGGGTCATCGCCGCGGTCCAGCAGCACGGGATCGGCGTGCACGCCCGGGACGCACTGAAGAAGGCGCCGCGCGGCTACCCGGCCGAGCATCCCCGGATCGGCCTGCTCCGCTACAAGAGCGTGGTCGCCTGGCAGGAGTGGCCGGTGGAGCCCTGGCTGGAGACCCCGGCCGCCCGGGACCGCATCACCGGCTTCCTGCGGGCCACCCGGCCGCTGGGGACCTGGCTGGACGCGAACGTCGGCTCCCCCGCTGGGGAAGCCGGCGCCGCATCCGGATAGCCGGGTCAGACCCGCGCGGTGTCCTTGCGGAACCGCCATACTGCGCCGCCCGCGAAGATGACCAGCCAGGCGATGGCGTTGATGGCCCACACGATGTCCACGCTGCCACCCAGCAGGGGGGCGTGCACCAGCTCGTTCAGGCCGTACAGCGGGGTGAACTTGGCGATGGTCTGGAGCGTGTGCGGGTACTGGCTCAGCGGGATGAACAGGCCGCCGCCGAAGGCGAACAGCATCAGCCCGAAGCCGAGGAACTGCATCACGTTCTCGGTCGGCAGCAGGTAGCCCATGAACAGCCCGAACGCCGCGAAGACGAGCGAGCCGACCCACACGCACAGGGCCGTGACGAACCACAGATAGCCCGGCATGGTCGGCTTGCCGGTGATCATGCCGACGGCGAAGACCGCGACCACCGAGCACAGCCCGAGGACCATCGCGGTGAGCATCTTGATGGCGATGTAGGCCACCGGGGACAGCGGGGTCAGCCGCAGCTGCCGGCTCCAGCCCGCCGCGCGCTCGACCGAGACCATCGCCCCGCCGCTGGTCGTCGCCAGCACGGCCCCGTACAGCGCCATGCTGATCATGATGAACGCTGACACGTTGCCGTGGCCGGCCGGCTGGTTCGCGTAAGCCGAGTTCAGCCCGAAGAGCAGGAAGAACACAACCGGGATGACCAGCGCGAAGATGACCGTGCGCCGGTTGCGGAGCAGCCTGCGGATCTCCAGGCCGAGGACGGTCAGGTTGAGGCCGCCCATCGGGGGCACCCGCCGGGCGTCCAGCTGGGCCGCTGAAGCCGTGGCCGGTGCGGGCATGGACTGGGCGCTCATCGCGATCCTCCTTTGTAACTATCGTCGTCATCGCTGGTCAGGGCGATAAAAGCATCCTCGAGGCCGCGGGTGGTGATCTCCAGGTCCCGGGCCGGGGTGGCGGTCAGCAGGTGCCTGGCTACCGCGTCGCTGTCGCTGGCGTGCACCAGCACCGTGTCGCCGCGGATCTCCACGCTATCCGCGCCCGGGATGGCGCTCAGCGCCACCTCGCTGGCCCCGGGCAGCGTGGCCCGCACGGTACGGCCCGCAGCCATCGCCTTGACCTGCGCGGAGGTGCCGTCGGCTACGATCTGGCCGTGCCGGACCAGGATGATCCGGTCGGCGTAGGCGTCGGCCTCCTCCAGGTAGTGCGTGGCGAACAGCACGGTGCGGCCCTGCTCCGCGTCCTGCCGGATGGCGGCCCAGAAACTGCGCCGGCCCTCCACGTCCATGCCGGTCGTGGGCTCGTCGAGGATGAGCAGTTCCGGATCGGGCAGCAGGGCCATGGCGAACCGCAGCCGCTGCTGCTCACCGCCGGAGCACTTGCCGACCTTGCGGCCGGCGAGGCCGGCGATGCCCGCCCGCTGCAGCGCCTCATCCACCGAGGTGCTCTGCGCGAACAGGCTCGCGGTGTACTGGGCGGTCTCGGCTACGGTCAGGTCCTTGAGCAGCCCGCCGGTCTGCATCACCGCGGACACCAGGCCGTGTGAGATGGCCTGCCGCGGCGGCATGCCGTAGACCGCGACCTCCCCTGTGTTGGGCCGGGACAGGCCCAGGATGATGTCGATCGTCGAAGTCTTGCCCGCGCCGTTGGGACCGAGGAACGCGACGATCTCCCCGGGTGCCACGTCCAGGTCGATCCCGCGCACGGCCTCCACCGGGCCGAAGTTCTTCCGCACCCCGCGCAGGCTGATGGCCATGACCTGGTCCGTGCCAGCATGACGCGGCGACCCGATGCCGTCCATGTTCGTCACTGTCATGCGCCCATCGTGGCATCGGGGACGGCAGGCTCGCGGCGATGGCTGTCACGACATGCCCATGACAACTGTCATGAACCCGGCGGCCCTGCGCGCTGCCCCGGTGACCTGCGGGCCGCCGCCCGGTGGCCGGTCAGACCCGCCTGGTGATCGCTGCTGACGCCGGGGCGGTCACGGTCGGGGTGGGGGTCGGCGTCGGCGTGGGAGTCGGCGTGGGGGTCGGCGTCGGCGTGGGAGTCGGCGTGGGAGTCGGCGTCGGCGTGGGAGTCGGCGTCGGCGTGGGGGTCGGCGTCGGCGTCGGGGTCACCGTGTGCGTCGGCGTCGGCGTCGGCGTGGGCGTGGGCGATTTGGCTGGCGACGTGGCCGGTGCGGGCGAACCGGACTTCGTCGAACCGGACTTCGTCGAACCGGCCGAACTCGACCCGCTCGAGCTGGTCAGGCCGGACGTGGTGCCCACGGTCGGCTGGATCGCGCCCGCCCCCGCCCCGGCCGAATGCCGGGCAGCAGACCCTGACTGCGCTGGCGGCGGGCTCGCGGCCGGGGCGGCCTCGGCCGACGGGACCGCGGGATTCAGCGTGGTGACACTGGCCACGGTCGGCGTGTGGTGCAGCGTGTTGGCGACCAGCATGGCGCCGCCACCAAAGACCGCGCAGGCCGCGACGAGCACGCCCGCGGCTGGCATCAGCGCCACCGGGCCACGCGAGGTGCCGACCGGGTCCAGCGGCACCGGGAACCCGGTACGGGTGAACGGCTCCGCCCGGACCGCCACGTCGACACAGGCCGCAATGGCCTCCGCCGCTGGATCGGTCACCAGGTTCAGCAGCTGATGCCGGATATCCGGGGGCAGGCTGGGCGTGGGCAGCCCGGCCAGCACGGCGGCCGGGCTGACGTCCTGCCGCCGGCGCTCGCCGCAGACCGGGCAGGAACTGAGATGCTGGCGCACCTGCTTGCGCAGGGGCACGGTCAGCTCGCCTTCCCAGCCGGCCAGGATCTCCGCCAGTTCCGGGCACGAGCCTTGCTCCGAGCGGGCCACCAGCAGCGCGGTCAGCCCCGTCTCGAACTGCATCCGGGCCCGGGTGGCCAGCGCGTGCGCCTGATTCCGCGGCACGCCGAGCGCATCCGCCAGGTCCGCGCCGAAGAACTCGTGCCGCAGGGTCAGCTCGATGATCTCCCGGTCCGCCGGGCTCAGCCCGGCCAGCGTCGAACCAGACCAGCTCGCGCAGCTCGGCCTGGTCCAGGGCTGACCCGAAGTCGTGCGTGTCCTCGCTGCCCGCTGGCAGCTCATCGAAGAGCCCGGTGCCCGGGCGGCCGCGCAGCGCGCGGTGGCATTCGTTCCGGGCCACCGCGTACAGCCACGGCCGGAGCCGGCTGGGGTCACGCAGCCCGTACAGTTTCGCGGCCGCCACGATGAACGTGTCGTACAGCGCGTCCGCCGCGGCCGCGGGCTCCGCCAGCAGCGACCGGCAGTATGCATACAGTGCCGGAGCGTAGTGGTCGTAGGCTTCCGCAAGCGCGGTGGGGTTGCCAGCGACGATCCCCGATACCATCTCCCCGTCCCGCATGCGTTCACGGTACCTCCGCTTTCGCCTAGCGGGTACTACTTCGCCTGCGGGGGGCCGCCTCCGGCACCTTCCGCCCGGCCGGCCGGGGTGCGACTATGGGAACCGAACGGAATTCTGGATCCGAGGCGGCCGCCCTGACTACACAGTTGCCCCCGGGGACGCCGGGCGAGATCGATCTGTCGGACACTGCGTTCTGGGGCCTGCCCCCGGCCGCCCGGCATGCCGCCTTCGCCCAGCTCAGGGCCCTCCCCAGCCCGCCGTTCTTCGCCGAGCCGGAGAGCCCGTTCGGCGAGCCCGGCCCGGGTTACTACGCGCTGGTCCGGCACGCGGACGTGGTGGAGGCGAGCCGGCACCCTGAGGTGTTCTCCTCCGGCCAGGGCGCGACGAGCATCGTCAACCTGCCGGTCGAGTTCAACGAGTACTTCGGATCAATGATCAACATGGACGATCCCCGGCATGCCCGGCTGCGCCGGATCGTCTCCCGGGCGTTCACCCCGCGGATGATCAAGAAGTTCGAGGATGATGTCCAGCAGGTGGCCGCGACTATCGTCGATGACCTGCTGGACATCGGGCCGTGCGACTTCGTGCAGCACGTGGCCGCGCGGCTGCCGCTCACCATCATCTGCCAGATGATGGGCATCCCGGCCAGCAGCTACGACATGGTGCTGCGGGATACCAACATCATCTTGTCCGGCTTCGACCCGGACATCATCAGCGAGGACGCGGGGGAGGCCGCGACCCAGATCCTGACCGCGGGCGCGGAGCTGGGCACCCTGGTCAGCGAGCTGCGCGAGACGCGGGCCAGCTACCCGGCGGACGACCTGATCACCGCCCTGGCCAGCGCCAACATCGACGGCGAGCAGCTGACCAGCGCCGAGCTGGCCTCGTTCTTCATCCTGCTCGTGGTGGCGGGCAACGAGACCACCCGGAACGCCATCTCGCACTCCCTGCTGCTGCTCAGCGAGCACCCCGGGCAGCGGGCCCTGCTGGCCGGCGCGTTCGAGGAGCGGATCAGCGGCGCGGTGGAGGAGATCGTCCGGCACACCACACCGGTCATCTTCATGCGCCGCACGGTGACCCAGGACCATGTCATGAATGGCCACCCGTACCACCCGGGCGACAAGACCGTGCTGTTCTACTGGTCCGCCAATCGCGATGAGACAGTGTTCGCCGACCCGTTCGGGTTCGATATCACCCGCTCCCCCAACCCGCATGTCGGCTTCGGTGCCGCCGGACCGCATTTCTGCCTCGGCGCCCACCTGGCCCGGCGGGAGATCACGGTAATTCTGCGGGAACTGCTCACCCGCATCCCGGACATCCAGGCCGCCGGGCCGCCGCAGCCGCTGCTGTCCAGCTTCATCAACGGAATCAAGCACCTGGACTGTGATTACAGTCGCTGATCCAGCGGGCTGGTGCTCCCCCAACCCCGGACCGCCCGCCCAGCCGCGCGCCCGGTCAGCCCAGGGCGGCGATACGGTCGGCCAGGTCGAGGTCCTTCCTGGTCAGGCCGCCAGCTGAGTGCGTGGACAGGGTCAGCGACACGCGATTCCACTGGATCAGCAGGTCCGGATGGTGGTTGGCCTGCTCCGCGAGGTAGGCCACCGCGCCGGTGTAGAGCATCGCGGCCTTGAAATCCGCCAGCGTCATCGTGCAGGTGATGCTCTGCCCGTCCCGCGTCCATCCCGGCAGGCCGGCCAGGCCTGCGCTGATCTCGCTGTCCGACAGTAGGTCCATGCCCGCCTCCTGCTGCGCGTGTCACGGTGGCCGGTCCCTGCGGCCGAGCCTAGCCCGGAGCGTGCCCTCCGGCGGGCCAGGCCGGACCGGTATGCTGACCCGGGCCGCCCCGGCCACCGCCGTACCGGCCCTGGAGTGCCCCTGATATGACTACGCCCCCTGCCCTCCCGGCGCGCGAGACGCCGCTGGCCGAGGTCCATGAGCAGCTCGGCGCGACCATGACCTCGTTCGCGGGCTGGCGGATGCCGCTGCGCTACGGCAGTGAGACCGCGGAGCACCAGGCTGTGCGCACGGCGGCCGGCCTGTTCGACCTCTCGCACATGGGTGAGATCGGCGTCAGCGGTCCTGGCGCGGCCGCCGCCCTGGACTACGCCCTAGTCGGCGAGCTGTCCGCGGTGCGGCCCGGCCGGGCCAGGTACACGATGATCTGCGCGGCCGACGGCGGGGTGCTCGATGACCTGATCGTGTACCGGCTGGCCGACGGGAATTTCCTGGTCGTGGCGAACGCGGCCAACACCGGCGTGGTGCACCAGGCGCTGCGTGAGCGGGCGGCGTCCTATGACGCGCGGGTCACCGACCTGACCCCGGAGTATGCCTTGATCGCCATCCAGGGCCCGGCCGCCGCGGGGATCCTCGCCCCGCTCACCAGCCTGGCCCTGGACTCGGTCACCTACTACGCGAGCCACCGCACCGCAGTGGCCGGCCATGAGGTGCTGCTCGCCCGGACCGGCTACACCGGGGAGGACGGCTTCGAGCTGTTCGCCCCGCCTGCGGAGGCCGCGGGCCTGTGGTCGGCGTTGGCCTCGGCCGGGCACGCCGCGGGCCTGGTCCCGGCGGGGCTGGCGGCCCGGGACACGCTGCGGCTGGAGGCGGGCATGCCGCTGTACGGCAACGAGCTCGGACCGGACACCACCCCGTTCGACGCCGGGCTGGGCCGCGTGGTGAAGCTGGGCAAGCCCGGGGATTTCGTCGGCCGGGCGGCGCTCGCCGCGGCGGCGCAGGCCGCCCCGCGGCGGGTCCTGGCTGGCCTGCGCGGCGGGACCCGGCGGGTGCCCCGGCACGGATACGCCGTCCTCTGGGATGGCACTGAGTGCGGCACGGTGACCAGCGGCGCCCCGTCCCCGACGCTGGGCGTGCCCATCGCCATGGCCTACCTCGCACCGGACGTCGCGGCCCAGGCGGCGGCGCCCGGGGACAGCAGGCTGGCCGTGGACATCAGGGGCCGGGCCGAGCCCGCCGTACTGACCGCGCTGCCGTTCTACCATCGGCCGCGCTGAACTCTCGCTGGGCACCTGGCCCGGCCCCGGAAAGCAGATTCGCACAGGAGGCGAGCATGACCGTTCCGGAGAACCTGCATTACACCGCGGAGCACGAGTGGATTGCCATCGACGGCGGGGTGGCCTCGGTCGGCATCACCGACTATGCCCAGCAGGCGCTGGGCGATGTCGTGTACGTGTCGGTGCCGGCGCCGGGCGCGGAGGTCATCGCGGGCGAGCCGTGCGGCGAGGTCGAATCGACGAAGTCGGTGAGCGATCTCTTCTCCCCGGTGGACGGCGAGATCATCGAGGCCAACCCGGAGATCGACGATGACCCGGGCCTGGTCAACACCGACCCGTACGGGGCGGGCTGGCTGATGCGGATCCGGCTGGCCGGGGACGGCGAGCCCGCGGGCCTGCTCACCGCCGAGGAGTACACCGCGCTGACCCAAGAGGCTGAGTGAGCGGTCGCGGCGCGCCGGGCTACCACCCGCGGCCCGGCGACCTGCGCCGCTACCACGCGGCCACCGCGCACCTGGAGCCACCCTTTGCCGTGGTCGACCTGGCCGCGTTCCGGGCCAACGCCGCGGACATGACCCGCCGGGCCGCGGGCAAGCCCATCCGGGTGGCCAGCAAGTCAGTGCGGTGCCGGGCGCTGCTCGCCGAAGCCCTCGGCCGGGGCGGGTTCCGCGGCATCATGGCCTACTCCCTGCCCGAGGCCCTGTGGCTGGCGGCGCAGGGCATGGCCGGTGACATCCTGGTCGCTTACCCGACCGCAGACCGGACCGCGCTCGCCCGGCTGGCCAGCGACCCGGCCGCGGCCGCGGCGATCACCGTGATGGTGGACAGCCCGGATCACCTCGACCTGATCGAGGCGGCGGCCGCCGCCGTGACCAGCCCCGCCCTGGTCCGCGTCTGCCTGGATATCGACACCGCCTATCTCGCCCCGGCCGGCCTGCTCCGCGCCGGGGTGCGCCGCTCCCCGGTGCGTACCCCCGCCGAGGCAGCCGCGCTGGCCCGGGACATCGCGGCCCGGCCCGGGCTGCGGCTGGCCGGGCTGATGGCCTACGAGGCGCAGATCGCCGGCCTGGGGGACGCGCTGGCCGGGCGGCCGCTGTACGGCGTGGCGGTCCGGCAGATGCAGCGCCGGTCCGCGGCGGAGCTCGCGGTACGCCGCGCCGCTATCGTCCGCGCGGTCAGCGCGGTGACCCCGCTCGGCTTCGTCAACGGGGGCGGCACCGGCTCGATCGAGAAGACCGCGGCCGAGGAGGCGGTGACCGAGATCGGCGCGGGCTCCGGGCTCTACCATCCCGGCTTGTTCGACAGCTATCGCGGCTTTTCCGGCCGGCCGGCCGCGTTGTTCGCGCTGCCGGTGGTGCGCCGGCCCGGCCGCGGCGTGGTCACCGTGCTCGGCGGCGGCTACCTGGCTTCCGGGCCCGGCCAGGCCAGCAGGCTGCCCCAGCCCTACCTCCCGCCCGGACTGCGGCTGGACCGCCAGGAAGGCGCGGGCGAGGTGCAGACGCCGCTGCTCGGGCGGATCGCGGACAGCCTGCGGATCGGCGACCGGGTGTGGTTCCGGCACGCCAAGGCGGGCGAGCTGGCCGAGCGGTTCAGCCAGCTGCACCTGATCGACGGGGACACCGTGACCGCGACGGTGCCCACCTACCGGGGCGAGGGCCAGGCCTTCGGCTGATGGCCGCCCGGATGCCGGGCTTCCGCAGGGTGCTACCTGCGGCGGCGGCGCAGCAGGTACGCGGTGAGGCCGAGGACGATCACCGCGCCCACCGCCCCGCCAGCCAGCCGGATCCCCGGCTGGCCGATCTGCTCGCGGACCCGGGTCATGGCCTGGTTAGCCACGTTGGCCGGGCTGACCCGCTCGGTCAGCTCACCGATGGTCCGGGCCAGGCTCTCCCGGGTCCGATCGATCTCCTTGACCAGCGCATCCGGGTCGCGAACCGCGACCTCGCCGTTCGCCTCGGCCATCGCGTACTTCCCTTCTCGGCGTGGCTTTACCTACCCGGCTGACAGTGTCCCAGGTAGCCGGGAGTCGCGCACGCCGACCCGGCCCAGCGACGATAATCCCATGATCATCGACTGGCGGCCGGCGTCGGGCGTAATGTCGCGTGAGAGTGGAAAGAAGAGGCTATGTCCGCAATTGACGAGCCCGCTGCGCTCGCCAGCCCGCCCGCCGGTCCGCCCGGGACCGCCAGCCGGGCGGTGCCGGTCAGCGTGAACGACCTCGACCTGCCGTTCTTCGACTATGCCGAGCCGGGGCTGGCCGGCGAGATCTACCACCAGCGGCTGGCGGCCGTGCGGCAGCAGGGCTGGCTGGCCCGCTCCCCGCTTACCTACGTGGTGCTGGACCGGGAATCCGGGGAGTTCTTCCTGCGGGCACGGCACACCGCGTTCCCGGGCCGGGAGATCGCGGACATTTTCGGCGTCACCGGCGGCCGGCTGCGCGAGCAGATCGACGCCAACATCCTGAACCTCACCGGTGACCTGCACCGGCGGCTGCGCGCACTGGTCGGCCCGGCGTTCACGCCGCGGGCCGCGGACCGCTGGCGCCCGGTCATGTGCGGCTTCCTGGCCGATCTGTGGCAGGCCCTCGACGGCGCCACGGACTGCGACTTCGTCGCCGCCTTCGCCAAGCCGTACCCCTCGCTGACCATCGCCGCCGTGCTCGGCGCGCCGCCGCAGGACGCGCCGCAGCTGCACGAATGGTCCGGCTGGGTGCAGCGCCAGTTCGACATCCGGGCGCTGGCCGCCGAGCCGCAGCGGATCGAGCGGGCGGTCGGCGAGCTCTACGACTACGTGGCGGATCTACTCGAGCGGCGCCGGCAGGAGCCGGGGGACGACCTGATCAGCGCGCTGCTGGCGGCCGAGGACCCGGAGCCGGGGACCGGCAGCCCGAAGCTCTCCCACACCGAGTGCATCAACCTGGTGCTCAATGTGGTGGCCGGCGGGGTGGACACGACCCAGGCTCAGCTGGCGCACGGGATGCGGCTGTTCGCCGAGCATCCCGGGCAGTGGGCCCGGCTGGCGGCGGACCCAGCCCAGGTGCCCGGCGCGGTCGAGGAGGTGCTCAGGTTCGAGCCGATCACCCCGTTCACCGCCCGGATCTGCCTGGCCGACATCGAGTACCGCGGCGTGCTGTTCCCGGCCGGCACGATCGTGGCGATCTGCGCCGAGCGGGCCAACCGGGATCAGGAGGCCGGCGATGAGTTCGATATCGGCCGGGATCAGGCCGGCTGCTGACGTTCGGCGCGGGCCCGCATTTCTGCCTCGGCCAGAACCTGGCCCGGGCCGAGCTGGAGGAAGCTATCGGGTTCCTGGCCCCCCGGCTGACCGGGCTGCGCCCGGGTGGCGAGGCCCGGCTGGGCGGCGTCGAGGGCATCTACGGCATCGACGCCCTCCCCCTCACCTGGGGCCCGGCCTCGGCCAGGCGGTCCCGGCCCCGTGGTCCCGGCCCCGTGCCGGGACCACGGGGCGCCGCCCTCAGCTGCTGGCGGCCAGGTGCTGCGCGGAGGCGATGACGGCCCGGCAGGCGATCGCCTGCAGGCCCGCGCCCGGGACCGGGGCGTTGCTGAACGCCGCGGCCTCCAGCTCGGACTTGATCTTCCCGGCCAGCGCGTCCCGGACTTTGTCCAGCCCGGTCAGCGCCGCGTTGACGCGCAGGAAGGTCGCATCACCGGTGCTGGTGGACTCCACCGCGCTGGTCGAGGCCGGCAACGTGGCCGCGCCGAACTCACCCACGCTGGAGTTGAGCTGCTTGTAGCACTCCCCCAGCTGGGTCACGACCGGGCCGCTGAGCGCGTGATCCGGGTGGGCGAGGATCTGGGTGATGACCCGGCCGTCGTGCTCGTAATCATCGTGCAGGCCGGCCAGGTACAGCAGGGTGGGCCGGATGTCGGTCTCGTCCACCCATGGCCCAGGGAGATGCTGCTGAGCCACGGTGATCTGCCCGCTGTCCGCGCCCGCCGAGCTGGGGCCCTGGCTGGCGGACGGCCCGTCCAGGCCCAGGGTGCGGACGCCGGGCCCGGCGAAGGCGGCGTAGTTGGTGTTGATCTCGGCGGCGTAGTCACCGTGATCCCAGGCGAAGCCCGTGTTCTGGCAGACCAGTTTCCCGGCGCAGGCACCGGTCAGGGCGGCGGCCTGCAGGAAATAGTCGGGCTTGGCGAACATCGCGAAGGTCGGTGTCCGGGCCGGGTCCGCGTTCACCATGTGCAGGATGGCTTCCTCGGCCGGGTCCGCGATGTAGTTGTCGATCTTCTGGGTGGTCCCGCTGTACGGGTTCGCCGCGGTGATCGCCGCCACGCTGTGCTCCAGGCTGCGCACTGACGCCGCGTCCGGCCCGGGATTGCCGGTCACGTAGAACTCCGGTGCGGTGTCATTTTCCAGGCTGAACGGGACCGTGTTGTTCTCCTGGGCAGCGAGCAGGCCGGTCACGTTGGCGCCCAGCTCACCGAACGAGCCCGCCGGGTAGGTGCACGCGACGTCCGGGGTCACCGTGGTACCGCTGACCGTGGCCCCGTCGCAGCTGGCCGGGGCGGGCTGGACCGCCCGGCCGACGTTGGCGCCGGCCTCGTGGTCGCCCTCGTCCGAGCTGAGCACGAACAGCGTGTTCTTGGCCGTGATTCCGTCCGCGGCCAGCCGCTGGAAGAAGGTGCCGAACGCCTGGTTGTAGTACTGCGCCTGGGCGACGTAGCAGGCGTCGCCGCTGCCCAGCGCGGCGGGCGCGCCGGTGCACGCGGACAGGCCGGGGATGTTCTCGTTCCCGTGGATGTCCGAGATGTAGCCATTGACCACCGGCACGCCGGTCTCCAGCATGTCAGCCATATAGCCCAGGGTCTGCGATGCGTTGATGCTGCTGAAGCCGGGGAAGCCCGGGTGATCGGTGAGGAAGGCCCCGTTGATCTGGTTGCCGTTCAGGTCGACCAGGTTCCCGGCCGCGTTGGTCACCTGGTAGCCGTTATGGGCCAGGTTCGCGGTGCCGGCCCCGAGCTGCGGCGCGACGTACCGGTGGCCGAACAGCCCCTGGTAGCCGGGGTAGCCGCCGGGCTCGTCCGGCAGCGCGTCGGTGACCGCGGTCGGGCTGGCGGTCGTCTGGCCGAACTTCACGCCCCTGGCGTCCGCGCAGAACGCGCTGGCCTGCGCGCAGTGCACGGCGACGCCCACGTAGTCGGCGGTCTCCGCGTCCTTGAACGAATCGGTGTCGGCGTTGAGCTGCTGGACCTCAGGTGAATTGGCGCCGAACACCTTGGGGATGTCGACCGCGGTGTTCTCCAGTTCCTGGTTGACCGTGGCCACGTCACCAACGTCGCAGCCGGCCCGGGTAAACGGCACCCACGGGGCCGGTGTGGTCGTGCCCGGCGCGGGGCCGGCGAGGTGGTGGCCGGCGGCGTCGGTGAGTAGACCAGGGACGGGTTGGTGTCGTGGCCGGGGTTCGGCGTCGCGGCGGTGTCGAAGACCGGGTCGGTCCAGTAGGCGAACGAGCCGGCCGGGTCGGTCGTGCCGTCGGTGTTGTACGCCTGGTAGCTGTTGCTGACCGGCATGCCTGCCCGGTCGCCGTACAGGCCGGTGAACGTGGTCAGCAGGTCATCGGCGGTGTGCGCGATCATCGGGGTGTGGCTGTTGGACAGGAACGTCCCGTTGTCTTCGAAGAACTTCAGCAGGTTGGGCATCATCTGCAGGTCGGAAGGGACGTTGGGGTTGTCGCGGAAGAAGTGCACATTGTCGAAGGTGAGCTCGACCACGTGCTTGACGCCATTACCGAGCTGGCAGCTGCTGGCCGCACTCCCCCCGGCATTGGCCTTATCAGCACTGGCCTTATCAGCACTGGCCTTATCAGCACTGGCCTTATCAGCACTGGCCTTATCAGCACTGGCCTTATCAGCACTGGCCTTATCAGCACTGGCCTGCCGGGCGGCGGATGTTAATGGCCTGGCCGCCGCGGCGAACCCGGGCGCCGCGCCCGCCAGGGTCATCGCGCTCAGCAGCGAGGCGCATCCGGTGACCGCGGCCGCGCGCACAGCCAGTCTCCGTCCGCCATGGTGGTGTCGCATGGATCCTCCTCTTCCCCTGCCTGGCCTGATCAGCTGGGCAGTCCTGCCAGTTGACCCTAGGGAGGCGGGCCGAACTCCCGGCGACGGGGAAAAGAACGACAGCCAACACTTCACCCGGCCCGGCCCCGGTCCCGCTCTCTGCCCGGCGCTGGGTCCGGCTGCTGGCCCCGCCCGATTGGCCCCGCCGCTCGCGGGAAATGGCCCGGGAGCCATTTAAGACCTCCTGGGCCGCCCTTTACCAGCAAGTCAGCCACTCCGGCTCAGGTAGAATGCGTCTTGTGACGATCACAGCCGTCATCTTCGACTGGGGCGGGACGCTCACCCCCTGGCACACGATCGATGCCAGCCAGCTGTGGCGCTCCATCTGCGCGCCGCACTTCCCGGCCACCCGGGCGGACGAGGTGGCGGCGGCGATGCTCGCCGCGGAACACGCGCTGTGGCAGGTCAGCGAGGAGTCGCAGCGCAGCGCCACGCTCACCGAGTTGTTCGAGCGGGCGGGCGTCACGCCGACGGAGGCGTTCCTGGCCGGTTACTACGACGCCTGGGACCCGCACACGTTCACCGACCCGGACGCGGTTCCGTTGCTGAAGAACCTGCGCGGGCGGGGCATCAAGGTGGGCGTGCTGTCCAACACCATGTGGCCCCGTAGCGCGCATGAGCGGGTGTTCCGCCGGGACCAGGTGCTCGACCTGGTGGACGGGGCGGTGTACAGCAGCGAGATCCCCTGGTGCAAGCCGCACCCGGAGGCGTTCCGGGCGGCCATGGCCGCGGTGGGCGTGGACGATCCGGCGAGCTGCGTGTTCGTGGGCGACCGGCCCTACGACGACGTGCACGGCGCGAAGAGCGCGGGCATGCGCGCGGTGCTGATCCCGCACGCCGCGGTGCCGCCGTTCGACGGCGCCGCCCCGGACGCGGTCATCAGCCGTCTCGCGGAGCTGCCCGCCTACCTCGACGCCTGGTCCGGCCGGTAGCGCCGGGCTGACCAGCCGGACAGGCCGGGCCGCGGGACGTACGTCGGCTAAGGTTCGCGCAGCCGTCGCGTCGAGTTACCGATTACTGAACTCAGCGGCGTCATGATCAGCGTGTGCAGACAGCTACCGGGACTCCTGCCTGGCCCCGGGCCGCGCACGAGCCGGGGCCCGGCACCCGGTACGCGGCTCTGGGTGATTCGGTGACGCTGGGCATCGGTGACCGCATGCCGCACGGCGGCTGGCGTGGCTGGGCGCCGCTGCTGGCCAGCGCGCTGGCTCCCACCGGCCAGGTCGAGCTGCGCAACCTGGCCCGGTCCGGTGCGCTGGTCCGCGATGTCGCGGGCGAGCAGCTGCCCCGGGCGGTGGCCGGATCGCCCACACTCGCCTCAGTGCTGGTGGGCATGAACGACACGCTGCGCGGCACGTTCGAGCTGGCCGGGATCGCCGCAGACCTGGAGAAGATCATCGTCGCGCTGCAGCGCTCGGGCGCCCTGGTGCTGACCGCGAGCCTGCCAGATCCAGGGCTGCTGCTGCGCATCCCGGCGACGCTGCGCCGCCCGCTGGCCCGCCGCGCGCACGCGATCAATGCGGTGCTCGCCCAGCTCGCCGAGGGCTACGACGTCGTGCATGTGGACCTGGCCGCGGAACCGGCGATCTACGACAAGCAGATGTGGGGAGTAGACCGGCTGCATCCGAGTGAGCGCGGGCACCGGCTGCTGGCCCGGCTGTTCGCGGCCCGGCTGGCCGAGCACGGCATGGCCCCGCTGGCGCCGCCCGACCCCGAGCCGGCCAACCCGGAGCCGAGCGCCTGGGCGCAGGCGGGCTGGATAGCGACCAAGGGCACCGGCTGGCTGATCCGGCGCTCCCGCGACCTGGTGCCCGGCCTGGCCCGCCTGGCCTGGGCCGAATGGCGGCAGGACCGCCAGCATCGCAGGTGCCTTGGCGCGGGCGGCCGTGCCCGGTCACAATGACCCGGTGAGGGATCGTGGCGGGTCAGGCTGGGCCCGGGCCGGCCGAGGAGGGCGGCGCCGTGGCTGATACCGCTGCCGGGCTCATCGTCCGCGACGTCACAGTGCGGGCGGTGGTGGTCCCGCTGCGGCGGCCGCTGGCGACCAAGGTGGGTGACTTCGCCCGGTGGCCGCTGCTGCTCATCGATGTCCGGACCGAGCAGGGCATCACCGGGCACAGCTACCTCGGCCCGTACCTGGAGCGCGCGGCCGCCGCGCTGGTCCCGGCGATCCGCGACCTCGGCGCCGGGCTGCGCGGCCGCCCGGCGGCGCCCGGCGCGCTCGCCGGTGACGCCCGCGGCTGGCTTGGCCTGGCCGGCTACCAGGGCCTGGCCCTGGCCGCGGTGGCCGGGCTGGACATCGCGTTGTGGGACGCGCTGGCCCAGGCGGCCGGGCTGCCGCTGGCCCGGCTGCTCGGCGGCATCCTGGAGCCGGTGCCGGCCTACAACAGCAACGGGCTCGGCCTCATCCCGCCGGACGCGGTGGCGGACGAGGCGCTGGAACTGCTGGCCGAGGGCGGGTTCACCGCGCTGAAGGTCCGGGTCGGCCGGGCCCGCGCGGCGGACGACCTCGAGGCGGTCCGCCGGGTCCGGGACGCGGTCGGCAGCGAGGTCACCCTGGTCGCCGACTACAACCAGGGGCTGACCCTGGGCGAAGCACTGGACCGGTGCCGGGCCCTGGATACGGAGGGCCTGGCCTGGATCGAGGAACCGTTGCGGTACGACGACCTGGACGGGCACGCCCGGCTGGCCCGCGACATCGCCACCCCGGTCATGCTCGGCGAGAACTTCTACGGCCCGCGGGCCATGCACGAGGCCATCCGGGCGCACGCGTGCGACCTGGTCATGCCGGACCTGATGCGGATCGGCGGGGTGACCGGCTGGCTGCAGGCGGCCGCGCTGGCCGAGGTGACCGGCCTGCCGATGTCCTCCCACCTGTACCCGGAGGTCTCCGGTCACCTGCTCCGGGTCACCCCGACCCGGCAGTGGCTGGAGTGGCAGGACTGGGCCGACCCGATCCTGGCCGAGCCGTTCGAGGTCCGCTCCGGCCTGCTGCACCTGCCCGACGTCCCGGGTAACGGCCTGGCCTGGAACGAGGACGCCGTCGCGCACTACGCGGTGGACTACTGAGCGGTGGACTGCTGAGCGGTAGACGGCCAGCTGGCCGTACGGCCACGAAGCGCGCACTGGATCTCTGGCCCGGCCGCCGGCCGGCAGCTTACAATTAGCCCGCGTTGCGGGCTTCCGCTACCGGCACCACCAGACAGCGTCCTGGCTGGTATAACGCGGGAAGCCTGGCACACATGACAACCTGAATTCTTGGCTGGGGGCAGGATGACAGAGGGACGGCCATCCATTGAATTCCCTGGTTGCCGACGGGCGCGGCCGGTCACCGGCATCTGGTGCGGCTGGCGCTCTCCGGCTCCGGGCTCGCCGCATGAGTGAGCGTTCCGTATCGGAGCAGGCCGCCCCGGTACTGATGGTAAGGATCCAGGGCACCGACCAGACGCTGCGGGCAGGCTCGTCCTGCCGGGTGGGCCGCGATCCGCGGTCCGACATCGTCATCACCACCGACTCCCGGGTGTCCTGGAACCACGCCGTGCTGAAGATGGACCGCGGCGCGTGGGTCGTGCAGGACACCGGCAGTACCAACGGGACGTTCGTGGCCTCCCGGCGGGTCACCCGGCACGAGATCACCGAGGATTGCGTGGTGCGCTTCGGCCACGCGACTGACGGCCCGGCCATGTCCTGCTCGGTGTCCCGGCCCGCCCCGCCACCGGCCCGGCCGGCCGCCGACCCCGGCAGGCCCGACGCCGACCCCGGCAGGCCCGCCGCCGCGCCCGGCAGGCCCGCCGCCGCGCCCGGCTGGGCTGCCGCCCCACCTGGGCGGCCTGCCGCTCCCCCGGGACGGCCCGACGAGCCGGCCCGCCCCGGCCGGGGCGGGCCGCCCTTCTCCGGCCCGCCGCGCTCCGGGCGGCCGCCCTCAGGCACCCATCAGATCTCAAGTGTGGACATCCGGCCCACGTCCGTGATGCGCGCGCCCACCCAGACCCTGCGCATCGGCCGCGCGGACGACAACGACATCGTGCTGCCCGACCTCGGCGTCTCCCGGCACCACGCGGAACTGCGCAACGCCGGCAGTGGGCGCTACGAGATCGCCGACCTGAACAGCCACAACGGGACGTTCCTCAACGGCGTGCGGGTCACCCGGGCCCCCGTGACGGAGCAGGACATCGTCGGCATCGGCCCGGCCACGTTCCGCCTGTTCGGTGGCGAGCTGCGGGAGTTCATCGACAAGGGCGACGTCACCCTGGTCGCGGAGGACCTGACCGTCCGGGTGGGAGACAAAGTCCTGCTCGACCGGGTGAGCTTCCCGATCGGCGAGCGCAGCCTGATCGCGGTCATCGGGCCCAGCGGGGCCGGGAAGACGACGCTGCTGCGCGCGATGACCGGCCTGCGGCCCGCGACCGAGGGCGCGGTCCTGTACGACAACCGTGACCTCTACGCGCACTACGCTGAGCTGCGGCACCGGATCGGCCTGGTCCCCCAGGAAGACGTCATCTTCCAGCCACTGACCCCGCGCCGATCGCTCAGCTACGCGGCTGAACTGCGCTTCCCTGGTGATACCTCAGCCGAGGAGCGGCGCAACCGGGTGCAGGAGGTTATCGACGAGCTGCGGCTCATGGACGCCACCAAGGAGCGGCCGGAGCCGCCTGCGGACATGCCAGCCGCGTCGCTGTCCGGCGGCCAGAAGAAGCGGGTCAGCATCGCGCTGGAACTGCTGACCAAGCCCTCCGTGCTCTTCCTCGACGAGCCCACGTCCAGTCTGGACGTGGAGCTCAAGGAAGATGTCGTGGACAGCATGAAGGAGCTGGCCGAGGATGGCCGCACGATCATCATGGTCACCCACGACCTCGAGTACCTGGATAAATGCGACCGCGTCCTGGTGCTGATGCCCGGGGGCAAGATGGCGTTCTACGGGCCGTCCGCCGATGGGCTCCGCTACTTCGGGAAAGCGCGCTGGGTGGACGTGTACCGGGCCTTCCGCACGGAACCGGAGCGCGACTGGGCGGGTGACTTCGAGCGGTCGCCGGCCTACCAGCAGTACGTGGCGAGCGGCGTGACCGGCCAGGCACCAGATTCCGCTCGTGACGACTACAAGCCGCCGCCGCCCACCCGGAACCGGGTGGCCCAGCTGGCCATCCTGTGCCGGCGGTATTCCGCCCTGATCGCCGCGAACCGCAGCTTCCTGATCTGGCTCGCGGCGCTGCCGATCGTGCTCGGGATCATGGTCCGGCTGGCCGCGGGCGGTCGCGGGCTGGCCGGGCCCAGGAACCCCGGCGCGGAGACCACGCTGCTCCTGCTGGCCATCATCGCGTCCTTCACCGGCGCCTTCAGCTCCATGCAGGAACTGCTCAAAGAACGGGCCATGTACCGCCGGGAGCGAACAGCCGGCCTGTCGGCAGGCGCTTACCTGCTGTCCAAGGCCGTGGTGCTCGGGGTGATCAACTGTTTTCAGGCCGCCCTGCTGACCGTCATTGGCGTGGGTGGCAAGCCGATGCCGGCCCACGGCGCCTTCCTTGGCGTGCCGCCTCTGGTGGAACTGCTGCTCGCCGTGGCCCTGCTCGCCATTGCCTCGATGGCCCTGGGCCTGGTCGTGTCGGCGTTCATCGTCTCGTCGGAAATGGCCATCACGGTGCTGGTGATCATCTCGCTGGTCCAGGTCATGCTGACGGGCGCCCTGCTGCCGCTCGGCACCGGGCTGAAACAGGTCTCATACATCGCGCCCGCCCGCTGGGGCTTCGCCGCGATGGCGTCCACCGTCAACCTCAACGCGGACCTGCCCCGGGGCACCCCCACCGACCCGCTCTGGGCGCACCAGCCGTCCGCCTGGCTGACAGCCATGGGGGCGCTGGTCGTGCTGATGGTCGTGTACCTGCTCATAGCCTGGTGGCAGCTGGTGCGGATCAGCCCCGGCCGCGGCCTGTCGTCGGTCAGGGCGCGGCCCGGTGCGCCTGGCGTCCGCTCCCGCACCCCCGGCCAGGGACCTGTGGTCGCTTCCGGACGCAGGCGTTAACCCGGCTACGCCGGGCCGGGGGCGGGCTGCCCCGGCGGGCAGGCGCCGAGGTGGCGTTGCAGGAACCGGGCCTGGTGCCAGAGCAGGTTCTCGGCGACCGCCCCGTCCCCGGGCTGGTGGGTGACCCCAGGCAGGAGCAGCACTTCGTGCGGCCGGCCTGCCGCGAGCAGCGCGGCGGACAGCCGCAGCGTGTTCACCGGGAACACGTTGTCGTCGGCCAGGCCGTGGATCAGCAGCAGCGGGCGGCTCAGCTGAGCCGCCCCGGCCAGCAGCGAGCAGGCGTCGTAGGCATCCGGGTGCTGGTCCGGGTGGCCGAGGAACCGCTCCCGCCAGTGCGTTTCGTACAGCCGCTGGTCGGACACGCCGGCGCCGGCCACGGCCGCGTGGAACACCTCCGGGTAGCGCAGCACCGCGAGAGTGGCCAGCGAGCCGCTGAATGACCAGCCGCGGATCCCCACCCGTTGCAGATCAAGATCAGGATGCTGGGCGCCGGCCTCGGTGAGGGCAGTCACCTGGTCCTCGAGGGCCGGCCCGAAGATGTCGCCGTAGATCTCCCGCTCCCAGCCCGGCCCCCGCCCCGGGGTGCCGCGCCCATCGGTGACCAGGACCGCGAACCCCTGCTCGGCGAACCACTGCGACAAGAACGACCACGGCGCCTGGTCAGCGGTGACTTTCTGCAACGCAGGACCCGCGTAGGGGTCGAGCAGTACCGGCAGCCGGCGGCCGCCAGGGCGATGCCAGGACGGCAGGAACAGCATGCTGCGCAGTTCCCGGGGGCCGAGTACGAGCGGGGTGACGCGGAGTTCACCGGCCGGCGGCTCGGCCAGCGACGCGATCGGCACCAGCGGATGCCGCGGCCGGGTCGCGGTAACCCGGGCGCCGGGCCGGTCCGCGGTGCGGGCGACGTGCACCAGCGTGCCTGCCTGCTTGATTCCGGTGTGCACCCCGGGCTCGGTGATCAGCGGCCGGGCACCGCGGCCGGGCCGGTAGATCCACAGCTGGGCCTGGGTGGGCTCGGTGCACGCGGTGAACAGCACCTCGTCCCCGTCGATGCTGAGCACGGCGAGGAGCTGCAGCCCGGGCGGGGTGACCGGGGTGCCGCCCACGGTCAGCTGCCGGGTGCCGGGCTGGTCAGCGTGACCGACCCAGGCGCCGGACCTGGTGCGGGCGGGCAGTCCGGGAATCAGCTGCACCCAGCACTCGTCGCGCTGCTCGGCGAGCAGCCGGGTGCTGCCGTCCGCCGGGTCGATGCCGAGCAGCTGGACCGTGCGCTGGTCGCGGGATTGCACCGCGGCGTACGGGCCGCGGTCGTCCCAGCCCGCGGCGGCCACGTACTCGAACCGGTCCCGGTCCCAGCCGACCTCGGTCCGGGTGCCGTCGAGGCGGGCCAGCCACAGCGTGACCGCGGCGTTGGCCGTGCCGGCCGCTGGGTAGCGGACGGCGCGGGGCGGCTGGCCGGGGCGGGCCGGGTCCGCGATGTACCAGCGGGTGACCGCGGCGCTGTCCACCCGGGCGACCAGCAGCCGGTGCCCGTCCGGGGCCCACCAGTAGCCCCGGGTCCGGCCCATCGACTCGGCGGCGGCGTGCTCGGCCAGCCCGAACGTGACGTCCGGGCCGTCCGGCCCGGCGACCAGGCGGTCCGCGGTGCCGTCCGCCTCGATCACCCGCAGGGCGCCGTCGCGCACGTAGCCGATACGCTGGCCGGCCGGATCCGGCCGGGGGTCGGTGGCCACCGCGGGCAGCCGCCGGACCTGGCCGCCGGTGGCCGCGACGGCGTGCAGTACGCCCGACACGGTGAAGGCCGCCAGCGTTGCGGCGGCGTCGGTGGCGTAGCTGACGATGCCACTCCCCTGCTGCCGGGCGCGCTCCCGCCGGGTGCGTTCTTCCTCGGGTAGTTCCTGCCCGGCTGGCTTGCCTGCTGGCCGGCCAGCGGTCAGCGTAGCCGGGTCAGCGAGCAGCCGCTCCTGCCCGGAGCCCAGGTCCAGCCGCCACAGGCAGCTGACCGGGTCATCACCGGCCCGGCTGCGCAGGAACAGCACGGCCGCGCCGTCCCCGGTCACGGTGAACTGGCTGGGCACGCCGAGGCTGAAGCGCTGGGTCCGGGCCAGCTGGCGGGCCAGCTGCTGGGCCGGCGAGAGTTCCCGCATGCCTGTCACCCTGCCAGGTTCAGCCGAGGGCCCGGAGCAGTTCCCGCTCGTGGTCCGGGCTGAGGCCGGCCTGGCGGGCCAGTGGAGAAGCGGGTGGATGAAGGGTTCACCCCGTCAGGACGGGGTGAACCCTTCATCCATCTCGTTGGCACCCCTGCATGAGCCGACCGCGTGGGGCTGGTCGGGTAGCGTCGCAGGATGGCCACCCTCGTGTCGTTCCACGCCCACCCAGATGACGAATGCATCGCCTGCGGCGGGGTGATCTGCCGGGCCGTGGCGGACGGGCACCGGGCCGTGCTGGTCGTGGCCACCCGCGGTGAGCAGGGCGAGATCCCGGCGGGCCTGCTGGCCGACGGCGAGGAACTGTGGCAGCGCCGGGTGGCCGAGACCCACGCGTCCGCGGAGATCCTCGGCGTGAAGCGGGTGGAGTTCCTCGGCTACACCGACTCCGGCATGATGGGCGCCCCCGCAAATACCCGGCCCGGATCATTCTGGACCGCCCCGGTTGAGGAAGCCGCGCAGAAGCTGGCCGCCATCCTCAGCGAGGAAGAGGCAGACGTCCTGACCTGCTACGACGACAACGGCGGTTACGGCCATCCGGATCACATCCAGGTCCACCGAGTGGGCCTGCGGGCGGCGGAGCTGGCGGGTACCCCGCGGGTGTTCCAGTCCACCATGAACGCCGACCACCTCGAGCGCGGGATGGTCATGTTCGCAGCGCAGGCTGAGGCCGCCGGATTCGAGCTGCCCGACCGGGGCGACGCCGGCGAGTTCGGCAAACCGGAGTCGATGCTCACCGCGGCCGTTGATGTAGCGCCTTACCTAGAGCGTAAGCGGAGCGCGATGCGGGCGCACGCCAGCCAGATCAGCGAGCAGTCGTTCTTCCTGGCGCTACCGGACGAGGCCTTCGGTTACGCGTTCGGCACCGAGTGGTTCATCCGCGCTGGGCAGGGACCCGGCATCACCGAGACCGACCTGATGGCCGGCCGGTGCTGAACGAAGCCTGATCAACGGGCCGGCTCGGGGTCGCTGACGTCCGCGAACGTGCCGCCGAGCGCCTGCACGGCGGCGTCCGCGGGCAGCGCCACCGCGGCTCCCTGCTCGCCCGCGCCCAGGGTGATCTCGCGGCCGCGGATCCGGTCGTCCGCGAGCACCGGCCAGGCCGTCACCGACCCGAACGGGGTGATGGTGCCCCGCTCATAGCCGGTGACCTGCCGGGCTACCGCGGCGTCCGGCATGGACAGCCGGCTGACGCCGAGCACGGCCCGCAGCTTCGGCCAGGAGATGGCCCGGTCCCCCGGCACCAGCACGAACAGGAAGTCGCCCGCACCGCGGCGCACGACCAGCGTCTTGATCACGTCCGCCGGGGTCACGCCGCGCGCGGCCGCCGCCTCAGCCAGGCTGCGGACCGGCCCGTGCCGGATCAGCCGGTAACTGAGCCCCGAGGCGGCCAGGGCGGCCTCGGCCGGGGCAGGCGAGGCAGGCACGGGTCCGAGTATGGCCGGCCGGGCTGGCGCCCGGCACATGGCGGCGCCCGGCACAATAGCTGCATGCCCGCCGACGCCGATCTGGACGCGCTCCGCGACTCCTGCACCCGTTTCCTGCACTGGCACGGGCCGGTCCGGGCCGCGGACCTGCTCGCCACGGTGCCGCCCGACACCGTGCCGGACCGTTACGGCCAGGGTGGTGCCGTGACCGAGCTGGAAAGCGAAGTCGCGCTGCTGCTGGACAAGCCCGCCGTGGTGTACCTGCCCAGCGGGACCATGGCGCAGCAGGCGGCGCTGCGGGTGCACGCCGACCGGCGGCAGCGCCGGGTCATCGTGTTCCACCCCGCCTGCCACATCGACACCCGCGAAGGACGCGGCTACGAACGGCTGCACCAGCTGACCGGGCGGCCCGCGGGCCAGCCGGACCGCCTGCTCACCCTCGATGACCTGCACGCGGTGGCCGAGCCAGCCGCGGCGCTCGTGCTCGAGCTGCCGCAGCGCGACCTGGGCGGCCAGCAGCCTGGCTGGGACGACCTGGCCCAGCAGGCGGCCTGGGCCCGGGAGCGCGGCGCGGCGGTGCACCTGGATGGCGCGCGGCTGTGGGAATCCGCGGCCGGGTACGGGAAGCCGCCAGCCGAGATCGCCCGGCTGTTCGACACCGTGTACGTGTCGTTCTACAAGGGTCTCGGCGCGCTGCCCGGATGCTGCCTGGCGGGTCCCGCCGACCTGGTCGCCGAGGTGCGGGAATGGCGGCAGCGGATGGGCGGGACGTTGTATGGCCTGTGGCCGGGCGCGGCCTCCGCCCTGTCCTGCCTGGCGCGTCGGCTCCCGTTGATGCCCCGGTACCTGAGCCAGGCCCGGGCCATTGCCGACGCGGTGCGGGACCTGCCCGGGGTGCGGGTCATCCCGGATCCGCCGCAGACGCCCATGCTGCACCTGCTACTGCGGAACAGCCCGGAGGGCTTCCAGTCGGCCGCGGCCAAGCTGGCGGCCGAGCGAGGCATCTGGACCTGGCCGGCCGCGATGCCGACCGGCGATCCGGGGACCCAGCGGGTCGAGCTGGCGGTCGGCGATGCCACGCTGGCGCTGCCGGCCGCCGAAGTCCGCGGCGTCATCAGCGACCTCGTCAGGTGAGCACTGGCTGAAGCCGCCAGAAGTCGAACGGGTCCCGGCCCGGCCGGAACCCGGCTGCGGCCGCGATGCCCGAGGCCTGCCCGAAGGACGCGCCGACCCGCCACGGCAGGTGGGCGTCGCTGCCGATGGACAGGGTGGTGCCGCCCTCCTCCCGCCACCAGCCCAGCAGCTGAACGGAGGCGAGCGGGCTGGCCGTGTTCAGCTCGAGCACCCGGCCCGAGGCGGCCAGCGCGCGCAGCACGGCCCGGTACTCCTCCTGGTAATCCGTTTCCCGGTACGGCCCGGCCCCGGCCGGCCAGTACCGGCGCGGGTAATCCAGGTGCGCCAGCACCTCGAACAGCCCACTGCTGGTGACCATCCGGAGCAGCTCCGCGAAGTACCGGCGCATCACCTCATCGGCGGGATGGGAGCGGAACAGCCAGCTGGCGTACTGCAGGCGGCCGCGGTGGGCCAGGGTGTGCAGCGAGCCGAGTACCCGGTCGAAATCGTGCGCGGCCAGCACCGCGCCCGCACTGCCCGCGAAAAGGTGCGGCTCGCCGGCTTCCACCCCAGACAAGATCCGCAACGCTGGGTACCGGTCCCGGCACTCCTCCAGGCCGGTCAGATAGCCGCCGATGTCGAGGGGCCGGATCCCGCGCGCCGGATTCGGCTGGAGGCTGGCGGCGGCGATGGGGTCATCCGCGGACCACACGGTGAAGTCGAGATGCTCGGTGAAGGCCACGGCGGGCAGGCCGAGCTCGAGCGCCCGCGCGCAGGCCGCCGCCATCGACGCGCGCGGGCCGGTGTCGTGGGACCATTGCGAATGCACGTGATTGTCCGCAGGCAGCACGAAAGTGAGTCTGCCAGGCAGGGTCCGGGTGACCGGGGACCGGCCCGTGGCGACGGTGACCGCAGTTACATCAGCTACTAGTGGGGCCGATGGGATTTGAACCCATACTGGCAGGATCCTAAGTCCTGTGCCTCTGCCGTTGGGCTACGGCCCCGACGAGTCCGCCCGCGTGCTGTGGGACCGCGGCAGGGCGGACCCGGTCAGCATGATCAGGCGGCTAGATCCTTGCGCAGCCGGTCCACATGGCCGGTGGCCTTGACGTTGTAGTAGGCCCGTTCGATGGTGCCGTCCGCGTCGATCACGAAGGTGGACCGGATCACGCCCACCGTGGTCTTCCCGTACATCGTCTTCTCCCCGTACACCCCGTACGCCTTGTGCACGGCGAGGTCCGGGTCGGCCAGCAGCGGGAAGTTCAGCGACTCCTTGTCCCGGAACCTGGCCAGTTTCACCGGGGTGTCCTTGGAGATGCCCAGCACGGTCAGGCCGGAGCGGCCCAGCGCGCTGAGGTTGTCGCGGAAGTCGCAGGCCTCCTTGGTGCAGCCAGGCGTCATCGCGGCCGGGTAGAAGTAGACGATCACCCGCTGGCCGCGCAGCGCCGACAGGGTCACCGTCGTGCCATCGGCGTCAGGCAGCGAGAAGTCCGGTGCCTTGTCTCCTGGCGCCAGTTTCTGGTCGGTCACGCGCGCTCCCTCCACAGCAGACGCCCCCACGTTACCGGTCCGGCCGGCCCGCTGAGCCGGATATTACGACCGCCTTACGCAGACCGGAGTGCCCGGATCACCCCGGGTTGCGGCGCGTAATGTCGCCGACGGGTGGCGGGGGATTGCGTGTCAAGTACGGCAATCGCCAACCCAAGGAGGACCCAGCGTGTTCTCGCATTTGAAGGCCGGCCTGGCCGGACGTTCCCGGTACGGGAACCGCCCATGGCCGGCCAGCTCAGGCCAGCCGCTTCGGCGTCCCGGCCGCGGCTGTCCGGCCGCTCGGCGCGGCCGCTGTGGCGTGCGCGGCAGCGTTCGCCATCGCGGGCTGCCAGCCGCTGACCACCGCTACCCCGAGCGGTACCGCACCCAGCGGGAGCACCACCAGTTCCGCTTCCGCATCGGCCAGCGCGCCCGCGATGAACCTGCCGGCGCAGACCATGGCGCTGGCCGCGCAGCAGTCGCAGCAGATCAGGTCATTCACCGGGCTGCTGTCGATCCAGGCGACCGGCGCCCTGAACCTTAACCTGTTCGGCACGGTGGCTGAGCAGACGCAGCCCACTCCCCTGGTGGAGGTGCAGGCCAGGGTCTCCGGGCTGCCGGGGATGCTGACCGCGATCCTGAACGGCACGACCGCTTACCTCAAGTCGTCGTTCCTGACCCGCGGCCACGCCCGGCCGTGGGCCCAGATGCCGTACAGCAGCATGCAGAGCTCGTCGATGATGATGAACAGCGGCTCGAGCAGCTCAGGCGTGAACCTCGGCTCGCTCCTGCAGCAGCTGCTCACGACCGGCCCGCAGGCGCAGACCCAGATGTTCACTGCCGCGCCCAGCATGCAGGCGATGGGCACCTCGATGATCAGCGGTTTCCCGGTCAGCCAGTTCGCTGGCAGCTACAACCTCGGCACGGCCATGGGCAGGCTGTCCAGCGGCCTGCAGCCCACCGTGCAGTCGGAGATGAACACCGGTATCTCCAGGACCCAGTTCCGGGTCTGGATCGGGAAAGCGCATCACCTGGTGCGCAAGCTGGTCCTGGTCGAGTTCGGCAAGAACACGAGGATCACGATCACGCTGACCATCACCTCGGTGAACCGGCCAGTGACGATCATGATCCCGCCGAACGCGCTGATCATCGGCGCGGGTGGCACGACCATGCCGATGGCGACGCCGACACCGACGAAGCCGATGGTCACCATGACCCCGGCGCCGGGCATGACCGCCACGCCGGCCCCGGGGCCACTACCCCGGCGCCCACGCCGACCGGGGTGGCCCCCACCCACTGGTGAGCAGCGCCGCCTGGTGAGCGGTGCCGCCTGATGGGCGCACAGCCGCCAGGCGCGCCACCTGACGGCACCAGCCAGGCCCGCCGCCCCCGGGAGCATCCCGGGGGCGGCGGGCTTTCTGCTGGCTAGGTGGTGACGAGGGCGGCGATGACCGGGGCGAGTGCGCGCAGCGCCCGGCCGCGGTGGCTGATCCGGTCCTTGTCCTCCGCGCTCAGTTCCGCCGTGGTCAGCTCCCCGCCGACCGGGACGAAGATCGGGTCGTAGCCGAAACCGTTCGTGCCGCGCGGCTCGGTGATCAGGGACCCGGTGAGCACGCCCTCGGTCACGTGCTCCGCGCCAGAGGGCAGTACCAGGGCCGCGGCACAGGTGAAATGGGCGCCCCGGTGCCGGGCCGGGATGTCAGCCAGCTGGCCGAGCAGGAGCCGGAGGTTGGCCTCGTCGTCCCCGTGCCGGCCCGACCAGCGGGCGGACAGCACCCCGGGCATGCCGCTGAGAACGTCCACGCACAGGCCTGAGTCGTCAGCGACCGCGGGCAGGCCGCTGAACGCCGCCACCCTCCGCGCCTTCAGCAGCGCGTTCTCGGCGAACGTGAGCCCGGTCTCGGCGACCTCGGGCATGGCCGGGAACTCGGCCAGGTCCCCGACGTCCACCGGGATCTCGGCGGCGGCCAGGATCCGGCGCAGCTCAGCGAGCTTGCCCGGGTTCCGGGTAGCCAGGATGAGCCTGCCGGGCATGGTCACCGGGCGAGTGCCGCGCGCTGGATCCGGGTCAGCTCGCCGCAGCCGGCCACGGCGAGATCCAGCAGTTCGTTGAGCAGGCCGCGGTCGAACGGCTCCTGCTCGGCGGTGCCCTGGATCTCCACGAAGCTGCCGTCCCCGGTGCACACCACGTTCATGTCGGTCTGCGCGGCCGAATCCTCCTCGTAGCTGAGGTCGAGCCGCGGCTGGCGGTCCACGATCCCCACGCTGACCGCGGCCACCGACCCGACCAGCGGATCACCCTTGCACCGTTTGCGGCTGCGCAGCCAGGCCACGGCGTCGGCCAGGGCGACATAGCCCCCGGTGATCGCCGCGGTCCGGGTCCCCCCGTCCGCCTGCAGCACGTCACAGTCGATGATGATGGTGTTCTCGCCCAGCGCCTTGGTGTCCACGCAGGCCCGCAGGGAACGGCCGACGAGCCGGGAGATTTCCTGGGTCCGGCCGCCCAGGCGGCCCTTGACCGATTCCCGGTCACCGCGCGTATTGGTGGCCCGGGGCAGCATCGCGTACTCGGCGGTCACCCAGCCGAGCCCGCTGCCGCGCCGCCAGCGCGGCACCTCCTCGGTGGCGCTCGCCGCGCACAGCACGCGGGTCGCCCCGAATTCGACGAGCACGGAGCCT
This sequence comes from uncultured Actinomycetes bacterium, assembly GCA_963760405.1. GTDB lineage: Bacteria > Actinomycetota > Actinomycetes > Streptosporangiales > Streptosporangiaceae > RYN-230. The sequence goes on along the minus strand of CAVXCV010000004.1, from coordinate 808,314 downwards.
TCCGCGTGCTCCAGCCAGCCTCGGGTCATCCGTATCTCGCGCAGCTGATCGTTGCCGCGCCCATCGGGTCGGGACATGACCGACAGCCTATGGCAGCGGGCCAGTCCCGGGTGCGGCGAGCATGCTACCGCCGGGGCCGGGCGGGCATCCGCGCCGCGGCACGGTCCGGCGCCCCCGCCGCGATCCAGCGGTACACCATGGCGATCCCCTCGGCCAGCGGGGTGCGCGGCTGCCAGCCCAGGTCACGCTCGACCCGGTGGACAGCGACCGCGCTGCGCTGCAGCTCGCCGGGCCGGGGTGGCAGGGGGCGGGGCTGCACCGCGATGCCCGCCAGCTCAGCGATGATGCCGGCCACGTCCAGGACACTGACCTCGGCCCCGGTGCCGATGTTCCAGGTGCCCGGGCGGCGGGCGTCGGCCGCCGCCAGGAAGGCGGTGACCACGTCGGCAACGTGCACGTAGTCACGGGTCTGCGTGCCGTCCCCGTAGACCGGCGGGCGCTGGCCAGCCAGCACGGCCGCGCAGAAGATCGGGATGACACCCGAGTCGCCCGCCGGGTCCTGCCGGGGACCGTAGACGTTGGCCAGCCGCAGGATGCAGTGCCGCGCGCCGTGCAGCCGGTTGTACAAGCCGACGTACTGCTCCGCGCAGTACTTGGCGACGCCGGACGGCGACTCTGGCAGCGGCAGCACGTCCTCCCGGGACGGGATCGGCGCGTACGGCCCGTACAGCGCGCCGCCGGAGGAGGCGAACAGCACCCGGGCACCGGCCGCGCGGGCCGCTTCCAGCACGTTGACGGTGCCGACCACATTGACCTCGGCGTCCTGCGCCGGGGCGGTCACCGAGGCCGGGATGTCGATCCTGGCCGCCAGGTGACAGATCAGCTCCGGCCGGGCCTGCGTGACGACCGCGGCCAGCGACGCGGCGTCGGTGAGGCTGAGCCGGTGCAGGGTGACCTCCTCCGCCAGCCGCCCGGCCCGGCCCGCCGACAGGTCGTCGACCACGATCACCTCGTCGCCCCGGGCCAGCAACGCGTCGGTGAGATGGGAGCCGATGAAGCCGGCGCCGCCGGTCACGAGTACCCGCATGCCTGTGCATCTTAGGCGCTGCTGGCTCTCTGGAAGTCGCCGGACACTGACCGTCAGAGGGTCAGTGCCCGGGTTCGACCTGGAGGCCCGAGCTGGCCAGCTGGAGCGGGCCAGCGAAATGACCGGCCGCTTCGGCCAGGGCCTGCTGGCGGTCGTTCCACGGCACCAGGTGAGTGAGGATCAGCCGCCACCCCGGCCCGGGTGGCGTGCTCGGCGGCCTGCCGCGCGGTCAGGTGGACACCCTCGGGGTTATCCGGGCCGTCCAGGAACGACGCCTCGCACAGCAGCACGTCCGCGCCACGGGCCAGGTCCACCAGGCTGGCCGACTCCCCCGTATCCGCCGAGTAGGCCAGCACCCGGCCGCCCGCGGCGATCCGGAACCCGAACGTCTCCACCGGGTGGTTCATCCGGGCCAGGGTGACCTGGAACGGGCCGATCTCCCGGGTCCCCGGCAGCAGCGTGCCGAAGTCGAACGCCTCCGCCATGCCGGGGTGCTCGGCCAGCCCGTACGCCTGGGCCATCCGCCGGGCGGTCCCGTCCGGGCCGAGCACCGGCACCCGCGGCCGCGGGCCGTCCGGCGCGTAGGTCCGGGCCACCCAGTACCCGCACAGGTCCAGGCAGTGATCGGCATGCAGGTGACTCAGGCAGACCGCGTCGATGTCATAGAGCCCGGAGTACCGCTGCAGCGGGCCGAGGGCGCCGCTGCCGAGGTCGAGCAGCAGCCGGAAGCCGTCCTGCTCGATCAGGTAGCAGGAGGCCGGGCTGTCCGGCCCGGGAAAGGATCCGGAACAGCCGATAACAGTGAGGCGCACGGTACCCCAGAGTAGCGGGGCCTGGCCTGGGGTTAGCGCCGCCCGGTCAGCCCCGGCCGACGAGCGCGATCTGGCGGCTCTGCGCGACGAGGCAGCCCGCGCTGTCCCAGACCTCGGCTTCCTCGTCGAACCAGCCGGCGCTGACATGGCGGCAGCGGGCCGCGACGCGCAGCGGCCCGGGCGCGGGCACCGCGCGCATGTACCAGGTCAGCTCCACGGTCGGCGACCAGCCCACCACGGCCAGGCCGAACACCACCGGCGGCAGCGAGTCCACGGCGAGGGCGAGCAGGTACGCGTCGGGGTCGCGGGGTTCCCGCAGCTGGAAGTAGCCGCGCATCTCCGGCGTGCCCGCGGGCCGGCCGCGGGCCCAGCCCGCGGTGGCCGGGTCCAGCCGGAGGTCGACCTGCTTGGCGTAGCCGGTGAACGCGCGGGGCGGCCGCCCGTCCTGGGTTGACACGCACTCCTCGATGGGCGGCAGCCAGGGCGGCTCCCCGGTCCAGGACAGGCCGCCGACGTCCGCCGGATCACCGAGGGCGCCGGTGGTGACGGTGGTCTCCAGCACCGGGCGGTCATCCTGGACGAGGGTGGCCCGCGCGGTCGCGGCCACCTTCCCCTGCTTCAGCCAGGTCACCTCGATAGTGGCGGGCTCGGGCCGGGGCGCGCGGAGGAAATGCGCGCTGGTCGCGATCGGGTAGGGATGCGGCGCGGAGTCGAGCACCGCGCGGAGCATGCTGGCCAGCAGCACCCCGCCGTTCACCGCGCCCGCGATGGCGAACCGGTCATCGGGCCGGACCTCATACCGGCCCGGGCCTGCCGGGCGGACGGCCGTCGCCTCGTCGAACACGGTCACCGGGGCCTGGTCCGGCTGCGCGGTCACGCCCACAGCTGGCCCTCGAGCCGGGCTTCAGCTTCCTCCAGCGTGCCCGAGTAGGCACCGGTGGACAGGTACTTCCAGCCGCCGTCGGCGACGATGAAGGCGATATCCGCCCGCTGGCCCGCGGCCTGCGCCTTGGCCGCCATGCCCATGGCCGCGTGCAGCGCGCCGCCGGTGGAGATACCCGCGAAGATGCCCTCCTGGTCGAGCAGTTCCCGGGTCCGGCGCAGGGCGTCCCGGGACGACACGGAAAAACGGGTGGTCAGCACGGACTCGTCGTACAGCTCGGGCACGAAGCCCTCGTCGATGTTGCGCAGCCCGTAGACGAGCTCGCCGTACCGGGGCTCGGCCGCCACGATGGATATCCCGGGGACGTGCTCGCGCAGGTACCGGCCGGTTCCCATGAGCGTTCCGGTGGTGCCGAGGCCGGCCACGAAGTGCGTGATGCCCGGCAGGTCGGCGAGCAGCTCCGGGCCCGTGGTCGCGTAGTGCGCCCGGGCGTTCGCCTCGTTGCCGTACTGGTAGAGCATCACCCAGTCGGGGTGCTCAGCGGCCAGCCTGCGGGCCACCCGGACCGCCTCGTTGGACCCGCCTGCGGCGGGCGAGGAAATGACCTGTGCCCCGTACATCTGCAGCAGCTGCCGCCGTTCCGCCGAGGTGTTCTCTGGCATCACGCAGATCATCCGGTATCCGCGCAGGTGCGCGACCATGGCCAGGGAGATCCCGGTGTTCCCCGACGTGGGCTCCAGGATCGTGGACCCTGGCCCGATCAGGCCGTCCTTTTCCGCCTGCTCGATCATGAAGAACGCGGCCCGGTCCTTGACCGAGCCGGTCGGGTTCCTGTCCTCCAGCTTGGCCCACAGCCGGACGTCCGGCGCTGGGGACAGCCGGGGCAGCCCGACCAGCGGGGTCCCGCCGACCGAGTCGAGGAGTGAGTCGAAACGCATAAGGCTCCCTGGTGGTACGCCCGCCCGGCCGGTGCCGCGGGCGGGCTGGCGCGGTGCCTCAGCCCGCGCCGCCAGCCACGGCCGGCAGCACAGTCACCGTGTCGCCGTCCTTGACCGGTGTCTCCAGGCCGCCGAGGAAGCGGACGTCCTCGTCGTTGAGGTACACGTTGACGAAACGGCGCAGCCCGGAGTTGTCCTGCAGCCGGTCACGCAGGCCGCCGTAACGGGCGTCAAGGTCGCCGATGAGCTCGGCGAGCGTGGTCCCAGAGCCCTCGACCGACTTGGCCCCGCCGGTGTAGGTGCGCAGGATCGTCGGGATACGGACTTCGATGGCCATGAACAACACTCCAGGGTGAGGCGGTCTGCGCCAGCCGCGCTACGGGCTGACGCGGTCAGGTCGCTGTCTGTTCAGGTCGCTGTCTGCCGGACCCGTCCGGGGACGGCCGTCACCGGATGCCAACCGGGCGCCAGCCACGATCATTCCAGGGCAGCCTCTCCAGCGCTGGCCGCGATCCGTACTTCCTCCTCGGTCACCACGCCGCCGGTGATGCGGAACGAGCGGAACTCAACCTCGTCCGGATCCCGGGTGGATACCAGCACGTAGTGCGCACCCGGCTCGTTGGCATAGCTGATGTCGGTCCGGGACGGGTAGGCCTCGGTCGCGGTATGCGAGTGATAGATGACGATCGGCTCCTCATCCCGGTCATCCATCTCCCGCCATACCCGCAGCAGCTCCATCGAGTCGAACTCGTAGAACGTCGGCGACCGCTGGGCGTTCAGCATCGGGATGAACCGCTCCGGGCGGTCGCTCCCGGCCGGCCCGGCGATAACCCCGCACGCTTCATCGGGATGATCCGCGCGGGCGTGCGCCACGATCTTGTCCCGCAGCCCGGGATGCAGCGTCAGCATGTACCCGAGCGTAGCCGGGCCGCGCCTGGCCCGGTCCAGGTCCCGGCCCCGGGCTCACCAGATGGCCCGGACCAGGGTCTCCTGGAGGTAAGTCAGCCAGTCGTAGACCCACAGGTAGGCGGAGCGCGGGTCGGCCGGGTCGAGATTGGCCAGCTGCTGCTGGGCATCCTCGGTGATGGACAGCCGGACGCCAAGGGCGAGCCGGACATCGTTCAGCGCGCGCACCCAGGTCTGCGCGTCCTCCCCGGACAGGTTGACCAGCCCGCCGCTCTCGGGCAGCGTGGCCAGCACGGTGTGGGCCGCGGCCACCTTGCCGGAGCGCAGATCCTGCTCGGTGAACCGGCGGAATTCACCCGCCGCCTCGCTGTCATCCCGGTAGGCGTCCGGCAGCAGCCGGGCCAGCACGGGGTCCTCCGGCGGCGTCACCGGGCCGCTGCCCAGCAGCGCCGACAGATCCAGCTCCGGTCCCGCGGCCGGCGCACCGCGGCCGGCCTCCCTCAGGTCCGGGCCGGCCGGGTCCGGGCCAGCCGGGTCCTGGTCAGCCCGGACGAGCTCGGCCACCTGGCTGACCAGGGTACGCAGGATCTCGGCCTGGGATGCGGCCAGCCGGACCGCAGCCCCACCGCCGCGCCTCGCGCGGAAACCGTCCACGGCGTCACTCGTCTCCCCGGGCCGGTCCCGGCCCCGCCTGCGCCTGAGGCTCACCTGTCCTGGCTCACTGTCCGCTGGTCTGCGTGCCGGGCCGCGGGCTCACTTGTCGTGGCTGACGGTGGCCCACAGCCCGTAGCCGTGCAGGACTTCCACGTCGCGCTCCATCAGCTCCCGGGTGCCCGCGGAGACCACGGCCCGGCCCTTGTGGTGCACGTCGAGCATGAGTTTCTCCGCCTTGCGCTTGGAGTAGCCGAATACCTGCTGGAACACGTAGGTCACGTAGGACATGAGGTTAACCGGGTCGTTCCAGACGATGGTGACCCACGGCGTGTCAGGGACAGCATCCTGTCCTGCCTCGGGCCGCTCTACCTCTGCGGGCGCCACGCTCATCGGTCCTGCACCCCTCTGTGCATCATCCGTGCCTTAGCACAAGTGTGCCGCGCCGGCCAGACAGTCCGGACCACCCCCCGGCCATCTGGCCCGAAACAGCATCGGGCAGCGGCCCCGGGCCAGCGAGCGGCCCCGGCCGGACTGCGTAGTCTTGGCCCTCGTGACGGCTAACTCCGGCGGGCAGCGCCCGCAGCCCGGGCGCGGCCCGGTTTCCACGGTGGAACCGCGCAGCACCGGCCTGCTGACCGACCAGTACGAGCTGACCATGCTGACCGCGGCGCTGCGCAGCGGCGCGGCGGGGCGCCGCGCGGTCTTCGAGGTGTTCGCCCGCGCGCTCCCCTACGGCCGCAGGTACGGGGTGGTCGCGGGCACCGGCCGGTTCCTCGACGCACTGGAGCAGTTCAGGTTCGGCCCGGCCGAGCTCGCCTTCCTGCACGACCATCAGATCGTGGACGACACCGCGCTGCGGTACCTGGAGTCGTACCGGTTCAGCGGCAACATCTGGGGCTACGGGGAAGGCGACTGCTACTTCCCCGGCTCGCCCATCCTGGTGGTGGAGGCCCCGTTCGCCGAGGCGGTGATACTCGAGACGCTGGTGCTGGCCATCCTCAACCACGACAGCGCGATCGCATCGGCCGCGTCCCGGATGGTGGTGGCCGCCGCGGGCCGGCCGCTGATCGAGATGGGCTCACGCCGGACACACGAGCTGGCCGCGGTGGCCAGCGCCCGCGCGGCCTACCTCGCGGGCTTCGCCTCCACCTCGAACCTGGAGGCAGGCCGGACCTACGGCATCCCCACCGCCGGCACCAGTGCGCACGCGTTCACGCTGGTGCACAACAACGAGCGGGACGCGTTCCGCACCCAGCTCGCCACGCTGGGCACCGGCACCACGCTGCTGGTGGACACCTTCGACGTGGCGGGGGCCGTGCGCACCGCGGTCGAGCTGGCCGGCCCGGAACTCGGCGCGGTCCGCATCGACAGCGGAGACCTGCCCATGGTCGCCCGGCAGGTCCGTGACCTGCTGGATGAGCTGGGTGCCCGGCAGACCAGGATCGTACTCAGCGGTGACCTCAACGAGTACTCGATCGCCGCGCTCGCCGCGGCCCCGGTGAACGGCTACGGGGTCGGCACCTCCCTGGTCACCGGGTCCGGGGCGCCCACCGCGGCCCTCGTCTACAAGCTGGTAGCGCGGGCGCTGGAGAACAACGGCGACGGCACGCTGCAGCCGGTGGCCAAGCGCTCGGTGGGCAAGCCCAGCCGGGGCGGCCGCAAGTGGGCGGCCAGGCGGCTGGACGCCGGCGGCACGGCCGTGGCCGAGGTGATCGCCACCGCCCCCGGCGAGCTCGGTGACCGGGCCCAGCCGCTGCTGCGGCCGCTGGTCACCGACGGCGAGATCGTGGGCCGGGAAAGCCTGGACGCGGCCCGGCAGCGGCACCGCGCGGCGCTCGCCAGCCTGCCGGTGCACGCGCTGCAGCTGTCCCGCGGCTACCCGGCCATCTCCACCATTTTCATCCCCGAGGACAGCGAGCCAGCGGGCAGGTAGTCACCGGCCGGCCAGCTGCCGGGCCCGGTGCAGAAGGCCCGCCGGTAGGCCTGCGGGGTGGTGCCCCGCCAGGCCCGGAAATGGTGCCGCAGCGCGGTGGCGTTCCCGAAGCCAGCCTGCTCCGCGATGAGCTCCACCGGCTCCTCGGTCTCCTCCAGCAGCTGCTGGGCGAGCAGGATGCGCTGGCCGGTCAGCCAGCGCATCGGCGTGGTCCCGGTCTCCTGCACGAACCGGCGGGCGAAGGTGCGCGGTGACATCCGGGCCTGGGCCGCGAGCTGCTCCACCGTGAGCGGGGCCGCGAGGTGCCCCAGCATCCAGGCGATCACGTCGGCGAGCGCGTCCGCGGGCACCTCGGCCAGCGGCCGGTCCACGTACTGGGCCTGGCCGCCGTCCCGGTGCGGCGGCACCACCATCCGGCGCGCGATGACGTTGGCGACCCGGCTGCCCTGCTCCTTGCGCACCACGTGCAGGCACGCGTCGATGCCCGCGGCCGAGCCCGCACTGGTGATCACCGGGTCCTCGTCCACGTACAGCACCGAGGGGTTGACCTGGGCCAGCGGGTACTGCTGGGCCAGCTCCCCGGCGTGCCGCCAGTGCGTGGTACAGCGCCGCCCGTCCAGCAGGCCGGCCGCGCCGAGCGCGAACGCCCCGGTACAGACGCTGAGCACGCGGGCACCCCGGTCCACCGCCGCGCGCAGGACCGCCAGCAGCGGAGCCGGCAGCTGCCCCGGCCCACCGCCGAGCCGGGCATCGCCCAGCGCGGAAACCGCGATCAGGTCCGCCTCGGCCAGCCGGTCCAGGCCGAACGAGGCCGTCACCGTGAACCCGCCTTCCGAGCGGAGCGGCCCTGGCTCGCCGGCCACCACGGCGAAGTCGTACCCGGGCAGCCCGTCGTCGGTCCGGTCCACCCCGAAGACCTCGCACAGCACGCCCAGCTCGAGCACGGGGAAATCGTTCAGGATCACCGCCGCCACGTTGTTCAGCATGCCGCCAGTATGCCAGAAGAAGTTGGCAGGATATCTCGTCAAGATGTCATTGCTGCCACTGGCCGCCGCTGGCCGGCCGGCCGAGAATAAACCTATGAACAGCAGAAACAACATCTCTCGTAGTGCTCACGGAGCATTTGTGGCCAGCCTGGCGCGGATCCTGTGGCGGGCGACGTTGCTGCTGTGCCGGGCCGTAGCCCGCGGCGCGGCCGCGACCGCCCAGGTCATCCGGGAGTGCCACCGGGCCCAGCGCCGGCTCATCGAGCTGCGGCTCAGCCCGGATCGTTACCTCGACCACCCGGACCAGGCCCCGGACACCGTGGCCGAGTTCCTGTTCCGCACCTCGGGCCCGCTGCCGCACGAGCCCTCGGCGGCCAAGCGCTCCCGGGGCGGCCCCGTCCGCCAGTAGCTAGGCCACCGATGCCGGCCAGGCCCCCGGCCCGGGACTACGGATGCCATAGCCTCGGGCTGTGCGCGCACTGGTGATCGTGGATGTGCAGAACGACTTCTGTGAAGGCGGTTCCCTCGCGGTGACCGGCGGTGCCGCAGTGGCCCGGGGCATCACCCGGTACCTCGCCTCCGGCGAGCTGCCCGGCGGCACGGCCACCGGGCCGCCCGGGTACGCGCACGTGGTGGCCTCACGGGATTTCCACGTGGACCCGGGAGGTCACTTCTCCGCCCACCCGGACTACGTCGATTCCTGGCCGCCGCACTGCGTGGCGGGCACAACCGGCGCGGACTTCCACCCCGGCCTGGAGGCCGGCCAGATCGAGCAGGTGTTCAGCAAGGGCGCGCACACGGCGGCCTACAGCGCGTTCGAGGGCACCAGCCCGGACGGCACGCTGCTGGCGGACTGGCTGCGCGAACGCGGGGTGACCGAGCTGGACGTCGCCGGGATCGCCACCGACTACTGCGTCCGCGCGACCGCGATCAGCGCGGCCGGGGCGGGCTTCGCCACCCGGGTCCTGCTCAGCCTGACGGCTGGCGTGGATCCCGGCAGCACGGCCGGGGCGCTGGACGCGATGCGCGCCAGCGGGGTGCAGCTCACCGGCCAGGCGTCCGGGCCGGGCTAGCCGGACCGGTCAATCATCACCCGCCGGGAGTGACTCGTAGATCCGCTTGCAGTCCGGGCAGACCGGGAACCGCTTCGGGTCCCGGCTGGGTACCCAGACCTTACCGCACAGCGCGATCACGGGCGTACCCGTCACCGCACTGTTCGACGATCTTGTCCCGCTCGACGTAGTGCGCGAACCGCTCGTGGTCGCCATCACCGTACGAGATGTCCGGGGTGGTGCCGGTGTCTTCACGGGTGCCGGTGCCGGGCTGAACCTCAGTACTCACAGCAGGCATCCTACGCGGTCCGGGCCGGTGGCCGGCTGACCGCCGTGGTCAGTTGAGCGAGGGATCGTCCGGGTAGTTGGCCACCATGGCCAGGTTGCCGCCCTGGCGGCGCAGCACTTCCTTCCAGAGCAGCTCCGGCTCGGCGGCAAAGGCGTCCGCGGGCTCCCCGGACAGCACGTACCAGGCGCCTTCCTCGATCTCGGCCTGCAGCTGGCCAGGGCTCCAGCCCGCATAACCGGCGAAGACCCGGAGCGAGGCGATGCCGCCGGCCAGCAGCTGCGGCGGGGCGTCCAGGTTGACCAGGCCGATCCGGGACACCGCTGCGGACCCGTCCAGCGCGTGCCAGCCGACCGGCTCGTCATCACCCGGCACGATGGCCAGGGCGAGCGCGCTGTTCGGTGCGACCGGGCCACCGCGGAACACCACAGAGGGCCCGGTGACCAGGTCGGTCCAGGACTCGAGCACCTGCCCGACCGGGACCTCGGTGGGACGGTTCAGCACCACGCCCAGCGTGCCCTCATCCGGCTCGTCCTCGACCACCAGGACAACGGTGCGCCGGAAGTTGGGATCACCCAGCAGCGGCGTGGCGACCAGCAGCCGCCCCGAGAGGTCCTCCTCCATTCCCCCATTCTGGACGACGCGGCGACCCGTTGCCGGCGTCCCGGCCGGGCTTTTCGGCGGCAGCCCGGAAAACTGCCCAGCCTGATCGTCAGCTGCGGGCCGCCGGGCGGCCGCCCGCCGCATCGCGGACCGCGGCAGCCACCGCCGCGGACACGTTCGGGTTGAACACCGACGGGACGATGTAGTGCGGGCCAAGCTCGGCCGCGGACACCACCCCGGCGAGCGCCCGCGCGGCGGCGACCAGCATGTCGTCCGTTACCTTCCGGCTCTGCGCGTCCAGCAGCCCGCGGAACACCCCGGGGAAGGCCAGCACGTTGTTGATCTGGTTCGGGTAGTCGCTCCGCCCGGTGGCCACCACGGCCGCATGCTGGCCGGCCTCGTCCGGGTCCACCTCCGGGTCGGGGTTGGCCAGCGCGAACACGATCGCCTGCTCGTTCATGGCGGCGACATCCGCGCCGCTCAGGATCCGTGGTGCGGACAGCCCGATGAACACGTCGGCGCCGCGCAGCGCGCCGGCCAGGTCACCGTCGTAGCCGCCCGCGTTGGTGTGCTCGGCGATCCAGCGCAGGCTCTCGTCCAGCCCCGGCCGGCCGCGGTGCAGCGCGCCCTTGTCGTCGCAGACCACGACGTCGGAGGCACCGGAGGCGATGAGCAGCCGCAGCACGGCGGTGCCGGCCGCGCCCGCGCCGGCGATCGCGATCCGCACCGCGCTGAGCTTCTTGCCCACCACCCGCAGCGCGTTGGTCAGCGCGGCGAGCACCACGATCGCCGTGCCGTGCTGGTCATCGTGGAACACCGGGATGTCCAGCAGGGCCCGCAGCCTGCGCTCCACCTCGAAGCAGCGCGGCGCGCTGATGTCCTCCAGGTTGATCCCGCCGAACGCCGGGGCGATCACCTGGACCGTGCGCACGATCTCGTCGGTGTCCTGGGTGTCCAGGCACACTGGCCAGGCGTCGATGCCAGCGAACCGCTTGAACAGCGCGGCCTTGCCCTCCATGACCGGCATGGCCGCGTAGGGGCCGATGTTGCCCAGGCCGAGCACGGCCGAGCCATCGGTGACCACGGCCACGCTGTTCCGCTTGATGGTGAGCCTGCGCACGTCGTCCGGGTTCTCCGCGATGGCCATGGACACCCTGGCCACTCCGGGGGTGTACGCCATCGACAGGTCGTCCCGGTTACGCAACGGGACCTTGACCGAGGTCTCGATCTTCCCGCCCAGGTGCAGCAGGAACGTGCGGTCGCTGACTTTGCTCAACGACACCCCGTCGATGGCACTCAGCGCCGCCACGATCGCCTCGGCGTGCTCGGTGTCGCGTGCCGCGCAGGTGACGTCCACGCGCAGCCGCTCGTGCCCGAACGGGGTGACGTCCAGGGCGGTCACCGCCCCGCCTGCCTGCTCCACGGCGTGGGTGAGCTCGCTCACCGCCCGGCCGCGGGACGGCACCTCGAGCCGCACGGTGATCGAATATGACACGCTCGGCGCTACCGACACGTCACTCCCGCCTTCCTTGGCTGACGTCGGAACAATCGTGCCACCAGCCAGCGGTAAATCGGCCGCGCCTGCGGCCGCGGGCCCCCGCTGGGCACGTACCCTGCATGTGTGCCCGACGTAAGATCAGCGGCCGAGCCTGCCGCGGCGATGACGCAGCAGGCCGCCGTGGCGTCCATCGATGTGACCCGGCTCCGGGTGGCGATCGCCCGGGTGTCGCGCAGCCTGCGCCGGCACGAGCTCGCCGGCCTCACCCCGACCCAGCTGTCCGCCCTGGCCACGGTGGAGCAGGCCGGGCCGCTGCGGCTCGGCGACCTGGCCGCGGCCGAGAAGATCGCCCCATCCACGCTGACCCGGCTGGTCACAGTGCTCGAAGAGCACGGCTATGTGCAGCGTGGCGCTGTCCCGGGTGACGCCCGGGCCAGCACGCTCGCGGTCACCCCGGCGGGGCACGCGGTGCTCGAGCAGATCAGGCGGGAGAGCACCATCCTGCTCGCGGACAACCTGCGCAGGCTCAGCCCGGACCAGCTGGCCGCGCTGGCCGCGGCGCTGCCCGCGCTGGAGCAGATCGCCGAGGCCGGGCCGCCCGATGTGCGGTCCCGCTAGCTGTCCTGCGGCACCGGCCGCGCCGGCGCCGCGGCACCGCCGCGGCCAGCAGCGCCGCGGGATGACCGGGGCCCGCGGCCCGGCTACCGTGCGGCGTTGCGGAAGGTGGGCGGTTAGAACAGCAGGCTGGACAGCGAGGACCGGGCCTTGGTCACCCGCGGGTCACCCGGCGGGAACACCTCGAACAGGCCGACCAGATGCTTCCGGGCGCGGTCCCGGTCCGCCCCGGACGTCCGGCGCATCGCGCCGAGCAGCCGGTTGAACCCCTCCTCGATCCGGCCGGTGGCCACCTCGAGGTCGGCCACCCGGGCCTGGGCGTCCACGTCGTTGGGGTTCTCCGCGGCGTCGCGGCGCACCTGGGCCTCGTCATAGGAGTTGACCCGCTTGATCAGGCCGACCTGGGCCAGCCCGAGCGATGCCACCGGGTGGCCGGGAGCCGTGGCCAGCACCCGCTGGAACGCGTCCTCGGCGCCATCCAGGTCGCCGCGCTCCATGGCCTGCTGTGCCTCGTCGAACGCCGGGTCGGCCAGCATGTCCGCGCCCGGGCCGCCGCGCATCCCCATCCCCGGCTGGCCGGGACCACCGGGGCCGCCGTCCGCGGGCGCCTCGTCGGCGGCCTGCCCGTTGCCGTCCTGGCCGCCGGCCGCACCGGGCAGCCCCAGCTGGTTGGCCACCTGCATGACCTGGCCGAGCCACTGACGCACCTGCGCCTCGGGCATGGCACCGAGGAAGCCGTCCACCACCTGGCCGCCGACCACGGCCATCACCATGGGAATGCTCTGCACCTGGAGCGCGGCCCGCAGTTGCGGGTTCGCGTCGATGTCCACCTTGGCCAGCACCCATGCTCCGTCGGCCGCGACGGCCAGCTTCTCCAGCACCGGGCTGAGCTGCTTGCAGGGGCCACACCAGTCGGCCCAGAGATCAATGATCACGGGCGTAGTCCGTGACCGCTCGACGACCTCCGTGTTGAAGGTCTCCTCGGTCACGTCGATCACGTTGCCGCCCTGCGGGCCGTCCGGCCCGCTGGCGCGAGACGCCGCCTGCTGGCTGCGCTGTGCGGCGGCCTGCCGCGCACCCAGGTCAACGGCGCCGTAGAGGGAGAAGTCCCGCGGCTGCTGCATGACTCCATCCTGCCGTATGCCAGCCGTGAGTTGACCACGCCCTTCCCCTTGGTGCCGCCTTGGTGCCCCTTGGGGGCCGTGGCAGTGCCTGCCCGGCTAGAAGACCGAGTTCTCGGAGTAGCTGCCCCACTCCTCGCGTAACGCGCCGCAGATCTCCCCCAGCGTCGCCTCGGCACTGGCCGCGGCGAGCATCGACGGGATCATGTTCTCGCCGGACCGGGCCGCGGCGAGCATCGCGGCCAGCGCCGTATCCACGGCTGCCTGGTCCCGGCCACCCCGGCGGCGGTGCAGCGCGGTCGCCTGGTCCCGCTCCACCTGGTGGCTGACCCGCAGGATCTCCACCGGCCGGCCGACCGTGGTGAGGTGGCAGTTGACCCCGACGATCCGCTTCTCGCCCTTCTCCACCTTCCGCTGGTAGGAAAATGCCGCCTCGGCGATCTGCGCGGAGAACCACCCGTCCTCGATTCCACGCAGAATGCCGCCGGTCATCGTGCCATCCGGGCTCATCGCCTGGATCCGGCCGAAGATGTCCTCGGCCTCGGCTTCCAGCCGGTCGGTGAGCGCCTCCAGGTACCACGAGCCGCCCAGCGGGTCCGCCACGCTGGCCACCCCGGTCTCCTCCATGATCACCTGCTGGGTGCGCACGGCAATCTCGGCCGCCTGCTCGCTGGGCAGCGCCAGCACCTCGTCCAGGGCGTTGGTGTGCAGCGAGTTCGTCCCGCCGAGCACGGCCGCCAGCGCCTCGATCGCGGTCCGCACCACGTTGTTGTCCGGCTGCTGGGCGGTCAGCGACACCCCCGCGGTCTGGGTGTGGAAGCGGAGCCACTGGGCCCGCTCCTGCGTCGCGCCGTAGCTGTCCCGCAGCCACCGGGCCCAGATCCGGCGCGCCGCGCGGAACTTGGCGATCTCCTCAAAGAAGTCGATGTGCGCGTCGAAGAAGAAGGACAGCCCGGGGGCGAACGTGTTCACGTCCAGCCCGCGGGAGAGCCCCAGCTCGACGTAGCCGAACCCGTCGGCCAGGGTGAACGCGAGTTCCTGGGCGGCGGTGGAGCCGGCTTCCCTGATGTGGTACCCGGATACCGACAGTGGCTTGTAGTCAGGCATCTCCCGGGCGCAGTACTCCATCAGGTCGCCGATCAGGCGGAGATGGGGCCCGGGCGGGAACAGCCATTCTTTCTGGGCGATGTACTCCTTGAAAATGTCCGTCTGCAGCGTCCCGTTCAGCGCGCCCAGGTCGGCCCCCTGCCGCTGGGCGGCGGCCAGGTACATGCAGAACACCGGGACGGCCGGGCCGCTGATCGTCATCGAGGTGGTCACGTCGGCCAGCGGGATGTCCGCGAACAGCACGTCCATGTCAGCGGCGGAGTCGATCGCCACCCCGCAGTGGCCGACCTCGCCCAGCGACCGGGGGTCGTCGGAGTCACAGCCCATCAGCGTCGGCATGTCGAACGCTACCGACAGCCCGGTGCCGCCCGCCGCCAGCAGCATCTTGTACCGCTCGTTGGTCTGCCGGGCATTGCCGAACCCGGAGAACTGGCGGATGGTCCAGGCCCGGCCCCGGTACCCACCGGGGTAGAGGCCGCGGGTGTAGGGGTACTCGCCCGGCCAGCCAATCCGGTCGAACCCGGGTACCACCGCGCCGGGCGGCGGCCCGTACACCGGGTCCAGGCCGGCGCCGGACAGCGTGCTGAAGTCCGCGTCGCGCACCCGGGAGGCAGCAAACCGCCGCTCCCACCGCTCCCGGCCAGTGCGGTACCGGTCTGCCCCGCCCTGCTCGGCGGTGGTGCGGGCAGGCTCGGGCGCCGCGTCGGATCGCGCCGCCTCGGGTCGCGCCGCCTCGCGCTGCGCCGCCTGCGGCTGCCTTGCCTGCGTATCCATGGCGGTCCTCCCCGGACGTGGCCGCTAAGATAGTAGGACGTCCTAGTATCTGGATTCAGTGTAACCCCCGGACCGCGGCAGCGGCGCGCCCCGGCCTGGGCCACGGTGGGCTGGGCACCGCTGGACCGGAAAAACACCATGATTGCGGCGCAACCAGAAACGGCGCCGCACCGTCTCAGAAGGCGCAAGGGCATTGCGGGGGCAGGCCCGTTGCCGCGGAAGGTCCGCATCCTGACGAAGGTGTGGTAGATCTGTGCAAACCCGAGCCGCCGACCGGCCCATGATGACCGCCACGGGGGACGCCCTGACGCTGACAGGACCGTGGAGCATGCCAGCCGGGACCGCCAGCAGAAGGGATTCCGTGGGCAGGCTGCGCACCAGTGACCGCGCTGCCGCGGAAGAACTCTTCCATGCCTGTTACCCGCGGCTAGCCGGGTGGATCCGCCGGCTGGTGGACGACGACGACACCGCGCACGAGATCGCGGCCGAAGCGTTCGCCCGGCTGCTCGGACGATGGTCGTCGCTGGACAACCCGCAGAGCTACCTGTACATGATCGCCACCAACCTGGTCCGAGATCACTGGCGGAAGGCCGGCCGGGAACGCCGGGCACTGCGCGCGGTCAGCGCGGCGACCGCGGGCGAGCAGGCCTACCAGCCGTCACAGGATGTGCACGTACGGGCGTTGCTGCAGGCCCTGCCGGACCGGCTGCGCAGCCCGTTCCTGCTGCACTACTATGCGGGCTTCCCGGTCCGGGATGTGGCCTCGCTGCTCGGCCGCCCGGAGGGCACCATCAAGGCCGACCTGTTCCATGCCCGGGCCCGGCTGAAGGCGGCCCTGGGGGAACTAGATGACTGAGCCCCGGGACGAGCTCGACCAGTGGATGAGCGCGCAGGTCCGGCCCTTGCCGCCGCCGCCGGGAACGTTCGAGCTGATCAGGAAGCGGGCCCGGCGCCGAAAGGTGACCAGGGCCGCGGTCGCGGCGGCTGGGGTGGCGGCGGCCATCGCGGTTGTCGCGACCGTGCCCCGGCTGGCCATCAGCCAGCTGAACCCCGGCCCGGCCGCCAGCGGCGCGGCGGCCGGGCAGACCGAGTCGGCCGGCGCCTCCACGCCGCAGCGGCTGACCAGCCCCACCCCGAGGCCGACCCCGGCCGCGTCGGCCCAGCCGGCCGCGCCGCCCAACTTCGCCGCGACCTCCGTGACGTTCGTCGGCACCAGCACCGGCTGGGTACTCGGCCAGGCCGGGCACGCCCGGGCACTGCGGGCCGCCGTCGCCGTATATCTGCACCTCCCTGGCGGTCACCAGGGACAGCGGCGGCACCTGGCATGGAGTGCACGCACCGGTCACCGGCGCGCCGGACGGCAGCACCGGAGTGAGCGAGATCCGGTTCCTGAACACCGCCGACGGATGGGCGTTCGGCCCGGAGCTGTGGGCCACTCATGATGGCGGCCAGACCTGGGCCAAGATCAGCACCGGCGGGTTGC
Organism: uncultured Actinomycetes bacterium; assembly: GCA_963760405.1. Classification (GTDB taxonomy): domain Bacteria; phylum Actinomycetota; class Actinomycetes; order Streptosporangiales; family Streptosporangiaceae; genus RYN-230. Next base: position 791,576 of record CAVXCV010000004.1, on the reverse strand, counting down.
GGGTGACCGCGCTGGAGACGGTGGGCAACCGGGCCTTCGCGGTCTGGGCCCGGTGCGCTGGTGCCGGCCCCGCGTTTGCCGCGCAGTGCACCGCGTTCTCGCTGTACTCCGCCGCCGCGGGCGAGGACCAGTGGGCGCCCGTGCCCGGTGCGGTGGCCGGCCTGACCTCCAGCCCGGCCGGGAGCAGCACGCCGGCCACCAGCAGCCCGGCGGCGGGGGCCGCCAGCTCCGCCCAGCTGGTGCTCACCAGCAAGCAGGGCTACCTGCTGGCCCCGGACGGGGAACTGCTCAGCGGGCCAGTGACCGGCCAGGGCAGCTGGCAGGCGGCGCCGGGCTCCGGGACATCGGGGCCCGGGACATCCGGGCCCGGGACATCGGGTGCACCCTGCAAGCCGGGCGCCGCGCAGGACGATGGCCAGCCCGCCGGCGGGATGCTCGCCGCCACCAGCGCCTCCGGCCTGGTCCTGGCCTGCTCAGGCCAGGCGGCCGGCAGCAGCCAGCCGAAGGTTGTCTACACCTCGGCTGACGGCGGGCAGACCTGGCAGCAGACTGGCCCGGTCCCCGCGCTGGGCACAGCCACGTCGGTGGCTGGCACCACGTCGGGCACGATCATCCTGGCCACCACCGCCGGGATCGAGGTCCGGCCCGGCGGCGGCGCCTGGACGGCCGGGCAGGGCGCGCTGCCCGCGGGCGGCTTCGGGTACGTCGGCATGACTACCCCGCAGCAGGGCGTGGCGGTCCCCGTCAACGCGAGCCTGCACGCCGTATGGTTCACCTACGACGGCGGGCTGAACTGGCAGAAGTCACCGATCGGCTAGTGCGGGGCGGGCGCGGCCACAAAGTCGCCGGCGGCCACCCGGAGCGCCCGCAGCAGGTCGTAGAGCTGCTGCCGCTGGGCGGCGTCGTATCCGGCGATGCCGAACTCCGCGGCCATCAGGTCCGCGGTGGCCCGGCCGACCACCTCGCGGCCCTGGGCTGTGATCTCGGCGAGCTTGCCGCGGCCGTCCCGCGGGTTGGGCCGCCGGACCACCAGGCCCTGCTTTTCCAGCCGGTCGATGGTGTTGGTCGCGCTGGTGGGATGCACCATCAGCCGCTCGCCGATCACCCGCATCGGCAGCGCGCCCTGGCGGCTGAAGGTGAGCAGGACCAGGGCCTCGTACCGGGCGAAGGTCAGCCCGTACGGCCGGAGCACGGCGTCCAGCTGGGCCAGCAGGATCTGCTGTGCGCGCATGATCGAGGTCACCGTGGCCATGGCGTCCGCCGGGCCGAACCGCTCCTGCCACGTCTGAGCTGCCCGCGCGATCGGGTCGAACGGCAGTTCCAGCGGCTTCGGCACAGGCACACGCTACCGGGGAGCCGCCCCGCTGATCACGTCACTGCGGATTCCAGGCAGCCAGCTGGGCCGCTGGGTTAGCCCGGCCGGCTTAATCGTCCCTTAAGGCTCCCTGCCATAGGCTGAGCAAAGTGAACTGGAACCTGCTGACGTGCGCGTTCCGGGGACATGTGACATTCGCGCCCACGGAACCGGCTGTCCGCGAGCAACTGCGCGCCGGCACAGCGCAGGAGGCCGCGTGGCAGTGCCTGCGCTGCGCTTCGTTCGTGCCGGGCCCGCCCTCAGGCACCGGCCCCGCGGCTGCCGCCCCGCGGGTGCGCCGGGACGATGAGATCCGCAGCGGCATCATCCTGCGGTTCTTCGCGATCGAACGGTTCGTCCGGGCGATTATCTTCGGCTTCATCGCCTATGCGGTGTGGCGATTCAAGTATTCACGGTCCTCGATCGAGCAGACCTTCAACCGCGAGCTGCCCGCCGCCCGCACGCTGCTCCGGGGCCTCGGCTACAACGTGGATCACTCCAGCCTGATCGGCCTGATCAAGCACGGCTTCACGCTGGACCAGCGCACGCTGACCTGGCTCGCCGTGGGCGCGGTCCTCTACACCGTGGTGGAGATCGCCGAAGGGACCGCGCTGTGGCTGCTGCAGCGCTGGGGCGAGTATTTCGCCCTGGTGGCTACCTCGCTCGGCATCCCCTACGAGCTGTATGAGCTGGCCGCCAAGGTCACCGTGATCCGGGTGACCGCGCTGATGATCAACGTCGCGCTGGTCGTCTACCTCATACTGTCCAAACGGTTGCTGGGGGCACGGGGAGGCAAGGCCGCGTACGAGGCGCGGCTGCGCAGCGAGTCAATCATGCAGGCCGCGATCGACGCTGCGGCGCGGCAGTCCGAGGCCGGGCTGGCCACGGCCAGGACGCCGGGCAGCCCGGAACGAGCCCGGCCGACCATCCCGGAGCGGACCGCGCCGGGCATCCCGGAACAGACCGCGTCGGCCAGCGGAGAGACCGCTTATACTCCAACCGGACTTCGTGACCTGGCTGTGTAGCGTGCTGGACGCGGAACGGCCACCGCTTGATGATCATGGTTTGTGACGACTCATGACAATCTGGCGGTGGCCGCTGGCCTCAGCGTAGACCCCGCCCAGTGGCGGGAACAGTTCGACGATTTGATGGCGCGGATCGCGGGCCGGTTCACCCGCGCAGAGCCGCGGCGGCGGGCCCGGGCGTTCGTGCTGGGGTTACTGTCCGGGCTGCGGCGCAAGAACTGCTGGACGATCGCCGAGCAGGCCGGGGACGTCACGCCGGACGGGATGCAGCACTTGTTAGCTGCGGCCCGGTGGGACGCCGGGGCGGTGCGCGACGATGTGCGCGCGTACGTCGTGGAGCAGCTGGGCAGCCCGGATGCGGTGCTGGTAGTTGACGAAACGGGGGACGTTAAGAAGGGGACCGCCAGTGCCGGCGTGCAGCGCCAGTACTCCGGCACCGCGGGGCGGGTGGAGAACTGCCAGGTCGCGGTGTTCCTGTCCTACGCCGCCCCGGCGGGGCACGCGCTGATCGACCGCGAGCTGTACCTGCCCAGGTCCTGGACCGCCGATCCGGCCCGGTGCGCGGCCGCGGGCATCCCGGAGGGAACGGCGTTCGCCACCAAGCCGAAGCTGGCCCGCCGCATGATCGCCCGGGCGCTGGACGCGGGCACCCCGGCCGCCTGGGTCACCGGCGATGAGGTCTACGGCGCGGACCCGGGCCTGCGCGCTGACCTGGAACGCCGCCAGCTCGGGTACGTGCTGGCAGTGGCCGCCAGCCACCAGGTGACCACCGCCGCGGGCACCCGCCAGGCCCGCCAGCTCGCCGCCCGCTTGCCCCGCCGGGCCTGGCAACGCTACTCCGCGGGCGAAGGCGCCAAGGGCCACCGCTACTACGACTGGGCCTGGCTGATCGCAGACCCGGGCCTGGCCACCGCTGGCTGCTGATCCGCCGCAACCGCCGTACCGGGAAGCTGGCGTTCTACCGCTGCTACAGCCCCCGCCACGTCTCCCTGCCTGCCCTGGTCAAGATCGCCGGGACCCGGTGGACCACGGAAGAGAATTTCCAGGCCGGCAAGGGCCTGACCGGGCTGGACGAGCACCAGGTCCGCCGCTGGGACTCCTGGTACCGCTGGACCACCATGGCCATGCTCGCCCTGGCCTTCCTCACCATCGCCGCCGCCACCGAACACGCCGGTCATCCGCCACCTGGCGATCAGATCCCGATCACCCGCAACGAAATCGCCGCGCTGTTCAGCACGCTGATCATCGAGCCCGTGACAGGCAACCGGCACCGGCTGCGATGGTCTGCCTGGCGGCGACGCCACCAGCACCGCGCCAAAACCAGCCACTACCAGCGACAAGCCAGGCAAGCATGAACGTTACGAAGTCCGGTTGGGAGTATTAGGGCCGGGTCCGGGCTGCCGAACCAGCCCGGAACGTCCAGCCGGAAGATGTCGGTCCCCGTCACCGCGCGGAGGTCGGTCTCGAGCGCCCGCAGCCGGGGCTCGCCCAGCACGGCCGCCCACCGGGCCCGCAGCTCATCGAAGATGGCCGCCGAGCGGACCAGGGCGTCCACCCCGCGGCCGGTGAGCCGGACCACCTTGCGCCGCGCATCCCCCGGATCGGCAGAGCGCCGCAGGTACCCACGTTGCTCCAGGAAATCGATAGTTTTGCCCGCCGCCTGCTTAGACACGCCCAGGCGCCGGCGCGAGCTCGGCGGCGGTCACCCCGTCCGGGCCGATCGCCTGGAACACGAACCCATGCATCGGCCGTAGCTCAGCGTGCCCCTGCCGGGCCAGCTCAGCGTGCAGGTCGTCGATGAGCATGCGGAAGCCCAGGAAGAGCCGCAGCGGCAGCTCAAACCCAGGCGGATCGCCGGACCCCGCACCACCCGGCCCCGGAGTACCGGCCTGCAGGCCAGCCGACCCCGGATCACCCGGCGGCGGACGACCGGGCGGCGGATGGCTTGACATTATCGACAACCCGGTTGACTATATTGGACAACCATGTTGTCGAGTTTAGGAGCTCCTTCCGTGCCTGTCATCCGGAACGCGGATAGCCGCCGTACGCAGACGCCCAACGCGCTGATGACCACGCTGGCCTCCCCCACCCAGGGCGGGGCCAGCCAGGTCGTCTGGCGGGTGGACATGAGCCCGGGCCAGGCCGGCCGGCGGCACGCCATCGACGCCGAGCAGGTGTGGACCGTGCTGGACGGCGCCGCCGCGGTCGAACTGGACGGCGAGGCGCTGGCCGTTGCGCCGGGCGACACCCTGGTCATCCCGGCCGATGTGCCGCGCCTGGTGACCGCGGACCCCGCGGCTGGCTTCGCCGCCATCGTCGTCGGGCCGCCCGGCCTGCGCGCCTACGCCCCCGCCGACGTCACCGTCGCCCCCGGCTGCGCCCTCCCGGACGGACTCCGGCAAGCTCATCCCCGCCTGGACCATCTGACACCCCGCCCCGCCGCCTCAGCCCTTACGTGGTGGGTATTACGCAAATACGATGCACTACCCACCACATAAACGGCGCCGCCCCCAGGAGCGGGGGCGGCTGGTGCTGATGCGGCTGATGTGACGTCGGCGAGGGCGGCGGGGGCGCGAGGGTACCGGGCGCGAGGGTACGCGGCCGGGGCCGGGGCACGCGGCCGGGGCCGGGGCACGCGGCCGGGGCCATCCCGGCCAGGACTACGGGGTTACCGGGGCGATGAGGTTGTCGGCGGCGGTGTAGGGATCCAGTTCACCCGCGGCGACCCGGCGGGCCAGGGTGTCGATCCGGGCGTCGCCGGGCAGGCCGCCGATGCGGGCGCGCAGCTCGGTGAGGGCGATCGCGGAGATCTCCTCGCGCGCCCGGGCACAACGCCGCCGATCCCCGGTGCCGGAGGAGCGCAGCCAGTCCCAGTGCGCGTCCAGCCGGGCAGTCAGGTCATCGATGCCGGCGCCCGACGCAGCGGTGGTGGACACGATGGGCGGCTTCCAGTCCCCCTTGTCCCGCTGCCCCATCGCGATCATGGTGCGCAGGTCGCGGACCGTCTCCTGGGCCCCGGGCTTGTCGCTCTTGTTGACGACGAACAGGTCCCCGATCTCGAGGATGCCGGCCTTGGCCGCCTGGATGGCATCACCCAGCCCCGGCGCCAAGATGACCAGGGTGGTGTCCGCCATGGCGGCGACTTCGACCTCGGCCTGGCCGACCCCGACCGTCTCCACCAGCACCCGGTCGAACCCGGCCGCGTCGAGCACCCGGAGGGCCTGCGGGGTCGCCCAGGCCAGCCCGCCGAGATGACCCCGGCTGGCCATGGACCTGATGAACACGCCCTCATCGGTGGCGTGCTGCTGCATGCGCACCCGGTCGCCGAGCAGCGCGCCGCCGGTGAACGGGGAACTCGGGTCCACGGCTAGCACCGCCACCCGCAGGCCGCGCTCCCGGAACGCGGCCACCAGGGCGCCGGTAACCGTGGACTTGCCCACCCCGGGGGCGCCGGTCAGCCCCACCACCCGCGCCTGCCCGGTCAGCGGCGCCACCGCCCGCATCACCTCGCGCAGGTCCGGCGAGCCGTTTTCGACCAGCGACAGCAGCCGGCCCAGGGCCCGGGCATCACCGTCCCGGGCACGTTTCACCGAGGCGGTGACGTCCAGGGACGGTGCCGCCAGGTCAGCCATTCCCAGCCGGGGCGGCTGCAGCCGCGGGTACGTTGACCAGCAGCGCGCTGCCCTGGCCGCCGCCGCCGCACAGCGCGGCCGCGCCCCGGCCGCCGCCCCGGCGGCCCAGCTCGTGCACCAGGTGCAGGACGATCCTGGCCCCGGACGCGCCGATCGGGTGGCCAAACGCGATGGCTCCGCCCTGCACGTTCACCATGTCCGGGCTGACCGCGAGGTCCCGCATGGACTGGATGGCGACCGCGGCGAACGCCTCGTTGATCTCGATGAGATCCAGGTCACTGACGGTCAGCCGGGCCTTGGTCAGGGCGCGGCTGATGGCCGCGGACGGCTGGGACTGCAGCGAGGTGTCCGGGCCGGCCACCACCCCGTGCGCGCCGACCGTGGCCAGCACCGGCGCGCCGTGCGCGGCGGCGGCTTCGGCTGACATCACCACGACCGCGGCAGCCCCATCGGAGATCTGCGAGGACGACGCCGCGGTTATCGTGCCGTCGGCGGTGAACGCGGGCCGCAGGCGGCTCAGCGACTCCGCCGTGGTGTCCGGGCGGACGCCCTCGTCGGTGTCGAACAGGACGGGGTCACCACGGCGTTGCGGGACCTCTATGCCGATGATCTCGCCGGCCAGGACGCCATCCTTGATCGCAACGGCCGCGCGTTGATGAGACATGGCCGCGAACTCGTCCTGATCGGCGCGGCTGATACCGAGGCGCGCGTTGTACCGGTCGGTCAGCTCACCCATGGGCGAGTGGTCGAACGCGTCGGTCAGCCCGTCCCAGGCCATCGCGTCGAGTACCTCGATGGACCCGTACTTGTACCCGGTCCGTGACCCGGGCAGCAGGTGCGGGGCGCCGGTCATGGACTCCATGCCGCCGGCCACCACAACGTCGAACTCACCGGCCCGGATCAGCTGCGCGGCCAGGGCGATGGCGTCCAGCCCGGACAGGCACACCTTGTTGATCGTCAGCGCGGGCACTGTCATCGGGATACCCGCGCCGGCCGCCGCCTGCCGGGCCGGGTTCTGGCCCGCCCCGGCCTGCAGCACCTGGCCCATGATCACGTAGTCGGCCTGGTCGCCGGTCAGCCCGGCCCGGTCCAGTGCCGCCTTGATCACGGCGCTGCCCAGCTGGGCGCCGGTGAAGTCCTTCAGCGAGCCGAGCAGCCGGCCCACCGCTGTCCGGGCTCCGCCCGTGATCACTGCCTCACGCATGCGCTGACCTCCGCTGCCCGGCGTTTCGCGGTATCCCTGCATCTGCCACGATACCTAGCAGGAATGCTCTTTCCGCAGGGAGGCCGCTGGTGCTGCTCCGGATCGATCACGTGGGGATCGCCTGCCGCGACCTCGATGAGGCCATCGCCCGGTACGAGTCGCTCTTCTCGCTGACCGTGACGAGCCGGGAAGTCATCGCCGAGCAGGGCGTCAAAGAGGCGATGCTGCGCGTCGGGGACGCGACTGGGGGTGCTTCCTGGGTGCAGTTGCTGGAACCGCTGGGCCCGGACACCCCGGTCGGCAGGTTCCTGGCCCGGCGCGGCGAGGGGATCCATCACATCGGCTACGGGGTGGCCGACATCACCGCGGCGCTGGACGCGATCGGGGCCCAGGGCGCCCGGCTGCTGGACCAGCGGCCCCGGCACGGCTCCCTGGGAGCCTCGATCGCGTTCCTGCATCCGGCCGATGTCGGCGGGGTGCTCACCGAACTGGTCCAGGCGGCCGGCTGAAGCTGGTTCCGGACAGGCGCCGGACGGGCTAACGGGCCGGCCGGCCCGCCGGGCAGGCACGGCGGATGGCTGGTTAAGGTGAGATAGGAGGCAAGACCACGCAGGGAATCATCCTGATCTTCCGATATAGGGACTACCAGGCGATTTGACCTGTGCCTTCCGTCGCGTGCTCGCTCACCAGAGCCTGCTCCGTCAACACGGGAAAAAGCGGAGATCGATGGCAAGAGGAAACCTGAACGCGCCGCTAGTGCCTGCTCCAGAGGAGTACGCTGCCACACACCGGGCTAGCGGGTCGCAATCTCCGCAGCTGCCGGGCCAGGGGCGGCTTGTGTTCGACGTGTCCCGGCCTGAGGAGCGGATCGCGAACCGTTGTCCGACCCGCAAGTCCCCTCCTCGTCTACCCAGGATCAAGCCACATGCAGCCTGAAATCGACGCTCAGCTCAGCAACTTCTTCGAGGAAACCACTCCCCGCGAGTTCGCGCGGGTGATGCGCGGTTACGACCCGCATCAGGTCGATGAGTATTTCAAGCAACTTGACGGCGAGCTGCGCCAGCACCGCGAGCAGGGTCAGGCTTTGCAGCAGGAACTGGCGGACGCACACCGCCAGCTGCGCGAGCAGGAGCGCCCGACATACGCCGGGCTTGGCTCCCGTATTGAGCAGCTGCTCCGGCTGGCCGAGGAGCAGGCGACCGAAATCGCCCAGGAAGCGCGGTCCGCGGCGAACGAGCTGAATGCGGCGGCCAAGGTTGACGCGGCTGAAGTGCGCGCCGCGGCCGAGAACGAAGCCGGCGAGCTGCGCGCGAACGCCAAGCGGGAAACCGACGACCTGCGGGCGTCGGCGGAGCGTGAAGCTGATGCGATCAAGACAGGGGCCAGGCGCGAGGCGGACGAGCTGACGTTCGACCACTGAGCGGGAAGTGGCCAAGCTGCGCGCCACTGCTGATCACGAGGTCGCGGAGAAGCGGGCCGCGATCGAGCGGGACATCGCCAAGCTGCGCACCACCACCGAGCGCGAGGTGGCCCAGCTCAAGGCGTCCGCCAAGCGGGAGCGCGACGAGATCCTGACCACGTCCAAGCGGCAGGCTGACGAGATGCGCAGCCAGGCCCAGCGGATCCTGGAAGAAAGCGAAGCCCAGCGGGCCCAGGCCGAGGCCGAGTTCGAGATCCAGCTGGCGTCCCGCCGCGAGGAAGCCGAGCGCCAGGAGGCAGAGCGGCTGGCGGCGGCGCAGTCAGCCACCCAGAAGCTGGTCAGCGAGGCTGAGCAGCGGGCCGCCACGGCCGAGCAGCGGGCCGCCAAGGCCAGTGCCCAGGCCGAGCAGACCCGGCGCGAAGCCGATCAGCACTCCCGGCAGCTGGTCACCAACGCGAAGAAGAACGCCGACCAGATCGTCGCCCAGGCGAAGTCGCAGGCCGAGCAGCTGCTGGCGGACACCAAGTCGGAGATCGAGCGGCACCGGGCGCTGGCTCAGCGCGAGGTCAACGAGCTGACCAAGCAGAAGGAGAGCATCTCCAGCCACCTGGCCCAGATCAGCCAGCTGCTGGGCACGCAGATGCCAGGCCTGGCCGACGCGCTGCAGCCACGGCAGGCCGTGGGCGTCGGGGCGCAGAAGGCGGTCGGGCCGGCTCCGGCCGCGCCCGCAGCACCACCGCGCAACGGCGGCGCTCCGGCCACCCAGGCCGCAGCCGCCCCGGCCGCGGCCCCGCGGCAGGCGGCGCCCGCCCCGTCCGGCCCGCCCGCGCAGGCCACGCAGGCGGTGCCGACTCCCACGGCCAAGCAGCCGGTCGCGGCCAACAAGGCCAACGGCAACGACGAGGAGTGGTGGACCAAGTAACCACGTGATCTGTGCAGCGGGGGCCGGCGCCGGGCGCCGGCCCCGCTGGCATTCCCGGACCAGGATGCACCAGCGCCGGGCGGGGCTCCAGCCCGTCAGTGCGCCGCCCAGATGCCGCCGTCCACCGGGATGATGGCGCCGGTCACATAGGCCCCGCCGCGGCTGCTCAGGAACACCGCGACACCCGCCATGTCATCCGGGCGGCCGATCCGGCCGAGCGGCGAGGCCGCCGCGATCTCCTCGCCGAACGCGGCGAGGGTCGCCGCCATCATCTTGGACTCGAACGGCCCGGGGGCCACCGCGTTGACCGTGATATGCCGCGGCCCGAGTTCGCGGGCGAGCACGCGGGTCAGCTGGTGCAGCCCAGCCTTGCTCGCCGAATAGGAGTAGTTGGGCAGCTCGGGCACCCGCAGCCCGTCGATGCTGCCGACGTTGATCACCCGTGCTGGGTCGTCCGCGGTCCCGGCCGCCTCGAGCAGCGGCAGGAACGAACGGGTCACGAAGAAGGGCGCCTTGAGGTTCAGGTCGACGACCTTGTCCCAGCCCGAGGCCGGGAACTCCGCCAGCGGCGCACCCCAGACCGCGCCCGCGTTGTTGACCAGCACGTGCACGCGGTCCTCAGCCCGGCCGATCTCCGCGGCCAGCCGCACGCATTCGTCCTCGCGGGACAGGTCGGCGGGCACGGACACGACCTGGCCGTACGCTGACAGCTCGGCTTGTGCCGCCTGGCCCGCCGCTGGCTTGCGCGAGCTGATATAGACCGAGGCCCCGGCCTCCAGCAGGCCGCGCGCGATCATCATGCCGATCCCGCGGGTTCCGCCGGTGACGACGGCGACCTTGCCGGTGAGATCAAACAGGTCCACGGGTTCCTCCAGGTCCGTCAGCCGGGCGGTGATAGACGCTAGCACCGCTGGCCTGACCTGGCCGGCCGGGCCCGCCGATCTTTCCGGCTGTCCTCAGCGGCCGGTCCGGCGCCCCGGCCCCCGCTGCATCCGCCGCTCCCAGCAGGGCCGGTGCCAGTGCCGACGTTCCGAGGGCCCGGGAGTCTCGGCTGGCCAGGCCACCAGGTGCGGCTGGCCGGGCCGGATCTCCTGATCACATCCGGGGCACCGGTAGCTCTTCAACGCTGCGGCACCCGGTACCAGCCGGATCACCCAGGTCCCGTCGGGCCATTCCTCCCGGCGCTCCGGGCCGAACGGCCACCCGGCCCCGTCCAGGCGGCGCGGCGCGGCCTGCTGCTGCGGCCCGGGCAGGCTCACCGGCTCGCCGTCGGCCGCAGCGGGGGCAGCACGGCCGGCCGGTGCCTGCAGGCCCCCTCGCGGCCGGCGCGCAACGTCCGCGGGCAGGCGGCGCGCCCTACGCGGGCTCACGGCCAACACCGCCGATCATGACCGCACCTCCGATTTTCCTGCAGCCAGGATCGCGCCGGGCGGCCACTTTATTCCTCGCCAGCCTGGCTAGGGACACGGGGTGGCGGGACGCGGCGGGTACCGCCGTCGTCGACAGGGGCCAGCGGTAATGATTAGCCGAAGATCCCGAGGGGGCTGGGCGCAGCGACCTCTATGTTCAGGACAGTCTGGCCGGTGGGCAGGCGCATGGTCGTGATGTGCGAGGGGCGGTAGGCGGGGTTCAGTTGCGTCTCCTTCCGCAGCGTGGCCAGCATGGACTGCCTGCTGGCGTCGGAGGTCACCCTCACCTCAGCCGATCGCAGCGGAGCGGTGGCAACCCCCGGGCTCGCATCGCCGAACGCCACCACCGCGACGGACTGGCTAGCGGCTAGATCCGCGATAAGGACGATCAGGCGGGAGTCCACCCTCCCCGCCATGAGCTCGCTCTTGGCGGGGGCCGGCAGCGCTACTTGAACCTGGCTCACGAGCGCGGCCTCAGACAGCTTCCGCTCGAACAGGTCCTTGTCAGACGCGGCGCGGTAAGCAGCGGCGCCGCTCGGCGCGATGGCGCGGACGTCGATCCGCTGGTCTCCCGAGCCAAAGCTGGCGATGACCCCCGGCGCGTAGACGGAGCTGAGCCGGGCACCGAGATCGCTCCGGACAACTGGCGTCGCGACGACGACTGCGGAGCCGGCCGGGTTGGCTGTCCCTTGCCACAGCACATGAAGGTGGTTTGCGTGCATCCCGTGCAGCTCGAGCACCCCGCACATGACTGGATCGCAGGCCACCATAGCGCTGGCATCGACCTGACTGGCTACCCAGGCCGCCGTGCGGTTAAGGGTCGCTGGGGCCACCGCGACCACACGGCCGCCGGAACTCTGCGCGCTGCGCCCGCCGTGATGCAGGAGCGCGAACGATACGCCGCCGATAATGACAGCGACGACGACGAGCAGGCCGGTGATGCGGTAACCACGGCCGTGTCTGCGGCCAGTGGAGTGGCCGGTGGTGCGGTCCGCCACTTGCCGGGGAGCTGGCTGGCCGGCTGGTCCCGGCGCTGGCGGCGGAGCCCCTGGGGCGGCGGGCGTCTTGCGGCCTGAAGGCGCTGGCGGGGCGGGCTTCGCTGCCGCCCGAACCGCTGGTCCAGCGGATGCCGCGGACTGCCGCGGCGCTGGCGGGGCTGACGGCGCAGCTGGTACCGGAGTCACAGCACGCGTCACACGGCCCGGCGACCCGGCGCCGGGCGCCGCGGTGGACGCCGGCATCGCGATAACCGGGATCGGTTCGGTCGCCGCTTCGGAGGCCTCGTATCGCTCACGGGAGTCGGCCGCCAGCGCCGCGCCTCGCACCTGTGCGGGCGGCTCCGGGCCGCCGGCCGCGCCCGGCACCCGGTGGGGCACCGGAGATGACGTGTCAGGAGACTTGGTGTCAGGAGACTTGGTGTCAGGAGACTTGGTGTCAGGAGACTTGGTGTCAGGACGCTTGCCCTGTGTGTCCTGCTCCTCGCCCTCTTCTGGCGCTTCCATCGCGGCGCGCAGGCTGACCAGTAAAGACTCGGGCAGCACCGGCGGTGCGACATGCGCGGGCGGGCGCGGGCGGCCACTCGCGCCCCGGACCCGACGCGGCAGAGAAGACCCCGGCTCCTCAGATCCGGCCGGCCCTCCGCCGCCCTCTCCGGACGTGGATCCGTTGACGGCGTGGGCGTTCCCCGGCACAGCGGTCTCCGGTACGGGCTCCTCCGGGGATGGCGCAGCCGCCGACGTCATATCGCCCGGCTGGCTCGCCGCTTCAGGCGAGTGCCGGGCCGACGGAACGCGGCCGCTTTCCTGCATGCCAAACCCCCGGGAGGCGTGAGCGGGACGCCTGCACTGCCGTACAGAGGAGCACACGCCATGTCACATTTCAAGACTCATAACTTCATGTTACGAACCTTCTACGTAACGGAATTCCTCCGACGTGGGTGGCGTGCAGCGCCCCGGAGAGCCTGCCCGCCACCAGCGCCGACCGGGGATATCTACCTTCAAATCCGGCAAAAACACCTCGCTCTCAGAGACGGATCAGTACCTTCTCGTATGCGGTACTTCGATGTGGGGGAGATCGCGCCGGATCGGGTGGGGCAGCGGATCACGTAGCCCGGCCCAAGGGCCTGTGGCGCAATTGCTCGCGGGCCGGTAATCCCGGGGGTGCGGCCAATGGACTACAGCACGACAACGAACCGCGGAGCGCCTGAGCCTCCGCTGGGCCGGGCTTCTGCCGGTGGCAGCCCTGATGCCGATACTGCTGGTACTGCTGATGCTGGTGATGCGCTGGTTTCGGTGGGTGGGGGGTTGCGGGCGGGGCGGGTGGGTGTTGTGGCGTGGGTGGGTTTGCTGGTGGTGCTGGTGGTGCAGGCGGTGCTGTCGGTGTGGCTGGTGGGGGCTGATACGGCGTTCCAGGATGAGGCGACGTATCTGTGGGCGGGGCACCTGGAGTGGGCGCATGTGCTGCATGGGGTGCCGCTGCCGCCGTTCGCGACGTATTTCTCGGGTGCGCCGGTGCTGTACCCGCCGCTGGGCGCGGTGGCGGACAGCGTGGGCGGGCTGGCCGGGGCGCGGGTGCTGTCGCTGGTGTTCATGCTCGCGGTGACGGTGCTGGGCTGGGATGTGTCCCGGCGGCTGTTCGGGCCGCGGGCGGGTTTCTTCACCGCCGCGCTGTTCGCGCTGCTGGGCCCGACGCTGCACCTGGGGGCGTTCGCGACCTATGACGCGCTGTCGTTGTTCCTGCTCGCGCTGGCCGCCTGGTGCGTGACCGGGGCCGGGGAGCGCGGGGAGGCGACCGGCCGGATGGCCGGGGCCGGGCTGCTGCTCGCGCTGGCCAACGCCACAGCCTATTCCTCGGCCCTGTTCGACCCGGTGGTGATCGCCCTGGCGGTGTTCATCGCCTGGCCGGCCGGGCGGCGGGTGGTGGCCCGGCGCTGCGCGACGCTGCTGAGCGTCACCGCGGCGCTGCTCATCGCCGGGGTGCTGATCGGCGGCAGCAGCTACCTGACCGGGATCAGCCAGACCACACTGCACCGGGCTCCGGGCAGCGACCCCGCGCTGACCGTGCTCATCCGGGCCTGGTCCTGGAGCGGGGTGGTCATCGCCCTGGCCCTGTGCGCGGTGCTCACCAGCTGGGCCACCCACCAGGACCGCCGCCGCACCTGGCTGCTCGCGGTGCTGGCCGCGGCCGCGCTGCTCGGGCCGCTGGAACAGGCGAACCTGCACACCACCACCTCACTGGACAAGCACACCGGCCTGGGCGCCTGGTTCGCCGCGATCGCCGCGGGCTACGCCGCTGACCAGTTCATCGCCGCCACCCAGCCCGGCCGGTCCCGCACGCTGACCACCGCCGCCTGCGTGGCCGCGCTGGCCTTCCCCGCCATCTTCGGCATCACCCAGTCCCGCGCCTTCGCCACCAGCTGGCCCAGCTCCGCCAGCTTCATCGCGATCTTCGGCCCGCTCGCCACCCACGGCCACCTGCTCGTCGAAGACCCCAGCCCCGCCCGCTACTACCTGCCCACCGGCACCCAATGGCAACGCTGGTCCAGCACCCGCAACATCATCCTGCCCACCGGCGCCTCCACCGGCGGCCCAGCCGGCACCGGCGTCGCCGGCGACGGCAACCCCGCCACCTACGCCCGCTACATCAGCCAGGGCTACTTCAGCCTCGTCGCCCTCAACTTCGCCGACACCACCACCCTCGACCACCAAATCCGCGCCGACCTCACCCACAGCCACTACCACATCATCCAGGTCGTCCCCTACGGCCCCCCACCAGGCACCTACGTCATCTGGCGATACGAGCCACCCACATGACCACCACCCACCAACCCCCAAGCCACACCTGTATCCGGAGCTTGCCGTGACGCACCCGGAACCGGGATCTGCCGCCCAGGAGAACGGCGGCGCGGTGGCCTGGGCGCGTACCCACGCCACCGCCCTCACCTGCGTGATAGCCGCCCTGGGCGTCGTGGCCGCGTTCGTCGTCAGCCGGATATCCGAGTCCAGCGCACCGGCTCCGCCGGAGCCGGTGCGCTACGTCGGCGTATACGAGCGCGATGCGCCCGCGTCCTACACGGGCATCGACCGGTTCGCCCAGGCCATCGGAAAGCAGCCTGACGTGGTCTGTTACTACAGCTTGTGGGGTGAGCCGTTTCAGGTCAGCTTCGCCAGCTCGGCCGCCCGGCACGGCGCCGTGCCGCTGGTGCAAATGGATCCGGAGCACGTGCGGCCCAGCGCGATCGCCTCCGGACGGTATGACTCCTACCTGCGCTCCTTCGCCGCCGCCGTCCGCGCCTACCACCACCGCGTCATCCTGGGCTTCGGCCATGAGATGAACGGGTGGTGGTTCACCTGGGGATACCAGCAGGCGTCCCCGGCGTCGTTCATAGCCGCCTGGCGGCACATCGTCACCTTGTTCCGGGCTCAGGGTGTCTCCAACGTCACCTGGCTGTGGACGGTCAACATCATCAACGCGAAGGGCGGCATCGACCCGCCCAGCCCTTGGTGGCCTGGTAACTCGTATGTGACGTGGGTGGGCATCGACGGCTACTACTACAAGCGCTCGTGGACGTTTGCCCCGTTGTTCGGGCCGACGATCAAGGCCGTGCGGCGGCTGACGCATGACCCGATACTCATCTCTGAGACCGGGGCGGCCCCGGCTGTGGGGCAGCCAGCGAAGGTCACCGACCTGTTCGCCGGCATCCGCGCGTACGGCCTGCTGGGGTTCGTCTGGTTCAACGTGAACAAGGACCAGGACTGGCAGTTGTCCAGCCCGGCGGCCCTGGCCGCGTTCCGCCGCAGCGCCCAGGCATACAAGAGGCCGGGGTCATGAATCGGCGATACTTCCGGGTTGTCACGGCTGTTCCAGGGTCCGGTCGGCGTGACCAGCGCAGTGGCACTGAAAGGGGCGCATCTTGGAGCTGACGATAGTCATGCCGTGCCTCAATGAGGCCGAGACCGTGGCGACCTGCGTCCGCAAGGCACAGCAGTTCCTCACCGAGCACCACATCGACGGCGAGATCGTGGTAGCTGACAACGGCAGCAAAGACGGTAGTCAGCGGCTGGCCAAGAAGGCCGGAGCTCACGTGATCACTGTCCCGGATCAGGGCTACGGTAACGCGGTGCTTGGTGGTATCGCCGTAGCCCAGGGCCAGTTCGTCATCATGGGCGATGCCGATGACAGCTACGATTTCACCGCTCTCATGCCCTTCCTCGACCGTCTCCGCGCGGGGGCGGAGCTCGTCATCGGCAACCGCTTCAAGGGTGGCATCGCCCCCGGGGCCATGCCACCACTGCACCGATATCTAGGGAATCCGGTGCTGAGCGCCATCGGCCGGCTGTTCTTCCGGAACAGGATCGGGGACTTCCACTGCGGGCTCCGTGGCTTCCGCCGGGAGAGCATAATCCTCCTTGGCCTGCAGGCTTCGGGCATGGAATTCGCCAGCGAGATGGTCGTCAAGGCCACCCTGGCCGGACAGCGGATCGAGGAGATCCCGACCACACTGGCGTGTGATGGCCGCAGCCACCGGCCCCACCTGCGCAGCTGGCGCGACGGCTGGCGGCACCTGCGTTTCCTGCTCCTGTTCAGCCCGCGCTGGCTGTTCCTGATTCCCGGTACCGCGCTGCTCATTATTGGCCTGGTCCTCAACGTAATAGTGATGCAGGCTCCGGTCACGCTGGCATCAATAACCCTTGATCTATACACGCTGGTCATCGCGTCCGCGATGATCGTCATCGGGTTTCAGGCCGTGCTCTTCGCCGTTTTTACCAGGGTCTACGCCAACGCCGAGGGCTACCTGGAACAGCGGTCCAGGCCGTTCAGGCTGCTAACGACCTGCACTCTGGAACGAGGGCTGATCGTAGGCGCCATCCTCGCTTCCGTAGGCCTGACCGGCCTGACAGTGTCCTTCGTGCAATGGCATGCGGCAAGATTTGGCCACCTCAACTACGGCGACGCGCTGCGGGTGGTAGTTCCGTCGCTGACAGCATTAATACTGAGCTGCCAGGTGGTCTTTGGAACTTTCTTCCTGAGCATCCTTGGCATACGCAGGACACAGCATTCGGTGATCTTGGACCTTGATAGTGGAAATACTGGCGTCCTGCTTGGCGCTAACCGGCCGGCAGCTACTGGGCCAGCGTTTGCCGAATCAGCGGCTGAGCGGGGGTACAACTGGGCTGAGCGCAGGACGCAGAGCGGTGACTGGCGCCCCGAGCAGGTACGCGACCAGGTTCGTGGCGTCCGGGAAGCCAACTGATCAGCACCGTTCCAGGCCTGTTCGCAAGAGGGCCTTCTCGGCACTCATCCCGGTCACGCGCGCGCTACGTCGGGGATCGGACAGGAAGAATAGAGATGAAGCGCAGGATAGCACTGGAACTGAGCAGGACGTTGGCGGTCTACGGTTTTGCCGGATGGGTCTATATTGCACTGGTGGCGTTGGTTCACCCACGCACCCTTGGCCTGCAGCTGACACATTTCCTGAGCTTCCCACATGAGGATACCTTTGGGGAAACCTGCTTCGCCGTGTCGCTGGTGAGCTTTTTTATCTACAATCTGCTGCGTTCACCGGATCCGAAGCCGACGCGTTGAAGCCGATAATCTGCCCACGCGCCCACGAGCGGTCATAGCCTGCCACCGCCCTTCCATCGCAGAAAACCCTGACGTGCTCAAGGTCCGCCACCAGCTCGACGCGACGGCCCGCCATGGCAGGAGGCAGAGCATAGTCATTGGCATCGAAATGGAAGCCCCCCGGATTACCCCCGATCGCGAGAGTGCGGCGCCAGCCAGCAGGCGGCGGCACCGGCGGCAGCTGGAGCATCGCCTGTTTGTCCCGGCTTATCAGCTCCGCCGGCGAATAGTACGGCGGCTGGCACGGCCACGTGTTTGCCGCCTGCAGCCAGTCACGGAGCTGCCGGTTGAAATCTGCTGGCGAGGTGAAGCTACGGGCTGGCAAGAACGACTGCTCAAGCGACAGATGTGCCTGCTCGATGAGCCCTCCGCTATCCGGATTCGCCGGCTGGCCGTCAACGACATTGACGCCCAGAGGTCGCAGAAAATCCCTGCACCTACCTGCGAGCACTGAATTCCTGGCCTGACCAGGCGCCGGTGCTGGGCCGCCAGCCCAGGTCAGCACCCGCGGGATCGCGCCAAGCGTCATCAGCAGGTCCCATAGGCCGACGGACAGATCACTGGAGTGCGCGGACGGAAGCAAGATAGCCGAAAGCCAACGGGAGTAGCCGGTGATCATGGTCAGCACCGGCAGCTGCCGGGCCGAGCGGGTCTGGCCGGAGCCGACCGGGACCTCGGTAGGCGGGAACCACAGGGCACATTGGCCAACCTGGCCCGCTAGATACCTGCTCCCGCCCATGTCCTGGTACGGATAGGAATAGGCCGAACGGAGCCGCGCCACCCGGTCAAGCAGGGCTGGTACCGACTGATCCCAGCCGATGCTGTCAGCGATCATTGTGGTGGGCATCATCGGCCATACGGCCAGAAGTTCACGGATCTGCCGTTCGAACGAGTAGCCGGCCTCGGGGTACTGCAGGCCATAGGGAGAGGCCTGAGGCTCATGTCCTGCCACTGGGCCGGCCATCGAATGATGCCGCCCGGCGGTGCCAGTGGCCAGGACAGCCAGACCGAGCAGGAGAGACAGGCCCTGGGCGAGCGCCCAGCCGGCGGCTGCCGCAGCCAGCCCACGCGGCAGCAAGAGTGCGACGCAGCCAACGACCAGGGCGGCATTCGCCCCATTCATGAAGATGTAGGCTCCGGTCCGGTCGCGCGCGATGAGCAGCGAGTCAATGAGGTACGTACCTCCGGTCAGCAGCGCGCTCAGGGCCAGGATGCGCAGGCACGCCGCCGCTGGAACATACGCCGTCCCGAACAGCCGGAGCAGCAGCGGTGCAGCCGCGACAACGGCGGCCACAGCCGGCAGCACCAGCCCATAGACTCCCCGGATGGCCTTACGGAGCTGCCGGCCCAGAGTAACCCCCTGACGCGAGGTTTCGGCGAAAAGAACCTGCGCTATGGTCGAGGGAATAAAGTTGAGAAAGCCGGCTATCAAGAACGCGACTGCGAACCGGGCGGTTTCAGCGGCGCCCCGGACCACCAGGACCTCGAACGGGACGATACTCGAGGGCACAATACCCATAATCGTAGCCACGTAATTGCCCGAGGTCATCGACAGATAACGCGGCAGCTTACGGAAAGATCTGAGCCCGACCTTCTCGCCTCCAATTCTCCGGCTGAGCGCCACGCCACTGAGCATGGTGGCCAGCACCAGGCCCGCACTATAGGAGATCAGGAGGCCTGATGCGCGGAACGTAGTCAGCAGGACCAGAGCCGCTACCTTGACCAGGCTCCCCACCAGGTTCTTGAGCAGCACGGCATGACTGGACCGGAACGCGACCAGGCAGGCGTCCAATGTGCCGCCCACGGCGGTGACCACCACCAGTGCCGTGACCAGCAGCGCCATCCGGCCATGCTGCTGGAGGTGCAGTGCAGAGGGCAGGACGGGACCAAGGATCAACACGATGAGCAGGCACAAGGCAGTGCCGACGGTAACGATAGCCGTCACCGCCATCGCCACGATCTCACGCGGGTTGTCGGCCCCAGCGACACGGCGGATGGCGGTGTTCGACAGCCCCAGGGCGGCGATCGCCGCGAGCAGTCCAACCCCCGAGGTCACACTGGCGAACACTCCGACCGTGGCGGCGGGATAACGGCGCGCGGCCAGCGTCCAGAACACCAGGCCAATGGCTGAGGTCGTCACGGTGTTCGTGAGCAGGATTAGCGAACCGCGGTACAGCGCATCGTTGAAGATACTCCGTAGCGTCATAAGCGCGCGTGCGCGGAAGCTGCTGGGAACGGTCATCACATCACGGCACCTGACTGGCGGTCCTCGCTACGGCAAGCTGCGGTTCGCCCAGTACAGCGGCCATTTCCGCTGCTGTTTTCGCTGCGATCTCCTGCCATGTCGTGCTAATCGCATAGCTCAGCGCAACTGCCGACATGGCAGCCAGAATCTCTTCGTCCGCATCAGCCAGATGCGTCAGGGCGCCGAGGAGTCCCGTGATTCCGCCCTGGTCACCGTACGACGGCCTGCTCTGGCAGCTCAGCCAGCCCGGGTAGATCGGGTACGATGAGCGGCCTGCCGTGGGACAGCGCCAGCATCGCGCTCCCACTGGTGGTGACCTGCCGGAAGGGCAGCACTACCACGTCTGCGGTCCCGACTAGCTCAGTTAGCTCCGCGTCGGGAATCCGTTCAAGGCGTAGTGCGACACGCTGGCCGGCCTTCCGGGCCAGTGTCTGCAGGCGAGCCCGGAGCTCCTGGTCCTCGCACTGGCCAGCGACAATCAGCTGTGCGGCCATGGTGCCGGGCATGGCCGCGAACGCTGCCAGCAGGTCATCGACTCCCTTGTACTCCTGCACGGTGCCGAAGTAGAGGAACTGGCGGGGGCCGCCGCCCCACCCGGGCTGACGCAATGCTCCGGACGAGATCGCCGGAGCGATCGGCCCGTGCCGGATGACCGTACTCCTGCGGGCCACCACCCCCAGCGCGGCGAGCTCGGCCAGGGTCAACTGGGAGTGAGCCAGCACCAGGTGGCTGGACCTGGCCAGAGCCCGGCGGGCCGTCACATCGTCAGCAAAGACCGGCTGGTGCGGCAGCACATTATGCGCGGTCCATACCAGGCGCATGCCGAGCATCCGGCAAGTCCGGAGCCACAGCAGGAACCAGCGTTGCGCCACCCGTCGCAGCCACGGGAACCGCCGCGAGCCAGGAAGCTCGAAGATGAAGACCCAGTGCAAGTGGACCACGCGTACCCCGGCGATGCGGTGGAATGCCAGCTCCAGCGGCAGCAGCAGGAGATTGGCCGTGTGCGAGGGCGTCAGCTCGCATAGGTAGCGCACCTGCACGCCGAGGCGGCTCATCTCCCCATACAGCAGGCCCTGGTAGGGATTCGGGTCACGGGGAAGGACCACGACCCTCATCGCAGCAGTTCCGAGAGGATGCCAGCCCCGTAGATGAGATGGTCAGCCAGCACCCTGGCCGCTCCGTTCGAGCGATTGCGCCAGGCGGGGATCAGCAGCAGGGCCGGGTAGAAAGGAAAGGCGATGGTCAGCGGAAGGCCCAGCAGGAAGGCAGGATAGGCGACCACCATGGGCTCGTCGCGAAGCACGCGCCTCAGTCTGGACCGGTGCTTGCGGTACAAGCGCGCACGCGCCTGGCCGTACCGGTAGGAACGGCGGATCTGGCGGCGCCATCCGCCCCAGTCATGCCGGACGACAGCGCCGGGGACATTGCGGATGCGGTAGCCGGCGTCAGTAAGCCGCCAGCTGAAATCAGTATCAGATCCGTAAGCGAATTCCTCGTCGAAGCCGCCGATCGCATCGAACACCTCCCGCCGGAAGGCGAGGTTGATGGTCGAGCACTGCGTCAGGTAGCGGGTTCCCCGGGCTTGCCGCGCTGACTGATCGTAAAGCCCAGAGCTTCCCGGCGACGCTAGCGTCAGGCCCGCCGTGATGTGTTCGCCCTGCCGGAGGGGCGCCACCAGGTGGTCAAGCCAGCCCGGCTCTGGCTGGCATCCCGCGTCGGTGAACACGATGACCTCGCCACGTGCCGCGCGGACACCAGCATTGCGCTGATGCGGGATGGAGATCTGTAGGCCGGGCGGGGGCTCGAACTGAACCCACCGTACGCCGGCCTCGTGGCGGAGCCGGATATCGTCCAGCCGGGATCGGGAGGCATCGACCACGATGATCTCGGACGGCCCATGCGCGTGCGCCTGCTCGGCCACAGCGGTCAGCGTCTCATCGAGAGCGATCTCGTCTTTGCTGATGATGACGACGGAGATCATCGGTGGAACACCTCCGACGAGCCATCCGTATATACCAGGTCATAGTTGTTTTCAAGGAAGACAGCGGGAAAGATGTACGTCGCCAGATGCTCGTTGTAAAGCGCAAATGCACGTCCGTCGATCACATTGGCCCGGCTCGCGTATACCCAGGCATGCTGATTGAGGGTCAGCGGCGTCACATCAGTCATCAGCCCGGTAGAGATCTTGGCCGTCGCCGCCAGGGGCACCTGACCATATTCATCCGCGTACACCAGGTCCCCCTGCCGAAAGGCATGACCGAGCCATTTAGCAGAAGCTATCTCGGGGCTGGTGGTGTAAAAGTATTCAAAAGCCGGGCCGCTGTTCGCGAGATTGACCGATGTCGCCCCGCCCAGCACCGCGCCCACGAGGTAGACGGTGTTGACCAGCACCGTGGCCAGGCAGCCGGCCGCCAGGATCCGGACACGTGCCTGCCGCGCCGCACGCAGCCCGGTGACGCCCTGGAGTAGCCAGCACAGGGAGACCGCAAGCAGCACCATGCCTTGCAGCTGAGCCCGTTCCTGGCCGTATGCCACAGCGAGCGTGCCGCTGAAGCGCAGCACCGTGAGCAGCAACGTGGTGGCCAGCGCAGCCAGGCCGACCTGACGGGTGATGGCCGACGCCTTGCGCCGCAGCACCATGCAGAGCGCGCCGACGGCAGCGAGCGCGTTGACAAGCTGCTCGATGACCAGCAAGGACAGGGTGAGCACGTCGTAAGCCGCGGACCATCTCACCGCGGGTTCCGCGACAGTCGCGGCGCGCAACGTGTACGGCGGAGAGTGGGCGTCCGGCAGTGGCTTGATGTAGGGCTTAGTACGTTTGTAATAGGAATAGACGCCCTTCTCGTACCGCTGGGCGCTGATCGGGGTCCGGGTATTGCCCTTCAGGTAGGCGGAGAGCAAGCTGCTTCCCGGCGTCCGGTTGGGCAGGATGTCAAGGCCCTGCTCCTGCACCGTCTGGGCCACCTGCAGCAGGTGCGAGTCGGAGTGCGTCACGGGCCCGTACCAGATGACCGCGCCGGCAAATGTCGCCGCGAAGGCAACGACAACCGCGCCAGTGACCGGGGGTAGCCTGCGGAACAGCGAGAGTATCCCCTGGAGTACGAGCATGAGCCCCACGACCGTAATGGCCACGTACGTCGTGGAGTAATGCGACAGGGCCAAGGCGAGGCCCAGCAGGACCACCAGGGCCCACCGCGAACGCCGCGGCACCCGGCCGTCCAGCATCGCTGTGATCAGTGCTGCAAAGAGCACCAGGGCGATCTCCTGCCGGGCGAACCCAGCGAGCTCGGTGAAGGCATACTGCGCGATAGTGAAGGCGGCGGCGATGAAGGCCCAGCTTCTCGCGATGACCTTTCGCGCGAAGCCAAATATCGCTACCGGAAACAGCGCATAGATAGCCGGGTAGACGACTTTGAAGACCAGGAGCGCAGGTACGCCAGAAAGCGCATGCAGCTCGGCCGGCATGACGGTGATGCTGAGCATCGCGCCATAGGCATCACCGGCATGGGCCGTGTGCCATATGCCGGTGCTCACGGTCTGCTGCAGCCGCTGGTACTCGGTGGCGATGTCGAAGCCGTACAGCGGGTCGCCACGCAGGGAGGACGACCAGATCATCGCCAGGCTCGTGGCATAGAGAACCATCTCGAGCGACGTCTTGGGCAGCCGGGCCGAAAACGCCGCCCCCGCGACGAGCGTGAGGACAACGAGCAGGGCAGCGACCACGGCCACGCTGTTGCCGTGACCGGTGTTCAGCCGGATGGCACCAGCCGCCGCGGCCAAGGGAAGCAGAAGCGGACAGGCCATCCAGAATGGCCGCCGGGGCGGCCTCCAGGCTATGGATGCGATCGCGGGAGCCCGGGCGCAGGCGGCGAGCAGGCCGAGGCAGATGGCCTCGAAACCTATCAGCAGCGGCACCGGGCGCAGCGGTACCAGCACGCCGATCCACGGTCCGACGATGTCAACGCCAAGGCCAGCACCGAACAGCACGATGATCGAGGCACATGGCACATAAGCCGGGAAGGAGGCCACCACCCGGCTGGGGATGCGCAAGGCCTGGAGCAGGATGGATCCTGGGACGGTGAGCAGGAGGACGGCCAGCAGCGCCTGAGCTGCCCACGACCGGTCCAGCGGTACCAGCAGGGCTATCGACAGTAGTGCCGCCGCATAGGTGCCCAGGCTCCTGGGCACCATGGGAGCCGCGTGCCGCGGCGGCGCTCGTCTTGGGCTTCGTGACGATCTCTCGGCTGGCGGCCGGAGGGCGATCGTCACGGCACCAGCTCTGGCTGTTCGTGCGGCCTGGCTGGGCCGGCCGTCCCGGTGCCGGCCGCCTCAGGAATCAGGTGCCGGAACCGCCACCATCCCTCCAGGAAGCCGATATTCCCGCACGCTTCCTGCGCGAGCTGCAGGTAACCATCCAGCAGGCTCGCTCCGCAGCGGTGGCTGATCGCGCAGCGTAGTCCCCGTGGGTACATCAGCTGCGGCGCAATGAGCGCCGCCATGGCGAGCGCCGGCAGCAGCGCCGTGAGCAGCAGCATGGCCAGGATCAGGATGGGCCAGGGAAAGAGCGTCGGCGGCACGGCAGGCCACTTGCGATACATACGCGCCGAGCCGCGCCCGTAAGCCCGGCTCCGGCGTAGCGTATCGCGGAAGGAAAGCCGGAAATGATGAACCACCCGGGCCTCGGGGACGAACACGAGCCGACCTCCCGGAAAAGCGCGCGACAGGCGCACGCAAAGGTCCAGGTCCTCTCCCCCGAAGGTGAATCTCTCGTCGAAGAGGCCCACGGTGGTCAGCGCATCGCGGCGAAACGACATATTCGCCCCGGCGAATGAATAGACAGCGCGCTGAGCAGATTCCCCCTGCTCCTTCCATTCCCGCCCGAGGTAAAGGCAAAGCCGGTAAAAAAGGCTGTTGCTCCTGGCCAGGTCAGCCTCCTGGGGCTTGAGCGGATTGTTCCGCTTGAGGTAACCGGCCAGAAACCCGTCATGCGCGGCCGGCTCGACAGGACCACCGACCCCGATGACATCTTCTGCCGCGTAATTCGCCAGCAACCCTTCGGCCCACCGCGGATCAGGCTCGCAGTCGTCGTCGAGGAACGCGACTACGGGAGCCGTGGCAGCGCCCAGGCCCGTGTTGCGGGCCGCGGCCAGGCCGCGATTAACCGGATGACGGATGACGATTGCGGCGTGTGCCCGGCCTGCAGCGCTGGTGGCGTCGGTCGAACCGTCGTCGACGACGATCAGTTCCAGCGCGGGGCGAATCGTCTGCGCTGTGAGCGCACGCAAGCACCGGTTCACGCCCGCCGCACCGTTCAGCGAGCATATGATGACGCTTAGTTGAGGGCCCACGATCGCACAATTCCCGTCATGTCGAATAAACAGCCGCCAGACTCTCTGCCACGGCACTCCAGTCATAATCGGCCAGCCAGGGATCCGCGGCGCAGGGAGCGCAGTCCGGGTAGTTGGCCGCCGCGACGAGCGCCGTACGGACGGCAGCGGCCACGGCGTCCAGCGCAGGTTCGCAGACGATGCCACGCGAATATCTCCGCACCAAGTGCTGTGCGTGGTTGTCGGGGGCGGATGTGGTCAGCACCGGGACCCCGCAGGCAATAGCCTCGAGCACGGCCATGCCGAAGCCCTCGCGAACCGAGAGCGACACGAAAAGTTTTGCTGACTTAAGGAGAGAATAGAGTTCCTTCTGCTCACCGACGTCATCACGGAACTCCACCGACTGAAGAATGCCAAGAACCCGGGCCCGTTCCGCCAGCGTCGCCCGTTCCGGTCCCTCGCCGATGATCCGGCAAGTGATACGCAACCCGCGCGCATGCAGCAGGGCCACCACGTCCAGGATCATGTCGACGCGCTTGTGGCTGATAAGCCGCCCGACCACCACCAGGTCCACCGGCTCGCCGTCCGCGGCGGCAGCATGAATGGTGTCAAGGTCTATACCGTTTGGCACAGTGGTGATCGGGGCGCCTGCCCCGAGAATCCCGCGGAGGCGCTCGGCCGTCTGCGGCGAGGCCGCTATGATACGGTCCGGCAGGCGCATGGCCAGCCGTTCAACCGACCAGGCAGCCCATCCGGCCAGGCCCAGGTACTCGCGCCAATACGAGCGGCCCCAGACCTCATGCCAGGTGACAATAAAAGGCTTGTGCTTCAGCGCCGCTATGAGCCGGAGCACGAAAAGCTGAAAGTACGGGATCTGATCGGCCTCTAGCAGGTCAAAATATGATCGCAGCAGCCACAGGCTGGCTAGTGCGAACCATATCGCCTGGCGGATTGACCTGCGATTGCCCCGATACATCGGCAGCAACCGGGAAATCGCATGGCAGGTGACCCCGCCATCATTGCGCACAGGTGGCCCGTCCCACCAGTGCATGGTATAGACATGCACGTCGGCGGATTGCGCAAGCCGCGGCAGGAGCTCCTGATAACGAAGTTCCCTGCCGCCACGGGAGTACGGGTAAATTACCTCACAGACCACCGCGATCACACGACGCTCGCCCATTGCCTTCAGCTCCCGCCTGTGCCGCAGGTAACCCACGCGTCGATCTTCTCCGTCGGGTGCGCCAGCTTGACGATGATGTCCATCTGGCCCCGCGCGCAGGGGAAGCTTCCTGTCTGGAGAATCGCGGCCTTGCGGCCCGCCGCGACGCGAGTTGTCCCGGCACCGATGCGGCGGGAGCGGCCTCGCTGTGACACGAGCACGGACCAGTTGTAGGAACGCGACGCACTACCCTCGTTCTGGACCACGAACGATGCGTCATACTTCACGTGCCGGGGTGCTTGCTGCTCGCCCAGATCTGAATGCAGGAAATAAAGAGCGGTAAAGGCCGCCGGATGCTGGACCAGTCCGGCCCGTTCCAGCGCGGCATGACCGAAACCGGTCTGGCTTATGCCTGCCGCCACGGCTACGACAGCTACGATGGTGCCCACGCCACGCCATCCGGCCGAGCGAGCCAACGGTGCAGGCAAAACCAATCCCTTTCCTCAAACGCCCCGGGCCATAAGCAGCATGAGTCTAGGGTTATCCGGGCCGTGACGTTGCCGTATTCGCCGGTTTGATGCCGTCTTAGACGGAAAGTAGCGGATCAATCACAATATGCCATCACCAGGCGGCTGCGGATTTCCGCCAACCGCCCCGCCCCGGGAAGCTAGATGTGGTAGAGATCCCGGTGGTTGGCACGTAACTGGGCAGGTGCCTGGCGGCCTAGCCGATCCTGGCGGCGCGCACGTCCCTGGCTGTCGCCGGGGGCGAAGGCGCTCCCCGCTCCCACGAGGCCAGGAATCCAGCAGCCGGTCGCGACTGCCGCAAGCTGAGACTAAATGACATGGGAGAGGCCGTGCCGGAAGAGCTGGTTAGCTTCGTTCTCATTGCTTACAATGAGGCAGCGAACATCGGTGCCGCGCTGGCTTCCATTACCAGCCTCAGGGGCCTCGGTGCGCATGAGATCATCGTCGTGAACGATGGCTCCCGGGACCGTACCGCGCAGATAACCGCACGCCTGGCCCGGCGGAATCCCCGCATCCAGCTCATTGATCTTCCGGAAAACCGTGGCCGGGGCTACGCCCGGAGCAGGGGAATCGCAGCGGCACAGGGAAACCTGATCGCCACGGTCGACGCAGATATCCTGCTTCCCCCTGATTGGCTGGACCGCACTCGGGGGGCAATCGCCCAGTACGACGCCGTGGGCGGGACAGCAGTGCCCGATGGCGATGTCGCGTATATCTACCGGCGTTTCGGGCTGGTGCCGCGGACAGTGAACGGCACGACCACAGTGGCGGGAAGCAACGGGCTCTACCGCCGCACGGTCTTCGATGTGGCCAGCTTCGATGCTGCCCTGCGCGAGGGAGAAGACAGCGCGCTGAATCATGCGATGAACCGCCAGGGCCTGTCGTCCATGACGCTGCCTGGCCTGCTGGTCCAGCACCGGGAAAACAAGTCCCTGGGCACCTCGCTGAGATGGCTGTTCGACGTCGGCCGGGGCGCCACGCGCCAGCTGGTCACCTACCGCCAGATCCGCCAGCCAGACCTGGTGACCGGCGCATTTGCCGCGGCCCTGGCGGCCGGCCTGTTCGCAGCAGCTCGTCAGCACCGGCTCACCGGCGCGGCGATTCCAGTCAGCTTCGTCCTGGCCGCGAGCGCCCAGCACGTGCGGAGTCGTTTCGAGATCCCACGATCAGGCTGGCCCCGGATTGCGCCGGCAGTTGCGGTTGACAGTGCCTTGCTGACGGCCTACTTCGCCGGGCGGATCGCTGGCCTGACCGCGGTGCGGCGGCGAGGCTGGCGAGCCGCTTGATGGCGGGCCTGTTGTCCCTGGGCCGGCGGCCGGACCCCGCCATGGCTATGGACCTGCTATGGCACGGGCCTCTTGTATGTCTCGGCGCCGCGGCGGAACGCGGCCAGGGCCGCCGGGCTGGACAACTGCCAGTCCTGCTCCTTGTTCACGTTGAACCAGACGAACCCCAGCAGGCCGTACGCGCGGATGCCGGCGAACAGGTCGGTGACCTTCGCTGGCTGCCCCGCAGCCGGGGCCGCCCCGGTCTCAGAGATGAGTATCGGGTCATGCGTCAGCCGCCGCACGGCCTTGATCGTCGGCCCGAACAACGGGGCAAACGTCCACGAGCGCTCGTAGTAGTAGCCGTCGATGCCCACCCACGTCACATACGAGTTACCAGGCCACCAAGGGGCAGGGGCGGGGACGGTGCGTGATTGCTGTTTGTCGATCACGTTGATGGTCCACAGCCAGGTGACGTTCCAGGCGTTCTGGGCCCGGAACAAGGTGACGATGTGCCGCCAGGCGGCTATGAACGACGCCGGGGACGCCTGCTGGTATCCCCAGGAGTACCACCACCCGTTCATCTCATGGCCAAAGCCGATGACGACGGGGCGACGATACGCGCGGACGGCGGCGGCGAAGGAGCGCAGGTAAGGGTCATACCGTCCGGAGGCGATCGCGCTGAGCCGGACGTTCACAGGATTGAGCTGCACGAGCGGCACGGCGCCATGCTTCGCCGCCGCGGACGCGAAGCCAGCCTGGAATGGCTCTCCCCACCAGCTGTAGTAGGAAACGAGATTCGGTTGCCTGCCGATGGCGTGCGCGAACCGGTCGATGCCCGCGTACGAGGTGGTCGTGCCACGCTCGTAGAGGCCGACGTAGGACCGGGAGGCGATGGGGAGGGTGATCGCCTGCCCGCTGGGGCCGCGGCCGGGCCGCACGACAGCGACGATGACGGCGGCTGCCACGAGGACGGCCGCGGCCGCGAGAACCAGCACCCTGGGCGAGTAGCGGGCGGCCGAGGGCACGCTGGCCCGCGCCGGGGCGTCCGCCATGCGGTCCGTCAAGGTCAACTGGCGACTGTTCCGCTGCTGCCGGTCCTGGGATGGGTACCGCAGCGGCTCGTTCCGGCCTGACGTTCCCGGCCGCCGGTGTTTCATCAGTCGCTCCTTCTGATCCGGGCGGGGTCGGGTCTTCCGGGCGGTGGCCCAGTTCCAGCGGTACGCAGCCGAGCAGCTTCCCACCATATTCATCTGGGCCGGAATATGTCCCGGAACGGAGAGTGTCGAGCGGAACTGCCAGCGCAGCTCCTGCTCCATCGCCAGGCCAGCGCAGCTCCTGCGCAAATAAGCAAACACGCCGCCCTCAGCGATAACCGGACAGTAGCCTTTCGTACGCAGTATCCGGAGTAGGGGGATCCGTACGGGCATGTGACGGTTCCAGCCCGGTAGGTGTGCGGCCAGGTTTGCTGAGTTACCCGGGAGCCCCTCATCACAGGCAGGTGCGCCTATGAATCAAGGACCGGCAGGCAGAGATCTGCCTTCACCGCCGCGGTTGGCGGGGGCTTCTTTGCGGCGTGCCGCGGGTTCGGGACAGGCGGCCGTGCCGGTGCCGGTGCCGGCGGTTTCGGTGGGTGGGGGGTTGCGGGCGGGGCGGGTGGGTGTTGTGGCGTGGGTGGGTTTGCTGGTGGTGCTGGTGGTGCAGGCGGTGCTGTCGGTGTGGCTGGTGGGGGCTGATACGGCGTTCCAGGATGAGGCGACGTATCTGTGGGCGGGGCACCTGGAGTGGGCGCATGTGCTGCATGGGGTGCCGCTGCCGCCGTTCGCGACGTATTTCTCGGGTGCGCCGGTGCTGTACCCGCCGCTGGGCGCGGTGGCGGACAGCGTGGGCGGGCTGGCCGGGGCGCGGGTGCTGTCGCTGGTGTTCATGCTCGCGGTGACGGTGCTGGGCTGGGATGTGTCCCGGCGGCTGTTCGGGCCGCGGGCGGGTTTCTTCACCGCCGCGCTGTTCGCGCTGCTGGGCCCGACGCTGCACCTGGGGGCGTTCGCGACCTATGACGCGCTGTCGTTGTTCCTGCTCGCGCTGGCCGCCTGGTGCGTGACCGGGGCCGGGGAGCGCGGGGAGGCGACCGGCCGGATGGCCGGGGCCGGGCTGCTGCTCGCGCTGGCCAACGCCACAGCCTATTCCTCGGCCCTGTTCGACCCGGTGGTGATCGCCCTGGCGGTGTTCATCGCCTGGCCGGCCGGGCGGCGGGTGGTGGCCCGGCGCTGCGCGACGCTGCTGAGCGTCACCGCGGCGCTGCTCATCGCCGGGGTGCTGATCGGCGGCAGCAGCTACCTGACCGGGATCAGCCAGACCACACTGCACCGGGCTCCGGGCAGCGACCCCGCGCTGACCGTGCTCATCCGGGCCTGGTCCTGGAGCGGGGTGGTCATCGCCCTGGCCCTGTGCGCGGTGCTCACCAGCTGGGCCACCCACCAGAACCGCCGCCGCACCTGGCTGCTCGCGGTGCTGGCCGCGGCCGCGCTGCTCGGGCCGCTGGAACAGGCGAACCTGCACACCACCACCTCACTGGACAAGCACACCGGCCTGGGCGCCTGGTTCGCCGCGATCGCCGCGGGCTACGCCGCTGACCAGTTCATCGCCGCCACCCAGCCCGGCCGGTCCCGCACGCTGACCACCGCCGCCTGCGTGGCCGCGCTGGCCTTCCCCGCCATCTTCGGCATCACCCAGTCCCGCGCCTTCGCCACCAGCTGGCCCAGCTCCGCCAGCTTCATCGCGATCTTCGGCCCGCTCGCCACCCACGGCCACCTGCTCGTCGAAGACCCCAGCCCCGCCCGCTACTACCTGCCCACCGGCACCCAATGGCAACGCTGGTCCAGCACCCGCAACATCATCCTGCCCACCGGCGCCTCCACCGGCGGCCCAGCCGGCACCGGCGTCGCCGGCGACGGCAACCCCGCCACCTACGCCCGCTACATCAGCCAGGGCTACTTCAGCCTCGTCGCCCTCAACTTCGCCGACACCACCACCCTCGACCACCAAATCCGCGCCGACCTCACCCACAGCCACTACCACATCATCCAGGTCGTCCCCTACGGCCCCCCACCAGGCACCTACGTCATCTGGCGATACGAGCCACCCACATGACCACCACCCACCAACCCCCAAGCCACACCTCGGTCACGTCCCGCCAGCACGGTCAGGCTCGCCTGGTCCTGCCGCCACCGCCAGATGACGAGGAGAAGTACACCTACATCCAGCGGAACCTGCCGTACCTTACGTTCACCATCGTGCTCAGTGCCGTCTGCCTGACGATCAGCCAGTTCCGGTTCGAGGTCGCCGATCCCGCGCTATGGCCGTTCATGCTGTTCACGATGACGTACGTCCTCTATCTGATCATCGGCTTGCCAGTGAATTTCACCGGGCGCGGTTTCGACCTAGCAGCCCATCAGACACGTATCCTGGCCTGGCAGCCACCCAGGTATCCTGACGTAGATATATTCCTGCCGATCTGCGGTGAGCCTATTGAGGTGCTGCACAATACC
This sequence comes from uncultured Actinomycetes bacterium, assembly GCA_963760405.1. Taxonomy (GTDB): domain Bacteria; phylum Actinomycetota; class Actinomycetes; order Streptosporangiales; family Streptosporangiaceae; genus RYN-230. Next base: position 759,915 of record CAVXCV010000004.1, on the reverse strand, counting down.
TGGAGTGCCGTAGCCACGCTGGTCGCGAATTACCAGGGAACAGCTCAGCCGTATGTCCTTGACGATGGGCCGTCTGACGAGGCCCGGGCGCTGGCCGAGTCGATCGGCTTCCGCTACATCCGCCGTCCCGGCCAGCGCGTCCACAAGAAGGCTGGCAACCTGCGATACGCCTTCGCCCGCACCAGCAGCGAGTATATCGTGATCTTCGACGCCGATTTCGCGCCCCGGCATGACTTCCTGGCTGAGCTTCTTCCTTACCTGGATGATCCGGCGGTAGCGATCGTCCAAAGCCCCCAGTATTTCCGGCAAAGCCCGGAACAGACCTGGATCGAAAATGCCGCGGGTGCTATCCAGGAAGTCTTCTACCGGTCAATCCAGGTCGCCCGTAACAGGTTCGGTGCCGCCATCTGTGTCGGGACCTCAGCGGTCTACCGGAGGGTGGCGCTGGAGCCGCAGGGAGGCCCGACGCTCATCCCCTACGCGGAAGATGTTCATACTGGGCTCGACGTGCGCCTGGCTGGCTGGTCCATCGTCTACGTGCCCATCCTGCTCTCGACCGGCATCTGCCCCGACAATCTTGACTCCTTCGTACGGCAGCAGTACCGGTGGTGCACCGGGAATGCCGGCATCGTCTGTTCACACCGCTTGTGGAACAAACGTATGACTATTCCGGCCAAGCTCACCTTCCTGTCCGGGTTCTTTTGTTATATCTACACTGGCCTGCTTAACTTCGTCGGGCCCATCATTCCGGTCATCATGCTGGCTTTCCTTCCCGGCCAGATCAGGCTAAGGAACTTCGTTATCCTGCTCCCGGCGATCTTCTCCGGGTTCGTCCTGTATGCCTTCTGGCACCGCGCCAGCTACGGGCCGTCGGTCTGGCCACTGGGCATCGCCAGAGGCTGGGCGCACGTCTTCGCCCTCTGGGATGGTGCCTGGGGAAAGACCATGAGCTGGCATCCGTCCCGAACTCCGGGCAGCTCACTGCGCCGGTTCCGGATAGGAGTCACCGCGTGGAGCGGCGGCATGGCTCTGCTCTGGGTACTCCTGGCCACCTGGCGGACAGCGGCCTCAGGTTCCCTGGACTTCGCCGTGCTGCTGATGTTCGGCGTGCTCAATCTTGCCGTCGTGAGCCGTGTCATCTTCCCAGGAAAGAAAGCCGCATGAGGTACCGCCTGATAACACTCATAGCCTTCGTGGTGGCGGTGACAGTCATCGCTGCGACGAACAAGGTCGTCACCTTCCAGTACGGAAGGCCCGTGGTGCATAAGGCGCTTAAGCCTAATGCCGCCTCCTACCTGGGAGTCTATGAGCCTGGATCTCCGCCTGACTATCAGCCGATCGCCAATTTCGCGGCGATGGCCCAGCGCCAGCCCAATCTCGCAGGTTATTACAGCGGCTGGGCACAGCCCTTCAATACTTCGTTCGCTGATGAGGTCCAGAGTCACGGGATCATACCGTTCGTGCAGATCGACCCGACGTTCGCGTCGGTCTCCGGCATCGCTGATGGCGCATATGATGAGTACCTGCGTTCGTATGCTGACAGCGTGCGCGATTTCGGCCACGCCGTGGTCATCGGCTTCGGCCACGAGATGAATGCCTCCTGGTACTCGTGGGGGTACCACCATGTCCCGCCAGCGACATTCGCGGCCGCATGGCGGCATATCGTGACGCTGTTCCGGGGTCAGGGTGCTGACAACGTGACCTGGCTGTGGACAATCAACCAGGATCGCTCTGGCACCGGCTCCATCGCGTCCTGGTGGCCAGGCGCCAGTTACGTTACCTGGGTCGGCATCGACGGCTACTACTTCAACTCCTCCGACACTTTCTACAGTGTCTTCGGGCAGACCATCGATCAGGTCCGCACGTTCACTAGCAAGCCAGTGCTGCTGTCGGAAACCGCTGTGGGGCCGCATACTGGCCAGTTCGCCGAGATCACTAATCTTTTCCAGGGGATGCAGCGGTATAAGACCCTTGGCCTTGTGTGGTTCGACAAGGACCAGAACGGCAGTGTTTATCACCAGAACTGGCGCCTTGAGGGCGACGTACCAGCTGAGGCGGCCTTCAGGCTCGGCCTGTCAGAACTGAACCTGCTGCACTCCTGAGAGACCGCCCGCCTACAGACCCCCCGGGCGAGCTTCCGGCCGGCGATCGGTCCAGGGTGTGCCTGGTTCCCCGCTAATGTTGGCTTCCGTGCGGCTCGTTATCGCCAGGTGCAGCGTGGACTACGCCGGCCGGCTGCACCGCGTATCTCCCGCCCGCGGTCCGGCTGCTGATCGTCAAGGCGGACGGTTCCGTGCTGGTCCATTCCGACGGGGGCAGTTACAAGCCACTGAACTGGATGTCGCCGCCGTGCCGGCTGGCCGAGGAGCCCGGCCGGTGGGTGGTGACCGGCAAGTCGGGTGAGACGCTCACCATCGAGATCGAGGAAATCCTCAGCGACGCCGCGTTCGACCTGGGCGTTGACCCCGGCCTGGTCAAGGACGGCGTCGAGGCCCACCTGCAGGAGCTGCTGGCGGCCCAGGTCAGCGTGCTGGGCGAGGGCTGGCGGCTGGTCCGCCGTGAGTACCCGACCGCGATCGGCCCGGTCGACCTGATGTGCCGGGACGCGGCGGGCGCCGCCGTCGCGGTCGAAATCAAGCGCCGCGGCGAGATCGACGGGGTCGAGCAGCTCACCCGGTACCTGGAGCTGCTGAACCGCGATCCGCTGCTCGCCCCGGTACAGGGCATCTTCGCCGCCCAGGAGATCAAGCCGCAGGCGCGGGTGCTCGCCGAAGACCGGGGCATCCGGTGCGTCACGCTGGACTATGAGACGATGCGCGGCACCGACGACGGCGCCCTGCGCCTGTTCTGAGCCGGTCATCCTGGTCGGCTGAGTTTAGGCAAGTCAGCGCCGGTTGCGGACGCTCCTGGCCGGTGATCTCGGGCATTTCGGGACGGACGTTTTCTGCGCTGGCTAGTATGGCCCGGTCATGGGTACTGATAACGGGCCCGCACCTGACCTTCCGATACGCAGGCCAGGTCCCCCGGCACACGGTCCGGACCTGCCGGTCCGGGAGCCAGTCACGGACGATCCGGACCAGCCGGCGCGCGACCCAGCCGCCGGCGGAGCGGACAGATCAGCGGCAGCGGACGCACCGGCAGGTGCTTCTGGCCTGCCCAGCCGCAGCCCGGGCGCAGGCCACCCGGACCTGCCAGCCCGCACCCCCGGCTCGGGCACAGCCAGTCCGCCGGCCGCTCCCCCAGCGCGTTCGGCTCCGGCTTGCCGGAGACTCCGGCTCCGGCAGCGGACGGCCCGGACCTGTTCACCCCCCAGCCGGCGCCCGGCCGCCTCAACCTGTCCGCTGGTATGCCGGTGGCTGACCACCTGTCCCGGCCGGCCGGGACACCGGGCGCGGACCGGCCGGACCCGCCCACCTGGGCTCCGGGAAGCGGCGGCCCGGACCTGTTCACCCCCAGCCGGCCGGCCAGCAGCCCGGAGCTGCCGGCCCGTAACCCGGAGGCGGGCGGGCTGGATCTACCTGCCCGGACCCCACCGGCGAGTGGCCCGGGCCTGCCCACCCGCACCCCGCCCGCAGGCGCCCCCGGCCTGCCCACCCGCACCCGGCCGCAGGCGCTCCCGGCCTGCCCACCCGCACCCCGCCCGCAGGCGCTCCCGGCCTGCCCACCCGCACCCCGCCCGCAGGCGCTCCCGGCCTGCCCACCCGCACCCCGCCCGCAGGCGCTCCCGGCCTGCCCACCCGGACTCCCCCCGCGGGCGCGGGCCTGCCCACCCGGGGCCCGGCAGCAGCTGCCGCCGGAGCGGACGGGGCAGCAGTGGGCGGCCCGCGGCTGCCGATGCGCACCACCCGCTCCCGCCGGGCAGGCCGTCATCGCAGCCCGCATCAGCTTTCTGTGCCGTCCGACGCGCCCGCGCTGGTGTTCGCGGTGCCCGGCAGCTCAAACCCGGTCAGCGACGAGATCACGGCCGGGATCATGGAAGCGGCCAGCCAGTCCTGCCCGGGCGTGACGGTCCGCGCCGGGTACCTGGAAGGCAACGAGGAACTCCTCAGCGGGGTGCTGCCCGAGTGCCACAGCCACGAGGGGCTGCCCGCCGCCGTGGTAGTGCCGCTGGCCATCTGCGCGCAGCCGGCCATGGAAACCGCCGTCACCACCGCGGTCAGCGCGGCCATGGTCCCGGTGCTGCGCGCACCGGCCCTGGGCGTGCATCCGCTGCTGGCCTCGGCCCTGCACACCAGGCTGGCCGAGGCCGGGCTGGCCCGTACCGACCGGACCGGCCGGATCAGCATCGTCACCGCCGCGGAAGGCGTCCTGGTCGCTGCGGACGGCATTGGCGCCATGGCTGCCGCGGGCACCATGGCGGTGCTGCTCGCGTCACGCCTCACCGTCCCGGTGGCCGCCGCCGAGCTGAGCAACAGCGACAGCCTCGCCGAGGCGGTCACCCGGCTGCGCGACGCTGGCGTCTCCGGCCTGGCCCTGGCGCCCTGCGTGATCGGGCTGGAACTCGGCCATCTCGACCTGGCCGGCCTGGCCACCGAGGCGGGCCTGCGCACGGCGCAGCCGCTGGGCGTGCACTCAGCCGTCGGGCAGCTTGCCGCCATGCGCTACGGTGCGGCGCTGCAAGACCCGCAGCTGGCTGGCCTGCCAGGCTGAACAGGCCGCTCACTCGCCGAGCACGGCGGCGTTCACGGCCTGGGCCGCCGCGGCCAGGTCGCTGGCCTCGGCGACCGTGACACCTGCGTCGCGGAGCAAGGCAGCACCGCCGCCGGGAGCGAACAGCGGCGGCTCCAGCCAGGCCAGCACCACCCGGGGAAGGCCCGCCGTGATGATCAGCTCAGCGCACGGCCGGGGGCGGGAGGCCCGGGACCGGCACGGCTCCAGCGAGCTGTACAGCGTGGCCGTGGCCAGCCGGGAATCCCCGGGTGGCAGCGCCGCCAGGGCGCCTTCCTCTGCGTGATCGTGTGGGTCCCGCTCCCGGGAGTAGCCGGTGGCCAGGACCGTTCCGTCGCGGCTGACGATCACGGCACCCACGCAGAACGCGGACGGGGACGGGGGGCAGCGCCGGGACAGCTCGATGGCCTGCCTCAGCCAGCGCCGGTCGGCGGGGGTGACCACGGACCCGGTACCGGGCCGGGCCAGGTCCTGGTCAGCGGACCGCGCATCGTCAGCCATGCGCCGTCCCCCCGGCCCCGCCCAGCCTGGCTTCCGCCGGGATCCGCCCCGGGTCAGCTGCGGAGGCACCGTTCAGCAGGTAGCGCAGCAGCACGACCTGGCCCACCTCACGGACCTCGGCCAGTTTCATCGGGCGGCCTGGGCCGTGCGGATAGCTGCCCGGGCCAGCGAACCGCGGCGCCGCCGGATCCCCGACGAAGAACGGTGCGATCACCAGCTGCAGCTCGTCCACCAGATCGCTGGTCAGGAGCCCGGTACCGAGCCGGGCGCCGCCTTCCACCATGAGCCGGCCTACGCCGCGGTCCGCCAGGCCGGCCAGGACGGCGCCCAGGCGCAACGGATCGCCAGCGTCGATGACCTCGGCCAGCCGGCCGAGCCTGTCCCGGGTCGCCGCCACGGCTGGGCTCGCGCAGTACACCCAGCGCCGGGTAGCGCCGGTACCGGGCCGGGCGGGCTGGCCACGCTGCTGCGGGGCACTCCCCCGGCCCGGGTCGAAGAAATGCGCCGCGGGGTCGAGGTCACCACTCACGGTGATCGTCACCCCGGCCGGGTGCTCCGGCCGGCCGCTGGCGGCGCGGGCGGCCCGGCGCTCAGCGGACCGGATGAGCAGCCGCGGATCGTCGCGCCGGATGGTCCCCGCACCGACCAGGATCGCGTCGCTGGCCGCCCGCTCCGCGTCCACCCGATCCAGATCAGCCGCGCCGGACAGCACGAGCCTGGCCGCGCCGGTGCCGTCCAGGCCGCCGTCCACCGACATCGCGCAGCTGAGCACGACATACGGGCGTCCGGTCACCAGGGCACCCTTTCTCTGTGGCGGGGCAATGCTGACTCAACGCTACCTGGGGCCGGCCGGCGATGATTTACTGGCACGCGAGGGCTGCGGACCGGGCAAAACGGCTTATCCGGGCGCGTGCAGTGGCTGGTACACCGATGGTGAGGGCGATGGACACGACGGTGCAGGCGCAGGGACAGTCCTGGGTCGCCGAGAATTTCGACACGGTCAACCCGGCCACCGCCGAAGTCATCGCGACGTTCCCGGTACAGGGCCGCAGCGAGGTGGACGCGGTGGTGGCCGCGGCCCGGCCAGCGTCGTCCTGGTGGGCCAGCCTGGATCACGGGGCGCGGCGGACCCGGCTGCTCGCCTGGAAGTCGTATCTCACCCGGTACCAGGGCCGCCTCGCCGAACTCGTGCACAAGGAGACCGGGAAGCCGCTGGCCGACGCCCAGCTGGAGATCCTGCTGGCGATCGTGCACCTGGACTGGGCGGCCCGGCACGCGCGCAAGATACTCGGCCCGCGCCGGGTGCGCAGCGGCCTGATCGCCATCAACCAGGCCGCCCAGCTGGAGTACCAGCCGCTCGGCGTGATCGGTGTGCTCGGGCCGTGGAACTACCCGGTCTTCACGCCGATGGGCTCGATCGGCTACGCCCTTGCCGCGGGCAACGCGGTCGTCTTCAAACCCAGCGAGTTCACCCCGGCGGTCGGCGAGTGGCTGGTCAGCTCGTTCCGCGAGGTGGTCCCCGAGCAGCCGGTGCTGCAACTGATCACCGGCGCGGCCGGGACTGGCCAGGCGCTCGCGCTCAGCGGGGTGGACAAGATCGCCTTCACCGGCTCGGCCGCCACGGCCAGGAAGGTGATGGCGGCCTGCGCGGAGAACCTCACCCCGCTGGTGGCCGAGTGCGGCGGCAAGGACGCGCTCCTGGTGGGCGCGGACGCCGACCTCGACGCGGCCGCGGACGCCGCGGCCTGGGGCGCCCTGTCCAACGCCGGCCAGACCTGCACCGGGGTGGAGCGGGTGTACGTGGCGGACGGCGTCTACCACACGTTCCTGGAGAAGCTCACCGAGCGGGTCGCCGCGGTGCGCCCGGGAGATGACCGGGAGGCCGACTACGGCCCGATGACCATGCCCGGCCAGGTCGAGGTGATCGAGCGGCACATCGCCGACGCCCTGGCCCGGGGCGGGCGGCCGGTGGTGGGCGGGCTGGCCAGCATCCACCAGCCCTATGTCAGCCCGGTCGTGCTGGCCGACGTGCCGGAGGAGAGCCGGGCCGTCGCCGAGGAGACGTTCGGGCCCACGCTGACCGTCACCCGGGTCACTGACCTGGATGAGGGCGTCCGGCTGGCCAACGCCAGCCGGTACGCGCTCGGTTCCGCGGTGTTCACCCGGAACTCCAAGCGGGCCCTGGCCGCCGCGCGGGCCCTGCGGTCCGGGATGACCTCGGTCAACTCAGTGATCGCGTACGCCACGGTGCCCGCGCTGCCGTTCGGCGGCAGCGCGGACTCCGGTTTCGGCCGGATCCATGGCAGCGACGGGCTGCGTGAGTTCAGCCGGGCCAAGGCGATCACCCGGCAGCGGATGCGGCCCCTGGCCGACCTCACCACGCTGCGGCGCACCGACAAGGACCTGGCCCGGGTGCTCCGGCTGGTCACCTTGCTGCACGGGCGGCGCTACCGCTGACCCGATGGCGCTGCCGCTGGCCGGGTGATGGGGACCCGGTCAGCCGACCTTGTCCGACCGCCGCGGCAGCTTCCAGCCCGGACGGACGAAATGGCAGGTGTAGCCGTCGGGATACTTCTCCAGGTAGTCCTGGTGCTCCGGCTCCGCCTCCCAGAACGGGCCGGCCGGTGCCACCTCGGTGACGACCTTGCCCGGCCACAGGCCCGAGGCATCCACATCGGCGATCGTGTCCTCGGCGACCCGCTTCTGCTCGTCGCTGGTGTAGAAGATGGCCGAGCGGTAGCTGGTCCCGCGGTCGTTGCCCTGCCGGTTGAGCGTGGTCGGGTCGTGGATCTGGAAGAAGAACTCCAGCAGGTCCCGGAACGAGATGCGGTCCGGGTCGAAGACGATCTCCACCGCCTCGGCATGACTGCCGTGGTGGCGGTAGGTCGCGTTCGGCACGTCGCCGCCGCTGTAACCGACCCGGCTGGAGATCACTCCGGGGAGCTTGCGGATCAGGTCCTGCACGCCCCAGAAGCAGCCGCCAGCGAGGATGGCGGTCTCGGTCTCATTGCTCACTGTGCTGCGCTCCCGTCGTCGTTGAACAGCTTGCGGTAGTCCCCGTAGCCTTCGCTTTCCAGGTCATCGAGGGGGATGAAGCGCAGGGCCGCGGAGTTGATGCAGTACCGCAGCCCGCCCGCGTCGGCGGGCCCGTCCGGGAACACGTGGCCGAGGTGGCTGTTCCCGTGCGCGGACCGGACCTCGGTCCGGATCATGCCGTGGCTGGCGTCGGTGTTCTCCACTACGTTGCGCGCCTCGATCGGCACGGTAAAGCTCGGCCAGCCGGACTGGCTGTCGTACTTGTTGACCGAGGCGAACAGCGGCTCACCGGACACGACGTCGACGTAGATGCCCGGTTCCTTGTTGTCCCAGAATTCGTTGCGGAACGGCGGCTCGGTGGCAGCCTGCTGGGTCACCTGGTACTGCTCGGGTGTCAGCCGGGCCACCGCCTCGGGGTCCTTCCGGTAATTGTCCGGCACGTCAGCTCCTTCGCCGGTGATTGCGGCCGCTAGGTTGCGGGCGCCATACACATAAGCGTTACCGCCGCCGTTAATGTTTCCGGCGATCCCGCCCCGCCGCGCCGCCGGGTCAGCGAGGGCCGGGGGTGGCGGCGGCGGGAGCCAGCGCCGGGTCGGCCGGGGCCAGCGGGGCCCGGCCAGCGATGAGGTCAGCGGCGCGCTCGGCGATCGCGATGACGGGCGCGTTCGTGTCGCCCCTCGGCACGGTGGGCATCACCGAGGCATCCACCACGCGCAGCCCCTCCACCCCGCGGACCCGCAGCTCGGGGTCCAGCACGCTGGTCAGCTTGCTGGCGGCCAGCCGGGAGTCACCGCCCATCGCGCAGGTGCCCACCGGGTGGTAGAGCGTGCCCAGGCCGCCCCGGATGAACTCGCGCAGCTCGGCGTCGGTGCGCACGCCGGGCCCTGGCGCGAGCTCGTCGCTGCACACTTTGGTCAGCGGCGCGGACGCGGCGAACTCCCGGGCCATCCGCAGCCCGGCCAGCAGCGGCTCGATGTCGCCGCTGGCCGACAGGTACCCGGGATCGATGACCGGGGCGTGCCGGGGGTCGGCGGTGCGCAGCCGGACCACCCCGCGGCTGGCCACCGAGACCAGGGTGACCCGCACGGACATGGCCCGGATAGCGGGATCGGCGAGCCCCTGGCGCTGGAACGGCACCGGGAGCACGTGCCACTGGATGTCCGGGGCGGGCAGCGACGGCAGGCTCCGGCTGAACCCGCCCGCCTCGGCGATGTTCGAGGTCAGCGGGCCGGAACGGAGATACCGCCAGCGTGCGAGGCTGGCCGGGCCCGTCTGCTCCCACAGCCCGGTGGTGCGCGGGGTGTGCCACATGGCCGTGACCACCGGATGGTCGGACAGGTTCGCGCCCACCCCCGGGCTGTCCGCGGCGATCCGGATGCCGTGCTCGATGAGCTGCTCCGCCGGGCCGATGCCGGACAGCAGCAGCAGCTGCGGGCTGCCGATCGTGCCCGCGCAGAGAATCACCTCACCCTCGGCCCGGGCCGTCTCCTCAGCGCCGCGGTGCAGGTAGGTCACCCCTACCGCCCGGCCCGCCTCGATGAGAACGCGGGTCACCCTGGTGTCGGTATGCACGGTGAGGTTGGTCCGCGTCCTGGCCGGGTGCAGGTAGCCGTCAGCCGCGGACCAGCGCCGTCCGTCGCGCTGGGTGACCTGGTAAAAGCCGGCGCCGTCCTGGGCCGGGCCATTGAAGTCGTCGTTGCCGGGCAGCCCGCCGGCCTGGGCGGCGGCCACGAACGCCCGGGTGAGCGGGGACTTGTGCTTGAGATCCTGCACGCTCAGCGGGCCGGCCACGCCGTGGTAGGGCGACGCCCCGCGCGAGTTGTCCTCCGCCCGCAGGAAGTAGGGCAGCAGGTCCGGGTACCCCCAGCCCGCGCAGCCGTATTCATCCCGCCAGGTGTCATAGTCCAGGCGGCTGCCGCGTATGTAGATCATCGCGTTCATGGCGGACGAGCCGCCCAGGGTGCGGCCCCGCGGCCAGTAGATGGACCGGCCGCCGGCCCGCTCCTGCGGCACGGTCCGGTAGTCCCAGTCGTACTGGCTCTGGAACAGCAGGTTCAGCGCGGCCGGGATGTGGATCTCGTCGGCGTCGTCCGGTGGCCCGGCCTCCAGCACCAGCACCCGGGTGCTGGGGTTCTCGGAGAGCCGCGCCGCGAGGACGCATCCGGCGCTGCCAGCGCCGACGATGACATAGTCATACACAATTGACCTCGAGGCACGATCCGGGGGCTTGCGGACACCTTACGCCGTGCGGGCCCCGGCGATCACGGCAACCGGCATGGCCAGCGAATCGAGCCCGCTCCCGGCCGGCGACCGGCCGGGACTACGGCGGGCCCTCCGCCTGGGCCAGCCGGAGCGGCTACCGTGGGGCGCATGGCAGGCGACCGCAGGGACCAGCCCGTCGTGCTGTCCCGCATCTACACCCGCACCGGTGACGACGGGACCACCGCGCTGGGCGACATGAGCCGGGTGGCCAAGACCGATACCCGGCTGGCCGCGTACGCGGACGTGGACGAGGCGAACAGCGCGATCGGCATGGCCATCGCGCTGGGCAGCCTGCCCGCGGACATGGTGACCCGGCTGCGCCGGGTGCAGAACGAGCTCTTCGACGTGGGTGCCGACCTGTGCAACCCGGTGACGGGCAACCCGGCCTACCCGCCGCTGCGGATCACCGAGGACTATGTCAGCCGCCTGGAACAGGAGTGTGACACCTGCAACGAGGGCCTGCCGGCCCTGCGCAGTTTCATTCTCCCTGGCGGCGCGTCAGGCGCCGCGTTGCTGCATATGGCGAGGACGATCGTGCGGCGGGCCGAGCGGAGCACCTGGGCCGCGCTGGAGGTGCATGGCGAGTCGATGAACGCACTGGCCGCCCAGTATCTCAACCGCCTGTCCGACCTGCTGTTCATCCTGGCCCGGCTAGCCAACGCCGGCCAGGGCGATGTGCTCTGGAAGCCGGGCGGCGCGCGCTGAGCACTCTGCCGTCCTAGCTGGCCTGGCCCAGGTACGAGCCGGGCGCACCCGGCGGGGCTGCCTCCAGCCAGGCCAGGAAGCCGGTGAGCGCCGCCTCGCCCATGGCGAGTTCCACGATGCCGTCGTCGTCGGCCCGGCAGCGCACCACGACGGCGCCCTCGCCCAGGCTGGCCTCTTCGGCCGGGTCGGAATCCCGCCGGGACAGCACGGTGAGCGTCCGCCGCTCGAAGACCTCGGCCGGCCGCAGCAGGACCCCGAAGACCTGGAACCAGCGCAGCTCGTCCGGCTGGTAGGCGGCCACGCCGAGGCGCCAGGCACCGTCCGGCAGGCGCAGGCCGCATTCCACCGTGCCGCCGCCGCGTTCCAGCAGGAACCGGCGCACGGCGATGCCGCCGGCCAGCAGCAGCGCGAGGGTCAGGAAGAGGGCGAACAGCCAGGCCGCGTCGAAGGCCAGTGAACCGCTCATCCCGGCCCCCGCACGGTCCTCGTCAGGACCTGTCGCCTGCGGCCCGCAGGAGCGCCCGGGAGTACCTGATCTCGGGGGATTCGTCCTCGCCCGGCCCGGCCTCGGCCAGCGCGGCGTCCAGCTGGGACTGGATCGCCGCCCGGTCCACCTGGCTGCCGAGTTCCGCCTCCCGGGCGAGCACCGAGACCCGGTCGTGGTTCACGGCCAGGAACCCGCTGCTCACCGCGGCCATGACCTCGCTGCCGCCGCCGGACGCGTTCTCCGGGTCCAGGATCCGGACCACGCTGCCCTCGGCCAGGATGCCGAGCACGGACGGATGGCCGGTCAGCACGCCCAGATCGCCGTCAAGCGTCTTGGCGATCACCATGCGGGCGTCCCCGGACCAGATCTCCCCGTCCGGGATCACCAGCTCTACGTGCAAGGTCACTGGCGCTCCAGCTCCTTTGCCTTCTCCTCCACGTCCTCGATGCCACCGCACATGAAGAACGCCTGCTCCGGGAAGCTGTCGTACTTGCCCTCGGTGAGCGCCTTGAATGAGGCGATGGTCTCGGTCAGCGGCACGAACTTGCCGGGGAGCCCGGTGAACTGCTCGGCCACGAACATCGGGTGGGACAGGAAACGCTCGATCCGGCGCGCCCGCTTGACCGTGACCTGGTCCTCTTCGGACAGCTCGTCGATGCCGAGCAGGGCGATGATGTCCTGGAGTTCCTTGTACCGCTGCAGGATCCGCTGTACTTCCCGGGCCACGTCATAGTGCTCCTGGCCGATGTACTTCGGGTCCACGATGCGCGAGGTGGAGTCGAGCGGGTCCACCGCCGGGAAGATGCCCTTCTCGGTGATCGCCCGGGACAGCACGGTGGTCGCGTCCAGGTGAGCGAACGTGGTGTGCGGCGCGGGGTCGGTGATGTCGTCCGCGGGCACGTAGATGGCCTGCATGGAGGTGATCGAGTGACCCCGGGTCGAGGTGATCCGCTCCTGCAGCTGGCCCATCTCGTCGGCCAGCGTGGGCTGGTAACCCACGGCCGACGGCATCCGGCCGAGCAGCGTGGACACCTCGGAGCCTGCCTGGGTGAACCGGAAGATGTTGTCGATGAACAGCAGCACGTCCTGGCCCTGCACATCGCGGAAGTACTCGGCCATGGTCAGCGCGGACAGGCCGACCCGCAGCCGGACGCCGGGCGGCTCGTCCATCTGGCCGAAGACCAGCGCGGTGTCCTTGATCACGTTCGACTCGGTCATTTCGATGAACAGGTCGTTGCCCTCACGGGTGCGCTCGCCCACCCCGGCGAACACGGACACGCCACCGAAGTTCTTGGCCACCCGGGTGATCATCTCCTGGATGAGCACCGTCTTGCCCACGCCCGCACCGCCGAACAGGCCGATCTTGCCGCCGCGGACGTACGGGGTGAGCAGGTCGAGCACCTTGATGCCGGTCTCCAGGATCTCGGTCCTCGGCTCCAGCTGGTCGAAGTGCGGGGGGTCGCGGTGGATCGACCAGCGCTCGTTGATCTCCAGCGACGCAGTGTCCACGTCCAGGGTCTCGCCGAGCACGTTGAACACGTGGCCCTTGGTGACGTCGCCGACCGGCACCCTGATCGGGCCGCCGGTGTCGAAGACCTCGGCCCCGCGGACCAGGCCGTCCGTGGGCTGCATGGAGATCGTCCGGGCGGTGTTGTCGCCAAGGTGCTGCTCGACCTCGAGGGTCAGCCTCCTGGTCTCACCACCCAGCGTCACATCGACGTGCAACGCGTTGTAGATGTTGGGCATCTCCCCGGACGGGAACTCCACGTCCACCACGGGGCCGGTGATGCGCGCGACCCGGCCGCTGTCCACACCAGCGGCCTCGCCGCCGGCGGCGGTGTTCTCTGCGGTTGCGGTCATGATGGCCCTCACTCTTTCCCTGCGACGCTCTCGGCCAGCGCGTTGGCGCCACCGACGATCTCGCTGATTTCCTGGGTGATCTCGGCCTGGCGCGCCTTGTTGGCTTCCAGGGTGAACTGCTCCAGCAGGTCGTTGGCGTTGTCTGTGGCTGACTTCATGGCCCGGCGCCGGGCGGCGATCTCCGAAGCCGCCGACTCGAGCAGCGCCTGGTAGATCCGGCTCTCCACGTACCACGGCAGCAGGGCGTCCAGCACCACCGGGGGCGAGGGCTCGAATTCGTACAACGGCAGCGGCCCGCTCGGCGAGGGCTCGTCCGTTTCCTCGATGGCCAGCGGGAGGATCCGGTGGATGACCGCGTTCTGCGTCAGCATGGACACGAACTCGGTGAACACGAGGTGGATCTCATCCACTCCGCCCTCATCGGTCGCCCGGTTGAACACCTCGAACAGGGTCTCGGCGATCTCCCGCGCGTTGTCGTGCCGGGGCACCTCGGAGAAGCCGCTCCACTGCCCGGCGGTCTCCCGCCCGCGGAACCGGTGCCAGGTGATGCCTTTCGTCCCGGCCACGTAGGTAACCGGCTCGACGCCCCGCTCCCGGAGCAGCCCGCGCAGCCGGTCCGCCTCCCGCAGCACGTTCGAGTTGTACCCGCCAGCGAAGCCCCGGTCGCTGGTCAGGACCAGGATCGCGGCTCGCCGCGGGTTCTGCGGCTCCCGGGTGAGCGGGTGGTCGATCTGCGCGGAGCGGCTCACCACCGCCTCGACCGCCTGGGTGATCTCCCGGGCGTACGGGCCAGCGTCGCGCACCCGCTGCTGGGCCTTGATGATGCGCGACGCGGCGATCAGCTCCTGGGCGCGCGTGATCTGGGCGATGGACTGGACGCCCCGGATCCGGTCCCTGACCGCGCGAAGCTGTGCTCCCATGCTGGGCCTTCCGCCTTAGCTGTGCTCGCCTGTGCCGAGCAATGCTGTGCTTATCAAGACTGTGCTTATCAAGACTGTGCTTATCAAGACTGTGCTTATCAAGACTGTGCTTGCCATGGCCGGGCCGTCCTCAGCCCGGCTCATGGGCGGCCAAGCCGTCCTGATCCGGCTTGGCCTCGGTCCGCTTGGCGATCGTGTCCTGGCGGACGTCCTCGTCCTTGGCCGGCTCGGTCTTCTCGTCGCTTTCCAGCAGGCCGCCGCCGGTGACCTGGAAGCCCCGGCGGAACTCCAGCACCGCTTCCTTGAGCAGGGCGGCGGTATCGTCGGTCAGGTTCCGGGTCTCCCGGATCGCGTCGTAGATACCCGCGTGCTCGCGCCCGACGAAGTCGAGGAACTCCTGCTCGAACCGGCCCACGTCCTCGACCGGCACGTCGTCCAGGTAGCCCTCGTTGCCCACCCAGATCGACACGACCTGGCGCTCCACCGGGTACGGGCTGTACTGGCCCTGCTTGAGCAGCTCGACCAGGCGGGCGCCGCGGTCGAGCTGGGCCCGGGAGGCAGCGTCCAGGTCGGAGGCGAACGAGGCGAACGCCTCCAGGTCGCGGTACTGGGACAGGGCCAGCTTCAGCCCCCCCGCGACCCTCTTCATGGCCTTGATCTGCGCGTCGCCACCGACCCGGGACACCGAGCGGCCGACGTTGATGGCCGGCCGGACACCGGAGTTGAACAGGTCGGTCTCCAGGAAGATCTGCCCGTCGGTGATCGAGATGACGTTGGTGGGAATGTACGCCGAGATGTCGTTGGCCTTCGTCTCAACAATGGGCAGGCCGGTCAGCGAGCCGAAGCCCATTTCCTTGGACAGCTTCGCGCACCGCTCCAGCAGCCGTGAGTGCAGGTAGAAGACGTCACCCGGGTACGCCTCGCGGCCGGGCGGGCGGCGCAGCAGCAGCGAGACCGTGCGGTACGCCTCGGCCTGCTTGGACAGGTCGTCGAACACGATCAGCACGTGCTGGCCCTGGTACATCCAGTGCTGGCCGATGGCGGACCCGGTGTACGGCGCGATGTACTTGAACCCGGCCGGGTCGGACGCGGGCGAGGCGACGATCGTCGTGTATTCCAGCGCGCCCGCGTCTTCCAGCGCCTGGCGCACCTGCGCGGTGGTGGAGCCCTTCTGGCCGATCGCCACGTAGATGCACTTGACCTGGCGGACCGGGTCGCCGGACTCCCAGTTCTCCCGCTGGTTGATGATCGAGTCGATGGCAATAGCCGTCTTGCCGGTCTGCCGGTCGCCGATGATCAGCTCGCGCTGGCCACGGCCGATCGGGGTGATCGCGTCGATGGCCTTGATCCCGGTCTGCAGCGGCTCGCTCACCTTGCTGCGCTGCACCACTGACGGTGCCTGGACCTCGAGGTCGCGCAGTTCGGTTCCGTCGATGTCACCCTTGCCGTCCAGCGGGACACCCAGCGGGTCCACGACCCGGCCCAGGAAGCCGTCACCGACCGGGACGGACAGGATCTCGCCGGTCCGGCGCACCTGCATGCCCTCGTCGATCTTGCTGAAGTCACCGAGGATGACCACGCCGATCTCGCGCTCATCCAGGTTCAGCGCGAGTCCGCGGATCCCGCCGGGGAACTCCAGCAGCTCGTTCGCCATCGCCGAGGGCAGGCCCTCGACCCGCGCGATGCCATCGCCGCACTCCGCGACGACGCCGACCTCTTCCCGGGAGGCCCCGTCCGGCTCATAGGCCTGGACGAAGCTCGCCAGCGCGTCCCTGATCTCTTCGGGCCGGATTGTCAGCTCCGCCATGTCCTCGCGTCTTCCTGTAGTTCTGCGTCTGTTGGTTATCGTGGCTGGTTGCCTGCTGGCTGGCTGTCAGCGGCAGTGGGGCCAGCCGCTCAGGCCGCCAGCTCCCGGCGCAGCGCCGCCAGCCGGCTCGCCACGCTCCCGTCGATGAGTTCATCCCCGATCCGGACGGACATGCCACCCAGCACACCAGGATCGATGAGGACATTGAGATGAATATCGTGCCCGTAGGCGGCCGAGAGCGCCGCGATGAGCCGCCGCCGCTCGCTGTCGCGCAGCGGCACGGCCACCCGCACGACAGCGATCAAGCGCTCCCGCCACTCAGCGGCCAGCCGTCCGTATTCCACCAGGGTCACATCCAGGCTACGTCCCCGCGGGTGCACCGCGGCCTGGGTGATGAGGCGCTGCGCCCAGCCGGTCACCTTGCCGTCCAGCAGGGTGGCCAGCAGCTGCCGCTTGAGGTCAGCCGGGGCGAGCGGGCTGGACAGCGCGTTGCGCAGCTCCGGAGACCCGCTGACCACCCGGCCGAACCGGAACAGCTCGTCCTCCAGGTTGTCGAGCTCCCCGTCCTCGTCGGCCGCAGCCGCGGCCGCCAGCACGGCCAGCTGCTCGGTGGCGCTGACCAGGTCGGCCGTCCTCGACCAGCGCGCGGCGGCGAGACCCGCCACCAGGTGCAGCGTGGTCCGGCTCACCTTGCCCTCGAGCAACGTGCGGACCAGCCCCGCCCGCGCGGCGGCCGGGCGGGTCGGGTCGGTCAGCGCCCGGCGCAGCGAGGGCTGGTGGTCCAGCAGCTCAACCACGGCGAACAGCTCATCCGCCAGCGTGGCGGCCACGCCCCGCTGGCTGACCGCCGTGCTCAGCCGGGCCCGGGCCTCGGCCAGCGACCCCCGGCTAGCTCCGCGCATGCTCGGTTCCTCCGGCTTCCCCGGCGGACTCGCGCTCCAGGTCCTCGAGGAACCGGTCCACGATGCGCCGCTGGCGGGCCTCGTCCTCCAGGGACTCGGCCACGACCCGGCTGGCCAGCTCGACGGCCAGGGCACCGACCTCAGTACGCAGTGCGGCCACGGCCCGCTGCCGGTCGGACTCGATCTGCGCGTGCGCCGCGTCCACCAGCCGCCGGGCTTCCACCTGGGCCTGCTCGCGCATTTCCGCGATGATCTGGGCGCCCTGCTCCTGGGCCTGCCCGCGGAGCCGGGCCGCCTCCTCGCGGGCCTGGGCCAGCTGCTCGCGGTACTCGGCGAGCAAGTGGTCCGCCTCCGCCTGGGTCTCCTTGGCCCGCTCCAGCCCGCCCTCGATCGCGTCGGCACGCTCTTCCAGGGTCCGCTGGATCCGCGGCAGCAGCACCCGGCCGAGGATCGCGAACACTATGAGGAACGCGACCGCCCCGATGACCAGCTCAGGCCACTCGGGCAGGAGCGGGTTCGCCGGGGGCACCACCGGCGATGCGGCAAAATACTTCACGGTCCGGCTCCCATCCTGTCGGGCATCACTGCTATCTCCGTATCCAGGAATCAGTAGTGGAAGATGAACGGGACCACGAGGCCGATCAGCGCGAGCGCCTCGGTCAGCGCGAAACCGATGTACATGTTGGACTGGATCAGGCCGCGTGCCTCGGGCTGCCGGGCCATGGCCTCGACACCGTGGCCGAAGATCAGGCCGATGCCGATACCGGGGCCGATGGCCGCCAGGCCATAGGCGACCGCGCCGATGTTGATGCTCAGGACCGACTTCGTCGCAGCGGCCAGGGGCAAGACGTCAAGCATGTGCGTTTTCCTTTACGATCGTGCCCGGCGTTGCGGGCGGAGGGTCGGTGCGCCGGACGGCGCCTTCTGCGGTCCCGGGCTGTTGCGGGATACGTGAGCGCTGCTCACGTCAGTGCCCCGCTTCCAGCGATCCGCCGATGTACTGGGCGGTCAGGATCGTGAAGATATAGGCCTGCAGCGCCTGGATCAGCATCTCGAAGCCGGTCAGCGCGATCGTCAGGACGAACGACGTCGCGCTGAACAGCAGGCCGACGGACAGGCTCAGCATGTACCACGTCGCCAGGGTGAAGACCAGCAGCAGGATGTGCCCGGCGAACATGTTCGCGAACAACCGGACGGCCAGGGTGAACGGCCGGACGATGATGTACTGCAGGATCTCCACCGGGGCCAGGATGATCAGGATCGGCCCCGGCACGCCCCTCGGGATCATGTTTCTGAAGTAGCCGCCCAGGCCCTGGTGCTTAATGCCCTGGTAGTTGTAGGTGCCGTAGACCATCAGCATCAAGGCGGCCGGGAAGGCGATCTGTGCCATCGGCGGGTACTGCGCCACCGGGACGATCTCCATCGTGTTCATGACCCAGATGAAGAAGAACAGCGAGACCAGGAACGGCAGGTAGCTGTCGCCGCGCTTGCCCATCATCGGCCGCAGGATCTGGTCCCGGACGAATCCGACGCCGAGTTCGCCGAGGCCCTGCGCCCCCCGCGGCACCAGCTTCGGGTTGGCGAATGCAGCCCAGAAGAACCCGATGACCGCCAGCATGCAGACCAGGGCCAGGAACATCGGCTTGGTGAAAGCGAAGCTGCCGATTGTGAAGAACGGCGTGAAAATGAAGGTGGGACTGGGATACCCGGGGGCCGGGTATCCGCAGTGCGTGGACGAGAAGATATGGCTGTTGTTTTCCGTGCACTTGGCTACGGCAAGCGCCAGGATGTCACCGGCCACTAGGTACTCCTCCACCTTCGCACCAGCGCGCGGCAGCAGGCGCCACGCACGTCCTTACGTACCCTGCCACCTGCGGGACAGGAAAGCCCAGCACCCGGGTGATCTTTTGCGGCCGCGTCGCCGGCCAGGGGACCCGCCGGGGCCAGCCGCCCTTACCCGGACAGATAGCATGCTGCCACGATCTGGTGGATCGTTCCACCGGCCCAGGACCGGTCAAGGCCGCCCGTACTTGACGAAAACGCCGATCACGGCCGTCACCAGGCCGACCAGCGCACCTAGCGGGATCAGCACGGAGATGTGCGTGAGCCAGGCCGCGAGCCAGCCGATCAGGCCGTAGGCGACCATCCCGGCGATCAGGTAGCTGAAGATCGTCCAGCCCGCATTCTCCTGCGGCGGGCCACTGTCCCGCGGTCGCCGCCCGGTCTGGTCCGTCTGGCCGGCGAACCCCGCGCCGCTCGTTCCGGCCTTCCCGGCGGGCACCGTCTGCTCGGTGGGCCCGGTCTGCTCGCGGCCGGACCGGGCAGGCACGGACCTGGTCCGGCGCATGGCCCGCCAGGTCATCGCCTGGGCTTCGGCGGGCGGCGTGATCCCCGGGCCGCGATCCGCCGTCCGGGAGCAGAGAATGCGCCACGCGTCACCGTTCCCCGTCCGGTTCGACGTATAGCACCTTGAGCCGCATCGACCACAGGACCTGGGCGCCGGAATAGACAAGGATGCAGGCCAGCGCGGTCAAGCCGAAAAGCCGTCCGTTGAAGGCAGTCGTGTTGACGAACTTGGCCAGCAGGATCAGCAAGACAATGATCTTGACGAGGTAGGTCAGGATCGCGGTGATCATCATCGCCTGCGGGCTGACCCGGGCGGCGCGGCCGACCGCGGTGATGCTGATGGCAAAGAAAACGGCCACCAGGAGCACCCCGAGCACGCTGCCGAGCAGGCCCTTGCCCCCGCCGAGCACCCCGCTGAGCACGACCATGATCACGGCAGCGCAGGCCGTGACCGCGGCTGAACGCCGAACGATCGGGCCGTAGCTCGCCAGCATCGTAGGTGGCTCCGAAGGGCTCGACAGGACGATTTTTCTGTGGGTTACGCCGGGCCGCCTCCCCGACGGCACGGGCCAGGGACCAGGAGGCTGCCGCAGCGGCACAACTGCGCCGCTAGGTCAGCGAAACGTATCACGGTCCCCTCACTCGACCGTGAGTGGGCTGCTCGTGAAAGATATCACAAGCTCTTTGACACGGGCTTTACCAGCCCCCCTCATGCAGTGAACGTTACCCAACTCCGCATCAGGGGGCCACACCCGAACCAACAGCCACGAGGGACGCTCTGGTATCAAGTACGTCGCTGATGCCACCTGGCCGGGCACCGGCGCGTCTCCCCCGCCGGCCGGGAGGGCGCGGGCCAGGGTGGGCGCGCCGCCCGGGGAGGGGTTCAGCTCAGTGCGGTACATCATGGGCCACCCGCGACCCAGAACGTACCGCGCTCGCAGGATGACTCAGCGGGGCAGCCAGAAGGGTTCCCCGTCCCGGGGGTCGTCAGGGGTGGGCGGGTCTGCCGGGTCGGGGACCGGGGCGCCGCGCTCCGGGACGCCGTTTCCGGCAGCGCCACGATCGGGGACACCGGCGCCGGGAATGCCATAACTGGGGGGGCTGCCCTCGGGGAGGCCGCTGGCTGGGGGGCGGGTCCGGGCGGAGCGACCCGGGCCCGGCTGGGCATGATCGGGTGGCGGGTGATCCAGCGGCGGGCGGTTCGCCGGGCTGGTACGCCGCGGCAACGGCGCGGGCGGACCCGCCTCCGGGGCGGGGGTTACCGGGACTACGGTCGGGGCCGCCAGCAGGCCCGGTGCCACGGTGACGCCTGGGGAGCCCAGAGTTCCAGGGATGCCCAGGGTTCTCGGGACACCCGGAGTTCCCGGGACGCCCAGGGTTCCCGGGACACCCGGGACGGCAGCCGATGCTGCCGGGGCCGGGCGGGCGGTCACCGCCGGAGCCAGCCGCCGGGTGCCGCGGCGGCCCGCCTGCCGGGCCCACGGCCGCAGCCGGGGCATGGACGCCAGCAGCAGGACGAGCACCGCGACCAGGGTCACGATGGCCAGCACGAGGATCTTGGTCCGCATGATCGACAGCAGCACGACGACGCTCGCGAACAACCCGGCCCACAGGTACATGATCAGCACGCTGGCCCGGTGCGAGTGCCCGATCGCGAGCAGCCGGTGCTGCAGATGCTTCTTGTCGGCGGCGAACGGGGACTGCCCGGCCCGGGTCCGCCGGACGACGGCCAGCAGCAGGTCAGCGTAGGGAATCAGCATGATGGTGGCGGGCACGAGCAGCGGCAGGATCTCCGGGAACCGGTTGACCGCGCCCCCGCCGCTGTAGGCCGACGGGCTGGTCAGCGTGCTGGGGTCGAGTGACTCGAGGCTGGAGATGGGCGCGTAGGCCAGCAGCAGGCCCAGCAGCATGGACCCGGTGTCGCCCATGAAGATCCGGGCGGGGTAGAAGTTGTACGGCAGGAAGCCCAGGCATACGCCGGCCAGGATGGCCGAGGCCAGCGCCGGGCCGGTCTGCGAGGACAGCCCGAGGCCCTTGGTGAGCGTGTAGTAGTAGAAGAAGAACGCCGCCGCGCCGATCCCCACGATCCCGGCGGCCAGCCCGTCGAGGCCGTCGATGAAGTTGACCGCGTTGATGGTTATCACGACGACCAGCACGGTCAGCACGGTCTGCTGGTCGGGCGTCAGTATCAGCGTGACGCTGCCCGGCAGCGGTACCCAGGCCACCGACGCGCCGCTGAAGACCAGGATGACTCCGGCCGCGACCTGCCCGGCGAGCTTCGGTATGACGCCGATCCCCCACCGGTCGTCGATGAAACCCAGGATCACGATCAGGCCGCCGGCCAGCAGCAGGCCACTGGCTACCTTCGTGCCCTGGAAGATAGCGCCCAGGTGGGACAGCCGGGAGGCCACCAGCAGCCCAGCGGCGAGGCCACCGTACATGGCCAGGCCGCCCAGCCGCGGGATGGGCTGGACGTGCACGTCCCGCTCCCGGACCGGGTGCATCGCCCCCACGGCGATCGCACTGCGCCGGACCAGCGGGGTCAGCAGGTAGGTGACGGCCGCGCAGATGAGCACGACGAGACCGTACTCACGCACGCCGCCTCACCCCGGCCCGGTCGGCTGCCGCATCCATTACTGGCAACTGTAGAGCACGTGCCTGAACGCACGCTGCATAAGCGGCACCGCGCCGGGCGGGTCTACTCCGAGGATGCCTCATCTGCCGGGCCCGGTCCAGCGGGGCCGCCCCCGTCCGCCGCGGGGTGTGGCTCCTCGCCGGTTTCTGGCTGCCCGCTCACGGGTGCCCGGGTCCCGCCTTCGCCCGGGAGGCCACCGATGTCCCCGTCGTCGCCGAGGTCCAGGGCGGCCAGCGGCACCACCTGGCGCAGCCGGGGCAGCGATATCACTCCGGCGCGGAGCAGCCGTGGCACCGTGCCGGTCAGGTCCACCATGGTGGAGGTCACGTTGCCGCCGGTGGGGCCGCCGTCAAGATAGACCGCCACCGCGTCGCCCAGCTGCTCCATCGCCTCGTTGACCGTGCTGGGCAGCGCACCTCCGCCAGCGGACTTCGCGCTGCTCACCGCGAGCGGCCCGGTCTGCTTGAGCAGGTCGAGCGCGACCTGGTGCAGCGGCATCCGCACCGCGACCGTGCCCTTGGTGTCACCGAGGTCCCACATCAGCGTCGGGCTGGCCTGGCAGACCAGGGTCAGCCCGCCCGGCCAGAACTCATCGACCAGGTCCTGGCCCATCTGGGTCATGTCCTGGACCAGTGCCATCGCCGCGCGCACCGTGCCGACCAGCACCGGCGGCGGCGTGTCCCGGCCGCGGCCTTTGGCCTTGAGCAGGGTCTCCACTGCCGCGGGATCGAACGCCTCGGCCGCTACCCCGTAGACCGTGTCCGTCGGCAGCACGATCAGCTCGCCCCGCCGCAACGCCTGTTCGGCAGCCACGAATCCGAGTGCGCGCTGCGTCGGGTCCGCGCAGTCAAACCGTGTGCTCATGGGTACTCATCTTCCCACCTTCACCCGCTGCCCTCACCCGGCCAGGAAGCGGTCACGAAACGGTCGAGGCCATTGAGGTCTTTGTGGTTACGCGTGTCCCGCCAGCCCCGCTCCTCGGCGAACACCCAGTACACCGCGGCTCCCTGAGGGGCACCGTGCTCCACCGCGACCAGCCCGCCGGGCCGCAGCAGCCGCCGGGCTACCCGCTCGACGACCTTCACCGCGTCCATCCCGTCCGCACCGCCCCACAGCGCCGTGGCCGGATCGTACTCCCCCACCTCCGGCGGCACCGTGGCGCCGTACGGGATGTACGGCGGGTTGCTGATCACCAGGTCCACCGAGCCGTCGAGGAAGCCGAGCGCCTGGCCGAAGTCCTCGCCGTGCAGCACCACCCGGCCCGCGGTGTGCGGGGCCGCGGCCGCGCTGCGGTCGATGTTGCGCTGCGCCCAGGTCCGGGCCAGCGGGTCCGCTTCCACCGCGTGTACCCGGGACCGAGGCACCTCCTGCGCGATGGCCAGCGCGATCGCCCCAGAGCCGGTCCCCAGGTCGGCCACGAGCGGCTCGGTCACATCCATCTCCCGGAGCCGGTCGATCGCCCAGCCGGTGACCACCTCGGTTTCCGGCCGGGGCACGAAGACGCCCGGGCCCACCTCGAGATCCAGGTAGCGGAAGTAGGCGTGCCCGGTGATGTGCTGCAGCGGCTCCCGGGCCTCGCGGCGCGCCACCTCGTCCCAGAACCGGGGGTCGAACCCGGCGTCCGGCACCAGGTGCAGCTCACCGCGGCGCACCCCGTGCACATGCGCGGCGATCTGCTCCGCGTCGGCGCGCGGCGAATCCACTCCCGCCTCCGCGAGGCGAGCGGCCGCGACAGCGATTTCGTTGAGGAGAAGAGTGCGCGGCGGCGGCATCTCGCTGGCCGGCGGCAGTGCGCCGTCCGCCCGGGCTCCGTCAGGCACCGTGGTCCGCACCGGTCCGGGCCGCGCGGTCCGCATCGAGCAGCGCGGTGATGACCGCGTCCAGGTCGCCGTCGATCACGTGATCGAGGTTGTAGGCCTTGTAACCGACGCGGTGATCGGAGATGCGGTTCTCCGGGAAGTTGTAGGTACGCACCCGCTGCGACCGGTCCACCGCCTTGACCTGGCTCCGCCGCTCGGCCGCGGCCTGCGCCTCCGCGTCGGCCTGCGCCTGGGCCAGCAGCCGGGCACGCAGCACGCGCAGCGCCTGCTCCCGGTTCTGCAGCTGGCTCTTCTCGTTCTGGCAGGAGACCACGATGCCGGTGGGCTTATGGGTGATCCGCACGGCCGAGTCGGTGGTGTTCACGCTCTGGCCGCCCGGCCCGGACGAGCGGAACACATCCACCCGCAGGTCGTTCGGGTCGATGGTGACCTCGACCGGGTCGGCCTCCGGCATCACCAGCACGCCCGCGGCTGAGGTGTGCACCCGGCCCTGCGACTCGGTGACCGGCACCCGCTGCACCCGGTGCACCCCGCCCTCGTACTTCAGCCGGGACCATACCCCGTCGCCGGCCGCGGCGGCCCGGCTGCCCGCCTTGACCGCGACGGTGACGTCCTTGTAGCCGCCCAGCCCGGTCATGGTGGAGTCGAGCACCTCGGTCTTCCAGCCCTGGCGCTCCGCGTACCGCAGGTACATGCGCAGCAGGTCGCCGGCGAACAGCGCGGACTCCTCGCCGCCCTCACCGGCCTTGACCTCGAGGATGACATCCCGGCCGTCGTTGCTGTCGCGCGGCGCGAGCAGGTCGTTGAGCTGCTCCTCGAGTTCGCCGCGCCTGCGGGCCAGCTGCCCGGCCTCGGCCGCGAACGAGGAATCCTCAGCGCCCAGCTCACGGGCGGCGCCCTCGTCGGCCACGGTCTGCTGCCACTCGTGGTACGTCTCGACCACTCCGCTGAGCTCGCCGTAGCGCCGGGACAGGGCCCTGGCCCGCTCGGGATCGGCGTGCACGGCAGGGTCGGCCAGCTCACGCTCGAGTTCTGCGTGCTCCTGCGCCAGCTCACCGAGCCGATCGAACACCGTCATCATCTCTCTCCGGCGCGGCCGCGCCGTCCGGCACGCCTGCGCCGCACATCGCGGCCGCACAACCCCATACACATGAAGATCACCGTGCCGTGACCGCACTGCGGCCAGGCACGGTGATCAGGAAAGCTACTTGCTGCCCGCGGCCTTCTTGCCGAACCGGCGCTCGAACCGGGCCACACGGCCGCCGGTGTCGAGGATCTTCTGCTTGCCGGTGTAGAAGGGGTGGCAGTTGGAGCAGACGTCGGCGTGGATGACGCCGTCCTTGGCCGTGCTCCGCGTGGTGAACGTGCTCCCGCAGGTGCAAGTCACCTCGGTCAGCACATAATCCGGGTGGATCCCAGGCTTCACGTTGATACTCCTCATTTATGGCGGTCGCCGGGTCGCCGCGGGCGGGCCATGCCGCACCGGGCGTGAACCGGTACCTCGCAGGTTTTCCTGCTGGATGCTACAACACGGCTGACCGGCTGGTCATTCCAGCGGCCAGCCCCCGGCCGGACCGGCCGCCGGCGGCCCGCCGGACCGGCCGCCGGGCGGGCCGCCGGGACGGCCGTCCGCCCCGCCAGCCGCGCCGCTCAGTACACCTCGACGCTCAGCTGCGGTACCGCCGTGAGCGGGCGGGTTATCCCGAGAGCCAGGTAATCCCAGGTCGCCAGGCCGATCATCGCCCCGTTGTCGGTCGACCACTTCACCGGCGGCAGGCACAGCTCAACATCGAGCTCCGCGCACAGCTCCGCGGCGGCCGCCCGGAGCTGCGGGCTGGCCGCGACGCCGCCCACCACCACCAGCGAGGAGGCAGGAAACTGCTGCAGGGCGGCGCGGCATTTCGATATGAGCACCTCCAGGCACGCCTCGACAAACGAGGCGGCCACATCCGCGGCGCGATACTCGGGGGTCGCGGCGAGATACCTCTCCACCGCGGATTTCAGCCCGGAGAAAGAGAAGTCCAGCCCGCGGCGCAGCATAGGCCGGGGGAAGTTCACCGACGGGGATCCGGTCACCGCAAGCCGGTCGATGGCCGGGCCGCCCGGATACCCCAGGCCGAGCATCCGGGCTACCTTGTCGTACGCCTCACCGACCGAATCGTCCACGGTAGAGCCGAGCAGCTTCAGGTTGGTCGCGTCTTCCAGGTACGCCAGCAGCGTGTGCCCCCCGGACACGAGCAGCACGATCGCCGGGTAGGTGACCCGTCGCTGCTCCAGGTCCGCGCTCCGCAGATGCCCGCGCAGATGGTTCACGCCCACCAGCGGAACCCTCCAGCCGTGGGCGAGGCCACTGGCCGTATTCAGGCCCACCCGGAGCGAGCCGACCAGCCCCGGGCCCCGCGTTACCCCAATGGCGGCCAGCTCAGCAGGGGTCACGCTGGCGTCCGCGATGACCTGCCGGACGGTGGGGAGGATCTTGTCGATATGCGCCCGGCTGGCCAGTTCCGGGAATACCCCGCCATATTCCGAATGCATGGCGGCCTGTGACGCCACGCACGAGGCGATGACGTTCCCCTCCACATCAACCAGGGCGACACCGGTGTCGTCGCACGACGTCTCAATCCCCAGCACCAGGGACCGGCTCGCGGTCATCGGAGTATCTCCTCTATCTGCTCGGCCGATACCGCGCCCACCCGCTGCACCACCGGCGGGTCGGCACTGCAGTTCACCAGGGTGGACGGGATCGTCGCGCGCGGGCCATCGTCGATAACGAGGTCGGGCTGGCTGGCCAGGCCCGCGACGATGTCCGGGACGGATTCACGGGTGGGTGCGGCGTGCAGGTTCGCGCTGGTCACCAGCAGCGGGCCGGTGAGCCGCAGAACCGACAGGAGCCACTCATCGTCCGGCATCCGCACGGCGAATTCCGACCGGCCGCGGAGCCAGCCGGGCCGCCGTTCCCCGGAAACTCCCACCGCCAGGGTCAGCGGCCCGGGAAAGTATTTCGACTGCATCAGCCGCGTTGCCGCGGGGCTGACCACCCCGCCCAGCCGGGCCACCTCCTCGGCGGAGGAGATCATGACCGGGAGGTTGACCGACTGCGGCCGGCCTTTGATGGCGAAGAGCCGGGCCACGGCCTCGGGATGCCCGGGATGCACCGCCAGCCCGTAGACCGTGTCGGTGGGCAGGAGCACGACGCATCCGGTCAGCAAGCGGCTGGCCACCTCTTCGGCCAGGGGAAGGCCGGATAGCTGGCTACTCATAGAAGACCCTGGATCCCTCATGCAGCGGCACGGCCGCCGTGACCAGGTGCTCGCTGCCCGCACCGGACTCGCGCGCGGCCCGGTACAGGCCCAGCACATCGGGCCGCTCAATGCCGGTGTCGACGATGCTGACGTCCGGCAGCAGGCCCGCGGCGATGTCCCTCAGCCCGCCGGCCACGCAGATCTCATCGAAGCCCGCCACCAGGCCCGGGATCAGGTCCTCCGGCTTTCCGTAGCGGAGCTTCGGCAGCTGCCCATCCGCGAAAAAGCCGATGTAGGCATGGCCGCCACCGGTCCTCGTGACGCACAGGGCCGGCCACGGCCGGGCGGCCTGGGCTTCTGCCGCCATCAGCACCAGGGAGTTGGCGCACAAGACCTTCGCGCCCAGGCTGTAGGCGAGCGCATTGGCGTACGCCACGGCGGACCGGACGGATGAGATATTTCCCGGCCCGGCATCGACGCCAATGACCTCGATCTCACTGAACTTGCTCTGCGCACCCTCGAGGAGTGACGATACGAGCTCGCCGACGCTGGAGAACGAAGGGTCGGTGCGGGAAATCACGGCATGGGCCGCCGGGCTCGCGCCGCCGCCGAAAGCAACGCCATAGACCGGCGACGACGTCTCCAGGGCAAGTGCGACTGTCATGTCCTGCCCTCAGCCGGCCGTCACGGCAGTCAGCAGCTTTTCCCGCAGGTCACCGAGGACAGGATGCCACCGCCGGCCCGGCGAGGAGAACGTCAGCTGCCGCAGTTCCGGCGATCTGGCCACGCACTCGAACTCGATCATGAGATGACAGGGGAATTCATCCATGATCTTCTCGCCCCATTCGATCAGGGTAATGGACTCCTCGATGAATTCATCGAGGCCGAGATCGCGGTATTCAGGCAGGCCAGACAGCCGGTACGTGTCGATATGCAGGATGGTTACCGAGGAGGTCGGGTAGAACTGGGCCAGCATGAAAGTCGGGCTGGTCGCCACCTGGGACGAGCCGAGCGCGGCGGCGATGGCCTTGACAAAGGTCGTCTTCCCGGTAGCCAGGGCGCCCTTGAGCAGGACGACGTCACCCTCATGGAGATAGCTGGCCAGCACCGAACCGATTGCGGCGGTCGCGTCCGGGCCATCACTGGAGACAGTGAGGCGGTCCAAAACTTATCTTTCCTCTCCGGCCCGGCCGGTTTCCTCCTGGGCCCGGCCGGTGTTTCAGGGTTGACTGGAGCTGGCCTCCGGTGTCCGGTGACTGTCACCGGACACCGGAGGCCAGCTGCTGGTCAGCCGCGGTCCTGGCCGACGGTGGTCTTCTGCACGTGCAGCAGGAACTCGGCGTTGCTCTTGGTTTCCTTCATCCGCTCCATGAGCACCTCGAGGGCCTGCTGCGGCTCCAGGGCGTGCAGCACCCGGCGGAGCTGCCAGACGATCTTCAGCTCCTCGGGGGTCATCAGGATCTCCTCCTTGCGGGTGCCGGAGGCATCCACGTCGATCGCGGGGAAGATCCGCTTGTCGGCCAGCTCGCGGCGGAGCCGCAGCTCCATGTTGCCGGTGCCCTTGAACTCCTCGAAGATGACCTCGTCCGCCCGGGAGCCGGTCTCGATCAGCGCCGTGGCCAGGATGGTCAGCGAGCCGCCGTGCTCGATGTTCCGCGCCGCACCGAAGAACCGCTTCGGCGGGTACAGGGCGGTGGAGTCCACGCCACCGGACATGATCCGGCCGCTGGCCGGTGCGGCCAGGTTGTAGGCCCGGCCCAGCCGGGTGATCGAGTCCAGCAGCACGACCACGTCGTGGCCCATCTCGACCAGCCGCTTGGCCCGTTCGATGGCCAGCTCGGCCACGGTCGTGTGGTCCTCGGCGGGACGGTCGAAGGTGGAGTGGATCACCTCGCCCTTGACCGAGCGCTGCATGTCGGTGACTTCCTCCGGCCGCTCGTCCACCAGGACGACCATGAGGTGGCACTCGGGGTTGTTCTTGGTGATCGCGTTCGCGATGGCCTGCAGGATCATCGTCTTGCCGGCCTTCGGCGGGGACACGATCAGACCGCGCTGGCCCTTGCCGATCGGGCTGACCAGGTCCATGATCCGGGTGGTCAGCACGGTGGGGTCGGTCTCCAGCCGTAGCCGGTCCTGCGGGTAGAGCGGGACCAGCTTGGAGAAGTCGGGGCGGCTGCGGGACTGCTCCGGGTCCAGCCCGTTGATCTTGTCCAGCCGGACCAGCGCGTTGAACTTCTCCCGGCGCTCGCCCTCACGCGGCTGGCGCACCGCGCCCTCGATCACATCGCCCTTGCGCAGGCCGTGCCGGCGGACCTGGGAGAGTGACACGTACACGTCGTTGGAGCCGGGCAGGTAGCCGGTGGTCCGGATGAACCCGTAGTTGTCGAGTACGTCCAGGATGCCGGCGATCGGGATGAGCACGTCATCCTCGGTGACCACGGGCTCGGACTCGGTGGTGCCCCGCTCGCGGCGCCGGTTGCGGTTGCGGAACCGGTCCCGGTTGCGGCGGCGGCCCGAGCCGTCGTCGTCGTCATCCAGCACTTGCCCCCCACGCTGCCCGTTGTCACGCTGGCCATCCCGCTGGCCGTTGCTGTCGCGCTGGCCGTTGTGCCGCTGGCCGCCGTCGCGCTGCCCATCCCGCTGGCCGCCGTCGCGCTGGCTGTCCCGCTGCTCGCCGGCGTCGCCGCGCGGCTGGTCATCCCGCCGCCCGCGCTGACGCCGGTCGCGCCGCTGACTGTCACCACCCGGCTGGCCACCATCAGCAACGCTGTTGCCGCCCCGGCCACTGCCATCCGCGGCCACTCCGGCCGGGGTGCTGGTGGGAGCGAAGGTGAGCTGGCCGCCGGCGCTGCCCGCTCCATCGGCCTGGGCCGGGCCGCCCTGAGTGGGGCCGGCCTGAGCGGGGCCGCCCGGGGCCCCGTTGCGGGACGCATCGCGCGCGGTACCGGCCGCAGCCTGGGCTGGGGCGGCCGTGGCCTGCGCCAGGCCGGGCTGTGCGGAATTGTCTGAGTCCATGGCAACCTGCTCACGGTGCCGGGACGCGGCAGCTCCCGCGGACGCGCCCCGCTGGTTGGAGTGGCCGGGTGCCGTTCCCTGGGCACTGGCTGGCGCGCTGGCGCCGCCGCCCTGACGGGCCTCGATGGCCTCGATGAGCTGGCTCTTGCGCATCCGGCCGGTGCCGGTGATGCCCATCTGCTGGCCGAGCCGCTGCAGGTCAGCGAGGAGCAATCCGGACAGTCCGGAGCCGCCCCGCCGTGCGGGCCGGCTGGTCACCGTCTCACCAGCGGGAGCACTGCCGCTCCCCGGAGGGCCGCCAGGCCCTGCTGACCCCCCGGAGGCCAGAGCCGCGCCGCCCGCGATACGCGGGGCGGGCTCGCCGGGAGAACCCTCAGGCACGCCCGAGGAGCCGGTGAAGATTTCGGTGGTGTCGCTCACGAGGGGTCCTTCCCAGGGAGCGGGCGTCGGCCGCAACTACGGCCGGTCAACCCGGTGTCACGGTCCGGCGATTCGGCCGGACCCACTTCTGCAAATGTCTGCCATGCCCTTACCGCCACGGCACGCGCTGCGGTACACACCCCGTCCCGGCACCCGGTCCTCCGCGAACAACAGGCTTGACCTGGACTCCGCGGCCAGGGCGAGGGTATCGGGACAAGCCCAGACGGTTAAGGTGGCCCGCCCTGATCCCCCGCTTGCTCCCGGTTAGTCCGGTCCACTCCACATGTTGGTGTACGCGGAGAGGAAAAGGCTGTCCAGGAGGTTGACGGAGCGTCACTGACCCCGCCCGGCCGTGAGGCCGGTCACGCAGAAAGTAACGGACGGGCACCTGACCCCATGACGGGGTATCTGGTGCAGCACCCACCTTAACACTAGGAGAGCCCACAGCATTCCCTGAGAGTGGTCCATGTGTGTCGCGGCCTCTGGCCAGCCGCGCGGAGCAGTTCCGTGCGGCCCGCCCGGGACAGCCAGACCCTGTGTTCCGGGACGACATGTCCGGGGACGGTGTGTCCGGGAACTCGGCGTCCGGGAACGCCGTCAGGGCTCGATGTCTGGTAAGCGCTCGCCTGGCTTGGCGGTCTGGAGGGTAGCGCCTTGCCGGTCGATGTCCAGGAGGCTTATATGCCATCCGATACCCGTTTCCGCCGCGATTGAATCCACCAGGTCAGGCCCAGGAAAGTAGCCGTTGACGGTTAGCGCGAGCACCGAAGGCCCGGCCCCGGAGACCATGGCCGCCACCCCGGCCGCCCGCAGCCGGGCGATCAGCCCGGCGGTGTCCGGCATGACCCCGGCCCGGTACTCCTGGTGCAGGTAATCCTGGGTCGCGTCGAAGAGCACCGCGGGGTCCTGGGTCAGCGCAGCCACCAGCAGCGCGCTGCGGGCCGCGTTCGCCGCCGCGTCCCGGTGCGGAACGGTGCCCGGCAGTACCCCGCGCGCGGTGGCGGTGGACAGGGCACCCGGCGGGACGCACACCACCGGGGTGATCTCCGGCAGCACCGGCAGCCGGAGCACGTGCGGGACGTCGCTGGCAGTCCAGGCGATGGTCAGGCTGCCCCGCAGGCACGCGGCCACGTTGTCCGGATGCCCTTCCATCTGCACGGCCAGCCGGAACACGGCCTCGTCCGGCAGCTGGCCAGCGCCGCCGATGACCAGGCCGCGGGCGGCCAGCACCCCGGTCACGATCGCCGCGGCGGACGAGCCCAGCCCGCGGCCGTGCGGGATCGCGTTGCAGCAGCGCAGGCCGATCCCGGGTGGCTGCCCGCCGAGCAGGCCGAACGCCGCGCGCATGGCGCGCACTACCAGGTGGTGATCGCCGTCGGCCGCGGTCTCGGCGCCCTCGCCGGTGACCTCGATCTCGACGCCGGCGCTGGTGATCCAGGCCTCGGCCTGGTCATGCAGGGACAGCGCCAGGCCGAGCGCGTCGAAGCCAGGACCGAGATTCGCGCTGGTCGCTGGCGCACGGACCAGTACCGGCTGGTCCTGCCACGGGGCACGCACCGGCGCCGTCAGGCCAGGTGCAGCGCAGCGGCCGCGGCCCCGGCGTCCGCCTGGATGGTCAGCGGTGCGGGCGCCGCGGACACCGCCCAGTCGGGGTCCTTGAGCCCGTTGCCGGTGATCGTGCAGACCACCTGGGAGCCCGCGGCCACCTGCCCCTGGTCGCACGCCTGGAGCAGCCCGGCCACCCCGGCGGCGGACGCCAGCTCGCCGAACACCGCCTCCTGCGCCGCGAGCAGCCGGTAGGCGGCCAGGATCTGCCGGTCGGTCACCGAGTCGATCAGGCCACCGGATTCATCCCGGGCCGCCTCGGCCAGCGTCCACGACGCCGGGTTGCCGATCCGGATCGCGGTCGCGATCGTCTGCGGGGCCAGCACCTGCTCGCCCCGGACGATCGGCGCGGCCCCGCTGGCCTGGAACCCGAGCATCCGCGGGGTCCGCGTCGCGTACCCGGCCGCGGCGTATTCGGTGTAGCCCTTCCAGTACGCGGTGATGTTGCCGGCGTTGCCGACCGGCAGGCAGTGCACGTCGGGCGCGTCACCCAGCGCGTCGACGATCTCGAAAGCCGCGGTCTTCTGGCCTTCCAGCCGGTCCGCGTTCACCGAGTTGACCAGGGCTACCGGGTAGTCGCTGGCCAGCTTCCTGGCCAGGTCCAGGCAGTCGTCGAAGTTGCCGTCCACCTGGAGCAGCTGTGCCCCGTGCACCAGGGCCTGGGCGAGCTTGCCGAGCGCGATCTTCCCCCGGGGCACCAGCACGGCGCAGGACAGCCCGGCCCGGGCCGCGTAAGCGGCCGCGCTGGCGCTGGTGTTGCCGGTCGATGCGCAGATCACCGCCGTGGCGCCGCGCCCGACCGCCATGCTGACCGCCACCGTCATGCCGCGGTCCTTGAACGACCCGGTCGGATTGGCCCCCTCCACCTTCAGGTAGACCTCACAGCCGGTGCGCGCGGACAGCACGGGCGCGGGCAGCAGCGGGGTCGCCCCTTCCGCCAGGGTGACCACCGGGCTGCCGTCGGGTACCTGCAGCCACCGCCGGTACTGCGCGATCACCCCCCGCCACGGCGTATAGGACGCAGCCGGAGTCCGCACATCCGCGCTCATTCGTCCGCCTCCCCTTCGACCCGCATCACGCTGGCCACCGCCCGGACCGCAGGCATCGTCTCGAGCTCCGCGACGCAACTGGCCAGGGCCGCGTCCGGGGCGACATGGGTGACGATCACCAGCTGGGCGTCATCACCACGGCCCTCCTGGCGGACCGCCTTGATCGACACGTCGTGCCGGGCAAAACTCTCCGCCACCCGGGCCAGCACCCCCGGCCGGTCCGCCACATCCAGCGCCACGTGGTAGCGGGTGAGCGACTCACCCATCGGCAGCGCAGGGAGGTTCGCGTAACTGGACACTTCCGGGCCGTGCGTGCCCGCGACCCGGTTGCGGGCGACCGCCACCACATCGCCGAGCACCGCGCTGGCCGTGGGCACTCCCCCGGCACCGGCTCCGTAGAACATCAGCTGGCCGGCCGACTCCGCCTCGACGAACACAGCGTTGTAGGCCTCGCGTACCCCGGCCAGCGGATGCGAGCGCGGGATCATGGCCGGGTGGGCGCGGACCGACACGCCGCCGTCCCGGCGCTCGCAGATGGCCAGCAGCTTGACCACCCGGCCGAGCGCCTTGGCGCTCGCGATGTCCGCGGCGGTGACCCCGGTGATGCCCTCGCGGTACACGTCCGCCGCGGTGACCTGGGTGTGGAAGGCCAGGCCGGCCAGGATCGCGGCCTTGGCGGCGGCGTCGAAGCCCTCGACATCCGCGGTCGGGTCGGGCTCGGCGTAGCCGAGCGCCTGCGCCTCTTCCAGCGCGTCCGAGAAGCCCGCCCCGGACGTGTCCATCCGGTCCAGGATGTAGTTCGTGGTGCCGTTGACGATGCCGAGCACCCGGTGCACCGCGTCGCCCGCCAGGGATTCCCGCAGCGGCCGCAGCAACGGGATGGCGCCCGCCACCGCCGCCTCGTAATACAGGTCAGCGCCGTTCTCCCGGGCGGCCTCGTGCAGGGCCGCGCCGTCCTCGGCGAGCAGGGCCTTATTGGCCGACACCACCGACTTGCCGGATTTCAGCGCGGTGAGCAGCCAGGACCGGACCGGCTCGATGCCGCCGATCACCTCGACCACGATGTCCACGTCCGGCCGGGTGACGAGATCCAGCGGATCACTGGTCAGCAACGCCGGGGGCACCTGCACCGAGCGGGCCCGGGCCGGCCGCCGGACCGCGACCCCGGCCACCTCCAGCCGGGCGCCGATCCGCGCCGCGAGCTCGTCCGCCTGCTCGCTGAGCAGCCGGTACA
Source organism: uncultured Actinomycetes bacterium (assembly GCA_963760405.1). Taxonomy (GTDB): domain Bacteria; phylum Actinomycetota; class Actinomycetes; order Streptosporangiales; family Streptosporangiaceae; genus RYN-230. The sequence continues at coordinate 725,401 of CAVXCV010000004.1, read as the reverse complement.
CCTCTGAGCCCACGGTGCCGCAGCCCAGCAGGGCCACCCTCAACGTGCGCACGACCGCTGCTCCCCTCGCCCGGCGTCTGGCCTGTCCGGCCGGCCCGCGCCCAGCCGGTCCTGGCGCATGATCCTCATCCGGCGTCCAGCCTGAGCAGGTCCTCGACCGTCTCCCGGCGCAGCAGCACCTGGGCCGCGCCGTCTGCGACGGCGACCACCGGCGGCCGCGGCACGTGGTTGTAGTTGCTGGCCATGGACCGGCAGTACGCGCCGGTGGCAGCCACCGCGATCAGGTCACCAGGGGCCAGGTCGTCCGGCAGATAGCAGTCCCGGACCACGATGTCCCCGCTCTCACAATGCCTGCCCACGATCCGCGACAGCATGGCTGGTGCCTCGGACTCGCGGGACGCCAGCACGCAGGTGTACTCGGCGTCGTACAACGCGGTCCGGATGTTGTCGCTCATCCCGCCGTCCACGCTCACATACGTCCGGAGGCCGTCCACGTTCTTGACCGTCCCGACCTCGTACAGGGTAACCGTGCCCGGCCCGGCGATGGCGCGGCCCGGCTCGACGGTCAGCCGGGGCATGGCCAGGCCGGCCGCGGCACACTGGGTCCGGACGATCTCGTTGAGGTTCTGGGCGATGACCTTGACGTCAGCCGGATCGTCGGCAGAGGTATAGGCGATGCCGAGCCCGCCGCCGAGGTTGAGCTCGCTGAGCACGATCCCGTGCTCATCGCGGATCCGGACGGCCAGGCTGAGCACCCGCCGGGCGGCCATCTCGAAGCCGTCGGTGTCGAAGATCTGCGATCCGATGTGCGAGTGCAGGCCGGCCAGGTCGAGCCCGGGGCAGGCCAGGACCCGGCGGACGGCCTCATCGGCCGCCCCGGACGAGAGCGAGAAGCCGAACTTCTGGTCGTCGTGCGCGGTTGCCACGAACTCGTGCGTGTGCGCTTCCACTCCGGTGGTCACCCGGACCAGCACCTTCGGCCGCGCCCGGCCGGGGGTTTCGCCGCGGCTGGAAGGCGCCGTCCCGGGCGGCCCAGGTGCGGGCACGGGCGGCTCGGTCAGGTAGGCCAGCCGGGCGATCTCCTCGAAGGAATCCACCACGATGTGCCCGACGCCCGCGGCCAGCGCGCGGGCCAGCTCGCCGGGCAGCTTGTTGCTGCCGTGGAAGGTGATCCGGTCCGCGGGAACCCCGGCGGTCAGCGCGACTTCGAGCTCGCCGCCGGTGCACACATCCACGCCGAGGCCCTCACTGAACGCCCAGCGCAGCACCCCCCGGCAGCAGAAGGCCTTGGCCGCGTAGAACACCGCGTCGGCCTGGCCGAAGGCCTCGCGGTAGCTGCGGCACCGGTACCGGAAGTCCTCCTCGTCACAGGCGAACACCGGGGTGCCGAACTCGGCGGCAAGATCACGGACATCCACTCCCCCGATGCTGATCGCGCCGCCCGACCAGCGCGCGGACCGGGGCCAGATCGCCGGATCGAGCGCGTTGAGGTCGTGCGGCACGGCTGGCGGATGCTCAGCGGGCAGCACGTCGGCGTGGCGCGGGCCCGCGGGGTGGGCGACACGGCTCATGAAGGTTCCCTGCTGGTCGTCTTCGGGATGACTATCCTCGGGCTGGCTATAGGAGATCCGGCTACAGGCGGTCCGGCGCGGCGATGCCGAGCAGGCCGAGCCCGGTGCCCAGCACGGTCCGCGCCGCCTCGGCCAGCCAGAGCCTGGCCGGGAGCAGGAGTGGCTCCGCCGGGGCAGGCCAGGCCGCTGGCCTGAAGGTGCCTGGCGCTGCGGCCGGGCAGCTTTCCTGGCAGGCGGAGTACGTCACAGCCAGGTCCTCTAGGTAGGCGGTCAGCACATGCGGTTGGTGGCGGCGCGCCGCCCCTGCCACCCGTTCCGGGAGCCAGGACATCGCGCTGAGCAGCGCCCGCTCACCCGGGTGTGCGAGCAAGCGCGGGGCGAACCGCTCCGCCTCTCCCGCCGTCAGGCCGATGTCAGCGGCCTGCCGCACGGCAGACGCGGCATGAGCGTGCGCGTAACGCACAGCATAGGCGGGATTGCCGAGATGCTGCGCGGCTGCCGCACGCAGGCTAGCCAGGTCACTCCCGGCACTGCGTCCCGGGCCGTCCGGCCAGGTCGTGGCAGTCTGCGCGGGGCGGCCGGGCCCGGGCCCGGCGCTGCGGCCCGGGCCGCCAGGCCCGAGCCGGCTGAGCGCGTACCGGACGGCGTCCTCCCCGGCGAACCGGACCGCATCCGCGACCGGACCCCCTGGTGCGCTGCTCAGCGCGTCCGGTTCGGCCCAGCTGACCTGAGCCCCGGCCGCCTCAGCGAGCCGCCCGGCCAGCTCGGCGGCGAGCCGCTGCCGGGCCTCGTCCCAGCTGCGGGCGCGGGTGAGCTGCGCGTCGCGTGGCGCGGTCAGCCGCGTCCCGCGCAGTGCCTGGCTCCGGGCGCAGCCTGAGCCCGCCTGCACGATCCGGACGGCCAGGCCGGCCAGGGCGTCCTGGGTGACCGTCATCGTCAGGTAGCCGCCGCCGGTGACACTGACCTGGCTGATCCCACCCTGGTCCCGCAGCCGGGCCGCGAGCACCGCGGCGACCGCCGTGGGACCGGCCGACGTGCCCTTGGCCAGCAGGAACGGGATCGTCGAGGCGTAGCTGCCCGGCTCTGGAGAGGTGCCCGGCTCCGGGCCGGTGCCCGCGTCCGGGCGGGCAGGGCGCCAGGTCCCGGCGGCATCGGGGATGCCGGGGCGGCGCTCCGCCGCCGGTTTCCAGGCACCCGGGCCAGCCAGCTCACCGGCGGACAGAGCAGCACGCACCGCCTCAGCCAGGGCGGCGTCCAGGTCCGCGGTGATCACCTAGCGCAGGCTATCCGCCCGCGGCAGCCAGCCAGGAGTCAGCTGGTCCCGGCCTCCGGCCCGTATCCACCGGCCAGCGCCTCCGGCGGGTTGCCACCGGCCAGGTCGCGGACAACGCGGATCATCTCCGCCGGATCGAACGGCTTGGTGAGATAGGCGTTGACGCCTATCTGCTGGCCGCGGGTCTTGTCGTCCTCCTGAGCCCGGGCCGTGATCAGGACCACCTTGATCTGGCTGGTCTCCGGGTTACGCCGCAGCTGGCCAGCTGTCACCCAGCCATCCAGTCGTGGCATCATCACGTCCAGCGTGATGACATCAGGGTCGATCGCGGCGACCTTATCCAGGCAGTCCTGTCCGTCGACCGCCGTCGCCACGTCGAACCCTTCCAGCGTCAAGTTGACGGCGATGAGCTGCCGGATAACCTCATCGTCGTCTACTACGAGCACACGTCCCAGTGCCTGCGCCACGGGCGCGAGATTAGCGTGTCCAGACGACTTGATGCGCCAACATGCCCAAGCTGGGCGGGGCGCGCGGTGCGATGGCTCGGGCGCCGCCTGATCCTGGTAATCTTGCTAGGTCCTTGAGCCCCCGTAGCTCAGGGGATAGAGCAACGGCCTCCGGAGCCGTGTGCGCACGTTCGAATCGTGTCGGGGGCGCCTCCGCCCGAACCACCCAAAGGCACGGTCACCTGGGCAGATGCCCTTGACCGGCTCAGCCTCCAGGCGCAGCCAAATGCCGCCGGGGGCAGGCTTGCGCGGCTGTCTGCGGACCAGGCGTGGACCAAGATCCTCATATCTCGTCACCGTCCAGCGACCGATCGATCCGGTCCAACCAGACCTGATCACGCCCTTGGATGCACTTGGCGTAGATCGTCAGGAGCACTTCGACGCTGTGCCCGGGCCCGGCACCGCGCCGAGCGCCAGCCGGGCGCGGGCACCGCTGGCCTGACATGCCTTCGGGCAGACCCTTGACAGAACCACGGCCGCCCCCGGGACCCCATAGCGCCTGTCGGGCTGAGGGGAGGAGCGGACAAAGCCCTCCGCCTCGGGTGTGAATCCGGGGTTCATGCCTGCGGATGATTTCTAGCGCGGGTCGCCTGTGTTACCGTCGTAGAAAATATATGGATTGGTCACGAAATATGGCTGGGGAAAAGACGACAGGAAAAGTCTACCAAAGGTCAGACCTCTGGTTTGCGAACGGTGGCACGATCCTTTTTGTCAGCGCCCTGCTCACTCGACTTTCGTGGTTTAGGCGGCGAGGTCTTCGCGTCTTCCCAGGCCAGGCGGATGGCGTGGATTTCTGCGGGTTCTGGCTGATCAGGGCAAACTCGCTTAAATCTGGCGGCGATGATGACGCGGCGGAGCTTGGCGGTCATGTCGGCGGTGGATGGCTCGGCCTTCGAGGTGTACCAGGGGGCGGCCAGGCGGCGGGCCTCGGTGTCGGCGGGGTGGTGGCCGGCGGTGGCGTACCAGCAGACGGCGAGTGCCTGGCAGGCGAGCATGAACGGGATGGTCCGCTCGACGGCGGCCGCGGTGCGGTTGCGGGCCTGCCCGGTCCCGAAGAGCTGCTTCGCGTCTTCTATCGCGACTTCAATTGCCCATCTCGCGGCGTATCTTTCGATGACGCGGGCGATGTCCGGGTCCTTTTCCGTGGTGACAAGGGCCAGGTCAAACCCGGTTTTCGATTTGTCCCGGATGAGTATGACGGTGACGGGCGCGGCGCCGGCGACGGAGTACCACAGGCAGGTGAAGGCCGAGACGGCGATGGCCTCGGTTTTACCGTAGCGGGTGACCGTGACCTGCGAGAACACGGCGCCCGCCGCGATCTTCGCCAGCGGCGGCAGGCGGCCTCCCTTCTTCCGGGGCCGTCCCCTGTTCCCGGTGCGCTCTGGCGGGAGATCATGGAGGGCGGCGTTCGACCGGAGCCTGGTGGTCCAGGTCACGCCGTCCGGCAGCTGCCTCACCTCGTCGCCGGCGTAGGCGGAATCGGCGGTGACGCTGATCCCGCGGCCGGGCAGCTCGCGGGCGAGGCGCGTGACCATGCGGCGGGCCAGCCACAGCCGCGAGGCCGAGGCGGTGCCCTTGATCACCAGCTTCGCCATCACCGGGACCGCGACCGGGCGGGAGACCATAGGCAGCCGGACGCGGACGGCGAGCACGACCCAGTTGTTCCCGTAGCCTGTTTTCGCAGGCCCGGCGGCTGAGCCGTCGTGGAACCAGGACGCGGCCCAGACCTTCTTCCCCCGCCGGCGGAACAGCGTGTCATCGATCAGGACCTCCACGGGCCCCCCGGCCGGCACCAGCAGGGATATCACCAGCTTCGCTGCGGCGATGCCCAGCTCATCGGGGTTCCAGCGGGCCCGGGAGAAGAAATAGTGCGCCCGGTCATGCGGCCAGGCCCGGGACAGGCCCGCCCCGGTCAGCATCCCGCACACCGTCCGCTTCCCGGACTGGGCAAGGAAACCGCAGGCCAGCCCCGTGAACGTGCGGAACGACGGCGCGGTGAACAACGGGCAGAACACGGCCAGCAGCGTCATCAGCGACGCCGGGACCGGCAGCGCGGGATCCGGGACCATCAGCGGGAATCCGTTCCGTCAGCGTTATCCGGCACGGCCGGCGCAGCCGCGCCGGCCATCATGGACAGCGTGCCGCGAACACCTGACCAGCAGACCCGGAACGCCGTCACCGCCCGGATCACCGCCCACGTCACGGCCGGCTGGCCCCGCCTCGGCGAGCCACTCGTCCGCTACCGCGGCCAGTACTGCTACGTGGCCGCGCGCCTGCCCGGCCGCTCCGAGGCCACGCCCATCCTCCGCCTGCGCTACCAGGGATCCGCCGACGACTGGGCCATCGGCATCTACAAGGCCAGTACCGGCCAGTACAGCGAATCCGAACTCCCCGGCTCCTTCGGGGGCGCGACCGGGACGCCGGAGCAAGGGATAGACGAGACCTTCATCCTCTACGCCGGCCCCGGAACCGGGAACTAGTGCGTTCTTTCCGCCCGATCGTGGCCCAGACATCGCCATCGGTCTCGGCGAACCGCTTCGAGACCAGCGCACCGTCTCACACGAGACTCCGGCCCGATCCGCGATTACCGCCCGCGGATCGACCCCGCCTACCGATGTGTCCAACGCCGCGTCAGACAACGTTTGCCCCCTTTCAGCTGCACCCTCTGCGGTTCAAGTCCAGGCGAATGCCCCGGCCTTGTCGTTCCCGGGCAGGTTCGCCATCCGGCAGCCGGGAAGTGGCGGCCGGGTCCCCCTGATCCGCCTATGAGCTGCTCAGCGTGCCAGCAAGTCGCGGAGCGAAGGACGCGACTGGTCATCACCGCCGGTACGTGAAGCCCGCTTCTGCATCGGCGGCGGTGATCTCGGCGTGGAAACGCTTCTTGACCCAGTGGCGCTCACCGAGCAGGTTCAACTGGCCCCATCGACCGGACACCGGGCCCAGCTGAGTGTGCCGGGGCAACGTGCCCCCGATCGACGCGGGCCTGGCACCGCCCGACAACCTGGGGGCGTCCAGCACGTAGATGGCGTCCTGGGTGACCACCACGCACCGGTACTTGATCCAGAACATCGTCAGGCCCGTAGCCCAGTTGATAAGGAAGAACGCGAAGTTCGGCGCCGTCTGGCAGATGAATGCCTGCCGGACCTGGCTGCCCGAGGGCAGGAACGGCGCCGAACGCTCCGCTAGGTCTTTCGGCGATGCCACCTGAGTCGTACCCCCTCGCATACCTGTGCGGGCGACTGCACTCCCAGCAGTGACGACCTTGAGGACCAGCCAGCGCCCCAGCATCCCGCGCACCTGGTCGACGTCGAGCACCAACGTCAACGGATGATTCCGGGCGAACCGCCGCGCCACAGTCGACTTCCCGCCCCCCGTTTAGCAGAACCGGACGAGGCATCCCGGCACGATACCAAGCCGTCCCACTCGTCTACCCCGCAACCGGGACAGACCCGGCCCGCCTTGCTGGACGTGAGAGACAAAACGAAGGTTTCTGACGCTACGAGGCAAGGAGCGTAGAGATGGCTGGCGGGTTGCTCAAGGACCTGTCCGACGGGGACGATCGTTGCCTGACGCGGCACCAGCTAACCCGCTCAGCGTGACACCGAAAACTGCGAAAGCCGAGTGCTCACTATCAGCTGGCGGGTATACACCGCAGGGAAGATCCCTTTTTGGTCGGCATGGCCCGGAATCCTCGGGTTTGCGGTCGCGTGCGCAGGTATTATCGTGATGGTGGTCGGTCTCAGCCTACGTGATGATGAGGAACGGCCTAGTGCGGGTGATCGGGATCTGATCGCCAGGTGGCGGATGACCGGCGTGTTCGGTGGCGGCGGCGATGGTGAGGAAGGCCAGGGCGAGCATGGCCATGGTGGTCCAGCGGTACCAGGAGTCCCAGCGGCGGACCTGGTGCTCGTCCAGCCCGGTCAGGCCCTTGCCGGCGTGGAAATTCTCTTCCGTGGTCCACCGGGTCCCGGCGATCTTGACCAGGGCAGGCAGGGAGACGTGGCGGGGGCTGTAGCAGCGGTAGAACGCCAGCTTCCCGGTACGGCGGTTGCGGCGGATCAGCAGCCAGCGGTGGCCAGGCCGGCCGGGTCTGCGATCAGCCAGGCCCAGTCGTAGTAGCGGTGGCCCTTGGCGCCTTCGCCCGCGGAGTAGCGTTGCCAGGCCCGGCGGGGCAAGCGGGCGGCGAGCTGGCGGGCCTGGCGGGTGCCCGCGGCGGTGGTCACCTGGTGGCTGGCGGCCACTGCCAGCACGTACCCGAGCTGGCGGCGTTCCAGGTCAGCGCGCAGGCCCGGGTCCGCGCCGTAGACCTCATCGCCGGTGACCCAGGCGGCCGGGGTGCCCGCGTCCAGCGCCCGGGCGATCATGCGGCGGGCCAGCTTCGGCTTGGTGGCGAACGCCGTTCCCTCCGGGATGCCCGCGGCCGCGCACCGGGCCGGATCGGCGGTCCAGGACCTGGGCAGGTACAGCTCGCGGTCGATCAGCGCGTGCCCCGCCGGGGCGGCGTAGGACAGGAACACCGCGACCTGGCAGTTCTCCACCCGCCCCGCGGTGCCGGAGTACTGGCGCTGCACGCCGGCACTGGCGGTCCCCTTCTTAACGTCCCCCGTTTCGTCAACTACCAGCACCGCATCCGGGCTGCCCAGCTGCTCCACGACGTACGCGCGCACATCGTCGCGCACCGCCCCGGCGTCCCACCGGGCCGCAGCTAACAAGTGCTGCATCCCGTCCGGCGTGACGTCCCCGGCCTGCTCGGCGATCGTCCAGCAGTTCTTGCGCCGCAGCCCGGACGTAAGCAGCGCCAGCTCGGCCTGCGGATCGCCTCGACTGCCCCGCTGGCGCGGATCACCGACCGCTTCGCCGCGGCGGTGCACCGCTTCGCCGAGCGTGAGCAGGTCCCGTGGGTGGACTTCGCCAAGGGGCAGCGCAAGGACGACGTGATGCATGAGCACCTGGCCGCCTTCGAGGCGGCTGGCCGGGCCGAGGGGGTCGTGTTCATCGGGCGGGCGCAGGAGAAGACCTCGCTATTCCGGACCGAGAAGCGCCGCGATCGCGAGGGCAAGTCCTACCCGTGGATCGTGAAGAGCACCGGGATGGTCAACCACTTTTACTTCTACTGCGCAGACGAGGAGTTCGGCCCGTTCTTTTTGAAGTTCTGCTCCTACTTCCCCTGCAACGCCAAGCTGTGCATCAACGGCAATCACTGGGCCCAGCGGCAGGCCGCCCGGGCCGGCCTCGGGTTCGAGGCGCTGGACAACGGCTTCGCCGCGGTCAGCGACCCCGCCGCCCTGCAGCAGATCTGCCAGCAGCTGGGACCAGGGCAGATCGACGGGCTACTGCGTAAATGGCTGGCCAGGCTGCCGCACCCATTCACCCCGGCCGACCGGGACGCCGGCTACCGCTACGACATCTCCATCTTGCAGGCGGAGTTCTCCCTGACCCAGATGCTCGACCGGCCAGTGACCGGGCGGGTGTTCTTCGAGCAGGTCATCCGCGACAACCTCGACGCCGGCAGCCAGACCAGGTCAGCCTGATCTTCGGCGGGCGGCTGATGCGCACCGGCCCCCGCGCCACCCCAGGACGGTTCCGCACCCGGGTGATCACCAGCGGCGTTACCCCGAGCCTGCACGTGGACTACAAACACGCCACGATCAAGCAGTACCACAAGGAAGGACGGGCGCTCCGGACCGAGACCACCATCAACGACACCCGCGACTTCGGGATCGGCAAACGGCTGACCAACCTGCCCGCCCTGCGGGAGGTCGGCTTCTCCGCCAGCCGGCGCCTGCTGCGCCTCGAACGACTCAGCCACGACCCGATCACCGGAGCCGAAGCGGCCGAGTTGACAGCAGCTGTAACCGGCGTCCGGCCGGTCGCATCGGAGTTTGCCGATTTCTTCAACATGTTCTGGTAACCATCCGCCTTCGGAGCAATGACACTTATAAGGGGCGCGTAAGTAGGTCGACCGATTCTGGTCATGCGGCGATGTAGCGCAGGTGCGGGTCGGCGAAGAATGCCCGGACCAGTCCGGGACGTTTCTGGAGCCGCCGCAAGGCGCCGATGGCCTTGGCTTTGAGGTCCTGCTTGCTGGTAACGCCGGTCTTGCCGATCCGGTCATGCTTGACGTTCTTCCAGACCCATTCATCGGGATTCAGCTCGGGTGGGTAGCCAGGCAGGAAGAACAGCTTCAGCCGGCCTTCGGTCTTGGTGACAAATTCCTTCGTGGCAGTGGCGCGGTGGGCGGGATGCCCGTCAACGATGAGATAGACAGGCCCGGGCGCATCATGCAGCAGCCGCTTACAGAAGTCGATGAAGATGGCGGCGTTCGTGTTGCCCTCATAGACGGCGAACCGCAGCGCGCCTTTCGCGGACACCACGGAAATCATGTTCACCGAATAGCGTGCCCCGGTGTTCTTCACCTCCGGGGTCTGGCCCACGGGCGACCAGGTGGTGCCCGCATGGTAGTCCGACCGGATCCCGGCCTCATCAGCGAAGTAGATGACCGCGCCCGCAGCCTCAGCCTGCGCCTGGATGGCGGGATACTCCTCGCGCTTCCCCGGTATACTGCAACGGCACTTAGCTGATCCGTGAGGGATCATTGAGTGCATGATGATGGATCTTGTCGCGGCCGAGCTGAACCGGGCCCGTCGAGGGGCTTCGTGCTGAGCCGTAACGTTCCCGGAACGGTCCCGCCGTAGTCTGCACAATATGAGGTACGCGCTGATGACCGGCCTGCTGACGGTGGCGTATGCGGGACTGGTCCTGCTGGCCACCCAGGTGTTCGGGTTCCACACGCCGGTGGCTGTGGCCGCCTCTGCGCTGACGGCGGCGGTGCTGTTCAACCTGCCGCGCCGTCGCCTGCAGCGGGCGGTGAACCGGCGGTTCCACCGCCTGGCATGACACGGCCCGGCTGTGGCCGCGTTCGCGGCGCGGCCGAAAGACGCCAGCTGACCCGGACGCGGTACGAGATGACCTGGCCGGTGTCGTGCACCAGGCCCTGGCACCCGCCTACGTCTCGGTGTGGATCAGCCGCCGCGACTGAGGCTGGCTACGCAAACTCCACCCTAACCGTCAGGCCCGGCCGGGCACGGCATCACTAATCCAGCTTCTCCCAGATCAGCGCTATCCCGGCTTTCCCACCACATGCGACTGTATTACTAAGTGCCGTTGCAGTATTAAGCGTCAACTTCCGAAAGCAGGAAGTACAGCAACAGGGGCGCACAACCGCTCGCATACACGACCGCAGACACCGCTGGCTACCAGCCGAGATCGACCGGTCCAGGGGCGCGCCGGAAGTTCGCATCGAGAGGGTCACTTCTGCCTATTCCGGGCTGAACATCCTGCTGCGGTCCTCGCGCGGCTCAAAGGCAGATCAGCGCTGGAAAGGGATCCAGCTTGCCTGGTCGCTGAGGTGGAGCAGTGCGCTCAGGCCGGGTTGGCGACCGACGCGCCCTCCCCGATATGTGCGGGAGACATGCCCGGCCCTGGCGAATGGTCCGGGGTTTGGCTGCCCGGCCCTCCCAGCCGAAGCGCTATCATGAGATATCATAGGAGGTGGCAGGGGCTGGAGGCCGGTATGACGGACATGCTGATTCGCGATGTGCCCGATGATGTGATCGCCGCACTCGACGCGCACGCGGGACGGCTGGGGCTGTCGCGCAGCGAGTATGTACGCCGACGCTTGGCCCAGGACGCCGCCACCCTTGACTCCCCGGTCACCGTCCAGGATCTGGAGCGGTTCGCTGAAGCCTTCGGTGATCTGGCTGACCCGGACGTGATGTCGCAGGCCTGGCAGTGACGAGCTGGCTTATCGACAAGTCCGCGCTTGTCCGCCTGGCAGCCAGCCCCGATGCCCCCGAGTGGGCGGCACGGATCGAACGCGGCCTGGTACGGATTACCACCGTGACGCGCCTGGAGGCAGGCTATTCGGCCCGGTCCGGTCCCGACCTGCGGGCCGGACTGCAACGACCGCCCCTGTCGTCCATGCCTGTGGAGTATCTGACCCCGGCGATCGAGGACCGGGCGGTCGAAGTCTTGACCCTGCTCGCCGACCGCGGCCAGCACCGCGCCCCCTCGATCCCGGACCTGATCATCGCCGCCACCGCCGAACTAGTCGGGCTCACCGTCCTGCACCTCGACAAGGACTTCGAGGTCATCGCCCAGATCACCGGCCAGCCCACGGAACGGCTTACTGCGCGCTGAACCGCAGCCCGGCCAACTGTCTTTCCCGCCCCCCAGGCGCGCCCCACGCAGCACTTTAAGGGTGCATCAGTACAGGTCAACGCTTTACACGGAGGTGGCCTCCGAGCCGTTTGCGCAGGTTCGAATCCTGCCCGGGCGCTCCTCCCGACCTGCGGCAACAGTCCTCGTATCTGCCAGGACAAAACTAAGCGGCCGATACGGTCATCCAGACCCGGGGACTGGTCAAGAAGTTCCGCCGGGTCACCGGCGGTTCACCGCCGAGGAGCACATCAGCATCGGCGCGCACCTGAACCACCGCTGGGACGCGGCGCTGGTGCGCGACCGGCTGAAGTCGCTGAATATCCCGCTGAACGGCGCGGCGGGCTCGCTGTCCGGGGGCCAGCGAGCCCAGCTCGTGCTGATCCGCCGGGACACCTGACCACCGGGCCCCGCGGCCAGGTACCGGTTGACGGCTCGGCGCAGCCGCTGGATACCGACCCAGCCCGGAAATTGTTCGTTTACTAGCTGCAACGGCAGGTCCGAACGACCGTCTCCGGGTGCCGCGATGCGATGTGTCTATCTCACTAAGGTGTTCCCGGCGGTTGGGTCAGCTGGACTCGGCGGCGGCACGCGGGCTCAGCGCGGCCAGCTGCTCGGCCGCGGACAGGCGCACCTCGTCACCCACTCCGTCGTCGCAGGCGATGGCATGGAAGGCTTCGGCGGCGGCACGCGGGGCGACGGCGGGCAGCAGCTCGGCTGCGGACAGGCGCACCTCGTCACCCACTCCGTCATCGCAGGCGATAGCCAGGCAGCCCTGGGCGGCGGCACGCGGGTCCAGCCGGGGCAGTTGCTCGGCCGCGGACAGGCGCAGCTCGTCGGCGACGCCGTCGTCGCAGGCGATGGCATGGAAGGCTTCGGCGGCGGTACGCGGGTCGTGCGCGGTCAGCTGCTCGGCGGTGGCCATGGGATCGTCATCGGTGTGGAAGTGCATGGGTCTGCTGGCTTTCTGTGAGGACGGTTCAGCCGGTGGGTTCCGCTAGATGCTTTTACTCGACGTCCTTGAGGACTTTTTGCACCTGATCCAGCTGGTCGCGCAGCTGGGCGAGCTGCATGTTGATCTCGCCGAGTTTCAGGTCGGTGTGCTGCTGGGCGGTGATAGCCATCTCCGACAGGCGCCGGTACTCCTCGCTGGTGGTCAGCTCGGCTTGTGTCTTCCTGCTGAGGGCATGCCGCCGTCCCCACTGGAAGATCGCGTAGCGCGAGCAGGCCACCGACGACCAGGACGACGACAACGAAGGCGACAGCGACCGTGCTACTCATGACCCCACCTCGCTTCCCGCTCACTGCCCACCGTCAGGGTCGTGGCCGCGGTCATGATCGCCTGGGGTGTCAGCTGGATGGCGAACGGCATTACCTCGTAGAACTTCATAGCTTTCCCGTCATCTGAGACCTCGATGACAGCCGAGACCAGCCCGGCTGCCTCCAGCTTGCGCAGGTGGACCTGCAGGAGAGCCCGGCTGATGCCGAGCTCGCGGGCGAGCTGGCTGACGTAGTTGCGCTGTTTGGCCAGGGCCGCCACGACCCGGAGCCGGTGCGGGTTGTCCAGCGTGGCCAGCACCCGCAGCAGCCCGTCCCCGGTCATGTCAGCGGCGTCCACAACGTCCTTTCTTGCATCTGCCAAATTAAGTTAGCACATGCCAAGACCACATAGAAGGGTGGTGTTCGAGAGCGCACAGTGGCGCCAGAGCGTGCCCGCACAGCGGGCCGCCCGGATTGCTGTCATCCGGTGCCCAGGTTGGCGGGGGTTCAGGCCGCCCGGCGACGGACCAGCCAGACGGTGGCGGCGATGAGCAGCACTGACAGCGCGAGCAGCCAGCTGCCTTCGATCCACTGGAAGGGCCAGAACCGGCTGCTCGGCTGATAGCTGGTCCACGCCGTGTAGCCGTGCTGGGTGAGGCACTGCGCAGGCGAGAGTCCGGAGGTCCCAATCCTGGGCGGGCAGAGCTGCGAGACGGCGTGGACTAGCTGGAAGCCGTGGGCGCCGAACGCGAACTTGCCGCCCTTGGTGTACCACTGGTTGACGATCCACGCGGAAGCGGGCAGGTTCAGTTTGGTGGTGAGCAGCGGTGTCATGTAGTGCTGGCGCAGCCACAGCGCGGTCGCGAGGGCTAGCCCGGCGTAGACGGCCAGGGTGGCGGCGATCGCGGGGACGACCCGGCGGATGAGCATGCCGGCCAGGGCGCCGATCGCGAAGGCGGCCAGCGTCCAGCCGGTGAACGCGACCTCGCGCAGGTCGAACACGTCGGTAGTGAACGGGATCGAGTAGCCCGCGGCAGAGAACGGGCTGAGATACCAGGAGAACAGCACGCTGAACGCCCCGGCGGCGGCGGCCACCACCACCGCGAGCAGCACCAGCTTGGCGAGCGTCCAGCGCCACCGGCCGATGCCCTGGGTCCAGGCGAACCGGAAGGTCCCGGTCTCCATCTCCCGGGCCAGCAACGGCGCCCCGGCGAACGCCCCGATCAGCACCGGCACCGCCTGCAGAAGGACTCTGGCGACGTTCACGCTCACTGCGTATCTGCCGGTGAAGTTTATGGTGCAAGCAAGTGAGCTGGCCGGGTGGCAGGAGGTCGCGTAGGCGTGGTGTATCTGAAGGCCGGTCAGCCACAGGTACACCGCCAGCGCGCCCAGCAGCGCGGCCACGCCGGCCAGCGTGGCGCGGTGCTGGCGCCAGGTGACCCAGGCCATCCGCCGCCATGGCACCGGCCGCAGGCCGGCGTCGTGCTTCGGACGGGCGGGCACGGTCAGCGCGCTCATCGCGTCACCTCCGATGGCTGGCCACTTTCGAGCGGCGCAGGCCGGCCGCGGGCCGGGCCGGGCAGCGCCGCGGCGCCGGCCTCGCGCAGGTAGGCCAGGGCGAGTTCTTCCAGGCCGACCGGGTGCGCCTCCCAGCGCGGCGGGACCGGGTCGTCCGCGGTGGCCCGGACCAGCAGATGGGCCTGCGCCTCACCGCGGCGCACGTGCACCACCGGCCGGTCGGCGTACTGGTCGGCCTCGGCGGCGGGGCCGGTCAGCATGCGGTGGCTGGCGAGCAGGTCGTCGACCTCCCCGGCCACCTGGACCCGGCCCCGCGACAGCAGGATGAGGTAGTCGGCCACCCGCTCCAGCTCGGCGAGCACGTGCGAGGACAGCACCACCGACACCCCGTCGTCGGCCATCGCGGTCAGCACCGTGGCCATGAAGTCGTGCCGGGCCAGCGGGTCGAGCATCGCCACCGGCTCGTCCAGCACCAGCAGCCGCGGCCGGCGGGCCAGCGCCAGGGTCAGCGCGAGCTGCGCCTGCTGACCTCCAGACAGCTTCCCGGCCCTGCGGTTCAGCGGGATGCCGAGCTCGGCCAGCCGGGCCTCCGCGTAGTGCTGGTCGAAACGCCGGTTCAGGTTGCGGGTCAGGTGCAGCATGTCCGCAGCCGGCAGGTTCTTGTACACCGGCGTGTCCTGGGCGACGAACGCGATGCCGTCCAGCGCGGCCGGCGACCCGGGCGGCAGGCCGCCGAGCACGGTGACGCCGCCCGCGGTCGGTTCGGCCAGGCCGACCGCCAGGTTCAGCAGGGTGGTCTTGCCCGCGCCGTTCGGGCCGACCAGCGCGGTCACGTGCCCGGCGGGGACCGCCAGCGTGCACTCGCGCAGCGCCCACGTGCTGCCGTACCGCTTGCCCAGGCCGCAGGCCTCGACGACGTTCATGCGACGCCTTCCGTCTCGCCGCCTGCCATGCCGCTGCGGTCAGGCTGGGCGCGGGGCTTATAGAAATCCCGCAGCACGCTGGTGAACAGCGCGACCATCCCGTCCTCGTCCAGTCCCGCCCCGTCCGCGGCAGCCAGCCAGCCCGACAGGGAGCGGCGCAGCGCGGTCAGCTCCGGGAGCGCGACCTGGCCCAGGGTGGCCTGGATGAACGTGCCCTGGCCGGGCCGCCCGGCCGTCAGGCCCTTGACCTCCAGGTCACGGTAGGCCTTCAGTACCGTGTTCGGGTTGATCGCCAGCGAGGCCACCACGTCCCTGACCTTAGGCAGCTGGTCGCCCGGCTTGAGGTAGCCCAGCCGCAGCGCGTGCTCGACCTGCTGGACAAGCTGCAGGTAGGTCGGCACCCCCGAGGCCGCATCCAGCCGGAACTCGATCGGCGACGCGGCCGGGGCCCGCCCGGATGGGGCCGTGCTCCGATCCCCGCCGCCAGCGCCCGGCGTGGAGACGCCGCCAGCCCTGCTGCCCGCGGGGCTGGCTTCTTTATCTATATCCATAAGACAAAGATACAAAGGTGAGCATCAGTGTCAATAACGGACGGCGCCAGCGTTCCGGAAAAGTTCGGATGCCCGATGCGGCCACCGCAGGCCCGGTACTAGGCGACCGTCACCGGGAGCGCATCGAAGCCGCGCAAGAGGAGCGTGTCCCGGCGCGTCGGTTCGCCCGCGGCGGAGATCTTCGGGAACCGGCTCAGTAGCCGGGGAAATGCCACCCGGCCCTCGAGCCTGGCGAGCGCAGCGCCGATGCAGAAATGCGCGCCGCCGCCGAAGCTGAGGGGTCCACCGTCCGGGCGCTTCGGGTCGAACCTGGCTGGGTTGGTGAACCGGCGCGGATCCCTGTTTCCCGCCCCGAGCAGCGTGACCACCCCGGCACCCTGGGACACTGGCACGCCGCCGACGTTCGTGTCGTAGCCGACGCGGCTGGTGAGCTGGACGGGCGAGTCGAAGCGCAGTACTTCCTCGACAAATGCGGAAGGCGGCACTGACCCGTCGCTGACGGCTTGACCAGCCGACGGGTCCTGCAGGATGACCTGAAGGCCGTTTCCCAGCAGGTTCGTCGTCGTCTCGAAACCGGCGACCAGCAGCAGTGTCAGGTTGTGCAGCAGCTCAGCATCGGTCAGCCTGCCATCGCCGGAGTCGCTTACCGCCAGAAGGTCGCTGAGCAGGTCGTCGCGAGGGACAGCGCGCCGCCTGGCCGCCAGCGCTGTGAAATACGCGAGCAACTCGGTGGCTGCGGCGTTGATGGCGGGCAGGGTTTCAACGTCGTGGAGCTCAAAGACACCGGCCAGATCTCGGGCCACCGGCCGGAACCCCTCCCGGTCTGCCTCGGGGATCCCGATCAGCTCGCAGATCACAGTGACCGGCAGCAAGTAGGCAAAGTCGTGCATGAACTCGACGGCCGAGCCATCGGCGCCGCGATCAGCCATGACGTCGAGCAGCCCGTCGGCCATCGTGACAATCGCTGGCTCCAGCCCGGCGATGCGCCGGGCAGTGAACGCGTGGGCCATCAGGCTCCTGATCCGCGAATGGCGTGGTGCGTTCAGGTTCAGGATCCAGTCCGCGGCCTGGACAAACACCGGATTCCCCCGCCAGCCTGGAAAGTTCTTGTCGAGGCTGGATTCATCGGAGACGCGGAAGCCAGGATCGCGTAGGACAGAGTTAATGGCGTCGTAACCGACCACCATCACGTCACCTGGACCGAGCTTGATCGCTTCGCCCATCTCGTGCAATGCGGCGTACAGCGGATACGGGTCTGCCCGGCCCTCTGGCGTGCCGAGCGCGGTGAAGATTTCTATCGCGTCCATGGTTGCTCCGCCCCTCATCGCGGGCCGGTGGCCAGTCGGCTACCGCGCGCCCGAGGGCAACTGTGGCCAATGCTGGTACTGCGCAGTCAATACTCGCCTGCCAGTTAGCTGAGATAATAAGTACTATCGCGTTTACTGTCAAGTTATATCGTGTTTGCTGGCGGCGTCTGCGGCAGTTCCTCCGGCGGTCGGAGCGCAGGCAGATCGCAGCGAGCCAGCGCAGGCAGGATGGCGCCTGCCTCTTCCGTGGCGTAGCCAGGAGTGGTTGTGGCCGAGTTGGCAGTAGCGGCGCATCCGCCGCCGGAACCGGGCGCCGCGATTATCGCGGCCACACTGCCAGGGCAAGTACCAGGACAACGTGGAAGAAAGCGTGGAACAGCCACTCGCCGCAGGGGATGAGCAGCGTCCCGAGCAGGGCGAGCGCGGCCAGGGCCAGTATCCGCCGGCCGTGCCGTGTCAGGACCCGGCGTGGCCCTGCCGCCCACGGCAGCGCCCGGGCCTGCTGCGGGACCGGCGCAGGCGCGGGAAGGTCGGCCATGACGCGCCGCAGGTCACCGGCAGTCTTTGCGCTGAGCGCCGCCATGACCCGTTCGTCCAGCTCCGCACGCGTGCAGGCCCTCGGCGTAGTGGTCGCACAACCGGGCGGTAGCGCGCTCCCGGTCGGCGTCGGAGCTCCGGATACGGTCTTCCGCTGCACTGCTCGTCCCCGTGTGGTTCGTCCGGCCCGGCGCTATCCCCGCTGTCCTGCGCAGGCTCGGCAGCGTCGGCAGGGTGGCCCGGGGCGAGCTGGCGGCGGCGCGCTCGAGGCGGCTGCCAGCGGCTGCCAGCCACCGGATCATCGAGTCCAGCCGGAACAGTTCGGCGTCGGCTGCCAGCGCCAGGCTCAGCCCGTGATCGGCTTTGCCCTCCTTGATCCGGGCCTGCTGCATCAGGTCTACCAGGCGCCGCCGGTGCGCCTGGATCACCTCATGCACATCGGTGCCAGGTACCCACAGCGCCACCAGGATCCTTATCGCCAGCTCAGCATGGGGCGGGGAGTCAAGCTCCGGGGACGCGCGCAGCCACCCGGCAAGCTCCCGCTGCCCGTCGGCGGTGACCCGGAATTCCTGCTGCGGGCCGCCCGCCGCCGCGCCGTCGGACTCCACCAGCCCGTCGCGTTCGAGCCGCTGCAGCAGCGTGACCACCTGGCCCAGGTTCAGCGGCCGTGTCTCGCTGGTTCTCGCCCTGAGCTCTTCGCGGAGCTGCAGGCTGTGGCTGGGTCCCTCACTCAACAGCGCCAGCAGGGCATGCCGGGGACTCATGACATCACCCGTCCTGGTGCCATACTGAGCATGATACTGAGTATATAATTTCATGGCAACCCAGGCCGCTGCCATAGACGGCGTGAGCTGCAGGATGATCCGCATCGTGATGCCTGGTTACTGGCCGGTGAAGCATATGTGCCGGGGCCGCCAGAAAGCCCATTGGTAGCGGCGGCCCCGCGCCGCGATAAAGCACAGGCAAGAACGCCCGCTCGGCGGCTGCCACATATTCGGTATGTGTCCGGGCGCCGGGCGTCCCTCGGGTCCGGCGCCACGAGCCATCGCTCCCGCATGATGGTTGCGTGCGGGTCTGTTCGTCGTGCTCCTCGGCAGCGCCGGGCCAGCACGGCAGCGGTGAACAGGCCGGGCAGCAGGCGCGCCAGGTTACCGCTGCCCCGCCGACATCCAGGAAAGCGATCCGCGGGCGGCGCCGGGCCGCGCCGCGCCGCCAGAGCGGGCGTCCCCCCGCCGGGGGGACGCCCGGGGGATCCTGGCCGGGGAGCTCGTCGTAGCTGACGACGACCCGGCCACCTCGCCTGCCCGATCTGGCGGATCGTCCGCTCCGCGGCCGACGCCAGAGCAATCCGCCCAGGTCGTGGACGGTGCGGGATATGATGCCGCTGATGTCTGTCCCGTTCCCCAGCCTCTCCTGGGTGGGCGGCGAGGCCGCCCGGAGGCTGATCTCATGAGTGATCCGGTCACCTTGACGGCTGACGCGATGCCTGGGCTCCCGCGGTGAGGACCCACAGCGTGCGGCGCCGCCATCCCGGGCACAGTTACCTGGCCACGGCCTGATGCGCGCCAGCGAGCTTCGCGCGATCAGCCTCTTCGACGGCCTGGCCGACGATCAGCTCGCGGAGCTGGTGGAGGGCGGTACCGAGGTCCGTATCCAGCCAGGCGCCGACCTGTTCGTTGAGGGTGAGCGCGCGGACTTCTGGTGGGTGCTCGTCGACGGTGCCATCGACCTCCTCCGCCATGTCGGCCCGGAGGACACCGTGGTGGGGAGGATGGATGTGCCGGGCCGCTGGGCCGGCGGGTTCCGCGCCTGGGATGAGCACGGCGTCTACCTCGCGACCGGCCGCGGAGCGGCCGACGGGCGGGTACTCCGGGTGCCAGCCGAAGTGCTACGGGAAGGGCTCAACGCCTGGTTCCCGTTCGGCAGGCACCTCATCCAGGGGCTGTACAGCACGGCCCGGTCGATCGAGGCGGCCGCCCGGCAGCGGGAGTCCCTGGTCACCCTGGGCACGCTCGCCGCGGGTTTCGCGCATGAGATCAACAACCCGGCAGCAGCCGCGTCCCGGGCGGTCGACGCGCTCGACGACGCCTGCCAGACGCTGCTCTCCTCCCTGGGCCGACTGGCCCGTGCGGAGATCTCGGCCGAGCAATTCACCGCGCTCGACGCGCTGCGCAGCGAGATCGAGCCGCAGGCAGCCGTCCAGGAGCCGCTGGCCTTGTCCGACCGCGAGGAGGCCCTGTCCTGGTGGCTGACCCAGCACGGCGTCGCTCGCGACTGGGCGGTTGCCCCGCCGCTCGCCGCCGCCGGGGTCGATGCCGCCTGGTGTGAGCGCGCGGCGGTCGCGCTGGCCGGGTCTGCTCTGGAACCCGGCCTGGAGTGGGCGGCCAGCACATTCTCCATCTCCGCGCTGCTGTCGGAGGTGAAGGAATCCACCCGGCGCATCTCCGAGCTGGTCGCGGCCATCAAGTCCTACTCGCAGATGGACCGCGCCTCGATGCAGCAGATCGATGTGACGGAGGGCATCGAGAGCGCCCTGGTGATGCTCGGCCACAAGCTCCCCGGCGGTATCGCCGTCGTGCGTGATTACAGCGCCAGCCTCCCCCGGATCGGGGCCTACCCTGGCGAGCTCAACCAGATGTGGACCAACCTCATCGACAACGCCCTCGACGCGATGAACGGCGCAGGGACGCTCCGGCTGGCGGCATGGGCCGAAGCGGACGACATCGTCGTCGAAGTCGGCGACACCGGCCCGGGCATGCCGCCGCAGGTAGCATCCCGCGCGTTCGACGCCTTCTACACGACCAAGGACACGGGCAAGGGCACCGGCCTCGGCCTTGACATCGCACGGCGCACGGTCGTGGAGCGACACGGCGGCATCATCACCATCAACTCCCGGCCAGGGGAGACGGTACTGCGGGTCCGCCTCCCCGTCCGGCCGTCCGGGCGCAGAGCGGGGGCTGTCAGCTGACCGTTCCCCGGCCTGAAGGCGGCCGGCGCGGCTCAGCGGGAGTGGCACCGGCTCCTCGCACTGCGCGCGGATGACGACGGCTGACTCCTGCGGCGGCCCGGCTCACGGCCTCCTGGCCAGCCAGACGGTCCTCGCGGCACGGACAGTGAGGTCATCGCGGCGCAGGACGCCGTCGGGGCCGTCGCTGTCGATGAGGGTGTCGAGCGCGGCCAGGTCGCCGGGGCTGATCCGGCCGTCGAGGGCGGATCGCATGCGCCGCAGGCAGGCCTGGGCGTAGCGGCCGGCCGCGGCGGGCAGCGGGGGCGCCAGATCGATCGCGAAGTGCCGCCGGGCCTCGACGGTGAAGCCAGCCCGCTGCAGGCCCGGGCCCCAGTCGGCACCGAGATGCGGCACCTCGCTGGCCAGCCCCTCGGCCAGGGCGGCGTAGCAGCGCGCTTCGAGCCCGGGGCGGCCAGGGCCCCGGCCGTCGGGCAGGAAGCGGGGGAAGGAGTCCATCTCGGCCACGGCCAGCAGCCCGCCCGGGCGGATCGCGGCGAACACGTCGGTGAGGACGCGACCGGGAACGGCCATGTGGTGCAGGGACGAGGACGCCCACACCAGGTCAACGAGGCCGATCGGCGGCCAGCCCGCGTCCAGGTCCGCCTGGACGGTGCGGACCCGGCCGGCGAGGCCGAGATCGCGGGCCTTGCCGCTGAGCCGGTCCAGCAGCTGTGCGGATACGTCCAGGGCGATCACGTCGGCCCCGTCGAAGCGCCGGATCAGGGCCAGGGTGCCGGTACCGGTTCCGCTGCCCAGGTCGAGGATCCGGCGGGGCAGGCCGCCCGCCCGCTGGTGCACCCAGTCGATCACTTCGGACAGGTACGAGTGCAGGACCTCCGCATCGAGGTCCAGCAGCTCGGCCATGGCCGCCGGATCGGTCCCGGCGGCGGGATGCTGGTGGTGGTCGTGATGGCTCCGCATCCACCGACCCTACGGGTAGCTTGCGCATGTGGCATAGCATCTTGCGTATGACGCAAGACGGGGAGCTCGACAGCCTGGTCCGCATGCGGATCAGGGGGCTGCGGGTGGCCCGCGGCTGGTCGCTCGACGACCTGGCGGCCCGCTGCTACCTGAGCCCGTCCACCCTGAGCCGGATCGAGACGGGGCACCGCCGGATCGCCCTCGACCAGCTGGCCCCGATCGCCCGGGCCCTGGGGACCACCCTCGACCAGCTGGTGGAATCCGTTGCTGACGACGATGTGGTGATCAGGCCGCAGCGCGATACGGCGCGGGGGGTGACCAGCTGGCTGCTGTCCCGGGAGCCGGGGCCGCATGGCGTGTCCGTGGCCAAGATGCGGTTCACCAAGCCGGTACCCCGGCGCGGTCCCGGCGAGCTGCGGGTCCATCCTGGCCGGGACTGGTTCACCGTCCTGTCAGGAACTGTGCTGCTGCTGCTGGGCGAGCGGGCCATCCTGGTCGAGGCCGGCCAGGCGGCGGAGTTCTCCACCATGATTCCGCATGCCTTCGGGGCGCACGACGGCCCGGCGGAGATCCTGTGCATCTTCGACCACGACGGGCAGCGCACCCATCTCCGGCCCTCGCCCTGACGACGCGGCCCCGCCAGGTTGCCGGAGCAGCGGCCAGCCACCCGGCGTCCCGGTTATCGTGTGGCCATGGCGGAGCGTTTGATCACCGAGCGGCTCGTCCTGCGGCCGTGGACGACAGACGATGCCGGGGCGGCGCTGGCCGCCTACGGCGAGGGCGAAGTGGCACGGTGGCTGGTACCGGCGATGGACCGGGTACCGGACTCCGCGGCGATGCAGCAGATCCTGCAGCGGTGGGTCGCTGAGGACGCCCACCTGATCACCCCGGCCGGGCGCTGGGCGATCGAACTGCGCCAGGACAACCGGCTGATCGGCGGGGCGACCCTACTGCCGCTGCCGCCGGATGAGGAGTTCGAGATCGGCTGGCAGTTCCAGCCCGGGGCCTGGGGGCATGGCTACGCCACCGAGACCGGGCTGGCGCTGGCCCGGTGGGCGTTCGAGCAGGGCATAGAACAGGTCATCGCGGTCGTGCGGCCGGCCAATACGCGGGCCGTGGCGACGGTCCGCCGGATCGGCATGGAGTGGATCGGCGAGACCGAAAAGTACCACCAGCTGCGCCTGCAGGTATTCCGGCTGCGCCCCGGGGATCTCGCCGGATAAGGCGTCCCCCGGTTGGAGGAGCGAGCACATGGGCGCGGTGTTTACCCATCAGGTCCACGTCAGGTGGCGTGATGTGGACGCCCTGGACCACGTCAACAACGCGGTGTTCCTGACCTACCTGGAGGAGAGCCGGGACGCCTTCTACGCGCAGATCCTGGGCAGCGATCCCATCTACGTGGTGGTCCGGATCGAACTCGACCTGCGCGCCGAGGTCCGCTACGCCGACCAGCACGTGACGGTGCGGATCGAGGTCGACCGGCTGGGCACGACGAGCCTGACGACCCGGGAGACCATCCTCACTCCCGCGCAGGACATCGCGGTCGAGGCGCGCGTCGTCACCGTGCGCTGGGACGCCAGCCAGCGGAAACCAGTCCCGTTCAGCGAGGCTGAGCGGACCCGGCTGACCGCCGCCCTGACGGGTTCGTGACGGTCAGTTACCTCCCGCTCCGGCGGTCCGCCGGCGGCGGCTAGGCGGGGCCGTCGTCCGGCCGGGCCCAGACGCCGCGCTGCTGCATCAGCTCGACCTGCCGGTCGATGACCTCGCGGCGGTACTCGTCGTGCCCGTACGGAGCCCGGTCGGCGTACAGGTTCTTCGGGTACACCGGCTGCTCGTAAATGAGCTGGTACTGCTCGGTGGTGAGGTCCTTGATCCAGTTGTCCCACTGCGCGTTCACCCGGAACCGGCGCAGCGCGTTGACGTCAATGGTGCCGGCCACCCAGGACGACCCGCCGCTGTAATCGTGGCGCCCGACGATCTGCCCGCGGTAATCGATGACCGCCGATCCGCCGCCGAACGTGTCGATCGGCACATCCGAATCCGCGTCCAGGTAATAGGTGCCGACATTGCACGCGATCAGGTACAGGTTGTTGTCCAGGGCCCGTGCGCGATTCTGTACCTCGAACAGCCCGTTGCCGACGTGCGGATGCGGGTAGGGGCCCCGGTACACCACCTCAGCGCCGTTCATCGCCAGGCCGCGCGCGTTCTCCGGGTACGAGCCCTCGTTCGCCATGAGAAAGCCCAGCCGGCCGACGGCCGTATCGGCGACCGGGTAGAACGCGTCGAGGTTACGGCCGTAGAGCTCAATCCACCGGTCCCAGACATTGTGCGGCGTCACCGAATGCTCGACCGGCAGCAACGGAACCACCTTGTGGTGCCGGAGGATCACCTCGCCCTCGGGATCGAGGATGAAGCCGACATTGAAAAACCGCCCGGGAAACTCCGGATGGCGGGCCTTCGCCTGCGCCATCAGGAAGACATTCCACTGCCGGGCCAGCTTGCCCAGGTAGTCCGTTTCCGGGCCGGGAATGTCGATGGCGCATTCCCGGGCGAAGTCCTCGTGATCGAGGTCGAGGACCTCGTCGTTGAAGCCCTGCAGGGCGCCTTCGGGCACGGCGATGAGCCGCACCGGCAGGTCCAGGCTGGACAGCCAGGAAGCCGCCTTGATCAGGTGCGACAGGTGCTCCAGGTTGGTCATGATGTCGTCGCGGCGGCGGATGCCGCGCATGGTGGGGACCAGGCCCAGGGCCTGATAGGGCTCGATCATGGGCAATCCCGTCGCGTCGGTCCGGGTCGGCGTGCTGCGAAGTATGCCGTAAGGCCCGCCGCACGTTAAGGGCGGCGCGGGCCGGGCGGGCGATCGCGTTGCGGAGGATTCACCAGGCCCGGCGACGCCGGCTCAGGCCAGGCAGGTGAGCGGGGCGCCGCCGTTGAAGGAAACCATGTCGGCCAGGGCCGCCACGACGTCGATGGGGGCACCCCGCGGCAGCCCGCTGAGCTCGGCCTGGGCCCGGTGCAGGTTGCCGACCAGCCGCTCGGCGTCCGGCCAGCCCGCGAACCGGCCCAGGTCAGCCTGGCGGGCGGCGTCCAGCGGGGACAGTCCCGCGGCCAGCGCCCGGGTGGCCAGGCCGAGCACGAACCTGAGGTAGGCCGCGGTCTCGTCCAGCGGTCCCGGGCCGCTGAACACCGGGCCGTGCCCGGGCACGATCGTGGCCGCGCCGAGCGGCCGGATGATCTGCTCCAGCACGTCCAGGGCACCCGCGACCGAGCCCATGAGCAGGAACGGCGTGCCCCCGTTGAAGATCAGGTCGCCACAGAACAGCACGGACCGGTCCGGGATCCAGACGACCGAGTCGTTGGTGGTGTGCGCGGCGGTGCCGACGTGCCGGACCTGGGCGCGCAGGTCCCCGGCGTGCACCGCGATCTCTTCGGTGAACGTGATGAACGGCGGGTCAAGGGTCAGCTCGCCCCAGTCCGGGCCGTCCCAGAACGGCAGCTCGCGGGGTGGCCCGAACGCGATGGCCTCGGCCCGGGCCGCCTCGTGCGCGATGATCGACGCGCCGGGGAACAGGCAGTTCCCGAACGTGTGATCCCCATGGTGGTGGGTGTTCAGCACGGCGCGCACCGGCGCGGGTGTGACCGTCGCGATCGCCGCCTGGTAGGCCTGCGTCCGCCGCTGGGTCGCGCAGGCGTCGATGCTGATCACGCCCTGCGGGCCGACGAGAAAGCCGGTGTTGTTGATCCACCAGGTACCGTCCGGCTGGACGTAGGCGTACACGCCGGGCGACACCTCGGACAGCTCCGGCCGCCCGGGCACGGTGATATCGCTGGGCAGGCTGCTCATCAGGGCTCCCCTCCTGCGGCCCGCGGGCCTGCCCGGTCCCGGCGGCCGGCCCCGGCCCGCTACTTGACCAGGAACGCGCCGAGGCCCTCCGGGGGCTCGGCCTGGATCGCTACATCGGCCACGCTGGCCGCGCCCGGACCCCGGCGGGCCCAGTCGATCAGCTGGCGGACCTGCTCGGCTGGTCCCTCGAACACGGCCTCGACCCGGCCGTCGGGCAGGTTGCGGACCCATCCGGCCACGTCGTGCCGCATGGCCATCCAGCGGCAGGTCGCGCGGAAGCCGACCCCCTGCACCTGACCGGAAACGAGCACCCGATAACGGACCACAGGCAGACGCTACGCTGTGGCCGACGGACACGAGAGGGACACTGCCCAACGGCCACTGCCCAGGTGAGAGGCCAGCATGAAAATCGCGGTGATCGGGACCGGGAACATCGGCGGCACGCTCGGCGGACGCTGGCGCAATGCCGGGCACGACGTGGTGTACGGGACGCGGAAAGGCTCCGGTGCGGGGCCGGGCGGCGCCCCGCTGACCACCATCCCCGGCGCGCTGGCCGGCGCGGACGTGGTCCTGCTGGCGGTACCCGGCCCGGCAGTGCCCGAGGTGGCCGAGGCGAACGGCGCGGCGCTGGCCGGCAAGGTGGTGATCGACGCCGCGAACCGGATCGGCCAGCCCGAGGTGAACAGCCACGCGGCGATCGCGGCGG
This sequence comes from uncultured Actinomycetes bacterium, assembly GCA_963760405.1. GTDB lineage: Bacteria > Actinomycetota > Actinomycetes > Streptosporangiales > Streptosporangiaceae > RYN-230. Next base: position 699,260 of record CAVXCV010000004.1, on the reverse strand, counting down.
CCGCGCCCAGCGCCCGGTACGTGCGTGCCTTCAACACGCTGGGCTGGGAGAACTTCGCCGGCCCGGCGGCGGGCACGGTTCTGTTCTTTGCCGCTGACCCGGACGCGGTCGAGGTGGCCGAGGAGCTGATCAGGGCCGTGGGGCTGGAGCCTGTCCTGGCAGGTGACGCCTCCGCGTCAGGGACGGTCGATGCCCTGCTGCCACTGTGGTTCGCCATGGTCAAGCATCGCGGCGGGAACCGCCGGGTCGCGCTGAGCATCGTGCCGTAGCCGGGGGGGAGCCATGACCACACCATCAAGCTGGGACGACGCGTACGCCGGGGCCATGCCCACGCCGTGGGACGTTGGCCGGCCGCAGGCCGCCTTCGCCCGGCTGGCGGACGAGGGCCTGCTGACCGGGCGGCTGCTGGACGCGGGTTGCGGCACCGGGGAGCACGCGCTGCTGGCCGCCGCGCACGGCGCCGACGTCACCGGGGTGGACGTTTCCCCGCTGGCCATCGAGCGGGCCCGGGGCAAGGCGGCCGCGCGGGGCCTCAAGGCCCGGTTCGAGGTGGCGGACGCCCTGCACCTCGGCCAGCTCGGCGCCACGTTCGACACGGTCATCGACAGCGGCCTGTTCCACGTGTTCGACGACGACGGCCGGGCCCAGTACGTAGCCAGCCTGGCCGGGGTGCTGCGGTCCGGCGGCCACCTCTACCTGATGTGCTTCAGCGACCGGCAGCCCGGTGAGTTCGGCCCGCGCCGGGTCCGCCAGGATGAGCTGCGCGCGGCCTTCAGCGACGGGTGGGAGGTCAGCGCCATCGTGGCAGACAGCTTCGAGCTCAACCCCGGATTCGACCGCCCCGCCGCCCAGGCCTGGCTCGCCACCATCCGCCGCGCCTGACCCCTGCGGGGCGCGCTGGGGACCTGGCCGCGAAGGGGCACGGCCGGCCGGTTACTCGCCGATGATGCCGCTGGCGAGCTCGCTGACGATGTCGAGGTGGCCGAGGTGCCGCGCGTACTCCTGGAGCAGGTGGAACAAGATCCGCTCGAGGGCCGGCGGGTCAGCCCCGTCCCACCGCGCACCGGGCTGGCCGATGTCCGCGAGGTCATGTGCCTCGACGATGGCCCTGGTCCGGTCGGCCTGGGCGTGCAGCGCCGCGATCAGCCCGGAGAGCGTCTCCTCGGGCGCGACATACCAGGCACCGTCCCGGGTGTCGGCCCAGGGGTCAGCCACGTCACGGCCTTCGAAGCCCCATTCGAGCCAGCGCAGCTCGACGTAGGTCAGGTGCTTGATCAGCTCGATGGGGGCCCAGCCGGACGGCAGGCGGCTTTCCCGTGCCACCCCGTCCGGCAGCCCCTCGAGCTTGCTGACCAGCCGGGACCGGAAAAAGCCGAGGTAGACGAGGAAGAGCTCGGCGCGGGATGCCACCGGGACGGTGGGCTCAGGAAAGGGGATGGTCACGGGACAAGCCTGCCCTACTCACCGGCGTCCAGGGCCAGTGTCATGAACACGCTGGTAGGGCTCGGCCGGTAGGCCCCGAACGGCCCGCAGGGGATGAATCCCGCCCGGGCGTACAGGGACCGCGCCGGGGCGAATGCGGGCATGGCCCCCGTCTCCAGGTTCACCCGGCGGTAGCGGCGCTCGCGGGCCACGCCGACCAGGTGATCGATCATCGCCCGGCCGATCCCCTGGCCGCGCGCGGCCGCGGCGGTATGCATGGACTTCAGCTCGCCATGGCCTGGGTCGAGTTGCTTCAGCGCGCCGACCGCGAGCAGCTCCCCGCCGAGCCGGTAGCTGAAGAACGTGACCGCGGGATCGAGGAGGCCGCTCACGTCGAGCGCGAACACGCCTTCGGGCGGGGTCACCGATCTGGCGAACTGAAGGTGGCGGGTCAGGAGTTCTCGGACATCCACCGCCTGGGGGTCGTCGACCGAGATCTCAGCCTGGGTCACAGCTGGACTCTAAATGATCAGCGCGGGCCTGACCCTCGTCATCGACGACCGGGCGGCCCCGCGGCGCTGACGGCCGGGCTTGACAGCCGGGCTGGCATGATGGACCGCATGACGGTTGTGAAGATCAACGCCATCACGGTCCCGGCCGACAGCGGCGATGAGCTGGCCCGCCGGTTCGCCGCCCGGGCAGGCGCGGTCGACAACCAGGATGGATTCGAGGGATTCGAGCTCCTCCAGCCGTCCGACGGCCGTACCACCTGGCTGGTAGTCACCCGGTGGCGGGACGAAGCCTCGTTTCAGGCGTGGCTGAACTCGCCCGCGTTCGGGCACGGGCACCGCTCCGCGGCCGAGCGCGCCGGCGGACCGGCACCGGGGCCGGTAGGCGTCAGCAGCGAGCTCTGGTCCTACGAGATCGCTGGCGGTTCGCCCGGCTGAGCCAGGGGAACGCACCATGCCGGGGCGCAGGCCAGCCGTTGGCGCGGGCCAGCCGTTATGGTGCTGGCATGGCCTCCCCTCCTGCCCGGCGGGCGCACAACGCCACGAACGCCCTGCACTCGCTTATCTACTTCGCGCCCGAGACCGAGCAGCAGCTCACCGGCATCGGGCTCAGGCCAGGGCGGATGTGCTACTTCGCCGGGCGGGCCGCCCCGATGGGCGCGGTCAGCAGCGGCGTGGTCACCGCCACCTTCTATAACTTCAGTCCTGGCCTGGTGGCTCACTGCATCCCCGAGGCCTGGGACCTCGCTGCCCCGGCCGCGATCGTCTCCGCCCGGCTGGCCGCGGCCGACGCCGCGCTGACCCGCCTGCTCGGCCCGGACGTGCTCGCCTCCCCCGACCTGATCACGCTGGCCGCGCTGGCCCGCGCGGCGGCCAGCGCCTGCCGCCCCGAAGGACGCCCGCTCTACGCTGGCCACGCTGACCTGGACTGGCCCGACGCCCCGCACCTGGTGCTGTGGCACGCCCTGTCGCTGCTGCGCGAGTACCGCGGGGACGGCCACATCTGCGCCCTCGTGCAGGCGGAGCTGACCGGCATCGAGGCACTGGTCAGCCACACCGCCACCGGCAAGGGATTCATCCCCGAGTTCGCCCGGGCCAGCCGGGGCTGGAGCCAGGAGGAGTGGGACAGTGCGGTGGACGGGCTGGCCAGCCGGGGCCTGCTGGACGCCGACGGCGGGCTGACCGCAGCAGGGCACGCCCTGCGGGCCCAGGTGGAGGGTGCGACCGACCGGCTGGCCGCGGGGCCGTGGCAGCACCTGGGCGACCAGCGCACCGAGGACGTCATCCGGATCGGCGCGGCCATGACCCGGACGGTGGGGGCCGCGGGTGCCTTCCCCCGGCAGGGGGTGTTCGCACCGGCATGACCGGGGTGCGGGGCGGTAAGTTCAGCATCAGCCGGGACGGGCGGAGCAGGACGGGGGCAGTTCGTGATCACCTTCACCGATAGTGCCGCCTGGTACGCCAGCCTGCCGGTCCTGTACGCGGCGGCAGCCGCGCTGATCACCAACGCGGCCGGGCAGGTCCTGCTGGTCAAACCGAACTACCGGGAACACTGGACACTGCCCGGCGGGATCTGTGAGCACGGCGAGCCGCCGCATGCCGCGTGCGCCCGCGAGGTCGGCGAGGAGATCGGGCTCGATCTCCCGATCGGCAGGCTGCTGGTGCTCGACTGGACCGGGCCAGCAGGTGACCGGCCCAACCCGATCGTGCATTTCATCTTTGACGGCGGGCTGCTGGACGACCCGGCTGGGATCCGGCTGCAGGCCGAGGAACTGGATGACTACCAGTTCACCGAGCCGGGCAAGGTGGCCGCCTACCTGCCGCCGTTCATCGCCGAGCGCATCCCGGCGGCGCTGACGGCCCGCGCCTCCGGCGCTGCTGTCTACCTGCCGGCGGCGCGCGCCACGCAGCCCTGACCGGACACCGCCGGCCGGGCTGGCCGCGCCTGCCGCGGTCGCGGCGCGGATACACTGCGCTGCGTGGCAGTTTCGTCAGCAGACCGGGTCCGGGTGCGCTTCGCGCCGTCGCCAACGGGCGTCCTGCACGTGGGCAGCGCGCGCTCCGCGCTGTTCAACTGGGTGGTGGCCCGGCAGTCGGGCGGGACCATGGTGCTGCGGATCGAGGACACGGACGCGTCCCGGAACCGGCCGGAGTGGATTGACGGCATCATCACGGCCCTGGACTGGCTCGGTATCACCCCGGACACCTACGAGGGTCCCTACCTGCAGTCCACGTTCCTGGCCGAGCACCAGGCCGCCGCGCAGGAGCTCTATGCACAGGGCCGCGCGTACTACTGCGACTGCACCCGCGAGGAGATCGTCGCGCGGACCGGCGACCCGCACCGGGGTTACGACGGGTTCTGCCGCGATCGCGGCCTGCCGCCCGGTACGGGCCGGGCGCTGCGGTTCCGCACCCCGGACGAGGGAACCACGGTGGTCGCCGACCTGATCCGGGGCAAGGTCGCCTTCGACAACTCAGCGCTGGACGACTTCGTCATCGCCCGCGGGGACGGTTCCGTGCTGTTCCTGCTGGCCAACGTCGTGGACGACAGGGCACAGGGCATCACCGAGGTGATCAGGGGCGAGGAGCACCTGCCCAACACCCCGAAGCAGCAGCTGCTCTGGGAAGCGCTCGGCCACGAGCCGCCCACCTGGGCGCACGTGCCGGTGCTGGTCAACGAGAAGCGGCAGAAGCTGTCCAAGCGCCGCGACAAGGTGGCGCTGGAGGACTTCCGCGACGAGGGCTACCTCGCCCCGGCCATGCGCAACTACCTGATGCTGCTCGGCTGGGCCCCGCGCGGTGACCGCGAGATCGTGCCCTGGGAGACCATCGAGCGCGAGTTCTCGCTCGCGGACGTCAACTCCTCGCCTGCTTTCTTCGACATCAAGAAACTCCGCGCCTTCAACGGTGAGTACATCCGGGCCATGTCAGTCCCGGAGTTCATCGACGCGTGCCAGCCCTGGCTGCGGTCCCCGGCCGCACCCTGGCCAGCGGACCACTTCGACCCGGCCGTGTTCGCTGAGCTGGCCCCGTTCGCCCAGACCCGGGTGGTGCTGCTGTCGGAGATCACCAGCATGGTGGACTTCGCGTTCCTGGATGAGCCCGTCATCGACGAGCCGTCCTGGGCCAAGGCGATGCGGGACCCAGCCGCCGCCACGGGCATCCTGGCTGCCACCACGGCCGTGTTCGAGTCAGCGCCCTGGCAGGCTGACAGCCTGCGGGCCGGGCTGGAAGAGGTCGCCGCCCGCTTCGGGCTGTCCCTCAGCAAGGCGCAGGCCCCGGTCCGGGTCGCGATCACCGGGCGCAGCACTGGCCTGCCGTTGTTCGAGTCGCTGCATGTCCTCGGCCGGGAGCGCACGCTGCGGCGGCTGGAGGCCGCCCAGGCCCGCCTGGGCGCCGGAACCTGACGTTCCTGGACCGGCCTGGGCGCCGGAACCTGACGTTCCTGGACCGGCCTGGCCGCCGGAACCTGACGTTCCTGGACCGGAATGAGTTCTTTTCACGCGTTCCCTACGGACATTCCGGACAAACCACTCGTGATCATGACTGGAACGCGTGAAAAGTGGCGTGGTCCATGATCAATATGACTGGCGATGCGCGGGGCGGGCAACCGGGACCCGGCCGGCCGCGAATTCCTGTCAGACTGGGTTGGACACTAAGGGGATGCCAGCGTGGGAGCCACCGATCTGATCCGGGACCGGCTGGGCACGGCGATCTTCCAGCGGGTGGCCGGGCCGGACGGCCCGGGCCGCCGCCGGGTGATCCATGACAGCCCGGGCGAGCGCTGGTTCGCCGGGGACCGCCCGGTCCGCCGGGTGCACGGCGACTCCTCGATGTTCATCGGCGGCATCCGGGCGCTGCTGCTGCAGTCGCTGCACCCGCTGGCCATGGCCGCCGTGGCCGGGCACTCGGGGTACCGCGGTGACCCCTGGGGACGGCTGCAGCGGACCAGCTATTTCCTGGCCGTGACCACCTTCGGCCAGGAGGACGACGCCCGGAAAGCGATCATGCGGGTGCGCGGGATCCACCAGCGGGTGACCGGCACCGCGCCCGACGGGCGCCGCTACGCAGCGTCCGACCCGCACCTGCTGACCTGGGTGCACATTGCCGAGGCGGACAGCTTCCTGCGGGCGCACAGCCGGTTCGGCGCGCATCCGCTGGACCAGGCGGGCCGCGACGGGTACGTGGCCGACATGGCCAGGATCGCCGCCGAGCTCGGTGTGCCCGACCCGCCGCGCAGTGAGGCCGAGCTCGCCGTCCGCATCAACGCCTACCGCGCTGAGCTGGCTGGCACCGCCCAGGCCCGGGAGGCAGCGCGGTTCCTGCTGCTCAATCCGCCCCTCCCGGCGATTGCCCGGGCACCGTACGGGGTGCTGGCCGCGGCGGCCGTGTCGTTGCTGCCCGGATGGGCCCGCCGCCCGCTCCGGCTGCCCCGGCTGCCGGTGACCGAGGCCGCCGTGGTCCGCCCGGCCGGCCAGGCCCTGGTCCAGGTCATCCGCTGGGCCATCGCCCCGCCCCCGGTCCCGGCCAGCTGATCCGCCGGGTCTCCCGCGGCTGGCCGGCATTATCGCCCTCCGCGGAGCATGAATTGGCGTGCGGGGGAAGTAACTAGGGCCATGAGTGGCCGCAACGGCACGACCGGGCACCCATGCCCCGGCGTCCCGGGCCGGGTCGCCCTGCTCGACGGCCACGAGATCCTGCCGCCCGCCAGCGGGCTCGGCCATGCCGCCCTGTTCTACCGCAGCCCGGACGAGTACCTCAGCGGGATCGCCGCGATGCTGCGCCATGCGGCGCAGGCGGCCGCCCCGCTGCACGTTGCGGTGCCGGGGGACGCTCTTCCCCTGGTGCGCCGGGCCCTCGGCCCGCGGCCGGCCACCGCCGGGACACCCGCCGTCGTCCTCACCGACATGACCGCCCTGGGTGGTAACCCAGCCCGGATCATCCCGGCTGGACGGTCGTTCGCCGACCAGCACCGGGGCGGCCGGGCGTGCTTCCTGTGGGAACCGGCCTGGCCGGCCCGGTCCACGGCTGAGCTCTGCGAGGTAGCCAGGCACGAGGCCCTGTGTAACCTGGCGTTCCGGCAGCCCGCCGCGACCGTGCTGTGCCTGTACGACGCCGCGCGCCTCGGTCATGATGTGATCGCTAACGCGGAGCGGACCCACCCGGTGCTCATCGCCAGCGGCCAGCGGCGGCCCAGCCCCGGGTACCTGGGGCCAGGGGGCATCCCCGAAGGGTGCGACGACCCGTTCCCGCCGCCCGGCCCGGGCGCGGAATCCCTGGCGTTCGGCGGGCGGCTGCGCCCGGTCCGGCAGTTCACCTCCTGGCACGCCTGGGCGGCCGGGCTGGCCGCCCAGCGAGCCGCCGACCTGACGCTCGCGGTGGGTGAGATCGCCGCGAACGCACTCAGCCATGCGGGCGGCGGGGTGATCCGCTGCTGGTGCACTGATGACGAACTGCTCTGCCAGATCGAAGACACTGGTCACATCACTGACCCGCTGGCGGGACGGCAGCGCCGGCCACCCGATGCTCCTGGCGGTCACGGCCTGTGGCTGGTGAACGAGGTCTGCGATCTCGTCCAGCGGCGCAGCGGGCCGGCCGGGACCAGCACGCGGCTGCACATGCGGCGGGCGACCTGACTGCTGCTCGCCCGGATCCCAGGTGGCTGCGTGGTAGGGTCGCCACGGCGTGAGGAGGCAGGCTCATGAGATTCCGGGTTGACCGCAACATGCTCGCGGATGCCGTCGTGTGGACCGCGCGCGCCCTGCCGACCCGGCCCGCGGTGCCGATCCTGGCTGGGATGCGGCTCGAGGCCACCGAGCAGCTGCGGCTGTCCAGCTTCGACTACGAGGTATCCGCGGAAGCCTCCCTCGACCTGGTGGACGTCGAGGAGACCGGCAGCGCGCTGGTGTCCGGCCGGCTCCTGGCCGAGATCACCCGGAGCCTGCCCGCGCAGCCGGTGCAGATCGCGACGGACGGCGCCAAGGCCACACTGACTTGCGGCAACGCCAAGTTCACGCTGATGACCCTGCCGGTGGAGGAATACCCGACACTGCCCGAGATGCCGCCCCCATCCGGGACGATCGGCAGCGACTCGCTGGCTACCGCGGTCAGTCAGGTGGCCGTCGCCGCCAGCCGGGACGACACCCTGCCCCTGCTCACCGGCGTGCTGCTGGAGATCGAGGGCGACACGATCTCACTGTCCGCCAGCGACCGGTACCGGATCGGCGCCCGTGAGCTGCACTGGAAGCCGGAGCAGCCGGACCTCTCGCTGACCGCGCTGATCCCGGCCAAGACCCTGGTGGACACCGCCCGCTCGCTGGCCTCGGGCGCCGAGGTGGCCATCGCGCTGGCCGACGCGGGCGGCGCGGGCGCCTCCATGATCGGCTTCGCCGGAGGCGGCCGGCAGACGACCACCCGGCTGATCGAGGGCGAGACCGTCAAGTACCGGTCCAAGTTCCCGACCGACTTCGCCGCGCGTGCCGAACTGGAAACCGCGGCCTTCGTCGAGGCCCTCCGGCGGGTCGCCCTGGTCGCGGAGCGGAACACCCCGGTCCGGCTGTCCTTCGCCTCGGACGAGGTGGTGCTCGAGGCGGGCAGCGGCGAGGAAGCGCAGGCCGTCGAGGTGCTGGGCACCACCCTGGAAGGCGAGCCCAGCGCGATCGCGTTCAACCCGCAGTTCCTGCTGGACGGGCTGACCGCGATCGGCTCGGACAGCGCCCTGCTGCACTTCAACAGCCCGGACAAGCCCGCGCTGCTGACCGGCAAGCCAGCGGACGACGCCAGCGCGCCTGACTACCGCTACCTCGTGATGCCCATCCGCCTGCACAGCTAGGCCGGGTAGCTGCCACCGGCGGCTCACCACAGGCGGCTCACCACAGGCGGCTCACCACAGGCGGCTCACCACAGGCCGAGCAGGGTTCCGGCCACCTGGGCCGCCGGGCCGCCGTCAAGCTCCGCGATATCCAGCGCCCTGGGCACGTCCAGGTCGCTGGCCAGGGCGGCGAGTACCGCGTCGGCCGCGGCGCCGGGCATTCCGTCCAGGCTGCGGCCGGGCCGCCCGGCCGCGGTGTGCAACCGGCCCAGCCGGGCCGCGGCCGCGTCCAGGCCGACCGGGTCGAACTCCCAGTCGGCGTCCCAGCGGCGGTCCAGGATGAGCAGCCGCACCGCCGCGGCGGGATAGTCAGTGAGCAGGTCGCGGACCAGCACCAGGTTCCCGGCTGACTTGGCCATCTTGGCCCCGGCGACATAGACCACGCCCACGTCCAGCTGGGCGCGGGCGAACGGGGTCACGCCGGTGAACGCCTCGGCCATGGCGGCCTGGCAGGCGTGGTGCGGGAACCGCAGGTCGCCGCCACCCGCCTGGACGTCCACCGCCGGGCCGAAGGTATGCAAGGCCATGGCCGCGCACTCGGCGTGCCAGCCGGGCCGGCCGGGCCCCCACGGGCTGGCCCAGGCGGGCTGGACCCCGTCCGAGGGCTGCCAGATGGCCACGTCCAGCGGGTCGTCCTTGGCCGGATCGTCCGGCTGGCCGCCGCACTCAGCGGCCAGCCGGACGGCCGCCGCCCGGTTCAGTCCGGCCCGGGCCGCGGTGCTGCTGCCGCGGAAGTAGACGCGGCCGCCCCGCTGATAGGCCAGGCCGCGGCCGAGCAGCCCGGCGCCGAGCGCGATGACCGGCTCGATGTAGGCGTGCGCCCGGGGCTGCAGGTCCGGCGGTCGCACCCCGAGCGCGCCGATGTCCTGCTCGAAGTAGAACTGCTGGATGACGGCGAACTCGTCGTACGGTGCGCCGGCCTGGCCCGCGGCGGCCAGCAGAACGTCATCGACGTCGGTGACGTTCCGGCACACGATCACCTCGGTGCCGGCCGCCTGCAGCACCCGGGCCAGCGTGTCGGCCCAGACGAAGGACGCCGCATGCCCCAGGTGAGTGACGTCGTACGGGGTGATCCCGCACGCGTACATCCGGGCCCGGCCGACCAGTGGCAGCACCGCCCCGCCCAGCGTCGCCACCCGCGGCGGGCGCCCGGCCAGCAGTTGAGTCATCCTGGGCCTCCCAGGTTGGTCCGTCGTGCCCCGAGCGCACGTCCCCACCCGCAGGCTAACCAGGTGTCACCAGGACCGGACCGGCTGTTCGTCCCCCCGGCCCGGGACGTATGACTCTGCTTGCCGTAGGTGGCCCGGCATAGACCGGATAGCGTGAAGCGGATCGTGATCCTGGGCGGTGGCACCGGCGGGACGCTCGTCGCCAACCGGCTCCGGCGGGCCTACACCCCAGCCGAAGCCGAGATCGTCGTGGTGGACCAGGACGCCGGGCACGTATACCAGCCCGGCCTGCTGTTCGTCCCGTTCGGCCACGCCGACGTGGCCCGGATCACCCGGCCCCGGCAGCGGCAGTTCCGTCCCGGCATCACCTACCTGGAGGCGGGCATTGCCTGGGCCGCCACGGCCGTGAACCAGGTGCACCTGGACGACGGCTCGGCGCTGGACTACGACGTGCTGGTCATCGCCACCGGCGCCCGGCTGCTGCCGGAGGAGACCGACGGGCTGACCGGCCCCGGCTGGGAGCGCAGCGTCTTCACCTTCTACACCCCCGGCGGCGCGACCGCGCTGCACCGGGCGCTGGTCCGGTTCCGCCGCGGCCGCCTGGTGGTGAACATCATCGACATGCCGATCAAGTGCCCGGTCGCGCCGCTGGAATTCTGCTTCCTCGCCGACGACTACTTCCGCCGCCGCGGCCTCCGCGACCAGGTGGAGCTGAGTTACGTCACCCCGCTGGACGGCGCGTTCACCAAGCCGGTCGCGAGCCGGGAACTGGCCGGGCTGCTCCAGGCCAAGGGCATCGGGCTGGTCACCGAGTTCAACACCGGCACGGTAGCGGCCAGGACGGGCGAGGCCGGTGCGGGCGAGGCCGGCCCGGGCGGCCCCGGGCGCCTGGTGGCCTACGACGGCCGGAGCGTGCCGTTCGACCTGGCCGTGGTCATCCCGCTGCACGGCGGCGCCGCCTACGTCGGCCGCTCCGCCGGCCTGGGCGATGAGCTCGGCTTCATCCCGGTGGACCCGCACACGCTGCAGGCCACCGTGGCGCCGAACGTGTTCGCCCTCGGCGACGCCACCAACGTGCCCGCCTCCAAAGCCGGGTCGGTGGCGCACTTCGAGGGGGACGTGCTGGCCGGCAACATCCGCCGGTTCCTCGCGGGCCAGCCGCTGGCCAGCGGGTTCGACGGGCACACCAACTGCTTCATCGAGACCGGCCACGGCAAGGCCCTGCTGATCGACTTCAACTACGAGACCGAGCCGCTCACCGGTCACTACCCGGCCCGGCTCGGCCTGCCGCTGCTCCGCGAATCCCGCCTCAACCACCTCGGCAAGCTGGCCTTCCAGCAGTTCTACTGGCACAGCCTGCTGCCCGGCCGGGACGTCCCCGGCATCAGCTCCGCCATGCCCAGCCACGGCAAGAACCACCCGCCGGCCCGGCCGACCCGGCCGCCGCGGGCAGCCGCGGTGAGATCCGATGATCACTCCCAGGAGGTGCGGGTTATGCCTGCCGCCACGTACGCCGGCCACCACGTCGACGTCAGCGAAGAGGGATTCCTCACCGACCCCGGCCAGTGGGCCGAGGACATGGCGCCCATGATCGCCAAGGCCGAGGGCATCGACGAGCTGACGCCGCGGCACTGGCAGGTGATCCGGTTCATGCGCGCCGAGTACCAGGCCAAGGGCACCGGGCCCACCGTCCGGGTGCTCGGCAAGACCTCCGGCGTCACCATCAAGGAGCTGTACCAGCTCTTCCCCCGGGGCCCGGCCAAGACCGCCGCCAAGATCGCCGGAATCCCCAAGCCGCGCGGCTGCATCTGAGCGGTCGCCGCTCAATGAGCTGCCTCTGACAGGACGGTCCGCCATGGACACCGCCATCCAGAAAGTCTCGATCATCATCTCCAAGGGCTCGCTCGAGGGCATCTACCCGGGCCTGATCATGGCCAACGGGGCCCGCGCCGAGGGCATCGAGGCCAACCTGTTCTTCACCTTCTTCGGCCTGGACGCGATCACCCGCAAGCGGCACGAGCACATCAAGGTCGCCACCGTCGGCAACCCGGGCATGCACCTGGCCACCCTGGCCGGGGCCCTGCCCGGCATGCCCGGCCTGATGACGGCCTACCTGAACCGGAAGATGGGTCAGCTCGACATCCCGCCGATCCCGGAGTTCATCGAGATGATCTCCGACACCGGGGCGGGCCTGTACGGCTGCCAGGCCTCCTGCGACCTGTTCGGGCTGGCCAAGGATGACCTGATCGACCAGGTGCAGGGCATCATCACGGTCGGCGAGTTCTACGAGCTGGCCGCGGGGGGGCAGATCATCTTCACCTGACCGTAGCCGGTGGTGGCCAGCATCACCGCAGCGGCGGAGTTCTTCAAATACCCTCTGGGGTATAGGGGCGGTGTGCTCGTGCCCGTCGGTGAGGAGCACCCCATGCCAGGGTCTCCGGCACCGTCGCGGCCGTTACCGGCCGCCGCGGCCAGCCACGATCGTCCGCCCGGATACCCAACGGGGTATTCTGTCGGCGGCACGTCAGGGAGGGCTGATGAAGATCGACGATGATGCCGTGGGCCAGGTGCTCAACCGGCTCCGCCGGGCGCAGGGCCAGCTGGCCGGGGTCATCGCCATGGTCGAGTCCGGGCGGGACTGCACCGAGGTGGTCACCCAGCTCGCCGCGGTGTCCCGGGCGCTGGACCGGGCCGGCTTCAAGATCGTGGCCAGCGGGATGCGGCAGTGCCTGTCCGGGAACACCGGGTCAGCGATGACCGAGGAGCAGATGGAGAAGTTGTTCCTCACCCTCGCCTGACCGCCAGCGCCCCGGCGGTGGCGCTGTTGCGGGAACATGCCCTACGGCGGGCCGGGATCCCGGGCTGGGTGCGCGCGAAGGCGGCGGTGGTACGCGCACCCGGCCGGCCCGCGGCCGCGGGCTCTCCGCACTGGGTTTCGGTGCACCGGATTTTGGTGCACCGGGTTTCAGCGCACTGGGTTTCGGCATGAACTGGCGCTCCGGCAGCGGCTTCACGGCGGCTCGCCAGCCTGCCGCCAGCAAGCGCAGAACTTCTGGAACAGAAGTATATCGGGTCGAGCTGGCCCGTTACCGGCCGGCCCGGAGCCAGGGCCGGGAGTTAGGGATGGGCCGGCCGGGAGAGTTAGAGAAGGGCCGGGCCGGGAACTGACTGTGGCGCGTGCCGGTGACCGGGGCCAGCTGGGAGGGTGGACATGGAGATCACGATGGTGCTGTTCCTGCCGCGCGATGCAGCCAGTGTCCCGGTCAGCCGCCAGGTGCTCGATGGCTGCCTGGAGACCCTCGGCGTGACCCAGGACACCCGCACGGATATCGCGCTGGCGCTGAGCGAGGCGTGCGCCAACGTCATCCAGCACGCCGGGCCGGGCGACGAGTACGAGGTACTGGCCAGCGCCCGGGACGGGCGGTGTGTCATCGAGGTGGTCAATACCGGTGACGGCGCGGGCACGGCCAGCCCGGGCGGGGCGGTGCTGGCCCCGGGCGGTGGCACACGGCATGGCCCCGGGCTGGATGGCCCGGCGCTCGATGGGCCGGTCCTGGACGCCGCCCCCGTGCCGCCTACGGCCGAGCACGGACGGGGCCTGCAGATCATCGATGCGGTCACCGACAGCCTGTGGCTGACCGGCAACGGGCGGGCTGGCACGACCGTGCACTTCGAGAAGGTCCTGAGCTGGGTGCCGGGGGCGGCTGGCGAGCACCTGTCCGGCGCGGACGGCTGACGGGGTGATCACGCGGACGGCTGACGCGGTGATCAGCTGACGCGGTGATCAGCTGACGCGGTGATCAGCTGACGCGGTGATCAGCTGACGCGGTGATCAGCTGACGCGGTGATCAGCTGACCCCGGCCGCCGCGATCAGGCCGACCGAGACGGCGGCCAGGGCGAGACCGGCCAGCCGGATCCTGGTGAGCCGCTCGCCGAGCAGCACCCGGGCCAGGACGATGGTCCCGGCCGGGTAGAGCGCGGTGATCACCGCCGTGATGGCCAGCAGGCTCCGGTGCGTGGCCAGGAAGAAGGCGAGGGTGCCCGCGGCCGCGGTGAGCCCGGTAGCCACGCTGAGCCAGCGGGTCCCGGGCGGCGGCAGCCCGAGCTGCCGGGTGGCCGCGGCCAGGGCGGTGGCCGTCAGCACCCCGGTCAGGTCGGCGGCCAGCAGCGGCCACGCATCGCTGCCGGAGCCCGCGCGGCTGAGGAAGATGAAGAACAGCCCGAACGCGGCGCCTGCGATCAGCCCGAGCCCGACGCCAGCCGCGTTTCCGCGGACGAGGACGCCGTCCCGGCCGGGCGGCGCCGCATCCTCCGGGCCACCGCTCGCGGACACGCCCGCGATGGCGGGCAGCGCGAGCGCGATGCCGGCCAGCGCGAGCGCACCCGGCCGCTCACCGAGCAGCAAGCCCGCGAGCACGGAGAACGCAGCCGAGCCGACCGCGCTCACCGCGCTGGCCACGCTGAACGCGGCATGCCGGAAGCCCAGGTACAGCGTCATCGCCCCGGCCACGCCGCTGACCCCGGCGGCGGCTCCCCAGGCGAGTGCGGCCAGCGAGGGCGTGGCGGCGCTGATGAACGGCACGACGCATAGCAGCAGCGCGGCGTTGGCCAGCTCGGACAGGACCATCACCCTGATCACGCTGGCCTGGCGGGCCGCCAGGCCAGCCAGGTAGTCGGAAGCGCCGTAGCTGACGGCGGCGGCCAGCGCGAGCAGGACAGCGAGCACGGCCTGGCTCCTCCTTCCGGTGCGGCCCAGGCCAGGGTGCCAGCACCGGCCACCCGCACGGTACCTACTTCCGGCCCGGGCGGCCCGGTAACCTGAGTGGCCATGCTTGCACCACGGGACAGCCGCAGCCGGGACTGCCGCCGCCTCGACGGGTTGTGGCGGTTCTGCTTCGACCCGGGCGGCGCGGGCACAGCGGCCCGCTGGTGGCAGGGGCCGCTGCCCGGCTCCCGGGAGATGGCGGTGCCAGCCAGCTACAACGACCTGGTTACCGACGTGGCTGAGCGCGAGCATGTGGGCGAGGTGTGGTACCAGCGCGAGGTGCGGGTACCCGCGGGCTGGGCGGGCCGCCGCATCGTGCTGCGCTGCGACGCCGCGACCCACCACGGCACCCTGTGGGCCGGGGACATCCAGGTCGCCGAGCACGCTGGCGGCTACACCCCGTTCGAGGCGGATATCACCAGCCAGGCCCGGTGCGGCGAGCTGCTCCGGGTGACGGTGCGGGTCGGCAACGAGCTGACCATGGCCACGATCCCGCCCGGCGTCATCTCCACCACGGACGGCGAGCGCCCGCGGCAGCGCTACTTCCACGACTTCTTCAACTATGCGGGCCTGCACCGCTCGGTCTGGCTGTACTGCACTCCGCCCAGCTACCTCGCAGACCTGTCGGTCAGCACCAGCTTCGACCCGGGGACCGGTACCGGGCAGCTGGCCTACCAGGCCGACGTGACCGGGCCGGGCCCGACCTCGGCCGAGCTGCGGGACGCGGCCGGGACCGTGGTCGCGGCGGCCAGCGGCACCCGCGGCACACTGGCCGTGCCCGGCGCCCGGCCCTGGTCCCCGGCGGACCCGTACCTGTACCAGCTGACCCTGCGGCACGGCCCGGATGAATACTCGCTGCCCGCCGGCCTGCGCACGGTCCGGGTTGACGGCGCCCGGCTGCTGCTCAACGATCAGCCGGTGACGCTGCGCGGGTTCGGCATGCACGAGGACGCCGCGCTGCACGGCAAGGGCCACGATGACGCGCGGCTGGTCCGCGACTTCGCGCTGCTGAAGTGGATCGGCGCGAACTCCTTCCGGACCTCCCACTACCCGTACGCCGACGAGGTCCTCGACTACGCCGACCGGCAGGGCCTGCTCGTCATCGACGAGACCCCCGCCGTCGGCCTGCACTTCAGCCTGGGCCACATGGGTGACCCGGGGGCGCGCACCTTCGGGCCCGGTGCCATCGAGGCGCCCGCCGCAGCCGCGCACCTGGCCGCGCTGCGCGAGCTGATCGCCAGGGACCGCAACCACCCGAGCGTCATCGCCTGGTCCATCGCGAACGAGCCGGACACCGCCGAGCCAGCCGCGCGCGGCTACTTCGCGCCGCTGGCCGCGGCCGCGCGGGATCTCGACCCGGGCCGCCCGGTCTGTTTCGCGAACGTGGCGACGGCGCCACCCGACGCCGACGTGGTGACCGACCTGTTCGACCTGATCTGCGTGAACCGCTACTACGGCTGGTATGCGGGCCCCGGGGACCTGGACGGAGCCGAGCGGGAGCTGGCCGCGGAACTGCGGGCCTGGGCGCGGCACGGCAAGCCCATCGTGGTCACCGAGTTCGGCGCCGACGCCATGGCCGGACTGCACGCCCTGCCGCCCACGATGTGGTCTGAGGAGTACCAGGCCGCGCTGATCGCCATCTCGCTGCGGGTGTTCCGGCAGATCCCGGAGGTGATCGGCGAGCACGTGTGGAACTTCGCCGACTTCGCCACCGCCCAGGCCGTGCACCGTCCCGGCGGCAACCACAAGGGCGTGTTCACCCGGGACCGCCAGCCCAAAGCCGCGGCCTGGCTGCTCCGTGAACTCTGGACAGCTGGGGCGCGCGATCTTCAGCCGGGCGGGGCGTGCGATGCTTCGGGGCATGACGCACCAGGGGGACCCGGCGGCCCGGACCGCCACGCTGACTGAGGCCGACTTCGCCGCGCCGATCGACGATCGATGGTTCGAGGACTACACCGAAGGCGCCGTGTACGAGTACGGATACCTGACCGTCTCGGCCGCGGAGATCCGCGAGTTCGCGGAGCGGTTCGATCCGCAGCCGATCCACACCGACCCGGCCGCCGCGGCCGCGGGGCCGTTCGGCACCCTGATCGCCAGCGGCTGGCACACCACGGGCCTGTTCATGCGGATGTTCGCCGACCACTACCTGTCCCGGGTGGCGGCCTGGCCTCGCCTGGGGTGGACGAGGTGCGCTGGCCCGCGCCGGTCCGGCCGGGTGATTCGCTGCGGCTGCGGGCCAGCACCACGTCGGTGCGGCCGTCCCGGTCCCGGCCGGACCGGGGCATGGTGCACACCAAGGGCGAGCTGATCAACCAGGATGACCAGGTGGTGCTGCACCTGCTGGCGATGAACATCGTGCGCCGCCGTCCCGGTTAGCTACCGGACACCGACCGCCAGGACAGGAGGGCGCGGCGGGACAGGCCGGACAGCACAGAACTGATGCTCAGCAGCGAGCCGACGGACAAGACCGAGCAGGCGGACGCGACCGAGCCGATGGACAGGACCGAGCCCGCGGAACCGATCGACAGGATCGACCCAGCCGAGCCAATCGACAGGATCGAGCCGGTTGACCCGATGGACAGGATGGAGCCCGCCGAGCCTGCTGGCCGTATGCTCCGGGCTGGCCGGGCCATGCTGACGCGGGCCGCGCTCAGCCGGGCCGGCCAGCAGCGGCCTCGAGCATCTCGGGGTGCTCACGCCGGTAGTGCTCGGTCAGCACGACGCTGGCCTGACCGGGCCGGTGCGCGATGGTGCGCTTGCAGATCTGGCAGCGCAGTACCGGAAGCTGGGTGACAGTTACCGGAAAGCGGGTGGACGCTGAGCTACTCATTACTCCTCATCATGCCAGACGCGGGAGACCGGCTGACCAGCGCAACGCCGGGTGTTTCCGCTGTATTTCCCGGGACTGGGGGCTGCCCCGGAAGCAGCCGGGCACGACGCAGATTGCCCGGCATCATCACTATTATCCTGCATTCGGGGGGCTAGCCGCATTCGGGGCGCTATCCCCGGCATTCGGGCAGCCGGCGATGTGATCGTTGACCACCCCGACAGCCTGCAAATAGCTGTAGACGATCGTCGAGCCGACAAAGGTGAACCCGCGCCGTTTCAGGTCCTTGCTGACCCGGTCGGACAATTCGGTGTGCGCGGGCAGGTCCGCCACGGACCGGGGCCGGTTGACCACGGGAGTGCCGTCCACCCAGGCCCAGAGGTACGCCGCGAACGAGCCGTGCTCGGCCTGAGTGGCCAGGAAGGCGCGGGCGTTGCGGACGGTGCCCGCCACCTTGAGCCGGTTCCGGACGATCCCGGGGTCGGCCAGCAGCGAGGCGAGCTTGGCCTCGTCGTAGCGGGCGATGCGGCCAGCATCGAACCCGTCCAGCGCACGCCGGTAGTTGTCCCGCTTGCCCAGGATGGTGGACCAGGACAGGCCCGCCTGCGCGCCTTCCAGCAGGAGCATCTCGAACAGGTAGGGGTCGTCCCGGGACGGCACGCCCCATTCCTGGTCGTGGTACGCGCGCATGGCGTCGGAGCTCTCCGCCCAGGCGCACCGGGCCTGGGCCGCGGGGCGGCCGGCCATGATCAGTCCCGGTCTCCTTCAGCACTCTGCCTGTCAGCATGGGGCACGCCGAGCAGCTCAGCGAACCGGTCCACCATCATGTCCCTGCCCTTGAGCTCGGCGACCACCGCGGCGGGCACCAGGTCCTCGGTACCCGGCCGCTGGCCCGCGCCGCCCTCCGGGCCGATGGGCACGATGATGGCCGGGGGCGCTGGCTCGTACCGGGCCAGGCCCGTGGTTCCGGCTAGATCCGTGCTCCCGGCCAGATTAGCCTCCCCGGCGATCATCGCCGTGATGTTGGCCACCACCACGGGTGCCTGCCGGGCCGCGGCGCCCGCCCCCTTGTTCACGTCCGCGGTGGACACGTCACCCAGCGCGAACACCCGGTCCTGCCCGGCGACCTGCAAGGTGGGCGTCACCTCGACGAACCCGTCCGCGCGCCGCGCGGCGGCCAGGCCGCCCGCCAGGTAGTCGCTGACCGGGCTGACCCCGTAGCAGCGGAACCAGAGGTCAGCGGTCACCTCCGTGCCCGCCTGCGTAGTCACGATGAACGTGCGCAGCTCACCGGGTACGGTCGGCGGTTCGTCCCGCAGCGGGCTGCCCAGCAGCAGGTCCACGCCGAGGCCGGTGAGCTGGCGGCGGAGCTCGGACTTCAGGTCCGCCCGGTACCGCTCACCGAGCACGTCACCGGCCACGTCGACCAGGGTCACCTGCTTGCCCGGCCAGGCCGCCTTGATCTCCCCGGCCAGCTCGATGCCCACCGGTCCCGCGCCGACCAGCAGCACCCGGCCTGCTGCGGCCAGCGCCGCGTGCGTGGCGCGTACCCTGGCGTGCGCCTCGGCGGTGCGGTCGAGGTCGCTCTTGGCCGGGAACGGGTACCCGGACCCGCTGGCCAGTACCAGGTAATCCGGGTGCAGCACCTCCCCCGAGTCCAGCACGACCCGGCCGGCATCCGCCTTGACCACCCGGCCGCGGGCCACCCGGCCGCGGCGGAGCAGCCCGGCGTAGGGCAGGTAGATCCGGTCCAGCCAGGCCGGGTCCGCGAGCGCGCGGAGCGACGCGACGTTGTGCACGAAGTCGTCCTTGGGTTCCACCAGCACCACGTCGGCCACTGCGTCGAGCGACTTGGCCACGTTGATGCCCGCATATCCGCCGCCGATCACCACGACGACCGGCTGGGCGGGGGCAGGCTCACTCATTCTGGGCTCCTGTTTCACGGATGACCTCGGGCGCAATTAGTCTGCCGTACAGAACATCTGCAATGCAACTCTTCTGTCGCACAACCAGTCTGGGGTACGCTGGCCGGTATGAGCGCCGCGACCGGATCCGCCCGCTCCCGGGCTGACCGCGAGCCCGCCTGCACGCTCAGCAACGACCTCGGCTGGGCGCTCGGTGCCGTAGCCCGGTGCTACCTGAAAGCGGCCGCGGCCGCCGTCGCCGACGTGCCCGGCGGGCCGCGCGGCTACCAGGTCCTCGCCGCGGCGGCCCGGGACGAGCATGGCAGCCAGCTAGCCCTGGCCCAGCATCTCGGGGTGGACCGCACGGTCATGACCTACCTGCTGGACAGCCTGGCCTCGGCCGGGCTGATCGAGCGCCGGCCGGATCCGGCCGACCGCCGGGCCCGCCGGATCGTGGCCACCAGCCGAGGCTGCGCCCTGCTCGGTGAGCTGGCCGGCCGGCTGCAGGCGGCCGAGGATCAGGTCCTCGCCGGGCTGGACAGCGAGCCGGACCGGCAGGCCTTCCGCGCGCTGCTGCGGCAGCTCGCACTGCACGCGAGCAGGCTGGAACCAGATCCGGCCAGATGCGCCGAGTCGCCGGGCGCGGGCCCGTGCTGAGACGGCCCGTGCTGAGCACGCGGGCTCAGCCGGGCAGATCGGCCAGCCGACGGCGCAGGTGGTCCAGGTGCGGGCCGTTCAGGCCGAGCCCGATCGCCTGCTGATACGCGGCCCGGGCCAGCGCCGCCTGCCCGGTGCGGCGGAGCAGCTCGGCCCGGGTGGCGTGCCACCACGGGTAGCCGTCCAGCCCGCTGATCTGCTCGACCAGGTCCAGTCCCGCGGCCGGGCCGTCCCGCTCGGCCACGGCAACCGCCCGGTTCAGCCGGGCCACCGGGCTGTCCGCCACGGTCAGCAGCACGTCGTACCAGGAGATGACCGCGTCCCAGTTGGTCTGCGGGTAGCCGGGGGCCAGCGCGTGGCAGGCGGCGATCGCCGCCTGCACCACGTACGGGTCCGGCTGGTCCGGGGAGCGCCGCAGCGCCACGCCGACCAGCTCGATTCCCTCCCGGATCCCGGCCGCATCCCACTGGGTCCGGTCCTGGTCAGCCAGGAGAACAGGCTGCCCGTTGCGGTCCGTCCTTGCCCAGCGCCTGGCGTCGTTGAGGAGCAGGAGTGCCAGCAGGCCCAGCGCCGTGGGCTCATCCGGCATCAGCCCGGCCAGGATCCTGGCCAGGCGGACCGCCTCGGCGGTCAGTGCGACCCGGACCAGATCCGCCCCGGCGGCGGCCGCGTACCCCTCGTTGAAGATCAGGTAGATGGTCGCGGCCACGCCCGCCAGGCGGCCCGGCAGCTCCGCGGCGGACGGCACCCGGTACGGGATCCCGGCCTGGGCGATCTTCTGCTTGGCCCGGCTGAGCCGCCGGGCCATGGTGCCCTCGGGGACCAGCAGCGCGCGGGCGACCTCCGCGACCGACAGGCCGCCGAGGGTCTTCAGGGCCAGCGCGACCTGCGCGTCGGTGGCGAGGCACGGATGGCAGCAGGTGAACATCAGGCGGAGCAGGTCGTCCCGGATAACCTCGGGCGGCTCCGGTTCCGGGTCGGCGGGCATCATCGCGGCCGCCTCCTTCCCGGCTCGCCGCGCCTCGCGCCGGATCCGGTCGATGGCCTGCCGTTTCGCGGTGACCAGCAGCCAGCCGCGCGGGTTGTCCGGCACGCCGTCGCGGGGCCAGGTCTCCAGGGCGCGGAGCACCGCGTCCTGGGCCGCGTCCTCGGCCAGGTCCACGCTGCCGGTGACGCGGACCAGCGTGGCCAGGACCCGGGTACCCTCCTCCCGGACCAGCCGCGCGACCGCGTCACCGGCTTCCATCCTCCGCCCCGGCGGCTAGCTGAACTTGATGACCGGGCGGATTTCCACCGCCCCGTCCCAGGCCGCCGGGATCTGCGCGGCGATCTTGACCGCCTCGTCGAGGTCCGCGCACTCCAGCACGTAGTAGCCGGTCAGCGCTTCCTTGGTCTCGGCGTAGGGACCGTCGGAGGTGACGACGTCGCCGCCCTTGCCGCCGGTCACCCGGACGGTCGTGGCGGTCGCTGTCGGGTAGAGCGCCTCGCCGCCCTTGATCACCGCCGCGGCCGCCTCGCCGAACTCCATGTATTCCTTCATCTTGTCCGCGTGCCCCGGCGGCGGGTTGGTCCAGTTGACGTCTGCGGTGTAGGTCAGGGCCAGATACGTAGGCATGGTTGCTCCTCGGGTCCGGGCCAGCGTGAGTCGCCGGCTTCCACTGTAAGGACGAACGGCCGCCGCCGGATCGGACAGCCGCCACCCGTCAGCCGGCTGGATACCGGGGGGCCCACCGGGTCCGCAGCACGGCCCGGTCGATCTGCTCCTCGCCGAGCGGCGGCGCCACCCCGTCCGCCACCGCCGCCCGGGCGACCGCGCGGGCCACGGCGGTCGCGGAGGCCGGCAGCTGAGCCCGGTCCGGCAGCAGCATGCCCCGCTTGTCGTGCAGGATGGTAGCGGCCTGGCCTATCGCGGTCGCGGCCGCGGTCAGCATCCCGTCGGTGATCCGGGTCGCCCGCACGGCGGTCACCGCGAGGCCGATGCCCGGGAAGACGTAGACGTTGTTGCACTGCGCGACCGGGATCTCGGCCAGCGCTCCGCTGGCGCCGGGCGCCTTCATCGGCGGGAACGGCGAGCCCGCCGCGACCAGCGCGCGGCCGTCCGTCCAGTCAGCGAGATCCTGCGGCCGGGCCTCACTGCGGCTGGTCGGGTTGGACAGCGGCAGGATGATCGGCCGCCGCACATGGGCTGCCATCTGGCGGACCACGGCCTCGGTGAAGGCCCCGGTGGCCGTGGACAGTCCGATGAGCGCGGTGGGATGGACCGCCGCCACCACCTCAGCCAGGCCCGGCCGGTGCCCGGCCTGCGCCGCTGGCACCGCACCGGGCGGGTGGGCCAGGCGGCGCTGCGCCGGGGACAGCCCGGACCTGTCCTCGGTAATCAGGCCGCCGAGATCGACTACGTAGATCCGGCGGCGGGCCGCCTGCTCGGCCAGGCCGTCCGCGACCATGCTGCGGACGATCTGCTCGCAGACCCCGATGCCGGCCGAGCCCGCCCCGAGCATCACCACGGTCTGCTCCCGCGGCCGGGTCCCGGTGGCGGCGGCCGCCGCGGACAGCGCGGCCGCGACGACCGCGGCGGTGCCCTGGATATCGTCGTTGAAGGTGAGCAACTCGTCTCGGTAGCGATCCAGGATAGGCAGGGCATGCGGGGTGGCGAAGTCCTCCCACTGCACCAGCACCTGCGGCAGTTCGGTGCGCACCGCCTGGACGAACCGGTCGATGAAGCCGTCGTACTCGGCGCCGTCTATCCGGCGGTGCCGCCAGCCCAGGTAGACCGGGTCATCGAGGAGTTCCGGGTTGTCGGTGCCCACGTCCAGCACCACGGGCAGGGCCCGCGCGGGATCGATGCCGCCCAGTGCGGTGTACAGGGACAGCTTGCCGATGGGGATGCCCATGCCGCCGATGCCCTGGTCACCGAGGCCGAGGATGCGCTGCCCGTCGGTGACGACGATGATGTCGACGTCGCGGCGCGGCCGGTTGCGCAGTATCTCCCCGATGCAGTCCCGGTCCGGGTAACCGATGAACAGCCCGCGCGGACGGCGGTAGATCTCGCTGAACCGCTGGCAGGCCAGGCCGACGGTGGGCGTGTAGAGGATCGGCAGCATCTCCTCGATGTGCTCGGACACCAGCCGGTAGAACAGCGTCTCGTTGAGATCCTGCAGCGCACGCAGGTTGATGTGCCGGGCGATGTCGCTGCGCTGCTCCTGGTAGGCCCGGTACGACCGGCTGACCTGCTGGTCCAGCGTCTCCACCACGCCGGGCAGCAGGCCGCGCAGGCCCAGGGCCGAGCGTTCCGGCCCGGTGAACGCGGTGCCCTTGTTGCGCAGTGGGTCCTCGAGCGCATGTATTCCGGGAGCCTGGCCGACGTCCATGTCCGCACACCTCCGGCCGGGTCTTTCCCGGTCCGCCCGGCGCGCAACCCCTCAGCCGCCAGCCGTTCGGCGCGACTTCTGGTAATTCCCGTTCTTATGGCGGACACAGTGATCCGTGACAGCCCGTGAGGAGGGCGTTGATGTCGGCGATGGCCTGGGCGTTGTCCTGATAGAGGACGCCCTGCAGGCCGATCTCCCGGGCCGCGTCGACGTTGACCGGGAGGTCATCCACGAAGATCGTCTCCTCGGCGCGGACCTGGAGCTGGTCACAGGTCAGCTCATAGATGCGCCGGTCCGGCTTGGCCAGGCCGACCTCGTGCGAGTAGATGATCAGGTCGGCCGGGTCGCTGAAGCCGTAGCATTCCTGCTCCTTGCGCCGGGCCCCGACAAAGCTGTTGCTCAGCAACGCGGTCCGGTACCGCGGCCGCAGCCCGGCGGCGGCCGGCCGGAGTTCAGTCCGGCAGGTCGAGCCGATCCGGCTGCTCGCGGGGGATGTCCCCGGCGGTGGGAGCGAAGTTGTCCTGGCCGCCGGCTGCGGGCGGCCCGGGCCCGGGCGGCCCAGACCCGGCTGGCCTCGCGGCCCACCCGGCCCACCCGGCTCGGCCGGCTCGGCCGGTTCGGCCGGTTCGGCCGGTTCGGGTGCGGTGACCAGCCACCATTCCCGGACGATCACCTGGAGGGCGCCGGCCACGGGGATGGCCACCAGGGCCCCGACGAACGCGCCGAAGATCCCGCCCACCCAGTTACCGAGCTCGCCGAACACCAGGATGGACAGCAGCACCAGCAGCGGGCTCACCTTGACCGTGCGGCTCATCACGACGGGATTCAGCACGTGGTTTTCCAGCTGCGTGTAGGTCAGGAACACGACCAGCGTGATGATCCCGGCGGTGAGCGAGTGGGTGGTCGCGAACAGCACCGTGGGGATGCCGGCCAGCGCCCCGCCGATCATCGGCAGGAAGTCCACCAGCGCCACCCACAACGCCCACAGAACCGGGAACGGGACGCCCGTCACCAGCAGCGTCACGTAGACCACGATCCCGGCGGTCAGCGAGGTCAGGAAGTTGCCCAGCATGTACCCGCTGACCGACCGGGTGACCTCGGCGCCGATCCGGGTGTACCGCGCCGCCCGCCGCGGGGACATGAGCTGGAGCGCGCCCTTCCGCATCTTGGGGCCTTCCAGCAGCAGCATCAGTACCAGGATGAAGATGGTGAGCAGCTTCAGCAGCAGCGACGCCGCACCCGTACCCAGGCTCAGCGCGGGCTTGGCCAGGCCCTCACCGAAGGTGACCAGCTTGGGCGCGTTCTTCTGCACCCAGGTCTGCACGTGATATCTGCTGGCCAGCTGCCCGATCCAGCCCCGGCCCTGCTCCGCGGCGGTCACGTAGGACGGCAGCTTGTTCGCCAGGTGGCTGATCCCGCCGCTGAGCGGGTAGCCGAAGGCCAGCGCCAGGCCGGCGAAGGCCAGCAGGGCCAGCACCGTCACCACGGTGACCGCCCAGCCGCGGCGCCTGATCCCCCGCCGTTGCAAGGCCACCACCAGCGGATTCAGGATCAGGCTGATGAACGCGGCGACAACAATCAGCAAGATAATGCCGCGCAGCCGGTCGACGATCTTCCCGAGCATGTAGGTAGCGACCACAATGGCCACCGTGACCAGGATCGTGGGCAGCGGGATGCCCCGCGCCCCCGCAGCGGCCCACAGCCGTTCCCAGCGGCCGGCCGGGCGCGGCATCTCGTTGCTCACCCGGCCATCATTGCAGCCCGCCCCGGCGGGACGGCCCCGGTCCCCGATGGCGGCCAGGACCGAATACCGGAACACTGAATACCAGGACAGCGGGTAGTAAGGCGGACGGCTGCTTTTCCGCAACGAACTTCCCGTGCGTGGGCCGGCCGGCCTGAGGAGCTGACAGTGGCAGTGCATGATCACGCGGGCCAGCCGGCCCGCCCGGAGGACCTGGTCGATGTGGCCAAGCTGGTCACGGCGTACTACGCGGTGCACCCCGACCCGGCGGACCCGCAGCAGCGGGTCGCGTTCGGCACCTCGGGACACCGGGGCTCAGCGCTGCGGGCGTCCTTTAACGACGATCACATCGCCGCCACCACCCAGGCCATCTGCGACTACCGGGCGCGGGCGGGCACCACCGGGCCGCTCTACCTGGGCAAGGACACGCACGCGCTGTCCGAGCCGGCCTTTGTCACCGCGCTGGAGGTGCTCGCGGCGAACGAGGTGACGGTCCTGGTGGACAGCAGGGACGGGTACACCCCGACACCCGCGCTGTCCCTGGCCATCCTGATGCACAACGATGGCCGCACCGACGGGCTGGCCGACGGGATCGTGATCACCCCGTCGCACAACCCGCCCGAGGACGGCGGGTTCAAGTACAACCCACCGGACGGCGGCCCAGCGGGCTCGCAGATCACCTCGGTGATCCAGGACCGGGCCAACGAGCTGCTGGCCAGCGGGCTGCGCGCGGTCCGCCGGGTACCGTACGCCACGGCCAAGGCCGCGCCGGGCCTGGGCCAGTTCGATTTCCTCGGCGAGTACGTGGCGCAGCTGCCGACCGTGGTGGACACCGACGCGATCCGCGGGGCGGGCATCCGGATCGGCGCCGATCCGCTCGGCGGGGCCAGCGTGGCGTACTGGGCTGAGATCGCCGACCGGTTCGGCCTCGACCTGACCGTGGTCAACCCGCTGGTGGACGCCACGTTCCGGTTCATGACCCTGGACTGGGACGGCAAGATCCGGATGGACTGCTCGTCCCGGTACGCGATGGCCTCGCTGATCGGCCGCGCGGCCGAGTTCACCATCGCGACCGGCAACGACACCGACTCCGACCGGCACGGCATCGTCACCCCGGATGCCGGGCTGCTCGACCCGAACCACTACCTGGCGGTGGCGATCGACTACCTGTACACGCACCGGGACGGCTGGCCAGGCCGTGCCGCCGTGGGCAAGACCATGGTCAGCTCGTCGATCATCGACCGGGTGGCAGCCGCGGCCGGCCGGCCGCTGACCGAGGTACCGGTCGGGTTCAAGTGGTTCGTGCCGGGGCTGCTGGACGGCTCCATCGCGTTCGGCGGCGAGGAGAGCGCCGGAGCGTCGTTCCTGCGCCAGGACGGCCGGGTGTGGACCACCGACAAGGACGGCATCATCCTGGCCCTGCTCGCCTCGGAGATCACCGCGGTGACCGGCCAGTCGCCCGGCGAGCGGTACCGCGAGCTGGCGGCCCGGCTCGGCGACCCGGCCTACGCCCGGATCGACGCGCCCGCCACCCCGGAGCAGAAGGCCGTCCTGGGCAAGCTGTCCCCGGATCAGGTCAGCGCGGCCGAGCTGGCGGGCGAGCCGGTGCTGGACCGTCTGACCACGGCCCCTGGCAACGGGGCCGCGCTGGGCGGTATCAAGGTGATCACCGAATCGGGCTGGTTCGCAGCCCGCCCCTCAGGCACTGAAGATGTCTACAAGCTGTACGCGGAGTCGTTCCACGGCCCGGCGCAGCTGGCCCGGATCCAGGACGAAGCGCAGCAGATCCTGGACAGCGTCCTGAAGGAATCCTCCGGCAGGTGAGGGGTGGGAGATGGCAGATCAGCGAGTTCTGGGCATCGTGCTGGCGGGCGGCGCCGGTAAGCGGCTCGCCCCGCTGACCGCGGACCGGGCCAAGCCGGCCGTGCCGTTCGGCGGCATGTACCGGCTAGTCGATTTCGCGCTGTCCAACCTGGTCAACGCCGGGATCCTGCGGATCGCCGTGCTGACCCAGTACAAGAGCCACAGCCTGGACCGGCACATCTCCACCACCTGGCGGATGAGCACGCTGCTCGGCAACTACGTCACCCCGGTGCCCGCCCAGCAGCGGCTCGGGCCGCACTGGTACACCGGCTCGGCGGACGCCATCTACCAGTCGCTGAACCTGATCTACGACGAAAAGCCCGACCTGGTAATCGTGTTCGGCGCGGACCACGTGTACCGGATGGACCCGCGGCAGATGATCGACCAGCACTGCGCGCACGGCGCCGGGGTCACCGTGGCGGCTATTCCGGTACCCCGGCTGGACGCCACCGCGTTCGGGGTGATCCTGGCCGGGGCGGACGGCCACACCCTGGAGGCCTTCCTGGAAAAGCCGGCTGACCCGCCCCCGCTGCCCGGCCGGCCCGATGAGGCCTATGCCTCCATGGGCAACTACCTGTTCTCCGCCGACGTGCTGGTGGAGGCGCTGCGCAAGGACGCGGCCAATCCGAACAGCCGGCACGACATGGGCGGCGACATCATCCCGATGCTGGTGGACGAAGGGTCCGCGCACGTCTACGACTTCATGACCAACCGGGTGCCCGGGGCCAGCGACCGCGACGCCGGCTACTGGCGGGACGTGGGCACGCTGGACTCCTACTTCGACTCGCACATGGACCTGTGCGCCGTCCACCCGGTCTTCAACCTCTACAACAACCGGTGGCCGATCCTCACCAACGTGGCGAGCCTGCCGCCCGCGAAGTTCGTGCACAATTCGGGCAACCGGGTCGGCCGGGCGCTCGACAGCCTGGTCAGCAACGGGGTCATCGTGTCCGGCGGCCTGGTGCGGGAGTCCGTGCTCTCCCCCGGGGTCCGGGTCAACAGCTGGTCCACGGTGGAGCGGTCGGTGCTGCTGGACAACACGATCGTCGGGCGGCACGCGGTGATCAGGGACGCGATCCTCGACAAGAACGTCATCGTGCCCGAAGGGGTCAAGATCGGGGTGGACAAGGAGCACGACCGGGAGCGCGGCTTCGTGGTGTCCGATGGCGGGATCACCGTGGTGGGCAAGAGCCAGAAGGTGACCGAGTGAGCAGCCCCGGTCCCCGGCTGCGGGTGGCGCTGCTCACCCGCGAGTACCCGCCGGACGTGTACGGCGGCGCGGGCGTGCACGTCGCCTACCTGGCCCGGAACCTGGCCGGCCTGGTCAACCTGACCGTGCACTGCCAGGGCGCGGACCGGCCCGGCGCCGTGGCCCACCAGGCCTGGGACCTGCTGGCCGGGGCCAATCCCGCGCTGGCCACGATGTCAACCGACCTGGCCATGACCGCCGCCGTGGGCGGCGTCGACCTGGTGCACTCGCATACCTGGTACGCGAACCTGGCCGGCCACCTGGCCAAGTTGCTGTACGGGGTGCCGCACGTGATGACCGCGCACTCACTGGAGCCGCTGCGCCCGTGGAAGGCCGAGCAGCTGGGTGGCGGGTACGCGCTGTCCAGCTGGTGCGAGCGGGTGGCGGTGGAATCCGCGGACGCGGTGGTCGCGGTGTCCGACGGCATGCGGGCTGACGTGCTCGCGGCCTATCCGGCGGTGCCGCCGGAGCGGATCAGGGTGATCCGCAACGGGATCGACACCGCCGAGTACGTCCCCGATCCGGGGACCGGGGTGCTGCAGCGGTTCGGCCTCGATCCGGGCCGGCCGTACATCATTTTCGTGGGCCGGATCACCCGGCAGAAAGGAGTGCCGGTCCTGCTCCGCGCCGCGGCCAGCCTGGATCCCGAGGCCCAGCTGGTGCTCTGTGCCGGGCAGCCGGACACGCCCGAGCTGGCGGCTGAGGTGACCGGGCTGGTGACCGGCTTGCAGGCCAGCCGTACCGGGGTGATCTGGATCCCGGAGATGCTGGCCAAGCCGGACGTCATCCAGCTGCTGTCGCACGCGGTCGCGTTCGCCTGCCCGTCGCTGTACGAACCGCTCGGCATAGTCAACCTGGAGGCGATGGCCTGCGGGACGGCGGTGGTGGCCTCCGCGGTGGGCGGCATCCCGGAGGTGGTGGCGGACGGGGAGACCGGGCTGCTGGTCCGTCCGGACGACCCGGCGGCGCTGGCCGCGGCCCTGAACGCGCTGCTCCGCGACCCGGCCCGGGCGGCAGCGATGGGCCTGGCCGGGCGCAAGCGGGCGATGTCCGAGTTCGGCTGGGACACCATCGCCGCGCAGACCGCCGCGCTGTACGCGGAACTCGCTGGCCGGGCGCCTGTCCCAAACTGAGACCACCAGGACCCTCCAATGAACAAGTATTGGACAAGTCCTGATGTAGCTCGTGGCAGGAGACAGCGTCGTGGCTCACGAAGCACCGGGTTCCGGGTCCGCGGGGGTCTTCCGGCTGATGTACCGGAGCCGGAACAGGATCCCGGCGGACCGGCGCCAGGCTGAGCTGGGCCCGCTGTTCAGCGGGGCCCGCTCCAATAACAAGAAGCAGCACATCACCGGCGCCCTGCTGATCTCCGGCGACTGGTTCGCCCAGGTGCTGGAGGGCGAGGAGACGGCGGTCCGGGCGCTGTTCGCCAGCATCGAGAAAGACCGGCGGCACGAGCACATCTCGGTGATCGAAACCGGCCGGGTCGGCCAGCGGGTGTTTTCCCGGTGGGCCATGGCCCGGGTCTCCGCGGACGGTGAGCCGGATATCCCGCTGATCGCGCACACGGACGGGATTTCCCCGGCCGCGAGCCGGGGCACCACCCCCGAGCAGGAATCCGTGCTCGACGTCATGCGCCAGGCAGCCCGGGGCGACACGCACGCCGTCTGAGCTCAGGCCTCCGGGCAACTACAGGCGGGCCGCGCGGTCTTCCTTGAGGCAGCGGGCCGCGCGGTCCTTCGGGGGAAGCAGCCGCCGGTCCAGCCCCGTCCGTCCGTCTGTCAGTCAGGAGGCGAGGGCCGCCCGGTCCTGCGCCGCGGTCCAGTCCAGGATGGGCCCGGCGGGCACGATGCGCAGCGGGTTGAGCTGCGGGTGGGTCCGGTAGTAATGGTTCTTGATGTGCTCGAAGTTCGTGCTGCCGCCGAACGCGGGCAGCGAGTACAGGTCACGGGCGTATGGCCACAGGTTCGGGTAGTCCGCCAGCCGCCGCAGGTTGGCCTTGAAATGAGTGACGTAGACCGCGTCGAACCGGACCAGGGTGACCCACAGCCGGATGTCGGCCTCGGTGACCGAGTCGCCGAACAGGTACCGGCGGGTGGCCAGCCGCTGGTCGAGGCCGTCCAGGGTGGCGAACAACTCGGTCACCGCGCTGGCATAGGCCTGCTGTGAAGTGGCGAACCCGCACCGGTACACCCCGTTGTTCACACCTGTGTAGACCCGCTCGTTCAGCGTGTCGATGTCCGGCCGCAGCGCCTCCGGGTAGAGGTCAACCCCGGGGGTGGCCCACTCGCCGAACTGTGTTTCCAGGTCGATGGTGATGTCCGGGAAGTTGTTGGACACGATCCGGCCGGTCTCCCGGTCCCAGAGCACCGGCACCGACACGTGCCCGTCGTAGCCGGGCTCGGTGGCCTGATAGGCCTCGCGGAGCAACTGGAAGCCGTTGACCGGGTCCGCGGAATACCCCGGGCCGTCCCGGAACGCCCAGCCGCGGCCGTCCCGGACCGGGTTGACCACGGACATCGACACCACGCCCGCCAGGCCCAGCAGCCCGCGGGCGATCACCGAGCGGTGTGCCCACGGGCAGGCGAGCGAGACGTACAGGTGGTACCGGCCCGCCGCGGCTGGGTAGCCGGTGGACCCGTCGGCGCTCACCCGGCCCTGGAACGGGTAGAGCGGGCGGACAAACGCGCCGTCCGGCCGGGGCGGGGCTTTCACGCGGTAATCGCCGTAGGCCTCGAAATCGACCGGGCTGGCAACGACGGCGGCAGTAGTCATGCACGGTCCCTCAGTAGCTCGACCTCACGGCAACGCCAGCATAGGCCGCCATGGTCACATCTGGCGCATCCGGATGTACCGGGTGATGTCCTCCCGGTTAGCGGCGATGATCGCGCCCACCCCACGATCGTGGCTCCAACCGCTGCTGCCAGCCATTTCATGGGTGCCCTTGTTTCGGCTCGTCAACCGGGGACGGCGTCCCCTGATCCTGACTCCTAACCCGGATAGGGAACGCAAACCACCAGGCAGGCGGGCGGGAAGCTGGCGGGTCCCGGGCGAGACAAAGGAGGGGCGTCTTCCTGGCCAGAGCCAGCCTGCGCGGCCACCTTGCACCCTCAGCGGTGGCTCTCCGGTGCGGTCATCAGCCCGGGACCCGCTTGAACGTTACCTCCGCCCGGCACGTCCGGGAAGGGCCCCGGGTACCGGATTCCGGTACGTTTCCGGCATGGCAAGAGCGAGGCACGCATGAAGGTCGAGGTATGGGCGGACATCATCTGCCCCTGGTGCGGGCTCGGCGCTCATCGCCTGAACCAGGCGCTGGGCTGCTTCGCGCAGGCCTACGAGATCGAGGTGGTGCGGCGCTCCTTCCAGCTGGACCCGGGCGCACCGGCCGGCCAGAGCGAGCCAGTGCGCGACCTGCTCAGGAGGAAGATGGGCCTGCCCGACGCCCAGATCGAGGCCATGAACCGGCGGATCGAGACGATGGCGAAGGACGAGGGCCTGAGCCCTTACCTGGTGCTGGAGAACTGGGTCGGCAATACCGGGCTGGCCCACGAGCTGCTCGCGTACGCGACCGACCAGGGACAGCACGGGAAAGCCTGGGACTATCTCTTCCGCGCCCACTTCGGCGCGGCCCGGCCGATTTTCACCGTGGCTGACCTGGCTGGCCTGGCCGGGGAGATCGGCTTGGACGTGGCGGGCGCCCGGGCGGTCCTGCTGTCGCACCGCTACGCGGACCGGGTCGCCGCGGAGCAGCAGGAGGCAGTCCGGCTCGGCGCCACCGGGGTGCCGTTCTTCGTGTTCGGCCGCCGGTACGGGGTGGCGGGCGCGCAGCCCGCGGACGCGCTGCTGGCCACGTTGCAGCGGGCCTGGGACGAGTCATAGCCGCCTGTGCCGCCGAGGCCCCGTTCGGCCGCCACTCCCCCCGAAGGACCGAACGGGACCCCTGGCGCTGGTCCCCCTGCCGGATCAGACGTGAGGACGTGCCATGCCCCCCTCACCGGGGCTGTTCCCCCCCACGCTGGAACGGACCCAGGCCCCAGTGTCGCTGGAACAGCTCGCCTGGCGCCGCTGGCCGGGCAACTCTCGGACAAAGTCGGACAGCCCCGGGACCGTGGATGGCATCAATTCAGCTCATCGTGTGAACTGACCGGACCGCCCAGGAGTCATCCGGGGGGATACATCCGGGCGCACGGGTTGGCGGTTGATCGAGGGGGAAGCACATGTCCGTCGGCCAGAACGGGCCAGGGGACGGAACGGCTCTGGCGGCCATCACGACAGCGCAGGAATTCGGCCAGGAGCTCACCGCCGCCCGGCAGCGCGCCGGACTGACCGTCCGGGAGGTGGCCCGGCAGGCGGGTATCCCGGCCAGCACCGCCGGTGACTATTTCGCCGGGCGCCATCTGCCCCCGGTGACCCAGCCCGGCCTGCTGCCGAAGATCCTGCGGGCGTGCGGGGAGACCGATCCGGCCCGGCTGGCCGAATGGGCTCGCGCGCTCAGCCGGATCCGGCGCGGGCCCGGCCGCCGGCCAGCTGCGGCCGCACCGCCGTATCGCGGCCTGGCAGGCTTCCAGCTGGAGGACGCCGAGTGGTTCTTCGGCCGGGAAGGCCTCACCGCCCGGCTCGCCACCCTGGCCGCCCTGGCCGAGCCAGCGGGCGCCCCCGCCCTGCCGCTGGCCGTGGTGGGGCCGTCCGGCTCCGGCAAGTCGTCGCTGCTGCGGGCCGGGCTCATCCCGGCCCTGCGGACGGCCGCGGCACTGCCGTTAGCGCTGTTCACCCCGGGCGCGCAGCCGCTGCGTGAGCTAGCCCGCCAGCTGGCCCGGCTCAGCCTGGCCGCCCCTGGCACTGGCCAGGCTGAGCCAGCGGACCACCGGGGCGCCGAGATCGAAGGGGCCCAGATCGAGGCAGCCCAGATCGAGGCAGCCCAGATCGAGGCAGCCCGAGCACTGCGCGGCGAGCCCGCGGGCGCGGCCCGGCTCGTCGCCGCCGGGACCCGGCCGATCATCGTGGCGGACCAGTTCGAGGAGGTGTTCACCGCCTGCCCGGATGAGGCGGAGCGGCAGGCCTTCGTCACCGCGATCGCCGCCCTGGCCGGCCCCGCCCTGGTCGTGCTCGCGCTGCGGGCCGACTTCTACGCGGCCGCGCTCCAGTACCCCGAGCTTGCCCTGGTCCTGCAGGACCGGCAGATCGTGGTCGGCCCGATGACCCGGGACGAGGTGCGCCGGGCCATTGTCGAACCCGCCCGGCTGGCCCGGATCGAGGTGGAGCAGGGCCTGGTCGAGCTGCTGCTCCGGGATGTGGCGCCGCGGCAGCCGGACCAGGCCGCACCGGGCGCCGGGCATGAGCCCGGCGCGCTGCCGTTGCTGTCCCACGCGCTGCTGACCACCTGGGAGCACAGCCGCGGCGGCCGTCTCACCGTGGCCGCCTACCAGGCCAGCGGCGGCATCCAGCACGCGATCGCGCAGACCGCCGAGCGCGCCTACGGGCAGCTCGGCCACGGCCAGCAGGAGATCGCCCGGCGGCTGTTCCTGCGGCTGGTGCGGGTGGCCGACGATGCGCCGGACACGCGCAGCCAGGTGCAACTCAGCGAACTGCACGACGGGCCAGGCGGCACGTCCGCCGATGACGTGCTGGCCCGGTTCGTGTCCGACCGGCTGATCACGCTGGACTCCGGCACCGCGCAGATCAGTCACGAGGCCCTCCTCACTGCGTGGCCGCGGCTGCGCTCCTGGATCGACGCGGACCGGGAGGGCCTGCGCCTCCGGCACCGGATCAGCGGCGCCGCCCGGGCCTGGGATGACGTCGGCCGGGATGCGGCGGCCCTGCTCCGCGGCGGCCAGCTGGCCATGGCCAGGGACTGGGCGGCTGTCCCGGCGAACTCCGCCAGCCTGAGCCCGCTGGCGCGGAAATTCCTGGCCGCGGGCACCCAAGCGGAAGAAGTCCAGCAGACGGCGGAGCACCGGCGCACCAGCCGGCTGCGCCGGCTCGTCGCGGCGCTGACTGTGCTGGTCGTGGCCACCGTCGGGCTGGCCGGGTACGGCTTCGCGCAGCAACACGCGGCCAGCGACGCGGGCCAGCGCGCCACCTCGGCCGAACGGGATGCGCAGTCCCGCGAGGCGGCCATCGAGGCTGACCAGGCCCGGGGGCAGAGCGCCGCCCTGGCCGCGCAGCTCAGCCTGGCGGCCTACCAGATCGCGCCCACCGTGCAGGCCCGGTCCAGCCTGCTCGAATCCTCCGGTGGTCCCGCCGCCGCCCGGCTGGCGGACTCGGCCGGGGTGGTGCAGGCAGTCAGCCTGAGCCCGGATCGCCGGGTCCTCGCGGTCGCTGCCGCCGATGGCACGCTGCGGCTGTGGGACGTGAACCGGCCCGGGCATCCGGCCCCGCTGGGCCGCCCGCTGCTGGGCCCGGGCAGCGATCCGCTGTACGCGGTCACGTTCAGCCCGGACGGGCGGCTGCTGGCCGCGGCGGGCGCCGCGAGGACAGTCACGTTGTGGAACGTGGCCGACCCCGGTCACCCGGTGCGGCTGGGCGCGCCGCTGTCCGGTCCCGCGAACACCGTGTACTCACTGGCGTTCAGCCCGGCCGCAGGGGCTCCCGCCGCGGCCATCCTGGCCGCGGGCAGCGCGGACGACACCGTCCGGCTCTGGCAGGTGGCGGCGGACGGCCCGGCCGGCCTGCAGATCCGGCCGCTGGCCAGGCTGACCGGGCCCGCGGGGTACGTGCAGTCAGTGGCGTTCAGCCCGGACGGCGCTGTGCTCGCCGCGGGCAGCGCCGACGACACCGTGCGGCTGTGGAATGTGGCCCACCCGGCGAAGCCGGTCTCGCTGGGCCGGCCGCTCACCGGCCCGGGCGCGCTGGTCGCCTCGGTCGCGTTCAGCCCGGACGGCCGCACGCTCGCCGCGGCCAGCCAGGATGACAAGGTCTGGCTGTGGCACGTGGGCCGTCCCGGCCACCCGGTCCGGGCCGGCACCCTGACCGGGGCGACCGACTGGGTGAACGTGGTCGCGTTCAGCCCGGACGGGCGCAGCCTCGCCGCGGGCAGCAGCGATGGCCAGGTCCGGGTGTGGAACCTGGCCAGCCGCACGCTGACCGCCACCCTGCCGCACCCCCAGCCGATCACCTCACTGGCCTGGGACACGGCCAGGCGCCTAGTCACCGGGGACGCGGACGGGACCGTCCGGCTGTGGACGCTGCCCGCCCCGGTGCTGCTGGCAGGCGGCCCGGTGAACAGCGTGGCCTATCGCCCCGGCGGGGCCGAGCTCGCCGTGGGCGGCACCGGCCTGCAGCTCTGGACCGCGGCCCGGCCCGCGCTGGTGAGCACCGCCGCCGCCCCCGGGCCGGCCGGCACCCTCGTCAACGCGGTCGCCTGGTCACCGGCGGGCACCCTGCTGGCGGCCGGCTACAGCGACGGCATGGTCCAGCTGTGGCGGGCCACCGGGACACCAGCGCTGGTGCCGGTGACCAGGCCGGTCCAGGCGTCCGCCCGCGGGCTGGTGGAGTTCTGCGCGTTCAGCCCGGACGGTCGGCTGCTGGCCACCAGCGGCGACGACGGGACCATCCGGCTCTGGTCGCTGAGCAGCCCGGCCCGGCCGCGGTTGCTGGCCACCATGCACGACTCGGGCAGCTACGTGTTCTCCGTCGCGTTCAGCCCGGACGGCGCCGTCCTGGCCGCCGCCAGCGCGGACAACCTGACCCGGCTGTGGGACATCGCCCGCCCGGCCCGGCCGCACCCGGTTCGGCCGGCCGCTGGCGGGCCCGGCCAGTTACGCCATCTCGGTCGCGTTCAGCCCGGACGGCGCCGTGCTGGCGGTCGGCAGCGCGGACAAGACCGTCCGGCTGTGGGATGTCGCCGAGCCGGCCCGGCCCGTCCGCTTGGGCCGGCCGCTGACCGGCCCGGCCGGATACGTCTACTCGGTCGCGTTCAGCCCGGACGGGCACACCCTGGCCGCCGGGGCGACGGACGGGACGACCTGGCTGTGGCAGGTCAGCCACCCGGGCCGGCCCGCCCTGCTGGCCGAGCTCACCGGGCCTGCGCATCAGGTGTACTCGGTCGCGTTCTCGCCCAGCGGGCGCACCCTGGCCGCGGGCAGCGCCGACGGCACGGTCCGGCTCTGGGACACCGCGGTCCGCGCCGCGGCCGCCGGGGTGTGCGCCACGGCGGGGCAGCCACTCACCCGCGGAGAATGGGCCACTTACCTGCCTGGCTCGGCTTATCACCCTCCGTGCCCAGGCTGACCCAGGGCCAGGGCTGACCCGGGTCAGGGCGGGCTCGGGCTAGGGCGGACCGGGACGGGGCTGACCCACGGCCAGGCTCAGCCCCGTCCCGTCCTTCTGAGCGGGTAACCGGGGAGTACTGGAGGTGCGGGGCCCGGCCCGCAGCCCGGGGCGGGCCCGGATCAGGTCGCGGTACGAACAGGCCCGGAACACCGTGTACACCACGGCGACGCCCAGCCACGGCAGGCCAGCCAGCACCGGCCGCGCGGCGTGCGCCGCCGCGGCGGCGCCGGTCAGCACCAGCGCCCAGGCCACGGCGGTCAGCCAGCGCTGCCCGCTGCGGCCGCAGCGGGCGAGCAGCACCGCGCCGGCCAGGCCCATGGCCGCGGCCGCCAGCGACCAGGCGGCTGCGGCTGCGGCCGGGCCGGCCAGCGCAGCACCCCCGGCCGCCCCGAAGCCAGCGCCTGCGGCCAGGGCCAGGTTCCACGGTGCGGGCAGGCGGCCGGCGCCGCGCAGCACCCGCTGGTCCCCGCAGTACCGGCCGTGATCCGGGGCGGAGCTGCCGAGCGGGAAGCTGCTGAGCGGGACATCCAGGCTGGGCAGCAGCGCCGCGATGTGCGGCTTGCTGCCGAGTTCCGGCCGGGCATGCCAGCCGCCGCCGGCGTCGGCCACGCAATAGCTAGTGGCTTCCAGCGCCCAGGTCAGCAGCACGAACATGATCCCGAACGCGGCCGCGCAGGCCAGCATGGCCAGCATGGCCTTGCTGCCCCAGGCCAGGCCGCCCAGGCGCAGGCCCAGGCCGCTGCGCACGACGTAGCCAAGGCCGACCGCCAGCCAGATCGCCACCGCCCTGGTTCCCGGGCGGCTGCCCCGCGGCGCCGCGCGGAGGAACTCATAGGCCACCGCCGTGACGCCGACCGCGGCCGTGAGCACGGCGGCCTGGCCGGGCAGCCCGGCGAGCAGCCCGATCAGCAGCGCCGCCAGGACCCGCGCGGCCGCGGTCAGCCAGCTCAGCCGGAGGGCGCGGGCGGTCCCGTCGTGTGGCAGCCGGGACCGGGCCAGGCTCTCCGCGTGCCGCTGGTCGGAGTCGGCGCCGCGGATATCGTTCCACTGGTATCGCGCCGGGTAGATAAGGCCGTCCAAGATCAGCCAGAGCACGCCGAACCTCGCCCAGCCACGGAAATCCCCGGTGGCGCTGGCGGCGAGGAGAAAGCACGCGGGCGCCAGCTGGGCCTTGGCCCAGGCGTCCGGGCGGGGCACCAGCAAGTAGCTGGCCAGTCCCCGATGATCCGGTGCCCGATGACCTGGGCCCCGATGATCAGGCGGCCCGCTGGCGGCCCTGGCTGGCATGACCCGCGTCACCTGCTCACCGGTCGCCCCGCTGGCACGTCTCAAGCAAGCACATGCGGCCGGGACGAGGCCCCCTCGTTCCCCATCCCGGCCGCATGGCGGTCCCCCGCCGCTCCTGGTGGAACCGCGCAGGCCGTCCCATGATCGCCGCCAGGGGCCGCGGCTGGCGAGGGGAAACTTCGCCATGTTGAACCGCGGCGCACCCGTGCAGATGCGGCTGCCGCGGTAATGCCCGGCCCCCGGCGCGCCTGGTCAGTGCCAGCGGCGGCGCTGACGGGGGCTGTGCCAGCGGGGCGTGAACAGCGCTTCGAGGGCCTCGTCGGCAAAGAAATGGCTGTGCGTCTGGGCGAACCTGGCCAGCCGCACCAGGTTAGGGTGACGCTGCTGGCCGTGCGGGTCCCCGGC
This sequence comes from uncultured Actinomycetes bacterium, assembly GCA_963760405.1. Taxonomy (GTDB): domain Bacteria; phylum Actinomycetota; class Actinomycetes; order Streptosporangiales; family Streptosporangiaceae; genus RYN-230. Next base: position 660,948 of record CAVXCV010000004.1, on the reverse strand, counting down.
CCAGCCCGCAGCCAGGCCGGCCGGGCCGCCCTCGTCCGGGAACTCGACCTCGATCCGCTGGACCACCTGCCACTTGCCCGCCGTGAACCGGTCCACCGTGCGCTCGTCCACATGCGACGCCCGGGCCACCTCGCCCCGCTTGTCGAACCGGGCCAGCGCGCGCCACAGCATCAGGTCGGTCTTGTTCCGGATAAGCTCATCGAGGCAGTCGGCGTTGCGGATCAGCCGGTCTACTGGTGCGCCGTGGTGGGCCCCGGGCGGCCCGGTCCCGGGTCCGGCGGACCCAGCCGCGGCGAGGTCGCCCATGGCCACCGCGTCGATCAGCGCACGTATCTCCGCCCTGCTGGCGGACTTGGACAGGAGCGCCAGAGGCTCGAAAAAGGCGAACGAGGCGAGCAGGAACAGCAGGCGGTTGCGTTCCTCGTCAGTACTCTCAATGACCAGCTTGGTGTCCGGTGATAGCTCCCGCAGGATTCGCATGGCGGTCAGTCCGGTCGGGCAGCCGGGCCCGAAGTTGATGTCGACCAGCGCCAGGTCGGCGTGCGCGTCCTGGCTCAGCACCTCAGGCAGGCTGCGCGGATCGCGGACGCCGGTCAGCGTGTGCGGGCTGCCCTGCAGCACCTGGGCCAGCGCCAGCTCGACCAGGACGAAGTCGTTGACCACGAGGATGTGCACGCCTCAGCGTCCCCCTTCCGGAACCGGGCTCACCACGGGGCTTGTCACCACGGGGCTTGCCACCACGGGGCTTGTCACCACGGGGCTGACCGCCACCGGGCCAGCACCCGGGTGCCGCCACCGGCCTGCCGCTCGGCCACCACCGACCCCTCGAACCGGAGCAGGTGCTCACTGAGAATGCGCAGGCTGGTCCGGGCGCCGCCGGGCTGCGCGGGCATGCCCGGGCCGTCGTCCGCGACCGACACGGTGACCCAGGGGGGCCGCCCCGGCGTCCCGCTGCCGCGCTCGTCCTGCTGGCCGATCGCCACCTCGACCCGGTGCGCCCCAGCCTTCCAGGCGTTGGTCACCAGATCCGGCAGCACCCGGCGGGCCAGCCCGTAGTCCGTCTTCCGCATCCGCAGCTGCCGGCTGGCATCAGCCAGGACCATCCCGGCCCGCTGGTCCCCCGGCACGACCTGCAGCACGCAGTCCCAGAGCAGCGCCACGCTGTCCGGGTCCGGTCCGCCGCCGAGCATCATCTGCCGTGCTTCCTCGGCGAGGATCAGCATGCTGTCCGCGAGCGAACGGGTCTCCGGGTCTGCTCCCCGGTCCGCCTGCAGCTGCCGGATCAGCGCATGGGCCCCGTTCTTCACCAGGCTGTGCACGGTGATCGAATCGCTCTGCCGGACCTCACTCATGGCGAACTCGGAGGCTTCCAGGCCGGCCCGCAGCATCACCTCGAAGGCCAGCCAGAACGGCAGCAGCAGGACCAGTGAGCCGGCCAGCAGTAACGGGATGGCCAGGCCAGCCGGCTGCCAGGGCAGGCCCAGCCGCCGGGGCGAGATCATCATGACGAAGAGGATCGCAGCGATGATGACCGGGATCCAGGGCCGGAGCACGACCAGCCGCCGGTTGGCCGGGGCCTCCGGGTTGTACCAGCTCGAGTCGGTCATCACCTGGGAGTAGGCGCTCCACAGGTGCCCGGTGACCAGGACCAGGCCGGCCAGGTACACGCCCGCGGGCAGCGGCCGGACCGCGAACGGGCCGACATACAGCAGCAGGGCCGCCACGATGCCCAGGCTCTCCAGGATCCCGGCCAGGTCTGCGGTCGCCCGGCCGCGCGCGCCGCGCAGATGCCAGACGGTCCGGCTGAGCCCGGGCAGCCGGCCGGATTCCAGCCGGTCGAGCAGGCCCGGCTGGAGCTGCACCCACGCCATGCTGACCCCGGCCGAGACCATGACCAGCTGCGCCGCGCCGCGCAGCACGCTGCCCGCGGGGAACCAGGCGAGCAGCACCCAGAGCCCGGCGACGCATCCGCCGCGGAATACCGTACCGGCTCGCCACAGCGGGGTGGCGTACCGGACCGCGATGTCATACACGATCCGGGTGCGCAGGGATGAGTCCGAGAGCACTGAGCCTCCCTGGCCATGCCGGTCCGGAGCTGTTTCCCTTTCTCATACTCCCGCAACCGGCGGGCGTCACGCCCCGGTCCCGGGGGTATCCCCGGGTTACGCTGGGCAGGTCATGCGGACCAATGATCAGGTCGCCGGGCTGCTCACCGAGTACGCCGAGCTGATGGCGATCACCGGCGGCGACCGGTTCCGGATCAGGTCCTACGAGCGCGCCGCGCGCTCGGTCGCGGGCCATCCCCGCGACCTGGCCGAGCTGGCCCCCGCAGAGCTGGACCGGATACCGAACGTCGGCAAGGCGATCGCCGCCAAGATCGGGGAGTACCTGCGCACCGGCCAGATCCACCGGCTGGAGGAGCTGCGGGCGGCGGTGCCCGCCGGGGTCCGGCGGCTGACCGCTATCCCCGGGCTGGGCCCCAAGCGCGCGCTGGTGCTGGCCACCGAGCTCGGCATCGGCTCGGTGGATGAGCTCGCCGCGGCTATCGCCGCGGGCCGGCTGGACGCGCTGCCCGGGTTCGGCCCGAAGTCCGGGGAGAACCTGCGGCGCGGGATCGAGATCATCAGCAATAGCGCCGGCCGGGTGCACCTCAACGTTGCGATGGACCTCGCCACGGAGTTCACCGGCCAGCTGTCAGCTGTCCGGGGGTGCCGCCGTTGCGTCTACGCGGGCTCGTTGCGGCGGATGCGGGACAGCATCGGTGACGTGGACATCCTCGCGGTCGCGGAGCGGCCCGGCGAGCTGATGGCCGCCTTCCGCGCACTGCCCAGGGTCACCGAGGTGATCGCCAGCGGCGATGCCAAGACCTCGGTCCGGGCGGCCGGGCTCCAGGTCGATCTGCGAGTCGTGCCCGAGCAGAGCTGGGGCGCCGCACTGCAGTACTTCACCGGATCACGGGAGCACAACGTCAGGATCCGGGAGATCGCGGTCCGCCAGGACCTGAAGCTGTCCGAGTACGGCCTGTTCGACGTGGCTTCCGGGGCGTCCCTGGCCGCCGCGGCCGAGGACGAGATCTACACCCGGCTCGGCCTGCAGCCGGTCCCGCCCCCGCTGCGCGAGGACAGCGGGGAGATCGAGGCCGCGTTGCGCGGCGAACTGCCGCCCCTGGTGACCGAGCCGGATGTGTGCGGCGACCTGCACACGCACACCGACCTGACCGACGGGGTGGCGCCGCTGGAGGTCATGCTGGCTGCCGCCGCGGCCCGCGGCTACGTCTACTACGCGGTCACCGATCACGCCCCTAACCTGGTCTTCCAGCGGATGACAGACGAGAAGATGCTGGCCCAGCGCGATCAGGTGCGCCGCCTCGATGGCCAGTTCTCCCGGCTGCGGGTGCTGCACGGCACCGAGCTCAACATCGATCCCGACGGGAACGTGGACTGGCCGGCGGAGTTCCTCAGCGGCTTCGACCTGTGCGTGGCCTCGGTGCATTCGCATTTCACCCAGCCGAGGGCTGAGATGACCCGGCGGTTCCTGGCCGCCTGCGAGAACCCGTACGTGAACATCATCGGCCACGTCACCGCGCGCAAGATCGGCCGGCGACCGCCGGTGGATGTGGATCTCGCCGCGCTGTTCCGGGCCTGTGCGCAGACCGGCACCGCCCTCGAGATCAACGCCCACCCGGACCGGCTGGACCTGCCGGCCGAGCACATCCGGGCCGCCCGGGACGCCGGGGTGCTGTTCGCCGTGAACAGCGACGCGCACTCCCCCGCGCACCTGGCCAACCTGCGCTACGGCATCGGCCAGGCGCAGCGCGGCTGGCTCAGCCCCGACCAGGTGATCAACACCTGGCCGGCCGACCGGCTGCTGTCATTCCTGCACGCCAAGCGCTGACCGCTCCGGCCCGCCCGCACCCCCACCGGCAGGCCGCCTGCAGGCGGCCCGGGCAGGCTTGTTAACCGCCCTGCCGCAGCAGCGCCACCACCTCATCATCGGTGGTCTGCGCGAAATCGCCGTACCACTGGCCGATCGCGAAGAATGGCTCGGGCGCGGTCAGGCAGACCACCTGGTCCGCCGCGTCAGCCAGCGCGGGGATGGCGACGCGGGGCGCCACCGGCACGGCCAGCACCACCCGGGCTGCCCCGTGGGCCCGCGCCACCTGGCAGGCGACCCTCGCGGTCGAACCGGTCGCGATGCCGTCATCCACGACGACCGCGGTCACCCCCGCTAGCGGCAGGCGCGGCCGCACGGCCCGGTAACGGGCGGCCCGGCGGTCCAGCTCAGCCCGCTCCTGCCGCTCCACCCGCGCGAACACCTCCGCGCTGACCTGCTCGGCCCGGACCACGTCCCGGTTGATGATGCGGATGCCGCCCTCGCCGATCGCGCCCATGGCCAGTTCCGGCTGGATCGGCAGGCCGAGCTTGCGGACCAGGATGACGTCGAGCGGGGCGCCCAGCGCCCGGGCGATCTCCGCCGCGACCGGAACCCCGCCCCGGGGCAGGCCCAGGACGACCAGGGCTTCCGCCAGCAGCGCTCCCCCGGCCAGGGCGCCCGCCAGCCGCCGCCCAGCCTCGGCGCGGTCGGTGAAGACCATGGCCCATGCCCGGCTATCCGGTGAGCTGCGCCGCGAGGAAGGCCCGGGTCCGCGCGGCGTCCGGGCCCGGGGCGAACTCAGCGGCCACGAAGTCCGTGACACCCGCCTCGGCCAGCGCGGTGAGCTGGGCACCCACCTCCGCCTCCGTACCCGTGAGGGTCACGTCCGCCGGGCCCGCCGCGCCCTCGCGATCCAGCATCGCGCGGTAGGACGGGAGCTGACCGTACAGGGCAAAGGTCTTCGCCGCCGCGGCGCGGGCGCCGTCCGGATCGCTGGTCACGCAGACCGGCAGGATGCACACCACCCGGGGCGCAGGCCCGCGGCCTGCGCGGCGCGGGTGATGCCCGGCACGATGTGGTCGCGCATGGTGGCTGGCCCGGCCATCCAGGTCACGGTGCCGTCGGCCAGTTCCCCGGCGATCCGCAGCATCCGCGGGCCCAGCGCGGCCACCAGCACCGGCACCGGGCCCGGCGCCGCGACGGACAGGGTGATCTGCGCGCTCACCGTCTCGCCGCGAAACGACACCGGCTCGCCGCGCAGCAGCGGGCCCAGCACCTGGAGATACTCCTGGGTGTGCAGGGCCGGCCGGTCGAACCGGTAGCCGTACATGTCCTCGATCACGATCTTGTGCGAGGGCCCGATGCCCAGGGTGATCCGGCCTCCGGTGGCCGCGGCCGCGGTCAGCGCCTGCTGGGCCAGGGCCACCGGATGCCGCGGGTAGGTGGGCACCACAGCCGTAGCCAGCTCGATCCCGGGCACCTGGTGGCCCGCCACGGCCAGCGCGGTCAGCGCGTCCAGCCCGAAGATGTTGTTCAGCCAGGCCGACGGAAAGCCGTCGTTCACCGCCTGCTGCACGTCCGCGCACAGCCGGCCGAGTGCATCCGGCCCGCTCCGGTCAGCCAGTGCCACGCCAATTCGCATACCAACCTCCAGCCCCCGGGCTGCCTGGCCAGGATACGGGCTGGCCCGGTAACCGGGCGGCCGGGTCCCGGGCTGGGCCGGTGTTCCCGGCCGCCGCGTCCCCGGCGGCGTAGGCCCCGGCAGCGTAGGCCACGGCCACCTCAGCCGCGAGCGCCGCGTTGTCCGCGATCAGCAGCCGGTTGACCTCGGCGCTGCGGCCGCCGCTGAGCTCGTGCACCAGGGCCAGCACGGCGGGGGTTACCGCCTGGCCCCGGATGCCCTGCTGCTCGACCTGGCTGACTGCCTCGGCCAGGATCGGCTCGATGTCCACGAACGGGTCCGGTGGGCGGCTGAGCAGCATCCCGGATGAACCGTTGAGGGTCCAGTGCGCGGCGGCGACCTGCGCCGCTTCGGCCGCCGAGCTGACCGTGGCGGATACCGGCGGGCCGCCATGCGGGCTGTAGAACATCGGCAGCGTGCTGGTCCGCCAGCCGAGTACCGGCACGCCCAGCGTCTCCAGCACCTCCGCGGTGGCCGTGACATCCAGGATGGATTTGACCCCGGAGGAGACCACCACGGCCCCGGTACGGGCGATCTGCGGCAGGTCGGCGGAGATGTCCAGGCTGCCGGCGAAGCCGCGGTGCACTCCGCCGGTGCCGCCGGTGGCCATGAACCTGATCCCGGTCAGCCGGCACACCGCCAGCGTGCCGCCGACCGTGGTGGCGCCGAGCGCGCCCTGCACCAGGCAGGCCGCCAGGTCCCGGGCACCCGCCTTGCGGGCCGACGGGCCCGCGGCGGCGAACCGGGCCAGCTCCGCCTCGGTCAGCCCCGCCCGGAGCACGCCATCGACCACCCCGGTGGTAGCCGGCACCGCGCCAGCCCGGCGAACCCGCGCCTCTGCGGCCAGCGCCACCTGGACTCCCTCGGCGCCCGGGAAGCCGTGCGACACCAGCGTGGTTTCCAGCGCCACCACCGGGCCGCCGTCCCGCAGGGCCGTCTCGACCTCGGCGGTCAGCCGCGGCGTGCTCGTCGGCGTCATCATCAGGGCATCGCTCCCATCGTCGCCACGGCCCGGGCCGCCGCGGCCAGGCCGAGGCTCACCCCGCCGAGCAGGTAGCCGGCCGCGAAGGCGTCGCCCGCTCCGGTCGGGTCCACGGCGCGGGCCGGCGCAGCCGGATGCACCACGCCGCTGGCGCGCACGCCCCGCGCGCCCAGCTTCACCACCAGGTCGGCCCCGGGCACCTCGCCGACCAGGTCCGCCTCATCCTCGGTGCCGAACACCACCTGCGGCCGCAGTTCGCCCAGCAGCGCCCGGAACCGGCCGACCCCGTAATCCCGCAGCACGGCGGTGGAGGACAGGTCGATGCTCAGCCGCGGCACCCGGGCCGCCGCCGCCCGCGCCGCACCGCCGATCGGCTCGCTGACCAGGCTGTAGGCCGGGAGATGGAGCAGATCCGCATCGGCGAGCCACACGTCGGCCAGTGCTTCTCTTGTCAGCAACGGACCCACGCCCCGGTCGGTGAGCATCGACCGGGACGTGCCGTGCTCGGACAGCGACACGATGACGCCGGTCGGCCCGTCGAGCACCGGCCCGGCGACCTCTACCCCACGGCGGCCGAGCTCCCCGGCCACCAGGCTGGCGGCGAGGTCGTTGCCGCGGGAGGCGATCAGCCGCGCCCGGCCGCCGAGCGCGCACACCCAGGCCGCGACGTTGGCTCCCTGGCCACCCACGCCCACCCAGTTGCGGGAGGGCGTGTCGGTTTCCCTGGCCACTGGCCCGGCCGGGCGGGCGACAACGTCAAGGTGCGCGTCCCCCAGCACGCAGATCAGTGTCATCAAGGTGTCATTAGATCAGTGGCCCGCCGCCCGGCCGGCACTCGCGTCGCTCACCCCGGCCCGGAGATCCGCCGATAGCCTGAACTCCGCACGGCGCCGCTGCTGGGCGGTGCCCACCCAAGGAGGTAAGGATGCCCCTGTTCGGGAGCGGATCAACGGACCCGTCGGCGACCTGGGAGCCGCAGGCCGCCGATTCCCGCCTGGCGCACACCGCTGGCGCTGCCCCGGGCGCGGTGTTCACGTCCGACCTGTCGGTGTCGGAATACGTCCTGCTCGGCGAGGCCGGCTTCGAGCCGCTGGGGTTCGTGGTCGGCTCGTCCATCTACCACGTCGGCCTGCAGGTCGGCCGCTGGTCGCAGAATGCCGAGCTGCAGACGCTGACCCAGGCCATGTACAACGCCCGGGAACTGGCCATGGCCCGGATGCGCGCGGAAGCCGACCATCTCAGCGCCGACGGCATCGTCGGGGTCCAGCTGCGCATGCAGATGTATGCCTGGGGCCAGGAGGTGCTGGAGTTCGTGGCCACTGGGACCGCGGTGAAATCGCTGTCCGCCGAGGGTGCGCACCGGGCTCCGGATGGCCGGGCGTTCACCTCGGACCTGTCCGCCCAGGACTTCTTCCGGCTGCTGGCCGGCGGCGCGGTGCCGGTCGCCTTCGTACTGGGCACGTGCGTCTATCACATCGCGCACCAGTCGGTGATGCAGAGCCTGCGGCAGACCGGGCGCAATCAGGAGATGATCCAGTTCACCCAGGGCGTGTACGAGGCCAGGGAACTCGCCCTGGTCCGGATGCAGTCCGAGGCGTCCGAGGCCCGGGCGTCCGGGATCGTCGGGGTGAACGTCGCGGTCGCCAACCATGTGTGGGGTGAGCACGCGACGGAGTTCCTGGCCACCGGCACGGCGATCCGGCGGCTGAGCGATGAGCACCGGCTTCCGGCCAGCACGCCCAAGCCCACGTTCACGCTGGGGCTCGACGCCTGACCCCGGACTCCATCCTGGCCTGCCGCAGCCAGCCGGCCAAACTGGGGCCATGCGTTCCGTCTGCGTGTTCTGCGGGTCCAATCCCGGACGGCCCCCGAGTACCTGGCGGGCGCCGCCAGCCTGGGCCGTGACCTGGCCCGCCGTGGCCTCCGGACGGTGTACGGCGGGGCCCACGTCGGCACCATGGGGGCGCTCGCGGACGCCGCGCTGGCTGCGGGCGGCGAGGTGATCGGGGTGATCCCCGGGCATCTGGTCGCCGCTGAGGTCGCTCATCAGGGGCTGACCGACCTGCGGGTCGTGGCCTCCATGCACGAGCGCAAGGCGCTGATGGCCGATCTGGCCGACGGCTTCATCGCGCTGCCCGGCGGGCTGGGCACCCTGGAGGAGTTCGCCGAGGTGACCACCTGGACCCAGCTCGGCCTGCACGCCAAGCCCACCGGGCTGCTGAACCTGCTCGGGTTCTACGACCACCTGCTCAGCTTCTTCGACCACGTGACCGCGGAGCGGTTCATGCGGCCGGAGCACCGGGATCTGGTGATCGCCCGGTCGGATCCGGCGGAGTTGCTGGCCGCCATGGACCAGTGGACCCGGCCGGCCAGTCATAAATGGATCGCCGCCGACGGCTCAGACCTGAAGCTGGGCCGGTAGCGCCCAGGACGCATGAGCGGCGCTGCCGCTGATATGGCGACCCGCTGGCCGGCTCCGGTCATGGCGTCGGTCAGGTCTTGGCTGTCGCCGGGTCGCTGGGGTGCCGGGTGAGCGGCCTGGTCTGCACGGCCATCCAGGCATCCAGCGGGAGCGATTTCAGGATCGCCTGCATCTCGGCCGCGTCCTGGGCTCGCCAGAGGCCCAGCGAGCGCCCCTCGCCGGGCAGCGCCCACAGCCGCACCAGGTGTCCCTGGCCGACCAGCTCGTACACGCGTTCTGCCTCGCGCGCCCTGGTGTCCTCCACCGTCTGGGCGGGCATGCCCTCCGGGATGGTAACGGTGAAGGTGGTCAGAAATTCCGTGGCTCCCGGACTGGCCTCCAGTGCCGGGTCGTTCGGGTGCCGGGAGAGCGGGGTGACCTCATCAGCACGCCAGACGCGCAGCGGCATCGAGGCGAGGACTCTCTCGAGCTCATCGCCATCGTCGGCAGCGAACAATCCGAGGCTCTGCCATTCGCCTGGCTGTAGCGGCGGCCGCCACAAGCGAAGCAGGTGGCCTTGGGCCGCGAGTTCACGCGAGCGTGCGTCCTCGCGGGTGCGGATGTCGTCGATGGCTTCCGCTGAGGTTCCGTCCGGAACGCGGGTGGTCATCACGACGAGGTATTCCATGGTGAGCGCCTCCTGAGTCGGCAGCAGTGCTGTGCGTGTTTCTGTTTCACCTCCCGTTGCGGCGTGGAGGAGAGATCGGCCCTGGCGGCTAGGGGTTAGGGAGGCCGAGGTAGGGGAACGCGTTCAGCAGGTCGTCGTGCGGCTTGAGGCCGGTCGGCGGGACCTTGCCGTGGCTCAGCCAGGCGAAGCGCATGCTGTAGACGTCGTCGGTGGGGACGCGGCCGTTGGGGTAGTGGGCGGGCTTGGTGCGGTCGTAGCGGAGGATGTCGGGCAGCACCGTGAGGGCTGCCTGCCTGGCCTCCTCGGGCGGGTAGCCGCTGTTTTCCAGGATCTTGGACCATGGGCCCAGGTAGTTGGCCACGTCGTCGGCTGGCTGCCGGGAGTTGTAGAGGTCCTTCTCGCCGTCGGGGTTGATGAACGGGTTGATGGTCGGGTTCCCGCCGCGGTCCATCTGCTCGAGCGTGCCGGCCCGGCGCAGGCTGATCGAGGCCCAGATCCCGATTGCCGGGCCGGCGCCGATCATGTCGTCGGGGACCTCCAGCGCGATCGACAGGACGTTGTTGCTGGCGAAGTCGTCGTGCCCGGTCCACTGGAAGCCGTGCAGGGCGCCCTCGACATCGGCGAAGAACGGTTCGCTGCGCGCCCCGGCGAACAGCCGGATCCGGCCGGCCCGGACGGGCTGCGCCATCGCGTCGAAGCTGACCGGGAGGGACGAGGTGAGCACCTGGCCGGCTGGCCCTGGCTCGCGGGCCTGGTCGCCGGTGGCGTAGTAGGCGGTCCCGGTTTGCGCGCCGTTCTCCGGCTCGGAGAAGGTGAACGTGAAGGCGACGTCGGCCTGCGCGTCGCCGTCTGTGTCGATGTTGATCCGGTAGACCGCGCCGGGGTGGAAATCCCGGCTGGTGATGACCGTCGGGGGCAACTCGATGGGGGGCCTGACTGTCGGGTTCGAGTCGATGATCAGCACTGTCTTGCCCGGGTCCTCTGTTGACCTGAATGCGAAGACGTCGGTGAGGTCCAGCCGCGTGTCGTCACCGGGAAACCTGAGATTGTCGGCGCTGAAATGGTTAGACATGGTGGCTCCTATCTCTTGTTGCGGGACGCTCCGCGTGGCCTGCGCACCCGGGCTGCTTCTGCCATCAAGGGTGATCTCCGCGCCTGCCCGTCGCGCCCGGTAAGGTCCCTGGTGCAGACCCCCGGGGTGCCCGATCCGGGGGGTCACGGGTCCACGGCGCCGAGGTTGCCAACGTGGGGCGCCGTTCCTAGGCTCATGGATGAGGCTCGGTTGGTGGCAATGTCGGCTCCTGTTTCAGCGCGGCGGCTGCTTAGCCGGCGCAGCGAGTGCGCGGCGCTGGATCAGCTGGTAGCGAGTGTGCGCGCGGGTCCGAGCCGGGCGCTGGTGCTGCGCGGCGAGGCCGGGGTCGGCAAGAGCGCGTTGCTGGAGTATCTGGTGCAGCATGCGTCCGGGTGCGGCATTGCCCGGGCGGTCGGCGTCGAGTCGGAGATGGAGCTCGCGTACGCGGGGTTGCAGCAGCTGTGCGCACCATTCCTGGATCGCCTGGAGCGCCTTCCCGGCCCGCAGTGCGCCGCGCTTGGCACTGCGTTCGGTTTGCGCGACGGCGACGCGCCGGATCGGTTCCTCGTCGGCCTGGCGGTGCTGAGTCTGCTGTCGGACATTGCGGAAAAGCGACCGCTCGTCTGCATCGTGGACGACGCCCAGTGGCTCGACGCGGCTTCCGCGCAGGCGCTGGCCTTCGTCGCGCGCCGTCTCGGTGCGGAGTCGGTCGGGCTGGCCTTCGCGGTGCGCGAGCCGGGCGGCGAACGGCATCTTGAGGGCCTGCCGGAGCTCGCCGTGGGCGGGCTGGACGACGGTGATGCGCGGGAGCTGCTCGGGACGGTGCTCGCCGGTCCGCTCGATGAGCGGGTGCGTGATCGGATCGTGGCCGAGACGCGCGGCAACCCGCTGGCGCTGCTTGAGCTGCCACGTGGCCGGACGCCCGCCGAGCTCGCGGGCGGGTTCGGGCTGTCCGGCGGCCCGGCGGTGCCGGGGCGGATCGAGCAGAGCTTCCGGGAGCGGCTGGCGCCGCTCCCGCCGTTGACGCGGCTCTTGCTTCTCGTCGCGGCGGCTGAGCCGGCCGGGGATCCGGTGCTGGTGTGGCGGGCGGCCACCGGGCTCGGCATCGGGCCGGACGCGGCCGCGTCGGCGGCCGCCGTGGGACTAGTTGTTTTCGGCGCGCAGGTGCGCTTCGGTCATCCGCTCGTGCGTTCGGCGGTCTACCGCGCTGGCGCGCCGGAGGAGCGCCGGCGCGTGCACCGCGCGCTCGCCGAGGCCACCGATGCCGACGTCGATCCGGATCGCCGCGCCTGGCACCGCGCTCAGGCGGCAGCCGGGCTCGACGAGGATGTCGCCGCCGAGCTGGAGCGCTCGGCTGGGCGAGCGCGGGCGCGCGGCGGCCTGGCGGCGGGGGCGGCCTTTCACGAGCGCGCCGTCGAGCTGACGCCCGACCTGAGGCACCGGGCGCAGCGTGCGCTCCTCGCCGCGCAGGGCAAGCATCAGGCCGGCGCGCCCGATGCGGCGCTCCGGCTGCTGGCGATGGCGCAGGCGGGGCCGCTGGACGAGCACGAGCGAGCCCGCGCGCAGTTGTTGCACGCGCAGATCACGTTCGCGATGACGCGCGGCCGCGACGCTCCCCCCCTGCTGCTCGAGGCGGCCAGGCGGCTCGAGCCACTGGATCCGAGGCTCGCCCGCGAGACATACCTCGAGGCGTTCGCGGCCGCGCTCTCCGCCGACCGCCTAGTGCGCGGGGGCGATGCGGGCGAGGTCGCCGCGGCCGTTCTGGCCGCCGACTGGGAGCCCTCCACGCGCGCCTGCGATCTGCTGCTGGACGGGCTCGCCCTCCTCACCCGCGAGGGCTACGTCGCGGGGGCGCCGGCGTTGAAGGTCGCGCTGCGCGCGTTCCGGGACGAGCCGCTCTCCGAGGAGGACGAGCTGCGCTGGCTGTGGCTGGCCTGCCGCGTCGCCCGGGCGCTAGCCGATGATGGGGCGTGGGACGAACTCACCGCGCGCCATCTCGAACTCGCGCGCCGCGCCGGCGCGTTCTCCGCGCTGCCTGTCGCGCTCACCGACCGCGTGCTCGCCGAGCTGTTCTCAGGCAGGATCGGGGTGGCAATGTCGCTGGCCGCCGAGTCGGACGCCGTCGTCGAGGCCACCGGCAGTCACCTGACGCTGCGCACCTCGATCGTGCTGGCGAACTGGCGGGGACGGGACGCCGAGGCAGTGGCGCTCATCGAGGCGCGCCGGCAGGACGTGCTGCGACGCGGCGAGGGGCTCTGGCTCGCCGCCAACGACTGGGGCAGCGCGATCCGCTATAACGGGCTCGGCCGCTACCAGGACGCCCTGGCCGTGGCCGAGCGGGCCGCCGAGGCCGCGCGCGGGCTGGGGCCGTCGATCTTGCTGCTGGCGGAGCTGATCGAGGCCGCCGCGCGCAGCGGCCAGGCCGAGCGTGCGACCGGTCCGCTCGCCCAGCTCGCTGAGATAACGCATGCCGCCGGCACAGACTGGGCGCTCGGGACCCACGCGCGGGCGGCGGCGATGCTGGCCGAGGGAGAAGCCGCCGAGCGGCTCTACCGGGAGGCGATCGAACGGCTGCCGCACATCAAAACCCGCGCGACGCTGGCCCGCGCCCACCTCCTGTACGGCGAATGGCTGCGGCGCGAGCACCGTCGCGTCGACGCCCGCGAGCAGCTGCGCGTCGCGTACACGATGCTCTCGGACATGGGCATGGAGGCGTTCGCCGAGCGCGCCCGCCGCGAGCTGCTGGCCACCGGCGAGACAGTGCGCAAGCGCACGGTCGCGACGCTCGACGAGCTGACCCCGCAGGAGGTGCAGGTCGCGCGCCTGGCTGCCGGCGGGCAGACGAACCCGGAGATCGGGGCCCAGCTGTTCCTCAGTCCGCGCACGGTGGAGTGGCACCTGAGCAAGGTGTTCGGAAAGCTCGGGATCAGCTCCCGCAAGGAGCTCCGCGCGGCGCTGTCCGCGGCCGCGCCTGCCTGGCGGGGCGACCGGTCATGAGCTACGCCATACGTGCCTGACTGGCTGCGGGTGGGTCCTTCAGCTGGCCAGTGTGGCTGCAGCCGGGGCCGAGGCAGCCGCAGCTGGTGCGAGGTCATCGGGCGCGGGTGCGGGCACGTCGGCCCCACCCTGGTCCAGACGGAACGGCGGGTAGGTATCGGTCATCAGAGCGGCGTACGCGATGACCCGCAGCACCCAGCGGTTCATGCCCACGATGAAGTCGTACAGCCCCCGCGGGTAGCGGCCCGCGAACAGCAGCGCGACCGCCGCGAAGAACACCAGCAGCCCGATCAGGCCGCCGGAGAAGGCACCGGCCTGCCACGACCCTGGCCTGCGGCCGGCCGCCCCCGATGCGGCTGACCGGAAGCCGGACACGCCACGGTGATCCCGTCCGCTGCCTCGAGGATCACGCAGAATGCGGTCCGGACCAGCTCCTGGTCATCGGCGACGAGCGCCCGGACCAGGCTGGCGCTTGTCATGGCGCCGGCAGCCTGGCCGTGACCGCGAACCCGCCCGCCCGGCCAGGGCCGACGGTCAGGCTGCCGCCGCACGATGCGACCCGCTCGGCGATGCCGGCCAGGCCAATCCGCCCGGCCAGGCCGGCCGCGCCCTGCTGTCCGGCCCGTCCCGCAGCCTGGCTGCGGCTGGCGTCGCCTGCCAGCCGGCCGCCGCGGCGACAGGTCCGTTACCGGTGTCGGTCACCGAAACGGTGACGTAGCCAGGCTCGTAGCTGACGGTCACCGCCGCCTCGGCCGCTCCGGAGTGCCTGACGGTGTTGGTCAGCGCCTCCTGCACGATCCGGTAGGCGGTCAGGTCCACGCCGGGCGCCAGCTTGGCCGGGCTGCCCTCCACCCGCAGATCCACGGCAATCCCGGCTTGGCGTACCGGCACGAGCACTTCGTCAAGCTCGCTGATCGACGGGGACGGCGACGTGCTCGGCCGGCCGCCGGCCGGGTCGGCCGGGCCGCGCAGGACGCCCAGAAGCCGGCGAAGCTCGGCCAGCGCCTCGCGCGCGGTCTGGCCGATGATCTGCACGGACTTGCCCGCCTCGGCCGGCCGGCCGGGCAGCAGGGAGGCGGCGGCCTCGGACTGGACCGCCATCAAGCTGACGTGATGCGCCACCACGTCGTGCAGTTCCCGGGCGATCCTGGCCCGCTCCTGCGCAGCGGCCAGCGCCACCTGCCGGTCACGCTCGGCCTCCGCGTGCTCGGCTCGCGCCTCGACCTCCTGCAGGTAGGCCCGGCGGGTGCGGCTGATGATGCCAGCCATGCCGGCGGCGGCGAACTCCAGCACCCCGACGAAGAAGTCGTAGGGCGTGTGACCAGGCAGCAGCGCCGCCCGGCCGACGCCGACCACCGTCAGGGCGCTCACCACCCAGCGCACCCGCGTCGAGCTGCGGTCCATCACTGTGTAGAAGGCAATCATGGAGGCGAGCGGCAGCGGCGCGAACCCGATGCCCAGATCGTCGTAGAGCACGCGGGGAATGCCGATGACCAGGTATGTGGCGACCGGCCAGCGCCGCCGCCAGGTCAGCGGCAATGCCTGCAGCACGACCAGCGCGAACGCCACACCGGGCAGGCTCAGCTGCCCCGCCTCCGGGATCAGCGAGCCAGCGTTGTAAGCGGCCAGCGCCAGCGCGAGCGCGAGGTCCTGCATGCGCGGCGGGAGCGCGACAGCCCAAGCAACAAGCCTCTTCACCAGCCGATCGTAAGACGGCCAGACGCCCAGGCCATCCTCCGCACGGCTGAACCGCTGGCCCCTACCTACGGCGGATTTCTTTCGCAGGTAGGGCCCGGTAACGCCCCGGGGGGATGGCCGCGGAAACGGGCACCGCGGCCGATGCGGAGGCGCTGCCCGGCCGGCGCTGGCGTCCTCGCGCTCACCCTCCTCGTCATCCGCGTGCCGCTGCGCCGCGCCACCCGGATCCAGCCCGGCACGGCCCTCCGGTACCAGTGATGACCTCCCCGGGCGCCCCGGAGGCTGGGCCGGTCCGGGAAGCGGGCGCGGGAATGGACGGGGCGGGTCGCCGGTTCAATACCCTGTCGGGTACCTCCGCGATGGAAGCCCGCCCAAATACGCCACCCGGGGGCACGCATACCTGCCGGGATTGCAGGCGGCGGGCGAAACGCAGGCCGCCGAGACGAGGAGACAATCAATGGCTACGGTGGAGCTGACCGCCGAGAACTTCGAGTCCGTGGTCGGCAGTGCGGACATGGTGCTGGTCGACTTCTGGGCGTCCTGGTGCGGACCGTGCCGTCAGTTCGGCCCGGTTTTCGACCGGGCCTCGGACCGGCACAGCGATGCGGTGTTCGGCAAGGTCGACACGGACGCCGAAACGGAACTCGCGGCCTCATTCGGTATCTCGTCTATCCCCACGCTGATGGTGATCAGGGACAACGTCGTTCTCTACGCGCAGCCGGGTGCGCTGCCGGAGCAGGCGCTGGAAGAGCTGATCGGTAAGGCCATGGAACTGGACATGGCCGCGGTCAAGGCCGAGATCGCCAAGGACCAGGCTGCCAACGAGGCCACTGGCGACCAGGAGCCGGAGCACCAGCACAGCCACACCGACTGACCCGCACCAGCCGGCCGCCCGGCAATGCGCAGAATGCCGGGAAAGTCCCCATGGCATGACCCTCTTTGCTCTGCCAGGATGGGCGTGTCCGCCCGATGGCGACCAGGATCATCGGCGGTGATCGAACGGGGGCGGGGTTAACAATGCCTGAAATTCGTCCAGCTGGATTGCGGGGCCGGCTGCCGGTAAAGCCACCGGGTGCGCGATTCAATATCCAGTACCTGTCCAGCTACCTGACCACCCCATTGCCGCCACCGGTTTACCCGGTGGACGTGTCAGCGGGCATCACCGACTGGAAGATGCTGGGCAACGGCCCGGACAAGACCTGTACGACGCACCCGGACGGGGTGGGCGACTGCACCTTTGCCGGCCGCGAGCACTACCGGATGGCCAAGGCCAAGGCCGGGCAGGAGACCGAGAAGTGGGAAACCTCGAACCGGCTGGTCGCCGAGTACCTGGCCTATGACCACGGCCAGGACCAGGGCGCCAATATCGCCGACCTGCTGCTCTACTGGTACAACGCCAAGAAGATCCTGGCCTTCGCGCCGGTCGATCACACAAGTCCCGCCGCGGTGGATGCGGCGATGACCGCGTTCCACGGCGCCTACGTCGGGGTCAACCTGACCGACGACGCTGACCAGCTGTTCGGGGAGCACGAGCCGTGGACCGTAGCGGGCGGCCAGCGGCCCGACCCGAATGACGGCCACTGCATCGTGAAGGTCGGGTCAGACGGCCAGCAGCTCGACACGTGGGTGACCTGGGGCGCGCTGCAGCAGTCCACGCTGGCCTGGACGGCGGCGTGCCTGGACGAGGCCTGGGTCATCCTCACCGAAGAGGACGCAAGAGCGGCCAACGTGAACCTCACCGCGCTACGGCAGGACATCGACGCGCTGCACGGCACGGGCGGCTGACACCGGTCCGAGCCAGGCCGGGACCTATTCGCCGACGAGCGGTGTGGCGGGCCAATCGAGCACCTGCGCACCGATCACCGCCACCCGCAGCGCCAGGCCCTGGGCCGGGTCGGCGGGATCATGACCGGTGAGCGACCTGATCCGGGCCAGCCGGTAGGTCATGGCCCGGGCGGACAGGTGCAGCCGACGCGCCGCCTCCGCCGCGACCCCGCCGCACGCGTAATATGCCTGCAGCGTTTCCAGCAACGGCCGGGCGCCGCCCCGGGCGCCTGCCAGCGGTATGAGCAGCGCGCCCACCAGATCCGCAATGGCCGCCCGGTCGCGCAGCAGGACTTGATAGAGCAGCAGGTCAGCGGCGTCCACCACGGCTTCAGGCCAGCCGAGCCGGTCGGCCACGTCCAGCGCGTCACTGGCCTCGTCGTAGGATCGCCGCACCCCGGCCGGCCCCGGATAAGGGCGGCCGTAGGCGACCCGCCACGGCCGCGGGCCGGTCGCGGCCGGTTCCGGCGGCCTGCTGCCGAGGACGCGGGCCAGGGCGGCCGCGACCCGGGTAGCCTCACCACCGTCCGCCGCGCCGGTGACCGCGACCAGCCGCCCGGCCCGGACGGCGGTCAGCGACGGCGACGGCGCGGCCGCCGTGGCGACCAGCCGGTCGAGCTCCTTGCCCAGCGGCCGGGCCTGGTCCGCCCCGGCGGCATCGCCGGCCAGCACCACCAGGTGCGGGCCAGCCAGGCTCAGCCCGAGCCGCTCACCGCGGGCCACCAGATCTGCGCCGCCGCGCCCGGACAGCAGATCATCAACGAACTCCAGGCGCTCCGACTCTTCCCGGCGGGCGATCGAGTAGTGCGCCCGCTCGAACCCCTCAGCCAGCGCCTGGACCGCGTCGTCCGCGGCCCGTAGTACCCCGAGTCCCGCCGTCTTGCCTGCCTCGGGCAGTTCCCGCCACAGCCGCCAGGTGGCCGACAGGTAGAGATCGACCAGCCCGCGCAGGGCGACCCCGCGTTCCGCGGCCTGCTCTCCGGACCAGCCGTACCGGGCCAGTTCCGCGGCCATCAGCCGGCGGCCGGTCCGGGCCGCGTCGAGCACCGCGGGCAGGTAGTCGGACAGCAGGTCCGGCGGGACTCCGCCCGCCTCGCGGCTCGCTGCCCGGGCGATCGCGGTCAGGTCTGGCTGGTCTGACTGGGCCGCCTGGCGTTGCTGGGCCACCGCACCGCCTCTCCGGCCATCCCGTCCCGCCGCGGCCGGGCCAGGACACCACGCTCTCATTGCCAGCCACCGGCAATCAACTGACCCAATCTTAGCCGTATAGCCCCGCTGTACTGACCAGCCCGGCAATAGATAGTGGTTATGTCAGCTGGCCTGGATCGCCAGTGGCGGAGGAGAGACAGCGGTGACCATGACCCACCTGCCGGCCAGCCCGCCGACCGGGCTTCCCCCGGATCCGGGCAGCAACGGCCGCCAGCGCGGGGCAGGTCATGGACGGCTCACCATCCGGCTCACCAGTGGCGGCTGGCTGCTCGGCACCCTGGCCGCGGCCGCGAGCGCGGTGGTGCTGCCGGACATCGATCCGGGCCGGCCCGCATACGCCTACCTGCTGGCGGCCGCCGGGATCGTCAGCGTCGTGCTGGGTAGCCTGATCCTGCATGAGCTCGGGCATGTGCTGGTAGCCCGGCGGTACGGCGTCCAGGGCAGCCAGGTCACCGTCGGCTTCTTCGGCGGGCTGCGGCATGGGCGGGAGGACCTGCCGACCCCGCGAGCGCAGGGGCGGGTCGCCGCGGCCGGGCCCGCGGTCAGCCTGCTGCTGGCCGGGATCGCCGTAGCTGCCCTGGCGGCCGCGGCGGCACTGGCCGCGACGCCGCTGTGGGCCGCGGTGTTCGCGGTGGCGATATGGGTCAACGGACTGCTGGGCCTGGCCAACCTGATCCCGGGCGCAAGCCTGGACGGCGGGCGGATCGTCCGAGCGCTTGCGTGGGCGCGCTCGGGCGATCCCACTCGCGCGGGCCTGATCGCCGCCCGATTCGGCCAGGTCACCGGGGCGGTCCTGGCCGCGGCGGGGCTGGCCGCCGTGGTCCTCGGGCACCTGACGGGGCTGTGGGCCGGGTTGATCGGCCTGCTGATGGTGGCGGCCTCGCGGGCCGAAGCCGGCCAGGTGCTGACCACGGCGGCCCTGTCCGGGCTGCGGGTCCGGGACATCCTGCCCAGCGAGCGGAGCGAGCCCAGCCAGTCCGGCGAGTTCAGCGAGCCCGGCCGGGCTGCCGATCCCGGCCAGCCCGCCGGGCCGGGAGCGGTAGGCCACAGCTGGCAGAGCGTTCAGGCGTTCCTGGACAGCCAGGGCTGGGGCAGGGCCGGCCCGCTGCCCAGCCGCGGTGGCAGCACCGCGTTCGGCGTGCTGGGCTTCGACGGCCAGCTGGCCGGCCTGGTCACGCTGAGCCAGCTGGCCGCGGTGCCAGCGGCACTCCGGGCCGCGGCCCGGCTCGGCCACGTTGCCACCCCGGTCGATCACCTCACGTTCACCACCCTGGACGAGCCGCTCACCGAGCTGCGGACCAGGCTGAGCGCGCGGCCCGCCAGCCCGGCCGCGCTGCACACCATGGGCCACGCCATCGTCCTCGGCACGGATGGGCAGTTCGCGGGCGTGCTCACCCCGGCCGATTTTGCCTGGGCCACCCAGGCCGGGGTGCTCCGGCGGGACGGGCGGCCCCAAGGCGTTGCAGAAGACACGCTGACCACTAGAAGCTGAGACAGAAGGGCTGCTCATGACGCTGGGCCCCCGCTGATGCACACAGTCAACGTGCCGCTCTGGCTGTGGGCTGCCGCGATCGCCGCGATCGCCCTGGCCGTGACGGCTGACTTGCTCGTAGGCGCCCGCCGCGGGCGGGAACCTGGGCTGCGCGAAGCGGCGCTGAGCACGGCTGCGGTGGTCGCCCTGGGGGCGCTGTTCGGGATGGCGCTGGGCGCCGCGGCTGGCCCGCGGGCGTCCGGCCAGTTCTTCGCGGGCTGGCTGACCGAGTACAGCCTGTCGCTGGACAACCTGTTCGTGTTTGTGCTGCTGATCGGCGGCTCTGGGCTCGCCCCGGAGCGGCGCGGCCGGGTCCTGCTGCTGGGCACCGGCTTCGCGCTGCTGCTGCGCGGGGTGTTCATCGTGATCGGCGCGGCCGCGCTCAGCCGGTTCAGCGACCTGCTCTACCTGTTCGGTGGGCTGCTCCTGGTCACCTCGGGCCGGCTGGCCCTGGGCAGCGGGAGCGGCAGCCCGGATCCGTCCAGCCGGCTGCTCCGGGCCGCGGGCCGGGCAGGCCGCCGGCCGGGCGGCCGGGCCCTGCTGGCGGTGGCCGGGGCCGTTGCCGTGACCGACCTGGTGTTCGCGATGGACTCGATCCCGGCCATCTTCGGGCTGACCCGTGACCCGTTCATCATCCTGGCCGCCAACGCGTTCGCCCTGCTTGGCCTGCGGCACCTGTATGTCCTGATCAGCAGCCTGATCGAGCGGCTGGTGCACCTGTCACTGGGGCTGTCCGCCATCCTCGGCTTCATCGGCGTGAAGCTGCTGTTCGAGGCGCTCGAGCAGTCGGGTGTGCACCGGATCGGGCCGGTGCCGCTGCCCCAGATCGGCACCGGCGAGTCCCTGGCCGTGATCGGCGGAGTGCTGGCCGCCGTCACGATCAGCAGCCTGGTCAGCACCTGGCGCAGGCAGCAGGCACCCGCCGGGCGGGACGAGCCGGACGACTCAGCTCACCCGGCCCGGCCGCACGGGCCGCAGGACCGGGTGCGGCATGCGGGCCGGCTCCGGTACTACGAACGGGTCAGGCAAGCCCGAGCAGAGAAGTTAGCTCCGCGGTAACCCTGGCGACCGGAACCTTCCTGGTCCCCCCGGTAGCCCGCGTGGTGATCTCCATGGTGCCCTCGGCCAGCCCGCGCTTGCCCACGGTGACCCGGTACGGGATGCCGGTCAGTTCCGCGTCCCGGAACTTCACCCCGGCCCGCTCGACCCGGTCGTCGATGATGACCTCGGCGCCGGCCGCCAGCAGCTCGTCGTAGACGGCGGCCCCGGCCGCGGCGACCTCGGCGTCCTCCTGCTGCGCGACCGTCACCACCACGCTGAACGGCGCTACGGCGAGCGGCCACACGATGCCGCGGTCATCGTGGTGGCACTCGACGATCGAGGCCAGCGCGCGCTCCACGCCGATCCCGTAGCTGCCCATGATGGGGTGCACCCGCTCACCCGCCGCGTTGAGCACGGTGACGCCGAACGTCTTGGTGAACTTGTAGCCGAGCTTGAAGATATGCCCGACCTCGATCGTGGCCAGCAGCTCCAGCGGGTGGCCGCACCGGACGCACGGCTCCCCCGCCGCGACCTCGCGCAGGTCAGCCCAGGAACCAGCGGCGATGTCGCGGGCCACATCGACCCCGCGCAGGTGCACGTCGTCGGTGTTGGCGCCGGTGACCATGTCCCGGCGGCCGCGCAGCGCCTCGTCCACGACTACCGGCAGGCTGCTCACCCCGACCGCGCCCAGGCTGCCGGGCAGCGCGCCGAGCGCGTCCTTGATCTCCTCCGGCTGGGCCGGCCGGATCGCGGCCGCGCCGGTGGCGTCGGCCAGCTTCTGCTCGTTGAGCGCGTGGTCACCGCGCATCAGCACCAGGGTGAGCTTGCCGTCCAGCACGTAGACCAGGGTCTTGATCTGCCGGTCGGCCGGGGCGTCGAACCGGGTGGCCAGGTCCTCGATGGTGCGCACGCCGGGGGTGTCGAACCGCTCCGGTGCGGGCGGGCCCGGCCCGTCGGTCACCGGCTCGAGCCGGGACGTGGCCTTCTCCACGTTGGCGGCATAGTCGCAGTCCGGGCAGTACGCGACCAGGTCCTCGCCCACGTCCGAGGGGCACATGAACTCGGTCGAGTCACTGCCGCCCATCGCGCCGCTGGACGCCTCCACCGGGATGACCGGGATGCCCAGCTGCTCGAAGATGCTCAGGTAGGCCGCGCGGTGCCGGTCGAAGGCGACGTCCAGCCCGGCCGGGTCCAGGTCGAAGCTGTAGGAGTCCTTCATGGTGAACTCGCGGACCCGGAGCAGCCCGGCCCGGGGCCGGGGCTCGTCCCGGAACTTGGTCTGGAACTGGTACCACACCTGCGGCAGCTGCTTGTGCGAGCGCAGTTCCTGGGCGAGCAGCGCGAAGATCTCCTCGTGCGTCACGGCGAGCACGTTCACGGCGCCCTTGTGGTCGGTGAGCCGGAACATGACGTCATCCATGGTTTCCCAGCGGCCGCTGCGCTGCCAGATCTCCGCCGGGTGCATGGTCGGCAGCAGCACCTCCTGGCCGCCGATCCCGTTCATCTCCGCGCGGATGATGTCGATGATCTTGGCGCGGACCCGGACCGCGAGTGGCAGCAGCGAGTAATGGCCGGCCGACAGCTGCCGGATGTAGCCCGCGCGGAGCAGCAGCCGGTGGCTGGGCGCCCCCGCGTCCGCGGGATCCTCCCGCAGGGTCGGGATGAACATGTGTGACCAGTGCATCGTCGCGGGCTTTCCGTGATGAGAGTCGTGTCGTCGCCGCGAGACGCGGCCAGCCGCCACCCGGGCGCCAGGCTATGAGCTTAGTGCGGGTCGGCGGCGGACGCGGCGGGCCAGGAATCTCCGGGCTCCAGCGGCGGGGCGCCGATCGCGCAGTTGATCCGGCATTCCGGGACCGGCGGCGGGTCAGCCCCAGCCGGCGGCCGCAGCACGTTGTTGTTCACCAGCACCGCGGACAGCACGGCGGCCAGCCCCATCAGCCCCGCGCACACAGTCATCGCCGCGCGGAAGCCGTGCTCCAGCAGCACGGCCGAGTACAGGGCCGCGCCGGACAGCCCCACGGCGGCCGGCAGGCCAGCCACGCTCAGCAGCCCGGCCGCGCGGGCGGTGGCGTTGTTCACTCCGCTGGCCACCCCGGCATGCCGGTCATCGGCGCTGGCCAGCACCGTGGCGGTGAGCGGGGCGACGGTCATGGACAGGCCCAGCCCGAACACGGCGACCGCGGGCAGCACATCGGCGACGTAGGACGTGTGCGGGCCGATCCGGGTGAGCAGCAGCAGGCCAGCTGCGGCGATGAGGATGCCGCCGGTCATCAGCCAGCGCGGGCCGATCCGTTGTGCCAGCGCGCCGAACCGGGCCGATAGCAGCAGCATCAGCACGGTGGACGGCAGCAGCGCGACCCCTGCCTCCAGCGGCGAGAACCCCGCCACCACCTGAAGCTCCAGGACCAGCAGGAAGAACACCGCGCCCATGGCGCCGTACACGACAAAGGTGATCACGTTGATCGCGGTGAACTGGCGGGAGGAGAAGATGCCCAGCGGCAGCATGGGCGGCACCCGGCCCGGGTGCCGGCCGCGGTGCAGCTCCACCATGACGAAGGCCACGCCCGCCACGACCCCCGCGACCCCGGACAGCAGCACGGTCAGCCCCGCTCCGGACGGCGCCTCGATCAGCGCCTCGGTGATCCCGGCCAGGGCCAGTGCTGCGAGCACGGCCCCGGCGATGTCGAACCGGCCGTGCGCGGTGGGATCCCGGCTCTCCGGCACATGCCGCAGCCCCACCAGCAGCACCGCGATGGCGAGCGGCAGGTTCAGCAGGAAGATCCACCGCCAGCCGATCGAGCCCACGATCCAGCCGCCGAGGAACGGGCCGATCGCCCCGGCCACCCCGCCCAGGCCAGACCAGGAGCCGATCGCCCGGGACCGGTCCTCATGGACGAACGTGGCCTGGATGATGGCCAGCGAGCCCGGGGTGAGCAGCGCTCCCCCGATGCCCTGCAGTGCCCGGGCTCCGATGAGCACGCCGATGTCCGGGGCCAGCCCGCAGAGCGCGGACGCGAGCGCGAACCAGGTCACCCCGATCAGGAACACCCGGCGCCGGCCGAACCGGTCGCCCAGTGCGCCGCCGAGCAGGATCAGCCCGGCCAGGGTGAGCGTGTAGGAGGTCACCGTCCACTGCAGGCCCACCAGCGAGGTGTGCAGCTCCCGGCCGATGGTCGGCAGCGCCACGTTGACCACGGTGGAGTCGAGAAAGGCCATGCTCGAGCCGAGCACGGCCGCGGCCAGCACCCACCGCCCGCGCGGCGACGCCAGCCGGATCCGCCCGGCCTCGGTTACCTGGGCGGCGTCGGTCACTGGGGACCGCATAGGGCGAGCAGCTTGGTGACGGTGGCCCAGTTCCGGGCGGTGCCGGCCGACTTGGCCGCCAGCGGGCCCTGGCCCCGGCCCAGCTGGACCACCAGCTCACTGCGGCCGAACCCGTCCGGGGTGTGCAGGAACAACGTCCGGCCCACGAACTGCGCGGTGTCCCGGCTGCCCTTCGCGGCCACCTGCTGCTGCACCGCCGCCACGCCAGCCACCATGTCCGGAGCGGGCTCAGTCTCCCGGAACACCGCGTGCACGGCCCGGGGGTTCGGCTCATTGGGATACGGGTTGTCGCGTACCACCTGGGCCAGCTCGTCCCGGGACAGCACCAGGACCCGCGGGGATACGCCCAGCTGGGCCGCGATGGCCTCCTCCATGGCTTTCCCGAGCTTCGCCGTGTCCGTCTCGTCCGTGCTGAACAGCACGTTGCCGCTCTGGATATAGGTGGCCACGTCGGTGTGCCCGAGTGCGGTCACCACGTCCCGGAGCTCGGCCATCACGACCTTGACGCCACCGACGTTGATGCCACGGAGCAGGGCGACATGAGTAGGCACTCCCCCACCCTAGCCACCCGGCTACCAGGTCACCCAGCCCTAGAATGCCCGGCGTGGGCAAATCGGGCGGCGCGGACGGCAGCAGGCAGGACGGGCTGCCGGTACGGCACGCCGGGCGGGTGATCTTGCTCGACCCGGACGACCGGGTGCTGCTGATGCGCTACGACGACGCTCCGCCGATCGGACGGCACTGGACCACCCCGGGCGGCGGCCTCAACGACGGCGAGGACTATGCCGCCGGGGCCGCCCGCGAGCTGGCCGAAGAGACCGGATGGACGGACATCGAGCTGCTGGGTGAGGTGTACCAGCGCAGCATCACCATGCGGTATGGCGGGCGGCTGGTCCGCCAGCACGAGCGGCACTTCCTGGCCCGGACCGACCAGCCCCGCCGCGAGCTGGGAGACGTCGCGGACATGCACGCCACGGACTACATCGCCGCCTGGCGCTGGTGGGAGCTGGCGGAACTCGACCGCACCACGGAGACGGTGTGGCCAGCCGGGCTGGCAGACCTGATCCGGACGATACTGTCGGGGACGTAGCGGCCGGCCCTGCGCGGTACCGGCCGGACGGCAGCGACGTGGGGAGCAGGCGGGCGATGGAGCCAATGCCGGAGGACTGGGCTCGGGCGGTAGCCGTGGTGGCGCACCCGGATGATCTCGAGTACGGGGCGGCGGCTGCCGTGGCCCGGTGGACCGGGCAGGGCAAGCACGTGTCCTACCTGCTGGTCACCAGGGGCGAAGCTGGCATCGAGGGCATGGCGCCGGACGAGGTGGCGCCGCTGCGGGAAGCGGAGGAACGGCGCAGCGCGGCCGTGGTCGGCGTGCACGACGTGCATTTCCTCGACCATCAGGACGGGCTGGTCGAGTACGGCCTGCCGCTGCGCCGCGACCTGGCTGCGGCCTTCCGCCGGGAGCGCCCGGACATCGTGATCACCATGAACTTCGAGCTCAGCTGGGGCGAAAGCGGTGTGGTCAACCACGCCGACCACCGGGCCACCGGCCTGGCGGTGCTGGACGCCTGCCGGGACGCCGCCAACTCGTGGGTGTTCACCGACGACGGGCCGGCCTGGAACGGCATCAAGCAGGTGTTCGTGGCCGCCGCGGGCGAGCCCACGCACTTCGCGGACGTGACGGACACGATCGACGCGGGCATCGCGTCGCTGCGCGAGCACAAGGCCTATCTGGACGGGCTCGGCCGCGATTTCGACCCGGATGAGTTCCTCCGCAACATGTCCGGGTACCTGGGGCTGGCGGCTGGCTGTGAGTACGCCGTGGGCTTCCGCCGGTACAGCACCGGCTGACCCCCGCGCCCAGGGCACGTCCACCCGGCCCGCTCGCGCCGCCGCGTACAACTGCTCGAACCGCCCGGTCGGGTCTCCGGCCGCGATGGCCTGCCCGGCGAGCCGCTGCGCGTGCTCGTCCGGGTCGGGCCGCGCCGCCGGGCCGTCCGGGCCGGGCCGCGCCGCCGCGCCGTCCGGGGCACCTGGCTCAGGCAGGGCAGGTCCATTCCTGGCGCCCGGCGCGCGGCCCGGCGTCCGCCGCGCCCGGGGGCGGGAACAGTATCCGCAGCGTGAAGGCCTGGGGACCTGGGCCGTGCGCGCGCAGCAGCCGGACCCGCTGCTCCGCCTCGGCCACGTCCGGGACCGTCCCGGCCGGGATCCACCACAGCGCGGTATAGGCCTCGTCCATCCGCTCGAACCAGGCCCGGCGGCGGCGCAGCACCCGGCGGTGCTCGTCGGAATAGACAAAGGCGGCCAGGGCCTCGGCCGACTCCCATACCGAGAGGTTCACGATTACCCCGGCGCTGCCCGCCTGATCCCACTCGAACGCGCGGACCGCGGTGGCGTTGCCATCCTCGGTCTGCAGCCGCCACAGGAAGCCGGGAGCCGCATCGGCGGCCGCGTTGACCGGGTCGAGCGCGGCGACGAAGCCCGCCAGCAGCGGGCTGTCCAGCGGCGCCCGCAGCCGCCCGATGTTGACCTGAGCCAGTACATAACGCACGGTTCCATGGTGCCAGTAACGCCGCCGCTCCGGGCCGGCCGCCCAGCAGCACGGGCCGCCGCCGGGATTCGAGCCCGGGAGCTAGAGTGGCTGGCCGTGGCAGGACGTGCGACTCCGGCGACCGCGCTGCTGGACCGGCAGGGCATACCGCATACGGTGCATGCTTACGATCATGATCCCCGGCGCGGGGCGTACGGTCTCGAAGCGAGCGAGAGCCTGGGCGTCCCCCCGGGCCGGGTGTTCAAGACGCTGGTGGCCGAGGTGGACGGCGCGCTCACGGTGGGTGTGCTGCCGGTGGCCAGCCGCCTCGACCTGAAAGCCCTGGCCACGGCGGCCGGAGGTAAGAAGGCCAGCATGGCCGCGCCAGCCGACGCGGAGCGGGCTACCGGCTACGTGGTGGGCGGCATCTCCCCGCTCGGCCAGCGCAAACGGCTGCCCGTGGTGATCGACTCGGCCGCGCTGGAGCACGCCACGATCTTCTGCAGTGGCGGCCGCCGTGGCCTGGAGATCGAGATCGCCCCTGCTGACCTGGTCCGGGCGGTACAGGCGGTGGTGGCCCCGATCGCCCAGACTGACACGGCCCCCGGCAGCCCGTGATCCCGGCAGCCCGTGATCCCGATCGCGTGTGATCCCATGGGGGCATGAAAGTCCGGATCGGGATCGGGCTGGGCGCGGCCGGTGTGCCCAGCGACTTCGCCGCCGTGGTGGACAGCCTGGAAGCGGCCGGCGTTGACTCACTGTGGCTGCCGGAGCTGGTCTACGGGCCGGCCGTGGACCCGTTCATCGGCATGGCGCACGCCCTGGCCCGGACGTCCCGGCTGAAGGTGGGCAGCGGGGTGGCCGTGCTGCCAGGCCGCCACCCGGTGCTGGTGGCCAAGCAACTGGCCAGCCTGGCTGGGCTGGCGCCCCGGCGGGTGCTGCCGGTCTTCGGGCTGAAGCCGGCCCGGCCTGGTGAGCTGGCCGCTTTCCCGGTCCCGCCCGGCCGCCGGGCCGCGGTCTTCGACGAGTCGCTCACGCTGATCAGGCTGCTGCTGCGGGAGGAGGCCGTGTCGTTTCACGGCGAGTTCTTCTCGGTGGAGTCAGCACTGATCGCCCCGCGGCCCGCCAGGCCGCTGGACATCTGGCTCGGCGGGAGCGCGCCGGGGGCGTTGCGGCGGATCGGCCGGCTGGGCGACGGCTGGCTGGGCAGCTTCATCACCCCCGCCGAGGCAGGCGCCGGGCGGCAGGTCATCGAGGAAGCCGCGGCCGAGGCTGGCCGCGAGATCGAGCCGGACCACTTTGGCGTCAGCCTGGCCCTGGCCACCGGGGCGGAGCTGGAGCAGGTGCACGTGGTCGCGCGGCAGCGGCGGCCGGACGCGGACCCGGCCGCGTTCATCGCCAACGGCTGGGCGGACGCCAGGCGGCTCATCGAGGAGTACGTGGCGGCGGGCCTGACCAAGTTCGTGGTCCGGGCGGGCGGGACCGCGCTGGACTTCGGCCGGTTCCTGGAGGACTTCAACCGCGAGCTGGTGCCACTGCAGACCTGACCGCGTGGGCGGACCCGTCACAGAGCTCGTCACCGGTAGGCCAGGACGACCCAGACCGGGCCGCGGGCGAAGGTCATCCGGTGCCCGGAGCTGGTGGTGAAGACCGTCCCGGCGGCCGCGTCCGGGCGCGACCAGCTCGCGGTCCAGGACCGGCCGTCACGCAGCACCACGGCCCGCCCGGAGCCGGTGCTGCCGGCGTAAGGGGCGGGGCCGCCCCACTCCTCGAAGCGGGACGTGCCCACGGTGGTGTACTGGATCACCACCGTGGGCGCGCCGAGCTGGCCAGCATCGGTGGTCATGGCCGGCGCCCCGTCCATCCAGACCAGCCACCGGCCGGCCGGCACCGACCAGCGGAAGGTGAACGAGGCGGCCGGGTAGGCCACGGACTTCGCTGTGGTGGGCGTGCCGCCGGCCGGGGCAGGCCCGAACCGGAAGCCGATGTCGCGCGCGGTGCTCGCGCCGCGGGCCTCGGCCAGCAACTGGCTGGTGCGCGCGTACAGGTTGTACGGGGCGACCCGGCGGTTGTCCCGGTAGTAGCCGCCGACGCGGCCGGCATACAGGTCCACGATGCTGGCCCGTTCCACCACGGGCAGCAGGTGCGGCTGCGCACCCGAGTACGCGAACGCGGGGTGCCCGAACTGGCTGAGCAGCTGGAGATCATCCTCGCGGGCGCTCCGCACCGGCCCGATGACCGGCGGGAAGGCAGACGAGTACACCGCCATGAACCGGCTCAGCCCGCCCTCCACCGGCAGCACGTACACGATGTCGGCAGAGGCCAGGCCGGTCTGCGGCCGGGCGGTCACGATGTTGTCGATCTTCACCGCAAGCACCGGCCCGAGCGAGCGGACCGGTTGCCCGGTGAACGGGGAAACCAGCTGCTGCACGGCTGGCCGGGCGGTGACCCCGTGCGGCCTGGGCGCAGTCTTACCGCCGGACAGCAGGACTCCGGTTACCGCGAGGATGCAGGCCACGGTGGCACTGAGGGCCACCAGCAGGGTCCTGCGCCGGTTCCATGTCATGACCGCCACCTGCCCCAACTGACCGGGCTGCCACCAGCGCGCTGCCATCCGCCCCCGGCCATCCGCCTGCGGCTAGCCACATCTCTGCACCATCTATTCTGCTCCGCCCCATCCGCCCCGGGGAGATGCCGAAGGTCGGCGCGCTGCCGCTAATGGTCCCCTGCCTTCCGTCCATCGTGGGCCGGGCGGGCCAGGCTCAGCTGAGCGGCCAGTTGTGCACGGGCTCGTTGCTATGCATGAGCTCGATATAGCGCTGCGTCATGGCCCGCAACGCGGCCGGCCGGTCCATGCCGTTCTTGCGCTCCAGCGCGTGCACGGTCTCCGCCTGCCAGGTGGCACCGGTGCGGGCGGTGAGGCAGCGCTGCTCGATGATGCCCAGGCACCGCTCGGCTTGGCAGGAATCCACCTCCCACCGGCGCAGGCCCTCGCGGGCCAGCGGCAGCAGGCGGCGCAGCGTGAGCTCGGTGGCGGACACCACGCCCAGGCCGGGCCAGTACAGGTGCGCGTCGATCCCGTGCCGCGCGGCCTCCAGCAGGTTCTCCCCGGCCGCCGCGAACGACATCTGGGTCCAGATCGGCCGTTCCGCCTCGGCCAGCGCCCGGACCAGGCCGTAGTAGAAAGCGGCGTTGGCGGTGACGTCTGCCACCGTGGGCCCCGCTGGCAGCACCCGGTTCTCCACCCGCAGGTGCGGCTTGCCGTCCATCACCGCATAGACCGGCCGGTTCCACCGGTACACGGTCCCGTTGTGCAGGGTCAGCTCGGCCAGTTCCGGGATACCGCCTGCGTCCAGCTCAGCCACGGGATCGGCGTCCTCGCACAGCGGCAGCAGCGCGGGAAAGTAGCGGATGTTCTCCTCGAACAGGTCAAACACCGAGGTGATCCACCGCTCGCCGAACCAGACCCGGGGCCGGACCCCCTGGGTCTGCAGTTCCACCGGGCGGGTGTCGGTGGCCTGCTGGAACAGGGTGATCCGGGTCTCCCGCCAGAGTTCCTTGCCGAACAGGAACGGCGAGTTCGCGCTCAGCGCGACCTGCACCCCGGCCACGGCCTGGGCGGCGTTCCAGTAACTGCCGAACGCTTCCGGGCTGACCTGGAGGTGGCACTGAACACTGGTGCACGCCGCTTCCGGCATGATGTTGTCCACGTGCGTCAGCAGGTGCTCCGGGCCGTCGATGGCGATCCGGGCATCCTCGCCCCGCGCCGCCAGGATCTGCTCGTTGAGCAGCCAGTAGCGCGGGTTCGCGGACATCGTCTCCTGGCTGACGTCAGCTTCCCGCAGGCTGGGCAGGATGCCGATCATCGCGAGCCGGGCTGCCCACGTCCCGGGCCAGCGCGTCCGCATGGCGCAGGCTCGCCAGCATGTGCGCTTCCAGCTGGCACAGGGCGTCACCGGACAGCCGCCGCGGCGGGACATTGATCTCGATATTGAACGTGCCGAGTTCGGGCGCCCAGTGCGGATCGGCGATCGCCGCCAGCACATCGGAACTCTTCATCGACGGCCCACCGGAGTCGTCCACCAGGTTGAGCTCGACTTCCAGGCCAACCCGTTGCGGGGCAGCCTCGAACCAGGAGTCGTGCAACATCCGCGCGAACACGTCCAGGCACCGGCGCACCTTCTCGCGATAACGACGCCGGTCCTGATTGTTCACCGTGATCGCTGGAACGTCCCTGCCCATCGGCCCTCCACGCCGCGACCATGGGGGATGGCCCGCACTTCACCCTGACACGTCAAAAGCCGTGTGGCCAGACACGACGTCCGGCACAAACCTAAACGGGAGAAATTTGCTGGCATCTGGATGACCTGCTCGTTTCCTGACCGGACATAACGTTACATACCCAAAACACAACTATCTGGTAAGAATCGCCAGCCCCTGACCGGGCGGTCCCCGCGCCTGCTGCGGCCGGGAGCCCGGCCTAGCCGATGTCGCCGGTCAGGTAGCGGTCCAGGGTGGGGCCGATGGCCGCGACCAAGTCATCCCGGGCCGCGGCGGCGAGCGGGCCGAGGCCCAGGGCGTACCTGGTCACGGCCAGGCCCAGCAGCTGGCTGGCGACCAGGCCGGCCCGGTACTCCGCCTCGGCCGGGCTGGCCGCCCGGGCCACCCCGGACAGCCGGGCCAGGATGGTCTGGGTGACGAACTCCCGGAGCATGATCAGCGCCTGCTCGCTGGTGGCGGCCGAGCGCACCAGGCCGAGCAGGATCTCCCGGATCTCGTTCACGTCCCAGGCCGTGAGCACGGTGCGGGCCAGGTGCTCGCCGAGGCTCAGCGCCGGGTCCCGGGCCCCAGCCGCGAGCGCCGCGCTGAGCAGCTCGCCGGGCACCAGCGGTAGCTGCACGGCCGCGGCGAACAGCTTCTCCTTGGTGCCGAAGAAATGATGCACCAGGGCCGGATCCACGCCCGCGTCCGCGGCGATGCCGCGGATCGTGGCGCCGCTGTAACCGAACTCGGCGAACCGCTTACGCGCTGCGGCCCGGATCGCCTCCCGCGTTCCGCTGTCCCCGCCCCGGCGCCCGGTACGCCCCAGCTGTCCCCCGCCGGTCACCGGGCCGTCCGCGCCTCTCCCCCGGCCGCGGTGAGCTGGAAGAACCGCTCCTCCAGAGTCGCGGGTGCCTCGCTCAGCTGAGCCGGGAGGCCGCCCAGTGCCGCCTGCACCGCGGCCGCCGGTGCACCCGGCACCCGCAACGTCCGGCCCGCCAGCGCCGCGGGCAGGCCCGCCGCCTCCAGCGCGCTGAACGCGGCCGCCCAGTCCGCGGCCTGCACCACGGTCACCCGGGCGTCCCCGGTCACCTCCGCCGCGGTGCCCTGCGCCACCACCCGCCCGTCAGCCATGACGACCAGCCTGCCGCATTCCCCGGCCTCGTCCATGTAGTGGGTGGTGACCAGCACCCCCGCTCCAGCCGCGGCCGCGTCGGCGATGGTCTCCCACAGCCGGGCCCGGGCCAGCGGGTCCACCCCCGAGGTGGGCTCGTCCAGGATGAGCAGGTCCGGCCGGTGCTGCAGGGCCCCGGCAAAGGCGACCCGGCGCTGCACCCCGAGCGGCAGCGAGCCAACCAGGGTCTGGGCGTAGCGGCCCAGGCCGCCCGCTACCCCGCCCGCGCCCGCGGGCAACTGGGCCCGGTCCATGCCGAACACCGCGGCCGAGAAGGCCAGGTTCTCCGCGGCGGTGAGGTCGTCGTACAGGCCCAGGCCCTGCGGCAGGTAGCCGATGCGCTGCCGGGACTCGCGGGACGGCGGGCCGCCGAACAGCCGCACCGCTCCGCTGGAGGCGGGCAGCAGGCCGAGCAGGATCCGGATCAGGGTCGTCTTGCCCGCCCCGTTGGCGCCGAGCAGGCCGACCACCTCGCCCGGCCCCAGCTCCAGGCTGACCTGATCGACCGCGGTGAAGTGGCCGAACCGGCGGCTGACCGCCACGCACTCGGCCAGTGCGGCGCTGCTCATCGCGCGCCACCTCCGTCCGTTCCCGCGAGTTCCCGGCGCAGGATCGCGACGGTCACCGCGTCCTGCAGGTCCGGCCGGATGACCTGGGCCGCCGGATCCGGCGGAGCCGCGGCTCCCGGCGGCGACCAGACCCGCCAGCGGCCATCGCGGCGCCAGGCCCGCTGCCCGGCCGCGCCCGGCGGCCGCGTCCCGGTCACCCGCAACGTGCCCGGCATCCCCGCTGCGATCTCCTCCGGGGTGCCCGCGGCCAGCTGGCGGCCGGCGTCCAGGGCGAGCACCTGGACCGCGCGCTGCGCCTCATCCAGGTAGCTGGTGGCGAGCACCACCGCCGCGCCCTCGGCCGCGGCCCGCCCGATCAGCCACCACAGGTCCGCCCGGCTCACCGGGTCCACCCCGGTGGTCGGCTCGTCCAGCACGAGCAGGGCGGGCCGGTGCAGCATGGCGGCGATCACGCCCAGCTTCTGCCGCATCCCGCCGGACAGCTGGCCCGCCAGCCGGCCGGACGCCGCGCGCAGGCCCGCCCGCTCCAGGTACCCGGTGGCGCGCTCGCTGGCCACCGCGGCCGGGATGCGGTAGGCCGCGGCGCGGAACGCCAGGTTCTCCGCCACGGTCAGGTCCGGGTAGATGCCCGAGCCCGCGGGCAGGAAGCCGATCTGCGGCCGCGGCGGCCGGCGCACCACCCCGGAGCTGGGCGCCAGCGCCCCGGCCAGGCAGCGCAGCAAGGTGCTACGGCCCGCGCCGTCCCCGCCCACGACCGCGCTTACCTGGCCGGGCACCGCCTGGAAGGTGACCTGATCGAGGGCTAGCCAGCCGTTCCCCGCAACGGAAACCCCGTCGGTGCCCCATCCGCCCCGGTCCGGCGGGAGCGTGGCACTCACCGGGACCCCGCCGGGCCTGCTGACGCCGGGCTATCGGCTGGCGAGGGGGGGTGCGCCGAAGGCGTATCCCTGCCGAGCGAGCGATCCCGGGGGGTTCCGGGGGGTCGTCCCCCCGGGCTATCGGCTGGCGAGGGGGGGTGCGCCGAAGGCGTATCCCTGCCGAGCGAGCGATCCCGGGGGGCTTCCGGGGGGTCGTCCCCCCGGGCTATCGGCTGGCGAGGGGGGGTGCGCCGAAGGCGTATCCCCGCCGAGCGAGCGATCCCGGGGGGTTCCGGGGGGTCGTCCCCCCGGGCTAGCACCGCGCCCGGGCCGGCGGGCGACAGGTACCGGCGGAACCGGAGAATCGCCAGGCTGCCGACGATCAGGCCGAGCAGGGCCAGGAACGCCAACGGCTGCCACAGCGGCCCGATCGGCTCCGCGCGCAGCATCACCCCGCGGGAGATCTCGTTGAAGTAGGTGAGTGGCAGCAGGTAGGAGATCCAGCGAACCCCGGCCGCGATCGAGGACAGCGGGAAGATCAGCCCGGACAGCAGCACCTGCGGCAGGGTGAACATGAACGCCAGCTGGATGGCCTGACCCTGGTTCTCCGACACGCTGGAGATCAGCACGCCGAGGCCGAGCGTGACGAACAGGAACAGCAGCGCGCCCAGCGCGAACACCGCGTACGAGCCGCGGAACGGCACCCCGAACAGCGCGACGCCGACCCCGAGGACGACGGCCAGGTCGACCGCGGCCACCGCGAAGTAGGGGACGATCTTGCCCAGGAACACGTCGCGCGGGCGCAGCGGCATGACCGCGAGCTGCTCCAGCGTGCCGGTCTGCCGTTCGCGTACCACGCCGAGGCTGGTGATGATGATGCCGACGAAGACAAGGACCACGCCGGCCAGCCCGGGGATCATGATGTACGACGTTTTCAGCGCCGGGGTTGTAGAAGATCGTGACCTGGGGCGCGCCCCGTGCAAGTCCCGCCGCGCCCGCCAACCCGGCTCCGCCCGCGGACCCACAGTGCCGACGGCCGGGCCAGCCGCTTCCACGGCCAGCGCGTCAGCGCCGCCCGCGCGGTGAACAGCTGGCTGCCATCCACCAGCACGACGGCCCTGCTCCCGGTGACCAGCGCGACGGCCGCGCCGTCACGGTTGTCCCGTAGCTGCTGCTGGGCCCAGGCGGCGCCCTGCGCGGGCGCCCGGTCCACCACGTGGAATGGCGCGGTGCACCGGCACCTGCCGGGCCAGCGGGCCCGCCACCACTGTGGGGATCGTCGCCACGTCGAAGCTGGCCGCATAGCCGAACACGACCAGCAGCAGCACCGGCATCACGATCATCATCGCCAGCGTCCGCCGGTCGCGGCGCAGCTGCCGGAACTCCTTCACGATCATCGCCCACATCAGCGTGCCTTCTTCCGGCCTCTCGCCCGCCCAGCGCTGTCCCGGTACGCCCGGTCGCACTAACTCATCGTGTGTTGAATTCTACGGGTGTTGAATTCCGTGTCAATGGCCGAAGGTCCCCGCATCTGATTCGGTAGGAGCATGACCCGCACCACACGGCATCGCGGCCGGCTGACCCCAGATGACCGGTGTGCCTCGGTCTGGCACTACCTGCCGGTGGAGGTGCCGCCCGGATCGCGCCGCGCTGCGGGTCGAGCTCGAGCTACGGCCGGGCCGCGGCCGTGCTGGATCTGGGCTGCCTCAGCCCGGCCGGCTTCCGCGGCTGGTCCGGCGGGGCCCGGGACTCGTTCGTGATCACCCCAGCCGGGCCACCCCGGGCTACCTGCCGGGCGAGCTGGAGCCGGGCACCTGGCAGGTGATGCTCGGCCTGTACCGGCTGCCCGCCGAGGGTGTGCCGTACACGATGACCGCCGAGGTGACCAGCAGCCCCGCCCGGCTGGCCGTGGCACCCGCGCCCGCCGCGCCACCCCGGCTGGCGGCCCGGCCCCCCCGCCGCGACCTGCCTGCCCGGGCCGGCCACCGCTGGCTGGCCGGCGACCTGCACGCGCACACGGTGCACTCCGACGGCGCGCAGACCGTGCCCGAGCTGGCCTGCTTCGCCGCTGAGCAGGGCCTGGACTTCCTGGCCATCACCGACCACAACACGATCAGCCATCATCCGGAACTGCCCTGCGCCGCGGCCAGGTACGGGATCACGCTCATCCCGGGACAGGAGGTGACCACCGAGGCCGGGCACGCCGGGGCGCTCGGCGACGTCGGCTGGATCGACTTCCGCGAGCCTGCCGACGCCTGGCTGGATGCCACCGAGCGGGGCGGCGGGCTGCTGTCGGTCAACCACCCGATCGGCGGGCACGTCAGCTGGATCCAGCCGATGCGGCGGCGGCCGCCGCTGGCCGAGGTGTGGCACTGGAGCTGGCTGGACCCGCACTGGACCGCGCCGCTGGCCTGGTGGCTGGCCTGGGATCCGGCCGCGGTGCCGGTGGGCGGGAGCGACTGGCACCGGCCGGGCTCGGACGCCCCGCCGGGTACCCCGACCACCTGGGTGGAGTGTGCGGGTGAGGGCCCGGACGCGGTGCTCGACGGGCTGCGGGCCGGGCGGTGTGCCATCTCCGCCCGGCGGGACGGCCCGGTGCTGCTCCGGCTGGACGCCACCCTGGTCGCGGTGGGCGCCGAGGGCACGGTGCTGGCCGGGCCGGACGGGCCGCGGGCCATGGTGCGCGACCCGGTCGCGACCTTTCCCGCGGCCAGCGGCTACCACCGGCTGCTGGACGTCTCCGGCCGCACGCTCGCCCTCACTGGGTAAGGACTTCAGATCAGGGTGATCCGGAAAACCGGGAATCCCGGGGCTATGCCGGCCACCTGCTCGTCCGTGGCATCCGCGGTGAGGCCCTCGAAGAACCGGCCGACCTCCCAGGCCCACCGCTTCAGGTAGGCCCGGAGCACCGGCGGCTTGTCCGCATCGGCCAGCTCGGTGGCGGTGAACCGCTCCACCCGGCGGCCCACCCGCAGCTCGCCCTCTCCGGCGGCGCGCAGGTTCCGCACCCACTGCGCCTGGCCGCGCGGGGCCACCAGGTAGTGGACCCCGGCCACGGTCAGCAGGTTGACCGGGGTGGTCCGCCACTCACCGCTCTTGCGGCCCCGGACCGCCAGCACCCGGGATCCCATGATGCTGATCCCGGCCCTGGTCAGCATCCCGACGGTGCGGTTGAAGATGCGGTCCACGCCGGTCGGCTCGAGGTAGCGGGACTGCGGGCTGGCGTTCATGGCTGCTCCTTAGATTTCGAGAGCATCGCTCTCTCATAAGAGCAGTATGTCGAGAACGCTAGTACAAGTCAAGAGCACTGCTCTCGTTTACGTGCGACGTTATCCAGTCAGCCAGCGTCCAGCGTCCCGAGCAGGGCCACCCGGGCCCGCAGGATGGCCCGGGTCGAGGCCACGCTGGACACCTCATCGGGCTGGTCCGGGCACTCTCCCGCGGCGATGGCCCGGTCCGCCCGGACCCGGGCGTCCGCCAGGCTGATCATCTCGAACAGCATGCCGGGATCCTCAGCCGCCATGGCCTTGGTACGGTCAAGCACATCGCCGGCCTCGCCCACCCATACGTTCTTGATGCCGCCGCCCCGGGAGTGATCGAGCAGCATGGACACCACGTGCCGGCCGGCCGTGTACTCGAAGCTCAGGGTCACGGCGTCCTGGAGGCCCTTGACATCCCCGTACCGCCAGGACTCCCGGGGCACGGGGGAGCCCACTTCCGCGGCCCACGGCGCATCCGGGATACCGCGCGCGGCGAGCCTGCCCGCCGCCTCAGTGGCGGCCGTGCCCAGCTCTGCCGGGCCGAGCGCGCCGACCACCCGCAGGATGGCCAGGGCCTCGGCGGTGCCGCTGCGCTCTGCTGCGGGCACCATGGCCTGGGCGGCCGCGCTGCGCACCCCGCCCAGCGCGGCCAGGATGTCAGAGCCCCACAACTCCGCCTGCAGCGGGCTGCCGATCTCCGCCAGTACCATCCGCGCCTCGGTCAGCACCGCGGCAAAGGCATCGTCAGGCGATGACCGGCCGAACACCGCCTCCAGGTTGAGATCACCAGAAGACATACGCACCGGCCGGCGTGTCAGCGCTATCCACGTCCATGCCGGGCATCCTGCCATGGCCCATGCCCTGATGGGCGCGAACTACCGGAGGTAACTGTGGGACCAACGCCACGATGGGGCATCACGCTCCCACTGCGCAGCATGCCGCTGCCCGCCCAGCAGGACCTC
The DNA here is from genome assembly GCA_963760405.1 of uncultured Actinomycetes bacterium. Lineage (GTDB taxonomy): Bacteria > Actinomycetota > Actinomycetes > Streptosporangiales > Streptosporangiaceae > RYN-230. Next base: position 623,012 of record CAVXCV010000004.1, on the reverse strand, counting down.
GTCGCCGCACTGCCCGCCCTGGGCTATACCGACGCCTGGTCCAGCGAAGTCAGCGGCACCGACGCGTTCACTCCGCTGGCGCTGGCCGCCGGCTGGGCCAGTGAGCTGCGGCTGGGCACCGCGGTGGCCGGCATCTTTACCCGCGGGCCCGCGCTGCTGGCCATGGACGGGGCGACCCTGGCCAGCCTGGCTCCGGGCCGGTTCGTGCTGGGCATCGGCGTGTCCTCACCGGCCGTGGTCACCGACTGGAACGGGATCGCGCTGGAGCGGCCGTACCAGCGGGCCCGTGACACGCTGAGCTTCCTGCGCAGCGCGCTCGCCGGGGAGAAGGTGACGGGTGAGTTCAGCTCGTTCACCATCCGCGGCTTCCGGCTCGACCCGCCGCCGCAGACGCCACCCGCGCTGGCCCTCGGCGCGCTGCGCCCGGGCATGGTGACTCTGGCCGCCAAGCTGGCCGACGGGGCGATCACGAACTGGCTCGCCCCGGCGGACGTGCCGAAGGTGCGGGACGTCGCCGGGCCCGGCTGCGAGCTCATCGCCCGCATCTTCGTCTGCCCCACCCCGGACGCGGAGGTAGCCCGGCAGATCGGCCGCCGCATGATCGCGGCCTACCTGACCGTGCCCGCGTACGCGGCGTTCCATGACTGGCTCGGCCGCGGCCCGCAACTGCACCCTATGCAGCAGGCCTGGGCGGCCGGCGACCGCAAGGGCGCACTGGCCGCGATCCCCGACTCGCTCGTCGACGACCTGGTCGTGCACGGGCCGCCCGGCTACTGCCGGGAGCGCATCGCCGAGTACCAGGCGCAGGGTCTGGACACCCCCGTCATCGCGGTCGTCGCCGCGCCCGGCGTGGACGAGGCCGAAGCCGTCCGGCAGCTCGGCCCGCCAGCGTAACTACCAGGTGCCGGGCAGTTCCTCGCCATACCAGGACTCGATCAGCTGATGCGCGATCGAGACCGGCGGCGGGAGCCGGATCTGGTCCGCGGCCATCGCGGCCCGCAGCTCGTCCCGGCTGAACCAGTAGGCCTCAGCGATCTCCTCGTCGTCCACGTGCACGGCCAGGTCGCCAGCAGCCACGGCGCGGAAGCCGAGCATCAGGCTCTGTGGCATCGGCCACGGCTGGCTGCCCATGTACCGGACACTGCTGACCGTGATCCCGGTCTCCTCGCTGACCTCACGGATCACCGCGAGCTCCAGCGATTCGCCGGGCTCCACGAAGCCGGCCAGGACCGAGACCCGCCGCTCCGGCCACTGCCGGTTGCGCGCCAGCAGGCACCGGTCGGCCGGGTCGGTCACCAGCATGATCACCGCGGGATCGACCCGCGGGAAGTGATCACTGCCGTCCTTGGGGCAGCGCCGGGCGTGCCCGGACAGGATCGGCTCGGTGGGAGTGCCGCAGCGCGGGCAGTGCGTGTGCGTGGCGTGCCAGTTGCCGAGCGCCACCGCGTGCGTGAACAGGCCCGCGTCCCGGTCGCTGAGCAGCGCGGCCACCTCCCGCAGCGCGGCCAGCCGGACCGCGGGCCGTGCCCCATGAGGCCGTTCCCCGAAGGGCCGTTCCGCGGCCGGGCGCCCGGCGGGCGGGGCCAGCACGCCGAAGTAGGCAACCCCGGCAGCGTCCACACCGAGCAGGCAGCGCAGTGCCTGTCCCGTCTGGCCGTCCGGAGCCTCGCCCGGCGGGACCAGAATCAGCTCGGCCGCGCCGTCACCGAACCGGACCAGCGCCCGGTCGCCGTGCAGGACCAGCACCCGGGTCCGCGGATCGGCCCAGGCCGCGGCGAGCCACTCGTCATCACCGCGCCGGTCGCCCATCCGGTCCACTCCGCTGCGGGCCAGCACCAGCCCGCCCAGCTGGGTGGCCCCCAGCTGGCTCGCGCCCAGCTGGGTCACGACCAGCTGCCTGGCCGGATTCGCCCCCCGGTCCGGGTGCTGCGCCCCGGTCACCGCTGTGCCGCGCGGTGGGCCCGGTCCGCGGCCAGTTCGTCCCACAGGTAAGCCACCGACTCGGCCCCGCGGAGCAGCAGGTCCATGTCCACCTTTTCGTTGGGGGCATGGATCCGGTCTTCGTCCAGCCCGACCGCGACGAACACCAGCGGCGCGCCCAGGATGTCGGTGAGATCGGCTTCCGGCCCGCTGCCGCCTTCCCGGGTGAACAGCACCTCACGGCCGAACGCGCGTTCCATCGCCCGCTTGGCCGCCTGCACCGCGGGCGAGTGCAGCGGGGAGAAGGCCGACCGTACCCCGGGGCCGCCGAACGTCACGGTCGCCTCGATACCCGGCGGGGTCCGGGCCGCCACGAACGTGCGCAGCGCCTCGGCCACGTCGGCTGGCTCCTGGTGGGCGACCAGCCGGAAGGAGACCTTGGCGTGCGCTTCGGCGGGCACGATGGTCTTCGTGCCCGGCCCGGTGTGGCCGCCCCAGACGCCGTTGATCTCCGCGGTCGGCCGGGCCCAGATCCGCTCCAGCGTGCTGTATCCCGCCTCGCCCGCGGTCGCGTGGCTGCCGCCCGCATCAGCCAGCCAGGCCTTCTCATCGAACGGCAGCCGGGCGAACAGCTCCCGGTCCACGGCGGTCAGCGGCAGCACCATGTCATAGAACCCGGGCAGGGTGACCCGGCCTTCGCCGTCGTGCAGGGCCGCCAGCAGGGCGGCCAGCGCGTGCAGCGGGTTCGGCATGCCACCGCCGAACGAGCCCGAATGCACGTCGGTGGCGGCGCCGCGCAGGTCGATCTGCGCGTCCACCAGGCCGCGCATGCCGGTGCACATGGACGGCACATCCGCCGCCCACATGGTGGTATCGGAGATCACGATCACGTCGCAGCCCAGCCGCCCGGCCCGGGCCCGCAGCAGGTCGGCGAAGTGCGGCGAGCCAGACTCCTCCTCACCCTCGATCAGGAACGTCAGCGACACCGGGGGCGCTGGCCGGCCGCCCCCGGCCAGGCAGGCCCGCAGGCCGAGGATGTGCAGCAGGACCTGGCCCTTGTCGTCCGAGGCGCCCCGGCCCAGCAGCTGGCCGTCCCGCTCGACCGGCTGGAACGGCGGGGTGCGCCACTCTTCCAGCGGCTCGGCTGGCTGGACGTCGTGGTGCCCGTACACCAGAACCCGCGGCGCCGCCGGGTCCGCAGCCGGCCAGTGCGCGAACACCGCGGGCAGCCCCGGAGCGCTCGCGGACCCGGTCTCCCAGACCTCCACCTCGGGGAAGCCGGTGGCCCGCAACTCCGCGGCCAGCCAGGCCGCGGAGGCCCGGACATCGTCGTGGTGGGCCGGGTCAGCGGATACCGACGGGATGGCCAGCCACTCCTTCAGCCGGTCGGTGAACTCCCGCGCTTTGCTGTCGATGTAGCCACGGACGTCCATAGACCGCGCACGCCTCCTCGCCAAGTCCTGCCCGGCACTCTACTGACCACCGGGCCTGGGCAGCCACGCAGGAGGGTTGGCCCGGCCGCGTCATCCGCTGGGTGCATGCTCATCCCAGGGACGAGGGCAGAGATCACCCTCGGGCATGACGACCTGGGCGGCCCCCGCCTCATAGCGTCGTGACCCATGACGCTACCGCTGACCCGGCCGCCCCGCGGCACCGGCAGCCGGGACCAGGAGCCCGGCCAGGTACCGGGCCGGGCCTGGCCGGGCCGGGCCTGGCCGGCCAGGGTGCGGGCCGCCGTGGCGGCACGGCCGCGGCCTGCGGCGGTGGCCCTGCTCACGGTGTGCGCGCTGTTCGCCTGCGGGCTGGCCGCCGTCAGCGGCAATCCCCCGCAACGCTGGTGGGGACTGCTCGCGGCTGGCTCGTACGGGCTGGCCGCGACGGCCGCACTGGCCTGGCCACGGCACGGGATCAGGCTGGCCGTCCTGATCAGCGCCGGGGGGGCGCTGATCGCGCAGCCCGGCACCGTGGCGGTTAACACGATCCTGTTTCCGCTCGGCCTGACGAAGATCCACACCCCGGCGGCCAGTTACCTGCCCGGGCACCTGATCGCGCAGGCCTGGGGCTGGGGCCACTGGGCCGCCATCGCGCTGGTGCTGCTGGCCGGCCTGGCCGTGGCCGCCTCGCTCATCGCCCGGCCACCGCGGGACGCCCAGGCCGCGGGGTGGCGGCTGGTGATCGGCCTGGCCCTGATGTTCGTCTTCGCCCCGGCGGCCAGGTTCGGCTATGCGGTCTACCCGCTCACCCTGTCCGCCTGGCTCCTGCTCCCCTGGGCTGCCTCCGCCGCCGTCCCGGCACCTGCGCGCCGACCAGGCCCTGATCGTGGTGACCTACGGCCTAAAAATCACAACGAGAATGAACCACCGGCCCGGGCGCCGGAAGAGGAGGAGCAGAGATGCTGGTCGCGTTCTCGGTTACCCCACTCGGGGTCGGTGACGACGTAGGGAAGTACGTGGCGGACGCGGTGCGGGTGGTCCGCGACAGTGGGCTGCCGAACCAGACCGACGCCATGTTCACCACGCTGGAGGGCGACTGGGACGAGGTGATGGGCGTGGTCAAGCGGGCCGTGGATGCCGTTGCCGCCCAGGCGCCGCGGGTCAGCGTGGTCCTCAAGGCTGACATCCGGCCCGGGGTGACCGGCGCGATCACCGGCAAGGTGGACACGATCGAACGCCACCTCGCCGCAGAGCAGTCCGGCTGAACCTGGGGCCGCCAGCCGCCGTGTCACAGGTGATGCGGTCGCGGTTCGCCCTGCCCCGGAGGTCTGGAGTGGTCATGGCCACGAGTTCACCCAAGCTGGCGGAACTGGCGGTCGCGCTGCTGTGGATCCCCGGCGGCTTCTGCTTAACCTGCGCGGCGATCATGTTCTTCATTGGCTCCCGGCTCGGCGCTGGCGGGCGGGTGGCGGCCCGGGCAGGGACCGCCAGCTGCGGCGATGTCCACCGAGATGGCACCGCGGTGCACGTGTCTGGCAGGTCCGCCGCGGGGCCACAGGGCCTGCTGACCGGACCGGTCTCCGGCACCCCGTGCGTGTGGCACCGGGAACGGCTGTACCGCATCTACACCGGCGTGCACTGGCAGGACAGCGGCGACGGGTGGAGCCCGCAGTCCGTGCGGGCGGAGCAGCGGGTCTGGGACCAGGACTCGGGCCCTTTCGCACTTCAGGACGACTCGGGCTGCGTGCTGCTGGCCCCCACGGTGCTCGACCGTTCGCTGGCCCTGCTCTACCCCCGGGAAATAGCGGCCGACGAGACCAGCGAACAAGGCCCGGAGCCCTGGCGCTACCGGTACGGCGCGATCGGCCGGGTGCTCGGCCACCCGATGTTCCCGGCCAGCCTGCTGAGCCGGTTCGCCGACGCGGAATTCCAGACCATTGGCTACCGGGTGACCGAGGAAGTCGTCCGGCCCGGCGTGCCGTTCTGCGTCTTCGGCATCGCGGCGGAGGATCGTGGCCAGCCCGTGCTCGCCCCGTTCGGTCATCTGCCGGCCGTCTCCGTCAACGGCCTGGCCGAGGGGTTGACCCAGGGCGGCCGGCGCTCCCGCCGGGTATCGGTCGCCTTCGGCCTGGCCGGTCTCGCGTTCTTCGCGGTATCGGCCGTGGTGATGGTGATGTCCGGCGCCTCGCTGATCCGATGACGGCGGGCCGGCCGGTGGCCGGCCCGCCGTCAGGAGGCCCGGGCCGGGACCTGCTCGATGAGCGCGGCCAGCCCGGCCTCGTCCAGCAGGTCCGCCGGACGCAGCGTGAGGCCGTGCCGCACGTAGTAGAACGCCGCCCGGACCTGATCGGCAGGCACCCCGGCGAGCTGCGCCCAGGCGAGCCGGTAGGCAGCGAGCTGCACGGCCGCCGCCTGGTGCTCGGCGGCCGAGCCAGGCGGCTGGCCGGTCTTCCAGTCCACCACGTCGAAGCCGCGCTGCGGGGCGTCTGCGAACACCGCGTCGATCCGGCCGCGGACCGGGCGGCCGGCCACCAGGGTCTCGAACGGGACCTCCACCTCCAGCGGCCACCGGTTGCCCCACTCGCCCGCCTCGAACTGGTCCCGCAGCACGGCCAGGTCAGCGGCATCCTGCTCGGCCGGGTCGTCCGCGGCCAGATCGTCCGCCGCACCGAGCAGGTCATCCGGGTCGATGAGCCGCTGCTGCCCGAACCGCTCCTCCAGCCAGCGGTGGAACGCGGTGCCCCGGCGGGCCTGCGGCGCGGGCGGGCGCGGCATCGGCCGCCGGATCTGCCGGGCCAGCTCGGCCGGGTCGCGGGCCATCACTACCAGCGAGGACACGGACAGCCGGGCGGGCAGCCAGACCGCCCCAGCTGCCTCACCTCGGCGCTCCTGGCGTTCGGCCAGCAACAGCTCGGTGTCCCGGGCCCAGGCAGCCACGAGCGCCTGATCCGCTTCGGACAGCTGGCCTGGCCCGGGCGGCGGCGCGCGGTGTTCCACGGCACCGTGTTCCAGAGCACCGTGTTCCAGAGCACCGTGCACCAGCGCGGCGGCCTCCTGCACGGCCTGGTAGGCGGCGCCACCCGGCGCCGCTGGCCAGCTGGCCGAGGGAGGCTCGGCCAGCACCGGGTTCTCGCTGCCCTCCTCGGGCGGCGCGGCCCAGTAAGCCACGGTGCCGGCCCCGGCCAGGCACGCGGTGCGCACTTCCTCGAGGAACTCGGACGGGCCGAGCGGTGACGAGCCATCGCCCCACCAGTAGCCCGAGCAGGCCAGCCAGTACGCGGCCCGGGTCGTCGCCACGTAAGCCAGCCGCCGTTCCTCGGCGAGATCCCGGTCGGCGCACGCCTCTCCGAACGACGCCAGGGCATCCGCGCTGAGGTCGGGCAGGGCAGGCAGGTCGCCGGCGTCGCCCCGGAGCCGGAACGGGAGCAGCCGCGGGTTGTCCGTCCAGCGCGTGCTGAACCTCGGCTTGGCCGGGAAGACCTGCGATTTCTTTCCCGCCGCGAGCCCGGGCACGAGCACCGCGGGCCATTGCAGGCCCTTGGCCGCGTGCACGGTGGCCAGGGTAACGGTGTCAGTGTCGCCCACCCGGCCGACCTCCAGGCCGAATTCCTCGTCCTCGGCCGCGGTCAGGTAGGCGAGGAAAGCGCCCAGGGTCGGCTCCTCCTGATCGCCCGCGAAGGCGGCCGCGGCGTCCGCGAACGCGTCCAGGTCAGCCCGGGCGCTGGCTGGGTCCCGGCCGGCCCGGGCCCCGACCTCGATGTCCAGGCCCAGCACCCGTTCCACCTCGCCAACCAAGTCGGGCAACGGCCGGGCCACCCGGGAACGGAGCTCACGGAGCTCAGTGGCGAGCGCGGCGAGCCGGGCGTGGCCGGCCGGTGAGTAAGCGGTGGGTTCCCCGAGGTCATCGAGGGCTTCCACCAGGCTGCCCGCATCGGTGGTGAGGTCGGTGACCGCACGGGCCAGGGCGTCGTCCGGCCCCGTGCGCTGCCCTGGATCGGCCGGGGACCGTTGCGCTGAGCCGACGGGAGCTGGCTCGCGCTGCGCTCTGTTAGCCGGCTCGCGCTGCGCTCTGTTAGCCGGCCTCGCGCTGCGCTCTGTTAGCCGGCTCGCGCTGCGCTCTGTTAGCCGGCTCGCGTTGCTCGCGGGCCAGCGCCCGGGCGCGGCGGCCGAGGGCGACCAGGTCCCGCGGGCCGATCCGCCAGCGCGGGCCGGTCAGCAGGCGGGCCAGCGGCCCGGACGCGCTGGGATCGTGCAGCACCCGCAACGTGGCCACGATGTCCGCGACCTCGGGCACCGCGAGCAGCCCGCCCAGGCCGACCACCTCGACCGGGATGCCCAGCGCCTCGAGCGCGGTACGCAGCGCCGGGAACTGGGACCGCTTGCGGCAGAGTACGGCGATGTCTGACGGCCGGATGCTATCGGTGCTGCCGTCCGGCCACGGCAGGCCATCCGGGGCCATTCCCGGCGGACGCGCTAGCAGCGCGCTGACCTGCTGGGCGACCCATTCGGCCTCGTCCGCGACGGTCCGGGTCAGCGCGCAGACCACCTGGCCGCGGTCGGCCCGGCCGGGCGGCGGGATCAGCCGGGGCACCTCTGGCGCCGCGGCCCGCAGCTGCTCCTGGACTGCGGCGGCCGCATCGAGCACCCGGCCGGTGTTACGGAAACTCGTGGACAGCTGGCGGACCTCGGCTGGCCGCCCCGGCCGGGCCGCGAAATCGCGGGCGAACCGGCGCAGGTTGCCCGCGCTGGCACCGCGCCAGCCGTAGATCGACTGACAGGGGTCGCCCACCGCGGTCACCGGGTGGCCGCCACCGAACAGGGCGCGCAGCAGGACCAGCTGGGCATGGCTGGTGTCCTGGTACTCATCGAGCAGGACCACCTGGTAGCGGCCGCGTTCGGCCAGGCCCACCTCGGGATGGCGGACCGCGATCCGGGCCGCCAGCGCCATCTGGTCGCCGTGGTCAAGCACTTCCCGCCCGGCCTTGGCCCGGCTGTACCCGGCCACCATCGGGATCAGCTGTTCCCGGGTCCGCTGGCACTCGAGGACCTTGCGCACCGCAGCCGGAACCCGGCCGGGCAGCGCCTGGTACTGCGCATCCAGCCAATCCCCCACCGCTGTCACGTCGGCCGGGCCGCGCAGGTGCTCGGCCAGCTCGCCCGCCAGGGCGAGCACCGCCGCGGTGACCGCGGGCGGCGACCACGGCACGTTGTCCATCGGGCCGCCGTAGGCGGCGACCACCTTGGCCGCGATCTGCCAGGCCACCGCCGGGGTGATCAGGCGGAGGGTCGGTTCGAGCGCCTCCCGCAGCGCATGGTCGGTGACCAGCCGCGCGGCGTACGCGTGGTAGGTGGACACCACCGGCTCACCGAGCAGACCAGCATCACCGCCCGGCGGGGCGGCCTGCTCGGGCCCAGCCCAATCCGGCCCAGCCCAATCCGGCCCAGCCCGATCCGGCCCAGCCCGATCCGGCGCGGCCTGCCCCGGGGCTATCCCGTCCAGCCCGGCCCGGCGCAGGCCGTCCAGCCGGAACCGGACGCGATGGCCGAGCTCGGCCGCGGCCTTCCGGGTGAAGGTCAGGCCGAGCACCCGCTCCGGCCGGACCAGGCCGTTCGCGACCAGCCAGACCAGCCGGGCGGCCATGGTCTCGCTCTTGCCCGAGCCCGCCCCGGCGATCACCGCCAGCGGCTGCACCGGAGCCGCGATGACGGCCGCCTGCTCCGCGGTCGGCTCGGCCACCCCGAGCAACCGGGCCAGCTGGGCCGGGCTGTACCTCACGGGGTCACCTGCCCGCCGTCCGGGTGCACCGGGCAGCACGAGGCGACCGGGCAAACCCGGCAGCCCGGGTTCACGGTAGCCCCGAACACCGGGCCTGCCATGCCCGCGGCCACGGTCTCCACCAGGGCCTGGGCCCAGCCGGGGTCCGGATCGTCGGACAGCGCACGCTGCCGCTGCACCTTGACCTCGGCCTTCAGGCCCGCCTTGCCGAGCTGCACCAGTTCCGCGCCGCCCGGATCGGTCAGGCCGAACTGCTCGAACGCGCCGAGCAGCACGGCCAGCTGGTACACGCCGAGCTGCGGGTTGCGGTCCAGGTCCGCGTCAGGGGGCCGCCCGGACCCGGTCTTCAGGTCAACGATGATCCCGCCGCCCTGGTCGTCGCGCTCCAGCCGGTCCACCCGGCCGGTGATCTCCACCTGGCCGATCCTGACCTTCAGCGCCTGCTCGACGGCGACCAGCTCACGGGGGTTACTACGGTGCCAGGCCAGGAACTTGGCCACCATCCGCTGCGCGAGCTCACGCTGCTTCTCGCTGTACCAGGCGCTGCCGAAATCCAGGTGGTGCCAGATCTCGTCGATGCGCTCGGTGATGCCAGCCTCGTCGCTGCCCTCGGCGGCCAGCACCGCGGCCGCATGGATCACGGTGCCGAGATGCCGCAGCACGTCGCTGGAGCCCGCCCCGGCGGCGGCCTCCAGCAGCCAGCGCAGCCCGCACTTGGTGAACGACTCGACCTGGGACGGGGAGAGCCGGATGGTCCCAGTGGTGATCGGGCCAGCGTCGGACAGCGTACTGAGCGCGTACCACTGCCGGGGATGAGCGCCGCGTACCCCGGCGGCGGCCAGCCGGGCGAGCTGGGCGGCGGCCGCCTGGCGGACCGGCACAGGCCGGCCCGGGTCGGCCGCGGCCCGGCGCAGCTCTGCAGTCAGCGCGGGCAGCGACAGCCAGTGCCGCCCGGTGCTGGCGATCTGCTCGATCTCCAGCTCCGTCCCGGCCAGCTCGGCCAGGAACCGGGACGGCCGGTCCTCGCTGTCCTCGCCCCCGGCTGCGGTGACCACCAGCGTCCGGCGCGCCCGGGTGACCGCGACATAGAACAGCCTGCGCTCCTCGCTGAGCAGCTTGGCGGCGAGCGCGGCGGCCACCGCGTCCACCCCGCCGGGCTGCCCCCAGGCGGCCGGCTCAGCGGCCTCGCCAGCCGCGTCCACCAGCTCGTCCATGCCCAGCAACGACGACCGGGTGCGCAGGTCAGGCCAGGTGCCTTCCTGCACGCCCGCGACCACGACCACATCCCATTCCAGGCCCTTGGACCGGTGCGCGGTGAGGATGCGCACGGCATCGCCGTCCGGGGCCTGGTCGGCCAGGCTGTCCCCGGGGATCTCCTGGCCGGACAGGCTGTCCAGGAACAACGCGGGCGAGCCAGGGGGCAGCCGGGCCTCGAACCGGGCCGCGGCGTCGAACAGTGCCACCACGGCATCCAGGTCCCGGTCGGCCACTTCCCCCGGGGACCCGCCGGCCGCGCTGGCCGCCTGCCAGGCTGGCCCCAGCCCAGACGCGTCCCACACGGCCCAGAGCACCTCATAGGCGCTGCCCGGCTTACTCTGCCCGGTGCTGCCCGTGGCCGTCCGGCGAGCCAGGTCGAGCAGGCCGGCCACCTGGCGCGCGGCGGCCACGGCGGGGCCGTCCAGCAGCCCGAGCACCCGCGGGTCGCGCAGGACGGTACCCAGGGGCCGGTCCGTGACGGGCAGGTCGGCGGCTGCCTCCACCGTATGCAACGACCTGCGCAGCCGCCGCAGGCCGACCGTGTCGGTGCCGCCGAGCGGCCCGGTGAGCAGCTCCGCGGCGGTCTCCTCGTCGAGCGCGCCGGGCTGCAGGGCACAGCGCAGCAGGGTGAGCAGCGGCCGGGCGCCAGGCTCCGCGGCGAGGGGCAGCTCATCGCCGGCCACCACGGCCGGCACCCCGGCGGTGGCCAGGGCCCGGCGCAGCAGCGGGACCTGCTGGACCGCGGAGCGGACCAGGACCGCCATGGACGACCAGGGGACACCGTCCAGCAGGTGGGCGCGGCGCAGCGTATCGGCGATCACCGCGGCCTCCTGGCTCGCGCTGGTCGCGACGATCACCCGGATCGTGCCGGGCTCGGCCCCGTCCAGCGGGACCAGGTCACGATGGCCGCGGCGGGGGCGCGGGCCTGGTGCGGCCGGTGTGGCCGGGGCGGCGGCCAGCCCGGCCGCGGCCGGCAGCCGGGCGGCGATCCGCCGGGACGCGGCCAGCAGGACCGGGCCGCTGCGGCGGCAGGTTCGCAGCGCGATCACGCTGGCTGGCCGGTCGTCCGGGGTGCGGAAGACATCGGTGAACCGCTCCATCGCATGCACGTCGGCGCCGCGGAACGCGTAGATCGACTGATCCGGGTCACCGACCGCGATCAGCTCGCGGCCGTCCCCGGCCAGCGCGTGCAGGAGGGCTTCCTGCGCGGGGTCGGTGTCCTGGTACTCGTCCACCAGGACGACGTCGTAGGCCTTGCGCTCCCGGTCCCGGGTAGCTGACCGGCTGAGCAGGGCCGCCGCGATCCGGACGATCTCCGCATAGTCATAAGCCGGGACCGGGGCCAGGTCGAAGCGCGCGGCGTACCGGTCCAGGAACCCGCCCGCGGCGGCCCAGTCGTCCCGGCCGGCCGCGCGGCCGAGCCGGGCCAGGCCGCGGCCGTCCAGGCCGCGCTCGGCGGCCCGGAGCAGGAAGTCACGCAGCTCAGCGGCGAACCCACGGGTGGCCAGGGCAGGCTGGAGGCGTTCCGGCCAGCGCTGCGCGCCGTTCGCCGCCTCGCCGCGGAGCAGCCGGCGGACTTCCAGCAGCTGCTCCGGCCCGGACAGCAGGGTCGGCGGCACGTCCGAGGCCAGCACGAACTCCCGGCGCACCAGCGCGTAGGCATAGCTGTGGAAGGTCAGCGCGAGCGGCTGCCGGGTGGTCCGCCGCAGCCGGGTGGTGATCCGCTCTCTGAGCTCCTGCGCTGCCTTGCGGCTGAAGGTGAGGACGAGCACCCGCTCCGGGTCGACCCGGCGGCCGGTGATGCGCTCCACCACCGCCTCGACGATCGCGGTGGTCTTGCCCGTGCCCGGCCCGGCCAGGACGAGCAGCGGACCGCCCGCATGAGCGACCACCGCCTGCTGGGCCTCGTCCAGCCGGGGCGGCCCGGCGGCCGGGGCAGGCCGGCGAAGCAGGCGGTAGGCGTCGGCGTGGTGGTCCATCAGTACCGAATTCCAGCAGAGGGCACCGACATCCGCAGCCGGGTTGCACCGCGGCACGCCGGCCCGGTCCGGGCCGGCGCCGCAGCAGGCCGGGAATTCACCGGGCCGGCCCTAATCGCCGGACCAGCGGGCCCGCCGCATATCTACCCGGGACGGCTGGCCGTCCGGGCCGGTGCGCAGCGGGGTGCCCTCCGCGCGGTAGTGCGCGATGGCCGCCCGCTCGTGCCCGGTAAGCAGGGAGCCGTCCGCGTGGACCACGCGCCACCAGGGCGCGCCGCCGCCCCACAGGGCCATCACCCGGCCCACCTGGCGCGGGCCACCCTGGCCCAGGTACTCGGCGATATCGCCGTAGGACATCACCTGGCCCGGCGGGATCGAGTCGGCTACTTCGAGCACCCGGCTGGCGAAGTCCGGCAACTCCGCCCGGGCGGGCTGGTTCACTCGCCGAGATGTGGCCATGACGGCCAGGGCGCGGTCGGATCAGGGGGGACAGCGCGGCCCGGCTCAGCTGAGCCATCCCCGGCTGGGCTGTTGCTGGGCCAGGAGACCCGCACGCGCGGGCCTGGCCAGACGGGTGGTGGCGCGGCGGCGGCCGAGTGCAGCCCCCGGGCCCGGACCCCGCGGCCGGCCAGCAGCTTCATCCCGGTCACCCCGGCGAGCACCAGGAAGGCCAGCGCGCACAGCCCGGAGAACCACAGCCCGGCCGCGCTGCGGGGCGCCACCGGAACCGGCGGGACGGCGGCGCTGCCGCCGCCGAAATGCACAGCGCCCGGCAGCCCGGACGGGCCGGCCGGCGCCGCGGCGAGCTGGCGGGCCGCGGTCAGCGCGGCTGCCGCGTCGACCGTGCCGAAGCCGATCCGGTCGTTGTAACCACCCGCTGGCCGGTTCTGGGTGCTGGTGGTGATGGCGCGGACCACCAGGGTAGGCGCCAGGTGCGGGTACTTCGCCTTGATCAGCGCAGCCACCCCCGCGGTCAGCGCGCATGCCGGGCTCGTCCCGCTGACCAGCCAGTACTGCCCGTCCCGGCCCTGGGCGGGCACGTTCACCCCGGGGGCGGCGACCTGGACGGACAGGTTGTCGCTGGAGAAGCCGGCCGCCACGTCGTTCCGCTTGACCGCGGCCACGCCGAGCACCCCGGGGTAGTCGGCGGGGAACGAATACGGCGCCTGGCCGCTGGTCTTCGCCCCCACCGAATCACCCGAGTTGCCAGAGGAGGCGACCACCACGACGCCGTGGCTCAGCGCGTTCTGCAACGCGGACCGGACCACCGCGCTGGGCTGGCCGTAGCCCAGCGACATGCTGATCACCCCGGCGCCATGCTGGATGGCGTAGGTGATGGCCTGGGCCAGGGCATTCTGCACCTGGGTGTCGGACTCGTGCTGGTAGCTGGCGAAGCCAGGGTCCTGCCGGTCGGTGACCACCCGGATGGACAGCACATGGGACATCGGCGCCACGCCCATGACGCCGCTGCTGCCCCCGTGCCCATGACCGGCGATGAGCGACGCCATCCAGGTGCCGTGCACGCCCCAGTTGGGGTTGCTCATGGGGGTGCGCACCCCGGTCAGGTCCGGACCCCGGATGACCGAGCCAGCCAGGTCGGAGACCCCGGGGTTGACCCCGCTGTCGATGACCGCGACGGTAACGCCCTGTCCCTCGGTGACCCGCCACGCCTCCTGGGCGCCGACCGCGCTGAGGACCCACCGCTGGGCGTCGCGGACCGCATCGGCACTGGCCCGGGCCGGGGTCACGGCCGTACCGCCGAGGGCCAGCCCGAGTGCGAGGAGCCCGGCCGCACCCAGGCGCACGCAGCGGCTCAGCTTGCCCGGCCCCAGCATGCCGGGGCTCAGCTTGCCGGGACTCAGCATGCCGGCGTCCCGGGGCAGCGGGGCGGGGGCGGGGGGGCGCCGATCTTCCCCGCGACCCAGCTCGTGATTCCTTCCGCGACGCTGAGCATCTCGTTCTTGTCGTACGGGTCGGCCGACTCATGCACGTCGTAGTGCCTGCCGTCGGTGTAGCCCACCGTGGACATGACCACGTAGGTGCCGGCTGCCTGGACGGTGGAGAGCCAGCGGGCCGCGTTGCTGAACCCGGCCAGCACGGTGTGCCTGAGCGGGAACGGGCGCAGTCCAGGTTCTGGCGCCGCGCTGTGCGGCAGCGCGCGCACGGCCGCGCTGGCCTGGCGGGTGCCAGGCAGCACCGCAACGCCCACGGTGACCACGAAGGCACCGGTCGAATCCTGGTAGGTCGCCCGGAGTACCGCGGCGCAGCCGAACCGGCCCAGGATCCGTGCGGCCACGGGGTCGGTGACAGCCGCACAGCCGGCCTGCGGCGCGATGCCGGCCCGGCGCGCCGTCAGGCGCACCCCAGCCGGGCTGTCCAGCGCCTGAGCCTGCAGCTGATAGGGAACGGCCGCCGGGAAGATCCGGTCCGCAGGCCAGGTACGCCAGCGCTTACTTATCTCCCAGGTGGTTATCCGTTGCTGCTGTCCAGGAGTGAACGAACGGGGCAGCACGTTGCTGGCCACACCGACGAGGGACGCGATCAGGCCGATCAGGCCGAGGGCGAAACCAGCCTGGATGAGACGACGCCGCCGGACCTCCCGGAGCGGCGGCGGATACCGGCGGGCAGCGTGGCTGCGCGGGAACGCGGCGGTAGGTGCCGATTCAGTTCTGCGGTCCGCTGCCCTGCCCCCCTCCGGCGCTGGGTCGCCGTCGCCACCCGGCCTTCCCGGATGCATGGCCACACCGGAATGGTACGGCCTGCGACTGCCCGGCATGGCGGTCACCGGGAGTTGCCCGCGATAACCGCATATTAGGGCTGACCGCTAGGGCCTGCCCCAGGGCGGCGAGGCCCCGCGGGCAGGCCTGGCGGGCTGACCCGGTCAGTAGGCGGGCAGGGACGGGTCGATCTGGTTGATCCAGGCCAGCACGCCGCCGCCGACATGGACCGCATCCGAGAAGCCCGCGTTCTTGACGATCGCGAGGCATTCCGCGGACCGGGCCCCTGACTTGCAGTGCAGCACGATCCGCTGGTTCTGCGGCAGGCGCTCGAGCGCGGCACCGGAGAGGAACTCGCCCTTAGGGATCAGGGTGGCGCCGGGGATGGACACGATCTCGTACTCGTTCGGCTCCCGCACGTCCACCAGGAAGATGTTCTCCCCGTTGTCCTGCATCTCCTTGAGCTGCTGGGCGGTGATGGTGGAGCCGGCCGCGGCCTCCTGGGCCTCCTCGGACACCGCGCCGCAGAACGCGTCGTAGTCGATCAGCTCAGTGACGGTCGGGTTCTTCCCGCAGACCGGGCACTCGGGGTCCTTCCGTACCTTCACCGAGCGGTAGGTCATCTCCAGGGCGTCGTAGATCATCAGACGGCCGACCAGGGGGTCGCCGATCCCGGTGATGACCTTGATCGCCTCGTTGACCTGGATCGAGCCGATCGACGCGCAGAGCACGCCGAGCACCCCGCCCTCGGCGCAGGAGGGCACCATGCCTGGTGGCGGCGGCTCCGGGTAGAGGCAGCGGTAGCACGGCCCGTGGTCGGCCCAGAACACGCTCGCCTGGCCGTCGAACCGGTAGATCGAGCCCCACACGTAGGGCTTGCCCAGCAGCACGCACGCGTCGTTGACCAGGTAACGGGTGGCGAAGTTGTCGGTGCCGTCCACGATCAGGTCATACGGCGCGAACAAGTCCATGGCATTGTCGGAGGTCAGCGACTCGTTATGGACGATGACCTGCACATACGGGTTGATCTCCCGGATGCTGTCCCGGGCCGATTCGGCCTTGGACCGGCCCACGTCGGACTGGCCGTGGATGATCTGGCGCTGGAGGTTGCTCTCGTCCACGACGTCGAAGTCGATGACGCCCAGGGTGCCGACACCCGCCGCGGCCAGGTAGAGCAGGGCCGGCGAGCCCAGCCCGCCCGCGCCCACGCAGAGCACTTTGGCGTTCTTGAGCCGCTTCTGCCCGGCCATCCCGACGTCGGGGATGATCAGGTGGCGCGAATAGCGGCGCACTTCGTCCACGGTCAGCTCAGCAGCTGGCTCGACCAGCGGTGGCAGTGACAAGGTAACTCTCCAGAGACGGCAGGTCCGGACCGGGCAGCAAGGGCCCGGCTCCACCCTTCAACCGATGCCCGGAAGCCCGCATTCCCCGCCAGCCGGCCGCCCAACCTCCCGCTCGCCCGGCCCCGCTCCCGCCGGTGTGGCCCGGGTCGCCGACGAGACGCGGGGGCGTCCCAGCAGCCCCAACCACACCAGGCGCCCCAGCCAGGCTGGGGCTGCCCTTAGCAGTTCGAATTTTTGCCCCTGGGAGGGCGAAAATTCGAACTGCTAATCGATGGCAACCGGCGCTGGGGGGGAAATGTCGGCGCCGGGGGGTAGACCTTGAATCCACGGCGCGGGGGCGCCGGAAAGGTTGCGGGACAGGGTGCACGACGTGTGCACATGAAGTTTGCGACACCAGGTTTGCGGCACATCGCTGACATCCGGGAGGTTCCATGCCTACTCCGCCGTCGCAGCCACCGGGAGCGCAGCCGCGCTTAACTCCCGAGCCGCGATCCGAGCCGGGCCCCGCGCCCGAGCCGGATCCGACCGCCCGAGGGATCCGAACTGGGGCCCGCGTCCGAGCCGGGGCCTGCGCCGCGCCCGAAGGTGAATCCGGGGCCGCCGGAGGTGCCCTGCCGCCGGGTGACCGGGCGGCCACTGCCGGACCCGGCCGCGCTGCAGGTGCACGCGGTGCCCGACTCTGCCCCGCCTTATGACGACGAGCAGCCCGGTGCCCTGGGCCGGGCGGGTGAGCCGGCCGAGCGCACCCGGGACCAGCAGGCAGGTACGGGCGGGCCGGCCGAGCGCACCCGGGACCAGCGGCAGGTACGGGCGAGCGCCGAGCGACCCGGGACCAGCAGGCAGGTACGGGCGGCCGGCCGAGCGCACCCGGGACCAGCCAGCCGGCGATGCGCCGGCCGAGGACTGGGCCAGCCGGCGATGGGCCGGGCGGCGATGAGCAGCAGCCCGGCGGCGGCGGTACCGGCAGCGGCAGCAGCGGGGGCGGGGAGGGCCGGCCGGGCAGCGGGGCTCCGGGCTGGCCGGGGCAGTTTGCGCAGGTCCTGGTGGAGACGCTGGCCGGGGCCCGGTCACCGCGGCAGATGCGGACGTGGACCACGGAACGGACCCGGGCCAGGATCCAGCGGCTCGGGCCCATGCTGGCCGTGGGCCAGCGCCCGTGCGTCCGCCGGGTGGTCGCCTTCCAGCCGGCCCCGGACGTCATCGAGATGACGGTGGTGGTCAGCTTCGGGCCGCGGATCCGGGCCCTGGCCGTGCGGCTGGAGCATGCTGCCCCGCGCCACGCCACGCTGAGCCGCCCGGCCCGGCCGGGCGGCTGGCGGTGCACCGAAGTGGAGGCGGCCTGACCAGTCCGGGGTCAGCCGTTGGCGCGGTTGCGCGGATCGCCGTGGCAGCGCTTGTACTTGCGGCCGGAACCGCACGGGCACAGGTCGTTACGGCCGACCCGGCTGAACTGGTCGCCACTGGAGGTGTCCGCGCGCTGCTCGACCTGGCCGGGGCTGTCCGCTGACGGCGCGCTGTACTGCAGCCGGGTGGCCTGCTTCGGGCGCTGCAGGCCGGGTGCCACCACCGGCGGCTGACCGCCGGCCCCCGGCCCGGCGGCCCCTGGCCCGGCGGCGGCCGTGTCCGGCTGCGGGGTGGCGGCGCGGCCGCGCTGCTGGGCGCGGGACCGGCCAGCGCGGTTCCGTTGCTGGCCTGGCCGAGCCTGGGTGCCCGCGGCCCCGGCCTGGCCTGCCGCATGGCGCGCGGTCCCGTTCCTGGTGCCCCGGGCCGCAGTATCCGGTCCCGCACCGGCGGGCGCCGCGTGGCTGCCCGGCGCGGCGGGCGGGCTGGCCGGGAGGGCGGCGCCTGGCGCGGCGGCCTCTTCCACGATCGGGTTTTCCTGCACCTCGACCTGGAGGTTGAACAGGTTGCCGACCGATTCCTCCTTGATCCCGTCCATCATGGCGCCGAACATGTCGAAGCCCTCGCGCTGGTATTCCACCAGCGGATCGCGCTGCGCCCAGGCCCGCAGGCCGATGCCTTCGCGCAGGTAGTCCATTTCGTACAGGTGCTCGCGCCACTTGCGGTCGAGCACGGAGAGCACCACCCGGCGCTCCAGCTCCCGCATGATCTCCGGGGTCAGCTCCTCCTCGCGCCGGTCGTAGGCCTCCTGCGCGTTCGTGCGGAGCAGCTCGGTGAGGTAATCCGCGGACAGCCCGGCCCGCTCGCCGCCCACCTCGTCCACGGCGTCGTCAATCGTGAGTGAGGTGTGGTACAGCTGGCGCAGTGCCGTCCAGAGCGTGTCCAGGTCCCATTCCTCCGGGAACCCTTCGCTGGTCGCCCCGGCGACGTAACCAGTGATCACCTCATCGATCATTTCCCGGATCTGCTCGTGCAGGTCCGCGCCCTCGAGCACCTTGCGCCGTTCCCCGTAGATCACCTGGCGCTGCCGGTTCAGCACGTCGTCGTACTTGAGGACGTCCTTGCGGATCTCGAAGTTCTGCTGCTCGACCTGGGTCTGCGCGGACCGGATCGACCGGCTCACCGCCTTCGACTCGATCGGCACCTCCGGTGGCGTCTTCAGCCACTCCATGAAGTGCGCGACCTTGTCCGCGTTGAACATCCGCATCAGGTCGTCTTCCAGCGACAGGTAGAAGCGCGATTCCCCGGGGTCGCCCTGGCGGCCGGACCGGCCGCGCAGCTGGTTATCGATGCGCCGCGACTCGTGCCGCTCCGTGCCCAGCACGTACAGGCCGCCGACCTCGACCACCTCCACATGCTCCTCGGCCACCGCGGCCTTGGCCTTGTCCACCGCCTCGGCCCAGGCCGCCTCGTAGTCCTCGGGCGTGTCCACCGGGGACAGGCCGCGCTGGTGCAGCTCGATGTCGGCGATGAAGTCCGGGTTACCGCCGAGCATGATGTCGGTGCCGCGGCCGGCCATATTGGTCGCCACGGTGACCGCGCCCTTGCGCCCGGCCTGGGCGATGATCGCCGCCTCGCGCTCGTGGTACTTGGCGTTCAGCACCTCGTGCGGGATCCCGCTGCGCTTGAGCATCTTGGACAGGGTCTCGGACTTCTCCACGCTGGTCGTGCCGACGAGCACCGGCTGGCCCTTGGCGTGCCGCTCGGCGATGTCGGTGACCACGGCCTCGAACTTGGCCTGGACCGTCTGGTAGACGACGTCGGCCTGGTCGAGCCGGATCATCGGCTTGTTCGTCGGGATCGGCACCACGCCGAGCTTGTAGATCTGGGAGAACTCGTTCGCCTCGGTCATCGCCGTGCCGGTCATGCCCGCCAGCTTGTCGTAGAGCCGGAAGTAGTTCTGCAGCGTGATCGTGGCCAGCGTCTGGTTCTCGTTCTGGATCTGCACGCCTTCCTTGGCCTCGATGGCCTGGTGCATGCCCTCGTTGTAGCGCCGGCCGTAGAGCATCCGGCCGGTGAACTCGTCCACGATCAGGACCTCGCCGTTGACCACGACGTAGTCCTTGTCCTTCTTGTACAGCTCCTTGGCCTTGATGGCGTTGTTCAGGAAGCTGACCAGCGGGGTGTTGACCGGGTCGTAGAGGTTGTCGATGCCGAGCCAGTCCTCGACCTTCTCCACCCCCGCTTCCATGATGCCGATGGTCCGCTTCTTCTCGTCGACCTCGTAGTCGCCATCGCCGTCCTCACCGCGGCGCAGCCGCGGGGCGATCTTGGCGAACTCGGTGTACCAGCGGGCGCTCTGCTCGGCCGGCCCGCTGATGATCAGGGGCGTCCGGGCCTCGTCCACCAGGATGGAGTCGACCTCGTCCACAATGGCGAAGGTATGCCCGCGCTGGACGCATTCGTCCAGGCCCCAGGCCATGTTGTCGCGAAGGTAATCGAAGCCGAACTCATTGTTGGTGCCATAGGTAATGTCGGCTTCGTACTGCTTGCGCCGCTC
Source organism: uncultured Actinomycetes bacterium (assembly GCA_963760405.1). Lineage (GTDB taxonomy): Bacteria > Actinomycetota > Actinomycetes > Streptosporangiales > Streptosporangiaceae > RYN-230. The sequence continues at coordinate 602,686 of CAVXCV010000004.1, read as the reverse complement.
CTCCGGCGGCATCTGGGCCAGGATCACGCCAACTTCCAGGCCGAGGAACCGGTGCACCCGGCCCATCCACTCGGAGTCACGCCGGGCCAGGTAGTCGTTAACGGTCACCACGTGCACGCCGTTGCCACTCAGCGCGTTCAGGTAGGCCGGGAGCACGCAGGTGAGGGTCTTGCCTTCACCGGTCTTCATTTCCGCGATGTTGCCCATGTGCAGCGCGGCGCCGCCCATGATCTGCACATCGAAGTGCCGCTGGCCCAGGGTCCGCCGGGCCGCCTCCCGGACCGTGGCGTAGGCCTCCGGGAGCAGCTCGTCGAGTGATTCACCGTCGGCGTAACGCTGCCGGAATTCGTCGGTCAGGGCCCGCAATTCCGCGTCGCTCAGCGCAGCGAAGTCTTCCTCGATCGAGTTAACCTGATCGGCGATCCGCTTGAGCCTGCGCAGAGTCTTGCCTTCACCTGCGCGCAGGACACTGTCGATGATGACTGGCACTTCTCGTCGCGCTCCTTGCGGATGGTTACCTCTGGCCGGGAAAATGCTGGTACGCCCCGTTGGCACACCGTCGTCCCAGCCAGCCGGACAGGCAGCAGCTGTGGCGATCGGTGCTACCGCCGTCACAAGTCATGGTAGGCGAGTCCGGCAGCGAAACCGAGCCACGATCCGCACACCGGCCCGGCCACGTTACCGTTGAACGCGGTCAGCGCGATTCGTCACCGGCAACGCCGCGGCGCAGGCCGGCCCGCTACGCTGTCGCGTGCGAGCGCGGTCCGGGACGGCCGTGCTGCGTGCGCACGTCCTGGGCGAACGCATCCCGGGGCCACCCGCATTCCGGGGGCCCAAGGTGGTGCGCAGGCCATGCCTCCGCCACAATAAGGGCTGGGCGGTAGCAGCGCGCGCCCGGCGCACGAGGAGAGGAGCAGCGCGCATGGCGGACCAGGTGGGAACGGACGTCAGGTCCGGCGCCCAGCCGGACGGAGGCGCGCTCAGCCAGGATGCGCCGGGTGCCCCTGGGCACTATGAGGCATTCCACGGCCGCCCGGTGTCCTGGGTGGCGGTGGGCATCATGATGGCCGGCTTCATCTGCGGCGGCTTCGCCCTGGTCTTCGGGCCGGCCTGGTGGGCGTTCTGGACTGGGCTTGGCCTGGTCGTGGTGGGCGGCCTGCTGGCCCTGTCCACCGGCATCTTCGAGGACTGGTACTAAACCAGCCAGCGCCAGCCCGGTCCCGGGCGGCGACGACACCGGCCGCCGGTTGTCGGTGCCAGTGATTAAGCTGCACCTTCGTGGTGACTGCCGCGCTGCCCGCGCCCCAGCTGTCTGTTTCCGCCGATGAGGCGCGGCTGCTCACGCTGCGCGCGCAGGGCTTCATCGGCAGCGCCGCCCGGCGCGGCGGGGTGCCCGCGATGCTGCGCCGGCTCGGCGCGGTCCAGCTGGACACGATCAGCGTGCTGGCCCGCTCGCACGAGCTGGTCGCGTATGCCCGGCTCGGCGCGGTGCCGCGGGACCGGATCGAGCGCGCCTACTGGCATCCGCGCCAGCCCGCCGCGTTCGAGTACTGGTCACATGCGGCCTGCATCCTGCCCATCGAGGACTGGCCGTGGTATGCGTTCCGCCGCCGCGCGCTGCGGGCCCGGGGCCAGCGCTGGCACCGGGGGCAGGACCGGGACCGCGCCTGTGCCGAGGTGATGGCCCGGCTCCGTGCGGATGGCCCGCTCAACGCCACCCAGCTCGGCGGGGCCAAGGCCGGCGGCCCATGGTGGGACTGGTCCGAGACGAAGATCGCGGTGGAATGGCTGCTGGACGTCGGCGAGGTCGTCTGCGTGCGCCGGGATGGCTGGCGGCGGGTCTATGACCTGCCCGAGCGGGTGCTGCCGGGCGAGCTGCTGGACGCCGGCCCGCCGGACGCCGACTGCCTGGCGCACCTGGCCGGGGTGGCGGCCCGCGCGCTGGGCGTGCTCACCCGCGCTGACCTGATCGACTATCACCGGCTGCGCGAACTGACCGACGGCACGGCGAAGCATGCCGAACTGGCCGACGAATCCGCGCTCGCCGCGGGCCTCACCCCGGTCATGATTGAGATGCCGGGGAAGGCCGCGGCCCCGGGCTGGGCCGATCCGGCCGCGCTCGCCGAGGCCCCCAGCGGCCGTCACCGGGTCACGTTGCTGTCCCCGTTCGACTCGCTGATCTGGGACCGCAAGCGGACGCGGCGGATGTTCGGTTTCGCGCACTCGCTGGAGGCGTACGTGCCCAGGGCCAAGCGGGTGCACGGCTACTACGCCATGCCGCTGCTGGCCCGGGGCCGCCTGGCGGGCCGGGTGGACCCGGTGCGCCGTGGCCAGACCCTGGTCGCCCGCCAGGTGTCCATCGACACCCCGGCGGCGGCCGAGCCGATGGCCCGCGCCCTGCGCGAGGCCGCGGAGTGGGTGGGCTGTTCCGCGGTGGCGGTGGAGCAGGTCAGCCCGGCGGAACTGCGGCCCCGGCTGCACGCGGCCCTCGGCTGACCGCCGCCCGGGGCGCCCGGGCGACGGCTAGCTGAACTCGATCAGCTTCTCCCGGACCGCGACCATCACGGCTTCCATCCGGGAGTGGATCTGGAGCTTCTCCAGGATGTTCCGGACGTGGTTCTTGACGGTGTTCTCCGAGATGAACAGTTCCTTGGCGATGTCCCGGTTGTTCATCCCCCGGGCGACCAGCTTGAGCACCTGCATCTCACGGTCGGTGAGCTTGGGCGCGGGCACCTGCTCCACCGGCTGCTCCGCGTCCTCGTCCCGCTTGGCCAGGGTGGCGAACTCGGTGAGCAGCTTCGCGGCCATCGAGGGGTTGATCAGCGACTGCCCGCCGTGCACCGCCCGGACCACATCCGCGACCTCGTCCAGCGGGATGTCCTTGAGCAGGTAACCGCTGGCCCCGGCCCGGATCGCCTCGAACAGATCCTCTTCCTCATCGCTGATCGTCAGCATGACGATCTTCGAGCTGGGTGCCACCTCTTTCATCGCCCGGCACGCTTCGATGCCGCTGCTCCTGGGCATCCGGATGTCCATCAGCACGACATCGGGCAGCGACTCACCAGCCTTCTGCACCGCCTCCGTGCCATCGCTCGCCTCGCCCACCAGCTCGATGTCGTCCTCAGCGGCGAGGACCATCTCCAGCCCGCGACGGAACAGCGCGTGATCATCGACAATGAGCGCACGGATCGGATCGGGCCGGCCTGGGACCCGGCTGATCCTGGGGTTACCGCGGGATCTCCGGCCATCGCACCTCTCCCTGACCCTGCGTTTACGACTCGACGTCACTGCCCGGTCAGCCACGATCGAACCCCCATGGCATCAATGATCAGAAACCTCGGGGCGATCAACTCTGGCGCAGCAGAGCACGCCACGCAAACCGGGACTTGCCTGCCCCGGCTTGCGCCGTACTGGGACCGGCAGCCCGGCTAACGGATAAATCGATTCTCCACTACCTGGTGGTTCAATCCATTCGGGGCCGGCCGGACGGCGCCGGGCCGGGCTTCCAGTGCCGGGTCCTCGATCAGCCGGATCACCCCGTAGTCGTAACCCCGCCGCCGGTAGACCACGCTCGGCAGCTGGCAGTCCTCGTCGCGGAAGAGGAAGAAGTCGTGCCCGACGAGCTCCATCTCGAGCAGCGCCCGGTCGATCGTCATCGGCGCCGCGGGGTGGAATTTCTCCCGCACCACGAGCGGCCCGTCGCCTTCCATCGGAATGGGCACGATGTTCTCCAGCCGGGTGCTCACCCGGGCCGGGGCGAGATCGGCGACTTCCTCCGGCCAGGGCTCGGCCAGGTTGTCCGGCACCGGGATGGCAGGCACCCCGGCCGCGGCGTCGGCCGGCGTCATGTGCCCTGCGGACCGGCTCTTCCGCCGGTCGCAGGCACGTCGCAGCCGCGCCTCGAGCTTGGCCATAGCCCGGTCCAGTGCCACGAACCGGTCATCGGCCGCGGCCTCGGCCCGGATGACCGGCCCGCGAGAGGAAATGGTCAGCTCGACCCGTTCCCGCTGCGCGGACTGCCGGGGGTTACGCTCCTTGGTTACTTCCACATCGATCCTGATCGCGTTGCGGTCCAGCTTCACGATCTTGTCGAGCTTCGCTGTCGCATGCGCCCGGAAACGCTCCTGCACACCGGTCCGCCGACCTTTGAAGATGATGTCCACGTGGGAAACCCCCTTCGACCCGATCCATGTGGGTGGCACCCGCCCGGCCGACCTGGTCTTCGTCCCCACATCCGCCTGCTGAGGGATTCGCGGCCTGTGCCACTACCGCCCTTCTCCCGGCCCGTGAGATATCTGATCTCCCGGCGGGGCAGGACTTACCTCTAAGCCGCACCGTGATCGGTCGACGACAAGTCGCCTTACGTGGGCCGTTTCGCCTGCGGCTGGCATCGGCTAGCTCAGCAGGGCCGCCCGCGGGAAGCGGGAGGCCCTGCCCGGCGCAACCACGGACCCGGGCGGGTGCCATAGCACGACGCTAGCCCTCCCCGGCCCGTATGTCAGGAGCGGGGCGTGTCTACTTGGACACTAGATGGCCGCCGGTACCGGGGCCGACGCGGGCATCGTGGTTGATTTACCCCGCCGCTGATCCCGGGGTCAGCCCGGATAGGTCGCGACCCGGCCGGACGCGAGCGGGCTCCACAACTCGCCCAGGCCCAGCGACTTGACCAGGGACCCGGTCTGCAGCCCAGCGAACAGGAGGTTGTGCGGGCCGGCTGCGGTGATCGTGGTCATGCCGGGCTCGATCTCCTCGTAGGTGGAAGCGTCGCCGTTGACCGGTACCTCCTCCAGCTGCGGCCCGGACGCCGACTGGTTCACCACCAGCAGATGGTCAGCGTCGTACCAGGTCAGCCCGCTAGGGTCGGACAAGTCCGCGGCGATCTGCCCGGCGCTGGACAGCATGACCGCCGAATCGTCCCGGACCACGGCGGCTATCAGCACCTGCGCCCCGGGCCCGGTGCCGATGATCATCGCGACCCGCACCCCGTCCGGGGCCACTTTCAGCGCGGTGACCGGCCCCAGCCCGGCGGGCAGGGTCACTGCGATCGGCGCGGCGCCACCCGGCGCGATCATCCACACCCCGGGCTTGCCGCCGACGGTGCCCGCGACCCACAGGTTATCGGCGTGATCCCAGCTGGCCGCGGTGAAGCTGGTGCCGGTGAGCCGCGCCGTCAGCGCACCCGCGGACGCGGCCGCATGCGATTTCCCGGCGGCCGCCAGATCGCTCGTGTAGACCGTGCTCACCGCACTGCCAGCGGACTGCGCCAGGCCCGCCAGGTAGTGCTCATCCGGGGAGACCGCGATGCTGCTGAGCGGCACCCGGCCGGTGCCAGCCGGGCCGGCCACCGGATCGCTGCCGGGCCCGCGGCCGTGCATCACCCGGGCCGCGCCACCGCTCAGGTAGTACAGGTCCTCGTGTCCCGGCGGCTCCAGGGCCGGCTGCGGGTAGCTGTCCCGGTCCTGCACCACGCTGCGCCCGGGCGGACCCCAGGGCCTGCCGTTCACCTCCAGCTTCACCGCCTCGATGGCGGGCGCACCATAGGAGGAGCTGGTCAGCGTCCACACCAGCTGGGCGGACATGTCCTGCAGGTTGGTCAGGGTGGTGGCGGACTTCGGCAGGGACAGGTCCACGATCGCGGTATTGCTGCCCGGGGGGACCTGCACCGGGCGGCGGATCCGGGCCGCGGGCGGGAACGCGGAGAACGCGGCCCCGGCCAGCCAGCCCTGCGGGCTGGCGATCAGCGCCTGCACCAGCTCCGTGCCGGGATCGGCCGCGTCGATCGGGACGAACACCGGATCGGGCACCAGGATTTTTTCCGACGGGTCGAAGTAGTACAGGTTGCGCGGCTGGTAGTCCAGCTGGAACATGTCGTTGGCGAGCAGCAGCTCATGCGAGACGCCAGCCGCGCTGCTGCCCGGCAGCACCGTGATCCGCCACTGCCGGTGCACCAGCTGCAGGCTGAACTCCTGGGTGAGCCGGCTGCCGCCGCCCACCGCCGGGATGTACTGGCCGCTGGCCGTGACCTTGCCCAGCTCCAGCGCGCTGATCTGGACGATCGCGGTGCCCGGCGAGCCGAACGGGCGCGCGTAGTAGGTGACCGTGGGCAGCTGCGCGATGACCGTGACGGCTGGCCCCGGCCCGGGCTGCCATTTCGCGCCCGCGCCGGGCGCCAGGTACTCCCGCGCGATCGCGTGCTGATCATCGAAGTTGGCACTGGCGAGGATGAAGCCCTGGACGATCTGCGCGGGATTCCAGCCCGGGTGCGGCGGGTACATGATCACTCCGCAGCAGCGCCAGGCCTGCTGCGCGCCGCCGCCAGGACCGGCCGGCAGGGCGCTCTGGGTCAGCAGCCCGCTGGTGGGCACGTCCGCGCAGCCAGCCAGGAATACCGCGGTCAGCGCGGCGGCCAGCAGCCGGGCGGCCAGCCGGGACCGCCGCGGCGGGGACTCAGCCACCCGCGGCCGTGCCCGCGGTTCCCGGACCGGTGACCCCGGTACCCGCGATCGGAGTCCCGGCCGCACCGTCCAGGCTGTCCACGGTGACTGCCTCCGCGCCGAACTCCTCGCCGTTGACCACGTCGCTGTGCAGCGCGATGACGATCGGCGAGCGGGCGAACTCGGGCCCGGGCTCGGTCTCATCCGGGCCCAGCGGCAGCGGTGACCCGGCCAGCTCACATCCGGCCGTCCGCGGCACGGTCAGCCGGAACACGCAGCCCTTGCCGCGTTCTCCCCAGGCCTGCAGCCAGCCGTTGTGCAGCCGGGCGTCCTCCTTGGCAATGGCCAGGCCGAGCCCGGTGCCGCCGGTGGTGCGGGCCCGCGCCGGGTCGGCCCGCCAGAACCGGTCGAACACCATCTGCTGCTCCGCGGGCCCGAACCCGACGCCGTGATCGCGGACCGCGACCGCCACCGCGTCCCGGTCCCCGGCCACGGTGACCACCACGTCCCGTCCTTCGCCGTGCTCAACCGCGTTGTCCAGCAGGTTGCGCAGGATGCGCTCGACCCGGCGGCGGTCCACCTCAGCCACGCACGGCTCGGGCGGCAGCCGGAAGTCGATCCGGGTGCCGCGCCTGGCCGCGAGCTGCTCCGCATCGGCGGCGGCCCGCCGGACCAGGTCGCACATGTCGGCGGATTCCGCGTCCAGGGTAGCCGCGTTGGCGTCGTACCGGCTGATCTCCAGCAGGTCGGCGAGCAGCGACTCGAACCGCTCCAGCTGGCCTTCGAGCAGCTCGGCCGACCGGGCCGAGGCGGGCTGCAGCTGATCCCGGCCCGCGAACAGCACATCCGCCGCGATCCGGATCGTGGTGAGCGGGGTGCGCAGCTCATGCGACACGTCCGAGACGAACTGCCGCTGAACCTGGGACAGCTCCTGCAGCTCGCGCAGCTTCTCCTGCAAGCTGAAGGCCATGTCGTTGAACGACCGGGCCAGCGCGGCCAGGTCGTCCGCGCCGCGGACCGGCATCCGCTCCTCAAGGTGGCCGTCGGACAGCCGCTGGGCGGCCTGGGCCGCTTCCCGGATCGGCACGAATACCCAGCGGGTGACCAGGGCGACGATACTCACCAGCAACAGCACCAGGGCCAGCCCGCCGCCGAGCATGGCCGTGCGCACCAGCTGGAGCGTGGCCTGTTCCTGGTCCAGCGGGAACAGGTAGTACAGCTGGTCGTGGGAGTTGATCACGCCGCCGATGGCCAGGCCCGGCTCGGCCGCCCGGCGGTTGTGGTACCGCAGCAGGGTCGGGCTGGACCAGAGCTTGCCGGTCAGGCCCTTCCGCTGCTCCTGGGTGATCTTCTGGATCACCCGCTGCGGGATGCTGGACAGGTTGAGGTTCTGGTTGCCGTAGGTGCCGCCGAAGGCCGAATCCCCGGCCGGCTGCGCGAAGATCACCACGTCGAAGGTGGCGCTCGGCCCGCTCAGCGACTGCAGGGTGCGGGCCAGCGAGGTGAGCGACTTCACCCGGCTGGTGACCGAGCCCTCCAGGCCAGCGTCGTCCTTGGCCACGGACAGGCCCTCAGAGAGCTGGCTGGCCGCCGAGGACCGGGCGCTGTTCAGCAGCCCGGCGGCGATCTGCTGGACGAGGAAGAAGCCGAGCACGGTGGCCACCACGACGCAGATGACGACGGTGGTCGCCACCACCCGCAGCTGCAGCGAGCGCTGCCAGCGGCGGCGCAGCTGGCCGACGAGCCGGCTGGCCCGGCGCTGCCCGGCCCGGAGCACCGAGCGGGCCCGCGGAGGGAGGCGGCGGGCGGCCCGGCGGAGCAGGAGCGCAGCCCGCAGGCGGCCAGCCGGCTCGCTGTCGCGCCGCCGGCCCGGCTCGTTCTGGCTCGCTACTCCCTCCATCGCCCTTCTTCGCTGAACGGAACCGGTCAGGCCGGCCCGGCCTTGTAGCCCACGCCGCGGACGGTCACCACGATCTCGGGATGCTCCGGGTCCTTCTCGATCTTCGCGCGGAGCCGCTGCACATGTACGTTGACCAGCCGGGTGTCCGCCGCGTGCCGGTAACCCCAGACCTGTTCCAGCAGCACTTCGCGGGTAAACACCTGGCGCGGCTTCCGGGCCAGCGCCACCAGCAGGTCGAACTCCAGCGGGGTGAGGCTGACCGGGCGGCCCGCGCGCTTCACCGAGTGCCCCGCCACGTCGATCTCCACGTCCACGATCTGCAGCATCTCCGGCGCTGGATCGTCGGTCCGGCGCAGCCTGGCCCGGACCCGGGCGATCAGCTCCTTGGACTTGAACGGCTTGACGATGTAGTCGTCGGCCCCTGACTCCAGTCCGAGCACCACGTCCACAGTGTCGGTCTTGGCCGTGAGCATCACAATGGGGACGCCCGATTCGGTGCGGATCTGGCGGCAGACGTCAATTCCGTCGATACCGGGCAGCATCAGGTCGAGCAGCACCAGATCAGGGTGAGTATCCCGGAATACCTCGATGGCCTTGTCCCCATCGGCGACAAAAGTGGGCTCGAAGCCCTCGCCCCGGAGCATGATGCCAAGCATCTCGGATAGGGCAGCGTCGTCGTCGACGACGAGCACACGACCTTTCATGGGCCTCATAGTTCCACGGAAACATGGCCGGTGGCACCCTTAGCCCGAGCTTCGGGCAGGTCCCGGCCCCCTGTCAGCATCCGCAGCGTACCCGCAGACACGGGCTGCGCGATGCCACGCTCAGTGACCACCGCCGTGATCAGGCGGGCCGGGGTGACATCGAACGCCGGGTTGTAGGCGGGGCTGCCCGGAGCCGCGGCTGGCTGGCCGGCCAGGGTGGTCACCTCCTCGGCGGGGCGTTGCTCGACCACGATCCCGGCGCCGTCCGCCGTCTGGAAGTCGATCGTGGACACCGGGGCGACCACGACGAACGGCACCCCGTGCTGCCGGGCGAGCACGGCCAGGCCGTAGGTGCCGACCTTGTTCGCCACGCTGCCGTCCGCGGCGATCCGGTCCGCCCCGGTCAGCACCAGGTCCACCTGCCCGCCGGCAAATAGCGACCCGGCCGCCGCGTCGGCCAGCACCGCGTAATCCAATCCGGCCCGCTGGGCCTCATAGGCGGTCAGCCGCGCCCCCTGCAGCAGCGGCCTGGTCTCGTCCACCCACAACCGGGCCAGCCGCCCGGCGCGGTGCGCGGCCAGGATGACCGCGAACGCGGTCCCCTCGCCCGCGGAGACCAGCGCCCCGGTGTTGCAGTGGGTGAGGATCCGGGCCGCTGGCGGGACCAGGCGCAGGCCGTGCACGGCCATGGCCGCGCTCGCCGCGGCGTCCTCCGCCGCCACGGCCCTGGCCTCGGCCAGGGCAGCACCGGCCGCCAGGCGTTGCTGATCTTCTGATCTTGAATTGCCGCTGGCCAGAGCGGACTGGTAGGCGACCAGCGCCCGGCGCGCGCCCCAGCCGAGGTTCACCGCGGTCGGCCGGGCGTCCTCAATGGCCCGGGCCGCCGCGGCCACGTCCTCGCCGCGGTGCGCGGCGAGCGCCACACCGAACGCACCTGCCACGCCGAGCACCGGCGCTCCCCTGACCGCCAGCCGCCGGATCGCGTCGACAAGGTCAGCAACGGTAACGCAGGTAACGACTGTCTCCTCGGCGGGCAGCCGGGTCTGGTCGAGCAGGGCGATAGCCGGGCCGGCCGGCGCATCGAGCCAGCGCAGCGTGGGCACGTTCATGTACTGAGTCTGCCGCGCCGCCTGGGGCAGGGTCGAATAGCGGGGCCGCCGTGGTTCTGCCGCCCGGCTACATCATCAGCCAGCTTCATGCCAGTATGGGCGCCAGCAGGGATGAGGGGGGAGCCCGGCCATCGACGTGTAGGGCTGCGGCACCGCCGCGGGCGAGGACGCGGCAGCCCGCCGCGAGGGAGAGCCATGACAGACAGTCCGTCGCCGGACGCGCCGGGAGACGGGCAGCCTGACCGGCCCCAGCCCTGGTTCCCGCCCGGGGGCGGGCATGGCGCTCCGCCTCCCCCGCCGCCCGGGTACGGACCGCCACCCGGGTACGGACCGCCGCCGGGTTACGGGCCGCCGGGATACGGCCAGGCAGTGGGATATGGCCCGCCAGGGCACGGAGGGTGGCCCGCGGCGAACGCGGCGCCCAAGCCCGGGGTGATCCCGCTGCGGCCGCTCGGCGTGGGCGAGATCCTGGACGGCTCCTTTGCCTCGGTCCGCCGCAACCCCAAGGCCACCCTGGGCCTGGCCGCCGTGCTCATGACGATCTCAGCGGTCATCTCCGCCACCATCACGCAGACCGCGCTGCACATGTCCGGGCTCAGCCTGCCCGCCGTGGGCCAGCCGGAGACCTCGGCCCAGGCCGGGCACCTGCTCAGCCAGTTGCTGACCGCGCTGCTGCCCGCGCTCGCGCTGTCGGTGTTCCTCAGCTTCCTGGTCCAGGTGATCCTGGCCGGGCTGCTCGCGCCGGTCATCATGGCCGGGGTGGCGGGTAAGCGGATCAGCGCGGGAGAAGCCTGGCAGGCGGCCCGGCCCCGGCTGGGCAGCCTGCTCCTGGCCACCGTGCTGGTGCTCCTGGTCGGGCTCGGTCCCACCACGGCGCTGGGCCTGCTGTTGCTGCTCGCGTTCGCGCTGAGCGCTCCGCTGGGCGTGTACCTGGCCATCGGCATCCCGGGCTTCATCGCCGCGATCCTGCTCACCATCTGGATGGGCGTCCGGCTCAGCCTGGTCACCCCGGTGGTCGTGGTAGAAGGCGCCGGGCCAGCCCGGGCACTGGCCCGGTCCTGGCGGCTGGTCCAGCGGAGCTTCTGGCGGGTGTTCGGCATCCTGGCGCTGGCCGGGATCATCGTCACCGTGGCCGCGGGCATCCTGCAGGTCCCGTTCTCGGTGGTGGGAACGATCAGCGCGCAGGGCGGCGGCACGCACCTCGCCGCGGCCATCATCAGCGTGATCGGCACGATCCTCGCGGGCACCGTGACCCGGCCGATCGCGGTCGGGGTCACCGTCCTGCTCTACGTGGACATGCGGATGCGCAAGGAAGGCCTGGACCTGGCGCTGCGCACCGCGGGCGACGCGGACTTCGCGGCGGCCTGGCAGCCGCCCGCGGACGCGGCACCGGGCGCCCCGCCGCCGTGGTGACGGCGGCCGCGCCGCCGATCAGCCGCGGGGCCGCGCAGCGGCTGGCCCGCACCGAGCTGGCCAAGGCCATCTACCATCCCGCCGGGTCGCTCACCCAGCGGATCGAGCACGCGATCGGCACCCTGCTGCTGCGGCTGTTCCAGGCGGGCAGCTCCTTTCCGGGCGGCTGGTGGGCAGTGGTCGCGCTGTCCGCCCTCGCGGCAGCCGTCATCCTCGTCGTGCTGGGCGGGGTCGGCCCGCTGTCCCGGGGCCGCCGCCAGCGCACCAGCCTGACCGCTGGCGCCGGCGCACTGACCGCGGCCGAGCACCGGCAGCGGGCCAGCCGGCTGGCCGAAGCGGGCGACTATTCCGGCGCCATCCTGGAGTCGGTCCGGGGCATCGTGGTCCAGCTGGAGGAACGCGGGGTGCTCACGCCGCGGGCCGGGCGGACCGCGGACGAGATCGCGGCCGAGGCCGGGCAGGCCCTGCCCGGCGACGCCCGCGCGCTGGAGGACGCGGCCCGGCTGTTCGACGATGTCTGCTACGGCGAGCGGCCGGGCACAGCGGACGGCTATGCGCTGGTCCGTGCCCTGGACACCCGGATCGGTGCCGCGTGACCGGGCCGGGCGGCACGGTGCTGGCGCCGCCAGCGGCCCCGCAGGCGCCGCTGGGCGGGCCGGAACGGCCACGCCGCTGGCGGGGCACGGTCACCGTGGTCCTGCTAGTCCTGCTGGGCGGGGCGCTGGTCGCATTGCTGAAGCCAGCCCCGGCCCAGTCCGGGTACCTGGACCCGGCCAACCCCCGGCCCGGCGGCGGCAAGGCGCTCGCCAGCATCCTCGCCCAGCGCGGGCAGCCGGTCCTCCGCGCGGTCAGCGTGACCGCGGCGGAAGCGGCGGCGCGCAGCGCGGCGGTGACCCTGATCATCACCAGCCCGTCCCGGCTGAGCGCGAGCCAGCTCCGCGGGCTGGCCCGGACCCCGGCCAGCCTGCTGCTGGTGGCGCCGGGCGGCCCGGCGCTAGCGGCGCTGGCCCCGGGCGTCACCGTGGCCGACCGGGCCGCAGTGGCGCTGACCGCGCCCGGCTGCCCGCTGCTGGCCGCCCGGCTGGCGGGCACCGCCGCCATGGGCGGGGTGCTGATGCGGGCCGCTGTCCCGGGTGCGGTGCGCTGCTACCCGATCGACGGGCATCCGTCGCTGGTCCGCTTCACGGCAGGCGGCCGCCCGGTCACCGTGCTGGGCACCGGCGCCCCGTTCAGCAACACCGATCTCGGCCGCCAGGGCGACGCCGCGCTGGCGCTGAACCTGCTCCGCGGCAGCTCGCGGATTGTCTGGCTGGTACCGCCCGTCCCGCTGTCCGTGGCGGCAGCCGGGCCGCAATCGCTGTTCGCCGAGATCCCGGGACCGGCCTACCTGGTGGCGTTGCAGCTGCTCATCGCGGCCGTGCTGGCTGCTCTGTGGCGGGCGCGGCGGCTCGGCCCGCTGGTCACCGAGCCACTGCCGGTGGTGGTGCGGGCGGCCGAGACCGTGGAGGGCCATGGCCGGCTCTACCGGTCCCGGCGGGCCCGCGACCGGGCGGCGGCCGCGCTGCGCGCGGCTGCGCTGCGCCGGATCACCAGCCGGCTCGCGTTGCCGGCCAGCGCTGGCCCGGACCCGGTCGCCGCGGTGCTGGCCGGGCGGACCGGGCGGGACGCGGGCGAGATCCGGGCCACCCTGTTCGGGCCGGTTCCCCGCGACGACGCGGCCCTGGTCGCACTGGCCCGCGACATCGACGCGCTCGAAGGAGAGGTACGCACACCGTGACCGCCGACTATCCCCCAGCCGCGCTGACCGCGCCGGGTTCTTCTGCCGCGGCTGGCATGAGCGGGCCGCGGGCCGCGCTGGAGGCGGTGCGCACCGAGGTCGGCAAGGCGGTGGTGGGCCAGGACTCCGTGCTCACCGGCCTGGTGATCTGCCTGCTCTGCCGGGGGCACGTGCTGCTGGAGGGCGTGCCCGGGGTGGCCAAGACGCTGCTGGTGCGCTCGCTGGCGGCGGCGCTCTCGCTGCGCAGCACGCGGGTCCAGTTCACTCCCGACCTGATGCCCGGCGACGTGACCGGGTCGCTGATCTACGACGCGAAGACCGCCCTGTTCCAGTTCCGGGAGGGCCCGGTCTTCACCAACCTGCTGCTGGCCGACGAGATCAACCGGACTCCGCCGAAGACCCAGGCCGCGCTGCTCGAGGCGATGGAGGAGCGACAGGTGTCGGTCGAGGGCCACCCCCGGCCGCTGCCCGAGCCGTTCCTGGTGGCCGCCACCCAGAACCCGGTCGAGTACGAGGGGACCTACCCGCTGCCCGAAGCGCAGCTGGACCGGTTCCTGGTCAAGCTCACCGTGGGGCTGCCCGGGCGGGACGAGGAAATAGGCATCCTGGCCCGGCACGCCGCTGGCTTCGATCCCGGCAACCTCGCCGCCACCGGGATCAGGCCCGCCGCTGGGCCAGCCGAGCTGGCCGCCGCCACCGCCGCCGTGCGGGAGGTGCGGGTGGGCAGCGAGGTGGCCGGCTACATCGTGGACCTGTGCCGGGCGACCCGGAGCTCGCCGTCGCTGCGGCTCGGCGTGTCCCCGCGGGGCGCGGCCGCGCTGCAGGCCACTAGCCGGGCCTGGGCCTGGCTGGCTGGCCGCGGCTACGTTACCCCGGACGACGTGAAGGCGCTGGCCCTGCCCACGTTGCGGCACCGGGTACAGCTCCGGCCCGAGGCGGAGCTGGAGGGCGCGTCGCCGGACGGCGTGCTCGACGCGGTACTCGCCGCGGTACCGGTCCCCCGGTGAATGGCACGTGGCGCTGACCGGGCGGGCCGGGCTGGCCGCCCTCCTCGGCGCGCTGGTGGTGCTAGCCGTGCGTACCGTCCCGGCCCTGCTGGCCGTGAACGGCCTGCTGCTCGCGGCCATCCTGGCTGACCTGGCCCTCGCGGCCAGCGTGCGGGACCTGCGCATCACCCGGTCCGGCGACACCCGGGTGCTGCTCGGCGAGACCGCCCGCACCGAGGTGACCGTGCAGAACCCGGGCCCACGGCCGTTGCGGGCCGTGCTCCGGGCGGCCTGGCAGCCGAGCGCGCACGCCACTCCGGGGCAGGCCCGGCTGATCCTGCCGGCGGCCGGGACCGGCACGGTGACGTCCGCCCTCACCCCGGACCGGCGCGGCGACAAGCTGTCGCCCGCGGTTATCGTGCGCTCCCTGGGGCCGTGCGGCCTGGCCGCCCGGCAGGGCGCCCAGGCCGTGCCGTGGACCGTGCGCGTGCTCCCGCCGTTCGGCAGCCGCCGTCATCTAGGCGAGAAACTGTCCATGCTGCGTCAGCTGGAAGGGCAGCACCGGTCGCTGCTGCGCGGGCAGGGCACCGAATTCGACTCGCTGCGCGAGTACGTCATCGGCGACGATGTCCGGTCCATCGACTGGCGGGCGGCCGCGCGCCGGGGTGACGTGATGGTCCGGACCTGGCGGCCGGAACGCGACCGGCGGATCCTGGTCGTGCTGGATACCGGCCGGACCGCCGCGGGCCGGGTGGGCGGCCTGCCCCGGCTGGACGCCGCCATGGACGCGACGCTGCTGCTGGCCGCCCTGGCCTCGCGCGCCGGGGACCGGGTTGACCTGCTCGCGTTCGACCGGCGGGTGCGCGCCCGGGTGCTGGGCGCTCCCCGGTCGTCCGTGCTCGCCTCGTTTACCAGCGCGATGGCCTCGCTGGAAGCGGAGCTGACCGAGACCGACGCGGCGGCCATGGCCAGTGCCGTGCTCACCGTGGCCCGCCGCCGCTGCCTGGTCATCCTGGTCACCGACCTGAACCCGGCCGTGCTCGAAGAGGGCCTGCTGCCCCGGCTGCCCGCCCTGGCCGCCCGGAACCTGATCATGATCGCCGCGGTCAGCGACCCGCGGCTGGCGGAGCTGGCCGCGGGCCGCGGTGATCCGGCCAGCCTGTACGACGCCGCGGCCGCCGAAGCGGCGCTGGCGGGCCGGCAGCGGATCTCGGCCCTGCTCCGGCAGCTGGGTGTTCAGGTGGTGGACGCCCCGCCGGACCGGCTGCCGTCCGCCCTGGCCGACGCCTACCTGGCCGTCAAATCCGCTGGCCGCCTGTGATCAGCCCGCCCAGCTGGCCGGGCGGCCGTCAGGCGGCGATGGGGGCGGTGTCGGGGGCGTGCGCCATGTCGGAGGTGTGGCCAGCGGCCACGGCACGGCGGCCGAACCGGAGCACGTAGTACAGGAAGGCGGCCTCAGCGACCGCGCCGATGGCCAGCCGGGCCCAGGCGGGCAGCGGTGACGGGGTGACGAACGCCTCGATCACCCCGGACACCAGCAGCACCACGATGAGCCCGAGCGCGATGGTGAGGGAGGACCGGCCCTCCTCGGCCAGCGCCCGGCCGCGCGGCCGGGGCCCGGGGTCGATGATGCACCAGCCGAGCCGCAGCCCGGTCGCGGCCGCCAGGAAGACCGCGCTGAGCTCCAGCATTCCGTGCGGCAGGATCAGCACGAAGAACAGGCCGCCCTTGCCGTGCGCGACCATCAGGCCGCCCTCCACCCCGGCGTTGGCGGCGTTCGTGAACAGCACCCACAACGTGGGCAGGCCGAGCAGCACCCCGAAGACCAGCGACTGGGCGGCGACCCACACGTTGTTCGTCCACACCTTGGCGGCGAACGAGGTCGCGGCGTACTCCGAGTAGTAGTGCTGGAACTGGTGATTCACCAGCTGGCGGACCTCGGCCCGGGGCAGCAGCGCGGCCTGGATGGCCGGGGACCGGGCCACCCACCAGCCCAGGAGCACCCCGACCAGGACCGAGCCACCCGCGGTCGCCGCCCACCACCAGCGGGCCCGGTAGGCCATGGCCGGGAACGACACTAGCGCGAACGTGGTCACCGTCGACCAGGCCGGCGCGGACGAGCCGGTCACCGCGGCCCGGGCCCGGGCCACCCGGGTCGACAGCTGGGCCACCAGGGCCGGATCATGCCCGCCCGACCGCAGCGCGGACAGGTGGGTCGCGGTCCGCTGGTACAGCCCGACCAGCTCATCCACTTCGTCACCGGTCAGCTTGCGGCGCCGCTGGACCAGGTGGTCCAGCCGGGCCCAGTCTCCCCGGTGCGCAGCGACATACGCGTCCACGTCCACGCCCAGGAGCCTACGGCCCGGGCGCCGGGCAGCGCCGCCCGGCGGGCGGCAGTTAGCCTGGGGGCCGGCAGCGAGTGGACTGGGGGCCGAGGTGGCTGAGGTCATCACCGGTGAGGCGGTCGTCATCGACGTGCCCTGCGCCCGCTTCCCGAGCCGGATGCTGGCCCTGGCCGTGGATATCGCCGTGCAGCTGATAGTCCTGGTCGTGCTGCTGGGGGTGAGCTTCGCGGCGGGCGGCAGCCACGGGCTCGACCCGGCGGCCGGGGCGGCCGTGTCGCTGACCGTGCTGGTGCTGGTGATCGTGGGCTACCCGACGATCTTTGAGACGCTGAGCCGGGGCCGGTCGCTGGGCAAGCTGATGATGGGGCTGCGGGTGGTGAGCGACGACGGCGGCCCGGAGCGGTTCCGCCAGGCACTGATGCGGGCGCTCGCCGCGGTGCTGGAGATCTGGCTGACCCTCGGTTTCCTCGCGCTGGTGACCTCGCTGCTGTCCCGCCAGGGCAAGCGGCTCGGCGACATCTTCGCCGGGACCTTCGTGATCGCCGAACGGCTGCCGCAGCGGCGCATGCTGGGCGGCCCGCTGTCGTTCCCGGCCCCGGCGCTGGCCGGGTGGGCGGTCACCCTGGAGCTGTCCGGGCTGGCCGACTCGACCGCGGAGACCGCGCGGCAGTACCTCAGCCGCTATCACGAGCTGACCCCCGCGGCCCGGCATGAGCACGGCCAGCGGATCGCCGCCCTGGTGGCGGCCCAGGTCAGCCCGGTGCCGCCGCCAGGCACCCCGGCACCGGACTACCTGGCGGCCGTGCTCGCGGAACGGCGCCGCCGGGCCGAGGCCCAGCTGCTCGGCTACCCGGCTGCCGCGGGCGGCCCAGCGCCCGGGACACCCCCCGCCCAGGGCCAGGGCGACCTGCGCCTGGAGGCCCCCAGTCCTGGCACCGGTGCGGGCCGCACCGGGTTCCGGCCGCCACTCTGACCGGTCAGCCCGCGTTAGCCAGGGCGACCGGGTTGCCGTCCGGGTCGGCGATGGACGCGATGCGCTCGCCCCAGGGCATGTTGGCCGGGTCGCGCAGCACGGTGATGCCCTCGGCCCGCAGCGCGGGCAGCAGGCCGTCGATGTCGTCCACGTACACGAACATCTCGAACCGCGGCCCGTGCCCCAGCTCGAGCCGGTACTGCTCAGCGGGCCAGTCCGAGCTGACCACGGCCAGCTCGGACCCGCCACGGCGCAGCCCGATGTAACCGGGCTCGCCCTCAGCGGGCAGCTCAAAGAAGCGCACGAACCCCAGGCGCTCCCAGAACCGCGCTGTCCGGCGGACATCAGTCGCGTACACCACGGGAAACGCTCGGGTAGCCATGCCCGCAGGCTAACCCGTCCGGGCTAGTCCTGCTGCCAGGAGTCCAGGTACTCCCGCTGCGCCGGGGTCGAGGAGTCGATCGCGGCGCCGGTCGCGCCGAGCGCGAGCGTGGCGATCTGGTTATCGATGGCCGGCGGCACCCGGTGCACTCCCGGCAGCAACGACCCGTGCTCCCGGGCCAGCCACGCCAGCACCAGGGCCTGCCCGGCGAAGGAAATGTCCATCACCGTCGGCGGGTTGCCTTCCGCGGCGACCAGGTTGACGATCCGGCCCTCGGCCAGCAGCAGCAGCCGCCGGCCGTCGGCCAGCAGGTACTCGTCGGTGTGCGGGCGGACCTCGCGGGTCACGCTGACCGCGAGGCCGGCCAGTGCGCGCACGTCAACCTCCACGTCGAAGTGCCCGGCGTTGGCCAGGATGGCCCCGTCCCGCATGACCGCCATGTGCGCGGCCGTGATCACCTCGCGGGACCCGGTCGCGGTGATGAACACCTCGCCGATCGGGGCGGCCGCGGCCATCGGCAGCACCCGGTAGCCCTGCATGATCGCGTCCAGCGCGCGGACCGGGTCCACCTCGGTCACGATGACCTGGGCGCCGTGGCCCCGGGCCCGCTGCGCGATGCCGCGCCCGCACCAGCCGTACCCGGCGACGACCACGGTCCGGCCGGCCAGCAGGATGCTGGTCGCCCGGATGATCCCGTCGATAGCGGACTGGCCGGTGCCGTAGGTGCTGTCCAGCATCAGCCGGGTCCCGCTGGCGTCGGCCGCCACCACCGGGAAGGCCAGCACGGCGTCGCGGGCCATCCGGTGCAGCCGGATCACCCCGGCCGGAGTTGACTCACACCCGCCCGCCACCTTGCCCAGCAGGTCCGGCCGCTCGCCGTGCAGCGTCTCCATCAGGTCGCCGCCGTCGTCCACGACCAGGTCCGGCCCGGCGTCCAGGGCCCGGTGGATGTGCTCGGCATAGGCCAGCCGGTCCGCCCCGGCCCGGGCGTAGACCACGGTCCCGCTGCTGTCCAGGGCCGCGGCGATGTCGTCCTGGGTGGACAGCGGGTTCGAGGCGGCCAGGAATACCCGGGCGCCGCCAGCTTGCAGCGTGCCGACCAGGACCGCCGTTTCCGCCGTGACGTGCAGGCAGGCTGCGACGGTCAGCCCGGCCAGCGGCTTTTCCGCAACGAACACCTCGCTGATCCCGCTGAGCACCGGCATGGACCGCTGGGCCCAGCCGATCCGGTCCAGTCCGGCGCTGGCCAGCCCGGCATCCGCGATGTCCGAAGCAGGAATGCTTGCGGCACGGATGCCGGCTGGCCGCTCGTTCATGACTGGCTCGATATCGGGCGGAGGCTCAGTACCGGTAGTGATCGGGCTTGTACGGCCCTTCCACCGGCACGCCGATGTAGTCGGCCTGCTCCTTGGTCAGCTCGGTCAGCCGCACGCCCAGGGCGTCCAGGTGCAGCCGGGCCACCTTCTCGTCCAGGTGCTTGGGCAGTACGTGCACGCCCACCGGGTACTCGCCGGTCTTGGTGAACAGCTCGATCTGGGCGATCACCTGGTTGGTGAAGGAGTTCGACATGACGAAGCTGGGGTGGCCGGTCGCGTTGCCGAGGTTGAGCAGCCGACCCTCGGAGAGCAGGATGATCGCGTGGCCGTCGGCGAACTGCCACTCGTCCACCTGGGGCTTGATCGTGACCTTGCGGGTCCCGGGGATCCGGGCCAGGCCGGTCACGTCGATCTCGTTGTCGAAGTGGCCGATGTTCCCGACGATGGCCTGGTGCTTCATCCGGCTCATCTGGTCCGCGGTGATGATGTCCCGGTTGCCGGTCGCGGTGACGAAGATGTCCGCGGTGGCCAGCACGTCCTCCAGCTGGGCGACCTGGTAACCGTCCATCGCCGCCTGCAGCGCGCAGATCGGGTCGACCTCGGTGACGATGACCCGGGCGCCCTGGCCGCGCAGTGACTCCGCGCATCCCTTGCCCACGTCACCGTAGCCGCAGACCACCGCGACCTTGCCGCCGATCAGCACGTCGGTGGCCCGGTTGATGCCGTCGATCAGGGAGTGGCGGCAGCCGTACTTGTTGTCGAACTTGGACTTGGTCACCGAGTCGTTCACGTTGATCGCGGGGAACGCGAGCATGCCGTCCCTGGCCATCTCGTACAGCCGGTGCACACCGGTGGTGGTCTCCTCGGTCACCCCGCGGATGCCCTCCACCATGATCGTGAACCGGTCGCTCCGCCCGGCCATGGACCGGCGCAGCAGGTCGAGGATGACCTTCTGCTCCTCCGGGTCATCCTCGGCCGCGGACGGGACAGCGCCCGCGCCCTCGTACTCGGCGCCCTTGTGCACCAGCAAGGTGGCGTCCCCGCCGTCGTCCAGGATCATGTTCGGGCCTTCCTCGCCCGGCCAGGACAGCGCCTGGTCCGTGCACCACCAGTACTCCTGGAGGGTCTCGCCCTTCCAGGCGAACACCGGGATGCCCTTGGGGTCGTCCGGGGTGCCGTCCGGGCCGACCGCCACCGCCGCCGCGGCGTGGTCCTGGGTGGAGAAGATGTTGCAGCTCGCCCAGCGGACCTGCGCGCCCAGCGCGGTCAGCGTCTCGATCAGCACCGCGGTCTGGATGGTCATGTGCAGCGAGCCGGTGATCCGGGCGCCGCGCAGCGGCTGCGCTTCCGCGTACTCCGACCGGACTGACATCAGGCCCGGCATCTCGTGCTCAGCGAGCCTGATCTCCTTCCGGCCGAAATCAGCAAGAGACAGGTCGGCGACTTTGAACGGAACGGATTCCGCGGACATGACGCTCCTTCAACAGGGTTCTTGGGTCTGGGTGCAGTACGACGCTACGGGACCCCGGGCCCGGCTCGCAGCATCAGGCGGCGTTTTCTGACAAGAAAATGTAAGATTAGCCCTATGCGGATCACCGAAGCGGCCCGGCAGCTCGGCACCTCGCCCCGGATGCTCCGCTACCGGGAGATGCTCGGCCTGCTGCCCGTCGTGCGCGGCAGCCGGGCCGGGCACCGGCAGTTCGGGCCCGCGGACCTGGCGGCCGTGACCCTGGCGCTGGACCTGGAGCGGCGGCATGACATCAGCCCGGCGGCGCTCGCCTTCGGCCTCCGGGTGCTGGCCGAGCCGCGGGTCCGGGCCGAGGTCGCCGAGCTCGCCCGGCGGATCGGGCGGATCGCGCCCCCGCCCGCGCACGCGCTGGATTTCGAGAAGGAGCGGGCGCTGCGGCTGCTCAGCATGAGCGGCCGTGCTAGCCCGGGGGCCCGAGCCCCCGGACCCCCAACGACCCGGCCCGCCGATGCGGACCGCCCACCCGCCGCCGCCAGCGGATCGACGGCCCCGCCAGCACACCCCCTCCGGGGGCGCCTGCCATGACCACAGAGATACTCCCCTGCTAGCCCGGGGGCCCGAGCCCCCGGACCCCCAACGACCCGGCCCGCCGATGCGGACCGCCCACCCGCCGCCGCCAGCGGATCGACGGCCCCGCCAGCACACCCCCTCCGGGGGCGCCTGCCATGACCACAGAGATACTCCCCTGCGCGGGCTTGGGTTACCCCGGTCCCGCCGATCCCCCCGGGATACGCCGCACGGCGCGGATGGCCGGGTCGGTCTGGTCGGCCTTGGCCGGCCGGTACACATCCGGCTCCAGGTAGATAACCTCGGCGATCGGCACCGCGTCGCGGACCCGGCGCTCGGCCGCGTCGATCACGGCGATGATCCGGGCCGCGGACACGTCCTCGGGCACCGCGATCTTGGCCGCGACCAGCAGGCTCTCCGGGCCCATGTGCAGCGTCCGCATGTGGATGACCTGGCGTATCTCCGGGCCCGCCTCCAGCGCGGCGACGATGGCCCGCTCCACCTCGGTACCGGCCGACTCCCCGATCAGCAGGCTCTTCATCTCCACCGCGAGCACGGCCGCCACGAAGCCCAGCAGCACGGCGATGGCCAGCGACCCCACGCCGTCCCACACCCCGTTGCCGGTGACGACGGCGAGCAGCACGCCGATCGTGGCGCAGACCAGCCCGGCCAGCGCGGCCACGTCCTCCAGCAGCACGGCGGGCAGCTCCGGGGACTTGGATCGCCGGATGAAGGTCGCCCAGCCGAGCCTGCCGCGTTCGGCTCGCGACTCCCGCACGGCCGTGCGCAGGGAGAAGCTCTCCAGCACCATGGCGATGGCCAGCACGATGAACGCGACGGCGGGCGAACGGACCGGTTCCGGGTTGATGATCTTGTGGATACCCTGGTTGAGTGAGAACAGCGCGCCCACGGTGAACAGCACCACGGCCACGATGAACGCGTAGAAGTAGCGTTCCCGGCCGAAGCCGAACGGGTGCTCCTCGGTCTGCGAGCGCTGCGCCCGGCTGCGGCCGAACAGCAGCAGCACCTCGTTGCCGCTGTCCGCGATCGAGTGTGCGGACTCGGCCAGCATGGAAGCCGAGCCGGTGATGGCGAACGCGACCAGCTTGACCACGGCGATGCCGATGTTGGCAGCGAGTGCGGCGATAATCGCGCGCAGCCCGCCGCCCGGCTCATCGGCACCAAGATCCACTCGGGCAGCCTACGCGATCCGGTCCTTCAGCTCCTGGATGGCGGCGACCGGCACCGGATCGATGCCGTTCGCGATGCCCAGGTAGACCGTGGCGTAGTCGATCAGCTGGATCAGCGTGGCCAGCCGGTCCAGCGGCCGGTCGCCTTCGGCGGCGATCTCGCTGACCTCGATCCCGCGCTGCTCGGCGAGTTCCACCGAGGCCTCCCGCCTGCGCGCGACCTGCGGATGCTCCTGGCTGTCCCGGAGCACGACCAGGTGCAGCGGCACGGCGGGCGCGGTGTCGTCCGCGGCTGAGCCGCCTGGCCACGGGGCGAACGGGCCGTCGAACGTGACGACCTGGTTGTGGTTGGCTTCGGGCAGCTCCCCGGCGATGGCCGGGTACTTGGCGTTCTCGTTGAGCTGGCAGGCGAACCGGTAGGCGGCCACTCCGGCCAGCGGCGACGTGCCCCAGATCAGCGGCAGGGTGCCAGCCAGTTCCAGGGCCAGTGTCTTGGCCGGGTTGACGAATGCCTCGCTGTCCGGACGGCACAGGTGGGAGAGCCGCTCCAGTTCCGCGGCGGCCGCCTCGAACTCCTCAGCCGGGACCTCCGCGACGCCGAGCCGGTCCGCGATCACCAGCAACGGCACGGACAGCCCCCACAGCGTGGCCCGCGGCATACCCGCCGGCTGGACCGGCACGAACGGGGCGCGGGCCTGTTCGGCGAGCATGGCCAGCGGGGAGTCCGCACCGCCCACCCCGATCAGCGGGCAGCCGCGGCGGACCGCCTCGCCCGCCGCGGTCAGGGTCTCCTCGGTCGCCCCGGAGCAGGACACCGCGATGACCAGGTCAGCGGCACCCACCCAGCCGGGCAGCTGATAGTCGTGCAGGGGAGCGATCTGCACGGCGGAGCCTGCGCCGCACACCGCGGCCAGTACCTCGCCGGCCACCCCGGAGCCGCCCATCCCGGTGACCACGATCGCCCGCGGGCGGCCCGCGGCGGCCAGCGCGCCCAGGTCGGCCTCGGCGGTCGCCCGGAACGCCGTGCGGACCTGTGCCGCCGCGGACGCGACCTGGCGGAGCATGCCGCCGGGGTCGCCCACCTCCAGCAGCACCGGGTCATCCAGGCGCTGCTGGGCGGTGATCGTCATGACCTGTCCCCTGGCCGCCGGGCCTCGTCCACCAGCAGCACCGGGATGTCGTCGCGCACCGGGTAGGCGAGGCCGCAGTCCGCCGGGTTGGTGCAGACCAGTTCGCTCGCGGCGTCATCTGCGCGCAACGGCGCGTGGCACTGCGGGCAGGCCAGGATGTCGAGCAGCCAGTCGTCGATCTTCACGGCACCTCCGCTGATATCACCTGGCCGCGCACGATGGCCAGCACCTCGTCGCGCAGCCTGAGCATAGTGGCCTCGTCCGCGGCCTCCAGATTCAGCCGGAGCAGCGGCTCGGTGTTGGACGGCCGGAGGTTGAACCACCAGGTGTCCGCGGTGACGGTCAGGCCGTCCAGTTCGTCCGTGCTGACCCCCGGCCGGCTGGCGAACTCGGCGCGGACCTGCGCGGTCGCGGCCGCCTGGTCGGTCACCTCGCTGTTGATCTCGCCGGACGCCACGTACCGGGCGTAGCCGGCCAGCAGCGCGGACAGCGGGCCCGGCTGGCCGCCCAGCGCGGCCAGCACGTGCAGCGCCGCGAGCATGCCGGAGTCAGCGAACCAGAAGTCACGGAAGTAGAAGTGCCCGGAGTGCTCGCCGCCGAACACCGCGCCGGTCTCCGCCATCCGGGCTTTGATGAACGAGTGCCCGACCCGGGTGCGCACCGGGACGCCGCCGTGCTCGGCGATGATCTCCGGCACGGCCCGGGAGGTGATCAGGTTATGGATGACCGTGGCCCCGGGCTCCCGGCTGAGCTCCCGGCTCGCGATGAGCGCGGTCAGCGCCGAGGGCGAAACGAGGTGGCCGCGCTCGTCCACGACAAAGCAGCGGTCCGCGTCGCCGTCAAAGGCCAGGCCGATGTCCGCATCGGAGTCCAGCACCGCCCGCTGCAGGTCGCGGAGGTTCTGCGGGTCGATCGGGTTGGCCTCGTGGTTCGGGAAGGTGCCGTCCAGCTCGAAATACAGCGGGACCAGGGTAATCGGCAGGCCCTCGAACACCTTGGGCACGGTATAGCCGGCCATCCCGTTGCCCGCGTCCACCGCGACCTTGAGCGGGCGGATGCCGGCCAGGTTGACCAGCGTCTTCAGGTGGCCCGCGTAGCCGCTCAGCAGGTCGCGGCGGGTGATCAGGCCGGCCGGCGCGGTAGCGTCCGGCACGCCTCGCACGGCCATGTCGCGCAGCTCGGCCAGCCCGGTGTCCGCGCCCACCGGGCGGGCGCCCTCCCGGCAGAGCTTGATCCCGTTGTACTTGGCCGGGTTGTGGCTGGCGGTGATCATCGCACCCGGGATGCCCAGGCTGCCGCTGGCGTAGTAGAGCAGGTCGGTGGAGCCGAGGCCGCCCTCGATGACGTCCGCGCCCTGGGCGGCCGCGCCCCGGCCGAAGGCCTCGGCCAGCGGCCCGGACGAGGTGCGCATGTCGTGCACAGTGACCACGCTGCGGGCCCCGGTGAGCCGGACGAACGCGCCGCCTACCGACTCGGCGACACGCTCGTCCAGTTCGTCGGGCACGATCCCGCGGATGTCGTAGGCCTTGAAGATCTTCGCGTAGTCACCCACTCGGCTTTGCCTCCCGTTACTGGCGGTGGTGTCCTGAGTACCCCGGCGTGGCATGGACTCAGAGCCTACCGGCCAGGCAGCCAGCAGAAGGCGTCCAGCGGATAGGCGACCCAGCCCAGTGGCGGCCGGCCTACGGCAGCCGGTCCCGGCCTTCCGGGGCGGAGCGCAGCACGCGCAGGTGACCGCGCCGGCCTACCTCCACGCCCTGCCCGACCGGCTCCCCCGGCGGTGGCAGCGCGGCTTCGCGCACGGCATTGGCCAGGGCCTCGAGGTCGTCCGCTTCCTGGGGTACCGGCTCGACCGGCAGCCGCACGACTTCCCAGCCACGCGGCGCGGTCAGCCGGTCCGCGTGCGCCGAGCACAGGTCGTAGCAGTGCGGCTCCACGTAGGCGGCGAGCGGGCCGAGCACCGCGGTGGAGTCCCGGTACACGTAGGTCAGCGTGTACACCGCAGGATGCTTGCAGGCGGGCCGGGAGCAGCGGCGGGGGGTCATGACCGCGCCCCGCCGTGACGGCCGGCCCGGTTCGTGGCGTGCCAGCGCGGCCGGCCGGAGGCGGGGTCGCGTGCATCGCTCACAACGGCTGACCGTACCCACCCGCGGGCGCTAACGCCACCACCCGGGGCACTCCGCGCGATCGTGTCTTGGCGACGGGCGCTGCCGTGCCGCCGCTCCCGGATCGGCCAGCCGGGAGATACGCTCGGCAACTGTGCGGACTGGTGACGGGGACGGTACCCGGCGCGGCCAGCAGATCAGGCGCCGCGATCGGCACGGACGCGGGCTGCGGGGCGTGCTCGCACCGCCGGGGGTGCCACTGCACCGCAGCCGTTCCGAGCGCTTCGACGAGCTGATCCTGGAGGCGGTCACCCGGCTGGAGTCCCGCTGGGAGGCCCAGCTGTCCGGGGTGGAGTTCGCGGTGGAGGAGATCCCGCCGCCCGGCCCGCCCGGGATCGGCCCGGACGCGGTACCGCTGGCCCGGCTGGACCCGGGCCTGGCCGGCCGGGATGACGGCCCGCCGGCACGGCCGCCGCGGATCGTGGTCTACCGCCGCCCGCTGACCGCCCGCGCGGACAGCGAGGACGAGCTGAGCGAACTGATCTTCGAGGTGGTAGTGGAGGAGTTCGCGCAGTTGCTGGGCGTCGACCCGGAGGACGTGGACCCCGGCTACGCCGGCGACTGACACCGGGCCGGGCAGCCCGCTGGTCAGGACCCAGTGGTGATGGTGGCGCCGCGGACCGGCGGCAGCGGCACAAAGGTCAGCGCGCTGGCCACCGGCAGCATCGACTGGAGCGTGCCGTTGGCCATGATCACCCGCCCGGCGTAGACCGGCCCGGACCCCGCCAGCGGGGTGATGACTACGGCGAACGGCACATTGGCTGGCTTGCCGGGCACCCCGGTGAGCGGGAGCACCACGCTGTGCGCCGCGCTGACCGGCACCACCTGGGTGCGCTGGGCGCCGGCGCCGCCCGCGGCGATCTCCGCCACGCTGACCCGGGCCGCCCGGCCGGGCGCGGACAGCACCAGGGAGGAGGACCGGCCTGCGCCGTTGAGCGTGTCCGCCAGCACGCCCCGTTGCGTCAGGGCGGCCGCGGCGGCGGTGAACGTGCCGGGCGCCCCGGCGGCCCCGCCGGGCAGCACTGCCGACGCGGTGACCGGGGCGCTGGACTTAAGCTTCAGCGCGGCCGGGATGCCGGACAGCGACGGCAGCGCGATATCCACCACCGAGCCGCCCGGGATGTCGATGCCGGTCGCGCCGGTCGGCTCGTAGCTGCCGCGTGAGGTCACCGCGGTGAGCTGGACCACCGCGTCTTTCACCCCGGGTACCGCGACGTAGAGGTCGCGGGCGCCGTTGGTGCCGGACAGGCCGGGAATCACCAGGCTGCTGGCGGGCGCCGCGGCCGCGGGCAGCCAGGCGCCCGGGCCGGGACCGCTGGCCTCCTGGACCGCGGCGGCCACCTGGCCGACGCTGGTCCGCACGTGCAGCGTGATCGCCCGGGAGCCGTGCAATGCCGCGGCCAGCGACTGGACGACCATGCCGTGCGGCGGCACCGTGATGCCGGTGTCCGTGGTCTCCTGCAGCGGCCCGGCGTCGGTGAAGATGTCCACGTCCGCGTCAGCCGCCTGGCCGCTCGGGTTCATCAGGTACAGCTGGATCCGGGCCACGGTGCGCTGCCCCGGGCCGGCGAACCAGAAATCGGTGCCGGGCGCCCCGCAGGCCGCGGTGGGCAGATTACCCGCGGCGGTCTGCTCCACCTCCAGCCCCTGCGACATGGCGCCGCGGGCCTGGAGGACGACACCGCCACGGACCGGCGTTGCGGCAATGGAACCGGCGCTGGCCTGCTGGGTACCGGCCGCGGGCGCGGTGGTCCGGTCGATGGTCACCGGGGCCGAGCGCGGGCTGCCCGGCTGCGTCACGTCCAGCAGGGGCGCGGTGGTGGCGGCGGACAGCCGGCTCAGCACGGCTGACCCGGGCGCGGCGTGCCCGGTTCCCGGCGGGGCCGCCATCAGGGCGATCCCGCTGCCCGCGGCCGAACTGGCGCCCGGCGCCGGGCAGACCCGGGTCACCGCGGCCACCGTCAGGGACCGCGGCTGGGCAGGCACGGTACCAGCGCCCAGCGTGACCATGTGCCCCAGGTCCGCCAGCCCGTACAGGCCAGCCAGGACGAGCACCACGGCCACCCCGGCCACAATCCGGCTCGCGCCCAGCTCCCTCACCAGTCGGCCTCTCCGGGCTCGTCAGCGGGCTCGCTGCGCCACGGGGCTGACCCGCGCGGCCGGTCCGGGTACCCCGGGTCGGGGTAGCCCTGATCAGGCGGCCCGGGCAAGGGTGAGAGGTAAGCGTCGTCAGCGGGGAACGGCTCCGCCGCCGGATAGGCCGGGGCATCCGGGTAGCCGGGAGCGCCCGGGTATGGGCTGGGCTCGGGGTAGCTGCCGGCCTCCGGGTAGCTGCCAGCCTCCGGGTAGCTGCCAGCCTCCGGGTAGCTGCCAGCCTCCGGGTAGCTGGCCGGCTCGGGGTAACCAGGCGGCGGGCTGTCCGGGTAGCGGGCCGCGGGCCGGCCAGGGTAGGCCTCCCCGGGGCCGGCGGCCGGGCGCGGCCGCGGCGGCGGGAATTCGTCGTCGCCGGGCAGCCCGCCCCGGGCCACTCGTTCGCCGGCCTTGTGCCGGCTGCTCCGGTACCCGCTGCTCGGACGTTCCCCACCCGGCAGGTCACCGGCGGCCGGGGCGGTGCTCCGCGGACCGGTGCCGGGATAGTCACCGGCCGCGGGGTACTCAGCGCTGCCGTACCCGGCCCGGCGGGGGCCGGTCCCCCCGTACCCGGCCGCGCCACCGTATCCGGTGTTTTCATACCCGGTGCCTTCGTACCCGGTGCCTTCCCCGCCACCAGCGCCTTCATAGACACCGCCGTCGCTCTCAGCGGCGTCGTACCCGGCGGTACCTGGGTAACCCCGGCCTGCACGCCCCGGGTCCGGGTAGCCCGGGTCCAGGTAGCCCGGGTCGGCCGGCCCCGGATACCCGGCGCCCGGGTAGCCAGAATCGGCTGGCCCGGGCCGGGCGCGGCGGCCGCGGCTCATCCCGCCGGACCGGTCCTGGCCGGTCGTCAGCCGACCGCCGGGCAGGACCGTCGTACTATCCGCGGCCGGGCTGCCCGCGTCCTCGCCCCAGCCGTCACCAGCACGGTCGCTGATACCGCGCTGGCGGGTAACGGCCGCGGCGGACCGGCCGCCAAAGGCCGCGGCGGACCGGGCCATCCGGGCTGCCCGCTCCCGGCGCGGCTGGCCGAGTGAGCCAGGCGCGCCGCGCTTGGCCACGGGCGCCTCACCCAGCAGCACGGCCGCTTCCGGCACCGCGGCGGCCCGCCGGGCCCGGGCCTCGTCCGGCTCACCGGTGACCGGGCCGGCGCTGCCGCCGACGGCGGACCGGCAGCTCGCCGGTCCGGCGTCCCGGCCTGCGCATCCGGGTCGCGGCGGGCTGATTCCGCGATCGCCTGCTGCTGGCCTCGGCTTCCTGCGCCGCCTCCGCAGCGGCCTCGCCCCCCACCCGGGTCCCGGGCAGCCCGAGCGCGGCCACGGCCAGCACCGCCAGCACTTCCAGCGCGACGATCAGGTCCCGGCCGAGCTGGTTGTGGCTGAGGCTGAGCTGGCCACCGCCGGGCGGCAGCCGGAAGGCCTGAGCCCAGCCGCCGGCCGGGGACCGCACTGGCCGCAGCGGGGTGCCGTTGAGCGTGGCGGTCCAGCCGCTGGCCGGCTCGGCCAGCGCCAGGATCCCGCCACTGCGCGGGGCCGCCGCCGCGGACACCGCGACCGGTCCCGAGGCCATCGGGACGACCCGGCCGCCCGGCTCGATCACCCGGACCCGGGCCGGGCTCGCGGCGACCCGCCACAGCTGGAACGCGGGCGTCTTGCTCACCGGGCGCAGCACGGCGACATCAGCCAGCGCGCTGGCCAGCGTGGCGTCCGCCGGGGCGGGCAGCAGGACGTAACCGATGTCCAGGCCGGCCAGGGCCGCGCCCTGGTTCTGCCCGGTCCCGCCATCCGGGGCGACCAGGCTGGACACTGTGGTATCGAGTGCCCGCTGCGCGTCTGGCGACTGGCCCAGTTCGGTGCTGCCGAGCAGTGGATCGGTACTGCGGAGCACCTCGTAGGTCACTACTCCGTGGCTGTCCCGCAGCACGAGGGTGCGCAGCTGCTGCCCGGAGCGGGAGGACACGCTGACGAACGGGGGCAGGACCGGGCCGGCCGACACGGCCACCGGGCCGCGGACGCCGGTACTCAGCCAGGACGCCGCGGCCAGCACAGGGGCACTGGCCGCCGCGGCCGCCAGCAGCAGGGCGCCGAACCCGGCTGGGCGGCGCCAGCCGCCGCCCGCGACCAGTCCAGGCAGCGCATCAGCGGCCACCGTCGCGGCGAGCAGCAGCCCGGCCGCGGCGATGGCCAGGGCCACTCCCGGCCACGCGGCCACCGGCGGCCCGCCGGTGGCCGGAGTGACCAGGGTCCGGCTGACCAGGACCGCGGCTACCAGCCCGACCAGGGCCACGACCCAGCCCGCCAGCACGAGCAGGCGCCGTGCGGAGAGCGCGAGCGCGGCCAGCGCGGCCAGCGCCAGGCCGCCGGTCACCCAGAACGGGGGCAGTCCCGGGCCCCCAGGGGACAGCAGCAGCAGCGACCGGGCGGGCAGGCTGGCGCTGGCCAGGCCAGGGACCTGGTTCCCGGCCTCGATGAACAGGACGGCCGGATGGGTGATGACCTGCAGCGTCCACGGGAGCAGCAGCACGGGCGGCACGCCGACCGCGATGCCTAGGTTGATCGCGGTCCGGTGCCGGGCCCGGCCGAAGACGGCCGCCGCGATACCGGCCGCCACCGCGGCGATCACCCAGACCAGCGGGACGAACGCCGCCGCCACCGCGAGGATGAGGCCGGTCGCCCACGCGGCCCGCCGGGCCCGCCGTGACGTCTCGGTGAAGATCCGGGCCGCGACCAGCCCGATCAGCGGGAGCAGGGCGAACGCCAGAGCCGACCCGAACCGGCCCGCCGCGACCGCGCCCATGCCCACCGGCACCAGGGCGTACGCGGCCGCGGCCCACACCCGGGCCGGCACTGACCTGGTGATCCGCCGCGCCGCCCAGTAGGCCGTCAGGCCGGCCAGCGGGATGCTGCCGAACATGATGACGTCCATCGCCAGCCAAGGCTTACCGCCCAGGATCGTGGCCGCCACCGCGAGCACCGCGACGTACGCCGGGGTACTGCTGGCCGAGCCGAGCCCGGCCGGGTGGAACCCCTGGAGGTACTCCTGCCACAGGCCGGACACCCCGCCCCAGGCCGGGATCAGCGCCCCGCCGGTCAGCGGCCCGCCGCGCAGCAGCGATCGCTCCGCGACCAGCGCGACGATGGTCAGCCCGAGGAACAGCAGCACCCCGGGGTTACTCAGGATCCGCTGCGCGAACCCGCTGTCCACCAGGAGCGAGTCATCGTCGGACGGGTCGTCCGTGGCGTGGTGGCTGCCCGCGGTGTCGATCTGGGTCGAGGTGTAGAAGATGCTCGCGGCGAATTCACCGACCCGGCGCAGGGACTGGCCGGGAGGCAGGTCGGCGCGGAGGCGGCTGTAGGCGGCGTTCCGGCCGCGCGCCCGGCGCCGCCGGGCGGCTAGCAGCCGGACCGGGTGGCCGATCACCGAACCAGCCCCGGCGAACTCATCCAGGGCGGCCCGGGGCCGCTTCACCAGCAGGAAGAACAGGGTGCGCAGGACCGACATGGCCGCGTTGCTGACCAGGGCGGAGAAGGCCGGCCCGGCGGGCAGGTTGGCCAGCAGGGTGAGCAGGGCGTTGCGGCGGTCCATCCGGTGCGGGCGGGGAGCGGCAGAAGCGGCTCGCCGGTTCCGGGCGGCTGCTTCCAGGTGGTAGACCACGGCGTCGGTGACCACCCGGACCCGGTGGCCCGCGGCGTGCACCCGCCAGCAGAAGTCCACGTCGTCCCGGAGCAGCGGCATGTCTGCGTCAAAGCCGCCGACCTGGTCCCAGACGTCCCGGCGGACCAGCATGCCGGCGCTGCTCACCGCCATCACATCGCGGTCCCCGTCGTGCTGGCCCTGGTTGACCTCGCGCGGTTCGATGCCGGTGATCCGCCGCCCGGCCCGGTCGATGGTCACCCCGGCCTCGAGGATCACCCGGCGGTCCGCCCAGTCCATCAGCTTCGGCCCGACCACGGCCACGCCCGGCGCCTCAGCCGCACCGATCAGCAACTGGTCCAGGGCGTCAGGTTCGGGCTCGCAGTCGTCGTGCAGCAGCCAGATCCACTCGACCCGCTCGCCCTGCGGCGCGCCAGCGAGCCCGGGGATGTGCGTGCTGGCCGCGCGGTGCCGCAACGCCTGGGCCACCGCGGTCCCGTAGCCCGTAGTGCGGTCCATGCCGAACACGACCGAACGTCCCAGCAGGTCGGCGAGCATGGCCCCGCTGCGGTCCCGGCTGCCGGTGTCCACCGCGATGACCCGCTGCACCGGGCGGGTCTGGCCCAGCAGCGCCTCTGCGGCACGCGGCACCCACGCGGCGCCGTCGTGCGCGACGATGACCGCGGTGACAAGATGCTGGCCCTGCGTGATAGTTGGCGACACACGAGTCCATCTGCTGCTCAGGTCTTTCGCCTGCCAGGCACCATTTACTGACCCGTGGTACTTCTCGGCCCGCTGTTCTCGGCCCGTTCCGGGTCCCGGCAGGGCGGGGTACGCGTGAACAATACGCGAACTGACGCCACCCGGGCAGGCACTCTGACTGCTTCGCCCGGGCCGCTGCCCCGGCGCCAGCAGCCGGGGCACCGGAGCGGCCAGACGGCCCCCCGGGTCAGCCTGCTTCGCGCTTCAGGCGGCGCCGCTCCCGCTCGGACAGGCCGCCCCAGATGCCGAACCGCTCGTCATGCTCGAGCGCATATTCCAGGCACTCAGCCCGCACCTCACAGCCCCGGCAGACCTTCTTGGCCTCCCGGGTGGAACCGCCCTTCTCGGGAAAGAAGGCCTCCGGATCGGTCTGTGCGCAGAGCGCCCGGTCCTGCCAGCCAGCTTCCACAGCGTCTTCCGCGCCGATACCGAACGTACTGGGCGCCAGCGAGACTATCGCGTCAGCCATGGCCCACCTCCTACCCCTCCACGAGCCCCGTTTCCCCGCGCCCTCCCCTGAGACGCGAGAACTACACAGATGAAATTACACCCGCGTGTCTTCTGGTCCGTCAAGCGGGATACGTGATAGAGGCAATGTTCTTGACTTCGATGACGGGAAAGTGCGGTCAGATTCCCCGGGTCCCGGCCTGGTTTCCGCGGTTCACCGGGGGGTTCGCCGCAGGCCCGGCGGCCCGGGTTGCAAGACTTGCCGCCATGCGTATCACCGTGCTCGCGGGCGGCGTCGGAGCCGCCCGCTTCCTGCGCGGGCTGAAGGCTGAGGTACCGCACGCCGACATCACCGTGATCGGCAACACCGGTGATGACATCAGCCTGTACGGCCTGCACGTCTCACCCGACCTGGATACCGTGATGTACACGCTCGGTGGCGGGATCAGCGAGGAGCAGGGCTGGGGCCGCGCTGGGGACACGTTCGCGGTCCTGGCCGAGCTGAAGGCCTACGGCTCTGGCCCGGGCTGGTTCGGGCTGGGCGACCGGGACTTCGCCACCCACATCGTCCGGACCAGCATGCTGAGCAGCGGCTGTCCGCTGTCGGCGGTCACCGAGGCACTGTGCCAGCGGTGGCAGCCCGGGGTCCGGCTCATCCCGATGTCCGACGACCGGATCGAGACCCATGTCCGGCTGCAGGGCAGCGGTGACCCCGGCGATAGGAACGGGCAGCGGACCGTCCACTTCCAGGAATGGTGGGTCCGGCTGCACGCGGCCGTGCCGGCCGCCGAGATCATCGTGACCGGGGCGGCGGACGCGGTCCCGGCGCCAGGCGTGCTCGAGGCGATCGCCGCAGCGGACATCGTGCTGCTGCCGCCGTCCAACCCCGTGGTGAGCATCGGCACCATCCTGGCCGTGCCGGGAATCGCCGCGGCCGTCGCGGAGCAGACCGTGGTCGGTGTCTCCCCGATCATCGGCGGCGCGCCCGTACGCGGCATGGCCGACGCCTGCCTGGCGGCCATCGGAGTGCCATCCACCGCGACCGGGGTGGCCGCGCACTACGGCCCGCGGCTGCTGGACGGGTGGCTAGTGGACGAGCAGGACAAGGCGACAGTGGACGCGCCGGAACTGGCCGGGATCGCGGTCCGGGCCCGCCCGCTGTACATGACCGATCTGCCCGCCACCGCCGCCATCGCCCGGGCCGCGCTCGACCTGGCTGAGGAGTTGCGCAAATGACCGGTCCAGCCAGCACGGGTCCAGCCAGCACGGGTCCAGCCAGCACGGGTCCAGCCAGCACGGGCCCAGCCAGCACGGGCTCGGTCAGCCGCCCGGCCGCCAGCGCCGGGCTCACCATCACCGGCGTGCCCGGGCTCCCGGAAGTGAGCGCCGGCAGCGACCTGGCCGCGCTGATCGCGGCGGCGGTGCCCGGGCTGGCCGACGGCGACATCGTGGTGGTCACATCCAAGATCATCAGCAAAGCTGAGGGGCGGATCATCCAGGCCGGCCGGGACCAGGCGATCGACCAGGAGACCGTCCGGGTGGTGGCCCGCCGGGGACCGGCCCGGATCGTGCAGACCCGGCATGGCCTGGTGCTCGCCGCCGCCGGGGTGGATGCCTCCAATGTGGTCCCGGGCACCGTGGCGCTGCTACCCGAGGATCCGGACGGGTCAGCCCGGTCCCTGCGCAAGGGGCTGCGCGACCGGACCGGTGCGCGGGTAGGCGTCGTCATCAGCGATACGCTGGGCCGCCCCTGGCGGGTGGGGCAGACCGATGCCGCGATCGGCGCCGCGGGCCTGGTGCCAGTGCACGACTACCGCGGCCAGCCGGACACGTTCGGCACCCCGCTGGAGGTGACCCTGGCCGCGGTGGCCGATGAGATCGCCGCCGCGGCGGACCTGGTCAAGGGGAAGGCGACCGGTATCCCGGTGGCGGTCGTCCGGGGGCTCGCGAGCCTGGTGACCGACGCGGACGGGCCTGGCGCCCAGGCCCTGATCCGCCCCGCGGCCGACGACATGTTCCGGTTCGGCCCCACCGAGGTGCTGACCGCACGGCGGACGGTGCGTGAGTTCAGCACCGCGCCGGTGGACCTGGACGCGGTGCGCCGCGCGATCGGCGCGGCCATCACCGCCCCGGCCCCGCATCACTCCACCCCGTGGCGGTTCGCGGTGCTGGAGTCGGCGCAGGCCCGGACCGGGCTGCTGGACGCGATGCTGGCCGCCTGGATCACCGACCTGCGCGGCGACGGCTTCACCGAGGAGCAGATCGCCCGCCGGGTGCGCCGCGGCGAGCCACTGCGCCGCGCGCCGCTGCTCATCGTTCCGTGCCTGGCAGCGGACGCCGCGCACACCTACCCGGACGACCGGCGGAACGCCGCTGAGCGCGAGATGTTCGTGGTCGCGATGGGCGCGGCCGTGCAGAACCTGCTCGTCGGCCTGGCCGCAGAGGGCCTGGGCTCGTGCTGGGTGTCCAGCACGATGTTCTGCCGCCCGGTCACGGTGGGCTCGCTCGGCCTGCCGCCGGACTGGGAGCCGATGGGCGCGATCGGCGTCGGGCATGCCGCGGGCGCGCCACCGGCCCGGCCGCCCCGGGACGCCGCCGACTTCATCGTCGTTCGCTGACCCACCCCGTACTGGCCGGGCGGGCCGCTGCCCCGGTGCCGCTAGCTGGCGATGACGGGCAGGTGGGTTCGGCCGCCCCGGACGGCCGCGGTCACCCCGTCGCTGGCAGCCGCGGCCGCCAGGCGTTGCGGAGAGGGTTGTCCGTAGGTCGTCGTACGCTGCCGCAACGGCCGCCCCAGCGGGGCGACCAGCTCCGCGAACTGGCTGATCGTCTTGAAGGAGCCGTTCTGCGAGCCGGCCATCCGGCTGATCGTCTCTTCCATCAGCGTGCCGCCCAGATCGTTCACGCCGCCCTGGAGCACATCCCGGCAGAGGTCCTCGCCCAGCTTCACCCAGGAGCACTGGATGCAGTCGATCGCACCGTGCAGCAGCAGCCGGGACACCGCGTGCACAGCCCGGTTCTCCCGGCGGGTGGGGCCGGGCCGGGCCAGGCCAGCCAGGTAGATCGGCGCACTCGCGTGCACGAACGGCAGTAGCACGAACTCGGTGAAACCACCGGTGCGCTCCTGGATGCCGCGGATCACCCGGAGATGGCCGACCCAGTGCGCCGGGGTGTCCACATGCCCGTACATCATCGTTGAACTGGTCCGCAGGCCCAGCTCGTGCGCGGTAGTGATCACCTCGATCCATGCCGACGTGGGGAGCTTGCCCTTGGTGAGCACCCAGCGCACCTCGTCGTCGAGAATCTCCGCCGCGGTGCCGGGCAGCGATCCGACCCCGGCCTCCTGGGCACGCACCAGCCAGTCCCGGATGCTCAGCCCGGTCCGGGACGCGCCGTTGACCACCTCCATCGGCGAGAACGCGTGCACATGCATATCCGGGCAGCGCCGCCTGACCTCGGCGGCGATGTCGAAGTACGCGGTCCCGGGCAGGTCCGGATGGATCCCGCCCTGCATGCAGACCTCGGTCGCCCCGGCATCCCAGGCCTCCTGGGCCCGGTCCCCGATCTGCTCCAGCGACAGCGTGTAGGCGTCCGCGTCGGTCCGGCGCTGGGCGAACGCGCAGAACCGGCAGCCGGTGTAGCAGACGTTGGTGAAGTTGATGTTGCGGGTCACGACGAACGTGACGTCGTCGCCGACCGTGTCCCGGCGCAGCCCGTCGGCCAGCGCGGCGAGCGCTTCGAGTTCCGGACCGTCCGCGTCCAGCAACGCCAGCGCTTCGCTGTCAGTGATCCCGGCCGGGTCCCGCTCCGCACTGCGCAGTGCGGCGGCCACCTCGGCGCGCAGCCGTTGCGGGCCGCCCTGGGTGATCCGGGTGGCCACCTCCGCCCAGTCCCCGTACACCTCGGAAAAGTCTTCCCGCCGGTCGGCGGTCCGGCCGGTGGTGTCGATCGTCACGTGCAGGTCGGTGCGCCCGGCTGCTTCGCCCCAGCCACCGTCCGGCTCCTGCCAGGGTAGGCCGGTCGGGGTCGCGCCGGCCCGGGCCAGCCCGGTGGCCGGGTCGGCGAGCGCGGCTACGTGCCGGGCCACCCTCGGGTCCAGCCAGGGCTCCCGCAGGTAACCCGGGTAGATGGTGAGCCGCTCGGCCAGCGTCATCCCGGCCGCCTCGGTCCGCCGGGCCAGGTCATCGATCTGCGGCCACGGCCGCTCGGGGTTGACGTGGTCCGGGGTCAGCGGTGAGACGCCGCCCCAGTCGTCGATGCCCGCGTCTAGGATCAGCCGGTACTGATCCCCGATGAGGTTCGGCGGGGCCTGGATCCGCAGGGAAGGCCCGAGCACCAGCCGGGCCACCGCGATCGTGGCCGCCAGCTCGTCGAGTTCGGCGTCGGGCACGCCGCGCATCTTCGTGTCCGGCTTGGCCCGGAAGTTCTGCACGATCACTTCCTGAATGCCGCCGTACTCACGGGCCACCCGGCGGATCGCGAAGATCGAGTCGGCCCGCTCGGCCAGGGTCTCGCCGATGCCGATCAGGATGCCGGTGGTGAACGGGACGCTACTGCGCCCCGCGTCCTCCAGCACCCGCAACCGGACCGCGGGATCCTTGTCCGGGCTGCCGAAATGCGGGCCGCCCTGCTCGGTGTACAACCGGGCCGCGGTGGTCTCCAGCATCATGCCCATCGAAGGCGCGACCGGCTTGAGCCGCTGGAAGTCCTGCCAGCCCAGCACGCCCGGGTTCAGGTGCGGCAGCAGGCCGGTCTCCTCCAGCACCCGGATCGCCATCGCGCGGACATAGGACAGCGTGTCGTCGTAGCCGTGCGCGTCCAGCCATTCCCGCGCCTGGCGCCACCGGTCCTCTGGCCGGTCGCCCAGCGTGAACAACGCCTCCTTGCAGCCGAGCGCGGCGCCGTCCCGGGCGATGGCCAGCACCTCGTCGGGGGACAGGTACGGGCTGTCCAGCCGCCCGGGCACGGTGGCGAACGTGCAGTAACCACAGCGGTCCCGGCACAGCCGGGTCAGCGGGATGAAGACCTTCCGGGAGTAGGTGATGATCCCGGGCCGGCCAGCTGCGGCGAGTCCCGCGTCCCTGGCCCGGCTCGCGTATCCGAGCAACGTGGCCAGGTCCTCGCCCCGGGCGTGCAGCAGGATCGTGGCCTCGGCGAGATCGAGCGGCTTACCGTCCCGGGCCCGGGCGAGCGACCGGCGGATGGCGCTGGCCGACGGCCCAGGCACGGTCGGCCCAGGCACGGTCGGCCCAGGCACGGTCGGCCCAGGCACGGTCGGCCCAGGCACGGTCGGCCCAGGCACGGTCGGCCCAGGCACGGTCGGCCCAGGCACGGTCGGCGCAGGCACGGTCGGCGCAGGCACGGGCTGGCCAGGGCGGGGGGTCTCAGCGGTCATGCTCCAAACTCTAGGCTGCGCCTACTCTGTGGCCGGGACCGGCCAGTGGCGAGGTGCGCGCGGGCGGACGGTACCCGCCGTGGGCGGGGCAAGGTTTGAGTCGCCGCTGCCTCCCACGCCACTGCCCCTGACCGTCGCCCCCTCCCTGCGGCTCTTCCCGTCGCTTCCCCGCGGCTCTCCCCCAGCCTCCCGGCGGCTCTCCCCCAGCCTCCCGGCGGCTCTCCCCCGGCGCCACGCCCCTTGGCGCCAGGCGGTCGCGTAGCCCCTTCTTGGCCATCGAGTGCTTGCCATCCCCGTGCCCCGCCGGGTGTTTGCGCCGGCGTCGATGAGCCGCGCAGGGCGCCGAGCGCGGTCTCCACCGACCCAAGAGGCAGCTCATAGCTATCGAATTTATTTCTGAATTATTGCTTTGATCTCAGGTGACAGTTCGATACGATAGGTGGTGTCGGATTCGTGCGCCCACGAAGGAGCATGATGTCGATCGATTCCCCAGAATCCTTAGCTGACCCGTCGTCCTCTGGTGATCCGCATGACCCGCTGGGTTGTGACCTGACTGAGCTGGATGCGCTGGAGCCGGGGCTGGAGGAGTTGTGCGGGCTGGCCCCGGATCCGGATGCTGATCCGCCAGATGGGGGCGAGGCGTGGCTGGCCGGGCTGGCGGAACCGCTTCTCCAGGCGCATCTGGCCGCTGCGGTGCGGCCGTCGCTGCCGCAGGTACTGGCCGCCGGGTTCCTGCCCCGCGATGGCACAGGCGGCGGGCCGGGATTCGCGTCGGGCGGGGCGGCGGATGTGATGGTGGCTGGGTCGCTGCTGGCTCGGCTGGCTGAAGAGGCCGACCCAGGCTGGTCCGGCCAGCCCAATGATGCCGCCGCCGATGTTGGCCGCAACGACGCTGGGCCCAATGACACTGAGCCCAATGACACCGGGCCCAACGACACCGGGCCCAATGACACCGGGCCCAATGACACCGGGCCCAATGACACTGAGCCCGATAAAGCTGGGCCCGATGAAGACCCGGAGAACGGCGCCCGGGGAAGGCCTGGACTGTCCGACGATGAGCTGGTTGGCCTGGTACGGGCGTGGCGGCGGCTGGCATCCTGGGCCACCGCTGGTGAGCTGGCCGCGGTCAGCGAACTGGCCGAGCGGCGCCGGGCTGCAGTCGCGGCCGGCGCGGGCCGGGATCTGCTGGAGCATCTGGGCGATGAGGTGGCGGCCGCGCTGACGCTGACCGCCCGGTCCGCGGACCGAGTGCTGGAGCTTGCCTGCGCCCTGGCGCGGCTGCCCAGGACGAGAGCCGCGCTAGCTCGCGGGGACATCGACCAGGCCAGGGCCGCTGTGATCGCTGATGAGCTCAGCGGCCTTGGCGACGCGGCGGCCGCCGACGTGGAAGACCAGGTCATCTGGGGTGCGCCGGGGCAGACAACAGGACAGTTGCGGGCGGCGGCCCGGCGGGCGGTGCTAGCCGCCGACCCAGACGCGGCCGCCCGGCGGCGGGAACGAGCACAGCGGAACGCGCGGGTGGAGGCGTGGCCGGAACGATCCGGGACCGCCGCGCTAGCCGGGCGGGACCTGCCCCCGGCCGAGGTGCTGGCCGCCGACAACCGGATCAACGCCCTGGCCTGCGGGCTGAAGGCGGACGGGACAGCGGGGACGATGGATCAGATCCGGGCCCGGGTCTATGTGGCGCTGCTGCTCGGCCAGCCGGTCCAGACGCTGCGGCCGGCCCCAGCCACCACCGCCGAGCCCGCCAGCCACAGCCAGGCCGACCCCGGGCTGGCTGGCCCCGGTCTCGCTGGCCCCGGGCTGGCTGGCCCCGGCCCGGCTAACCCCAGCCCGGCTGGCCCCGGTCTCGCTGGCCCCGGGCTGGCTGGGGGCGGGCCCGGCGGCGATGGGCTGGCGGGCGGTGTCCCCGGCGGGCTGCGCGGGCTGGGCGGGCTGGGCGGGAGCGTGAACCTGACCATGCCACTTGCCAGCTGGCTCGGCGGCGCCGCGCCCGGCGAGATCGCCGGATACGGCCCCGCCGACGCCAGCACCTGCCGCACCCTCGCCACCGCACTGGCCGCCAGCCAGCGGCCCAGCCGCTGGTGCCTCACCCTGACCGACCCGGCCGGCCAGGCCATAGCCCACGGCTGCGCCCGCCGCCCCCCCGCCGCTCCCGGGACCAGCGGCTGGGAACTCACCATAAAACTCACCAGCCTGAGTACCAGCTGCGCACACCCCCACCAAACACCCCGGTACCGGCCCTCCCCCACCCTGCGCCACCTGGTCGAGATCCAGCAGCCAGCCTGCTCCTTCCCCGGCTGCCGCCGCCCCGCCCACCACTGCGACCTCGACCACACCACCCCCTACCACCAGGGCGGACCCACCTGCACCTGCAACCTCGCCCCCCTATGCCGCCGCCACCACCGGGCCAAACAAGCCCACGGCTGGCAACTACAACAACCCCAACCCGCAGTAATGATCTGGACCCTGCCCCACGGCCGCAGCTACCGCACCACCCCCGACCGCTACCCCACCTGAGCGCGACCTCAGGCCGACCAGGATCAGAAGGCTCGGTAGTCGCGGATGGGCAGGCGGGGGCCGCGGCGAGGCGGCCCGACCGGCCCGCGACCAGCAGACTGGCCGCCCGGTGCCGGTGCCCTGCGTATGGCGCGAGCAGCTCGAGCATGCCAGCGTCGTCCACCACCTGGCCGACCAGCGCCCAGCCCACCACCCCGGGGAGATGCAGGTCGCCGATGGTCACCGCATCCGGGTCACCGCAGGCACGCTGACGGACCTCGGCGGAGGTCCACGGGCCGATACCGGACAGGGATTGCAGGCACTGGTCCGCTGCGGCTGGCGTCATCGAGACGATCTCCTCCAGCCGGCTGGCCACCTGGGTGGCGCCGATGATGGTACGGGCACGCACCGCTTCCACGCCCGCGCGGTGCCACTCCCAGGACGGGATACGGCGCCAGACACTGGGCGGAGGGAAGACCCGCATGCCCGGCGGCACCGGCCCCGGGGCGGGATGGCCGAATTTGAGCAGCAGCCGCCGCCAGGCACGGTGCGCCTCCACGGTGGCCACTTTCTGCTCCAGCACCGCAG
Source organism: uncultured Actinomycetes bacterium (assembly GCA_963760405.1). Classification (GTDB taxonomy): domain Bacteria; phylum Actinomycetota; class Actinomycetes; order Streptosporangiales; family Streptosporangiaceae; genus RYN-230. The sequence goes on along the minus strand of CAVXCV010000004.1, from coordinate 561,370 downwards.
CGACCATGGCTTCCATGACCAGCCCGGACCGGCCGATACGGAGACCCTGATGGCGCCGGTACAGCTGGCGGAGCACCGGATGCACCGGGTCGAAGCCGGTCGGGTCGTCGTGCACGCCGAGTGCCGCCGGGAGGTTGCTGAGCAGCCAGGACGCGCCGGGCCCCCAGGCTGCGGCGTGGACAGCAGTGACCTGGACGGCCGTGACCTCGACGGCCGTGACCTGGATAGCAATGGCCTGGACGGCTTCCGGCCGGGCCAGGGTGACCCGGAGAGTGCCGGGGCCGTCTGGGGTCAGCGCGGTGCGCCACATGCTGCCGTCCGGAGTTATGCGGAAGGCAGGGTCACCCGGGCCGCGCCGGTGCACGGCCAGCGTGCGCATGAGGTCTAAGGGGAAGGGCGGCTGCCACTCGCCGACCGCATCCGGCTCGGTCCAGGGCACAGGCGCGGGCGGCGCGGAACGGGCACGCCTGCGGCCGGTCCGGCCGGCGCTCCCCCGGCCCGTGCTCCCCCGGTCTGTGGTCCCCCGACCTGTGGTCCCCCGACCTGTGGTCGCCCAGTCCGTGGTCGCCTGGCCGGTGTTCGCCCAGCCTGTGCCAGTGCTCACCGCCCGTGCTCACCCCGCCTGCGCTCGCTCGCCGGTGCCTGCTCGCCCGGGCTCACTTGCCTATGTTCACCCGCCCGCGGTCACTTGCGCTGGCGTACACGCCGGCGGGCTGGGCTCACTGGTCGGAGGAGAACCGGATGCAGACGTCGCCGAGTTCCACCCCGGGCCAGACCCGGAGCCCGGAGCGCAACTCGTTGCCGGGGCCGATCCGGGCCCTGTCCCCGATCACCACTCCGTCCAGCACCGCTCCAGCGCCGACCTGGGCGCCGTGACCGAGCACACTGCCGCTGACCCGGGCACCCGTGCCGACGCTGACCCCGTCGAACAGGACGCTGCCCGCGACCTCCGCGGCCGCGGCGATCACCGAGCCCGCGCCGACCGCCGTACCGCCGCTCACCTCGGCCTGCGGGTCCACCTGCGAACCATCCATGACCAGCCGCTCACCAGGGACACCCGGCACCGCGGACGAAACCAGGTTCCCGCGCACCAGGTCGCACGAGCCCTGCACGAATGCCTCCGGTGTGCCCACATCCAGCCAGTAGGCGGAATCCGGGTAGCCCATCACGATCGCACCCGCGCTGATCAGGCCGGGGAACGTCGCCCGTTCGACCGAGATGACCTGGCCAGGCGGGATCTCATCGATGACCCGGCGGCGGAACACGTAGCAGCCAGCGTTGATCCGGTTGGTCACCGGGTCCGGCGTCTTCTCCAGGAACGCGGTGACCCGGCCGGAGGGGTCAGTGGGCACGCAGCCGAAGCGGGCGGGATCGGGCACCTCGACTAGGTGCAGGGTCACCGCCGCGTCGCTCTTGCGGTGCAGGTCGATCTGGGCGGCGATGTCGTGCCCGGACAGGACGTCCCCGTTCAGCACGATGACGGGGCTGTCCGGGCCACTGCGCAGCCCGGCCGCGGCGTTACGGATCGCGCCGCCGGTGCCGAGCGGCACCTCCTCGTGCACGTACGTGATCTCCAGGCCGAACGCGGCCCCGTCGCCGAAACAGTCAGCGAACATGCTGGCCCGGTAGGCCGTGGCCAGCACTACGTGGGTGACGCCCGCGGCCGCCGCCTTGGCGAACTGGTGGGCGAGGAACGGGACGCCCGCGGTGGGCAGCAGAGGCTTGGGCGTGCCGATGGTCAGCGGCCGCAGCCGGGTGCCCTGGCCGCCCACGAGCAGGATGGCTTCTAGTGGTTCACGGCCCGCGGGCATCGGTTCCTTACCTGGCATGAGGAGGGAGGTTACTCTCCGCGCTGCGCCGCCGCACGCTGATACGACGCCATGTGCGCCTCGGCCGAGGCGGTCCAGGTGAACTCGAGGGACCGGGCGTGGCCCGCCGCGCCCAGGGATTCCCGGCGCTGTGGGTCGCCGATCAGGCCGCGCAGCGCCGTCTCGATGGCCTCGGCGTCCGGCTCGGTGTAGGCCACCGCGTCCCCGCCCACCTCGGGCAGGGACGTCCGGTGCGTGGTGAGCACCGGGGCGCCGCAGGCCATCGCCTCCAGCACCGGCAGCCCGAATCCCTCACCGCGGCTGGGGAAAGCGACCACCAGGGCGCCGCCGAGGAAGCCGGGCAGGTCGCTGAAGCGCAGGTAGCCGGGGCGGACCAGGCGCAGGTGGGCCGGGACCGCGGCCACCGCCTCGTCCACTTCCTCGCTCCAGCCGCTGCCTCCGCCGAGCACGAGCGCGGGCGGGTCCTGCATGTCCGAGACCGCGGCCGCCCAGCCGGTGATCAGCGCGGGCACGTTCTTCCGCGGCTCCAGGCCGCCCAGGTACGCCACGTAGGCCTGGCCGTGCAGGCCCAGCCGGTCCGACACCTGGCGTACCCGCTCCGGGCTGGGCCGGTGGAACAGGGTGTGATCCACGCCGTGGTAGGCCACGTCGATCCGGGTCGGATCGGCCCCCAGCACCCGGACCAGCTCGTCCCTGGTCGCCTTGGACGGCACCAGCAGCCGGGTGGCGCGCCGGGCGGCGGTGCGGATCGCGGACTTGAAGAACGTCGCGGTCACCGCGTTGTGCGCGTCGGGTTCGGTGAAGTAGGTGAGGTCGTGAATGGTCACCACGATGGGCACCCCGGGACGGAGCGGCATCGTGTAGTGCGGCGCGTGCAGCACATCCGCGCTGACCTGCTGAGCCACCAGTGGCAGGCCGGTCTGCTCCCAGGCCAGCCGGGCCGGCCGGTGGGCAATCGCGGTCGGGCCCGCGACAATCTGCGCGGCGGGCACGAGCCGGCCGTACCGTTCCTCATCAGCCCGCTGGCAGGCCACGGCCAGATCCGCCCCGGCCGCGCCAAGAGCAGCGATCAGGCCGTCAACGTAGCGGCCGAGCGCGCCGCGGTCCGCCGGCACGGTGGTCGCGTCAACCAGCACCCGAGGTGCCACGAGCAGTCTGTCTCCTTCCCCCGGAAGTACGGGCCTGGATGGCCAGGAGCCGGGCGAGCCGGATCCCTGGCAGACTCAACAATCCCGCGCAAGTCCCGTCAGGACCGAGCGTACGCCCTCCGCCGGCCTGCCGGTGAGCATCAGCGCCCATGTTCCGGCTGGGTGCACTGGCTGGTGGGTCATGGTGTGGCGGACGGCTTGGCGGACGGTGCGGCCGTGGCCTTGGCGGAGGCCGCCGAGGACGCCTGAGCCGCCTTCAGGGCCGCATCGAGCGCCTTCTTCATCAGCGCGGTGTCGCTGCCGTAGGCGGCGAAATTCCCGGCCTTGAGCGCGGCCTGGGCCTGCTCGTAGTAGGTCTCCGCCTGCTGCAGGTAGGCACGGACCGTGGGGCTGGCCGACCCGGTCGTACCGCTGGGCGGGCTGGTCCCGGTCCCCGGGCTAGGGCTGGCCGGGGGCGCGCTGGACAGCCCGGGCACCACCTGGGCCAGCGCGTCCGGCAAGTCTGGGGCAAAGCCGACGTTCCCGTCGAACGAGACCGCGACCCGTTTCAGCACTGGGTAGGAGCCGCTGCTGCCGCCGCCCGAGGCCGCGGCGGCCTGGATGTAGATGGGCTCCACGTAGATCAGCTTGCCGCCGACCGGAAGCGTGATCAGGTTGCCCTCGATCACCGTGGAGCCGTTCTGCCGGTACAGCGACAGCTGCGCGGACACGGTCGGGTCCGACTCGAACGTGCTCTGCACCTGCTGCGGTCCGAGGATGGCGGTGTCCTGCGGCAGCTGGAGTACCCGGATGGCGCCGTAGTCCGGGGACAACGGGTTGCTGTCCACGGCCATGTAGGCGGCCATGTTCTGCCGCCCGCGCTGCACGAACGACGTGGTCAGCGAGAACTCCGCGCCCGGGCTGCCCGGCATCGCCATGGTCAGGTAGTACGGCGGCTGGCTGGCCTGCTGCGAGCTGCTGCTCGGGTCATCCGGCACCGACCAGAAGTTCTGCCCGCCGTAGAAGGCCTGCGGCTGCAGGACGTGGAACTGGGCCAGGATCTGCCGCTGCACCTCGAACAGGTCCGGCGGGTAGCGCAGGTGCGGCATGAGGTAGCCGGGGATCGCGGACTTGGGCTTGATCACTCCGGGAAAGGCGTTCATCCAGGTGCGCAGCACCGGGTCGGCGGCGTCCCACGCGTACAGGGTGACCTTGCCGGTGTAGGCGTTGACCACGGCCTTGACCGAGTTCCGGATGTAGTTGATCTGGCCGGCTGACTGCCCGGCGACCGAGCCGCCCAGCGCGTCGCTGGTCACGGTGGCCGGGGGCAGGCCGAGGCGCTGCGAGTACGGGTACAGGTCAGTGTTGGTGTAGCCGTCCACCACCCACAGGATCTGCCCCTTGGCGACGACCGGGTACGCGTTGGCGTCCAGGGTGAGGAACGGCGCCACCTTGGCCACCCGGGCCAGCGGCTGCCGGTCGTAGAGAATCTCGGAGCGGCTGTTGATCGCCCCGGACAGCAGGATGTTCAGCTCGCGGAACTTGACCGCGTAGAGCAGGCGGCCGAACAGCGAGCCGACCGGGACGCCGCCGCCACCATGGTAGGTGTTGTCCACCTGGCCGCCGGGCGCGTTCTGGGACGGGTAGTCGAGCTCCTGGTTACGGCCGCCCTGGGCCCGGCCGACGATCGCGTAGGAGTTCTCCTGCTCGCCGAAGTACACCCGGGGCTGGGTCAGGCGGAGCGCCCCCTGGGGCGGGACGTCGCTCTCCACGAACGAGGGATTGCCGTTGGGCTGGATCGTGTTCGCGGTCGCGGCGACAAAGCCGAAGCCGTGCGTGTACCCCAGGTGGGTGTTGATCCAGTTGCCCTGGCCGGCCGGCGGGCCGCCCATGTCGCGCACGGCCACCACCATGTCCTGCGGCTGCGGGCCGCCCCCGGGCAGCCGGTACCGGTCCACCGACAGCGTGCCCGGGAACTGGTAGTAGCTCTTGACCTGCTGGAGCTGCTGGAACGTGGTCGAGGCCACGTAGGGGTCCAGCAGCCGCATGCCCTGCAGCGTGCTCACCTGGGAGCCGAGCAGCGCGGGCGGCTCCGAGGCGGACGCCGAGTAGTGGCTCACCTTGACCGCGCCGCCAGCCAGCCCATAGGCCGTGCGGGTGGTGCTGATCTCCCGCTGGATGTAGGGCGTTTCCTTGGCCAGCTCGTTCGGCTTGACCACGAACTGCTGGATGATCGCCGGATACACCCCGCCGATCAGGATGGCCGAGAGCACCAGCAGGCCGAAGCCGACCGCGGGCAGCATGGCGCTGCGCCGCACCGCCCCGGCGAAGAACAGCAGGGCGCACAGGATCGCGATCACCGCGAGCACCGTCTTGGCCGGCAGGACGGCGTTCACGTCGGTGTAGGACGCGCCGGTGGTCACCGCGCCCCGCTGGGAGAAGTCGATCCCGTACCGGTCATACCAGTAGGCGACGGCCTTGAGCAGGACGAAGACGCCGAACAGCAGGAACAGGTGAGCCTGGGCGGCCACGGTCACCCGGACGTCCAGGCCCTGCACCCGCAGCCCGCCGTACAGGTAATGCACCAGCACGGCCCCGATCAGGGACAGCAGCACCGCCGCGAAGAGATAGCTCAGCACCATCCGGATGAACGGGTAAGTGAACACGAAGAACGAGATGTCCCGCTTGAACTGCGGGTCCTTGACCCCGAACGGAACCTGGTTGGCGAACAGCAGCCAGGTGCGCCAGGATCCGGCGCCGGTCAGCCCGGCGATCAGGCCGACCAGGGCGAGCGCGATGCCGAGCAGGACCCGGCGGTGCGGGTCGATCGCCGCCCGGTAGCTGTCCGCGCCCTGGCCGGGGGTGGCCACCGGCCGGTAGATGGGCCGCAGCCGGTACGCGAGCCACACGTTCACGCCGGTGACCGCGGCCATGAACAGCCCGGCGGCAAAGAACATGGCCCATTTCGTGCCGTATGTGGTGCCGAAGACCGAGGTGTAGTGGACCGCGCGGAACCACAGGTAGTCGGTCCACACCCCGGCCACCACCGCGATCAGCACGATCGCCGCGATCAGCCCGCCGAGTACGGGCAGGATCAGCCGCGGCCACCGGATCAGGGCGAGCGGCGAACGGCCAGCGGGCTGCCTGGCCTGTCCGGAGGACCGGAACGACACGCTTTCCCCTTCACACGCTCACTGTCACGTACGCACCCACGCGGGGCTCCGCATGAGCCGTACGCTCCCTGACGGAACTTACCCGCTCCCGGCAAGGTTCCCAGATGCTACGGGTAATGGCACGCCGAGCCGCTTGCGCCCGGGCGGTCTGGCTGAGCCCCTTTGCGCCGAGCCGCACGAGCCAGCGGCGGGCAGGGGCGCGGGCGGGGGGTTCGTTGCGGATGGTCAGCAGCCAGGGACAGCACGGCCGGCCTTGATCGCCATCAGCGCGTTGATGGCCTGGCGCAAGGTGGCCACTTTGACCAGGCGCAGGCCGGGCGGCACCGCCCTGAGGGCATCCGAGCAGTTGGCCGCCGGGGTGAGGAAGATCGTTGCCCCCGCGGCGCGGGCACCAGCCATCTTCTGCTGGATGCCGCCGATCGCGGAGACCGCGCCGTTGACCGAGATTTCCCCGGTGCCCGCGACAAACCGGCCGCCGGTCAGGCTGTCCGGAGTCAGCTTGTCCACGATGCCCAGCGCGAACATCAGGCCGGCGCTGGGACCGCCGATGCTGCCCACGTTGATCTTGATGTTGAAGGGGAACCGGTAGCTCTCCTGCACCAGCACGCCGATCACGGTGCGCCCCTGCACGTTGGCCGTCTTGACACTGACGTGCTCGACGGTGCCCTTCCGCAGGATGGTCAGCCGGATCGGCGTGCCCGGGGCATGCGCGCGGATCAGGTCGCCGGTATCGGCCGTGCAGCCGACCGTGGTGCCGTCCACCGCCTGGACGACATCTCCCTTTTGCAGCACGCTGGCCGCGGGGAGCCCCTTCTCGGTCTGCGTGATCGTGTCCACGGTGGTGAAGCGGATGCCCAGCGTGCACAGGGCCGCCACCTCAGCGGTCTGCTGTGACCCGGCCATCTGCTCGATGTCCTGCTGGACAGCCTGCTGCTGGGACTCGCCCTGCGGGTATATCTCCTGCTCAGGAACCACGGCGGTGGATGGCTTGAGCCAGTAGCGCAGCGCGGTGAGCACCCCGAACGGCTTGCCCGGGCCGCCGATGAAGGACACCGTCATCAAGTTCAGGTGGCCGGAGTGGGTGTAGGTGCGGTGGCCGGTGATACTGATCAGCGGACCGCTGGACGTCCGGCCGAGCGTGTTCAGCGTGGGACCGGGCATGAGCACGACGTACGGTACCGGGACAAGCGACAGCACCAGCAACGCGACCACCACCCCCGCGCCGGCCACGAACAGGGTCACCGTGCGGCGGGACATGTCCCGGAGATCAGGCACTGTTGACCCATTCGCTCTCGCCGTCGTCGAAGAGCTGGTGCTTCCACACCGGCACCGTCTGCTTGAGCTCGTCGATCAGCGCGCGGCAGGCGGTGAACGCCTCGCCGCGGTGCGCACAGGACACCGCGACCACCACGGCCAGGTCACCGATGGCCAGGTCACCGACCCGGTGCACGGCAGCGAGCGCGGTGACATCGAACTCGGCGGCTACCTTCTCGCAGACCCGGCGCAGCTCGGCTTCCGCACTGGGGTGCGCGCTGTAGGAAAGCTGCTGCACGTCGCGGCCATGATCGTGGTTTCGCACCGCGCCCGCGAACAGCACGATGCCGCCTGCTCCCGCGTCCGCCACGGCGGCGCGCACCTCGTCTACCGATAGGGGGCTGTCCCGTAGTTCAGCCATCCGGATGACACTCACGGAGCCCAAGGTAGCGCCTGCCGGGGGTGGACGAGCCGGGTGCCGGCTGCTATGCGGTGCGCCTGCGGCGCCTACGAGGTGCGCTTGCGGCGCCGGGCGACCCGGACGATGGCTGCGGTCCCGATCACCGCGACCGTCGCCCCGGCCGCCGTGATCGTGGCCTCCTTGGCGATGCGCCGGCCCACCACCGCGTGGTGTTCCGCCCGCTGTTTCAGCAGCACCTCGAAGGCGGCCGTGTTGTCGTAGGCGGGCGCCCAGCCAGCCGCCCGCAGCGCCTGGCAGTCCACCACCCACGGATACACCACGTAGCGCAGGTCGGAGATGGGCGCGGGGGTGATGCCGATCCGGTGCAGCCGCTGCGCCGTGCCGAAGGTCAGCCCCGCGGGCAGCTCGACCCGGCGCAGTCCGCTGAGTTCCTCGATCTCGTCCTGTTCCAGCCAGCCCGTGCAGCCCACCGCGAACGCCCCGGTGACCTGGCCGGTTACCGCAAGCTCCAACGCAGACACCAGGTCGTCGATGTGACAGAACTGCCAGCGGGGCGCGCAGCCTTTCACTGACAGCAGCCGAGGTGCCTCGAAGTGCCTGGTGACCAGGGTGTCCACGCCCTCACCGACGAGCGCCGCGGGGCGGACCACGGTGACCGCCATGCCGGGATGGGACCGTGGTGAGCGCTGCGCCAGGTGCTCGATCTCGAGCAGGTCCCCGGCCACGCTGCCGTCGTGGTCGATGCCCAGCGGCGCGTTCTCCGGCAGCGGCACCGGGTTGTCCGGGCTGGCCCCGTACACCATCGCGCTGGTGACCAGGACGACCCGGCCGACCCGGCCCGCGGCGGCCGCGGTGAGCACGGTCTGCGCGGCCCGCACGTTGAAGGCGCGGCGGGCCCGGTGGTCGGTCTCCGCTGACATATCGGTGTCGGTGTGCACCAGCACGTCCACGCCGCTCAGTCGGCCGGCCAGGGCCGGGTCCCGGACATCGGCCAGGCGCCAGGTCACGCCGACCACGTCGCCACGATGGTCGTCGATAGCGATGACCTGGCGCACCGCGGGCGACGACGCCAGCCGGACGGCCAGGGAGTGGCCGAGCCCGCGCGCCGCGCCGGTGATCCCCACCACCGGGCCCCGGCCGTGCGGGCCAGCCCGGTGCGCCCGCGGCGCCCGCTCCCGTTCCGGCGGGGCGGCCTGCTCCGGCGCTGCTTCCAGCGCGCTTCCGGCGGGGCGGCCTGCTCCGGCGCTGCTTCCGGCGCGGTTGGTAGCGGAGGTTCGGGTTCTGCTGGCGGTGGCGCTGCGGGCCCGGAGCGCGCTGGCAGCGCCCCGCGGTCCGTGCGCTCGCGGCGAACCTGGGCTGGTGCAGTGCTCAACGTGTACCGCTCCCGGGATAACGTGGCGGTTGTGACCCTTCCATCCTGCCTGAGAGGTCGCGGAGATGGCTGATCGTCCCTTCGGCTTTGGTCTACCCAGTAACTCCGGAGACTCCGGGAGTTCCGGCGGTTCTGGCGGTTCTGGTGGCCCCGGCGGCTTCGGTTTCGGCGGCTCGGGGTCTTCCGGGGGTTCCGGCTCCGGGGGCTCCGGGGACTCCGGGGGCTCCGGCGAGGGCAGCCCGTTCGGCCCGCTGGGTGATCCTCAGCAGTTCGCTGACGCGCTGCGCCAGTTCGCCGACCTGATGTCGTACCAGGGCGGCCCGGTCAACTGGGACCTGGCCAAGAACGTGGCCCGGCAAACGGTGTCCGCAGCGGGCGACCCCAGCGTGCTGGAGGCGGACCGGCGCAAGGTCGTCGAGGCCATCCGGCTGGCCGACCTCTGGCTGGACGAGGCGACCGCGTTCTCCACCGGGGTGCGCAGCGTGCAGGCCTGGAGCAGGTCAGAGTGGGTCGAGGCGACGATGCCGGTGTGGTCCACGCTCTGCGACCCGATCGCCGACAAAGCGGTCGACGCCATGGGCGGGATGCTCACCGAGGGCCCGGGCGGCCTCGGCGGCGAACTGCCCGAGGAGCTGAGTTCAGCGCTCAAGGCGGTGACCGGAGGGCTTGGCGATCCCGGCAGCATGGGCGGTCTCGGCGCCCTGGGCCTCGGCGGTCTCGGCGCCATGATGCGCCGGATCGGCGGCATGATGGTCGGCGGCCAGACCGGGGCCGCCGTGGGCGCGCTGGCCCAGGAGGTGGTCAGCTCCACCGACGTGGGCCTGCCGCTCGGCCCGGAGGGAGTGGCGGCGTTGCTGCCAGCCGGGGTGGCGGCGTTCGGCGAGGGCCTGTCGGTGACCGCGGACGAGGTCCGGATATTTCTCGCGCTGCGGGAGACCGCGCACCACCGGCTGTTCGCGCACGTGCCCTGGCTGCGGGCCCGGCTGCTGGGCGCGGTCGAGGACTACGCCCGGGGCATCAGCGTGGACGCTTCGGCGCTGCGGGACGCGATGCCGCAAATCGACCCGGGCAACCCCGAGGGGCTGCGCGACGCGCTGGCTAACGCCAGCCTGTTCCAGCCGGAGGACACCCCGCAGCAGAAGGCCGCGCTGGCCCGGCTGGAGAGCTTGCTAGCGCTGGTCGAAGGCTGGGTCGCCACTGTGGTGGACGCCGCGGCCGGGGAACGGCTGCCGCAGGCCGGAGCGCTCGCGGAAGCGATCCGGCGGCGCCGGGCCACCGGCGGCCCCGCCGAGCGGACCTTCGCCACCCTGGTCGGGCTGGAACTACGGCCACGCAGGCTGCGTGAGGCGGCCGAGATCTGGCAGCGGCTGACGGAGGCCAGGGGCGTTGACGGCCGGGACGCTGTGTGGGCCCACCCGGACCTGCTGCCGACGGCGGAGGACTTCGACAACCCCGAGGGGTTCGTGACCGGGCGGGTCGCCCTGGACACCTCAGGCCTGGATTCAGAGCTGGACGCGGAAATCGAGGCCGCGCTGGGAAAGGGCACCGGCTCAGGTACTCCGGAGGCAAGTTCCGCGGACGAGGCCGGCCCTGGGGACGAGGCCGGCCCTGGGGACGAGGCCGGCGGCCCTGCGGATGCCGGGCCGGACGGCGACCCGGCGGGTGGACGCTAGCCTCGCCGGAAACGGGCCGTGCCGTTCTTGCTCAGCACGCCTGCGCCATGACCGGCGGCCGGCGGCCGGCAGGCGATCCAGTTGTTATGCACAGGGTGTGGACGGCGTCGTGGCCGGTTGGCGGGGATACGGTGGAAGAGGCGCCCGGGAATCCACCGCAATCCCCCGCTGTATCCACCGCGACTCTCCGCGATGTCCCCAGGCCATCCACGGAGTTGTGCACAGCCCGGTATTGACCACGGCGGGCTAGGTGCCTAGCGTCGGCTGGCACGGGTCCCCTGGGTGGCAGGCCGCTGTCACTCCCGGGGAAGGGGGCGAACGACCCGCCGGGGAGACCGGGCACGTCCCGGCTCCTGTTCCCCGCCCGGGGGGCCCGGCGCCACTGTCAGTATGCCGTGGCAGGCTCACCCCATGCGGCCAGCGATCAAAGCCGGGCTTTTACTGGTCTGGCGTGACCCGGACACGTTGCAGATAGGCATCGACTCGCGGCGCGCGATCGCGGTCAGCGGGATGACCGGCGCCGGCCCGCTGATCGGGTTGCTGGATGGCAGCCGGGATGAGGCCCAGCTGCTGGCCGCCGCGCAGGCGCGCGGCATTTCCCCGGATGTCGCCGACCGGATCCTGATGTTGTTAGCCACTGCGGGCGTACTGCAAGACTTCCCGGCGGCCACGCTCCGGAGCCTGGCGGATGGCCCGCGGGCCCGGCTGGCGCCCGAACTCGCCACGGCAGCCCTGGCGCACGGCGACACCGACGGGGGCGCCCGTGCCCTGGCGCGCAGGCAGCTGGCGTCGGTGCGGGTGCTCGGCAGCGGACCGGTCGGATCGTGCCTGGCTGGGGTGCTCAGCGCCGCCGGGGTCGGCCGCGTCGCCTGCGCCGGACCGGCAGCTACCAGCCCGGCCGTGGCCCGCCCGGCCGGTGCCCACGCCACCAGGCATCCAGCCAGGAGCTGGCGGCCGGATGTGGCCGTCCTCACCAGCAGCTACCCACCGGAGTTAGCCAGTGCGCTGATGCGCGAGCGCATCCCGCACCTCGTCGCCTGCGCCAGCGAAGCGATCGGCGCGGTCGGCCCACTGGTCCGGCCCGGGCGGTCAGCCTGCCTCAACTGTGTCCAGCTGGCCCGGACGGACCGGGACCCGGCGTGGCCGTTCATCCTGGCCCAGATCGCCGGCCATGATCCGCAGCCAGCTGCCTGTGATGCCATGCTCGCCACGGCGGTCGCGGCCCAGGCGGCTGGCCAGCTGCTGACGTTCCTCGACCGGGCTGTCCCGGCTGATGCGGTGACCAACGGCACGCTGGAACTGGTGCTGCCGGGCTGGCAATGGCGACGGCGGACCTGGTTACCTCATCCCGCCTGTTCCTGCGCTGGCTACCGCACGCGGACAAGGCCGCCGGATGAGCCCGCCGGATAAGCCCGCCAGGTGAGCACACCCGGGCCGGGCACACCTGGGTGACCAGGCCGATCGCCCACCTGGACGACCGCAATCGGTGCCGCTGTAGCAGGCGCACCACAATCTGGCCGAGAATAAGGGGGTGAGCGACCTACCTCGACGTGCCGTGACCCGGACCGCGAAGCTAGCTACCCTGCCCGCAGGGCTGGCCGGCCGGACTGCCCTCGGCCTGGGGAAGCGGATCGGCGGCAGGCCCGCCGAGATCGTAGCCGCCGAAATCCAGCAGCGTACGGCCGAGCAGATCTTCAAGGTTCTCGGCGAGCTCAAGGGCGGGGCCATGAAGCTCGGCCAGGCCCTGTCCATCTTCGAGGCCGCGCTACCACCGGAGATCGCCGGGCCGTACCGGGCCACGCTGACCAAGCTCCAGGAGTCTGCGCCGCCGCTGCCCGCCCGCACCGTGCACCAGGTCCTCGCGGGCGACTTCGGGGATTTCTGGCGGTCCGCGTTCACCGATTTCGACGACGTGCCGAGGGCCGCTGCATCGATCGGCCAGGTGCACCGCGCGACCTGGCAGGACGGGCGCCAGGTCGCGGTCAAGATCCAGTATCCGGGCGCCGGGCGTGCCCTGCTCAGCGACTTCAACCAGCTGAGCCGGGTGGCCCGGCTGTTTGGCGTGCTAATGCCCGGGCTCGAAGTCAAGCCGTTGCTGGACGAGCTGCGGGCCCGGGTCGCCGAAGAAATCGACTACTACCTGGAAGCCAGCTCGCAGCAGGCCTTTGCCACGGCCTTCGCGGGCGACCCGGACATCTACGTACCACCGGTGGTGGAAGCCTCCGATCATGTGCTGATCACGGAGTGGATAGACGGCACCCCGCTGGCCAAGATCATCGAATCCGGATCCCAGGAGGAGCGGAACCGTGCCGGGCTGCTGTTCGCCCGGTTTCTGTTCTCCGGCCCGGCCCGGGCCGGCCTGCTGCACGCCGATCCGCATCCGGGCAATTTCCGGATGCTGCCGGACGGCCGGCTCGGCGTGCTGGACTTCGGCGCGGTGGACCGGCTGCCCAACGGCTTCCCGCCGTTCATCGGCAAGCTGCTGCGGATCATCCACACTGACGGCGACCTCCGCGAAGCCGAGGACGAACTGCGTGCGCAGGGGTTTCTTCGCGAGGGCATCGACGTCGACCTGGACTCGCTGTACGCCTTCCTGGCGCCGCTGGCCGAGCCGTCTAGGCATGACACGTTCAAGTTCAGCCGTGCCTGGATGCGCGGCGAGGCCGCGCGGGTAACCGACCCGCGCTCCTCCAACCTGGGTCGGCGGCTCAACCTGCCGCCCTCCTATGTGCTGATCCACCGGGTGTCCACCGAGGGCATAGGCGTGCTGTGCCAGCTCGAATCCGAGGGGCCGTTCCGCGCCGAAGTGATTCAGTGGCTGCCCGGTTACACTCCGGACGATGCCGCCGCGGCGCCGGAGGGCGGCCTGGCCGCGGATGAGGTGGGGCTGGTCCCGGCGGGTCTCCCGGCTGCGGCAGGCTCGGCGGACGCCGCTCCGGTAAGCACAGCCCCGGTAAGCACGGCCTCCGTAAGCACGGCCCCGGTAAGCACGGCCTCCGTGTAAGCACGGCCTCTGTAAGCACGGCCCCGGTAAGCACGGCCTCTGTAAGCACGGCCTCTGTAAGCACGGCCTCTGTAAACACGGCCTCTGTAAACACGGCCTCTGTAAACACGGCCCCGGTAGGCATAGGCCCCGTTGGCCGAGGCCCCGGGGGAACAGCTGCCACGGCGGATGCGGCTCCCGCGTCCGGCAACGGCGCACGGCCCCCCGCAGACGCGGTTCCCCTCGCTGACCTGTTTCCGGCTGCCAGTGTGGTTCCCGGCGCCAGCGCGGTCCCGGTCGGCGACGCAGTTCCTGCGGCCGAGGTGATTTCTCCTGGGGGTCAGCCGGCCCAGGCCGCCAGGCAGAACCGTCAGCCGGGCAAGAAGCACTAGCCACCTGCGACGAAGAGCCGCCCGCCAGCGAGAACCAGCGGCCGGCCGGGAAGAAACATGAACCCCGGCACTGCCCGGCCCCCGGCAGCTACCCCTGAGACACCGGGCTCCTGACCTGAATGGCCGGGGCCACGCGGGACGGGCTGCTGCCCGTCCCGCGCCAGCCCCGGCCGGCCCGGCGCCGCGCCAGTCAGGAGACCTGGCTCACCTGACGACGCAGGCGCCGCGCCTCGGCCTTTGCCCGTTCCAGCCGATGGGATGCCCGCTCCGCCCGGCGCTCCGCTCTGCGGAGCGCTCGGAGCTGCGCTACTAGCGAGTCCCGGCGGGACTCAGCCAGCAGCTCCCGGTGTCGGCTGACGGCATAGTTGACCGGAAGCACTTCAACCACCGCCCGTCTGCACTAACAACTACTCACTGATGGATCGACGGCCTCAGGCCGCGACCTCGGTCTTACGGGGACGCCCACGTGGCCTCTTGCGCGGCACGATCTCGCCGCGCAGGAAGAGTTCGCCACCCCAGACTCCCCAGGGCTCCCGGCGCTCCATCGCCCCGGCCAGGCACTCGAGCCTGGCCGCGCAACCGGTGCAGAGCGCCTTGGCGGTCTCCACATCCTCCGGCGACTCGGCGAAGAACAGCTCCGGGTCGTCGGAGCAGGGCAGCTGAGGGCTGCGGGCCACCGCCCGCATCCCGTTACGCCCCGCCTCCGGAACGCCAGCCCTTGACAGGCCTGCCCCAGGCAGGCCAGTGACCTGGGCTGTCACGAATGCTGACCCTGAGGTTACTGATCTTGGTGCGGAAACTGCCTCGAACCCCGCCGCGCCCGCTGCGTCGGCGGCGGTACCGGGCCCGTACATCGGTGATCCCCTTTCGTTCTGGTCATACCGTCTCTCGTGGGTCTGACAAAACGGCGGGCCCGACATGACGAAGGCCGCGGACCCGGTGCGGGTCCGCGGCCTCTAAGGGATCCAGGCCGGTCTTTCTAGACCGGATCCCAGGCGGGGAGCGAACCCGTTTGGCCACCACCATTGGCGGCGGCGCCGTTAGCGTGGATGTACGTGGTGCTGAGGGTGCCCTGCGCGCTGACGGCGGAGCCGAAGCTCAGCGGCTGCTTAACCGCGGCCTGGCTCTGCCAGGGCATGCGAGTACCCGTGGTGACGCGCGCGGGCGCCATCGGAAGGTGATCTGTGCTCCTAGGCCGGGCGCTCGGCGCCGCGTACGGCAGGGCAGCGCCCAGCGCGGCAGCACAAACCCCGGCGCGCGGACCTGCCGTGACCGGAAGCACAGTCAAATTGCTGATCACCTGGACACCCCCTTTCGTCATGGCGTCGGCTGTATGGCCAGGGACATGCCAGAAGCCTATGGACCCAATCGCGGCGGGGCAACTCTTTTTCTGCGCGGTCGGCTGGACCGCCTTGAGCGCGGTCATCCGGACCGCCTCTGCGCGGTCATCCGGACCGTCTTCAGCCCGGTTATCCGGACCGGTTTCGGCACAGTCACCTGGAAAGATCCGGCGCGGTCAGCTGGACGCCTGGAGCGGCCGCAGCGGCGGTACTCAGTCCTTCGCCCGGACCAGGCCTTCCTGGACCACGGACACCACCAGGACGCCGTCCTCGGTGAAGACTTGGCCACGGGCCAGGCCCCGGGCCCCAGCCGCGGCCGGCGACTCCTGGTCGTACAGCAGCCACCGGTCCGCCCGGAACGGCCGGTGGAACCACATAGCATGATCCAGGCTGGCGCCCACGGTCCGCCCGTCGTCCCACGACCGGCCGTGCCTGCGCAGCACGGAATCCAGCAACGTCAGGTCCGAGGCGTAGGTCATCAAGCAGACATGCAGCAACGGGTCATCGGGCAGCGAGCCGTCCGCCCGCAGCCAGACCAGATTGTGCGGGACCGGCGCACCGGCCCAGCCCGCCCTGGCCGCGCTGCCGTCCCCGCTGAGCTGGCCCACGTAACGCAGGTCGAACGGGTTGCCGGACATGACATTGAACTCCGTCCGGGGCAGCGAGTCCGGTGGCGGCGCGGCAGGCCTGTGCGAGGCATGTTCGAGGCCCGGTTCAAGGCGCTGGAAGGACGCGGACAGCGCGAAGATCGTTTCGCCGTGCTGGATCGCGGAAACCCGCCGGGTGGTGAATGACCGTCCGTCGCGCAGCCGGCCCACGCTGTAGACCAGCGGCACGGCCGGGTCGGCCGGGCCGCAGGAAGTACGCGTGCAGCGAGTGCACTGGGCGGTCGACCGGGACCGTGCGACCCGCGGCCACCAGCGCCTGCCCGGCGACCTGGCCGCCGAAGACCCGCTGCTGCCGATCATCGGGGCTGCGCCCGCGAAAGATGTTGACGTCGATCTGCTCCAGATCCAGGAGGTTGACGAGGCTGTCGAGGCCCGTGCTCATACTGCGGCACCGTACCGGCCGACCCCGGGCACCGTACCGGCCAGGCCCGGGCACCGTACCGGCCGACCCCGGGCACCGTACCGGCCAGGCCCGGGCACGGGACCGGCCAGGCCCGGCACCGGAGCGGTCAGGCCCGGGGACGGCGGGACAGGCCAGCCAGGAACCGTGACGGCTTCCTGGTCCGGGGGCCGCCGGGCGAACGGGCCAGCGCCCAGGACAGGAACAGCCGTTGCCGCGCGCGGGTCACGCCCACGTACAGCAACCGCCGCTCCTCCTCGATAGCCTCGTCAGTCTGCGCGTACACGATGGGCAGGTTCCCGTCGGTCAGGCCGGGCAGGAAGACCGCGTCCCACTCCAGGCCCTTGGCGGCGTGCAGTGAGGTAAGTGTCACCCCCTGGATGGCCGGAGCATGCTCGACGCTCGCCCGGCGGCCAAGCTCGGCGGTGAATCCAGCTAGCCCCCCGGCTGGCTGCGCCGCGAAGTAGTCCTCGGCCAGCTGAGCCAGGGCTTGCAGTGACTCCCAGCGTTCCCGGGTCGCGCCACGGCCGGCCGGCGCCTCCCGGGTCAGGCCCAGCCCGGTGAGGATGTCCCGCACCTCGGCCGCACCGGCATCAGGCACAGCCGCACCGGACGAGGCCGATGACCTCGCCGCCACCCGGATCTGGCCAGTGGCCTGGCGGACCTCCGGCCGGTCGAAGAACCGCTCCGCCCCGCTCACCTGGGACGCGATACCCAGCTCGGCGAAAGCGCGCTCGACCGGCAGGGTCTGCGCGTTGGTGCGGACCAGCACGGCCACCTGCCGCGGCTGGACGCCCTCCGCCTGCAGCGCGCGCACCCGCGCGGCGATCGCCGCGGCTTCCGCCGCCTCGTCCGGGTACTCGGCGAATTCCGCCGCCGGGCCCGCGGCCTGCTGGGCCACCAGGTCCGCGGCCCCGCCGCCCCACACCGCCCGGGAAGCCCCGGACCGGGACAGCCCCGACCGCGGCCGCTGGCCAGCGCCGCCGAGCTGGTTGGCCAGGGTCACGACCTGGGGGGTGGACCGGTAGTTGCGGATCAGCCGGACCACGGTCGCGCCCGGGAATTCCGCTGGGAAGCCGGTCAGGTAGGCGGCCGTGGCCCCGGCAAAGGAGTAGATGGTCTGCCGTGGATCGCCGACCACGCACAGGTCGTCACGCTGGCCCGCCCAGCTGTCCAGCAACAGTTTCTGCAACGGGTTCACGTCCTGGTACTCATCCACCACGAAGTAGCGGTAGCGATCGTGCACCACGGCCGCGGCCTGGGGATGCTCGACCAGGATGGCGGCGGTCAGCTCCAGTACCGACTCGAAGTCGACCAGGTGGCGTTCCCGGCACAGTTCCTGGTAGGCCGCGTACAGCCGGGCCACCACGTCCAGGCTGGCGGGCGGCGTCCGGCCCGCCTTGGCGGCCAGCTCCTGGTACCCCGCAGGCCGGACCTGGGTGACCTTGGCCCACTCGATCTCCGAGGCGATGTCGCGCAACTCAGCCGGGCTGGTGCGCACCCGCACCCGCCGGGCCGCCTCGGCCAGCAGGCCCGCCTTGGCCGCCAGCACGGCCGGTGGGCGGCCGCCCACCACCTGCGGCCAGAAATAGGTGAGCTGGCGGAGCGCGGCCGCATGGAAGGTCCGGGCCTGCACCCGGTCCATCCCGTAGCCGCCGCCTCCGCTCAGCTGGCCCAGCCGGGCGCGCAGCTCACCGGCGGCGCGGGTGGTGAACGTCACCGCCAGCACGTGGCCCGGGTTGACCACCCCGGTGCGCACCGCATAGGCGATCCGGTGCGCGACCGCCCGCGTCTTACCGGTGCCCGCCCCGGCGAGCACGCAGACCGGTCCCCGGCTGGCCAGGGCCACCTCACGCTGCTCCGGATCGAGCCCGGCCAGCAGCGATTCCGGGCCGTCCGCGCTGGTGCTCAGCTGGGGCTGGGGCTCAGCGGCAGCATTCACTGTGTACCTCCCGTGCGCGCCATCCTGCCGCACGGGACTGACGGGTGTCCGGCGGAAGCGGCCTGGATCACATCGGCGGCCGGGAAGCAGGCGAGGGCAGCGGGTGTTGAGAGAGCGGAACCTGGTGAGGGGAGTGACCGCGTGTCGGAGCTGGTAACGATGTACACCACGACGTGGTGTGCGTTCTGCCGCCGGTTGAAGAACCAGCTTGCCCGGGACGGGATAGTGATGGCGGAGGTTGACATCGAGCAGGATGCCGAGGCCGCCGGGTACGTGATGAGCGTCAACGGGGGGAACATGACGGTGCCGACCGTTGTATTCTCTGACGGGACGGCCCTGACGAACCCGTCCGCAGCCCAGGTCAAGGAGAGGTTGCGCGGGTTCGCCGCGAACATATGAGTGGTAGGCATAGTAGGACAGGTGCTGGTGCGCGGATGCGCCCCGGCCGTTTTCGTGTGCCTGAAGATGACGAGATGGCCTGGCCCGAGGCCGCGGTCCCTGAGCCCGCGCTTGCTGAACCTGCGCGCGCCGAGCCAGTAGCACCCGAGCCTGCGCCGCCCGGGCCCGCCCGGACCGAACCCGAGCCCGCCCGGGCCGAACTAGTGCGAGCCGAGCCCGCACCGGCCGAGCCCGCCTATTCCGGGACCGCGCCGGTGGACGCGGTGGCCCGGCGCACGCCCAGCGGCTGGCGGGTGGGCGACGAGGAAGTGCCGGATCTGACCAGCGCGATGGTGCTGGCCGACATCCTGGCTGCCGAGCTGTCCAGCGCTGAGCAGTCGGGCCTGGACGACGGCTCCGCCGTGACCGTGCCGCCGCCGGTGGTCGCTCGCGCGGACGCACCGCCTGCCGCGCCCCGGCCCGGCACCGGGCCGAGGGAGAGCCGGACTTCGGCCCCCGGGCCGTCACCGACCCAGCCACCGGCCCAGTCTGCGCAGGCCCAGCAGCAGGAAACGGAACAGCTCAAGGAGACCGTGGCGCAGCTCGAGCACGCGCTGACCGTTCGGGTCCGGGTGGAGCAGGCCATCGGGGTACTCGCCGAGCGGCACCGGCTCCGCCCGCGGCAGGCGTTCGAGCTGCTCAGGTCCGCGTCCCGGGCGCGCGGGCAACGGATCATGGTGACCGCCAGCCAGGTGATCGCGAGCGCGAGCAATCCGCTGCTGCGGCTGCCGGATGAACTGGCCAAGCCTCCGATGCCGCGCAGGCTGCCCCGCCGTAGTCACGGCCAGGCCTGACCGACTGCGCGGCACCGCGTCACCCGGCCGCCGGAACCCGGTAAGCCAGCCCATCCCGGTAGGCCCGGGTTCGGCTTTACCCGGTAATTGCCTTTTCAATGCTCCCTGAATGCGAGCTTTGCTTGTTAATTACTCGCATTCAGGTCTGTGCTACGTAAAACGTAATAGAGCAACCATTATGACCAGCTAGCCTCAGCTGGCACGTCAGCATTACCCGCATCGAAGCTGGCTGGTCAGAGCCGGTCTGAACCGTCTGCCGACCATAACTGGTGAGACGAGGGACGGTGGAGCAAGGGGAATCCGGGCCGGCCACTCCGACGGCAGCTGAGATAGGCCAGTCGCGGACTGCTATTCACCCCGGCCTGCCCCGCCCGCTCCCTACTGCCGCAACGCCGGCGGCACCGGCCGTCCGGATCATCCGTCGCGGTACCGGTAGCAGCACGGGCCACGGTGCGAGCCAGCAGCTGGCGCTGCTGCTGTGCTACCTGGCCGGTGGAGTCGTCGTCACCTGGCCGCTGGCCAGCTACCTGGGCCGCCGGGTGCCGGACATCCCCGATCCAGCGAGCTATATCTGGAGCCTGTGGTGGGTGGCTCACCAGGTCATGCACCTGGCGAACCCGTGGTCCACCGTCCAGATGGCCGCGCCAGCCGGGGTCCAGCTCGGCTACGACACGCTGATGCCCGTGCTCGGCCTGGCGATGCTCCCGGTCACCGCGCTGGCGGGACCGGCGGTCAGCTACGGCGTGCTGGTCACGGTGCTGCCCGGGACGGCGTGCTACCTCACCTACCGGGCGGCGCGGCTGTGGCTGCGCCCGGCCGGAGCGGTCGCGGCCGGCGCACTGTACGGCTACTCGACGATGCTGACCTGGCAGGACTGGTACCACCTGAACATCGCGGCGGGCGCGGCGGTGCTGCCGCTGGCACTGGAGGCGTCGGTCCGGCTGCGCCGCGGCCCGGGACTGCGGCAGGCCATCACGCTCGGCCTGGTGCTCGGCCTGGTCACCGGGGTGAACCAGGAATCGGCAGTCCTGGCCGGACTGCTGGCCGGGCTGGCCGTGGCCCCGTGGCTGCTGGCGCACCCCAGCCCGGTCCGGATGCGCGCGGCCGCGGTCGCCGCGCTGACCACTATGGCCGTCGCCGCCCCGCAACTGGCCGCGATGGCGGTGCAGGCCCGGGCCGGAGCCGCGGCCGCGCCTGCCACGGAGCTGCCGTACTGGTACCGGCGGCTCGGTGCAGGCCCGCTGACCTTGTTCTCACCGTCGCCGCGGCTGCGCTCCTGGGGGCTGGGCTCGCTGGCCGCGGGGTATCACTACGCCCGCGCCGAGGCCGTGCCAGCCTTTGGCGGCACGCTGACTCTGCTCGCGCTGGCCGGGCTGCTGATCTCCTGGCGGCGCCGGGGTGCCCGGCCGCTGGCCTTGCTGTGGCTGGGCAGCGCCGCGCTGGCCATGGGCTCGGCGGTCTGGGCTGGCCACCGCTCCTACCTCCCGGTCCCGGTGATCCGCGGTGGGGTCGGGCTGTCCGCCGTCCTGCCGTTCACCTGGCTGGTCCAGCTGCCGGGCCTGTCCGCCTTCCGGGAAGCCGACCGGTTCGCCCTCCTCGGGCTGCTGCCTGCCGCACTGCTGGCGGGCAGCATGGTGGATTGGCTTGTCTGCAACGCACACCTCACCCGGTCCAGCCCATCAGCCAAGCGTGCGGTGCTGGCCGGCTGCCTGCTAGCCGCCGCAGTGGCGGGTGCGGCGGCGGAGGCGGGCTGGCCCGGCGGCGGGCCGGACAGCCCGACCGGGCGGATGGTGCGTACCTCGCTGCCCGCGCTGGACCGCCCCATCGCGGCGGACCGCTCCCGGTCCATCGTGGTCAACGTGCCGTTCGGCATCCGCGGCGGGCTGCCGGAGCGGTTCGGCGCCAGCGTGTACCCGCAGGCGCTGCTGCTCGGGGCCGAGGATGGTCATCCCCGGGCGGTGTCCTACACGTCCTGGATCCCGGTCCCGACGCTCATCGCCATCAGCCGGCACCCGTTCTACGTGCGCCTGGCCGCTGCGCAGAATGGCCTGCCAGTGACCGCGCAGCAGGCGGCCCAGGCCCGAATGGACGCCCGGCGGATGGATGTCGGCTGGGTGCTGGTCTGGCCGAAACGAGACCCCTGGGTGCTGCGCTACCTGTCCGAGGCAGGCTTCCGGCTCAGTTACCGGGCGGACGGCGTGGCCGTCTACCGGCTCAGCTCGCTGCCACTCAGCCCGCCGCCCCAGCAGCCGCCGTCTGGGTCGCGCTCAGGCTGATCCCAGCGTGCCGCCACGGCCGGGTGAAGCCGACCGGGGTGCCGCCGTACGCGGCCGCGTTGGCATTGCTGTAGGAGGAGATCCGGATCGGGAACCCGGTCGCGTAGGCCTCGATCATCATGCCCTTGCCGATGACCAGGCCGACGTGGCCGGGAGCGGTCCTGGTGCCGTCCGATCCGGCGAAGAAGACCAGGTCACCGGGCTGGGCCTGGCTGGCCGGGATCTGCGGCCCCCAGGCCCACTGCGCCTGCGACGTGCGCGGTATGTTCATGCCCGCGGCCCGGTAGGCCATCATCATCAGCCCGGAGCAATCGAACGCGTCCGGCCCGGTGCCGCCCCACAGGTAGGGCTTGCCCAGCTGTTCCCGGGCGTAGCTGATCACCGCGGCGATCGCCTGGTTCGGCACCTGCCCGGTCTGCACGCTGGTCAGGCACTCCGGTGCGCTCACCGTGATGGCATTGGCCACCGTGTACCCGCCCTTGCTGTAAACACCCGCCCAGTAGAGCACCGCCTGGACGTAGGACTGGAGATGGTTGTAGGCGAAGATGGCGCCGCTGGGGCTGCCCTGCACGCCGTTGCGGAGCAGGTACTTGGCGGCCCCGGCGATGGCGTCGGCCGGCTGGTACACGCTGGCCAGGCCGTCCCCATTCTGGTCTGTTGCCACCCCGTTGACCTGCTGCGACGCCGGGTGCACCGGAGCGCCGCCCCAGGTGTTGCCGGAGGCGCCGCTGATGCCGATCTGCATTGGCCCGGCGGCGCCGAACGCGTTCGAGCCGGAGTTCACTCCGGGCAGGGTGGTCCGGCCGTCGTTGCTCTCCACTTTGGCGATCCCGGCGAGGATCACCCAGGGGACCCCGTATTGGTGGCCGACCTGCTGGAACAGGGCCAGGTAGTTCGCTGGGATGGAGTTGCGCGCGGCCACTGTGGCCACCGGCTGGCCGCTATTGCTGCTGCCGGGGCCGTTGCTGCCGGGGCAGCCGACCCCCGCATCGAACAGCAGGCTGGCCCCGCCGACCATCGCCATCGGGATCACCGCCAGGGCGGTCACCAGCAGCACAGCTAGGCCTATCGCCACGAAGGCGGCGACCCGGCCGACGCTGAAGCTCGGCTGCCAGTTCAAAAATTGCCCGCCGTGGCCGACTCGATGTCGTTGACCAGCCAGGTCCCGCCGGAGTTGACGACGGTGACCGCGTACTGCCCACTGACGTGGCTCTTGCCGCTCTTAGTGGTCAGCGCCTGGTTGATGGTCGCCACGAAGGTCAGGCTGGACGCCCCGAACGTGCGGAGCGAATTGATCACCGCACTGCCGGTGTACACGGACTTCTGCTGGGCTCGCTGGCTGGCCACCCCCGGAGTGGCGTAGCCCCGTTCCAGGCTGGCCTCCAGCTGGCTGGTGGCCAGGCCGCGCAGGCTGGCCGCGTAGCTGGCCGCGGACTCCGTGTAGGAGTAGGTGCCGTACGCGGCGCCGAACGCCTGCGTCACGGCCGCCGCCTTGGCCAGGTCGGCCTGGCTGAACGGGAGCCAGGCGTAGATGTCCGGGGCCGAGGGGGAGGTGGCTGGCGGCGCCGGGGACGAGGCCGTGGGCGAGCTGGCCGCCGGCGGTGCGGAATGGCTGGCTGAGGGACGCGGCGACGCGGCCGGGTGACCGTGCCCGGCTGAGAGCAGCAGATAGACACCGGTTCCGGCCAGCACGATGACGATCGCCACGAAGGCCAGCACCCGCTGGGCCGGGCTGAGATCCATGACCGCCCGCTATTTCTTCCGGCGCACCGGGCGCAGCCAGAATGGCCCGGCCGGCGGTGGGTTCCCGCCCTGGCTGGAGGAGTTATCGGAGTCGCCAGCCGCCGGCGATCCGCCCTGGCCCGGCTGTGCCTGGTGCCCGGACGGACCCGGGCGGGCCTGGCTGCCCCGGCTGGACTCAGCGCCCCGGGACCACAGCGGAGGTGCGGCGGCCCGGGCCCGTCCGGCGTCTCGCGCCGGGCTGGCGCTGCGGGCCGGGCTGGCGCTGCGGGCCGGGCTGGTGCTGCGGGCCGGGCCTGAGCCTCCTGCCGGGCCAGCGCTGCGGGCCGGGGCGGCGCTGCGGCCAAAGCTCGGCGGCGCGGCGCTCGGCGGGTCGGCGGACCCGGATGCTGCGCCGCCCGGTCCGCGGGACGCCGTGCCGGATGTCCTGGCCCCGCCGGGCCAGGACGGCCTCGCTGCTGCCTGCCGTGGCGCGGCCGCGGGCGGGTCCGCCGTCCCGCCTGGCGCTCCGGACGACGGCAGGCTGCCCGCGCCCTGCTGGCTGCGGCCGGCCGCGGTATCCGCGGCGCCGCCGCGCGCCCAGCCCGACGTCTGCCGCTGGCCGGTGCCATCCCGGTCCGGCAGGTCCAGCGGTGGCGCGGACCGGGCCCCGCCGTCAGCGTCCGAGGTGGCCCGGGACCGGCCGCGGGCGGCCAGCCCGCGGCCTGAGCCGCCCTGATGACCGTCTTCGGCCGCCACGTCCGCCGCCGCCCCGGTGCCGGCCTCGGCCGGCACCTCCTCGGCTGACGTGGCCCCGGCCGCAGCCGACGTGCCCGCGGCCGCCGCCACTCCCCCGGCCGCCACCACGCTGGCCGCCAGGCTCGCGGCCTGGGCCGGGTTGCGCCGGGCCCAGCGGGCCGCCCGGTAGGCGGCGAATCCGGGCACGCCCACCGTGGCGGCGTCGGTCGTGTTCCGCCGGGCGGTGTCGCCGGCCGCGGCCAGGCTGGCGTCGGCCCGGTCCCGCGAGCCGACCATGCCGTAGCCCACCGCGGAGAACAGGTGCACGAACGGTTTGCGGTAGATGAACACCGCGACGGTGACCAGGGCGATCATCAGGATCTTCAGCGCCCAGGGCAGGGCGGCGTCGCTGGTGCCCATGATGAGTGAATAGGCGTACAGGAGCACGCTCAGCACCAGGGCTACCGCGGCCTGCTTGAGCAGCACGCCGATGAGCATCTCCGCCCAGCGCAGCGCGACCACCCGGCCGAAGCCGGGATGGGTGCCGACGATGAGGAAGAACGGCCCGGCGATCAGCAGCAGCAGGAAGCCCAGTTTCAAGATGATCAGGGTGATCGCGATCAGCAGTACCAGCACGCCGGCCACCAGGGCGGCGAACAGCGACGCGAACGCGATCTCCAGCCGGGTCGGGTACTGGTTGCCCTGGAACAGCGAGTAGACCGACGGGTCGTTCGCCTTGATCTGCGACGCGATGCCCGCGTAGGCGTCCTCCTTGGCCTGGATCAGCGCCGACGTCGGTTTCTCGTTCATCGCGATCGCCTGCGCCCACAGCAGCTGCCGTCCGTAGGTGTCGACCACGGTGGCCTGGGTGCCCTTGGCCCCGGCGTGGTAGGCGGTGGTGCCGAACTCCCCGTCCAGCCACGGCTCGCAGACCAGCACCGCCCACAGCTCGTTGGCGTTGGTGGCCACCACACCGGTGCCCGCCGAATAGCTGTAGCTGGCCGTGCGCACCTGCGGATCATGGCTGGCCACCGGGACGCAGGCGCTCTGCGCCGGGGCGGGCAGCCCGGCGAACGCGACGTTCAGCGTCTGGGTGATGCCGTCGGACACGGTCTTGCCCATGCCGGTGAAGTCGGCGGGCCGTCCGATCAGCCAGATGGCCGCGGCGCAGGCGATGACCATCCACACCGTGCCCTCGATGGTGCGGGTGGCACGCTTGCGGATCAGGCCCTGCCAGGCCAGCCAGATCGCGCCGATGATCACCACCGGGGCCAGGTAGGGGAAGTAGATCGCGTTGCCCAGGCTGGTGATCAGCCGGTCCACCGACCCGGTCAGCCAGGACAGGATGCCCTCACCCGCGGCCGACTGGTACACGGTGATCGTCACCCGGTCCAGCGCCTTGGCCGCGTCGAACACCATGCCCGCGACGCTGTTGCCGATCAGCGAGGTCATGTCCGAGCACTGCATGTCATAGGCGGCCCAGGACTGGCCGGCCATGCCGTAGCTCTCATACAGCGTGGGCGGTGGCTTGCCGCCCGTCGCGGGCGGCCGGATCAGCGAGTCGATACCGCTGTTCGCGGGCTCGGGTGCGGGGACCGACGGCTGGCAGATGTTGTTGAGGTCGCCAATTAAACCGCTGGACCCGGCCTGGCACAGGCCGAGCAGGCCGCCGATGTCACCAATCCCGGGCACCGCGCAGGCGCCAGTGGCCATCGGCGCCGCGGTCGCTGTCCGCTGGACGGCGTCCGCCTGCCGCGCGGTGCCCGCGTGCGTGGCGGTGCGCTGCGCGGCGGCTGGGTGTGCCACGGCCGCATGCGCGCTGGCCGCGCCGGTCGCCGCCTGCGCCGCCGCGGGCACGCCGAGCATGCCTGCGGCGATCGCGGCGATAAGAGCGCCGGGTACCAGCACGGCCCGGGGCAGGCGGCGGAGCAGTCTGGGCATCGGAGGAGCTCCTGGAGCCTTGGCAGAAGGGGCGGGTGCAGGCATGAGCGGGGTCACCGGGCGGGCTCGGTGGCTGAGGGCGGGCCCGCGGCCCGGGTGGCCTCGTCATCTCCACTGGGGTGGTCCGGATCATGCTCCGCTGGAGCATGGTCGCCCGGACCATGGGAACCCGGGCTGCCGTTCGCCGGGCCGGCCTGCTCCGCGGCTGGCCTGGCCCGGGTGGGGTTGGTGTCCAGCCATTGCCGGAGCTGGTCGGAGATCAGGTCGATGCCGATGCGGCCGGCCCGGCCTTCCAGGTCGCGGAAGATGGCTTCGCCGTTGCCCAGCCCGCGCAGCACCGCCTTGTGCTCCTCGGACGGCTCGACGCCGAGCAGCGCCATCACGTTCGCCACCTCCACCCGCTCGGAGGAGCGGAACGCGAACACCCCGGAGATGCAGTTGGTGACCTGCTCATTCAGCAGGTCACCCGCGTTCTGCGAGACCAGGATCAGGGCGGTGTTGCGGGACCGGCCCATCCGGGACACCTCGGGCACCAGCTTGGCCCCCTGCGGCGTAGCGGTGATCGCCCACGCCTCATCCAGGAAGATCGCCTTGGGCAGCCGCCGGTCGATCCCGTTCAGCAGCCGCCGGGCGAACTGCGACACCAGGTACAGCAGGGCCACCGACAGGCGCTGCTCGTAGGAGTAGTCATCCCGGCCCGCCGCGGTGTCCGGCAGGGTCAGCCCGGCCAGGGTGAACACGGTGGTCCAGCCCGCCGCGTCGATCTGCTGCCCGCCCGACGGCGCGAAGCACAGCCGGGCCAGGCGCATCTCCGAGATCGACCGCAGCACCGCGCCGAGGTTCTTCGACGCCGGGTCGGCGGACTCCTCCAGATGCCGGATGACCTTGCCCAGGCTCGGCCGCTCCCGGCCGGCGACGCTGGCCACCGCCTGGATCATCGCGCTTTCCCGCTCCTCCGACATCCGCGGCAGCAGCAGCCGCAGCGTCTCCGTGGCCATCGTCCGCTTCTCAGCCAGGTCATCACCGAACGAGAACGGGTCCAGCAGCCCCGGCGCGGCCGCGCCCAGCGGCAGCACCCGCGCCTTGCGGCCCCGCGAGGCCAGCAGCTCGACCAGCGGCTCCGCGTCCCCCTTCGGGTCGATCACCGCGACCGTCACCCCGCGCAGCGCGCACTGCAGCATCAGCAGCAGCGCCAGCGTGGTCTTGCCGCCGCCCGGCTCACCGGTGATCGCCACCGCCGTCGGCCGGTTCAGCGCCGCGGCCAGCAACGGGTCGAAATGCACCACCGCCCGGGCCCGGCCCAGCGTCTCCCCGATGTACGGGCCGATCCAGCCCTGCCCGCTGCTCAACCGGTCACCGAGATCCACGGTCGCGGTCGGCACCCCGCCCGCGATCGTGTACAGCGGCTGACGCTGGACGTAGGAGCTCAGCCGGACCCGGTCCCCCGGCAGCGACTCACGCAGCAGCGAGAACTGGTCACCGGTGGAGTTGACCACGTCGATGCCCATGTCCCGGTAGTGCTCCACCAGCGCTTCCATCCGCCGCTGGCACAAGTCCCTGGTCGGCGCGGACACGATCAGCCGGTGCCAGCCATACACGAACGGCAGCCGTTCCTTGGTGATCCCGTGCTCCAGCATCCGCGCCGCCACCAGCTGCTCGTGCAGGGCCAGCGGCGCATCCACGCCCGCCTCCCGGATATGCGCGTCCATGTCCCGGGCGTGCGCCAGCCGCCGGCCCACGTCCTTGCTCGCCTTGGCCGGCGGGATCAGCCGCATCCGCGAGCTGATCTCCACCGGGAACGGCAGCGAGTCAGCGAAATGCAGCCACGGCTCACCATCCGGGAACGACATCACATCCGGGAACCGGGAAAACGACAAGAACGCCTCGAACGACTCACCCTCAGGGTGCTCCAGCCGCAGCAGCGTCCGGCCGTTATGTACCTGGCCCTCGAACAGCGACTCGATCTCACCCGCCCCCCACCTGCGCCGCCGCACCGCGGACGGGCGCGGGTCACCCGCGGTGCCCATCAGCGTGTGCCGGACCAGCCAGGCGATCTCATCGCTGGTCGCGTGCCGGGCGGCCAGCGCACTGGCCGCCAGCGCCCGGCCCAGCCGCTCCGCCTGATCGGTCCACCGCGCGATCTCGCTCGCGCTGATCGCCTCGTCCTCCAGGCCCATGGCCTGCTCGCCCGTCTTGTACAGGTTGGCGAACTGGGACAGCAACCCGCCGGACAGCTGCGCCCGCATGCCCCGCTGGCCCAGCCGCACGCCCAGGAAAACCTCCTTGTGCCAGAAGTCCTTGGCCCACACGTGCCGGTACATCTCATCCAGGTAGTTCCGCCACCCGGTCCGCCATCGGAGGTGGCATCCAGCTGGGCCGCCCACTCGGCCGCCCCGTACGAGTGGTGCGCGATACGCAGATGCACCTCGGCGTCCGGCATCCGGATCGCGGCCAGCGCGACGGTGATGTTCGTGGCCAGCGCCTCACGATCCAGCGGGCTGGTGAACTCATACGGCTGGGTCGGCAGCCGGTAATACGCCCACGCGTGCGTCTCGGTCAGCAGAATCCGGTCATCGAAGTAGCGGATCGATACCCGCGACCGGCCCCTGGTCCGCGCGCTCACCACCGCCCTCCGCGGACTGGCCGGGCCATCCGCCACCGGCTCACCAAGACGCCCTCCGCTGCCCCAGGCCGGACGCCTGGTCCGGCCCGGCCCCATCCGCCAGCGCGGCGACGAGCACCCCGGCGAGCGCGGTATAGGCGTACTGGACCTGCGGGCGCAGTTGCCCGAACCGGGATTTGGGGTCAGCCGCCGGGACCAGATCCCGCAGGCCCTGCTCGGCCGGCGGCTCGCCCAGGTGATCATCCCAGGGCACCCGCACGATGGCCCGGCACCGGCCCCGGACTACCTGCTCGGCCTGCTCCGCATGGATCATGCTGCGCTTGCTCACCCCATTGATAACCGTGATCGATCCGGCGCACAGCCCCGCATAGCCATGCCCGTCCAGCCACTCCAATGTCATGGCCACCGCCTGGGCCGCGTCCGAGCTGGCCGGGGCGACGAGCAGCAGCTGGTCGGCCGCGGCCAGCACCCGGGCCACCGCCGACGCGCCCGGGTCAGCCAGGGTGAGCGGGTACCGGTCCGCCAGCAGCTCGACGATCTTCGGGTAGTCCCCATCACCCAACATCAGGGCGCCGCCTGGCGTGGCATCGTCCGCCACGACATCAAGGCGTCCCCGGCCCCGGGGACCGGGGATGGCCGCGGCTGAACCGGCCAGCAGCCCGCGCACGGTAGCCACCGGGGCCACCCGGGCCAGCTCGGTCAGGGAGGTCTGCCCGGGATTCAGGTCCAGCGCCGCTACCTGCTCATTACGCAGGCCAGCCAGCACATCAGCGAGCATCAGCGTGGTGGCCGTCTGCCCCGCACCCACGGTGCAGCCAAGCACCATGATCAGCCGCGGCCCGTCAATGGGCAGCAGCACCCGGGCCCGGTCCCGCCGCTCCATGTCCGGGCGGCCCGGCCCGTGCCCGCCGGGGACCACCCGGACGTGCTCGCGCCAGCCCGCCCGGTGCGGCGCAGGGCCGCTCAGCGCACGCTCCACCACGGCGGGCCGGGCGCCGGTGTGGTCACCACGCACGACCACGATCGGCGCGGCCCAGCCGACCGGTGCGGACGGGGCGTGTGGTTCCGGGACTGCCTGTGGTTCCGGGACTGCCTGCGGCTCCGCGGCTACCTGCGGCTCCGCGGCTACCTGCGGCTCCGCGGCTACCTGCGGCTCCGGGGTCGTCGCTGGTTCCGGGGACGGGGACGGCGCCGGGACGTGCGGAGTCAGGTCTCCCGGAGCCAGGTCTGCCGGACCCAGGCGAGGCTCAGCGGTATCAGGGATGGCCGCAGCCAGGGCGCCGGACCCGGCCTCAGCCTGCGCCGGGCCGGCCTGGTC
Organism: uncultured Actinomycetes bacterium; assembly: GCA_963760405.1. Lineage (GTDB taxonomy): Bacteria > Actinomycetota > Actinomycetes > Streptosporangiales > Streptosporangiaceae > RYN-230. The sequence goes on along the minus strand of CAVXCV010000004.1, from coordinate 530,949 downwards.
AGCGCGGCCTGGTCAGCGCCGGCCTGGTCAATGTCAGCCTGGTCAGTGCGGGCTGATGCCGCATCTGTCTGCGCCAGGTCCGTGGACGCGGCATCGGCGGACGCCTCGTCTGGAGTGGCGGACGCATCATCCGCGCTGGCGCTGCTGGTGTCGGCCGGGTCAGCCTGGTCCGGAGCCGGGGCAGCCGGGGCAGGTTTGGCGGGCGGCGGCGGCAGGGTGAGCCCGGTCAGGAAAGCCGTCGCGACCATAGGCGGGGGCGCAGGCGGGACCGCAGCAGGCCGGCCTTCGCCGTAGCCGACGTGGCTGACTTCTGTGGCGGGCAGGCCCAGGCCGATGGCCGGGGCAGGCGGACCGACGGGCGGGGAGGCCGGGGCCGCGCTGACCGCGGGGGCGGGGTGCGCCAGCGCGGCCGGCGGCGCGAAAGTAATCGCAGGTGGCGACGGCGCCGGGGCTGCGGCTGAGGCTTCCGGGGCCGGTGAAGCTTCCGGGGCCGACGCTGGGGCCGGAGCATGCCCGGCAGCGGCCGGAGCCGCGGCGGCCGCATCGGCCCGGGTGGGCTGGGGCGGGCCGACACCATCCAGCACCGGGTCGGGCGGCAGGGCCGCCAGGGCGGGGCTCGGCTCGGGCGGAGCTACCGCTTCGGCCAGGTCGTCTGCTGCTGCGGCGGCGGGCTCCAGCAGGACTGGCCGGGTCGCGGCGGGCGGCTCACCGTGATGAATGGCGGGCAGGACCGGCGGCGCCGGGGCGGGCTGACGGGGTGGAGCGGGCCAGGCCGGAGCCGACTGAACTCGCCGGCCGGGCCGGGCCGTACTGGGCTCGGCCATTGCTGACCGGGATGTGGCCGGGTACACGGTTGCCGGCTGAGCGGTTACCGGCTGAGCGGTGGCCGGCTGAGCGGTGGCCGGCTGAGCGGTGGCCGGCTGAGCGGTGGCCGGCTGAGCGGGGCCGGCTGAGCGGTGGCCGGCTGAGGCGGTTACCGGCTGAGCGGTGGCCGACTGCACAGTGGCCGACCGGGAAGTTGCGGGCTGCGCCGCTGCCGGCTGCGCCGCTGCGGGCCGGGCTGGCGCGGGCCGGGCTGGCGCGGGCCCGGCGATGGCAGGCTGACTCGCGACGGCCAGGCCTGCGGCGGGCTCGGCGAGTTGCAGCGGGGCAGGCTGGCCCGCGCGGGCGCGCTGGCCAAGACGGGCACGCTGACCTGCCCTGGCCGTGTGACCCGCCTGGGCCGTCTGACCCGCCTGGGCCGACTGGGCCGGCTGGTCTGCCGGGGACCGGCCGGCCCGGGCCTGCCTGGCCACCCGGGCTGACCGAGCCGCTGCCGCGGACTGAGCTGGCGTGGACCGAGCTGGCGTGGACTGAGCAGCCGCGGACTGAGCTACTCCTGACTGCGCTGCCGCGGACTGTGCTGCGGCCGGGGCAGCTACCGCTGCCCGGGCGGCCGCCGGGGCGGGGCGGCGGGCCGCGCGGGCTGGTTCAGCGGCGGTGACCGGAAGCGGGGCCGCGTCGGCGGCCTTCCGCCAGACCCGGCCGATCACGACCGTCTCATCATGCTCGGCCAGTGGCGCCATCCGGCACCAGGTGGACGGCTCGCCGATGTAGCGGGCCTGGGACAGGATCAGCTCAGGCAGGCGCTTGCTTTCCAGGACCGGCCGGGTCGCCAGCCAGGTGATCACTCCGGGAGGCAGGACGTACAGCCAGAAAAGTGTATGGCTGAAAGGCAGCCCGAGCACGGTGAGGATGAGCACATAGGGCACCGTGATCGCGGCGAAGACGGCGATCTGGCCAACTGGCACAGGCATCGGGAGCCGGAAGTCGTACAGCTTGTACAGACGTTTCTCGATGCGCCAGATGCTGGTGTAGGTGGGCAGATCCACTCGGTGCTCTCCTTCCGGTCCGGGCGGAGATCAGTGGACGCCGAGCGCGTTCGCGATGCCCTGGGCGAGCGTCTGAACGATGCTCGGCGTGTAGAAGATCACGGCGATCGCCACAGCGAGCACGAGGAACTGCACAAACCGGATGATCTCCCGGGTGAACAGGAAGAACAGGGCCACGATCCCGACGATGCCGAGGAACAACGGCCCGAACAGCCCTTGCAGGTAGCTGACAAGCCCCGTCGTGCTGAGCGCTACGGGCGCCGCGGTCAGGAGCGGGTGAAAGGCGGACATCGGTTTACTCCGGGTATTCGGGGATTACACCTGGCCTGGAGAGGGCGCGCGGCCATCGGAGTCCGGTCATGGCGGCCCCGGAGACTCGGTGGCGGCGTTGATGTCCTCGACGTACCAGGTCCCGTTCTGCTTCAGCACGGTGAGCGCGTACGCCATCTCCAGCTGGGCGGGCGCTCCGCCGCCCTTGGCCTGGCCGGCCCGGGCGGGAATGGTCCACATGACGGTGGCGATGATATGGCGCGTGGCCCCGCCGGGCGGAACGCTGACCGCACTGAGGGAATGGAAGTCCACCGCGCCGTTCAGTCCGGTGAGCGAAACGCCTGGCGCGAGGAACCGGCCGAGCGTGGCCTGGTTGCCGTTGGCATAGGCCTGGAAGAATGCGGGCAGCTGGCCCATGAGGATGCCCTGCGTGGCCGTGTCCGGGCTGGCGGGGGCAGCCGTGGGCACGCTCACCGGCCCGGGCGCGGGCAGCAACGCCGGCTCCCCGGAGATGACCACCCCGGTACCTGTCGCATACACCGGCACGCCGAGTTCCATCAGCTGCCCATTGACCCGGGCCAGCAACGTCACCACGGCATGATGCGCGTCCCTCACATTGGTGCCCGCGACTTCTTCGGACTGCAATTGCTGCGTCCCGGTGCCATTCCAGCCGAGCTGGGGATCAGCCCCGGCGGGCAGAAAAGCAGCCAGCTGGCTAGCCCGCTGGTCCGCGGTCGCCGGACTGAAATTCAGGTACACCTGACCGAACTGCAGTGCGTACGCATCAGCCAGCGTCACCGGGAACGTCGTCGCGGCTGACCGAGGGTGCCGGGGCCGGCTGCGGCGATTGAGTCTCACCGGTAATGATCGCCTGGACGCCGCGGTAACCGATCAGCAGCAGGACCGCCCAGGCGACCGCCCGGAACACCCAGATGAGCCAGCGGCCCCCGCCGCCGGCCAGGGCCGTCCCTGGCGGCGCCGGGCATTTCGATCGGGCTCGTCGTACCCGGCCACCGGCTCGTAGTCCAGCGGGTGCTCAGCCGACTGCGGACTGCGATCAACCGTTGACCGGCGGACCATCGCACCTCCGCTCGTTTCTGCGCACGCGCAGCAATGAGTTGCGGTGCTTGCCAATGCCGTCTTGCGGACTATTCTGCGTCATAACGCGCTGGCCGGGGAGCCCCTTTGCCCACCAGCCCCGTCGTGACCAGCCAAACGGTCCTGCGACTGCACTGTATGCGATCATCGCGATTGGTCACACTATCAGCCCTGACCTGCGATGATACCGATTTGACGCGGCGTGTCGGGCATGTCGCACTCCGTCGTCGGACGATCACGGGCAGGGGGATTTATTCGCAACCGTGGTGTATGTCCGGCCCGAAAAGCCCCGCCGCCGACCCGATCGCCAGTTTCAGCACCCTCAGGTGCGGCGCCGGCCGACCACCACTCGGCCGTGACCAGGCGAAATGCGCCCATGATGCGCACTGCCTGCGCACCAGCAGGCGGCGGGGCTGACGTCGGGAAATCCTACCGTCACTGTGCTCAGGCACCGTCCGCCACATATGCCCCACTGGTCCCGTGGCCTGGTCCCTGTCAGCACAGTGCTGGATCGCTTCAAGCGCACCGGGTGAAACAACAGGTCACTGCGGACCACAGCAATGTTTAACCGATGCGCTTTTCTCGTCCGTTGATGAAGCCGGCTAAACGTTGAAGCGGAACTCGACCACGTCGCCGTCGCGCATGACGTAATCCTTGCCTTCGATGCGGACTTTGCCCGCGCTGCGGGCGGCGGTCAGCGATCCGGCCGCGACGAGATCGTCATAGGCGACCACTTCGGCCTTGATGAAGCCACGCTGGAAATCAGTGTGGATGACGCCCGCGGCCTCTGGCGCGGTGGCGCCGGCCGGGATCTCCCAGGCGCGCACCTCCTTGGGTCCCGCGGTCAGGAACGTCATCAGCCCCAGCGCGGCGAAGCCGGCGTGGGCCAGCCGGTTCAGCCCGGGCTCACCCATGCCGAGCCCGGCGGCCAGCTCCGCCGCCTCCTCCTCGGGCAGCTCAGCCAGCTCAGCCTCGGTCTTCACGTCGAGGAACACGACCTCGGCCGGGGCGACCTGGGCCGCCAGCCCGGCCCGCAGCGCCTCGTCGGCCAGCTCCGCCTCGTCCATGTTGAACACGTACACGAACGGTTTGGCCGTCAGCAGGTGCAGCTCCCGCAGGTCGGCGAGATCGATCCCGGCCCCGGCCGCCCCGGCGGACACGGTGGTGCCGCCATCGAGCAGCTGCTGGGCCGCGGCCGCGGCGTCCGCCGCCCGCTGGCGGTCGGGGCTCTTGGCGAACCTGGCTTCCTTGGCCAGCCGGGGCGCGGCCCGCTCCAGCGTCTGCAGGTCGGCCAGGATCAGCTCGGTCGCCACCGTGTCGATGTCCCGGCCCGGCGACACGTCGCCGTCCACGTGACTGACGTCCGGGTCGGTGAACACCCGCACCACCTGGCAGATCGCATCGGTTTCCCGGATGTGCGCGAGGAACTGGTTACCCAGGCCCTGGCCCTGGGAGGCCCCCCGGACCAGCCCGGCGATGTCCACGAACCGGGCCGAGGCGGGCACGATGCGAACCGAGTCATACAGCCCGGCCAGCACCGCCAGCCGGGCATCCGGGATGCCGACGATGCCCACGTTCGGCTCGATAGTCGCGAACGGGTAATTCGACGCCAGCGCGTTGGCCCTGGTCAGCGCGTTGAACAGGGTTGATTTGCCGACGTTGGGCAGGCCGACGATGCCGATGGAAAGACTCACCCGGGCGAGTCTAGGGCGTCCCGCCCACTACTCCCCCGGCCTAGTGCGGGCCAGCGGGCCGCAGTACCGCCGGCCGCAGCCGCCCGGGCCACCGCGGCGCAGCCGGCCGGCAGTGGGCGGTGTGGGGTGCGTTGCGGAAAATGGCCGCGGAGCGCGCGGCAGTCCGGGACTGTCGGCACCGGCTGCCAGGATCCCGGTCATGACCGTTATCGCAATGTGCACTGTGCTTGTGGTCGGCATCGTGATCGGCGCGGTGATGGGTTACCTGTACGCGCGCAGCCGCCAGGCCGCGGCCGCCGCCGAGCTGACCGGGCAGGCCCGCGCCGCACAGGAGCGGGCGGCGCTGGTCGATGGCCAGCTGGCCGAGCGGTTCCAGGCGCTGTCCGCGCAGGCCCTGGACAGCAGCGCGCGGCGGTTCATCGAGATGGCGGAGGGCCGGCTGAGCGCGGCCAACGCGCAGGCGGCGGGCGAGCTGGAGTCCCGGCGGGCGGCCGTGGAGCACCTGGTCGGCCCGTTGCGGGAGACGCTGGCCCGGGTGGAGGCGCAGTTGCGGGAGTCGGATGCGGACCGGCTGCGCTCGCATGCCGCGCTGGCCGAGCAGGTGACCATCGCCCGGCAGAGTTCGGAGGCACTCCGGGCCCAGACCCAGGCCCTGGTCACCGCGCTGCGGCGGCCGGAGGCCCGGGGCCGGTGGGGGGAGATGCAGCTGCGCCGGGTGGTCGAGCTGGCCGGGATGAGCGCCCGGTGCGACTTCGACGAGCAGGTCAGCGTGACCACCGACGACGGCGCGCAGCGCCCGGACCTGGTGGTCCGGCTCGCCGGCGGCAAGAACATCGTGGTGGATTCGAAGGTGTCGCTGGCCGCTTACCTGGAGGCGGCCGAGGCCACCGACGAAGCGGTCCGCGCGGCCCGGCTCGGTGCGCACGCCCGGCACCTGCGGGCACACGTCGATCAGCTGGCCGCGAAGGCATACTGGTCGGTGCTCAGCCCAGCGCCGGAGTTCGTGGTGCTGTTCATCCCCGGCGAGGCGTTCCTCGCGCCCGCGCTGGAGTCCGACCCGGGCCTGCTGGAGCACGCCATGGCGCAGCGGGTGCACATCGCCACGCCCACCACGCTGGTCACCATGCTGCGCACGGCGCACTACGCCTGGCAGCAGGCCGCGTTGTCGGAGAACGCCCGGGCCGTGTTCGACCTCGGCCGGGAGCTGTATGACCGGCTGGGCGGGCTGGGCCGGAACATGGACCAGCTCGGCCGCGCACTGAGCAAGACGGTGGTGGCCTATAACCAGGCCGTTGGTTCGCTGGAAAGCCGGGTCCTGGTCAGTGCCCGGCGGCTGAACCAGCTCGGTGTGGTAGACGGGGAACTGGATTCGCCCGGCCTGGTCGAGGAGACCGCCCGGGCACTGTCCGCACCCGAACTGGCTACTCCCCCGGGCGCCGAGGTCGCTGACCCCGGGCTGTTCCCTGAGGTGCGGGCGAGCTGATCGCCGCCCGCACGTCCGGAAGGCCGCCGGGCGTGTCAACAACGCTGTGCGCCATGGGCACGGGTAGCGTGGCCCAGGGCGCCGTTTACCGGTATGGCAGTTCACCGGCTCCGCAGTTCATTGGCGCGGCAATTCACCAGCACGGCAGTGCTGGTCCTACAGGGACGGGGAGGAGTCCAGGATGTCCCAGCCGTGGCAGGACACCTCCCGGCCCCCGCGCGGGCCCGGTTACCGGCCGGCCAGCCTGGCCCGGGACACCAGCGAAACCTGGTCCGACGATGACTGGAACCAGGACGCTGAGGCCGACGCCGGGACCGGTACGCCCGAGGCGCGCCCTGAGGAGCGCGGGTACCCAGCGGGCCGGCGGCCGCCCGTACGCCGCCCGGCCCCGCCGAGCCCAGGCGGCACGGCCCTGACCGGCCGGGGCGCGATCGCGGGCATGACCGCGGTGTTCTTCCTCGGCCTGATCATGGCGAGCTGGCTGCACTGGGGTCCCCTGGCGGGCGGCAGTTTCCTGATCGGCAGCGTGGGCGCGGCCTGGTACACCAGGCAGCGCGATCTGCTGACCGTGGCGGTCAGCCCGCCGCTGCTGTTCTTCAGCGCGCTGATCGTGGTGAAGGCGCTGACCGCGAGCGGCAGCGCGGTCATCTCCACCGCCGAGGGCACCGTGCTGACCCTGGCCAACGTGGCCCCCTGGCTGTTCGCCGGGGTAGTACTGAACCTGATCGTCGCGTGCGTCCGCGGGCTGCCCCGGTGCGTCTCGGACCTGCGCCGGGATCTGCGGCCCGACCTGATCCGCCGCCGGCCCGGCCCACGGGTGCCGCCGGGCCGGAGTTACCGGTAAGCCGGACTGGCCATCAGGCCTTGCTGGACCGGCGGAGTTCCGGCGGCAGCGCGAACGTCATCCGCTCTTCCACCGCCTCGACTTCCTCGACCTCGCTGAACCCGTGCTCGGCGAGCCGGTCCAGCACCCCGGACACCAGCTCTTCCGGGACCGAGGCCCCACTGGTCACGCCGACGGTGGCGGCATCCCGCAGCCAGCCGGGATCGATCTCGTCAGCGTCATCCACGAGGTGGGCGGCTGGGGCGCCAGCATCCAGCGCCACCTCCACCAGGCGCACGGAGTTGGACGAGTTGGCTGAGCCGACCACGATCACCAGGTCAGAATCACTGGCGATCTTCTTCACCGCGGCCTGACGGTTCTGCGTCGCATAGCAGATGTCATCGCTCGGCGGGTCGGCCAGTTCCGGGAACCGTTCCCGCAACGCGGTCACGGTCTGGATGGTCTCGTCCACCGACAGGGTCGTCTGGGACAGCCAGACCACCTTGGCCGGATCGCGCACCGCGACCCCGGCCCCGGCGTCCGGGCCGTCCACCAGGTGGATGCGGGTCGGTGCCTCGCCGGTCGTGCCGACCACTTCCTCATGGCCTTCGTGGCCGATGAGCAGGATGTCGTAGTCCTTGGCCGCGAACCGCCTGGCCTCGTTGTGCACCTTGGTGACCAGCGGGCAGGTCGCGTCGATCGTGCGCAGGCCGCGGCGGGCAGCCTCCTCGCGCACCTGCGGGGCGACGCCGTGCGCGGAGAACACGACCACCGCGCCTTCAGGCACGCTGTCCGCCTCCTCCACGAAGATCGCGCCGCGCGCCTCCAGGGCCCGGACCACGTGCGTGTTGTGCACGATCTGCTTGCGCACGTACACCGGGGCGCCGTAGCGCTCCAGGGCCATCTCGACCGCCTGTACTGCCCGGTCGACCCCAGCGCAGTAACCGCGGGGCTTGGCCAGTAGGACACGTCGGGTTGTCGCGGGCATGTCCCCCATGGTAGTTGAGCCCATCCCGCCCAGTGCCACGGCGGGCGGGGTTGACCGGCCAGCGGCGGGCGGGGCGCCGGGCCAGCAGCGGGCGGCCGGGCTCAGTGACAATCGCCGGCCCGATCTGATACGACTGAGCCTGTTACGAGCCTGGTCTCTGCGTGGCCAGCGGTGGATCGCGGCAGCAGGGGGGCACGAGAGCGGCGGGCTACAGGCGCCCGGTCACCGGGCGAAATACCCGAGGAGAACGATCACGATGCCTCTGCCGCAGGTCAATGAGCGCATCAAGGAGATGCCGGCGCTGGCGTTGCGGGCTGTGTTCGCCAGCATCGGTCAGGTGCTGCTGGTGGCGGACCGGTTCCGGGCCCGGGCGGCCGGGCAGCTCGCTGGGGGCGGCGCGGTGGCTGGTACGGCGCCGTCCGCGGGTGCGGCGCCGTCCGCGGCGGGCACGCCGCACCTGACCGCCGTGCCCGAACTGGAGCCTGAACCGGCGGGGCAGCGCGGTGCCGGGCCGGAGACGGCGGAGGCCTATGACACGCGGTGGCGGTCATTGAAGCGGACCGGGAACGTCCAGCTGATCGGCCACGGCGAGGAGCAGGCCGGGGCGGCTGATGCTGACGGGGCGGCTGTCGCTGGGGCTGCTGCTACCGAGGTCTCTGAGGCTCCACTTACTTCTGAGGCCCTTGTTACTACTGAAGCTTCTGTCACTGAGGTTGCTGCTGCTGAGGTCGCTGCTACTGAGGTTCCGGAACGTCCCGGGGAGCTGCCGGTGCCCAACTACGCGGAGCTGTCCGTGCCCTCGCTGCGCGCCCGGCTGCGGATGCTGGACGCGGCGCAGGTCCAGGTGCTGCTGGACTACGAGCGGGCCCATGCGGCCCGGCCGGACGTGATCACGATGTTCGAGCGGCGGATCGTCAAGCTCACCGAAAGCAGCTGAGGTTCTGGCGCTGACTCCTCTATCCTCCCGTCACGATGGCACTTGAGACATCGGCCGAGGCGCCGGTCCCCGTCCGTACCATCCTCCGGCTGACCGGGGAATGGATCGGCCGGCTCGGCCGGGTCTGGGTGGAAGGCCAGATCGCGGAGCTGTCCCGGCGCGGGGGCACGGTGTTCCTGACCCTGCGCGACCCGCTGGCGGCGATCTCGGTCCGGGTGATCTGCCCGCGCGCGGTGCTGGAGGCGGCTGATCCGCCGCCCGCCGAGGGCGCCCGGATCGTGGTCTGGGCCAAGCCGGACTTCAACACGACCCGGGGCTCGTTCTCGCTGTCCGCGATCGAAATCCGCGCCGTTGGCCTCGGTGAGCTGCTCGCCCGGCTGGACCGGCTGCGCCGCGCGCTAGCGGCGGAGGGACTGTTCGCGGCGGAGCGGAAACGGCCGCTGCCGTTCCTGCCCGGGAAGATCGGCCTGATCTGCGGGCGGGATTCGGCGGCCGAGCGGGACGTGCTGCGCAACGCCGCGCGGCGCTGGCCAGCTGTCCAGTTCCGGGTCGAGCAGGTCGCGGTGCAGGGCCCGTATGCGGCCGGTGAAGTCATCGATGCGCTACGGCGGCTGGAGAACGACCCCGCGGTTGACGTGATCATCATCGCCCGGGGCGGCGGATCCATCGAGGACCTGCTGCCGTTCTCCGATGAGGACCTGATCCGGGCGATCGCGGCGGGCCGGGTCCCGGTGGTCAGCGCGATCGGGCACGAGCAGGACACGCCCTTGCTCGACCTGGTCGCCGACGTGCGCGCATCCACCCCGACCGACGCTGCCCGGCGGGTCGTCCCGGACGTGACCGAGCAACTGGCGCTCATCACCCAGCTGCGCGGCCGGGCGCACCGGTGCCTCACCGGCCGGCTGGAGCGGGAGGCCAGCTGGCTCGCGGCGATGCGCTCGCGGCCAGTGATCTGCCGCCCCGCTCGGCGAGCTCGACCGCCGCCAGGAGCAGGTCAACGGCCTGGCCGAGCGGGCCCGCCGATGCCTGTCGGCCCGGCTGGACCGGGCCCACGACGACGTGGCGCATACCCGGGCCCGGCTGGTCGCGCTGTCCCCCGCGGCCACGCTGCGCCGCGGGTACGCGATCGTGCAGCGAGCCGACGGGAGCGTGGTGCGCGCGGCCAGCGAGACGGCGGCGGCCGAACGGCTGACCCTCAGGTTCGCCGACGACCAGCTCATCGTGGTGGCGGAAGGCACCGGGGCGGCTGGGCCCGGCCCGGGTGACAACCCGGCGACGACAGGAATCTCAGCCGCCCCACCAGTCTCTCCAGCAGCTCAGGAGGCTTGATGGCACTGATGCCTTCCATATCCTGACCCGGCGTTTCTGCTCGCATTCCGGTGGTGAAGAACCGAACATTGCTGTGAGCCTCGGGGGGATCAGCTAAGTGGCGACACGAGGAACGAGGAACGGCCAGACCACCAGCACACGGCTGGGTGGCCTGGATGGCGTCCGGGCCCTCGCCGTTCTCGCCGTGCTGACTTTTCACGAGCAGCTGAGCGCGATTCCCGGCGGGTTCCTCGGCGTGGACGTCTTCTTCGTGCTGAGCGGCTACCTGATCACTGATCTTGCTCGTCGCCCAGTGGGACCGGGACGGCCGCCTGGACATGCGCGATTTCTGGGTGCGGCGCGCCCGGCGGCTGCTGCCCGCGCTGGCCGTGATGCTCGTGGTGGTCACCGCGGCCGCGGCGATCATCGAACCGGCTCAGCTCGACACGCTCCGGCAGGCGCTGGCCGCGGCGGTCACCTACTCCAGCAACTGGTGGCAGGCGCTCCAGCCCCGGTCGTATTTCGCCGCATTCGGGCCGCCGCCGCCGCTGCAGCATCTGTGGTCGCTGGCCATCGAGGAGCAGTTCTACCTGGTCTGGCCGCTGATCCTGGTCGTGGTCCTGCTGACCTGCCAGAGCCGCCGGATCCGCGCGCGGGCTCGCCTGGCCGGGCGCGGCCCTGTCCGCGCTGGTGATGTTCGCTGGTCTACGTCCCGGGTGCCGATCCGTCCCGGGTCTACTACGGCACCGACACCCACGCGTCCGCGCTGCTCATCGGGTGCGCGCTGGCGCTCACCTGGCCATTGCGCCGGCTGGCGGCCGCGCCCCGCGACAACGCACAGGTCGCGGACGCCTTCGGAGTGGCCGGGATCGCGGTGCTGGGCTGGGCGATCGGCCATTTCTCCGGGGACGACAGTGCCCTCTACCCAGGCGGGCTGCTGCTGGCCGCGCTGGCCGCAGCCGGGATAGTGATCGCCGCGGCCAGCCCCGGCCTGGTGAGCGGCTGCTCAGCTGGGCGCCGTTGCGCTGGATCGGCGTGCGGTCCTACGCGATCTACCTCTGGCACTGGCCGGTCATCGTCGTCTACGGCCGCTCCCCGGCAACCAGCCAACCCTCGGCGCGAGAGCCGCTGGAAACCGCCGTCGCGATCGCCCTGGCCGCGGCGTCGTGGCGGTGGATCGAGGAGCCGATCCTGCGCAACGGCCTGCGAGCGACCCTGCGCTCCTGTTACCGGGTGGTGGCCGGGCTGCCCGCGGCGGCCCGCTGCTCGCCCTGGCCCGCTGCCAGCGATAGCGCTGCTCGTGGTGGTGACCGTCACCTGCACCGCCGGGTACGGGATGCTGCACCCGCCTGGAGCATCCGGGCTGGCCCGGCAGATCAGCCAGCAGCGAGATCAGCCAGGCCAGCCAGACGCAGCCGGCTGTACCACCCACGGCCGCGGCCGGCAGGCGCCGGATACCCAGCGCCGTACCCGGGCGCGCCATGCCGGGGCGCGCCAGCGCGGCAGCGTCCGGCAAGCGCCGGGCCAGCGGACCGCAGGACAGCTGCCCGCGTCCCCGCTCACACGGTAGCACCCGGCGCGGGACCGCCCGCAGCCCCCAGCGCGATCGCGGCGCACGGGTCCGAGGTGACCGCGATCGGCGACTCGGTCATGCTCGCGGCGCCAGCCAACTGACCGCCGCGCTGCCCGGCATCTACATCAACGCGCAGGTCAGCCGCCAGGTGGAAGTCGGGCCTGTCGGTCGTGGCGCAGCTCGCGCCAGGGGCCAGCTGCGCCGATCGTGGTCGTCGGCCTCGGCACCAACGGCACCGTGCAGCCGCGCCAGGTACGCGCACCTCGATGGCCGTGATCGGGCCGAGCGCACGGCTGGTACTGGTGAACACCTACGTCCCGAAGCCCTGGCAGGACCCGGACAACCAGGTCATCGCCACCGCCGCCGGGCCCACCCGCACGTCGTCCTGGTCAACTGGCACGCCGCCATCGCCGGCCGTACCAGCCTGCTCTGACCCGGACGAGGTGCATCCACAGCCGCCCGGCGCCCGGCTCGTAGCACGGCTCGTGGTGGCCGAGCGCCAGGCAGGACGCGACCGCCACCGGCTCGTGCTCCAGCCGGCGAGGTCGAGGGCGGCCGGCTCCGCCTGGCCGGGACTGGTGCGGCGGGGGCGCGCGCGGGTCAGGACGGCGCCGGGGCAGGGACCGCAGCAGGCTGCGGCGCTGAGCTATGAGCAAGCCCGTGACGAGCTGACCGAGCTGGTCAAGCGGCTCGAAGCGGGCGGCCTGACGCTCGAGCAATCGCTCGAACTGTGGGAGCGCGGCGAACACCTCGCAGCGATCTGCGACGAGCGGCTGGAAGGTGCCCGGGCACGGCTGGCAGCCGTGATGGCGCAGCGCACCGAGATAATGGGGATCCCGCCGCGCCCTTCTAACCCGGACCGTGTCCGGCCTGCTGCCCGCGGCGACAGGCGTGTGCCGAGGCGCCATCTCAGCCTTGTCGCCGCGGTCTAGATGTCGTCCAGCCGGGACAGGACCTCGATCACGCCGTCGGCGATCTGTCGGGCGCGCGCCGTGTCCGCGCTGAGCGAGACCTCCGCCACCGTCAGCATCAGCGCCCCGGTCATGACGACCGCCACGGCCTGATCCAGTGGCTCACCGCTGCGGGCGAAGAACTCAGCATTCCTGCTCACCCACTCCGCCAGCCGCTGCTCGCATCACCAGCTCGAATCCGGGCGGCCCGTCGCCGCGCACGAACAGCGATGCCAGTTCCCGCTGCTCCACGCAGCTGTCCAGATACGCTGCGCGCCAGCGCAGGAAAAGCTGCCGTGGATCGCTGACGCCGTCGTCCCTGGCACTGCGCACCGCCCGGCGGGTCGCGATTGGCCTGGTCGTCGTGCAGTTCCTCGAACAATGCGAGAGTAGAGGTCAGCTTTTCCGGAGAAGTGGTGATAGAGACTTCCCACGCTGGCGCCGGCGCGAGCGACGATCTCGGTCACCCCGGCCTGGGCGTAGCCCACGGCCGAAAAGAATACCTCGCGGGCCGCCTTCAGGAGCCCGGTCCGCGTCGCCGCTCCGCGCTCCGATGTCGCGCAGGAGGCTGCGGAGCGTCTGTTGTCATTCGCCTGTCACCGCCTGCACCGCACCTCCCAGGTTGGGCGGCCCGGGCGGGCTCCTGATCGGGCTCGCCTGGTTTGGCTCCCCAGGTCAGGCGCTAGCTCTGCCGCCCCCGGCACTAAGGCTCGCCGCCCCCCGGGGACGCCCGACCGCCAGGTACATAGGATTCCATCACGGCCAAGGGAGACCGCATCCGCCATGACCGAGAACCAGCATCCTGCCACTCCAGCGACGGCCAACCCGAGGTACCAGGCCGGGCCGCTGCCCGGCGGCACGCGCCCGACCGGAACCTGGCGCTCGAACTCGCCCGGGTCACCGAGGCCGGCGCGATGGCGCCGCCCGGTGGGTCGGCCGCGGCGACAAGAACGGAGCCGATGCCGCCGCGGTGAACGCCATGCGGCTGCTCGTCAACACGGTGTCGATGAAGGGCGTCGTGGTCATCGGCGAGGGCGAGAAAGACGATGCCCCGATGCTGTACAACGGCGAACAGATCGGCGACGGCAGCGGCCCGGCCTGTGACGTGGCGGTCGACCCCATCGACGGCACCCGGCTGGCCGCCAACGGGATGCCGAACGCGATCTCGGTGATCGCCGTCAGCGCCCGCGGCTCCATGTACGACCCGTCGGCCGTCTTCTACATGTCCAAGCTGGTCACCGGGGAGAAAGCGGCCGGGCGTCGTGGACGTCGAGGCGCCGCCAGCGGACAACGTCGCCGCGGTGGCGCGCGCGAAGCACTGCTCGCCGCACGACGTCACCGTCATCATCCTCGATCGTCCTCGGCACGCGGAGCTGATCGCGGAGGTACGCGCGGCCGGCGCCCGGATCAAGCTCATCACCGACGGCGATGTCGCTGGCGCCATCATGGCGGCGCGTGACGGCACCGGGGTCGACCTGCTGCTCGGCGATCGGCGGCACCCCAGAGGGCATCATCACCGCGTGCGCGATCAAGTGCCTCGGCGGGATCATTCCGGCGCGGCTCGCGCCGCGGGATGACGCCGAGCGGGAGCGCGCCGTGGCCGCCGGGCACGACCTTGACCGGTGCTGACCACCGATGACCTCGTCGCCTCCGACGACGCGTTCTTCGCTGCCACCGGCATCACCGACGGCGAGCTGATGGCCGGAGTCCGGTACGCGGCCGGCGGGGCCAGCACGCACTCGCTGGTGATGCGGGCGCGGTCCGGCACCATCCGGAACATCCAAGCGAGCACGCGCTGTGGAAGCTGCGGGCCTACAGCGCGATCGATTTCGATAGCGGCCGCTGAGCGGTCGCGCGAGCCGCGGCGGCCGGCTGGCCGCCGACCTCGCGCGGAGGCCGGGAGCGTGCGGACATGAACCGGCCCAGCACGACGATCGTGTTCAGCCGATCAGCCGGACGGTACCTCGACCACCGGCGTCCCGGGTAAGCGGCGGCCTCGGCCTGGTCTCCGGCCACGCCTTGCCGTGATCCACCGCGACCCCGCGGGTACCAGCAGCTCACTGCCCGCCGAGGACCGTGGCGAAGATCGTGGTGCGCAGCCCCTGCAGCAGCGCCTCTCGCAGGTCGAGGATGACCTGGCCGCCGAAGATCGTGGCCACCGAGCCTCCGGCACCACCCAGCGGCCATCGCGCCGCTCGGTGGTGAAGAACGCCGCCCTGATCGCCCGGGAGCGTCCAGGCGCACCGGCTGCGCGGCCGGCCGCCACCAGGTCGTCCGTCAGCACGACGAGGTCACCCAGGGTGCGGGCGGCATACGCGCGCTGCACGCGTTGCGAATGTTCTTCCAGTGTGATCCGGCCGTCCGCCGCGGCCTGGGCGAGCAGCGTCACCACGCGCTCCCGGTCAGCATCCGAGGCGCGCAGGTCACGCGGGCGGGGCGGGCACTCACCCCTGACGATATCCGGCCTTGACGCCGCGGGACACGGCCCTATCCTTCCGCGGCGGCGCGTTCGCGTCAGCGGCCGCTCCGTGCGGCGGCGGGAACGACGTCGGCGCACGCCAGGGTGGCCTGGCCGCCTGGCTCCGGTATCAAGAATCACCAGAGGCGACGCGTCATCCGGGGCGGATCATAAGCGCCCTAGGAGAATAGCAGCCTGGCCTGGATTAGTTTGCCCATAGCCAGCCATCGGAGCGGTGGAGAGGGAGAGACGGCTCAGTGGGTGACTCCAGAAACGGCCACACGCCGGGGGCAGCGCACCACAACGGCACGCCGGCCCAGCCCGGGCGCCGACCTCAGCCGGCGGCCGGCCCGGCCCCGGGCCGGGGCGCCAGGCCGGCCCGGCCGGGGTGCCAGCGCGGCCCCGTCGGCGGATCACGCTACAAGTGGGTGGCGCTGTCCAACACGACGCTCGGGCATGCTGGCCGCGACGGTGAACGCGTCGATCGTGATCATCGCGCTGCCCGCGATCTTCCGCGGCATCCACCTCAACCCGCTGACCCCGGGCAACGTCAGCTACCTGCTCTGGATGCTGATGGGCTACCTGGTGGTATCCGCCGTGCTCGTCGTGACCCTGGGCCGGCTCGGGCGACATCTACGGCCGGGTCCGCATGTACAACCTGGGCTTCACGATGTTCGCGTCTCGGCGCGCTCGCGCTCCCGTTCGACCCGTTCACCGGGCCCAGCGGCGCGCTCTGGCTGATCGGCTGGCGGATCGTGCAGGCCATCGGCGGCGCCATGCTCATGGCCAACTCGCCCGCGATCCTCACCGACGCGTTCCCGGCTGACCAGCGCGGCATGGCGATGGGCATCAACCAGGTGGCCGGCATCTCCGGCACGTTCATCGGGCTGATCCTCGGCGGCATCCTCGCCGCCGTGGACTGGCGCCTGGTGTTCATCGTCTCCGTGCCCATCGGCATCGGCGGCGCTATCTGGTCCTACCTGAGCCTGCGCGAGATCGGCCTCCGGACCCAGGCGCGGATCGACTGGCTGGGCAACATCACCTTCGCCGTCGGCCTGATCGGCCTGCTCGTCGGCATCACCTACGGCATCCAGCCCTACGGCGGGCACGTGATGGGCTGGACCAGCCCGCTGGTGCTGACCGGCCTGATCGGCGGGACCGCGCTGCTGGTCGCGTTCTGCTTCATCGAGACCCGGGTCAGCCAGCCCGATGTTCGACCTGAAGCTGCTGCGAATCCGCCCGTTCGCCGCGGGCAGCGCAGCCACCCTGCTCGCCTCGATCGCCCGCGGCGGCCTGCAGTTCATGCTCATCATCTGGCTGCAGGGCATCTGGCTGATCCTGCACGGCTACAACTACAAGGACACCCCGCTGTGGTCCGGGCATCTACCTGCTGCCGCTGACCTTCGGGTTCATCGTGGCCGGGCCGATCTCCGGCTGGCAGTCGGACAAGCACGGCGCGCGCTGGTTCGCCTCCGGCGGCCTGCTGGTGTCGGCGGCCGGGTTCGGTGGCCTGCTGCTGATCCCCACTGACTTCAGCTACCTGTGGTTCGGCCTGCTGATCTTCGTGGCCGGTGTGGGCATGGGCTTGTTCTCGGCCCCGAACGCAGCGGCGATCATGAACAGCGTCCCGGCCCGGCAGCGCGGGGCCGCCTCGGGCATGCTGGCCACCTTCCAGAACTCCGGGTTCGTGCTGTCCATCGGCATCTTCTTCTCGCTGATGATCGCGGGCCTGTCCAGTTCCCTGCCCGGCGCGCTCAGCAAGGGCCTGACCTCCCAGGGCGTCCCGGCCGCGCTGGCCCACCAGATCGGCCAGACCCCGCCGGTGGCCAGCTTGTTCGCCACCTTCCTGGGCTATAACCCGGTCAAGGAGCTACTGGCCCCCACCGGCATACTGGCCCACCTGCCAGCAGCCAACGTGGCCACGCTGACCGGCAAGGAGTTCTTCCCGCACCTGATCTCCGGGCCGTTCCACCACGGTCTGGCCATCGTGTTCAGCATGGCCATGACCCTGCTGGTCATCGCCGCGGGCGCGTCGCTGCTGCGCGGCCGCCGCTACGTCCACGATGAGCAAGCCAGCCCCCCGGAGCCAGCGGCCGAGACCGCCCTGGGTGCGGCCCCGGAACCAGCCGTCGAAGTCGCCGCCGAGATCTCCGGCGAGGCTGGGGAAACCCGGCGCTAGGCCAGTTCTCTCGCCGCGGTACATAGTCGGCCACTGGGAGCCGTTGCGGATTGAGTTCTTATCACGCGTTCCCTAGGGACAATTCGGCACAAACCACTCGTGATCATGACTGGAAGTCGTGAAAAGTGCCGTGGTCCATGATCAATGTGGCCGGTGATGCTGGTGGTGCCGGCATTTCGGGGAGCGGGCGGGCCGGGCGGCGAAGGGCCGGGCCTGCCGCGGGGTGTTCGGTGGATGTGCAACAGCCCGCCCGCGACCCACTATGCACCGCGGTCATGCGGGTACCGCTCCCCGAGCCCGCTGGCGTCCGGTACCCGGGACGGGATGACATCGGGCGGGCGCCCGGAATATAGTTAGCTCTGTGAAAGACATTGATCCCGGGGTGGTGGGCGGGGGCCACGCCAGCGTGACGGCGGAGGCGCACCCGCTCGCCACAGGCGCGCAGCCGGACCCGCTCCGCACAGGCGCGCAGCCGGACCCGCTCCGCACAGGCGCGCAGCCGGACCTGCCGCGGGCCGTGGCGGCGGAGCTGATGGACGCGGTCAGCTCGGTGCGGCGGGCCGCCCGGCGCGCGGTGCGCAGCACCTGGCGGGCCGAGCCGCTGCCGATGGCCCAGAGCGAGCTGCTCCGCCTGGTGGCCCGGCGGCCAGGCGTCAGCGTGGCCGAGGCCGCCCGCGATCTGCACCTGGCCCCGAACACGGTCAGCACGCTGATCGGCCGCCTGGCCGGCCAGGGGCTGCTGAGCCGGCAGCGGTCCACCCCGGACGGCCGCTCGGTCCAGCTCGCCATCACCGAGAAGGCGCGGCTGCGCCTTGCTGAGTGGCGGGACCTACGGGCCGACCTGGCCGCTCAGGCCCTGGGCACGCTGTCCGCCGCCGACCGCCACGCGCTGGCCAGCGCCATCCCCGCGCTGACCCGGCTGGCCGAGAGGATGGAGACCCGATGAGCGCAGACTCCGGCACGGCGGCACTCACCAGCCACGCCCCCGCCCACCCAGGTCCAGCCGTCCCAGGTCCAGCCGCATCCAGCACGGCGGTCGTCTGCGCGGGGGTGACCTACCGGTTCGGCGACCATGTCGCGGTGAACCAGGTGGACCTGGAGATCCAGGCGGGCGAGACCTACGGGCTGCTCGGCCCGAACGGCGCGGGCAAGACCACCACGATCCGGATGCTGACCACGCTGCTGAAGCCGGCCGCCGGGCGGATCACCGTGTTCGGCATCGACACGGCCGCCCAGCCGATGCGGGTCCGCCGGCTGGTCGGCTACGTGCCGCAGTTGCTGTCCGCGGACGCCTCGCTCACCGGCCGGGAGAACGTGGAGCTGTTCGCCCGGCTGTTCGACGTGCCGCGCCGCGCCCGCAGGCAGCGGGTAGCGGAGGCGCTGGCCGCCATGGGCCTGACCGAGCCGGCCGAGCGCCTGGTGAAGACCTACTCCGGGGGCATGGTACGACGGCTGGAACTGGCCCAGGCCCTGGTCAATGCCCCGCAACTGCTCGTCCTGGACGAGCCCACGGTGGGCCTGGACCCAATCGCCCGCTCCGACGTGTGGGAGCACATCACCCGGCTGCGCGAACAGGCCGGCATGACCGTGCTGATGACCACGCACCACATGGAAGAAGCCGACCTGTACTGCGACCGGGTCTCGCTGATGCATCAGGGGACGGTGCGGGCCACCGACCGCCCAGCCCGGCTGAAAGCCCTGCTCGGCCCGGACGCCTCGCTGGACGACGTGTTCCGCCACTTCACCGGCGGGACGCTGGTGGATGACACGGCGAAGGGAGGCATCCGTGACATCCGTCGCGCCCGGCGCACCGCCCGCCGTCTCGGCTGACTACCGCGCCACGCCCGGCGCCCGGGTGGGCCTGGGCCAGCTGGCCAGCCGTATGGTCACCCTGTGCTGGGTAGAGCTGCGCAAGCTGCGGCACGACCGCACCGAGCTGTACACCCGGGCCATTCAGCCCGCTCTCTGGCTGCTGATCTTCGGTGAGACGTTCACGAGGATCCACGCCATCCAGACCCCCAACGGAATCCCGTACCTGGCTTATCTCGCACCAGGCATCCTCGCCCAGTCAGCACTGTTCGTGGCGATTTTCTACGGCATCCAGATCATCTGGGAACGGGACGCCGGGGTGCTGACCAAGCTGATGGTCACGCCCACCCCGCGCTCCGCGCTGATTACCGGCAAGGCGTTCGCGGCGGGGATACGGTCCCTCGTGCAGGCCGCGGTGATCGTGATACTCTCCGCGATCCTCGGGGTCGCCCTCACGCACAACCCGGTCAGGCTGGCCGCCACGGCCTGCGTGGTGGTGCTCGGTGCGGCGTTCTTCTCCTGCCTGTCCATCACCATCGCCGGGATCGCGCTGAACCGGGACCGGCTGATGGGCATCGGCCAGGCCATCACCATGCCGCTGTTCTTCAGCTCCAACGCCCTGTACCCGACCCGGCTGATGCCCGGCTGGCTGCAGGCGATCAGCAAAGTCAATCCGCTGTCCCACGAGGTGGACGCGCTGCGCGGGCTGCTGATCGGGGTGCCCACGAACCTCTGGCTGGATGTGGGCGTGCTGACCGGCGCGGCGGCGGCCGCCGTGATGGTCTCGTCCGCCCTCCTCCCCCGCCTGGCTAAGTAAGCCACCCTCACAGCTGGCCAGCAGGCTTGACCGGCCTGGCGTCCTCGCCCGGCCGGTGCGCCGTTGCTGGGCACGCCGGGCGGGTCAGCCGGGGGGCTCGCTGAGCCCGCCTGCCCGCGGCTGCACCATCTCGCCGAGCACCGTGCGCAGAATCGTCTCGGCTGCGTCCACGGCCGCTCGCGCGGTGATGGCGTTGGTGTGCGCCCGGTCGAGGCTGCCCAGCGCGATGCAGTCGAACGCCACCTGCGCGTCGTGCACGGCCAGCTCGAGCTGACGGGACGCCTCTTCCAGAGCGATGGCCTGCTCGTCGCGATCTGGGCTGCTCACGAACGTCTCCCTCGCTGCCCCGGGCCCGCTAACCCCGGCCGGGATGGCAGACACTTACCCTGCCTGGCCGCTGCCATGCAACCCGCCCGCGGGCCGCCTACGATGAGAACACCCTGCAGCTATCGTCGGCTGCCCGCCGCGCCGAGCTTTGCCCGAGGATGCGAGAGATGCCCGAGTTCGCCTACACCGACCTGCTGCCGCTGGGCCCGGACGGCACCGACTACCGCCTGCTCAGCACGGATGGGATCACCGTGCGCCAGGCGTTCGGCCGGGACTTCCTCGAGGTGGACCCGGCCGTGCTCACCCTGCTGGCCGCCGAGGGCATGCGGGACATCGCTCACCTGCTCCGGCCCGGTCACCTGCGCCAGCTGCGCGCCATCCTGGATGATCCTGATGCCAGCCGCAACGACCGGTTCGTGGCGCTGGACCTGCTCAAGAACGCGTGCATCGCGGCGGGCGGGGTGCTGCCGATGTGCCAGGACACGGGCACCGCGATCGTGATGGGCAAGCGCGGCGGCCAGGTGCTCACCGACGGCCGGGACGAGGAGCACCTGGCCCGGGGCGTCTACGACGCCTACACGCAGCTGAACCTGCGGTACTCCCAGCTCGCGCCGCTGTCCATGTGGGAGGAGCGGAACACCGGCACGAACCTGCCGGCCCAGATCGAGATCTACGCCACCCCGGGCCAGGAGTACAAGTTCCTGCTGATGGCCAAGGGCGGCGGCTCCGCCAACAAGTCGTTCCTGTACCAGCAGACCAAGGCAGTGCTCAACCCCCGCGCGATGCTCGCCTTCCTGGAGGACAGGATCCGCTCCCTGGGCACCGCCGCCTGCCCGCCCTACCACCTGGCCATCGTGATCGGCGGGACCAGCGCCGAGTACGCCCTGAAGACGGCCAAGTACGCGTCCGCCCGGTACCTGGACACCCTGCCCACCGCGGGATCACCGGGTGGCCACGGGTTCCGTGACCCCGAACTCGAGCAGCAGGTGCTGGAGATCACCCGGAAGATCGGCATCGGGGCGCAGTTCGGCGGCAAGTACTTCTGCCACGACGTGCGGGTGATCCGGCTGCCCCGGCACGGCGCGTCCTGCCCGGTCGCGATCGCGGTGTCCTGCTCTGCCGACCGGCAGCTGCTGGCCAAGATCTCCTCCAGCGGGGTGTACCTGGAACGGCTGGAAACCGACCCGGCGCAGTACCTGCCGGACACGACCGAGGCCGACCTGGCCGACGACGTCGTCCGGATCGACCTGAACCGGCCGATGAGCGAGATCCGCGCCGAGCTGTCCCGGTATCCGGTGGCGACCAGGCTCTCGCTGACCGGGCCGCTGGTGGTCGCGCGGGACATCGCGCACGCGAAGATCGCGGAACGGCTGGCCGCCGGTGAGCCGATGCCGCGTTACCTCGCCGATCACCCGGTGTACTACGCGGGGCCGGCCAAGACCCCGGATGGCTACGCCTCCGGGTCGTTCGGCCCCACCACCGCCGGCCGGATGGATTCCTACGTGGACCAGTTCCAGGCAGCGGGCGGCTCGCTGGTCATGCTGGCCAAGGGCAACCGGTCGGCCGCGGTCACCGCGGCCTGCCAGGCGCACGGCGGGTTCTACCTCGGCTCGATCGGTGGGGCCGCGGCCAAGCTGGCCCAGGACTGCATCACCAAGGTCGAGGTGCTCGAGTACCCGGAGCTGGGCATGGAGGCGGTCTGGCGGATCGAGGTCCGCGACTTCCCCGCGTTCATCATCACCGACGACAAGGGGAACGACTTCTTCACCGAGGAGCCGCAGCCGCCGCTGCTCACTATCGGCAGCCGGTAGTCGCGCCGCGACGCCCCGGCGATTCAGCAGCGACACACAGATGAATCTCGCTCGCTTCCCAGGAATCTCACTGGAACCGGCGTGTATCGTCCGGTGATATGCACGTTGCGGCCAGCACGGGGCGCCTGGTCGCGGGGCGTTACCTCCTGCAAGATCCCATCGGCCGCGGTGCCATGGGGGTCGTGTGGCGGGCCAGGGACTCTGTCCTGGCGCGCGATGTCGCGGTCAAGGAGGTGCGGCTCCGCAGCCAGGTCACCACCGAGGAGCGGCGGGTTCTGTACCAGCGCACCCTGCGCGAGGCCAGGACCGCGGCGCGGCTGAACCATCCTGCGGTGGTCACTGTCTACGACGTCATCGAGGTCGACGGCAGCCCATGGATCGTGATGGAGCTGGTGCAGGCCCGCTCGCTGGAGCGGATCGTCGCCGAGGACGGCCCACTGCCCCCGGGCCAGGCCGCTGACGTGGGTTTGCGCTTGCTCGGCGCGCTGGCCAGCGCGCATGCCGCGGGCATCATGCACCGGGACGTCAAGCCGAGCAACGTGCTGATCGCCGCGGATGGCCGGGCCGTGCTGACCGATTTCGGCATCGCAACGCTGGAAGGCGACAGCACGCTGACCCAGACCGGGATGGTCATGGGCACGCCCGGGTTCACCGCGCCGGAGCGGGTCCGCGGCGACGCGGCCGGGCCCGCCTCGGATCTGTGGTCCCTCGGCGCGACGCTGTATGCGGCCGTGGAAGGGCGCGGGCCCTTTGACGACCGGGGCAGCTCGATGGCGATCCTGTCCGCGATCGCCAACGAGGATGCCCCGCGGCCGCGGATCGCGGGCCCGCTGGCCCAGGCCATCGAGGCGCTGCTGCGCCGCAACCCCTGGGACCGCCCGGGCGCGGCCGTAGCAGGACGGCTGCTGGCCGCGGCCAGCGGCGGAGCCCCGCCCACTTTCCCGGCATCTGCTCTCCCGCCCGTGATGCCGGCCAAGTCAGCATCTGCCGCGCCGCGGGCCGCTCCCCCAGCGGCGGCCCAGCCCGCCGCGGACAGCCCGGTGCCAGACAGCCCGGTGCCAGGCAGCCCGGTAGCTGCTCCCGCGGCGCCTGCTGGTCCCGGACCTGGCCTGGGCAGCAGCCCTGGCGGCACGGCGGCCTTTTCGTGGCATGCCGCGGACTTCTCCGGCCCCGCGACCGCGGATCCGGGCGCAGCGGACACGCTGCTGCCCGCGTGGCTGGACCAGCCCGTGGTTCCGGTGGCTCCTGGCCAGAACCGCCCAGGGACCACCGAGCCGCCCGCCTGGGCCCGGCAGGCGGCGCCAGAGCAGCCCGCCCGGCGCACAGCCCCAGAGCCACCGCCGGCCTGCGGCGGCACGGAGCCAACCCGCCGCCACGGCGCTGGGGCCTGCTGGCTGTCGGCGCCGCCGTGATCATCGGCGGCGGGGTCCTCGGCGGATTCGCCCTCCGGCACCTCGCGGCCGGAACCGGGGCCGGGGCTGGAGCCTCCGGGACGGCCACCGGGACATCGGGCTCACGCAGCTACACCGTGACCGGCACTCAGGCCGGCACAGCTGAGGGCTTCATGATCGCCGTGCCGGATGGCTGGCAGGCGGCCCAGCACGGCGCCACGGCCGAATTCACCGACCCGGCGGCCAGCCGGTCCCTGGAGATCACCCCGACGGCGCTGGGCGCGCTTCCGGCCCGGGCCGTGCTCGCGCTGGACCAGGGGCGCGTGCTCAAGCTGGGTTCTTACCCTGGCTACCAGCTGCTCGGCGTCCGCCCCTTCCGGTTCCGGGGCGGGACCGGGGCAGGCTGGGAGTTCACCTGGCAGCCTGCGGGCCGGGCGCGGCAGGAAGTGCTGTGGCTCGCGGTGCGGATGACGACCCTGGCCGGGCGGCAAGCCTATGTGCTGCGGGAATCCGCGCCCGTGGCGCAGTGGAAGACAAGCCAGCCGGTGTTCCAGCAAGCGCTGGCCACGTTCCGCGCCCACTCCTGACCCGCGGACGTTAGCCGCGACGGCCCTGCGCCGCTCCGCTGACCCGCAGCTGGCCTGCGTCCTGCCAGCACCGCGCCGCGCCCACGGCCGCGTGGGCCGGGCCGGTCAGTAGTAGCTGTGCGCCTGCCAGAAGGACCAGGCGCTGCACGGGTCACCGTAGACGGACTTGATATAGCCGAGGCCCCATCGGATCTGGGTGGCCGGGTTCGTCATCCAGTCCGCGCCCGCGCTGGCCATCTTGCTCCCGGGCAGGGCCTGCGGGATGCCGTACGCCCCGCTCGCGTTCTCAGCGTTGTACCGCCAGCCACTTTCCCGGGTGTAGATGTTGTTCAGGCAGCTGAAGTAGGTGGCCGGGGCCCAGCCGAACGACGACAGCATGTTGTACGCGATGCTCTGCGCGGTGCCTGGGTCGGGCGCTGCCAGCGTGACCGGGTTGACCGAGCCGTCACCGGTTCCAGCGGACCCCACGGCCGGCCGGGCCGCGACTTTGGGTGCCCCGATCAGGTGCATGCTGTGCGAGGCGGCCGACACGACGATCATCTGCTGCCGTTGCTGCTCGAGTACGGCGATGGCCTGGCTGCCGGACACCGCCGCGGCGGCGATGCCCGCGCCAGCGCTGGGGCCGTCACCGGGGCGCATGACGACCAGGTAGCCAGCCACCGCGATACCAGCCACCGCGGTCACCGCGGTCGCCGCCACCGGTGCCAGGATGCCATTACGGCGAGCCGCCCGTCTCTTTCCGGGGCTGCGCCTCCGGTGTTGCGACAAGGCAGTCCTTTCGTCGGCCAAACTCACGGGCGGGCTGCCCAGAGCGCGACCGCTGCGCCAGCGGGGCAGCGCGTCACATGGTCCTCACACCAAACGGCCACGGAAACTAACGGGCCCGGAACTACCTGGCCTGGGGGCCGGACACCATCGGCGCTACATTGCCAGAAGTAAGGGAGGGGTCTGCAACCGATTCCGCAGAAAAAGTTGTGTCGGCTAGGCGACCAGCAATGCGCAGTGTCACGCAAATCGACAAGACGTACTACGACAATTACCTACGGTAATAAACGGCCAAGCTGTGATCACCGCCCGGGCCGGGGCAGCCGTTCCGGCGGGCGGGCACAAGACGCAGAACGGGCCTCGCCCCTGGGCCCGGGGGCGGCTGAGATCACCTGCTGCCGGTCACCTGCCGCTGATCACTTACCCGCTGATCACTTACCCACGGGGGCGGGCGTCCAGCCGGCCGCCAGGACCTGGCCCGCCTGGGGGGCCTGGGCCGCTGCCGGGTTGGCCGCCCCGGCGGTGCCGGCCGTCGTGGTCAGGGCCTGCGGCCTGGCGCTGACGGTGGCGGCGGAAGCGGCGCCGGCCGCGGTCAGGGTGACCATCACCGGATTGGCCAGCCCGAAGCTGTGGCAGTTCAGGGCGGTGAAGGACATGCTCAGCCGATTCGCCAGGAAGGTGAACAGGTTGCCGCCCACCGCCGTGGCCGGGGTCGCAGCGGCGGCCAGCAGGGCCTGATGGCGGGCCAGGAACGCGCCCTGCATGTTCACCAGGTGCAGGCAGTAGGCCGCCGGGGTGTCGGCCGCCTGGCCGGCCATGACCGGCGGCTGGCTGACGCTGGCCCGGTAGGTGTTCGTCCTGGCCGCACTGAAGGCCTGGCCGGCCAGTGTCATCGGGTCGCTCTCCGGGACCAGCGCGATCGGTGGCCGCTGGTTGGTGGCGGCGGACAGCTCGTCCAGGGCTTGTGAGGTGCCCGGGGCACCCCCGTTGGAAAGGTCCGGGGCGGTAAACGGGTTACAGCCGAGCGCTGGGTCCAGGAACCCGTTGAGCAGGACGTCAGCCCCGCCGTTGCTGATCACGGTGCTGCCGCCCAGCGCCGCGGCGTTCGCGGTGCTGTCCTGGGCGGTCTGGCCGGTCCGGCTGACCAGGTACTGCGTGGTGACATCACTGCCCGGATCCTGATCGACCAGGGTGAAGCTGCGCGTGGTGGGGCAGGCCTGTCCGGTCTTGGCGGAGACTCCGGTGGCCGGCACCGCGGTCAGGCCCGCGGCGAAGTCCTTCTTGGCCGCGGCGAAGAACGCCACCCCGTTGCAGAACGCCGCCCGGCCGAAATTCGGGCCCGGGCCGCCGTTGACGCAGTTTGCCGCAGTCAGGGTGGCCGGGCTGGCCGCCCGCAGGGTGAGGCTGGTCCCGTTGAACCCGAAGTCGAGCACGACCACGGCGCCCGCTGGCATCGCCGGGACGGCGGGCGCGGCCGCGGGCGCGGAGTCCTTGCTGACTACCAGCGGCTCGTACACCGACAGCGCCCCGGTAGCCGGGTCCAGGATCGTCGCCTGCACGAACGCGCTGCTGGCCGGGTTGCCTTCGGCGCAGCCGGCCGCCTGCGGGCTGCGCCCCCCCGGGCCGGCCAGCTGGTACGGGGTAGCCAGGCCCTGGGCGGTCAGCGGGTTGGGCGGCACGATGAGGTCGCAGCTGGCCGCGGCGGCGCTGGGCCTGCTGCGGGCCGGGCCAGCGCTGACGGGCGCCGCCGTCCCGGGCCTGTTGCCCTGCGAGGAGAGCGTGAGCCGCGCCGTCCCGCTGACGTACCTGATACCTATAATCAGTCCCACGGCCATGGTGATGACCAGGGGTGTCACGATAAGCGCCACGCGTTGCCGTGGCCTGCGCGATCCGGGCCAGTAGCCGTCGCGCACCCCAATCCACCTCCGCGTCGCCTAATGCTCCCAGATGCCACGGTAAGGCACACTGGCGCGGCAAGAGGCAACATTGCGGAATATGATATTACCCGTGCTGTACTAAGCTGGGACTGAAAGTCTTACGTATTTCTAACGTCCCTGGTAACAATGACGTTATAGGTCCATGCCGGGCCGCCCCCGGCTCGGCCGCCCTATCCGTGTGCGGCCCGGATCTGGCGGGCGATCAGCAGCGCGCGGTTGATAGGCATCGCGTACCCGGTGCTGTGCAGGCCCTGGCCGCCCCCGGCCAGGTCGACGCCGATCACCTGCCCGGACAGGTTCACCAGTGGGCCACCGGTCTCCTCGCCCGCGGCGACCCGGGTGGTCGCCACCAGCAGCCCGGTCAGTTCCCGGCCGCTGACCGCAGCGGTGCCGTGCTGGCTGGTGAGGTTGCCCACGTCGAGCGTGATGGTCCGGGCCGTGCCGGCGCTGCCCACCGCGGTGACCGCCGCGCCGGCCGGGACGAGACTGGAGTTCCCGACGGTCACCGCCGGGGCGGGCGACCCGGCGGTGATCTGCAGCAGCGCCAGGCCGGAAGCGCGGTCCGAGCCGATGAGCCGGGCGCCAAGGACCCGGCCGGACAGCACCATGCGCACCGACGCCCGGCCGGCCTGGCGCCGGGCCTGATCAGTGGTCAGCACGATTCCGGATGGCGTGAGGATCATCCCACGCCGACCGCGGTGCCACGAGCAGACACGATGTGCACCAGCCCGGGTGCCGTGGCCGCCAGGATGTTGGCCTGGTTATCCGCGCCGGTCCCGTCGTCGTCCGGCACGAACCGGTCGTTGGACCGGGGCGGTACCGGGATGACCGACGAGGCCGCGGGGCCGGACAGGCCGCCTGCCGCGGCGAACGCGCCGAGCCCGATCCCGATGATCAGCGCCGCCACGGCCAGGTACGCCGCGGCCGCGGTGACCCGCTGCCGCTGGGTCCGCTGCGTGCTGCCTGCCGGAGCAGTGTCCTGCACCGTGTTCCTCCTGGGCCTGCGCACCATGCTGCGGTGGCCCCGGGCCGCTGCCCGGGGCCACCGCAGCAGCGGGTACTACATCTGCGAGGGGTTCATCAGGTGGTGGTGACCACGGCCGGCCCGCTGGCCGGGTGCGGGCATCGCGGTGGCACCGGTGTTGGTTGCCTTCTGCGGGGTGACGTTGAAGGTCGCGGCGGTGGCGGCGCCGTTGCCGTCCACGGTGACGGTGACCGGGTTGGTCAGCCCGAAGTTCTGGCAGTTGAGGTTGGTGAAGGACATGTTCAGCCGGTTGGCCAGGAAAGTCAGCAGGTTATTGCCCACTCCCGGCACCGGCGAGTTCCCGGTGGCCAGCAGCGCCTGGTTGGCGTTGAGGAACGCGGTCTGGATGTTGACCATGTTCACGCAGTAGTTCGCCGGGCTGTCCGCCTGGTCGTTGGCGAAGGAGATCGGCGCCTGGCCGACGTTGGACCGGTACAGGTTGGTCTTCTGCGCGCTGAACGCGTTGTTGACCAGCGTCATCTCGTCATTCTCCGGCACCAGCGCGATCGGCGCGGTCTGGTTCTTAGCCGCAGCCAGCTCGTCCAGCGCCTGCGACGTACCGGTGGCCCCGGCCTGGGACAGGTCCGGCGCGGTGAACGGCGTGCAGCCGAGCGTCGGGTCCAGGAACAGGTCCAGCAGCGCGTTGTCGCTGCCGTTGTTGATCGGCGTGGCACCGGCCAGCGCTCCCTGGTTCGCCGCGTTGAACTGGGCAGTCTGGCCGCCCGCGGTGAGCAGGTAGGTGGTGGTGACGTTGTCGCTCTGGTCCTGGTCGATCATGTTGAAGTTACGGACCGTCGGGCAGGCCAGCCCGGCCACCTTGGTAGAGGTGCCCGATGCGGGGATGGCCAGCAGGCCCTGGGCCTCGGCCCGGAACGCGGCCTGGAAGAAGCCGGTCCCGTTGCAGAACGACACCTGGCCGAAGATCGACCCGCCCAGCCCGTTCACGCAGTTGCCCTGGGCCAGCGCGGTGGGCGTCGCCCCGACCTGGGTCAGGTTGGTGCCGTTGAAGCCGAAGTCGATCGTCACGACCGCCCCGGCCGGCAGGGTCGGCACCACCGGCGCCGCCGCGGGCGTGGTGCCCTGCGTGATCACCAGCGGCTCATAGACCGACAGCTTCCCGGTGGCCGGGTCCAGGATCGTCGCCTGGACGAACGCGCCGAGGTTCGCGGTGTTGGCCATGGTGCAGCCCGAAGCCTGCGGGGTCATCCCGTTCGGCCCGGTCAGCTGGTACGGGGTGGCCAGGCCCGGCGCGGACAGCGGGTTGCGCCGGCACGACGATGTCACAGCTCACGTTCGCCGCGGCCACCGGCGCGGTGGCGGTCGCCGACGCCGACGCGGTCGGGCACGGCGTCGCTGACGTGGAGACCGCCGCGGGCGGAACTGCCGTCCCGGTCGGCGTGCTCGATGCGGTCGCCGTGGCGGGCGCCGACGGCGCCGTGGTCGGCGGATGATGGCGGTGCCGCCAGTGGCCGAACAACGTGGCGGACTCAGCGTTCGTGGTACCGCCCGCCGCGGCGGGCGCGGACGACGGCGACGTGGCCGCCGGCGCGGGCGCAGACGACGTGGCCGCTGCCGCGGCGGGCGCGGACGACGGCGACGTGGCCGCCGGCGCGGGCGCAGACGACGTGGCCGCTGCCGCGGCGGGCGCGGACGACGGCGTGGCAGCCGCGGTCGTGGTAGCGGAAGGCGTGACACACGCGCCCGCTACGGCGGCGGCGTTGTGGACGCTCGCGACCTGCGGGGCGATCAGCAGCGCGACGCCCACCCCTAGCACGGCCGCGACCA
This sequence comes from uncultured Actinomycetes bacterium, assembly GCA_963760405.1. Classification (GTDB taxonomy): domain Bacteria; phylum Actinomycetota; class Actinomycetes; order Streptosporangiales; family Streptosporangiaceae; genus RYN-230. The sequence goes on along the minus strand of CAVXCV010000004.1, from coordinate 501,064 downwards.
GCCCGGCGATCCCGATCAGGCGCGCCCGCGGCTGCTGCCAGAACCTGGGACGATAATAAGAACTATTCCGGTTAGACACGGCACCTTCCCTTGTGCGGTCTCGCTCCCGGTCGCTCACCCTAGACCTGGCAATCATCTAGCCGATGCCCGATTGAGATACCACGTCATCTTTCGGTAATCTTTTAACTCCTTACGAATTGCTTACGGGAATGTCCGGGGTCTGGACCTGGTGCCGGTCAGCCATTAGCGCATCGCCACCGCGACGGCCGCGGGCGCCCGCGCCGCGGGCGCCCGCACCGCGGGAAACTGCAGCCCCGCGGGAACGGCGGTGGCCCCGGGGCATGTTGCCCCGGGGCCACCGCCAGCGGCAGGGAATGTTACATTCCGGCACCGTTCTGCTGCCGGTGACCGGGCCGGCCCGCTGGCCGGGTGCGGGCATCGCGGTGGCACCAGCGTTGGTTGCCTTCTGCGGGGTGACGTTGAAGGTCGCGGCGGTGGCGGCGCCGTTGCCGTCCACGGTGACGGTGACCGGGTTGGTCAGCCCGAAGTTCTGGCAGTTGAGGTTGGTGAAGGACATGTTCAGCCGGTTGGCCAGGAAGGTCAGCAGGTTATTGCCCACTCCCGGCACCGGGGACGTCCCGGTGGCCAGCAGCGCCTGGTTAGTGTTCAGGAACGGCGTCTGGATGTTGACCATGTTCACGCAGTAGTTCGCCGGGCTGTCCGCCTGGTTGTTGGCGAAGGAGATCGGCGCCTGGCCGACGTTGGACCGGTACAGGTTGGTCTTCTGCGCGCTGAACGCGTTGTTGACCAGCGTCATCTCGTCATTCTCCGGCACCAGCGCGGCCGGCGTCGGGGCGTTCTTGGCCGCGGACAGTTCGTCCAGGGCCTGCGACGTGCCCATGGTCCCGCCCTGGGACAGGTCCGGCGCGGTGAACGGCGTGCAGCCCAGCGTCGGGTCCAGGAACAGGTCCAGCAGCGCGTTGTCGCTGCCGTTGTTGATCGGCGTGGCACCCGCCAGCGGCGCCTGGTTCGCGGCGTTGAACTGAGCGGTCAGGCCACCGGCGGTGAGCAGGTAGGTGGTGGTGACGTTGTCGCTCTGGTCCTGGTCGATCATGTTGAAGTTCCGGGTCACCGGGCAGGCCACTCCCGGCGCCTTGGTGGAGGTGCCTGTCGCCGGGACGACCAGCCTGCCCGCGGCCTCGGCCCGGAACGCGGCCTGGAAGAAGCCGGTCCCGTTGCAGAACGACACCTGGCCGAAGATCGACCCGTTCAGCCCGTTCACGCAGCGGCCCTGCGCCAGCGCAGTCGCGGTGGCGCCCACCTGGGTCAGGTTGGTGCCGTTGAAGCCGAAGTCGATCGTCACGACCGCCCCGGCCGGCAGGGTCGGCACCACTGGCGCCGCCGCGGGCGTGGTGCCCTTCGTGATCACCAGCGGCTCATAGACCGACAACGCACCCGTGGCCGGGTTCAAGATCGTGGCCTGGACGAACGCGCCGAGGTTCGCGGTGTTGGCCATGGTGCAGCCCGAAGCCTGCGGGGTCATCCCGTTCGGCCCGGTCAGCTGGTACGGGGTGGCCAGGCCCTGCGCGGACAGCGGGTTGGCCGGCACGACGATGTCACAGCTCACGTTCGCCGCAGCCGCGGCAGCGGCCGCAGTCGCGGTGGGCGAAGCGGACGCGGATGCGGCCGCCGTCGCCGTGGCCGACGTGGCCGGGCATGGGGTCGCCGCGGTCGCTGCGGACGGAGTCGCCGCCGTCGCTGCGGACGGAGCGGCCGTCCCTACCGGCGAGGCCGAACCGGACACCGACGGGGTCGGTGTGGCCGCGGTCGCTGCGGTGGTGGACGCGGTCGTGCTGGCGGACGGCGTGGTACAGGCGCCCGCGACGCTCGCGGCATTGTGGACGCTCGCGACCTGCGGGGCGATAAGCAATGCCACGCCCACTCCCAGGACCGCCGCGACCAGGCCGGCTATCCCAAGCAGGCGCACGCGTGGCTGCTGCCAGAACCTGGGATGGTAGTAAGAATTCCGGTTAGACACGACACCTTCCCTTGTACGGTATCGCTCCCGGTCGATCACAGTAGACCGGCATTCCTGCGAGCGGAACCGGATCGGGGCATTGAGCCATTTTTTTCGCCGCCAATTAGCCTTATTACAAATTGCTTACCGAATGGCTTACCGCTGAACAGGAAGGCGTGCCGGATGGCTCCCGTTTGTCCGCCGGGAGCCCCGAAGGCCCATCTGAGCTGGCCAGCTCCGGGGCGGCCCAGCAGCCGGGCGCCCCCGCCGTTACCGTGTCCGGTCCCGGCCGCTGCGCCGCGACCCACCGCACACGAGCCGCCGGGATAAGCCGGACCGGGCCGGCCGGGCGAAACGCGGCGGTAAAAAGGACAGCCGGAACGCACCGGGCCGCGGCCAGCTGGCCGCGGCCCCGGTATTCCGCAGGTCAGGCCACCTGAATAAGGCCGATCATGTTGCCGTTGGCGTCGCCACAGTGGCGATCAGCTTGCCGCACAGCTGCCGAGTTGTAGAAGTGGACCGAGCGTTGTCTCTCGTCAGCATGATTGTCAACATGTCAGTCAACAGGATCTTGATATCATTCTGGTCACCCAGATGCCGACAGGATCATGCACAAGCCCTGGAGGTCCGGGCATGGACAAGGTGGTGGCATCCGCAGCTGAGGCCGTCCGGGACGTCGGGGACGGGGCGAGCATCGGCATCGCCGGGTTCGGCGTCGCGCACCGGTTCCCGTCCAGCCTGATCACCGCCCTGGCCGAACGGGGATCGACCGGCCTGACCGTGTACTGCAACGGCCTGGGCCAGCCCGGCCACCCGACCGCGCACCTGCTCGCCGACCACTACCAGATCAGCCACCTGGTCACCTGCTTCTCCGCCCGGCCGGGCGTGGTCTCCGAGGCCGAGCGGCAGATCCGGGCCGGGCAGATGTCGCTGGAGATGGTGGCCCAGGGCACCCTGGTCGAGCGGATGCGGGCAGGCGGGGCCGGCCTGCCCGCGTTCTACAACCCCGGCGGGCTACGGCTCGGCGCTGGCGGACGGCAAGGACGTGCGGTACTTCGACGGCCGGCCGTACGTGCTCGAGCTCGCCATCACCACCGACTTCGCCTTCATCCGCGGCCACCGGGCCGACCGGATGGGCAACGTGCAGTTCCGAGGGGGCAGCCGCAACTTCAACGTGAGCTTCGCCAAGGCCGCGCGGGTCACGATCGCGGAAGTGGACGAGATCGTGGAAACCGGTGACATCCCGGCCGGTTCGGTGGACCTGCCCGGGGTCTTCGTCACCCGGGTCGTGCTGAGCACCACCCAGATGGACGTGCGGAACCTGCCGATGCGGGTCAGCCGGCCTGCCAGCAGCGCGCGCAGCTACCTGGGCCGGCCGGGGCTGACCCGGGAGCAGATCGGCCAGCGCATCGCGGCGCTGCTGCCGGACGATGCGGTGGTCAACCTCGGCGCGGGCCTGCCCACCCTGGTGGCCAACTTCATCGGGCCGCGGCCGATCATCCTGCACAGCGAGAACGGCCCGCTGAACTACGGCGAGTTCGTCATCGACGACTCGTTCGACCCGGATCTGCACGATGCCGGCGGTTACTTCGTGACGTTGCGGCCCGGCGCGTCCTTCTTCGACAGCGTGACCAGCTTCGAGATCGCGCGTTCCGGCCGGCTGGACGCGGTCGTGCTCGGCGCCTATCAGGTCAGCCGGGGTGGCGACCTGGCCAACTGGTCGGTGCCCGGGATGACCGGCGGCGGCATCGGCGGCGCCATGGACCTCGCGGTAGGGGCCCGGCAGGTGATCGCGATGCTGGAGCACACCGATTCCGCTGGCGCCCCGAAGCTGGTCGAGGCCTGCGAGTTCGCGATCACGGCGCCGGGCTGCGTGGACGTGATCGTCACCGATCTGGCGCTGGACCGCGGACCGCGGACGGCTTCCGGCTGGACGAGGCCGCCCGCGGGTTCACCCCCGCTGAGGTCGCCACGCTGACCGGGATGACGCTGCAGGTCGCTGACGAGGTCGCGGTCATGCAAGACGCCTGGTGAGGAGGGGGGCGCCGGGTGATGATGGGATTAGCCGTCGGCGAGGGCGTTTTCGTGGGGGTGGGCGGCGAGGGCTCTTTCCTGGGGGTGGGTGACCAGGGGCTCTACCGTGAACCGGAGCCAGGGGAACATCGGCAGCGAGAGCAGCGCCTCGTGCAGCGCGTCCGCGTCCGGCGCCTGGTACAGGGCGATCGAGTCGTTCGAGCCCAGCACCCGCCATAGCTTGATCAGGATGCCCGCCTCCCGCAGCTCGGCCGCGCGCGCCCGCTCTGCGATCCGCAGCACCCGGCGCTGCTCGTCCGGCAGCGAGCTGCCCGCAGCAGCGGACTGCCGTACCAGGAACTCCATGAGTCGCCCTTCGGCTAGAGAACGGCACGTACGCCGCAGGCTCGTCGTGGTCATGCCAGCCCCCGGACAGCGGCCCCGGACGGCCCAGGCAAGGGCTGGCCAGAATGATAGCAAATGATCTGGCTATCATGGCAACAATCTTGTTAACGACCTGACGGTGAGCCGCCCGAAGGCGGGCTGTATCCCACTGGGACTGCCCTGGGACCGGGCTGGGCCTGGAGGAACCGGAGGGAGCGCCGCGCCCGCTCCGAAATTTTCAGCAGGACTGTTCACAATCTTGTCAGCGGAGTGGCTGGCATGGTTGGCTGAACAGCGGTGACCTTTGCGCGCCCCTGATCAAATGCCCTTCATTCCAGCGGCGGTGGCACATGACGGGACCCGACGCTCGGCGGCTGAGCAGTAGGGGCCGGTCAGCCCCAGGCGGCGGCGGTCATCGGGCCGCCCATCTCGCCGAGCTGGTGCAGCGCGCTGATCACGCTGTTCAGGTGGTCCCGCATCACCTGCTCGGCGATCTGCGGATCGCCGGAGGTCACCGCCTCGATGATGGCCAGGTGCTCGGCCAGGCCCTGCTGCATCCGGCCCGGCAGCAGCGACACATGGAACTGGTACCGCACGCTCTGGTACCGCAGCCGGTCCAGGATCCCGGCCACCGTCTGCTGCCCGGCGATCTCTCGGACCCTGGTGTGCACCTGCTGGCTCACCGTGTTGTAGGTCACCACGTTACCGGCCGCGACCGCCTCGCTGACCTGCTTGCCCAGGGCCTTCAGCTCCCGGTGGTCCGCCTTGGTCGCCCGGGCCGCCGCCTTGGCCGCGCACAGGCCCTCCAGCACGGCCCGAGCCTCGGTGATCTCGATCGCCTCGTCCAGCGACACCGGCCGCACCCAGGCGCCCCGGTTGCGCTCCCGCGACACCAGGCCCTCGTTGCTGAGCAGTACCAGGGCCTCGCGCACCGCGCCGCGGGACGTCTCGTACCGGGCGGCCAGCTCCGTCTCCACCAGGCGCAGCCCGGGGGTCAGCTCACCGTGATAGATCGCCATCCGGAGCCGGTCCAGCAGGCTGACCGTCTCCGGCAGGCGCTCCGGGACCTCGCTCATCGTTGCCATGCCTTCTGCCGTGCCTCTCGTGTGCGGACGACCGTGACGTCATGCCACAGCTGCGAGGCCGACATCCGGAAACCGGATCGATACTATCGAGCACAGGATCACAGACAATTGTGTCACCTATGTGTACGACAAAGCGACTATGGCGTAATCTGCGCTGCCCCGGCCCTCGGTGGCACATCAGCCCCAGACGTCCCTGGCCACGCTGACGATGAGCTCCAGCTTGGCCACCTGCTGGTCGTAGCTCAGCGCGTTGCCTTCCACGGTGGAGGAGAACCCGCACTGCGGGGACAGGCAGAGCTGGTCCAGCGGGAGGTAGCGGGCGGCCTCGTCGATCCGGCGCTTGAGGTCATCGGGGTTCTCCAGTGCGCCGGACTTGGTGGTGACCAGGCCGAGGACGACCATCTTGCCCGGCGGCACGAACCGCAGCGGCGCGAACCCACCCGACCGCTCATCGTCGTACTCCAGGAAGAACCCATCCACGTTCAGCCCGCCGAACAGCGCCTCGGCCACGAAGTCATACCCGCCCGACGCCGCCCACGAGGACCGGAAGTTGCCCCGGCACAGGTGCGTGGTCACCGCCAGCCCGGCCGGCTTGCCCGCCAGCGCGTCGTTGACCTGCTGGATATACCGCAGGTGCAGATGATCCGCATCCTCCCCCCGCGCCGCGATCTCGGCCCGCTGCGCCGGGTCGTTCAGGTAGGCCAGGCTGGTGTCATCGAACTGCAGGTAGGTGCAGCCCAGCTCCGCGATCCGGGCCACCTCATCGGCATACGCCGCGGCCAGGTCATGCCAGAATTCGGCCTCGTCGGGGTACACCGCCGGGTCGATCGCGGCCGGGCCGCCGCGGTAGTGCACCATGTTCGGCGACGGGATGGTCAGCTTCGGCACCAGTCCCCCGGCCACCGAGGCCAGGTACTGGAAGTGGTCCCCGAAGATCGTCCTGGTCATGACGATCTTGCTGTCCACGTGCAGCGCGGCCGGGGTCCACTCGATGTCACCGTCAGCGTTGTGGAACCGGACGGCCATGGTGCCGGGGGCCTTGCCGATCCCGCCGATCTGGTTGATGAAGTCCATGTGCCACAGCGCCCGGCGGAACTCCCCGTCGGTGACCGCCTGCAGGCCGGCCTCCCGCTGCAGCGCCACCACCCCGGCGATGGCCTTGTCCTCCACCGCCCTGAGCTGGTCCGCGTCGATCCGGCCCGCGGCGAAGTCATCCCGCGCGGCCAGCAACTCCGGCGGCCGGAGCAGGCTGCCGACATGGTCGGCCCGGAACGGTGGTACGGCACGGGTCATGACGTGGTCCTCGTTGCAGAAAACATGCGCTGCTCCTGTCCTGTCGTGCCTGGCCGGGCGGCCGGGCGGGGGTATCTCGGGTGGCCGTCCCGGCTAATGCCAGGCTGGCCCGTCGGTCACCGGGTGGGCCCGGAGGAATTCCTCGTCCACGTCCACGCCGAGTCCGGCCCCGTCCAGCGGGGTGACCGTACTGCCCGGGCCGAGCTCGCAGGAGGCGGAACACAACTGGGTGCGGAGCGGGTTGCTGGCTGACCCGTCGCCCTCGAAGTAGCGGGCGTTGTCGATGCTGGCCAGGAAATGGACGCTGGCGGCCATGTTCAGCCCGGTGTGGCAGCCGTGCGTGCAGATCTCCAGCCCGGTGAGTTCCCAGGGCTTGCCGGGCTCGGTGATGATCGCTGCCTTCGTCCTCATGCCGGAGCCGGGCGATCCGGGCTGGCTGCTGGGCGCCCACCCCGGTGATCACCATCCCGGCGTAGCTGTGCCCGACCAGCACGATGTCCTGCAGGTCCTCATACCGCAGCATCGCCGCGACATCCTCGATGTGGGTGGCCAGGTTCACCTGGGGGCAGCTCAGATGAGCCCGCTCGCCCAGCCCGGTCAGCGTCGGGGCGAACGCCCGGTGCCCCGCGGCTTCCAGCCGCTGGCTGACCAGCCGCCAGGACCAGCCGCCGTGCCACGCGCCATGAACCAGGACAAAAGTGCTCATGCAGGCACAGGGTCTTCGAGCACTGGGTCTTCGAGCACTGGGTCTTCAAGCACTGGGTCTTCCGGCACGGGGGCTTCCGGCACGGGGGCTTCCGGCGCAGCCACGGCGTCCAGCATGCGCGTAGGCTAACGAATCGTCCAACATATTGTCAACATGTTCGCAAACGATCTAGCATGCTCACCGGGAGACACGGCAGCGGGCTGGCTGCACAGGGCAGGACAGGACGGGACAGCACGGGGCCCCGTTCGGCGTGCTCAAGTGCGCCGAGCAGCTGCGCACCGACGTGGCCTACAACCACCTGCCGGTCCGCCTGGTGGGTCGGCTGTCCGGCCTGGCCATGGGCTTCTTCGGGACCAGCCACCACGCCGTGGAGGACATCGCCGTGGCCCGCGCGATCACCGGCATGACGGTCATCGCACCCGCCGACGCCGTCGCCGTGCTCAGCCTGATGCGGTCCACCGTCGCCCTGGACGGCCCGGTCTATATCCGGATCAGTGAGGGTGCCCTGCCCGCCTACGACTCGGTGCCAGCGTTCGAGCCCGGCCGCTGGCCCCGGCTGCGCCGCGGCACAGATGTCACGCTGATCGGCCATGGCATAGGTACTGGCCTGGCCATCCGCGCCGCGGCCGGGCTGGCCGGCCAGGGCATCGAGGCCGACGTCTACGACGCCGCCTACCTCAAGCCGTTCGACGAGGCCGCCATCGTGGACACCGCCGGGCGGACCGGTGCGATCGTCACGATCGAGGACCACACCGAGATCGGCGGCCTGGCCAGCCTCGTGGCCGAGGTGGCCGGCCGCCGCCGCCTCGGCGCCGGCCTCCGCAGCGTCGGCCTGCCCGACACTGACCTGGAGGTCGGCGTCCCCGCGGATCTCTATGAGTACTACGGCTTGACTGTCCCCGCCGTCGTCGCCGCCGCCCGGGACCTAGCCAGGCCCTGAGGTGCCGGTCAGAGCGTGTTGTCGGCGGTGTTCAGCAGCCAGCCGTTGAACCGGGTCCCGTTGGGCTGGAGCATCGGGGCGGTCATCGCGGCGCCGCTCAGGGCCAGGATGCCGATCCCCCACGGGCTCGTGACCAGGACTTCCCCGACGCCGTTGGCGAAGCGTCCTTCGGCGACGAAATGGTTGTCGGATGTCTCCAGCAGCCAGCCGCCGAACCGGGTCCCGTTCGGGGACATCGTCAGGGCGGTCATCGTGGCCCCGGCCAGCTTCAGCACGCCCGCACCCCACGGGCTCGAGATGAACAGCTCAGCAGCACCGTCGCCGTTGTAGTCGCCGGCCGGGCCGAACTGGTTGTCGGCGGTGTTGAGCAGCCAGCCACCGAACCGGGTTCCGTTCGGCTGCAGCATCAGGGCAGTCATCGCGCTGCCAGCCAGCTTCAGCACGCCGATCCCCCACGGGCTCGAGATGAACAGCTCAGCAGCACCGTCGCCGTTGTAGTCGCCGGCCGGGCCGAACTGGTTGTCGGCGGTGTTGAGCAGCCAGCCACCGAACCGGGTCCCGTTCGGCTGCAGCATCAGGGCAGTCATCGCGCTGCCAGCCAGCTTCAGCACGCCGATCCCCCACGGGCTGGTGACCAGCATCTCGGCTCGTCCGTCACCGTCATAGTCAGCCGCCGGGCCGAACTGGTTGTCCGTGGTCTGCAGGTTCCAGCCGCCGAATCGCGTCCCGTTCGGCTGGACCATCGGGGCGTTCACCGCGGTCCCGGCCAGCTTGAGCAGGCCCACGCCGTGCACGTCGGAGACGAAGAGCTCGACGGCGCGGTCTCCGTCGAAGTCACCGGCCGGCCCGAACTGGTTGGTCGCGGTGTTCAGGGTCCAGGCACCGATCGCGGTGCCGTTGGGGGCCATCCAGGCGGAGGTCAGCGTGCCGCCGCCGTACTTGAGGAAGCCAGCCCCCCACGGGCTGGTGACCAGGATCTCGGCGTGCCCGTCGCCGTCGTAGTCCGCCACCGGGCCGAACTGGTTGTCGCCGGTGTTGAGCAGCCAGCCGCCGAACCGGGTGCCGTTCGGGGCCAGCATCAGGGCGGTCATGGTCCCGCCCTGCTCCTTGAGGATGCCGATACCCCACGGGCTGGAGATGAGGATCTCATCCTGGCCGTCGCCATCGATGTCACCGATGCGCTGCGGCAGGCGGCGGTACGGCCCGAGCGGGTACGGGTTATCCGGGTTACTGCCAGGGATGGTGGCCGTACCGGGGAAGTAGGTGTCCAGGAGCCCCTTGAACGGCGGGAAGGGGTCGCTCGGGTCGCCGGTCAGGTTCTTGTAGACCCCGGCCAGCTCGGACGCGGCGGCGGCGATGATGCTCTTGATGCTGTAGCCGAGCTCGGTGTGCAGGTAGTAGATGAACAGGATCGCGCAACCGGTCTTGGCGTCGATGCCGTGGTCGGTTACGTCCACGTTGTTGACGTAGTCCGCACGCGGGGTGCTCATCCAGCTGTTGGCCAGCGCGAAGCCCGGCTCGGTGACGCCAAGCCCGTTGGCGATCAGGAACTGCCCGGCCAGGAAGCGGGACAGCCCTTCGCCCGCGCTGCCCTCATTGCCCGCGCCGAACCAGCCCTTGTTCTGGGCCAGCATGAACATCTCGGTGACCTCGGACACGAGCAGGTAGCGGACGACCGTGAGGGGCGAGCCGCTGCCGGGCGTGAGCGTGATCGGCGGCCCCCAGCCAGCGCTGGCGTACGGGCCGGGCGCGATCTGTACCGTGACCGGGATGCCGACGGTGAGGCCGATGTTGCCGAACCAGCCAGCCATCAGGTCGTAGTCCTGCTCGCAGACGGCGATCAGGGCGTTGGCCCGATCCATCCCGTCGGCCTGCGAGAGGCTGTCGTCGTACTGGATCTGGTAGTGAGCGGTCTTGCCGCCATTCGTCAGCCCAGCTGTCGTGTACGTCATTGTTCCTCCCCGTCCGGGAACCGCCCGCGTCCACCGCAGCGGTGCCATGCCTCAGCGGCATTCCGTGGCCAGCCCTCGTAGCCGCGGCCTGTCCTGAATACAGGGCCGGAATCTGGCCGCCAGATACATCAGGCGCGGCGGCACCGCGCCGGCGCCGCGGATTCCAGGGCCGGTCAGCCGTGATCGTGGCTGAGGTCGACGATGCAGAAACGGTTGCCGTCCGGGTCAGCCAGCACGACAAAGTCCGGATCATCGGGATAGCGGTCCCAGTCGACCTGCTCCGCTCCCAGCGACACCAGGCGCGTTACCTCGGCCGCTTGCTCAGCGGCATCGGCGACATGCAGGTCCAGGTGCAGCCGTGGATGCTGTTGCCACGGTGTCTGGCTGCGCTGCAGCGCAATTCTGGTCCCGGCGCCCGCGGGTGGCCCGAGCACGGCCGCCCACCCGCCGAACCCATCCTGGCGCAGCTGGTAGCCGAGGGCCTGACCCCAGAACTCCGCCGCCCGCGGCACATCACTGACGCCGAGAACGACCACCCCTATCTCCAGCATGTACCGATTCTGGCACCGTGCCTCACCGCCTCGCTGAGCGCCAGCGGCATGATCGGGGTCACGCGGTTCTCCGGGAAGCCGGCCCGGCGGTGAACCACGTGACCCCGTTGTTCAGCCGGGCACGGAGGTGACCGTGCCCGCGCCGACGGTTTTGCCACCCTCGCGGATGATGAAGCCGAGGCCACGGTCCAGGGCCACCGGCTTGCCCAGTTCCACCGCGACGGCCAGCCGGTCGCCGGGCGCGGCGGTGGCCACCGGGCGCAGGTCCATTATCCCGGAGACGCTGGCGGTCCGGACGAAGAACTGCGGCCGGTAGCCGGTGGCGATCGGCGTCCGGCGGCCGCCCTCAGCGGCGGGCAGCAGCAGGACGTCCGCCGTGAACCTGGTCTGCGCCGCCGCGCTGCCCGGGGCGGCCACGACCTGGCCCCGGCGGACCTGGCCACGGCGGATTCCGCGCAGCAGCAGGGCCGCCTGGTCACCGGCTTCGGCGCGATCCATTGGCTGGCCGAAGGTCTCCAGGCCGGTGACCACTGTGCTCAGCGGCGGGCCGAGGCCGATCATCTCGACAGCGTCGCCGAGCCGGACCGTGCCCGCCTCGACGGCCCCGGTCACGACCGTGCCCCGGCCGGTGATGGACATGACGTTCTCCACCGGCAGGAGGAACGGCGCGTCGGCGTACCGCGGCGGCACCGGCACGGAGGCGTCGACCGCGTCCAGCAGCGCGCCGACGGACGCGGTCCACCGCGGCTCCCCGGCCAGGGCCCCGGCGGCGGACACCCGGACCACGGGCACCTCCGCGTACCCGTAGCCGGACAGCAGGTCCCGCACCTCCAGTTCCACCAGGTCGGCGTACTCAGGGTCGGCCACGTCGGCCTTGGTCAGGGCGACGACGAGGTGCTCGACCCTGGCCTGCCGGGCGAGCAGCACATGCTCCCGGGTCTGCGGCATCACTCCATCCGCTGCGGACACCACGAGGATCGCGCCGTCGATCTGCGCCGCACCCGTGATCATGTTCTTCACGTAGTCGGCGTGGCCGGGCATGTCCACGTGCGCGTAGTGGCGTACCGCGGTCTCGTACTCGACGTGCGCGATGTTGATCGTGATGCCCCGGGCGGCCTCCTCCGGGGCCCGGTCGATCCGCTCGAATGGCACGTACGCCCCACCCCCGCGCCCGGCGAGCACCTTCGTGATCGCAGCGGTGAGCGTGGTCTTACCGTGATCGACGTGCCCTATGGTGCCGATGTTCAGATGCGGCTTGGCGCGCACATACCTCTGCCTGGTCATGTTCCGTCCCTCGATTCCTGCGCAGAACGCGGCGAGGCCCGTAGCACCGCCCACCCTTCCCCGCCGGGCCTCCCGGCAGCACCAGGGAAGGGTCAGCGTCGCTCGCTGGCCAGGGCAGCGGCCAGCGCCGGGACAGCCGTCAGCACCCGCGCAGGCGCGGCTACGACGGCATTCCGGAACATGCAGTCCATGGTCGGCCCCGGACCGGGCGCACGCGAATGGTTTTCCGTGCGGTCCGGTGCACCGCCCGGTCCGTCGCGCGGCCCGCGGCCGGTGAGCCCGCTGGGCAGCGGACAGCCGACTGCCGCAGGCCAGGGTTCGCCTGGGACCTGCGGCAGCCTGGACGGTCCTTACTTGCCGTAGAGCAGGTAACGGTTGGGCAGCTCGTTACGCCAGCCGGGTGCTGTCGGCGGGATGCCCAGGAAGGCCGGATCCTGATCGACGTCGAAGAAGTTGGTCGCGAACGCCGCGTACGGCTGACCAGGGCCGATATCTACGGTGACGTTGGCCTCGATCAGCCATGGGTCCGCACCGGGATTCGGCGTGGCCAGGGAGAAGACCACGGGCGTCAGCACCGGGGCGGTGGGCGGAAACACGCCGTTCACCACTATTTCCGGCAGCACGGCACCTGTGGTCAGGTTGAGCTGGTCGAGTGACATCCGCCAGGGCCGCGAGCCGAGCTGGGTGGTGGCCGGGGGCAGTGGCGGAAATACCGGGTTGACGAACATGAACGCGATGATGAACGCCGACTCGCCGTCGGCGATGACCTTGCTCGGCTGGTAGGGCGGCAGGCCGATGAACTGGATGGGCGATGTCACGGCCACGTCGAAGGCGACGTTGGGCCCGGACGAGATCTCGCCGATGGCGGGTTTCGCCGCCCCGTTCGAGCTGGCACGCGGCGGCACCAAACGGCTGTGGATCCGTTCGGTCAGCTGCGCCGCGTAGTCATGGGCCCACTGCTGGGCCAGCTGCTCGGCGGTTGGTGCGGATGCGGGCGCCCCGGGTGCCGCTGGCGCGGACACGTTGGGCGCGTCGCTGATGACAGTCATAACGCCTCTCCCCTGGAGGTCGCGGACGGCAGCCGGTCGCCGTCCATCTCGCCAGGTAAGAGACGGGCATGGCCGCGGTAGATACACCCCGTCACAGGTATTTCCCGGCAGGCTGGGGCCGCCCGGACCGGACCGCCAGTCCGGCCCGTACTCCCGCAGCAGGGCCGCTCCGCACACCGGCCCCGTTCTGGGCCGGCGCTGGCCGCCCGCGCTGCCAGCAGCTCAGCCGAGGCCGAGCAGCCGGGCCGCGTTGTGCTTGTATATGCCCGGCTTGACCGCGTCGCGGACCTCGGTCTGGTCGAGATCGCTGCGCCACCGTTCCGGGGTGAGCATGGGGAAGTCCGTGCCGAACAGCACCTTGTCTTTCAGCAGCGTGTTCGCGTACTGGATCAGGAGCGGCGGGAAGTACTTGGGCGACCAGCCGGACAGGTCGATGTGCACCTGCGGCTTGTGCAGCGCGACCGCGAGCGCTTCCTCCTGCCAGGGGAACGACGGGTGGGCCAGGATGATCGGCATGTCCGGGAAGTCCACGGCGACATGGTCGAGGTAGATCGGGTTGGAGTAGGCCAGCCGGATGCCGCCGCCCCCGCGCTGCCCGGACCCGGCCCCGGTCTGGCCGGTGTGAAACAGCGCGGGCAGCCCGGCGGCCTCGATCACCTCATACAGCGGGTAGGCGGCCCGGTCGTTCGGGTAGAAGCCCTGCACGCTGGGGTGGAACTTGAAGCCGCGCACCCCGTGCTCACTGATCAGGCGCTGCGCGGCCCGGACACCGTCGGCGCCGCGGGCCGGGTCGATACTCGCGAACGGGATGATCACGTCCGCGTTGGCCCGGGCCCGCTCGGCGATCTCCTCGTTGGTCGGCCGGGCCGGGTCGTCCTGGCCCTGGACGTCGACGGTGAAGGTGACGGCGGCCATGTTCCGGGACCGGTAGTACGCGGCCAGCTCGTCCACGGTGTAGGCGGCGGGGTCGGTCCGGAAATACGCGGCCATCGCGTCCAGCGATTCGCCCGCCGGGCGGCCTGGCGCGGTCACCGAGCGGTGCACATGGGTGTGCACGTCGATGGCGGCCAGGCTGGCCACGTCGATACCGCTGCCCGCGGCTGATCCCCCTGGCATCGGCCCTCCCCAGGCTCCTCGGCCGTGGTGCCCTCGTGCAGAGCGCCCTTGCCCGAAGACTCTCATGCCAACATAATTGTTGACAACTCTCCCAATCATGGACGCTGCGGACTGCCCGGCTGCGGGCGCACAGCGCCAGGCGGAAGGGACGGACGTGGATCGTTCCGGCCCCCGGCGGAGAGGCCCGGCAGGAGAGGATGAATGACGGACGCGGATCGCTCCAGCGCACGGCGGCGCAGCCGGGCAGGAGAGGGCGGATGAAGGCTGTCGTGTGCGTGCCGGGCGGCACAGAGGTCAGCACGGTGCCGGATCCCCGGCCGGCCGCTGGCGAAGTCGTGGTCGAAGTGGACGCCTGCGGCCTGTGCGGCTCAGACGTACACGCCATCGAGTCCGGGCAGGCCCGGACCGGGCAGATCCTCGGCCACGAGTTCAGTGGCCACATCGTGCAGCTGGGCGCGGGCACGGCGGGGTGGCGGCTGGGCCAGCCGGTGGCGGTGAACCCGCTCGGCTCCTGCCGACAGTGCCGGGCCTGCCACCGGGGCCTGCCGTTCCGCTGCGGGGCGCGGCCGAACCTCGGCATCACCGCGCCCGGCGGATACGCCGAGTACGCCGCAGTACCGCAGGACCCCAGCCCCGGGCATCATGCGGGCCGGGCGCCCGCAGCTCAGCCGGTCCCGATCCAGCCGAGTACACCAGCCCAGACCCTGGGCAGTAAAGGAGCCAGCGCATGGACCAGTTCGGCGGGCGGGTCGCCGTCATCACCGGTGCGGGCAGCGGCATGGGCCGGGCCTTTGCCAGCCGCTTCGCGGCCGAGGGCATGAAGATCGTTGCCGCGGACATCCAGCAGGACGCACTGGACGAGGTGGTCGCCGAGCTCACCGCGGCCGGGCAGGAGGTGATCGGGATCCGCACCGACGTGTCCGACCCGGATTCCGTGCGCCGCCTGGCCGATGCGGCCCGGAACCGGTTCGGCGCCGTGCACCTGCTGTGCAACAACGCGGGCGTCGAGGGTTACCTGGACGGCGCCATCTGGGAGGCGACCGACCGGGACTGGAGCTGGACGGTCAACGTCAACTTCTGGAGCGTGGTGCACGGCATCCGGGCGTTCGTGCCGCTCATGCTGGCCCAGGGCGAGCCCGCGCACATCGTCAACACCTGCTCGATGACCGCAGTGACCAGCGCGGCGAACATGTACGGGATCACCAAGCACGGCGTGCTCGCCCTGTCCGAGGTGCTCTACGCGGACCTGCGGTCCCGCAACGCGCCGATCGGGGTCACCGCGCTGTGCCCGGGCACCGTCGCGACCAACCTGTTCCTCGGCAGCCGCAACCGGCCGTCCGGACTGCGCAACGAGCAGGAGACCCCGGGCGCCAAGGCCGGCCGGGAGCTGCGCGAGCGGATGCACGCCACGCTCGCCGCGGGCATGCCACCCGCCGAGGTCGCGGACAAGCTGGTCAACGCGATCCGCAGGGGCGCGCTCTACCTGCTGACCGACCATGAGTGGGACGAGCGGGTACAGCAGCGGCATGACGCGATCATGGCCGGGGCGGTGGACCCGCGCGGGCCGGCCGGGCCGGATCAGCCCGCCGGAGCGGCCGAGGCGGACGGGAGGGCAGCGGCTCAGTGAGCCAGCGGTTCGCTGGGAAAGTTGCGGTGATCACCGGGGCGGCGGCCGGGTTCGGGCTGGCTGCCGAGCAGCGCTCAGCCGCGGTTGTCGAAGAGCGCGAGCCCGGCCGCGGTGTTAGAGGCGGGCACGTGATACGTGCGGTGCACCCGGCGGACGGCCGGGTTCAGCGCGCCGCGCATGATCAGCCACATGATCAGCTCGATGCCCTCGGAGCCCGCCTCGCGGATGTACTCCTCCCGGGACATGGCCGTCAGCGCCGCCGGATCGGCCTCGATCGCGTCCAGGAACCACTGGTCGAAAGGTGTGTTGATGAACCCGGCTCGGGTGCCAGCCAGCTGGTGGGACATGCCCCCGGTGCCGAACACGGCGATCTTCAGGTCGGCGGGGAAGGACCCGATGGCCCGCTTGATGGCCTGGCCCAGCGCGTAGCAGCGGGCCGCGGTGGGCTGCGGGTACTGGATGACGTTGACCAGCAGCGGCACGACCGCGCACGGACTGGTCCTGGGTCAGGCCGCGGTCCATGGCCATGCCGATCGGGGGCACGTGCGACGTGGCCAGCCCCCAGATCACCTCCGCCATCGGGCTGGCTCCTCAGCCATCGGACCGGCCGCCGGCCAGCATCATCGCGGTGAACTCCGCTTCGGTCATGCCGGTGAAGGCACCGCCGAGGGACTGCATGGACGTGCCGTCCGCCAGGGCCAGCTTGAATACGAAGAAGATGTTCCCGCCGAGGTCGAGCAGGGCGGTCCAGTCCCGGTTCAGCACGGCGGCCCGCTGCGCCGGGGTCAGCCCGTAGCCGTCGCAGTAGGCCGCCTCGTCAGCGTGGAACACGGCCCGGTTCTCCGGCTCGCGCAGCGACATGCACAGCTTGTTCAGGCAGTACCCACGGCGGCTCTGCTCCCCGTCGAACAGGTAGGTGCCCGGCACGTTGATGCGGGACCGTACGGACACGGCGTCACGTCCTCCGGCAGCGAGGCCCAACAACAGCGAAGTTCAGCGTTAATTGCTGACAGTACTGTAGACAATCCTGCCAGGAGCCGTCTAGGTTCGACCTATGCCGAGTTCGGATGCCTCGATGCTGATCATCAGCGCGCACGCGGCCGACTTCGTGTGGCGGGCCGGCGGGGCCGCCGCTGCCTACGCGGCGGCAGGCGCCCAGGTCACTGTGGCCTGCCTGAGCTACGGCGAGCGCGGTGAGTCCGCCCGGCTGTGGCGGCAGGGACTGGCGCTCGACGAGATCAAGGAGGCCCGCCAGGCCGAGGCCGAGCAGGCCGCCCTGGTGCTCGGGGCGAAGCTGCGCACCTTCGACGCGGGCGACTACCCGCTGACCGAGACCCCGGAGCTGCTCTACGGGCTGGTCGGGCTGTACCGCGAAGTGCAGCCGACGGTGGTGCTCACGCACGCCGAGCGGGATCCGTACAACTCCGACCATCCGGTGGCCCATCAGCTGGCTCTGAAGGCCCGTATCCTGGCCCAGGCACCCGGTGTGCTGCCCGGCGGCACCCCGCTCGGGGCACCGCCGGTGTTCTGCTTCGAGCCGCACCAGTCCGAGATGAGCGGGTTCCGGCCCGACCTGCTGCTGGACATCACCGAGGTGTGGGAGCGTAAGTTCCAGGCGATGCAGAAAATGGTGGGGCAGGAGCACCTCTGGGACTATTACACGGACGTGGCCTCGCACCGCGGGGTGCAGCTCGTGCGCAACTCCAGTGCCAACCTCGGGCACTCCAGTGCCGCCAAGGGTGAGGCTTACCAGCGCGTCTACCCGACCGTTAGCCGCGAATTCTGCTGAGGTCCAGCTGAGAACGAGTCGCGCTGGCTGCGTGGCCAGCGGATAAGGGGCGTCCCGATGGCATATGTCGTGGTCCGGGAGATCGACCGGGCCGACCCGGGGGTGATGGCGGGCCTGCGCGAGGCGGGTGTCGCCACCGTGCACGAGGCAGCGGGCCGCGGCGGGCTGCTCGGCCCGGAGATCCGGCCGCTGCAGGCCGGGGCCCGGATCGCCGGCCCGGCGGTCACCGTGTCCAGCCACCCCGGCGACAACCTGATGGTGCACGCCGCGGTGGAGCAGGTCACCGCGGGAGACGTCCTGGTTATCAGCACGACCTCGCTGTCCACTGACGCCATGGTCGGGGAGCTGATCGCCACCTCGCTGGCGCACCGGGGCTGCGCCGGGGTGGTGGTGGACGCGGGCGTGCGCGACGCCGCCGAGCTGCGCGCGATGGGCTTCCCGGTGTGGAGCCGTGCGGTGCACGCCCAGGGCGCGATCAAGTCAGCGCCCGGGTCGGTGAACGTGACGGTGTGCTGCGCGGGCCAGATCGTCAAGCCTGGCGACGTGGTGGTCGCCGACGACGACGGCGTGTGCGTGGTCAACCGGTCCTCGGCCGAGGCCGTGCTGCGGGCCAGCGAGGCCCGGACCGAACGCGAGGCGGAGGTCCGCGAGCTGCTCCAGGCGGGCACGCTCGGCCTGGATCACAACAACCTGCGGCCGGTGCTGGAACAGCTCGGCGTGCAGTATGTCCAGCGCGCCGGGGACCTCCCCGGAAACCGCTGACCTCGGCGGCGCCACTGCCCCACCCGGGCAGGCGTCAATTACGCGGCAGGTAATGCCGCGCCACGGCCAGGCCTTACCTGCGGGTCTCCTGCCTGATACCGAGGTACGCGCGGAACATGGGGTGCACCTGGAAGTACTGGACCGCGGCCAGGTTCAGGTGCTGGACCTGGTGCATGCCCAGGAACGGCCGTTTGTCGTCGCGCTGCGCCCTGCTCCCGTTGGCGGGCTGGGCGGTGAGGAACCCCACCTGCCACAGGATCTCGATCACGTCCGCAGGGTCGCGATCGGCCAGCCAGGCCGACGTCCCGGTGGTCGGGATCTCGCCGGTGGCGAGTTCCAGGCAGAGGAGTTCGATCTCGTCCCGGGTATAGCTCTCGTCCCGCCCGCGGAACGCGTCGAATACGCCGAGCAGCCCTCCGTACTGGAACCGGTATTCCGCGGCAATGTCCTTGGCCCGCTCAGCGGAATAACGGCGCTCGGTCCAGCTGATCGCGGCGTATGGCAACGGCAGGCTCTGGGTCCGCTCCCGGGCCGATTCGACCGTATCGGCGCAGAACTGAATGATCTCCCGCGGCCGGTGCAGCGTACGTTCGACCATGTACCGGAATGAGTTGTTCACCGGATGGCTGGCTGGCGTGGCGAACACCGCGCTCCAGCAGGTGCCGTCGCCGGCCTGGTCGAGCGCCTGCCGGTTGTGGCCATTTTCCTGCGCGCAGTGCCGGATCCGTTTCGCTATCAGCTTGAGCAGAGAGTCATCGGTCCAGCTGATCGTCTCCAGCAGGTCCCGGTACTTCTGCGCGTCCTCATACAGGGCTGGGATGTCGTCATAGAGTTCCTGCCGCAACGACACGTAGACGCGGAGGTTGCGGTGCTGCTCGTTGATGGAGACACAGGCCTGGAAGAGCCCGGAGACGAAGGCTTTGGCGTCCTCGGACGAATCCCAGCCCCGGTCGAGCTCGTCGACCAGCACGATCACCCGCTGCCGGTCCAGGCTGTCCGCGAGCTGAGGCATCAGGTGGTGGATTTCCTCGAGTTTGTAGAGCCGGTCCAGTTCGCGAGATTTGAAGCCCGCCTCCAGCGGCCCGACCTTTATGCCTTCGAGCCGCTTGAGGTACGACACCAGCGTCAACAGCGCTCCCTGCGGAGCGGCAGCATGGTTCTCCCGGATGTACCGGGAAATGCCCTTAGGCGTGCTGTGGCCGCCCTTCCGCACGAGTTCCTTCATGATCAGGACGTAGATGAGGTACTTCCAGGCGGCGGCGTACGCGCCCTGCTTGGCCCAGGAGCCGGCGTTCGCGGCCGCCATCGTGGAGCTGAGCAGCTCATAGGAGTAATCCTCGGGGACCAGCTCAATGACAATGGTTCCCGCGGCCCGCTCCCGGCTGGCCAGCACCTTGAAGATCGCACTCTTCCCCGAGCCCCGGTTCCCGAGAATGATCGTCTTTGCGCCCGACCGGACCCGCTCGAATGCGGTGGATTCCACGAAATACTTTTCGAGGCCGCGCCCTATATCCCGTTCCGCCGCCGGGGCGCCAAAATCCAGGCCGCGCATGACCTTCGGAGACAACGTTAAAGTGGCCATACCACCCCCTAGGCAGCGCCTCCAGCCTCGCATGGCGGATGCGAGCGCTCAAGAGCAGCCAGGCACGATGAGGTAATTCCAGCGGGGCCCGCCGCGGGTTACCCGGAGCGGCTGGCGGGCTAGGTGAACAGCTCGCCGGGCTATTTCAGCAGCTGGCGGGCGATGACGACGTGCTGGATCAGGTTGGTGCCTTCGTAGATCTGGGTGATCTTGGCGTCGCGCATCATCCGCTCGACCGGGTAGTCCTTGACATACCCGTAACCGCCCAGCGCCTGCACCGCGTTGGTGGTCACCTCCATCGCCACATCCGAGGCAAAGCACTTACACGCGGACGAAAAGAACGTCAGGTCAGCGGCCCGGTCGCCGTGCATGGCCCGCTCGGACTTACCTGCCGCCGCGTACGTCAGCTGCCGGGCCGCCTCCACCTTCATCGCCATGTCCGCCAGCATGAACTGCACCCCCTGGAAATCAGCGGCCAGCTGGCCGAACTGCCGCCGCTGCTGCACATACCCCACCGCGTAATCCAGCGCCCCCTGCGCGATCCCGACCGCCTGCGCCGCGATCGTGATCCGGGTGTGATCCAGCGTGGCCAGCGCGGTCTTGAACCCGCTGACCGGCTTATGGGGCTGTGCTGCTCCGGCGAATGCAGCGGAACCCGAGGTGGGACGTGGAGGTGTCGATGGCCTGCGCCTGCCGTGCTGCGGGCCGGTAGCGCAGGCAGTAGTTGGGAGCGCACAGGTGCGAGCCGCCCTTGATAACCCTGCGCGGAATCGCTGACCCAGGTTCGCCAGCGGCTCCGTAACTGTCCTCGGGACTGGTCACGTGCGGGTTGGCGGGCGCGCAGCACGCGTGCTGGGTCTGGTCAGGATGGCGGACGCTGAACCAGTCGCAGGTCCATTCCCACACGTTCCCCGTCATGTCGTAGAGCCCGTAGCCGTTCGGCGGGAAGCTGCGGACCGGCGAGGTCCCGGCGAACCCGTCCAGCTTCAGGTTCTGCCACGGGAACTGGCCCTGCCAGGTGTTGGCCATCGCCTTGCCGCCGGGAAAGTCCTCGTCGCCCCAGGCGAACACGGCACCATCGAGGCCGCCGCGGGCGGCGAACTCCCATTCGGCCTCGGTCGGGAGTTCCTTCCCGGCCCAGCTCGCGTACGCCACGGCGTCCTCGAACGTGATATGAACCACGGGATGGTGATCCCGCCCGTTGATGGTGCTGCCCGGGCCCGCGGGCCGCTTCCAGTACGCCGCTGGCGTGTACTGCCACCAGTTCCCCACGTCGCTGAGGTCTACCGGCCCGCGCGAGGCGCGGAACACCAGCGACCCAGGTACCAGCAACGCCGGATCGGCGTCCGGGTAGGCGGCCGGGTCGAGCGGCCGTTGCGCCACGGTCACATACCCGGTCTCGCGGACGAAGCGCCGGAACGCGGCCGCGGTGACCGGGTGCTCGTCCATCCAGAAGCCATCCACGGCTACCCGGCGGACCGGACGCTCCTCCGGGTAGAAGTCATCCGAGCCCATGGCAAACTCACCGCCAGGGATCCAGGCCATCCCTGCCGATGACCGGTCACCCGGGCTCTCGGCCTGGACCTGGCCGCCGCGTTTCATCGTTGGCAGTGCCCTCCGGACTCCATGCTCAGATCAGCCGTCCTGGCAAGATCGCCGCTGTCGTTACGCCAATGATGGCGGTACTTGCTCCGCCCTGGCCTCACCCGTGAAGGACGAATTCTCGTCTTGCCCGGCTGGCGGGCCGGGCCCTGATGCGGCTCAGTCCCAGAGGATGGCTCCGCAGGCGGCACAGGCACCGGTGTCGTAATTCCGGGCTTCGGGTGGGTGCAGGCACTCCGGTCCGGCCGGCGGCACAGGCTCAGCAGCCACAGGCTCGGCAGGCACGGGCTCGGCGGGCACGAGTTCGGTGGGCACAGGCTCGGTGGGCACAGGCTCGCTGGCGCTGGGCGGGGCGGGGCGAGGGGCGGGCCGCGGGGCGGGGCGCGGGCCATCCTGGCCTGGACTGGGCGCGGCGGCGTCTCCCACGTAGTACCGCAAGGCGGTCCGGATTATCTCCAGACACCATTCCGCGCGGGTCCACCCGGCGAACTCGGGCCGCGCCAGCACCTCATCTATCCGCGCGGCGTCAGCCTCGGAGACTGTGAGCCCCAGCGGGATGCAGGCTGAATTGAGCGGCCTGGGACGCGCCATGCGTTCAAAGTACCCGGAACCGGCGGCCTGGAACTCGGCGCTGGCCGGGGGTTCTGGCCGCGTGCCGGAACGTGGCAGGCGGGCCGGGCTGCCCGCATGAGCGGTCCGGGGCGGGCCGCGATCTGCGGAATGTCGGGCACGAGGGGAACCGTGGCGCCCCGGGAACCGTCCCAGAGTTGGGGCTTGGCTAGCCGCAAGGAGGTCTGCGATGGTGCATCAGGGCGAGCCAGCCAGCACGGCTGACCGGCGGGCCAGACCACGGGGCATGGCCGCACGCACTTTGCCGACCGTGATCGCCGTCAGCGCACTGATCGGGCTAGCGGGGTGCGGCAGCACGCAAGGTAACAGCGCCGGGCCACCGGCCACGGCCGGCCCCGGCCACGCTACGCAGACAGCTGCCGCCCAGAAGGCGTCGGCGGGCGTGCCGCTGTGCGCGGCCGCCCCGACGCTGGATCACGTGGTGGTCAGCCTGACGGCCGCCCGGTTCCGTGAGATCCTCCCGGCCCGCCTCACGATCAGGGATGCGCCGCGGGTCCAGGCCCTGGCCGCCGCGCTCTGCGCGCTCCCGCCCAGCCCGTCCGGGCTGCACTGCCCGGCCAGCCTCGGCGGGTCACTACGGCTGGTGTTCGCGGCTGGAGAGCGTGGTTTTCGCACGGTCGGCATCCAGGACTCTGGCTGCCCCAGCGTCACCGGGCTCGGGCCGGCCCGGCAATGGTCGTGGTCTTCCCTCTCCGGACGGCTGCTGAGTGCGGCCGCCGGCGGCAAAGGCCGGCTGATCCCTGGCACGCACCCGAGCAGCGTGCCGACCGCGTAGCAGTCCGGCGGCGGCCGGAGGACCGCGACGGCGCAGCCAGCGCGCCGCCGCGGTCCGCACAGCAGAGTTGCCGCTCCTCTAGCGGGCCGCTAGCGAACCGGGCAGGGGTTCGCCAGGTTCCCGCTGTTGAAGTTGTCGATGAGGACCTTTGTCGTGAATCCGGCCTCCGGGTAGACGGTCTTCAGCAGCGGGCCGAACTCAGTCGTGGAACTGCCGCCGAAGTTGTTCGTAGTGCCGGGAATGTACTTGCCGCCCTCCTGCCAGGTGCACGACCCATACCTGACGGTCGTCGAGTAGAACGGGTAGAACTGCGCGCCGTTCGGCGGGTTCACGCAGTTGGCCCCGGTCGTTCGGTCACAGAACGGCGGGTTGGCCTGTGAGTCCGATGCCTCGATCCGGGGCAAGTCGGTCTCGAAAGCGACGGTTGAGTAGTTCCTGCCGTATGTGAGTGGGCTGGTGAACAGCACCGGCGACGGGTGCAGGGCCCGGTCCTGGGCGACGTTCGGGTTCGTGCCGGGCCAGTCCTGCCGGTACGACTGCCCGTCGTAGTCCGAGTCCGAGGCGGTGCACCCGTTGATCTTCACCAGCAACGAGTCGGTTCCCGGCACGCAGCCAACGTCATCCCCGTCCAGCGCCGGGTCCTGGCTGCCGGGCGTGGCGCAGTTGAAATTAGCGTCGATCGCCAGGCAGTTCTCGAAGTGGCCGATCTCGTCCGACATGGCCACGTTGTACGTGTGCGCCGACCAGGTGTTCCCCCGCGGGTTCGCGGTTGCGTACTCGGGGTGGAACGCGTACGGCGCTACCTGGCAGGTGCTTGACTTAGGGGTGTACAGGATGTGACCGAACCCGTTGGCCACCGACGCGGTCATCGAGCCTTGCTTGCCCGTGGTCAGGTCGGCGAGGTCGGTCCGGAGGCCGGCCGGGGTGTCGTGGATATGGATCCGGATGACATCACCAGGGCTCATGAGCAGGTCCTTGGTGAGATCCGGGTTCACCGCGCTGAAGTTCGGGCTGGTGACTGTCCCGGTGAACAACGGGTTCGCCGGAGCCTGGGACTTCCCGCTCCTGGTGACGTAGGCCCAGTTGATGGGCTCGGGCCCGCCGAGGACGTAGTTGTTGCAGGCGGCGGTGTTCGCGACGCCGGTGTTCTGATTCAGCACATAGCTGTCGATGGTCATCGCCGCGCAGTACTGGGTCTTGGCGCAGCCAAATCCCTCGAACTGGGGAACGTATCCGGGGCCGTAGAACTGCAGCTCCATGTAGGCGTTCCCGGGGTGCTTACCGATGTAGTTCGGTGCGGCGGGATTCGTGCCGACGAGATTGTTGCTGTCGGAGTCAGGCTTGCACTTGGTGGTGAACTCCGGCGCGGACTGGCTGTCGCAGAGCGTGAGGCCGAACCAGAAGGTGGGCCGCAGCTGGAAGTTCCAGGTCGAGCCGCTCGCACCGCTCGCGGTCGGCTGGGCCTTCGGATCCTTCGGCAGCGTCGTGACGTAGGTCATGTCGTAGCCCGAGCCCTGCAGGCCGGACTTGAACTCGAGCGACGGCTCGTCATGGCCGACGTAGTAGCCGCCCGGATCGTTATAGGTATCGACGCACAGTGAGTTGCTGCTCTGGCAGAGCGGTTCGTGGTCGCCAGACCAGGTAGCGCTTAAAGTCTGGGCGCTTGAGCTGGCACTTTTCGCGGCGCTGGCCGGGAGCGCACCGGCCACGAGGGCCAGGAAGCCCAGCAGGGTGATCGTAGCCAGGGTGTACCGCTTCAACGTCTGTCCTTTCCGTCATTGGAGAGGCTCTCGGCGCGGTAATCCTGTGGCGCGGCTCGTTGCCTGCCGGTGATGGCCTCGGCCAGCGGTCGGCAGGATCTTCCTGTCATCCCTCCCGGGGCTAGTTAGCTAACGGTCTCAGAGCCTGCACCACCACTACACGTCGGGTCTGTCGGTGAATCTGCATGGTGAACACACCGTGACGGGCATAACCGACCGAAATCCGTTGCTGACCGGCTGATTTTCTCGTAGCGTGCCGCGGATTGCAATGAATCGCCCAGGAAAACCTCAGCCTGCCTACAGATGATCTTGGTCCTGGCGCGATCTGGGGTGACGGGATCCGCAGTGTCCGCCCAGGCCGGAACGGACGGCGCTCAGGCCGTGGACTACCCGCGTCCCCCCTGCCGTTCCCGCAGCGCGGCACCCTTGGCCTGCGCCTGCCCACGTAGTTCCTCCTGGAAGGCGGTCATTTTGGTGCGCAGCGCCGCGTCGCCGACGCCGAGGATGCGCACGGCGAGCAGGCCCGCGTTCCGCGCCCCGCCGACCGCGACGGTAGCCACGGGTATGCCAGCGGGCATCTGCACGATCGATAGCAGCGAATCGAGCCCGTCCAGGTACTTCAGCGCCACCGGGACCCCGATGACTGGCAGCGGTGTCACCGCGGCCAGCATGCCGGGCAGGTGCGCCGCCCCGCCCGCGCCCGCGATGATCACCCGCAGGCCGCGGCCCGCCGCTTCGCTGCCGTACCTGATCATGTCGGCCGGCATCCGGTGCGCGGACACCACGTCGGCTTCGTATGGCACCCCGAACTCGGCCAGGGCGGTGACCGCCGCCTCCATCACCGGCCAGTCCGAATCGCTGCCCATGACCACGCCGACCAGCGGCTCGCTGCTCACTCTCGCTGCTCCTTGCTCCTCTCACTCCCCCTGCTCCTTGCCGGTAGCCAGGTAGCTGGCGGCGCGCAGCGCCCGGTCCCGGAGCGCGCCGAGACTGGCACCCGGCCGTCCGCCCCCATGGCCCGGTCCCGCTGGCCCGGCCGCGCCCAGCACCGTGACGTGGCCGATCTTGCGGCCCGGCCGCGCCTCCTTGCCGTACAGGTGCACTTTCACTCCCGGGTCAGCGGCCATCACGTGCACGTACCGGGAATACAGGTCCGGATCGCCCGCCCCGAACACGTTGGCCATGACCACCTGCGGCACGACCGGCTGCGGGGCACCGAGCGGCAGGTCCAGCACGGCCCGGAGATGCTGCTCGAACTGGGAGGTGCGGGACCCCTCGATCGTCCAGTGACCGCTGTTGTGCGGCCGCATCGCGAGCTCGTTCACCAGCAGGCCGCGCGGGCTCTCGAACAGCTCCACCGCGAGCAGCCCGGTCACCCCGAGCGCGTCCGCGATCTCGAGCGCCATCTGCTGTGCCTGCTCCGCGAGCGGCGCGGCCAGCCCGGGCGCGGGCGCCAGTACCTCGTGGCAGATGCCGTCCCGCTGCACCGTCTGCACCACCGGGTAGGCGGCCCCCTGGCGGTGCGGCGACCGGGCGACGAGCGCGGCCAGCTCGCGCTGGAACGGGACGTATTCCTCGGCCAGCAGGGCGATGCCATAGCCCAGGACCTCGGCCGCCTGGGCAGGATCCGCGCACACCCATACGCCCCGGCCGTCATAGCCCCCGCTGACCGCCTTGACCACCACCGGCCATCCGGCCTGCGCGGCGAACGCCTCGAGGTCGGCGGCCCCGCCGACCGCCGCGTACCGCGGACAGGGCACGCCGAGCCGGGTCA
The DNA here is from genome assembly GCA_963760405.1 of uncultured Actinomycetes bacterium. Classification (GTDB taxonomy): domain Bacteria; phylum Actinomycetota; class Actinomycetes; order Streptosporangiales; family Streptosporangiaceae; genus RYN-230. The sequence goes on along the minus strand of CAVXCV010000004.1, from coordinate 474,373 downwards.
GCTCCTTGCGCATGGCCAGCTTGTCCTGGGCGAAGCGGAGCGCCGGGCCACCCGGGGCCAGCGTTACCCCGGCGTCCGCGAGCGCGGCCAGGTGCGGGCCAGGCACGTGCTCGTGGTCGAACGTGACCACGTCGCAACCGGCGGCGAAGGCCAGCAGGTCAGCCAGGTCACGGTAATCCCCGATGGTCACCTCGGGGCAGACCTGGGCCGCGCTCTCCCCGGGCGAGCCGGCCAGCACGCGGAACCGGATGCCGAGCGAGATCGCCGCCTGACAGGTCATCCGGGCCAGCTGCCCGGCCCCGACCATGCCCACCACCGGGCCCACCACCGGGCCCGCCGCGGGCGCCGGGGGCCTGGCCACAGCGTGATCGGTCACCGCCGTAGCCTATGAGTAGTGCCGGGCTGATGTGCCGCCTACCACAGAGCAGTCACACGGTATTTAACGCGCTGGAAACAACTCCCGGTCATAGTGCGATTTATCATCAGCGCGTCCGCTGGGGATGTCGGCGCCGCCAGGGGGACCCGGCAGGCACGAGGCCGAAGGAGAACGCCGATGTCGGCACCTGAGCACCAGGCAAGCGCGGTCCTGGAGGCCGAGGCACCGCCTGGCGTCGTCATCCGCGAGGGCGAGTACGGCACGAAGATCGCGGCAGTCGAGCCCGGCGGAGCCGAGTTCATCCCGCTGAACGAGCGGCACGGCAAGCCGTTGCAGCTGTTCTGGACCTGGACCTCGCCGAACTTCGAGTTCGCCACGGTGTTCGTCGGCGTCATCGGAGTGGCGTTCTTCGGCCTGAACTTCTGGCAGGCCGCGCTGGCGCTGCTGGTGGGCACCGCGCTCGGCTCGGTCACCCACGGCCTGCTCTCCGCGCGGGGGCCGGAATATGGCGTGCCGCAGATGGTGCTCTCCCGGTTCGGCTTCGGTTACTGGGGGAACGTGCTGCCGGCCGGGCTGAACTCGATCACCGCCGGGATCGGCTGGTTCGCGGTGAACAGCGTCAGCGGCACGTTCGCGCTGAACACCCTGACCCACCTGCCGAAGCCGCTCTGCCTGGTGATCATTGTGGTGGCGCAGATCGTGATCGCGTTCTTCGGGCACAACCTGGTGCACGCGTTCGAGCGGTATGCGTTCCCGGTGCTCGCCATCATCTTCCTGATCGCGGTGGCGTGGATCTTCGCGAAGTCCAGCCCGGGCGCTCCGTCGCACGGCGGCGGGATCGGCGGCTTCCTGCTGACCCTGGGTGCAGCGTTCGGCTATGCGGTCGGCTGGAACCCGTACGCGTCGGACTACACGCGGTACTTCGCCCCGAACACCAGCAAGCTCGCCATCGCCTGGTGGGCCGGGTTCGGCGTGTTCGTGTCCTGTGCCCTGCTGGAGATCGCCGGCGCCGCGTCCGCCACCGTGACCGGCATCAACGCCATCAACACCAACCCGACCGGCGCGTTCACCGGTCACCTGCCCACCGTCCTGGCCGACCTCACGCTGCTCGCCATCGCGCTCGGCGCGGTCGCCGCGAACGTGCTGAACATCTACTCTGGCGCGCTGTCGTTCACCGCGATGGGCATCAAGCTGCCGCTGGCGCTGCGCCGGGCCATCGTCGCCCTGGTCTTCGGCGTGATCGGCTTCATCGTGGCGCTCATCGGGCTGCACGACGCGGGCACCAAGTACGAGAACTTCCTGCTGGTCATCGCGTACTGGATCGCGCCCTGGCTGGCTGTGGTGTTCTGCGACCAGTTCCTGCGCCGCCGCGAGAATCCACGGCAGCTGGAGCGGCTGCTGTTCGACACCAGGTACGCGAACTGGGCCGGGCCGGTGGCCATGCTGGTCGGCGTGGTGGTGTCGATCTGGCTGTTCTCCAACCAGACCGAGTACGTCGGCGTGGTGCCCAAGCACGTCCCGGCCGTGGGCGACCTGACCTTCGAGGCTGGGTTCGTGATCACCGCGGTCATCTACCTGGCCTGGCGGGCCCTGGCCCCCGGCAAGGCGCCGGCGCCAGCGGCCAGCTGACCCTCGCTGGCGAGGCGGGGCGCGCCGCAGGCGTGTTCCCGCCGATCCGGCGACGCCCCGGGGGTTCCGGCTGTCGCCCCCCGGGCTAGCAGAGCTCAGGCTGGGCCGGTCACCACCGGGTGCTCGTCGCTGCCGCGCAGCTGGCTCGGCAGGAACACCGCGAACACGGCCGGGTGCGGCCGGACCAGGACCACGTTGCCGCCCTCAGCCGTGGCGATGTCCCGGGCCAGCGCGAGGCCGAGCCCGGTACCACCCGGCCGGCCGCTGACGTTCCGCTCGAAGATGCGCGGGACCAGCTCGTGTGGCACGCCCTTGCCCTCGTCCCTGACCTCGACCACGACGGACTTGGCCGTGCGCGAGGTCCGGATGGCCACCGTGCCCGCCCCGTGCACCAGCGCGTTGTCCAGCAACGTCGCGATGATCTGGGCCAGCGCACCCGGGGGGACATACGCGGTCAGGCCCTTCTCCCCGGTCACCTCGAGCTTGCGGTTCGCCCGGCGGAACGCCGGGTCCCACTCAATGATCTGCTGGGCGATCACGTCATCGATGGGCAGCAGGGACGGCACGCCCCGGGCGGCCCGGCGGGTCCGGCCGAGCAGCTGGGTGACCACCTCGGCCAGCCGCTCGGTCTGGGCCAGCGCGGCCGCGCCCTCGGCCAGCACCACCTCGGGATCGTCCGCCGCCGCGATCATTTCCTCCAGCCGCATCGACAGCGCGGTCAGCGGGGTGCGCAACTGGTGCGAGGCGTCCGCCGAGAAGTCGCGTTCCGCGGAGATCAGGTCGGTGATCCGGCGGGCCGAGCTGTCCAGCCCTTCGGCCAGCCGGTCCAGCTCGGCGACCCCGTAGCGGCGGCCCAGCGGGCGCGAGTCACCCAGGCCGAGCCGGTCCGCCGCGCTGGCCAGTTCTTCCAGCGGCCGGGTCAGCCGCCGGGCCTGCAGGATGGCCAGGGCCACCGCGACCGTCACCGCGGCCAGGGCCAGCGCCCCGATGACGGCCAGCGCGCCGGTCAGCCGGGAGTACTTGACCGAGTCGTCCGCGGCCACGGTGACCTGGAAGTCCCTGGTGCTCACCACGGCGAAGATGGCTTCCTTGGGCTTCGGCCGGTCTCCGCGGGCGAACTCCAGGTGCCCGTCGTGCACGATGCTGATGTACGGGTCAGGCAGGGAGCGGGCGGTCACCGCAGCCTCGGCATCGTCCGCGGGCAGGCCGGAGTTGAGCCGGTCCTGCAGCGTCTTGGCCACCACCGTCGCGTCCCGCCTGACCTGCGACACCGCGGCGGTGATCTGCAGCCGGCTGAGCAGAAAGGCCAGCGGGATGCCCAGCAGCAGCACGGCCGTGACCGCGACGACGAGGGTGGAGACGAGCAGGCGGCGGCGCATAACTCAGTCCCGCGGGAAACCACAGGCCGCGGGCGGCCTGGCCGACCCGGGCCAGCACCAGCCAGCCCGGGCGGGGTCAGTCGCCCCGCTCGAACCGGAACCCCACCCCGCGGACCGTGGTGATGTACCGGGGGTTGTGCGCGTCATCGCCGAGCTTGCGGCGCAGCCAGGAGATGTGCATGTCCAGCGTCTTCGTGGATCCCCACCACTTGCTGTCCCACACCTCCCGCATGATCTGCTCACGGGTGACCACCTTCCCTGCATCGCTCACCAGCACGCTCAGCAGGTCGAACTCTTTCGTGGTGAGCTCGAGTTCCGTGTCGCCGATCCACGCCCGCCGGGCGTCCCCGTCGAACCCGGACCCCCTGCACCACGCTGGTCTCCGGGGTGCCCCGGCGGAGCAGCGCACGGACCCGGGCCAGCAGCTCAGCCAGCCGGAACGGCTTCGTCACATAGTCATCGGCGCCCGCGTCGAGGCCGATCACAGTGTCCACTTCGTCGGCCCGCGCGGTGAGGATCAGCACCGGCACCGTCTGCCCGTCCGACCGCAGCCGCCGGCAGACCTCCAGGCCGTCCAGCCGGGGCAGCCCGATGTCGAGCACGATCAGGTCGATCCCGCCCGCCATGGCCGCCTCCAGCGTGCCCGGCCCATCGGCCGACACGTCGACGTCGTATCCCTCCCGGCGCAGCGCGCGGGCCAGCGGCTCGGATATCGAGGCGTCGTCTTCGGCGAGCAGGACACAGGTCATGCACAGATGGTAACCGGAATGGATAGTGCCCCCGCAGCTTATCGGCTCGCCAGGTGCTCGTGATGCAGGTCAGGGCCATGATCACAGGTTGATCGCTGACCGCCTTACGCCACCGAGGGCACCCGGCAGGGTAGCGACGAGCTACTGGCATGATGCGCGTCTGCGGAACTTTTGATGCGCTACCCGATCTTGCTGCCAGTCACCAAGCCGATGACGAGGCCGATTACCAGGAAAAATGCACCTACTAGCAGGCGCCCGGCAGGTCGGCCCCGGGGGTTATCGGGTACTCGACGAAGTCCACCTCACTGGTCCCGGGTACGGTGATCATTACGTCGTCCGGAGCCCTCCCGACGATGGCGAACCCCGCGTTGAGGTCGCAGGAGTCGCCCGCCGTCACCTGGTACTGGCCCGCCGGGAGCTGGATTGCGTACCTCCCGCTGGCGTCCGTCACAGTGTGGGCCTCCTCCTCGTAATTGGCGTCCACGAGCCACGCGAACCGGACATATGCGTTCGGGTATGGCTCCCCCGTGTCGCGGTACACGATCTGCCCGGACACCATGCTGTAGGCGCTGCTGCTCGGACCGCTGCTGGTCGGACCGGAACTCGGACCGCTGCTGGTCGGACCGGAACTCGGACCGCTGCTGGTCGGACCCGAACTCGGACCGCTGCTGGTCGGACCGGGGCCCGGACCGCTGGACTGCGAGCCGCAGGCCGCTAGTGCCAGCATCAGGCTCACGACGATAGATATGCGCTTCATGTCGTCTCCAAGCATCCGATCGTGACTGCGTTCGCGCCGTCATTGACCGGAGGCCGAGACCTCCTGCGCAGATACACCCACGGTCGTGGTCCCCGATTACCCCCGGGGCCGACGCTGTCGATAAGGGCGCCCGCGCCGAGCTGCGTCACGCCCGCAAGTGGCCGCCGGTGCTGCCTGAGATCATGGCCAGGTTGGTGGCTTAGGTCCCGTCCCGGGCGGGCAGGGAGGCCAGCGGCTCAGACCGGGGTGACGCCGTGCCGGCGCCGGGAGAACGAGCGGTCCTTGCCCGCGGCCGCGGCGAACCGGCGGATCAGCTCACCGCGCAGGTCGCCAGGCTGCACCACGTCGTCCACCACCAGCTCGCCGGCCAGCCGGAGCACGTCGATGTCCGCGTCGTACTCCTCCCGCAGCCTGCTGACCTCGGCGTCCCGGGCGGCCGGGTCGCCGATCGCGGCCAGCTTGTTGTAGTAGACCGCGTTCACCGCCGCCTCCGCGCCCATCACCGCGATCTTCGCGGTGGGCAGCGCCAGCGTGGCATCCGGCTCGAACCCGGGGCCTGCCATCGCGTACAGGCCTGCCCCGTAGGCCTTGCGCACCACCACGCAGATCTTCGGCACGGTCGCCTCGGCCACCGCGCTGATCATCTTCGCGCCGTGCCGGATGATGCCCTGCCGTTCCACCGCGGTGCCCACCATGAACCCCGGGACGTCGGCCAGGAACAGCAGCGGCACGCTGAACGCGTCACACAGCTGGATGAACCGGGCCGCCTTGTCCGCCGAGTCGACGAACAGCACCCCGCCCTTGAACATCGGGTTGTTCGCGACCACCCCGGTCACCTGGCCGTCCAGCCGGGCGAACCCGATGGTCAGCTCCCGGGCCCAGCGCGCGTGGATCTCGAAGAAGGACCCGGCGTCCACCAGCCCGCGAATGTACCGGCGCATGTCAAAGGCCTGCCGTTCGCTAGCGGGGACCAGCGCGGCCAGGTCGATGTTCTCGGTCGCACAGGCCGACCCGGCCGGCGGCGGCTGCTGCCAGTTGCCCGGCAGGTAGGACAGGTAACGGCGGACCGCGTCCAGCGCCTCCCGCTCATCCCCGGCCAGGTAGTGCCCGCAACCGGACACGGTGCAGTGCATCCGCGCCCCGCCCATCTCCTCCAGCGTGGTCTTCTCCTTGACCACCATCTCCACCATGCGGGGGCTGCCCAGGTACATGGACGCGTTGCCGTCCACCATGGCCACGAAGTCGCAGAACGCCGGGATGTACGCGCCGCCCGCAGCGGACGGCCCGAACAGCGCGCACACCTGCGGGATCGAGCCGGACGCGCGAACCTGGCTGTGGAAGATCTTCCCGGCGCCGCGGCGGCCGGGGAACATCTCGACCTGGTCGGTGATCCGCGCCCCGGCCGAGTCCACCAGGTAGATCATGGGCAGGCCGTCCCGGTAGGCCACCTCGATGATCCGGATGATCTTCTCCACGGTGCGGGCGCCCCAGGAGCCCGCCTTGACCGTGGAATCGTTGGCCATGATGGCGGCGGGCAGGCCACCGATGGTGGCGGTCCCGGTGATCACCCCGTCCGCGGGCAGGCCGTCGGCCAGGACGTTCGCGTACCGGCCGTCCTCAGCGAAGCTGCCCTCGTCGGCCAGGAGCGCGATCCGCTCCCGGGCGAACAGCTTCCCGGCCGCCGCGGCCGCCGCGTGGTACTTCGGCGCTCCGCCACGCTCGATCTGCGCGCGCAGCTCAGCCAGTTCAGGGTGGTCAGCCATGCTGGCGAGCGTACCCGCGCCCCTCCGCCGGGATCGTCCAGCGCGATGACCAACAGCTTGGTGTCGTTACCGCGACGCCGGGCCATCATCCCGGGACCGGGCTAAACGGGGATGGTGCGGGTACGCGGGCCCGCCCGGAGCACCTGGGACGGCAGCCGCCGGCCGACGATCCGCTCGGCCGTGGCCGCCGCCCCGATCATCGCTTCCAGGTCCACCCCGGTCGCCACGCCCATGTCCTCGACCATGTGCACGAGTTCCTCGGTAGCGATGTTCCCGGTCGCCCCGGGCGCGTAGGGGCAGCCGCCCAGGCCGCCCACGGACGCGTCGAAGTCGTCCACGCCCAGCTCCAGCGCGGCCAGCACGTTCGCCAGCCCGGCCCCCCGGGTGTTGTGGAAGTGCAGGTTCAGCGGCATGTCCGGGTGCGCCGACCGGAACTCCCCGACCAGCTCGGTGACCCGCCGCGGGGTGGCCATCCCGGTGGTGTCGCCGAACGAGATCGAGTCCGCCCCGTCAGCCACCGCCCGGCCGGCCACCGCCAGCACCCGGCTGACCGGCACGTCCCCCTCGTACGGGCAGCCCCATGCGGTAGCCACTACCACCTGGCAGGCCGCACCGCGGCCGTGCGCCTCACTGATGATCATCGCGATGTCGTCCAGCGATTCCTCGGTGCCCCGGTTCACGTTCCGCCGGTTGTGCGTGTCCGAGGCCGACACCACGAATTCCACCTCGGTGAACCCCGCGTCCAGCGCCCGCCGGGCCCCGCGCAGGTTCGGCGCCAGCGCCGAGTAGCGGACGGACGGCGCCCGGGCGATGCCCTGCCATACCTGGTCCGCGTCCGCCATCTGCGGGATCGCCTCCGCGCGCACGAACGACACGGCCTCGATCCGGGACACGCCGGTGTGCGCCAGGGTATTGATCAGTTCGATTTTCGCCGCAGTGGGTACCGGGTCCTCATTCTGCAGCCCGTCTCGCGGCCCCACTTCCCGCAACGAAATTCGCGCTGGCAGATCTGTCATGCCCTGATCCTCCGTTCGCCGGGGTCAATGCCAGCAGCAACCTCCTGCGCGCCGCTCATTCCCCGGCCACGCCTCATTCCCCCGGCCAGACCGGATCCCGCTTCTCGTTGAACGCAGCGATGCCCTCGCGCCGGTCCGCGGACAGCGCGGCGGTGCGCCACGCGGCGTCCTCCACCTCCAGGGCCGTGGGCAGGCTGGCCGCCCAGCCGTTCCGCATGGCCCGCTTGGCCGCCCGCACCGCGACCGGAGAGTTGGCCGCGATGGCCTTGGCCAGGTCCAGCGCCACGTCGTTGGCGGTGCCCGCGGGCACCAGGCGGTCAACCAGGCCGATCCGCTCCGCTTCCGCGGCGGGCACCCGCCGCCCGGTGAGCACCAGGTCCGTGGCCCGGCCCACGCCCAGCCGGCGCATGGACAGCTGCGTCCCGCCGCAGCCGGGCACCAGGCCGACGGTGACCTCGGGCAGGCCGAACGCCGCGGTCTCGTCGGCCACCACCACGTCGCAGTTCAGCGCCAGCTCGCAGCCGCCGCCCAGCGCGTACCCGTGCACGGCCACGACCACCGGCTGGGGCAGGCCGAGCAGCGCGCCGAACGCGGCCCGGAACAACGTGCGCTGGGCCAGGATCTGGGCGTCGGTCATGCCATTGCGCTCTTTCAGGTCCGCGCCGACGCAGAACGCGCGCTCCACCTCGGAGGTCAGCACCACGGCGTGCACCCCCGGGTCCACGGCCAGGTCCGCGCACACCTGTGCGAGCCGCAGCAGCATCATGGAGTTCAGCGCGTTCAGCGCCTCGGCCCGGTCGAGCACGATCTCAGCGACGTGACCGCGGCCGATCACGTGCCTGCGTGGCGATATCCCGTCCATAGAGCGCAGGCTAACCCTTGCGTGATCGGCTCCGCCCCGCGGGCCGGGTCCCCGCGGGCCGGGTCACCGGCCCGGATTGAGCCGGTCGTCGTTGGCGAGCCGCTGCTGCTCGTCCTCGACCAGCTGGAACAGCGTGGACTGGACGTGCTCGACATACGGGATCGCGTTCAGCACCAGCTCGCCATGCTCCCCCGCGGACTCCACGATCAGCTGGCCGCAGCCCAGCAGCCGGTCCACCGGCCCGTGCCGGAACGACACGTCGCTGATCCGGGTGAGCGGGAAATCCCGGCCGGTCCGGGACAGGATGCCGTAGCGCAGCCGCAGCCTGCGGGTGGTCAGCTGGTAGCTGGTGGTCCGCCAGCGCAGCACCGGGATCAGGCACCAGATCAGCACCGCGAGCACGGCCGCCGCGCCCACCGCGATCCGGCCGTCCCCGGCATACCGGCCCGCCGGGATCACCACCAGCAGCGCGGTGGCCGCGGCGACGATCAGCAGGAACAGGAAGGCCGGGCGGAGCAGCGTCTTCCAGTGCGGGTGCAGCAGCAGCACGCTCTGCTCTCCCTCGGAGAGCTGGTCTTCCCACGCCATAGCGCACATCGTGGCATGAAATACGGCTCCGGCGCGGCAGGCGGTGCGGCGGGCCAGCCTGGCGTGTGCGGTCAGCGCAGGTGCACGATGTCGCCAGCCCCGACCGCTTCGGTCCCGGCGCCGGTCGCCAGCACCAGCCGGCCCAGCTCATCCACGTCTTCGGCGGTGCCGGACAGCACGCTCCCGGGCAGCTCGGCCCGGACCGGGCGGCCGATGGTGGCGGACAGCCGCAGGTACTCACGGCGCACCCCGGCGGTGCCCGCGCCCCCGGCCCAGGCTGTGTACCAGCGCTCCAGCTCACCTAGGATGGCGGCCAGCAGCTGCTCCCGGTCCGTGCTGGCCGCGTGCTCCAGCCGCAGCGAGGTCGCGGTGGGCACCGGCAGCTCGGCCCGGCCCAGCGACACGTTGACCCCGATCCCGACCACGATCGCGCCCGCGTACGCCTCGGCCAGGATCCCGGCGATCTTCCGGCCCGCCACCAGCACGTCGTTGGGCCATTTCAGCTGGGCGGGCACGGCCGCCTCCGCGCGCAGCGCGCTGGCCACGGCAACCCCGGCGAGCAGCGGCACCCAGCCCAGGGCCGCCGGCGGGGCGGCCGGGCGCAGCAGCACGGAGCAGATCAGTGCGGTCCCGGGCAGGCTGACCCAGGTCCGGCCGAGCCGGCCCCGGCCCGCCGTCTGCGCCCCGGCCACCAGCACCAGGCCCTCTGCAGCCCCGGCCCGGGCCGCCTGGAGCAGGTCCGCGTTGGTGGAGCCGGTCTCGGCCACCACCCGGATCTCCCGCCACCGGCCGCCTGGCCTGATCACCGCCTGGGCCAGGGTTTTCTGGTCCAGCCCTGGAACGTGCGTGCCCGCGCCCTGTCGCATCGGTACTCCCGCTCAGCCGGTGTTCTGCAGGCCTGCGGCCACGCCGCTGACCGCGAGCAGCAGCAGCCGGTGCAGTTGCTCCCGCCGCGCATCCAGGCCGGCCGCGACGGGCGGCCCGTCCGCGGCGGCTAGCGCCCGGAGCTCGGTCAGCGCGCGCAGCTGCAGGTAGGAGAGGGCATCCACGTAGGGATCGCGCAGCGCCACGGCGCGGGACAGCACCAGCCGGTCGGCCAGCAGCCGGTCATGCCCGGTCACCTCCAGCACCAGCTGCCGGGTCAGGTCGTACTCGGCCAGCACCTGCGCGCTGAGGTCCTCCCGGCGGCCCAGGGCCAGGTGCCGGACGGCCATCCGCCGGTCGGTCTTGGCCAGGCTCATCTCCGCACCGTCCAGCAGCACCGCGAGCAGCGGCCAGTCCTGGTAGGCCCGGCGCGCCTCGGCCAGGCCATGCTCGCCCGCTGTCACCGCGGCCAGGGCGCTGCCCAGCCCGTACCAGCCGGGCAGGTTCAGCCGGGTCTGCGCCCAGGCGAACACCCAGGGGATCGCGCGCAGGTCGTCCAGGCCGACCACACCGGCGCCGCGGCGGGCCGGGCGGGAGCCGATCCGCAGCCCGCTGATCTCCTCCAGCGGGCTGATCCGGGCCAGCCACTCGGCGAACCCGTCCGTTTCCACCAGCGCCCGGTAGGTCCGCAGCGCAGCGGCGTCCATGGCCTCGGCCACCTGCCGGTACCGGTCCGCCGCGGCGGCATTGCGCTCGCCCACGGCCGGTGACGACGCGCGCAGCACCGCGGAGGTGACCTGCTCCAGGTGCCGCTGGGCGATCACTGGGTGGGCGTACCGGGCGAAGATCACCTCACCCTGCTCGGTGACCTTGAACCGGCCGTCCACCGACCCCGGGGCCTCGGCCAGCACCGCCCGCCCGGCTGGCCCGCCGCCGCGGCCGAGGGCGCCGCCGCGGCCATGGAACAGGGTCAGCCGGATATCGCGGCGCGCGGCCCACCGGGCCAGCTCCCGCTGCACGTCAAACAACCGCAGCGTGGCGCTGACCGGGCCCAGTTCCTTAGCCGAGTCAGAGTAGCCGAGCATGACCTCCAGCTGGCGGCCGTCGGCCGCGAGCCGCTCCCTGACCGGCTCCAGGTCCAGCATCTCGTCCAGCACCCGGGGGGCGTGCCGCAGGTCTTCGCCGCTCTCGAACAGCGGCACCACGTCGAGCACGGGCGGGCGGCCGCTGCGCGTGGCCCGTTGCGCCAGCTCGTACACGGCGGCGACGTCCGCGGCTGACCGGGTGAAGCTGATCACGTAGCGGCGGCAGGCGGCGACCCCGAACCGTTCCTGGATCCAGGCCGCCGCGCGGAACGTGGCCAGCACCTCTTGTGTCTGCCCGGACAGCTCACCGCCGGCCCGGATCTCCGCCAGCGCCCGGGCATGCACCGCGCTGTGCTGGCGGATCTCCAGCCCGGCCAGATGAAAGCCGAACGTCTCCACCTGCCAGATCAGCTGCTGCAGCTCGCCAGACGCCTGCCGGGTGGCCCCCGCGCTGGCCAGCGCCCGCTGGACGCCGGCCAGATCGGCGCGGAACTCCGCGGCGCTGTGGTAGGCCAGGTCGGCCTGGCGCAGCCGGGTCGCCTCGAGCCGCCGGGCCAGGTACAGCAGGTAGGTCCGGTAGGGCTCATGCGGCGATCGGGCGGCCAGGTCGGCGAGCAGCTCAGGGTGGGCGGCCTCGGCGGCCTCCAGCGCCAGGGTGAACTCGGGGCCGGGCGGCGCCGCGTCTGCGTGCACGGTCAGCGCGCGGCCGATCCGGGTGGTCGCGTTCTCCAGCGCGCGCAGCACGTGGTCGGCCTGGATGACCGCGGTTTCCCTGGTCACCTGGGCGGTGACGAACGGATTGCCGTCCCGGTCCGCGCCGACCCAGCTGCCGTACCGGATGAAGGCCGGCGCCGCTGGCACGTCCGGGCCGGGCCCGGCGGCCCGCCGGGCCTCGTCCAGTGCCCGGTACACGCTGGGCACCACCCGGAACAGCGTCTCGTCGAACGCCGCCATCACGGTGCGGACCTCGTCGATGGGCGTCATGGCGTTGGCCCGCAGCGGCGAGGTGCGCCACAGCAGGTCGACCTCTTCGCGCAGGCGGCGCAGGATCGCGGCCCGCTCGGCCGCGCCGTGCCGGGGGTCGTCGGCGTCGGTGACCAGGTCGCTGATCCGGCGCAGCGCGGTTGCCACCGCCCGCCGCCGCGCCTCGGTGGGGTGCGCGGTCAGCACCAGGTGCACCCGCAGCCGGTCCAGCAGCTCATCGAGCTGGGCCAGGCCCTGCTCCTGGCGGAACTCGCCGACCGTGGCCGCGAGCGACTCGCGGACCGGCGCCCCGCCGGTGTCCCGCTCCCGCAGCGCACGGACCCGCTGCAGCTCCTCGGCCAGGTTGGTGAGGTGGAAGTAGACGGTGAAGGCCCGGGCCACCAGCTCGGCCCGGTCCAGCGACCAGCCCGCGACCAGCGCCGCGATCTCATCGCCGGGCTCATCGGAGCTGGCGGCGCTGAGCCGGGCGGCGATCACGGCCTGGCGCAGCTGCTCCACGTCGTCGAGCAACTCCTGGCCACCAGCCTCGCGGAGCACCTCGCCGAGCAGGTCACCGAGCAGCCGCACGTCCCGGCGCATCTGCCCGGGCAGTTCCTGCCGGTCGGTGTCCCGGGTCGGCAGCCGGTCAGGGTCCCGGGCAGGCGGCCGGTCCGGGCCAGCCGCCAGCGCCGGGCCAGCGGCGATATCCCTGCTCTCGGCATCCTGGCTCACTTCTGACAGCCTAACCGGCGGCTGCTGCGGCCCCTGCCCCACCCGGGCTGCCGGGCACGCCCCGGGCCGGAGCCGGGCCGGCGGCTACCCTGTCCGCATGACCAGCGAAGTTGACAGCCGCGGCGGGCCGCCGCCGGCCGATGCCGCCCCCGATCCGCACACCACGGCCGGCAAGGTTGCCGACCTGCAGCGCCGCCGGGACGAGGCGATCCACGCCGGGTCGCAGCGGGCAGTCGAGCGGCAGCACGCCAAGGGCAAGATGACCGCCCGGGAACGGGTGGACCGGCTGCTCGACGAGGGCTCGTTCATCGAGTTCGGCGAGCTGGCCCGGCACCGGGCCACCGACTTCGGGGTGGCCGCGAACCGGCCCTACGGCGACGGTGTGGTCACCGGGTACGGCACCATCGACGGCCGCCCGGTCTGCGTGTACAGCCAGGACTTCACCGTGTTCGGCGGCTCGCTGGGCGAGGTGTACGGCGAGAAGATCGTCAAGCTGATGGAGCACGCGCTGTCCACCGGCTGCCCGCTGATCGGCATCAACGATGGCGGCGGCGCCCGGATCCAGGAAGGCGTGGTGGCCCTCGGCCTGTTCGGCGAGATCTTCTACCGCAACGTCATCGCGTCCGGGGTGATCCCCCAGATCTCGCTGATCATGGGGCCGTGCGCGGGCGGGGCGGTCTACTCCCCCGCGCTGACCGATTTCACGCTGATGGTCGAGGCAACCTCGCACATGTTCATCACCGGCCCGGATGTGATCAAGACGGTGACTGGGGAGGAGGTCAGCTTCGAGGATCTGGGCGGCGCGCACGCGCATAACGTGAAATCCGGGGTGGCCCACTACCAGGCCAAGGACGAGGACGACTGCCTCGACTTCGCCCGGGAGCTGCTGTCCTACCTGCCGTCCAACAACCTGGACGAGCCGCCCCTGCAACCACTCGCGGACGGCGAGGTGACGCTGGACATCACGGAGCAGGACGCCGAGCTCGATACGCTCGTCCCGGACTCGCCCAACCAGCCCTACGACGCGCACACGCTGATCGCGCATGTGCTCGACGACGGGGAGTTCCTGGAGGTCCACGCCGGCTTCGCGCCGAACATCGTGGTCGGGTTCGGCCGGGTGGAAGGGGCCAGCGTCGGGGTGGTGGCGAACCAGCCGATGCACTTGGCGGGCTGCCTGGACATCGACGCCTCGGAAAAGGCGGCCCGGTTTGTCCGGACCTGCGACGCGTTCAGCATCCCGGTGCTCACGTTCGTGGATGTGCCCGGTTTCCTGCCCGGCACCGGCCAGGAGTGGGGCGGCATCATCCGGCGCGGCGCCAAGCTGATCTACGCCTACGCTGAGGCCACTGTGCCCAAGATCACAGTGATCACCCGCAAGGCCTACGGCGGTGCCTACGACGTGATGGGATCCAAGCATCTCGGCGGGGATCTCAACCTGGCCTGGCCGACCGCGCAGATCGCGGTGATGGGCGCGCAGGGCGCGGTGAACATCCTCTACCGCCGCGAGCTGGCCAGCGCCGACGACCCGGACGGGCTGCGCGCGCAGCGGGTCGCTGAATACGAGGACACACTGGCCAACCCGTACATCGCGGCCGAGCGCGGCTACGTTGACGCGGTGATCCGGCCGGCCGAGACCCGCCCGCTCGTCACCCAGGCGCTGCGGGCGCTGCGGACCAAGCGGGAGACCTTGCCGCCCAAGAAGCACGGCAACATCCCGCTGTAGGCAGCATCACTGTCACAGCGAAATAACATAATGTAATAATTTCGCTACTGAAAGTCAATGCGCTCTCCCCCGCGTCCCCAGGAAGGGCAGGTCCGGCAGTAGAGTCGTGAGTGCCATGACCGACATCGTCTCCCCCCTGCCGACGCTTGCCCGTTATGCGATCATGATCGATGTCGGTTATATCTACGCGGCCGCTGGTGAGCTGCTGTTCAGCGTGGGCTCACGGCGGGAGTACCGGGTTGACACGGACAAGCTCATCCAGGCGCTCACCCGGCACGCCGACGGCCTGGTACGGGGCGAACTGCTGCGGGTCTACTGGTATGACGCGGCCCGGGACCGGGTGCCCACCATCGACCAGCGGGTCATCGCCCAGATGGCCCGGGTGAAGCTGCGGCTGGGCAACCTGAACGCGCGCGGCCAGCAGAAGGGCGTGGACGCGCAGATCCGGGCGGACATGGAGGCGCTGGCCCGGCACCGGGCGATCACCGACGCGGTGCTGGTGGCCGGCGACGAGGACATGGTGCCCGCGGTGGAGGCCGCCCAGGCCTACGGCGTCCGGGTGCACCTGTGGGGCGTGGAACCGCCATTCGGCACGAACCAGGCCGAACGGCTGGTCTGGGAATCGGACACGGTGGAGGTGCTGGACCGGGCGTTCCTGGAGCCGTACTTCACCCGGATCCCGGTGCCCGACCCGCCCCCAGCCAGCCCGCCGCCTGCCGTCCCGTCCCCGGCGCAACTGTTCGACAGGCGGCACGGCGCCAAGCCGGTCCCCCGCCCGGTCCCGCACGCCCCGGTCATGACGCTGGCCGAGCCGGCTGGGCCCGGACCGGGTGCGGGTCGAGGAAGCGGGCGAGCACGTGGCGCAGAAGTGGATCCTCACCCGCGGCGAGGACAACATCCGGGACCTGCTGCCCGGCCCGATCCTGCCTCCGGTCATCGACAAGGAACTCCTGGTCGACGCGGAGAAGGAACTTGGCCTGTCGCTGCGCCCGTACCAGGAGGCCCGGGAGTGGCTGCGGGACGCGTTCTGGGAGCGGGTCCGCCGCCAGTTCGGTATCGGCAGCGGCCGGTTAGGTGCCCCGTGATGACCTGGTCCGGAGGGCAGCGGGCAGCGCATGGATGGCGGCAGGCAGCGGGTGGGAGCAGCGCATGAGCGGCGGCAGGGGATGAGCGCCGGACCGGGCCCAGGCCCAGGCCTGGGCCCGGGCCCGGTCCTGGCGCTGGAGGTCGTGATCGGCCGGCCGACTGCCGAGGAGCTGGCCGCGCTGACCGCGGTGGTGCAGGCGATCGCAGCGACCCGGGGGAACCCGCAAAACCCGGGCCCCGGCCCCGGCCGCGGTTCCGGCCGCGGCCCCGGTTCCGGCAGCGCGGCGCGGCAGGCCTGGCCGGACCGGGCCGCCCTGGTCCGGGCTCCGCTCACCCGCGGCCCCGGCGCCTGGCGCCGCTCAGCCCTACCCTCCCAGTAATAGATTAACAGTTCGAATTTTTGCCCCTCCGCGGGCAAAAATTCTAACTGCTGATGCGATGGCCGCTAGCGGGAGATGGCCGGGTCGGGTTGAATCGGGGCATGACGCTCGACTTCCGGCTCGCCTGCCGTGAGCCGTTCGACGCGGCCAGCCTGCTCGGCTTCCTGCGGGCCCGGGCGATCCCCGGGTGGAAGAGGTGACCGCCGGCCGGTACGCCCGGACCGTGCGGACCCAGCCGGCCTGGGCGTCATCGAGCTGCTCCCCCAGCCCGGCCAGGGCCATCTGCTGCTCCGGGTCCAGCTCAGCAAGCTCGGCGGGATAGGCCAGGTCGTCACCTGCGCCCGCCGGCTGCTGGACGCTGACGCCGACCCGGCCGCGATCGGCGCCGCGCTCGGCGCGGACGAGATACTGGGGCCGCTGGTGCGGGCCCAGCCCGGGTTGCGGGTGCCCGGTGCCTACGATGGCTTCGAGCTGGCGGTCCGGGCCGTCCTGGGCCAGCAGGTATCGGTCGCCGCGGCGCGGACGTTCGCTGGCCGGCTGGCGGCCCGGTACGGGACACCGCTGCCGCCCAGCCCGGCGGAGTCCAGCCCGGCGGAGCCCAGCCCGGCGGAGCCCAGCCCGGCGGAGCCCAGCCCGGCGGATCCGGCCTGCAGGCCGGCCTGAGCACGGTCTTCCCAGGGCCCGCCGACCTGGCGGACGCGGACCTGTCCGGGGTGGGCCTCACCACCGCGCGCACCCGGACCCTGCGCGCACTCGCCGGGGCCGCTGCGGCCGGCCGGCTGAACCTGGACCCGGGCGCGGACCCGGAGGAGACCACGGCCCGGCTGGCGGAACTGCCCGGCATCGGGCCGTGGACCATCAGCTACATCCTGATGCGCACCGGCCACCCGGATGCGTTTCCCGCCAGCGACCTGGTGCTGCGCCGGGCGATGGAACGCCTGGGTGCCGGGCCGGGGCACGCCGCCCGGTGGCGGCCATGGCGCGGCTACGCCGCGCTGCACCTGTGGACCTGGTCCGCCACCTCCGGGCCAGCAGCCGCCCCACCAGGCCCGGCCCGGGCACGACAGGCGATCCCCGAGAAGACGAACGGCAGCGATGACTGAGACGATCACCGCCATCACGCTGGATACGCCGATCGGCCCGCTCAGCCTGCTGGCCTGGGCCGGCCAGCTGGTCGGCGGCGGGTTCACCGACCGCCCGGCCGAGCTGCACACCCGGCTGCACCCGTCACTGCGCGGGCTGCCGCTGGCCCCGGGCCAGGCGGCTGAGCTGCCCTGGCTGGTCAAGCCAGTCAGCAGCTACTTCGACGGGGACCTGCAGGCCCTGGACGGGCTGCCCGCGTACCAGCCGGGCACCCCCGGGCGGCAGCGGCTGTACGCGGCCATGCGGGCGGTACCGCCCGGCCGCACGGTCACCTACACCACGCTGGCCGCCCAGGCGGGCATCCCCACAGCGCCGCGGGCCGCCGGGGCGGCCTGTGCCGCGAACCTGATCGCGCCCGTGGTGCCGTGCCACCGGATCCTGCGCACTGACGGCAGCCTCGGCGGCTACTACTACGGGCTTGACCGCAAGGCGTGGCTGCTGCGGCACGAGGGCGCCCGGCGCTGACCGGCCGCCGCGGCCCGGGACCTGGCGGCGGGAGATCCCGGACGGCCCCCCGTTGCGGGCAGTGAGGAGGCCGGCGGGCCGGTGCTCGCGCAGGACGGGCAGGTGGGCGGGGCCGTGGGCGCGAAACAGGTGCATGAGTGAGACAATTGTGAGGCCAGGGCGGCAGCAGCCCCGCAGTCGCGCCGTCCTGACCTGGAACGGCGAGTCCAGCACCGGAGCACGAGCCCGCGGGCCGCCGTGCCCGGCCGCTAAGGTGGCCTGGCCCTCACTTAGACTCCTGGGCAGCCGGGAGGAGAGGTTTTCGTGCGCAAGGTGCTCATTGCGAACCGCGGCGAGATCGCGGTACGGGTCGTGCGGGCGTGCCGCGACGCGGGTCTGGGCAGCGTCGCGATCTATGCGGAACCGGATCTGGACGCGCTGCACGCCGCCATGGCGGACGAGGCGTACGCGCTCGGCGGGCAGAGCCTCGCGGAAACCTACCTGTCCATCGAGAAGATCCTCCGGATCGCCGCCGAGTCCAGGGCGGACGCGGTGCATCCCGGGTACGGCTTCCTGGCCGAGAACGCCACGTTCGCCCGCGCGGTGATGGACGCCGGGCTGACCTGGATCGGGCCGCCGCCCGCGGCTATCGACGCGCTCGGCGACAAGGTCGCGGCCCGGCAGATCGCCAACGCGGTCGGCGCGCCCCTGGCGCCCGGCACCGACGGCCCGGTCAGCAGCGTGGAAGAGGTCGATGCGTTCGCCGCCCGGCACGGCCTGCCCATCGCGATCAAGGCCGCGTTCGGCGGCGGCGGCCGGGGCCTGAAGGTGGTCCGGACCCCGGCGGAGATCGAGGAGCAGTACGAGTCCGCGGTCCGCGAGGCCGTGGCCGCGTTCGGCCGCGGCGAGTGCTTCGTGGAGCGGTACCTGGACCGGCCGCGGCATGTGGAAACCCAGTGCCTGGCGGACACCCGGGGCAACGTGGTGGTCGTGTCCACCCGGGACTGCTCGCTGCAGCGGCGGCACCAGAAGCTGGTCGAGGAGGCGCCGGCCCCGTTCCTGACCGCCGCCCAGCTCGGCCAGCTGTACGACGCGTCCAGGGCGATCCTCCATGCGGCTGGCTACGTGGGCGCGGGCACCTGCGAGTTCCTGGTCGGCCAGGACGGCACCGTATCCTTCCTGGAGGTCAACACGCGGTTGCAGGTCGAGCACCCGGTGTCCGAGGAAGTCACCGGCATCGACCTGGTGCGGGAGATGTTCCGGATCGCCGACGGGCAGGAGCTCGGCTACGCCGACCCGGCCGCCCGCGGCCACTCGATCGAGTTCCGGATCAACGCCGAGGATCCGGGCCGCGGCTTCCTGCCCGCGCCCGGCACCATCTCCGAGCTGGTGTTCCCGGCGGGCCCCGGGGTCCGGGTGGACGCCGGCTACGCCGCGGGCATGACCGTGCCGCAGGCCTACGACTCGCTGCTGGCCAAGCTCATCATCACCGGGGCCGGCCGGGAGCAGGCGCTGCAGCGGGCCCGCCGGGCCCTGGACGAGGCCGTGGTCGGCGGGATGCCCACGGTGCTGCCGTTCCACCGCGCGGTGGTCCGCGATCCCGCGTTCACCAGCGAGCCGTTCAGCGTGCACACCCGGTGGATCGAGACTGACTTCGCCGGGGGGCTGGAGCCGTACCCCGGTGCCGCCGGTGACCAGGCCGGGACCGAGCGGGCTCGGGAGCGGATCACGGTCGAGGTCGCGGGCAAGCGGCTGGAGGTGGTGCTACCCGCCGGGCTCGCCGTGACCGGGCCGGCCGACCCCGGCGCGCCGGGCCCCGAGCGGCCGGCGGGCAGGCGGGGCAGGCGGATCCGCGGCCCAGGCCAGTGGCGATGGGCTGGTCAGCCCGATGCAGGGCACGATCACCAAGATCGTTGCGGCGGAGGGGGACCAGGTGACGGCCGGGGACACCGTGGTCGTGCTCGAAGCCATGAAGATGGAACAGCCGCTGACCGCGCACAAGGACGGCACCGTCACGGACCTGGCCGTCCAGGTGGGCCAGACGGTGTCCGCGGGCGAACTGATCTGCCAGCTGAAAGACTGAGGCCATGCGCTGCGCATGCCACGGCCGGGCGCTGCCTTGACCCGGCTGCCCGGCGATCCTGGGCCGCTCGGCTGGCTCCGCTTCGCCTGGGGCTTCCGGTTGCCAGCCGAAAACGTGCACTGGGTCAGGCACGAGCTGACCGACGCTGGCTGGCGCGGCCGGACCCTGCTCCGGCACCTGGCTGTGATCCTCCCGGTCTGCGGGGTGCTGGTGGCCGTGCTGGCCTGGCTGCTGCCCGCGCCGATCTGGGTGAGCCTGACCATGGTGGCCCTCATCCTGTGCGGCAGCGTGTTCACGGTCAGCGTGTACGCCGACGATCTGCGGGCCAACCGTCTCCGCCAGCATGACCTGCCGGTGCCCACCGATCCCGACCTCGGCCACCCGACCCACTGAGCGGCTGGGCTGGCTGAGGCGCCCGGCGGCGGGGCGCCCGGCGGCGGGCGGCTGGCGGCGGGGGCGGCTGGCGGCTGGGCCGCAGGGGCCTCAGCTATCGCCGGCTGGCTGCATCAGCTTCCGGGCCGCCTCGGTCACGCTGCCGGACAGCGACGGGTACACGGCGAACGTGTGCGCCATCTGGTCCACGGTCAGCGACTGCTCCACCGCCAGCGACACGGCCAGGATCAGCTCGCTGGCCCGGGGCGCGACCACCACCCCGCCGAGCACGATGCCGGTGCCGCGGCGGGCGAACAGCTTGACGAAACCGTCCCGGAAACCCTGCATCTTGGCCCGGGCGTTCGTGGCCAGCGGCAACTTCACGCCGACCGCGTCAACCGCACCAGACTCAACCGCGGCGGCGGACAGGCCCACGGTCGCGATCTCCGGGTCGGTGAAGATCGTCGCGGCCACGTGCCCCAGCCGGAGCGGCTGCACCGCCTCGCCCAGCGCGTGCCACATGGCGATCCGGCCCTGCATGGCGGCCACCGACGCGAGCATCATCACCCCGGTGCAGTCCCCGGCCGCGTACACGCCCCGCGCGGTCGTCCGGGACACCCGGTCCACCTGGATGAATCCCCGGCTGTCTACGGTCACCCCGGCTTCTTCCAGGCCAATCCCCCGGGTGGCGGGCACCATGCCGACGGTCAGCAGGCAGTGCGAGCCGCGCACGGCCCGGCCGTCCTCCAGGGTGACCAGCACCCCGTGGCCGGTGCGCTTGACCGCGGCGGCCCGGGACCGGCTGAGTACCATCATCCCCCGCCGCCGGAACACGTCCTCCAGCACCACGGCCGCGTCGGCGTCCTCGTGCGGCAGCACCCGCTCACGCGAGGACACCAGGGTGACCTGCGAGCCGAGCGCCTGGTAGGCACCGGCGAACTCGGCGCCGGTCACCCCGGAGCCCACCACGATCAGCTCCTCCGGCAGGTCGGGCAGGTCGTACAGCTGCCGCCAGGTGAGGATGCGCTCGCCGTCGGGCTCGGCGCCGGGCAGCACCCGTGGCATCGCCCCGGTGGCGACCAGCACCGCGCCCGCCTGGATCTCCTGGCCGCCAGCGATCACCGTG
The DNA here is from genome assembly GCA_963760405.1 of uncultured Actinomycetes bacterium. Classification (GTDB taxonomy): domain Bacteria; phylum Actinomycetota; class Actinomycetes; order Streptosporangiales; family Streptosporangiaceae; genus RYN-230. The sequence continues at coordinate 453,253 of CAVXCV010000004.1, read as the reverse complement.
TCCGGGCCAGCCAGCTCGCCGTGCCCGTTGATGATCTCGACCCCCTCCGCGGCCAGGCGCAGGGCCACGTCCGCGGACTGGGCCCGGGCCAGCGCCTTGACCCGGCCGTACAGCCGAGGGGCGTCCACCACCGCCTGCCCCCGGCCGGGCAGCCGGCTGAGCTCCCGGCCAACCGCCTGGCTGGACTGGCCCGGCGCGGCAGGACCAGGCGGCCCGACCCGGATGCCCATCTCCCCAGCGCCGTGCACCACCGACATGGTGGTGGAGGTCGCGATGAGGGTCTTTGAGGGCACGCAGTCGGTCAGCACGCACGCGCCGCCGAGGCCGTCGCTGTCCACCACGGTCACCTGGGCCCCGAGCTGGGCGGCCACCAGGGCCGCCTCATACCCGCCCGGCCCGCCCCCCAGGATGACGATTCTCGCGCTCGGCTGGCTCACGCTGCCTCATTCTGTCGCACCCCGGTTCCGGCGCACGCGGCGCGCCCACCCGATGCACCGCCACCTCCTCGTGCGGCGGCCGGGCGGGTATCGACGCCGGAACGTTGCCTGCTGGTAGTCGAAGATCACCCACGCCGCCGTGCCGCATGGTTACGCTGGTGAGCCGTGGAGCTGTACGCGGCGTATGCCACCAACATGGACCCAGCGCTGATGGCTGAGCGCTGCCCGCACTCGCCGCAACGCGGCAATGGCTGGCTGGAAGGCTGGCGGCTCACCTTCGGCGGCGAGGACATCAGCTGGGAGGGTGCCCTGGCCACCGTGGTGGAAGATGACGCCGAACGGGTGTTCGTGGTGCTCTACGAACTGTCCGTGCTGGACGAGCGGGTGCTGGACCGCTGGGACGGCGTGACGCTCGGTTACTTCCGGAAGATCAGGGTCCGGGTGGAGACGCTGGACGGCAGCGCGGCCGCCTGGCTGTACGTGCTCAACGACTACGAGGGCGGTCTGCCGTCCGCGCGTTACCTGGGCATCGTCGCGGATGCCGCGGAAATGGCTGGCGCCCCGGACGACTACGTCCAGGGGCTGCGCAGCCGCCCGACCGCGGGACGACTCGGAGCCTAGACAGCCCGGCGGCTGGACAGCTTGGCCGCTAGCCGAGAAAGCTGGTCACCGCCGCCCGCAACGACCTGGCGTCCAGGCCGTGCGCCGCCTGATGCTCGGCGGGCGTGCCGTACCGGCGCAGTTCCCGGCGGCTTACCCCCAGCCCGAGCACCCGGTGCGGCCGGTCCCGCAACGCCTCCGCTACCACCGCCACCGACGTGGCCGCGAGGTACGGCTCGACGAGCACTACGTCCGGCGGGCCCAGGGTGTCCCGCAGGGTCGCGGTATCCAGCGGGCGGACCGTCGCGGCATAGAGCACGGTCACGTCCAGGCCGCCGGTCGCGTCCAGCACCGCATCCGCCAGCGGCCCGACCGCCAGCACGGTGCCACGCCGGCCGCGCCGCAGCACGCTGAGCCGCCCCGGCGCGGCCTCCAGCGGCGCCTGGTTGGCCTGGGTGGACAGCCGGACATACACCAGGCCGTCCCTGGCCACGGCGGCCCGGAGCTGCCGTTCCGCCTCGTCCGGGTGACCGGGCACGTGCACGGTCCAGCCAGGCAGCGTGTCCAGCAACGCCACGTCACCCGGGGCCTGGTGGGTCCGGCCGCTGTCGGAGTAGTCGAACGACGCGCCCGCGCTCACCAGCACCGCGCCTGCGCCCTGGTGGTTCAGGTCGAGCTTGATCTGCTCGAAGGGCCGCTCGACCAGGAAGCTGGCAAAGGTGTGCGCGACCGGGCGCAACCCGGCCAGGGCCAGCCCGCCGGTCACGCTGATCAGCAACTGCTCCCGGATGCCCACGTTGATGACCCGGTCCGGGTGGCGGCGGCGGGCCGGCTCGAACGCGTCCGCCGAGATGTCGGCGAGCACCACGGCCAGTCTCGGGTCGGAGTCCAGCAGCCCGGACACGACCGCACTGAACCGCTCACGCATGGTCTCCATCCGGGCTCATCCCCTCGCCGGCTCGCGCCTGCTCATCTGCTTGCCTTCGGCTCGACCAGAGCCGCCACCAGGTGCGGGCGGCCGGGATGCGGCGCGGTGAGCGCGGCCTCGAGCGCGTCGTGGTCGCGCCCGGAGGCCCGCAGCACGGACCAGCCTTCGACCGCGAACCGGGTGTGCACCCCGCCGGGCCAGCCGTGGCTGGACGAGGCGTTGTCCACCACGACCACATGCAGCGAGTCCAGCCGGGTGGCCCGGGCGATGGCGATCGCCTCGTGGTTCGATCCCTCGTCCAGCTCGGCGTCGCCGATGAGGACGAACACCCGCGGGGCGGTCAGTCCCCGGGCCCGCAGGCCCAGCGCCAGGCCTACCGCGAGTGGCAGCCCGTGGCCGAGCGAGCCACTGGAAATCTCCGCGCCCGGCACCCGGTTCCGGTCCGGGTGCAGGCCGAGCGGCGATTCGAATGAGCCGAAGCCGCGCAGCTCCCCCGGGTCCAGGAAGCCCTGGGCCGCGAGCACCGCGTAGTAGGCCATGGGCCCGTGCCCCTTGGACAGCAGGAACCGGTCCCTGGCGTCATCGCCGGCCGTGCCCGGGGTCACCCGGAGCACCCGGTCGTACAGCACCCACAGCACGTCCAGCGTGGACGTGGCCGCGACGTCGTGCTTCTCGTCCCCGGTCATCAGCGACATCAGGCCGGGCAGGTCGGCAAACGTGAATCTGGTCCGGCTCGCGGTAGAAGTCATGCCCTCATGCTGCGACCTAAAGTTGACTTCAAGTCAAGGAAACCGCAGTCAAGATCAGCAACGGTACCGCCATCGCGGCCATCGCCTGCCAGCTCCAGCGGACCCGGGGCAGGCGGCCAGCGGACGGGCCGCCGCCCGCCGGGTCACCCAGCCCGGGGCCAGTCCCGGCTGACCCGGTCATCCCGGAGCCGGGCCCCGCTGGACCGCCGGGCTCCGCTGGACCGCCGGGCCCGGGGCTGCCTGCCCGCTGGTGCTCCCGCTGGGCCCGCTCGTCGAGCTGGCGGGCGATGAACTCCGCCGTGCTCCCGGCCAGCACTTCTTGTGCCGTCCCGGGCCGCTGGGCGTAACCGGGCATCCTGGCCTCCTGCCGGGCTGCCCGCCGGGCGCGCAGCTCGCTCCGGGTCCGGGCCCGGGCCGAGGACTGCACGGCCCAGCTGTGCACGACCCGCTCCCGGGTGGTCCCGGGCCGCGGGCAGCAGTGCACCCGGACCGTCTGGGCCAGCTCCACCTGGCTGACCGCGGCCCACGGCAGGATGTGCTCGCGCAGCGGGTTCACCACGGTGATGCCGCCGCTGTCCGCCACGATCCGCGGCCGTAGCGCGCACGCGTAGGCGAATCCGGTGATGGCGACCAGCACCGCCGCGGTGACCGCTGCGGCATGATCGTGCCCCTGGACGGCCAGCGCGATCAGGGCGGCCACCGCGAACACCAGCCAGCCCCACCACAGCACCACCGGCCCGGCGGTCCGGTAGACCTGCCGGTCACCGCGCTGCTCCTGCCGCGAAAACACCGCTGCCGCACTCCAGGTCATCCGGGGCCTCAATTAAATCCCCCGCCAGAGCCTGCCGTGCACCCACCCCGCCCAGACGGCCCCCCGCTGGGTCCATGGCCTGCCCGCAATGTGTTCCCTTACCGCTGCTCCTGCGACGGTGCGGGAACACATTCGAATTCCAGCCCGCGACGCGGCACGCACGTCGTTGTGCAGCAGCGTGTTGCCCAGCGCGGCCGCGGCCCAGCGGGATTCCAGCCCAGCCAGCCGGCCCAGGTGGCGGCGGGACCAGTCGTCCAGCTCATCCAGGCTGGCTGGAGCGGGCCGACTGCCCGCCGCAGCGGCGCTGGCCGGGAGGCTACGGTGGGCAGTCACCAGCGGCAACCCGTTTTCCCGGCCGCTGATCACCCGGGGCGGTGGTCCAGGGCAGGTGCGCAGCAGAGCGCGCCTGGCGCGCACCGGGATCAGGCGGCCGGTGGCGGATCTGCCGGCCGGACCCTGGGTCAGGCGCGCGCGGCGGCGTCGGGCAGCGGCTCCGCGGCTACGGCACCGCTCCGGGTACCGGCCAGCGCGGCGGCGGCCATCAGCCGCACGCCGATGCCGATGGCCCGCTCGTCGACGTCGAACGTGGGCTGGTGAATGTCGAAATCATCGCCTGACCCGGGAATCCGCGTGCCGAGCCGGGCGAGCGAGCCGGGCACCGACTCCAGGTACCAGGCGAAGTCCTCGCCGCCCAGGCTCTGCGGGGTGGACGCGACCGCGTCTGGGCCGAGCACCCGCTCGGCCGCGGCAGCCAGCAGCGCCGTGCTGGTGGGCTCGTTCACCGTGGGCGGCACGTTCCGCACGTAGTTGAGATCCGCGAGCACCCCGTACGCGCTGGCCACCGAGTCGATCAGTGCCTTGAGCAGGTCGGGCGCCTGGTGCCACGCCTCGTCGTCGAGGCACCGGACGGTGCCCTCCACCACCCCGTCGTCCGGGATGGCGTTGGCCGCGGAGCCCGCACTGACCCGGCCCCAGACCAGGCTCAGGCTGGACCGGGGATCCACCCGGCGGGACAGCGCCGCGGGCAGTTCGGTGACGATCTTGCCCAGCGCGTACACCAGGTCCGCGGTCAGGTGCGGCCGGGCGGTGTGCCCGCCTGGCCCGGTGACCCGGACCGTGATCTTGTCGCAGGCTGCCGTGATGGGCCCGCTCCGGATCCCGATCTTCCCCACGTCCAGCCGCGGGTCGCAGTGCAGCGCGAAGATCCGGTCCACGGACGCGATGCCGCCCGCGGCCATGACATCCAGGGCGCCGCCAGGCACTTCCTCAGCGGGCTGGAAGATCAGCCGGACCCGGCCTTGCCACCGGCCCTGAGCGGCCTGGCTCGCCAGGAACAGGCCAGCACCGAGGACCACGGTGGTGTGCACGTCATGCCCGCAGGCATGGCACACATTCGGCACCGTGGACCGGTACGGGACCTGCTTCTCATCGGTCAGCGCCAGCGCGTCGAGGTCCGCCCGCAGGGCCACCAGCGGGGCGTCCGGCGCGGACCCGATGTCCACCATCAGCCCGGTGCCCTTGGGCAGGATGACCGGCCGCAGGCCCGCCGCGGCCAGCCGGAGCGCGAGCCGCCGGGTGGTCCGGTGCTCGTGGTAGCCAAGCTCAGGGTGAGCGTGCAGGTCGCGCCGGAACTCGATGAGCTCGCCCTCATTCGCGAGGAGAAACGCGTCGAGTTCCTCCGCCGCGTCATGGTCCGGCATAGCGGGCCTCCCCCGGATGGACGAAACGGTCCTCGGCGAACTCGGTGACCAGCGCGTCCACTACGTCGGTCAAGCCGCCGCCCATCGCCACCACCGCACGCTGCCGCTCGTACGAGGCGCCGCTCGCCAGCACTTCGCCGCCCACGTCCAGCTCGTCTGCGCAGCCCAGCCGCTTGGCGACCGGGTGCAGCTCGCCGAGCAGCTCGTAGATCTCATCACGCAGCGGAGCAGTGGAGCCGGAGGCACTGGTGATCACGATGGCGTCCAGACCATACCTGGTAGCCCGCCACTTGTTGTCACGAATCACCCAGGACGGCTGGATGGGCAGCCGGTAGCCACGGTCGATCTGCATGTCCAGCAGTTGCACCAGGCTCTGCGACAAGGCAGCCACCATCCCTACCTCATGCGGCGTCGGGACCCCGTCGAACATTCGTATCTCGACCGTACCGAAATCAGGGTGCGGCCGGACGTCCCACCACACTTCCTTGATGCTCCGGATGGTCCCGGCCCGCAGCAACGTGTCCATGTACTCCTCGAACTCACTCCAGTCCGCAAGCTGGTGCGGCGGTCCTGCGGTCGGCAACCCGCCAAAGATGACCGCCCTGCTCGAAGCGAGCCCCGTGTCGTGCCCACCCCAGAACGGGCTCGACGCGGTCAGCGCGAGGAAATGCGGCAGATAGGCGGCCAGCGCGTTGACGATCGGAATCGCCTTGCTGCCATCACGAAGCCCTACATGGACATGGACACCGAAGGTCTGAATCCTCCGGGCAAGCCACTGCATCTGCTCGACGAGTTCCGCATAGCGCTGAATGGGCGCCATCTTTGCGTCCCGCCAGTCGCTGACGGGATGTGTTCCGGCGCAGGCCAGCATCGTACCGCGCATATCCGTGATCCGCTGAAGTTGTGCAATTGTCGTGCCCAGGTCTGCTACCGCCTCCGACACGGTGCTACAGACGCCGGTGACCACCTCCACGGTCGACTGCATGAGTTCATGATGGAGCTTGGGGTGGTAACCGGGCTCGCCGTGCCCGGGCAGCGCGGCCAGGACCTCCCGGGCATCCTGGCGCAACAGCTTACTGTCCGCGTCGATGAGCTGGAGTTCCCATTCGATACCCACGGTCGCGCCCCGGGAGGGGTTCCACCAGATCGCCACGGCCAGCCTCCCTCAATCCCGGCCCCGGGAAGCCGCCCGCGCCCCGGCTGCCGCACCTCTAGCCTGGACGCTCCGGGTAATCACTTGCAAACGCGCAGCAAACCGGCTGGCGCTGCGGAGCAGCCCGGCCCCGTGCTGGTAGCGAGCGGCTGGTCAGGAAAGGCCGGAGGGCTGGTAGACCCCCCACACCTCGCGGAGCGCGTCGCAGACCTCGCCCACCGTGGCCCGGGCCCGCAGCGCCGCACGCACCGGGACCAGCATGTTCTGGCTGCCCGCCGCGGCCTTCTTGAGGTCGTCCAGGCAGCTCCGGGTCTGCGCCGCGTCCCGGCTGGCCCGCAGTTCGGCGAGCCGCCGTGCCTGGTCCTCCTCGAGCGCGGGATCGAACCGCAACGGCTCGTAGGGCTCGTCACTGGGCATGGTGAACTTGTTGACGCCGACCACCACCCGCTCCCCGGTGTCGATGTCCCGGGCCACCTGGTAAGCGGACCGCTCGATCTCGGCCTTCTGGAAGCCCTTCTCGATTGCGGCGACCGCACCGCCGAGATCCTCGACCTGGGCCATCAGCTGCTCTGCCGCGTCCGCGACGTCGTCCGTCATCGATTCCACCGCGTACGATCCCGCGAATGGATCCACCGTGGCGGTGAGGTCGGTCTCGTACGCGAGGACCTGCTGCGTGCGGACGGCGAGCCGGGCTGCCTTCTGGCTGGGCAACGCGATCGCCTCGTCGTAGGCGTTCGTGTGCAGCGACTGGGTGCCGCCGAGCACCGCGGCGAGTGCCTGGACGGTGACCCGGGCCAGGTTCACCTCAGGCTGCTGGGCGGTCAGCTGCACGCCGGCGGTCTGGGTATGGAACCGGAGCATCTGGGACCGGGGATCCGCCGCGCCGAATTCCTCCCGCATGATCCGGGCCCACAGCCGCCGGGCCGCCCGGAACTTGGCCACCTCTTCCAGCAGCGTGGTGCGGGCCACGAAGAAGAAGGAAAGGCGTGGCGCGAACTCGTCCACCGCCAGCCCGGAGCTGAGCGCGGCGCGCACGTACTCCTTGGCGTTGGCCAGCGTGAACGCGATCTCCTGGACCGGCGTCGCGCCCGCCTCGGCCATGTGGTAGCCGGAGATCGAGATCGTATTCCAGCGCGGCAGCTCAGCCTGGCAGTAGGCGAAGGTATCGGCCACCAGGCGGAGCGACGGCACCGGCGGGTAGATGTAGGTGCCGCGGGCGATGTACTCCTTGAGGATGTCGTTCTGGATGGTGCCGGTCAGCGCGCTCGCAGGCACGCCCTGCTCTTCGGCCACCAGCTGGTAGAGGACCAGCAGCAGCGCGGCCGGAGCGTTGATGGTCATCGAGGTGGAGACCTTGTCCAGCGGGATGCCGTCCAGCAGCGCGCGCATGTCCTCGATGGAGTCGATGGCCACGCCCACCTTGCCGACCTCGCCGTGGGCCAGCGGCGCGTCCGAGTCATACCCCATCTGGGTCGGCAGGTCGAAAGCGACCGACAGGCCGGTGGTGCCGGCCTCGATCAGCTGGTGGTAGCGCCGGTTTGAATCCGCCGCGGTGGCGAATCCGGCGTACTGCCGCATCGTCCACGGCCGGGCGGTGTACATCAACGGGTACACGCCCCGGGTGAACGGGTACTCGCCCGGCTGGCCCAGCTGTGCCGCGGGATCGAAGCCCGCAGGCTGCCCCGGGCCGTACACCGCCTCGACCGGCAGCCCTGATTCCGACTCACGTGCCATAGGCCAAGGTTAGATCCAGATACCCGGGGAGTCCTATGTGACGTTCGCCGCCCGTAGAGTCTCTGTCAGGGGACATCCGGGCTGGGTGAGTGGGATACACAATGTCGGCGACAGAATGGAGATGGTTAACTACCTGGCGTGATGGCCGGATGAGGGTGCGGCGGTCCGTGACGGGCCTGGCCGCGGCGCTGATCCTGGCTCCCGCCGCAGTGCAGGCCGCGCCCGCCCAGGCCGCGCCCACCGGGGCGTCCCCGCCGCCGTCCGCGGTGCCGGCCGTGCAGGGCGGGCCGCAGCTCGACGGTCCGGGCGTGATCGTCAACTACCCGGCGCACGGGGCGATGCCGCTGCCCAGCGTGCCCGCGTCCGCCTATGTGATCGCCGATACGGGCACCGGGCAGGTGCTCGCGGCCAAGGACCCGCACGGCTGGTTCCACCCGGCGAGCACGCTCAAGGTGCTGACCGCCGAAGCGCTGATGCCGCTGCTCAACCCGGACGCGACGGTGACCGCGTCGCAGCAGGCCGCCGCGGTCACGCCGACCAAGGTGGGGCTGGTCCAGGGCGATCAGTACCCCGTGTCCAGCCTCTTCCAGGCGCTGCTGCTGATCTCCGCTAACGATGCGGCCATCGCCCTGGCCCAGGCGACCGGGTCGTACGACGAGGGCATGGCGCTGATCAACGCCGAAGCGCACCGGCTGCAGGCGTACGACACCGTGGCCGGGACCCCGAACGGGCTGGATGCTCCTGGCCAGCACGTGTCCGCGTACGACGAGGCGCTGTTCGCCCGGCAGGCGCTCAGCATGCCCGCGCTGATGCGGATCGAGGCGATGCGGACGGCGCAGTTCCCGCTGACTGCGAAGCACCTGGTGACGTTGTGGAACCAGAACACCATGCTGACCAGCTATCCCGGCGACCTGGGCGGGAAGATCGGCTGGACGTCGGCGGCCGGGGCGGCCTACATCGGATGGGCCGAGCGCGGCGGCCGCACGCTGATCGTGACCATCCTGCACTGCCATCCGCTGATGGAGATGACCGCCGCGGCGGCGTTGCTGAACTGGGGTTTCGCCATGGATGGCCGGGTCACCCCGGTCGGCGTGCTGGTCCGCCCGCTGGCCGGGCCCGGGCCGGCCCAGCGTCCCGGCCAGCACGGCACCAGCCGCACTGCGCCGCGCGGCATCACCCAGCGGCTGGCCCGGCCGGCCCGGCTGTCAGCGGTGCCGTCGTTCCCGCTGGCGGCGGCGGCCGGCGCCCTGCTGCTGGCGGGCCTGACGGCCGCCGTGATGATCGTCGGGGTCAGCCGGCGGAGGCGCGGAGGAGGCCGATCCGGTCCTTGACGTCCGCCATGGTCTGCTGGGCGGCCGGCCGGGCCCGGGCCGCGCCGCGGGCCAGCATCCGGTCCAGCCCCTGCTCATCCGCGAGGATCTTCTCGGTCCGTTCCCGGATCGGCGCCAGCGCGTCCGCCACGACCTCAGCCAGGTCCTTCTTGAACGTGCCGTAGCCGGCGCCCGCATACCGGGCTTCCAGGGCTGGGATGGCCTCGCCGGACAAGGCGGAGTGGATACGCAGCAGGTTGGTGACGCCGGGCTTCTCCGCCTCGTCGGCGCGGATCTCGCTGCCCGCGTCGGTGACCGCCCGGGCGATCTTCTTCCGGATCGCGCCCGGCTCGTCCAGCACGTCGATGATGCCCGCTGGCGACGAGGACGACTTGCTCATCTTCGCGGACGGCTCCTGCAGGTCGGTGATCTTCGCGACGCCGCTGAGGATGTAGGCGGACGGCACCGTGAACGTGTCCCCGTACCGGTGGTTGAACCGCATCGCCAGGTCCCGGCTGAGCTCCAGGTGCTGGCGCTGGTCCTCGCCGACCGGCACCTGCTCGGTCTGGTAGAGCAGGATGTCGGCTGCCTGGAGCACCGGGTAGCTGAACAGCCCCAGGCTGGCCTGCTGCGCCCCGCCGCGGGCTGCCTTGTCCTTGAACTGGGTCATCCGGCTCGCCTCACCGAAGCCGGTGAGACAGCCGAGCACCCAGGCCAGTTCCGGGTGCTGCGGCACGTGGCTCTGCACGAACACCACGCAGCGGTCCGGGTCCAGCCCGGCGGCGAACAGCTGGGCAGCGGCCACCCGGGTCCGCTGGCGCAGCTGAGCCGGGTCCTGCGGCACCGTGATGGCGTGCAGGTCCACCACGCAGTAGAAAGCGTCGTGGGTGTCCTGGAGGGCCACCCACTGGCGCACCGCACCCAGGTAGTTGCCGAGGTGGAAGGAGTCGGCAGTCGGCTGGATGCCGGAGAACGCGCGCGGCCTGGACATGGGGGAAGTCTAGTGCGGCGGCCGGTAGGCCGACGCCCGGCCAGCTAGTGCGGCGGCCGTCAGGTGATGACCGGGACGATCTCCGGGGCGTCGAGCAGCAGCGCGTCCGCCGCCTGGTCAGTGGCGGCCTCCTGAGAAGCCCGCTCGGCGGCGATAGCCGCCTCGTAGTGGCTGATCTCCCTGGCCAGCTGGCGGCTGTTCCAGCGCAGCGGCTTGGCCAGCAGCTCAGCCGCTTCCGCCGCGGCCGACAGGCCCCGGTCCCAGGTCTCGATCGAGATGTGCGTCCGCCGGGTCAGCACGTCGTCGAGGTGCCGGGCACCCTCGTGCGAGGCCGCGTAGCCGATCTCCGCACGCAGGTAGTCCTCGGCTCCGGCCAGCGGCCGGCCGAGGCCGGGGTCGGCGGCGATGAGGTCGAGCACCTCCGTGGCCAGCGAGCCGTACCGGCGCAGCAGGTGCTCGATCCGGGCCACGTGCAGGCCGGAGGAGCTGGCCAGCCGGTGCCGGGCGTTCCACAGCGGCAGGTATCCGTCCGCGCCGACCAGCGGCACGTCCTGAGTACAGGACGCGGGGACCCGCCAGTCCAGCCCGTGCGCCACCGCGTCCACCGCGTCCCGTGCCATCAGCCGGTAGGTGGTGTACTTGCCGCCGGCGATCATGACCAGGCCGGGCACCGGGTGGGCCACCACGTGCTCGCGGGACAGCCGCGAGGTCGAGTCGGATTCCCCGGCCAGCAGCGGGCGCAGCCCGGCGTACACCCCGGCCACGTCTTCCCGGGTCAGCGGGACCGCGAGGAAGCGGTTGACCTGCTCGAGCACATAGTCGATGTTGACCCGGCTGGCCGCCGGGTGCGCCTTGTCCAGCGCCCAGTCGGTGTCGGTGGTGCCGACGATCCAGTGCCGGCCCCACGGGATGACGAACAGCACGCTGACCGGAGTACGCATGATGATCCCGGTGCGGGAGTGGATGCGGTCCCTCGGCACGACCAGGTGCACGCCCTTGGAGGCCCTGATGTTGATGGTGCCACGGCCGCCCACCATGGCCTGGATCTCGTCGGTCCACACCCCGGTCGCGTTGACGACCTGCTGGGCCCTGATCCGCAGTTCCTGCCCGGTCTCCAGGTCCACCGCGCGCACTCCGGTCACCCGCTCGCCTTCCCGGAGGAACCCGGTGACCTGGGTCCGGGAGGCAATCTGCGCGCCAAAGCTGGCGGCGGTGCGGATCAGGCTGACCACGAACCTGGCGTCGTCCACCTGGGCGTCCCAGTACTGCACCGCCCCGGTGACCGCGGACCGTTTCAGCGCTGGCGCCAGCCGGAGCGCAGCGCGCTTGCTGAGCTGCCGGTGCCCGGGCAGGCCGCGCGGCTGGCCGACGGAGAAGCCCAGGATGTCGTAGGCGCTCACCCCGGTGCCGAGATAGGCCCGTTCCCAGACGTGGTGGGTGAGCGGGAACAGGAACGGCACTGGGTGCACCAGGTGCGGTGCGATCCGCTGCAACAGCAGGCCGCGCTCGGTCAGCGCCTCCCGGACCAGGCCCAGGTTGAGCTGCTCCAGGTAGCGCAGGCCGCCATGGATGAGCTTGCTGGACCGGGACGAGGTGCCAGAGGCGAAGTCCCGGGCCTCGACCAGGCCGGTGGACAGCCCACGGGTGACCGCGTCCAGCGCCACGCCCGCCCCGACCACGCCCCCGCCGACCACGAGAACCTGGAGTTCCGCCCCGGCCAGCGCGGCCAGGGCTGCTGCCCGTCTATCGGGGTCCAGCCGCGCCGTCTCGTCGCCCCCAGCCATCACAGGCCGAACGCTAGCATCCCGGGCACCTGATCACCGGCGCGGCGCATTCGGCGTGACGGCGACCTCCACCCGCTGGAACTCCTTGAGGTCGGAGTACCCCGAGGTGGCCATGGTCCGGCGGAGCGCACCGATCAGGTTGAGCGAGCCGTCGGTCACCGAGGACGGGCCGTACAGGATCTGCTCCAGGGTGCCGACCGGGGGAACCGGCACCCGCACCCCGCGGGGCAGGTCTGGATGGTGCGCCTCGCTCCCCCAGTGGTAACCGCGGCCCGGCGCCTCAGCGGCCCGGGCGAACGGCGAGCCGACCATCACCGCGTCCGCCCCGCAGGCCAGCGCCTTGGCGATATCCCCGCTCCGGGTCATCCCGCCGTCGGCGATCACGTGCACGTACCGCCCGCCGGACTCGTCCAGGTACTCCCGGCGCGCCGCGGCGACATCCGCGATAGCGGTGGCCATCGGCACCGCCACGCCGAGCACCGCGGCCGTGGTGTGGCCTGACCCGCCGCCGAAGCCGACCAGCACGCCCGCCGCGCCGGTGCGCATCAGGTGCAGCGCGGCGGTGTAGGTGGCGCAGCCGCCCACGATGACCGGCACGTCGAGCTCATAGATGAACTGCTTGAGGTTGAGCGGCTCGGCCTGGCCGGACACGTGCTCCGCGGACACCGTGGTGCCGCGGATCACGAAGATGTCCACGCCCGCGTCGATGACCGTCTTGTAGTAACGAACGGTCCGCTGCGGGGACAGCCGGGCTGCGGTGGTCACGCCTGCCGCGCGGATCTCCTCGATCCGCTGCCCGATCAGCTCTTCCTTGATCGGCTCGGCGTAGATCTCCTGCAGCCGGCGGGTGGCCGCCTCGTCAGGGAGCTCCGCGATCTCGGCCAGCACCGGCTCCGGGTCGGCGTACCGGGTCCACAGGCCTTCCAGGTCCAGTACGGCCAGCCCGCCGAGCGCGCCGATCTGCGCGGCGATCCGTGGTGAGACCACGCTGTCCATGGGGCTGACCACCAGCGGCATCTCGAACCGGTACGCGTCGATCTGCCAGGCGACCGAGACCTCTTCCGGGTCCCTGGTGCGGCGGGAGGGCACGATGCCGATCTCATCGAGCGGGTAGGCCCGGCGGCCGCTCTTGCCGCGGCCGATCTCCACCGCGGTCACGGCACGATCCTGAGCACGGCCGACCTGGCCCAGGCAGGCATGGTCACGGCAGGCGCCTGGTGTAGTTGGGCGCTTCCGCGGTCATCTCGATGTCGTGCGGATGGCTCTCGGTCAGCCCGGCCGCGGTGATCTGGGTGAACCGGGCCTGCTGGAGCTCGGCCACGTTCCGCGCCCCGCAGTAGCCCATGGCCGCCCGCAAGCCGCCCACCAGCTGACTGGCCACCGCGGCCAGCGGGCCACGGTAGGGCACCTGCCCCTCGATGCCCTCTGGCACCAGCTTGTCCTCCCGCAGCACGTCATCCTGGAAGTAGCGGTCCTTGGAGTAGGACCGGCCCCGTTCGGGATTGCGCATCGCGCCGAGTGAGCCCATGCCCCGGTACAGCTTGTACTGCTTGCCATGGATGAAGACCATCTCGCCCGGGCCTTCTTCGCAGCCAGCCAGCAGGCTGCCCAGCATGACGACGTCCGCGCCCGCCGCGATGGCCTTGGCGATGTCACCGGAGTGCTGCAGCCCACCGTCGCCGATCAGCGGCACGCCCGCCCGGCGGGTCGCCTTGGCTGCCTCGTAGATCGCGGTGACCTGGGGTACTCCGACGCCGGCCACAACCCGGGTGGTGCAGATCGACCCGGGACCGACGCCGACCTTGACCCCGTCCGCGCCCGCGTCGATCAGCGCCTGGGCGCCCGCCTCGCTGGCCACGTTCCCGCCGATCACGTTGACCCGCAGGTTGGCCTTGAGCTGGGCGACCATGTCGAGGACGGCCTGGGAGTGCCCGTGCGCGGTGTCCACCACGAGGAAGTCGGCGCCCGCCTCGGCCAGCGCCTGAGCCCGGCGCTTGGCATCCACGCCCACGCCCACCGCGGCGCCCGCCACCAGCCGCCCTTCAGCGTCCTTGGTGGCACTGGGGAACTTCTCGCTCTTGGTGAAGTCCTTGACCGTGATCAGGCCACGCAGCCGCCCGTCCGGGTCGATCAGCGGGAGCTTCTCTACCTTGTGCTGCCGCAGCAGTGCGTACGCCTCGTCCCTGGACACCCCGACCGGCGCGGTGACCAGCGGCATCGGCGTCATCACGTCGCCCACGAGGCGGCCGTGGTCGGTCTCGAAGCGGATATCCCGGTTGGTCACGATGCCCAGCAGCGTCCCGTCCGGGCTGGTCACCGGCACCCCGGAGATGCGGTAGCGGGCGCACATCTGCTCCACGTCGCCGACCGTGGCGTCCGGCCCGCAGGTCACCGGATTGGTGATCATGCCCGCCTCGGACCGCTTCACCATGTCCACCTGCTGCGCCTGCTCCTCGATGGAGAGATTGCGGTGCAGCACGCCGACCCCGCCGATGCGGGCCATGGCGATGGCCATCCGCGCCTCGGTCACGGTGTCCATGGCCGAGGAGACGAGCGGGATGTTCAGCGTGATCCGGCGGCTCAGCCGGGCGGTGGTATCCGCCTCGCCGGGCATGATCGCCGAATGCGCTGGCAACAGCAGCACATCGTCGAAGGTCAGGGCCGGGGGGGCGAATTTGCCGGCGTCGCTCATGACACCCTTCCGGGAGGGGACGGCGGGACCTGTTCCAGTCTAGGGGGGCCCGGCGGCCAGGACGGTCAATGGACGCGCCCGGCGCGCCTGGCCTGCGCAACCGGGCTGCGGGCCGGTGTCCCGGACCACCCGCGAGCCGCTCCAGCCGCCCGCCGGGACTGCCGGGCGGCCCAGCGGGTGAGCCGGTGCGGGGTCAGCCGCTGGGCGGCGAGCAGGCCCAGGTGAGCAGGCTGTCGTGCTGGCCAGGCCGTCGGGCACCAGGCCGGGTGTCACGCCGGGCACTCCAGGCCCCCGCCCCGTGATCACGCAATCGGCTCTTCGACCGCCAGTGCCCTGAGCCGGACCAGGGCCCGATGCTGGGCGATCCGGACCGCTCCTGCTGACATGCCAAGTACAGTCCCCGTCTCCTCCGCGGACAGACCTGCGACAACACGGAGCGTTAGCAGCTTACGCTGGTGTTCGGGCAGCTGGGCCAGGAGTTTCCTGGCACGTTCCGCCTCGATCCAGGCCACCACGGTCTCTTCTGGGCCGGGCCGGTCGTCGGGGCCGTCGGGCAGGTTCGCCAGCGGCACGGCCAGCCGGGCCGCGGTGCGGGCGGCGTCCGCGACCTTGTGCGAGGCGATGCCGAACACGAAGGACGCGAACGGGCGGCCCATGTCCCGGTACCGGGGCAGCGCGGCCAGCACCGCCAGGCAGACTTCCTGGGCCACGTCATCCGCGACGTAGTAATGGCCGGTGCGGCGGCCCAGCCGGGCCCGGCAGTAGCGGACCACCATGGGCCGGATGTGCTCCAGCAACCTCTCGATCGCGGCCGGATGGCCGCCGACCGCCAGCCGGGTCAGGTCGGCGAGGCTGGTACCGGGCCCCGCGGCACTGGCCGCCCCGCTGGATGGCGCTCGGCGCTGCTGCGCGCCCGGCACGCTGGGCACGATGGCTCCGTAGGTCACGCTTGGATGATGCCCAAGAACTGCGGGGTTGCCCTCCTGAACAGGGGCAACAGAAAGGTCACATTAATATGGCGTCCGGATACTCTCCGGAGTCAATGACGACCAGTGTTCATAAAATCACTACAAGTAGTAGATGCTTCCCATCCGCCGCCCGCACGGCATTGATCAGGAGGGTAACCGGCGCGGGCCCCGTTCCCTGAGTTCAGGGAACGGGGCCCGCTGGGTACCTCGCAGCGTTACCGCCCAGTGGTGACCGGCTCGCGGCGGTCACCCGGTGGTAACCGGCTAGTGCGCGTGCCCGTGCGAGTGGCCGTGGCCGCCTGCGCCAGCGCCCTCGGCTTCCTCTTCCGGCCGCTCCGCCACCAGTGCCTCGGTGGTGAGCAGCATGGCGGCGATCGAGGCCGCGTTGAGCACCGCGGACCGGGTCACCTTGACCGGGTCGATGACGCCCTGGGCCACCAGGTCGCCGTACTCGCCGGTGGCCGCGTTGAACCCCTGGCCGAAGCCAAGCTCGGCGATCTTGGCGACGACAACTGAGCCCTCAGCGCCGGCGTTCTCCGCGATCCACCGGGCCGGGGAGGACAGCGAGGTGCGCACGACGCCCACCCCAGTCGCCTCGTCACCGGTCTTGCCGAGGTCGTCGAGGGCGGTCGCGACGTGCACCAGGGCGCTACCGCCACCAGGCACGATGCCTTCCTCGATGGCCGCCCGGGTGGCCGAGATGGCGTCCTCCAGCCGGTGCTTCTTCTCCTTCAGCTCGACCTCAGTGGCCGCGCCGACCCGGAGCACGCAGACCCCGCCGGACAGCTTGGCCACCCGCTCCTGGAGCTTCTCCCGGTCCCAGTCGGAGTCGGTCGCCTCGATCTCGGCCCGCAGCTGACGGACCCGCTCCTGGATGCCCTCGGGGTCACCGGCGCCGTCCACGATCGTGGTGGTGTCCTTGGTGATCACCACCCGGCGGGCCTTGCCCAGCGTGTCCAGCCCGATGTTCTCGAGCTTGAGGCCGATCTCCTCGCTGACCACCTCACCACCGGCGAGCACCGCCATGTCGCCGAGCATGGCCTTGCGCCGCTCGCCGAAGCCAGGCGCCTTGACCGCGCACACCGCGAGCAGGCCACGGATCTTGTTCACGACCAGGGTGGACAGGGCCTCGCCCTCGACGTCCTCGGCGATGACCAGGAACGGCTTCTTGGTCTGCGCCACCTTCTCCAGCAGCGGCAGGAAGTCCGCCATGGAGGAGATCTTGCCGGCGTGCAGCAGGATGTACGCGTCCTCGAGGACGGCTTCCATCCGCTCCGGGTCGGTGACGAAGTAGGGCGAGATGTAGCCCTTGTCGAACTGCATCCCCTCAGTGAACTCGAGTTCCAGCCCCATGGTCGGCGACTCCTCGACGGTGATCACACCGTCCTTGCCGACCTTGCTGAACGCCTCGGCGATGAGCTCGCCGATCCGTGAGTCCTGCGCCGAGACAGTAGCCACGTGCGCGATCTCCTGCTGCTCCTCGACCTCGCGGGCCATCTCCAGCAGCCGGTCGGACACGGCCGCGGCCGCGGCGTCGATGCCCCGCTTGAGCGCGATCGGGTTCGCGCCCGCGGTCACCGAGCGGCGCCCCTCCCGGACCATGGCCTGGGCCAGTACGGTCGCGGTGGTGGTGCCGTCACCGGCCACATCGTTGGTCTTGGTGGCGACCTCCTTGGCCAGCTGAGCGCCAAGGTTCTCGAACGGGTCCTCCAGGTCCACCTCACGCGCGACGGTGACACCGTCGTTGGTGATGGTCGGAGCGCCCCACTTCTTGTCGATGACGACGTTGCGGCCCTTCGGGCCGAGCGTCACCTTCACGGCGTCCGCGAGGCGGTTCACGCCGCGCTCGAGAGCACGCCGCGCCTCCTCGTCGAACTCCAGCATCTTTGCCATGAGCACCTCTGCATTGCTGTGAATAGGGTTTGCGGCAGGCCGCGCCGGTCAGGCGCAGCCGCGCCGCACGGTCCGGGCCGGCCCCACGGACCACCGCCCCGGTCGCCAGTCAGCGCCGGGGCGGTGGTCCGAGCGGGACGGGTCCCGCCGCCTGATCCGTGTTACTTATCGATGATCGCGAGCACGTCACGGGCGGAGAGCACCAGGTACTCCTCGCCGTGGTACTTCACTTCGGTGCCGCCGTACTTGCTGTAGAGCACCACGTCGCCGACCTTCACGTCCATCGGGACGCGCTTGGTGCCAGCGTCGTCGAAGCGGCCCGGGCCCACCGCGAGGACCTCGCCCTCCTGCGGCTTCTCCTTGGCAGTGTCCGGAATGACCAGCCCAGACGCGGTGGTCTGCTCGGCTTCCAGGGTACGGACCACGATGCGGTCCTCGAGTGGCTTGAGAACAACCTTGGTAGCGGTCGCCACGATCTGACCTCCTCCTCCGAAAAGGATGGGGAAACGACTATAGGAAGAAGCGATCACGGCTGACTGTCGTCGCGGGTGCCAGACCAGCCCCGTCGCATTAGCACTCTACCTCAGAGAGTGCCAGTCCCGAACAGTAGTCTGGCCATGCCGAGCCGTCAACCTGCACCGCTGGCCAGCCCGCCAGGCCCCTGGTCACACGGTGACGGTGGTCACCGGCTGCCCCCGGCCGCGCGCCAGGCACTGGGCCGCCCGCCGGCCAGCCGGTGCCCGGCCCGAGCGCCGCGGGCGCGCTCCAGCACATGCCGCATCACCAGCGCGTCGGTGCCGGACGGCTGGTAGTAACCGCGCCGCAGGCCGATCTCGGTGAAGCCGCGGCCCCGGTACAGCCGCTGCGCCCGGTCGTTGTCCACCCGCACCTCGAGGAAGACCTCGGAGCAGCCGCGCCGGGCCGCCTCGGCGAGCAGCTCGTCCAGCAGGGCCGCGCCGATCCCCTGGCCCCAGTGACCCTCGGCAACGGCGAGGGTCAGCACGTCCGCCTGGCCGCCACCCGGCGTGAGCAGGCCGGCATAGCCCACCACCTCGTCCCCGGCCACCGCGACCAGGTAGTGCCGGTCAGCGGCGGTGCCGCCGAGTTCCGCGGCCAGCATGCCCTCGGTCCACGCCTCCTCGCGGAACAGCTCGCCCTCCAGGCGCGTCACGGCGGCCAGGTCAGCGTGGGCCATCGGGCGCAGCGCCACGGCGGTGGTCACGCCAAGCTCATCCGCTTGGCCGGCCCGGGCACCCGCAGGCCCGGCTTGCGCAGGTATACCGGCTTGACGGGCAGCGCGGGCCGGCCCGCGCCCAGCCACTGGGCGGCGAGTAGCGCCAGCGTGCCCGCGGCCGGGTACTGCGGGGCGATCGGACGGCCCGGCAGGCTGAGGTAGAGCAGCCCGCCCTGGCCGGCCACAGGCAGGTCAGCCGCGATGTCTGCGGGCGGCCCGACCGACGGCCCGGCCAGCCGCGTTCCCCCCGCGGCGTACCGGGCCCAGTACAGCTCGCGCCGCCGCGCGTCGGTGGCCACCACGAACTCCTGCCCCTCCGCCTGCGCCACCGCATCGCTGGCGATCATGTCGAGCGTGCACACCCCGTGCACCGGTACGCCGAGCGCACTGCCCAGCACCCGGGCGGTGACCAGGCCGGAACGCAGCCCGGTGTACGGGCCCGGGCCGGTCCCGGTGGCCACGGCGGTGATATCGCGGCGGCTGGCCCCGGCCTCGGTCAGCACGGCGTCGATAGAGGCAGCCAGCAGCTCGCCGTGACGGCGGGCGGCCACGGTGGTCACCTCGGCCAGCACGTGCGTCCCGTCATGCAGGGCCACGGTCACGGCCGGC
Source organism: uncultured Actinomycetes bacterium (assembly GCA_963760405.1). Classification (GTDB taxonomy): domain Bacteria; phylum Actinomycetota; class Actinomycetes; order Streptosporangiales; family Streptosporangiaceae; genus RYN-230. The sequence continues at coordinate 433,660 of CAVXCV010000004.1, read as the reverse complement.
GTCGCGGTATCGAACGCGAGCAGCAGCACGGAAGCAAAGCCTAGATGACGGTGGCCGCGGCCTGCGCCGGCCCCGTGCTGGCCGGCCCCGTGCTGCGGCCCGTGCTGGCCGCCCCGGCTGCCGGCCCCCTCGCCGGCGCCGCGGCTGGCCGCCCGCGCCGCCGCCCCGCGCCGCCCCGTGCTGGCCGCCCCGCGCTGGCTAGGGCCGGGCGGGCGAGGGCCGGACCGGTGCGGGCAGGCCCGGGCCGGCCGCTCACTTCAGCCGGGCCAGCACGTCGCGGGTGGCCGCGACCGCCCCCGCCTGGAGCTGGGCCACCGAGACCGACCCGTACCCGCCGCGGCCGGAAGCACCTTCCAGCACTGAGGTGACCAGCACGTTCCGGTCCCGGACCACCACGGTCAGCAGATCCGTGGTTACCCCGGCCGAGCTCGTCGTCTGGTACGCGGCGAACGCGGCGCTGCCGAGGTGCGGGATCCGGGTGATGGTCGCCTTGGGCAGGTGCGTGCCCTTGGCCGGATTCATCTTTTGCTGCAACGCTTGGTTGTACCCGTCGATGGCCGCGAAGGTGGCGCTGCCGTCTCCGCTGGCCAGTCCGTTCGGGGCGTACGCGGTGGCCTGGACGTTCAGCAGCCGGTAGAGCGGCGCCGCGTCCAGGGTCCAGCTGCACAGGCTGGCTGACCCGCCATCCAGCGAGCTTGGCGCGGCGACGGTCCGCTTGCCCGGCAAGTACTGGCTGAGCGTGCCGGAATTCACCGCGGTGCAGGCGTTGGGCACCGTGGTGAACTCACCCGGCTGGAAGCTGGTGATGATGGGATCGGGCAGCTGGGCCGGGGGGCTGCTGCGGCCGAAGAGCAGCCAGCCACCCACGCCGAGGACGGCGACGGCAGCGGCCGCCACGCCCCAGCGGTGGATCGAGCGCCGGGTCCGGCGGGCCCTGGCCGCCGCCTGCCGGCCCTCCGGCCGGGCTGGCTTCCCGCCCAGCGACGGGGCATCGGGGCCGCCAGCGCGGTCCGCATCGTCGTCGAACGGGTCCGCAAAGGGCTCCGCGCTGGCCGACCGCGCCCGGCGGGGGTCGCTCCCGCGCGGGCCAGCGGCCTGCGCCGGGCCGGGTGCCGGGCCGCGCGGGCCGGTACCGCCAGCGGGAGCGCCATGCGGGGCGGTGCCGGGCGGCTCCGGCCGGTACCGCTCGGGCTGGAACGGGTCAGCCGCCAGCGGGCCCGTGCCCAGGGGATCCGCGCTGGACGGGCCAGCGCCGGGAGAACCGGGAACGGCGGAACCAGGGCCCGGCGCAGCGGGACGGTACGGATCGGCGTACAGGTCGGCCCGGAACGGGTCGGTGCCAGCCGGACCAGCACCAGCCGGACCAGCGCCAGCCGGACCAGCGCCAGCCGGACCAGCGCCAGCCGGACCAGCGCCATATCCACCGGGGCTGTACTGGCCGGTGCTGGCGGGGCCGGTACTGTACGGGCCGGTGCCCGCCGCAGCGGAGCCAGGATCGCCGGGGCGATAGGCGGCAGCGTCCCGGGGGCGGGACGGGCGCCGGGCGGATTCAGGCGCGGCGGGCTGGGCTGGCTCGGGGCGGCGGCGCTTACCCCGGCCGTCGGCCCAGCGCGGGTCGATGGCCAGCCCGGCCCATGGCGGCAGGTCCTCGTCCTCGGCCGGGTAGTCGGCGTCAGCCCGCCGCGAGCCGCGCCGCGGCATGGGCGGTCGGCCAGATCCTCGGGGCGGGGGCCCCTGCTCAGCCACGGCGCGCCTCCGGCAAAGGAATCAGACTGCGTATCAGACCGTGCATATCAGGGTGTGCTCATCGGCCGTACTCATCGGCTGTGCCGCTCAGCGCGTGCATAAACGGCGCGGAACGCACATCGCCATTACCAGCCCTGGCATTCTGCTGGTCAGGGCAATGCGGGGACAGTGCGCCACTATAGGGCCTCTGGCATGGCAGGTACGGCACAACACACGGATTCTCAGCAGCTCCCCAGCGTTCCCCGATGCCCGATCGGGTGACTTTCCCGGCCGGGCACTCAGGCGGTGCGCTCGCGGGCTCCGGGACTGGTGCTGGCCTTCAGGATCAGGTCGTTGATGGCCTCATTGACCACCGCGGGATTCTCCAGGAGAAGGGCGTGTCCGGCATTGGGTACCCAGACCATGTCAGCGCCGGGTATCTGCGCGGCCAGTTCCAGGCTGAGCACCGGGGAGATCAGCTTGTCCTTCTCGCCGGCCAGCACCACCACGGGCACCTGGCCGAGAGCTTCCAGCGAGGTGCGCACGTCCATGGCGAAGAGGATCTTGCTGTACGCCGCGACGACGTCGATCGGGGTGGCGGCGATCATCTGCTCCAGGAAGTCCACGATGGCCGGGTTGACGTGCGGGTCGCCGAAGCCAATGAATCGGGTGCCCAGGAACGACAGGTCGGACGACAGCTTGCGGCCGCGCTCCACCAGGACGGCCCGGTAACCGGTGGCCGCGCTGCTCAGCGCGAGGGGTACCGCCCGGCGCAGGACCGGGCGGATCGGGCCGGGCATCCACGGGCTGCCGCCGCCCAGGCCGCTGGCCGCCGTGCAGAGGAGCGCGGCCCCGACCACCTTGGTGCCGAACCAGTCCGGCTGCTGGCCCGCCAGCGCCATGATCGTCATGCCGCCCATGGAGTGGCCGGCCAGGATGACCGGCATGTCCCCGGGCGCGGTCGCCTGGATGACCCGGCGCAGGTCCGAGCCCAGCTGGTCGATGCTGGCGCTGCCCCCGGCGGACCGGCCGGACCGGCCGTGGTCCCGCTGATCCCAGCAGACGAGCCGGTGACCACGCAGGTCGCGGCGCTGGAAATGCCAGCAGTCCTGGTTCAGCGTGTAGCCGTGGCAGAAGATGATGGTCGGGGCGCTCCCCCGGCTGGCGCCAGTCCCCCCGGTGCCGTCGGGTTCGTCGATCTCGACGTACAGCGGCACCCCGTCGTCCGCGAGCACGGTCAGCGGGCGCCCGCGCAGGCCGCCCAGCTGCTCGGGCTGCGCGGCATCGCGCAGCACCTGAACCCGGCCTACCGCGATCCGCTCGGCCGCCAGCACGGCACCGGCGCCGGCCGCCACGGCCCCAGCCGCCAGCCCCGCCACCCCGGTGATCCGCCGCCAGGTCGCCATCCAACCTCCACCGGCCGCGTTCCGTCCGGCCACGTCAAGGACGGGCACGCTGACCAAAATACCGACGCCCTACTCAGGCGCTGGCCCGCGACCCATGTCGCCTGGCCACGCGTGGCCTGAACACGCGTGGCCTGAACACGCGTGGCCTGAACACGGGGCAGTGGTACCCAGACAGCCGGGCCTCATGCTACTTCAGAGTAATTTCTGCGCAGCCGGGCGGAGAAGTTGGTGACGATCTCGTAGGACACGGTGCCCAGCGCGTCGGCCCACTCCTGGGCGGTCGGTTCGCCGTCATCCCCGGGGCCGAACAGCACGACCTCGTCTCCGGCCTGGGCCGGCTCCGCGGCGAAGTCCAGCACGGACAGGTCCATGCACACGGTGCCCGCGATCCGCCAGCGGCGGCCCCGGGCCTGTACCTCGACCACGCCAGAGGCACGCCGCGGGATGCCTTCCGCGTAGCCGACCGGGATCAGGCCGAGGGTGCTCGTCCCCCGGGTGGTGTACCGGTGCCCGTAGGACACCGGCGTCCCGTCCGGCACCTGCTTGGCCAGCACCACCCGGGTGCGCACGGTCATGGCCGGGCGGAGCCAGTCCGGCGCCCCGCCGGGGAGGGTGGCCAGCCCGTACATGCCGCCGCCCGGCCGGACCAGGTCGAACCAGGTGTCCGGCAGAGTCAGCACGGCCGCGGTGTTGGCCAGGTGCCGCACCTCGGGCCGGGCGCCGGCTGCCTCGGCCCGAGCGACCGCGTCCCGGAACGCCGCGGCCTGGCCGCCGATCGACGGGTGCCCGGGGATGTCCGCGCAGGCCAGGTGGGACCAGATGCCGGTGATGCGGACCCGGCCGTCCGCCTCGGCGGCCAGCGCGGACGCCACCAGGGCGGCCCAGTCGGCCATCGTCGCGCCGCCCCGGGACATCCCGGTATCCACCTTGAGCTGGACCCGGGCCGGGCGGCCCGCCCGGCCGGCCGCGGTGGCGATCTCCGCCAGCAGCGGCACCGAGTCCGCGGTCAGGTCGATGCCGGCGCGCACCGCCTCCTCGTGCGCGGCGCCGGGCACCCCGGTCAGGCACAGTATCCGCGCGTCCAGTCCGGCCTGGCGCAAGGCCAGCGCCTCGGGCACATGCACCACCCCCAGCCACTGGGCGCCGCCCGCCAGCCCGGCCCGCGCCGCCGGAATCATGCCGTGGCCGTACCCGTCGGCCTTGACCACCGCCATCACCTGCGCGCCGCCGACCTGCTTGCGCAGCGCCTCCACGTTGGCCTGGACCGCCGCCAGGTCAACCAGGGCCTCACCAGGACCTTCCATGCCGTCCAGTCTGCCAGCCAGGACGCCTAGGGCCAGACCCTCCTCCTTCAGCACACCTGCGGCCGGGCCCTCATCGCTCAGCGCGCCTGCTCGCGGACGGAGCGGATCGCGGCGGGCAGCGCGCCGATCACGTCGGCCGCGGCAATGGGCGCCTCCGCGCCGGCCCGGGCCAGGGCCAGGTCCAGGCCAGCCCCGGCGGTCACCGGGTCGGCCCGGCTGTCCGGGCCGGGAGCGGGCCGGCTACCGATGCCCGCCGCGGCCACCCGGGCGGCCAGGCCGTGCAGGTACGCGGCGGCAGCCGCGGCGTCCCGGGCACTCAGGCCCTGCGCCAGCAGCGAGCCGGCCAGCCCGGACAGCACATCCCCGGTCCCGGCCGAGGCCAGCCAGGAAGTCCCGGTGGGGTTGGCGTACACCGGCTGCGCGTCCCCCGGCGGGCTGGCGATCACCGTGGTCGACCCCTTCAGCAGCACGGTCGCGCCAAGCTCGGCCGCGGCCCGGCGGGCGTGCTCCAGGCGGCGGGCCTGCACGTCAGCCGGGTCAGCGCCGAGCAGCCGGGCCAGTTCCCCGGCGTGCGGGGTGAGCAGGGTGGGGGCCGCCCGCTCCAGCAGCCCGCGTTCGGCCGCGAGCAGGGTGAGCCCGTCCGCGTCCACCAGCACCGGGACATCGGTGGCCAGCACCGCAGCCAGCCGGCCGCGGGCCTCGCGGTCGGTGCCCATGCCGGGGCCGGCCACCCAGGCCTGCACCCGGCCCGCGGCCGGGATCTCCGTCCCGGCCGGGCCGTCACCGGCTGGCCCGGCCGGACCGGTGAGAGTGATCAGCGCCTCCGGCCAGAGCAGCCGGACCACGGCCGCCGCGGGCTCCGCGGACACCAGCCGGACCATGCCCGCGCCACCCCGCAGCGCACCGCCCACGGCCAGCGCGGTCGCCCCGGTGTACCGCTCGCTGCCGGCCACGATGCCAAGCACGCCGCGGCGGTACTTGTCCGACTCCGCGGACGGCTGGGGCAGCAGCCGGGCCAGGTCAGCCGCTTGGAGGGCGGTGAGGTCCGGCGGACCGAGGTGCGGGCCGAGGCCGATGTCGATCAGCTCGACCACCCCGGCGTGCCCGGCCCCCGGATCCACCAGCAGGCCAGGCTTGAGGGTGCCGAACGTCACGGTCACGTCCGCCCGCACCGCCGTGCCCTCGACCACCCCGGTGTCCGCGTCCACCCCGCTGGGCAGGTCCACCGCCACCACCGTGCCGGGCGCGGCGGCGGCCTGGGTGGCCAGGGAGGCTTGCGGCTCCCGCAGGCCGCCGTGGCCGCCGATGCCCAGCAGCCCGTCGATGATCAGGCCAGCCGCGCTGATGGCGGCGCGGACCGCCGGGTCATCGGCGGCGGCCAGCCGGCCGCCCGCGGCGCGCAGCGCCGCGGCGCCCTCCTCATGGATCTTCGAGCCGGCCGCCACACCCAGCACCACGGCGCCGCGCCGGGCCAGCCGGGCCCCGGCGAAGAGCGCGTCGCCGCCGTTATCCCCGCTGCCCGCCAGAACCACCACCCGGCTCCCGGCCACCGTCCCGGCCAGGCCCGCGCACACCGCGGCCAGTCCGGCCGCGGCCCGCTGCATCAGCGCGCCGGGCGGCAGCAGGGCCATCAGGCTCTGCTCCGCCGTCCGGACCTTGGCCACCTCATGGGCATTTCTCATCCGTCAGCCACCACCATCGCGAGGCTCGTCCCGGCATCGGCTACCACGGTCAGCAGCCAGCACGCGTCCCCGGCGTCCGGGTCCGCGGGCGGTCGCCAGCACCGTCCTGGCGTCCTGGTCCGCAGGCGGTCGCCGGTATCACCGGCAGCGGCGGCCGCCGCGGCACCCGCCCCGGGGTTCCGTTCGCTCTCAGTGAACAGGTGGCCGGGCCAGGTGTGCGTTGCGGGCCTTTCCTTACGCATCCTGCCCTATTCCGGCGCGGCTCCCGGCGATCACCCGCCCAGCCTGTCATGCGCCGCAGGCGTGACGTCATCCGGGCAGCGCGCAGCCGGGGCCGCAGCGGCGCGGAGTGGCCGTCCAGCCGCGCTGGCCGAGCACCGTGGCCACTTCCGCGGCGACCAGGCAGGGCCTGCCGGTCACGTCCGCCCAGCCGTACCGCAAGGTGAGCTGGCCCTGGGCCGCGTTGGCGTTGTCCCGGCGGATGTCGCCCCAGCGGCGCTCGGCCGGGTGGGCGGCCCGTCCGTCCAGCTCCACCGCTACGCCGTAGCTGTCGTAGCTGACGTCCTGGTACTGGCGCGTCCCGGCGTGCTGGACCGGCCGCTGCCGGCTGCCGCTGGGCAGCCCGTGCGGCCGCTCCACCCGTGCCACGTACCGGAATTCCAGCAGCGAGTGCACCCCGGTCGCGCCCAGGCCCAGCGCCCCGGCTAACTCCGTCCGCCACCGCATCCGGGGGCGCAGGGCCAGAGCCGCCCCGAGCCGCTCCGGAGTGGTCTTGCGGCTGCCGCAGGCCCGGAAGATCCAGCCGACGGCGTCATCGAGGGTCGCCGCGGCGCCCACCAGGTCCAGCACCGTTTCCTCGATCCGGGTCTGCGGCGGGGTGCGGACCGGGTGCCGGACCTCAGCCACCCGGCAGGAGTAGTGCAGGACGACCCCGGAGAAGGGGGTGACCCACTGGCCGCTGGGCACCGTGATGTGAATGGCCGTCGCCCGGGTGGCCGCCAGCCCGTGTAGTTCCGCGGCCGTGTCATGGCTGAGGACCGCGTTCGGCCCGGCTCGCAGCACGGCGGCCCAGAGGGTAGCGGCCCGGCCCGGCTCGCCACTGAAGATGGCGAAGACCCCGGTGTGCAGCCGCTGCCAGTGGCCACGACGCAGCGCGGCCACGATCTGCTTATCCGTCAGCCCGGACCGCAGGGCCTGCGCCCGGCTCAGCACGCCATGCTGCTCACCGAGCAGCTCACGTGCCTCCTCCGGAATCTCACGTGCCATGTCACTACCGTGGCCACTCCACTCCGCCGCGTCACCCCTAGAATCCCGTTCTGTGGATAACCAGAGTCAGCTCATTAGCAGTTCGAATTTTTGCCCTCCCAGGGGCAAAAATTCGAACTGCTGATTGAGCGGCTACTCGACCGTGACGGATTTGGCTAGGTTGCGGGGCTGGTCGACGTCGTGGCCTTTGGCGGTGGCCAGTTCGCAGGCGAAAACCTGGAGCGGGACAGTCGTTACGAGGGGCTGGAACAGGGTGGGGACGGCGGGGACTTCGATCAGGGTGTCCGCGTACGGCTTGACCTCGGCGTCGCCCTCTTCGGCGATCACGATGACGCGGGCGCCGCGGGCCCGGATCTCCTGAATGTTGGACACGATCTTGTCGTGCAGGATGGCCCTGTCCCGGGGGGAGGGCACGACCACCACCACCGGCAACCCGCTTTCGATAAGGGCGATCGGGCCGTGCTTGAGCTCGCCCGCGGCGAACCCCTCGGCGTGCATGTAAGCCAGTTCCTTGAGCTTGAGCGCGCCTTCCAGGGCGACCGGGTAGCCGGTGTGCCGGCCCAGGAACAGCACGCACCGCTCCCCTGCCAGCTCCCTCGCGAGCGCGCGGACCGGCTCCGCGGTGTCCAGCACCCGGTCCACCTCGCCGGGCATCTGGGCCAGCTGGGCGATGTCGGAGCCGATCTCGCCGGGGAACTTGGTGCCGCGCACCTGGGCCAGGTACAGCGCGACCAGGTAGCAGGCGACCAGCTGGGTGAGGAACGCCTTGGTCGAGGCGACCGCGATCTCCGGGCCCGCGTGGGTGTACAGCACGGCGTCGCGATTCACGCGGGATCGAGGAGCCGTTGACGTTGCAGATACCGAGGACCCGGGACCGCTGCTCGCGGGCGTGCCGCACCGCCATCAGCGTGTCCATGGTCTCCCCGGACTGGGAGATCGCGATGACGAGCGTGGTCCGGGTCAGGATCGGGTCGCGGTAGCGGAACTCACTGGCCAGCTCCACCTCGCACGGGATCCGGCACCAGTGCTCGATCGCGTACTTGGCGATCATCCCGGCGTGGTAGGCGGTGCCGCAGGCCACCACGACGATCTTGTCGATGCCGCGCAGCTCGGCGTGGTCCAGGCGCATCTCGTCCAGGGTGAGCTGGCCGTCCGGGCCGATCCGGCCGAGCAGCGTGTCAGCGACGGCACGGGGCTGCTCGGCGATCTCCTTGAGCATGAAGTACTCGTAGCCCGCCTTTTCCGCGGCGGACACGTCCCAGTTCACGTGGTATTCGGTGACCTCGGCGGGCGCCCCGTCGAACGTGGTCACGGTGACCCCGTCCGCACGGACCTCGGCCACCTGGTCCTGGCCCAGCTCGATCGCGTCCCGGGTGTAGACGATGAACGCGGCCACGTCACTGGCCAGGAAATTCTCGCCCTGGCCACGGCCGATGACGAGCGGGGAGTTGCGGCGGGCGCCGACGACCGCACCGGGGTCCCTGGCGTCTACCGCGACCAGCGTGAACGCGCCGTCCAGCCGCTGGCAGACCCGGCGCATGGCTTCGGCCAGAGCGCCGGCGGCAGCCCGGCGAGGTCGCCAGGGCGGCGGTGGGCGGCTTGCCCGGCCTGGGCCTGGGCGGCCTGGGCCTGGGCTTGGGCGGCCTGGGCCTGGGCGGCCATCTCGTCTTCGAGCAGGTGCGCGACCACCTCGGTGTCGGTGTCCGAAGCCAGGTGATGGCGGGCTGCCAGCTCGCGGCGGAGCGCGGCGAAGTTCTCGATGATCCCGTTGTGCACCACGGCCAGCTGGCCGCCGCAGTCGGTGTGCGGGTGGGCGTTCGGGTCGTTCGGCGGCCCGTGCGTGGCCCACCTGGTGTGGCCGAGGCCCACCGTGCCGGGCAGCGGCGGCTGGCTGTCCAGCGCCGCGACCAGGTTGCCGAGCTTGCCGGCTCGCTTCTCGGTGACCAGCGTGCCGTCAGCCAGCACGGCTATCCCCGCCGAGTCGTAACCCCGATACTCCAGGCGGCGCAGCCCTTCCAGCACCACGTCCAGCGCCCGGCGTTCTCCTGCGTATCCCACGATGCCGCACATAGCCAGCCAGGCTAGTGCCTGCAGCTCAGCGGGCTGGCCCGGGCAGCCCAGCCGGCCGGGCGGATGGGGCTGCCCGGGCGGATGTGGACAGCCGGGCGGATGTGGACAGCCGGGCGGATGCGGCTGGCCGGCGGCGGGCGATCAGGCCAGTGGGCGTGATCAGCCGGTGGACGCGGCCAGCCGGTGGACGCGGTCAGCCGGCCGCGCGGACGGCGGCGGCTAGCTGCTCCGCCACTCGCTGGGCCTGGCCGGCCTCCACGGCCTCGACCATGACCCGGACCGCGGGCTCCGTGCCGCTCGGCCGGACCAGCACCCGGCCGGCCGTGCCGAGTTCCCGCTGCGCGACAGTGACCGCCGCGGCCAGCTCCGGCGACGCGGCGACCTGCGCCTTGTCCACTCCCGGGACGTTCAGCAGCACCTGCGGGTACCTGGTCATCACCGCGGCGACCTCGGCCAGCGGCAGCGCCTGGCGGGCGGCGGTGGCGAGCAGGTGCAGCCCGGTCAGCAGGCCATCCCCGGTGGTCGCGTGCTCCAGCATGATGATGTGCCCGGACTGCTCCCCGCCGAGGGCGAACTGGCCGCCCCGCATAGCCTCGAGCACGTACCGGTCTCCCACCGCGGTTTCCACCACGGTGATGCCCGCGTCCTGCATCGCGTTCCGGAAGCCGATGTTGGACATAACGGTGCTGACCACGGTGTTCCCGGGCAGGCGGCCCTGGCCGGCCAGGGCGAGGGCCAGCACGGCGAGGATCTGGTCCCCGTCGATGATCTCCCCGGCGGCGTCCACCGCCAGGCAGCGGTCGGCGTCCCCGTCGTGCGCGATGCCTGCATCGGCTCCGTGCTTGGTCACTGCGGCGGACAGCGCGTCCAGGTGGGTGGAGCCGCAGTCGGCGTTGATGTTCAGCCCGTCCGGCTCGGCCCCGATCGCGATGACCTCGGCGCCGGCCAGCCGGAGTAGGCGGGGTGCGAACGAGGACGCGGCGCCGTGCGCACAGTCGGCCACGACGGTCAGCCCAGCCAGCGGGGCGGGCAGCACCCGGTCCAGCCCGTCGGGCCCGGGCGGCGCCAGCGTGCTGAGCAGATGATCGACGTACCGCTCCCGGATGTCCCCGGCCTCGGCGACCCGGCCGAACCCGCTGTCGCCCAGCTCGCTGCGGCGCCGGTGCGGGGTGCCGAGGTGTGCTTCGATCTCGTCCTCGACCGCGTCCGGCAGCTTGAAGCCACCATGCCCGAAGATCTTGATCCCGTTGTCCGGCGCCGGGTTGTGGCTGGCCGACAGCATCACGCCGAACGCGGCGCCGAGATCGCGGGTGAGGAAGGCCACGCCCGGGGTGGGAATGACGCCGAGCCGCAGCACGTCCACCCCGGACCCGGCCAGGCCCGCGACCACCGCTGCCTCGAGGAACTCCCCGGAGGCCCGGGGGTCGCGGCCGACCACGGCCAGCGGCCGCTGCCCGGTCTGCTCGGCCGCCGCAAAGGCCCCGGCGTCGTGCAGCACTACCGCGGCAGCAGCCGCCACGTCCAGGGCCAGCTGGCTGGTCAGGTCCTCGCCAGCCACCCCGCGAACGCCATCGGTTCCGAAAAGCCGCCCCATGACCCAGCTCCCCCGGTGATCTGTCGTTGAAGAATGCCAAGCAGACGTCATCCGGGGTCGCCGCAAACGCCGGCCCGCGGGTCGCGCTTGGACTGGACGCGGTCGGGAGGGCTTTAGCGCTTGGAGTACTGAGGCGCCTTGCGGGCCTTCTTGAGCCCGTACTTCTTGCGCTCCTTGACCCGGGCGTCCCGGGTCAGGAAGCCAGCCCGTTTCAGGGCAGGCCGGTTCTCCGGGTCAACCAGGGTCAGCGCCCGGGCAATGCCCAGCCGCAACGCACCGGCCTGCCCGGTCACACCGCCGCCAGTGATCCGGGCGATGACGTCGAATTGGTTCTCCGCGCCCAGGCTCACGAACGGCTCGCTGATCAGCTGCTGGTGGACCTTGTTCGGGAAGAACTCCTCCAGCGACCGGTCATTGATCCGCCACTGCCCCGACCCCGGCAGGATGCGAACCCGGGCGATGGCTTCCTTGCGGCGCCCGGTGCCGAGCGCACTGCCGGTGACCACCGGCCGCCGGGTGGCCTGGCGCTCGCCAGCGTCCGCAGCGGTCTCGGTGGTGTACTCCGACACGTGCTCTTCGGCGTCTTCCGCCGTATCCACGCCAGCGCCCTCAGCGAGCACCTGCGTGCCAGTGGACTCGGCCACGGTTTCTTCCTCGTACTTCCTCATCGGTTCTCACAGTGCGCCTCGGCTGGGGCGCCTGACCCTGCCTCAGCGGCTGCCTGCCGCGGCAGGCGGCGCCACCTGGGCGACCTGCTTGATCTCGAACGGCACCGGCTGCTGGGCCTGGTGCGGGTGGTCCGGTCCGGCGTACACCTTGAGCTTGCGCAGCATGCTGCGGCCAAGTGAGTTCTTCGGGAGCATGCCGCGGACGGCCTTCTCGATCACCCGCTCCGGGTGCCGCTCCATCAGGTCGCCATAGGCCACCGAGCGCAGTCCGCCCGGGTAGCCGGAGTGCCGGTAGGCCATCTTCTGCTCCAGCTTGCGGCCGCTCAGCGCGACCTTGCTGGCGTTGATCACGATAACGAAATCGCCGGTGTCCACGTGCGGCGCGAAGATCGGCTTGTGCTTGCCGCGCAGCAGCACGGCCGCATGGCTGGCCAGGCGGCCAAGGACGACATCGGACGCGTCTATGACGTGCCACTTCTGCTCGATGTCGGCGGCCTTAGGGCTGAATGTGCGCACGGTAGTAAGCCTTTGTCTGGTGGACCTGATCTTGGCTCCGTGCCCGGGGCAACCCTCCGGGCAAGGAGTCCGCCGCATCCGCCGCCGCGTAACCAGCCCCGCTTAAGCGGGCACCGCGGGCATGCGGACACACATGGACGCCCAAGAAGGATACCGGCCGGGCCACCCACGGTCAAAGTGAACGGGAACCACACCGCCGACAGCCGTCCCGGGACCCGTTCCAGGCCGGTTCCAGGCCGCTCCCGGGCCGCCAGGACACCGCAAAGTGGCTGCGGAGCGGGCAAAATGCCGGTCCGGTCTAGGATAATCGTCAGGAGCGATTACGCTCGCAGCATGGGCTATCCGGGTGATGACAGGGCCGGCCCACCGCCGGACGACCGCCCGGACGCTGCGCCGCGGCACGCCCCACCCTCGGGCTACGACGATGACCTGCCCACGCGTGGGCAGGCCGGGCCAGGGCCGGGAGGTACTGGGCGGGGGGCCGGGCAGGGAACTGCGGGCTCGCCCCAGGCCGGGCCGGCTAGCGGAGCCGGACCCGCCGGCGCCGGGCCCGCTGGGTCAGGGCATGCTGCGGCCACAGGCGGTTACGGCTGGCCTGCGTACCCGGCCGGATACGGCCAGCCCCGGGACACGGCCGGATACGGCCAGCCTGCCAGCCCGTCCCACTATGGCCAGCCCGGGGACACGGCCGGGTACAGCCAGCCCGCCAGCCCGTCCGGCTACGGCCAGGAGGCCGGCCAGGGCCCGGCGGGGTATCCCGAGGCCAGCGGCCGCCACGGGCGGCGGCACCGGGATCCTGGTTACAGCGAGCCTGGTTACAGCGAGCCTGGTTACAGCGAGCCTGGTTACAGCGAGCCTGGTTACAGCGCGGCCGGTCACCCGGAATCGGGCGGGTACGCCACCATCTCGCCGGGCCAGCAGAATCCTGGGTACCCTGGCGAGCCACGCCCGGGCCGGGCATCCCGCCATGCGCAGCCGCCGGCCAGCAGCGCCGCCCCCAGCTGGGCGACAGGCCCGCACCAGGAGGCGGGCCGCGGCGACGCCGGCCCGTCCGCCCCGGACGGCGGAACCGGCCCGTACAGCGCACCGGGTCCGTACGACGGAACCGACCCATACAGCGCACCGGGCCGACCGGGCGCGGCCGAACGGAACGGCGGGCACGGTTTTTCCCCTGCCCCCCCGCCCAGCGCCACGACGGCCGGGCAGTCGCGGTATACCGACCCAGCGACGCCGACCGCGCCAGCCGGGCCGGCCGCGCCGCCCCAGGACTACCTGAGCCGGGGACCCGACCCGGGCCACGGACCCGACCCGGGCCACGGACCCGACCCGGGCCACGGACCCGACCCGGGCCACGGAGCCGACCCGAGCCACGGAGCCGACCCGAGCCACGGAGCCGACCCGGGCCACCCGGCGGAGGCGGGGCGCGGGCCGGAGACGAGACGCGGGCGGGACCGCGGGGGCCGGCATGGCCCGGGCCGGGGTGGTGCGCGCGCAGCCCAGCCGCCAGACCCCGGTGCGGCCCCGTCGTCCCGGGAGAATGCCTGGCGGCGGCCGGCCCGTCAACCGGGCTATGAGATCCAGGGCGCCCCGGACGCGGGCCAGCCCGCGGACAGCCAGGCTGCCGCGGGTGGGTCCCTCTGGCGGGCCGGAGCATTCCGCACCGCGGGCCCCGGCGGTCGTGGCCCGGTACGCGGCTACCCGCCGGCGCCAGGAGCACCGGACCCGGTCTACCCGCCGGGCCAGTTCTCGCCGTGGAACGCGCCGTCGCTGCGGGCGGCCGGAGCGGCCGGCCGGGCCCTGCCCGGGCCAGCGCCGGGCGAGTCAGCGGAACCGGAGTACCCGCTGCTGGCGGTGAGCGACCCGGCGGCTGATGCCACCGCCACCCAGACCTGGCAGGTGCTGGACGACGCCATGCTGTCCGGCGAGTGGACCCCGGCCAGTGCCACCGGCCCGGCCCGGCCCGCGGTCGGGGCGGCCCCGGGCCGGGCCGGGCCGGGAGCGGACTGGGCTGACCCGGTGCCCGGGCCGAGGCGGGGGCCGTCCGAGCCGGAATACCCCGGCCAGGAGAGCTTCCCTGGCGATCCAGGGTTTGCCGGTCAGCAGGATGCAGGCCCGCGGGGCTACCCCGGGCCGCAGGACGACCCGCGCCACCCGGCCGACGCACCTGGGTACGCCGGGCCGCCCGCGCGGCCAGGCGGGCGGCTGGCGGCCCGGCAAGCCCGCCGGGCGGCGCTGGAGGGGGCAGCGGCCGACCTCACCGACGACGAGCCGACGGCGATCTCCGCGCCCGCCGCGGACAACGACCACGACGAGCTGTGGTCCCCGGCCGACGGCCCGGGCCGGGCTCCCGCAGGAGCGGGCGGGTCGCGAGCATCGCGGTCCGCGGGCGGTGGCCGCCCGCCGCGCGGGCCTGGCCGCCGTGGCCCCGGCCGACGGGCCCGGATCTGGCTGATGCCAGTAGTCATGCTGATCGCGGTGGTGGTGCTGGTCGCCGTGGCCTACCAGCACTTCGCCACGGGGCAGCCGAGCGCGTCGGGCTCACCGTCGCCCGCGCCGAAACCCACCGCGTCGGCCAGTCCCTCGGCGTCGCTGGGGACCTGGCGGCATATCGCCAGCCAGGCGGACGACCCGGCCCCGCTGACCCTGACCGAGCTGTTCCCCGCCTCGTACGGCACCGGGACCGCGGCCGCCACCCGCACGGTGGACCAGGGCAGCGGCGCCAACTGCGCGGCCATGGTGATCGGGGCCCAGTTGCAGGCCGCGCTGCGCAAGGCCGGGTGCACCCAGGTGATGCGGGCCAGCTACCTGTCCTCCGGGCAGAAGATAATGGGCACGATCGGGGTGCTCAACCTGAACACCGTGGCCGCGGCCCAGGAGGCCGGGAAGGCGGCCGGGGCGGCAGACTTCATCAAGCAGCTGCCAGGCCCGAACGGGCCGACGAGCAAGCTGGCCCAGGGCACCGGGCTGGAGGAAGCGCAGTATCGCGGCCACTACCTGATTCTGACCTGGGCCGAGTTCACGAATCTGGCCGCGCCGTCCGCGGCGGGCCAGAAACAGCTGGACGCGTTCTCCCGCCAGCTGGTGGACGACACCGCGAACATCAGCCTGACCAGCCGCATGGTGTTCGGCAAGCCGCAGACGCCTGGCACGGGCTAAAGGCAAAGGGGTCCCGCTAGGCCGTTTCCGGTGCGGGCGGCTCCGCCACGGTCCGCAGGCGGCGGGTTTCCCGGGCCCGGGCCGCCAGCTCGGCGGCAGGCGGGTACCGGACTTCCTCCAGGCAGAGCCCGTGCGGCGGGACTACCGGGACGGCGGGATCGCGGACCCGGGCGGTGAGCACCAGGGCCGGCCAGGCGGGCGGGCGGCTGCCGTCACCGACCTTGAGCAGGGCGCCGGTCAGCGCCCGGACCATCGAGTGGCAGAACGCGTCCGCGACGACGGTGCCGACCACCAGCGCCGGTTCCGGCCGCACCCAGGTCAGGCTGAGCAGGGCGCGGACCGTGCTGGCGCCCTCGCGGCGGCGGCAGAACGCCGCGAAGTCGTGCTCGCCGAGCAGCCCGGCAGCGGCTTCGTTCATGGCCCCGACGTCGAGCGGGCGGCGGTACCAGAGTGTGTCATGCCGGCCGAGCGGATCCGCCTCGGCTGGGTCATCGCAGACCCGGTAGGAGTAGCGGCGGCACAGGGCGGAAAAACGGGCGTCGAACCCGGCCGGGGCGGGCTCGATCCGGTGCACCCGCACATCCGTGGGCAGCAGCACGGACAGCCGGCGCAGGGCGCTGGGTGCGGCCGCCGCCCACAGCTCCGCGGGCACGTCAGCGTGCGCGGCCTGGCCGCGGGCATGCACCCCGGCGTCGGTCCGGCCTGCGACGGTCAGCCGGACCGGCTCGCGGGCCCGCAGGACCCGGCCGAGCGCGTCTTCGACGACCTGGGCCACGGTCCGCTGGCCGGGCTGGCGGGCCCAGCCCGCGAACGCGGTGCCGTCGTAGCGCAGGTCGAGCCGCAGCCGGCAGAACCCGCCCGGGCCTGCCGGATCAGCGTTCACCAGCCAGGCGGGGGCTAACTATCAGCCGGCTTGGCCGTGGCCTCGTCCGCGGCCTCGGCGTCAGCGGCCTCGTCCCCGTCAGCGTCCTCCTCCTCAGCAACGGCCTCATCCTCAGCCGCAGCCTCGTCCTCGGTCACGGCGTCGGTGTCCGCGGCCGCCGTGGCGTCCACGACCGCCGCGTCCGCTACCTCAGCGCTGTCATCGGCCTCGGCCGCGACGTCGGCCTGAGCGGCCGCGGCAGCGGCGGGGCGGGCGGCGGGCTGGGACCGCCGGGCCCGGCGGCGCCGCGACTTGGCCTCGGTCTCCTCCGCGACCAGCTCGATGACGGCCAGCGGGGCGTTGTCACCCTTGCGCGGCCCGATCTTGGTGATCCGGGTGTAGCCACCGTCCCGGGCGGAGAACTGGGGCCCGATCTCGGTGAACAGGGTGTGCACCACGCTCTTGTCGGTGACCACGGTCAGCACCTGGCGGCGGGCGTGCAGGTCGCCGCGCTTGGCGAAGGTGATGAGGCGCTCAGCGACCGGCCGCAGCCGGCGTGCCTTGGCCTCGGTCGTGGTGATCCTGCCGTGCTCGAACAAGGCGGTGGCCAGGTTCGCCAGCAGGTGCCGCTGGTGGGCCGCACTACCACCCAGCCGCGGGCCCTTGGTGGGCGTGGGCATCGGAACGCTCTCCTTGGTTAAGCGGCCAGGGCCGGGCGGCCCTGGCCGTCACACATGTTCGGTACTGCCGTGTGCTTAGTACTGCTCCGTCTCGACGTAGCTGTCGTCGTCGTCCGCGCCGTAGCTGTCGGCCGCGCTGCCCGGGTCGAATCCGGGCGGCGAGTCCTTGAGCGCGAGCCCCATATCGGTCAGCTTCTGCTTGACTTCCTCGATCGACTTGGCGCCGAAGTTACGGATGTCGAGCAGGTCCTGCTCGCTGCGGGCGACGAGCTCGCCCACGGTGTGGATGCCCTCGCGCTTTAGGCAGTTGTAGGAGCGGACGGTGAGGTTCAGCTCCTCGATCGGCAGCGCCAGGTCCGCCGCGAGCGCGGCGTCCGTGGGCGACGGGCCGATGTCGATGCCCTCCGCTTCCACGTTCAGCTCGCGGGCCAGGCCGAACAGCTCGACCAGGGTCTTACCGGCACTGGCGACCGCGTCCCGCGGGCGCATCGAGGGCTTGGTCTCCACGTCCAGGATCAGCTTGTCGAAGTCGGTCCGCTGCTCCACCCGGGTGGCCTCGACCTTGTAGGTGACCCGCATCACCGGCGAGTAGATCGAGTCGATCGGGATCCGGCCGATCTCCTGCCCGGGCTGCTTGTTCTGCGCCGCCGACACGTAGCCACGGCCACGCTCGACGGTGAGCTCCATCTCCAGCTTGCCCTTGCCGTTCAGGGTGGCGATGTGCAGGTCGGGGTTGTGCACCTCGACCCCGGCCGGCGGGGCGATGTCCGCGGCGGTGACCTCACCAGGGCCCTGCTTGCGCAGGTACATGACCACGGGCTCGTCCTGCTCGGAGGAGACCACGAGCTCCTTGAGGTTCAGGATGATGTCGGTGACATCCTCGGCGACCCCGGGGACCGTGGAGAACTCGTGCAGCACGCCTTCGATCCGGATGCTGGTGACGGCGGCACCGGGAATCGAGGACAGCAACGTGCGCCGGACCGAGTTCCCGATCGTGTAACCGAAGCCAGGCTCCAGCGGCTCGATGACGAACCGCGACCGGAAGTCGTTGACCTGCTCTTCGGTCAGAGTCGGACGCTGGGCGATGAGCATTTGGTACCCCTTTCCAGACCGCCCGCTATATGACGGCCTGTTTTACTTTAGCCAGCCGGCGTTCAGCCAGCTGGCTGTGGCGCACAGGATCGGCCGGCGTCGAGCCGGCCAACCCTGTCACCGTCGGCTCACCGGCATCGAGCCGGCTCGCCGATCTTGCTGGGCCTCCAGGCGGGCCGGCCTCGAGCCGGCCAACCGGGATTACTTCGAGTAGTACTCAACGATGAGCTGTTCGGAGACCTGGGTGTCGATCTGGGCCCGGACCGGCAGGGCGTGCACGAGGACCCGCATCCGGTCCGGGATGACCTCCAGCCAGGCCGGCGGCTGGCGCTCCCCTGCCTCGGCGCGGGCCACCACCATCGGGGTCATCTCCAGCGACTTCGGCCGGACCTCGATGATGTCGTTCTCGCTCACCCGGTAGGACGGGATGTCCACCTTCTTGCCGTTGACCAGGAAGTGGCCGTGCCGGACCAGCTGGCGGGCCATGTCCCGGCTCTTGGCGAAGCCCGCCCGGTAGACCACGTTGTCCAGCCGGCTCTCCAGGATCTGGAGCAGGTTCTCGCCGGTCAGGCCACGCTTACGGGAGGCCTCCACGTAGTAGCCGTGGAACTGCCGCTCCAGGATGCCGTAGACCCGGCGGGCCTTCTGCTTCTCCCGGATCTGCAGCAGGTACTCGTTCTCCTTGGGCCGGTTCCGGCCGTGCTCACCCGGCGGGTAGGGCCGGATCTCAATGGGGCACTTGGGCGAATCGCACTTGGCGCCCTTGAGGAAGAGCTTCATCTTCTCGCGGCGGCACAGCTTGCAGTCCGCGCCCGTGTATCGAGCCATGTTCTCGCTTCTCCTCAGACCCGGCGCCGCTTCGGCGGGCGGCAGCCATTATGCGGAACCGGGGTGACGTCCTGGATCGACCCGACCTCCAGGCCCGTCGCCTGGAGCGAGCGGATGGCGGTTTCCCGCCCGGAGCCAGGGCCCTTCACGAAAACGTCGACCTTGCGCATGCCGTGCTCCATGGCCCGGCGCGCCGCGGCCTCAGCCGCCATCTGGGCGGCGAACGGCGTGGACTTACGAGAACCCTTGAAACCGACCTGGCCGGACGACGCCCATGAGATGACGTTGCCCACCGGGTCGGTGATCGAGACGATGGTGTTATTGAACGTGCTCCTGATGTGGGCGTGCCCGTGAGCTACGTTCTTCCTTTCCTTGCGGCGCACCTTCTTGGTGGCCGTACGGCTCTTCGGAGGCATCTGCTTCCTATTCGGTGAGGTCGTCGATCCGCGCGCGGGTGGCTAACGGAACGCCAGGTGCTGCCCTGGGGCGCGGACTACTTCTTCCCGGCCTTCTTCTTGCCGGCCACGGTCTTCTTCCGGCCCTTGCGGGTCCGGGCGTTGGTCTGCGTGCGCTGGCCGTGCACCGGCAGCCCCCGGCGGTGCCGGATGCCCTGGTAACAGCCAATCTCGATCTTGCGGCGGATGTCCGCCTGCACCTCGCGGCGCAGGTCGCCTTCAACCTTGTAGGTGGCCTCGATCCAGTCACGGAGACGGACCAGTTCATCGTCACCGAGCTGGTGGACCCGGGTGTCGCCGCTGACGCCCGTGGCGCTCAGCGTCTCGAGCGCACGGGTGCGCCCGATCCCGTAGATGTAGGTAAGTGCGACCTCCAGGCGCTTATCGCGCGGGAGGTCGACGCCGACGAGACGTGCCATGGGCGGGCAGTTCTCCTTCTGCTCGGGGAGGTCGTGCGCGCCGCGCCCCGGTGCCTGCCCGGACCGGGCCCCGGCCTCCCGCCGGGGGTGGACCCGCGCCGGTCGACCGGCGCGGGCTGCGGTGCGCTTGTTATGCCATCAGCCCTGGCGCTGCTTGTGCCGCGGGTCAGAGCAGATGACCATGACCCGGCCGTGCCGCCGGATCACCCTGCACTTGCTGCAAATCTTCTTCACACTCGGCTTGACCTTCATCGTGGCCTTCCTACGGCGCGGTGATCGGTTCCTGCGCCGCGAGTTCGCTTACTTGTACCGGTAAACGATCCGGCCACGGCTCAGGTCGTACGGGCTCAGCTCTACGACGACCCGGTCGTCGGGCAGGATCCGGATGTAGTGCATCCGCATCTTCCCGCTGATATGGGCGAGAACCTTGTGCCCGTTGTCTAGCTCCACCCGGAAGAAGGCATTGGGAAGTGACTCGACGATCCTGCCCTCGATCTCGATGGCGCCGTCCTTTTTGGGCATGTCCTCCGCGCTTCGCTGTCAGGCCCGCTGACGCTCGCTGGTGGCGTGGCGCTAGCGGACGTTTCTCTTGCTGTCCGTCCCAGACCCAGCCCACGCTCACGCGTCCTGGCCAGATCGGGATGCCCTCGGGATAGAGCCGCTCCGATGCTCTTGGCGGACGCCAGCACGGCGCACGCCAACACAAAGCAACTCACGAGGCCGGAGCAGAGTCTACGCGACTCCGCTTGACAATGCGAACCAAGTAGCCAGCCTGGGTATTCCCGGGTCAGCGGGACGGGCGCCACCAGGGCAGCGGCACATCGCCAGTGGGCGGGCCACGGCGGAGCGAGGCGTCCGGCAGCTGGTAGAGGTCGATGGCGGGCAGGTCGGAGAGCAGCTCGTCCAGCTCGCCCAGGGTCTTGGCGGCGTACGCCTGGTCCAGCCGCTCGTGGAACTCCTCGGCGGTGAGCCGGCCCGCCGCATGATGCTCGCGGAGCAGCGCCGCAGTCCGGTCACGATCCGAATCAGAGGCTCGGATCTTCGGATTGCTCGGCATCCGCATCCTCCTCCGGCAGGTACCGCCGTCCCGCTGCTGACCAGCCAGGCCCCTGGGCCGCCGCCGGCTCCGCTTTCCCTCAACGGTAACCCGTCCGGGGAACTGCGACTCCAGTAGTCAGCGGATGAACCGGCGCAACGCGCTGAGCGCGCGCTCGGTGATCTCCTCAACCGGGCCGGTCGCGTCGATGCCGAGCAGGATGCCCTCGTCGGCGTAGAAGGCGACCAGCGGTGAGGTCTGCTCCTGGTAGACCTCGAGCCGATGCCTGATCGTCTCCTCGCGGTCGTCGTCGCGCTGGAACAACTCGCTGTCGTCGTCGTCGCATCTCTCTCGGTGCGCGGGCGGATCGAACAGCACGTGCCAGACCCGGCCGCAGCGGCGGCAGGTGCGCCGCCCGGACAGCCTGCGCACCACCTCGTCGTCGTCCACAACCAGCTCGAGCACCACGTCCAGCCGGGTGTCCCAGGCGGACAGCATCTTCTTCAGCGTCTCGGCCTGCGGGACGTTCCGCGGGAATCCGTCCAGCAGAAAGCCGGACTGCGAGTCGTCCTCCTGCAGCCGGTCGGTGACCATGGCGATGGTCACTTCGTCCGGGACCAGGTCGCCGCTCTGCATGAACGCCTGCGCACGGCGTCCCAGCGCCGTGCCCTGGCTGACGTTCGTGCGGAAAATATCACCTGTCGAGATCTTCGGGATGGACAGGTGCGACGCTATGAACTGGGCCTGTGTCCCCTTGCCCGCGCCGGGGGGGCCCACGAGGACGACGCGCACTATCGCAGGAAGCCCTCATAGTTGCGCTGCTGCAACTGGCTCTCGATCTGCTTCACTGTATCCAGTCCCACCCCCACCGCGATCAGGATGCTGGTCCCGCCGAACGGGAACTGACTGCTGACTCCGACCAGGGCCAGGGCCACCATGGGGATAAGGGCAATCAGGCCCAGGTAGAGCGCGCCGGGAGCGGTCAGCCGGGTGAGCACGTAGTTCAGGTACTGGGCCGTCGGGCGCCCGGGACGGATACCGGGGATGAACCCGCCGTACTTCTTCATGTTGTCCGCGACCTCGACCGGGTTGAACGTGATCGACACATAGAAGTACGTGAAGAACACGATCAGCACGAAGAACAATCCCATGTACAGCGGGGAGTCGCCGAGGGAGAGATTGGAGTTGATGAACGTCACCCACGACGAGGGCTTGGTCTTGTTGCCGAACAGCGACGCCGCCAGTTCCGGGATGTACAGCAGCGACGAGGCGAAGATGACCGGGATGACGCCCGCCTGATTCACCTTGAGCGGGATGTAGGTCGAGGTCCCGCCGTACATCTTGCGGCCCACCATGCGCTTGGCGTACTGGACCGGGATCCGCCGCTGGGCCTGTTCCATGAACACCACGAACCCGACGATGGCCACCCCGACGACGATGACGACCAGCGTGGTGACTGCGCCCCGGGACTTGTAGATGGTCCAGATGTAGCCGGGGAACACGGAGATGACGGTGGTGAAGATCAGTACCGACATGCCGTTGCCTACGCCGCGGTCGGTGATGAGCTCACCGAGCCACATGATCACGGCGGTGCCGGCCGTCATGCAGATCACCATGGTGGTGATGGTGAAGATCGAGTCGTTCTTGATCAGCGAGGGGCAGCTCGCGGTGCCCAGGTTGCCCGCCCGGGCCAGCGCTACGATGCCGGTGGACTGCAGGATGGCCAGGCCCACGGTGAGGTACCGGGTGTACTGGGTGATCTTGGCCTGGCCGGCCTGGCCTTCCTTGCGCAGTGTTTCCAGCCGCGGGATGACCACGGCGAGCAGCTGCAGGATGATGCTCGCCGTGATGTACGGCATGATGCCGAGCGCGAACACGGAAAGCTTCAGCAGTGCACCACCGCTGAACAAGTTGACCAGCTGGTAGACGCTGGCCTGGGAGCTGGTGCTCTCCAGCCCGATGCAGGTGGTGACGGCCTTCTCGGAGATGCCAGGCGTGGGAATCGCCGCACCGAGCCGGAACACGGCCAGCACACCCAGCGTGAACAGCAGCTTCCTGCGCAGGTCAGGCGTTCGGAATGCGCGGAAGAACGCGGTCAGCATGCGCCGTCCTCAACTAGATCGGTCAACGGGATGGTGCCGCGCCTTCCCCAGGGATGGCCACGACGGCCGGTGCGCCGCAGTGTAACGCGCTCGTTGCACTGTGCCTGACCTAAAGTTCGCGCTATTCACCGGACATGCCCGGCCGGCACGGTCCTGACCTGCACGCGAATAGCGCTCACTGTAACAGCCCATCACAGTTGCGTTACTGTTCCCCCGGCAGTGGTGATCTTTTCCCGGGCCGAGGCGGAGAACGCGTGCGCGGTCACCCGCAAGGCCACGTCGGCGTCACCCTGGCCGAGTACCTTGACCGGCTCACCAGCGCGCACCGCGCCCTTGGCGGCCAGGTCCTCCGGCGTCACCTCGCCACCCTGCGGGTACAGCTCGGCCAGCCGGCCGGTGTTGACCACCTGGTAGGTGGTCTTGAAGCGGAGGTTGGAGAAGCCCTTCAGCTTGGGCACGCGGCGCTGCAGCGGCATCTGGCCGCCCTCGAAGCCCGCCGCGACCTGCCCGCGGGCCTTGGTGCCCTTGGTGCCGCGGCCGGCCGTCTTGCCTTTGGACGCCTCACCCCGGCCGACCCGGGTCTTCGCGGTGCGCGACCCGGGGGCGGGACGGAGGTGGTGGATCTTGAGCATGTCAGTCGACCTCTTCGACGGCGACGAGGTGCCGCACCGTATAGATCATGCCGCGGAACTCGGGCCGGTCGTCCTTGACGACCGAATGCCCGATCCGCTTCAGTCCTAGTGAGCGCAACGATGCCCGCTGCACCTTGGTTCCCCCGATCACCGACCGGGTCTGGGTTACTTTCAGCTGTGCCATCGGCCTGCTCCGCTCAGCTATTGCCGCTGTTAGCGGCGCCAGCACCGGCGGCGGCCGCGCGAGCGCGCAGCATGGCCGCCGGGGCAACGTCCTCGATCGGAAGCCCGCGCCGGCGGGCGATCTCCTCGGGCCGCTTCAGGCTCTTCAGCGCCGCCACCGTCGCGTGCACGACGTTGATCGGGTTGGACGAGCCGAGCGACCGGGACAGCACGTCGTGCACGCCCGCGCACTCCAGCACGGCGCGGACCGGGCCGCCCGCGATGACGCCGGTGCCGGGGCTGGCGGGCTTCAGCAGGACGACGCCTGCGGACTCCTCGCCCTGGACGGTGTGCGGGATCGTGCCCGCGATCCGCGGGACCCGGAAGAACGACTTCTTGGCCGCTTCGACGCCCTTGGCGATGGCCGCGGGCACCTCCTTGGCCTTGCCGTAGCCGACGCCCACCATCCCGTTGCCATCACCCACGATGACCAGGGCGGTAAAGCTGAACCGGCGGCCGCCCTGGACCACCTTGGCCACCCGGTTGATGGTGACGACCCGCTCCAGGTACGCGGTGCCCTTGTCGGCGGCACCGCCGCGGCGGTCGTCACGGCGGTCACGCCGTTCGCCGCCGCCACCACGCCGCGGAGCTCCTGCCATCAGATTTTCCTTCTCTCATCAGTCTCAACTGCAAAGCGCGTACCCAGCCCGGCCATCAGAGGGCCAGCCCGCCTTCGCGCACGGCGTCGGCGAGGGCGGCGATCCGGCCGTGGTAGGCCCAGCCGCCCCGGTCGAAGACCGCCGCGGTGACTCCCGCGGCGAGTGCCCGCTCGGCGAGCAGCGCGCCAACCTGGCGTGCCTTGGCCGTCTTGTCCCCGCTGGCCTCCCGGAGCGCCCCATCCAGGGTAGATGCGGACGCGAGTGTCCGGCCCGCGGCGTCGTCCACCAGCTGGACGAACGTGTGCCGGGCGGACCGGTTGACGATCAGCCGGGGCCGCGCCGCACTGCCCATGACCTTCTTGCGCACCCGGGTGTGCCGCCGCGTACGCGCGGCGGTCCGGCCACGGGCCCTGGTCTTCGTGACAGCCATCTGCTACTTCCCAGCCTTCCCGACCTTGCGGCGGATCTGCTCACCCTGGTACCGGATGCCCTTGCCCTTGTACGGGTCGGGCTTGCGCAGCTTGCGAATGTTGGCCGCGACCTCACCGACCAGTTGCTTGTCGATGCCCTCGACCACCAGCCGGGTGGGGGTCTCGACCCGGAACGTGATGCCCTCCGGCGGGGTGACCATCACCGGGTGGCTGAAGCCCAGCGAGAACTCCAGGTTCGAGCCACGGGCCTGCACCCGGTAGCCCACCCCGACGATCTCCAGCGTCTTGCTGTAGCCCTGGGTGACCCCGGTGACCATGTTCGCCACCAGGGTCCGGGACAGCCCGTGCAGCGCCCGCACCTTGCCCTCGTCGTTGGGCCGGGTGACGGTCAGCGTCCCGTCGGAGCGGGAAATCTCGATGGGCGCGGTGAGTTCCAGCGCCAGGTTGCCCTTGGGGCCCTTGACACTGACAGCGCGCCCGTCGATGGTGACGTCCACGCCGCTGGGAATCTCTACCGGCAGCCGTCCAATTCGTGACATCGCCGCCTCCTCACCAGACGTAGGCGAGGACTTCCCCGCCCACGCCACGCTTGTTCGCCTGCTTGTCGGTCATCAGGCCGGCCGAGGTGGAGATGATGGCGATGCCCAGGCCGCCGAGCACCCGGGGCAGGTTGTCCTTTTTCGCGTACACCCGCAGGCCGGGCTTGGACACCCGCTTGATGCCCGCGATGGACCGCTCCCGGGTCGGCCCGTACTTGAGCGAGACCACGAGGCTCTTGCCTACCTCGGCGTCCTCCACGTTCCAGCCCGCGATGTAACCCTCCTGCTGGAGAATCTCCGCGATCCGGACCTTGATCGTGGAACTGGGCATGCCCACGGTGTCGTGGTACGCCGAATTGGCATTGCGCAGACGGGTCAGCATGTCTGCGATCGGGTCGGTCATCGTCATGGCCTGGTGGCCCTCCTCGCCGGGGTTTCCCTGGGGGACCTTCGGCGTGGTCGGTGGGCGCGGGTCGCGCCCAGGTCGGTCTGAACGAACTAGCGGGCTTTGCCCTACCAGCTGGACTTCGTAATGCCTGGCAGCTCACCGCGGTGAGCCATCGAGCGGAAGCAGATCCGGCACAGGCCGAACCTGCGGTACACGGCCCGCGGCCGCCCGCAGCGCGAGCACCTGGTATAGCCGCGCACCTGGAACTTGGGCGTCCGCTTCGCCTTGACGACTAGCGCCTTCTTCGCCACTCCTCAGCTCTCCTTGAACGGGAATCCGAGCCGCCGCAGCAGCGAACGGCCCTCATCGTCGGTAGTCGCGGTCGTCACGACGGTCACGTCCATGCCGCGCTGCCGGTCCACCTGATCGGGATTGATCTCGTGGAACATCAGCTGCTCGTTGAGGCCGAACGTGTAGTTCCCGCGGCCGTCGAACTGCCGGTCGGACAGGCCGCGGAAGTCGCGGATCCGGGGCAGGGCGATCGCGAGCAGCCGGTCGCAGAACTCCCACATCCGGTCGCCGCGCAGCGTGACGTGCGCCCCGATCGGCATGCCCTCGCGCAGCTTGAACTGGGCGATCGACTTCCGGGCCCGGGCCACCGCGGGCCGCTGCCCGGTGATCGCGGTGAGGTCCCTGACCGCACCCTCGATGAGCTTCGCGTCCCGGGCCGCCTCGCCCACGCCCATGTTGACCACGATCTTGGTCAGCGACGGGATCTGCATCACGTTGGCGTAGCTGAATTCCTCACGGAGAGCGGGCGCGATCTCGCGCTGGTAGCGCTCCTTGAGGCGGGGCACGACGCGCTCCTGCGCGGCGGGCGCCTGCGTTGTGGTAGTCATCAGAAGTCCTTACCGCCCGCCCGGGAGATCCGGATCTTGGTGCCGTCCTCGTCGAACCGGTAGCCAGCCCGGGCCGGCTTCTTGCTGTCCGGATCGATCAGCTGCACGTTGCTCACGTGGATGGGCGCCTCGGTGGTCATGATGCCGCCTTGCTTGGCACCCTGACGGCCCTGGTAGTCCACTTTCTTGTTCTTGCGGACCATGTTGACCCCCTGCACCAGCACGCGCTGCCGCCCGGGGTCGGCCAGGATCACGGTGCCCTCCAGGCCGCGGTCGCGGCCGGCCACCACCACCACGTGATCGCCCTTCTTGATCTTCATACGCGGCGGATTGCCCCCCGCTGCCTTCTTCGCCATCGCAGCCTTCCTCGGCATCACAACACCTCCGGCGCGAGCGAGATGATCCGCATGAACCGCTTCTCCCGCAGCTCACGGCCGACCGGGCCGAAGATCCGGGTGCCGCGAGGGTCGCCGCCGTCCCTGATCAGGACCGCGGCGTTCTCGTCGAAGCGGATGTAGGAACCGTCGCCACGGCGCCGCTCCTTGCGGGTGCGCACCACGACCGCCTTGACCACATCGCCCTTCTTCACCCCGGCACCGGGCAGGGCATCCTTCACTGTTGCCACGATGACATCGCCGATGCCCGCGTATCGCCGGCCAGAGCCGCCGAGCACGCGGATACACAAGATCTCCTTGGCACCGGTGTTGTCGGCGACCTTAAGCCGCGACTCCTGCTGGATCACGTCAACTCCTGCTTCCTGACGCCGGGGTTTCGCGGGGCCCGCGCCCCGCGGGTGGTCGTTACTTGGCCTTCTCCAGGATCTCCGCGACGCGCCAGCGCTTCGTCGCGGAGAGCGGCCGGGTCTCCATCAGCCGCACCCGGTCGCCGACGCCGCAGGCGTTCTCGCCGTCGTGCGCCGTGTACTTCTTGGTGCGCCGGATGACCTTGCCGTACTTGGGGTGCTTCACCCGGTCCTCGACAATGACCACAACGGTCTTGTCCATCTTGTCGCTGACCACGTAACCCTCGCGTACCTTGCGGTAGCCCCGGCTGGGCAGCGCAACCTGCTCGCTGTCGTCACTCACTGTCTTCCGCCTCCTGCACGAAGGTCACGATGCCGAGCTCCCGCTCCCGCTTCACCGTGTAGATGCGCGCGATCTCCTTGCGGACGGCACGCAGCCGCCCGTGGCTCTCCAGCTGACCGGTCGCGGCCTGGAAACGGAGGTTGAACAGCTCCGTCTTGGCCTCGGCCAGCTTGATGTCGAGTTCTTCCTCTGAGGAGTTCCGCAGGTCATTGGCGGCCAGGCCACTAGCCATCACGCCTCACCCACTTCACGCTTGACGAACTTGGTCTTCATAGGGAGCTTGTGCATGGCCCGGCGGAGGGCTTCCCGGGCGACCGGCTCGGCCACCCCGGACAGCTCGAACATCACCCGGCCCGGCTTGACGTTGGCCACCCACCACTCCGGTGAGCCCTTGCCGGAGCCCATCCGGGTTTCCGCGGGCTTCTTGGTCAGCGGACGGTCCGGGTAGATGGTGATCCACACCTTGCCGCCACGGCGGATGTGCCGGGTCATCGCGATACGAGCGGCCTCGATCTGCCGGTTGGTCACGTACGCGTGCTCCAGGGCCTGGATGCCGTACTCACCGAACGCCACCCGGGTGCCGCCCTTGGCGACACCGTGCCGGTCCGGACGGTGCTGCTTGCGATGCCGCACCCTGCGCGGGATAAGCATGACTCAGTTCTCCTCACCCGTGGTCGCCGCTGCTCCGGCCGTGGCCACTTCGGTATCCGCCGGGGCCGCGGGCGGCCGCTCGCTCGCTGCCGCCCGGTCTGTCCCGTCGGGGCCACCGGGACGGCGCCGGCGCTGCGGCCCGGCAGGCCGCTCCCGGCGCTGGCCGGCCCGCAGGGCAGCCTGCTGTGCCTCACGCTCGGCCCGGGTCTGCGGGGCCTCGCCCCGGTAGATCCACACCTTCACGCCGATCCGGCCGAAGGTGGTGCGGGCCTCGTAGAAGCCGTAGTCGATGTCGGCGCGCAGCGTGTGCAGCGGGACCCGGCCCTCGCGGTAGAACTCCGACCGCGACATCTCAGCGCCGCCGAGGCGGCCGGAGCACTGCACCCGGATGCCCTTGGCGCCGGGGCTCTTCATGGTCGTCTGCATGGCCTTGCGCATGGCGCGGCGGAACGACACCCGGCTGGACAGCTGCTCGGCCACCCCCTGGGCGACGAGCTGCGCGTCCGTCTCCGGGTTCTTGACCTCGAGGATGTTCAGCTGGATCTGCTTACCGGTCAGCTTCTCCAGGTCACCACGGATCCGGTCGGCTTCCGCGCCGCGGCGGCCGATGACGATGCCCGGCCGCGCGGTGTGGATGTCCACCCGGACCCGGTCCCGGGTCCGCTCGATCTCCACCTTGGAGATGCCCGCGCGCTCCATGCCGCGCTGCAGCATCCGGCGGATCGCCACATCCTCCGCCACGTAGTCCTTGTACAGCTTGTCGGCATACCACCGGCTCTTGAAGTCGGTGGTGATGCCGAGCCGGAACCCGTGCGGGTTCACCTTCTGCCCCACTAGCGGGACCTCCCCTTGGGTTCATCAGACACGATTACCGTGATGTGGCTGGTGCGCTTGTTGATCCGGTAGCCGCGGCCCTGCGCGCGCGGCCGGAACCGCTTCAGCGTCGGCCCTTCGTCCACCCACGCCCGGCTGACCACGAGGGAGCTGGCGTCGGCCTGCCGGCCATGCTCGGCGTTGGCGATGGCACTCGCCAGCACCTTGCCGACCGGATCGCTGGCCGACTGCGGCGCAAAGGCCAGCACCGCCTGCGCCTCCTGGGCAGGCATGCCGCGGATGAGGTCCACCACGCGGCGGGCCTTGCGCGGCGTGACGCGCACATACCGCGCCTTCGCCCTAGCTTCCATTGCCTTCTCTCTCGCTCTCTTTCCGTTGCCGGCCTCTACGGTGCAGCCCGGGCCTAGCGGCGGCTGCGGCGGTCATCCCGGACGTGGCTGCGGAACGTGCGGGTCGGCGCGAACTCACCGAGCTTGTGGCCGACCATGGCCTCAGTAATAAAAACCGGCACGTGCTTGCGGCCGTCGTGCACCGCGATCGTGTGGCCCAGCATCGCAGGAACGATCATGGAACGGCGGGACCAGGTCTTGATCACGTTCCTGGTGCCCTTGCCGTTCTGCACGTCCACCTTTTTGATCAGGTGGTCGTCGACGAAGGGGCCCTTCTTGAGACTACGAGGCATCGTGAGGTACTCCTACCGCTTCTTCTTGCTGCGCCTGCGGACGATCATCCGGTCGCTGGGCTTGTGTGCTTTCCTGGTCCGGCCCTCAGGCTGACCCCACGGGCTGACCGGGTGACGGCCACCGGAGCTCTTGCCCTCGCCACCGCCGAGTGGGTGGTCTACCGGGTTCATCGCGACACCGCGCACCGAAGGGCGGTGACCCTTCCACCGGTTCCGGCCCGCCTTGCCGAGCTTGATGTTGCCCTGTTCGGCGTTCCCGACCTCGCCGACGGTGGCGCGGCAGGCCGCGTCCACCCGCCTGATCTCACCGGAGGGCATGCGGAGCTGGGCATAGCCAGCATCCTTGGCGAGCAGCTGAACGCCAGACCCGGCCGAGCGGGCGATCTTGGCCCCGCCACCGGGCCGCAGCTCGATGGCGTGCACCACGGTGCCGGTCGGGATGTTGCGCAGCGGCAGGCAGTTGCCTGGACGGATGTCAGAGGTCGCGCCGTTCTCCACCCGGTCGCCCTGGGACAGGCCTTCCGGGCAGAGGATGTAGCGCTTCTCCCCGTCCGCGTAGTGCAGCAGGGCGATCCGCGCGGTCCGGTTCGGGTCGTACTCCACGTGCGCCACTTTGGCCGGGATACCGTCCTTGTCGGCCCGGCGGAAGTCGATCACCCGGTACGCCCGCTTGTGCCCGCCGCCCTGGTGCCGGGCGGTGATCCGGCCGTGCACGTTCCGGCCGCCGCGCGAGTGCAGCGGCCGGACCAGGGACTTCTCCGGCTCATCCCGAGTGATCTCGGAGAAGTCCGCACCGCTCGCACCCCGCCGTCCGGGGGTCGTCGGCTTGTACTTGCGGATACCCATGTGTGCTCAAGCTCCTTTAAGGATGTGACCGGCGGCCTAGCTGACCGGTCCGCCGAAGACATCGATGCGCTCGCCCGCGGCGAGGCTGACCACAGCCCGCTTGGTCGCAGGGCGGGTGCCCCAGCCGTGCCGGGTGCGGCGGCGCTTGCCCGGCCGGTTGAGCGTGTTGACGCCCGTCACCTTGACCCCGAACACAGCCTCAACTGCCTGCCGGACCTGCGTCTTGTTGGCGTCCGGGGCGACCAGGAAGGTGTACTTGCCGTCGTCAGCCAGCCGGTAGGTCTTCTCCGAGATCACCGGCCGCAGCAGGACGTCACGGGGGTTATAGACCCTGACTGCGCTCACTGCTCATCCTCCTTCGCCGTCGCCTCGGCCTTCGCGGCGGCGGTGCCGCGCGAGGTGCTGGCCTTCGGCTCCCCGGTGTCAGTGGTCGTGACCCGAGCGCCAGAGCGCTCGATGAACGCGGTCAGGGCCGCCTGGGTGAACACCAGGTGCTCACTGACCAGTACGTCGTAGGTGTTGAGCTGCTCACTGGCGAGCAGCCGGACCCCGGCCACGTTGCGCAGGCTCTTCCTGGTCAGCTCGTCGTCCGCGACCGTGACCACCAGCACCGACCGCAGGGCCTCCGCGAGGCCCGTGACGGTACGCAGCAGGGTCACGGCGTCCTTGGTGCGGGGCAGGTCACCGTCCACGAACCCGGTCACCACCGCTACCCGGCCCTCGGCCGCCCGGTCAGAGAGCGCACCGCGGAGCGCGGCCGCCTTCATCTTCTTGGGGGTCCGCTGCACGTAGGATCGCGGCACCGGGCCGTGCACGACACCGCCGCCTGCGTACTGGGGCGCCCGGAGCGAGCCCTGGCGGGCGCGGCCGGTCCCCTTCTGGCGATACGGCTTGCGACCGCCGCCGCGGACCATGCCGCGGGTCTTGGTGGCGTGCGTGCCCTGCCGGGCGGCGGCCTCCTGGGCCACCACCACCTGATGCATCAGCGGCACGTTGACCGGGACGCTGAAGATCTCGTCCGGAAGCTCCACATCCTGGCCAGCCGGCCCGGATGGGGAGACGACACTGACGGTGGTGCTCACGGTGCCTCCTCAAGCGATCGCGCCGTCCGGACGGCGCTGCGGACGAGGACCAGGCTGCCCCGCGGGCCGGGCACGGCGCCGCGGATCAGCAGCAGGCCGCGGTCCGCGTCCACCGCGTGCACGGTGAGGCCGGGCACAGTGGTGCGCATCCCGCCCATCCGGCCGGCCATCCGCAGGCCCTTGAACACCCGGCCGGGGGTGGCGCAGCCGCCGATCGAGCCCGGTGAGCGATGCTTGCGCTGGGTACCGTGGGAGGAGCTGAGGCCCTTGAAACCGTGCCGCTTCATCACGCCGGCGAAGCCCTTGCCCTTGCTCCGGCCGGTCACATCGACGAGGTCACCCGCACCGAACGTCTCGGCGGTGACCTCCTGGCCCAGGGTGTAATCGGTGGCGTCATCGGTCCGCAGCTCGACCAGGTACCGGCGCGGGGTCACCGCGGCCTTGGCGAAGTGCCCGGCGGCCGGCTTGGTCACCTTGCGCGGGTCGATCTCGCCGTATCCCAGCTGAACCGCGGCGTAGCCATTGGCGTCGGGCGTGCGGACCGCGGTCACCACACACGGGCCAGCCTCGACCACGGTGACCGGGACCATGCGCCCGTCCGCGTCGAAGGTCTGGCTCATGCCGAGCTTGGTGCCCAGCACGCCCTTGCTGTGCTTGGTCATATCGGTGCGTCCCTCAGAGCTTGATCTCGATGTCGACGCCGGCCGGCAGGTCCAGCCGCATCAGCGAGTCAACGGTCTTCGGCGTCGGGTCGATGATGTCGATCAGGCGCTTGTGCGTGCGCATCTCGAAGTGCTCCCGCGAGTCCTTGTACTTGTGCGGGGAGCGGATGACGCAGTACACGTTCTTCTCGGTGGGCAGCGGGACGGGCCCGGCAACCCGCGCGCCCGTGCGCGTGACGGTGTCTACGATCTTCCGCGCCGAGCTGTCGATGACCTCGTGGTCATAGGCCTTGAGCCGGATGCGGATCTTCTGTCCCGCCATGTGGCTTCCGTGTCCTTCGCTTCTTGGAGGGCCGCTATCGGGAAGCTGGCCTCCGGCCGTGGGCCGGAGGCCAGCTCCGTTACTACTTGCTGATCTTCGTGACCCGGCCGGCGCCCACGGTGCGGCCGCCCTCGCGGATAGCGAAGCGCAGGCCCTCCTCCATGGCGATTGGCTGGATCAGCTCGACGCGCATCTCGGTGTTGTCACCGGGCATGACCATCTCGGTGCCCTCGGGCAGGTGCACGACACCCGTCACGTCCGTGGTCCGGAAGTAGAACTGCGGACGGTAGTTGTTGAAGAACGGGGTGTGCCGACCGCCCTCATCCTTGGACAGGATGTAGACCTGGCCCTCGAACTCGGTGTGCGGGGTGTTGGTGCCCGGCTTGATGACGACCTGGCCGCGCTCCACATCCTCGCGCTTGATCCCGCGCAGCAGCAGGCCAGCGTTGTCACCGGCCTGGCCCTCGTCCAGGATCTTGTGGAACATCTCGACGCCGGTGACCGTGGTCTTCTGCGCCTTTTCCTTGATCCCGATGATCTCGACTTCCTCGCTGGTGTGGATCTTGCCGCGCTCGATCCGGCCGGTCACCACGGTGCCGCGGCCGGTGATCGAGAACACGTCCTCGACCGGCATCAGGAACGGCTTCGCCACGTCGCGGACCGGCTCCGGGATGCTGTCGTCGCACGCCTCCATCAGCTCGACGACCTTGGCGCCCCACTCCGCGTCGCCCTCGAGGGCCTTGAGCGCGGAGACACGGATCACCGGGACGTCGTCGCCGGGGAACTCGTACGTGGACAGCAGCTCGCGGACCTCGAGCTCGACCAGCTCGAGGATCTCCTCGTCGTCCACCATGTCGGCCTTGTTCAGCGCGACCACGATGTACGGCACGCCGACCTGGCGGGCCAGCAGCACGTGCTCGCGGGTCTGCGGCATCGGGCCGTCAGTGGCCGCGACCACCAGGATCGCGCCGTCCATCTGGGCGGCACCGGTGATCATGTTCTTGATGTAGTCGGCGTGACCGGGGCAGTCCACGTGCGCGTAGTGGCGCTTCTCGGTCTGGTACTCGACGTGCGAGATCGAGATGGTGATCCCGCGCTCCTTCTCTTCCTTCGCGTTGTCGATCTGGTCGAAGGGCGTGAAGGGGTTCACGTCGGGATACTTGTCGTGCAGCACCTTGGTGATCGCCGCGGTCAGCGTGGTCTTGCCGTGGTCGATGTGCCCGATGGTGCCGATGTTCACGTGCGGCTTCGTCCGCTCGAACTTGGCCTTCCCCACTGGTTTCTCCTCGTTGCGATCTGCCCCGCCGGCGGCGGGGCCAAGGCGCGCTCTTGCCGCGCCGTTTCTCCTGACTGACGTTTCGCTTACTGGTGATTACTCACCGCGGGCCTTGGCGATGATCTCCTTGGCAATGCTGGGCGGCACTTCCGCGTACGAATCGAACTGCATGCTGTAGTCCGCCCGTCCCTGCGTCCGGCTGCGCAGGTCACCCACGTAGCCGAACATCTCCGACAGCGGCACGACCGCCTTGACGACCCGGACCCCGGAGCGCTCCTCCATGGCCTGGATCTGGCCCCGCCGGCTGTTCAGGTCGCCGATGACCTCGCCCATGTAGTCGTCCGGGGTCCGGACCTCTACGGCCATGACCGGCTCGAGCAGCACGGGATCAGCCTGGGCGGCCGCCTTCTTGAACGCCATGGAACCGGCGATCTTGAAGGCGAGCTCGGAGGAGTCCACCTCGTGGTAGGCACCGTCGGTCAGCGTGACCTTCACGTCGACCATCGGGTAGCCCGCCAGCACGCCGAACTCGGCCGCCTCCTGGCAGCCCGCGTCCACCGACGGGATGTACTCGCGGGGGATGCGACCACCGGTGATCTTGTTCTCGAACTCGTAGCCACCGCCGTCGCCGCCGGTCGGCCCGAGATTGATGACCACGCGGCCGTACTGGCCAGCCCCGCCGGTCTGCTTCTTGTGGGTGTACTCGACCTTCTCCACCGTCCGCCGCACGGTCTCCCGGTAGGCGACCTGTGGCCGGCCGAT
Organism: uncultured Actinomycetes bacterium; assembly: GCA_963760405.1. Taxonomy (GTDB): domain Bacteria; phylum Actinomycetota; class Actinomycetes; order Streptosporangiales; family Streptosporangiaceae; genus RYN-230. Next base: position 398,887 of record CAVXCV010000004.1, on the reverse strand, counting down.
GTTGGCCTCGACGCGGAACTCCCGCCGCATCCGGTCCACCAGCACCTCGAGATGGAGTTCGCCCATCCCGGAGATGATCGTCTGACCCGTTTCCTCGTCCGTGCGGACCTGGAAGGTCGGGTCTTCCTCGGCGAGCCGCTGGATCGCGGTGCCCAGCTTGTCCTGGTCACCCTTGGTCCTCGGCTCGATCGCGACGTTGATGACCGGCGCGGGGAAGGTCATCGACTCCAGGATCACCTGCTTGGCCGGATCGGACAGGGTGTCCCCGGTCGAGGTGTCCTTGAGCCCCATCACGGCCACGATCTGGCCAGCCACCGCGGACGGGCGCTCCTCGCGCTTGTTCGCGTGCATCTGGTAGATCTTGCCGATCCGCTCCCGGCGGCCCTTGGTGGAGTTGAGCACGTTAGAGCCAGACTCCAGGGTGCCGGAGTAGATCCGGATGTAGGTGAGCTTGCCCAGGTGCTGGTCGGACATGATCTTGAAGGCGAGCGCGGCGAACGGGTCGGCCGGGTCGGCCTTGCGCAGCACCGGCTGGTCCTCGTGACCGACCTCGTGCCCCTTGACCGGCGGGATGTCCACCGGGCTGGGCAGGAAGTTGAACGATCGCGTCCAGCATCGGCTGCACGCCCTTGTTCTTGAACGCACTGCCGCAGAGCACGGGGGTGACGCCGCCCGCGATGGTGGCCCGCCGGATGGCGGCGACCAGCTGCGCCTCGTCGGGCTCGGTGCCCTCGAGGTACAGCTCCATCATTTCCTCGTCGTTCTCGGCGATGTGCTCGAGCAGCGCGTCCCGCCACTGCCGGGCCGCCTCCAGGTGGTCATCGGGGATCCCGACCACGTCGTACTTGTCACCCTTGCCCTCGGTCTGCCAGAGCAGCGCGCGCATCCGGATCAGGTCGATGATGCCGCGGAAGTCCGACTCGACGCCCCACGGCAGCTGGACCACCAGCGGGGTGGCCCCGAGCCGGTCGGTGATCATCTCGACGCAGCGGTGGAACTCCGCGCCCACCCGGTCCATCTTGTTGACGAAGCAGATGCGGGGCACACCGTACCGGTCCGCCTGGCGCCAGACAGTCTCTGACTGCGGCTCCACGCCTGCGACGCCGTCGAAGACGGCGACGGCACCGTCGAGGACGCGCAGCGAGCGCTCGACCTCCACGGTGAAATCGACATGGCCAGGCGTGTCGATGATGTTGATGGTGTGGTCGCGCCAGCTGGTGGTGGTCGCGGCCGACGTGATGGTAATGCCGCGCTCCTGCTCCTGCTCCATCCAGTCCATGGTGGCGGCGCCCTCGTGGACCTCACCGATCTTGTAGTTGATGCCGGTGTAGAACAGGATCCGCTCGGTGGTCGTGGTTTTACCCGCGTCGATGTGCGCCATGATCCCGATGTTGCGGACCTTGGCAAGCTCTACGGCGGTCTGGGTCGCCACTGCTTCGTTTCCCTCGCTACTTCGTCAGTTTTCGGCCGTGGGCCGCGCCTTACCAGCGGTAATGCGCGAACGCCTTGTTCGATTCGGCCATCTTGTGAGTGTCCTCGCGGCGCTTCACGCTCGCCCCGAGGCCGTTGCTCGCGTCGAGCAGCTCGTTCATCAGCCGCTCGGTCATCGTCTTCTCCCTGCGCTGCCGGGAGTAGGACACCAGCCAGCGCAGGGCCAGGGTGGTGCTCCGGGAAGCCCGGACCTCGACCGGCACCTGGTAGGTGGCGCCACCAACGCGGCGGCTGCGGACCTCGAGCGTCGGCTTGACGTTGTCCAGCGCCCGCTTGAGCGTGACCACCGGGTCGTTGCCCGTCTTCTCCTTGGCACCCTCAAGCGCGCCGTACACGATCCGCTCGGCCAGAGACCGCTTGCCACTCCGCAGCACCTTGTTCACCAGCGCTGTCACCAGCGGCGAGCCGTAGACCGGGTCGGTCACCAGCTGCCGCTTGGTCGCGGGGCCCTTACGCGGCATGTCAGCTCTTCTCCTTCTTCGCGCCGTACCGGCTCCGTGCCTGCTTCCGGTTGCGGACGCCCTGCGTGTCGAGGGCACCCCGGATGATCTTGTAACGCACACCGGGCAGGTCACGCACCCGGCCGCCCCGCACCAGCACGATGGAGTGCTCCTGCAGGTTGTGGCCGACGCCGGGGATGTACGCGGTGACCTCGATCTGGCTGGTCAGCCGCACCCGGGCCACCTTGCGCAGCGCGGAGTTGGGCTTCTTCGGCGTAGTCGTGTAAACGCGCGTGCAGACGCCTCGGCGCTGAGGGCTTCCCTTCAGGGCCGGTGTGGTGGTCTTGGCCACCTTGTCCTGGCGGCCCTTGCGGACCAGCTGCTGGATCGTGGGCACCGCGTCTCCGTTTTCTACCCCGCGCCCTGCGGCGCGACCTGTCTGTCGTCCTACCGCGCCGTGTGGCGCGACGTCTGTCGTTCACCGCGCCTCTCGGCGCGGCACCCTCCGTTGTTCACCGCGCCCACCGGCGCGGTACTGTCCCGTGCGCTGTGCGGCTGGCTTCCCGCCGTGCCGCAGTAGCGTCCGACCTGCTGTTTTCCGTGGCCTCTCCGACCCCCGAGGTCGGGCGTGTCGCGGTCACCGTGGCACGCCGGCCCCCGTAGGAGCCTTGGAATCGAGAGAGGGAAAGGCCCGCACGCCCGGTCGCTTGGCAGCCCACCGGTGCGGTCCTGCCAGCTGGCCATCCGGCCGTCCGGCAGCGCTCCCGGCGTTCCGCCCCGCTCCCGGCCTTTCAGCCGGGGCGCCGCAGTCCGCTAGCACGCGCGTGCCCGCTTGTCACGGGCACGATGCCCTAGCGTACCCAACGCTGCGCCGACAGGCAAAGTGAATGGCGATCATGCCCCTGTCCGGGCCGATCCGCGCCTTTTCCCGTCCCGCAGCAGTGCAACGACACCAGGCGGATAGCAGAGCAGCGGCCCGCTAAGACTGACCCGGTGGGTCAGCGGCCAGATCCGGCCCAGCAGGCAGCTTTCCGCTTCCGAGGAGAAATAACGGCAGCGGGTCGCCGGATATTCCGGAAGCGAGCGCCGTGCCATGACCCATCACCAGGCACCCGGCAGCTCGGTCACACCCGCGCAGGCCGGATCCCTGTTAGCCCGGTACATTCCGGGCCGCCGATGACCCACTAGGTACCGCACTGACGCGATCCTGCGGGGTGGTGGCGCGGGTGGGGCGCCCGGGGTGGCGGTTCCCGCCGGGCCCGGGCACGTGGTCATGAGGGTGCCCGGGCCAGCGTTACTCGCCGGGCCCGGGCACCTGGGTCCAGGGGTTACTTCTTGAAGGCGTCCTTGACCTTTTCGCCGGCCTGCTTCAGGTCGCCCTTGGTCTGGTCCACCCGGCCCTCGGCTTCCATCTGCTCGTTGCCGATGGCCTTGCCGGTCTCCTTCTTGACCTTGCCCTTGACCTCGGTGACCTTGTTCGCTGCCTTGTCCTCAGCCGCCATGGCTGGCTCCTCACTGCACCGTGTTGGCTGCAACCGTGCTGGCCGCAACCGTGCTGGCCGCACCGGGCCCGGGTCACGGGACCGTGCGCACCACGCGTCATGGATCCTTTTGCTGGCTCTCTCACTGCCCGGCAGGCTCCGGCTAAACAAACGGCACCGGCCACGGGAAAGCGCGAGGGCCCGGCAGCGACTGCTGCCGGGCCCTCGCGCGCCGTTGCCGGAAACTGTTACCGGTTGTAGGAGCCGAAGTCGTACTCCTCCAGCGGGATGGCCTCACCAGCGCCCTGGCCGAACGCGTAGCTCGGGGCCTCCTCGTAGGCGGCGGCGGGGTAGACCGATGATCTGGCGTCCTCCGTCGGCTCGACCCGGATGCTCCGGTACCGCGGCATGCCGGTACCGGCCGGGATGAGCTTGCCGATGATGACGTTCTCCTTCAGGCCCAGCAACGGGTCCGACTTGGCGTGGATCGCCGCGTCGGTGAGCACCCGGGTGGTCTCCTGGAAGGAGGCCGCGGACAGCCACGACTCGGTGGCCAGGGAGGCCTTGGTGATGCCCATGAGCACCGCCCGGCCGCCGGCCGGCGTGCCGCCCTGCTCCACCACCGCCCGGTTGACCTCCTCGAACCGGGGCCGCTCGACCAGCTCACCGGGCAGCAGCTCGGTGTCGCCGGATTCGAGCACGTTCACCCGCTTGAGCATCTGCCGGATGATGATCTCGATGTGCTTGTCGTGGATGGACACGCCCTGGGACCGGTAGACCTCCTGCACCTCGTGCACGAGGTGCAGCTGGACCTCACGGGAGCCGAGGTAGCGGAGCACCTCGTGCGGGTTGACCGCGCCCTGGATGAGCTGCTGGCCGACCCGGACGTGGTCGCCGTCGGCGACGAGCAGCCGGGACCGCATCGGCACCTGGTAGGCGACTTCCTCGCCACCGTCGTCGGGGACGATGATGATCTTCCGGGTCTTCTCGGTCTCCTCGACCTTGACCCGGCCCTCGACCCCGCTGATCGGCGCCATGCCCTTGGGGATCCGGGCCTCGAACAGCTCCTGGATCCGGGGCAGGCCGTGGGTGATGTCCTGGCCCGCCACACCACCGGTGTGGAAGGTCCGCATGGTCAGCTGGGTACCCGGCTCACCAATGGACTGGGCGGCCACGATGCCGACCGCCTCGCCGACGTCCACCGTCTTGCCGGTGGCCAGCGAGCGGCCGTAGCACTTGGCGCAGACCCCGATCTTCGCCTCGCAGACCAGCACACTGTACGTGCGCATGGTCTCCACCCCCGCGTTGACCAGGACATCCAGCAGCGACTCGTACGTGTCGCTCTCCGCCGCGGCGAGGACCTTGCCGTCCACGACGATGTCCTCAGCGATGGTGCGGCCGGTGCCGGTGTTCTCGATGTTCGGCAGCTTGCGGAGTACCCCGTCCGGGCCCTTCTCAGCGATCCGCATGACGATCGACCGGTCGGTGCCGCAGTCCTCCTCGCGCACGATGACGTCCTGCGCGACGTCCACCAGGCGCCGGGTCAGGTACCCGGAGTCGGCGGTGCGCAGCGCGGTGTCGGCCAGGCCCTTGCGGGCGCCGTGGGTGGAGATGAAGTACTCGACCACGGACAGGCCCTCGCGGAAACTCGACTTGATCGGCCGCGGGATCGTCTCGCCCTTGGGGTTGGAGACCAGGCCGCGCATGCCGGCGATCTGCCGGACCTGCATCGGGTTACCACGGGCGCCGGAGTTGACCATCATCCACACCGAGTTGGTCTCGGGGAATGCGGCCTCCATGTCCTTGGCCACGTCAGCGGTCGCGTGCGTCCAGATCTCGATGAGCTCCTGGCGGCGCTCATCGTCGGTGATCAGGCCACGCTCGTACTCCCGCTGCACCTTGTCCGCGCGCCGCTCGTAGCCATCGAGGATCTCGGCCTTGTTCGGCGGCGCGATCACGTCCTCGATCGCGATCGTCACGCCGGCCCTGGTCGCCCAGTGGAATCCGGCGTCCTTCAGCGCGTCGAGCGCCGTCGCCACCTCGACCTTGGGGTAGGTCTCGGCCAGCTCGTTGACGATGGCGGACAGCTGCTTCTTGCCGACCTCGTAGTTCACGAACGGGAAGCTGGCCGGCAGGGTCTCGTTGAAGTAGCACCGGCCGAGCGTGGTCTCCAGCCGGAACTGGGTGCCCGGCAGCCAGCCCTCCGGCGGGGTGAAGCCGCGCGGCGGGGTGGAGCCGGTCAGCCGCACCTGGATCTTGGCCTGCAGGTCCAGCTCGCCGTAGTCATAGGCCATGGTCGCCTCGGAGATCGAGGAGAACACCCGGCCCTGGCCCGGCACGTCATCCGCGGCGCGGGTCAGGCAGTAGATCCCGATGACCATGTCCTGGGTGGGCATGGTCACCGGCTTGCCGTCGGCCGGCTTGAGGATGTTGTTCGTGGACAGCATCAGGATCCGCGCCTCGGCCTGCGCCTCGGCGGACAGTGGCAGGTGCACTGCCATCTGGTCACCGTCGAAGTCCGCGTTGAACGCGGTGCAGACCAGCGGGTGGATCTGGATGGCCTTGCCCTCGACCAGCTGCGGCTCGAACGCCTGGATGCCCAGCCGGTGCAGGGTCGGCGCCCGGTTCAGCAGCACCGGGTGCTCGGTGATGACCTCTTCCAGCACGTCCCAGACCACCGGCCGGGCACGCTCCACCATCCGCTTGGCCGACTTGATGTTCTGCGCGTGGTTCAGGTCGACCAGGCGCTTCATCACGAACGGCTTGAACAGCTCGACCGCCATCTCCTTGGGCAGGCCGCACTGGTGCAGCTTGAGCTGCGGGCCGACCACGATGACGCTACGGCCGGAGTAGTCCACCCGCTTGCCCAGCAGGTTCTGCCGGAACCGGCCCTGCTTGCCCTTGAGCATGTCGGACAGGGACTTGAGCGGGCGGTTACCCGGCCCGGTGACCGGGCGGCCGCGGCGGCCGTTGTCGAACAGCGAGTCCACGGCCTCCTGCAGCATCCGCTTCTCGTTGTTCACGATGATCTCGGGCGCGCCGAGGTCGAGCAGCCGCTTGAGCCGGTTGTTCCGGTTGATCACCCGGCGGTACAGGTCGTTCAGGTCGGACGTGGCGAACCGGCCACCGTCCAGCTGCACCATCGGCCGCAGGTCCGGCGGGATCACCGGGATGCAGTCGAGCACCATGCCCATCGGGCTGTTCCGGGTGGACAGGAACGCGGACACCACCTTGAGCCGCTTGAGCGCGCGCGCCTTGCGCTGGCCCTTGCCGCTGCGGATGGTCTCGCGCAGGCTGGCCGCCTCGCCCTCCAGGTCGAAGCTGGCCAGCCGCTCCTGGATGGCCTGGGCGCCCATGCCGCCACGGAAGTAGCGGCCGAACCGGTCCCGCATCTCGCGGTACAGCAGCTCGTCACCCTCGAGGTCCTGGACCTTCAGGTTCTTGAACCGGCCCCAGACCTCTTCCAGCCGGTCGATCTCGCGCTGGGCCCGGTCCCGGATCTGCCGGGCACTCCCGGTCGGAGCTTTCCCGCAGCTTGCGCCGGGCATCGCCCTTGGCCCCGGCCGCTTCCAGCTCAGCCAGGTCCTTTTCCAGCTTGCCCTGGCGGGCCTCGATGTCGCTGTCGCGGCGCTGCTCCAGCTGGCCCCGCTCGACCGAGATCTTCGCCTCGAGGCTCGGCAGGTCGCGGCTACGCGACTCGTCGTCCACGTAAGTGATCATGTAGGCGGCGAAGTAGATGACCTTTTCGAGGTCCTTGGGCGCCAGGTCGAGCAGGTAGCCGAGCCGGCTGGGCACACCCTTGAAGTACCAGATGTGGGTGACCGGGGCGGCCAGCTCGATGTGGCCCATCCGCTCCCGGCGCACCTTGGCCCGGGTGACCTCGACGCCACACCGCTCACAGATGATGCCCTTGAACCGGACGCGCTTGTACTTGCCGCAGTAGCACTCCCAGTCCCGGGTCGGGCCGAAGATCTTCTCGCAGAAGAGCCCGTCCTTCTCCGGCTTGAGGGTGCGGTAGTTGATGGTTTCCGGCTTCTTTACTTCGCCGTGCGACCACTGCCGGATGTCGTCAGCGGTCGCCAGGCCGATACGCAGGTCGTCGAAGAAGTTGACGTCAAGCACGTGTGTTATCCCCTGGGGTAGATCGGATGAGGATGCTGGCCGGCCGCCCGGACCGTTAGCCGGCCCGGGCGGTCAGCACCCTCACACCTCTTCAACGCTGCTCGGCTCGCGCCGGGACAGGTCGATACCGAGTTCTTCCGCTGCGCGGAAGACATCCTCATCGGTGTCGCGCATCTCGATGGCGGCGCCGTCGCTGGACAGCACCTCGACATTGAGGCAGAGCGACTGCATTTCCTTGATCAGGACCTTGAACGATTCCGGGATGCCGGGCTCCGGGATGTTCTCGCCCTTGACGATGGCCTCGTACACCTTGACTCGGCCGAGCACGTCGTCGGACTTGATGGTCAGCAGTTCCTGCAGGGCGTAGGCGGCGCCATAAGCCTCGAGGGCCCACACCTCCATCTCCCCGAACCGCTGGCCGCCGAACTGTGCCTTACCACCGAGCGGCTGCTGCGTGATCATCGAGTAGGGCCCCGTGGACCGGGCGTGGATCTTGTCGTCCACCAGGTGCAGGAGCTTGAGGATGTAGATATAGCCGACGGAGATCGGGTCCTTGAACGGCTCACCGGTGCGGCCGTCGAACAGCCGGGCCTTGCCGCTGGAGCCCACCAGGCGGGTGCCGTCCCGGTTCGGCAGCGTGCTGCCGAGCAGGCCGGTGATCTCCTTTTCGCTGGCACCGTCGAACACGGGGGTGGCCACCGGAGTACCCGGGTCAGCCGCGCCCGCGCTGATCTGGCGCAGCCGCTCCTGCCAGTCGTCGTCACCGGTCAGGTTCCAGCCGGACTTGGCCACCCAGCCGAGGTGGGTTTCCAGCACCTGGCCGACGTTCATCCGGCCCGGCACACCCAGCGGGTTGAGCACGATGTTGACCGCGGTGCCGTCCTCCAGGAACGGCATGTCCTCGATCGGCAGGATCTTGGCGATGACGCCCTTGTTCCCGTGCCGGCCCGCCAGCTTGTCGCCATCGGTGATCTTCCGCTTGGCCGCGACGTACACGCGGACCAGCTCGTTCACCCCGGGCGGCAGCTCGTCGCCGTCCTCCCGGGTGAACACCCGAACGCCGATGACCTTGCCGGACTCGCCGTGCGGGACCTTCAGCGAGGTGTCGCGGACCTCCCGCGCCTTCTCCCCGAAGATGGCCCGGAGCAGCCGCTCCTCCGGGGTCAGCTCGGTCTCGCCCTTGGGCGTGACCTTGCCGACCAGGATGTCACCGGTGACCACCTCGGCCCCGATCCGGATGATGCCGCGGTCGTCCAGGTCCGCGAGCACTTCCTCGGACACGTTCGGGATGTCCCGGGTGATCTCCTCGGGACCCAGCTTGGTGTCCCGCGCGTCCACCTCGTGCTCCTCGATGTGGATCGAGGAGAGGACATCGTCCTGCACCAGTCGCTGGGACAGGATGATCGCGTCCTCGTAGTTGTGCCCTTCCCAGGGCATGAACGCGACCAGCAGGTTCCGGCCGAGCGCCATCTCACCCTGATCGGTGCACGGGCCGTCCGCGATGACCTGGCCGACCTCGATCCGCTGGCCCTCGCTGACCACCGGCTTCTGGTTGAAGCAGGTGCCCTGGTTGGACCGGCGGAACTTGGCCACCAGGTAGGTGCTGCGGGTCCCGTCGTCGTTGCCGACCGTGACGTAGTCCGCGCAGGCCTCCTCGACCAGGCCGGCCTTCTCGGCCACGATCACGTCACCGGCGTCGGTCGCGGCACGGTATTCCATGCCGGTGCCGACCAGCGGCGCCTCGCTGCGCAGCAGCGGCACCGACTGCCGCTGCATGTTCGAGCCCATCAGGGCGCGGTTGGCGTCGTCGTGCTCGAGGAACGGGATCATCGCCGTGGCGACCGACACCATCTGGCGCGGCGACACGTCCATGTAGTCCACGTCGTCAGGCCCGATGGAGTCCACCTCGCCGCCCTTGCGGCGGACCAGGATGCGGCGCTCCAGGAACTCGCCGTCCGGGCCGAGCGGGGTGTTCGCCTGCGCGATGACGTGCCGGTCTTCCTCGTCCGCGGTCAGGTAGTCGATCTGCCCGGTCACCCGGCCGCCCTTGACCTTGCGGTAAGGCGTCTCGACGAACCCGAACGCGTTCACCCGGGCGTACGAGGACAGCGAGCCGATCAGGCCGATGTTCGGGCCTTCTGGCGTCTCGATCGGGCACATCCGGCCGTAGTGGCTGGGGTGCACGTCACGGACCTCGAACCCAGCCCGCTCCCGGGACAGGCCGCCCGGGCCCAGCGCGGACAGCCGCCGCTTGTGGGTCAGGCCGGCCAGCGGGTTCGTCTGGTCCATGAACTGGGACAGCTGGCTGGTACCGAAGAACTCCTTGATCGCGGCCACCACCGGCCGGATGTTGATCAGGGTCTGCGGCGTGATCGCCTCGACGTCCTGCGTGGTCATCCGCTCCCGGACCACCCGCTCCATCCGGGCCAGGCCCAGCCGGACCTGGTTCTGGATGAGCTCACCCACGGTGCGCAGGCGGCGGTTGCCGAAGTGGTCGATGTCGTCGGTCTCGATCGGGATGACGGTGTCGCCGGCCTTCATCTCGTCCTCGCCGGCGTGCAGCCGGACCAGGTAGTCGATGGTCGCGACGATGTCGTCCTCGGTCAGCGTGCCCTGGCGGATCGGCAGGGCCAGGCCGAGCTTCTTGTTGATCTTGTACCGGCCCACCTTGGCCAGGTCGTACCGCTTCGGGTTGAAGTACAGGTTCTCCAGCAGCGCCTGGGCGGACTCGCGGGTCGGCGGCTCGCCCGGACGGAGCTTGCGGTAGATGTCGAGCAGCGCGTCATCCTGGCCGGTGGTGTGGTCCTTCTCCAGGGTGGCCCGCATCGACTCGTACTCGCCGAACCGCTCGAGGATCTTGGCGTCGTCCCAGCCGAGCGCCTTCAGCAGCACGGTCACGCTCTGCTTGCGCTTGCGGTCGATCCGGACGCCGACCGAGTCCCGCTTGTCGATCTCGAACTCGAGCCAGGCGCCCCGGGACGGGATCACCTTGCAGCTGAAGATGTCCTTGTCGGACGTCTTGTCCACCTGGCGGTCAAAGTAGACGCCAGGCGAGCGGACGAGCTGCGAGACCACGACACGCTCGGTGCCGTTGATGATGAAGGTGCCCCGGGGGGACATCAGCGGGAAGTCGCCCATGAAGACGGTCTGGCTCTTGATCTCGCCCGTGCTGTTGTTGATGAACTCAGCCGTGACGAACATGGGCGCCGAGTAGTGCATGTCCTTGTCCTTGCACTCCTCGACGGAGTACTTGGGCGGCTCGAACCGGTGGTCCCGGAACGAGAGGGACATGGTTCCCGTGAAGTCCTCGATCGGGCTAATCTCCTCGAAGATCTCCTCGAGCCCGGACTGCTCCGGTACTTCCCTGACCCCGGCGCTGCGAGCCGCCTCGACACGGCTACGCCACCGCTCGTTGCCGAGCAGCCAGTCGAACGAGTCGGTCTGCAGGGCAAGGAGGTCAGGTACTTCGAGGGGCTCCTTAAAGCGCGCGAATGAAACGCGACGAGGGGCGGAACTGGCGGCCGAGGCGCTGCGCGATGCTGCCAACAGGGGTCCTTCCGAGCTTGTGGCCGACTATCACCGCACGCACACAAAACGCCCTGCGGCTCAGCCGCGAGGGTTGGAGGATGCCGAAGGACGTCAGAGTGCAGCGCAAATTGGCAGTGTAGCCTACGGCGACACTGCTCGTCAACTGTATCTCACTTTGACGTTCACGGTTGCTCCGCAGCATGGCTCGTTCGAGGCAAAACGTCAAGTCCACGACACCGGGTCTGATCCCCTGAAGCGACGTGACGAACACCACATCCGGGCCTGCGTGTGGGGTGCTGTGCTAATGGGTAAACGTATCAGTTCCGCTGCGTTATTCCCGGCAGCTCAGGTAATGCGCGCATGAGCGGGCCGGGCCGACGGCTGGGTCGGCCCGGCACACCCATGCCGGAGCGCTCGTGGAGCGCGGGGCCTACTTGACCGTGACAGAGGCGCCAGCGCCCTCGAGGGCAGCCTTGGCCTTGTCCGCGGCCTCCTTGTTGACCCGCTCCAGGACTGGCTTGGGCGCGCCGTCCACCAGGTCCTTGGCCTCCTTCAGGCCCAGGCTGGTGAGGGTACGCACCTCCTTGATGACCTGGATCTTCTTGTCGCCGGCCGCCTCCAGGATGACGTCGAACTCATCCTGCTCCTCGGGCTGCTCGGCCTCGGCGCCACCGCCGCCGGGTGCCGCCGCGGCCATCGCGACCGGTGCGGCCGCCTTGACGTCAAACGTCTCCTCGAACTGCTTCACGAACTCGGAGAGCTCGAGGAGGGTCATCTCCTTGAACGCGTCGAGCAGATCGCCGGTGCTGAGCTTCGCCATGATGCTGATTCCTCTTCTTTACGTTCCTGCGTTCGGTGTCCTGGTCCTGCTGTGCTGATAGCCCCAGGGCCGCCCGGGCCCCGGGCCGGCCGCCAGCCTCAGGCTGGCCGCGCCATGGTCGGCGCGGCACGGCGGCCTGATCCGGTCAGCCGGCCGCCTCGGCGGCTGGCTCGCTGGCCGCGGCGGCAGCGCCGTCCGCGACATCGCCGTCCGCGACATCGCCGTCCGCGGCATCGCTGTCCACGGCAGAGCCGTCGGCAGCGGGGCCGTCCGTGGCCGGGCCGGCTGCCGCGGCGCCACCCTCAGCCTCCCGCTTGGCCCGGAGGGCTTCGGCGAGCTGGGCCATCTGCACCGGCAGCGCGTTCATCACCGCTGCCGCGTTGGCCATCGTGGCCTTCATCGCGCCGGCCAGCTTGGCCAGCAGCACTTCACGGGGCTCGAGATCAGCGAGCTGCTCGATCTCCGCCGGGGTGATCGAGCGGCCGTCCAGGATGCCGCCCTTGATCACCAGGAGCGGGTTGGCCCGGGCAAAGTCGCGCAGGCCCTTAGCCGCCTCGACCACGTCGCCGTTGACAAAGGCGATCGCCGACGGGCCGGTCAGCAGCCCGTCCAGCTCATTGGCCATGCCCGCCTCAGTGGCGGCAATCTTGGTCAGGGTGTTCTTGACCACCGAGAAGGTGGCGCTGTCCCCGAGGGATCCGCGCAGCTCGGCCAGTTGTGCCACGGTCAGGCCGCGGTACTCGGTCAGCACTGCGCCGTCCGAAGTCTGGAACCGCTCGGTTAGCTCGGCGACCGCGGCCACCTTGTCCGCCCTCGCCATGGGCCTCCTTTCCTGGCCCGGTTCCCTGTCACGGGAGTAGTCCGGGCGCGCTGGGCGCCGGTGAGGGACGGGCAGGCATGCGAAACGCCCCGGCGCAGGCACCAGGGCGTGGACACGGCCGACCGGGAAGGCCGGGCACGGTTCTTCAGCTCGGACGCCTGCGTGGGCCGCCCGCATACGCGGGTCCTTCGGTCGCTCCTGCCAGGGCAGGCGGCGACAGCCGACGGTCTTTGGCTTCGCGTGCCAGAGTACCGGCAGCCCGCCGCCCCGCCAAATCGGCCCCCGGGCACGGGTCCCCCGGCGGCGGCTGGGAGCTGGGCCTGCACGCTGGTTCCAGCTATCCCGGACGGATACCTAGGTGCACTTTGTACGGATTAGCGCTCGTTAAACCCGGACAAACCGGGCGTGATCATGGGCGAAACCAATACAAAGTGGCCCTAGGTATTAACTACTGTGTCTGATGGTGTCCCAGTTACTGGTGACCTGCCGATGGCCACGATGCCTGTCCGAGGCGGGGGAACCCGGGGCGGACGGGAGCCTGGCCCGGCGAAGGACCGGGGCTGGCTGGCAGGTGACCGGCGCTGGTACGGGGTTCGTTGCGGAGAACGGGAACGGGCAGCGGCGGACAGGGGCGCGGCAAACGCCAGCCGCCCGGCCAGGGAGCCCGGCCGGGCGGCGGAGACGTGCGGTGAGTCGTCAGCTGGCGGGGGCGCCTTCGAGTTCCTCGGTCAGGCCGCGGGTCTTCGCGGGGTCAACCTGGATGCTGGGGCCCATGCTGGTGGTCAGGGCGACCTTCCTGACGTAACGGCCCTTGGCCGCGGCCGGCTTGAGCCGGATCACCTCGTCGATCGCGGCGGCATAGTTCTCCACCAGCTTGGCCGGCGAGAACGAGGCCTTGCCGATGATGAAGTGGAGGTTGCCGTGCCGGTCCACCCGGAACTCGATCTTGCCACCCTTGATCTCGGTCACCGCCCGGGCCACGTCCGGGGTGACGGTGCCGGTCTTCGGGTTCGGCATCAGGCCGCGCGGGCCGAGGACCCGGCCCAGCCGGCCAACCTTGCCCATCAGGTCGGGGGTGGCCACGACCGCGTCGAAGTCGAGGAACCCGCCCTGGATGCGCTCGATCAGGTCGTCCGAGCCGACGAAGTCGGCGCCCGCGGCCCGGGCTTCCTCGGCCCGCGGGCCGGTCGCGAAGACCAGGACGCGGGCGGTCTTGCCGGTGCCGTTGGGCAGGTTGACCGTGCCGCGGACCATCTGGTCCGCCTTGCGCGGGTCCACCCCGAGCCGGAGGGCCACCTCGACGGTGGGGTCGAACTTGGTGGTGGCGATCTCCTTGGCCAGGGTGATCGCCTCAGCCGGGCTGTACAGCCGCTCCGGGTCGATCCGCTCGGCCGCCTGCCGGTAGGCCTTGCTGCGCTTCATTGTCATCTCCATCGAATGGTTCGGAGGTCGTGGTCAGCGGGCCAGCGCCTGGCCCTGCCACTGATTACTCGGTACTGGTATCTGCAACGCACACCACCGGCTGGCTATGCCGCCGGCCGGTCCAGCCTGGTCAGCCGCTGACGGTGAGGCCCATCGACCGCGCGGTGCCGGCGATGATCTTCTCGGCGGCCTCCAGCGAGGTCGCGTTCAGGTCCGGCATCTTGGTCTGCGCGATCTCGCGGACCTGCGCCGCGGTGACCGAGCCGACCTTGCTGGTCAGCGGCTCGCCGCTGCCCTTGGCCACGCCTGCGGCCTTCTTCAGCAGCTCAGCGGCGGGTGGGGTCTTCGTGATGAAGGTGAACGTCCGGTCTTCGTAGATGGTGATCTCGACCGGGATGACGTTGCCGCGCTGCGACTCGGTCGCCGCGTTGTACTGGCGGCAGAAATCCATGATGTTGACGCCGTGCGGGCCGAGCGCAGTGCCGACCGGCGGGGCCGGGGTGGCCGCGCCTGCCTGCAGCTGCACCTTGACCACGGCAGCGATCTTCTTCTTCTTCCTGGGAGCCATGGGTTCCGGGTTCCTGTTCCTGTTCCTGCGGAAAATGGGTCAGATCTTGGCGACCTGATCGAAGGAAAGCTCGACCGGGGTCTCCCGGCCGAAGATGGACACGAGCACCTTGAGCTTCTGGGTGTCCGGGTTGATCTCGTTCACAGTGGCGGGGAGCGTCGCGAACGGGCCATCCATCACGGTAACGGACTCGCCCGGCTCGTATTCCACCGAGGAGCGGCGCACCTCGGTCTGCGCGGCCTTGGCCTCCGGCTCGGGGGCGAGCAGTGAGGCGACCTCGTCCAGGCTGAGCGGCGACGGCCGGCTGGACAGCCCGACGAAGCCGGTCACCCCGGGGGTGTTCCGCACCGCCGCCCACGACTGGTCGGTCAGCTCCATCCGGACCAGGATGTAGCCGGGCAGCACCTTTTCCGAGACCTGCTGCCGCTTGCCCTGCTTGATCTCGGTCACCTCGTGCACCGGGACCTCGATCTGGAAGATGTAGTCCTCCATGTTCAGCGACTGGGTACGGCTCTCCAGGTTCGCCTTGACCCGGTTCTCGTAGCCCGCGTAGGAGTGCACCACGTACCAGTCGCCGGGCTGCAGCCGCAGTTCCGCCTTGAACAGGGCCACCGGGTCGTCGTCCTCGACCGCGGTCAGCGCGGAACCCTGGTCCGCCTGGTCCAGGTCCTCGTCCTCGACGCTGGCGTCGCCCGTGCTGGCGCCGCCCGTGCTGGCATCGCCTGTGCTGGCATCGCCCGTGCTGGCGTTCGCGGTGTCCAGGTCAGCGTCGTCCACGTCAGTGCCGGCCACGTCAGTGCCGTCTACATCACTGCCGCCAGCGGCCGGCCACGTCTCCCCCGCCACCGGGCTGGTGTCGTCCCCGGGGGCAGCCCCGGTCCCGCTGTCGGCCCCGGGCTGGGCCGCCAGCTGGCCATTCGCCTCAGCAGGCTGACCGTCTGCGCTGTGGAACTCGGACACGATAACTCTTTCTCTCTAGCTTTCCCGGTGGCCGGTACCGGCCTCTTCCGGCCACCGCCCTGGCGCCAGGCTTCATGGCGATGCCAGCCCCGCACGGGCCGTCACCCCGGCAATCGCGCCAGGCGGCGGCTCAGCCCAGGACCGAGAACACCAGCTTGGTGAACCCGTAGTCGAGCAGCGACACGATCGCGACCATGATGAGCAGGAATGACATCGCCACGGTCGTGTAGGTGATCAGCTCCTTCCGGGTCGGCCAGATCACCTTGCGCAGTTCGGCAACTATCTGCCGGACAAAGAGCGCGGGAGTGGTCCGGCTGTCCTTGGCCGGGCCGCCGGGCTTGGCCCGGCCCTTGGTGACCTCACCACGCGTCTGAGTCGCCATGTCCTCACCTGAACAACGCTGATCGGTGTACTCGCTGATGCCGCCAGCCCGCGACCGGCGCGGGCCAGATACCACCGGCCCGCCACGGGTGCGGACCGCTCTCGCAGGGCAGGAGGGACTCGAACCCCCAACCACCGGTTTTGGAGACCGGGACTCTGGCCAATTGAGCTACTGCCCTCTGTTACCTCTCAACAGCTGGTGACTGGCCAGGCTGTGCGGCCTGCCGGAGGCCTGCCCAGAGGTAGCTGGAGCCCCTGTGGGCGCGCAGCCGCAACCAGGCGGACCACCACCAGTTGATGAAGTCTACGTTGCCACGCGCCCGCAGTCGAACCATGTTGGCACAGCCGGGTGTTTCTGTTCCCGGGACAGTGGCTGCTTCCCCGGGGACCCGGGTGCGGGCCGCCCGGCGGCCTGCCGTGGGATAATCACGGGTGCGGCCAGTCCGCTGGGAGTGCAACGATGACGTGCATGAGTTCTCATCATCCGCGCATCTCCGCCCGAGTCTCGGCCATCACCGAATCCGCCACGCTTGCCGTGGACGCGAAGGCCAAGGCGCTCAAAGCCGCTGGCCGGCCGGTCATTGGGTTCGGGGCGGGCGAGCCTGACTTCCCGACCCCCGGCTATATCGTCGAGGCCGCGCAGCGGGCCTGCGCCGAGCCGCGCTTCCACAAGTACACGCCCACCCCGGGCCTGCCCGAGCTGCGGGAGGCCGTGGCGGCGAAGACCGCCCGCGACTCCGGCTACCAGGTCGCGGCCAGCCAGGTGCTGATCACCAACGGTGGCAAGCACGCCGTCTACCAGGCGTTCGCCACCCTGATCGACCCGGGCGACGAGGTGCTGCTGCCCACCCCGTACTGGACGACCTACCCGGAGGCGATCGGGCTGCGCCGGCGGGATCACGGTGCCGGTGCTGACCGACGAGCACACCGGCTACCGGGTGTCCGTGGCCGACCTGGAGGCGGCCCGCACCGACCAGACCAAGCTGCTGCTGTTCGTGTCCCCGTCCAACCCGACCGGGGCCGTCTACCCGCCGGAGCAGGTCGCCGAGATCGGCCGGTGGGCTGCGGCGCACGGCATCTGGGTGATCACCGACGAGATCTACGAGCACCTGGTGTACGGCGACGCACGGTTCTCCTCCATGCCGGTGGCCGTGCCGGAGATCGCGGACACCTGCGTGGTGCTCAACGGGGTGGCCAAGACCTACGCGATGACCGGCTGGCGGGTCGGCTGGATGATCGGGCCTGCCGACGTGATCAAGGCCGCGGCGAACCTCCAGTCGCACGCCACCTCGAACGTGTGCAACGTGGCCCAGGCGGCCGCGCTGGCCGCGGTGTCCGGTGACCTGTCCGCGGTGGCCGGGATGCGGGCCGCGTTCGACCGGCGCCGGCTCACCATGACCAGCATGCTCAACGAGATCCCGGGAGTGATGTGCCCGCTGCCGGAGGGAGCCTTCTACTGCTACCCGTCGGTCAAGGGCGTGCTGGGCAGGGAACTCGCTGGCAGCCGCCCGGCCAGCTCGGCGGAACTGGCCGAGGTCATCCTGGAGCACGCCGATGTCGCGGTGGTGCCGGGCGAGGCGTTCGGCACCCCGGGCTACTTCCGGCTGTCCTGCGCGCTCGGGGACGACGACCTGGCCGAGGGGATCACCCGGCTCGGCAAGCTGCTCGGCCAGGCGCACTGACGGGACCGCGTTGACGCGATCACTCGCGCCGCTGCCCAAGGCACACCTGCACCTGCACTTCACCGGGGCGATGCGGCACTCCACGCTGGTCGAGCTCGCGGCCCAGCACGGGGTACGGCTGCCGGAAGCGCTGACCGACGCCTGGCCGCCCCGGCTGAGTGCCGCGGACGAGCGCGGCTGGTTCCGGTTCCAGCGGCTGTACGACATCGCCCGGTCGGTGCTGCGCAACCAGCAGGACGTGCACCGGCTGGTGCGCGAGACGGCCGAGGACGAGCGGGCCGAGGGGTCAGGCTGGCTGGAGATCCAGGTCGACCCGTCCGGGTACGGGCACCGCTTCGGCGGGCTGACCTCCACCGTGGAACTGATGCTGGCGGCGGCGCACGCGGCCAGCACCGCCACCGGGGTGGGCATCGGGCTGATCATCGCGGCCAACCGGACCAAGCACCCGCTGGAGGCACGGACCCTGGCCCGGCTCGCGGCCCAGTACGCCGGGCACGGCGTCGTCGGGTTCGGGCTGAGCAACGACGAGCGGCGTGGTGGCCCGGCCGAGTTCGCCCCCGCGTTCCGGATCGCGGCGCGGTCCGGACTGCTGCTGGCGCCGCACGGTGGCGAGCTGTGCGGGCCGGGCAGCGTCCAGGGCTGCCTGGACCACCTGCGGGCGGACCGGATCGGCCATGGCGTGACCGCGGCCCGCCACCCCGCGCTGACCAAGCGGCTCGCGGCCAGCCAGGTCGCGCTGGAGGTGTGCCCGGCGTCCAACGTGGCGCTGGGCGTGGCCAAGCGGGCCGCGGACGTCCCGCTCGTGCCGCTGCTCAGTGACGGCGTGCCGGTCGCCCTCGGCGCGGACGATCCGCTGCTGTTCGGCTCCAGGCTGACCGCGCAGTACGAGATCGCCCGGGAGGTGCACGGCCTGCCCGATCGCGACCTCGCCGAGCTGGCCCGGATGTCGGTGCGCAGCTCGGCCGCGCCCACCGCCACCGCGGCCCGGCTGCTGTCCGGCATCGACGCCTGGCTCGCCGCCCCCGCGGATGCCACCCGCCAGGCGCCGGGCGGTTAGCAGTTCGAATTTTCGCCCGCCGGGGGGCGAAAATTCGAACTGCTGATGCCTGCCCGGTCAGGCGACGGATGAGCGCCAGGTGGGCAGGATCTCGTCGATGAGCGCCTCCGTCTCCGGGGCCATCCGGGGCAGCACCTCATCCAGCCAGGTCCGCGCGCACACCTCGGCCACGATGTCCCGGACCAGGTCCTCGTCGCCGGTCGCGTCCGCGGCGCGGAGCAGGTCACGCCAGAGCAGCTCGTCGTTGAAGGCCAGCCGCAGCCCGGTCCGGGCCGCCGCCATGGCCCCGTCCGGGTCGCCCGCGGCCAGCCGGAGCGCGGCGAGGCGGTGCGCGGCATCCGCGACCCGGGCGCTGATCTCGCCTTCCAGGCCATCCACGGCCAGCCAGGCGTAGCGGCCCGGCGGCCGGCCGTCCAGCAGCTGGCCGCCGACCAGGTCGAGGGCCCGGGCCAGGTAGTCCGCTTCCTCCGCGCTGTCCGGCGGGGCCTGCGCCGCATGCCCGGCGAGCGCGCGGAACACCTGCCAGTCCACCCGGACCCCCGAGCCCAGCCGGAGCCGGCCGCCAGCGTCCGTGGCCAGGTGCGGGCGGCCGATGGTGTCCGTGCCGAGCCACTCCCGGGCCCGGTCCAGGGCTGCCTCGCGGATCTCCTCGGTAGCGCCGCGGGGCCAGATCGCGCCGCTGAGCACGTTCGGGTGCACCCCGCCCGGGTGTGCGGCCAGGTACACCACCAGCTCGGTGACCAGGGCCACCCGATCGGGCTCGATCACCCCCGGAGCCAGCACGGACAGCTGGCCGAGCATGGTGATCTCCACTGGCATCACCGAGCCGGGGACCAGCTGGGCGCTGGGCGCGGCATCCGGCGGCGGGACCGGCAGCGGCACGCCCGCGGTCTGCCCGGCCGCGTGGAACAGCTGCACGACCGCCTGGTGCTGCCGCGGCGGCAGCACCTGCGCGGCGACGTCGAAGCCGAGCAGCCCGGCACGCAGCCGGCCGTCCTCGCTGATCTCCCAGGTCCAGGCGGCGCCGGGGATGTCCCCGGCCACCACGTAGCCGGCCGCGGCCGCGTGCCGGACCTGGGCCAGGGCGAGCAGCCGGTCCTGTTCCTCCGGGGTCGGCGGGGTGGCCATGATGAGGTAGTGCGGCGCCCACGCCTCGGGGTTGATGCCCAGCGAGCGTCCGGTGAGCACGGAGCCGATGCCGGACGACGCCATCGCCTCGGCCACTTCCTGCGCCCGGGCCTCCATGGCGGGCAGCGCCTCGTCGAGCGTGCGCACCGAGGTCACCCGGTCCGGGGCCAGCAGGGTGAGATCCGCGCCGAAGCCGACCAGGGTGATGTGCATCCGGTCGGACCAGCGGTTGGTGGCCAGTTCCATGGCCATCGCGGACAGCGCCGCGAGCACCGTGTCCGGCGGCCCGGTCACCGAGATCAGCCCATGCGCCGCCTCCAGATCGACCAGGACCCGCCCGGTCGCATCGGTGCCGATGGAGACCAGGCCGGGGAACGGGGCGAGGGCGCCGCTCGCCTCCTCGCCGTCCACCCGCTGTACCGCGCTGAACGGCAGCCGCCATACCTGCCCGTCGCCTACCGCGGTCCACGGGGACGGCGCGCTCATGTCGGCGGGGGCCACCCACAGGTCGAGGTTCTCGCTGCTCAGGTGGGCGGCAAACACGGTGGGCGGGGTCCGGCCCGCCAGCGCCAGCGTGTGCGAGAGGTAGCGGAGCCCGCTGTCCAGCAGGCGGGCCGCGGGCTCCTGGGCGCCGATCCGCAGGGCCGCCTCGGCCTCGGCCGGCTCCCCTTCCGGGAGCACCACCCGGCGCCCGAACGCGCGCTGCCACAGCTGCTCCCGGCGGCGGCGGCCGAGCGCGGCCAGCAGGCCCGCCGCCAGCAGCGCGGCCGCGGCCAGCTCATCGGGGTAGTTGAACACGTGGTCCTGGGGACTGAGCGTGGCGGTGCCGGGCCCGGAGCCGTTGCGGCCGGCCGCGGTCCCGCTGCTCCCGGCGGCGCTGGGCCCAGTTGCCCGGGCTCCGTTGGCGGAAGTCCCGGTGGCGGAGGTCCCGTTCGCGGGGGTCCCGGTGGCGGAGGTGCCGTTCGCGGGGGTCCCGGTGGCGGAGGTGCCGTTCGCGGGGGTCCCGGTGGCACCGGCGCTCGCGCGCGCGGCGGACGGGCCGCGGCCGGGCGCCTCAGCCCGGGCGGTGGCGTGCAGGCCCGGTGCCACCAGCCCGCCAGCGCCGCGCTGGCCGCCCTGGCCGGGCGACGCGGTCGGCTGCGGAGCAGGGGTGGTCCCGGCGGCCCGTTCGGCGACCACCTCGATGCCTGGACCGTGCGCGTCGCCGGGCATCTGCAGGATCCAGCCCGGGCGGATCAGGCTGGCGATGGTGAGCCTGGATCCGTCCGGCTGTACCCGGTCCTTGTTCAGCTCGAAGATGTCCCGGTAGCGGCGGCCGTCACCCAGGTACTTCTGCGCGATCTCCCACAGGCTCTCGTGGTAGCGGCCGACCGGGGGCTTGACCACGTAGATCTTTTCTGCCTGCGGCGTGCGGGTCACCGCGGGCTGGCCTATCTCTTGTGACTGGCAGGCTTCACCCGGACCGGCCTGGGCCGCGCTGCCCAGGCTGGGCCCGGCCGTCACCGAGCTGGGGTGCGGGGCCGCGGCTGGCCCGTGGTGCGCGAAGGCCGGGGATAGCACGGCAGCCGCGGTGAACAGCAGCAGCGCGGCCGTGACCAGCCGGTGCACCAGCGCCTGGGTGCCGCCGGCCAGCGGCACCCGGGCAGGCATGCCCGAGTTCCGCACCGCCGCCCTGACCTCGGCGATCACACACCACACCAGCTGCAGCCAGGCCAGCCACACGATCACGGACAGGACCTTGAGAATGGCGAAGATGTCCAGCTGGTGGGTGAGCACGGACAGCGTGGGCAGCGAGTGCGGGATAGGCACCCCGACGAATCTGACCAGCGCGAACGGCACGCCGATGGTGAGGGCGAGGAGGGCGGCGATAGCCAGCAGCCCAATCAGCACGTCGCCGGGCGACCGGCGGCGGACGGTGACGGCTTGCCGGGTTCGCGGAATCGGTGGCGCCATCAGCAGGCAACTCCCTGGTTAATCCCGCACTCCGCGGTCGCGCTCTCCTGGGCGGTCTCGGTGAAGCCACTGAGTACCCCAGGGACCAAGGGCCGGGTGGTGATCGTGACCTGGACGGTAGCGGTGTCCGCGCCGACCGTGCAGCCGTTGAGTGAAGCACTAGTCACCGCGTCCATACCGCCGCTGTCCTGCTGTGCGTACGAGGTGACCAGGCTGGCCGCCAGCCCGCAGGCCCCAGGACCGATCACGGCGGTACCGGTGGCCCGCAACGTCGCGGTGTCGATGTTTCCAGCCGCGGCCCGGGCGGCCTGCTCGGCGATGTCCGCGGCCCGCTCCTTCGCGTTCATGGCCACGCCGCCGTCGACGATCAGCGCGGTGAGCGTCACCACGGCGATGGCGAAGATGACCGTGAAGACAGCGATCGAGCCCCGGTCCGCGGGCCCGGCTGGGCCACGGCCGCGGCGGAGGCGATCCCGCAGCCGGCTCAGCAGCCCGGGGCCTAGCATCCCGCGTTCCGGCAGGTGAAGACGTCGAGCGGGGCGACCGCCCGCCCGGTGAACTGCGCCGTAGGGCGGAAACCGAGCAGGGTGAACGGGCTCATGTTCACCGCGCAGGTTACGGTCACGATCACGTCGCTGCCGGGCAGCACCGCCTGCCCGGTCGCCGGGAAGCCGGCCACCTGGGCCTGCACGGTGCCCGCCGCGCACCAGCTGCTCGGACCCAGATCGGCCTGGGCCACCTGCAGCGCGGCCCGATCAGCCTGCGGCGCGGACTGGGCCAAGGTCGCCGCCCGGGCGGCGTCCCGGGCCGCGCCGTCGATGTGCTGCTGGGCCTCCACCACCCGGCCACCCGCGCCGACCAGCAGCAGCAGGAGGACCAGCCCGGGCGCCACGACGGCCAGTTCCACCGACAGGGAGCCCCGCTGCCCGCCCGCCCGCCTCCGCCAGGCGGCGAGGCGTGGCCGTGCCACCAGCCGGGGCCAGCCAGCCAGCGGCCGACCCAGGCCGCCCAACCGCTCAGAGCCGTTCTGGATAACCATCAGCAGCCATTCTGCCCGGGCGGCCGGAAGCATTCGACCGGACCGCCTGCTGTGGCCGAGACCATCAGGTTCAGCTTGAAGAACGGGAACACCGAGAAGCCGAGCGGGCCGCTGACCGTGACGTACACATTGGTGGCCGGATTCCCCGACGCCACGGGCCTGAGATCGCTCAGCAGATTGGTGTGCAGATTGGTGTAGTACTGCATAGCCGCGTTCTGCGCCGCACCTTGCCAGCCAGTGCTGGTCGCGGCTTCCTGGCGCGCCACCAGCGCGCCCGCCTGAGCGGAGGCGAGCGCCGCCTGGCGCGCGTTGAACCACAGCCCGAACTGCAGGATGAGCATGCAGATCACCATCAGCCCAGGCGCCAGGACGGCGAGCTCGACCACATTGGAACCCCGGTCGGAGCGCAGCGACCGGAGTAGGCGGCGGAGCCGGCGGCGTATCACGGCACTATGCGGTCAGCCGCCACCGTTGATCTTGCCACTCTCGTTGGTGACAAAAGCATTAATGGCAGCCAGGATGATCCCGGCGATAACGAGAATGACCGCTGTGATGATCGCGAGCTCCACCGCGGACGCACCGCGATCCTTCTCCTCCAGCGTCGTGCGAAGGCGCCCGACGCGGGCTGCGAGAAATGCTCGCAGGAAGGTTAGCGTCGTGTCGAGATTGCCCATCGTTGTCCTCCGTTAACTGCACACGTTACGTGCGGGGTTACGTTACGTGCCGAGTAGCACCTCCACCACCGGATAGGTGAGAAAGACCAGGAAACCGGCGACAAGCAGCATCTGGGCGACGAGCATCGACTGGGATTTCTCGCCCGCTTGGCCCTCGAGGTCGGCGAGTTCCCGGCGGCGCAGGCTGGCCGCCCGGGCGCTCAGCGACTCACGCACCTTGGCCCCGTCGTCAGCCACCAGGCTGAGCGCCGCGGCCAGGTCGCGGAGCTCATCCACCCTGACTTCCTCGCCCAGGGTGCCGAGTGCCTGCCAGGGCGTCTGGCCGGTGATCCGGGCGTTGGCGAGCGCGTCGCGCAGCCGCCACAACGCCCACCCGGAGCCGATCTCGCTGGCCGCCATCAGCGCCTCGGGCACGCCCCGGCCGCCGGCCAGGTTCATCGAGACCAGGTCAAGGAAGGCGCCGATCGCGTGCCGGAAATCCCGCCGCCGGGCATCCGCCTTCTGCTTGACCTCGAGGTCCGGCAGGAAGAAGAACACCATGGCCAGGCCGAGGCCCAGCCAGAGCGGGAGCACGAAGGAGACGTGCAGGCCGGCCAAGGCCGCCAGGACCAGCAGCAACGGGCCGAGCAGGAAGCCGAACACGGCCAGCAGGACCTTGGTGGCCAGGTAGTTCTCGAACGACTTACCGATGAGCGACAGGTTGGCGCGCAACGAGGGGAACTGCCAGCCTTGCTCGGCGCAGAAGGCCACGAGGGCCCGGCCGAGCCTGCGGCTGAGCTCGCTTTCCTGGCCCAGGACCGGGCCGGCTGCCGCGCCGTTCAGCGACGGGCGCGGCGCATAGAAGGCGGCGACCTGCCTGGCCAGGCTGACCCGCCGCGGACGCAACGCGAGCACCAGCAGGAACACCCCGATCCCAGCGACCGCCCCCATGATGAATGGCGCGATCATGACGCACTCCCCCGCGCCGCCGCGGCGTTCTCAGCCTCGGACGGGGCCGGGGGCGTGCTGCTGAGCAGCCGTTCCGGCATGTCGAACGTGGCCAGTTTGCGCATCCAGATAAACCCGGCCGCATACAGCGCCACCACCACGACCAGTACCAGCTGGCCGAGCGGGCTGTCGTAGCCATGGACATAGCCCTGGTTGAACAGGGCCATGCCCAGGGCCAGCGCCACGGACACGCCGACCACGATCTGCGCGCTGCGCCGGGTGGACCTGCGCTCAGCGTTGACCTTCCGGCGCATGTCGAGTTCTTCCCGGACCGACGCGGACAGGGCACCCAGGAGATCTCGCAGGCCAGGGCCGCGGAGCCGGGCGTTGATGATCAACGAGCCGATGATCAGGTCCGCACTCGGATCATCCAGGTCGTCGGCGAACCTGCGGAGCGCCTCCGGCATCGGCATCCGGGTATGCAGCCGGTCCACCAGCCGGGCCAGCGGCTCCTGCAGCGTGGGCGCGGCCACCCGCAGCGAGGAGGGAATCGCCTGTTCCAGGCCCACTGCGCCAGCGATGGTGTCGCGCAGCGACTCGGTCCAGGTGGCCAGGGCCTCCAGCCGGGCCATAGCCCGGCGCTCATCCGCCGCGCCACTGAGGCTGCGCCAGCCGAGCACCAGCAGGGCCACGCCGATCCCGCCGACCACCCAGCGGGTGGCGATCAGTACCAGGACGCCGGCGATCAGGGCCACCGCGCCGCGGACCCCGAGCAGTTCCCGGGCCTGCCGGTCCAGCCAGCCCGGGCCGCGCCCGGGCGGCCGGGGCGGCAGCCCGCGCAGCGCGGCCACCAGCAGGAACAGCCCGCCGCCCGCGATCGCGCCGATGACCACAGCGAGCAGCGAGTCCGCCGCGAACAAGCTCGTCACCAGCGCCCCCTTACCGGGTCGTAGCCATGCTGGGCCAGGTCCTCCATGCAGGACACCGGCGCGTGCGGCACGGCACGGCCATCCGGCCCGGGCGAGAACACCTCGCTGGACAGCACCCGCCCGTCCACCCCGGTGACCTCGCGGATGCTGCTGATGAACCGGCGCAGCCGCCCGCCACGCGCGTACTCGTTCCGCTTCTCGATGAACACGACGAAGTCGATGGCCCCGCCGATCAGCATGTGCGTGGCCTCCACCGGCAGGCGCTCGGCCGACTGGATGGCGTAGGTGGAGATGCGGTTGAACACCTCCAGCGACGAGTTCGCGTGGATGGTGGACAGCGAGCCGTCGTTGCCCTGCGACATCGCGTTCAGCATGGTGACGATCTCGTCACCGAGCACCTCGCCGACGATGACCCGGCTCGGGTTCATCCGCAGCGAACGGCGGACCAGCTCGGCCATGACGATGCCGCCCTGGCCTTCCATGTTCGGCAGCCGCTCCTCGAACGCGACCACGTTCGGATGCAGCTCAGGAAAGTGGTCGATGCCCAGCTCGAGCGCTCGCTCGACGGTGATCAGCCGCTCGCTGGCCGGGATCTGGTTGACGATGGCCCGCAGCAACGTGGTCTTCCCCGCGTTGGTGGCGCCAGCGATCATGATGTTCTTCCGGGCCGCCGTCGCGGCGGCGAGGAAGGTGGCGGCCTCGGGCAGCAGCGTGCCGTTGCCCACCAGGTCAGCCAGGAAGACCTTGCCCAGCCGGGCGCGCCGGATGGAGATGGCCGGCCGGAGCGTGACGTCCATCACCGCGGACAGCCGGGATCCATCCGGCAGCCGCAGGTCCAGCTGGGGGTTGGCGGTGTCGAACGGGCGGCTGGACAGGCCGGAGTACGCGGCCAGGACCTGGATCAGCTCGATCAGCTCGTCGTCGCTCTCGGCGACCGGCTCGCCCATCACCTCGCGGCCGTCGGCATAGCCCAGGAAGACCCGGTCACAGCCGTTGATGTCGATGTTCTCGATCTCGGAGTCCTCCAGCAGCGGCTGGAGCCGTCCCACGCCGAACAGCGCGGCGTGGATCGCGGCGGCGAGATCCTCTTCCTCCTGGGCGTTGGCCGGAGTGCGGCCAGCGGTGACCTCACTCCGCGCGTGATCCTCCAGCACCTGCGCGACCAGGGCCCGGGCGAACTGGCGCTCGTCCTCACCGGACATCGGCGGCAGGCCCGCGGCCGCGTCCACCCGGCGCTGCTCGGCCAGGCGGTCGCCGACCTCACCGCGCAAGCGCTTGACCAGGGCGTGATCCACGCGTCACGCTCCCCCGGGATTGCCCGCGGGTACTCCGGGCACGTCGCCCGCCCCGGCCGGGCCGGGCGGTCCCGCGTGCCGGGCCCGGCGCGACCTCTCGGCGGCAGCAGACTCAGCGGCCCAGCTCCCGGCGGCTCTACTGTCACTCCCGGCAGCACCGCGCTCGGCCGGGCCATACCCACTGGCAGCGCGCTCAGCCGTGCCGTAGCCGCCAGTTCCGTACCCGCCCGTGCCATATCCGGTGGCGCCGTGCACGCCCGTGACGCCGCTACCCGCCAGTGCCGCGCTCGCCCGTGCCGTACCCCGTCGCGCCGCGCTCGGCCTGCGGGTGGTCGAGTGGGCGCGGCTGCGGTCGGCCCTCGGCCGGGTAGCGGCCCGGAGCTGGCGGCACCGAAGTTAACGGCATGGGGGCTGGCGGCATGGGGGCTGGCGGCACCGGATTTGGCGGCACGGGGCCACGACCACCTGGCGCGGCCCGCCCAGGCCCAGCCGCGGCAGGTGCGGCGGGCGCGCTGGCCCGTGTCCCGGCGGGCAGGGCGGCGCCCCCTGCCTCGGCGGCGGCCAGCTGGCCGACCAGCTGCCCGGCGACCTCCCGGGCCGTCCTGATCAGCAGGGACTTGTCCAGTTTCCCGCCCCACTCGCCGCGCAGCATCTCGGCGCTCTTCGGCTCGTGCGCGATCCCGCCGATGACGCTGACCGGGTACTCGGTCCGGCCGAGAGCCTGCCCGACCTCGGCCAGCGCGGTGGAGAAGCTCTTGTGATCGGCGACCACGAGCACGCCTACCCGGGTCCCGGGACCGCCTCGCCTGCGCACCGCTGCGGACACGGCAAGCACGCGATCGCGCAGCCGGACCATTTCGCCGAGGGTTGCCCGGGTGACCAGGATGACCACTGCGGCCCGCCCGAGCAGGTCGTAGAACGGGCCGTCCGCGCCGAGGCGGCCGCAGTCCGCGATCACGTCGGCCTGCGGCAGCCCGGACAGCACCGCGCCGACCTGGCCCCACAGCGGTTCGAGGCCACCGCCCTGCTCCGCGTTGGTCACCCCGAGCAGGACGTCGAGACCGCCGCGGAGTTTCTGCGCGTGCTCCCAGACCTGCTGCGGCCGCAGGCCGCGGCGGGCCGCCACGGCCAGGCTGAGCAGCCCGCGCCGTGGATCGAGCCGCCCGCCGTCCGCCCCGGGCAGCCGGTAGACCAGGTCACCGCCAGCAGGATCGCACTCGGCCAGCAGCACATGCCGCGGCCACACCGCCGCGAGCGCAACGGCCGCGGTGGTGACTCCCGGTGCCCCCTTATCGGCAGCGACTGCGATCAGCGCCATCGATCAGCCAGTCCCGGCGCCTGCCGATGGGGAGACCGACCCGGTGCCGCTGCCCGGCGTGGCCGTGCCGGACGTCCCGTTCGTCCCGGAGCCAGCGGTGCCGGTACCGGCAGTACCGGTGCCGCCGTTGCCGGTACCCGCATTCTGGTTGCCTGCTGGCTGGCCGCCCCGGCCGCGTCCCCCCGCCGGGACGGTCACGCCGGTACTGGCCGCGCCCTGGCCGCCGTTAGGCAGCACGGCGATGCCCACCAGCCCGTTCGCCGCGTTGCAGGCCACCGCTCCCGCGTCCGCGGGGTTGACCGCGACCTCTACGTCCGCCATGGCCTGGCTGCCCGAGGCTGCGGCCGGCGGGCTGACCGCGACCACGATCGCGTTCCCGGCCAGGGTGGCACCGGAGTTGCCCGGGCAGGTCTCCTGGGAGTCACCGACCTGGTAGATGTCCACGTGATCGCCGGCGTTCAGGCCGCGCGGCAGCTGCCCGTCCTTGAGCGCCAGTCCGAGCAGGGACTTTCCCGCGGTCGAGGTGCTGCTCGATGCGACCATGACGTTGGTCAGCAGGGTTCCGGGCGGGATCGCGCTAGCCGCGTAGAACCGCGTCACCTGGGCGGCCTGGGCCCAGGGCACGTACTGCAGCCCGGTGCCCGCGGCGATCTGCACCTCTTCCAACGCTGCCGCCGGGATCCGCTGGCCCGCCCCGATCTGCTGGGTGATCTCGATCGCGGCCACCCGCTTACCGCTCTGGATCACCAGGAAGCCCGCGCCCAGGGCGCCGCCGAGGATGAGGAGGACGGCCAGTGCCGCTAGCGCGGGCTTGCGCTCGCGCGGCGCGCTGGGCAGCCGGCGGCCCTCCGGCCCGGTCGGTTCCTGCCAGGTGGGCGGCTGATCAGCGCCTGCGGTGAACCCACGCTGCAGCGTGCCCCGGTCACTTGGCATGGCTAGAAGATCTCCCTGCTGATGGCGTGCCCGCCGCTCTGCCACCGGGCACCCTGCTCGCTGCCGCGCCATCGCGGCCGCCCGGGACGATCCAGGCGCTTCCCCACGATAAGGCTCATTGCAGCGGTCTACAGGGTGTATACGGCGGAAAGTCACCCGCTCGCTATAGGCCCCTCAGCAGGCACGAGTCCGTTACGTCCAGTAACGTCCCGTAATGGCTGGCCTACTGATCAGTACAGCTCGCTGACCTGCGTCCCCGCGATGGCACGAGCCATCTGGATGATCATTAATTGGCAGTTCTTACATCTTTATAACGTCGCTTGCCGGATTAACGCGCATTGGTAGAGTTCGCGCCATCAGGCAGCCGATGACCCATTGTGGGCAGCCGATGACGCGGAGGACAGCGCATGCGGCGAGAGCGGGGACTACGCGCACAGCGCGGGCTCCGTGACGGCCGACGCGATAACTTCCGGGCCGGTGCCTTCATGCTGGTCACCGCGCTGGTCCTAGCTGGCTGCGGCACGGCGTCTCCGGGAACATTCCACCCCGAGGGCAAGGCCGCCTCGGCCGGGGCTGGCGCGGTGTCCGGCACCCCGCCGTCCGGCGTGCTCGCCGCACAGGGCGTGGCCTGGCCACCGTTCGGCTCGGACGTGCACGTCCTGATGCCCGCCTACCTCCCGGCTGACTCGGCCCAGGTGCCGGCGGTGGTCGCTGCCAAGAACTTCCTGCTCGCCTTCTTGTACGCGGAGTACCGGGGCAACCAGGACGAGCGGTGGACCAGTTACGCGACCGGCAGCGTAGTCACCGCGCTCAAGGCCAACCTCGCCCAGCCCGGCGTCACCACCGAATCGTTCACCGGGACGATTAGCTTCTCGGATATGCGGGCATTCCCCGACCCTTCCGCCGCCGGCGAAGTGGACGTGTCAGAATGCTTTAACAACGCACAGTCACAAAATACCAGCCTGACTACTGGAAAGGCCGTCCCGGACCAGACTCCGGCAAACCAGCACTACTACCTGAACACGGATGTCCTGGCCCGCGGAGCGAATGGCCAGTGGCAGGTGGTCGCGGTTTACCCGGTGGTCTATTACCCGCAGGCTAAGGAGTGCAGGCCATGAGACGGCGCATCGCTATCGCGGGCCTGGTCGGGGTGGGGCTGCTGGCGCCGCTGCTGACCATGGCCCCGGCCAGCGCAGGCTCTGGCGTCGGCTGCAACGGCACCGACTGCTCCGTCCTGCTGAGCAGCTTTATCAAGCTCAACGGTGACTACGGGACAGCGGGCTCGGCAGCGGTCCCGCTCAATGTGCCGCCCCCGCCGTGCCTGTGGGAGCCGATCGGCGACGGGACCACCGGAAGCCAGGCCATTGTCAAGGAGTGGGGCCCGAACCCGCCGACCGATTTCCAGGTCAACCAGTCCTATGCGACGGCCAAGGGTTACCTGCAAAACCCGCCACCGCCCGCTGGCACCTGGTACCAGCTGCCGGTCAACCCCGCGGCCGGGGCAGCCGGGGCAGCCGCCTGCCTGAAGCTCCCGCTGTACGCGTTCGTGCCGCCCGGGCAGGAACCGCCCGCGATCCCGATCCCGCCGCGGACCCTGGCCGCCTACGCCTACAACCACATGGTCGTCCCGACCCCGAAGCTGACCATCAACCCGGCCGCAAGAGGCTACGTCAACCTGGCCACCTACGTCTGGGTCAGCTGGGCGGCCAGCGCGGCGACCGGGCGGATGAACGCCTATAAGGTGACCGCCACCCTGGGCGCGCAAGCGGTCACCGTCTGGGCGCAGCCCGCCGCGAACAAGGGACTGGCCATTGGCGCGCCCCGGCAGGGCACGGCGTATTCCGCCGGCTGCGTGGCTGGCGCTACGCAATTCGGCTCGCAGTTCCCGATCGGCACCGTGCCCGCGGCCAGCTCCGGCGCGGGCACCCCGCCGGACTGCGGCGTGCTCTGGCAGGCGCCGACCACGGCGGCCTCGGTCAGCGCGACCGTCACCTGGACGGTTAGCTGGGGCGTGGGCGACCTGAATGGGCCGGGGCCGAACCGGCTCCCGTCAATCACGGTGACCGGGCAGAGCAACCCGTTCCCAGTTGCGGAAATTCAGAGCGTCAACAACGGCTGACCCGGCGTGATTAATTGCTGAGATTTGACGTATCCGCTCTGCCGCTAACCGGAGGCCGATACGTTTGGGTCCGGACGCGCGTCCGCGCGCCACTCTCGCGCCGAGTCCACTGGCGCAGAGCCGTCACGTGCAGAGTCAGCCCGCCAGCCAACGCTCTCGACGCAGCCAGCGGGCCGGCACCTAACCAGAAGGGGAACTGGCAATGGCGTCGGACGTCAATGTCACCTATGGCGAGATGGAGACGGCGGCTAAGCAGCTGATCGCTGGCCACCAGGAAATCACCAGCAGGCTCACTGCGCTGAAGACAATGGTGGATGGGCTCGTCCAGAACGGCTATGTGACCGACCGGTCCAGCAAGGCCTTTGAGATGTCCTACGCCGAGTTCAACAAGGGTGTCACGCAGACCATCCAGGGGCTGGAGGGTATGAGCAAGTACCTCACGGCCGCGGCCAAGGCCTTCGGCGACACCGACAGCCAGCTGGCGAACGCGCTCAAGTAGCCAGCGGCGAGCAGCTCATAGCGGCCCGAGGGCAGCACGCCGGGGACCTCAAGGGTCCCCGGCGTAACGCGCTGGGAACACGACGGGACCGCAGGGAGGGCCTGGATGCGGCTGACCGTGACGGCTGTGTCGCCGGTGGCGGGCGTGCGGATGGACGTCCTGATCGACGCCGACCCGGATACACCGGTCGGCGACGTCGCCGCGGAACTCGGCATCCTGCTGCACGGCACCAGCTGGCTCGGCAGCACGGCCGGGCGGCACAGCGCCCCGGCGGCGGCGCCCGCCGTCCCCCGGGCCACGCCAGCTGACCGGCCGCTGGCCGCGCCGCTGCTGGCTGCCCCGGAGGCCCGGCCAGGCCGGCCGGAACGTGCTCCGGTTCCCCGGGCGGCCACAGCGTGCGGCGGGGCCGGCCCCGTGGCCGGCTCCGGCCCGGCCGCGGCCGTCGCCCTGGCCTCGCGCCGGACGGTCGGCCCGGCGCTGTACGTGGACAACCGGCGTATCCCGGCCGACCAGGCCCTGGCCGACTCGGCGCTGCGGGCCGGCTGCGTGGTCAGCCTGGGCGATCCGGCTGGCTGCCTGCCTGCCGAGCCGACCGGGGTGGTGGAGATCCGGGTGGCCAGCGGTCCCGCGGCAGGGGCGGTGCACCGGCTCAGCGTGGGTGACAGCACGGCGGGCAGCGGGGACCGCGCCGCGGTCCGGATCGGTGACCGGCAGATCCCGTCCCTCGCGCTATACCTGACCGTGGACTCCCGTGGCACCTGCCGGGTCCGTGCCGCGGACGGCGTGGCTGCGACCCTGGACCGCGAGCCGCTGGCCGGCCCGGTCCCGTGGCAGCCCGGGCAGCAGCTGGCTACGGG
The DNA here is from genome assembly GCA_963760405.1 of uncultured Actinomycetes bacterium. Taxonomy (GTDB): domain Bacteria; phylum Actinomycetota; class Actinomycetes; order Streptosporangiales; family Streptosporangiaceae; genus RYN-230. The sequence continues at coordinate 366,444 of CAVXCV010000004.1, read as the reverse complement.
TGCGTCCATGCTCGAACTGGCCCCGTACGAGGCGCCGGACGCGGCCCTGCACCGCAGCGCGGACCTGGGCACGCTGGACTTCAACCGGCCGCCACGGCTGCTCCCCCCGGCACGCAGCACCAAGTTCCCGCTGCCCGCGCCGCCGGCCCGGGAGGAACGGCGCCCGCTGCCGTGGCTGATGGCGATCGCGCCGCTGGTCCTGGCGGTGGTCATGGCCTTCGCCCTGCACGAGGTGTTCATGCTGGCGATGGGCGTGCTCAGCCCGGTCATGCTGCTGTCCAACTACTTCAGCGACCGCAAGCACGGCCGCAAGTCCTATGCCACCCGGATGGCCGATTACCGCGAGCACCGGGCGCGGATCGAGGAGGAGGCCACTGCCGCTGGGGCGGCCGAGCGGGCGGCCCGGCGGACCGGCTGCCCGGACCCCGCCGCCGTGCTCAGCATCGCCACCGGGCCGCGCAAGCGGCTGTGGGAGCGGCGCCGCAGCGACCCTGACTTCCTGCTCCTCCGGGTGGGCACCGCGGACCAGCCGTCCGCGGTCGAGCTGACCGATCCCACCCGGGACGAGCACCGGCGGCAGGTGTTCTGGGAGATCCCGGACGCGCCAGTCACCGTGCCGCTGCGGGAACGGGGAGTGCTCGGCGTGGCCGGCCCGGACGCTGCACCGCGGTCGACCGGGCGCTGGCTGGTCGCCCAGATCGCGGCCCTGCACAGCCCGAATGACGTGGCGATCTGCGTGCTCACCGACGCCGCCGGGCAGGACAGCTGGGAATGGGTGCGCTGGCTGCCGCACTGCCAGCATCCGGGCAGCTCCGATCGGACGGGCGGCCAGCTGCTGATCGGCAACGACGCGGAAACCGTGACCGCGCGGATCGCCGAATTGCTCGCCATGGTGAACGCGCGGCAGAAGGCGCTCGCCGCCGCCGGGCCGCACGGCGCCATCCGGCAGGCCGACATCGTCGTAGTGTTCGACGGGTCGCGGCGGCTGCGCTCGCTGCCCGGCGCGATCCAGGTGCTGCGCGAGGGCCCCGCGGTCGGGGTGTACGCGATCTGCCTGGACTCCGACGAGCGGCTGCTGCCGGCCGAGTGCCACGCGGTGGCGGTGGCCGCACCGGGCGGGACGCTGCGGGTGCAGCAGATGAGCGAGGACACGATCGGGCAGGCCCGCCCGGACGGGGTAGGGCCGGACTGGTGCCTCCGGCTGGGCCGGAGCCTGGCGCCGATCCGGGACATCAGCGACGAGGAGGACAGCCTCGGCCTGCCCGAGTCCAGCCGGCTGCTGGACGTGCTCGGCCTCGATCCGCCCGCGCCGGGCGCGGTCATGGCCCGGTGGACGATGGACGGGCGGTCCACCATGGCGGTGGTCGGTGAGTCCTATGACGGCGCGTTCGGCATCGACATCCGCCGGGACGGCCCGCACGGGCTGATCGCCGGGACCACCGGGTCGGGCAAGTCGGAGCTGCTGCAGACCATCGTGGCCGCGCTGGCGGTGGCCAACCGGCCAGATGCCATGACGTTCGTGCTGGTGGACTACAAAGGCGGCAGCGCGTTCGCCGACTGCGTTCATCTGCCGCACACCGTGGGCATGGTCACCGACCTGGACTCGCACCTGGTCGGGCGGGCTCTCGACTCGCTGTCCGCGGAGCTGACCCGGCGGGAGCACATCCTGGCCGCCGCAGGCACCAAGGACATCGAGGACTACACCGCGCTGGCCGCCCGCGAGCGCGGCCAGGTGTCCCGCGACGGCGGGCTGGTTCCGCTCCCCCGGCTGCTCATCGTGATCGACGAGTTCGCCTCGATGGCCCGCGACCTGCCCGACTTCGTCACCGGGCTGGTGAACATCGCGCAGCGCGGCCGGTCCCTCGGTATCCACCTGATCCTGGCCACCCAGCGGCCATCGGGGGTGGTGTCCCCGGAAATCCGGGCCAACACGAACCTGCGGATCGCGCTGCGGGTCACCGACCCGACCGAGAGCAGCGACGTGATCGATGCGCCGGACGCGGCGCAGATCGCCAAGTCCACCCCCGGCCGGGGCTATGTGCGGCTGGGTCACTCCTCGCTGGTGCCGTTCCAGGCCGGCCGGATCGGTGGCCGGCGGCCCGGCACCACGGCGGCTGTCACCGAGCGCCCTTGGCTGGCCCGGGTGGACTGGGCCGGCGCGGGGCGGCCCGGGCCAGCCCGGCCCGCCCCGCCGCGGCAGGAGGCGGCGGAGGTCACCGACCTGAAGGTGCTCGTCGCGGCGATCCGCGAAGCGGCCGCCGGGATGGGCATCCCGGCCCAGCACAGTCCGTGGCTGCCGCCGCTGCCCGGGGCGCTGCTGCTGAGCGAGCTGGCCACCGGCGCGGCCGCGGCGGCCAGCCAGCCCGGGATGCTGCCGCGGGCGCCGTACGGGCTCGCCGACCGCCCAGCCCAGCAGGTCCAGCAGACCGCGGCCCTCGACTTCCGCTCGTTCGGCCACCTGCTGGCCGCGGGCGGCCCGCGCAGCGGGCGGTCTCAGCTGCTGCGCACCATCGCCGGGTCGATCGCGGCCACCCAGAGCGCCGCGGACGTCCACGTGTACGGCATCGATTGCGGTAACGGCGCCCTGCTGCCCGTGGCCGACCTGCCGCACTGCGGCGCGGTCGTGCAGCGCACCCAGGCGGAACGGGCCAGCCGGCTGATCACCCGGCTGGGCCAGGAGCTGAGCCGGCGCCAGGAACTGCTCGCCCAGGGCGGGTTCGCCGACGTGGGCGAGCAGCGGGCGGCGGCCGGCCCGGCCCGTGCCGCTAACAGCGCCGCTAACAGCGCCGCCGAACCGGAGGACGCGGTCCCGCTGCCGCACATCGTGGTGCTGCTGGACCGATGGGAGGGTTTCACCAGCACGCTCGGGGAGCTGGACAACGGGCGGCTCACCGACGTGATCACCCGGATCCTGGGCGAGGGCGCGAGCGCTGGCGTGCACCTGATCATGACCGGCGACCGCTCGCTGATCGCGGGCCGGATCTCCTCGCTCACCGACGACAAGCTGGTGTTCCGGCTGCCCGACCGGGACGACTTCAACCTGGCCGGGCTGCGCCCCCGGGAGCTGCCGGACGCCATCCCGCCGGGCCGCGCGTTCCGGGCCGGCAGCGGCATCGAGGTGCAGGTGGCGCTACTGGCGCCGGATGGCTCCGGGCCGGCCCAGGCTGCGGCCCTGCGCGAGCTGGCCCAGGCGGCGGCCGCCAGGGACGCCGCGGTCCCGCGGGCGCTGCGGCCCTTCCGGGTGGACGTGCTGCCAGCCCGGCTGTCCTTTGACGCGGCGTGGCAGCTGCGGGACCCGGACACCACGAGCAGTCCGTTGTGGGGCCTGGTGGGCGTGGGCGGCGACCAGCTCAGCGCGTACGGCCCCGACCTGGCGGACGGGCTGCCCGCGTTCATCGTCGGCGGCCCGGCCAAGTCGGGCCGCAGTACCGTGCTGGTCGCCATGACCCGGTCCTTCCTGGCCGCCGGCGCCCAGGTCATCCTGGTGACGCCGCGGCCGTCGCCGTTGCGGGCCCTGCGGTCCGCGCCGGGAGTGCGGCGGCTGTTCGAGGGCACCGACCTGGCCGCCGCGGACCTGCGGGCCGCACTGGATGAGCTCACCGGGCCGGGGGTGGTGGTGATCGACGACGCCGAGACGCTGCGTGACTGCGACGCGGCCGAGGAGCTGAAGGACCTCGTCGGCTTCGGCGCGGACCAGCAGCGGGCACTGGTCTTCGGCGGCAACTCCGAGGACCTGTGCGCGGGCTTCACCGGATGGCAGGTGGACGCCAAGCGGGCCCGGCGCGGCTGCCTGCTGTCGCCGCAGGGCATCACCGACGGGGACCTGATCGGCGCCCGGCTGCCGCGCAGCGTGATCGGCGAGCCGGTGAAACCCGGGCGGGCCCTGGTGAACACCGGGAACGGGGAGCTCGTCGCGGTCACCGTGCCTGGCCGGCTGACGATCAGCCGCCCGGGGCGGGCGCCCCCGGGACAAGGCGGCCGAGCCGGGCGGGGAAAGCACCCGGGCGCGGTCCCGCCAGCGCGCATACTGGGACGGTCATGGACGCGTTGCGGATCACCGGGCTGGCCGTGGCGGGCCTGCTGATCGGCGCGGGCCTGCGCGGCATCATCGTCCGGCTGGCGGTCCCGGCGGGCCAGGCCCCCCAGCAGGCCTGCCCGGGATGCGGGCGCCGGTTCCGGTCCGCCGGGCGACTGCCCTGGCCGGTCCCGCCGTCCTCCGGCCGCTGCCCAGCCTGCCGGGCCCGCACCGGGCCGCCACCGCTGGCCGTGGAGTTGGGCACGGCCGTGCTGCTCGCCGCCCTGGCGGCCCGGGTCCAGCCCAGCCTGGTCCTGGCCTCCGCCGCCTGGCTGGCCGGCTGCACCATGGCGCTGGCCTGGATCGACGCGGCGGTGCACCGGCTGCCGGACGTGCTCACCAGCGCGGCCTACGCCGGGACCGTGATCTTCCTGGTGCTGGCCGCGGCCAGCAACGGGCACTGGCCTGACCTGGTCCGGGCGGTGCTGGGCGGCCTGGCGCTCAGCGCGGGCTACCTCCTGCTCGCCGTGCTCAGCCCGTCCGGGATGGGCCTCGGTGACGTCAAGCTGGCCGCCAGCCTGGGTACCCTGCTGGCCTGGGCGGGCTGGGCCGCGTTGCTGGCGGGCGCGTTCGCGGGATTCGTGCTCGGCGGCTTGTACGGGATCGCCGTGCTCGCCCTGGGCCGGGCCAGCCGGAAGCAGCACATCCCGTTCGGCCCGTTCATGATCGCGGGCACCTTCCTGGTCGTCCTCGCCTGGCCGGCGGGCCTCCCAGCCTAGCCACCCCCGGGGGGGCCGCCACACGTCGTCGTGGTGCATTCATTGGTGTGCCCATAGGCACGACGCCCAACTCGATGTCTCGTGGTGAGCAGGCCGGCCGGTGGCCGGGCTGGCGGACAGCCGGAGCTAGTGGGACTGGTGAGTCCAGTGTTGCGCCGCGCCAGCCGGGCACCGCCCTATGTGGTGGAGAGTGTGCAAATGCGATGCAATTCCCACCACATAGACCGCCCCGACGCACTCCCCACCACATAGCGGTGCCTCGGCGGTGCGTGGACGGAGCGGATGCAGTCCGGGTGCCCGGTGTATGCCAGTGTGCGCGGCTGGCCGGGCCGACCGGGGCCCAACCGGGCTGACCGGGGCCCAACCGGGCTGACCGGGGCCAACCGGGCCGACCGGGGGCCAAACCGGGCCGACCGGGGGCCAAACCGGGCCGACCGGGGCCAAACCGGGCTGGCCGGGCCGGACCGGGCTGGCGCTAGCCGCCGGTTGATGCGTGGGCGGAGCTAGTCGCCGGCTAGCTCGGGGTGGGGGACGGGGATGATGGCGCGGGCCAGCTCGTCGATGTCCGGGACGGCACGCTGGAGCCGACCCAGGTCCGGGCTGGAGGTGAACAGCCGCAGGTCGGTGGCGTACTGCTCGGCCCGCCACGCGTAGCTGAGCGCCGCGTACAGCGACCCGTCAGTGAAGTGCAGGTAGCGCATGACCCGCAGCCCGCGGCCGAGCTGGGGGGTGCTGAACTCGTCCACGATCGGTGGCTCGACGGCCTCGGGGTCATCGGCGTTGGCCAGCGAGCGCAGCCGGGTGTCCCGGTCGCCGGAGGCCTTCCAGATGCCGAGGAACACCGGCAGCGGCTGCTGCCGCGGGTCGGCGGTGTGCACGAACGCCAGGTGGCACGGGATGTGCCCGAACGTGCCCTGGTGCACGGCGGCCAGCTGGGCCGCCAGCCGGTCCACATCCTGTGACGTGTGCTTCAGCCCGGAGGAGTCCCAGCGCGCCACCGAGAACACGGCGGCCCAGGTTTCCAGGTCGTAGCCGGGGGGGAAGCCCGGCAGGCAGGGAACCCAGATGTTGCGGTCGAACGGGACCTGGACCCAGCCGGTCCGGCTGCTCAGGTCAGCCACGTCGTGTTCCGGCTCGCTCACGTGGTCGCCCGGCTCAGTCACGGCGGCCCTGCCTGGCGGGGAAGCCGGCCGCCCGGGCCGGCTCCAGCGGCCCGGGCTGGTCCGGGTCCGGGTCTGCCCAGCGGAACGTCGTCATGATGGCATCGAACAGTTCGACCAGGATGTCCGCATGCTCATCCGCCGGATCTCCGCCGCCAACCGTGCTGAACGCCACCATGACCCACCGTCCCGGCCGGCCAGGCACCGGGACCACGTAGTTGACTCTCCGTGAGCCTAGCTCTATCTCCCGGGCCGGGTCGGCCGGCGCGGTCCGTTCCGTCCGCACCGCGGGGACCCCGCCGACCGCGGCCATGCTGGCGCCGCCGCCCTGCGCCGCCAGGCTGGCCACGACCATCATCGGATCCGCGTCCGGGCCGGCCCCGAACGGGCCCTCGGACACCAGGAACGACGCACCGACCAGCGCTCCGTGCATCAGGTCCACGGGCAGGTACAGATCCACCGCAGCGGCCCGGCGGGCTTCGGCGACCTGCCGCCGCAGCCGCCCCTCCAGCTCGGCCCGGGCCTTGGCCACCCGGTCCCGGGGCAGGTTCCGGGGCAGCCGGGCCACCCGCTCATCGAGGATCTCCCTGATCACCTCGCCCCCGCCGCCGGCCCGGACCGGGATCCGGCGCCATCCTGGCGGCAGTACCAGCCGGTAGCCCCCGATGTCCGCCGCGGTCATGGCGGCCACCCAGTGCTCACAGGCCGCTACCGGTGGTGGCCCAGTCCTTGACGCCGGACCACCACTCGCCGACGCCGGGGATATGCAGGTCCACGACCGGGCTGCCGTCGGGCCCCTGCCAATCGATCCCGGTGAGCGTGTGGTCGGCCAGGTCCACGCTGGTCGCGGCGCCGAAGTTGACCCGCAACGTGTTCAGCAGCGACGTCACCTGCTCCGCGTTGGACGTGATCTCCGGGCTGACGCTGCCGAACCGGTCCGCGATCGCGGCCATCTGCCGGGACAGCAGGATGGGCTCCTGCTCGCCGCCGCCGATCACCCGCTCCCAGAAGGTGGTGTTCTCCGGCACGCTTTCCAGCGTCTTGACCACGCCGGGGGTGGCGAACTCGTCCAGGCCAGCACCGATGCCCTTGGCCAGGGCGGTGACCTTGATGCCGGGCTGGAGCAGCAGGTCGCTCAGGGCGCTGTCCGCGATCTTGGGCAGCACCTTGCTGCCCATGAAGTCACTGAAGCTGTCGAAGACGTTCGCCACCTTGCCGATGACCGTGGCGTCCCGCTCGGCGTCGATCAGGCCCTGGGCAACGCCCTTGCTGTCCGAGACCAGGTCGGCCAGCTTGCCCGCGATGGCGAAGTGGCCCAGGCCGAAGGTCAGGCAGGCGAACGCGTCCAGGCCGACCTCGACCCATGATCCCTTGCCGGTGGCGGCCAGGATCGTGCGCAGGATCAGGGCCGCGGCGGTGACCGCGAAGCCGATGATGACCAGGATGTCCAGGCCGGGGATGAACAGCGCGAGGATGGCCAGGGCGGTGCCGACCCACTCCAGCGCGGTGGCGATGTCCGCGAACACCCCGGACCAGTCGTCCCACCAGCTGTCCTTGACCCCGTCGTGGACGGCGGAGTTGATCTTGCCCTGGCAAATGCTGGCGCCCTGGTCGCGGAGCCGTGTCGCCCTGGTCAGCAGCGCGTGCGCGGTGCTCAGGGCATCGGCCGCCTGGGTCAGCGCGGTGCGGTGCGCGGAAATCTGCTGCTGCTGGGCGGCGGTGAGGTTGCTGCCGCTGGGCATGGTCTGGGACTGGAGGGACTGCTGCTGCTGATAGGGGCCTTCGGCCTGGTTCAGCGCCTGCAGCGACCACGTCTGGGCCTGCTCCAGGTCGGGCACGTAGCCGGACAGGGCCGAGGAGACCTGCTGGTAGCGGCCCACCACCTTGTCCAGCTGGCCGGCCAGGTCTGTGGCGGCGGACTGGATCTTGTCGGCGTACTTGCCCTCCAGCAGGGCGAGGGTGGCGCCGCCCTGGCCGATCTTCCGCAGCGCCTCGACCTGGCCGCGGATCTCTTCCGCCACGCTGGCCAGGTGCACGGCCTCCTGGCTGACTGCGGCCGGGACCCCGGGCACCGGGTCGGTGTCCAGGTTTAATGGACGCCATTGATACCCAGCTGGCCGTCCCATGCCTCACCCCTGCCCGCTCGGCTGGCAAAATGTCAGGCTACAACGTACCGAAGGGCGCAGATCAGCCGCAGCGTTGTTACCGATCAAATGCCGCTTCCGCGGCGGATATGACGCGGTGCAAAGGCGGGAAAACAGCGGGTGATGGCCTGCGGGTGATCCCTGGCTCAGTCCGCCCCGGGGTGCCCGGCGGACCGGGCTCCCATTCGCGCGCGGCGCCTGGCTTTCGACTGCCGGTAATCAATCCAGCTGAGAATCAATCCGGCCAGGCCGAAGGCGACCATGAACGCCAGCAGCACCGCGCCGAGCACGCGAGCGCCCAGCGCAAAGGCACCCAGCGCGGCGAAAAACGAGACCGCGCCCGCGACCGACAGGCGGACGGCCAGCTTAATCAAGCGCACGCCCGGGGGCTGTCCCATGCCTGCACTATCGCATTCGCCGGCAACGGCCGCAACCGGCCAGGCGGGCCGAGGGCGGCCGCTGGCTCACTTCTGCTTGCCGGTAACGCTGGCTGCGAGCCGCGCGTCGGTCTTCCGGAACGTGGCCAGTGATTGGTCGATCATCTTCCCGAGCGACTGCATGGAATCCAGCAGCTTCCCCCGGTGGTAATGCCAGTTATCGGTGAACGCATCCATCGCGCTCTTGATGTCGCCAGAACCCCATTCCCCGTCGTAGACGCGTTCCTGGGCCTCGCAATTGGCGAACTCCCGGCACAGGCTGGCGAGCGTCTTTGACGATTGCTGCAGGAGGTCGTAGTTGACTTTCAGGTCCGGCGGTGGTGCCATGCCTGCCTCCTCCGGTATCACGCGAACGGTCCTGGGCGCGCTGCGGGGCAACGTTACCGCGATGGCACCGGACAATGGCGCGCTTCGCCGCGACGGCCGTTCCCGCGGCCGGGATGGTCACAGGCTCACGCCGATCAGGACCGGCTCGCTGGCCAGGCCTACCCCGAACACCGCCTGCACCTGGTCCCGGATCTCCCGGGCCAGGCTGATGAGCCCGGCCGTGCTGGCGCCGCCCGGGTTGACCAGGGCCAGGGCGTGCTTGCCGGAGATGCGGGCCGCGCCCGGGGACAGATGGCTCCCCGGGTAGCCCTTGGTGAAGCCCGCCTGGCTGATCAGCCAGGCGGCGGGCACCTTCACCTGGCCGTCCCCGGCCGGGAACCGCGGGATCGTCACATCCGGGCCGCACCGGGCGGCGACCGCCCGCTGCAGCGCGGTGAACTGCCCGGCGTCCAGCACCGGGTTGGTGAAGAACGAGCCCGCGCTCCGGCTGTCCGCGTCAGCCGGGTCGAGCAGCATGCCCTTGCCCCGGCGCAGCCCGAGCACGGCGGCGCGGACCGTGCCGAGCGCGGCCCGGTCGCCCACCGCCAGGCCGAGGGCGCGGGCCAGCTCGGCGTAGCGCACCGGCGCGGACAGCGGGCCGCGGGCCAGGCCGAAGGTCACCGCGAGCACGACGAACCGGCCGGTCACCGCGGTCCCAGTGGTGCGCTTGAAGGCACTGGTCCGGTAGCCGAACCCGCAGTCGGCCGGGGCCAGCTCGACCACGGCGCCGCGCACCCGGTCGTAGGCGCGGATCGCGGTGATGGTCTCCGCCACCTCCTGGCCATAGGCCCCGACGTTCTGGATCGGGGTGGCGCCTGCCCGGCCCGGGATCCCGGACAGGCATTCCAGCCCGGCCAGGTCCGCTGTCACGCACGAGGCGACCACCGCGTCCCAGTCCTCCCCCGCCGCGACGTTTACCGCAACGGATGCCCCGCCGCCACTGTCCTCCCCCGGTCCGGCGCCGTCCGCGGACCTGGTGGCCCGCAATATCCCCCGGGTAGCGACCTGGACCACGGTCCCGGGAAACCCGTCGTCGCTGACCACGAGGTTGCTGCCGCCGCCGAGCACCAGCACTGGCTCGCCGCGCTCGTCCGCGCCGCGTACCCCGGCGATGATCTCCGCATCGGTGCTGGCGGTGACGAACCGCCGGGCCGGGCCACCCAGGCCCAGCGTGGTGAACCCGGCGAGCCGTACCTGCTCACGGACATCCAGCATGGCCTGGGTTCCCTCTCCCCGGAGGACGGTGTTCAGCAGCGCGGTGGCTCAGTCATGGGTGAGGGCAGCTGACCCGCGGCGGCACCGTTGCAGCGGTCAGGGCAGCCGGGCGACGGCGCGGGCGCGGCTGAGCACCCTGGCCCCGGCGGACCGTGCGGTCAGCTCCAGTACCACCCGGTTACCGTCCAGCTTCTCCTTCACCGTGCCGGTGACCTCGATGACCGCCCCGGTGTCGTCGTCCGGGACCGGGACGGGGGCGGAGAACCGGACACCGAACTCCAGCAGTGCCCCGGGGTCCCCGGTCAGGTCGGTCACGTACCGGGCGGCCTGGGCCATGGTGAACATGCCGTGCGCGATGACGCCGGGCAGGCCGACCGAGCGGGCGATCCGCTCGCTCCAGTGGATCGGGTTGAAGTCGCCGGACGCGCCCGCGTACTGGACCAGGCTCAGCCGGGTCACCGGGTAACTGGCCGGGGGCAGCCCGGCGCCCGGCTCGGCATCGGCGTACTTGACGACCGCGGTCACGGCGCGTCCCCGGCCGCGCTGCGCTCCACCAGGACCGAGTAGGCGGCGCAGACATGCTCGCCGCCGGTGGTGACCAGGTCGGTGCGGGTGGTCAGCAGGACGTTGCCGGCGGCTTCCCGGATCCGCTCGATGGTGGACTGCGCGGTCACCACGTCGCCGGCCCGCAGCGGCCGGTCGTAGACGAACCGCTGCTCGCCGTGCACCACCATCGCGTAGTTGATACCCAGGCCGGGGTCGGCCACGGCCAGGCCGGCCGAGGCCATGCTCGCCACGATCGGAAACGTGGGCGGCGCGATGACGTCGGGATACCCGGCGGCCACGGCCGCGTCCCGGTCCCGGTAGACCGGGTTGGGGTCACCGATGGCGCTGGCGAATTCGGCGATCTTGACCCGGCTGACCTCATAGGGCTCTGTGGCCGGGAAGGTCCGGCCTTCGTAGGCCCGGTTGACGGCCACGCCAGGGATTAGCGGGTCTCGCGGTGCGGCCGGTGGCAGCGGCAGTTCGGGCAGAACTTCTTCAGCTCCATCCGGTCCGGGTCGTTGCGCCGGTTCTTCTTCGTGATGTAGTTACGGTGCTTGCACTCCTGGCAGGCCAGGGTGATCTTGGGCCTGACGTCGGTGGCAGCCACGATGGAGTGCCTTTCTCTGGGTTGGGCCTATCCAACTAAGCAACAGCCCGCAGCCCGGCAGGATTCCCGGCCGCGGGCAGCAGCGCTTGCCCGCCCGCTCCCCCGGCCAGGATCGGCCGGGATGAACGGTGGCGCGCACTGGTAGCGGAGGCCGGACTTGAACCGGCGACACAGCGATTATGAGCCGCTTGCTCTGCCTGACTGAGCTACTCCGCCGAGGGCTCGAAGCCCACATAGTATGCCAGACGCCGGGCTTGGTAGGCCGGGACGGGGCCGACTACGCCCATGGACTGCTGGGACTCTGGCCTGGTGAGGCCAGCTGAGGCTGGCTACGGTTGGTCGCGGTGCCCCAGATAATGCCCCAGTTGAGCACGGCCTTCAGGCACCGCGCCGTTCTCACCCGGCTGGGGTGATGCCGCGCCAACCTGCGCACCTGGGGCTGGATCACCCTCATCATCTCCGTCAGAACCTCGAAGGCGGTTGAGCACGACCGGCACCCGGCGCGGCCGCGACGGGTGCCTGTGATCACGTACGGGGATCCTGGCTGCGTTGTTCTCGTCGCTCACCCTGCCAGGGTGATGTGCCGCGTCTTTGGCCGCGATGGACTGCGGATATCCCGCCAGGCCAGCAGCCGTTCGTCCCGCGGTAACCAGGGAAAGGCCCGGTGACTGGCGGAACATCCGTTGTTGCCACACGCGTTGACCTCACCGCGTTCCCGATCTGGCCGCGCTGCGGGGGATATTGCGATCGGAGGAGGAGCGGGATGAACTCGCCACCCAAGCCGTCGGTTCTTTTTGTGTTCTACTCCCATACCCAGCAGAGCCTTCGGGTGGCCGAGGCAATGGCCAGCGTGCTGCGCGAGCGGGGCTGCGACGTCCGCCTGGCGGGGATCGAGTTCACCGATCCCCATTATGCGAGGAAGTTCGGCGGGTTCCCGTTCCAGCATGCGGTCTTGGACCTCCTGACGGTGCTGCCGGCGCAGGCGCGCCGTTCGACTGGGCAGATCCGCATTCCGGACGCGGCGCGGGAGGGCGGCTACGACCTGATCTGTTTGGGCTCGCCGACGTGGTTTTTCACTACCAACATGCCCCTGCGGTCGTATCTGAAGTCCGCGGAGGCGGCAAAGGTGCTGGCCGGGAAGCGGTTCGCCGCGTATGTGGTCTGCCGGCGGTACTGGAGCATCAACCTGAAGGAAGTCAGGAAGCTCGCCATCGCCCAGGGGGGCACGTACGCCGGCGGCACCCGTTTCCAGTTCGCCGGCGGCCAGATCCGGTCGTTCCTCTCGCTGATCAGCTACTTCGGCAAGGGAGAGATGCGCGAGCGCTACCTCGGGGTGAAGATCCCGCCGAGCAACCTCAAGCCAGACTTCACCAGGCAGGCCCAGGGATTCGCGAACAAGCTGGCGGACAGCCTCGACAGCGACCGCACCACGGCAAGAGGGATGACCACCTGAGCGACCAGGAATCCGTGGTCAGGCGATGTCGAGCACCACTTTCAGCTGCGCCGGGTCGGCGCACGCGGCCAGGGCCAGCGCCGCCTGGTCCAGCGGGAAACGCGCGGTGACCAGCGGCGCCAGATCCACCCGCCGGTCGGCGGCCAGCTGGATGGCCAGGTCGCAGTCGCGGGGCCGGGCGGCCCGCGGATTCCGGATGGTCAGCTCCTTGAGGTACCACTCGTAGGTCGGCAGGCCGTCGGCGGCGGGCGCGGTCGTGCCGAACACCAGCACCGTGCCGCCCGGGCCGGCCAGCCGCATGGCCTGGGCCAGGCTCGCCTGGGTGCCCGCGCACTCCACCGCGATGTCCGCGCCCCGGCCGCTGGTCAGGTCGCTGACGACGGTTCCCGCTTCGTCCGGCGCAGCGGTGGCGGTGGCCCCGAAGCCCCGCGCGAGGTCCCGCTTCCAGGCCGACCGGGTGATCCCGATGATGGTGGCGACACCGCGGTCGCGGAGAAGTTGCAGGTGCAGCAGGCCGGACACGCCCAGGCCGATGATCACGGCGGTGTCGCCGGGTGCCGGGCCCAGCATGGACTGGGCGTGCACGCAGGTGGACAGGACCTGCAGCAGGGCGCCGTCGGCCGGGGCCAGCCCGGCCGGGAGCGGATGCAGGCACGCCTCGTCCACCGCCACCAGGTCGGCGAACACGCCGTCGGTGTCCCGGCCGAGCAGCGCGCCAGCCGGGCACAGCTGTGGCAGGTCACGGCGGCACAGGACGCACCGGCCACAGAACAGCGCGGGATTGATCATGACCTGGGTACCGGCGGGCACGGCCGCGAGCGGGCCGGGTTCCTCCACCCAGCCGGTCATTTCGTGGCCGAGCACCCGGGGCCGCGCCACCGGGATCGCTCCGGAGGCGATCTTCAGGTCGGTGCCGCAGATGCCCGCCTGGGTGACCCGCACCAGGGCCCGGCCCTGCGCTGCGGGCGCCGGGACCTCCCGGACCGTCACGCTCCCGGGCTGGTCGAGCAGGGCGGCCCGCATGTAGCCGAGTGTCGGCGCGGCCACCAGGACCGTCAAGCGCTCTGTGCTCCAATGTCGGTTTAGGGCGGCGTGCCCAGGAGGTGGCTATGGCGGGACCGGCGGGACTGGCCAACGCGGTGGGGTTCATCGGCCTGGGCGTGATGGGCTCGGCGATGAGCTCACATCTGATCAACGCGGGATACCGGGTCGCCGGCTACGACGTGGCGGGTACCGCGCTGAGCAGGCACGCGGCCCGCGGCGGGGTGGTGGCCGTCAGCCCGGCCGCGGTCGCGGCCGAGGCCAGCCTGGTGGTCACCTCGCTGCCCAGCGCGGCGGCGCTGGGCGAGGTGCTCGCAGGCCTGACGGCCGGGAGCCCCGCGGGTGGTCAGGGCGGGGGCCTGATCGTCGTCGAGACCAGCACGCTCGCCCCGGAGGACAAGGAGGCGCAGCGGCGGTTCCTCGCCGGCCACGGCGGATGGCTGCTGGACTGCCCGCTGAGCGGGACCGGCGCCCAGGCCCGGCGCCGGGACCTGGTCGCCTACCTGAGCGGGGACGACGCGGTGAAGCCACGGGCGCTGCCGGTGCTGGCCGCGATGACCCGGCAGGTCTACGACGTGGGGGCGTTCGGCAACGGGACGAAGATGAAGATCGTCGCGAACCTGCTGGTGGCCGTGCACAACCTCGCCGCGGCCGAGGCGCTGGTGCTCGCCGAGCGGGCCGGCCTGGACCTGGCCATGGTGCTGACCGCGATCGGGGACGGGGCGGGCACCTCGCGCATGTTCGAGGTCCGCGGCCCGGCCATGGCGCAGCAGGATTACGCCCGGCCCGGCATCCAGGCCAGCCTCTTCGACAAGGACATGCGGATCATCGCGGCCTACGCCGCCCAGGTGGGCAGCCCGGTCCCACTGTTCACGCTGGCCTCCGCGTTCTATCAGGCCGCGCTGGCCCAGGGGCACGGCGAGGAGGACACGTCCGCCGTGCACGCCGTGCTCAAACAGCTCGCGCCGGGCCCGGAATGACCGGCGCCGGGTCGAACAGGCGCAGCCGCGCCGCGGTCAGGCACCGTGGCGCTGGCCGGCCACCACCCGTCCCGGTGTCATCGGGCGGCCGCGCAGCCGCGACAGCCTGCCCGGGACCGGCATCCGGGCCGGCCACGGCGGGCCTGCCTGGCCCGCTGTGACCGTTCCGCCTCCCGCTGCCAGTCCCTGATCTGCGCTGTGGCCAGAGCCCGTCCCAGGTAAGGACGCATTGCAACCTCCACGGTCCACGGCCGGTTCCGGCCGGTCCCTTCGAGGTTCGCGGTAAGGCCCCCTGGCCCGCATTGGGCAGTTGCCCTATCTTCAAGCCGGGCCAGCCTTACCGGCCCGCCGTGGTGACGGACTGCCAGCCGGACGCGCCGATGGCCCGGCACCCTGGCGGGTCAGCTCAGCCACTGAAAGCGCGGCCAGGCAGGTATCCGGGCACGCCGGAGGGAGCATGCAGGCGGCCCCCGGGGCGCCCGGGGAGCTGCTAGGCCGGCTGGCTGATGTTGACGAGCCAGAGGACGCCGAACTTGTCGGTGCACATGCCGAACTCGTCGCCCCAGACCTGCTTCTGCATTGGCATGGTGGTGGTCCCGCTGGCAGACAGCTTGTCCCAGTAGCCGTGCAGGAGGTCGGCGTCGTCACCGCTGAGGCTCAGCGAGAATCCGGCCATGGGGTGATATTCCATGTCACTGGTGACATCGGCGGCCATGATCGTATAACTGGCATCCGTCACCAGCATGCCGTGCATGATCCTTTCGGCGTCGGGCGAGTCTTTGGCACCGAATTCAGCGAACGTGTTGAGGGTGAGATTGCCGCCAAAGACACTGGCGTAGAACTCCAGTGCCTGGCGGGCGTTACCGTTGAAGTTGAGGTACGGGTTTAGCTGAGAGCTCATTGCTTCCCCCTGCAACGATGCGTGGTGAACGGGCCCGCGCGGGACCCGCAGCGTGACTTCAGCCGAGCGTAACAGCCGGGCGCGGGACGGCCCGCGGCCCGGCCCGCGCCCGGGCTGTCAGGACGAAACCAGGTGCGGTCCTGGCTGCGTCCCGGCAGGATCCTGCTATGGAGGACGGAGCAGGGACGGCGGCCGGCCCGCCCGGGCCAGGCGTGCTCGGGCGCGTGCTGCCACAGATCGGCGGCGCCGAGACGGTGGCGCGCCTGTCGGCGCTGAGTGGGAGCGACTTCGCCAGCGTGATGCTGGAAATCGCCCGGCGGCGTGCGGCGGCGCGGGAGACTCCGGCCAGCATCCTGCGCCGGTATAAGCAGGACCGGTTTGCCCGGCCGGGCCGCACCCCGTGGCGCTCGCTGCGGCGGGCTGAGGACGCGCTGCTGACCCGCCTTCCGGCCGAGGTCGAGCTGGTAACCCTGGCCCCGCTCGTGCCGCTCGGCACCCATTCGGTGCTCGGGCCGGTCAGCCAGCACAAGGTCGTCACGGCCACCAGGGCGGCTGAGGTCGCAGCCGATCCCACCAATGCCCTCGCGCTGGAAGCGGTGGCCTGGCACTGGCGAGCCGGAGGACATCGGCGACGGCGGATTCACCGACTGGAGCATGCAGCTCGCCGGAAACAACAAGGAGCGGCTGCTGATCACCGGCCTGGGCATCGACCGGCTGGCCGCACTCATCCACCGGTAATGAAACCCGGGGAAAATGCGCCCGGCAGACCGGGATCCGGGACTACCTGCTGCGGGCACATCCCCTGGGCGGACAGAATCAGCCCGGCACCGGTCAGCTGTCGCGGTGGACGGTTCCGGGGGAGAAGGCGGGGAGGCAGACCGAGATGTACTCCGCGCCGCCGTCCGCAGGGGTGCTGTAGCGCACCCATTCGCCTGGCCGGGTATGCACTCCCTGGCCTGCGCGCACGGTCAGCTGGCCGGTCTCGGACTCCACGACCAAGGTGCCGTGCAGGACGATCGTGAACTCATCGAACTCCGGCCGCTGCCCTGGTTCAGCCCAGCCGGACGGGCTGCGCATGTGCGCGATGCTCAGCTCGCTCTTACCGGTGTTCGCCCGGCCCACGTATTCATCGATCAGCTTCGGCGGCTCACCGGCCGCGGCCACCCGGCTCGGCCCACTGATCAGCTCAGGCATGCCTGCCAGTATCCCGCAGAACGCCGGCTCGGGGGCGGCGGGCGGCCGCCACGCCGGTCCGGCCGGGCCGGAAAGCCTCAGTGGCCGGCGGCCTGGTCTGCCCGCCAGGAACGCTGGCCGGTTTCGTGCTCGAACACCGGCCGGATGTCAGCGGTGTCGTAGACGATGCGCAGGACTGCGATGCGGCCGTCGGGGTCAAGTTCCAGCCCATCGACCACATCGAAGGGGACCCGCCGCCCGCTGGACAGCTGCCAGTCGAAGTGGAACCAGATGCTGACCAGCGGCGTGCCATCTGTCGTCGCGCCCTGTGTCACGCCGCGGAGGGTCAGCTTGGATTCGGCCGTGTCGCCGAACAATGCCGGGAAGAAGTCGGCGGCCGGGACCGGGCCGTACAACGGCGAGTGGACCAGCGCGCCGTCGCTGAACAGGCTGAGCATCGCGGCCGGGTCAGCCCGGCCGAGCGCGCCCAGGTAGGCCTCGGCAAGTTCCCGCGGGTTCATCCGCTCTCCTATCGACACTGACCATCATGGCCGCTGCCCCGGGGGTGGTCATCGTTCGGTGGCGTGGTCCAGCACCCGGTCCGGCTCGCTGCCAGTTCACGGTAGTGGCCGGCCGCGCCGTGCGGCCCTGGCCATGCCGCACAACGGGTATCTCACCAACCAGGTGGTGTCACTCGACGGCGGGCCCTACCCCAGGTAAGGCCAGCCGCGGGGCGGCCTTAGCGGGCGCCAGGGTGCCGGGCCTGGGAAGGCGCGGGCTGGACCGTGTCCGCCGGGCAGTCGTAGAGGATCACGGTCACCGCCCGGGCCGTGCCCGTCCCGGTGTTCGCGTACCTGTGCGGCACCGAGGACGGGAACTGCATGCTGTCGCCCGGCTCCAGCCGGTAGGTCTCGAAGCCCACCGAGATCTCCAGGCCGCCGGTCAGCACCAGCACCATCTCGGTGCCGGGATGCGAGTAGAGCGTGGGGTTGGATTCCGCGCCGGGGGCGTACACGAGCTCGAAGAAGTCGAGATGACTCAGCGTCTCCGGGGTGAGCCGCTCCCAGCGCACCCCGCCATCGATGTCGAGCGCCGCCCGGTTGCCCTGGCGCACCACGTACCGGCCCGCCGCTGGCGCCGGGCCCGCCGCTGGCGCCCGGCCCGGCCCGGCAGGCGCCAGCGGGCCGGCCCGGCGGCCTGGGCTGAGCCGGCCGCACCGGCACCGCCCGCAGCGAGAACACCCTCAGCGAGAGCATCTGCCGCCGCAGGTCCGGCGGCCGGCTAGGGAAGAACGCGTCCACCGGAACATCCAGCGCCTGGGCGAGCGCGAACAAGGTGGACACCGATGGGCGGGACTGGCCCCGCTCAATCTGGCTGATCAGGCTGGGCGTGACCCCGACCTCCCGGGCCAGCTCGGCCACCCGCATCCCCCGCCGGCCCGGTGCAGCGCCAGGCGCCGGCCGATGTCCCCAGCCAGGTCCCCGGTCGCGGTTTCGGTAGCGTCACTGATGTCAGCCATGGTGGCCAAAATGCTACTGCACCCGGTGCAGACCGCTAGTGGCTGGCCGTCCAGCTCCCCGCACCAGCCACCGGCCAGCTCAGCGGACCATCCGGGTCGATACCAGCGGCGCGCAGATGAAATCGTTCGCAGCCGGAGGGTTCCCAGCACTGTATAGCGCTGCTATCGTCCGCCAGGAGGGCGCTTGACTAATTAACTGTCACTAAACAGAGCTCACCAGGCTACCGGCCGACCAGGGAGCGCAGTGTGACACCAGGTTCCGTACCCGCCCCCGGCTCCGCGGCCCAGCCGCCGATGGTGATCGAGCGGGACGTCCCGGTCCCAATGGACGACGGCATCGTGCTCCGGGCGGACATCTTCCGGCCGCCGGGCCCGGGACGCTACCCGGTGATCCTGAGCTGCGGCCCGTACGCCAAGGGACTCGCCTTCCAGGACGGCTATCCCGACCAGTGGCAGCTCATGACCAGCCAGCATCCCGACGTCGCCCGCGGTTCCAGCAACGCTCACCAGAACTGGGAAGTGGTGGACCCGGAGAAGTGGGTGCCGGACGGCTACGCCTGTGTCCGGGTGGACTCGCGCGGCGCTGGCCGCTCCCCCGGGACACTGGACCCGTTCTCCCCCCGGGAAACCCGCGACCTGTACGAGTGCATCGAGTGGGCCGCCCGCCAGCCGTGGAGCACCGGCCGGATCGGGCTCAACGGCATCTCCTACTACGCGATGAACCAGTGGCAGGTGGCCGGCCTGAACCCACCGCATCTGGCCGCGATGTGCGTGTGGGAAGGCGCCGCCGACTTCTACCGGGACGCGACCCACCACGGCGGCATCCTGTCCACGTTCTGGCGGAACTGGTACGACAAGCAGGTCACCGTGGTCCAGCACGGGGTGGGCGAACGTGGCCCGCGGCACCCGGTGACCGGCGAGCCCGCGGCCGGCCCGGAGACGCTGAGCGAGGCCGGCCTGGCGGCGGCGCGGGCGCCGTTCGGGGAGCGGATCAGCGGGCACCCGCTGGACGGGGAGTTCTACCGGCAGCGGTCCGCGGACTTCGGCCAGATCACCGTGCCGCTGCTGTCCGCGGCCAACTGGGCGGGCCAGGGCCTGCACACGCGCGGCAACTTCGAGGGCTTCAGCCGCGCCGCCTCGGCGCAGAAATGGCTGGAAGTGCACGGCCTGGAGCACTGGACGCACTTCTACACCGACTACGGGGTGGACCTGCAGAAGCGGTTCTTCGCCTGCTTCCTGCACGGCGACGACAGCGGCTGGCGGGACCAGCCCCCGGTCCAGTTGCAGGTCCGCACGCTGGACGGGTTCCGGCCGCGCGGTGAGCAGGAGTGGCCGCTGGCCCGCACCTGCTGGCAGCGGCTGTACCTGGGCCCACGCCAGCGAGCCCTCGACCCGGCCCCGCCCGCAGCCGACGATCACGTCTCCTATCCGGCGGACGGCGATGGGGTGACGTTCACCGCCCCGCCGCTGGCCGCGGGCACGGAGATCACCGGGCCGGCCGCGGCCCGGCTGTTCGTCTCCTCGACGACCACCGACGCCGACCTGTTCCTGATCCTGCGCGTGTTCGCGCCGGACGGCGAGGAGGTGACGTTTCCCGGTGCCATCGACCCGCATACCCCCGTGGCCCAGGGCTGGCTGCGCATGTCACACCGCAAGCTCGATCCGGCCCTGAGCACCTCGTACCGCCCCTATCACCCGCACGACGAAATCCAGCCACTGGCCCCGGGCTCGGTCTACCAGGCCGAGGTGGAGATCTGGCCGACCAGCCTGGTCATCCCGGCTGGCTACCAGGTCGCGCTTACCATCCGGGGCCGGGACTACCAGCGCCACCACCCGGCCGCTCCCCGGCTCGGCACGTTCAAGAACGAGCTGACCGGCTGCGGCCCGTTCCTGCACGACGACCCGGCGGACCGGCCGCCCAGCCTGACGGCCAGCACGCAGACCCTCTGGACCGGCGGCACCCGGGCGGCCTTCCTGCTACTGCCGGTGATCCCGCCCCGCTGACCCGGCCCGCCCACAGGAAAGGACGGCATGGCATGAGGGAAGCCTTCGGCGGCCTGAGCACGGACTGGAAAGAAGGCATCAACTGGGCCGCGGTGCGCCAGTGGCGGCTGCAACGTGCCCGCGAAGCCATGCGGCGGCACGAACTCGGCGCCCTGCTGCTCATGTACGACGAGAACATGCGCTACGTGTCGTCCACCTACACCCCGGGCTGGAACCGGCTCAAGCCGGGCCTGCGCTACGTGGTGCTGTGTGAGGGCCAGGAGCCGATCGTCTACGAGCAGGGCGACATCGGGATCCACCTGAAGGCGCACAACCCGTGGATCCCGCCGCAGAACGTGCGGCACTCCTACAGCTGGATCAAGGGCGCGGCCGGGCCCGCCTCCCAGAACCAGGTGGCCAAGTTCACCACCGCCCTGGTGCATGACCTGGAGGACGCCGGGGTGCTGGACCAGCCGCTCGGCGTGGACTTCATCGACATCAACATGATCGCGGCGTTCCAGCACGCGGGGGTGACCTGGGCGGACGGGATGACCCCGATGATGGAGGCCCGCTCGGTCAAGAGCCCGGACGAGCAGAAGGCCGCCCGGATCGTCGGGGCCATCTGCGACGTCCTGCACTACGAGTTCACCCAGTTCCTCAAGCCTGGGCTGACCGAGAACGAGGTCGCCGCGTTCGGGTTCGAGTACCTCTACAACATCCCCGGCATGGAGGACGTGGAGGACATCATCGTGTCGTCCGGGCCGAACGCCTGGCCCAACTGGCGCAACTTCTCCGACCGCATCATCCGGCCGGGCGAGCTGGTCATCATCGACCTGGCCGCGCTGACCTGGAACGGGTTCAAGTCATGCGTGTACCGGACGTACTGCGTCGGCGGCCAGCCCACGGCGGAGATGAAGCGGTACTACGACATCGCGCACACCTGGCTGTGGGACGCGATCGAGGTGGTGCGCCCTGGCGTGACCACCCGCGACATCGCCAGCAAGTGGCCGTCGGCCAAGGATGCCTGGGGCTACGAGGAGGAGGACCAGGCCGCGGCCAACCTGTGGGGGCACGGGCTCGGCCTGGCCCAGTACGACCGGCCGGTGATCTCCCGGATCTGGTCCCTGGACTACCCGGAGGAGATCCGGCCGGGGATGGTGTTCGCGCTGGAGACCCAGCACGGGAAGGTGCACGAGTTCGGCGTGCGGCTGGAGGAAATGCTCCTCGTTACCTCCAACGGCTATGAGCTGCTGTCCTCGTACAAGTCCGACGAGATCATCATGGCCGGGTGAACGGGCGGTTCCAGCGCCTGCTGCCGCTCGGCCGCCGCGGCAGCCCCGGCGCGACTGTCCCCGCAACGGGGGCCAAGGCCGCGCGGCTGGCCGCCGCGCTGGGCGCCGGGTTTCCGGTCCTGCCGGGCTGGATCGTGCCGGCCGCGGAGAGCCGCCCGGCGATCCGTGCCGGGGCGGCCGCGCTGCGGCGCGGGGAGCTCGCCGCGGGCCGGCGGGCGGCCGCGTCCTGCCCGCCCGGCCCGGAGCTGGCCGCCGAGCTCCAGGAAGCGGTGCGGCTCCTCGGCGGCCGGGTCATCGTCCGCTCGTCCAGCCCGCTGGAGAAAGACCAGCGCTGGGCGGGTGCGTTCGCCTCGGTGGCGGAGGTGGGCCCGCCGGACGTGGCCACGGCGGTCCGCAGCTGCTGGGCGAGCGCGTTCGCGGTGGACCCGCTGGGCCGCCTGGGCGCCTGCGGCCTGCCGCTGGACGCGCTGGAACTGGGCCTGCTCCTCCAGCCGGAGATCCAGCCAGAGGCCGGCGGGGTGGCCTGGGTGACACCAGCGGCCAGGCCGCAGGCCCAGCTGGGCGCCGTGGACGTCACGGTGGAGGGGGTCGAAGGCCATCCCGGCGCCCTGCTCTCCGGCTGGGCCGACGGCGCGGCCGCGCAGGTCCAGTTGCCCGCCCGCGCGGCCACCGGTCACCTGGCGCCGGGGCTGTGCCCCCCGGCCGGCGGGCGGCTGACCGGGCTGCTCGGCCGTGACCTGGTGACCGACGTAGCGCGGCTGGCGGCCGGGATCTACCGGATCCTGGGCGACACCAGCATCGAGTGGGCGTCCGCCGGCGGCACGGTGTGGCTGCTGCAGTCCCAGGCCGCCGGACCGGCCTGGGCCGGCCCCGCTGAGCCCACGTATCGCGGCCAGCGGGAAGACCGCGGCGCCACCGTGGACCGCCCGGCCGGGGCGGGGACCGCAGCCACGGTGCCGCGGCACGGCCTGGCCAGCGCTGGTTCGCCGGGGCGGGCGTACGCGGCGCGGAAGTGGATGCCGGTGCTGGCCGCGGCCGTTCGGGCGCAAGGCCGCCAGGTACCCGGCCGCCCGGCGGCACCGGGCCAGGCGGCGGGCTGGCTGGTGGCCTGCCAGCCGCACGAACGGCCGCCCGCCGCGTGCCGGGACGCCATCGTGCTGGTGGACCGGCCGGTGCCCGCGCTGGCCCCGCTGCTGTTCGCCGCCCGGGGCGTCATCGCGCGCAGCGGGGCGGCTGGCTCGCACCTGGCTGAGGTGGCCCGCAGCCTGGCCGTGCCCATGGTGACCGGGTGCCATCCGGAGGCCGTGACCGGCGCTGGCCCGCTGGAGCGCGGGTGGCTCGCGGCGATCGACGGCGGTACCGGCGAGGTGGCACTGCTCCCGGCCGGGGGTAACCCGGAAAGGGAGCTCAGCATGAGCACCCCCGGATTACCAACGTCAGGGAGGCTGGGCCGTTGCTGATCGATGTGCACAACCATGTGATGCCGGACGAGGCGCTCGACGTGCTCCGGCACGATCCTGGCTACGGTGTCACGATCCAGGGTGATCGCTGGACCGGGGGGCACCACGTGCCGTTCACTATCGCGGCGGCGTTCCGCGATCCGGCGGCCAAGATCGCCGAAATGGACGCCCGGGAGATCGGCTCGGCGGTCCTCTCCTGCCCGCCGCCACTGTTCTTGTACGAGGTGGGCAGCGACCGCGGCGCCGGGTTCTGTGAGGCGGCGAACAGCGGGATGGCGAAGTTCTGCGCCGGGCACCCGGACCGGCTGCGCTGGCTGGCCAACCTGCCGCTGCAGGACCCACCGCGTGCCGTGGCGTCCTACCGGGCCGCGCTGCGGCACGGCTGCGCCGGCCTGGCCATCGGCACGTCCATCGCCGGGCAGCGGCTCGATGAGCCCAGGTTCGAGGAGTTCTGGGCGGCCGCGGAAACGGCGGGCCGGCCCGTGCTGGTGCACCCCGCCTTCAACGAGCCGCACGCCGCACTCGAGCCGTACTACCTGCAGAACGTCATCGGGAACCCGCTCGAGACCACGATCATGGTGGAGCGGATGATCTGCGCTGGGGTGTTCGTCCGCCATCCAGGGCTGCGCCTGGTCGTTCTGCACGGCGGTGGGTACCTGCCGTACCAGGCCGGGCGGCTGGCCCATGCCTGCGGGGTCCGGCCCGAGATCAGCATCAGCGCGGCCGACGTGTGGCAGGCCTTTGGCCAGCTGTACTTCGACACGATCACGCATGACGTCCCGGCCCTGCGCTACCTGGCCGAGCGGGTCGGGATCGATCATGTGCTGCTCGGCACGGACCTACCGTTCGACATGGCGCTGCAGGAGCCGACGGCCGTGCTCGCGGAGGCGTTCGACGAGCCGGACCGGAGCCTGATCGAATGGGCGAACGCGGCCCGGCTGTTCGCGCTGGACGGCATGCGCGGGACGGAGGGCTGACCCGGCCGGTGCCACCTGCCGATCTGGCCTGCCTGCGGCCCGGCGGCGGTGGATGATGGGACCCGTGGGCCGTGACGAGGCTGGCCGCCGGGAGGGCCCGGGCGCACCTGATGTGATCGAGTTCGGCCCGGACCGGCCGCCACGCGGGCACGGGCGCTGGCCTGGCTGGCGGGCGCTGGCCGTGCTGCTCGCCCGCACCGGGCAGCTCACAGCCTCGGGGTCACGCTGCCGCCCCTGACCGAGCTGGCCGTCAGGCCGTCCCCCTCCCGAAGGTGAACCGGGTCGGGGACCCGGAGAAGTCCCGGGAGTCCAGGGCGAACACCCACTCGGGCCGCAGGCTGAAGACACTGTTCGACGCGGGGTCCACCATCTCCTGGCCATAGCTGGTCCCGTACTTCGCGTTCTCGGCCGCGAGCATGGCCGTCAGCGCCTCAGGGGCGGTGACCCGTACCGCACGGCCCTGGACCACGACGGGCTCGAGGGGGTTGTCCGTGGACACCGTGCAGCGGGCCTCATGGTCAAGGTTGCGCGCCTTGCGGGACCCGTTGGAGCTGCTGAACCACAGCCGGCCCTGGTGCCAGACGGCCCAGACCGGCATGAGGTGGGGTGCCCCGGCCGGGGTTACCGTCGCCAGCCAGAAGTCGTGTGAGCGGGCGATCCTCTCCTCCGCCCATGACCACGGGAGAAGCCCGCTCCCCTCACCCGCGGCTAGCGTCCCGTAGCCGGGCATGTACGGCCTGGCGGCAACCGGTTCGTCCACCCCCCGACGGTAGCGGCCCGCTCGTGCCGGGGATAGCCAACGGTACTCGCGCCCACCAGGAAACCCCAGATCAACCGGGCTGACCGGGCGGCGGCACGGAATTTAGCCGCGCGGGACGGACAGGGCTCAGCCGCCGCCCGGGCCGGGAACACCGCAGAGGTCGGCAAGCACCTGGCCGGCGGCGTGCACGGGAAGGGCCCACGTCTGAAGGCCGACGACGCTATCCGCCTCGATGCCGCCCAGCTGCTGGGTTCCGTGAACCGCGGCGGCGGTCTGCGGGCCGTAGCTGCCGTCAACCGCGAGCACCGGGTCAGTTCCCGGTGCGAAGTCACCCCGGCCTTCGTTCAGGGCGGCCTGCAGCTTCCCGACAACAGCGCCATGGGATCCCTCGGCCAGCGTTGGCGGCTGGGGGCCGTCGCCGCCGAGCGCAGCCCAGGTGGCTGGCCCGACTGTGCCGTCCACGCTGAGATGGCTCTCGCCTTGAAATTGCTCGACAGCCTTCTTGGTCACGGGACCGAAGATGCCGTCGATCTGCTGGTAGCTCAGCGTCCGGCGGACGAGAAGATACTGCGCCCAGCGGACGGCAGGTCCGGTGGCGCCTTGGCTGATGGTCGGGGGAACGGTCACTGCTGGCTCCGATCATGATGGGCCGGTCGCGGCGCGGATCTGGGGCTAGCGCGAAGGGACCGGCCTGGCTGCTGGCCGACATAGGCAAGGAGCCGCCCGGCATGGCAGCTGATACAACCTGGCCATGCTGTTCATAGTGATCGAGAAGTACCGGCACGGGCCGGGACCTGTGTACGAGCGCGCGGCCGAGCGGGGACGGATGCTGCCGGACGGGCTGCGTTACGTCGATAGCTGGGTAGCCGGCAACGACCGCCTCGACCAGTGCTTTCAGCTCATGGAGACCGATGACCCGGAGCTTTTGGACGTCTGGCGGGATCGATGGGCCGACCTTACCGATTTCGAGGTCTGCCCCGTTATCAAGTCCGACGAGGCGGCGCGCCGGGTCGGCGTCCGCTGGGAAACGCCGGGCTAGACGGAATCCCAGTGCGGCGGACGATCGCGGTAGAGGCGCTCGTCATCGTCCAGCTCAGGCGGCTCGCCCCAGCCGATGTCGGTGTCTTCCTGGCTCTGCGCAGGCAGCACCGGCTGCTCGTCCGGGTCCGGCGGCCGGCGCTGTCCGTCGGCCCGGTGGCCTTGTCCGGGGGCATGGCAGTCATCATCTCGCTTCGAGATTAGCCGGATTCAGTTCCCGACGGTGCTGGCCTCAGCCGCCGGGCGGCCCGCGGGGGTGACACCGGCCGCGGCCGGGCTGACCGAGTCGGCGACCGCGACCGCGAGCACCACCGCGGCCGCGCAGCCGCCCAGCAGCAACGCGGTGACGTGCGGGGCCAGCAGGCCGAGCAGGGCCAGGGCTGCTATCCCGGCGATCTTCGCCCAGGCGATCCGGTGCCACAGGGCCGCCCGGAAGGCCGCGTGCCCGGCCAGGAACAGCGCCGTGCCACCGAGCAGCATCCAGGCGACCGGAGCCCCGCCCACCTCCCCGGGCGCGGTCAGCGCGATCTCGTCCCCGGCCGCCACCACGATGATCCCGCCGACCATGATCGGGTGAATCAGGTGATAGGCGCTGCGGCCCAGCCGCCCGGGATCATCCGACGTCGCCAGGACGCGCGCGCCTTCTTCAGCGGTGCCGTCGAAGTACAGCCACCACAGGCCCACGCTGCTGATGAACGCGGTCAGGAAGGCCGCGATCGCCTGCCCGCTGACCGATTTCAGCGCGGCGAGCGCCGCGCCGATCTCTACGATCGACTCGCCCAGGGCGATCAGGATGAACGCCTGGCAGCGCTCGGCGAAATGGCTGCCTTCGATCGTCCAGTCCCGGGTCTGGGACCGGCCCAGCCCGGGAGTGTAGAAACCGGCCGCGCCGCCCAGCAGGTCCACGCTCACCGCGGCGAGCCAGAGCAGTTCCCGGCCGGCGCCGGTGGCCAGGCCGCCTGCCACGGCCAGCGCACCACTCAGCACGCACCAGGCCAGGATGCGCTGGAAGTTCCGCTGCAGCGGCTGGCCGCGCAGGGCCAGCACGGCGAACAGGCTGCGGCCGATCTGCATGCCCGCGTACGCACAGCCCACGGCCAGCCCGCGGCCGCCGAAAGCACCGGGCAGCGCCGCCGACATGACCAGGCTGCCCAGGGCCAGGCCGAGCAGCAGCAGCCGGACCGGGATCCGGTCCGGGTTCAGCCAGTTGGTCACCCAGGTGGTGTAGGCCCAGAGCAGCCAGACCATGGCGAGCAGCAGCGCGCCGCGCGCCGCCCCGGCCGCATCCGGGTGGTCGATCAGGTAGTGCGACAGCTGGGTCACCGCGAATACGTAGACCAGGTCGAAGTACAGCTCGACGTTGGTGACCCGGGCCTCGCCGCCGCGCGGGCGGAGCATCTGCCACGACCGCCGCTGGCTCACCGCCCGGTCACCCGGGCGGCTATCGTCTCCCGGCACAGGGTCAGGCCTGCCCGGGCGGCGGGCTGGCCGCCGCGAGCCAGGCCCGGATCTGCTCACCCTGCTCGTCGAGCCCGGGCGGGGGCAGCGGGTAGGCCGGCGGGGTCGCGGACATGGTGACCGGATTCCGTATCCCCGGGATCCCCGCCGCGCCCTGGCCGGCCGTGACCACGGGTTCCAGGCCCAGTTCCTGCGCGAGGGCGATGCCGTCGTCCAGCCCGTTGATCGGGCCGCACGGAATGCCCGCCTCCGTCAGCACGGTGAACCAGTCCGCCGACGTCCGCGCGGCGAGCCGCTCGCCCAGCAGGCCCCTCAGCTCGGCCCGGTGCGCCGTGCGGTCCGCGTTCACCGCGAACCGCGGGTCGGCGGCCAGCTCGGGGGCGCCGAGCGCCGCGCAGAGCCGGGCGAACTGGGTGTCGTTGCCGACCGCGATGACCAGGTCGCCGTCGCCCGTTGGCAGCGGCTCGTACGGGCACAGGCTGGGATGGAAGTTCCCCATCCGGTGCGGCACCACCCCGCCCGCAGCGTAGGCGCTGCTCTGGTTGGCCATCCCGGACAGGGCGGAGGAAAGCAGGTTGACCTCGACGTGCTGGCCCTCGCCGGTGACGTTGCGGTGGTGCAGTGCGGCCAGGATGCCCAGCGCCGCATGCAGCCCGGCGATGATGTCGAACAACGAGATGCCGGCCCGGTACGGCGGCCCGGCCGGATCGCCGGTCATGCTCATGAACCCGGAAACGGCCTGCACGATGACGTCGTACCCGGGCAGCGCCGCGCCGCCCTCCGTGCCGAAACCGCTGATCGAAGCGTAGATGACAGCAGGGTTCCGGGCGCTGACGCCCGGGTAGTCGAGGCCGAACCGGCGCAGCCCGCCCGGCTTGAAGTTCTGCACGAAGATGTCCGCGCGCCGGGCCAGTTCGTGCGCGGCGGCGCGGTCCGCCTCGTCGGCCAGGTCCAGCGCCACCGACCGCTTGTTCCGGTTGACGGCGAGGTAATAGGTGGATACGCCGTCCCGGGTCGGCGGCGCCCAGCCCCGGGTGTCGTCACCGCTGGGGCTTTCCACCTTGATCACGTCGGCGCCGAGGTCGGCCAGCAGCATCGTGCAGTACGGGCCGGCCAGCACCCGGGAGAAGTCGGCCACCAGCAGCCCGGACAGCGGCCCTGGCCGCCCCGGGCCGGTCGGCTCACCCATGGCTCTATTCCCCTCGTCCTGCCTGCCGCCTGCTGGTGAAGTCAGGCTGGGTCATGGTGAAACGCGCTTCCACCTGGGCGCGGACGACCTGCTTGGCCGGCTCGAAGTCGAACTCGGCTGGCTCGGGCGCGCCCTCGAAGCCGCTGCCGCGGGCCGCCGCGCGCATCAGCCCGATGCGCTCCGCCGGCGCCGTGAGCATCTCCTGGTCAGCGACCTCCACCAGGCCCGTCACGGTACTGCCGAAAGCCTCCGCATAGTCACGGGCCCGCAGCTGCGCGTCGGTGACTGCCGCCAGCCGGGCCTCCCGGCGGGCCGGGCTGGACAGCCGCAGCTGCCACCATGGCCCGGCAACGGTGACCATCTCCGTGCTGGCCAGCCCCAGCACCAGATCGCCCAGGACGCTGAAGTCAGCGACCGTGACCGTGACGCCGCTGTAGGCCGCGTAGCCCGCGATGCGCTCCCTGGCCTTAGCCTCCTTGACCACGGGGGTTACCCGGGCGGGATCACTCTCGATCTTCTCCACGGCCGCGCCGTGTGCCCTGATCTTGACCAGCACCTGCTCACTCCGCCTGGCCAGTAGCTCCAGGGCGCGGGACCGCTCCTTGTCCTGGGCCGTGACCTGGACATGCACGAGGGCAACCTCGGGATCGACCTCGAGCACCGCTTCGCCCCGCACCGAGATCAGCGGCTCACTGGTCATTGGACCTCCCTCCGGTGGCACGACGTCGTGCCGTGCTCGGACCGCCCGTTCATTAGACCAGGGCGCGGGCGCGGATCTGGAGGCGGACGTAGTCCACGGCGGGCTCGGGCAGCCGCCGGGCCACAGCGCGCACGAACGGGCGGCGGTCGGCGGCCGGGAGGTCGCGCAGCTGGGCGCCGAGGACGACGGTGGCGAGGAAGGCTTCCAGCTGCTCACCGGGCTCCAGCCGGGCCGGGTCGGGCACCAGGCGGACCTCGATCCCGCCGAAGCCGGCCGCGGCCAGCCGGGCCGTGGTCTCCTCGACGCCAGCGAAATTCCAGATCCCCGTCCCGTCACCCGCACCGAGGCTGGCCAGGGCGGCCGTGACCGCGGCCACGTTGCCAGCGCCCCCGGCCTCGGCGACGAACTGGCCGCCGGGCCGCAACAGCCGGGCTACCTCGGCGAACACAGCCGCGTGATCGGGCAGCCAGTGCAGCGTGGCCACGCTGAGCACGGCATCGACCGGCCCGGCCAGCGGCAGCGGCTGACGCAGGTCAGCGTAGGTGACCTGGACCCGGCCCAGCTGGCTGGCCAGCCGGGCGCGCAGCTGCGCCAGCATCTGCTGCGATCCGTCCACCGCGATGACCCGGCCGCGCGGCAGCAGCCCGAGCAGCTGCTCCGCATCCCGGCCGGTGCCACAGCCCAGATCCATGACCGTCTCAGCACCGGCCAGCTGGAGCCGGGCGATCGCCTGCGGCCCCCAGCGCTGGTGCGGCAGCGGCAGCGCGTCGTAGCTCCGCGCATCCCATTCCAGTAGCTCCACCGCAGCACAGTAACAGGGCGTCTCACTTTACGGTCATTCAGTATCGGATAGTGAGACACTCGCCTGGTAGTCAGTGATGCGCCCCTGGCCGCCGGGCGAGCAGCCGGCGCCGGTCCCCTGGCACGTCCTGCTGGCCGAGGACCTTGAACCCCGGGGGCAGCAAGGCGGCTGGCTCGCCCGGGCGCAGGCACCAGGCGGCAGGCAGGCCGGGCCGGTCGCGCCGGGCCGCGATGGTGAAGGCCTCCCAGCCGAGCAGCCCACCGGCCCGCACCGCACCCACCGCAGTGGCGAACACCGCCCGATCCCAGAAACCGGTGGCGAGCACCAGGGCGAAGCCAGCCGGTGGCGGCCGCCACGAACTCAGGTCCGCGTGCCACCAGCGTGATCAGGTCAGCCACGTCGCGCCGGAGCGCCTCCTGGCCGAGCAGGCCGAGCGCCACCTCGGCGACGTCCACGGCGGTGACCCGCCGCCCAGCGGCCGCGGCGAGCAGCGCGCTGCCCGAGGCCCCGCAGGCCAGGTCGGCGACCGGCCCATCCGGCAGGCCCGCCGCCAGCGCCGCCACCGCCAGCGGGTGCGGGGTGAACGAAGCCACGAAACCCGCGCCGTACCGGGCATTCCAGCGCTGCCGATCCGGATGGCCGGTCAGGCCACCCCCGCTCTCCCGCACACTGAGCACGCTAACCCGTGCCGTCCCGGCCCGGGACGTCAGCGCGGCACCGAGTAGATCAGCGCGTTGTCGGACTGGTCGGTGGCGACGCAGGCGTCGGCCGCGGGGCAGCTGAGCGTGGTGATGCTGACCCCGTTGTCCAGGGCAGCCACGGCTTTCCAGCGGCCGCCCTGGTAGGTGAGGGCCGTGCCAGCGGTGTCCACGGCCCAGCATGAATCCGCGGCCGGGCAGGCCACCGCACCGGCCGTATCCGGCATCGGCTGTACCGTCCACTGACCGCCAGAGAACGTGGCCGATCCGCTGGTCGAGTCCACGGCCAGGCAGAACTGGGCGGTGGGGCAGGACATGGCGACGAACGGGTGACCACTGTCCACCGCGTCCGGGCCGCTCCAGGCGCTGCCGTCGAAGGTGTACGCGTTACCGGCGGTGCCCATGGCCACGCAATAGGCCGGCCCCGCGCAGGAGAGCGCGGGCAGGCCCTCGCCGGTAGAGTCCACCGTGAACGACGTCCAGGTGCCGGTGGCGGCGGTGTAGGCGAACGCATTCCCGGCGCTGTCGGTGGCCATGCAGAACCCGGATCCGGGGCAGGAGACCGCGGCGGGCGTACCCGTCCCGGTGTCCACCATCACCGGAGTCGTCCAGGCGCCGTTGCTCAGGCTGAGCACATAGCCCGCGTGGTCCAGCGCGGCGCAGAACCCGGCCGCGGCGCAGGAGATCGCGACCAGGCCGCCGTGCGGGTCGGTGGCTACCACCGGCCAGTGCCCGGGTGACTGGTAGGACAGCACTTCGCCCGCACTGTCCACGGCGAAGCACGCGGCCGGGGACACGCAGGACAGCCCGGTGATGTGCACCCCGGAACCCTGGAAACGCTGCGGGTCGACCGGCACCGGGGCCGCCCACTGCGCCTGGGCGGGAGCCGCGGGGCTGGCCGCCCCGGTCCGCGTGGCGCTCTGCGGCGGGCTGGCGGTACCGGCCACCGGGGGTGCGGTGACCCCCGTGTTGTGGTGGATGACGTACAGGGTGCCAGTGATCCCGGTGACGCCGAGGATGGCCACAGCTGCCGCGCCGGCCAGCATCCGGGCCCGGCCGGGCCGGGCCCGTTCGAGCTCGGCCGCCAGCTCGGCCGCGGACAGCACCGGGCCGACCGCGGTGTCCGGCCCGTCATCAGCATCCGGCCCGTCATACATGTCCGGCGAGTGATACATGTCCGGCGCGTCATCGGTGCCCGGCGCGTCATCGGTGGGCCAGGTCGTTTCCCAGGCGGCCACGGCCGGGCGCGGGGCCACCCAGGTGGCGGCCGCCCGTTCAGCCGCCATGCCCGCTCTGTTGCTGACCCGGGTCTGGCCGCTGGCCGGGCGGGCGTCCTGGAGGGAGGCGAAGCTCCACGATGAGGGAGGGCGGGCCGGGACGGGATCGTCAGCCGGGACGGGGGCTGGGACAGGGTCGCGGGTCGGCGCGGGGTCCAGGGCGGCCGCACGGTCCCAGGGCGACGCGGAGTCCCTGCCCGCCACGGAATCCGTGGCTGACCCGGAGTCCGTGGCTGACCCGGAGTCCGTGGCGGGCAGGGAGTCAGTGGCGGGCAGGGAGTCCGTGGCGGGCAGGGAGTTCCGGGCCGGGCCAGGCCAGGGCGCAGGATCATCAGCCGGCTGGGGTCCGGCGGACAGGCCCGGGAGCGGGTGATACGGCGCGGCTGATTCAGCAGCTATGTCCGCGTCAGGGAGTTCCGGCGAGGATATGTCAGCATTCGCGGGCGGCTCAGCAGATATGTCCTCAGCTGACCAGTCCTGGACTGGGCCGGTGTCGTTTCCGGCCGGTTCCGCAGGGTAACTGCCCAGCGCCGCCAGGTCTGGCATTGGCCCGGCCGGGAAAGCCGGGCTGGCCTCTTCCTCGGTGGCCTCGATGAAATCCGCGAAGGAGCCGCTGGTGTAGTCGGCGGCATATTCGGTGACGGGCGCACTGTGATATTCCGTGCTCACTCCCGCCCCCTGCCCATGACCTGGACCCGCGCCGGGCCCGGCCGGGTGCGTTTGCTCCCCGGTGAGGCCAGGCCGGACATCAGCGCCGCACCTCGGGCAGAACTCCGCGCCGGGGAAAATGGCATGCCCGTTAACGCAACTCGACACCGTTCCCCGCTCCCGACCGCCGCTCTCGATCGCCGCGCTGCTAGCTCGCCGATATTAGGGCATTTCAGGCTCCTACGCGTGGTCGTTGATGAAGGCGTTATCTCGAGTGACCTAGCGGTGCGCGGCAACGGCATCGCGGTACGGTAGCGTCACGCCGCGCGGGCCAGGTAATCCGGTATTCCCGGATCGCCCGGGAGGAGTAGTCCGGGTGCCGCTGACCCAGCGGTCAGCCCAGCGTGAAGGGGTCCCGGGTGCCGCCAGTGAGCTCCACCCAGATGGCCTTGGTCTGGGTGTACTCGTGCACTGCCTCGATGCCGTTCTCCCGGCCGAGCCCGCTCACCCCGAAGCCGCCGAACGGGACGTCCGGCCCAACCACCCGGTAGGCGTTGATCCACACGGTGCCGGTGCGCAGGGCGTGCGCCACCCGGTGGCCGCGGTGGATGTCCTTGGTCCAGACCGCGCCCGCCAGCCCGTACCGGGTGTCGTTGGCGAGGCTGATCGCCTCCTCCTCGGTCTCGAACGGGATGACCGCCAGCACCGGGCCGAACACCTCCTCGCAGGCCACCGTCATGCTGGGCTTAACCCCAGTGAGCACGGTCGGCTGGACGAAGTAGCCGCCGAGCCGGTCCTCGGCCTGGCCGCCCGCTGCCACCGTCGCGCCCTCGCTGGCCGCCGAGTCGAAGAACGACAGCACCTTGCGGTACTGCGGCTCGGTGGCGACCGGGCCCATCTCGGTCGCTGCCTCGCGCGGGTTGCCGAGCTTGATCGACTGCGCCCGGGCGACGATCTTGTCCACCAGCGCGTCATGCACGCCGCGCTGCACCAGCAGCCGGGAGCCGGCCATGCAGGTCTGCCCGGTCGCCGCGAACACCCCGGCCACCACCCCGTTACAGGCGGCCTCCAGGTCGGCATCCTCGAACACCAGGTGGGCGGACTTGCCGCCGAGTTCCAGCAGTACGCCGGTGATGTTGCTGGCCGCGGCCTTGGCCACCTCGGCCCCGACCTGGGTCGACCCGGTGAACGCGACCTTGTCGATGCCGGGGTGCGCGGCCAGCGCCTTGCCGACCTCCGGCCCGAACCCGGTGACCACGTTGACCACTCCGGGCGGGAAGCCCGCCTCGTCCATCAGGCCGGCCAGGGCGATCGCCGATCCCGGGGAGTAGTCGCTGGGCTTGGCCACCACCGTGCAGCCCGCGGCCAGGGCCGGCGCCAGCTTCCAGCACAGCAGCAGCAACGGGGAGTTCCACGGCACGATGGCGGCGACCACGCCGGCGGGCTCGCGCCGGGTGTAGACGAGGAAGTTGGGCTTGTCCACGGGAATCGTCGAGCCCTCGAGCTTGTCGGCCAGCCCGGCGAAGTAGTGGAACCAGTCCGGGATGCTGCCCAGCTGGCCGCGCATCTCGCGGAGCAGCTTGCCGGTGTCCCGGGTCTCGATCTCGGCCAGCCGGTCGGCGTCCCGGGCGATGAGGTCGGCGAGCCGCCGCATCAGCCGGGCCCGGCCGAACCCGGTCAGCCCGCCCCAGGGCCCGGACAGGGCGCGCCGCGCCGCGGCGACTGCCCGCTCCACGTCGGCCGCGCCGCCGTCCGCGGCCGTGGCCCAGGGCGCGCCCAGGTAGGGATCGATGCTCGGGTAGCTACGCCCGGATGCCGCCTCGGTCCGCTCGCCGTCGATGACGAGCGGGAAGTGCGGCAGGTCCGCTGTGGCGGACGACTGCTGGCTGGTCACGGCTGCGCCCCCTCCTTCGGGAGTCCGGGTTGATCGGGGATTCCGGGTTGATCGGGGATTCCGGGCTGGGCCGGGGGGAGTCCGGGTTGACCGGGAAGTCCGGGCTGGCCGGTGGGCCCAGGCTGGGCCGGGAGGCCGAGTTCGGCGCGGATGGCCGCGGTGTGCTGGCCAAGAGCCGGGACCGCGCCCATGGCGGGCTCGCGGCCCGGCACGGTCACCGGCGGCAGCAGCGCGCGCACCCGTCCCTGCGGGGAATCCACCTCGCGCCACCGGTCCCGGGCCCGGAGCTGCGGGTGGGCCGCGAACTCGGCGGGCGTGCGCATCCGGGCGTTGGCAATCCCGGCCGCTTCCAGCGCCGCCTCCAGCTGCGCGGCCGGGATCGCGGCGAACACCTCACTGATCACCGCGGTCAGCTCGTCGTGGTGCGCGACCCGGTCGGTGTTGCTGCCGAACCGGGGATCGGCGAGCAGGTCCGGGCGGCCCAGGATGCGCTCGCACAGCACCGCCCACTCGCGCTCGTTCTGGATGCCCAGGAATACCTGGCCGTCCTGGGCCGGGAACGGGCCGTACGGCGAGATCGAGGCGTGCCGCGCGCCGGTCCGCGGGGATGGCCGACCACCGTAGACGCTGTAGTAGAACGGCTGGCTCATCCACTCACCCAGCGCGTCCAGCATGGCCACCTCGACGCTGGTCCCGCGGCCGGTCCGCTCCCGCTCATACAGCGCGGTGAGCACGCCAGAGTAGGCGTACATGCCCGCGGCGATGTCCGCGACCGAGATCCCGGCCTTGGCTGGCTCGCTCTCGGTGCCGGTGACCGAAAGGAGCCCGGCCTCACACTGCACGAGCAAGTCATAAGCCTTCTTCCGGGCATAGGGGCCGTCCGGGCCGTAACCCGAGACCGAGCAGGTGATCAGCCGCGGGTAGCGCCGGGTCAGCTCGTCCGCGCCGAGGCCCAGCCGGTCCGCGGCGCCCGGGGCCAGGTTCTGCACGAACACGTCAGCCCGGCCGATCAGCACATCCAGCACCGCCCGGTCGGCCGGGTCCTTCACATCGAGCTCAATGCTCTCCTTGCCCCGGTTCAGCCAGATGAAGTAACTGGACTGGCCGTGCACGCTGCGGTCGTAGCCGCGGGCGAAGTCCCCGGCGCCGGGCCGCTCCACCTTGATCACCCGGGCGCCCAGGTCAGCCAGCTGGCGGGTGGCGAACGGCGCCGCCACCGCCTGCTCCAGCGCGACGACCAGAATCCCGTCCAGTGTTAGCCCGGGGGGGCGACCTGGCGACTCGCGGGGGGTTCCGGGGGGTCGCCCCCCCGGGCTAACAGGGCTCTCCCCACTCATGGGGCGACCGAGTTGCGCTTGATGAGCTGGCGGGCGATCACGTTGCGCTGGATCTCGTTGGTGCCCTCACCCACGATCATCAGCGGGGCGTCCCGGAAATACCGCTCGACATCGAACTCGGTGGAGTAGCCGTACCCGCCGTGGATGCGCATCGCGGACAGGGCGATCTCCATCGCGGTCTCCGAGGCGAACAGCTTGGCCATGCCCGCCTCCATGTCCGCGCGCTGCCCGGCGTCGTAGCAGCGCGCGGCGTACAGCACCAGCTGCCGGGCGGCGGTCAGCTTGGTCACCATGTCGGCCAGGTAGTTGCCGACGGACTGGTGCTGCCAGATCGGGCGGCCAAACGACTCCCGCTGCTGGGCGTAGCGCAGCGCGTCCTCGAGCGCGGCCCGGCCCACGCCGAGGGCGCGGGAGGCGACCTGGATCCGGCCCACCTCCAGGCCGCGCATCATCTGGCCGAACCCCTTGCCCTCCCGGCCGCCGAGCAGCGCGTCCGCAGGGACCTGGAAGTCGGCGAAGGACAGCTCGCAGCTTTCCACGCCCTTGTATCCCAGCTTGGGCAGGTCCCGGGACACGGTGAAGCCCGGCCCGTGCTCAGCCAGCAGGATACTGATGCCCGTGTGCGCAGGCCGGGCCGCCGGATCCGTCTTGCACAGCAGCGCGATCAACGCGGAGCGGCGGGCATTCGTGATCCAGGTCTTGGTTCCGTTGATGAGATAGAGATCGCCGTGACGGCGCGCGGTGGTGCGCATCGCCTGCAGGTCGGAGCCGCCGCCGGGTTCGGTCAGCGCCATCGTGGCCCGGACCTCACCGGTCGCCATCCGCGGCAGGTACCGCTCTTTCTGCTCGTCGGTGCCGTAGTCCAGGAGCAGCTTGGCGACCACCGTGTGGCCGCCCATCGCGCCGGCCAGGCTCATCCAGCCGCGGGCCAGTTCCTCGGTGACCAGCGCGTAGCACGGGGTGCTGACCCGCGCCTCGCCCCACGGCTCGGGGATCGCCAGGCCGAAGATGCCGAGCTGCTTCATCTGCTCGATGAGCTTGTCCGGGTAGGTGTTGGCGTGCTCGAGGTCCCGCACGACCGGCTTGACGTCGCGGTTGACGAAATCGTGGACCAGCCCGACGATCGCCCGCTCGTCCTCGGTCAGCTCATCCACGCGATGTCCTTTCCAGCGGGTCCGCTCCGGGAAACTGCCGACGGAGGATCGCGGCGGCGTTGTCCCAGGTCCAGGTGGCCGGGTCGGTGTCCAGCCCGGTAACGCAGTCGGCCAGCTTGGCCCGCAGCTGGGCCGCGGACGGCGGGCGGGCTGGCGAGCCGGGCGGGAACTGCTGGCGGACCGTGGTCACCGCGCCATCGGCGGTATGCAACTCGGCGGTGAACTCGCCGTCCAGCAGCCAGGTCCCGCCTGGCTCGAGCTTCACCTCGACCTGCTCGATGAGGCGCTGGGCGGCGGGGCGCTGCACCGCCTCGTCGGTGAAGCTGGCGAAGCCGGGATAGCCGTCCAGCAGCGCGGCGGCGGCCGCGTACTCCAGGCTGAACTTGCCCTGCAGCCCGGTCCGCGGCCGGTGATGGATCAGCGGCTGGACGGTTCCCTCGGGGGTGCGGATCACGATCCGGCGCAGGGCGGCCGGGTTCACCTGCCCGGCCTGGGCTGGCTCGGCGAGCGCGCTGATCGGGCGCTGCAGCGCGTAGCAGCACGGGTAGATCTTGATGGCCAGGCCGCCGGGGACAGCGGCGCCATCCAGGTCCAGCACGGCTGAGCCCGCCGCGGCTGAGCCGGTGGCCGCGGAGCTGTTTTCGCCACCGCCCCCGACCAGGCGGAGCCAGTCGTCCAGCGCGGCCGGGTCGGCCTGGGCACCCGCGGCGGCCAGCCGCGCGGCCCGGATCCCGGTGTCCACCGCAAAGCCCACCTGCAACGGCTTCGCGTCGGTGCCGAACGCCCGCTGCACCCCGCCCGCCCCGGGCACCGCCAGGGCCATGGCCGTGGCGATCTGGCCCGCGGTCAGGCCAAGGGCGACCGCCGCCCCGGCCGCGGCCGCGGGGGCACCCGCGGTGCAGGTCGCGTGCCAGCCCGCGGAGTAATGCGGCCAGCCCAGCGCGTTGCCGAGGCGGGCCATCACGCCCGCGCCAGCCAGGTAGGCCCGGGCCCCGCCGTCCAGGGCCAGCGCCACCGGCACGCAGACCGCGCTGATGTGCGTGGTGGACTCCATGTGCAGGTCGTCGAAGTCCAGCAGGTGCGCGGCGACCGCCCAGCGCGGGCCGTCCGCGAGCGCGGCGGCGAGCCGGGCGACCCGGTGCTCCCGGGCGGCCAGCGCGACCGCGACCGTGTCCGCCAGGGACCGCGCCGCCAGCTCCTGGTCGGCCGGGCCGGGCCGGAGGTCATGCGCCCACTGCCCGAGTGTCCCGGCTAGCACGCCAGGCCCTGGTAGCGGGCGGCCCGGGCCGGGCCGCGTGTCCCAGCGGGCCAGGCGGTTGATTCCGGCACCGGCGCCTGCTCTCTGTCATACTTTGCGGGTCGGAGTTGGCCGACTCAATCTAAGATATGTACGGCCATTTAGACACGAGCATCCGGGGCCGGTCAAGCGAGACGGCCAGGGAGAAGGGGCCGGGCCGCGGTGCCAGTCAGGTCCAGCGCGTACCGGACGCTGGCCGCGTCGCTGCGCGAGGCGATCCGCAGCGGTGCGTACGCCGGCGGACAGCAGCTGCCCACCGAGGAGCAACTCGCGCTGAGTCACTCGGTGAGCAGGCAGACCGTGCGGCGGGCCATGCAGGACCTGGTGTCGGAGGGGATCATCTACCGGGTGGCCGGGCGCGGTACCTACCCGGTCGCCGAAGCCGACCGCTACCTGCGGCACTTCGGCTCGGTGGAAGACCTGATGGCGCTCTCGCTCGACACCGAGTGCGAGATCATCAGCCCGCTGCGGCACGTGGTGGACGTGGAGAGCGCCTGGCTGCGGCTGCCCGCCGATGACGTGTACGCCCTCACGCTGGTCCGGCGGCACGGCCAGGTCCCGTTCTGCCATACCTCGGTGTTCCTGCCGCCGCGGGTGGGCGAGCTGGTGAACGACGTGGCCGAGCTCACCGAAAGCGGCCGGCGCAGCCGGATCACCATCATCGGCCTGATCGATGCCCGGCTGCCCCGGTCCATCCACGGGGCCGAGCAGAGCATTACCGCGGCAGCCGCGCCGCCGTTCGCCGCCGAGCGGCTGGAGTGCCCGGCCGGCCAGCCCGCCCTCCGGGTTGACCGGCTCTACCTGGACGGGGACGGCCAGCCGGTCGAGCTCGCGGTCAGTTACTTCGACCCGGCGCACTACTCCTACCGGGTGAAGCTCCGGCGCAGCCCGGGCTAGCACCGGGCCGGGCAGCAATGATTAGGGTGAAAAAGTGAGCGATCTCAGAGTTCTCTTCATCGGCGGCAGCGGGGTCATCAGCTCGGCGTGCTCCTGGCTGGCCGTGCAGCGGGGTATCGAGCTGACCGTGCTGAACCGCGGCCAGACCGCGGACCGCCCTCTCCCCCCGGAGGCGACGGTCCTGCACGGCGACGTGCGCGACCCAGCCAGCGCCCGGGCGGTACTGGGTGATCGTGAGTTCGACGCGGTGGTGGACTGGGTGGCCTTCACGACCGGGCACGTGCAGGCGGACATCGACCTGCTGCGCGGCCGCACCGGCCAGTACGTGTTCATCAGCTCCGCGTCCGCCTACCAGACCCCGCCCGCCCGGGTGCCCGTGGTCGAGTCCACCCCGCTGCGCAACCCGTACTGGCAGTACTCCCGCGACAAGATCGCTTGTGAGGACCTGCTGGTCAGCGCGTACCGGGAGGAGGGGTTCCCGGCCACGGTCGTGCGGCCGTCACACACCTACGACCAGACGCTGGTGCCGTTCGATGGCGGCTGGACCGCGATCGGCCGGATGCGGCAGGGCAAGCCCGTCGTCGTGCACGGCGACGGGACGTCGCTGTGGACACTGACCCACCACCGGGACTTCGCGCAGGGCTTCGTCCCGCTGCTCGGCCATCCCCGCGCCGTCGGCGATGTGTTCCACATCACCTCGGACGACGTGCTCACCTGGAACCAGATCGCGGAGGCGCTGGCCGCTGCTGCCGGGGTGCGGGCCGACATCGTGCATGTCCCGTCCGAGGCGATCGCCGAGGTGGATCCGGAATGGGGCGCGGGCCTGCTGGGCGATAAGGCGCACTCGATGATCTTCGACAACTCGAAACTGCGCAGCGTGGTGCCGGACTACCGGGCGGTGATCCCGTTCGAGCAGGGCGCGCGCGAGATCGTGGCGTGGTACGACGCGGACCCGGCCCGGCAGCAGGTTGAACGCACGGATCGACGCGGCCATGGACAAGCTCATCGAGGTCCACCGGCCCCGGTGAAGGAGGCTGGCTGCCCCCGCCAGCGGGCGGGCCGGCGGAGGCAGCCAGCAGGAAAGGCGGGCGGAGGGGGACGCCCGCGAGGGCCCTAGGAGATACCCGCGAGCCGGCCGCAGAGCGCCCGGTACTGCTGCAGGACGGCCCGGAGCTGCTCGGTGTCGGCGCCGTCCAGCGACGCGCGGAGCCTGGCCTGCTCCTGCTGCAGC
Source organism: uncultured Actinomycetes bacterium (assembly GCA_963760405.1). GTDB lineage: Bacteria > Actinomycetota > Actinomycetes > Streptosporangiales > Streptosporangiaceae > RYN-230. Next base: position 326,016 of record CAVXCV010000004.1, on the reverse strand, counting down.
GACTCGACGAACGCGGCCACCGTGTCGGCGGCCACGGCCGCTGCCTGGTCGACCGAGGCCCGCGGGTCGTCCACGAACAGGGAGACGATGTCCGGCCACCGCTGGTCCGGGGAACTGGACGCGGCGGTGGGCCGTGCTGCCGTAGGGTCGGCCGCACCACGGCCGCTCGCCCCGCCAAGGCCGCTCGCCGCGCCAGCCTGGCCGCCGTTACTGCCGACGGTAGCTGCCTCGCTGGTGGCGGGGCTGCCGCTGGCCGGAATGTCGCTGGCCGGACTCCCGGTGGCAGCGCTGGCACTGGCAGGAACGTCAGTGGCAGGAACGTCAGTGGCAGGAACGTCAGTGGCAGGAACGTCAGTGGCAGGAACGTCAGTGGCAGGAACGTCAGTGGCAGGAACGTCAGTGGCAGGAACGTCAGTGGCAGGAACGTCAGTGGCAGGAACGTCAGTGGCAGGAACGTCAGTGGCAGGGGTGCTGGTAGAAGGGCCACCGCTCATGGCCGGGCCGCGCCGGTTCAGGAGGTCGTCCCCGGCCGGGTCATCATCCGAGACGACGACGGCTTCCACCACCGTGCCGTCGATCACGACGGGCTCCTCGGCCTCGCCCGGGCCGGGAGTTCCGGTCCAGGCCTGGCCGGTAGCGTCCGCAGGGCCGGTGTTCCCGTTGAGGCCCGCCTCACGCGGCCCGGCGTCGTCTTCCAGCACGCGGTGATCCTCTGCCACAGGGTTGCCCTCCGGCTCAGAGTTGTACTCCGGCTCCGGGTTGCCCGCTGACCCGGGAGCCCCGGCCAGCCCGGCGTCCCCGGTCGTCCCGGTAGGCGCTTCCCGCAGGTCGGTACCTGTTTCTGGCCCGATGCGGCCGGCCTCGTCCGGCAGTGCGGCCGAACTCGGCGGCGGAACCTGGTCCGGGTCCTGGCTGGTGTCGGTCTCGGGGCCGGTGGTACCGGCCGTTTCCCCTCGCTGCCATCTCATCTGCCGTCACCTTCCTTGCGGGCGCGAGGCGGGAGTGCCTGGCTGGCCCGATGCTGAGACACCATTGGCGCGCATGTCCTCATTGGCGCGCATGTCCTCGGCCGGCGCCTCGCCCGCGGCCGGGGCCACGTCATCCGCGGCCACGTCATCCGCGGCTGGCGTGCCGCCTGGGTAGGAAGCGTCCCGGTCATCAGTGGCGCGCTCACCGGCCGCGCGCTCATCAGTGGCGCCAGCCGGTTCGCCGAGCAGCTCAGCGAAAAGCGCCCGGTAATGGATCATCGCCTGGCGTAGATCCTCGGTGGAGGCGGTCCCGGCCGCCGCCTGCTCGCTGATCCCGTGCGCAGCCCGGAAATGGTCCAGGGTGGCCGCGTGCTCCACGGACAGGTCAGCCAGCATCTGGTCATGCAGCTCGGTCGGGTAGCCGCGCTCGTTCATGACCGCCACGACCAGGGCCTGCGCGCCGCGGACGGCCGCCTGCGGAGCGTCCACGAACTGCTCCTGGACTCCGGCCCACTCGGACGAATACCTGGACCGCGCCGTAGGGCTGAGCGGGCGGATGTCCAGCTGGCGGACCCGCCGCTCCCGTTCGGTGAGCTCTGCCTCTGCTTTCCGGGTGCTCTCGTGCTCGCTGAGGGCACGGTCGTATTCCGGACCGAACCGCTCCCGCAGCTTGCGGCGGCGGCTCATCACGGAGATGGCGATCAGGACGCCGGCCACGATGATGACGAGCAGGACGATCCCTGCAATGGCTCCTGCAGACATAGGAACCTCCTTTTTCGCTAGTGCCGGGTCCCCCGGGAATGCGACCTTAAACACGCATGGGCTGATCTGACCCCTGGCTTGACTCCCGCGGGCGCTGATCCGAACCCGGGAGAAGTCACTGACCGCATTCCTGTGCGGCAGAAAACGCCGCGGTAAAAGAAAAGGCGGGCACACCGCCGTCCCAAGCGCACTGCGGGACGGCGGGTGCCCGGCCCGGCCGCGACGGGCCGGGAGCTAGGAAATGGTCAGCTGGTGCCGGTCAGTTACGCCTCCGGAAAACAAGCCAGCCCGCGATGAGCGCGGCGCCAGCGATCGCGAGGACTGGTACCGGGCGCTGGCGGATGACCTGGGCTGCACGCTGGGCGTTCCGGCGGACCGGCTCGGGAGCGGAGTTCCAGGCCGCCTCGCGCGCCTGGGCCGCCTTCCCCATGACCTCGCCGTTCAGCTTGCCGGCGCGGCTGGACAGCTGATCCTTGAAACCGCGGGCCCTTTCCTTGAGATGCCCGGATACTTCCGCCGCGCTCTGCTGGGCGCGCGTCTTCACGTCAGTCTTGGCGACCAGCGCCTGGACCGTCTCACCGAGTTCCTCGCGGGTCCGCTGGATGTCCTCGGCCAGTGCTTCCGGGCTGTCCGGCACCGGGTCACCCGTTTCCTGATCGGTCATCGGTGTGCACTCTCCCTGATCTCCTCGACATCGGCCTTGACGCTCTGCACGGTCTGCTCGGGAAGCGGAGGCGTCGCCTTCTTCAGCTGCCCCCTGCCAACGACGGCGACGATGGCCGCCACGACCAGCAGCGCCGCCCCGATGATCAGCGCGGCCAGCCAGGCCGCCACGACGCCAGCAAGGGCGATGATCGCCGCAGCCAGCAGGCAGCCGATCCCGTACAGGGCGAAGAGCCCGCTGCCGCCGAACATCCCGGCACCGAGCCCGGCCCGGGCCGCCTTCTTTTTCATCTCGTGCTCGGCCAGCTTCAGCTCATCCCGGATGAGCCGGGTAACCTGCTCCGACAGCTGCTGGACGAGTTCGCCAGCTGAGTTCTCGCGGGCCCGCACCGTCGCCTCGGTGCCGTTAGGGTCTGCCATCAGATCCGCCCTCCTTAATTGAGGGCGTGCTCTACCCGGGCGACTCCCGGCTAACCCGCCTGGGTGGGAAATCAGCAGCAGGTCAACGGCCGGGCCGGACCAGGCTGCCCGCCACTTTCTCGGCGATCAGCTCGAACGACCGGATCCGGTCCGTGATGTCGTACACCATGGTGGTGAGCATCAGCTCATCCGCCCCGGTCCGGTCCAGTAGCCCGGCCAGCTGCCGCCGCACCGTTTCGGGTGACCCGACCGCCTGATCCGCGAACCGCTCGTGGGCGAACTGCCGCTCGCGTGCCGAGTACGGGTAGGCCGCTGCCTCCTCCGGGCTGGCCAGCGGCTCCGGCTGACCTGAGCGCAGCCGGAGGAACGACAAGGCCGCCGGGCCGGACAGCCACTCGGCCCGCTCGTCGGTGTCCGCGCAGATCGCGCTCACCGCCACCATCGCGTACGGCTGCTCTAGCCAGCGCGACGGCCGGAAGTTCTCCCGGTACAGGGCCAGCGCGGGCACCGTATTGGCGGAACTGAAGTGGTGCGCGAAGGAGAACGGCAGGCCCAGCAGGCCGGCCAGCTGCGCGCTGAACCCGCTGGAGCCGAGCAGCCAGATGGCTGGCATGTCCCCCCGGCCGGGCGTCGCGGTGATCGGCGCGGCCGGGTTCTCCCCGGTGAACAGGCCGATCAGGTCGGCCAGCTCCTCCGGGAACCGCTCGGCCGACAGGCCCTGCATGGTGCGGCGCAGCGCCAGCGCGGTGAACTGGTCGGTACCCGGAGCCCGGCCGATGCCGAGATCGATCCGGCCCGGGTGCAGCGCCTCCAGGGTGCCGAACTGCTCCGCTACCACCAGCGGCGCGTGGTTGGGCAGCATCACGCCACCGGAGCCGACCCGGATCGTCGAGGTGGCGGCGGCCAGGTGGGCGATCAGCACCGCAGGGGCCGAGCTGGCGATCGCGGGCATGTTATGGTGCTCGGCCACCCAGAAACGCTGATATCCGAGCTCCTCAGTACGCCGGGCGAGTTCGGTGGTCTGCCGCAGGGCCTGGCCCGATGAGGTACCTGCGGCTACCGGTGAGAGGTCCAGAACGGACAGCGGCACATCCATCACATAGCTGGCAACCCGGGTCACCGCGGGTTTCTTCCACCCGGCAGGTGCGCACCCGGACGGCCGGCGGCCCGGCTGCGCCTGGGCCAAGGTTGGCGGCCAGGTCCGCTGACTGGCTGGTACCCTCTGGGCAGCCCACCGCCCCGTACGAATCTGCAGCCCCAGCGATCTGCAGCCCGAGCGATAGGTCAGCGTTTGCCCGGCATGTTCAGCACATCACGAGCGGCACCCTCGGCACGGTCGCACCGGCCTGCTCACCGAGGCTGGCTCGCAGATCCCCATTAGCGCAGCTGGGGCGGCCACAACCGTCGGCTGACGCAGCCGACCGCAGAGCCGGCCGGTGCTCGTCCCAGCAGGCTCACCCCACCTGGCAGGCCTCGGCCGCACCACACGACGTAACCGCAAAATAGTACATTGTATACGGTGCATCGCAGCACCGCCTGAGAGGAACCAGACCTGTGATTGAGAAGACGCTCGTTATCCTCAAGCCCGACGCCTACGCCCTCGGCCTGACCGGCGACATCATCGCCCGGTTCGAGCGGGCCGGGCTCAGGCTGGAGCAGATCCGGGTCTCCGTGGGCGAGAACGAGACGCTGGACAATCACTATCCGCGGGACAACGGCTGGCTCAGCTCGGTCGGCGAGAAGACCCTGACCGACTACGCCAAGATCGGCCGTTCGGTCAAGGACCAGCTCGGCACCGAGGACGCGGTGGAGATCGGCAAGATCATCCGGAGGTGGCTGATCGACTTCATGCAGAGCGGCCCGGTCGTGCCCATGGTGCTGAGCGGCAACCGGGCCGTGGAGAAGGTGCGCAAGCTCGTCGGGAACACGCTGCCGATCATGGCCGACCCGGGGACCATCCGGGGCGACTACAGCTCGGACTCAGCCGACATCGCCAACAGCGAAGGACGCCCGGTGCACAACCTGATCCACGCTTCCGGCGATCCTGAGGAGGCCGCCCGTGAGCTGCAACTCTGGTTCCCCGGTCTCTACAAGTAAGGCACAGCGGGACAGGACCGCTCATTCGTTGTAATACTTCGGCCTGATCAGGTCGGTCTCGTCCAGAGTGGACCAGGTCAGCGTGTCGAGCGCGGCCCGTACGTCGGGAACATCCAGGTCATCCGCCTTGCCCGCCTGCGCCTGCAGGTGCGCGAGGCGGTCCACCGCGCGGGCGAGCAGGGCGGCCGCGGCAAAACGCCGGGTGCTGTAGACCGCATGGTTGTCCAGGCCCGGGATGCGCGGTTCCAGCTCAGCCATCTCCGCCACCGAAGTCACCCACCGGTGGTCAGGAAACTCAGTTGTCCGGACGACATCGTCGGCGACTTCGAAAACGAAATGGATCCCGGTCCGGGTGGTGTTCTCCAGCGGGTAGGAGTCCACGAAGAACAGCTTGCCGGTGAGATCCAGCCCGACCTCTTCCTCGCACTCCCGGCGGGCGGCCGCCACGAAGGACTCATGGGCGCGGACCTTCCCGCCCGGAAACGCCCAGTAACCGGCGTAGAACTTCTCGGTCAACGGCCGCTTCACCAGCAGGAACTTATCGCCACAGCGCAACTCGACGGTCACCGAGCTGCCGGTCGCCTCAACCTCATCTTCCTCAGTCACCGCAGTGCCTCCGCCTGGAGTTCCTTATACACAAGCCTATCCCCATTCAGTGCGCCAAGAGCGCGTCAATGGTAACCGCCAGCTCATCGCGCGCCACAGCCGATACGCCGCCCAGATCTGCATCATGGACGGCCTTTTTTACTTCCGTGCCATGCTCGATCGCGGTCAGGATATCCGGGAGCTTCCCCCAGGTGTGAACGACCGCCGCCTTGCCCCGCGATGTGACGAAATTGATCTCATTGGTCAGCAGGTAGGTCCGTCCCACGCTGGTCAGCTGATATCCGGCCGCGCCGTTCGCGGGCCGGATGACCGGCATGGCCGGCGTGGACAGATGCTCGCCCCAGGAACGGACGACCCGGCCGTCAATAAGGCGGTATTTCCACAACGACTCCGGCACCGGAGTGAACGGCAGTGCCGCCGGGCGGTCGACGGTGACCAGCGCGAGGTCGCCGCGCCGCCAGCGATCGAGGTGACCGAGGCCCTCGGCGCCCAGAACGGTACGCTCAAAGGATGGGGTCACGTACGACAGGGCATCGTCAACGATCCTGACGCGCCCCACGTCCTTCAGCATGCTGTGCAGTTGGTCACGCTCAGCGGAAGCGCGGCGCTTGGTCAGCAACTGTGGCAGCGCAACCGCGATCAGGCCGCCACGCCGCACCGCGTGGACGGCCGTGCTCAGCCAGGCTGTGTAATGCTCGATGTACCACGGCGGATCCATCACCACGACGTCAGCGGTCGCCTCTGCACCGTGATATGGCTTCTCATTCAGGTCATATTGCACAACGTTCACGTTGCGCTGCCCGCCCGGCTGCCAGAACTCGAGGCTCTTGCTCCGCAAACTGGGCGAACGATCCACCAGGGTTACTTCGCGCTCTCCGGCTCCAGCCTTTTCCGCCAGCGTCGGCACGCCCAGGCAGACAATGCTCTTCGCGCCTGCGGGGAAAAGAGAGAGAATCCGGTCCACTGAGGGAACGTCGAAGTACCACTCACTCTCGATTATGTCGAAGTCGTCATGCTCCCAGGGTGCTGGATCGGCCGGGAGTTCAATATCATGTGACGTCCGGATTATACGACGGCGATAGTTCCCCAGTACCTGCAGGCTTTCCTTAACAATCGTCGGGAATGCGCCCTGGCAGCTGCTATACAATTCAAATTCGGAGATAACCCGCTTCGCTACGATCGCTGCGACCAGGATGGCCACCAGCGTGCTATAGTCGCGACGCGACAGGCTCTCCCTGGACCGCACAGAAGACGCGAGGCGGCGCGCCAGTGATCTAGGATCATCGTCGATGCTCGGAGCCAGCTTGCCCATGACGCCGGGTCCCCGTTCAGCCTGCTCTGCGGGGTGACGGGTCGGGGATCCGGAACCGTTTGAGCGGAACGGATGAGCGGAAATCCTCGTCAAAGGCCATGAATCTACCGCTCACCTGGGCATCCTCGATGTCGTAGAGGGCAATGGAATTGTTATAGTTGTTGCGGTAGTTCGAGCGCAGCCACCACTCCGCGGCACCGGCCGTGCCGGCTGAGCAGAGCACGACCTCCCAGCCGTCATCGGAGGCCACCCGGAGGTACTCGGGCTCGTGCAGATGGCCGTGCAGGAAGAGCCGGACCCTATTTGCGGCCAGTTTGGTGAAGAGTTCCCGGGCATCCAAAATCCCCGGCATACGGTGCTCGCGCCCTGGCTCACCGGCTTTGGTAACGGGTAGCCGCACGATGGTCGGAACCGGGTGATGGTGCGCGGCCACGATGTTGACCACCCTCTTTCCCGTTTCCCGCGATCGGAGGTAGTCCTGCATCATGGTGTGTAGCTGCGCATCGTACACCTGCCCGAACAGGCCTTCGTCGCGCTCCTCGATACCCAGCTGCTTGGCGGAGTTCACTGGCAAGACATTCAGCGCGAGATCGTCGAACTCGTATCGGCGGAGCCGGGTAAGGTCCATGGCCGGATCATCGCTATACAACTCCTGGTGAAACTGGCGATACAGGGCCTGTCCGGCCCGGGCGCGGTCCCCTGGACGGGCGAAGTCATCCGCACCGGGAAGGATAACAACATGCTTGCGGCTCACGTTAGGCAGGTCGGCGCACAGCCCATCAATGAATGCCAGTGACTCCTGGTAGGCAGCCCGGGTCGGCTCACCGGAGGCGAAGTTCCCGCAGATTATCACCACGCCAACGGCCGCAATGTCCACGTCATGTGCTTGCAACACCCGCGTAATCGCCTGTTCGGTGCTCATCGTGGCGCGCCGGGAAGCGAAACAGGTGTTCCACCGGTGATGCTCACCAAAGTGGAGATCGGCCAGATGCAGGATCGACTTTCCCTGAGCTGGGACGACGAGGGCCTCGCGGACCGGTTCCGGATTCCAGTAGACGGTTTCCTTGGTATTTGGCAGATCACCAAAGCGCTCAGCCACTTCCTGGGCGTCTGTCTGCCTTATTGCCGTCAGCTTCAGCCAGGCTGGCCAGATCGTACCATTATAGTAGGAGGGAGTTAGACCTGGGTCGGGCGAAGGGAGCAGATCATGTCCTTCGGCCACGGCAGCAGACTCGCACGACGCGATATAAAAGAAACCCTTAGAACGCGCCCACAGGCCAATCTCGCAGCTCGAGTTCCCCAGCTGCTTCCGGATGGCGGCTGAGTGATCTACCTCGTGCAGTGCCCTGAACCAGCCCCACCAGCAGGCCCCTTGCTCCCGGATAACTCGCTGGTGCTCGTCAATGGTTAGCTTTCCCGTGCCGCCTGGGTCCTCGTAAGCGAACGTCAGCACCGCTTCCAGCCGCGACCACGGCCGGGTCCGGCGTTCAGCGAGTGGTGACGTGTACACGGCGACCGGGGCCTCGGCCGCCGGCACAAGATCCGTGGCGCCCGGAGCGGCAGGGGCGGCAGGGGCGGCACCAAATCCAACCAGGTATTCTGCGAATTCGCGGAATACAGCATTCCGCTTCTCCCGGAACCACGCCACATCCGGGTTCCCCCATTTGACCCGGGCCCGGTCCAGCAGCTGCCCGGCCCGTAGCCCGGCGTCCTGGGGATCCCCGAAGAAGAGGTCGGTTACCAGCTGGGCATCCGCCTCGTTATCCTGCGCCGAATACGCGGCCAGCGCATCGCGCAGCAGCCTCTTTATCTGCGCGCCCCGCCCGCGCAGCTGAATCCCCCGGACCGTGACGTAATCGCTGGCCAGCTGCTGGAGCACCGCCGCCCGTACCGGCTGCTGGTTGTGGGTGCGCCGGTCCAGCCAGTCGAGCCCTCTTTGGCGGCACTCCGCCAGTTCCCGCGCCACCCTCGCGGCAATCCCATCGAGCCCAGCACTGACTTCAGCCACTCCGTCATTCTGGCATGCCGCTCCCGATACGCGGCTGTTGTGAGCGGCCGACAATGGAGAGGCGGCAGGTGCCGGTCTCCCGTGTGCTGACGGCTCCGGAGGTCTAGTCATAACCCGGCATTCCCGCGGCAATGAGCGCCAGCGTGACCAGGTACCAGCCGCCCAGTACGGCGCCGCACACGGCCGGGGGCTGGCCTCGTGCCGCCCTCCGTCGTGCGCCGGAAGGCCGCGCTGGCCCAGGCTGGGGCGCAGGACAGCCACGGAGGCCTCCTCTTCCGCCCTGGTGGCCGCACGCGCACCAGGTCTGGCGACAGGCGACAGGCACAGCCGGGGGCACGAACAGCTCGGGATTCGGCGGTGTAATGCCCGGGCCGGCCCGGGCCTGCCAGAGTGCGGCTGGCAGGCGGCCGGGCTGCGACGGTCCCCCTGGAATCATGCATCTCGCGGGCCCGGGGCGCGTCCTGAAAAGATCAGGAGCGTAGGCCGAAGAGCTGCGAAAGTACCGCGAAAAGCTCCGAAAATGCCGGCCTCGCGTTTACCGGCCCGCCGGGTCGATGATGACCACGACGCGGCGGTTGAGTGGCTGGCCTGCGAGGCCGTTGGGCGCGACCGGATCGGCATCCCCGTAACCGACAGCTTCCAGCCGGTCAGCGGCCACATGATGGGAGGTCAGCCAGGCCAGTACGGCCTGGGCCCGCTCCTGGGACAGCAGCAGGTTGCCCCCCGGTGCTGGAACATCATCTGTGTATCCGTTGATGCTGACGGTGGCACGCGAATAGCGGACCGTGAGCAGATACAGCAACGCTTGCAGCTGGCCGTCGGCAGCGGGCTGCAGCTGGTACTTGCCGCTGGCGAACAGCACATCGGTAAGCGTCTGGCTGAGAGCTCCGTCCAGGCCCTCCCGGACCACCGCGGTGAGCTGGCTGGCGGTGGCCGGGGTGAGCAGCACCACCCGGGCCGCCCCGGCCCCGAGCAGCCCGGCCTGCCAGGCGGCCTGGTCGCCGAGGCTGCCGGGGAAGCCGGTCAGGACCACCGTGGTACCGGCCAACCCGGCCCGCAGCGCCGGGACGGACGTGCCCGTGACTCCGGTAGGCCCGAGCAGCACCAGGACTTTCCGCTGGCCGAGGACCAGGCCCGCCTGCTGCAGGCTGGACAGGTCGGCCGCGGCCGTGCTGAGCACCCCGGTGATCCCGGCCTGCTGCCGCGCGGCAGTCAGTGACCTGGTGCGCCGCGCCGCCGCGGTCACCGCGGTGGCCCACGCCGCCAGCTGCCGTCGTTCCTGGCGGAGCCAGGCGGCGCTGTCTGCGCGCACCGCCGCCCGGTAGCTGGCCACAGCCTGGCGGTAGCGAGCGCGCTCGAAATCGGTCGGGTCGCTGGGCAGGGCGGCTGGCCGGGCCGGCCGCGTCAAGGCCGGCGGGGCCGGGGCGGTCGAGGAGTCCAGGACCGCCCCGGTCCGGCTGTCCAGCAGGATCACGTGCTCGCCAGTGCGGGCTGTGTCAGCCAGCAGGGCCCGAGCCCCCGCCATCCCGTCCGGGGTGGCGGGGTCCACGGCCAGCATGAGCAGCGCGGGCCGCCCAGCGGGCTGGTGCACACTGACCGGCGCCGCTGACCGGGAGGGCAGCAGGCGGCAGCCAGTGACGGACAGTGCGAGCGCGGTCAGCCCGGCAGCAGCCTGGACCGCTGCCCTGGTGCGGCGCGGGCTCATTGCAGGTCCGTTCCGCGCAGGTGAGCTCGTACCTGCTGTTCGAGTGCGTGCTGCTGGTCAGTGGTCGGGCAGACCTTGAGCAGCCGCGGCCTGATCGTGCTGAGGTAGGCATCCGCGAGCCGGTCGCGCTCGGCCTTATCCCTGGTCGCCCTGGCCTGCGCCGCCGCAGCCTCCCGTGCGGCGCCGCGCGCCTTCCGCCGCGCCTTCGCCGCCTCGGTGGTCTCGGCCGCCCGCAGCGCCCGGTAGCCGACGAGCAGGAACCCCGCTGTTGCGCCCGTGAACAGCGCGGCTCCTACCAGGGCCGGCGCCATGCCGCCCGAACCGGTCGTGGCCAGGTAGGACAGCCGCAGCAGCCCCAGCCCGCCGACGAAGATGGCCAGTGCGATGGCCAGTGTCCGGAACACCGGCCGGTTCCCGGCGTAGTGGTCCAGGCCCAGTTCGCCGCCGGCCAGGACCGCGAGGAACAGGGCGGCCCAGCCCAGCGTGGCCGTCTGGCTGCCGTCGAGGGCCTGGGCGGCGAAGTAGCAGGCCAGTCCGTCCAGCGCGATCGTGACCAGCGCGATCAGCCGCTGCCTGAGCAAGGGGGCATGCCGCTGCGGGTGCTCGGCCTGGACCGTCCGGTGCGTTTGCTTCGCCTTGTCCGCCTCATCCCTCTTCTGCGTGGCGCCGTCAGCACTGCGGCGGTACGTGTCGCTGGCCCGCCTGGCGCGCGCATACTGATCCTCGACGGCTTCATTCGATGCGTTGGCCGCGTTGATCAGCTCGACGGCGTCGGCGGGTCCAGCTGACCCCATTCCCTGGTCCCACGGCAACGTTGATACCTTGCCCGACGGCTGCTCACCCGGGGTTTGCGCGGTGTTACCTGACATCGCTTTCCTCCTTAACTCTTAGACCTTGGCTGCCCTCTTTTTGCTGATGATCTTCGGCATTGCGGGTATTACCCTTCTGTACGGCCGGATGGGTGTTCATAGTTATAGAGTGCCGGAAACAGGCCTCCGAATAACCAGCAAAAGAAGGCCCAATCGCTGCGAAGAGGAGGCGAAGAGCCACGAAGCGGGGAGGCGAAGAGCCACGAAAACAAGCGAACACATGGCGAACGACGCTAGAACCGCAGCCATCGCAGGCCCGTGGCCAGCGGACGCCCGCAGCGGCCCGGAGACGGCGGCGGTCCCTGGGCCGGCCGCGCCGTCCCAGCCAGTGATAGACATGGGCGTCCCCGCCACACGGACTGCTTATGTCGGGGACAGTCTCACGACAGATGTCGCTATGGCCCAGGCCGCCGGGACGCTCGATGCGCTAGCGGCTCACGGCGCGGTTCAGCAGCGGGAAGAATATGAATTGCTCCGGAAAGTCTCGCACTGGACCCGACGCTGACGTCGCACGGGAAAAGGTGACGAGCGCGGGCCACCAGGTTTCCGTCTCGTATGTGCTGCGGGAAAGATTCAGTGAGATCCTCCGCTATTTCAGCTTCAGCCGCCGGCCGTGAGCCGCCGGGCCGCCGCCTCCTCCGCGGCCGCCCGGGCTACCCGGGCCGGTTGGCTACGCTGCTGGCATGACGCGCCGGTTCGACACCATCCGCACCGGGCGGCTGGTGCTGCGCCGGTGGCGGGAGTCCGACCGTGGCCCGTTCGCTGCGATGAACGCTGACCCCGAGGTCATGCGGTTCTTCCCGGCCCCGCTGGACCGGGCCGCCAGCGACGCCCTGGTGGACCGGATCGAGCGGCTGTTCGGTAGCCAGGGCTTCGGGCTATGGGCGCTGGAAATCGCCGCCACCGGGGAGTTCATCGGGTTCACCGGCCTGAACCCGATGCCGGACGGGGTTCCGGGCAGCGGGGGCATGGAGGTGGGCTGGCGGCTGGCCCGGCAGGCATGGCACCACGGCTACGCGACCGAGGCGGCCACCGCCGCGGTCGGCGTGGGCTTCGGCGGGGCCGGGCTGGGCGAGATCTGGTCGATCGCGACCGTCCGGAACCTGCCCTCGCAGGCGGTGATGCAGCGGCTGGGCATGACGCGGCACGCGGAATTCGAGCATCCCAAGCTGCCCATGGGCTCGCCGCTGCGCCCGCACGTCGCCTACCGCCTCGGCCCGGCCGGCCGGGCCGGCTAAGGCCCGCGACTAGCCGGTCAGTTGCCGCGGCTGAAGATGCGCAGGAAGAACAGGAACACGTTCAGCACGTCGAGGAAGATCGAGGCGGCGATCAGCGGCGCGGAGTCCAGGTTCTTGGCCCGGCGCAGCCGCTGGAAGTCGAACATGGTCAGGCCCGCGAAGATGACCAGGCCGAGGATCGAGTAGATGAGCGAGGCGTGCGGAATGTGCACGAAGATCAGCACGATGCCGAACAGGATCAGCGCGATGAGCCCGAAGAAGGACAGCCGTCCGATGATGGACAGGTCCCGCCGGGTGGCGTAGCCGGCCGCCCCGAACCCGGCGATGAACAGCGCGGTAGCTCCCCCGGCCAGCCATAGCGCCTGCGGGTCCGCGTTCCCGTAGTAGACGAGCGTGGGGGCCAGCGCCAGCCCGATCAGCACGCCGAAAGCGAACAGCAGGCCGACAGTCAGCCCCCCGGACTTCCGTACGGTGAAGTTCATGCTGATCAGGCAGATGAACGCGGCGATGTAGGCGACGATGGCCACGCCGGGGGACAGATGCCGGCCCAGGTACGACGCGAGCGCGAAAAAGCCGAAGGTGGCGGCGACGTACCCCATCGTCTGCCCGAACAGCGTCCGGGTCCGGTCCGGGGACACCGCGGTGCCGTATCCGCCATAGCTGACGTACTCGCCCATAACTACCTCCTGCCCATGTCGGGACGACAAGCTGACGTACTCGACATATCCGCCATCAGGACAGCCTCCGGCCCGCGTCGGGACTACCAACGGCAGGACTGTCCAAAGCGTATGGCCTGCGGGCCGGCCCGTGTCATCCTCAGGTCAGCCAGTACACGTTGTAGTGCCTGTGCTGCATGCGCGCGATCGGGATCATCGTGACCGGGCCGTCCCGGGTGCTGCCCGCGACAGTGAGCGGCCGCTCCGAGACCAGGCGCAGCGACCCGGTATCCAGCCACGGCATCGGCGCTGACTCACTGTCGCCGTAGACCGCGCTGAGCACGGCCGGGCCGTAGGTCACGGCTTGCACCGAAGGATTGTCCGGGGCCGGGTTCAGGGTGAGCCGCATGGGCAGGCTGACCTGCAGGCCGTCGCCAGGCCGCCAGGTCCGCTCGATGACCAGCCAGCTTCCTGGCGCAGCCGCGGGCACCGGCACGCCGTTCAGCGTGGCCCGGGCCGGCCCGGCCACCCAGGACGGGATGCGCACCCGCAACCGCATGGCGGCCGTTCCGGTGACGACGCTGAGCTGGGTGCCTGGCTCGTCCGGGACGCCGGTGGCCTGCCGGATCCTGATCCCGCCCGGGGCCCAGGTCACCTCGGACGGGATGAACAGGTTGACGAAGATCCCGGCCGGGTCGCGGGAGTAGATGGTGTCGGCGAGCTTGGCCTGGGTCTCCATCCCGGTGGCATGGTCGCAGGAGAAATTCTGGTAGTCGCTGGAGTAGACGTCGGGGTCAGCGCCCATGAAGCGCGGCTGCTGCTTGAACGCTCCGGGCGACAGGCCGGTGTAGTAGATGTTGAACCCGTGCGCGGAATCCGGGTCCTGCTCCCCGAGCATCTGGTTGAACAGCACCCGCTCGTAGTAGTCGAGCAGGTCCACCCGCTGCGGCTGGTGGAAGTGCAGCAGCCGGGTCAGCTTGAGCATGTTGTAGGAGCAGCAGTTCTCGCAGGTGCGGTTGCTGAGCTGGCCCGCGACCACGTCAGGGGCGTGCCAGTGCTCAAAGTTGCTGGTGCCGCCGATGACGTAGGCATGGTGCCCGGTGACGATGCGCCAGAAGTTCGCGGCGATGTCGTGATAGCGCGGCTGCCCGGTCTCTTCCCAGAGCCGGAGGCAGGAGATCATCTTCGGGATGTTGGTGTTGGCATGCAGCCCGGCGAGCTGGTCCTCGCCTCGCGCCAGCGGGTCGAACACGCGGGCGTGGTAGAACCGGTGCGCAGTGGCCAGGTAGGCGGCATTGCCGGTGAGCCGGAAGAGGTTCGCCAGCGACTCCGCGATGCCGCCGTGCTCGATCTCCAGGATCTGCTGCATGTGCGCGTAGGACAGCCGGGAGGTGCGCCAGCTGACCCAGTCGGCGAGCCGGGCGGCCGTGGGCAGCGCCTGGGCATTGCCGGCCAGCTCGTGCTGGTCGATCAGTCCCGCCATGATCTTGTGGATCATGTAATACGGCGCCCAGACCGGCAGGCCGGCTTCGAGCCGGTCGAAGAAGGGCTCCGGGAAGGCCGACAGGTAGCCCTGGTGAAAACCCGCGGACACCGCGCGCGCCTGGCATCGCGCGAGCTCAGCCACCAGATACTGGCCTTTCCTCAACGCGGCCGGGTGGCCGGTGTTGGCATAGGTCAGGGCGAGCCCGGACAGTAGATGCCCGGTGCTGTGCCCGCGCACCAGGGAGATCGGCGCCTCCCAGCCGCCGCACGGGCGGGCTGCCGACGGCAGGCCTACGTTGCGCCGGAACGTGTGCAGCAGCCGGTCCGGGTCCACGAACAGCAGATAGTCAGTGTTGCGGGCCTGGTTGGCCCGGTAGGCGCTGTCCAGCAGCTGGACCGCGGAGAGGGGGAACGCCGCGGCGAGCCCGGCGGTGCCGTCCGGGACGTAACCGCTCGACCAGCCGGCGGCCACTGGCCGCGGCCGGTCCGGCTCGGCCGCGCCGGACCGCTGGCCCCAGCCAGCCCGCCCGGGCAGCTCGCGGCCCCACCCCGGGGCCAGGTGCGGCGGCCCGGTGATCAGCCCACCGCCCGCGGCCCCGCCGAGCGCGGCGAGAAACGCCCTTCTGCTCACCAAACGCGCGACCATGGCACCCGCCCGCCGGTCGGCTCATCGCGGCTGTTCACATGCGGCTCACTATGATCACAACCCACACCAGGCCGCACGTCAATGCCCGTTTGACCCGATATTGCCGGGATCTTGAGCCAGGGCTGGCCGGTGGCTGCCCAGCGCTGTTCGCCGGGCTGGGCCGCCTGCCCGGCCGCGGCTATGTGGTGGGAAATGCATCAAATACGCACATTCGCCACCACATAGGGCCGCGCCCGGGACGGGACGCCGCGCGAGTAGAGCTAGGCGGGCCGCGGGGCGATGCCGCTGAGAACGGTGGCCGCGAGCCGCCCGGCGAGGCCGGGCGGGATCGCGAACGGACGGCCCGGCGGGTCCATCATGACGCGGGGCAGCACCTGGCCGTGGATCGCCCCGACGATCAGCGTGGCGGCGGCGTCGATGTCAGCGGCCGGGTCGATGCGGCCGAGCTGCTGCTCGTCGTGCAGGTAAGCGTAGAGCGTCTCGGGGAGACTCCGCGGTCCGCCGCCGCCGCCCGGTACCGGCACCGGCTCCCCGCCGGCCGCCTCCCCGGCCGGTGACGCTTCACCGGCCGCGGCCGCCTCCCCGGCCGGGGACGCTTCACCGGCCGAGCCCGCCTGACCGACGAACGCCGCATCGCCGCCCACCATCGCGTGGAACCGGTGCAGCACCTTTGGCTGGGCCAGCAACCCGGCGAACGCGGGCGCGACCCGCTGCAGCGTGGCCAGGCCACGGTCGATGAACAGTTCCAGGTTCCCGGCGACGGTCCCGGTACCCGCGGGCGGCATCCCCGCGGCATCGTGCATGACCATGCCGACGTGCGCCATCAGGGCGTGCGCGAGCAGGTCTTCCTTGTCCTCGAAGTAGTTGTAGAGCGCACCGTCGGCCACCTGGGCCTCCCGGGCGATGTCCCGGACCGCCAGCCCGGCGCTGCCCCGCTGGCCGATCAGCCGGGCGGCGACCGCGATCAGGTACTCGCGGAGATTCTGGTCGTCGCGATCGCGGAGCACAGCGGGTTTCCTAGGTGACATCGCGTCTGAGTGTAGTGATCACGGCGACGGTGGCGAAGAGGGCCGCGTAGCCGGCCAGCACGAGCCCGCCCCCCCACTGGGGCAGCAACCGGGCGGGCGACGAGGTGAGGGCCGCCCGGTCCAGCGCCTCGCTGGCGTAGAACGGCAGCCAGCGGGCCAGCCCTGTGCCGACGAGCTGCCCGGCGATGCCCTCGACCAGGGCGATCCAGGCCAGCGCGGCCGCCACGGCCGCGACGAGGTTGCGGACCAGCGCGCCCAGGCCGACCCCGATCGTGGCGAACGCGACGTTGGCGGCGACCCCGCCGCCCAGGGCCGGCCAGGTACCCGCGCCGGACAGGGTGAAGGTCCCGCCCTTAGCGGCCCACCAGGCTGCGGTCACCGCCACCGCCACCGCGCCGGAGACCAGCCCGGCCGCGCCGCCGACGGCTCCGTAGACGGCCAGCTTGGCCAGGACGACCTGGCGCCGCCGCGGAAAGCTCAGGTAGGTGTCGGTGATCGTGCCGTGCCGGTACTCCCCGGCCACGGCGAGGATGCCGAACAGGAGGGTGAAGATGGCGGCGAGGCCGACATGCGCCAGCGCCTTGCTCTGTACCGCCGGGTCGTGCACGTTCCCCCCGGACTGGACCAGCCCGGTGACGCCGGCCACGACCACCAGCGGCCCGGCGGCCAGCAGCAGCCATGGGCCGCGGACCGTGCCCAGCTTGCGGAACTCACTGCGGATCAACGGCATGTGCCTGCCTCCAGCCGGTCGCGGACGGGTGCTCATCGGCGGGTGCTCATCGGGCGGGTGCTCATCGGGCGGTGGTCAGGTTCAGGAACGCCGACTCGAGGGCCTGATTCGTGGCGCCGATCTCGCGCAGCGCCCCGGCGAACCGGAGCTGGCCGGCGCTGACGATCACCACGTGGTCGGCGGTCTGGGCGATCTCGCTGAGCACGTGGCTGGCCACGATGATCGTGCGGCCTTCGGCGGCCAGGCGCCGCAGCAGGCCGCGCAGCCAGGCGATACCGGCCGGGTCGAGGCCGTTCGCGGGCTCGTCGAGCAGGAGCACGTCCGGGTCGCCGAGGAGCGCGGCGGCCACGCCGAGCCGCTGCCGCATGCCCAGCGAGAAGCCGCGGACGCGGCGGCCCGCGGCGGCGGACAGGTCCACCTGGCCGAGCACCTCCTCCACCCGGCGGTCCGGGATGCCGTCCGCCGCGGCGAGCACCCGCAGGTGGTCCCGGGCGCGGCGGCCCGGATGAAAGCCGGTCGCCTCGAGCAGCGCACCGACCCGACGGCGCGGATGGTCTAGCCGCTGATACGGCACGCCGCCGATCAGCGCCTCCCCCGCGGTCGGCTGAACCAGGCCGAGCATCATCCGCAGCGTGGTCGTCTTGCCTGACCCATTGGGCCCGAGGAAGCCGGTGACCTGCCCGGCTGGTGCGGAGAACGACAGTCCGCGCACGGCGGCCACCCGGCCAAAGTCCTTCGTCAAGCCGTTGACCTCAACCGCGACCATGACACTCCCTTCCGTGAACGATGTTTCATGAACAATAGTTCATGAAGGAGTGTTCATGGAAGGGATGACCGTAATCCGGACGAGGTGATCATGAGAACGCGGGCCGCTACGGGACGGGCAGCCGCCAGGTGCCTTCGGACAGCACGATGGCCGGGCCGGCCAGCAGCACCCGGTCCCCCTCGTCGGCCACTCGCAGCACCCCGCCGCGGGCGGACACCTGATGGGCCAGCAGCGGCTGCCGGCCGAGCCGCCTGATCCAGTAGGGCGCCAGGGCGCAGTGCGCGGAGCCGGTCACCGCGTCCTCGTCGATGCCGACCGCCGGGCAGAAGAACCGGGACACGAAATCGGCCCCGCCGGTATCCGGGCCGGCCGCGGTGATAATCAGGCCACGGACCGGCAGCTGCCGCAGGGCGTCCAGGTCGGGCTGGGCGCCGCGGACCGCGGCGGGCGAGCCGAGCACTGCCAGCAGGTCCAGCTCGCTGCGCAGCACCTCGGTGACTGGCATGCCCAGCAGGCGGCGCACGGCCGCGCTCAGCGCCGCATCAGCCACCGGGGCGGGCCGCAGGCCGGGGAACCGCAGCCGCACCCAGTCCCCATCACCCTCGGCCTCCAGCCGGCCGGACTGGGTGTCGAAGCGCAGCCGCCCGCCGCGGCCATGCCCACTGTCCAGCAGCACCCGGGCCGCGGCCAGGGTGCCGTGGCCGCACAGGGCCAGCTCGCGGGTGGCGGTGAACCAGCGCAGGCCGAACCGGTCCGGCTCGCCCGCCGGCCACACCACCGCGGTGGCCGGCTGGTTGAGCTCGGTTCCGGCCCGGGCACAGAAGTCATCCTTGGGCTCGTGCTCCAGCACCAGCACGGCCGCGGGATTCCCGGCGAACGGCTCGGTGGCGAACGCGTCAACGTGGAACAACTGCGCAGCGGCCATCCCGTCATGATGGCCCGTGATCGCTGAGCCGTCTCCTGGATTTCCTGCCAGTCCCAGCTGACCTGGGTCACCCGAACAGCAGTGCACGGACCGGCGCGGAGGTCAGCACATCCCGGGCGGCATGGCCGACGCCGGCCAGCTGGATCAGCCGGTGCCGCGGGGCCAGGCCGGCCAGCCGGGCCAGCTCGTGGACGCGCGCGTGGTACCTGAGGCCGCGGTCCAGCCGGTGCGCGCCCTGGGCCAGCGCGGCCGGGTTCACTTCGAGCAGCAGCGCGCCGCAGTCGTTGTCCTCGGCGCCGAGCACGATCGTGACGTCCCGGGCGAGATACCGGTGCAGGCTCTGCCGCGGGCTGAGGCGCACGTAGCCGGGCGCGGCGTCGAACCCGTAGCGCCAGCGGTTGAGCCCGGCGCCGCCCGGTACCGGGACCGGCCGCCACTGATCGAAGTACAGGTAGGTCGAGGGGTTCGCGATCACGAACCGCACCGGGACACCCCCGGCCGCGAGCGCCTCCGGCGCCCGGCCGACAGCGGCGTACCGGTTGACGAACTGGCCGCCCGCTGAGTTGCCGACGATGACCACGGCGAGCCGGCCCGGGCCCGCCACCCCGCCCGCCGCTGGCCCGCCCGCCGGGCCGCCCGGCCCGCCCACCCCGGTCAACTGGAGCAGCAGGCTGTCCAGTGCGGCGAACGAGCTGACCGGCGCGGGCCCGAGCGCGGGCAGGCCGCCTTTCCAGCCTTCGACGTCCCAGTACAGCGTGTCGTCCGGGAGCCCGGACCGGGCCGGCTGGTCCACGTCCGCCAGGAACTGGGGCGCGACAATCAGCGGGGCCGCCGCCCCCGGCGCGGCCACCCCCGGCTCGGCCAGGCGGGCCGCGGCCACAGCGTGCCCGAGGTAGCGGGCGGAGTCCCGGAGCGCACCGTGCAGCACCACGATCAGCCGCCTGCTGCCGCCGGGGGCAGCCGTCAGTGGACCCGACGCATGACAGGCCAGCAGGCCGCCCGCGGTGCCGTCGGCCACCCGGAGGTACTGGTCGCCAGCGACGGCGGCCGACTGATACTGCTCGTCGTCCTGCACGGCAAAGCTGGGGTCAGGCTGCGATCCGGCTGGCATCCGGCTGAGGTTATCCCCGCGGCGGCGCTGGCCGCCTGCTGGCCCGGCTGGCCGCACCCTCTGGCCGCTACGGCAGCGGGCGGTCCGCCGGCGGCCGGGCGGCCGACCCATGGACGGGCCCGGTGACCGGCCTGGCCAGCGGCCCGGCGGCCGGGAGGTCAGCGACCGGCAGGTCGGTGACGGGTAGGCCCACGGCCGGGAACTCGGTGACCGGAATCGCGAACCCGTCGTGGGCCGCTGCGGAGGGCGCGCCGGCCCGGATCCCGGCCCTTCCTCACTGGCCTCGACGAGTCCCATGCTGGGGTCGGTGAACTCCGCGCTGGGCTCCAGGAACTCCTCGGCCCGGTGCAGTAGCCCCTCGCCCAGGGCGGCCCCCGCGGCGGGCGGCCCACTGTCACCGTGCGGCGGATGCAGCTTCCGCAGCTGGGCCAGGGCTGGCGCGCGGGCCACCATGATCACGCCGATGATCAGCGCGGCGCATCCCCCCGCCTCCAGCGCCAGCGTGCCCGGAGATATATCCGCGCTGTCCCGGAAGATGACGATACCGAGCACGATCCCGGTGACCGGTTCGGCCGCGGTGATGCCGGGCAGCGAGATGTGCAGCGGGGCAGCGTTGAACGCGCTCTGCATCAGGAAGATCCCGACCAGGCTGACCGCGATCAGGGTGTACCCAGGCCAGCTGGTCAGCAACACCGAGAAGTGCCCGGTGTCCAGCAGCTGGACGGTGCGCCGGGTGATCGCGTCCGCGATGCCGAAGACCAGGCCCGCGCTGATCCCGGTCATGATGGCGCGCAGGCCAGCGGAGCGCCGCCGCCCGAACGCGGCGCAGGCAAAGGCCAGGATCACCACCGCGGCCGCGGCGAACGGCCAGTAGGCGGGCGATCCCACGTACACCGACGGGCCCCGGACCTCGCGGGCCACCGACATCGCGGTGACCCCGCCGATCAGGACCAGCGCGCCGGCCACTTCGGTCCGGTGCACCCGCTGGCCGGACAGGGGCCCGGCCAGCAGCAGCGCGAACAGCAGGCTCGTGGTCAGCAGCGGCTCGGCCAGGGACAGTTCGAGATGCCCGATGACCCAGGCCCAGAGCAGCTGACCAGCGACCATGGTCGCGATGCCGGCCAGCCAGCGCGGCCTGCGCATCAGGTCAGCCAGCAGCCGGACGCGCAGGAAGTGCTCTTTCGGAGCATGCTGCGCCGCGTCCTGCTGCAGGACGAGGCCGGCCCCGAGCAGGGCAGCGGCCACCACCGCGAGCACATACTCCACATGCGCTGATTACCCTGGCCGAGCCAGATAACGCAAGTAGGCCCCATACATCAGTTGCTTCACAGCGGACATTCAGCTTTCCCGAAGAATTCCGGGCCACCCGAGGACTACCCCTTGGCTGCAAAATCAGGCCGGCAGCACCCAGGAGGCATGCATGCCGGAGCCGTGCGGCCGCTCGCCCAGATCATGTCTTTCTGCAACGGTTCCGGCCTGGCGGAACCCGGGCTTGCCCTGGTCCAGGACCGGCGGCCGGATGGCCTTCCGGGCCGGCCCCGCTGAACATCGCTGATGCCGTGGGCCGGCCGGGATGCTGGCCGGTCAGCCGGGCTGGGGCCAGTAGAGGACGGTGGCGTCGTCCCGGGCCTTGCCGCGCGGCCAGCGGGTCGCGCCGGGATCGCTGTCCTCGGCCGCGCGGACGTGGCGGATCAGCTCGGCCGGGCCCTGGTCGCGGACCACGGCCAGCAGGGCGTCCCAGCTGAGCAGGCCGTACTGCTCGGTGATGCGGGTGGCGCCGTCGCTGAGCAGCGCGATACCCCGCAAGCCCGCCCGGGGCAGGGTGACCATGGCGGCCTGGCTGGCGGCGGACGGGCTGGTGCTGGCGGCCCGGTGCGTGTCGGTGAGGACCAGCGGCGGCCGGGCGGCCCCGTAGTCGGCCATGATCACGGAGTCGGACAGCGCGAGCAGGTTGACGGCATCCGCGCTGGCCCGGGCCGCGGTGACGGTGGCGGCCGGGGTGCGCGGGTGGCTGAGGTCACAGGCCTGCTCGTGCCACGCGCGGACCTCGGCGATCGCCCCGGCGAGCGCGTCGCTGAGCGGGCCAGGCGGGTCGGCGGTGATCCCGCTGAGCAGCGCGGCGCCCAGGGTGCGGGCGTACCAGGCGACGCCGTGGCGGCAGCCGGTGTCCGCGCCGCGCGGCACGGTGGTGCAGCCGTCCAGCAGCACGACGGCGCCGGGCGCGGCTGCGGCGAAGTCTTCGTTCGGCCAGCCCGGGGTACCGGCATCGGTGGCCAGCCGTACCTGCGCCGCGATCACCTCAGCGGCCGGCCTGCCCGTCCAGGGCAGCGCCGAGCGCGCTGGCCAGGTGCGGGTGGATCTCGGTCAGCTCGTCCGCGCCGATGATGGAGAAGACCCGCAGCACCCCCGGCGACGGGATGACCAGCCGCACGTCGCAGCCTTCGGCCGCGCCCGCGCGGTGGGTGAGCATGATGGCCCGCAGGCCAGCCGAGTCGCAGAACTCGGTGGGAGTCATGTCGATGACCATGCCCGCGGGGTGCTGCCCGAGGATCGACAGCAGGCGTTCCTGCACTGCGTCGCCATTGGACATGTCGATCTCGTCCGGCATCGTGACGACGGCCAGCTGCCCCTGCCACCGCACGGGAAGTTCCACGGATGTCACGGTTCATCACCGCCTTGCCGGAGAGCGACCAGCCAGCTGGTGAGCTAGGTGCGTGCAGCGACCAGCGACACCGGAGATTATCCTATCGGGGCTGGCGCGGCACACGCCGCGGACTGGCCTCCCGGCGCACGCGGCGGGGGGCGGTGAGCACGCCCGCAGCCGGCCGGGCGGAAGGGCGGTCGGGCCGATGAGCGGTGCCGGGAGCCCCGAGTCGATGTTCCCGGGGCCCAGCGTGATGGCCGCGCGGATGCGCCAGCACGACTGGGCGTCATCACCACTGGGGCCGCCCGCGCAATGGCCGCCGAGCCTGCAGAACGCCTGCCGGATCTGCCTGACCTCACGGTTCCCGATGATCGTATGGTGGGGCCCGGACCTGCGCTTCATCTACAACGACGACTACCTGCCGCTGCTGGGCAGCAAGCACCCCGCCCTGGACACGCCCGGCGAGCAGGTGTGGGGCGAGATCTGGCACATCATCGGGCCGATGCTGCAGGGGGTCATGGAAACCGGCCAGCCCACCTGGTCGGAGGACTTGCTGCTGCCGATGAACCGGCACGGCTACTGGGAGGAGACGTACTGGACCTACTCCTACAGCCCGCTCCATGATGACGCGGGCATGGTACGCGGGGTGTTCACCGCGGTCGCAGACACCACCGAGCGGGTGGTCGGCGCCCGGCGGCTGATGGCGCTGCAGGACCTGGGCGCGCAGTCCAGCACGGCACACACGGTGGACGAAGCGTGCGACCTGATTGCCGGGTCGCTGGGCCGGGCCCAGGCCGACGTCCCGTACTTCGCCGTTTACCTGCGCCACGACGGCACCGGTGAGCCCACGCTGGCCCGGGTAACCCAGAACGCCGGGACGGCCGCGAAGCCAGAGCGGTGGCCGGTTGGTCAGGTGCTGGCCCGGGTGGACCCAGTGACCGTCACCGGCCTGACCGGGCGGGTCGGCGAGCTGCCCCGCGGCAGCTGGGAGAACCCGCCGGCCGAGGCGATGGTGCTGCCGCTGCAGGGCGAGGCGGGGGCCCCGCCGATCGGCGTGCTGGTGCTGGCGGCGAGCGCCGGGCGGCGGCTGGACGAGGCCTACCGGACCTTCCTGGGCCTGCTGGCCCGGCAGGCCGCCGCGCTGATCAACGGCGCGATCGCGTACCGCGCCCAGCAGCAGCGGGCCGAGGAGCTGGCCGAGCTGGACCGGGCCAAGACCACGTTCTTCGCCAACGTCAGCCACGAGTTCCGCACCCCGCTGACCCTGATCATGGGCCCGGTGCAGGACCTGCGGTCCCGGCTGGCGGACGGGGACCCGGCGGTCAGCGAGGACCTGGACGTCGTCTACCGGAACGGGCTGCGGCTGGGCAAGCTGGTCAACGCGCTGCTGGACTTCTCCCGGATCGAAGCAGGGCGGATGCAGCCGCACTTCGAGCCGGCCGACCTGGCCGTGTGCACCGCCGACCTGGCCAGTGCCTTCCAGGCCGCGTTCCAGCGGGCCGGGCTGGCGTTCGAGGTGGACTGCCAGCCGCTCGGCGAGCCCGCCTACGTGGACCGGGAGATGTGGGAGAAGGTGGTGCTCAACCTGCTCAGCAACGCCCTGAAGTACACCTTCGCCGGGTCGGTCCGGGTCTCGCTGACGGCGGCGGACGGCCGTGCGGTGCTGCGGGTGGCCGACACCGGCATTGGCGTGGCCGCGGCGGACATGCCGCGGCTGTTCGAGCGGTTCCACCGGGGAGCAGCCAGCCAGGCCCGGTCCAACGAGGGCAGCGGCATCGGGCTGGCCCTGGTCCAGGAGCTGCTCGGGCTGCACGGCGGCAGCATCACGGCGGAGAGCCGGCCAGGCGCCGGCACGACGTTCGCCGCGTCGATCCCGCTGGGCCGCGGTCACCTGCCTGCGGGCAGCATCGTCCAGCCCGGGGCCGGCGCCAGCGGCCCGGCCGCCGCTGAGCCGTTCGTCGAAGAAGCGATGCGCTGGCTGCCCGGCGACGTCACGGACGGCGGCACCGGGCTGGCCAGCCAGCCGGACAACAGCGAGGCGGCCGGCGGCCGGGGAGATGGCGGGCGGCGAGATGGCGGACGGGGAGATGGCGGACGGGCGGACGGGAGTACGCCGGACGGGCCGCGGCGCTCCCCCTCGGTGCTGGTCGCCGACGACAACACCGACATGCGGGAGTACCTGCGGCGGCTGCTGCAGCCCCAGTACCAGGTCACGGTGGTAGCGGACGGCCAGGCCGTGTTGCATGCCGCCCGCGCCGCACCGCCGGACCTGATCGTCAGCGATGTGATGATGCCCGGCATCGACGGCCTGGGGCTGGCCCAGGCGCTGCGCGCCGACCCGCGGACCGCCGCCGTGCCGGTGCTGCTGCTGTCCGCCCGGGCCGGCCAGGAAGCCGCGGTCGAGGGCCTGAACGCAGGCGCGGATGACTACCTGGTCAAGCCGTTCGCCCCGCAGGAACTGCTGGCCCGGGTACGCGCGAACATCGAGCTGACCAGAATGCGCAGCCAGGCACTCCCGGTGGCGGTCAGCGCTGACCGAGTCGCTCCAGGAAGGCTTCTTCATCGTCGATTCAGGCGGCGCGCTGATCGAGGCCAACCCGGCGTTCCGCGCGATCCTGGGCTACGGCGCGCAGGATGCGCTGCCCGGGCTGCCCCGTCCGTGGTGGCCGGACCCGGCCGCCGACCCGGACGGCTACCAGCTCGTCGCCGGGACGTACGCGCGCATGCAGCAAGAACCGAGCGGCAGTTGCGTGCTGCCGCTGCGGCACCGGGACGGGCACCGGATCTGGGCCGCGATGACTTACGCTGCGGTCGATGATCCAGACGGCCGCGGCCGGATGCTGGTCGGCACGCTCCGGGACATATCCGCGGAGCGGCTGGCCGCCCAGCGGGAAGCGGCGGTGGCCGCGATGACCAGCCGACTGTCCCAGGAGGTCACGCACGACAGCGTGCTCCAGGCTGGCCTGGCGGAACTGCGCGGGCACTGGGATGCGCCCCGCGCCCTGGCGGTCACCTGGAGCGGGACCGCGCCAGCGGTACTGGGCTCGGCTCCGCCGGGCGGCGACTGGGAGCAGCTGCCCGGGCCGGTCCGCCAGGCCATCGAGTCGCTGCAGGACCAGCCGCTGCTGCACATCACCGCCCTGAGCGCACCCGCTGGGGCGGGCACTACCCTCGAATATCCCGGCAGCGTGACCGCTATCTGGCTCGATCTCGACGGCCGCCCGCCGTTCGGGCCGGAAGACCGGACCCTGCTGGCGCTGCTGTGCGGCCGCCTCGGCCAGGCGCTGAACCGGGTGCGCCTGCTGGATCAGCAGCGCGAGGTCGCCCTCAGCCTGCAGCACGCCATGCTCGGCCCGGCCAGGCTGCCGCCGGGATTCGCGGTCCGGTACGAGCCCGCCACTCCCCCGCTGGAGGTCGGCGGGGACTGGTACGACGTGGCGGAGCTGGCTGGCGGCCAGATCGGCCTGATCGTGGGCGACTGCGTCGGGCGCGGGCTGGCCGCGGCCAGCGTGATGGGCCAGCTGCGCAGCGCCTGCCGGGCGCTGCTGCTGCAGTCCGAGGGGCCGGCCCAGGCGCTGACCGCGCTGGACCGGTTCGCCGCCCTCATCCCGGACGCGCTGTGCAGCACCGTGTTCTGCGGCGTGCTCGACCCCGCCACCGGCCGCCTCACCTACGCCAGCGCCGGCCATCCGCCCGGGATCCTGGCCGGGCCGGACGGCCGGACCGAACTCCTTGACCAGGGCAGGTCGCTGGCGCTGGCGCTGGCCCCGGAGCGCCCGCGGAGCCAGGCCGTAGCCCAGGTCCCGCTGGGCGGCACCCTGCTGCTGTACACCGACGGGCTGGTCGAGCGCCGCCGCCGCGGCCTGGACGCCGCCACCGGGCAGGCCCGCGCGCTGCTCCGGGCGGCGGCCCGCACCACCCCGGTGGATGACCTCGCGGAGCAGGTCATGACCGAGCTCGCCCCGGACCACGGCTACGAGGACGACGTGGCGGTGCTGCTCTACTCCCGGCCCGCGCCGCTGGACATCGAGTTCGCGGCTGAGCCGGACGAGCTGGCGGCCGTGCGGCGGCAGCTCCGCGGCTGGCTCCGCCAGCTGAGCCTGACCGGCATGCTTCCCCAGGATGTCATGATCGCCGCCTGCGAGGCCTGCGCCAACGCGATCGAGCACGGTTACCGCGACTCCCCCGGCGGCACGGTCCGGCTGCGGGTCGTGGTCAGTGGCGGCGACATCCGGATCACCGTGGCCGACCGGGGCCGGTGGCGGACGCCCCGGCAGGTCCAGTACCGCGGCAACGGCCTGAAACTCATCCGGGCGACCATGCGGGACGTGGTCATCACCTCCGGCGAGGCTGGCACCACGGTGCAGATGCGCGCCACCGCACCCTGACCGCCCGCCGGGCGGCCTGGTCAGGCGACCCGGCGGCGGCTGAGCCACCAGGCGCAGAACCCGGCCAGCGCCGCGGCGAGGAGGATGAACAGCCCGGTCTCGTACCACTGCAGGGCCCAGAAGCGGCTGACCGGCTGCTCGGTGAGCACGTC
Source organism: uncultured Actinomycetes bacterium (assembly GCA_963760405.1). Classification (GTDB taxonomy): domain Bacteria; phylum Actinomycetota; class Actinomycetes; order Streptosporangiales; family Streptosporangiaceae; genus RYN-230. The sequence goes on along the minus strand of CAVXCV010000004.1, from coordinate 298,837 downwards.
GCGCAGGTGCAGCGGGCCGAGCGCGGCCTGGCAGGCCGTGAAATCGCTGCCCTGGCAGGCCCGGACGGTCGCGACGTTGAACAGGTGGCCGGCCCGGTCGAGGGTCTGAGTGGACAGGACCCAGGCCCCGGACCCGGTGGCCGAGGCGGGCGGGTTCACCCCGATCGTGCCACCGCTGGCGACCCCCAGCGAGGGGATGTTCGCGGCCGTGAGCGCCACGGTGGCATGGACCGGCGGGACGAGGTGCGGCCGGATCAGGTTAGGCCAGACGAGCTGGACGATGGCGAAGCCGGCCAGGGTGACGCCCATGGCGGGCACGGTGCGCCGGATCAGCACCCCGGCCGCGGCACCCAGGGCGAAGGCGAACGCGGCGTAGCCGACCGGGGTGATGCCCCGGGTGGCGAACAGCACCGGGGCGAGCCGGCCGAAGCTGAAGCTGTCATTGCCTTTCAGCGCGCCCGCCCGGTCCAGCGGGCCGGACCACCAGGTCAGCATGAGGCTGAGCAGGCCAGCCGTGGCCATGCTGGCCAGGCCGACAACACCGAGCTTAACGGCCAACCACCGGTTGCGGGTGACGCCCTGGCTCCACGCCAGCCGGAGGGTGCGGGCCTCGAACTCCCGGGCGATCAGCGGCGCGCCCCAGAACATCCCGATGATGGCCGGCCCGATGAACACCACCCCGAGGCCGAGGAAGTAGAGGATCATGTCGGCCTTCCCGGCGGCCAGCTTGTTCAGGAACGCACTGGCCAGCGAGGCGCAGTCACCGTGGGCCGGGCAGGCCGCGAGCCCACTGGTGGCATACAGGTGGGCCAGCTGCGGGCCGGTCACCGCCAGGGCGATGGCGAGGACCGCCAGCAGGCCGGCCGCCACCACAGCCTGGGCACGGAATTGCAGGCAGGTGAACCGGATCATGAAACGACCTCCAGTCCCGGCCGGCGGGCGGCCTGGGTGCCGGTGCCGGGCACCCAGCCCAGGTAGGCCAGCACCAGGTCCTCCAGGCTGACCGGGGTGACCGCCCAGGCCGGGTCGTGCACCGGGGCGTCGGTGCGGACCAGCAGCGTGCTCTGCTTGTCGGTGTGGCTCTCCTCGATCACCTGCTGGCCGGCCGGGAGGGTGCGCGGGTCGCGGCGCGGGCCGGTCAGCCGGTGATGCGACGCCAGCAGCACGCTGACCTCCCCGGCTAGCCGCACCTGGGAGGCGACCAGCATGACCAGGTAGTCACAGACCCGTTCCAGGTCGGCGATGAGGTGCGAGGAGAGCAGCACGCTCACCCCCTGCTCGGCCACGATCTCCATCAGGCCCTGCAGGAACTCCCGCCGGGCCAGCGGGTCGAGGCTGGCCACCGGCTCGTCCAGGATGAGCAGTTCGGGCTGCTTGGCGATGGCCAGGGTCAGCGCGAGCTGGGCCCGCTGGCCGCCGGACAGCGACCCGGCCCGCTGCTTCGGGTCCAGGCCGAGCCGGTCCATCCGGCGCCGGGCCAGGTCGTGGTTCCACCGCGGGTTGAGCCACGCACCCGCCCGGAGATGGTCGGCGATGGACAGTCCCGGGTACACCGGGGTGTCCTGGGCCACGAAGCCGACCCGGCCGAGCTGCGCCGGGCTGCCGCCAGGCGGCCCGCCGAGGAGCGTGATCGTGCCGGCGGTCGGCGCGAGCAGCCCGACAGCCAGGTGCAGCAGTGTGGTCTTGCCCGCGCCGTTCGGGCCGACCAGCCCGACGACCCGCCCGGCGGGAATGGTGAGCGTGCAGTCGCGCAGCGCCCAGCGGTGCCGGTAACGCTTGCCGAGCCCGCTTGTCTCGATCACCGGCACTGGCCGGGCCGGGCCAGGGGCGGTGGTCATGCGACACCCTCCGTGAACGAGTTGCGGACCGCGGTGCGGTAGATCGCCTCGATGTCGTCCGGGCCGAGACCCGCCGCCCGGGCGGAGCGCAGCCAGCCGGTCATGGTGGCCAGGAACCGGGCCTGGGTGGCCGCGTCAGTGCCGGGCAGCGACCGGATCACGAACGTGCCCTGGCCGGGCCGGGCCCGGACCAGGCCTTCCCGCTCCAGGTCGCGGTAGGCCTTGAGCACCGTGTTCGGGTTGATGGCCAGCTGGGCGACGACCTGCTGGGCGGTGGGCAGCCGGTCGCCGGGCTCGAGCATGCCGAGCCGCAGCGCCTGGTGCACCTGCTGGACCAGCTGGAGGTAGGTGGCCACGCCCGATGTGCTGTCGAGCTGGAACTCGATCATAACCCACTTCCACTAATTGGTTAGTGGAATGATGGTAGGCATAGCTGAGCACGTTCCGCAAGCATGTTCCCGGAGATCCCGCCGGATGGGCAGGCCGCGGGCATTCTGGTCCTGCGGGTGGCGGCTCAGGCGGGGTCATTCTGATCCTGCAGGTGGTGGCCGGTGGCATACGGGCTGCACCCGTCGTCGTCCACGGGCGGGGCCGTGATCTCGCCGCGCAGCCAGCGGATCGCGGCCTGGATGCCCTCGCCGTACTGCGGCGGCGGATAGCTGTCCGGGTCAACCCGCACGCCACCCGGGCGGCCCTGCAGTACCACGTCGCCAGCGGCCGCGTCCTCGTGGATGAGTTCGTAGGTGCTGGGCAGGCCGCCGCTGCGCCCGCGCAGCGGCGAGCCCGGGCAGTCGCCGAGGACCCAGCCGAGCAGGTCGCGGACGCCGCGCAGCCAGGCGGCGTTCATCCAGCTGGGCGCCCAGCGCCAGGGGTGCCGGGCGTCGGCCGCGGACATGGGCTCGGGCAGGTCCCCGGCGGCCAGCCCGCTCACCGCGCAGTCCCGGGCCTGCCGGATGTCGTCGTCGGTACGGGCGTAGTCGCCGCGGGCGCCGATCAGCCGGCCGCGGTCGCCCGCGTGCACCGGGATCTCGTCGATCCCGCCGGCCAGCCAGGACAGCACACCGCGCGTCTCCCGCAGCTGGTCACGGAACTCGGCTGGCACCCCGGGCGGCGCGGTGGATCCCTCGACTTCGGCCGCGGCCTCGGCCAGCAGCTCGGCCCGCGACGGCGGCCGGCCAGGCGCCAGCGACAGCGTTACCGGGGACGGCCGAGAGCCGGTCAGCGCCCACGCCCAGGCCAGCGCGGCCCGGCCGTGCGGGCCCACCTCGTCGAGGCTCTGCGCGAGTACCGCCACGACGTGCTCGCGGGAGCGGACGATGGCCGGGCTGAGCTGCTCCGGCACGCGCACTGGGATCACGGGTTCCACGGTAAGGCCCGCTGCCGACATCGTCAGCCCCCACCCGGGCCGACTGGGCCCGCGCGATGCCGCGGATGCCAGGATCAGGCTATGGCCCACGATCGTGATGTGGCGGCGTTCGGCCGCCGTGCACCCGGCTATGACCAGGGCTGGCGCGGCCGGCTGCACCACCAGATCGCCGATCGCACCGCTGACCTGGCGCTCAGCTGCCTACCCGGGCCCTCGCGCGTCCTTGACGTAGGGTGCGGAACCGGCTACCTGCTCCGCCAGCTGGCCGCCCGGGCGCCCCAGGCCACGGAACTGGCCGGGATCGACGCCGCGCCGGCGATGATCGACGCCGCCCGGGCCGGGGCCAGTGACGGGCGGCTGAGCCTCTCGGTGGGCACCGCCGAGCAGCTGCCCTGGGCCGCGGATACCTTCGACCTGGTGGTGAGCACGACCTCGTTCGACCACTGGGCAGACCAGCAGGCCGGGCTGGCCGAGTGCGCCCGGGTCCTGGCGCCCGGCGGCCGGCTGGTGCTGGTGGACCAGTTCTCGGTGTGGTTGCTGCCCACCACCCTGGCGGGCAGCCGCCGGGGCAAGGCACGCACGAAACGGCGGGCGTCCCGGCTGCTGGCCGCGGCGGGCCTGCACTCGCTGGCCTGGCATCCGGTGCGGGCGCTCATCATCCAGGCGGTGACCGCGGTCAGCTGACACGGTCCGGCCTGCCCGGCGGCGTGCCGCTCAGGACCCGAGGTAGCGCAGGACGGCCAGCACCCGGCGGTGACCGGCTGGTACCGGTGGACGTAGGTCTACCCGGAAAGGGGTGCCGGGCCCATAGCCAGGGGCCCGCTGACAGGCCACCATGGCAGGCATGAGGACGCTCATGAAACTGCTGAACCGGCTCCTGGCCGTGCGGGTGACCTTGGTGGTGTGGCGGGTGCTGGGGCGGCTGCTGCGCTGGCTCCGCTAGCGCAGGCGCCCACGGCAGGGCGGCAGGCCGCAGCGTCGCGGCCGGCCGTGCTGCGGGTGGCGGCGGTCTGGATGGGTTACTTCAGGTGAGTGGCGAAGAACTCGGTGATGCGCCTGCGCGCATCCTGGGCTGATGGCTCGTGCGGGCCGTATCGCATGATGGGCGACGTCAGCTTCACCATGGCCGGGATCCGGTCGCCGGCCCCTTCGTGATCGTTCAGGAACCCGTGCCCCGCGGCCGGGTACTCCTTGACGTCATGCTCCACCCCGGCCGTGGTCAGCGCGCTGTCGAGGCGGGCAGCAGCGCCGCGCAGGGTGAGGTCCCGGGCGCCGAAGCTGCCCACGATCGGGCAGGCCGGGGCCAGCAGGTCGGCGGCGTCTTTGGGCACCTGGCCGTAGTTGACGCTGGCTACGCTGAATCCGTGATCCAGGGCCAGCAGCAGGGCGAAGCCGCCGGCCATGCAGAAGCCGATCACGCCGGCCCGGCCGGAGCAGCCAGGCTGCTGGGTAAGCCAGCCGCGGACCGCTTCCACGTCGTCGAAGGCCCGTCCTGACCGGCGCCTCAGGTCGCTGAACGTGCTGCGCAGGCAGGTCGTCCGCCGACCCCAGAAGAACAGGTCCGGCGCGACCGACAGGTAGCCCTCGCTGGCGAGCCAGTCGGCCTGGTGACGCACGTCCTGGCCCATGCCCATCGCGTCGTGGATGACCACCACGCCCGGCCATGGCCCTGGCGACGGCGGGGTGGCCAGGTACGCGGGCAGGTTACCGTGGCTGGCCGGGATGGTCGCGTCCGTCATCGGTCCTCCGTGGGCTCGGCATGGTCACCGTCCAGGGGCGCTGATCTTCACCCTACGATCGCGGCTGGGTCTCGTCAGCGAACCGGCGATGAGTCAGCCGCCGCTGGGCCGTCTACGGTTCAGCACGGCATGCGGACCGGACAGCCAGGCCGCGGACCGGGCGCTGACCGAGCCCGGTCAGCCCGGCTCAGCGCTCGCGAAGCCGCCGGGCTCGTGGTGCTCGCCGGCCAGCGCGTCCGGGGCGCGCATCCGCCACGCGTCGGTCACGAGCTCGGTCAGGCGCTGGACGTCCACCTGGGCCAGCCGCAGCAGCACCAGCGGCCAGCCGTCATAACCGGGGGTGGTGAAGAAGAGCTCGGGCTCGCCGAGGAGGAGAGCCTGCTTCTCCGCTTCGTCCCCGACGAACAGCACCGCGATGTCGGTCCGGATGACGCGCCGCTGGCCCGGACTGCGCTCGGGGTAGGACCAGATGAAACCCTTATCGGCCACCCGGAAGTCGAAGCCGTCGCTGTCGATCTCCACCACGCCAGGCAGGGCCAGCGCGAGGCGGCGTACGTCGTCGGCGTCAGCCATCGAGGTCCCTCCCGGATCGCGTTGCCAGCATACGCACCGCCCAGGCCGCGGCGCGGCCCGAGCCCGGAGCCCCCGGAGCCGTTCCCCGGCCCAGCCTCACCCCCACCACCCACCACCCGACCCCCACCCGCCCCAAGCACGAGGCGGCCGACGGCCAACGTGGTGGGGAGCGCATCATATGTGCGAAAAAGCCACCACATAGTGGGGAAGAGGCCCCGCGGGCGACCCCATCAGCCTCGGCAGACGCAGGGCCTGCGCTGGCCTTAGCCGTCGCCGATGGTGATGAGCTGCGACTTGAGGCCGATCGTGACCGGCTCGACGTAGACCGGCTGGATGGTGCTGGCCGCGGGCAGCCGCTCATGCACCTGCATCTTGAGCGGTTCGGTGGGCATGTCGATGAAGACCGGGTACAGGTCGTCATGGTGACAGGGGATGACAGCCCGGGGCTGATAGGTCTCGATGAGCGGCATCGTCGCCTCGCTGAGCTGGCGGCGGACCAGCGGGCGGCCGACGAAGCCCACGATGGCGAGGTCGCAGCCTGGGCTGGCGGCGAAAAAGGCCCGTTCCTCGGCGCTGACCGGGCCGCCGCTGTCCCGGTACACGATCCGGTACCCGTCGATGTCGATGACCAGGCACATGGTCCCCTCGGTGAAGACCTCCGGCGCCCAGTTGCCGCGCTGCTGCACCGCAGCGGCGTAGGCCTGTTCCTCGCTGCTCAGTGGCGGCTCGTCCCGCTCCCACACCTCGCGGGCCTGGCGCAGCGCCTCCAGGCTCAGCTGCTGCTCCGGGTGGCCGAGGTCGGCGTGGATCCCGCGGATGACGCGGAGGGTGAACTCAGGGAACTCCAGCAGCTCACCGTCGCCCAGCCCGGTCACCGCAACGATCCGGGCGGCATCCAGCCCGCCCCGGGTCAGCACGTCGGCGCCGAGGGGATGCACCACCACCGGCGCCCTGGTCTGCACTGCGACCTGGGCCGCGTCGGAGATGTGATCGTAGTGCGGGTGCCCGATCAGCACGGCGTCGGCCCGGACCACCTCGTCAGGCCGGAAGCCGAGCCCGCGCATGCGCGGGCCGCGGTCGTAGTAGGTGTCGAGGAGCACGACCCGGTCCCGGAAGTTGAGCTCGTAGTTGGACGTCCCGTACCAGCGGATGGTGAGGGCGTCGGGATCGGAGTTCAGCTGGCCGCCCAGCATGGCGGGGCGCCGGTAGCCCAGCACGGTGTCGCCTGTCACGCTGTTCTCCTTCCCGCAGCCGGGCCGCAGTACCCGAACTGGGATCAGGACGTCACGGCGATCGCCGGCCGCTACCGCCTCAGGCGGTTCGAGCGGCGCCGCCGTCTGGCTCGATGCCGTGCTCGCGGAGCAGGTGGCACAGGCGATCGAGCTCGCGGTGCAGCTGCTGATTTTCCGCCATGACGCGGGGACCTCGCTAGGACGGCCAGTAGGAGTCCGGGGGCTGCAACGCGCAGAACTCGTTGCCGTCCGGGTCGGCCAGCACGTGCCAGCGCCAGCCATGCTCGACGAGCGGCTGCCCGGTGAGGACGTGGGCACCGAGACGGATCAGCCGGTCCAGTTCGGGCTCGAGATCACGGGTACGCAGGTCGAGGTGAACCCGGGTCTTACCGGCCTTGCCCTCGGGTACCTGCTGCAGGAGTATCTCGACGCCGCCGCCATCGGCGGGCAGCAGGCTGAGATAGCGGCCCGACGCATCGCCGTGCCGGACATACCCCAGGGCGGCCGCCCAGAATTCGGCGGCCCGGTCCAGGCTGGCGCAGTCGATCACGACGGCGAGCTCGCCTCGCAGGTACGGCTGTGGCTGACGGCGCATGGCCTGATTCTGCACCGCCGGGCGGCGGCAGCGCAGGCGCGGCTGATCAGCGGCGGAGGTGCTCCTGGGTGCCGACCCGGTAGGCCTCGGCCAGCCAGGTCACGAACTCGCTGTCGACGTCGGCGAGCTGGGTGAGCCGGAACGTGTGCACCACGTTGCGCTCGGACACCACCTGGACCCGCCGGAACCGTGGACTGGGGAGCTTCCGGGCGAGGACCAGGTGGCCGCCCAGCCAGTGACGGCGCGGCATGAACGCCGCGAAGCTCATCCGGACGTGCAGGGCGATGCGGGTCTTCTCGGCCAGTACCTCGACCGGGCCGAAGGCCGAGACCTCGGCCAGCACACGGTCGAAGATGGCCCGGACCTCCGGGGCGGCGCGGGTGAAGTGCTGCTCCAGGTCACCGAGCGGGGCGCACGCGTGTGACTGGTTCCGGTTCGCGAACGTCCGCCCGCATCGGGGACATCCCCACATCGCCGTCCCTGGCACCACTTCATCGTCTCCTGGTCAGCGGGATCCGGGAACTGTCCCCGGCGGAGGGTGATCAGCGACCAGGGTTCCGCCTATCGTCGTGCTATGGAGCCAGGCAGCGAAGCCGGGAGCAGGATAGGCGCAGGCGGGCAGCGGGACGCGGCCGGAACCGAGGTCACCGGGGCCAGCGTCGCCGGCGGCACCCTGGCCGTCGAGCTGGTCAGGTCAGCCACCGAGCCGGTGCTGGCCGTGCACGGGATCAGCAGCCAGCGCAGGCTGTGGAACTGGCTGCGGGCCGCGCGGCCGGGTCTCAGCCTGATCGCACCCGACCTGCACGACGCCGAGGCCGAAGCCCTGTTCGAGGCCCGGCGCCTGGCCTATCCAGCGCTGGAACGGCTCGGCCCGGTGCTGACCGAGGACGTCTGCGTCCCGCGGTCCAAGGTCCCGGCGATGCTGGAGCAGATCAGCGCGATCGCAGCGCGGCACGGCGTGACCACGGCGACGATCGCGCACGCGGGCGACGGGAACCTGCACCCGCTGCTGATCACGCCACCCGGAGACAGCGCCGCGCGTACCGCCGCCCAGGCCGCGTTCGAGGAGTTCCTCGACGCGGCGATCATGCTCGGCGGCACCATCACCGGGGAGCACGGCGTCGGGATCCTGAAGCGTGATGGCATGCGCCGGGAACTCGATCCCGGGTCTGTCGCCCTGCAGTCCGCGATCCGCAGCACGCTCGATCCGCGCGGGGTGTTCAACCCGGGCAAGGGCTGAGCGGGCCCGCCAGCACGTCAGCCAGGCGGCCGGCCAGGCGGCTGGCCGTACGGCCCGGGGCCCGTAGCCTGCTGGGGTGGCGGCGAGTGAGGTCTACCGGCAGCTGGGCGAGGCCGCCTGGGCGTGGGTGCTGGGCCAGGTCCGGGAAGAGGACGGCCCGTGGCTGCCCGAGGTGGTGCCGGAGGATGGCGCCCCGGCTGGGCCGGGCGAGGACCGCGACTCCCTGTACGCGGGCATCGGCGGCCTGGCCCCGGTCCTGGCTGAGATCGGCCAGTACCGCACGCTGAGCGAGGCCGAGCAGGTCCTCGCGGCCGGGATCGTTACCCGGCTGTCCGCCATGGCGCCGACCCGGACCGACGCTTCGCTGTATGACGGGCTGGCCGGGGACCTGACCGCGCTGCGCCTGCTCGCCCCGGGCCGGGAGCGGGTGGCGCTGGCCCGGCTGGCTGAGCTGATGACGCCCGCCGGGTGGATCACCGCCCGGCCGGCCGGGCCGGGCCGCACCGGCCGGCCACAGATGTGGTCCTGGGCGCCGCGGGCGTGGTCCTGGCTGCGATCTGGGCCGGCGGCCAGCACACCCGGGAAATCGCCGTGACCGGCGGCGAGTCCCTGCTGCGGGCGGCCGACCCGACCGCGCACGGCCTGGACTGGGCCATGCTGCCAGGCTGGCCGCACCGGATGCCGAACTACTCGCACGGTACCGCCGGGGTGGCCACGGCACTGGCCATCGCCGGGGCGGCGCTGGGCCGCGGCGACCTCATCGCCGCCGCGCGGCAGGGGGCGCAGCACCTGCTCGCCGTGGGCTCGCTGGACGACGGCGGGTTCATCGTCCCGCACACCCTGCCGTACTCCACCCGGGACGTGGAACCGGTGACCTACACCTGGTGCCACGGGCCGGCCGGGACGTCGCTCCTGTTCCCGGCGCTCGCCCAGGCCGGCGTGCACACCGTCGCCGGGCATCGGGTCACCCAGCTGCGGCAGCGGTGCCTGCACTCGATCCTCGCGTCCGGTGTGCCACAGCGGCTCCGCCCGGGTTTCTGGGACAACGACGGCCGCTGCTGCGGCACCGCCGGGGTAGGCGACATCCTGCTCGACGCCGCACAAGACAGCACCGGCCGGGCCGATGCAGCCGCGCTGCTGCGGGCGGCCTGCACCATGGCCGACGCTCTGGCCGAGCGCGCCATTCAGGACGGCGCCGGGACCCGGTGGCGGTTCCTGGAACACCGCCAGGACCCAGCGCTGCTGCCGCCGGGCACCTCGTGGATGCAGGGCGCTGCCGGGATCGCCGCCTTCCTGCTGCGCCTGGCCCGGGTCATCGAGGAGGGGCTGGGCGCCCCGGTCGTCGACCGTCCCGACCAGTGGTGGGCCGTCCCGGCCGGGCTGCGTACCGTCCGCCCGGTCAGCTGAGGGCGCCGATCGCCTCGCCGTAGAGCAGGTGCTTGTGCTCCGCGAGGGTCCGGCGGTCCTGGCCCGCGGCCGCGCGCTGCCAGGGCCTAGCCGATGTCGGCGGCAGCGTGCGGCAGCTGGCTGTTCGCCGGGCGTTCGTCGTGCCCGCTGGCGATCGGCGACTTGGCGATCTCGATGTAGCCGACGACGATGGCGGCCAGCGAGACGATCTGCAGCAGCAGCCACCAGCCAGCCCGGACGCTCTCGCCGTACAGCACGATGCCGTAGCTGATGCTGATCAGGGCGTCCCCCACGGTGAGCACCGGCTGGGACGCGGCCAGGGTGCCCGCCTGCAGCGCGTTCTGCAGCAGGAAAAGCGCGAACAGGCCGGCCACGGCGGTGGAGTACAGCTCCCACGAGGTGAAGAAGGCAGCCGGGCCGCGGGACAGCGCGTGCATCGCGCCCTTCAGCAGCGCGGCGGTCAGCGCGTAGGCGCAGGCGGCCGCGAGCGCCAGCAGCGCGGCGCGCGCTTCGCCGGTCACCCGCATGGCGGCTGAGATCACGACGGCCTCGAAGGCCCCGGTGGCGATCAGCGCGATCACCCACGTCCCGGGAATGGCGGTGTCGCTGCCGCCACCGGGCTGGGCCGCGGTCAGCCCGGTGCCCAGGCCGACGGTCACCGCGGCGACCGCGACCCAGATGCGCGAGGGCACCTTACGGCGCATGACGAGGCCACCGAGCAGCAGCACGAACGGGAGCTCGATGATGAAGATGGGCTGGACCAGGGCGATCGGGCCGGTGGCGAGCGCTCCGGCCTGGAACAACGCGGCCACGACCACCATGCCGATGCCGGCCAGCCACACTTTCCGCCGGGCCAGCTCGGCGATCAGGGACAGGTGCAGTGCCCGGGACGGGCTGGCCTGAGCGGCGGCCTGGCGCTGCAGCACCGAGGCGGTCGCGTTGCTCGCGGCGGTCAGCAGGGCCAGGACAACGGAGAGCAGCACCATGGGGTGGTACCCATTTCCGGAGACGGAGTGCACCCAGGCAACGAGGCGCCCAGCACGACAATCGGCATAGTGACAGCTGCAGCACCGATCAGCCAGCTCTGATTCCCTGCCGTAGCCTGTTTTTATGCGTGCACGCCGGGCTGGCTGGCCCGGCCACTGGCCGGCGGCACGCCGGATCGGCGCCAGCGGGGTGGCCGGGGGTGCCGGCAGCCTGGCGGGTACCACCCGGGGCTGAGCGGCCTGCGGGCGTTGCGGTAACAGCCGGGAATATGGCCGCGCCGATAGGTATCTGCAGTCCCGCTGGATGCTCTTCCGTTGCAGGGAAGCCGGTGGAACGAGGGCCGCCGGCCTTGGCCCGGCCAGCAGCCGGGCGTACCACTGAAGGGGGATCAGGTGGAAACCCAGACGATGTTCCTGGACTGCCCGGAATACCTGGACCAGCACGGCGGGACCCGATGCGGCCTGCCTGCCGAGGTGGAGTACTGGTACACGATGAGGTCAAGCGACGGGCCACTGGACAGCGCCAAGATCCGGTGCCCGCGCGGGCACTGGTTCAACGGCCCGGTGGAAGCGCTGGCCTGCGCAACGCCGGCGCCCGGGGAGATGGCCTCGCCGTCCCGCCGATGAGTGCTGCCGTCCTGGCTCGTCATACTCTCTGGCATCGACGGCAGGGAGGGCTGGATGAGCGTGTTCGTGCTGGTTCCCGGGGCTGGGGGCGCCGCGTGGTACTGGCACCTGGTGGTGCCTGAGCTACGCGCCCGCGGCCATGAGGCGGTCGCGGTCGGCCTGCCCGGGGCTGATCCGGCGGCTGGATTGCCGGAGTACGCCGAGGCGGTCGCGGCCGCCGCTGGCCAGCACCGCGACGTGGTGCTGGTGGCCCAGTCGATGGGCGGATTCACCGCGCCGCTGGCCTGCTCCCGGGTCCAGGTGCGCCAGCTGGTGCTGGTGAACCCGATGATCCCGCTGCCCGGCGAGACGGCGGGTGACTGGTGGGGCCATACCGGCTGGGAACAGGCCCGCGTCGCGGCCGCCTCGGCCGGCGGGTACCCGGCCGAGTTCGACCTGGGCACCTACTTCCTGCACGACCTGCCCGCGGACGTGGCCGCCACACTCGAGGCGGAGGAACGCCCCGAGGCCGGCATCGCGTTCACCCAGCCCTGCGCCTTCGAGCGGTGGCCGGACGTGACCACCCGGGTGGTGGCCGGGCGGGACGACCGGTTCTTCCCGCTGGAGTTCCAGCGCCGGGTCGCCCGGGACCGGCTCGGCCTCGACGTGGACGTGGTCCCCGGCGGGCACCTGTCCGCGCTGTCCTACCCCGGCGAACTCGCTGACCGTCTCATCCAGTACGTCAGCTGATGTGGTGCACCTCCTGCAGGCCGTACACCGGGGTGGGAAGGCCGGCCTGCCTGGCCTTGAGCTGCAGCGCCAGGTACAGCGAGTAGTGCCGGGACTGGTGCAGGTTCCCGCCGTGGAACCAGAGCGCTTCCTGCTGCGTCGGCTTCCACATGTTGCGCTGCTCGCCCTCCCACGGGCCCGGGTCCTTGGTGGTGTCCGAGCCAAGGCCCCAGCATTTGCCGACCTTGTCCGCCACCTCCGGCGAGATCAGCTCGGCGGCCCAGCCGTTCATCGAGGTGTACCCGGTGGCGTAGACCACGAGGTCAGCGGGCAGCTCGGTGCCATCCTCCAGCACGACCGCGTCCTCAGTCAGGTGATCGACCTGGCCGCGGACGAGCTTGACGTCCCCGTTGGCCACCAGGTCGGCTGAGCCCACATCGATGTAATAGCCCGAGCCGCGGCGCAGGTACTTCATGAACAGGCCGGAGCCGTCGTCGCCCCAGTCGTGGTCGAACCCGGCCGCCTCGAGCCGGTCGTAGAACTCCTTGTCCCGCTCCCGCATCTGGTCATACAGCGGGATCTGGAACAGGTGCATGATCCGGTACGGGATGGACGCGAACACCATGTCCGCCTTTTCCGTGGTCATCCCGGCCGCGACCGCCTGCTCGGAGTACAGCGCGCTCAGCCCGATGTCCATCAGCGTGTCGGACCGCACGATGTGCGTGGACGAGCGCTGCACCATGGTCACGTCCGCGCCGTGTTCCCACAGCGCGCCGCAGATGTCGAACGCGGAGTTGTTCGAGCCGATGACCACGCACCGCCGGCCCGGTAGCCGTCCGGGCCGGGATGCGCGGATGAGTGGTGCTGATCGCCACGGAACTTGTCCATGCCGGGGAAGGAAGGCACGGCCGGCCGGCCGGACATGCCGGTGGCCAGGACGAGCTGTTTCGGCCGCAGCACCATGGGCTGGCCGTCCCGCTCGACCTGCACCGTCCACTCGCCCACGGCCGCGTCGTAGGATGCGTGCTTCGCTTCCGTGGACGGCCAGTAGTTCAGCTCCATGATCTTCGTGTACGACTCGAGCCAGTCGGCGATCTTGTCCTTGGGCGAGAAGACCGGCCAGTTGTCCGGGAACTTCAGGTACGGCAGGTGGTCATACCAGACCGGGTCGTGCAGGCACAGCGACTTGTACCGGCTGCGCCACTGGTCACCGGGCCGGGCCCGCTTGTCGATGATGATCGTGGGCACGCGGAGCTGGCGGAGCCGGGCGCCCAGCGCGATGCCCGCCTGGCCGCCGCCGACGACCAGGACATACGGCTGCTCGGTGCGGCCCAGGTCAGCCGCTTCCTGCTGGCGGTCCTCCAGCCAGCTGGTCCGGTCCCGGCTGGCACCGTGCGCCGTGCCTTTCGGGCGGCCCGGCCCGTGCCGCTCCTCATGGTCCTTGAGCTCATACAGCGTGGTCAGCAGCGTCCAGCAACGGCCATCGCGCAGCCGCAGATGCCCGTGGCCCCGGCCGGCCGCCGTCTCGAAGTCGAGCCACGCCTCGGTCACCCCGTCGGCCGCGGCGGGTTCCTCGCCGTCGGTGATCCGCCAGCCAGCCGGCTGCACCTGCGGCAGCGTGGCCGCGAGCATGTCAGCCACTGCGGCCCGGCCCTCCATGGTCTTGATGTTCCAGGTGAACGCGATGAGATCACGCCAGAAGCAGTCCTCGTGGAAGAGGGCGGCGGCCGCGGCTGGATCCCCTGCCGCCAGCGCGGCACCGAACTCCGACAGCCAGCTCACCACCGTGGCCCTGGTCTCGGCCGGTTGCACCGTTGCAGTCATCGGCTAACTCCCCTCGCAGGCGCTCGCCCCCCAGCCTCACCCGCCTCCGCCCCGGCCGGCAAGGCCCCCGGCCGCAGGCCCCCGGGCCGGCCCGTGGGCAGCGCGCAGGCCATCATCTGCTAGCAGTTCGAATCTTTGCCCCCCGGGGGGCGAAAATCTTAACTGCTGATGCCGGGCGGCTGGCTGGCGAGGTGGGCGGCTTGGCTGACAGCTGCCGCCAGGGCGGCGGGGGTGAGCCAGCCGTCGTGGTGGTAGGCGATGCGGCCGCTGGCGGAGGTCACCGCGATCCAGGGCAGGTCCTGGACGCCGTAGCCGTCGGCGAGGCGGCCGGTGGCGTCCGCGGCCACCGGGTAGCCCAGCTGGCTCAGGCCAGCCTGGGCCAGCAGGCGGGGCAGGGCACCGGGGCTGGTCTCGGTCTGCATCTCGTCGACGGCCACGACGGACGGCCAGCCGTGCCGGGCCGCCTGGGCCTGGTAGGCGGCGAGGGCGCGGAACTCGGCGGGCAGGTCGAACACTTCACTGTCCCAGCTGGCCAGGAACACCACGACGTGCGGGTGGCCTCGGCCCAGCTGGACCTGGCCGCCCCGGCCGTTCCCGCCGATCACCGGCAGGCTGGCCGCTGCCGCAGGCCCGATGCCCCGGGCCAGCGCCAGCGGGACCGTGCCGTGCAGGGCGGGACGGCCGGGCAGCAGGGCTGACAGGCCGCGGGCGATCAGCTGGGCCTGCTGGGTCACGCTGGCGTAGGCCATCTGGGTGAGGTAGAGGGTGCGTTCCCGGCCCTGGGCGTCGATCAGGTAGACGGCGGGCTCGTGGTCGATGTTGCCGTGGGAGGCGGCCACGTACACGTGGTAGGCCCGCCACACCGCGTCCAGCTGGTGGCGGCTGCCGGTGAGGAAGTGCCAGGATCGCATCATCTGATGCGACTGCGAGTAGGCGCGCACGTCCGATACCTGGGTGGCGTCCGGGTTGGCGTCGATGCCGAGCAGCTGGATGTGCTGGGCGGCGCCGGGCCCGAGCATGCTGACCGCCTCGGTCAGGCTGACCGTGGTCAGCGGGCAGATCGTGGTGCATTCCGAGTCCACGAACGCGAGCACCACGGCCTTGCCGCGGAACTGGCGCAAGGAGACCGGGGTGCCGGCCTGGTCGGTCAGCGTGAAACCGGGCGCCACGGTGCCCGGGAGCCGGGTGCCCGCGTCCACCTCCGGGTTCCGCAGCGCCTGGCTGTTACCGTCCTGGCCGGGCGCGGGGGTGGCCTGCCCGGACCCCCGCACCGAGACCAGCACCGCGATCACGGCCACCGCGAGGACCACGGTCACCGCGATGGCGATAACCGCTGCGCGCCGGGGCGAGGGCAGGCCCGGCCCGCTCCTGGCTGGTGTCTCCGCGGTGCCACTCTCCGGCGCGCGGTGCTCCGCGGCCGGGTGCTCCGCGGTGGCGTTGGTGCGGTTCTCCGGGGTGCGGCTCTCCGGCGCTGGCATGACCCGAGGCTACTACTGGGTGTCGTAACGGAACGCGGGCGGGCGGAGTCAGGGCCGGATGACAGGCAGCGAGTGGTCCCAGTCGGACAGCAGCGTGCGCAAGCCGGTGACCAGGGCGATGGGCTGATCGAGCATGACGTGGTGGCCGGCCGCGGGTATCTCGATCACCGGGGCGGCCCGGCCGAGCCGGTCGTACATGACCTCGCTCATCTGGGCGGACAGGATGCCGTGCTCGGCCCGGAACAGCGCGACCCGGCAGTCCAGCCGGGTCAGCAACGCGGGGGTGAGCTGATGGCGGGCGAAGAGGCGCGGGTCGAACTTCCAGCTCCAGCCGCCGTTGACAGCACGGATCGAGGTGGCGGCTACGTGCTCGGCGACGTAGGGCAGCACGGGCTGGTCGGGAATGGGGTGGAAGCGGGCCAGTGCGGCTTCCCGGGTCGGGTACACCCGGAGCGGCCCGAACGCGCGGCGCTCCCGGGCGGCGCGTTCCTCCGGGGTGATCTCCCGCACGGGTGAGTCGATGGCCACGGCCCCGGCCAGCCGGGCGCCGTAGATGCTGGCCGCGCGCAGGGTGACGAAGCCGCCCATGCTGTGCCCGATCACGTTGGGCGGCCCCTCGATGCCGGCGTCAGCCGCCACGGCCAGGACCTCCCCGGCCCACACGTCCAGGCTGTAGCGGTCCCGGCGGCCGCTGTCGCCGTGCCCGGACAGGTCGAGGGCGGCGACCCGGCGCCCGGCCGCCAGCAGCGGGCCCAGGTGATCCCACCAGCGGGCGTGCGCCGCGCCGCCGTGGACCAGCACGATGCCGCCCGGCCCAGGCTCGCCCCAGGCCCGGTAGGCGATCGTGGTCCCGTCCACCGCGACCGCGCCCAGCTCGACCGGGGCGCGGATGGCTTCCAGGAACCATGACGGCGGCTGGGCGGCATCGACAGATGCGAGCGAGGTCATGCCCAGAAGCGAACCAGATTCCGGGACCGCATGCCGCATCAGGGCCCCCCGTGGCCCGGACCAGGCCGCACGGCCCGGGCCCGGCGGCCAGCCGGGCTAGAGGCCGAAGACACGCTCGGCGTTGTGCTGGAACAGATCGGCCTTGTCCGTGGCGCTGATCGGCAGGTTCTCGTGCGCGGTGACCTCGTCCGGCACGTACTGGTACGGATAGTCCATGGCGTACAGGACCCGGCCGGCGCCCAGCACCTCGCGGCAGAACATGATCGCCGGGGCCCAGGCCATGCCGCTGGTGGTCACCCAGACGTTGTCCCGCAGGTACTCGCTGGGTCTGCGGTGGACCGGCTTCATCGCGGCGTAACGCTGGGCCCGGACCGTGGCGGCGTGCATGTAGTCGACCCGGTACAGCCAGAACGGCAGGGCCTCGCCGAGGTGCCCGACGACCAGCTTGAGGCCGGGGAACCGGTCGAACACGCCGGAGGTGATGATGCGCAGCACGTGCAGGCCAGTGTCCACCGCGAACCCGTAGATGGCGCCGTCCAGCCCGGCGGCGAGCAGCGGGCCGATCATGTCCCGCGGCGGGGTGCTGGGATGCAGGTAGATCGGGGTGCCGAGGGCCTCGGCCGCTTCGAAGATCGGCCAGAACTTCTGGTCGTCCAGGTACTCGCCCTGGGTGTGCGCGTTGATGATCACGCCCTTGAAGCCGAGCTCGTCATGCCCGCGCCGGATTTCCCGGGCCGCCCGCTCCGGGTCCTGCGGCGCGATCGCGGTCAGCCCGCTGAACCGGCTGGGGTACTGACGGCAGGCCTCGGCCAGCCGGTCGTTGGCGAGCGTAGCCATGGCGGTGCCGTCACCCGCCCCGAGAACCTGGGTGCCGGGCGCGGTCAGCGAGATGACCTGCCGGTCGATGCCAGCCGCGTCCATGTCGGCCAGCCGCAGCTCACCCAGGTCCTGCAGCCGGTCGAGGACGAACTTACTGCGCTCGGTCTTCGCCCCGGTGTAGAACCCGACCAGGCTCACGAACCCGGGATCGTCGTAGCTGCCGCTGGCGATCATGTCCTGCCAGAGCGCGATCAGCTCGGGCGGCGCGAACGCTTCCTCGGTCGCGATCCGCTGGTACCCCACGGGGTCACCGGCCGCGCGGGCCGGCGTGGGTTCAGCCATGTGCGGCTCCTATCCGGCACCCGCCGCGTGGCCGTGGGCACCGGCGCACGCCCGGACGGTGCCTGGCCCGGAGAATGCCGCCAGGCTATGTGGCCGGGCTGCCCGGGGGAATGACCCGGCCCGGACCATCCCTGGCCGGGCGCGGCCGCGGCGGAAAATTGTGCTGGTGCCACTGACCGCCGGGGCGGAAATTGGGCGCGTCAACAGGGGCGGCCGCCCCGCCCGCGGGCGGGGCCGCCAGCGGCCGGCCAGGGTTGCTGGCGGCCAGGGGATGTACCACTCTCGGGGCCAGGGCATGCCTGCGGGAGATGCCCGGGCCAGGTTCGACGCCGCAAAGGGGCTGGCATGGCGGACAGCGGGACGGTCAGGCCGGGCAGCAGGGCAGCGCAGACCGCCGAGGTGGCTCCGCCGGAACCGGGGCTGTCGCCAGAGGACATCATCGCGCGGGCGCAGGCCCTGATCCCGGCGGTCCGCGCGCAGCAGGACGAGGCCGAACGGCTCGGCCAGCACACCGCGGCGCTGGACCGCGCGTTCGTCCAGGCGGGCTTGTACCGGATTCTCCAGCCGCGCCGGTACGGCGGGTACGAATTCGGGCTGCCCACCTTCTGGCGGGCGATGCTGGCCATCGCGGCCGGGGATCCAGGCACCGGCTGGGGCCTGACCCTGGGCGCGCACCACGCCCTGGTGGTCGGCGCCTACTTCTCTGCCGAGGGCCAGCAGGACATCTTCGGGCCATCCGGGGACTTCCGCTGCCCGCACCGTCCCACCCCTTCGGGCACGGCCGAGCCCGCCGACGGCGGCTTCGTGGTCAGCGGCACCTGGGACTACTGCTCCGGCATCGCACACGCCACCCACTTCATGGGGAATGCGATGCTCGCGCCGGCCCCGCAGACCAGGCCGACCCCGCAGACCAGGCCGGCCCCGCAGACCAGGCCGGCCCGCGCAGGACCAGGCCGGCCCGGACCGGTCAGCCGCCATTGCGGTGGTCATCCCGAGGGAGCAGGTCACCGTCCTGGACGACTGGGGTGGCGGCAGCACGCTGGGGATGAACTCCAGCGGATCGAACAGCGTGCGCGCAGACCGGGTCTTCGTCCCGGCGCAGTGCACCTCGCCGGGCAACTGGACCCGGCTGGCCGGGCCCGCGTCAGGCGCGGAACTGCACGGCAACCCGATGTACTGCGGCCGGATCTACGCCGTCTACCACGGTGGGCTGGTCATCCCGCTGATCGGCGCGGCCCGGGCCGCGCTGGCGGAGTTCGAGCAGATCATCACGACCAGGAAGACCCACATCCCGCCGCAGGTCCCCCGGTACACCCACCCGGACTACCAGCGGCAGTACGGCTACGCACTGACCCTCACCGACTCGGCCGAGGGCCTGCTGCTGCACGTGGCCGGGCAGTACATGGACTACTGCCAGCGCTGGGCCGACACCGGGCAGCCGTTCCGGCGCGAAGACGATGTGCGCCTGTACGCGATGCTGCAGCAGGCGGGCCGGCTCGCGGTGCAGGCGGTCGAGGTGATCTTCGCGGCGGCGGGTTCGTCCGCGGCCAGGCGCGGCCAGCGGCTGCAGCGCTACTACCGCGACGTGTCCATGTATCACGGCCACATCGCCGCCCAGTACCTGAACACCGCGGGCGAGCTGGCCCGGGTGCACTTCAGCCTGCCGGACACCCTGTTCTAACGGGGCTGGCCGGGCTTGCGCCGGTGAGTCCCGGGACAACTGCTGAGGAGGACCCATGGCACCTCGGGTGACGCCGCCGTTCCGCGCCGACCACGTGGGCAGCCTGCTCCGGCCGGCCGGGCTGCTGCAGGCGCGGGCCGACCGGGCAGCGGGCCGGATCAGTGCGCAGCAGTTGCGGGCGGCCGAGGACCGGGCGATCCGGGATGCGGTCCGGCTGCAGGAAGAGGCTGGCCTGCAGGCAGCGACCGACGGCGAGTACCGCCGGACCGAATGGCACACCGACTTCGTCAGCCGGCTGGGCGGCATCCGGGAAGGCCCGGTCGCCAGGACCGTGACCGGGCACGGCCCGGATGGCCAGGAGATCCCCTATGCCGCCCACGCGGCCGAGGTGACGGGCAAGGTCCAGCTCACCGAGACGATCTTTGGCGATGACTTCCGCTTCCTGGCCGCCGCGGTGACCACCGCCATGCCCAAGCTCACCATCCCCTCACCGAGCATGGCGCACTTCCGGGCCGACCTGTCCGCCAGCGGCTACACCGGCCAGGAGCAGTTCCGCAGCGACCTGGCCGCGGCCTACGCGGAGGAAATACGCCAGCTGGCCGGGCTGGGCTGCCGTTACCTCCAGCTGGACGACACCGTGTTCGCTTTCCTCAACGACCCCCGCTGGCGGGAGTCTGCCGCCGCGTCCGGGATAGATCCCGGGCACCAGCACGAGACCAACGTCCGGGTGGTCAACCAGGCCCTGGCGGGCCGCCCGGACGAGCTGACGGTCACCGTGCACATGTGCCGCGGTAACTACCGCTCTGCCTGGTTCACCAGCGGCGGGTACGACTTCGTGGCCGAGGCGGTGTTCGGCGGGCTGGCGGTGGACGGGTTCTTCCTGGAGTACGACGACGAGCGGTCCGGCAGCTTCAGGCCGCTGCGGTTCATCCCGCCCGGGACCATGGTCGTGCTCGGCCTGATCACCAGCAAGCGTCCCGAACTGGAAGCCCGGGACGAGCTGAAACGCCGGGTCGGCGAGGCGGCCCGGTATGTGCCGCTGGACCAGCTGTGCCTGTCCCCGCAGTGCGGGTTCGCGTCCACCGCCGCGGGCAACGCGCTCACCCGGGACCAGATGCGGGCCAAGCTGGAACTGGCCGTCGAGACCGCCGCGGAGATCTGGGGATAACCGGGACGGCATGCGGGCAGGCCCGCGCCCGGGCGCTGGTGACCGGCCACGAGGCGGTTGTCGTTGCAGAAGGTGACCTGCGTGACCCGGCCGGGATCCTGGGCCATCCCGCGGCGCGGGCGCACCCTCGACTGGGGCGGCTGGCAGGCCTGAGTGCCAGCAGTCAGCACCAAAGGGTGTGCTCAGCTGCCGAGGTGGAGGGCGGCCCGGGCGAGGCGGAGGATGTCGGGGACGACCGCGGGCAGGTCCTGGTCCGGGCCGGCCAGCGCGTCGAAGGTCTCGAAGCTGGTCAGGGTGAACAGCACGCGGGCCGCCCAGTCCGGGCCGGCCGCGACGGCGGAGGCGGTGCTGAGGCGGGTGGCAAGCACCGCGGCGCCGTCGCGGCGGCGCTGGTCGCGGGCGGCGATGACCGCCCCCACGTCGGGATCCAGCACGGCCAGGGCGCGGAGCCGGCGCATGGCGGGGCGGTCCGCGGCCCAGAAGTCGCCGAACCGGGCCACGAAGCCGTGCAGCGCCCGGGCCGGGTCCGGGTCGGTGAACACGCTGGCCAGCCCGGGCATCCCGCCGAGTTCGGCCAGGTGGTCACAGACCGCTTCCAGGAGGCCGGCCTTGGAGCCGAACTGGTAATAGACCGTGGCCCGGGCCACGTCCGCCTGCCGGGCCACGGCGTCCACGGTGAACGCGGTGTACCGGGCCGTGCCACCGAGCAGCGCCCGGGCCGCCTCGAGCACCTGCTGCCGGCCCTGGTCGATCGGGCCCTGGCGTTTGCCGAGCTGATAGGGACGGGGACTCACGGCACAGACGTCCTCACGGGAGGGGCGGCCGCACGGGATGGGCAGCCTCTGCGGCCATTTTAGTCAGACAAGCCGTACAACCAAGCTGCTACGGCGCGCCAGCGCCCCGGGTCGTTACCGTTAGCACGACAGGCGCGGCTGGAGTGGCGGAGGAAACGGGAGGCCGGAATGGATAGTGACCTGCCGGTCGCCGAGTTCGGCTTCCCCGGCGCACTGCGCGATCGCCTCGTCGCCGCCATCCTGGCGGGCGAGAAGACCACAACGACCAGCCTGCTGGCCGGGTACCCGGCGGGCGAGCCGCTGCCTCAGGCCGGGCAGCAGGAGCTCGTGCTGGACTCGGCGGGCACGCCCGTGGCCGTGATCGAGACCACTGCGGCACGGGTGGTACGACTGGCCGACATCGACCTGGCCCACGCTCTCGGCGAGGGCGAGGGGTATGCCTCTGTCGCCGAATGGCGGGCCGGACACGAGCGGTTCTGGCAATCGGCACCCGTCCGGGCGGAGCTTGGCGACCCCCAGTTCGCCGTGGACGATGCCACTCTGCTGGTGGCGCAGGAGTTCCGGCTGGGCGAGCGCCTGTTATCAACAGGCGCTTGACCAGCCCGGCAGCGATCCTCCCGCCGGATAGCGGAATGGCTTCTTTTCACGCGCTCCCTACGGACAATTCCGGACAAACCACTCGTGATCATGACTGGAACGCGTGACATGTCGCCGCCATTCATGATGCCGGTCCTCCCCGAGCTGCGCGGCGCGCAGCGGGTAACCGTTGGCGAGGGGCGTCAGGCGTGATGGGGTGAGCCGGACATGATGACCGAGCCTTGCTGGCCCACGCTGTCCGGGCCTTCCTCGGTGATCTGCATGGTCCCGAACGTGAGCGGGTTGGCCGCGCTCCACATGGTGAAGGTACCCCCGCCGCTGCGCCCGACCGTGAACGTGCCCGCGGTGATCAGCTCAGGATGGCCAGGGCGGTTGCCCGGCCCGGCGTACCAGCACTCGTAGAACCGGCCCGTGGGGGACGGCGGCAGGTGCCGCACGGTGAGCCGGATCTGCCAGCCACCCGCCGTGTGGCGTGCGGTGGCCCGGCCCGACGGCGCGGGCGTCGAGCCGGCCACGGCCTGCTGCGCCCGGAGCGGGATGACGGTTCCGGCCACGGCCGGAGCGGCCTGGCCGACCTGCACGACGATCACTGCCACGGCAGCTGCGGCGGCCGCGCCGAGGGCCGCCGCGAGTGAGAAGACCGGGAAGTTCCAGTGCCAGTGCCACCACCGGGACATCCTCCCTGGCGCGGGCTTGGCGGCCGCCTCGTCCTGCCTGGCCGCGGACACGGCTTGCTGCATGCTGGCCACGGTGGGGGCCTGCCCGGCCGCCCCGGCGGCCGGGACGTACTGGACGTGGGCGACGGTCCGGGCTTCGTGGACAGAAGGGGCTTCGGCCACGGCCGGGGCCTCGGGAATGCTGGCCACGACGGTCCGGGCCTGTTCGGCTTCCCGGGCCGTCAGCATCGCGTGCTGTACCGCGGCGAGGGTCCGGATGCCCAGGTCGGGCGGGGGCTCGACGGCCGGCGCCGGGGCCTTCAGCGCCCGGGCCATCACCTCGAATTCGGCCACCACGGCCTGGCACTCCGCGCAGTCCCGGAGATGAGCCTCAAAGGCTTCGGCGTCCGCGGGGTCCAGGGCTCCGAGCGCCCAGCCCGCGGCGTCGTGATGACCCAGTTCCGGGTTGGCATCAGGCGCCATGGAAACCTCGCTCATCTAGAGCCGTGCGCAGAGCCCGCACCGCATGGAACATACGAGTTTTCACTGTGCCTAAGGGCAGGCCGAGCTTCTCCGCAATTTGCGATTGCGTAAGGTCTTGGTCATGAGCCATCCGCACCACCTGGCGGTGCGCCGGGCTCAGCGTATCGAGGGCCTCCCGCATGATGAGGCTGTCCAGGATCTGCTCGACATTGTCGAATTGCGGCGGCTCGTACACCTCGTCCACCGGAAGCAGCGGGCGGGATGACGGGCGCTTGCGGATATCGAGTGCCGCGCTGCGGGCAACAACGAACAGGTAGGTACCGACGTTGGCCCGCTCAGGGTCGAATTGCCCGGCAGTCCGCCACAGCCGCACAAAGCATTCCTGAACCATCTCTTCGGCCAGCCCGTCATTTGCGAGCACCTGCACACCGAAGCGGAACAGGCGCCTGCCATACCTCCGGTAAAGCTCGGTCACCGGGGCCCCGGCGTCGCCAGCAGCTATCTGCGCGACAAGCTGTGCTTCCTCCGCAGCGGTTCGCTCCTCGGCCTCGGCTACCGACACCAGGTCCCCCAACCAGGTTCTTACGACGCCCACCCGGCGAACGGTTCAACGGCCCGCACGGTTTTTTCCACCGATCCGGACCCGGTCCTGCCAGCTCCGGCCGGGTTCCCGGCCGGGGCCAGCTTGTCTCAGTATGCCTAGCCGAGGCTGCCCGCGGGAGGCCTGTGAAGCACCTGGCTTGACCGCCCGGTGACCAGGTGATGACCGGAGCCCACCGGCCGGGTTACCGGTTACGTCGTTTCGGCAGGTACAGGTCGGTGATGGTGCCCTCGAAGGCCTCGGCGGCCAGGCCCACCGTCTCGGACAGGGTGGGATGCGGATGCACCGTAAGGCTGATATCGGCCGCGTCGCAGCCCATCTCGATAGCCAGCGCCGCCTCGGCGATGAGGTCACCGGCAGACGGCCCAACGATCCCGCAGCCGATGACCCGGCCGGTCGCCGGGTCGAACAGCAGCTTGGTCAGGCCCTCGTCCCGGCCCAGGGTCAGTGACCGGCCGCTGGCGGCCCACGGGAATACGCCCTTGGCGAACGGCACGCCCGCGGCCCGGGCCTGCTGCTCGGTCATCCCGGCCCAGGCCACCTCGGGATCGGTATAGGCGACGGAGGGGATGACCCGCGCGTCGAAGTAGCTGTTCCGGCCGGCCGCGGCTTCCGCCGCGACCTTGGCCTCGTGCATGGCCTTGTGCGCCAGCATCGGCGGCCCGATCACATCGCCGATGGCGAAGATGTGCGGCACGTTGGTCCGCAGTTGCTTGTCCACCGGGATGAACCCGCGCTCGTCCACGGCCACCCCGGCCCGGTCAGCGCCGATCCGGCCGCCGTTGGGGCGGCGGCCCACCGCGACCAGGATCTGGTCGAAGGTGTCGGCCGGCGGCGCTTTCGGGCCAGCCAGGGATACGGCGAGCCCGTCCGGCCGGGCAGTCACATTCGTGACCTCAGTCTTGACGAACACGTTCTCGTAACGCCGGGCCAGCCGCTTGGCCAGCGGGTTCACCAGATCCTTGTCCACTCCCGGGATCAGCTGGTCCATCAGCTCGACCACGGTCACCCGCGCGCCGAGCTCGTGATAGACGGTGGCCATCTCCAGCCCGATGATCCCGCCACCCAGCACCAGCAGCCGCCGTGGGATCTCAGCCAGGTCCAGCGCTCCGGTGGAATCGAGCACCCGCGGGTCGGCCTGCGGCAGGAACGGCAGGCTCAGTGGCTCGGAGCCGACCGCGATGATGGCCTGCCCGAAGTCCACCGTGGTGCTGCCGCCCGCGGCCAGCTCGACCTGGAGCTGGCCAGGTGAGCTGAACCGGCCGTAGCCACGGATGGTACTGACCTTGCGCTGCTTGGCCAGGCCCGCCAGGCCGCCGGTGAGCCGGGCGACCACCCCGTCTTTCCAGGCCCGCAGCAGGCCGGTGTCGATGGCCGGGGCGCCGAACGCGATGCCATGCTCGCTCATCTCCCGGGTTTCGGCGATGACCTTGGCCGCGTGCAGCAGGGCTTTGGACGGGATGCAGCCGACGTTCAGGCAGACCCCGCCGAGCGTGGCCCCGCTGTCTACCAGGACGACCTTCTGGCCCAGGTCGGCGGCGCGGAACGCGGCTGTGTAGCCGCCCGGCCCGGCGCCCAGCACGAGCACGTCCGCGGCGACCGGCGTGCTGGCCGCCGGCTCGCGGGCCGCGGCAGGGGCGCCGGCCGCGGCAGGGACGCGCGCCGCGGCAGGGGCGCCGGCATCAGGAACTGGGAGATCCACGTCAGGCTCCAGGAGGAGAAGGGCTGCCGGAAGTCCGCCGGGATCGGGTCACAGGACGAGGCGGCGGATGTCCTCGAGCAGATGGCACAGGTAGCGGGCGAACCGGGCGGCCAGCGCGCCGTCGATGACCCGGTGGTCGTAGGACAGCGAGAGCGGCAGCATGAGCCGGGGCACGAACGCTTCGCCGTCCCAGACCGGGGCCATCCGGGACCGCACCACGCCGAGGATGGCCACCTCCGGGGCGTTGACGATGGGGGTGAACGCGGTGCCGCCGATGCCGCCCAGGCTGGAGATCGTGAAGCAGGCCCCCTGCAAGTCGGCCAGGCCGAGCTTGCCGTCCCGGGCCCGGGCCGACACCGCGCCGAGTTCCTGGCTGAGTTCCCGGATGCCTTTGCGGTCCACATCCCGGATGACCGGCACCACCAGGCCGTCGGACGTATCCACCGCCACCCCGAGGTGGTAGTAGCCCTTGTAGATCAGCGCGTCCTTCTCCGCCGTCAGCGAGCTGTTGAACTTGGGGAACTCCCGCAGCGCCGACACGCTGGCTTTCATCAGGAAGGCCAGCAGGGTCACCCGGTAGCCGTCCGCCTTGGCCGCGGCGTCCAGGTCCCGGCGGTAGCCGTCGAGGTCGGTGATGTCGGCCTCATCGTTGTGGGTGACATGCGGGATGTTCAGCCAGGACCGGTGCAGGGCCGGGCCGGACAGCCGCTGGATCCGGGACAGCGGCCGGACCTCGACCAGGCCGAACTTCGAGAAGTCCTGGGCCGGGATGTCCGGGATGCCGCTGCCCTGGGCTACCGCAGAGCCCGCTCCGGGAGCGGCGGTACCGTCAGCTGCGGCGGGACCACGGACGCTGGCGACCACGTCGTCCTTGGTGATACGGCCTTTCGGCCCGGTGCCGGGTACCGAGCTGAGGTCGAGGCCGAGCTCGCGGGCCAGCCGCCGCACTCCCGGGCCGGCGTGCACTCCGTCGAAGTCAGCGGCAGGGCCGCCCAGGTCACTGGCGGGCCGGGCGGCTGGGCCACCCGGGCCGCTGGCGGGCTGCGGCTCCCCCGCCGCGGCAGGGGCGGCCGGGGCCGGGGGCTCCTCGGTGAGCGGCTCCTGGGCCGGCGGCTCCTGCTGGCTGGTGAGTTCCGGCGGCTGGGTGAGGGCACTGGCGGTGTCCAGCAGCAGGATCGGTGACCCGCGGCTGACCAGGTCACCGACCTTGACCCGGAGCTCGCGGACAGTGCCCGCGGCGGGCGCGGGGATGTCCATGGTGGCCTTGTCCGATTCCAGGGTGATCAGCGGGTCCTCGCTGCTGACCACGTCGCCGGGGGCGACATGGATCTCGATGACCGGGACGTCGGCGAAGTCGCCGAGGTCGGGAACGCTGACTTCAGTGGCAGCAGCCATGGCAACTCCCCCTCGCGGCCCGGGACCGGCCGTTACGTGAACTGGGCGGCAGGCTAGTCATACCCGGACCGGGTCCGGCTTGTCGGGATCGATGCCGTACCGCGCGATGGCGTCGGTCACGGTGGCCGCCGGGATCGCGGCGTCGGCCGCCAGCGACGCCAGCGCGGCCACGGCCACGTAGTGCCGGTCCACCTCGAAGAAGCGGCGCAGGTTGCGCCGGTAGTCGGAGCGGCCGTAGCCGTCTGTGCCAAGCACCCGGTAGCGCTGCGGCACGAAGGGCCGGATCTGGTCGGCGAACGTCTTCACGTAGTCGGTCGCGGCGATCACCGGCCCGGCCCGCCCGGCCAGGCAGGTCTCGACATAGCTGCGCCGGGGCGGCGCCTCCGGGTGCAGCATGTTCCACCGGTCCACGGCCAGCCCGTCCCGGCGCAGCTCGGTGAAGCTGGTCGCGCTCCACACGTCGGCGGCGACACCGTAGTCAGCGGCCAGCAGGTCCGCGCCCGCCAGCACCTCGCGCAGGATGGTGCCGCTGCCCAGCAGCTGGACGGTGCGGCCACCGGGCGCGGGACCGGCCGTACCGGTGCCGGGACTGGCCTCGCGGAGCAGGTACATGCCGCGCAGGATGCCCGCTTCCGCGCCTTCGGGCAGCGCCGGATGCTCATAGTTCTCGTTCATCAGCGTGAGGTAGAAGAACACGTCCTCCTGCTCAGCCAGCATCCGCCGCAGCCCGTCCTGAATGATGACCGCGACCTCGTAGGCGTAGGTCGGGTCGTAGGACACGCAGTTGGGGATGACCGAGGCCAGCACGTGACTGTGGCCGTCCTCGTGCTGCAGCCCCTCGCCGTTGAGCGTGGTCCGGCCGGCCGTCCCGCCGAGCAGGAAGCCGCGGGCCCGGGAGTCCCCGGCCGCCCAGGCCAGGTCCATCACCCGCTGGAAGCCGAACATCGAGTAGAAGATGTAAAACGGGATCATCGGCATGTCGCTGGTGCTGTACGCGGTGGCCGCGGCGATCCAGGAGGCCATCGCGCCCGCTTCGTTGATCCCCTCCTGGAGCATCTGGCCGTCCGGCGCCTCGCGGTAGTACATCAGCTGGTTGGCGTCTTCTGGCTGGTAGAGCTGGCCCGCCTGGCTGAAGATGCCGAACTGGCGGAACATGCCCTCCATGCCGAAGGTCCGGGACTCATCGGGCACGATCGGGACCACGTGCGGGCCGAGCTTCTTGTCCCGCAGCAGCGTGTTCAGGATCCGCACGAACGCCATCGTGGTGGAGATCTCCCGGCCGGGCGTGCCGGCCAGCTGGCCGCCGAACGCGCTGAGCTCCGGCACGTCGAGCGACTCAGTCGAGCGTGTCCGCCGGGCGGGTAGCGGGCCGCCCAGGGCCGCCCGCCGCTCCCGCAGGTAGGCCATTTCCGGGCTGTCCTCTGGGAAGCGCAGGAACGGGAGCCCGGCCAGCTGCTCATCGGTGAGCGGCAGGCTGAACCGGTCGCGGAACGCGGCCAGGGCGGCGTCGGCCATGTGCTTCTGCTGGTGGGTGATGTTCTGGCCCTCGCCGGATTCCCCCATCCCGTAGCCCTTCACGGTCTTGGCCAGGATCACCGTGGGCTGGCCGGTGCTGCGCATGGCCGCCGAGTAGGCGGCGTAGATCTTGACCGGATCGTGGCCGCCCCGGTTCAGCGCCCAGATCTCCTCGTCGGTCATGCCCGCGACCATGTCCAGCAGTTCCGGGTACTTGCCGAAGAACTTCTCCCGGACGTACGCCCCGTCCTTGGACTTGAAGTCCTGGTACTCGCCGTCGACGCACTCCTCCATGCGCTGGCGGAGCAGGCCGGTGGTGTCACGCGCGAGAAGTGGATCCCAGCCGCTGCCCCAGACCGCCTTGATCACGTTCCAGCCCGCGCCGCGGAAGATGCCCTCCAGCTCCTGGATGATCTTGCCGTTGCCGCGGACCGGGCCGTCCAGCCGCTGCAGGTTGCAGTTGATCACGAAAATGAGATTGTCCAGTTTCTCCCGGCTGGCCAGGGCGATGGCACCGAGCGATTCCGGCTCGTCGGTCTCCCCGTCGCCGAGGAATGCCCAGACCTTCCGGTCCGCGGTGTCGGCCAGCCCGCGGCAGGCCAGGTACTTGAGGAACCGCGCCTGGTAGATCGCCATGATCGGGCCCAGGCCCATCGACACCGTGGGCATCTGCCAGTACTCCGGCATCAGCCACGGATGCGGGTAGGAAGCCAGGCCGCCGCCACCGGTCTCCATCCGGAACTTCGCCAGCTGGTCCTCGGTCAGCCGCCCCTCCACGAACGAGCGGGCGTAGATCCCCGGCGACGAATGCCCCTGGATGAACAGCAGGTCACCACCGTGGCCCGCGGCGGGGCCACGGAAGAAGTGCTGGAATCCGACGTCGTAGAGGGTCGCCGCCGACTGGAAGCTGGCGATGTGCCCGCCGAGCTCGGAGGACTCCGCGTTCGCCCGCAACACGATGGCCAGCGCGTTCCACCGGATCAGCGAGCGGATCCGGTGGTCGATGTCCAGCACCCCCGGATCCAGCCGCTCCTCCTTGTCCGGCGGGATCGTGTTCAGGTAGGGGGTGGTAGCGCTGTAGGGCACCGGCGCCCCTGCCGGCGGGCTTCCGATACCACCTCGTCGAGCAGGAAGAACGCCCGGTCCGTGCCCTCGAACGCGAGCACCGAATCGAGGGCCTCGCGCCACTCGCGGGTCTCGGCCGGGTCAAGATCGTCCAGCATCAGCGTTCCCTCCGTGAAAGCCCGGACGGTCGTCCCGGGCGGGCTCGGTCGTGCCCGGGCCAGCCGCCCGCCGGGCCGGGATAACCTGGCAGCCGCCGTCACGATCTGCACGCCTCCACCGCTGCACTGGAAGCACTCGTTTCCTGCCCAGCATCCTCCGGCCCCATACCCCAGGCAATGGAGAGCACACGCCAGGCGCCGGATCAGGAAGGATCACGAAGGATCAGGAAGGATCGCCGATGACCAGCCCGCTCGATCAGGTGGCGTCCTGGCCTGCGGCCACCGCCGCGGCCGGGGTCGCCTCCGCAGCGGGCGTGCTGAGCACGCACGGCCCGGCGGACCAGCCATTCCGCTGGGCCTCGGTGAGCAAGCTGCTGGTGGCGCTGGCCGCACTGGACAGCGTGCAGCGGGGCCTGCTCGACCTGGACGAGCCAGCGGGCCCGCCCGGAGCCACCATCCGGCACCTGCTGGCGCACGCGTCCGGGCTAGGCCTGGACGGCGACGCCGTGCTCAGCCAGCCCGGCCGCCGCCGGATCTACTCCAACCGCGGCATCGAGATCGTGGCAGAAACCCTGGCCAGCCGGACTGGCAAGCCGTTCGGGAAGCTGCTGGCCGACGAGATCTGCCTGCCGCTCGGCCTGCTGCGTACCCAATTGGACGGCTCCCCCGCCTGGGGCATCAGCGGGCCGCTCAGTGACCTGCTGACGCTGGCCATCGAGCTGGCCAGCCCGTCGCTGATCGATGACGCGCTGCTGGCCGAGGCCACCCGCACCGTGTTCCCCGGCCTGCCTGGAGTGGTGCCGGGCTTCGGCCGCCAGCCGCACTGCGACTGGGGACTCGGGTTCGAGATCAAGGACACCAAGGCGCCGCACTGGACCGGCACCCGGAACTCACCCGGGACGTTCGGGCACTTCGGCCAGTCCGGCAGCTTCGTCTGGGTGGACCCGGAGGCCGGCATCGCCTGCGCCGCCCTGGCTGACCTGGACTTCGACGAATGGGCCAAGCAGGCCTGGCCCCGCCTTTCCGACGACGTCCTCACCGCCTACACCGGGTAACCGCAGCCCGCGGGCGGGCACATTGGGACCTTCTCCTGGCTGGCTGTGGCGCTCATAATGCAAGTCATCCGGGGCGGCCGCCGCGGCCTCCCGGGGAGGTAAGCCATGGCCATGCCGAGCACTGACACCGATGAACTGGCCGCCTTCGGCTACAAGCAGGAACTCGACCGCTCACTGGGCCTGTTCTCCTCGTTCGCCGCCGGGTTCAGCTACATCTCGATCATGACCGGGGTGTTCGAGCTGTTCTTCTTCGGCTTCGCCTCGGGCGGCCCGGCGTTCATCTGGACCTGGCCCGCGGTGTTCGCGGGCCAGATGCTGGTCGCCCTGTGCTTCGCCGAGCTCGCCGGGCAGTACCCGCTGGCCGGGTCGGTGTACCAGTGGTCCAAGCAGATCGCTGGTTCGTTCACCTCCTGGTTCGGCGGCTGGATCCTGACCGTGGCCGGCAGCACGGGCGGCAGCACGGGCGGCGCTCTGGGCGAGCCGACCTGACCGAGCCCAATGCCGGACATCGCGGAGTTCCTCGGCTCCTGGCCGCCGTTCAACGCGGTAGGCCCGGACGAGCTGGCCCGCATCGCCGCCGTCACCGAGCTGGAGTCCAGCCCGGCCGGGAAGACGATCTTCGCGCAGGGCGCCGGGCCGGTCGCGTGGCTCTGGGTGGTCCGCAGCGGCTCGGTCGAGATCATCCATGACGGGCGGGTGCTCGACCTGCTCGGGCCGGGCGAGCTGTTCGGGCACGCGTCGATGATCTCCGGGCTGCCGACCGGGTTCGAGGCGCGGGCGGCCGAGGAGACGGTCTGCTGCCGCATCCCGGCCGACGCGATCCGGCCGCTGCTGGCCCGGCCGGACGTGCTGGGCTTCGTGACGCGGTCCCTGATCGCGGGGCGGGGCGGGACCGCGGCGGTCCAGGTGCCGCCCACCGACCCGGTCGGGCAGCACGTGGCCGCGCTGATCCGGACGCCGCCGCTGTTGTGCGAGCCGGGCGAGCCGATCCGCGAGGCGGCGCAGCGGATGACCGCCAAGGGCGCGAGCGCGGTCCTGGTGCAGGCCGCTGGCATGCTCGGCATCGTGACCGACCGTGACCTCCGGTCGAAGGTCATCGCGGCGGGAGTCAGCCCAGATGCGCCGGTATCCGCGATCATGACGGAGCCGGCTTACACGGTGACTGCCGACCGGCTGGCCG
The DNA here is from genome assembly GCA_963760405.1 of uncultured Actinomycetes bacterium. GTDB lineage: Bacteria > Actinomycetota > Actinomycetes > Streptosporangiales > Streptosporangiaceae > RYN-230. The sequence goes on along the minus strand of CAVXCV010000004.1, from coordinate 267,065 downwards.
GCGATGTCCTTCTCGACATGCTTGGCCGCAACGTACACCACGTCCCGGTACTCACTCCCTCGGGTGACGTGCTGGGCGTGGTCGATGACGGTGACCTGGTCGCGGCCGGTGCGCGCCAGCCGTTCCTGCTCCGCCGGGCCATCGGCCTGGCGGCCAGCACCGCCGACCTGGTCCCGGTATCAGCCGGGCTGGGCCCGATGATCGTGGCACTGCGCGACGCCGGGGTGGCGGCCGAGCAGGTGGCCGCCATCCGCTCGGTGGTGCTGGACGCACTGACGCAGCGGCTGGTCGAGCTGGCCGTAGCCGGGCTCGGGCCGCCGCCTGCGGCGTTCACCTGGTTCGCGCTCGGCAGCCTGGCCCGGCACGAGGCGGTGCCGTCCTCAGACGTGGACAGCGCGCTGGCGTGGCAGGACGACGACGCCGGGCCAGCCACTGGCGATTACATGGCCCGGCTGGCCCGGCTGGTGGACGACGGCCTGCGGGCGTGCGGCATCCAGCCCGACCCGCACGGCGCGAGCGCGGCCAACCCGCAGTTCGCCCGGTCGCTGGCATCCTGGCGGGCGGCCCTGCGGAACATCAGCGAGAATCCCGCCCGGGAGCAGGCGCTGATCCTGCTGTCGCTGATCACCGACAGCCGCCCAGTGCACGGGGCCGCCCGGGCGGCAGCCGGGCCTGGGCCGTATGGGGCTGGCCCGCCCGGGACTGGCCCGCCCGGGACTGGCCCGCCCGGCGCTGGCCTGCCCGGGGTCTCGGTCGCCGGCCCCCTGTGGGAGGCCCGCGGGCACCCTGACCTGCAGCGGCTGCTGGCGCGGTTCGCGCTGTCGTTCCGGCCGCCGACCGGGTTCCTGCGCGACTTCGTGGTCGAGCACTCGGGTGAGCGGCGAGGCCAGCTCGACATCAAGCACGGCGGCCTGATCCCCATCGTCAACCTGGCCCGCTGGGCCGGCATGGCGGCGGGCGTGGCGAGCGCCCCGACCGTGACCCGGCTGCGCGCGGCCGAAGCGGCCGGCACGCTGGACGGCCCGGCTGCCCGCACCCTGATCGAGGCGTTCGGCTTCATCTTCACGCTGCGCCTGGATCATCAGGTGGAGCAAGTCCGGCGCGGCGCGGCGCCGGATGATTTCATCGACCCCAGGACGCTGAACCCGCTGGCCCGGTCCTACCTCAGGGAGGCGTTCCGCGCCGTGGCGTCGGTGCAGTCCGGCCTGGCGGCCGAGCTGTCGCTGGGGGTCCGGTGGGGCTGAGCTAATCAGACGGGACCGGGGTAACCGCGCGGGACCAGGCTAACCAGGTGAGACCGGGCCAACCGGGCGGGACCGGAAGGACCAACAGCCGAGGAGGCAGCGATGAGCCCAGCACAGTATGACTTCGTGATCGTCGGCGGCGGCTCGGCGGGCAGCGCGCTCGCCAGCCGGCTGTCCGCCGACCCGGCGCACCGGGTGCTCGTGCTCGAAGCCGGCCGGTCGGACTACCCGTGGGATGTGTTCATCCAGATGCCGGCCGCGCTGACCTACCCGATCGGGAACCGGCTGTATGACTGGAAGTACGAGTCCGAGCCCGAGCCGTTCATGGGTGGGCGCCGGGTCTACCACGCGCGCGGCAAGGTGCTGGGCGGCTCCAGCAGCATCAACGGGATGATCTTCCAGCGCGGCAATCCCCTGGACTACCAGCGCTGGGCCGCTGACCCGGGCATGGAAACCTGGGACTACGCGCACTGCCTGCCGTACTTCAAGAAGATGGAGACCTGCCTGGCCGGGGGCGGCCGGTGGCGCGGCTACGAGGGCCCGCTGGTGCTGGAACGCGGGCCCGCGGACAGCCCGCTGTTCCAGGCCTTCTTCCAGGCGGTGCAGCAGGCCGGGTACCAGCTGACCGACGACGTCAACGGCTACCGGCAGGAGGGCTTCGCGCCGTTCGACCGGAATGTGCACCGCGGCCGGCGGCTCAGCGCCGCCCGGGCCTACCTGCACCCGGTCATGAGCCGGCCGAACCTGACCGTGCAGACCCGGGCCCTGGTCACCCGGGTGCTGTTCGACGGCACCCGGGCGGTCGGGGTGGAGTACCGGCACGGGACGCAGGCCCTGCAGGCACTCGGCCGGGAGGTGATCCTCTGCGGCGGCGCCATCAACTCACCTCAGCTGCTCCAGCTGTCCGGCGTCGGCGCGGCCGCGGACCTGGAGAACCTGGGCATCGGCGTGACCGCGGACCTGCCCGGGGTGGGCCAGAACCTGCAGGACCACCTGGAGGTGTACATCCAGTACGGATGCAAGCTGCCGGTCTCGGTGCAGCCCGCACTGCGCTGGCAGGCCCGGCCCTGGATCGGCGCTAACTGGCTGTTCTTCCGGCACGGCCCGGGCGCTACCAACCACTTCGAGGGCGGCGGGTTCGCGCGCAGCAACGACGACGTGGCCTACCCGAACCTGATGTTCCACTTCCTGCCCATCGCGATCCGCTACGACGGGTCGGTGCCCGCGGGCGGCCACGGCTACCAGGTGCACATCGGGCCGATGTACTCCGACGCCCGGGGCTCGGTCAGGGTCACGTCCACCGACCCGCGGGTGCACCCCGCGCTCCGGTTCAACTACCTGTCCACTGAGCAGGACCGCCGGGAGTGGGTGGAAGCGATCCGCGTCGCCCGGCACATCCTGAACCAGCCGGCCTTCGGCCCCTACAACGACGGCGAGCTGTCCCCGGGCCAGGAGGTCGGGAGCGACGAGCAGATCCTGGACTGGGTGGCCCGGGACGCCGAGACCGCGCTGCATCCCTCGTGCACCTGCGCGATGGGCACCGGCCCGGACGCGGTCACCGACCCGGCCAGCATGCGGGTGCACGGCCTGGACGGGCTGCGCGTGGTGGACGCCTCCGCCATGCCGTACATCACCAACGGCAACATCTACGCACCGGTGATGATGATGGCCGAGAAGGCCGCCGACCTGATCCTCGGGAACACCCCACTGCCCGCGGAACCGCTGGAGTTCTACCGCCACCAGCCCGCCGGTCCCGTGCCCACGGCACCGCCCGCCTGAGCGGGCCAACGGGTACGTTGGAACGGTGACCACGGCGATCGCGCAGTTCCTGCGAGAGCTGGAGCGGGTGTGGGACGAGCACCAGCGGGCGGCGTTCACCCGCCGCGATCTGGCCGGGTCACTGGCGCACCTGGCGGCCGAGCCGTCGGTGCGGCATCTCCCGGCCATGACCGGCGCGGCCGGGCGGCTGGACGTGGAGCGGTTCTATGCCGGGCGATTCCTCCCCCACCTGCCTGGTGACCTGATGCTCAGCCGGGTGTCCCGGACCGTGGACCGGTTCCGGCTAGTCGATGAGATGACCGTGTCGTTCACCCACGACCGGGAGCTGCCCTGGCTGCTGCCCGGAGCCAGCCCGACCCACCGGCAGGCTGACGTGCTGGCTATCGCCATCGTCGGCTTCGAGCGCGGGCGGATCCGGTCGCAGCGGATCCTGTGGGATCACGCCACGCTGACCTTGCAGCTTGGCCTGCCCGGCCTCGCCGCGGCGGGATGAGCCCGGCCGGGCACCGGTGCGCTCGGCGCCGATGCCCGCGGCGACCACGAAGGCGACGCCGATCAGAGACCAGGGCCGGGGCACCTGATGCAGTAGCGCCAGCCCGGCGATGACAGCGATGGCCGGCTCGAGGCACATCAGCGTGCCGAAGGCGGCGGCGGTCAGCCGGCGCAGCGCGAGCATCTCCAGGCTGAATGGGATCACCGGGAGCAGCAGGGCCAGGCCGAGGCCGGCCAGGACCAGATGCGGGGTCAGCGCCGGGATGGCACCCGGTCCCGACACCACCGTGGCCACCAGCGCTGCCACCGGGAGGGATACGGCGAGCCCCTGCAGGCCCGCGACCTCGTCGCCGACCGCCTGGGTCAGCAGGATGTAGCAGGCCCAGCAGAGCGCGGCGCCGAGGGCACAGGCGATGCCAGTGACGCTCGCGCGGCCCTGCCACGGGTGGGTCAGCAGCAGCACCCCGGCCGCGGCAAGGCCCGGCCAGAGCAGGAGCCGGCCGCCGCGGCTGCGGGCGACGGCCACGCCGAGCGGCCCGAGGAATTCCAGCGCGCTGGCCGTGCCCAGCGGCAGCCGGGCCACCGCGGCCATGAACAGCATGGTCACCCCGGCGGTCACCACGCCGAGGGCGACGGCCGCCAGCAGGATCGGGCGGCGGAACCGCCAGGGCCGGGGCCGGATCACCACCAGCAGGATCAAGCCCGCCCAGGCCAGCCGTAGCCAGGCCGTACCCAGTGGGCCGAGCTGGCCGAACAGCTGGACCGACAGGGCCAGGCCCAGCTGGACGAGGAGCATCGAGCCCAGGGCCATCGCGCTGCCCGTGCGGGCCGGGGACCGGCGCGGTACCGAGGTGGTGCTCATGACAGCCAGTACACAGGAGCAGGATCATTCATGTCCACGTGAGTTTCGTGGACATATCGTTCAGAAATATTGAATGATGATGAGGTGGATCCGCGCCGGCTGGAGCTGCTGCTCGAACTGTCCCGCCTCGGCTCGATGCGGGAGGTCGCGGCGGCGATGCACGTCACCACGTCCACGGTGTCCCAGCAGATCGCGGCCCTGGCCCGGGAAGCGGGCACCCCGCTGATCGAGCCGCAGGGGCGGCGGGTGCGGCTGACCCCGGCGGGCCGGCGGCTGGCCGGGCACGCGGTGACGGTTCTCGCCGCCCTGGAGGCGGCCCGCGCCGACCTCGACCCATCGGCGGCACCGGCCGGCACGGTGCGGGTGGCCGCATTCGCCACGGCCGTGCGCCAGGCCGTGCTGCCCGTGGCGCGGACGCTGGCCGCGCAGCAGCCCGAGGTGCGCCTGCACATCCACGAGCACGAGCCCGCCGAGGCGCTGGCCCTGCTCGCCGCGGACGAGGTCGACCTCGCGCTGACCTACGACTACAACCTCGCGCCGGTCAGCTACGACCGCAGCCTGGCCAGCCAGCCGCTGGGCGGCACACGGTGGAGCCTGGGGGTGCCGTCTGCCCTGGGCCGCGGGCGCGGGACCGCGGCAGAGGTCTTCGGCCGGTTCCGCGATGACGACTGGATCGTGAACTCCCGCAACACCGCCGACACGGAGGTGGTCCGCGTGCTGGCCGCGCTGGCCGGCTTCCAGCCGCACGTGGCACACCGGGCGGACAGCCTGGAACTGGTGCAGGACATGATCCTGGCCAGGCTCGGGGTGGGGCTGCTGCCCGCCGCGCAGCCCGCCGTCCGCGGGGTGACGCTGCTGCGACTGCGCCAGCCCGAGGTGCTGCTGCGGCCCTTTGCGGTGACCCGGCGCGGGCACGCCACCTGGCCGCCGCTCGCCCTGGTGCTGCGGCTGCTGCAGGACAGGTCGCTGTCTTGACCCGGCGCCCCGGCCGGGCCCGGCTCAGCTGCCTGCCGCACCGCCCGGCTGGGGCACCAGCCGCGGGCTGGAACCGGCCCGGGCGGCGGTGAGCCCACCCGCGATCAGTGTGGCCAGGGTTTCCGGGGGGATCAGCGTGCGGCTGGGCTCACCCAGCAGCGGCGCCATCCCGGCGGTGATGGTCAGCAGCCGGGCCGCGGCGTCATGCTCCGGGCCCGGGTCGCTGGTGCCCCGGCTGGCCTGGGCGAGGCGGCAGCTCACCAGCTGGACCATCTGGTTGTGTAGTTCCAGGGCACGCTGCCGGACCTCCGGGTGGACGGCGAGTTCCTGGATAATGATCTTGCGGGCCGCCGATGGCTCACCGAGCACCGTGCACAGGCCGCGCCAGATGTCGGCCACGGCCTGGTGCAGCTCCGTGCCGGCGGCCACCGGGGGCAGGAGGCTGTCCAGCGCCGTGACGTCGTCGTCGCGCACCACAGCCAGCAGCAGGTCCATCTTGGTCTTGAAGTGATAGAAGATCAGCCCGTGCGGGACCCGCGCTTCAGCCGCGATGCGGGCGGTCGGGGTGCGGTCGAAGCCGCTCTCGGCAAAGAGCCGCCCGGCGGCGGCCAGGATCCGCCCGCGCGCGCTGTGGTCGTCGGCTGCTGTCCCGGCGGGCATCCGCCCGCGGGCCGGCTGCCCCGGTGACCCCGGGTCAGAGTTTGTGGTCAATCGCGAACCCGTCGGGCACGATGACGTCGTCCGGGGTGAGGTCATGGATGGAGGCCTTGCCCAGGCCGTACAGGGTCTCGCTGATGCCCTGGCGCAAGATCTCGAGCACGTTGGTCACCCCGCGCTCGCCGCTGGCGGCCATGCCCCACAGGTAGGCACGGCCGATCATCACCGCCCGCGCGCCCAGGGCCAGGGCCTTGACCACGTCGCTGCCCCGCCGGATGCCCCCGTCCAGGAGCACCTCGACCTGATCGCCGACCGCGTCCGCCACCCCGGGCAGGCAGCGGATGGTCGCGGGGGTGGAGTCGAGGTTGTTGCCGCCGTGGTTGGACACGGAGATCGCGGTGGCGCCGATGTCAACGGCGCGGCGGGCGTCGTCCGGGCGGGTGATGCCCTTGATCATGAAGGGGCCGCCCCACTGCTCCCGCAGCCAGGCCAGATCCGCCCAGGTGGGCGGGGCCGAGGTCATCCACTGGCCGTAGGCGCCAAAGAAGGTGGGCACCTCCGCGCCGCGGGCACCGAGGTTGGGCACGCCGAGCACGGGCAGCGACCGGCTGCGGATCCAGCGGGACAGGTAACCGGGCCTGACCGCGACCTGCGGGATGTGCCGCACCATGGCCTGCAGGTCGAGGTGCTCGGGGATCCACGGGCTGCCCCAGTCCCGGCGGGTGTCGAACACCCAGTCCAGGGTGACGATCAGGCCCTTGGCGCCCGCGGCGCGGGCCCGCTCGGCCCGGGCCAGGATGTCCTCGCGGCTGCCCACCCAGTAGCTCTGGAACAGCAGCTTGCCGATGACCTGGCCGACCTCCTCGACCGGCTTGGACGCGAACGAGGACAAGCCCATGGCGGTGCCCGCGGCCGCCGCGGCCCGGGCCACCGCGATCTCGCCGTCCGGGTCCACCGCCTGCACCCCGGTGGGCGAGAGCAGCACCGGGAAGCTGACCTCCTGGCCCATGACGGTGGTGGCCAGCTCGCGGGCCGCAGGCAGGTCCGCTACGTGCGGCCGCAGCCGCAGCTCGGCGAACGCGGCCACGTTGTCGTTCATGGTCTGCCCGGCCTCAGCCCCGGCCACCAGGGCCATGTACACCGACCGGGGCAGCCGCCGCCTGGCCCGGCGCTGCGCCTCTGCCACCGACTCGAACCACGTCCTGGTACTGGCCATCTCAGGACTCCGTGACGCCAGTGCCTGGCGCGGCCTCGTATGCGGTGCTCATCAGCCCACCACCTTGATCCAGCCGACAGCGCGTAACCAACCTGACTGAGCACTCAGTCTACCTGGGCGCGGCCCGCCGCCTTCAGCGGAACGCTTCCCGGGAAACACTACCTATTTATCCTATCGATATACTAGGCTAAGCCGGTATGGTGCGTTCTCTCGATGATTCTCGCGCTGGTCAGGGCCTTGTCGTCGCGGTAGCCGGGGCAGGCGCCAGCGGTACGCTGGCGGTCGTGCACCTGCTCCGGGAGGCGGCTGGCCAGCGGATGCCGGTGCGGGTGGCGCTGATCGACCGGCTCGGCCGCCACGGCCTGGGCCAGGCGTACTCCACGGCTCATCCCGCTCACCTGCTGAACTCCCCGGCCGGCCGGATGAGCGCACTGGCCGGTGACCCGGGCCACCTGGCCCGCTGGGCGGAGCAGGCGGGCCTCGGCCAGGACGGTTTCCTGCCTCGGCGCGACTACGGCCGCTACCTCAGCGAGCTGCTCGCCGAAGCGGAACGGGCCGCGCTGCCCGCGGCGCGGGTCAGCCGGATCACCGCGGACGTCGCGGCGATCCGGCGCACCGGACGCCGCCGCCAGCTCCATGTGCAACTGGCGGACAGCGGCAGTTTCGACGCCGACCTCGTGGTGCTCGCGACCGGCGGCCTGCCGTCCGTACCGCCCGGCCCGGTGCCCGGCGGCCACCGGTACATCGGCGACCCCTGGGCCCCCGGCGCGCTGGACCAGGCCGCGGACGGCAGCCCGGTAGCGGTGCTGGGCACCGGGCTGACCATGCTCGACGTGGCCATCGCGGTCACCAGCGCGCACCCGGGGACCGTCGTGCACGCCATCTCCCGGCATGGGCTGCTCCCCCGGGCGCACCACTGGCCGCGGGCGGCCGCGATCACGAGCCCGGGGCCGGTCATCAGCCCGCAGCTGGCCCCGCTCCGCCTGCCCGGGCTGGTCCGCGCGGTCCGGGCGGCCGCCGCCCGGTATCCCGGCGACTGGCAGGACGTGGTGGATGCGCTGCGGCCGCAGGTCCCCCGCCTCTGGGCCCAGCTGGCCGAGGCCGACCAGCGCCTGTTCCTCCGGCACCTCGCCCGGTACTGGGAGGTGCACCGGCACCGGGCACCACCCGCGACCGCGGCCCGGGTCAGCGCGCTCCGGGCGGGCGGCCGGCTGTCGCTGCTCCGCGGCCACGTCGTGGCGGCCAGCGCCGAGCCCGGCCGGGTGCGGCTGCGGATCGACCACGGCGGGCAGGCCACAGAGCTGGCCGCGGGCTGGCTGATCAACTGCACCGGGCCCGGCACGGACATCACCGCCAGCAGCGACCCGCTGCTGCGCCACCTGCTCGACCATGGCCTGGCCCGGCCGGACCCGCTGCGGCTAGGGCTGGACGCGGACGCACGCGGCGCGTTGCGTGACACGAGCGGGCGGGTGGCCAGCGACATCTTCACGCTCGGCCCGCTGCTGCGCGGGCTGCGCTACGAGAGCACGGCCATCCCGGAGATCCGCGACCAGGCCGCCGTGCTGGCCCGGGTACTGGCCGCCCGCTGGGCGCAGGCCGGGCCGGGCAGCGCCGCCTAACCGCCGTCCCGGCCGCACCGGGACCGGGACCGGCCTGACCGCGGGCGCTCCACTTCCTGGCCGGTGCCGTGACAGCATGAAGGGATGCGGTGCCTGCGCACTCCCGAGGATCGTTTCACCGACCTGCCCGGGTTCGGCTACCAGCCGCGGTACGCCGATGTGGGCGGCCCGCGGCTGGCCTGGGTGGAAGCCGGGCCGCCGGACGGCGAGCCGGTCCTGCTCCTGCACGGCGAGCCGAGCTGGTCCTTCCTGTACCGCACGGTGCTGCCGGTGCTGGCCAGCGCCGGGCTGCGCGCGATCGCCCCGGACCTGATCGGGTTCGGCCGCTCGGACAAGCCAGCCAGCATCGATGATCACAGCTACGCCCGGCAGGTGGAGTGGATCCGGGCGTTCGCGTTCGACCGGCTCGACCTGCGCGGGGTGACGCTGGTCGGGCAGGACTGGGGCGGGCTGATCGGGCTGCGCCTGGTCGCCGAGCATCCAGACCGGTTCGCCCGGGTCGTGGCGGCCAACACCGGCCTGCCCACGGGTGACCAGCCGATGGCTGAGGTCTGGCTGCGGTTCCGCGAAGTGGTCCGCACGGCCCCGGCGCTGAGCGTGTCCCGGCTGGTGCAGTCCGGCTGCCAGACCACGCTGCCCGCCCCGGTCCTGGCCGCCTACGATGCGCCGTTCCCTGACCAGGCCTACCAGGCCGGGGTCCGGGCCATGCCCGGCCTGGTCCCGGCCACACCCGACAACCCGGCCAGCGAGGCCAACCGGGCAGCCTGGCGCCAGCTGTCCACCTGGGACAAGCCGTTCCTGGTGGCGTTCAGCGACCGCGACCCCATCACCGGGCCGATGGCGCCGGCGCTCAAGCGCGCCGTGCCCGGCGCCGCGGGCATCGTCCACCCGGTGATCACCGGCGCCGGCCACTTCCTGCAAGAGGATGCTGGCGGGACACTCGGCGCCGTGATCGCCGACTTCATCAAGGCCCACCCGGCGCGGGGCTGACCAGCCCGCCCGCGGCGATCAGGGCAGGAGGGCCAGCTTGCCGGTGACCTGCCGTCCGGCCAGCGCGGCCAGCGCCTCGGCGGCGCGCTCCAGCGGGTAAACGGCAGGCGCGGCCGGGTGCAGCGCCCCGGCCGCGATCCGGGCCAGCAGGCCGGCCACGAGCGCCTGGTTGCCTGCCCGGTCCTGGCGGGACCACGCGCCCCAGTCGACCCCGATCACGGTGCGGTTGTCCAGCAGGATGCGGTTGGCGGGCAGCCGGGGAATGGACCCGCCGGCAAAGCCGACGACCAGGTAGCGGCCGGATCCGCGCAGGCTGCGCAGGGCTGGCTCAGCGAACGGGTCACCGACCGGATCAATGACCAGGTCGGCGCCCCCGCTGGTGGCCTCCCGCACCCACGCCTTCAGGTCCCCGGCCTGGTAGTCGATGGCCAGCTCCGCTCCGGCGCTGATCGCCGCCGCCCGCTTGGCCCCGGTGGAGGCGGCCGCGATCACCCGCGCGCCGAGCGAGCGGGCCACGTCCACGGCAGCCAGCCCGATCCCGCCGCCGGCCCCCAGCACGAGGACCCACTCACCGGGCCGCAGGGTGGTCCGCCGGGTCAGCGCGAAAACGGCCGTCGCATAGCTCTCCACCGCCGTCGCGGCTACTTCGTCGGTCACGGCGTCCGGCAGCGGCACGACCGCGTCGGCGGGGAGCACCTGGTGACTCGCGTACCCGCCCAGGCCGAGGGACGACCCGGCCACGCGCTCGCCTGGCCGCACCTGCGTGACCCCGGCCCCGGCGCTGACCACGGTACCGGCCACCACCAGGCCCGGGGTGAACGGCAGCGCGGGCTTCAGCTGGTAGTGCCCGCGCACGATCAGCCCGTCGACGAAACTGACGCCCGCCGCCCGGACCCCGATCAGCACCTCACCCGGGCCCGGCCGCGGATCGGGTGCCTCCTCGAGCACCAGCCGGTCCGGCGGCCCGAACTCGCGGCAGACGATATGGCGCATCTCAGCTCCTCCGTGCGGCCGGCCAGGTGGCCGGGACGTCCAGTACAGCGCAGGTCAGGGCCTGCATCGCCGCGATCACCGGGCTGGTGAGCCTGACCACACCGCCATTATCCGGAGGACGCGCTGCTCCGGCCGGGCTGACGGCAATCCCTATGCCGGGCCGGGGCGCCAGTAGATGGCCTTCACCCAGATGGTGGCCAGCGCGTCCACCGCGCGCTCGTCGTCGAACGCCACCTCGGCGCGGTCGCCACCCTGGCCGAGCCAGATGTAGCAGAAGTGCTCCAGCATCGCCGCCAGGGCCGAGGCGGTCAGCACCGGATCGGCGCCCGGGCAGTAGCCGTCCGACTGCGCCAGCCGGATCTCCCGGGCGATCCGGGTGATCGCCTCGGCGCGGATGGCCAGCCACCGGTCCCGGAACTCCGCGTCGAGCATGGCGGCCTGGAAGATGCCGATCAGCTCGCCGCGCCGCTTGGCGTAGGTCCGCCAGAATCCCGCCACCGCCTGGCGCAGCGCGTCCTCGCGGGACAGCCCGGCGCGGTAGGGCAGCACCGCCATCTCGGTGGCCTCGGCGTGGAATTCCTCGGCCAGCGCCACGAGCAGGTCAGCCTTGGTGTCGTAGTAGTTGTAGAACGACGCCACCGACCGGCCCGCCTCGGCCGCGATATCGCTGATCTTGGCGTTGCCCGGCCGCGGTCATCGACGCGATCGAGCGGGACCGGATCGAGTTCTTCACCGCCGGGCCGTCGCTCATCGACATGCTGGTGGCTGAGATCGGCCGCCGTGCCCGTGCTGGCCAGGACGCTGCCGATCTCAGCAGCCTGCGTGAGATCGCCTACGGCACGGCGCCGATCACCCCGTCCTCGCTCACCGCCGCGCTGGCCGCGTTCGGCTGCCGGTTCCGGCAGATCTACGGCAACACCGAGAGCCAGAGCATGATCAGCCTGCTCGCCCCAGCGGACCACCAGCCCGGCCACCCGCGGCTGGCCAGCGCGGGCCGGATCTCGTTCGGCTGGGAAGTGCGGATCACCGATCCGGACGGCCGGGACCTGCCCCCGGACCGCCCGGGTGAGCTGCTGATCCGCGGTGAATGCCTGTTCTCCGGCTACTGGCGGGATCCGGCGGCCACCGCGGCCGCGTTCATCGGGGACGGCTGGTACCGGACCGGGGACATCGCCAGCCTGACGCCGGACGGCTACCTGTACATCCTGGACCGCGCCAAGGACATGATCATCAGCGGCGGCGAGAACATCTACCCGGCCGAAGTGGAGGCGGTGCTGGCCCGGCACCGGGCGGTAGCCGAAGTCGCGGTCGTGGGCCGGCCGGACCCGGCCTGGGGCGAGGCCGTGCACGCCGTGATCGTCGCCACCCCGGGCTCGGCGGCCGCGCCGGAGGAGGTCGTGGCCTGGTGCCGGGACCACCTGGCCCACTTCAAGTGCCCCAGGACCGCGGAGTTCGTCACCTCGCTGCCCCGGACCACGACCGGCAAAGTGCTCAAGCGGGAGCTGCGGGCGCAGCTCGCGGCGCGCCAGGCCGGGCAGGAGATCCGGTCATGACCGGCCCGCCAGTCCCGGCGGCGCCCGGCACAGCAGCGCCGGGGACAGCAGCGCCGGGGACGGCCAGGCCCGGGACAGCGGCTCAGGGCCTGCCGCTGGGACTGTCCATCGCCTCGCACAGCGGGCTCCCGCCCGCTGCGATCGGCACCCTGGCGGCCGCCGCTGAGCAGGCCGGGTTCGCCGCGGTCGTGGTGGCCGAAGGACACGGCGACGCGCTCTCGCTGTGCCATCCGGTGGCCGCCGCGACCAGCCGGGTCCGGGTCGGGACGGCCGTGGCGAACGCGGCGCTGCGGCCGCCCGTGCTGGCCGCCAAGACCGCCGCGCAGCTGGACCAGGCCGCGGCCGGCCGGTTCCTGCTTGGCCTCGGCGCCGGGAACACCGTGATGAACACCAGGTTCGGGCTCGCGCCGGTGCCGCCGCTCGCGATGATCGAGGAGTACGTGGGTGTCATCCGCGCGGTCCTGGCCGGGGAGGCGGGGTACGCGGGCCAGGTCTACCGCACCGGGATGGTGCCGCTGGACAGCCCGCGCCCGCCCCGGCCTGCCGGTCTACCTGGGCGCGCTGGGGCCGCGGATGCTCGGCCTGGCCGGCCGGATCGCCGACGGGGTGATCCTCAACCTGATGTCGCCAGCCCAGGCTGGCCAGGCAGCCAGCCAGGTCCGCGCCGCCGCAGCGGCCGCCGGCCGGGATCCGGCCACGGTCGAGGTCGCCTGCGTGGTGCACTGCTGCCTGTCCGCTGATGATCAGGCCGCCGCGGCCGCGGCCCGCGACGTGGTCCCGCGGTACGTGCTGCATCCCGCGGTGCCGCGGCTGTTCGGCGAGCACGACGGGGTCAGCCTGCAGGCGGTGCGGGAGCGGCTGCTGGCCGGCGACCGGGCCGGCGCGGTGGCTCTGGTGCCGCAGCAGGTCGCCGACGGATTCGTGGCCCATGGTGACGCGCGTGCATGCGCCCGCCGGCTGGCCGGCTACCGGGCCGCCGGGGTGGACCTGCCGATCGTGTTCCCGATGCCCGTCGGCGGTCAGTGGGATTACCAGGCGGCCATCGCCGCGTTCGCCGCGGCCCCCGCCGGGCTGAGCTGAACCCGGCGCGACGCGCCACGGCAGAAGGAGGTAACGCCATCAGCGAGGAACTCGTGATCCGCTTCTTTGCCGCGCTGGAAGCGGGCGACATCGCCGCACTGCGGGAGATCTACGCCCCGGACGCGGTCATCTGGCACAACGACGACCTGATCGAGCAGCCGGTGGAGGACAACCTGAAAGTCCTGCAGGGCCTGCACCGGGCCGTCTCCGGGCTGCGCTACGACATCATCCGGCGGGTGCCCGCGGCCGACGGGGTGCTGCAGCAGCATGTGCTGCGTGGGACCCTGCCCGACGGAACAGCGGTCGAACTGCACGCCGCCATGTACCTGCAGGTGAGGGACGGGCACATCACCCGGATCGAGGAGTACCTCGACTCCGGCAAGCGCGCCTCCATCCGGGCCGCCCGGGAGGCTCTGGCCCGGTAGCACTGGCCCGGTAGCACTGGCCCGGTAGCACTGGCCCGGTAGCACTGGCCCGGTAGCACTGGCCCGGTCGCACTGGCCCGGTAGCACTGGCCGGTCGCACTGGCCGCCCGGCGGTAGGGTGAGGCCGTTCTGCCCGATTCCCTGCGGCGGCCGGGGCACAGAGAGTGAGGGCGCCTGGGTGTCCGCCATTCCGTTGATCTTCACCAGCGGCTGGGCCAGCGGTATCGACTGCTATGCGGTGGTGCTCCTGCTCGGCCTGCTCGGCAGATTCGGCCACATGTCCGCGGTGCCGCCCACCCTGGACCGCCCGGACGTGCTGGCCGTGGCAGCCGTACTCTTCGCCTGCCAGTTCGTGGCCGGGAAGATTCCCTACCTGGACTCCGCCTGGGACCTGGCGCACACGGCCGTGCGGCCCGTGCTGGGCGGCGCGATCGGCGTGCTGATGGCCCACCATGCGCACGGCTCCCTGGCGGCGGCCGCCGCCGCAGCGGCCGTGGGCAGCGGTACCTCCCTGCTCACCCACCTGGTCAAGACCGGGGTGCGGCTGGGCGTCAACACCAGCCCCGAGCCGGTCAGCACCATCATCGCCAGCGTGCTGGAAGACCTGACGGTCGCGGGCATGGTCGTCTTCGCGCTGCTGCATCCGGTCCCGGCCGCGGCGCTCGCCGCGATCCTGCTGCTGCTGGGCCTGGTCACGGTGGCGCTGCTGGCCCGGCGGATTCGCAGCGCCTGGCGCAGCTACCAGGCCCGGCGCCAGCGGCGCCAGGCCAGCCGCGGGCCGCACCGCCCGCCCGTGCCCCGTGAGCCCGCCCGGCCCGGGTGACCGCGCGCTGATGCGGGCGGACGCTGTTACCGTGCTGTCCAGCCAGAAGGGCTAACGAAGGGCAGGGGCAGATGGAGACCTACGGCAGTGTCGCCGACCTGGAGGCCGCGGTCGGCCGCGAGGCGGGCCCGACCGAGTGGTTCACGATGGAGCAAGCGCGGATCGATGCGTTCGCCGACGACACCGAAGACCACCAGTGGATCCACGTCGACCCGGAGCGGGCCGCCGCCGGCCCGTTCGGCAGCACGGTGGCGCACGGCTTCCTCACGCTGTCCTTGCTGCCACATTTCGCGAGCCAGCTGCGGCAGGTCGAGGGCGTCCGGATGGGCATCAACTACGGCCTGAACCGGGTCCGGTTTCCCGCGCCGGTGCGGGTCGGCAGCCGGCTCCGGGCCCGCGCCACCATGACTGAACTGGATAAGCGGGACGACGGCTCGGTACAGCTGGTCACCCTGGTGACCGTCGAAATCGAGGGCGAAGCCAAGCCGGCCTGCGTGGCAGAGATGGTCAGCCGGTACCACTTCGCCTAGCCCGGCGGTCCCGGAGCCGCGCGCGCCAGCGGATGTGCGGAGGGGCGGATGGTGGGTAGAAGGGCGGCATGACCGACGGCGGCAACGAAGCGCCCCTCCTCATGCTCGGTCCGCTGCTGCGATACGTCGGTGAGACCGAGGCCACGATCTGGGTGGAGACCGGCCGGGCCTGCCAGGTCGAGATCCTTGGCCACCAGGCGCGGACCTTCGAGGTGGCCGGGCACCACTATGCGCTGGTGGTGATCGGCGGCCTCCAGCCCGGGACCGAGCACGAGTATCAGGTCACGCTGGACGGCGCGGCCCGCTGGCCGGAGCCGGGGTCATCGTTCCCGCCGAGCGTGCTCCGGACGCTGGACCCGGACCGGCCGCTACGGCTGGTCTTCGGTTCCTGCCGGATCGCTGAGCTGCCGGCCCCGCCGCGCCGCCGGGGACCGGCCCGGCCCGGGCCGGAGCCCGGGTCGCAGCACGGGCCGCAGCACGGGCCGCAGCACGGGCCGGACGCGCTGGGCGCCTGCGCCCGGGACCTGCCCGGGACGCCACGGGAGCGCTGGCCCGATGTGCTGCTCCTGATCGGCGACCAGGTCTATGCGGATGAGGTGGGGCCGGCCACGCGGCAGTTCATCAGCGAGCGCCGCGATCCGTCCAGCCCCCCGGGTTACCAGGTCGCTGACTTCACCGAGTACTGCTTCCTCTACCGCGAGGCCTGGACCGAGCCGTCGGTCCGATGGCTGCTGTCGGTCATCCCCACGGCGATGATCTTCGATGATCACGACGTCCACGACGACTGGAACATCTCCGCCGCCTGGCGCCGTGACTACCAGGCCAAGCCGTGGTGGCGGGCCAGGATCAGCGGTGCGTACATGAGCTACTGGATCTATCAGCATCTCGGCAACCTCTCCCCGGAAGAGCTGGGCAAGAACGAGCTGTGGCGCCAGGTGCAGGAGCCGGGTGACGCGGCGGCTGTGCTCCGCGACTTCGCCGTCCGGGCCGACCAGGCGGCCGAGGGCATCCAGTGGAGCTTCCGGCGCAGCTTCGGCAGGGTGCGGGTGGTGGTGATCGACTCGCGCAGCGGCCGGGTGCTCGGGGACGGCCAGCGGCTGATGGTCGGCGAGGCGGAATGGCAGTGGATCACCGAGTCGGTGTCCGGCGACTGGGATCACGTGGTGCTCGCCACCTCGCTGCCGCTGCTGCTGCCACCCGGCATCCACGCCCTGGAGGCGTGGAACGAGGCCGTGTGCGGCGGGGCGTGGGGGAAGCGCCTGGCGCGCGCCGGAGAGCGGCTGCGCCGGGCCGCGGACCTGGAGCACTGGGCGGCGTTCCAGGCATCGTTCGGGAAGTTCGAGCGGCTCCTGGCCGGGCTCGCGGCCGGGGTGCACGGCGGGCCGCCCGCCTCGGTCACGGTCCTGTCCGGTGACATTCACCACAGTTACCTGGCCGTGGTGGGCTTCCCGGCCGGGACACACCCGCGCAGCGCCATCTACCAGGTGGTCTGCTCGCCGATCCACAATGTGTTGCCGCCCTCGTTCCGGCGCGGGCAGCGGCTGGCCACCTCCCGGGCGGGTGAACTGTCCGGCCGGCTCCTCGCCGCGCTGGCCAGGGTGGGCAAGCCGGAGATCCGCTGGCGGATCGCGCACGGCCCCTGGTTCTTCAACATGCTCTCTGCTCTCGAATTCAACGGGCGCCAGGCGCGCGTCCGTTTCGACCGCACCGCCACGGACGAGGCCGGAACCCCGCGCCTCCAGCCGGTCTGCGAGACGGAACTCAGCTGAGCGGGCGGTGTGCCAGCACCGCGGTCACCAGCCGGTGAGCTCACCGGGCAGGCGGGGCGCACTGGACAACACGGTTTCCGGTTCCCGATGCTGGGCGGGTGACGACATCACCCAGCGGTGCCCAGTCCTGGTACAGCCGCCCCGGGGCGCGGCAGTGGCGGTGCGCGCCGCTGGACCAGCGCACCTCGGCGTTTCATGCCGGGCTGCCGGGTTTCCGGCCTACTCCCCTGGCTGAGCTGCCCGCGCTGGCGGACGAGCTCGGGGTCGGGCGGGTATTCGTCAAGGACGAGTCCGCCCGCTTGAGCGTGGGGGCGTTCAAGGTCCTGGGCGCCTCGTGGGCCATCGCCCGGCTGCTGGCGGGCCCCGCCGCTGACATGCCGGGCGACCTCGCCGCGCTGCGCCAGGTCGCGGCGGACCACCCGGTCGAGCTGGTCACGGCCACGGATGGCAACCACGGGCGGGCAGTGGCGTGGATGGGTCACCTGCTCGGCCTGCCGGTCCGGGTGTTCGTCCCCGGCGTGATCTCAGCCCACGCCGCAGCGGCGATCGCGGCCGAAGGGGCCGGGGTGGTCCGGACCGACGAGACCTACGACGGCGCGGTCCGGCAGGCGGCGGCATATGCCGCCGGGTCCGGGCGAGTGCTGGTGCAGGACGCGGGGTGGCCGGGATATGAGCAGGTGCCTGCGTGGATCGCGGCGGGCTACGGCACCATGCTGCGCGAGATCGATGGCCAGCTGCGCGAGCGCGGCGCGGGCGCCCCGGACCTGATCAGCGTCCCCGCCGGTGTCGGCACGCTGGCGCAGGCCGTGGTCACGCACTACCGCAGCGGCGCACCCGGCCGTCCCGGCCCGGCCGTGCTGTCGGTCGAACCCGGCAGCGCTGCCTGCGTGCTGGCCAGCCTGCGGGCGGGAGCACCGCAGTCGGTCACCACGGCGGCCACGGTGATGGCCGGGCTGAACTGCGGAACGGTCTCCAGCCTGGCCTGGCCGGTCCTCGTGGCCGGCCTGGACGCGGCGGTCGCGGTCACGGACCCGTCCGCTGAGCGTGCTGCCATGGACCTGGCCCGCCTGGGCGTCCAGTCCGGGCCCAGCGGGGCGGCAGCCCTGGCCGGCGTCCGCGCCGCGCTGGACGGCCCGCCCGGCCAGGCCCGTCGCACGGACCTGGCCGTGACACCGTCCTCCGTGCTGGTCCTGCTCAGCACCGAGGGAACGCAGCTGGCCGGCGGGTGAGCGCACCCCCGCGGGCGGGCTCGCCAGTCAGGCCTGGCCGTCCGGCCCAGCGGCACTGAGCTGGCGGGCCTGCGTCTCGGACAGTACGCGGGCGATGCCGAGGCTGGACCAGTTCGAGCTGTTCTCGATCTCATCGCGCAGTATCGCGGCCTGATACTCCACTGCCAGCGGGCCGATGGCGACCAGCCCGGACTGCTCGTTCTTCATGATCAGCATGAAGTTCATGCCAGGTTCCTTCCAGCGGCTCAGCCCCGGTGCGGCGGCCAGTATCGGAGGCGGCACCGCCCGGTGGCCAGCCGGATCCGGCAGGACCGGCCCGCGCACCGTCACGGCGGCATGCAGCGGATGCCGCACCGGGCCATCCTCCCGCACCAGGCCAGCAGGACAGCCCACCCGCGGTGAGGCCCTGTTACCGGGCTGCCGCGGCATGGGACGTCATGGCTCAGATGGTGATGGCGATCTTTCCCCGGGCCTGGCCGGCCTCGAGGTGGCGCATGGCTTCCGGCACCTGATCCAGCGGGTAGGTCCGGCCGATGCTCGGCGTCACCGTGCCTGCCTCGATGAGGTCGGCGAGCCGTTCGAGGTCGCTCGACCGCTCCTTGCAGAGGAAACTGGTCAGCCGCTGGCGCACGAACGGTGACAGGGCCACGGCCTGCAACTGCCGGCCGAGGCCTCCGGTCCAGCGGCCGCCTTCCTCCCCACCAGCGATCACGGCCGTCCCCCCAGGCGTGAGCGCACGGCGCAGCCTGGACACGGCGGGATTACCCGCGAGGTCCAGGATCAGGTCGTAGTGCTGCGCGCCATCGGCGAAGTCGTCCCGGGTGTAGTCGATGACATGGTCGGCACCCAGGGACAGCACCAGGTCGAGGTTGCTGGTACTGCACACCCCGGTGACCTCCGCGCCAGAGGCCTTGGCCAGTTGCACGGCGTAGCTGCCGACGCCGCCCGACGCGCCGATGATCAGCACCTGCTGCCCTGGCTGCAGGCGGCCCGCATCACGCAGCGCCTGCAGCGCGGTAAGCGCTGACACCGGAACCACCGCGGCCTGCTCGAACGTGGCGTTCGCGGGCTTCCGGGCAAGACGGTCGGCCCGGGCCGCGGTGTACTCGGCGAAGGACCCACGGCCGGTCCCGAACACCTCGTCACCTGCGCGGAAGCTGGTCACCGCCGGGCCGGCCGCGACGACCGAGTTCGGGCTCAGCGTCATCCTCGCCGCCCTCACCAGATCGATTCCCGGCCACGACCGCGAGCCGGCTGCTGACAGCCGTGCAGCGCCATAGGCTCGGCCGGGATACTCACGCAACGGCAGGAGGCGATCAGGTGCCTGATGACGCGGTCCGTTCGGCCATCGCTAACTGGGGGCCCCGGTTCACGGCCCAGGGGGTTGACCCAGCCGATTTCGCCCGGGTGACCGGCGGGATCGAGCGGTGGGAGGACTGGCTGAGCAGCTGGAGTGCCAACGGCGACCTGCACGCTGGGCTGGCCAGGGAAGCAGCGGACCGGGGCTGGCAGCGGACCGCCGGCGAGGCGTGGATACGGGCCGCGCTCAGCTATCACTTCGGCAAGTTCGTCTGGATGCTGGACCTGGACGCGCATGACGCCGCAGCTGACCGGGCGGTGGCGGCGATGACCAGCGGGCACCGCCTGCTCGACCCCACCGCCGAGCGGATCGAGATCGGCTTCAGCGGGGCCACGATGGCCGGCAACCTGCGCCGGCCGCCTGGCCTGGACCGGCCGCCACTGGTACTGCTCATCGCCGGCCTCGACTCGACCAAGGAGGAGTTCTTCGCGGTCGAGAACGTGTTCCTGGCCCGGGGCATGGCGACGTTCTCGCTGGACGGGCCAGGACAGGGAGAGACTGGGCGGGTCCTGAAGATCCGGCCCGACTTCGAGGCGCCGGTGGCCGCCGTGCTGGATGTGCTGGGCCAGCGGGAGGACATCGACAGCAGCCGGGTGGGCATGCTCGGCGTCAGCCTGGGCGGCTACTACGGGGCCCGCGCCGCGGCCTTCGAGCCGCGCCTGCGGGCGGTCGTCATCTCCGGCGGCTGTTACGACTACGGGGACCTGATCCGGGACCGGCCGTCGCACAGCCTGGCTACCTTCATGCACGGCTGCGGCGCGTCCACCAGGCAGGAAGCGTACGACTTCGCGGCGCGGATGAGCCTGGCCGGGGTGGCGGAGCGGATTACCCAGCCGATGATCGTGGTCTTCGGCAAGCGCGACCGCCTGGTCCCCTGGCAGCACGCGGTCCGGGTGGCGGAGGAGGCAAAGAACGCCCAGCTGTGGATGTTCGACGAGGGTAACCACGTGTGCATGAACCTGACCTACCGGTGGCGCCCGCAGGCCGCCGACTGGCTCGCGGAGCAGTTGCGGGGGGCCGGGTAACCCAGGTCCGGGCGTCAGGTCCGCTGGTTGCCCTGCAGCTGCCGGACCATCTCCAGCGCGTCGCTGACATGCTGGCTGATGCCAGTCATCGAGTTGAAGACGCGCCGGACCATCCCCTCCCGGTCGATCACGTAGGTGACCCGGCCGGGCAGCAAGCCGAGCACGGCCGGCACCCCGTAGAGCTTGCGGACCTGGCCGCCCTGGTCGCTGAGCAGCGTGAACGGCAGCTTGTGCTTACCGGCGAAGGCGGCGTGCCGGCCGACTGAGTCGGAGCTGACCCCGATCACCTCGGCGCCGGCGTCGGTGAAGACCTCGTGGCTGTCGCGGAAAGCGCAGGCCTCGGCGGTGCAGCCGCGGGTGTCGTCCTTGGGGTAGAAGTACAGCACCACCACCCGCTCGCCGAGCCGGTCCTGCAGCCGGACCGGTTCACCGGACTGCGACGGGAGGGTGAAATCGGGGGCCTTGTCGCCGGCCTGGATGCCGTTAGCCACGCTCCGCCTTGCCTCCCTGCGTCGCCCGCCCAGGGATCGCGGGCGGGTTTCCTTCAGCGTAGCCCGCCGTGCCTACCGGTTCCCGGCCGGGAACGTGGTCCGGCTGGACCGGGTCGAGGGACCACTGGGCCTGCCCGGCGCCCGCTTCACCGCGCGCCGGCCGCCTGCTGCGGACGTCGCCGCCTACGTATCGCAATCCATCTCCTCCGCCCCCTACCGCTACCAGGCACGCATCCTCATCCACGCCCCGGTCGAGGCCGTCGCCGCGCGTTCGTCCCCCGCCGCCGGGCGGCTGGAAGCCACCGGCCAGGACACCTGCGTCCTGCATACCGGGTCGGACTCTCTCGACGAACTCGCCCTCTACACCGCCGTCAAGGGCTTCGACTTCCAGGTCCTGGACCCGCCCGAGCTCATCCCCGTCCTGGCCACCCTGGCGGAACGCCTCCGCAAAGCCGCCGGCGCTTCCTGACGGGCGCGTCCGGGCGGCGGCAGCCGGGTGGGCTGGCGGCATCACAGCGGGGTGAGGACCATGAGTATCTCGTCGCGGTCGTCGCCTGGCGCGAGCCGCAGGGCGCGGGGCCAGCGGCCGGTCACCGTCCAGCCCAGCCTGGCGTAGAAACGCTCCATTCCGGTGCCGCCCCGCACGGCGAGGTGGAGCTGCTCCAGGCCCATCTCATCCCGGCCGATCTGCCGGGCGTGCGCCATCAGGGCGCTGGCGATGCCGCGGCCACGGAACGCCGGATGGGTCTGCAGGCGGCTGACGACGCCCCAATGAGCCACCAGCGGGTCCAGATCGCGCCGCAGGTGGAGCCAGCCGGCCAGGGCACCGCCGTCCAGCGCGACCAGCAGCCGGCCCGAGACCGGGTCGAGGCTGGCGATGAGCCGGTCCGCCACGGGCGCGACGTGCGTGCTGTTAACCGGCGCAAACGGGAACCCCACCGCGCCTCCGGTGTTGCTGACCGTGATCCAGCAGTCGATCAGTTCCTGCCTCAGCCCGGAACTGACCTGCTGCCGATCGGTGCGCTGGCCCAGCACCGGAACGGCGCGCTCAGTCTTCCGGCCAGACGGTCAGGGCCCGGTACCGGCAGCCGTCCTGCAGGAAGCCCGGCTGTTCGAAGGTGAAGCGCACGTGCTGGCCCGCGTGCAGCTGCCGGAAGCCAGGCATCTCGACGTTGGCGAAGTGCACGAAACAGCCGCCTGGCACCTCCGGAGCGTCAACGACACCCCACCCTTCGTCGACATCGAACCACTGGACCAGTCCTGCTACCGCTTGTGTCTGCCCTGAAGGCATCGCCATCATGGGCTGATTGTGCCACTAGCCGGATGACTGGGAGGTCAGCTGAGCAGGCTGCGGTCCGCCCGGCTCGGCTGACCCGCCGGACTGGTTGTCTGAGACGATGACGCATCACGGTGCCGGGCGCCCGCTACCTCGTGTGTGTTCCGGCGGACAACCGAACCGTAGGAGGCGCAGCGCATGATTGCTGTCCTCATCGCGCTGGTCGCATTCGGCTCCACCGGGCTCGGTGGGCTGTTCGCGCTGAGGTACCGGGACGCGCTGCACCGGGTCCTGGGATTCACCGCCGGGGTGCTGCTCGCCGTTGTGGCCTTTGACCTGCTGCCCGAGATCGTGAAGCTCACGAACGAGACCGGGACCGGCTTCACGGTACCGATGGTGGCGCTGGTCGTCGGGTTTCTCGCCTTCCACATCGTGGAGAAGCTCACCCTGATCCACGCCGCGCACGAGAGTGAGTACGCGTCTGGTCATCAGCATCCCCAGCTAGGCGTGGTGTCAGCCCTGGCGTTGTCGGCTCATTCGTTCTTCGACGGCGTGGGAATCGGGCTGGGTTTCCGGCTATCGACGACCGTGGGGATAGCCGTGGCGCTGGCGGTCATCGCGCACGATTTCTCCGATGGCCTGAACACGGTCGCGCTGATGCTGGTCAATGGCAATACTTCGCGGCGCAGCCGGTGGCTGCTGCTGCTCGACGCAACGGCCCCGGTCGCCGGGGCCGCTTCCACGCTGCTGTTCCATTTCGGCGATCAGCAGCTTCTTATCTATCTGGGCTTCTTCGCCGGTTTCCTGCTCTACATCGGCGCCTCCGACATCCTGCCCGAAGCGCACGCGAACCATCCCTCCCGGCTCACCCTGCTCCTGACCGTCGCCGGGACGGTGTTCATATTCCTCGTCACCCGCGTGCAGGTCGGCTGATACGGCGACGGCCGGGTTCGCGGAGTCGCAGCGCCGGGGCTCAGCCGCCGTAGTGGGTGAAGCCCCGCGACATGACCCGGCGGCTGTAACCCATCCGGCCGCCCCGGGCGGCGCCTGGCGGCAGAGCGCCGGCGCCGCCCCCGGCGGGCAGGTCGGCCGGGTCGACGCCCACGCCGAGCAGGGTGCGGGTCACCTCCTGCGCCACGTCCAGCAGGTCGTCGAGCGCGCAGCTGAGCTGGGCTCCGGTGACGGCGGTGAGCGCCGGATCGTCGTGCAGCGACTCCAGCACGCTGCGCCGGATCAGTTCCCGCAGGAATGACGCGGTGACACCCTCGGTGCGCTCCACCGCCAGGCGCAGGTCCTCCTCGGTCAGCATCAGCGGCACGTTATGGCCGTAGAGGGCCAGCAGCCGCTGCCGGGCCGGGCCGTCGGGCAGGGCGATCTCGACCGCGACGTCCACCCGGCCCGGCCGCGCGGCCAGGGCGGGTTCCAGCAGGTCAGCCCGGTTCGTGGTAAGCAGGAACAGCAGGTCGGCGTCGGGCGCCGCGCCGTCCATCGCATCGAGCAGATCGAACAGGACCGGGCTGGAGGCCGGCCCGAACGAGCGGTCCTCGGCCACCAGGTCGACGTCCTCGAGCACGACGACCGCGGGCTGCAGAAGGCGGGCCAGATCGGTGACCCCGCCCACCGCGGCGAGCGAGCGGCCGGTAAGGACCAGGCGGGTGTAGCCGGTCATCTGGCCCAGCAGGTAGCGGACGGTGTGCGTCTTGCCGGTGCCCGGCGGCCCGTAGAGGAGCAGGCCCCGCTTGAGGTGCTGGCCGGCGGCCAGCAGCGCCTCGCGGTGATCAGCTACCGCGAGCGCGTGCCGCTCGACCCGGGCCAGCACGGCGGCGGGCAGCACCACGTCGTCGCGCCCGATGCCGGATGGATCGGCGAAGTGGAGGATCACGCCGCCCATCGGATCCAGCGCGACGTCGAGCAGGTGGCCGCGGTAGACATTGAGTTCCGTGCGCAGCCGGTCCAGCTCGGCGAGCAGCCCCTGGGCCACGTCGACCGGCAGGCCGGCCACTTCGACCTGCAGGCTCCGCTGATGCTCACTCGGGCCCTGGACCATCACGATGTAGCGGCCGTGCAGGTCGGTGACCAGCAGCAGCGCCAGGCGCAGGCACCCCAGCGCCGACCCCGGCCCGTTCGGCAGGTCAGCCAGGGCGGGCGCGGTCAGCCGCAGGGGTGGCAGCCCGTCCCCCCCGACCAGTTGCTGCAGCGAGATACCGCCGTAGTGCGGCGGCAGGGCGATGCCGCGGATCTCGACCACCCGTCCCGGCTGCGCCCACGATGCCGGGGGATTTCCGGGGCGCCGGTGTATCAGGGGTGCGGGCCGTCGCCCTATCTGGGTGAGGGGCACTACGACCCGGGCCGGGGTTGCCGTGGGTCGCAGGACGCGGCGCCGATGTGCGCGTGGGGTGTCACAGTTGCGTGCCGCACGATACGAGGACGTGATCATGCCTGTACACAGTGGCGGCATGCCGCATCTGGTCGTGCTGGCACCGGATGCTGACCGCGGCCGGCACATCCCGCTGAAGAGTGACTACCTGGTCGTAGGGCGTGAGCCGACCTGCGACGTGCGGTTCGATGACCCGTGCGTCAGCCGTACCCACGCCGTGCTGCGGCGGCGCGGGAGCGTGGTCTACGTTGAGGACCTCGGCTCCTCCGCAGGCACGTTCGTGAATGGAGCGGCCACCACCACCATCCGTGAGCTGCACACCGGCGACCTGCTGAGTTTCGCCTCCGTGACGGCACGGCTGGAATCCGGCGGCGCGGGCGGCGACGACACAATGACCATGGCCGCCAGGCCGGCCGGGCCGGCGTGATCCATCACATCGATGAGCAGCACGCGGGAGTCATCAACAACGCCGAGCACCAGTACAACTCCCACGTTCAGTACGTCAACCAGCAGCGCGAGAACTTCCTCCGCGAGGTCGCCGCGACCAAGACGAAAGCGCGCTGGCTCGCCTGGGCGGGCTTCCTGATGTTCGTGGCCGGCTTCGGCATCTTCGCCGCCGCTGACCTGAGCTTCATCAAGGAAATCAGCGACTCTATCCAGAGCGGCGGTCCGGTATCGCCACCGACAAGCCCGTTCGGGCGGGATGTCGGTGGCGTTCCCATCGGGCTGGCCGGCTGGGCGCTGGGCGCGCTGGGCATGATCCTGCTCATCGTCGGGATCGTGCTGCATGTGGTCGCAACCTCCCGGCGCAGGCGGGCCTACCGCGACTTCCCGATGCTCCCGCCCTGGCCGGGTGCTGGCCCATGAGGAAGCCAGCTACCCGACCCATGAGAAAGAGAGTGACATGAGCATCCACATCAGGAACCAGCACGCTGGCGTGATCACCAACATCGACGGTAACCAGGTGATCTACGGCGGCCTGCATGGCACCGTGGTCACCGATGAGGACGCATGGCGGGCAGTACGCGAGCTCCGGGAGGCGCTGGCCGGCGTAGCCCTCAACGGCACCCAGGCGGCCGAGGCGCGAGCCCAGGTCGCGGAGATCGACGCGGCAGTGCGCGCACCGCGGCCAGACAAGCACCGAGCCGCTGACACACTCAAACGGCTCACCGAGCTGCTGGCCGGCGCCGGATCGCTGACAACGGCAAGCGCAGCCCTGATGGGGCCGCTGCAAACCCTTGCTACCTGGCTGGGAGCTCACGGAACGGCCATCCTCAGCATGCTTGCCTGACCAAGGCTCCCCCAGCACCTCCCGTTCTGGATCGTCGGGCAGCCGGCGGAGCCACTCCCGGTCAGGGTGCCGCACTAGGGTGGGCTGCCATACTGGCGATCTGATAATGGCGGGAGGTGCCGTCAATGGCAGGCGGCTGGTTCCGGCCCATTACTCCCGCTGGGGCCAGTGTGGCCGGCGTGGCGACGTTCGCGGGAGCCTTACCGAGCCAGCCAGCCTGACCAGCGGGTGACGTGAATGGCGATCACTGGACCAGGTGGCGGGTGCCGCCGGTAATGCGGGTAACGCTGCGCTAGCGCGGTTAGCGCCCGGCTCGCTTCGTCGCTGCCCATGTCGGCCAGCCGCGCGGTGCCGTCAGCACGTGCCCACCACAGGTCGTCCCAGTCAGCGGAGTAATGGTCGGCCAGCGCGCTCACCCGCGGGTTATGCGCGATGTTGTCGAGCCGGCGCAGCGGATGACCACTTTTCGGTTTTCCATCCACCGCGGAATAGATGACGTCGTCGATCACCGCGAACACGAACGGCACGATATGCGGTTGCATGTGATCATCGACGGTGGCCAGCCGCGCCACCACCGCGGCGCTGAACCGCTCACGCGCCCAGTGACTGGTTGTCCGCATCCGATCCACCATAAACGAGTAGGCCAGGTTCATGCGTGCGTGGTCGCCCTCGGGCTAGCGGTAACGATGACGCCTGACAGTTACCGATCCTGCGACGGCAGCAACTATCCGCCGCCCGCCACGGCTCACGGCGCATCCTGATGATGATCCTGCCCGCTGCCTTGGCCGGCCTCCAAGAGCGGCCGGTCATTTATCGCTCCTGGCCGACCCGCCGACGCCGGGCTCTGAGCGGGTTGCGCGGGCGCGACAGGACCGTCCTGCTGAGCTGGCGCTGACTTGTTGTCGGCATGAGCGGCCAGGGCCTTCGTGAGGGCAGCGAGCAGCACCGCATCCACCAGTGCGACCAGTGTTCTCATACCGCTGGACATGTGGGGCGCCACCGCGTTCCAGGCACTGGCGGGCTCCAGCATCACCCAGCCGGCGAAGGCGGCCGGGGGGATGGCAAGCCTGATCCAGTCCTGCCACTCCCATCGCTGCCACCCTCGGCCCCATCCGCGACCGGGCAGGCATGACGGCCAGCCGTCCCTACCGGGACAGAGTCGCCGCGCCCCCGCGTGATACGGAGGATGTCAGCGCTCGCGCCGACGCAGCGCACGGCCGGACAGCTGGTAGGGGTTCTGGCACAGCACGGGAATCCGGCTCATGGGAAGTAAGGGGATCTGCCGAGGACGTGAACCTCGAGGCTGCCGGTCCTGGTGTTGGTCTTCCTCAGGCAGAACAGGTCGGGGTTCCCGTCACCGTGGTAGTCCCCGACCACGAAATCGAAGTCCGCCGCACCTGCCGCGTCGAGCAGCGTTCCAGCCGGCCGGGCGAACTGCTGGTAGTTGCTGGCGTGGCTGAGGACGTGAACCTCTAGGCTGCCGGTCCTGGTGTTGGTCTTCCTCAGGCAGAACAGGTCAGGATTCCCGTCACCGTTGTAATCCCCGACCACGAAATCGAAGTCCGCCGCATCCGCCGCGTCGAGCGGCGTCCCGGTGAGCCGGATGAACTGCTGGTAGTTGCTGGCGTGGCTGAGGACGTGAACCTCTAGGCTGCCGGTCCTGGTGTTGGTCTTCCTCAGGCAGAACAGGTCAGGATTCCCGTCACCGTTGTAATCCCCGACCACGAAATCGAAGTCCGCCGCATCCGCCGCGTCGAGCGGCGTCCCGGTGAGCCGGATGAACTGCTGGTAGTTGCTGGCGTGGCTGAGGACGTGAACCTCTAGGCTGCCGGTCCTGGTGTTGGTCTTCCTCAGGCAGAACAGGTCAGGATTCCCGTCACCGTTGTAATCCCCGACCACGAAATCGAAGTCCGCCGCATCCGCCGCGTCGAGCGGCGTCCCGGTCCGCAAAATAAGTTGCTGGTAGTTGCTGGCGTGGCTGAGGACGTGAACCTCTAGGCTGCCGGTTCCGGTGTTCGTCTTCCTCAGGCAGAACAGGTCAGGATTCCCGTCACCGTTGTAATCCCCGACCACGAAATCGAAGTCCGCCGCATCCGCCGCGTCGAGCGGCGTCCAGGTACGCAAAATAAACTGCTGATAAGGTGCCCGCAAGTTCGGCAAAGGACGTTCAGAGCTTGCAGCACATGGCTGTCCACCATTGACGTCGTCGTAGTAGCTGTACATTCTCTGGACGGTGTAGTCCTTCATTGATACCGTTATGACTGTGCTCTCGCCGTTGCAGATATCGCCAATCTCTGCTCCATTGCTTGGATCACGCCAAGCATTAATCTCTGGATCCGTGACCATTTCTGCGAACTCGTGGCTGGTAACCTGAGTTACCCTTTCCATTACAGGCGTTTCCAGCTGCAGGCTGCACCGCGCGGTATCATTATTTGGGCGCGAAGCTTTTATGCATTCATCGCTGAGGCTCGGGATAACTGCATAGTAGAAATTACTGCCGGCTGAGGTCACAAAAAAGTAGTGATACCCAAAAGCTGTATCGGCAGCAGGTTCGCACATGACGATATCCAGATCCGAGTCGCTAACCTCAATATGCTCATCGAGGTAGACGAGCGCGGCGACATTAGCCGACGGTCCCGGCTCTGGAAGCTGATGCGCATCTATTAAAGCTTGGATTCTCGTCCGGATGTCCGCGTCTGTCAATGTGCCAGTTACGTCTGGAGCTACGCTCCTGTCAGCGAAGGTTCCAGAACTCCCGGCTCCGGATCCAACGCCGTACTGGCTAAGAATATTCATATAATCGCTCGCCAGGAAGTCCCGCACAAATTCGTCTAGATAATCCTTGCGCAGATCATCCCATGCCTGTCCCCAGTAGCTGGTGTAAACTTTCGGGTTCGAAATAATCGGGCCACCTTGATACGTGAAGTTCGGGTGGCTCCCTGGTGCTGCGTTAGCGGCTAGAAGATCTTTGTCGTCGTCGGGGTGGCGTGAAGCTGGCCATCTTCTTCTGGCAGAAACACCGCCGTAGCCGCTTCTGCTCCGATGGTAGGGATCCGCCGGTCCTGCGGGCTGGTATACCCCTTCGCCGACCTTCCCCACCGGCCGGTATACCCCTTCGCCGACCTTCGCCACCGGCCGGTATACCCCTTCGCCGACCTTCGCCACCGGCCGGTATACCCCTTCGCCGACTTTCGCCACCGGCCGGTGCACTCCTTCGCCGACCTTCGTGGGAGATGGGGGATGGCGGCGGGCGGGATCATGGCCGAGGGCCCCTGGCGTGAATGCGCTTCGTATCTGGATAAGAAGCGATGGCAAGTCGTCATCCACCGGCACGGCAATCGGCTCATCCTGAGCGGCCACACGCCACACCAGCTCGCTGACCGAGCCTGCGGAGGGTTCGGTCATATCGCTGAGAACGGCCAGGATGTCGGACAACAACGCGCGCTGGTTCTCCGACAAACGGAGTGCGCCAATCTTCTCGGCTAGATCATCAATGTCCTGGCTGCTAACTCGCACCTTGCGCATCGCAAACCCCCGAGGTCAGATCATGAGCAGCATGGCCAGATCCGCTGCATGAACTACGGCAACGCACTCGTGATCGAACTCCGATCGTAACACCACCCGCCGCCAGCGGCACTAGGCCGCGGCTCGCCACGTCCACCGCTTGCCAGCAGACATCTCGGCATCTTCAAATCGGCTCGGATGCGGCTGCATGAGGCTGTCTTTCGCCTTCCGCTACCGGCGTGGCGCAGGAAGTCCCGCGGTTTGACGCCATAGCCGGGCAGTGCTGGCAGCGCAGTTGGCCCAGCGGACTTTCTGGTGCACACCGGGGCTGACGGCCGACGGCCAGCGTGCCGCTGCGGCGCGCTGATCGCGGCGCTGACTCCAGCTGGCGGGAACAGGCCTCGCGGCCGGCCGGTGTCAGCGCCGGACGGGGTAAGCGCAGGGGCGGGTTGAGTGTCCCGCGA
Organism: uncultured Actinomycetes bacterium; assembly: GCA_963760405.1. Lineage (GTDB taxonomy): Bacteria > Actinomycetota > Actinomycetes > Streptosporangiales > Streptosporangiaceae > RYN-230. Next base: position 237,041 of record CAVXCV010000004.1, on the reverse strand, counting down.
CGGGCCGCGGCAGCCGCAAGCGAGCCCGCCTCACTGACGCTCGACGATAAGGCTCAGCGCAGGGCGGCCGCTCTCTCGTGATATGCCGATCGAAGCCAGCAGCCGTTCGACCTGACCGGCGACGTGGCGGACAAGGCGTACTCGGGCGAGCCGTGCGCTGCCATGCCGTAGCTACTGAATAACTACTGACCATGATCGAGGCGCGGCCGGCCACTTGACATTCGATTGCATCAAAAATACAGTTAGCCGCTAGTAAACCGAGTCCCGAACTGGTAATGACAGCTCCAAAAGCCTGACCCACCGTATTAACGCTGAGATTGGCAGTGCCATCTCGCTGTCGCCGCTGCTTACACCCAGCGGCGCGATGTGCGTGTCCGTGTTCCCAACCACCAACATGGATGATCTTCGGTGACCGCGGGAGAACCAGCTTCGCTTGAGCAGGCCGATGCGCCCAGCGGGCTGCCGCGGGCATCCTCGGTCACGGCATCCTTCGAGGGCGTCCACCGGACCAGCCTTGACCAGCGCATGGCGTGGCCGACCATGCTCGTTTCCATGCCTTTCATGGATATTGACAGGCCTTCGATTCAGCTCGGACTGCTCAGCGCAATAGCCCAGGCGCATGGCTTCCCATGCCGTACCATGCACGCAAACCTGGACTTCGCGGCGCGGATTGGGGTGGACTACTACCGTGCCCTCTCCGAGCATCGCGGCGTGATGCTGGGAGACTGGCTGTTTTCGCTCGCGGCATTCGGTGACGCAGCACCTGACCCTGATTCCGACTTTCTGGATGAGTTCGCCGAAAAAATCCGCTACATCGGCGACCAGTGGGCGGAACTGAGGGCCCGCCTCCTAAGGACGCGGCATCAAGACGTCCCCGCGTACCTGGAATCGCTCGCTGCCGAGGCTGTCTGGGACAGAATGCGACTCGTCGGCTTCACGTCAACATTCCAGCAGAATTCTGCCTCACTCGCTCTGGCCCGCCTGTTGAAGGAGCGCCATCCAGACACAATCATCGTGTTTGGCGGAGCGAACTTCGAGGAGAATATGGGTGTCGAACTGATGCACGCGGTCAACTGGGTCGACGCCGCAGTGATCGGGGAAGGCGACCTCGCCTTCCCCAGGCTGTTGTCGGCCCTCGCCGCCGGCGCCGACCCAAGCGCTGTTCCGGGTGTCATATGGCGGACCCAGCAAACGGTAACGGTCACCCCGCCAGCGCAGCAACTGGTCCATCTCGACGACCTGCCAGTACCGGACTACGGCGAGTACTTTGACCGCGCCGAGACAACGGGCGTCCAGCCAGATGCTGCGCACCGTGATGTATGGATACCGTTCGAGGCCGCACGTGGATGCTGGTGGGGCGAGAAGCATCACTGCACATTCTGCGGCCTCAATGCGAAGACCATGAAGTTCCGCGCGAAGTCCCCGGGACGGCTTCTTGACGAACTCGCCGGGCAGGCGCGGCGGTACCGTAGCTTCCGCTTCGAGGCCGTCGACAATATTCTAGACATGCACTATCTGACCACCGTGTTCCCGGTGCTCATTGAGAGCGCTGCCGACTATGAGCTGTTCTATGAGGTCAAAGCCAACCTGACCCGCTCTCAGCTCAGGCTCATGGCCCAGGCCGGGGTCAACCGGATCCAGCCCGGCCTGGAGTCACTGAGCTCCAATGTGCTGCACCTCATGCGCAAAGGCGTGCGGGCCGCCCAGAATGTGAACCTGCTCCGCTGGGCGCGCTTCTACGGCATCGACGTAGCCTGGACCATCCTCTGTGGTTTCCCGGGCGAGACCGAGGGGGACTATGCCGCGCAGGCCGCCCTCGCCCGGCAGCTGGTTCATTTGCAGCCACCGTCAGGTGTCACCCGGATCTGGATGGAGCGCTTCAGCCCGCTCTATACGCAACCGGACACCTTCCGGCTGATCTCGCGGGCGCCTGAACGCAGCTACAGATATGTCTATCCGGGCAACATGAACCTCGACCGGCTGGCCTACTTCTTCGAGTACGTTCTGGACGGCGCCTTGCCCGACAGCGCCTACGCTGACCTGCGCCAGGCGGTCCAGGAGTGGTCCGGCGCCTGGGCGGCCGGAAGTCCGCCGGAACTTAAGTACTGGTCCGCGCCAGACTTTGTGCAGATCTATGACGGCAGGCACAAGGGGCGCGAGGGAACGTACACGTTCGAAGGCCCGCTGGCCAACATCTACCTCGGCTGCACAGACCGCCCCATCAGCGCAGCCCGGCTGCGGCGGAAGCTCGGGCTGCGCTTGGCAGATTCGGCGATCCAAAAGATATTCGACGAGTTCGCGGGAGAGGGGTTGATGTTCCTCGACGGATCCCGTGCCCTGGCGCTAGCCCTGCCCTCAGGCCCACAGCGGTAGAGAACCGCTGGAGGTCCGCCACTTTTCTTCCCGTAGGCCGGCCTGGTGATCGGTGCCACCGCAGTCAGCTGCCCGGTCAGCAGCTCTCAGCAAGAGCGCGCAACCCTCTCACGCATCCAGGCAGCAGTTTCGGGAATGCCCACTGTGAGCGCTGTTCGCCGTATCGGCTTTCGGTGTTGTGGGTGTGGGCTGGTTTTGGCTGTGTGCTCGCGGGGGCTGTGCGGCGTGTTTTCGGGTTAGGTTTGTGTGGGAGCCCCTCTGCGGGAGGGGAGGGGACATGGTTGATCGGGGCGTTCCTGCGTTGCGGTTGGGCGTGCTGGGGCCGTTGCGGGTGTGGCGCGGTGAGGCCGTTGTGGGTCTTGGGCCGGTGCAGGAGCGGGTGGTTCTGGCGGTGCTGTGCCTGCTGGCGGGCCGGCCGGTGGGCTGGCAGCAGATGATCGATGCGGTGTGGGGTGAGGCGCCGCCGAGGCATGCGGTGAACCTGGTGCAGCGGCATGTGTCGGGGTTGCGGCGGGTGCTGGAGCCTGGCCGGGCGGAGCGTGCGCCGTCGGGTCTGCTGGCCTGGACTGATGCGGGGTATCTGCTGGCGTTGCCGGAGGGGGCGCTGGATCTGGGGGTGTTCGAGGGTGAGCTGGGCCGGGCGCGGGCGGCGCGGGCGGCTGGTGACCTGCGGGAGGCGGCGGGGGCGCTGCATTCGGCACTGGGGCTGTGGCGCGGGCCGGTCTGTGATGGTTTGTCCAGCCCGTTCCTGGACGCGCAGCGTGACCGGCTGGCCGAGTCGCGGCTGGGGGTGACCGAGGAGCGGATCGAGCTTGACCTGGCGGTCGGCGATCACGGGGACCTGGTCGGGGAGCTGCGTGATCTGGTCGCCGGGCACCCGTTGCGGGAGCGGTTGCATGGGCTGCTGATGCTGGCGTTGTACCGGGCCGGGCGTCAGGCTGATGCGCTGGCGGCGTTCCGGAACGCGCGGCGCCAGCTGCGTGAAGAGCTTGGTGTCGAGCCTGGGGCGGGGCTGCAGCGGCTGCACCAGCAGATCCTGGCCGCAGATCCGGAGCTGGCCGGGGCCGCTGTCGCGGGGGTCAGGGCCGGCGCCAGCGCGCAGGCCGGGCCGCCCCGGCCGCTGCCGGCGCAGCTGCCGCACCGCGTGCCGGAATTTACCGGCCGCGCGGCTGAGCTCAGCCGGCTGGATGCTTTAGCAGCGGGTGATGGTGGCGGCGGGACGGCGGTGGTGATCCCGGCGATCACCGGGACGGCCGGCGTGGGCAAGACCGCCCTGGCCGTGCACTGGGCGCACCAGATCAGCGGGCGCTTCCCGGACGGACAGCTGTATGTCAACCTGCGGGGCTTCGAGCCGGCTGGCCCGGCGATGACTCCAGCGGAGGCGATACGGGGATTTCTCGATGCGTTCGCGGTGGCGCCCGAGCAGATCCCGGCGAGGCTGGAGTCCCAGGCGGCGCTCTACCGTAGCCTGCTGGCCCAGCGGCGGGTGCTGGTCGTGCTGGACAATGCGGCCGACGCGGACCAGGTGCGCCCGCTGCTGCCTGGCTCGCCGGGCTGCCTGGTCATCGTGACCAGCCGCAACGAGCTGACCGGCCTGATCGCCACCGAGGGCGCCCAGCCGGTGGTGGTAGATGTGCTGAGCCTGGCCGAGGCGCGGCAGCTGCTGTGCCGCCGCCTCGGCGAACCCCGGGTGCGGGCCGAGGCGGCGGCGGCCGACGACATCATCGCGTTGTGCGCCCGGCTGCCCCTGGCCCTGACGCTGGTGGCGGCGCGTGCCGCGGCCCATCCCGGGTTCGGCCTGGCCGCGCTCGCCGCGGAGCTGCGCGAAGCCGGCGGGTCGCTGGATGTGTTCGACAGCGGGGACCAGGCCACCAACGTCCGCGCCGTGTTCTCCTGGTCCTACCAGCGGCTCAGCGTCCCCGGCCGCGGCCTGTTCCGGCTGCTGGGCGTCCATCCCGGCCCGGATGCCGCGACCCCGGCGGTGGCCAGCCTGGCCGGGATGCCGGCCGGGCAGGTGCGGCCCGCGCTGGCCGAGCTGGCCCGCGCCCACCTGGTGACCGAGCGCGTCCCGGGCCGGTTCGCCTTTCACGACCTGCTCCGCGCCTACGCCACCGAACTGGCCCATGCCCAGGACAGCGAACAGGACCGGCTCGCGGCCAGGCGCCGGGTGCTTGATCACTACCTGCACACCGCCTGCCGCGCTGACCAGGTGCTCAACCCCCACCGCGACCGGCCGTTCACGCTGGCCGCCGCCGCGCCCGGGGTCACCCCGGAAACCCCGGCCGGCCAGAACAAGCCCTGGCCTGGTTCGAATCCGAGCACGCCGTACTCCTCGCGACCCTCCGCCAGGCAGCTGGGTTCGACACCCACACCTGGCAGCTCGCCTGGGCCCTGGCGTCCTATTTCGAATACCAGGGGCACTGGCGGGACTGGAGGGGCAGCCAGGCCGCTGCGCTTGAGGCCAGCCGGCGGCTCGCCGACAAGGCCGCCCAGGCACTGTCCCATAATCTCCTGGCGCGCGTGTCCGTCCGGCTGAGCCGCTACGACCAGGCCTACGCACACCTTCAGGACGCCCTCGACCTCTTCCGGGAACTAGGCGACGACACCGGCCAGGCCGATACCCACCGTAACCTCACCTGGGTGCTCGATCTCCAGGGCCGATACGAGGAGGCGCTGCCGCACGCGCAGCAGGCGCTCACCTTGTTCCGGGCAGCAGGCCACCGATCCGGGGAGGCCAGGTCACTGAATGCGGTGGGCTGGTTCCACGCCCAGCTCGGCGACCACGAGCAAGCCCTTACCTACTGCCAGCAGGCCCTGGACCTGCAACGCGAGATCGGTGACCGGTTCGGCCAGGCCGAGACCTACGACAGCCTCGGCTACGCCCACCGCCACCTCGCCCATCACGAAGAGGCCATCGCCTGCTACCAGCAAGCTGCCGGCCTCTACCGCGAGTTCGGCGACCGGTACAACGAAGCCGACACTCTCGCCTACCTCGGCGACGCCCACCAGGCCTTCGGCGATACCGAGTCCGCCCGGATCGCCTGGCAGCACGCACTGGCCATGCTCGAGCAGCTCAAGCACCCCGACGCCGACAGAGTCCGCGCGAAAGTGCACGAACTCGCGAGCACATCACGCAGCGCGATCACGTCCCGAAGCCAGCGTCCAGATTCAGGTGGTTAAGCCGGCGACAGGCAGCGCCCGGCAGACGTGCGGCCCCCGGCCACGTTAGCGGGCGACCGGCGGGCAGGTATCTCGCCTCCCGCACCCGGCGCATCCGCGGCGATCAGGGCGGCGAGGGCCGGATGGCGGCGCAGCCTGTCCAGGCAGCGGCCGCGGGTAGGCCCGATGCTGCCGACCGGGATACCCAGCCTGGCGCTGATCTCGGTGTACGGCAGGGGCGGGTCTGCGGTGAGCAGGTTGATCAGCTGCTGGCAGCAGGGCGGCAGGTCGGCAAACGCTTCGCGCAGCGCGGCATGGCGCTCGGCCATGAGCAACTGGTGCTCGGCCACCACGGCTTGCCTGTCCGGGATGTTCTCGGCGTCCAGTTCCAGCCCGGCTGCCTGCGGTCGCCGCGCGGTACGCAGGACCCGGCAGCATTCCCGCCGGGTAGTGGTGGCGAGCCAGCCCGGCAACGCGGCCGGATCGCGGAGGTTGCCGAGCTGGTCGACCAGGCGCAGCCACACCATCTGGCTGACGTCCTCGGCGTCGGCGCTGCCCAGCCAGTACCGGCGGCAGATCGACCAGATCAGTGGGGAGTACCGCTCGACCAGCGTGTCCCATGCGTCCTTGTCGCCGTTTCTGGCGGATGTCACCAGATCAGTGACCGGCACGTTATCGCGCATCGGGTGACCGTCCTTTCCGCAGGCGCAAGGCTGTGGCTCGTGTCTCTGTGACGGGATCAGCTGCCGCAGCCATGGAACTCATCGTGGCCATGGAGGTTGCAGTACTCGCTGCAGTGCGCGCTGCACTGGTCACGGGAGGCTGGCACGGGGAGAACGCGCCGTGAGGCGCATGGAGCTGCCCGCCCGCACTGCAGGAAGTGCGCAGTGGCAGCGTTCCCGGCCCCCGGGAATGCGACCGCAGGCTGCGGTTATAGCATCAGATCAGATTACGCTGCCGACAGCCTGGTAAATAGACACGCCATTCGTGCGGTACAGGGCGTGATGCGCCGAGAATTGCCCTTCGAGGGCGGCGATCAGATGATCCTCGGCCTCCTGGTCCCAGAGGAACTCCGTGTGCCAGCCTTCGGCGGAATCCACCCGCATGGCTGGTTTCTTGTAAGAATATTCCTGCTCTGCCGTCTCGAAATTCTTGGGCGGCTTCAGGATGTCGTCGCGGCCACGTGCACGGTTCTGTTCCCATGGGGAACGGACAATCTTGCGTTGGCGCAGCCGAGACGCAAGCCAGACCGCGCTCAGGATCACAGCAATGACGCCGCCAATGCCGGCCGCCATCCAGAGGGCTGGGGGGACGTGAGTGGGATGGACCGATTCGAACACGATGAAGGTCATGGCCACCAACGGCAAGGCAACGGCGATGGCGGCCAGTGCGCGCGCCCACTTCAGCAGGTGCGCGGCCAGGCCGTGGGCATCGGGCTGTGCGACCAGTGCGGCTATCCCGCTGGCGAGAGCCACGAGGATGAGGGCGGGCAGGTCACCGGTCCGCTTGAGGGCAGCATCGTGGGTGGCGAATGCGAGCAGGAACGCGAACACGGCCCAGGCTGACAGCGTGGAAGTCGTCAGCCATCCACGGGTGACCACCTGCAGGCCGATTTGAGCTCTCGAAAGGGATCCGTTGGGCACCTCGATCACGTGCAAGCCGACGGTGGGAAAGCCGCCCTCTACGTGGTCAAGCGAAGGGCGCCTATGCCTCGGGCGCCCGGCTAGCAGGCTGGCCTTTGCTATCTGGACACCTTTGGGGGCGTCGATCTCGAAGTGGAAGCTGGCCGTGTTCTCCGCGGCGGGTACGGGAACTCTATTCGTGTCGCGGTCAGGCCCAGGGCCGAGCACCAGACGATAGGGCGCCAGAACCTGAGCATCCGGCCCAGTTCGTATTTGTTTTCATGGAAGCTGGGCTCGCGATAGCGCAGGTGCAGTGGCTCGTCGCAGAAGAACTTCAGCACACGCCGTCGTGGCGCACCGGCCGGAATCATCACCCAGAGCACGAAATTGTCGGCAAGACGGTCGAGTATGGCCTATTCCTCCGATGCTCAGCTCGTGGTGCGGCGTTGGTTCCGGGGTCAGGTTCATTGCATCCTCCCGTGACCGGACTGGCTCACGGCGCAGTCGGCTTTGAGCGGGACGAGGCGCCGCACGTTCCCGCTCAGACGAATCGGGTCGATGAAGGCCATTCGGCGTGGCCTCTTCCGCAGGGCCACCGGCGCTGGCGCCGGGTACTCCGAGTGGCTACTAGGACAGACACCAGCGTCCGGCGGCTGATACATGGACGACCCCGGCCGTGGCGCAGGTTATGCACGAACGCGTGACCACCGGCCAGGATTCGTACTGAGCGAAGGGACGTCCCGCTGCGCTGGCGACCCTGACTGCGGTCAGGGTTGACCCTGATGGGTTCCGGGGTGCAGGCCAGGGTGTGAACCGGGGCTGATCCCGATCGACGGGGATCTTTACCGGGGGCAGCCTTGAACTATGAACGCAAGCACCGCAGACACCGGTTACGCCACCAGTACTGACCAGCCCGCAGCCCGGAAGCTGCGCCGGTCGGCTGACGACAGGATGCTGGCCAGCGTGGCCCGCGGCATAGCCCGGTACCTGGACGCGGACGTCACGCTGGTCCGCGTCATCATCGCCGCGCTAGCCCTGTTCACCGGGGCCGGCGTCGCCTTCTACCTCGCCGCCTGGCTGCTCATCCCCGAGGACGGCGACGACCAGTCGGTCGCCGCGGCCTGGATCACCGGCCGCCAGAACCGCTCCCGCTAACCCTGTCGCACCCTAGCCCGACCCGAACGGAGACCGATCACCATGCCCGCGATCATCGCCCTCATCCTCATCGCCCTTGTGGCCCTGACCATCCTCAGCTTCACCCTGCATTTCCTGTTCTCCCCCTGGCTGCTGCTGGTCATCGCCATCCTGGCCTGGATCAAGTTCCGCCCGCGCCGCTCCCACCAGTAACACGAAGTGCCGGTAACACCCAGTGCCGGCTACTGCTGCCCGGCTGGCCCCGAAACAGGCCCGCCGGGCAGCAGCGGCTCCGGTGTCCAAGAGTCCGCATCGTCCCGGCTGCCGCTCAAGTGCCACTTGCGCTCATCCGTCACCGCGGCGGCCGGCCACCCCGATCGCGGGGGACGGCCCTTACGGCCATGGCCGGCCGGTTGCGCCGGGACTGGCGCGCGCGCCGCCGCCGGGCCTCTTCTTCGGCCAGCAGATCGTCGGCGTCTGTCTCGATGAACAGTTTCACGAACATCGGGTGCATGGTCCCTCCCCGGGCTGGCGGCGGTGTTCTCGCCGCGTGGGCCGCTGTTGCTGAGTCCTTGCGCCGACCTCTCCAGCCTTCATCGAGTAGGAGGACCTGGCTCAAGCACTGATACATGCCGGGAAGATCACCCGTGGCAGGGCGCCGTGGCCGAGGCTCTGGCAGGTCAGATCGCTGCCGGACAGCCCGGAGGGCAGCGCCCCGTGCGGCCACGTTCCCAGGAAAGGTGAACAGCGGTCAGAGTTGGCCTGCACGCCGTCGCAGTGGTGGGATAGGCCCCTCGGCGCGTGTGATGGCGAGCCAGTGCCATCACGGTCGATGCGGCTTGCGGGCAGGTTGGAGAGTAGTCATGGTTATGGTCACTGGCAGAGTCATCCGCTTCGATGAGATCAAAGGGTACGGCTTCATCACGCCGAGCGATGGCGGCGAGGACGTGTTCGTGCATGCCAACGAGCTCAGCGACCGGGGATTGCGGGTGGGCGCGGGTACCAAGGTCGAGTTCCGGGTAGTCGAGGGTGACCGGGGGCTCAAGGCCTATGACGTCCGCATCGTGGACGACCAGCAGCCGGCGCAGAACGCACCGGCCCAGGCTGCTGGCCATGCGCCGGCCCGCGACGGCAGTCATCCGGCGGAACAGGCTCCGCAGCAGTGGCCACCCGCTGAGGAGGAACTATTCGAGGTCCTCCCGGAGCCCGAATTCACCGCGCAGATAACCGAACTGCTCCTGACTGCTTCCCCTCAGCTCACCGGGGCAACAATCGTCGAACTGCGCAAGCACCTGGTGCAGTTCGCCCGTAAGAACGGGTGGGTTGAGTAGGAGGGTGCTGGCGCAACACACGGTGCGCGGGCGGCTCAGGATCTGGAGCCGGTAGGGCTTGTCCTGATCGCGCAAGTACAGCGGATCCGGGACGCTGGCGAGAGCGCTCGCGCGGATGTACGTCACCGCAGGCAGCCCGGCCCTAATCGTCTGTGGCATGAGCCTGGCGCTGATCGAGGGCCTCGTCGCGGGCCTCGGCGCGGGCGGGCTGCATCCGGTCCTTGACCCCCAGCCGGGATATTGCTGCGTCGTGCTCGGCATCAGCACCCCACCAGGCGACGCGCAGAGCACGGAGCTGTCATGACGCATGAACTGGCCCTCGAGCCAGCTGAGCTGACGCGGCCGATGCCGCAGCAGGCCCCTGGCACCGTGCTGCCATCCCGGCCGGATCTGCAGATAGCCAGCGATGGGGCAGGCACCGACCTTGTGGCGGCGGAGCGAGCCGCCGCCGACTTCCTGGCCGCCCTGGGGATCGACGTTGACCGTCCAGGACTGCGGGAAACACCGGCCAGGATGGCGCGGGCCTACGCGGAACTGTTCGATGCCCAGCCACTGCAGCTGACCACCTTCCCCAACGACGAGGGCTACGACGAACTGGTGCTGGCGCGCGCCATCCCGTTCCGGACGGTCTGCGAGCATCATCTGCTGCCGTTCTCCGGCGTCGCGCACGTCGGCTACCTGCCGGGCGAGCGCATCCTCGGCCTGTCCAAGCTGGCTCGCCTCGTCGAGCACTTCGCGGCTCGGCCGCAGACCCAGGAGCGGCTGACCAGGCAAGTCGCCGACTGCCTGGCCGCGCGCCTTCGCCCCCGCGGCACAGGCGTGGTACTGGAGGCCGAGCACTCGTGCATGACATTGCGCGGTGTGCGGGCCCTTGGGTCCACGACCGTCACCTCGGCGCTCACTGGAACATTGCACACCGATGCACGCGCCCGGGCTGAGTTCTTTGCCCTGGCTGGCGTGCCTGGCTGATCGTTTGACCCGGGCCATCAGATGCCGAGCGCGGCGACCTCCATCCGGGCTTCATCACCAGCACATCTGAGTTCCCCGCCGCCACGCTATTGATCAGGACATGGCCCGGCTACGGGCAGCTTGAAGCACAGCATGGGGAAGGGAAACACATCATGGCGACGATGCAGATCACCGCTGAGCCCGGGACGCCGCAGATCATGATCACCAGCGAGCACGACGCACCACGCGAGCTGCTGTTCCGCGCGTACACGGACCCGAAGCTGCTCGTCCAGTGGCTGGGCCCGCGCAGGCTGACCATGACCGTCGACTATCTCTATGCCCGTAATGGCGGCAGGTGGCGTTATGTCCACTGGGACGCCGACGGCAGCGAGTACGCATTCCACGGCGTCTACCACGGCACGCCGTCCCCTGACCGGATCGCGTATACCTTCGAGTTCGAGGGCATGCCGGGGCACGTCTGCCTCGAAACGGTCACCTTCGAAGAACACGACGGAAAGACCCTGCTGCGGCAGAACACCGTCTGCCAGTCGGTCGAGGATCGTGACGGGATGCTTCAGTCCGGCATGGCGGCAGGCGTCAGCGATTCGATCGAGCGCCTGGACGAGCTCATCTCCAGTATGGCCCCGGTGAGCTGAGCACAACCGGTAGGTACGCGGCAGATCCGCGCACCGCCGGAGCCGGCCGGAGTGAGCCCGCCGATGGTGGTCACAGGCCGTGTTCCCCGAACCATCCGGCCAGCCTGCCGGCCCGGCTCACCGCGCGCAGCCGCTGTTCGGTTCGCTCGCGCACGCGGGCGGCAACGACGATCAGCAGCCGGTCACCGACTTGCAGCGCGGTGGCCGGGTCAGGGACGAATCCCTGCCCGTCCCGGACGATCAGCGACACCTTCGCCTCAGCGGGCAGCCGGAGTTCGAGGATCTCCACGCCATGCAGCCGGGAGCCGGGCGGGATCTGCGCCTGCAGCAGGTCGGCGTGGAGGGCTTCGAGCGGCGCGGCCTCGACGTCGATGTCCAGTGGCTCCGCTGGTGTGATCACGGCCAGCCGCCGGGCTACCCACGGCAATGTCGGGCCCTGCACCAAGGTGAACACCACGACGACCACGAACACCAGGTCGAACAGGCGGGTGGCACCCGGCAGGCGGGCGCTCACCGGAATCGTCGCGAGCACGATCGGCACTGCGCCGCGCAGTCCCGCCCAGGACAGGAACGCCTGCTGGCGCCAGGGCACCCGCAACGGCAGCGTGGAGACCAGCACCGCGGCTGGCCGGGCGACGAGGACCAGCACCGACCCCGCTACCAGGGCTGGCAGGATCGCGCCGGGCAGCCGCGCCGGGGAGGCAAGCAGCCCGAGCATGACGAACAGCCCGATCTGGGCTAGCCAGGCGACTCCCTCGGCGAAGCCGCGGGTGGCCGGGCCGTGCGGTAGCCGTACGTTGCCCAGCACCAGCGCCGACACGTAGACGGCGAGGAATCCGCTGGCGTGTGCCAGCGACGCCGCCCCGTAGCTGGCGACGATGAGGGCGAGCACCGCGATCGGGTACAGGCCAGAGGCAGGGAGCGCCACCCGCCGCAGTGCGAGCGCACCGAGCAGCCCGGCGGCCAGTCCGATGAGGGCCCCGGCGGCCAGCGCGTACACCACCAGCGCGATCGCGACCGCGACCGCGGATCCGGTCCCCGGCAGGCCCGTTCCGCTCAGCAGAGTCACCGCGAGTACCGCGGGCGCGTCATTGAGCCCCGATTCCGCCTCCAGCATGCCCGACAGCCGGGGCGGCAGCGGCAGCTTGCGCAGCACCGAGAACACCGCCGCCGCGTCGGTCGGTGCCAGCACCGCGCCCAGCAGCAGCGCATCCAGCCAGGACAGGGCCAGCAGCCAGTGGGTGACCGCGCCGACGACCAGGATGCTCACTACCACCCCGGCGGTGGCGAGCACGATAGCCGCCGGTGCCGCGGCCCGCGCGTGCACCCAGCTGGTCGTCAGGCCGCCCTCGGCCAGGATCAGCACCAGCGCGCTGAGCCCCAGGACCTGAGCCAGTTCCGCGTTGTCGAAACGCACGCCCAGGCCCGCCTCACCGAGCACCAGGCCCAGGCCGAGGAAGACCAGCAGGCCGGGCAGGCCGATCCCGTGCGCGACCCGGGCCGCCACGATCGCGGCGATCACCACCAGCGCGCCCAGGAGCAGGACCAGGCCAAGATCACCTGCCTTCACAGCTGTCCCCGCATGCCCGCCCCTATGTCTGGCCTGGTCTGACCAGTCTGCCGGATAAGGGGCTGGAAGCCAGACGCCGCGAGTCGGCCATATCCCAGCACCGCCGTGGCGCCGGGCGGCCCGCCCAGTGGCAGTGTCGAGCCGCGTGCCATCGCGGGCGAGCGCTACGTTGACCTGAACCGCAGATGGTTGTGCAGCAAGCACAGGCCGGCTGGAGGCTGGGTGCGCGAACCGGGGCAGGCGCTGGCAACCGCGGCCGACACGTCGGAGCGCTTTCTTCCGGTCCTGGTGCTCGTGGCCGCGGCCATTGGCGTCGCTGCCCCCGCGCCAGGACGTGCGGTAACGGCGGGGAACGGCATCGATATTGCGCTGGCGCTGCTGGTCTTCGCCACCGGCCTGTCGATACGCCTCGCCGACCTGGCTGCTGTCCGCGGGGCGTGGCGGCGCATCACTCTCGTGCTACTGGTCAGCACCGCGGCACTGCCGGCGCTGGCGTGGGCGTCCAGTCTGCTGATCGGCGACCGGGTGTTGCGCTCGGGGATGCAGACGGTCGGCGTTGCGCCCGCCGAAGTGGCCACCGTAGCGCTGTGCGTCATCGCGGGCGGCGAGGCGGCGCTGTGCGCGGTGATCTTGGTGGCATCCACGATCATCACCGTGCTGGGAGCCGGCCCGATCCTGTCACTTCTGGGGGCGCCGGTCATCGTGTCGTCCGCCGGGCTGCTCAGCAACCTCGCGGTGGTCATCGCGCTTCCCCTGGCCACAGGGGTTGCGCTGCGGAGCATCTGGTCGCCAGGCCACCGCCTTGATTCCATCGTCCGCATCGTCACCGTGCTGGCCCTGCTGCTGTTGCTGTGGCAGGTCGCCAGCCAGATCAGGCTGGATCCCGGTTACGCCGAAGTGATCATGGCGCTGGTGGTCTACATCGCGGCGTCCGCGGTGCTCGGCAGGTTTCTCGCGGCGCGCGAGCCGGCCAGCCGGGCAACCGCCGTGCTGCTTCCAGTGGCCATGCGGGACTTCGCGGTCGCGGCCGGGATCGCCACGGCCGCGTTCGGGCCAGCTGCCGCGGCCCCGCTGGGTGCCTACGGCGTGCTCGTCCTGCTCGCCGGGTCCGCGGTGACGCTGATGTGACAGGGCATTCAGAAACCGGCAAGGTATTCCACGATGTGCCGGGATGCGTCAGGATCCAGCCAGGGCACCGGAGGTGGCATGAGAGATCAGGTGACTGGCCAGCCGGATGTACGGTCGCTGGCGCTGGCCGAACCGACCCGGCATGTGCGGTACCGCTGGATCACTGGCCTCACTCTGGCCAGCCTGGGCATGTGGATGGCGACCCAGACGCCGCAGCAGGTCATGCTCGCGCTCCAACTGCAGGACATCACGCCGCGGCACAAGATCGTCGCACTCGGGGTGGTGACCGGGGTCGGGGCCATCTCCTCCGCCCTGGCCACCCCGGTCGTCGGCGCGCTGTCCGACCGCACCGCGCACGGCGGGCGGCTGGGCCGGTTCAGCGGCCGCCGGCACCGGTGGACGCTCGTCATGGTTGTGCTCGCCGCGCTGTGCCTGGCGCTGCTGGCCGAGCAGGCCACGGTCCTCGGTGTGGCCCTGCTGTGGTTCTTGTTCAGTGCCTTCCAGAACGGCGAGTACGCCACGCTGAGCGCGGCGATCCCCGACCACGTGCCGGTACGCCAACGCGCCACGGTGGCCGGCTGGGTGGGCATGCCGATCGCGCTCGGCCTGGTCCTGGGCACCATCCTGGTCGTGGAAGTCCTCGGCCAGCACCTGGTCAGCGGCTACATCACGCTCGCGGTGCTGATGGTGGTGCTGGCGCTGCCGTTCGTGTTCTTCACCTCCGACCCCCCGCTAGCGCCGCAGGACCGGGAGCCGTTCTCCTGGCGCCGGGTGGCCTCCTACTACTGGATCAGCCCTCGCGCGCACCCCGATTTCGGCTGGGCCTGGCTGACCCGCTTCCTGGCCACCCTCTCCATCGCCATGGGAACCCTGTACCTGCTCTACTTCCTGCGTGACGCGGTGCACTATGCGCAGCTGTTCCCGGGCCAGACCGCCGCGGACGGCCTGCTCATCCTGATCCTGATCTACACCGGCTGCGTGGTGATCACCTCGATCGTCGGCGGGATCATCTCCGACCGCCGCGACCGCCGCAAGTTGCTGGTCACCGTGTCCGGCCTGCTGATGGCGGCGGCCGCGCTGCTGCTGGCGTTCTGGGAGACCTGGCCGGCGGCGATGGTCGCGGCGGTGCTCTACGGCATGGGCTACGGCGCCTACGTCGCGGTCGACCAGGCACTGATCACGCAGGTGCTGCCGAAGGCCCGCGACCGGGCCAAGGACCTCGGCATCATCAACATCGCCATCGTCTGCCCCTACGCCATCGGCGCGGCGATCGCCGCCCCCCTCGTCTCGCTGGCCGGCTACCCGGCCCTGTTCGGGGCAACGGCAGTGGTGGCCATCGCGGCGTCGATCGGGGTCTGGCGGATCAAGAGCGTCCGCTGACCAAAGGTCAGCAGGATGCCGCGAGCAGCAGCAAGTGTTGATCAGCGGCGGCTCCTGCCGCACCGCCACTCACGCCGTCGTGCCGCTGCGTTCTCAGCCCGGCTTCCGCCTGGAGCAGGGCGGCCGCCTGGCCGGCCGGTACCACCGGCCGCCCTTCACCGGCTGCGGTTGGATCACTCCACTCGTCAACGGATTGGTCGCCGGCTCAGGAAACGCCGCCGTCATCGACCTCATCCCGGTGACCTCCTGAGCGGGGATCCTCATCCCTGAGGCTGGCCTGTGACCCCGGCCGCAGGGTGTCCCGCAACGCCTCGATCGCGGTAAAGCGAGGTGCCCAGCCCAGTTCCTGCTTCGCCCGGGTGGTGTCCATGATCGCCGGATGGCTAGCCGCCTCCACCCACTGCGCAACGGGCGGCAGGAAAGGCAGGGCAGCTGTGGCCAGGGCCGCGAACTGCGCAGGGCCCACCGGTAGCGGCAATGGGAGCATGCCGAGTTCACGGGCAATGTCAGCGGCGGTGATGACCCCGTCGGCAGCGATGTTGTAGGCGCCCGGCGGCCCGGCGGCAACGACGCACTGCAGCAGCGCCTGCCCCACGTCCTCCTCGTGCACCAACTGCAGCGGCAGCGGCGGCACCAGTACCGGCACTGGCAGCGGGAGCCGGCCAGCGTACCCGGCCAGGCGGCGGGCCAGCGGCGCCAGCGGCCCGGGCAGCAGGTCCTTGGCGCCCACAGTGTGCGGGCCCAGCACGACTGAGGGGCGCAGAAAGTAGAGCGCGAGCCGGGCGGACTGGGCAGCGGCCTCGGCCCGCAACAGCCGCTCGAGCTCAGCCTTCTCCTGGGCGTAGAACAACCGGGCGGCGGGCCGCACGGGCCAGTCCTCCGTCATGCCGATCGGGTTGTCGGAATGGAAACCGTAGGCCGCCACTGAGGAGGAATAGACAAAGCGGCGGGCACCGGCGCGGGCTGCGGCACGGAGCGTGTTCACTGTGCCTTCGACGTTGATCGACCGGATCGCCGCACGCGATGCGGCACCTGTTACCAGGAAGGCCAGGTGCACCACCACGTCGGCATGACCGAACGCGTCATGCAGGGCCTCGGGATCGCGGACATCCCCGCAGTGGTACTCCATCTTGGTCCAGCCGTATGCGGCCGGATCGAACGGGCGCCGGGCGATGCCAACGATCCGCGCCACCCGGTCGTCGGCTTGGAGCAGGGGCATCAGGCCGAATCCGAAAGTACCGGTCGGACCGGTCACCGCGACCGTCAGCTCCCTCTCCCCGCCGGGCATCCCCTGCCCTGCCTTCCCGGGTCGCTGCCGCTTCCGCGTTACCGTGCACCGCGGATTCCTGGCGTAATTAACCAGCCCAGTGTGACCCATTGCTACCCGGGTGCCGCAGAGCCGAAGGTCCCAGCAGGCGGGACGACTGGCCGGGGCGGCGCGTAAGCCACGCGGCCTACGATGCCGGCTAGAGGAGCCTCCAGCCAAGCTCGCCGTGGACACGGCCGCCGCCGCAGCCGGCCTCCAGGCCTCCGGCCAGTTCGCCGACGCGGCAGATTAGCTGAGGTGGGTGCGGCTACGTGCGCCCGGGAAGACGCTGCAGGGCCCGCATGGCCGCTGTCATGGCCTTCGCGTACCCGCCCGGCGGCACGAAGCCGGGCGGCGCGATGGGCAGGAGCCGCTGGACCGCCACGGTTTGGGCGTTGGTGTACTTGAGGATTCCATGTTCACCGTGCCTGCTGCCGACGCCCGAGTCCTTCCAGCCGCCCATGGGGGCATCCACCGATCCCCAGGCGGCCGCATAGGCTTCGTTGACGTTGACGGTCCCGGCCTCCAGCCGGCTGGCGATGTCGCGGCCCTGGCCGGCATCGCGGGTCCAGACGGAGAAGTTCAGGCCGTAGCAACTGTCGTTGGCCTGCTTGATGGCCTCTTCTACCCCGCTCACCCGGTAGAGAGAGACGACCGGCCCGAACGTCTCCTCGGCGTAGAGCGTCATGCCAGGGGAGGCGCCGGTCACGATCGTGGGCTCGTAGAAATAGGGGCCGATGTCAGGACGCGCCTTGCCTCCGGCCAGCAGCGTTGCGCCCTTGCTGACCGCGTCGTTGACGTGGCGGATGACGGTATCCAGCTGCTTCGCAGAGATCAGGGAGCCAATGTCGTATTTGTAGTCGAGGGAATGCCCCAGCCGGAGCGACTTGGTGGCCTTGACGAAACGCGGGACGAACTGATCCCAGACCGCGGTGTCGATGTACATCCGTTCCATCGAGATGCACAGCTGGCCGGTGTTCGAGAAGGCGGCTCGTGCCGCCCCGGGCACGGTCTTGCCTAGTTCGGCATCGGCAAGGATGAGGATCGCGTTCTTCCCGCCGAGCTCCATCGAGTAGTCGATGAGCCGTTTGGCGGCCTGGCCAGCGACAGCCCGGCCGACCTGGGTGCTGCCGGTGAACATCAGGAAGTCGCTTTGCTCGATGACCGGCGTCCCGAGTTCCTGCCCTGAGCCGGTTACCACCTGCAGCACGCCTGGGGGCAGGCCGGCCTCTTCCAGCAGCTCCGCCGCCCACAGCGCGGTATAGGGCGTCTGGCTGTCCGGCTTGGCGATGACCGCGTTGCCTGCGGCGAGCGCCGGTAGCGCGTCACTGATCCCGAGGGTCAGCGGGTAGTTCCACGGCGAGATCACGCCGACGACGCCCTTGGGGTGGTGATACTCCCATGTCTGGGTCAGGGCGGGAAAGGCACCCGCGCGGCGGTGTGGCTGCAGGTAGCGCGGAGCGGTGCGAGCGTAGTAGCGGCTGACCTGCGCGATGTCGATGATCTCTTCGAAGGCATGCCGGCGGGCCTTGCCGTTCTCCAGCTGGATCAGATCGAGCACCTCGTCCTGCCGGGCCAGCAGGAGCTTCGCGAAGCGGAGCAGGACCTTCGACGCGTCCGTGGCGGGCCGCTGGCCCCAGTCGCGCTGCGCCCTGCGTGCCGCGTCCGCAGCTGCCTCGACATCCTCCGCCGTGCCGCGTGGGACATGCCCGAGGATCTTCCCGGTCGCTGGCATCTCGATCGGGAGCAGCTCCCGGGGTCCCGCAGTTACGGCGCGGGCCGTCAGCCGGTCAAGCAGACCACGGGTGATCCGCTGGCCGAGAAGCCGCGGTTCAACACCTGCCGGGTGGGCCGCCGATATCGTCATGGCTGGCGCTCCTTCCGGCCTGGCTTGTCCCGGGACAGCCAGGCGTTGCGGTCTAGCGGATCTCAACGATCGGCAGCCGCAGCGCGGCAGGTGCCGCTGGTGGCACCACCGGGCTCCGCGGCGCCGCGGGCGCGACACGGCGGTAGCCAGCACCGGGCACGGGCCGGGAATCGCTCTCGCCTTTGTTCGGCCATAGTGCCATGGCCCGCTCCGCCTGGGCAGTGATCGTCAGTGCCGGGTTGACGCCGAGGTTCGCGGAGATGGCGGAGCCATCGACGACATGCAGCCCGGGATATCCGTACATGCGGTGGTAGGGGTCGATGACGCCGGTCTCCGGAGAGTCGCCGATTGCGCAGCCGCCGAGGAAGTGCGCCGTCATCGGGATATCGGCCAGCTCACCGACGCTGCTGAGGGGAAAGCCGCCGATCTTGGCCGCTATGCGGCGCATTGTCTCGTTGGCGGCGGGAATCCAGGTCGGGCTCGGTGCCCCACGTCCCGGCCTGGAGGTCAGCTTGATCCGGCCGAGCCGGGTGCGCTTCGGCTGAACCGTGATCGAGTTGTCCAGGGACTGCATGGTGAGCCCGATCACTGCCCGCTCGGACCAGTGGTTCAGGCCACCGTAGAGCGATCCGAGCTGCCCCGGATGGCGCCCGGCCTGCGCGAGCCACTTCACCCAGCGCGGCACCGGCCCGCCGCCGTCGGTCAGCAGCGTGCTGAGCAACCCCATAGCGTTCGAGCCCTTGCCGTAACGGACCGGTTCGATGTGGGTGTGCTCGTCCGGGTGGATCGAGGAAGTGATGGCCACCCCCTGGGTGAAATCATGCTCCTTCCGGGTGCGCAGTTTCGTCAGCGCACCGCCGAGCGCCTCCGAGTTCGTGCGGGTCGCCGCGCCCAGCCGGTCAGAGATGTCCGGCAGCGTGCCCGCGGCCTTCATCCGGTGCAGCAACTGCTGCGTGCCCCACGTTCCCGCCGCGAACACGACCTGCCCGGCGGTGAACGAGCGGGCTGTCCGGCTCCCCCGCCACGCGCCGGTGCGCACCGTGTCCACCACATACCCGGACTGCGCGCCACGGCCCAGTGGCCGCACAGCGACCGCAGTGGTCTGTGGCCACACGGTCGCGCCGGCTTTCTCGGCCAGGTACAGGTAGTTCTTGACCAGCGTGTTCTTCGCGTTGTGCCGGCAGCCGGTCATGCATTCACCGACCTCCAGGCATCCCCGGCGGCGCGGGCCGACGCCGCCGAAGAAGGGGTCGGCGGCCTCGGCACCGGGCTCCTTGCGGCCGTCCTGGCCGAAGAACACCCCTACGGGAGCCATCCGGAACGTGTGCCCGATACCCATCTCCCCAGCCACCTGCTGCATGACCTCATCCGCCGGTGTCATCGTCGGGTTCGGCACCACGCCGAGCATCCGCTCCGCCTGGTCGTAGTACGGTCCGAGCTCAGCCCGCCAGTCGGTGATGTGTGCCCACTGCCGGTCACGGTAGAAGGCATCCGAGGCCGGCTTGTACAGCGTGTTCGCGTACACCAGCGACCCTCCGCCGACCCCCGCGCCAGCCAGGATGATCACATCCCGCAACAGGTGGATCCGCTGGATGCCCTGACAGCCCAGCTTCGGTGCCCACAAGAACCTGCGGGCATCCCAGGACGTGCGGGGAAGATCAGCATCCTCGAACCTGCGCCCTGCCTCCACCACCCCCACCCGGTAACCCTTCTCGGTCAGCCGCAGGGCAGCCACCGAGCCTCCGAAGCCCGAGCCGATCACCAGCACGTCATAATCATGCGCAGCAGCGAACCGATTCATGTTCACCGCCCTGTCCTTCCCATGAGCAGGCGATTAGGCCATCGTGCGCGGCACCGCGCCAGGGCAGCAGGGCCGAAGGTCCACAACGTCACAGATGATGTCTGCACGAATGCGGAGAACTGGCCCGGTACAGTCGGCCTGAAGCGGAAGCTGAACGGCACCTGGACGCCAGTGACCTGACGCGGGAACTTCAGCCTGCGACGGTGCCGACGGCGTGCCGCCGTAGCTCGTAGAGCATCACGCCTGCGGCGACGGCCAGGTTGAGCGATTCGGCGGTGCCGGTCATCGGGATCCGGATACGCATATCGGCGCGGGTCAGCAGGTCGTCTGGCAGCCCGTCGCCTTCACTGCCGAGCAGGACCGCCAGCGGTGGCTGATAGCCAGCGCTCCAGTGGTCGGTGCCCGCGCGGCCGGACGTGGCGATGACCTGGACGCCGCCGGCTGCGGCCCAGTCAAGAAATGCGCCGGCGCCGGGTGCGTGGGCCACGTCGACGGCGAAGAGGGATCCCATGCTGGCCTTGACCGCCGCGGGCGCGAAAGGGTCGGTGGTATCCCCGATCAGGATGACGCCAGCCCCGCCGACCGCGTCCACGGTCCTGATGATGGTACCGAGGTTGCCGGGGTTGCCGATCCGGTGCAGGGCGGCGAAGACGGAGCCGGGCCGGATGACCAGATCCGGCAGTTCTGCCTGCTTACTGTGGATGATCGCGGCGAGCCCGGCCGGGCCCTCCCGGTCAGAAAGCCGCGAGAACAACTCGCCGGTGACCCGGGCGACCCGCACGCCCTTGGCCTCCTGCCCGGTGACCATCTCCGCCGCCGGCCCGGAGCCAGCCAGCAGTTCCGGCGTAACGATCAGCGCCTCGATCTCCCACCCGGCCTCGACCGCCCGCCAGACCGGCTGAATTCCCTCGACCACGAAGGCACCTTCACGGCGCCGGTGCCTGCGGTCGCCCAGCAGCCGGATGCGCTTCACCAGGGGATTAGCAGCACTGCTGATCGTCTCCGTCATTCCATCCTTCTTGCCTACGGCGGCATCGCCACCGCACGCCAATGTACTGTCCTGGCCGCTCGTGATGGGCAGGCAGTGCCTGCTGCTTCCTGAGGTGCCTGCGGGTCGTCTGGCGCGGCCGGAGGGACCTTCGCCTCCAACGGCCAGCCGGCTGCTGATGGTGGGCTGGATGTCATGGACATACGGTCGGTTTGCGGACGGAAGGCCGCGGGGACGGCGCTGGGTGCCGTTAGCGTGGCCGCGGCTGCCCATGTGGCCAGCTACGGGTTGTGGCGGCGGTGGTGCCTTAACTGGGGAGCCACGGGTTCGGAGGCGCACGCTGCGCTGCCAGGTGACGAACTACGGGTGGACCCCGGCATCGTCTCCACCCGCGCGGTCACGATCGACGCTCCGGCCGGCTTGGTGTGGCCGTGGCTGGTGCAAATGGGGCCGGGGCGGGCTGGCGCTTACACCTATGACTGGATCGAGAATCTGCTCGGCCTGAACATGCACAGCGCTGATGCCATCATTCCCGAGTTCCAGCATGTCGCCGTCGGAGACGCCTGGCGGCTCGGCTCGCGGGGACCCGTCCTGCGGGTCGCGCGCCTCGAACCGGAGCGGGCGCTGGTCCTCCGCTCAGATGACGGAAACTGGGTGTGGGCGTTCGTCCTTGAGCCCTGTCAGGGGGTGACTCGCCTGGTCAGCCGGAACCACATTGCCACCCTGGGCTCCCCCTGGCTGTCACGGGCGCTGACGCGCTACCTGATGGAACCGGGCAGCCTCGTGATGGAACGCAAGATGCTTCTTGGCATCAAAGGACGCGCGGAGCACCTGGCTAACTGAGGTCGCCACCGCGTATCCGGTGGTGCCGCCCAGCGGCGGCTGGACAGCAGCCCGGCGGGGATGCTGGACTCGTTGCCGGGCCTATCGCGGGCCGGTGGCTGCCTCCAGGCCCTGCCCTCCGGCCTGGCCACGTTCCGAGCGGGAGGTAGTGCTATGCGGGAGCGCGCCCACGGGGGCAGCCCGGCTGCCCCCCGGCCGGATGGCGACGCCTGGGTCCGCGTCCAGCGCGAGATCAGTGACGTGGCCAGGCGGACGCCCGGGCAGGTTCAGCGGTCGTGGCTGGCCCGTGGGGGTGCTCTGCTGCGCTACCACGCTCAGCAGAGCCTCAACCCCGCCTATCGTGAGCTGGTCGAGGACGCCGGCGTCGATCCGGCCGGTGCCAGCCTGACGCCAGCGGCATGGGGCCGGGTCCCCGTCATCGACAAGCAGTGGCTGGCCCGGGCCGGTTATGACCGGCGGCCCGCGTGCCCCGGCCCGGTCCTGGTCATGGGCACCAGCGGAAGCACTGCCGCGCAGGTCCTCGTGCCCGTGACGGCAGAGTGCGCCAACCGTGGGCTCGGCGACAACTTCCTGCGTGCCCTGGCCCTGGCCGGGCCGGCCCCGGCCAGCGGCACTGGGGAATCGAGCACCGGCCGCACGGCCAGGTTCGGGGCGAGACCGGCTCCTCGGTCTCCATGACCTGGCTGGCCCGCCACTGCGGGGACCATGCCCTCGTCACCGTGGCCACCGATCCGCTGGACGTCCAGCTGCGGCGTGCGGCTGCCTTCCAGCCGGACACGATCTCCGGCTCGCCGGGATTCCTCCAGCAGATCGCGCGGTCGGCGGCCACCCTGCGCCCGGTGCTCCTGCTGTACGGCGGGGCGGGACTCGTGGACACCGACGCCAGCCGGCTGCGGGCCCGCTTCCCCGGGGCCCGGCTCGCCGCCTTCTACCCCACGACCGACGCCGGGGCCCTCGGTATCGCGCCCTCCAGCGACGGCGTGTACCGCACCTTCACCGAGACACACCTCATCGAGGTGCTCGATGAGGACGGCCGCCCCGTGGCCGCCGGCCGTCGTGGTGATGTGGTCGTCACCCAGTTCGGTGCGCGGGCAGCGCCGATCATCCGCTACCGGGTAGGCGACCGGGCGACGTACCTGGGCTGGGACCGGGGCCGCCTCCTCCTGTCCGGCATCGAGCGGGCCGCCGAGGCCGCCATCGGGTCAACGCTTGTCCCTTACAGTGACCTGCGGACCTGGGCGCCCCGGCTGGCGGCACGTGACCCGTCCGTCGTGGCCGTCCAGCTGGTACGCACGTACTCGCAGGCCGAGCAGCGCGAGCAGCCCGTCGTCCGGGTGATCGGCCCGGCGGCCAGCGCCGGCCTGGCCGCCGCCGCCCACGGCCTGCTCGACGACTTCCCGCAGATCGCCAGCGAGGTCGCGAGCGGCGAGCTGGCGCCGGCCCTGGTCGAGTTCCACGACCCCCCGGCGACACTCGACGGCCACTGGAAGATCCCGCTCTATGCCGATGAGCGCACGAAGCCGGAGGACATACCGTGCCCGAGCGACTGACCCTGGCCACGCACGATCACCGGCGGGACCACGCCGCCTGGCTGGCTCAGTTCACCGGTGCCCAGGTGCGTGACATCTACCCCATCCAGGTCGCGGAGCTGGCCACGGTACGCCTGCCGGGCGGATCGCCGCAGGCACGGGACGCGTTCGTGGCAGGGTACGAAGCGCGGGAACCCGGGGTCTGGTGCTACTACCCTTGGCTGAACACCGCCCTGCGCACCCTCGGGCCGGAGGCGCTCGTCGAGCTCCGCACCAGCCGCAACCGGAACCTCGTCACGAAATCAGAGCAGGCGGTGCTGGGTCAGGCACACGTGGCGATCGCCGGGCTCTCGGTCGGCGGCAACGTTGTGTCCACGCTGGTGCGCCACGGAATCGGCAGCACGTTCTCGCTCGCCGACCACGACGAGCTGGCCACCAGCAACCTGAACCGCACCCACGGCCGCCTGCTCGACGTGGGCACGCCCAAATGCCAGCTCGCCGCGCGCGCAGTATGGGAACTCGACCCGTTCGCGACGTGCATCCTGTACCCGCGCGGCCTCGATGACGACACGGTGGGCTCGTTCGTCGCCAGCAGCGATGTCGTGGTCGACGAACTGGACGACTTCCGGGCCAAGGCCCAGCTGCGCCTCATGGCGCAGCGGCACGGCAAGCCACTGCTCATGGCCACCAGCCTCGGCGACACCGTGCTGATCGACGTCGAACGCTGGGACAGCCCGGACGATGGGCTCGAGCCCTTCAACGGCCAGCTCGACGGGGTGTCCGTGCCGGACCTGATGCGGACCGGCCTGTCCCCGGAGGAGGTATCCCGGTTCGCGGCCCAGGTCATCGGTGTCGGCAACGTCCCGCTGCGCGCGCTGGCGTCGCTCCCGCTCATCGGCCGCGAGCTCGCCGGGCGCCCGCAAGTGGCCAGCACCGTGACCATGGCCGCGGGATGGGCCGCGATGGCGGCCCGCTCCATGCTGCTCGGCGCGCCGCTGCGCAGCGGACGGTATCGCGTCAGCCTCGCCGAAGCACTCGGCCTGCCAGAAGACCAGGGCACCGCGGATGAGCGCGCCGCAGTCATGGCGCAGCTCCGGCCGACGCGCCCGATCGCGGGCCAGCGGCCGGAGCTGCACGATCCCGCCACGCTTTCCAGTAACGGCGCCAACGCCGCGCTCACCAGGCTCGCGGCCTACGCCACGCTGGCTCCATCGCCGCACAACACACAGCCGTGGCTGTTCCGGGTAGCCAGCGGATCGCTGACGATCAGCCCGGACACCGCCCGCGCGCTGCCGGTCGCCGATCCGCGGCGGCGGGCACTGGCGATCAGCCTGGGCTGCGCCGCCATGAGCGTTCTCGTGGCGGCCGCAGCATCCAGCCTGGGCATGACGCTGGAGATCGCCCCGGACGGGGGCGTCCGGCTCAGCCTGGCCGGCGCCGCGGCCGATGACGAGCTCGCGCGGCTGTTCCCCGCGCTGGCCGCACGGGTGACCGACAAGCGCGGGTACCCGCCGGAGCCGGTCGTGCCGCCACGGCTGCCGTTGCCAGAGAGCACCGGCGTCCACTACGTCGCTGATCGTGAGTCCCGGGACCACATCGCGAACCTGCACCGGCAGGCCGTCGGCGAGCTGGCCCGGACCGGCTCCTTCGCCAGGGAACTGGCCGGCTGGCTGAGGACCAGCCCAGCGGACCCCCGGCGTGATGGCATGGCCCTGCCCATGCCACCGGACGCCGCCGGTGCCCTCATCACCGCGCTCAGCAGGTCAGGTGAGCCGCTGGCAGAGATGGGCGAGCGCGACGCGCAGGCCCTCGCGGCCGGGCCGCTGATCGGCCTGCTCACGTCGGCGGCGGACACCCAGCCGGCCTGGGTTCAGGCCGGCCTGGCCTGGCAGCGGCTCACCCTGGCCGCCCACGCGTCCGGGCTGGCCACCGCCCCGCTCACCGCCGTCGTGGAGAACCCCCGGACCCGTCAGGCCGCCGCCACCCTCGGGCCGGCCGGCCAGCACATCCAGATGGTGTTCCGCGTCGGCAGGTCACCGGGTCCGCTTCCGCCCACCGCCCGGCGCGACCCTGCCTGGGCCGCCACCGGCGCTCCGTGACCGGCCACGCGCTGGTTGTCGTTGCTGACAGTGAGAACGGGTGGTCACGCCGTCACCATCCCGCGCACCGGGCGGACGGCCCCGGGTCAGTTCGCCAGGAACGGGATGGTCTGCGGACCCTCCGGGAGAACGCACAGGCGAGCGCCGGCGCCGGCCCTGGCCAGCTCCTCGCGGACGGTTCCGCCGATGTCGGCCGTCTGCGCGAGGTGGGCATCCCGCAGATCGCGATCGGACAGATAGGACGTGTGCATGACGACCCGGCTGCGCGCCTGGATCTTGGCCTGTACCTGCACCTGCCATTGATCGGGAACCGTCACGCTCCGGGCCGCGATATCGTCCAGCAGCGCCTGCGGCGTCGGTGCCGATCTCAGTACCTCGCGATAGGAACCGTGGTCGGGGAAGCCGTCCCTGCACTCCGCCGCACAGATGATCATTCCGCCGGGGCGGACGACCTGGCTGGCCGCGGACATGCCTTTGACCGACTGGTAGAGGTTCTGGTCGAGAGGATAGCCAGAGCCCGTCGTGACCACCACGTCGAACGGTGCATCGAGTGGCCGCATCGCGATCTGCCGGGCGAACCTGGTGGCGGCGGAATGCATGGCAAGGATCGGGCCACCGAACGCCGCGACGATCTGCTTGTGCCGGTTGAGCACGACATCGAGCGCGAAGGTGACCCCCGTTCCCTGCGCGATGGCCCGGACATCATCGTGGACCGGGTTGCCGACGGTGATGCCCCAGGTCGCGGCCGGATCGCCGATCCGCCGCGCGTCATGAAGGACCAGCACCGTGTCCAGGCCTGCCAGTCCCGGCGCGACCATCTTGGGACCGCCGGAGAATCCCGCGAAGAAATGCGGCTCCACGAATCCCGTCGTGCCACGAGCACCACGACATCGGCACGGTTGACGATCCCATCCAGCTCGGCCAGGACGGCGGGGATCATTATCTCCCGAGGCTGTGCGCGGGTGCCGTCGCAGACCGAGATGGCGACCTTCTGGCCACTGCGGACGAGATCGCGCAGCGGAGGTCCGCTCACCGGCGCGCGCAGCGCCCGGAGGACCTCCGCGGCTGGATCGGCCGCCGGGTCCGCGTCGTTCGGATTGACGACTGCGGCATCGTCGGGGACATCGACGTCGAGCCCGTCGAGCCCGTAAGACAGCCGGACGAGCATGGAGTTCTCCTCGTCTCATCGGCGAGCGCGCTCGGCGTGGGCTATCTGCTGGGCTTCTTGCCCGCTCATGGGCGGCCCGATGACGGGCTGGCCGGTTTCGGCGGCGATGCGGGGCATGTCTTCGAAGGGGATGCTCAGCTGGGTCGTGCTGGGCACGGTGCGGGTGGCTGCGGGGATCCCGACGGCCTGGATGAACCGCAGGAACGAGTCGTCCTGGTGGACTTGCAGCATCCGGGCCGGCTGGTCGCCCGTGACGCGGAAGGTGTGCGGTATTCCTTTGGGCAGCACGACGTAGTCACCGGGTTTGGCGAGGAAGGTGTGCTCGCCGCAGCGCATGGCCAGCTGGCCGTCGAGGAGGTAGAAGCTGTCGTCCAGGTCGTCGTGAACGTGCAGCGGCGCTCCGCCGCCGGGTGCCACGGTCACCTCGAGGATGGCTGGCGACGTATCCGCCAGGGGGGTGCGGATGACGGCGAGGGAGTCGAAGAACCAGTACGCCGGGCCCTCGTCGGCGGCGGTGTGAGTGAGACGGGCTGGTGGGTGCCCAGCGGGGGTCGCCGGGTGGTTGCCCGAAGTGGCGTGCACGGTCATGATGCCCTCCCCATGGCGGTGGCTAGCGTTGTTCCGGTGTGTTCTCGCGCCGTAGGTCAGCGACCAGGACGTCCAGCGCCCAGGCGATGCCCTGCTGGGCGTCGGCTGCGGGCATGCCGGTCTCCTCGCTGATAGTGACCCAGGCCGACAGGCTGCACAGGTAGGCGATCGCCGCTGATCGCCGGCGGGCTTCGCTGGGCTCCAGATGCGAGGTGATCTCCGTCAGCGCTGCCATGATCGCCTGAACCCTGCGGGAGCGGTGACCGGAGCGGGCGCGCCTGCCCAGGCTGCTGTGCAGCATCGACTTCATCAGCTGCGGGTGCCGGGCACCTTCGGACGCGGCCCGCAGGAATTCGGAGCTGATCTCCTCGGGGCTGGCCATCTCGGTTCGCAGCCCGAGCCGGGCCACGATGCGCTCGCCGGTGGCTGCGAACAGCTCCTCCCGGGTGGCGAAGTAACGGTAGAGGGTCCGGGTGGAAACCCCCGCGTTCTCCGCGACCTGGGGCAGCGCGATGTCGTCCGGGTCCTGGGTCTCCAGCAGGTCCGCCAGCGAGTCCAGGATCGCGTCCCGGACCACCGCTGCCTGCCGTTCACGTAGCAGGGATCTGTCATTCATGTCATTACCATGACATGAATGACATGGATATGTCAACAGGAGCTGCGGCCCTCCCTCAGCTGCGGGGTCGGCGACCGTCCCCGGTCATCGGGTGAGCGCGCTCGCGTCCGCCACGGTGCGGCGGAAGCTTTCGAGCGGGTCGAGACGGGAGCGGTCATCCGGCCAGCCCTCGACCTCCTGCCGGGCCCAGCGTGCCCAGCGCAGCACCGTCATGTTGGATTCCCACAGGAACCTCCAGGTGAGCCCGCTCACGGCCAGCCGCTCAGGGAAAGGTCCCTCGCCGCCGAGGTACTGCTCGGCGAGCGCACGCCCGAACACGGTCTTGGCCTCGGCGTCAGCGATGATGGCGTCGATGTTGGCCAGCAGCCCGCCGACCGTGCCCTGGTCGGCGAACGCTACCTTCAGCATCGCCTCGAACTCCAGCACCGGTCCTGTGCCGGGCTCGGACAGCCAGGCCGCCAGTGCGTCGCGGCCACTGGACGTGATCGCGTAGACGGTCCGGCGCCGTCGCCCGGTCGGTTCTTGCCTGGAAGCCGCCAGCCCGGCGGCGACAAGCTTTTTCGGCTCCTCATACAGCTTGGACTCGGCCCGCGGCCACAGGTGGCTGAGGCTGCGTTCCATCTGCTTGGCCAGCTCATAGGTGCTCCACGACCGTAGGGCGAGCAGGCTCAGCAGGGCGTACGAGGTGGTCGTGAGCTCAGAAGTCACGCGTTGACAATACTCCCTAAGGGAGTATCTTCTGAACATGGATGCGGCAGCGCTCAAGGACCTCTACCTTCGCTGGCTGAACGAGGTCTGGGGTAACGGGAAATACGAGGTGGTTGACGAGGTCTTCGCCGAAGACGTCAAGGACCACAACTCCTACGCAGGCCAGCCTGCCGGACGGGCCGGGCAGGTCTGGGCGGCGCAGCTGGTCCGCAACGCGTTCCCTGACCTCACGTTCGTGCCGGACGTGGTTGTCTCCGACGGTGAGTACGTCACCGGCCGCTGGACGATGACCGGCACGAACACCGGGACGATGGACCTGTTCGGGATCCCGCCCACCGGCCGGCCGGTGACCATGACCGGCCAGGAGATCTTCCGCGCCGCCGATGGTGTCTTCGTGGAGGTGTGGCACCAGGAGGACGTCGGCGGCATGCTCACCGAGCTCGGTCTCGAGCCGCCGCCGTTCTTGATGCGCCTGGCCGCCAGGCGCAGCGCACGCCAGTACCGCCGGCAAAAGTCCAGGACAGCAAGGGCCTAGCAGGCTAACGTCGCGGACACTGGACGGCCAGCCCTCGACCTCGGCGAAGCCGGGCACCGCCGGGGACGGGCGGTGAAGCTGTCGTCCGCGTCCGGCCGTGCTGAGTACCTGAATCGCCGGTGGCCGCAGAGATCGATACGCGGCGCGTCCGACCGGGACGATGACCGCGGCGGCAGGATCCCTGACGACGGAAGGTAATTCTCCCAGTACGGGCTGGCGGGCACCTGGGTACCTCCATGTTCGCGATCTGCGATGTTATCCGAACCGGCCACCCACGATGATCAAGCACCGGCCCGGCCTGGAGGTCGAGTAGCTTGTCCTTGCCGTTGCCCGCCGTGATCCAAAGGAACCCAGGTCGTGCCATCGTCAGCTAGCTCTTCTCCCGAGGAACTGATCATCGGGACCTATACCGAGCGCCTCCCCCACGTCAACGGCACAGCAGAGGGCATCCTGTCCTGCCGTTTCGAGGCCGGGACGATCGGCCCGGTCCGGGTCCTCGCCCGGACCCGCAACCCTTCGTCTCTCGTCATCAGCCCCGATGGCCGCCGCCTGTACGCGGCCAATGAGACCGTCGAGTTCGAGGGGCACCCCGGTGGCGGCGTGACCGCCTTCGCCCGTGATACCCGGAGCGGCGACCTGTCGCTGCTCAACACCAGCCCGTCGGGCGGCGCCGAGCCCGCCCATCTGGAGCTGGACCCGACCGGACGTTTCCTGCTCGTGGCCAACTACCGGTCGGGTTCCGTCGCCGTGTTCAAGCTCGAGGCCGACGGGAGCATCGGCCCGATGACAGATCACGTACAGCACCAGGGGTCCAGCGTCCATCCGGTGCGGCAGAGCGGCCCGCACGCCCACATGATCATGTTTGACCCGGGCAGCGGCGACGTACTCGTGCCCGATCTCGGGCTCGATGCCATCCTCTGCTACAAGCTCAGCGACAAAGGCGAGCTCACCGAACGCCTGGCGCAGCGGATCGACACGGTATCCGGCGCCGGTCCCCGGCATCTCGCCTTCCATCCGGACGGCACACGGCTGCTGATCGTGAACGAGCTCGACAACACCCTCATCGCGCTGCGACGCGAGGGAGATGGCTTCGTGGCCACCGACGTCGCCTCCACGCTGCCAGACGGATTCCACGGTCACAGCCAGGCCGGCGCGATCCGCGTATCGCCGTCCGGCCGCACCGTGCTCGTGTCCAACCGGGGTGCGGACAGCGACACGATCGCCCTGTTCCGCCTGGACGCGGCCAAGGGCACGCTCGGGCTCGCCGGGCTCGCCCCGGCCCGGGGCCGCGAGCCGCGCGAGCTCATCTTCTCGACCGACGGCCGCTTCGTGATCGCCGCCAGCCAGGACTCCGACGCCCTCGTGATCATGGAGTTCAACGATGAGACACCGCGGCTGAGCTACCTGTCGTCGGCACCGGTTCCCACCCCGGTGTGCCTGCGCATCCCCTGACTTCGGCGCCAGGCCGTGCGCGCCACGCGAACGCTGACCTGGCGTGATGCAGTTCACGGGCGGGGTTTCGTTGCAGAAAAGACAGCGCGGCCGCGGCATGGCACGTTGGTGTGCACCGCGATGGCATCCGGCTGGGGTCCTGCGGTGGTTCCACGTCATCCAGCAACGTCAGCCAGGCATCAGGGACACAAGGCAGAAACGAGGCTCGGCGTCAATGCGCGCAGGGCGGCTGGTAGGGCAGCTGAGGGATGTTCGTCCGCCACAGCTGAGGGGTTAGGTCATTTGCGGTGGTGGCGCAGATACGGGTGATGGCGGACTGGACGTTCAGGTTCCATAGCCGGATTGCGTTGTCACTGCTGCCGTCGGCCAGCGTGCCGGCCAGCGTGCCGTTGGCCAGCGTGCGGCTGTCCGGGCTGAATGCCACCGAATTGATGTAGGAGGTAGCGGCGGTAAGCGGCTGCCCGATCTCCCGGGGAGAGGCGGGATGGGCGACATCCCACAGCCCGATCGTGCCATTGTCGCTGCCGGTGGCCAGGGCACTGCCGTCAGTATTGAAAGCGACTGAATCGACCGGGCTGGAGGTGCCGGTCAGCGGCTGTCCGATCTTCTGCGGGGAGGCGGGATGGGCGACATTCCACAACTGAACACTGCCGTCGTAGCTGCCAGCGGCCAGGGTGTGGCTATCGTGGCTGAACGCCACCGAAGAGACGGTGTCCCTGCCGCTGGTGAAGGGCTCGCCGAGTTCCTTTGGGTGGGCCGGATGGGTGATGTCCCACAGGTTGACTCCCTCATCCTGGCTGCCGCTGGCCAGCAGGTGGCCATTCCGGCTGAAGGCCACAGAAAACATGGGTTCGCTGTTGGTACCGGCGGTCAGCGGCTTGCCGAGCGGCGCGGGGGGCGCGGGACCAGCCACGTTCCACAACTGGAGGGTCCCGTCGCTGTAGCCGCCGCTGGCCAGCGTGTGGCCGTTGGAGCTGAAGGCTACGAAGAGGTTGCCAGCAACCCGGTCGGGAGCAGGCAGCGGCGGGCTTAGCGCCCGCGGGTGCCCGGGATCGGCGACATTCCACAGCCGTATCTTGCCGCTGAACCCGCCAGCGGCCAGAGTTCGGCCATCAGGGCTGAAGGCTACCGAGATGATGCCGCCAATCTGGCCGGCCAGCGGTCGGCCGAGTGGCACGGAGTGCGCGGGATCAGCTACGTTCCAGATCCGGATCATCCCGTCCATGCCGCCGCTCGCCAGCGTGCCTCCGTGCGGGTTGAACGCCACCGAATAGATGGTGCCGGTGCTGCCGGTCAGCAGGGTTGCCGGCAGCCGCCACAGCCGTATCGTGCCGTTTTCGCTCCCGCCCGCCAGCGTGCTGCCATCGGGGCTGAACGCTACCGAGAACACGGTGCCAGTGGCCCCGGTCAGCGGCTGGCCGAGCGGCTGCGGCTGCGCAGGGTTGGCGACATCCCACAGCCGCACCGTTGCGTCGTAACTTCCGCTGGCCAGTATGCGGCCGTCCGGGCTGAACGCCACTGAATTGACGACGTCGGTATTGCCACCCTCCAGGGGCGGCCCGAGCGACTGCGTACGTACGGGGTCAGCCACGTTCCACAGCCGGACCGTATCGTCGAAATCACCGCTAGCCAGTATCTGTCCATCCGGACTGAACGCCACCGACTCAACGGGAGCTGTGCCGCCGATCACGGGCCTGCCGAGCGACTGGGGGGAGGCGGGGTCGGCCACGTTCCACAGCCGGATCGTGCCGTCGAAGTCGCCGCTGGCCAGTGTCCGTCCATGCGGGCTGAATGCCACCGAATAAACGGCTTGGTGGCCGGATGCTATGGGTTGGAAGGCCCGCGGGTGTGCCGGGTCGGCTACGTTCCATAGCTGGATGGTGCCATTGGAATTCCCGCTGGCCAGCACTTGGCCATCCGAGCTGAACGCCACCGAATTGACCGTCGCGCTGACGGTCAGCGGCCGCCGCCCGAGCATGTGCGGGTGGGCGGGATCACCCACCCCCCACAGCCGGACCTTGTGATCAGAGCCTCCGGTGGCCAGCACGCGGCCATCCGGGCTGAACGCCGCCGCGGCTATGTCGTTGTAGCTGGCTGGCAGGCGGTGGCTGAGCATCCGGGGATGCGCGGGGTTGGCGGTATCCCACAACCGGAGCGTGCCGTCGTAGTCGCCTGTCGCCATCAGGTGGCCAACCCGGCTGAACGCCACCGTATAGACCGCGCCGGAGCCGCCCGTCACCGGGGAGGACAGTGGCGTGTTTTCCGTACTGAGCAGGCGAGAGAACAGGTCCTGGGTCCGCTGCACGCGGTAGGCGGCGAGGTTGAGCTGGGCCGCGAGAGGCGTATTGCTGGCCCCAAACTGTTGGGCCTCGGCGAGAGTCTGGGTGTAGATCGCCTGGTTACGGTCGTGGATGGCGCTTGCATGCGCGGCCCGTTCCTGCACGTAGAACACTGACACGAGCGCCACTACCAGGAGCAGTGCCGCGACGATGCATCCCAGGATGCGTAGCCGACGGCGTTCCCGGCGACGGTCCTGCAACCGGCGGAATTGGTCCCGGCGACGGCTGATCCAGGGAACCAGGAACTCGCTGGTGATCTCGTAGAGGTCGAGATCGCGGCGGCGTTCCCGGCGGACAAGCCTCGATTGGCTCAGGCCCTCGAGCGCCTGCTCGAGCAGGCTCGACGGACTGTCACCCTCCTGTTCCTGGACGCGCTGAAACAGGTCGCCTGCCGAGATCACGTTGCGCGTGCCGGCCGAGGTGACCATCTGCGCGAGCAGGGCAATCGCGGCGGGCCTCAGCTGAGCGGGCATGCCGTCGAGTGCCTCACCCAGATAGTCCTCCAGGAGCCCCTGCGGGCCCTTCTCGGCGAGCAGCGCCTCCGGGTTATCGCTTTGCCACAGCCGCAAGCAGACCGTCTGCGCTTCGGACAAGCTGACGTCGTCGGTGCCGAAGTGATCCGCCAGCACCGTCACCAGGCGGTCGGCAAGGGCCGGCGAAAGCTGGCGCGCGAAATGACCGGGATAGCGCTCGAACGGTCCCCGGATGATCGTCGGCAGCGTGTCGGCCGTTGGCGAGGCGAGGCGCAGCGCCTGGTCGATGAGCTCCGGGCAGGCCGACAGCAGCTCCTTGACCTTGCCCAGGTAGTCCTCGCGGAAGGAAAAGAGGACTTTGACCGGGAGCGACCCGCGCAACAGCCGAACCAGGAGCTCGACCAGACGCCGCCGTGCATCACGGGCGCCGCTCTCGTCGAACAGGGTCACGATCTCCTCGAACTGGTCGAAGATCAGCAGCGGCCGATGCCGCTCGCACGCCGCGCGGACGCGTTCCTCGAACGCATCGATCGCCAGCACGGTCCGCGCTGACGTTTGCTCGTCGAGCGCGAGGACGGAAGGCAGCAATTCCTCGTTGTCGTCCGAGCTGCCGATCCGCTCGACGACGAGCTCTTCGGACGCACGCGGCTGCACGCGCAGTCGCTCCGGCGCGAAGCCCAGCCGGATGGCTTCAGGGATCAGGCCGGCGTTAACCAAAGAGGACTTGCCCGAGCCCGAGTCGCCGTAGAGCAGCACACCCCGGTATACGGAGACCAGGGCGGCCAGGCGGCGCGTCTCCTCGTCGCGCGCGAAGAAGATCGCGCGGTCCAGGTAGCGGAAGGGCCGGATCCCGCGGTACGGGATCCTTGGCACGGCTACCGCAAGCTCCCTCAGGACGGCGATGGCTGAAATTCCTTCCCGAGAACGCGCTCATAGAGGCTAGGCACGAACGCCCAGACGTCCTCCGCTATGAACTTCACATACCGGCGCTGGTTCTGCCAGACGTCAAACATCAGCGGATCGGGGTGGTAATCAACGGAATACATGTCGGGCACGGTCGCGCTGTCAATCTTCCAGCGAAGCGTCTTAAACAGCAGGCGAAGATTGTAATCGAGCAGGCTATACCCAACAAACAGCGTGGTCCAGCCCATCAGGTAGATACTTAAGCGTGAAGGGAACCGGGTCATACGGTTCCTTGTTGGACATCCGCAGAACGAACTGTAATGTAATCCTCGTCGGTAATGACGATTGTCTCCGGCCGTTGGATGTCGCCATGGATCTTGAACACGATAGGGCTGTCCGCCGTCGGATCGCGGTAGTCGACCGTGGCCTCGAGGTTCGGCGTGTACACCGCCACACGTGGCTGCTTGCCCGCGGCGACCAGCGCGCTCTCGAACAGTTGGTCGTAGTTCGTGGTGATCACCAGCGGGAAACCCAGCTCCGCGAGGGCCTGCAGCATCGGTGATGGGCGCTTGCCCGTCTGGACCGCATCGATGACGGAGTCCACGAGCTGGCGGCGCGATCGCGCGATCTCGTAAAACAGCGCGACCCGTCTGCAGATTTGACGGGTCCTCATTCGGAAACCGCCGAGAAAGGTTGCAGCCGATCGCGAGCTGCTGGCTGAGGGCTGCGCCAATCGGCGGACGCCGCTCGGCCGGGTACTCAAACCGTGACTGACCAGGCGGCGGGGCGTGCGCGCCAGCACCAAGGAACAGGATGCAGCGCTGCTGGCTGACCGCGCCAGCAATCAGGTCAACGACGTCATCCACTTCCAGGTCAAACGCCATGACGTCACCCCCCTTCCGGCGGCGTACGCGAGGTTGCCCTCCTTGCCGGCGCTAAAGGATCACATACGGCAAGCCGCTGCGGTTCGGCGCCGTGTCCCTGAGGTTGCCCAGATCCATCAGAACCCGAGACGGCCGTCGCTAGCCCACCGCGGGCCACTGGCGGTCAACGGCCCGCAGAATCAGGCTGTCCTATGCCGGACATTCCGTCAAGTATCAACGGCACCGAGGCCTATTGACTGTTATTTGGGTCAAGGATTATCGAGCTTCTCGCCGTAAGCAACATGCCGGTATTGCAGGTAATGACGGCGGCCAGTGTGGTGCTGAGCTGGCTGGCGTTGAACTGATCAGCCTGGCTGACCAGTACGGGGCGGGGGCCTAGCGGGCCGGCTGCCGCGTGGTTCCCCTGGATCAGCCCAGCAGATGCTGCCCGCGGCTGATCCGGCAGGCGGTCAGGGCATGAACACCGGGGATCACGGACGCGCGCAACCTCGCATGGAGGCTCGCCCTGGCCGTCTCGGGCAGGGCGCCCAGTGGGCTCCTCGACATCTACGGCGCCGAACGGGGCGTGCCACGCGGCGGCTGAGCCAGATCTACGTCGGCTATCCGGCGAGCCCGCTCACCCGCCCGGACAGGTGGCCTGGCATCGGCGTGCGATGCACCTGGCATCGGCCTCGCGCAGGCCTGCACGGGCCCCGGCTGGAAATTTCTTTCCGCTCAGGGTTTGAAGAAGAAGATTCTACGCCATAACCTGCAGATTGCAGGAGTTATTGCTGATCTATCGGGGGTCCTCATGGCGCACGACGATGTCCGGGAGCGCTTGGCGCGCCATGTGCTGACCGATGGGTTCCATCTCATCCTGGACCTGCCCCGCAGCCGTGGCTCCTGGATCGCCGACGCTCGTAGCGGCGAGCGTTACCTTGACCTGTACTCCTTCTTTGCGTCCGCCCCGCTGGGCATCAATCCGCCGGATGTCACTGGCGATCAAGCCTTCATGGGCCTGCTCGCCGAGGCCGCTGCGAACAAACCGACGAATCCTGACATCTACACGGCGCACTACGCAGACTTCGCGGACACCTTCACCCGGGTACTCGGCGATCCGGCACTCCCCCACCTGTTCTTTATCGAGGGCGGCGCGCTCGCTGTGGAGAACGCGCTCAAGTGCGCGTTCGACTGGAAGAGCCAGCACAACGAGATGCGGGGCCGGTCACCCCAGCTGGGAACCAAGGTGCTCCACCTGACCCGCGCGTTCCATGGGCGCAGCGGGTACACGCTCTCGCTCACCAACACCGACCCGGTGAAGACCGACCGCTTTCCCAAGTTCGACTGGCCTCGCATCGAGGTGCCAGCGATCACCTTCCCGCTTGATGAGCATCTCCAGGAGGTAGTGGCGGGTGAACAGCGCGCGCTGCGCCAGGCCGAGGCGGCATTCCGTGACCACCCGGACGACATCGCCTGCTTCATCGCCGAGCCGATCCAGGGTGAGGGCGGGGACAATCACATGCGCCCGGAATTCCTCCAGGCGATGCAGCGGCTGTGCCAGGACAACGAAGCACTGTTCGTTCTCGACGAGGTACAGACCGGAGTTGGGCTGACCGGCACGCCGTGGGCCTACCAGCAGCTCGGCCTGGCGCCGGACATCGTGGCCTTCGGCAAGAAGGTGCAGCTCGGCGGGATCATGGCCGGGCGCAGGGTGGACGAGATTCCCGGAAATGTGTTCACGGTCAGCGGGCGCATCAACTCGACGTGGGGTGGCGGGCTTGCCGATATGGTCCGGTGCCGCCGGCTGCTGGAAGTCATCGAGCGTGACCGGTTGGTTGACCGGGTGGCCTCTCTCGGGCCTTGGTTCCTCGCGGAGCTGCAGGCGGTCGCCAGCCGATATCCGGACCTGGCATCGAACGTCCGGGGCCGCGGGCTGATGTGCGCTCTGGACCTGCCGGGTGCCGAAGAGCGGGACGCGCTGGTCACCGTGCTGCGTGAGGAGGAGAAGGTTCTCCTGCTGCCGTGCGGTTCAACGTCCATCCGCTTCCGCCCCGCGCTGACCATCACAGAGGACGACCTGGCCAGAGGGCTCAAGGCACTCGATCGGTGCCTTGCCCGGGTCCCCGTCGTCTCGGCCAGGTCTATGAGCCACCGCCAAGGAAAAGGGTGAGCATGGCTAGGACTCTTGTTTCGATCATCGACGGCCGTCCAGCCGGGGGCTCGCCAGCCGGCACGGTCAGTTCACCCAACCCGTCCCGCCTCACCGACCTGGTCGCCGAGGTCGAGCTCGCCGACGCCAGCACTTTCGCCGCCGCGTGCGCCGCGGCGAAACGGGCCCAGCAGTCGTGGGCCGGGATCCCAGCGCCCGTCCGCGGCCGGGCGGTCGCCGCGATCGGCCGCATCGTCGAGGCCAACAAGGAGCCCCTGGCCCACCTGGTCACCCGTGAGCTGGGCAAGCCCTACCGGGAAGCGCTGGGCGAGGTCCAGGAGATCATTGACACCTGCGACTTCTTCCTCGGCGAGGGCCGGCGCCTCTATGGCCAGACTGTCCCGAGCGAAATGCCGGACAAGCAACTGTTCACCTTCCGGGTCCCGGTCGGGGCAGTAGCGGTTGTGACGGCCGGTAACTTCCCGGTCGCGGTACCGTCCTGGTACCTCGTCCCGGCGCTGGTAACCGGCAACACCGTGGTATGGAAGCCGGCCGAATACGCGGCTGCCTCGGCCATGGCACTGTTCCAACTGATCCAGGCCGCCGGGCTGCCCGACGGCGTGCTGAACATCGTGTTCGCAGACGGGGCGGCGACCTTCGCAGGCCTGGAGCAGGGACTGCAGGACGGCACGATCGACAAGATCGGGTTCACCGGGTCGACCGCGGTGGGCGCACGCATCGGCGAGCTCGCGGGCCGTCACCTCCAGGTGCCGTGCCTGGAGCTCGGGGGCAAGAACCCGATGGTAGTCACGCCGAGCACGGACATCGAGCTGGCCGTGGAAGGGGCATTGTTCTCTGGCTTCGGCACCGCGGGGCAGCGGTGCACCTCACTGGGCACGATCATCGTCCACGAATCGATCCATGACGAGTTCCTCGCCCGGTTCTCAGCGGCGACCTCGGCAGCCCCGGTCGGTGACCCGGCCCAGGATGTCCTCTACGGGCCGATGCTCGACCAGAGGTTCGCCACCCGGTTCGAGGAATACCTGGGATGGATCCAGGTCCACCACAAGGTTCTCGGCTCGAGCGGGGTAGGCAAGATCGGTCCCGCCAATCCGCGGGCCGGCTTCATCGGGGATCCGGAGGCAGGGCTCTTCTACCACCCCACGATCGTCGACGGCGTGCAGCCCGCCGATGCCCTGTTCCGCCAGGAAACCTTCGGCCCGGTGGTGGGCGTCACCACCTACACGGACCTGCAGGACGCAATCGCCTTGGCCAACGCGCCAGGCTACGGCCTTTCGTCCGCCATCTATACCAACGATCCGCGGGAGGCCTTCGAGTTCCGCCGCGGGATCAGCGCCGGCATGGTGAGCGTCAATAACTCCACATCGGGAGCCGAGGCCCACCTGCCGTTCGGCGGGAACGGCCAGTCAGGCAACGGCAGCCGCCAGTCCGGCATATGGGTGCTCGACCAGTTTACCCGCTGGCAGGCGATGAACTGGGACTACTCTGGCCGGCTGCAGAAGGCCCAGATGGACGTCGCCGATCTCACCGCCGACCTCAGCTACCGGCTCCAGCCCTGATGTACCTGCGGGGTGCCCACCCGCTTCGCCAGTGCGTCGTTGCGGTTCCTCGATGCGAATTACTCATCACCGCATGTTCTGCAGCAGCAGCTGTGCCGGGGCGGCCGCGGCGACGGCAAG
Organism: uncultured Actinomycetes bacterium; assembly: GCA_963760405.1. GTDB lineage: Bacteria > Actinomycetota > Actinomycetes > Streptosporangiales > Streptosporangiaceae > RYN-230. Next base: position 197,813 of record CAVXCV010000004.1, on the reverse strand, counting down.
GCCGGGGAGTAACCCGAGCCCGATCAGGAAGATGCCCCAGCCCGTCCATCTGGATCCATGGGCCGCCCGGCAGGAGCGGCGGTATGTACCCAGCTCGCGGGCCTGCCCGAGATCGCGGGCCCATGCGTCAACCTGCCATTGCTCCGGTGGGAAATTCACCGCTGCCACGACCGTTCCGCCACCCGCTCACCTTGCCAGCCCGCGCGAGCACCCCGCGCACTGGGGCGCAGAACAGCCGGCTCACCTCGACTTCCTGTCAACCGTCAGCGACTGCTTTCTCGATGGCAGAGAAGCTGATCCGTTCCTGTTCCAGGCGGACGGACGGGCCGTAGGCATCCGAGAGGAGGTCGGCGTAGAGAGCTGACTCGGCCGCGTCGAGGCGGCCCAGGACGGCAGCGGTCGGGGACGGCTCGCTGCGTCCAGTGGTCCCGGTGGCCCAGCAGGGTGGCCCGGTCCATGAGCAGGGAACGGGCGTGTGGCAGGTGGTGGCGCAGCCGGTTGAGAATCGCGAAGCCGTGCGTGTCGATGTCGCCCCAGTAGCACGACGTCGAGACCGGCCAGCCAGCCGAGCGGCTCCAGCACCGGGACGGCATACCCGCCGCCGAAGATCACCATCGCCGCCGCCGGGACCGGGAACGCGAGGTAGGTGATCTCGTTCTCGATCACGTAGGCCCGGCTGACGCCCTCAGGTGCCGCGGTGAACTCACTGGCGCGGACGGACAGCTCGGAGAATCCGCGGGAACCCCCGGCCACCTGGAACCGGACGTAACCCGGTCGGCGGAGGAAGCCGTAGCGTCCGGCGAAGTCGGGCGCCACGCTATCCACGCGGGATGGGTCAAGCTGTGCGTCGAGCAGCTCGGTGAGCACGCCCTTGTGCCGCTCGATGAACTTGGTGTCGACGCCGGGCACGTCGACCTGGCGCAGGTACATGCCGGGTGCCTGGCGCTGCTCGATCCACCCGACCGTGGCTAGCAGCCGGTCCCAGTCATCCGCCAGCCGTAGCGCCCGCATCGGATGGCCGATCAGCCACGGGACCAGCCGGGTGCCGCGGGCGGCCTCGATCAGCCCGGCCAGGCGGCGGACGTCGGACCCGGCCCTGAGCAGCGCCCAGGCGTCGTCGTAGCTGTCCAGCCAGGCGCGGCCCGGGATGCTGTTCGCGCCGAAGTGCCGGCCGCCGACCTGCTTGTACTCCACGCGCAGCGGGCCGCGCGCGGCGGCGGCCCACTCCGCGGCCCACTGGCGGACCTCGGCCAGGTACTCGCCGATCTCGCGGGCGGATGGGCCACGGATCGGGACGCTGAGCGGCTCCCACTCCTGCCCGGCCGCGAAGCGTCGCCAGCAGCGAGCCGGAGTCCCACTTCTTCCGGACCGCCGCGCGGACGTCACCGGCCGGGTCCACCGGCCGGGCCCGTCGGCCAGCGGACCCGGCCGGGCCCGCGCGGCGGGCACGTCAGCTCCCCGCCGCGGGGACGAGATCGCTGACCTCGATCTGCTGGGCGATCTGGTACGCGGCCCGCCGGGCCTGGTACTCGTCGATGGTGAGCGTCTGCAGCCGCGAGTTGTTGCTCTGCGGGTTGTCGACGAAGCCCACCGTGGACACGTACGGCTCGATGACGTGGATCTTCTGCAGCGGGGTGACGATCAGCAACTGCAGGCCGAGCCGACCGAACAGCTCCAGAGCGAACCGGGTCGACTCGTCGGAGCCCCGGCCGAACGCCTCATCGATGACCGCGAACCGGAACGTCCGTGACTTCGCCGCGCCCCATTCCAGCTTGAACTGGTAGGCGAGCGAGGCGGCCAGGATCGTGTAGGCGAGCTTCTCCTTCTGCCCGCCGGACTTGCCGCCGGAGTCGGCGTAGTGCTCGTACTCGGTGTCGTCCTCGCGGTACCGCTCGGAGGCGGCGAACGTGTACCAGTTCCGGACGTCGGTGACGAACCTCGTCCACCGCCGGTCCGCCTCGGTCAGCCCCTCGCGGCCGCGGAACCGCTCGATGATCCGGCTCACCTGCAGGAACTTCTGCTCGGAGTAGTGGTCGGAGTCCTCGCCGGACACCGCGTCGTCGGTGCAGGCCCGCAGGTCCGCGCGGAAGTCACGGATGTCGGCGTGCGGGGACGGCAGCGGTTCCAGCCGGATGTAGCGGCCCGGGTTGTAGTCCACGCCGACCAGCGAGGTGTTGATCGTGGCGATCCGCTCCCTGATCAGCTCGGCCTGCTTGTTCAGCTGGGACTGGAAGCCGGCGATGTCCCGGATCGTGTTCTGGTTCAGGTACGTCTTGAACTGCCGCCGGAACCGGGGCAGGTCGTCGCCGGTGAGCCGGTCGTGCAGCTCGCGGTAACCGTCGGCGGAGTCCACCGAGTCGTCGAGCTCGCTGGTCTCCACCGGGTACTGCCGCCGGAACTCCCCCATCGCTGCGACGATCTTGTTGGACAGCCGGGACAGCCGGTCGCCGCGCTTCGCGGTCAGCCTGTGAGCTCGGTTCCGGCGTCCGTCTCGGCCCGGTCGCAGGCGGCGGCGGTCGGCCGGCGACGGCCGCCCAGCCCTGGCCAGCAGCTCCCCGATCGCCGCGAACTGGGCCCGGGCCGGGCCGCACGCATCCTCGGCCAGGATCTCCCGCGCTTCATGCATAACGCCCTCGGCGGCGTGCTGCCGGTTATCGAGCCCGCCGAGCCGCCCATCCAGCGCGCGCAGCGCGCCGTCCTCGGTCAGCGATCCGCTTCTTGACCGTCATCGAGGTCGTGGGTCAGCCGGGCCAGTTCGGCCGAGGCGGCCTCGAGCTCGCGCTGCTCGGCCCGGAGCTCCTCGGCCCGGTTGACCACGGACTGCCAGTCGATCTCGGCGAACTCGTGCGTCTGGTCCAGCCCGGCGAGCACCTGGCCCTCGCTCGACCGCGGCGTCCCGCGCCTGCTCGTGCCGTTGCTGCTCGGCCGCCGACCTCGCTGAGGCGGCCGGCCAGCATCCCGGCCCGGTCCAGCAGCGCGTCGAGCTTGCGCTGGTTGGACCAGCCGAGCACGTACCGGCTGCGGTCGTCGATGCGGAACCGGTCGTCCTTCTCGTGCCGCCCGCCGCTGCCCTTCACCTGCCCGGCCTTGGTGATCGCCCGGGGCATCCGGCGGAACTCCGCCATCGTCTCGACGCACGCGTGGTCGGCGCGCCGGCCGAGCTCGTGTTCCAGCCACCCGGCGAACGGCGTGTCCTTGACCAGGAGCTTGGCGGCCAGCGTGCCCGGCCCGTGCTGGGGTGGCGCTGCCGCGGCCCGCGACGGCTCCGGCACGCGGTAGTACACCACCCGGTCCTTCAGGTGGTGGCCGTCGATCCAGTCGGACACGGCGGGATAGTGCTCGTCCGGCACGAGCACCGACAGCGCGAAGCCGTGCAGCAGCCGCTCCGCCGCGCCCTCCCAGTCGGCCTCGCTGTCCCGCACCGCGATCAGCTCGCCGGCGAACGGCAGCGAGTCCTCCCCGATGCGCAGCTCGCGGCACAGCCGCGGCGCGCAGCTCCAGTTGCTTCTTCGGGATGTTGGTCTTGCGCTCCCGCAGGCTGCGCAGCTCCGCGTTGACCTCGGCCGCCTCGTCCTGCAGCGCGCTTCGCCCGCACGCCCGTCTCGGTCAGCGCGTTCTGGTGACCGGCGAGATCCTGCCGGGCGGTGTCCCGGGCGGCCAGTGATCTCGCGGCGCCGGACGGCGAACTGCTCGGCGGTTTCCACCGGGGCCAGGTCCGCGGCGGCCAGCAGGGCGGCGAACCGTTCGGCCTTGCCCACCGGGAGATGGCACGCCTGGTCGCACTCGGCGAGCTGGCGCTCGATCTCGGCGAGCCGGTTCCCGCCGTGGCCGGCCAGCTCGACCCGCAGGTTCGTCTCGCGGCTCGCGCAGCCGTCCGAGCGTGGCTTCGAGATCGTCGCGCTGGGCCTGCAGCCGCGCCCGCTCTGTCGCGATCTCGGTGAGTTCCACGGCCGGTCAGCCGGGCCTTGAGATCGGCGAAGTAGTACCGCAGCGCGGCCCGCTGGGCGTCGAGCGCGGCGATCTCCGCCCGGACCGCGTCGGCCGCAGTCGCAGTCCTTGAGCAGCGGGGTCAGCGCGGCCAACTGCGCCTCGGCCCGCCGCACCGCGTCATGAGCCTTGGTCAGGTCCTCGAAGTGGGCGACGATGTCGGAGACGGCCTTCGGCGGCGTCGAACGGTTCCAGCATGTGATCGCGGACGAAGTCGGTGAGGTTGCCCACCGATTTCATCGAGACCGTCTGGTGGAACAGCTCCATCGCCTGCTCCGACTCGATGCCCAGGCGGCGGCGGAAATCCTTGCCGTAGTCGGGGAACCCGTCGTGCACCCGGACGCCGGCGGCGGCGCGCAGCCGCCGGCGGAGGGCCGACATGTCGGAGCCGAAGTCCGCGAAGTCCCCGGTCACCGACAGCGCCCGGTCGGCCGTCACGTAGAACCGGTCCGGCTGGCCGGCCGCGTCTCCGGTGCGCAGCCAGAACACCTGGGCGAGGCTGACGGTCGCGTCGTAGCCGGGGTTGGTGAAGACGCCGAGGATCACGCTGTAAGCCGAGCCGTCCCGCAGCGCCACCGGCCTGGTGGCCCCGGTGACCTCGTTGCGCTCGGTCTTGTAGTAGCCGAGCACGTAGGAGCGCAGGCTCCGTTCGCGGGTCTCGGCCCCGGCGGCCTTGTTGTAGGAGATGCGCTGGGCGGGCAGCAGCAGCGTGGTGACCGCGTCCACGATGGTGGACTTCCCGGAGCCGATATCGCCGGTGAGCAGCGTGTTCTGCCCGTCCAGGCCGAGGGACCAGACCCGGCCGCCGAACGTGCCCCAGTTGTACAGCTCCAGGCGGGCCAGGCGGAAGCCGGTCACTCCTGCTCCTCCCCGGCCAGCAGCGCGGCGTACTCGGCCAGCCTGGTGTCGAAATCGGCGAGCCACTGGCCGTCGACGAATGCCTTGAGGATGCGCCGCACCTCGTAGGCCTGCTCGGAGTTCTTCGCGGCCCGCAGGAAGCCGAGTTCGACGGCCTTGTTGATGTGCGCGTCGATCTGGTCGGTGAGCCTGGCCTCATTGCTGGTCGCGGGGAGGAACACCCGGACCATCTCGGCCATCTGCTCCCGGGTCAGCATCAGCCTGGTGTCTGCCGCCCTGGGCGTCGAACTCGGCGAGCTTCTTGCGCAGCAGCGCGAGCAGCAGGCTGACGTGGAAGGACAGCGCCCGGCGCGGGATCAGCCGGGGCAGCGGGTCGGCGTCGTCCGGGTCAGCGGGGCGCTGGCGGAGGAACGCGTAGCCTTCGGCCTCGTCGATCACGACCTGCAGGCCCAGCACGTCCACGTAGTCCCGGGCCTGCGGCTGCAGTTCGAGCAGGCTGCGCCACGCATGGTCGTGCGTGTCGCGGTAGACGACGCCCTTCATGAGCTGGGTGACGGCGAGCGAAAGGTCCGGTTCGGCGGTCATCCGTCCCTCCTGGCGTAGGTGACCCGCGGCAGCGTAGCGGTGCGCTCCCGGCCGTCAGCGGCGGACCAGGTGATCTGGTCGCGGTGCTGTTCGTCGTAGACGATCGCGAACGCCTCGTCCCGCAGCGAGAGGTAGGTGACCAGCTCCGCGACGCCCTGCCGGAGCGGGTACCGCGCGACCAGCTCGGCCAGGCCGACCTGCGGCTGGCTGCGCAGTGCCTGGCGGACACCGCCGCGCAGCGGCTCCGGGTCCACGTAGACCTGCTCGAACAGGGCGGCGGGGTCGGTCTCCTCGTCGGCGTCGCGGACCGCGTCGCTGGACAGCCGGGCCTTCTGCACCGGCGCGTACAGCGGGCGCTCCAGCGGCAGCCGGATGGCCGGCGACGGCGCGTCGAGCTCCATGGTGACCGGGACGTTCCCGGTTTCGCGAAGCTCCAGCGCGCGGCCCTCGATGCTGCGCAGGATGTCGATCACCCGGCGGTTCTCGAACCACACCTGGTCGTCGAGGAACCGCCGGAGCTGTTCGGAGAGCTGGCGGACCGTCGCCTGGGTGCGCTGGGCGGCATCCAGCCAGTCGTAGTGAATGTGCCGCAGCCTGGCGTCGCGCTCGGCGATCCCGGCCAGTGCGTGCACCCGGTCCAGCAGGCTGGACAGCTCCTCCTGCCGTGCCTGGGACAGCAGGAAGCCGTAGAACGCCTGGAAGGAGCGGCCCTGATCCGAGCCGGCTATCGACTCGCGGCTGCCGAGCACGTCGTCCAGCAGTTCGCCCTTGCCGCCGTGCCAGCCGGCGATCTTCTCCCGGAGCTGCCGGTCGAGCTTGCGGAAGTTCTCCTCCACCTCGCGGAAGTCAGCCAGCAGTTCCCGTGCGGTGCCCGCGAACTGCTGGTAGCGGTCGCGCACCGCAGTCTCGTCGAGCATGGGCAGCTCGCCCGCCTCGAGCTGGGCTATCTGCCCGTCGACGGCCGCCCGCTGGCGGCGCAGCTCGGCCAGCCGTCCGGCAGGATCGGGGTCGGTGCCGAAGACGATCTGCCGCAGCAGTTCGACGATCACCTTCAGCCGTGACTCGGTGCCCACGAATTCGCGCTCGCGCAGGCTCTCCAGCCACTGCAGCGCCTTCTCGACCGCTGGTGTGGCATCGTAATGCGGCTCGTCGGTGCCGTCGGGATAGTACTTGCGCAGCCAGCCAGTCTCGGGAGCGGCCCAGTCGTCGAGGTAGGCCCTGGCTGGCTTGGGGAAACTTCTGCCGCCCCGTTCGCCGTGCCGCTGGTTGATGGCGTACAGCTCGTCGTCCAGGCGGCTGGCCAGCTCGGTCGCCGAGATCGACCGGACGTTGTCGGCGACGAACACCCGGTGCAGGAAGCTCAGCACCAGCGGCGCGTTGTCCGCACGGAGCAGTCGCCACGCTGGGCTGTTGTCCCGCAGCCACACGACCTCGTCCACGCTCGGCACGACTGACATCGTAGGACGGCACACCGACATTCTTCCGGTAGCACGGCCAGGCGTCGCACTGTTGTCTGCCGTCCACGCGGCGGCTCATCAGGACCGGACTTCTCGTCAGCAGATGGCGCGGCGCGGCCGGGAACCCCAAGCAGGTATGGCAGCGGCGTTCCTGGCGCGAGAACCCACTGGGAGCATCCACGCGGCGGCCGCTACGGCGGTCTCGCGAGCCCAACAAATGGGCTTTGGCCGTCCAGACCCTATCCTCGAAGAGGAGATCAGTTCTGTATTCGAAAAAAGCTCATACCCTAGATCCCCTTTACGGAATCGAACCGTAGGCTCACGGCCATTACTCAGGTTCACCTGCCGGGCGTTCCCCTGTGCCTGGCGTCAACAGGAAACGGTGTTCGGTGACGGCCTCGATTCGCTGGCGGGAGTACAGCAAGGGGACGCTCTCGTCGCGTGCCCAGGCGGCGAAGAGGTCCGCGTAGTGAGGACTTCTGAGGTCACCCGATTGCCCAGGTGAATTCATTGCCAACGAGTTGTCCCACGCACCGACATCGAGCACCATCCGTAGCGTGGCACCCCCGGTCTGGGTGAAGCTGGCTGTGCCATACGAGGTGTTGCCCACGGTGTCTCCGCAGCCGCCCCGGGGTTGCGGGCCGAGCCGGTCCAGCTCATCGGTGGCCGCGTCGAGTCCGCGCATGAGCGGATGCTCGAGATCTGCCTGATGCAAGGCGCCCCATTGCCAGGCGGTACTGTCTGGCCCGAGGAGGTCTTCGAGCTGATTCATGGCGGCGGCCAGGGTGGACTCCAGGATTCCGTCGAGCTGATGCGCGGCCTGGGGGGTGATTCCCGCGTGATCGATTAGCCCGAGGTCAATACGGGCATCGCCGGTCACGTTGGCCTGGTTGACAAGCAATTCCAGCGCCTGGCCCAGTTTCTCAGCCGGTATGTGGTCAGTCAGGGCGTCGGCGAACAACGCCGGGCGCAGGTGCGAGCGGAACCAGATTTCAAACAGCGCGGCGGCCGCCGAGTGAGCCTCCAGGCGGCAGTCCCAATCGGACAGCATGGCCACCCCGCGCGCAGCCCGCGAGTCAGTGCAGTGGAGCGTGGCGAGCGGCTTGCTCAGGTGGCGGGCCACCAGCGAGAGGTAGTCGTTCTGGAGAGCGGCTGCGCCTTCGACGGTGAGCAGCCGGTCCTGCCCGAGCACCTCCATGATCCGCTGGAAGCGAAACGGTGGCTCCCATTCGAACCCGACCTGCACACCACCGACCTGAGCAGGGTCGATGTTGTGCTGATTGGCCGTGGCCAGCCAGCCACGGGCCGGATTGACCTCTACCGGGAGGTCTGCCGCGGTGATGAAACCGGCCCATTCGTACCGGCCATCGCCAGGAACCGGCAGCAGGCCATCCCAGTTGGGCCGCACCGGGACCAGCGCAGCCGGCTGCCAGGCGATGTTGCCTTCCACGTCCGCATAGACCAGGTTCTCGCCCGGTGCTCCCCAGCATTGCGCAGCGGCGCGGAACTCATCCCACCCGCCAGCCAGCATCAGCCCGATGCCCGCCGCATACGGTGCCATGCCAGGCTGCAGCCAGGCAGCCCGCACGCTGAACGCGGCCTGCCGCTCCGGGAGTTCGGCGACCACAGGACCATGCCGGGTGAATTTCAGGACGACATCGACCGGCTCGCCGCCGCGGACGGCGATGGTCTCGGAGACGCTGTCCATCGCCTCCCAGCCCTCCCTGTACCGGTACGAGCCGCCAGCAGCGTCCGTCTCGTAGACGTACAGGTCCTCCTGGTCCACCGGGAGCACGGTAAGGCCGAAGGCCACGCGGCCGTTGTGGCCGATGGAGATCCCGGGAAGCGCTGGCTCGCCGCCGCCGATGACGTCGAAGCCCGGACAGGCGAGGTGGGCGAGGTAGCGCAGCGAGGGAACCTCGATCGCGCGATGGGGATCGTTGGCCAGGATGGGCCGCCCGCTGGCCGTGCGCTGGCCCGCGACGGCCCAGTTGTTGCTCCCTTCGACAGCCGGCTCCAGGCCACGGGAGAAAAGGCCGAATGGAGCGGTGGCCAGCGCGTAATCGCGCAGCAGTTCCGGTGCGATCAGGGATAGGTCAAGGCCCGGTGGCACGGCCAGGCGGGTATCTGGTTCCAGGAACACCCGCAGGGCTTCTGCCCCGGGGCCGAAATCACGGAGGATGCATGCCCGCTGTACCTCGCTGCTGACATTCCGGTAGCGGCCGTGGCTGCGAATCCGCAGTACGTCCTCGGGCGCCCACATCGCTGGCAGGTATCCGAGCGACCGGAATTCGATGGGCAGCAGGGCAGGCTTGCGGGCGGTCAGCCGGACGTACTCGTTGATACCGGCCACGAACGGCTCGATGGCGGACTTCAGATCACAGCCATAGGCCGCCCATTCCTGCTCCATCGGGCCGCGGTAGAGGAACAACCGCGCGGCGCGATCGCGCGCGATGTAGTCGGCGCCGAGTGCCTCCGACAGGAGACCGAGTCCCTGCCGCCGCCACAGATCGATCTGCCAGAGACGGTCGCGAGCCGCGTTGAAGCCCTGAGCGAAGAAGGCATCCTCAGCGCTTCCGGCATAGATATGCGGTATCCCCCACCGGTCGAGCAGGATCTCCACCGGGCCGTCCAAGGGCAGTGCGCCGTACACCTCGGTCGCCGACCGCGTTGCGCCCGTCCCCGCAGGACGGTTCGCCCGCGGCCCGCGCCGCATTAGCAGGCGTCCAGTGCGTAGGTCTGCCGGGCCTCAGTGAAGGCGTAGAGGCCATCGCGACCGTAGAGACGGCCGAGCCCGCTGAGGCGGAAGCCCCCCCATGGCGCGTTGCGCGGGACCTGGCCATGCGTGTTGACGTAGAGCTGCCCGGTCCGCAGGGCGGTTCTCAGCCGGTCGGCCCGTTGCATATCTGACGTCCAGACCGTGGCCGCAAGGCCGTACCGGCTGTCATTGACGCACTGCACCACCTCAGCTTCGGCGCTGAAGGGACGGACAGTTACGGCTGGCCCGAAAAGCTCTTCCGTGGCCATCGACGTCGTTGGCGGTACCTGGCTGAGCACCGTGGGCTGGTAGTAGAAGCCCTCCCCCAAGCCTTCCACCGGCCGGCCGCCTGTGTGCAGGCGGGCGCCGGCCCGCACCGCCTCCTCGATCAAGGCAGCAACCCGGTCCCGCTGGCCAGCTGAGACCAAGGGCCCGATCTGCGAAGACTCTGTCAGCTGGTAGCCGATCCGGAGACTGGCGGCACGCGCCGACAGCCGCTCGATGAAATCGGCATAAGCCGGCTCCTCTACCAGCAGCAGCGAGCCTGCGTTGCACGCCTGGCCCTGAAAGCCGAAGGCGGCCGCCAGGGCCACCTCCAGGGCTCCGTCCAGGTCAGCGTCAGCGAACACCACGAACGGCGTCTTTCCGCCTAGTTCCAGGATGAGCCGCTTGAGGCTCCGGGTAGCGGCTTGCGCCACCGCCAGGCCGGTGCCGATCCCACCCGTGAAGCACACCGCATCGATCAGCGGGGATTCGACGAGCAACTGCCCGGTTTCAGGCCCTCCGGTTACCACGGAGAAGGCCCATTCGGGCAGCTGCGCCTCCCGCACCAGTTCCTCCAGTGCGAGCAGCGGCGGCTGCGCGAGTTCCGAGCCCTTGAAGACGCCCGCGTTGCCGGCGGCCAGCAGCATGGCCAGTCGTGCGCAGCCCTGGGACAGCGGGAAGTTCCAGGGCAGAATGCAGGCGGCAATCCCGACGGGAACACGATCCACGATCTGATGCGCGCCTGGCTGATCGGGCTCCAGGACCGCCGAATACGGATCGGCATCGAGAAACTCTGCGTAGTAGCGCAGTATCGCGGCTCCAGCGCGAGCCGTGGCAACCGCGTGACTGCGCAGTTTTCCGGTGCATAGCGCGTCAAGCTCACCAAGGTCGTCCGCGTTTCGGTCGACCGCTTCGGCCATGCGAACGAGCATGTGGGCACGCTCAGCCAGCGGCGGGGGCTGCTCGGACCAGTAGGCGGCATGCACCCGGTGGAGGTGACGCGTTACCTGCTCACTACCAAGATCAAGCACTCGGGTGAACGGCTGGCCCGTGCCGGGATCGAGCTGTGTGCGCCAGTGCCCTCCGTCATTGTCAGCGGCCCCTGGCCGCCACTCAGGGCGCGAGGACCAGCGCCCGTGGACCTGGGACTGGTGAACCTCGAGCTCATTACCGATTTCGCGTTCTGACATGGATCCCTTTTCCCAGGAGTGTGCCGTAACTCAGCCGAGCAGCAGGCCGTGGTCCTTGGTGAAGCGCTCGACGGCCTCAAGGCGCGCCCGGCTTTCTTTTGGCCGAACGGCCGCCACCTCGGCGGCCAGCGATTCAAGCACCCACATGGGGGCCACCATGCTGTCGTAGAGCGTCGGCCCGTTAACGGAGGCCACCAGCACGTGCGCAGCCTGACCGGCGGAGGCATGCCCGCGGCCGTCCGTGATGAGGACTACCTGCGCCCCGGAGCCTCGAATATCCCGGAGCAGGTCAACGGTAAGGCGGGAGTACCGGCGGAAGAGAAACGCGATGACTATGTCGCTGCGATCAGCGCTGACGATCTGGTCAGGGAATCCAGGATCGATCAGCGTGACGGCATTATGCACTTCGTTCAGGAGCCGATGGAGATGAACAGCAAGACCATAGGACATGCGAGCGCCAACGATGAAGACACGGCGGGAATTGGCCACGGCCTGAGCAGCCGGGGCCAGCGTGTCATGCACCAAGCTCGCGGTGGCCAGCACGTTCTTGGTGTCCTGGACGGCCTTACGTTCGACGAGCGAACCGGGCTCACGCTGGGAGAAGCGGGAAAGCGGTGACTCCTGGGACGCGAGCATCGCGTGGCGGGCAGCGGCACGGAACTCCGTGAATCCCGTGTATCCGAGCTTGCGGGCGAAGCGCACCACCGCGGCCCGGCTCACTCCGACCTTTTCACCCAGGGATTCCGCGGTATGGAAGGCGAGGCTGTCCGGGTTGTCCGTCAGGTGCGCGAGTATAAGCTCGTCGTTAGCTGTCAGGTTGCCACGAGCGTCCGCCACACGGGCAGCGAACTCTCCGTCAAATGGGGCTAGGCCAAAGGCTTCCATCTCGCTCATGGACCTAGCCTCTCGCCAGCATTATTCATTGCGCCCACATCCTACGTCGCAGAGTGCCGCAAAGCTCAGAACCAGCCGTCCTGCCCCTTTGTCCCTGACCGGCGCCGGCCATGCCCGCTGCGCTCGAGAGGTCACGTGACCCGACCACGGGCGATTACGTTCCACTCGGCTATCGGGGCGTCATCCCGGACGACCGTCAGCCGGTCGAAGTTATTGACGACAGCGCACGCGTGATTCGGCAGAATGCACAGACGGTCACCAATCGTCAACGGCAGGTCGCCGGCCACGCGGAGCCAGCCATGCTCCTCGGACAGGCTCTCCAGCCGCACATCATCCCGGCCGAGAACCCGGCCGTATCCGTCCAGCAGGCTGAGCCCGTGCGCGCCACGGTCGAGGCTGAGCGCCTTGGCCCCTGCATCGATTATCCCGCGATCACGGGCGGAGCGGCTCACGACCGTGCTGAGCACGGACAGCGCGCACCGTTCAGGCCCCACGACGCCGAGCGCCACCTGGGTCGCGTCGTAGAAGACGTAGTTGCCCGGCCTGACCTCTGTCACGCCCTCGATATCGATGACGTCGCGGAAGGACGGCGTCGCTCCGCAGCTCACCACATCGATGGGAAGCCCGTGCTCGCGCAGGCGATCGGCGGTCCGCACCAGCCGCTGGACCTGAGCTCGCCCGACAGACCTCCGGCGGGCTGGGTCCGGCTCGGCGTACACGCTGCCCTCGTGAATGCACACGCCGCGCAGCCGCAGGCCGGCCAGCCCGGCGACGGCATGAGCGAGACCGTCGACGTCACGATCGGGAATCCCCACCCGGTGCATTCCCACATCGAGCTTCACCAGCACGTCCAGCCGGACACCGGCATGGAGCATCGCGGCGGACAGCTCGCGGGCGGCGTCGAGATTTTCGACCACGGTGGACGCCGTTACGCGCTGGGCCAATGCCGCTAGCCGCGCCAGCTTGAGCGGACCGACCAGCGGATAACACACCAGCAGGTCATCGAAGCCGGCGTCAGCGTAAGCCTCCGCCTCGCCCAGCTTGGCCACGGTCAGGCCAACGGCGCCAAGCTCGCGCTGGCGAGCGGCGATCTCGACGGTCTTATGCGTCTTGACGTGCGGCCGCAGCCGTTTGCCGTGCTGCCCGGCCAGCTGCGCGATCTCCAGCATGTTGCGTTCCAGCCTGGCCTCATCAACCAGCACGCTGGGTGTATCGACAGCATCCAGGCTCACGGCTCGACCACGACCTTCACCGCCTCCCCCGAGCGCAGCAGGTCGAAGGCGTGCCCAATGCGGCCGAGCGGAACGGAATGGCTGACGAGGCGGCTAAGAGGCAGCTGGGGTAGCAGCGCGACCGCCCGCTGGAAGGTAAACCTGCGCAGCCAGACGGCCTCGACGGTGAGATCGCGCCGCAGCACGTCAAACAGCGGCACGCTCGCCGACGCCGCAGGTGAGGTCAATCCCACCAGCACTGTGGTGCCGCCCGGACGGGGAACTGCCAGCGCGTCCAGGACCGCTGGCGGTGACCCTGCAGCCTCGAACGCCACCTCGACTCCGCGGCCGCCACTCAGCTCGCGGATGGTGTCGAGCAGGTTAGTGCTGCTGGGGTCGACGACTACGTCTGCTCCGACCGCAGTGGCGACCGCACGCTTTCGGGCGTTCGGGTCGGAGACCACGATCAGGCTGGCTCCGGCGCGGCGGGCGAGCATCGTGAGGAGCAGGCCGATAGTCCCCGCACCGATCACTGCCACCCGGTCTCCGACCGCTATCCGGCCACGGTCATGGGCGTAGAGGGCGCAGGACAGCGGTTCAGCCAGCACCCCGAGGCCATCCGCGAGCCCGTCGGGAAGGTGATACAGCGCCCGTTGCGGCACCACGGTCCGCTCCGCGAATCCGCCCAGGATCGGGACGCGCCGTTCGCAGAGCCCGTCCTCACCCTCATGGCAGTAATAGCAGGACCGGCACGGCAGGCTCGGCTCCCAGGTGACCAGGTCACCTGGGCGGAACGCGCTGACCGCGTCGCCGACCGCCTCGACGACGCCGAGCGGCTCGTGGCCGAGCACCCGCGGTGGAACAAACTCAGTCAGGTCGCCGTCCACAACGTGCACGTCGCTGCCGCAGACTCCGCAGCTCTGGACCCGCACCAGGGCGTCTTGCGGGCCCATCTGGGGCAGTGGCCAGGGCTCCACGGCGAGGCGCCGCTCACCGCGCCACACCGCGGCCAGTACGTCACGGGGGGCGTCAGGCATCGCGTTTTCCGGCCCGGCGGCAGGCATCGATGATGGCCTCGGTGCTGAGGCCGTACTTGTGGAACAGATAGGGAGCGGACGCACCTTCGGCGAAGGTGTCCGTGATACCGACCCGGATTCCGCGGCACCGGATGCCGGCGTCAAACAGCGTCTCGGCTACCGCTGATCCCAGGCCACCGATGATTGAGTGATTCTCGGCGGTGACTACGGCTCCTCCTGCCTGGGCGGCCAGCTCGCAGATTGCCTCCGTATCCAGGGGCTTGAGCGTGTGCACGTTGACGACTGCAACTTCGGTGCCCTCGCGGCTCAAGCGGTCGGCCGCGTCCAGCGAGAGCGTAACCATCAGCCCGGACGCGAAGATCACAGCATCGCCTCCAGCACGCAGCACCTCGGCCTTACCCAGGCTGAAGCCCCGGCTCTGCGACTCTGCCATGAGCGGAACCTCGCCGCGCTTGAGGCGCAGGTAAACCGGGCCCTGGTAATCGGCCAGTGCCCTGACGGCGTCGCGGATCTGCCGGGCGTCGGCGGGCTCGATGACCGTCATATTGGGGAGGGCACGCATCAGCGCAAGATCCTCGATTGCCTGATGGGTAACTCCGCCGGGGGTGGTCAGGCCAGGCATGAAGCCCACCAGCTTCACGTTCGTCCGCGAATACGCGACCTGCATGGCTACCTGATCGAACGCGCGGCGGGTCGCGAAGACGCTGAACGTGTGCACGAACGGAATATCGCCGGCGCGCGCCATACCGGCAGCCACTCCGACGGCATTCGCCTCCGCCATGCCGAGATTGAAGAACCGATCGGGGATGGCATCCCGGAACAGGTCGGTTTCAGTCGGCCCTGTCAGGTCGGCCCCGATGCACACCACGTCCGGATTCCTCGCCGCGAGCTCCACGAGTGCATTGCCGTATGCCTTCAGCTCGGTGGGCGTGTCTGTGGCCCAGACGGTGGCGCTCATGCGTGCATTCCCGGCTGAGTGGTGGGCCCCGCCAGTTCAGCGAGCGCTGCCTCCGCCTGGCCAGCGGTCAGCTTCGCGTAATGCTGAAGCCGGCCCTGCAGGAAGGAGACCGGGTAGCCAGGCGTGGTACGGGCCACGATCACCGATGGCGTGCCCGCGGTGTTCCGCGCGGCATCCAGAGCGTTCAGCAGTGCCGGCACATCCTGGCCGTTGATCTCCTGGACCGACCATCCGAATGCCTGCCACTTCGCAGCAATCGGACCCATCGGTAGCACGTCGCTGGTGGCGCCTTCTACCTGCATGCCGTTGAGGTCGATGATCAGGCAGAGGTTATCCAGCTGGTACGCCGCCGCCGCCATGGCTGCCTCCCAGGTCTGGCCCTCCTGCATCTCGCCGTCGCCGAGCACCGCGTAAACCCGCCACTTACTGTGCCGCCGCCGAGAGCTGAGCGCCAGGCCGACCGCGACTGACAGGCCCTGGCCGAGCGATCCGAATGTGCCCTCTACCCCTGGCACATGCTCGGAGGAAATGATCTCCAGCTTGCTGCCGTCCCGGCCGTAATTGTCCAGCTCCGCCGCTGGGAAGAAGCCCCGCTCGGCCAGGGCCGAGTAGAGCCCGACAGAGTTGTGCGCGGTACACAACAGGCACCGGTCCCGGTCAGGGTGGTCAGGCCGGTCCGGATCCAGGCGCAGCTCGGAGAAGTACAGGGCGGCCAGGATGTCCGCCGCGCCGAGGCCCTGCAGCAGGTAACCCTCGCCCACATTGGCGACCGTATGGATTATGTGCCTCCTTATGCTGAGCGCGCGCCTGGCAACTGCACCGGCATCTGGAGCCGGCCTCTCGGGCATCGGCCGCGGAGGTCCCGACGACAGCTGACCACTGGTGGCGTCTTCGCGCTGGTGCGCTGCGGTGGTCACTTAGCCATTCTCCTCGGGGGTTCTCTCGAACACGTAGTAAGGCCTGCGGTGCCCGGGGTCCAGGATGCATTCAGTGAGCAGAAATCCAGCGTCCATCAGCTGGGAAAAGGCTGGCCGTGTCTTTTTCCGCCAATCGTGGGCCAGGTCAGGTGAATGTTCGACCAGAGATTGGAAGTCAGCTGGGATCTCGCAGACCACCCGGTCAGCTGCTGGCGCTCCGTCGATTTCCTCGAGCACTCGCTCGGCGGCGGGCCCGCTACACCGGGTGATGTGCTGGCCTGCGCCTAGTTCATGCTCGGAAGGGCCGTCCAGCCGGGAGCGCACACGGTCCGACTGCAGGTCCCAGTCGACCACGAACTCATCAAGGGGGACACCGCCCTCGGTCACCCAGTCACTATCGAAGGAACCACGCGTGTCGACCACATACTTCGAGCCCAGCCCGCCGAGCCGCGTTACATAGAGGTGGGCGTTGACCGACCGCAGGGCGCTGTAGGTCCAGCTGATCCGCTGGTAGCCGCGATCTAGCGCCATCTCGCGCTGGGCGACCTTCATCGCGTAGGCGCGGCCCTGCGATCGGTGCGCGGGAAGCACGCCCAGCCCGCTGGAGTACAGGTACGCCTCACCAGCCTCTACGCCCGCGAACGCGTAGCTGAACCCCACCGCCTGGTCCCCGTACCACAGGCCCAGAGTAAGGCCGCCGACCTTGGTCGAGTCCTCCATCAGCCAGGCCGGCGGCGTGGCACGATCGGCCAGGGAGAAGACCTGCTGGAAGACAGTGACGAGCTGACTGAACTCTTCGATGTCCCTGGGCACGCGGATGACGTAGTCAGGCATCGCGACCTAGGCCTGCAGCTCGGTGGATGCCGGATCGTACTCAGGCACGTAGGCCCGAGCAGCCTCTGCCGCCGAACGCCTGCGGCCGATCAGCGTGGCGGCCACAGCTGCGGCGGCCAGCACGATGACTGCCACCAGAACGACCAGGCGACCGTTCTTGAAGCCTGCGTCCCACAGCCCTTGGAAAAAGCCCTTGTAGAAGAAGTACAGGGTGATGACGATCCCGAATGCAGGAATGACGCCATTGCGCAGCCAATTGAACTCAGCGCGCGCGTAACGCCGGAAGTACACCGGGTTGCAGGCGTTGATCGCGAGGTAGGTGATCAGCGCGAAGAATACGATCATGTTGGACAGCCACAGTGCGATGTTGTAATTCATGCCCTGGAAGAAACTCACCAGGATAACAGCGATCACGGCGAAGCCGATTACCACGCCTATCGCGTGCCACGGAACGCGGAAGCGAGGATGAACCAGTCCGAGCCTCCGGTCCAGCACGCCATCGCGGCCCATGGCGAACATTACCCGCGTTGATCCCACCGCGGCTGCGATCAGCAGGCCGAAGCTTGCCTCCAGGCCCATGATGTCAATTATGTCGCGGCCAGCGCTTCCGAAGGCGACGCTGGCCGCGGCGGCGAGGGGGAACCCCCCGGCCGCGATGACCTTGATGTAAACGCTGGGCGGAAGCGCGTCGCTGAGGATCACCGACATCACGATCCAGAACAGCCCGACCAGGACAGTAGCGAGGATGGTGGCACGTGGAATCAGTTTCCTGGGCGTGCGCGTCTCCTCGGCCACCGTCGAGATCGCGTCGAAGCCGGTGAACGACAGGACGCCCAGCACCAGCGCGGGGACCAGTGCCGCGACGCTGGGGATATGGGCTGGGTTGAGGGGCGCTGCTGATACCTGATGATGAGTAGCCGACAGCCAGGCAACTACCGCTATCACGGTCAGAATCGCGATCTCCAAGGCGACCAGGACGTAGGACGTCTCGATACTGACCGAGATGCCGCGGAAGATAATCGGCAGCGCGAGCAGTAGCGAGCCGAACATGAAGAGCCCGAAGACCAGCGGGGACGTTGACCGCACCAAATCAGAGCCCAGCAAGGCGATGGCCGGCATGTCATACGGGATGATCGACGCGTAGTACAGCGACGCGCATAGCCCGATGAAGATCCCGAGCTTCGGGCCGATCAGGTGCGCGGTCCACTTATACGCACTGCCCGATGACGGCATCCGGCCGCTCAGGACCGCATAGCTGTAAGCGGTCGGCAGGGCCATGACCATGCTGATGACGAAGACGAAAGCCGTGGCCCGGCCCACATGAGGGATCATGAACCCCCAGTTGGTGTAGATAGCCAGCGACGGGGCCATGATCACGACGCCGAGGATCATGGCGCCGAACAGGCCGAGGGCATTGCGCCTGAGCGACCTTTCCGCTGTCGATGAGGTTGCAGTCTGGGCCACGGGGTCGCTGGACATGGGCCGTGCCTCCCTGAGCATTAGGTGCGGTGGGGTCCGTCAAGGCTGTGGAGCGCGTGGGGACGGGCCGACACCCGAGCGCCACGGACTGTCGATGGGGAGTTCTGCCACGAGCACGCACGTCCTCGCCCGGCGCCGTGAACCAACGATGCGAACCGGCTCGACGCCTGAGCGAAACCGTTCATGGCGAGAGTGAATCTGAACCAGAATGATCTGTCAAGAGTCATGACGCGGTGAAGGAGACGGTGCCGAAGCACACGGCGCGCACGTCAGGCCCAGCACGAAGGGCGCTGTGAGCTGCTCGGGTCCGACTGCTTCCGGGACGGGACCACAGCCCGCCCATCCACCCAGTCAACTTGTGCACCGCGGTTCCTGCTGGCTCCGCGGCGAGATCAACTCCGACTGTCAGCACCGGACCACGCTGAATCCAGCACCGCCTGGCTGTTGGTATCTGCTCCCCAAAGTCACTGGGACAACGCCATCGCTGCCCGCATCAACGCCCGGGAAGGCCTTACGCCCGCTCGGTCGCCGCCTCCGTGCGCTCCGACCGGGAGGAACTGACTGGCGCGGGCATTGGTGCCCTGTCAGGGGCGGACGAGGACCTTCAGTGCTTCGCGGTTGTTCATGAGGCGGTAGCCGTCCGGGACTTCCTCCAGTCCGACGGTGCGGTCGAAGACCTGGCCGGGGTGGATCTCGCCGTCCAGGACGTGTGGCATGAGGTCTTCCATGTAGGCGCGGGCGGGGGCGACGCCGCCGGTGAGCGTGATGTTGCGCATGAATTCGGGGAAGCCGAGGGGGACGTCGGAGTATTGCGGGGCTCCGACCCGGCTGATGACGCCGCCGTCGCGGACCACGCCGATGCCCTGGAGGAGTGCGTCCTTGAGGCCGACGCATTCCAGCACCCGCCTGGTGCCGGAGCCGCCGGTCAGTTCCCGCACGGCGGCGGCGCCGTCCTCGCCGCGTCCGGCGACGACATCGGTGGCGCCGAACTGGCGGCCCAGGTTGGTGCGCTGGGTGTGGCGGCCCATGAGGATGATCCGCTCGGCGCCCAGCAGCTTCGCCGAGATGACCGCGGAGAGGCCGACCGCGCCGTCGCCGATCACGGTCACGCTGTCGCCGGGCTGGACCCGCGCGGTGCGGGCGGCGTGGTAGCCGGTGCACAGCACGTCGGAGAGGGTCAGCAGGTCCGGCAGCAGCTCGGAGTCCTGGGCGACGGGGAGTTTGACGAGGGTGCCGTCGGCATAGGGGACGCGGGCAGCCTGGCCCTGGCCCCCATCGACACCCTTCAGGCCCCATTGGCCCGCGTGGGGGCAGGAGGTCTGCAGGCCCTGGCGGCAGTACTCGCAGGTGTTGTCGGCGTAGACGAACGGGACGACGGCCAGGTCGCCGGGCTTGACGGACGTCACCTCGGGCCCGGTCTCCTCGACCACGCCGATGAACTCATGACCCATGTGGCGGGGGTTGTCGGTATACGGCTGGGATTTGTAGGGCCACAGGTCGCTGCCGCAGATGCTGGCCAGCACGATGCGCACGACCGCATCCGTGGGCTGCTGGATCTTCGGGTCCTCGACGTTCTCGACGCGTACGTCGCCGGCCTGGTACAGGAGTGTCGCGCGCATGGCGGAATGCCTTCTTTCGTTGCGTTCGTGGTGCTGGGTGCTGGTCAGCGGGTGCTGGTGCGGGGCGCCTGATAGACGGCGTCGGTAACCTTTTCGCCCCAGGTGGTCTGCGGGGCGTCGCTGCCGTCGCCCTCCATCAGGACGAGGTGGCCATGAAACGGCCGGGCGGCGCCGTGCCAGTGCTCCTCACCCGCAGCGGTGTAGATGGTGTCGCCGGGGTGCGCTTCGATGACCGTGCCGTCGCGGCTGCCGAGCAGGGCGACGCCCTCGATGATGTGCAGGGTCTGGCCCAGGCGGTGGGAGTGCCAATGGGAGCGGGAGGCCGGCGCGAACCGTACGACGTTCAGGCGGGCCCGCCAGCCGCGGGCGGCGTGGATCAGGTCGACCCAACTGCTGGGCACGGGTCTTCCCTGCATCTGTCATGTCGTCATACCTTCATCTCGGTAGCCACGTCTCAGGCAGGCTCCAACGGCCGCGGCAAGGTGGCGACGACGCCCAGCGGGCCATCCGCCAGACCTCCCGCATTCCGGCCTGGCCGGCGAGGGCCTGGCCCCTAGCCGCGCCATCCGCGCCGGACGGTAGAACGGGGCGGGAGCTTGCCCCTTTTCTCCAGCATGCCTCGCCAGCGGGCGGGGCGGCAGGCCGCCCCGTTCCAGGGAGCGGCCAGCAGGGGTGTGACAGAGCCCCCCTCACCCGGGGCGCGCACATCGCGACCGGGGCAGACTGGTGCCATGGCACGTGAGCGGCACCCAGACGGCGGCGGTACGGAACTGGGGCGTTTCCTGTACGCCCGGCGCAGCCAGGTGACCCCGGCCGACGTCGGCCTCACCCCCGGGACCGGTGTGCGCCGTACCCCCGGGCTGCGCCGGGAAGAAGTCGCCGCGCTGGCCGGGGTGAGCATCGACTACTACACCCGGCTCGAGCGCGGCAAGGAAACCCGCCCCAGCCCGGCCGTCGCCGACGCTCTCGCCCGCGCCCTGAAACTGGACCACGACGAGCACGAGCACCTGCGCGCCCTGGCCGCCCGCGCCGCCCGGTATGCACCCGAACCCGCGCCCGCCCCCAGCCGGACCGTGCGCCCCCAGCTCAGGCTGCTGCTGGAGACCCTGCGTCCGAATCCGGCCTACATCACCAGCCGCACCCTCGACCTCCTCGCCTGCAACCCTGGCGGGCTGGCGCTCTACGCCGGCATCGACGACTGGCCGGCCACGCACCGCAATATCGGCCGCTTCCTGTTCCTCCACCCCGCCGCCCGCGAGATCTACGCTGACTGGGACAACCAGATCCGCGGCTGCGTCGCCCGCCTGCGCGCCCTGGCCGGTACCGATCCCGACGCCCCCGACCTGGCGGCCCTCGTCGGCGAACTCCTGCTCAAGAGTTCCGACTTCGCCAGGCTGTGGGAACGCTACGACGTCACCAGGCGCACCTCCGCGCAGAAGAAGACCTTTCACCACCCCCAGGTCGGCACGATCACCCTCGGCTTCCAGGGCATGCAGCTGGAAGGCACTCCCGGCCAGCGCCTGGGCGTCTACGTCGCCGAACCCGGCACCCCCGACTACGACGCCATGGTCCTGCTGGACATGACCACTCCCCGCCACGCCGGAAAGCGGGCTGGACAATATGCCGACCACCAGCAACATGGCGATCGCAGATAGAAACCAAGCCTGCGGCGACATCCCGCCAGCCGGACCGCAGACCGCCTATCTACCGTCAGAACGCCGGCCTCACCGAGGCCGGCCAGACAACAACCTGCGTCTCCGGACTCACCGGGCGGTTCATGGCCTGATCCTGAATATGGCCTGATCCTGGATAAGGTCGCCAGGCGCTCCGGCTCCCCGACGTTACTGTGGGTGTGCGGCGTCACGCCCACAGGGTGGCTGGGGCAACAGGTGCGTCAAGGCCAGTTATGGCCTTTCCTGGAAGCGTGAGGGGCTGCGCAGGCTTGGCAGAGACGCGCCTGGCCCGAGAACGGAGGTGCCGGTTCGTGGACGCATCAGCAGTTCTCGTCAGCGCGGAGGACAAGGTGATCGACGAAGCGGTCGCTGCCCTCGCGCAGCGCGATCAGGCGCGCCACCAGCCACCCAGCCCGGACGAGCGGCGCAAGGTACGGCAGCTGTTCCGCCTTGTGGTGCGCTGCGTGCAGGCTGGACGCACCGAGCCGATCATCAGGCCGTGTGAGCAGATTGCGGCGCACTGTTACGCCGCGGGCATTGATCACAACGAGGCGCAGGAAACATTCAACGTCCTGGCGGAGGCGCTCTGGCGCCACCTGGCCGGCGCCCTGGCCGACGAGCAGATGGTTCAGGCGCTCGGGCTGCTGAATGCCATCGTCCGGACGGGCAAGGATGCGATGGCCGGGACTTACGTGGCCCTGGCCATCCGTGACCGCAACGCGCAGGCTGAGCAGTCGGTGGGAGAGTCAGCTACCCGGGGCGCCGGGTCCGAGGGCCGTGCGGGCGACGTCGTCCGGACTGGCGTGGCCGGCCAAGTCGGCATCATCACACTTGAGGACCGCCGCACCCACAACGCCATCGGTGTCCAGATGGCCGACGGGGTCATCGCCGCGCTCCAGACCCTGCGAGCCCGGCAGGTGCGCGCGATCGTGCTCCGTGCCGCAGCTGGAATGGACGTCTGGTCCGCTGGCCATGACATCGATGAGCTTCCCCGGGGCAGGCGGGATCCGCTGGGCTACAACGATCCGCTGGAAGAACTGATCCGAGCCATCCGCACCTTCCCCGCGCCCGTCGTCGCCATGGTGCACGGCACGGTATGGGGCGGAGCGCTGGACCTAGTGCTCAGCTGTGACCTGGCCGTCGCCGACGAGACCGCGTCGTTTGCCATCACCCCCGCTAATCTGGGACTGCCCTACAACATCACCGGGCTGCTGCATTTCCAGGGACGGCTGCCAATCAACGTCATCAAGGAGATGTTCTTCACCGCTGCGCCCATCGACGCCCGCAAAGCTAAGGAATGGCTGCTCATCAACCACTTGGTTCCATGGGACCGGCTCGAGTCGTTCACCATGGAGCTGGCCGCAACGATGGCCACCAAGTCACCGCTGGCCATTGCGGTCATCAAGGAGCAGCTTCGCGTCCTGTCGGACTACCAGCCCATCGCGGCGCAGGTGTACGAACGTGTCCAGGGCTTGCGCCAGGAAGCGTACGACAGCGGTGACTACCTTGAGGGCCTGAATGCCTTTACCCAGAAGCGCCAGCCAATCTTCCGAGGCACCTAATCCGGACCCGCCTACCGGAACTGTAGGCCTGGTCGATGCCTCGACGGGCTGGGTACCCGTGCTGCCTCGCGCCCGGCATACCAGAGGTTGAAAGGCGGGGTCTGGTCCCCGCTCCCGCCGCGCCCTGCCACAGCGGTAAGGCCACCACCCTCGGGAAATCTCATGCATCCCGGCGCAGACCAGCCTGGCACCAGAGTTACCCCAGAACCCTTCCCAAATCGGAGACGCTCCTCGTGCATCACGACCAAAATGCCTGGTCGCAAGCATCTACTCCATATAGCGTGTGCCACTCAAATGCCAATCGCTGCCCCCAAGATGATCTCTTGATGACCGGATATTCCGGCGTCGCTTGGCTACGCCTCGGTGACCGCGAACGTCGTAGACAGCTGCGCGGTTGAGTCGCCGCCGACCCAGACGTCGAAGGTTGAGGAATCGGTCAGCCAGTCCCGGACCGCCGCGTTCCAGTACCGCCGCTCGTTCGGCCCTACTGGGAACTGGAGCGTGCGTGATTCCCCTGCCGCAATGCTGACCCGCCGGAAGCCCTTGAGCTCGCGTACCGGACGCGACGCCGAGCCGTACCGCTGGTGGATGTAGAGCTGGACGACCTCGTCGGCTTCCCGATCCGCTGTGTTGGTGACCTCCACTGACACAGTGACGGTCCCACTAGTGGTGATGGCAGGCTGATCGACTGTGAGGTTGGCGTACTCGAAACGGCCGTAACTCAGGCCGTACCCGAACGGGAACAGCGGTGTGCTGGCTTCGTCCCAGTAGCGTCGCGCCTGGTTGCCGGGCTCGTGCGAGCGGGTGTGTGCGTACACCATCGGCACCTGCCCCACCGTGCGCGGCCAGCTGAAGGGGAGCTTGCCGCCGGGCGAGACATCACCGAACAGCAGGTTTGCCGCGGCCGTGCCGCCCCATGTGCCGGGGTACCAGATGTCGAGGATCGCCGGCACGTGCTCGGCGGGCCAGCGCAGGTCCAGGGGGCGCCCGTTCATGACCAGCAACACGACCGGCGTACCGGTCCCGGCAACGGCCTGCAGCAGTTCCAGCTGGCGTCCCGGCAGCTCCAGCGACGACCGCGAGGCCGCCTCGCCGATCATGTTCTGCCACTCACCCGCGACGACGATCGCAACATCCGCTCCGCGGGCGAGGTCAACCGCCTGCTGGAACTCAGCCTCCTCGTCGAACCCCTCGGGATCCTCTGGCTTGTTCCGTCCAAACATGTCGAACAGCGAGGGAAACACGCGTTGCACGACGCGCACACCACGGGCGTGATCGACCCGCACCCCTTCGCCAGCCTTGGTGCGGATGCCTTCCAGCACGGTCACCGTCTCGTCCAGGTCAAAGTCAAAGACCCATGGCCCGATGGTGTCACGCTTGGAGTCAGCCAGCGGCCCGATGACCGCGATCGAACTCAGGCTGCCGGCGTCGAGTGGTAGCAGGTCTCCCTCATTGCGGAGGAGCACCGCGGATCGCTCCGCGGCAATGCGGGCCACGTCGCGGTGTGCGGGATCGGCGAGCACTTCGCGGGCGCGGTCCTCGTCGACGTACGGGGCATCGAAGAGGCCCATCCGGATTTTTGCTTCCAGCACGCGCCGCACGCTTGCGTCCACTGCCTGCGGGTTCGCCGCACCAGACTCCAGTGCCTCGGGCAGGTGCGCGTAGGCGGGGTCCGAAACCGCCATCTCCATGTCCACGCCGGCGTTGACCGCGCGGGCGCCGGCATCCGTCAGATCCGCCGCGAAGCCATGGGTAGCGAGATTCCGTACGGCGTTGGCGTCACTCACCACGAAGCCCTCGAACCCCCACGTCTCGCGCAGCACCTCGGTGAACAGCCACCTACTGCCCGCCGCCGGGATTCCGTTCAGGTCCATATAGGCGGTCATCACGTTGCCGGCACCAGCCTCGACCGCCGCCTTGAACGGTGGGAAATACACGTTCCAAAGCTCAGAGTCGGAAAGGTTGACCTCGTCGTAGTCGCGCCCACCGAGAGCGCCCCCGTAACCGGCCAAGTGCTTCGGACCCGCAATGATGCGGTCAGGTGCGCCCAGCTCACCACCCTGGAAGCCACGCACCTGGGCGACGGCCACCGCAGCGCCGAGGTACGGATCTTCTCCCGCGCCCTCGATGATCCGGCCCCAACGTGGATCTCGGGCAATGTCGACCATGGGCGCAAACGTCCAATGGATACCCACGGCGCGCGCCTCACGCGCAGCGACCGACTGGCCACGCTCAATCGTCTCAGGATCCCAGGAGGCCGCCATCGCGATCGGCACCGGAAGAATCGTACGGAGCCCGTGAATGACGTCGAAACCGAACAGCAAGGGGATGCCGAGGCGGTTACCTTCGACCGCGAGCCGTTGGAGGCGGTTGATCTCCGCTGGATCGGTGACGAACAGTAGTGAACCCGCACCGCCCTCCCGCAGAGCCGACTCAACCATCCTTGGCTGCTTGCTGGCGTCGAAGCCGAGAGCCGGGGCAGCCTCGGCACCCGCAGGCAAGCGGAAGTAGAAATACTGGGTGAGCTGCCCGGCTTTCTCGGCCGGTGTCATCTGGGTGATCAGCTCATCCACCTGCGACTGGATCGTCTCCATCCCATTCTCCGTCCGGCATCAGTACCGCGGTTCCTGCGCTGTAAGCGGCTTCGCTCTTTCCCATGTTCGAGCTTGCGGCATCCGCCCCGCTCAGGCCAGCGAGTGAGAGGCTCAACCTAGGGTTGCCTCGCTCCGGAGCCGCAATCCCGGTCTCAGTCTGCATCAGGCGGGTGAACTCGGTCGTGATTGCTCAGGCGGGGGTATCGGGCCAGCCCGCGGCGTCGAACACGGCGATCGGGTCGAGGTAGTCCCGCCAGTGCGTCACCTTGTGGTCCTTGACGGTAATGATGGAGGCAAAGCGATTGTTGTACGGTCGGCCCGTTTGCACCGATTCGCCGTGCACCTCGTACTCGAGGACGACGACCGACGCTTCCGGATCCCGGTAGACGCGGAGATTGTCAGCGCTGTGCACCGTCATGAAGTCGCCGTAACCGCTGTACAGGTCGATGATGTTCTGCCGCCCTTCTACGCGCCTGGGGTAGCCGGGCACAGAGATGACGTACTCGAAGACCACATCGTCGGTCAGGAGGTCGAAGTAGTCCTCTCCATCGGCGAGACCCTCGAGTCCTTCCCGGATGATGCGGAAGAAGGGGCCATCAGCTCCAAAATTTGAGCTGTCACTGGTGTACTTGGTCACTTGTCCTCCGAAGTGGGGGTCTACCTCGCTAACGGTGTTTCCCGGCAGTTGGTTAGGAGGTCCCGGCGGCCGGGAACCGGCCGCCGGAGGTGATGGCGAAGGCGTTGATCGCCGGCTTCCATCGCCTGGCCCATCTCGTCGGTCATCTGCTGCTCGTAGGCGGCCGGGTTGAAGCCAGGGAAGTCGAAGCTGGCGATGTCGTTGAGGTGCACCGTGTAGGGAACGGTGGCGAACGGCTGCCCGTTGATGGTCTGCAGGAACGGCTCGCCGGCGGACAGGTCGTCGAATGCTCAGGTCTAATGCCGTAGCCGGTCAACGAGATGGTCAACATCGGCGACGGTGACAGTGAGCGCCGGATGACCCTTTCGCCGGAGTGGTGAAGGAACAGGCACATGGAAATGGATGCATACTCCTGCGGTCCGATTGGTTCCAAACGTTAGGCCGTTATCGGCAAGTGACCTTCTCGCGCCCGCAGCCGTCCACCACCGGTAGTTGCGGGTGACATGGGCCTCATCGATATTGGTGAGCGGAGTCTCCAGTTTCAGAAACCCGTAGGTCGCAAGGAATGTCCCGTCGTCGGTGATGGTGACGCCGTCCTTGCCCGGCCGAAGGCCGAATGGGAGCCAGAATGGGGCGAGTCGCTTATCCACAGCGAAGGCGAAGAAGTCAGCCATGACATTTCCTGGTCTAGGGAAGGAGGAAGTCGCCATTGACGGGAGCGTGGCGCCGGTGACGCAGCCGGCCTGATCGGCCAGGAGGCAGCCCGCTGCCGCCGGCGAGCTCCTCGGGGTTGCCGGCTCGGTCCATTGGGCTGAAGGTGTTGAACCTCGGCGGCGATCTCTGGCGGGGTGTACCCGAAGTCGGCGAGGAACATCTTGGTGGCCGTCGGGCCGCGGGCTGTCCGCCGACGCCGGCAGGAGCACAGGCGGGAGCAGACCCGTCGTACCCGACAACCAGGTACAGGTCACCTGCGGCCAGCGTGACAGTTCTATGGAAGTCGAGACTAGTCCTGGTGCCCTAGCGCGGCGTCCCTGATGTCCGGCCTGCGCAACAGCGGCATGGACCATTGAGGTGAACCGCCGTTGGGCACCGCACGTGCCCGGCAGCGTTGAGCGGTAGCTTGCGTCTATGCCCACTGAATGGCCAGCGCTCCCCTACGACGCCTGGGGTGCCACGTGCGACACCCTGCACGCCCACACGCAAGTTCTGGGCAAGCTGGCCGCGGCGCTGGCTCCGCCCGAACCCCAGCTACAGCACACCGCGCTGCGCCTGACCGCACGCGGCTGGGAGACGCTTCCACTGCCGGCGCCGGACGGCACTGGTGCGCTGGTCGTCGCGCTGGACCTGCGGACCCACGAAGCCATCGCGGAGCACAGCGACGGACGATCCGAATGCGTGCCGCTCACGCCGAACCGGCCGGTCAGGCAGGTGACGCGTGACGTGCTGGCGGCAGTCCGCAGACTGGCGGGCCCGGTGGAGATCAATCCCCGACCGCAGGAGACACCGTGGACCACTCCGCTGGACGAAGACGATGAGCACGCGACCTACGACTCCGCCCACGTCACCGCTTACTTCGGGGCGGCGGCCCGCGCGGCGCTGGTCTTGTCCGCGCTGCGTGCCCCCTACCGCGGGCGCTCGACACCGGTCAACGCCTGGTGGGGCTCGTTCGACCTGGCGGTGAGCCTATTCTCCGGCCTGCCGGCACAGCCCTCGTCTGGCGACTTCATCATGCGTAACGCGGGGGACGCCCAGCAGATCGAAGTCGGGTGGTGGCCCGGCGACCGACGCTACCCGCGGGCAGCCTTCTTCGCCTACGCCTATCCCGCGCCCGAGGGATTCGCGACCGCGACACTGTCACCGGCGGCCGCCCGCTGGGACACCGGGCTGGGCGAATACGTACTCGACTGGGACGACGCCCGCGCCAGCCCGGATCCGCACCGTGCCGCGCTCGATTTCGGCCTGTCGTCGGTCCGGCATGCGTGCGCAGTCTGCGGCTGGGATCCGGCGCTGTCTGCCAGCGCGCGGGGCGTTCCCCCGCCGATCGCCTGATCGGCCCGCAGCCCTCGGTTTGGGGCGTGTCGATGCCGATCCGGCCGATTTGGCCGTCACCTTGTCCCTGGAGCGCAGCTGCAGTGCGGCGTCGATGGTGGCGTGCAGGGCGCCCATGGCGGCATAGGTAAAGCTGGCCACTGAGGCGATGCCGTCGCGTGGGGGCCCGGCAGGCGCGATGCTGGTAGGACCCGTCACCCAGCAATCACCCGGCAGGGGGGCAGACCGATGGCAGGGACGCAGGAGCCGGTTGCGGTGCTCGGCATTGGGGCGATGGGCCACGGGATGGCGGCCAGTGCGTTGCGCGCTGGCATCCCGACGATCGTCTGGAACCGCAACCTGGAGGCGACCCGGGACCTGGCCGGGCTCGGCGCGGAGGTCGCCGAGACCGCCGCCGACGCGGCCCAGCGGGCCGCGATCGTGGTCACGATGGTGACCGACGCCGATGCCGTCCTCTCGGTCGCCCGGGACCAGGGGATGCTCGCTGCGCTGGCGCCGGGCGCGATCTGGGCCCAGATGAGCACGATCGGCGTGGCGGGGATCGACCGGGTCGCGGCCATGGCCGGTGCTGAGCGTCCTGATGTGATGCTCCTCGACGCGCCGGTGTCGGGAAGCAAGGATCCGGCGGAACGCGGCCAGCTGACGATCTTCGCGTCCGGGCCCGGCGAGGCGCGCGCGCGTGTCGCTCCGCTGTTCGATGCGCTCGGCCAGCGCACGATCTGGGTCGGCGAGGCCGGGGCCGGGACGCGGCTGAAGCTGGTGAACAACACCTGGCTCGCGTTCGCGACCGAAGCGGTTGCCACGTCGGTGGCTCTTGCCCACCGTCTGGGCCTGGACACCGGGACGGTGATGGACGCGCTGGGCGGCGGCCCGCTCGTGTCCACCTGGCAGGCAGCCAAGCTGCAACGGATCGCCAACGGCGAGTTCTCGGCCCAGTTCGCGCTCTCGCTCGCCCTCAAGGACGTGCACCTGGCCCTGCAAGCGGCCGGCGGCGACCGGTTCGCCGCCCTCGCCTGCCTGGCAGGCGAATGGCAGCAGGCCGTTGATCAAGGACTCGGCGGCCAGGACCTGACCGTCGTGACCCGCGCGCTCGAACAGCAGGAAGGAACGCCCTGACCCCTAGCGGGCAGGTGCTTCTCGCAGACCGCCACCGGGCAAGGCGCAGGTCGTCGCCGCCGACGTGGTGTTCTTCGCTACGGTTGTCATTTCCTGTCACAACAGTTGCCAGTGAAACGAGCAGTCGCTGCTCGCAGCGGCATCCGGCGAATGACGCTGTTCGTGGTGCCTGTGCTGTCAGATGCTCCAGAGCGCCTGAGTGGGGGACAGGTGGGCGGCGCGGATGGCGGGCAGCAGCCCGGCTAGGGCGCCGATGATGATAGCCGCGGCCGGGCCGCCGGCCCAGGCTTCGGGCGGGATGACAGCGGCCTCGCCGTGGGTGTGGGCGTAGGCGGCGGTGGCGGCGGCGCCGAGGATAACGCCGGCGGCGCCGCCGGCCAGGGACAGCAGGATGGCTTCGGCGAGGAACTGGGTGCGGATGTGGCCGCGGGTGGCGCCCAGCGCCCGGCGCAGCCCGATCTCGGGCCGGCGTTCCAGCACGGCGATGACCATGATGTTGGCCACTCCGATCGCGCCGACGAGCAGCGCGACCGCGCCGAGGCCGAGGAACAGGGTGTCGAGCGCGCCTTTGGCGTCGGCCTGGGCGGTCAGCGCGTCCGAGGGCTGGGAGACGGTGACCTGGCCGGGGTTTTGCGGGCTGGCTTGCGCGCCGAGCAGGTGGTCGATGCGGGTGGCGGCGGCCGGGGTGTCAACGGTGCGGACGTAGATCTGCGACGGGTGCCCGTCGAAATGCAGGTACCTTTCCGCGGCGGGGAAGCCGATCAGGACCGCGGAGTCGATTTCCGGCGCCAGCACGGCATGGTTGAGGATGCCGGTCAGGTAGAACCACTGGCCGCCGGCCCGGATCCGCTCCCCGGGCCGGATCCGGTCGATGCCCAGCAGCTGGGCGGTGGTAGCGCCGAGCACGGCGGCTGGCTCGCGGGCGGTCGCGGCGTTCAGGAACCGGCCCTGCGCGAGGCTGGTGCCGGCCACCTTGGGCAGGCCCAGGGTGGCGGCGTCCACGCTGAGACCGTTGGTTTCGATCGCAGGGATGAGCGGGGACTTGTAGACGCTGACGCCGCTGACGGTGCCGGTGTCCTGCACTGCGGTGACGCCGGGCAGCCGGGCGATCATGCCTGGCGCCGTTACTGGCAGCTCGGCGGCAGCGCCGGTAAGGGTCTGCCCGTTGGTGACGGTCAGCAGGTTGGTGCCCAGTGCCTGGATCTGGGCCAGCAGCGCGGCGGTGGAGGAGGCGGCCAGGCCCAGCACGGCGACGATCGCCGCGACGCCGATCGCGATGCCCAGCGCGGACAGGCCGGCGCGTAGCTTGCGGGTTCGCAGCCCGATGCTGGCCAGAGCGGCCAGGTCCCCGGGCCGCAGCCGGACAGCGGACGGTGCGGCCAGGCTGGCCGGCCTCCCGGATGCGGTGGTCATGCCGGTCCTCCCTGCGCGGGCTGAGGGCCGGCCGCCGCCAGGCCGGTGACGCGGACGGGGCTGGTGTCGGCGGTGATGTGCCCGTCGAGCATCTCGATGCGCCGCCGGGTCCGGGCGGCGACCGCGTGGTCGTGGGTGATGATGATGATCGTGGTCCCGGCGGCGTTGAGTTCTTCCAGCAGGCCCAGGATGGCGGCGCCGGTGGCCGAGTCCAGGTTCCCGGTCGGCTCATCAGCCAGTACCACCGGCGGCGCGCCCGCCACCGCGCGGGCGATCGCGACCCGCTGCCGTTCCCCGCCGGACAGCTGGGCCGGGCGGGCGGTGGCCCGGTGCGCCAGCCCGACCCGGTCCAGGGCCTGCAGCGCCAGCCGCCGCCGCGCGCCGCGCCGGATCCCGGCATACAGCAGCCCGCCGGCCACGTTGGCCAGCACGTCCTGGTGCTCGGCGAGGAAGAACTGCTGGAACACGAACCCGATCCGCCGCGCCCGCAGCCCGGCCAGCTCCCGGTCGGCTATCCGCGCCACGTCCAGGCCGGTGATGCGCACCGTCCCGGCCGTCGGCTTGTCCAAGGTGCCCATCAGGTGCAACAGCGTGGACTTGCCCGACCCCGACGGGCCGGCCACCGCCACCAGCTCCCCGGCCGCCACCGCCAGGCTCACCCGATCCAGCGCCCGCACCGGCGGCGACCCCGGGTACACCTTCGACACCCGCTCCAGCTCCAGCACCAGCACCAGCACCGGCACCGGCACCGGCACCGCACCGCACCGGCACCGGCACCGGCACCAGCGTCGGGCCGCGGCCGGTCCCGGCCGCCATGGCCGCCTCCGCGCCGACGGTCACGACGCTGCCACCACGACGCGCTGGCCGGGCGTCAGCGCCCCGCTCACCTGCACCAGCCCGTTAGCGCCGTCGTAGATCCCAGGCGTCACCGGCACCCAGCGCCGATTGCCCCCCGGGCCGACGACCTCCACGACGTACCCTCCCGGCGACTGGGCCAGTAGCGCCGTCACCGGCACCGCGAGCACCGGGCCGGGGCTGCTTTCGGTGGTGATGTTCACCGTCACCGGCGCCTGGTCCAAGGTCCCCGCCGCCCCCGGATCGGTCAGCCTCACCTGCACCGGGATCGTCGTGACCGGGCTCCCCCCCGGCCCGGACGTGACCGCCACCGTGCCCACCGAGGAGACCACCCCCGGCGTTGTCGTCCCGTCCGGCAGCGTGATGCTCACCGTGTCACCCGCCTTGACCTCCGACTGGTCGGAGGCATCCAGCGGGATCGACACCACATGCCGGTCTGAGGTCGCGGCCAGCACCGGCCCCGAGGCCGGGCCGCCCAGGCTCCCGGGGACCTGGGACACCCGGATCGCCTCCGGCTCGAACACCACCTGCCCCACAGACAGGCTCCCTGACGGGCTGGACACCCCCAGGTGCTCTTCCAGCCGCTGCACCCCGGCCGCCGTCTCCCACGAGAAGTAATCCCAGCCCAGCGCGACGATATCCGCGCTGTCCGCGTCACCCAGCGCCACCAGGTCATGGTTGAGCTGGGACACGTCCGCCCCCGTCACACCCTCGCCCAGGGCCCGCCACGCCGGCACGCCGCCGTACAGCAGCACCACCGGCGATCCGTTGTCCACCCGGTACAGCGCCTGGCCCTGGCCGATCACCTGCCCGGCCGGCGGCAGCCAGGTCAGCGTCCCGCCGCCCCGCCCGGCCACCATGTACGACCCGGCATACCCGAGCGTCGCGGTCACCGGCGTCGCCGCCGACAGATCCTCCCGGACCACCGCCTGCGTCGCCGGCGCCCCCTGCTGCCCGGCCCCGGACGAGCCAGCCGGGGAAAACACACCGGTCCGCCACGCCGAAACCGCCCCGGCCGCCACCACGACCACGATGCCCAGGGCCACCCAGCGGCCACGGCCGCGCGATTCCCTTGCCTCCGCGGCCGCCCGGGCCTCCGCCTGCGGCACGGTCTCCCGGCCGCGCGGAAGCGTCCCGCTCATGACCCGCCTCCTCGCGTCGGCAGCGCGCGGGCCGGCTGCCCGGCGCCGGGCAGGCCGTATCGGCGCAGTGGATTCGGCGCGGCGATGCCTGTCAAGGTTCCACCGTCACCGACGGCAGGCCCGTGCCTGCGGGCAGCACGTGCTGGCATTCGCGGGCCTTGGCCAGGATCTGCGGCGAATTCGGGTTAAAGCCGTCTCTGCTGACGCTTATAACGAAATGAGGCCCGTCGGGACCGGTGGTGGGGTCGGGAACGTTCGGCAACCCGTGGGAACGCATGCACTGCGCGAATTTCAGGTCGTCGGCCAGCTGCTGCCGCTGCTGGGCCGCGGTCGGCGGCTGGTACGGCCACAGGTCCTGGCAGGCTCCCTGGGCCGCATTGAGCCGGGAACCGCTGACTCCGACTTGCTGCCCCGAGGTTATCTTCGGGAGCTGCCCGCTGCTGTCGGGGTCGGGGTAGTCCGGCACCCCGTGGGAGCGCATGCAACTGGTGTAGCCGACCGCTGACGGGGAACTCGCTGACCCTCCCGCATTCGGTGGGCCGCCGGACCCGGTGGATGACGGGCTGCCGCCGCATGCCGCCGCCAGCAGGGCAGCGGCGGCCATGACGGTGATGACGGCTGCGGCTCGCGCCCGCCGGGGCCGGGGCGGTCGCGGGCCGGGTCCGCGGCCGGGGCAGTTGTTCATCTCGTGTCTCCTCGCGGCTGGACAGGGTGGCTGTGGGTTCGTGCAGCCAGCGTCCCGGCCGGCGACGGGCGGGCGCGTCACGCGCCGGGGGTAGGGCGGGTCCATCGCTGGAGGGATACGCCGGAGGGCCGCGCGGAGGTAGCGTGCACGTGTGCTGGACCGGGTGCGGCGCAGGGTGTGGGGGCTATCGGGCCGGCTGATCGCCTCCTACATTCTCGTGACGCTCGCCGTCGTGGTGCTGGTCGAGGCGCTCGTGCTGGGCTTCCAGGTACCGCGGCTGGTGAACGGCGCCCAGCTGCAGGCCCAGGTGGACGCCACCGCGAAGAGCTACAGCCAGCAGCTCGCCCAGCGCTATCGCGGCGGCGTGCCGGCCGGAACCGTGCTCGGCGAGCCAGGCCAGCCGGCGCAGCCGGGCCTGGCCCGGCCGGCCCCGGACGGCACGCTGGTCGTTCCGGCGGTCACCGGCCCAGTCCACAGCGACCAACCGGTCACCGCGGTCGTGGCGGTCGCCGCCGACGGCACGGTCGTCGCGTCCTCCGCGCCATCCCGGTACCCGCCCGGACGGGCGGCGGCCAGCGAGCTCCCCGCCCCGGCGGCTCCGGCGGAAGCCGTCGGCCGCATCAAAGGCGGCAGCGTGTCCACGCCGTACGGCAGCGTGCTCTGGACGGTCTGGCGGGCGGGTCGCGCCGGCATCAGCAAGCCGTCGGCTAGCGCGCCGGGACGGGTCGCTTACGTCTATGTCCAGGCGCCATGGTCGCCCGGGTTCCTCAATCCCATCCGCGCCTGGGGCGAGCTGCGTCAGCTCGGCGAGGACGGCCCGCTGCTGTCGGCCCCCTCCGTGCTGCTCATCGCGATCGTGCCGGTCGGCGTGCTGTTTGGGCTGCTGGTCTCATGGCGCCTTGTCCGCCGAGTGCGCCGCCTTGAACGAGCCACCCTCGCGGTCGCTGACGGCGACTACACGGTCACCCTGCCCGTCTCGGGCCGGGACGAGGTCGGACGGCTGGAGGCGAACTTCACCACCATGACCCGCCAGCTCGGCTCCGCGCTGGCTGCCGAACGGCAGCGCGCCACCGGCGCCGCGCGCGCCGCGGAGCGAGCCCGGATCGCGCGGGAGGTCCACGACGCGATCTCCCAGCACCTGTTCGGCCTGCGGATGATCGCCGCCGGGATGTGCCGGGCCGACCCGGGCAATCAGCAGGCGCAGGCGATCGAGCGCATCAGCGAAGAGGCACTGCGCGACATGCAGGCGCTCCTGATAGAGCTGCGCCCGGCCAGCCTGGACGGTGCCGGGCTCGCCCCGGCTCTGCAGGAGATCTGCGCGGCCTACCACGACCGGCTCGGCGTCGCTGTCGACGCCAGCCTGGACGACGTCACCGTCCCCGCGCCTGTCGAGCACGCCCTGCTGCGCATCACTCAGGAGGCATGCACCAATGCCGTACGGCACGGCAACGCCCGCCGGCTTGCCGTGTCGATGACCCGCCAGGACGGGCACGTCGAGCTTGCCGTCCGCGACACCGGCACCGGCTTCGACCCGGCTGCCCCGCATGCCGGTTCCGGGCTGGCCCACGTCCGGGACCGGGTCGCCGAACTCGGCGGCACCGTGGACATCGACAGCGCACCCGGGCGCGGCGCGGCGCTCACCGTCCGGGTGCCGGTGCCGTGACGATCCGCGTGGTGATCGCCGACGACCATCGCGTCGTCCGGGAGGGGCTGTGCTACCTGCTCGGCCAGGAACCAGACGTTGAGGTCGCCGGCGAAGCTGGAGACGGCCAGGCAGACGGTAGACGTCGTCGCCGCCACCCGCCCGGACGTGCTGCTACTCGACCTGTACATGCCCGGACTGGACGGGCACGCCGTGCTCGCCGCACTGCACGACGCGCCGCACCGGCCTGCCGTCGTCGTGCTCACCTCCGCCACTGACGACGAGCACCTCGTCCGCGCCATGCACGCCGGCGCGACCTCCTACCTGCTCAAGACCGCCCCGGCCGAGCACGTCATCGCCGCCGTCCGCGACGCCGCCGCCGGCACCGCCAGCCTCAGCCCCGAGCTCCTGACCCGGCTCACCCAGGCGCTCCGCCGGCCACCGCCGCCGGACCCACTGCAGCCGCTCTCCCCGCGCGAACGCGAAGTACTCCAGCTGATCGCCCGCGGTCACAGCAACCGGCAGATCGCCCGGGACCTGGCGATCGGCGAGCAGACCGTCAAGACCCACGTCCGCAGTATCCTCACCAAACTCGGCCTGCAAGACCGCGTCCAGGCAGCGATCTTCGCCCTCCGCCACCAAGCCGACGACTACGAGCACCGGCCGTAACCGTGCGAGGTTCCAGGCTCCGCACGCAGATCAGCCATTCCCGCACAGCCAGCCGGCCCACGCGACGACCCGGCGCAACACGCAATAAGGCGGGTCGGCGCGCGCCTATTTGGCCGATGGACCACGTCGCCACCGTTCCGGCCATCATGGGCGGCCACGGCACGACAGCAAGCGGGGCCGCATATTCATGCAGGCCATCATGTCCCGCGAACTCTCGCTGATGCCGCTGGGTCGCGCTGTCGCCAGGGACGACCTAGCCCACATCGATGATTGGGTGGCGGTTGTCTTCCCTTTCCGGGTTGCCTGCCTGGGCCGTTGGAGTGGTGGGGCAGGCTTGCATCGTGACCTCGCTGAGGGCATCGCTGTGGATGCGCGCGGCCGCGTGGCGGCCACGGCCTGGCCGGGGCAGGTCTTCCGGCGGCTGTAAAGACCGGGCACCGCCGGCCTTCGGCGAAGTCTTTGGAGGCCGGCCCGCCCAGCGGCATATCAACGCGCTGGGCGGTGGAGCGCGTCCCGGGGATTGATCCGGCGACTGCCAGGACAGGCGCGGATGCGGCGCTGGTGGTGACGCTGCCTGGTGGTACGGTCAGCGGCATTACGGGCCGGAACAAGGGAGGGCAACGATGACCGCACCGCTGCAGGTGATCGCCTTGAGCTTCAGCCGCGACGCCGGTGCCGAGGACCGGATCCTGGCCGAGGTCGATCGTTTGCGCGGCCGGGGGGTTCTTCGCCTGCTCGACATGCTCTTCGTGGCTAAAAGCCAGGACGGCAGCATCGAGCAGCTGGCCGTCGGTAATGACGAGGACTTCGGCTCGCTCCTGGCGGCGGTCGTTCCGGTGGCGAACGGCAGTCCGGCCGGGCCGGTGCCTGCTGGCGGCCCGGCCTTTGACCCGGCCGATGCGCGGGCTCTGGCCGGTTCTCTCCAGCCGGGGACCGCCCTGGCCTTCCTGCTCGTGGAACACCACTGGGCCGCCCCGCTTTTCGACGCCATCGCCGAGGCTGGCGGCACGCTGATCGGCGAGGGTTTCCTGACCTCCGAGACCGGGCTGGTGGTGGGAGCCGAGGTCGCCGCCATGGAAGAGGCAGCTGCGGTGATTGCCCAGGCTCAGGCCGATGAGGCCGGCGCCTTGCTCGCGGCGGTGGCGGCCAGAGCCGAGGCGGCCGAGGCGGTGGCCGAATCGGAGCGTATCCAGTCCGCTGCGGCCGCTGCCGCCGTCCGGGCGCTGATCACTGCCGGGCTGGTGGAGGAGGCTGCCGCCCACGAGGCGGTCACGGCGCTGACCGCGGCTGGCCTCATCGTGGCCGCGGCCGGCCAGGCGGCTGCTGAGGCCGTCGCTGAAGACGCCGCCGCGGTGGACGCCGCCGACGAGGTAGCCGCCGCGTCCCTGGCGGAATCCCTGGCCACCATCGCCGCCGCCGACGAGGTAGCCGCCGAAGCGGCCGGCGAAGCCGGGGCACGGGTCAAGGCGGCGTCGATCACCATGGCAGAGGCCCAGGTTCTGCGGTATCTCCCCCAGCCACTTCCCTTCTCCGTTATCGCCGACAAGCTGGGTATCTCCCGGTCGGCGGCCAAGGAGCGAGCGGCACGCCTGTATAACAGGCTCGGTGTCCACAGCCGGGACGAGGCGGTCAGCCGGGCCCGTTCCCTCGGCCTCATCCCCGGCTAGCAGTTCCCGGCCGCGGACGCGCGGGAAGTAGCGCCCGTGCTTGCAGGCGCCGCGCAGATCAGCCATACCTGCGCCCATAACGGGCGTCGCTGTTCCGCGCCAAGCGGCCACGCCGGCCGAAGTCCCGGTCCGCGTCCACCTGGCGGTCCATGACGGTGCCGCGCACCCGGCAATCCCCGGTTTCCGCACGACGGCTATCCGGCGGCCCAGCGTGCATGATCATGCATGACCGTCCGGTACCGAGAATGCCGCTTCTGCCGCGAAGCGCTTGTGCCGAGTTCGGGGGCGCGCGGACCTCAGGGAGCCGGTGGCCTCAGGTGCGTATCGAAGAAAGCGACAATCCGGGCTCTGGCGTCGCTCGTCGCCTGTTCGTCGAAGCCCATCCCGATCAGCGGGCCACTGAGCAGGCTGACGACCGTGAACACCCGGGGCAGCGCCGCATCTTTACCTGCCGCACCTGCGAACGTGGCCAGCTTGCCGGGATGGTTGTTCATGAAGGAGTGACCGACGCCCGGGTAGACCTTCACGTCATTGTCGATGCCGTTGCCGTCCAGGATCCGCTTCAACCGGGCCGGCGCGTCCCCCACCGATCGGTCACGGGCACCGTAGCTGGCCACTATCGGGCAGGCGTTCCCGAGCAGGTCCTCGGCGTTTGCGGGGAGCGCCCCATAGTTGACACTCGAGGCTTCGAACCCACGCCCGGCCGCCAGGACAACAGCGAATCCGCCGCCCATGCAAAAACCGATCACCCCGATGTGCCCAGTGCAGCCGGGCTGGCCCGCGAGCCAGGACCGGGTGGCGTCGACGTCATCGAAGGCAGGACCCTGGCCCCGGGCGATGCTGGTGATGGTGGAGACGACACAGCGGAGCTTGCCGCCCCAGGAGTAAAGATCCGGTGCCACCGTGAGATATCCCGCACCTGCCAGCCATTCCGCCTGCGCGCGCAGATCCGGCGTCATGCCGACGGCGTCATGGATGACCACGGCACCCGGCCAGGGCCCAGGGCCCGCGGGTGTCGCCAGGTAGCCGCGCAACCGCCGCGGGGCTGGGATCTGAACCTCGCCCATGGCCGCCCTCCTGGTCCGCCGCCGACGGGACGCCCGATCCAGCCGCGGGTTCGCCGGCCCGCCCGCGGCAGGGATCATGCGCGAACCAAGTATCACCCGGGCCAGCGCTCAATCACCGGCAAGCGCCGGGACCTGTCGGACCTGGCAGCGCTGCGGGCCATGGCGCGCCCCTGGGTCACGGCGGATCCGCTGGCCCGGCCGGCGGTCCCGATAGCGTGCGAGCACGGCATCAACTGGCAAGCCCGGTCGTCTGCCGCGGCGGCGTGCCAGCGGTGCCGGGCTGGCATCCGGGTAGCCCGCTTCTTGCCGCCAGCAGCCAGACTGGGCTTGGATACTGGTCGCGGAGCCGGGAACTGGGCAAGGGAACCGGGTGATTGAAGGTGGCTGGTTCGTTGCGCGACCGAGTGATGGCAGCGTGCGGCACCAAGCCAGGATCGGTCGAGGACTACCCGTTCGGCGATGAGGTAGCCGTCTTCAAGGTCGCTGGCCGGATGTTCGCACTGGTGTCGCTGGGCCCGGCACCCGGCAGCGTCAGCCTCAAGTGCGATCCGGGCCTGGCGGCCGACCTACGCGGTCGTTACGCGGCTATCACCCCGGGCTACCACCTCAACAAGCGGCACTGGAACACGGTGGCCTTCGACGGTTCGGTGCCTGACCAGGAAGTGCTGGAACTCGTCGATCATTCCTACGACCTGGTGCTGGCCGGCCTGACCAGGACTCAACGGAACAAGCTGAACACCTGACAGGCGGCCCGGCTGTCGCATGCACTGGCAAGTAGCCGAATAGCGGGCATTCCAGCCTACATAACTATGCGTTGGCCCGTATATTCCGGCCGGCCTGAGATAGCCGGTGGTTCAGCATTGTTTCCGCAGCTACGACACGCCGCCTGCCGATTCCGCACGGCGCGTGTTCGGGCGGCTGTGCCGGTGGCCCGCACGCAGATCATCCGATTCTGGCGCCTTTAGCTTAAGGCTGTCGCGCCCGGAATGGTGCGGTGCCGGGCCCCGCGATCATGGAACGGGCGACCTCGTTGAGAGCGCGGATGCGCGGGTTCTCCCGGCTGGTGCACCAGGCCTGCGCGGCGAGGGCGGGTTCCGCGCCAACCTCGGCGAAGGCGCCCAAGTGCACCTGGGCTACTGGTTCGAATGAAGCGCCAGCCCGGCACCGCCGCAGGCCCGGCCCGCTGGAGGAGGAGGGAGCGGTGCAGAAACGAGCCGCCGGGCCGCCTCGCAGCTAGCACCGATACCTTGCCTGTTGGGGCAAGACCTTCGAATGTGATGGGAGATGATGTCGGTGGCGGACGACGCGGCTGCTCCTATTGGGCCGGGTCCTAAGTTGGACACGACTGTGTCGCATTCGGCGCGGATCTGGAATTACTGGCTGGGCGGCAAGGACAACTACGCTGTCGACCGGGTGGCTGGCGACAAGGTGGCCGCGATGCTGCCGAGCATCGTGACGCAGGCCCGGGCGGACCGGGCCTTTCTGGGGAGGGCTGTCCGGTACCTGGTGGGTCA
Source organism: uncultured Actinomycetes bacterium (assembly GCA_963760405.1). Lineage (GTDB taxonomy): Bacteria > Actinomycetota > Actinomycetes > Streptosporangiales > Streptosporangiaceae > RYN-230. The sequence goes on along the minus strand of CAVXCV010000004.1, from coordinate 157,480 downwards.
GGCGGGCATCCGCCAGTTCCTGGACATTGGCACCGGGCTGCCAACAGCGGACAACACCCATGAGGTGGCTCAGCGGGTGGCGCCGGAGGCGCGGATCGTGTACGCCGACAACGATCCTCTGGTGCTGGCGCACGCCCGCGCGCTGCTCACTGGTACCCCCGAGGGGGCCTGCGACTACGTGGACGGGGATCTGCGTGACCCGGACAGGATCCTTGCCGAGGCGGCGCGGACGCTCGACTTCGCCCAGCCTGCCGGCCTCATGCTGCTGGGCATCTTGCACCACATCTCCGACACCGGCGAGGCGTACTCGATCGTGAGGCGGCTGGTGGCGGCGCTGGCACCGGGCAGCTTCGTTGTCATCAACCACTCGACCAGCGCTGTCCACGGCGCGGCCATGGAAGAGGCGGTGCGGCACTGGAACCAGGTCGGCACACCGCCGATGACCCTGCGCAGCCCGGAGCAGATCACTGGCTTCTTCGACGGGCTGGACCTGCTGGCACCTGGGGTGGTGTCTTGTTCCCGCTGGCGGCCCGATCTCAGCCCGCCGGGCGGCCAGCCCGCCGAGGTGGACGAATTCTGCGGGGTCGCCCGCAAGCCGTCAGCAACCACGACGGCACCGCCTGCCTGATCACTTGCCCCTGTGCCAACCGGCCAGGTTTAGGGCGCGGGGCGGGGCTTGCCGGGGGCGACAGTGCGGGCCAGGATCCCGAGCGTGGCCCGCAGCGCGCTCTCCGGGATCACCGGGAATACAGCGGCGTCCTTCCAGTCCTGCCCGGCCGCCGACCAGTCGTAGTAGGAGGTCACGAGCGTGCCCTCCTCGATTGGCTCCAGCCGGTAGCCGTACACGTGGCCGAGGTCCAGCTGGCCGTGGACGGTCCAGGCAATTTCCTGGTCCGGCTCGAACGTGACGATCTCGACGGTGACGTCGTACAGGCCGAAGGGATAGTCGTTGAGTGCTTCCCGGTCCATGTGCACCACGAAGGTGTCTCCCGCCTTGGCGACAATGTCCCCGCTGGCCTCCATCAGCATGCCGGAGCTGTCGATGGCAACGTGCCCCCGGGGATCCCTGAGCACAGCGAAGATCTCGCCCGCTGATGCGGCCACAGCCCGCTGCACCTCGAGTCGTTCCGGCATGCGCCGATTGTCGCACCCCGGCTGGCCGGAGCGGCGAGCTTTCCGGTCGCGCGGCGTGTGTCGTCGGCCCACCCAGCATTGCTATCTGCTATCTGGTTGGAGCCGGCCTTACGTGCCCACCTGTGCTGAGGGACGTGAGGCGCGTCGCTGCCATAGGTCTTGTCGGCCCGTCCGGCATGGCACCGGTCAGCCTGGTCAGACTTGCGCGGGCTCTTCTGGGTGCATCGTTGCTTCGGTCGTCAGCCCGAGCGCGGAAATGCTGTACTCGACCGCGCTACCTCCCGGCTGAGCCGGTTGCGCTCGGCACGCCGACTGCTACTGCCTTTGCTGCCCGCCACCTGGCGGCTGGGAAGCGTGACGCTGTCGAGAGTGGCAAACAGGATACGCTCGGTTAATGCGGTTCGGTGTGCTCGGGCCTCTTGAGGTGCGGGCCGATGACGAGCAGCTCGCGATCAAGGGGGTCAAGGAGCGGCGGCTTCTCGGGTTGCTGCTGTCTCGCGCCAACAGCGTGGTTCCGGTCGATAACATCTTCGAGGCGTTGTGGGGGACGGAGCCTCCACCCAGCGCCGCGAAGTCGGTGCAGGTGTATGCCGTCCGGGTGCGCAAGATGCTGGAGCCGAATGGCCGGCCAGCCGAGGGCTCCCTCGTCTCGCGGCGCGGGGCCGGGTACATGCTGCGTGCGGCTCGCGATCAGGTGGATGCGCTGCGGTTCGCTGATCTGGTGGCACGAGCCCGCGAGGCCGCGGCCGCGGGTGCGCGCGATATCGCTGCGCAGCTCCTGCGTGAGGCGCTGGGGCTGTGGCGTGGATCCGCCTACGCGGATTTCCAGGACACATTGTTTGGCGCCGCGGAGGCGGCGCGCCTGGAAGAGATGCGCCTGGCCGCTGTGGAGGCCCGTATTGATGCCGACCTCGCGCTGGGCCGCCACGCCGAAGTGATCGCCGAGCTTGAGGGTCTTGTGCGGGAGCATCCGCTTCGGGAACGGCTGTGGGCGCAGTTGATGATCGCGTTCTATCGGGGCGGGCGGCAAAGCGACGCGCTGCTGGCGTTCCGGCGGGCCCGCAGCGGTCTGGTTGAGGAGATCGGCGTGGAGCCGGGGCCGGAGCTGCAGGCGCTGGAGACCGCCGTCCTGGCGCACGATCCCGGCCTGGCTGCGCCGGACCCGCGCTCGTTGGGCCCGCCGGAGCTGCCCGTGGGGCTGCGCGAGATCGGCCCGGCGTTCATAGGCCGCGATGCGGCCCTGGCCGGCCTGTGCGGGTTCTGGGCCGATGCGGAGCACGGGCGGGGTGGTGTGGTACTTGTGTCGGGCCTGGCCGGGAGCGGCCGTACCCGGCTGGCGGCCGAGCTTGCCCACCACGCGCACGGCCGCGGCGCGGCAGTCCAGGTGGTCGGTGAGCACTCCGGGCCTGAGGGTGGGCAGGCCTCGCCCGCCGACCTGGTGCGGTCGGCGGCTGGGCGGCCGGTCCTGCTCGTTCTTGACGACGTGGACCAGTCGGGTCCGGGCGCGGTTGCGCTGCTGGAGGCGGCGGCCGAGGCCGCGCCGCGGCTGCGCCTGCTGGTCGTTGCCACCTACGGGCCGGAGCGTGCGGATGCCCGGTTGCACGCGGTTGAGCGGGGCGCCGGTCGCGCCCGGCGGCTGGCGTTGCCGCCGCTGGATGCCGCCGATGCCGCGTTGATCGTCGAGCGCTATCTCGGTCCAGCGGCCGAACCGGGTGTGGTGCGGGGCATCGTCACGCACGGCGCAGGGCTGCCGGGGCGGCTGCATGAGCTGGCCGCCGCCTGGGTGGAGGCGGACGCGGCCCAGCGGGTTGCTGGCGCCGTAGGGCAGGCCCCCGCGGCCCGGCAGGCCCTGTCGGCGGTCCGGGCCACGGCCCGGGAGGGGCTGCTTGACCTGTACCGGGCCAGACAGGAGCGAGCCGCGCATGCCGGTGTGGGCGCACTAGCGGGCGAAGGGGTGCTGTGCCCGTATAAGGGCTTGGCCAGGTTCGAGAAGCAGGACGCGGCGATCTTTCATGGCCGCGAGGCGCTGGTCGCCACGCTGATCGCCCGGCTCGCTGACACGCCGCTAGTCGCGGTGGCCGGCCCGTCCGGGGCGGGCAAGTCCTCGCTGGTCCGCGCGGGCCTGCTGCCCGCGCTTGCTGCCGGGGCGCTCCCGGGCAGCGGAAAGTGGCCGCAGCATGTGCTCACGCCGGGCACGGCGCCCCGGCATGAGCTTGCGCCGGTGCTCCACGGTCGGCAAGCTCCGGCCGCGGTCGTGGTCGTCGACCAGTTCGAGGAGCTGTTCACCGCATGCGGCGACGAGGACGAGCGGGCGGGCTTTGTCGCCGAGCTCCTCGGCCTCCTTGAGCCGGATTCTGCACCGGCGCGGGTGATCCTGGCGGTCCGCGCGGACTACCTGGGATGGTGCGCTCAGTACCAGGAGCTGGCATCCCGCGTCGCGGACGGTGCGGTCCTGGTCGGGCCGATGAGCGACGACGAGGTGCGGCGGGCGGTCGAGGGGCCGGCCAGGTATGCGGGACTGGAGGTCGAGCCCGATCTCCTCCATGCGGTCGTCGAGGATGTGCGTGGCCGCCCCGGTGGCTTGCCGCTGCTGTCAACGGCGCTGCTGGACACCTGGGAGCGCCGCCGCGGCCGCACCCTCACCCACGCTGGCTACCTGGCGGCGGGCGGGGTTTCCGGCGCGCTGGCCCGGCTCGCCGATTCGGCGTACGCCCGGCTGGCGCCGGCCGACCAGGAGGCGGCGCGGCGCATCCTGGTTCGGCTCGCCGACACCGGCGAGGCGGGGCTGCCGGTGCGCCGCCGGGTGCCGGTGGCGGAGGTGGCCGCGCCCGGCGATGAGGCGGCGCGGCGCGCCCTTGATGTTCTGGTCGGCCGCCGGCTGCTGACGGCCGGGGACGACACGGTGGAGGTAGCGCACGAGGCGCTGCTGTCGCACTGGCCCCGGCTGGCCCGCTGGCTGGAGGAGGACGAGCAGGGCCGAGCCCTTCGCCGGCACCTCGCGCCCGCTGCCCGGGAGTGGGCCCAGTCCGGCCGACCTGACGCGGAGCTGTACCGGGGAGCCCGGCTGGCCAGCGCCCTGGATTGGGCGGGCGGGCACGCCGGCGACCTCAACGCCATCGAAGAGGAGTTCCTTGCAGCGAGCCGCGCGGCAGCCGATCGCGAGCTGCGGGAGGAGCGTGAGCGCGCCGACCGGGAGGCACGAGCACATGCCCAAGAGGCCCGGGCGCGCGTCCGGGAGGCCCGGGCGGGCCGCCGACTGCGCGTGGTGCTCGCCGGCGTCATGGCGCTGCTGCTTTTCTCCGTCGTAGTCGGCGCGCTCGCCGTGCAGCAGCGCGGTCAGGCCCGCACGGCGCAACGCAGCGCCGAGGCGCGGCGGCTGGGTGCCCGTGCGCTCACCGAGCCGGATCTGGACCGCTCGCTGCTGCTGGCGGCCGCCGCCGTGCGCACCGACCCATCGCTGGAGACCGAGGGCGACCTTTTCACCGCTCTGCAACGCAGCCCGCACGCCCTCAGCCAGGTCCGCTTCGGCGGCGACGGGCTGCTAGGTGTCGCCGTAAGCCCCGATGGCCACACCCTCGCCGCGAGCGGCGTCAACGGCACGCTGGTGTTCTGGGACACGCGGACGATGCGCCGGATCGGTAATCCCGTGCAGATCGGCGGCTTGAGCGGGGGGATCGCCTTCTCGCCAGACGGCCGGCTAGTCGCCGTTTTGACGGTCAACCAGAGTACGAGTGACTTCCGCCTCGAGGTTGTGGTCTGGGACCTCGCCCGCCGGAGTATTCAGACCTATCTGCCCCTGCCCGGGAACAGCGATGCCTCGGGAGCATCTCTGACGTGGACACGGGACGGCCGCGCGGTGGCGGTCGAGTCCGGCATCGGGCCGGTCATCTTCTACGACGCGGCCACCTGGACCCAGACACGCAGCGTCGGTGTCCCCGGGGCCGGGGCCGGGGGACCCGTTGACGTCTACGCGGCCGGTGACGACATCCTCGCCATCGCCGAGTCCACGCGGGATGTGATCCTGGTCAACCCGAAGACGGCCCACATCGTCCGCCGGATCACCTTGCCCGTCGCGGCTGACTCCCGTGTGGCCGTCAGCCGCGACGGCCACACGCTCGCCGTCAGCGGCAACAAAGGAGCGGTGTTTTTCGAGGACCTGCGCACCGGGCAGGTCCGGAACGGTATAGGCGAGCACGCCGGCGGAGCCGCCAACATGGTCTTGTCCCCCAACGGCCAGACGGCCGCCTCGCTCCACGCAGACGGAGCCGTCACGATATGGGACGTCAGAACCGGCCAGCCCCGGCTCACTCTCGCGGGGCACAGCGGCCCAGTCACCGATGGCGCCTTCACACCCGATGGGCGGACCCTGTACACCGCGAGCCTGGACACATCGGTCATCGCCTGGGACATCACCGGGAACCGGTCCTTCGGGGTCACCCGGCCCAACACCGCGCAAGGCCCCTTCAGCGCCTGGCAATCTGGGCGCGCCCTACGCAGGTTGGTCAGCCAACCGCCGCCGGGCTGTGATCGGCTTCCAGACAGGCCTGATCGCGACCATCGACGTGGCGACGGGCACGCGGACCACACAGGGCAAGCCGGTGAAAGGCCTTGATGATCTGGTGCTGTCACCCGATGGCCACTACGCCTACCTCTCCTCGACCGGCCCGCTGATACGGCGATGGAACACCACAACGGGGCAGGTGGACCAGACGTCCACGCTGGGCGACCGCTCCCCCAAGACCGTACTCGGCGTGTCGCCCGACGGCCGGCGGCTTGTGGCGTGCGAGTCCCCTTCGGGGATAACTGCCTCTTGCTACTTCGCCGACGCCGGCACACTGGAACGCGTCGGCCACGGCATCAACCTGGGCTTCAGCCCCGGCACGGCCGCATTCAGCCCGGACGGCAGGCTTGTCGCACTCGGCAACGCCTTCTTCCAAGGGTTCAGCGTCCTAACGGTCCCCATTGGCAGGGTCACCTGGGCGGCTGGCTGGCTGGCCGGGGTTCGGGTCATCGGGTTCTCACCGGACGGGCACCGCCTGGTCGTGGCGTCAGCTCATGGGCAGATTGCCACCTTCGACGCGGCATCGGGCCGCCTGCTCGCCGGTCCCGTCGTCGCCCAATCCGGCCCTGTCCTCACCGCATCGTTTGCCCCGGACGGCCGGACGATCCTGACATCCGGCACCGACGGCATAATCCGGCTGTGGGAGGCGGCCCATCTGCGCCCCGTGGCCGAGCCCTTGCACCTGCTTCCCGACGAGGGAGTGTTCGGGGCCTACACCCCCGATGGCAAAGAAGTTCTCGGCCTGGATCCCACGGGCCGCGTCACAGCCTGGCCCGCCACCGTGGCGGCCTGGCTGAGCCGCGCCTGCTCCATCGCCCGCCGGGACTTCACCCCCCAAGAACGCACGCTGTACTCGATCACACCAGCAAGCCCCAAGCCCTGCGCCTGACCCGCGCCGGGGGACCCGCCCTTCGACGGGTCCCCCCACCGCCCGTGCCGCGACCGGCACCGCGCGGGCGCTCACCCACCCCGGGCTCGCCCCCGGCCTTCCGCACGATCTCGCGCTTGACCTGAGCGAGTTGTCTCAAATCACGAAGCTGTTGTCGGCCCGCCCGTGCTTTGCGCAGGCAGTGGCTAGCCGCTCGATGAACCAAACGGTCTCGCCGCCGTAGGCGTGCGTAGCGCGCAGCTTGGTCGCGATCTCGACGTAGGCCAGACCACTGATGCGCAAGTCCGGCCATCGCGAGCCGGCGAACTGGGCAGCGATCTTCGGGTAGTCCCTGGCGGCAACCTGGTGAGCACCCAACACTGATGAGCAGCCCGCTAGGCCACTGTCCGGCGACAGGGCCGGCCGGATGCCGCCAAGCCCACCCCTCACTTCATCAACTCCTGATCCGCCGCGCTGCACCTGGTGCTGCGCGAATGGCATCCCATGGGTTCCCTGGCCGGACGTCCCGGCAACGGAGCCGCATGCGGCGAGCGCCAGGCCCGTGGCGAGCGTCCCGATCACCAGCTTGGTTCGCGTGATCATGACTATGGTCCTTTGCTTCCGGCGGCCGCCGGTCGGCCGCCCAGAGCCAGCACAACCCGTCACGGTTGCGGTTCGGCTGCTATCTGGCTGCAACCGTGCGCAACCCAGCGTCACAGCGCGATGTGGTGCGGAAAGGCCCAGCTCTCGATCCGGCCCGGCAGGTCAGCCCGACTCGCCCCAGGCCCCAGCTCCAGCGAACCGTCCACGGCGCCGCACTGCCCGGCCTGGCTGGGTTCGGCTATCACGTCCGCCGCCGGGTGACCGGGGTGCCGGGTCACCTGCCGAGCCGCGACATGGCCGTCAATCGCCGCAGTCCCGGCTTGCTCCCTCACTCGTAATGCTGGCGACAGAATGGTGCTGTCATACCTCTGATCGACCCCGCGGCCCGTAGCCTGGCGTCCTGCAGCACCGAAAGGCGGGAGGCACCGAATGAGGGCAGATCCGGATCGTGTGCTGCTGGGCGCATCGCTCGCATTCGCCGGTGCAGCCGTGCTGGGCAGCGCGGTGGCGATCCGCGATCAGCTTCCCGGCCAGCCCCTCGGCGTAAGCATCCCGCTGTCGGTGCCTGCCGGGCTGGCTGCCGGATGGGGAGCTGGCATCGCCGCGCCGTGGCCGATGCCGGCGGTGGCCGTCCTGACAGCGGCAACGGCCCCGCGCTGGAAACCGAGCACGCGCCCAGGTACGGTCTGCGCCGGGATCGGCCTGGGGTGCATCATCGGCACCCTCATCGAGCCCGTGACCCGTCGGCCGCGATCCTGGTCACCGACAACCAGGATCGCGATCGGCTTCAATCTGGCGGCATCGGCCGCTCTTATCGGAACCGGCCTGCGTCATTCCGCCGCCGCGCGAGCCCGGCAGCGCCGCGGTGGATCGTAACCTCCGGCCGGGAGCACAAGGGGGCGACACTGGACGCAGGTGGCCAGGCCGGACCGGGAGATCCGCCATGAGCCTGCCTGCTGCGGCCGGTGCGGCACCGCGCTGGCGGACCGCCCGGCCACCGCCGTGGAGCGCCGCCAGGCCTTCGACCTGCAGCCGGTTCGCGCCGAGGTGACCGGGCACCAGCTGATCGAGCGGGAATGCTGCTGCGGGTACCGCACCAAAGCCACGGCCCGGCGGGGGCGGAGGTGCCGGTGATCCGGCTCCTGCCGCAACCTCGTGATGGATCTGGGTGATCGCGCCGCCGGCTTGCGGTTCCTAGTCCGCGACCGGGCCGGTCAGTTCACCGCGTCGTTCGACGCAGTCCTGGCCGATGCCGGTATCGAGGTCGTGAAGATCCCGCCCCGCAGCCCGCGCGCGAACGCTTATGCGAAAAGGTTCGTGCTCACCGCCCGGACCGAGGTCACCGACCTGATGCTCATCTTCGGCGCGCGGCATCTGCGGACGATCCTGGCCGAGTATGAGACCCATTACAACCGACAGAGGCCTCATCGCAGCCGCCAGATCCGCCCGCCCCGGCCCGACCACCCCGTCGCTGATCTCTCCCAGGAGCGGATCAAGCGCCGGCCGTCCTCGGCGGCCTCATCAGCGAGTACAAGCGGGCCGCATAGAGACCCAGGTCAGGACCGGTGGCCGAGTTCTGGAACTCCGCACGGTGGCGCCTGATGACTGTTCGATCGTGTTAGACATGTGGGGCTCCATTGGTTTGGTGGTCGATGCAGAACTGGCCGCACATCCGGTGATCGCGCCCGGGCGCTGGCAGCGTGGTCTTCACCGTTCAGAAGCCATCGACGTCGACGATCGCCTGAGCGAAGGCCTGCGGGGCTTCCTGGGGCAAGTTGTGGCCGACGCCGCCGGAGATGGTCCGGTGTGCGTACTTGCCCGAGAATTTGCCGGCATAGGCGCTGGGGTCCGGGTGCGGCGCGCCGTTGGCGTCGCCCTCGAGGGTGATCGTGGGCACGGCGATGGCCGGCAGCTCGGCGAGCCGGGCCTCCAGATCGTCGTAGTGCGGCTCGCCCGTGGCCAGGCCGAGCCGCCAGCGGTAATTGTGGATCACGATCGCCACGTGGTCGGGGTTGTCGAAGGCGGCCGCGCTGCGCGCGAACGTGGCGTCGTCAAAGGCCCACCTCGGCGAGGCGAGCTGCCAGATAAACCTGCTGAACTCGCGCCGGTATCTGTCATAGCCGACCCGGCCGCGCTCGGTGGCGAAGTAGAACTGATACCAGCAGGCATACTCGGCCTGCGGCGGCAGCGGCGCCGCGTTGGCGGCCTGGCTGCCGATCAGATATCCGCTCACCGACACCAGCGCCTTGCAGCGCTCCGGCCACAGCGCCGCGACAACGTTGGCCGACCGCGCCCCCCAATCGAAGCCGGCCAAGATGGCTGTCTCGATGCCGAGCGCATCCATGAGCGCGATGACGTCCGCAGCCAAGGCGGCTTGCTGGCCGTTACGGAGCGTGCCGTCCGAACGAAACCGGGTGGTCCCGTAGCCGCAGACGAACGGGACGACGACCCGGTAGCCCGCCGACGCCAGCGCCGGGATGACATCGGCAAAGCTGTGAATGTCATAAGGCCACCCGTGCAGCAAAATGACGGTAGGGCTGTCGGCCGGGCCGGCTTCGGCATACCCGACATTCAGGCGACCGGCATCGACCTGCTTCAGTGCGTCGAACGAGGTGTTCGTTCCCGGCTTCATCCGTGGCTCCTCTGCCGCGCTCACCTCAGTGCTGTGCTCACCGTCGCCTACCGGTGTGAGTCGGCGACGGCGCGGGCCGCCGTCAGGATGTGGTCGGCCACCGCCTGCGGCTGGGAGATCATGATCACATGTGAGCCCTCGACCTCGACGATGTCGGCGCCCGCCCGCTGGGCATGCGACCGGACGACGTCGGCGCCGGCGGCCTTGTCGCCAGTGGCTACCACCGCCCAGGACCGCAATCCTCTCCAGGCGGGCGGCCCGGACGCGTCGCTGAACGCCGCCGCAGCGACGGGGCGCTGGGTAGCGGCCATCAGCGCTGTGGTCTCCGCGGGCAGGTCAGCGGCGAAGGCCTCCCGGATCAGCGCAGGGTTGATCGCGAACTCGACCGAGGTCTCCCCGTCGTGTCCGGTCGGATAGTGGTACTGGACCAGGGCCGAGTTCAAGACGCTGTCCTTCGAGCCGCTCTCGACATCCCCCAGCGTTTCGCCTTCAGCTGGGGCGAAGGCCGCTACGTACACCAGGCCGACCACGTTCGGGGCATTGGCCGCGGCGTTGGTGATGACCGCGCCGCCGTAGGAGTGCCCGGCCAGCAGCACCGGACCGTCGATCTGGCTGAGCAGGCTGGCGGTGTAGGCGGAATCGGCGGCCACGCCCCGCAGCGGATTTGCCGGAGCGATGACGGTGTAACCCTGCTGCTGCAGCCGCTCGATGACGCCGTTCCAGCTGGACGCATCGGCGAAGGCGCCGTGCACGAGCACGATCGTCGGCTTGGCGTCGGCTTGCTGGGACGGCTGATCTGTCGCATTCACCAGGAACCTCCTGCGCTGTGGATCGGTTTATTTGTAATGGTTAGAGATGACCGGCGTCGATGACGGCTTGGGTGCGGGCCTTAGCGGTTCTTCATGCGGCAGGTTTATGGCCGACCGGCAGGACCCGGTGCTCGTATTTCCGTGAACTTGCCGCTGTAGGCGGCCCAGTCTCCAGCAGGGGTTAACGGGTCGTGCTGGCCGTCGATGGTCATGGTCAGCACGCGATGACCGGGGCTTGCTGGAGCCGGTCTTCGGTGGCGCCGACCATCAGCGGGAGCACCCGAGTCACAGGAGGCCTGCGCCCGCTCGGTGTCGAGGCTGCCGCGGGAAAATAACGGCCGGGCGAAGACTCCCATGCGATCGCTGGAGCACCATGACTCCTGCCGTGCGCTCGATGAAGTCCCGCGTCCGGCGGCCCCCGAGGATACAGGTACCGCCCGTTCGGGCTGTGTCTCGCCATCAGCCTCCGGTACTGACCAGGCAGGGTGTCGTCCCTGCCCGCAGTTGCGGCACGTGGCGCCATGTAATCCAGGCAAGCACGCCAGGCAGTGGGCAGCAATGGAACAACTGGGACCAACCCATTATCTCTATCTATAAACAAGACAAATCGCATAGCTTGTACGAAAGCGGTGGTGGTCTTGGACGAGGCGACCCTCGTGTCGGTGACGTCCACGACACCACCTGACCGCGGTCGCTGTCGGCGGGCTGAACGTCGCCTTCGCTGCGGTACGCCACGTTCATCGTTCATCCTTCGACGAGTTGCTGGCCGCCGTCGATGTCGAAGGTCGCGCCGGTGACCGCGGTGTTCGTCATGAGGTGGACGGCCAGTGCGGCGATGTCGGCCGGGCAGACGACGCGGCCGATCGGCAGCGTGGCACGGAGTTGCTCGCGGCGCTCGTCGATCTCATCGCCGAGCAGCGAGGCCGACAGCGGCGTGTTGACAAAACCTGCCGCGATCACGTTGACCCGGACAGGCGCGATCTCGAGCGCGAGGCTCTTGGTCATGGCGGGAAGCGCGGCCGTGAGCGCCGCGATGAACGCGAGGCCCGCTGCCTTGCGGCGGCCACCGGTGCCACTCATGAACAGCAGGGTGCCTCCCGGTCGAACCTTGCTCGCGGCGTCCCGGGCGACCTGCAGTGGCAGCAGCAGATGGGCGTCGACGTCGCGGCGTGCCGCGTTGAGATCGAACTCGGCCAGCGGCGCGTAGTAGGGACCGGGGCCGGTGACCAGCAGGTGGTCGATGGGCGTGGGCAGTGCGTCGAAGAACCGCTCGAGCCGGTCGGAGTCGGTGGCGTCGAAGGCGGCGATGCTGGCCCCGAGCTCGAGGCCAGCGCGGTGCAGGCGGTCGGGGTTGCGGGCGGTGAGGATGATGTCCGCTCCCTTGGTGCGGGCGAGCCGGGCTGTCTCGAGCCCGATGCCGGAGCTGCCCCCGATGATGAGGACGGTCTGCCCGAGCAGGTCCCGATCGCGCTGCACGGGCGAAGAGTTGATCGAGGCGGCCATGGTTTCTCCAGGCGTCGTCGTCGCTCACGTCGGCAGTCCGTCCCGGCCTGCTCCGCTGTCATGTACGCGGCGCACCAGCCGGGCCACTTCGCGTCGCGCTGGGCATGTCAGGAATCACTCTTGCGTGTCGACGGCTGCATCGCCCCCGGGAGACACCCTGGTGCGGCCCCCTGGGTCTGCGGGTTCCGCAGGCCCGGGCGCAGATGTACGCTCTGCTGATACCGGCTACGAGCAGTCGTAGGACGACGCAGGAGGCCGCCGACGAGTCAGGATCCCGGGCCGCCCTCGAAGCTCCTCGGCCGCCGAAGCGAGTGTGAGGAGCTCGGTCGGCTCGTGGCCGACGCGCTCGCCGGCCGGAGCCGGGTCACCGTCCTGCGGGGCGAGGCGGGCGTGGGCAAGACCGCGCTGCTGGGCTACCTGTCCGGCCGGGTCGCGGGCTGGCAGGTCGCGAGAGCCGTCGGCGTCGAGTCGGAGATGGAGCTGGCCTATGCCGGCCTTCACCAGCTCTGCGCGCCCATGCTGGACAATCTCGGCCGGTTGCCCGCTCCGCAGCGCGACGCGCTTGCGACGGTGTTCGGGCGCAGCGCCGGTGCTGCGCCCGACCGGTTCCTGGTGGGGCTGGCCACGCTGACGCTGTTCGCTGAGGTCGCCGAGCAGCAGCCGCTGGTTTGTATCGTCGACGACGCGCAGTGGCTCGACGGTGCCTCGGCGCAGATCCTGGGGTTCGTTGCCCGCCGCCTGCTCGCTGAGCGGATCGTGGTCGTGTGCGCCGCGCGGACCGGGGTCGGCGATGACGTTCTCGCCGGGCTGCCTGCCCTGTCGATCCAGCCACTCGGCGATAGCGATGCTCGTGCGCTGCTGCTGGCCAACGTGCCCGGCCCCTTAGATGCCGCCGTGTGCGCCCAGATCGTCATGGAGAGTCACGGCAACCCGCTCGCGTTGCTCGAGCTGCCGCGCACGTGGAACGTCGCCGATCTCGCCGGCGGGTTCGGTCTTCCCGGCCCCCAGCCGGTCGCCAGCAGGATCGAGCAGAGCTACGTCCGGCGCCTCCACCTGCTCCCGTCCGACACGCAGCTGCTCGTCCTCACGGCTGCCGCAGAGCCCCTCGGCGACCGCGTCCTGTTCGACCGTGCCGCAGGAATGCTCGGGATCGACATCGCGGCGGCGGGCCCTGCACAGGATGGTGGGCTGCTCGAGCTGGGCGGGCGTGTCGAGTTCGCGCACCCACTGGTCCGGTCCGCTGCCTATCGCTCGGCAGCCGCGGACGACCGGCACCGCGTGCATCGTGCCCTGGCCGATGCCACCGTCGCCGAGACCGACCCGGACCGGCGGGCCTGGCACCGCGCCCGCGCCACCGCGGGGCCCGACGAGGAGGTCGCCGCCGAGCTCGAACGCTCGGCCGGCCGTGCGCAGGCGCGCGGAGGCGTCGCCGCAGCGGCCGCGTTCCTGCAACGGTCCGCCGAGCTCACAGTCGACCCGGCGCGGCGTGCCGAGCGCGCGCTGGCCGCGGCGGAGGCGAGCTGCCAGGCTGGCGCGTTCGACGGAGCGCTCCAGCTGGCGGCCACGGCCGAGGCCGGGCCGCTCGACGGGTTCCAGCGCGCCCGGATCGACCTCCTGCGTGGCAACATCGCCCTCGCCTTGGGCAGCAGCGACGCTGCGCCATTGTTGCGGGGGGCCGCGAGACGGCTCGAACCGTTCGACCTCGACCTCGCGCGCGAGACCTACCTGATCGCCTGGGGCGCGGCGGCAGTCGCAGGCGACCTCGAAGCAGGGCGCATCGTCGGCGAGATCTCTCGCGCCGTCCGGTCCCTGCCCCCGCCGCCTGGACACTCCCCGTCCACTCGACCTGCTGCTCGACGGACTCGCCCTGCTCACCACCGACGGACACGCCGCCGCGACTCCGACGTTGCAGCAAGCAGCGGAGTCGCTGCTTGAGATCTCGCGGGAGGACGCCCTTCGCTGGGGTTGGATGGCCACGGCCGCCAGCAACGCTGTGTGGGACAACGAGGCCATGCTGGCGGTCGCCGCGAGAAAGCTCCAGTTCGTCCGCGACGCCGGCGCGCTCGCGCAACTGCCCGTCCACCTGTCCGCCCTGGCCCTGGCCAGGGCGTGGATCGGCGACTTCGCGGGCGCCGCCTCGCTCGTCGCGGAGATCGACAGCGTGGTGGCGGCAACGGGGAGCCGCTTCGTGCCGGGGGCCGCTTTGCGGCTCTGGGCCCTGCAAGGGAGGGAAGCCGAGTCGGCCGCGCTGCTCGCGAGCGTAATGGAGCGAGATGCTGCTGGAGCCGTTGCTATCTGGGCGCATTGGGCGGCCGCGGTCCTGTACAACGGCCTGGCCCGCTACCAGGAGGCGGCGTGGTCGGCCCGCCAAGCCACTTCGAACACCGTCGAGTACTGGGTGTCTGTGTGGGCGCTGCCCGAGCTGGTCGAGGCGGCTATGCATGTGGGAGACGCCGAACTCGCACGCGATGCGCTCGAGCGGCTCGCGGAGACGACCCAGCCGGCCGGTACCGACTTCGCGCTGGGCATTGAGGCCCGCTCCCGGGCATTGCTGAGCGACGGCACCGGCGCCAACGACTTGTATCGCGAAGCGATCGAGCGGTTTAGCCGTACGCGGCTGCGTCCGGAGCTCGCGCGCGCGCATCTGCTCTATGGGGAGTGGCTGCGCCGCGAGGGCCGACGCGTGGACGCGCGCGAGCAGCTGCGCGCCGCCCACCACCTGTTCGGCGCGGTCGGCATGGAGGCGTTCGCCGAGCGCGCCCGCCGCGAGCTGTTGGCGACAGGCGAGAAGGCGCGCAAGCGCAGCCCCGGCACGCGCGAGGAGCTCACGCCGCAGGAGGGGCAGATCGCCCGGCTCGCTCGCGACGGTCTTTCGAACCCGGAGATCGGCGCGCAGCTGTTCGTCAGCGCGCGCACGGTCGAGTGGCACCTGCGCAACGTGTTCGCGAAGCTCGGTATCACCTCGCGTAGGCAGCTCCAAACGGCGCTGCCCGAGGACGGCCGGCTCGCCGGCGCCCGCACCTGGTCGTTCGGTCAGCGGCTATGAGTCCGTGGCTGAAGCATCGGGTCACTTCCGTGACAACAACTGTGCTTCGTGTAGCGGCCGCGTAGTGAGGCACGCGAACGGTTGCGTCGTTCGCGGCGTGCACGGCTTCACTGAGCCTCCGGACGGGCCAGGCCAGGGGAACCACCGGGGTTGTTCCCCTGGGGGGAACCCAGGGTGTTCCCCTGGGGTGATGCAGCGGTTGAGATCGTTAGCGTCGTCCCTGACACAACCCCAGGGAGGCGGTAATGAGCACGACTGAGGACCGCACAAGCGGCGAACTTCGTGAGGGCTATGCCGAGATCGGCGACCAGCGGCTGCATTACATGGAGGCCGGCGAGGGGCCGCTTCTCGTTTTGCTGCACGGCTTCCCCGAGTTCTGGTACGGCTGGCGGCTGCAGATCGGACCGCTCGCGGCAGCGGGATTCCGGGTCGTCGCACCCGACATGCGCGGCTACAACCTGTCATCACGGCCGGACGGTGTCGCGGCCTACGACACTGGCCAGCTGACCGCCGACATCCGCGGTCTCATCCACGAACGCGGTGCCGAGTCCGCGTTGCTGGTCGGTCACGACTGGGGCGGAAGCGTCGCCTGGGCCACCGCGATGAATCACCCGGAGGTGGTGGGTCGGCTGGCCATCCTCAACGCGGCCCATCCGCGGAAGCTATCGCAGGGACTGCACCATCCTGGCCAGCTCCGCAAGTCCTGGTACTTCTTCTTCTTTGACCTCCCGGACCTGCCCGAAACCGTCGTACACGCCGACCACTGGCACTTCTTCCGGCACTTCCTGCGCGACGCCCACCCGGCCTACACGCCGGAGGAGATCGAACGCTACGTCGAGGCGTGGTCGCAGCCGGGCGCGGCAACCGGGATGATCAACTACTACCGGTCCTCGGTGCGGACCTCGCCCAAAAAGGCCGAAGCGGCGCTTCGCCCGATCAAGGCGCCGACACTGGTCATCTGGGGACAGCGGGATCGCTACCTCGGCCCCGAGCTAGCCGAGCCCGACCATGATGACGTGCCCAACCTGGACCGCGTCGAGCGCCTGCCCGACGCCTCGCACTGGGTGCATCACGACGAGGCTGAGCGCGTCACGCAGCTGCTGATCGACTTTTTCGCCCCCGCCCTGCCAGCCAGGAACTGACCAGGGACTTCGACGGGCGCCGGGCGCCGGGCGCCCGGGTCGAGCCCTGGATTGCCGCGCTGCTGCTGGCCTTGGCCAGCGTCGCACTCACCCTCTGCCGGGATCCCCGGCAAGTGCTGACCTCGGCGAACATGGCAACCGCCCACAGGTACCGGCCCGGCGTGCAGGCGCCGCAATTCCTGGCCGGGCCGCCCACAACGTCAACCCGCCAGCGGCCGGGCACAGCAGTCTCGCGGGGCCACATGCATGAGCTGTCGCATGGCGGTCGTGATCCGTACCCCGAGGCGGGCTGCGCGGCCGGTTCAGCTCCCAGTCGCAGCAGGCTCGATCGGTGGCGGGAACGCGCGAGTCTGATTTGCTTCTGACGGATGCGTGAGTGCTGCCACCTTGCCATCGGCGGTGAGGTGCCGCCAGCTCGTCTGCCAGTCCGGCAGGTCCGGGCTGTCTTGCTCCCAGTCGACGAAGGTTGCCTCGTCGCAGAAATGGTCCAGGCGTTTGCTGATGCTCGAGTGCGGTTCGGTGTCCACGAAGGCCTGCATCGGGCGGCGTCCGGTCCAGGCGCTGACGCTCCACCATGCGTTGCCGGCGTCGGCGAGCGCGTCCACACCGAGGTTGCCGTCTGACTTCTGGGCCTGCTCGGTCGCGGCGACGGCGGCGGTGAAGAACTCATCCAGCAGCGCCGGGTCCTTCAGCCGAAGCCGGGTCACAACGATAATTGGCATCACGACCTCCCCTGGGGCTGATCACCGGCGCGTGGCCGATCCTGTTGACCCTTCACCGCGGCGTCCCAGAATTCCTGGATCGGTGGGTAGATCAGCTCCTGGTCGCGGGACAGTTCTGCTTTGACGGTCCGGGTCCGCTCGTCAGCGAGCACCTCGATCTGGCCGGCCTCGACAGCGTCGAAGACCTGCTGGGCGACGGATTCGGGGCTGACTTTGGGTGCACTGGTCAGGGCGGCCATGTCGGTGTCGATGAAGCTGGCGTGCACGGCGACCACGAGGGTGCCCTGGTGGTGCAGTTCGAGGCGGACGCCGTTGGTCAGCGACCAGGCCGCCGCCTTCGAGGCGCCGTAGGAGGCGTCGAACGGGTTGGTATAGAAGCTGGTCACCGACAGCATGTTGACGATCGCGCCGCCGCCGTTGGCCGCGAGCACCGGCGCGAAGGCCCGGCACATGCTCAGCGTGCCGAAGTAGTTGGTCTCCATCTCCAGCCGGGCGCCGTCCAGGCTCGGCGCGCCGATGAACGTGCTGTACTTCAGCACTCCCGCGTTGTTCACCAGCAGGCTGACGTCCGCGCAGTCCCTCGCGACCTGGGCCACCCGGTCCGGGTCGGTGATGTCGAGGGCCACCGGTGTCAGGCCCGGCTCGGTGACCGCGGCTGGATCACGCGCGGCCCCGTACACCCGGGCTGCGCCCCGGCGGACCAGCTCCCGGGCGTATGCCCGGCCCAGCCCGCGGTTGGCCCCGGTGACCAGGGCAACTGATCCGTCGATCTTCATGGGGTGTCCTCCTGCCGGACTTGCAGTTCAGGCGCCGGTGCCCGAGCTGGTAGAGCGGTTCTGGGCATGGTGACAGCGGGCGTCCTACGCCGCATTTACGGCCAGCTGGAGGGCCACCAGCACGAGCCACGCGTACGTGACGAGCAGAAGGAATCGTTCGCACAGGCCGAAGACGCGCCGCAGCCGCGGGAGCAGCGTAGCAACGACGAGTATGAGCCCGACCAGTGCCGCCCCGGCCAGCCAGGTCAGTAGCCCCTTGTCCGAGTGCCACGGATGGAGCTTGACCAGGACCGGGGTCAGGCCTGATATGGCCGTGTAGGTGAACCCGAACGTCAAGATCGCGAAGACGTAGTGGAGCGCGCCAGTTCGGGTGAGGCGCTCTCCTTCCACGGTCGTCGGGAACAGCGACTCACCGACGCGGCTGACGGCCACCAGGCCCAGGAACACGAGGTCGCTGCTGGCGAGCGGAGGGGCGCCGACTCCCAGGGCCAGGCCAACTGGCAGGGCCGCCACGACTATCGAGCCTGCCCACAGGCTGACCCGGAACAACG
The DNA here is from genome assembly GCA_963760405.1 of uncultured Actinomycetes bacterium. Classification (GTDB taxonomy): domain Bacteria; phylum Actinomycetota; class Actinomycetes; order Streptosporangiales; family Streptosporangiaceae; genus RYN-230. The sequence goes on along the minus strand of CAVXCV010000004.1, from coordinate 139,133 downwards.
GCGGGTACTGGCCGACGCCATAGTCCCTGACGGCATTACGGGCTGGGTTGTAGCCCGTGGGGAGAACGTGCAAGGCCCCGACGACGGCGACGTAAACCAGGCTCCCCAGCAGGAGCACCTGCTCTCGTCGGGCTTGGAGTTCACGATCCTTCAGGCGGCGAATTACATGTTGCCCTGAAGCTCCGGCCCGTATTCGAGCAGGGCGTGTTTGAGCTGTCGTGGTCGCTGGAGCGCCGCCAGTCGCTGGTGGACCTGGCGGACGTGACCGATGTGGCCTGCATGGCCCTGACCGAGAGCGCACGCCATGCCGGTGCCACCTACGAGCTGGCGGCGCCCGGCCGCTATACGGCACACGATCTGGGTGACATCATCTCGCGCGTGCTGGACCGGCCCATCGTGGTGCGGGAGATCGATGCTGACACCTACCTGAGGGCATGGGTCGGCGACGCGGATCCGCAGCAGGTCACGCACCAGGCCAGGGTCTTGCGCGCGCTACAGCAGCCACGACTTCGTCGGCAACCCCCATGTACTCACGTGGCTGCTCGGACGCCCGCCGACGACCTTCGAGGCCTACGTGCGCGGCCAGCACGCCGCCTTCCTGCGGAAGGGAGACCGGTGAAGCTCAGCGGCAACACGATTCTGATCACCGGCGGAGGCTCCGGCATCGGGCGCGGCCTGGCCGAGGAACTGCACCAACGGGGCAACCAGGTCATCATCGCCGGCCGCCGGGCTGCCGTGCTGAGCGAGGTCGCGGCGGCCAACCCCGGGATGCATGCTGTGGTCCTGGATGTAGCCGATGCGTGGAGCATCGCGAGCGTCGTGCCCTGATGGACGTCGATCTGACCGACCCCCGCGCGATGCCCTTGGCGGACTACCTGGCCGAGACGATGGAACTCTTGGCCACCGGCGAAGTGGAGGTGTACGTGGAGCGCGCCCGAGCGACGCGATGCACTGCGGCCGGATGAGGTGGGAGCGACCAAGAGATTCAACGACATGATGAACGGCGTTTAACCCCACCCAGCCAGTCATCTCCGAGTCATCAACAGGTCCTTCCGATCACTCCAGCTCCCCGGGAGGACCGGGTTCACATTCTCCGCATGGCCGCCGGCGGCACGCTCGCCCGCCTTCGCCGTGAGCGAGCACCCACCCGTGCCAGATCATCGTCTATCGGGCCGAACCGGATTTCGCAGCAGCTGTGGCACGCGAACTGCTGGCCGCCTGGACCGCGGCCGCGCACTGGTTGCCGCCGTTCGCGACCACGGTCCCCCGTTGGCGCAGGGCTAGAGGTTCACTCCGGAGCAGAAGATCGAAATCGTAGGATTGCTGGATGATCGAGACGGCTGACTACGGCGGCATCGCCATCCTGACTCTGGACAACGGACAAGTGAACGCGCTCGATCTGGAGTTGCTCACCGCCGTTCCCGAGAGCCTGGCCGCCGTCGCCGACTCCCGCGCCGTCGTGCTAACCGGCAGCGGACGATCCTTCTCGGCAGGTGTGGATCTGAAGCAGATAGTCGACGGCGGCCCGCCGTATGTCGAGAAGTTCCTGCCGTCGCTGAGCCTTGCGATGCTCACCTTGTTCGAGCATCCCAAGCCGGTCGTTGCCGCGGTCAACGGTCACGCCCTGGCCGGCGGATGCGTGCTGGCGGCCGCATGCGACATTCGGCTGATGTCGAGCGGCACCATCGGGCTTACCGAGCTCGCCGCAGGCGTCCCCTTCCCCACGGTGCCCCTGGAGATCATGCGCCATGCCGTCGGCCCGGCGCTGGATGCCATGGTGCTCGGGGCCGGTCGGCTGACTCCCGATCAGGCCACCTCCATCGGCCTGGTGCATGAGGTCGTCGAGCCGGATCAGCTGCTCGCCGCAGCGCTACGGCGAGCAGAAGGGCTCTGCACCGCCCCACCCGAGGTGTACGCCTTCGCGAAGCACCAGCTCCACGGGCCCGCCCGCGAGCGCATTGACACCGCGCGGCCATCAGATGATCCCCAGGTACTGAAGATCTGGAGCTCCGAGGAGACCGGCGAAACCCTGCGCAACTACCTCGCGTCCCTGCGCCGAGGCTAGCGAGAAGCCACCGCCGAGACCAGTGGACCAAGATCCTTTTGGCGGTGTCCGCGGCTTTTCGGAAAGCTTGCTCCAGTTACTCCCGTTGCTTGGCTGATGACCGCACGCCAGTGCGGCCCCGTGCCGGTCAGCCGACGAGGCTAACTTGACTGCGGGTAGCTCAGCCAACCCTGCTGCGGGACTGGCAGGAAGCCCGGGTCTGGCAGCAGCTGCATGACGCGCTGCTGGCCGAGCTGGAACACGGCCCGCTCCCCCAGTCCTCCCGCGAGCGTGCCCGCCAGTTCCTGCTCGAGACCGGGCTGCTTGACGCCCGCCGCAGCGGGCCGCCGGGTAATGCCCACGATCGTCTACGTCGCTCGTGCTTACTGCTGGTCATCGTTGGCCGCTGCCTTCTGCAGCTCATCCGGTACCGAGGGGTCGCGCAGGGTGGAGACGTCTCCCAGTTCGCGGCCTTCCGCGATGTCCCGGAGCAACCGCCGCATGATCTTTCCGGACCTGGTCTTGGGCAGGTCGGCTGCCCAGATGACCCGTCGCGGCCGGGCGAACTTGCCGATCTGGGTACCGACGTGGTCGCGCAGTTCGCTGGCCAGCTCAGGCCCTGCGTCGGTCTCCCCGACTAGGGTCACGTAGGCCACGACCGCGGCCCCGGTCATCTCATCGGGTACCGCGATCACCGCCGCCTCCGCCACGGCGGCGTGGCCGACCAGGGCCGATTCGATCTCGGCGGTGGACAGCCGGTGCCCCGACACGTTGATCACGTCATCGATACGGCCGGTGATCCAGAAGTAGCCGTTCTCATCCCGCCGGGCGCCGTCCCCGACGAAGTAGGTGCGCGGCCCGAACCGCGAGAAGTAGGTCTCCACGTAGCGGTCGGGGTCGTCGAACAGGGTGCGCAGCATGCTCGGCCAGGGCTGGGTCAGCACCAGCACCCCGCTGCCTTCGCTGACCTCCTGGCCGTCCTCATCGAACAGTGCCGCCGACACGCCGGGCAGCGGGAGGGTGGCCGACCCGGGCTTGGCCACGGTGATGCCAGGCAGCGGCGAGATCATGATGGCGCCGGTCTCGGTCTGCCACCAGGTGTCCACGACCGGGCAGCGCTCGCCGCCGATCACGACGTAGTACCACAGCCACGCCTTCGGGTTGATCGGCTCGCCGACGGTGCCGAGCAGTCGGAGGGAGGCCAGGTCGTGCCGGGCCGGGTATTCCGCGCCCCACTTCATGGCGGCCCGGATCGCCGTGGGTGCCGTATAGAAGATCGACACCCGGTACCGCTCGATAACGTCCCACCAGGCGTCCTTGTCCGGGTAGTCGGGCGCGCCCTCGAACATCACGGAGGTGCACCCGTTCGCCATGGGGCCGTACACGATGTAGGAGTGGCCGGTGATCCAGCCGACATCGGCGGAACACCAGAAGACGTCACGCGCGGGATCAAGGTCGAAGACCATTGCGGTGGTGGTGGCTACCCCCATGAGGTAGCCGCCGGTGGTGTGGACGATTCCCTTGGGCTTCGCCGTGGAGCCGGACGAGTAGAGCAGGAAAAGGGGGTGTTCGGCTTCCATCGGCTCGGCCGGGCAATCGGGGTCTGCGGCGGCCAGCAGGTCGCCGTACCAGACGTCACGGCCCTCCTGTATGTCGCAGGGCGTGCCCGTGGTCCTGACCACCACGACGGTGCTAAGGCTGTCCAGGCCGGAGATCACCTCGTTCACGGCCTGCTTGATCGGGGCCGTCTTGCCTCTGCGCCGGGCGCCATCTGTGGTGATCAGCGCCTTCGCGTTGGACACTGCCATCCGCTCGCCGACGGCGGAGGGCGAGAAGCCACCGAACACGACGTTGTGCGGGGCACCGATGCGGGCGCAGGCCAGCATGGCCACGACGACCTCGGGAATCATCGGCAGGTAGATGCCGACCACGTCTCCCTTGCCGATGCCCCGGGCCTTCAGCCCGTTAGCCAGCCGCTGTACCTCGCCAAGGATCTCGGCGTAGGTCAGTTCGCGCTGCTCACCTTCTTCGCCATGCCAGTGGAAGGCGACCCGGTCCCCGTGGCCCTCGTTCACGTGCCGGTCGAGGCAGTTGTAGGACGCGTTCAGCTGGCCGTCAGCGAACCAGGAGTAAAACGGGGGGTTGCTGTCGTCGAGGACGGTGCTGAACGGGGTCTGCCAGTCCAGCCGCTGCCGCGCCTGCTCGGCCCACCAGGCCGGCGTATCCGCAGCCTGCTTATAGACGGCGGTATCGCCCACTCTGGCTGGCTCGGCGAAGTCCTGCGGGGGAGGAAATTCTTTGACGTCAAGCAGCTGTTCGACGCGCGCTTGCAGCTCTTCGGCACGCTGGTGGGGGGAAATATGAGTTCTCGGCATGGCTGGCTCCTCCTGAACGGCGGAGGTACAGGTCACTGGCGGACGCTTAGACGCTCGGCCGCAACGCCGCGGTCGCAACCGTCCTCTGCCTTGCGGTAGGTGACGCGAGATGCGCCGACCGGACGGCTCTAGAGAGCACGCTGCCCGATGAGGTGTGGCTAAACGTGATCTCGGCGAAAAGCCCGGGGCGACCAGGTGGGGTGCGCTGACAGCGCGCCAGCGGTCCTGGGCGGACTCGACGAGCTTGAAGGGCCATCGCGACGCCGGCGGCGCAGGAACCGGGCCCTTGGTGACTCGTGTGCGGAGCCGGACGGTGGCGGAGGTGGATTCGATCGGGTTGGTGGTGCGCAGGTGGACCCAGTCCAGTGCTCAGTCAGCTTCGTGATCACCGCCGGCGACAACCCCTTGGCCGAGCCGAGGAACTGTCCCAGCGCAGGCACGAAATCCCCGGACGAGAGGCCGTGCAGGTACAGCAGCGGCAGCACCTCGGTGATCTTCGGGGTCTTCTGCGCCCACGGCGGCAGGATCGCCGAGGAAAACCGCAGCCGCTGGCCAGTGTCGGCGTCGACGCGCTTGTCGTTGACCCGCGGCGCGCGAACCTGCACCGCGCCCGCGCTGGTCAGCACCTCGCGCGGCTGATGCGAGCCGCTGCGCACCACCAGCCGGTAGCCGTGTTCGTCGCGCTCGTCGGCGAACCGCGGGATGGCCGCCAGGTCTCTCCGACGAGACCCGCGGCCCGCAGGGTGCCCAGTCGGCAAGTAGCTCAATTAGCCGTTGTCGTCCGGGTCGCTCGATGGTTCGGGCTCGGGACGTAGCCCCAGCCTGCGCAGCGCGATCGTCCAGTTCTGGGCGATCGCCTGCTGCGCCTGGGCGAGGGTGATCCGGCCAGCACACGCAGCCTTCTTCAGCGCGACCGGCGGCTCGCCGCTGTTTATGCTCGCAGATATGACCATTCAGCGGATGGACAACGTCGCCATCGTCGTCGACGACCTGGATGCCGCCGTCGCGTTCTTCGCCGAGCTCGGCATGGAGCTGGAAGGCAAGGGGCAGGTCGAAGGCCTTTGGGCGGACCGCACCGTCGGACTCGACGGCGTCCGGAGCGACATCGCGATGATGCGGACCCCGGACGGCCACAGCAAGCTGGAGCTGACGAAGTACCACACCCCCGCGGCGTCCGGCGCCGAGCCGGAGAACCCGCCGCCCAACACGCTGGGCCTGCATCGTGTCATGTTCGCCGTCGACGACATCGACGACACCGTCGCCCGCCTGCGCGCCCACGGAGCCGAGCTCCTCGGCGAGGTGGCGCAGTACGAGAGCATCTTCCGGCTCTGCTACCTCCGCGGCCCCGCGGGCATCATCGTCGCCCTGGCCGAACAGATCAGCTGACGCGAGCGCTACTCGACGAGCAAGCGGCGCGGACCATGCTCACCTGGCAGTACGCCACCCGCTGCCCGACATCCCGGTCACCGCCGGACTTGGTGGCCGGCCGCCTGCAGCACCTCGGAAGCCTCATCCAACCGATCGGTCGGGACGAGGACGAGGTCGCCGTCGTAGCTCGAAACCACCCAGACCGGCACGCCACCGGCCGCCAGCGGCGCCACGATCGCGCTCAGCATCCCAGTCGCCTGCACGTCATGCGCCTCGTCACCGTTCCACAGCGCCGACCATGCATCCTCGCCGGTGTCGTCGCGCCGCATCACTGTGGATCCGTCCGGACCGAACACAACGGCGAGGACGTCCGCGCGCGGAATAACCTCGGCGACGTCTGCCGGACGGTCAAGAACGTAAGAACCGTCGAGCACCCGCAACGTCTGATGGCCGGCCACGGACATCGTCAGATCGTTGCATGCGAACACCTGTCGGGACTAGCACCGCGGTCTCTCGTGCCCGCGCGGCTCCTGCTCAAAGCAACCCCGGGGGGAAATGTGCACCAGTTGCAGAGGGTCGCTCCGCGATCGTCCCGCTGCAAGCCCTAATGGAGATGGCGCCGCTGGCGTTCGGATCGGATCCACGAGCGGGAATCGGAGCACCCTCAGACGTACCAGCGGTAGACCTGGCTGTCGCGCAACTCGACGGACGCCGGGGCCCGGATATGCCAATCGCTTGCAGCATGCCGATGACCTTGGTCCACCCTCGCACAACCTGACCGTCCGCTTGCACCCAGTGCAAGTACGGATGCAGCAGCGGCTGGAGCGCGCCCCAATCACGCTTGACGATCGCGGCATGCGCGCCTGATGCGACGTCCTCCATCTCGGCATTGTGTCGCACACCGATCGCTAGCCGGGCGTCCCGTCGCGCTCGCTTCTTCGGGCGAGGCGCTGGAGTTGCCGTGCGTGCACGCCGGCCACCCAGTCCCAGCCGTCCTTGGCCGATGGGCCGACCCGCGGGTCGCTGAGAACATGAGCGTCACGCAGGGCGTGCACGTACGCCCGATCCTGGTCGATCCGTGCGTGTACCTGATCAGCTCCGCCGATGGACCCGTGGCCGGGGACGACGACATCGACGTCGCCCGCCACGCCCTCGAGCAGCCGCAGCGCGGCGAGGTAGTCCTCGATCGGGTCAGCGGTGTCGTTCAAGTCGAGCATCGGAATCAAGACATCGGAAAGCATGTCGCCGGCGACGAGAACCCCGCGTTCCTCAATCAACAGCGCCGCATGGCCCGGGGCATGCGCTTGATGCTCGATAATCCGGACTTGAGGGCCATCCCAAGGAATCTGCGCCGTCTCGGCGGGCAAGCCGGTAATGAGGCCGAGCAGATCCAGCGGTACCTGCTCGGCGATGTCCGGCGGTATCAGCTCGGCGATGCGGGCCTTCGCACGCGCGTCCGACAGCCGATCTCGGGCAGTGGCCGCGCAGCGCGCCGTGCCGTAACGGGGCGCCGCGCCGAGCCTGGCGTGCCAGAGCAGGTGATCCCAATGAGGATGCGTCGAGAAGCCTGCCACAACGGTCTGGCCCGAATCGGACAGGTCGTTCGCGAGGGCGGCCATTTCGTAGCCGAGTATCCCGGGGTCGATGAGCAACACGCCAGCCCGGCCGTGCACGACAACGGCGTTGCTCTGGCAGAACTCGCTCTCGTGGATCAGCACACCCTCCGCGACCTGCCTCAGCACGGGTGGCTCCTTCCGCTTGTGGTTTGCAACCGCTTGCCGGGACGGTAGTACCTGGCGGTAGTAGACTGCAAGCGGTATGGGCGAAGCGTATGAGCCGCGGTCGGGGTGCCCGATCAACGCCACCATCGAGGTGTTCGGCGATCGCTGGAGCCTGCTCGTCCTCCGCGACATCGTCTTCGGAGACCGCCGCTATTTCCGAGAGCTGCAGGCCGGCTCAGAAGAGGGGATCGCCTCAAATATTCTCGCCGACCGACTCAAGCGACTCGTCGGGTTGGGATTGCTCACCCGTGAGGACACGCGAGCCGGCCAGCGGGCGCGCTACAGCCTGACCGAACCCGCGATCCAACTCGTACCCGTGTTCGCGCAGCTCGGCAGCTGGGGACTTCGCCACCGGCCCACGAGCCGCGCGCTGCGCGTTCGCGCCGAGCTGCTCGAACAAGGCGGCCCCGCGCTCTGGCAAGAGTTCATGGACGAGCTTCGCCGCTCGCACCTTGGCTCCGAATCCCCAGCGCGATCACCGAGCGTCCGCGAGCGCCTGAACGCGGCCTACCTCGCTGCTACCAACTCCTCGTAGCTGCCAGGCAGTCGACCATGTCCAAGGGCGCCGACGGACGCCGCCCGAGCTGTCTCACATGTGAACCTCCACCGGCACAGGAGCGGCGCTGAGAGCCGTCGCCGGCCAGCTCGATGACGGGATGTCTCGTAAGTGAGTGTGTGATTAATCGGTGGCGAGGCGCTGGGTCATGAGGGCGATCATGGCCCACAGCACCATGGCTTCGTGGCTGGCGGGCAGGCGCTCGTAGTCGCGGGCGCAGCGGCGGTGGCTGGTGATCCACGCGAGCGTGCGTTCCACGACCCACCTGCGGGGCAGGATCTCGAAGGCGTGGGCGTCGCGCTTGCGGACGATCTCGGCCGTGATCTGCAGGCTGGTCTTCGCCCACGCCGTGAGCTTGCCGGCGTAGCCGGCGCCGGCCCAGGCCAGGCGGATGCGGGTGCAGGAGCGGGCCAGGTTCCACAGCAGCGGCTTCGCAGCGTCGCGGTCCTGGACGCAGGCGGCGGTGACCACCACCGCCAGGACCAGCCCGGCTGTATCCACAGCGATGTGGCGCTTGCGGCCGTTGACCTTCTTGGCGTTATCCCAGCCCCGGCTGGCTTTTGGCACCGTGTCCGCGGCCCGCACGGACTGCGAATCGATCACCGCCGCAGTCGGCTGGGAATCGCGGCCGGCGGCCGTGCGGACCTGGGCGCGTAACCGGTCGTGGAGCCGGTGCAGGACGCCGATGTCGCGCCAGGCGGCGAAGTAGCCATAGACGGTGCGCCAGGGCGGGAAGTCTTTGGGCAGGTGGCGCCAGGCGCACCCGGTCCGGTTCACATACAAGATCGCGTCCACGATCACCCGCCGGTGGTGCACCGGCGGACGGCCCCGCCGGCAGCGGCCCGGGAGCAGCGGGCCCCGATGACGGCCCGCTCGCCATCGGACAAGTCGGAGGGATAACGCCGCCCAGGCCGGGCTGCCCGCGTAGCCTGGGCACGCGCGGGCCCCATCTTCTTGGTCGTCACAAATCAGGCTGCTGGGTCTCTGATGCCGAGGTGGCCGAGGTGAAGTACACCGCGTTCACCTCCCACCCCGGCAGGGGCCACATGCCTGTGCCTGTCACCGCACGGCTGATCGTCCGCCGGGTCCGTGACATGAACACCGGCGCTGCTGACGGCCAGGAGGAACCGTTCCCGGCCTGGCGGTATCACGCCGTGTTCACCGACAGCCCGTTCGAGATGATCCAGGCTGAGGAGCACCACCGCGACCACGCCGTCATCGAGCAAGTCTTCGCTGACTGGAACGACGGCCCCCTCGCCCACCTGCCATCGGGCTCCTTCGCCGCCAACGCCGCGTGGCTGGCCTGCGCCGCCATCAGCTGCAACCTGCTGCGCGCCGCCGGCGCTCTCGCCAGCCACACCTACGCCAGGGCCCGTGGCGCCACCATCCGCCGCGACCTCATCGACGTCGCGGCCCGCACCGCCCGCCACGGCCGCGGCCACCTCACCCTGCACCTGCCCGAAGGCTGGCACCACGACCAGGAGTGGCTGAGCCTCTTCGAAGCCGCATGCGGGCCGCCAGCAACTGCGCCCTGACCAGCCCGGACCAGGTCAACACAACCGAAGGCCATACGGCCGCCCACCCCTGAAATCGAGCCACCCGGACATCCCGCATAAAAGTGAGCGGCCAGGTAAACACGCCCGCACCCACACCCAAGATGACGTTGCGCTGGCGAGCCCAGCCGGGAAAGACCGCTCCCATTAACGCGGTGGATCGAGGCTCAGGCCGCCAGGATGACAACGATCACGAGCAGCACCAAGAGCGCGAGCACGACCACCGCCATCAACGGATCGGTGTTCGTCGTCTCATGCCGCCCCGGCATCACAGCAGGCTAACCCCGACCCGCCAGTTACTGAAAGGGCTGCTCGCGTGCACCACGCGGACCTCCGGCGCGTCTTTGAGGCAGGCGGCCCTTCCCCTGGCCGGAAGCCCGGAGGGGAGCTCAGGGGAAGGGTCGCCGCCTATCGGGGGCCACTCACACGCCCGGCGGCCCGGACCGGGACCTGGCGCCGGTCACTTAGCCAGCGCCCGCTCGCCTCCCGTACCAGCGCGGCCGCCTCATCGCCATGCACAGCTGGCTGCAACTACGGGCGCACGGTCTCTGGGCTACCGCAGAAATCCCGGGGAGTCGGCCCGCCCGCCCAGGTGCCTCAGTGCAGGGCTCCTGCATCCCGCCATCCTCCCGCGGCCGAGGCCGGGGACAGGCCAACACAGCTAACTGACCCCGATCCAGCCGCCCGGCCGGTTCCGGTCGCGGAACATGCGCTGGGTATCACAGGCCATCTCGCTCACGCTGGACGGCCGCCGCACGTTCGGCGGGCTCCGCGGACTCGCCGTACCGGCCGCCGAATGCCAAATCTCTGTTGTGCTCGCCGCGTAAGGCGAGGCAGAGCAGCTTCCTGACTTACGTGTCTCAGATTGGGCGGGACTGTCTCAGGTCAATCGGGATCGGACATCTGTGTCGGCGGCGGACACCGACAGTTGGGACTGCCTCAAGTCAGCCGGAACCGGGCATCTGCGCCAGGGACGCGGTGATGGCCACCACCGCAGAGTTCAGACGGCCGACGGCTCAAGGCCGAGACCGATGCCATCAGGAGCCCCTGATGCCGCCATGTGCCGCCACATGACGCACAGCCATATGACGCATGACGCGACGGTCGAATGACGGTCGAATGACGGTCAAATGATCTTTAACATGATCATCTACGATGACGACGGTGCCTCTGACCTGCAGGTCCAGGTGGAGCTGAGGGGGCTTCTCGACCCCCGGGCCATACCGGGCCCGCAAATTGGTCCAGAACCGCTCGGACGTGCCTCCCGTCAGCGGCGGCGCAGCGGCCAGGCATCCCCGGCCGCCGCCGGGCCGCGCCGTCACGCAAGGGTCGTCTCGCGCTCGGCGGGGGCGGAGCCCGCGTTTACGATGTCACGGACGTACAGGCCAGTCACGACTCTGGCCCCCTGGGTAAGCACGGTCGGAGCCGCGCCCTTCATCGAATGATCCCGGTCCTCCTGGTTGCTGGCCAGTGACACTACGAGCACGACTCCGGCTGCGATTCCCCCTAGGAAGATGACGATGGCCATGAGGATCAGTGTGGATGCCATGACGGTTCCCCTTTAGGTGTGGGTCTTCCACTGACCCGGTCTGGGCTTTCCTGCCCCGGTATGGGTGATGGTGAGGATGCGAGGAACGAGCTGGCTGGTTCCGTCACATGGGAGGAGAGTGCGCGCCGGAACGTTTCAGCGGGCGGGAAGTAGGCGTACCAGGCCCTGCGTGCGGCCGGGGTGCCGGGATGGCGGCGCGGACGGCGCGGGCCGGCGAGACGGACTCGGCCCCGGCGATCGGGTGTGGCGATGCTGTTCGGCAAGGGCTGCGGCGATGGTCGGATAGATGTGCATCATTGTGTCGTCCTCGGTGAGTTGCTGTGGCCCAGCCTGCGCCGCGGCTGGCGAACGGACATCCGTGGCGGCCACGGAACCACCACCTGTTCGCCACCGATCCAGTGCGGATCGGCGAAGATAGGAGCGTGAGGGACCGCCATCCGGCTGGGATGTCGCAACGCGAAGCGGAAGTGCTCGAGGCGCTCGGTGCACATCTCAGCAATGCGCAGATCGCAGGCAGGCTGCACATCTCGGTCCGGACGGTCGAAAGCCATGTCTCCTCGCTGCTGCGGAAGTTCGGCGTAGCCGACCGCGGCGAACTGGCCGAACTTGCCCAGACCGTTGTTGCCCCCGCCGCACACCGGCCCGGCGCCCCGGCTGGGCTGCCCGCACCGTGGACCAGCTTCGTAGGCCGGGACCGCGAGCGGGACGCGATCCTCGCAGCGTTGAAAGCCTCGCGCTTGGTGAGCCTGGTCGGCCCGGGTGGGGTGGGCAAGACCCGCCTGGCGGTCGAAGTCACCCGGGAAGCCGCGCCTTTTTTCCCGTCCGGGTGCGCCTTCGTCGATCTGGTCCCGGTCACCGGAGGATTTGTCACCCAGGCGGTTGCCGCACTACTTGGCGTGACCGAGGAGCCGGGGCGGCTACTGGATAAGGCCGTCCTCGATCACCTGGCCGGAGGGCGGTGGCTGCTGGCGCTGGACAATTGCGACCACCTGCTGGCCGTCGTCGCCGCATTCGCCGAGAGGCTCCTCGCCGCCTGTCCGGGCGTAACCGTGCTGGCCACGAGCCGGGAGCGGCTAGCGGCCGGCGGCGAACGTACAGTGCCCATCCGTCCGCTTTCCCTGGCGGATGACCTCGACGATGCGGCGGGCTCGGAGGCCACAGCGCTGTTCATCGACAGGGCCCGGGCCGTGGCGCCGGACTTTGCGGCGGCCTGGCCGGACGTTGGGGAACTGTGCGCCCGCCTGGATGGGATGCCGCTGGCCATCGAGCTTGCCGCAGCGCGCAGCGCGTCGCTGGGAATGGCTGGCCTGCGGTCAGGCCTGGATGATCGCCTGCGTCTGCTGGCCGGCGGCCGCGGTGCCGACGCGCGGCATCATTCGCTGCGGGCGGTCATCGGCTGGAGTCATGACATGCTCGATGATGACGAACGGGCAGTGTTCCGCCGGCTGAGTGTGTTCGTCGGTGGGTTCGACCTGGACGCGGCCAGCGCCATCGCGTCCGACGATGGCCGGGGGGCGTTGGCTGACCTGGTCGGCCGACTAGCCGATAAGAGCCTACTGGCGAGCACGGACGGGCAAGGCGGCCGGTGGCGCATGCTGGAGACCGTGCGTGCCTACGCGCTGGAGCAGCTGGCGGCCAGCGGTGAGGAAGCAGCGACCAGGGAACGGCACCTGCGCTGGGCAGCAGAAACCGCGGTCAGCCTGGAGGGCAGGGCCGAGGCGGATCAGGAGTGGCGGGCCAGCTTCGACCAGGTGGCTGACGACCTGCGGGCGGCGCTTGACGCGGCCACCGGCGCGGGCCCCGATGGCATGGGTCACCGCTTGGCTCGCAGCCTCGGCCACCTCGCCTATGCCCGGCGCTTCTTGGCCGAGGCCCTCGGGCATTACGAAGCCGCCGCCGCCCTGGCTCCCGATCACGGCCGGGGCGCGACGGACCTGCAGGCGGCCGCGCACGTCGCGCTGGCTGCGGGCCGCGGCGACATCGCGTTCGGCCTGCTGCTGGAGGCGGCCGACCGGGCATTGGCGGCCGGCGACGACGGCACCCGGGCTGCCGCCCTGGCCTACGCCGTGACCGTGGCCGATCGGTTCGCGGCATCGTTTCCTGACGAGGTGCCCTATGACCGTTTGCGTGATCTGTTCGAGGCGGCGGCGCGGGCGGCGCCCCCGGGCGAGCTCGCGGTGGCTGCTCTGCTGACGGCGGCCAGGGCGTGGAACGCGAGAGGGGAGAAGGAGTCGCCCGATCCCGGGCTGGCCGCCGAAGCCCTGGCCGCCGCGCGGCGCTCCGACGATCCGGTGCTGATCAGCGGCGCGCTGGCCGCGGTCGTCGCAGCGGCGCGGGAGGCCGGCCAGCTCCGTGAAAGCTACCGGCTCATCCAGGAACGCGCCGTGCTGCTTGACCGTCTGCCCCGGCACGATCCACGCACCGGCGCCGAGATCGTGGACACCATTCACACGGCCGCCGACAGCGCCGCGATCGCCGGGGAACTGCCCGCGGCCCTCGCCTCGGCCCGGCGCGGGCAAGGGGATTCGATCGTGGTCGGACGGCACGACATGACGCTCGGCATGGCCGTCGTCCCGCTTGTGCTGCAAGGCAAGTTCGACGAAGCCCTCAGCCAAGCGGCTGTCATGTGGGACTCGTGGCGACGCGAAAGCCGGCCAGCCTCCCCCTGGGTCGCCCCGGCCGGCGACGCCGCGGTCCTCGCCCATGGCCTGCGGGGCGATGAGGAGGGCTGCCGTCTCTGGCGTGCCCGGGTCAGCGAGATCATCTCCTGCAGTGATCCGGGGCGAACCGCAGCCTGGCCGGCTTCGCGGCCTTCGCCGATGCCCGGATCGCCCTCCACCGGGGCCACCTCGAACAAGCCGCCCATGCCACAGCTGAGCTCGGCATCGGGTCACGTCCCTGGTTCGGCACACGCCACCTGCAATACGATTCCTTCGCCCTGCTCATCGCCGTAGAAGCCGCGGTCATCCAGGGCGCGCCGGATGCGGCGGAACGCCTGGCCCGCGCGGCACCGGCCGCCGCCGAGAACCGGTGGGCCGCTGCCTGCCTGGCCCGGGCCGTCGGCCGCCGCACAGGAAACATCGCCTCGCTGGAGGAATCGATGGCGGGCTGGGAGCACCTCGATGCCCGGTTCGAGCGGGCGATTACGCTGCTGCTGATGCCTGGCAGGGCGACGGAAGGACGCGCCGAACTCGATGCGCTCGGCTGCCCGCCCCCGGCCCTGTGACATCTCCGTGCGGGTGCCAGGCAGGCGTGGCCGCCGCGAGCCGGGCGGCGCCGACCCAGCTCGGCACGGAAGTCGTCGGCCAACCCCGGCAGGTTGTCGCTTGATCCTCCAGATAGAGGCGATGATCGCCGCGTCGTTCTCGGAGATGCGCTCGCATCAGCACCCACGAAGGCCTTCGACCTGTGCGGCGGTAAAGCTCCTCCCGCTCAGTGAGGAGGGCAAGCTGCCCGGTTTAGAGGACAACTTCTGGTACCCACTTGCTCTTGTGATATGAAAACATTGATTACAGAGGGTGATCAATTATTGTCAGGAGTGATCAGTCTGGCGGTCTGAGCGGCGGAGCGTCTCTGCGACTCGTTCCACGAGAGCGACAAAACGATCGACATTAATTTCGAAATCGTTCAACTACCTTGGGACCCCCTTACGGAATCGAACCGTAGACCTTCTCCTTACCATCCACAGCTCCAGGGGCTCACTGCCCGGTGGCGGGGTCGCCGGGCACGGGGCTGCGACGGGCAGACGGCTGCCGTGGCCTGCCATGGGGCCGGAAATGTGCGGCGGCGAGACCCGGGCCGTGCCCGGCGGGCCGCAGGGGTCAAAGGAGCTGGCATGTTCCGTTCCAGACTGGTCCGTGAGGCCGGGTGCCGGCCGGTCACGGCCAGGCCGGCGGTCGGACGACGGTCATATGATCTTGTTGTGGGGTGCAGTTGAGGCTGGAACGCACCACTGAACAGGTGTTCCTCAATCGCCAGGCGAATTTGAACCCCTGACGTTCGCTCCTCCGCCGCCAACGGGTAATCCGCCGCCGTGCCCGTACGCTGCCTCGCCGGGGCGCCCACGGCCACGCATCCGCCGGTCAGGTAGTTCTGCCGCGCAGGACGGGGCGTAGCGCATCGAGGGTGGCAGGGTCGTCGATGGTGGAGGGCACGGGCTCGCCAGCGTTGCCGTCGGCGATGCCACGCATGGTCTTGCGCAGGATTTTGCCCGAACGGGTCTTCGGCAGGCCCGCGACGACGTCGACCCTGCGCAGCGCGGCGACGGCGCCGATCCGGGCCCGGACCAGGTCGACGAGCTCGGCGCTCAGTACGTCGTGGTCGGTCTCGATACCTGCTTTGAGTACCACGAATCCGCGCGGGATCTGGCCCTTGAGCGGGTCATTGACGCCGATGACGGCGCATTCGGCGACGGCGGGGTGACTGGCGAGTATTTCCTCCATCTCCCCGGTGGAGAGCCGGTGCCCAGCGACATTGATGACGTCGTCGGTGCGGCCCATCACGTAGACGTATCCGTCCCCATCGCGGAATCCGCCGTCCCCCGTGATGTAGGCGCCGGGGTGCTGCACCAGGTACGAATCGATGAACCGCTGGTCGTCACCCCACAGGGTGGTCAGGCATCCGGGCGGCAGCGGCAGCCGCAGCACGATCTCCCCGGTGATGCCGGGCGGGACGTCGTCGCCAGTGATCGGGTCGACGACGTGCAGGTCGTAGCCGGGTACCGGCACGCTCGGCGAGCCTGGCTTGGTAGGCAGCGGGTCAAGTCCCATCAGGTCGGCCGCGATCGGCCAGCCGGTCTCGGTCTGCCACCAGTGGTCGATCACCGGGATGCCGAGCAGCTCGCCTGCCCACCGGTAGGTTTCCGGGTCGAGCCGCTCACCAGCCAGGAACAGGTACCGGAGGCCGGACAGATCGTACTTTCTGGCATAGTCACCGGCCGGGTCTTCCTTCTTAATCGCCCGGAACGCGGTGGGAGCGGTGAACATCGCCTTTACCCCGTGCTCGGCGATCACCCGCCAGAACGCACCAGGGTCCGGTGTGCCGACCGGCTTGCCCTCATAAAGCACCGTGGTGCAGCCAGCCAGCAGCGGGGCGTAGACGATGTAGGAATGCCCGACGACCCAGCCGATGTCGGACGCGGCCCAGAAGACCTCGCCGGGCCTGGTGTCGTAGATGTTCTCCATGCTCCAGTGCAGGGCGACGGCGTGGCCCCCGTTGTCGCGGACAACGCCTTTCGGCTTCGCGGTGGTACCCGACGTGTACAGGATGTAGAGCGGGTCGGTGGCCGCGACCGGAACGCAATCGGTCGGATCGGCGGCAGCCATTGCCTCCTCCCAGTCCACGTCACGGCCCGCGGTCAGCGCTGCCCGTGCCTGCGGCCGCTGCAGGATGACGCACCGGCCCGGCTTCGCCGACGATAGCTCGATGGCCTGGTCCAGGATCGGCTTGTACTCCAGCACCCGGCTGGTCTCGATGCCGCAGGAAGCCGACACGACGACCTTAGGCTTCGCATCGTCGATGCGAGCGGCCAGTTCGGGCGCGGCGAAGCCGCCGAATACGACCGAGTGCACGGCGCCGATCCGCGCGCAGGCGAGCATGGCGACCACCGCCTCGGGGATCATGGGCATGTAGATCACCACGCGGTCGCCGGCGCCGGTGCCGAGACCGGCCAGGACGCCCGCGAACCGCGCCACCTGATCCAGCAGTTCCCGGTAGGTGAAGGTGCGGCAGGTGCCGGTCACCGGGCTGTCGTAGATCAGCGCCGCCTGGGCGCCGCGGCCGGCGCGCACATGCCGGTCCAACGCGTTGAAGCAGGTGTTCAGCGTGCCGTCGGAGAACCAGCGGTAAAACGGCAGGTTGGACTTGTCCAGCACCACCGTCGGCCGGTGGTACCAGTCGATCCCATCAGCAGCCGCGCCCCAGAAACTCTCCGGGTCAGTGAGGCTCTGCTGGAACGCTTCCGCGTAACGACCCATGGCTGTTGTTCTCCTTGGTAACGGAATGGGCTGCAGGATGATCAGGCGCCCGGTGCTTACTTCTTGGCGAGCGGGCCGAGCGGCAGGATCGCGCGGCCGTAGCTGGCTTCGCACACCTCGGCGAGTGCCAGGTAGAACGCGCCTGCCGCCACCGCCAGGCCGATCCAGCCGCCGGTCCTGATGAGCCCGGACGCCGCCGGAAGGGGCACGGCCGCCGTGTAGTTGCCGACGCCTAGGACGAAGAAGGTGACGGCAAGCAGGAAGAGCGTCGTGACCACCGCGATGCTGGTCCGCAGCGACGCGGCCAGCATGATGACGGTGAAGATTCCGAAGGCGTACAGGAGCAGGCCGAGCGCGTGGCCGACCTGGGTCACTGGTACGGCCTTAAGGAAGAGGTCGCCGATGGCGAACAGGGACAGCCAGAAGGCGCCGTACCCGGTGAACAGCATGCCGCCGAAGGTGTTGCCCATGCGCAACTGGATAACCCCGGAGATCAGCTGGGCCAGGCCGCCGAATGCGAACGCGACGCCGAAGACCACCGGCAGGGTACCGAAGTTGACCAGGTTGGCGTTGATCATGCTGAGCATGAAGGTGGTGGTCGCGAAGCCTGCCAGGGCAAGCGGCGCAGAATTCCCCCACGCCACACCAGCGGCTGTCACAGGGGCCTGGGCTGCTGCTGGCGGCCTGGCTGCCGCTGGCTCACTTTGCTGGTCGATGGAAGTCAAGTGATCCCCCTCACAGATGTGATCGGATGGGCCGAGCATGCGCTCCTGGCGCGCTCAGGTAGATAGGCCATAAGTCCCGATCAAGCCTGCCGAAAGTAGGTCCTGCTGATCCGCGAGCCAGAGCGGGATATTGACGCGGGTGACGGGAGTGACGGGGGATGACGAGGCATCAAAGGCCCGTTTGGCTCCCGAACCTCGGGAAGGGGTCCCGGGTAAAGACCCGAAACCCTTTCTGGCCTGGTACTTCTTGGTCGGGACGGCCGGATTTGATTCCCTATGGGAGCTTGCTTGTCAAGTCGGCCGGAGCGCTTTTAATGATCGCTGGGTGTGGATGTTTCCGGGCATGCCAGCAGGCCCGTCGGCAGGCGTTGCTGGCGGGCCGGTGAGGTGGCGGGGTTGACTGCCTTGCCCTGGGGCCGCGACGATCGGGGGCGGGGAGGGTCGCCTCGCTTGTCCGGCCCGGTCGTGGCCGCCTGAGGGGCCTTCCTGTGTCGCTCGGAAACTCGATCACGTCGCTGACCTGGCCGTTTACCCTGCGGGGGTGGTGTGGTGATGGTTGGCTGACCAGGTGCCGCTCAAGATCGTCTGTCTGCTGATGCGCTGGTTATTCAACTTGGCCATTCTGGTGATCCGCGGGGACCGGGCGAAGAACGCCGAGTTGCTGGCGCTCCGGCACGAGAACGCGGTGCTGCGCCGGAACGCCTGCCGGGTGCGATATGACCCCGCGGATCGGGCCTGGTTCGCCGTGCTCACGCGGTTCATCCCGCGCCGGCGCCGGGCGGAGGTCTTCCCGGTCACGCCTGCGACACTGCTGGCCTGGCACCGCAGGCTCACCGCCAGGAAATACGACACGAGCAAGCGGCGCAAACCGGGCCGCCCGGCGACGGTCCGGAGCATCGCCCGGCTCACCATCCGCCTGGCGCAGGAAAACCCGCTCTGGGGCTACCGCCGTATCCACGGCGAGCTGACCAAGCTGGGACTGACCATCGCGCCATCGACCATCTACGAGATCCTGCGCGCCGCAGGCATCGACCCGCGCCGCGCCGGGACGGACCAACCTGGCGGCAGTTCCTGCACGCGCAAGCCGCCGGGATCCTGGCCGCCGACTTCCTGCACGTGGATACCGTCGTCACCGCAGCCGACCCCGGCACGTGCCAGATCCGCCGAAAACCAGTCCTGAGCGGCCTGATCAACGAATACGAGCGAGCCGCCTGACATCTTAGATCACGCAGGTCACATGCCAGTGAGATCACGCAGGTCACATGCCAGAATCCTATTTTCGAGCGGCACAGGACTGTCAGCGTGGCCGCGCAGAAGATCTGCCGGACCCTCGGCATCGGTCGTTTCCCGCAGGTCTGGAGCTATCTCGGACCGGAAGACTGACGAACCGGGCCGGCCTTCGATAGGGGCTGCTGTGGGCGGTGCTCTGCGAGGGCGCCGACGCTCAGTCCGCGCCCGGCGCACTCCTCGAGCAGCCAGGGGAGTGCGCCCAGCGCGGCGGCGGCCGCGCCTGGAGGTGACGTGCAGTCGGAGTCGTGCAGCAGCACGGTGGCGCCGCCGGCCAGATCCCTGGTGAGCGTCTGGAAGACCGAGCCAGGTGTCGCGCCACGTGCCCACTCACGCCCCCAGCAACTCCACAGCACCGGCTGCAGGCCCAGCCGGTGGGCTGCCATCAGGGCACCGGAGCTGAGCACACCATACGGTGGACGGTACCGGGCGGGCGCGGTGCCGGTGGCCTCCGCGATCGCGTCCCGGGCCCGGGCCAGGTCGTCATGCAGGGCGCGGGGCCCCCGCAACACGGCGTAGCGGTGCTCCCAGCCGTGCACGCCGACCTCATGCCCGGCGGCGGCGATGTCCGCGGCGAGTTGCGGAGCGGCGGTCACCATGGGACCGAGCATGAAGAACGTCGCGCGCACCCGGTGCGCGTCCAGGGCGGCCAGGAAGCGCGGGGTGGATCGTGGATCGGGACCGTCATCGAAGGTGAGTGCCACATGATCTGGCCGACCGAGCCCGGCGAGCCTGGGCGCCAGCCGCCGGCGCACCGGGCCGACCGCGGTGATACCCGGCGCTCCGTAGCCGACTGCGACTGCTGCCGCCCCGGCCAGCAGGCCGCCCACGCCGCGCTTCACCATTCCAGCCTCACCATCCAGGATGCCCGGTGCCGATGAAGGTCATTGTGCCGGGCGGTGTGCGGTCGTCATGTCCCGGGCAGCCGTCATGACCTAGTGTGCCAGGGCGACGGCACCCCGGGCCGGGAACGCGTTGCCCGGCTGGCTTGCCGTGACACAACACGCCACGCTGGGAGGACTCTGGCCGATGAGCATGGTGTCAGGAGGCGAGCCGTGCGTGTGCTCACCAGTCCACAGTCTGAGCTATCTCCGCTGCTCACTGATCTTCGAAATTATCAGCGCAGGGTCTGTCAAGAACAGTTCTCGTGCGCGCGAATTAAGGTCCATAGCTGTTGAAACATTCAGGCCCCGCAGGGCATCTATTACAGAACCTTCTGAACATGCATGCATAGCGACACCAGCTCTTGTCATAGCCTCCGCATTCGCACAACCATGACCGGGGAGACATCTATAGCCTATAACAGGCAATCCAGCCGCAAGAGCCTCAATGCTCATCAAGCCCCCAGCATTGTGCACCAGCACATCCGTTGCCTCCATCACCGACGCCATGTCATCGACCCAGCCCAGAACAACCCCAAGTCGTTTCCGCTTCAGCTTCCTGTAGAGGTGTCGGTTGCCTCCACAGGCGATAACCGGCATGGGAAAGCCGTGATCCACAAGCTCTTTAGCTACTATTCCAACCCTACCCACCCCCCACGACCCTGCTACGAGAAGTACCAGGGGGTGTCGCCCATCTGGCTCTGTATGCCCGATGGGCACTTCAGGAGGCATAGTCTTAGTGCATACATCAATAAATTCGGGACGTACGACCGCACCTGCCACTTTTACGCGAGCGAGAGGCTCTATTGACATGATCTGCTCTGCCGGGGCTTGCGCTAGAGTAAGATGAAGGTCTGCATAGCGGTTCACCCACAGCGGGTGGACCGCAAAATCCGTAAGAAAGATTATCACCTTTGCTGGCAGGCCGAGCCTTCGCAAATGACCTAGAGCCTGTCCAGCCATGGGATAGGTCGCGACTATTACATCATATCCGCGCGCCCATCGGCCGACCCTTGAACAACCGAGAAGCGCGATCCGGTGAGCTACGAAGTATGCAAGCCGGAACCGTGCGGTCAGCTGATAAACTGCTTCATACGTAACTGGGGCCACTTGCAGCTGTGTTGCATAGAGGAAGCGTATAAGATATCCGAGCCGGAAGGGTAGCGCGCCCAGATAGTCCCGTACCGCTGTGACATGGCCAAGATTTTCGAGGCGCCGCTGCAGCTCCGCGGCTACTCCATCATGGCCGGCGGCCATACTAGCGGATAGGATGAGAATCCTGCAGCGATCGTTTTCCACTGGAACTCCATAACCGGCATGGACAACAGTTCCTGCCTTGTTATCAGAATTTGTTCAGATCAGTAGATACCAGGCCCTGTAATATGGGATAAGTCTAGTGTTATGGCCTGGACCCATAATTGCTACCCTTCGAAGAAGCATCAGCTAGCCACGATCTAAGCATGTCATGACGAAAGTCATAGGCCCCGCCCGACGTGCGCAGTATGTCGAGCACGCGTGCCTCCCGCAAAAAGGTTGTCAACCGAAAAGGCAAAACCTTCCTGAATGCCCAAATGACGGATGCGCACTTGTACCTGAGCCAAGAGCGAGCACCAATACATACGCCACAAATTATACCAATTATAAGTGCCACGAGCACGCTCGGTATGTAGCCAATACTGTTAATCACTCCGAGTTCTCCGATCAGACCTCCAGTGAAGCCACCCGGCAAACCCGAAGCAAGGCCAATGGCAACTCCAAGAGCAACCCCGAAAATCAGGTCGTCAGAGATTTTGCCGTTGGGCCGGGGTGTTCTGCCAATCCCCCCTCGGAATCCTGCAACTATAACTCCCACTATCAGGCACAGCATCCCAACAGTTGTTCCCACTGCTGGGCCTGCGACAAGTGAGTTGAGCAGCCCTTCGGCTGCTGCGAAAATAGCGCAATAGCTGATAATCTTCCATGATCGCAGACCTTGTAGGCTGAGGTGTGAGGGCTTTGGAGAGCGGTCGATCGCGGCCCAGATGCCGAGTCCGACCCCGACTACTGCATAAATGCATGCGCTCAGAAGTCCAGTAGGCCCGCTGGCAAACTCGGCCCCGTTGACGCCCAGCAGAGCGCCTCCGATAACGCTGACAGAGCCATGAAGTACCTGCACCCTATCGCGCCCAGCGATCGGCCATAGTTGGTGGATAACCAGCTTGTTGCTGGCGGGCGCCTTTTTTTCATCTTTGGGTGTGTACCTTGCGAGCGTACCTAGCCACGACTTGAACTGCACTGCGGTAAAGCGTGGGTTTGTTCCACGGCGTGATGAGGCTAGTGCCAGGCTTGCAGGAATGAATCGAGCAAGGAGCTTGTCATCAAACTCTTTGAGGGACTGGAAGCGCAATAGCTCTGCGACAGCTATTTGGCCACCATCCACTACAGTGGTGGCAAGGCTCAGCCGCCAAGGCGTCGAGAACGCTTGGCCAAGAACGCCTGGATGCAGGCTAATGAGCCGATCATGAACGGTTTCCCAGGCTGGCTCGATGGAATCCTTCCTGGAGATTGATCGGTATCGGCTTGCGAGATAGCGTGCCACTTGGCGCGGCTCAAGATGATCAATGTGAAGAACTTGAAATAGCGCAGAGTCGTTTATTTCGTTTAGAACTGCACTTTCAGTGTCTCGGCACGTTACTATTAGTTCAACTTCTTAGCAGGCCTCTTATCGTAATCTTCAATGACTCGATACCGGCAGCAGCATCGATCTGCCTGTTATCAGGGTCGAGGGCGTCTTCCAGCCCATCAAGAATTACAATTACCCGGCCCTCTTCGACGAGGGATCGTCCTAGATTCTTAGGAATGCTATATATACTGGTAAGCTGCTGGCATATCCAAGTGATAAGCGGCGTGCCCACGTGCCAGTCGCTTAGGCTCAAGAGGATAGGTACTGGCTGCTCAACGTCTGTTTTTCTGGCCCGCAAGAGGCTGAAGAGGAATTCTATGCAGAGGACAGTCTTTCCGGTGCCGGGGGCACCTAGAATTAGGAGTGCTGCAGGCTTGCTTTCTTGATAGTAGCGCAAGACCTGGGTCAGCCTGGTTGGATTGATTGAGCCTAGAAAACGATAACGCGTTAAGGTTTCGTAGAATGTAATCTCTGCAGGTGCCGCATCATTTCCTAGTATACGGGCCCTCCAGGGAAGCCATTCTTTGCGCACGGCTCCGGTCAGATATTTTTCACAATCCTGAAGTGAATCAACTTGCTGCGTTGTACTATGGAATTGCTGCCAAATGCTAAAGCCGATCGTCGCGAAGGTGGGCGCTACAACTAGGACAGCCGCTATCGCTGCTTCACGAGCACTGGGTAGTGTCCATAGCCATCCTGTGAGCACAGGACCAGCCAGAATCAGACACGCCGCAGTCGCGAGCAAGCCTCTGCGACGTATTAGCGTTGTCCTCGCACGTTCGGCCACTATTTCGTCACCCACTTACGCCGGGATGTGCTGCGGACTGGTTGACCCCGGTGCACTCATATCTGAAGAAGGGATCAGAGAGCAGGGGATGATTAGGATGTACCGGCAGGCGCGATCTCTTAGGCTCCTGAACAGGCGCTCTTGTCAAGTTATTGCTAGAAACATGAGCCACCCAAACAAGGGTAGCGGTCCGAACTCATCTATTCATTCCCCCTTATGTAGGGACAGCTAAATCCCACTAGGGATCATATGCCCTTGTGAGCTGCTCGAACAGATCTTAGGTGGCTGTCCGCAAGTGATCGTCCCGCGGGGGCATTCTGTCGCCTCCCCAAGCGGTCGCTGGCTTGGCCTAGGTCGTGTGGCTGGGGGAATCGCGCATCCGGGCTCCGGCAGACCGGGCGTGACAGTCTCCCGGCATCCCGCTCCTGACATCCTGGCCACCAGGGGTAGGCCACCATGCCCCGTGGGCGAAGAACCGGGGATACTAGCTGGTGATGCGTTGCCAGCGTTCCTGTGCCTTTTTACGGGTGCGAGCCGCCTGTATTTCTTATGGATCCAGCCGATCAGGTAAGCGTTGATGCTGCGGCACGGCAGCAGCGCGGAGGTGTAGAACGCCTCGTAGTACTGCATCCGGCCGCACGGTGGGGTTGATCTCACGGGCGAGGCTGCCGATGATGTGCGGGAGCAGCGATGGGCGGAATGGGCCCATCACCACCGGCGGCCGAAGCGACCGGCCGGCGCGACGGGTACTCGCCCGATGACATCCGGGGGCGGCAGATGGTAGTCATGCTGGCGCTTCTGGCCGCGCTGCTCTTCGCCTTCGCGGGAGCGGCTGAGCAGCACGTGGCCTCCCGGGTGCTGCGGCCCCCACCGACGTCGCGTTGCGTGACGACGTCGTGCGCTGCGGCATGGCAGCGGCTGGGCCGGCCCAGCCGCTGGCGGCACAGGGCACGGGAAGGACTGCAGCTGGTGGCGGGCCTGGTGCGCAGCCCGCTGTGGATTGCCGGCTGGGTGGCCGACGGGCTGGGCTGGGCGACTCAGGCCGGGGCAGTCCACTTCGGCTCGCTGTCGGTGGTGCAGCCGCTGCTGGCGACGACCTTGCTGTTCAGCCTGCCGCTGGCGGTGCTGGGCGGTCGGCGGCGGCCGCACTGGCCTGACTGGGCGGGCGCGGGCGCCGCGTGTGCCGGGCTGACGCTGGTCCTATCCGGCCGCCGGACGGCCACCACCGGCATGCACGAGGCGCGGCTGACGGTGTTGGCGCTGCTGGTGGCAGCCGCGGCTGCGGGCCTGGTGCTGGCAACACGGGCCCGCGAGCGGCGTGTGCAGGCGGTGTCGTTCTCGGTTGCGGCGGGCATGATGTTCGCGTTGGGGGCCGCCTTCACCAAGCTGGTGAGCGACAGCCTGGTGGCACGCGGCGTCGCCGGAACGATTGGTTACTGGCCGGTGTACGCGCTCGTCGCCGTCTCGCTGACTGGCCTGGTGCTCCAGCAGCTCGCATTCTCGGCTGGCTCGCTGCCCGCCACAATGACAGCGATGACCATCACTGACCCGCTTGTGAGCTACGCACTCGGCGTAGGTGGCTTCGGCGAGCATGCCCCGCACGGCCCGGGCGCCATCACCTTCGCTCTGGCCGGGCTCGCGCTACTCGCCGGCGGGATCGGCGTCCTTGCCCGGTCACCCCTGCTGCATTGGGCTGCAGCAGTGCCTGTACCGCTTCAAAACCCGTCGCATGGTGTCTGGCCTGGGGTTTCATGACATCGGTTACGCGGCCTAGTACGGCAGCAGCCAATCGGCCTTTGACCTGGAGAAGCGAGGGTTAGGAACAGCGGTTCGACAGGGGGCAGCAGCGAGCCGTAGGCGAGCGGAGCGAAATGCCGCCGGGCGCGCGCCGGCCGGGAGGGGTCTAGAGGCGGCCGGACCCGGACCACCGATGAGTTCTGCAGGCTGGGCCGGTCTACCCCGACGTACACCATCGAACCTCGGACTGGAGACCCAACCATGACCGCTCCCGCACACGCCGGCCGCATGCTGTTCGTGAATATCCCCGTGGCGGACATCGAGCGCAGCAAGGCGTTCTTCGCGCGGCTCGGGTTCAGCTACAACCCGATGTTCACCGACGAGACCGCCGCCTGCATGCTGGTCGGCGAGCAAGCCTCCGTCATGCTGCTCAGCCACGAGACGTTCGCGCAGTTCGCGAAGCTGCCGATGGCCGATCCCACCACGCACACGCTGGCGCTCTACTGCTTCAGCGTGTCAGCCCGCGATGAGGTCGACACGGTCGCTGAGGCTGCGCTCGCCGCGGGCGGCACCGAGGCGGACGGCCCCGAGGACCACGGCTTCATGTACTCACGCAGCTTCTTCGACCTCGACGGCCACGGCTGGCAGGTCATGTGGATGGATCCGGCGGCGGCGCAGCAGGGCCCTGAGGAGTTCGCGGGCTCCATGCAGGACGCCGACGCCCCGGCCTGACCCGTCACCACGTTCGCCCGTGTGCCGGGTGGCCGCTAGATGTAGTCGTCCGGGCGGGTAAGCCGGGCTGATCCGCCGCCCTATTGGGCGCTGTTGCCGCCTGCCGGTCATGCGTGCGTGACTACAACAAGAGCGAAGGCGGCTGCCGCTGCCAGGATAGGGTCCGGGCTTGCCGGCCGGAAACGTGCTGAGCTGCTGGGACGGCTGCGGTCGTGCTTCGCCCGGCCAGAGCCGTGGCTGCAGGCGGGGAAATATGTCAGTGCCCTGGTCAGCGGACTGCCCAGGCGTAACCGGCAGACGATCGCCGAGCACGCCGGGGATAAGACGCCGGACCGGACCCAGCGGCTGGTATGGATGGGCGTGGCTGGGCACTGTCTCCCCGCGACACTGGCTGCTGATCTGCCGCCACCTGGCGACCGGGGAGCTGGCCTTTCACTATTGCCACGTGCCCGGGGGCCAGCCGGTCAGCATGACCCGGCTGATCCGCGCCGCCGGGCTGCGCTGGCCAGTGGAGGAGGATTTCGGGCTGGGCAAGGAGTGCTTCGGCCTGGACGAGTCGCAGGTCCGCCTCTACACCGCCATTGCCCGGCACACCGTCCTGGTCATGGCCGCCCTGGCGATCTGCGCTGTCACCGCCGCCCTGCTGCGTTGCCGCACCGACACCCAGGCGGCGGCGCCAGCCACGCCCGGCCAGCCGCCTCCCGCCGACCCGGGCATGATCCCGCTGACCGTCCCGGAAATCCGGCGCCTGCTCGCCGCCTTACTGCTCCGGCCCTGGCCGCCCGGCGACGCCGCGCACTGGCTGGACTGGCGACGCCGCCACCAGGCTCGCTCCCGCTGGCACCACCAGCGAGCGCGCCTCGCTCGCGATGCCGAGATCACCCAGGTCAGTTAGCGATTGGCTGCGCGCCGACGAACGGGGCCGCGACCCGCTCACGCCGCAGGAACGCAAGATCGCGATGCTGGCCGCCGCCGGACTGAGCAACAAGCAGATCGGCAGCGGCCTTTCCTGTCGCACCGGACCGTCGGAGCCCACCTGTACCAGATCTTCCCCAAACTCGGCATCACGAGCCGGGCGGCGCTGCACGACGCGCTCGCCTCCCTCCCCAGAGCGCCACGGCGAGCACCGCAGCTAGCCGTTAAACCTCAAGGGAACCCGCCTAGCGGGTCCGGGAGGACGCCGAGGGCGCGACGCGGCACCGGATAACGTTAGCCACCCGGCCTACACGAGCGCCTGCCGGCGCACGCCTCCTGAGCCCTGTGTCCTGTGTCCTGGACCGATACTCCTGCACGCTGCGGACCACGTGTAGTGGGTCGGCGCATACCTCGTGGATACCGTGATCGAGAAGACCGGCCGGAGTGCAGCCGAACTGGTGGCCACGCCCGTGGCCGAGATGCTGCGACTGGCAGGCTACTCACCTGCGGACGAGCCGGGGGCGGGGCCGATTGCGGCCCCGGTAGGTCATGCCGGGTGCGTGCGGCAACTCCCGGATGAGCTACGTGGAAGTTGATGTGGGCAGGGTTACCAATGGTCAAGTGGTCAAGGTCCGGCGCCAGAGCGAACCCGGCGCCCCTTCCCAGCGCTGGAGACGCTCTACCGCCCTCCATCTCCATGCAAACGGCTGCTGAGCCGGCCTCGGCATCATCGTGAGTACCACTCAAGTGGCACTTTCTGGAGGATGAGGTATCAGGTTATACGTTCGAAAAATCTCGTTGAACTGGGAGCACCCTTACGGAATCGAACCGTAGACCTTCTCCTTACCATGTATCTCCGGCAGGTTCTGTAACCGCAGGCAGGCCGCCTGACCAGCCAGAACACGAGCACCGGCAAGCGCCCGCACGCCTCAGGCAGGCCCTCACAAGCGCCATTTGCCACTCAATCTGCCACTCACTTTGATCTTGTCTCTCTCCGCCAGGAACTGGTCGCCACCGAGGCGGGCCGCATCCCCGGCCCAGCGTTGTCAGCAGATGCACGGCTACCGTCTCAGTCCCGAAGATAGTGCTTCGACTCATTACCGTTAGCGCGAGGCAGCCAACGTGGAGCAGCGCGTGCCAGCTCTGCAGACAAAGCGACGGTAGCTAACCACGATAGCCCTCGTAGCCGAGTAGACTGTAGCGCATGCGAGCTACGTTGCGGTACACTGTGTTTGAAGCTGAAGGAGATTTCCGTGGCAGCGAGCACATCATTCCGTATTAGCGACACCGCCAAGAGCCGGCTGGCCTCCCGTGCCGCCCGCGAGGGCATGACCGCCACCGCTTTGCTTGACCAGCTCATTGTCGAGGGCATCGACCAGCTCGACTACCCAGGGATCATCTTTCGCGGCCCAGTACACGACCGCCGCGCAGCCCTTGCCGCCGGTCCGGACGTCTGGGAGATCGTTGCGCGCCTGCAGGAACTGGACGGCAGCGAAGAGCAGCGAATCAGCCTGCTGAGCGCCGAGTCGGACCTGCATCCACGGCTCATCCGCATCGCCGTCGACTACGCAGCCGAGCACTCAGACGACACCCAAGCGCGGATCGACCGTAACCGAGCCATGGTTGAACGAAACCGCACGACGACGCTGCGGCGCCAGGCGTTGTTGGCGTGACCGCCTTCCTGATCGATGAGATGTTCCCCACCTCCGCAGCCGTGCTCCTGCGGGACACCTACGGTCACGACGCCCTCCACGTCGCGGAGATCGGCCTCCGCGGAGCCGAGGACGCACAAGTCGCGGCAACCGCACGAGCAAACGGCCGTGCCGTCGTCACTGAGAATGTCGCTGACTTCGCCGCCGAACGCGACGTTGTGCTGCTTTTCGTGCTGAAAAAGAACCTGCCCGCAGGCGGCGGCCAAGCTCCTGCGCTCGCAAAGATCCTCGACCGCTGGGCACAAGACCATCCCGACCCCTACCTAGGCCCTCACTGGCCCCCAACGTAATAGCGGCCGGACACACAAGAAGCCATATCGGAGGCTCCGCGACGATATACCTCGGCTGAGCGACGCACGCATACCCGCCAGATTGATCAGAAGGCTACTGAAGCTGGCTGGGCTGGCGCTACGGGCAGTCTCCCGCGAGGTGCTCAAGGACCACTGGCGCTCATCAGCGACGGTCTGCAGGTACCGATCGACCGGCTCGACCTTGAAGAGCATGAGCGCGCCAGGACCCGACCGGCGAGTGAAGACCCCTGTCCGGCGCCGGCCTGTTCCACGCGCTGGTAATCATGGCCAAGATCGGTGATGTCACCCAGTTTGGCTCGGCCGCAAAGTCGCGACGTAGCCGGGCTCACACCACCGTGCACGGATTGGATCACACCGGCCGGCACGGCAATCGCCAAGCAGGAGGCGGCGTGGCCGCGGTGGGTCTTAGGTGAGGCAGCGCAGACTGACCGGAAAATCCCCTGCCTCGGCTGGGCGTGCGGCAGCGCCGGCGGAGCCGGCTCTGCTGGCCTGCCGGTGACTGGGGCGGGTTCAAAGCGGCCTTGGTGAGGGTGACGTCGAAGCCGGGGGCCTGGATCTGCCGGATGTGGTTGCGGAGCTTGCGGTCGGTGTCGGTGCGGGCCTGGTAGTAGCCGTAGCCGAGGTCGGTGTAGCGGGTGGCTGGGTCGGCGAGCAGGTGCCAGATGATGACCAGGATGGATCGCGCGACGGCGACCTGGGCTTTGGCCTGGCCGCGGCGGCGGGCGATCCGGGAGTAACGCTCGCCGGGGAAGGTATTGGTGCCGGCAGCGCCGATGGCGGCCTGGCCAAGGCTGCCGCGCAGGTAGCCGTTGCCCTGGCCCTTCCCGCCGGTCCGGGTACGAGGGCCGGACTGGCGGGTTGAGGGGCACAGGCCAGCCCAGGACACCAGGTGGGCGGCGGCAGGGAACCGGGTCATGTCCAGGCCTGTTCCGGCAATGACCGAGCGGGCCAGGTCTTCGCTGATCCCGGGGATCTCCGCCAGCCGCGCTACGGCGTTCAGCACCGGGGCGTCCGGGCTGGTCCCAGCACCGGGTCCGGTGGTGCCGTCGGTGTTCACCCCCACGCTGCGGGTATCGCGGCGGCCATCGCGGTGGCCCGCGAAGTGAGATGGGCGATCTTGGCGTCGAGGAAGGCGACCTGGTCTAGCAGCAGCCCGGCGAGCTCGCCGTGGTGGTCGTCGAACATGCCGTCCAGGGCCTCGACGAGGTCATCATGCCTGGCCTTCATGCGGCCCCGGGCCAGGCCGGCGAGCACGCTGGGGTCGCGCTGGCCCGCGATCATCGCCGTGATCATGTCCTGCGCCGAGATCGTAGTCAGCTTGCTGGCCACGGCGGACAGCTTGACCAGCGCGCTTTCCAGCAGCAGAAGCAGTTGGGGTCGCATGGGGCATAGCGCGGCTTCGGGCAGGGTCTGTGCCCAGTACTGGTCGAGCGCCTTCTCCAGGGACAGGCGGATGAGCCAGGCGCAGGCGCGTGGCCAGCGGCCGCGCGTGTCGGTTGTCGGGCCTGGCGAGGAGCTGGTCGGCCTGGTCGAGCAGCTGCTGAGGTGTCATGGGCGTAGCTGCTCGGCCAATCGCGCGATGCCCTCGACGAATCCGGTCAGGTTGCCGTTGTAGGCGGTGTGCGGGCCGGCCTTGGCGGCATTGAAGGCGGTGACGGCCGCGTGGCCGTACCTGGTGCGGAGGCTGCTGAGGACCTGGTCGCCTTGGCTGGCATCGTCGAAGAGCGCCAGGGCGGCGACCTGGTGGAGCGTGTGGGCGCGGTTGACTGCCTGGTCGATCTCAGCGTGGCTGGCGCCGGCGCTTATCCGGTGGTTCCTGATTGTCTCGTGGCAGGCTGCCTCGAGTGCGCTGCGGCAGAATCCGGCTACGACGACGGCTCGGGCTTCCTCGGGCAGGTCGCGGGTGCGCGCGAGGGCGCGAGCGTCGTCGAGGTAGCAGATCACGGGGTCATCGTTCTTCTTCAGCTCGACGGCCGAGTTTTCCCGGCGGACGACTTCCCACATGGTGGCGGGAATCTGGAGTCGCCGGACGGCCTCGGCAAGCCGGTCGTCGTGGGTAAACACGATGACTTGCCGGCTCCGGGCGATCTGTGACAGGACGCGAGCAAGGCCGTCGACTTTGGCGGGGTCCATCGACTGCACCGGGTCGTCGATGAGCAGGAACCGGAAGGGACTGTCGGGGCTGGTAGCACGAGGGAGAAACAGCGCGAGGCCGAGCGCGTGCAGTTCTCCCTGGCTCATGACGCCTAGGGCGGCGCAGGGAACGCCGTCGACTGTCGCGTCGAGGCTGAGCCTGCGGCGGGTGGCTGATCCCTCCAGCCGGATCGGCCCGAGCTCGACGTTGCTTTCCTGCCGGAGCATGTCCCAGATCTGCGCTGATAGCTGCGCGAAGGGTTCGAGGCGGGCGTTGCGGATATCCTGGCCGTCGGCCTTCAGCCAGGTGAGTGCCTGCTTGACCTTAGCCAGGTCGTCAGCAGCGTGCTGGCTGGCTCGCGCGAGCTCGGTCCACGCGGCCAGAGCAGCGGCCATGGGCTGCCATGCTTCGCTGCGCAGGGTCAGCTCGCGTGCGGCGGCGTCACGTAGTTCCGTCAAGGTGGAGGCGAGTTCGGCGAAGACGCCAGGTGCGTCAGCGGCAAGGTCCTTGAGGGGATGCCTCGGTCACTAGCTTCGCCCACCGCTGCCAGGCGTCCCGCGAGGCGGCTGCGTTGACCCGCTGGCCGAGATCCTGGGACAGAATCGGCGGCTCGGACGGCAGCGATTGTCCGCAGCGCCTGGGCTGCTCCGTCGCGCTCGCTGACGGCCGCGTTAGCCTCATGGGCGATGACGGCCAGCCGGCTGATTTCCTGGCGGGCGTCCGCTGCCCAGGGTTCGTCGAGCTGGCGGCCTGCACAGACGGGGCATGACTCGCCGGGGTGGTCAGCGTAATGGGCGAGCGCCGTAGTGAGCAGGCTGGCGGTACGCTGAGCGTCTCCGGCCGGAGTTCCGGCCTGTCCGGTCAGTTCCTGCTCGGCCTTCGCCAGCCGCTCTGCGGCGGTGTTGACGGCCTCGGGGCTCGGCAGCACAAGCGCGGTGACCTGGTGCAGGCGGCCGGGGATGCCGCTGTCTGGCTGCTGGTCGCCGACGGCCAGCGCATCGATGGTGCCTAGGTCCCACTGTCGTTCCGCCCAGAGCAGTTTGTGCCTGCCGGGCGCGCTCATCAGGGTGCGTCAGTCAGGCGGCTGAGCAGGTCCGGCAGCGCCTGCCTGGCTGTTTTGCTGGTCTCCTCGAGTTGCTTGCGCGCGGCAGTCAGGCGACGTTCAGCGTCTATCAGCAGGAAAAACCCCGGGACGGCGCCGGCGGGCATGCCTTCGGGTGCTGGCGGCCGCTGCCAGCTTTGAGAACCGAGCGCGGCGCCGAGATCATCGTCGCCAAGCAGGGCGGCGACTACTAAATCTGCGGCAGGAGCCGGGAGACCCGCTTCCGCGAGCCGGTCGAAGATCAGTGTCTCCACGCTCGCCGACGGGTCACTCGTATCCACCATGCGGAAAAGGTACAGCTCATTCATGACCGGCGAGGCGTTCTCCGCTGACTGCGCCGATCTTTGCAGACTATAGGGGCTTACGGCGCTTCCATCAGCTCATCTGGGCCGCCTGGTGCAGGGTGCAGTACACGCAGATCGATCATCTCTGTCTGTCTCCAGCGGCCGGTGCATTCGCACTTCCGCGCTGTCTTGCTAGCGGCCGCGTCTTTGGCACCCGTTAGTCGCCAGCTCCGGCAGATCAGAGGGGCGCAGCACTATTTGGCGGGACGGAACGGGCATTTGATAACAAAGGTACATATCTCATGTGAAGCGTAGCGGGATGGTCTCGGACTCCATCGATGCCCTGCGTGGTTTGCAGCGGCGGTGAATAATTACTTGGTGCCATGGCCTGAACCGGATGGCCGGGAGCTGTCGGGGTCATGGCGGGCTGCGAGATCATTATGGGGTACCGGTTCAATCCGCCGCCGAATTGGCCTGCTCCGCCGCCAGGCTGGTTTCCCTCGCCGGGATGGCGGCCGGCGCCGGAGTGGCCTGCCCCGCCACCGGGATGGCAGCTGTGGGTGGACGACGAGATCAGCGGGGTCCTGGCCGGCCATGACTCGGCGGCGCCTCATCTCCGGTCAGGACGTGGGGATGCCCTGGCTGGGCCTGCCGGCCATGGCGCTGCTCAGCCGGTCTCGCCGATGCTGGCCAGCAGGGCCGCTTCCGCGGCCCCTGGTCGCCGGGAGGACGCGAGGGGCGGGAGTCTCGGCAGGGGCAAGCACGCGGGGCCGCTGCTGGCGGAGAACGCCGGGCCGGCGCACGGCGAGGACTGCGAGCAGGCTTTTGACCTGAACATTGAGAAGGTCCTGGAGCACTGGACCGTGCCGTTCGCCATCCGCGAGCTGATCGCGAACGCTCTGGACGAACAGGCGCTGACCGCGACAGCCGAGCCGGCGATCTTCAAGGATTCCACGGGAGACTGGCATGTGGCGGATGGGGGCCGCGGGCTGCGTTATGACCACCTGACGCAGAACGAGAGCGCGGAGAAACGAGCAAACTCCCAGGTCATCGGCCAGTTCGGCATGGGGCTAAAAGACGCGCTCGCAGTATTCGACCGGCGCGGGATCGGCGTCGAGATCCGTTCCCGGCACGCTGATATCACTACCGGGCGCAGGCCAAAGGAAGGCTTCCCGGACGTCGTCACGCTGCACGCCCTGGTATCCCCGCCCTCCGACCCGGGCCAGGCCGGGCACGGATATCGCCCTCAAGGGAATCACCGATGACCACATGGCCGCAGCCAGGCAATTCTTCCTGCGCTACAGCGGTGAGCAGCTGCTGGAGTCCACTGACCATGGCGACGTCCTAGCCCGGCCCAGCCGGCAATCGCCCGCCCGCGTATACGTCAAGGGACTGCTGGTCGCCGAGGAACCGAACTTCCTGTTCTCCTACAACGTCACCAAGCTGTCCGCCGCCCTGCGCCGGGCACTGAACCGGGAGCGAAGCAACGTCGGCCGCGGCGCCTACACCGACCGCGTCAAGGCCATCCTCATCGCCTGCCGCTCGACCAGCGTCGCCGCTCCCCTCGCCGATGACCTGAACGGCTACTCTGCCGGGCAGCTCCATGACGAGCTCGCCTGGCGCGACGTCGCCATGCACGCCTGCCGGGTCCTGCAGACCCACGAGAAGGTCATCTTCGCCACCGCCTGGCAGATGGCCGGCAACACAGCCCAGCTCCAGTACGCCCGAAACGACGGCTACCGTGTCGTAGTCGTCCCCGAGGACATCGCCCAGTCCCTGGGCAGCCTCACCGATCTGGACGGCCGGCCCCTAGTTGACCTTGACAAATACCGAGACGAATGGAACCAGAGCTTCTCATTCGACTTCGTCGGCCCAGGAGCCATGACACCGGGCGAACAGGACGTCTACGGCCACATCCCGGAACTCTGCGCCCTGGCCGGGGTCAGCCTGGCCCAGCGGCAGGTCTCGGTTCAGGTTTCCGAGACCATGCGGCTGAACGCCACGGGTGATCCGGTCCTGGGCGTGTGGGAAGAAGCCGATCGCCGGATCGTCATCCGGCGGGACCAGCTTTCCTCACTCGCCAGCTTCGCAGCCACCTTCCTCCACGAGATAGGCCACATGGCCAGCGGCACTACCGACGGGACAATGGCCTTCGAGCACGAGCTCTCACGGCTCCTCGGCCTAGCCGCAGCCGCAGCGCTCAAACACCCGGAAAGGGCCGGGTGACATGCCACGCCAGCCGCGGGCCGTGCACGCTCGCGGCAGCTTCTTCGCCGTCGGAGGATCCGCCCCCTCCAGGGGACCGTATGGTGATGAGCCCGCGGCCGAACACGTACCACAAGCGGCAGAAGCGGGTATTGCCCCGTAGCCTCGTCATTGCATATCCATGCGCGCTGAGCAAGTCGATATTACCCTGGCGTGCGGCTGGGAGGATCGCCGTCGGTCGGATAACCGCACGCATTCCCGCCGTTCTGTATTGGAATGGTCCCTGCGGTCCGGTCCGTTGGATTCGCGCAGAACGGGTGTTCTGGTGCGGCTTGGGCCGTCGGCCGCATTAGGCCCTGGGTTTGACCCTGGTGTGGGCCGTCCGGGGGCTAGAGGGGGCCGATGCGGCTGATGAGGTCTTTGCGGGATCGGATGCCGAGTTTGTCGAAGATGTGCCTGAGGTGGAATTCGACGGTTTTAACGCTGATGTACAGCTCGGTGGCGGTTTGCCGGTTAGAGCGGCCGGCGGCGACCAGGCGGGCCACTGCCTGCTCGGCCGGTGTAAGGCCGGGCAGGGCGGGGGCGGGTGCGGCTCCGGCGGGCGCGCCAGCGGCGGTGAGTTCCCGGTCACAGGCCTGCAGGTAGGGCCGGGCGCCCAGCGTGATCAGGCGTTTCCGGGCGGCGCGCAGCCGGGCGATTGCGGCTCGCAGCTGCCCGGCCGCGCGCAGCCGGCGGCCATCGCAGATTTCCAGCTGGGCCAGCGCCAGCGGCACGCGCAGGTCCTGGGCGCGGCACCATGCGGTCTCCAACGCGTCGGCCGCGGCGGCGTGGTGCCCGGCTGCGGTGGCCAGGTCGCCGCGCAGCCGGGCGGCGGTCACCATCGCCGACGGCGGGCCTGCCGGGGACAGGTCCGCCTCCATCTCGGCTAGCGCCTTCTCCGCCTGGCCGAGGCGGCCCAGGCCGATCAGAGCCTCGATCTCCATAGGACGCCAGTCGTATCGGCTCAGGTTGTGGGATTCCGGCCTGCCGGTGGCGCGCACGGCCGCGGCGGCGCTGAGGACACCCTCTAGGTCACCCTGGGTCATGGCCAGGCACGCCCGGGCGATGGCTGCGGCGATGATTCCCCCTGGCAGGCCCGTAGCCTGGGCTGCCTGGCGGGCCAGCCGGACGTGCCCGCTGGCCGACTCCCAGTCGCCGCGGAATGCGGGAACGACAGCGGCGAAGGCGTGAGCGTGAGGCAGTTCCGATGCCCGGTCGGCGTCTCGGGCGAGCGAGACGGCCAGTTCGGCGTGGATCGCGGCCTCGTCCCAGGATCCGAGGCGCCACTCGGCGGCTGCCAGGTACCTCAGGCAGCCGCTGGCGGTGGGCACCGGGACACCGGCCCGCAGCCGTGCCGCCGCGGTGGACAGGTCGGCGATCGCGCTGGCCAGGTCTTCAGCCAGTACCCTGGCCATGCCCCGCAGGACGAGCGTGCCGGTATCCTCCTGTGGTACGTCGGAGGGGGCGGCGGGCAGAAACGCCAGCCGGGCCAGACCTTCCGGGCCGCGGCCGTCGGCGAACAGGGCGATCGCCAGCAGGCCCTGGGCCCGGCGGCGTACAGCGGCCGGGGCAGAGCCCGGCCGCCGCCAGCTCGCCCCATTCGATCCCCTCCCGGATCCGGCCGGCGTTCAGGCACAGCACCGCCAGCTGCACAGCGGCAGCAGCGCCGACGGACCCGTCGCGGGCGCGATCGTGGGCATGCCATGCCTCGAGCAGACGGGTCTCGGCCGTGGCGGTCCGGCCGGCGAGGTAGTCCAGGCCGCCCAGCAGCATGTTGCGCCGTGCGCTCGGCCCGGCGGCCGTCACCCGTGCGGCGAGCATCTCCGCCTGGGCCACCCCGCCATGATTCAACTGGATCTGCAAGGCGTCCAGGAACAGGCGATCGGCCACTTCCGGCTGGCTGCTGACCGCGGCCGCCTGCGCCAGCCAGGCTGCCGCCTGTGCCATCCGGCCGTGGCGGCGGGCCTCGCTGCCGGCCGCTTCCAGGTCGCCGCCCAGCCAGTCATCGGGGCCGATCACCGCCGCCACCCGGTGCCCCAACGCCTGGTGCGGGTCGACCAGGCCCGCCGCCCGCTGGTGCAGCCGGCGCCGCCGCGGCGGGCTCACACCGTCATACACTGCCCGCTGCACCAGCTGGTGGGCGAACCCGATGCCTGTCGCCGCGCTGGGCTGCTCGGTCAAGATCCCCGCCGTCACCGCCTCCTCCAGGGCCGGGAGCGGATCGCTCAGGCGGGCCAGGCCCGCCGCCGCCGCCAGCTCGCAGCGGTCTCCCAGCACTGCGGCTGCCACCACCAGTTCCTGGGCCGCCGGGCTCAGCGCGCCCACCCGCGTCAGCACCACCGCGGCCAGCGACCGCGGCACTTGCAGCACCCCGCCGGGCCGGCCAACACCCTCGATACTGAGCTCTTCCAGGACAGCCCGGCAATACAACGGGTTGCCGCCCGTCTGGGCGAGCAGCCGCCCGACCGCCGCGGGCGGCAGATCCCCGGCCCCCAGTGCCCGGCCCAGCGCCATCACATCTTGCGTCTCCAGGCCGGCAAGGCGGATCTGTCGGCCCGGTAATCTCCGGCCAGGAAACGCCGCCAGCCCTCCCCTGCCCGGGACAGCTCACCAGGACGGGCCGTCACCACCACCAGCACCGGATCGGCCTGCAGCCGGCGCACCGCGAAAAGCAACGCCCGCGCCGACGGCCCATCCGCCCATTGCAGGTCGTCAATGAGCGCCAGTGTCATCTCCTGGCCGCGATGCACCTGACCCAGCCAGGTCACCAGCTCGGCGCCCACCGCCAGCGGATCCACATCGTCGCTCAGATCGGAGGTCAGCAGCCCCGGCGGGCCGTCCCCCATCTCCCGGGCGCTGGCCACCAGCTGGCTTATCACCCCGTAGGGCAGCAACGACTCCGCCTCGTCGCCGCTGGCGCGGACGATACCTGCGCTCTCAAGCTCCGGCGCGAACCGCTCCAGCAGGCTCGACTTGCCGATGCCCGCCTCACCCTCGATCGACACGACCTGGGGCTGACCGCGGCGGCTGCCTCCAGCAGGGCCAGCTCGCGCGACCGGCCGACGAACATCCCCCGGCCGGTAGCTGCTGGCAGTTTGCGCTCGGAAGAGGTCAACCCTTGCCCTCCCCGCTGGTACGACGATCACCGCCTACCTGCCACGTCCGGCATCAGCCAACGCAGCTAACTGCCTAAGATCCATCCGCAGCGCTTCTCGCATCGGTCCGCTAATTAATGGACAGGCCTCGCTGACCATCGCTGTCTTTTGTACCCGCTCACGTGACCCGCTAGCAGCAAGGACAAAGATCCACAGAAATAGCCTGATCGGGCTAAGCGCAACAACCAGGTCGATGACCGATCTCGGCGGTGCACCGGATCGGAGCCAGGTCACGAAAGGTGCGGTGCGGTCCCGGTAACGACGGCATGCGAGCGCCCTTTCGGCCGCAGCGGAGTGCTGCGCCGTCGGCGCGGCGCGCACTGTGGGTACGGGCGGCGTGCCTGTGATTGCCTCCTGTACCATCATGAATGTGCCTGCCGGTCCGCTGATCGTGCTGACCGGGCCTCCGGGTGCGGGCAAGACCACAGTCGCGCGCCTGGTGGCCGACGCGCTTGATCCAGCCGTCCACCTGCCCGCGGATGACTACTGGCGATTCATCCGGACCGGCTATATCCCGCCGTGGCGGCCGGAGTCACAAGCCCAGAACGCCACCGTGATCGATGCCCTGTCCAGCGGGGCCGTAATTTACGCGGCAGGCGGTTACCACGTCGTCCTGGATGGCATCATCGGGCCGTGGTTCCTTGACCGGCTGCTGGCCCGCGCCCGCACCAGCCACGTTGATGTTCACTACGTCATCCTGCGCCCGGCACAGACCGTAGCGGCACAGCGGATACTCGGACGCCCCGAGGATGAACTGTCCGGGCGGCACCAGGCAATAGTCGCAGAACGGCCGGACGACCCGGGCGCGGCTGCCCGGATGTACCAGGAATTCACGGCCCTCGGGGCCTACGAGAAGCACGTGATCGACTCATCGGCGACATCGGCGGAGGAAACCGCCGAAGTCGTGCGACGGCTGATGGCGACGGGCCAGCTGCGGGTCCGCCACAGATAGCAGTCTCCCTGAGCGCAGTCCGGAAAATCTCAGTTCTGCTGCGCCAGCCTCACAGCGTTGTCAGGTGCCACCGCTGCACCTGGCCGCACTGCCCGCTGGCCGCCCGTCCCCGGGGCTGACAGACAGGCCGATCGCTGCATCGCCAGCATTCCGCAACATCGCCGGGCCACCGCACCCGTCTGCCGCGGCAAGGGTCAGAACTAGGGTCCTACCCTGGCGGCGCAGGCTCAGCAGCCGGACACGATGGCCAGGTGACAACTCAGCACCCGACGCTCATCAGACTCGGTAGCCGAGTCTGATGGTTCGCCGCAACCACCCGGAGCGAATGCGCCGGATCCTGGGCGCCGCACCGGGGAACCGCTGACAGCCGGATACCTCCCTGCGCCCGGTCCTCATGTGATCAACGGAGGCCACGATGATGCTCCTCGACTGCCCGGCGTACCTGAACCTGGAAGGCACCCGTCAGATGCGGGCTTCCCGCCGAGGTCAGGTGCCGGCTGACCATGCCCTCAACCGATAGGGGTCTTTGATGCGTTCGGTTATTGTCGGGGCGGGGCCGACCGGGCTGTACACCGCGGTCGCGCTGGCGCGGCGGGGGCACCAGGTCACGGCGATCGACCGGGATCCCGGACCGGACGACCAGCAGTGGGACCGCAAGGGCGTGATGCAGTTCCATCACCCGCACATTTTCCGTCAGCAGGTCGCCGAGGCGCTGCAGGCGGAGATGCCCGAGGTCTGGGATGGCCTGCTGGCGGCCGGGGCCGTACCGGCCGTCCTGCCGGGTCAGCCCAGCGTGCCGGCCGGGCTGCACTGCCAGGCGCCTTACCTTCGAGCGGGTGCTGCGGGAAGCCGCCGAGGCCGAGCCGGGGTACGGCTGCGCACCGGTCATGTCGATGCGGTGTGCGCCGAGCGGGGACGCGTCACCGGGATCAGGGCAGGCGGCCGCCTGGTCGATGCTGACCTGGTCATTGACGCGGGCGGGCGCGCCGGGCGGCTGACCCGGGGACTGCGGGGACCGGCCGAGGGCGGTGACTGCGGGATCACCTACGTGTCCCGGCAGTACCAGATGCGGCCCGGCGCCGCGACCGGGCCGGTCAACATGCCGTTCGGGGTGATGGTGAGTTATCCCGGCTACCTGGCGGCCGTGTTCCTCCACGACAACCGGATCATCTCCGCCCTGATCGCCCGGGCCAGCACCCGGAACATGACAGCGGCCCGCACGACGCGGGTGCCCAGCGGAACAGCACAGAACGGACCAGATCGATGAAACCCGTACTCCACCGCAGACAGGCAGGTGGCCGAAGATGAATCAGACGTGTGACCGGTGCGGGCCTGCGGTCGGCGCAGGGTACCGGGTCAACCGGGCCAACCGGGATGGCGAGCTGTACCTGTGCGGGCAGTGCGCGACCCGGCACTGGCGGGCGCTGTCTACTCAGGGCTGGACCTTCTGGTGTCTTGGCGTACATGCCGTCGCGCCGCAGGCCAGTACCGGACCAGGCTACGGCCCGGCCGGCGAGGCGGTAGTGCCGGGCAGGGCAGCTCGGGCAGGCGAAGGAGCGGGCGATGGGAACATACGCCGGGGCGGCCGCCCGGGACAGTGAGCGGCTGGCCGCCGACCGGGCATGGGTCCGCTGGGGGATGGCCGCGGCGGTGACGGGCATGCTGGCCTGGCTCGTCGGATTTGCGCTGATCCCGCTGGATGCCAAGCTGGAAAAGGGCGAGCAGCATCTGGTCCAGGTGCTGCGGGCGCACACCGGCCAGTTGCATGCGGCGGCGCTGCTGGCAGTCCTGGGCGCGGTGCTGCTGGCGGCGTTCTTCGCCGTGCTCACCCGCCTGGTTCCCGAAGGCTCCCCCGGCTGGGGTCTGCTGCGCGTGTCCCTGGCCGGGTGCGTGATCACCATGACCATGGTGGCCATCGGCGCATCGACCGGGCTGGCTGGCCTGCACGCCGCGGCCGGGAACGCCAGTGCCGGGCTGATCGCGCTGGGCTGGCGCGCGCTCTGGCTGACGTTCTGGGCCTCCGCGGTGCCGACCATCTTGTTCACGGTAACCGGGGTGCTCGGTTTGCGGCAGGCCGGGCTGTCCCCGCCCTGGGTGTCCGCCTTGGGCTGGCTGTCGGCGGCAGCGCATGTCCTGGTGCTGTTCACGCTGGCCCAGCGCGGCCCCTTCGCGGCGGACGGGATCATCGCCGGGCTCGTCCCGCTCACCACCGTCATCTGGATCCTCGCCCTGGCCGCCACACTGCCGCGATCGCGGCGGGCAGCCGCCCCGGCCACCTTCGAAACTGGTGGGTGAGCAAGGGCGCAGAAGGTCGTGCAGTTACGTAGCAGCGCCAGAACTGGCACATCTGCGCACCGACGCGGCCTGCTGCAGTCCGAACGACACGCACAAAGATTCGGCGTTCGGCGTGCCGTGGCTGCGGAGACAGCGCTGAACCACCGATTATCTCAGGTCGGCCGGAATATACGGGTAGACGCATAATTATGTGGGCTGGAAATGCCGCTATTCGGCTACTTGTCGCCTGTTGTCCACAGGCCAGCAGCTGGAAACCGGCCATATGCCCCTGATCACCGCCAGCTGGGCAGGGCCGATCGGACCGGTCGTGTACCAGCGTGGGTCAGGATCCTTGGGTGGCCTCGTACTGCCCGGCCACGCTGGCCGGGATGCGCCCGCGGTCGCTGACCGTGATGCCCGTTTCTTTCGCCCAGGCCCGGATGTCCGCGCTGCGCTCGCGGGTTGAGGCGGTACGCCCGGCCCGGCGCCGCTGTCCCCGGGCCGTGCTGCCGGCGTGTCCGGTGAAGGGCGCGAGCTGCTTGCGGAACGCCGTGGTGTTCTTGGCGCTCAGGTCGATCTCGTAGCTGGTGCTGCCGAGCCCGAAGCGCACTGTCTCATCCGCCGGGCCCCCATCCAGGTCGTCCTCAAGTACGGCAGTTACCTTCTGTGCCATCCCCGCCTCCCCGGCCCGCGGTCGCCAGCTGCACCGTACAAGATCAACCGCCGCATCACGGTCACCGCAACCCCGTCTGCTGCCAGCCAGCTGAAGTGGATGCACCCAACCTGGCGGCGCAGTGCCAGCCGCCGATGTGAGTGCACCCGGTCCGGGTCGGATGAGGATGGTGACTTGTCCGGGTCGGCCCCTGGATGGCTGAGTCAAAGGTCGATGATCATGCCGTCGTAGGCGGCGGGCATCTCGGCATCGCCGAGCCTGCTGAGCATCGCGGCGGACATGTGGGTCAGCACGACCTGCTGGGCGCGGATCTCCTCCCGGTGCGCCCGCAGCGTCTGGTAATCGAGGTGGTAGCGGACAGGCCGGTCAAACGTGTAGGCCTCTACGGCGAAAAGGTCCGCCCCGCGTGCCGGGCTGGCCAGTGCGGGTGTCCACTGGGTGTCCCCTGAGTAGGCAAAGCTCACGCCGCCGAGTTCCACCCGCAGGGCCAGGGGCGGGGCGCCGCAGGCGTGCTCGACCTCCCACCCGCGCACGATCGCTGCACCCAGCCCGGCGGGTGTCCCGTCGGGCGCGAGCTCGGTCACCTCCACCGGGAAACGGCGGCCCGCCCGGCTGGAGCCCGGGAACAATACCTCCATCGCCTCGGCCAGCCGCGCCCGGATCCCGGGCGGCCCGGCCACCAGCAGCGGTGATGTGCGGCGGGAGAACTGGCCATCCAGGATCAGGAACGGCAGCCCGCCGAAATGGTCACCATGCAGGTGAGTCACCGCAACCGCACCAACGTCGCCCGGGTCCAGGCCCTGTGCCTTGAGCGCGGTCAGGCTGGTGGCGCCGCAGTCAACCAGCACTACCTGCCCCCCGGCATCCAGGTGGATGCATGTCTGCCAGCGCCCACCGCTGCCAAACGCATCACCACTGCCGACAAACCGCACCCTCATGGCAATATCCTGGCCCACCCGCTCCCCCGCCGGTGCCTGCGCACCCGACCGCGCTAAGCGCGGGCGCGTCCCAGTCGCGGCAGGTACGGAGGTTCTGGTGCCCGATGGGCATGCCTAAATCATGCAAGCAGTCGGGCGATCGGAGTGGGTGCTGCTGCACTGATCGTCGGTCCTGAGTTCTGCTCATGGGCAGGTCGTAAATCAACCATAGGCGCGAAGCGCAGGCGCCTCCGGTTATGCGTCGCTGGTCAGCTGGGCTTACCTGCGAACCCGGCGCGGGTGAATATGCGGGAGTCAGTTCTGGCTGCCTTATCTGGGACTGCCCGCTTCTTTGGTCCAGTACGCGAGGGCGCTGCGGGTGTGCAGGGTCTGGGGGTGGTCGGCGCCGAGAACCCGCTCGCGGATGGGCAACAACGCGGCGAACTGGTCGCGGGCCCCGGCCGCATCACCCGCCCGCCCGGTCCACCGGGCAAGCTCGTGGCGGGTGCTCAGGGTGTAGGGGTGCTCGTTGCCCATGACC
Organism: uncultured Actinomycetes bacterium; assembly: GCA_963760405.1. Classification (GTDB taxonomy): domain Bacteria; phylum Actinomycetota; class Actinomycetes; order Streptosporangiales; family Streptosporangiaceae; genus RYN-230. The sequence continues at coordinate 95,907 of CAVXCV010000004.1, read as the reverse complement.
CGCTCGCGGATGGGCAGCAGCGTGGCGTACTGGTCGCGGGCCCCGGCCGCGTCCCCGGCCTCTCCGGTCCAGTTGGCGAGGTGATGGCGGGCGCGCAGGGTTTCCGGGTGCTCGGCGCCGAGGACCCGCTCGGACGTGGGCAGCAGCGCGGCGTACTGGTCGCGGGCCCCAGCCGCGTCCCCCGCCTGCCCGGTCCAGTAGCCGAGGTTGCTGCTGGATGCCAGGGTTTCCATGTGCTCGGGGCCGAGCACCCGTTGCTGGATGGGGAGCAACACGGCGAACTGGTCGCGGGCCCCGGCCGCATCCCCCGCCGCGCCCGTCCAGCGGGCGAGGTCAGCGCGGTCGGTGAGGGTGTCGGGGTGTTCGGCGCCGGAGACCGGCTCGCGGACTGGCAGCAGCGCGGTGAGCTGGTCGCGGGCCCCGGCTGCATCTCCCGCCTCCCCGGTCCAGACGGCGAGGTTGTGACGGTGAACGAGAGTCTCGGGGTGCTCGACGCCGAGGACCCGCGCGATGACCGGCAGCAGCGCAGCGTACTGGTCGCGGGCCCCGGCTGCATCTCCCGCCGCTCCGGTCCAGTAGGCGAGGCGGGCGCGGGCAGCCAGGGTGTAGGGGTGGTCGGCGCCCATTACCCGCTCCTGTATCGGCAGCAGGACGGCGAGCTGGTCGCGGGCCCCGGCCGCATCCCCCGCCGCGCCCGTCCAGTAGGCGAGGTTGCGACGGTCGCTGAGGGTGTCGGGGTGTTCGGCGCCGGAGACCCGCTCGCGGACCGGTAGCAGCGCGGCGAGCTGGTCGCGGGCCCCGGCCGGATTCCCTGCCGCCCCGGTCCAGATGGCGAGGCCGCCGCGGTCGGCCAGTGTTCGCGGGTGTTCGGGGCCCAGGACCCGCTCTTCGATGGGCAGCAGCGCGGCGAGCTGGTCGCGCGCGGCGGCCGCATCCCCTGCCTGCGCGGTCCAGTAGGCCAGGTCGCGCCGGGTGGCCAAGGTGTCTGGGTGCTCGGCGCCCATTACCCGCTCCTGTATCGGCAGCAGGACGGCGAGCTGGTCGCGGGCCCCGGCCGCATCCCCTGCCTCCCCGGCCCAGCGGGCCAGGTTGTGGCGGGTGGTCACGGTATCTGGGTGCTCCGCGCCCAAGACCCGCTCCTCGATGGGCAGCAAGACGGCGAACTGGTCGCGGGCCCCGGCTGCATCTCCCGCCGCCCCAGTCCAGATGGCGAGGCCGCCGCGGTCGGCCAGGGTTCGCCGGTGCTCACGGCCCAAGACCCGCTCCTGGAGGGGCAGCAGCGCAGCGAACTGGTCCCGCGCCCCGGCGTAATCCCCAGCCTCCCCGGTCCAGTACGCGAGGTTGGCGCAGGCGACCAGGGTGTCTTCGTGCTCCGGTCCGCAGGCGTCATCTGCTCCGTAAGCGCGGGCGATGAGCTGGCACAGGTCCCGGGCCGCCAGGTAGCTCCCGCTCTGGCCGAGGTAGTCCGCGATCCGCCCCATGCTGCCGCTGGTCAGGTCAAGGACTGCCCGCGCGTGCGGCAGCAGCAGCCCATATACCGGCCAGTTCGCGGGCAGTTCCGGGTCGGCAGGAACCGCGGCCTCGACCAGGGCCGCGGCGGCCTGCACCCACTGGCCCGCGACGCCCGCGGATATCTGGGCGAGCGTGACGGCCTGCACCAGCCGATGCACCGACACCAGCTCATCCCCGGCGGGAGTGACCAGCGAGAACCGGCGCAGCTCCGCCACAGCGTCGTCAATAGCCAGTTCGTCTTCCAGCAGCGATACCAGCACCTCCGCCACCTCGCCGCCGCGGGCATCGAACCCGGGACGCGGCTGAAATAGCAGCCGGACGGGGATGGGCTCGGGCGCGCAGCACGCCAGCAGCCGCAGCAGCCCCACCGCCTGCGGCGCGGACTGCTCCAGCCGGGTGAACGCCAGCGACCAGGTGGTAGCGACCGTCTGGCTATACCCGGTCGGCTCCCCGCGGGCCAGCAAGCGCGCCCGGCGCTGCCGGAACAATTCCAGGTACCTGGCCAGGCTGCCGCCGCTGGCACCGATGTAGGCGGCGGCCTGCTCCAGCGCCAGCGGCAGCCCGCCCAGCTCGGCGCCCAGCCCGGCGGCAGCCTGCCCGTCCGCGTCACCGGTCCGGCTGACCAGGAAAGCCGCGGCCACCTCGGTATCCAGCACCGGCACATCCACCACCTGGCCGGGCTGGCCAGTTCTGGTTCTGGCTGGTGATCAGCACCTGCCCCCGCCCGGCCGGCGGCAGGAACTTCTCCACCGCTGACCGGTCCGGGGCGTTGTCGAACACCAGCAGCCACTCTGCGGGGTAGGCGGCCAGCACCCCGTGCACCGACGTCACCGGGTCCCGGGTGCCGGCCACGTCGCGGGCGCCGAGCTGGGCTGCCAGTTCGGCGAACCCCGCCGCTAGCACCGTCGGGTCTTCGACAGCGAACTGCCAGGCCACCCCCACCCCGGCCAGGTGCCGGTGCGCGTACTCCAGGGCCACGCTGGTCTTTCCCGCCCCGCCCAGGCCACACAGCGCCACCATCCGCGGCCCATCCTCCCCGGCCCCGGTGAGCCGGGCATCCAAGCCAGCCAGCAGCTCTTCCCGCCCGGCGAGCAACGCCGGCCGCGGCAGCAGCCGCACTGACCGGCTCGCCACCGTGGCGGTGCCCGCCGTTGCCAGCACCTTCACCTGGTCGGCTAGCTGGGCGAGCATCCCTTCCAGTCGCTGGCCTTGCAGGTGGGTCACGTCATGGTTCAGCTGGTCAGCCAGCGGCGCCAGCGGCCCGCCACCGGACCCGCGGACCATGATCTCCCGCACCAGGTGACCAGCCAGCGTCTGGGCCAACAGGCCACCTGAGACTCCCAGCACCTCGGCCGACGACTGCCCCGTGCCGGTGACGGCGGCATCATCCAAGACAGCCAGCTTCACCGCTATCTCCGCCTGCAGCGCCTCGAGCAGCGTCGCCTGTCCGGCCAGGGCCGCGCCTGCCGGGGCGTCGCGGAAGACCTCGCTGACCACCATCGCCAGCCGCCCCGCCTGATCGCCGCCTGACGGGTCCAGCGCCGTAGCGGTGGACTCGATAGCAGCCGTGGCGGCTTGGCGCAGCGCACGCTCCTGATCACTGCCGAGCACCAGCGTGGTCAGCTTCTTGCGGCCGGCATCGGCGAGCAGCCCGACCAGCCACGCCACCAGGTCATCCGCGACAAACACCACGCCAGCAGTCTTCCCCTCCTGGGGCGTGCCGCGCAGGCACCGGACCACTGAATTGGCGGTAGCTAGTTCACGTCAGCAGCCGTGAATCAATACAAGACTGGGCATGCCTGTGAGTCTTGGCATGTCGGTACCGGGCATTTCGGCTGGGACCGGCCAGGGTGGGTGCCTGGTGGCGCCGGGTGACTCTTTGCATGCCTGACCGCCGTTGGCGTGTCTTGTTAATGACATGTCCCCGGGTGCTGCCAGCACCGGCCTGGCCACCCTCGACTGGCCTGATCAGGAGCTTGTCCGGCCCTTGGGCCGTGACTCATCACAGGATTGCCGCGGGAGTTTCCCTCCAGGCCGGTGCCGCCCTTCCAGCATCGCACCGACGGAGGAAACGACAGTGAGCCTTGCCGACGACACCGACCTGATCATCGGGGCCGGCACCCACCTGGACACCCATACCGCCGCCATCTGCGATGTCCGCGGCCGGGCACTGTCGCAGCTACAGGTGCCCGTCACCACGGCTGGGTACATGCAGCTGCTGGGCTGGGTCAGGTCGGCCGCCGGGGGCGGCCGGGTCGTCTGGGCGGTGGAAGGAACCCGGCATTACGGCCTGGGCCTGGCCCGGTACCTGGCCGGCGAGGGCGAGCGGGTAAGCGAGACCGACTGCAGCCGCCATGTGGGCAAGCGCCGGGCGGGCAAAAGCGACCCGATCGACGCCGTGCGCGCCGCACGCGAGCTGCTAGCCCGCCCGCACCCAGCCCAGATGCGCGCCGACGGGGACCGCGAGGCACTCCGTCTGCTGATGACCGGCCGCGACAACGCCGTCCAGTCCGCCAAGACCGCCCGCACCGCACTCGCCGCGATCCTGGTCACCGCCCCGCACCACTGCGCGAACGGCTCCGCCACCTCCCCCGCGAGCGGCGGGCCCGCGAATGCGCCGCGCTGACCTGCCCCCGCGCGCTGACCGCCAGACCCGCGTCCTGCACCAGACCCTCATCCGGCTCGGACAGCGGATCGCCGTCCTCGCTGAGACCGCCGCCGACCTCGAGACGCAGATCACCGAGATCGCCGGGGAGATGGCTCCGGGCCTGTCCGCCGCCGAGCCCGGCCTCGGCGCCCTGTCCGCCGCCCAGATCCTGCTGTCCTGGTCACACGCCGGGCGGATCCGCAGCGAAGCCGCGTTCGCCATGCTCTCCGGCGCCGCGCCCGTCCCGGTCTCCTCCGGCCGCACCGACCGCCACCGGCTCAACCGCCTCGGCGACCGCCAGCTCAACCGCGCCCTGCACACCATCGCCGTCACCCGCATGCGCTGCCACCCGGCGACCATCGCCTACGTCCAGCGCCGCCCCGCCGAAGGCAAAACCGACAAGGAAATCCGCCGCTGCATCAAGCGCTACCTCGCCCGCCACCTCTACCGCACCCTCAGCAGCCAGCCGAAAGCAACACTGCCGACGACTTGACAAACATAGGAGCGTCATCACCAGGCAGCACGTCCACCCGCGTCCACCACCGCAGTTCACCGTCCTCCCGCGTCCACCCAGGACCGCCTGCGTCCGTACCTGTTGCGGTACTTTCCTGCTGTACTCACCGGCACATCCACAGCAGTCCAGGGACGTTGCGGTACCTCACCGTTGCACCCGCCCACGGCCTCCCCTCCCCTCACGAAGGAGCCGAGCTGACGCCGGACACGGCAACCGCCGACTAAGCCCTGGTAGGCCGTGCCCGCCTGCTCCTTGTACCCCGTTTTCGGGCACGGATCTCACTCTTCTGCTGCATCCGCTGGCCGCCGAAGGCCAGGCCGGGCGGGTCCGGGGGACGGACTGCTGGCGGTCCCGCCGACTGCGCCGCCGAGCGGATGGACTTGCCCATGCCCTGAAGCCGGGCCGGCGCACCCCGCACTGGCCGGCCCAGATGGGGTATCAGAACGACAGCGTCTGTCTCTTACCAGATCCGCCTTAACAAAGTCTCCACGGTTTCAGGGGAACCCCGACCGGATAGGGATCGGCGATAAGCGAGAGTGCCCGTTGCCTCTGACGGTCAGCGGGGTCATCGAGGGGGAACGCATGGATACGACGAGCGGGGCAGCACACACAGCGGATGCTAAGGACGAGTTCTTTGCTGCCGACATGTACATGTTCCACGTCACAGGCTTCCCGCAGCAGCCCGGGGTGCTGCCGGGCCACGTGGAAGCACCGCACGGCGCGCGGCTGGATGTGTGGCGTACCGACCCGGCCGACGCTCTGCACATTCCCAGCCCGGGCGCCGAGGGTGTCGCGCTGAGCACGCCGGGCTTCTCGCTCGCGAACAGCGGCAACCGAACGCTGCACGCCCCGAAGAGATCATGGAAGGTCACCCTCGGGCACGCCGAGCACGGCGGCACCCACCTTGCCGGAATGACCCGGGTCAATCTCAAGTCGATGTACAACGATCCTTCACAGATGCGCGAGGCACTCGCCTGGCGCCTCTTCCGCAACGCGGGCGTGCCTTCAGCGCGGCACACGTACGCGAAGCTCGCGTTCGATGCGACCTATTACGGCCTGTTCTCTGTTATTGAGCAGGTTGACAAGAGATTCCTGAAGGACCACTTCGGCGACAACGACCGCGGCAACCTCTACAAGGCCTACTGCGGGGACGTCGGGTGCGCGACCCTGGAGCACCGGGTGGGGCCCGGCGGCGACGACAGCGGGCAGCAATACTTCCGGGCCGACCACGAGGACCGCACCTACCGCCTCAAGACCAACGAGGATGACCCCGATGTCGGCACCTACGATGACCTGGCGACGTTCATCAGGACGATCAACGGCATCGGGCTTCCGGGCGGGGACGGGCGGTTCGATACCGACGCATTCCGCGAGTCAGTCAACAGCATCATGAATGCCCGCGCCTTCCTCCGGTGGGCCAGCGTGAACCTGCTGCTCGGCAGCTGGGACAACTACTACGCGACACCGTCCAACTACTATCTCTACAACTCCGGACGGCTGGGCGCGGAAGGCGAGTTCATGAACTCGCCTTATTTCACGTTCATTCCATGGGACTACGATAACTGCCTGGGCATCGACTACTTCGGCACGAAATGGCAGTACACCGACATTCTCGACTGGCCGAGCAACACGGGAGCCTACTGGCGCCACCACGCGAAATCCCGCATACCACTGGTGCAGAACCTGCTGCGTAACCGGGATTACCGCCAGTATTACCTGGACTACCTGGAGCACCTGCTCGATACCCAGTTCAATCCGGACGCGTTCGGTGAGCTGATCGCGGCCGACTCCAGTGATGGGCTGTGGGGCCGCGTGTGCCAGGCCGCTTACCTCGAATCCACCACGCCCTATGGCCAGCCATTTACCGGCCGCCAGTTCACCAACGACGAGGTCTACTTGAGCGGCTGCAAGCAGAACGAGCTCAGGCACTGGCAGGAAAAGGCCGAGGGCATCGTCCACTACGTCCGCATGCGGCGTGACAGCGCGCGCCAGCAGCTGGAGCAGTTGCGGAAGACGGCACCACGCGCCACCGACGCGGCCGGCTTCCCGGCCACCACGGAGCCGCTGCCACGCCAGGCGTGACACACAACGTTGGGAGGCCGACCGTGGCTGCCACGCCAGCACCAGCGCAGCAACTTGAGCTGGTCAAGGAAGCGAAAGTCTTCGACATCCTCGGGGGCAGGCTGGATCCGAGGCTGGAAGCCAGCGGCGTGCTCGCCAAGGACGGGCTGTTCTACGTCATCTTCGATAACCTCCCTCACATCGCGTGCATCGGCGCCGAACTCTCCTCAGCCGCCGTCGCCAATCACGTGATCGAACAGGACAGGGGCCACCGCAGTGGCTTCGAGGACATCGCGTACGACTCGTGGAACGGCCGCTTCTACGTCCTGATCGAATCGCTGCCCCGCGGCCGCGCGAAATTCATGGCTGCGGTGCAGGAGTACGACATCAACTTCGGCTACCTGGACTGTGCCTGGCTTGACTTCCCGCTCGACCGGCCGAACAAGGGCCTGGAGGGCCTGACCTGCGTGCACCGCCAGGGGCAGACGTACCTGCTTGGGCTTTGTGAGGGCAACAGGTGTGAAGGAGGGGCAGCGGGCCGCGTCCCCGGGGGCGGGCGGATTCACGTGTTCCAGCGCGGCCACCACCGCTGGGACCGCGTGGCCAAGATCCGGCTGCCGGAAACCCTCCTGTTCGTGGACTATAGCGGCATCGCGGTGAGCGGCGACCGGATCGCGGTTGTATCACAGGTCTCATCGGCGCTTTGGGTCGGCAGCCTTGCCCCATTGGGCTGGGAGATCGCCGGCGCCGGCACGAGCTACGCGCTCCCGAGAGATGCTGATGGCAGCATCGTCTACGGGACAGCCGAAGGAGTGTCATGGATAGCACCGGACCAGGTAGTCATGGTCTCGGACAAGGCCAAGCCAGAACAGGACCACCGCTGCCGGGCAAAGGATCAGTCGATCCACATCTTCCGTATCCCTGCCCCGGCCAGCCCCCAGCCGCCGGATCAGCCTGGCGGCCGTCCGGCAGATCCGGATAGCGCAGCGATGCGCTGAGATACGAGCATCGCATTTTCACCCAGCACCGAGAGCCAGTAGTTCATCCGCCCAGCATTGGTGGTGTCCCGCCCTGTGGGGTGCCAGAACTACGTCCGCGACCTCTGACCTGCAGTTTCATGAATCAGCCTGTGATCTTCATGCCGCCCGCTCGTACTCGTTGATCAGCCCGCCGAGGACCCTGCGACGCCGTATCTTCGTCGCTGCGAGATCGGTGATGACGGGCGGAGCGACCTCGCCAGCGCCTGGCGGGCGCAGGTTCCGGGTCCGGTGCGGGCGATGCTGGGTATAGTGCGCGACGTATTCGTCTAGGACCGCGCGCAGGTGCCGCTCGCCGACGATCAGCATCCTGTCGGTGACCTCAGCACGGGCTGTCCGCACCCTGTGGGGCTCGATTATTCGATCGCGCCTGGCCAGGCTTGCGGGCTGAGATCATCGCTGAGTGATCATCTCAGTGGGCTACCTGATCGTGCGCTGCCTGCTCGACGGCCTGATAGTGCTGGCCCGGCGTGAGGTATCCAAGGATGCCGAACTCCTGGTGCTCCGGCACCAGAACGCGGTGCTGCGGCGCCAGATCAGCCGGGTCCGCTACCAGCCGGGCGACCGGCTATGGCTTTCGGCCCTGTCCCGGCTGATCCCTCCGCCCCCGATGGGGCGAGGTGTTCGCGGTAACCCCGGCAACGCTGCTCGCCTGGCACCGGCGCCTGGCCGCGCGCAAATGGGACTACATGAACCGGCGGCGTCCCGGACGGCCGACCACGGCAGCCGCGATCCGCAAGCTCGTGATCCGCATGGCCACGGACAACCCGGCGTGGCGGCACCGGCGGGTGCAAGGCGAGCTCGCCAAGCTCGGCCACCCGATTGCTGCCTCTACGGTGTGGCAGATCTTGCATGCCGCTGGGATCGATCCCGCGCCGCGCCGGTCGGGCCTGACCTGGAAGCAGTTCCTGACCGCGCGGGCCCGCGGCATTCTGGCGGTCGACTTTGTGCACGTGGACACCGTGCTGCTGCGGCGCCTCTACGCGCTGATCGTCATCGAGCACGGCACCCGCCGCGTTCACCTGGCCGGGATAACTGCTCATCCCACGGGCGAGTGGGTGACCCAGCAGGCCCGTAACCTGCTGATGAACATCGAGGACCGGGCTGACGGCCTCAAGTTCCTGATCCGTGACCGGGACACCAAGTTCACCGCGGCGTTCGACGCGGTATTCGCTGCGGCCGGCACGCGGATCATCAAGGCCCCGGTGCGGGCGCCCCAGGCGAACACGATCGCCGAGAGGTGGATCGCCAGTGCCCGCCGCGAGTGCCTGGACCGGATGCTGATCACCGGGGAACGGCACCTACGGCTGGCCGTCGGCGAGTACATCGATCACTACAACACGCACCGGCCCCACCGGGCACTGCAGCAGGGTCCTCCTACCGGACGTCCGCATTCACCATGTCTGGGAACAAATGTCCTGGTTCTGCGCCGGGACCGGCTCGGCGGCCTGATCCGCGAGTATTCCCAGGTGGCATGAGGTGACAGGGTTTTCGGCACCCACACGACCGAGCTGACCCCTTGTATAAGCGGCAAGAACTTACCACCGGAAGGCAGGCCCAACGCCGCCCGCGACAGGAACGCCGTCACAGCTCTGGCGACCACGCCAAGATTAAGGGAGCACGTTCTGCCTGGTCACCCACTACTTCTACGGTCCAGTGTGCTGCAGTCTGCATACCAGCGGGGCGACGCGGTGACGGCCGCCGGCGTGGCGACATTGGTGACGAACGCGGTCCCGATCGTGGCCGGGCAGCGGCGGCGGCACCTGTTGCCCCGCTGGGTAACCCGTACAGTCAGGTCAACGCGGTCGGAGGCCTCACTTACTCGCGCGGTTGCGGTTCAGACGTGCGTGCGCCTTGCGGTTGCGGCGGTAGAGCCCCACGAACTCCCGGAACAGCTCGGCGTAGAGTTCCTTGGACTTCGGGTCCGGGTCGTGCCTCGCGGCGACCCGGACGCGGTCCGGGACCTGGTCGAATGTGAGCTCGCCGATCGCCACGGCCGCAAGCATCCCGGCGCCCCTGGCGTTCGCGTTTACCGGGTCGGCCACCTGGTCGATGGTCCGGTCGAGCACGTCGGCGAAGATCTGGCACCACAGATCGGAACGAGCGCCGCCGCCGATGAACCGGATCGGCTCGAGCCGCCGCCGGGTGAAGCGCTCCACCGCCTGCAGCAGCCAGCGCGCGTTCAGTGCCACACCTTCGAACACGGCCCGCACGAGGTCGTCGCGGGTGGCCGAGAGCGACAGGTTGTGAAACCCGCCGCGCAGGAACCGGTCTTCCACCGGGCTCCGCTCGCCGTACAGCCATGGCGTGAAGATCACGCCGCCGCTCCCGGGCGGGGCTTCCTGTGCCATCCGGTCGAACTCGCGGTAGGCATCGGGTGGCACTTTGCCGGCGAACAGGACGCGGTCTCGGAGGAATGTCAGGGCCGCGCCGGCGGTCTCCTGTTCGTCGGCGACGAGGTACCGGCCGGGTATCGCCGACGGCAGCGAGGCAATGTTCCGCCGCAGGTCCGTTTTCTTAAACGGGACGTGGCAGGTCAGCCAGGAGGATGTGCCGACGTACAGGTGGGGCTGGAAGTCCCGGGTGGCCCCCGACCCGATCGCGGCCGAGTGGAGGTCGGGCGTGCCGACCACGACCGGGATGCCGGCCGGAACGCCGAGCACGTCCGCCGGCCCAGGCAGGAGGGGCCCCAGGATGTCCGTCGCGGCCAGGAGTTCCGGGAGCCGCGAGCGTTCGACTCCGGCCAGCCGCAGCAATCCCGGGTCATAACGGATGGCCTCTGGGCTGCGGTTGTCGGTGACCCAGTGCAGCGCGATGGAGTCATAGGACGCCGCAGCCCGGCCGGTGAGCCGGAGGTTCAGCCAGTCCTTAGGCTCGAGGAACAGCCGGGCGCGGCGGTAGGTATCCGGCTCCTCGTGCTTGAGCCACAAGATGTGCGCGATAGGGTCCTTGCCGCTCTGCGCGGGGATCCCGGCGGTCTTGCGGATCCACCGCACCAGCTTGTCGGCGCCGTAGCCGTGCACCCGCACCGGCCCGCTGGTGATGCGCCGCACGTACGGCGCTCCCCGCGAATCCATCCAGATGATGGCATTGCGGACCGGGCAGCCGCGCTCGTCCACCGGCACGGTCCCGGACCACTGCGCGGTGCAGGAGACGGCCACGACTGACTCCGGCGGGACGACGCCGCGGGCCATCAGCCGGGAAGCCGCTCGGGCGATCAGCGCCCACCACACCTCCGGGTCCTGCTCGGCGCCGCCGCCGGTGAGGAGCTCGACCTGGCACGCCTCCTGCTCCGACGCGGCGACTTCCCCGGCCACCGACACCAGCGCCACCTTAAGCGCTGAGGTCCCGAGGTCAATCGCCAGGGTGTGGCGCTCCACGCCTACACCTCGAACATCAGGTCAAGATAGGCGCCGAGAAGCCCGCGGACGATTTCACCGGGGAGCGCGGCGGCCATGCCGTAGATCGGGGCGAGTCCGGTTTGGACACCAGGGTTCGCCCGGACCTCGTTGACTGATGCCTGGAGGTCGTCGAGGAACCGGTTGGCGACCCCAGGCAGGGTGTGCCGGAGCGTGATCGCGATGTGGACAGCAGCCGGCCGCTGGAGCCCGTTCAGGCTCCATCCCCGCCGGGCCATGTTCTCCATGACCTGGAACACGTCGAGGCCCTCGTCAGCGGCAAACGCGATGACCCACAGCGGGTCACCGAGCACGCGGAGTCCGGGGATTGCCCCGACATCGTCGCGTACCCTCGCGCCGGTCTCGAGGATCCGCCGGGCTGCCTCCAGGTAGCCGTGTTCACCGATTGACAGCATCGCCGCCCAGCACTCGGCCGAGAGGGCTCCTGGCCGGCTCCCGGCGAACGTGGGCGACAGGTACAGGCCGCCGGGCCAGTCGGCCGTCGTGTAGTACTGGAACTGCCGGAGTTCCTTCCCCCGGTACAGCACGACCGACGAGCCCTTCGCCGCGTAACCGTACTTGTGCGTGTCGGCGGATATCGACGTCACACCCGGCAGCCGGAAGTCGAACGGCGGCACTGGGTAGCCGAGCCGCTCGGCCCACGGCACGATGAACCCGCCGAGGCAGGCATCGACGTGACAGCCCACGCCATGCTCTGCCGCCAGCGCGGCGAGTTCCGGGATCGGGTCGATCACGCCATGCGGGAACGTCGGTGCCGACCCCACCACGACCGCCGTCCGCTCGGTCACGGCGTCGGACACCGCGCCCAGGTCGGCCTTGAACCCATCGTCGACCGGCACCCGCACCAGCGGCATGTCGAAGTACTTCGCGGCCTTGTCGAACGCCGCGTGCGCGGTGACCGGCGCGACGATCTCCGGCTCGGCGATCCCCCTGCGCTCACGGGCGAAATCCCGGTAAGCCTTCATCGCCAGCAGGATGCTCTCGGTCCCGCCCGAATTCACCGTGCCGACGACTGGGGCGTCGGCTGCCGCGTGCTCGGCACCGAGCATGTGCGCGGTCATCGAGACGATCTCCGCCTCGAACTTCGTGGCGCTCGGCCACAGATCTGGGTGTAGCGGGTTGCTCTGCGACTGCGATGCGTACACGCGGTTCAGGAACGCGACGTGCTCAGGATCGCCGTGGTAGACGGCGCCGGAGGCGAATCCGTCGCGCCACCGGGACTCCTCGACCGCGGCGAGGCGCTCGACCAACTGGACTACGTCGGTCCTGGCTAGGCCTTCCTCCGGCAGCCGCGGGAACGAGGGGAACTCACCCCGATAGGGCTTCAGCTGCCGCTCCAGGCTGGCCATGAGCTCGTCCGGGTCCATCTTCATGGCCTCCCTTGGCCAGGATCGTCCGCGATTCGCGCGGGAAGCCAGGTGGATAGCGCGAGCCCGGCCAGCGCGGCCACCGAAAGGGCACCGAGCGACAGGTATGGATTGGAGATCAGGCTCTGGACGATCAGCACAAGGACAACCCCGCCGAGATTTCCGGCCAGGAGCAGGAACCCCACCGCAGCGCCGGCCCGCTCCGGACCCGTGTGAAGCTCCGACCAGTCCAGAACCACCGGAAGGGCAGCCAGGAGCACGAAACCCTCCACGAACAGGATCACGCCCACGAAGGCCACGTTGTGCAGGGCCGCGATCGCAACGAACGCCACGGCCGTCACACCGACCGTGATCTGGAGCAAGGCTCGCCGCCGGTCGCGCTTCGCGACAGCCTGCGGCACCACCGCGGCCCCGAGAATCCCTCCCACCGTCATGATCGCGATCAGGTAACCGGCGGCGCCGCCCCGCCCGAAATGGCCGAGAATCGAATCGAGCCAGGTCGCCACCGCGTTGAACACGCCCATCCCGACGAACAGCAGGCCGCCCAGCACCCACATGAACCGGTCACCCCGCAGCCAGCCCAGCGACACGGCGACCGACGGATCACCCCGGAACGCCGCCGGCGTGCGGACGGCAAGAACCACCCAGACACCCGCGGCGACCGCTACAGCGGCCTGCACGGAGAGCAGGAGCCGCAGCCCACCAGCATCGAACAGCGGCCCACCGGAGAGCACGGCGGCCAGGATTCCGACGTACAGCGACACGCTGCCGACCGAGATAGCCGCCGTCCGCTCCTCCGGCGGGAAGTACCGGGCAGCGACCTTTGTGATCGAGTTCAGCACCAGGGGCTGGCCCACCGCCACCACAAACTGCCCAGCCAGGGCCCACCCATACGACGCCGGGCCCAGCAGCCGCAGCAGCCCGCCGCAGGCGGTGAGGATCGCTCCAACAGACAGCGCCCGCTCGAACCGGGCATCGAGCCACCGGCCACAGGGCAGCGCAAGGACGACATACATCAGCGGGAAAATCCCGGCGAGGTCGCCGACGGCCCCCGCAGAGACACCCATCACCCGATGGGCCTGAGTGGTGATCGGCGCGAACGAGAGCCACAGGAGCTGGGAGCAGGCGGCCAGCAGGCCGTAGCCGCCAAGGATCACCCACCGGTTCACCCCCACCGATGTGACGCCTCGCGTGGTCACTCGCCGCTCCGCTCCGCGTACCCACTCCCGGGCACCTTGCAGCCATCCTCGTCCCGTAGCCCCGGGCGCGCTACATATGGATTCTCGGGCGGCTGCCGGTCAGAAACGTCCCGCGGGTTGCTGGACGGCCGAGAACCAGAAACAACAGTCAGGAACAGGTTCCGCAGCTGGTCGCTGACCCGCTGTACGCCGTTGAGTCGGAGATCCAGACCAACGCCGGCGCTCACGCCGCTGGGAAAGCGATGATACGGCGCTTCGAGATAGGTGCCGGTATTGCCAATAAGGGTGAGCCGGTCGATGGCGAACTCGGTGCCGGGAGCGTACCGCCCACGCGAGGCTTCCCTCGTAAGGTACGGGGTGATCTCCGGGCCGGGAAGCCCCGGGTAAGTGATCATGCCGACGCGGATCACATGGCTGAGCTCGACAAGCCGGCCACCCGCGGCCGCCACGACAGGACTACGATCCGATGGCCCTCCTCGCGTCCCCTTGTGCGGTTCGGCGAAAACCTCGACGTTGCTGAGCATGACCGAGCCCGTCATCAGCAGGCCGAGCGAGGCCACGAACAGCGCAGCAATTGCGGCCTCATCCACGTCAGGGGACGGAACGTTGACGCGGAACCCGTGAGCGGTCAGGTCACCACCGTTGCTGAACCTGATGGCGGCGTCAAAGGACGCCCGGTATTCAGTCACAGTGACCCCGTCCGGCATGAGCGCAGAAGCCAGGACCTGGCGCCCGCCGCTACCCAGACTCCTGAATCACCGCTGGCGATCCGGCCACTCCACCATCCCAGTTCCAGTACCAGCCGACGCGACGTCCGCTCAATTTCCTCACATGCCGCGTTGACGCTGGTTCGCTGCTGGGCGATCTGGTCCTGGGCGCCCCCGGCAGCGCCAGTGGCCATGATCAGTACCTGGCGCGAAAGTGGATCAGGGACCTCTTCCCGGGACCGGAGACGCTCTACTGCACCTCATCTCCAGCGGAATGGCTGGTAGTCAGCCTCCACATCTTCGCGAGTGCCATTCAAATGACACTCACTGAAGGAGAGGTATCCGGTTCTATATTCGAAAATCCAATTGCCTGTGGAGCCCCCTTACGGAATCGAACCGTAGACCTTCTCCTTACCATGGATCTCCGGGAGGTTCTGTTACCGCAGGCAGGGCGCCTGATCAGGCAGAACACGAGCACAGACCAGCGCCCGCAAGCCCCCATCAGGCTCTCGCGAGCACAGTTTGCCACTCAATCTGCCACTCACTTTGATCTTGTTCTGGTGGCCAGAGCAGGCTGTCGGACCGTTGCGCGGCACCCCTGACGAGCCGCCTCTGAGATCCAGACCAGCCGGCTAACCCGGCGGCCTTCATCGCCTCGATGATGTGGGAAGCGCCGGGGCGCAGGTCGTGGCCGGCGGGTGAGGGCCGGCTGTGTCCCGGGGCCCTGATCACGGCGTCGTGCCCGGGACGGCAGCCGCCACCGCCTCGGCGTTGAGCATGTCGCCGGTCACCTCGCGCAGGCCCGGATGCACGTCGCACAAGCCGACACCCTCGTCTTCCAGGGCAGGCCAGATACCGAGGTAATCCTCGTCTCCGGAAGCGGGCACGTGACAGCCTCGAAACTCCTCGAAGTCACACCCGTCATGATCAGCTGGCTCCGCGCCCGGCTGGCTGCCTGAAGGAAAGACCACCCGGCCTTCCGCATGCCAGCGGGCAAAGGCCGCAACGACCACGCCAGCCCGTCATCGCGACGGTCGTGGTCGCCAGTAACATCGAGGTAGGAAGCCGGACTTTTCTGACCAGCCAGTCGGCCGTGCTGCCTCGCAGCGTGCGATCCCGCATTGAACGGACGGAGCACGGGCCTGAACCTCTTACCCGGGACCGTCGCCATCCTGACCGAAGCACACGTGCCATGACCGATGTTGCGTCGCCCCGATGCGGGCGGAGAACAGGACTCAGCCTCATATGAGCGAGGCCATCGAAACCTGGCCAGGTCGTCCCTACCCCCTCGGCGCGGCCTACGACGGCGCCGGGACGAACTTTTCGTTGTTCTCCGAGGTCGCAGAAGGGGTCGAACTCTGCCTCTTCGACGACGAGGGTGGCGAGCAGCGGGTCGTGCTGGAGGAGGTCGAAGCCTTCTGCTGGCATGCCTACCTGCCGACGGTGACGCCCGGGCAGCGCTACGGCTACCGGGTGAGCGGGCCGTGGGCGCCGGACAAGGGCCAGCGCTGCAACCCTGCAAAGCTGCTTCTCGACCCTTACGCGAAAGCGATCGAAGGCCAGGTCGACTGGGATCAGGCCTGCTTCCCGTACACCTTCGGTGACGACACCTCACGCAACGACGACGACAGCGCCGCCCATGTGCCGAAGGCAGTGGTCCACAACCCGTACTTCGACTGGGGTAACGACCGGCCCCCAGATGTCCCGCTCCAGGAGTCGGTCATCTACGAACTGCACGTCAAGGGCTTCACCGCCAGGCACCCCGGCATCCCCGAGGCGCAGCGGGGAACCTACGCTGGCCTGGCGCACCCCGCCGCAATCGAATACCTCACCAGGCTTGGCATCACCGCGGTGGAACTGCTCCCCGTCCATCAGTTCGTTCACGACGCCCACCTGGTCGAGCGGGGGCTGCGGAACTACTGGGGTTACAACTCGATCGGCTTTCTCGCCCCGCACAATGAATACGCCGCCAGAGGCCAGCGGGGCGAGCAGGTCGCCGAGTTCAAGGCGATGGTCCGGGCCCTGCACGAGGCAGGTATCGAGGTCATCCTCGACGTGGTCTACAACCACACGGCCGAGGGCAGCCACCTGGGCCCGGTTCTGTCGATGAAAGGAATCGACAACGCGGCCTACTACCGCCTCGTTGCCGACGACCGGCGCTTCTACTACGACACGACAGGGACGGGGAATAGCCTGAACGTGCGGCACCCGCACACCCTTCAGCTCATCATGGACTCGCTGCGCTATTGGGTGACTCAGATGCACGTCGATGGGTTCCGTTTCGACCTCGCCGCCACCCTGGCCCGCCAGTTCCACGAGGTTGATCGTCTCGCCGCCTTCTTCGACCTCATCCAGCAGGACCCGGTCGTCTCACAGGTCAAGCTCATTGCCGAGCCGTGGGACCTCGGCGAAGGTGGCTACCAGGTGGGCAACTTTCCTGCCCTGTGGTCGGAGTGGAACGGCCGTTACCGCGATACCGTGCGGGACTTCTGGCGGGGCCAGCCCGCCACCCTTGGCGAGTTCGCCAGCCGCCTGACCGGTAGTTCCGACCTCTACCAGGCCGACACCCGCCACCCCGGGGCCAGCGTCAACTTCATCACAGCCCACGACGGCCTCACCCTGCGCGACATGGTCTCCTACAACGAGAAGCACAACGACGCCAACGGGGAAGGCGGCGCCGACGGCGAGAGCCACAACCGCTCATGGAACTGCGGCGCCGAGGGCGACACAGACGACCAAGCCGTCCTCGAGTTGCGACGCAAGCAACAGCGCAACTTCCTGGCGGCCCTGCTGCTCTCCCAGGGGGCCACGATGCTCCTGGGCGGGGACGAGTCCGGACGCACCCAGGGCGGGAACAACAACGCCTACTGCCAGGACAACGAGACCTCCTGGCAAGACTGGGGACAGATCGACGAAGAGCTGCTTGGCTTCACCCGCGACCTCATCACGTTGCGGCGGGAACATCCCGTGCTGCGTCGACGGCGCTACGTCCAGGGCCGTGCTGTACCGAGGCTCTGTCGAGCTTGGCTGGTGCAAACCCGACGGGTCCGAAATGAGCGATGACGACTGGGACGCCTGGCATGCCCTATCGGTCGGCCTCTTCCTCAACGGCCAGGCGATCGCGGACCGTGACCGTCGTGGTCAGCGGGTAACTGACGATTCCTTCCTGCTGCTGTTCAACGCCCACCACAAGGCCATCAGGTGGACGCTACCCAGACAATGGGCTGAGTGGTGGGAACCGATTCTTGACACCTCGGCCCTCGGCCGGCGGAGAAAAGCCCTCAAAGGCGGCCAGGCTCGTCTGGTGGCCGGGCGCTCCGTCGTAGTCCTTCGGCGACAGGGGTAATTCCCCAGGCGTCAACTCAGCGGAACCGATATCAGCACTGCGAGTGGTTCCCGACATTCCAGCAGCGGGTCTGGGCGCAGCATCTGGCGCAGATGGTACTCATTGACGATCAGCAACCTGCACGGTGCCACAAATCTGCCCCTTATCAGCTTCGGCGACCCGCCGATACTGATCCTGCGGACCGGTTACGCGCCGTGATCCCTGTCCATGACGGGTTGCCCGCCAGAGCCACCTGCGCGGCAGCCGGGTCGCCCGCGTGCCGTTCTCGCTGAGCCCGAACGCGCGCGGCAACCGTGCCGACGCGGCCAGCTGGCCGTGCCGTGGTGGACGGCTCCTTCGCTGGCCTGAGGCTGCCCACCGGTGACGGCCCCCACCGACTGCGACACGCCGGGCCCCTTCGCAGCGACATGGGTGACCATGCGCACAAAATTCGTGATAATCAGCCTGGTCAGGGTAGTTGAGCGCCGGAGTGGAGAGAGCAGTTGATCAAGAAGACCAAGTCTGGACGTAACGGCACTGTCCGCGTCACCTTCGCCCTGCCCGCCGATGAGCCCCGCGGGGCCGTGTCCGTGGTGGGTGATTTTAACGACTGGAATCCTTTCGTCCATCCACTGCGGCGGCGGGCGAACGGCACCCGCAGCGCCGCAGTGACCGTCCAGGCGGGCAGCATGCTGCACTTCCGTTACCTCGCCGAGGGCGGGGTATGGTTCGACGACGAAACCGCCCCCGCAGGGGACGGCCAGGGCGCCAGCATCGCGGTCTGATCGCGGGCCGCCAGCAGCCCGCTCGGTCCCCGTTTGCAGGCGCGACCTGCCGCAGTGGGACGTGCTCACTGGTGGGCAGCTGCGAACGTGCCGGTCCAGAGGTCGGATCCGGGTAATGAAGCGGCACCCCCGCGGGTTACAGATGCTGGGGTTGCTCCATCAGCCTCATGTTGCTGGGCGTGGCGCAGCGGGCAGGTTGGTCTCGGGCTCGTGGGCGAGCCACAGGACGCCAAGGGGCGGCAGCGTGAGTGTGGTGGAGTAGCCGAGGTCGTTCCAGCTGATGGGCTCGGCGGTGACGGCGCCGGCGAGGGTGTTGCTGCCACCGAAGTCCGCGTTGTCGGAGTTGAGGATTTCCACCCAGCGCCCCGGTTGCGGGAGTCCGATGCGGTAGTCATGGCGGGGCACCGGTGTGAGATTCGCGACGCAGGCGACGGGGCGCCCACCTGTGATCGGGAAACGGAGAAACGACAGCACGCTGTTTTCTGAGTCGTTGGGGTTGATCCAGCGGAAACCGGGCCAGTCGAAATCCTGCTCCCACAATGCGGGCTCGTGGCGATACATGGTGTTGAGCGCGCGGACCAGCGCCTGCACTCCGGCGTGCTCAGGGTAGTCAAGCAGGTGCCAATCGAGGCTGCTGTCATGCCGCCACTCGCCGTCCTGGGCGATCTCGCCGCCCATGAACAGCAGCTGGCGTCCGGGATGGGCCCACATCCAGGTCAGCAGCGCGCGCAGGTTCGCGAACTGCTGCCAGCGGTCGCCTGGCATCTTGCCGAGCAACGATCCCTTTCCGTGTGCGACCTCATCGTGACTCAGCGGCAGCATGAAGTTCTCGCTGAACGCGTACAGCAGGGCGAACGTGAGCTCATGGTGGTGGTAGCGCCGGTGCACCGGATCCTTGGCGAAATAATCCAGGGTGTCGTGCATCCACCCCATGTTCCATTTGAACCCGAAACCGAGCCCGCCTAGGTAGGTGGGGCGGGAGACAGCCGGCCAGGAGGTGGACTCCTCAGCGACCAGCATGACCGAGGGGTGGTGGCGGTAGACCACCTCGTTGGATTCCTTGATGAAGTCGATGGCTTCCAGGTTTTCCCGGCCGCCGAACCGGTTGGTGACCCACTCGCCCTCTTTGCGCGAATAGTCCAGGTAGAGCATCGAGGCAACCGCATCCACGCGCAGGCCATCGACATGGAACTCCTCGATCCAGAACAGCGCGTTCGCGAGCAGGAAGTTCCGGACCTCGTGCCGCCCGTAGTTGAACACCAGCGTGCCCCAGTCGGGGTGCTCGCCCAGGCGGGGGTCGGCGTGCTCGTACAGCGCCGTGCCGTCGAAGTTCGCCAGCGCCCAGTCGTCCTTGGGGAAATGCCCGGCGACCCAGTCCACGAGGACCCCGATGCCTGCCTGGTGCAACCGGTCGACCAGATAGCGGAAGTCGTCGGGGGTCCCGTGCCGTGCCGTCGGCGCATAGAACCCGGTCACCTGATAACCCCAGGAACCGGAGAACGGGTGCTCCGCGATCGGGAGGAACTCAACGTGGGTGAAACCGAGGTCGCTGAGGTACCCGGGCAGGGCCTCAGCCGCCTCACGGTAGGTCAGGGGCCGCCACCCGCCATCGGCGTCCTGGGCCAGCCGCCACGAGCCCAGGTGGCACTCATAGACCGACACCGGAGCATGCAGCAGGTCGGTGGTCTCCCGGCTGGCGAACCATGCTGCGTCCTGCCATTCGTACCTGCTCCGGGTGACAACACTCGCCGTGGCCGGCGGCACCTCGGCGGCGAAGGCGAACGGGTCCGCCCGCAGGCTCACCTGCCCGTGCTGGCTCACCACCTCGAACTTGTAGCGCGCGCCAGGGCCGGCCCCGGGCAGGAAGATCTCCCAGACCCCGGAGCTGCCCAGCACTCTCATCGGGTGCAGGCGGCCGTCCCAGCCGTTGAAGTCACCAACAACCCGCACCGCACGGGCGCCAGGCGCCCACACCGCGAACGACGTGCCAGGCGTCCCCTGATGCACTCGCACCTGCGCCCCCAGATGCCGCCACAACCCCTCATGCCGGCCCTCGGCCAGCAGGTGCAGGTCAAGCTGCCCGAGCGTGGGCCAATACCGGTAGGGATCATCGACCACGACCACGACACCATCTGGATAAGTCGCCTCCAGCCGGTAATCCGGGGTCCCCGGCGCCTCCACCACCCCGGCGAACAGCCCTGCGGGATGCACGCAGCCCATTTCGATCCGCCGCTCACCGGCGAGGAGGACCATGCCGACCGCGTCAGGACGCCACCCGCGGATCACCACACAGCCACGGCCCTCACCATCAAGCGCTGGGTGAGCGCCTAGCAGACTGTGCGGATCGTGGTGCAGACCAGTGACCAGGCGCTCGAGATCCGCGCCGTCTACCACCTGGCCGGAATGAACAGGTGAGCGCATACCGATCCCCCTCCCGCACCGCGACTACAGGCGAACGCCGGCATCCCCAGTCTGCCCGTCCGGGCACCAATCATTCAAAGCAGCGCAGCATGCAGCCGGACGGCCAGATTTGGAGGGTCTGCGCGCGTCCGCCCGCGCGGCCCTCACATCTGTAAGCCCTGCCGATCCGCGGGGAGCGCTCCAGAGACTCAAGTCGAGATGATGTTGCTCACTGAAGGTAGGGCATGAGGTCGGCGGAGTGGCCGAGCCATGAGTGCACGTCCTGGGAGCTACCTTGTACCTCTTCCCGGCGCTGGATACGCTCTACCGCGCTCCATCCGAGGGAAAGGGCTGCTGGGCCAGCTTCGACAGCGCCGTGAGTGCCACCCGAGTGGCACCTTTCGGAGGTTGAGGTATCCGGTTACACGTTCGAAAAAACTCCACGAACAGGGAGCCCCCTTACGGAATCGAACCGTAGACCTTCTCCTTACCATGTATCTCCGGCATGTTCCGTTACCGCAGGCAGTGCGCTTGGCCAGCCAGGACACGAGCATAGACCAGCGCCCGCAAGCCCCAATTAGGCTCTGGCGGGCACGGTTTGCCACTCAATCTGCCACTCAGTTTGATCTTGTCCTGATGGCAGGCGGGAGGTCGTCGGGCCACGCGCGGCGCCGCCTGGCCCGAGCGCATGAGCAGATGTACCACACCCGAAGATATCGACGATCCGCTATACTATAAATGTGGATCTGGAAACGTTCACAGCAGGAGCCCTACTCCGCCAGGCGCGAAAGCGAGCCGGCCTGTCCCAGGTGGAACTGGCCGGCCGGGCCGGTGTTACTCAGAGCGTGATCAGCGCCTATGAGTCCGGCCATCGCCAGCCCGCCATCCCCGCCCTCGCCGCGCTGATCGATGCAGCCGGCTACGACCTGGTGATGGGCTTGCGGCGTCAGCCAGGACGCCTGGGGCGGCTGTCGGGACCGGGTGGGCCGGCGGGTGCGCCGCCACCGGCGTGACCTGATCGCGGCCGCGGCGGCTCACGGGGTACGCAACCTGCGGGTGTTCGGCAGCGTGGCCAGCGGCGAGGACCGGCCGGACAGTGATGTGGACCTGCTCGCGGACCTGCCGCCCGGGCTGAGCCTGTTCGGGCTGGGCCGGGTCGAGGCTGACCTGGAAGCCATCCTCGGCACCCAGGTTGGCCTGATCCCGGCAGCCGACCTCAAGCCCGGCGTCCGGGCACGCGTCGAGCGTGACATGGTCGCATTGTGAGCTACCTGGACCGGCTCTCCGGCATCCAGGCCACCATCGATGCGATCCGCTCCCGCCTGCAGCGCGGCGATCTGCCCGACGGCCTGATCTTCGACGCTGTCCGGATCTGGTCGGTCATCCTCGCGCTTCCGCCCGCACCCGAACATCACGATGGTCCGCCGTCAGCGCGACCCGCATGGCTGGCCAACCAGAACCAGCGCCCTCAGGTAGACATCAGGGTACGGCAGCAGGCCCCGTCCATATCTACCCTTGCCGGTCAGCCTGGCTGGGTTAGGGACCTTCGCCTCTATCGGCCACACGGGGATGGTCATCAGCTGGGGTGGTCATCAGCTGGATGGTGCAGCGCCGTGCGATGTGCCAGCGAGGGAGGCTCCACCCGCAAGGCCGCCAAGCCAACTAGGACGCGGATGGTCGTATACCTGCCATCCCGATGCGTCCGCGGCGCATCACCTCCCCACAGGCAAGGCGCGAATCATGAAGGACCATCTGCTCGAGGAGAGCGTTAGGGACGAGCTGGCGTCGAGGCGGCCGGCGCATCCCCTGGAGGTTGGCGTGGGTTCGGTTTCGCATGCGGCGTTGTCGCCGCTGTCGTTCCTGGAGCGCTCGGCGCGGGTATGGCCTGACAAGGTCGCCATTATCTACGGCGGGCGGCGGCTCACGTACTCCGAGCTGGCGGCCGAGGCGCAGCGGGTGGCGCGGGCGCTGCAGGCGAGCGGCGTCGAGCCGGGCGACCGGGTCGCCTACCTGATGCCGAACCTGCCCGAGATGCTCATCGCCCATTTCGCGGTTCCGCTGGCAGGCGGCGTGCTTGTCACGGTGAATACCCGGCTCACGGCCGAGGAGATCGCCTACATCCTGGCGCACTCGGGCGCGAAGATCCTGGTGGTCGACGCGGCGCTGCTCCCGACGGCTGCGACTGCCGCAGGCGACGTCAAAGCGGTGGCTCAGCTGGTGGTCACCGAGGATGCCGAGCTAGCGCTGGCAGGTGCGGATCTGAGCCCCGATTCGCGGCTGGTGACCTACCCCGACTTTCTCGCCAGGGGCGAGCAGGAGCCGCTGCCCTGGTCGGTCCCGGACGAGCTTGCTCCTATCGCGATCAACTACACCTCCGGTACAACGGGGCGCCCGAGGGGCGCCGTCTATACCCACCGGGGTGCTTACCTGAACTGTTTCGGCGAGATCATCCACTCCCGGCACGACGAGAACAGCGTCTATCTGTGGACATTGCCGATGTTCCACTGCAACGGCTGGTGCACCCCATGGTCGCTGACGGCCATCGGCGGCACGCACGTGTGCCTGCGCGAGGTACGCGGCGACACGATCTGGGCGCAGCTACGCGAGCACGACGTCACCCACCTCAATGCGGCGCCGACTGTCGTGAGCACGATCTTGAACGCGCCCGAGGCCGGGCCGCTGGCCCGGCCGGTCCTGATTACCACGGCCGGCGCGCCGCCGAGCCCCACGACCATCGCGCATGCAGAACAGATGGGCTTCCGGATCGTGCACGTCTACGGACTGACGGAGACTTACGGCCCGATCACCTTCTGCCAATCCCAGCCACAGTGGGCTGACCTGCCCGCCGACGAGCGTGCCGTGCTGCAGGCCCGCCAGGGCGTCGGCATGATCCAAGCCGAGATCGTGCACGTCGTTGACGCTAACATGGCCGACGTCCCGGCCGACGGCAGCACAATGGGCGAGATCGTGATGCGCGGCAACAACGTCATGACCGGTTACTACCTCGACCCAGACGCCACGGGCGAGGCGTTCCGCGGTGGCTGGTTCCACAGCGGGGATCTCGGCGTCATGCATCCCGACGGGTACATCGAGCTGCGCGACCGCTCCAAGGATGTCGTCATCTCCGGCGGAGAGAACATCTCCACCATCGAGGTGGAACAAGCGCTCATGAGTCACCCTGCCGTACGCGAGGTCGCTGTCATCGGGGTACCCGACGACAAGTGGGGCGAGCGCCCGAAAGCGTTCGTCGTGCTCCGGGCCGGCGCGAGCGCGACTCCGCAAGAGCTGATCGCGCATGTGCGTACCAAGATCGCCAGTTACAAGGCGCCCCGCGACATCGACATCAGTGCCCGACCTGCCGATGACGTCTACGGGAAAGATCCAGAAATTCGTACTGCGCGACACCGAGTGGGCCGGACGCACCCACCGCGTACACGGCTAGCAATTCATCGTTTCAGGTCGGATCGCCGGACAGCCCCGCACCCACGACCGGCCCGGGCCCGGTGGATGAGACGGCCGGGTAAACGTGTGAGGGCTCACTATGGAACACCGGCCGCAGACGGTGCGTGGGGTCCGGCGACCGGTGATGATGGATCCGTGACGGTGCCGGCCCGGCGAGTGCAGCCGTGAACGTCTGCCTGCAGGCCAGCGCGTCACGATTCCTGCCACACGCGGGCCGAGGCCCCCGCACGCCGGGGCGCGCGCCCCTTGCCCCGGCCGTGTAGCGGGATCGTCCTGGATCCGGTGCACCCGGAAACGCTGAAGGTGATCGGTTGACCGCGCTCGCGGAGGCCGGGTGGTCGTATGCGCTGCTGGCCGATGGCACGACCCTGACCATCCGGCCGGCGGCCCCCGGGGACTATGAGGCTGTCAGGCGGTTGCATGAGGCGATGTCGCCGGACAACCTGTACCTCCGTTTCTTCAGCATGAGCCGGTGGCCGCGGAGCGGGAAGCTCGCCGGGTGTGCCGGGCGGTCAGCCCTGATCACGAGGCGCTGCTTGGCTTCCTGGGCGATGAGCTGGTCGTGTGCCGCCCGAATACTCGATTGGGCAGGTTGACCTGCTGATACTGGCTGCCGGGCAGGCGCGGTGATGGTTGGCTGATCGGGTGCTGATGAAGATCTTCTACCTCTTGCTGCGCTGGTTATTCGGCCTTGCCGTCCTGGCGTCCCGAGGCGATCAGGCGAAGGACGCCGAACTGCTGGTGCTCCGGCACGAGAACGCGGTGCTGGGCCGGCACGCTGGGCGGGTGCGGTACGAGCCAGCCGACCGGGCCTGGTTCGCCGCACTGGCCCGGTTCATCCCGCGGAAGCGCTGGGCAGGGGTCTTTCCCGTGACGCCCGTGACGCTGCTGGCCTGGCACCGGAAGCTGACCGCGAGAAAGTACGACACGAGCAGGCGGCGCCAGCCCGGCCGCCCGCCGACGGTCCGGAGCATCGCCTGCCTGACCGTACGACTGGCCAAGGAGAACCCGCTGTGGGGATACCGCCGGATACACGGTGAGCTGACCAAGCTCGGCGTGACAATCGCGCCGTCAACCGTCTGGGAGATCCTGCGAGCCGCTGGCATCGACCCGGCGCCACGCCGGGCAGGCCCGACGTGGCGGCAGTTCCTGCACGCTCAGGCCGCCGGGATCATCGCCGTTGACTTCCTGCACGTCGACACCGTGCTGCTGAAGAGGCTGTATGTTCTGGTTTTCATCGAGCATGGCACCCGCCAGATGCACCTGGGCGGCGTCACTGCATATCCCACCGGGGAGTGGACCGTGCAGCAGGCCCGCAACCTGGCCCTTACTCTCGACCAGCGCTTCGACGACTTCCGGTTCCTGATCCGCGATCGCGGATCGAACTTCACCCGCTCCTTCGACGCCGTCTTCCAGGCCACGGGTGCCAGTATCTTGCGCACCGCCGTCCAGGCGCCGCGGATGAACGCGACCTGCGAGCGCCTTATCGGCACCCTGCGCCGGGAACTCCTGGACCGGATACTGATCCTGGGCGAGGAGCACCTGCAAGCTGTCCTGGCCGAGTACCAGGACCATTACAACAGGAGCCGACCTCACCAGGGCATTAACCAGCGAACCCCCGAAAGTGAAGACGATGCGCCCCGCGCCATCGCGACAGCCCTCAGCGCCCATCGCGTCCACCGAAAACCCGTCCTGAGCGGCCTGATCAACGAGTACACCCGAGCCGCCTGACAGCCGCGAAAGTCCCAGGTCAACCGCAGAATCCTATTTACGGCTAGGACAGCATCGTCTTCGACGACCTCGCACTCACCATCTGACAGCGAAGCACTAAAGAATCATGCTCCTACCCCGTGCGGGATCGGACAACGCAACAGTGCCGCCAGAACCACCCGGAACCCTACCGCGGCGCTTGCCCGGGGCCAGGCGACGCGATCCGGGACCCCGTGAGGCCGGGTTTTCGTGCCCCACAAGGTCGTCGAACGTCGTGCCCGAGCATGAGGACGTCGCGGCTGCTGAGCAGCTGTCAGGAGGCCGTCCGCTCCAGCCGCCCGTTGAGCACGGCGGTCAGATCTACCTCGTCGAGCGTGGTGACGACGATGTCGGCCCCTGCCTCGGCCAGCAGGTCGGCGTCGTCGGCCCGCGCGATCCCGATCGCGGCCATGTCGCCGGCCTTGGCGGCCTCCACGCCAGCTGCGGCGTCCTCCATGACCATTGCGCGCTCCGGCGCGACCCCGAGTTCCCGGGCCGCGGCCAGGAACATCTCAGGGTCCGGCTTTCCGCGGGCGAAGTCCCGGCCCGAGACGTCGGCGTCGAAGAAGTCCAGCAGCCTCAGGCCCGGGCGCAGCGACGCCGACGTGATCCCCTGCTCCCGGGCGAACGTGTCGAGCCGGATCTTGCGCAGGAACAGCTTCGCATTCTTCGACGATGACGCGGCCGCGACCCGGATGCCGGCGTCCTTGACGGCGATGATGAACCGCAGCGCGTCGGGGAAGGCGGTGAAGTCGCCGGCCTCGATGAGCCGTACCACCATCTCCTGCTTGCGCTGAGCGTACTCGGCGAGGCGCCCGCCATCGTCGTCGGGGACGTGGAAGTACTCCAGCGCCGCCCGCGCGCCGCTCAGGCGCGGCTTGCCCGACACCTCCTCCTGGTAGACCTGGGGCGTGAATGCTCCCGGCGACCAGGTCGTCCGATCGCGGATGTCACTCCACTTCCTCTCCATCAGCTCGGACAGCGACTCACGCCACGCCTTCTGGTGTGGTGAGTTGACGAGCACGCCATCGACATCGAAGATCGCTCCCTGGAACGCCGGCATGCGTCTTCCTGTCAGCCGTGGGCCTGCTGGTGCCCGGCATGTAGGCCCGGCCGGAGCTCGAACGTGCACCGCTCCCCGGCGCGCAACTCGCGGACCTCGTCGCCAACCCCGACGCTGATCGGCCGCCGCACCCCCTCCCGGTGGGCGGCTAGCATCAGTTTTCCCCTGGCAAGCGTCACACGTAGCGGCGTCCCCCGGAACTGCATCGCGAACGACAGCCCGTCGAGCCGCGGGGGCAGCCGGGGGTCGAAGTACAGGACGCCGTCACGGAGCTGCGTGCCGGCGTAGCTGCGCTGGATGAGATCCAGCGTCCCGGAGATCACGCCCATGTGGATGCCCTCTTTCGTGGTGCCGCCCTGGACGTCGCCGACGTCGCTCTCCAGCGCCACGAGGAACCGCTCCCACGAGCTCTCGAGGTCCAGCCGCGCGAGCACGCCGCCGTGCGCAATGAAGCTCAGCGTGGAGCCATGCGACGTGCGCTCGTCGTAGTAGGCGATGTTCTTGCGCGCGGTGTCCGGACCGTAGTAGTAGCCCAGCCGCTGGAACAGCCGCCGCAGCTCCTCGCGCGAGAACAAGAAGAACAGCATCACCGTGTCGGCCTGCTTGGCGAGCTTGTAGTGGTCCGGGTCATCGCCCTCGGCACGCAGGATCCGGTCGAGCCGCTGGATGTTCCCGTACTTGGCGCGGTAGGCGTCCCAGTCCAGCTCCTCGAGATCCTCGTATCCCTCGAACTGGGTGATGATGCCGTCGCCGTGGAAGGGAACGAACATCCGGCGGCTCATGTCCACCCACGTACGCAGCTCCTCGTCGCCAAGGCCCAGCTTCCCGCGCAGCGCATCTGCCCGCGTCGCGGGGACGAGCGAGAGGACCTCCTGCGCCACGTCACAAAGCCACGCCACCATGACATTGGTGTAGGCGTTGTTGCGCAGGCCCCCCTCAGCGGCCCCCGGGTACCGCTCGTGGAACTCGTCCGGCCCCATCACGCCGTGGATCTCGTAGCGCTCGCGCTCGGGATTGAAGTGGGCGATCGAGGCCCACAAGCGCGCGATCTCCAGCATCATCTCCGCGCCGTAGTCGCGCAGAAAGGCCAGGTCCTCGGTGGTCTGGAAGTAGTGCCAGATGTTGTAGAAGATCGCCACGTTAACGTGCCGCTGGTTATGGCTCAGATCGGGCTCCCAGCGGCCCGAGAGCGGATTGAGATGCACGCGCTGGGTCTCCTCCTTACCCTCGCTGCCGCTCTGCCACGGGTACAACGCACCACGCAACCCCGCCTCGCGGGCCGCTGCGCGCGCCTCGCCCAGGCGCCGGTAGCGGTACATCAACAGCCCGCGAGTGACCTCCGGCATGCGGAAGTTCAGGAACGGATACACGAAAAGCTCGTCCCAGAACACGTGCCCCCGGTAGGCCTCGCCGTTGAGGCCGCGGGCCGGCACCCCGGCGTCCAGGTCGGCGGTGTGATGCGAGCAGACCTGGAGGATGTGGCAGATGTGCAGCCGCAGCAAGAGCTGCACGCGGTCGTCGCCCGGCACGCGGACGTCGCACACCCGCCACAGCTCGTCCCAGGCCGACGCATGCCGCGCGAACGCCTCCTCGAAGCCGGAGTAGCGCAACGCCGACGTGCCGGCCTTCGCCAGCGTGTCGCTGGTCGCGGGGTCACGCGAGGTGAAGAAGGCCACCATCTTCTCGACTCGCACTGCGGCGCCCTGCCGGACGTCGAACGCGAGCACCTGCTGGATGTAGTCCTCCATCTGGTAGAGGCTGCGGTCGACGGCGAGCGGCTCGCCGCGGCCGTCGAGGATGCGCGTGCGCGCCGCCTCACTGATGTAGAGGTTCGACTGGCGCGTCTGCACCTTCAGCGCGATCACCTCGGGCCCGAACGTCCTCGGTGACACCGGGTCGAGGTGGCGGCCCTCGAGCTGCTGGTAGCGCGCGACGCCGCTGTTGGTCACGCGCCCGTCGAGGCCGGATACGACCTCCACCCGGCCGGACCAGTTCTCGGGTGTGAGCGTCCACTCGATGCCCGCGTGATGGAGGTCGGCCATGCTCACGAACCGGCGGCTGCGGAGCGCCGTCTCACGGCCAGCGTGATCACGGAAGCGCAGCTCGCGGATCACGGTCGCGGTGCCGATCTCGAGCTCGTGCCGGTAGCCGAGCAGCTCGACGTCGGCGAGCCGGATCGCGTCCTCGCCCTCGATGCGCAGCTTGAGCACCAGCCAGTTGGGCAGGTTGACGAGATCCTCGTTGAGCACGGGCACGCCGCCGAGGATTGTCGTCTCGCGGTTGTAAATGCCATGCCCGTACGTGCCCGGGTAGTGCACGCCGTCGGCGTCCTCCCATTCCGCCGCGCCGCGCGTGCACAGGTAGCCGTTGCCCGTGGAGGTCAGCGCCTCGCGAAGCCCTTCCTCGGCAGGATCGAAACCCTCATAAGTGAGCGAGAAGCCGTTCACCGAACTGCTCTGGCCAGGCCCTCGAGCACGCCCGCGAAGCCCTCCACGCCGCTGGCCAGGAGGTCGGCACGTATGACGACGTCCCGCGGCCCCTCCTCGGAGCGCACACCCACCCGCACCGCGCTGTCGAGCCGACCGTCCGGCACCGACGCGTCGAGGATCTCGGACGCATTAAGGCCGGTCACGTCGCTGCCGCCGGAGAGCGCCACGTGCGGCCAGTTCACCCCGGCCAGGTCGCGCACCGAGTGCCCCTTTTCGAGCCGCGAGACGGCCCGGGGCGCCTGTGCGTCATCGCCCCGGTCGACGACCGGGGCGAACATACCCTCGATGCCGCAGAACACCCGCCGCGCAC
This sequence comes from uncultured Actinomycetes bacterium, assembly GCA_963760405.1. Lineage (GTDB taxonomy): Bacteria > Actinomycetota > Actinomycetes > Streptosporangiales > Streptosporangiaceae > RYN-230. The sequence continues at coordinate 65,861 of CAVXCV010000004.1, read as the reverse complement.
ACCGGATCTCGCGTCGGCGCACGAGACCCTCGGCCAGCGCCTCTGCCGCGCGGGGGGACACTCCCCCAGTATGCCCGCCCGCGTCATCCCCGGTCCGCTTCGTGGCCGAAGTCCAGTCAAAACTGCAGGCGCTCTTGGCTTGAGATTTAACCAGCCAAGATCAGCTTAGCGGCGCGACAGTCGCGCCCAGCGGCGGCGAACGATGTCGCGATGCCACCGCACGATCGTGGCGGGAGTGACGATCAGCCGCATCGCGGCCAGTCGGCCGGCTGGCAGCATCCCGGCGAGCAGGGCCAGCCACGCCCGGTCCGGTCACGTCAACCGCGAATGAACGCGAGGCCGCTCGTGCAGGGCCACAGCGAGCTGATGGCGCAACATCAGGATCTCGGCGTCCTTCCACCACGCCTCCCGCCGAGACAGGCCCAGCACCGACACGGCACGGGTCACGACGAGGAAGATCAGCTTCAAGCCCACAAGCCGGAAATCATCGCACGGCCGCCCACGTGCAAACCCGCCACCAACCGCCACGCGCGGGCACTGACCCTATGGCCACCTCGGCACATACACCCAGGTGGCATACGTTTTCGGCACCCACAGCTGGCTGTTCGGCCTGGTTGCGCTGGTGTCCCGCGGGGACCAGGCGAAAGACGCCGAGTTGCTGGTGCTCCGGCATGAGAACGCGGTACTGCGCCGGACCACCGGCCGGGTACGGTACGAGCCCGCCGACCGGGCCTGGTTCGCTGCGCTGGCCTCGTTCATCCCGCGGCGGCAGTGGGCCGGGATCTTCCCGGTGACACCCGCGACACTGCTGGTCTGGCACCGCAGGCTGATCACGCCGAAGTACGACACGAGCATGCGCCGCAGGCCCGGACGGCCGAAGGCGGTCCGGAGCATCGCCCGGATCGCCGTCCGCCTGGCGAGGGAGAACCCGCCACGGGGCCACCGGCGGATCCACGGCGAGCTAACCAAGCTTGGTATGACCGTCGCGCCGTCGACCGTTTATGAGATCCTGCGCGCCGCGGGCATCGATCCGGCGCCGCGCCGCTCAGGCCCGACGTGGCGGCAGTTCATGCACGCCGAGGTTGCGGGGATCCTGGCCGTCGACTTTCTCCACGTCGACACAGTGCTGCTGAAACGACTGTATGTGCTGGTGTTCATCGAGCACGGCACCCGCCGGATGCACCTGGGCGGCGTCACCGCCCACCCCACCGGGCAGTGGACGGTCCAGCAGGCCCGCAACCTGGCGCTGAATCTCGACCAGCGATTCGAGCTCTTCCGGTTCCTGATTCGCGACAGCGGCTCCAACTTCACGGCCTCGTTCGACGCCGTCTTCCAGGCCGCCGGGACCACGATCTTGCGCACCGCTGTACAGGCTCCGCGGATGAACGCGATCTGCGAACGATGGGTGCAGACCTGCCGGCACGAACTACTGCGACACGACCGACTCGGCGGAGTGCTTCATGAGTACCAACATGCCGCATGAGCTGCGCGGATGAGATTTTCGGCAAGGGCAGCGGCCCGGCTGGCCGAGCGGCGCGCCGTATCCCGGCAGCCGGTTTACTAACCGGGTCGTGAGGCCTGGTGCCGAGGCTGCCGGGATCAGGTGGTTGCGCGCTACGGCACCAGACCAAGCTGCCTGGCGACAGCCATGCTGTCCCAGTACTGGTGCAGCACGGCTGCCTTCCCGCCGCGCACCTGCGCCACGTCCACACCCTTGCCCTCGACCCGCTTGCCGGTCGCCGGCAGCTCAGTGCCGTCCGGCAGGACGAGCGGACCGGTGTGTGTACCGGCCCAGGTCCACTCGGCCGCAATGGTGTCGCCCTGCTCAACGATCAGGCCTATGGCCACTCTGCGGTCCGGGAAGGCGGCCTTCTCCTGGCTCCAGTGTCCGCGGATGGCGGCACGGCCCTGGAAGGTGCCGTCGGGCGTTACCTGCACCGCATCCTCGGTGTAGGCATCGGCCATGCCGTCCAGGTCTCCGGTGTTGTAGAACCCCATGGCCCGTTCGTAAAGATCTCTGACGCCGCGCATAACCAATCCCCCGTTCCCCTTTGTGGCGGGCCAGCCACCCAGCCCGGCAACCACCCACCCCTGTCGCTCCCATCGTGCGACCGTCTCCGGCCGACGGCAGAGGCGAAGGTCCCGACACCATGCCGCCGCAGGCATTTCGAACGTCGTAACCGACTGCGACCCTCTCCATCGACCGCTCACCGCCTCATCGGCGGCTCTGAAGAGCGAGCCCTGCGCCGCTACCGGCATGCATAAAGGCGGCTTCGCGCGCAGCATCCCGGGACGGCCAGTCCGGTCGGCCGCGCTCCAAGTCGGCAGGGCGAAGGTCCATGGTTAATCCTCGGCAGATGGTTACCATCGGTGACAGGTGCCCGCTGACTTGATAGACCCGGGTGGATCACAGTGGCCAACCGGAGCGGGGCCTGCTACACCTCCCACTTGAGGCTCTTGACCCCTAGCCGGCGCAGGTCGATCTTGCCCCCCATGGGACCCCTGGCCGCACGTCAGAGCCCGTGAACCAGCGCACAAACCGTCTCTGAACTGCAGATCCTTGTACCGGCCGAAGAGGACCTCTTCCTGCCGTAAGAACACCCCGAAAAGAGGTCTTCGGTTACACGAACGAAAAACGCCCTCGACCTGCGGAGCCCCCTTACGGAATCGAACCGTAGACCTTCTCCTTACCATGGATCGCTGTCGGGTTATGTAGCCGCAGCTAACGTTAGTTACTACGCGATCCTGCACTACCGCCTCGGCTACCGGGGACTGCCGTTCGCTCCGGTAGCTGTCCTGCTCGATACGCTGCAGGCGCCTTCATTCGCATTGTTCCCCCCGATCATCTTGCTGTTCCCGGACGGCCGGCTGCCGTCGCGGCGCTGGCGCTGGATGCTCTGGATCTACGCCGGGCTTGCCGCCTACGCGACGACGGCATTCATCGCCCCGGCGATCGTCGCGGCCACCCGTCACGACATCCACCTCGACATCTCTGGCAACCTGACGAACACGGGGCAGCTGGCCGGATGGCTCGCTAATCCGCCCATATGGCTTTACGGTCCCGTCCTTGCCTCGATCGCGGTGATCGGGCTGTCGTTCGCGGCCCACCAGGCGCTGAGCTGGCGGCGGGCCACCGGCGAGCGCCGCCAGCAGCTGAAGTGGCTCGCGTGCGGCGCCGCGATCGCGGTTATCGCGATCCCCCTGGCGGCCCTGCTCGGCTCTGCCGTCCCGATTGTCGGGATCACCGCCCTGCCGGTCAGCATCGGCGTCGGCATCCTGAAGTACCGGCTGTATGAGATCGACCGGATCATCAGCCGCACGCTCGCGTACGCACTGGTGACGGGCCTGCTGGCCGGGGTGTACGCAGGCCTGGTGCTGCTGGCGACCCACGTGCTGTCGGTTTCCTCCCCGGTGGCGGTGGCCGCCTCAACGCTGGCGGCGGCCGCGCTGTTCACGCCGCTGCGGCGGCGGGTGCAGCGGGCGGTGGACCGCCGGTTCAACCGCGCCCGGTATGACGCCGACAAGACCGTGGCCGCGTTCGCGGCACGGCTGAAAGACGCGGTCGACCTGAACGCAGCCCGCGATGACCTTGCTGGCGTCGTGCAGCAGGCTCTGGAACCGGCCCACGTTTCAGTGTGGCTCAGCCAGCGCGGCTGATGCGGCTTCGCTACCTGCTGGGCATTTCGGCCGCCCGGCGGGCCGGGGCCTGCACGCTCCAGCTGATCCGGTGCAGCAGCACATCCAGCCCGGCCAGCGTGTAGTCCACCGCGAACCGCTCGCGGACCAGCGCGCCGATCCGGGCCAGCGTCCAGCACTGGTCCTGCCAGCCCCAGGCGGCCGGCCGGATCCGCACCGCCTCCAGCTCGCGCAACTGGGCGGGGGTCAGCTTGCACCGGGCCCCGCCCGCGCCCGTGGAGGCCAGCGCCTGCTTCCCGCCGGCCGCCAGCGCCCGCCGCCACCGGTTCGCCGGCATCCGCGACACCCGGAACCGCCGGGCCACCTGCCGGTCGCTGGTGCCGGCCTCGATCAGCTCAGCAGCGGCCAGCCGCACCCGCTCGCGGCGGGCCCGTTCTGCGGCGGTCAGCCCGCCGCCATCGGGCGGTACCTCATGGTTCCGGCATAGCGCGCTGCGCCGACCGTCACCAGAGCCAGTCCCCCCGCAGTTGGAGAGCCATTTAGAGCGGTGAACGCCCGGTGGCGAGATGATGAACAAATCCCAAACTACGCCGGGGACGGGCAGAGGTGAGAGACGGTGCCGGATTTCCCAGAGCGCCGCTGGCGCGGATCGCCGCGGGCATGGCCCGTGCTGCAGGGGATACTGCCCATCGAGCGATCCCGGGTACCCGCCGAGGTGCTGGCCGGCCTCACGCTCGCCGCCCTCGGCATCCCCGCGGTTCTCGGCTACGCCAAGATCGCCGGGATGCCCCTGGTCACCGGCTTGTACACGATGCTCCTGCCGATGGCGGCGTTCGCCGTCCTCGGTTCGTCCCGCCACCTCGTGGTCGCCGCGGATTCCGCGACCGCGGCCATCCTCGCCGCTGCGCTCACCGGTCTCGCGGCGGCGGGCTCGGAGCGGTACGTCCGGCTGGCCGGGCTAGCGGCCCTGCTGACCGGCGGGATGCTGCTCGCGGCCCGGCTAGCCCGGCTCAGCTTCCTGGCCAACTTCCTGTCCCGTACCGTGCTGGTCGGGTTCCTGACCGGCGTCGGCATCCAGGTAGCGGCCGGGCAGCTGCCCGACATGCTCGGGGTCACCGCCGCGGGCAGGCAGACCCTGCCCAAGCTCGCGGACACCGTCCGCGCGCTCCCGCACGTGCACTGGGCCGACGTGGCGGTGTCGATCGCGGTCATCGTGGTCGTGGTCGTGGCCCGCCGGATCAACCGCCGGATCCCGGGCCTGCTGATCGCGGTGATCATCGCGATCATCGTGAGCTGGGCCGCGGATCTGGCCGGCCACGGCGTGGCCGTGGTCGGGCCCGTCCCGCGCGGGCTGCCGAGCCTGGGGCTGCCCGCCCTCGGCTGGCACGACGCCGCGGCGCTGCTCGGTGTCGCGGTGTCGATGTTCGTGGTCATCCTGGCCCAGAGCGCGGCCACCTCCCGGGCCTACGCCGCCAAGTACGAGGAGCCGTTCAGCGAGGCCACCGATCTGGTCGGCCTGGGGGCTGCCAACGCCGCCGCCGCGTTCTCCGGCACGTTCGTGGTCAACGGCAGCCCGACCAAAACGCAGATAGTGGACAGCGCCGGCGGCCGCAGCCAGCTATCTCAACTCACCGCCTTCGCGGTGGTGCTGATCGTCCTGGAGCTGCTCACTGGGCCGCTGGCCTACCTGCCGGACGCCGCCCTGGCCGCGGTGGTCTTCCTGATCGCCGTCGAACTCGTCGACGTCAAGGGGATGCGGCGCATCCTGGCCACCAGGAAACACGAGTTCGCCGTGGCCCTGCTCACGACGGCCGCAGTGGTGGTCCTAGGGGTCGAGTACGGCATCGTGCTCGCCATCATCGCCTCGGTCGTCGACCACCTGCGGCACAGCTACAGCCCGCTCAACAGCGTCTTGGTGAAGTCACCGGAAGGGCACTGGCAGCCTGTCCCGGCCGGGCCGGGCGCCCGCACCGAGGAGGGGCTGGTGGTCTACCGGTTCGGCACGAGCCTGTACTACGCCAACGCCAGCAAGCTCGTGGAGGACGTCGCGGCGCTGGTCGGCCACGGCGGCCCGCTGCGCTGGCTGGTCATCGACTGCGCCGCCATCGGGGACGTGGACTACACCGCGTCCGCGGTCCTGGTCAAGGTCGTCGAGCACGTTCACCAGCATCATGTGCACCTGGTCCTCAGCTGCGTCCTCGGCCCGGTGCGGCAGCAACTCGACCGTTACGGCATCAGCAAGGCCCTGGGTCAAGATGCCTACTTCGACACGCCGGGCGAGGCCCTCGAGGCCTTCCACTCCACCATGCGTTAGCTGAGGCGCTCATGCCGGTGATGTCGCGGCCGACGATGAGGGCCTGCATGGTCTCGATGCCCTCGAAGGTGTGGCTGGCAGTAACCCCCGCAGTTGAAGATCTTTAGTACGGCAGCCGCCATTCGTTAGCTGACCAGGGCGATCGTGGTGTCGCGGGCGAGTCGGGTGCGCTGGTGGTACCAGCGGGAGCGGGCCTGGTGGCGGCGTCTCCAGGTCAGCCAGTGCCAGGCGTGGCCGGGCAGGCGGGGCCTGAGCAGGCGGCTGGCGAGCAGGCGGGCGATCTCCGGGACGGTCAGCGGGATCATCCCTGGATCGGCAGGGGGCGGCTGATCGGGCCTGACCGGTGGCGGCGCGCTGGTGCTGGTGCGGTCTTTCAGGAGGGCGGCGGTGATGGCGCAGATGGCCAGGGCGGCCATGACCAGCACGGTGTGGCGGGCGATCGCGGTGTAGAGGCGGACCTGGGATTCATCCAGGCCGAAGCAGCCCTTTCCGAATTCGAAATCTTCTTCCACCGGCCAGCGCAGCCCGGCGGCGCGGATCAGCCGGGTCTTGGTCACCGCCTGGCCTTCGGGCACGTAGCAGTAGTGGAAGGCCAGCTCACCGGTCTTGAGGTGGCGGCGGATCAGGAGGTAGTGCCGCGGGGAGGCGGTGTCCAGCCACGCCCACCCGTACCAGCGCTGGCCCTTGGAGCCTTTCCCGGCGGAGCGGGCTTCCCAGCAGCGCTCGTCCCCCAGCAGCCGCGTGACGGCCTCCGCGCAGCTGAGCTTCATCTTGCTGGCCAGGATGACCTGGAAGTTCGAGGGGACCCGCAGCACATACCCCTGGCCGCGGTCCTCGAAGAAGTCCCGCAGCTGGGTGCAGTTGCCGTAGACCTCGTCCCCGCACATGAAATCGAACCGCAGGCCATCAGCGAACGCCTCAGCGGCGATATCGATCGCCAGCTGACCCTTGGTCCGGAACACCAGATCCAGCGGCAGGCCCATGACCAGGGACTTCACCGGATCATCAACGTGCTCGGCGGGTATCCACTGCCGGGCCCCGGCCAGCGCATGCCCAGTGCGCTCCCGCACATAGGACAGGTGCACCGTGGTTATCCCGTTCGCCACCTTGCCCGCGCACCCCAGGTAATGCCGCTTGACGCCGGCCGTCGCACAGCCCTGCTTAACCTGCCCGGTCTCATCCAGCGCACCGATCACCAGCCCGCGCCGCCGCCCGGAACAGCGGGCCGCCTCCTCCAGCCCGGCCACCGCGAACCGGCGCACCACGCCCATCGCCGCGAACGTGTCCCACGAGGCACGGTTGAGCAGCCGCTGCGTCCGGTCTGGCGCCCGGTCCCCAGCATGCTCGGCGACCGTCCACCCGTTGCGCTCGGGCAGGCCGCTGACCAGCGCCGCGATGTACTTCCCCGCCTGCAGCCACGGCTCCGCCCGCACGAAACACGACCGCAGCAGCCCCAGCAGCTCACCGCGTTTCCGGTCCGCGAGCTCCGCCCCTATCCTGGCAGCCGCAGCCGCCTCCGGTTTTGTTGTCGTCACACACGCATGATCGCGAGGCGGCTGCTCCACGTCGAACCACCACACAGCGCGCCCCGCACCAGGTCAAAGACCAAATGGCGGCTGCCGTACCAGGAGGCCTGACCTGCGAGAACACAAGTACAGACCAGCGCTCACAAGCTCTGGTTAAGCTCTCACAAGCGCCGATTTGCCACTCAATCTGCCACTCACTTTGATCTTGTTCCCGATGGACCGACCGCCAACAGAAATCACCTTGGAAATGAGGTTCGATTCAGTTGATACGGCCTAGAAGACTTATGATCACCCTCGCATCGTCAGAGATACTGCCTCAACTCGATTCCCCTCTGCCGCGCTCTGGACGTCTACATACGGCCCTTGCGGCGCAAGCAGCAGCCACGCTCTACTGTCCATGGTTAGCTAATGTCACGGCTCTCGGCACTGCGGCGCCTGCACTGCGGCTGTGGCAGGTAGCCAGGCCCCGCGAGCTGCGGGCCCTTCGGCGCCAGATCGGCGGGCAGGGCGTGGTGTCCAGCGTTTCCATGTCACTGCTGGCGGACACGGACTGGGAAAGCCGCTGGCTGGAACGGCTGCTGGAATGCGGGCCGGTCACCATCGTCATGGACCTCAACCCGTTCACCCACTTCGAGCACTGGGCCAGCCTGGGCCTGCAGGTCCAGTACGGCACCGTTGAAGCGACCTCGGAAGCTGACAGCCGGATCGGTTTCGCCTGCATCTGCCACAGCCCCGCCGCCGGGCTCAGCTACGAGCGGGCCACCTTCCTCACGGTGTGCTCGGACATGCAAGCCGACGCCCTCACCGTTGTCTTGCAGCGCCGCTGGCCAGCGATGGCCACGAGGACCCGGACGCGATCCGCGACCGCATCGACGCGATAAGGATCGCGCTGACCCATCTCATCACCGAGGAAACCTACTTCACCTTCACCGGCGCCGGTGTCCGTGCCGACCCGGCCGCAGCAGCAGAAGACACCCGACGAGCACAACCGAGGGACACCCGATGAGCGATAGCGATACGGGCACGCTGGAGGACTACCTCCAGGCCAGCCTCACCGCATCCGCCGCCAACCAAGCGGCGGTCACCGCGGATGACCTCGCTGCCCTGTGGGCGCAGATGTTCCCCGGCCAGGATGGCGCCACCCGCACCGGCCTGCGCACCTTCCAGACCTCCTTCCGCGTGGCCGTCGCCGACACCGAAGGTGGGGAGGCGCTGAACCTGCGCGGCGGCGGCTGGACCGTCGACCTGCGCGGGGGCCTCGTCCGCAGCGCGCTGGCCACTGCCTTCATCGCCGGAGTCCTGGCTGCCTCCGGCGTCACCGGCCTGCTCCCCCTGGTCGCCCCGGCCGTCCTGCCGCTGCTCTTCGACGTGCACCAGGTGCGCCTCAAGCCCTCCCAGGAAATCGTCCTCGCCGAACTCCAGCTCACCCCCGAGGCGCGCTCTGGCGGCCTGACCGCCGAGCAGCCCTACGCCCGGCTGACCGAGCAGACCCGTAACCAGCTGTCGTGGCTCGACTTCACCGACTTCCTTGACCAGGTCCGCCGCGCAGGCCTCGCCGACCCCGCAGCCGACGGCAAGCTCGTCCTCCGCGCCCCAGACAACGCACGGCTAAAAATCACACTCAGCTGACCAGCCACAAACGCACGCGCCTGTCTCCGGGCGCCGCGGCTGTCCCGCGGATCCGCATCGCGTTCCAAACATCCGATCGGCATGCATGAGCGTGCGTTCGTAGGCATCGGGTCAGGGTGGTTTGCGGGCTTTCCAGACTTCTTCACACGGCCATTGCCGGGCCCAGTCCAGGGTGGCGATCGGGTGCCTGGTGGTTGAGCCGGGCGGGGGCTGGATCTCGATGAGATCGGCGATTTCGAGCCCGCAGTGACGCAGCAGCCGGATCATGTCGCCGTGGCCGAGGTGGAACTCGACCGCATCGCTGCCCTGCCACTGGAAGCGGTGCATGCCGAAGTAGGGGCGCTGCAGAGTTTCGGTGGCGGGCAGGTCGTCTTGCCCGGGCCAGGTCAGGACGATCTGGACCGCGTTGACCAGGAATACCAGTTCACCGCCCGGGCGCAGGACCCGGGCCGCTTCGGGAATCCAGGCATACGGGTCGCACCAGATGCTGGCGCCATATTCGGAGATCACCAGGTCGAAGGCGGCGTCGGCGAACGGGGCCTGCTCGGCGCTGGCCTGAATCAGCGGGAAACGCAGCCCGAACCGCTCTTGCAGCGCCGCGGCAGTGGCCAGCTGAGCGGCGGAATTGTCCACGCCGACCGGCCGGGCGCCGCGGCGCGCCAGCCACGCGGAGACATAGCCGGTGCCGCATCCCAGCTCAAGAACGTCGGCGCCGTCCAGGCGCGGCGGCAAGACACCAAGCTGAGCCTCGCCGACCTTCCAGATTCCCCAGGCCGGTCCGCTGGCCGCCCAGTTGTCCCCGCCCGGGCCGGCGTAGTCCGCAGCCAGCCGGTCCCATGCCGCCCGGTTGCGGAGCACATGATCAGCAGTCCCCGTCACACCAGCCAGCGTCCGCGCCCCCGGCCAGCGCGTCAACCACCCTGGCGCCACTCCGCGACAACACGGTCAGCGGCAGATGCGGGCCCGGGCGGCGCACCACGCAGCGCGCTGTGGGTAAGGCGGGCGGGTCGGTGCTCACCCGGCCGCGCGGGCCGCGCCGCGAGCATCTCCGCCGAGACCAGTGACTACTCGTATGGCCATCGTGTCGAGCATGCGCTGCATGCCGGGCCCGACATGGCCGACGGCGATTGCCTGGACCTGGTTGTCCCGCAGGAACCGTGCTATCCGGGCGTGATGGGCACCCTCGGTCCCTTGGCCGTGTAGCGCATCCCAGCCCACCACGAACTCCTGCCAGCCGCGGATCTGGCCGTCGGCCACATCGGCGACCGCGACGCGGCCGGCTCGTCCCCAGCGTGGGTCAACCTGGCCATCGGCGGTGACCGGCACACACACCCTCATATCGAAAGCCTCCTCGGTGAACAGGGACCTGCCGGACACCCGGCACCCGTCCATCCCGATCGAACCAGGTGCAAGAGCCCCCCGACGCCCAGGCCCCTAACCCACCCGACCTGCGGCAGATCCGTGCGTTCGTTGCACGGGCCGGGCCGCGTAGCTATGCGGGTTCGCCGGTTTCGCGGGGAATGGCGGAATCTGGATGAACGGATGCGCGGTGAAGCGGTGGCTGCGCGCGCGTACCCGGCGTTAGGCACGGCGCCGGATCCGCAGCCGGGCTGATGTGCGGCCGCGCAAACATGGCATTCTGCTCGGCGAAGTCCAGCGCCGCAGGCATTAGCTGCCTGGCTGGCCGTCGCCCCGATCGCGGCTAGGCGGCAGTGGCTGGAAGGCCAGGGCACAGGAGTTGATGCAATAGCGCTTGCGGGTGGGAGCGGGCCCGTCGCGGAAGACATGGCCCAGATGACCGCCGCAGCGGCGGCAGATCACCTCGGTGCGGCGCAGGAACCAGCCCTTGTCCGGCCGCAGTTCGACCGCTGCTGCGACGGCTGGCTGGGAGAAGCTCGGCCAGCCCGTGCGGGATTCGAACTTGGCGTCCGAGCGGAACAGCTCATTCCCGCAGCCGGCGCAGCAGTAGGAGCCGTTGTCCTTGGCGTGGACGTATTTGCCGGTGAAGGCGGGCTCGGTGTGGCCCCGGCGCAGCACGTCATACTGCCGGCGCGTCAGTTCCTGCCGCCACTGCTCATCCGGCTTGCAGATCTCGGGCGGCGTGGTGGCCTGCGTGGCCGTAGTGCGGCGCATCAGTGTTCTCTCCCTGGCCGTGGCCGCTTAAGGTGCTGAACCCCTCCCCGGCCGGGCCAGCTGCCGCATCGCCCCGGCCCGTCACGCCAGCCGGGCGCACAGCCAAACACGCACCTGGCCCGAGCCGCGGACAGGCCCCCGGCCCCAGCCAGCGATAGCGGATCACCTGGTCAAACAAGTCACACCACCCAGTCATTCCGGCAGCAGAACGCGGCAACACCCCGAAGAGCCCGCCTGCGATCGCGGCCACCAGCAGCCGAGGCGGGCAGATCCCCCACCACGCCTGCTCCAACCGACCAGGCACAAGCAAAAGCAGCGGCTATGCGGACGACGCCGGTCCCATACGCTTGTGGGATGCTCCAATTCGAACCCGACTCCTCGCTCGCGGACTGGTTCGCGCAACGCGACGAGCCCTGGGAGCAGTTGGTGACCATGGGGCCGACCGGATTCGAATGCTACGCCAGGGTCCATTACCTGGACGAGGATCGCATTTCGCAGGGAGTTCTTTACGGCCGTCTGCGGGTGTATCTGGCTGGCGAGACGAAGACACCCGGGGACTGTTTCCACGCTCTCTGGGACGGATCCGTCAGCAGCATGTACGGCGACGTATTGCGAGGCACGTCGCAATGGTTCCCAGCGGGTGTTCTCAGCGGTCCGAAGCTCCGCGTCCCCCAGAGCCTTCCTATCCCCGCCCGGCAATACATGCTCTTTCGTGGTCCCCTCGAAGAGATCGGCCACTGGGGCGCCAGGGAGCTCACCACCGGCTCGTCCAAAGACGGCGAACTTCCCGCACCACACCTTCTGTGGCCGGGGGACCACCGGTGGTTCGTCGCCACGGACGTGGACTCCGACTTCACCTGGGTGGGCGGGTCCCACGAACTAACCGGCGCGGTGATCAGGGACCCGAAACTCAAGGCAGAGCGCATCCACCGCCTCTGAACGGGCCATCGGCCCATGATGCCGTGTCCACGCGTGGCGCTGGGCGCCAACGCATGGTGCAACGCGAGCCGGTACTGCGATGCGCTGTCATCGGCGTTACCGCCCCGACAGCGGCAGATGAGCGGATGCGACAACGTCGAGCGATATTTCGGCACCCCTCGCAAACGGGGTCTGTGGATGCCAGACTGCGACCTTGTGATGTGCGGGATGAGGTCAACAGCCCGGCTGTGCGCTCCTCTGGATGTGGTGGTCTGGTGTGGGGCGATCAGGCCTGGGTTTGGGATTGGGAGATGAAGCTTGCGCTGAATCTGCTCGAGCCTTTTGGCGTTCGCTGCGTGTGCGGTGGTGGGCACCATTGATGTTCTTCGATGCAACGGTCATCCCTGTCGTCACAGGTTATCGGCCATCGTCATGCTGCGTGAACGGCAATCGGGTGACATCGGCTGGCAAATGACCTGCGGAGGAACAGAATGTCGGCGGAAGAGGAGCTTACTGGGTGCGAGCGACGCCTCCTGGATGCCGCCGGCGCGCTGGTCGATGCGCGGGAAGACGATCCGAGGCGCGATGATCCGGCCCATGCTGGTGGGTGGGGTCCTGAACGCACTGTGCGGGCGGGGTTTCTGCGGGACTTGCTCACGAATCCGGCACGCGGCATTCGCGCGCTGCGGCTGCGTGGAGCGCGCATAACAGGAGCGCTCGACCTCGAAGGCGACGACCTGGCCTGTGGAGTCTTCCTGCAGGACTGCAGGATCGATGAGCCCGTCAACTTGCGCCAGGCACGAGCACCGGTGATTCGCCTGCCGGGATGTTATCTGCCGAGCCTGGAGGCTGTGCAACTGGATGTCCGCGGGAACCTGATACTAGATAAGCTGACCGCCATCAGCGTTGACCTCCGCGGCGCCCAGATAGCTGGCTTGCTGAGCTTGGACGGCGCGATCCTCACTAATCCGGATGGCACCACTCTTGCCTGCGGCGCGCTCACCGTCGGCCAGGGCATGAGCTGCGGTCATGGATTCACCTCCAAAGGGATGATCAGGCTCTATAACGCCAGAATCCCCCACGGGCTCAGCTTCACCGGCGCGACGCTCGAGAACGCTGCTGGATGGGCACTTGATGCCCAAGGGATGCGTGTTGGCGGCTACTTGTTTCTGGGCAGTTCCATCAATAGCCCAGAAGGCTTCAACGCGGACGGCGGCCTGCGGCTCATTGACGTGCACGTAGATGGTTTTGTGTCCTGCTGGGGTGCTCACATTAAGCCGCATGGAGAATTCGGCGCCGCCATAGCCGGCCGTAGCCTAACCGTCACGGGGAACCTGATGATGAATGAAGGGTTCACCGCCGAAGGTGTAGTTCACCTAGTCAACGCCCGGGTCGGTGAAGAGATAGACCTTGAAGGCGCGATCCTTTCAAATCCGCAGGGCCAAGCGCTCCGCGCCGACAGGCTAGTGGTCGGTGACTCGGTGCTATGTACCAAGGGCTTCACCGCTCGGGGAGCGGTCTGCCTGGCTGACTCCAAGATAGGCGGCCGCCTCGACTTCACCGGTGCCCTGCTGGGCGAACCAGCTGGTAACACGCTGGATCTGCGCGGGGTGACCGCCAGAACCCTGATCACGCGGCCTGTTACGCCCCCCGACCAGATTGATCTGCGTCACGCAAATGTGATCGTCCTCGATGACGACCCGGCAACTTGGCCCGCCCGGCTGCTGCTTCGCGGCTTCACCTACGAGAACATGGAACATGACCGATCGGTCAGCGTCTCCGTACGGCTGGGCTGGCTTGCGAAAGACGCGGAAGGCTACATCCCCCAGCCGTACGAGCAGCTGGTGTCCGCCTACCGCCGGGCCGGCCAGGAAGAAGCCGCCCGGAAAACCGCGCTCGCAAAACGGCGGCGCCAGCGCCAGGTGCTCAACCCGCCCGCGAAGATATGGAACTGGCTGCTATACCTGACCATCGGATACGGCTACCGAACCTGGCTAGCTGGCCTGTGGCTGCTCGGACTCATGCTGGCCGGTGCCGCCGTATTCGCGCTCGCCTACCCAGCCCACATGATCGCCATCAGCCGTCACCCGATGCCGTTCAACGCGCCCATCTACGCCCTCGACGTAATGTTGCCGATCATCAACCTCGGACAGCAGGACTCCTGGCAACCAACAGGAGGCGTACTCGGCGTTTACTGGGCGCTCATCATCCTCGGATGGGTGCTAACCTCCGCCCTGGTCGCCGGACTCACCGGCCTCGTCAAGCAGGACTGACAAAGGCCAGTGAACATGCCACCGCACCTACGGCACCATCCCAATCGGTGCTGTTACCCTCCCTTGCGGCAGGGCCTGGGCGGCCCGAAGTCACGATCCACACCTAAATCAGTGCGTCGTGTCTTCTGGTCAGGCGTCGGCGTAAGACGCAGGAGCCTGTCCATGACTAGCCGCTCCCCCATGGGGCCGTGACCATCGAGGCGCAGGATAGGGCCGCCTGCTAGCAACGGCATTGGCGCCGGGCATGATGGCGGGGTGACCGGGGACACAGGTGCGGATTGGGCCGGGTATTACGCTTGGTCGTCGGGCCGCGAGCCACGGCCCATGCTGCTGGAGGCGTGTCAGCAGCTCGGCGCCGGCGCTGGCCGCCTGGCGGTTGACCTGGGCTGCGGCGAGGGCACCGATGCGCTAGCGCTGCTGGACCGCGGCTGGTCCGTCCTGGCCGTTGACATCGAGCCTGCCGGGCTCGCCTCGCTCCGGGCGCGGATCCCAGCGGCCTGCGCAACGCGGATCCGCATCGTCTGCGCCTCGTTCGCCGACGTAGGCCTCCCGCCCGCACACCTCATCCATGCCGGATTCAGCCTGCCCTTCTGCCAGCCGCGCCGGTTCCCGGCCGTGTGGAGACAAATACGCGGCGCGCTGGTGCCCAGCGCGATCTTCGCCGGACAGCTGTTCGGTACCCATGACAGCTGGGCCAGCGATCCTGGCATGACCTTCCAGGACCGTTCCGAGGTCAACAGCCTGCTAGACGGCCTAGAGATCCTCGAACTGCACGAAACCGAGCGAGACGGCGAGGCCTACAGCGGCCCCAAGCACTGGCATACCTACGACGTCCTGGCGCGCGAACCAGCCCAGACACTCATTCCGCCAGGTAACACATAACTGCAGCGAACGCGCCCCCAGCGGCAGATGAGCGCACAGCCTTCACTAGCGTTCTCGACGCGTTCGCTCCGTCCCCGCCACGCCCATTCATTGGTTCAGCAAGTGCCGGTAGCGGATCTCGGTGAGCAGGAACCCCAGTGAGCCGTCGTCCTTGACCGTGCCGTCGGGCCGCCAGCCAGCCGACTCATAAAAACGCCTGGCCCGTGCATTGGTATTCAGTACCCACAAGGTCGCCTCCCGGTAGCCCGCATGAGCCAGGACATTCAGCGAGCTGGTCATCAACTGCCTGCCAGCGCCAGTACCCCACGCCTCCGGCACCAGGTAGATCGCGGTGATCTCCGCGATCAGCGACGGATCCTCGTCCTCGTCCCGGGCCGGGCGAAAGTGGGCGAACCCGGTGACGCGGTCTTCATTCTCAGCCACCAGCACCCCGCTGCGAGGCCAGGCGTCTTCCGCCAGGACCATGTCCCACAGCTCGCGGCGCCGGGCGGGATCCAGGCCATCGAGATAATCCTGGGGTACCAGCCCTTCATATGCCGCCTGCCACGACAGCACGTGCACGACCGCGATCGCTATCGCGTCGCCCACACCCGCCTTCCGTACCCGCCCGGCCGTCATGCCCGCAGCCTCCCGCCCGCCAGCCGGCACACGGCCACGCCGGTATCCACGCCCTTGATCTCCGCCGGCCAGCGTGTCATGCCCGCCTGCAGCCGCGATTGGCAGCCTCCGTCATCGCGGCATGACAGCGTGTTCGCGCGCGTGCTGGCGCTTGGCCGGCCGGCCTATCCTTGGCCCTGGTCGTACAAGCGCCAGCCGGCCGAGGTCTTGATGAGGCACAGGCTCCACGGCTGCCAGCCGGTCGGCATGGAGCCGTCAGAGCTGCCGTGTGTGTCCATCTCGAATGCGACGCATTCCTCGCTGCGGCCGGCCTCGGAGGCTGGGACGTGTTCGGGCTTCCTCACCGCCCGGTAGTTCAGCAACCTGGGGTCCTCACACCAGTTCCAGGTATGGGCCAAAGTGAGGGCAGCGGTCAGCTTGCAGTTGCCAGCGACCGCGGCGCCGAGATAGATGCGGGCAACCCGCTCCGGCGATGCCGCGGTCGGCGGACCGGGAACGCCAGATGCAGTGGACGTGGCTGAACAAGCCACCAGCACACACGCGGACGATGTCAGCGCCAGGGGGCCGATCAGCCTGCGGAACACCCCGATCACGACCAAGATCTAACCATAGGGCAGGCGTGTCCGCTGAACGCGGCAGAAGCACCGTAACGCGGCGTGTGTCAAGTCGGGCGGGTGCTCCGCCGTCTCCTCGTGCTCTGCCTAGCTTTCAAGCGGGTTGTTCCCGGCAGCGTGAATCGAGCTCGGTGAGGAGACGGGCGGGGCTGCCCATGCTTCTGCGCGAGGTGAGTTTCCTCGAGGGACATCCGGGCTCGCCCCGCCCGGGTCTTGCAGCCGCCGCGGCTAAGGTTGCCGCGAGCGGTGGTCAGTGTGCCTGGGTGGCGGTCATGCGGCCTGTTGCGGTGGTGTGCTCGCGGCGGCGATGGCCGGGTCCCAGCTCACCCGGCGGGTGATGACGACGTGGATCCAGCGCAGCAGGGCTGCGGCGCAGGCGGTGCGGGCCTGCTGGCGGGCGAGCCGGTTATCCTCGCGGGTGGTCAGGTGGGTGAACCGGGCGGACATCACCGGGTTGTCCGGCAGCGCGGCCCAGACCGCCCGCCAGGCGGCCAGCCGCAGGGCGGGCGGCCCGCGCCCGGAGATCGAGGTCTTGCCCTGGTAGCCGCCGGAGGCGTTGTCGCGGGGGCACAGTCCCGCGTGCTTGACCAGCGACCGCGGGGACGCGAACCGGGCTGGGTCGCCGGTCCCGGCCAAGATCGCCGCCGCGCCGGCCAGGGTCAGCCCGGTGATCGTGGTGACCAGCTCAGTCAGGCCAAGGTCGTCCAGAACCGCGGCCATCCGGGCCTCGGCATCGGCCAGCCGTTCCCGGGTGTCCTGCCAGTCGCCCATGACCAGGTGCGCCCGCTCCAGGGCACCCGGCCGGTGCGCGGTCACGCCGGCGGGATCGGCGAGGGCGGCGAAGACGGCACGCACGATCCGCAGGCACGGCCGGGTCGCGCCCCACCGCGGCAGCTCACGGCGGACCGCGGCGGTGAACCTGGCCTCGCCCAGGCGGCGGACGCGGCCCAGGTCACCCGCGCACCGGTCCAGCACCACGGCCACCGCAGCGCGCCAGGAGGCCGGGCGAAACGGCGACCCGGCCGCGCCCAGCACCGCTGGCCAGGCGCACTCGAGCAAGTCCCTGATCTGGCTGGCCTGCGCTGTTGCGCTGGTGGTCGGCTGACTGCGGCGTGCTCCCAGGTGACGCAGCCTGGCCCAGACCGCGTCCGCGCGCCCGGGCTCGTAACAGCGCAGGCCCGCGGCCAGCCGGGCGATGATCACCGCGTCCTTCGGACCGGACTTATCAAAGGTCAGGTCCTCACCCTCCCGCGCGCGATAGACCAGCAGCGGCTGCACGCACACCAGCGCCAGCCCCCGCTCCGCGGCAAGCTGGTCCAGCACACGCCACCGGTGCCCCGCCGGCTCGCACGCCACCGTCACCGACCCGAACCCCGCCGCGGCCGCCTTGCCCACGGCCCAGTCCAGCAGCCCGCCCAGCTCCCACGCCCGGGCACTCACCCGCCGCCGCGCGATCACCTTGGAGTCGTGACCGGTCACCACCGCAGCCTGCTTGTCACCGGCCAAGCCGATCCCCACGACCGCGTTCCCGGACGGCAGCAGCTGCCTCAGCCGCGCCAGCCGCGCGTTGCGGTTGCGATCCCCCCGGGACAAGCCACTACGGTCGCCCATGGACGTCCTCCTCGATGCGCTGGGATACCAAGCCCGACAACCGCATCAGGAGGACGTCTCCACATCCAGCACCGACGCGCATAAGGAGTTACTAGCGTGCATTCACACTCAGCGCTGGCCATGCATAAACATACGGCCTGGGCCGCCTGTCTGCTCGTCCGTCGTCGAGATCGGCAACCGTGCGGAGAGCCTTTCATAACCCCGCGCCGAGCCGCCGTTATCTCTATCGGGGGTTTCGCTGTATACGATGTAGCTGCCGCAGGCATTTTGTGGGCTTTTTGCTGCGTCGTGGACACGTTATCTGAGCAATGTCGCCGACGCAGACCCGATGCGAATCCCCTTGTCGTTGCTGTTTTTCGAATTAAGCAGCGGGCCGCAAAACGCTCTTCAGCTACATGTCAACGACGCATGAGCCCTTGCCCTGTAGGGCTTCCCGGAGACGGGCTAGAGATAACCGTCTCGCCCGCCGGGTTTTCGCCAACTGGGTATTCGTTGACGGGCAAGAGCCTGATTCCCCGCCGCAACGGGATGACACCGGGGAGTTCGAGGTGAGCATGCCTGACGAGCAGGTCGGTGCCCTGAACGGCCAGGGTGGCGGTGATGTCGCAGCGACCGGAGCGGACGGCGACGAGCCGGCCGCCGCTGATCCCGAGCAGCAGGGCGTTGACGTCGAAGACGATGGACAGGCCGAGCTGGAGGCTGGCCACCTGCTGACCGTCCGCCAGGACGTTGACGGAGGGCCGCTGGTCCAGCGTGACCTCGTGCGCGGACATGCTGACCAGTTCGGTGCTGCCGGGTGCGGCCAGCGTCCGCCGGGCGGCGGAGACGATGTCCCGGTGCTCGCGCCACCCGCGCACGAGCATGTCGATCAGGTCGACTTGCAGCAGGGCGGCCATGGTGGTCCCCGCCTCCTGCGCGGCGGCCTTCGTGGTCGTCTCTGGGAGATGCGCTAGGGCGCGGCCAAGATCTTGGCCGCCGCCGAGCGACGAGATCTCGCTGGCCAGGGTCTCGGCTGCGGCCGCGGCCGCGTTCCGGCCGAACAGCAGATCCAGGGCGGTGGGCGTACTGCCCTCTTCAGCGGTCATCATGGCCGCCCCTCCTTGATCGTCGTGGTGGTAACTCCGGGCTGGGGTTCGAGGCGAACCGTGTGGGTCGGCTCCTGTCCGGTGTCACGGACGTCCAGCACGTCCGGCCGGGAGGTATCCGGTATCGCCCGTACGTCCGGCGCCACGGCCATCTGCTGCCGGGAACGCGCCCGGAAGCGCCGCCTGCGGCGCGCGATCAGCGTGAAAACTGCGGCGGCAGCCATGGCTGCCACGGCCGCCAGCAAGGCGATGAGCTGCGTCGGTGCCGTTGGCGGGGGGAGGGGCACAGACAGCAATCTGGCTGCGACGGGCTCGGCTGACACCTCGGTAGAAAACGGGCTCTCATTCCCGGTGGCGTTGACCGCGGTCACCATGAAGTAGTAAACGGTGCCGTTAAGCAGACCGGTCACGGTGGCGCCGGTGCCGTTGATGCTGCCGCTCGTGGCCCTACCCTGCACGCCTGGGGCGGTGGCGACATAGACCTTGTAGCTGATGACCGGCGAACCGCCAGCCGACACGGGCGCGTTCCACGACAGGCGGACCTGGGTGTCGCCCGCGGCCGCGGTCAGCCCGTTCGGTGCGGCGAACGCCGGGGCGGTGCTGGGCGGCGGCGGGCGCCGGGGCGGTGCTGGACGGCGGGGCGGTGCTGGACGCCGGGGCGGTGCTCGGCGGCGGGGCGGTGCTGGACGCCGGGGCGGTGCTGGACGCCGGGGCGGTGCTCGGCGGCGGGGCGGTGCTGGACGCCGGGGCGGTGCTGGACGCCGGGGCGGTGCTGGACGCCGGGGCGGTGCTGGACGCCGGGGCGGTGCTCGGCGGCGGGGCGGTGCTGGACGCCGGGGCGGTGCTGGACGCCGGGGCGGTGCTGGACGCCGGGGCGGTGCTGGACGCCGGGGCGGTGCTCGGCGGCGGGGCGGTGCTGGACGCCGGGGCGGTGCTCGGCGGCGGTACCGTGCTCGGCGGCGGTACCGTGCTCGGCGGCGCTACCGTGCTCGGCGGCGCTACCGTGCTCGGCGGGGCCGTGGGCGGCACGATGAGCAGCGTGGCCGACGCCTCCTCCGACAGGGGGCTCAGACCCGCGGCGTTGACTGCGACCACCTTGAAGTAATAGGTGGTCCCGTTGGTCAGGCCGGTCACGGTGTAGCTGGTGGCGGTGACCGGCGAGCCGTTGACCGGGGTGCCGGTCTCGCCGCCCGGGCTGGTCCCCTGGTAGATGATGTAGCTAGTGACTGGGGAGCCGCCATCTGATGCGGGCGCGGCCCAGGACAGGGTCACCTGGCCGTTACCCGCGACCGCGGCCAGCCCGGCGGGCGCTTCTGGCACGGTCACCGGGACGGTCTTCGCCTCCGCCCCCGGACCCTCGCCAACCTGGTTGACCGCGGTCACCTTGAAGTAATAGGTGGTCCCGTTGACCAGGCCGGTCACCGTGACAGCGGTGCCTGCCACCTTGGTGAGCGGAGTCGTGCCGTTGAAATCTGCCGTAGTCCCCACATAGAGGTCGTAGCCAGTGACTGGGGAGCCGCCATCTGATGCGGGCGCGGCCCAGGACAGGGTCACCTGGCCGTTACCCGCGACCCCGGCCAGCCCGGCGGGCGCTTCTGGCACGGTCACCGGGACGGTCTTCGCCTCCGCCCCCGGACCCTCGCCAACCTGGTTGACCGCGGTCACCTTGAAGTAATAGGTGGTCCCGTTGACCAGGCCGGTCACCGTGTAACTGGTGGCGGTGACCGGTGAGCTGTTGACCGGGGTACCCGTCTCGCCGCCCGCGCTGGTCCCCTGGTAGACGTTGTAGCCGCTGACCGGCGAGCCGCCATCCGATGCGGGCGCGGCCCAGGACAAGATCACCTGGCCGTTACCCGGGACCGCGGCCAGCCCGGCGGGCGCTTCCGGCGCAATCCCTGGGACGGCCGACGCCTCCGCCGCCAGACCTTCGCTGTCCCCGTTGACCGCGGTCACCCAGAAGCAATAAGTGGTCCCGTTGATCAGGTCAGTCCCGGTGTATTTGGTGCCTGCGACCTTGACGACCCGAGCGTTGCCGTTGAAATCGGCTGTGGTCCCCGCGTAGACCTTGTAGCCGCTGACCGGCGAGCCGCCATCCGATGCGGGCGCGGCCCAGGACAAGATCACCTGGCCGTTACCCGGGACCGCGGCCAGCCCGGCGGGCGCCCCCAGCTTCGCCTTCGGGGTGGTCTCTGCCATGTTCGACACCACGTTGGACTTCTTGTTGACGAGCCAGAAGTAGTACGTGGTGCCGTTGGTCAAGTTGGCCGCCAGGGCGCTCTGGCTCGTGACGGCGCAGAGGTTGACCTTGACGGCCTGACAGATGTCCTTACTGGTCCCTTCATAGATGTCGAGGGGTCTCGACGCGGCCGGGCTCCATGTCAACAGCACATGGGTGCCACGCGGGGCAGCGGCAGCCTCTAGGCTGAACTCAGGCCGGGCCGTCTTAGCGGGCTGGGGGCATTGCCCGCTCGGCGCGGGGGCAACGATGAGGGCATGCGCCGCCGCCGCGGTGCCGCCTGCCACGATCGCAGGTCCGCCGACCATAGTGACGGCCAGGCATGTTCCAGCGAGCGCGCGCAGCCACGGTCCGAGGCGCCGCCGCCGGGTATCACTGGGGAACCTCGACTTATCAACGTTCCGGCCCCCGTGAATGTCCTTCATATAAAGGTAGAGACAGGTAACGCGCAGTTGATGCACAGCCGGAGCCGTAAAGAGATGTAGCCGGACAGGATCTCCCAGCGGACCCGGTCAAGTGCCTGGCCATCGGGCTCGACCGGAGCCAATCCCCGTCAGGAACCTGCGGGTCGCAGGCAGCAAGCAGTCAACCTGCCACGCTAACCTCCCTCTTTCACGCGTCTCCCTGAGCGGCTGTCCCGGTGCTTTATTTGATCTTTGTTTTGGTGCTGGTGTGTGGCGGTGGTGCCAGACGTCGGGATATCCCGGCCGTGGCGGGGCTGGAATGGCGCCTGTCCAGCTGGAGCTATGGTGACCTGGGTGTGGTGGGGATCAATGGCCAGATCGTCCCGGCCATCGGGGTGGCTCCAGGCCGGGGGCCCGCTTGTGTCGCCGACCCTGCTCAGCGGCCAGCCGCCCCGCACGGGCCACCAGATCGTGCTCGGCACCTCGGTGCTGCGCCGGATCGGCCGCACAGTCGGCCAGATGATCACCGTGACAGTCAACGGCCACCGGCAGCACGACCGCATCGTCGGCCGGGCGGTGTTCCCGGACTTCGGCCAGGGCAGCTTCACACCCACCGGCCTCGGCCTCGGAGCCGAGACCACCGCGGCCGTCCTCCAGCAGCAGGCCTCCTTTGGCCGCGAGCGTGGCCGGGGTGGCGCTCGCCCCGCTTGCGCTGCGGCGGCTCGGCCGCGGCGGCAGCCTGCTGGTGGCAGCCGGCTGCGGGGCGCTCTTCGCCCGGGATGCCCAGATGACGCTGACCGGCGCGCCCGCCCGGCTCCGCCCGCTGCCCCGGCTCCTGCTCCGCACCGAGGTGCCGGTGTCCGGCAGCGCCGCCGGGGCCGCACTGCTGGCCTGCTGGCAGCAGCGGCCGGGCGTGGCCCGGGTGGCCGCCGCAGCCGCCGCGGCGACGTTCGCCGTCCACGCCGTTCGCGAGGCCATCTACCTCAGCCCGGGTCACGGCAGCGAGGAGTCGGCCGCCCAGTAGAGCTCGGCGGCATGGACGGCCTGCTGGGACCGCTGAGTGCTGCTGGTGGGATTCCTCTACGACGAGATCGCGGACCCCGGTCTTTGGCTACCAGACGCGATGTCGCGACGCTTACAGCGTCGAAGCTCTGATCGCAGAGCGTAGTCAACCCCGCCGATGGCAGATCGCACGCCTACCCGCCTAATTGAGACCGAGGGTGGACGTTGCGGTGGTTGCCGTAGCGTTCGGGAGGTCCGACGGGCTGGCTCCCTATCCGCCTGCCGACCGCATCAGTCGCGGTCTGGCTTTATAACGAGGTGCCAGCCTGCCGGGCCTCGCCGTGGCGTGGCTCGAAAGAGGGACGAGCGCCAGCACCGTAATTAGGCATGCCCGCCATGGTCCTTCATCCCCTGGAACGAGGACTTGGAGTGTGCTGATGACGGCAGTGATGATCGGCGTGGACCCGCATAAGGGGTCGCACACCGCGGTGGCGATCGACGCGGCGGAGGAGCCGCTCGGGAAGCTGCGGGTCCGCGCTTCGGCCAGCCAGGCGCAGCGGCTGGTGGCGTGGGCGGCGGCCTGGCCGGAGCGGACCTGGGCGGTCGAGGGCGCCGGCGGCCTGGGTCATCTGCTGGCCCAGCAGCTGGTCGCGGCGGGTGAGCGGGTGCTGGACGTGCAGCCCAAGCTGGGTGCCCGGGTGCGGCTGCTGGCCACCGGGGCCAGTAACAAGAACGACCCGAACGACGCGCTGTCGGTGGCGGTCGCGGCGCTGCGCTCGAAGACCCGGCGGCAGGTGAGTACCGATGATCACGCAGCGGTGCTGCGGGTGTGGTCCCGCCGGCACCGGGACCTGGGCCGGGCCAAGAACCAGGTCGCGTGCCGGCTCCACGCCGTGCTGTGCGAGCTGGTCCCCGGCGGCGTGCCCGAGGAGATCACCGCAGCTCAGGCCACCCGCATCCTCCAGTCAGCCAAGCCGTCCGGCACCGCCGGGCAGGCCCGCGGCGAGCTCGCCGCCGAGCTCCTGGAGGACATGCGCCGCCTGGATGCCCAGATCCGCGAATCGAAGAAGAAGCTCGCCATCGCGGTCAAGGCATCAGGCACCACGGTCACCGAGATCTTCGGCGTCGGCCCGGTCATCGCCGCCACCGTCATCGGCGACGCCGCCGACGTGGCCCGGTTCGCCAGCCGCGACCACTTCGCCGCCTACAACGGCACCGCCCCGATCGAAGTGTCCTCCGGCAACCGCAAAATCTACCGGCTGTCGCTGCGCGGGAACCGGCGCGTCAACCACGCCATCCACATGGCCGCGATCACCCAGATCCGCCACGCCCACAGCGACGGCCGCGCCTACTACGACAAGAAGATAGCCGAGGGCAAGACGCACAAAGAGGCGCTCCGGTCCCTCAAGCGCCGGATCAGCAACGCCCTCTACGCGCGCCTTCAGGCCGACGCCCGCCAGGCCGCGAAAGCCCCGGTGACGGGCCCGGGAGGGCAACCGGGGAACGACTCTGACTCCAGCGCGGCCGGCTCACACCCCGAGCGCCGGCTCTTCGGACAAGCCACTCCCGGACCCAGCCCCACCCTACGACCCGCCACCCCGGCCGGGCCAACCACGACACCGGCACCCACTCCAAAGAAAACCCGCCACAACCCTTGACAACAAAAGCAAAGAGGGCTCGCTATGGGCGGCTATCGAGCGCAGGCTCTGTGGTCGTGGCCGCGCATAAAGGTTGTTCGGTTGCGTGCATGCCGCGAGTAAGTACTGCCAGGCCGACTGCGGCATGGGCGCGCACCATCAGCGGCGGGCGGCGAAGCGCTGCCACGCCATGGAGGGCGCGGTTCTCTTCACCGCCCGGAGACAGCTCATGATGGTCATTCAGCAGTGCCCACCTTGGCTGGCACGCTCCGTTCGGGGAACGCTGCCAGGCAGGCGTGGCATTATGCGGAGCAGAGCCCGCAGTTGGCTGTGCGCCCGGCACCGGCCGGCCCGGCAACGAGACCGCCGGCGGAACCCGCGGCGCTGCCGCGGTCCAGCGGCATCGGCCTTCGAGATGCTTGGGAGCCGGCGGATGCCTCGTTCACAGGTGGGGCGCAACCCTGAGCCGGGAGTACGAGTGAATGGCAGACACGATTGGGTGCCGTCCGCCCAATGTGCGTCCGGGGACCTTCGGCTCTGGATGGCAGCGAGCAGGCGGGCGCATCGTAGAGAAGCGGGACATCGGCGACTGGCTCGATGTGATCCAGTAGCCCGGATGTTCGCGGCTCCAAGAGGGAGGTCACCGTGGCCTATCTGAAGCCGCCAGCCCTCACCCGGCGGCTGGCCAATCCGCTGGCCATGAGGCTGAACACCCGTGGCGTCGCAACTCTCACCCTGGCCGGCCGCCGGACTGGTGAGGCCCGCAAAGTGCCAGTCATTCCCGTCGAGGTCGGCGGGAGCCGTTATCTGGTCTCGCCCTATGGCGAATCGGACTGGGTCCGCAATCTCCGGGCTGCCGGTAAGGGCGAACTGAGCCGCAAGGGCCGAAGCGAAGCATTCCACGCCGTCGAGATCCCCGTCGGCCAGCGGGAACCCGTCATCTCCCGGTACCGCGAAGTCGCCGGTCGCGCCGTGGACTCGTACTTCACCAAACTGCCTGATGCCCGGGATCATCCGGTGTTCCAACTCGACTCGGGCAATCCCGCCAGGTGATCCCGGTCACCAGGACCGAGGCGAGGAACCCGACGTTCGTATGTGCAGCGCGCGCGCCGGGCCCGGATCCGGCTTCCGCGGCTGACAGCCGAGCCAGGAAGGCACGCTGATCTGGTCGCGGAGGCGCGGCAAGATGGACCCAGCGGAGCGTTCCCCGGAAGGTTCAGAGCCGCCCGGTAGCCACTCGCGAGTCAGGAAAACCTCCGCCGGGCAGGCCGGGCACCGGCCAGGCGGACGGCTGGAGCGCCGCCCGCGCGCGAGATACCCGGCCGGACATCGCCGGCCGTGCACCCCGAAGGCGGCCACGAACCGGCGCTCCTATGTCAAGCGGCATCAGGCCGCAATACGGAGGCACAACGCGAGCCAGAACGATGATCTGGGTGCGGTCACCAGCGCGACCGGTGGCGGGACCGGTCCGGATGCTGGCGTCCAGACGCGAGGGACGTGGCGGGCAGCCTGGAGTTAGCGGTCGCCTGTCTGGCGATGCCGCCAGCGCTCCTCCAGCCGCTCCATCAGCCCGGATCCCGCCTGCTTGCCAGCCCGCCGGCCCCTGGCGGCGCTCCGGTCCTTGCCGGAAGCCCTGTTCTTGGCGGGGACGCGTCCGGTGGTGATGCCGGTCATGCGCCGGTAGCTGGTCACCGCCCACAGGCTGCAGGCGAGCATGACCACAAAGCCCGCCACTGCGATCAGGATGACATTGATCACAACCCCGGCGAGCAGCAGCCCGACGCCGATCACGAACCCTAGCGCGGCCGCGATGACCCGGCGCTTGTAGTGCACCCGCGGGTCGGCCGCGCGCACAGCGTCAGCAAACCGCGGGTCATCGGCGCGGAGCGCCTGCTCGATCTGCTCGAGCTGGCGCCGCTCATGCTCAGAGAGCGGCATCGTGCCCTCCGATGGAACTCAGGCAGCGACCCCCAATGATCGGGATCGCCTATTTCACTACCAACGTGCGCCTGCCGCCCCGACCCAGGGAAGAGTCGTTAGTCCCCACCGTGAAAGCGCGCTCACGCGCTGGCAGGAGGGCCTGACGACAGCCGCAGAGCAGGGCAGCAGCCATCCTCAACTGGTCGCCGTGCGGGCGCCCGCGAGCTCAAGACGACCTTACCGAACGATACGGCCGGAGATCGCGATGTGGTCACGGAGCGTCGCCGATCGATGGGGATGGCGCGCGCGTAGCCGCCGTAGTAATAGGACAACGCGCTAGGGGCGGTTGTCCTGCGGGGATGTGGTTGATGCTAGAACGTCCTCCTGGTGCGATAGTCCGGGCTTGGTGTCCCAATCGCAGAAGGAGGACGTCCTGTGGGTAAGGGTAGCGGCATGACGCGGGGTGACCGGCGGCGGAATGCGCGGCGGGAGCGGCTGCGGGGGCTTCTGCCGCGTGATGGGGCTGTGATCGGCATCGATCTGGGGGATGAGAAGCAGGCGATCGCGGTGGTTGATCATGATGTGCGGGTGCTGGCGCGTAAGACGGTGCGGGTGAAGGCGTTCCGGCTGGGTGAGGCGCTGGACTGGGCGGTGGCGCAGGCGCGGGCGAAGGGGTTCACGGCGGTGGCGGTGGCGTGCGAGCCGACCGGGGCGCGGTGGCTGCAGGTGCAGCGGCTGTGCGCGGAGCGGGAGCTGCCGCTGGTGTGCATCCAGCCGCTGGTCTCTCATATCGCCCGCCAGCAGCAGGATTACACGACGCATAAGAGTGATGAGTCTGACTGCGTGATGATCGCCCGGCTGGCTATCGAGTTGCACTGCTATTTCCCGGAGGAGCTGGATGAGGCGTGGGCGCAGCTGCGGCACCTGGGGCGGCGGCGCGCCCAGCTGATCACGTCGGCGACCGCGTCGGTGCAGCGGGTCCGGGATTTCTTGTCGGTGGCCTGGCCGGTGGCGCCTGAGGCGTGCGCGCACCCGTTTGAGTCGGTGACCTGGCTGACGGCGATGCAGGTAGTGACGTCGCGGTGCGGCGGGCAGCCGGAAAAGCTGGCCGCCATCGGGCTGGCGGAATTCACCGCCCTGGTCCGCCAGGCCGTGGCCGGGTGGGGCGGCCAGCGGCCCGCCAGCCTGGTATGCCGGGCCGTGTTCGCCGCGCTGACCAGCACCGAGGGGGTGGTGGTATCCCACCGGCGGGCGCTGCTGCGGCGGTGCGCCGATGAGCTGGGTGACCTGCAGCGGACCCGCGCTCAGCTGCGGACCGCGGAGGCCGACATGGCCGCCGTGCTGGGCGAGCTCGGCCTGTCCCGGCTGGCGGACATCCCCGGGCTGACCGCTGTCGGCGCGGCGGCGATCTTGGCCGAGACCGGTGATCCCCGCCGGTATGACAGCTCATCATCGCTGGTCAAGCACGCCGGGCTGTCCCCGTCCGGTAACGCCTCAGGCGCCTTTGAGGGCCAGGCGCACATCTCCCGCCGCGGCCGGCCCGGCCTGCGGCTGACCGTGTGGCGCGCGATCTGGCCGCTGCTCATCCACAACTCCGTGATGGCCGCGAAATACGCGGCGATGATCGCGGCCGCCGACGCCGCCGCGGCGCAGGCCGCGCAAGCGCAGTCCGGGACGGGTTCACGGCAGGCCAGCGCAGCGGCCGCGGCCCAGGCGCGGCGCGCGAAGGCCCGGGTCGCGTGCGCCGCCTCGCTGCTGCGCTGGATCTACTCCATGGTCGTCCACAACACCGGCTGGGATCCTGACATCGCCTCTGGCGCCGCCAGCTGCCAGCACGCCCCCCGCTGCCAGGCGGAGGCCGCCTGAGCAGCGCTTCGCGGCACGCACCCGCACCGGTGCCTTAGACCTTCTCCCCGATGAGGGGAGAGCGAGCCCGCATCCGCCCCGAGGATCACCTCGCAGATAACCCTGGGCAGCTCTCCCCTGGTCGCCCGGACCTTCTCACCAGCCCGGTTGAACGCTGTAGGAGCAGGCCCGCCCGCACCCGCGGGCGGGCCCAGCCCGCTTGCACTACGTAGGGCGAGAAGACCCGGGTAACGGGCACCGCAACCGCGCCGCAGAACGGCCACCGGCCCGGCGCGGAATTCCCCCATGCCCGCATCCGGCGAACGCCCGCCCCAGCAGGGGCCAGCGTAGTAAAAACCCCAGATCAGAACTTATTCACCAAGACCACCAGAAACTCTCCGGAACCACTTGACACACCGCTTCTTACGCTGGTTATCTCAAGCCCGGGTTTGGGCGTCTACGCTGTAGCCGCCACGGGTGTTTTGTGTGCTTTTTTCTGGGCGCATTGCCTGAACAGTGTCTCCGCCGCAGGCCCGGCGCAAATCCCCTTGTCGCTGGTATTTTTAGAACCGATGATCATTGGCTTACCACAGTCGATGATCTTCGAGGTGTCCCGTGCCTGTCGTGCCATCATGCCTGCTGGAGCCGGCCTGGGCCGGGTTCTGCGCCTGCTCGATGAGCGCCGCGGTGGTGAGCTCCCGCAGTTTCAGCCAGGGCATCCGCTGGGCTGTCACCGCCGCCGGGTGCCGGGCCGGGTGGTGTTTGAGCACGTGGTGGCCGCGTTGGTGCACGGCAGCGGGTATGAGCGGATCGCCAGCCCGGGGTGCTCGGACCGCACCATCCGGCGGCGGCTGGCCGAATGGGCGGAGCTGGGCCTGGCCGAGGCGCCCTGCGGCGGCGAACGGGCCGGGCCGTCGCCGGTGGACCGGCGCAAGGGCGGGCTGAAACGCTCGGTGGCCAGCGACGGGTATGGCATCCCGCTGGGCATCGCCTCCGCGCCGGCGAACCGGCACGACTCGCCGCTGCTGGCGCCCACCCTGCAGGCCGCCAGCCGCCAGCTGGATCACATCCTGCCCGAGAACCGCAGCTGCCACCTGGACCGCGCTATGACAGCACCGTGACCCACCAGCTGCTCGATGAGCTGGGCTTTGACGGCGAGATCGCCCGCAAGGGCGTCCCCGCCCCCATCCAGGCCGGCACCCGCTGGGTCGTGGAGCGGACCCACGCGTGGATGAACGGATACGGCAAGCTGTGCCGGTGCACCGGGCGCAACGGCAAGGTCGTGGACTTCTACCTGTACCTCGCCGCCGCGCTCGTCACGATCCGCCAGCTGATCCAGCGAGCCCGCACGCGCTACCGCTGGCACGGTCGGCCGACCACCAAGCGGCTCAAGTGACACCTATTGCCAGGCACTCTAAGCCGGGTATGCCCAGCTCCCGTGTCGCCGGCCAGCGCAGCGAAGCGATGGTCCTCCGGCTGGCCCGGCGCAGCCGCGAAGTCGTGCACGACAGAGGCTGGGCATTCATCGCCGCGGACGCCGGCAGCGCGGGACCTTCGGCTCTGGTGGATGCCTGAAGACAAACCATCCTGGGACATGGAACAGATCCGGGGAGGGGTGAGGCCGGCAGAGGCCGGCTTACGCCAGCCCCATGGTTGTAGCCAGGAGGCCGCTGCTATGAGTGACATCCTTGTGGCATTCGCTACCAAAGCCGGGTCGACTGAAGAGGTGGCAGCGGCCATCGCCGACGCCCTGCGCAAGTCCGGGAACATCGTCGATCTCCGGCGCGCCCGCGACGTCCGTGAACCCGTTTCCCGGTGGGGGTGCATCGTGCTCGGCGCGCCGATCTATTCAGGGCGGTGGCATCGCGACGCCCATCGCTTCCTCAAGCGCCACCGTGGCGAGCTCGAACGCGTGCCGGTGGCGATATTCGGCATGGGACCCAGATCCCCCGAAGAGGAGGCGTGGCAGCGGTCGCGCAACCAGCTCGACCGGGCCCTGGCAAAGAGAAGCTGGCTGACTCCCGTGGCCGAGGTCGTCTTCGGGGGCGCCGACCCGCCGAAGCGCCGCCAGGCCACCCGGCGGGACCTGCGAGACTGGGCGGCGATCGAGAAGTGGGCCCGGGAGATCTCCGCCATCGCGGCCAGCCACCCGGCCTCAACCGCTTAGTTGTAAGCCCGTCTCACTCGGTCTTGGGCAATCTGGCCGTCCACCAATTCAGGGGGCAGGTGATGAGCGAGCCCACCGAGCCGGCCGAGATCCACCACGGCCTCGCTGTCTACCAGCGAGGCCAGGGCCACCCGCTGCTGGCTTTGCCATACCCGCACGCCTCGGGCGGGGGCCCGATGATCGACGGCCCGCTGGTGTCCCTGGCGGCCGGATGCGGCTTCCGGGTCTCGACCTTCGACCCGCCCGGGCAGTACCGCTCGACGCGGCCAGCCCGGGTAAGCCTCGATGAGATGCTGGACTGTGCCACCGAGACGCTCGGCACCCTCGCACTGCCAGCGCGGGTCGCGGTGATCGGCCACAGCATGTCCGCGCTGTGCGCCTTCTACCTCGGCCTCGCCCACCCCGAGCGCGTCGCGAAGCTCGTTCTCGTTGGCACGCCGCCCGGCAGCGGCATGGCCATCGTCCGCTACCGGGCGATGCCCTTCCACTGGCCTCCCTGGAACCCAAACCTGTGGCGCATGGCCGGCTGGGGGATCCTCCTGGCGTCGGGGCACGGGAGCCTTGAGACACACAAGAAGATGGACCTGCTCAGTGAACGGGCCAACTTCGTCAACCAGGCTCTTGTCTCCCCGATCGTCATCGAGCCCGGCGACCGCCACCGGCCAGCGCCGCCCCGCGACCGATGGTGGCTTGCCATCAGGAAGACCCGCGTCATCAGCCGGGCAAGCGAACTTCGCTGCCCCACCCTGTTGATCGTCGGCCTGGCACGACCCGCAAACACCGGTCAAGATCAGCAAGGCGATACACAAGCGGGTCCCGGACTCCGAGCTGGAAATCTTCGAGCGAAGCGGGCACTCACCCTTCCTGGAAGAACCAGAGCGATTCACCCAGGTCCTCAGCGCCTTCCTGCAGTAGGAGGCCGAGCACCGCGAACCGCGGGCGGGCGCCCGGCACGCCGGCAGGCTCAAATAGCGGCCACGAGACCGGGCCGGGCGGCCAGTGCCGGAATGACGCTCGCGCCAGGATGTCCGGGGAACACGCCGGGCCGCTGATGCGCCACGGCTCCATCCACTGACCGACGTCCGCCAGCCTCAGCCGCTGGGTGGTAGAGCGAACCCACTCGTGGATGAACGGATACGGCAAGCTGCACCGAGCGCAATGCCAGGGTCGTGGACTTCTACCTGTACCTCGCCGCCGCTCTCGTCACCATCCGCCAGCTGATCCAGCGAGCCCGCGTGCTACCGCTGGGACACCCGCCCGATAACCAAACGCCTCAAGCGACACCTATTGCCGGGCAAGCTAAGTGGCATTTTGCGCCCCGTGCGCGGAAAGGAGTCGCTGTGTAGGAGGCGGCTGACTGGATGTGCTTGCTGCACGCAAGATGAAGGTTTCGTGGCCCTTCGGCGCCGCCCTGCGGGGGGAGGCGTCAAGCCACCGCATGCTGCGTTAGCTGAAGACTGTCGTGGTGAGCGATGCGGAAAAGGCGGCCTGTGAGTCGTCAGGCGGGGACCGGGAAGGCGAACGCGAGTGAACCACTGCTGAAGCGTCGAGAGAGTGAAACGGCATCAGAACCGGGGCCTTAATGCCGGCCGCGGGATGAGCCTGGCGGATACCCGTTTACTGGCCAGGCGGTGCCCGGCGTGCAGGTGGCGCGAGCCCGGTCTGCGGCTTGCGTGCGGAACGTGGGGAAGGCGCGCGCTGACACTGCGCCCCGCGAGGTGGCGGGGGCGAGAGGGAGCGCGCCAAGCGGCAGAAACCGCAAGGCGCTGAGTACCGTCGCGGCGCGCGCTGGCGGACCGGCCCGTAGTAGCGCTGAGGTCCCTGTAATGGGGGCGGAGCGAAGGGGCTGGCTCATCTGTGGCTTGTTCGCGCGAGCAACCGGGCGTGGCCTGGGAGGAGACGAGTGAGCATGTCAGGTCCGGAAGGAAAGCCGTTTGACGTACCCAAGCGCCTGGTGTGGCAGGCGTGGGAGCGCGTGAAGGCGAACGGCGGTGCCGCCGGGGCAGACGGCGTGACCATCGAGGCGTTCGAGGCCGGTCTGAGGGACAACCTCTACAAGATCTAGAACCGGATGTCGTCGGGCACGTACTTCCCGCCGCCGGTGAGGGCAGTGGAGATACCCAAGGCGTCCGGGGGCACGCGCGTGCTTGGCGTGCCGACGGTCGCTGACAGGGTGGCGCAGACAGTGGCCGCGCTGGCGCTGGAGCCACAGACGGAGGCCATCTTCCACGGTGACTCCTACGGCTACCAGCCGGAGCGGGGAGCGCTGGACGCGGTGGCGAAGTGCCGCCAGCGGTGCTGGGAAAAGGACTGGGTCATCGATCTTGATGTCCGCAAGTTCTTCGACTCGGTTCCGTGGGACCTGATGGTCAGGGCGGTGCAGGCCAACACCACGCACGAGCAGCGGTGGATTGGGCTGTACGTGCGGCGGTGGCTGGCCGCGCCGATCGTGATGCCCGATGGCAGGACGCAGGCCCGGGACAAAGGGACCCCGCAGGGGTCTGCGGTCAGCCCCGTGCTGGCGAACCTGTTCATGCACTATGCGTGCCCATCACCGTGCCCTCGCCCTCGGCGGCAAAGGTCAGCGCCCCGGAGGTCGCCATCACCGAACTGGTCGTGCGCGAACCAAGCCGGTGCGGCCGGTCGAACGCGGTCACCTCCACCAGCATCTCTGTGCCCGCCCTGCCCATGCGTGCACGGAACCGCGTCCCCAGCCCGACAGGCAGCGGGGTGAGCAACTCGACACCAGCCATGGCTGGGTTGAACGACGGCTCGTTACGCGAGTCGGCGACCATGTCAAATACCTGCTCGACCGGCGCCGCGACGCGGACATGACCGGTGATGTGGGCCACGGCTCCACGGTACTCGGGCCGCTACTCACGGGGGCGTATGGCACCACCGCGTCCCCCCGGTCCCTCGCGTACGCCGAACGGGCACAGAGAGGCGTACGTTCTGCGTCGCCGCCTCCTCGGGAAAGCCCGACGTTCCTTGTGGGCAGTGAGCGGCAGTCTCGGGCGTCAGGTCGTCACCTGACCGGCCCCCGGCGAGCCGCCAGGCTCACCCGTCGGGCGGGCGGGTGGTGCTCGTGAGGCCAGGTCGCCGCTCGGCATCGGATTTCACGATCCGCAGCGTCAGCCGGCGGATCAGCGCGCTGAACGGGCCAATGAGCATCCAGTAGCGGGCGAAGCGGCGGAGGCTGGCGGGGTCGGTGGCCGCCGTCCGTGTCTCAGTCGTGATGAGGGCGCGCCCGCTGCCGTAGGGCTCCACCCGGATGTTGAAGGCAACCTTGACGTACCCGGGCGTGTCGAACGCGGCGAATCGGCCGGGTCCGGCCTGCGGCGCGGGCTCGTCGCCGGTGACCGCCTTCCACGGCTGCACGACAGTGCCGAACACGATCTCGTGGCCGGGCGATTCGCCCAGGAGCAGGAAGCCGGCGCGCTCCATGTCGTCGAGGGTCAATGGCGGGCGGGCAGGTCCCGGTGGCCGCCTCGTGAGGACCCGCTGCAGCCGATTGGGGAGGCTTCGCATCTCGAGGAGCACCCGTATCACCGCGGAACGGGACAGGTCGCTCCGCCGGACCGCCTGCCAGGTGAGGCCGGCGTCTGCGTCGACGACGACGGCGTGCGCCTCTGTGACGTCGTACTGGGGAAGGTAGCGGTCCAGGAGCATCGCTTCGGCCTCGGATTGCACACCAACCTCCCCGCGTGGAATTGAACCCTGGCAAGCACCGCCCTGCTGCATGAAGCGGTCCTCTACACACTCTCTGGCCGCAAAGGAGCCCTCGCCAGAGGAAAACGTCCCGCCCTCACCCTTCCGCATCTTGCGCTCATCCGAGGAGCCCACCATGAGATGACGACCCCACTGCTCTCCGGCCGCGAGGCAGGTTCCGCCGGCTACCTGACGGCCGCCGAGATCTTCAAGGGCCAGCTCGTCGGGTATCCGAGTGACACCTATGCCCACAACGGCAACGAGGACCTAGATCGGCTCCAGCGCGAGCATCCGGACTGGTCGATCCAGCTCGCCGCGAACGGCCGGGGATCAGGGGTCACGGCGCACCGACGCGACGGGCAAGGCGGCCTGGTGAGTCTCTTCGCGCCTACCCTTTCTGAGCTTGAGGCCAGGCTCAGGGGCGACCGCAGGCAGCTGAATCGAAAATCGGTCGGTCAGTGGGCAGGCGGCAGATTCACAAGCCACGCGATGACACCGCACCGAACTGGCTGATCTGGCCGCCGTCACGTACCTAACAAGCTGCATCGTAGACCGCACCTAATCGGCGGTCTGGCGCGTATTTCTTGGAGCCGACGTCGGCAGTCTCCGGAGGGATTGTGACGTGGAGTGAGCGGCCAAAGCGGCTTACGTTGGGCTTCCGCTCAAT
Organism: uncultured Actinomycetes bacterium; assembly: GCA_963760405.1. Classification (GTDB taxonomy): domain Bacteria; phylum Actinomycetota; class Actinomycetes; order Streptosporangiales; family Streptosporangiaceae; genus RYN-230. The sequence continues at coordinate 31,036 of CAVXCV010000004.1, read as the reverse complement.
TGCTGGGACCTGCGGCTGGCCCAGCCTCCCGGGTCTCAGCCCGGCCGGGAGGTGCCCGATGACCACTGCCGCCCCATCCACTGCCCTCGCCACGATCCAGCCCATCTTCACCGGCTCCGAACGACTCGCCCTCGCTGGGTTCCTGGCTGGGTACCGCGGCCTGACCCGCGAGGCCTGCGCCCTGGACCTGCGCCAGTTCACCACCTGGTGCCGCGCCCGCTCCCTGCCCCTGTTCGCCGTCCGCCGCGCCGACATCGAAAGCTTCGCCAGGGAACTCGAAGCCCGGGGCCGGGCCCGCGCGACCGTCACCCGGCGGCTGAGCACCGTCGCCGGGTTCTACAAGTACGCGGTCGAGGAAGAGCTCCCCGAGCACTCCCCGGCCGCCCACGTCCGCCGTCCGCGGGCCGGCTATGAGTCGCATGCCGTCGCGCTGGACCGCAACGAGCTGGGCGCCCTGCTGGTCGCCGCCGGGCCCGGCCCGCCACCCGAGCATGCACTGATCTCCTTGCCCGCCTTGAACGGGCTGCGGGTATCGGAGGCCACTGGCGCCGACATCGAGCACCTGGGCCTGGAGCGCGGGCACCGGACTCTCACGATCACCCGCAAGGGCGGCAAGGTGGTCACCGTCCCGCTGGCACCGCGCACGGCCCGGGCGATCGACCTGGCCATCGGCGAGCGCACGGACGGGCCGGTGTTCTTGGCCGCGGACGGCCGGCGGCTGGATCGGCACGGCGCCGGGCGGATCGTGCGCAAAGTTGCCCGCCGCGCGGGAATCGCCAAGACCGTCACGCCCCACACGCTGCGTCACGCCTTCATCACCGCCGCGCTGGACGCGGGCGTCCCGCTGCGCGACGTGCAAGAAGCGGCATCTCACGCAGATCCGCGCACCACGATCCGGTATGACCGGGCCCGCGGCAGCCTGGACCGGCACGCCACCTACATTGTCGCCGCCTACGTCGCGAGCGCCGCCCGGTAAGGCATACCCGCGGGGACAGCTCCGCCCGGTAGTGGCAGCCGCCGGGCGCAGCTGCCCTCCCGATACGGCGGTCACACACGGCGACCCTAGGACGAACGCGAACCGCCGTTCTGGACGGCGAGGTGCCTGGTCGAAGCCGCGATCTGGGCCCGCCCCGATCGGGCTAATCTGCGCGCCGGTCGCCTGGGCCCAGCCGCAGTGCAGCATGTCTGCCAGTTCGGAGTTCGTCTCCCAGCCGGCCGTCGGCGGTGGACCGGCTCCGCGTTGCGCGTAATGCGTTGCCGCGATCAGGATGGCGTCATGGGCGAGCGGTTCGTGATCGAGCGGGAGGGATGCGATCTGGTCGGCGAGCGCTGGCCGGGCGACGGCCAGGTCGTGGTGTTGCTGCACGAGGGAGTCTGCGACCGGCGCGGCTGGCGGCAGGTAGCCCAGCGCCTGGCGCCGCGGGTGACGGCGGTGGCCTATGACCGGCGCGGCTACGGTGAGTCCACCGTGAGCACCTCCCCGTTCACGCATGTCGGTGACCTGCTGGCCGTCCTGGACCGGGAAGAGGCCGGGCGGGCGTGGCTGGCCGGCGCCTCGGCTGGCGGCGGCCTGGCGCTGGATGCCGCGCTGCTCGCGCCGGACCGGGTCGCGGGCCTGGTGCTGATGGGGACGGCGGTGAGCGGCGCGCCGGAGCCTGCGCTTGACCCGGACACCCAGCGGTTCGACGCGCTGCTGGATGCGGCGATGGCCGCCGGGAACCTCGATGAGGTCAACCGCCTGGAGACCTGGCTGTGGCTGGATGGGCCGTCGTCGCCCGAGGGCCGGGTCGGCGGCGAGGCAAGGGCGCTGGCGACCGACATGAACGCGATCATCCTGCGCGACGGCGTGCGGGAGGAGGAGGGCGGCAGCGGCGTGGACGCGTGGCGCCGCTTGGCCGAGGTCCGGGTCCCGGTGACGGTCGCCTGCGGCCAGCTTGACGCCCCGTTCCTGCTCGCCCGCAGCCGCCAGCTGGCCGGCCGCCTGGTCAAAGGCCGCTACCGCGAGCTGCCCGGGGTGGCGCACCAGCCGTACCTGGAGCAGCCCGGCCAGGTCGCCGACCTGGTGCTCGGCGCACTCGACGGAGGCTGAGCGCTGGCCGGGCCTGGCGAGGGTCACAAGTTGTATCACTCCGCGTGACCGGCGCTCGACCCCAACTTGGCGCGCATCGCCGCCTAATAGAGACTTGACTTGAGCGTTGCGGGGTTTGCCGTAACGTTCAGGGGTCCGACGGGCTGGCTCCATTTACCGCCTCCGGCCGCATGCGGTCTGGCTTCAGATCGAGGTCCGGCCCGTCGGATCTCACCGCGGCGTGGCTCGAAAGAGGCGCGAGCGCTAGCAGATCTGTTATTAGGCATGCCCGCCGCGTTCTAGTCTTTTCCGTTTTTTCTGATTATTCGGAGTGTACTTGATGGTGGCTGTGATGATTGGCGTCGACCCGCACAAAGGCTCGCATACGGCGGTGGCGATCGGCGTAGCCGAGCAGCCATTGGGGGAACTGCGGGTGGAGGCCTCGACCGGGCAGGCCGGCGAGCTGGTGGCGTGGGCGGCGGAATGGCCGGAACGGATCTGGGCGGTGGAGGGCGCGGCCGGGCTGGGCAGGCTCCTGGCCCAGCAGCTCGTCGCCGCCGGGGAGCGGGTACTGGACGTGCCGCCGAAGCTGGCCTCCAGGGTCCGGCTGCTCGAAGCGGGCGACACGAACAAGAACGATCCGAATGACGCCCGGTCGGTCGCGGTCGCCGCGCTGCGGTCCCGGGCCGTCCGGGATGTGACCGCAGAGGATCACGGGGCGGTGCTGAAGATCTGGGCCAGGCGGCACCGGGACCTGGCCCGTGCCCGGAACCAGGTCGCCTGCCGCCTCCACGCCGTGATCTGCGACCTGGTCCCCGGCGGGGTCAGGAAGGAGATAACCGCAGGTCTCGCCACCTCGGTGCTGGACAAGATCACTCCTGTGGACCCGATCGGGACCGCCCGCCGCGACCTGGCCGCCCAGTTCCTGGAAGACCTGCGCCGCCTGGACACCCAGCTCGCGCAGACCAAGAAGAAGCTCGCCGCGGCGGTCCGCGCATCGGGCACCACCGTGACCGAAGTATTCGGGGTCGGCCCGGTCAACGCCGGGACCATCATCGGCGACGCCGGCGACATCTCCCGGTTCCCCAGCCGCGACCACTTCGCCGCCTACAACGGCACCGCCCCGGTCGAGGTCTCCTCCGGCAACCGCAAGATCTACCGGCTGTCCCTGCGCGGCAACCGGCGCATGAACCACGCCATCCACATGGCCGCCATTACCCAGATCCGCCATGCCCACAGCGACGGCCGCGCCTACTACGACCGGAAAATAGCAGCGGGAAAAACCCATAAAGATGCCCTCCGCTGCCTCAAGCGGAAGATCAGCGACGCCATCTACGCCCGCCTGCGAGCCGACGCCCGGAAAAAGGCCCCGGCCACCAGCGCGGGCCCGGGAGGGCAGATAGGGAACGGCTCTGACTCCAGCGCGGCCAGCTCTCACCCCGCACGCCGGCTCTTCGGACAGGCCACTCCCGGACCCGCCACCACCCTACGGCCACCAGTCCGGCCAGCGCGCCAGCAGCCGCGAACCCAGCGTCCAAAAGATCTTGAAAGATCTCGTAGCACCACTTGACAACAAAGAGGCTTCGATCTGCGCGCGAAGCGGAGTAGCATTGTTCGCTGAACGCGCGGATGCCGATGGATTCATGTGGGCAGCCCAGCTTCGAGGTGATCAGCGGCATCCCCGCAGAGATGCCTGGCGGCGCGCCTTGCTCAGCGACGCGGTGCGTGAGCGCCCGGGAGCTGTCCCGCGGCATTATTCGAAGGTGTGCAGGGCGACTTGGTCGATGACCAGCACATCGGCAGACTGCTCCGCGGTGGCCAGCGGCGATGGGCGGACGATGGGGACAGCGGTGACGGTGACCGCACGCGCGTCACGCTGGACGAGATCGCGGATGGCATCGGTGATGGTGAGGATCCGGACAGCCGGCACCAGCGGGTGGGGCTGGCGCCGGTCGAAGGCGCTGACGGGTGCCCGGACCTCGCAGTGTCCTTCTTCCCCGAAGCAGCCGCCGTGACCGAATACTGAAAACTTGCCAGGCGAACCCGGCGTCCGCGCTGAGCGGTGTGTCAGGGCCGGCGTCAGGGTGGTCGAAGAAAACGCGTACCTCGTAGCTGGGACCGCTGTGATCCAGGCCATAGAACGTGAGGTCGGCCCGGGCGAACTCGGGCTGGTCCGCGCCGACTGGCAGCTCGATCTCGAAGGTGATAGCCACGCGGGTCACCCGCCGATCAGGGTTCTGGAAGAGAAGGACGCATAGTCATAACCCAGCGCATTGACGTCGATCGTCTGCGCCACCGTGATGTTGAACGGCGGAAGCGCCTCGCCCAGCAGATCAGCAGGCACCACCGCTGTCGGGTGGCGCAGCTGCCACAACCGCCAGAGCCGGTCGATCATGGCGTGGTGGGCGAAGAAGACCGGGTCATAGGCCGCAAGGGGAATCTCGGCCATCGTGCCGCCCACCCAGACATGCACGTCATCGTGATAGCTCTCCAGTTGCTGCTGGAAGTCCAGAAAGTCGCCCCGGCTCAGTAGCTCGCCGATCTGCCTGGCCGTGGGCAAACCGGCCGGGTCGCCTGGGTCACGGGAGGTCTGGCCGGGCGTGCCTGCGCCGCCTTGCTGCTGAGCTTGGGCATTGATCGGGCCGCCGGCCAGCGGATTGGGCTGCCCGCTGGCCTCGACGACGGCGTAGACAACCGGAACGCCCACGCGGTGTGACCACGAGGACGTCCAGTCCCACCACGGCAAGGTCACGGTCGGCTCGTGATCCTTGAGCGTGAGCTCGAAGTAGTACAGGTAAGCCCGATGCCAGGCAAGGAACAGGGGGGTGTGGTGCTGGCAGTACATCGGCAACGGCAAGCCATGGATCCCAGCCCAATGCTGCCACCCGCGATCGTCCCCGACCTGCATGCTGGCGCTGAACGCGCCACGAAGCACCGCCAGCTGCGGCCCGCGCAACATCGCCACGTTCTTCCGATAGGAAAGGGGCGCCTGGGCTACCCGCTGACTTGGCAGTGTAGCAACCGTCATACCCGCCTCCATGGTCCGGCTACCAGCCCAATTCACACCGTAACCGTGCACGGCCACAACACAACAGCCAGGTTCGCATGATCGAACCGGGCGCAGCGCGGAAGCCAGCGTCCGGACACCAGCCCTTCACCGTGCTTGACGCGCCGATCCGGATGATCTGCATGCGGATGTCCACGCCGCCGAACAAGCTCATCGCCACACCGAATCGGCGTTCCGGATCAGCGCGGCGGGCCAGGCCTAGTACCGGTATCACGCTCCGTGAATCCAAGGTGGCCCTGTGAAAGGCGGGCTGAGCCGCTGCGCCAACCGGGAATTCCGTCAGCAAGGGATGTGACAAGGCAGCCCGATGGGTGGTGGCACCAGGTCAGGCCCGTGGCGCGTACCCGATCGAGTGGAACGGCCAGTCGCGTTCCAGCCAGGCGAGGACCGTGTGGTAAAGCACCGGGTCGAGCTGCGCACGGTCCGCGCGCACCCAGGAACTGACGGCCGCACATGCGTCCACCGGCGCCGGTGCCGCCCTGGCTCCCGCCGCGCGGCGGGTAGATGTACACGCAGCCGATGACGTCGCCGGTGCCGGGCTGAGCACGGTGTAGGTGAACCCGCGCCGCTCGGCGAAGTCCTGCGCGTGGCGTTCGAGGTCGCGCAGGTTGTCCGCCAGGCTCATCCGGTGCGGCCAGCCCGTCCCGGCGAATCCCGGCGTCGCCTGGATGTGGTCGATGCTGGCCGTCCACGCCGCATAGTCCGCGTCGTTGTGCTGCGGCCCGAGCGGTTCCAGCCGGAAGTCCTCAGCCGTCAGCCCACCAGGGACCGCGAAATCGGCCGGAACGAAGAACTGATCACTCATCAGGCGATGCTAGCCGGACGGCCATCGCATCACCCCGCCCAGCCGCAGCAAACGCCCCCCGCGGGCGCCCCCATGGAACGGCGCCATCCGGGCAACCCCGGAACCCGCTGACGGGCGCAGTCACGTCCCGTGAAAGCCTTCGGCACTAGGCCACGCGCGGATCCGCCTGATTGGTATGCCATCGCAAGCTGGACGGCGTTCTTTGGGTCGTACCGAATGGATGATCTGGCGGACTGCCGAGCATGGCAGACCGACGGCCCTCGCCGCAGGTCAGTCCTGGCGGGTCAGCATGAACACCGGAATTTGCCGCGTGGTCTTGGCCTGGTGTTCGCCGACAGCAGGAGACTGCGCGACCAGCTTGGGCCACAGCTCGGCGCGGGCGCTGCCCTCCAGCTCCTCCGCCACTACCGTGAACGTATGAATACCGACCTCGACTGTGAGACAGGGGTTGGCCTTGAGGTTGTAGTACCAGTCGGGGTGGGTGGGCGATCCGCCGTTGGCGGCGACGATTGCGAAGCGGCCGTCTGGCTGGGGGTTGAAGGCCAGCGGCGTGACGCGCTCGATCCCAGACCTGGCGCCGATGTGGTGGATGAGAATCATCGGGGTGCCCGCCAAGAACCCGCCGACGCATCCCTGGTTCGCCCGGAACTTCTCAATGATCTCGGTGTTAAAGTCGCTGGCGCCGCGTTGGGCCGAGTTCGCCATGATCTCCTCCTGGCTTGCACTATTGATCGCCGCCGGCGTGGCCGACGGCTGGTTCGCCTAACCGGTTCCCGGCACGCGGCCCAGCCGCGCGGGGACAACGAAGGCCCGCTCGGGCCGGCCACCGCAGCGGCGGCCCGGCGGCGCCTGGTCCGGCAGGCGTCAGTGGCTGCCATACGCGTCGTGGCGGCGCAGCCAGCTCATGGGCTGATCGCCTTCGTCGCGGCCCTTCGGAGCGCGGTCAAGGATCGCGTAGAAGCCCATCAGGAACTCCGTGCCGCGGGCGTAGCTGGAGTAGCAGTGGTAGACGGTACCGTCCTCGCGCGCGAACGTGCTGACGCCGTGTCCCTCGGTGAGATAGCCGTCGACGTCCGTCCCGGTCGCGCCGGCGAACTGGTTGGGGATCGCCAGGTTCTCGAGGACGGCGGGCTGCTCGGCCAGCAGCTTCCGGAGCGCGAGCTCGTTCGCTTCGGATCGCGGCGCGGCTGAGCCGGCGGGCGCCTGCTCCCCGGCCGAGACGCCGAACTCAAAGTTGAAGTCGCTGTCGTGGCTGGACGCCCAGGTGAAACTCCAGCCCATCCGCTCCCGGTAGGCGAGCAGCTTGCCGATCGGCGCGCGGGAGACGCAGATCATCGTCACGTCGCGGGCCGCAAGGTGGGCCAGGACGCCGTTGAAGCTGTCGGCGGTGGCCGAGCAGGCGGGACATCCGGCCTCGTAGCCGGGGCCGAACATGAAGTGGTAGACGATGAGCTGCGAGCGGCCGTCGAACAGCTGCGCCAGCGTCCTAGCCCCGTCTTCGGTCTGCAGCGTGTACTCCTTCTCGACCGGCACCCAGGGAAGCTCCCGGCGCTGCCGAGCGAGCGCATCGCCCATCCGCGTGAGCTCCTTCTCCCGCTCGAGCAGGTCAGCGCTCGACGCGAACCACTCCTCACGCGTTCCGATCCGGCGACTGGTCATTGTGCTGTCTCCTTACCTGTTGCGTTCCGTCAGTTCAGCGCTTCGGTCTCGACTGCATCGGACGGCGCGGCCACCGCCGGTCATAGGGTTCCAGCACGCCCACATGATCACGGCGGTGGCCCGTCTCTGTGCTTATGCTGCGGCGGGCCCTGCCAGAAGGGCCGCATTCTGGCGCTCTAGCGCCTTGACCGCGCCGCTGCGCCAGCTGTCGGCCAGGGACTGCGACGCGGGATCGGGAAAGATGTCCTCCTCCTCGTTGTCCACGCCGTCGAAGATGGCCCGCGCGACCGACTCCGGGGAGGCCTTGGGTATGTCGAAGCCCCGGGTCATGTCGGTGTCGGTTGGGCCGGTCAGGACCGCATGAACCCGCACGCCCTGCCCGGCCAGGAGGGCGCGCAGCGACTGGGTCAGGTTGAACATGGCCGCCTTGGAGATCGCGTAGGCGGGGGTGAGCGGCAAGGGGGCGAGAGCCATCGTCAACACGTTGTTGACGATGACTCCCCGGGAACGGGTCAGCAACGGCAGGAAGGCCTGGCTGACGCCGTAGGTGCCGAACAGGTTGACGGCGAGGGTCTGTTCGAGCACGGCACGGTCGCTCAGGTCATCGTAGGGAGCCAGCCCGGCGTTGTTGATGAGGATGTCGAGCGAGTCAACCTGACCGGCGGCTGCCCGGATCTGCGCGGCGCTGGTCACGTCCAGGATCAGCGGCGTGACGCGCGGATCGGAGTGGACCAGGGGCTGGCGCGTGCCGGCGTACACCCGCTTAGCGCCTCTGCTGAGCGCTTCGGCGACCAGGGCCTGCCCGATGCCCCGGTTGGCGCCGGTCACCAGCACTGTCTTGCCTTCGATGGTCATGTCTTTTCCTCCTGTGGGTTGCTCTTTCTTGCATCTGCCTAGGTGGTGATCCGGCGAAAGGCCGCGATCCATCGCCCGCCACGAAAGCTGCGCGTGACGCAGGCTCCGCCCCTGCTCGGGCTTGGATGGCGGCTGTGTGGACGGCGCTGTCGGTGGCGGCCCCCGGCGGCATGTCGTGCCCGGCATGGCGGCGTTCGGCTTCGTCCCATTTCGATCGCCGACCTGGCCGGGCGCCGCCCAGCGCGGGGTATATCCTCGCCGCCGGGATCTCGCTCACCGATTCTGCTCCGGTGGCGATGGATTCCGGCCGAAGCGCGGGTCACAATGAAGATGACGATGCATATGCCTAGTCCCAGGCCCGTCGTTCACCTGGAGCTCCACACCGGTGATCAGGCACGGGCGAGCGCCTTCTATGCGGAACTCTTGTGTTGGCGCCGGCAGCTGATCGAGGCCAGGGGCGGCTCCTACCTCGCCCTCGACCTGGGAGGGGGTTTCAGCGGCGGCATCGTCGAATGCGGCACCGCGCGCCCGCTGTGGCTGCCCTACGTCGAAGCCGACCAGCTCGAAGAGCCCACCGAACACGCGCGCCAGCTCGGCGCCTCGGTGTTGCTGGCGCCGCGCGAGGGGCCGGCCGGATGGCGCAGTGTCATTTCGGCGCCGCAGTGCGGTGAGCTGGCTATCTGGCAGCCAAAACGATGACGACCGGGCCCGAACGCGGGACGAGAGCGGCTCGCACGGTGCCGGCCGCGAGCGAGCGCGAGCTGCTCGAGGCCGCCCGGCGAGGCGACGACGATGCCTTCGGCCGGCTCGCCGGACCCTACCGCAGCGAGCTGCACGCCCACTGCTACCGGATGCTCGGCTCGGCCGCGGACGCAGAAGATGCGCTGCAGGAAACGCTGCTGCGCGCCTGGCGCGGCCTGCCGCGGTTCGAGGGCCGAAGCTCGGTCCGCTCCTGGCTCTACAAGATCGCGACAAACGCATGCCTCCGGGCGATCGAGCGGCGGCCCAGACGCGTGCTCCCGGTCAACTACGGGCCCGCCGCCGACCCCCACAACGGCCCCGGCGAGCCAGTGGCCGAGGCGCTGTGGCTCGAACCCTACCCCGATGAGCGGCTGGGGCCCAGCAGCGGCCTGGCCAGCCCGGAGGCCCGTTACGAGCAGCTTGAGGGTGTCGAACTCGCCTTCATCGCGGCCCTCCAGCACCTGCCCGCACGGCAGCGCGCCGTGCTGATACTGCGCGACGTGCTCGGCTTCTCGGCCCGCGAAACCGCCACGGTGCTCGACACCACGCCCGTCTCGGTCGACAGCGCCCTGCAGCGCGCCCACAAGACAGTAGACCAGCGGCTGCCGGAACAAAGCCAGCAGGCGACGCTGCGCTCACTAAGCGACGACGCGCTGAGACAGGTCGTGCAGCGCTACGTCACCGCCTGGGAGCGCAACGACGTCGGCGCGCTCGCCGCCATGCTCGCCGAAGACGCTAAGCTGGCGATGCCGCCCCTTCCCGCGTGGTACTCCGGCCGCGAACAGGTCACCGCATTCCTCAGCGGCGGGCCGATGGCCGGGGCGACGCGCTGGCGTCTCATCCCCAATCACGCCAACGGGCAGCTCGCCTTCGGCCTCTACGCCTGGGACGGCAAGACGCAGACCTTCCTGCCGCGCGCCGTTCAACGTGCTCACCCTGCGCGGCGCGCACATCCAGGAAATCACCGCCTTCCTCACCCCACACGCCTTCCGCAGCTTCGACCTCCCCGCCACCCTTCCTGAACCGGGAACCAACCCCTAGCGGCGACGCGGACCGACTGTGGCGCACAAGCCTCCGCATCTGGAAGAGATCGCCGCCGAAATCGGAACCCATCACCAGGCTGCCGATCACACACCGAATTGGCGATATGTGGCGAATGTTTGGCTTAACGCCGGTCCCGCGAGCATAATCCAGGTTCGGGTGATATGCGCTGCCAGGTGGGCAGCCCAGTCTATGGCCCGGCGGTGAACTCGCCCGGCAGCGCCCCGCACGTTAACTAGCCGACCGCAGCGCTCATAACGGCCGTAGCGGCGGTCGAGCTCACGCCCGCTGGGAAGTGAGCCCCTCTCCCCGGGGGCCAGGGCTCTACGCCACGCCCGGAAGATCTCGGACCGCACCACCGCCTCCGGCCTGCCGTTGCTCAGGACCCACACCGGAAGAGGGTCGCCGCGGCCCGCAGCTCCCGAAGCCGCCAGTGGAGGGCAACTGGCAGAAGCCGGAAGAGGCGCCGCTGGCCCAGAAATGTCCATTGCTGCGCCCCACCGGCCAAACCCCTAACAAGCCGGGAGCACCATCTGCTTCCGGAGAACGCGGCGGCGAGAGAGAGAGGCCCAGGTTAGTGGAGTCGGCCTGGTTGGACGTCACGGCAAGCCCTGGGCCAATCCGATCGGCACCCAAGCCGCGACGACATCTAGTCGCTTGCCTCCTTCAGTCCTATGGTGCGTATATGCCCAAAGCAGAGTCTGGTGCTGTTCCTGCACTGTCGGCAGCAGTGACAGGGGCAGCAGTAGCTGTCTTGCCGAGAAGCTTCACTCACACTTGGCACGTCTCAAAAATCCTCTGGCCTTGGTCGTCAAGCCGTCTACCCGAGGTGGCAGGCGTCTTGGCCACTCATGTGGTCAACTCAAACGGCAATAACGGTGTAGTGGCTACGCTGAAGCCCTTCGTACCCGCTGCTTCAGCCATCGTCGCCCTTATCGCCTTTGTCGGAGCAACCTTTCAATACATGCGGGATCGAAAAAGCGAGAGAAAGCTGCGAGTTGAGGAGGGAATCGCGGAGTCAACCAACCAGCTTACTGCATTTCCGAGCGACCCGGACGTTGGGATTGGATCGGTCGTCGCAGCCCTTCGGAATCTTCGAGAATTCGTGGCGAAGTCGGCAGACCCGACGAAAACTGAGACCGAGCTTGCCGAGATCCTGGGGACGGTAGCTCGTGAGGACCTTGATTACCAGAATGCGCGTCACGCGCGCTTCGACATCCTGTGTCTGCAGCACTGGACGAGCTACCGAGCATACCAGACAAAAAATCTTAGAGAAAACCTGTACGTACTTGATCAGTACATTGGTGCGCTCAAGGAGCTTGACAGCAGGACCGGGCTCGTTAGGTCTGTGTCGTTTGGTAGTGCCGGCATGGAGAATATCCCATCACAAGCCACGAATTCTGACGTAGCCCTCCTTACCCGGTTGACTGCAGGCTATGGACGGAGGCTCGCGCTCCTGCCGCCTGATGAGGCGCGGGAAGCCGAGAAGCGATTCTTTAAGGCCACCGGAGAGAACAATAGCCTTCACGAAAAAATGCTTCTGGAAAAAACGCGCGAGGTGAATCTGCATGCCAGCATTGGCTGAGGTAATCCCATTCTCCCCTCGCCGGTCTCGCCTAGCTGCTCCGTCTCGGTTCTCAGCCGAGGACGAGGCGATGACCAGCAGCCTAATCTGCATGCTGGCCGACGAGATGGTCACGTGGGGCAGGGACGGTTCCGCGTCGGCACGGATCTACTTCTACCTTGGTTTCCATCACTCTCCGTTCCGTCGCTGGATGCGTCTACTCGCCGCTCAGGAAACGGTGGAGTGCCGACAGTTGGCCTGTAAGCTGGACGAAGCTTTTCAGTACGTTAGCTCGACTGCAGCACTGGACAGTGGAAGATCTGACCCTGAAGCCTACAGCAAAAAGCTGAGCGAGCTTGTAGATCACTTTCGTGCTCTGCTGCGCCTGATCCAGTATCACTGAGATCCGCGAATGCCATGACTGTTGATCTTGCTGCCGCCGCCAACAGCGGGTCCGCTGCGATAAAGGCCGTGTCAACCGACCTGGACGTCCTGCTCGAAACTCGGAACCGCGACGCAGAAGAGGCGACTCCGGCAGAGATCCAACAATTCAAGCAAGAAGCTGGGCAGAAGCTCCGGGCATGGGCCAAGGTAACGGACGAAGAGCTCAAGGATATACGTGAGTTGGTCGATCGTGGCCATGGGTCTATGAAAGGCGGTGAAGCACAAGCCCTGTGGGGACTATTGGACCAGCTCAAGACAAATGTTTATCGATACGTCGTTGACAAGAATTCCCTGTTGCAAGACTATGAGCCTCTACAGCGCGCGTCCGCCCCGCAAACCTTGGTGCCGTTCTGGGATCGTTTCGACGTTGCTTTCGACGCGGTGGACTCTTATAAGGCAGCTCTTTCAAAGTACGAGGAGATCTACGAGCGGCAAACCATGACAGAGATCCGGAGCTTTGAAAGGGTATGCCGCGTGGACTCGCGTGAGATCCGGAACCACTTGCTTGAGTTCATTGACTTGGCTCGCCCATTGATGCAGGCGGTCGGCAAACTATGAAAATATCGCCCCCCCACGGGGCGAATATTCAGCCCAGGCCCACACCCAGGTCCCGCCCGGCCGTAGCCCGGCCGCCTCGCCGAGAGCTGACTCTCCTTCCAGCACCGACGAGAAGGCGGAACGGTATTCGATCTCCCCTTCCGGGCTGGCACCATAATCGATACTATGTTCTAATAAGCTGATGAGCAAGACCCTCGGACTACCGGGCGGCGAGCCTTCGCGGATGCCCACGTACACTCAACCCCCCCGCCGCGCGCCTGACCTGGGCCCCACTGACGGCGACCAGGCGGCGTCTGTCCGTGCTCTCTCCTCGCGGGACCTGAGCTTCGGGGGCACCGGCTCCAGGCTCAGATCCCATCCCTGGGACACCCAATATCAGATGGCGCTAGATGCTGCTGTCATCCCGTTCCCAGAGCGAACACCTGGGGATGCGTCCCGTCCATCCTTCTCGGTCAGCGACGAGCGGCTGATCCGGCGAGTCCTGGCTGTGCTGAACGCAGAGACCGGGTACGAGGAACTGGGATACGAGAGCCGTGCCCGGCTGTACTTTTATCTGGGGTTCCAGCGCTATGCGGCGCTTCGATGGCTGAGTGTGCTGTCCGTCCAAGGCCATGGCTACGAGTGGCAACTAGGCAGAAGGATCAGCGCTAACCTGCAGGGTCTGATGTCACCGCACGTCCTGGAGCATGACGCCATGGAGGAGCCCATGTACCGCGAGATGGTACTTGCCCTGTCTGGTGAAATGTTCGGGTTGCTGCGGCTCGCCCACGACCAGATATATGGACGAGGACGGCCTCCGGTAAGCCAAATGGGCCACCTCCCTTCCCCAAGGGAGACATAACAAGATGATCTGGGCCCGACAGTCTGCACGTCTGATCTATTCTTAAGGCGCTCGTGATCGCCGTTAGGCGCGTCGTCATCCCGGGATTCGGAGCGCCTGTTGATCAGCGGCGTCTTGCATGAGCATACGTGGCCATGAATAGCCAGTCCCAGAGCAACGCACTACTTTCGGCAGAATCGGACGCCTCGCCGTCGTAACGAGCCACCTCGCGCCGAGCTCGCTCCGATGCAGCTGGTCGTGATCTATCTATCCGTATGGGCTGCGGCCTTCGGTGTTGGCGGGCGGGGTTGTGCTTTCGCCGCGGAGCCAGCGGATGGTTGCCTGGATTCCTTCGCCGTACTGAGGCGGAATAAGAGTGCATGGGTCCACACGTAGGCCGCCTGGACGGCCTTGCATGATCACGTCGTCGGCAGCGCCGTCTTCATAGGTGAGGTCGTAGACGGTGGGAACGCCGACGGCACGCTCACATAGTGGTGAGGCATGACGTTCGCCAAGCACCCAGTCGAGCAGGTCACGGACCCCATGGAGCCAGGCGGCGTTCATCCGTCCGGCGCTCCACCGCCATGGATGCAGGGCGTCATCGGGATCCATAGGCTCGGGCAGGTCGCAGGACTTCAGTCCGCGCAGGGCAGAGTCGCGGACCTGGCGGATGTCGTCGTCGGTGCGGGCGTAGTCGTCGCGGGCGCCGACGAACCGGCCGCGGTTGCCGTCATCGACCGGGATCTCGTCGCTGCCGCCGGCAAGCCAGGCCAGCACCCGGCGTGCTTCGCCGAGCTGGTCGCAGAAGTCAGTCGGCACTCCGGGTGGGGCCGTGGAACCCTCCGGCTCTGCATCGGCCTCCGCCAGGATCTCCTCACGCGACGGCGGATAGCCCGGTGCCAGGGACATGGTCACCGGGGAAGGCCGGGTGCCGGTCAGCGCCCATTCCCATGCCAGCGCTGTCCGGCCGTCGGCGCCCATCTCACGGATGCTCTGCGCGAGCACAGCTTCAACCTGCCACCGTGGCCTGACGATGGCAGAGGCTAGCTGCTCCGGTACGCGCACGGTGACCACGGATTCCACGCTAAGCCTGATCCACGGCATCGTCAGCCCCGTTCGGCCTCGGCATCCGCAGATGCCCCTTGCGCAGCGTGATGATGGTCCAAGACCTGGGCGGAAGGTATGACCTCGGGCTGCGGTGGCTGGAGCACAGCATCCCGATCCCGCCCCGCGTAGGCCGGCCAGGCGAGACCTGGTGACATGTCGTCTTCCCTGGTACCGGGTTCGGGCAGGTGCGTCAGGTCGTCGAGCTTGGCTTGCGCGATCCTGGCGTTCTCCCGGATGCGCAGCACTTGTTCGGGAATCTCTTCCTGGGCCGCCTGCACGGTGAGGCCGAGCAGACGCCGGCCGTCGGCTTCGCGCCGGCTGCTGACCACAGGCTCGGTCTGCTGAGTCTGCCGGCCAGTTTCCATGGCTGGCTGCTCTGCCCCGTGCAGCTCAGCCTGGACCCAGATCGCGTCTTCCGGGCCCTCACCTGGGTGCGCTGGGTAAGTAAGGGCCTGCCGCCTCGGCGGGATGCGGGCGGAGTGGCTCGATCTGCACGCCGGGGTAACGGCGGCGCAGCTCACGGTCCGCTGCCAGGGCGATCGTCCGGGTGGTCTCGGTGACGGTCTCCCACTGGCGCCGGGTCTGTTGGACCGTAGCGAACATGGCAGCCTCAGCGGCGGCCTTGGTCTCCAGGGCACGCCAGATCCCCGCCAGCCGCCGGTGCCGTTCAGCTGTCTCCTCGTCGCGAGCGGCACGGCTTTCATGGTCGGCCCGAACTGCATTCACATGAGCATCGCGTTCCGCAGCGCGCATGAGCCGCAGCTCCTCCGCCACATGCGGTGGCGCCCAGGCCGTCCCCTCTCGTTCGTAGGTGCTGCGGCGCAGCCACAGCTCACCGTCGCTGCAACCGCGCAGCTCGGCGCCCTCGACCCGGCCGAGCGCGGCCAGCGCAGCCTGCCAGGCAGCGCGGGCCTCCGGGCTGGTCTTCGCCGGCTCCGGGCCGACGGGATCGGCCGGATGGGCGTAGCCGTACCGTTCCCGGTAGGCGGCAACCACGCCGGCCCGCTGCTCCCACTCCAGCCGGCCGACCGGCTCGTCCGGGACTGGGCCGAGAGCCTGGCGGGCCCATTCCGGCTGCGTCGCAGCCGTGTGCTCCCCCAGCCGACGGGTCCGGTCATCCATCGCCTCAGCGAGTTCGCGCAGGTAACGGTTCAGGTCGGCGGAGCCGGTGCGAGGCACCCGGTCGATCCAGCGGCCGGATGGCTCGGGCTGGATGCCGTCGAGCATCCGCCGCACCCGCGCGTCCAGGACCCGGGCGACGTCACGGGCCCCGGCCATGCTCCGGCTGGCCACCGCCTCCCGCAGCACATCGCTGCCATCGAACCCGGCGGCTTCAGCTTCCCGCAACGTCCGCCACAGCCAGGTGCACGCCGGATCGTCCAGAGCCTGACCGGCCAGTCCCGCGGGCAGGCAGCCGCGGAGGGCCTGCTCGAACCTGGCCGCCTGGGCGCGGCGGGTCACGTCGTCCCAGATTCCGCCGAGGATCCCGAGATGGTCGGCGCGGGACAGTTCGCGGTGCAGGGTTTCCGTTGCGGACAATTCGCTGCCGTCGCGGGCCAGGACACCAGCAAGAACAGCCACCGGGTGGACGGCGGGCGGCTGCTCGTCACCGGCGGGCTGGTCCGCAGGCAGGGCGGCGTGCTCGCGGTCCAGGCGGCCAACGCGGCCGAGTTCGGGGGCGGGGCGGCTGCCCGGGCGGACGTCAGCCGGCCTGAGGGTAGCTGGTGATGCAGTAGGCGTGGTTGGCGTCGCGGCCCCGGCTCATCGCGACGTACAGTCCCTGCCGGTCACCCAGCCCGTCGACCAGGACATGCGCGGTGCCGGTGGTCCGGCCGAGCGCGGCGTGCTGAGTGGTCGCGTAGCCGAGCGCAGCGTGCTGGGCCAGGTAGCGGCCCGGAACCTGGAACGGCGGTGACCAGCAGGCCTGGCCGGTGCCGGGGTCGCGGCCGGTGAGCCGGCGCACCACGACCTGGGTGCCGCGGGGACCGGTCAGGATTCTGGAGATCTGCAGGACGTCGCGGTTGGCCAGCTCCCGGCCGTCCTCCCCGGCCTGGATGGCCCGGGCGTTGCGGCGCGCCATGACCAGGTCCCCAGGACTGGCCTGCTCGCCGTGCGCCAGCCGGATGCACGGCCCGGCGGACACGAGGCCGTAGCGGATCAGGTCGTCGCGGGCCCGGCGGGACAGCTCCCGGGCCTGCTCTTCGGTGCGGGCCATCAGCAGCGTGTCCATGCCGCCGAGGTAGTCCGCCAGCCAGCCCCGGTACGCCTGCTCCGCCGCCTCCTCGGGCGTGCCGCCGCGCAGCCGCCCGTGCTCCTCATACTCCGCCAGCACCGTGACGTCCCCCGCGCGCAGCCGCAACGTCGCGTCGCGCTCCCACGCGTGGCTGAACCGCTGCGGCTCGGCGAGCTGCACGTAACCCAGGCGGCGGGCCAGCAGCATCATCGCGCCGCCGCCTTCCACCGCGGCGAGCTGCTCATGATCACCGGTCACCACGACCTTGCTGCCGCTCTCGTGCGCCAGGCGCAGGATCGCGCCGATATCGGCGATCGACATCATGCTGGCCTCATCCACGATCAGCAACGAACCCCGCCCGATGGCCATCGGCCCCAGGACGCCCGGGCGGTCCTGGAGATGGCCGAGGAACCGGGCAGTGTTGTACGCCTCGCTGACGCCCGCCTCGGCCAGGACGTTGCGGGCCGTCTGCGAGGTGGTCAGCCCGATCACCTCACCCATTCCGGCGTCCCGCCAGAGGCGGGCCATCTCGGCGAGGGTCCGGGTCTTCCCGGAGCCGGCCGGGCCGGCCATGACCTCGGCGCGGCGGGCCGAGGTGAGCACGAAGTACGCGGCGGCGGCCTGATCCAGGCGCAGCCCGGATCCGGTGTGCTCGCTGATCGCGTCCTGGGTGGCGGCGGGCGCCTGGAGCTGCGCCTCCAGGCGCGCCTGTTCCGCGCCGAGAAGCTGCGCCGCGGTGGCCGGGCGCAGGCGCGGCGCGCCGGTCTCTTGCGCCTGGCTGAGCAGGCGCTCCTCCAGGGACGAGCTGCGCGCCGGTCGCGTACCGGGCCGCGCCATGCGGGATATACAGGCTCTCCCCCGACGCGCGGCGCAGGCAGTCCGGCACCTGCGGCCACTCCGGCGCGGACAACATCACCGCCTCCCCGGCCAGCGCCCGGCGGGCCAGGGCCGGGTAGCAAGGCAGCGGCATCCGGCGCGCTCATCGCGCCGACCTGCGCGGGCAGGCGCTCCCCCAGGCGGCGGATCAGGTCGGCCTCGGTCCAGGTGGACTGGGCAGCCTGGAGCGCAGCCACCGCTTCCTGGATGATGCGTTGCGCCTGCGCGTCGGTCAGCGGCGCGGGCTGCGCCTGCGCTGGTTCGCGCGAGTCTGGCCGGCTGCGCGGTTACGGCGGGCTCGCGCGTGCCCATGACTTTCGGGGCGATGGGCTCGAGGGCGCCAGCCTCGCTGGCGCGGGCGTGCGCCGCCCACTGGCGCACCAGCGCCGCAAGCTCCAGCGGCCCGGCGTCCTTGACGCGCCGGGTGGCGTGGTTGGCCCACTGGCGCAAGCTGGCCAGCGCGCGCGCGTCCGGTGCGCGCCCGAACTGCGCCTCATACTCCTGCGCCAGGCGCGCGGTCAGCGGCGCGATGCTCTGCCGCCGGGAGGAGAACGCGTCCATCAGCACCTGGTGCACGCCCGCGATCTCCCGGCCGTGCCCGTCCCGGCGCGGCACCCACCGGACGCCGTACCGGCGGGTCAGCGCGTTCTCGGTGACCAGGGCGGCGATCGCGGACGCGGCGGGCCGGTGCCGGTACAGCGACATGGAATCCAGCGCCCGCCATGCGCCGTCGGTCTCCCGGCGGACCTTGTGCAGGATCAGGTTGTGCACATGCAGCTGCGGGTCGCCGTCCCGGCTGGTGTGCTGCCGGAACGAGGCGATCACCCACTCCCGGGCGTCCTCCCACCGCCCGCCCGGGTGATACCCGGCCCGGGTCTGCCCAGCCTCGCGCTGCAGGTAGTCCAGCGCCGCCGCGTTCCCCTCCATGATCGCGTCCCAGATACCGTCCGCGACCTCCTGCCAGCTGCTCGGCGGCTGTCTTCGTCGCCGCGGTGGGCTGCGGCGACCGCATTCGCCAGCGCGCTGGCGTGGAACAGCGAGATCGACTTCGACACGCTGAACGTGGCGTCCCAGTACAGGTCAGGTGTGCGGACCTGAGCCTTCGCCTCGATCAGCAACTGGGCACGCCGTTCCGCGGTCGCCTCAGGTTCCGCGGCGAGCATCGCAGCGTAGATGTCCTCGGCCGACCGGTACCGGCCCGGCGCCCGGCCCAGCCGAGTCTGGCCTGAGGAGTCGCGAGGGTCGAGATGCTGGCCGTAGAGACGGCTCGAAGACCTCCCGCTTCACGACGCCGCCAGGCTGAAGACCCAGCTCGGCCACTCCCCTGCCGGTCCAGATACCGGGCGGTTCCCCGCCCTTCTCCGCCGGAGACAGGTAATACCCGACGCCCTTCTCGGCAGCCTTCCCGTCCCTGCCCGGCTCGGCCGTCCCGATCTGCCGCCACGGATAAGAGGCATCGTGCCCCTTGGAAATCGTGATGATCCCGGCCACGCGCTCACCTCCTCCCGCAGCTGCCCGCAGCCGCCCGGCCAGCCGGCCGGAGGCCGCCATGATCATTAGTAATGCGTAGGTGTGTGGGCTAAACCAGATGGCTCAAATGTGACGGGTCGGGCGACGGTGGGCAACGGATTTGATGCTGGTGGGCAGGATCGAGGGATGCTGCGACGTCCTCGAAGAACTCTGGCAAGCAGCTGTAGCCGAGCGCTACAAGATCAACAGCCACTCGAATGTAGCCCTGCTGGACCACGCTCTCCGGGCCTGCGAAGCCACGGTCAAGACCGGTCAAATCAGTGATCTTGACACTCAAAGTGCCACTCGCCGTACATCCCGGCCTGCTGGCTAACCTGCAAAACCAGCCCCTGACCTGCGGAGCCCCCTTACGGAATCGAACCGTAGACCTTCTCCTTACCATGGATCGCTCTGCAGATGTGCAGCCCTAGGTAGAGCAGCTGACCTGCCGAAACACGAGCACAGACAGACACTCACAAGCGCCAGACGAGCCCTCACAAGCGCCGTTTGCCACTCAATCTGCCACTCACTTTGATCTTTCCGGTGTGCAGGCCGACCGCACCGACCGGCTTGCCCACACCGAAGACGTCGTCGCTGCCTGTCGCCGGGTCGAACCGGTGCACTCTCCCATGTGGGATGTCCAGCCACAGCAACCTCTGCTGCCGGTCGCCCATACCGGCCCCTCCCCGATCGCGGCGTGGCCGTCGAAGACGATCTCTGGCTGCATGCTGGCTGGCACGGTGACTCCCTCTCCCGCTGTCACGCTCACAGGACGCCGAAGCGGTCATATGCGTCGCGCAGCGTGCTCCCCTGGGCAAGCGCGTCACGCAGCCCGTTCTCCTTCTCCGCCTTCTGCGCCGCACGCTGCACAACCTCCGGCGCAAGCCCGGCGGGCACGACCACGACGCCGTCAACGTCGGCGACCACGAGATCACCGGGCTGGACAAGCAGGCCGCCAACGACCGCGGGCTGCCGCCACGCGGTCACCGCGGTCCTGCTCTTACAGTCCAGCGGCAATCCGCCGCGGCACCATACTGGGTAACCCATGCCCACGATGCGGCGCTGGTCGCGGCAGTAGCCGTCGATCACGGTCCCGCGGGCGCCGCGGGCGCGGGCCGCGGTCGAGAACAGCTCGCCCCAGCAAGCGGCACGGGCCGAGCCGCCCGCGGCCACCAGCACGACCTCCCCAGGCGCGAGGTCATCGAGTGCGGCGATCTCGCCGGTGTACGGCTCCGCGGGGATCTCCCCGGCTTCGGCGACGAGAAAGGGGTTGGCCCAGCCCGCGACGACCACGTCGGCCGCGCCGCCGAGTGGGCGGATCGCCGGGTCGAGGGTGTGGTCGCGGTGCCCGAGGCCGTCGAGAATGTCCGACACGACCGCCGTATACAGCCGCGCCGCGGCCAGGTCGGGCCGGGCCACGCCCTGGCGATCCGCGCTCATTGGGTGCCGCCTGGCCGCACGAGGATCTTCAAGTGTTTCTCCGGTTCGTCCCTGA
Organism: uncultured Actinomycetes bacterium; assembly: GCA_963760405.1. GTDB lineage: Bacteria > Actinomycetota > Actinomycetes > Streptosporangiales > Streptosporangiaceae > RYN-230. The sequence goes on along the minus strand of CAVXCV010000004.1, from coordinate 10,194 downwards.
GCAGCTCAAGGCCGCCGCTTACCGCCGCGGTGATCGGGATGCGGTCGGTGACCAGCGGCGCCGCTTGCACGACGCCTCTGCCCATGAGCCCGAGCGCGATGCGGAAGTCGGTGTCCCAGACATGTGAAAGCGAGCCGATGATCGACTTCTCCGCGCCGACGAGGTCCATTGGCAGCACGCTAACCGGCCTGGTGCCCAGACCGAGCAGGACGGCACGGCCGCCTGAACGCAGGGCCCGGACCGCGGTTGCTACGGCGTGCGGACGGCCGGCACTCTCCACGGCGATATCGGCCTGGAGCGCAGCCGCGTCATCCGCCGGCACGGCACGGTCGGCACCCAGGCGGCAGGCCAGGCTCCGCCGGCCTGCGAGCGGCTCGACGACCGCCACGCTGCCTGCCCCAAACGCACGCGCTGCCTGCACTGCCATCAGCCCAACCGCGCCTGCGCCCACCACCGCGACCTGCTCGCCGGGCCGGAGCATGCCGCGGCGCAATGCCCGCACCGCGACCGCGAGGGTCTCCACCAGCGGCGCCTCGTCGTCGGCCACCGTGTCAGGCAGCGGGAGGCACATCCGGGCCGGTGCGTTGCACAGTTCCGCAAGGCCGCCGTCGCCGTGCAGGCCAAGCCCGCCAAGCTGCGGGCAGCGGGTGACCTCGCCGCGCCGACACCAATGGCAGGTGCCGCAGAAGACGATCGTGTCGACCGCGACCCGCTGGCCCGTCTGGGGTTCGGCGACGCCGTCGCCAACCGCCACAACGCGGCCGGCGAACTCGTGGCCGAGAATGATTGGCGCGCGGGCCCCGGTGATCGGGTGCGGCGCGTCAACCGGAATGAACCCCGGGCCGCTCAGCCACTCCTCGACGTCGGTGCCGCAGATGCCGCACCAGCCCACCCGCAGCTGTACCTCACCTGGCCTGGGCGGCGGAGGCGGTGGCACTTCGTCGACCCGGACCGCGCCTCTGGCATGCCAGCGGACCGCAAGCATGTCACGCCCCCCAGCGATCTTCGTTGCCAGTCACAGGTCACCGGTCACAGGCCGCGTCCGGGTAATACCGGCGAAGGATACCCAGCCCAATCGCGGCCCTGCGCACCCGCTCACGGGCGGTGGAAAGCGCGACCGCGCTGAGGTGGCCACCTGACGGGTAGAGGGCCTGCGAGTTGCGCAGCCCGAACTTCAGGTGCACCGGGGCCGCGAGCCGCACAAGCTCGGGGATCTCGTAGTAGCGGACCGGCGAACCGTAGTCGTCCGTGCCCTCGACATAGACGTCGAGCGGGCAGTCCACCGCCTGGCGGATCGCGGCGATCTGGGCCAGGGACAGGTCAACGGGCAGGTTCAGTGTGGTCGCGCCGAGATCCTCTAGCACCCGCGCGGTCGCCGGGTTCGCCACCGGCAACGAGATCGACACCTTGAGAATCAGATCCCCGGGCAGCTCGCCCGCCTGCTTCATGCGCCCCAGCACCCACAGCTGGCCGAGGTCGGCGACAAGCACGCTGCGCAACCCGAGCCCGCAACCGTGGCGCACGTCCTCGATCCCGTAACCGAGCTGGTCTGCCCCCCGCAGCACCGCCCCGGCGACCCGGCCGGAGGAGGTCGCCGCCTGCACGCCGATATCCCAGGCGGCCCGCGGGCCGGTGAACAGGCAGACCTCGATCCCGGTCTCGGCGCCGAGCTTCACCATGCGCTCGATCTCAGCATCGGTCTGCAACATGATCCCGGTGCCCTGGCTGATGCGGTGCACAGGAACGTTGTGTTCCGCGGCCGCCTCGACCACGGCCGCAAACGCCTCTGGCCCCTCAACCGAGGGAATCTCAACCCGGTACTGCCCGCCACCGGGAAAACGCCGGGCCGACGCCGACAGGTCGTGAGCATCCCGCGGCGGCAGGTTCAGCGAGGCAAGAAACGCTGGCGTGTCCATCGGCTTCCTCCGGCTGGCCCGCGCAGACGCCCACGGCGCCGCCATTCATCAGCCGAAACTAACCGCTCCACTCCGCGCAGGCAACGCTGACATCGGATAACGCGGCCCGCACGGCACGCCCACGCTGGCGGAGACATCATCGAACGCAGCCGTGAGCCTGGCCTCGCGATCCCGGATAAGGAGGCAGAATCAGCCGATCCGGTACCCGATGTCTATCAGTAGCTTGCGGGCCTGCTGAGCGGTCCAGGCCCTGCCCGGGGGGCGGTCATCCTGAGGATGTGCACCCGTCAGGTCGCGACCTCCATGACGAACAGCACATACGGGCACCCAAGGAAACCCATGCCGGCCCTGCCCGCCCGGGCTCAGCCTGTTCGGGTTCGGGCGGGTCGAGGCTGAGCTGGAGGCTATCCTCGGCACCCGGCTCGACCTGATCCCAGCCGCCGACCTTAAACCCGGAGTGCGTAAACGAGTCGAGCGCGGCCTGGTTGCGCTGTGAGCTACCGGGAACGCCAGCGCCTAGCTTGACATCCAGACTGCGATTCATGCCATCCGCTCTCACCCGCAGCGAGGCGGCCTGGCCGGTGGCCTGGTCTTCGACGCGGTCCGCATCCGCCTGCTGGAGATCGGCGAGGCCGTCAAAGCATTACCGGATGGTCTGCTGGCGACCCAGCCGTCGATCCCGTGGCGGCAGATCACCCGCATGCGCGAGCACCTCGCCCACCGCTACTTCGACACCGCCCATGCGAACTTGCAGGCCACCTTCGACGAAGACCTGCCCGCCCTCGAACTCGCCGTCCGGGCTCTGGCGCGTTCGCTGGGAGGAAAAGGGATCCGGGCCCGCAGACCGGCCTGACCTCAACGCTACGAACCAGTGGCGCAACCACGGGGAAGGTCCGGCCCAGGTGACACGGCCGGTGCAGGATCTGGCTGCCCGCGAATGCCCGAACTTCGGCCCCTACCCCCTGGGAGCGATTCGACTTCGTATGCACCCTGCTGCTTCACATTCTGGTAGCGCAGCCGCTCGCGTACGAGTACGCGGAAGTGTTCAAGGGGCTGGAGGACGACGGGCTGGGCGGACTCGCCGGGTCGTTCGCGTTCTCCTGGTGCGCAGTGAGAGAGTCAGTGCTGAAGCACCTACAGGCAGGTTGAGTAATGCGGGCAGCAGTGTTGAGAGAAGTCGGCAAACCGCTGTCTATCGAGGACGTGGATCTCGACGAGCCGCGGGCCGGCGAGGTGACGGTCAGGATTGAAGCGGCGGGCGTGTGTCACAGCGACCTGCACTACATGAACGGCGACCTACGGGCAAAGCTGCCGATCGTGGTCGGGCACGAAGGGGCCGGCGTCGTCGAGGTGCTTGGCCCGGGGACGACCGACCGCCTCGCCGTCGGTGATCGGGTCGCGCTGTTGTGGCGGCCGCGCTGTGGCGAGTGCGAGGCCTGCGCGGCGGGCAACCCAGTGCAGTGCCGCTATGGGCGCGTCTATGCGTTGACGAACGGCCTCATGGATGGCACCACCCGGCTGCACGTCGGCGACGAGCGGGTGCACCATCTTATGGGCGTGTCTTGCTTCGCCGAGCGGGTCGTGGTCTCGCAGACCAGCGTGGTTCGGGTTCCGCCGGGCGTGCCGCCCGAGATCGCGGCCGTCTCAGCGTGTGCCGTCATCACCGGCGTCGGCGCTGCCATGAACGCGGTCCAGGGGGGCGCCGGACGACCGCTGGCCGTGTTCGGCACCGGCGGCGTCGGTCTGTGTGCGGTCATGGGCGCGGCGGTGATCGGCGCCGACCCGATCATTGCCATCGACGTCGACGAAGCCAAACTTGGTCTCGCCCGGCGTTTCGGCGCGACGCACGTCATTCATGCGCGGACCGAGGACGCAGTCGAGCGAATCCGTGAAATTACCGGGGGCGGGGCGCTGTGGACCATCGACGCCGTCGGCAGCCCGACCACGATGCAGCAGGCAGTGTCGGCGTTGCGGCCGACCGGCACCATGGTGGCGGTCGGGCTGAACGGAGTGGTCGCGACGTTCGCAGTCCCCATCAATGAGCTCGTCCAGCAGCAGAAACGGATTGTCGGCGCCCTGTATGGCGCGAGCAATCCGCGCATCGACTTGCCACGTATCTTCGCGCTCTACCTCGCCGGGCGGCTGCCGCTCGGCGAGTTCGTCACCAGTCGGCGCCCGCTCGGCGAGGTGAACGACGCCTACGCCGACCTGCGGTCGGGTGCGGTGGGCCGGACCGTCTTGATCCCCTGAGGCGCAGCGGGGTTCAGCCTGCGAAGGCTGGCAGCTCCCCGCCATGGACTCCAGGCCGGATCGCGAACACGGCGCCGGCCGCCGCCTCGGCGCCGGCGCCGAGGCCCTGCCGCGAGGTCGTGATGAACAACGTCGCGCGGTCCGGCCCGCCAAACGTGCATGCGGTGGTCAGGTGCACGGGCACCTCGATCCGCTCCGACAATCGGCCGCTTTCGTCGTAACGGTGGACGGCGCCTCCCTGCCATAGTGCGACCCAGACGCCGCCGTCCTCGTCGATCGCCATGCCGTCCGGCAGCCCGAAGCCGTCGTCGATCGTGGTGAACACCCGCCGTCCGCTGAACTCGCCGGTGTCGGGATCGAAGTCGTAGACGTCAACACGGCCGGTCATCGTGTCGGCGTAGTAGACCAGCCGGCCGTCACGGTGCCAGTGGATGCCGTTGGAGATCGTCACGTCAGTCAACACTCGTCGAACGGACAGGTCCGGGTCGAGCCGGAACAGCGTACCGGCGCCCGGGCTGAGGTCATAGGCCATCGAGCCGCAGTAAAACCGTCCCTGCGGATCACAGCCGCCGTCGTTCATCCGGATCGCCGGATCGTCGAAGGCAACGATCTCGTCGCTGACCGGAGCAAGGGCAGGCGAGAGCAGCCGGAAGCCACGCCTCGTGGCGAGCACGTAGCCGCCCTCGCGTCGCGCGCGGATCGCCGCGGTGACACCGCCGATCTCGTAACGGTCAACTGTGCCGCCGTCAGTCATCGCAAGCACGGCCCCCCGCTCAAGGTCAACGAAGAGCAGCCGGCCGCCGGCGGCGTCCCAGAACGGGCCCTCGCCGTGCTCAGCGCAGGCACCGGTGACCTGCTCGGCTTTCGTCACATCCACCCTCCGTCCACGATCCAGCGCTGCGCCGTGCAGGAACGCGAGTCATCAGCGGCAAGCCACAGCAAGATCCGCGCAACATCGTCCGGATACAGCTTGTGCGGCAGGCACTGGCTGCGGCGGATCGAATCCTCCGCCTCGGGCGTGACCCAATGAGCGAGCTGCTTCTCGGTCATGATCCAGCCGGGGATGATGCAGTTGACCCGGATATTCCAAGGCCCGAACTCACGCGCCAGGGTGTGGGTGAGACCTTCGATACCGGCCTTAGCCGTGATGTAGGCCGGCAGCTCCAGAAGATCGATGTGCGCACTGATCGAACCCACGTTGATGATTGAGCCGCCGCCTGCTTCCCGCATCATCGGCGCCACGGCCTGTGCCGCGAAGAAATGGTGACGTACGTTCACGGCGGTGAGGTCGTCCCAGAGCGCGACGTCGACCTCCTCGACCGGATAACGGCGGTCGTCCGCGGCGTTGTTCACGAGGACGCGGATCGGACCGAGTTCGTCTGCGCTGCGCGCGATCGCCGCCCTCAGCGCGCCGACGTCGCGGACGTCGCAGGGCACGAAAAGCGCCGCGTCGCGCAATTCAGCCACGAGCTCTCGCCCGCGTTCGACGTCGATGTCGATGAACGACACCTTCGCACCCTGGCCAGCAAGCTGGCGAACGAATTCGGCACCCAAGCCTGAGGCGCCGCCGCTGACGAACGCTACCCGTCCCCGCAGTGACGGGTAGCTGGCGTATTCCATCTCCACCTGCTCGGCCACCGGCTTCCTCGACCTCCGATGAGAGGTTTCCTATATCGAACCACGGCCTCGCGGCGGCGTTGTGTACAGCCTGTTCGTCGACTCCACCACCTGGAACCTGCTCGTTGCGCCCCCGGCCGCCGGGCGCCGGCTGGTGATCATCGGTGGGCCGGATCACGGCGGAACGCCTGGGCGGGCACGTCGGCATCTTTGCTCGCCGCCGCGCACCCGGACCGGTGTCTCAGCCTGATCGCGCTCGGCGCCCCGGTGTACGCCTCAGCGACGCCGACAGGCGGCGAATCCGGCTGCTGCGCTGGGTGTACCGGATCGGGGACCCAGGTCCGGTGATCAACCCGCTCGTCGGACGCGCTGCTCGGCCCGAAGGAACGCGCCGGGGACCCCGAATCTGCGGCGATCATCGCTGGCGCGTTCCGCCGCGCCGAGCGTCCGGCATATTCGACGCGATCGGCTGGCTCAGCCTGCGCCGCCGGGACTTCACCCCACAGCTCGACGGATCGCGGACGCCGACGCTGCCGACCGACCCGCACGATCCGGAGTGGACAACGGCCGCGGCCAGTGCCGCCCCGCCTGATGGTGCCCTGGTCATCCTGCCCGGCTCGGACCGCCTCGGACCACTGCTGCCGACCGCGCCAGCGGTGGCCGGCCTGGTCACCGTTCTGGCGCGACCCGCACAACACCATGGCCCAGTACCGCAGCCAAACCTGACCGAGCGGCCGCCGGGTAGCGCCAGTGCCCTGACGGAGAGACCTGATCATTGGCGGCCGACGGTCCGCCGACGGCAGCGGCAGGCAGGCGCGATGGCCCTCTGCCGGGGTCGCCATCGTGACCAGCACAGCTGCGCCCGCAGTGCGGACAGTTGCCGACAAAGCCCATAAACAGGGCTTCATTCTCACTCACCCCGGGCCGAAGCCTGGCTACGGGCAAGCCCCACCTTGGCTGCAGCCGGGCCGCCGCCGAGGATTGACCAGGACCGGAGGCAATCCTGGGCAGAGGCCAGCGATTAAGGTCCGGCCAGCTGTCGGCAACCACCGGCAACGGCCACGCACGCGGAATCAGACGATCTGCGCATCGCGGTCAACACGGATAGCACGCGACTCAGCCACGCCGAGCCGGCGATCTGATAATGCAGGCGGCGCAGAAACCGAGGGGGGCCGTCACTCTCTGTATACGAGAGCGCGGGTATCGCTCACGCTTGCGTCAACCGGAACCGAGGACCTGTTCCCTCGGCAGGAGTCGCTGTACCGGGCCTACCGAGCAGCAAACTCCCACCTGCGTTCCGCAGCTCCGGCTGAGTTCATGAGACGCCTGCTGGCGAAGCCGCAGGTCAAGATGGTGCAGGCTGGTCATAGCGGCGGAATGGCCTAGTGACACGTTCTAGTGTGTTCAGTGTGTCAGGCTGCGGTTTTTTTCATACATAGACCTGCGCCGCCACCGGGCGCAGGTCAGCACCGCGACCACGCGTTCACGCTCATGCGCCTCCTGCCCATGAGCGCTCAGCAGAAGGACATTGAGATCCTGGCGCCCCGGCACCAGCTCATCGTCCGGCAACGCCAGGCCGGCCAGTCTGCCTTCACCTCGACCGTCGCATGGTGCCCGCCGGGCTGCTCCCCCGCCTCCCGGCGGAGAAGCTGCGCGAGCTCCTGGTCCTGGTAGGCCCGGACACACAGCTGCGCTGGCACCGCGACCTGATCAAGCGGCGCCACGCCGCGACTTGCGCGCCGAAGCGGCGCCGACGCCCGCGCACCCGAACGGAGAGCACAACCTGGACCGCTTCCTGCACAGCCAGGCCGGCTCCCTGCTGGCTTGTGACTTTTCGAGACCCGCACCCTGACCTGGGCGCGCCGGTACGCCTGCGCGGTCACCGGGCACGCCACCCAGCGCATCCGGATCCGCGGCGTCACCGCACACCCACCACCGCGTGGGCGACCCGGCCCGGGCGGAACCTGATCACGGATTTGGAAGACGCCAGCGCCCAGGCGCCATCCCTGATCCGTGACCGTGACGCCACGTTCACCGACACGTCCGGCGCCGTCCTGAATGATGCCGGGCTGGAGGCCGTCACGAGCGGTGCCCGGATGCCCTGGATGAACTCATCATGGAGCGCCGGGTGCAAACCTGCCAGCGCGAGCTCCTCGATCGCCCCTGATCTGGAACCAGCGCCACCTCCTGCACGCGACGCGTGAGGTCCTGCAACCTACACCGGCCTCACCGGACCCTCGGACAACCGGACCCTGGGACAAGCAGCCCTGTGCCGCCCGGGGCCCGAACCGATCACCGAACCAGGCCAGATCACGCGCATGCAGATCCGCCAGCAAGACCGGCTAGCCGGAACCCTTCACGAGTACGGCACGCCGCCTGAGCAGGCCGGATGAACAATCGGCACCCGCAGGATGCTGCAGCGGGATCAGCCCCGGGACAGGTACCGCAGCCGCGCCGCCCGCGCGTCCCAGGAGTAGATGACCGCCGTCCCGGCGATGACGTCATGCAGGGCCCGGCGCCGGCCACCCAGCAGGATGCCGGCGAACCCCAGGCCCAAGAACAGGAAGCTCAACGGCAGTGCCAGCGTGCGCACGACCGCCCGGCGCCCGCTTGCGTCGGTGCCATCGTCTCGCACGACCCGCACGCCGAACAGCGCCATGCCGGCGGTCCTGCCGCTCGCGGCCCAGGAATAGGCGAAGTAGATGAACCCCCAGGCTGCATACGCGATGACCACCCAGATGTCGCCCCTGTTCCAGGCGATGTCCTTGCCGGTCAGCACCCTCGCGGCGAACGAGACGGCGGCCAGGGCGAGCATGAACACGCCGAGACTGACCCCCACGTCCACAGCGAAAGCGGTAAAACGCGACGCGAAACCCGCGTACTTCCCTTGCAGGCTCCCCCGGATGACCAGGGGCCCCGAGGGCCTGGCCTCGCCCGCGTGTGCAGTCATTGCCCCGGCCCGCAGCCCGTCAGGCGGGCCGGACGGGCCGGTGTACGGGCGGCGGCGAAGCCGCCCTATCCAGCGGGCGATGAACTCATCCAGCCCGACGGTCTGGCTGCGGACCACGTCGAGCGCATCGCTCGCGACCCCGCTGGTGGAGCTGGCGATGATGGCACCGAGGTCGGTCTGCTCGACCAGCGCGTCGATGTCGATGCGTTCGACGATGCCATTCAGGTCAACCTGGTCCAGTAGCCGGTTGATGTCGACCTGGTCCAGCACGGCGTTCAGATCGATCTCGTCCAGCAGCGCATTCACATCTAGCGCGGAAACCACAAGCTCGACCGCACGCTCCGCGACGACCTGGGCCAACGCCTCCACGCTCAGCCCCAGTCGGCCGTTCACCGGGCGCCGACGCCCCAACTGGTCCACAAGATAAGTATCGCTGCGGTATGCGGGCCTGGACCACCCCTCAAGGGTGAGCCGGTGCGGAGACGGGCGGCGGAGGCGGCGCGGGCGAGACAGTGCGGAGACGCCTGCTGGCGCCCGGAGCGAACGCCATCTGCGAACCGATGAGAGGCACTCGCGCCGCGAGCTCTCCGGCCGGCTGCCGATCGTCAGTGAGCACCACCTGCGCCAGGCGCTACGTGAATACCTGCGGCACCACAACACCGCCCGGCACCACCGGGCCCTCGGCCAGCTCACACCCGCTCAGACCGACGCCCGCCACCCTAGATCAACCCCGCCCAGCGCCGGATCCGCCGAAAACGTCACTGCCCCATCGAGTATCCGTTCGCACAGGGCACGGCCAGCCGTTTCGCCGTCCCGGCTGCTACTGCCCAGACGTCAGTCTGCCTTCTCGATCGCGACCCGGCCGCCTTCCGGCTTCGCCTCGCCTACCGGGATACTGACCTCGAGGATTCCCTTCTCGTAGCGGGCAGTGACGTCCGTTGCGTCCACCTTGGCCGGAAGCCTGACCGACCGGGTGACCGAACCGTAACGGAATTCTGAGCGATACGGGTCCTTGTCTTCCTGGCGACGCTCGGCATGAATCGTCACGACCCTGCCGCTGACGGTGACCTCGATGTCCGTCTCCGGGTCCAGGCCGGGAAGCTCGGCCCGGATCACATAACGGCTATCCCGGGCCACTTCCTCGACCCTGAACGTCTGGGCCGCCGTAAACGGCAGCGGGGCCGTCCATGGCGACTCCAGCCATTCGAACAGATCCGGGAACATGGCCTGGAACACGGCAGGTGCCTGAGGGCGCGGCAGCTTGGCCATGACATCACTCCTCTCAGAGTTGCCACATAATCCAATCAGATGCCCCCCCGCACGGCCCAGAGGGCGGAATACCCGCATGCCCGTGACCCTCGGCCCTGGGAACCTGGCGTGCCGAAAACCCCGTCCACGTCATGCAACCATGCGGTATCCGCCGATCGTGCCGCGGCGTGAACCTGTTCCGGACGCGGTACC
>CAVXCV010000003.1:0-189463 GCA_963760405.1 uncultured Actinomycetes bacterium | reverse complement strand
AGACAGGCCTGCACCCGGGGCCGCTCGCCAGCACGGCCAGCCTGTGCTCGGCCGGCCTGCCCGCCATGGTGACCGTGCTCAAGCCGGCCGGGAACCCGCTGGCCGCGGGCGGCGCGGGCCAGCCGGACCGGTCCGGCGGCGTCACCGCCCGGCTGCGCGACCTGGGCGCCCGGTCCCCGGTGACCGCCCGGCTCCGGCTGGGCACCGGGCTGGCCGCGGCGCACACCAGCAGCCTGTGCGAAGACGCCGCGGGTCCGCCGGTGCCGGTCGAGGACGGCGCGGCGGTCGCCGTGGTCCCGCCCGCCGGCACGGTCACGCTGACGCTCGCCGTGCCAGCGGCCACGGAGCCCGGGCCGGTGCCCCCCGGCCCGGGCGTGGCCGCGCCCGGGGCGCCCGAGCCCGCGCAGCCGGTCTTCACCCGGTACTGGCTGCATGGCAAGGGTCCCGCGCCCGCTGGCAACCTGCCGGTGGCCGTGCACCTCTCCCCCGGCCGCATCTGGTTCCCAGACCCGGCCGGGGCGCCGCCACCCGTAGCCACGGTCCGGCTCACCGTGGCCTGCGGCCCGCGGGGCGCGGCGGGCGTGGCCGAGCTGGACCTGCCGGACGGCCTGCGGGCCGACCCGGCCGGCCCGCTGAGCTACCGGCTGCCCGCGCACGGCCACGCCCACTGGGACCTGGCCCTGCGGGGCCGGCCGGACGCGCCCGCGGGCCAGTATTTCGTGGCCGCGCGGATCACCGACGAGCTCGGCCAGGTGTGCGAGGACGCCATCGCGGTGCGGCTGGGCGGCCCGCCCGTGCCCTTGCTCAGTCAGCCGCTGGATGAGCTGCTGCCCGAGCTGGCAGCGGATCTGGCCGCGATCAGCGCGGAAATCGCGGTCACGGTACTCACCCCGGAGGTCACGGTCCGCCCGGGCGAGTCCGGTGTACTGGCGGTGCGCCTGGCCAGCCAGGCGGCGGCGGAGATCCGCGGCGAAGCCCAGCTGATCTCCCCGTTCGGCAGCTGGACGGCGGTATCACCATGGACTCGCGGTTTTGCGGTGTCCCCTGGAAAACAGATCACTCTCCGTTATCATATCGGAGTGCCGATTACCACCCGGTGCGGCACACAGTGGTGGACAATGGTCAAACTGATGTATTTCGGTCGTCTTCACTACACCTGCACCATTCCCGTCATCATCCGTGAATGAGAGGCTCAACCTGTAGGGCGCTGGCCTCCCGCGACCACCCCAGACGGTTCCCGATGCCATGACTTCCGCAGCCCCACCCACCTCGGGCAACCTCCCTGCGGAGCCGAACAGCTTCATCGGCAGGGAGCGTGATCTTGCCGAGCTCGCTCTGCTGCTCGGCGATGTCCGCGCGCTGACCCTGTGCGGGCCGGGCGGCATCGGCAAGACCCGGCTGGCCCTGCGGCTGGCCTACGAGCTGGAGCGGGATTTCCCCGATGGGGTCTGGCTGGTGGAGCTGGCGGACACGATCGACGCGGATGTCCTGCCGCGGCGGGTGGCAGCCATCCTCGGGGTGCGGCCCGAGCCAGATCGTTCCCTGCCGGAAACCCTGGCCGAGGCGCTGCGCGCCCGGCAGTTGCTGCTGATCCTGGATACCTGCGAGCACATCGTGGGCGGGTGCGCTGAGCTGGTGCACCAGCTGCTGGCCAGCTGCCCGTGGCTGCGGGTGATCGCGACCAGCCGGGAGCCGCTGCGGGTGCGCGGGGAAACCGTGTGGCGCGTCCCGCCGCTGTCCCTGCCCGCCGCGATGGACCCGCTGTCCCTGGCTGACCTGGCCCGGCACGAGGCGATGCGGCTGTTCGCCGAGCGGGCGTCGGCGGTGCGGGCCGGGTTCACCCTGGGCACCGAGAACGCCGCGGCCGTGGCCCGGCTGTGCCGGACGCTGGATGGCATGCCGCTGGCGATCGAGCTGGCCGCCGCGAGGGTGCGGGCGCTGTCGGTGGAGCAGATCGCCAGCCGGCTCCATGACCGGTTCCGGCTGCTCGCGTCCGGGGACCGGACCGCCCCGCCCCGCCAGCAGACCCTGCGGGCCGCGGTGGACTGGAGTTACGAGCTGCTGAGTGAGCCGGAGCAGGTCCTGCTCCGGCGGCTGGCGGTGTTCGCGGGCTGGACCCTGGACATGGCCGAGCAGGTCTGCGCGGACGAGCAGATCCCGGCGGCCGCCGTGCTGGACCTGATGTCCGCGCTGATCGACAAGTCCCTGGTCTCCTACGACCACGAGGTGCGCGGCGAGTCCCGGTACCGGCTGCTGGACACGATCAAGGAGTATGCGGCCAGCCGGCTCACCGCGTCGGGCGAGGAGGAGGCCCTGCACGTCCGGCTGCGCGACTACCTGCTCAGCATCGGCGAGCACGTGGTGTCGCTGGCTTTCGTCCGCGGTGCGCCGTCGTGGCCGGAGCGGGTGGCCATGTACCGGAGGATCACCGCGGACATGGCCAACTACCGGGTGGCGATGACCACCTCGCTGCGCCGCGGGGACATCGTGGAGGGGCTGCGGCTGTGCTGTGCCATGCGCAACCCCTGGGTGACCCATGGCGACACCGCGGAGGGCGCGGAGTGGTTCGACCGGTTCCTCGAGCAGGCGGGCTCGGTGCCGGCCGCGGTGCGCGGCCCGGCCCTGGTATTCCGCGGTGACCTGGCGTTCGAGCAGCAGGACTACGCGACCGTCGGCCGGTGCGCGCGCGAGGGCCTGGAACTGTGCCGGGAGGCCGGTGACCCGCACGAGGCCGGGGCGCTGCGGCTGCTGGCCGTGGCCAAGCTGCGCGCGGGGCAGTTCGCCGAGGCCATGGCCGGCATCGACGAGGCCGCGGGCGCCGCGCGCAAGGCCGGCAACGACTGGGAAGAGGGCCTGGCGCTGAGCATCAAGGCCGCGGTGGCCATGCGCTCGGGCAGCCAGCGGGAAGCCCAGCGCGGTTTCGAGGCGGCGCTGGAGGTGCTGCGGGACAACAACGGCTGGGGCGTGGCCCAGGTGCATACCGGGCTGGGCGGGGTAGCCCGGGCCCGCGGTGACTACCCGGCCGCGATCGGCCACTACCGCAACGCCCTGGCGCTGTACCAGGAGATCGACGCCCGGCCGGAAATCGCCCGCTGCCTGGCCGGCATCGCCTCGGTGGCGCTGGCCCAGGGCGATGCTGGCCTGGCCCGGACCAGCCTGGCCGAGAGCCTGACCCTGGGCCTGGCCACCGGCCAGCGGCTGCCGGTGGCCCGCGGCCTGGAGGCGTTCGCCACCCTGGAAGCCCGCCTCGGCGATCCGGCCCGGGCGGCCCGGCTGGCCGGGGCCGCGTTCGAGCTGCGCGCCGCAGCAGGCCATGCGCCTTCCGCGGGCGCCGGGGCCCGGATGGAAGACCTGCTGGAGCCGGCCCGCCGGGCTCTGGGCGGCCCGGCCGCAGCCGCGCTGCTGGACGAGGGCCGGGCCATGGCCGCCGCCGACGCGGTGCGGTACGCGGTCGATGGCGCCTCCTCGGGCTGGCTGCCGCCGCCCCGGTCCGCCGGGGACGGCCGGCCGCCTAACGGCTCCAGCCCGGCCAGCCCGGGCGGGCAGGCCACCCTCACCCCGCGCGAGCGGGAGATCGCCGCGCTGATCGCCCGGGGCCTGAGCAACGCGGCGATCGCCGAGGAGCTGTTCATCACCAAGGCGACCGCCGCCCGGCACGTGGCCAACATCATGCTCAAGCTGGGGTTCAGCTCCCGGGCGCAGATCGCCGCCTGGGTCGCCCGGCAGCGCGGTCCGGAAAGCTGACCTTCCTTCCGCCGTACATACCAATCCGCCGCGCATGCCGCTCCGAACTACACATTGCACTGCATACTTCGGCGCATGTGCTCAGCCTCACGTCTACGTAGGGTCATGGGCACAAGTTCTGGTGAGCCCGGACGTCACGGGGGCCGTCCGTGGCTCCGCCAGAGCCGCCGGATGCAGAGCCAGGGTTCCTCCGGCCACCAGGAGGGGGGTGGCCGGAGGAACCTGGGGAGAAAGGCACGGGATGACGGTCACGGACATGCCTCCCCCTCAGGCCACGGTGACGCAGCGGCTGGTCGGCCTCGCCACCGCACGGGACGGTCACCCCGCATTGGCCGGCAGCGGTGCAGGCTACCCAGGCCGGACCCTCAGCCACGCCCGGCTGGCCGCGGTCGTGCAGGCGGCAGCGGCCGGCCTGATCCGGCGCGGGCTCCGGGCCCGGGACATCGTCGGCATCTACGTCCCCGACGCGGTCAGCTACATGCTCGCCGTGCATGCGGTCCGCGCCGCTGGCGGGGTGCCGTCGCCCATCCCCAGCGGCAGCCCGGTCGTCACGATCGCCGACCAGCTCACCGACTGCGGGGCACGGCTGCTGATCACCGGCGCGCCGCTGGTGCCGGACGCGCTGACCGCCGCGGACGGCTCCTGGGTACGCCAGATCATCTCGTTCGACGATGCGGCGGGCGTGATCCCGTTCGCCTCGCTGCTGTCCCGCGGACTGTGCCAGCCCGCCAGCGCGGCCCCAGCTGACCTGGCCCTGATCCCGTACACCCGGGACAGCGACGGCACGCTGGGCCGGCCCCGCTGACCCATGGCCAGCTCGCCGCGCAGCTGCGCGGCCTGCTCGCCAAGGCGCCCATCACCAGTAGCGATGTGGTCCTGGCCGGACCGCCGGGTGGCCCGGGCCAGGACTACACGCTGCTGCTGGACCTCGCCCTGCTGCAGGGCGCCACGGTGGTCGCGACCTGCGCCGAGCGGCTGCCGGACACGGCGCGCGAGCACAGCGGGACGGCAGCGATCGTGCTGCCCGGGATGTCCATCCCGCCCGGGGTGCCGCTGCGCGCGGTCACCGCCGCCTGCTGGTGAGCGCGATGACCAGCAACGCGGCCACGTCGAACAGCGCGGCCACGGTGAAGGCGGCCGAGATCCCGTGCACGAGCGCCTGATGGGCCGGGGCCCGGCTCACCGGGTGCGCCGCGCGGGTCGCCGCGCCGAACACCGTGACCAGGATGGCCAGCCCGAGTGACCCGCCGACCTGCTGCATCACATTGACCATGCTGGCCGCGGCGCCGGAGTCCTCCGCCGCCACCCCGGCCAGGGACACCGTGGTGAGCGGGACGAACACCAGCCCCATGCCGGAGCCGAGCAGCAGCATCGGCCCGAGCAGGCCGGTGCCGTACCCCGACCCGGCTGATACCTGGGCCAGCCAGGCCATCCCGGCGATGACCGGGACCATCCCAGCGAGCATGAGCCGGGTGGTACCGAACCGGGGCAGCAGCCGCGGTGCCGCCCGGGACACCGCGAACACGGTCACCGTCATGGGCAGGAAGGCGAACCCGGCCGCCAGCGGGCTGAAACCGAGAATGTCCTGGACGAACTGGGTCAGGAAGAAGAACATCCCGAACATCCCGGCCACCAGCAGCAGCCGGGTCAGGTAAGAGCCGGCCCGGGCGGGATCGGCGAACAGCCGCAGCGGGGTGATCGGCTGGCGGGCGCGGGACTCAGTCAGCAGGAAGGCGCCGAGCAGCAGGACCGCCAGCCCGAACGCGGCCAGCGTCAGCCGGTCGCTCCAGCCGCTGGCCGCGGCCCGGATGAACGCGTACACCAGCGCGGTCATCCCGGCGGTTGAGGTGACCGCGCCGGCCAGGTCGAACCGGCCAGCGCAGGCCCGGCGTCTCGGTGACGAACACCGGGGTGACCAGGGCGACCAGGATCCCGACCGGCACGTTGACGAACAGCACCCAGCGCCAGGACGCCCACTCGGTGATGATGCCGCCGAGGACCAGGCCCAGCGAGGCACCGCCCATCAGCACCGCGGAGTAGATGCCCAGCGCGCGGGTCCGCTCACGGCCTTCGGCGAAACTCCCCACGATGAGCGCGAGCACGGCGGGCGAAGCCAGCGCACCGCCGACACCTTGCGCGGCGCGCGCCGCGAGCAGCCAGCCCGCGCCGGTCGCCAGGCCACCGGCCAGCGATGAGACGGTGAACAGGGTGATCCCGGCGAGGAACACCCGGCGGCGGCCGAGAATGTCGCCCGCCCGCCCGCCGAGCAGCAGCAGGCCGCCAAAGGTGAGCGTGTACGCGTTCAGCACCCAGGACAGGCCCGCCGGGGAGAAGCGCAGGCCGGCCTGGATGTGCGGCAGCGCGATGTTCACCACGGTCAGGTCCAGGACGATCATGAGCTGGGCGAACAGCATGATGACCAGCGCCACTCCAGGGTGGCCGCGCCGCCGGGCCGCGGCCAGGCGGCCGCGCAGCGCTCCCCCTGGCGGCCCTGGTGACGCGGGCCCGGTGGTAGTAGCCCTGGTGGTAGCAGGCCCGGTGACAGGTCCGGGCGAAGCGGGCCGGCTGGTGGCAGGCCCAGTGGACGATGCAGGCACAGACGACTCCCGTGCGGTTGGTGGTGCCGTGCAGTTGCGCGCCGGCCTCCGGGCGCTGGCGGCCCGCTCCGGGCGCTGGCGGCCTGCCCGGGCGCCGCGATGGATGCGGTCCAGGTGGCACAGGCTCATCCGGCGGGCCGTGGGTACTGCGCGGCGGGTGCCCCGTCCCGCGATGGAGCCCTACAGTGGAGCTGCCAGCAGATCGGAGGTAGTCTCCGGAACTATTCGGAGGCCGACTCCGATTAATATACGGAGGTACTCTCCGTTTAGCAACCGCTTAAAGTGGACCCGATGAGCGCACCTGGCCCGGCAGCTGACCCCGCCGCCTCCGGCACGGCGGCGGTGAGCCGCGCGCCCGCTGACCCTACGGCGGGCATGCGGGCGGATGCGCGGCGCAACCGGCAGCGGCTGCTCGCGGCGGCGGCCGCCGCGTTCGCCGCGCACGGCGCGGATGACGTGTCGCTCGATGAGATCGCACGCCGGGCCGGGGTCGGCATCGGCACCCTGTACCGGCACTTCCCGACCCGCCAGGCCCTGCTGGAAGCCGTGTACCGCGATCAGGTCGAGGGACTGTGCGCCCGGGCCCGGGAACTGGAGGGCACCGGGTCCCCCGGGCAGGCGCTGGCCGAATGGCTGCGCGCCATGGTGGCGTTCGGCGCGACCAAGCGGAACCTGACTATCACCATGATGTCCGGCCTGGACAAGAGCGCTGAGCTGGTCACCACGTGCAGCATGCTGGTCCGCGAGGCAGCGGGCCGGCTGCTCGCCGAGGGGCAGCGGTCTGGCGAGATCCGCCCGGACCTGGACGCGGCTGACCTGCTCAAGCTGGCGCACGCGCTCGCGGTCGCCGCGGACTACCCCTCTACCCACCCCGACCAGGCCGAACGGCTGCTCACGGTGATGCTGGACGGCATCCGCGCAGACGGCCGCACGGTGCCCTAGCGCGCTCCGCAGCGCCCTAGCGCACTCCGGTACCGTCCGCCTCGATCCCTGGCGGGCCGGTGCGCTCCGGGTCCGCGCTCTCGGGGTCTGCGCTCTCGGGGTCCATGCCCTCCGGGTCCTGCTCGTCCGTGCTGGCGCCGTTGAGGTCCAGGACACCCCCGATGTCCGGCGGCCGGTTCTCGTACGGGGTGCTGAGCACGATAGTGGTCCTGGTGGACACGTTGGCGCAGGCCCGGATCTGCTGCAGCAGGTCCTCCAGGGCAGCAGGCGAGGCCACCCGTACCTTGAGTATGTAGTTCTCGTCCCCGGCCACGCTGTGGCAGGCCTCGATCGCGGTCAGGTGGGCGAGCCGCTGCGGGGCGTCGTCCGGCGCGGCCGGGTCGAACGGCTTGATCGAGATAAACGCGGTCAGTGGCAGGCCAGCCCCGGCGGGCTCGATCACGGCGGCATAGCCCCGGATCACGCCGCGCCGCTCGAGCCGGCGCACCCGCTGATGGGTGGCGGACACCGACAGGCCGGTCTGCCGGGACAACTCGGTGAAGCTGATCCGGCCGTCGCGGCACAGCAGCGAGACGATCCTGCGGTCGATCTCTTCCACCCCGATACGGTAGTCCGCCGGCGGCCGTAGCTGGTGCGCTGACTGTAACGGCCTGATAACGGGCTTTACGCTCCGGTAACAGGATGTGATCCCAGTCTTAACGAGCCGCGACGGCGGAGTTACGCTGCCGGCCAGAGCACGATGGATTTCCCCTGAACACAGCACCCAGGACGGCCGCCCGCCGTGCTCTCGCAGCAGCGCCGCAGCGGAGCGGCGCGCGCCGGACAGCGACGGAGCGCATACATGGCCAACATCGTCCTTGACCAGGTCAACAAGATCTACCCGGGCGGGGTCAAGGGGGTGGATGACCTCAACCTGGAGATCAGGGACGGCGAGTTCATGGTCCTGGTGGGCCCGTCGGGCTGCGGCAAGACCACCGCCCTGCGGTCCATCGCCGGCCTGGAGGAGATCAGCTCCGGGACGATCTCCATCGGCGGCCGGGTCGTGAACGACCTGCCGCCCAAGGACCGGGACATCGCCATGGTGTTCCAGAACTATGCGCTGTACCCGCACATGACGGTGGAGCAGAACCTGGCGTTCGGGCTGCAGCAGCGCAAGACGCCCAAGGACGATATCAAGCGCCGGGTGACCGAGGTCTCCAAGTTGCTCGGCCTCGAGCAGTACCTCAAGCGCAAGCCGGCCGCACTGTCCGGTGGCCAGCGGCAGCGGGTGGCGATGGGCCGGGCGATCGTCCGGGAGCCGCAGGCGTTCCTGATGGACGAGCCCCTGTCCAACCTGGACGCCAAGCTCCGGGTATCCATGCGCGCCTCGCTCACTCAGCTGCACCACCGGCTGGGCGTCACCACCGTCTACGTCACCCACGACCAGGTCGAGGCGATGACCCTCGGGGACCGGGTCTGCGTGCTGCGCGATGGGCAGCTGCAGCAGGTGGACACCCCGCAGACGCTCTTCCAGACGCCGGTGAACCTGTTCGTGGCCGGCTTCATCGGTTCCCCGTCGATGAACTTCGCCAGCGCGGAACTCGTCCGCGACGATGGTCCGGCGGTCAGTTTCGCCGGGCACAAACTCCCCCTGCCCGCCCGGGTCATCAGCGAGAAGGCTGGCCTGTCCGACTACTTCGGCCGCGAGGTGATCCTCGGCGTCCGTCCCTCCGACTTCGAGGACGCCCGGCTGGCCGAGAGCGGCTGGGCTCGGATGCCGGTCCACGCCGAGGTCACCGAGGAACTGGGCAGTGAGATCCTCGTCGTCTTCTCGGTCAACACCACGCCGGTCCGGCACGCCAGCATCAGCGAGATCGCCAGTGAAGAAGACGAGGACGCCGCGGTAGTGCTGGCGCAGGGTAAGACGCTGTGGACCGCCCGGGTCGCCGCGCGCAGCCAGGTCCGCTCCGAACAGGCCATCGAGCTCGCCGTGGACACCTCGAACCTGCAGTTCTTCGACCCGGTCAGCGGCCTGTCCATCGGGCACCCGCGTGCCGCCGACATGGCAGCGTCGGCGGGCTCCGCATCGGCGGCTAGCTGATCACCACGAGCTCGCGGGTGATGTTGTTCAGCCGCTCGTGGCCGTCGGCGGTGCAGACCACGATGTCCTCGATCCTGGCCCCGTGCGGGCCGGGATAGATGCCCGGCTCGACCGAGAAGGCCATGCCCGGCTGCAACGGTTCGGTGTTGCCGGCCACGATGTAGGGATCCTCATGTGATTCCAGACCGATGCCGTGGCCGGTACGGTGCACGAACTGGGCACCGTACCCGGCCGCGGTGATCGGCCGACGGGCCGCGGTATCCACCGCTTCCGCGGTGACCCCGGGCCGCACCGCGGCGCAGGCCGCCTCCTGCGCGTCCCGCAGCACCGGGTAATAGCTGGCGAACTCCGCAGGAGGCGTGCCGATCGCGTACGTCCTGGTGCAGTCCGAGCAGTAACCGCTGGGCATGGTGCCGCCGATGTCCACCACGACCACGTCGCCCGTGGCCAGCGCCCGGCCGGACGGCTCATGGTGCGGGCTGGCGGCGTTCGGCCCGGAGGCCACGATCGCGAAGTCCACCCGGACGTGACCCGCCGCGGTGATCGCCTCTGCGATGTCCGCCGCGACCTCCTGCTCGGTGCGGCCCGGCCGCAGCCACTGCGGTACGCCCGCGTGCACCCGGTCGATCGCGGCGCCCGCCTCGCGCAGCGCCGCTATCTCCGCGGGTGTCTTGCGGATGCGCAGCCCGCGCAGGGCCGCGCTGGCCAGCCCCTGCCGGGCGGCGGGCAGCGCCGCGCGGAAGCGCAGCACCATCATCGCCCACATCCGGTCGGACAGCCCGGCGCTGGGGACCGGCCCGAGCCGCCCGGCGACCAGCGCGTACGGGTCGTCGGTTTCCTCCCACGGGAGCATGTCCAGGCCGAGGGCGCCGGCCGGCGAGGCCTGCGCCGCGGGCAGTTCCAGCCGCGGCACCACTAGGAACGGGTCGCCAGCGGCAGGCACCGCCAGGCAGGTCAGCCGTTCTAGCTGCTTGGCGTCATAGCCGATCAGATAGCGCAGGTCAGGACCGGGCGTCAGGAGCAGAACCGCCAATCCGGCCTGCCCGGCCGCGGCGGCGGCCAGCCGCAGCCGGTCTGCCGGGTAGAGTGCTGCAGAGGCAGGCGCAGCCTGCCCGAGGCGAGCGTGCCCGCCAGGTGCGTTCGGAGTACGGGGATCCCAGCTCTGCATAGGAGCATCATTTCACGGGGGGTAAAGCATGGCGGCGACGCTGCCCGTCTGGGAAGCGTGCTATGTCCCTTAGGACAGTGCGCTGTTCCCATTTGGTGGGCTCCCAGGCCCATCTAGACAGGAAGGCCCCTGATGCCTCACGCTAGGTGTACTTCGGCTCACTGATGTGAACGGCGATGACTTCTGAGATCGTTAGTTCTCCAGCTCCCCTAGAGCCAGGCGCCCGCCCGGGGTTCAGCTCGGCGGCGGCTCGCGCGGCCTTTGCCGCGGCGTCTGGCCGGGTTCCGCTGCGCCCGCGTAACAGTGAGCGCGAGCCAGGCGATTCCACCGCGCTCGCCGCCGCTTTGCTGCAAGAACGTCATGTCACGCTGGAACTGCAGCGTGCGATCCTGCCCCTGCACGAGGCACCGTTCGACCTGCCCGGGCTGCGCGCGGTGGTCCGGTACCTGCCGGCCTCCGCGGACAGCCGCGTCGGCGGTGACTGGTACATCACCGCGGAGATGCCGCCCGGAGATGTGCTCATCGCGATTGGCGATGTCGCCGGGCACGGCCTGCCCGCCGCGGCCGGCATGGCCCGGCTGCGCGGTGCCCTGGCTGGCCTGGCCATCACCGGGGCGCCGCCGCAGCGCCTGGTGGGCTGGCTGAATGACCTGGTGCACCACGTCGCGCCGGAGCACACGGCCTCGGTGCTGGCTGGCTATTTCGACCCGCCGACCCGCCGGCTCACCTGGGCCCAGGCAGGCCATCCACCGCCGCTGCTGGTCCGGGGGGCCTGCGCGCGGCCGCTCGGCCAGCCGTCGGGCATCCTGCTCGGCGCGGGCCGGGAGGGCTATGAGGCCATGACGGTGACCCTGGAGGCTGGCGACATCCTGCTGCTCTACAGCGATGGCCTGGTGGAGCGCAGGGACCGGTCGCTGGACGACGGGCTCAGCACGCTGGCCAAGGCCGCGGCGGGCATCAGCGACCCGGAACAGCTCATTGCGGCGGTACTGGACGCCCAGGGCTCGACAGACCCGGAAGACGACACCTGCCTGGTAGCGCTCCGCGTGCTGTAGCTCTGCTAGCCCAGGGGGACGACCCCTGGAACCCCCGGGATCGATGACTCGGCGGGAACACGCCTACGGCGCGTCCCCCCTCGCCAGCGAAATAGGCGAGAGGCTAGCCCAGCGGCTGTGCTAGGCCTCCTGGGCCAGTGCCGCGGCTGCCCGGCGCAGCGATGAGCCCAGGTCCCACCGGCTGTCCAGGGCGGCCAGCCGGGCCGGGTCAGGAGGCCTGACCGGTAGCCCGCCGTCCACCTCCGGCACCGGCGCATCGCTGGCCACCTGTACCACCGCCGGGGCCACCTCCAGGTAGTCGCGGGCGGCCGCGACCTTGCGCCTGCTGCCCCCGGGGAAGCCCCCGTGCCCGTTATCCAGCGCGTTGATGATGGCCGCCAACGAGCCGAAGGTGGCGATCAGCGCGGCCGCGGTCTTGTCTCCCACCCCGGGCACCCCAGGCAGGCCGTCGCTGGGATCACCGCGCAGCACGGCGAAGTCCGCGTATGCCCGCCCGGGGATGCCGTACCGCTCCGTCACCGCCGCCTCGTCCACCACATCCAGCTTGGTCAGCCCCCGGACGGTGTAGATGACCCGTACCGGCCGGGCGTCGTCCACGAGCTGGAACAGGTCACGGTCCCCGGTGACGATCTCCACCGGGCCGGGTTCCCGGGCGGTGAGCGTGCCGATGACGTCATCCGCTTCGTAGCCAGCCGCGCCCGCTGTCGCTATCCCCATCGCGGCCAGCACCTCGGCGATCACCGGGATCTGCGGGGTGAGCGCGGGCGGCTCCTCCTCGGTGCCGTCCGGGCGGGCCCGGTGCGCCTTGTAGGAGGGGATCGCGGCGACTCGGAACGCTGGCCGCCAGTCTGCGTCCATGCAGGCCACCAGCGCCGCTGGTGGCCTCGCCCGGACCAGCCGGGCGATCATGTCGAGCAGGCCGCGGACGGCGTTCACCGGCGTCCCGTCGGGCGCGGTCAGCGTCTCCGGCACGCCGTAGAACGCGCGGTAGTACAGCGAGGCGGTATCCAGCAGCATCAGCGGGCCCACCCTGGACATCTTGCCAGGCGCCGCTGGCCGCCGTGGGCCCGCTATGGTTTGACCGAGCCATCAGCGAAGGGACCGCCACTGTACGCGGAGAGCGCTGCGACCGGCCTGCTGACTGGGCCAGCCGCTGAGGTGCTGTTCTGCGTGGCCCTCGCGGGGCTGCTGGTCACGGCGGTCACCCGCCGAGTTCACCCGGCTCGGGCTGCTCACCGTGCCCGCGGGCCTGGTGCTGGCCACCCGTGGCCCTGTGGGCGGTGCTGCAGATCTGACGTCTACGGCGGCACTGTCCCCGCCAGCGGGTGGACCAGCTCCTCCTCATCCAGGTCAGCGGCGCCGTCCCGGCGGTACAGCTGCCGCCTGCCGCTGGGCTGGAAGCCCATCCGCTGGTAGAAGGCACGAGCACGAGCGTTGCCGAGGGCGACCCACAGCGTGACGCCGGTCGCCCCCTGAGCCTGGGCGTACCCGGTGACCGCGTTGACCAGGAGGTCGGCGGCGCCGGTGCCCCGGGCCTGAGGGCTCACCCACATGCCGGTCAGATGCCAGTCCCGCTGGCCGGCGGGCCGGGCCCCGGCCTCCCGCTCAGGCGCGGCCGCCACCATGCCGACCGCCTCCCCGGCCTGGTAGGCGAGGAACCACGGCCAGGTCCCGATCCGGTCCCGCCAGTGAGCTTCGGTCAAGGCCAGTTCCCGGGCGAGCGTGGAGCCGAACGCCTCTGGCGCGTCCGCCAGCGCGGCCAGCCGTACCTCGCGCGCTGTGGCCCACTCTCCCGGCTGGGCCCGCCGGACCTGGATATCGATGGCCGTCACCGGACGAGCGTGGCCCGGCCGCGCGCCCCACCGCAAGCAGATAACAGGTGCCGCCGGCCGCCGGCCTGGCCATGCCCTTGTGCCCCTTCCACCACCTCACCGCCGTCCACCGCCAGGGCTGGCAGCTCACCCTGCACGCCAACGGAACCATCACCGCCACCAGCCCCGACCACAACACACCCCGCACAGCCACGGCCCACCCGAACACGCTCTCACCTGAACAGGGTTGCCGGGCAGCCTGCGAGAGCGCGCCGCGGCGACCGCCGGCTGGATTAGGCTCGCAGCGTGATCACCGGAATGCATGCGGTCGTGTTTTCCCCGGCCGCGGACAAGGTCCGGGCGTTCTTCGCCGAGGTGCTCGGCCTGCCGTCAGTGGACGCGGGCGGCGGCTGGCTTATCTTCGCGCTGCCCCCGGCCGAGCTCGCCGTTCATCCGGACGAGCACGGCGGGCGTCATGAGCTCTACCTGATGTGTGACGACATCCACGCCACGCTCGCTGAACTGCGCGGCCGGGGCGTCGAGGTGGCGCAGGACGTCTCTGCCCAGAGCTGGGGGCTGCTGGCGGCGATCCGGCTGCCGGACGGCGCTGAGTTCCCCCTCTATCAGCCCCGGCACCCGACGCCGCTGGCCAGCGGCGGCTCAAAAGAGGCGGGGGCCGCGCAGTAGCATCGCACGGCGTCGGCGAACTTCGCGGCGTGGTAGCCGTCCACGTAGCGGTGGTCGAACGTGGCCGTGATCGTGAGCATCGGGCGCACCACGACCTCGTCCCCGGCGACAGCCGGGCGCGGGCTGACCGCGCCGACCAGCACCAGCAGCGGCACCCGGTAGTAGGGCGCGAGGGGCGAGTACGCGTGGCTGATCCCCCACATGCCGACCGATGTGATCATGGCGCCACCGAACGCCTGCCGCGGCAGGCCGAACCGGCTGAGATCGAGGTTGAGGTCGGAGGTGAGCCAGGCGCCGAGGTGAAGGGCGCCGCGCAGCAGCCCAGGCGGCAGCCTGGCCAGCAGGGCCTTGCCCGCGCCGAGGCCGGCGTCGTCCCCCGCCTCGATCGCCGCGCAGCGGCGGCCGAGTTCGGCCGCGATCTGAACCGCGGATCTGCGGTCGGCATGGCAGATCTTGATCCCGGTCAGTTCCTGCCCGCCGTCGGTGGTCACGATGAAGAACACGTCCACGCTGTCCCGGTCATGCTCGCGACCGCGGGCCAGCCGGACCCGGAGCGCCGGCACCTCGGCCAGGCCGTGTGCGACCGCCCGGCCGACCAGATGGGTCACGGTGAGATGCACGCCGGCCACCCGCCGGGCTTCCGCCACGTACTCCACCAGCGCGCTGGCGTCCAGGTCCAGGTCCCCGTAGAACTGCGGGTCGCGGGGCGGCCCCCAGGACGCGCCCGCCAGCTTCCGCCAGCCCTGTACCCGGCGCGTCACCCGGACCGCCTCAGCGCCTGACGCAGCGCCGCTATCTGGCCTGGCACCGAGCATCCGGCGGCCAGCGTCACGCTGCCAGCGGCGGGCTGCTCGGTGAGCACGGCGATCCGCGGATACCGCCGCCGGATTGCCGCGCAGAGGCCGAGGGCCGGATCGAGCCCGTGCAGGACCGCGTCCGCGCCCGCCAGCACGGCGCAGCGCTGGCCCCGCAGCAGCGGGCAGTCGCCAGGCGGCTCCCCCGGCCCGGAACAGTAGGCCACGTCGAAGCCGGCCTGCTGGAACGCGGAGAAGTCGGCGATCGCTAGCGCCGGGTGATCATCCTCGACGAGCAGCCGGGGACGGCGGCCCGGCCGGCCGGGCGAATACCAGGCTCGTGTGGGCACTCGTTGCCGCATGACCCCTCCCTGGTGGTCTTTCCGCTAGTAAGCGCGCACCAGGGCGGGCAGGGGCAGGGTCCTTCGTCCTCCAGCCAGCGATATTGGGCCTACTCGAACCGGCGGGCGCTCGGGTACCCCTGGCCGCCGTCCACCACGATGTTCGCCCCGGTGACCCACGAGGCCCGGGCGGACAGCAGGAACGTGACCACGTCAGCAACCTCGGTCAGCTGTCCCAGCCGGCCGAACGGGAACTGGGTGGCCAGGAACGCCGCGAAGTCCTCCGGGTTCTCCTGCTGGAACGTGTCCCAGCCGCCGCCCGGGAACATGATCGACCCGGGGCTGACCGCGTTCACCCGGATGCCCGCGGGGGCCAGTTCCTGGGCGGCGGTGGCCGCGAGCTGGATCTCCGCCGCCTTGGCCGCGGCGTAGGCGGTGCGCGGCGCCGGGCGCAAGCCGGTGATCGAGGAGATGATCACGACCGACCCGCCGCCCGCCGCGTGCAGGTGGCTCAGCCCGGCCCGGATCAGCTCAGCGGCATGGCCTGCGTTGAGCGCGAACGTGGCGGTGAAATCGCCGGGGCCGGAGTTGGTCAGGTTGCCGCCGCCTACCGTGCCGCCCGCGTTGGCCACCAGGTGATCCAGGCCGCCGAGGGCAGCGGCGATCTCCCCGACCGCGCGGTTCAGCGCGGCCGTGTCGGTGACGTCCGCGGCGGCCGTGGCCACGTGGGCACCCCGGCTGGCCAGCTGCCCGGCCGCGGTGGCGAGGCCCCCGGCGTCCCGGGCGACGAGCCCGACCGCTGCTCCCTCCGCGGCCAGCGCTTCGGCGATGGCGAAGCCGATGCCGCGGCTTCCCCCGGTGATCAGCACACGGCTGCCGTCCAGGCCAAGGTCCATGAACGCCAATACTCTCATCCGCAAGAGCTCGCCTGGCCCTGCCCGGTCCTGCTCATCTGGCCTGGGCCGGTCCCGGCGGGGCCGCCACCGCCCCCGCCGCCCGGCCCCGGCCGGCGCCCGGGTAAGCGCCATGATCAGCCGTTGGAGTAGACCGGCCCGGGGTGATCAGGACCGCGGCGCGCCGTTCCTCCGCCATGACCCGGTCGTAGGTGGCCCAGTCGTCGTGCGTGCCGCCCGCCGCGCTGAATACGTCCCGCAACCGGGTCAGCTCACTGACGAGTACGCGACCACTCCGTGGCGCAGCGCGGCCACCGCGGCCCGCGCGGTGGACGCCAGCGCCGAGCCGGGGCCGGCCGCGACCGCGATCTGGCTGAGCAGGTCCATCAGCTGCTTGACCGCGCGGACGAAATCGCCAGGGGTCAGGTTCGGGCCGAGCACTGTCTCCAGCGGCTTGCCGCGGGCCCAGGCGTACGCACTGTGCGCAAACCCGAGGTCGGGTTCGCGCAGGAACGACAGCCCGCTGTCTTTTTCCAGCTCGTCGAGTTCCGCCCAGACCGAGGTCATCGCGGCGATCACGTCGCGGACCGGGCCGCCGGGCAGCCGCGGCGGGCCGTCGCCGTCGGTCTTCCGGGACTCGAAGGTCAGCACGGACACGCAGGCCGCCAGCGCGGCCGGGTCGAGATCCGCCCAGAGGCCGCGGCGGACGCACTCGGCGGTCAGCAGGTCCAGCTCGGTGTACAGGTCAGCGAGCCGCCGCCCGTCCGCGGTGACCTGGCCGTCGTGCAGGTAGCCGAGGCGGCCCAGTACCGCGCAGACCCGGTCGAAGGTCCGCGCGATCACGTGCGAGCGGCCGGCCACGGTCGATTCGAGCCGGGCCACCTCCCGTTCCAGCCGGGCCCGCTGCTCGGCCTGCCGGGCGTGCACCTCACGGTCAGCGCAGCTGTGGCACGGATGCTGGCGCAGCTGCCGCCGCAGCCGGGTGATCTCTTCCTGGCCCGGCCGGTCCGCGTCCGGCCGGGGCGGCCGCGGCCGGCCCCGCCCGGCCAGCCTGGTGCGCATGGTGGCGGCCAGGTCCCGCCGGTGCTGGGGCGAGCGGGCGCTGAACCCGCTGGGGATCCGTACCCGCTCGATGGCGCTTACCGGGACCGGGAAGTCGGCTACGGACAAGCGCTTGACCTGGCGGTTGGCGGTCAGCACGAGCGGGGCGGGCGGGCTGGCCCCGTCTGCCCGGCGGCTGGGCAGGCCGGGCTGCAGGACCAGCGCGTAACCGGCCCGGCGGCCGCCGGGGACCCAGATGATGTCGCCCGGCCGCAGCCGCGCCAGTGACTGCTGCGCCTCGGCCCAGCGCTCGGCGGACCGCTGCCGGGCCGCGGCTGCCTCCCGCTCGGACAGCTCGGTGCGCAGCGCGTGGTACTCGGCGTAGTCGCCCCGCTCGCAGGCCAGCTCGATCTCGTCCAGCGCCGCCCGGCTGCGCCGGGCCTGCCGGGCGATGCCGACGACCGCCCGGTCCGCCTGGAACTGGGCGAACGACGATTCCAGCAGCGCCGCCGCCTGATCCAGGCCGACCTGCCCGACCAGGTTGACCGCCATGTTGTAGGACGGGCGGAAGCTGGAGTTGAGCGGGTAGGTCCGGGTGCCCGCCAGCCCGGCTACCGCCTGCGGGTCCACCCCTGGCTGCCAGAGCACCACCGCGTGCCCTTCGACGTCGATGCCACGCCGCCCGGCCCGGCCGGTCAGCTGGGTGTACTCCCCCGGCGTCAGGTCGGCGTGGGTTTCCCCGTTCCACTTGTCCAGCCGTTCGATGACCACGGTCCGGGCGGGCATGTTGATGCCCAGCGCCAGTGTCTCGGTCGCGAATACCGCCCGGACCAGCCCGGCCTCGAACAGCTCCTCCACCACTTCCTTGAAGGTGGGCAGCATGCCCGCGTGGTGCGCGGCGATGCCGCGCTGCAGGCTGGTGAGCCATTCGGAGTAGCCGAGCACCGGCAGGTCCGCCTCGGGGATGTCCTTGGTGCGCCGCTCCGCGATCTCGGTGATGGTGGCGGCCTCGTCCGGTGTGGTCAGCCGGAGGCCCGCGTCCAGGCACTGGCGGACCGCGGCGTCGCAGCCCGCCCGGCTGAAGATGAACGTGATCGCGGGCAGCAGCCCGGCGGAGTCGAGCCGGGCGATAACCTCGGGCCGGCTGGGCGGCCGGTACCGCACCGGCCGGGGCCCGCCGCGGGCCCGGTCCCGGGCTGGCCGGGACGGCGCCCGGCCCGCGGGCCAGTCGTCGCGCCGGGCCAGCCGCAGCAGTTCCGGGTTCACCTGCGCCTTGCGCTCGTCCTGCGACCGCCCGGTCGCGGCGTCCCGGGTGCGGCCCGGTCCGGCCTCCAGGAACAGGTCGTACAGCCGCCCGCCGACCATCATGTGCTGCCAGAGTGGCACCGGCCGGTGCTCATCCACGATCACCGCGGTGCCGCCGCGGACCTGGGCTAGCCAGTCACCGAATTCCTCGGCGTTGCTCACGGTCGCGGACAGGGCGACCACCCGGACCGGGTCCGGCAGGTGGATGATCACTTCCTCCCACACCGCGCCACGGAACCGGTCGGCCAGGTAGTGCACTTCGTCCAGCACCACGTAGCTGAGCCCGGCCAGCGTGGGTGACGCCGGCGTACAGCATGTTCCGCAGCACCTCGGTGGTCATCACGACCACCGGCGCCTCGCCGTTGATGCTGTTGTCCCCGGTGAGCAGCCCGACCTGGTCCGGTCCGTACCGCCGGACCAGGTCGCCGTACTTCTGGTTGGACAGGGCCTTGATCGGCGTGGTGTAGAAGCACTTGCCGCCTCCGGCCAGCGCCAGGTGCACTGCGAACTCGCCGACGACCGTCTTGCCCGAGCCGGTGGGCGCCGCCACCAGCACCCCGTGCCCGTCGCTCAGCGCCGTGCAGGCCTGCCGCTGGAAAGGGTCGAACTCGAAGTCGTACAGCGCCTGGAAGGCGGCGAGCTCCGGCCCGCTCTCCTCCCGCTGCCGGCGGAACGTGGCGTACCGCTGGGCCGGGCTGGCCGGGGTGGACATGTGATCCAGCCTAGGTGAGCCCGCTGACATGCCGGGCCCTGGGCACCCGGGCGCCCGCGGTTAACAACGCGGGTCAGCGGGGCTGGTCAGCGTCCAGCGAGTCATCCAGCGGCGCGAGCTCGTCGTCCGCCAGGCCCGCGTACAGCGACGTCCGGGACGCCCGCCGCCGGTCGTTCAGCCAGATGATGACCTCGGCTATCTCGACCAGGACCAGGCAGGGCACGGCGAGCAGCAGCATGGTGACCGGGTCCGGGCTCGGCGAGGCGATGCCCGCGAACAGGAATACGCCGAAGATCATCATCCGGCGCCACTTCTTGATCCGCTCGTGGGTGAGCACGCCGGCCACGTTGAGGATCAGCAGCAGCAGCGGCAGCTCGAAGGCCAGCCCGAAGCCGAGCAGCATGGCGATGAAGTAGTTCAGGTAGGTCGATACCTGGGGCAGCACGAGAACATGGCCCGGGGCCAGGCCCAGCAGGTAGCCCAGGCCGCGGCTCATCGCGAAGTAGGCCAGGGCCGCGCCGATCACGAACAGCGGCACCGCGGTGCATACGAACGTGTACGTCCACCGCTTCTCCCGCCGGTACAGCCCCGGCGCGACGAACGCCCATAGCTGGTACAGCCAGATCGGGCTGGTCAGGATCAGCCCGGAGAAGAACGCGATTTCCAGCCGCAGCATGAACGGGTCGAACACGCCCTGCAGGATCAGCTGGTCGCCGAGCACCCGGCAGCCGTGGCGGCCGTTGATCGTGGCCGCGCAGAACGGGTGCTCGACGAACTTCCAGATCCGGTTCCAGATCGCCGGGATCAGCGCGATACCGGTGCCCACCACCAGCGCGAGGCAGATCTTGACCAGCCTGTTCCGCAGCTCGCGGATGTGCTCCATGAGCGGCATCCGGCCTTCCGGATCCGCTGCCTCCGCCTCCCGGACCCGCGTGCTGAGCACGCGGGCACCCCGGACCGTGTCACCCAGCTTCGCCATGGCGGTCGAGGGACCAGGCCGGGCTCAGCCGGCCTGGGTCTGCTGGGTCTCCGGCACCGTGCCGTTGACCTTCGCGGGCTCAGCCGCGGCGGGCTTCTGCTGCAGGTCCTGCAGCTGCTGCTGGAGCTGGTCGATCTGCTGCTGCTGGGTCGGCTGAGGGGGCGCCGGGGTGATCGCCGGAGCCGGGGTGGCGGCCGCCGTGTCCGTTTCCGAGCCATGCAGATCCTGCACCTCGGTCTTGAGGATGCGCATGGACTTGCCCAGGGACCGGGCCGCGTCCGGCAGCTTCTTCGAGCCGAACAGCACGATCAGCACCACGGCCACGATCAGGATCTTCCACGGGCTGTCGAACAGGTCGCCAATCATTTCTGCCCTCTTCACCGGGGGCGAGCGCCCCCGCGCTGGGTCACTATGGTCAAGAGCCTACACGTGAGTACAACGCACCGGGCTGGTGCAGCGGCTTGGCCTCCGGCCGTTAGCGCTCACCCGCCCGGGTTCCAGCATCCACTGGAGCAGCCGGAAGTCAAGCACTGGAGAGTCAACTGTACTGCGCGAGCGCGGCCGCGGCATCCGCCCTGATCTGGGTGGTCAGCCCGGGCGGCGCGATGATCCGCCCGTTCTCGCCCAGCCGCAGGGCGAGCCGGCGGGCCCAGCCGCTGTCCGGGGTGCGCAGCCCGACCCGCAGCCACCCATCGCCCATCTCCTCGGTGGACTCGCACGGGTAGTACTCGGCCACCCACCGGCCGTGCGGGGAAAGCTCGATGACCACATACAGGTCTTCCGGCGATGGCCGGAACAGGCCCTGGTCCACATCCACCGGCTCGGCCTCGGGCGGCACCTCGGCCGGCCGGTCCAGCACCTCGATGCCGAGGATACGGTCCAGCCGGAACAGCCGGACCGCCTCGGCCCGGCGGCACCAGCCCTCCAGGTAGCTGCGGCCCTCCACGACAAGCAGCCGCATCGGGTCCACATCGCGCTCGGTGGCCTCGTCCCGGCCGGGCACGTAATAGGACAGGTGCACCCGGCGCTGCTGGCTCAGCGCGGCGCGCAGCTCGGACAGCACCGCCTGCTCGGCGAGCTTGTCCACCTGGACGGCCAGCTGGGCGCTGGGGGCGGCGGCCTCCCCCGCGGCGGCTTCCAGCTTCGCGATGGTCCGGCTCAGCGCCGAGCCGCCGGCCAGTCCCGGCACTGACGCGCGGTACTCCAGCTCGGCCAGCATCCGCAGCGCGACCAGCAGTGCGCTGGCCTCGTCCACGGCCAGCCGGAGCGGCCGGTCCATCGACTCCGCCTGGCTGACCACGATCTCCCCGCCCTCGTAGGACAGGTCGATGGGACAGTACGGATCCGGCGAGCGCAGTTCCACGCACCACAGCAGGTTCAGGTCGTCCACCAGCTCGCGCTCGCTCACCCCGAACGCGGCGGCGGTCTCGGCCAGCCCGACGGCCTGCCGGCTGACCACGTAGGGAACCAGGGCGAGCAGCCGCTGCAGCCGCCCGGCGCTGGTGCCCTGCGAGCTGCCCGTGTTCCGGCTGCCCGTGTTCGGGGTGCCCGTGCTCTGGCTGCCCGTGTTGTGGCTACCTGTGTTGTTGCTACCCGTGGCCGCGGTCACGCGAGTACTCCTTTCAGCTGGGTGATCACTGCCTCGCGCAGGTCCGCGGGCTCGAGCACCACCACATCGGCGCCGAACGAGGCGATGTGCTCGGCATACCAGCCCACGTCGGAGAAGGGCGCCTCGATCAGGTCCCAGCCCGCGGGCACCGGCTGGCCAGGTCCGGCCGGGCGGGCGTAGCGGCGCAGGCCATACCCGGCGCCGTGGCGTACCCGGAGTAGCGCGGGCCGCTGCGGCGGGGGGTGCCCGTCCCACTCCCGGACGGTTTCCCGCAGGTCGATGCCGGGTGGCACGGTCACCGAGCCGGCCCGCTGAACCGCACCGGCCCCTCGATCCGGCTGAGCCGGAACACCCGCACCGCATCGCGGTCAGCATCGTGCCCGGCCACATACCACCGGCCGTGCCGGTTCACCACGCCCCACGGCGCCAGGCGGCGCTGCTGCGGCTGGCTGCGCCCAGCGGCGCGGTAGCTGAAGGTGACCGGGCGCCGGTCCCGTACCGCTTCCCAGAGCGGGCCGAACGCCGCCTCGCCCGCGGGCAGCCGGGGCTCGATCCCCAGGTGCGCGGCTTCTTCCGCGTCGATCCCGGCCGCGCGCAGCTTGAGCAGGGCCCCGGCCGCCGCGCCGGCCAGCTCGGCCCGCCGCCAGACCCGGGCGGCCAGGGACAGCACCGCCGCCTCGTCGGGCTCCAGCCGGATGTCCGGCAGCACGTACGCCTGCCGCGGGATGCGGTACCCCGCCTCGTCCTGCTGCGCCGAGTTGGACCCCGTCTCCAGCGGGATGCCGAGCTCGCGCAGTTCTTCCTTGTCCCGTTCGAACATCCGCTTGAACGCCTCGAAAGACTCCGGGTATCCGGGTACGGCGTCCCGGATCTGGATCGCGGTCAGGTAGCGCTCGCTGGACAGCAGGCAGACCACGAGGCCAAGCAGCCGCTCGGTCTTCCGTCGGGACATTGCACTTCCTCGCCGCTCCCGGGCCAATCTCGATACATGACGCTACCCTGCGGGGGTGATCAGGTGGCGCAGTGGCGCAGTTTCCGCCATCCGCCGGGAGTGGCCGGGCGCCGTCGAGCTCGAGGTGACGGTGGACGGCGCCCCGGTGCGGGCGCTGGCCTACCCGGAACTGACCGGCCGGCCCGAGCCCGGGGACCGCGTGCTGCTGAACACGACCGCGCTCGACCTGGGCCTCGGCACCGGGGGGTATGCGCTGGTGGCCGCGCTGCCCGACCGGCTGCCCGGTGACCCGGCCGGTCCCGGCCACCTGATCAAGGCCCGGTACACCCCGGCGCAGGCCACCGTGCTGGGCGCGGACGAGCAGGGCTCACCGCACCATGAGGTGCTCCGCGACGCGGACGATATCAGCGGGGTCCCGGTGGTGGTCGCCGACCTGCATTCGGCGCTGCCGGCCGTGCTCGCCGGGCTGCGGGCCAGCGCGCCGGGCCCGCTGACCGCCGTGTACGTGATGCTCGACGGCGGGGCCCTGCCCGCCTGGTTCTCCCGCACCTGCGCCGGGCTGCGCGCCGCGGGCTGGCTGCGCGCTGTGGTCAGCACCGGCCAGGCGTTCGGCGGTGACCTGGACACGGTCACCGTGCACACCGGGCTGCTGGCCGCCCGGCAGGTGCTCGGCGCGGACGTGATCGTCGTGACCCAGGGCCCGGGGAACCTGGGCACCGGGACACGCTGGGGCTTTTCCGGGGTGGCCTGCGGGGAGGCGGTCAACGCCGCCGCGGTGCTCGGCGGCCGCCCGGTGGCGGCGCTGCGGGTCAGTGACGCGGACCCGCGGCCGCGGCACCGCGGGGTGTCCCATCACAGCCTCACCGCCTACGGGCGGGTCGCACTGGCCCGCGCGGACGTCGTGCTGCCCGCGCTGCCCGGGGAGTTCGGCGCCGAGGTGGCCCGGCAGGCCGCCGTGCTCGCCGGGCGGCATGCCCTGGTCACCGTCAGCGTGGACGGGCTGGCCGAGGCGCTGCGCGGCTGCCCGGTACCGCTGACCAGCATGGGCCGCGGCCTAGCCGACGACCTGCCCTACTTTCTCGCTGCCGCGGCGGCCGGGCGGCACGCGGCCCGGCTGCTGGCCGTACCCCCGGCGGCGCGGGACCGCGCTACGGCGGGAGAATGAGTACCACGCAGCGTTGCGGAAAAAAAATAGGGGGCGGCAAGTTAAGGAGCACCTATGCGAATCGCGGCTTACCCGCGGACCCTCCCGGCCCGGGTCACCGCAGGCGCGTTCATCTTCAACGCGGGCCTGACCAAGTGGTCCGCGGACGAGGAAACCGCAGCCCGGCTGCACGGCATGGCTGCTGGCACGTACCCCTTCCTGGCCCAGCTCAAGGCCGAGGACTTCGCCCGGCTGCTGTCGGTCAGCGAAATGGCGCTGGGCACCGCGCTGCTGCTCCCGGTCATTCCCGCTGAGCTGGCCGGGGCCGGGCTCACCGGGTTCGCGGGCGGCCTGCTCGGCCTGTACGTCAAGACCCCGGGGATGCGCCGGGAAGGCAGCCTGCGGCCGTCCCAGCAGGGCACCGCGCTGGCCAAGGACGTGTGGCTGCTCGGCATGGGCCTCAGCCTGGTCGCGGACGGGCTGGCCGAGCGGTTCAGCTCCGGTGGCGGCTGAGGCCCCGCCCGGAGCTCAGCCGGTGCCGCTGGGCGTGACCGCGCCCAGCACGTCCACCACGAAGACCAGGGTGTCACTGCCCTTGATACCCGCCTGCGCGTTGCCGGTCGTGCCGTAGCCGTCGGCCGGCGGGACGACGAGCATCACCCGGCTGCCCACGGTCTGGCCGATGAGCCCGTGGTCCCAGCCCGTGATGACCTGGCTCGGGCTGACGCCGATGGTGAAGCCGAACGGCTGCCCGCGGGACCAGGAGGAGTCGAAGATCTGGCCGGTCCGCCAGATTGCGCCGGTGTACTGGACGACCACGGTCTGGCCCTTGGCGATGGCCGGGCCTGACCCCTTGATCAGCGTCTTGGTCACCAGCGCGGCCGGCGGGTTACCCGACTTCGGGATGCTGATCTGCGGCGCGGTACCGGTCTTGGCCGTGACGGCGGGCAGCGTGCCGCCGCCGTTGGACACCGAGGCGCCCGACGCGGACGCGTTGTCCGGGATTGCCTTGATCATGTCCACGACGAAGACCAGGGTGTCACTGCCGGTCACCCCAGCCTGGCTGTTTCCCTTTTTCCCGTAGCCGTCCTTGGGCGGGATGACGACCAGCACCCGGCTGCCCATTTTCTTGCCCAGCAGGGCGGTCTCCAGGCCGGGCAGCAGCTGGCCACTGAAAAGGGCCGGGCTCTTGCTCGTGAACGTGCTGACCGCCAGCTTGTGACTGGTGCCGCTCCAGATATAGACGGCATAGTTCCCGACGAACGCGTCGGTCTTTGCGAGTGCCGGGCCGCCGCCCTTGATCAGGGTCCTGACGTCCAGATTCCCGTCGGCCTTCTGCGTCGGAATGGTAATTTTCGGATTCTGCCCGAACTGCCCGGACACCGCCACGGGGGTCCCCCCAGCCTGGGAGGAGCCGCAGCCCGCCAGGGCCAGCACGGCGAGCAGCGGAACGGACAGCAGAACGGCAAAACGTCGCATGAATGTGGACCTTGTCATCTCCGGCAGGTGAGCCCCGCCAGCCTACCGGCATCACTTGACTGCCCGGCCCGGGACGCGGGAGCCAAATCCTTACGCTTACATGCCGGCGATCAGCTTCTCCACCCGCTCGTCCACGGACCGGAACGGGTCCTTGCACAGCACGGTGCGCTGGGCCTGGTCATTCAGCTTCAGGTGGACCCAGTCCACGGTGAAGTCACGGCGCCGCTCCTGCGCCCGGCGGATGAACTCGCCACGCAGCCGGGCCCGGGTGGTCTGCGGCGGGACCGACTTGGCCTCGAAGATGTCCAGGTCCCGCGCGGTCCGGGCGACCGCCCCGCGCTTCTGCAGCAGGTAGTACAGGCCGCGGCCACGGTGCACGTCATGGTAGGCGAGGTCGAGCTGGGCCACCCGGGGCGAGGACAGCGGCAGCCCGTGCTTGCCCCGGTACCGCTCGATCAGCTGGAACTTCGTGATCCAGTCGATCTCCCGGTCGACCAGGGAGAAGTCCCCGGTGTCCACCGCGTGCAGGGTGCGCTCCCACAGGTCGAGCACGCGCTGGGTGATGGCGTCGGCGCCGCGCCGGTCGGTGAAATCCTTGGCCCGGGACAGGTACTCGCGCTGGATGTCCAGCGCGCTGGCCTCGCGCCCGTTGGCCAGCCGGACCCAGCGCCGGCCAGTCATGTCGTGGCTGACGTCCCGGATCGCCCGGATCGGGTTCTCCAGGGTCAGGTCCCGCATGACCGTGCCTGCCTCGACCATCCGCAGCACCAGGTCGGTCGCGCCGACCTTGAGCAGCATGGTGGTCTCGCTCATGTTCGAGTCACCGACGATCACGTGCAGCCGCCGGAACCGTTCCGCGTCGGCGTGCGGCTCGTCCCGGGTATTGATGATCGGCCGGGACCTCGTGGTGGCCGAGGACACGCCCTCCCAGATGTGCTCGGCGCGCTGGCTGACGCAGTACACCGCGCCGCGCGGGGTCTGCAGCACCTTGCCCGCCCCGCAGATCACCTGCCTGGTGACCAGGAACGGGATCAGGATGTCGGCCAGCCGCCCGAACTCGCCGTGCCGGCCCACCAGGTAGTTCTCGTGGCAGCCGTAGGAGTTGCCGGCCGAGTCGGTGTTGTTCTTGAACAGGTAGATGTCCCCGGCGATGCCCTCTTCGCGGAGCCGGCGGTCGGCGTCCACCAGGAGGCCTTCCAGGATCCGCTCCCCCGCCTTGTCGTGCACGACCAGGTCCAGGATGTTGTCGCATTCCGGGGTCGCGTACTCGGGGTGGCTGCCCACGTCGAGGTAGAGCCGGGCGCCGTTGCGCAGGAACACGTTGCTGCTCCTGCCCCACGACACCACTCGCCGGAAGAGGTACCTGGCTACCTCGTCCGGCGAGAGCCGACGGCTGCCCCGGAAGGTACACGTGACGCCGTATTCGTTCTCTAGGCCAAAGATTCGTCTGTCCATAGCGCTCACCAGACCCTATGTCACGCGGTCGCTGGCGGATGCCAGCAGGGGCGGCTCCGCGCGTGTCGTGTCACCAGCTGACAGCGATGTACTTGGTCTCGGTGAACTCCAGCAGCCCGTCATGCCCTCCCTCGCGGCCGAGGCCAGATTGCTTGACCCCGCCGAACGGCGCGGCCGGGTCGGACACCACGCCACGGTTGATGCCGACCATGCCGGATTCCAGCGCCTCCGCCACCCGCAGCGACCGGCGCAGGTCGTCGGTGTAGACGTAGGACACCAGGCCGTACTCGGTGTCGTTGGCCCAGGAGATCGCGTCAGACTCGGCGGTGAAACGGACGATCGGCGCCACCGGGCCGAAGATCTCCTCGTGCAGGATGCCAGCGCCGGACGGGACATGATCCAGAACGGTGGGGGCGTAGAAGTAGCCCCGGCGGTCCGGGGCCATACCCCCGGTGACCACCTTGCTGCCCGCTGCGACCGCCCCGTCCACCAGGCTGGCCACCTTGGACCGGGTATCGGAGTTGACCAGCGGCCCCAGCTCGGTGCCGTCGTCCAGGCCCGGGCCGACCTTCAGCGCGGCCAGCCGGGCCGCGAACGCCTCGGTGAACTCATCGGCCACCGCCTCGTGCACGTAGAACCGGTTGGCCGCGGTGCACGCCTCGCCGCCGTTGCGCATCTTGGCCAGGAATGCCCCGTCCAGCGCGGCCTGGACGTCAGCGTCCTCGAAGATCAGGAAGGGGGCGTTGCCGCCGAGTTCCATCGAGCAGTTGATCACCTGGTCGGCGGCGGCTTTCAGCAGCACCCGGCCGACTTCGGTGGACCCGGTGAAGGACAGCTTGCGCACCCGCGGGTCAGCGAGCACGGCGCCGCTGAACCGGCTGGCCGAGGACGTGGTCACCACGTTGACCACGCCGCCCGGCACGCCCGCCTCGCGCAGGATGTCCGCGACCGCGAGCGCGGTCAGCGGGGTCTCCTTGGCGGGCTTGAGCACGACCGTGCAGCCCGCGGCCAGGGCGGGCCCGATCTTCCTGGTGGCCATCGCGGCCGGGAAGTTCCACGGGGTGATCAGCACGCTGACCCCCACCGGCTGCCGCACCACCATGATGCGGTTGGTCCCGGCGGGCGCGGTGAGCACGGCGCCGTCCAGCCGCACCGCCTCCTCGGCGTACCAGCGGAAGAACTCGGCCGCGTAGATGACCTCGCTCCGCGCGTCCGGCAGGGCCTTGCCGTTCTCCAGCACCATCAGGCGGGCCAGCGCCTCCGATCGCTCCATCATCAGCACCCAGGCGCGGCGCAGGCACTCGCCGCGGGCACGGGGCGCGGTCGCGGCCCAGCCCGGCAGGGCCGCCTCGGCCGCGGCGACCGCGTCCAGCGCATCCTCGGCGCTGCCGTCGGCCACCTCCGCGATGACCTCCTCGGTGGCCGGGTCGGTGACGCCGATCTGCCCGCCTTCCCGGCCTTTGGTCCACTCCCCGCCGATGAGCAGCCCGGTCGGCACCTCGATGCCGGTGATGGCTGTCAGATCCGCCGCTGTCACTCGTCCTCCAGGGTCTTGCGCACTGTCTCGGTGATCCGTGCTACCGAAGGCAGCATGTGATCTTCGAGGGCATCGGCTGCCGCCAGCGGGATATGCGGGGTGGTGATCCGCACCGTGGGCCCGCGCAGCGAGCCGAAGCATTCCTCCGCGGCG
This sequence comes from uncultured Actinomycetes bacterium, assembly GCA_963760405.1. Lineage (GTDB taxonomy): Bacteria > Actinomycetota > Actinomycetes > Streptosporangiales > Streptosporangiaceae > RYN-230. The sequence goes on along the minus strand of CAVXCV010000003.1, from coordinate 160,985 downwards.
ATGGAGACGATCTCCGCGCCCCACCCGCACAGCCGCGGGTTCTCCTCGACCGTGAACAGCCGGCCCGTCCGCGCCACCTCGCCGAGGATGGTGCGGGTGTCCAGCGGGACCAGGCTGCGCACATCCACGACACTACAGCGGATACCGTGCTCGGCCGCTAGCTGGCCGGCGGCCTGGACCGCGCGGGGCACCATGGCCGCGAGGGCCACGATCGTGGCGTCGTCACCCTCGGTGAGCACAGTGGCCTGGCCGAGCGGTTCCACGATCTCGGTGTCGTCGCCGATCTCGCCCTTGGTCCCGTACAGCGACTTCTGCTCGAAGAACAGCACCGGGTCGGGATCCCGGATCGCCGCGGCCAGCAGGCCGATCACGTCCCGCGGGTTGGACGGGGCCACCACCTTGAGCCCGGGCACGGCCATGGCCCAGTTCTCCACCGACTGGGAGTGCTGCGCGCCGAACCGTACCCCGCCCCCGTTGGCGCAGCGGATCACCAGCGGGAAGGCGACCTGGCCGTCGGACATGTAGCGGCTCTTGGCGATCTCGTTGGCGACCAGGTCCCAGCAGACCGCGAAGAAGTCGCTGAACATGATCTCCGCGATCGGGCGCAGCCCGGTCATGGCGGCGCCCATGGCCGCGCCCAGGATGGCCTGCTCGCTGATTGGGGTGTCGCGCACCCGCTTCGGGCCGAACTCTTCCAGCAGCCCGACCGTGGCCTTGAACACGCCGCCCGCGGCGGCGACATCCTCGCCGAGGAACACGACCCGGTCGTCCCGGCGCATCTCCTGGGCGATGCCGCGGGCCACCGCCTCGCGGTAAGTGATGACACTCATTACTCGATCACCGCCAGTACCGTCCCGACCGGGACCGTCTCGTCCACCGCGACCTTGATCTCGGCCAGCGTGCCGCTGGCCGGGGCCGGGATGTCCGTGTCCACCTTGTCCGTGCCGATCTCCAGCAGCGGCTCACCCTCGGCCACCTGCTCGCCCGGGGACTTGTACCAGATGGTCACGGTGCCCTCGTCCACGGTCTCGCCCATCCGGGGCATCACCACTTCAGTGCTCACGAGTTCCTCCACGCGGCGCCGCCGTCGCTCCACACGTTCGTCGAGGCCAGGGCCAGGTCTGGTTCCTTGCCTGCCTTGGCTTCCTCGGTAGCCAGGTCCACCGCCGCCTTGGCCCGGCCGTCGATCTCATCCAGCACCGACTCGGCCACGCCGCGGGACATCAGCACCGAGCGGTAGGCGGGGATGGGGTCGCGGGCCAGCCATTCCTTGACTTCCTCGGCTGGCCGGTACTTGGCCGGGTCGGCCCGGGAGTGACCGCCGTGCCGGTAGGTGAGCGCCTCGATCAGCGACGGGCCGCCGCCGGCCCGGGCCTGCTCGATGGCGTCCCGGGCCATGCCGAACACCGCCTCCACGTCGTTCCCATCCACCACCTGGGAATTGAGCCCGTAGGCCGGGGCCCGGTCCGCAGCGGGCCGTTTCACGGCGGTGACCGACTCGATCGGGTGTACTCCATGTACAGGTTGTTCTCGCACACGAAGACCACCGGCAGCGACCACACCGCGGCCAGGTTGAGTGCCTCGTGGAACGCGCCGATGTTGGTGGTGCCGTCGCCGAAGAAGCAGACCGTGACCTGGCCGCTGCCGCGGTACTGCGCGGACCACGCGGTGCCGTTGGCGATGACCAGCTGCGCGCCGATGATCGCGTAGGAGCCCAGCACGCCCCGGGACACGTCCAGCAGGTGCATGGACCCGCCCTTGCCGTGCATCAGGCCGTTCTCCCGGCCCAGCAGCTCGGCCATCACCCCGGTCATCGGGGTGCCCCGGGCCAGCACGTGGTTGTGCCCGCGGTAGGTGACGAACGTGTAGTCATCCGGCCGCATCGCCCCGGCCACCCCGGCCGCGATGGCCTCCTGGCCGGTGCCCAGGTGGGTGGTGCCCTTGACCAGGTTCTGCAGGAACAGGTCGTGGGCACGCTTCTCGAACTGCCGGATCTCGGTCATCATCCGGTAGAGGTCAAGCGCGGTCGCCTCGTCCATGACACCTCTCAGCGCGGGTTGACTGACTCAGTACGGGTTGGTGACGAACAGTTCCGCGGACGGGAACCGGGTGATGATCTCCACCCCGTCCGCGGTCACGACGACTTCCTCCTCCAGCCGGGCCGCGGACACGCCGTCCGTGGCCGGGCAGTAGGTCTCCACCGCGAACACCATGCCCTCCGCAATCTCCATCGGGGCATCGAGCGAGGTGAGCCTGCTGATGATCGGCCGCTCGTGCAGCGCGAGCCCGAGGCCATGACCGAACTGCAGGCCGAACGCGGTCTTCTCGTCGGGCAGGCCGAACTCCTCCGCGGCCGGCCAGAGCCGGGCCACCTGGTCGGTGGACACCCCCGGCTTGATGGCATCCAGCGCGGCCTGCATCCACTCGCTGGCCCGGGCGTAAGCATCCCGCTGTGCCGGGCTGGAGCGGCCCACCGCGAACGTCCGGTAGTAGCAGGTCCGGTAGCCGTTGTAGGAGTGCATGATGTCGAAGAAGGCCTGCTCGCCCGGGCGGATCATGCGGTCGGAGAAGTTGTGCGGGTGCGGGTTGCACCGCTCGCCGGACACCGCGTTGATCGACTCCACGTCGTCGGAGCCCATCTCGTACAGCCGCTTGTTGGCCAGGGCCACGATCTCGTTCTCCCGCACTCCCGGCTTGAGCGCGTCGGTGATCTCCTGGTAGACGCCGTCCACCATGGCCGCGGCCATGGACAGCAGGGTGATCTCGTCCCGGGACTTGGCCTGCCGCGCGTCCAGCATCACCTGCTGGCCGTCGCGCACGTCGATGCCCTGGCGCTGCAGCTCGAACAGCACCGGGATCTCGGCGAAGTCCACGCCCACCGGCTCCCCGGCCACCCCGGTGTCGGCCAGGATGCCGCTGATCTCGGTGACCGCCTTGGCCACGATCCCGGAGTCGGGCGGGGTGGCCCCGCGCATCGTGCTGTAGGAGGCGATGCAGTGCTCCGGCTTCAGCCAGGGGCAGTACAGCCGGTGGTGCACGGCCGCGGATCCGAAGTCCCACAGGAACAGCTCGCCGGTGCGCGTGTACAGCGCATAGCGGCAGAGCTTGTCCCGGGTCCACTCGCCGATGGACACCCCGGTGAGGTAGCGGATGTTGTTGTTGTCGAACACCAGCAGCGCGCCCAGGCCGCTGGCCTCCAGCGCGGCCATCGCCCGGCTCAGCCGGTAGCCGCGCAGCCGCGCGAAGTCCACCCGCTCCTCGAAATCAACGCCCATCCGGCCCGGGGCGGGCGCTACCGCAAGCGAGGGAGTGGCCATGCTGATCTCCTCCGGTGACATAACTGGTCATGACGTGGGCACATGCCCCGGGACAGGCGCTGCAATCGATGGCACCATGTACAGCACGATTCAACGTATGTACAGTGTGGCTGTCAAGGGGTGTGGTGCCACGACCGGGTCCCTGGCGTCTGGCCAGGCCCGCGGTGCCTTTGACGAGGCCTGCACGTGACGGCAGGCCCAGACGAACCAGGAGCACGGCGGCGATGGCTGGCAGCGGCTTTGACCCAGGGGCGGAACTGGGCCCGCGGCTGCGCCAGGTACGTGAGCAGCGCGGCTTGTCCGCCCGCGAGCTGGCCCGCCGGATCAGCTGCTCGCCCAGCCTGGTCTCGCAGATCGAGCGTGGGGTGTCGGCACCATCGGTCGGCATGCTGTACGCACTGGCCACGGAGCTGCGCACGTCGCTGGACTTCCTGTTCGGGGTGGGCCCGGCCGAGGGCGGCACGACCATGACCGCGCACGGCGCGGGCCGCGCCCGGCCCAGGCCGGATGCCACGGCGCCGCGGGCCGCCAGGCCCGCGGGAAACGCCACTGGCGCGGCTGCAGCAGGCCGGGCGGTGACCGGGCCGCCCCCGCTCGCGGGCTGGCCCGCCGGGCACGGGGTCATGCAGCGGGCAGGCACCCGGCGCACCATCGACCTGGCCAGCGGGGTCCGCTGGGAGCGGCTCACCCCGGGCCCGGATGAGCGGGTGGATTTCCTCGAGGTCGTGTACGAGCCGGGCGGCCACTCCACCGATGCCCGGCGCGCGCTGCGGCACGACGGCTACGAGTACGGCCTGATCATGACCGGCAGGCTGCACGCCCGGGTCGGGTTCGAGAGCTATGAGCTCGGCCCCGGCGACTCACTCGCGTTCGACTCATCGACCCCGCACGAGTACTGGAACAGCACCACGGACGAGGTCCGCGCGGTGTGGGCGGTGGTGCACGCCGAGCCAGGCCGGCCCTGAGCACCCGGGCGGCCCGGCTGACCCGCCCCCCGGGCGGCTAGGCGGGCTGGTCGGTGCCGCCGTCCGGGCTGGCCGAGGTGCCGGGCTCCGCGTCGCTGCCCGCGGCCAGCTCGCCCGGGCCGCCCGCCGCTGCCGCCTGGCCCGGCCTGGCCTCGGCCAGCAGCAGCTCGAGCTGGGAGCCGGTCAGCCGCCGGAACGTCCGGTGCACCCGGTCCCGGGCCAGGATGGCCACTTCCAGCTGCCGTGCGGTCAGCTCCGTGCCTTCGCCGTTGCCCTGGCTGGACAGCGCGGCGATGGCCGCGGCCAGGGCCTGGACCAGCGTCATGCCCTCGGTGTAGTGGTCCTTCAGCACGATGGCGACCTGGTCGGCCTGGCCGCCCATGGCCACGAAGCCATGCTCCTCGGCTACCGACCCGTCGAAGGTGATCCGGTAGATCTGGTCGGCCTCGGGCGTCTCGCCCACCTCCGCCACGACCAGTTCCACCTCCCACGGCTTGCTGCTCTCGGTGAAGAACTGGCCCAGGATCTGGGCGTACCAGTTGGCCAGGCCGCGCGCGGTGACATCGCTGCGGTCGTACTGGTAGCCGGTGAGGTCCGCGTACCGTACGCCGGCCTTGCGCAGGTTCTCGAACTCGTTGTACCGGCCGACCGCCGCGAACGCGATCCGGTCGTAGATCTCGCTGATCTTGTGCAGCGCGCTGGACGGGTTCGGCGCCACGAACAGGATGCCCCCGTCGTACTGGATCACCACGCCGCTGCGGCCGCGCGCGATGCCCTTGCGGGCGTAATCCGCCTTGTCCTTCATCGCCTGTTCAGGCGAGACGTAGAACGGCATGCTCACCGGGCGTCTACCCCTACTCGTGTACTGGCTGGATCAGTGCTCGCTGATCGGTGCTGGATGGTGGTGTTCACGGGCCGGCCAGTCAGGCGGGCGGCAGCTCGCGGCCGCCCGCGCCGGCCGGCGCCAGTGGCGCCACCGGGCCGCCGGGCGAGCGCAACCGTTCGTCCACCACGGCCCGGGCGTACTCGCCGGATTCAGCATCCGGCAGCCGGCGGAAGCCGTCGGCCGTGATCACGGCCAGCACCGGGTACAGGCCGCGGGCGATATCCGGGCCGCCCGTGGCGGAGTCATCATCGGCGGCATCGTAGAGCGCGTGCATGCACGCCAGCAGCACCTCCTGGCCGGACAAGCCCTCGGTGTAGAGCTTCTTCAGCGCGCCCTTGGCGAACACCGAGCCGGATCCGATGGCGTGGTAGGGCTGCTCCTCGTAGCGGCCGCCGGCCACGTCGTAGCTGAAGATGCGGCCCCGCCCGGCGTCCTCGTCGAAGCCGGCGAACAGCGGGATGACCACCAGGCCCTGCATGGCCGCGGCGAGGTTGCCGCGGACGAACGCGGACAGCCGGTTCGCCTTGCCCTCCAGGGACAGCGTCCGGCCTTCCAGCTTCTCGTAGTGCTCCAGTTCCAGCTGGAACAGCCGGACCAGCTCCAGGCCCATGCCGGCCACCCCAGCTATGCCGACGCAGGAGAAATCGTCGCTCCGGAAGACCTTCTCGATGTCCCGCTGGGCGATCATGTTGCCTGCGGTGGCCCGCCGGTCGCCCGCCATCACCACGCCGCCCGCGAATCGCGCGGCCACGATCGTGGTGGCGTGCGGCAGGTCACGGGCCAGCCGTTCGCTTGCTGCGGCTGGCCGCCCGGCCTCGGCCAGCCTGGCCCCGGGCAGCAGCTCGGGGGCGGCCGAGGACAGGAAGTCGGCGAAAGAGGAAGTGCCCGCGTTCAGGCACGCCGCAGTGAAATTCCCGCCGAAGTCAGAATCCACGCCCAATCCCTCCGGTTAGCCCGTCCCGGTACCTGATCTACCCGGTACCTGACCTTACTGCCGCCCGGCCGCGAGGTGGACCCGGGGCTCTCAGCCCATGGCGAACCCGCTGGCGGCCGCCCCCGGCCACCGGGCGGAGCCGGCGTACCGGGCGGGCGGCAGCACGTTACCGGCTGCCGCCCGGGCACCGCTGCGGCCAGCCGCCTAGCGGCGGCATCGTGTCACTGACCGCCCTTTTGCACGTAAGAGCGGACGAACTCCTCAGCGTTCTCTTCCAGCACCTCGTCGATCTCGTCGAGGATCGCATCCACGTCGTCCGCCAGCTTCTCCTGGCGCTCCTTGACGTCCGCGGTGGACTGAGGTTCCGCTTCCTCGGTCTCCTCACTGCGCCGGGGAGCTTGCCGTTGACCGCCGGTGTCCTTTGTCGCCATGCCCGAACCTCCGTGAGACAGGGTCGTCCTGGACCTAACCGTATCCTCGCCTGCCGACGGCCTGTCCAACCCTGAATCAGGACATGGCCTCAACCCGCAGCGGCCGCCAGTGGCCGTCAGTCCTGCCCGGTGAGGGCGGCCACCAGGTCACCCGCGGTGCGGCAGCGGTCCAGCAAGCTGCCCACATGCACCTTGGTACCGCGCAGCGGCTCCAGCGTGGGTACCCGCTGCAGCGACTCCCGGCCCGGGATGTCGAAGATCACCGAGTCCCAGGAGGCGGCGGCCACGGATTCCGGGTACTGCCGCAGGCAGCGGCCGCGGAAATAGGCCCGGGTGTCCTCCGGGGGATGCTCGATGGCACGCTGCACCGCGGCCTCGGGCACCAGGCGGAGCATCCGGCCCCGGGAGGCCAGCCGGTTATACAGGCCGCGGTCCGGGCGCACGTCGGAGTACTGGAGGTCCACCAGCTGGAGCTGGGGGTGCCCCCAGGCCAGCCCGTCCCGGGCCCGGTAGCCCTCCAGCAGCTGCAGCTTGGCCACCCAGTCCAGCTCCCGGGCCAGCTGCATCGGGTCCTCAGCCAGCCTGGTCAGCACGGACTCCCACCGGGTGAGCACGTCGGAGGTCATCTCGTTGACGTCCGAGCCGTACTTGTCCTCGGTGTACTTCCGGGCCAGCTCCAGGTATTCCATCTGGAGCTGGATCGCGGTCATCTTCCGGCCATCCCGCAGCGTGGCCAGATGCCGGCAGGACGGGTCATGCGAGATGGCCCGCAGCTCGGCCACCGGCGATTCGATCGACAGGTCGCCGCCGAGGAACTTGTCCTCGATCATGGCCAGCACGAGCGCGGTGGTGCCGAGCTTGAGGTACGTGCTGACCTCGCTCATGTTGGCGTCACCGATGATCACGTGCAGCCGCCGGTACTTCTCCGGGTCGGAGTGCGGCTCGTCCCTGGTGTTGATGATCGGCCGCTTCAGCGTGGTCTCCAGGCCCACCTCGACCTCGAAGAAGTCGGCTCGCTGGCTGACCTGGAAGCCGTCGTCCCGGCCGTCCGCGCCGATGCCCACCCGCCCGGCGCCGCAGATGACCTGCCGGGACACGAAGAACGGGGTGAGGTGCCGGACGATGTCCGCGAACGGCGTGGACCGGCGCATCAGGTAGTTCTCGTGGCAGCCGTAGGAGGCACCCTTGTTGTCGGTGTTGTTCTTGTACAGCTGGATGGGGGCGGTGCCGGGCACGGTCGCCGCCCGGGCCGCGGCTTCCGCCATCACCCGCTCGCCAGCCTTGTCCCAGGTCACCGCGGCCATCGGGTTGGTGCACTCAGGCGCCGAGTACTCCGGGTGGGCATGGTCCACGTACAGCCGGGCACCGTTGGTCAGGATCACGTTGGCCAGGCCCAGGTCCTCGTCGGTCAGCTGGGTAGAATCCGCCGAATCCCGGGCCAGGTCAAAGCCCCGGGCGTCGCGCAGCGGGTTCTCCTCCTCGAAATCCCACCGCGCCCGCCGGCTCCGCGCCGAGGTCGCCGCCTGGTAGGCGTTGACCACCTGCGAGGACGTGACCATGGCGTTCGCGCCCGGCTGACCGGGCACCGAGATGCCGTACTCGGTCTCCGTTCCCATGACCCGCCGGACGCTCATGGCAAAAAGCCTAGTGCTACCTGGCGGGCTCCGGGACGCGCCGCTCCGCCTGCCACGGCCTAGAGGTACTGCCCGGTATTGGCGACCGTATCGATGGAGCGCCCAGCCTCGGTCCCCTGCTTGCCGGAGACCAAGGTCCTGATGTACACGATTCGCTCGCCCTTCTTACCGGAGATACGGGCCCAGTCGTCGGGGTTGGTGGTGTTCGGCAGGTCCTCATTCTCGCTGAACTCGTCCACGCACGCGGTCAGCAGGTGCGCCACCCGCATGCCCTTCTGCCCGGTGTCCAGGAACTCCTTGATGGCCATCTTCTTGGCCCGGGCCACGATGTTCTCGATCATGGCGCCGGAGTTAAAGTCCTTGAAGTAGAGGACTTCCTTGTCCCCGTTGGCGTAGGTCACCTCGAGGAACCGGTTCTCCTCGGTCTCGCTGTACATGCGCTCCACGACCCGCTGGATCATGGCGTCCACCGTGGCGTCCCGGGAGGCGCTGTGCTCGGCCAGGTCGTCCGGGTGCAGCGGCAGCTCGGTCAGCACGTACTTGGAGAAGATGTCCTTGGCCGCTTCGGCGTCCGGCCGCTCAATCTTGATCTTCACGTCGAGCCGGCCGGGGCGCAGGATCGCGGGGTCGATCATGTCCTCCCGGTTGGAGGCCCCGATCACGATCACGTTCTCCAGGCCCTCGACCCCGTCGATCTCGCTCAGCAACTGCGGGACGATGGTGTTCTCCACGTCACTGGACACCCCGGACCCGCGGGTACGGAAGATCGAGTCCATCTCGTCGAAGAACACGATGACCGGCATGCCCTCGCTGGCCTTTTCCCGGGCCCGCTGGAACACCAGCCGGATGTGTCGCTCGGTCTCGCCGACGTACTTGTTGAGCAGTTCCGGGCCCTTGATGTTGAGGAAGAAGCTCTTGCCCTCGGACTCCTTACCGGTGGCCGCGTCGCCGTTCTCAGCCCGCTGCTGCGCGGTGCGCGCCGCGACCTGCTTGGCCAGGGAGTTGGCCACCGCCTTGGCGATGAGCGTCTTGCCGCAGCCGGGCGGCCCGTACAGCAGGACCCCCTTGGGCGGCTTCAGCTGGTGCTCCCGGAACAGGTCAGCGTGCAGGTAGGGCAGCTCGATCGCGTCCCTGATCTGCTCGATCTGCGGGCTCAGCCCGCCGATGTCGGAATAGGTGATGTCCGGGACTTCCTCCAGGATGAGTTCCTCGACCTCGGCCTTGGGAATCCGCTCGTACACGTAGCCGGACCGCGGCTCGAGCAGCAGCGAGTCACCGGCCCGGACCGTGGCCTGCCGCAGCGGCTCGGCCAGCCGGACCACCCGCTCCTCGTCCGCGTGCGAGATGACCAGCGCCCGGTCGCCGCCGTCCAGGATCTCCTTGAGCATGACGATCTCGCCGACCGTCTCATAACCCTGGGCGATGACCACGTTGAGCGCCTCGTTCAGCACGACCTCCTGGCCGGGCCGGAGGCTGTCCAGCTCGACCGCGGGGCTCACGCTGACCCGCATCTTCCGGCCGCCGGTGAACACGTCCGCCGTGCCGTCCTCGCAGGCTTCCAGGAAGACACCGAACCCGGACGGCGGCTGGGCCAGCCGGTCGACCTCTTCCTTCAGCGCCACGATCTGATCGCGCGCTTCCCGCAGGGTGTCGGCCAGCCGCTCGTTCTGGCTGGTCACAGCGGCGAGGCTGGCCTCAGACTCGCGCAGCCGCTCCTCCAGGAGCCGGACGTGCCGGGGCGCGTCAGACAGCCTGCGCCGCAACACCGCCACCTCCTCCTCGAGGAAAGAGATCTGCGTGGTGAGGCCCTGAACCTGGTCGTCATGCCGCGCGGTGCGCGATCCTTCGTCACGTGTGGCCACGCCCCCACCCCCTTCCGAGAGCAGACTTCACTTAGACCCTACCTATCCGAGGCCCTGGCGTAACCTCGTGCTGCCTGCCGCTGACATTCTCACTGATCGGGTTCTTCCCGGGAACCCTTGGCCGGCCTGCGCCGCCGCGGCGGCGGCGTGGTACCGGGAGCCAGCCGCCGGGCCGTGATGAGAAACCCGGTGTGACCCACCATCCGGTGCTCTGGCCGCACCGCCAGTCCATCAACGTGCCACCCGCGGGCCAGAGTTTCCCACGCCGCGGGCTCGTCGAAACTGCCCTGCTCGCGGATGGCTTCCACGGCCCGGGACAGCTGGGTCACGGTGGCCACGTAGCAGCACAGCACGCCGCCCGGGACCAGCGCGGTAGCTGCCACGTGAATGAAGTCCCATGGCGCCAGCATGTCCAGTACCACCCGGTCGAAACTATCTTCTGGCTCTGCGCCGTGTTCTGCGCTCTCAGCGGAATGCGCGACGTCCGCCAGGTCGCTGATCCGGAGCTGCCAGGCCGGGTGCTCGGCGCCGAAGAACCGCTGCACGTTGGCCCGCGCGATCTCAGCGAAATCCGGCCGGCGCTCGTAGGACACCAGCAGCCCGGCCTCGCCGACGGCGCGCAGCAGCCAGCAGGACAGGGCGCCGGAACCGGCCCCGGCCTCCAGCACCCTGGCCCCGGGGAACATGTCCGCCAGGGCGACGATCTGGGCCGCGTCCTTCGGGTACACGACCGCGGCCCCGCGGGACATGGACAGGGTGAAGTCGGCCAGCAGCGGGCGCAGCGCCACGTACGGGGTACCGCCCGACGACTGCACCACGCTGCCTTCCGGGCTGCCGATGAGATCGTCATGGGCGAGCGAGCCCCGGTGGGTGTGGAACGTGCGCCCAGCCGCCAGCAGCACCAGGTGCTTGCGGCCCTTGGGGTCGGTGAGCTGGACCTGGTCTCCAGGGGCGAACGGGCCGCGGCGCTGACGGATCACGCCGCCACAGTAGCGGGGCCGGGCCGGCCAGTGCGGTCAGGGCGCGCGCCCCAGCCTCTTTGCTGGCGAGGCGGGGTCGCCTCAGCCGGTGAAGGGAGCATTTCTATGGTCACGGCAGGCGCTCCCGGAGGGGGGCGCCTGGCGGGGCCATGCATCCCGGGGGGTCCAGGGGGGCCGCCCCCCCGGGCTAACACAGCATTTCTATGGTCACGGCAGGCGCCCCCGGAGGGGGGCGCCTGGCGGGGCCATGCATCCCGGGGGGTCCAGGGGGGCCGCCCCCCCGGGCTAGCAGAGCTCAGGCGCCAGCGAAAGCGTGGTCGAGATCACTGGCCGAGAGCACCCCGTACACCTGGCCGGACGGCTCGACCAGCAGGTACTCGGTGGCCGGGGCCCGCCGCACGGCGTCGAGCAGGGCCATGCCGGACAGGTCGGCGGGCAGGATCAGGCCACCGTCGATGCTCCGGGCCAGCGACCCGGCCTCGATCCAGGGGCGGCGCTGCGGCGGGGTGGCCATCACGGCGCTCTCGTTGACGATCGCGATCGGCTTGTCGTCATGGTCGACGATCACCACGGCACGCGCGCCAGCTGCGTCGGCCCGCCGGATGGCCTCGGCCAGCGGCAGGGTGGCGGCCACCGGTATCGCCCGCCGGGCCAGGGTCCTGGCCTGCAGCGCGGGCAGTCGCTCGCGGACCCGGGTGACCTTCAGTGACTGGCTGGCCCCCGCCCACATGAACGCCGCGATGACCGCGAGCCAGGCGGTCGCGAACAGGTCCACCTGCGCGCCGGACGCGGCGAGCAGGGCCAGCGGGACGACCAGCACGGCGATGGCGAGCACCCGGCCGGCCCAGGCGGCGGCGACGGTCGCCGTGACTGGCTTCCCGGTGACCTTCCACACCCCGGCGCGGAGCATCCGGCCGCCGTCCAGCGGCAGGCCGGGCAGCAGGTTGAAGAGGCCGACGGCCAGGTTGGCCCAGACCAGCTGCTCGAGCAGCAGTCCGGGCAGGCCGCTGGGACGGGCGGCCACCTCCGCGGCGTAGCCGGCGCCCGCCAGGGCCAGCGAGAGGACCGGCCCGGCCGCTGAGACCAGCAGTTCCTTGCCCGGGGTGGGGGGCTCCTGCTCGATCTCGGAGAACCCGCCCAGCGGATACAGCAGGATCCGCCGGACCGGCAGCCCGAAACCGCGGGCAACCAGGGAATGGCTGAGCTCGTGCACCAGCACCGAGGCGTACAGCAGGATGACGAAGGCCGCCGCCACGATGTAGCGGACGCCTGCCGAGGCAGCGAGCGCGGAGTTGTTCGCGTACAGGATGATGAACGCCCCGGCGATCAGGAACCAGTACGGCGAGATGTATACCGGGATCCCGAACGGACGGGCGATCCTCACCCCGGGTCCCGGCGCCCGCGCGGGCGGCCGTTCCGGCGTCATGCCTGCCACAGGTCTGATGCTACGTGCTGGGCGGACCCGCTCGCGGCACTCGGCGCGCCGGAACAACCGGCAAAGCGCGCCAACTGTCGGTGGCGTCCCCTACGCTCCAGGCATGGCCGAGGAAGATACGCCGATGGCCGGGGAAGAAAGCGCGCCGGCCGCCGGGGAATTGGCAGCGGAAAGTGCCCCCGCCGGACCGTCGCTGTCCCCGTCGCGGGCGGGCGACTTCCTCACCTGCCCGCTGCTGTACCGGTTCCGGGTGATCGACCGGCTGCCCGAGCCGCCGAGCCCGGCCGCGGTGCGCGGCACCCTGGTGCACGCCGTGCTGGAGCGGCTGTTCGACCATCCGGCGGCCGGCCGTACTCCGGCCGCCGCCCGGGAACTGCTGGCGCCGGAATGGGACCGGCTGGCCGCGGCCGAGCCGGAACTGGCCAGCCTGTTCACTGAGGACGCGGAACGGACGGCCTGGCTCGGCGAGGCCGCCGCCATGCTGGACCGGTACTTCACCCTGGAGGACCCGCGGCGGCTGGAGCCGGCCCACCGCGAGCTGTGCGTGCAGACCATGCTCGACTCCGGGCTGACTCTGCGTGGCTACATCGACCGGCTGGACGTGGCGCCCGGTGGCGCCATGCGGATCGTCGACTATAAGACGGGCACCGCGCCGCCCGCCGAGTTCGAGGCCCGGGCACTGTTCCAGATGAAGTTCTACGCCCTCGTCCTATGGCGGACCCAGGGCCAGGTGCCGCGCCTGCTCCAGCTGATGTACCTGGGCAGCGGCGAGATCGTCCGGTACGAGCCGGATGAGGCAGACCTGCGTGCCACCGAGCGTAAGGTCGAGGCGCTGTGGCAGGCCATCGAGCGGGCCCGGCAGGAACAGGACTGGCGGCCCCGGCCGGGCCGGATCTGCGACTGGTGCGCGCACCAGTCGCTGTGCCCGGCCTTCGGCGGCACCCCGCCCGAGTTGCCCAGCCGCACCGTGCCAGCACCGGCTGAGCCCGCCGGCGCCGGGCTGCCCGTGGTCAGCTAGTACCGTGGTCAGCTGATCCCGCGGCGGCGGAGGATGTCCGCGACGTCGCTGAGGTCGTCGTCATCCACGGCCAGCGTCTTGGTCTTGGCCGGCTTGAGGGCCTTGCCCGGCGCCGCGGGCCCGGGCACTCCGGGCCCGGCCGGCCCGCTGCCGGAGACCGCCGCGGGCTTGCGCCCCCGGCGGCGGCGCATCCCGCCGGACACCACGAACAGCACCAGGGCGAAGCCAGCCACGAACACGCCGGCCCAGACCCGGGGCGAGAACACGAACGACGCCGCGAAGCTGGACACGGCGCTGCCCATCTGCCACAGCATCTTGACCGCGCCGGTGAGGTAGGCCGCCAGCGGGAGCAGCGACCAGGCCACCCCGCGCAGGCCCGCGGCGGCGCCGCGGCGCCGCCAGGCCAGCCAGCTCAAGATCAGCCCGAGGATGGTCAGGCCCCCGCATAGCGGAAGCCAGGCGATCTGGTTGTAGACCGACATAGCCGCTCCCCTCGGCAGCAGCACGAACAGCGCGGAACGCGATAGTACTTCTTCCATCATGGCATACCCGCGGCAGTGCGCCGCGCACCAAGTGGCGGCCCGCGCTTGGTTAGCTGGCTGTACCCGCCAGGCCCGGCCCGCTGACCGGGCTGGCGCCGGTGTTCTCCGGGAAATGGCAGGCGACCTCATGCCCGGGCTCCAGCTCGGCGAGCGGCGGCTCCTGGGTCCGGCAGATGTCCTGGGCTTTCCAGCACCGGGTGTGGAACCGGCAGGCCGGAGGCGGGTTCAGCGGGCTCGGTACGTCCCCGGTCAGCCGGATCCGCTCGCGGCGCTGGCGCCGGCCGTCGATCCGCAACGGCTCCGGCACCGGGACCGCGGACATCAGGGCGACCGTGTACGGGTGCCGCGGCCGGGCGTAGAGCTGGTCCCGGCCGGCCAGCTCGACGATCTTGCCGAGGTACATGACCGCCACCCGGTCGGCGATGTGCCGGACCACCGACAGGTCGTGCGCGATGACCACGTAGGTCAGCCCGAGCTCGTTCTGCAGGTCTTCCAGCAGGTTGACCACTTGCGCCTGGATGGACACGTCCAGCGCGGACACGGGCTCATCGGCGACGATGAGCTTAGGCCGCAGCGCGAGCGTGCGCGCGATGCCGATGCGCTGCCGCTGGCCGCCGGAGAACTCGTGCGGGTAGCGGTTGTAGTGCTCCGGGTTCAGCCCGACGAGCTCGAGCAGTTCCTGGACCGCCTGCTTGACCCCGCCATCGGGCCGCACGCGCTGCAGCCGGTACGGCGCGCCGACGATAGCGCCCACCGTGTGCCGCGGGTTGAGCGAGGAGTACGGATCCTGGAAGATCATCTGGATGTCGCGGCGGAGCGGCCGTATCCTGCCCTGCCGCATGTGCGTGATGTCGTGCCCGTCGAACATGATGCGGCCCGCGGTCGGCTCCAGCAGCCGGGTGAGCAGGCGGCCTGTGGTCGTCTTGCCGCAGCCGGACTCCCCCACCAGGCCCAGGGTCTCCCGCGGTGCCACCGAGAAGTCGAGCCCGTCCACCGCCTGCACCGCGCCTACCTGGTGCCGCAGGATGATGCCCCGGGTGACCGGAAAGTGCTTAATGAGCCCCGTGACGGACAGCAGGCTGCCGTCGGCGCCCGCCCCGCCGGGGGCTGCCGCCACGGGGTTCGCCGCACCGGGTGACGCGCTCACGACTCCTCCAGGCTCGGCTGGCGCTGCGCCCACAGCTGGCGCTGCTGCCCCGCGGTCAGGTGGCAGGCGACCAGGTGAGCGGGCTCGACCTCGCGCGGCCGGGGCACCTCGGTGCTGCTCCGGCCGTTGGTCAGCTCGGTATAGCCGCACCGGGGATGAAACGGGCAGCCGGACGGGATGTTGATCAGGCTGGGCGGGGTGCCCCTGATCGGCAGCAGCCGTTCCGAGCGGGCGACGTCCAGCCGCGGCATCGAGCCCAGCAGACCCCAGGTGTACGGGTGCCCGGGGCGGCCGAAGATCTCCTCGGCGGTGCCGTACTCGGCGCACCGGCCCGCGTACATCACCAGGATGTCGTCGGACAGCTCAGCCACCACACCCAGGTCGTGGGTGATGATGATGACCGCCGAGCCGTATTCCTGCTGCAGCTCCAGGATCAGGTCGAGAATCTGCGCCTGCACGGTGACGTCGAGCGCCGTGGTGGGCTCGTCCGCGATCAGCAGCCCGGGGTCGCAGGACAGCGACATGGCGATCATCGCCCGCTGCCGCATCCCACCGGAGAACTGGTGCGGGTAGTCATTGACCCGGGTCGCGGCCTGCGGGATGCCCACCCGGTTCAGCATCTCGACCGCGTGCTCGTGGGCGGTCTTCTTGTTCACGTCGTTGTGGATCCGGTACGCCTCGGAGATCTGGTGCCCCACCGTGTAGTAGGGGTGCATCGCGGACAGCGGGTCCTGGAAGATCATCGCCATCGCGGCGCCGCGCAGCTCACGCACCCGGGCCGGGGTCGCGGCGACCAGGTCCTCACCGTCCAGCAGGATCTTCCCGCTGATCCGGGCCCGGGTGCCGTGGTGCAGGCCCATGATGCCGAGGCTGGTGACGCTCTTGCCGGAGCCCGACTCGCCCACGATGCCCAGGGTGCGGCCGCGGTCCAGGGTGAACGAGATACCGTCCACGGCCTTCAGCAGGCCGTCGTCGGTGGGGAAGGAGATCTCCAGGTCACGGACGTCGAGCAGGGGGCCCGCCATCACAGCCTCACCCTCGGGTCCACCACGGCGTACAGGATGTCCACCACCAAGTTGGCGATCACGATGAAGAACGCCGCCAGCAGCGTGACGCCGAGGATCTCCGGCAGGTCCTGGTTCTGGATAGCCAGGAAGGTGAACTCGCCGAGGCCATGCATGGAAAACGTCACCTCGGTGAGGATCGCCCCGCCCAGCAGCAGGCCGAGGTCCATGCCGAAGATCGTGATGATCGGGGTGAGGGCAGAGCGCAAGCCATGGTTGACGATGACCTTCCGCTCAGCCAGGCCCTTGGCCCGGGCGGTGCGGATGTAGTCCTCGCTCATGGTCTCGAGCATGCCGGCCGGGTCAGCCGGGCGTACAGGGCGGCGTACAAGAATGCGGTGCAGACCCAGGGCAGGAACAGGTTACGGGCCCACAGCAGCGGGTTCGTGGTGAACGGCACGTAGGTGATGTTCGGGAAGATCGGCCATTTGTAGCTGAACAGTTCCAGGGCGATCAGCCCAGTGAAGAAGATCGGCAGGGACACCCCGACCAGCGCCACGCCCATGGAGAAACGGTCAAGCGCGGTTCCGCGGCGCAGGGCCGAGAGCACCCCGATGGACACGCCGCCGATCAGCCACAGCACGGCCGCCCCGATGCAGATCGACAGCGTGACCGGGATGTCGCTGACCATCTGCGGCCAGACCGGCTGCTGGTTCTTGAAGGAGTAACCGAAGCACGGCGGCGGGCAGTAGGCCCTGCTCGTGCCACTATCGAAGTGCTCGCCGAGCACGATACCCCTGAGGAACCGCCCGTACTGGACCGGGAGCGGCGCGTCCAGGCCGAGCTGCTGTTCGATCGCGTGCACGGCGGCCGGCGTTGGGTTGCGCCCGATGTACTGGCTGGCCAGTCCGCGGGTGGTCTGCCCGGCCAGCCGGGGCAGCAGGAAGAAGATCGCAAACGTGATCATGCTGACCACGATCAGCAGGAAGACTGTGGCGATGAGGCGCCGGACGATGAAAGTGATCACGGGATGCGGCGCTGGTGCCCGGGCGGTCATCCCAGCCGGGCACCAGCGCCTTCACCTGCTCTCTTCTCTTGCTGCTACTTCTCTCTTGCTGCTACGTCGAGCTGGCTACTTCAGCCCGAGCGCCGCGTAGTCATACATGCCGTAGAACGGCTGCACATACACATTGGTCAGATTCGAGGGCCGGTAGAGCAGCGCCTTCGCGTACACGATGGGCAGGAACGCCGCGTCCTTCATGATCTGCATATCGATCTGGCTGGTGTAGGAGTTCCGCACCGTGGCGCTGTTCTCCGTCGCGAACTTGCCGAGCAGGCTGTTGACCAATGGGTCGTTGAGCTCCCCGAGGTTGGTGTTCCCGACCGGGCTGATGGCCGCGCCATCCGCGATGTAGTAGAACTCTCCGTATCCGTCCGGCCAGTCGGGCGCCCAGCCATAGACGGTGATGCCCAGATCGTGGCTGTGCACGTAGTTAGGCACGCCGGCGAAGTTGGAGGTGTAGCTGGCGGTGGGAAAACCGTGCAGCGTGAGCTTGATGCCGACCGTGGCCAGCGCCGCCTGCATGGCCTGCGCGACCGACACCTCCTTCGGCCGGTCGCTGCGGTAGGTGATACCGGTGCTGAAGCCGTTCGGGTGGCCGCAGAGCTGCAGTTGCTGCTTGGCCTTGGTTAGGTCACCCTGCGACTTGGTGGTGGCCTCGTACAGGTCGAAGTGCTTCTGCCCGACGACGTTCGGCGGCGCGGCCGTGCTCGCGATATCCCCTCCGGCGTACGGGCCGCCGTAGGCGGTCTGGTTGTTGACCTTGTTGGCCGCGTACTCGATTGCGATCCGGCAGTGGATGTTGTTCAGCGGCGGCACCTTGTTGTTGAGAGTCATGAACCATTCGAATCCGGTGACCGGGTTGTCGGACTGCGCCTTGAGCGAGGGCGTCGTCAAGATCTTGGCCCGCGCAGCCGCCTGCACTCCTGTCCCCGGCAGGTCGACTTGGATGTCCCCGGCCAGGAGCCGGTTGTCGACGTCGTTCGGGTTCACGTTGAAGGTGAGGACGATCTTGCTGGGGAGCTGCTTGGCGTTGGGATCGGTCGCCGGGTTCCAGTGCGGGTTCGGCACCATCGTGAGCTGCTTGTTGATTTGGTAGCTCTGGAACATGTAGGGGCCGGTGGAGATCGGGTGCAGCTGGTAGTTCGCGCCGGTGTCCTTGTTCGGCGGCACCGGGGCGCTCTGCGGGATCGCCGTCACGTAGTTGAAGTCGGCGAACGGCTTCGCCAGGTGGAACACGACCGTCGTCGAGTTCGGCGTCTGCACCGCGTTCAGGCCCATGAGGTTCTTGGACCTGTCCACAAACGGGCCCGGGTAACAGCCGGTGGTCTTCCCGGCGGCCATGGCCTGGGCGCAGGTAGCGTTCTGCGGCGCCAGCAACGACGGGTAATAGCCCGGCCCGAGCGGGAACTTGGACCTGTCGAACGTGCGCTCGACGGCGTACTTGACGTCCTGCGAGGTGACCAGCGTCCCATCTTCGAAATGCACGTTGGGCTGGATGTGGTAGGTCCAGGTCAGCCCGTTGTCGGAGACGACGCCCGGCGCGGTCGCCAGGTCGGGGACGACCTGCAGGCCGCACTTGCCGGGGCAGGACTTGTAGGTCATCAGCGGCATCGCGTAGAGCCGGGTGAGGTTCCACATTTGCGCGTAGTAGGTGTTGCCCGGGTCGGTGGAGTCCGGGATGCCGGCGCTGCTCGCGAAGTTGAGCGTCCCGCCCTTGTGGTTGGACGGGTTGACGACGCTGGTGACACCGGCGTTGAACCCGGCCGACGATGAGCTGGAACTGCCGCTGCCGCTGCTGCCGCCGCAGGCAGCAAGCACGAGGGCGGAGACCGCCCCGAGCGCGGCCAGCCCTATGGTCCTGCGTCTCCTCATGAGGTGAACGCCTCCTGTCGTGATTCGGTGAGGGAAGGAAGTCCCATCGGCCTACCGGCTGCTTCGCGGGTCGAGCGCATCGCGCAGCCCGTCCCCGAACAGGTTGAAGGCGACCACCGTGATGAAGATGGCCAGGCCAGGGATGATCATGTACATCGGATCGATGGAGTAGAAGCCGTTCTGCACCGCGTCCGAGAGCATGCCCCCCCAGCTGGGCGTGGGCGGGATGATGCCCACGCCCAGGTAGGAAAGCGCCGCCTCGAACAGGA
Organism: uncultured Actinomycetes bacterium; assembly: GCA_963760405.1. Lineage (GTDB taxonomy): Bacteria > Actinomycetota > Actinomycetes > Streptosporangiales > Streptosporangiaceae > RYN-230. The sequence goes on along the minus strand of CAVXCV010000003.1, from coordinate 141,626 downwards.
TGTTGGTGGGGATCAGCAGGGTGGAGTAGACCAGGATCGGCGCGACCAGGTTGGGCAGCAGCTCGCGGAACAGGATGTACGGCCCGCGGCCGCCGATGCTGCGCGCCGCGTCCACGAACTCCCGCTCGCGCAGCGACAGGGTCTGGCCCCGGATGATCCGGCCCATGTAGGGCCAGTTGAAGAAGCCGATGACGAAGACCAGCAGGCCGATCCGCAGCGAGTTGCCGGACAGCCCGAACGCCGACGAGGGGATGACGCCGACCAGCGCGATGGCGAACACCAGCAGCGGGAAGGCGAGGAAGACATCCATGGTGCGGGCGATGACCGAGTCCACCCAGCCGCCGAAGTACCCCGAGATGACCCCCAGGAACACCCCGATGCCCACCGCGAGCGCGGTGGCCAGGAACGCGATGAGCAGGGAAACCTGGGCCCCGTTCACGACCCGGCTGAGCAGGTCACGCCCGGTGACCGGCTCGACGCCGAGCGGATGGGCCAGGCTGATCCCGCCGAACGGGCCGTACGGCCGGCTGAAGGTCGGGTTGATCAGGTTCGCGTTGTAGACATTCGGGTTCTGCACCAGGTGCGGCCCGATGATGGCGACCAGGATGAGGAAGATCACGACGGCACCGCCGATCATGGCCACCTTGTCCCGGCGCAGCCGGATCCAGGCGATCTGGCCGAGCGAGCGGCCCTCGATGACCTTGCCACTGACTCCGCTCAGCACAGCTTCCGGAGCGGCGTCCCCGGTGGTAGGCACGTCGAGTGGTGCTGCCATCAGGCGGAGCTCCCTGCTGTTCATGATCGGGCTCGTGGCCGCGACGGGAAAATTGCCCGGCCAGCGTGGCAATGGGCGTGCCGAACCCGCAGGCCTGGCCTCCCTAACGGGAGGATCTACCGTTTTGCCAGGTCCGCGCCAGAGCTAACACCGTGTCGTGCCTGGATTGTGACCGAATAAAGATTTGGCCGCAGCGCACCGGTCAGCTAGCACCGTCAGCTAGCACGGTCAGCCGGCCCGGACCTGGCTGAGCGCCACATCGGCCAGCATGGCCAGGCCCACCTCGGCCAGCGAGGCCACGGTGAGCTGGGCGAGTCCCGGCGGAGGCGGCACGCTCGGCACCGCGATGACGCCGCAGCCGGCCGCGTGCGCGGAGCGGATCCCGCTGGGCGAGTCCTCCAGCGCCACGCAGCGGCCCGGCTCGGCCGCGAGCAGCGCGGCGGCCCGCAGGTACGGCTCCGGGTCAGGCTTACCCCTGGTCACGTCCGCCGCGCACACGGTGGCCGGGAAGCGCATGCCGCTGACCTCGAGCACGGCGGCCATGATCTCCGGTTCGGCGAAGGTGACCAGGGCGCACGGGATCCCGGCAGCGGCGAGCTCGGCCAGCAGGCGGGCCGCGCCGGGCAGCAGCGGCACACCCCGGGCGCGGATCAGCCCGGCCATGCCCTGCGTCAGCCACTGGCCGATGACCTCCTGCGGTGCCGGCCGGGCCGCCTTACCCGCATGTACGCGGTGGACCGGGCCAGCGAACCGCCGATCAGGTGCGCCTGGTCGGCGCGACCCCACGGGCTGCCCATCCGGGCCATGATCGAGGCCTCCAGCTCGAACCAGAACGGCTCGGAGTCGACCAGCAGGCCGTCCATGTCGAACAGCACCGCCTGCAGTGGGGTCATGCGGAGAAGTACTTCGCCTCGGGGTGGAACGTGATCAGGGCATCGGTGGACTGCTCCGGCGCGAGCTGGAATTCCTCGGACAGCGACACGCCGATCCGGTCCGGCCGCAGCAGCCGCACCACCTTGGCGCGATCCTCCAGGTCCGGGCAGGCCGGATAGCCGAACGAGTAGCGGCAGCCGCGGTAGCCGACCTTGAGGATGCCGTCCAGGTCTGCCGGGTCGTAGCCGGCCAGCCCGGTTCTTCCCGGACCCGCCCGTGCCAGTACTCCGCCAGCGCCTCGGTGAGCTGCACCGACAGGCCGTGCAGCTCCAGGTACTCGCGGTAGGCGTTCTTCGCGAACAGGTCCGCGGTGGCCTCGCTGATCGCCGTGCCCACGGTGACCAGCTGGAAACCGACCACGTCGGCGTCGCCGGACGCGCGCGGCCGGAAGAAGTCGGCCAGGCACAGGTGCCGGTCGTGCCGCTGCCGGGGGAACGTGAACCGCTCCAGCTCAGCCCCGCCGCCGTCCAGCACGACCAGGTCGTCACCCTCGCTGACCGCCCGGAAATACCCGTACACGACGCCGGCCACCAGCAGGCCCTCTGTCTGCACCCGCTCCAGCCACATCCGCAGCCGCGGGCGTCCCTCGGTCTCCACCAGCTCGGCGTAAGAAGGACCAGCGCCGCCCCGGGCGGGCTTCAGCCCCCACTGGCCCATGAACGTGGCCCGCTCGTCCAGGAACGCGGCGTACTCGCTGAGCTGGATGCCCTTCACCACCCGGTCGCCGAAGAACGGCGGCGCCGGCACCACGTGGTCGGTGGCCACATCGGACCGGGCCGGCATGTCGGCGGGCTCGGTGACGGCCAGCCGCGCCCCGGTCCGCACCCGGCGCTCGCGCACCGCGGGCAGCTGGGCCCCGGCTTCGCCACGCTTGACCGCCATCAGGGCGTCCATCAGCCGGAGCCCCTCGAACGCGTCCCGGGCGTACCGCACCTGGCCGTCAAACACGGCGGCGAGATCCTGTTCCACGTAGGCGCGGGTGAGCGCCGCGCCGCCGAGCAGCACTGGCCACCGGCTGGCCAGGCCGCGGGCGTTCAGCTCGGCCAGGTTGTCCCGCATCACCACGGTGGACTTCACCAGCAGCCCGGACATGCCGATGACGTCGGCGTCGTGGCTGACGGCCGCGTCCACGATGGCCGACACCGGCTGCTTGATGCCGATGTTGACCACGTCGTAGCCGTTGTTGGTGAGGATGATGTCGACCAGGTTCTTGCCGATGTCGTGCACGTCGCCCTTGACCGTGGCCAGCACGATCCGCCCCTTGCCATCCTCACCGGAGCGCTCCATGTGCGGTTCGAGGTGGGCCACTGCCAGCTTCATCACCTCGGCCGACTGGAGCACGAACGGCAGCTGCATCTGCGCCGGCGCCGAACAGCTCGCCCACCGTCTTCATGCCGTCCAGCAGCACGTCGTTGACGATCTCCAGGGCGGGTCGCTGGGTCAGCGCCTCGTCCAGGTCCGCCGTCAGGCCGACCCGCTCGCCGTCGATGATGCGCCGCTTCAGCCGCTCCCACAGCGGCAGGCCCGCGAGCTCGGCGGCCCGGCTGGCCTTCACCGCGGCCGCGTCCACCCCGTCGAACAGCTCCAGCAGCCGGGCCAGCGGGTCGTACCCGTCCCGCCTGCGGTCATACACCAGGTCCAGCGCGACCTGCAGCTGATCGTCCGGGATCCGGGCGATCGGCATGATCCGCGAGGCGTGCACGATCGCGGAGTCCAGCCCGGCCCGCACGCACTCATCGAGGAACACCGAGTTCAGCACCGCGCGCGCCGCGGGGTTCAGCCCGAACGAGACGTTCGACACGCCCAGCGTGGTCTGCACCTCCGGGTAGCGCTGCTTGAGCTGGCGGATCGCCTCGATCGTCTCGATCCCGTCCCGCCTGGTCTCCTCCTGGCCGGTGGCGATCGGGAACGTCAGGCAGTCCACGATGATGTCTGAGGGGCGCATGCCCCAGTTCCCGGTCAGGTCCTCGATCAGCCGGGTGGCCACGGCGACCTTCCACTCGGCGGTGCGCGCCTGGCCCTGCTCGTCGATGGTCAGCGCGATGACCGCCGCGCCGTGCTCCACGACCAGCGGCATGACCTTGGCCAGCCGCGAGTCGGGCCCGTCGCCGTCCTCGTAGTTGACCGAGTTCACCACCGCCCGGCCAGCCAGCAGTTCCAGCCCGGTCCTGATCACCTCGGCCTCGGTGGAGTCGATCACCAGCGGCAGGGTGGCCGCGGTGGCCAGCCGGCCGGCGATCTCGGTCATGTCCGCGGTGCCGTCCCGGCCCACGTAGTCCACGCACAGGTCGAGCAGGTGCGCGCCGTCCCGGGTCTGCGCCCGGGCGATCTCCACGCAGTCGTCCCAGCGGCCCTCGAGGAGTGCCTCACGGAACGCCTTGGAGCCGTTGGCGTTGGTCCGCTCGCCAATGGCCAGGAACGAGGTGTCCTGGCGGAACGGCACATGCTGGTACAGCGACGCCACCCCGGGCTCCGGCCGCGGCCGGCGGCTGGCCAGCGGCCGGCCGCCCACCCGGTCGACCACGGCGGCCAGGTGCTCGGGGGTGGTCCCGCAGCAGCCGCCCACCAGGGCCAGGCCGAACTCGGTGGTGAACATGTCGTGGGCATCCGCCAGCTCAGCCGGGGTGAGCGGGTAGTGCGCGCCGTCGGAGGTGAGCACGGGCAGGCCGGCATTGGGCATGCAGGACAGCGGGATGCGCGAATGGCCGGCCAGGTAGCGCAGGTGCTCGCCCATCTCCCCCGGACCGGTCGCGCAGTTCAGCCCGATCAGGCTGACGCCGAGCGGCTCCAGCGCGGTGAGCGCGGCGCCGATCTCGCTGCCCAGCAGCATCGCGCCCGTGGTCTCGATCGTGACCTGGGCGATCAGCGGGAGCTCGGCCTGAGCGGCGGCCATGGCCCGGCGGGTACCGATGATGGCCGCCTTGGCCTGGAGCAGGTCCTGGCAGGTCTCGACGATGATGGCGTCCACCCCGCCGGCCAGCAGGCCGGCCGCGCACTCCTGGTAGGCGTCGCGCAGCACCGCGAACTTGGCGTGGCCGAGCGTGGGCAGCTTGGTACCCGGCCCGACCGCGCCCAGTACCCAGCGCGGCCGCTCCGGGGTGGACCACCGGTCCGCCGCTTCCCGGGCGATCCTGGCGCCTGCCTCGGACAGCTCGGTGATCCGCCCGGGTATCCCGTACTCGCCCAGGTTGGCCAGGTTCGCGCCGAACGTGTTCGTGGTCACGCAGTCCACGCCAGCCTCGAGATAGCCGTCGTGCACCGCGCGGACCACGTCCGGGCGGGTGATGTTGAGGATCTCGTTACAGCCTTCGTAGCCGTCGAAATCGCTGACGGTGGCGGGGCTCGACTGCAGCATGGTCCCCATCGCGCCATCCGCCACCACCACCCGCTGGGTGAGGACGGTGCTCAGCGGCACGGGCCGGGGCGGCCGGACGGTGTTCGTCATAGGACCCTTATTCTAGGGCGACGCATGTCTGCCCGGGCGGCCTCGCCAGGACCGGGCAGCGGCGGCCAGGTCACCCACCGCGCTGAGCGGGTGCACGTAACCTGGTGTCGACCAGGAGGGCGGAGCGCCCGCAAGGGAGGTGAGGGTGATCGAGCTCAGCGGTGTCCGGAAGCTCACGTCGCCAGCCGTCATCGCCGCCTTCGAGGGCTGGAACGACGCTGGCGAGGCAGCCAGCGGAGTGGTCGATCACCTGGGTATGGCCTGGTCGGCTACGGAGGTCGGCGCCATCGACCCGGAGGACTACTACGACTTCCAGGTGACCCGGCCGGTGATGGAAGTGGCCGACGGGCGGACCGAGCGGCTGGTCTGGCCGACCACCCGGCTGTCCCTGGCCAGCCCGGACGGCCTCGGCCGGGACGTGGTGCTGGTGCATGGCATCGAGCCGAACATGCGCTGGCGCGGGTTCAGCGGTGAGCTGGTTCAGTCCTTCACCGCGCTCGGGGTCGAGGTGGTGGTGCTGCTCGGGGCCCTGCTCGCCGACTCACCGCACACCCGCCCGGTGCCGGTGGCGGCGGCCGCCTCAGACCCGGTGCTCGCTGCCGACCTGCACGTGGAGCCGGTCGAGTACAAGGGGCCCACCGGCATCGTGGGGGTGCTCCAGCACGCCTGCACCGAGGCCGGGATCGCGGCGGTGTCGCTGTGGGCGTCGGTGCCGCACTACGTGGCGCAGCCACCCAGCCCCAAGGCCACGCTGGCGCTGCTCCGCGGGGTGGAGGACATCCTGGACGCCTCCCTGCCCCTGGCCGACCTGGCCCGGGAGGCACGGGCCTGGGAGCGCGGCGTGGACGAGCTGGCGGAGCAGGACGCTGAGGTCGCGGAGTACGTGCGCACGCTGGAAGAGGCTAAGGACGCGACCGACCTGCCCGAGGCGAGCGGCGACGCCATCGCCCGCGAAGTCGAGCGGTACCTGCGCCGGCGCCGTCACCCCGGCGAGCCCGGCGCCCGCTGAATCTCTCTGGCCCCGGGAGGTTCCGGGGGTCGTCCCCGGGCTAACAGAGCATTTCTTTGGCCACCAGCAGAAGATTTCCATGGTCACGGGAGGCGCCCCCGAAGGGGGTGTCTCGCGGGGCCATGCATCCCGGGGGGTTCCGGGGGGTCGTCCCCCCGGGCTACGAGCATTTCTTCGGCCAGCAGCAGAAGATTTCCATGGTCACGGGAGGCGCCCCCGAAGGGGGTGTCTCGCGGGGCCATGCATCCCGGGGGGGTTCCGGGGGGTCGCCCCCCCGGGCTAACAGAGCTAGATGGGCGGCCAGGGGACGGCGGGCCAGTCCTCCGGCGGAAAAGGGTGCACCCGGCGCTGCAGCAGCATCGCCACCCGCTGCTCGGTGGCGGTTACCTCGCCCGGGCTGAGCCAGCTGGCCAGTTCGGCCCCGAGCTCGCTGCTGAGCGCCGCCTGCAGCCGACCCAGGGCCCCGACGGCCCGGGCGGTCAGCTTCCGGCCGCGCCACTGCCACAGCACGGTACGGAGCTTGTACTCCTCCCCGAAGCACACCCCGTGATCGCAGCCGAACAGCCGCCCGTCGCTGACCGGCAGCAGGTGGCCTATCTTCCGGTCGGCGTTGTTCACCACCGCGTCGAACACCGCCATGTCGCGCAGGGCCTGGTGATCAGCACTGCGGGACAGCGCGACCAGGTCCACGCCGGTGTCGGCGTCGATCCACAGCTGGCACATGCCCGGGCCGAACGGCCCGTCCTCCCGGTACACGGTGGGCGGGACCAGGTGCCAGCCCGCGGCCTGGGACACCGCGTACGCCGCCACCTCCCGCCCGGCCAGGGTGCCCAGCGGGAAGTCCCACAGCGGCCGCTCCCCCGCGACCGGCTTGTACACGCAGGCGGCCTCGGTCCCGTCCCGCCGCAGCGTGCAGTAGAACGTGGCGTTCGACGCGGCCACCAGCCGCCCTTCCACCTCGACCTCGCCCTCGCGGAGCAGTTCCAGCGCGGCTGCGGGGTCCTCCGGCGGGAGCGGGTGCGGCGGCCCCGGCGGGTGCGGCAGCCGGGCCGGATGCCCGCCCCGCGACCGCGTGGAGCGGGACGCCCGCCGGGGAGATGGCGGGGTCTCAGGCATTGGCCACCCGGTGCCCGTTCTGCCGCGGGCAGATGTGCCCATCGGTGTCCAGCGGCAGCCCGCACAGCGGGCAGGGCGGACGGCCCTGGCCGAGGATCCGCAGGGCGCGCTGGGAAAAGGCCCGCGCGCTGGCCGCCGAGATGCGGACCCGGAGCACCCCGGGGCCGTTCTCCGGCACTTCCTCGGCCAGCGGCTCCACCGGTGTCTCGGACTCTTCCTGCGCCTCGATGACCACCCGCTCCTCTTCGCCGTCCCAGGCCAGCGCGATGGCGCCGACCCGGAAGTCCTCCATCAGCGGCAGGTCGAGCGGCCCGTCGTCGCCGAGTTCCGCGGGCGCGGTGGCCGGTACCGAGGTCAGCCCGCCGGTGCGCCGGACCACCTCGTCCAGCAGTTCCTCCAGCCGCTCGGCGAGCAGGCTCACCTGGAATTTCTCCAGCGCCACGCTGGTCACCCGGCCGCTGGCGCTGGCCTGCAGGTAGAAGGTGCGTTCCCCGGGTTGCCCGACCGTGCCGGCCACGAACCGGTCCGGCGGATCGTACGAGTAGACCGGCATGACCCCTATCCTCCCGCTCCTCCGCCGATGGCTGCGTCCCCCTCCGCCAGTGCGGCCGCCGCGGCTGCTGCGGGCCGGGCGCCGTTGCCAGCCGCGGCCGCCGCCGCTGTCCCTGGCTGGGGCTTGACCCGCCCGGTGACAGTGCCACCAGTGTCGTTCATCCGGACCAGGAACGGCCGCAGCGGCGTGTACCGGATCACGCTCAGCGAGCACGGATCGACCTGGATCCGCTGGAACGAGTCCAGGTGCAGGCCGAGGCTGTCCGCGATGACCGACTTGATGACGTCGCCGTGCGAGCAGATCAGGTAGACCGCGTCCTTGCCCAGCTGCACGTTCCACTGCCGGACGGCCGCGACCGCCCGGTGCTGTACCTCGGGCATGGACTCGCCGTCCTCGCCGGGAAACCGCACCGCGCTCGGATGGGCCTGGACCACCCGCCACAGCGGGTCCTTGGCCAGCCGTTTCAGCGGCTGCCCGGTCCAGTCGCCGTACTTGACCTCAGCGAACCGCTCATCCAGCTGGACCGCTGGCCGTTCCGGCCGGGCAGCCGCGATCGCCTCGGCGGTCTGCCGGCACCGCTCCAGCGGGCTGGAGATGATCGCATCCAGCGGGACGCCCGCCAGCCGGGCCGCCACCGCACTGGCTTGGTCGCGGCCGCGGTCGTCGAGCGGGATGCCAGGAGTACGGCCGGTGAGCACGTTCCCTGTCCCCGCGGTCAGCCCGTGCCGGACCAGCACAACCAATGTCACGCCTTGACTCTAAAGGGTCGGCCGGCCTGGTGGAAAAACGCGGGCGGCTACCGGCTGGCGCTGCCGCCCGCCGCGGGCAGGCCGCGCCGCGGCCCGGGCGCGCCGAGCACGAAGGTGACCGCGCCGAAGCTGACCAGATCACCGTCCCGCACCGGGACCCAGGCCCGCACCCGCCAGCCGTTCACCCGGGTGCCGTTCGTCGAGCCGAGGTCGTCCAGCATCCAGCCGCCCTCGTCCCGCTTCAGGCTCGCGTGCCAGCGGGACACCGACGGGTCGGGCAGCACCATGTCGCAGGCCTCGGCCCGGCCGATGGTGAAGCGGCGCTGGTCACCAGCGGGAAACTGGAGGACAGGCAGGGACGCCGCGCGCCAGGCCCGGGGCATCGCGCTGGCCACCGCGGCGCGGGCGCGCTGCCAGCAGGCGAGCAGGGCCGCCTGCAGCCGGTACGGCGGCGGCAGATCCGCGACCAGCGCGGCCAGGTCGGCCCTGACCCGGGCGTTGACCGCCGCCTCGACCCGCAGCGCGAACGTGTCGTAGCTCAGCCGGCCCTCGTCGTAGCGCGCCCAGAGCCGGTCGATCACCATGTCCCGCTCGGCGGCGGAGACCCGCATGCCATCCAGGCCTGCCCAGCGGCGGGGCTGAGCAGGGTCGCCCGCGGGCGGGCCCGCGCCCGGGTTCCCGTTCATGGTCCCGAGTATCAGTGAGCCGCGCCCGCCGCACAAGGCACCCGCTGGCGATGCTCCGGCTACCCGGGCCGGTCAGGGCTCACTTGAAGATGACGGTGCGGCGGCCATGCAGCAGCACGCGGTGCTCGGCATGCCAGCGCACCGCCCGGGCCAGCGCGATCCGCTCTGCGTCCCGGCCGATCGCGGCCAGCTCGGCCGGGGTGGCGGTGTGCTCCACCCGGGCCACCTCCTGCTCGATGATCGGCCCCTCGTCCAGGTCGGCGGTCACGTAGTGCGCGGTGGCCCCGATGACCTTCACCCCGTTCTCGTAGGCCTGCTGGTAGGGCCGGGCGCCGCGGAAGCTGGGCAGGAACGAGTGATGGATGTTGATGACCCGCCCGGCCAGCACCGCACACAGCTCCGGGGACAGGATCCGCATGTACCGCGCCAGCACCACGAAGTCGATCCGGTGCGCGGTGATCAGGTCGAGCAGTACCGCCTCGGCCCGCTTCGGGCCGTCCGCGTCACTGTCCACCGGCACGTGCTGGAACGGCACGCCGTGACCGGCCGCGAGCCGGCCCAGGTCCGGGTGGTTGCCTACGACCAGCGGGATGTCGATGGCCAGCGCCTCGGCCTCGCGGCGGTAGAGCAGGTCGTTGAGGCAGTGCCCGGCCTTCGACACCATGATCAGCACCCGCGGCCGGACCGCGAGGTCGTGCAGGTCCCAGTCCATGCCGAACTCGTCCGCGATGTCCCGCAGCCCGCTCCACAGCGCCGCCCGGTCCGCCGCTTCGCTGGCCACGTGCACCCGCATGAAGAAACGGTTCGTGATCCGGTCCGCGAACTGCTGGCTGTCCAGGATGTTGCTGCCGGACAGGTGCAGGTAGGCGGCGACCGCATGGACGATGCCGGGCCGGTCCGGGCAGGACAGGGTGAGCACGAACTCACCCTGCGCTGCGGGCGGGTCAGCCGCCGATGGCATGGGCCCCGCCGTCGACGTGCACGATCTCACCAGTAGTGGCCGGGAACCAGTCCGACAGCAGGGCGACGCACGCCTGGGCGGCCGGCCCCGGGTCGGCCAGGTCCCAGCCGAGCGGTGCCCGCGCGGGCCACGTCTCGCCCAGGCTGTCGAACCCCGGGATGCTCTTGGCGGCCATCGTGCGCAGCGGCCCGGCGGAGACCAGGTTGACCCGGATGCCCTTCGGCCCCAGATCACGGGCCAGGTAGCGGGCACAGGACTCCAGCGCGGCCTTGGCCACGCCCATCCAGTCGTACACCGGCCAGGCCAGGGACGCGTCGAAGTCCAGGCCGACGATGGAGCCGCCGCCGCCCAGCAGCGGCAGCGCCGCGACGGCGAGCGCCTGCAGCGAGTAGGCGGACACCTGCACCGCGGTGGCCACATCGGGCCACTGGGTGTGCAGGAAGTTGCCGCCCATCGCGGCCTGCGGCGCGAAGCCCACCCCGTGCAGCACCCCGTCCAGCCCGTCCACATGCTCTGCCACCCGCTCCGCCAGCGAGCCGAGCTGTCCGGTGTCGGTCACGTCCAGCTCGATGACGGGCGGCGGGTCAGGCAGCCGCTTGGCGATCCGCTGCACCAGGCTGAGCCGCCCGTAGCCGGTGAGCACCAGGGTGGCGCCCTCCTGCTGGGCGATCCGGGCCACGTGGAACGCGATCGACGCGTCGGTCAGCACGCCCGTCACCAGGATCCGCTTGCCCGCGAGGATGCCCACCGGGTGTCCCCCTTCCGCCCTCAGTAGCTGAGGTCCAGTGCTGCCTAGTGCCCCATGCCCAGGCCGCCGTCGACGGGGATCACCGCGCCGCTGATGTAGCCAGCGTCCGGCCCGGCCAGGAAGGCCACCACCCCGGCGATCTCCTCGGCCGAGGCCAGCCGGCCGAGCGGTACCCCGGCCAGGATCGCCGCCTTCCTGGCCTCTGGCAGCGAGGCGGTCATGTCGGTGTCCACGAAGCCGGGCGCCACCACGTTGGCGGTGATATTACGGGAGCCGAGTTCCCGGGCCAGGGAGCGGGCCAGGCCGACCAGGCCCGCCTTGGACGCCGCGTAGTTGGCCTGGCCGGCCGAGCCGAGCAGGCCCACCACCGAGGACACGAACACCATCCGGCCGCGGCGGAGCTTCATCATGCCGCGCACCGCCCGCCTGGCTACCCGGTAGGCGCCGGTCAGGTTGGTGTCGATCACCGAGGTGAAATCGTCTTCCTTCATCAGCGCGAGCAGCTGGTCATGAGTGATGCCCGCGTTGGCCACCAGCACCTCGACCGGCCCCTGGCCGGCCTTGATCGTGGCGAAGGCCTCCTCCACCGCGGCGGTGTCACGGACGTCGCAGGCCACCGTGGCCAGCCCGGGCACCGGGTCCCCGGAGCGGGAGGTCACCGTGACCTGGTCACCGGACTCGGCCAGCCTGCGGGCGATGGCCAGCCCGATACCCCGGTTCCCGCCGGTGACGAGGACGGATCGGCTCATCTGCGACCAGGCCTCCAAGATCGTTGAAGCGACGTGCGCGGCCTCCGCGAGCGTACCCGGAGCGGCCGGGAAGGGGTGAGATAGGTTGCCATTCGTGGAGCACAGTGTTTACGTCCCCGACCCGGGCCGGCTGGCCGCGGGCCAGGGCGGCGCACCCCGCCATCCCGTCGATCCGGAGTTCACCAGCTACCCGCTGCGCGAGCTGGCCGCGGCCGCCCTGCAGCGGGCCCGGGAGCTGGGCGCGGAACACGTGGACTTCCGGGTCGAGCAGATCCGCAGCCAGCAGATCGGGCTGTCGGACGGCGCGCTGGAAACCCTGGTTGACGCGGATGACCTGGGCCTGGCGGTCCGGGTCGTGCTGGACGGCACCTGGGGATTCGCGGCCGCGGTTGACCTGACCACGCAGGCGGCGGTGCGCGCGGCCGAGGAGGCCATCGACGTCGCCCGGGTCGCCGCCGCCATCAGCACCGACCGGATCGAGCTGGCTGATGAGCCGGGATACGGCGACGTCAGCTGGGTGTCGGCTTACGAGATCGACCCGCTCAGCGTCCCCGTCGCCGACAAGCTGGCGCTGCTGGCCGAGTGGAGCGCCCAGCTGCTGGCCAGCGACCAGGTCGACCACGTGGACACGTCGCTGGTTCAGGTCCGGGAGTGCAAGTTCTACACCGACGGGGTGACCACCGCGACCCAGCAGCGGGTGCGCATCTTCCCGGCGCTCACCGCGGTCGCGGTGCAGCCGGGCGGCGGGTTCGAGACCATGCGCACGCTCGCCCCGCCCGCGGGCCGCGGCTATGAGTACCTGACCGGCACTGGCTGGGATTTCACCGCTGAGCTGGCGCAGCTGCCGGAGCTGCTGGCCGGGAAGCTGGCCGCCCCGGCGGTCTCGGGCGGGCGGTACGACCTGGTGATCGACCCGACCAACCTGTGGCTGGTCATCCACGAGTCGATCGGCCACGCCACCGAGCTGGACCGTGCGCTCGGGTACGAGGCGGCCTATGCGGGTACCTCGTTCGCCACCCCGGACAAGCTGGGCCAGCTGCAGTACGGCTCCCCGGTGATGCGGGTGACCGGGGACCGCACGGTGCCGCACGGCCTGTCCACCGTGGGCTACGACGACGAGGGCGTGGCCGCCCAGTCCTGGGACCTGATCACCGGCGGCGTGTTCACCGGCTACCAGCTGGACCGGCGCATCGCCCGGCTGGCCGGGCTCGGCCGGTCCAACGGCTGCGCGTTCGCCGACTCCCCCGGGCACATGCCGATCCAGCGGATGGCCAACGTGTCGCTGCAGCCTGCCGCCGGCGGCCCCGGCACGGATGAGCTGATCGCCGGGGTGACCGACGGGATCTACATCCAGGGTGACAAGAGCTGGTCGATCGACATGCAGCGGTACAATTTCCAGTTCACCGGCCAGCGCTTCTACCGGATCAGCCACGGCCGGCTCGCGGGCCAGCTCCGGGACGTGGCCTACCAGGCGACCACCACCGACTTCTGGAACTCCGTGGAGGCGGTCGGCGGCCCGCAGACCTACCTGCTCGGCGGCGCGTTCAACTGCGGCAAGGGGCAGCCGGGCCAGGTCGCCCCGGTGAGTCATGGCTGCCCCGCCGCGCTGATGCGCGGGGTGCGCGTGCTGAACACGGCGGAGGAGGGGGCATGACCTCGCAGCCAGGTCCTCAGCTGACGGTCGAGCGCGCGCTGGCCGCGGCCAGCTGCGACGAGTGCGTGGTCATCGCGGACGAGACATCCACGGCCAACCTGCGCTGGGCGGGCAACACGCTGACCACGAACGGGGTGACCAGGTCCCGGCAGCTGACCGTGATCGCGATCAGCCACCGCTTGGACGGCACCACGGTCGGCGTGGTCTCCCGGGCAGGCGTGCGCGACGACCAGGTGGACGAGGTGGTCCGGGCGGCGGAAAAGGCCGCCGCGGACGGCTCCCCGGTCGAGGACGCGGGCCCGCTGATCGGCCCGGACGACCCGATGGCCTACCGGATGCCCGCGCCAGGGAGCGGCCAGCCGGGCTGGGACGACCCGGTGCGCGGCACCGAGATCGGCGTGTTCGCCGGGTTCGCCGACGCCCTGGGCGCGGCGTTCGGCGCGGCGGCCAGCGCGGACCGGAAGCTCTACGGCTACGCCGAGCACGACCTGACCTGCACGTTCCTCGGCACCTCCACGGGCCTGCGGCTGCGCCACGACCAGCCCACCGGCAAGTTCGACCTGAACGCCAAGAGCGCGGACATGACCCGCTCGGCCTGGGCGGGCTGCGGCACCCGGGACTTCACCGACGTGGACGTCGCGGCCCTCGACGCGGGCCTGGCCCAGCGGCTGGACTGGGCCAAGCGCCAGCTCGAGCTGCCCGCCGGGCGGTACGAGACACTGCTGCCGCCGACCGCCGTGGCCGACCTGCTGGTCTACCTGTACTGGTCGTCAGTGGCCAAGGACGCTGTCGATGGCCGCAGCGTGTTCAGCAAGCCCGGGGGCGGCACCCGGGCCGGTGAGCGGCTGGCCCGCCTGCCGCTGACGCTGTCCAGTGACCCGGGGCTGCCCGGGCTGGCCTGCGCGCCGTTCGTCACCGTGCACGCCTCGCGGCGGGGCGCGTCGGTCTTCGATAACGGCCTGGCGTTGCGGCCAACAGACTGGATCCACGACGGCGAGCTGGCCGCGCTGATCCAGACCAGGCATACCGCTGAGCTGTCCGGGATGGCGGTCACCCCGGACATCGACAACCTCGTCCTGCACGGGCCGCCGGGCGCGTCCGCCTCCCTGGACGAGATGGTGGCGCGCACCGGCCGGGGGCTGCTGCTGACCTGCCTGTGGTACATCCGCGAGGTGGATCCGCAGACGCTGCTGCTCACCGGGCTGACCCGGGACGGGGTCTACCTGGTGGAGAACGGTGAGGTCACCGGCGCGGTGAACAACTTCCGGTTCAACGAGAGCCCGGTCGGCATGCTGGGCCGGGCTCACCGAGGCCGGGGCCACCGTGCCCGCGCTGCCGCGCGAGTGGGGCGACTACTTCACCCGCTGCGCGATGCCCCCGGTGCGGGTCGAAGGCTTCAACATGTCCTCGGTGAGCCAGGCTAGCTAGCGGGTCGGCCGCAGTTTGGCCGCCCCGCTAGCTAGGCAGGGCCCAACGACGCGGTGAGCGGCCAGCGCGCCGTAGCGCGCTGGCCAGACAAATAGGCAGGGCCCAACGACCCGGTGAGCCAGCTATCGCGCCGTAGCGCGATAGCCAAAGTCGCGATAGCCAAAGTAGCTAACCCGGTCAACTATCTTCGAGCCGGAAACCCACCTTCAGGCCGACCTGGAAGTGGCCGACCTCACCGTCGGTGATCTGGCCACGCACCTGGGTCACCTCGAACCAGTCAAGGTGGCGCAGGGTCTGCCCGGCCCGGCGCAACGCGTTACGGATGGCGGGCTCGACCCCGTCCGGCGACGTGCCGACGATCTCGGTCACCCGGTAGGTGCGGTCTGTCATGAGTTCCTCCGTGGATCTCGCCCGGACTGGCGCGGTGCCCGGCCTTCGGGCAGGGTCTCTAAGTGTGACCCCTGACGTTTCCGAACTTGAACGGCAGGCCCGGGGGCTGCTGTCTCCCGAGGTGTACGACTTCTACGCGGGCGGCGCGGGCCGCGAGACCACGCTGCGGGCGAACATCGAGGCCTGGCGGCAGGTGCGGTTCCTGCCGCGGGTGCTGCGCGACGTGTCGGCCGTGGACACCAGCGTGCACCTGGCCAGCCCGCTGGACCTGCGGCTGCGCACCCCGGTGGCGGTCGCGCCCACCGCGTTCCAGCGGCTGGCCCACCGGGACGGGGAACTCGCCGCAGCGGCGGGCGCGGCCCGGGCCGGCGCGCTGTACCTGCTGTCCACCCGGAGCTCGAGCCGGATCGAGGAGGTCGGCGCGGTGGCCGCCCGGGCGGCGGGCAGCTGGTGGTTCCAGGTGTACCTGATGCGGGACCGGGAGCTGACCGCCGGGCTGGTGCGGCGGGCCGCGGCCGCCGGGGCACAGGCCCTCGTGCTCACCGTGGACACCGCGGTGGTCGGCCGCAAGGCCCGGGTGCCGCAGGAGGATGTGATCAGCGACGAGCAGTTCCTGGTCAACCTGGGGCACCTCGCCGACCTGGCCGCGGCGACCCCAGCGGCCGATGTCGCGCTGGCGGACATCGGCTGGCTCAGCGACATCAGCGGCGGCCTGCCGGTGGTGGTCAAGGGAGTGCTGCGCGCCGACGACGCGGCCGCCTGTGCCGCGGCTGGCGCGGCCGCGGTCATCGTGTCCAACCACGGCGGCCGCCAGCTGGACCAGGTGGTGCCCAGCGCGGCCGCGCTGCCGGCCGTGGCCGCGGCGCTGCCGGGCCGGGTGTATGTGGACGGCGGGGTACGCACCGGCGCTGACGTCCTGGCCGCGCTGACCCTCGGCGCGCGGCTGGTGTTCCTGGGCCGGCCGGTGCTGTGGGCGCTCGCCTGCGGCGGCGCCCGCGGGGTGCAGGAGCTGCTGGCGGGCTGCACCGACGAGCTGGCGCACGTGATGGCGCTGGGCGGCGTCACCGAGGTCAATGGCGCGGCTGGCATCCGCGGGCCGCAGTAGCGGCGAATAACTCCAGGGGCGGCCACCGCACCGGGCCACGCTGGCCACCGCCTGCGTTGGCCACCGGCGCCGGGCGGGCATACGTTGGAGGGGTGAAGGCCATCGCCAGGACTCGCCGTCGCGACCAGGCACACCTGGTCACCGAGGCGCAGCCGCCGCTGTCAGCGGACATCGCCGCGCGGCAGCGCCGCTACCTGATCATGATGGGTGTCCGGGTGGTGTGTTTCGCGGCCACCATCGCCATGTTCGCGGCGGGGGCCGGCTGGCTCTGCCTGTTCCCGGCCATCGGTGCGATCGCCATCCCCTACTTCGCCGTGGTCCTCGCCAACGGTGGCCGCGAGCCAGCCAGCACCCGCGGCTTCCGCGCCTACGAGCCGCAGCTGCCAGAACGCTGGCGGCCGCCAGCCCAATTCGAGGCCCAGAACATTAACACCCAGGGGTTTGACATCCCCGGGTCCGGGGCAGGGCAGTCTGCGCCACAGCCGTCACAGCCGTTTAGCCAGGAACCAGACCCTGAAAAGTAGCCGAGAAACGGCTGAACAGAGGACTTAGGACCCTTGCGCGGGCGGGAACTCGTCGTAGCCCGCACTTGACGCACAAGGGGGGGTTTCGGTGTAACATGCATAACGGTGCTCTGGTCCCCCGTCGGAGCACCTGCCGGCGTTCCGGGCCCCCGTCGGAACGCCGATGATTGCGACGCCGGGTGGTTTGCCCCCGTAGCCACCCGGCGTCGCCCTCTTCTCACTCAGATCCCGCCCTACTCGGTCTTGCTGAACTCGATGACGGCGACGACGAGCATGCCCAGGCCCATGGCCCCCACGATGGCGAGGGACAGCGCCAGCGGCACCGGCCAGCCGTTCCAGGTGATCGATGGGGTGAGCAGGTGCTGGGCGACCGGGCTGATGTTCAGGTGGGTCAGGACCGCGTAGCGCATGGGGCCGACCACGTAGGTCAGCGGGTCCAGCCGGGTCAGCACGCTCAGCCATACAGGCAGGCCGACCAGCGGGTACAGCGCGCCGGACAGGAAGAACAGCGGCATGACGACCATCTGGGTGAGGGCCATGAACGCCTGGAACTGCTTGATCCGGGCGGCCATCATCACCCCGAACGCGGTCAGCGTGAAGGCCAGCAGCACCAGCTCGCCCAGCAGGGTCAGCAGCATCACCGGGTTGTACGGCACGTCGGCCAGGCCGGCCAGCGCCAGCATCACCACGCCCTGGAACGAAGCGATGGTCGCGCCGCCCAGGGCCTTGCCGATGACCACGGCGGAGCGGCTCACCGGCGCCACCATCATCTCCCGGAGAAACCCGAATTCCCGGTCCCACACGATGGACGCGGCCGAGAAGATCGCGGTAAACAGCACCGACATCGCGACGATGCCCGGGTAGATAAACGTCTTGAAATTCAGCCCTGTCGGCATGCCGCGATTCGCCAGCGCGGACAGGCCAGTGCCCAGGACGAACAGGAACAGCACCGGCTGGATCAGGGACGTGACCGCGCGCAGCCGGTCCCGGCGGAACCTGATCAGTTCCCGCCGCCAGACGATGCTGACCGCGCGCAGGTCCGAGCGCACGCTGCGCTCGGGCACCGCCACCCGGATCTGCTCGGCGAGGACATCCGTCGCGGCTGCGGCCGCGCCCGGCTGGGCGGTCTGGGTAGCCATGCTCATCGCCTTCCCCGGATGCGGGCGGCCATCGCCCGCATGTGGTCGGTGGCGGACGCCTCGGCGTCCCGGATCGTGGTCCCGGTGTAGGACATGAACACGTCATCCAGTGACGGCCGGGAAACGCTGACCGACCGGATCGATGCGCTCAGCTGGCTGAACAGCTGGGGCACGAACTCCTCGCCGGAGGCGACCGAGAACGTGACCGCGCCCTCGTGGATGCCAGCCTCGATGCCGAACACGTCCGCGAGCTCCTTGATCGCGGCGTCGTCGTCCGCGGTGTGGATCTGCACCCGGTCCTTGCCCACGCTGGCCTTGAGCGCTTCCGGGGTGTCGATGGCCACGATCTGCCCGTGGTCGATGATGGCGATCCGGTCGCAGTGCTCGGCCTCGTCCATGTAGTGCGTGGTCAGGAAGATCGTGATGTCCTCCCGGCGCTTCAGGTCGTTGATGTAGTCCCAGATCGACGAGCGGGTCTGCGGGTCCAGGCCCACCGTCGGCTCGTCCAGGAACAGCACGTGCGGCGCGTGCAGCAGGCCACGGGCGATCTCCAGCCGCCGCTGCATGCCACCCGAGTACGTACTGACCATGCTGTCCCGCCGGTCCCACAGCCCGACCATGTCCAGCACCTGGCGCATTCGCGGCGCCACCGCCGCGGCCGGCACCGCGTACAGCTCCGCGTGGAACCTCAGGTTCTGCGCCCCGGTCAGGTAGCTGTCCAGGGTGGTGTCCTGGAACACCAGGCCGATGTTCCGCCGCACCGCGTCCCGCTCGGTGACCACGTCGTGCCCGGCCACGGCAGCCCGCCCCGCCGTCGGCCTGGCCAGCGTGCACAAAATCTTGATCGTGGTAGATTTCCCGGCCCCGTTCGGGCCCAGGAAGCCGAACGTCTCCCCCGCTGCCACCTCGAAATCGATGCCGCGGACCGCCTCGATCTCCCCGTAGCTCTTGGCCAGCCCGGACACCACGATCGCGGGCCGTCGCGAGCCCGCCGCCGCGGGCTGCGGGCTCACCGCCCCGTCAGCGGCCGGGCCTGTCTGCGTTGCCACTCTTGCTGCCTCCACCTCAGTGCCTGCTAGTTGAATCACGGCTGAGCAGTCTGATGCGAGCCTAACCGCGACGGCCGCCTAGGTCGCCGCGGCCAGGCCCGCATGATCGCGGCCTGGCGGCCCGCTCTCCGGCGGGCTTCCCGGCCGCTGTCAGTCGGCCTGCTCCCCGGCAGTCTCCGTCCCGGCCTCGTCCTCGTCGGCGGCGAGGATCTGGTACAGCTTCCGCCGCGCGTCGGTGAGGATCTGGCGGGCCTGCTCCACCTGGGCGTTGCTGCCCACCCGGACCACTTGCATGGCCGCCATCGCGACCGTGCCGAACAGCCGGCGCAGCTCGATCGTGTCGCCGCCGACCGACCGGGCCACCACGTCCCAGGGCGCCTGCAGCTCGTCCGGGTGCGCGGCCACATAACTGCGGCCCTCGTCGGTGAGCTCATACGCCTTGCGACCGCCCTCGCCCGTCGTGGTCCTGATCAGGCCCTCATCCTCCAGCTGCTGGAGGGCGGGGTAGACCGATCCCGGGCTGGGCCGCCACAGGCCGCCGCTACGCTCGCTGATCTCCTGGATGACCTGGTAGCCGTTGCGCGGCCCGTCAGCCAGCAGGGCCAGTGCGGCCGCGCGGACGTCGCCACGCTTGACCCGCGGGCCCCGCATCCGCGGGCCCCGGCCGCCGAACCACTCACCGAACTCCTCGAAGCCCGGCCCGGATCCGCCGGACATGCCCGGCCGTCCCGGCGGCGGTGGCCCCGGGAACCAGCCCCGGCCCATCGGGCTGGGAGACGTCCGGGCCCGGCCTACCCGGTGCCCGTGCCCCCGGCGGTGCCGCCAGATCTCCTCATCGTCGCCTGGTCCTTCCCAGGCTTCGTCGTGCCTCATATCTGTCACATCCTTGTGTTGGCAGGCCGGGTATCTTCCGGAGAGTTCCGGGGAATCCCGTGACCTTACTAGTTGCCTCAACGATATATCGGAATAGTCTGAAGAACAAGTCCTGAGTGCTGCCGTGATACTGAATCCTGCCAACGCGTGCCAGCCGCTGCCGCCGTCGAGCACCGGGGCCAGGCCGAAGTGGGCCGGGGCGGCGCCGCCCAGCACGCGCCGCAGCGCCGCGGGTGACCCGGGGCGTTGCGGGATCGGGCGTGGTTACCGGCGGACCGGCGTGGTTACCGCGTGGCGGCCGGGCGGACCGGCAGCTCGTAGACCCGGCGCACGCTGGAGCCCAGCCGGGCGATATCGGCGCCGTAGACATGCAGCGAGATCGTGGACTCGGTACCGCCGTTGCGGACCCGGTGAACGTCCCCGGGCGGGGCGAACCCGGTCACCTCACCGCGGCCGGTAACGTTCGTGCCGGCCGCCGCGAGCGCCGCGCCGCCGTCCTCCAGCACGAACAGTTCCTCGTGCTCGGTGCCCTGCAGCACCCCAGCCACGCACCAGGTCACGTGGTCGTGGATCGGCGTCACCTGGCCGGGCCGCCAGACCACGGCGACCACTGAGAACGAGCCGTCCGGCTCGGAGTGCATCAGGTACGAGCGGTAGCCCGCCGGATCGCCCGCCCGCTCGGCCGCGCTGAGGAGATGGGGCCCGGCCAGTCACTGCCCTGGTCACTGCGCCCTTGGTCACTGCGCCCCTGGTCACTGCGCCCCTGGTCACTGCGCCCCTGGTCACTGCGCCCCTGGTCACTGCGCCCCTGGTCACTGCGCCCCTGGTCACTGCGCCCCTGGTCACTGCGCAGCTGGTCACTGTGCAGTTGGTCACGGAGCGCGGCCGCCACCCGCTGCGCGGTCTGGCTCCAGTCACCGCGCTGCCGGATCGCCCGCCGGATCGCCGCGGTGAGCGGCGCCGGGCACCGGCTCGCGGGCACGCCGCCCGCGGTCAGGCCGCCCGAGGGCACGCCGCCCGCGGTCAGGCCAGTAGTGATCGCATCGCTGATGGTCACGAGAGACATCGGGTCACCTCCGGCCGCCGGGCGGGCCCTCCATCGGGCAGACCCTTCCACGGTACGGAGGCCGGTCCCATCAGCGCTAATGCCAATGGACTGGCCGAGTTATCAAGCATGTTGATGTATCAACCGGCGGTGGTCACTCCCGGGACGGCGCGTTAGCGGCCCAGCTGCCGGCCAGCGTGGTCGAGCCGGCCCACGGTCCCGGCCAGCGGCTGGCCCTGGCCTACCGCCACTCCCAGCAGGTAGGCGGTGACCGGCGCGGCGGGCCGGTCTACCCCGTGCGCGACCTCGCGGGCCAGGTCGAGCACAGCCCTGGTGCTGGCCACGGACGGGTCCAGGCCGAGCTCAGCGCAGACCGCCGCGGTCCACTCATCGAGGGTGCTCACCGGGGTGCCTCCTGTTCGGCCCAGGCGCGCGCCTGGCGCAGGTCGTCCGGGGTGTCGCAGTCCAGCCACGGCGGCGGCTGGCCGGCCGCCAGCTCGAGCCGGATGCCTGCTGGGCGCAGCGGCCGGAGCAGCCCGTGCAGTGAGTAGCCCCGGTAGCCGTCCAGGGCATCGCGCAGCACGGCCGTGCGCCAGCAGCTGGTGAGCCACTGCGCCTGCCCAGTATCGTCCAGCAGCAGCGCGCCCGCGGGGCCGGCCGGGCCGAGGGTGCCTGCCAGCAGCCGCAGCTGGGCCGCGCGCAGGAACGGGAGGTCGGCCGCGAGCAGCGCCACCAGGGGCGCGGATACTTCAGCCAGCCCGCGCCGCAGCGCCGTCACCGGGCCCGCGCCGGCCGGCTCCTCGCAAACCACCCTGAGTTCCGCCGCGCCGCCGGGGCGGCCCCAGTGGTCCGGGCCAGCATGGTGGCCCGGACCAGCAAGGTGGTCCGGGCCGGCCAGCTGGCTGGCCGGGCGCTCCGGGCCGACCAGCACGATCCGGGCTGCGCCCGCCGCGGCCGCGGCCGCCAGCACCCAGCCGAGCAGCGTGTGCCCGCCCACCAGCAGCCCAGGCTTGTCCGGGCCGCCCAGCCGGGTGGCCCGGCCGCCCGCCAGCACGATCGCGTCGAGAGCGGCCCGGTCCCCCGGCACCGGTCAGCCGCCGATAGCCGACATCGGCCGGGCCGGCTGCAGGAACCCCGGGTCGTTGATGCCATGCCCGGGCAGTTTGACCGCGACCGCCCGCTGCCACCGGGCAGCGATGTCCTCGTCACTGGCCCCGGAGCGCAGCGGGTCGCGCAGGTTGGTCTCGTCCCGGGCGAACAGGCAGTTGCGGATCTGGCCGTCCGCGGTCAGCCGGACCCGGTCGCAGGTGCCGCAGAACGGCCGGGTGACCGAGCCGATCACGCCGACCCGGGCGGGACCGCCATCGATCAGGAATGTCTCGGCGGGCGCGGAGCCGCGCGCCGCCGGGTCGTCCGGGGTGAGCTTGAAATGCGGCGTCAGCGCATCCATGATCTCGTCGGCGGTCACCATGTTCTCCCGCCGCCATCCGTGCTGCGCGTCCAGCGGCATCTGCTCGATGAACCGGAGCTGGTAACCCCGGTCCAGGCAGTACTGGAGCAGGTCCGGGGCCTCGTCGTCGTTGTGGCCGCGCATCAGCACCGCGTTGACCTTGACCGGGGTCAGGCCCGCGGCCGCGGCCGCGGCCAGCCCGTCCAGCACGTCGTTGAGCCGGTCCCGGCGGGCCAGCGTGCGGAACGTCTCCGGGCGCAGTGTGTCCAGGGACACGTTGATCCGGTCCAGCCCGGCCGTGCGCAGCGGGTCAGCCAGCCGGGCCAGCCCGATGCCGTTGGTGGTCAGCGAGATCTCCGGGCGCGGCCGCAGCTCGGCGGTCCGGGCGACGATGCCGGGCAGGCCGCGGCGCAGCAACGGCTCGCCGCCAGTGAACCTGATCTCGGTGATGCCGAGCCGCTGCACCGCGATCCGGGCCAGCCGGACCACCTCATCGTCGCTGAGCAGCGCGGGATTGGGCAGCCAGTCCAGGCCTTCCGGCGGCATGCAGTACGCGCAGCGCAGGTTGCACCGGTCGGTCAGCGAGATCCGCAGGTCGGTGGCGACCCGGCCGTATGAGTCCGTGAGAACGGGACACCGCCCCCTTTCATCAGCGGGCAGACACCCGCACAGTCATCCAGCGTACGTGCCGCCCTGGCTGTCCACCGATCGGCTGACCCTGGTGCGGCCAGCTGGCCGGCGCGGCGTGCGGGCGCCCGGGCACATCCTCGGAGCATGACACCTTTGCCACAGGCACGGGAAGTACCAGCGGTGCGGGTCCGCGGCTTGTCCAAGCGCTACCGCGAGCTGATCGCGCTAAACGAACTCGACCTCGATATCCGCCCGGGCGAGATCGTCGCCCTGCTCGGGCCGAATGGGGCGGGCAAGACCACCGCGGTGGAGATCCTGGCAGGGTACCGCCGCCGGGACGCGGGTGAGGTCAGCGTACTGGGCACCGACCCGTCCCGGGCCGGCCGGGACTGGCGGGCCCGGATCGGTATTGTCCCGCAAGGCGCCGCGGACTTCCCGGACCTGACCGTGGCGGCGGTGATCAGGCACCTGGCTGGCTACTACCCGCCGCCCCGCGACCCAGGCCGGCTGATCGCCGCGGTCGGCCTGGCCGGCCAGGCCAGCACCCGGCTGCGGCAGCTGTCCGGCGGCCAGCGGCGCCGGGGCGACCTCGCCCTGGGCCTGCTGGGCCAGCCCGAGCTGCTGTTCCTGGACGAGCCGACCACCGGGCTGGACCCGGAGGCCCGGCGGCACTGCTGGGAGCTGATCCGCGAGCTGGCCGCCGACGGCACCACGATCCTGCTGACCACCCACTACCTGGACGAGGCCGAGGCCCTGGCCGACCAGGTCGCGGTGCTGGCAGCCGGCCGGATCGTGGCGGCCGGGCCTGCTGCCCGCACCCGGCCAGGACTGATCCGCGCCAGCCGGGACGGACGCGCCGCCATCACCCGGCCCGTCGGCGGCCGATTGCCTGTCTAGCCGGCCGTGAAAATAGGAGATAGCCCCCGCGGGCATGTCCGCGGCCCGGCGGCGGCGATACAGTCGTGCACGTGGACATCGCTGTCTGGCACGACCAGCTCACCACGGCCGAGCGTGCGGGCCTGGCCCGCGGCGCTGGCACCCTTCCGGTACCGCGGCCCGATGTGCTGGTCGTGGGAGGTGGCATCGCGGGCGTGGCCACCGCTGCGGCCTGCCACGACGCCGGACTCGGCACGGTGCTGCTGATCGAGGCCGGGCACCTGGGCTCCGGGGCCACCGGCGGGGCCGCCGGGCTGCTCACGCCGGACATCCATGAGTGGAGCGACCCAGAGCCGTTCGTCAACCTGGCCCGGGCCAGCCTGTGGCAGTGGGCCGAGCTGGAGGAGGCCTGGCCGGGCGGGGTGGGCCTGATCGATGCGGACTGGATCGGGCTGTCCCCGGACGCCGGGGGCCTCGCCCCGCATCAGTCACCGGCCGTGGAATGGCTGGATCCGGACGAGGTGGCCCAGCTCGTGCCGGGGCTCGCGCTGCCCATGGCCGGCGCCCTGATCCGGCACCAGGCCCGGGTGAACCCGCTGCGGGCGGTGGCCCGGCTGTCCGCGGTGCTGCCGGGCGTGGCCACCGGGGTCGCCGCCACCGGCGTCAGCGTCCAGGGCGGCCGGGTCACCGCCGTGCAGACCACGGCCGGGCTGGTGCAGCCGGGCGCTGTGGTGTTCGCCACCGGCCTGCCGCCGGTGCTGGACGGGCTGGAGCTGGAGGTGCCCTGGGAGCGGGTCAAGGGCCACCTGCTCGTCACCGAGCCCGCCCCGGTGCAGCTGCCCGGCATCGTGGCCCCGGTGGCCACCCAGCTGGAGGACGGGCGGCTGCTGGTTGGCGGCACGTTCGACACCGGGGACGAGAGCCCGGTGCTGCGGCCGGAGGTGATCGACAGCATCCTGGCCGGGCTGTACGCCACCCTGCCGCCGCTGCACGGGCTGCGCGCGGCCTATCAGTGGTACTGCTTCCGGCCCCGGCATCCGGACGGGCTGCCGGTCATCGACCGGGTGCCCGGGCTCAGCAACGCCTGGCTCACCTCCGGGCACTACCGCACCGGGATCCTGCTCGCGCCGGTCACCGCGCAGACGCTGGTCCGCTGGATCTCCTCGGGCCGGCCACCCGCCGAGGCCCCCGCCTGGAGCTGCGAGCGATTCGCCAGCCGCCGGCTCCCCGGCTAGCTCTGCTGGCCCGGAAGGCATTTCCGTGGTCACGGGAGGCGCCCCCGGAGGGGGTGTCTCGCGGGGCCATCGATCCCGGGGGTCCGGGGGGTCGCCCCCCGGGCTAACACAGCCGCCGCCGGTCATCGGGCAGCCGCTTGGTGATCCCGGCCCGGTCCAGGTACTCCAGCAACGGGATGGCCACCCGCCGGGTGGTGCCTAGGGCCTGCCGGGCCTGTGCGGTGGTGAACGGCTCCGGCAGCCCGGCCAGCCGCTGCGCCGCCTCGGCGTCGGCGCCGGGCGCCAGCACGATCTGCTCGGCGATCCGCAGCAGCAGCCCGGCCCGGGCCGCCGCGGCCACGCCCCGGGTGTCCAGGCCGAGCTCCTGCAGCCGGTTCGCGTCCGGCGCCGCGAACGGCTGCCCGGCCAGGTCCGCCCGCAGCTGCCGGACCGCCGCCTGCAGCCGCTCCGGTAGGGCAGCCGGCTGGCCGCCGGCTGATGCCATCCGCAAGACACCGTCGGCCAACTGCACCGCCGGGCCGGCCCCGGCTGGCTGCGCCGCGCGGGCCAGCGCCTCGACCAGCTGCCGGGAGGGCAGCCGGAGCCGGGCCCGGGCCGCGTCCACGGGCAGGCCGGGCGACAGCGGCTCCTGGGCCTGATACGCGGCTACGGCCTCGGCCAGCCGCTGCCGGAGCCGGGCCCAGTGCGCGGGATCGGCCAGCCAGTCCCCGGCCACGGGATCAGGCAGGCCGGTCACGCCCATGGCGGTGAGCGCCCCGGCCTGGACCAGGCCATGGCGCCGGAGCAGCTCGGCCGCACCCGGCCGGGGCGGCCAGCCCGCCAGCTCGCGGGCTGCCGCGGCAGCGGCACCGCGCCTGGCGAGCGCGGGTGGTGCCACGTCCAGCACGGTGGCCCCGGTCAGCGCGGGCCAGGAATCGGGTTTCGTGGCGGCCGCGGAGCCGGGGTCGCGCAGCAGCAGCCGGTCCCCCACGTGCAGCGGGAGTGGCTCAGCCAGGATGAGCCGGGCGATCAGGCCGCCCAGCAGGCGCAGCCGCCCGGTGACCCGCGCAGCGCCGATATGCACGGTGAGCTGCTGCGGCGGCCGCGAGCCGGCCTGGGCCAGCCGCACGTCCGCCGCGGCCGCCATCCTCCACCGGCCCGGCTGCACCAGCGCCATGCCACGGGCTGGTGCCAGCCGGTCCGCCCCGCGCAGGTTCAGCGCCACCCGGGCCACCCCGCTGACCTGCTCGGCGCGCTGCTTGAGTGACTCGATGCCGCGGACCCGGACCGGTTCCATGGTCGGGGTGAGCAGCAGCTCCTGCCGCACTGTGATCGTGCCCGCGGGAAGCGTGCCGGTGACCACGGTCCCGCTGCCCTTGATGGTGAACGCCCGGTCCACCCACAGCCGGACCGGGGCCGCCGGGTCGGGCGCGGGCAGCCGGCGGGCCAGCCGGTCCAGCGCACCGAGCAGCGCCGTCAGGCCCTGGCCGGTGCTGGCGCTGACCGCGACCGCCTCGACCTGGCCGAGGCTGGTCGCGGCGAGCTCGGCCAGGGCCTGGCGCCGGGCCGGCCCCGGATCAGCCAGGTCGGACCGGGTCACCACCAGCAGGCCGTGGGTGATGCCGAGCGCATGCACGGCCGCGAGATGCTCGGCCGACTGCGGCATCCAGCCTTCGTCCGCGGCCACGGTGAACAGCACGGCGGGCACCGCGCCGACCCCGGCCAGCATGTTCGGCACGAACCGCTCGTGCCCGGGCACGTCCACGAACGCGAGCTGCGCCCCGGACGGCAGGGTCAGCCAGGCGAAGCCCAGGTCAATGGTGAGGCCCCGGCGGCGCTCCTCGGCCCAGCGGTCGGGTTCCATCCCGGTTAGCGCGCGGACCAGGGTGGACTTGCCGTGATCCACGTGCCCGGCGGTCGCGATGACCTGCATCAGGTCCGGCCCGGGGCGGGCACCGGCAGGGCCGCCGCCGCGGCCGCCACCGCCTGGGCCACCGCGATGACCGCGGCGGCCAGCGTGTCGTCCTCGTCCGGCCGGACTGCCTTGAGGTCGAGCAGCAGCCGGCCCGCTTCGGTCCGCCCGATCACGGCCGGGCACGTCCCGGCGCGTACCGGCTCGCCGTCGCGCAGGCCTGTGGCCAGCGAGACGGGCAGGCTGACCGCCGCGCTGGGCAGGGCCACGCCGGGGGCGCCGCCGCCACCGACCGCGGCCACGCTGGGCACAGCCCGGGCCTCGATCCCGGCGTCAGCCAGCCGCCTGGCCAGCCACTGCGCGCGGCCGGCCAGGGACGCCTCATCTGCGGCCAGCGCCGCCGCCAGTGGCGCCGGCGGCCCGGTCAGCGTCGCTTCCAGCGCGGCGAGGGTCATCTTGTCCACCCGGAGCGCCCGGGCCAACGGATGCCGGGCGAGGTGGCGGACCAGGTCGCCGCGGCCGAGGATCAGGCCCGCTTGCGGGCCGCCGAGCAGCTTGTCGCCACTGGCGGTGACCAGGGCCGCGCCCGCCAGCAGCCAGGTGCTGGCGTCCGGCTCATCGGGCAACAGCGGATGCCGGGACAGCAGCCCGGACCCGATGTCCCCGACCACCGGGACGCCGAGGCCCGCGAGCTCGGCCACGCTGGCCCCGGCGGTGAACCCGCTGATGCGGAAATTCGACGGATGCACCTTGAGCAGGAACCCGGTGTCCGGCCCGATCGCCGCGGCGTAGTCGGCGACAGTGGTCCGGTTCGTGGCGCCCACCTCGCGGATCCGGGCTCCGGTGGACTCCAGCAGGTCCGGCAGCCGGAACCCGTCGCCGATCTCGATCATCTCGCCGCGGCTGACCACGATCTCCCGGTCGGCCGCCAGCGCGGTGGCGGCCAGCACCAGCGCGGCCGCGTTGTTGTTCACCACATGTACCGCCTGCGCGGCGGGCACAGCCGCGGCGAGCGCCGCGAGCGCCCCCCGGCCCCGGCGCCCCCGGGCTCCCTTGGCCAGGTCGAATTCCAGGTCGGTGTAGCCCGCGGTGACCGCCATGGCCTGCACGGCCGCCTCGGACAGCGGGGCCCGGCCCAGGTTCGTGTGCAGCACCACCCCGGTCGCGTTGATGACCGGTACCAGCGAGGTGGCGGCCCGGGGCAGCCCGGCCACGGCCACGTCCGCCACCGCATCCGGGCTGATCTGACCGGACCGGGCCTGTTGCTGGGCCCGCGCCACCGCGGCCTTCACCCGGGCCCGGCCCAGCCGCGGAATGGCCGCGGCCAGCCGCGGATCGGCCAGCACCGTATCGGTGCGCGGAACGAACCGGCGCCCATCCACGAGCGAGACCTTACCCGCAATGGCGTGCCGTTCCTTCGCCGGTTGGCCCTGTACCGCATAAAGGCGAACCGCCTGGGTAGTTGCGTCGGGCAGGTGTCCGTTTACGCCTGCAAAGGAGTGATCGATATGGCCGGAACGCTGCGTGTATCCCGGAGCCGGGGCGCGCTGACCGGCGTGCTGCTGGTTCTGCTCGGCCTGTGGGGCGGCTTGATCGCCTTCGTTGGGCCGTACTTCCATCTGGCCTTCACACCGGGCACGGCCTGGACCTACACGGCGGGCCGGCTCTGGCTGGAGTTGCTGCCCGGTGCGGGCACCGTGGTCGGCGGATTCATCCTGCTGATCAGCCGGGTCAGGCCCGTGGCAGTGTTCGGTGCCTGGCTGGCCGCGCTGAGCGGCGCCTGGTTCGCGGTGGGCGGGACCCTCCGCCTGCTGTGGAGCCCGGCCAGCGATGTCGCGATCGGCACGCCGATCGGCGGCACGGTCACCAGGGTTGTCGCGGAGCTCACCTACTTCACCGGGCTCGGCGTGATCATCGTGTTCGTCGCCGCGCTGGCCATCGGGCGGCTCACGGTGGTCGGGGTGCGGGATGCCCGGTACGCCGAGCGGCGCCAGGACGTGGCCGTCCCCGCGGACGAGGTGCCAGCCGACCGGACCGAGCCGGTCAGCGTGCCAGCGGCCCGGGACGAGACCGGGCCGGTCCCGGCCGGGATGGCCGCGGCCGATGGCACCCCGGAGTACGTGACGACGGCCGACACCGCGACCACGAGCCGTACCGACTCGGCGGGCTGAGCGAACTCATCCCGCCGCACAGGCCGGCGGCTGGCACACGCCCCCCCGTCCCCTGCGTGTGCCAGCCGTCAGGCTGGCCCAGGCCATCCCGGCTGGTCTTGCCTGCCCTGCTCATGCCATCATCTGCAGCACCCCTGGACAGCGGCGGGAATGAGCGCCGCCAAACCGGGAGTTATCGTCAGAAAACAGATGTGCAGGGGGAAATCTGATGAGCACGACACCTGCGGCGGCGCTCGCCGCAGCCCGCACCCGCTGGCCGCTGTGGTCCATCCGGCCAGTGGGCCCGGGCAAGGGCGTCGGCTTCACCGCGCACCGCCGCGGCGCCGCCGGGTTAGCCGCGGTCTGGGCTCCTGACCTGGCGGCCCTGGAAAGGCGGATGCGCTCCTACCGGGAGGCCGTCAGCTAGTTCCGGCTGACTGGCCCGGCGATGGTCCAGGCGGTACTACGCGGTCAGGCGATACTGCGCTCGCTGTGCGTGGCCGCGAAGTGCAGCGGGAAGTGCGGATCGCGGCAGCGGTGGTTGCGCAGCGCGCCGCAGAAGGGACAGCCCCGGGCCCGGACCGCGGGGTCCAGGTGGGCGCGGTCATCGGCGCTTAGCCGGGCCTGCCCCGGCACCCCGCGGTCCTGCCGCCAGGCGTTCCGCCGGGCCAGCTCGCGAAGGAAGTCCTGGCCGACTGGCTCGCACTGCTCGCAGCGGCAGCCGTGATACCAGGCCAGGAAGGCGCCATGCGGTGGCGGTGCCGCGGGCAGGTCGCGCCAGCGGCCTGCCTCTTCGGCTACGGCCTCGCCGGACATCTCGGGCACGTGCTGAGTTTACCGCCAGGTCAGGGCTAGGTGGCTAGAAGCGGCCGGGCCTGCTGGGTGACGTACAGCTCTGCGCGGAATCGCTGGGACAGCAGGTCGTAGGCGGCCTGGACCTCATCGGGGTCCGCCTGGCTGGTAGTGCTGAACAGGCTGGCCATGGGCTCCTCCCACCAGCCCATGTTGCGCCGGTTACCCCATTTGCTCTCGATCGGGGCACGCAGGTGGGCATCCGCGTCAGTGGTCGCCCACATGGCGAACAGGGTGGTCATGAACTGGTGATAGGCAGCGAACAACTCGTCGGAGAACAGCACCTTGTTCGCGTACATGATCTCGTCCAGCTCGCGCTTGACCGCGATGGCCTGCCGGGGCTGGATCTCTTTCCAGCCGCCGACGAAGGTGGCGAAGCACAGGAGCCTGTTCAAGCCGGGGGCGAGCTTCGCGAAGATGTCCAGGCGCCGGCTGACCACGGTTTGGTTGGCCCACTGCACCTGCTCGATCCGTTTGCTGGCCCGGGCGAAGAACACCCCCAGGCCGGCCACGGTCAGCGGCGTCAGCGCCTCCACCGCCAGCGTGACGATCTGCACGCTGGTCCACGATGACGATGCCATCAGTCCTGTGCTCCATCCCGGTCAGCGGCTTTCTGCGCGGCGACGAGCCGTTCCACAGGCAGTTCCCGGACGAGCCGCGCGGCGGCGCACCAATAGCGGTCTGGCGGGAGCGGGCCGCCACTGCGGTGCCCCCGTTGCAGGTGCTCGGCGGAGGCGGACGGGAATCGAACCCGCCAGCGACACAGCGCGCCGCTCACCAGTTTTGAAGACCGGGGGGGCCACCAGGCACCCGGACGCCTCCGCAGCCGACCCTATCCGGCGTACAGGGTGTCGATGTCGTCGGAGTACTTGGCGTGCACCACACGGCGCTTCAGTTTCAGCGTCGGGGTCAGTTCCTCGCTCTCCGCGGTCCATTCCACCGGCAGCAGCCGCCACCGCTTGACCTGCTGGACCTGGGCCAGCTGCTGGTTCGCGGCCGCGACCGCCTCGCCGACGGCGGCGAGCACATCCGGGTTCTCGGCCAGCTCGGCCAGGGAGTCCGCCTCGATGCCGCGGGCCCTGGCCCAGGCCGGCGCGACCTCGCCGTCCAGCGTCAGCAGTGCGACCACGTACGGCCGCTGGTCCCCGAAGGCCAGCGCCTGCCCGATCAACGGGTGCGCCACCAGCAGGTTCTCGATCGCCGCGGGCGACACGTTCTCCCCGCCCGTGGTGATGATCAGCTCCTTCTTCCGGTCCACCACGGACAGGAAACCGTCCTCGTCCAGGCGGCCGATGTCCCCGGTGTGCAGCCAGCCGTCCGCATCGATCAGGCCCGCGGTGAGGTCGGACCGGTTCAGGTAACCGGGGGTGTTGAGCGGCCCGCGGGCCAGCACCTCCCCGTCCGGCGCGATGCGCACCTCCATGCCGGGGCAGGGCCGGCCTACCGTGCCGAGCTTGAACTCGGCCTTGGTGTTCATGGTGAAGGCCCCGGTGGTCTCGGTCATCCCGTACACGTCCAGGATCTTCATGCCGAGCCCGGCGAAGAAGTCGGCTACGTCCCTGGGCAACGGCGCCGCCGCGCTGACCAGGTGATCCGCCTCGCCCAGGCCGAGCAGGCCGCGGATGGGGCCCAGCACCTGCTCGTCCGCGCGGCGGAACGCGGCCGCCAGGTCGTCTGGGGCGCTGCGGCCGACCTGGCAGCTCTCCACGTAGCGCCGCCCGACGTCCATGGCCTGCGCGACCGCAGCCCGCCTGACCTCGTCCTGCTCCGCGGCGAGCAGCGCCTGGATGCCCGCCTGGATCTTCTCCCACACCCGCGGCACCCCGAAGAAAGCGGTGGGCCGGACCTGGCCGACCACCCCGATCAGCTGCTTGGCATCAGGGCAGAAATGCACATGCGCGGCGGTCATGACCGCGATGTAGATGCTGAACATACGCTCGGCGATATGCGCCAGTGGCAGGTAGGACACCCAGCGGACGCCACCCGGGATGCTCCCGGCCCGGAGCCCGGCCGCCACCTCGTACAGCGCGCTGCGGTGGGTGACCAGCACACCTTTGGGGTTGCCGGTCGTCCCGGACGTGTACAGCAACGTGACCGGATCATCCGGGGAGATCGCCGCCACCCGCCGGGTGACCAGCTCACCAGCGGCGGCCAGCCGCTCCCGGCCCAGCGCGGCGAAATCCGCCCAGGCCAGGTACAGCTCGCCGGGCGGGCATGCGGCCGCATCCCGGACGATGACCTTCTGCAGGCCGGGCAGGCGGGCCAGCACCGGCTGCCAGCGGGCCAGCTCCTGCGCGCCGTCCAGCACGGCGATCCGCGCGTCACAGTCCCCGGCCATGAAGGCGACCTGCTCGGCCGCGAGCGTCGCGTAGAAGGTGACCGGGACTCCCCCGGCATGCACGGCGCCCAGGTCGGCCAGCACATGCTCGGCGCAGTTCGGCATCATCAGCGCGACCCGGTCGCCGGGCGCCAGGCCGAGCGCGATGAACCCGGCCGCCAGCTCCAGCGCCTGCTGCCCGACCTCACCCCAGCTCAGCGTCTGCCAGCCGTCCGGCCCGCGGTCGGCCAGCGCGGGCGCACCGGCGACCCGTGCCGCGGTCTGCCGCAGCTCGTCGCACATGGTCCGGCCACGGACCGACGCCTCGATCTCCGCCCGCTCCGCGAGCACGTTGCTGCTCACCGCTCACCTCCGCCACTGGCCGCCCCGGCACGGCCCCCCTGGAATGCCACCACGTCGCCACGGCTACCGCAAGATCTCCTGGCCGCCACCACGAGATCTCCCCGTGGCCGGGCCTGCCAGGGGCCCGGTTACAGTGCTGTGCATGACCCTATCGACCGCGGTCCGGCTGACCCAGTACGCCAGCGGCGGCGGCTGCGCGTGCAAGATCCCCCCCGGTGAGCTGGAGGACGTGGTCGCGGCGATGCTGGCCCGCGCCGGTGCGGACCCGGCCGCCAGCCAGCCGGAACGGGCCAGCCGGGAGGCCGACCAGCTGATCGGGCTCGAGCACGGCGATGACGCCGCGGTGGTCCGGATCAGCAACGGCCAGGCGATCGTGGCCACCGCCGATTTCTTCGGGCCGGTGGTGGACGACGCCTACACGTTCGGCCGGATCGCGGGCACGAACGCGCTGTCCGACATCTACGCCGTGGGCGGCGAGCCACTGGTCGCGCTGAACCTGCTCGGCTGGCCACGGGCGAAGCTCCCCGTCGAGCTGGCGGCCGAGGTACTCCGCGGTGGCCTGGACGCGGCCCGGGCCGCGGGCTGCCTGCTGGCCGGCGGGCACAGCATCGATGACCCGGAGCCGAAGTACGGCATGGCGGTCACCGGGCTCGCTGACCCGTCGGCCCTGCTGCGCATCGACGCGGGGCAGCCGGGACTGCCGCTCACCTTGACCAAGCCGATCGGCAGCGGGGTGCTGAACTCGCGGCACAAGGCCACCGGAGAGGTGCAGCTGCCCGCGGTTGAGGTGATGACCACGCTGAACGCGGCGGCCAGCCGGGCCGCGCTGGCCGCTGGCCTGCGCTGTGCCACCGACGTGACCGGCTTCGGCCTGCTCGGCCACTTGTTCAAGCTGGCCCGGGCCAGCGGGCTGAGCGCCGTGCTGGACCATGCCGCGGTGCCGCTCATCGAGGGCGCCCGTGAGGCTGTGCGGGACGGGTACATACCGGGCGGCAGCCGGCGCAACCTCGACTGGGTGGCCCCGCACGCTGACTTCGGCCCGGTCGGCGAGGAGGACCTGCTCCTCCTCGCCGACGCCCAGACGTCTGGCGGGCTGCTGCTGGCCGGCGAGATTCCGGGTGCCCCAGTCATCGGCGAGCTCGTGCCCGCCGCCGCGGCCACGCTGATCATCCGGTAGCGGGAGGCAGGTCATGACCGTGCACGCAGCCAGCGGGCAGAGCGCCAGCGGGCAGGCAGCCAGCGGGCGCACGGCCCGGCGGCGGATCCAGCGGGTACGGCTCCCGGAGAGCCCGGGCGGCGCGGGCCCGGAAGCCAGGGACCGTGCGGACCTGCTGGCCGTGGAAGAACCGCTGGAGATCCGGATCGGCGGCCAGCCGCTCGCGGTGACCATGCGCACTCCCGGTGACGACATCGACCTGGCGGCTGGCTTCCTGGCCACCGAGGGTGTGGTCGCGGCCCCGGACGGCATCACCCAGATCCGGATGTGCGACGGCAACGT
Organism: uncultured Actinomycetes bacterium; assembly: GCA_963760405.1. Classification (GTDB taxonomy): domain Bacteria; phylum Actinomycetota; class Actinomycetes; order Streptosporangiales; family Streptosporangiaceae; genus RYN-230. The sequence goes on along the minus strand of CAVXCV010000003.1, from coordinate 107,433 downwards.
GGCGGACGTGACCCTCGCCCCCGGGATCAGCCTGCCCGCGGAGCGGCTGCGCCGTAATTTCCTTACCACCAGCGCCTGTGGCGTCTGCGGCAAGGAGAGCATCGACGCGATCCGGGTCCGGGCTCGTTACGACGTGTCCGCCGACCAGGTGCGGGTGGCCCCGGGCGTGCTGGCCGGGATGCCAGGCACGCTGCGCGAGGCGCAGCGGGTGTTCGCCCGCACCGGCGGCCTGCACGCGGCCGGCCTGTTCACCGCGGACGGCCGCCTGCTGGCGGTGCGCGAGGACGTCGGCAGGCACAACGCCGTGGACAAGGTGATCGGCTGGGCGCTGCGCGAGAAACGGCTCCCGCTGACCGGGTGCGTGCTGCTGGTCAGCGGGCGGGCCTCGTTCGAGCTCACCCAGAAGGCGCTGATGGCGGGGCTGCCGGTGCTGGCCGCGGTGTCCGCTCCGTCCTCGCTGGCCGCGGATCTGGCCGCCGACTCAGGCATGACGCTGGTCGGCTTCTTGCGCGGCACGTCCATGAACGTGTACGCCGGGGGCAGCCGGCTGTCAGGGGATCAGTGATACGGCGCTGACACGCCCGCGGGAGCCGAGGACGAGGACCACGCCGGGAACGCGTCCCCGATCGGGATGCTGGCACCGATGAAGATGATGATCAAGGCGACCAGGGCCGCATAGGGCCGGCGGTCTGGGTGCGGGTCACGCGGCTGCGCGGGCACGAGGCTTCCCCCTAGCTCCCTGCACGTGGCGGCGCGCTGGCCCGCCGCCACGCGGGCGCTGGTAGTTGTACGGCACACCAGTCCTTATGAGGATTACCCCGGATCCGGCCCGGAATGCCTGCCTGCACCTGAATCCCGGCGGGCCGCGTCAGCCGCCGCTGGAGTTCTCCTGCACCCCGTAGACCCGCCGGATCCGGCCGTTCACCAGGTTGAACAGCAGGTCCACCGCGATGCCGATGAGCAGGATCACGATGATGATCGAGATCGCGCTGGCCATATCCGCCTGGTCCTGGTCGTTGTTGAGCAGGATGCCGAGTGACGGCTGGCCGAGAATGATCACGACGATCTCCGCCGCGACCAGGCCGTGCCAGGCAAAGGCCCAGCCCTGCTTGAGCCCGCCCACGAAGGCCGGCAGCGTGGCCGGCAGCAGCAGGTGCCGGTAGAGCGCCAGGCGGCGCAGGCCCATGACCTTGCCCGCCCGCAGCAGCAGCGGCGGCACATAGTCCGCCCCCGCGATCAGCCCGTTCGCAATCGACGGCGTCGCGGTTACCACGACGACGAACAGGATGGCCGTGGTGTTGCCGCCGAACAGGATGATGGCGAACGGCACCCAGACGATCGAGGGCAACGTCTGCAGCGCGGTGATCATTGACCCAACGGCGGCCCGCAACGGCTTGATCCGGGCCACCAGTGCCCCCAGCACGGTGCCGATGACCAGGGCCAGCGCGAAACCAATGAGCAGGGTGCGCAGCGAGATCCCGATGGCCGTCCACAGCAGCGCGTGGTGCAGCTGGCCCCAGAGGTTGGGGATGGTGGTAGCCTGGCCCGGGCAGGATCTCGTGCTTGAACCCGCTGAGATAGACCAGTTCCCAGATGGCCAAGCCGAGCGCGGTCGCCAGCAGCACGGGCCAGGCCGCGGCCCATATCTTTTCCGGGACCCGCCGCCTGGATGGGCTGGCGTCCAGTACTTCCAGGTTGTCCAGTCCGGCCAGCTCGGCCGCTGGTAGCTCGGTGGTCTCAGCTGCCATGGCGCATCACTTCCTCCCGCAGCCGCGCCTTGATCGTGACGGCCAGCCCGACGGTCTCCGCCGAGTCCATGCCGCGCGGGCGGTCGAACCCGACCGGGTACTCGCTGATCACCCGGCCTGGCCGACTGCTGAGCAGCACCACCCGGTCGCCCAGCCGGACCGCCTCGCGCACCTCGTGCGTGACGAACAGGATGCTCAGCTGGCGCCGCCGCCAGATGCCTTCGAGCACCTCGTGCAGCAGATCACGGGTCATCGCGTCGAGCGCCCCGAACGGCTCGTCCATCAGCAGGATGTCGGCGTCCTGGGCGAGCGCCCGGGCCAGCGCGACCCGCTGCCGCATGCCGCCGGACAGCTGGTGCGGTCGCTTGCCCGCGAACGCGCTGAGCTGCACCAGGTCCAGCAGCTCGGCGACCCGGTCCCGGCGCTCGGCCCGCGGCATCCCGGCGGCCCGCAACGGCACCTCGACGTTGCGAGCCGCGGTGAGCCAGGGGAACAGAGCCGACTCCTGGAACATCAGGGAGACCCGGCGCCCCGCGGTGGACACTTCTCCCGAGGTCGGCGCGTCGAGCCCGGCGACCAGCGAGAGCAGGGTGCTCTTGCCGCAGCCGGACGCGCCGATCAGGCAGACGAACTCGCCGGGGGCGACGTCCAGGGAGATCCGGTCCAGGGCCAGCAGGCCAGTCTCACCCCGGCCGAACACCTTGGATACCCCGGCGATCCTGATCGCCGGCCCGGCGACCGCCGCTTCCGGCGGAGATGCCCCGCTGGGAGCATCAGGCTGAGAACGGGCTGACGCCCCCAGGGGAATCCCTGGGGGCGTGCCGTGCTGGGAATCTACGGTCATGAACTCACCTGTGCTTGTCCGTCGGCTTTCAGCAGCGCGTTGAGCGGGCCAAGGTCATAGATGCCGCTCACGGTGGCGCTCTTGAGCAGTCCGATCGAGGCGGCGTGCTGGGCATCGGCGGCCAGCGAGGAAGCGATCGGGTCGTTGGTGAAGGTGATCTGCTGGAACGAGGCCGCGAGCACGGAGGACTTGAGCCCCTTGCCGAGCAGCGTGGTCAGCTCCGCATTTGCCGCGGCTTCGGCCGCCGAGGCGTCGGAGTGGATGTAGTTGTTCGCCTCAATCTGCCCCTTGAGCAGGTCGGACACCACGCTGGCGTGCGCCGCGAGGAAGGGCTGGGCGACGACCAGGTTCGTGGTGACGAACTGGCCGGACGGCCACAGGCTGGCCTCGTTCACCAGCTGCTTCCCGCCGTCCTGGACCATCTCAATGTCATACGGGGCAGGCTCCCAGCCCCCTGCGATCTGGCCCGACTTGAACTCCAGCACCGCGTCGGAGTTGGGCGCGATGGGCTTGACCGAGACGTCCCCGCCGCCGGTCGTGGTGGTGGTCAGGCCGTGCTGCTTCAGGTAGTAGCGCAGCGCCACATCCTGGGTGTTGCCGAGCGAGGGAGTGGCCAGGGACTGGCCCTTGAGCTGGCCCACGCTGCCGATGCTCGGCTTGACCACGAGGGCCGCCCCGCCGCTGGCCGCGCCAGAAATGACCTTGATGGCCTTGCCGTCAGACTTCTGCCAGGCATTGATGGCCGGGTTGGGCCCGACATAAGCCGCATCCAGCTGGCCGGCCAGCAGCGCGGTCGTCTCCTGGGTGCCCGAGCTGAACACCGAGGTCTTCAGGGTCACACCATTGCCCAGGTTCTTAGTGAAGAACCCCTTGTTCAGGCCGACCAGGGCAGGCGCATGGGTGACGTTGGCCAGCAGGCCCAGCCGCAGGGTGACGTGCGCCGAGCTGCTGCTATCAGAGGTGCTGCCCGAGCTGGCCGCCGAGCTGCTGCAGCCGGCCGCGAGCAGGGTCACCAGCCCGATGGCGGCCGCTCCGGGGCCGAGTAGCGAACGACGCATCTATGTCCCACCCTTTTCGATCAGATTAATAGGCAACAACGGATTAAACCATACCTTGCCGGCCGGCCGGCGTGAGTACCACGTTCGGCCCGGCCCCGGCGGCGGGGCCGGCAGCGGCCGGCTACGGTCCGGCCGGGTGGGCGCAACGTCCAGCAGGTCGCCGCCAGCAGGTCGTCAGCGGCGGGTCGCTGGCCCTCTCATCGGCCAGTGCCAGCGAGCGACCGCAGCAGCCGAGTACGGTACGGGCAGGAGGAACAACGCGCGGATGGGTACGGTGCAGCGGCCCGGGCCGCGCGACCGGGCTTCCGGCCGCCACCTGGAGGTACCGTGCCAGCCCTGATCGAGGACTACGCGCTCGTCGGCGACATGCAGTCCGCCGCCCTGATCAGCCGGGCCGGCTCGGTGGACTGGCTGTGCCTGCCGCGGTTCGACTCCCCCGCCTGCTTCGCCATGCTGCTCGGCACCGAGCGGCATGGCCGGTGGCGGATCGCCCCGGCAGGTGCGGCCGAGGACGGCGCCGCGCAGCCGGACGGGATCACGGTAACGCGCCGGTACCGGCCGGACACGCTGATCCTGGAAACGCACTGGCGCACACCTGATGGGGAGGTCCGGGTCACCGACTTCATGCCGCCCCGCGACAGCAAGAACCCCGCGCTGGTGCGCATCGTCACCGGCCTGTCCGGCTCGGTGGACATGGACTGCGTGTTCCGGGCCCGCTTCGGCTACGGCCAGGTACTGCCCTGGATGCGCCGGCTCGACGGCTGCGTGGTCGGCATCGCGGGCCCGGACTCGGTCTGGCTGTCCACCCCGGTCGCCCTGGTCGGCCGCAGCTTCGAGCACCAGGCCACGTTCACCGTTGATGCCGGGGAACGGGTCCCGTTCGTGCTCAGCTGGAACCCGTCGCACGCGGGGTCACCCGAGCCGACCGACCCGCATCAGGCCGAGGCCGCCACTGAGCGGTACTGGCTGGACTGGGTGAGCCGCTGCACCTACCAGGGCTGCTACCGCGACGCCGTGGTCCGCTCGCTGATCACCCTGAAGGCCCTGACCTACCAGCCGACCGGCGGCATCGTGGCGGCCGCGACCACCTCCCTGCCCGAGGATCTGGGTGGCATCCGCAACTGGGACTACCGGTACTGCTGGCTGCGGGACGCCACCATCACCCTGGAGGCGCTGCTGCGCACCGGCTATACCGAGGAGGCGCTGGCCTGGCGGGCCTGGCTCGGCCGGGCGGTGGCTGGCGACCCGCAGGACGTGCAGATCATGTACGGAGTGGCGGGTGAGCGCAGGCTGGCCGAGTGGGAAGCGGACTGGCTGCCCGGATACGAGAACTCAGCACCGGTCCGGATCGGCAATGCCGCCGTGAACCAGCGCCAGCTCGACGTGTACGGGGAGGTCATCGACGCGCTCACGCTCGGCCGGCGGTCCGGCATCGCGGTGGACCGGCATGCCTGGTCGCTGCAGCGGGCCCTGCTCGGGTTCCTGGAGAAGCACTGGTCCGAGCCGGACGAGGGGATCTGGGAAGTGCGCGGCCCGCGACGGCACTTCGTGCACTCCAAGGTCATGGCGTGGGTCGCGTTCGACCGCGCAGCCAGCATCGCTGCCAGCGAGATGCCCGGGCCGGCCGAGAAGTGGCGGAACCTGGCCCAGCAGATCCACCAGGAGATCTGCAAACTCGGGTACGACGCCAAGCGCGGAGCGTTCACCCAGTACTACGGATCGGCCGAGCTGGACGCGGCCGTGCTACTGATCCCCGAGGTCGGCTTCCTGCCGCCGGACGACCCCCGGGTGATATCCACCGTCGAGGCCATCCAGCGCGAACTGATGCAGGACGGCCTGGTGCGCCGGTACCAGCTGCCTGCGGCCACCGACGCGCAATCCAGCCCGGACGGGCTGACCGGCACCGAGGGCGCCTTCCTGGCCTGCAGCTTCTGGCTGGCCAACGCCCTGCATATGATCGGCCGGGACGACGAGGCCGGCCAGCTGTTCGAGCGCCTGCTGGAGCTGCGTAACGACGTGGGCCTACTCAGCGAGGAATACGACCCCCGGTACCGCCGCCAGGTCGGGAACACCCCCCAGGCGTTCAGCCATGTGCCGCTCATCCAGGCTGCGCTCAACCTGGACCAGCACGCTGGCGCGCACAGCCGGTCCGGGCACCGAAAGAGGCCGGCTGGCACCCGGCCCGCTGGGCCGTGACCGCGGGTCCTCGGGCCGCCGCCAGCCCTGGCGGCTCCCCCGGCCCGGCCGCTGGTGCGATGTCCCCGTCCCCGCCCCGGCCATCCGGACAGTCCCGGCCGCACATCCTGGTGGTCAACGGCCGGAAGGTCCGCCAGCCCGTGTTCGTCATCGGCGCCCCGTACTCCGGCACGGACCTGCTGGCCCGGTCGCTCAAGCGGTCGGCCGGATTCCACGTGACTCTCGGCCAGCGCTGGGTGCTCCCGGTGGTGCAGGCCTTCGCCGGCCGGCCGTCCATCCCCCGCGGCCGACCGGAAGCCGCCGCGACCGTGCTACGCGACGCGTTCGCCCAGGCCTGGCAGGTCACCGCGGACTGCTGCCTGGGCTGCACTCCGCAGTGCCGGGAAGCCGGCCGCCTGGCCGGCGTCGGGCCCTGCGTCAGCCAGCAGGCTGTCACCCGGTACGGCGACGCCAGCCCCGATCTCATGTACTGCATCGATGCCCTGCTGGACGCGTTCCCCGACGCGCGGGTGCTGCAGATCATCCGGGATGGCCGGGACGCGGTCGCCGGGATGCTGGCCGATCCTGGCGTGCTCAGCTGGTTCCGGCCCGGCGTCGTGGACCTCGACGCCGAGTTCCCGCACCCGCTGCTGGGCGTGGAGGAAGAGGCAGACCGGGCCAGGTGGCCCGGCCTGTCCGCGACCGCGAAGTGTGCCATGCGCTGGCGTGGCTCGGTGCGCCAGATGGCCCGGCTGCGCGGCCGGCTGCCCGCCAGCCAGCTGGTCACCTTCAGGTACGAGGACGTGATCCGCCGGCCGGGCGACGCGGCCACGGCCATGTCCGCCTTCCTCGGCACGCCCGTGCACACCCCTGAGCCAGGCGGCCCGGGCCCGGCCGAGCCGGGCTCGTGGCGGCGGCGGCTGGTCCCGGCCCAGGCCGCGGAGATCGAGGCGGTGGCGGGCCCGGAGCTGCGCCGGGTCGGCTACGGGGCCTGACGCAGGCCGGGGGCACGCGGGTCAGGAGGCACGCGGGTCAGGAGGCGGCCAGCGGCTCCTGGCCGGCGAACTGGGTGTGGTACAGCTCGGCGTACAGGCCGTCGGCGGCCAGCAGTTCCTCGTGCGTGCCACGCTCGCGGACCTCCCCCGCGTCGATAACGAGAATCTGGTCCGCCTCCCGGATCGTGGACAGCCGGTGCGCGATCACCACCGAAGTGCGGCCGGTCAGCGCGGTCTTCAGCGCTGCCTGCACGGCCACCTCCGACTCCGAGTCCAGGTGCGCCGTCGCCTCGTCGAGCACTACCACCGACGGCGCCTTGAGCAGCAGCCGGGCAATGGCCAGCCGCTGCTTCTCGCCTCCGGACAGCCGGTAGCCACGGTCTCCCACCACAGTGTCCAGGCCGTCCGGCAGCCCGGAGATCAGTTCCCAGATCTGCGCCGCCCGGCACGCCGCGATCAGCTCCGCCTCGGTGGCGTCCGGCCGCGCGTAACTGAGGTTGGCCCGGACCGTGTCATGGAACATGTGCGCATCCTGGGTCACCACGCCCACCGCGTCGTGCAGCGATGCCAGGGTCACGTCGCGCAAGTCCTGGCCGCCGATGCGCACAGCGCCCTCGTCCGGGTCATACAGCCGGGACACCAGGTGGGTGATCGTGGTCTTGCCCGCGCCAGACGGCCCGACCAGCGCGGTGAGCTGCCCGGGAGGTGCGGCGAAGGTGACGTCGCGGAGGACCTGCTGGGCCGGGCCGTCCTGCTCCGGGACCGGCAGCGCGATCGACTCCAGCGAGGCCAGGGACACCTCGCTCGCCTTCGGGTAGCTGAAGGAGACCTGGTCGAACTCGATGGCCGGGGCGGTCATCGCACCACCGCGGGCTGGCCCTGTGGCGGCTGGTCCCGTGGCGGCTGGTCCCGTGGCGGCTGGTCCCGTGGTGGCTGGTCCCGTGGTGGCTGGTCCCGTGGTGGCTGGTCCCGTGGCGGCTGGTCCCGTGGTGGCTGGTCCCGTGGCGGCTGGTCCCGTGGCGGCTGGTCCCGTGGCGGCTGGTCCCGTGGTGGCTGGTACTGCGCTCGTGGCCAGCAGCGGCACCGCATCCGGCTTCTCCGCGATCAGCGGCTTCAGGTCCAGCACCTCGAACACCCGGTCGAAGCTGACCAGTGCGGTCATCACGTCAACCTGGACGTTGGACAGCGCGGTGATCGGGCCATACAGCCGATTCAGCAGCGCGGTGAGGGCGACCAGCGTGCCGAGCTGGAACGCATGGTGGATGACCAGCGCCCCGCCCAGCCCGTAGATGACGGCGGTGGCCATCGAGGCCAGCAGGGTCAGCGCGATGAACAAGGTCCCGCCGTACATCGCGGTGACCACGCCGATGTCCCTGACCCGGGCGGCCCGGCCGGCGTACACCCGGTTCTCCCGCTCCGGGTTGCCGAACAGCTTGACCAGCATGGCGCCCGCGACGTTGAACCGCTCCGTCATGGTGGAGCCGAGCTCGGCGTCCAGCTGCATGGATTCCCTGGTGTAGCGCTGCAGCCTGCGGCCGACCAGCCGGGCCGGGATCACGAAGACCGGCAGCAGGACCAGGGAGACCACGGTCACCAGCCAGGACAGCTTGATCATGACGACGAGCACGAGGATCAAGGTCAGCGCGTTGGAGACCACGGAGGACAGCGTCGAGGTGATCGCGGACTGCGCGCCGATCACGTCGCTGTTCAGCCTGCTCACCAGCGAGCCGGTCTGGGCCCGGGTGAAGAACGCGATCGGCTGCCGCTGCACGTGCCCGAACACCTCGGTCCGCAGGTCGTAGATCAGCCCCTCACCGATCCGGGCCGAGAACCAGCGCTGGCCGATCGACAGCAGCCCGCTGACCAGGGCGAGGCCCGCGACCACCGCGGCTACGATGAGCACCAGCCGGGTGTCGCGGGCGAGGATGCCGTTGACGATGGTCCGGAACAGCAGCGGCACGACAACCGTGGCCACCGAGGCCAGCGCGGTCATGCTCAGGTAGATGGCGAGTTCCCGGCGGTAGGGCCGGGCGTAGGCCGCGATCCTGCGCACAGTACCGGGCCGGACCCGCTGGTGGGTGATCGACCGGTCGCGGGAGAACCCGCGCATCGCATGCCAGTTCGCTGCGTACATAGGCGGAGCAACCCTTCGGTGCGGTGAAATCTTCCGCGGTCCGCTGACAGCGAAACGATCAGGACCGGGCCAGCCGTCCCCGCTGCAGGGCCGCCTGCGCCTGCCGTTCGGCGGCTTCCTGCTCCTCCTGGCTGTTCCCGTGCGCCTGCTGCAACAGTGCCTTCGTGGCTCGGGCTGTCGCGGGATCCACCGCGAGCAGCGCGGCTACCAGGTCACCGACCGCTCCGGCCAGTTCCGCCCTGGGCACCACCAGCTCGCCGAGCCGCAGGGCCGCGGCTTCCTCAGCCGGCACGGTGCGCCCGGTCAGGCAGAGCTCCATCGCCCGGGGCAGGCCCACGATGTCCACCAGCGGCTTGGTCGCGGTCAGGTCGGGCACCATGCCAAGCGCTGGCTCCCGGACGCACAGCCGGGCGTCATCGGCCAGGACCCGCAGGTCACAGGAGAGCGCCAGCTGCAGCCCGGCGCCGATCGCGTGCCCGTGCACCGCGGCGACCGACACGAACGCGGGATTGCGCAGCCAGCTGAAGCCCGCCTGGCAGGACACCAGCCATTGCTCGAAACCTGGATCCGCCGGGCTGGTCAGCGGGTCCTCTTCAGGTACCTCCCCTTCGGTGAAGAACCGCAGGTCGATGCCGGAGGAAAAGGAAGGCCCAGCGCCCTGCAGCAGCACCACCCGGGTCTCCGGGGGCAGCGCGCGGCCAACCGAGGCCAGGCCCGCCCACATGGCCGGTCCCATCGCATTGTGCCGGGCCGGCCGGTCCAGGGTGATCGTGGCCACCCCGGGGCCGGCTCGTCGAGATCAAGGCGCAGCCCGGCTCGGGACAGATCGGGCAGTCCCGCGGTCACGCCCTCGTCAACGCTTCGCCCGTGCCTTGCCGCGGGTCGCCCCGCCCCGGCCGCGCAGCGATACCCCGTTCTCGGACAGGATCCGGTGCACGAACCCGTACGACCGGCCCGTCGCCGCCGCCAGTGACCGGATGCTCTCCCCGGCGTCGTACCGTTTCTTCAGGTCAGACGCCAGTTTGGTACGGTCGGCACCGGTGACCCTGGTGCCTTTCTTGAGGGTCTCTGTCACGCGTACCTCCCGTGAACTGAAGTGACCGCTGCGTTACTCTCTCGCCATGATCACGCATCGGGACGGGATCGGCTACCCACATCGGGGTAAGTGATCACTTCTTTTTCGACCTTTCTCAGGCCGCACTCAGGCCAGTGCCACCAACTCGGCCAGGTCCTCATTCCAGGTGTCTTCCACCCCGTCCGGAAGCAGGATCACCCGCTCCGGCTGGAGCGCCTGCACCGCTCCTTCGTCGTGGGTGACAAGGACGATCGCGCCCTGGTACCGGCGCAGCGCGGCCAGGATCTCCTGCCGGCTCGCCGGGTCGAGGTTGTTCGTGGGCTCGTCGAGCAGCAGCACGTTGGCGCCGGACACCGCCAGCAGGGCCAGCGCGAGCCGGGTCTTCTCCCCGCCGGACAGCACGCTCGCGGGCTTGTCCACGGTGTCACCGGAGAACAGGAACGAGCCAAGGATCCGCCGGTGCTCGGCATCGACCAGGTCAGGCGCGGCCGTGCGCATGTTCTCCAGCACTGACCGGGCCCCGTCCAGGGTCTCGTGCTCCTGCGCGTAGTACCCGAGCCGCAGGCCATGGCCGGGCCGCACCTCGCCGGTGTCAGGTTTCTCCAGCCCGGCCAGCAGCCGCAGCAACGTCGTCTTGCCCGCGCCGTTCAGGCCGAGCACGACGATCCTGGCCCCCCGGTCCACGGCTATGTCCACGCTGGTGAACACCTCCAGCGAGCCATAGGACTTGGACAGGTCATGGGCGGTCAGCGGGGTCCGCCCGCACGGCGCCGGGGCGGGGAAGCGCAGCCGGGCCACCCGCTGCGGGCCGCGCTCCGTGGCCATCCCGTCGAGCAGCTTTTCCGCCCGGCGCTGCATCACCTGGGCGGCCCTGGCCTTGGTTGCCTTCGCGCGCATCTTGTCCGCCTGGGCCTGCAGCGCGGTCGCCTGGCGCTGCGCGTTAGCGTTCTCCCGCTTACGCCGCCGGGCCTCGGTCTCGCGCTGCTCCAGGTACTTGTGCCAGCCCACGTTGTACACCTCGAGCGTGGCGGTGTCCGCGTCCAGGTGGAAGACCTTGGATACCACCGCCTCGAGCAGCGCGGTGTCGTGACTGATCACCACGAGGCCGCCGCGGAACGCCTTCAGGTGGTCCCGCAGCCAGGCCACCGAGTCGGCGTCCAGGTGGTTAGTGGGCTCGTCCAGCAGCAGCGTCTCCGCGTCGGAGAACAGGATGCGGGCCAGCTCCACCCGGCGGCGCTGGCCACCGGACAGCGTGGCCAGCGGCTGGGCCAGGACCCGGTCCGGCAGGCCGAGGCTGGAGGCGATGGCCGAGGCCTCAGCCTCGGCCGCGTACCCGCCCAGCATGGCCAGCCGCTCCTCCAGCTGGCCGTACCTGCGGACAGCCGCGTCGCGACGGCCCGCATGGCCGTCGGACATCTGCTGTTCCGCGGCGCGCATGGCCGCCCGGAGCTCGTCCAGCCCGCGCCCGGACAGCACCCGGTCCACGGCCAGCCCGCCCAGATCGCCCGCCCGGGTGTCCTGGGGCAGGTACCCGATGCTCGATCCGCGGCGTACCGTGCCCGCGGCAGGCAGCCCATCACCCGCCAGCACCCGCGCCAGCGTGGTCTTGCCCGCGCCGTTCCGGCCGACCAGGCCGATCTTGTCCCCGGCCGCGATCTGGAAGCTCGCGTCGGCCAGCAGCAGCTGCGCACCCGCGCGCAGCTCCAGGCCGGTCGCGACGATCACCGGAAACCACTCCAGACTGGCAGGAAGGAAAGAGAACAAAGCAGCGCGAGAGACGGCCGTTTCCAGGGTACCCGGCCCCCTGCCGCGCCTCTTCCCAATTACCCCGGTCATGATCATGGGCGGCCGGCGTCACCCGGTGCCGCTGCCGGGCTCCGGCTCGGCGAGCTGGATGCGGACGGCGCGGAACAGGCGCGGGGCGTCGCGCAGTACCGCGAGCCGGGGGTCAGGCACGGTGAGGAACCGGTCCACCGCGAGGCTGAGGTAGGGCCGCAGCCGCGGGTCACCGTCCAGCGCGGCGACTGCCCGGCGATCCCCGCCCAGCACGACCGCGTCCAGCGGCTGGGCCTGGCGGCCGAACACCATGGCCGCGGTGTCCGCGGCCGCCCCGAGGGCCTCAGCCGCCTGCTTTTCCCGGCGCCGCGCGAACCGCTGCTGCGACTGCCCCCCGGCAGCGCTGCGGCCGTGCACCAGGCGGGTGCCCACCTTCGAGTCAGCCAGCCGCGGCGGGGTGCCGCGGAACACCCCGGCCGCGTAACCGCCCAGCCGGACCAGCAGCACGCCCACCGTCCGGTCAGCGCTGGCGTGCGCCGTGACCAGCCGGGCAGCGGCGTCCGGGCCGGGCCCGGCGGGCGGCCCGGTCAGCGGCGGGAACGGCACCTGGCAGACGGCCACGGCCCCGTCAGCGGCGCGGAACACGACCGTGCCGGAGCCTGCCTGGCTTTCCGCCTGGTCCACCGTGACCGGGCCGTGCCGTTCGCCAAAACGGGCGATCCAGCCCGGGAACCGCTCCGGCGACACCTCGATCTGCCGGCCGACGCCCGAGGCCATGATCCACCGCCCGTCCCGCCAGCTCAGCACGTCTACAATTAATGGTTGATGATAGTCCCAGATTGATAGGCCAAGGATTAACGATGTCCAGAGCGACGGGAGGCCGTGCCCGGTGACGCTGAACCAGCTGCGTACGTTCCTGGCGGTGGCCGAGGGCGGCTCGGTCCGGGCCGCGGCGCAGCAGCTCGTGGTGACCCAGGCGGCGGTGTCGGCCTCCCTGGCCGCGCTGCAGAAGTCGCTCGGGGTGCCGCTGCTGCAGCCGGACGGCCGGGGGCTGCGGCTGACCGAGGCGGGCCTGGCGTACGCCGGCTACGTCCGGCGCATCCTCGGCCTGCTGGACGAGGCGGGCCGGGCTGCGGTGACCGCGGCTGACCCGGAGCGGGGCGAGCTGCGCGTCGCGGCGGTCACCACGGCGGCCGAGCAGATCCTGCCCGGGCTGCTCAGCGGCTTCCGGATGCGCCACCCGCAGCTGGGCCTCCGGCTGGAGGCCGGCAACCGGGACCGGGTCCGCGGCCTGCTCGACCGGCACCAGGTGGACCTGGTGCTCGGCGGCCGCCCCGAGCCGGGCTGGGATGTCGAGGTGCATGCGGTCCGCCCGCACCGGCTGGTCGTGGTCGCCGCGCCGGGCCTGGCCGATGGCGCCACCACCGATGGCGTCCCCACCGATGCCGCCAGCACCGATCCCGCCAGCACCGGCGGCGCGGGCCTGGTGCGCTGGCTCGCCCGCCAGGCGTGGCTGCTGCGCGAGCCCGGGTCCGGCACCCGCGCGGTCACCGACATGCTCCTGGCTGACCTGGGCATCGCGCCGCTCACCTTGATGGTCGGCTCGAACGGGGCGATCCGCGAGTCGGCCAGCGTCGGCCTGGGGGTCACCCTGATCTCCCGGGACGCGGTCGCCGCCGAGCTGGCCACCGGCCGCCTGATCGAGCTGGCCGTGCCGGGCACCCCGCTGCACCGGGACTGGTACCTGGTGGCGCACCCCGGCCCCCTGCCGTCGGCGGCCCAGCGCCTCGTCAACTACGTCCTCAGCCACGGCGGCTTCCAGCCAGCACCCAGCAGCGCGGTGAGTAGTGCCCCGCCCGCGGGGCCAAAGTCACCGCACTGATGAAGAACCCGCCCCGCCACCGCGGGATCGGGCGCTACGGGACGCAGATTCATAAAGAAAACATTGATTATTGACGTAAAAGTCTCATTAGACGTTTGCATATCTGGCGGTCATGGTGGAGGGGCCAAGGACGCGACCACCCCGGAGGACACCATGGCCGCAGGACCGGACCAGCAGGCCAGCGAGCGCTGGAACGCGGGCGTCATCCCGTACGCGCAGATGGGCTACTACGAGCCTGACTACGTGCCCAAGGACACCGACGTGCTGGCCGCGTTCCGGATCAGCCCGCAGCCGGGCGTGCCCCCGGAGGAGGCGGGCGCGGCCGTGGCGGGCGAGTCCTCGACCGCGACCTGGACCGTGGTGTGGACCGACCGGCTCACCGCCTACGAGCACTACCAGGCCAAGTGCTACCGGGTCAACCCGGTGCCCGGCCGGGACAACGAGTACATCGCCTACATCGCCTACGACATCGACCTGTTCGAGGAAGGCTCGATCCCGAACCTGACCTCGTCCATCATCGGCAACGTGTTCGGTTTCAAGGCGCTCAAGGCACTGCGCCTGGAGGACATGCGGATCCCGCTGGCCTACGTGAAGACGTTCCAGGGACCGCCGCACGGCATCGTGATGGAACGCGAGTACCTGAACAAGTACGGCCGGCCGCTGCTCGGCGCGACCACCAAGCCCAAGCTCGGCCTGTCCGCCCGCAACTACGGGCGGGTCGTGTACGAGGCGCTGCGCGGCGGCCTGGACTTCACCAAGGATGACGAGAACATCAACTCCCAGCCGTTCATGCGCTGGCGGGACCGCTACCTGTTCACCATGGAGGCGGTCAACAAGGCCACCGAGCGGACCGGCGAGGTCAAGGGGCACTACCTCAACGTCACCGCCGCGAGCATGGAAGACATGTACGAGCGGGCGGAGTTCGCCAAGGAACTCGGCAGCATCATCATCATGATCGACCTGACCATCGGGTACACGGCCATGCACTCGATGGCCCGGTGGGCCCGCGGCAACGGGGTCATCCTGCATCTGCACCGGGCTGGCCACGGCACCTACACCCGGCAGAAGACGCACGGGGTGAGCTTCCGGGTGATCTCGAAGTGGTGCCGCCTGATCGGGGTGGACCACATCCACGCTGGCACGGTGGTCGGCAAGCTGGAGGGTGACCCGTCCATGGTCCGCGGCTACTACGACACGCTGCGCGAGTCACACATCCCGGCCAACCTGGGCCACGGCATCTACTTCGACCAGGACTGGGGATCCATGCCCGGGACGATGCCGGTCGCCTCCGGCGGCATCCACGCTGGCCAGATGCACCAACTGCTCGGCTACCTGGGCGAGGACGTCGTGCTGCAGTTCGGCGGCGGCACCATCGGCCACCCGATGGGCATCGCGGCGGGCGCCACCGCGAACCGGGTGGCGACCGAGGCGATGATCAAGGCACGCAACGAGGGCCGGGACTTCACCGCCGAGGGCGAGCAGATCCTGGCCGAGGCGGCCAAGCACTGCCAGCCGCTCCAGGTGGCCCTGGACACCTGGGGCGACATCACCTTCAACTACGAGTCCACCGACACCCCAGATGTAGTGGTCACGCCGACCCCCTGACCCGCCGCACCATCCAGGAGCCTTTCATGCACATCACCCAGGGCACGTTCTCCCACCTGCCTGACCTGACCGACGACGAGATCGGCGCGCAGATCCAGTACGCCGTGGACCGGGGCTGGTCCATCGCGGTGGAGTTCACCGACGACCCGCACCCGCGCAACTTCCTCTGGGACATGTGGGGGCTGCCGATGTTCGAGATCGCCGATGCCGCCGCCGGCCTGCATGAGGTGCGGGCCTGCCGCGCGGCCTACCCCGACCAGTACATCCGGGTGTCCGCGTACGACGCCAGCCTCGGCCGCCAGACCACGGCGCTGAGCTTCATCGTCGGCCGGCCGCCCATGAGCCGGGCTTCCGGCTGGACCGGCAGGAGGGCGCCGACCGCCGGATCCGGTATTCGCTGCACCCGTACGCGACCGACCGGCCCGCCGGGCAGCGTTACCCCAGCAACGGCGGATGAGCACGGCAGAGCCGCCGGCCCGGGGCTTCGGCATGCCCCGGCCCAGCGGCCCGGACGCCGGGACCGGGGCCCACGGCAGCCCGGCGGCAGGGCGGGCCGGCCCGGACGCCCCGGTGCCGGAGGTGGTGCCGGAGATGCTGGACCCGGACGCCACGGTCGAGCTGGGCGCCGAGCAGCAGGCCCAGCGCATCTCCCAGATGCTGGACGAGTTCGACCGGGAGTTCATCGGGCTCGCCCCGGTCAAGGACCGGGTGCGGGAGATCGCCGCGCTGCTGCTGGTGGACCGGCTCCGGCAGCGGTACGGACTCACCTCGTCCCGGCCCAGCCTGCACATGTGCTTCACCGGCAGCCCGGGCACCGGTAAGACCACGGTGGCCACGCACATGGGCGCGCTGCTCCGCGAGCTTGGCTACCTGCGCAAGGGCCAGCTGGTCAGCGTGACCCGGGACGACCTGGTCGGGCAGTACGTCGGGCACACCGCGCCGAAGACCAAGGAAGTACTCAAGCGGGCCATGGGCGGGGTGCTGCTCATCGACGAGGCCTACTACCTGTACCGGCCGGAGAACGAGCGGGACTACGGCCAGGAGTCCATCGAGATCCTGCTCCAGTTCATGGAGGCGCACCGGGAGGACCTGGTGGTCATCCTGGCCGGGTACGCGGACCGGATGGACGTGTTCTTCCGGTCGAACCCCGGCATGGCCTCGCGGATCGCGCACCACATCGACTTCCCGGACTTCACCCTGGACGAGCTGATGCAGATCGCCGGGCTCATGCTGGACCGGGAACAGTACCGGCTGGCGCCCGCGGCCGAGGTGGCGTTCCGCGAGTACGTCGGGCTGCGGATGAACCAGCCGCGGTTCGCCAACGCGCGGAGCATCCGCAACGCCATCGACCGGATGCGGCTGCGCCAGGCCCGTCGCCTGGTCGGGGCGGGTGGCCGGATCGGCCGTGGCGACCTGATGGTGATCAGCGACGCCGACGTCCGCGCCAGCCGTGTCTTCAGCAACGGTAACCGCGCACCCAGCCCCGAACCCACCTAGCCCGGAGGTTCCGGGGGTTGCCCCCCCCCGGGCTAACACAACATTTCGATGGTCACGGGAGGCGCCCCCGGAGGGGGTGTCTCGCGGGGCCATGGATCCCGGGGGGTTCCGGGGGGTTGCCCCCCCGGGCTAACACTGCGCGGCCGGCAGGTACGGGATAGTCAGCCGGACTGTCGTGCCCCGGCCGGGGGTGGCGGCCAGCTCGAGGCGGCCGCCGAGCAGTTCCGCTCGCTCCCGCATGCCGGCCAGGCCCAGCCCGGTCGGCCCGCCCGCCCCGGCGCCGCGGGCCACGGCGGTGTCGAACCCGCTGCCGTCGTCGGCGACTTCCAGCACCACCCGGTCCCTCTGCCGGAACAGCCGGACCCGGACCGACTGGGCGCCAGCGTGTTTGGCCACGTTCTGCAACGCTTCCTGGGCGGTCCGGTAGACAGCCGTCTCGGCGTGCTCGGCCATGCTCAGCTCGGCCGCGTCGACCTGCGCGTCCAGGGTGGGAAACGAGTGGGCCAGGCTGTCCAGGCTGGCGGCGAGGCCGAGATCATCGAGCACCGGCGGCCGCAGCCCGGCAATGGCCGACCGGGTCTCGTCCAGCGCCGCAGCGGCCAGGTCCTGGGCCCGGGCGACCTGCTCCGCGGCGACGTCAGGCATGTCCGGGATCGCGTCGGCCGCCGCGGACAGGTGGAAGAACAAGCTGACGATGCGCTGGCTGATCCCGTCGTGGATCTCCCCTGCCAGCCGGCGGCGCTCCTGCTCCTGCCACTCCACCATCCGCTCGGCGAACCGCTCCAGGGCCTCTTCCCGCTCGGCGAGCCTGCGGTGCAGCCGGGCGTTCTCGATCGCCCCTGCCACCAGCCCGGCCACTGACCCGAGCAGCTCGACGTCCGCGGCGGTGAACTCGCGGCGCGCCCTGGTGTGCACGTTCAGCACGCCGACCGGGTGCCCCAGCGGCGTCACCACCGGCACCGAGACCATGGAGGTGAACTCCTCCCCGCGCAGCGCCGGGATGTACAGGTAGCGCGGGTCGGCGGTCTTGTTGTCCACGATCACCACCGGTTCCCCGTGGTCGGCGACCCAGCCGGTGACCCCTTCGCCGACCGCGAGCTCGATCGTGCCGACCATCCCGTCGAACGGCGGGGTGGCGCCCCGCAGCTGCAGTGTGCGGCCCCGTTCGTCGAGCAGGTGCACGAAGCAGACGTCAGTGTCCGTGGTCTCGGTCACCAGCCGGGCCACCCCCTGCAGAACCCGGTCCAGGTCCAGGCCGCCGGAGATGGTGTCGATGACCCGGGACAGCAGCTGCGCCTCCCGGGCAGGGTCGGTGCCCAGCCCGGTCCGGCCGAACGCGGCGCCGCCCAGCCTCCCCCCGGTCAATGGAAGACTCCCTCGCGCAGCGCGACGGCTACCGCGCCGGCCCGGTCGGACACGCCGAGCTTGCGGTAGATGCCCCGGGAGTGGGTCTTCACCGTCTCCTCGCTGACCACCAGCTTCATTGCGATGGCCCGGTTGGACAGCCCGGCCACCAGCAGCGACAGCACCTCGCTCTCCCGCTGGGTCAGGCCCAGGTGGGCGCCGGGCCAGAATTCGCCGCTGCGCAGCCGGGCAGCGGACAGCGCGACCCGCCCGGCCAGGCTGGGATCGATGAGCACCTCGCCCTCGCAGATCCGGTGCAGGTAGTCCACCAGCTCACTGCCCCGGATCCGCTTCAGCAGGAAGCCCGCGGCGCCAACCCGGAGTGCCTGGTACAGGTACTGCTCGTCGTCGTAGACGGTGAGGAAGACCACCTTGCAGTCGGGCTGGATGCGCAGGATCTCCGAGCACAGGTCCAGGCCACTGGCCCCGCGCAGCCGCACGTCGAGCAGGACCGCGTCCGGCGTCAGCTCGCTGACCAGCCGCAGCGCGGTTCCCGGGTCGCTGGACTCGCCGACTACCTGCACCTGGTCGGCGTACGGCCGGAGCATCGCCTTCAGGCCGTCGAGCACCATCTGGTGATCGTCGACGATGATCACCCGGGTCGGTGCCGCCATATGCGGGTCCATGCCCAGCAACGTACCTACCCCGGCCAGCGGGCGCGAGTAGTCACCGGCGCTGCGGTCCATCCCCGGTCACGGCCCGGGCCTCGAGCAGGTGCCACAGCAGCAGCAGCTGAGCCATGGCCAGCGGCTCACTGCGCCGCCCCGGGCCGAACTCTCCGAGCATCCCCGGCAGCTCCGTACCAGCCAGCACGGGGCTAGCCAGCACGGGGCTAGCCAGCACGGGCCCGGGTTCGAAGGACAGCTGGGCCCAGATAGCCTTCTGCACCACCCGGCTGTCCTCGGCGGGGGCGTAGCCGTGCACGTGCAAGGCGTCCACCGGCTTGCCGTCGCTGTCCCGGATCAGTTTCAGGTGCATGGTCTGCCGATCGTCGTCGGTCAGCACGTGGCTCAGTTCCGGGTGCTGGATCGTGGGCCGGAGCAGGATTTCCGCGGACAGCGCGGCCTCGGCCGGCCGGGGGCGGCCGGGCACCGGCGCGAACCGGATGGCAATGTCAGCCCACTGCCGTTGCGGGCGGATGAACGCGGCCGAATCCGGCTCCCGCCGGTCCAGCTCGGCCCGCACCTGCTCGGGGGTGTACCCACGTTCCGCGCAGTCCCGGCGCAGCTTCCAGTCCCGGCGGATCTCCTCCGGCGGGTCGAGGTAGACCGCGATGTCGAAGCAGGCCCGGGCCAGCCGGGTGTGCAGCGGCAGCAGGCCCTCGACGATCACGAACTCGCGCGGCTCGACCAGCACCGGCCTGCCGAGCTGGCCGGTCGAGTGGTCGTAGACCGGCTTGAGGATGGGCCGGCCGAGCGCGAGCAGCTGGAGATGCTGCTCCAGTACGTCCATGTAGTTGCAGGCTGGGTTGAGCACGGTAAACGGCACCGAGCGACGCTCGGCCCGGTCGTACCGGTGGTAGTCGTCCAGGCACAGCGCGGTGGCCCGGTCCGGCCCGAGCACGCTGGCGATGCCCCGGGTCAGCGTGGTCTTGCCAGCCGCGCTGTCACCGGCGATGGCGATCATGACCGGGCGGGGCGCCTGCGGCACCGACTCGCTGCGGCGCAGCCGCATCAGCTTGTCCGGCATGGCACGCACCCTCCCCCTCCCGCGTGGCGGTGCTCAGGCACAGCGTAGGCAGGTCCACCGCATCCCGCCTCCCCCGGGCCGGGGAACCTGGGGTAGAGACCGGCGGGCTACAGGGGCCGGGGTACCGGCCTGGCTAGCCGCCTACCCATGCCGGTCCACCCTGCGGGGGGATGCTGCCAGGCTGGCCGCTGCCTAGCGTGGCCGGATGGAAGCACTGGTAGCCGCCGCCTCCGCCCTGGTCGCGCCGCCGAAGGGCATTCTCGCCATCAGCGAGGGCACGGCCGCCGCCGACGCCCGGCTGACCGCGGCCGGGGTGCCGGCCACGGCCGCTAACCGCGACGCCTACCGGGAGATGCTGATCAGCGCCCCGGGGCTGAGCGCGGGCATCAGCGGGGTGATCCTGGACGCGGCCGCGTTCCGGCAGCGGCTCGCCGACGGCCGCCCGTTCCCGGCCGCGATCCGCGCGGCGGGCATGCTGCCTGGGGTCGCCGCGGATCATGGGACCGCGCCGCTGCCCGGCGCCCCGGGTGAGACGATCACCGAGGGACTGGACCAGCTGGCGTCCCGGCTCCGGGGGTACGCGGGCCTGGGCGCCGCGTTCGCCGCCTGGCGCGCGGTGCTGCGGATCGGCCCCGGCGCCCCGTCGCCGCTGGCGCTCCGGGCGAACGCGCAGGCGCTGGGCCGCTACGCCGCGGCCTGCCAGGAGGCGGGCCTGGTCCCGGTGGCCGCGGTGGAGATCCTGGCCGGCGGGCGGCATTCGCTCGCCCAGGCCGAGACGGTAACCGCGCTGGTGCTGCTGGAGGTGATGAGCGAACTGCGCGACTACGGGGTGGTGCTGGCCGCCACCGTGCTGAAGGCGAGCATGGTGCTGCCCGGCTCGCGCTATCCAGGGCCTGCCAGCACGGGGCCCACCAGCACGGGCCTTGCCAGCACGGGGCCCGCCAGCCCGGGCGAGGTCGCGGCGGCCACCGTGCGGGCGCTCAGCGGCATCCCGTTCACACTGGCCGGGATCGCTTTCCGGTGCGGCGGGCAGCGCGCGGACCGGGCCACCGGGGCGCTGGCGGCCATGCAGCGGCTGCCGCACGCCTGGCCCCTGACGTTCTGCTTCGGCCGGGCGCTGACCGGCCCGGCGCTGGCCGCGTGGCACGGTGACCCAGCGCGCTGCGCCGCAGGCCAGCGGGCCCTGGCCCACCGGGTCGCGATGAACGTCGCCGCGCTGGAAGGCCGGTACACCCCGGAACTCGACCTTGACCCCGCGTGAACTCAGGACCTGGCCAGATGCTGGAACGCTGGCCGGTAAGCGTTGGGGCGTTGATTGTGGAATCAGACGTTGAACCCGAGGGCGCGCAGTTGCTCGCGGCCGTCCTCGGTGATCTTGTCCGGGCCCCACGGCGGCAGCCAGACCCAGTTGATCCGCAGGTCGCTCACCAGGCCTTCCGTCGCGGACCGGGCCTGGTCCTCGATCACGTCGGTGAGCGGGCAGGCAGCGCTGGTCAGCGTCATGTCGATGGTCAGCACCTTGTCCTCGTCCAGCGTCACCCCGTAGACCAGCCCGAGGTCGACGACGTTCACGCCCAGCTCGGGGTCCACGACATCGCGCAGCGCCTCCAGCAGGTCCTCGGTCTGGAGATCGGTACTGTTCGTGACGGCGGGCTCGGTCATGTCTGCTCCTTCAGCGCCTGCGCGGTCGCGTCCTTCCAGGCCATCCAGCCGAGCAGGGCGCACTTGATCCGGGCTGGGTACTTGGCCACGCCCTCGAACGCGACCGCGTCACCCAGCACCTCTTCATCGGGCTCGGCCTGGCCCTTGGACTGCATCAGGGTGAGGAACTCCGCAGCGATCGCCATGGCCTCGTCCACCGGCTTGCCGATGACCAGTTCGCTCATGACCGAGGCGCTGGCCTGGCTGATCGAGCAGCCGAGCGCGTCGTAGGACACGTCGGCCACGATCGGCTCGCCAGCGCCGTCCTTCAGCGCCACCCGGAGCGTCACCTCGTCCCCGCACAGCGGGTTCACGTGGTGCACCTCGGCGTCGTACGGCTCCCGCAGCCCCTTGTGCTGCGGATGCCGGTAATGATCCAGGATGATTTCCTGGTAGAGCGACTCCAGTTGCTGCATCACACCGCCTTGAACAGTCCCGGGGGCGTTGTCTGTTCCATCAGCCGCTACCCGTTATGCGGCGAAGAAACGCTGCGCCTGGCGGATCCCGCCAGCTAGCGCGTCCACTTCGGCCGCGGTGTTGTAGAGGTAGAACGAGGCGCGGGTGCTGGCCTGGATGCCGTACCTGCGGTGCAGCGGCCAAGCGCAGTGATGCCCGGCCCGGACGGCCACGCCCAGCTCGTCGAGGACCTGGCCGAGGTCATGCGGGTGCACCCCGTCCACGGTGAAGGACACCGCCCCGCCACGCTGCGCCGGGTCGGCCGGGCCGAGCAGCCGCAGCCCGTCGATCTCGCCCAGCGCAGCCAGGGTCTGCCCGACCAGTTCCTGCTCGTGCGCGCGGATCGCGGCCGGGCTGATCTCGGTGAGGTAGTCCACGGCCGCGCCCAGGCCCACGGCCTGCGCGATCGGCATCGTGCCCGCCTCGAACTTGTGCGGCGGCGGCGCGAACGTGGAATGGTCCATCCACACGCTTTCGATCATCTCGCCGCCGCCCAGGAACGGCGGCATCTCCTCGAGCAGCTCGCGCCGGCCCCACAGCACCCCGATGCCGGTCGGGCCGCACATCTTGTGCCCGGTGAAGCCCACGAAGTCGGCGTCCAGCGCGGCCACGTCCACCGGCATGTTCGGCACCGACTGGGCCGCGTCCACCAGCACCAGTGCGCCCGCGGCGTGCGCGCGGGCCACGATGCTGGCGACCGGGTTGATGGTGCCGAGCACGTTCGACTGGTGTGCCAGCGCGACCAGCTTGGTCCGCTCGGTAATCAGCTCAGCGATGTTCGACAGGTCCAGCTGGCCGTCCTCGGTCACCCCGAACCAGCGCAGCGTGGCGCCGGTCCGCTGGCAGAGCAGCTGCCACGGGACGATGTTGGAGTGGTGCTCCATCTCGGTGATCACGATCTCGTCGCCAGGGCCGAGCCGGAACCGGCTGCCGCTGCCGCCGGACTGGCCTGCGGTGGCGTTGCCCATCGCGTAGGCGACCAGGTTGATGCCCTCGGAGATGTTCTTGGTGAAGACGATCTCGGCCTCGTCGGCGGCGCCGATGAACTGGGCCACCGTGATCCGGGCACCCTCGTACGCGGCGGTGGCTTCCTCGCCGAGCTGGTGGTTGGCCCGGTGGATGTTCGCGTTGTGCCGCTCGTAGAACTCGGTCATCGCGTCGATGACCTGGCGCGGCTTCTGCGAGGTGTTGGCGCTGTCCAGGTAGGCCAGTGGCCGCCCGTCCCGGACCTGCCGGTCCAGGATCGGGAAGTCCTTCCGGATCCGGGCCACGTCCAGGGTCATGCCTGCACACCTGCCTTCAGGAACTTCTCGTAGCCGTCCCGCTCCAGTTCCTCGGCCAGCTCGGGGCCGCCTTCCTGGACGATCCGGCCGCCCACGAACACGTGCACGAAGTCCGGGGTGACGTAGCGCAGGATCCGGGTGTAGTGGGTGATCAGCAGCACCCCGTGCCCCTCCTTGGCGCGGAACCGGTTGATGCCCTCGGACACCACCCGCAGCGCGTCGATGTCCAGCCCGGAGTCGGTCTCGTCCAGCACCGCGATCTTCGGGTCGAGCAGCTCGAGCTGGAGGATCTCGTGCCGCTTCTTCTCCCCGCCGGAAAAGCCCTCGTTGAGATTGCGCTCCGCAAAGGCCGGCTCGACGGCCAGCGCCGCCATGGCCTCGCGCATCTCCTTCAGGAACGTGCGCAGCTTGGGCGGCTCGCCGCGGACCGCGGTGACCGCAGTACGCAGGAAGTTGGACACGGTGACCCCCGGCACCTCCACCGGGTACTGCATGGCGAGGAACAGGCCCGCCCGGGCCCGCGCGTCCACGCTCATGGCCAGCACGTCCTCGCCGTCCAGCGTCACCGAGCCCTGGGTCACCTGGTACTTGGGGTGCCCGGCGATCGCGTAGGCGAGGGTGGACTTGCCCGAGCCGTTCGGCCCCATGATGGCGTGGGTCTGCCCGGAAGCCACCGTCAGGTTGACGCCGCGCAGGATCTCGCGACTGCCCTCGGCGGCATCCAGCACGCTGACGTGCAGGTCGCGGATCTCAAGAGTGGCCATCAGTAATCTCTCCTGGTCAAAGTTGCGTCAGTTGGTCTTGCCGGCCGGGACGGCGACGTACACCGAGTCGCCATCAACCTTCACCGGATAGGTGGGCACCGGCTTGGTGGCCGGCGGCCCGGTCGGCGCACCGGTGCGCAGGTCAAAGCACGACCCATGCAACCAGCACTCCACGGTGTGGTCGTAGATCTCGCCCTCGGACAGCGGGACTTCCTCGTGCGAGCAGACATCCTGCAGCGCGAAGACCTCGCCGCCCACGCGGACCACGGCGATGGGCAGGTCACCGACCTCCACCCCGATCGCGCCTTCGGGCGGCAGGTCCGCCAGTGCGCAGACCCGGACGAAGGTGCTGGTCTCGCTCATGCGGTTGCCCTCTGCAGGCGCGCCAGCTCGCCGTCGATAGCGGCAGTGAGCCGGTCGCGGAGCTCGGCCACCTCGATCCGGGCGATCAGCTCGCCGAAGAAGCCCCGGATAACCAGGCGCCGCGCTTCGTCCAGCGGGATGCCGCGGGCCATCAGGTAGAACAGGTGCTCCTCTTCCAGCCGGCCGCTGGTGCTGGCGTGACCCGCACCGACGACTTCCCCGGTGAGGATCTCCAGGTTCGGCACGGAATCGGCCCGGGCGCCCTCGGTGAGCAGCAGGTTCCGGTTCTGCTCATAGGTGTCCGTGCCCATCGCCTCCGGCCGGATCAGCACGTCCCCGATCCACACCGTGTGGGCGCTGTCGCCCTGCAGGGCGCCCTTGTATGTCACCCGGCTGCGGCACCGCGGCTGGTTGTGATCCACGAACAGCCGGTGCTCCAGATGCTGCCCGGAGTCCGCGAAGTACAGCCCGAGCAGTTCCGCGTCCCCGCCCGGCCCGGTGTAGTCAACGGTCGGCGAGAGCCTGACGACTCCCCCGCCGAGCGTCACCACGGCGTGCCGGAACACCGCGTCCCGGTGCACCTGGACGTGGTGGTGGCTGACGTGCACCGCGTCGTCGGCCCAGTCCTGCAGGCTCACCACGGACAGGGACGCACCGTCCCCGACGATGAACTCGACGTTGTCCGCGTACGTCGCGGAACCGCCGTGATCGAGCACGACCACGGCCCTCGCGTTGTGGCCAATCTCGATCACCGTGTGCCCGAACGCGGCGCCAGCCGCGTCCTCCCCGCGGACCGAGATCACGGTCGGCTCTGTTACGTCCGTCTCGGGAGGCACGGTCACGATCAGGGCCTCGTCGAACGAGTTGAACGCTCTGGCACTGACCCGGTCAGGAGGCACGAAGGTGCTGCCGACCCTGGGGTCGCCGCGCTGGGCCCGGGCGAGGTTGACGCCGGGGGCGGGATGCACCTCGACCGCATACTTCCCCTCGGGAAGTTCGGCGTCGGTGTGCAGGGAGCGCAGCCGGCGCAGCGGGGTGAACCGCCACTCCTCCTCGCGCCCGGTCGGCACGGGGAAATCAGCCACCTCGAACGACCGGTGCTCGTGCAGCCTGGAAACCGGGGCGGTGGACTCCACCGCCCCCTGGAGCCCTGCCATCAGCCGACCGCCCCCTCCATCTGGAGCTCGATCAGCCGGTTCAGCTCGAGGGCGTACTCCATCGGCAGTTCGCGGGCGATCGGCTCGACGAACCCGCGCACAATGGTCGCCGCGGCCTCGTCCTCGGTCATCCCGCGGCTCATCAGGTAGAACAGCTGATCCTCGGAGATCTTGGAGACGCTGGCCTCGTGGCCCATCTCCACGTCGTCCTCGCGCACGTCCACATAGGGGTAGGTGTCAGACCGGCTGACCGTGTCCACCAGCAGCGCGTCGCACTTGACGGTGGACTTGGAATGCGCCGCGCCCTCCTGCACCTGGACCAGCCCGCGGTAGGAGGTCCGGCCGCCGCCCCGGGCCACCGACTTGGACACGATCGTGGACGAGGTGTTCGGCGCGCAGTGCACCATCTTCGCGCCCGCGTCCTGATGCTGGCCCTCGCCCGCGAACGCGACCGACAGGGTCTCACCCCTGGCGTGCTCGCCCATCAGGTAGACCGCCGGGTACTTCATGGTCACCTTCGACCCGATGTTCCCGTCGATCCACTCCATGGTCGCCCCGGCCTGGGCCACGGCCCGCTTGGTGACCAGGTTGTACACGTTGGCCGACCAGTTCTGGATCGTGGTGTACCGGCACCGCGCGCCCGGCTTGACGATGATCTCCACCACGGCGGAGTGCAGCGAGTCCGACTTGTAGATCGGCGCGGTACAGCCCTCGACGTAGTGCACATAGGCACCCTCGTCCACGATGATCAGCGTCCGCTCGAACTGGCCCATGTTCTCGGTGTTGATCCGGAAGTAGGCCTGCAGCGGGATCTCCACGTGCACGTTCTTCGGCACGTAGATGAAGCTGCCGCCAGACCAGACCGCGGTGTTCAGCGCGGCGAACTTGTTGTCGCCCGGCGGGATCACCGTGGCGAAGTACTCCTGGAACAGGCCCGGGTGCTCCTTGAGCGCCGTGTCGGTGTCCAGGAAGATGACGCCCTTTTCCTCGAGGTCCTCCCGGATCTTGTGGTAGACGACCTCCGACTCATACTGCGCTGCGACGCCCGCGATCAGCGCGCTGCTTCTCCGCCTCCGGGATGCCCAGCCGGTCGTAAGTGTTCTTGATGTCCTCAGGGAGCTCGTCCCAGCTCGCCGCCTGCTTCTCGGTGGACCGGACGAAATACTTGATGTGCTCAAAGTCGATCCCGGACAGGTCCGCGCCCCAGTTCGGCATCGGCTTACGGCGGAACAGCTTCAGGCCCTTCAGCCGCAGCTCCAGCATCCACTCCGGCTCGTCCTTCAGTGCCGAGATATCGCGGACGACTTCCTCGGACAGGCCACGGCGAGCGGACTCGCCCGCCACGTCCGAGTCAGCCCAGCCGAACTTGTATCGGTCCAGCCCGTCAAGTTCCGGGTGCGCGATTGTCGTCATACGGAGATGCCTCCGGTGGTGGTGCGGTTATCGGTCATAGCAGGGTTATCAGTGATGCGGATATCGGTCGGGTTATCACTGCTCCGGCTGTGCAGCAGCCCGGGCGCGGTCACGTGCGTGGTGCAGATCCCGTCGCCGTGCGCGATCGTGGCCAGCCGCTGCACCGGGGTGCCCAGCAGCCGGGCGAACGCCTCGGTCTCTGCCTCGCACAGCTGCGGGAACTCCGCCGCCACGTGGGCTACCGGGCAGTGGTGCTGGCAGAGCTGCTGGCCCCCATACTGCTGGCCGCCGTCCGGGCCGGGACTGGCCCCGCCCGGAGCGCCGCTGGCCAGCGCCGCGTAGCCGTCCGCGGACAGCGCCTCGGCGAGGGCACGCACCCGGTCGCCGGAGGCGGCGCTGTCAACCACCGGGCGGTACCGGCTTTCCAGCTCAGCCACCTGCCAGGCGGGCGAACTCCGCCACCGCACCCGGCCCGGCCACCTCGGCCAGGAAACGCAGGGCGCTGGTGGCGAGGTCGTCGTAGGCATGCTCGAACGCGCTGCGGCCGAGGTCAGTGATGGCGAACAGCTTGGCTCGCCGGCCACGGCCCCGGTTCACCGGGCGACGGCCGGTCCGGGTCTCGATCATCCCGTCGGCCAGCAGGTTGTCCAGGTGCCGCCGGATAGCGGCCGGGGTCAGGTTCAGCCGGGTGCCCAGCCCGGCCGCGGTGACCGGGCCGTTCTCCATGATCAGCCGGGCGATCCGGGCGCGGGTGCTGCGCTCGGAGCCGACGATGTGTCCGGGGCCGGTGGCGTGTCCGGGGCCGGTGGCGTGTCCGGGGCCGGTGGCGTGTCCGAGGCCGACGGTACGGTCGGAGCCTGCGGTGTGCCCGCCGATGGTGTTCAGGTTCCTGGCGTTCTGGTCTTTGGCGTTCTGGGAGCCTGCGGCGCGATCAGAACCCATGGCAACATCGCCGCCGGGCGCTGGGCGCTGGGCGGCGACAAACCCTGGATCGGCCGATCGCACACTTTTCACAACATCAGTGTGGCGTAAATACATCCCGGGCCGCAACACGGCCCCCCCGGCAAGGAGATCATTGCAGGTGGCAGCAGGTGACGTGGTGAGCCAGCGAGACCTCAACCGGGCCCTCCTGGCCCGCCAGCTGCTGCTCCGCCGGGCACCCATGGCCGTGCCGGCCGCGATCGAGCACCTGATCGGGCTGCAGGCCCAGGCACCGTTCCCACCGTACTTCGGGCTGTGGTCCCGGCTGGATCGCTTCCAGCCGGACAATCTGGGCCAGCTACTTCTGGATCGTGGCGCGGTCCGGATCGCGCTGATGCGCGGCACCGTGCACCTGGTCACCGCCCGGGACTGCCTCCGGCTGCGCCCGGTGATCCAGCCCCGGCTGGACCGGGTGGTCACCACCGGGTTGTTCGGCCGGCAGCTGGCTGGCCTGGACCTGGCCGCTATCGCCGCGGCCGGCCGGGCGCTGATCGACGAACAGCCGCGGACCAGCGCCGAGCTGGCGCCGTTGCTGGCCGAGCGGTGGCCGGGCCGCGAACCGCGGGCCCTGACCGAGGTGGTGCGCAGCCTGGTGGCCTGCGTGCAGGTGCCACCCCGGGCGGTCTGGGGCCGCACCGGCCAGCCCCGGCTGACCTCCGCCGAGGCCTGGCTCGGGCGCCCGCTCGATGCTGAGCCCGCACCGGACCGGGTGATCCTGCGCTACCTGGCCGCGTTCGGCCCAGCCAGCGTGCTCGACATGCAGTCCTGGTCCGGCCTGACCCGGCTGGCGGAGCTGGTCGCCCGGCTGCGGCCGGAGCTGCGGGTGTTCCGCGGCGAGGACGGCCGGGAGCTCTTTGACCTGCCCGAGGCGCCCCGGCCCGGCCCGGACGTGGCGGCTCCGGTCCGCCTGGTGGCCGAGTTCGACAACCTGATCCTGGCGCACGCCGACCGGACCCGGATCTTGTCCAGGGCGGCCCAGGCCAAGATCTACCGCAGACCGAACGCGTTCCCCGGGGTGGTGCTCATCGACGGCTTCGTCGCCGGCAGCTGGCGGCTGCAACAGCGGCGCGGCACAGCCGTCCTGGCCATCGAGCAGTTCGGCCCGTGGGCGTCGGCGGATACGAGCGCGGCGGCCGATGAAGGCGGCCGGCTGCTTGCGTTCGCGGCCCCGGACGCCGAGCACGACGTGCAGTTCAGTGAGGTCTGACCGGGTGACCCTTTCCGCTTGATCTGATCGGGTGACCCTTTCTGCTTGATCACGCAGCGGGGCCATCTCCGGTCATCCACACAGGCACCAACCGCCCCACATCCCCCGCCACCCCCGGCGTCGCCGGGCAGCACGGTTATGTGGTGGGTAGGACACCGTATCTGCACAATCCCCACCACATAAGAGGCCAGAGGCCCTCCCAGGGGCGCGCCAGGAGTTCGAACAGAATTTTGATTAACTGCTTTCAAGTGGTGCTATGGGGGTGATAGGATGGGTGAGTGACCGACTCGCACAGCGAGGAAGGAGGGTGATGGCGATCGACTCCACTGGGTCGTTAGCTGACCCGTCCTCCCCCGGTGACCCGCCTGGTCGGCCGGATCCAGCTGGCATCAACCCCGCCGGAACTGACCCCGCCGGAACTGACCCCGCCGGAACTGACCCCGCCGGAACTGACCCCGCCGGCGCCAGGCCAGCTGGCATCGACCCAGTTGAGCCTGATGGTCCCGAGCTTGACCTGGCTGACCATTACCTGGCTGAGCTTGACCTGGCTGAGCTGGATGCAAGGGAGCCGGGGCCGGAGGAGCTGTGCGGGCTGGCGCCGGACCCGGATGCTGACCCGCCTGGTGGCGCTGATGCGTGGCTGGCCGATATGCCCGTTCCCGTGCGTGAGTCGCATCTGGCCGCGGCGCGGCCGCCGTCGCTGCCGCAGGTGCTGGCGGCAGGATTCCTGCCGCGGGGTGACGGTGGCGGCGGCCCGGGGTTCGGCGCAGGCGGGGCGGCGGACCGGATGGAGCCCGGTTCCCTGCTGGCCCGGCTGGCCGAAGACGCCCGGCCCCTTGGGACTGAGCCGCCGGGGGCTGAGCCGCCGGATGGCGGCCTGGCCGTACCCAGCCGGCTTTCAGACGATGAGCTGATCGGCGTGCTGCGGGCCTGGCGACGGCTGGCGTCGTGGGCCACCGCGGGTGAGCTCGCCGCTATCAGCGAGCTGACCGAACGGCGGTGGGCGCAGATCGCCAGCGGCGCGCACCGCGACTTGCTGGAGCACCTGGGTGACGAGGTGGCGGCCGCGCTCACGCTGACGGCGCGCTCCGCGGACCGGGTGCTGGAACTCGCCTGCGGGCTGGCCCGGCTGCCCCGGACCCGGGCTGCGCTGGCTAAGGGTGACATCGACCAGGCCAAGGCCGCTGTCATCACCGATGAAACCAGCGCGCTCGACGACACCCTGGCCGCGGCGGTCGAAGACGTGGTGATCGGGGACGCACCCGGCCAGACCACCGGGCAGCTGCGCGCGGCGATCAGGCGAGCCGTGCTGTCCGCCGATCCGGAGGCCGCGGGGCGGCGGCGGGAAAAGGCGCGCCGGGACGCGCGGGTGGAAACCTGGGATGAACGGTCCGGCACCGCGGCGCTGGCCGGCCGGGACCTGCCGCCCGCCGAAGTGCTGGCGGCGGATAACCGGATCAACGCTCTGGCGTGCGGCCTGAAAGCCGACGGCGCCTCCGGGTCGCTGGACCAGCTCCGCGCCCGCGTCTACACGGCGCTGCTGCTCGGCCAGTCCATCGAGACTTTGCGGCCCGTCCCGGCTCCCGCCCCCGCCCCGGCTCCCGCGCCCGATCCCGGCCCCGTACCCGATCCCGGCCCCGCACCGGATACGACTGAGGAGATGGCCGGGCCGGGATCGATGGGCCGCGGTGCGGCGGGTGGCGCCTACGACGGGCTGGGTGGCAGCGTGAACCTGACCATGCCGCTCTCCAGCTGGCTCGGCGCCCAGGGCCCCGGGGAGGTCGCCGGGTTCGGGCCGGCCGACGCGGCCACCTGCCGTAATCTCGCCGCCGCGCTGGCGGCCCGTCGAGGTAGCCGCTGGTGCCTGACCCTGACCGACCAGGCGGGCCGCGCCGTTGGGCATGGCTGTGCCAGGCAGGGGCCCAGGAACTCAGGGACAGGGTGGGAGCTGACCGTCACGATCTCCGCTCTCGGGCCGGGCCGGTGTTCCCATGACGGGGAATCACCCGGGTACCGGCCATCGCGGAAACTGCGGCACCTGGTCGAGGTGCGGCAGGGGACCTGCTCCTTCCCTGGCTGCCGCCGGGCCGCCCGCCGTTGCGACCTCGACCACACCACCCCGCATGACCAGGGCGGCCGTACCTGCGCCTGCAACCTGGCACCGTTGTGCCGACGACATCACCGCGCCAAACAGACCGAGGGCTGGCGGCTGCAACAGCCTGAGCCCGGGGTGCTGATCTGGACGTTGCCGCACGGCCGGAGCTACCGGGCTGAGCCGGACCGGTACCTGACGGATGAGGCCTGCCCAGCCTGAGCTACTCCAGGAACCCGCGGAGCAGGGCCGCGGTGCCGTCCAGGTGCTCCGCTGTCGCGCGCTGGGCCTCGGCCACGTCCCCGGCCAGGATGGCATCCACGATCGCGGTGTGCTGCGCCGCAGTGTGCTCGATGTTGCGCTGCAGCACCGGGATGGCATTGAGCAGGTCGTTGAGCCGCATCCGTGCGTCCGCGCAGGCCGCGGCGAGCAGGCTGGAGCCGGTCAGTTCCGCGATGGACAGGTGAAACAAGGTGTCCATCCGGCGGTAGTCGGCCAGGGTCGCGCTGTTCACCGCGGCCAGCCGGGCCAGCAGCACCTCCCGGCCCCGGTCCCCCTCGGACCGGGCCAGGACCTGGACCGCGCCGGTCTCCACCGCCATCCGGAAGGTCAGCGCATCGGTGATCTTGTCGGCGCCTAGCTGGGCGATGCGCCGCACCTCCCGCGGGCTCGGCGCGGGCGGGCTGTAGGTCACGAACGTGCCGCCGAGCCGACCGCGGCGGGGCTGGACGTAGCCGGCCTGCTGGAGCGCGCGGAACGCCTCGCGCAGGGTGATCCGGCTGACGCCGAGCAGGGCGGCGAGTTCCCGTTCCGCCGGGAAGCGCTCCCCCGGGCCGACGACACCGAGCTTGATCACGGTCAGCAGCCGCTCGACCGTCTCCTCGAAGGCGTTCTGCGCCCGCACCGGCCCCAGCACGGCGGTCAGCTCGAGCCCGGTGCCCGGGACCGTGTTCTGGGTAAATCCGGTGACAGGTCTTGACATCACCGGCACTCTATCCACAAATGGTCAGCTAATAAACCATTTGCCCCGGTGGCCGGCCAGCGACCGCTCAGCCCCCGGCTCCAGTTCATCAGCGCCCGGCTTCATGCCCACGGGCTCACGCCCACCGGGCTTCATGCCCACGAAGGAGCAGTTATGGCGGTCAATGAGCAAGCGGCTCCGCTCGACCAGGATTCCCAGCGGCTCCATGAACTTGGATACGCGCAGGAACTCCGCAGGCGGATGTCCGGGTTCTCGAACTTCGCTGTCTCGTTCACGATCATCTCGATCCTGTCCGGCTGCCTGACGCTGTACGGGTTCGGCATGCTGACCGGCGGCCCGGTAGTGATCGTCTGGGGCTGGCCGTTCGTCGGGATCATGACCCTGTTCGTCGGCCTCTCGATGGCCGAGGTGTGCTCCAGCTTCCCCACCGCGGGCGGGCTGTACTACTGGTCGGCCAAGCTGGCCCGCAGCAACGGGGCGGCCTGGTCCTGGTTCACCGGCTGGTTCAACTTCCTGGGCCAGGTCGCGGTCACCGCGGGCATCGACTTCGGCGCCTCGCTCTTCATCCACGCGTTCCTCACGCTGGCGTTCAACCTCAGCGCGGCGCACTGGATCACGGTGCTCATCTATGCGGTCGTGCTGGCTGTGCACGGCATGCTGAACCAGTTCGGGATCCGGCTGGTCGCACTGCTGAACGACATCAGCGTGTGGTGGCACCTGCTCGGCGTGCTGATCATCGTCGCCGTGCTGGCCTTCGTCCCATCGCACCACCAGTCGGCCAGCTTTGTCTTCGGGCACTTCAACAACGGGACCGGGCTGGTTGTCCCCTCGTTCTACATCGTCCTGATCGGCCTGCTCCTGGCGCAGTACACCTTCACCGGCTACGACGCCTCGGCGCACATGACCGAGGAAACGCACAAGGCCGCCACCGCCGGCCCGCGGGGCATCGTGATGTCGATCGTGGTCTCGCTGTTCGCCGGGTGGGTCCTGCTGATCGGCGTCACGTTCGCCATCCAGCACTACACTCCCGAGTCGCTTGCCTCTGTGCCAGCGGCCCAGGTCATCATCGACGCGATCGGGAAGACGGGCGCTGAGTTCCTGCTGCTGATCGTCATCGGTGCCCAGCTGTTCTGCGGGATGTCGTCGGTCACCGCCAACTCCCGGATGATCTACGCGTTCTCGCGGGACGGCGCGCTGCCCGGCTCGGCCTTCTGGCACCGGGTGAACCACCGCACCAGGACCCCGACCAACGCGATCTGGCTGGCCGCCGTCGGCGCGTTCATCCTCGGGCTGCCCTACCTGTGGAACTATGCCGCCTACGCGGCCGTCACCTCCATCGCGACGATCGGCCTGTACATCGCCTACGTGACGCCGACCTACCTGCGGCTGCGCCGGGGCGACAGCTTCCAGCGCGGGCCATGGCACCTGGGCCGGTGGAGCTATGTGGTCGGCTGGATCGCCGTCACCTGGGTGGTGATCATCACGATCCTGTTCATGCTGCCGCAGGTCGGCCCCATCAACTTCACGACCTTCAATTACGCAGTGTTCGCGGTGCTCGCCGTCATCGGCTTCGCCGGCATCTACTGGCTCGTGTCCGCCCGCAAGTGGTTTACCGGGCCACGGGTTCAGGGCACGCCAGAAGAGCTAGCCGCGATCGAGCAGGAACTCACCACCTGAGACAGCACCACCTGAGACAGCACCACCTGAGACTGGGGCGGCGGGGGTCGGCCGACCGACGCACGGACTGGAGGCTCATGGAACGACAGCGCGGAGCGATCCCGCACAGCCGCCGCCGCGGGATGCTCACCCTGGAGCGGCTCCGCGTGGAAGTGAGCGAGGGGATCATCGACACGGTGGTCGTCGCGTTCACCGATATGCAGGGACGGCTGGCAGGCAAGCGGCTCGCCGCGGACTACTTCCTCGACGATGTGGTCGGCAGTGTCATCGAGGGCTGCAACTACCTGCTCGCCGTGGACGTGGAGATGAACACGGTGGACGGGTACGCGATGTCCTCGTGGGAGAGCGGCTACGGCGACTTCGTGCTGGTGCCTGACATGAGCACGCTGCGCCGGGTGCCCTGGCACGAGGGCACCGCGATGGTCCTGGCCGACCTCACCTGGCACGACGGCGCGCCGGTGGTGGCGTCCCCGCGGCAGATCCTCAAGGCGCAGACCGGCCGGCTGGCCGAGCGCGGGCTGACCGCGCTGGCCGGCACCGAACTCGAGTTCATCGTCTACACCGACAGCTACGCCGCCGCCCAGGCCGGCGGGTACCGCAACCTCACTCCAGCCAACTCCTACAACGTGGACTACTCGATCCTGGGCACGGCGCGGATCGAGCCACTGCTGCGCAAGCTGCGCAACGGGATGGCCGGCGCCGGGCTCCAGGTCGAGTCGGCCAAGGGCGAGTGCAACCTGGGCCAGCAGGAGATCGCGTTCCGGTACGCGGAAGCGGTGGCCACCTGCGACAACCACTCGATCTATAAGACCGGGACCAAGGAGATCGCCGATCAGGACGGCATGAGCATCACGTTCATGGCCAAGCCGAACGCCCGTGAGGGCAACTCCTGCCATATCCATCTCTCGGTCCGCGACGCCGACGGCACGCCGGTGATGGCCGGGGACCGGCCACACGGCCTGTCCGCCATGGGCGAGCACTTCATCGCCGGGCAGCTGGCCGCGCTGTCCGAGCTGACCCTCTGCTACGCGCCGAACATCAACTCCTATAAGCGCTACGTGCCGGGCAGCTTCGCGCCGACCGCGATCCGGTGGGGCGTGGACAACCGCACCTGTGCGTTGCGGCTGGTCGGGCACGGCGCCGGGCTGCGGGTGGAGAACCGGGTGCCGGGCGGCGATGTGAACCCCTACCTCGCAGTCGCGGCGATGATCGCGGGCGGGATGTACGGCGTGGACCATGAACTGCCGCTCGAGCCCGCGCTCGAGGGGAATGCCTACACCACCCCTGGCCCCCGGGTCCCGGCCACGCTGCGCGACGCCCTGGATCTGTGGACCAAGAGCGAGCTCGCCCGGGAGTCGTTCGGCAGCGAGGTGGTGGAGCATTACGCGAACGCCGCGCGGGTGGAGATCGCTGCCTTTGACGCGGCGGTGACCGACTGGGAGCTGCACCGGAGTTTCGAGCGCATGTGAGCGCCCCCGGACGCAGGCGGCCAGGCGCAGCGGCCAGGCTCAACCGGATGGAGTGATCACTGCCATGTCTGCATTCACCGTGCTGAACCCGGCCACCGAGGAACCGGTGGCCGAGGTCCAGCCGACCACGACAGACCAGGCGGACGCGGCGATCAGCCGCGCCGTCGCGGCGCTGCCGGACTGGCGGGCCGTGGCTCCCGCCGACCGGGCCCGGCTGCTGCGCCGGTTCGCCGACGTGGTGGACGAGCACGCCGAGGAACTCGCGCTGCTGGAGGTGGCCGGGTCCGGCCACCCGATCGGGCAGGCCCGGTGGGAGGCGGGCAACGTCGCTGACGTGCTGCGCTACTACTCGGCGGCGCCGGAGCGGCTGTGCGGCCAGCAGATACCGGTGCCCGGCGGCATCGACGTCACGTTCAAGGAGCCGATCGGCATCGTCGGGCTGATCGTGCCGTGGAACTTCCCCATGCCCATTCTGGGCTGGGGGCTGGGGCCCGCGCTGGCCGCGGGGAACCCGGTGATCGCCAAGCCAGCCGAGCGCACCCCGCTGACCGCGGTCCGGATCGGCGAGCTGGCCCTGGCGGCGGGCCTGCCGGAGGGCGTGGTCCAGGTGCTGCCCGGCAAGGGCTCGGTGGTGGGCCAGCGGCTGGTGGACCACGAAGCGGTCCGCAAGATCGTGTTCACCGGCTCGACCGAGGTCGGCAGCCAGCTGATGGCGGACTGCGCCCGGCAGGTGAAGCGGGTCACCCTGGAGCTGGGCGGCAAGAGCGCGAACATCGTGTTCGACGACGCCGACCTGGACCGGGCCGCCGCGACCGCCCCCAACGCGGTGTTCGACAACGCGGGCCAGGACTGCTGCGCCCGGTCCCGGATCCTGGTCCAGCGCAGCGTGTTCGACCGGTTCATGGAACTGCTCGAGCCGGCGGTGCAGGCCGTGGCGGTGGGTGATCCCGGGGACCCGGGGACGGAGATGGGACCACTGATCTCCGCGGAGCACCGGGCCCGGGTCGCGTCCTACGTGCCGGACGGCGCCCCGGTGGCGTTCCGCGGCTCGGCCCCGGACGGGCCCGGCTACTGGTTCCCGCCCACCGTGCTCGCGCCGGTGGCCGTGGACGCCCCGGCGTTCACCGAGGAGATCTTCGGGCCGGTGGTGACCGTGGTCCCGTTCGACAGCGAAGCGGACGCGATCGCGATCGCCAACGACACCCCGTACGGGCTGTCCGGCTCCATCTGGACCCGCGACGTCGGCCGGGCGCTGCGGGTGGCCCGCGCGGTGGAGACCGGCAACCTGTCGGTCAACTCACACGCCTCGGTCCGTTACTGGACCCCGTTCGGCGGCTTCAAGCGGTCCGGCCTGGGCCGGGAACTCGGCCCGGACGCCCTGGACGCGTTCACCGAAGTCAAGAACGTCTTCATCGCGACGGATGAGTAGCACGGGCGGGTAGCACGGGCGAGTAGGAGGAAGCGCATGCAGCGGCTGCAGGACCGGGTGGCCGTGGTCACCGGCGGGGGAAGCGGTATCGGGCTGGCCAGCGTACGCCGGCTGGCCGCCGAGGGTGCCACCGTGGTGATCGCCGACATCGACGAGACGACCGGCAAGCAGGCCGCGGAGGAAGTCAGCGGGCTGTTCGTGCCGGCCGACGTGACCAGTGAGGACGCCGTCCGGGACCTGTACCAGCAGGTGGTCGCGACCTATGGGGCCGTGCACGTGGCGTTCAACAACGCCGGGATCTCGCCGCCGGACGACGACTCCATCCTGGTCACCGGCCTGGACGCGTGGCGGCGGGTGCAGGAGGTCAACCTCACCTCGGTCTACCTGTGCTGTAAGCATGTGATCCCGCATATGCAGCGCCAGGTCGCCGCGGGGCAGGCCGGTGGCTCGGTGATCAACACCGCGTCGTTCGTGGCCACGCTGGGCGCGGCCACCTCGCAGATCTCCTACACCGCGTCCAAGGGCGGGGTGCTGGCGCTGAGCCGGGAGCTCGGCGTGCAGTTCGCCCGGGAAGGCATCCGGGTCAACGCGCTGTCCCCGGGCCCGGTGAACACCGCGCTGCTGCGCGAACTGTTCGCCAAGGACCCGGAGCGCGCCGCACGGCGGCTGGTGCACGTGCCGATGGGCCGGTTCGCCGAGCCGGAGGAGGTCGCCGCTGCCGTGGCGTTCCTGGCCAGCGACGACAGTTCGTTCATCACCGCGTCCAACTTCCTGGTGGACGGCGGTATCTCCGGCGCGTACGTGACCCCGTTGTGAGCGGGCCAGTCGTTGGCGTCAGCAGCTACGGCGAGCCGGCCCGGTGGGGGCCGTGGGACCGCCCCGCCGCGTTGCTGCCGCTGAGTTACGCCGAGCAGGTCGCCGCCGCGGGCGGCATCCCGGTATTGCTGCCACCGGTGCCCGGGGTTACCGGCGCGCTGCCACGGCTCGACGCGCTGGTGCTGTCCGGCGGCGGCGATATCGACCCGGCCAGCTACGGCGCCGCCCGCGACCCCCGCACCGGCCGCGTGTACCCCGCGCGTGACCAGGCCGAGCTGGCGCTGCTGGGGGCCGCGCTGAGCAGTGGCATGCCGGTCCTGGGTATCTGCCGCGGACTTCAGATCATCAACGTTTCCCGCGCCGGTACTCTGCGCCAGCATCTTCCTGACGTGGTGGGCCATGACGAGCACGGCAGGCGGCCGGTGAATACGGCGCGCACGGGGTGCGGATCGACCGGGCCAGCAACCTGGCCGGGATCCTCGGCCTGCCCCGGTCCGACGGTGAGCTGCGGCTCACCGTGCCGACCTCACACCACCAGGCCATCGACCGGCTCGGCCAGGGACTGGTGGCCACGGCGTGGGCGGAGGACGGCACGATCGAGGCGGTGGAGCCGGATCCGGCTGGCCCGGCCTGGCTGCGCCCGGGCCAGTTCTTCCTCGCCGTGCAGTGGCATCCGGAGGTGGGCGATGACCCCCGGCTGTTCCAGGCCCTCATCGCGGCAGCCGCCACGCGTGCCTTCCGGGAGGAGCCTCTAGACTCGCGTGCGTGAGCCCGGGACCCGCGGTCGAGATCAGTGACCTGATCAAGAGCTATGGCCGGGTGCACGCGGTCCGCGGGCTCTCGCTGCGCGCCGCCCGGGCCGCGGTGACCGCGATCCTCGGGCCGAACGGCGCGGGCAAGACCACCACGATCGAGATCTGCGAGGGATACCGGCGACCGGACAAGGGCACGGTCCGGGTGCTCGGGCTGGATCCGGTGGCGGACGCCCGGCGGCTGCGGCCCCGGGTTGGCGTGATGCTGCAGTCCGGCGGGATCCCGCCGTCCGTCCGGCCCGGCGAGTACCTGCGGGTGCTCGCCGCTTTCTACACCCAGCCGATCGACCCGGGCCTGCTCCTGGACCGGCTCGGCCTGGCCAGCAGCCTGCGCACCCCGTTCCGGCGGCTGTCAGGCGGCCAGCAGCAGCGGCTGTCCCTGGCCGCGGCCGTGATCGGCCGTCCCGAGCTGGTGTTCCTGGACGAGCCCACCGCGGGCCTGGACCCGCAGGCGCGGCACGCCACCTGGGACCTGATCGCCGGCCTGCGCGCGGCAGGCGCCGGGGTCATCCTGACCACGCACAACATGGACGAGGCGCAGCGCCTGGCCGACCACGTCGTGGTCGTGGACCACGGCCAGCTGGTCGCCGAGGGCAGCCCGGCCTCGCTCACCGGCAGCGCCGGGCAGCTCCGGTTCCGCGCCGAGCCGGGGCTGGACACCGACGGGCTGCTCGCGGCACTGCCGCCGGGCAGCGCGGCCAAGGAGTCCCCGGCCGGGCACTACATCGTCGAGGTGCACGACCGGGTGGACCCGCAACTGCTCGCGGCGGTGACCGCCTGGTGCGCGGACCACGGGGTACTGGCCCAGGAACTGCGGATCGAGAGCCGCACCCTGGAGGACGTGTTCCTGGAGCTGACCGGCCGGGAGCTGCGGCCATGAGCGAGGCCCGTACCGCTGAGCTGGCCAGCGCCTGGCCGCCCCCGGCGCCGGGGGCCCGGCCGCTGCCCCGGATGATCGCCGCCCAGGCCGGGCTGGAGCTGCGCACCACCGCGCGGAACGGTGAGCAGCTGCTGCTCACCCTGATCATCCCGGTCGCGCTGCTGGCCGGGTTCAGCCTGGAGCCGCTGATCAAGACCGGGGCCGGCACCCGGGTGGACTTCCTGGTCCCGGGCATCATGGCGCTGGCCGTGATGTCCACGGCGTTCACCAGCCAGGCCATCGCGACCGGGTTCGAGCGCCGGTACGGGGTGCTGAAGCGGCTCGGCTCTACCCCGCTGCTGCGCGGCGGCCTGATCGCAGCCAAGACCGTGTGCGTGCTCGTGATCGAGCTGGTCCAGGTCGTGGTGATCATCGGTGTCGGGCTGGCGCTGGGCTGGCGGCCGGATGCCCGGCCCGCGGCCGCCGCCTGGACCCTGCTCCTGCTGCTGGCTGGCACGGCCGCGTTCAGCGGGCTGGCCCTGCTGATGGCGGGCACGCTGCGGGCCGAAGCCACGCTGGCGGCCGCGAACCTCGTCTACCTGGTCCTGCTCGGCGTCGGCGGGGTGGTTTTCCCGCTGAGCAAGTTCCCGGCCAGCGTGCAGCCACTGCTCCGGCTGCTGCCCTCCGGTGCGCTGTCCGACGGACTGCACTCAGTGCTCCAGCACGGCGGTGGCTTCCCGCTCCGGGACCTGACCGTGCTCGTGGTCTGGGCGATCCTCGGCATCGCCGTCGCGGCCCGGACATTCCGCTGGGAGTAGCAGGGCAGGGGGACGCCCCCCCGGTGCCAGCCCGGGGGGTCGTCCCCCCGGGCCAGCCTCGCTGGCGAGGCGGGGCGCGCCGCAGGCGTGTCCCCTCCGAGCCAGCGACTCGCGGGGGTTCCGGGGGTCGTCCCCCCGGGCCAGCCTCGCTGGCGAGGCGGGGCGCGCCGCAGGCGTGTCCCCTCCGAGCCAGCGACTCGCGGGGGGTTCCGGGGGGTCGTCCCCCCGGGCCAGCACCGCACGATCCCGCCCGCCGTGCTCGTGCTGACCGGCATCGTCTCGGTCCAGGTCGGGGCCGGCCTGGCCGCGAAGCTGTTCAGCGAGGTGCCCCCGGCCGCCGTGACCGGCCTGCGACTGTGGACGGCGGCGCTGATCATGGCCGTGGCGGGCGGGCGCGGGCTGGCTCGCGCGGTCCGCGGGCTGGCGGCCCGGCGGGCCTGGGCCGACGCGGCCGTCGTCGTGGCCTTCGGGGTCACCCTGGCCGTGATGAACTACTCGATCTACCAGGCGTTCGCCCGGATCCCGCTGGGTGTCGCGGTCACCGTGGAATTCCTCGGGCCGCTCGCCGTGGCCGTGGCCACCTCCCGGCGGCTGCTCGACGTGGCCTGGGTGGTGCTGGCCGGCCTCGGCGTGGCCCTGCTCACCCAGGGCGGGGACGCGGCGGGCGGCCGCGCGGCCGGGCTGAACCTCACCGGGCTGGCCTACGCGCTCGTCGCCGGGGCGGCCTGGGCCGCGTACATCCTGCTCAGCTCGGCCACCGGGCGGAGGTTCCCGGGATCCTCCGGACTGACCATCGCGATGGCCGTGGCCGCAATGGCGGTGACCCCGGCTGGCCTGGCGGCGGGCGGCCGGGCCCTGCTGCGCCCCGGGATCCTGGGTACCGGGGTGGCCATCGGGCTGCTGTCCTCGATCATCCCCTACTCACTCGAGCTGGAGGCGCTGCGCCGGATCCCGGCCAAGGTCTTCGGCATCTGGATGAGCCTGGAGCCTGCGGTCGCCGCCCTGGTCGGGCTGGTGCTGCTCAGCCAGCGGCTGGCCGCCCGGGAGTATCTGGCCATGGGCTGCGTGATCGTGGCCTGCGCGGGCGCCGCCTGGACGGAAAAGTAGACCGCCTGGGTGCTACCGGCCCCGGGGACTTCTACCATGGGTCCGTGCCAGCCGATATCGTCCAGGCCGCCCGCCGCTGGGCCGGGCCGGTACTGTTCCCGACCGCCACCTCGATGCGCCGGATCGCGCTGGCCGGGGTGGTGGCGAACGCGGGCATCATCATGACCGGCGCCGCGGTCCGGCTGAGCGCGTCCGGGCTGGGCTGCCCGGACTGGCCGAGCTGCACCTCGAACAGCCTGGTCGCCGCGCACACCAGCGGCGACCCCATGATCCACACCTGGATCGAGTTCACCAACCGGATGCTGACCGGCGTGCTGATGATCGTGGCCGTGCTGGTGCTGATCGCTGCCTGGCGGTTCCGGCCCGCCGGGACCGTCCGGCGCGGCCTGGTCTGGCTGGCCGCGGCCCAGCCGCTGGGCGTGGTGGCGCAGGCCGTGCTGGGCGGGATCGTGGTGCTCACCAACCTGAACCCGGCCGCGGTGTCCCTGCACTTCCTGCTGTCCAGCACGGTTCTTGCCCTGGCCGTGACGCTGTACGCCCGGTGTACCGAGACCGGCGCCCGGCCGGCCCGGCTGGTCCGGCCTGAGCTGCGGGTGTTCGCGGTGGCGGTGGTGCCGCTGACCGCGCTGATGCTCACCGCGGGCACCGTGGTGACCGGGACCGGCCCGCTGGCCGGCTCCACCTTCGTGCCGCACGCGGGCGGCAGGCCCGCTTACGTGCCGCGCTATCACCTGCCGCTGGAAGGCGTGACCCAGCTGCACGCGGACATCGGCTGGATGCTGGGCACCCTGGTCGCCGTGCTCGCGGTGAGCCTGCAGCTGACCGGAGCGCCGCCACGGATACGCAGGCTGGGCTGGCTACTGCTGGGCCTGGTCGGCCTGCAGGGCGTGATCGGTTATGCGCAGTACTTCAGCGGCCTGCCAGCCGGCCTGGTCTGGGTGCACGTCAGCGGCTCCGTGCTGATCTGGATCTTCGCCTGGCTGCTGATGTTCGCCACCCGAGACCGCGGCACGGTGGCGCACGCACCGGGCGGCGGTGCGCCGGAAGCAGCCAGGCCTGTGCCGGAGCCGTCACCGGCGGCCTGACCGCGTCAGGGTGACCCGGGGCTGAAGCCGGGCCCGTGCTGGCCGAACCCGTGCCGGCCGAACCCGGACTGGCCGGGGGGCGCCCACGGCGGCTGCGGCGGTTCCGGCTGGCGCCGGAAGAACGCGCTGCGCGCCGCGGCCATCAGCCGCAGCAGGTCCCGGCGCCGCGCCTCGAACGCCTCCGGGGAGATGATCCGGCGCTGCGCCCGCAGGTGCACCAGGGCCAGCTCGGTCGCGGCCAGCTGGTAGTCCTGCATGGCCTGGGCCGCGGCCCGGCCGCCGCTCACCCGGGCCCAGTGCCGCGCGGCCCGGCGTTCCCGCAGTGTGCTGAGCATCCGCAGGTCCGCCTGGGTCACCACGCCCATGGCCTCATACACCGGCAGGAACCGCCAGATCAGCCGGACGATCCGGCGCCGGTCCGCGATGATCACGCCGATCAGCACGGCCAGCACGCAGGACAGGATGGCGTACGCCAGGCCGAGCCCGTTGAGCCCGAACGAGCTCAGCCCGTTCCACAGCCCGTGCAGCACCATCGCCCCCAGCAGCCCGGCCGCCACCGCCCACTTGCCCGACCGGTGGGTAGCCGCGTACGCGACCCCGAGGCCGGTCATCGAGGTGAAGATCGGGTGGGCCAGCGGCGACAGCACCCCGCGCAGCACGAAGGTCGCGCCGAGCAGTTTCACCCCGCCCACTTCCGGCCGGACGAGCGCGCCGATGTAGTACCCGATGTTCTCCATCATGGCGAAGCCCAGCCCCACCATGGCCGCGTAGATGATGCCGTCGGTGGGCCCGTCCAGCTCCTGCCGCCGCCGCCAGAGCAGGCCGATCAGGATCAAGCCCTTGAGAGTTTCCTCGACCACCGGCGCGCCGAACGTGGCGGACACGTACTGGCCCGTGCTGCTGCCCAGCGCGGGCTGGGTGATGTAGATCAGCCCGGCGGTGTTGATGACCGCGGCGAGCAGCGCGGCGACTCCGGCCCCCCAGGCGAACGCGAGCACCAGGTTGACCCTGGGCTCCGGCTCCAGCCGGTCCAGCAGCAGCACGCAGCCGACCAGGAACGGGACCGGCAGCAGGGCGAATGGCAGCGCGGTCAGGAAGGGCGCGACTGAGTGCCCGGCCGCGTCCACGCTCTGCAGCGCGTCGAAGCCGAGCACCACCATCGCGCAGCCGATGGCGGCCACGATGCCCGCGATGATTCCGGCCCGTGGACGGCCCGGCGGCCGGCCCTCGATCACCGCCCGTGGGTCGAATTCCGGAGCCACCATGGCACGGAGCGTACCCAACCCCGGGTCGTCCCCCGGGCCGGCCCGGGGGGTGAGGCGGGGCGGGCCGCAGACGGCCGGGGCGGCCCGGGGGATGGGCCGCCGTGAGGATAGGGTCGTGCCTGCGATCTAGTCCCGTGCCCCCGGCCGGCCGATGCGGCCCGGCAGCCGCGGGCCAGGAGAGGAGCCCTGATCTCATGGTGAGCAGCCCACCTGTCAGCACCCTGGACTGGACGGCGGCCGACGCGCGAGCCGTTGACCTGGTCCGGGTACTCGCCATGGACGCAGTGCAGAAGGCCGGTTCCGGCCATCCCGGTACCGCGATGAGCCTGGCTCCCGCGGCCTACCTGCTGTATCAGCGCATCCTGCGGCACGACCCGGCGGACCCGGACTGGCTCGGCCGGGACCGGTTCGTGCTGTCCTGCGGGCACTCCAGCCTGACCCTCTACATCCAGCTGTACCTGTCCGGGTACGGGCTGACCCTGGACGACCTGGAACGGTACCGCGAGTGGGGCAGCCTGACTCCCGGGCATCCCGAGCACGGCCTGACCCCCGGGGTGGAGACCACCACCGGGCCGCTCGGCCAGGGCCTGTCCAACGCCGTCGGCATGGCCATGGCGGCGCGCCGGGAACGGGGCCTGCTCGACCCTGGCGCGGCCCCCGGGACCAGTCCCTTCGACCAGCACATCTATGCGTTCGTGTCGGACGGGGACATCGAGGAGGGGATCAGCCACGAGGTGTCGGCGCTGGCCGCCCACCAGGACCTGGGCAACCTCATCGTGCTCTACGACGACAACACGATCTCCATCGAGGGCCACACCCAGATCGCCAAGTCCGAGGATGTCGCGGCCCGGTACGAGGCGTACGGCTGGCATGTGCAGCGGATCAGCTGGCGGCACCCGGACGGCTACCGGGAGGACCCGGACGCGCTCTACCAGGCCTACCTGGCGGCCCAGGCCGAGACCGGCCGGCCGTCGCTGATCGTGCTGCGCACCATCATCGCGTGGCCGGCGCCGGACGCGCAGGACAC
Organism: uncultured Actinomycetes bacterium; assembly: GCA_963760405.1. Taxonomy (GTDB): domain Bacteria; phylum Actinomycetota; class Actinomycetes; order Streptosporangiales; family Streptosporangiaceae; genus RYN-230. Next base: position 62,788 of record CAVXCV010000003.1, on the reverse strand, counting down.
CGGCGAGGCGCACGGCGCCGCGCTCGGCGAGGCCGAGGTCGCCGCCACCAAGCGGGTACTCGGCTTCGACCCGGCGGTGAACTTCCCGCCCGAGGAAGCGACCGTCGCGCACGCCCGGAAGGTCGCCGACCGCGGCAAGCGGCTGCGGGCCGAATGGGACGAGTCCTTTGCCGCCTGGCGGGAGGCCAACCCGGAGCGGGCCGCCCTGCTCGACCGGCTGCGGGCCCGGCGGCTGCCGGACGGCTGGGCCGACGCGCTGCCGTCGTTCCCGGCCGACGCCAAGGGGATGGCCACCCGGAAGGCGGGCGGCGAGGTGCTGAACGCGCTGGCCGGGGTGCTGCCCGAGCTCTGGGGCGGGTCAGCGGACCTGGCGGGCAGCAACAACACCACGATGAAGGGCGAGCCGTCGTTCATCCCGTCGGAGCACCAGACAAAGGAGTTCGCGGGCAACCCGTACGGGCGCACCCTGCACTTCGGGATCAGGGAGCACGCCATGGGCGGGATCATGAACGGGATTGCCCTGCACGGCCTGACCCGGCCGTACGGCGGCACGTTCCTGGTGTTCAGCGACTACATGCGGCCCTCGGTCCGGCTCGCCGCGCTGATGGGACAGCCGGTCACCTACGCGTGGACGCACGACTCGATCGGGCTCGGCGAGGACGGCCCCACCCACCAGCCAGTCGAGCACCTGGCCGCGCTGCGCGCCATTCCCGGGCTCGACGTGGTCCGCCCCGGGGACGCGAACGAGACCAGCGTGGCCTGGCGGACCATCCTCGAGCATTCCGACCGGCCGGCCGGGCTCTGCCTGAGCAGGCAGAATCTGCCCACCCTGGACCGGTCCGACGGTAACGAGAAAGGCATCACCAGCGCGGATGGCACCGCGCGGGGCGGGTACATCCTCGCCGAAGGAGCGGGCGGTGAGCCGACGGTGATCCTGATCAGCACGGGCAGCGAGCTGCAGATAGCGCTGGCCGCCCGGGACATCCTGCAGGGCGAGGGAATCTCGACACGAGTTGTTTCCATGCCGTGCGTGGAATGGTTCACCGCGCAGGATGCTTCCTATCAGGAGGAAGTACTGCCGTCACACATCCGCGCCCGAGTCTGCGTCGAGGCAGGCATTGCTCAGCCATGGCGCGCGTTCGCCGGCGATGCCGGTGAATACGTGAGCCTGGAGCATTTCGGGGCATCCGCCTCTTACACGAAGCTGTACGAGGAGTTCGGATTCACCGCAGAAAACGTGGCCGCAGCCGCCCGGTCAAGCCTGGCCCGGGTGACCCCCGCCGGGGACGCGAACGCAAGGAGCGAGAAGTCATGACCTCCCAGCCACACGACAACGACGTGCTCGGGCAGCTGACGGCCCTGGGCGTATCCATCTGGCTCGACGACATCAGCCGGGACCGGCTGCGCACCGGTAACCTGGCCGAGCTGGTCAGGGACTGGCAGGTCAGGGGGGTGACCTCCAACCCGACGATCTTCGCGCACGCCGTGGGACAGGGCCACGCCTACGACGGCCAGCTGGCCGACCTGGCCGTGCGCGCAGTCACCGTCGACGAGGCGGCCCGGGCCATCGCCACCCACGACATCCGCTGGGGCTGCGACGTGCTGCGGCCGGTCTACGACGCCACCGACGGGGTGGACGGCCGGGTGTCACTCGAGGTGGACCCGCGGCTGGCCAAGGACACCGCCAAGACCATCGCCGAAGCACGGGCGCTGTGGTGGATGGTGGACCGGCCCAACCTGTTCATCAAGATCCCGGCCACCCTGGAAGGGCTGCCCGCGATCACCGCGTGCCTGGCCGAGGGCATCAGCGTGAACGTCACCCTGATCTTCTCCCTGGAACGGTACGGCCAGGTCATCGACGCCTTCATGACCGGCCTGGAGCAGGCCGTCGCGGCCGGCCGGGACATCTCCAGGCTCAGCTCGGTCGCCTCGTTCTTCGTCAGCCGGGTGGACACCGAGGTGGACCGCAGGCTCGAGAAGATCGGCACGCCGGAAGCCGCGGCCCTGCGCGGCAAGGCCGCGATCGCCAATGCCCGGCTCGCCTATGAACTGTACGAGCAGCGGATCGGCACGCCCCGGTGGCAGGCCCTGCGCGAGGCCGGAGCCCGGGTGCAGCGGCCGCTGTGGGCCTCGACCAGCACCAAGGACCCGGCCTACGAGGACACCATGTACGTGGTGGACCTGGTCGCCCCGGATACCGTCAACACCATGCCGGAATCCACCCTCCGCGCCACTGCGGATCATGCCAAACTGCGCGGGGACACGGTGCACGGTACCTATGACGCGGCCCGGCAGGTCTTCACCGACCTGGCCGCGCTCGGTATCGGCTATGACGACGTGGTGACGGTGCTGGAGGAGGAAGGCGTGGACAAGTTCGCCGCGTCCTGGAACGAGTTCCTGGGCACGATCGAGGCGAACATGGCAGCAGTGGACAAGCCATGACCGCTGCGGACACCGATCCTGGCGCCCCGGTTCCGGGGCTGGACGCCCAGGCCGGGGACGAGCCGGAGGCAGAACCGGCCGCAGTGGTCCCGGTGATCGCCGGGCCGGTGGCCAACCCGCTGCGCGACCCGCGGGACCGGCGGATCCCCCGGGTCGCGGGCCCGTGCGTGCTCGTCATCTTCGGGGTGACCGGCGACCTCGCCCGGAAGAAGCTCATGCCCGCCATCTACGATCTGGCCAACCGCGGGCTGCTCCCGCCCGGTTTCTCGCTGGTCGGCTTCGCCCGCCGGGACTGGGCGCATGAGGATTTCGCGCAGATCACCTACCAGGCGGTCAAGGAGCACGCGCGGACCCCGTTCCGGGACACGGTGTGGCAGCAACTGTCCGAAGGTGTCCGGTTCGTGCCCGGCGAGTTCACCGACGACGAGGCGTTCGACCGGCTCGCCGAATGCGTCAGCGAACTCGACCGGGAGCGCGGCACTGGCGGTAACTACGCCTTCTACGCCTCGGTCCCGCCCAAGTTCTTCCCCGTGGTGGTGCAGCAGCTGAAGCGGTCCGGGCTGGCTGACCCGAAGCCGCCAGCCCCCGGGCACCGGATGCCCTGGCGCCGGGTGGTGATCGAGAAGCCGTTCGGCCATGACCTGGCCAGCGCACGGGACCTGAACGCAGTGCTGAGCAAGGTGTTCCCGCCGCACTCGGTGTTCCGCATCGACCACTACCTCGGCAAGGAGACGGTGCAGAACATCCTGGCCCTGCGCTTCGCGAACACGCTGTACGAGCCCATCTGGAACCGCGGCTACGTCGATCACGTGCAGATCACCATGGCCGAGGACATCGGGATCGGCGGCCGGGCCGGCTACTACGACGGCATCGGCGCGGCCCGGGATGTCATCCAGAACCACCTGATGCAACTGGTCGCGCTGACCGCGATGGAAGAGCCCGTGTCCTTCGACGCGGACTCGCTGCGGGCGGAAAAGGAGAAGGTGCTGTCCGCGGTCCGGCTACCCCAGGACCTGGCGGCGAGCACGGCCCGCGGCCAGTACGCCGCGGGCTGGCAGGGCGGGATCCCGGTGCAGGGCTACCTCGAGGAGGAAGGCATCTCGCCGGATACCCACACCGAGACATACGCGGCGGTCAAGCTGGAGGTAGAGACCAGGCGCTGGGCGGGCGTCCCGTTCTACCTGCGCACCGGGAAACGGCTGCCGCGCCGGATGTCGGAGATCGCGATGATGTTCCAGCGCGCTCCGCACCTGCCGTTCGCCGCGACCGACACCGAGGAACTCGGGCAGAACGCCCTGGTGATCCGGGTTCAGCCGGACGAGGGAGTGACCGTCCGGTTCGGCTCCAAGGTGCCCGGCTCGGCCATGGAAGTCCGGGACGTGAACATGGACTTCGCCTACGGCGAGTCGTTCACCGAGAGCAGCCCTGAGGCCTACGAACGGCTGCTGCTGGACGTGCTGATCGGCGACCCGCCGCTGTTCCCCCGGCACCGTGAGGTCGAGCTGTCCTGGACGGTGCTCGACCCGATCGAGGAATTCTGGGCCGAGCACGGCAAGCCGGAGCCTTATCCGGCTGGCACGGCCGGGCCGCCCTCGGCGGACGAGATGATGGCCCGGGACGGGCGGGCGTGGCGGCGGCTGTGACGGGATCCACTATCCGCGCGAGCCTGGGCGGAAAGGACAGCCCTCGATGATGATCGACCTGGCCGAGACCACTACCGGCCGGATCCATGATGCCCTGCGGCAGGCGCGCCAACGGCTGGGCGGCCCGGCCACGGGCATGGTGCTCACCCTCGTCATCGTGACCGACGAGACGGCTCAGTACGACGCGGTCCGGGCGGCCAGCGAGGCGTCCCGCGAGCACCCCATGCGGGTGCTCGCCGTCATTACCCGGCGGCCGCAGGCCGCCTCACGGCTGGACGCGGAGATCCGGGTAGGCGAGTCCGGGCCCGGTGAGGTCGTGCTGCTGCGCATGTACGGCCCGCTGGGCCAGCACGCGGACTCGGTAATCACCCCGCTGCTGATGCCGGACACCCCGGTGGTGACCTGGTGGCCGGGAATTCCCCCGGACGTGCCGTCCGAGGAGCCGCTGGGCCTCCTCGCCCAGCGCCGGATCACCGACGCGGCCGCGGCGGACGCGCCCCGGGCCTGCCTGAGCGAACTCGCCCAGCACTACCGCCCGGGCGACACCGATCTCAGCTGGACCCGGGCCACGCCGTGGCGGACCCTGCTCGCGGCCACCCTCGATCAGCCGCACGGCGTGATCAGCGGCGGATCGGTCGAGGCGGAGCAGGGCAACCCGAGCGCGGACCTGATCGCGTCCTGGCTGTCCGTGCGGCTCGGCGTGCCCTTCGAGAGCAATGTCTCCGGCGGGCCGGGGGTGACCAGCGTCATCTTCAGCACTGAGGACGGAGACATCTCGCTGACCCGTCCGGACGGCCGGGTGGCCATGCTGCGGCGGCCCGGCGAGCCGGAGCGGCGGGTAGCGCTGCACCGCCGGGAAACGGCGGACCTGCTGGCCGAGGAACTGCGTCGGCTCGACCCGGACGACGTCTACGGCGAGACCATCGGCCCGTTCGCGACGATGCAGGCCGTCGGCTGATCCGGTGAGCACGCCCGAGGTGCTCGTGCACCATGACGCCAGCCTGCTGGCCAGGGCCGCAGCCGCCCGGCTGGTCACCAAGCTGGTCAACGCGCAGGCTTCGGCAGGGGGCGCCTCGCTCGTGCTGACCGGCGGTGGCATCGGCACGGCCGTGCTCCGCGAACTCGCGGCCGCCCCGGCCCGGGACGCGGTGGACTGGCGGCACCTGGATATCTGGTGGGGCGACGAGCGGTTCCTGCCGTCCGGGGATCCGGAGCGGAACGAGGTCCAGGCCGAGGAGGCGCTGCTCCGGTACGTGGACACCGACCCGGCCCGGGTGCACCGGATGCCCGCCGCTGACGGCCCCGACCCGGAGGCAGCGGCCGCGCGGTACGCGGACGAACTGCGCCGCAGCGCGCAGCCACAGGATCACGGGCCAGTGCCCTCCTTTGACCTGCTGCTGCTCGGCATCGGGCCGGACGGCCATGTCGCGTCGCTGTTCCCCGGCATGCCCGCGCTCTACGACGAGCGGCCGGTGGTGGCGGTCCGCGGCGCGCCCAAGCCGCCGCCGATCCGGCTGACCATGACCTTGCCCGCGATCCAGCGGGCCCGCGAGGTCTGGCTGCTCGCCGCGGGCCCGGAGAAGGCCGGAGCCGCCCGGGTCGCGCTGTCCGACGCCGGGCCGGTGCAGGTGCCAGCCGCGGGTGCGCGCGGCCAGCAGCGCACGCTCTTCCTGCTGGACAAGGCGGCAGCGAGCCGCCTGCCGCCGCAGCTCAACCGCGCCGCGTCGCCCTGAGCCGTCAGTCGTGATCGTCCGGGTGATCGTGCGGGTCGCGGGGGTGGCTGGGACGTCCCGCTAGCCGCAGCGCCATGACCAGCAGGACGAGTACCGGGATGAGCGCCGCCGGGTCACGGGCGGCCAGGGACATGCCGAACCAGAGCACCAGGATGGGCAGCATCGGGGCGAGCTGCCGCCGGGGCGGCTGCCGGGAATGCGGGGGGGCCTTGGCCGGAGCTGGCACGCTCTGGGCCGGGGTGGCCAGGTCCACGCCCAGCCGGGCTTGCTGCGGCAGGTCCGTGGTCAGCTCGCGGAGCGTGCCCCAGGTCCGGCCGGCGAACGCCGCCGAGGTCCGCTCGTCGAACTCCTCGAGCGTCAGCCGTCCCGCGGCATAGGCATCCCGCAGGATCTCGACAACCTGCTCCCGGTCGGAGTCCGAGGCTCGGATGTCGCTGTCGCTCGTCATGCGGGACCTCCCCAGGGCCGTCACCCCTCTTCGGAGGATACCCCGGGACCCGGTGCAACGACCCCGCCCCCCGGCTGTGGTTAGATCGCCCCGTGCCCCAGGTCCCCCGTCGCCTGAGCTACCAGCGCGACCATCTGATCGTGTGCGGAGATGACGCCCTGGCCTGCCGGGTCATCGAAGAACTCAGCAGCGGTTACGGCGAGCGGGTGACGGCGGTGCTGCGCTCCCGCGAGCGTGGGTACGGCCCGCGGATCTCCGCGCTGGCTGGCGTCCGGGTCATCGAGCGGGCCGGCCTGGACAGTTCGGTGTTCACTGATGCGCAGGTCCAGTCGGCCCGGGCCCTGGCCCTGATGAACTCCGATGACCTGGGCAACTTTCATGCCGCGCTCCGGGCCCAGGACCTGAACCCGGACCTGCGGCTGGTCATGCGGATCTTCAATACCGGGCTGGGTGAGCGGATGCGCAGTTTCTTCCCGGACTGCGCGGTGCTGTCCAGTTCGTCCATGGCCGCGCCCTCGTTCGTGGCCGCCGCTTTAGGCGAGCCAGCGCCCAGCCATGTCCGGCTGGCGGGACGCACCCTGTTCGTGGCCCGGCGCGCGGAAACCGACGCCGGGCACCTGGTCTGCGGGCTGGCCAGCACGGCAGGCCCGGCTGAGCCGCGGCTGCTGCCACCGGACCAGGACTCCGCTGACCTGGTCCTCGCCGTGGCTGATGGCACCCCGCGCAATCCGCTGGCCCGGCAGCGCCGCCGCCCCGCGCGGATGCTGGCCGGCCTGCCCCGGCTGCTGTTCGGGCACAAGCTCGGCGCCGTCTTCCTGGCCCTGGGTGGCGTGCTGGTCAGCGGATTCGTGCTGCTCGTCACGGCGGGTGGCTTCTCCCTGGCGAACTCGCTGTACCTGACGTTCCTGGACGCGGCAGGCGCGGCGGTGACCGATCCCCGGCTGAGCGCGCCGGAGAAGCTGGCCCAGTTCCTGCTCACCTTCGACGGGATGGCGTTCCTGCCGGTGGTGACGGCGGCGGTGGTGGGGGCCCGGCTGACCGGCTCGCTGCACGGCAAGCCGCGGCCGGTCAGCGACCACGTGATCGTGGCCGGGCTGGGCAACGTCGGCACCCGGATCGCCGGCCAGCTGCACGACCTCGGCGTAGCTGTGGTCTGCGTGGACAAGAACGAGAAAGCGGCCGGAGTGCAGCTGGCCCAGCGGCTCGGCATGCGGGTGGTGATCGGTGAGACCCACCGCGAGGAGACGCTCCGCGCAGCGGGCATCATGACCAGCTCGGCCCTGGTCTCCGTGACGGATAGCGACATCGTGAACCTGGAGACGGCGCTGCATGCCCGAGCGCTCGCCGCTGACCTGCGGCTGGTGCTCCGGCTGTCCGATGATGACCTGGCCGAGCGGGTGCAGAAGACGGTCGGCAATACGATCTCGCGCAGTGTGCCGTACCTGGCCGCGCCAGCCTTTGCCGCGGCCATGCTGGAGCACCAGGTGCTGCGCACCATCCCGGTCGGCCGGCACGTCCTGCTCATCGCGGACGTCGTGGTCAGGGCCGGCTCGGAGTTGTCCGGCCAGCCGCTGGAGCACATGCATCAGGGTGGCGAAGTGCGGGTCATCGCGCTGCACCGGGCCGGGCACGCTGGTATCGACTGGTCCCCCCGGGACAGCTATCTGATCGGGCCCCGGGACAAGATCTACGTTCTGGCCACCCGGGCCGGGCTCAGCCGGGCGCTCGCCCGGAGCCACGCCCCGGGCAGTTAATCCGCATCACCGATAAGTAGGCAATACGGCCGGGCATCAGCCAAAACCTGGGCCTCCCCCCGATACGGATCGAGCGTTACGCTCAGGGCATATCTTCCCCGTGGTTTTCTTGAGCCACTTGTGAAGACGGAGGAAGGTCCTGAATGGTCCGTTCTGTACCGTTCTCTGCGCTGACCGGGAGATGCCTGTCGCGGCCCAGGCACCCGGCAGGGCGGCCTGGCCGGGGACGGCCACCGGGACCGGAATTCAATCCGCGCCTGCACGACCGGCCGGGCAGCGTGCTCCCGGCCCGGCCGTGCACCGCCTCACCAGGAGGAATCACTTGAGCGTCAACGAAGACCTACCCGCAGCCTCTGTGGCCGCCCCGGTGTCCGGGATAGCCGACCCAGCGCCGCTTGGACTGGCCGCCTTCGCACTGACCACATTCTTGCTCTCGGCCTTCAACGCTGGCTGGATGACCAAGGCCAGCGGCCTGGCCTGGCTCGGCTACGCGTTCGCCTACGGCGGGCTGGGCCAGCTGCTGGCCGGCATGTGGGAATTCCGCAACCGGAACGTGTTCGGTGCTACCGCATTCTCCACCTACGGCGGCTTCTGGATCGGCCTCGGCCTCTACGTTCAGCTCGTCGGGGCCAAGCTGCTCTCGCGCCCTATCACGGCCTCCCTGTTCAACCGTGACGTCGCCTGGATCCTGCTGGCGTTCGCCATCTTCAACACCTACATGCTGCTGATGAGCACCCAGGTCAGCTTGGCGGTGTTCGGCGTGTTCCTGACCCTGGAGCTCACCGAGATCATCTTGTTCATCGGCAACTTCACGCTGAGCAGCGGCACCATCAAGTTCGGCGGGATCGTCGGCGTGATCACGGCGGTCGTGGCCTGGTACACCTCCGCCGCTGGCGTCGCCAACGGCATGGCTGGCCGGCTCGCGCTTCCCGTGGGACGGCCGCTGATGGCACCGCGAGCGTGACGGAGACGCTGGCACGGTAGTGAGCTGATCCCGGGAGGCCGCAGCTGGCCCCCCGGGATCATGCTTTTGCGGGCTCGGGCAGGATTGTCGGGTGGATCTGCACGAGAAGCGCCAGCTCGACCTGGCCGCGCACATGGCCAAAGTGAACGAGCACGTGACGTTGGTGAAGCGGCGGGCCCGGCCGTGGCGGGCCATCATCTCGTTCATCCTGGCGGTCGGCGCCGCAGTGGTGGCCAGCCAGGCGGGTCTCCGCTTCAAGGACTGGACCGGCCCGGCCAACTACACGCCGAAGATAGTCGCCGCCGGGACTACCCTGGCCTTTTGCGTTTTCTTCATGGTGGCCGTCGTGGACACGGCCGGGAAGACCAGGGACCTACTCAGGCCCGCAATCGGATCGTCACATGCTGCGATTATCCGCTACGCCATCCTGCTGATCGGCGGCGCGGTGACGGTGGTGTTCGCCCTCGATCTGCTGAAGGTCCCGGTGGGCCTCCTGGTCGCCAGCGGCGCGGCGACCACAATCATCCTCGGCATCGCGGCCCAGCAGTCTCTGTCCAACATATTCGCCGGCATTGTCCTGCTGATCTCCCGGCCTTTCGTGGTCGGCGACTACGTCCGGGTCAAGTCCGGCGCGCTCGGCGGCATCACGGATGGGCTGATCACCGAGGTCGGCATTACCTACCTGCGCCTGGATACCGCCGAGGGGGTCCTGCACCTGCCCAATTCACAGGTCCTCGCGGCCGCGGTCGGGCCCATACCGCCGCCACCGGACGACACGGCAGCAGAGCCCCCGGCCACGGAGCCAGCAACGGCACAGCCGACGGTGCCAGCCCTCGCCGGGCCCGCGGTCAGCGAGCCGGGAGCGGCTCAGCCGCAAACCGCTCAGCCGCAAACCGCCCGGCCAGCAACGGACGATCCGCACCACGGCAGGCCGTAGCGCGGATCGTCACGAGCTAGCGATCAGCCGTGCTTGGCCTCGTACCGGTTCACCACGTCCGCCGGGATCCGGCCCCGGTCGCTGACTGGTATCCCGGCTTCCTTGGCCCAGCTGCGGATCGCCGCGCTGTGCTGCCGGTGGGCCGTGGTCCGCCGCTTGGTGCGGACGACCCGCGCCGCGGCCTTGCGCGCGTGCTGCGCGTACCTGGCCACGGCGTCGTCGAACTTTTGGCTGTGCTTGGTGCACAGGTCGATCTCATAGTCCCGGCCGTCCAGGCTGAACCTGCGCGTCTGATGCTGGCCCTCGGGAATCTCTTTCTGGTCGTAGTCACAGGCAAATGTGACGGAAACCTTCTGTGCCACTTCAGGCCCCCCTTCCCCTGTGGCAAATATATCCCGCCGCGGGCCGCCCAACCGTATCGACACCCAAAAAGGGCTCGGCTCAACGACGGGCATCCATTCAGGCCTGGACCATCTGCCACTGCCGGCCGCCATCCCATGCCGGATGGTTGCGGCAATCGGTCAATGACGGCCAGGATAGCGCCCCCGGCTCCGGGGCTCGCGATTGGCGGGCGGCGCGCCATAGGGGTGGGATTCGGGTGCCGGGTCGCCGTAGCCGTCCGCCGAGTGGTCCGCGGTGTCATCCCAGTCATCTCCGCGGCCATAATCACTGGCCACCGGATAGCCGCCTGACTCCCGCTCGGGCGGCTCGCCGGGATAATCACCAATGCCCGGCTGCCGGGCATAATTCCGGAACGCGGGGTCCGCCGGGTACGCCGGGTCACCGGGGTACCCGGGCGCCTCGCGCCGGTGACTTCCGGCGGGCTCGGCCCGGTAGTCAGGGCTCAGCGGATCGCCCGGGTACCCCGGGTCGGTCCAGCGATCATGACCGGCGCCAGGGCGGTAATCGCCAGCGGGAGGCCCTTCGGCGTATCCCGGCGGGTCCGGGTACCCCGGGTCGGCGGGGATCCGCCGGTAGTCGCCGGTGGACGGGCCGGAGTAGCCGGGCGGCGGGCTGGAGTATCCCGGCTGGGAGCTGGCGTAGTCCGGCTGGCCGCCCGGATAGCCCGGGTCGGCGGGGATCCGCCGGTACTCGCCGGTGCCCGGCACGTCCCGGTAACCAGGGTCAGCCGGGTTGCTCCGGTAGTCCGGGCCGAGCGGATCGGGCTGGTACTCCGGGCTGAGCGGATCGGGCCGATAGTCCGGGCTGAGCGGATCGGGCCGATAGTCCGGGCTGAGCGGATCGGCGTACCCCGGGTCGCGGCGACGGCGGCCGCCAGCCTGGGCCGCCGGATAGCTGGCGGCCGGCGGCGCGCCCGCGTCCGCGTCGGAGAGCTGCATGGCCACCGTGGCCTGGCCCGGATCGGCACTGCCACCCGGCCCGGCCAGCGCCCGCCGCTCGCCGGACGCGTCCCGCTCGGCGGCCTCGTCGGTGATTTCCCGGCGGGTGCTGTCCCGGCGTCCGCGCTGGCCCTTCGGGCCGCGGCGGAGCGCCTCGATCATCCGGCTCAGGTCGTCCATGGGCAGCCGGAACGTGCCGGTGCAGGTACCGCCCTGCCAGATGCTGAAAACAGCCACCCCGGTATCCGCGTACCAGCTCAGCCGCATGCTGCGGGAATCGCCCCGCACGTCGAAGAACACCTCACCGAGCCGGGGCAACGGGGCTGCGTCCGACGCTGACATGCAGCCCATGGTGGCCCGCAGCCAATGGGTTTGTCCAATTAGCGATCACGAATTAGGCCCGCCGGCCCGCCAGCCCGCCGGGCCGGCGCGGGCTGGCGGCTAGCTAACCGCCGCTTACCAGATCCGTTTCCGGTGCCGGACATCTCAGCCGAGATTCCCGATCCTGCCTGCAGACCAGGCCCCCCGGTGGCATCATTGATCATCGGTCCGCTGGACTGGACTCCACTGGTTTCGCAGGCGGCTGGCGCACGGATGGCCGCCGCTCCCCCGGCAGGGTTTGCTCTGACAGCGTTCTCCCGTGGTGGGCATGGGCGCTGCGGGCGCCCGTGTCTGGGAACACGGTGCCCGGGAACACGTAAGTGGCGCAATGCGTTGCACTCTTACGACGGGGCATACACCGCAACGCGCGGAACCAGCGTCCAGCAGAGGGTCAGCTGGACCGCGGAACACCGTAAGCCAGGGACGTATGCCTGAACACTGCAAGCTTGACCACTGCTAGTCCGAACACCGCAGGTCCGAACACTAACAGCCTGAACATATTGAGCCCTTACACACCGAGCCTGGTGAGGAGATCTAGTCATGTCTGAGGTACGGCGGCAGGTTACCCTGCCTCCCCGGCCGAACTGGGGCTGGCAAGACGCCGCCGCGTGCCGCGGCACAGATGTCGTGCTCTTCTTCGGCCCTGACGGTGAGCGTCAGCCGGAGCGAGACATCCGTGAGCGGAAGGCGAAGGCGCTGTGCGCTTCCTGCCCGGTGCGTTCTGAATGCCTAGACTACGCGATCTCCAGGCCTGAAAAGTACGGCACCTGGGGCGGCCTGAACGAGGACGAGCGTGCCTCCGAGCGCCGCCGCCGGATGCGCCGGGCCAACGCGGCTTGATCAGCGCCAGCTGACCAGGGATCCCAGGCCCCGGCCTGAAGACCCGTAGCCAGCACCCGCACCCCTGGCACCACACACCACGGAGCGCGGCCCTCCCGCCCAGCGCGGGAGGGCCGCGCTCCTTTGGTGCGGCCCGGAATAACCCGGCCGCACCGGCGGTTGGCTGCTGTCGTGGGCACCCTTACCGCGCGGCCAGCGCTCAGCCGGACGCAGGTAGATGTACCGGTTCGAGAAGAAAATGCTTCGGTGCGAGAAACTGTCTCGACAGGTAGCGGCTGCCCATGTGATCCTCAAGAGGTGACCGCTGCCGATCCTCTTCTGGTCGCCCGCAGGCATGTTGACCTGCTGCGGGTTCGCAGCGCAGTCTGTATGTGCGGCCGCTGACCATCGCCCCGTGATCGTTGACGGGCGCGAGCCGCGGCTGGAGCCCTGACCCTGAGGCGGCCTTTTCCCGCCCGCCCAGGCCAGCAGGCTGCCGATGCCCGCTCAGCTAGCGCTGCCCACGGCAGCCGTGCGCCCGCGCCCCATAACCCAGGCAGGACCAGGAAGGGACGCGCCAGATGCCGCCAGCCCAGCGGAGTAGAGGGCAGGGACACCGAGGCCAGGGCCAGTGGGCGCTTGGCTACCGCGAGCCGCTGAACAAGAACGAGGAAAACAAGAAGAACGATGACGGGCTGAACGTCCGCCAGCGGATCATCGACGTCTACGCCAAGCGCGGATTCGACTCCATCGACCCCGCTGACCTGCGCGGCCGGTTCCGCTGGTACGGCCTGTACACGCAGCGCAAGCCCGGCATCGACGGCGGCAAGACCGCCCTGCTCGAGCCGGAGGACCTGGACGACCGCTACTTCATGCTGCGCATCCGCATCGACGGCGGCCAGCTGGACAACCGGCAGCTCCGGGTCATCGCTGACATCTCGCAGCGGTACGCTCGCGGCACCGCCGACCTCACTGACCGGCAGAACGTCCAGCTGCACTGGATCCAGATCGAGGATGTCCCGGCGATCTGGACTGCGCTGGAAGAGGTCGGCCTGAGCAGCACCGAGGCCTGCGGCGACACGCCGCGGGTGATCCTGGGCTGCCCGCTGGCCGGGATCGACGCCCGCGAGATCATCGACGCCACCCCGCAGATCAACGAGACCACCGACCGCTACCTGGGTGATCCGGCCTTCTCCAACCTGCCCCGCAAGTACAAGTCGGCGATGAGCGGGTGCGCGGCGCAGTGCATCCCGCACGAAATCAACGACGTCGCGTTCGTGGGCGTGCCGGGCCCGGACGGCGAGCCCGGCTATGACCTGTGGATCGGTGGGGGCCTGTCCACCAACCCGATGATCGCCAAACGGCTCGGCGCGTTCGTGCCGTCGGATCAGGTCGCCGAGGTGTGGGCCGGGATCAGCTCGGTATTCCGGGACTACGGCTACCGCCGGCTGCGGCACCGGGCCCGGCTGAAGTTCCTCATCGCCGACTGGGGCCCGGAGCGGTTCCGTGAGGTGCTGGAAAAGGAGTACCTCGGCTATGCGCTCCTGGACGGGCCCGCGCCCGCGCCGCCGGATGGCGGCGTCCGCGACCACGTCGGGGTGCACCAGCAGCGGGATGGCCGGTACTACGTGGGCTTCGCCCCGCGGGTGGGCCGGATATCCGGCGCCGCCCTGGCACAGGTGGCCGACCTGGCGGAGCGGTACGGCAGCGGGCGGGTTCGCACCACCGCGGAGCAGAAGATGATCATCCTCGACGTGCCAGAGGCCAGGCTGGCCAGCCTGACCGCGGAACTGGACGCGGCCGGCCTGCCGGCCACGCCCAGCGTGTTCCGCCGGCACACCATGGCGTGCACCGGCATCGAGTTCTGCAAGCTGGCGATCGTAGAGACCAAGGCCCGGGCCGCGGCGGCCATCGCCGAGCTGGAGCGGCGGCTGCCGGACTTCACCGAGCCGGTGACCATCAACGTGAACGGCTGCCCCAACTCGTGCGCGCGCATCCAGACCGCGGACATCGGGCTCAAGGGCTCCCTGGTCACTGGGCCGGACGGCAGGCAGCAGGAAGGCTTCCAGATCCACCTCGGCGGCAGCCTGGCCGGCGGGGACGCGGCCAGCTCCGGTTTCGGCCGGAAGATCAGGGGCCTGAAGACCACTGCGGAGGATCTCCCAGATTATCTGGAGCGGGTGCTGCGCCGGTTCTCAGCCAGCAGGGCAGAAGGAGAGACGTTCGCCGCATGGGCGAGCCGGGCCAGCGAGGAGGATGTGGCATGAGCTCCCCCGGGCCTGCGGGCGAGCGGGCTATCCCGTTCTACTGCCCCTACTGCGGCGAAGAAGACCTGGAACCCCAGGAACAGGACGGCGGATGGCATTGCCGCAGCTGTATCAGGTCGTTCAAGCTACGCTTTGCTGGGACAGGAGTAATCCGGTGAGTCATCCGGTCGACATTGCCATTACCCGGCGCACTCGCCCGGACCAGTGGACGCCTGACGGCGCGGAGGTACCGACCCGTATGGAGAGGCTTGCCACCAAGGCCGCCGAGGAACTGGCTGGCGCGCCCGCCACCGAGATCATCCGGTGGGCGGTGGACACCTTCGGCGACCGGCTCTGCATCACGTCCTCCATGACCGACGCGGTCATCATCCACCTCGCGGCCCAGGTCAAGGCCGGCCTGGACGTCATCTTCCTGGACACCGGGTACCACTTCGCGGAGACGATCGGCACCCGGGATGCGGTGGCGGCCATCTACCCGGTCAACGTGATCAACGTGACGCCATCCCGGACGGTGGCGGAGCAGGATGCCGCCCTCGGCCCGCGGCTGTACGGGCGCAATCCCGACCTGTGCTGCTACTTCCGCAAGGTCGTCCCGCTGGAGCGGGCGCTGGACCCGTACGACGCCTGGATTACCGGTGTCCGCCGGGAGGAGACCAGCGCGCGCAGTGACACCAAGGTCGTCCAGTGGGACGGCAGGCGGCAGATGGTGAAGGTGAACCCGATCGCCGCCTGGACGCAGGACCAGGTCGAGACGTTCATCGCGGAGAACGGCGTGCTGGTCAACCCGCTGGTGTACGACGGTTACCCGTCCATCGGCTGCTCGACCTGCACCCTGAAGGTGGCGCCCGGGGACGACCCGCGCAGCGGGCGGTGGACCGGCACGGGCAAGACCGAATGCGGTATTCACAGCTGACGCCGCCGCTGGTCGCGATCGCGCACGGGAGCAGGGACCCGCGGGCCGGGGCCGCGGTCAGTGACCTGCTCAGCGTGCTGCGCGACCGGGCGGCCCAGCGCGGCCTGGCCGGCCTCGACGCGCGCGCGGCGTTCCTCGGCCATGCCCCGCCCGCTCCAGCCCAGGTCCTCGGTGCGCTCGCGAGCGAGGCGGGGGACTCCGGGGGGTCGCCCCCCCGGCCTGGTATCGCTGGCGAGGCGGGGCGCGCCGCAGGCGTGTCCCCTCCGAGCCAGCGACGCGCGGGGGGCTCCGGGGGGTCGCCCCCCCGGGTCAACACCGTCGTGCTGCCGCTGCTGCTCACGGCCGCCTACCACAGTGACACCGACATCCCCGGGCTGCTGGCCGCGGCGCCGGGCTGCTGGCCGGCCCTGAGCATCAGCTATGGCCAGCCCCTCGGCCCGGATCCGGCGCTGCTCCGGGCGCTGGACCGGCGGCTGGCCGAGGCAGGCGCGGATCTGGCCCAGGCGCCGCGGACGGCCGTGGTGCTCGCTGCCGCCGGGTCCAGCCAGCCCGCGGCGAACGCGGTGATCGCCCGGATGGCCGCGGACTGGCAGGCGGCCCGGGGCTGGCAGGCGGTCCAGCCGGCCTACGCTTCCGCTGCGTCGCCCACGCCGGAGCAGGCGGTGGCCGCCCTGCGGCGGGCTGGCGCGGAGCAGGTCCTGGTCGCCACGTACCTGCTCGCCCCGGGCCAGTTCGCGGACCGGATCCGGGACACCTCGCTGGCCGCCGGGGCCGCGGCCGTGTCCGCCCCGCTCGGCGCCGCGGCTGAGGTGGCTGACGTCCTGCTGGACCGGTACCAGGCCGCCGCCGGGCAGGCCGCCGCCCCGGCCACCGCCGCGCCAGCATGGGTGTCCGCCCGGTAGGGCCCGCGTTATCGTCGGGGCATGACCACCACCAGGCCTCCTGCCAGGCCGCACGTCACCCACGAGGTGCTCAACCAGGTACCGCCGCTGGCCGGTTACGACGCTGCGGACGATCCCGCCCTGCTGGCCGCGGTGAGCCGGGAGGGCGCTGGCTGGGCCCTGCCCGGCCTGCATGACCTCGGCGTGCTTGCCGGGTCCGGGGACACCCAGGAGCACGCCCGGCTGGCCAACGAGCACCCGCCGGTGCTGCGCACGCACGACGCACAGGGCCGGCGGATCGACGAGGTGGAGTTCCATCCGTCCTGGCATGCCCTGCTGGGCACCGCGGCCCGCCAGGGCCTGCACGCGGCGCCCTGGGCGGACGAGGCGGCGGGTGCGCACGTGGCCCGGGCGGCGAAGTTCTTCGTCTGGTCGCAGGCGGAGGCCGGGCACGGCTGCCCGGTCTCGATGACCTACGCCGCCATCCCCGCGCTGCGGCACGAGCCCGGGCTGGCCCGCCGGTTCGAGCCGCTGCTCACCGCGGCCGCCTACGACCCCGGGCTGCGCCCGCCGGAGGGCAAGGCGGGGCTGCTGGCCGGCATGGCCATGACCGAGAAGCAGGGCGGGTCGGATGTGCGGGCCGGCACCACGCAGGCCCGGCCGGTTCCGGCCGAGGGGCCTGGCGCGCACCTGATCACCGGGCACAAATGGTTCTGCTCCGCGCCTATGAGTGACCTGTTCCTGGTGCTGGCCCAGGCCCCGGACGGGCTGACCTGCTTCCTGCTGCCCCGGGTACTGCCCGACGGCACCCGGAACGCCATGCGCCTGCAGCGGCTCAAGGACAAGCTGGGCAACCGGTCGAACGCCTCGGCCGAGGTGGAGTTCGACGCGGCACTGGCCTGGCAGGTCGGCGAGGCCGGGCGCGGGGTGGCCACCATCCTCGAGATGGTCAGCGCCACCCGGCTGGACTGCGTGCTGGGCAGTGCCGCGGGGATGCGCCGCGGGGTGATGACCGCGGCGCACTACGCCACCTACCGGCAGGCGTTCGGCAAGGACCTGATCGCGCACCCGCTGATGATGTCGGTGCTCGCCGACCTGGTCCTGGAGTCGGAAGCCGCGACCACCCTGGCGATCCGGCTGGCCGGGGCGGCCGACCGGGCGGCCCGCGGCAACACCGCTGAGGCCGCGCTGCTCCGGGTGGCCCTCCCCGCTGCCAAGCACTGGGTGTGCAAGCGCGCGCCGCTGCACGCAGCCGAGGCGCTCGAGTGCCTCGGCGGCAACGGCTACGTCGAGGAGTCCGGCATGCCCCGGCTGTACCGGGAAGCCCCGCTGAACTCCATCTGGGAAGGCTCCGGCAACGTGACCGCCCTGGACCTGCTGCGTGCGCTGCGACGGCGGCACGACGCGGCTGAGGCTCTCCTGGCCGAACTGGCCCTGGCGGCCGGGCAGGACAGCCGGCTGGATACGGCCACCCGCCAGCTGGGCCAGATGCTCACCGGGCTGGCCGCCGCGGCCGCCCCGGACGCGGAGTTCGCAGCCCGGCGGCTGGCCGGCCTGATCACCGTGACGCTGCAGGCCGCCCTGCTGGTCCGGCATGCGCCCGCAGCGGTAGCCGGCGCATTCTGCACCTCCCGGCTGGCCGCGGACGCCGCCCCGGCCAGCACCGGCGCCCCGGGCGGGCCAGCGGGACAAAGGTTTGCCCTACTCGGACCTGGGGTTCCGTTCGGCACGCTGCCGGATGGGCTGCCGCTCGGCGACATTCTGGACCGGGCCCGTCCGGCGCCCAGGTAAGGTCGGCTGGTGCGCGTGTGGCCAGGAGCTCCCTATCCGCTGGGCGCGACGTGGGATGGCACGGGGACCAACTTCGCCGTGTTCTCCGAGGTCGCCGACCAGGTGGAGCTGTGCCTGCTAGGCAGTGAGAACCCGGACTCAGCCGACGAGACCCGGATCGCGCTGACCGAGGTGGATGGCTTCGTCTGGCACGGCTACCTGCCCGACTTGGGTCCTGGGCAGCGTTACGGGTACCGGGTACACGGGCCGTACGACCCGGCGCGCGGGCTCCGCTGTAACCCGGCCAAGCTGCTGCTCGATCCGTACGGCAAGGCCATCAGCGGGGAGCTGCGCTGGCACGAGTCGCTGTTCGGCTACCGGTTCAGCGACCCGTCGGCCGTGAACGACATGGACAGCGCGCCGTACATGCCGAAGAACGTGGTGATCAACCCGTTCTTCGACTGGGGTGATGACCGGGCGCCGCGGATCCCGTACCACGAGACCGTGATCTACGAGGCGCATGTGCGCGGCCTCACCCTGCAGCATCCCTCGGTCCCGGCCGAGCAGCGCGGCACCTATGCCGGGCTGGGCCATCCGGCCGTGATCGAGCACCTGACCCAGCTCGGCGTGACCGCCGTGGAACTGATGCCGGTGCACCAGTTCATGCCCGAGCACAATCTGAGCAGCCGCGGGCTGACCAACTACTGGGGCTACAACACGATCGGCTTCCTGGCCCCGCACAAGGCCTACTCGTCCTCTCCGCAGCTCGGCGGCCAGGTCGGCGAGTTCAAGGCGATGGTCAGGAACCTGCACGCGGCCGGCATCGAGGTGATCCTCGACGTGGTGTACAACCACACCGCCGAAGCCGATCACCGCGGCCCGACGCTGTGCTTCCGCGGCATTGACAACGCCGCCTACTACCGGCTCCGCGATGACGACCCGCGCTACTACCTCGACTACACCGGCTGCGGCAACAGCCTGAACGTCCGGCACCCGCACGCGCTGCAGCTGATCCTGGACTCACTGCGGTACTGGATCCTGGAGATGCACGTCAACGGGTTCCGGTTCGACCTTGCCTCGGCCCTGGCCCGGGAGCTGCACGATGTGGACCGGCTGTCCGCATTCTTCGACCTGGTCCAGCAGGATCCGGTGGTATCGCAGGTCAAGCTCATCGCGGAGCCGTGGGACGTGGGCGAGGGCGGTTACCAGGTGGGGAACTTCCCGCCGCTGTGGAGTGAGTGGAACGGCAAGTACCGCGACGCGGTGCGCGACTTCTGGCGTGGCCGGCCGGACACGATGCCGGAATTCGCCTCCCGGCTGACCGGCTCGAGCGACCTGTACGAGACCAGCGGCCGCCGCCCCGTCGCGTCGATCAACTTCGTCACCTGCCATGACGGCTTCACCCTCACCGACCTGGTCAGCTATGACCGCAAGCACAACGACGCCAACGGCGAGGGCAGTGCGGACGGCAGCGACGACAACCGCTCGTGGAACTGCGGCGCGGAAGGGCCGTCGGCTGACCCGGCCATCGCGGAGCTGCGCGCCCGGCAGCGGCGGAACTTCCTGGCCACGCTGCTGTGCTCGCAGGGCGTGCCGATGCTGCTGGCGGGCGACGAGCTCGGCCGGACCCAGCGCGGCAACAACAACGCCTACTGCCAGGACAACGACATCTCCTGGGTGGACTGGACCGCCCAGGACGGCGGGGCGGACCTGCTGGAGTTCGCCCAGGCCGTGGCCGCGCTGCGCCGGCAGCACCCGGTGTTCCGCAGGCGCCGGTTCTTCCGCGGCCCGAACGCCGCGGCCACCGACGGCCCAGGCGACATCGCCTGGCTCACCCCGTCCGGCCGGGAGATGACCGACGCCGACTGGAAGACCGGGTACGCCAAGGCCCTGGGCGTCTTCCTCAACGGGGATGCGATCACCGAACCGGACCCGCGCGGCGAGCGGGTCCGGGACGACACGTTCCTGCTGCTGTTCAGCGCGGGCAGCGAGCCGGTGCGGTTCATCCTGCCGCCGCTGCGGTTCGGCGAGAGCTGGGAGCGGGTGCTCGACACCATGACCCCGACGGGCGGGGCCGGCCAGCCGGGCGGGGCGGCCACCAGCACCGGCCCGGGGCAGCTCACCGCCGGGGCGCCGGTGGTGCTCGCGGCTCATTCGATGATGGTGCTGCGGCGGCTCAGCCGCCCGGCCACGTGATCCGCCTGATCTTCCCGACCGGGCCGGGCGGCGAGGATCCGGATCTGCCCGCGCTCTATGCCTACCCGGGGGCGCCGCGGCCGGGCCCCGATCCTGGCCGGCCGTGGATCCGGGCCAACATGATCGGGAGCGCGGATGGCGCCGTCGAGCTGGACGGCCGCTCTGGCGGCCTGTCCGGGCAGGCCGACCGGGAGATCTTCGGGCTGCTCCGGGCGCTGGCCGATGTCATCCTGGTCGGCGCGGGCACGGCCCGGGCCGAGCAGTACCGCCCGGCCCGGGTGAGCCCGCGCTGGGCCGCGCTGCGGGAGGGACGCCCGGCAGCGCCGCCCATCGCCGTGCTCAGCGGCCAGCTGGACCTGGATCCGGCCAGCCCGCTGCTGGCGCAGCCCGCGGCGGCCCGCACCATCGTGCTCACGGTGGCCGCCGCGCCTGCCAGCCAGCGGGCGCGGCTGGCCCGGGCCGCCGACCTGATCGTCGCAGGCGACGACAGCGTCCAGCTCGACCTGGCCATCGGTGCCCTGGCCAGCCGCGGGTACCGGCGGATCCTGGCCGAGGGCGGGCCGCACCTGCTGGGCCAGCTGGCCGTGGCCGGCCTGCTGGACGAGCTGTGTGTTTCGATCAGCCCGCTGCTGGCGGCCGGCCCGGCCGGGCGCATCATCCAGGCCAGTCAGCCCAGCACCGGCCAGCCCAGCACCGGCCAGCCCGGCACCGGCCAGGCTCACCCTGGCGCACGTGCTGACCGACGATAGTTACCTGTTCTGCCGCTACCTGCGGGCCGGCTAGCTACTTCGAGGTGAAGAACTCCACCAGGACCGGGGCGAGCACGCCCGGGTTCACCTCATGCAGCTGACCCTCCAGCATCCGCAGCTGGCCCTGCGGGATCGCCTGGCTCAGCACCCGCGCCGCGTCGGGCATGAACGGAAAGCCCGCGTCGCCCGCCATCACCAGGGTGGGCACCGAGACACGCGCGGCCAGCTCGGTCGGCACCGACCAGGGCTCGCCCAGGATGGCGGCGTGGTCGTAGGCCAGCGTCGGCGCGACGGCTTCCATGCCCGGCCAGAACGGCGCGCGGCGCATGCCGTCGATCCGCTCGGCGGGCGTGCCGACAAACCGCATGAACAGGGCCACCGCGTCGCCCCGACGGCCTTCGGCCAGAGCCTCTCTCAGCTGCCTGAGGTACTGGCTCCAGGACTCCTGCGCGCCAGGGTCGTTGTTGTAGGGGGGCTCGTACATGGCGATCCTGCTGACCTTGCGGCCGAGCCTTATGGCCGCCCGCATGGCCAGGGGCCCGCCGGACGAGTGCCCGTAGAGGAACGCCGCGCCGCTGGCGCGGTCGATCAGCGCCTCGATGTCGTCGATCTCCCGGTCGACCGCGTAGGGCAGCGTGTCCCCGCTCTCGCCGCGGCCGCGGCGATCAAAGCCGTAGACCGTGAAGTGCGGCGCGAGCAGCTTGGCCAGCTCCGACCCGGAGCCGGACGAATGGACGGTCAGCGCGCCGTCGACCAGGATCAGGGCCGGTCCCCCGCCCTGCTTGTCGTAAGCGATCGCCGTGCCGTCGGGTGAGCTCAGGGTGTTCATGGTTGTCTCTTCCGGTTTAACCGCGCAGGAATGGCTCGCCTCGCCCGGTAACCAGCCCCTGAGGACTTCCAGGGCGACGTAACTAGCCGAGCGCGAGAACTTCGCCCAGGTTGTAGCTGACCGGCTCCTCGAGCTGGGTAAAGGTGCAGGAGGCGGGCTCGCGGTCCGGGCGCCAGCGGACGAACTGGGTGGTGTGCCGGAACCGGGTGCCCTCCATGTGGTCGTAGCGCACCTCCACTACCCGCTCGGGCCGCAGCGGCACGAACGACAGGTCCTTGCCCGCGTTCCAGCGGCTCGTCTCGGCCGCCCGCGGGTTGCGGGCCGCCGCCGCCTGCTCCCAGTGCCAGGGATGCCCGTCGAACGTGGTGACCAGCGGCTGCAGCTCGGTGAACAGTTCCCGGCGGCGGGCCAGCGGGAAGGCGCCGACCACGCCCACGCTGGCCAGCCGCCCCTCACCGGTGTACAGGCCGAGCAGCAGCGAGCCGACCGCGTCCGGGCCGCTCTTGTGCAGCCGGTAGCCAGCCACCACGCAGTCCGCGGTCCGCTCATGCTTGATCTTGAACATGGCCCGCTTGTCCGGCTGGTAGGTGCCGTCCAGCGGCTTGGCGATGAGGCCGTCCAGCCCGGCTCCCTCGAACTGGCGGAACCACTCCTCCGCCTGGCCGCGGTCGGTGGTCGCCGGGGTCAGGTGGACCGGGGCGGCGGCCTTGGCCAGGACCTGCTCCAGCAGGCGGCGCCGCTCCGCGAACGGCCGCTCGCACAGGTCCTCGTCGTCGAGCGCGAGCAGGTCGAAGGCCACGAAATGAGCAGGAGTCTGGGTGGCCAGCAAGGCGACCCGGCTGGCCGCGGGATGGATCCGCTGCAGCAGCGCCTCGAAGTCCAGCCGCTGGCCGTCGCGGTCCGGGATCACGATCTCGCCGTCGATCACGCACCGCGCGGGCAGGTTCGCCGTCAGCGCCGCCGCCACCTCCGGGAAGTACCGGGTCATCGGCCGCTCGTTACGGCTGCCGATCTCGATCTCGCCCTGGTCGGCGAAGACGATCGAGCGGAAGCCGTCCCACTTGGGCTCGAAGCTGTACGGGCCGTCGGGTATCTGCGGCACCGGCTTGGCCAGCATGGGCGCGACCGGTGGGTTGACCGGAAGATTCATGGTCCCATCCTGCAGCAACACCGGGCTGGCCGCCCGGCGGGCGGCATGACCGCCGACCTGACCGGCCGGCCCGCGCCGCGCCCGATAGCCTGGGCGGGCCAGCCTCATCCGGCCAGCAGGAGGCCGCCCGTGTCACTACACAAGCGAAACCCCGAATTGGGCGGCGAAGCTGAGGTAGAGATCAACCCGGTGTACGTGCGGGAGGCGCACCACCGGGTACCGCAGCGGAGGCTGGCGGATCACGGCATGCTGCCCGACACCGCGCTCCAGACGGTCCGGGACGAGCTGATCCTGGACGGCAACGCCCGGCTGAACCTGGCCACGTTCGTGACCACCTGGATGGAGCCGCAGGCCGAGCAGCTGATGACCGAGACCCTGCCCAAGAACATGATCGACAAGGACGAGTACCCGCAGACGGCGGAGATCGAGTCGCGCTGTGTGGACATCCTGGCCGACCTCTGGCATGCGCCCGCCAGCCGGTCCGCGACCGGCTGCTCGACCACCGGGTCGAGCGAGGCATGCATGCTCGGTGGCATGGCGCTGCTCTGGCGCTGGCGGGAACGCCGGCGCCAGGCGGGCGCCGACACCACCCGGCCGAACCTGGTGATGGGCACGAACGTCCAGGTGTGCTGGGAGAAGTTCTGCCGGTACTGGGATGTCGAGCCCACGATGGTGCCGATGGCGCCGGGCCGGCTGCACCTGCGCGGAGCGCAGGCCGCGGCGAGCTGCGACGAGAACACCATCGGCGTGGTGGCTATCCTCGGCTCGACCATGGACGGCAGCTACGAGCCGGTCGCCGAGATCAGCGGCGAGCTGGACAAGCTCGCCGCAGGCGGCGGCCCAGACGTCCCGGTGCACGTGGACGCGGCCTCCGGCGGGTTCATCGCCCCGTTCCTGCAGCCCGAGCTGGACTGGGACTTCCGGGTCTCCCGGGTGGCCTCGATCAACACCTCCGGGCACAAGTACGGGCTGGTCTACCCCGGGGTGGGCTGGGTGGTCTGGCGGGACGCCAGCTACCTGCCCGAGGACCTGGTGTTCAAGGTCAACTACCTGGGCGGGGAGATGCCGACGTTCGCGCTGAACTTCTCCCGGTCCGGCGCGAACGTGGCCGCGCAGTACTACAACTTCCTGCGCCTCGGCTACGCCGGCTACCAGCGGGTGCAGCAGGCCTGCCAGGACGTGGCTGTGCACATGTCCACGCAGATCGCCAAGATGGGCCCGTTCGAGCTGCTGTCCGAGGGCCGGGACCTGCCCGTGTTCGCGTTCAAGCTGCGCGACGACGAGACCCGGTACAGCGTGTTCGACCTGTCCGAGCGGCTGCGGACGCGCGGCTGGCTGGTACCTGCCTACACCTTCCCGGCCGATCTTCAGGACTTCGCGGTCATGCGGGTCGTGGTCCGGAACGGGTTCAGCAAGGAACTCGCCGATGCGTTCCTCGCCGACCTGCGCGGCCACGTGCGGGCCCTCAGCGAGCACCCGCACGGGCATGTGCCGCTGGTCCCGGAAGCCAAGCGGCGCTCTTTCGCGCATTGAGCACGCACAGGCCGATCACCGCGAGCAGCACGGCCAGCCGGGTCGCGGGCACGAGATAGGTGACCTGCACCGTGCGGACGGCAGTGGCCAGCCAGCCGTGCGCAGACGGGAAGGTCGGCATGCCCGGCATCAGCTCGAGCGTGCTGACCGTCAGCTGGGCCAGCAGCAGGCCGTCCAGCCAGCTGGCCCGGTAGAACGCGAGCAGGCAGAACACCGCCGCGTCGTACCAGGGCCGCTGGTAGGGCCAGGCGAGCAGCCAGGCCAGGCTGAACACGAACGCGGGATGGATCGCGGGCAGGTCAGCGAAACTGTCCGGCAGCCCGCGCAGCAGCAGCACCGTGGTGGTGGCCAGCACCGGCAGCACCACCAGCACCACCTGGGGCAGGCTGGGCTGCAGGAAGGAATGGCCGAGAACCCGGTACAGGGTGTCCGGGGTGGCGTCGCGGTGATGCATCAGCACGGTCACGGCCCGTCCGCCGAACGAGGCGTAGACCGGGACCACCGCGGCGAGGGCCGCGGCCCCGGCGCAGGCCAGCCCGCGCCAGGACGTCCTGGCCATCCAGGCGACGCCGAGCCCGAACAGCGCGTAGGTGATCTTGAAGTCGGCGGCGGCGCCCGCCAGCAGGCCGGCCAGCAGCAGATGCGGCAGGCCAGGATGGCGGCCGCTGCCCCAGCGCCGGACCAGGCTGACCGCGAGCAGCCCGCAGACCGCGGCGACCGCGTCCACATGCCCAGACGCGAGCAGGCCCCAGAGCAGCAGCGGGTTGACCGTCCAGAGCAGGTGAGCCCGGGCCCGGCGCACCGGATCCTGGCCTAGCAACCGGTCCAGGACCAGGATGACCAGGCCGAACGCGAGCGCGTTCCAGAGTTTGAGCCAGAAGATGATGCGCCCGGTGGCCGCGCCGCCGAGCTCAGCCGCGGCGGCCTGCTCCAGCGTGGCCAGCGGACCGTAGTCGGACGGGTCGCCCTGCCAGGCCTGCGGGGCGGCCTGGCCGACCGGGTCACCGGTCAGCCGCAGCTCCAGCGGCGTCATCTGGTACGGGTTGTAGCCGAGTACCACCATCCGGCCGTACGCGGCATAGTCGAGCGTGTCGGAGGAACCGGCCGCGGGCAGCACCGTGAACACCGCGGCGGCCAGCAGCCCGGCGGTCATCAGCAGCCGTACCGGGGGCCGCCCGCCGCGGGCCACCGCGACCAGGCCCGCGCCCACCCCGGCGGCGCCGGTCAGGGTCGCGGCCCAGAGCAGGCTAGTGACGAGGCCTACCGGCAGCGGCAGCGGCAGCCACCACGGCGGGGCCAGCCCCGGGCTCGCGGCGGACACCACCGCGGGGCCCGGGCCGGCCAGCGCAACAAAAATCCCGGCCAGGATGGCCAGCCCGATGCACACGGCTGACGTCCGGCCCAGGGCGGCCGGGCTGAGCCCGGCGAGCCACCGCCGCCAGTCCGCTGGCCAGCGCAGGCCGGGCGGCTGACCGGGGCGTGGCGGGGGCACGGCGGCAGGCAGCCCGCTGCTGGCCAGGTCCGGGCCAGCGACGCGGGCGTCAGCCACGTCGGTGTCAGCGCTCTGCTCGTCGATCGGGGGCTCCAGCTGCGAGTCGGCCGCGGCTGGAACGCGGGCCGGGACGGGCTGGCCCGGGCGGCCCGCGACTACCGGAGCACACCAGGCTCAGCCCGCGCACGGCCACATTGCCCGGGAATTCAGCCCGGTACTTGGGGATATCAGCGCATGTCCAGCCTATTCATAGATAGTCAACTGGCAAACGCGCGGAGCGGTTCCTGATATGCCACTAAAAGGAGCAAAGTTAATACCAAGAAAGGTAATGCGCTCACCTGCTCGGGCGCCGGGGCCGGCCTGGCGGGTGGCCGCGGCTCCCCTGGGTGCCCGGCTTTCCTGGCCACGGACACGCGCAGGCACCCAGCCCAGACCGGGCCTGGTGCGGGCGGGGCGCCTGGCTCAGCGGCTGATCAGGCGTTCCGGCGGAGGCGGTCGAGCGCCTCGGCCAGGATCGCGGCGCCATCGGTGTCGGTGCGCCGCTCTTTTACATAAGCGAGGTGAGTTTTATATGGCTCGCTGTGCGGCGCGCCCGGCGGATTGTGCTGGTCCCGGCCAGCCGGGTAACCGCAGCGGGGGCAATCCCATGTTTCCGGGACCGCAGCATCGCTCGCGAAACTGGGACGCGTCTCGTGCCCATTCGAACACCAGAACGCAACCCGGATCCGGGGCGCTGCCTCACCACGCTCTGCTTCACCCATGGGACCCGCGCCTACCCGGCTGCCCCTGATCGCGTTGCCACTACTCACTGCTCACCCCTTTAACGACGTCCGCCCAACGGCACGGCTACCCGGCCTGCCCACATCATCACCCCACGCGGTACCGCTGCCCGTGGTGCGCCTTACTGCGCCTGCCGCGCGAGCCCCTGGCGTCAGCGGTTGATCAGCAGATTGAGCACGACAATGCACAGGAACCAGAGAATCCCGGTGAAGATCGTGAGCCTGTCCAGGTTCCGCTCTACCACGGAGGATGACCCCAGAGTCGAACGACACACCGCCACCGAACAGGTCGGACAGGCCGCCACCCTTGCCCTTGTGCAGCAGTACCAGCAGCATCATGAGCAGGCTCGTGATGATGAGGACGACCGAAATAGCGATAACCACTGCTGTGTCTCGTCCCTCCGGATGCCCTGTGGTCCTTGGTGCGCTGTCCTGGTGTGCCGCGTCCTGCGCTCAGGCACGCGCAGCCAGTTCCCGGTACCGGCATATCGCGACGAACTCACCGGGGTCCAGGCTCGCGCCTCCGACGAGGGCACCGTCAATGTCGGGCTGCTCCATTATGGCAGCAATGCTGTCGGCCTTCACCGACCCGCCATACAGGATACGCATACTCGCGGCTGCGACGTCCCCGTGAACCTCGGAAATTCTCCGCCGGATCGCCGCGCACACCTGCTGCGCATCGGCCGGCGAGGCCACCTCGCCGGTGCCGATGGCCCACACCGGCTCATACGCGACCACCAGCCCGGATACCTGTTCCCTGGTCAGCCCGGCCAGCGAGCCGTCGATCTGGGACAGGCAGACGTCCAGGTGCTCCCCGGCCCGGCGGGCGTCCAGCTGCTCGCCGATGCACACGATCGGGGTGAGCTCACAGCGCAGGGCCGCCCTGGCCTTCGCGCTGACCAGGGCATCGTCCTCGCCGTGGTACTGCCGCCGCTCCGAGTGCCCGGCCAGCACGTACCCGCAGCCGAGCTTGGCCAGCATGCGGCCGGACACGTCGCCGGTGTAGGCACCTTTGTCGTGCGGGGACAGATCCTGCGCGCCGTAGCCGATCCGCAGCTTGTCCCCGGCCACCAGGGTCTGCACGCTGCGCAGCGCGGTGAACGGCGGCAGGACCACCACCTCGACCGCGTCGTAGTCCTTGTCCGTCAGCGTGAAGACCAGCTTCTGGACCAGGACCAGCCCCTCGAAGTGGGTGTTGTTCATCTTCCAGTTGCCGGCGATCAGCGGCTTGCGCCCCGGGGTAGCAGCCATCACTTGTCCGCCTCCAGCGCGCTGAGCCCGGGCAGGGCGCGGCCTTCCAGGTATTCCAGGCTCGCCCCGCCGCCGGTGGAGATATGCGTGAACGCATCCGCCGGGAAACCGAGCTGCCGCACGGCCGCCGCGGAGTCGCCGCCGCCGACCACGGTCAGCCCGCTGACCTTACTGATCGCCTCGGCCACGGCCCTGGTGCCCGCAGCGAACGCGGGGAACTCGAACACCCCGGCCGGCCCGTTCCAGAACACCGTCTTCGCGTCCGCGAGCTTCTGCGCGAACAGCGCCCGGGTGGCCGGCCCCATGTCCAGGCTCTCCCGGTCGGCCGGGAAATCACCGACCGGGGCGATCCGGTAGTCCGCGTCCGGCGCGAACCGGTCCGCGGCCACCAGGTCCACCGGCAGCACCACCTCGACCCCGCGCCGCTCCGCCTCGGCCAGCACCTCGGATACCTGAGGGATCTGGTCCGGCTCGAGCAGGGACTTGCCCACCTCGTGCCCCTGGGCGGCCAGGAAGGTGTAGGACATGCCGCCGCAGATGATCAGCCGGTCCGCCTTGCCCAGCAGGTTCCCGATGACGGCGAGCTTGTCCGAGGGCTTGGCCCCGCCCAGCACCACCACGTACGGCCGCGGCGGGTCGGTGGTGAGCTGGCGGAGCACGGCGATCTCAGCGATGACCAGGTCGCCGGCGGCGTGCGGGAGCAGGCCGGGCAGGTCGTACACGCTGGCGTGCTTACGGTGCAGCGCGCCGAACCCGTCGCCCACGTACAGCGTGGCCAGCGCGGCGAGGCGGCCAGCCAGCTCGGCCCGCTGCGCGTCGTCCTTGCTGGTCTCGGCCGGCTCGAAGCGCACGTTCTCCAGCAGCGCCACGTCACCGTCGCCCAGGGCGGCGACGACCTTGGCGGCCGACTCCCCTGCCACGTCGGCGGCCCGGTGGACGGGCTGGCCGAGCAGCTCGGCCAGCCGGTCAGCGACCGGCCGTACGGAGGGGCCGGCTGCGGCCCGCGCGGCGTAGCCGTCACCCTTGGGCCGTCCCAGGTGCGCGCAGATGATGATGCGCGCTCCCCGGTCGGTCAGCTTCCTGATCGTCGGCAGGCTGGCCCGGATCCGGCCGTCATCGGTGATCCGGTCGCCGTCGAGCGGGACGTTCAGGTCGGCCCGGAGCAGCACCGGCTGCCCGGCCACGGCGAGGTCGTCGATCCGCTTCATCAGAGCTGGGCGCCTACGAGCGCGGCCAGGTCGGCCAGCCGGTTGGAGTAGCCCCACTCGTTGTCGTACCAGCCGACCACCTTGACCTGGTCGCCGAACGTCATGGTCAGGCCGGAGTCGAACGTGCAGGACCAGGGCGTGCCCACGATGTCAGACGACACGATGGGGTCCGCCGTGTAGTGCAGGTAGCCCTTGAGCGGGCCCTCAGCCGCGGCCTTGAACGCGGCGTTCACTTCGTCCTTGGTCACTTCCCGCGGCAGCTGGACGACCAGGTCGGTGACGGACCCGTCCGGTACCGGAACCCGCATCGCCATGCCGTCCAGCTTGCCCTTGAGCTCGGGCAGCACCAGGGCGGTGGCCTTGGCCGCGCCGGTGCTGGTCGGGATGATGTTCTGCGCCGCGGCCCGGGCCCGGCGCAGGTCCTTGTGCGGGAAGTCCAGGATCACCTGGTCGTTCGTGTACGCGTGGATCGTGGTCATCAGGCCCTTGACGATGCCGAAGCTGTCCAGCAGCACCTTGGCCATCGGGGCCACGCAGTTCGTGGTGCACGAGGCGTTGGACAGGATGTGGTGACTGGCCGGGTCGTAGCCGCCGTCGTTGACGCCCATCACGATCGTGATGTCCTCGCCCGAGGCAGGCGCGGAGATGATGACCTTCTTGGCGCCCGCGTCCAGGTGGTTGCGGGCGTCCGCACCCTTGGTGAACCGGCCGGTGGACTCGATGATCACGTCGGCGCCCAGCTCCCGCCAGGGCAGCGCGGCCGGGTCCCGTTCGGCCAGCACGGTGATCCGCGCGTCGCCCACCCGGATCGCGTCGCCGTCCACGGTGACGTCCTCGGCCAGCGTGCCCAGCACCGTGTCGTACTTCAGCAGGTGCGCCAGGGTGGCCGGGCTGGTCAGGTCGTTCGCGGCCACGATCTCGATGGTCTCGCCACCGGCCGGCGCTCCTGCCTGCGCGGCGTGCACGGCGCGCCAGAAGTTCCGCCCGATGCGGCCGAATCCGTTGATGCCCACCCGGATAGTCACGGCAGCGTATCTCCTTGCCCTATAGGTCCGTATGCGCGCAGGTCCGTATGCACGCGGCGCGCCAGCGTTTCCGCTCCGACCCTATCGGACGGCAGGCAGCGGACGGGCCGCGCTAGCGGCGGCCGCCGCGCGGACGGACAGTGCCCGGCTACTGGGTGAGCATCTCCGGGGTCAGGCTGGCCTCGGTATCGGGCACGCCGAGATCCCGGGCCCGCTTGTCCGCCATGGCCAGCAGCCGCCGGATCCGGCCGGCGATCGCGTCCTTGGTCAGCGGCGGGCTGGCCAGCTGGCCGAGTTCCTCCAGGCTGGCCTGGCGGTGCTCGATGCGCAGCCGGCCAGCCACGGTGAGGTGCTCCGGGGCCTCCTTGCCGAGAATCTCCAGCGCGCGCTCGACCCGCGCCCCCGCCGCCACCGCCGCCCGCGCGCTGCGCCGCAGGTTCGCGTCGTCGAAGTTGGCCAGCCGGTTCGCGGTGGCCCGGACCTCGCGGCGCATCCGCCGCTCCTCCCAGGCCAGCACGCTGTCGTGGGCGCCGAGCCGGGTCAGCAGCGCGCTGATCGCGTCACCGTCCCGGACCACGACCCGGTCCACCCCGCGCACCTCGCGCGCCTTGGCATGGATCTTCAGCCGCCGGGCCGCGCCCACCAGGGCCAGCGCGGCCTCCGGGCCGGGACAGGTGATCTCCAGCGCCATCGAGCGGCCGGGACCGGTCAGCGAGCCGTGCGCCAGGAACGCGCCCCGCCAGGCGGCCTCGCAGTCGCAGGTGGTGCCGGACACGACCTGCCGGGGCAGGCCGCGGACGGGCCGGCCGTGGTTGTCCACCAGGCCGGTCTGCCGGGCCAGGCTGTCACCGTCCTTGCGGACCCGGACCACGTACCGGTTGCCCTTGCGCAGCCCGCTGGGGGCCAGCACGATCAGGTCGGAGGAATGGCCGAACACCTCGGCGATGTCCTTGCGCAGCCGCCGGGCCGCTACCCCGGTATCCAGCTCGGCTTCCACCACGATCCGCCCTCCAGCCAGGTGCAGCCCCCCGGCGAACCGCAGCAGCGCGGACACCTCCGCCTTCCGGCAGCACGGCTTGAGTACTGTGACGCGGCTGAGTTCGTCCTTGACCAGGCTGGTCATTGCCATCGGCATCACTCCCCCTCGAAAATCCCGGCGAACGCCCCGGCCAGCAGCCGCGGGTCGTGGCGCGGCGTGCCGTCACGCATGGCCAGGTCAGCCAGGACCAGCCTGCCACCGAGCAGGCCGGCCGCCTTGTCCAGTTCCGCGGTGGCGCCGGCGGCCGCCCCGCGGTCCGCCAGCACTACGTCCACCCGCAGCTGCGGCGCGTGATCGGCCAGCACCTCCAGGTGGGTCTGCGGGGAGAACCCCGCGGTCTCGCCCGGCTGGGCGACCAGGTTCAGCGCGACGATCCGGCGGGCCGGGGTGGCGACCAGGGCCCGGGCCAGGCGCGGCACCATCAGGTGCGGCAGCACGCTGGTGAACCAGGAGCCGGGACCGAGCACCACCCAGTCGGCCTCCTCGATCGCGGTCACCGCCTCCGGGCAGGCGGGCGGGTCCTCCGGGACCAGCGACACCGAGCGCACCCGCCCGGTGGTGGAGGCGCAGGCGACCTGGCCGCGCACGGTCCCCACGGCGAACGGCCGGCCCGGATCGGCCCCCTCGACCTCGGCGATCAGGTCCAGCGGCACCGAGGCCATCGGCAGCACCCGGCCGTACGCGCCGAGCAGCCGGCCGACCCAGTCCAGGCCCTGCACGGTGTCGCCGAGCAGCTCCCACAGGGCCACTATCAGCATGTTGCCGACCGCGTGGCCGCCCAGTTCGGCGTCCCCGGTGAACCGGTGCTGCACGACCCGGCTCCAGGTGGTACCCCAGGCGTCGTCGCCGCACAGCGCGGCCAGGGCCATCCGCAGGTCGCCGGGGGGCAGCACACCGTACTGGCGGCGCAGCCGGCCGCTGGACCCGCCGTCGTCGGCGACCGTGACGATCGCGGTGAGCTGGCGGGTCACCCGGCGCAGCGCGGACAGGGCCGCGGCCAGCCCGTGCCCGCCGCCGAGCGCGGCCACCTTCGGGTTGAGCGGCCGGACCAGCGGGGCCAGCGGGTCCCCGTCATCCGGTCCTGGCATCACTCGCGCCCCAGGTCGCGGTGCAGCACCTGGACCGGGCTCTTGCCGGACAGGTGCCCGCCGATCTCCTCGGCCATGGCTACGCTGCGGTGCTTCCCCCCGGTGCAGCCGATGGCCAGGGTGACGAACCGCTTGCCCTCCCGCTCGTAGCCCTCCAGCACCACCCGCAGCGCCGCGAGGTAGGCATCCAGGAACTCGGCCGCGCCGGGCTGGCCGAGCACGTAGTCCCGGACCCGCTCATCCCGGCCGGTCAGCAGGGCCAGGTCAGGCACCCAGCGCGGGTTGGGCAGGAAACGGCAGTCGGCGACCAGGTCCGCGTCCACCGGCAGCCCGTACTTGTAGCCGAACGACACCACGTTGACCCGCGGCGCGGTGCCCACGTCCGCGCTGAACGCATCGTGCATCCGGGCCCGCAGCTCGTGCACGTTCAGCGCGGAGGTGTCGATGACCAGGTCAGCGTCGGCGCGCACGCCGCGCAGCAGGGCGCGTTCCGCCGCGATCCCGTCCACTACCCGGCCGTCTTCCTGCAACGGGTGTGGCCGCCGGACGCTCTCGAACCGGCGCACCAGGGTGTCGTCACTGGCCTCGAGGAACACGACCCGGGGCCGGACCCCGCGGGCGGTCAGCTCGCCGATAGCGGACTGCAGATCGGTGGAAAAGGCCCGGCTGCGCACGTCCATCACGGCCGCTACCTGGGGCACCGCGCCCATGGCCCGCCGGGCCAGCTCGATCATGGTCGGCAGCAGGCCGGGCGGCAGGTTATCGGCCACGAACCAGTCCAGGTCCTCGAGGGACTTGGCGGCCGTGCTCCGCCCCGCGCCGGACATGCCCGTGATGATCACGATGTCCGGGGCGGCCACGCTCTCGGCGTGGCTGTCACGCATGCTCATCCGGGTCCCCCTGACCGTTGTCCTGGCCATCCCCGTGCTTCTCTTCCGGCCCGGGCCCGTGACTGCCGGCCGCGCTGGGCCGCAGGGCGGCGACGACCGCCTCGGCCACCCGCGGGCCGATGCCCGGCAGCCCGGCGATCTCCGGCTCGGTTGCGCTGGCCAGCCTGCGCACCGAGCCGAAGTGCCGTAGCAGCGTAGCCCGCCGCGCCGGGCCGAGTCCCGGGACCGAGTCAAGCTCGCTGACCGCGAGGGCCTTTGACCGCTTCGCCCGGTGGTAGGTGATGGCGAAGCGGTGCGCCTCGTCCCGGACCCGCTGCAGCAGGTACAGGCCCTCGCTGGTGCGCGGCATGATCACCGGCGAGTCCTCGCCCGGCAGCCAGACCTCCTCCAGCCGCTTGGCCAGGCCGCACACGGCCACGTCATCGATGCCCAGCTCGTCCAGGGCCGCCGTGGCCGCGGCGACCTGCGCCGGGCCGCCGTCGATCACCACCAGGTTGGGCGGGTAGGCGAACTTGCGCGGTGGCCCGCCCGGCTCGGCGCTGCCGAGTGCGTCGAGTTCCCCGGTGGCCTCGCGCTCCTCCAGGTACCGGCGGAACCGGCGCAGGATCACCTCGTGCACGGAGGACACGTCGTCGGTGCCGTCGTCGCCGCGGATGCTGAACCTGCGGTACTCGCTCTTCCGGGCCAGCCCGTCCTCGAACACCACCATCGAGGCGACCACGTGCGTGCCCTGCAGGTTGGACACGTCGTAACACTCGATCCGCAGCGGCGCGTCGTCCAGGCCGAGCGCGTCCTGGATCTCGTGCAGCGCCCGGCTGCGGGTGGTGAGGTCGCTGGCCCGCCGGGTCTTGTGCAGGGCCAGCGACTCCGCGGCGTTCCTGGCCACGGTGTCGAGCAAGGCTTTCTTGTCCCCGCGCTGCGGCACCCGCAGGCTGACCCGGCCGCCGCGCCGGGCCGCCAGCCATTCCTCCACCGCTCCCGCCTCAGGTGGCAGCACCGGCACCAGCACCTCGCGCGGGATGCCAGCGGCCCGCGGCGGCTGGCGCGTGGTGCCCTTGGGGCTCATCGCGCCGCCCGCCGGATCCACCCCGGCGTCGAGCACGGCGTCGTCGCTGTACACCTGGCCGAGGAACTGCTCCACCAGCTCACCCGGGCTGACGTCCTCGACCTTGTCCACCACCCAGCCGCGCTGCCCGCGGACCCGGCCGCCGCGCACGTAGAACACCTGCACCGCGGCTTCCAGCTGATCCTCGGCGAGCGCGATCACGTCGCAGTCGGTGCCGTCGCCGAGCACCACGGTCTGCTTTTCCAGCGCCCGCTGCAGTGCCTTGACGTCATCGCGCAGCCGGGCGGCCCGCTCGAACTCCTCCGCCCGCGCAGCCGCCCGCATCTCGGCTTCCAGCCGCTGGATGAACCGGGTGGTCTGGCCGGCCATGAAGTCGCAGAATTCCTCGGCGAGCAGCCGGTGCTCGGCCGCGCTGACCCGCTGCACGCAGGGCGCTGAGCACTTGCCGATGTAACCGAGCAGGCACGGCCGCCCGATCTGGCCGGCTCGCTTGAACACCCCGGCCGAGCAGGTGCGCACCGGGAACACCCGGAGCAGCGCGTCCACGGTCTCGCGGATGGCCCAGGCGTGCGAGTACGGCCCGAAGTAGCGCACCCCGCGCCGCTTGGCCCCGCGCATGACCATCACCCGCGGGTATTCCTCGCTCATGGTCACGGCCAGGTACGGGTAGCTCTTGTCGTCCCGGTACCGGACGTTGAACCGGGGGTCGAACTCCTTGATCCAGGAGTACTCCAGCTGGAGCGCCTCCACCTCCGTGCCGACGACGGTCCAGTCCACCGCCGACGCGGAGCGCAGCATGGTCTGGGTACGCGGGTGCAGCCCGGCGAAATCAGCGAAGTAGGAGTTCAGCCGGGACCGGAGGTTCTTCGCCTTGCCGACGTAGATGACCCGCCCGGTGCCGTCGCGGAACCGGTACACCCCGGGCGATTCGGGGATCGATCCGGGCGCGGGGCGGTAGCTGTGCCGGATCTGCCACGCAGCAACTCTATGCGGGGTCACCGACGCCCGCGCGGGCGGCGAGCGCCGCCCCGCGCGCCCCGGC
Source organism: uncultured Actinomycetes bacterium (assembly GCA_963760405.1). Classification (GTDB taxonomy): domain Bacteria; phylum Actinomycetota; class Actinomycetes; order Streptosporangiales; family Streptosporangiaceae; genus RYN-230. The sequence continues at coordinate 27,159 of CAVXCV010000003.1, read as the reverse complement.
CCGGTCCAGGTCGGGCACCAGGGCGAAATCCGCCACCAGGGCCTGCTCGGCGCGCAGCGCCGTGTGCTCCCGGACCCGGCTGAGGAACCAGGCACTGAACGCGGGGTCCGCCTCCACCACGCCGCCGCCGACGAAGTAGGTGCCCGGATCGGTGAACATGGCGGCGATCCCGAACATCCGGCCAAGCGCCATGGCCTGCTGCTCGAAGATCTTCCGGGCCATCGGGTCACCGGCCTCGCCGAAGCCGCGGACCAGCTTGGCCGCTATGGCCGGCGGCACCCTGGCCAGCTCGTGCCCGGGGTACTGGCTCAGCCAGTACGGGAGCAGGTTCCGCTCGATCCCGGTCAGCGAGGCGACGCTCTCCGCGTCACCGGCCAGCCCGCAGTTGCAGCCCGGCACCGGCTGGCCCGCGTCCAGCAGGCCGTCCAGCGGGATCTGCACGTGCCCGAGCTCGCCCGCCATGCCCGCCGCCCCGCGCACCACCTGGCCGGCCTCGACCAGGCCGCCGCCCAGCCCGGTGCCGATGATCGCGGCGACCGAGGAGTGCTGCCAGGCCTGCGCGCCGAACCGGGCGTGGTGCGCGTAGAGCGCGGCCGCGTTGGCGTCGTTGCTGTACACCACGGGCCGGTCCAGCCGGGCCTCGAGAGCGCCGCGGATGTCGAACCCGCCCCAGCCCGGGTGGCCGAGGTTGGTGCCGCCGCGGGAGGACAGCACCCCGTCCGCGCTGGCCGGGCCCGGGGTGTCCAGGCCCACCGCGCGTACCGCCGCCACGGGCGTCCCGGTCACCTCGAGGACGTGCCTGAACGAGTCGGCCAGCGCCTCGATCGCGGCCTCCGGGCCTTCCCGGACCCGGCTGGGACGTTCCAGCATGTCCTTGACCAGGAACTGCCCGGCGGCGTCGAGCACCGTGGCGTTGTTCGCGGTGCCGCCGTTGTCCAGGCCGACAATGACCCACTGGTCCGGGTTTCCCATGCTGCGCCTTCCTCTTGGCAGGCAGCGTAGCGCGGGTCAGTCCTCGAATGCCTCAGCCGGGGGGCAGGCACAGACCAGGTTCCGGTCGCCGTAAGCCTGGTCGATCCGGCGCACCGGCGGCCAGTACTTGGCCCGGCGGTCACCAGGCAGCGGGTAAGCGGCCTCGGCCCGCTCGTAGGTGTGCTTCCAGCCCGCGGCGAGCAGCATGGACGCGGTGTGCGGGGCGTTCCGCAGCGGGTTGTCCTGGCTGTCGTAGCTCGCCGTCGGCGACCCGGTCGATCTCGCGCCGGATCGCGATCATCGCATCGCAGAACCGGTCCAGCTCGGCCAGGTCCTCGCTCTCCGTCGGCTCGACCATCAGCGTGCCCGGCACCGGGAACGACATGGTGGGCGCGTGGAATCCGTAGTCGATCAGCCGCTTCGCGACGTCCTCGACGGTCACCCCGGTCTGCCGCGGTGACCGGCCGCAGGTCCAGGATGCACTCGTGCGCCACCAGGCCGCCCCGGCCGGTGTACAGCACCGGGTAGTGCGGGCCCAGCCGCCGGCCACGTAGTTGGCCGCGAGGATCGCCACCTGGGTGGCGCGCGCGCAGCCCGTCGGCGCCCATCATCCGGATGTAGGCCCAGGAGATCGGCAGGATGCCCGCTGACCCGTACGGCGCCCCTGATCCGCGTCGGCCCGGGGGGCCCCCGGAACCCCCTGGGATGAGTGGCCTCGCGAGCACCCCCTCCGGCAGCGCCACCCGTGGCCACAGAAATCTCTTCCAGCCCTGCGGGGCGCTCTCCCGGTACCACAAAACCCGGAAGGAATTCGGCGAGATGGGCGCGGACGGCCGACCGGGCCGACGCCGGGGCCGCCGCCACCGTGCGGGATGCAGAACGTCTTGTGCAGGTTCAGGTGCGACACGTCAGCGCCGAACGTGCCCGGCTGGGCCAGCCCGACCAGTGCGTTCAGGTTGGCCCCGTCCACGTAGACCTGGCCGCCAGCCGCGTGCACCAGCTCGCACACCTCGCCCACGGTCTCCTCGAACACCCCGTTGGTGGACGGGTAGGTGAGCATGATCGCGGCCACCGCGTCCTCGTGCGCAGTCCAGCTTGGCCCCGCAGATCGGCCAGGTCGATCGCGCCGTCCGCGCCGCACTTGACCACGACCACCCGCAGGCCGGCCAGCACCGCGCTGGCCGCGTTGGTGCCGTGCGCGGACTCCGGGATCAGGCAGACCGTCCGCTCCGGCTGCTGCCGGGACCGGTGCTAGGCGCGGATCGCCAGCAGCCCGGCCAGCTCACCCTGCGAGCCCGCGTTCGGCTGCAGGCTGACCGCGTCGTATCCGGTGATCGCGGTCAGCGCGCGTTCCAGGCCGGCGATCAGCTCCAGGTAGCCGGCCGCCTGCTCCGGCGGGGCGAACGGGTGCAGGTCGGCGAACTCCGGCCAGGTGATCGGCTCCATCTCGGCGGCCGCGTTGAGCTTCATGGTGCACGAGCCGAGCGGGATCATCGACCGGTCCAGGGCGATGTCGAAGTCGGCCAGCCGGCGCAGGTAGCGCAGCATCGCGGTCTCGCTGCGGTGCTCGTGGAACACCGGGTGGGCCAGGAAACGCTGAGCTGCGCGCCAGGTCCGCCGGGAGCGCGGCCCGGCCCCGGCCAGTGGCACCGGCCGGGCGGCGAGTGCGGCCGCCACCGCGAGCAGATGCAGCGTCGGTCGTGGTCTCGTCGCAGGCGACCTGGACGGTGTCGGCGTCGGCCAGGTACAGGTTGTAGCCGGCCGCGCGGGCCCGCGCCACCGCGGCCGCGGCCGCGGCCGGCAGGCGGACCCGGACGGTGTCGAAGAACGCGGCTGCCGGCACGTCCAGGCCGCTGGCGCGCGAGCGTGGCGGCGAGCCCGGCCGCCTGGCCGTGCACCCGGCGAGCGATAGCGGTCAGGCCGTCCGGGCCGTGGTAGACCGCGTACATCGCGGCGATCACCGCCAGCAGCACCTGCGCGGTGCAGATGTTGCTGGTCGCCTTCTCCCGGCGGATGTGCTGCTCGCGGGCCTGCAGCGCGAGCCGGTAGGCCGGGCTGGCCGTCGGCGTCGACCGAGACGCCGACCAGCCGGCCGGGCAGCTGGCGCTTCAGCCCGTCGCGGACGCCAGATGTAGCCGGCGTGCGGGCCGCCGAAGCCCATCGGGCACGCCGAACCGCTGGGTGGTGCCGACCGCGATGTCCGCGCCGAGCTCGCCCGGCGGCATCAGCAGGGTCAGCGCCAGCAGGTCGGCCGCGACCGCGGCGAGCGCGCCCCGGGCGCGCGCGGCCTCGATCACCGGCCGCAGGTCGCGGACGGCCCCGCTGGCCCCCGGGTACTGCAGCAGCACGCCGAACAGCTCGCCGTCCGGCAGGGCCGCGACAGCTTCCGCGGTGACCGGCCCGGTCACCAGCTCGATGCCGAGCGGCTCGGCCCGGGTGGCCAGCACCGCGAGCGTCTGCGGCAGGCAGTCGGCGTCGGCCAGGAAGATCCGGCCCCGGCCGGCCGCCCGCCGGGCCAGCGTCATCGCCTCGGCGGCCGCCGTCGCCTCGTCCAGCAGCGAGGCGCCGGCCACCGGCAGCGCGGTCAGGTCCTCGACCACGGTCTGGAAGTTCAGCAGGGCCTCCAGCCGCCCTTGCGAGATCTCCGGCTGGTACGGGGTGTACGCCGTGTACCAGGCGGGGCTCTCGAGCACGTTGCGGCGGATCACGGCCGGGGTGATGCGTTCCGTAGTAGCCCAGGCCGATCATGGACCGCAGCACCGTGTTCCGGCCCGCCAGCCGGCGCAGCTCGGCGAGTGCCTCCGGTTCCGACAGTGCGGGCGGCAGGTCCAGCGGGCCGGCCGCGCCGATCCCGGGCGGCAGGGCCGCCTGGGTCAGCTCATCGAGGGAGGCGTGGCCGGTGACCGCGAGCATGCGCTCCAAGTCGGCAGGTGACGGACCGATGTGACGTGACTCGAAGTTCATTGCTGACTCAGCGCTCAAGGGGAGCCTCCAGAGGGAGCCGTCAGGCACGCTGTGTGCCGCCTGGTCCTCCCCCTCTGTCGTCAGCTGCCGGGCACTGCCGGGCAACGAAAACTCCAGAGCCGCCTGGGCCGTCCGGTCCTTGGTGCCTGAGAGGTTCTGGGGAGATTGCCCCTTCGGCGTCCCGCGCTGGCGGCGCGGGATCTCTCCCGGACGGTGTGATCAGCTAACCCGAGCTTACCCGAGAGGCCCCGGGTGCTGCGGGCGGCACACTGGGCGCGCCAGTCCGGCGTCAGCCGGTTTTCCGGGCGCGCCTGCGGGCCAGCTCGTCGGCGTGGTTCCCGGCCCCGGGCTGGCCGTCAGCCGCCTGCTCCGCGGGCAGCTCGGCCAGGGTGCCGTCCACTTCCTGCCAGATCCGGCCCAGCGCGATGCCGAACACGCCCTGGCCGCCCTGCAGCAGGTCCACCACCTCATCGGAGGACATGCACTCGTACACGCTGACACCGTCACTCATCAAGGTGACCTGAGCCAGGTCGCTGGTACCGCGACTGCGCAGGTGGGTCACGGCGGCCCGGATCTGCTGCAGCGAGATGCCCGTGTCGAGCAGCCGCTTCACGACCTTGAGCACGAGGATGTCGCGGAAGCTGTACAGCCGCGCGGACCCGGAGCCGGACGCGGCCCGGACACTGGGCTCGACCAGGCCGGTCCGGGCCCAGTAGTCGAGCTGCCGGTAGGTGATGCCTGCGGCGGCGCAGGCGGTCGGCCCGCGGTAGCCGATGCCCTCCGGCCGGGCGGCCAGGTCGTCCTCGAACAGCAGGCCCTGCTCCCCGGCCTGCTGGATCGCGGCGCCGCGCACCTCTGCCGCCGCGCCGTGGACGTTACTGCTGTCACCGCTGGTTACCGCCACGCCTGCCTCCGCCCCGGGAACTACGCACCCTGGGTACTCGTCTCGCACGGTAGGCCGACACACTGGGCTGAGTCAACGATCGCCGGCGGCGCGTCGCCGCAGGACTCGCTTACCCCTGGCCAGTGCTGGCTCACCCTGGCCCGATCGGCGGCCCGGTCAGGCGGCCCGGTCACGTGGCCCGGCCGAAATCCTCCGGGCTGATGGTGTCCAGGAACTCGCGGAACTTCTCGACCTCGTCTTCCTGCTCGTCCGGGATCGCGACGCCCGCCTCGTCCAGGACCTCTTCGCTGGCGTAGATGGTCGCGCCGGTCCGCAGCGCGAGCGCGATCGAGTCCGATGGCCGGGCGCTGACTTCCTTGCCGTTGGAGAAGATCAGGTCCGCGAAGAAGATGCCGTCGCGCAGCGCTGTGATGTTCACCGTCTGCAGCTGGACTTCAAGAGCTTCCAGCACGTCACGGAACAGGTCGTGGGTCAGCGGCCGGGCCGGGACCATGCCCTGCTGGGCGAACGCGATCGCGGTAGCCTCGATCGGCCCGATCCAGATCGGCAGGTACCTGCTCCCCCTGCGTCTCCTTCAGCAGGACGATGGGCTGGTTCGTGGGCATCTCCACCCGGACGCCGACGACCTCCATCTTCCTCACGGCGGCTCCGTCCTAACCTGCGCCTGGCCCGCTGCCCGTGCATGGCGTGGGCACTCCCTTGCCAACGTACACCCGCGCAGGCCGGCCCCGCGGTGCTGGCCGGCCCGGCAGATACGACCCGCAGAACCGGCCCGCGGATACGACCCGCACTACAGGCTTACCCGGCTTCGCGCCCGTTATCGGCCGGCCCGGCCGCCATGATCACTGTGCCTGCCCGGCTCGGCCTGCCCGGCGGGGGCGCTTCCTGGGCCAGGCCGGCCTCGGCCAGCGCGCTGGCCACCAGCGCCGCGTGCAGCCGCAGGGACAGCGCTGCGATCTCCCCCGCGGTCTGCCCGGCCCGCTCCCGCGACCCGGGGTTGCGCTGCCGCAGCATGGGCGCCACCACCTGCTCGATCAGCGTGGTCTCCTGGTCTGCGGCCGCGCGGACCGCGCGCAGGTGCCGGGCCTGCACTCCGTACCGGCCGAGTTCGGCGATGATCCGGGCCGCGTCCAGGGCGTCCTGGCCGTACTGCCGGCCCGCTGGCCGGACCAGGCCGAAGCCCTCCAGCTCAGCCAGGTAGCTGTCGTCGATGCCTGCCGCCTCGAGCAGCTCCCGGCGGCTCAGCGGGCGGCGCCCGCGCCGCGGCGGCTGGGCATCGTCGTCCTCGGGCTGGCCGCCGCCGTCGGCGGCCGCCAGCCGGTCCTTGATCACCCGCAGCGGCAGGTACTGGTCCCGCTGGGCGGTGAGGATGTAGCGGAGCCGGTCGACGTCCGGCGGGCCGAACCGGCGGTACCCCGAGGGCGACCGGGCAGGCTGGATCAGCCCTTCGGACTCCAGGAAACGGATCTTCGACACGCTGACGTCGGGGAACTCGCCGCGGAGCTGGGCGAGCACCTCGCCGATGCCGAGATGTGCCCGGGCGTGCTCAGCGTTCATCCCCGACCTGCGCGCCTCCGCCACCACGCTCGACTGGGGACGCCGGCCGGTGCAGGAACACCAGCCGGAACTTGCCGATCTGAACCTCGTCGCCGCCGGTCAGCGCGGCCTCCTCGATCCGCTCCCGGTTGACATAGGTGCCGTTCAGGCTGCCGACGTCCCGGACGGTGAACCGGTCGCCGTGCCGGTAGAACTCCGCGTGCCGCCGGGAGACGGTGACGTCGTCCAGGAAGATGTCGCTGTCCCGGTGCCGCCCGACGGTCGTGATGTCGCTGTCCAGCAGGAACCGGCTGCCTGCGTTGGGCCCGCGCCTGACCACCAGCAGGGCCGTGCCCGCGGGCAGCGTCTCGACCGCAGACGGATCGGCGATCGAATCGTCGCCGGACTCCGGCTCGCCCGGGTCACCGCCCAGCGAGATGATCGACGTGGTCTCCCCGGGCGCTGCCCGCCGGCCCGCGCCAGCATGGTGCCGCAGTGCGAGCAGAAGCGCGCATCCTCAGGATTGGCCTGACCGCAACGGGTGCAGTAGACGCTCGGCATGTCGTGGCCTAGCCTCCCCTCTGCTGGCCATGGGCTCGGGGCGGGCACCACGTCGGCCGGGGCCCGTGCCATGTGCTCGGATGGTGCTGTCCACGCTACCCGCGCTGCGGCTGGCCGGTCCATGCGCCACGCACGGCGCCCGCCGGGCCGCAGTCGGGCGGACCACCCGCCGTGGGGTCCCTGCCCGGGCGCGGGCTCCGCCGTCCGGGGCCCGCCCGGATTACGATCGCGACGTTTCCGCCACATCTGGCCGCACCTCCGCCGCCCGCCCGACTCGCAAAGCTGGATTGTCTCACGGGCACAACATCCTCGCTGGACAGTCAGTGACGAGGGGACTAAAGGTCCCGCCGGCTGACGCAAGCCTGCACGCTACCGCAGACCGGGCACCTCCTGCGCCACCGCTCAGCCGACCCGGGGGCTGCGCTCAGCCAGCGCTCAGCTGCCGGCCCGCTCGACCACGGCCGCCCACTCGTCCAGCAGGGCCTGCGCGGTGTCCGCGTCAGCGCCCTCGGCCCACAGGTGGGTGACGGCATCGGCCGGGTCGGGCAGCACGAGCACCCAGCCGCCATCCGGCTCGACGATCCGGACGCCGTCGGTGGTGTCCACCGTCCGCGTCCCGGCCGCCTCGACCACAGTGCGCATCACGCTGCCCTTGGCCGCCCACGGCGTCGGCATCGAGCGCCTGAGCAGGTGGGCGGTGGGGATCCGGGCATCGATCTGGCTCAGCGTCAGCCTGGTCCGGGCCACCAGGCCGAGCAGCAGCGCGAACGCGGCGATGCCATCCAGCGTGCGGCAGAACTCCGGGACGACGAAGCCACCGCGGCCGTCCCCGCCGAAGATCACGTCCTCACCGGCGGTGGCCTCGGTCAGCCCGTGCAGCGAGGTGGGTGTCCAGTCGACCTGGACGCCGTGGAACCGGCACACCTGCTCGGCGACCCTGGTGGTGGTCACCGGCAGGGCGACCCGGCCGGACCGGCGCTCCGCCGCGATCAGGTCGAGCACCACCAGCAGGGCCCGGTCGTCGCTGACCATCGCGCCCTTGTCGTCCACCAGCATGATCCGCTCACCGACCTGGTCGAACCGGATGCCGAAAGCCGCCCGGGATGACGCCACCAGCTCGGACAGCCGCTGCATGCCGGCCCGCACCTGAGCCAGGCTCTGCGTGGGCGTCACCTCGTCCAGCCGGTTGTTCACGATCAGCACCTCGACGCCGATCCGGCCGAGCAGGCTGGGCAGCACCAGCGAGACCGTGCCGCCCGCACAGTCCACCACGACCTTCAGGCCGGCCTCCCGCACCCCGGTCATGTCCACGCTGCGCAGCAGCTCCTGCGCGTACGACTCGACCACCCGGGACGGGTAGGTGAGCTCGGCGATCTCGCCGGGGAACGCCCGCCGGTACTCCTGCCGGGAGAAGACCCGCTCCAGCTTGCGCGCGGCCGCCTGGGACAGGTCAGCGCCACGCTCATCCAGGAACATGATGTCGATCGACTGCGGGTCGCCGGGGGTGGTGCGCAGCGCGATGCCGCCGCTGCACGCGCTGCGCGCGGTCTGGAACCTGGCCACCGGCAGCGGCTGGGCCTCCAGGTCGACCACGTTGATCGCGCTGGCGTTGAGCGCGCCCTGCACGGCCCGCTTCAGCGCGCGGGCGGCCCGGGACACGTCCCGTGAGGTGGTGACCACCGCGCCCTTGTTCAGCGTGGTCGCGTAAGCGCTGCACAGCCGGACGCAGAGCTCCGGCGTGATCTCCACGTTCACCAGCCCGGACACGCCGCGCGGACCGAACAGCGTGCGCTGCCCGCGGGACTCCCAGATGACGCTGGTGTTGACCACCGCGCCGGCCTCGATGGTCTTGAACGGGTAGACCTTGACCCCCGCCGAGAGGTAGGCCTCCGGCTCGATCACGCACTCGTCCCCGACGACCGCGCCTTCCTCGATCCGCGCCGACGGCATCACGTCGGTGTTCTTGCCGATCACGCAGCCGCGCAGGGTCACGCCCTGGCCCACGTACACGTTGTTGTGCACCACGGCCCGGTGCAGGAACGCGCCTTCCTTGACCACCACGTTGCTGCCGATCACGGTGAACTCGCGGAGCTCGGCACCGGCCTCGACCTTGGCGTAGTCGCCGATGCACAGCGGCCCGGACAGCACCGCCTCGGGGTCGACCTCGGCGCCCTGGCGCGACCCAGACCCCCGGAGACATCTCGAAACCGTCGATCTGCGCGTCCACCCGGCCGGACAGCACGTCGGCCTGGGCCTTGAGGTAGCTCTCGTGCGTCCCGACGTCCTCCCAGTAACCGTCCGCGATCCAGCCGTACAGCGGCGCGCCGCGCTTCAGCAGGGCCGGGAACACATCGCCGGACCAGTCCACCGGCTCTTTGGCGAGCACCTCGCCAAGCACCTCGGGCTCCATCACGTAGATGCCGGTGTTGACCGTGTCCGAGAACACCTGGCCCCAGGTGGGCTTCTCCAGGAACCGCTGGATGCGGCCATCCTCGTCGACGATGATGATGCCGAACTCGAGCGGGTTGGGCACCCGGGTGAGCCCAACCGTGACCAGCGCGCCGTTTTCCTTGTGCGACGCGCACCATGGCGGACAGGTCGATGTCGGTCAGCGCATCCCCGGAGATCACCAGGAAGGGCCCGTCGCGCAGCGCATCCTCGGCGTTCTTGACACTGCCGGCGGTGCCGAGCGGCATCTCCTCCGTGGCGTACTGCAGGCTCATCCCGACGTCGTCGCCATCGCCGAAGTAGTTGCGCACCAGCGAGGCGAGGAACTGGACCGTGACGACGGTCTCGTCGAAGCCGTGCCGCTTCAGCAGCCGCAGCACGTGCTCCATGATGGGCTTGTTGCACACGGGCAGCAGCGGCTTGGGCTGGTTGGCGGTCATCGGGCGCAGCCTCGTGCCTTCTCCGCCCGCCATCACCACGGCCTTCACCGGTGACGAGTCTCCTTCCGGTTGTCCGCGCGCCTGGCCACTCTGCCTCAATCCAGGTTGGTCCTCAGCGGGGCAGGCGTGTGATACCCATCATGACGGGCCCGTGCTGGCCGGGCCAGCAGCGCCCGGGCTCTCCTCCGCCGCGGCGGCGGTGGCCAGCTGCCGGGCCTGGGCCAGGTACAGCCCGGCCGCCCACCAGTACAGGGCGGTACCCCAGAGGGCGAACGCCCAGCCGAACACCCGGGCCACCTCGGCCGGCCAGCCCGCGTGATCGCCCAGGAACAGCAGCGGGAACGCGTACAGCAGGCACAAGGTCGCGGCCTTGCCGACGAAGCTCACCTGGAGCGGCTCGTACCCGCGGGACCGGAGCACCAGCAGGGCCAGGCCCAGCACCAGCTCACGGCCGGCCAGGACGCCGAGCAGCCACCACGGAATGAGGCCGCGCACCGCCAGCGCGATGATCGTGGCCGCGATGTACAGCCGGTCGGCGGCCGGGTCGAGCACTTGGCCCAGCCGGGACTCCTGGTTCCAGGCCCGGGCTATCTTCCCGTCCAGCCAGTCGGTAGCCGCGGCCGCGATCAGCAGGCCCACGGCCCACCCGTCCGCCTGCGGGCCGAGCACCAGCCACAGGAACACCGGCACGCCCGCCAGCCGGGCCATGCTCAGGGCGTTCGGCACCGTCCACACCCGGGCTCCCGGATCGGGCGCCTGCTGCGGGACGCCCGGGCCCGGCTGGAGCTGCTGGGACTGGCTGCCCGGGGCCACCTCCGGCAGGCCATCCGGCAGCCCCGCCCCGCCCGCGGCGTCAGCCGCCCTGCTGCCTCGGTCCACGGTGCGGCCCCTTCAGTCACGGTGCACCCGAGCCGACCCTACCTGGCGGCGACGATGCGTGAGACCGCGCCAGCCGGGTAGTGGCCTGCCTGAACTGCACGCATTCGATGAGCAAAGGAGCAGGTCATGCTCACGCTGACCGATAGTGCCGTCACGGCTATCCGCAGCCTCACCTCCGCACCTGAACTCCCTGACGAGACCGGCCTGCGCATCATGGCGCAGGATCAGGGCAGCCCGGCGTTCCACGTGACGCTAGCGGAAAACCCGGTCCTGGGCGATCAGGTGATCGAGACAGCAGGCGCCCGCGTCTTCCTGGAGCCCGGGGCAGCCCTCGCGCTCGACGACAAGTCGCTCGACGCTCAGGTGGACGACGAGGGCACGGTCGCCTTCACCCTGGCCGATCAGGCGGTCTAACCGCGCGGTGTGGCCGGTCCGCCGCCGGGTATCCCTAGTGGCGGCCGGTCCACTGCGGGCCGATCGCGGCCCAGGCCGACTCCCAGCCGGCCAGCCGGCGGGTGTTCGCGATCCGGCGCACGACGATCGCGGCGGCCAGCAGGATCGCTACCACCAGCAGCAATGCCATCGCCGCGGCCAGGGCGGCCCGGCCGATGACCTGTGCGTGCTGCAGCGGCAGGCCGGCCTGTGTGCCGGACCGGGTGGTCCAGATCGTGACCGTGCGGCCAGCCCGGGTACCCGCCACGACCAGGACCGTGCCCCGGCGCTGCGCCCCGTCTGGCGCGGTCCACCTGGCGGGCACGTGCGCCAGGTAGGACGAGGGGTTAGCCGGGCCGCCCGGGGGCGGGGCCGCCCGCAGCACCTGGGCCTGGACCGGAAGCCACTGCGCGGCCTCGGCCCGCGCGCTGCGCTGGGCCGCGGCGCCGGCCCAGTGACCAGCGGTGAGGGCCGCGGCCGGACCCGCGAGAGCGACCAGGGCGAGCAGCCCGGCCAGGGCGGCCCGCTCCACCCGGTCCGCGCGCCGCCGCAGCGGGTTATCGTCCCCCCGCAGCCGCCGGAATATCCTGGCCAGTCCCGTACCCAGCCTGGAGTATCGCATCAGGCTAGACCCCCCAGTGACAGCTGGCCGCGCTCAGACGGCCTCCTGCCAGGGTACCGACGCCGATGCGTACGTTGGCCTGGCGGCCCCGGCGCCGCGGCCGTCAGCGGGCGGGATTGGTCCGGGCCCGGCGCCCCGCGTTCGACCAGGACGAGCGGACGGTGAGCCGGATCGGGCTGGCCGCCGCGGCCAGGGCCAGGGCGGCCTGGTAGCCGGATGGCGCGGGCAGCGACACCAGCGAGGAGCCCCGGACCGGCAGCGCTGGCACCAGGTGCTCGGGGTCGCCAACCTGGGCCGGGAAGCCCAGCGGCGGGCTGGACGGCATGGCGCGCCACTGGGGGAACCCGCCCAGCACCGGGAAACCGCCCACCCCGTGCCCGATGCCCTCGCCGGTGCACTTGAGCACCGCCTCGGCCCGGACCCACCAGGACATGATCAGATCATGCCGGTCCACCTCAAGCAGTGACCCCGCCCGGGCAGCGTCATCCGCGTGCATGTCCGCGGCCAGCGCGCACACGCAGCCTTCCGCGTCCTGCTCCACGTCCACGCCGACCCGCTGCCGCGCGACCGCGACGACCACCGCATCCCCGCTATGCGCGAGCGAGAAATGCAGCTCATAGCTGGGCACCAGGACCGGACGGCCGGCCGGCTTGCCGCACAGCGGGCACGGCTCCCGGCTGAAGGCCAGGCTGGAGGGCGGGACGTCCAGGTAACTGGACAGCACCCGGCGCAGCATGACGTGCGCGGCCGTGTACCGGCGCCGGTCCGCACGGAACACGAAAGACTCGGCCCGCTGCCGCTCTTCCAGGCCGAGCTCGACGAACTCGGCCCGGCCGATGACCACCGAGCCGACGTCAAGCCACCACACGTCCGCGGAGCCCGCGGATGGCACCGGCAGCATCAGCTGCTCCCGGGGCTGGCGGCCCGCGCGCTGATGAAGGCAGCCAGCGTGCCGAGGGTGGCCAGGGCGTCCAGGTTCAGGTCTTCTCCGGCCACGTCCACGCCGAACTCATCGCGGACCCCGCGCAGCAGCAGCGTGCCGGTCAGCGAGTCGAGGCCCGCGGGTGGCCGGAACAGCGGGGCATCCAGCGGAAGCCGGAGCAGCTCCGCCCGGCCGGTGGCCGTGGCCAGCAGCTGGCGCAGCTCATCCGCGATGACGCTGGCCGGCCCGGCCGCCGGGCGGCTCATGCGGCACCTGGCGCGTGCACCCAGCCCGGCAGCTCCGGGAGCGGTGCAGACAGCTCGCAGCGGAACACCGCCCGCTCATCGCCTGCGGGCGGCCCCGCCTCGGCCCGGAACCCGGTGCTGGTCAGCGCGAGCCGGAGCGGCACGTTCCGGTCATTCAGCGCGCACGGCACCCGCACCGCGGCCGCTCCCTGCTGCGCCGCGGACCGGGTCAGCCAGGCCAGCAACGCGTCGATCACGCCACGGCCCATGGCCCGGCAGGACATCATCAGCAGCGGCACGGTCCAGGTCTGCCCGTCACCGCGGTCCAGCACGCAGCCGCCGACCAGGCCGTCGTCGCTGAACGAATCGCGCAGCCGGACCACCAGCATGGCCCGGTCCGGCGCGCCGATCAGGGCCCGGATGGCGGTGCCGGACAGCGCCTGGCCCGCCGAGTTGAACTGGCTGGTCCGCAGCGCGAGCTCGTGCAGCCGGGGCGCGTCCGCGGGCACCGCGTCCGCGATGGTGATCTCGGTCGCGCACGCGCGCAGGAAGTCCTCCCGGGACCCACCGAACGCCCGCTCCGCGTCCAGCCTGCGCTGCCGCTGCGCGTACAGTTCCGCCCGGCGCCGCCCTTCGGCCGTGACCACCGCCGGGCTGAACTCCGGCCAGTCCACTGCCTGCGCCGCATCCTCCGGGGACAGCACGCGCACGGCGGGCAGCGCGAAGCTGACCTCGGCCCGCTCATACGGGTCGTCGTCCACGAACGCCAGGGCGTCCAGCCCGATGTTCAGGTCGGCGGCGATCCGGCCCAGCGCGGCGGACTTGCGGCCCCATCCGCATTCCGCGGCCACGAACTCGCACCCGGTGATCTCCGCCGCGTACCGCTGCGGCCTCAGCCGGATTCCGGGTCGCGACAGCGTGCACGATGCCACGCTGGCCCAGGGCGGCCAGTACCTGGGTCATGGCCGGGTCCGCGGGCGGCCGCTGCGGCAGCGACTCGAGGTAGATCCCGGACAGCAGCGTGTTATCCAGGTCCCAGACCACGCACTTCACGGCGGGACCGGGGCCGCCGGGCCGGGCCTGGCCGCCCAGCGCATCTGGCAGTGCCGCGTCGTGCCTGGCTGGCACGCTCATCCCACATCTCCCCTACGGCCCGCTGGATCCCGTTTCTCCATGGTGATATGCGTCGCCTCGAATCCAAACTTCCGGTAAACCGCGCGCATGCCAATATTCCTGGCGTGCACCTTACCGGTGATCTGCCCGAAACCCGCAGTAACCGCCGCGCTGAGCACGGCAGCCATCAGCAACTCGGCGATCTGCGCCCGGTCCGGCTGGTCAGCCACGGCCAGCGACCGGAAGTTCCCGTACCGGGCGCCGGTCAGCGAGTTGGTGCGCCCGGACAGCCAGGCCCAGCCGACCGGGACCGCCGCATCGGCGGCGGCCACCGCCACCAGGGTCACCTCCCCGGGCTTGCCCAGCGCCCCAGCCACCCGCTTGCGGTGCAGCGCCGGGTCGGTAATTGCCTCGTCGCCAAAGGAGACCCGGGCGATGTCCACCTCGAACGCGGCGATCGCGTCGAGGTCCGCCTCGGCCGCCGCACGGATCAGGTACTCCGTCCCGGCCTGGCCCGCGGTCACCGCGACTCCAGCGGCTGCGGCCGGAACACGGTGCCCGCACAGCCCGGGCAGCCCGCGGACTTCAGCTCGCTGATCCGCGTCCACCGGGCCCCCGGGCCCACCAGGTGCACCGCCTTGCAGCCAGCGCACTGGTAAGGCCGCGCCACAGCCGCCCGCTGGCCAGCGGTGTACAGCGGGCCCGGGTACCGGCCGGTGATCAGCGGTGCCGCCCCGGCCGTGCTGCGCAGGTGGAACAGGTGGCTGGTGCCGGCCAGGATGCCCGCGCCCAGGTACTCGTTGAAGCCCGGCAGCAGCGCGCGCACGGTCAGGCCCAGCTGGCCGATGAGCTGCTGGGTGCGCAGCGTCTCCTCGGGACGGCGGGCGCCGAACGAGAAGAACACGTGCTGCCCCGGGTCCGTGCTCAGCGCGGACACCGCGCGGGACAGGAACAGCTCGGCGCCGGCCACCGTGTACGGCGGGTCGGTGAAGGCCACGTCGAAGGCCCCGGTCAGCCGGGGCGGCAGCGGCTCGCGCAGGTCGTGCTGGCACGTTTCCACCTCGGTGCCGGTGCCCGCCACCCGCTCGGCAATGAAGCTGAGCACGTCGGCATCGGTGTCCAGCACGGTGAGCCGCCGGATCCGGGTGGCGCTGCCGGGCAGCGCGGCAAAGGCGGCTATCGCCACCGCGGTCAGGTCGTCGTCGCCGAGCACGATGATCGCCTTGCCGTCCAGCGCCCCGGCCTCGTGCATGCGCAGTACCCGGCGGATCTTGGTCGCCGTGGTGCAGTGCGCCTGATCCAGCTCCAGCTTGGCCGCGGGGCCGCCCGCGCAGCGCCGGGCCAGGTCCTCGGTGAGCGCGGCCGCCGTGTCCGGGAGGACGACACCCGTGCCGCTGCAGCACGGGCACCGGCCTGAGATTTCCGGCACGCCCGCTCCTGGCGCGGGCCGCCCCAGGGCGGCCCGGCCCGCAGGGGTCAGCCGGACCGGGCGGCCCCGGTCCACCATGCCGCGCTTGCGCAGCTCGTTGCAGACCGCGGTGACCAGCGGGACGGGCAACTCCGCCAGCCTGCTCACCTCGCGGGCGGCCACCGGCTCGGCGCGGGCGATGGCCCGCAGGATGTCACTGACCCCCGACCGGCCCTCGGCCAGGCCAACGGCCTGGGCGACCTCGGCGACGACTGCGTCAACGTCCATGGTGTGATCAAGCATCGTGGCAAGCTTCAGGTACCCAGGCGTGAGGTGAGCTAAGACGGGAGGCTGGCGTCACCGGCCGTGATCCGCCGCCCGGCCCGCCGCCAGCAAGTACGGTATTCTCCCACATCATGCCGGGCAACGGCGCACCTAGCGCGCACGCATCCTCCTGGCCGCAGGCAGCGGTGACCAAGGTGCTGCACGCGCTCGACGCGTCACCCGCTCCGGCGTCCCCGGTCGCGGACCTGGCCAGGCTGACCGGCGCGGCCACCGCCGCGGTCCGGGCCGGGCGCGGTCATGTGCTGCACACCAGTCACGTGGTGTTCCCCAACGGGGCGATCACCCTCGTGCTGATCCTGGCCGAGTCACATCTGAGCATCCACACCTGGCCGGAGGACGATCTCGTCGCGATCGACCTGTTCAGCTGCGGCGCGATCGACGCGGCCACAGTGCTCGGTGAGCTGGTCCGGCTGCTCCAGCTGGAGCACGTGTCCGTCCGCCAGCTGGCCCGCGGTGCCAAGCCCGCCAGTGGCTGACGCCACGGCCAGGCGGCCCTAAGGCCGGTCAGGCGGGCATCGAGAGCGACAGCGCGAACCTGCCCTGCGGGTCGGTCCACCAGGACTGCAGCGCGAAGCCCGCCGTGGCGAGCTCGGCCGCCACCCCGGCCCGCCGGAACTTGGCCGATACCTCGGTGCGCATCTCCTCACCCGCGGCGAACGCCACGGTCAGCCCGATGGCGGGCAGGGTCACCGCCTGGTCAGCCGCGGAGCGCAGCCGCATCTCGATCCACTCGGCCGCCGGATCCCACACCGCCACGTGGTCGAACGCGTCCAGGTCGAAGTCCGCGCCCAGTTCCGCGTTGAGCACGGCGAGCACGTTCTTGTTGAAGGCGGCGGTCACCCCGGCCGCGTCGTCGTACGCCGCGACCAGCACCGCCGGGTCCTTGACCAGGTCGGTGCCGAGCAGCAGCCCATCGCCGGGCCGCAGCCCGGCCCGCAGCCGGGCCAGGAACGCGGCGCGCTCCGGCGGCAGCAGGTTCCCGATCGTGCTGCCGAGGAAGGCCACCAGCCGCGGGCCGGCCGCCGCGGGCAGGCCCAGGTCGGCCTCGAAATCGGAGACGACAGCCGCAACGGTCAGCCCCGGGTAACTGGCCAGCACCCGGTGCCCGGCCGCGACCAGTGCTGTCTCACTGACGTCGATCGGCACGTAGCTGCGCAGGGTGCCGGCGTCGCGCAGCGCGTCGAGCAGCAGCCGGGTCTTCTCCGACGAGCCGGACCCCAGTTCCACCAGGGCGCTGGCACCGGTGGCGGCGGCGATCTCAGCGGCCCGGGCGACCAGGATGGACCGCTCGGCCCGGGTCGGGTAGTACTCGCCGAGCAGCGTGATCTTCTCGAACATCTCGCTGCCCCGCTCGTCATAGAACCACTTGGGCGGCAGTGCCTTGGGCGTGGCCGTGAGGCCGGCCCGGGCATCCTGGCGCAGCGCGGTGGCCAGGAACCCGTCCGGCAGGCGCCGGTCGACGTGCAGCTGGGTCATGAGTCCGCAGTCCTTCCCTGATCTCTCGTTGGATGCAGTTGCCGTTGCACGCGGCCGCGTCAACGGTCAGCTGGCTGGCTTCAGCGGGCTGACGTATACGGTGCCGGCCTGGGCGGTCAGCACGCAGCGATCCGGCACCTCGATCCAGCCGGGCGCGTCGTCGCCCGGCTCGGAGGCGACCACGGTGCAGCCGGGCCCGGTCCGGTGCCACAGGGTGTCGCCCGCCGCGGTGGCGGCGATCTGCCCGCCGTCAGTGAGCAGGAAGTTGAACCGGCCGCCCACGCCATGGGCGTCGAGATCCGCCACCGTGGCGGCGAGCGCGTCCCCGGCCGCCTCCCCGGCCCGCAGCCGGTGCAGCACCAGGGCCCAGGCCAGCGCCGAGTCAGTGCGCGCCTCCAGACCGAGCAGCTCCCCGGCAGGCAGGGTGGCGGCCAGCCCGGCGGCGGCGGCGGGCCAGCCGGCCAGCCGGCCGTTATGGCTGAACAGCCATGGGCCCGCCGCGAACGGCGCGGCCGCCGACTCGTCCGGCGCGGTGCCGTCAGTCGCGGAGCGGACGGCGGCGAGCAGCGCCCGGGTGGCGACAACCCGGGCCAGGTCAGCGAAGGAGGGGTCAGCCCAGATCGGCCCCGCCCGCCGGTACCGCGCAGGCACCGGGTCACCGCTGGCGTACCAGCCCACCCCGAAACCGTCCGCGTTCACCGCGCCGTACCGCTGCCGCCGCGGCGCCCAGGACTGGCGGACCAGGCCGTACGGCGGGTCGGCGAGCAGGGAGCCCAGGGTGGCCGGTGGCCCCAGGTAAGCCAGATGACGGCACATCCGCCCGGCTCACTCCCCCACTGGCCGGGCGTCCCGGGCGGTCCGGAACCCGGCGAAGATCTGCCGCCGGACCGGGTAGTCCCAGTTCCGGAACGTGCCCCGGCAGGCGACCGGGGCCACCCCGAACGATCCGCCCCGGAGCACCTTGTACTCGGGGCCGAAGAACACCTCCGAGTACTCCCGGTAGGGCCAGGCCCGGAACCCGGGGTAGGGCAGGAAGTCGCTGCTGGTCCACTCCCACACATCGCCGATCAGCTGGCGGGCGCCGCACGGCGCGGCGCCGTCCGGGTAACTCCCGGCCGGGCCGGCTGCAGATGCCGCTGGCCCAGGTTGGCCCGCTGCGCGGTGGGCTCGTCATCGCCCCACGGGAACCGCCGGGACCGCCCGGTGGCCGGATCGAACCGGGCCGCTTTCTCCCACTCCGCTTCGGTGGGCAGGCGCCGGCCCGCCCACCGGGCGTACGCCTGCGCTTCGTGCCAGGACACGTGCAGCACCGGCTCGGCGGCCGGGACCGGCTCGGTGATCCCGAACCTGGTGCGCACCCAGCCGCTGCCCTCGCACCGCCAGAACAGCGGCGCGGCCAGCCTCGCCCGCTGCCGGTGCGCCCAGCCCTCCACGCTCCACCAGCGCGGCTCGTCGTACCCGCCGTCAGCGATGAACGCCTGGTAGGCGGCGTTGCTGACCGGCGTGGTGTCGATGTAGAAGGGGGGCACGTCAACCTCGTGCGCGGGCCGTTCGTTGTCCAGCGCCCAGGGCTCGGCGGAGGTGCCCATCAGGAACGGGCCGCCGGGCACCAGCACCTCGGGCGGCAGGCTCAGCGCGTCTGGCGGCGGCGCCCCGGGCGGCGGCGCGGTCAGCGCGGCGGCACCGGCCCGCAGCTGGTAGGTGATCAGCATGGTCTCGTCGTGCTGCTGCTCGTGCTGCGCCACCATGCCGAACGCGAAGCCCCGGATGGCGAGCGGGCTCCCGCTGAACGTCGCCCCGCCGAGCAGGTCCAGGACCCGGCCACGGACCTCGTGGGCGTAGGCCCGCGCCTCGCCGGGCGGCAGCAGCGGCAGCGCCGGCCGTTCCGCCCGCGGATGCTCGAACGCGTCATACAGCGGGTCGATCTCCGGGTGCATCGGCTCCCGGCCGCCGACGTTGCGCAGCAGCCAGAGCTCCTCCTGGTTGGCGATGTGCGCCAGGTCCCAGACCAGCGGCGACATCAGCGGCGAATGCTGGCGGACCAGGTCGGCGTCGTCTACCGCCTCAGTCAGCAGGCGGGTGCGCTCGCGTGCGGCCAGCAGGCTCCCGGCGATCACCTCCCGCAGGCCGGCCTCGCTGGGCTCCGTCAGCGCGCCCGGGTCCGCGGGACCTGGCGGCGTTGCCGTCATGACTGCTCCTTCATCTCGACGTCAGGGAGGTGGGGGCCGGGCAGGCTGATGCCGCGTATTTCGTCCAGCCGGTCGTCCGCCGGGCACCGGGCCCGCAGCACATAGCGATCGGCGTAAGCGGTGACTGCCTCGCGGATGGCCACCGGGGCACCGAGCCGGCCGAGGGCCGCGTCTGCCACCGCGAAGCACTCCTGGCTGGCGCGGGCCAGTTGCGGGTCGTCCAGCCCGCGCCGGGCCGCGCGCAGCCACGGGCCGTTGACCGGCGGCTGCCCGTGGCCGTTGCGCTGGCCGCCCCGGCCGCCTGACTGGTGCGGCGTGCCCTGCCAGAGCGGCTGCACCGCGGCCATCGCCACCCGGGACGCGACCGGGTCATCGACCAGCGCGGTGACCAGCGCGGCAGGCACCACCCAGCCGTCACCCGGCTGCGCGTCGATCACCCGCAGTTCCAGGTGGCCGCGCGGGCGGACGGGCGGGAACAGGGTGGACAGGTGGTAGCTCAGGTCGTCTGTGGTAGGCCGGTCCGCCGCGGGCCCGCGCAGCCACTGCCGGAAGGTCAGCCCGGGCGGCGCTGTCCAGCAGCGGGAACTGTCCCGCCGCACACACATCACCTCGGCGTCGAGCACGTAGTTCACCCAGGACGACCGGGGATCGGTATGTTCCGGCCAGCCGTCATGGTGCGCCCACGGCTCCGCGCCAGCGGGCGAGCGGGTCCGGCTGGGATCCAGCCGGAACCACACGGCCTGCCGGGCCGACTTCCAGCCAGACGGCCAGCCGCCCTGCAACGGGGAGTTGGCGAACGACGCCACCAGTACCGGGCCGAGAGCGTGCAGCAGATGCCAGCGCCAGCGAAAGCCATCTGGCCCGTGGTTGTCCTGCCCCGCATCCACGCACACCTGGACCGAGGCGGTGCTGCACATCATGAACCGGCCGGATGGGCCGCTACGATCGAAAAATTCCTCCATGGCCACATATCGCGGCAGGTCAAGCACGCGCCGCGGGGGCCGGAGGGGATCAATTCCGTGACCTGCCAGGCTGAGCCCGGCGGGCGCGAGCGCCCGGCGGATCGCGGCCAGGTCACTGCGGGCAGCCGCCACGCAGGGTCCCAGGCCCGGCGCGGCCGCGGAGCTCAGCTCGACCTGACCGCCAGGCTCAGTGGTGAGCAGGCCCCGGCCAGGGAGCGCCCCGGGTGTGTCCAGGCGGGCGAGGGCATCGGCTACCCGCCGCTGGTCCACGGGCAACGCTGGATCGCGGTCATCACAGACCAGCCATTCCAGCTCTACGCCCACCTGGCGGGGTGGACCGGTCTTGAAGCAGATGCCGTGCGCGTGTTCCTCCGCCTCATCCTCGGTCAGCGGTGGCTCAGGCGCGCAGGCACTATTACCGCGCCCAGCGGTCATCTCAGCTTGCCCCGTTCGTCTCGGTAGACGGCACCTAGGTAACAACCATGCACCTGGGCACCGACATTCCACCCTGCTCTACCCTGGGGTCCGCGGTCGAAGCGTCCCCGGGGGAGGAGCCCGATGCCTGAGCGTGCGGTAGACGTGGTGGTCATCGGCATGGGACCGGGCGGCGAGGACGCCGCGGAGCGGCTGGCCGCGGCGGGCCTGGCCGTGGCCGGGGTGGAGCCCAGGCTGGTCGGCGGCGAGTGCCCGTACTACGGCTGCGTCCCGTCCAAGATGATGATCCGGGCCGCCAACCTGCTGGCCGAAGGCCGCCGGATTCCCGGCCTGGCGGGCCGCTCGCAGGTACAGCCGGACTGGGCGCCGGTGGCCCGGCGGATCCGGGCGGAGGCCACCGACGACTGGGACGACCAGGTCGCGGTGGACCGGTTCACCGGCAAGGGCGGCCTCTTCTTCCGCGGGCACGGCCGGATCACCGCCCCCGGCGAGGTGACTGTCGGGGACCAGGTGCTCCGGGCCCGCCGCGGCATCGTCATCAACACCGGCACCGAGCCGTTCGTGCCGCCGATCCCCGGCCTGGCCGGCACCCCGTACTGGACGAACCGGGAAGCGATCCGGGCCACCCGGGTGCCTGGCTCGCTGGTCGTGCTCGGCGGCGGCCCGATCGGCGTGGAACTGGGCCAGGTCTTCGCCCGGTTCGGCGCGCAGGTGACCATGATCGAGGGCACCCGGCACCTGGTGCCGGCGGAGGAGCCCGAGGCCTGCGTGCTGCTCCAGCAGGTCTTCGCCGGTGAGGGCATCGACGTGCGCACCGGGGCCACCGCGGCCGCGGTGCAGCACGACGGCAGCCGGTTCACCCTGGAGCTCTCCGACGGGACCAAGGCGGCCGGGGACGCGCTGCTGGTCGCGACCGGACGGCGGATTGACCTGGCGGGGATCGGCGCAGCCGTGGCCGGCGTGGACGAGAGCGCCCGGGCGATCCCGGTGGACGACCATATGCGGGTGGCGCCGGGGGTGTGGGCGATCGGCGATATCACCGGCAAGGGCGCGTTCACCCATATGTCCATGTACCAGGCGGACATCGTGGTGCATGACATCCTCGGCGAGCCGGTCGCACCTGCTGAGTACCACGCGGTGCCGCGGGTCACCTTCACCGACCCGGAGATCGGCTCGGTCGGGCTGACCGAGGCGCAGGCCACGGCGAAGGGAATGACCGTCCGGACTGCGGTCAGCCCCATCCCGGCGTCGGCCCGCGGCTGGATCCACAAGGCCGGCAACGACGGGTTCATCAAGCTGGTCGCGGACGCTGACGAGGGGATCCTGGCCGGTGCCAGCTCGGTGGGACCGACGGGCGGTGAGGTGCTCAGCATGCTGGCCCTGGCCGTGCACGCCCGGGTGCCGGTGCGCCGGCTCAATGAGATGATCTACGCCTACCCGACCTTCCATCGCGCCATCCAGCCCGCCGTGGCGCAGCTACTCTGACCGGCCGCCGGCCGCCGGGGCCGAGCGGTACCGCACGAAGCCGGGCAGGGCGAGGCAGACCAGGCCCACCGCGCCCACGCAGAGCAGGCCGCCAGACCAGGCCGAGAAGCGGGGGGTGCTGAGGCTCGCCACGCCACCGGCCCGCAGCTGGCCCGCTGACGGCCCGATGCTGTAACTGAGCATCTCGACCCCGGCCAGCCGGCCGCGCAGTGCGTCCGGGATCGTCTGGTTCCACAACGTGGCGCGGAAGATCCCGCTGACCATGTCCGCGGCCCCGGCAGCGAGCAGGCAGGCGAGCGCCACGCCGATGTCGGGAGCGAACCCGAACGCGGCAATGGCCAGGCCCCAGCCAGCCGCCGCGCCCGCGATGGCCAGGCCGTGCCGGTGCACCCGGCCCACCCACCCGCTGGTGGCCGACACCGCCAGCGCGCCCACGGACGGAGCGGCGAACATGAGGCCGACCGCCCATGAGGCGTGCAGGGCAGCGGCGATGAACGGGAAGAGCGCATTCGGGTAGGCGAAGATCATCGCGGCCAGGTCGGCCAGATAGGAACCGAGCAGATCCTGCCGTCCGCGGGCGTACTGCAGGCCGGCCAGGATGGCGCGCAGTCCCGGGACCGGCTGGTGCTCGCCGGCGGCGGCAGGCGGCAGCGGCCGCAGCCGGCACAGCAGCCAGAACGACACAGCGAAGCTCACCGTGTCGAAGCCGTAGACCCACTGCGGGCCAGGCCCGGCCGCGATCGCACCGCCCAGGGCCGCGCCGGTGATCGCGCTCGCGTTCGCGGACACCGACAGCAAGGCGGCCGCGCTGGCCAGCCGGTCCCGGGACACCGTCCGCGGCACCGAGGCCTCCAGCGACGGCCGCTGCAGCGCGGCCAGCATGCTCATCGCGGCCGCCAGCGCGTACAGCGGCCAGATGGCGGGATGGGCCAGGGCGGCGTTGGCCACCAGCGCCGCGGCCAGCAGGCCCAGCCCAGCTTCACACCAGCGCAGCAGCCTGCCCCGGTCGAGCCGGTCGGCGAGCACCCCGCCGTAGAGGCCGAACAGCACCAGCGGCACCAGCTCCGCCACGCCGAGCAGGCCGACCGCGAAGGCGGACCCGGTGAGCTGCTTCGCCTGCACCAGCAGGGCGACGTCGCTCGCCTGGGTGCCGAAAAGGGTGACGGTGCGGCTGGCGTAGAGCAGCCGGAAGTCCCGGGATGCGCGCAGCGGGGAAAGGTCCATGACCGCTGGCACGTGCCCACCTTAGCCACAACCTGGCGGGCCGCCGCCACACATTATCGCGGCTGGCCCGGCGGTGGAGCTGCTGGCCCGGCGGCCACGACCAGGACGCGCCGGGCCAGCAGCGGCGGGAGATCAGCCGCCGATCACGCAGGGCACGTCCCAGGGGTCATAACCCTCGCACACCGCGGCCAGGTCGCGGAAGATGCCCACCGAGGGCAGGGCGACGCCCTGGGAGTTGAACAGGGTGAGGTTGGCGTTGGGCGTGCCCACGCCGGTGCCCGGCTCCCAGGGCACCCCGGGAATCCAGTCCGGCGCCCAGTAGAACAGGCCCGCGCCGAGCCCGTCCGGCACCTGGGCCAGGATGGACAGCTCATCGGTGACGAACGACAGCTGGCCGCCAGGGCTGGCCGGATAGCCAGCCGACAGCTGGCTCGGCTGCCAGACGAAGTTGCCGGTACTGTCCCCTGCGGGTGAGTTCCCGTTGGCCAGCGTCCACGGGTACTGGGTCTCCGCGATCACGATCTTCTTGTGAAACTGGGTGGCCAGCGCGTCCACGTTCTGCCGCATCGCGGAGATCGCACCGTGGAAGAACGGGTAGTAGGACAGCCCGATCACGTCGAACGGCACTCCCTGGGCCACCAGGTTCTGGTAAAAGGCCTGGCTGAGCTGGTTATTGCCGCCCTCGTCGTAGTGCATCATGATCAGCAGCTGGTGGCCGGGCGGGTTACCCGCCCGCGCACCAGCACCAGGCCTAACCAGCCATGGGCCAGCGCTCGAGCCCGGATGAGGCTGGATAGCCGGGCGGAACGAAGAGTCATGACGTGCTCCAATCTCTGAACGTGATCGCACATAGTCAGACTTGATCGCACATTAGGGCGCGCCGCCGCCGGTAACAACGGACTAGCCAGGTTCCGGGCAACCGATTGCCGGCGGCGACCGGTAAGTTTGGTGCCCAGACAGGAGGCAGGCAGATGAGCGGTGGAGTCGGGCAGCTGGTCCAGTCGGGGCCGCTGCTCCTCGCCGCGCCGATCGCGGCCGCGGCCGGCGCGATCACGTTCCTGTCACCCTGCTGCCTGCCGCTGGTGCCCGGCTACCTGTCCTACGTGACCGGCATGTCCGGGACCGACGCCCAGCGGGCTGCGGTCGCCACGGATGCCGCGGTCACGGGGACCGCCGCCCCGGGCGGCACCGCGGTAGCCACCGCCGCACCGGCCACCGCGGCACCGGCCCGGGGCCGTACCCTGACCGGCACGCTGCTCTTCGTGATCGGCTTCTCGCTGGTGTTCGCCAGCGAGGGCGTGGCCTTCGGCAGCCTCGGCATGGTGCTGGAGAAGCACTCAGCCGGGGTGACCCAGGTGCTGGGCGGCCTGACCATTGTGCTGGGCCTGCTCTTCGCCGGGCTGTTCGACCGGTTCCCGGTCACCGGGCGGATCGTGCGGCCCTCTGTCCGGCCCCGGGCCGGGCTGGCCGGTGCGCCGCTGCTCGGCGTGCTCTTCGCGCTGAGCTGGACGCCGTGCGCCGGGCCGACCCTGGGCGCTGTCCTCGCCCTGTCCTTCACCTCCGGTACCGCGGTGCGCGGCGCCGTGCTGGCCTTCATCTACGGACTAGGCCTGGGTGTCCCGTTCCTGATCGTGGCGCTCGCGTTCCAGCGCGGGATGACCGCGTTCCAGTTCGCCCGGCGGCATGCCCGCACGATCACCCGGGTGGGCGGCGGGCTGCTGGTCGCGGTCGGCCTGCTCGAGGTCACCGGCGCCTGGACGGCGGCGCTGCTCTGGCTGAAGGAGCACTGGATCAGCAGCTACCAGTCGCCGCTCTAGGCGCAGTGCCGCCCGGCCGGCCTGGAGCCCGGCGGGCGGGCGGTCAGCGGGCCCGGGGTGGCAGCGGCGGCCGCTGCTTGGACGGCCGGTCCGAGGTGTCCGGCGGAGTGGCGGGCGGCCGGGTCTCGAGCTGCGTCATGGCCAGCCGGACGGCCGTCTGCAGCTGCACGTCCCGGCCCTGCGCCCAGTCCTGTGGCGAGATGAGCACCTCGACGTCCGGGTCGATGCCATGGTTCTCCACCCCCCAGCCCCAGCCCTGCAGCCAGATGGCGTACCGCGGCACGGTCATCGAGGTCCCGTCCACCAGCGTGAACGCACCGCCGATGCCGATCACCCCGCCCCAGGTGCGGGCGCCGACCACCGGGCCGAGCGCGAGGATGCGGATGGCCGCGGTCACGATGTCACCGTCAGAGCCCGCGTTCTCATCCGCCAGCGCGACCACGGGCCCGCGCGGGGTGTCTCTCGGGTAGGTCGACGGCCGCAGGCCGCGGGGCACGTCCCAGCCCATGATCTTGCGGGCCAGCTTTTCCACCACGAGCTCGGAGACGTGCCCGCCGCGGTTCGACCGGACGTCCACGACCAGGGTGTCCCGCGCCATCTCCACCCGCAGGTCGCGGTGGAAATGCGCCCATCCCTCCCCCATCATGTCCGGGATGTGCAGGTAACCGGCCCGGCCGCCGCTCAGCTCGCGGACCAGGCGCCGGTTTCGGGCCACCCAGTCCTGGTAGCGCAGCCGCCGGTCGCTGGACAGCGGGGTCACCGCGATGCGGCGGCCCGGCTCCCCGTCGCGGGCCACGGTGAGCTCTACCGGCCGCCCCGCGGTGCCGACCAGCAACGGTCCGGGGCCGGTAGCCGGATCCACCGGCCTGCCGTCCACCGCCAGCAGGATGTCGCCCGGCTCGACCCGGTACCCGGGGCGGCCAGCGGGGACAGCGCGCGCGGGTCGGAGGATTCCCCGGGCAGCACCCGGGCGATCCGCCAGGTCCCGTCCGGAGCCCGGGTCAGGTCCGCGCCGAGCAGCCCGACCTGGCCATTCCCGCCATCGCCGGAGCTGCCCGCGGGCCGGATGTAGGCGTGCGAGGTGCCCAGCTCGCCGACCACTTCCCAGAGCAGGTCGGTGAAGTCCCGCGGGCCGCCGATCCGGGACAGCACCGGGCGGTAGTCGTCCAGCACCCCGTCCCAGTCCACCCCGCACATGTCGGGGCTCCAGAAGTCGTGCCGCAAGTACCGGCCCGCCTCAGCGTAGGCGTGCCGCCACTGCGCCACCGGGTCGGCCATGAACCGGGCCCGGGACAGGTCCACGGTGACTGTGTCGGCACCGTCCGGGGTCGGCCTTGCGCTGCGCGGGCACGACCCGCAGCTCGCCCCGGTCCCGCACGACCAGCCATGCGCCGTCGCCGACGACCTCGAACCAGTCCAGGCCGGAGACGAGCTCTGTGGTCTTCCGCCGGGCCAGGTCGAAGCGCTCCAGCACCGGCCGGGCCTTTTTCACCCCCGGCACCGCGCACCCTGCCCAGCACCCCGGCCACGGGCACCTTGAGCCAGGCCAGCCCGCCGCGGACCCAGCGGAGCGAGGAATACCGCGATTCCGGCACCGGCACGGCCAGCACCCGCTCGGCCAGCCCGTCGAGGTCCACGGTGACCGGCGGCACGGATTCCTTCTGCTGCTCCGCGCCCTGGTCCGCGCTGGCCGGGCTCTCCCTGGCCGGGCTCTCGCTGGCTGGGCTCTCCTCGCTGGCGCTGTCCGCGGCGCCCGGGTTGACGCCTTGGGCCTGCTCTC
>CAVXCV010000002.1:0-902736 GCA_963760405.1 uncultured Actinomycetes bacterium | reverse complement strand
ACAGGTCACGTTTGCCCTGCGGCCGAGCGCTGCCTGGGGATGGTGTTCCTGCAGACTGGGCCGGTGACGGAACGCCTGCGGGTTCGTGAGATCGACGATGACGAGGGCCGGCGGCTGGTGCGGATCGTGCGGCGGGGACCGGGGTCGGTGGTGACGTGGCGGCGGGCGCAGATGGTGCTGCTGTCCGCGCAGGGCATGGACGCTGCGGCGATCGCGAAGGTCGCGTTCACCAGCGAAGACCGGGTTCGCGATGTCATCCGCAACTTCAACGCCGACGGGTTCAGCTCCCTGTACCCGAAGTACAAGGGCGGCCGGCCGCCGAAGTTCACCCTGGCACAGCGCCGCGAGATTAAGAAGATCACCAAGTCCAGGCCCGCTGAGCATGGCCTGCCGTTCTCCACCTGGAGCCTGTCCAAGCTGGCGGAGTTCCTTGTGGCTGAGGGGGTGGTCAACGACATCAGCCATGAGGGCCTGCGGGCCCTGCTCCGGGAGGAGGGCGTCAGCTTTCAACGGATAAAGACCTGGAAGACCTCGAAGGACCCGGACTATGCGGTGAAGAAAGCGCGGGTGGAGCACCTGTACGCGATCGCCGACGGTGAGGTGGTCCCCGACGCGGGCGAGCCAGAGGTGATCTTCTGCGTGGATGAGTTCGGCCCGCTGAACCTCCAGCCCCGCCCAGGCAGGCAGTGGGCCGCGGTCGGCGGCAAGAATGCCGAGCCGGGCCGCGAGCCGCGGCCGCGGATGCGCGCCACCTACACCCGCACCCAGGGCGTGCGGCACCTCTTCGCCGCCTACGAGCTGGGCGAGGACAAGCTATTCGGGCACATCAAGCCACGTAAGACGCGGGCCCGGTTCCTGGAATTCTGCCGTTACCTGCGGGCTCTCTACCCGCCTGCGACCCGGATCGCCATTGTCTGCGACAACTTCAGCCCGCACCTGACCACCGCCAAGGACGGCCGGGTCGGGGCCTGGGCCAGCGCAAACAACGTCGAGATCGCCTACACGCCGACAAACTCTTCCTGGTTAAACCGCGTCGAAGCCCAGTTCACGGCGCTGCGGTACTTCGCGCTGGACGGCACCGACCACGCCAGCCACAAAGAGCAAGGCAGCATGATCCGCCGGTACATCATCTGGCGCAACAACCACGCCTACGACGAACGTCTACGCCGGGTCGTTGACAGGGCAAACGTAGCCTGATGCGGCACTAGTAGAGTGTCGTCGCTAACTTTGGTTCTGTTGGGTGGAGAGTGGGGGCTGGCAGGTTCTTCCCCCTCTTCCCCTCTGCCAGACAGGACTGTCATGCCGTCGCAGAAGAAGTATCCAGTTGCGTTGAGCGTTGAGGATCGTGAGGCGCTGGTGCGGATGACCACGACAGGGGTCCGCAGCGCGTCGATGATCAGGAGGGCGCGGGTGCTGCTCGCGTTGGACACATCGGTGGGCGGGGTCGATCCGCGGGCGGTAATCGCGGATCGGGCCGGAGTCTCGTGTGAGACGGTGCGCTTGGTCTCGAAGCGGTTCGCCGAGACCGATGGCGATGTCTGGGCCACGATCGGGCGGAAAGAACGCGAGTTCCCGCCGGTGCCCTCGCCGGTGACCGGTGAGGTCGAGGCCAAGCTGATCGCGCTGGCGTGCTCGCAGCCTCCGGCGGGGCGTTCCCGGTGGTCGCTGCGACTGCTGGAGAAGCACGTCGCGCTCATCGAGGACCTGCCGAACCTGGATCACTCCACCATCGGCCGGGTTTTAAAAAAACGAAACTTCGTCCTCACCTGAAGAAGTGCTGGACCATTCCACCACGCGCGAATGCGGAGTTCGCAGCGCGGATGGAGGACGTCCTGGCGGTCTACGCCCGCCCATACTAAGGAGTTCGAAAGTAGCTCGACTTTGATCTTGTGATCTGGCAGAATTATGCCATGCGGGATAACGATGGCCGGAAACTCGATCATAAGACCCTTGAGGCGCTGCGGATCCGGGCAGTGGATCAGGTCGGGGAAGGTGCTCATCCCGAGGATGTGGCCGCCGCGCTTGGCCTGCATCGCAAGACGGTGTACGGCTGGCTGGCCAAATACCGTGAGGGCGGGAAGGATGCGCTGAAGGCCCAGCCGGTACCGGGCCGGCCGCCGAAGCTTAATGGCCAGCAGTTGTCCCGGCTGTATGCGTTGATCGCCGGGCGGGATCCGCGGCAGATGCAATTCGAGTTCGCGTTGTGGACCCGGGAGATGGTCCGCGAGGTAATCCGCCGCGAATTCGGCGTCGCGTTGAGCGTTGTCAGCGTCGGCCGGCTGCTGCGCAAGCTCGGAATGTCACCGCAGCGGCCACTGCACCGCGCTTACCAGCAGAACCCTGAGGCGGTCAACCGGTGGAAGCGCGAGGAGTATCCCGCCATCCAGGCGCAGGCTGAGGCCGCGGGCGCGGTCATCTACTTCGCTGATGAGGCCGGGATCCGCTCGGACTACCATGCGGGCACCACCTGGTCGCCCGTGGGCCAGACCCCGGAGGTGAAGAACACCGGGGCACGCTATTCGGTGAACATGATTTCCGTGGTGTCCGCGAAAGGCGCCCTGCGGTTCGCCGTCTATGAGGGCAACACGAACGCCGCCATCTTCATCGACTTCTGT
Organism: uncultured Actinomycetes bacterium; assembly: GCA_963760405.1. Taxonomy (GTDB): domain Bacteria; phylum Actinomycetota; class Actinomycetes; order Streptosporangiales; family Streptosporangiaceae; genus RYN-230. Next base: position 900,121 of record CAVXCV010000002.1, on the reverse strand, counting down.
AAGCGGCTGCTGCATGATGCGCCCGGGCCTGTCTATCTCATCGTTGACGGGCATCCCGCCCACCGCGCCACTGCCACGAAGGAATTCGTCACCAAGACCGAAGGCCGCCTGAAGCTGTTCTTCCTGCCTGGCTACTCACCCGAGCTGAATCCCGATGAATGGGTCTGGAAGAACGTCAAGCATGACCGGATCGGCAAGACCGGCGTTACCAGCAGGCAGGACCTCAAAGCCAAGGCCATCGGCGCCTTGCGGCGGCTCCAGAAACGTCCCGGACTGGTCCGGGCATTCTTCGCCGACCCGCACCTGCGTTACATCACCGCATAACCCGGAATCGGTCGACCTACTTACGCGCCCCTTCTGACCCAGCGCATCCGATGGTGTGCATGGACGAGAAGCCGTACCAGCTGCTCGGCCATGTCCGTGATCCGATCCCCGCCCGGCCCGGCCGTGACCGTCTTATGGACAGCGAGTATGTCCGGGCCGGAACCTGCTCGATCTTCTGCTGGGTCGAACCGCTGCGCGGGTGGCGACGCGTGGATGCCCAGCCCCGTCGCACCAAGGTCAACTGGGCCCGCCAGGTCAAGCGGATGCTCACCTGCGACTACCCCGAGGCCGAGACCGTGGTGCTGGTCATGGACAACCTCAATACCCACGGCATCGGGTCACTCTACGAGGCCTTCGACCCCGAGACGGCGTTCGCGCTGGCACAGCGCCTGGAGATCCACCACACCCCCAGGCACGGGTCCTGGCTTGAACATCGCCGAGATCGAACTGTCCGCCCTGACCCGCCAGTGCCTGGACCGCCGCATCGGCGCACCCGCCCCGCTCAACGCCGAACTCGCTGCCTGGCAGCAGCAGACCAACAGCGACCAGCGCCAAGTCCAGTGGCACTTCACCACCGGCGACGCGCGAGTCAAACTACGCCACCTATACCCAACCCTAAGACAAGAATAAGGCGCGACACTCTACTAGCGGTAGTTTGTTAACTCAGGATGTAGAGGTGCAGGCCGCAGCCTGCCGCGACCGAGTTGATCAGGGCTTGCAGCTGCAGCGGGCGGGGGCGCCTTGGACCATGCGGTCCACCAGCGCTGCAGCGCGATCCAGGGGGAAAGCCAGGCGCGTACCGCGCGCAGCGCCCGCGGCCAGGACGGTGCCGGTGGCGGTGACGGCGGCGCGCGGCCCCCCTCTCCGCGGCCGGGTTCCGGCCGCGGTGCCGCAGTCGTCGCGGCGGCGGGTGATCGGCGAACCAGGCGGCCCAGCAGAAGCAGAACGCGCAGTTGACCAGGGCCTGGTGGCGGCGGATCGCGATGTCGGAGCGGACCTGGAAGTCGGCCCAGCCCAGCTCGTCCTTGACCTGCTTGTAGCTCTGCTCGGTCCAGTGCCGGATGCCGTAGATCCGCGTGATCTCGGCCAGGTCCGCCGCCGGGTGGACGCTGTCTGCCTCGCGCGGGCCGCCGGGGCGGGGCAGGTTGGTGGCCAGGTACCAGGTGGCCTTGCCCGGCAGGGTGGCCGGGTCGGCGGTGGCCACCACCAGGCGCGGTGCAGCCGTCCGGTCCCCACCAGCCCAGGGTCGCGTCGGCGGCCTACCAGGTCTCGGTGTGCCCGTCGCGGAAGGTCCGGGTCACCGGCTGCCAGTCGCCGGGATCATCCGGCCCGTCCCAGGCCAGGGCGCGGGCCGCGTCCACCGGGGTGTGCGCATCCGGCGCCGTAGGCCCAGGTCCCGCGGCGGGGCTTGAGGGCCATCACGAACGGCAGCCCGGCCTCGGCGAGCTCGCCGCGGAACCCGTCCTGATCCCCGTAGGCGCTGTCCGCGGCCACCGCCCGGAACGCGAACCCCGCCTCCCGGGCCCGGATCGCCAGGTCCGCGCCGATCGCCAGCTTGGTCCGGAACCCCGGATCGTTCTTCCCCTTCGCGAAGTGCCGGGCCGGGGTGTACGGCACCGCGTGCACCGGGTAATACAGCCGCTCATCGGCCCACACCGTGGTGACGGTGACCACCCCGTTGTCGGTCTTGCCGTACCGGCCCAGCCACTGATGGCCCACGTGCGCGGTCTTCGTCCCGTCCTTGCGGTCCCCGCTGTCGTCGATCACCAGCACCCCGCCGCCATGCGGCGCGGTCGCCGGGTCCGCCAGCAGCAGCTCCAGCCGCCGGGCATTGACCCGCTCCGGATCCCACCGGGACTCCGACAGGAAGAACTGCAGCCGCTGCACCGCCGGATGCTGCGCCCCGGTCACCGGCTCGGCCCCGGCCAGCGCGGTCAGCGTCTTGTTCCGGTCCCGCGGCGCCAGCAGCCCGGCCAGGTACTCCCGGAACCCCCGCCGCTGCGCCACCCGCGTAAACAGGTCATCGAACCGGGCCGCATACCCCTCCAGCGGACCCGGAGCAGGCGGGCACGATATCGGCTTGGTCATCACGGTCCCCAAACTCACCGGGAAACCCCACCACAGCACCCTACCCCGCTTCAGCCTTGAGTTAACAAACTACCGCTAGTCATGGTCACTGTCTGCTGATCCCGTCTAGCCCTCAAGTTCCACCAGTAACTGTTGCCCCTGGTGTCTCATCTGATCCTGACACAGAGGGGTACGGGAAACGGCGGCGCCGGAATTGTTGGACGCTCGGCTTCTCAACACCTTTTCCCTACAGTCGGCGCCTGCCGGAAATCAGGGCCGAGGCCCGCCCGGGTGGGCGTCTGAGAATCCTTCGTTTTACGACGGGCCCGTTTCCGGGGGCCCGCACGCTTGATCGCCGACCGGTCGTGCCGTCTCTGACGGCAGCGCCGTCAGCCTCTCCGTACCTGGTGTGAATGGCCGGCTTGATCGGCGTGGGCGACCACGTTGCGGAGGGCGATTGAAGGTCAGCGAGACCATGAGATGGGTGGCGTCAGGTTCGTTGCCTGGCGCCCAGGAGCGTGAGGACGTTCTGGATGCCCTGCGCGAGAACCGCGTCGGCGACTTGCCGGTCGGCCAGTGCGCGGGACAGTTGCAGTGTGCCGGTCATCATCGCGAAGACGCTGAGCGTCTGGACGCGTGCCGACTGCGGATTGTCCGGCGCCAGGCGGGCGCCGATGTCGTCGATGATGGCCAGCAGGCCGTCGGTGTAGGCCTGCGTGACGGCACCGGTGCAACGCCCGATCTCGTCGAGCAGGGCGGCGGACGGGCACCCCTCGCCGGGATGGTCGCGGTGCTGAATCGAGAGGTACTCGCGCACGTACTGCTCGACTCCCGCGCGGCCCGGGGCCAGGGCGCTGAACCGCTCGCGCTGTTCGCGTAGCTGGTCGGCGACCGCGGTGGCGACGAGGTCGTCCTTGGATGCGAAGTGGGCGTAGAAAGCGCCGTTGGTCAGCCCTTGCATCCGCCATCAGCGTCGCGATCCCCGAGCTGTCGATGCCGTCCCGCTTGAACCGCCGCCGGACGTCTCGATGATCCGCCGCCGGGTCGCCTGCTTGTGCTCATTCCCGTACCGCGCCACATGTACCTCCCACTCGTTCCGGAAGGACAGCTTGCCCTCCGCGGTTCAACGTGATTATATTACGATCGTAATCTAATAGTCCAGGAGGACGCGATGACAGCAGCCCGGCCGGTGGCGCTCGTGACGGGCGCGACCTCAGGAATCGGGAAGGCGGCCGCTCTGGCACTGGCCGACGCGGGCTTCGAGGTGATCGGAACGGGCCGGAACACGGCCCGGATCACCTCTCGCGGCGGGGTGACCTACCTCGACCTCGACGTGTCCAGCGATGAGTCGGTGGCCGCCGTGGTCCATCAGGTGACCGGGCGGTTCGGGCGGCTCGACGTGCTGGTAAACAACGCCGGTATCGGCTCGGCGGGCGCTGCCGAGGAAAACTCGGTCGTCCAGGCCCAGGGCGTCTTCGACGTCAACGTCTTCGGCCTCATCCGCATGACCAGGGCCGTCCTGCCGCACATGCGCGCCCAGGGCAGCGGGCGCATCATCAACATCTCATCCGTACTCGGGTTCCTCCCGGCGCCGTACGGGGCCCTCTACGCCGCCTCCAAGCATGCGGTCGAGGGCTACTCCGAGTCCGTGGACCACGAGGTCCGCGAGCATGGCGTCCGGGTGCTGCTCGTCGAGCCCGCCTACACCAGCACCGGGTTCGACGCGAACGTCGTACAGCCCGACACCCCTCTGCCGGTCTACGCGCAGCAGCGGCACATCGCCGGCCAGGTAGTGGCGGCGGGTCTCAAGGACGGCGACGATCCCGCCACGGTCGCCAAGGTGATCGTCGTGGCAGCGACTGACCCGAAGCCGAAACTGCGGTATACCGCCGGCCCCGCCGCCGGACGCGTCAGCACGCTGCGCCGCATCATCCCCGCCCGGGCCTTCGACAGGCAGATCCGCAAGCTCAACCGGCTCGGCCAGGCTGAACGCACTACCCGCCGGTGCGCTACCTACCGCCCCGGCCCACGCAGCCACGATCGCTGACACGAAGTGACACATCCGCACTGACACTCAGGCGAGAGATCTCAGCAAGCGCCAAATAGCAGCGAAGATCCCATGCCATTTACCGCTGAAGGTCACAGCCTGCGGCCTGGACGCCGTTCCCGCGGGAGGAAAGCTCCTGTTACCGGAGATAAGGTGCCATTATCTCGGATAACAGGAGGGGGCCCGGGTCAAGCGTCAGGCGGGCCGCCCGGCGGCCCAGGCGGCCTGGGTTAGTCCAGGTCGGCCCAGTCCCAGGCCGGGGCAGGACCGCCATCGGGCTCGCGGCCGAACCGGTACCGCGGGCTGCCGTGCTCTGGGTGGAGGCTGAACATCCCGGCAGCTGGCAGCCGGGTGGCCAGTTCGGTCGCGTCCGCTCGCCCGTCGCGCCCGCCTTCCGCAGGCTGTCCAGCAGCGCGGCCACGCCGTACGGGTCATCGAGGGAGACGTCGGCGGCGGCCCGGGTGGCCAGCTCGGTGGCCAGCTGGACCGCCCCCGCCTCCCGCAGGCTGTCCAGCAGCGCGGCCACGTCCCCCGGGTTATCGACGGAGACGCCGGCGACGCCCCGGTGGCCAGCTCGGCGGCCAGCTCGGTCGCGCCCGCCTCCCGCAGGCGGTCCAGCAGCGCGGCCACGCCGACCGGGTCATCGAGGGAGACGCTGGCGGCGGCCCGGGTGGCCAGCTCGGCGGCCAGCTCGGTCGCGCCCGCCTCCCGCAGGCTGTCCAGCAGCGCGGCCACGCCGGCCGGGTTATCGAGGGAGATGCTGGCGGCGGCCCGGGTGGCCAGCTCGGCGGCCAGCTCGACCGCCCCCGCCTCCCGCAGGCTGTCCAGCAGCGCGGCCACGTCGCCCGGGTTATCGACGGAGACGCCGGCGGCGCCCCGGGTGGCCAGCTCGGCGGCCTGCTCGGACCGCGCCCGCCTCCCGCAGGCTGTCCAGCAGCGCGGCCACACCGACCGGGTCATCGAGGGAGACGCTGGCGGCGGCCCGGGTCGGCCAGCTCGGCGACCTGCTCGGTCGCGCCCGCCGCCCGCAGGCTGTCCAGCAGCGCGGCCACGCCGACCGGGTCATCGAGGGAGACGCCGGCGGCGGCCCGGGTGGCCAGCTCGGTGGCCTGCTCGGCCGCGCCCGCCGCCCGCAGGCTGTCCAGCAGCCGGGCCACGCCGTCCGGGTTATCGAGGGAGACGCGCGGCGGCGGCCCGGGTGGCCAGCTCGGCGGCCTGCTCGGTCCGCGCCCGCCGCCCGCAGGCTGTCCAGCAGCCAGGCCACGCCGCCACGGGTCATCGAGGGAGACGCCGGCGGCGGCCCGGGTGGCCAGCTCGGTGGCCTGCTCGGTCGCGCCCGCCTCCCGCAGGCTGTCCAGCAGCCGGGCCACGCCGGCCGGGTCATCGAGGGAGACGCCGGCGGCGGCCCGGGTGGCCAGCTCGGTGGCCTGCTCGGTCGCGCCCGCCGCCCGCAGGCGGTCCAGCAGCGCGGCCACGCCGTCCGGGTCATCGACGGAGACGCCGGCGGCGGCGGCCCAGCGCGCGGGGCGCTGGTCAGCTGGGTGGACCTGATGCAGGATCTCTACGAGCCTGGCGGCGGCATAGGGGTCGCCGTGGCGGGTGGCGTTCTTGCAGAGCTGGGCGGCGTCGCGGTACAGGCCGCGGCCGTAGGCGGCCTGGCCGAGGATGGCCTGGTCGGCGGGGCGGCCGTGGCGGGCGGCTGCGGCCCAGAATCCGTGCGGGGGGATCTGGTCGCTGCGGTGCGCGCGGCCGTGCTGGTCGAGGTAGTCCGCGAGCTGGTAGGCCGGGCTGCCCGGCTGCTGGCCGCCGGCCCGGGACTCCTGCCAGCGGTCCTGCCGCGCCGGGGCGGGAGCGGATGCGGGTCAGGGGCCCGGGGACGCCCTGGCAGCGCCGGGCGGTGTAGGCCAGTGCCTCCTCTAGCCAGTCGTCGTCCAGGTCGTCCCACTCGGCGTCGGTCAGGTCGGCGGCGGCGGCTTCCTCGAGCAGGGCGTGCGGCAGGGCGGTGGAATGGCCCAGGCGGCGGGCGTCCATCGCGGCGTGGATCAGCGCCTGGGCGGCGGGCGCGGCGTTGCGGTAGCTGGCGAGCAGCTCGGGCACCCCGGCCAGGTACTGGGTCACCTGCCCGTCGCGGGCGCCGGCGGCGGCCGCGGCCAGCCGCGGGTCTGCGGGTGCCGCCTGCTGCAGGTCCTGCAGCTGCGGGCGCGGTGAACGCGGCGGGTACCGGGATGCTGGTTCCCTCCAGCAGCATGCGGGCCTGCGGCCGGTGCCGGGCCTGGCTGGGTGAGATGGTCCCAGTGATCTGGCCACAGCGTGCCCAGCACCAGGACGGGGCGCCGTCCTGGATCGGCGAGCAGGGTCCGCAGGGCGGCCGTGACCCGCTCCCCGGTATCGCCGGGGGCATCGAGGTACAGCTGGGTCTCGTTCAGCCAGATCACCGTCCGCGGCCCGACCCGCGGCAGGTCCGCGAGCGCCGCCCCGGGCCGGGTCGGGTCATACGGGTGCCACAGCCGCCAGCCCGCCGGCAGCAGCGCCAGCGCCTCCCAGCAGGCCCGGGTCTTGCCCGTCGATGACCCGCCGACCAGCACCGCCATGACACTGCGGCCCCCTGCAGCCCGGTCCACCGCGGCGGCCAGGTCGTCGTCGTGGTCGCGCCTGATGTAGGGCGGCAGGACCGGCAGGCCCGCCCCGGCCGCGCCGGGCACCTCGGCCAGGCGGTGCACCTCCAGCGCGAACGGGTCAGTCAGCTCCGTGACCAGCCGTCCCAGGCCGGCCTCGCCAGGCGTGCCGCGGGCGGCCTTATCAGCCTCCAGCAGCCGCGACCACTCCCGCGGCCCCGGCGGCTCCCGGCCCGCCCACCGGGCCAGCACCGTGCCCACCGCGGCCAGCTGGTCCGGGTCTTGCGGCAGCGACGCGCCCATCGCCCACGAGTTCACCGTCTGAGCCGGAACCCCGGACTCCTCGGCCAGCTGCTTCTGCGTCAGCTTCTGCTTCCGTTCACCCGCCATGCGGCGGGCCGCCTCATCCCATAGTCCGGCCAGCCTGGCTAGTGCCTGCGAGCCTGGCCGGCTCGCGGGGCGGAACGGCCGGCTTGCCACCATGACCCCCCTCCGGGCCTGCACTCCGGATCGGCCCGGACCGCCCGGATCGGGCTCCCTGAACAGGACCGCAACCATCATGGTCCATCCCGGATCCGGGATCTGTCGCCATTCCCGGCACCGCGCCCGCCAATAGGAGACTGCGCGCCTGGCATAAGGCCAGGTCACGAGCCATGGGAAGGACAAGCCGGTGAAGCCCTCGACCCGCACCGCCCGCCGTCTCCGCACCGCCGTCATCTTCGCCGCCGCCCGCGGAGCCGCCACCGCCGCCGGCTCCGGCCTCATCGGCCTGGCCCTCTGGTGGATCACCCACCGATAGCCGCTAGCTGGCCTCGTGCCGCATCGTAGAGCTATCCGAGATAATCTGCCGTTACCTCTGATAGGACACGCGCCGTCACCCGCGATCCTGCGAGGACAGTGCTCATGACAGGAGCCGACTCCCGCGCGTTATCTCTGATAGCACACTGCGCGGCCGCCGACGGCGCGGCTCCGGTCAGTCGCGCCTGGCCTCCTCCTCCTGAGAATAGTGATTCTCAGAAGCACATGTCTGAGGGGGGCCTCCGCTGAGCAAGGCCGGTCACGCCGGTGGCACAGATCAGCGGGATGCTTGCGCGGGGGAGCCAAATGGGGAGCCAACGACCGCAGATATTGGGCGACTCACACCCACGGCTAGCCAGCGCATGCCCAGCTAGAAGGCCTGTCGGGCGACGTCCAGCCGTACCCAGCGACCGCCTGGAAGTGCCTCCTAAGCAGTAGGTCGCGCGTTCGAGTCGCGCTCGGGGCGCTCCGCTCCATTCCAGCTCACGCCCTGTTTCCCCCGGCCCCGCTGGCTACGGGCATAAGGCCACTCGCGGCGGCGTGCCAGATCCGTGCCAGGTGCTGCCTTCCGGGAGCGCGTCTTCCGGGGTCCTGGCCAGCTCAGCCTGGGCCATGTCGCCGATGCCATCAGCGATCTTGCGCTGACGCTCACACTCGCTAGGGATGCGCCGAAGCATGGATCGACGCCCACGCCCAGGACGAAACCGACCTAGGTTTAGGCGCGGTGGGCGCGGCTCACACGCAGGAAGATGATCAGCACGACGAGCAGTACAGCGATTCCTGCTGGTGCCAGTGTGTCGCCCAGGAAATGGCCGGGGCTAAAGACGAGCGAGACCGTCCTGGCGAAGAGGAGGGTGGCGGCGAGGGCGGATGCGCCCATGACGCTCCGGACCGCGAAGGCGTGATTGGCTGGTTCCGGGACGGTGGTGCGTGTCGCGACGGGGCCAGCTAGTGGCAGGTCAGCGAGCAGGGCGGTCAGTTCTTTCCCGGTGCGGGCGCGCAGGGCCTGCCCGGATCGCTGGTCGAATTCGTCGGCTGTGATCCGGCCGACCCGGAAGGCTTCACTGAGCTCGGCCTGCGCCCGGTCGCGGTCGGCGTCAGATACCCGGAGGTCGCCCGGTGGAAAGCCCCTGTCAACTCCATCCATACTCCGGGCTCCTTAGGCGCGGGATTCGGCCCGCCAGGCTTTCGGTCTGAGTCTTCGCCAGCGTTGGTTAGCGTAGACACGCCAGAACTTTGATTGTCAAGCGGCTCTAGGCCGCACCTGGCCACACTCGGGCCACACCTGGAGCCCCAGCAGTCATCAGCGGTTACCCACGGCCAGAAGCCACCGAAGCACCAGCGGATTAGTATGCCCTGATCACCCGAGCGCGCGCTCTACCGATCTTCCAGCTGGTGGTACACCTCGCGGGACGGATTCAGCGTGCGCACCGGCGTCTTCCTCCTGGCCGTCCTGCTGCTCCCTGGGATTCGACGTCGGCGACAAGGCCTGGGGCTGGTGGTCCTGGCCACTTTCGTGATCACCTTGCCGGCGAATGTCCGTGCCGCTATGAGCCTGGGTGCCCGGTCAGGAACGATTCGATGAGGGAAGCGAAGCGCGTTCCTTCCTGGAACAGGAATCCATGTCCGGCATCGGGGTAGAGCACCAGTCTTGCCCCGGGGATGAGGCGGGCCAGGGCGTGGTCATTGGCGACCGGGTCGAGCTGGTCGTCGGTGCCGTCGGCGATAAGCGTGGGTGCTGAGATCCTGGCGATCTTGCGTCCGGCTGCGTCGGTGCCGTCCCACCAGTTGCTTACGGCACCCGCCTGGGCCACTTTCGTCAGGGCCGACGGCGCGGGGGCGGCTGGGTATTCCGAGATCGCTGCTGTGAACGCGTTGAAGGCGCTGGCCTGATTGGCGGGAAAGATGCTGCCGGTCCGGATTGCCGCCTGCGAGGGCACCGCGACCGCGCCGGTCCCGGGGTAGGTGGCGCACAGCACCAAGTGGCGCACCTGGGTAGGGTGCAGGACCGCCAGGGCCTGGGCGATCATGCCGCCCATCGACCAGCCCAGTACGTCCGGCCTGCCGAGGCCGAGGGTGTCGATGAGCGCACTGGTCTGGCCGGCCATGGCGTCGATGGTGAGCATCGCCGTCGATTCCCCGGGCAGTGGCTGGGTACGGCCAACTCCGGCGTTGTCGAACATCACAACCCGGTTGTGCCGGGCGAGAGCGTGAACCAGCCGCGGATCCCAGCCCTCCATGGTCCAGGCGTAGCCCATGATCAAGACCAGCGGGGGGCCGCTCCCGACGACCCGGTACCCGATGGCCCCGAGCCTGGTGTGAGCGATTCGCACTGGCGCCGACACGACTGAGGCCGTTCCCGGTGCCTTCCCCAGTGAGGAACCGCACGCGCTCAGCGCGACGGACACCACTGCCGCGACCAGGCCCAGGGCGATTCCTCGCCGCAACGCCTGAGCTACACATCTCATGTGGCTCATCTCCTGCGCCGCCGGGAACCGGGCTGGGCGTGGCATTCGAGATCTGGAGCAGCAGCAGACCTCCGGCATCGCCGCCTAGGTGCGCTGCTCGTCCTGCCACTCGCCGCCGTGATCTCTGGCATACCTGCGCTGCTTACGCGGCGAATCAGCGAACTGGCTGTACATGTCCTGGGCAGTACGGTCAGTCCGGCGCGTCAAAGATCGCGTTCGGAAACCAACGATGCTCACGAATCCCCAGATTGCCAAGATCACTGCGGCAATGATGAGGAGAGTCTCCCACCATGGCATTTGGATCACCCCGATCCCATCCGGATGACGAATTCTTCCTTCCCCGCAGGACCGGTTGAAACACGGAGATGGCTGCCGTGCCCGTCAGGGCGGCACGAGCCGCAGCTCGTCCCGGGTCTCATCAGGCGCGTCCCGGATGGTGATAGATGCCGCGCGGCCGGGTCATGCCCGGGCTGGCCGGGAACATCCTCGCGGGCGGGTCAGCCTGCTGCCGCTCTGGCGAAGTATCGCTGGTAGCCCCGGAACATGGCAGCGTAGAGAGTTTCGAAGCGGGCGGCGGCGGCCGTGCGGTCAGCGGGATCTCGCACATCGAACATGGACGAGATATGGACCGCGCAACCGCTGTCCTCGATCTCATCAACGTAGGTGCTGGCGATGTACCCGGTAACCCTCTCATCGTCAGACTTGCGGTAGAAAATGCGCCGGGTCTCGTCATTCTGGTAGAACAGCTGCTCTTCAGTCACCGTGCCATTGGCCAGTGTCATCACCCGTGTACGAGGGACAGATCCGTGCACTCCAATCAGCGCACAGTCGACCAGCGCAGGGCCTTGCAGCCCGCCCTCCTCGGCAGTGAGCCACCAGCGCAGCATGCCAGCCCAATCGCAGATCAACCCCCAGACCTCGTCAGGCGGCGTTGGAATATTCACTGACGTATGCAGCGCCACGCGAGAACCAGCCAGCATCCTCGAAGTGTAACGATCCACGGCTGGATTCCGGGCGGCCAATGCATGGGACATGATGCGGCAGTGGGCGAGGAAAAGGCCCTGAACGCTGGCCCGTCAGCGCAGCTATGGGTCCGGGATAGCCACACACATCGCCGAACTCGTCCACCGCGCCGAAGCGGTCACGGCCGCCGTCTGATTAGGCCCTACCCTTCACCGCCGCGTCCCAGAACTCCTGGACGGGCGGGTAGATCAGCTCGTGATCGCGCGACAGCGACGCCTTGACGAACCGGGTCCGATCGTCGGCGAGCACCTCGATCTCGCCCGCCTCGACGGCGTCGAAGGCCTGCTGGGCGACTGATTCCGGGCTGAGCTTGGGCGCGTCCACCAGCGCGGCCATGTCGGTGTCGATGAAACCGGCGTGTACCGCGACCACCAGCGTGCCCCGGTGGGCGAGCTCGATGCGGATGCCGTTGGTCAGCGACCAGGCTGCGGCCTTGGAGGCACCGTAGGACGCGTTGAGCGGATTGGTGTAGAAGCTGGTGACCGAGAGCATGTTGACTATCGCGCCGCCGCCGTTGGCCGCGAGCACCGGCGCGACGTCTTTCCCGATCCTGGCTCCTTCGCCCTCCTGGACGGCCGCAACGCCGCGGAGCTGGCGCTGGCGGCATTCTGGGAGTCTCTCGTCCCGGGCGGACGGCTGATCGTGGATGTCGATCCGCCAAGCCTGGTCACCGGGCCGGAGCCGGTGCGTTACTGGCGGCGCGATCCGTACCTGTGGACGCTGCAGGTCATGCACGCCGAATACGACCCGGCCGCCAATCAGACGACCCGGTTGCTGCGGTATGAGAAATGGCGCGACGGTGGCCTGGTCACAGCCGAGCTGGAGCCGTTCCGCCTGCAGCACTGGAGCCTGCCTGAGTTCCGGCAGCTCCTGGCCAGCGCAGGATTCACCAGCATCAACGTGACCGCCGACTATCAGGACGACCGGCCGCCCGGACCCGGCAGCGACCGCTGGACCTTCCACGCCGTCCGGCCCGGTCAGGGGGGCTAGTACGACGTCCCGCTGGTAGCTGGCCACCTTGCTGATCACGGCCTATCCGGCAGACTGCACACAGAGGCCGGGATAGGGGGGTGCCATGCGCGCGGTCGTCATGGTGCTGCACGCCCAGTTCCGGCAGCACTGGAAGTCGTGGCTGGCCCTGGCGGCGCTGGTCACCCTGGCCGCCGGGTTCGTGATCGCCGCCGCTTCGACCGGCCGCCGGACCGCGGCCGCCTTTCCTGACTTCGTGGCCCGGCACGGCTACGACGCCGTCGTCTACAGCGGCCACCCGCTGCCGTCCCTGTCGCGCATCCCCCAAGTCGCCGCGGTGACGCGCACTCCCGCTCCGTTCGGGGGGCCGCCCCGCTGCGGGTCCTGCCGCGAGCCGATCGACTACGGTTCGTTCGGGGTCTGGGAGGCGCCAGCGGGTGACCTGCCCCGCCTGGTCAAGCTGCTCTCCGGCCGGATGCCGGACCAGTCCAGGACCGGCGAGACGCTGGCCTCGTACACGCTCGCGCAGGACTACGGGCTGCGGCTCGGCGCGGTGATCCAGGTTCCGGTGCTGACCCGGGCGCAAACGACCATGCAACCAGCCCAGATCAAGCTCGCCGCAGGGCAGTGGCACAGCCTGCGGGTCGTGGGCTTCGTGGTGGCGGAGAACGAATTTCCCAGCGGTACCGGGAACCGGTATGACGTCTTTCCCACCGAGGCGTTCGCGAACGCGGTCAACCCCAGTACGGCGCTGCTGTCGGCCTATTATGTGCGGCTCAAGCACGGCGCGGCTGACCTTCCTGCGTTCGACAGCCAGCTCCGCCCGTTGAACTCGCTCGGCGCTGATGAGCTGGATATCGACGCGGCCGCCGTGCAGCGCGCGATCCGGCCGCAGGCGGCTGGCTGGCAGGGGCTGGCCGCCCTGGCCGCGCTGGCCGGGCTGGCCGTCATCGGGCAGGCCGCCGCCCGGCAGTTCGTGACCGGGCAAGACGACCACCCGGCGCTGTCCGCACTGGGCTGGCGGGCCCGCCAGTTCGTGGCGCTCGGCCTGGCGCGGGCGGCCATCATCGGCGTGGCCGGCGCGGCTGGCGCGGTAGCGCTCGCGGCCCTGCTCTCCCCGCTGACGCCGGTGGGTGAACCCCGGCTGGCCGCTGACTCCGCTGGCCAGGTGGTCCTCGATCCGGCCATCACCATGCTCGGTGCGCTGGCCACGGTGGTGATCGTGATAGGGCTGTCGGCGTGGCCGGCCATCCGCACCGCGCGGCAGCCCGGGCCCAGCCAGCCGGACCGGCGGCCGCCGCCTGCGCGGCTGGTCCGGGCCGTGGCCTGGACCGGCGCACCGCCGAGCGTGCTAATCGGGACCCGCCGCGCGCTGGAACGGGGCCGCGGCCGTAAGCCCGCCCCGGTCGGCACCGCGCTGCTCGGCATGGTGCTGGCGGTGGCCGCGCTGGCCGCGACGGCCGTGTTCGGCGCCAGCCTGACCCGGCTCCTCTCCTCGCCCGCCCTGTACGGCGTCCCGTTCCAGGCGGAGTTCACGAACGAGGGAGCAGGAACCGGCAGCGCGCTCACCGGCCCGGTACTGGCCAGCCTGCGGCGTGACCAGGCCATCGAGCAGATCACCGTCGTCACCGTGGCGGAAATCGATGTCAACGGCCATCACGTCCGCTCGCTCGCGGTGACCCCGGTCCGCGGCCCGGCCCTGGTATCGACGGTGGATGGCCGGCTGCCCCGGGGCGACCGGGACATCATGCTGGGCGCGGCGACCACGCGGAGCGTCGGGGCGCGGGCCGGGGACGTGGTCCGGGTCACGGTGCCTGACCCGGTGACCGGCGCCGCGCACACGGTCCGGTTCCGCGTGGTGGGCCGCGCCTCATTCCCGGCCAGCTTCGGCACCGGCGGGCTCGGCACCGGGGCCGCGATGACGGTCAGCGCGCTGCTGCATGCGCAATGCCTGCCCGGCAGCGGCCGCCGCGCCTGCCTGGGCCAGGCGGAGCAGGGCATCATCTACTCGATCCTGGTGCGGGCGGCGCCCGGGCCAGCCGGGACCGCCGCCCTGACCCGGTACGCCAGCAAGTACCACCAGTACCTGGCCAGCCAGGAGACCCCGGCCGAACTGGTCAACTTCGGCCAGGCCGTGAACTTCCCGATGCTGTTCGGCGGGCTGCTGGCGCTGTTCGGCGCGGCGACCATGGTGCACCTGCTGCTGGTCAGCGTGACCCGCAGGCGGGCCGAGGCTGGCTTGCTGAAGGTGCTGGGGTTCGTCCGGCGCCAGGTCGCGGCGGTGGTGTGCTGCCAGGCCACGGCGGTGGCCCTGGTCGGGATCTTGCTCGGCCTGCCGCTGGGCATCGCGGTGGGCCGGGTGGTCTGGCAGGCCTTTGCCACGAACTTCGGGGTGGTACCGGTGCCGGTCGTGCCGGCCGCGCCACTGGCCACGCTGGCCGGTGGCGTACTCGTGGCCGCGAACGTGCTCGCGGTGCTGCCCGCCTGGCTGGCGGCCCGGTCCCACCCGGCCCAGCTGCTGCGAGCGGAGTGAGCGTCAGCCTGGGTCGCTGTGCTTGGTCTCGCCCAGGGCCTGGTTCACGATCCGCTCCGCCCTGGCCGCCAGCTGCTCCGCCCGGTCCCGGAACTGGTCGAGCCGCTGGACGAACTGGCCCACCCGGTCCGGCCACCCTTCGGCCGGCCCCCAGCCCGGGCCGTGGCGGTCATGACTGCCCGGACCCGGTGGTGGCGGGGGCCGCCCGGGCCCGTCCCAGTGCCGCTCGCGGCGCCGCCCATGCGTCTGGCCGTGCGGGCCGTCACTGAAGTCCGCCGCCAGGCTGCTCGCTTCGCACGCGGCTTCCTCGGCCTCATCGGCGGCCTCCTGCGCCTCCTCGGCGTCCCGCTCGGCCGCCTCAGCGAGCGCCTCAGCCCGCTCGGCCCAGCGCTGCGCCTCGTCAGCGGCGGCCCAGGCCTGATCCGCGTGCTGCTGCGCGCGTTGCTGCTCCGCCGGGTCCGCCCAGCCACGGGTCATGTTCGCGGCTTCCTGTGCCATGTCCGCGGCCTCGCGGGCCATTGAAGCCGCCTCTTCGGCCTGCTCCGTCCGCTCCCGCAACTGATCGGCCTGGTCCTGCGCCAGGTCAGCCTGCCGCTGGAACTGGTCCGCCCGATGCCGCGCGTCGGCCTCTGCTTCCTGCGCCTTGAACTCGGCGACGGTGATGCCCGCCTCCTCGGCCACGCTGGCGTACCAGTGCTCGTCGCGCGGTGTCCCAGCCGGGCCAGGCGGGGGCGGGCCGGCCGCATACTCGCCTTCGTGCTCGCGCTCGACCGCGTGCCTGGCCACGCTGTACGGCTCGCCGGTCGCCGCCATCCGCTGGCGGGTGGCGCTCTTCTGGGCCTTGTTCGACGTCATGGTCATTTCTTCCCGGCGAGGCGGCCCGCGTCTGCTCGCCATGGTGACTGACATGACCACATGACTAGAAAGGCCCGCGAGTCTTAAGACCCTTGTCCTCGTTGCCGCCGCTGGCGCGGGCCGGTGGCTGGCTCGGAAGCGGGCAGGCGGTGCACTGCCACTGCCACGCAGGATACCTCGTCCCGCCATCGGCTGGCCAGGGCCGCTGGAGCTGGGCCAGGAAGCCGGGGTTCGGGCAGGCCCTGCCACACCGCGGCACAGCGGATGGCCATGACCTTCGTCCTTACCTGCCCTGCCGGCCGGCCCTATCGCCAGCTGCCGGCTGATGGCAAGCGTAGAGGGCAGGAGCGTTGCTATCGGGGCCACGACGGTTAGGTTCGCCGGCGCCCTGAGCGTTTCCTTAAGGAGGCAGCGAAATGGCCGCTCCACATCTAACCCCACACCGGCCGGCCGCTAATGGCCGGTCGGCTAGCCTTGACCAGAACACCCGTCTGGTCACCACCTCCGCAGAACCCGCTGCTGGCCCGCTGGCCGGCGACCCGGGCATCCTGGGGCTGCCGAGCTTCATCGTGGGCGCGGTAGCGCTTGGCCTGGTGCTCATCGGCTTCGGTGGTGCCGGCCGGCACCACCGGGGCGTCGCTGCCGATCATCCTCGCGGCGACCTCGATCGGGCTGCTGCTGGCGACGATCTGGTCCGCGATCATCGGCCAGAACGCGCAGGCAGGGATCTACGGCATCTTCAGCGGCTTCTACCTGAGCTACGCCGTGCTCGTGCTCGGGCTGATGCACAGCTGGTTCGGGATCACCCCCGCGGCGATCGCCAGCACGCAGAAACTGTTCGTGATCAGCTGGCTGGTCATCGTGACCATGCTGGTGCTGGCGACACTCCGGCTGCCGGTGGTCTTCACGGCGCTGTTCATCCTGGTCGATGTCGCGCTGTTGCTGAACCTGCTGAGCATCATCCAGGGTTCGGCCAGCCTGGCGAAGGCCGCCGGGTGGGTGGTGATGGCCTTCTCCGCTGTTGGCGTCAACCTCTTCTTCGGCGCGGCGTCGCACGCCACCGGAGGCAAGGCAGTCCCGCCCGGCAGGCCCATCCTGCACGGCTGAGGAAACGGCGGCCGGGGCCGCAGGCACCGGCCGTCAGCGTCAACGCACACCCAGCCCAGGGGACTGGCGGGCCAGCACCGGCGCCATGGCGCGACTGCACTGGCCGGCCGGTCCCTGACGGTGGGCGCCCCACTGCAGCGGGCCGCCCACCCCATGACCACCGCAACGGTGGCCAGACCACGGCGCCTTTAGCAGCACCCCGTCCTGCCGGAGGCTCTCATGGGCGACCTGAATTTGGGCGACCTGAATTCCGTATTCGATCGGGCCGCGGCCCAGTACGCCGGCCGCCCAGCGGTCCGGATGGACGGCCTCGTGCTGAGCTACGCCCAGCTGCGGGACGCCGCGGGCCGGGTTCAACGTGTATCCGCGGGAGGTGGAGGAAGTCCTCTACGAGCATCCAGCCGTGGCCGAGGCCGCGGTGATCGGCCTCCCCGATCGGGACCTCGGCGAGGAGATCGGGGCCGCGGTCAAGCTCAAGCCAGGAACGACCGCCAGCCCGGCCGAGTTGCGCGCATTCGTGAAGGAGCGGATAGCGCCCTACAAATACCCGCGCCAGGTCTGGATCGTGCCGGACCTGGCCAAGGGCCCGAGCGCCAAGATTCTCCGCCGCGAAGTGCAACCGCCGGAGGACCTCCGATGACTGTTAGCTCCGCCCACCCAGCTAATCGCGGGAGCGGCCGGACCGCCGCCTGCCGGGCGGCTGGGCCAGCACCGCGCCCGGCTGGGCGAGAGCCGGGTACTCGGGCACCCGGACACCGGGCCAGCGCGCCGCGAGCTGCTCGTGCAGGGCACCGGCGAGGGCCTGGAGCCGGGGCAGCACGCCGGTCCGCGCCGCCTGGCGGGTGAACGTGCCCAGCCAGGCCAGCAGCCGGGGCCGCATCGTCGTGGTGCCCCATGAACGATCTTCCTCGAGCGCCCTCGCCATCATCGGGCCCCGGGCGACGATCCAGCCCGCCAGCGCGGCGGTCGTGGCGGCCTCCCAGGCCGGGCCCAGGCTGACACCCGCCGCCGCCAGGCAGGCCCGGTAGGCATCGGCCGCCGGGGCCACCGCTTCCGCGGGCAGCCGGGCGAAACACCAACAGCTCGGGAACGGAGCCTGGAGATAGGCGGCGTCGAGCACGACCGGGCCCCAGCTGGAGGTCTCGAAGTCGAAGATCCGGCAGCTGCCGTCGATGATGCGGACGTTGTCCGGGCAGGCATCGCCGTGCACCAGGCCGAGGTAGCCCGGTCCTGCCAGCAGCGGGCCGATCCCGGCTATCTCCTCGGCCACGCCGCTGGCCGTCACGCCCAGCGTGCCCGCCAGCGCGAGGAACGCCTCCTGGCCCCGGCCGGCCGCGCCGAACCAGCCCGGGGCCGTCATCCTCCCCGGCGGCCCGTAGCGGGCCTGCGACGCGGTCAGCTCCTCCGCCCGGCCCATGCTCCAGGCGTGCAACGATCCCAGCGCCCGGGCATAGGCGACCAGATCAGCCTGGGCGCGGGCCCGGTCGCCCGCGAGCAGTGAGTCGGCGAGCGAGCCTCCGGGCGGCAGCTCCTCCATGACCAGGATGCCCGCCTGGAGGTCGGCGCCCAGCAGCCGGGGGGCGACTGGCACCGGCATGGCGGTCAGGTAGTCCAGGGTGGCCAGTTCAACCCTGAACCCCCCGTCGCGCCCAGGGCGGCGGCCCCGGTCCTCCGGGCGCTTCAGCACGGCAGACCGGCCGCCGGCGCACTGCAGCCGGACCACGTGCCGCCGGTTCCAGATGAGCTGCGCCGCGCGGACCACGGCCTGCTCGCCCCAGGCCTGGCTCAGCAGCGCCTCAGCGCTCTGCTTTTCCGCAACGGACAGCACCGCATCCGCACTGGACTCGGTCACCGGCTCATTCTGCCGGCCCCGGCCGGGTATCCGGGCGCGGCCCTCACAGACAGGCCAGGACGCGATCGAGCGGCCGGGGGATCCGGGCGGGATCCAGCGCCTCGGTCAGCAGCCGACCGTAGCGGATCTTACGGCCGGACCGGGTACCCATGAACCGGCGGAGCTGCGCCTGCGGGGTGCGTTCCCGCTGGGCGGGCTGGTTCTGGAAGGTGCGGAGTGATCGCAGCTCGCCCTGCGCCGCCACGATCTGCTCCACCGCGGCGATGCCGAGCGACCGGATCAGCTCGTCCTCCAGGTCGGCGACGCACACGAAGAAGCCGAGCCGTTCGAGGTCGGCGCGGGCCAGCGGGGAGCCGAGGCCAGCCCGTTCCAGGCCGCGCCGGAAGCCGGGCTCCTCGGCCACGTCGCACAGGCCGGCCAGCCGGACATCGAGGCCGGGCGGGCCGAACACGGTCAGGAAGTGGCCGATGTTCGTAGCGCCCCCCATCGGTACCACGCTGACGCCCTCCTGGCCGAGATCACGGCCGCGGCGCCGGGCCAGCGCGTGCACGGCGGACTGATCGCTGCGTCCCTCGACCAGGATCACCGCGGCCAGCCGGGCCGGGTCAGGCACGTACCCGGCGGCCCGCGCCCGCGCCTGCTCGTCCACTGGGCCAGTCTCGCACCGGATCCAGGCGCAGGTCAGCGGTGCGGGCCGAGCACCGCATGCAGGTCGGTGCCTTGCTGCGGCTCCGGATCGGCATGGACCAGGGCCGCGGTGAGCCGCGGCAGCGCGTGCAGCAGCTGGTGCTCGCTGTTCACCGCGACCTGGTGGGCCTGGATGGCGGTCAGCCCGCCGTCCACGATGACCTCACACTCGGCGCGCAGCTGGTGCCCGATCCAGCGCAGCCGGACCTGGCCCACGCCCCGCACGCCCGGGGTGGCCCGCAGCGTCTGCTCGACCTGATCGACCAGGGCCGGGTCCACCGCGTCCATCAGCCGCCGGTAGATCTCCCGCGCGGCCTGCCGCAGCACCGCCAGGATGGCCACCGTGATCAGCAGCCCGACGGCCGGGTCGGCCCAGTCCCAGCCCAGCGCGACCCCGCCCGCGCCGAGCAGCACGGCCAGCGAGGTGAAACCGTCGGTGCGGGCGTGCAGCCCATCGGCGACCAGGGCCGCCGACCCGATCTTCCGGCCGACCCGGATCCGGTACCGGGCCACCAGCTCGTTGCCGGTGAACCCGACCAGCGCCGCCAGGGCCACCGCGATCAGGTTGGACACCGGGCGGGGATGGGCCAGCCGGGTGATCGCCTCCACCGCGGCCAAGGCCGATGAGGCCGCGATGATCAGGACGACGACCACCCCGGCCAGGTCCTCGGCGCGGCCGTACCCGTAGGTGTACCGGCGGTTGGGCGGCCGTCGGCCCAGCACGAACGCCACCCCCAGGGGCAGCGCGGTGAGCGCGTCGGCCGCGTTGTGCAGCGTGTCGCCCAGCAAGGCGATGGAGCCGGAGAGCGCGACCACGACCGCCTGGATCAGCGCCGTGCCGCCCAGCACGGCCAGGGAGATCCACAGCGCCCGGATCCCCTCGGCGCTGGCCTCCATGGCCGCGTTGACCTTGTCCGCTGCCTCGTGCGAATGCGGGCGGAGCAGGTGCCGCAGCCGGGCCAGCACGCCGGTCCCGTGATCGTGATCGTGGCCATGGTCATGGCCGGCCTGGTCATGATCATGATCACGGGCGTGATCGTGGCCATCCCCCGGGCCGTGCCCATGGGCGCCGTGCTCGTGGCCGTCGTGCTGCGGATCGTGATCATGGGCGTGACCGTGGTCATCCCCGTGGTCATGCCCGTGGTCACGATCGTGGTCGCCGGCATCCAGTAGCGGGCCGCTCATACCCGCAGCATCTCAGTTCTTGCGCCCGGTCACCGCCAGCGTGCTGGCCGCGCCGATGCTGGGGCCGACCATGGGGGCATGCCCCGTGCACCGATCCGGATCAGGCCCGCAGGCCGCGCCGACGCCGGGACCGTGGCCAGCCTGGCCGCCGCCCTGGCCCAGTCGTTCCCGTTCTCCCGGGCGAGATTCGACCTCAGCTACCCGGCCGTGCTGGCCGCGGACGGTACCTGCCTGCTGCTGGCTGACACCGGGGACGGTGGCAGCTGCCTGGGCTACCTGCTCGGCTTCCAGCACCTGACGTTTTTCGCCAACGGCCCGGTCGGCTGGGTCGAGGAAATCTTCGTATCGCCAGAGCATCGCGGGCACGGTGCCGGGCGCGCCCTGATGAGCGCGTTCGAGCGGTGGGCGGCTGAGCGGGACTGTGCGCTGGTCGCGCTGGCGACCCGGCGGGCCGCCCCGTTCTACCGGGCGCTGGGTTATGCGGAGTCCGCGGCCTACTTCCGCAAGGTGCTGACCTCCGGGCCGCCCAGCTCCCCGGATGATGCCGCTGACCAGGAGCGGCACCTAGGCAGGGGCAGCACGCGAGCATAGGATGACGGTCGTTAGGTATCCGTAAAAGTCCCGGTCCGCAACGACGCTGGCGGGACTTGTGCCGTCTTGGGCCTCGTGGGTGCGCGCGCTCCGGCTTCTCGGCGGCATGAGCACGCCTGGCATCCGGCGCGGTCGCAGAGGTGCCCGCTGATGGCTTCCGCAGGCAGTCCCCAGTCATGGGCTGAGCTCCCGGCCAGCTCCGCCGGGCCGCCGGCTCATCCCTTCCAGCGACCTGGCCTGCTGGTCCGGGCGGCGCCGTTCGCCGCCATCGCGGTCGTGGCCGAGGCCAGCCTGGCGCTCTCGCCCGGCCCGGCCTCGGCCTGGGCGGTGCTGGTCAGCGTGCTGCTGCTGGTCGCCGTGGCCGGGGCGTTCCTGCTGCCCTGGCCACGGCTGCCGGGATGGCTGCCGGTGCTGGTCCCGCTGGCCTATACCGGCTCGGTGCTGGCCCTGATCCTGGCCGCGGGCCCTACCTCCGGCGTCGGCGTCGTCATCCTGATCCCGCTGATCTGGACCGCCCTGTTCCACCGGATGTGGGAGTCGGCCTGCGTGGTCGTGGCCATCGTGGCCGTCGAGGTGATCCTCTCGCTGGTGCCGGTGGCCGCCGGGGACCCGGTGATCGCCCGGCGGGTGATCCTGTGGGCCTCGCTCGGCACCGTGATCTCCATCGCCACGCACGGGCTGCGTGACCGCATCCGCCGCTCGCAGCAGGAAACGGCCCAGCTGCAGGATCGGCTGCGCGAGCTCACTGTGCTGGCCGACCGGGACCGGATCGCCGCCGACCTGCAGGACACGGTGGTCCAGCGGATCTTCGCGGCCGGGCTGGACCTGGACAGCGCGGCTACGCTGACCCGGGAGCCGGACGTTCGGCACCGGGTCCAGTCCGCCGTGGCCGACCTGGACGAGGTACTCCGGATCCTCCGGGACACCATCTTCGACCTCGGGCAGCAGCGGAAGGGCCGCCGCGGGTTCCGCGAGGAGATCCTGGAGCTGTGCGGGCCGCTGTCGCCCACGCCCGAGGTCAGCTTCACCGGCCCGGTAGACCTCGGGCTGCGTCCCGGCACCAGCAGCGAGCTTCTCGGCATCCTGCGCGATGCGCTGAGCCTGATCAGCAAGCATTCCGCCCCGGCCCGGATCGCCGTCACTGTCACGGAGCACACCTGTGTCACCGTGATCGAGGCCACCCCGCTTCCCCTGAGCGTTGCGGATAATGCGCCAGTCCTGGAGTTTGCCCAGCTACGAGAGCGGGCCACCGCGGCTGGCATGCACATCGCGATCGAGCCGGTGCCCGGGGCCACCCGGTTCGCGTGGCGGGTCCCGCTGGGCACTGCCACGCAGTGAGCCCGCTGGCGGCCGCGCGGCGGGCGGTTACTGCGGCGGCCCGGCCAGCAGGTGCAGCTGGCTGGTAGTGCGCTGGCCGGCCGGGCTGACCCAGCTGACGGAGATCGTGGTGCCGGGATGGAATCCGGCCAGGATCCTGGTCAGGCTGGCCGGTGCGCCGACCGCGTGCCCGTCCACCGCGGTGATGACCGCCCCGCCGGTCATCCCGGCGGAGGCAGCCGGGCTGCCGCAGACGGTCCCGTCGATCAGCGTGCCGGAGCCGACCGGGGCGATGCTGGACGGCACGGCCAGGCTGGCGTTGCTGGTGTAGCAGGCCGGCGCGTTCCCGCCGCCGCCCAGGCCGCCGAACCCACCGAAGCCGCCGAACCCGTCACCGAAACCGCTCTGCTGCTCCTGCTGCTGCGCCTGGGTCTGCGGGTTACTGCTCGACCCGCCGCCGATGAAGATGCCCAGGAAAGGCGGGTAGCCGATGGTGATGGCCGAGCTGGCCTGGCCGGTGGCGATCTGCCTGGCCACCGCCAGCGCGGTGTTGATCGGGATCGCGAACCCGCTGGATGATCCCTGCTGGAAGCTCACGTCGTTGCCTGCGGTATCCATGCCGATGACCACGCCCGCGGAACTGGCCAGGGCCCCGCCAGAGTCGCCGGACACGACGTCCGCGTTGGTCTGGATCATCCCGTGCAGGGTCTCGGTGCTGACCGAGCCACCCTGGTCGCTCGCGGTGATGGTCCGGTTCAGCGCGGTGACCTGGCCGGGGGCGGGCACGATGCTGCCCTGGCCCTGGGCGTTGCCCAGGGCCACCACCTGGGTCCCGGAGGTGACCGTGGCCGAGTTGCCGACCGGGATGGTGCGCAGGCCGTTCGCCCCGGTGAGCCGGATCAGCGCGATGTCGCCGGTCTTGTCGTAGCCGATGACCGTGGCAGGGTAGGTCCGGCCGGTCGCCGCCACGGTCGCGGTGATCTTCGTGGACCCCTCGATGACGTGGTTGTTCGTCAGCACCAGGCCGCCCGGGTTGATGACCATGCCGGTGCCGGCCGCCGTCTCGTTGCTGTACTGGAGCGTGGTGTTGATGATCACCAGGCCGGGTTGGACCTTACTGACCACGGCCTGCTCGCTGCCGTTGGCCGGAGCGCTGGGCGGGGCGCTGGGCGGGGCGGGCACGGCGTTGCCGCCGGGCACGCCCGTGGCCGGCGCCGCCGAGCTGTTGGGCGACGGGCGGTAGACGGCCAGTACCACGCCCGCGGCCAGGGCGGCGGCCAGCACCGCCACCAGCAGATGGGTCAGCATCCCGCGACCCCGGCGGCGCGGCGGGGGCGGCGGCGGCCCGTATCCGCCGTACTCGTAGCCGCCGGGACCGTACGGGCCGGAGCCGTAAGGGCCAGATCCGTACGGGCCGGAGCCGTGGGGGCTGGAGTCGTAAGGGCCAGATCCGTACGGGCCGGAGCCGTGGGGGCTGGAGTCGTAAGGGCCAGATCCGTACGGGCCGGAGCCGTGGGGGCTGGAGTCGTAAGGGCCAGATCCGTACGGGCCAGATCCGTACGGGCCGGAGCCGTGGGGGCTGGAGTCGTAAGGGCCAGATCCGTACGGGCCGGAGCCGTGGGGGCTGGAGTCGTAAGGGCCAGATCCGTACGGGCCGGAGCCGTAGGGGCTGGTCCCATAGGGCCCTGATCTGGACGAGCCGGGTTCGTGCCCGCTGTCTCCCATATGGATCACCCCACCTGCGTTGGTGGCTGGCCCGCCGCCGGACACGGCGCCGGGCTGGCCCCTGGCCAGTCGAGTACCTCCAGTGAGCACCACGAAACCGACCACCGGCTGACTGCCAGCCTACGGTTGCCGGGGGACTGGGTGGGCTGGCCGGCGGCTGGGCCGGAGCCGACCGCGGACTGGCCGGAGCTGGCTGGAGCCGGTCGGCTGGACCAGGCATGGCCGCGGGGTGGCTGGGTAAATGACGCTGGCTATGGACGATCGTGTGGAGTTCCGGCCAGTCGCCGAGGATGACCTGCCGGTGCTGGAGAAGCTGACCTGGGATCCTCAGGTCGCGGGCGAGTTCGCGCAGTACGGCTGGTTCGATCCGGGGCTGTGGCGGCGCCGGTGGTCGGAGGACAGGCTGATCGGCCCGGACGGCGGGGTGCTGCTGGTGGTCCGCCCGGGTGAGGTGCTGGGCTTCGTGAACTGGCGACGCCGGAACACCACGCCGTCGGCGTACTGCTGGACGATCGGCATCGCGCTGCTGCCGGAGGCGCGCGGCCACGGGTACGGCACCCAGGCGCAGCGGGCGCTGGCCCGGTACCTGCTGGCGAACACTCCCGTGTACCGGATCGAGGCGGACACCGAGACCGGGAACCTGGCCGAGCAGCGGGTGCTGGAAAAGGCCGGGTTCAGCCGGGAAGGCGTGACCCGTGGGGTCGGCTGGCGGGACGGTGCGTGGCGGGACGGGGTGACGTACAGCCTGCTGCGGACCGACCCCGGCTGGCTGGCTGACCCCGGCCCCGGTTGACCCTGGCTGACCCTGACCCTGGCCCCAGCTGACCCCGGCCCCGGTTGACCCCGGCCCCGGTTGACCCTGACCCTGGCCCCAGCTGACCCCGGCCCTGGTTGACCCCGGCCCCGGCCCTGGTTGACCCTGACCCCGGCCCCGGTTGACCCTGACCCCGGCCCCGGCTACCCGCCCCGGCCCTGGCTGACCCCGGCCCCGGCCCTGGCTGACCCCGGCCCCGGCCCCGGCTGACCCCGGCCCCGGTTGACCCTGGTTGACCCTGACCCGGCCCCAGCTGACCGGGCCCGCTGACCCCAGCCACCCGGCCATCGGCCATCGGGGCAAGTGGCCCGCGCTAGCCGGCGCGGTGACGCGGCTGGCCCCAGCCCCGGACCGCGGGCAGGCTGGCCGAGTTCGCGACCTGCTCCAGCTCCTCGTCCACGTTCTCGGTGTGCAGCCAGCCCAGCATGGCGCTGAAGATCACCGGGACGAAGCAGGCGCCCGCGACGAGCCACAGCACCCCGGTCGCCAGTTCCTGGTCGGCCACGGCGCTGAACGCGCCGCCCGGCGGGTAGCTGAACGCGTGGAACACGCCATGGGTGGCGAGCCCGAGGATGTAGGCGATGATCCAGATCAGCCACATGGCGAACGCGGCGATGACGGCGCGGTGCAGGCCGGGGCCGCGGGGGCGGAGCGGCGGGGAGGGCACGATCTCCAGCCACACTCCGGCGCCGGTGACGACCAGGCTGGCCAGCTCGGCCACGGCCAGGGCCGGATGCCGGGCGAGCGCGTCGACCAGCGCGGGCAGCCGCCAGAACACCGCGACCAGCGCGAAAGCCGCGAGAAAGACCAGCGACCGGAAGAAGGAGGGGCGGCGCTCGCGGGCCGCGGCGGCCTAGCCCGGTCGGCCAGGCCGAGCGTGCGCCAGGGCGCGCCGAGCACCAGCAGCCCGGGCACCGCCAGGGCGAACACCGCGAACTGGATCGACTCGACGACCACGTACCGCCGGGCCAGCCCGGCGACCGGGGGGATCAGGCAGGCGATGGCCAGCAGGCACGCCAGGGCCGTGAGGGCGCGCCGGTCCCGGGGCCTGCGGGCCCGGGACTCACCGGGAGTTTCATCGGCCGTGCTCACGTTCACTGCCCCGCCTCGTCGCTAGCTGCCGCCCTGCCGCGGGGATCATCGTGCTCCTCGCGCTCAGCCACCGCAACCGGCTGAGCGGCGCGGCTCAGGCGGGGGTGGCGGCCTGCGCCCCGGCGGTGACCGCGGTGGACTCCTCCGCCCAGACCCGGACGATGTCACGCATGGACAGCAGCCCGGTCACCTCGTTCCCCTCCACCACGACCAGGTGCCGGAAACCAGCGCGCACCATGGTCTCCGCGGCCTGCTGCAGGGTCCAGTCGGGCGACGCGAACACCACATCCGCGGTGCGGTGCTGCGCGGCCAGCTCGACGTCCGGGTCCTGGCCCGCGCCGATCGAGTCGAGAATGTCCCGTTCGGTGAGGATGCCGATGCCGGGATGCTCATCGTCGCTCACCACCGCGGCGCCCACCCGCCGGGATGACATCAGGCGGGCCGCCTCACGCAGCGTATGGGCGGGCCCGATGGTCAGCACCAGGCTGGTCATGCCGTCTCGCACCTTCACGATCGATCACTCCCAGGGCGGTTCAACTACACCGCAGCCGGCGCGCTGGCCAGGACGCGGCGCGGCCCGCGGACGCTGAGCTTGTGCCTTTGTGACGAGCCGTGCCTTACAGCATCGGCGATACCCGGCGGGAGGGCAAGTCCCTATCCCTTGGTCCCGGTTCCGGGCGGTGTCAGTGCAGGTCGAAACTAGTTTGGCGGGGCCCGTCCTGGTGCGCGGTGAGATGCCGGAGCACCTCGTCGTGCAGCCGCCCGTTGGTGCACACCACGCTGCCACCGTCTGGCCGGGCGTTACCGTCCAGATCGGTGAACCGGCCGCCCGCCTCCTCCACGATGATCTGCAGCGCGGCCAGGTCCCACAGCGACACCTCGGGCTCGGCGGACAGGTCCACCGCGCCCTCGGCGACGAGCACGTGCGACCAGAAATCGCCGAACGCCCGGGTCCGCCATACGGACCGGGTCAGCCCCAGGAAGCCCTGGAGCATGCCCCGGTCTTCCCAGCCGGGCACGCCGGAGTAGGAGAACGAGGCGTCTTCCAGCATCGCCACGTCCGATACCCGGCAGCGGCTGGCCTTGGTCAGGCTGCGGCCGGTCCACGCGCCGTTGCCCTGGGCAGCCCACCAGCGTCGGCCCAGGGCGGGTGCGGACACCAAGCCCATGACCACCGTGTCCCCGTCCATCAGGCCGATCAGCGTGGCCCAGACCGGTACCCCGCGCACGTAGTTCTTGGTCCCGTCGATCGGGTCGATCACCCAGCAGCGGGGGCCGCCCCCGGTCCGGCCGAATTCCTCGCCCAGCACGGCGTCCCGGGGCCGGGACCGGCGCAGCACGTTGCGCAGTGAATCCTCGGCCGTGCGGTCCGCGTCGGTGACCGGGGTCAGGTCCGGCTTGGCCTCGACATGCAGGTCGTGTGCGCGGAAACGGCGCGTGGTGATGTCATCGGCCGCGTCGGCGAGGACGTGGGCGAAGCGTAGGTCGTCGTCGTATCCGGCCACGCCGCCTCACGGTAGCGGATCAGGGCCGGATGGGCTATTGCCGGGCTATGGCGGCCTGCTGCCCGCACCCGCTGGCCAGCCCCCGGCCCGGGGCCGTCGTCGCTCCGCCAGCAGCGCGTCGCCCGCCCGGGTGGGCGCCCGCCCGGTGGCGCCCGCCGGCCGCCCGTCTGGGTGGCGCCCGTCTGGGTGGCGCCCGTCTGGGTGGCGCCCGTCTGGGTGGCGCCCGTCTGGGTGGCGCCCGGAGCTGGGGCTGCAGGCTGGCCCCCGTTGCAGGGTGGGCTGTTGCGGATCCGCCCGGCACCCGCGGTCGGCCCGGCCCTTCGCCGCCCGGCCCACCCTGCTCCCCCGGGATGCCGGACACACCAGCACCACCGGCCACATTGATCATGCCTGCGGCCACTCTTCACGCGTTCCAGTCATGATCACGAGTGGTTTGCCCGGAAATGTCCGTAGGGAACGCGTGAAAAGAACTCCATCCGCAACGGCTCCCATGGGGGTCGGGGCGGATGCGGGAGACGGCTGGTGTGGTCGGGTGGCTGGTGTGGTCGGGTGGCTGGTGTGGTCGGGTGGCTGGTGTGGTCGGGTGGCTGGTGTGGTCGGGTGGCTGGTGTGGTCGGGTGGCTGGTGTGGTCGGGTGGCTGGTGTGGTCGGGTGGCTGGTGTGGTCGGGTGGCTGGTGTGGTCGGGTGGCTGGTGTGGTCGGGTGGCTGGTGTGGTCGGGTGGCTGGTGTGGTCGGGTGGCTGGTGTGTGGTCAGGGGCTGTCGTCGCCTTCCTTGCTGCGGAGCAGGCGGCGGAGTGACTCCAGCCGCGCGACCAGGCGCGGGTCGCCACCCTGATCACGGACCCAGTCGTCCAGCGCGCAGTCCGGCTCGAGGTGGGTGCAGCCCGGCGGGCACGCGGCGGTGCCGGGGGCGAGATCCGGGAAGGCCCGGACCACCCGGTCCGGTGCCACGTGGGCCAGCCCGAACCCGCGCAACCCCGGGGTATCGATGAGCCAGCCGCCCCCGGGCAGCGCGAGTGCGACCGCGGAGGAGGAGGTGTGGCGGCCCCGCCCGGTGACCGGGCTGACCGTGCCGACCGCCCGGCCAGCGTCCGGGATCAGGGCGTTGACCAGGGTCGACTTGCCCACGCCGGAGTGGCCGACCAGCACGCTCAGGCGGCCCGCCAGCGCCTCGCGGAGCGGGGCCAGGGCGCTGGCGGTCAGCGGCTGTCCCAGCACCACGTGCGGGATGCCCAGCGGCCCGTAGGCGTCGATGAGCGGCCCGGCGGGCGCGAGATCGGACTTGGTGAGGCAGAGCAGCGGGCTGAGCCCGGCGTCATAGGCGGCGACCAGGAAACGGTCGATGAGCCGCGGCCGCGGCGGCGGGTCGGCCAGCGCGGTGACGATCACCAGCTGGTTCGCGTTGGCCACGATGACCCGCTCGACCGGATCGGTGTCATCGGCCGAGCGGCGCAGCACCGAGGTCCGCGGCTCGATCCGGACCACCCGGGCCAGGGTGCCGGGCTGCCCGGAGATGTCCCCGGCCAGCGCGACCCGGTCGCCCACCGCCACGCTGCGCCGGCCCAGCTCCCGGGCGCGCATCGCGGTAACCACGCGGTCGCCGACCAGGCACCCGTACCGGCCGCGGTCCACCGAGGCGACGAACCCCTCGACCGCGTCCTCGTGCGCAGGCCGGCGCCGGGTCCGCGGCCGCGAACCGCGCGCGGGCCGGACCCGCACGTCATCTTCGTCCAGGTCAGCGCGGGTCGGCCGCCGGTTCAGGGAGCGCGCTCCAAGAGCGCCGCCCACATCCCGGGGAAGTCAGGGAACGTCTTGCCGACCGTGGCCGCGTTCTCCACCTGGAGACCGGGCACGGCCAGGCCGAGCACGGCGGCAGCCATCACCAGCCGGTGGTCCTCGTACGTCGCGAAGGGCCGCCGGGCGCGCAGCGGCCGGGGCCGGATCTGCCAGCCGTCCGGCAGTTCGGTCACTTCGCCGCCCAGCGCGTTGATCTCCGTGGCCAGCGCGCCCAGCCGGTCAGTTTCCTGGAGCCGCTGGTGCCCGATGCCGGTGAGCATCGAGGGTGAGTCGGCCAGCGCGGCGAGCGCGCCGAGCACCATCGAGATCTCGCTGCAGTCGGCCAGGTCGGCGGTGATCCCGTGCACGGTGCCGGTGCCGGTGACGGTCAGCCCGCCGGGCCCCAGCTCGCAGTGGGCGCCCATGGCACGCAGCGCGGCGATGATGTGGCTGGCCGGCTGGGTGGTCACCGCGGGCCAGTCCAGGATCGTGACGCTGCCCCCGGTGATCAGGGCGGCGGCCAGGAACGGGGCGGAGTTGACCAGGTCAGGCTCGACAGCTATCGGCTGGCTGCCAAGTCCGCCCGGATGGACGAACCAGGTGTCGGGGCCAGCGCTGTCCCCGCTGCCGCCCGGGTGCTGGGCTCCGGTCTCCACCACGGTGCCGGCGTCGCGCAGCATCTGCACGGTCATCGCGATGTGCGGGGCGGACGGTGCCCGCGGCCCGCGGTGCCTGACTTCCAGCCCCTTGTCGTACCGGGGGGCCGCCAGCAGCAGCCCGGAAACCAGCTGGGACGAGGCGGACGCGTCCAGCGTGACCACGCCGCCGGGCAGCGACCCGGCGCCGTGCACGGTGAACGGGATGGCGCCGCGGCCGCCGTCGTCGATCACCGCCCCGATCTCGCGCAGCCCGGCGATGATCGCGCCCACCGGCCGCTGCGACGCCCGTGGGTCGCCGTGGAACTCCACCGGGACGCTGGCCAGCGTGGCGACCGGCGGCACGAAGCGCATCACCGTGCCGGCGTTCCCCACGTCCACCCGGGCCGCGGCCGGTGTCCAGCCGGGGGTCACCCGCCAGGACGAGGCCGCCCCGGAGTCCGCCGGGGCCACGTCCACGGTCGCTCCGAGCGAGGTCAGCGCCGCGGCCATCAGCGCGGTATCCCGGGCCCGCAGCGGCCCGGTGATCACGGTCGGCGCCGGGGCCAGCGCGGCCAGCGCGAGCGCCCGGTTAGTCATGGATTTCGAGCCAGGCAGCCGCACCTCGGCCCGTACCGGGCCGTCCGCGGCGGGCGGTAGCCATGGTGGCGGCGCGCCGCCGGAATCCTGCCGGGCAACATCCATGGTGTGAGCGTAATGGGTGCGCTGGCCTGCGTGCGGGGAGTGAATCGAGGCTGCCGGGGAAGATCCATCAGGTAGCACCCGGCACGCGATGGGGAGGCCCAGGTTTGGCAGGCCGGCTTTCCGGCTATGAAAGGCCTCATTCTGTGCTTCTCCGGCGTTGTACGGGTCAGGGCCGGACCAACCAGAACCGCCCGACAGAACTTTGCCCGGACCAGGGCCCTTAGACAGGAACAGGTGACCACGGCATGTGCGGCCGGTACGCATCGGTGCGGAAGCGCACCGAACTCCTGGAGGAGTTCGGCGTGCTGCGCGACCGGGTCGCCCAGCCGCTGGAACCCGACTACAACGTCGCCCCGACCAAGCCCATCTATGCCGTGCTCACCAGGCGCGCCGGTGACGACCGGGACGCGGCAGGCGACGGCGCGCCGGGCGGCGCGGCCGGGCGGGACGGAGCGGAAGAGGCCGCCCCAGCGGCAGCGCGCGAGCTCCGGGTGGTCCGCTGGGGGCTGGTGCCGTTCTGGGCCAAGGACCTCTCGATCGGCAGCAAGCTGATCAATGCGCGGGCGGAGACGGTGGCCACGAAGCCGGCCTTCCGCCGCGCCTTTGCCCGGCACCGGTGCCTGATCCCGGCGGACGGGTACTACGAGTGGGAGAAGGTCGGCGACCCGGCCAAGCCGCGCAAGCAGCCGCACTACATCCACCGGGCCGACGGGGGCGTGCTGGCCTTTGCCGGGCTCTATGAGCTCTGGCGGGACAAGAGCCTGCCCGACGACCACGCGAACGCCTGGCGGTGGACGGCGACGATCATCACCACCCGGGCGGAGGACGAGGTCGGCCACATCCACGACCGGATGCCCATGGTGATCGAGCCCGCCCGCTGGTCGGACTGGCTCGACCCGGAGGCCACCAGTCCGGACGAACTGCACCAGCTGCTGGCGCCCGCGGTGTCGGCGCGGCTGACGTCATATCCCGTGTCCACCGAGGTCAATTCGGTACGGCACAACGGCCCCCAGCTGATCCAGCCGGCGGCCGGGGAGCCCGAGCCGGCCGGAGCGCACGCTACCGCGTCCGGGGCGGGGTCCCGGGAGCGCGACGGGGAGACCCCCGGCGCCCCCAGCGCGTTGTTCTAAGGCCCCAGAGCGAGCGGCCGGCCCCCGGACCAGTGCGCTGCGCTCTTGGTGCCCTGGTGAGAGCAGAAGGAGGTGTCCTGGTGAGAGCAGAAGGAGGTGTCCTGGTGAGAGCAGGAGGAACGGTGGAGACTGGCACGGTACGCAGGCGCCTGGAAGAGGCCCGCGACGAACTGGACAGGTCCATCTCAGTGCTCCGCGGCGAGGCTCCGCAGGGAAACCTCGCTGATGTCCCGCACGACCTGGCCGACGTGGGGACGAACCTGTCCGAGACCGACCGGACCGAGGCGATCCTGGCCTCGGCGATGAGCCAGCGTTCCGCGGTGCTCGAGGCGCTCCGGCGGATCCAGGAGGGAAGCTACGGCAACTGCGCGGACTGCGGCCGCCGGATCCCCGAGGGGCGGCTGGAGGCACGGCCGGAGGCTTCACGCTGCGTCGCGTGCCAATCCAAGCGGGACCGCCGCCGCTAGCCGGCCGCCCCTGGGCCGCTAGCTGAGCCGGGCCGCCGCTTGGAGGGGAACGCCGCCGGTAGGAGGCCGTCGCCGCTAGCCGGCCGCCCCTGGGCCGCTAGAGGGACCGCCGCTAGCGGCGGCGGCCGGGCTTGCGGGCCGCGGCCAGCAGGTAGATGCCGAACGACTCGTTGCCGCCCATCCCGTAGAGCCCGTGCACGCCCGCGGCGAGTTCCGTCCGGACCAGCCGCATGGTCGCGCTCGGGTCCCTGCGCAGCACATGATCCACGGTGGACGGGGACAGTACGGTACGCGGCCTGATCCAGCTGACCTCGAGCCCGGCCTCGGTGAGCAGGTCGCGGAGCTGCTCCGGGCCGAAGCAGCGGGTGATGCTGCCGTCCGGCCAGGGCACCAGCACCACCTCGGCCTGGGGCAGGTCGGTGAGCTCGGCCCAGTGCCGCAGCTCGGCCAGGATCGACATGCCGAGGACCAGGGAATCCACGCAGGCCAGCAGCTGGCCACCGGGCCGGAGCACCCGGGCGATCTCGGCGGCCAGGTCTTCCGCGACCAGGTGCCGGGACAGCGCCCGGTCGTCGGCGATGACGCCGTCCACTGACCCGTCCGCCAGGAACGACAGGTTGTCCGGCTCGGCCAGTACGGTGGTCAGGCGGCCCGGCCCCGGGGAGCGCCCGGTGAGTTCCACCGGCGCTGGCGGCGGCCAGCCAGGCTGGGGCGGCCAGCCAGGCTGGGGCAGGCCGGCCGTCCGGGGCAGCACCCGGAGCACCGCGTAGCCAGCGGCGGCGGCCTGGGCGGCAGCACGGCCCGGCGCCCCGGAGATGTCGACCAGGAACTGGCCGCGTGGGGGGAGCCAGGCCCGGAGCTGGGCCGCGGCCACGGCACGCTGGAATTTCCAGTAGGCCGTGAGCGATCCGGAGCCGAGGACGCTGAGGGGGCTGGTCGCGCTTGCCGACACCGTGACTCCATCTAGCGCGGACTGCGCGCGTTGCGTCCGACGGCCTGCCGTCCTGGCAGGGGCGAAGCGTCGCCGCGACGGCATGGTGCCGCGCAGTCCTCCCCTGAGATGTTCCCCGCCAGGGTGCTCGGCTCACCTGCGCCGGGCAGGAATTGCCTTGTCAGAATCGCCGCTGTCATCAGGGCCGGACCGGGGGGAGCGGCCCGGCGGCCCGGCCAGCGGCGGGCACGGAGACCACCGGAATGCGGGCCGGGAGATCACCGGAATGAAGGCGGTCACCTCCCTGTTACAGACGGCGTGCTGCTAGCCGATTCCGCGCTCCCCCAGCGCGCCTTGCCGATGACTCGCTTCGAGCCGGCCTATGCCGGGGATGTATCCTCCCGCCCATACGCTCGTCACCAATGGCCGGTGCAGGAAATCTCCAAGGGGGTGGGTCAGGTCACCGAGACACTCGAGCAGCGAAGTGAGCGCTTCGAGCAGGACGTGCTGCCCTACCTGGATCAGCTCTACTCAGCCGCGCTGCGGATGACCCGTAACCCGGCCGACGCGGAAGATCTCGTCCAGGAGACCTTTGCCAAGGCCTACGCATCGTTCCATCAGTTCCAGCCGGGCACGAACCTGAAGGCGTGGCTGTTCCGGATCCTGACCAACACCTTCATCAACAGCTACCGCAAGAAGCAGCGTGAACCGCAGCGCTCCGGGGCTGAGGAGGTAGAGGACTGGCAGCTGGCCAGGGCCGCGTCGCACACCTCGTCCGGGCTGAAGTCGGCCGAGGCGGAAGCGCTGGAACGGCTGCCGGACTCTGATATCAAAAGAGCGCTGCAGGCCCTGCCCGAGGAGTTCCGCATCGCGGTCTACCTCGCCGACGTGGAGGGCTTCGCGTACAAGGAGATCGCCGACATCATGGGCACGCCGATCGGCACGGTCATGTCGCGCCTGCACCGCGGGCGGCGGCAGCTGCGCGAGATGCTGCAGGACTACGCAGCTGACCGGGGCCTGGTGCGTACGGCCTCGGCGGCCGGGTCACCGGACGGCGACGGTGCCGAGCCTGCTCAGGAGGACGCACCATGAGCTGCGGGAAGCCGCACGAGACCCCGTGCAGCGAGGTACTCGACCGGGTCTACTCCTATCTGGACGGCGAACTCGGTGACGACGGCCGGGCCAAGATCCGCCAGCACCTGATCGAATGCGGTCCCTGCCTGCGGGAGTTCGGCCTGGAGGAAGCGGTCAAGCGCCTGGTGCACAAGCACTGCGGGCATGATGTGGTCCCCGGTGACCTGCGGGTCAAGGTGATGGCCCGGATCCAGGAGGTCCGCGCCACGATCGAGATCACCGAGATCTCCTCGGAATAGCCGGCGCTGCGCGAGCCGCGCTGGGCGGCCCTGCCCGGCCAGCGCCCGTGCCCGGTGCCGGTGCCGGTGCCCGGCCAGCGCCCGGCGCCCGGCCAGCGCCCGGTGCCCGGTCGGTGCCCGGCCAGCGCCCGGTGCCCGGTCGGCGCCCGGCCAGGCTAGCCCCCGAGGTTCCGCCCGCCGAGACCTGCCGCGCCCCGGCAGCAGCAATAATGACTTCTAGTTATCTCATGTAACTCCAAGTAGATATAGGTAAGGACCGCCCCGCGAATAGCGTTGATAGCGTTACCCTGAGTCGCGAGAACAAGCTATCGGCGAGTCATCACCAGGTAACGCGGGTCCTAGGGAGGCGACCTTCCATCGCCGCCACACGCGCCTGCCGCTACCCACCCGCTCGGGCTGACGGCTAGGGGGGTCTGTGAGCAGGCTGTCGCGAGCCGCATGGCTCTACCTGGCGTCCGTGGTGCTGGCGGCCGCCCTGGTGCTGGCGCAGCTGCTGGTGCGCGACCTGGACGGGGACCTCGATTACCCGCTGTCACTGGCCCTGGTGGTGCTGATCGTCCTCTTCCTGATCTGTGACTCCACCCCCGCCACGCTGGCGTCCCGCCAGTCCGCCTGGTCACCCAGCTCATCGGCCACCCTGGCGGCCGTGGTGCTGCTCGGTCCGGCTGGTGCCGCGCTGGTCGGCGCCAGCTCGCTGCTCAGCCTGCGCCGCGGCAACCTAAAGGAGCGCGTGTTCAACGCGGCGATGTACACGCTGAGCGCGGCGGCGGCCGGGGAGGTCTACGTCGCGCTAGGGGGCACCGTGGGCGTGCCCGGCCCGGCCTCCTTCCCCACCATCATCGTGCCGTTCGCCGCGGCCGCCGCCACGCACGTGCTGGTCAACCACGGCCTGCTGTGGGGCATGCTGCTGCAGCTCTCCCCGGCCGGGGCCACGCCCCGCCGCAAGCGCCTCGAGCAGCACCTCCCGCTGCTGCTCGTCTCCGACCTGGGTTACGCCATGCTGGGGCTGCTCGTGGCGGCGCTGTGGGCTGTGGTGGGCGCGTTCGCCGCGGTGCTGGTGCTCATCCCGCTGTTCGTGGCCCGCTGGGCGATGGGCCAGTTCGCCGCGCAGGAGGGTGCCTACGCGGCCACGATGGCCGCGCTCTGCCAGGCGGTGGAGACCAAGGACTTCTACACCCGGGGGCACAGCGAGCGGGTATCCAAGGCGGCCGGCATGCTGGCCCGGGAGATCGGCATGCGCACGGAGCGGGTGGAAGCCATCCGGTACGCGGGCATGCTGCACGACGTGGGCAAGCTCGGCGTGCCCACCAAGGTGCTGCAGAAGACCGGTGCGCTCACCGAGGAGGAGCTGGCCGCGATCCAGCTGCACCCCATGCGCGGCCTGGAGATCGTCCGGCAGATCGGCTTCCTGGAAGAGGCGCTGGCCGGCATCATGCACCACCACGAGCGGGTCGACGGCAAGGGCTACCCGATGGGCCTGGCCCGGGACGAGATCCCGGAGTTCGCCCGGGTGATCGCGGTGGCCGACGCGTTCGACTCGATGACGTCCAACCGCTCCTACCGGGGCGCCCGCAGCATCGCCGAGGCCGTGGCCGAGTTGCGCAAGTGGTCGGGCACCCAGTTCGACCCGGTGCTGGTGGACGCATTCGTGGTCGCGCTGGCCCGGGAGGGCTGGGACTGCTCGCAGTCCCCGGCTGTGCCCGCTGGCTACCCCGCCGAGGTGACAGCCCAGGATCACGACGACCCGACCACCCCGCTGCGGGTCGCGGAGAGGCGCTGAGGCCGGCCGGATGACCACGCAACGCCACCTGGCGCGGCAGCAGGCCTGGCCGTCCATGGATTCCGGCCAGCTCCTGCTGGTCGCCGCGGCCGGCCTGCTGCTGGTCGCCGCGGTGGCCCAGACGGCCGCGGCGGGCCTGATCCAGCCGCGCATCGCACTGGCCTTCGGCGCGCTGATCGCACTGGGCGAGCTGCTCCGGCTGTCCCTGCCCGCGGACCGGGAGGCCGCCCCGATCGGCAGTGCGGGTGCGCTCGGCTACGCGCTCGTGCTCCGGATCGCCGGGCAGCCGGCGCCGCACCCCGCTCTCCAGGTGGTCGCGGTCACCGCGGTCGGCATGATCGTCGGGGCGCTGCCGCACCTGGCGGCCGGCCGGCCCGCCGGGGTAGCCGGGATGGCGTCCCGGCTGCTGGCGGTGGCGTTCGTGGCGGCCCTGTTCCGGCCGCTGGCCACCGTGACGCCCGTGGCCCACCTGCTCTGGCTGCAGCTGGCCGCCATGCTCGTGCTGATCGTGGCCGGCTGGTTCGCGGAGTGCGTGATCCGGGCGCTGATCCGGGCTGACGCGCTACGGGCCCAGGTTCGGCGTGTCGCTGAACGACGAGCTCCGGGTGCAGCTGCCGCTCGGCGCGGCCGTGGGGGCGTCGGCGATGCTGATCGCCCTCGCCGCTGAGGTGATGGGCCTGGCCGCGCTGGCCATCTTCATCGCGCCGCTGCTGGTGACCCAGGTCGCGTTCCGCCGGTACGCCGGGATCCGGGCCACCTACCTGCAGACGGTCCGCGCCCTGGCCCGGGTCACCGAGGTCGGCGGCTACGTGGAAGACGGCCACTCCTACCGGGTCGGCCAGGCTCGCGGTGGCGATCGGCCGGGAACTCGGCATGGCCGAGCGCGACCTGCTGCTGCTGGAGTACGCGGCGCTGATGCACGACATCGGCCAGCTGTCGCTGCCGGAGCCGATCCCGGGCGGCGCCACCGTGCTCGCCTCACCCGCCGAGCAGCAACGCATCGCGGAACTGGGCGCGGACGTCATCGAGCAGGCCGGGGTGCTGGACCAGGTCGCGCAGATCGTGCGCAGCCAGTGCCAGCCCTGGCGCGGCCCGGGCCGGGAACCGCCGATCGGCAGCCGGATCATCCGGGCCGCCAACGCCTTCGACGACCTGGTCGGCGGGTCCGCGGACCGGGACCGGACCACGGCCGCGCTGGAACGGCTCCGGCTGGACACCACCGCCGAGTACGATCCTCGGGTTGTGGACGCGCTGACCAGCGTGACCGGCCGGTACCCAGGCCGCCTGTAGGCACCGGCCGGTAGGCTGTCCCGGTGCTCGCGTCGGTCCTGGTCGCCAATCGGGGCGAGATAGCCCGGCGGGTAATGGGCACCGCCCGGCGGCTGGGCATCCGCACGGTCGCCGTCTACTCCGAAGCCGACGCTGGCCTGCCCGTTCGTCCAGGAGGCGGATGACGCGGTGCTCATCGGGCCGCCGCCACCCGCGCGCAGCTACCTCGATGCCGCAGCCATCATCGGCGGCCGCCCGGCAGGCCGGCGCGCAGGCCATCCATCCGGGCTACGG
Source organism: uncultured Actinomycetes bacterium (assembly GCA_963760405.1). Taxonomy (GTDB): domain Bacteria; phylum Actinomycetota; class Actinomycetes; order Streptosporangiales; family Streptosporangiaceae; genus RYN-230. Next base: position 862,186 of record CAVXCV010000002.1, on the reverse strand, counting down.
ATTCCTGGCCGAGCACGCGGACTTCGCCGGCAGGTCACCGACGCCGGCCTGATCTGGGTCGGGCCGCCCGCTGCGGCCATCGAGCAGATGGGCGACAAGATCAACGCCAGGAACCTGATGGACGCGCGCGGGCGTGCCGGTCGCCGCCGGGCACCGCTGAGCCGGTGACGGACGCCGACGGCGGCGGTGGCCGCGGCCGGGCGGATCGGCTACCCGGTGATGGTCAAGGCTGCGGCGGGCGGCGGCGGCATCGGGATGAGCGCAGCCGCCGACCCGGACACAGCTGCGGGCCGGTTTCGAGACCGCGCGATCGCGCGCCGAGCGCTTCTTCGGCAGCCCGGCCATCCTGCTGGAGCGCTACATCGAGCAGGCCCGGCACGTCGAGGTGCAGATCCTCGGGCTGGCCGACGGCCGGGTGCTGGCGCTGGGCGAGCGGGACTGCTCGGTGCAGCGGCGCCATCAGAAGGTCGCCGAGGAGACGCCCGTCACCGGGGGTCAGCCCGCCGCTGCGGGCCCGGATGCTGGCCGCGGCGATCCGGGCGGGCGAGGCGGTCGGCTACCGTGGCGCCGGGCACGGTGGAGTGCCTGCGTCGACGTCGGCGACGGGCGACTTCGTGTTCCTGGAGATGAACACCAGGCTCCAGGTCGAGCACCCGGTCACCGAGATGGTCACCGGCATCGACCTGGTCGAGCAGCAGTTCCTGATCGCCGCGGCGAGCAGCCTCAGCTTCGACCCGGCCGCCGTGGCGGCCCACGGGCACGCGATCGAACTGCGGGTCTACGCGGAGGACTCCCGCGCGGTTCCTGCCCAGCCCGGGCACGATCACCGAGTGGGCGGAGCCGGCCGGGCCGGGTATCCGGGTCGACGCCGGATACCAGGCGGGCAACACGGTGACGCCGTTCTACGATCCGCTGCTGGCCAAGCTGTGCGCGCACGGGGCCACCCGGGACGAGGCGCTGGCCCGGGCCCGGGTGGCGCTGGCCTCGTTCCGGATCGCGGGCCTGCAGACCAACCTGGAGTTTCACGCGGACCTGCTGGCCAGCGCGGAGTTCGCCAGCGGCTCGTATGACACGTCCATCGTGGACCGGCTGCGTCCGTGATCTGAACCAGCACAATGAGGACCGGGTTCTGCGCGGCTGGCGATCTGCCGGGCAGGAGCCCGCGGAGGAGAGGAGCGCCGGGTGGCCGAGGTCCGCGCGGAGATGGTGGCGAACGTGTGGAAGGTGGTGGCCGCCGAAGGCGACGCAGGTCGCCGACGGCGACACGCTGGTCATCCTCGAGTCGATGAAGATGGAGATCCCGGTGCTCGCCGAGGAGCCGGGCACGGTGACCACGCTGGCGGTGGCCGAGGGCGACGTGGTCCAGGAGGGCGACCTGATCGCGGTCATCGAGTGACGGCCGCCGCGGCCGGCTGTCAGCCGCGGTCAGGCGCTGCGGCGGTCCGGCGCTGCGGCGGTCCGGCGCCAGGTCAGACGCCCGTGGTGGACCGGGGGTAGGAGACCTCCGGGTCGGTGATCACGTTGACCAGGTACGGGCACACCGGCGGCGAACGCCCGCCGCAGCGCCGGGCCGATCTCGTCTGGCCTGGTGACCAGTCTCGCCGGCGCCGCCGAGCGCCTCGACCACCTCGTCGTAGCGGCAGTCTGCGGCTGCAGGTCGGCGGCCACGTCGTAGCCGTAGATCGCCTGCATCGGGTGCTTCTCCAGGCCCCAGATGCCGTTGTTGCCGCAGATCATCACGACCGGCAGCGCGTGGCGGACCAGCGTGTCGATGTCCATCAGCGAGAACCCGGCCGCGCCGTCCCCGAGCAGCAGCACCACCTGGGCCGACGGGCCGGGCGAGCCGGGCCGCGATGGCGTAGCCGAGCCCGGTGCCGAGGCAGCCGTACGGGCCGGGGTCGAGCCAGCCGCCCGGCCGCTGCGGCTCGATGTACTTGCCCGCGTAGGAGACGAAGTCGCCGCCGTCGCCGATGACGACCGCGTCGTCGTCCAGCAGCCGGGCCAGCTCGCCGTAGATCCGCAGCGGGTGGATCGGGTCGGCCGCGCTGGCCAGCAGCCGCGGCGTCCGCGGCCATCGCCTCGGCCACCGCGTCCTGGAGCAGCGGCAGCCATGCGTCCGCCCAGGGCAGCTGGTCCGGCCGTCCGGCCAGGCGGCCGGGTCGGCGAGCCCGGCGAAGAACGGCGGCCAGGTCACCGGCGTACGGAGGCGGCCAGCGGGCAGTGCGCCGCGACCTGCCCGGGGGAGTCGGCGATGTGAACCACGGCGGTGCGTCGCGCGATTGTCCGACACCGAACATCCCGTAACCGAGCCGGAAGTCCAGCGGGGTACCCGCCACCACGACCAGGTCCGCCTCGGCGCAGCGCGACCGAGCGGGCGCGGGTGGCCAGCAACGGATGGCCTGGCGGCAGGATGCCGCGGCCCTGGCCGTTGGTGATCACCGGCAGCTGCAGGGCCTCGGCCGCGGTCCGGGCCGCGGCGTCGGCGCGGCCCAGCCCACACGTCCGAGCCGAGCACCAGCACCGGCCGCCGGGCCGCCGCGATCAGCCCGGCGATCTGGCTGATCGCGTCCGGGTCGGCCAGCGGCGCGCTGTCCGCGGCGGCCGGCCGGGGCGCGGCGGGCGCCACCGGGCCGGCCTGGCCGAACAGCGCCTCCAGTGCGATGTCGAGGAAGACCGGGCCGCGATGCGGGGTACTGGCCAGCCAGAACGCCTCAGTCCACGGCGGTCGCGATCTTGGCGGTGTCGTGCTCGGTCCAGGCCCGCTTGGTGACCGGGCGCGAGCAGCGGCGGATGGTCGAGTTCCTGCAGGCTGCCCGAGCCCCAGCGGTAGTCCGGCGCCCGGCCCGCCGAGCACCACCACGGGCGAGCCGTTGAAGTGGGCCGTCGTGATCGCGCTGACCCCGTTGGTCACCCCGGGACCGGCGGTGAGCACGGCCAGGCCGGGGGAGCGGGTCAGCCGCGCCGTCGCCTCGGCCGCGAACACAGCGGTCTGCTCGTGCCGCACGTCGACCAGCCGCATCGGCGGGCTGGCGTGCACCGCCCCGTCGTACAGCGGGAACACGTGCCCGCCGGACAGGGTGAACATGGCGGACACCTCGTGCCGCTGGGCCGCTGCCACCGCCAGCGTCCCGCCGTGCACCGTCGCCCGCTGGCTCTGCTCGGTCATGGCGCGACGTTACCAGCTGGTAGCGCAGTGCGGACAGCGGACCGGGCCCGGCCGGGACGGGTGCCGGCCGGCGGTGCGGCCGGCCCGGCACCCGCGCGGGTCAGCCGCTGTCGGCGGTCGCCGTGGCCACCGCAGCCGGCGCGACGGCGAGCTCGGGCGGATCGGCCACGTAGTGCTCGGGCAGCGTCTCGTCCGTTCCGCCGGGCACCCGGAACGCCCGGAACACCAGCGTCAGGACGATCGCGATGACCAGGTTCAGAACGAACCCGGTCAGCCCGATGTACCCGGTGTGGTCGAACAACGGGACCGTGTCCGCGGACGCGCCGAAGTGCGATCCCGGCTGTCCGGGGGCCGGCAGCCGGTAGGCGGCGACCGTGCCGTACACCATGGCCACCGCCCAGCCGATGACCAGCGCCCAGCGGTGGAACCACCGGGTGTACAGGCCCGCCACGATCGCCGGGAAGGTCTGCACGATCCAGATCCCGCCCAGCAGCTGGAACTGGATGGCGTACGTCTGCTTCACCAGCAGCACGAAGAGCAGGGCACCGAGCTTGACCACCAGCGAGGCGGTCTGCGAGACCCGGGTCTGCTCCGCGTTACTGGCCTGCGGCCGGAAGTACTCCTTCCAGACGTTACGGGTGAACAGGTTGGCCGCCGCGATGGACATGATGGCCGCCGGGACCAGCGCGCCAATGACGATGGCGGCGAAGCCGATGCCCGCGAACCAGCTCGGGAAGATCCGCTGGAACAGGAACGGCACCGCCAGCTGCGCGTTGGCGCCGTGCGACTTGACGTCGGCGGGCACCCCGGGAGCGGCCAGCGCCATGTAGCCGAGCAGCGCGATCAGGCCGAGCACCAGGGAGTAGGCGGGCAGGGCGGCGACGTTGCGCCGGATAACGTTGCGCCGCTTGGCCGCGAACACCCCGGTGATCGTGTGCGGATACATGAACAGGGCCAGCGCCGAGCCCAGGGCCAGCGTGGCGAAGGCCCACTCGCCAGCCGGCTGCAGGATCAGGCTGCCGTTCGGCTTGCCGGTCTTCGGGTTGATCGCCTTCAGGTGGTGGTCCGCGGTGCTGAAGATGTGCCCCCAGCCGCCGACCCGGATCGGGATGTAGATGATCGCGACGATGATCATTACGTAGATCAGGGTGTCCTTGACGAACGCGATCAGTGCTGGGGCGCGCAGGCCGGCCACGAACGTGTAGCCCGCCAGGATGAGGAACGCGATGATCAGCGGCAGGTCCTTCAGGAACTCGTTCGAGGCGTTGCTGCCGATGCCCATCACGGTCAGCACCGCCTGGATGCCGACCAGTTGCAGCGCGATGTAGGGCATCACGGCCAGGATCCCGGTGAAGGCCACGGCCAGGGCCAGCCCCTGTGATCCGTACCGGCCGCGGATGAAGTCCGCGGGGGTCACGTAGCCGTGCACCCGGGCCACCGACCAGAGCCGGGGCAGGAACACGAACACGATCGGGTAGACCATGATCGTGTAGGACAGCGCGAAGAACCCGGCCGCGCCGGTGCCGAAGACCAGGGCGGGCACCGCGATGAACGTGTACGCGGTGTACAGGTCGCCGCCGAGCAGGAACCAGGTGATGAAGGTGCCGAAGCCGCGCCCGCCGAGCCCCCACTCGTGCAGGTGCATCAGGTCCTCAGCCCGGCGCCACCGCGCCGCGGCAAAGCCGATGACGGTGACGAGCAGGAACAAGACGACCAGGATCGAGAACGAGACGGCGTTGATGTGGCTCACGACGCCTCCTCAGTGCTGCCGGGCCCCGGCAGGGGCGCGCTGAGCGGTGTGGGCCCGGTGCCCCGGGCGCCGGCTGCAGGCGCCGGATCCGGACGCTGATCAGGTAGCAGATCGCGGTCAGGATCGCCACGATCGGCACCCACAGCAGCTGGTACCAGTAGAAGAACGGGAAGCTGCCGAGCTTGGGGGTGCTACGGGCGTAGATCGGGACGATAAGCGTCCCGAGCACGGCTATGAGCAGTAGGAGCGCTACTAAGGTCCAGGCGCCGGTGCGCCTGCGTGCGGGGCCGGAGTGCGCCATCGCGTCGTCTCCCTGCGTGGGGTTCGGCCACGCGCCACCACCAGGCCACAGCGCGGGCGGGGGCGCGCGCGTGACGTGCGTCACGTTATTGACGTCAATGGTGCGATGGAATGACGCATCCTGCAATGGTTTGCGTATACAGAATCCGTGCAGTACGTATACAGGATCCGAGACCGAACGCACCGAGGACCACCCCGGCTACCCGGCTGACTCGCGGTCAAACATGGTTACCGCCGCGTAGTCCGCATCCGGGCCGTGCACCTGCCAGCGCTCTTCCAGCAGGCCAGCGCCCGCCCACTCCAGGCGGCTAGCCCGCTCCCGGGGACAGCCCGCCCGCTCCCGGGGTGGCTCGCCGGTCCGGTGCAGGCGGGTGACCAGCTTGTAGCGGTCGCCGCGGTACTTGGACTGGGCCCATTCCACCGGGGTCCCGGCCACGTCAAAAGCCTGCCGGGAGAGCAGCAACAGCGGCATGCCGACGTCCACGCCGAGCAGCCGGGCGTCCTTCGGGTCGGCCAGCACGGTCTCGATGGTCTCCACCGCCTCGGCCAGCTGTACCCCGTAGGCAGCGGCAAGCGCCTCGTACAGCGACGCGTACCGGTCCAGGTTGCGGCGCAGCCCGGGGTAGCGGCGGGCGGACAGGTGCGAGGTGTCCGTGGACATGGGTTCCCCGTCGGCGAGCCGCAGCCGGTGGATGCGCAGCACGCGGCTGCCCGGCCGGATGCTGAGCAGGGCGGACAGCTGGTCGTCCGCGGGCACGTAGCTGGTGTCCAGGATCTGCGTCTGCGGGTGCAGCCCATGCGCCCGCATGCCCTGGGTGTAGCTGGCCAGCTCGAGCAGCTGGGCGACCTTTGGCTTGGCCACGAACGTGCCCTTGCCCTGCATCCGCAGCAGCCGCCCCTCCACCACGAGCTCGGCCAGGGCCTGCCGCACGGTGGTCCGCGAGGTGCCGTACTGCTGGGCGAGCTCACGCTCCGGCGGGACCGGGCTCCCCGGGGCCATGGCCGCGGTGAGCTCGAGCAGCTGCCGCTTGACCGCGTAGTACTTCGGGATCCGGGGGCCGGCGTCAGCTGGCCGGGGAACACCACTGTCGCGGATGACTGGGGAGGCTGTCACGGTCGGTCCTTCCGCAGATGCTGCGTTCCGGACATGATCCCTCATCACCGCGGCCTGCGCTCCCCTCCAGACCCGGCCGGTGGCCTGGATGAGCGATGATGATTGGGTGCCCACGCTGAACGCGCTCGCCCGGCGGCACACCGCGCTGACTCACGCCGACGTGGACTGGCTGCACGCGCTGGTGTCTGACTGGCAGCTGCTCGCTGACCTGTCCTTCGCCGACCTGGTGCTCTGGGCGCCGCTGCAGGACTCCTCCGGCTGGGTGGTGCTGGCCCAGATGCGCCCGACCACCGGCCCGACCACGTTCCACGATGACGCGGTGGGCTCGTTCGCGTCCACCGGCGCCCGGCCGTTCCTCGACTCGGCCATGCGGGAGCAGCGGATCTGCCGGGAAGGGGACCCGGAGTGGACCCGGGGGGTCCCAGTCCGCCGGGAATCCATCCCGGTCACCCGGGAAGGCAACGTGATCGCGGTGATCGAGCGGAGCACGAACCTTTCCTCCGCGCGCACTCCGAGCCGGCTGGAGCTGACCTACCTGAAGGGCGCGGACGACCTGGCCCAGATGGTGGCGTCCGGCATGTTCCCCTGGCCGGGGCAGCAGCCCGCGCTGGTCAGGTCGCCCCGGGTAGGCGACGGGCTGCTCCGGCTCGGCCGCTCCGGCAAGGTCAGCTACGCCAGCCCGAACGCACTGTCCGCCTACCGTCGGCTCGGCCTGACCGCGGACCTGGTCGGCGCGGAACTGGGACCGCTGACCGCCCGGCTGTGTGCCCCGGGCCGGCCCACAGACGACTCGCTCATGGTGACGGCCAGCGGCCGGGCGCCGCGGGAGACGGAGGTCGAGGGCAACGGGTCGGTGGTGCAGTTGCGGGCCATCCCGCTGGTGGTGAACGGGCTGCGCACCGGCGCGCTGGTGCTGGTCCGGGACGTGACTGAGCTACGGCACCGCGAGCGGGAGCTGATGACCAAGGACGCCACGATCAGGGAGATCCACCACCGGGTCAAGAACAACCTGCAGACCGTGGCGGCGCTGCTGCGGCTGCAGGCCCGGCGGGTAGAGGCGCCCGAGGCGCGGGCGGCGCTGGAGGAAGCCGTGCGCCGGGTGGGCTCGATCGCGACCGTGCACGAGACGCTGTCGCACGCGCCAGAGGAGATCGTGGATTTCGACGACGTGGCCGAGCGCGTGGTGGCGATGGCCGGGGAGGTGTCCACGGCCGAGGCGCGGGTCAAGCCCGCGCTGATCGGCCGGTTCGGCCTGCTCCCGTCGGCGGTGGCCACCCCGCTGGCCCTGGTCCTGGCCGAGCTGCTGCAGAACGCGCTGCAGCACGGCCTGGCTATGTGCCCGGAAACCGAGGATGAAGGCTTGCTCGAGGTGACCGTGGACCGGCGGCGGCACCGGCTGGTGGTGACGATCGAGGACAACGGCGTTGGCCTGCCCGACGAGTTCGACCTGGATTCAGCGACCAGCCTGGGCCTGCAGATCGTGCGCACGCTGGTGGTCTCGGAACTCGCTGGCCGGCTCGAGGTCAAGCCGCGGGCTGGCGGTGGCACCATCGCGCTGGTGGATCTGCCGCTGGACGTGACCACGGGAGCGTCGTTAGCCGGGCGCCGGAAACGGCCCGCCAGCACCGATCACTAGCGCCGGGAGGCCGGCCGCAATGCCGGGATACCGGCCGGAGCAGACGTCAGCGGTCGGCCGCTGACGGCCGGCCGCTGGCCGCGACAGCTCAGGCGTGGGCCCGAGCCCGGAACCGGGTGGTGCGCCGCTTCAGCGCGCGCCGCTCGTCTTCGCTCATCCCGCCCCACACGCCAGCGTCCTGGCCACTCTCCAATGCCCACTGCAGGCAGGACTCTATGGCCGGGCACCGCCGGCACACTTGCTTGGCTTCGTCGATCTGGAGTAGCGCAGGCCCGGTGTTCCCGATGGGGAAGAACAGTTCCGGGTCCACGTCACGGCAGGCGGCGTCGTGGCGCCAGTCCATGCGGTCCACTCCTCCTTGGCAGCCGGGCCAGGGCCCGGATCGTGGCCGCCACTCGTGCTTGTGAACGATTTCACGAGCTGAGCCGTATTTCGGGATCTCTTAAGTTCCCGGGGTGGTAAAGCTAAACACCAGGCTCAAGCGGGCGTTCTCACTGAACTCCTGGCCTGCGGCCGTGGAATGTCTCGCCAACCACCAGGGCCTGCCAGGACGGCGCACAGCGGCGCTCACCCGAACCGGGTTCTAGCCTGTCAAGCTGATGGATCAAACGCAAGACTATTTGGCAAAGGTTCAGCGGGATTTCCATGTCAGATGAGTCACATCAGCGGCCGTTCCGGCTAGTCAGGCTATTACCCGCAGAGCATGCGGAACAGCCCGAAACCTGACGTATTCGTGTTCACCCACGTACTCTCCGTCAACCTGAACCGCTATTGGCCGGGCCGATCTGAGCGTGAACGAGGGCTCGTCGTGCAGGTTGAGCACATCCCTGCCGCGAGGCGGGCCGTCCTGGCTGGTAAGCATCTGGCGCAGCACGGACAGCGTGCCCACGGTGCGCATGCGGCGCAGCGCGAAAAGGTCGAGGCCTGTGTCGAAACTGGCCGCCGGGCTCGGGTTGACCGGGCGCCAGGCCCAGATAGGTCCAGGGAGTGGCGTTGGAGATGAGGGCGAAGAACAGGTGGCCGATACCGGGCTGGCCGTCGCGCTCCACGGTCAGCGCCGGGTTCTGGCGGTCGCTGCCCGTGTAGAACTGCCGTAGCGCGGTCCATACGTAGAGCCGGGGGGTGGCCGTCCGGCCCCGGGCCCGCAGGACCTCGATCAGCCGGACCACCTCGGCATCCAGGCCGGCCCCGGCGTTGAAGGTGAAGTAGCGGTCCCCGGCCCCGGCCATGCTGATCCGGCCCAGGCTGATGTCCCGGTGCCGATCCGCCCGCAGCGCCTCGATCAGCCGGCCAGCCGCGTCCACGGGGTCGGCGGGCAGCCCGAGCGCCCGGGTGAACACGTTGGCGTTCCCGCCGGGCAGTGTGGCCAGGGCCGGCCGGCCCCGGGCTCGCCGTCGCGGACGAGCCCGTTGACCGCCTCGTTCACCGTGCCGTCGCCGCCCAGCGTGAGCACGAGCTCGTAGCCGTCCCTGGCGGCCTTTCCGGCCAGCGTGGCTGCGTGGCCCCGGTAGCGTGTCTCCACGACGTCCAGCGCTAGCTGGGAGGCGAGAGCGTGCTCGATGACGTCCCGGCGTAGCCGGGTCGTGCTGGTGGCATGCGGGTTGACGATCAGGAGCGCGCGCACGCGCTCAGGGTAGCCAGGCGGGAGGAGTGCGGAAAATGCAACAGAGGCCGCCGAGCCTGCTCGGCGCGGCGGGGGTGCAGGCGGCAGAGGCCGCTGGCCTGCTGGTGGCCAGCGTGCTAGCCGGGATCGACGCGGCGAGCGGAAAGTCTTACCAGCAGGGCAGCGGGATCGCGCTGACCGTGATCGGTGTGGTCACCGCGGCCGCGCTGGCCTGGGTCGCGGTGGGGCTGGCGCGGGCCCGGCGGTGGAGCCGGACCCCGGCGCTGCTGACCCAGCTGTTCGCGGCCATAGTGAGCATCTACCTGCTGCAGGGGCACCGCTACGCCTGGGGTGTGCCATTCCTGATCCTGGCGCTGGCCGGGTTCGTGGCGATCCTGGTGCCGCCCAGCCTGCGGGCCCTGGCCGGTGGCCCGGCCGCGGCCGACCGGGCCCCGGGCCGCCGCCGGTAGCTGCCCGCGGCCCCGCCCCGTCAGTCTTCCGCGGTCAGCCCGTCCCGGAGCTGCGCCAGTGTCCTGGCCAGCAGCCGGGACACGTGCATCTGCGAGATACCGAGTTCGCTGGCGATCTGGGACTGGGTCATGTTGCCGAAGAAGCGCAGCAGCAGGATCCGCTTTTCCCGGCTCGGCAGCTGCTCCAGCAACGGCTTGAGCGACTCCCGGTACTCGACTCCCTCCAGCGCATCGTCCAGCATGCCGAGCGATTCGGCGACCGCGGGCGCGTCGTCGTCGCCGGAGTCGGGGGCGTCCAGGGAGACCGTGGAATACGCGTTCGCCGACTCCAGGCCCTCCAGCACCTCCTCCTCTGACATCTGCAGGTGGGCCGCGATCTCGGCGACCGTGGGCGCCCGTCCCTCCCGCTGCGCCAGGTCACCGATGGCCTTGGTCAGCGACAGCTTCAGCTCCTGCAGCCTGCGCGGGACCCGGACCGCCCAGCCCTTGTCCCGGAAGTGCCGCTTGATCTCACCCACAATGGTCGGGGTGGCGTAGGTGGAGAATTCCACCCCGCGAGCCAGGTCGAACCGGTCGATCGACTTGATCAGGCCGATCGTCGCCACCTGGGTCAGGTCGTCGAGCCATTCCCCGCGGTTGCGGAACCTGCGGGCCAGGTACTCGACCAGGGGCAGGTGCAGCTCGACCAGCTCGCCGCGGATACGCAGCCGCTCCTCGTCGCCCGCGGGCAGCACCGCCAGCCGCTCGAAGAGCTCCCGGGCCCGTCCCCGGTCCGGCACCGCATGCTGAATCCGCGGCGCGGCCACTACCGCCTCGGCGCTGGCCTCAGCCTCAGTGTCGCCGGGCGTGGTGGCGTCGATCTGCTCGGCCACTCGCGCGTCCATGTCCCGGGAAACCCGGATCCCGATTTCCTCAGTCACCCGGACCTCGATAGCTCACGGGTCTTCCGCAGCATGACCGTGACCTTGCTGCCCGGCCCGGCCCAGGCATCCACGCTTCCGGCCAGCGCGGCCAGCACGGTCCAGGCGAAGGTCTCCCGGGACGGCAGCTGGGGCTGCTCGGCGAGCACGGACACGGCGATGGTCATGCTGTCCTCGCCGAGGGTGAAATCACAGTCCAGGGTGGCTCCTGGCGCGGCCTGGCTGAGCAGCATGCCGCAAGCCTCGTCCACCGCGATGCGCAGGTCCTCGATCTCGTCCAGGGTGAAGTCCAGCCGGGCGGCCAGCCCGGCGGTGGCCGTGCGCAGCACGGACAGGTAGGCGCCCTCGGCGGGCATGCGGATCGTCACGCAGTCCGTGGTGTCCTGCGGGGACGGCCTGCCGTCACGAACCGCGGTGGGCACGGCCGCAGGTGCCGATGCGGTCGTTTCTTCCGTCACGTCGTCCTCCAGTGCCGCCAGCCGGCCCGCGTGGCTGACAGCGTCGTGGTGTTGCCTTGCAACCTACCGCCCGCAGCGGCTGCGGCCGAACGCGCCGGGCCGTTTCGCTGTCGCGCGTTTCGCCGCTCACCAGCCGTCCAGGCCAGCCTGCCAGTCCAGGCTGACCAGCGCAAAGCGGAGGCCGCGCGGGGGTAGGCCCGCGCGGCCTCCGCTGCTGCCAGCCACAGAGATGGCTGCGATGTCAGCCCTGCTTGGTCTCCCAGAAGATCTTGTTGATCTCCTCGATCTTGGCCAGCAGTGCGTCGGCCACGGCCACGTCGGTGCTGCTCTTGGTGCCGCCCGGGCCGCCGCCGGCCAGCTTGGTGGCCTCGTTGAACAACTGGTTCAGCTGCGGGTACTTCTCGAAGTGCGGTGGCTTGAAGTAGTCGGTCCACAGCACCCACAGGTGGTGCTTGACCAGGTCCGAGCGCTGTTCCTTGATCAGCAGCGCGCGGGTCTGGAACGCTGGGTCGGAGCTGTCGTTGTACTTCTGGATGATTGCCTTGACGGACTCGGCCTCAATCCGCGCCTGGGCCGGGTCGTAGACGCCGCAGGGCAGGTCACAGTGCGCGTGCGCAGTGGTCCTCGGCTCAAGGAGACGTGCCAGCAGTCTCATTGATCCCCTTCTCTCATGTCGGATCATGGGTACCGGAGACCGACACTACCCCGTCGGCTCCGGGCTGAACCTGGGAGGGCAGATGCGCTGGCCGCTATGGCGGGTTGCGGTCGCGGAGCGGTCCATGGAACCGGGGCTGCGGCCGGGCGACTGGCTGCTGGTCTGGCGTGGCCTGCGGGGCTCCCGGCCACCCGGATCCAGCCGGGCCAGGTCGTGGTCGCGGAGCATCCGGGCCGGCCAGGTTTCCTGCTGGTCAAGCGGGCGGCCCGGCGGGTGGACGGCGGCTGGTGGCTGGAATCCGACAGCCGGACCGCCCGCGCGGTGGACAGCCGCTCGTTCGGCGCGGTCCACGGCGAGCTGATCCGCGGCCGGGTGCTAGTGCGCTACCGCCGTGGCCTGGCCGCTGCGGCACCGGACGGCCAGGCACCGGACGGCCAGGCACCGGACGCAGGGGCCAGAACGGCCGAGGACCCCCGTCCCCAGGAGCGGGGCGGAGGTCCTCGGGCTGACGGTTAGCGGATCAGTGGGGGAGCCGCTCGGGCGGCTCTTCCCCGGCCTGCATCCCGACGAGCCTCAGCATCTCTTCCCTGGGCAGCTTGGTGGCCATGGCCCAGTAGTAGATGATCAGGCTGAACACGGCGACGATCACTATGTCCCACCAGAACGGGATGTTGAAGGTGTTGGTTGGCGGCAGCGCGGCCGGCTTACTGGGAGTGGGGAACTGGCCCTGCCAGGAGATGATGCCCATGCCGAGCAGCCACACCGGCAGCCATATCGCCGACTTCCAGTCCAGCGGCGGCCGGTTCTGGTCGAACGCCATCGAGATGCCGATCAGCACGTACCCGATCACCAGCACGATGCCGAGCTTCCAGACGACGATGAACCCGGACCAGTAGATGAGCAGGTCGGCGACGACGAACGCGGCCGGGGCGAGCACCGCGGCGCCCGGCATGCGGTACGGCCGGTTGGCGTCCGGCACCTGCCCGCGGAAGGCACCCACGGACAGCGGCGCGCCCGCGTACATCAGCACGCTCGCACCGGTGATGATGCCTACCAGTGAGCGCCAGCTCGGGAACGGCAGCAGGAAGAGCAGCCCGAACAGGAACGCGAAGATCAGCCCGACCCACGGAATGCCGGTGGCGTTGGTCTTGCCGAAGAACTGCGGCGCGTACCGGTTCCTGGCCAGGCCGTAGCTGACCCGCGAGGTTCCGGTCGTGTAGATGAGGCCGGTGCCGGACGGGGAGATGAACGCGTCGATCCGCAGGACCGTCGCCAGCCAGGCGATCCCGGCCAGGGACGCGACAGCGGCGAACGGCCCGGCGAGGATCTCGGGGTTGGTGATGCCCGTGAGGCCGTGGGGTATCTGGGCCACGGGTATCGCGCCGATGAACGCGACCTGCAGCATGGTGTAGATCACGGTGCCGATCAGGACCGAGATGATGATCGCCCGCGGCAGGTTGCGCCCCGGGTTCTTGATCTCACCGGCCAGCTGGTCGGCCTGCTCGAAGCCGGAGTAGGCGAAGATGATGCCGGCCAGCGGAAGCGCTGCGAACAGGCCATGGATCCCGCCCGGCATGAAGCCTTCGCCCCCGGAGCTGAAGTTGGCGGGGTGGAACTTGAACAGCAGCACGATGATGGTGAGGACCGGGATCGCGACCTTCCACCAGGTGATGGTGCTGTTGACCCTGGTGAAGATGCGCATGGCCAGGAAGTTGACCGCGGTGAAGATCGCCATCAGGATGACGGTGATCACCAGGCCGAGCCCGGTGATCTTTCCCGCCTTCGCGTCGTAGAGGCTGGGCCAGTAGAAGGAGGCGTACTGGATGAACGCGTAGCATTCGATCGGCGCGATCGTGACCGCCTGTACGTACGAGAAGAAGCCGAACCCGATGCCGGCCACGCTGCCGAACGCGAAGTGCGGGAACCTGGCCGTTCCGCCGGAGACCGGGTACATCGCGCCGAGCTCGGCGTGGCACAGGGCCAGCACGATGACTATGACTCCGGCGATGACCCAGTCCAGGACCGCGGCCCCGCCTACCAGCAGCGCGGCGGTCAGCGGGGCGAACAGCCAGCCCGAGCCGATGATCGACGTCTCGGATGCCCAGGTTGCGCCGATCAGCCCCATCTCCCGTTTAAGGCCGACGTCCGCCGGCCTGGTCGCGGGAGCTGTTGCCTCAGTTGCCATCTCCGAACCTACTTTCGGGTCCGCATACGTGGGCCATACGGCCGGTGAGTAGGCCTCATGGTAATGATCGTCAAACATCCTGAGAAGAAGTCGGTGGCTTCATTTCGATAACACGGATCACGATCCGCCCACCACACGACAGATATTGCCGATCTGCGGGCCTTGTCCTGGATGAGTCGATCGGGCCAGGTCAGCCCGGATGACCGGGGATGGGCTGGGCGCCGGCCGGGCGGCCCGCGGCGGCGCGAAATCACCCGGCACCGAGGTGAAATCTGCCGGGCCGGGCACCGGAACAGCCGGGGGAGGATTGCCGGATTTGTCGGATCAGTCCGGATCCGGCCGGAATCCGCCGGGCGGTCAGACCGCGGCGGTGGAGGCGCGGTCGCTGTCCTGGCTGCGCCGACGGCGGCGCAGGGTGGTCACGTTGACCTTGGCGGCGCAGCGGTCGGAGCAGAACCGCCGGGCACCGCGCGTGCTGGTGTCCGCGAACACGTCCGGGCACGACCCGGCCTGGCAGGTGCGCAGCCGGTCGGCACCCAGCATGGTGATGATGCCGGCCAGTCCCATGATCGCGCCAGCGGCGTACCGGTCGGCCACCGAGCCGCTGTCAGCGTGGTGCAGATGCCAGGGACCCCCGTCCCCGTCCCGTGCGACCTCCGGGTGAATGGGGTGCCGGGCGAGCAGTGCGTTCAGCCGGGCCACGGCGCCGTCCGCATCATCCGCGGCGCAAGCCGTGAAAATCAGCCGCAGTTCGGTGCGCAGCTGCCGGAGCGCGTCAAGGTCCGTGGCGATGACGCGGGTACTCAGCTGGGGCCGGTCCGCCACCAGGGCCCGGTACGCCTCCATGGTGGCAAGCTGATCAGGACGGCCGTTACCCGGCTCGCCCGTGTTGACCAACCGCACCGCCAGCTCGGCGTAGGAAGTGAGATCCACTCCAGTCCTTCGGTGCTTAGGGCATGACGCCCGCTTCCCCGTCCCAAAGTATGGCACAGACGGCCCGGGTCGGCCGGGCCTTCCGGAGGGCCGCCCCGGGCGGTTCCGGCCCGCTGGCCCGCTGCGGCCGCCCCCGGGCCAGCGGGCGGCTGGCCCGGCAGGTTAAGGTGCGCCCATGTTCGCTGTGACCGCTGCACGCATCGACGCCGATGACCCGATCAAGGCCCTGGAGCTGGGCGAGCGCCCGGAACCCGCGCCCGAGCCGGGCTGGGCCACGGTCACGGTCCGGGCTGCGGCCCTGAATCACCATGACCTGTGGACGCTGCGCGGGGTGGGCATCTCCGCGGACCGGCTGCCTATCATCCTGGGCTGTGACGCCGCCGGGGTGGACGAGGACGGCAACGAGGTCATCGTGCACTCGGTGATCGGTGACCCGGCCGCGGCCGGCGGCGACGAGACGCTCGACCCACGGCGCTCGCTGCTGTCCGAGCGCTACGACGGGACGTTCGCCGAGCAGGTGGCCGTGCCCCGGCGGAACCTGGTGCCCAAGCCTGCCGCGCTGTCCTTTGCCGATGCGGCCTGCCTGCCCACGGCCTACCTCACCGCCTACCACATGCTGTTCGACAAGGCCGGGCTGGCGCCTGGGTCCACCGTGCTGGTGCAGGGGGCAGGCGGCGGGGTGGCGACCGCGCTGATCCTGCTCGGCCGCGCGGCCGGGTTCCGGGTCTGGGCCACCAGCCGGTCGGCGGACAAGCGGGACCGTGCCCTGGAGCTCGGCGCCGACCAGGTCTTCGCCCCGGGCAGCAGGCTGCCGGAGCGGGTGGACGCGGTGATGGAGACGGTGGGCGAGGCGACCTGGGCACATTCCCTGCGCTCGCTGCGGCCCGGAGGCCGGGTGGTCGTCTCCGGGGCGACCAGCGGCGCGACGCCGTCCGCGGACCTGAACCGGGTGTTCTTCCTCCAGCTCTCGGTGATCGGCTGCACCATGGGCACCCGCGACCAGCTGGCCCGGCTGGCCCGGTTCTGCGAGCAGACCGGGGTCCGCCCGAAGATCGACCGGGTGCTGCCGCTGCAGGATGCCGCGGACGGGTTCGCCGCAATGGCCGGAGGCGAGCTCTTCGGCAAGGTCGTCTTCACCGTCTAGGAGCGAACCGGGCCGGACGGCAGATCACTGGCTGACGGGGGACCGGGCTGCCTGCCCGGTGTCCGCGTCGTCCTCCGCCGGGTCCTCTTCACCGACGCCGTAGCTGGACAGGCCGAAGAGAAAGGCAAAGCCGGTGGCGGCAAGAACGATCGCGAACGGCCACCAGGCAGCGGACCCGGCCGCGACCGCGATCGTCAGGCCAGCGAACACAGCGGCCAGGGTGGCCTTTCCGGCCAGTGCCCATGAGCGACCGGGCTGACCCGCGCTACTGCTGGTAGCTGCCCAGGAAGGTAGCGAGCCGGCCGATCGCGTCGTCCAGCACATCCAGCCCGGCCAGGAACACGATGCGCAGGTGGTCAGTGCTCTGCAGGTTGAAACCGGTGCCGTGGGAGAGCAGCAGGTGCTGCTGTTCCAGCAGGTCGATGACGAGCTGCTGATCGTCGGAGATCTTGTAGACCTCAGGGTCCAGCCGGGGGAACACGTAGAGCGCGCCCGCGGGCTTGACGCAGTCCACCCCAGGGATCTCGGTCAGCCGCTGCCAGGCATGATCCCGCTGCTCGCGCAGGCGGCCGCCCGGCTGCAGCAGCGCGGTGATGCTCTGCCGGCCGCCGAGGGCGGTCTGGATGGCGAACTGCGCGGGCACGTTCGGGCACATCCGCATGTTGGCCAGCAGCTCGAGCCCTTCCAGGTACCCGGCCGCGTCCCGGCGTGGGCCACTGACCACCAGCCAGCCGGACCGGAACCCGGGCGCGCGGTAGGTCTTGGACAGCCCGCACAGGGTCAGCACCAGCAGGTCGGGCGCGAGCGCCGCCGCACTCTGGTGTACCGCGTCGTCGTAGAGGATCTTGTCGTAGATCTCGTCCGACAGCACCAGCAGGCCGTGCCGCCGGGCCAGGTCGAGCAGCCCGAGCAGGGTCTCGGTGGAGTACACCGCCCCGGTGGGGTTGTTCGGGTTGATGATCACCAGGGCCCGGGTCTGCGGGGTGATCTTCGAGGCGATGTCGTCCAGGTCCGGCGCCCAGCCCTCCTGCTCCTCGCACCGGTAGTGTACCGCGCAGGCGCCGCAGAGATTCACCGCGCCGGTCCACAGCGGGTAGTCCGGGCTCGGCACGAGCACCTCGTCGCCGGAGTCCAGCAGGGCCTGCAGTGCCATCACGATCAGCTCGGACACGCCGTTGCCCAGGTACACGTCATCCGGCCCGACATCCGCCACGCCAAGGCCGGCGTAGTACTGGGCCACCGCCAGCCGGGCCGGGTAGATACCCCGCGCGTCGCTGTAGCCCTGGGCTTCGGCGATGTTGAGCACGACGTCGTGCACGACCGGGTCGGGCGCATGCAGCCCGAACGGCGCGGTGTTACCGATGTTGAGCTTGAGGATCAGGTGCCCTTCGGCTTCCAGCTGCCTGGCCCGCCGGAGCACCGGCCCGCGGATGTCATACCGGACGTTGTTCAGCCTGCTGGCCTGCGGCACCTGCACGGCGCACCTCCTGATTCGACGGCTTGAACCCCGGCTGGGCTCCCGCCGGGATCGCCGGCGCGGTGACGCAGCGGCAGTCACAGAGCGATACCAGATACTACCGGCCACCCGCCATCAGGGCTTCTGGTTAAACCCGCCCCGAGCTGGTGGTGCTGGCGGCGGTTCAGTTGTCCGCGGGATGCTCGCTGGCCTCGGCCGCGTGCGGAGTGGTGCCCGCGCTGTCGTCCTGGCCCGCGCCCTCGGTGCCAGCTGAGCCTGGGGCTGGCCCGGGCCCGGGCTTGTCGCCGAAGACTTCGGCCTTGATCCGGTCCAGGGCATCGTCCAGGATCGTGCGCAGGTCGCTGACCGCGTCCTCGCTGACCGCCTGCGCTTGCCAGGCGGCGGACCGCAGTTCCCGGCTGAAGTGCCGGGCCAGCTGCTCCAGGTCGCGGAACGCCCGGGGATTGGCCCAGCCCGCCGAGCCAGGCGGCCAGCTGCGCCGCCCGGTCCAGTCAGCCCAGGACTGCCAGTCCCAGCCGGTGCGGCCCCGGCCCGGCTCGTCCTGCGCGCCCGGCCCCGGCTGGCCCCGGCCATGACCAGGGCGGTCCTGACGGGCCTCCTCGCGGGCGCGGCGGCCTTCCTCCCGGGCCCGCCGGGCCTCCTCCCGCGCCTGCCGGGCCTGATCACGTGCGGCCCCGGCGACGTGTTCCGCGGCTGCCTCACGCCAGGCGTCCGCTGGCTCCTGCGCCGCTTCCTGCCAGGCGCTGGCCCGGGGGCGCCGGGCTTCGGCGCGCTCCCGGCGGGCTTCGGCGCTTTCCGCCGCCTCCCGCCAGGTGTCCGCGCGGTCCCGGGCCGCCTCGCCGTGCGGGCTGGCGCCCTCGCCGTGCGGGCTGGCGCCGGGCCCGGCGGAGCCGCGCCGGTGCACGTCCCGAGCGGCCCAGGTCAGCTCCTCGCGCAGGTTCCGCACGGTGGCGCGGACGTCTTCGGAGACCTCGCGGGCGATGTCCCGGACCGAGGCGGTGATCTCCTCCTCCAGCTCGCTGAGGTCGCTGGCGCGGCTGTGCAGTTCCGCCCGGCCCTTCTCCGTGATCCGGTAGACCTTCCGGCCATCTGACTCATCGTGGGTGACCAGGCCCTCCTGCTCCAGCCGCGCCAGCCGCGGGTAGATGGTGCCCGGGGAAGGCGCGTACACGCCCATGAACCGGTCCTGCAGCAGCCGGATCACCTCGTAGCCGTGCCGGGGTGATTCATCGAGCAGCTTGAGCAGGTAGAGCCGGAGCCTGCCGTGCCGGAAGACCGGGCTCATCGGGTCTCACCCGCGGTGTCGGCGGCCTGCCGGGGTGGCTCTTGATCGCCTCGTTGCAACAGGGTGACCTGGCCGGACATGGTGGTCACGGCGAGCTGCCCGGATCCGCCGCCGGGACCCAGCTGCCCGCTCAGCACGCTCGCCCCAGGCTGGCGGCAGGAGTCCAGGCCAGCGAACTCGCTCTGCACCCGGCCGGTGGTGGAGCGCAGCTCGACCTGGGCCGCGGTGTCCTCGGGGAGCCGGATCGCCACCGCGCCGGACACCGTGGCCACCCGCAGGCTGCCGTCCCGGCTCAGGTCGATGTCGGCGGTGATCCGCCCGCTCACGGTCTTGGCATCCAGCCGGTCCACGGCGCCATCGGCCAGGGTGAGATCGCCGGAGACCGAGTTGAACCCGACCTCGCCGCCGATGCCCTGGGCCTCGATGTCGCCGGACACGGTAGTGGCATCCACGGTGCCGGTCACGCCATCCAGGGTGATGTTCCCCGAGACGCTCTTCACCGAGGTCTTCGCGGCGATCCCGGACACGATCGCGCCCGCGGTCACCACGCCGAGCTGGACCGGGCAATCCTTGGGCACGGTCACCGTGATGGCCGCGGAGTGCCGTTGCGGGCGCAGCCAGCCGAGCAGCCCTTCCCAGGTCAGGTCCTCATAGCTGACGGTCAGCACGCCGTCGGAGTGGCTGACCAGCACCGGCTGCCCGGTGACGTTGGCGATGTCCAGGCAGGGCCGGTCGTCAGTGCTCAGCACGGCCACCGAGCCCGCGATGGCCCGGACCCGGAGTGCGGCGACCCGGTCGAAATCGAGGGTGGTCGGTGATTCAACGGTCCAGCGCGGCATGCCGTCGTTCCCTTCTCACCTGGGCAGGTACCACATACGATATGTCGCGTCACCCAAAAGTCAAGATGTATCGCGAGATGGTCCCCGGGGCGACGGCCGCGGCCGCGGGCTTACGCCCGCCGCGCCTGCCTCGCCTCAGAGCGCTTCCTCGTCCTCCAGCCGGGCCAGCCAGCTGGCCAGCCGGTCCACTGCTGACTCCGACTCCGGGAACAGGTCCACGAACTCACGCAGCCGCTCGGCCAGCCAGCCTAGGCTGACCTCGTCCTCGGCGCGCCGGTCCTGCAGTTCCTCGATGCCACGGTCGGTGAAGTACATCGGCTATCCCTGCTGCAGCGCCTCGTCGGGGTGCACCGCCTCCTCGACCACCTTCCGGTGCTCGGCCGAGTGCACCTTGGCCGACCCCCCGGCTGGCGCGGAGCTGGCTGGCAGCGACACGTGCTGGACCTGCCGTCCCACCGCGTCGGGGAGCTTGATCGCCATGGTCGGCCAGGCGCCCATGTTGGCGGGCTCCTCCTGGACCCAGCTGACCTCCGCCTCGGCCGGGTACGTGCCGATCTCGGCGGCCAGTTCCGCGGCGGGCAGCGGGTAGAGCCGCTCCAGCCGGATGATCGCGGTGTCCGTCCGGCCCTCCTCAGACCGCTTGTGCGCCAGGTCGTAGTACACCTTCCCGGAGCAGAGCAGCACCTTGCGCACCGCGGCCGGGTCCAGTCCCGCGTCGTCGCCGAGCACGGGGCGGAACGCCCCGTTCGCGAAGTCAGCGACCGCCGAGGTCGCATCCTTCAGCCGGAGCATCGACTTGGGCGTGAAGACCACCAGCGGAGTGCGCCGCCCGGACAGCGCCTGCCAGCGCAGCAGGTGGAAATAATTAGCCGGGGTGGTGGGCAGCGCGACCGTCATGTTGCCCTGCGCGCACAGCCCGAGGAACCGCTCGATCCGGGCGGACGAGTGGTCCGGGCCCTGCCCCTCGTAGCCGTGCGGGAGCAGCAGGACCACGCTGGAGTACTGGCCCCACTTCTGCTCGCCCGAGCTGATGAACTCATCCAGGATCGTCTGCGCCCCGTTCACGAAGTCGCCGAACTGGGCTTCCCAGCAGACCAGGGCCTCGGGCCGGGCGACCGAGTAGCCGTACTCGAAGCCCACCGCGGCGAACTCGGACAGCAGCGAGTCGTAGACGTGGAACCGGGCGCTGGCCGAGTTGAACTGGCGCAGCGGGGTGTACTCCGCCCCGGTGTGCCGGTCCACCAGCACCGCATGCCGCTGGCCGAACGTGCCCCGGCGGGTGTCCTGGCCGACCAGCCGCACCGGGTGCCCGTCCATTAGCACCGAGCCGAAGGCGAGCAGCTCACCGGTGGCCCAGTCGATGGCGTCCTGCTCGACCATGGTCGCGCGGCGGGCCAGCAGCGGCTGCAGCCGGGGATGCGGGGTGAACCCGTCGGGCAGGTGGAGCTGGGTGTCCACGATCCGCTTGATCGCCTCTTCGGAGATCGCCGTCGGCGTGGCCCGGTGGAGGATGGGATGCTGGGCGGTGGTGGCCGGCCGGACCACGGCACCGGGGTCCATCGGCCGCTTGGCCGCCTCCCTGGTCTCGGTGAAGGCGCGCTCCAGATGCTGCTGGTAGTCCCGCAGCGCCTGCTCCGCCTCCTCCAGGGTGATGTCGCCCCGGCCGATCAGCGACTCCGTGTACAGCTTGCGGGTGGACCGCTTGGCATCGATCAGGTCGTACATCAGCGGCTGGGTGAACGAGGGGTTGTCCGCCTCGTTGTGCCCGCGCCGCCGGTAGCAGATCATGTCGATGACCACGTCCTTGCGGAACGCCTGCCGGTATTCGAAGGCGAGCCGGCCGACCCGGACCACGGCCTCGGGGTCGTCCCCGTTGACGTGGAAGATCGGTGCCTGGATCATCCGGGCCACGTCGGTGGAGTACACGCTGGACCGGGACTCCTGCAGGCGCGGTGGTGAAGCCGACCTGGTTGTTCACCACGATGTGCACCGTCCCGCCGGTCCGGTACCCGCGCAGCTGGGACAGGTTCAGCGTCTCGGCGACCACGCCCTGGCCGGCGAATGCCGCGTCGCCGTGGATCAGCACGGGCAGCACCGTGAAGCCGGGCTCGCCCATATCGAGTACGTCCTGCTTGGCCCGGACCACGCCCTCGAGCACGGGATCGACCGCCTCCAGGTGGCTGGGGTTGGCCACCAGGGAGGCCGGGATCGTGGCGCCGTCGCTCGCGGTGAACACGCCGCTCGCGCCGAGGTGGTACTTCACGTCACCGGACCCGTGCGTGCTGCGCGGGTCCAGGTTGCCCTCGAACTCCTGGAAGATCTGCGCGTACGACTTGCCGATGATGTTCGCCAGCACGTTCAGCCGCCCGCGATGGGCCATGCCGAGCACGGCCTCATCCAGGTCAGCGTCGGCGGCCTCGGTGAGCACGGCATCCAGCAGCGGGATGAGCGACTCGCCGCCCTCCAGCGAGAACCGGCGCTGGCCCACATACTTGGTCTGCAGGAACATCTCGAACGCCTCGGCCACGTTCAGCCGGGACAGGATCTGCATCTGCTCGTCATGGTCGGCCCGGCCGTGCGGCCGCTCCACCCGGGCCTGGATCCAGGCCCGCTCTTCGGGGTTCTGGATGTGCATGTACTCCACGCCCACCGTGCGGCAGTAGGAGTCGCGCAGCACGCCCAGGATCTCCCGGAGCTTCATCAGCGGCCGCCCGCCGAAACCGCCGGTGGCGAACGTCCGCTCCAGGTCCCACAGGGTCAGCCCGTGCTGGTTGATGTCCAGGTCGGGATGCTTGCGCTGCTTGTACTCGAGCGGGTCGGTGTCGGCCATCAGGTGACCGCGCACCCGGTAGGCGTGGATCAGCTCGTGCACCCGGGCCGACTTGGTGATGTCGTCCTCGTGCCCGGCTGAGATGTCCTGCACCCAGCGGACCGGCTCGTACGGAATCTGCAGGCTCTTGAAGACCTCGTCCCAGAACCCGTCCTCGCCCAGCAGCAGCGCGTGGATCCGGCGCAGGAACTCCCCGGACTGCGCGCCCTGGATGATCCGGTGGTCGTAGGTCGAGGTGAGAGTGACCGCCTTGCTGATGGCCAGCCGGGTCATGGTGTCCTCGGCCGCGCCCTGGTAGGCGGCCGGGTATTCCATCGCGCCGACCCCGACGATGCAGCCCTGCCCGGCCACCAGCCGCGGCACCGAATGCTCGGTGCCGATCGTGCCCGGGTTGGTCAGGGTGATCGTGGTGCCGACGTAGTCGTCCACGGTCAGCTTGCCGGTCCGGGCCCGGCGGACCACGTCCTCGTAGGCCATCCAGAAGTGGCGGAACTCCAGCGACTGCGCGTTCTTGACCGCGGGCACCAGGAGCTGCCGTGACCCGTCCTTCGCGGTGACGTCGATGGCCAGGCCGAGGTTGACGTGGCCCGGCTCGGCGACCGCGGGCTTGCCGTCCACCTCGGTGTAGGCGTTGTTCATCTCCTTCACCAAGGTCAGCGCCTTCACCACGGCGTAGCCGATCAGGTGGGTGAACGAGACCTTGCCGCCCCGGCCCCGGGCGAGGTGGTTATTGATGACGATGCGGTTGTCGATCAGCAGCTTCGCCGGGATGGACCGGACACTGGTCGCGGTCGGGACGCTCAGGCTGGCGGCCATGTTGACCGCGGTCCGCGCGGCCGTGCCGCGCAGCCGGACGATGGCCGCATCCGCCGGGGCTGGCTGGCTGGCCCCGGTACCGCTGCCCGCGCCCGGCGTCCCGGCCGGGGCGGGAGCGGGAGCGGGAGCGGCCGGGCGGCTGGCCCTGGCCGGCGGGGCGGGCGCCGGGCCCGCGCCGCCGGTGGCACCGGCCGCGGCGGGCGCGGAAGCGGGCGGAGCCGGGGCGGCCGCCGGGGCCGGGCGGCCCGGCCCGGCCCCGGCGGGCGGAGCCTGGGCCCCGGCCGGGCCAGCGTCGTCCGGGGGAAGGTCGTCCGCGCGGCGGGCATCCGGCCGGCTGCTCCCGGCCGGAGGGGAGTAGTCCGCGAAAAAGTTCCACCAGGCCATGTCCACCGAGCCGGGATCGGCCAGGTAGCGCTGGTAGAGCTCATCCACGAGCCATTCGTTGGGCCCGAAGTCCCGGGCCACATCCTCGGCCGGATGCTCGTGCGACGCCCCATCGCCAGGGCCGGGATGAGCCTGGCTGGTGCGTGCTGTCTGATTGAGATCCGCTGACTGCGGCGACTCAGAAGACACGGCGGACATCGCCCTCTTCCGATGCTGGATAACAGATAGTGCCCGGCGTCAAGGCTACCGCCGTGGCCGAGCCGGAGGTCCTGGGCACAAACTCATGATCGCCCGGACAGGCGCTCCCTGTCATGCGGTGAGAGCCAGTTCACATAAGGCCCCTTGGGCACGATCCGGCTCGGGTTGATCCAGTCCTGGGTCTGGTAGTAATGCCGCTTGATCGAGGCGAAATCCGTGGTGTCGCCAAACCCCGGGGTCTGGTACAGATCCCGGGCGTAGCCCCACAGCCCGGGATAGTCGACCAGCCGGTTCAGGTTGCACTTGTAGTGCGTGTAGTACACCGCGTCGAACCGGGCCAGGGTGGGGTACAGCCGCACGTCCGCCTCGGTGATCTGGTCGCCGAGCAGGAACCTGCGCCGGGCCAGCCGTTCTTCCAGCACGCTCAGCGTGCTGAACAGGGAGTCGAAGGCCTCTTCGTAGGTGGCCTGGTCAGCGGCCAGGCCTGCCTTGTAGACGCCGCTGTTCACCGCGTAGTAGATGAGCGTGCTCAGCGCGTCGATCTCGGCCCGCAACGGCACCGGGTAAAGGTCCGGCGACCCCGGCCGGTGATAGCCGCGGAACTCGGTCTCGAGGGTGACGGTGATCTGCTGGAAGTCGTTCTCGACGATCCGCTGGCTGCGGGTGTCCCAGATCACCGGCACGGTGTACCGGCCGCGGTAGCCGGGATCGGTGGTCAGGTAGAGGTCGGACAGGTACCGTGCGCCAGTCACCGGATCGGTGCCGCCGGAACTGGCCGGGAAGCGCCAGCCGCGTTCGTCCCGGATCGGGTCCAGCAGGCTGAGCCCGATGATCCGGTCCAGGCCGAGCAGCTTGTGCACGATCAGCGCCCGGTGCGCCCACGGATCAGCGAGCGAAGCGTACAGCTGGTAGCGCCCCGGTTCTGCCAGGTACCCGCTCGATCCGTCGCCTGTGATCCGCGTGGCGAACGTGTTCGCCTGGCGGACGAACCCGCCCTGGGGGGAGACTTCAGGACCCGTGTCGGGAATTGCTGGCATCCTCCTCCTTCCGGCGATGTCGTGTCCCCGCCAGCCAATCGTTTGCAGTGGATGGCTCAGCCACTGACTGCTGGGCGGGTCCGGCCAGCAGTGGGCTCCGCGCGCAGCGGCCCACCTGGCGCAGCCTCCTCGTGCTTCTGGCTAGCATCGCAGCCTAAGGCACTAATCCAACCGGCAGAGGGCCAACCGGAAGAGGGCGGACCCGAAGTGGGCGGACCCGAAGAGGGGCGGACCGGGTGAGTTCGATCGTCGGGGAGCTGACCCGGCTGAGCGGCCCGGTGGTCTACCTTGTCGTGGCCGCCCTGGTCTTCGGTGAGACCGCGGTGTTCCTCGGCTTCGTGATCCCGGGGGAGACCGCGGCCGTGCTGGGCGGGGTGCTGGCCGCACGCGGCCGGGTGTCGTTGCCGTGGCTGATCGTGGTGGTGCTCGCGGCCGCGGTGATCGGGCCGCTGGTCGGCTACGAGATAGGGCGGCGGCTGGGCCCCCGGCTGGTCGGCGCCCGGGCGATGCGCCGGGTGGCCGGCCCGGCCGGGCGGGCACAGGCCTTGCTCCGTGACCGCGGTGGGGTGGCCGTCCTGCTCGGCCGGTTCACCGCGGTGCTCCGCGCGCTGATGCCCGCGGCGGCCGGCACGGCGGCGATGCCCTATCGCACGTTCTTCGTGTTCAACCTGGTCGGCGGCATCGTCTGGAGCATCGGGTACTGCCTGCTCGGCTTCGCCGCCGGAAATGCCTACGCCGCTATCGAGAGCCGGGTGGGTACCGGCCTGGCGGTGGGGATCGCGGCGGTGGTGGTCGTCACGGTGGCGGTCTGGGGGATCCGGCGGCACCGGCGCCCGGCCGAGCGCAACCAGTAGGACAGCTGAGCCCCACTGGCGGGCAGCACCCGTCCTACCTGCATAAACGGCTCGGAACGGGTGACGAAAACAGCACGCGGTGCCGATTTCCTCCCCCAGCCCTGAACCGGTTCATGGCGCACCGGAACCGCTCCTGCTTAGCATGGGTGACCGGGAGGTGGCGGAAAGTGCGCGAGTTCGGCGAGCTCGAGTCCGCGATCATGGATGTGGTGTGGGCGGGCGACCGGGCGTATAACGTCCGGGAGGTCCGTGAGCGGCTGCATTACAACCGTTCCGTCGCCTATACGACCGTGATGACGGTCATGAACATCCTGTTCGGCAAGGGCGTGCTGCTCCGGGAGAAACAGGGCCGGGCCTGGCGGTACTGGCCGGCCGAGTCCAGGGAGGAACACGACGCCAGGCTGATGGCGGAGGTGCTCCGCTCCGGCGGGGACCACCAGATCACCATGCTGAGGTTTGTCGAGCGAGTCAGCGACGAGGAGATGGAGAGCCTGCGCAGCGCGGTGCTCGACATGAGCTCGCGCCGCATGGCGTCCTTAGCCGGGGGTCACGGCGGCGGCCACGGGGCCGAAGACATCCTCGCGGCGATGTTCCAGGCACGGCAGCGTGGACCTGACCTGATCGGTCAGTGCGGTATCGAGGTCGCCTACGGCCAGCCCGGGGAAAGACCCGAGGTCTAGCCGCACCGTGCCCATCGGGTCCACCAGCATGCTCCGGCCGATCCCGGTCGGCGCCCGGGTGGGCGGTGCGGTGGCGTCGGGCACCTGCCCGGCCGCGGCGACCCAGACCGTGTTCTCGATCGCCCTCGCCCGCACCAACGTCACCCAGTGCTCCTCCTTGAACAGCCCGGCAGCCCAGGCGGCCGGTACCACGAGCAGTTGCGCCCCGTCCGCCACCAGGGCCCGGGCCAGCTCAGGGAACCGGATGTCGTAGCAGGTCAGCAGCCCGATCCGGAGTCCGGCGAGCTCGGTGACCACCGGGGTAGCGCCGGGCGCGACCACCTTGGACTCCATCTCGCCGAGCGAGTCGAACAAGTGGATCTTCCGGTAGGCGGCTACCAGCCGGCCGGACTTGTCGTAGCCCACCGCGGTGTTGTAGACCCGGCCGTCCGGCGCGGGCTCGAACACGCCCGCGACCACGGCGACCTGCTCCTGCTCTGCCGCCCGGGCGAGCCCGGTGCAGAACGGGCCGTCCAGCGGCTCCGCCACCGCCCCCAGGTCAGTGCCGAACCGGGCCTGCGTCGCTTCTGGGAACACGGCCAGGTCCGCGCCGCGCTGCGCGGCGCTGGCCAGGGCGTCACGCACCCGGCCGAGGTTGACACTGGGATCGGGGTTGACCGGCAGCTGGCCCAGGGCGACACGCATGCCCGCAGCGTAAACCACACCTGGCGGGCCAGGGCAGCCCAGCGCGGGACGGGCGGCGGTGCGGCGTGATGTCATGGCAGGGTGACGCGACCGTTGCTGAACCGCCGGCTCACCGGGATGGGGACCACCATCTTCGCTGAGATGTCGGCGCTGGCCCTGACCACCGGATCGGTGAACCTGGGCCAGGGCTTCCCGGATACCGATGGGCCGGCCGAGATCGCCGCGGCCGCCGCCGCGGCGATCATGGAAGGGCGGGGTAACCAGTACCCGCCCGGGCCGGGCATCCCGGAGCTGCGCCAGGCCGTGGCCGCGCACCAGAAGCGGTTCTACGGCCTGGACCTGGATCCGGCCACCGAAGTGCTGGTCACCGCGGGCGCCACCGAGGCGGTCGCAGCCGCGCTGATCGCGCTGATGGAGCCGGGCGACGAGGCGATCGCGTTCGAGCCGTACTACGACTCCTACGCCGCATCCGTGGCCATGGCCGGCGGCACCCGGGTGCCGGTCACGCTGCGCCCGCCCGGGTTCCGGCCCGACCTGGCGGCGCTGCGCGCCGCCATCACCCCGCGGACCCGGCTGATCCTGCTGAACACCCCGCACAACCCCACCGGCGCCGTGTTCACCCCCGCCGAGCTGGCCGAGATCGCGGCGGTGGCCTGCGAGCACGATCTGCTGGTGGTGTCCGACGAGGTCTACGAGCACCTGGTGTTCGAGGGTGAGCATGTGCCGATCGCCACCCTGCCCGGCATGCGCGAGCGCACGGTCACGATCAGCTCCGCGGCCAAGACGTTCTCGTTCACCGGCTGGAAGATCGGCTGGGCGACCGGCACGCCCGAGCTGGTCACCGCGGTGCGCACGGTCAAGCAGTTCCTGACCTACGTGAGCGGCGGCCCGTTCCAGTACGCGGTGGCCGAGGCGCTCGCGCTGCCGGACTCCTACTTCGCCGC
Organism: uncultured Actinomycetes bacterium; assembly: GCA_963760405.1. Taxonomy (GTDB): domain Bacteria; phylum Actinomycetota; class Actinomycetes; order Streptosporangiales; family Streptosporangiaceae; genus RYN-230. The sequence continues at coordinate 833,824 of CAVXCV010000002.1, read as the reverse complement.
GCTGGCGGCGGACCTGCGCGGCAAGCGCGACCTGCTGTGCGCGGGCCTGGCCGAGGTCGGCTTCGAGGTGTACCGGCCGGCCGGCACCTACTTCGTGACCACCGATATCCGCTCGCTGAGCGACGCGGACGGGATGACGTTCTGCCGCGAGCTGCCGGACCGGGCGGGCGTGGTCGCCATTCCCAGCGCGGTGTTCTACGACAACGTCGAAGCAGGCCGGACCCAGGTGCGGTTCGCGTTCTGCAAGCAAGAGGCGCTGCTGCGCACGGCGGTGGACCGGCTAGCGCGCATGCGACATGGCTGACCAGCCCGGGCCCGGCGGCCCCGGCGGCCCCCGGCCGGGGGGCTCCGGGCCGGGGGGCTCCGGGCCGGGGCCGCTGCGCCGGGCGGCGCCAGACCGGATGACGCGTTCGGTGCTGACCTCTACGGCCAGCTGCCCGACGGCAACCTCGTCTTCTCCCCGGCCAGCATCGCCGGGATGCTGCGGATGGCGCTGCTCGGCGCGCGCGGCCAGACCGCCGCGCAGCTAGCGGCTGCCCTGCGCGAGCCAGCGCCGCCCGCGGGCGGCGGCCAGGCGGCGGGGGACGGCGCGGCGGCGCGGGCCGGGCTGGCGGCGCTGTCCACCGCGGTCACGGAGCTGGCGCGCGGCGGCATCACCCTGGGCGCGCCGACCACCCTGTGGCTGCAGGAAGGCTTCCCGGTCGTGCCGGAGTACACCGCGGCCCTGGCCGGGCTGGCCGGGGCCGCCGTCCGTGCCGCCGACTTCACCCGCGACGCTGAGCAGGCCAGGCAGGCCATCAACGCGCTGATCGCGGAGCAGACCGCGGGCCGCATCAGCGGGTTGCTCGGGCCCGGGGCGGTGGCCAGCGGCAGCCGTCTCGTGCTGGCCAGCGCCCTGTACCTGAGGGCGGCCTGGGCCCAGCCGTTCCCGGCCGCCGCCACCGGCGATGGGCCGTTCTACCGGGACTACCCGGCAGGCACCGGACCTGGCCCGGCCGCCTCCGCCCGCACCGTCGCCCTGATGCGGCTGCGAGGCCGGCTGGGTACCTGCGCGGCGACGGCTACCAGGCGGTGCTGCTGCGCTACGCCGGCGCAGCGGCTGGCCATGGCGGTGCTGCTGCCGGACGGGCCGCTGGCACCGCTGGAGCGGGGGCTGGCCCGCGGCGGAACTGGCCCGCTGGTCGCGGGAGCGGCGCCCCGGCCGGTCATCCTCACCCTGCCCAGATTCCGGGTGACCGCGCGGCTGCCGCTGGAGCAGCCGCTGACCGGGCTGGGCATCACCGACGCGTTCCGCCCGGCGGCAGATTTCACCGGCCTGAGCCCGGTGCCGCAGCTGCACCTCAACCGGGTCGTGCACCAGGCCTTCATCGACGTGAACGAGCAGGGCACCGAGGCCGCCGCGGCCACCGCGGCGGGCTTTGCCCGGCCCACCGCAGTGTTCCGCGCTGATCCGCCGGTCGAGGTGACGGTGGATCACCCGTTCCTGTTCGCGATCACTGACACCGGGACGGGCCTGCCGCTGTTCCTCGGCCGGGTGACCGACCCGGCGGCCGGATAGCCGGGCTGGTGGCCAGCTGTCCCGGCTGCGAGACTAAGAGCATGCGACCGGACGGACTGCACCATGTCTCGCTCAACGTTCGTGACGTCCCAGCGGCGCTGGACTTCTACACCCGGGTGCTCGGCCTCACCGAGCGCATCGACCGGCCCGACTTCAGCTTCGGCGGGGCCTGGCTCGACGTGGGCGGGCAGCAGGTTCACCTGATCGAGGCGGACGCCCCGCCGAACCTGGGCCAGCACTTCGCGCTGGCTGTGCGCGACCTGGACGCGGTGGTCGCGGAACTACGCGGCCTGGGGATCACGATCACCGACCCGGTCGGCGTCGGCACCGGGCGGCAGGCGTTCCTCGACGATCCCGCCGGGAACCGGGTCGAGCTGCAGGAACCCGGCGGCTGAGGCGGGCCAGGCACCTCCGCGGCCGTGGCCGCGGCCGGGCGGGCGGCAGCGCCGGCTGTGCCGGGGCGGGGGGTGGGACTGTTGCGGCCTGGTGGGTGGCCGGATCCTGCGGGCTGGGCGGTGTGGCTGGCCCTGGTGGCGTTGCGGAGGTCCGGGCTTGTGTTGCCCTCCCCGGTGCACGACGCTGGCCGTTTTCGCAGGCTGCTGCGCCGCGGCCGTTAGCCTGAGCGCGTGATCCCTCTCCTGCTGGTCGCGGCGTCGGTGGGGCTGTCCAACATGGCCGCCGCCGTCGGCATCGGCCTCGGCGGGGTCACCGCGCGGACGCGATGGCAGGTTGGCGTGGTGTTCGGCGTGTTCGAGGCGGGCATGCCGATTGTCGGGCTGGTCATCGGGGCCGGGCTGGCCACCGGCATCGGTGAGCTCGCGCGCTGGATCGGCGCGGCGTTGCTGATCGTGATGGGCGGCATCACCGCCATCCGGGCGCTGCGCCAGCCCGCCGCGGAAGCGACCAGGGACGACGCAGACGGGGACCGGGCGGACGGGGACCGGGCGGCGCACCCGGGGGAGCCGGGGAGCGCGGGGCGAGGGGACGGCGCCGGGCATCCGGACGGCCGCGGGATCGCGGCCAGCCCGGGCCGGCTGATCCTCAGCGCGTTCGCGCTGAGCCTGGACAATCTCGTCGCCGGCTTCGCGCTCGGCACCATGAACATCCCGGTCGCCGAGGGTGCCATCGTGATCGGCGTGGTCAGCGTCCTGCTCTCGCTGATCGGGCTGGAACTCGGCAAATGGATCGGGGTGTCAGCTGGCCGGCGCAGCGAGCAGATCGGCGGGGTGATCCTGGTCGCCGTGGGCGTGGCCATTGCCGCCGGGGTCCTGTGACCGGCGGTGAGCGTCCGGGCCGCCCAGCGGCCAGCCCGCCGCCCGGCTCGGCCCGCCGCCCGGCTCGGCCCGCCGCCTGGTTAGTCCGCCGCCTGGAGGGCCTGCTTCGGGCAGGACGCCACGGCCCGCCGGACCGCATCCGCCTGCCCGGCCGGCACCTCCGGCTGCCGGATATGCAGGTAGTCTTCCTCGTCCAGGTCGAAGACCCCCGGCGCCAGGCCAGCGCACACGCCGTTGGCCTCGCACAACTCGCGATCGACCGTCACCCTCATCGCGGTGCCTCCTTCGCGGTCCGCTGTGCTCAACAATGCTGCTGTGCCGAATACCGCTGGCTCAGGACTACCGCACCGGACCAGCGCGGAGGAAGGCGGACCTATGACGCCAGGGATGCCCACGGTATTGCAGCAGGCGGCCGAGGCGGCCAAGGGCTTCATGCCACCCGCCGAAGGGCTGGCCCTGTTCCAGACCGCCGCTGCCTACGCGTCCCGGGGGCCGGTCCTGGAGATCGGCACCTACTGCGGCAAGTCCACGATCTACCTGGCCGCCGCGGCCCGCGAGGCCGGCCAGCTGGTGATCACTGTGGATCACCATCGCGGCTCCGAGGAGAACCAGCCGGGCTGGGAGTACCACGACCCGTCGCTGGTGGATGAGCAGACCGGGTTGCTGGATACGTTGCCGGGGTTCCGGGCCACGATCGCCGCGGCCGGCCTGGAGGACACGATCGTAGCCGTGGTGGGCCGGTCCGCCCAGGTCGCCGGGCTGTGGCTGGCACCGCTCGGGATGCTGTTCATCGACGGCGGGCACACCGACGCTGCCGCCCAGGCCGACTACGCGAACTGGGCCCCGAAGATCCGCCGCGGTGGTGCGCTCGCCATCCACGACGTGTTCCCCGACCCGGCCGACGGCGGCCAGGCGCCCTACCGGATCTACTGCCGTGCCCTGGAATCCGGCGAGTTCACCGAGGTTGGCGTGCACGGCTCGCTCCGTGTCCTGGAACGCACCGCCTGACGCCCCGGTGCCGGTGCCGGTGCCCGCGCCGGGGCACGTCACCCGTCCCGGTGCGAGCACCCGCCTCATGCCCTATGTGGTGGCGATTGTGCAAATACGATGCATTCCCCACCACATAGCCACGTGAAGTGAAGTGAGCGTGGCTGATGAGGCTGGTGTTGTTTTCGTGATCGGGTGAGGTCGATGCCGAAGCCGCCCCAGACGCCTCGTTCGCCTCTGGCGCCTCATTCGCCTCGTACGCCTCAGGACTGAGCTCCGGCGGTAGCCGCTGCCAACTATCCGGCGATACCAGGTGCATTTGATGCTTATCCGCACACTCGCGCACCACGATCATGGTCGGCCGGGAGCCGGGAGCCGGGAGCCGGCGGTCAGGCCGGGCGGGCAGCGCAGCCGCAGGCAGCGGGGTTAGGGGGATCGGTGAGCGGGACAGCGGAACCGGCCTCGCGGAACAGCGTGGAACCGCCGGTGCCGCCAGTGGCCCCGGCACCGGCGGTGCCGCCTGAGGCCCGGGTGCCCGCGGTGCCGCCTGAGGCCCGGGTGCCGGCGGTGCCGCCCGAGGCCCGGGTGCCGCCCGAACCGGCGGGGCCGCCCGTGCCGCCCGAACCGCCCGCACCGGCGGTGCCGCCCGAACCGGCGGGGCCGCCCGTGCCGCCCGTGCCGCCGAACCGCCCGAACCGGCGTGGCCGCCCGAACCGGCGGGGCCGCCCGTGCCGCCCGTGCCGCCCGAACCGCCCGAACCGGCGTGGCCGCCCGAACCGCCCGTGCCGCTGGACAGCGTGTCGGCGGCCAGGATCATCGCGGCCGCCGTCCAGCTGCTGCGCTCGGCCGGGAAATGCTCCTGGTTCGCGAACTGCCAGCCAGTCCAGTAGCCCCCGTCGGCGTCCCGCAGATGCTGGGCGTCCGCATACACCCGCAACGCCCGGGCCCGGTCCCCCACCGCGTCCAGAGCCAGCGCCAGCTCACAGGTTTCGGCGCCGGTGACCCACGGCTGATCCACCACGCACCGGGTGCCCAGGCCGGGCAGCACGAACGCGTCCCACTGGCTGTCCAGCCGGGCCAGCGCCGCGGGGCCGCGGACCGGCCCGGCCAGCACCGGGTAGTACCAGTCCATGGAGAACCGGCTCTTGTCCGCGAACGCCTCCGGGTGGCAGCGGACCACGTGGCCCAGGCGACGGGCGGCGAGTTCCCAGCCGGGTTGGGGGTCGCCGAGCAGCTCGGCGAGCCAGGCGGCGCAGCGCAGGCTCTGGTAGGTACTGGAGCACCCGGCGAGCAGCGCATAGCTGGCCGGTGTCCCGTCCGCTGCCACCTCCCAGGAGATCTCGCCGCGCGGGGTCTGCAACGCCAGCACGAACTCGATCGCCCGGCGGACCGTCGGCCACATCTGCGCGGCGAAGCCCAGGTCGCCGGTGACCTGGAACTCGTGCCAGGTGCCTACGGCGACGTAGGCCGCCTGGTTGGTCTCGGCCGCCGGGTCGGTGATCACCCCCGCCTCGGTCTGTTTCGGCCAGGAGCCGTCCGCGCGCTGCGCCTGCCGGAGCCAGTCATAGGCCTGCCGGGCGGCGCCCCGCAGCCCGCACACGGACAGTGCCATCGCGCACTCGACGTGATTCCAGGCGTCGGTGTGCCCGTCCGGCCAGCTGATCGCCCCGCACGGTTCCTGCCGGGCGGCGATGTGCTCGCCGGTGGCCAGGACCTCGGCTGCGGTCAGGATGCCCGGGACCCCCGGGACGCCCGGAACCCCTGGGACCCCCGGGACCCCCGGGGGCGCCGGGACGCCCGGCGCGGATGCGGGCAGCGCGGTGGCAGCGGCCGTGCTGGCCGGCATGTCATGCGGTGGCATGCGCCCGCTCAGGCCGGGGCCGCACCCGGGTGCGGCGGGGCAGGGCCGGTTTTTCCGCGTAGACGACCAGGCTCTTGCCGACGAGCGGGTTCAGCGCCCGCTCGGCGGCCCGGGTGGCCGCCGGGCGCTGCATGATGTCCCACACCAGCAGCCGGTGGTAGGCCCGGGCCAGCGGGTGATCGTCGTCGTGCACGCCGACCGCGCACTTCAGCCACCAGTACGGGGAGTGCAGCCCGTGCGCGTGGTGGTGCCCGCCGACCCGCAGCCCGGCCTGGCTGAGCTTGGCCTCCAGCTCCGCCCGGGTGTAGATGCGCACATGCCCGCCGGGGGTGTTGTGGTAGTCGTCGGACAGCGCCCAGCAGACCCGCTCCGGCAGCCACGCGGGCACGGTGACCGCCAGCTGCCCGCCCGGCCGCAGCACCCGGGCGATCTCGCGGATCGCGCGGGTGTCCGCGGGGATGTGCTCGAGCACCTCGGCGGCGATGATCCGGTCGAACGCGGCGTCGCCGAACGGCATCGCGGTGGCGTCGCCGCACACGGTCCGCGCGCTGGCCGCCGCGGGCGCCTCGCCAGCTTCCTGCATGGCCGCCAGTATCTCGCCGACGCCGCGCAGCTCGCCGGGATCGGCGTCCAGCGCCACCACGTGCGCGCCGCGCCGGTACGCCTCGAACGCATGCCGCCCGGCGCCGCAGCCCAGGTCGAGCAGCTGGTCACCGGAGCCCACCGGCAGCCGCCGGAAGTCAACGGTCAGCATGCGGCCCGCCCTGGAAATCGGCGATCGCGGCCCGGTACCGCTCGACGGTGGCCCGGGCCACCGCGCTCCAGGCGAACCGCTCCTGCACCCGCTGCCAGGCCGCCGCGCCCAGCCGGGCCCGCCCGGCCGGGGAATCGAGCAGCTCACGCAGGGCCGCGGCCAGCGCCTCCGCATCCCCGGGCTCGACCAGTACCGCGGCGTCCCCGGTCACTTCGGGCAGCGCGCCAGTGCGGCTGGCGATCAGCGGGGTCCCCGAGGCCATGTGCTCAACGGCCGGCAACGAAAACCCCTCATACAGCGATGGCACCACCGCGATCTCGGCCCGTGCGGCCAGCTCGGCCAGTTCGGTATCGCTGATCCCGGACACGAACCGGACCCGGTCGCCCAGGGCGAGCTCGCCCACCAGCCGCTCGGTGGGGCCGCCCGGCGCGGCCCGGCCCACCACGATCAGCCGCGCCTCCCGCTCCACAGTGATCTTGGCCACCGCCTGGAGCAGCGTGGCTATCCCCTTCAGCGGGGAGTCCGCGCTGGCCACGGCCACGATCAGGCCGGGCTCGCGGGGTGCCTCCCGGGGGTGGAACAGCCGGGTGTCCACGCCGAGCGGGATCACATGCACGTTGTCCGGGGCGACCCGGAAATCCTGGATGATGTCGGAGCGGGAGGCCTGCGAGGCGGTCAGCACCGGCCCGGCCCGGCGCGCCACCCGGCCCTGCATCCGGACGAACGAGTACCAGCGCCACTTGCCCACCCGGTCCCAGCGGCGGGCCGCGGCCAGCTCGATCCGCCGGTCCACGCTGATCGGGTGGTGGATGCTGGTCACCAGCGGCAGGCCGGCCCGGGCCAGGCCGAGCAGGCCGTAGGCGAGCACCTGGTTGTCGTGCACCAGGTCGAAGTCGGCCCGGCGGGCGCGCAGCGCACGCAGCGCACGCAGGCTGAAGGTCAGCGGCTCCGGGAACGCGCCCGTCTTCATCGTGGCGAACTCGAGCACGTCGATCCAGTCCCGGTATTCGCTCAGCCGCGGCGTGCGGAACGGGTTCTCGTCGGCGTACAGGTCCAGGCTGGGCACTTCGCGCAGCACCGGGCCCGGTTCCAGCTCAGGGTAGGGCTGGCCGGAGAACACCTCCACCTGATGCCCGAGCGCAGCCAGCTCACGGGACAGGTGCCGGAGGTAGATGCCCTGCCCGCCGCAGTGCGGCTTGCTGCGGTAGGACAGCAGCGCGACGCGCAGCGGGTGATCCATGCTCATCACGCAGGTCTGCCCCTCTCGTCCCGCTAGCTGTGCACAGTCCCCAGGGTGCCCGAGGTGGCCCGCCCGCGCGGCCGGTTAGGCAGCGAACATTACCATCGGGTAGACCACCGGCCGGGGTGGGGACGGGCCCGCCCGGTAAGCTGCGCCGACGTACCCCGAGGTGGCTTGCCCGGGCCAGGACGGAGGCTCCGCTGACGAAGCGCGCACTGATCACCGGGATCACCGGCCAGGACGGCTCTTATCTCGCCGAGTACCTACTGGCGCAGGGCTACGAGGTGTGGGGGCTGGTCCGCGGGCAGTCCAACCCGCGGGTCCGCCGGGTCCGCGAGCTGCTCGGCGACATCCGGCTGGTCCGCGGTGACCTGCTGGACCAGGGCAGCCTGATCTCCGCGGTGGAGCGGGTCCAGCCGGATGAGGTCTATAACCTGGCCGCGATCTCCTACGTGCCCATGTCCTGGCAGCAAGCCGAGCTCACCGGTGAGGTCACCGGCCTGGGCGTGCTGCGGGTGCTGGAGGCGATCCGGGTGTGCAGCGGGATCAGCGGGTCGCGCACGCCCCAGGGCAGCCAGATCCGGTTCTACCAGGCGTCCTCGTCGGAGATGTTCGGCAAGGTCCGGGAGACCCCGCAGGACGAGCGGACCCCGTTCCACCCGCGCAGCCCGTACGGGGTGGCCAAGGCGTACGGGCATCACCTGACCCAGAACTACCGCGAGTCCTACGGGATGTACGCGGTGTCCGGGATCCTGTTCAACCACGAGTCGCCGCGGCGCGGTGCGGAGTTCGTCAGCCGCAAGGTGTCGCTGGGCGTGGCGCGGATCAAGCTCGGCCTGGACCGGCAGCTGCGGCTGGGCACCATGTGGGCCCGCCGGGACTGGGGGTTCGCCGCGGACTACGTGCAGGCCATGCACCTGATGCTGGCGGCGGCCGAGCCCGAGGACTACGTGGTGGGCACCGGCGTCACGCACACCGTGGAGGAACTCGTCGACCGGGCCTTCGAGGTGGCCGGCCTGGACTGGCGCGAGCACGTCACCTGCGACGCGGCCTTTGTCCGGCCTGCCGAGGTGGACCAGTTGTGCGCCAACCCGGCCAAGGTCGCGGAGCGGCTCGGCTGGGAGCCGAAGACCGGTTTCGATGAGCTGATCACCATGATGGTCGAGTCCGACCTGAAGCTGCTGTCCGGCGGCGGTCACGAGGACGAGTCCTTCGGCCTGGAAGCCTGGTAACCGCCGCTGGCTGCCGGTCAATTCCGGCAGCCGGTCAATTCGCCGCCCCGATCACGCCGCCCTCAGGACACGCCGGCGCCGACGGCCAGGCCGATCAGGAACGTGGCGCCCGCCGCGGCCGCCCCGAGCAGCAGCTGGCGCAGCGCACCGCGGAGGAACGGCCGGTCGGTGAGCCGGGCCACCAGCCCGCCGCCGACGAACGCGGCCACGGCGGCCAGGCCCAGGGCCACCCCCAGCATGTCGAGCCCGAACAGGTAGGGCAGCAGCGGGATCAGCGCGCCGATCGAGAACGTGATGCAGCGACGCGCCAGCAGCCGTCCACGGCGACGGCAGATCGCGGTGGTCCACCCCGAGTTCCTCGCGCACATGCACGTCGAGGGCATGGTCGAGATGCACCGAGATCTGCCGGGCGACCTCGGTGGCCAGCTTGGGCTCGACGCCCTGGCGGCGGAAGGTGCCCGCCAGCTCACGGAGCTCGGACTCGGGATTGTTCTGCAGCTCCAGGCGTTCCTTGTTGACCTCGGCGCCGACCAGCTCGTTCTGCGAGGAGACCGAGACGAACTCGCCGGTCGCCATGGAGAACGCGCCCGCGGCCAGGCCCGCCAGCCCGGTCAGCACGATGAGGTGCGGTGACCCCCCGGTCCGGCTGAGCCGGCCCCACTCCCGCGATCAGCGAGACGTTGGTGACCAGCCCGTCCATGGCGCCGAACACGGCGGGGCGTAGCCAGCCGCCGGACACGTCCTTGTGCTCGTGCCCGTGCATCTCGCTCTTGCCGCTCTTGGCCTCGCTGGCAGCAGTCATCCTGAGTCCCTGGAGTGTTGGTGTCCGGTCCGGCCGGATGCTGGCCCGCGGTCCCCGGCTACCGGCCGGCGTGTGCCGCACGCCGCGCGCCGGGCCGGCCACGCGCCGGGCGGACTGCTCATCAACAGGCGTGAACCAGCCATTATTCCTGGTCCGCCCGGCCCGGCGGGAGCCGCCCCGGCCGTCAGCCCAGTCCAGCCCAGTCCAGCCCTGGCCGCTGCTATCCCGGTGGCCAGCGGGCCTGGAGCAGCCGCTCGATGTCCTCGCCGAACGGCCGGTCACCGTCGATCCGGCCGATGATCGGCGTCAGCCAGCGCAGGGCGGGGCGGCAGCCCGGCGGGGCGGCGCGGCCGGACAGCGCCACCGCCTGGTAGGCGGTGAGCAGCTCGCAGGCGGTGACCGCCCTGGTGTGGCGCAGCGCCTGGCGCAGGGTCTCGGCCGCCTCCCAGGCGAACGACTGCACGTCTTCCTGGCCGCCGGAGGTCTCGATCAGCCCGGCTGGGGTGGCGATGGCCAGCCGCCGCAGCGCGTGGATCTCGCCGGCCGCCCGCTTGTGCACGGTGACCAGCCCGGTATCCGGGCCCGGGGTGGCGGCGAGCTGCGCGGGCAGGCCGGTCACCCGCGGATCGAGCAGCCGGTGGACCCGCGCGGCGGACACCTCGGCCGCGTGCGCGAGCGCGGCGGTGAGCTGGTCGCAGTGCGCCGACAGGTCGATCCCGTGGAACCCCGCGGTGCCGGTGAACCGGCCGTCCAGCAGTGCGGGTGAGTCCGTCACCCCGGCCAGCCCCCGCTGCACCGCGGCGGCCAGCCCGGCGCTGGCCCGGTGCACCTGAGTCAGCACCGGGCCGGCCACCCGGAACGACACCGGCGCCTGGATGGCCGCGGGCTCGGCGAGGTCGCCGATGGCCTGCCGGAGCCGGCCGAGCACCTCGCCGTGCAGGTCGTCGCCGCGGGCGCAGGCGGCGCGGTAGGGATCCCGGGACGCCCGGACGGCGGCGATGGCCAGCGCGGCTGCGGTCTCCATCTGGCTGGCCAGGGCCCTGGCCTCAGCCAGCCGCCGCAGCGACAGCGCGGTCGCCCCGGGCACCCCGGCCAGCAGCGCGATGCCCTCCTTGGGGCCGAGCCGGTATTCGCCGAGCCCGTGTTCGGCCAGCACCTCCGCGGCGGGCCGGGTAGCCAGGCCAGCCGGTGCCACCGCGGCCGGCTCAGCCAGCGCCGCGGGCTCCCGCGCACCGGCGGCCAGGACCCGGCCGAGCCCGGCCAGCGGCCCGAACGCGTGGGCCAGCGGCATGATCTCGCCCGCGCTGCCCGCGCCGGTGCGCGGCACCGCCGGGACGATTCCCGTGTCCAGGATGTCCACCAGCCGCTGGCAGAGCGCGGCGGAGACACCGGCATCGCCGGACACGAACGTGCGCAGCCGGACCGCGAAGATCGCCCGTACATCCGCGGCGTCCAGCCACGGAGCGCCACCGCTGGCCCGGGCCAGCAGCAGGTTCCGCTGGTGCCGGAGCTGCTCGGCGGCGCTGAGCCGGACACCGGACAGGCCGCCCATCCCGGTGGTCACGCCGTACACCTGAGCGCCACGGCGGAGCAGGTCACGGGCTTGCGCGCAGCTGCGGTCCAGCGCGGCCAGCACCTCCGGCCCCAGCCGGATGACCTGGCCCTCAGCTACCGCCCCGATCAGGGCCGGGTCGAGCTCAGCCGCCTCGTTCAGCGTTCGCGCTGTCATGACATCCCAGCGTGCCCGGCCGGCGCCGTGGTTAACGGTTCGGCGTCAGTTCCGCGTGTCTGCCTGGCTGGCGGCTACGCTGATCTTCCATTGGTTGCGGATGGCGGTTGCGGGTAATGGTGCCCGGGCCGGAACCAGGTACCTGGTACCGGCGCAAAGAGCACGTCAATACAAGCCCCTGACTGCGGGCGGGAGAACACCGGAAGGCCACGTCTTGATCACTTTCGAGGGCGTGACGAAACGGTATCCAGGTGGCACCGTCGCCGTGGATGACCTCAACCTCGAGGTGCCCGCCGGGCAGACCATGGTCCTGGTCGGGCCGAGCGGGTGCGGCAAGACGACCTCGCTGCGGATGATCAACCGGCTGATCGACCCGACCAGCGGCCGGATCCTGCTCGACGGCCAGGACATCCAGCAGTCCAACCCGGACCAGCTGCGCCGTGGCATCGGGTACGTCATCCAGCAGTCCGGCCTGTTCCCGCACCGGACCATCGAGGACAACATCGCCACGGTGCCGTTGCTGATCGGGTGGACCAAGGCCAAGGCCCGGGCCCGGGCGCGGGAGCTGATGCAGCTGGTCGGCCTGGACGAGCAGATGGCTGCCAGGTACCCGTATCAGCTGTCCGGCGGCCAGCAGCAGCGGGTCGGCGTGGCCCGGGCGCTCGCCGCGGACCCCCCGGTGCTGCTGATGGACGAGCCGTTCAGCGCCGTGGACCCGATTGTCAGAGCCACCCTGCAGGATGAGCTGATCAAGCTCCAGTCGTCGCTGCATAAGACGATCGTGCTGGTCACGCACGACGTCGAGGAGGCCATCAAGGTGGGTGACCAGGTGGCGATCTTCCGCCCGGGCGGCCACCTGGTCCAGGTGGCCTCGCCGGAGGTGCTGCTCAGCGCGCCCGCGGATGACTACGTGGAGAACTTCCTCGGCTTCGACCGCGGCATCCGCCGGCTGTCCTTCCTCGCGGCGGCCGGGCTGAAGCTGGACGACACCACGGTGGTGGGCGACGACATGACCGCCGCGGAGGCGGCGCACGTGGCTGCCACTCAGGGTAGTGACACCTGGCTGCTGGTGGTGGACGGGCAGCGCCAGCCGCGCGGCTGGGTCGGCCCGGACCAGCTCGCCGCGCTGGGGCCGGGCGCGGCCGTCGGCGAGGCCCAGCTGGTGCCCTACGGGCACACGTTCAGCGTGGCCGCTGACTCGCTCCGGGCCGCCCTGGACGCGACCGTGCTGTCCCTGGCCGGCCAGGCGGCAGGCGTCGATGAGCAGGGCCGCGTGGTCGGGGTGACCTCCTACGAGCGGCTGCGCGCCGCGATTCACGACGCCGAGGCGGCAGAGACGGGCGAAGCGGCCGTAACCGGCGGCACGGGCAGAGCGGGGGCGCCGGCCCCGGATACGGCTGCCGGCTCATGATCTGGTCCTGGATCCCCAGCAACGCCTCCATGATCGCGCAGCTGACCTGGGAGAACGCTTACCTGGGCATCGTGTCCGCGCTGCTCGGCCTGGTCATCTCGGTGCCGCTGGGCATCGCCTGCGCCCGGTGGACCTGGCTGTACCCGCCCACCCTGTCGGTGACCAGCATCCTGTACGCGCTGCCCTCGCTGGCGCTGTTCATCGTGCTGATCCCGTACACCGGCCTGTCCGACACCACGGTGATCATCCCGCTCACCTTGTTCTCGCTCTGCGTGCTGCTGCCGAACGTGGTGGACGGGCTGCGTTCGGTCCCGGAGCCGGTCCGGCAGGCGGCGACCGCGATGGGTTTCGGCACGCTGCGCCGCCTGGTCCAGGTTGAGCTGCCGGTGGCGGTGCCGGTCGTGATCGCCGGGCTGCGGGTGGCCATGGTGTCCAGCATCAGCCTGGCCAGCGTGGGCCAGCTCATCGGGGTGAGCAGCCTCGGCTACCTGTTCATCGACGGCTACCAGCGCGACTTCCCCACCGAGATCGTCGTCGGCCTGGTGCTGATCATCGTGCTCGCGCTCGTCTGCGACGTGCTGCTGGTGCTCGCCCGCCGGCTGCTCACGCCCTGGCAGCCACGGCGCGCACGCCGTGAGGTCCCGGTCATCCTGACCGCGGATCCGGCCAGTGCCCGGCAGCAGGACAGGCTGACGGGGGTCGCCGGATGAGCTTCCTCAGCTTCGCCTGGCAATGGCTGAGCCAGCCCCGGCAGTGGCACGGAGCCGACGGCATCCCGGTCCGGATCCTCGAGCAGCTGGGCTACAGCGCTCTGTCGCTGCTGATCGCGGCCGTGATCGCGGTCCCGCTGGGCATCCTGATCGGGCACACCGGCCGTGGCGCGCTGCTGGCGGTCAACCTGGCCAACGCCTGGCGGGCCATCCCCACGCTCGGCCTGCTGGTGCTGGCGGTGATCATCCTCGGCTTCTCGCCGCTGGCCTGGCTGATCCCGCTGGTCGTGCTCGGCATCCCGCCCATCCTGGTCAACGCCTACGAGGGGGTGGCCGGGGTGGACCCGGGACTCAAAGACGCCGCCCGGGGCATGGGCATGACGTCCTGGCAGCAGGTGCGCAAGGTGGAAGTGCCGGTCGCGCTTCCGCTCATCATGCTCGGCTTGCGCACCGGCGCGATTTTCGTGGTGGCCACCGCGACGATCGCCGCGTTTATCGGCCTTGGCGGACTTGGCCGTTACATCATCGACGGGCTCGCGGTTAACAATTACGGCGAGGTGGCGGGCGGGGCGGCTCTCGTTGTCCTGCTCGCCCTCGCCGTGCAGGTCCTTTTCGTTGGCCTGCGGCGCGTCATCGTCCCGGCGGGCCTGCGCAAGCAGGGCCGCGCGTCGTGATAGCTTCCTAATCTATCGGAATAGAAGGGAATGTCCATGTTTCCGACCTCGCGGTTGACCGCGGCCAGATCGTCGCTCCGCACCGGGGCGATCGGCGGCATGGCGGTACTCGCTGCCGCCGGGCTCGCCGCCTGCAGCAGCGGCAGTAGCAGCAGCAGTGGCTCCAACCCGCTGTCGCCCAGTTCGTCCAAGGGCAGTGTCGTCGTAGGTTCGGCGAACTTCCCGGAAAACGAGCTGCTCGCGGAAATCTACGTGCTCGCGCTGCAGGGTAAAGGCGTGAAGGTCACCCCGAAGTTCAACATCGGGGCCCGGGAAGTCTATTACCCGCAGGTGGAAAAGGGCACGATCAGCATCATTCCGGAATATAACGGTGCACTGCTCACCACCTCGGTGGACCCCACCAGCAAGGCCGCGACCACCGCGGACGTGAACGCGGCGCTCACCTCGAAGCTGCCGTCGTCGCTGGTGATCCTCAACTCCTCCTCCGCCCAGGACAAGGACTCGGTCACCGTCACCCAGGCCACGGCGACCAAGTATCACCTGTCCTCGATCTCGGACCTGTCCCCGGTCGCGAAGAACTTCATCATCGGCGGCCCGCCGGAGTTCAAGACCCGCACCGACGGCCTGGTCGGGCTGAAGAACACCTACGGGCTGACGTTCAAGGGGTTCGACCCGCTGGACGAGTCCGGTCCGCTGACCCTGGCCGCCCTGGTGGACGGCAAGGTCCAGGCGGCGGACGTGTTCACCACCACCCCGCAGATCATCACCGATCACCTGGTCGCGCTGGCCGACCCCAAGTTCAACTTCGCCGCGCAGAACGTCACCCCGCTGGTGTACAAGAAGGCCCTCAACCCGACGATCACCGCCACGCTGAACGAGATTTCCGCGAAGCTGACCACGGCGGGCCTGCTGGCCATGGACAAGGCGGTCATCCTGGATCACGCCAACTACTCGACGGTCGCGGCCGGGTGGCTGAAGACCGTGGGCATTAAGAGCTGACCGGGCGGCTGGAGGCCGTCGGCATGAAGAACTGACCGGCGGCTCTCGCGGGCAGCTGGCGCCGGGCGCGGTCCCCGGGGGGACCGCGCCCGGCGTTTGCGCTGTACGCTGCCGCCAACGGCCCGGCCCGGGCCGCGTGCCCGGCCCGGCCGCCTGATCAGAGGGAGCCAGCGATGACTGCCGCATCTTCCCGCCCGCCGGGCCCGCCCCAGCCGCCCGGTCCGTCCCAGCCGCCCGGTCCGTCCCAGCCGTCCGGGGCCCAGCCGTCCGGGCCCCGCCCGGTCCGGGCGCCGCGCGGCCTGGCCCTGTCCTGCCGGGGCTGGCCGCAGGAAGCGGCCATGCGGATGCTGATGAACAACCTCGATCCCGAGGTAGCCGAGCACCCGGACGAGCTGATCGTGTACGGCGGCTCCGGCCGCGCGGCGCGCAGCTGGAGCGCGTTCGACGCGATCGTCCGCTCCCTGCAGGGCCTGGCCGACGACGAGACCCTGCTGGTCCAGTCCGGCAAGCCGGTCGGGGTGATGCGCACCCACGAATGGGCGCCTCGGGTGCTCATCGCGAACTCCAACCTGGTCCCGCAGTGGGCCACCTGGGAGGAGTTCCGCCGCCTGGAGTCCCTCGGGCTGACCATGTACGGCCAGATGACCGCGGGATCGTGGATCTACATCGGCACCCAGGGCATCCTGCAGGGCACCTACGAGACGTTCGCGGCCGTCGCGGCGAAACGGTTCGGCGGCTCGCTGGCCGGCACGATCACGCTCACCGCGGGCCTCGGCGGCATGGGTGGCGCCCAGCCGCTCGCGGTGACCATGAACGGCGGGGTGGCGATCTGCATCGACTGCGACCCGTCCCGGATCGCCCGCCGGATCGAGCACGGCTACCTGGACGCGGCCGCCGACGGCACCAGCGATGCGCTGCGCCGGGCCATCGCGGCCCGGGACGCCGGGCAGCCGCTGTCCATCGGCCTGCTGGGCAATGCCGCCGAGATCGTCCCCGAGCTGCTGGCGATGAGCGCCCCGATCGACGTCGTCACCGACCAGACCTCGGCCCACGACCCGCTGACCTACCTGCCCCGCGGCGTACCGTTCGAGGACATGGCCGCGCTGCGGGCCGAGGACCCGGCGGGCTTCACCGACCGGGCCCGCCAGTCCATGGCCGCGCACGTCGAGGCGATGGTCGGCTTCATGGACGCGGGCGCGGAAGTGTTCGACTACGGCAACTCCATCCGCGGTGAGGCGGAGCTGGCCGGCTACTCCCGCGCGTTCGCCTTCCCCGGCTTCGTGCCCGCCTACATCCGGCCGCTGTTCTGCGAGGGCAAGGGGCCGTTCCGGTGGGCCGCGCTGTCCGGCGACCCGGCCGACATCGCCGTCACCGACGCGGCCATCCTGGACCTCTTTCCCGGCAACGAGCCGCTCGCCCGGTGGATCCGGCTGGCCCGGGAGAAGGTGCACTTCCAGGGCCTGCCCGCGCGGATCTGCTGGCTCGGCTACGGCGAGCGGCACCTGGCCGGACTGCGGTTCAACGAGCTGGTCAGCCGGGGCGAGGTCCAGGCGCCGATCGTGCTCGGCCGGGACCACCTGGACTGCGGGTCGGTGGCCTCGCCGTACCGGGAGACCGAGGCGATGGCAGACGGCTCCGACGCGATCGCCGACTGGCCGCTGCTGAACGCGCTGGTCAACACCGCGTCGGGGGCGTCCTGGGTGAGCATCCACCACGGTGGCGGCGTCGGCATCGGACGGTCCATCCACGCGGGCCAGGTGTGCGTTGCGGATGGCAGTGGCCTGGCCGCGCAGAAGCTGGAACGGGTGCTCAGCAACGACCCGGGCATGGGCGTGATCCGGCATGTGGACGCCGGCTACGAGGAGGCGGTGCTGGTGGCCGGGCAGCGCGGCGTCCAGGTCCCGATGCAGTCGCCGTGAGCACGTTCGCCTCGTTGTGGGCCTCCCTGCTGCCCATCGGCTTGGACGAGCGGACCGGCGGCTACCAGCGGTACTCCTGGACTGCCGCCGACCTGGCCTGCCGGTCCTGGTTCGAGGATGTTTCGCGGCAACGGAACCTCGACCTGGCCGCCGACCGCAACGGCAACCTGTGGGCCTGGTGGGATGCAGGCGCGGGTGACGCCGGCCCGGCCATCGTCGGGGGAAGTCACCTGGATTCGGTGCCGGACGGGGGCGCTTACGACGGGCCGCTGGGCATCGTCTCCGCGTTCGCGGCCATCGATGAGCTGCGGGCCAGCGGTTTCACCCCATCCCGGCCGATCGCGGTGGCCGCGTTCACCGAGGAGGAGGGCGGCCGGTTCGGCGTGGCCTGCCTGGGCAGCCGCCTGCTGACCGGGGCGATCGACCCGGGCACCGCCCGGGGCCTGCGCGACAGCGAGGGGATCACGCTGGCTGAGGCGATGCGGGCGGCCGGGGCCGATCCGGACCAGCTCGGCCCGGACGAGGAGCTGCTCAGCCGGCTCGGCAGCTACGTGGAGCTGCACATCGAGCAGGGCCGGGGGCTCGCCGACCTCAGTACCCCCATCGGCGTGGCCGGGGAGATCTGGCCGCACGGCCGGTGGCGGCTGGATTTCACCGGGCGGGCCGATCATGCGGGCACCGCGGTGCTGGCCGACCGGCGTGACCCCATGCTGCCGTACGCGGCGACCGTGCTGGCCGCCCGGCAGGCGGCGGTGGAGCGGGGCACCCGGGCGACCGTCGGCAAGGTGGTCGCCGAGCCCGGGGCCGCCAACGCCGTGTGCTCCTCGGTCCGCGCCTGGCTGGATGTCCGGGCCCCGGACGGGGACTCGCTCGCGGAGACCGTGGAGCAGGTCCTGGCTGTGGCCGGGGAGGCGGCCGCCGAGCACCAGGCCGGGCTGGACTGGCAGCAGGAGTCCTTCACCGACGCGGTCGAGTTCGACGCGGCGCTGCGCGACCGGCTGGCGGCCACGGTAGCGGAGGCCGGGTTCGCCGCGCCGGTGCTGCCCACCGGGGCCGGGCACGATGCGGGCATCCTCGCCGCCCGGCTGCCAACCGCCATGCTGTTCGTCCGCAACCTCACCGGGGTGTCCCACTCACCCGCCGAGCACGCGGACGAGGCGGACTGCGAAGCCGGGGTACAGGCGCTGGCGGCCGTGCTCCGCGACCTGGCCAGCTGATGTCCGGCCCGGCTCCTGCCCCAGGACCCGTGGCGGCCGCCGGGCCTGACCCGGGCCCCGGTCCTGAGCTGCGGCGCTGGCACGCGGAACTAGCCTGGCTCGGCAGCGGCCCGGTGCGGGCCGGGGTGCTGATCGAGGCGGCCGGCGGCCTGTTCGAGGCGGTGACCCCGGACGTGCCGGCCAGCTCGGTTCCGCCCGGCACCGTGCGGCTGCCCGGGCTGACCCTGCCTGGCCTGGCGAACACGCACTCGCACGCGTTCCACCGCGCGCTGCGCGGGATCACCGAGGCGGGCTCGGGCACGTTCTGGACCTGGCGGGAACGGATGTACCAGGTCGCCGGCCGGCTGGACCCGGACCGCTACCTGGCGCTGGCCCGGGCTGCCTACGCGGAGATGGCCCTGGCCGGGGTGACCTGCGTGGGCGAATTCCACTACCTGCACCACGACGTGGGCGGGATCCCGTACGCCGATCCCAACGAGATGGGCCGGGCGCTGCTGCTGGCGGCGGCGGAGGCCGGGATCCGGATCACGTTGCTGGATACCTGCTACCTGGCGGGCGGGCTGGCTCCCGATGGCACGGCGGAGCGGCTGTCCGCCGTGCAGACGCGCTTCGCCGATGGCAGCGCCACGGAATGGGCGGCCCGGGTGGCGGCGTTCGGCTGCGATGAGCATGGGCGGCTGGCGCCGCACGCCCGGGCCGGGGCAGCCATCCACTCGGTCCGTGCCGTGCCGCCGGACCAGATGCACCCGGTGGTCGCCTGGTCACACCGGTACGGTGCGCCGCTGCACGCGCACTTGTCCGAGCAACCCGCAGAGAACGAGGCCGCCCTGGCCGCCTACGGCCTGACCCCAGCGGCCGTGCTGGACCGGGCCGGAGCGCTCGGGCCGCGCAGCACCATGGTGCACGCCACGCACCTGACCGGGCGGGACATCGAATTGCTGGGCAGCGCCCGGGTGTCCGCCTGCCTGTGCCCGAGCACCGAGGCGTACCTGGCCGACGGGATCGGCCCGGCCGCCGCGCTCGCCTCGGCCGGCTGCCCGCTGGTGCTAGGCAGCGACAGCCACGCCGTCGTGGACCTGCTGGCCGAGGCCAGGCTGGTGGAACTCGGCGAGCGGCTGGCCACCGGCCAGCGCGGCCAGTTCGGCGCGGCGGCCCTGGCCCAGGCCGCGACCGCGGCCGGGCACGCCTGCCTCGGCTGGCCCGAGGCGGGCGAGATCATGCCCGGGGCGATCGCCGACCTGGTGACGATACGGCTGGACACGCCCCGGCTAGCCGGGACGCAGCCCGGCACCGCGCTGGAGTCGGTCATCTTCGCGGGCACCGCCGCCGACGTCCACCACGTCGTGGTCAGCGGCCGCACCGTGGTCCGCGACGGCCAGCACCTGCTCATCCCCGACGTCCCCGCCGCCCTGTCGGCGGCCATCCACACCCTCCTGGGCTGAATCCCGTCCCGGCGTCTCTTTCCGGTTTGCGGTGCTGCATCTGGTTCGCCCGGGTTCAGCCGGCGCGAGAACCGCATCAGTTGAGTAAATAGTCGCCTATAATCGGATAAAAATATGTTATAGTCGGCAATGTTTCGCACCGTAGCGGGGCCCGGTGAAGCCTCAGAAACCTCGGCCGAGCGAGCCCGCCGGGATTGGGTACCGTGGTGCATCGCGTTCACGGTATTCGTCGTGTACAGCGTAATCTCGATTTCCTACTACGTACGCCTTTACCCGGGCTCTTATGATCTGGCCATATTCACCGAGTACGTGAAGCAGTACGCTCATCTCCAGACGCCAATAGACGACATCCGTTCGCCCGGGTTCAATCTGCTCGGTGATCATTTTCATCCCATCGTCGCGCTCGCTGCGCCGTTCTTCCGGATGGCGCCGACCCCGGTCACCCTCCTTGTTATCCAGGCGCTGCTCACAGCCTTGTCGGTCATTCCTGTCAGCCGCGCCGCGACCGTCCTGCTGGGCGTGTCGCCCGGCCGGATGATCGGTGCAGCCTACGGCTTCTCCTGGGGCCTGCAGGCCATGATCGATTTCGACTTCCACGAACTCGCCTTCGCGGTCCCGTTGCTGGCCTGCTCACTTTCCGCGCTGGTGCGGCGGAAGCCATGGGGTGCGGTGCTCTGGGCGCTCCCCCTGGTCTTCGTCAAGGAAGACCAGGGATTCACCGTGGCGGCTATCGGCCTGGTCCTGATAGCTTATGCCTGGAAAGCCCGGGCGCGGGCGCGGAGAGCCAGTGATGGCACGGACCTGACCGGAACCACCCGGACAGGCACCCGGCGAGCCCTGCGTGACTTCGCGGCCACGCCCCTGGCCGGATTCCTGCTGGCGGTCTGGGGTATTGGCTGGTCCTTTGCCGCGATTCTCGTAATCATACCGCATTTTAATATGTATCATCAGTACGATTACTGGTCCATAGGCGGTGTTGTCGGCGGTAGCGGTAACAGCCAATCGGTCCTGGCGTTGCCGGGCCAGCTCATCACTGGTAGCGGGGAGAAACTCGGGACGTTGGCTCTGCTGTTGCTCCCGGTGGCGTTCCTGGCGCTCCGGTCGCCTGTCGCGCTGGTGGCCGTGCCGGACCTCTTCCTGCGTTTTATCAGCACGAGCAGCAGTTACTGGGGCCTGGACTACCACTACAACGCGCCGCTGATGCCCATTGTCTTCATCGCCGCGATCGACGGGCGCTTCATACCTAGCGCCACTTTGTATCAGTTTCAGTCATGATCGCGCCCGTTTTGTCCCGGTATAGGGTAAGGAAACTCGTGAAGAGTCACGCCCGGTGGCCGGGCCGCCGGGCGGGTTGCCGGGGGCGGGTTGCCGGCGGGTTTAGCGGCGGAGGCGGTCGCGGGCCGTGGTGAAGGCTTCGCGGAGAGTGTCGCGCTGGGCGGGGGTGAGGGCGTCGATTAGGTAGCGGCGGACCACCCGGAGGTGGCCGGGGGCCGCCCGGGCCAGCGCGGCCCGGCCCGCGGGGGTGAGCACGGCGAGCACGCCCCGGTCGTCGGACGGGCACTTCTCCCGCCGGACCAGGCCCGCTTTTTCCAGTTGGGCGATCTGGTAGGTGAGGCCGCTGCGGGAGACGATGATCACATCGGCGAGCTCGCTCATCCGCAGTTGGCCGCCGTCGGCGGCTTCCAGCCGGGACAAGATCTCGTACTGCGCGTGGGACAGGCCCGCGTCCTGTTTCAGTTGCTGCTCGATCCGGCGCTCCAGTAGGTGGCTGACTTCCAGGAACGCCAGCCAGGTGGCCATTTCCGCCTGGTCGAGCCATGGCTCGGCCGGCCCGCTGTCGCTGGCCGGGCCGGCGCTTGGGCTGCTGGCCGGGCGCCTGTCCGGGGTGCCGGGCGCGGGGGTGACGTCCACTGGCTCTGCCACGGGATCAGTCTAGCGATTATCGTTTGAATTCGAACGACACCCACCCCGCTGGGCACGGTCGGTCGGCCTGTCCGGCGCCGGGGCGCAGTGCGGGATCCGGGGCGCAGTGCGGGATCCGGGAGCAGTGCGGGATTTCCAGGTCGGCGGGCAGCGGTTCATGGGAATGTAGTTTGAATTTGAACTGTTTTCTGGGGTGACGGACCGCGGGGTGTGTGGCCCGCAGTTGGTGCCGCGCAGGACGCGGCCGACAATATGACGCAGGAGGAAGCGATGTCCGCTACTGAACCGGCAGCCGGGGCAGCTGGGCGCATGCCCGCGATCTACCTCAGCCATGGCGCACCGCCGCTGGCGGATGACGAGCTGTGGCCGGGCCAGCTGGCCAGCTGGGCCGCTGACCTGCCCAAGCCCGCGTCCGTGCTGATGGTCTCGGCGCACTGGGAGGCCGCGCCGCTGGCGCTGGGCGCGACCACGCGGGCTCCGCTGACCTATGACTTCTGGGGTTTCCCGGACAAGTATTACCAGGTCACGTACCCGGCGCCGGGCGCCCCCGGGCTGGCTGACGACGTGCGCAAGCTGCTCCGGGCGGCGGGCACCCCCGTGGCCGACGTGCCCGACCGGGGCCTGGACCACGGCGCGTACGTACCGCTGGTGGAGATGTACCCGGACGCGGACGTGCCGGTGCTGCAGGTGTCCATGCCCACGCTGGACCCGGCGGGCCTGTACGAGATCGGGCGCAAGCTCGCTCCGCTGCGGGATGACGGCGTGCTGATCGTGGGCAGCGGGTTCTTCACCCATAACCTCCGCGCGCTCAGCATGACGGGCCAGGTCCAGCCGGTCATGGCCGAGTTCGACCACTGGGGCAGCGAGGCGCTGGCCCGGGGCGACCTGGACGCGCTGCTGGACTTCCAGCACAAGGCCCCCGGTGCCCGGCAGGCGCATCCGCGCACCGAGCACTTCGCGCCGCTGTTCGTCACGCTCGGCGCGGCCGACGGTGACCTCGACGGCGCCCGCACCGTCATCGACGGCTTCTGGCTCGGCCTGGCCAAGCGCTCCATCCAGCTGAACTGACCCGGTCGGCCGCTCCTCCAGGGAGGTGGAGGGGCCAGGCTGTCCGCCTGGGGGTGGCTGCCGGGTAGCAGAGGGGTGCCCGGGTCCGTGTGGTGGGCGCGGGGATGCGGCGTTCGCCCGGCGCCAGCGGGCCGGGCTGGCTACCCTCGGCCGGGTGAGGTCTGCCCCGGCGCTCTCTGCGAGGCCCCGCCACCGTGTCCATGAGGGCGCCCGGCTCATCACGGCCGGGCTGGCCGACGCTGTGGCGCTGACCGGAGCATCGCGCTGGCGACGCTGTTGCGTCACTGGGCGGACGAGAACTGGGTGGGACGGATGACATCACCCGGCAAGCCGGCCCGGCGGGCGCCAGCGCACCGGAAACCCAGGAGTCATCCGGTCCGGGCGGCGCTGGCCCGGATGATCGGCGGCAGGTTCTGGCTGCTGGTCCATGAGCTGGGCAAGTTCGGCGTCGTCGGCGTGGTCGCTGTGCTCATCGCCGACGCCGGCACCAACCTGCTGCACTTCCAGGCGGGGATGGGGCCGCTGGCTGCGAACGTGATCGCCACCGCGGTGGCTACGGCGGTTTCCTGGGCGGGCAACCGTTACTGGACGTTCCGGCACCGCCAGCGCAGTGGCGTGGTGCGGGAAGGCCTGGTGTTCTTCCTGCTCAATGGCGTAGGGCTGGCGATCCAGCTGGCCTGCCTCGGGTTCACCGAGTACGTACTGGACCTGCACGACACGCTGTCCTACAACGTCGCCCTGGTGATCGGCATCGGGCTGGCCACGGTCTTCCGGTACTGGGCGTACCGGACGTGGGTGTGGCGGGCGCAGCCAGCAGCGCCCGCAGTGCGCCAGGATGCGGCCCGGCGGGAGGTGCCCTCAGCTCCCTGGGATGTGGCCCGGCGTGAGGCGCCCCGGGCTCCCTGGGATGTGGTCCTGCGGGAGGTGGCGCCAGTCCCCCAGGACTATGGGACGCAGCAGGTGGGTGGCGGGTACCGGTAGCGTACGGGGATGAGCGTCCTGCTCAGCAACATCAGTGAGCTCGTCACCAACGCCAGCCCCGACGCCGACCCGGGGCAGGGCCCCGGGAAGTTCTTCGCACTGACCGGCGCGGCGCTGGTCATCGACGGCGGCCGGGTGGCGTGGACCGGGCCGGCCAGCCGCGCGCCCGCCGCGGACCAGGCGGTCAACTGCGGCGGCCGGACGGTGCTGCCCGGTTTCGTGGACTCGCACGCCCACCTGGTGTTCGCCGGGGAGCGAAGCGCCGAATTCGCCGCGCGCATGGCAGGCCAGCCGTACCAGGCCGGCGGGATTCGCAGCACGGTGGCCGCCACCCGGGCCGCTCCCGGCCCGGCGCTGCGGGCGAACCTGGCCCGGCTGGCCCGGGAGATGCTCGGCCAGGGCACGACCACGCTGGAGTGCAAGTCCGGCTACGGGCTGACCGTGGCGGACGAGGCGCGCAGCGTGGCGCTCGCCGCGGAGATCACTTCTGAGGTCACGTTCCTGGGCGCGCACGTCGTGCCGCCGGAGTACGCCGATGACCCGGCCGGGTACCTGGACCTGGTCTGCGGGCCGATGCTGGCCGCCTGCGCGCCGCACGCGCGGTGGGTGGATGTGTTCTGCGAGCGGGGGGCGTTCGGCGCGGGCGAAGCCGCCGCGGTGCTGGCGGCGGGCCAGGCCGCGGGGCTCATCCCGCGGGTGCACGCCAACCAGCTGGGACCAGGGCCGGGCGTGCAGCTCGCCGTGCAGGCGGGCGCGGCCTCGGCGGACCACTGCACCTACCTCAGCGATGCGGACGTGGCCGCGCTGGCGGCCGGCGGCACCGTGGCCACTCTGCTGCCCGGGGTGGAGTTCGCCACCCGGCAGCCCTACCCGGACGGCCGGCGGCTGGTGGACGCCGGGGTGACGGTCGCCCTGGCTACCGACTGCAACCCGGGCTCGTGCTTCACCTCCAGCATGCCGTTCTGCATCGCCCTGGCGGTCCGCGAGATGCGGCTGACCACCGAGGAGGCGGTATGGTCCGCGACCGCGGGCGGCGCCCGCGCGCTGCGCCGGCCGGACATCGGCCACCTGGGCGCTGGCGCCCGGGCGGACCTGGTGCTGCTGGACGGCCCGTCGCACAGCTACCTGGCGTACCGGCCCGGCGTCCCGCTCATCACGGCGGTGTGGCAGGGCGGGCGGCCCGTGGCGTGAGCTGGTCCCGGCTCAGGCCGTGACGCTGGGACCGGGCGGCGGGGGCACGGCCAGCCGGGGGGGCCGTTCAGCAGCGAGCCAGCCTCCTTGACCCGGCCGGGTGGTTCCGGCGTGTCGCTGCCGGGAATGACTAGGAGTGTCCGGCACAATGCAGTAAGGCCCCTCCATGTATGAGATGGAGGGGCCTTAGCGCGGCCTGGGGGCTCAGGCCCGGGCCGGTCCGCGGCGCGATATCCACCGGGCCGTGCCCACCGGCCGCGTCATTTCCGGCCGACACCGCCCCAGGTGGCGGACACCGCCGCCTCGGCCAGGATCTTCTCCGGGTCGCGCAGGTCGGCCTGGAGGTAGTCGGTGCTGCCATGCGGGACGCTGGCCAGCAGCGCCCGGGCGTGGCCGAACACCACCGGGTCGTTGTCCACGTAGACCACCCGGGCCTGCGGCGCGACCGACTGCGCCACCTCATGGGTGTTGCCCGCGGCCGGGATCCCGGCGCCGATATCCAGGAACTGGCCGATGCCAGCCGGGCCGGCCAGATAGCGGACCGCGCGGCCGAGGAAGGCCCGGCCCGCACGGACCGAGGCGACCAGGCCCGGGCTGGCGGCCAGGACCGCTGCCCCGGCCGCGCGGTCGGCGGCGAAGTTGTCCCGCCCGCCCAGCCAGTAGTCCTGAACCCGGGCGGGGTGCGCCACCCTGGTGTCGATCCGGCCCGCGGTGCTGCCGCTGCCCAGGCTGCCCGGCTGGCTGGGCTGGAGCCGCCTGGGCCGGGGCTGGCTGAGGGGGAGCCTGCCATGGATGTGTCTCTCCTGCTGCGTGATGACCTGCACCCTGCAGCACACACCCTAAACGGCGGTATTCCCCTGCTGCGGGGCGCGGTAGCGGCCCGCGAACCTAACGAGGGGCTGGCCAGCCTCGGCTAGGTACGGCACGGCCAGTACCGACGCGATGACCAGCAGGTGGTCACCGGTCGCCAGGCGCTGGGTGACCTCGCACTCCAGCGCGGCGAGGCCGCCGTCCGGGATCAGCGCGCCGGACCGGGCGCCCCGGCGGTGCGGTACGCCGTCCAGCAGCAGCCGGGCCCCGGGCCGGCCCGCCACGGCGAACCGCCCGGCCAGCATCCGCTGGCTGTCCGCCAGCACCGTCACCGCGAACCGGCTCACCCGGCCTAGCACCTCGGCCGGGTAGGAGCTGGCCAGCAGCGACACTCCGGCCAGTGGCGGGGCGAACGACAGTGGGCAGAACGCGCTCACCGTGGTGCCAATGTCATCCCGGCCGTCAGCCACCGTGACCAACGTCACCCCGGTAGCGAATACGGACAGGGCCTCGGCCAGCCCGGTGCCGTCCGGCCCGGTCACTGTGACGGGGTCACCTGCGACCGGGTCACTGGATCACCCACTGGCCCGGCAGGTGCAGCGGGCCGTGGGGGGCCAGGCCGGCGCTGGCGGCTAGCCGCCACACTGGCCCCCAGCTCTCCGCGAACAGCCCGGCCGGAGCCGCGGGACGCTCCTCGCTGGAGGCGGGGGGCCGGACCCGGTCCAGCGGATGGTTGCGCGGGTACAGCCGGACCGGTGCGGCCTCCGGCACCGCCGCCTTGCGCCGGGCCAGCGCCACCGCGGTGTCCAGCCCGCCGAGCTCGTCGACCAGGCCGATGCCCGCGGCGTCGGCGCCGGTCCACACCCGGCCCCGGGCGATGTCGTCGACCTGCTGCTGCGGCAGCCCGCGGCCGACCGCCACCTTGCCGGTGAAGTCGGCGTAGATGCGGTCCAGCCAGGCGTTGATCTTCGCCCATTCCTCCTCGCTGAACGGGCGCGACGTGCTGAACATGTCCGCGTGGGCGCCCTCACTCACCGAGTCGGTGGTCACCCCGGCCCGCTCCAGCGCCTGGCCCAGTACCGGCTTGCCGCTCAGCACGCCAATGGACCCGGTGATGGTGCCCGGCTGGGCCACGATGGCGTCGGCGGCCATGGCGATGAAGTAGCCGCCGGACGCGGCGACCTCGCCCATGGACACCACGACCGGGGTGCCGCCCTCGCGGGCCCGCACCACCTCGCGCCAGATCGCGTCGGAGGCCACGTACGAGCCGCCGGGGCTGTTCACCCGGAGCACGATCGCCTTGGCCCGGTGGTCCGCGGCGGCCGCGCGCAGCGCGCCGGTCATCGTGTCCGAGCCCATCGCCCCCGGCATGAGCGGCCCGCGGGCACTGCGGCCGCGGCGGATCGGCCCGGTCGCGTAGATCAGCGCGATACAGTCCTCGCCGGGCCGGGGCACCCGCCGGGCCCGCTCAGCCAGCGCCCGGGACCGCTGGTAACGGCCCAGGTACAGGGTGACCGTGTCGTCCCCCGCTTCCTTCTTAACCTGCGCGTACACCTCGTCGCGGTAGCCGAGCACGTCCACCAGCCGGGCATCCAGCGCCTCGCTGGCCATGAACGGGCCGTTGTCGATCAGCGCGCGGGCGTCACTGGCCGGGATCTCCAGCCGCTCCGCGATGGCCCCGGTGATCTGCTCGATGATCGAGGCGGCCAGCCGCTGGTTTTCTTCCCGCGCCGGGTCGCTGAACTTGCGCTCGGTGAACCGCTCGGCCGCGCTCTTGTACTCCTTCCGCTTGGCCACCTGGAAGTCCACGCCCAGCGTGTCCAGGGTGCCGCGGAAGAACCGGTTCTCCAGGCTGATCCCGGTCAGCCCGACATCCCCGGAGGGCTGCAGCCAGATCCGGTCGAACGCGGTGGCCAGGTAGTACGGCACGTTGCCGGGGGAGAAGTCGCCGAACGTCTCCGCCCAGGCCACGGTCAGCTTGCCCGCGGCGGCGAACTCCCGTACCGCGGTGCGCAGTTCCTGCACCTGGGCCAGGCCCATGCGGCGGCCGCCGACCTTAGCCACCAGCACCTTGACCCGGTGGTCGGCCCGCGCCCGGCGCAGCCCGTCCAGCACGTCAGCCAGCCGCAGGCGGCGCCGCGCGGCCAGCGCGGACAGCGGATCGCCGGGCGGCTCCTCCGCGATCCCCTCGGTCAGGTCCAGTTCCAGGATCAGTGGGGCCGTCCGGCGCTGGCGCAGCGTGGCGATCCGGTCAGTCAGCAGCGAATCCAGCATGCCGACCAGCTTACGGGGCCTGCGCTATCGTCGGACGAGGTGGCCGAAGGGGACGGTTGGGGCTGATGGCCGATGGGGACGGCAATGGCTGGGTCGTGTGCGCCCGGGGTCACCGGCACTGGGGCCGGTACGGCGCGGCCGGGCTGCTCACCTATGCCCCCGACCCGGCCGGCCAGCCGAGCGTGCTGCTCATCCACCGGGCTGGCTGGACTCAGCACGGCGGGACCTGGGGGCCGCCGGGCGGGGCGCGGGACAGTCACGAATCAGCGGCCAGGGCGGCGTTGCGCGAGGCGGCGGAGGAGTGCGGGGTGCCGTCCGGGGCCGTGCGGATCCTCGGCCTGCTCGATGACGATCATGGCGGCTGGTCCTATCAGACCCTGGTGGCCGCGGCGGCCGCGGCGTTCGGCGTGCGGGTGGTCGGCGGGGAAGCCGCTGAGGTCGCCTGGGTGCCGGTCAGCCAGGTGGGCGCGCTGCCGCTGCATCCCGGGTTCGCCGAGACCTGGCCTGCCATCCGCGGGGCCATGGCGCAGGTAACCGTCATCGTGGATGGCGCCAACGTGATCGGGGCCCGGGCCGACGGCTGGTGGCGGGACCGGGCCGGGGCCGCGGCCCGGCTCTACCACGAGCTGGCCGGGCTGGCCGTGCGTGGTGTCCAGGACCTGCCCGCCGAGCTGGGCGCGGGCCCGCTCGACCACTGGTTCCCGGAGTTCGTCCTGGTGCTCGAGGGCCAGGCCAAGGCGGCCCGGGCCACGCTGCCGGACACCGGCGCGGTCCGGGTGGTGGCCGCGCCCGGGTCCGGCGACGACACGATCGCCGAGCTGGCGGCCAGCCTGCCTGGCCGGCGCCTGGTGGTGACCGCCGACCAGGAACTGCGCCGCCGGAGCACCGCGGCGGGCGCGGCGGTCACCGGCCCTCGCTGGCTGCTCGGCCTGCTCTGAGCCGCCCGGCCTGCGCTGAGCCGCGCGGGGCCTGCGGCGCTGGTGCATCCTGCCCCGTGCACTCTGCCAGCCTGCGCTGGCAGCTGCCATCCTGCCGTATGCCAAGTGTGGGGTAGGTCACGAGGCGGCCAGAGCTTTCGTGTGCTTGGGTCAGGTAGTGAGCGCAGCTGACCTGCTCCTGCTGGCCGCCACCGGGGTGGCTGCGGGCATCGTCAGCACGGTCGCCAGCCTGGCCTCGGTGGTTTCCTACCCGGTGCTGCTCGCGCTCGGCCTGCCGCCGCTGTCGGCGAACATGACCAACACCGTGGCACTCCTGTTCACCGGGGCGGGCGCGGCAGCGGGCTCACGGCCCGAACTGGCGGGCCAGGGCTCCCGGGTGCGGCGGCTGGGCCTGATCACCGCGCTGGGTGGCGCGGCAGGCGCGGCCCTGCTGCTGGCCACCCCGGCGCGGACCTTCGAGGCGGTAGCGCCGATCCTGATCGGCGGGGCCTCGCTGCTGCTGCTGGCCCAGGCGGCCCCGGCGACGCTGGCCGCGCCGGTGGGCCGGGAGGACAGCCGGCTGCTGCTGGCCGCACTGTTCTGCGTCGCGGTCTATGTCGGCTATTTCGGCGCGGCCGGCGGGATCCTGCTGCTGGTGGTGCTGACCCCGATGCTCGCCGAGCCGCTGGCCCGGACCAACGCGGTGAAGAACGTGGTGTCCGGGATGGCCAACGCGGTAGCGGCGGTCGCCTTCGCTGCCTTCGGCCCGGTGTGCTGGGTGGCGGTGCTCCCGCTGGCGGCCGGCTTCCTGGCCGGCGGGTGGACCGGGCCGAAGCTGGTCCGCCGGATCCCCGCCCGGGCCCTGCGGATCCTGATCGGGCTGGGCGGCATCGCCCTCGCGGTCCGGCTCGGCCTCGCCGCCTACCGGTAGCCGGCCCAGGGCCCCGCGGCCCGTTACTCCTCAGGCGCCTGCTGCTCCGGCACCAGCCAGAGCACGGCCAGCGGTGGCAGGGTGAGCACCGTGGACGCGGGCTGGCCGTGCCACGGCTCGGGCACGGCCTCGACCACGCCCAGGTTGCCCACCCCGCTGCCGCCGTAGTCGTAGGCATCGGTGTTGACCAGCTCCCGCCACCGGCCTGCATAGGGCAGCCCGAGCCGGTATTCCTGGTGCGGGCCGCCGGAGAAGTTCGCGACCACCGCCAGCACGCGCGGGCCGGCTTCCGGCCCGGCCTGGTCCCTGGCGAAGCGCAGGAAGGACAGCACGTTCCCGGAGGCGTCGTTCGCGTCGATCCAGGAGAACCCGGCGGGGGTGTTGTCCTGCGCCCACAGCGCCGGCGCTCCGGTGTAGGCCTGGTTCAGCTCGCGGACCAGCCGCTCGGTGCCGGCGTGCAGGTCGTAGTCCAGGACCCACCAGTCCAGCCCGCGTTCCGCGGACCACTCGCTGCCCTGGCCGAACTCCGAGCCCATGAACAGCAGCTGCTTACCCGGATGGGCCCACATGTACGCGAGCATGGCGCGCAGCCCGGCGAACCGGTTCCACTCGTCGCCCGGCATCTTCCCGAGCAGGGAGCCCTTGCCGTGCACGACCTCGTCGTGCGAGAGCGGCAGCATGAAGTTCTCGCTGAACGCGTACATCAGCGAGAACGTGATCTCGTTGTGGTGGTACTGCCGGTACACCGGGTTCAGCGACATGTAGCTGAGCGTGTCGTGCATCCAGCCGAGGTTCCACTTGAAGCCGAACCCCAGGCCGCCTAGATGCACGGGCCTGGTCACGCCGGGCCAGGCGGTGGACTCCTCGGCGATCATCATGACCCCGGGTACCCGCCGGTAGGCGGATGCGTTGACTTCCTGCAGGAACGACACCGCGTCGGTGTTCTCCCGGCCGCCCTGCGCGTTCGGCGCCCACTCGCCCGCTTTCCTGGAGTAGTCCAGGTACAGCATGGACGCGACCGCGTCCACCCGCAGGCCGTCCGCGTGGAACTCCTCCAGCCAGTACAGCGCGTTGGCGACCAGGAAGTTCCGTACCTCGTTGCGGCCGAAGTCGAAGATCAGCGTGCCCCAGTCGGGATGCTCGCCGCGGCGCGGATCGGGATGCTCGTACAGCGGGGTGCCGTCGAACCGGGCCAGTGCCCACTCATCCCGCGGGAAGTGCGCGGGCACCCAGTCGAGGAGGACGCCGACGCCCGCCTGGTGCAGCTGGTCCACCAGGTGGCGGAACTCATCCGGCGAGCCGAACCGGGACGTCGGGGCGTAGTACGAGGTGACCTGGTAGCCCCAGGAACCGCCGAACGGGTGCTCGGCCACCGGCAGGAATTCCACGTGGGTGAAGCCCAGCCCGGTGACGTAGCCGGTCAGCTCCTCGGCCAGCTCGGTGTAGGACAGGCCCGGCCGCCAGGAGGCCAGGTGCACCTCGTAGATGCTGACCGGCTGGCTGACCGGCTGGCGCTCGGCCCGGGCCGCGAGCCAGCCGGCGTCGCCCCACTCGTACCGGGAGGTGTACACGACGGAGGCGGTGGCGGGCGGGGTCTCGGCCAGGCTGGCCATGGGGTCGGCCTTGCGGTGCCACTGGCCGTCCGGGCCGCAGACGTCGAACTTGTAGCGGGCGCCGTGGCCGGCTCCGGGCACGAAGATCTCCCAGATCCCGGCGCCGCCGAGTGAGCGCATCGGGTGCCCCTGGCCGTCCCAGTGGTTGAAGTCGCCGATGACCCGTACCCCGCGGGCATTCGGGGCCCAGACCGCGAACGCCGTCCCGGACACCGTCCCGTACTGCTTCACGTGCGCGCCGAGCACCTGCCACAGGTTCTCGTGCCGGCCCTCGCCGATCAGGTACAGGTCCATCTCGCCGACGGTGGGCAGGTAGCGGTAGGGATCGTCGACGACCGTCTCCGCGAGCAGGCTCCCGTCCGCGGCCTCGTAGCTGACCGCGAGCCGGTAATCGGGCACCTCGGTCCCGGGCAGCGTGGCGGCGAACACCCCGGCGTGCACGTGCTCAGCGGGGAACCGGGTACCGTCCGGGAGCAGCACG
This sequence comes from uncultured Actinomycetes bacterium, assembly GCA_963760405.1. Lineage (GTDB taxonomy): Bacteria > Actinomycetota > Actinomycetes > Streptosporangiales > Streptosporangiaceae > RYN-230. Next base: position 801,826 of record CAVXCV010000002.1, on the reverse strand, counting down.
GTCACCGACCGGGCGAGCGGCCGCAGCGCGCGGATGACCATGCCGTCCGCAGTGAGATGCGCGCCCAGGATGGAATGCGGATCGTGGTGCGTACCTGCCACGACACGGTCGATCTCGCCCAGGCTCAGGTCGGCCTGGCCCTGCTGGCGCACCGTGTTCATGCGTCAGCGATGGAGCCGAGGGGGATAGCCAGCCAGCCGGGCCGGTTCCTGGCTTCGTACGTCACTTCGTAGACCGCCTTATCCAAGACAAGTGCGCGCAACAGCGTAGCGTGCGCGGCCGGGTCCATCCCCCCGGCCGCGGCGTACCCGGCGCAGAACGCGCCCTGGTTACGGCTGACCCAGTCCAGTGCCGCCTCGTGGGCCCGCTCGTCGTCCGGGTAGCCGGACAGCTGATGGCGGGCGGCGTAGTCAAAGGAGCGCAGCAGGCCGCCACATCCCGGAGCGCGGTAGACCGGGCCCGGCGCTGGGCCAGCGGGGTGGCGGGCTCACCCTCGAAGTCGAGCACCACCCAGCCAGTCAGGGTGCGCATCACCTGGCCGAGGTGATAATCGCCGTGCACCCGCTGGACGATCATCGGGGTGTCCACCTTCGCCAGGTCGGAGAAGGCGGTACCGATCAGGTCGGCGTACCGGCCGAGCTCCGGCACGATGGCGATGGCCACGTCGAGGCGGCGGAACATCTGCTCGGCGAGCTGGCTGTGCGCTTCCGCGGGCAGCACCTCGGTGCCGAACGCGTCGGCCAGATCCCGGTGCACCTCGGCGGTGGCCTCGCCGAGCCGGTGGGCCTCACCCGCGAAGTCACCCCCGGCGTCCGCCGCGGTTCCCTCGCTGGCATAAAGGTCCCGGACGCTGGTGGCCGCCAGCGACCAGCCGTCCGCGGCGGTGCGCAGATAGATCGACAGGATGCCGAGCACGGTCGGGGCACCATCGAGCCGCGTCTCGATCCAGCCCAGCGGCTCGGCCACATGCGGGGAACCGAGCCGGGCCAGCGCGCGCGGCACCTCCAGATCCGGGTTGGGCCCCGGGGACGGCCGGCGGAAAATCTTGAGGATGCTGGTCTCGCCGAACATCAGGCTGGTGTTGCTCTGCTCCCCGGTCAGCACCAGGCTGTCCAGGTCGGTCTCCACCTCCGCGCCGGGCTCCCGGGCGAAGCGCAGCGGCCCGCTCATCCCGCCCTCGGCGATGGCCCGCAGCAGCAGCCTGGTCAGCTCCGGGTCGTGCAGCGCGTCGTAGGCGATCCGGTCGTCCTCGGCCACCCCGATGACCGCATGCCGCAGCTCATCCGGGAGCTCAGCACGCACGCCCACCAGCACCTGGTAGGTGTCCACGACAGCGCCCTGCGACACGGCGACCATCAGGTGCCGCAGGGTCGGGTCGCCGCCCGCCAGCTCGGTATCCGCCACGATGGCCAGGTCGATGATCCGGGCACCCTTGCCAGCGAACCAGCGCTGGGCCGGCATCCACTCCGCCAGCGTTTCCTCAAATGTCATGGTTCCGGTCTACCCCGTCCCCAGGGAACATGCAGCACCCGACGATCATCGGCTAGCCGGAATTCTGGCAGACCAGTGCCGCCCTCGCGGCCCGGGCCATCAGCGCGGATGCTCGTCCTGGGGCTCAGGCAGCTGGAACCAGTAGAAACCGTGGCCGGGCAGGGTGAGCAGGTATGTGAGGTCGCCGATGGGCGGGAAAGTGACCCCGCCCATGCACTCGACCGGGGTGACTCCCTTGAACCGGCGCAGGTCGAGCTCGACCGGCTGCGGGAAGCGGGACAGGTTGTTGACGCACAGGATCCGGTCGCCCGCGTCCAGGCCGTGCTGGTGCTCTGGGTCCGGTTCCCGGACGAAGGCCAGCACGCTCGGGTTGGACGAGTTCAGCTCCTCGAAGCCGCCGAGCCCGAAGACCGGGTGCCGCTTGCGGATCTCGATCATCCGCTTGGTCCAGTGCAGCAGCGAACCGGAGTTGTGCTGCTGCGCCTCCACGTTCAGCGCCTGGTACCCGTAGATCGGGTCCATCAGCAGCGGCAGGTACAGGCGCGCGGGGTCACAGGTGGAGAAGCCGGCGTTGCGGTCCGGGGTCCACTGCATCGGGGTGCGCACGCCGTCCCGGTCACCGAGCCAGATATTGTCACCCATGCCGATCTCGTCGCCGTAGTACATGACCGGCGAGCCGGGCAGGGACAGCAGCAGCGCGGTGAACAGCTCCTGCTGGTTCCGGTCGTTCTCGAGCAGCGGTGCGAGCCGGCGCCGGATCCCGATGTTCGCCTTCATCCGGGGATCCTTGGCGTACTCGGTGTACATGTAGTCACGCTCGTCGTCGGTGACCATTTCCAGCGTCAGCTCGTCGTGGTTGCGCAGGAAGATCCCCCACTGGCAGCCGGACGGGATCGGCGGGGTCTGGGCCATGATCTCCGAGATCGGGTAGCGCTGCTCGCGCCGCACCGCCATGAAGATCCGCGGCATCAGCGGGAAGTGGAACGCCATGTGGCACTGGTCCCCGCCAGTCGCCGGGTCGCCGAAGTACTCGACCACGTCCGTCGGCCACTGGTTCGCCTCGGCCAGCAGCACCCGGTCCGGGTACAGCCGGTCCACCTCGGAGCGGATCCGCTTCAGGTACTCGTGGGTTTCCTTGAGGTTCTCGCAGTTGGTGCCTTCCCGCTCGTACAGGTAGGGCACGGCGTCGAGCCGGAACCCGTCGATGCCGAGATCCAGCCAGAACCGCAGCACCTCCAGCATCGCGTCCTGGACCTGCGGGTTCTCGTAGTTGAGATCCGGCTGGTGGGAGAAGAACCGGTGCCAGTAGTACTGGCCGCGGACCGCGTCGTAGGTCCAGTTCGACTGCTCGGTGTCCACGAAGATGACCCGGGCGTCGGCGTACCGGTCGTCCGTGTCCGACCAGACGTAGAAGTCCCGGTACGGGCCGTCCGGGTCGCTGCGGGAGGCCTGGAACCAGGGATGCTGATCACTGGTGTGGTTCATCACCAGGTCGGCGATGACCCGCATGCCGCGCTCATGCGCCGCGTCCACCAGCTCCACGAAATCGCCGATCTGCCCGAAGTCGGGCAGCACCGAGGTGAAATCGGAGATGTCATACCCGCCGTCGCGCAGCGGGGAGGCGTAGATCGGCAGCAGCCAGATGCAGTCGATGCCGAGCCATTGCAGGTAATCCAGCCGGGAGGTGAGCCCGCGCAGGTCGCCGGTGCCGTCGCCGTTGGAGTCGTGGAAGCCGCGGATCAGCACCTCGTAGAACACCGCGCGCTTGTACCACGCCGGGTCACGTGGCTGGCCCGAGACGAACGGGTCGGGGATCGGCTCCCCGGGCGGGTTGGCAAAACTGGGCAGGTGCGCCGGGAGCGGGAGGCCGGGTGAGGACGGGCGGCCCGGCTCAGGCTCTGTGACCACTGTGGGCTCCTGCGGACGTGTCGGTGCTTATATTTTCGGGCGGGCTCGTTCAGCCGGGTCAATTGCCGGCCATCGGCCGGCTGCCCAGATTCAGCCGGATTGGGACGCCTTGAGCTGAAATATGTGCGCTGGTTCGACGGCCGGATCGAGGCGTACGTAATTCGCCTGCCCCCACCGGTACGTCTGCCCGGAAATCTCATCGTGGACAACAAAGTCAGCACCAGGGTCCATCCCGAGTGCGGGCAGATCAAGCCAGACGGTCGCCTCTCGCGTCTGATGCGGGTCAGTGTTCACGACGACCAGCACGGCGTCCCCCTCCTGCGGTGCGTGTTTGGAGAAGCAGATCAGCTCGGGCTGATCGACGTGGTGGAAGCGTAGATTACGCAACCAGTGCAGCGCCGGGTGGGCCTTTCTGATCGAGTTAAGCCGCGCGATATACGGGGCGATCCCGGCTGGCCCCTGCTGCGCCAGGGACCAGTCCCGCGGCCGGTACTGGTACTTCTCCGAATCCAGGTACTCCTCGCTGCCGGGGCGCACCGGTGCGTTCTCGGTCAGCTCGTATCCAGAGTAAATCCCCCAGCACGGTGACAGCATCGCGGCGAGCACGGCCCGGATCTTGAATGCGGGCGGCCCGCCATGCTGCAGGTACTCGTGCAGGATGTCCGGGGTGTTGACGAAGAAGTTCGGCCGCATGTACGAGGCGGCCGGGCCGGCCAGCTCGCGCAGGTACTCGATGAGCTCGCTGACGGTGTTACGCCAGGTGAAGTACGTGTACGACTGATGGAAGCCGGCTTTGGCCAGGCCGTGCATCATGGCGGGCCGGGTGAACGCCTCGGCCAGGAAGAGCACGTCCGGGTCGGTGCGCGCAATGTCGGCCAGCAGCCGGTCCCAGAACGGCAGTGGTTTCGTGTGCGGGTTGTCCACCCGGAAGATCCGGACCCCGTGCGCCATCCAGTGCCGGACCACCCGGAGCACCTCGGCGTAGATCCCGGCGGGGTCGTTGTCGAAATTCAGCGGGTAGATGTCCTGGTACTTCTTGGGCGGGTTCTCCGCGTAGGCGATCCGCCCGTCCGCCCGGGTGGTGAACCACTCGGGGTGGCTGGTCACCCAGGGATGGTCGGGTGAGGTCTGCAGGGCCAGGTCCAGGGCGACCTCCATGCCGAGTTCCCGGGTCCGGGCCACGAACGCGTCGAAGTCCGCCAGCGTGCCCAGGTCCGGGTGGATCGCGTCATGGCCGCCGTCCGGCGAGCCGATGGCCCACGGCGAACCCGGGTCGCCCGGGCCCGCGTGCAGCGTGTTGTTCGGGCCCTTGCGCGCGGTCGTCCCGATCGGGTGGATGGGCGGCAGGTAGACCACGTCGAAGCCCATCTCGGCGATGCCGGGCAGGCGGCCCGCGGCGCTGCGGAACGTCCCGCTGGCCGGTTCCCGGCGGCCGAGCGGATCTTCCTGTACGCCTTCCGAGCGCGGGAAGAACTCATACCAGGCCCCGTACAGCGCCCGCTGGCGGTGCACGATCAACGGGTACCGGGCGGACCGGGTGAGCAGGTCGCGCAGCGGGTACTCGGCCAGGATGGCCAGGATCCCCGGCGTCTGCGTCGCGGCCAGCCGGTCCCAGGGCGGGACGGCCGGATCACGCAGCCGGGCGGCGACGCCGCGCAGCTTGGCCCGGACCTCGCGGGCGGTCTGGGCGGCCTGGGCCGCGCTGGCCCAGCGGGCGCCAGCCGGGCCGGACGTGGGCCCGCTGCCGCGGATCGCGCGGGCGGCCCGTTCGAACAGCAGCGCGCCCTCGGTCAGCATCAGCTCGGTTTCCAGGCCGCGGGGCACCTTGATGCCAGCATTGTGCCGCCAGTGCGCGATGGGATCACCCCACGCTTCGACCTGGAAGTGCCAGAGCCCCTCCGCGGTAACCGTGACCAGGGCGCCGTACCGGTCGGTACCCGGCGCCAGCTCATGCATCAGGGCGAGCGGGGACCGCTGGCCGTCCGGGCCGCGCAGCACGGCGCCAGCGCCGAGCATTTCGTGGCCCTCACGGAAAATAGTGGCGCTGACCTGGAAGGTCTCATCCGTCACCGCTTTGGCGGGACGGCGCCCGCAGTCCAGGACGGGCGCCACGTCCAGGATGGGGATGCGTCCGATCACCACTGCACGTTATCCAGTCGCTCCGGCTGCCCGCGAGGGGGCCGCCCTTCCGTTTCACCCAGACCACAGGCAGCCGCGGGGCCTGGCTCGCGGGCGCTGTCCGGGCGGGCTGACTGAACGACCAGGCTAGCCGCTGGGCGTGGCCTGTGCGCGCTGTCCGGGCGGGCTGACCGGACAACCAGCCAGGCCGCGGCCGGACTGGGCGGCGGCCGCCGCAGCGCGCTTGCCTCCATGACCTATTCATGCTCTCCGCTGCGCGCGGATGAAACCTCCCAGTCTCCCGCTTGCGCCGGCCCGGGCCGCCCGCTTTGCGCGACGGGGCCGCCCGCGCCGGGCCGCCGGGTCCCGCCGGTCCGGTACCGTCCAGCCGCCGCTTTGCGCAGGCCGGGGGGCGGGCGAAGGCGGGCGGGGCTGGCCCCGGAGCGGCCGGGTCCAGCCAAGTGGCCCGGGCGGGAGTCCCAGCACCAGACCGCCCGGTATATCTTGGTTCACTGGCGGTGACCAGCCGTCCCGTTCCTGCCCAGCGGCCGGAATTGCCACCTCGGTTCGCAGCATCTGCCCCAGACGGTTAGGGTCACTGCCCGTGAAAGCCATCCGCCGATTCACCGTCCGCGCCGCGCTGCCTGAATCGCTCGCCCCCCTGCGCGAGCTCACGCTGAATCTGCGCTGGTCCTGGCATGCCGAGACCCGCGACCTGTTCGCCGCGATCGATCCGGCGGGCTGGGAGGCGAGCGGCCACGACCCGCTGGCCCTGCTCGGCGAGGTGCCACCGGCCCAGCTGCAGACCCTCGGCGCCGACCCGGCCTTCCTGCGCCGACTCGACGACGCCGCCCGCGACCTGCATGAATACCTGTCCGGGCCGCGCTGGTACCAGCTGAACGCGGGCACCCGAGGTGGCCCGGGGCAGGCTGGCGCCCCGGCTGGCGCGGGCGGTGCGGCCCGCCCGGCGGCGATCGCCTACTTCTCGCCGGAGTACGGGATCACCGAGGCGCTGCCGCAGTACTCCGGTGGCCTGGGCATCCTGGCCGGGGACCACCTCAAGGCCGGCAGCGACCTCGGCGTGCCGCTCATCGGCGTGGGCCTGCTCTACCGGCACGGGTACTTCACCCAGTCGCTGTCGGCTGAGGGCTGGCAGACCGAGCGGTACCCGGCGAGCGACCCGAACGGGCTGCCGCTCGTGCTGCTGCGGGACTCAGCCGGCGCGGCAGTACGGGTGAGCGTGGCGCTGGCCGAGGACAAGCTGCTGGCCGCGCAGATCTGGGTGGCTCAGGTTGGCCGGGTGCCGCTGCTGCTGCTCGACTCCTACGTGGAGGAGAACGAGCCGACCCTGCGGGAGGTCACCGACCGGCTGTACGGCGGCGGCGGGGATCACCGGCTGCGGCAGGAGATGCTGCTCGGCATCGGCGGTGTCCGCGCGGTCCGCGCGTTCTGCGCGCTGACCGGCGGCCCGGAGCCGGAGGTCTTCCACACCAACGAGGGCCACGCCGGTTTCCTCGGCCTGGAGCGCATCCGGGAGTACGCCCGCCGCGGGCTCACTTTTGACGAGTCGATCGAGCTGTGCCGGGCGGGCACCGTCTTCACCACGCACACGCCCGTGCCCGCCGGGATCGACCGGTTCAGCCGGGATCTGGTGGAGCGGCACTTCAGCGGGACCGCCGCGGATCCGTCGCTGCCGGTGGACCGGGTCCTGGCGCTGGGCGCCGAGACGTTCCCCGGCGGGGATCCGGCCGTGTTCAACATGGCCGTGATGGGCATGCGGCTGGCGCAGCGGGTCAACGGGGTCAGCCAGCTGCACGGCGCGGTCAGCCGGGAGATGTTCGCTGGCCTGTGGCCCGGGTTCGACACCGGGGAGGTGCCGATCGGGTCGATCACCAACGGGGTGCACGCGCCCACCTGGGTGGCCGGGGAAATCCTGTACCTGGCCAGCGGCCAGTCAGAAGACGCTGCCCCGGCCGAGCAGCTGCCCGAGGACGGGCACGCCTGGGAGCGCGTGGCGCACACCGCCCCGGCCCGGCTGTGGGAGATCCGCCGGGCCTTGCGCGGGCGGCTGGTCACGCTGGCCCGGCAGCGGCTGCGTGAGTCCTGGCGGCAGCGCGGGGCGAGCGAGGCCGAGCTCGGCTGGACCGAGGAGGTCCTCGACGACAGCCTGCTGACGATCGGGTTCGCCCGCCGGGTGCCGTCCTACAAGCGGCTGACCCTGATGCTGCACGACCCGCTCCGGCTGACCGAGCTGCTGCTGGACCCGGAGCGGCCGGTGCAGCTGGTCATCGCGGGCAAGGCCCATCCGGCCGACGACGGCGGCAAGCGGCTGATCCAGCAGATGGTGCAGTTCGCCGACGACCCGAAGGTCCGGCACCGCATCGTGTTCCTGCCGGACTACGACATGGCGATGGCCCGCGCCCTGGTCCAGGGCTGCGACGTGTGGCTGAACAACCCGCTGCGGCCGCTGGAGGCGTGCGGCACGTCCGGCATGAAGTCGGCGCTGAACGGGGGCCTGAACCTGTCCGTCCGGGACGGCTGGTGGGACGAGTGGTATGACGGCGCGGACGGCTGGGCGATCCCGTCGGCGGACGGGGTGGAGGACCCGGCGCGCCGGGATGAGCTGGAGTCCAACGCCCTCTACGACCTGCTCGGGCTGACCGTGGCACCGCGGTTCTACGACACCGGGCCGGACGGCCTGCCGCGGCGCTGGCTGGAGATGGTCGGGCACACGCTGCGCGCGCTCGGCCCGCGGGTGCAGGCGTCCCGGATGGTCCGCGAGTACGTGGAGGGGCTGTACGTGCCGGCCGCGCGGGCGTCCCACGCGCTCAGCCTGGGCGTGGACGCGAGCGGGCGGCCCGAGCCGTTCGCCGCCGCCCGGGAGCTCGCCGGCTGGAAGCGCCGGGTGATCCGGGCCTGGAGCGCGGTGCGGATCGAGCATGTCGAAGGCGAGGACGGCGGCGAGCAGGGCCCTGGCGGCAGCCTGGTGGTCCGGGCCAGCGTGGCCCTGGGCGGGCTGTCCCCCGATGACGTGTGCGTGGAGGTGGCCTACGGCCGGGTCGGCGAGGCCGACGAGATCCTCTCCCCGGCCACCAGCCCGCTGGCCCTGGAGAGCGAGCCGGACGACGGGGTCGCGCGCTTCGCGGGCAAGGCCGAGCTGGGCCGCCCCGGCCCGTTCGGCTACACGGTCCGGGTGGTGCCGCGGCATCCGCTGCTGGCCTCTGCCGCGGAACTCGGGCTGATCACGCTCCCTGAGGCACCGGCCGGGCTGACCACCGGCGATCTGCGCTGAGCCGTCGGCCAGGCGAGCCGTCGGCCAGGCGATACGCTGCGGGTCCGGCGGGCTACTCCTTGTGAGACCTGGCCGGAAGATCGGGTAGTACGTGGCGGTCCTCGTACGTTATGTACGTAAACCCCTGTCCGTGGCTGGGCGTCTACTTTATGCAACTTGCACGTGCCGCGGGCGCATGAGGGCGATGGCTCCCGCAGTATCGCGCTGGGGAGCGGTTCAGGAGCATCAGCAAAGCCCGGGGGGGCCATGAGGCCGCACGAGACGTTGGTCGGCCGCATGACGGTGTGTCACTTTCCGTAGCCATACGGTGGCACCCCCTAACGTGAGAGGACACTTCCGTCATGAAGCAAGACATCCAGTCCGAGAACCGGTTGCTGACCCCGTCCGAGGTCGCCGCGCTGTTCCGGGTGGACCCGAAGACCGTGACCCGGTGGGCCCAGCAGGGCAAGCTCCGGTCGATCCGGACCCTGGGCGGCCACCGCCGCTACAGCGAGGCCGAGATCCAGGCGTTCCTGGATGACCCGCAGGGCGTACCCCTCCCACGGCCTGCAGAGGACTAGGCCGCCGGGCTCTCCCGCGGCCCGCGGGCCGCGGGAGAGTAGCCTCCAGCTGGGCCCTGGGCAGGCAGCCCGGCCTGCCCAGCAGCAGCGTGGCCCGGCTGGAGGTGCATCATGGGTGAGTTCGTCCGCGTCGAGACCGACCAGGCGGTAGCCACGATCAGGCTCGACCGGCCGCCCATGAATGCGCTCAACGCCCAGGTGCAGGCCGAGATCGCGGCCGCTGCGGCCGAAGTCTCGGCCGATGACGCGATCCGCGCGGTCATCCTTTACGGCGGGGAGAAGGTCTTCGCCGCGGGCGCCGACATCAAGGAGATGGCGGACGCCAGCTACGCGACGATGTCAGCAGGCTCGCGCCGGCTGCAGGCTTCCTTCACCGCGGTGGCCCGGATTCCGAAGCCCGTCGTGGCCGCGGTGACCGGCTTTGCGCTCGGCGGCGGGCTCGAGCTCGCGCTGTGCGCGGATTTCCGGGTGGTCGGCCAGGGAGCCCGGGTCGGCCAGCCGGAAATCCTGCTCGGCGTCATTCCCGGCGCGGGCGGGACCCAGCGGCTACCCCGCCTGGTCGGGCCGGCCAGGGCCAAGGACATCGTGTTCACCGGGCGGTTCGTGGCCGCCGAGGAGGCGCTCGCCATCGGCCTCGCGGACCGGGTGGTGCCGGACGCGGACGTGTACGGCACTGCGCGGGAGCTGGTCGCCCGGTACGCCACCGGCCCCACGCTGGCGCTGCGGGCCGCCAAGCAGGCCATCGACGACGGCCTCGAGACCGATCTGTCCACCGGCCTGGAGATCGAGCGGCTGCACTTCAGCGCGCTGTTCGCGACCGAGGACCAGCGCACCGGCATGCACAGCTTCATCGAGAACGGACCGGGGAAGGCTACCTTCGCCGGGCGGTAACAGCCGCGCGGGAACCAGCGAGAATGGGCACGGAAGCGCCCGCCGGTAACCGCCCGCGGCTATCCCGCCGCCCGGGCCTGAGGAGCAGCCATGGCTCACCCGACCACATCAACGCGCGCCAGCCAGGGCCGGCCATGACCGAGTCCGGCGCACCTCCCGACCTTGACCTGGTGACCGCCGCGCTCCGGGCCGACAGTGCTGACCTGGCGATCTACGCCAGGGTGCTCACCGAGTCGCTCGGTGCGGCGCTGCCCCCGGAATATGTGACTATTGAGTGGGACCGGTCCGTATCCGACCGGATGCGTGGGCGGCCCGGCCAGGTTACGAAGATCACAGTCCGTCTCGGGGAGCGCGTTATGTCGCTGGCGGTGCGATCAGGGAGACCCAGTGCGGAGATCTGCCGCGAGGTACGCGGGGTAGTGCTCTCCCGCCAGCCGGTTGGCCTGCAGGAATGGGCGGCCGAGCTGGCAGGCGAGCTGGTCCGTTTCGCCGAGCAGAATGCCCGCGCCGCCGAGGCCCTGCGCAAGCTGGTGACCGGTACCTAGGCGGGGCGATGCGCGCAGCAGGGCAGTCCTTAGCCCCGGCACCCCCGGCTCCGGCACGGTACGCCTGCCTGGGTACTTTCCGGTCTGGCGCGGGGATCGCACGGGTAGTTCGTAGTCTGGGGGGGCGATGACTGCAACAGACCGCATGCCGGACAGGCTCGGCCCCTACCGCCTGCTCGACCGGATCGGCGAGGGCGGGATGGGTGTTGTCTACCTGGCCCGTGACCCGGAGCAGCGCTCCGTCGCGGTCAAGGTGCTGCGCCCGGCGGTGGCCGGGGACCCGAACGCCCGGCGCCGCCTCGCCCGCGAGGTGGAGACCATGCGCCTGGTGCGCAGCCCCTTTGTCGCCGAGGTGATCGACACCGACGTGACCGGGGACACCCCGTACATCGTGACCCGTTACGTGCCCGGCCGCACGCTGGACCAGGTGGTCCGGGAGAGCGGCCCGCTGGGCGGCGCGGCCCTGGCCCGGCTGGCACACGGGCTGGCCGAGGCCCTGGCCGCGATCCACGCGGCCGGGGTGGTTCACCGCGATCTCAAGCCAGGCAACGTGATGCTGGTCAACGGCCACCCGGTGGTGATCGACTTCGGGATCGCCCAGGTGCTCGACTCCACCCGGCTCACCATGACCGGGATGTTCATGGGCACGCCCGGGTACCTGTCCCCGGAGGTCATCGAGGGCCAGCCGAGTACCGCGTCGTCGGACGTGCACGCCTGGGCCGCCACGGTCGCCTTTGCGGCGACTGGCCGGCCGCCGTTCGGCACCGGGTCCTACGAGACGATCTTCTACCGGATCGTGAACGGCAAGCCGGACCTGGCTGGCGTGCCCGGCCCGGTGACCGACCTGCTCGCCGCGGCCCTGCACCGCGATCCGGCGCGCCGCCCTGCCGCCACGGAACTCGGCGCCCTGGCCTCGGCGCTGGACGTCCGGGCGCTCGAACTGTTCCCGGTGCCGGGCCCGCGCGGGGCCCCGCTGAGCGCGCCCGGGACCCGGGCGGAAGCGCCCACCCGGCAGCCGGGGCTGGATACGTTCGTCCGCGACGCCACGCTGGCCGGGCCGGCCAGCCCGGCGGCGCGGCCGCGGACCCAGCCGATCGGCGGCCCGATCCGGGCCGGCGACTTCGCCGACATGCTTCCCCCGGTCAGCTACGCGCCCAGCGGCTACGGCGGCACCGGTTATGACGCCGGCGGCTACCCCCCGAACGGGTATGCGCCGGGCGGCTACCCGCCGGACGCCCGCCCGCCCGGTGCCCCGGCCGGGAACGGCTATCCGGGCCGGCCAGCCGGGACGCCGGGCCCGGCTGACCCATGGGCCGGCGACGGGCGGGCCGCCCGCCGCGCGCAGCCGCTGCTCGTGCTGGCCGCCATGGTGATCGCGATCAGCGTCGCGGTCATCCTGCCGGTCGCGGGCACCGCGCTCGCCCTGGCCTTTATCGCGCTGCTCCGGGCGGCTGGCCTGGCGCAGCGCCGTGCCGCCGAGCGGGGTGCCTTCCTCACCGTGGCCGCGTTCCCGTTCTTCCTGGTCCGGGCGCTGATCGCGGTGGTGGCCATGGCCCCGTTCGCGGTCACCGCGGCCGTCCTCGCGGCCGGGGCCAGCCTGGTTGCCATCCCGGGTGACACCCTGGCCCGGGCCCTGTCCTTCGCCGCGGGCGGGCTGGTCGCCTTCTACGGCCTCGGCCCGGGGTCGGGCAAGGCCCGCAGGCAGCTCAGCCGCGTGTTCGCCGGGGTGGTGCGCAGCCGCGGGGTGCAGTTCGTCGCGCTGCTCGGCATGAGCGCGCTCGCGGTCGCCGCGGTGGCGACCGCGGTCACCTCACCGGCCGCGTTCTGGCCGCTGCTGACGCCGACCGGGACGCTGGTGCACCTGCCCAGCCTGCAAGGCATATTCGGCGGCATGCGCATCCCGTTCGGCCCGCTGCACCCCTGACGCACCGGGCACCCCGCCGCGCGGTCAGCCCGTGACGCGGCCGGGCCAGCCGCTCCGTCGCACGGTCAGCTGGCGCGCCGCTCCGCCAGGCCCCCGTCAGCCGGCCCGTGCCCCGCTCCCGCGGGAAGCTGAGGGGGGACGGGCCTGCCCGGGGCAGGCGGCGGGCCCGGCTCGTCCCGCCCGGTAGCGGGGAGCGGGCGGACGAGACCCAGGGCGACCACCTCGTTGGCCAGCCGGACCCGCCGGTTGGTGCCCTCGGGAATGCGGAACTTCTGATAGAGCCGGAGCAGGTGCTGCTTGACCGCTGCCTCGGTCACCACCAGGTCCACCGCGATCTCGCGGGCGGTGGCCGGGGCGACGAACGCCTCATCGGACAAGGCCGGGCGGCACAGCGAGGTGAGCACGTCGAGTTCCCGGCGGGTCAGTTCCGGGCTGGGCGAGCGGCGCAGCTCCACCTCAGTGCTGAGATCCTCGTCCGGAATCCCGGCGACCCGGCAGCGGGCGTTGCCGAACGTGAGCACATCCCCGTCCTCGAGCACCCGGCGCGCCACAAGACGGCCGTTCACCCGGGTACCGTTGCGTGATAACCCCAGGTCGGTGACGTAGACGTAGGGCCCACGGCGGACGATCTCGGCGTGCAGCCGGGAGACGCTCGGGTCACTGAGGCGGACATCGACCCCGGCGCCGCGCCCGATGGTCGTCACGGCATCGCGCAGCGAGATCATCTCTCCGTTGTCCTCGATGCGAATATAGGGACCTTCCACGACCGGTCCTCCTGCCTTTCCGAGCAGCCACTGATGCCTCTCCGTGCAGTTACCCTGCCGCAGCGAAGTCGTACCCCGTTTTGCCGGAACGGTTTCGGCGCGGGCCCGGGAACTGAGGCCGGCCCCGAGGGGACCCAGCCGGGTCTGGCGTGGCCCGGACCTGGGTCCCCGGCGGACTGGCCGGCCGGCGCGGGAAGCGGCCAGCTCCCGGAAGTACACTGCCGAGCGAACCTCCGGGAGGAAGTAACAATGCCGGACAAGCCGTCTAAAGGCCTGGCCGACGTCGTCGCCGCGTCCACCGCGCTGAGCGACATCGACGGCCAGCGGGGCCTGTTGTTCTACCGCGGGTACGACATCCACCAGCTGGCCGGATCCGCGACGTTCGAGGAAATCGCCTACCTGCTGCAGCGCGGCTCCGCCCCGAGCCTCGCGGAGCTGGACAAGTACCGGGCTGAGCTGGCTGCCGGGCGGACCCTCGGCAAGCTGGTCAGCTCGACCCTGGCCGAGGTCTCCGGCGCGCAGGAGCCGATGGAAGCGATGCGCACGCTGGTCTCGCTGGGCAGTGCGGACGATCCGGACAAGGACTCCAACGCGCCCGCGGCCAACGCGCGCAAGGCGGCCCGGCTCACCGCCCAGCAGCCGGTCCTGGTGGCGGCCTACCACGCCGCGCGGCAGGGCCGGGACTGCGTCCCGGCTGATCCGGGCCTCGGCGTGGCCGCGAACTTCCTGCTCCAGCTGCGCGGCACCGCCCCGCCCGCGCGGGACGCGGAGATCCTCGACATCTGCCTGGTGCTGCACGCCGACCACACCATGAACGCCTCCACGTTCGCGGCCCGGGTGTGCGCGGCGACCTTGTCGGACATGCACTCCGCGGTGGTCGCCGCGCTGAGCACGCTGAAGGGACCGCTGCACGGCGGGGCCAACGAGCAGGTCATGCGCGGCCTCGAAGCGATCCGCGGGCGCGCGGGCGGCGATCCAGTGGCCGAGGTGGAAAAGAGCACCCGGGAGCGGCTCAGCCAGGGTGAGAAGATCATGGGCTTCGGTCACCGCGTGTACAAGACCGAGGACCCGCGAGCCACCCACCTGCGCCAGCTGTCCGCGGAGCTGGCCGAGGTGTCCGGGGACGACACGTACTTCCGGATGTCGCGGCAGATGGAGCAGACCGTGCTCGCGGACAAGGGCCTGTACCCGAACGTGGACTTCTACGCCGCGACCGTCTACCACTACCTGGGCATCCCCACCGACCTGTTCACCCCGGTGTTCTCGGTCAGCCGGATGGCGGGGTGGACCGCGCACGTGATGGAGCAGCACGCGGACAACCGGCTGATCCGGCCGGACAGCGAGTACATCGGTGAGCAGAACCTCACCTGGACCCCGCTGGCCCAGCGATGACGGACGCGCCGCGGCGGGCCCGGCGGCAGGCGGCCGCCCGGCAGCCCGGGGCCGCCCCCGGGCCGGCGGGCTGGCCGGGGGGCCGCTGACGGCCCAGCTGCCGTATGCGATCGTGCTGGCCGGGGTCCTGGGCGGGGTGGCCTGGATCTTGCTGGGCTCGCAGTCGGCCCGGGCGGGTACGTTGACTGTGGCTGCTGCGCTGTTCGTCGCCGTGGCGGTCAGGATTGTGCTGCCAGCACAGCGGGCAGGCATGCTCGCCAGCAGGCGGCGGTTCATCGATGTGACGGCGCTGTCCATGCTGGCTGTCGGCCTGCTGGTCGCTGGCCTCGTGCTGCCGACTCCGTCGTGACCAACAGGTCGTGGCCAGCGGGCCGGACCAGGGCCGTGGCGGCTGGCTGGCGGCCACCAACAGCACAGCAAACAGCTATGCGCCGTAAGGGAAGGGAAGTCGGCGGCATGCCCAAGATCAAGGTAGCCAATCCCGTCGTCGAGATCGACGGTGACGAGATGACCCGGATCATCTGGCGGTACATCAAGGACCAGCTGATCCTGCCGTACCTGGATATCGACCTGAAGTACTACGACTTGTCGGTGCAGAACCGCGACGCCACGGATGACCAGGTGACCGTGGACGCGGCGAACGCCATCAAGCAGTACGGGGTCGGCGTCAAATGCGCGACGATCACCCCGGATGAGGACCGGGTCACCGAGTTCGGCCTGAAGAAGATGTGGCGCTCGCCCAACGGCACGATCCGTAACATCCTCGGCGGGGTGGTGTTCCGTGAGCCCATCGTGATCTCCAGCGTGCCCCGGTTCGTGCCCGGCTGGACCGAGCCGATCATCATCGGCCGGCACGCGCACGGGGACCAGTACCGCGCCACCGACTTCGTGGTCCCCGGCCCCGGCACGGTGACCATCTCCTACCAGCCCGACGGCGACGGGATGGCGTCGCTGGACCTGGAGGTGGCCAAGTTCCCCGGCGGCGGCATCGCCATGGGCATGTACAACTTCGACGATTCCATCCGTGATTTTGCCCGGGCCACCATGCGCTACGCGCTGAACCGCGACTACCCGCTCTACCTGTTCGACCAAGAACACCATCCTCAAGGCCTACGACGGCCGGTTCAAGGACCTGTTCCAGGAGATCTACGAGGCGGAGTTCAAGGGCGACTTCGAGGCGGCGGGCCTGACCTACGAGCACCGGCTGATCGACGACATGGTCGCCCAGGTGATCAAGGGCCACGGTGGCGTCGTCTGGGCCTGCAAGAACTACGACGGCGACGTGGAATCGGACGTCGTCGCGCAGGGGTACGGCTCACTCGGCCTGATGACCAGCGTGCTGATGACCCCGGACGGGCAGACGGTCGAGGCCGAGGCCGCGCACGGCACGGTCACCCGGCACTACCGTCAGCACCAGCAGGGCAGGCTGACCTCCACCAACCCGATCGCGTCGATCTTCGCCTGGACCCGGGGCCTGGCCCACCGGGGCATGCTGGACAGCACCCCCGAGGTCACCCGGTTCGCCGAGACGCTGGAGCGGGTGTGCGTGCAGACCGTGCAGGACGGCAAGATGACCAAGGACCTGGCCCTGCTGGTCGGCCCCGAGACGCCGTTTCTGACCACCGAGGAGTTCCTCAAGGCGCTCAGCGAGAACCTCGCTGCGGCGATGGCGTGAAGGGAGACGCGCAGACATGACCCGCACGGGTAAGGTCACCGTCGTCGGGGCGGGCTTCTACGGCTCGACCACCGCGCAGCGGCTGGCCGAGTATGACATCTTCAACGAAGTCGTGCTCACCGACATCGTCGAGGGCAAGCCGGAGGGGCTGGCCCTGGACATGAACCAGTCACGGCCAATCGAGGGCTTCGAAACCCTGGTCACCGGCCAGACGACTGCCCCCGGCGGTGAAGGGTACGAGGTGATCGCTGGTTCCTCGATCGTGGTCATCACGGCCGGCCTGCCGCGCAAGCCCGGGATGAGCCGGATGGACCTGATCGGGGTCAACGCCAAGATCGTCCGCTCGGTGGCCGAGAACGTGGTCAAGCACGCCCCGGACGCCGTGCTGATCGTGGTGTCCAACCCGCTGGACGAGATGACCGCGCTGGCCGCCAAGGCCACCGGCTTCCCGACCAGCCGGGTGCTGGGCCAGGCGGGCATGCTGGACACCGCCCGGTTCAGCTACTTCGTGGCGGAGAAGCTGGGCGTCCCGGTGGGGTCGGTGCGCACGCTGACCCTCGGCTCGCACGGCGACACCATGGTCCCGGTGCCGTCGGCCTGCACCGTGGACAGCCAGCCGCTGGCCAGCCTGCTCAGCGCCGGCGACATCGACAGCCTGGTCACCCGGACCCGCAACGGCGGCGCCGAGATCGTGGGCCTGCTCAAGACGGGGTCGGCGTACTACGCCCCGTCCGCTGCCGCGGCCCGGATGGCCCGGGCCGTCGCTGAGGACTCCGGCCGGGTCATGCCGGTGTGCGCCTGGGTGGACGGCGAGTACGGCATCTCCGGGGTCTACCTGGGCGTCGAAGCCGAGATCGGCGCGTCCGGGGTGCGCTCGGTGGTGCAGCGCGACCTGACCGGCACGGAACTGGCCGCGCTGCGCGAGGCGGCCGCGGCGGTCCGGGCCAAGCAGGCGGACGTCGCCAGCCTCTGATCGCCGGCGCCAACCAGCAGTTCGGGTCCTTGCCCTCCCGGGGGCAAGGACCCGAACTGTTTATCCGGCTAATCCGGCGGGGCGGTGAGGCGGCGCGCGGCCAGTTCGGTGAGGAGGGCGGCGCCGTCCGGCAGGACCGCGTCGTCGAACACCGCGTCGGCGGCGTGGTTGTACGGCGCCGTGGCCGGGTCGGCGCCGGGCGGGCACGCGCCCAGCATCACGAACGCCCCCGGCACCTCCTCCAGCACGAACGAGAAGTCCTCCGACCCGGCCAGCGGGTAGGGCTGCGCGATCACCCGGCTGTCCCCGAACAGCCCGGCCGCGGCCTGCCGGGCCAGCGTGACCTGGCCCGGGTCGTTGACCGTCACCGGGTAGCCGTCCAGGTACTCCGCGGCCGCCTGCAGCCCGTGCCCGGCGGCGATGCTGTGCACCAGGTGCAGGCTGGCCGCCCGCACCTGGTCCCGGGCCTGGGCCGAGAACGACCGGACCGTGGCCAGGAAGTGCGCCTCGTCCGGGATCACGTTGTCGGTGGTGCCCGCGTGGAAGCTGCCCACCGTGATCACCACCGGGTCGAACACGTTGAACTTCCTGGTCACCAGCGTCTGCAGGGCGAGCACCAGCTCACACGCGGCCGGCACCGGGTCCAGCGTGAGGTGCGGCACCGAGGCGTGCCCGCCGCGCCCGCGCACGGTGACATCCAGGATGTCGGCCGCCGCCATCATCGGGCCGGGCCGGGCGGCGACGACACCCAGCGGGAGCTGGGCGGACGCGACATGCAGGGCGTAGGCGGCGGCGGGCCGCTGGCCGGCCGCGTCCAGCACCCCCTCGGCGATCATGTGCTCGGCGCCGTGATGGCCTTCCTCACCGGGCTGGAACATGAAGATCACGTCCCCGGTGAGCTGCTGGCGGCGGGCCGCGAGCAGCCGGGCCGCGCCCACCAGCATGGCGGTGTGCAGGTCATGCCCGCAGGCGTGCATCACCCCGGGCACCGCCGAGGCGTAGTCCAGCCCGGTCCGCTCGGTCACCGGCAGCGCGTCCATGTCGCCGCGGAGCAGCACGGCCGGGCCGGGCCGCGCGCCGCGCAGCACCGCGGTGACCGAGCTGAGCGCCCGGCCCAGGGTGATCTCCAGCGGCAGCCCGTCCAGCGCGGCGAGCACCCGCGCCTGCGTCCGCGGCAGATCGAGCCCGATCTCCGGGTCCTGGTGGATCTCCCGGCGCAGCCGGGTCAGCTCTCCCGCGATCTGGGCCGCGTCCTCGGCTACTGACATCTGCCGCTCCTCCCCATCTGACTGTCGTGATCATGGGAACTGGGTGCGCTCTGGCATCGATTGCCCATGATCATGGATGCCTTGGCGCGGGCGGGGATCACCGGAGGCGGCGGGCACTGGGGGAGGGCGGGGCGCTGAGGAACGCGGGCTCGGGCCAGTCCCGGCGGGCAAAGGCGGCCCGCACCGCGGCGCGGACCCCGGTGGTGTCCGCGGGCGCCAGCATGATGACCGAGCCGCCGAAGCCGCCACCCATCATCCGGGCGCCCAGCGCGCCCGCCGCCGTGGCCGCGTCCACCGCGACGTCCGCTTCGGGCCAGGAAATCTCGAAGTCGTCGCGCAGCGACGCGTGCGACTCGTTCAGCAGCCGGCCCACCTCCGGCACGTGGCCGGCCCGCAGCATGGCCGCAACGGCCAGCACCCGCTGATTCTCGGTGACCACATGCCGGGCCCGGCGGTGCAGCACCGGATCGGTCAGCCCGGCCAGCGCGGCCGCGTCCGGGATGTCGCGCAGCGACCCGACGCCCAGCTCCCGTGCGGCCTCCTCACATTCCAGGTGCCGGGACGCGTACCCGCTGTCGGTCAGCTGGTGCCGCGCCCGGGTGTCGATGAGCAGCAGGACCAGGCCGGAGGCGGCCGGGTCGAGCGGCACCGCGTCGCTCTCCCCGCTGCAGCAGTCCAGCAGCAGGGCGTGGTCGGCCTGGCAGAGCAGGGACGCGGACTGGTCCATGATCCCGGACGGCACTCCGACGAAATCGTTCTCGGCCCGGCGGGCGAGCGCGGCCAGCTGCGGCCGGGCGATGTCGATGCCCTGCAGCTGGGTCAGGGCCAGGGCGACCACGCACTCCAGCGAGGCGGACGAGGACAGGCCCGCGCCCTGCGGCAGGTCGGAATCGATGGCGACCCGGGCGCCGGACACCGGGTAGCCGGCCGTGCGCAGCGCCCAGGCCACCCCGGCCGGGTACGCGGCCCAGCCGGAAACCGCCCCGCCGCCCGGTCCCGGGTCCGCCCGCCCGGTGCCGCCCGGTGCCGCGCTGGCCAGCTCGTCCAGGCGGAGCCGCACGGTGCCGCCCGCGGCCTGCCGGGAGCACAGCTCCAGCACCCCGCCCGCGCCCGGCGCGACCGCCGCATAAGTGCCCCGGTCCAGCGCGAACGGCAGCACGAAGCCCTCGTTGTAGTCGGTGTGCTCACCGATCAGGTTCGCCCGGCCCGGCGCGTGCCAGATCCCCAGCGGGCCGGTGCCGTAGCGCTCCCGGAACCAGCTGGCCAGCTGAGCCAGCCGGGCGGGCCCGGCGGGCCCGGCTGGCCCGGCTGGCCCGCTGAGCCCGGTCCGCGCGGTCATGCCGCCATCGCCTGGGTGAACGCCCACGCGTCCGCGACCATGCAGCGCAGGTCCAGGTCCGGCTGCCAGCCGAGATCGGCCTTGATCCGGGCGGAGGACGCGACCAGCACGGCCGGATCACCGGGCCGCCGCGGTGCGACCTCCACCGGGATGTCCCGCCCGGTCACCTCCCGGCACTCGGCCAGCACGGCCCGGTTCGAGAACCCGGATTCGCTGCCCAGGTTGTACACCCGGTGCTCGCTGGGCAGGCAGGCGTCCAGCGCCGCCAGGTGGGCCCGGGCCAGGTCGGCCACGTGAATGTAGTCCCGGATGCAGGTCCCGTCCGGGGTCGGGTAGTCATCGCCGAACAGCTGCAGCTTGCCCGCGCCGCGCCCGGCGGCCACGGCCAGGATGTTGGGGATCAGGTGGGTCTCCGGCCGGTGCCGCTCGCCCAGCCAGCGGCCGCCCGGCGAGGCGTGCGCGCCCGCCACGTTGAAGTAGCGGAGGCTGACCGCGCCGGTGCCGTGCATCCGCGCGTGCTCGGTGAGCGCGGTGTCCACCGCTACCTTGGACCCGCCGTACGGGCTGGTCGGCCGGGTCGGCGCGGTCTCCGGGATCGGGGTCTGCTCGGGCTCCCCGTAGACCGCCGCGGTGGAGGAGAACACGATGCGGGCGGTCCCGGCCGCCCGCATCGCCTCCAGCAGGGCCAGCGACCCGCCCAGGTTATGCCCCCAGTACAACGCGGGCTCGGCCATGGACTCGCCGACCAGCGATTTGGCCGCGAAATGCAGCACCGCGTCGATCTCGCTGGCCAGCAGCCCGGCCGCGTCCTCCCGGATGGTGCCGCGGACGAACGCCGCTCCGGGCGGCACCGCGTCAGCGTGGCCGGTGGACAGGTCGTCCAGGACGACGACCTCGTGTCCCTCCGCCAGCAGCAGTGCCGTGACCACACTGCCGATATACCCGGCCCCCCCGGTGACGAGCAGCTTCAACCGGCCTCCACTCCCTCATCCGAGCACTGGCTTGCTCGTGTGCTGGCGGCTCAGCCCGCCTGGCGGAGCCGGTCCGCGGCTTCCTCGGGCAGGATGTCGTTGATCCAGACTCCCATGCCCGACTCGGTTCCCGCGAGGTACTTCAGCTTGCCAGGCGCCCGCCGCACCGACAGCACCTGGAGGTGCAGGCCGAACTCGCGGCGGGCGAACTCGTCCCGGCCGGGGGCCTGGTGCCAGGCGGCGATGTACGGCAGCGGCACCCCGAACAGCCCGTCCAGCCGGTGCAGCACGTCCAGGTAGATGTCGCAGAACGCGTCCCGGGCCGGGTCGCTGAGCGCCGGGATGTCCGCCACTCGCTGGGCCGGGAAGAGCAGCACCTCGTACGGCCACCGGGCCGCCGCGGGCACGAACGCGGTCCAGTGCTCGTTCCGGGTAACCACCCGGGTGCCGGCCGCGATCTCCCCGGCGACCAGGTCGTCGAACAGGTTCCCGCCGGTGCGGGCCGCGTAGCCGGCCGCCTGGGCCAGCATGGTCTGCGTCCGCGGGGTGATGAACGGGAACCCGTAGATCTGCCCGTGCGGGTGGTGCAGGGTGACGCCGATCTCCTCACCGCGGTTCTCGAAGCAGTAGACCTGCTCGATCCCGGGCATGACGCCGAGTACCTCGGTCCGGTCCGCCCAGACCTCCACCACCGTGCGGACCCGGCCCGGGGTGAGGCTGGCGAACGACGCCTCGTGATCGGACGTGAAGCAGATCACCTCACACCGCCCGTAGCCGGGCCGGCCAGGCACCCCCGCGGTCTCCAGGGCCGTGGCGGGGTGCGGGGTGCGTTGCGGGCCTTGACCGGTCGCGGCGGCGGCCGCAGCGTCCGCCGCATCGGGGAGCCAGTGACCTGCGCCGCGGAGCGACGGGAAGCGGTTCTCGAACACGACCACGTCGTAGCCGGGCGCGGGGATCTCGGTCGGCCGCCCGGGCCGGGACGGGTCCAGCGGGCACTCGTTGACCGGCGGCAGGAAGGTCCGGTCCTGGCGCTGGGCCGCGATCACCACCCATTCGCCGCGCAGCGCGTCCCAGCGCAGCCCGGCGGCGTCGTCCCGGGGCGGCGGAGTGTCCCGCAGGTACTCGGGCGGCAGGTCCCTGGAGTCCGGCACGGCTGCGCGGTCTAGCCCGGGAGCTTCGTCGAAATAGATGATTTCCCGGCCGTCAGCCAGCCGGCCGCTGTTTTTCCAGACGCCAGTTCCCACGGGACCCATACGTTATCTGGCCCGGCGATCTTTTCCTACCGACGCCCCTGGTAACACCCGGTGAACGCGTGACTCCGCCTGGCCCGGGGAAGAGTCAAGGCAGACTGCTCGGGTAGTCCACGGGGAGTCAAACGGACTGCTTAGACTTAGCCCACACCTGCCGTGCGGGCACCCCGCAGGCCTGGCCCCTCAAGTCCGGGGCGGGAACCGGGCGCTGGCGGCGGGACCACGGAGGCCAGGGATCAGGACGTGAGCGTCGGCTGGGACATTGTCGTCGTCCTGCTCATCGTGCTCATCGGCGGGTTTTTCGCCGGGGCGGAGATGGCCCTGGTCTCGCTGCGCGAGGGGCAGATCCGCGCGCTGGGCCAGCACGGGCGGCGCGGCCAGCGTGCGGCCAGGCTGGCCCAGGACCCGAACCGGTTCCTGTCCGCGGTGCAGATCGGCGTCACCCTGGCCACGCTGATCAACGGCGCGTTCGGCGAGGCGACCCTGGCTGGCCACCTGAAGTCAGCGCTGCAGCGGCACAACGTCGCGGCCGGCGTGGCCTCGGCGGTGTCGCTGATCGTGGTCAGCATCGTGATCTCCTACTTCACCCTGGTGCTCGGCGAGCTTGCGCCGAAACGGCTCGCGCTGCAGCGGCCGGAGAGCGTCGCGCTGGTCGCCGCGCCGACCCTGGACCGGATCTCGGTGCTGGCCCGGCCGCTGGTCTGGCTGCTGTCCCGGTCCACGAACCTGGTGGTCCGGATCCTCGGCGGTGACCCTAAGGTCGGCCGCGGCGTGATGACCGAGGAGGAACTGCACGACCTGGTAGCCGGGAACCAGGCGCTGAGCGCCGACGAGCGGCAGATCGTGGGCGAGGTGTTCGAGGCGGGCAAGCGGCAGATCCGCGAGGTGCTGGTGCCCCGGACCGAGGTGGAGTTCCTCGCCGCGGACACCTCGCTGGCCCGGGCCGCGGCCGTCGTGGCGGAGGAGCCGTACTCCCGGTTCCCGGTCTACCAGGAGTCCTACGACGACGTGATCGGCTTCATTCACGTCCGCGACCTGCTCGACCCGGGCGCGGACGGGGCCTCCCGGACGGTCGGCGAGATCCGCCGCCCGGTCAAGTTCCTGCCGATCAGCAAGACCGTGCTGTCCGCGCTGTCCGAGATGCGCCGGGAGCGGGCGCACCTGGCCGTGGTGATGGACGAGTACGGCGGGACCGCCGGCATCGTCACGCTGGAGGACCTGGTCGAGGAGCTGATCGGTGACATCCAGGACGAGTACGACGTGGATGAGGGCCGGCCGAGACAGCTTCGCGGCGGCGCGATCGAGGTCGACGGGCTGCTGAACCTGGACGAGTTCGCCGAGCAGACCGGGATCGAGCTGCCGGAGGGGCCGTACGAGACCGTGGCCGGGTACATGCTGGCCGTGCTCGGCCAGCTGCCGGCCGGTCATGAGTCGGTGCAGGTGTCCGGGCACACCCTGACCGTGCTGCAGATGGATGGCCGGCGCATCGCCCGGGTCCGGGTCGACCCGGCGCCGTCGGCGGCTCTGGCGGCGGCCCCGCCCTCGGCTCCGCCCTCGGCTCCGGCGGCAGACACTGCTGCGGCGGGTGCGCGGGTGCGGCGGGTGCGGCGGGTGCGGCGGGCCGGCGGGTCACCACAATCGCCCCAGCCACCCCAGCCGTCTCAGCCGCCCCAAGCGGCCCAGGCGGCCCAGGTGTCTCAGACGCCCCAAGCGTCTCAGCCGCCCCAGCCGTCTCAGGCGGCCCAGCCGTCTCAGACGGCCGAGAACGGTCGGCCAGAGCAGTCCCAGGCCGCCGAGGCGCGGAAGCCCGCGCGTCCAGCGTGAGGCGGGCGCAGACTTCTTTTCACGCGTTCCCTACGGACATTCCGGGCAAAACACCCGTGATCATGACTGGCAGTCGTGAAAAGAACTCTGCGGGCCATGATCAAAACTCTGCGGGCCATGATCAACATGATTGATGCGGTGGTGGGGAGGGAGGCCACCGGGCCACTAAACTGGCGGGCGGCGCCTACGGCGTGGTCGGTGCCCAGCGGGCTGGCCTTCCCGGGCGGGCACCAGGCCGGAGGGCATACAGGAGGGCCTGCGGGCCGAGGGAAGGCGGTGGCGTGCAGCCTAGTGCGGACCTTGACACCGTCCTGGTGGTCGACTTCGGCGCCCAGTACGCGCAGCTGATCGCGCGGCGGGTGCGGGAGTGCCAGGTGTACTCGGAGATCGTGCCAGCCACCATGCCCGCCGCGGAGATCCTGGCCCGCAAGCCGTCGGCGATCATCCTGTCCGGGGGACCGGCCTCGGTGTACACCGCTGCCGCGCCGCCGCTGCCGCCCGGGCCGCCGGACCTGCTCAGCGCGGGCGTGCCGGTGCTCGGCATCTGCTACGGCTTCCAGCTGATGGTGACCGCGCTCGGCGGGGTCGTCGCGCCCACCGGGACCGGTGAGTACGGCGCCACCCGGCTGGTCCTGGCGCCGGGCAGCGCCCGGGAGACCAGGAGCGTGGTCGACGCGGAGCAGGCCCAGCCGGGTGGCCCGCTGCCGGACGAGCCCTGGACGGCGGAGCCGCTGCCGCACGAGCCGCTGCTCGGCGGGGCCCTGCTGGGCGGCCTGCCAGAGAACCAGCAGGTGTGGATGTCACACGGGGACACCTGTACCGCCGCGCCGCCCGGGTTCACGGTGACCGCGGGCACCGCGGTCAGTCCGGTCGCGGCCATGGAGGACACCAGCCGCGGGCTGTACGGGGTGCAGTTCCATCCTGAGGTGCTGCACACCGAACACGGCCAGGCGGTGCTCCGCCGGTTCCTGGAGCTGGCCGGCTGCCGCCCGGCCTGGACCATGGGCAGCATCATCGACGAGCAGGTGGCGCAGGTCCGCGCCCAGGTCGGCGACGGCGGCGCGATCTGCGGACTGTCCGGCGGGGTGGATTCCGCGGTCGCCGCGGCGATCGTGCAGCGCGCTATCGGGTCCAGGCTGACCTGCGTGTTCGTCGATCACGGGCTACTGCGGAAGGGCGAGGCGGAGCAGGTCGAAAAGGACTTCGTGGCCGCCACCGGGGTCGAGCTGACCGTGGTGGACGCGGCGGCGGTGTTCCTGGCCGCGCTGGCCGGGGTGACCGACCCGGAAGAGAAGCGCAAGATCATCGGACGGGAGTTCATCCGCGCCTTCGAGCGGGCCGCCCGGGAGATCAGCGCGGAAGCGGGCAGCCACGGCACCGACGTGGACTTCCTGGTCCAGGGCACCCTGTACCCGGACGTGGTCGAGTCGGGTGGCGGCACTGGCGCGGCCAACATCAAGTCCCACCACAACGTCGGCGGCCTGCCCAGCGACTTGAAATTCGGCCTGGTGGAGCCGTTGCGGACCCTGTTCAAGGACGAGGTGCGGCAGGCCGGCGAGGCGCTCGGGCTGCCCCCGGACATCGTGTGGCGGCAGCCGTTCCCCGGCCCGGGGCTGGCCATCCGCATCGTCGGCGAGGTGACCGCGGAGCGGCTGCGCATCGTGTCGGCTGCGGACGCGATCGTCCGCGAGGAGCTGACCAGGGCCGGGCTGGACCGGGAGATCTGGCAGTGCCCGGTGGTGCTGCTCGCCGACGTGCGCTCGGTCGGCGTCCAGGGCGACGGCCGCAGTTACGGCTACCCGGTCGTGCTCCGCCCGGTGACCAGCGAGGATGCCATGACCGCGGACTGGGCCCGGCTGCCCGGAGAGTTGCTGGCCGCCATCTCCACCCGGATCACCAACGAGGTGCCCGAGGTCAACCGGGTCGTGCTGGACATCACCAGCAAGCCCCCCGGCACCATCGAATGGGAGTAGCCGGGCGCGTCCGGGAGACCGCCGGCGCCCCCTGGTTCAGTGGCGGCCATGGCGTTATGTATCGAGGCACCATGACGGTGGTGAGCCGGCCGGCGGCTAGACGTTGGCGTAGGTCTTGTCCTCGATGACGCGGCGGAGGATGTCCATCGCGTCCCAGACGTCGGTGAACCGGGTGGTGACGGGGGCCGGGCCGAGCCGGAGCCGTTCCGGGGTGCGGTAGTCACCGATCACCCCGGCCTGGATCAGCGCCTGGTTGATCCGCTCGGCTTCGGGGTGGCGCAGGGTGACGTGCGAGCCGCGCCGCTCCGGGTCCCGGGGCGAGGCGACTTCGGCGCCGTGCGGGGCCAGCCACTCATCCGTCAGCGCGATCAGGTAGCTGGTCAGCCGGACGCCCTTGGCCCGCAGCGGGCCGATCCCGGCCTCGCCGAGCAGCCGGGCGCCCTCCTGCACGGCGACCGTGCCGAGGATGTTCGGCGTCCCGGTCAGGAACCGGCTGATCCCCGGGACAGGCTGGTAACCGGGTCCCATCGCGAACTGGTCCTGCTGGCTGAACCAGCCCTGGATCGGCTGGGTCAGCTGATCCTGCAGGTCCTCCCGGACGTACAGGAACGCGGGCGCACCTGGGCCTGCGTTCAGGTACTTGTAGGTGCAGCCGACCGCCAGGTCCGCGGTACAGCGGTCCAGCTGCACCGGCACCGAGCCCGCGGAGTGGCACAGGTCCCACAGCACCAGGGCCCCGGCGTCGTGCGCCAGCGCGGTGATGGCCGCCATGTCGGCCAGCGCGCCGCTGCGGTAAGCCACGTGCGACAGGCAGACCAGCGCGGTGTCCGGGCCGATGGCCGCGCGGACGTCCGCCGGGGTGATCCCCTGGTCTGGGTCGGTGCGGATCATGCGCAGCTGGCCGCCGCGCTGCCGGGCGATCCCGTCCAGCACGTACCGGTCGGTGGGGAAGTTGTCGTCGTCGGTGACGATGACCGTGCGCCCGGGCCGGGCCCCGAGCGCGGCGCAGGCCAGCTTGTACAGGTTCACTGTGGTCGAGTCGGACACGATGACCTGGCCGGGCGCGGCCCCGACCAGCTGGCCGAGCAGGTCCCCCGCCTGCCGGGGCAGCTCCATCCAGTGATCCCAGGACCGGATCAGCCCGCGGCCCCACTCCCCGGCCGCCACCTCGGCGAGCCGCCGGGCGGTCGCCCGGGGCAGCCGGCCCAGGGAGTTGCCGTCCAGGTAGAGCAGGGCGGGATCGTCGATGACGAAGCGGTCCCGCAACGCGGCGAGCGGATCGGCAGCATCCAGCTCTTCCGCCCGGGACCGGCCAGCAGAAAAGGCTGTCACGGGCTCACCCTAGCGAGACCGCCGGGACTGCTGTGCCGGTTTTGGCCAGGGCTGTCTGACCGCGGGCCGTTCAACCGCGGGCCGTCCGACCACGGGCCGTCCGACCGGGCCGTCCGACCACGGGCCGTCCGACCACGGGCCGTCCGACCACGGGCGGGGCTTGCCGCTGAAGCGTGTGCCCGCACCGCCGTCAGAGCGACGGTGCGGGCACACGCCCGGCCTGGATCAGGATCCAGCCTTACGGCGGCGGCGGCGCAGCAGCCCAAACAGCAGGAGTACGGCGACCGCGGCGCCGAGCGCGGGCAGGGCACGCTTGAGGATGGGCAGGCCCGCCACGCTCAGCAGGTCCAGCGCGTCCTCATCCGGGGGCCGCACGGCGCGCGGCGGCAGTGAGCCGTTCACGCTCCCCACGGTGTCCGTGCCTGGATAATCCGTGCTGGCTGGCCCGGCCGGGCCGGACGTCGCGGGACCAGCCGGCCCCGCGCTGTCATCGGCCAGGGCGAGCCCCCAGCTGGCCAGCCGGTTCCTGATCTCCTTGACCGACTGCGGGCCGAGGCCCTCGATGGCCAGCAGGCTCCTTTCGGTACGGGCGGTCAGCCCGCCGACGGTGTGCACGCCTTCCCGGCGCAGGCTGTTGAACGAGCGGACCGGCAGGTTCAGCTCCTCGATCGGCGCCTGCGCGGGATCAGCCGGCCGCTCGCCGAGCTCGGAGCCCCCGCCCGCGGCCTCGACCGGGGGTGCGGCCGCTGCCACGGCGGGCGCGCCGGCCGCAGAGCCCTGCGCCGCCGCGGATCCGCCCGTGCTGGCGGCGCCCGTGCTGGCGGCGGCCCCGCTGGTGGCCGGGGTGCCCCCCGACGCCAGCTGAGTCGCCAGGTTGGTGGCGAACTTGTCGATGATCCTCCCGCCCACCTCGGCGATGACACCCCGGCCGAACTGCGCTGGCCGCCCGGTCACGGTCAGCGCGGTGTGCACCGCGACCCGGGTCTGCTCTCCTTCGCCCTGCAGCGAGGCGTGCACCGTGGCCGAGGCGGTACCGCTGCCGCGGGTCTCCTTGCCGGACGCTTCCAGCACCACGGCGTGGTTCTGCTCGTCCTTCTCGGTGAACTGCGCCTTGCCCGAGTAGGTCAGCGCGACCGGCCCGACCTTGACCTTGATCTTGCCGGTGATGACGTCGCCATCCACGGAGTCGATGGTGGCGCCCGGCATGCAGGGCGCCACCTGCTCGACATCCAGGAGGACCGCCCAGGCCTGCTCGGGCGGGACCGGGACAGTGAAGGAGTGCTCCAGTTCCATCGCGTTAGACTCCAGCCGCTACCGCCAGCGCCCTAGCGGTGAGCACCCGCGCCAGATGGCGCCGGTAGTCGGGCGCGCCGTGCAGGTCTGCAGGCGGCTGCGTTTCCTCGTCGGCATGCGCTGCGGCTGCCCGCAGGGCGCTGCGGTCAGCCTCGGCCCCGGCGACCGCCTCTTCCGCCGCCCGGGCCCGGACCGGAACGGGGGCCATGTTCGTGAGCCCGATGCGGGCCTCCGCCACATGCCCATTGGAACGCCGGGCCACGGCAGCTACCCCCACGGTCGCCCACGCCTGGGCCGTCCGGTGGAACTTCTCATAACGATAGCCCCACCCAGGGCCGAGCTTGGGCACCCGTACCCCGGTGAGTATCTCGCTGGGGTCAAGTGACGTGGTCAGGTAATCCAGGAAGAAGTCGGCCGCGCTGATCTCCCGGTCCCCGGCCGGGCCCCGCGCGATCATCGTCGCGCCCAGGGCCAGCACCACCGCGGGCAGGTCCCCGGCCGGGTCGCCGTGCGCCAGCGAGCCGCCCAGCGTGCCCCGGTGCCGGACCGCGGGGTCCGCCACGGTCGCGGTCGCCTCGGACACCAGCCCGCAATGCTCGCGCACCAGCGGGTCCCGCACGACCTCAGCGTGCGTGGTCAGCGCGCCGATCCACAGGCTGTCCCCCTCGTCCCGGACGCCGCGCAGCTCACCGAGCTTGCCTACGTCCACCAGCAGTTCGGGAAAGGCCAGCCGCAGCCGCAGCAGCGGCAGCAGGGATTGCCCGCCCGCGATCACCTTGGCGTCCTCGCCACCGTTGGCGAGTGCCTGGACCGCCTCGTCGAGCGACGACGGCCGGGTGTACTCGAATGCCGCCGGGATCATTCCGCACCTCCCAGTGCGTCTGCGGCATCGCTGCCGTGTGCTTCCGCGGCGTCTTCGCCGCTCACGTGGCCCACGGTGCCGTGGGCCTGAGTCGGCGCACTGCCGGTGACCGGGGTGCCCGGGCCGCTCTCCTGCGCGGCCCGGATCGCCCGCCACACCCGTTCCGGAGTGCACGGCATCACGATGTCCCGGATGCCGAGCGGCCGGAGCGCATCCACGATGGCGTTGACCACGGCCGGGGTGGAAGCGATCGTGCCCGCCTCGCCGACGCCCTTGACCCCCAGCGGGTTCGTGGTGGCTGGCGTCTCGGTCCGGTCGGTGGTGAAGGACGGCAGGTCCGCGGAACTCGGCAGCAGGTAGTCCGCCATCGTGGTGGTGGTCAGCTGGCCCTCGTCGTCGTAGATGGCCTCCTCGTACAGGGCCTGGGCGATGCCCTGGGCCAGGCCGCCGTGGACCTGGCCCTCGACGATCAGCGGGTTCACGACCTTACCCACATCATCCACGGCGACGTAGGAGCGGATGGTCACCATCCCGGTCTCGGTGTCCACCTCGGTCGCGCACAGGTGCGTACCGTGCGGGAACGAGAAGTTGTCCGGGTCGAAGGTGGCGTCGGAGTCGAGCGTGGGTTCCACACCTTCGGGTGTCTCATGTGCGAGGAACGTGGCCAGGGCGATCTCCTGGATCGTCTTGACCACACCCTCGCTGCCGCGGGCCCGGAACGCGCCCGCCTCGAACTCGATCTCCTCGGGCGGCGCCTCGAGCATGGCCGAGGCGATCACTTTGGCCTTGGCGATGACCTTGTCGCAGGCCGCGTTCAGGGCGACGCCGCCCACGGTCAGCGACCGGGAGCCGTAGGTGTCCATCCCCTTGGGGGAGACCTGAGTATCCCCGTGCAGCACCCGGATGTCCTCGAACGGCACCCCGAGTTTGTCCGCGGCGATCTGGCTCCAGGCCGTCTCGTGGCCCTGCCCGTGCGAGCTGGACCCCGTGACGACCTCGACCTTACCCGTGGGTAGCACCCGTACTGAGGCTTGCTCCCAGCCGCCAGCCCCGTACGCCAGGGAACCAACGACCCGCGAGGGGGCCAGGCCGCACATCTCGGTGAAGGTGGAGATCCCGATGCCCAGCTGGACCGGGTCATTGCTGGCCCGGCGGGCCTCCTGCTCGGCGCGCAGCTCGTCGTAGCGGAACAGCTCCCTGGCCCGCGCCGTGGCCGCCTCATAATTACCGCTGTCGTAGGTGAGCCCAGCGACAGTGGTATAGGGGAACTCCTCGTGCTTGATCCAGTTCCGCTCGCGGAGTTCCAGCGGCTCGATGCCCAGTTCCGCGGCGAGTTCGTCCATGGTCCGCTCGATGGCGAAGGTGGCCTCCGGGCGCCCCGCGCCGCGGTAGGCGTCGGTCGGCATCTTGGTGGTGAACACGCCCGTACAGCGGAACGACAAGGCATCCATCTTGTAGATGCTGTTGTACATGAACGCGCCGAGCAGCGGCACGCCCGGGGAAACCAGCATCAGGTAGGCGCCCATATCGGCGAGCAAGTCCACGGACAGGCCGCGCAGCCGCCCGTCCCGGTCCGCGGCGACCCGGATCCGCTGCCACTGGTCCCGCCCGTGATGCACGGTGAGGTTGCCCTCACTGCGCGACTCGGTCCACTTGACCGGCCGGCCGACCTTGCGGGAGATCAGCAGGGCCAGCACTTCCTCCGCGGTCACCTGCAGCTTGGAGCCGAAGCCGCCGCCCACGTCGGGCGCGATGACCCGGATGTTCTGCTCCGGGATGCCGGTGACCAGTGCCAGCATCAGCCGCAGGATGTGCGGGATCTGGGTGGACGACCACAGCGTGAACTCACCGGCCACGCAGCTGCACACCACCGCGCGGGGCTCCATGGCGCTGGGAATGAGCCGCTGCTGCCGGTAATTCCGCTCCATCACCACCGGGGCGTCGCGGAAGGCGGCATCCAGGTCGCCCTGCGCGAACACCCACTCGAAGCTCTTGTTGCCCGCCTCGTGCACCTTGGGTGAGCCCTCATCCAGTGCGGTCCGGATGTCCAGCACCGGAGGCAGCGGCTCGTACTCCACGTCGACCGCGGACAGCGCGTCGGCCGCGGTGTACCGGTCCCGGGCGATCACGCAGGCGACCGCCTCACCCACGTACCGGACCTCGTCGGTGGCCATCGGCGGGTGCGCCGGGATCACGATGTCCGGGGTGACCGGCCAGGCGCACGGCAGCGAGCCCTGCTCGTCCGCGAAGTCCGCGCCGGAGAAGGCAGCCACCACCCCGGGTACCTGGAGCGCCCCGCTGACATCCACCGACCTGATCCGGGCGTGTGCGAACGGGCTCCGGACGAAGTTGATGTGCAGCATGCCGGGCAGGATGATGTTGTCGGTCCAGGTGGTCTGCCCGGTGACCAGCCGGGCGTCCTCCTTGCGCGGCCGCGCCTTGCCGAACTCGCTCGCCGGTGCCTGCGTTTCGGCCGTCATGACGTGCTCACCTCTGCTTCTGCCCCGGCGGCGCGGCGCACCGCACGGACGATGTTCTGGTAGCCGGTACAGCGGCAGAGGTTGCCCTCCAGACCCTCCCGGATCTCCGCCTCGCTCGGGTCCGGGTTCTCCCGCAGCAGGTCCGCGGCGGCCATGATCATGCCGGGGGTGCAGTATCCGCACTGCAGCGCGTGCTCGGCGTGGAACGCCTGCTGCAGCGGATGCCACTCGCCGTTGGCGAGCCCCTCGATGGTGGTGATCTCACTGCCATCCGCCTGGACCGCCAGGACGGAGCAGCTCTTGACCGAGACCCCATCGAGGTGGACGGTGCATGCGCCGCAGTTGGAGGTGTCGCACCCGATGGGCGTTCCGGTCTTGCCGACTCGCTCCCTCAGGTAGTGCACGAGCAGCAGGCGGGGTTCGACGTCGTCGGAATAACTGACGCCGTCGACCTTGACGGTAATTCTGGTCATCCGAGATCCCCTTCTCGGGAGACGGCTGTGGCTCCTGGTGCCCAACCTAGGGCGGCGGGCCCCACGGCACCAGCCTTTGCCTCTCCGATCTGGTCATGTGTCTGACAACGAGACGTCAGAACCGGGCTGGTGGCCCGGACCTGACCGTCAGGGCGGCTGTTACCTGGCTGACCTTACGGGCGGATGGGCCCGGGCGGATGCAGTGGATGCGGCGGATGCGACCGAGGCGGCGGATGCGGTGGTTAGGCCGGCCGCGAGGCCAGGGACGGATGCGGGAGCTGGGCCGGCCGCGGTGGCTGGGTCGGCGCGAGGGCAGGGACGGAATGCGGGAGCTGGACCGGCCGCGGTGGCTGGACCGGCCGGGGTGGGCCGGCCGCGGTGGCTGGGTCCGGCCGCGGTGGCCGGCCGCCCGATTGCGCCGGGCTGCCGCCGCTGGCGGCGGGAGCGTCAGCCGGTGTTCATGACCAGGAACGCCTCGGCCAGCCGGCCTTCGAGCAGGCCACCCCGGGCCGCTGTCTGGGTCATCCAGCCGCGCAGGATCTGCTCCAGGTCGTCCATGTGCCTGGTCTGGCTCTCGTGCGCGCGCAGCGCCGCGATCTTCCGGCTGAACGTGTCCGTGACGTCCACGTAATGATCGGCCCCCGGGCCGTTCGACACCCAGGTCTCAGTGACCTTCCACGGGTCCAGTCCCTCGTCGGTGAGCAGTTCCGGGAAGGCGAAGGGGTTCCGGGCATCGGGGTAGACCGCATCCAGCGCCGCCGTGCCCACGGCGCGGTGGTCGGGGTGGCTGGCGCCGATCCGCTGGTAGTTACGCTCCGGTGAGGGGCAGAGCAGCCGCTCCGGCCGGACCTGCCTGATCACCCGGGCGAGATCCTTGCGCAGGGCCAGGGTCGGCTCCAGTCTCCCGTCGGGATAGCCGAGGAACCTGAGATCCTGCACGCCCACGCAGGCCGCGGCGGCGGTCTGCTCCTTGCGCCGCAGCGGCGCCATGTCGGCGCGCGGGATGGACTCGTCGAACCCGCCTGCGTCGCCGTCCGTCACCAGGCAGTAGGTGACCTCGATCCCGGCGCCGGTCCACCGCGCCACGGTGCCCGCGGCGCTGAAATCGACGTCGTCGGGATGGGCCATGATGACCAGGGCTTTCTGGACCTCAGAGTCGCTCAGCACGCTCCCGATCCTACGGACGCCCGGCCCGCGGCCCGCGGCCGGGAGGCTGGCTCA
Source organism: uncultured Actinomycetes bacterium (assembly GCA_963760405.1). Classification (GTDB taxonomy): domain Bacteria; phylum Actinomycetota; class Actinomycetes; order Streptosporangiales; family Streptosporangiaceae; genus RYN-230. The sequence continues at coordinate 768,007 of CAVXCV010000002.1, read as the reverse complement.
GGAAAGCTCGCGCAGCGTCTGCCTGCCGATGTCTGGCCGCGGCGCATTACAGGTGGGGCAGCGGGAGCCGCGGCCCGGGATGTTGAGCCAGTAGCCAGCGACCATCCCGCGGGTCGCCCGGATCGCCGCGTTCAGCTGCTGGCTGCTCACCGGTGCGCCGGGGGGGTTCGTGGACAGCCCGGCCAGGACGGTCACCTTCGGGTTAGCCGCGCGGGCCTGCGCCGCCGCGGCCCGGACGAAGTCCGCGTAGGTCGCGGTGTCCCGTTCCAGGCTCTGCGCCTGCAGTTCGATCACGTCAGTCACCTTGGCGACGGCGCCGGCCAGGCCCAGCTGGAGGAACTGGCGCCAGCGCGGCCCGGAGGAAGGCTGGAGAGCGGTGAGGTTGAGCGCTGGTGCCACGATGAGCTTGAGGCCATGGGCATGCGCGATGGCCAGTGCCTGCCCGGCCGCCTGGGCGGGGTCGCGCTGCTCGGCCACAGGCGTGTACGGCCAGACCTCGGGGTCATAAAGCACGCCGTACGTGCCGGCCGGGAGCTGGTTGCCGGTCACGGCCTGTTCCAGCTCACTGACCGCGCTGAACGCCACCACGGGGACCGCGCCGACGGCGGCCAGCGGCTGCTGGCCCGGTTGCAGGAGCTCGTACACCCGCGACGTTTCCAGCTGGGCCTGCACCGCCGGGTCGGTTACCACCTGGGCCAGCGCGCTCTTGGTCAGTATCCAGCTCAGCCCGTTGACCGGCGACCCCGGCGAGGTAGGGGTGCTCACTGGGGTGCGGCTCGTACAGCTGGCCAGCACGCAGGCCAGCGCAACCAGCACGGCGAGGGCCCACGCCGGACGGATGGAGCTTCCGCTCGCGCCGTGTGGCCGGGTGGCCGGCATGTCGGCTCAGTTACCTCCGCGATCGGTGCGCCTTCCGGCTGACGGTCAGTCCCGGCCGGGCGCAGGCACAGCTCCCCGCCACGCGCCCGGTACCTGGCCCCCTCACCAACCTACTGGCTCCCCTCACGAACTGAGCTGCACGTCGGCCGTCATGCCGCTGAGCGGGGTGACCCGCTGGTGGCCGCGGATCGTGACGAGCACCTGATAGGCGGTGCCGATCGACGTGTTGACGGGCGTGGGGGACAACTGCTGGACGTTGCCCTGGAGGCCCGTCAGGCCGACCGCCGGTACCGCGATCGTCACCTTCTGGCCCGGCCGGACCGCCGAGATCGTGCGTTCTGGCAGCAGCACCGTCACCTCCCAGCTGGCCGAGGTGCGCAGGGCGATCATGGGCAGTGCGGCCTGCGACGCGCTGACCTTGAGGCTGGCCGCCGGTCCCTCGGGAAGCAGCGAGAAGGGCGGCGACTGCGCCCCCGACGTGGGTGCCTGCGCGGAGTAGCTCCGGACGCCGGCCGCGGTAACCGTCTCACCCGTCTGGCCGTTGATGGCGATCACGGTGCCCGCTGCTGGCGCCACGATCTGCGCTTCGGACAGCTTGACCTGGTCGGCGGCCAGCTGGGCCTGAGCCCGGGCGAGGTTTGCGTCGGCCGTCGCGAGAAGGGCCGGGGTGGCCAGCAGTATCCCGGCGTGGTACTCGGCCAGGGTGGCCTGGGCAGCAGCGATAGCCGCGTTATCGGCGCTGACGGAAGCGATCGTGGACGGGGATGTCTCGGTGGCGAGCACCTGGCCGGCCTTGACGACCTGGCCCAGCTTCACCGAGACCTTGCCGACCAGGCCCGAGCTGGCGAAGTTCAGGTTCGTCACGCCGTTGCTGCTCACCGTTCCGGTGAACGACTGGCCATCAGCGGTGATGATCTTCGGCACGTACCAGATGGCCGCTACGAGGCAGACAGCGACGATCAGGATGGAGCCGAGGATCTGCGGGCCGACAATGCGGCGGCGCTCGGGCTCCGCGGCCTCAGCCGGCCCGAGCGGGGCGGCTGACGGCTGAGCCTGCTGCCCAGCGCTGGCCGTGCTGCCTGGGTCCGTGGTGCCCGTGTCCGTGGTGCCCGTGTCCGCGGTCTCCGTGTCCGTGGTCCCTGTGTCCGCGGTCTCCGTGTACATGGCCCCCGTGTACATGGCCCCCGTGTACATGGTCCCTGCGTCCGCGGTGCCTGTGTACCCGGTCCCCGTGCCCCCGGTGCCCGTGTACATGGTCCCTGCGTCCGCGGTGCCCATGTACACGGTCCCTGTGTCCGCGGTCTCCGTGTCCGCGGTGCCCGCGTCGGCGGCCCCCATGTCGGCGGTCCCTGCGTCCGCGGTGCCCGTGTCGGCCGGCCCGCTGGTGTCGCCCTGGGGGCTGACGCCGGCCTGGGTGCCGGTGTCCGTACTGGCGTCCGCATCGACCGTTTCGGTGGTGGTGGTGCTCTCCATCATCGACATGATCGATCCCCCTTACGAGTCAGTTGCCCTGCCGGATACTGCCCGCGCCATCACGGCCGACTTCGTGCGGCGGGGAGGGCGGCCCCGCGGATACCACCCCGCATCGCGGTAGACGTCGCCCCGGCTCCGGATGAACTGCCGCCGGAACCTTGCCGCGCCAGGCGCGGGTGACACGGCAGACAAGCTCTGTCAATCGCCATTAATGCGTTCCGATCGCGTGCGAACGACACCATATCAGGTCACTCACGGAGGCAAGGGGATGGAACGGAGGCAAGGGGATGGACCTGTATGCCTCATTTCGTGCCGGTTAATTTCCCGGGGCCGGGTCCTCGCTATTGCCGATAGTTAATGTAGGTAATTCGGCAACGCTGCGAGGGACGCCGCTGGGCAGTGGCAACCCCGGGGGGACTCCAGGAACAGATGGCAGGGCAGGCCCAGGAAGGTGCTGGCAGCCGGCCGTCACAGGCTCATGATCCAGCAACCGATTGTTAAATAATGGTAAAGGCTTCTGGCCGGCTGGGGGCGCCCGGGCCGCTGTTCACGCTTTCGCATCCGGGTCCTAACGTGCAGCGGGCACGTCGTCTGATACCTTCGCCGGATCCGGCACGTGGGTGAAAAGTGCGTATCGAGGGCAATGCAGAGGGTTTATGAACACGGCTGGGCTGATGGTGACGGCGGTATTGCTGGCAGCGCTCATCGGCGTCTGCCTGCTGCCACAGTGGGCGGACAGCGCGGAAGACCAGGGCGACGGGCGGACTGAAGTCAAGATCCCGCCGTACGTGCGCACTCCGGCGCACCGCCCGCGCACCTGGGCTTTTGTCGCCATCTCCGCGGTGCTGGGCCTGCTCTTCCTGGGCTGGAAGCGGCCCGCGCCAGCTGCGGTGTACTCGAATATGGTGCGCGCGGTAGCCGCGGCCATCACGCACGATCCGGCCAGCGTGAACGGGTACGTGGCCCGGCTGCGGCCAGCTCTCGTGTTCTTCGCCGTCGCCTTCATCATCGGGACGGCCCTGGTCATCCGGGCCGGGCTGGGCAGGCGGCTGGCCGTGCTCTGGCACGTCCCGCTCTACCTGGCCATGACGGTGCTGGCCCAGGCACTCATGATCGCTGTTGGCATCGGCACCGGCTGGGTGGTAGCGCCGTTCGGCATCGAGGCCACGCTGGCGAACCTGCTGATCGGCGGCCTCGTCGTGCTGCGCATGACGTTCACCACCTTCGCGCTGCCACGGGCGACCACGGTCCCGCTCGTGCGCCGGTCGTGGTGGCGGGAGAACACCATCACCTGGTGTTCCCTGATCGGCGTGATCGCGCTGCTGGTGGTGGCATACGCTTACATCTCCCAGCAGGCGAACCTGGACTCGGCCTGGCAGGTCTTCCTGCCGCTCTACGCGGTCAGCCTGCTGTTCACGCTCATGTTCGTCCCGCTGTGGCTGCTCTGGTGGCTGCACCCAGCAATGCCCGAACCTGGCCCCGACCGGCCGCCGGTGGACATCATCATCCCGGCCTACAACGAGCGGGAGAACATCGTGCGCCTGCTCCGGTCGATCGATGTTGCGGCCGGCCGCTACGGGGGGCCGGTTCGCGTCGTGCTGTCCAACGATGGCTCGCTCGATGACACCGTGGAGCTGGGCGAGGCGGCGATAGCCACCTTCCAGCATGCCCGCGGCGAGGTCCTGACCGGCCCTAACGGAGGTCAGGCGGCTGCCCTCAACCGGGGCATCGCGATCACCGACGCGGAGATCATCATCCGCATCGATGCCGACTGCGTGATGGGTGAGGACGCCCTCGTGTACTCCGTGCCATGGTTCCGGGATCCGGGGATCGGCAGTGTCGGTGTGATGGAGGAACCCCGGACCGACACCGTCACCTGGTTTCACCGGATGCGCACGCTGGAAACCCTGTTCCAGTTCCGGTTCGCCCGGGTCGGCCAGAGCCTGGTCGATGGGATCGTCGTGATACCCGGCACCCTGACTGCTTTCCGCCGCGGCCCGGCGGTGACCGCGGGCGGCTTCCCGACCGGGATGAACGGCGAGGACGCCGACCTCACCATGCAGATCGGGCGGCTCGGCTACCGGGTGGTGGTGGACCCACGGATCCGCTCCTACGAGGACGTGCCGCGCAGTCCCGGGGAGTTCATCGAGCAGCGGACCCGCTGGGCGCGGGCCGGATACCACGTGAACGCCCGGCACATCCCGCTGCGCGCCGGGTCAGCAGGTCCGCGGGTGTGGTTCTGGAGCGTGCGCCGGGGATTCGCCTGGTTCTCCATCCAGGCCGGCCTGGTATCCCCCATCTTCCTGCTCGAGCTGGCGCTGACCAATCCCACCTACCGGCAGAATGTCGCGACTTTCGCGCTGCTGTACATCGCGGGTGGCGGAGTGTCGCTGCTGGTCAGCCTGCCCTACGCGGTCAAGTACAGGCACTGGCGCAGCATCTTGTGGTCGCCGACCTGGTTCGCCTATGCGCTGCTGCGCCGGGTGGCCAGCCTGGAGGCGCAAATTTCGCTGCCCACCCGGCCATTCCCGGCGACCGTGCCGTTCCGGTCAGCCGCCCGCGCCCCCGCCCCAATCGGCCCGGTTGGGCCCAGCGGTGTCCGCATCCCCGAAAAGGCGGAAGACGACGCCTGGATGCTGCTGCGGGAGTCCCATCATCAGTAACCCGCCGTCACCACGGGTGCGGTTGGGCCAGTACGGTTAATGGTGATGTGCCTGGTGCTGATGCGCCTGAGGATAGTGCGCGTGAGCACGGCTTCCTTGAGGCTGCCGCACATCATGATGATGTGCTCAGGTGTCTCGCCCCGTGATCACCGCTTGCCGCGCGGCGGTAGCTGCCCAGCCGGCGGTGGTGGCCTGGATCCTGTGCTGCGCCGGGCGAGCCGCCGCTCGTCCGCAGCCCGCGGCTCCATGTCGGTGACCGGAAGGCGGTCGGCCGAAATGCCAGGAGAATGGCAGATTCCCGCCGGGTCGCAGCAGGCCAGAAGCAGTCAGTGACATTTAAGTTACGGTCCGGTCCGGGGACCTGAGCGCCAGGCCGGACGACCTGTCGCGAAAGGTTTACTTAACGTGATTAACGACAAATCCATGATCGGGCCAGGCTGCGGAGACCTGGAGTGATGTTTCTGTCTGGTTAAATGACCTGAAATAGCCCGCGATGACTGGCGCTCTAGGTCAGATATTGGTAGGATTCAAGCCTCTGGGCCGGGTATGTGCAAGATCAATTCCCGGGCAATCAGGAGAAGGCCAGGTAAATGGCAGCATAACGGCTGTCATGGCGCGCAGGCGCACTTCCCTGCGGCTACGGCTAGCCTGGTCGGCTGAGGGGATATCACGGTATCTGCCGATCTCGTGGCAATGGCTGGCTGTGTCCCTGCAATGGCGACATGAATAGGGGTCGGTATGCGTGTTCTGGTGCTGGGTGGTGATGGGTTCTGCGGCTGGCCCACGGCGCTGTACCTGTCGGATCGTGGTCATGATGTGACGATTGTGGATAACTTGTCGCGGCGGAAGATCGATGTGGATCTTGAGGTGGAGTCGCTGACGCCGATCCGGCCGGTGGGGGAGCGGCTGCGGGTGTGGCGGGAGGTTTCCGGCCGGGAGATCGGGTTCATCCACCTGGATCTCGCGGCGGAGTATGACCGGCTGGCCGGGGTGCTGCGGGAGGTGGTGCCGGAGGCGATCGTGCATTTCGCTGAGCAGCGCGCGGCGCCGTACTCGATGCGGACCACGGCGACCAAGCGGTACACCGTGGATAACAATGTGCGGGCGACGCATAACCTGCTTGCGGCGCTGGTGGAGACCGGTATCGACGCCGCTTTGGCGCATCTGGGCACGATGGGGGTGTACGGGTATGGCTGGTCGGGGTCGGCGCCGATCCCGGAGGGGTACCTGACGGTGAAGGTGCCGACGCCGGATGGGGAGCTGGAGCGGGAGATCCTGCACCCGGCGAACCCGGGGTCGGTGTATCACATGACCAAGACCCTGGATCAGCTGATGTTCGCGTTCTATGCGAAGAACGACGGGCTGCGGATCACTGATCTGCATCAGGGCATCGTGTGGGGGACCCAGACCGGGCAGACGGGCCGGGATGAGCGGCTGATCAACCGGTTCGACTACGACGGTGATTACGGCACGGTGCTGAACCGGTTCCTGATGCAGGCCGCGATCGGCCACCCGCTGACCGTGCACGGGTCCGGCGGGCAGACCCGCGCGTTCATCCACATCCGCGACACCGTCCGGTGCATCGAGATCGCGCTGACCACGCCGCCGGAAGACAGCTCGCGGGTGCGCGTCCTGAACCAGATGACCGAGACGTACCGGCTGCTGGACCTGGCGAAGATGATCGCGGACGGGATGGGCACCGACATCGCCTACTTGCCGAACCCGCGCCGGGAGGCGGACGAGAACGACCTGGCCGTGCGCAACGACCAGTTCCTCGCGCTCGGCCTGCAGCCGACCACGCTGTCCGAGGGCCTGCTCGAGGAGGGCCGGGACATCGCCGTCCGGTATAAGCATCGCGCCGACCTCACCAAGATCGTTTCCCGCTCGGTCTGGCGGGCCGGCATGGAAACCGCCGATGACCTGCAGACCGGAGCCCCCGGCGGGCAGCAGCTGACCGGAGCCCCCACCGGGCCGGAATAGCCAGGGCTGGTGCAGCGAGGGCGGGGCGGTCCCCGGAAGGTCCGCCCCGCCCTCGCTGTCGGGCCGTGCCTATTACTCAGTCCAGCGCGGACATGACGTGCTTGACCCGGGTGTAGTCCTCGAACCCGTACATGGACAGGTCCTTGCCGTAACCAGAGTGCTTGAAGCCGCCGTGCGGCATCTCGGCCACCAGCGGGATGTGCGTGTTGATCCACACGCAGCCGAAGTCCAGGCTGCGGGCCATCCGCATGGCCCGGCCGTGATCGGTGGTCCAGACCGATGAAGCCAGCCCGTACTCCGTGCCGTTCGCCCAGGCCAGTGCTTCCTCCTCGGAGCTGAACTCCTGCAGGGTGATAACCGGGCCGAACACCTCCTGCTGGACGATCTCGTCGTCCTGGCGCAGCCCGGTGACCACGCTGGGCTCGAAGAAGTAGCCACGGCTGCCGATCCGGTGGCCCCCGGTGCGAACCTCCGCGTGCGTGGGCAGCCGGTCGATGAACCCGCTGACCCGGTCCAGCTGACCCGCGTTGTTCAATGGGCCGAAGTCCGCGCCGGCCACGTCCGGGCCGCCCACCGTCTGGCCACGGGCCTGCTGGGCCAGGGCGTCGGCCAGGTCGGCCGCCACCCGCGTGCCAGCCAGTACCCGGGTCGCCGCGGTGCAGTCCTGGCCCGCGTTGAAGTACCCGGCGACCGCGATCGCCTCGGCGGTCTTGGCCACGTCGGCGTCGTCGAACACGATGACCGGGGCCTTGCCGCCAAGCTCCAGGTGAACCCGCTTGAGGTCGGCCGCGGCGGTGACCGCGACCTCGCGGCCCGCGCGCACGCTGCCGGTGATGGACACCATCTGCGGGACCGGGTGGGCGACGATCGCCCGGCCGGTGTCCCGGTCGCCGCAGATGACGTTGAACACGCCCGCGGGCAGGAACTCGCTCATCAGCTCGGCCAGTAGCAGCGTGCTCGCCGGGGTGGTGTCCGATGGCTTGAGCACCATGGTGTTCCCGGCCGCCAGCGCGGGGCCGAACTTCCACACCGCCATCATCATCGGGTAGTTCCACGGGGTGACCGCCGCGCACACCCCGATCGGCTCGCGCCGGATCATCGAGGTGAACCCGGACATGTACTCCCCGGCGGAGCGCCCTTCCAGCATCCGCGCGGCACCCGCGAAGAACCGGATCTGGTCGACCATCGGCGGGATCTCTTCCGACAAGGTCAGCGCGATCGGCTTGCCAGTATTCTGCGACTCCGCCTTGACGAACTCATCGGCGCGGCTCTCCAGCGCGTCCGCGATCTTGAGCAGGGCGAGGCTCCGCTCCGCCGGGGTGGCATCCCGCCAGCCCGGGAACGCCGACGCCGCGGACGCGAACGCGGCGTCCACCTCTTCCTTGCCCGAGACCGGCGCGGTGGCGAACACCTCCCCGGTGCTGGGGTCGATCAGCTCGGAGCGGCGGTCGAAGGCCGTATCCGTCCACTGGCCGCCGATGAAGTTGCGCAACTCTTCCACCACGAGCCTCCGTTGGGTGTTCTGGGTCTTCAGCTGTTCCGGGCAGTCTGCGGGGTCCGCTCTTCGCACGCCCAGGGTGATCCGTAGTCGGTGAGCAGGTCAAGGAATGGCCGCGGGGGCAGGGCCTCCGGGCCCAGCACGCCCGCCCCGGACCAGGCACCCGAGTCGAGCAGTTCCAGGGCCACGACCGGGTTCACCGCGGTCTGCCAGACCACGGCCTGGGCGCCATACTCCGCCATCGACCACGCGTTGTCCACCACATGGTGCAGGTACACCTCGCGCGGCGCGCCGTCCGTGCCGGTCCCGGTCACCCAGGTGCCCGCGCAGGTCAGCCCGGTCATCGCGGACCCGAGCGAGGCCGGGTCGGGCAGGCAGGCGGCGACCACGTCGCGTGGTGACACGCTGACGCCCCCCGCCAGCACCGGGTCGGTGCGGTCCAGGCCCAGCTTGTGCAGGGCCTGCAGGACGCCGATGAATTCCGCGCCCAGGCCGTACTTGAAGGTGACCCGCTGCGCCTCGATCCAGCGGGGCATCAGCAGCACCTCCTCGTGCTCCACATTCACGCACTCCACCGGTCCGATGCCAGCGGGGAAGGTGAACACCTCAGGCTCGCTGAACGGCGGGGTGGTATACCAGCCCCGGCCCGCCTCCCAGACGACCGGTGGGTTCAGGCACTCCTCGATCGTGGCCCAGATGGAGAAGGTCGGGGCGAACTCGTAGCCGTCCACCCGCAGGTTCGCCCCGTCGCGCACGCCGAGCTGGTCGATCTCGCGGAACAGCTCGTCGGCGGCGTAGCGGGCGAACACGTCGGACAACCCCGGCTCCACGCCCATGCCCACCAGGGCGAGCTTCCCGGCCTGCTGCCACTGCGCGGCCAGCTCGAACTGCTCGTCACCGAGCTTGATGCCGGTCTGCCGGTACGGCTCCTGGGGGTGCGGGTGCGACAGCGACATCGCCATGTCCAGGTAATGCGTGCCGGCCTGCAGCGCCGCGCCGAACAGCGGCAGCACGAACCGCGGGTCGGTCGCGTTCATCAGCACATCACAGGAGTGCTCGGTCAGCAGCGCCGCGGCCGCCGCCTCGTCCCGGGCATCCAGCTGAACCGCCTGGTAGCCGTCCTGGGCGGCCGCGGCCCGCCGGGCCCGGCCCAGGTCGTAGTCGGCGATGACGAGCTCAGCGAACGGGCGGCGGGCGGCGATCCGGGCGAGGGCGGTGCCTACCCCGCCCGCCCCGACCAGAAGGATGCGCATACCCGGATCCTAACCTTCGGCTGGCCGATTAGACACGGGACCAGTCGTGATGCCTAGCTGTTACAACGGAAATCGTTGCCGATGGGAACTTTTCATGCTAGAACCGTCGCAGTTGACGAGGTTTTTAAACTGCGCCGCGGCCGCGGCCAGCGACCGCGGGCCAGCGCAGGCGCTGCCGTCCAGGAGTGCCATACCCGTCCGATCAGGGTAGTTAGTGCGATATCCGGGCGGATCAGGTAGACAGTGCCATACCCGGCTCGGGTACCTGCCAGGAGAGGTGAGCCATGGCGACCACGGCGCCAGAGTTGCAGCCAGTAGAGGAGTCCAAGGACAAGGGCCTGAAGAGCGGCGCCCTCGGCCTGGTCTCCAGCGTCGTCATGGGCGTCGCCTCGACCGCGCCCGCCTATAGCCTGGCCGCGACGCTGCTGTTCGTCGTGGTTCTCGTGGGCTTCAAGGCTCCCTCGGTCGCTGTGCTGGCGTTCATCCCGATCCTGTTCTGCTCGATCGGCTACAGCGAGATGAACAAGGCGGACCCGGACTGCGGGACCACCTTCACCTGGGCGGCGAGGGCGTTCGGCCCGAAGACCGGCTGGGCGGGCGGGTGGGGCATCGTGGCCGCCGACGTCCTGGTCATGGCCAGCCTGGCGCAGGTGGCTGGGCAGTACGTGTTCCTGCTGGTCCAGGGCCCCAACAGCGCGATCGGGACCGACCCGGCCAGCCCCTGGGTGCTGCTGGTCGGCATCCTGTGGATCGTCGCGATGACCTATATCTGTTATCGCGGCATCGAGGTCTCGGCGAACTTCCAGAAGATCCTGCTGAGCATCGAGCTCGTCATGCTGCTGGTGCTGTCGATAACGGCGCTGGTCCGGGTCTTCTCCGGGCACCACCCGCCGCAGTCGGTGCACCCGAGCCTCAGCTGGCTGATTCCCACCCATATCACCCTTTCGGGCTTCCTCGGCGCGATCATCCTGATGTTGTTCATCTACTGGGGCTGGGATACCGCCGTCTCGGTGAACGAGGAGACCAAGGACAAGGCCAAGACCCCGGGCCAGGCGGCGATCATCTCGACCGTGCTGCTGCTGGTCACCTACGCGATCGTGATCTTCTCGGTGGTGGCGTTCGCCGGGATCGGCACGAAGGGGATCGGGTTGTCCAACCAGGCCCACGGCGGCGACGTGCTGTCGGTGCTCGGCGGCGCGATCTTCGGCAGCGGCGGCCTCGGCACCTTCCTGGGCCGGCTGCTGCTCCTGATGGTGCTCAGCTCGGCCGCGGCGTCCACCCAGACGACCATCCTCCCGACGGCCCGCACGACCCTGTCGATGGCCGCCTACAAGGCGCTCCCGGCCTCGTTCTCCAAGATCCACCACAAGTACCTGACGCCGACGGTGTCCACCCTCGTGATGGGCGCCATCTCGATCGTCCTGTACGTCCTGATGAACTCCCTTTCCGGCGGCAATGTCATTGTCGACGCCGTCACCGCGATCGGCATCTACATCGCCTTCTACTACGGGCTGACTGCCCTCTCCTGCGTCTGGTATTACCGCAAGACGCTGACGAGCAGCGCCCGTAACCTCTGGATGCGTGGCATCCTCCCCGGTCTCGGCTGGCTCCTCATGTGGGGGGCGGGTATCTACGCCCTGCAGAGCGACTGGACGGCCACTTTCGGCTACACCTTCTGGACGGTGCCGGGCCTGCACTGGGAGATCGGCGGGATCTTCCTCATCGCCTTCTTCGCCGCGGTGGCCGGAGTGGCCGTAGGCATCTACATGCGGGTCACCGCGCCCGCGTTCTTCAAGAAGGAGACCCTGACCAGGGCCACCCCCACCCTGGTGCCGGACCCAGAGGCGTAGCCGGACCTGCCGGTTGCGGCCAGCAGCCCGCCCGCGGCTGGCCGCCCGGCCCGCCTGGGCCGGCCCGTGGCCCAGGCTGGCAGTGCCTGTCGGTGTCAGCGCCTACCCTTGACTAGTGACTGCCGAAGCCGTTGATGCGCTGCTGGAGGGGCTCAACCCGCAGCAGCGAGCTGCCGTGGTGCACCAGGGTGGTCCGCTGCTGATCGTGGCGGGGGCCGGCTCGGGCAAGACCAGGGTGCTGACCAGGCGCATCGCCTACCTGATGGCCGAGCGCGAGGTCAGCCCGGGGGAGATCCTGGCCATCACGTTCACCAACAAGGCGGCGGGCGAGATGGCGGCCCGGGCGGCGGCGCTGACCGGGCGGCGGGCGCGGGCCATGTGGGTGATGACCTTCCACTCCGCCTGCGTGCGGATCCTGCGCCGGGAAGCCCCGCGGTTCGGCTACCCCTCGTCCTTTTCCATCTACGACCAGGCTGACTCGCAGCGGCTGATGGCGCTGGTCTGCCGCGAGCTCGACCTGGACGCCAAGAACCACCCGCCCAAGGCCATGCTCAATCAGGTGTCCAACCTGAAGAACGAGCTCATCGACTACGAGACGTTCGCGGCGCGGGCGGACGGCTACCGGCAGCGGGCCCTGGCCGAGGCATACTCCGAGTACCAGCGCCGCCTGGTCGCCTCCGGCGCGATGGACTTCGACGACCTGATCATGGTCACGGTGCACCTGCTGCAGGCCTTCCCCGAGGTGGCCGAGACCTACCGGCGGCGCTTCCGGCACATCCTCGTGGACGAGTACCAGGACACCAACCACGCGCAGTACATGCTGGTCCGCGAGCTCGCCACGCACCCGGCCTGGGACGGGAGCGGCGATGACGCTGGCCCGCTGCCGCCTGCCGAGCTGTGCGTGGTCGGCGACGCCGACCAGTCCATCTACGCGTTCCGCGGCGCCACCATCCGTAACATCGAGGAGTTCACCCGGGACTTCGCCGATGCGACCGTGATCATGCTGGAGCAGAACTACCGGTCCACCCAGAACATCCTGACCGCGGCCAACGCCGTGGTGTCCCGCAACACCGGCCGGGTGCCCAAGAACCTCTGGTCCGATGCGGGGGACGGGCCGCCGATTACCGGCTACGTGGCCGACAGCGAGCACGACGAGGCGGCGTTCGTGGCCGAGGAGGTGGACCGGCTCGCCGATGCGGGCGAGGCCACGCCCGGCCAGGTGGCGGTGTTCTACCGGACGAATGCGCAGTCCCGGGTGTTCGAGGAAGTGTTCATCCGGGCCGGGCTGCCGTACAAGGTGGTCGGCGGAGTGCGCTTCTACGAGCGGCGCGAAGTGCGCGACCTGCTCGCGTACTTGCGGCTGACCGCCAACGCTGAGGACGAGGTGTCGCTGCGCCGGGTGCTCAACGTGCCCCGGCGGGGCATTGGCGAGCGGGCCGAGGCCTGCGTGTCCGCCCTGGCCCAGCGCGACCGGATCACGTTCGCGGCCGCGCTCGCCCGGCCGGATGACGCGCCCGGGCTGGCGGGCCGGTCGGCCAAGGCGATCGCGTCGTTCAACGACCTGATGACCGGGCTGCGCGCGGAGGCCGCGGCAGGCCTGCCCGTGGCCGACCTGGCCGAGATGATCCTGGACCGCTCCGGCTACCTGGCCGAGCTGCAGGAATCCACCGACCTGCAGGACGCCAGCCGGATCGAGAACCTGAACGAGATGGTCTCGGTGGCCCGGGAGTTCGACGCGCAGCGCCCGGACGGGACGCTCACCGACTTCCTGGAGCAGGTGTCGCTGGTCGCGGACGCCGACGAGATCCCGGAGGGTGAGGAGCACGGCGGGCTGGTCACCCTGATGACCCTGCACACCGCCAAGGGCCTGGAGTTCCCGGTGGTGTTCCTGACCGGGATGGAAGAGCACGTGTTCCCGCACCAGCGGTCGATGACCGACGACAAGGAACTCGAGGAAGAACGGCGGCTGGCCTACGTTGGGATCACCCGGGCCCAGCAGCGGCTCTACCTCACCCGGGCGGTGGCCCGCGCCTGGTGGGGCCTGCCCGAGTACCACAAGCCGTCCCGGTTCCTCGAGGAGATCCCGGCGCACCTGATCCAGTGGCGCCGCGACGGGCGGACCGCGGTGGCCCCGGCGGCGGAGCGGCTGGCCCAGCGGCCCGGCGGGCGTACCCCGGGTAACCGGCGGGTGCCCTCGCTGTCCCCGGGCGACAAGGTGACGCACGACGCATACGGCCTCGGCACGGTGCTGTCCGTGGAGGGCCGTGGCGACGACCCGGAAGCCAAGATCGATTTCGGCGGCGACTACGGCATCAAGCACCTGGTGCTGCGCTACGCGCCGATCGAGAAGCTGTAACCCGCCTGCTCGGGGCAGGCCCGCCTGCTCGGCACGGGCCCGCGTGCTCAGGGGAGGTAGGTGCCGATGAGGTCGGCGATCAGGCTCGGCGCGCGCAGCGGCAGCAGATGATCAGCGCCGGGCACCATGATCCGGCGGCAGCCGGGGATGCGCCCGGCGATGCTCTCCGCGCACTGGGCCACCATCGGGTACTCCAGGTCACCGAGCATGACCGCGGCCGGGACGGTGATCTTGGCCAGGTGCTCGTAGGCAGGTGGGTCCGGCTGCTCGAACTCGCCCAGCTGGGACATGGCCGCCACGGCCGCGGCGATCTGCGCCCGGGCCGCGGCGTCGGGACCGGCCGCGGCCCAGGTCCGCAGGCCCAGGCGGGCCAGCGCGGGCCGGTCGCCGGTGGCGGCGAGCGCCGCGAACTCGGCCAGGTACGGGTCGTCCGGCGGCCACGGGTAGTCCTGCAGGCCGGGAGCGAGCAGCAGCAGCCCGGCCACCCGGTCCGGGCTGGCCAGGGCCAGGCCAGCGGCCGTGCCCCCGCCGCCGCTGTGCCCCACCAATAGGGCTTCCCGCACGCCCAGGTAGTCGAGCACCCTGGTCAGGTCGCCCAGCTGGGTGAACGGTGCCCGCGGCGCCGGGGACTGGCCGAACCCCCGGGCGTCATAGGAGATGACCCGGTACCGCGGCGGCAGCCGGTGCTGCACGTAGCGCCAGCCGCTGGCATCGCCCCAGCCCGAGTGCAGCAACACCAGCGGTGTGCCCGACCCGCCCGTATCCTGCGCCCAGAGCTCGCCTCCGTCGACCGGAATTGTCAGCTCCACAGCCATAGCTCCACAGCCATAGTGTGACATTTCCTGCCCACCGGTCCGGTGACCGCGGCGGCGACAGCCGCAGGCTCGCGCCAGGCCAGCGGCCCGGCCCGGGTCACAGCGCGTTACCCTGCTGCCAGGGGACGCCACTGTGACGACCCCGCCAGGAGGCAACGCATGGGCACCATCCGGGTCGTCATCGCCAAGCCCGGCCTGGACGGTCATGACCGGGGCGCCAAGGTCGTGGCCCGGGCACTGCGGGACGCAGGCGTCGAGGTCATCTACACCGGGCTGCACCAGACCCCAGAGCAGATCGTCGCCACCGCCATCCAGGAGGACGCGGACGCGATCGGCCTGTCCATCCTGTCCGGCGCGCACATGACGCAGTTCGCCCGGGTCCTGGAACTGCTGGCGGAGCGGGACGCCCGCGACATCGTCGTGTTCGGCGGCGGCATCGTCCCCGAGGCGGACATCACCGAGCTGGAGCGGATGGGCGTGGCCAAGATCTTCACCCCGGGCGCCGCCACCCACGACATCGCGAACTGGGTGCACACCACCCTCGGCGACCAGCCCGCGCCGGATGTGGCCGCCCAGCAGACCAGCTCACCCTCACCCTCACCCTGACCCCGCCGACGCAGGCATCACCAGCACCACCAGTCACATTGATCATGGCCTGCGGCACTTTTCACGAGTTCCAGTCATGATCACGAGTGGTTTGTCCGGAAATGTCCGCAGGGAACGCGTGAAAAGATGCTGCCCCGGGCGCCCCGGGCGTGGGGATGATCACCAGCACGGGGTACGGGGTGGGCGGGACCGCAGGGCTGGTGGCGGGTAGGCTGCCTCCGGAATCGTGCCCACCCGAGGCCGGGATCGTGCCCACCCGAGGACGGACGTTAGTGGACCTGTTTGAGTATCAGGCGAAGGAACTGTTCGCTGAGTACGGGGTACCCGTGCAACGCGGCCGCGTCGCCACCACGCCAGCCGAAGCGAGCGGGATCGCGGCGGGCTATGAGGCGGAAGGCTCGCCGCTAGTCGTGGTCAAGGCCCAGGTGAAGACCGGGGGCCGGGGGAAGGCGGGCGGCGTAAAGCTCGCCAACGGCCCGGAAGAAGCGGACGCCAAGGCTCGCCAGATCCTCGGTATGGACATCAAGGGCCACACTGTGCACCGGGTGCTGATCGCCGAGGCCTCGGACATCGCGCAGGAGTACTACCTGTCCTACCTGCTCGACCGGTCCGCCCGTACCTTCGTGGCGATCTGCTCGGTGCAGGGCGGGGTGGAGATCGAGGAGGTCGCGCACTCCAGCCCGGAGGCGGTCGCGCGGGTTCCCATTGACCCGCTCACCGGGGTGGATGCCGCCAAGGCGGCCGAGATCATCCAGGCCGGTGGCCTGCCGCCGGAGGCAGCGGACAAGGCGGCGGTACTCGCCGAGCGGCTCTGGGCCGTGTTCGCCGACGAGGATGCCACCCTGGTCGAGGTCAACCCGATGGCCCTGACCGACCAGGGCGACGTGCTCGCCGTGGACGGCAAGGTCAGCCTGGACGACAACGCGGCCTACCGGCAGGACCACGCCAGGTTCGCTGACGCCGAGGCGGCCGACCCGCTGGAGGCCAAGGCCAAGGCCAAGCACCTCAACTACGTCAAGCTGGACGGCCAGGTCGGCATCATCGGCAACGGGGCGGGGCTGGTCATGTCCACCCTCGACGTGGTGGCCCTGGCCGGTGAGGCCCTCGGCGGGGTACGGCCCGCGAACTTCCTGGACATCGGCGGCGGGGCCTCGGCCGAGGTGATGGCCGACGGCCTGGAGATCGTGCTGTCCGACAGCTCCGTGCGCAGCGTCCTGGTCAACGTGTTCGGCGGCATCACCTCATGTGACGCGGTCGCCAACGGGATCGTGTCCGCGCTCGGCATGCTGGCGAGCCGGGGCGAGCAGGTCACCCACCCGATCGTGGTCCGGCTGGACGGCAACAACGCCGAGGAGGGCCGGCGCATCCTGGCCGAGGCTGGCCTGCCCTCAGTTGAGCAGGTGGAAACCATGGACGACGCGGCCCGGCGGGCCGCGGAACTGGCCGCCGCCCCCGCGACAGGAGCATGAGATGGCGATCTTCCTGACCGGCGACAGCCGGATCATGATCCAGGGCATCACCGGCTCGGAAGGCAGCAAGCACGGCCGCCGGATGCTGGCCGCTGGCACCAAGGTCGTCGGCGGCACGAACCCGCGGAAGGCCGGGCAGACCCTTGACCTGGGCGCCGCCGCGGTGCCGGTGTTCGGCACGGTGGCCGAGACGATGGCCGCCACCGGGGCGGATGTCTCCGTGGTCTTCGTCCCGCCGGCCGGCACGAAGGCGGCGGTGACCGAGGCGGTGGACGCGGGCATCCCGCTGGTGATCGTGATCACCGAGGGCATCCCGGTGCATGACACCGCGGAGTTCTGGGCGTACGCCAGCGCCAACGGGAACACCACCCGGATCGTCGGCCCGAACTGCCCCGGGGTCGCCTCGCCGGGTAAATCCAACGCTGGCATCATCCCCGCCGACATCACCACCGAAGGCCGGATCGGGCTCGTCTCAAAGTCGGGCACGCTGACCTACCAGATGATGTACGAGCTGCGGGACATCGGCTTCTCGACCGCCGTTGGCATCGGCGGCGACCCGGTCATCGGCACCACGCATATCGACTGCCTCGAGGCGTTCCAGGAAGACCCGGAGACCGAGGCGATCGTGATGATCGGCGAGATCGGCGGCGATGCCGAGGAACGTGCCGCGGCCTACGTGGAAGCGCACGTCAGCAAGCCGGTGGTGGCCTACGTGGCCGGCTTCACCGCGCCCGAGGGCAAGACCATGGGGCATGCTGGCGCGATCATTTCCGGCTCGGCCGGGACCGCGCAGGCCAAGAAGGAAGCGCTGGAGAAGGTCGGGGTCCGGGTGGGCCGCACGCCGAGCGAGACCGCGCGCCTGGTCCGCGACGTCATGCGGGGCTCCGCCGCCAGCTAACCGCGGCCGGCCCGCGGCCCTGGGCCGCCGGACCCAGGGCGGGGCTGCGGCGCGCCTCCACCCGGCCTGGCAACCGGGTTGCCAGGATAGGGTCCTGTGACCACATCTGCCCTGCCTGCTGAGCGCATGGCCGACGACGGCCGCGGTCCCGGCAGGCCGCCGCCCGGTCCGGCCCGGCCACTGGTGATCACCGGGGCGATCGGTGCCTGCGCGGCGGCTGGCACCGGGCTGGTCCTCATCACGCTGCTGGTGCTCGCGGGCTGGATCGCCGCACCGCACGCTGGACTGGGGCTGCCCGGGGTGCTGCGCACCGCCGCGGCGCTCTGGCTGGTCGGCCACCACGTGGGGTTCTCGTTGCATGGGGCGGGGCGGATCGGCATGCTCCCGCTGGGCCTGGTGCTGCTGCCCGGTGCCCTGCTCTGGCTGGCTGGGCGCTGGGTAGTCCGCAAGGGCGAGGTGACCCGGCTGGCCGAGGTGGGTTACGCGGCGTTCGCGCTGGCGGTGCCGTACGCGCTGGTGGCGGGCGCGCTGGCGCTGGTCAGCCGGTCCACGCTAGCCGTGCCCTCGCTGCCGCAAGCGGTGCTGGCCGGGTTCCTGCTGGCGCTGGTCGCGGGCGGCCTGGGCGGGGCGCGCGCGCTGGCCCCGTGGGCCCGGCTGATCCGGCTGCTGCCGCCCCGGACCCGCGCCGTGTTCCTCGGCTCGGTCGGCGCGCTAGCCGTGCTGGTCGCTGCGGGTGCCATCATGGCCGGCGCGTCCATGGTCGCCAGCATGGGCACCTTCCGGTCGGTGGACAGCGCGCTCGACCCCGGCGCGGTCGGCGCGGTACTCCTGCTGCTGGTCCAGGTCGGTTACGTGCCGAACGCGGTGGTCTGGGCGATCTGCTACGCGCTCGGTCCCGGCTTCGCGTTCGGGATCGGGACGGTGGTCGCGCCGACCGGATCCGCGCTGGGCTCACTGCCGATGCTGCCGATGCTCAGCGCACTGCCGTCCGGCGCCCACTCCGCGGTGCCCGGCTGGGCGTCCCTGGCCGTGCTCGCGGTGCCGTACCTGGCGGGGGCGTTCGGCGGGCTGCTGACCGCGCGGGCCGCCCCCACTCCCTCGGTCGAGCTCGCCCCGTTGTGGGGATTTGCCAGTGGTGTCATCACCGGATGCGTGGTGGGCCTGCTCGCCGCGTTCGCGGGCGGCCCGCTGGGCAGTGGCCGGCTCGCCGCGGTCGGGCCGTCCGGCTGGCAGGCCGGGGTGGTGGCGGTGCTGGAAGTGGGCGTCGCGGCCGCAGTTACCGCGGGCCTGGTGAACTGGCTGCGGCTGCGCCAGGCGGGCGGCCAGGCCGCCGGGCTGCTGGTCAGCAGCCCGGCCGAGGCCAGGGCCGTCGGGGCGGCCGGGGCGGCCGAGGACGACCCGGCGCACCGGATCTACCTGGACCCATGGGCGGACGACGAGGACAGCGGGCTGGCCGAGCCTGCCCCGCCGCCCGGCCCGGCGGCTCTGCCTTAGGCCGGAGTTGCCGGGCGGCTCTGCCCTGGGCAGGCCTGCCGTAGTGGGGAGCGGTCAGGGCCGGTGCCGCGGGCCCTCGACCGCGCGGATGAACTGGTTCTGGCAGGCCTGCTCCGCGGTGATCGTGTTCGCCCCGCTCAGGCACTGGGAGAACGTGGTCACCTGGTGGCCGAAGAAGGCGAACCCGCCCAGCAGCACGGCACTGAGCAGCGCGCCGATCCCGCCGAGCACGATCGCGGCGACGGCGCCCCGCGGCCCCCGGGTCCCGCTGCGCCTGGCCCGGCGCCACGCGGTGATCGCCTGCCAGACCGCGAGTCCGCCGACCAGCAACGCGAACGCGACGATGTACACGCCGCGCTGTAGGTTGCTGAGGCCGAGCAGGCCGAGCAGGCTCAGCAGGCCGAGGAACAGGGCCGCGATGGCTCGTTGCTGATGGGCGGCGTCCGCCGGGCTCAGCGGCTTGGCCTTGGCCTGGCACAGCCGTTCGGCGTGGCTGCGCCCCGGGCCACCGTACGGGAACGCTGACCCACCCGGGGCCGGCCCGCCCGGCGTTGGCTCGGCCGGCATGGACACACCCGGTGCTGGCTCACCGGTGGCCGGGCTCACCTCGCGTCGGCTCATCCTGGACCGGCTCATCTTGGGCCAGGCTCACCTCGCGTCGGCTCATCCTGGACCGGCTCATCTTGGGCCAGGCTCACCTCGCGTCGGCTCATCCTGGACCGGCTCATCTTGGGCCGGCTCACGCTGCGCGCCCGGCTCGGGGCCCGGCGCCCCGGCAGGTGGCTGCTCAGGTGGCGGAGCGGAGGGGCCAGGGGTCATCGGCAGGATGCTCCAGGAAGGTGACGAGGCGGCGGACACGGACCGACGAGCATCCTATTTTGCTGGCCGCCCCAGCCGGGACACATCATGCCAAAGGCTGACGCCGGGTCACCTGCCACGGTCCCCCCAGCCACGCCCACCGGCTCCCGGGCCAAGCCCACCGGTCCCTGGGGCCACGGCCACGCCGACGGCCCGCTGGTCACCATCCCTCGGCCCACGGCTACTCCGGGCCCGGACGACTCTCCGCGAACTCATCTGCCACATCAGTGTCATTAGTCCCGTTAGTACTGCGGCCCGGAGGGCCGGGCTGCCTGCCCGCAGCTACGGGGTGGGGATAGCGTCGTATTTGCGCATTTGCCACCACGTAGGGCGGTGGTTGCCCGCGTCGGCGCCACACGGGGCTCACCGGCCACGCCAGCCCCGCAGGCCGCAGCCAGGGGAACATCAGCGCGGCAGGTGGGCCGGCGGGTGGCCTACGAGACCAGGCGGGCAGGGGCTGGCCAGGCTGCTCCTGCCCGCCGGTTAGGGTGGCCGCATGCGTGCACGCCTGGTCGTCCTCGTCTCAGGCGCCGGGACGAACCTGCAGGCGCTGCTGGACGCGTGTGCTGATGAGGAGTACGGCGCACGGGTAGCCGCGGTGGGGGCGGACCGGGCGGGCATCGAGGCGCTCGCCCGGGCGGAGCGCTCCGGGGTGCCTACCTTCGTGCACCGGGTCAAGGACTACCCGGACCGGGCGGACTGGGACCGGGCGATCACGGCCGCGTGCGCTGCCGCCCAGCCCGATCTGGTTGTCCTGGCCGGATTCATGAAGCTGGTCGGCCCGCCGTTCCTGGACACGTTCGGCGGCCGGCTGATCAACACGCATCCGGCGCTGCTGCCAGCCTTCCCGGGGATGCACGGGGTGCGGGACGCGCTCGACTACGGCGTGAAGATGACGGGCTGCACCGTATTCCTGGTGGACGCGGGCACCGATACCGGCCCGGTGATCGCCCAGGCGCCCGTTCCGGTGCTCGACGATGACGACGAGGCCGTCTTGCATGAGCGGGTCAAGGTGGCCGAACGCGCGCTGCTCGTGGAGACTGTGGGCCGGATGGTCCGCGAGGGGTGGACCGTGAGGGGCAGGAAGGTAAGGATCGGCCGGTGACGAAGGTACCGATCAGGCGCGCGCTGATCAGCGTCTACGACAAGACCGGGCTGGACAGCCTGGCCGCCGCGCTGCACGCTGCGGGCGTCGAGATCGTCAGCACTGGCAGCACCGCCCGGGTGATCCGCGACTCGGGTGTCCCGGTCACCCCGGTGGAGGAGGTCACCCGCTTCCCCGAGTGCCTGGACGGCCGGGTGAAGACGCTGCACCCGGCCGTGCACGCCGGGCTGCTGGCCGACCTGAACAAGCCCGCGCACGAGAGCACGCTCGCCGAGCTCGGCATCGCCCCGTTCGAGCTGCTGGTGTCCAACCTGTACCCGTTCGAGGCCGCGGTCAGTAGCGGCGCCCCCGCCGCGGAGTGCGTCGAGCAGATCGACATCGGCGGCCCGGCCATGGTGCGCGCGGCCGCGAAGAACCACGCGCACGTCACGGTGATCACCGACCCGGCCATGTACGGAGCGGTGGCCGAGGCGGTGACGGACGGCGGGTTCACCCTGGCCCAGCGGCGCCGATTCGCCGCCCGGGCTTACGCCCGGACCGCTGCCTACGATTGCGCGGTCGCGTCCTGGTTCGCCGCGGACTACGCGCCGGACGAGGCGGCGCAGGAATCTGGCTGGCCGGATGTGGCAGGCGGGCTCTGGGCCAGAAGCGAGGTGCTCCGCTACGGGGAAAACCCGCACCAGCGGGCCGCCCTGTACGTGCCAGCGGGCGGCGGCCCGGCGGCGGCCCAGCGGGCTGGCATCAGCAGCGCCACCCAGCTGCACGGCAAGGCCATGTCCTACAACAACTACGTGGACGGTGCGGCGGCCTGGCGGGCCGCCTTCGACTTCGCCGAGCCGTGCGTGGCCATCGTCAAGCACTCCAACCCGTGCGGCATCGCCCTCGGTGCCGACCTGGCCGAGGCGCACCGCAAGGCGCACGCCTGCGACCCGGTGTCCGCCTTTGGCGGGGTGATCGCGGCCAACGGGATCGTGACCGCCGAGCTGGCCGGGCAGATCGTGGACATCTTCACCGAGATCGTCATCGCGCCCGGGTTCGATCCGGCCGCGCTGGGCATCCTGACCGCCAAGAAGAACCTGCGGCTGCTGGCCTGCCCGCCGCCCGCTGGCTCCAGGCCCGGTCAGGACGGCCCCGGCCCGGCTCAGGGCGAGCCTGGCCCAGGGCAGGGCGAGCCTGGCCCAGGGCAGGGCGGTGGATGGCGGCCGAGCCCGGCGCCTGGCGGCCATCCGGCGGAATGGCGCCAGATCGATCCCGGCGGCATGCTGCTGCAGACCCCGGACCTGCTCACCGCCCCCGGTGACGACCCCGCCCGGTGGGACCTCAAGGCGGGGCCGCCCGCGTCCGCTGGCCTTCTTGCTGACCTCGTGTTCGCCTGGCGTGCCTGCCGCAGCGTCAAATCCAACGCGATCCTGCTCGCGGCGGGCCGGGCCACCGTGGGCGTGGGCATGGGCCAGGTGAACCGGGTCGACTCAGCGCGGCTGGCCGTGGCCCGGGCCGGGGACCGGGCCGTCGGGTCGGCCGGGGCCAGCGACGCCTTTTTCCCGTTCCCGGACGGGCTGCAGGTACTGACCGAGGCCGGGGTACGCGCCGTGGTGGAACCGGGCGGCTCGGTACGGGACGACGCGGTCATCTCGGCCGCGGCCGAGGCCGGCCTCACCCTGTACTTCACCGGGGTACGGCACTTCTTCCACTGAGACTTCCATCGAGACCAGCTGCTATCGAGACAGAGTCCGCCGAGGGGGCGTGGTGAGCGAGGACCGGGCACAGCAGTATCTGGCACCGGGCCGGGAGAGCAGGAAAGGCCGATGACCGCGCGGATCCTGGATGGCAAGGCGACCGCCGCCGTGATCAAGCGCGAGCTGGCCGGCCGGGTGGCCCGGCTGGCCGAGCGCGGCGTCGTGCCCGGCCTGGGCACCGTGCTGGTCGGCGATGACCCGGGTAGCCGCGCTTATGTCAACGGCAAGCACCGGGACTGCGCGGAGGTGGGTATCGCGAGCATCCGCCGGGACCTGCCGGCCGACGCCACCCAGGAGCAGGTCGAGGCGGTGATCGGGGAACTGAACGCCGATCCGGCGTGTACCGGCTACCTGGTCCAGCTGCCACTGCCGGCCGGGCTGGACGCGAGCCGGATGCTGGGCCTGATCGACCCAGCGAAGGACGCAGACGGCCTGCACCCGCTCAACCTCGGCCGGCTGGTACTGGGCGAGCCCGGGCCGCTGCCGTGCACGCCGCGCGGGATCGTCGAGCTCCTCCGCCGCTACGAGGTGCCGGTCGCCGGGGCGGACGTCACCGTGATCGGCCGCGGCATCACCGTGGGCCGCGCCCTCGGCCTGCTGCTGACCCGGCGCACCGAGAACGCGACGGTGACCTTGTGCCACACCGGGACCAAGGATCTCGCCGCGCATACCCGGCGGGCGGACATCGTGGTCGTGGCTGCAGGCCGGCCCGGGCTGGTCACCGCGGGTATGATCCGGCCCGGCGCCGCCGTGCTGGATGTGGGAATCACCCGGACCGGCGCCGGGCTGACCGGGGACGTGGCCCCGGAGGTCGTCGAGGTGGCGGGCTACCTGGCGCCGATGCCCGGCGGGGTCGGCCCGATGACCCGGGCCATGTTGCTGGCCAACGTGGTGGAAGCGGCCGAGGCAATGGCCGATGTCACCAGCGGCGGCCCGGCGGCCGCGGCGGGAACAGGGTAAGCTACTAGATAGTAACTTGGATAACTAGGATGTCGGCCCGGGCCTGGTTACCCGCCCGGGCCGCATAGGCCGGCCCGGGCTACCCGCCCGGGTACGGTATTTGGCACCCTTGAGGTGCTCCGCAGTATCCCGGGCTCACCCCGGCCCCGCCAGGGCGGTCCCGGAGACGACAATACGAGGCAGGAGGTCGGCCGCCGGTCATGAACATCGTCGTCTGCATGAAGCAGGTGCCAGACACATGGGCCGAACGCACGCTGAGGCCCGATGACTCGCGCCTGGACCGGGCATCGGTCGATGGGGTCATCAACGAACTCGACGAGTACGCGATCGAGGAAGGGCTGCGCCTGGCCGAGGCGCACGGGGGCGAGGTCACGATCCTGACCATGGGCCCGGACAAGGCCAGCGAGTCGATCCGCAAGGCGCTGTCCATGGGCGCGGACAAGGCGGTGCACCTCATCGACGACGGCCTGGCCGGGTCGGATGCGCTGCAAACGTCGGCCGCGCTGGCCCAGGTGCTCGGCCGGACCGGGTTCGACCTGGTCATCCTGGGGGCGGAGTTGACGGACGCACGGATGGGCGTGATGGCCGCGATGCTGGCCGAGCGGCTTGGCGTGCCCCAGGTGTCGCTGGCCAGCAAGGTCGAGGTGGACGGGACCCAGCTGCGGATCCACCGGCAGACCGACTACGGCTACGACATGGTGGAGGCAAGCCTGCCCGCCGTGATCAGCGTGGTGGAGAAGATCAACGAGCCGCGGTACCCGTCCTTCAAGGGGATCATGGCGGCCAAGAAGAAGCCGGTGGAGACGCTCAGCCTGGCCGACGCCGGGATCGACCCGGGGCAGGTGGGCCTGGCCGGGGCGGCCACCGAGGTGGTGAGCTTCGCGAAGCGCCCGCCGCGGCAGGCGGGCACGATCGTCAAGGACGAGGGCGACGGTGGCGTGAAGGCGGCTGAGTTCCTGGCCGCGCAGAAATTCATCTGACCGCGAATTCATCTGACTCCGCGCGTCCGGAGACGACGCGTTCGCTGACGGCGCATTCGCTCACGATGCGCCTGCTGACGACGGAAGGGCTGCCACCCATGGCTGAGATCCTGGTTCTTGCCGAGCACTCCGGCGAGACGGTCAAGAAGGTTACCGGCGAGCTGCTGACGCTGGCTCGCCAGTTCGGCGAGCCGTCGGTCGTATGGATCGGCGGCGGCGCGGAAGGCGGCCGGGAGCGGCTGGCCGAATTCGGCGCGGCCAAGGTCTACGTGGCCGAGGGCAGTGAGTTCGAGGACGGCGTGGTCGCCCCCGCGGCCGAGGTGCTGGCCGCGCTGGTCGCGCAGAAATCACCCGCGGCCGTGCTGCTCACCGCCACCGGTGAGGGCAAGGAGGTGGCGGGCAGGCTGGCGGTCAAGACGGGGTCCGGGGTGATCACCGATGCGGTTGGCCTCACCCCGGGCGAGGACGGCGGCCTGGTCGCCGAGCAGTCCATCTTCGGCGGGGCCATTATCGTGGCGTCCCGGGTGCGCACCGGCACGCCCATCGTCGCGGTGCGGCCGAATTCCACCGCCGCGGAGCCCGCGCCCGCCGCGGCCGAGATCGAGCCGGCCGGGGTCGAGCTGAGCGACGCGGCCAAGGCGGTCCGGGTCACCGAGCGCGTCGTGGCCGAGCGCGGTGAACGGCCAGAACTCACCGAGGCGGCCATCGTGGTGTCCGGCGGCCGCGGGGTGGGCAACGCGGAGAACTTCGCCGTGATCGAGAAGCTGGCGGACTCGCTCGGCGCGGCGGTGGGGGCGTCCCGGGCCGCGACCGACGCGGGCTGGTACCCGCACCAGTTCCAGGTCGGGCAGACTGGGAAGACCGTGTCCCCGCAGCTGTACGTGGCGGTCGGGATCTCCGGTGCGATCCAGCACCGGGCCGGCATGCAGACCGCCAAGACCATCATGGTGATCAACAAGGACCCCGAGGCGCCCATCTTCGAGCTCGCCGACTTCGGCGTGGTTGGTGACTTGTTCGCGGTCGTGCCGCAGCTCACCGAGCAGGTCGAGCAGCGCTCGGGCAACTAGGAAGCTGAGGGCTCGGCCCTCGGGCCGGGCCCAGCGGATGACCGGGCCGGATCCGGGAAGTGGGCAGCTGCCGCGGCGTACGCCGCGGCCGGAATGCGCATTAGGCTGAGGGCCGTCATGGGGTATGTGAACAGTGCGGGCGGGCGCCCGCGGCCGGCGCCGGGCTGCCTGGCTTACCTTGACCACGCGGCGACCACGCCGCTGCTGCCTGAGGCCCTGGCGGCGATGACCGAGGAACTCGCCCAGCTGGGTAATCCGTCGTCGCTGCACAACGCGGGACGCCGGGCCCGGCGGGTGGTGGAGGAGTCCCGGGAGCAGATCGCGGAGGTCTTCGGGGCCCGGCCGAGCGAGGTCATCCTCACCAGCGGAGGCACCGAAGCCGACAACCTGGCGGTCAAGGGTCTGTACTGGGCCCGCCGCTCCGCTGACCCGGCGCGCCGCCGGGTGCTGGCCACCACGGTCGAGCATCATGCCGTGCTGGACTCCGCGCACTGGCTGATCGCGCACGAGCAGGCCACGGAGGCCTGGCTGCCGGTGGATGCGGCCGGGCTGCTCCAGCCGGAGGTACTCGCCGACGCCATCGCGGCTGACCCGGCGGGGGCCGCGCTGATCACGGTCATGTGGGCGAACAACGAGGTGGGCACGATCCAGCCGATCGCCGAGCTGGCCACTATCGCCCGCGAGCACGGGGTGCCGCTGCATACCGACGCGGTTCAGGCGGCGGGCCAGTTGCCGGTCAACTTCGCCGCCAGCGGGGTGGACGCGCTCACCATCACCGCGCACAAGTTCGGCGGCCCGGTAGGGGCGGGAGCGCTGCTGCTGGCCCGGGGCGTCCAGCCGGTTCCCGTGCTGCACGGCGGCGGCCAGGAGAGCGAGATCCGCTCCGGCACCCTGGACGCCCCGGCGATCCGCGCGTTCGCGGTCGCGGCCGAGGTCATGGCCAAGCGCCGGGACGACGAGATCGTCCGGCTGGCCGCGCTGCGGGACGACCTGATCGCCCAGGTGCTCGCCGCGGTGCCGGACGCGATCCTGAACGGGGCGCCGCCCGGGCCCGCCCGGCTGCCCGGCAACGCGCATTTTTCCTTCCCCGGCTGCGAAGGCGACGCCCTGCTGATGCTGCTCGACGCCAAGGGCATCGCCTGCTCCACCGGCTCCGCCTGCACCGCGGGCGTGGCCCAGCCGAGTCATGTGCTGCTCGCCATGGGCGCGGATGAGGCCAGGTCGCGCGGGTCGCTGCGGTTCTCGCTGGGGCACACCTCCACTCAGGAGGATGTGGACGCGCTCGGCGCGGTGATCGGTGAAGTGGTCGAGCGGGCCCGGCGTGCGGCGCGCTGAGAAGTGGTCGAGCGGGTCCGGCGTGCGGCGCACTGACTGGCCGGGACGGCCCGGCGGGCCGCCCGCTGAGCGGCCCGGACCGCATAACCTCGATAGACGGCCGAACTCAGCCGTCGCGTTGTGCAAAGGACCTGTTCATGCTGCTCACCGCCGGACCTGCACTGACCGCTTGCGCGGGGCCCTCCGGGCCTGCGCTCGCTAGCCGGTTTGGATAACGCTCGTGACTCCCCTTCGCGTGCTGGCCGCCATGTCCGGCGGCGTTGACTCGAGCGTGGCCGCCGCCCGGGCCGCGGACGCCGGGCATGAGGTGACCGGCGTCCATCTCGCGCTGTCCGCGAACCCGCAGTCGCACCGGACCGGCGCCCGCGGCTGCTGCACGGTGGAGGACGCGCGGGACGCCCGCCGCGCCGCCGACGTGATCGGCATCCCGTTCTACGTCTGGGACATGGCCGAGCGCTTTGCCGATGACGTAGTGGCGGACTTCGTCGCCGAGTACGCCCGCGGCCGCACGCCCAACCCCTGCCTGCGCTGCAACGAGAAGATCAAGTTCGCCGCAGTGCTGGACCGTGCGGTCGCGCTCGGCTTCGACGCGGTGTGCACCGGGCATCATGCCCGGCTGGACGGCGGCCAGCTGCGGCGCAGCGTGGACCTGGCCAAGGACCAGTCGTACGTGCTGGCCGTGCTGACCCAGGCGCAGCTGGACCGGGCCATGTTCCCGCTGGGCGGCTCCACCAAGGCCGAGGTGCGCGCGGAGGCGGCCGCGCGCGGCATGGCGGTGGCCGAGAAGCCGGACAGCCACGACGTGTGCTTCATCCCGGACGGCGACACCCGGGCGTTCCTGGCCGCCCGGCTGGGCAGTGCACCGGGCCGCATCGTGGATGCGGACGGGACGATGCTGGGCACGCACGACGGCGCGTACGGCTTCACCATCGGCCAGCGCAAGGGCCTGCGGGTGGGCAGGCCGGCCAGTGATGGCCGGCCCCGCTACGTGCTGGACATCGAGCCGGTGTCGCGGACCGTCACGGTCGGCCCGCGGGAATCCCTGGACGTGCGCGAGATCGTGGCCGAGCGGCCGGTGTGGACGGGATGCGGCCCGCTGCTGGAGAGCCGGGAGTGCCTGGTCCAGCTGCGGGCGCACGGTGAGGTCCATCCCGCCACGGCGGCCCCGGACTCCGGCCTGCTCCGGATCGGGCTGCACCGGGCGGCCCAGGGTGTGGCCAGCGGCCAGGCCGCGGTGCTCTACGACGGCGATACCGTGCTGGGCAGCGCTACGATCACCGCCGCCCGCTGAGGACCTGCCTGCCCGGTGGGGGCGTCCCCGCGCTGCTCCGGCTGAGACGGGTGGGTGGGGTGTTGTCTACGGTGGCGTTGACAGTACCCCCATAACTTGTGGTGCTGGTGCCTTGTGGCACCCATACCTTGTGCCGTTTGCGGATCCCGTTTCTGGGCAGTTCCGCATCGTGGGCCTGCGGGGCAAGGCTCACTCTGTAACCCTTTTGCGACCGGAAAGCATTGTGAATTGTTTCCCTAATATGCAGGCCTTGTTGCCGCAGAGTAAAGGTTCTAGCGTGGCCTTGTGATCAACGAGGGGAGTTCTCAGCGGCCGCGAGGCCACGGCGCCGGGAGGGCACCATGATCGGGCGCAGTGCACACAAGTCCAGGCCTCGGCGGCGCGGCGGACGTACCTTCGGCCGGCCCGCCCAGACCCGCTTCCGATATCTCATCGCCGGGGCGACCGGCGGCATCCTGGCCACCGGACTGCTGGCCGCGTGCGGCACGAGCAGTGCCAGCACCGGGCCAGTGACGCTGAACTTCTTCCAGTACCCCGACGTCTCCGGGGCGACCAACGCCGAGATCAAGAACTGCAACGCGCAGAGCGGTGGCAAGTACACGATCTCCTACCAGATCCTGCCCGCCTCATCCGACAGCCAGCGACTGCAGCTCGTCCGGCGGCTGGCCGCGCACGACCCCTCGATCGACATCATGGCCCTCGACGTCACCTGGGAGGCCGAGTTCGCCAACGCCGGCTGGATAGTGCCGTGGACCGGCGCCGACAAGCAGCAGGTCATCAACGGGACGATCAAGCCTGGCGCTACAGACCGCGATGTGGAAGGGCCAGCTCGTCGCGGCGCCCGCCAACACCAACACCCAGCTGCTGTGGTACCGCTCCGACCTGGTGCCGAACCCGCCGAAGACGTGGGCGGAGATGCTCGCCGACGCAGCGAAGCTGAAGGCGGAGGGCAAGCCGCACTACATTGAGATCCAGGGCGCCCAGTACGAGGGCAACACCGTCTGGTTCAACACGATGGTGAACAGCGCCGGCGGCAGCGTGCTCAATGCCTCCGCGACCAAGGTCACGCTGGGCGCGCCGGCGGTGAAAGCCCTGTCGATGATGAAGCAGCTCGCCACCTCGGCCGGCGCGGACCCGTCGCTGGCGGTGCAGATGGAGAACGACAACCGGCTGGCGATGGAGGCCGGCAACGCCGCCTTCCAGCTGAACTACCCGTTCGTATATCCGGCCATGAAGGCGGACAACCCCAAGCTGTTCAAGGTGTTCAAGTGGGCGCTCTACCCGCAGATCACCCCCGGCGTACCGACCAAGGTGACGATCGGCGGGGTGGACCTCGCGGTCAGCTCCTACTCCCAGCACAAGTCGCTCGCCTTCCAGGCCGCGCAGTGCCTGCGGGACAAGCAGAACCAGCTCATCGGCGCCACGGTCGGCGGCGTCCCGCCGACGATCGCCAGCCTGTACAGCGATCCGAAGCTGTACCCCGACTACCCGTTCCACGCCGACATCCTGTACGCGCTGCAGCACGCGAGCGTCCGGCCGAAGACGCCGCTCTACCAGGTCGTATCCATCGACATCTCGCACCTGACCTCGCCGCCGGCGGGCATCAACCCGGTGAACACGGAGAAGAAGATGGCCGCCAATATCAACAACGCCCTGCAGTCGAAGGGCCTGGTGCCATGAGCCGCCGGGCAGTATGCGGCAGGCAGGCCGCGCAGGAATGGAGGGGCCGATGACCAGCACTACAGGCACCCAGGTGGCCGGTACCGAGGAGGTCAAGGAAACCACAGGCCGGCGACGCAGAGCGCCGCTGTCCGAGGGCGCGCGGGAGGAGCGCAGGCTCGGCTGGCTGCTATGCGCCCCGGCGGTCATCGTGATGATCGCGGTCACCGCCTACCCAGTCGCCTACGCCATCTGGCTGTCGCTGCAGCGCTATAATCTCGAGCTCCCGAACGCCGTCAAGTTCGTCGGGTTCGCCAACTATGCCGCGGTGCTCAGCTCCCCCTACTGGTGGCAGGCGCTGTGGATCACGGTGCTCATCACTATTGTCTCGGTCTCCATCACTCTGGTATTGGGCATGCTGCTGGCCCTGGTCATGCACCGGACGCTGTTCGGCCGGGGCACGGTCCGCACCTCCGCGCTCATCCCGTACGGGATCGTGACCGTCGCCGCAGCCTACGGCTGGCAGTACGCGTGGACCCCAGGCCAGGGCTACCTGTCCGCGCTTTTCAACAACAGCGCACCGCTGACCTCGCAGTACAAGGCGATTGCCGTGATCATCCTGGCGGAGGTCTGGAAGACTACGCCGTTCATGGGGCTGCTGCTGCTGGCCGGGCTCTCCCTGGTGCCCGAGGACCTGCAAAAGGCGGCCAAGGTAGACGGCGCCACCGGCTGGCAGCGCTTCTGGCGGATCACGGTGCCGCTGATGAAGCCGGCCATCCTGGTGGCGGTGCTGTTCCGGACACTGGACTCGTTCCGGATATTCGACAACATCTTCATCCTGACCGCGGGCAACAACGGCACAGAATCGGTCTCGATCCTCGGCTGGGACAACCTGTTCAAGGCGCTGAACCTGGGGATCGGGTCCGCGATCTCGATCCTGATCTTCATCTGCGTGGTGCTCATCGCCTTCGTCTTCATCAAGGGCTTCGGCACCGCCGCCCCAGGCACCGACATCGGGAAGAGGTGACCCGCTCATGGCTGCGGTAGCTACCACCCCCCGCCAGAAATACAGCTGGGGGACGATCAACGTCGTCGTCATCGCACTGGCGCTGATCCCGGTGCTGTGGATGGTCTCCCTGTCGTTCAAGACGCCCACGGCCGTCCTCGATCCCTCCTTCTTTCCCGCGCAGTGGACCTGGGGGAACTACACCCAGATCCTGAGCACCACGACGTTCACCCGGCCGCTGCTCAACTCGATCGGCATCGGCCTCATCGCGACGTTCATCTCCGTCGTGCTGGCCTCCATGGCGGCTTATGCGGTCGCGCGACTGCGGTTCCCCGGCAAGCAGCTGCTCATCGGGATGGCGCTGCTGATCGCGATGTTCCCGATCATCGCCCTGGTCACCCCGCTGTTCAGCATCGAGCGTACGCTGGGCCTGTTCAACACCTGGCTCGGCCTGATCATCCCCTACGTGGCCTTCGGCCTGCCGCTCGGCATCTACACGCTGTCGGCGTTCTTCCGGGAGATCCCCTGGGAGCTGGAGAAGGCGGCCCGGGTCGATGGGGCCACCCCATTCCAGGCGTTCGTCAGGGTCATCGCCCCACTCGCCGCGCCGGGCATGGTCACCACGGCCATCCTGGTCTTCCTCGCCTGCTGGAACGAGTTCCTGATGGCGATCTCGTTCACTTCGACCACCGCCGCCCGGACGGCACCGGCGTCGCTCGCCTACCTCAGCGGCAGCTCGCAGTTCACCGTGCCCACCGGCCCCATCGCGGCCGCCGCGGTGGTCATCACCATCCCGATCATCCTCTTCGTGGTGTTCTTCCAGCGCCGGATCGTGGCCGGGCTGACATCAGGCGCGGTCAAGGGCTAGCGCGGATCCAAGGAGAAACAAGTGGCTGAGATCATTCTGGAGCACATCACCAAGCGCTACCCGGACGGTGCGCTCGCGGTGAACGACGTCAACCTGGACATCGCCGACGGGGAGTTCGTCATCCTGGTCGGGCCGTCCGGCTGCGGCAAGTCCACCACGCTCAACATGATCGCCGGGCTGGAGGACATCACCGAGGGTGAGCTGCGGATCGGTGGCAGCGTCGTCAACAACAAGTCGCCCAAGGACCGCGACATCGCGATGGTCTTCCAGAGCTACGCGCTGTACCCGCACATGACCGTGCGGGAGAACATGGGCTTCGCGCTCAAGCTGGCCAAGACCCCGCAGAACGTGATCAACGAGAAGGTCGAGGATGCGGCCCGGATCCTGGACCTGACCCAGCACCTGGACCGCAGGCCGGCCAACCTGTCCGGCGGCCAGCGGCAGCGGGTGGCGATGGGCCGGGCCATCGTCCGCGACCCGTCCGCGTTCCTGATGGACGAGCCGCTGTCCAACCTGGACGCGAAGCTGCGGGTGCAGATGCGCACCGAGGTGTCCCGGATCCAGCGCAGGCTGGGTACGACCATGGTGTACGTGACGCACGACCAGACCGAGGCGATGACGCTCGGCGACCGGGTCGCGGTCATGCGCAATGGCCTGCTGCAGCAGGTGGCGTCGCCGCAGGAACTCTACGAGCGGCCGGCCAACCTGTTCGTGGCCGGTTTCATCGGCTCGCCCGCGATGAACTTCATGGGCGGCACCCTGGAGGAGGGCAAGCTGCGCACCGGGCTGGGGGACATCCCGCTGACCGGCCGGCTGCAGCAGGCGCTGAGCAGTTCAGCGGCAGGCCGGAAATGATCGTGGGCATCCGGCCGGAGGACTTCGAGGACTTGTCGCTGGTGCCCAGCGAGGCCCGGGGCAACGGGATCACCTTCCGGGCCGGCGTCGAACGTGGTGGAGTCGCTGGGCTCGGAGAAGTACGTCTACTTCAGCCAGGAACTGGGCGGGGTAGACGCGGCCGAGCTCACCGAGCTGGCCCGGGACTCCGGGCGGGCGGACACGGGCTCGGGCGCGGAGACGGTAGTCGCCCGGTTCGACCCGGCCACCCGGATAAACGAGGGAGACAACGCCGAGATCTGGGTGGACGTACGCAGGCTGCACGTGTTCGACCCGTCCTCCGGCGAGAACCTCACCCTGGGCGGGTCAGCCGGGCCGGCCAGCGCCGCCGGGCCGGCCAGCGCCGCGGAGCCGGCCAGCGCAGGCGGGGCCGCGACCGAGACCGACGCGGGAACCACCGGGGAAGCGGGAACCACCGGGCAGGACTCCGGGTCAGCGGTGCCACCGGCCCGGTGACCGCAGCCGGTGCTGGAGTTCATCGATGACCTCGTCGTTCCATTCGTGGGTGCGCATCAGCCGGTAGCGCTCCCGGGCGATGACGAGGTAGGCCTCGGCGTCGGTGGCTGAGCCGACGAGATCGGCCGCGTGCAGCATGCGCACGACCGGGCTGAACTCGTCGGCCAGCCAGCGCCGGGCCACCTCGGCCCGGTCCAGGAACGTGCGCTCGTGCTGCATCAGCCGGAACCCCCAGGCCTCGACGGCCTCACCGAGTTCCGCGTAGGACCAGGGATCGGTGACGGTGATCTTGGCGTAGCCAGCCGCGGGCAGCGGCACCCGGGACCGGAACATCAGCTCGTAGCTCTTCAGCAGCAGGTCACCGCGGTGCCGGATGCCCCGGGACGGGATCGCGGTCAGCACCTCGGTGACATAGGCGTCGATCGTCTTCTGCCCGGTGGCGATGGCGATCGACACCCGGTGGTGGCCGTCGGAGACGAAGTGCAGATCGCCGATCCGGTACACGTCGATCGGCGGTATCGGCTCGCCGCGCCGCTGGGCCAGGGCCAGCCGCTCCCAGCGTTCCCGGACCCGGCCGGTGGTAGGCCGGAAGTGCCGGTCGAAGTCGCGGGTGGAGTCCACCGTGCCCACCACGGTGTCCAGCGGGATGATCTGCAGGCCCAGCTTCCGCTCGCCGGTGCGCCCCAGCGCGGCGACCACCTCGTCGAACGGCAGGATGAGGTTCACGTCGTCGGGCTCGCGGCGCAGCCGCGCGGCCAGCCGGGCCAGCACCTGGCGGCGCCGGGCCCGCTGGAAGTCGTTCTCCACGTCGGAGCGCGGGAACCCGGTGTCAGGCATGGCGGCGGCCTGCCGTGCTGCTGCTGTGCACCAGGCCTGCGCCTGGCTCGATGTCCAGCAGCCGCCATCCGGTGACGTTGCACACGATCGTGGCACCCAGCACCACGTCCCGGCGGGACTGCGGCTCTGGGGTCACGTGCCCGTGCAGCAGCACAGCCGGGCGGACCCGGCTGACCAGCTTGTTCAGCGCGGTGAAGCCCTGATGCGGTGGATCAGCGCCGTCGCCCGCCCCGCGCGGCGGCGCGTGTGTGAGCAATACGTCCACCGGGTGCCCATCGCGGGCCCGGCGGGCCCGGGCGCGGGCGGCCAGCCAGCGGGCGCGGCGAGCCTGCTGCCGGTCGGTGTACTGGTTCGGCCCGTCGCTGTAGCGGCGGCAGCCGCCCAGGCCGGCCAGGCGCAGCCCGGCGAGGTCCACGATCGCCCCCTCCGCGTTAACCGCCCCGTCCGGCCACGGTGGTCGGGCCGGGATCCCGGCCCGCATGGTCAGCCCGGCCCGGGACAGCCGGTAGCCGGATACGTCGGGATCGTGGTTGCCGGGCACGAACACCAGTGGCGCGTCGAGCGCGTTCATCAGCCGGCCGAGGTACTCGAACGGCAGGTCACCACAGCCGACGATCAGCTCGGTGCCACGGACCGCACGCCCGTCGGACCAGAGCGAGTCGTTGACGACGTCCGATACCGCCAAGACGCGGACCATTTAGTGATGGTATGCGCTGGCGGTCCAGATCAGGGCGCAGCGGTTTCCCGGACGTCCAGGCCGCGCTGGCGCAGTGCTGCCTCGGCCCGGTAGATGTCGGCCTGCTGCGCGCGGGTGCCCGGCGGGCTGACCTCCAGCCGCTTGCAGGCCGTGGTCAGCGTGTCCAGGTACGCGCCGCGCAGCGCGCGCAGCCGGGCGACCTTGGCGGGCACGTCACTGCGGGTCTCCATGGCCTCGAGTTCCCCCCGGAGCCGGCGCAGGTTCGCGGCCAGCCGCTCCATCGGCTCAGCCGGAGGCTGAGCCTGGTAGCGGGCGGTGTACCAGCGTTCGGTCAGCCAGTGCAGCCCGTGCAAGCCCTTGACCAGCGCAAAGAACGCCGCGGTGGGCAGCATGATAACGGCGATCCACTCCAGGTACGGGCTCACCCGTCCAGTGTCCGCCTGCCGCCTAGCCTGCGGCAAGTCCCCTGACTGAATAGCGGGGGCTGGGTGCGCGGCCAGGCCCCCCGGGGCGCAGCGCGGCTTGGTCCTGCGGCAAGATCAAGACAAGACCAGGATCGCGACGCACAGGAGCGCAATGGACACGTCAGGAACCGGATCCCGCTGGTGGCAGGGTGCCACGTTGTACCAGATCTACGTCCGGTCCTGGCAGGACAGCAACGGGGACGGTTACGGCGACCTGGCCGGGATCACCGCCCGGCTGGACTACCTGGCCTGGCTGGGCGTGGACGGGATCTGGCTGTCGCCCACCATGCCCTCACCGGATGCGGACTGGGGCTATGACGTGTCCGACTACCTCGGCGTGCACCCCGAACTGGGCACCCTGGCCGACCTGGACCGGCTCATCGCCGAGGCAGGCCAGCGCGGCATGCGGGTGCTGCTGGACCTGGTGCCGAACCACACCAGCAGCGCGCACGCCTGGTTCGTCGAGGCGGTGGGCGATCCGGGTGCGGCGCACCGGGACTGGTACGTGTGGGCTGACCCGGCCCCGGACGGCGGGCCGCCGAATAACTGGCTGGATGCGACCGGCGTGCCTGCCTGGACGCTGGACCCGGGCGGCACCGGCCAGTACTACCTGCACAACTTCCTGCCCGGCCAGCCGGACCTGAACTGGTGGGAGCCAGCGGTGCACGAGGCGTTCCGGGAGATCCTCCGGTTCTGGTTCGACCGGGGCGTGGCTGGCTTCCGGATCGACGTCGCGCACGGGCTGTACAAGGACGCGCTGCTGCGGGACAACCCGCCGTCCACCGTGTCGGACCGGCTGCACGGCCAGTTCGGGCTGGAGCCGGTCTACAACGCGAACCGGCCGGAGACGCATGCCGTGTACCGGGACTGGCGGAAGATCGCGGAAAGCTACCCCGAGCCGCGGCTGCTGCTCGGCGAGACCTGGGTGCCTGAGCTCAGCGCGCTGGCCGCCTTCCACGGGCAGGACGACGAACTCCAGCTCACCTTCAACTTCCCGTTCATCTTCGCCCCGTTCACCGCCGACGGGCTGGCCGAGGTAGTGGCCGGGACGCTGACCGCGCTGGCTGCGGGCGAGTGCCCGGTGTGGACCGCGTCCAACCACGACATCAGCCGCTTTCCTACCCGCTGGGCCGGCGGTGATGAGCGCAAGGCCCGGCTGGCCCTGCTGGTGCTGGCCACGCTGCCCGGCACGTTCGTGCTCTACTACGGCGACGAGATCGCCATGACCGACGTGCCGGTCCCGGTGGAGCTGCGCCAGGACGGGATAACCCCCGGCGGCCGGGGCCGCCGGGGCGAGGGCCGGGACCGGGCGCGCACCCCGATGCCCTGGGACGCCTCGCCGTCCCGCGGGTTCACCGCCGAGGGGGTCACCCCCTGGCTCCCGTACGGTGAGCCCGGGCCGCGCACCGTGGCGGCGCAGCAGGCCGAGCCCGGGTCCACGCTGCACCTGTGCCGGGACCTGATCGCGCTGCGGCACGCCGAGTTCAGCGGCCAGGTCGCCAGCTATGCGCGGCTGCCCGGGCCACCCGGGACCTGGATCTACGCCACCGGTGACGTCATCGTCGCGGCCAACTTCACCGATCAGCCAGTGCCCCTGCCCGGCCCCGTGCTGGCCGGCCCCGTGCTGGCGGGCCCCGTGCTGGCGGGCCCCGTGCTGGCGGGCCCCGTGCTGGCGGGCACCGTGCTGGTGGACACGAGCGGGGCGGGACGGCCCGCGGTTGCGGCGGACGGTGGCCCGGGTGGCGCCGCACTGCTGCAGCCCTGGGCGGGCCTGGTGGCCCGGCCGCCAGCAGGACACGACTGATAGGCCTGGCCCGGGGAGCAGCCGGGGCGGTGTGCCCGTTGCGGGGCCTGATGGCGCGGCGGCGGTCAGGTATGCAGGACCGCCTGGTCGGCCAGGGCGATGGCGAGCTGGCCTGCCGCGGTGGGGTGGAACGGCGCCGGGTCGCCGAGCCCCTGCACGTACGGCTGCTTGGTGCACATCTGGTGCCCGGCGAAGTTCGGCTGCACCGAGGTGAAGCCGAAGTCAGCGGCACCCTTGGCCAGTACCGCGTTCAGTGTGGCTAGCCGGGAGCTGAGCGTGCGCAGCTTGGGCATGGTCAGCCCGGTCGGGCGCAGGCAGGTCAGCTTCAGGCTGAACGGGTCGTAGTAGCGGTTGATGATCACCTGCGGGTGACCCGGCAGCGCGCCGAGCACGTTCAGCAGCTGCAGGTAGTTCTTGCTGAAGGCGGCGAGCTGCTGCTGGAAGTAGGCGGCTGTGGCCCGGTCGTCGCAGCTCGGCGCGGCCGCGCAGAGCCGCAGCATGGAGGACCAGCCCAGGTCGTCGGCGCCCACGCTGACGATGACCGCCCGGGCGTTCCGCGCGCCGGAGGCGGCGTCGATCTGCGGCGGCACGGTATCCCCGCCCCGGCCTTCCGGCCCGAGCAGGCCGTTGCCGATCGTGGCGCTGTCACAGGCCAGGTTCATCACCGACCAGTGGTCGGCCTGGGCCAGGGCCTGGGCGTAAGAGTCGGAGCTGCGGCCGCACTCCAGGTCCACCCGGGACGCGTCGGGCACCGGCGGCAGCCCGGCGCCCGACGCGGTCGAGTCGCCGATCACCACCACCTGCACCCCGGGCGGCACCCGGGTCGCCTTGGTCACCGACGGGACCGGTGGCTCATCCCCGACCAGCTGGGTCAGCGAACGCACCTGGCGCAGCGCGCCGGGCGCCCCATACGCGGTGATCATGATGGCGCCCAGGTTGACCGCCTCGGTGAGGACCAGGCCGCCGATGAGCAGCTTGACCGTGGTCCGGTGCGGCAGCCGCCGCCATCCGGCCAGCGCGCCGAGCAGGAGCAGCGCGCCCAGCGCGGTGAGCGCGGTTTCCCAGCTGAAGTAGTGCATCCAGCCGCTGGCCAGGGCGTTGCCGAGGACGCGCTCGGCTCCGGCCGGGCTGGAGCCCTGGACGAAGTTGGTCAGCTGGCTGTTGATCGTGATCTGGGTCAGCTGGAGACGCGGCCGTACCGGGCCGAGAAAATGCAGGTTGGTGGGCAGGCTCTGGCCGAACAGGTTGACCTCACCGGCACCGGAGATGCTGAGCGTCGGCCCGGTCGCGCCCACCCTGATGACCTGCCCGGCCACGCTGACCGTCTGCAGCGGGGCGACCCGCAGCGCGGTCCCGATGCAGATCGCGGTGGTGACCAGCAGGACGGCCAGCCAGATCAGGCGGCGG
Organism: uncultured Actinomycetes bacterium; assembly: GCA_963760405.1. Taxonomy (GTDB): domain Bacteria; phylum Actinomycetota; class Actinomycetes; order Streptosporangiales; family Streptosporangiaceae; genus RYN-230. The sequence continues at coordinate 729,349 of CAVXCV010000002.1, read as the reverse complement.
GTGATGGTGTCCCGGGTCAGGCGGGCGCGGCGCGGCGCGGCGGCTTGCGGCTGCGGCCCGGTGTCCAGGGGCCCCGTGTCCTGGAGCCCGGTGTCCTGCGGCCCGGGATCCTCCCGGGGCGGGTCCCGCTGCTGGTCTTCCTGCTGCGGCCGGCGCTGGCTGCCCAGGCCCGGTCATGAAGCGCGGCTAGCCGCGCCGCGGGCCGCGCAACGGGCCGACCTGCCTGCGCCCCATCCGGGACCCAGGCCGCCGCGACCGCCACCGACCATCGCCATAACTTGCCTCGAAACTACCCGCTGGGTAGCGGTGCGAATCGCGCTGCCGCCGCCCGCCTCAGCGCGCCGCGTCCTCTCAGCCTGCCGCGTCCCCCCAGCCTGCCCCATCCCCTCAGCCGGGTCCCTACCATCCGCTCAGCCTGCCGCGCCTGCGGGCTGGGTACTACGCCAGCGGGATCAACTGGAATACCGGATCGATAGCGGGCCCGATCCGTTCTGTCCGCTTCTGGAACAACGCGGCAGATGGATAATCGACCAATTCCTCGCTGAGCCCGTAGAATTCAAATCCCTGCTGCCGGTAATAGGAATGCAGCGCGTAATTAGTGGTCCATACATCCACCCTGATCCAGTGAGCGGCATACCGTTGCCTGGCGCGCAGCCCAGCCCAGTCGAGCAACGCGGACCCCAGGCCCTGCCCCGCGTGCGACCGGCTGACCACGAGCCGGCACACATACACGGCCCGCTCGTGCCGGACGGCCTTCGGCCATACCGGGGAGTCCTCGGAATCCGTGGTCACGGTGGCTACCGGGGTGCTGCCGTCCGTCGCGAGCCATGTCTTCCTGGCCCGGAGATCCCGCAGGATCCGGTGGCTGCGATCCTCGTGACTGGGCCACGGCTGAGCCCACTGATCGGTGTTCTTGGTCCGTAGCCACTCGGCGGCTTCGTCGATGAGCCCGATAATCAAATCATGATCATTTACCGTGGCGCGACGAAGCCTCAGCAGCGAGTGTCCCATAGTTCCATGTTCTGCCCGGAATGGCCGTTTCTGGCACCTGAGAACTACGGGCAGTCGCGGGCAGCGCCATGGATGGCTGTGGCAAACGTCACACCAGCCCGGGAAATGTACTACCGGCACGGCCGTAACCAGGCAAATCTCCTAGCGCAGGATTGTCTTCTGGCCACGACCGGCTCACCGGTCTGCTAGCTTTCAGTTCCGCTGCCGACGCTGTGCGGCTGACGAGGCATGACGACAGCGTCGGCGGCGCGGCACGCAAGCCGTGCATCGCTCGCCTGCCGGGACGGTAGCGGCCAGGCCGTTGCCGCCCCCGAAGAGTTGAGCGCATATCACTGCGAGAGGGCGCTACTCCCCGAGGCGTGGGTCGTAGTGCTCGTATCGGTACTGGGCCGAAGGCCGGCCGTGACGCTTGGACATGACACCTCCTCCACTGCTCGCTCAAGTCCGCTTTACGCATCCGGCGTAAACCAGACGCGCCAGGGTCTGAAGCCCTGTCCCGTGGTCCCTTGCGGAGGAGCCACGGGAGTCTGAAATTCCGTGCTGGACCGGCCCAGCGGCACCTGCCGCCGGGCCGGATGGGACCGGTCAGCCGGGTTCGTCCGTAACTGATCCTGCTGGCCGTACTGGCCCGGATACCGCGGTCTGGCCGGTGCCCGGGGCGGGGCCTGGTGCCTCGGGGGGCACCTGGCCTACGTCGATCACGAACTCGTTCCGGTCAGCCGGGTAGACGCTGACCGTCAGGACAAAAGGCGTTCCCTCTTCGTCGTAGCCCGTGCGGCGCGTCTCGATGACCGCGACCCGGCCGTCGTCGGGCAGCCCGAACACGGTTGCCTCGGTCTGGTTGGGCGTGCGGACCTTGACCTTGTCCCGCCAGCCCATCAGCTTGGTGCCCTTCTCGCTGAGGTAGGAGACGGCACCATCTTTGATGTTGGCGGCACGCAGCAAGGCGGACGCCCCGCCCTCCACGAGTGCCATCGGGTAGAACGAGGTCTGCAAGGACCAGGGGCTGTCATCGATAGACCGCAACTGGTGACGGCTGACGATGGGAGTCCCCTCAGGTAGTTGCAGTTCCGGCGTCAGCTCTGCCGCTGCCGCCTGTACCTCTACCCGCGGATCGGTGGTGCTGGGCTTTCGCAGCCGGGCCTTGACCTCCGACCCGTAGGCGGCGCCTTCCACGCCGAAGACCATCTCCAGGTCGGTGGTGGTGGGCGACAAGGGGGTAACGAAGGGGTCGATCCGCACCGGGACAAAGGTGCCCTGGCCGGGGCGGGTCTCGACGAGGCCCCGGGTGATGAGCCACTTGACCGCGTCCCGCACGGTGTTGCGCGACGCATCGTACTTCTCCCGGAGTTCCAGCTCGGTCCGGAGCTGGGCCCCTGGCGGGAGGTCGCCGTTCTCGATCTGGCGGCGCAGGTCCTCAGCGATCTGCCGGTACATGGGTTCAGCCATGACACCTCCCAAAGATCCCAATCACCCTAACGATAGGGCCTGCCGGGGTGAAGAGGATCATTCCTGCCAGCCGTGTCATCAGAACACTCCGGATATTCACTAGCCTCCCCGCCTTCAACGGAGTATAACAGGATTATACCAAAGGTTGGGATGACTGGGATGGCAAGATCGATGGGGCTGAGCCTAGCAGTAGGACTGCATGGGTGCACTGGGATCGGCCAACTAGCTCCTAACGTTCCGGTAACCCCGTCATCTCCGGGATCAACAGGCAGGTCGCAGCACGTGGCGGCTACCGCCGCAGGTTCGCAGTTAAGGGAATTCACCATGGCGACCATCGCCTCCGCCGCGTTAGTGATCTTCGTCACAGCGAACTCCCTGGCCATGGTCGTCGCCTGGGCGGGGGGCGCCTGCCGCCCGCCGCTCCCGGGCCCGGTTCCGCTAGATATCCCAACCAGTCTGATGGCTGGGCTGGCTGGACCTGGCCGAACACTCCCTGCCATCCGAGCCATCCAAATATTTAGGCCCAGCTGAGTTTACCGGCCAGCGCTCCCCGGTATATAGCTGACAACACCATAAGGTTGGGATGACTGGGATGGCAAGAAACATGGGGCTGAGCCTAGCTGCTCCCCCCCTTGGGTTTGCCCAAACGTCCCACATCATTCACAACATTGGTCTGGCCCCGGCCACCTGTACCGGGATCGGGCCACGATCGAGCGGCGCGCACCCCGCACCGCAGGGCCGGAAGGAAGGGGACCCCCCATGGCCGTACTGATCATCTTCGTCGTCGGAGCCGTTGCCGGGGCCGTGATAGCAGCGATGCTGGTCGTTTCTTCCGGGATCCGCCGGGAGGAGCGGGCGTTCTCGCTGACCCGCCAGGCGCCGGGCCGGACCAGCGAGGGGGCCCGGCTGCTCACCGGCCTGTACGTCCGCCAGCGGAGTGATGTCCCGCAGCTGGTGGACCAGCGCCCGGACCTGTACGTCTAGCCGCACCAGCCAGGCCGGCCCGGGCGACCGGGGGCGGGAACCGGGCCGGCCTGCTAGCGGGGGACCTCTGCGCCGCACCATTGCCGGGGCATGGTGCGGCGCAGAGCGCTGCCCGGGACGGGCGCACCGGGCCACGCGCGGCCCGGCACCTGGCCGTGGCCCGGCAGGTCAGCCGGGGATCAGTGGCACCGGACACTAAGCTCAGCCCCGTGTCAGAAAGTTCCGGGCCGTCCAGCAGCACGCCGAGCCATCCCGCCTCCTACCCGTGGCCGCCGCAGAGCGCGACCGGTGCTGGCTCGCTGCCCGGCACCGACCCCCGCGAGGCGATCCGGCTGATCTTCGATGAGCTGCCCGACTTCCCGCACCTGGCCGAGCTGCCCGGCCGCGGCATCGGCGCGGACATGATCGGCCGGACCGCGGCGCTGCTGGTCGATCTGCCGGTTGACGCCACCACCGGCGGCTGGCGGTTCGCCGACCGGCCGGGCCGGGACCTGCGGCGGGCTAAATCCCTGCTGGCCCGGGACCTGGACGCACTGGAGGAGGTCGCCGACGGCTACCGGGGGCCGCTGAAGGTACAGGTCTGCGGGCCGTGGACGATGGCGGCCCGGATCGAGCTGATCCGCAGCCAGGAGCCCGCGCTGGCGGACCCCGGGGCGGTCGCCGACCTGATCGCCTCGCTCGCTGAGGGAGTGGCCGCGCACGTCGCGGACGTGGCGATCCGGGTCCCTGGTGCCCAGCTCGTGCTCCAGCTGGACGAGCCCGCGCTGCCCACGGTGCTGGCCGGCCAGGTGCCCAGCGCCAGCGGGCTGAACCGGGTCCGGGTGATCGAGGAGCCGGACGCCGAGTCCGGGCTGCGCACCGTGCTGGCCGCGGCCCGGGCCCCGGTCGTGGTGCACTGCTGCGCGCTGTCGGCACCCGTGCGGATGATGGCCAGCGCGGGCGCCATCGGGGCCGGGATCGACCTCAGCCAGCTGCGCCGCGGTGAGGAGGAGGCCGTGGCCGAGGTGGTCGAGGCGGGCCTGGCGCTCTTCGCGGGCGTGATCCCGGCGACCCCGCAGGCCGCGCCCCGGCCAGAGCCGTCGGCCGGCCAGTCAGGGACGCGCGCGGGCCAGTCAGCGCCGCAACGCGACCGCGCCGGTGAACTGCCACCGCCGCACGCGGTCGCCGCCCCGGTGGTGGAGTTGTGGCGCCGGATGGGCTGGCCCGTGGCCCGGCCCGCGCCTGCCCCGGCACTGTCGCAGCAACCTGCGGCCCGCCCGGCGCCAGCCGCCACAGCGCAGCCGCAGCTGACCGGGGCGGCCGCCATTGCCGCCCAGCTGGTGCTGACCCCGGCCTGCGGCCTGGCGGGCGCGCCGCCGCGGTACGCCCGGGCCGTGCTGGCCTGCTGCCGGGACGCGGCCCGGCTGCTGCCCGAGCTGATCGACGAGGAGGTCCCGTGACCCAGCCTGACGCCGCCGGCGGGATTCCCGGCACCGAGGTGGACGCGGCCGCACGGCACCGGCACGCCGGGCTGAGCGCGGAGATCACCGAGGCCAACCACCGCTATCACGTGCTGGACTCGCCGACCATCTCCGACGCCGAGTACGACACGCTGATGCGTGAGCTCCGGGCGCTGGAAGAGCGCTACCCAGAGCTGCGCACCCCGGACTCGCCCACGCAGCGGGTGGGCGGGGCGATCTCCACCGAGTTCACCCCGGTCGAGCACCTGGAGCGGCTGCTCAGCCTGGACAACGCCTTTTCCGCGGATGAGCTCGACGCGTGGGGCGCCCGGGTGGCCCGGCTCGGCGGCGAAGGGCCCTACCTGTGCGAGGTCAAGATCGACGGGCTGGCCGTCGACCTGGTGTACCGGTCCGGAGCGCTGGTCCGCGCGGCGACCCGGGGCGACGGGGTGACCGGCGAGGACGTCACCCCGAACATCCGCACGCTGGCGTCGGTGCCGCTGCGGCTGACCGGGACTGGTATCCCCGAGACGCTGGAGGTCCGGGGTGAGGTGTTCCTGCCGGTAGCCGCGTTCCACGAGCTGAACGAGCGGCTGACCGAGGCGGGCCGGCCGCCGTTCGCGAACCCGCGCAACTCCGCCGCCGGGTCGCTGCGGCAGAAGGATCCCCGGGTCACCGCCAGCCGGCCACTGCAGCTGATCCTGCACGGGGTGGGCGTCGCGTCCGAGCAGGCCCCGGAGACCCACTCGGGCTGGTATGAGCGGCTGCGTGGCTGGGGCCTGCCGGTCAGCGGCCTGTTCACGGTGACACCGGAGCTGGCCGGGGTACGGGACTACATCGCCTACTACGGCGAGCACCGGCACGACCCGCCCTATGAGATCGACGGCGTCGTGGTCAAGATCGACCGGCTGGATCTGCAGCGCAAGCTCGGTGCGACCAGCCGCGCGCCACGCTGGGCCATCGCCTACAAGTACCCGCCGGACGAGGTGAACACCCGGCTGCTGGACATCCGGGTGAACGTCGGCCGGACCGGGCGGGTCACCCCGTTCGCCGTGATGGAGCCGGTGGTGGTCAGCGGCTCCACCGTGGACCGGGCCACCCTGCACAACGCTGACGAGCTGGCCCGCAAGGGCGTGCTGATCGGGGACATGGTCGTGCTGCGCAAGGCAGGCGATGTGATCCCCGAGGTGGTCGGGCCGGTCGTGGACCTGCGCACCGGCGCGGAGCGCGCGTTCATGTTCCCCGCCGAGTGCCCGGCCTGCGGCACCCCGCTGGCCCGCGAGGAAGGCGGTGTGGACTGGCGCTGCCCGAACACCCGGTCCTGCCCGGCCCAGCTGCGGGAGCGGCTGTTCCACCTGGCCAGCCGGGGCGCGCTGGACATCGAGGTGCTGGGCTATGAGTCGGTGGCCGCGCTGCTGGACTCCGGGCTGGTCGCGGACGAGGGCGACCTGTTCTCGCTGACCGCCGACGCCCTGGCCAGCTGCGCGTTCTTCGTCAACAAGCAGGGCAGCCTGACGGTCAACGCAGGCAAGCTGCTGCGCAACCTGGACGAGGCCCGGGCCCGGCCGCTGTGGCGGGTGCTCGTGGCGCTGTCGATCCGGCACGTCGGCCCCACTGCCGCCCGTGCGCTGGCGGCCCAGTTCGGCTCGGTGGACGCCATCGTCGCCGCCTCGGCCGAGCAGCTGGCCGCGGCCGAGGGGGTGGGCCCGACGATCGCCGCGTCGATCATCGAGTGGTTCGCCGTGGACTGGCACACGGCGATCGTGGCCAAATGGCGGGAGGCCGGGGTGCAGCTGGCCACGCCTGGCTGGACGCCGCCCCCACCGCCAGCCGATCCGGCCGGGGCAGCCCAGGCCACGGGTCCGCTGGGCGGGCTGACCGTGGTCATCACCGGCTCGCTCGAAGGGTTCACCCGGGATGAGGCCGCCGCGGCCGTGCAGGAACTCGGCGGCAAGGTGACGTCGTCGGTGTCCAAGAAGACCAGTTTCGTGGTCGCCGGGGACAAGCCGGGCGCCAAGTACGACAAGGCGCTGAGCCTGGGTGTGCCGGTGCTGGACGAGGCGGGCCTGCGGGCCCTGCTGGAGCAGGGCCCGGCCGCCGCGGCCGAGGTGGCGGAGAGTGCGCCGGCTGAGGTGGCTGATGCCGCGCCAGGCGAGGTGGCGGCGAGCGCCGCGCCTGATGCGCCTGATGAGGGTGGTGCGGCTGATATCCCCTGATGCGGCCAGACCTGGCCGCCCCGGGGGCGCTTCAGATCTGCTTCATGCTCTTGACCTGCGGAAACTGAACCGTTGATCGCCGGGCTGTAACGGATAGTGTGCGATTGGCTTCGCGAAGTACGGGCTTTGGCCGTACCCTGCTCATGAGAACGTGTGTATCCACCGGCTGGCCGCCCGCGAGGACGCCATGAAGGACCTGAGCACCGGCAGGGACATCGGTCCGCGGATCGGGTCCCCGCTGTGGATCTACCTCGCAGTTGTCACTGCGGCGGGCCTGTGTGCCCTGCTGGCGGCCATGCGCGGCCTGCCCGCTTCCGGGGTGGCGGGAATAGCGGGCGGTGAGCTGTTCTGGGTCATCGCGGCGGTGGCCCTCATCGGTGAAGCCAAGCCCGTGGTGCTGCCCGCGCGGGCACTGCCCGATTCCGGTGCCGCCTCGCTCACCTTCTGCTTTGCCGCGCTGCTCTACTGGGGGTTGCCAGCAGCGGTGCTGCTCCGAGCGGCCATCGCCCTGATCTTCGCGCTGGCGGGGCGCAAGCCAGCGTTCCGGGCCGCGGCTGACGCGGCCCAGTTCACGCTGAGCCTGGCCGCGGCCGCGGCCGTGCTCGCGGTGGCCGGCCTCCATCCGGAGCCACTGCGGCCCTGGGTGCTGTCCGGCCGCGATCTGGGCACCGTAGCCCTGGCCGCCGCGGCCTTTTTCGCCTGTCACTTCCTGCTGGCCGGGGTGGCCCTGGCGCTGCACGAGCGGGCCCCGCTGCTGGCCACCCTGCGCCGGGCTCTGCCGTCCCAGGCCTTCACCGACCTGGTGCTGCTGTCCGCCGCACCGCTGGTGGTCGTGGTGATGAACCGGTCCGTCCTGCTCGTGGCGCTGTTCCTGCTGCCGCTCGCCGCCGTCTACGTGAACGCGGCCATCTCCATGAAGCGGGAGCATCAGGCACTGCACGATGAGCTGACCGGCCTGCCCAACCGGGCCCAGCTGCTGCGCCGGACCGGCGAGGCGCTCGCGGGGGCCGCCCGGACCGGCCGCACGACTGGGTTCCTGCTGCTCGACCTGGACCGGTTCAAGGAGGTCAACGACACCCTCGGGCACCCTATCGGCGACGGGCTGCTGCGAGTGGTCGGGCACCGGCTCAGCCGCAGCGTCCGGCCCGGGGACATGGTGGCCCGGCTGGGCGGGGACGAATTCGCCGTCCTGCTCCCCACCGTGCGCTCGGCGGATGCCGCCCGCGAAGTCGCCACCCGGCTGCGCGCCGCGCTGGCCGAGCCAGTCCGGCTGGAGGGCGTGTCGGTCGAGGTCGAAGCGAGCGTCGGGCTGGCCCTGTATCCGGACGACGCGGACTCGGTGGAGGTCCTGCTGCAGCGCGCCGACGTGGCCATGTACCTGGCCAAGGAGCGGCACAGCGGGGTCGAGCACTACGTGGCGTGCTCGGACCGCCATTCACCGGCCCGGCTGTCCCTGCTCGGTGACCTGCGCCGGGGCATCGACCAGGGCGAGTTCGAGCTGCACTACCAGCCCACGATCTGCCTGCGGGATGGGCACACCGCTGGCATGGAGGCACTCGTCCGGTGGCGTCACCCACGCCGCGGGCTGGTCGGCGCGGCCGAGTTCATCCCGCTGGCCGAGCAGTCCTTCCTGATGCGCGAGCTGACCAGCTACGTGCTGCACACGGCGCTGACCCAGGCGTCGGCATGGCGGCTGTCCGGGCTGCCGGTGCGGCTGTCGGTGAACGTGTCCGCGCGGGACCTGCTGGACATCAGCCTGGCCCGGATGATCGAGGGTGAGCTGTGTTCCCTCGGCCTGCCACCGGACGTGCTGCTGCTCGAGATCAGCGAGCAGCGGCTGGCCGGCGCGGGCGCGGACATTGCGGCGGGAATGGCCGCGCTGCGGGCCGTCGGTGTCGGGCTGAGCCTCGATGACTTCGGTACCGGTTACGGCTCGCTGGCCCGGCTGAAGCAGATGCCGGTACAGGAGATCAAGATCGACTCGTCGTTCGTCACCACCCTGGCGGACAGCAGGCACAGCGAGATGATCGTTAAGTCCCTGGTCGACCTGGCTCGCGGCTTCGGCATCCGGTCCGTGGCCAAGGGGGTGGAAACCGTGGAGGTGGCCGCTGCGCTGCAGGCGATGGGCTGCGACGCGGCCCAGGGCCGGCAGCTCAGCCCGCCGCTGCACCCGACCGCGGCCACGGCCTGGCTGACCAGCGGCGGGGCCGCCGGGCCGCCCCGCCTGGCGGCGGCCGTGCCCGCCCGCGCCGGGCCCGCCCCCACTGTGCCCGCCCCCGTCGTGACCGCCTTAGCCCGGCCTGCGCCAGCCGGGAGCCCGGTCACCTACCCCGCGGCCGGAATAGGTGACCGGTAGCACCCGTCCGTGGCCAGCGCCCTGGCCCTGGCCGTGCCCAGCCCCCGGCGCGGCCCGTGCTCGTGGCCAGCAGCCTGCGGATAACCCCGTCGGCCCGGCCTGAGACACGCCCTAGGATGGCAGGCATGTCCATCGCCCGCACGGAAGTGGCCCACCTGGCCCGGCTGTCCCGGCTGGCTCTCGGCGAGGAAGAACTCGATCATTTCGCGGCTCAGCTCGACCAGATCATCTCGGCCGTGGCCCGGGTCCAGGAAGTGGCCGCCGAGGGGATTCCGCCCACCTCGCATGCAGTGCCGCTGACCAACGTCTTCCGGGACGACATCGAGGTCCCGCCGCTGACCCCGGAGCAGGTGCTGTCCCAGGCGCCCGCCGTGGAGCAGCAGCGCTTCCGTGTTCCCCGCATCCTGGCCGAGGATTGATCATGCCTGCCGACAGCACTCCGGGTGAGCTGACCCGGATGACCGCGGCTGACCTGGCCGCGGTGATCGCGGCCGGGGAGGTGTCTGCGGCCGAGGTCACCGACGCGCACCTGGCCCGGATCGCCGCGGCCGACCAGCACCTGCATGCGTTCCTGCACGTGGCGGCGGACTCCGCGCGGGCTGCGGCGCGCGCGGTGGACGAGCGCCGCGCCGCGGGCGAGCCGCTCGGGACGCTGGCTGGCGTCCCGCTCGCGCTCAAAGATGTGTTCACCACCACCGACATGCCCACCACCTGCGCTTCGCGCATCCTGGACGGCTGGCAGCCGCCCTACGACGCGACCGTGACCCGGCGGCTCCGCCAGGCCGGGGTGGTGATCCTCGGCAAGGCCAACATGGATGAGTTCGCCATGGGCTCATCCACCGAGAACTCTGCCTTCGGGCCGTCCCGCAACCCGTGGGACCTGGCCCGGGTACCCGGCGGCTCCTCGGGCGGCTCGGCTGCGGCAGTGGCCGGGTTCGAGGCGCCGCTCGGCATCGGCACCGACACCGGGGGCTCGATCCGGCAGCCCGCCTCGGTCTGCGGCATCGTCGGGGTCAAGCCGACCTACGGTGGCTCGTCCCGGTACGGCCTGGTCGCGTTCGCCTCATCGCTGGACACCCCGGGGCCGCTGGCCCGCACGGTACTGGACGCGGCCCTGCTGCACGAGGCGATCTCCGGGCATGACCCGTGCGATTCGACGTCAGTGGACGCCCCGGTACCGCCGGTGGTGGCCGCGGCCCGGCAGGCCGACGTCAGCGGGCTGCGCATCGGCGTGGTGCCGGAACTGTCCGGGGACGGCTACCAGCCGGGCGTGCTGGCCAGGTTCAGTGAGGCGGTCGAGCTGCTGGAGGCGCTGGGCGCCAAGATCGTCGAGGTGTCCTGCCCGCACTTCACCTACGCGCTGCCCGCGTACTACCTGATCGCGCCCAGCGAATGCTCGTCTAACCTGGCCCGTTTCGACGGCATGCGGTATGGGCTCCGGGTCGGCGACGACGGCACCCGCAGCGCGGACGAGGTCATGTCGCTGACCCGCGCGGAGGGCTTCGGCGCCGAGGTGAAACGGCGGATCATGCTCGGCACGTACGCCTTGTCCAGCGGCTACTACGACGCCTACTACGGCAAGGCCCAGCAGGTGCGGACCCTCATCACCAGGGATTTCGAGGCCGCGTTCGAGCAGGTGGACGTGCTGGTGTCGCCAACCACGCCGACCACCGCTTTCCTCATCGGGGAGCGGGCCGACGACCCGATGGCGATGTACCTGGCTGACCTGTGCACGATCCCGTCGAACCTGGCCGGGAACGCGGCGCTGTCCCTGCCGTGCGGGCTGGCGGCCGAAGACGGCCTGCCGGTGGGCCTGCAGATCATGGCCCCGGTGCTGGCCGACGACCGGGTCTACCGGGTGGCAGCCGCCGTGGAGGCAGCGCTCCGGGATCGGCACGGCCCCCTGCTCGACCAGGCCCGTGGGCTGGACCGGGCGGGCCTAGGCCGGGAGGACCGGGCATGAGCACCGACACGCTAGTCCCGTTCGCCGACGCGATGGCCCGGTACGAGCCGGTCGTCGGCCTGGAAACGCACGTCGAGCTGGGCACCCGGACCAAGATGTTCTGCGGCTGCCCGGCCAGGTTCGGCGCTGCGCCGAACACCCAGGTCTGCCCGGTCTGCCTGGGCCTGCCCGGGTCGCTGCCGGTGGTCAACCGGGCCGCCATCGAGTACGCGATGAAGATCGGGCTCGCGCTGAACTGCTCGATCGCGAGCTGGTGCCGGTTCGCCCGGAAGAACTACTTCTACCCGGACATGCCGAAGAACTACCAGATCTCGCAGTACGACGAGCCGTTGTGCACGGACGGGTGGCTGGACATCACCGTGCCGGATCCGGCGGCCGGGCCGCACGCGATCCGGCCGGTCCGGGTCGGCATCGAGCGGGTGCACCTGGAGGAGGACACCGGTAAGTCGCTGCACGTCGGCGGCGCGACCGGGCGGATCCACGGGGCGGACTACTCGCTCGTGGACTACAACCGGGCCGGCATCCCGCTGGTGGAGATCGTGACCAAGCCGGTCACCGGCACCGGTGCGCTCGCCCCGCTGGCCGCGCACGTCTACGTCGCGGAACTGCGCGACCTGCTGCGCGCGCTGGACGTGTCCGATGTCCGGATGGAAGAGGGGTCGCTGCGCTGCGACGTGAACACCTCGCTGGCCCCCCGCGGCGCCGCCGAGTGGGGCACCCGGACCGAGACCAAGAACGTGAACTCGCTGCGTTCGGTGGAGCGCGCGGTCCGGTTCGAGATCGAGCGGCAGGCCGCGCTGCTGGACGCGGGCGCCCGGGTGGTCCAGGAGACCCGGCACTTCCACGAGAACACCGGCATCACCACACCTGGGCGGAGTAAAGAGGAAGCGCAGGACTACCGCTACTTCCCCGAGCCCGACCTGGTCCCGGTCGCCCCACCAGCGGACTGGGTGGACAGCATCCGGGCCCAGCTGCCCGAGCTGCCCGCGGCCGGGCGGCAGCGGCTGCAGGCCGAGTGGGGCCTGTCCGACCTGGACATGACCGCGCTGCGGAACGCGAGTGCGCTCGACCTGGTGGCCGCGACGGTGGCGGCGGGGGCTGCGCCCGCGGACGCCAGCAAGTGGTGGCTCGGCGAGCTGCTGCGCCGGGCCAACGAGTCCGGCACCGAACTGGCCGACCTGCCGATCACCCCCGGCGCGGTCGCCCGGGTCGCCGCGCTGGTGGCCGCGGGCACGGTCAACGACCGGCTGGCCCGCGAGGTCATCGACGGCGTGCTGGCCGGCGAAGGCACCCCGGACGAGGTGGTGGCGGGCCGCGGGCTCGCCGTGGTCAGCGACGACACGGCGCTCAGCGCCGCCGTGGACGAGGCGATCGCGGCCCACCCCGACGTGGCCGAGAAGATCCGCGGCGGTAAGGTCGCCGCGGCCGGGGCGCTGGTCGGCGCGGTGATGGAGGCCACCAAGGGCAAGGCAGACGCCAAGCGGGTGCGCGAGCTCATCCTCGGCCGCCTCACCCCGCCATCCTGAGCCGCACCTCAGCCAGCGCGGCAGCCAGCCAGGCAGCAGCCAGGCGGTAAGGGGCACGCCGGCACAGGACGCGGGTAGGGACGCGGATAACCGGGTGAGGTAGCTATGCGGGTGTGGGTGCCGACGGCTGAGGTCGCCGCCGGGCTGGCGGGCGTGCCGGGCGCGGACGTCGAGGTGGTCGCGCCGGACGGCGCTCCGCTCCCGGACAGTGCCGCTGCGGTGGAGTTCTACGTGCCGCCGTTCTTCCCGCGGCCACCCGCCGTCCTGGCGTTGCGCGAGATGAAGCGGCTGGCCGTGGTGCAGACGCTGACCGCCGGGGTGGACCGGCTGCTGCCCGGGCTCCCGCCTGGGGTCACCTTGTGCAACGCCCGGGGGGTGCACGACGCCAGCACCGCCGAGTGGGTGGTGGGGGCCATCCTCGCCGTGCTCCGTGACTTCCCGTTCTTCGCCCGTGAGCAGGCCGCCGGACGGTGGAGCTACCAGTTCACCGACTGCCTGGCGGGCAAGACCGTGCTGATCGTGGGGCACGGCTCGATCGGGGCGGCGGTAGAGCGGCGGCTGGCTGGCTTCGAGGTGCGGGTGCTCCGGGTGGCCCGCACCGCCCGCGAGGGCGTGGCCACCGTGGCCGAGCTGCCCGCGCTGCTGCCCCGGGCGGACGTGGTCGTGCTGCTGGCCCCGGTCACCCCGGAGACCATTGGCATGGTGGACGCGGCCTTCCTGGCCCGGATGCAGGACGGCGCGCTGCTCGTCAATGCGGCCCGCGGGTCCCTGCTGGTCACTGAGGCGCTGTGCGCCGAGCTGCGCCAGGGCCGGCTGCGGGCCGCGCTGGACGTCACCGACCCGGAGCCGCTGCCGCCCGGGCACCCGCTGTGGCAGCTGCCCGGGGCGTTCGTCACTCCGCACGAGGCGGCCAGCACCCCGGTCTCCTCCATCCGGGCCATCGCCCTGGTCCGCGCTCAGCTCGAGCGATTCCTCGGTGGCCAGCCGTTGCAAAACGTCATCTCCGGCAGCTACTGAGCTGTTTCCCCGGATCGCGGGACAAAGTATGTGCAGCCGCCCCAAAAAATCGCCATGACCACGGCCTCGCAGGCCCTGAGACCGGCCTGGCGGGAATCGTCTGCCAGATATTAAAGCCTGCCCGCCTAACCGCGGTTACCCGTCTGACCTGGGTAAACGCGGCGGGCTTTGGCGCTTTCCGCAGATCCTCAGGCATCACCCAGGAGACCGAGATGCTTCCTCAATCGAAGTGTGACCTAAGGAGCCTAAAGTGAGCATCATCGATCACGTGCGATGACCGCGACCGGCTACCGAAGGCCCGCGTTGCAGCGCAGCTCTGCGGGCCCCCTGCGCTACTCCGGTGACCCTGAGTCGTAGCCCGGTTGCGCAGGACCGCCGGGTTGGCCCACAAGGCACTCCTGGCTCAGCACCGCACCAAACTGAGCGGCGGACGCGGCGGAAGGAGACTCGGTGCCCCCGCAAGCATCGGGTAACCGGCCATGAGCCTGGCTGCGCAGGCAGTGACCGGGGTGATGGCCCTGAGCGCAGTCCTGGCCGTAGTCAGCTTGTGGCGCGGTGCCGGGCAGGACACCGGTTCGGTCCGGCATGCCTACTGGCTGTTCGCGTTCGCGATCGCGGCCTGGGCCGCTGGTGCCGTCGGCCTGCAGGCCATGGCGAACGCCGCGTCCGGCGGCGGGTTCCCGCTGAGCCTGGCCGACCTCCCCGGCCTGCTGGCCCTGCCCGCCCTGGCGGCAGGCGTGGCCGGCCTGGCGCCGCCGCGTGGGAACGCGGACCGGCATCCGCTGGGCCGGCGCAGCGGCGGCCGGGTTGGCGTGGCCGTGGCCCATCTCACCGACGGTTATGTGCTGGCCGGCTCCGTTTTCGTCATCAGCTGGGTCACCTTGCTGCACGCTGACTTCGCCCACTCTGGTGACGACCCGCGGACCTTTGCGGTGGAACTCGTCCATCCCCTGGCCGACCTGGTGGTGCTCGGCGGGGTGCTCGCGCTGGCCGTGGCCGCGGGCCGGCGCGGCGTGCCCCGTTCCTCGCGCTGCTCGCGGTGACCCTCAGCGATGTCCTGTCCGTTGGAGCGAGGGTCGGTAACGGCCACCCGGGAGTGGCCGCCCAGCTGCTGCTGGTGGCCGGGTTCGCGGTGCTGGGCGCTGCGCCGTGGCTGCCCGCCGCCCGGGCCTCCCGGCAGAGCGGGCAGCCGGTCCGGGCCAGCCGGGCCGGCCTGCATACGGCCACGATCGTGGCCACGCTCGCCGCGGTGGCCGCGGCGCTGGTGGTCATCGGCCACGCGGTGATCAGCGGCACGCCCCCGGATCCGGTGGCCGCGCTGACCGGCGGCACGGTCGTGCTCGCGCTGTGCGCGCGGATTCTGGTCCTGGTGCACCGGGACACCGCCCGGTCCCGGCGGTGGCAGGAGTCTGGCCAGCAGTTCCGCGAGCTGGCCGAGCGGACCAGCGACGTCGTGCTGGTGTGTGATTACTCCGGGGCGATCGGCTACGCCAGCCCCGCGGTGCGCGCCTACGGCTATCAGCCGTCCACCCTCGACGGGAAGATGCTGTCTGACCTGGTGCACCCAGAAGACCGGCCAGAAGGGATCCGGGCCGTGCGGGAAGCAGCCGCCGAGTCGGTCCGGCAGATCAGGTATGCCTGCCGGGTCCGGGCCGCGGATGGCACCTGGCGGCACGTAGAGGCGACGATCTCGCGTTATCGCAGCCAGGGTGGGCTGGACCGGCTGCTGATCACCGCGCGGGATGTGAGCGATCAGGTAGAACTACGCCGCCAGATTGCCCACCTGACCTATCACGACGGCCTGACCGGACTGCCCAACCGCGCTTACCTGGAGGACCGGGCCCGGGAGGCGCTCAGCCCTGGCCGGCTGGACGAGGTGGCGCCGCTGGGCGCCGCCGTGGCCGGGGTCATCCTGGTTGACCTGGACGGGTTCACCGGGGTGAACGACACGGCCGGGCACGCGGCCGGGGATCTGGTGCTGGCTCAGGTGGCTCGCAGGCTGATGGCCGTCGTGTCGGCCCGGGCCACGGTGGCCCGCTGGGGTGGCGATGAGTTCGCGGTGCTGGTGCCGGAGGCGGCCAGCGCCCAGGACATCGCCGACGCGGCCGAGCGCATCGTCACCAGTATCGCCGCCGAGCCGTTCCGCGCCGCAGACCAGGAAGTGTCGCTTTCGGTCAGCGTTGGCGTCGCGCTCGCCGACGGCAGCCCGGCCGGTTATGTGTGGCGTAATGCCGACGCGGCCGTATCCCGGGCCAAGGAGTCCGGCGGCGGCCGGGCCGAGGTGTTCTCGCCGCAGCCGGACGCGGATGCCCGCCACCACCCGGAGCTTGCCACCGGCCAGTTCACCGGCGAGCAGCTCGCCGCTGAGCAGTTTGCGACCGAGCAGTTTGCTACCGAGCAGTTTGCTCCTGAGCAGTTTGCTACTGAGCTGAGCCGGGCGCTGCACGAGGGCCGCCTGGAACTGGAGTACCAGCCCCTGGCCGACCTGCCGGCGCTGCGGGTCAGCGGGGCCGAAGCGCTGGCCCGCTGGCGCGATGACCCGGGCCGGGCCGCGGGCCCGGCGCAGGGCAGGACCTCGCCGGGGGCCGCGCGCCCCGGGTTCACCGGCCTGGCCGGCGTGCCCGCCGCCACGGCCGAGTTCGGTGCATGGATGCTGGGCGAGGCGTGCACGCAGGCGGCCGCGTGGCGGCTGGCCGGCTGGGCGGGCAGCTTGTGGCTGTACTGCCCGCCGCGGCAGGTGCGCGCGCACGGCTTCACTGACTCGGTGCTGGCCGCGCTGGCCGGCAGCGGGCTACCCGCCGCCGCGCTCATCCTGGAGGTCGCCGAGCAGGTACTGGCGGACGGGTACGAGGCGCTGCTGCGTGGCCTGGGTGAGCTGCGCGAGCACGGGGTCCGGCTGGCCGTGGACGTATCTGCCGCGAATCTCGGCTCACTGGCCCAGCTGGGCGAGCTACCGGTGGACGTGATCAAGATCGGTCCCGCGCTGATGGCCGGGCTGGGCGCGGATGCCTCGGCGGAGACCCTGATCAGGGCGATGGTGACGGTCGGCAGGGATCTCGGCCTGACGGCCATGGCCGACGGGATCCAGGATGCCGGGCAGGCCGAGGTGCTCGCCGCGATGGGGTGCACCCTCGGCAAGGGCCCGTTCGTGACCGGGCCGGTCCCGCCGGGCCGCCTGGCCGCGGCCCGCCAGCGCGATCAGCAGGGCGCCGAAGAGGACGGTGGTGAGCCCCCTTTTGGGAACGTGATCTCGCCAGCTGAGACGAATGCCTGGTCAAGTTGACGCCGGACGCGGTGTGGTCCAGAGTGATATCCGTGCTCGTGCACTACGTTCTCGTACTCACCAGGCGCGCAAGTAGCTGATTGAGCCAGCTACCTGCGCGCCTACCCTCGCCCGCCTTCTGGCGCCGAGGGTTTTTTGTTGCCAGCACCGACCTTCCGAACGCAGACGAGGAAGCCTTGCGATGACCGACCAGACGACAGCGGCGGCCGCCCCCGGCCCCGGACCAGCAGGCCAGGCGCGGAAGGGCGGCAGCCCCACCCCGCGCGACCTGGCGGCCCGCGCCGCGTCACGGGATACGGCCGACTCTCACCTGATCACTGACCCCGACCACGCCGCGGCGGGCTCACCGCGGGCCGCGGGCCAGCCCTCGCCCCGGCCACGGCCTGCTAGCCCGGGTGGTGCCCCGGCGCCGAACGGGCCTGGCCAGCACGGTGCTGGCCAGCACGGTGCTGGCCAGCACGGGCCCGCGCAGCATCCAGCCCAGCCGGGGGCAGCGCAGCACAGTGCAGCCCAGCCGGGGGCAGCCCAGCACAGTGCAGCCCAGCCGGGGGCAGCCCAGCACACGACGGCCCAGCCCGGGCCGGACCAGGTCGCGGTGCAGATGACCGGGGCGCAGGCACTCGTCGCGGCGCTGGAGCGGCTCGGCGTGGACGTGGTGTTCGGCATCCCGGGCGGCGCGATCCTGCCGCTGTACGACCCGCTGTTCGACTCGCCCTCGGTCCGGCACATCCTGGTCCGGCACGAGCAGGGTGCCGGGCACGCGGCCACCGGCTACGCCCAGGTGACCGGGCGGCCCGGGGTGTGCATGGCCACGTCCGGCCCGGGCGCGACCAACCTGGTCACCCCGCTGGCCGACGCGTACATGGATTCCGTGCCGGTGGTTGCCATCACGGGCCAGGTGCCCTCCAGCCTGATCGGCACCGACGGGTTCCAGGAAGCGGACATCTCCGGTATCACGCTGCCAGTCACCAAGCACAACTTCCTGGTTACCAAGGCCGCGGACATCCCGCGCACGGTGGCCGAGGCGTTCCACGTCGCCGCCACCGGCCGGCCCGGCCCGGTGCTGGTGGACGTGGCCAAGGATGCCCTCCAGGCGACCACGGAATTCCGCTGGCCGCCCGTGTTCGACCTGCCCGGCTATCACCCGGTGACCCGGCCGCATTCTCGTCAGGTGCGGGAGGCGGCCCGGCTGATCGCCGACGCCAGCCGCCCGGTGCTGTACGTGGGCGGTGGCGTGATCAAGGCCGGCGCCAGCCAGGAGCTGCTCGAGCTGGCCGAGCTGACCGGCATCCCCGTGGTCACCACGCTGATGGCCCGGGGGGGCTTCCCCAGCAGCCACCGCCAGAACCTGGGCATGCCGGGCATGCACGGCACGGTGGCCGCGGTGGGCGCGTTGCAGAAGTCAGATCTGCTCATCGCCCTGGGGGCCCGGTTCGATGACCGGGTCACCGGCAAGCTGGACAGCTTCGCCCCAGGGGCCGCGGTGGTGCACGCCGACATCGACCCCGCGGAGATCTCCAAGAACCGGCGCGCGGACGTGCCCATCGTCGGCGACTGCCGGGAGGTCATCACCGACCTGCTCGGAGCGGTCCGCGCCGAGTTCCAGGCGGGCCACCGCAGCGACCTGAGCGCCTGGTGGACGCAGCTGGATGCGTGGCGCAGCACCTACCCGCTGGGCTACGACCTGCCAGCCGACGGATCGCTCTCGCCGCAGCAGGTGATCGAGCGGATCGGGCAGATCGCCGGCCCGGACGCGATCTACGTGGCCGGGGTGGGCCAGCACCAGATGTGGGCGGCCCAGTTCATCGGCCATGAGCGGCCCGGGCACTGGCTGAACTCCGGTGGCCTCGGCACCATGGGCTACGCGGTGCCCGCCGCCATGGGCGCCAAGGTCGGCCACCCGGAGAGCTGCGTGTGGGCGATCGACGGGGACGGCTGCTTCCAGATGACCAACCAGGAGCTCGCCACCTGCGCGGTGGAGGGCATCCCGGTCAAGATCGCCATCATCAACAACGGCAACCTCGGCATGGTCCGGCAGTGGCAGACCCTGTTCTACAACGAGCGGTACTCCAACACCGACCTCGACCACGTCGCCCGCAGCCAGCAGGTGGCCGCCGCCCACGGCCCGGACGGCCCGTCCGGCGGCCCGGCCGAGACCGCGCTGCGGCGTGATCCGGCGGCGCTCGGCGGCACCCGCATCCCTGACTTCGTCAAGCTGGCCGAGGCGTATGGCTGCGCCGGGCTGCGCTGCGAGGATGCGGGCAGCGTGGACGCGGTCATCGAGCAGGCCATGCGGATCAACGACCGGCCCGTGGTGGTCGACTTCATCGTGCACCGCGACGCCATGGTGTGGCCGATGGTCGCGGCCGGCACGAGCAATGACGACATCATCGTCGCCCGGAACATGGCGCCCGACTGGGACGTGACCGAATGAGCCATCAGGGACTGGCCCGCCTACGCGATCAGGAGCCGAGCATGAACAGGCACACCCTCTCTGTGCTGGTGGAGAACAAGCCGGGCGTGCTGGTCCGGATCGCGGGACTGTTCTCCCGCCGCGGGTTCAACATCGACTCGCTCGCGGTCGGGCCCACCGAGCACCCGGAGATATCCCGGATGACGATCGTGGTCGACTGCGCGGACCATCCCCTCGAGCAGGTGACCAAGCAGCTCAACAAGCTGATCAACGTACTGAAGATCGTCGAGCTGGAGCCGCCGGTCTCGGTCCAGCGCGAGCTGCTCCTCATCAAGGTGCGCGCTGACCTGGAAAGCAGGTCGCGCGTGCTGGAGACGGTGGCGCTGTTCCGTGCCAAGGTGGTGGACGTGGCGCAGGACGCGGTCACCGTGGAGGCCACCGGCAACCGGGACAAGCTGGACGCCCTGATCAGGGTGCTCGAGCCGTTCGGGATCAAGGAGCTCGTCCAGTCCGGCATGGTCGCGCTCGGCCGGGGCGGCCGGTCCATCACGGACCGGGCGCTGCGCCCGGTGGACCGGATGGGGGAGCGCAGCCTGGCCGGCTCGGTCCGCGCCCGTGATTCCAGCAGCCGGTGATTCCAGCAGCCGGTGATTCCAGCAGCCCGTGATTCCAGCAGCCCGTGATTCCTGCGGGCCGTAGTTCCAGCAGTAGCGAAAGGCAGGCAATGGCAGACATCTTCTATGACGACGGCGCTGATCTCAGTATCATCCAGGGCAGGCACGCGGCCGTGCTCGGCTACGGCAGCCAGGGGCACGCGCACGCGCTGTCGTTGCGTGACTCCGGGGTGAACGTCCGGGTCGGCCTCCCCGAGGGCTCCCGGAGCCGCGAGCTCGCGGCCAACGAGGGACTGCAGGTGCTCACCCCCCGTGAGGCATGCGAGGAGGCCGACCTGATCATGGTCCTGGCCCCGGACCATGTGCAGCGGGCGCTGTACGCCGAGGCGATCGAGCCGAGCCTGGTGGACGGGGACGCCCTGTTCTTCGCGCACGGGCTGAACATCCGCTACCAGCTCATCCGCCCGCCCGCCGGGGTGGACGTGTGCATGGTCGCCCCGAAGGGGCCCGGCCACCTGGTTCGCCGCCAGTTCGCCGAGGGCCGCGGGGTACCGGTGCTCGTCGCGGTGGAGCAGGACGCGTCCGGCAACGCCTGGCCGCTGGCCCTGGCGTACGCCAAGGCCATTGGCGGCACCCGGGCCGGCGCCCTGGTCACCACGTTCGCCGAGGAGACCGAGACGGACCTGTTCGGCGAGCAGGCCGTGCTCTGCGGCGGCGTATCCGAGCTGATCAAGGCCGGGTTCGACACCCTGGTCGAGGCGGGCTACCAGCCGGAGATCGCCTATTTCGAGTGCCTGCACGAGATGAAGCTCATCGTGGACCTGATCTACGAGGGCGGCCTCTCCAAGATGTACTGGTCGGTGTCGGACACCGCGGAGTTCGGCGGGTACACCCGCGGCCCGCGCCTGGTGGACGAGCGGACCAGGGAAGAGATGCGGCGGATCCTGGCGGAGGTCCGCGATGGCACCTTCACCCGCGAGCTGATCGACGAGTTCGACGGGGGCCGGCCGAACTTCCTCAAGCGCCGGGAAGCGCTGCACGCCGACCACATCGAGCAGGTCGGGGCGAAGCTCCGGCCGCTGATGAGCTGGCTCGACTCCAGCGACGACGCCGCGTCCTGAGGGGCTGGCATCAGCCCCGGAGTACTCCGGGGCTGATGCCAGCCGTGGGTGTAGCCCGGCAGTGCGGTACATAAGGTGTCGCGCGCGGCCCGAAATGTACCGCACTGCTGCTGGTACGGTCCGTCGGGCGCACGGTTGTGCGATTCGTGAATGGTTTCACAAGCTTCGCTAGACTGAGCTTTCCGCTGTCCGTCGTGAGGGGCCACCACTGTGCCTGCACCCATCGTCCTCATCGCCGAGGAACTCTCCCCAGCCGCGGTCGCGCAGCTGGAGTCCGACTTCACGGTGCGCCAGGTGAACGGCGCGGACCGCGCCGAGCTGCTGCCCGCGCTCGCTGATGCGGACGCGGTCATCGTGCGCAGTGCCACCAGGGTCGACGCCGAGGCCCTGGCGCATGCGCCCCGGCTCCGGGTGGTCGCCCGGGCGGGCGTGGGCCTGGACAACGTGGACGTCGAGGCTGCGACCAAGGCGGGCGTGATGGTGGTGAACGCGCCCACCTCCAACATCGTCAGCGCGGCCGAGCACGCGGTCGGCCTGCTGCTCGCGGTGGCCCGGAACGTGCCGCAGGCAGCTGCCTCGCTCAAGGCGGGGGAGTGGAAGCGGTCCGCGTTCACCGGAGTCGAGCTGCAGGGCAAGGTGCTGGGCATCCTGGGGCTGGGCCGGATCGGCGTGCTCGTGGCCGAGCGGCTCGCCTCGTTCGGCATGCAGGTCGTGGCCTACGACCCGTACGTGCCCGCGGCCCGGGCCGCCCAGCTCGGCGTGCGCCTGGCCAGCCTGGACGAACTCCTGGCCGAGGCGGACTTCATCACCGTGCACCTGCCCAGGAACGCCGAGACGGTCGGCCTCATCGGGGACAAGGAACTGCACCAGGTCAAGCCGGGCCTGCGGATCGTGAACGCGGCCCGGGGGGGCATCGTGGATGAGCACGCGCTGGTGCTGGCGCTGAAGGACGGCCGGGTGGCCGGGGCGGGCATCGACGTCTTCAGCACCGAGCCTGCCACTGCGAACCCGCTGCTGGCGATCCCGTCCGTGGTCGCCACCCCGCACCTGGGCGCGAGCACGGACGAGGCGCAGGAGAAGGCCGGCACCCAGGTGGCCCGGTCGGTCCGGCTGGCGCTGGCCGGGGAGTTCGTGCCGGACGCGGTCAACGTACAGGGCGGGGCGGTTGACGAGGACGTCAAGCCCGGGCTGCCGCTGGCGGAGAAGCTGGGCCGCATCTTCACCGCGCTGGCCGGCAGCATGGCCGCGCGGATCGATGTCGAGGTACGCGGCGAGATCGCCGGCCGCGACGTGCGGGTGCTCCAGCTCGCCGCGCTCAAGGGCGTGTTCGCGGACGTGGTCGAGGCCGCGGTCACCTACGTGAACGCCCCGCTGCTGGCCAGCGAGCGGGGGGTGGAAGTCAGCCTGGTCACCGACACGGAGAGCCCGGACTGGCGGAACCTGGTCACGCTGCGCGGGATCATGCCGGATGGCCAGGTCGTGTCGGTCGGCGGCACCCTCACCGGCCGGCGGCAGCACGAGAAGCTGATCGAGGTCAACGGCTTCGAGATGGAGATCGCCCCCGCGGACCACATGGTGTTCCTCACCTACACCGACCGGCCGGGTGTGGTCGGCACGGTCGGCCAGATCCTGGGCAGCGAGGGCATCAACATCGCGGGCATGCAGGTGTGCCGGGACGCGCGGGGCGGCCACGCGCTGATCGTGCTGTCCGTGGACTCGGCCATCCCCGCGGTGGTGCTGGACGACATCTCCTCCACGATCGGCGCCGTGGTCGGCCGGACTGTCGATCTCGAGGACCGCTAGACGCGCTCCAGGACCGCCAGGCGGTACTCCAGGACCGCTGGACGCGACTCCAGGGCCGCTGGACGCGCTCGAGACCACCACCCTGTCCAGCGGATCTGTCTCAGGATGCGAGACAGATCCGTTCCACAGGCGACAGCCGCCGGTCTAGGTACTAGGATGTCCAACAATATGTGGCGCTTCGTATCCATCCTTAGCCGTAGCGGGGCCTGATCAGGGCAGGCCGGCCACCCGCTACGGCTAGCGGTGCTGGCCGTAAGTCCGCCCACCAGGAATGACGAAGCACCGGAGACCAGGCCGTGTATGACATGTACCCGTGGAATCAGCGCGGCGACGCCGCTGACCATGGTGATTTCCCCGACTTCCGTGACCTCCGTGACGAACCTGCGGCCCGCGCCGTGCCTGCCGCGCCTGCGGCGGCCGCGCTCCAGGTAGCCCTCGACCGGCGGGATAACGGAGGCCAGTCAGTCAAGGCAGCTGCCCAGTAAGGTACGCGCATGGCATCTTCTGCGATCAGGCTCGCGGTGATCGGCGGCGACGGCATCGGCCCTGAGGTCGTGACCGAGGCGCTCAAGGTCCTCGCGGCCGCCAATATCGCCATCGACGACACCAGCTACGATCTCGGCGCGCAGCGCTGGCACCGCACCAGCGAGACGCTGCCTGATTCCGTGCTGGAAGAAATCCGGGCCCAGGACGCGATCCTGCTCGGCGCAGTGGGCGACCCGACCGTGCCCAGCGGCGTGCTGGAGCGCGGTCTGCTGCTCCGGCTCCGGTTCGAGCTGGACCAGTACGTCAACCTGCGCCCGGTCCGGCTCTATCCGGGCGTGGCCACGCCGCTGGCTGATGTCCGGCCGGAGCTGGTCAACATGCTGGTGGTCCGGGAGGGGACCGAGGGCCCGTACGCGGGCGCCGGCGGGGTGCTGCGCAAGGGCACCCCCGAGGAAGTGGCCACCCAGGAGAGCCTGAACACGGCGTTCGGGGTGAACCGGGTGGTGCGGTACGCCTTTGCCCGCGCGGCCGAGCGGTCAGCCCGCAAGCTGACCCTGGTGCACAAGACCAACGTGCTGGCCTACGCCGGAGACCTGTGGCACCGCACGATGGAGGCGGTCGCCCAGGAGTTCCCCGGCATCGCCGTGGACTACTGTCACGTGGACGCGGCCTGCATGTACCTGGTGACCCAGCCGGAGCGGTTCGATGTGGTGGTCACCGACAACCTGTTCGGTGACATCCTGACCGACCTTGGTGCGGCCGTGGCGGGCGGCATCGGGCTCGCCGCGAGCGGGAACATCAACCCGGAGCGGACGGCGCCGAGCATGTTCGAACCGGTGCACGGCAGCGCGCCAGACATCGCCGGCAAGCAGAAGGCCGACCCGACAGCGGCGATCCTGTCCGCGGCCATGCTCTGCCAGCACCTGGGCCTGGCCGCGGAAGCCGCCCGGATCGAGCAGGCCGTGGCCGACGACCTGGTGGAGCGCCAGGGCGCCTGGGCGGCCCGGGTGACGCCGGAGATCGGCGACGACATCGCCGAGCGAGTAGCCGGCTAGGGCGCGGCCCTGCCGGGCCCGCCTGGTGCGCCCCGCAGGCCGGCCTGCGGGCGCGCCTGCGGTGAGACACCCGCTGCGCGGCTTGGCGCGGCGGGCGGGACATCAGCCCCGGCTGCGGGCGGGGAGAATAAGAGTGCGGTGCGGTGGCCCGCTGTGGCGCCGCCCTGGCGGGGCAACGGGGCCCCGTCCGCGAGACCCGGCCATGCCGGGGAAAGAGAGGACCTGTGATGACGGCAAGCCCGAGCACCGAGATCGCTTTCGACGTCCGCGCCAGTGCTGACCCCATTGCGGCGGCGCAGCGGGACCAGATCCTGGCGAGCCCGGGATTCGGGCAGGTATTCACTGATCACATGGTCACGCTCCGGTGGACCGCGGAGGAGGGCTGGCACGACGGGAGGCTGGAGAGTTACGGGCCGATCATGCTGGAGCCGGCCACCTCCGTCTTCCACTACGCGCAGGAGATCTTCGAGGGCCTGAAGGCTTACCGGCAGGCGGGCGGTCCCATCGTGGCCTTCCGGCCGCAGGCCAACGCAGCCCGGTTCAACCGGTCCGCGGTCCGGCTGGCCATGCCGGAACTGCCGGAGCAGGCCTTTCTGCGGTCCATCGAGCTGCTGGTCAGCCAGGACCGCGGCTGGGTCCCGACCACCGAGGGGCACAGCCTCTACCTGCGGCCCTTCATGATCGCCACGCAGCGCGGGCTCGGCGTGAACCAGCCCTCGTCGTCGTACCTGTACACGGTCATCGCGTCGCCGGCCGCCGCCTACTTCAGCGGCGGGATCCGGCCGGTGTCCGTCTGGCTGTCCGCCGAGTACACCCGGGCCGCGCCAGGCGGTACCGGCGAGGCCAAGTGCGGCGGCAACTACGCGGCCGCCTTCGCCGGCCAGATCCAGGCCGTGAACAACGGCTGCGACCAGGTGGTCTGGCTGGACGCGGTGGAACGCCGGTGGGTCGAGGAGATGGGCGGGATGAACCTGTTCTTCGTCTACGGCTCAGGCCCGCAGGCGCGGATCATGACGCCCGCACTGACCGGGACCATGCTGCCCGGAATCACCCGCGACTCCCTCCTCAAGCTCGGTCCGGACCTCGGCTTCCCCACCGAGGAAGGCAGGATCTCGGTGGATCAGTGGCGGGCCGGCTGCGCATCCGGGGAGCTGACCGAGGTGTTTGCCTGCGGTACCGCCGCGGTGATCACCCCGGTGGGCAAGGTCAAGAGCGCTACCGGCGAGTGGGTCATCGGCGACGGCACCCCTGGCCCGGTGACCATGCGGCTGCGCGAGGAACTCGTCGGCATCCAGTACGGGAGCCGGCCCGATCCGCACGGCTGGGTCTACAAGGTCTGCTGAGGGTCTCGCGGGGCGGCCGGCACCGCACGGGTACCGGCCGTGTGTCCGCTCCGTGATCACTGATCGGGGGTTCCGACACGGCGCGGTCCTGGGGTGTGGCACACTTGCTGTCATGACGTTCGGCCGGATTATTATCGGCGGGCGCGTCGGCACCTAAGTTAGGGCGGCCAGGCCGCATGCCGACGCGCAGACCTCTCGCATGTTGCGAGGGGTCTTTTGTTTTGCGGACGCGGCGACGACAGGCACCACAGCCAGGCAGCAGATAGCCACAAGGGACGGACGAGACCAATGCCCGACGATGTGTTCCATGTCTACGACACCACGCTGCGCGATGGGGCCCAGCAGGAAGGGCTGACCCTCAGCGTCGCCGACAAGCTGGCCATCGCGCGCCGGCTCGACGAGTTCGGCGTTGGCTTCATCGAGGGCGGCTGGCCCGGGGCGATCCCCAAGGACACCGAGTTCTTCCGGCGCGCCCGTACCGAACTAGACCTCAGGCACGCGCAGCTCGCCGCGTTCGGCGCGACCCGCCGGCCCGGCGTGCAGGCGGCCGACGACCCCCAGGTCGCCGCCCTGCGCGAGTCCGGGGCGCCGGTCGTGACTCTTGTCGCCAAGAGTCACGACCGGCATGTCCGGCTGGCCCTGCGCACCAGCCTGGAAGAGAACCTGGCGATGATCCGGGACACCGTCAGTCACCTGCGCGCTGAAGGCCAGCGGGTGTTCCTGGACGCGGAGCACTTCTTCGACGGATACCGGTCCGACCCGGCCTATGCGCTCGAGGTGGTCCGGACGGCCGCCGAGGCTGGCGCGGACGTGGTGGCGCTCTGTGACACCAACGGCGGCATGCTCCCCGGCGAGCTCGGTGACGTGGTGACCGCGGTCGCCGCGTCCACCGGCGCGCGCCTCGGCATCCACTGCCACGACGACACCGCCTGCGCGGTGGCCAACAGCCTGGTCGCGGTGGACGCCGGGGTCACCCACGTGCAGGGCTGCGCCAACGGATACGGCGAGCGGGCGGGCAACGCCAACCTGTTCAGCGTCGTGGCCGGGCTCCAGCTGAAGAAGGGCCGCACCGTGCTGCCGGACGGCTGCCTGGCCGAGATGAGCCGGGTCGCGCACGCGATCAGTGAGGTCACCAACGTCACGCCCAGCACCCACCAGCCGTATGTCGGGTTCTCCGCGTTCGCGCACAAGGCGGGACTGCACGCCTCCGCGGTCAAGGTGGACCCCATGCTCTACCAGCACATCGACCCCGCCGTCGTGGGCAACGACATGCGCATGCTGGTGTCCGACATGGCCGGCCGCGCCTCGGTGGAGATCAAGGGCAAGCAGCTCGGCTACGACCTGTCCGGCGACAAGGACACGGTGGGCCGGGTGGTCAACCGGGTCAAGGAACTGGAGGCCCGCGGATACACGTTCGAGGCCGCGGACGCGTCGTTCGAGCTGCTGCTCCGTGACGAGCTCGCGGGCGAGCCGCTGCGCCACTTCCGGGTGGAGTCGTGGCGGGTCATCGTGGAGCAGCGGGCCGGCCGCGACGTGGTCAGTGAGGCCACCGTCAAGCTGCACGCCAAGGGCGAGCGGATCGTCGCGACCGGGGAGGGCAACGGGCCGGTCAACGCGCTCGACAACGCGCTCCGCCTCGCGCTGGAGCGGCTCTACCCGGAACTGGCCATGCTGGAGCTCGCCGACTACAAGGTGCGCATCCTGGAAGGCTCGCACGGCACCGGGGCGGTCACCCGGGTGCTGATCGAGTCGAGCGACGGCACCGGTGCGGCCGACGGGGCGTGGAGCACCGTGGGCGTGGATGAGAACATCATCGCCGCCTCCTGGCACGCGCTGGCCGAGGCGGTCACCTACGCGCTGCTCCGGGCCGGTCACCTGCCGGCCGAGCAGAGCTAGGCCTGTCCCGGGAGTGATCACCGTCCCCGCCCGCAGGCCGGCCCCGGGTCGGCGCACGGGCCGGTTCCCCTTACGGTAAGACCCATGGACGATAAGGAGATCCTCGGCCGTATCGATGAGCTGATCCGCACCGAGCACGAGCTGCGCGAGAAGGTCGGCGCCGGCCAGCTGTCCACCGACGAGGAACGGGCCCAGCTGCGGTCCGCCGAAGAAGCCCTGGACCAGTGCTGGGACCTGCTGCGCCAGCGCCGTGCGCGGCGTGAGTACGGCGAGGATCCCACCGCCGCCACCGGCCGCCCGGTGTCGGAGGTCGAAGGCTACCTGCAGTAGCGGGCTACCGTGGCAGCGGGATCGCCCAGGCTGGATCAGCTAACTCTCAGTGGTGAGGTTGAGCGATGCGCATCGCGAGGTACGCCCGGGGTGAAGAGGTCGCTTACGGCGTTGTCGGGGAAGCCCAGGCCGACGGGGCCGCTGGTGGCACGCCCGGGGTGACAGTGATCGCCGAGCTGCGCGGCCATCCGTTCGGCACCGGCAAAGGTGGCGTCCAGTTCACCGGCACCACCTACCCGCTCGGCGAGGTGCGGCTGCTCGCCCCGGTACTGCCCAGCAAGGTGGTGGCGGTCGGCCGGAACTACGCTGAGCACGCCCGGGAAATGGGCACGGAGCCGCCGGGGGAGCCAGTGCTCTTCCTGAAGCCGTCCACCGCGGTGGTCGGCGACCGGGACCAGATCACCTACCCGGTCAAGCTCACCCAGCGGGTTGACTACGAGGGTGAGCTTGCCGTGATCATCGGCCGGCTGTGCCGGGAGGTGCCCGCGGCCCAGGCAGCCGAGGTCATCTTCGGTTACGCCTGCGCCAACGACGTCACCGCGCGGGACCTGCAGGCCCGGGACGGGCAATGGACCCGGGCCAAGGGATTCGACACGTTCTGCCCGCTCGGGCCGTGGATCGAGACCGACGTTGACCCGGCTGACCTGCTGCTCACCACGGTGGTCAACGGTGAGACCCGGCAGCGGGCCCGTACCTCCGAGATGCTGTACGACGTGCCCGCGCTGGTGGAGTTCGTGACCTCGGTGATGACGCTGCTGCCGGGCGATGTGCTGCTCACCGGGACACCGGCCGGGGTCGGGCCGCTGGAGGACGGCGACGAGGTGTCCGTGAGTATCGAGAACATCGGCTCCCTCACCAACACCGTCGTCAACCGCGACTAACGGCCCGCGCCGGAATCCCTTCTTTTCACGCGTTCCCTACGGACATTTCTGGACAAACCACTCGTGATCATGACTGGAACGCGTGATAAGTCGTCGCAGCCCGCGGCTGGTGGGTCCTGGGCCGGGGGGTGGCCGGGTGCTCGGGCTGGGTGCCGGGCGAGCGCCGCCACCACGTGCGGGGGTTCGTTGCGGGCCGTTAACTACGGGAGCAGCGCGGGCGAGCGGTCGAGGCAGAAGACACCGACGCCGAACGGCTGCAGGCTGATCGTGCCGTTACCCGGGGTACCGTCCAGGGCGACCAGCCGGGTGCCGGAGGCGAGCTGGGGCTTGATCGTGACTGGTTCCGCGGCGTGGCTGACCAGCCAGCAGAAGTGGC
The DNA here is from genome assembly GCA_963760405.1 of uncultured Actinomycetes bacterium. Taxonomy (GTDB): domain Bacteria; phylum Actinomycetota; class Actinomycetes; order Streptosporangiales; family Streptosporangiaceae; genus RYN-230. The sequence continues at coordinate 699,787 of CAVXCV010000002.1, read as the reverse complement.
TGCCGTCGGAGTGCACCAGCACGTCGGCAGCCACCCGCGGGTCGTCCACGGTGACCGGCCGGCGCACCCCGGCGAAAGTGCCGAGCGCGTCGTAGAGCGCGGTGACCGCGCCGGGATTGACGGCCGGAGTGGCCGCCGACATGTGCTCGACGGGGTAGGTGCACAGGACCAGCGCACCACGGCCGGCCCGGCGCAGCAGCAGGGCGGGCCGGTCCCGGGCATCGGTGGCCAGCACCTCGGCCCCGTCCGGCTGGACCGGCAGGTAGGTGCGGCTGCGCCCAGCGCCGGCCACCGGGCCGCGGTGATCGGGCGGTACGGCGGGCTGCGCTCCTCCGGGGACGGGCTGTACTCGCTGGACGGGTGGGGGCTGGAGACGACCCGGCGGCTGCTGGTGCCCTCGCCGACCGGTCCCCTGGTGTAGCTGTGTTGTGCTTTCGCGGGACCGCCGGTGTTCGGCTACACTGCCTAGGCGCGGTGCGGTTCGCGGGTGCAGTGGTTCGCTGTGTCGCCCGGCGCAATGGGGTATGGGGTAATTGGCAGCCCGACGGGTTCTGGCCCCGTTAGTCTAGGTTCGAGTCCTGGTACCCCAGCAGGTCAGGGTCACAGGCAGGGTCCCTCCGTGGGTCCGGCCGGTGGCCCTCGTCTTTGCCCAGGTTCAGTGCCCGAGCAGCTCGAAGTCGTTGAAGTCAAAGCCCGGCGCCACCACGCACGCCACCAGGGACCAGGTGCCGCCGCCCGGCTCGGCGCTCTGCCAGCTCCGCCCCGGCACCAGTGCCTGCGGTTCGTGACCGGCCTCCGGGTCCGGCCCGAGCATGATCATCACTCCCGTCGCACCGTCCGGGGCCATCTCGCTGATGCTCAGCGCCATCGGCGCGCCGCCCTGCCAGAGCCACAGCTCGTCGCCGCGGACCCGGTGCCACGCGGACCGCTGCCCGGCCGGCAGCAGGTACAGGATCGCGGTGGCCAGCGCCCGCTCACCCGGCCAGCCTGGGGGCGTCGTGCCCAGCGGCGACCGGTAGGTCTCCCGGAAGAACCCGCCTTCCGGATGCGGGGAGAGCTGCCAGCGGGCCACGGCTGTCTTGACGTCCATGCCCATCAGCAACGCTCAGCCGGGGCGGGTCATGCCACCCAGGACGCGGCCCGCCCGGCCTCCTGCTTGATCCGCAACGCCACCGGGGTCATGCCCCAGCCAGGTCCCGGGATCAGATCCAGCGCCGCCGCCGGGTCCGGCTCCGGGTGCGCCCGTAGCGCTTGTGCCCGCGCTCGTGCCCGGACAGCCGGTAGAGGATCAGCAGGATGATGGCGCCCAGCGCTGAGCCGAGAATGCCCACCGCGTGGATAGAGGTCACGGAGAGGGTGTGGTACTCGATCAGGTTCAGGATGAACCCGCCGAGGAAGGATCCCAGGATGCCGAGCACGATAGTGCCGATCAGCCCGATGGGATCACGGCCGGGGACGATCAGCCGGGCGATCGCCCCGGCGATCAGCCCGACGACGATCAGGATGATGATGAATGCCAACATGGCCGCGATGTACCCCTGAATCCTTATGTCATGCGAAGTTTCCAGACAGGTGGGATTTCGCGAGACGCGGGCCCTGGCGTCAGTTTGCCGCTGGCGTCAGTTTGGCGGTGCACCGCGCGGTGCCCTACCATGCAGTGTCTGGCCCCGTCGTCTAGTGGCCCAGGACGCCGCCCTCTCAAGGCGGTAGCGCCGGTTCAAATCCGGTCGGGGCTACGAGTGAAGTAGCAGGTCAAAGGCCCGGTCACCCGCTCAGGGGGACCGGGCCTTGATCATTTGTCCGTCGTTTGTCCGTGGGTTCTGCCGTCACCAGGCGGCAGCAGGTGGCACCGGGCGTCGGTCATGGGAACTGCTTGGAGGCCTCGTTCTGGGCTTTGTGAACATATGCCGTCGCCTTGTCCAGGTCGTCGCCTTGTGCAGGCCGGTTCCTACGGCTTGGCCCTGGCACGCCATACGGCTGCAGCTGTCCCATCCCAGGGCGGTGGAGGCCTTCGGTGCTGATGCCGCTACCGTCGGCTAATGATGCGCGCGGCGCTGGTAGCGATGGTGGTGGCCAGCGCCCATCCAGCGGCAATCAGCAGGTAAGACAGCCACTGTTCCGCACCGGCCGGGTTGAAGGCGTGCTTCCGGCCAAGATCTACTACGGGCAGGAGCAAGTCCAGGGTGTAGATAACCGGGTTGAAGTGCGGGGCTCCGCCCGTATTGAGTGGTGCCGGGGGAGCGAGCGCGTAGGTGATGCTTCCGATGGCCAGGAGCGCTGCTAGCCAGACCCCAGCTCGGGCTGGCCGGTAACCATAGCCGACGGTGATGTCTTGCAATCGGCTCCACATGCGACCGGGGAGGGTCTTCGCGGCCCGCTGGCGGCGCTCCGCGGCGTACAGCACCCGGCGTGCCTCGGCAGGCAAGCCAGTCCTGGCGTACAAAGCTGCCAGCTGCTCGTACGGTTCAGGAGAGTGGCCACCTGAGTCCCGGGCGAGCCAGTCAAGCCGCTGCTGAGCCGGAAGCTGCGGCTCCAGGGCTTGGTAGGTCAACCCGCCGAAGCGGAACTCGGCCGGCCAGGTGTGTGGATCATCGCGCAAGACACCGATGCGGGCGTGGCTAAGGTCCACGGTGCCCTGGATGGGTTCGGCGGGGAGGATCGAGACCTGCGCCGCCTGCAGCCCATGAACGACCAGGGCAATGCCTCCGGGGTTGATCAGCCGCGCTTGCTTCAGGTCAAGGTGACTCCCGATCTTGGCATCCGTCAGGTCGATGCCGCCAGTGACTGTCATTTCGTTGCAGAACATGTCAGCGGTGACGTCGATGGGCGCCATGAGCAATGCGATGCCGCCGAGATCGTGCAGCTGAGCTGCAACAAGCTGAAGGCTTCCGGCGATCCGGGTGTGACGCAACCGCGTCTCCCCTTCCACGATCATCCGGTCACCGTCGAACCCGCACCGATCACCGCGTTCGTGGCGTCCAGAGCCGGCGACCCGTGCGAGCTGAGCTTTGCTCCAGCCAGGTACACAGAGCCACTGATGCGCGCGTTCCTCAACCGGACCGGGCCGTCGGTGATCATGTCCCTGCAGTCCAGATCCCCATCCACGGTCAAGCCACGCGCTGCCACCGCTTCGCCCTGAGTAGCAGCGATTACTGCCTCACGCAGAGTTACCTCACCGGTGACCGTGGCGCCGTCGAGCCGGAACACAGCGCCCACCTTGGTCCGGTAAAGGTTGAGGATTCCCTCGACGCGCATCCGCGCGCCGTTGAAACCAGCGAGGCTACTGTTGACGAAACGCACAGTCTTCGTGGTCGCTTCTACGAACCTGGGTGCCGTGTCGAATCGGCAACCCTCGCAGACCAGGGCACAATTCACTGTCGCGCCCATCACGTCGAGGCGCCCTACGATGCGCCCCCCGCGCAGGCGCACCGCTGGAAACTGGCCAGGCTCGGCCGTCCTGGCTCCAAGGAGCAGCGCAGCAATGACCTCGGCACGGATCGTTCGATCCGGTCCCCATTGATCGGCCGTTTCAAGATCGTCCTTCGAGGGGTCCCCGGTCCGCAAGTCCACCCACCTGCCCACTGGGAACGCTGCCCACAGAGCTCGCTCGGCCTCACCGAGATCGTCAAGTGCCACGACGTCATTCTCAGCGTGATCACCACCCATCGCCAGGCCGAGGCTGCAGAGAGTGGCCGGACATGGCAGTTCTGGGGACGGCCCTTCGGTGAACGTCAATGTGGTCGCCGTTTCACGAAAGCCAGTCCGTCTTCTGCTGGACTAGTTCGATGTGTGCCATCCAATGTCGTTTATCACTGCTGACTGATATCCTATGGCAGGATATTCTTGATCATTTAGAAAAGCTGAGCAGCAAGATGTAGATAACCATTGTTTATCTCTGGACCGGCGCGGCCCATAGATAAACAATGGAGGCAACCACCCCCTCGCCGACCCGCCAGGGCCGTCCGGCGGGATGGCAGGGACCGGGCGCGGTCCCGGACGGGGACGAGCATCGGTTAGGGATCGGGGTGGTCATCATGACCGAGGGAGCGGTGCGGCGGCGGTCGCGGCAGGCGGTGTCACGGCCGAAGGTGGTGCAGTTCTCGCTGACCCAGGACGAGTTCGATCAGGTCAGCGGCGCGGCAGCGCGCGCCGGACTGGCCCGCGGTGCGTTCGCTGCGCAGGTGACGTTGGCGGCGGCGCGCGGGGTCCAGGCGCGGGCGGCCTCGCCGTTGCGGGAGGCGCTGGGTGAGCTGATGGCGGCGACGGGGCTGGTGCGGCGGGTGGGCACGAACTTCAATCAGGCGGTGGCGCGGTTGAATGCGACCGGGCAGCGGGGTGAGGATCTGCTGCCGTCGGCGGAGTTTTGCGTGCGGGTGATCCGGCGGCTGGATGAGGCGGCGGGGCAGGTGCGCCGGAGCATTCCGTGAACCGTCGGGAGCGTTCCAGGTGATCGGGAAAGTGATCCGCGGCACCAATGCCCGGCGGCTGCTGTACTACTTGTACGGGCCGGGAAAGGCGAATGAGCATACCGACCCGCACCTGGTCGCCGGGTTCGGTGACCCGGCCGAACTGGAGCCCGAACGCCGACCGAACGGGTCGCGGGATCTGCGGCGGCTGGCCGGGCTGCTGGACCAGCCCCTGGCCGCGCTGGACGGGGACAACTACGCCCAGCCGGTCTGGCACTGCGCCGTCCGCGCCGCGCCGCAAGACCGGCTGCTGTCCGACGCCGAATGGTCGCACGTCGCCACGCAGATCATGGACCGGAGCGGGCTGGCGTCCGAGGGTGATGAGCTGGGCGTGCGGTGGGTCGCGGTCCGCCACGGCGCCGATCACATTCACCTGGTGGCGACGCTGGCCCGCCAGGACCGGCGCCGGCCGGACCTGTGGAACGGCTATTACAAGCTGCGGGATGCCTGCCGGGACGCCGAACGCCAGCTCGGGCTGCGGGCTACCGCTCCGGCGGATCGCACCGCGGCGCGCCGGGCCACCCGCGCCGAGACGGAACACGCGGCCCGCCTGGGACAGGAGGAGGCGCCCCGGGTGCGGCTGCGGCGGGAGGTGTGCACCGCGGCGGCCGGAGCACGCACCGAGGCCGAGTTCTTCACCCGGCTCGCCCAGGCCGGGGTACTGGTGCGGGAACGGCACAGCACCGTGCACCCGGGTGAAGTGACGGGGTACGCGGCCGGCCTGCCCGAGCACACCACCAGGGATGGGCAGGTCATCTGGTACGGCGGCGGGAAGCTCGCCGCGGACTTCACACTGCCGAAGCTACGCGCCCGGTGGGCGCACCCAGCCGCTCGTGATCCGCTGGCCGGGGCGGCGGACCTGCCGCCACCGGCGATCCGGGCCGTGCTACGGGCTACCGTGGCCCAGGCCGCTGGGCAGGTCATGGAGGAGCAGGACTTCTTCGCCCGGCTGCGCGCGGCAGGGGTGCTGGTGCGGGAACGGCTCAGCGACATTCATCCGGGTGAGGTCACGGGGTATGCGGTGACGCTCCCCGGCTGCACCGCCCGGGACGGCGCGCTCCGCTGGTACGGCGGTGGGCGGCTGCACGAGTCGCTGAGCCTGCCCCGGCTGCGGGACGCCTGGGCCCAGGGACATAACCCGGCCACGGAGCGTTCCGGGGCGGTGCGGTTCACTGCTCCGGAACGTACCGAGGTCTACAGGCACGCGGCCCGCCAGGCCGCTGCGGCGGCGGAGCACCTGCGCCGCTGCACCGGCGGTGATCCTGGCCGCGGGGCGGATGCGGCATGGGCGGCGGCGGACGCGTTGCATGCGGCGGCGCGGGCGACCGGCAGCCGGGTCCTGCGCTGCGCCGCGGACCGTTATGACCGGGCCGCCCGCACGCCCTATGGCCGCGTTCCGCGCCGCAGCGGGGAGGGTGAGCGGTTGCGGGCGGCAGCGCGGCTGCTCGCGATGGCCGGCGACGGCCGCGATGGCCTCCTGGGGGCCGGTGCGCTGGCCGCGAACCTGGCGGCGCTCATCGATGCGGTGGCGGGGCTGCGGCAGGCGCAGGCCCATGGCGCCCAGGCCGCAGCCGCCCGCCGAGCCGCAGAGGATCTGCATGCCGCGTTCGCCCAGGCGCGGGGACGGGCGCCACATCCCAGGCAGGCTCACGCCCGGGCGGACCGGCCCGGTGATCCGGCCGACCGGGCTCAGGCTGACTTCCCGGTGCCACTGGTTGACGCCTTGCGTATGGCTGCGGCGCAGGACTCTGCTGAGCTGCGCTCTCGGCCACGCGCGGCGCCGCCGCCGGTCCGCGCCAGGCCGCTCGTTGATGCTGACTCGCAGCTGATCTCGTTCCTAGAAGCCTGCCCTGGTTGCCTGAGTGTGACCCACGCGAAGCCTCACCTCCAGGTCGTTCGTCCTCGCTGCGCTACGGGCGCTCCACCTGGACCTGCGGCTTCACGTCGGCGGTAATTGGCAGCCATCGGGAAGGCCGAGTTAGCCATGAATGAGCGGGCGCTTTAAGGCGAATCCGCTAATCTCGACACGACTAACGGAGCATGCCTCTCCCGATTTCGCCGTCGGATCGGCCTTGAGCACGTAGCGTGCGCATGTCACTGGGGTACTGGGCCGTCCGTGCATAGCAGATCGCCGATTATTTGCGTGGCTAGACGATCAGTCGCTTGGTGCTGTGCCTGCACAGATCATCCGATATGGATGCCAGGAACTCGCCGAAATGCAAGTCAGCATGCGCTCGCCGTAGGTACGCACAAGCCTGTGGCGTCAAGGGTAAAGAACGGAACGCAACAGGGCAGTACCTTCGCTCTTGCTGCGCATCATAATCATGGTAGCTGTAGCGGTAACCGCCGGCCGCCTTACAAAGGCGCGGGACGCGGCATGCGTACACGCGGCTCCTGCGGGAATCCCCACCGGCGGTGGTGTCCGTGAACGATCGATTTCGGGTAGTCACTCCTCGTGCCAGCGTGTCAGGTGGTGCATTCTCGGCAAGGCACTCGTGACGGCGCCGGACTGGTCGCAAGGCTTTGTCGTTCGGTGTTGCGGCGCGGGTGTTGCGCGTCATTCGCTATGAATACCGAACGTCACTCCAGAGGGATACGGAGCAATCGTATCGGGCCTGACCGTAATCGCTGGGCGATGTTCACCCTGACGCGGTGACGTTCGCCGTGCCGGCTCCGGTCGGCCGGGATTGGCCGCCGGACATCTGACGCCTACACTAGGCACTGGCGTTTCTTTACAGATGGTGACAGCTCGACGTGCGGTATCCGCCTGATTGAAGAATCGGGGTAGGCGTTGCGGCTCGGCGTGAACCCGCTGGCGCGGCCGGGAAGCGGTGAGGAGTCCCCTCGTCACAGTCCTGGTCCCACCGCGGCGGCAGCACTGGTCAACGGCGGTAGGCGATCCGGCTCCGCCGGGCTGGTTATCGCCTCCGCTGGTCGTCGTGGGCGCCTCGGCGACGGCGGGGAGGCCGTCGCGTGACGCCGTCAGCCGAAGGCCGATCACACACAGCCGCCCGGCGGCGACAACATTATGGCGGCTACAGCCGCCGCTAGCCCCTTGGAGGCCCTGTCATGCGCCTGCTGTGGTTGCGGCGTCGCGGCCGGGTGGCGGCCGCTGCTGCCTTGCTCGGCCTCAGTGTGGCGGCCTGTGGCAGCCCGGCCCAGCAGCACGGTGCCGCCAGCCAGCTGCGGCCGCCCGCCGCGCTGGGCGGAGCGGTGATGAACACGCCGTTGCCCGCTTCGGTCTCGCAGCTGCCGCTGACCACCGCGGCCGGGCAGCGCACCACGCTCGCGGCCTACCGCGGCAAGATCGTGATGATCGCGGACTTCATCACCCTGTGCCAGGACATGTGCCCGATGATCTCGGCCAACACCGCCGCGCTGGCCCGCCAGGTCCAGGCCGCCGGGCTCACCGGGAAGGTCGCGCTGCTGGAGCTCACGGTCGACCCGCAGCGCGACACGCCGGCCCGGCTGGCCGCTTACCAGAAGCTGTTCGGCGGGCCGCGGCGGGATTGGACGCTGCTGACCGCCACCACCGTGGCCGGCACCGCCACGCTGTGCAATTTCTTCTACATCTACTTCCACCGGGTGCCCGAAGGCAGCCCGCCCGCCACGGACTGGCTCACCGGCCAGAAGCTGACCTACGACGTCTCGCACAGCGACACCTTGATCTTCCTGTCCCCGGACGGGAAAGAGCGCTACGTCGCCAACGCCGCCGCCGACGCCCGCGGCAGCACGCTGCCGCCGACGCTGATGCGGTTCATGGATCCGCAGGGCTACCACAACCTCTACCATCCCAATCCGGCTGAGAGCTGGACCGTGCCGCAAGCGCGGCAGGTGCTCAGCTGGCTCGCGGGCCGCGCGATCCCGGCGGCGCCCAGCTCATAAGGACGGCTGCCGCGGGGTCGTGCAACGCGAGTCCGCGCGTGACGGCAATCAGTGAGACGCCGGCTGGCTTGGTGCACGGTGCACGACCGGCTTGGCCCGCCTGCTGGCGGCTGGCCCACCGCCATGCCATGCCTGCAGCGGCGACCGTACAGCACTCTGGCCTCTGGTGGAGGGCCTGACGTCGCCAGCCGGGTCAGCGTTGCAGGTGCGCGCCCCACCACGAGACACAAGCCGCCACGGCCAGCATGCGGGGCCAAGCTGAGAGCCCCGATAACCGGGCGGCGCCGAGAAGGCCCAGAAACTGGTGGTTCTGGCCGCTGGCGCCACCACTGATCAGTTCGGCCGGCCAACCACAGAGTCGGCAGGCGCGACCATCTGGCTGTCGCACCAGCCGTATGTTCGCTGTCCGTAACAGCCGCTGTCCAGGTTTGAGGGCTGTCACGGGCAGACCCTGACAGACGCCATGATCACGTAGCTGTCGCAGCCGAGCAGAAGCTTACGGTCTCGACCGTATTTAAAATAGGTGAGGCCGCGTGTTAATAGCGCGTAACACGCGGGTAGCATGGCCGCGTCCACTGGGGAGATGGGACGGCCGGATGGGCAAGGCGGCGCGGGCGAGGCAGCAGAATGCCCGGCAGCGGATCGCTGCGCAGCGTGCCGCCGCGCGGCGCGCTGAGACCCGCCGGAGGGTGCTGATCGCGGCTGGCAGCGTCCTGGTCGTGGCCGCTGTCGTCGTCGCGTTCATTGTGATCAGGTCGAACAGCGGCGGCCAGTCCAGTGCGCGGCCCGGATCCCCGCGGGGGACGGCGCTCCCAGCGAGTGTGCTGAATGACATCAAGAATGTCCCGGCCGCCACGCTGGACGCGGTCGGCGGCGGCTCGGTCACTTCCTATAACCCAGTGCCGGTGAAGTCGGTCAGCGGTCCGCCGCTCACTCAGGACGGCAAGCCGGAGATGCTCTACATTGGCGCCGAATGGTGCCCGTACTGCGCGGCGATGCGGTGGTCGATGGCGGTGGCGCTGAACAGGTTCGGCGCGTTTATCACGCCGTTGCGCGGCATCCGCTCCTCGCCCACCGACGTCTTCCCGGATACCGCGACCCTGACCTTCTACCAGTCCCGCTACACCAGCCGGTACCTGGTGTTCACCCCGGTCGAGAACCAGACGGTCAACCGTGCCCCGCTGCAGGCCACCACGGCGCAGCAGCAGGCGCTGTGGGACAGATACGACCCGAACTCCTACCCGTTCATCGACTTCGGCGGCAAGTACGACATCACCGGGCCGATCTACGACCCGCAGGTGCTGCAGGGCAAGACCTGGGCCCAGATCGCCTCGGCCCTGCACGACCCGTCAAGCCCCATCGCCCAGGGCGCGCTCGGTGCCGCGAACTACATCACCGCGGCCATCTGCAAGACAACGGGCGGCCAGCCGGCAGGCGTGTGCTCATCGCCAGCGATCACCGCGCTCGAAACCAAACTCTGACCCGCGCACCCGCTGCCACGCGACGCGGGGATGAACACCTCATTCTTCCTATCCGTTGTAGTAGGCAGGGCCACGGCATGGCGGCCGGGCCCAGTGTTGCGCAACCGGCGGAGGGACGGCAGGTGGCAAAGACCCGTCACGGTCATGCGGAGGGCAGGCGACCCAGCAGGCGCGCCCGGCCGGCCTCGCTGCGGGCCCGGGAGCGGATCGCGGCTGAGCGGGCCGCGGCCAAACGCGCTGAGGCGAGGCGGCGGTTCTTCCTGGCGATCGCGTCGGTCACCGCCGTCCTGGGCATCATCGTGGCGCTGGTCGTGATCAAGCTGACCTCCGCCGGGGCGGTCGCCAGCGAATCACCCGCGCGCTCCAGTGTGGTCAGCCAGGTCACTACCGTTCCTGCTGCGGTGCTGGCCGGGATAAGCCCGGGCCGCGCGGTCACCTCGCTGCATGCCATCCAGCCGGCTGCCCCGCCGCTGACCATCGGCGGCAAGCCAGCCATTGTGTTCGTCAGCGAAGAGTCCTGCCCGTTCTGCGCGGCCGAGCGCTGGCCGCTGGTCGTCGCGCTGGCCCATTTCGGCCACTGGAGCCATCTCGGCTCCACCACGTCCTCGGCCACCGACGTCTACCCGGGCACGGCCACGTTCTCCTTCCGCGCCGCGCGCTACAGCAGCCGGGACCTCACCCTGCGCACCACCGAATTGACCGACAACCTCGGCCATCCCCTCCAGCCGCAGACCCCGCTGGACACCCAGCTGGTCGGCACCTACGACGTGCCGCCCTATGTGAACAGCGCTGACCAGTCCGGGGCCGTCCCGTTCCTCGACATCGCCAACCACGACATCCTGGCGGGTGCGCAGTACAGCCCGCAGGTGCTGGCTGGCCTGTCCTCCGCCCAGATCGCCGCCCGGCTCGGGAATCCCGCCAGCCCGGTGGCCAAGGCGATCGATGGCTCAGCGCAGGTGATCATCACGGCCATCAATCAGGTCCTGCACGGCATGGCGCCCGGCAGCTAGCCGGGTCCGCCGCTGAGCGGGGCTAGAGCATGAGGATGAGCATGTAGCCCATGGTGATGCCCATGGCGAGCTTGCCGAACATCGCGAGCCGGGGGGCGAGAACCGGCGTGCCGGCGGGGTGCTGGGGCCGGGTCCCCGCTGCGCCTGGCGTGCCCTCGGTGCCAGCCGCGTCTGCGGGGCGGCCGGCCGCTGGGACGGTGACCAGTGTCAGGCGTTGCGGGGTGGTGGCCGGGGCTGGCGCGGTGGTTTTGGCCCGGGCCAGGGAGGCCAGCTGGTCGGTGGTCCACATGACGTAGCCGATCATGAACATGGCCAGGACGACGGCGAGGGCCGGGAAGCTTGCCGGCAGGCCGGGGGATGCGCCCATGCCGGGCATCGCCATTCCCGTCCCATGCTGCGCGCCGCGGGCGGGCAGGAGCATGTAGAGCATGGCGGCGCATTCGATCAGGTGCGGGACCGGGAAGCGGCACTGCCAGCTGGGCGTGCGCGCGGCCCGGCCGCGGATGGCGCGCCCGGCGAACCACGCCGCCGCAAACGCGAACACCACCGCCCATACCCTGCCGGGTAGCAGGTTCAGCCGTGGCACGAGCATGCCTGCCATCGCGGCGCCCATGACGGCATGCAGCCCGTCGGCGTCGGACTCCGCTGCCAGCCCCCGCAGCCGGGACATAGCCAGGCGGCTGGCGGAGTAGGCGGCGGTGAGGATCATGACGGCCGCGAAGGCTCCCGCGAGCCAGGAAGGCCCGGCCACGTCAGCATCCCCCTGGCAGCGTGTACCCGGGGCGCGCGGTGGCGGCCCCGGGGAAATGTTCCCAGAAGCCGCGGGGCGGAGCCGGAGTTTCATGTCGGCGCATGACTCCTCGAGGGTAATGGGCCACCGAAGGGACGCGCAAGCGAGAGTATTGCCGGGATCGCGTCTATGGCATTCAGGAAACCCCTCCGGGGTATTACGTAAACCCCGGGACGGTATGCGGGGAACCGGGCCGGGGTATAGCAGGCCAGAATAATGGTCATCCGCCGGGCCGCATTGTGTTGCGGATGACTTTCAGCGCTGTGTAGATTCCCGGGTACGGCGGCACCACGCGTTGCTTTGCCGCTGTCAGCAGCAGGTCCGCCTACCGTGCGTCCCCGGTGCGGGGCCGGCGGTGGCCTGCGGATGGCTGGCCGGATTCTGGCGGGAAGGCAGGCGCTAGGTGTCATCTGCGGCAGTCACTGGTGCGGCATCCTCGGTGTCCGGAGAGGTCGGGTTCCCGGTCACCGGGATGACCTGCGCGGCGTGCGCGGCCCGGGTCGAGAGGAACCTCAACGCCATTGACGGCGTCTCAGCGACGGTGAATTTCGCGACCGGGCGCGCCATTGTCACCGCTCCCGCGCCGGTTCCCGTGCAGCGTCTCATCGAGGCGGTGCAGCAGGCGGGTTACAGCGCCGAGGTGCCCGGTCGCGGCGCGGGCCAGGCAGCCGGCGATGACCTGGCTGAGGCGGGCGGGGCGGATGCGGCTCGTGTCGCGTATCTGCGGAACCGGCTGATCGTGGCTCTGGTGTTCTTCATCCCGCTCAGCGACCTTTCTGTGCTGCTGTCGCTGTTCCCGTGGGCCCGGTTCCCCGGCTGGCAGTGGGTCCTGATCGGGGCTGCGGCGCCGGTGGTGGTGTGGTCAGCGTGGCCGTTCCATGCCGCGGCGCTGCGGGGTGCCCGGCACGGCTCAGTGTCGATGGACACGCTGGTGTCGCTGGGCATCACCGCGGCGTGCGGCTGGTCGGTGTACGCGATGTTCGTCCTGGACCGCGGCCAGGCGGGGATGAGGCTGCCGTATCTGCTGCTGCATGCCTCCGGCGGCGGTATCTACCTGGAGGTCGCCGCGTCGGTGACAACGTTCCTGCTGGCGGGCCGGTGGTTTGAGGCCCGGGCCCGGCGCGATGCCGGGGATGCGATGCGGGAACTGGCCGCGGCAGGTGCGAGCGACGCGTGCGTCCTGGACGGTGATGGGACCGAGCGCCGGATCCCGGTCGCGGAGCTGCGCGCGGGACAGCGGTTCGTGGTGCGCCCGGGGGAGCGGATCGCCGCGGACGGGGAGGTCGAATTCGGGCAGTCCGCGGTGGACCGCGCCATGATGACCGGGGAATCCGTCCCGGCCGACGCCGGTGAGGGTGACCTGGTGGCCGCGGGCACGGTAGTGCTGGCCGGGCGGCTGGTGGTGCGCGCGGTCAAAGTAGGCTCCGACACGCAGCTGGCGCATCTGGTCACCCTGGTCGAGCAGGCCCAGTCGCAGAAAGCGGCTATCCAGCGGCTCGCTGACCGGATCTGCGGCGTGTTCGTTCCCGCGGTGCTCGCCGCCTCAGGCCTGACGCTGGCCGGGTGGCTGCTGGCGGGCAGCCCGGCTGAGCAGGCGTTCAGCGCGGCGCTGGCGGTCTTGATCATCGCGTGCCCGTGCGCGCTGGGCCTGGCGACCCCGGCGGCGCTGATGGTGGCGTGCGGGCGGGGCGCGCAGCTGGGGATCTTCATCACGCGATACGAGGCCCTGGAGTCCTCCCGGGCGGTGGATGTCATGGTGCTGGACAAGACCGGGACGGTCACCACCGGAGTGATGGCGGTGACCGCCGTCCAGCCGGCAGTCGGCACCAGCCGCGAGGACGTGCTCCGGCACGCCGGAGCGGTGGAGCAAGCATCAGAGCATCCCGTGGCCGCGGCCATCAGCGCTACGGCGCACGAGGAACTGGGGGCGCTGCCGCAGGCGGCCAGGTTCCTGGCCATGCCCGGCCTGGGCGCACGCGGGTCCGTGGCCGGCCACGAGGTGATCATCGGCCGCGAGGACCTGTTCGCGCATCTGGGGATGCCCATCCCGGCGGAGCTGGCCAGCGCGTGCCGCGAGTGGGAGCGGTCCGGCGCCACCGTGGTGCTGGCGGGGTGGGATGGGCAGGTACGCGGCGCGGTCGCGGTCGCCGACACGGTCAAGCCATCGGCCGCCGTGGCGGTCGCGCAGCTGCGGCGGCTGGGCCTGCGCACGGTGCTGCTCACCGGTGACAGCCAGGCCACCGCGCAGGCGGTCGCCGCCCAGGCAGGCATCGATGAGGTGATCGCCGGGGCGCTGCCCGATCATAAGGTCGCCGTCATCCGGGACCTGCAGGCTCACGGCCGGCGGGTGGCCATGGTCGGGGACGGGATGAACGACGGGCCTGCCCTGGCCGCGGCTGACCTGGGGCTGGCCCTGGGCACGGGTACCGACGTGGCGATCAGCGCCGCGGACCTGATCGTGCTGCGCGATGATCTCAGCGCCGTGCCGGACGCGATCGCCCTGGCCCGCGCCACCCTGGCGGTGATCCGGGGCAACCTGGCCTGGGCGTTCGGGTACAACATCGCGGCCATCCCGCTGGCCGCCGCCGGGTTCCTCAACCCGCTGATCGCCGGGGCGGCGATGGCGGCATCCTCAGCGTTCGTGGTGGGCAACAGCGTGCGGCTGCGCCACTTCGGCGCCCCGGCGGGCCGCCGGGACTGGCCACGGCCGCGCCGTCCCCGCCAGGGGCACGCCGGGCCGGGACCGTCCGGCGTTCCCGCAGACGGCCCCGGGCCAGCCGGATCAGCCGAGCCAGCCGGATCGCACTCGCAGGAGCAGGTGGCCTGATGTCTGGGATGAACTCGGGGATCAACGTCAACGACCCCACCGTGGTCGCGGCGTTCATGTCCGCGCTGCTGCACCAGGGGATCATCGCGCTGCTGATCTTCTTCCTGCTCGGGTTCGCCTGGATCACCGTCCGGGCGTGGCTGCCCGCAGCAGCCCCGGCTGGCGGCCCGGCAGCGACCGGTGACGCGGCCGCGCTGCCCGAGCCGTCCTGGCGGCAGCTGCTGCGGATCGGGTTCGGCCTGCTGTGGGTCTTCGACGGGATCCTGCAAGCCCAGCCGAAGATGGCGATCGGCCTGCCGTCGCAGGTCATCGAGCCCACCGCGGCGAGTTCACCGCACTGGGTGCAGCAGGTAGTGAACTGGGCCGGGACCACCTGGTCGTATCACCCGATGCAGGCCGGGGCGTCCGCGGTGTGGATCCAGGCCGGGATCGGCCTGTGGTTGCTCGTATCCTCCGGCGGCCGGCTGTCCCGGCTCGCCGGGCTGGCCAGCGCCGGGTGGGGGCTGGTGGTATGGGTGTTCGGTGAGTCGTTCGGCGGGATCTTCGCCCCCGGCCTGACCTGGCTGTTCGGCGCTCCCGGCGCGGTGCTGATCTACGCGGTGGCGGGCGGGCTGATCGCGCTGCCCGAGCGTGCGTGGCGCAGCCCCCGGCTCGGCCGGGCGGTCCTCGCCGGCCTGGGCCTGTTCCTGGCCGGGATGGCGGTCCTGCAGGCCTGGCCTGGGCGCGGGTTCTGGCAGGGCGGCACCCACGGGCAGCCGGGCACCCTGGCCGGCATGACCAGCACAATGTCGCAGACATCCCAGCCCGGCTTCGTGTCCGCCTGGGTCAATGCCTTCACCGTCTTCGATGAGGCGCACGGATTCGCCGTCAACCTGTTCGTCGTGGTGGCGCTCGCGGTGATCGCCGCCGCGTTCCTGAGCGGACGGCGGCGGCTGATCCGCCCGGCGGTCATCGCCTTCGCCGTGCTGTGCCTGGCCGACTGGGTACTGATCGAGGACTTCGGGTTCTTCGGTGGCCTGGGCACCGACCCGAACAGCATGATCCCGTTCGCCCTCCTGGCCATCAGCGGCTATCTCGCCCTGACGCCCGGGCCTGCGGCGGCGCCGGAAGCGGCCAGCCCGGCGCGGCAGGCGGCGGGCTGGCGGGACCGGGCCCGGCCAGAGTCCGTGCGCCAGGCGGTGGCCACAGCGGGCATCCGCACGGTCGCCGCCGCTGGTGCGCTCGGGCTGATCATCCTCGGTGCCGCCCCGATGGCCGCCGCCCAGGCCAGCCCGAACGCCGACCCGATCCTGGCCGAGGCCATCGCCGGGTCGTCCGCGCCGCTGAACTTCCCCGCCAAGGCCTTCCAGCTCACCGACCAGCACGGCCGGGCGGTGAGCCTGGCCAGCCTGCGCGGCAAGGTGGTGCTGCTGACCTTCCTGGACCCGGTGTGCACCACCGACTGCCCGCTGATCGCCCAGGAATTCCGCGACGCAGGCCAGCTCCTCGGCGCCGCCGCACGCCACGTCGAGCTGGTCGCGGTCGTCGCCAACCCTATCTACCACGACGTCGCCTACACGCAGGCGTTCGACCGGCAGGAACACCTGACCCAGGTACCGGACTGGCTCTACCTCACCGGCAGCCTGTCCCAGCTCCAGCAGGTGTGGAAGGACTACGGAATCGCCGCACAGATCCTGCCCGCAGGATCCATGATCGGCCACCCCGATATCGCCTACGTCATCGACCAGGCCGGGCGGGTCCGCGAGGAACTCAGTACCGATCCCGGGCCCGGGACCACAGCCACCAAATCCTCGTTCGCGGTTCTGCTCGCCGGTGCCGCCCGGCACGCGCTGAGGTCGTCATGAGCCGCCGCGCCGCCCTGGCCTCCCTGCTGCTGGCGGGGACCGTCGTGACCGCGGGCTGCGGCAGCACAGCCCGCCAGGCCGCCACCCCGCCCAGCACGACCACGCCGCCGTCCCTGGCCACCTCACTGGTCACCGCCGATGGGACATGGGCAGCCGCGGTGATGGGCGGGTCAGCGGCCAGCCACAACAACTTCTGGCAGCTGTTCGTCCGCCCAACCACGACCGGCAAGTGGCGGCTGGCGACCCCGCCGGGAGTGGCCAGCAACGGCGGCCTGATCCTGGCCGGCCTGGCCTCCGGGGCGGTACTCGCCGGGTTCCGGCCCAGCCAGGACCTGTCCTACTCCCCCCTTGCCACCACCCATGACGACGGCACCACCTGGTCACCCGGCCTGCTCGATGCCGGCCTGGCCGATGTCCCTGACGCCCTAGCCGCCGCCCGGGCAGCGGGCGCCTGCTCGCGCTGCTCACCGACGGCACCACCGAACTGTCGGGCCCCGGCGCGGTGTCCTGGACCCGGCTGGCCACCCACCAGGAACTCGCCACGACCGCCGCAGGCACCCGATGCGGGCTGAGCAGCCTCACCGCGGCTGCGTTCACCTCCTCCGGGGAACCCCTGCTGGCAGCCAGCTGCGCCCGCCCCGGGACCGCCGGGATCTTCGCCTACGCCAGCGGGAAATGGCACCCCGCCGGGCCGCCGCTGCCCGCCGCCTACGCGCACCAGGCCATCACCGTGCTCCGCCTCACCACCACCACCAGCATCACCACGGCGCTGCTGGCAGCCGGAACCGGGCCAGCAGCACGCCTGATGGCCGCCTGGTCCCGCGACGATGGCGCGCACTGGACCCTGTCACCCGCGCTGCGGCTGACCGGCGCCACGCTGACATCAGCATCGCCCGGGCCAGACGGCACCATGGCGATCGTCTTGAACAGCAGCCACGCACAGACCATCACCGCCACCGCGGCCAGGTGGCAGCCGCTGCCCGCGCTGCCCCCAGGCACAGCCACGCTGGCGCCGGGCACAGCAGGCGGATGGAACGCCCTGGCCGCCCGCGGAACCAAACTCACCATCTGGCAGGCCGCGCCGGGCGCCCGCACATGGGCCAGCACGCAGGCCATCAACGTCCCCATCCAGTTCGGGTCATCAGGCTGACCCGGCCCGATGCCATCAGCCCGGTCAGGCACCGGCTTCCCACCCGCAAGACCGCTGCCGCCTAGCGGCATGGCCGAGCAGCCATAGAGTGAGCAGCGTGCGCAGGGGGGCGCACCAGGGTGGACGCATGAAAGTTCAGAGCCGACGTCCGATCCAAGTTCTGAAGCGTCCCGGCTGCGTCCCCTCTTGGAGAGCAGGATGGGAGCGTAGGAGCGCTCAGACGCGCTAGTCAGAGCCGTACCTATGTGGCTGACCTGCGCCGACATCGTAAGTCAGCGGATGCTTTTGCCGTATGCTCTGTTCGGGACGAAGAGGCCGCCGCCGCGATGGCCAGAGCCCGGGACTGGTATCCCTGTAACCCCCCGTGGCGTGGCAAGGTCATTTGGGCTGCGGCCACCATTCCCGCTGCTCCAGTCTCTGCCGTGCCGCTCCCCATCACAGAACAGTTTCTGCCAAAGCACGCGTCCTCCATCCAGGGATCTCACGGCGAACTCTCAAGCGATCTTGGTCTCCTCCGCCGGGTACGGGACGCGCTTGGCAGCCTGGCCATCTGAGTTGAGTGGCCGGATTGCATCCCGGGCCTCAGCTCCGCGGGCCGCCTTCTGCGTGCGGGGTTACGCGGACCTTTTCGGGGTGCGGTTGGTGGCTTTCGTGCCACGATTACGGATACGGCTAAATGCCTCGACCGCGGAATCGTCGGCACTGGGGAGCGTGTGCAGGTACCGCTGAGTGGTCATGATCGAAGCGTGGCCGAGGCGTTCCTTCACGACCTGCAAGTCGGCTCCGCCAGCGAGCAGCCACGACGCATGTGAATGCCGGAGGTCATGAAAACGTGGCATGTTGACCAAGTCGGCGGCTTGACAAGCCGGTCGCCAGACCATGCGCCGGAACCAGTTGCGCCCGATGTGCTCGTCCTCGTGTACCGCCCGCTGCAGCCGGGGAGAAGCGCCATGCGCCGCACGGCGAGCAGCGCGGTAGTCCGCGAATGCCCGGCGGCAGTGCGAGCAGCGGCATCTTCCTGCGTTGTAGGCGCTGAGTGTGCCGTGCCGGTATTGGCGGCCTGCTTCGTTCGGCTCGGTGAGCCCGAGAGCTTCGGGGTCGGTGACAGCGCGGAGCGGCGTTGGGGGAGCGGTCCGCCGGGCGAACAGAAGCGCATCCGGACTGAGGCCTCGGGCCTTGAGGTGAACCTTGAGCTTCGCGGCGATCTGCGGGCTGAGCTTGAGCCGCCGGTACTCCTTCTCCTTGGGGTAGTGCTTGACGAGAAACCGCTTGCCGTCAGGGTGGAACTCCCGGTTGAGTTCGATGACCTTGCGGCTCACGGTGAGCATCCGGGTCGTCATGTCGAGATCCCTGACCCGGAGTTCGGCCAGCTCGCCCCAGCGGAGCCCGCTCTCAATAGCGGTCTCGACGAGAAGCTGGGCGTCCGCGTCCGGCAGTGCTGCGTAGATCGCATCGAACTGCTGCGGGGTGATGATGGTCCGCGGTGTGGCGGGCACCGTGGGAATCCTCACGCCCTGGCAGGGTAACCAGTCAGGCCCCTTGTTGATCTGCGGCGTGTCGGTGCTGGCGTCCGCTTTGTGATCATGGTTTGGTTCCGGGATGCCGCATCCGGAGCAGCCGTCGTATGAGGAGCTGGCTGCCCGGGTCGCGGAGCTGCTGGCGGTGGTGGCGGAGCAGGCCGCGCTGATCGAGTCGCTGCGGGGCGAGGTGGCGGCGCTGCGGCGGCAGGCCGGCCGGGATTCCTCGAATTCCTCGCAGCCGCCGAGCCAGGACGGTCCTGCGGCGGAGGCCAGGGCGAAGGCAGGGGCGGGCAGCCGGCGGGCGCGGCCGGGCCGGTCCCAGGGCGGGCAGAAGGGCCATCCGGGCGCGGGCCTGGCGCGGGTCGCCCAGCCGGATGAGACCCTGGTCATCGAACCGCTGGCGTGCGGCGGGTGCGCCGCGGGCCTGGCCGGCTCTCCCGGCCGGGCCGCCTTCAGCGTGCAGGTCTTCGATATCCCGCCGGCGGCGCTGACGGTGACGGAGTACCAGATGATGCGCCGCACCTGCGGGTGCGGGCACGTCACGACCGCCCCGCCACCGCCGGGCGTGACCGGCGGCCCGGCGTGCTACGGGCCGGGCGTGACCGATGCGGCGACGCTGCTGGCGAGCACGGACGTGATCGGGATCGAGCGGGCCGCGGACCTGATGGGCGCCTTGTTCAAGGTGCCGGTCTCGACCGGGTTCGTCTCCCGCTGCCTGGTCCGCCTGGACGCGGCGTTAACCGCCGCCCGGTTCGAAGACGCGCTGAAGGACGCGCTGCGGGCGGCGGACGTGCTGGGCACCGACGAGACCCCCGCCCCGCTTACCACCGCGGCTGCCAGCGCGGACGGCTGCGGGAACCCGCACGTCTACACGGCGCGGACCATGCGTGCCTATACCGGCGGCGGGCCGGACCTGATCTGGTACGGCGCAGCGGGGAACCGCACGAAGGCGGCGATCACCGGCTTCGGGATCCTGGACGGCTACCGCGGGGTGCTGGTCCGCGACGACTACGGCGGCTACCTCAGCTACGACGCCGGGCTCGCCGGGGTCCAGCAGTGCCTCGCCCACTTGTACCGCTACCTCGATGATGCCTACGCCATTGACCCGGTATCCCAGCTGTGGACCCGGCAGGCCGGCGACGCGCTGCGCGAGGCCGCCGCCGCCGTCAGGACCGCCCGCGCCGGCAACCGCGCCAGCCTCGGCCCCGCGCTCCTGGCCCGCCTGCGCCACAGCTACGACCAGGCCATCGCGGCCGGGATCTCCGTCAACCTGTCCCGCCGCTGGCACAAGGGAAAACACCCCGGACTCGTCCTGGCCCGGCGGCTCAAGCGCAAAGCCGCCCAGGTCTGGCTATTCGCGGCCCGGTTCGACGTGTGGATATAGGTGATCTGATCGTTGAGTGCAGTGGTGAAGATCGAGCTGAGGATCGAGCTCTTGCAGTACTGGATCGTCCACGCTGACCGGCCCTCGTGCTGCATCGCCGTAATCCATTCGCGGATGTGCTCGGGGAAGATGTCGGCCATCCGCACCGGGCCCAGTGCCGGGAAGATAAAAGCGCCCAGGTAATAGGTGTACTTCTCCCGGGTGGTCGGCTCCAGCACATGATTGGGCAGCCATCGCTCCTCGACATACTTCCTGAACGTCTGGCGGCCGCGCGCTGGGTCGCCGACCCGTCCCTGCCCTAGCTCCACCTCGGCCTTCTGCCAGGCGCGGTCCGCGGCCTTCTGGTTGGCGAAGGTCCCCGCCGAGCGCTCCGACCCCCGCAGGTTGACATAGACGGCGGTGTACCGCGGCTTGCCGTCCTTGCCGATTCGCTTCTTCGCATATCCCATCGGCCGCCCGGACCTCCTTGATCATTTGTCCGTCGTTTGTCCGTGGACTTGTGCGTCACCCCAGGTCACGAATTAACATTGGCTGACACTCAAATTACCGCTGCTGACCTGCAGCTTAGCCAAGAATCGCCAGGATAATCAAAACTAATATGAACGGAAATACGGCCCTCTCAAGGCGGTAGCGCCGGTTCAAATCCGGTCGGGGCTACTCTCGAAGTAGCAGGTCAAGGGCCCGGTCGCTGGTCACAGCGGCCGGGCCCTTGATCATTTGGGGGCAGAATGTGGGCAGGGGATGACGGTCATCGAGGGTCATCGGGTGGCACAGGATCGCAGAGATCGACCTTCGGCAGCTTCCTAGTGGCCACGGCATCAAGATCTTGGAACCCAAGGACCCAAGGGCACCCAATGGGATCCGCTGCCACCTCAGCGGCACTAACACGTTGTAACCGTACGGACAGCAGGTTGACGCTCCTGATCCGCCGCTCTGCGCGGATGACCGGCCGGGGAAGTGCCAGATCCGGCCTACGTCCCGGCCGGGCGCGGTGGGCCGTGCGATGACGAATCCACGGGCAGGGTGCTCGCCGATCGGTGCGAGCCCCGTCCACCCGGCCAGTGACAGCGGTGAGCCGCGTTCATAAGCTTCAGCTGCCCTAATTGGCCTTTCGGCAGGACTAATTGGCCTCAGCAGGACTGGCGCAGGGACGGCGACGGTGCCGCGGTGGCGGCGAGTGACGGTCATTGCCTGCAGATGTTCATGGGAGTGGCATGTTTGTGCCACGGCTGGCACAAACGGCCTGGCGGGGTGTGTCCGGGTTGGGGTGTGCGGTCGTATCGTTGACTGGGTGTTGCCTGCACGGTGCGGCCCTGCGGTGCGCGATCGGGGCCGCACGCTGAGGGGTGGTACAGGTGATCGTTCTCGATGTCATTTTGGGTCTTGCGGTTTTGGCCCTGCTGATCTACCGGCAGCTGGCCGCCCGCCCCGTCAATGCCTCGGCGCTGCGCCTCATCGCGATCCTGGCGGTCATCGGCCTGATTCAGACCTACCAGTTTCTGAGCAAAGGCCATAATCACCCGCTGACCTTCGCCGCGCTGGGGGGCAGCCTGGTGCTTGCGGCGATCTTCGGCGCGCTGCGGGCTAGCACGGTGCGGGTCTGGGTCGACGACGGCCAGGCCTGGTCGCAGGGCAACTGGGTGACCGCCGTGTTGTGGATTGCCTCGTTGGTCGCCCACCTGGGTTATGACGTCCTGGTCGTGCATGGCCCGGGTGCCCGGGGCTTGGGGACCGCCACCATTGTCCTCTACCTGGCCGTTACCCTCGGCTTTCAGCGGGTCCTGGTGTTCCGGCGGGCGCACCGCCTGCAGCTTGCCGGGCCCGCGGCGCCGGGCGGGCTGGGCGCTCCCGGGTAGGCAGATCAGGCGCGCGGGCGCCTGCACCGTCCGTGGTGAACGGGTCGTTGATTGCTGCTTTCACCGGCCGGGTGTGCCAGGCCGGCGCCAGGTCGGGGCAGGCCGGTGCTCTGCGGCCTATTGCACGATCGGGATCAGCACCCAGCAGTACTTGGCCGCGGTGGGGTTCACCCACGCCAGGCCGGCCGACACGGCGACAACCATCACGATCGCCGCCGCCCGCACCCGCAGCGCCGATACGTCCCAGGCGTCGATGTCCGCGCCCAGCAGCCCCCAACGCCGCCCCAGCATGAACATCACCCGCGTCCTCCCGCCAGAGCCCCTCATCCTGGCAAGCGACAGTCCACCCGATTGACATCGCAGACCGGCCATGCCAGCTTCTGTTCGCATGGTGCCTGGCGTGTACGACGCCTACTTTGCCGCGCTGGCCACGGCTGCTGCGGCGCTCATCGGCCTGTTGTTTGTGGCTGTTTCGGTCCGCGACGACACGATCTTCGGGCAGCATGCCATGCCGGGCGGCGAAGCGCTGGCAATCACCGCTTTCACCGGCCTGGTGAACTCGTTCGTGGTGTCCTTGCTCGGGCTCATCCCCAAGGTCAACATCGGCGAGCCTGCCGTGATCATGGCCGTGATCGGCATCGTCGCGATCGTCAGGCTCCAGCGCCTGCTGCACACTGGCAGAAACCCGCTTGTGCTGGCCATCACGTTGCTTGTCTACGCGGCCCAGCTCGGATTCGGTGTGCTGCTGCTAGTTGATTCACATGACAGCGATCAGCTGATCAACCTGTCCATCATCGTTTTCGTCACGCTGATTGTGTCGCTGCAGCGCGCGTGGTCGCTGCTTAAGGGGAAGCACCTAGCTAGCGCAGGCGGCACCGCGGTGACCGGGGATCACGATCCGCTGCACAGGCCCGGCCCGGGACGCTCTTGGCTGCACCCTTGGCCGCAAAAGCGGCGCGGTGAATCGCCCCGGTGAGTCCGAGGCGGTTCAGAATAGTGCCGCTGTAGCGGCCTGCCTCCCGCCTGGTGAACCCGGCACTGTCCAGGTCACCATCCGGGAACGACGTGACCTCGCGAGCTACGGCGGACGCTCCACGACGACGGCGTCCACCAATTACCCTCGGCGAGACCAGCCCGGGCTGACCGGACCGGCGCAACACCCGGCCGCACGATCAGCGCGCCGGTGCCGCTGCCGGGTCGTTCCGCCAAAACAGGCCTTGATGAGCTGCCTCACCCGACCCGTTCGAGATAGTCCTGGTAGAGGGTGACGAATCCATCCCCATCGAAGGTGATGTCCGCCTCGTAGCCGCTGGAGCGGTAGCGCGGCCGCGCGCACGGAGACCAGCGTTCCCCCGGGTCGGAGGAGGGCGGCGAGCGGGCCAGCACCTCGCCGCCGATCGTGTCGAACACCAGGTCCGCCCGGCCGGCCGCGTCCTCGAGGCGGTCCTCGTCCAGGGCGACGAAGCGGTCGGCACCCAGTTCCAGCACCTGGGACCGGGAATGGCTGCGCCCGGTCCCGGTCACCTCGGCGTCGGCCCAGTGGGCCAGTTGGACTGCCGTTGACCCGACCGCGCCGCCTTACTTCGTCCGGGCCACCGATCAGCTTGCCGTGGCTTGCTGCCGGGCCACCGCCTCCCGCAGCCTGTGCTTGAGGACCTTGCCCGACGCATTGCGGGGGATGGCGCCGGTGATGACGTGGTGCGGGATCTTGTACCCGGTGAGGCGGTCGCGCAGGAACGCCCGGACGTCGTCCGGAGTGATCGTCGCGCCGTCGCGCGGGGTGATCACTGCGACGATGCTCTCGCCGTAGTCGGGGTGCGGCCGGCCGACCACCGCGACGTCGGCGACGTCGGGGTGCGCGGCCAGGGCGCCCTCGACTTCGATCGAGTAGACGTTGTGGCCGCCTGTGATGATCATGTCCTTGAGCCGATCGACCAAGGTCAGGTAGCCATCCTCGTTGACGCGGGCCAGGTCACCGGTGTGCAGCCAGCCGTTCCTGAGGGCCTCGGCGGTCTCGGCGGGCTTGTTCCAGTAACCCTTCATCACCGACTCGCCGCGCAGCAGCAGTTCGCCGACGCCGCCCGGGCCGACGTCGTGGCCCTCCGGATCGGCCACGCGCGCCTCGGTGAACGGCAGCGCCTGCCGGCCGCTGGCGTCGGGACGGGCTTTGACCTGCCCGGCGTCGCAGTACACCCCGCCCGGGCCGCCCTCGGTCTGCCCGCACAGCTGGATGAAGCTCACCTGCGGCAACGCAGTGACAAGCCGTCCGACCGCGCTGGCGGGCATGGGGGCGGCGCCGAACAGCCCGGTCCGCCAGCAGGACAGGTCACGGTCGGCGAGGTCGGGCAGGCGCAGCAGGAACTGGTACATCGTGGGAACGCCGAAGAACATCGTGATCCGTTCCGACTCCAGCGTGTCGAGCACGGTGGCCGGGTCGAAGCGGGGCAGGATCACGTGCTTGGCGCCGATCATGGTGCCGGGAATGAGCATGATGCCGAGCTCGGCGGCGTGGTAGAGCGGCGCGACGTGCAGGAACCGGTCGCCGGCCGCATGCCGCAGGAGGCCACGAAGGTGAACCCGGCCCACATCACCCGGTGGTGATCGAACAGCGCTCCCTTGGGTCGGCCGGTGGTGCCCGAGGTGTAGAGGATCAGCGCGTCGTCGGTCTCGCTGACAGCATCGGTCACCACCTCTTCTGGCGCGGACGCGGCCAGCTCGGTCAGATCGGCGAACCCCTCGGCCACGCCGAGCGCGACGGCCACCGGGGGCCGTCCCGCCTCCAGCGCCATAGTCACCGCGGCTGCGGCCGCCGGATCGAACGCGAAAACGGCTGCCCCGGAATCCTCCAGCAGATACGCGATCTCGGGCGGCGCGGACGCCGGGTTCACCGGCACCACGATCGCCCCGCACCGCAGCGCCGCGTAGAACGTCACGACGAAATCGTCGGAGTTCGTCGCCATCAGCGCGAACCGGTCGCCCCGGCGCAGGCCCAGCCCGGCCATCCCGAGCCCACCACCCTCATCCCTCGCCGCCACGTCTCGCCTCGGGCGTGATCCACAGGCGGTGGCTCTACCGTTGACGTCGAGCACATCACAACGGTGCACGCGTCCGCAGGGCTAGGCATCCACGTTCTGGACTTGAAAGCTGAGGCGGAGCGCACGCTGAGTAAGACATATACGGCGACCACCGAGGAGCGGGAGACCGTTGCGGAAGAGGTCACCCTCAACATTGCACCGCACACGAATCCACCGGCCAACGCCGCATCAGCCCTTTCGAGCGTACGACAGAATGCAAGTAAAGTCTCTTTCTTCTATGGTGTCCGAGGGCCGTGTCGGCCCGCGCGTCGGCTATGACCATCGCCCGATGCCGGTGTCGAGACGGCTCCTTATCCCCGCCGCGTTATCCCGGTGACCTCCCATGCCCGACCAAGGGCGCTGCAATACAAAGCCACAATGACGAGGACCCAAGATGGCAGCGGACGCGCCCGCGCTTGTGATGAAGAAGCTCTCATAGTGGCCTACCACGACGCCACCCAATCGGGCATCGGCGGCTATCTTGCCGAGGCGTGCCCGACCGCCACCGGACTCGTTCAGCTTCGCACGCTCGCGGCAGCGACGTGGGAGCACTGGGAGCGGGCGCGGGTAATCGGCGAGGAGATCGGCAGGGACCTGAATGAGCCGCTGGCGTTCGGTCCGAGCAACGTCGCTATCTGATCGGTGGCGCTGCCGGTGGAGATGCTCGACGGCACCGCGCCCATCCGAGTTCAGGCCGACTGCCCGCGGCTACGAGCACGGATCCTGGCGAACGCGTCCAGTGCCGTGTCGTCGGCATCAGCCTGAACGGTCCGGCATCGGCTCTGCCAGCGATGCCCGCCACTGGGGCGGGTCGAAGGGGTCGGCAAAGTACTGGGTCTCATGGGCGACGAGGCCGCCGGAGAACTCCATGATGCTCACCGAGTTGGAGGGCACGCTGTCGTAGCTGATCACGCACTCGCTCACCCATAGGTCCCCGTTGCCGCTGATCCGGAGCACGGTAAAGTGCCGGTCCGCCGGATGGCCACCGCGTTGCGCAGCAATGGTCGCGCGGCCGCGGAACCGTTCCCCCGATTGCGGGTAATCCAAGATCGCGTCCGCCGCGTAGATGGCGTGCTCCGTCGCGCTGTCCCCCTGCTCGGAGGCCCGCCAATGCTCCATGATCCTGGCCTTGACCTGGGCGTCACCGTCCATCGTCTCGCTCCTCAAGTCCGGCGGGCGGGCTCTACTGGCCACACCTGGGATCGTCACTGACTTCGCCGCCCTTGAAGTTATCCCAGCCGGAGCAGGAGCAGGAAGCCGACGCTCATCGCCCTCGTCATCCCCTCGGGGGCAGTCCCGTACGGCTGGTGCCAGAATAAGGAAGGGTGAACACCACCCAGTCCGAGAAGGTCAGGACCGGCCGCGGCTTCTTCGCTGCCCTCGACCAGAGCGGCGGCAGCACGCCCGGGGCGCTGGCCGGGTACGGCATCGGGCGGGACCGCTACAGCTCTGACGCCGAGATGTTCGACCTGGTCCACGCCATGCGGACCCGTGTGCTGACCAGCCCGGCGTTTGACGGCTCGCGCGTTCTCGCGGCGATCTTGTTCGAGCAGACCATGGAACGGGCCGTCAACGGCGTCCCCACAGCGCAGTATCTGTGGGACGAGAAGAACGTGGTGCCGTTCCTGAAAGTTCGACAAGGGGCTTGCCCCCAAGCAGGACGGCGTGCAGCTCATGAAGCCCATCGACACCCTCGATGATCTGCTCGAGCGAGCGCAGCGGCACCAGATCTTCGGTACCAAGATGCGGTCGGTGATCAACGACGCCGACGAGGCCGGGATCTCGGCGATCGCGGATCAGCAGTTCGGCTACGCGAGCCGGATCCTGGCCGCCGGCCTCGTGCCGATCATCGAGCCCGAAGTCAGCATCTCCAGCCCGCACAAGGAGCAGGCTGAGACGCTGCTGCGCGACGCAATCACCAAGCACGTCGAGGCGCTGCCTGAGGGCGCGACCGTGATGCTGAAGATCACCATCCCGACCCGGCCTGGCCTGTACGGCGACCTGGCGTCTGACCCACGTGTCCTGCGGGTCATCGCCTTGTCGGGCGGCTACAGCCGTGACGAGGCCTGTGCCCGGCTCGCCCGCGATCCCACCCTCATCGCCAGTTTCTCCCGCGCGCTTCTCGAAGGACTGACGGAAAACCAGACCGACGAGCAGTTCAACGCCCAGCTGGAATCATCGATCGAGCAGATCTACCGGGCATCGGTACATAAGCAGCCGGCGCAGCCCCTGAGCCCGCCTCCGACGCAAACGTGACAGAACATTCGTTCCCGTGCGCATTAGATGACTGTCCCCAGACGGTCGCTGTGGATCTTCGCGACCAGATTAGACGGGGCTCAAGCTCGAATGGCTGAGCCGCGTCTCGCGCGACGGTGACCGCAGACTTAAGTGGTGTCGCCGGCGTGCCCGGTGTCGTGCAGGCGTTCGGCGGTAAGCGGCGCGCCGCCGCTTCGCGAGGAGCTAGTCCGTCCACAGCAGACGATTCAGGGAAGGGGAATACCGACTCCCCTCCACTTTCAACGTATAGCGCACCGGGGGGCTTGCGGCAAGACCCGGGTCGTGCCGCATAATCGCTGGCCGAGGCCAGAACCAGCGGAAATGGGAGTCGCGAAGTGCGTGTGTTGTTGTCGGCGTATGGGTCGCGCGGGGACGTCGAACCGATGATGGGACTCGCGGTGCGGTTGCGGGCACTCGGCGCGGAGGTGCCGGTGTGCGCAACCCCAGATCGGAGCTGATGCCGTGAACCCCCTGACTACCAGCGCATTTGACCTTCCCGATCGCTTCACCGCCAAGGCCGACCCGAGCGCTGATCGCCGGCGACGAGCAGCACTTCGCGGCCATCGCGGAGAGCCTCGAGCAGTCGATCGCCGACCTGTCCGACCGCCTGGATGCCGCGCGCAAGGCGCCCGGCGGCATAGGCCAGGAGGCGATGGACCGGGACATGGACATCCACCGGCTGACCGCTCGCCTGCGCACCCTGCGTCGTTTCGGCCTGGACCTGTGCCTCGGGCGCATCGTCGGCGCAGGCAACCCCGAGCCCGTGTACGTCGGACGGCTTGGCCTCACCGACAGGGCGGGCCGACGGCTGCTGGTCGACTGGCGTTCCCCCGCGGCTGAGCCGT
The DNA here is from genome assembly GCA_963760405.1 of uncultured Actinomycetes bacterium. Lineage (GTDB taxonomy): Bacteria > Actinomycetota > Actinomycetes > Streptosporangiales > Streptosporangiaceae > RYN-230. The sequence continues at coordinate 671,378 of CAVXCV010000002.1, read as the reverse complement.
TCTTCGGAGCGACCCACGCCAACCCGATGGGTCTGGCCAGCCGCCGCAGGTATCGCTGGACCCGCGGCCGGATCAGCGACTACTGGGACGAGGTGTTCACCCCGGACGGGTTGGCAGGGCACGCCGCGCTCGACGACCAGTCCGCCTTCATCGCCAGCCTGGGCAGCAGCCGGTCGGCCCGGATGCGAGACGTGCTCGGCACCATCCAGGCCGACCAGGACGCCATCATCCGCGCGGGATCTCGCGGCGCTCTTGTCGTCGACGGCGGTCCGGGTACCGGGAAGACCGTCGTCGCCCTGCACCGCTCCGCCTACCTCCTCTACTCCGACCCGCGCCTCGGTCACCGCCGGGGCGGCGTGCTGTTCGTCGGTCCGCACCAGCCCTACCTGGCCTATGTCGGCGACGTTCTGCCCAGCCTCGGCGAGGAGGGCGTGCAGACCTGCACCCTGCGGGACCTCGTCCCCATGGGAGCCGCCGCAGCGATCGAGCCCGACCCGGACGTGGCCCGCCTGAAGTCGTCAGCGGGCCTGGTGAAGGCGATCGAGACGGCCGTCAGGTTCTACGAGAAGCCGCCCGCCAAGGGGATGACGGTCGAGACCCACTGGTCCGACATCTGGCTCAGCGCCGCCGACTGGGCCGAGGCGTTCGAAGCACCAGAACCCGGTACTCCGCACAACGAGGCGCGCGACCAGATCTGGGCGGAGCTGCTCGCGATCCTGATGGACTCCCGCGGCGGCGACGTCCCGGCTGACCTGCTCCGGAGGTCGCTGCTGCAGAACAGGGAGCTGCGCACGGCGCTCAACCGCGCGTGGCCGCTGATCGAAGCGGCTGATCTCGTCGGAGACCTGTGGTCGGTACCCGCCTACCTACGGCTGTGCGCTCCCTGGCTCAGCCCCGATGACGTCCAGCAGCTGCAGCGTGAGGACGCCCAGGCCTGGACGGTGTCCGACCTGCCGCTCCTGGACGCAGCACGGCAGCGGCTCGGCGACCCGGAGGCGTCACGACGTAAGCGCCGCCATGACGCCTGGGTCGCCGCTGAACGCGAGCAGATGGCCCGGGTCGTCGACGACCTGATCGAGGCCGCGGACGACGAATACGGCGTAGGTCTGGTGACGATGCTGCGCGGCGAGGACTTCCAGGACGCCCTGGTCAATGAGGCCGCACTGCCCGGTACCGATCCGGACCGGCTGGCCGGCCCGTTCGCGCACATCGTCGTGGATGAGGCTCAGGAGCTGACCGACGCAGAGTGGCAGATGCTGCTGCTCCGCTGCCCGTCCCGGAGCTTCACCATCGTCGGGGACCGTGCCCAGGCCAGGCACGGGTTCACGGAGTCGTGGCCGGAACGGCTCGAGCGGGTCGGGCTCGACCAGATCAGCCTGGCTTCCCTGAGCATCAACTACCGGACGCCGGAGGAGGTCATGGCGGAAGCCGAGCCGGTCATCCGGGCCGTGCTCCCGGACGCCAACGTGCCGACCTCCATCCGCAGCACCGGCGTCCCCGTCGGACACGGATCTGCTTCGGATCTGGGCTCGATCCTCGGCACCTGGCTCGCCGCGCATGCCGAGGGGATCGCCTGCGTCATCGGCGATCCCACGTTCCGGGCGACGTCCCGCGTCCGGTCGCTGACCCCGGAGCTGTCGAAGGGGCTCGAGTTCGACCTGGTCGTCCTCATCGACCCAGCGGCGTTTGGCCAGGGCATCGAAGGAGCGGTCGACCGCTATGTCGCGATGACCCGGGCGACCCAGCAACTCGTCATCCTCACAAGCTCCTGACGTCGGCCAAGCAACGTGATCGCCGCCTGGTGGCCGGCAGCGGTCAGTAGCGGACGTCGCTTTGCAGCAGTGGCGGGTAGGCGGTGGAGGTCTCACCGTTGACGGTGGCCCCGGCGCGGTCGGCCGGCTCGCGCGAGGTCGCTGGGGCGTCTGCAGGCTGAGCCGGCGCGTCAGCGGGTGCCTGTGATGTAGCCGGTCAATGCGGCTCGCTCGGTTTCGAGTTCGTCGATACGACTCTTCACCACATCGCCGATGCTCACGATCCCTTGCAGGCCGCCGTCAGCCACTACCGGCGCGTGCCGCACCCGGTGCTCGGTCATCATCTGCATGACCTCCTCCAGCAGGGTTTCCGGCGTAACCGTATGTACCTCGGCCGTATAGATGGCCGTGATCGGCTCAGACATCACCACGGCGCCCCGCTTGGCCAGCGCCCGGACGATGTCCCGCTCACTGGCGATCCCGTTGACCGACGTGCCGTTGCGCGAGACGACGACGGCACCGATCCGGTGTTCGGCGAGCACCGCCAGAAGATGCCGCACCTTCGTGTCCGGGGTGACGGTGACGACCTGCGTTCCCTTGACGCGGAGTATGTCGCTGATACGCATTCCGCCCTCCCAGACGCTGCGGGCTGGATCGCCTGCCCCCGCCACCCTCAGGCTATTACCTCAGCCCGCGGTTGACAGGTAGGTGACCAGCGGCAGATCCCAGGCAGGACCTGACGGCGCCCGGGAAAGGCTGGCACTGGATACTGCGGACGTGGCTGCTTGACGTCTCCGGCGTGGCCGCCTCCAATGATGGCGTGCCCGACTCCCCACGCGACGCAGCCGCTGATGTCATAGCGGCCGGGCGGGAGCCGCCGGAATGTCCTGTCCGGCCCGGCCGCCTGGTCCGGCTGCTCGTCATCGCGGAGGCCTTGGCGCTGGCGGCCGCGGCCGCCGTCGCGCTGTATTACCGCGGTGAAGTCAGCCGGCTCACCCACGGCAGGCTGCCCGCCACCAGCCAGCCCGCGCCACCATCGCTGCCCGAGATGACCAGCGTCACGCTCCGGCCAGCCGTAGCCAGCCGTGCCGGAGCTGGGCAAGATCAGGGGACCGGCGGGAGAAGCGAGGTGCTCATTGGGGAGCAGGCTCACCGAGATTGTTGTTGATTCTCGCGACCCTGTGGCGCAGGCCGCGTTCTGGGCCGCTGCCCTGGGCTACCACGTGGTGCGCGCCGAGGAGGGACAGGTCGAGATCGCGGCCTGGCCGCGGGAACCATCTGACCTGGCCGAGCAGGCGCGACTGGCGCCCATGGTCCCGGCGCTTGTGTTCGTGCCGGTTCCCGAGGGCAAGACGGTCAAGAATCGCTTGCACCTGGACGTCAGGCCGGTTGACTGCGCACATGAGGAAGAGGTGGACCGGCTGATCGGCCTCGGCGCCCGGCGGGCCGACGTGGGTCAAGGGACGCAGCCGTGGGCCGTGCTCGCCGACCCGGAAGGCAACGAGTTCTGCGTTCTAGGCCCGCTTGCCGCCACTCACCATTAGGTCAGGGGGCGGCGCAGCGGGTACTCATAGTAGCCGCGGGTCCATGTGCCCACCGGGCTGCTGGCCAGCAGTTGCCCCATCCACGGCTCGTGCCGGACGCTGTCCAGCGTGACCGGTGCTGACCTGCTGAAGTCCGTCCAGGTCGCGGGGGCGGTGATGATCCAGCCTTCCTGGCCTACCGCGTTCATGGCGGTGTACCGCTCCCCGGGAACCTCCGCAGCTAGCTCCACGATGGATACGACGCGCGCTTTCAGGGCTGTGACCAGGAGGCCGGCCATGTGCTCAGGCGGCTGTGCTTGGCTGGGGGCGAGGGCAATAGTGATCAGGGAGCCGTACTCCCATCGCTCAGGCATCTCGCCAGCCTGCCACACCTGAACGTGCCCTGGCCCTGGGTCTTTGCTAGTGAGATGATGCCACTGTGGGCGAAGACAAGGACACCGAGCTCGCCGACGCCCTGGCCGAGGTAGGCCGGAGAGTCGGGCAGGCCGTGACGGATGCGCTCGAACGCATCCGGCCGGCTTTCGATGCGCTCGCGGAGGTGGCGAACCGTCCCGAGGTCCGGGGGGTGTTCGAACGCGCCGACAAGGCCATGCGGCGCAGGCCCTGCCTGTGCTTCTGCTCCAGGGCCCATCCGGCTGACAACGGCATCTGCGAGCCGCTGGATGCGGTGATCACCGGCCAGTACAGCTCGGACCTGCTGGGCGATCTGGCGGTGCCGTTGTGCGCTCCGTGCGCGGCGGCCCGGGCCGCGCACCAGTTCGCTGGCTGACCGCGGCCGCGGTCAGGGTGCCCGGAGCGCGTCGGCGGTGGCGGGGTCGGCCGGGTAGAAGGCTTCCAGGACGAGTTCGGCCAGGGTGACGTCGCGGGGAGCGCCGAAGGTGGTGAGCGTGTTCAGCAGCCGGAGTTCGGTCCCCGCGTGCCTGAGCCGCAACGGCACGAAGATCTCGCCGCCCGGCGGCCAGGTTTCCTGGCCGGCCGGAACCCCCGGGTACTGACTGACCTCGCGCGCCAGGCTGGCCAGGTCCGGGTCGGCGGTGACAGCGATCTGCCTGCGCAGCCGGTGCATCAGGTAGGCGCTCCACTCCGGCAGGTTGACGATCCGCGGTGCCAGGCCATGAGGGTGCAGCGAGACGCGAAGAACGTTGACCGGCGGCTGGGCGAGCTCGGGGGAGACGCCGCTCATCAGCACGGCCGCGCTGCTGTTGCGCTCGACGACGTCCCAGTGCCGGTCCATCACGACCGCCGGGGCCGGTTCGTGCGCGGAGAGCAGCTCGGCGAGCGCGTTCCGCGCGGCACGCAGCTGGTCACCATCGAGCGGCTGGTGCGGGTAGCGCGGTGCGTAGCCGGCGGCCAGGAGAAGCTCGTTGCGCTCGCGCAGCGGTACATCGAGCTCGTCGGCCAGGTAGAGCAGCAGCTGCTGGCTCGCGTTCGCCTTCCCGGTCTCGACGTAGCTCAGGTGCCGGGTGGAAACGCCGGTCCGGATGGCGAGCTCCAGCTGGGACAGGCGGCGGCGGCGCCGCCATGCCCGCAACGTCTCGCCCGCGGCCGCCCGGCTGGTGGTGGACATGGTGCCGGACGCTAGCAGCGGCAGGCTCACCGGGTCGATGACCTATCAGGTCATCGACCCGCCCGCTGCCCGGCGGCAACCTCGAAGGGGTCCCGGACCAGGCCGAGGGCCGCCCTCGGGTAGCGACGGGAAGAGATGGGAGAAGAGGCATGCGAAAGACTCAGGCTCAGCCGCGGAGCTGGTCAGGCACGTCCCGCCAGGAGACCGACCGCGTCCTGGCGGCGCACCGCGCTGCCGGGCGGCCGTTCACCGTCAGCGGCGTACGGAGCTTCGTGCGTGAGGCAGGAACCGGTCCCACGGTGGTCTTCATGCACGGCATGTGGGGTGCGTCGTTCGCCTATCGCAAGCTGCTGGCGAACGTGGCCGGCCGCGGGATGCGAGCGGTCGTCTGGGATCTGCCCGGCTTCGGTTTCGCCGCCCGCCCGCCGGATCTGGACTACAGCTGGGCCGGCCTGGGCCGGTTCAGCGCCGACGCCGCCGACGTGCTGGGACTGGGCCGGTTCCACCTGGTGGTGCACGACATCGGCGGCCCGGTCGGCTTCGAGCTGGCCGCGGCGCGCCCCCGCCAGGTGCTGTCGCTGACGCTGCTGAACACCATAGTCAACGTGGCCGAGTTCCGCCCGCCCTGGTCGATGCGGCCGTTCCGGACACCACTCCTCGGCGAACTGTGGCAAGCCGGCCTGAACCGCGCCCTGTTCCGCTCTCTCATGCGCCTCCAGGGGATAGCTGACACCACCCAGGTCAGCAACGCTGAAATCGACGCCTACCTGCGCCTGATGCGCGGCGATGACCGCGGGCGCGCCTTCCTGCGGGTCATGCGAAGCCCGGAGCAGAGCCAGGCCAGGCAAGCGCTGTACCGGGAGGTGGTCAGCGACCGGTCACGGCCCGTGCAGATCGTCTGGGCCGCCGGCGACCCCGCGCTGGCCCTGGCCACCTACGGCGAGACCGCCCGCCAGGCAGCTGGCCTGGACTCAATCATCCGCATCCCGGGTAAGCACTTCCCGCAGGAAGACCAGCCCGCGGTCATCGCCGACCACATAGCCAGGATGTCGGGGGTGTCGATTCCGGCGGTCCCTGTTCGTGAGTAGGGGTGAGAGGCCGGTAAGGTCGCCGGCCCGGAGGACCAGAGGAACGGAGAACCGACATGAAGCAGTACCTGCTCGCCGTGCACATGGTCGAAGGAGAACCCGCCCCGTCCGAGGAGCAGATGCAGCAGGCGTACAAGGCCGTGGACGCCTACAACGACGAGCTCCGCTCAGCGGGCGCCTGGGTCTTCGCCGGCGGCCTGCACCCGCCGTCCACCGCCACGGTCGTCCGCGCGCAGGGCGGCCAGGTCGTCACCACCGACGGGCCGTTCGCTGAGACCAAGGAGCAGCTGGGCGGGTTCTGGATCATCCAGGCGCCCGATCTGGACGCCGCTCTCGACTGGGCGGCCAAGGGATCCGCGGCCTGCGCCGCCCCGGTGGAAGTGCGGCCGTTCCAGGAGCTCCCGGAGGAGTAGATCGTGCCCGGTGCGGACGCGGCCGCCATCGAGCGGGCCTACCGGGAGAGCTCAGGGCATGCGGTGGCCACCCTGATCCGCCTCTTCGGCGATATCGACCTCGCCGAAGAGGCGGTCCAGGAGGCGTTCGCGGTGGCCAGCGAGCGCTGGCCAGCTGCCGGGGTGCCAGCCAACCCTGGCGGCTGGATCGTCACCACGGCCCGCAACAAGGCGCTGGATCGCCTGCGGCGGGAGTCGTCCCGCTACGGCCGCGAGACGCAGGCCGCCCTGCTGCATGCCGACGCCGCGCCATCGGAGGTGGGACCGGTGCACGATGACCGCCTGCGGCTGATCTTCACCTGCTGCCACCCGGCGCTGGCCGCCGAGGCCCAGCTGGCCCTGACCCTGCGGCTGATCGCCGGGCTTCAGACGCCTGAGATCGCCCGCGCGTTCCTGCTGCCCGAGGCGACGATTGCCCAGCGCCTGGTCCGGGCCAAGCGGAAGATCCGCGCCGCCGGCATCCCCTACCGGGTACCGCGCGACGCGGAGCTGCCCGACCGGCTTCCGTTCGTGCTGGCGGTCGTCTACCTCGTTTTCAACGAGGGATACGTGGCCTCGGCTGGCGACGACCTCGGCCGCATCGACCTGTGCGCGGAAGCCATCCGCCTGGCGAGACTGCTGGCCGGGCTGATGCCCGACGAACCGGAGGTCGCTCGGCCTGCTGGCGCTGCTGCTGCTGACCGAGGCGCGCCGCCCGGCCCGCACCGGGCCCGGCGGCTCGCTGGTCCTGCTCACCGACCAGGACCGCGGCCAGTGGGACCGCGCCATGATCGGCGAAGGCCAGGATCTTGTGCGCGCATGCCTGCGCCGCAACCGCCCGGGGCCCTACCAGATTCAGGCTGCCATCAACGCCGTGCACAGCGACGCGCCCACCGCCGCGGATACCGACTGGGCCCAGATCCTGGCGCTCTACGACCAGCTGATGGCCGTCGCGCCCACTCCCGTCGTGGCGCTCAACCGCTGCGTCGCGGTCGCCGAAGCCCAGGACCCGGCCACCGCGCTCGAGCTCGTCGACCAGCTCGGCCTCGATGGTTATCACCTGTACCACGCGACCCGCGCGGACCTGCTGCGCAGGCTCGGCCGGCCGGACGAGGCCGCGGCCGCCTATGCCGCGGCCATCGCCCGCACCGCCAACCGCGCCGAGCGGTCCTTCCTCCAGCAACGGCGGGACAGCCTCTAACCCACCTCATCAACGCACCCCCGCCCGGCCTGATCCCGGTGATGCTGTTCGCGCTGCTGTTCGGCTTCTCCATGGACTATCAGGTCTTCCTGGTTTCCAGGATCAGGGAGATCTGGCGCACCGGGGTGACCGATTCCGGCGCGGTGGCGGCTGGCCTGGCCAGGACCGGCCGGATCATCACCTCCGCGGCCTCCATCATGATCTGCGTGTTCGGCGCGTTCGTGCTCGGCGACCTGCGGGTGCTGCGCGTCAAGTCAGCGCGGTCCGGCCTGCCGGTCCATCTCGCGCTTGATCTCGCGTTCCGAGATCGGCTTGCGCAGGTACACGCCCCACCCGTGGACAGCCACGAACGCGCCCCAGCCGAGGACCGGGTAGATGATCCAGATGTTCCACACGTCAGGGATCCCGGAGCTCTGGCTGAAGCCATGACTCGGCCAGCCGCCAGCGTTGTGGTACTCCGTGAGAGCCCAGATGACGATCAGGAATAGGCAGCCGACCGCGTAGGCCACGGCGTGGACCAGGAAGGCGCGTTTCCGCTCGATCTGCTTGACTGCTTGCTGGCGAGCGTGCTGTTCGCTGGATTCAACGGGATCCGGGGCGGCCTCCGTGGGCCGGCCATCGGTGATATTCGGCATCTCGACCCCCTCCTTCGCGCGGGGAGTCATCAGCATTCTGGACAAGTCTCTGGTCCATTAGTTGCAGGATGGGCCCTGCCTGCCGCGGCCGGGCAGGGTCAGAAGTCACCCGCTGGCCGGCGAACGGCCCACCTGCCGCCTGGCCCAGAACACGCAGCATGGAGGTGCGGTGCGGAGGTTGCGGGTCGCTGTCGCTGGCGGCGGGCTGGGCGGTCTCTGCCTGGCGCAGGGCCTGCACCGGGCGGGCGCCGAGGTCACGGTGTACGAGCGGGATGCCGCGATGAGCCCGGCCCGTGGCTCCGGCGCGAACACCGCCCTGCAGGACGCTGCGGTGCTGTGCCGCGTGCTGGCCAGCGCCGCCCCGGACGGCCAGGCCCCGCCGGACGGCCCGGCACTGCTGGCCGCCATCGGCGGCTACGAGAGCCAGCTGCGGGAGTACGGCTACGCCGCAGTCGCGGCCTCCCGCGCGGCAGAGGCCGAGATGGGCACCCGCCGCCGGGGCATCGCCTACTGGCTGTACCGCCGTCCCGCCCGCCGCCGGTGAGTAGTCATAGACCCGGCAACTTCCTAGGTTCCGCGTTCCGCTCGAATGACGGACATGCTGGGTCAAATCCCAACTTGGCCGGTCAGCGCCGAGCTGTGTAGTGAGGTCGCTGGTAAGTCTTTGCCAGTGGCCACTGGCAAAACGATTTCTGCGATATCAGTTAGCCTGAGCAAGACTTTGACGGAGCCGGGTGCTGCAACGTACGGGGGGTGCGTGTGGTGCGGATAATTGCGAGATGCAGGCAGCGGTGAGTTGCGGGCAGTGCGGCGCGACGCTAGGGGTGAACGACAGGTTTTGCGGTTCCTGCGGGGCGCCGCTAGGGGTTTGCCCGTCATGCGGTGAATCAGCCGTCCCCGGCGACCGTTTCTGCCGGGCCTGCGGCCACGCATTTGCCGCGCTGTCCTCATCTTCGGTGCGGGCGCCAGCCGCAGTGACCGCAGCGGCCGGGCCAGGAGAGGGACCGGTGGCGGAGCGGCGGGTGTGCTCGGTGCTGTTCTGTGACGTAGTGGGCTTCACGCCATTGTCGGAGTCGCGGGACCCGGAGGCGGTGCGGGAGCTGCTGTCGCGGTATTTCGACGTGGCCCGGACGGTGATCGGCCGCTACGGCGGCACGGTGGAGAAGTTCATCGGGGACGCGGTCATGGCGGTCTGGGGCACGCCGGTTACCGCCGAGGGCGACGCCGAGCGGGCGGTGCGAGCGGCCCTGGATCTGGTCAGCGCGGTCACTGAGCTGGGCGGGGAAACGGGGGTGCCGGGCCTGGCCGCGCGGGCGGGGGTGGTGACTGGTGAGGTCGCGGTCACTATTGGCGCGGTCGGTGAGGGCATGGTCGCGGGCGACGCGGTGAACACCGCAGCCCGGGTGCAGTCGGTAGCGCAGCCCGGGTCAGTGCTCGTGGATGGGCCGACGCAGCGGCTGGCGGGCAGCGCGATCGGTTTCGCTGACGCCGGGTCGCACCGGCTGAAGGGCAAAGCCGGGCCAGAACAGCTGTGGCGGGCTACCTGGGTGCTGTCCGGGGTCGGCGGGGTGCAGCGGGTGGACGGCCTGGAGGCCCAGCTGGTCGGCCGGGACGCGGAGCTGCGCACCATCAGGGATCTGTTCCACGCCTCGGCAGATCGCCGGATGCCGCGGCTGGTGCTGGTGTCCGGGCCGGCCGGGGTGGGCAAGTCGCGGCTGGGCTGGGAGTTCTACAAGTACATCGATGGGCTGGCCACCGAGGTGTGGTGGCACCGGGGCCGGTGCCTGTCCTACGGCGAGGGGGTGGCGTTCTGGGCGCTGGCCGAGATCGTCCGCCAGCGGCTGGGCGTCGCTGAGGAAGACCCGGCGGATGCCGCCGCGGCCAAGCTGGCCCAGGGCCTGGACCGGTTCGTCCCCGATCCGGGCGAGCGGGCCTATATCGGCCTGCGACTGGGCCGGCTCCTCGGCGTCACTTTTGCCGGGGATGGCGGGGCGTCGCTGACCCGTGAGGAGCTGTTCGCCGGGTGGCGGCTGTTCTTCGAGCGCCTCGCGACCGAGGGCCCGCTGGTGCTGATGGTCGAGGACGCGCAGTACGCGGACACCGGCCTGCTGGACTTCCTGGACCATCTGATCGACTGGTCGAGGGACCTGCCGGTGTATGTGCTGGTGTTCGCCCGGCCCGAGCTCAGCCAGGTCCGGCCGGGCTTCGGTACGGGCCGGAACCGGATCACGCTGACGCTGGATCCGCTGGACCCGGCGTCCATGGACCAGCTGGTGGACGCCCTGGTCCCGGGCATGCCCTCAGCCGCGCGGGTGGCGCTGACCCGGCAGGCGCAGGGCATTCCCTTGTTCGCGGTGGAGACCGTCCGGGCGCTGATCGACCGGGACATCGTGCAGCCCTCCGAAGGCGTCTACCGGCTCGTCGGCGACGTCGGCGAGCTGGCCGTGCCGGACAGCCTGCACGGGCTGCTCGCCGCCCGGCTGGATGCGCTCGACCCGGAGGTGCGGCGGCTGGTGGCCGACGCGGCGGTGCTCGGGAGCAGCTTCCCGGCGGAGGCACTGGTCGCGGTGTCTGGGCGGGAGGAGGCTGAGGTGCGGGCGGCTCTGGGTGAGCTGGTGCGGCGGGAGGTGCTGAGCGTGTCAGCGGATCCGCTGTCACCGGAGCGGGGCAGTTACCAGTTCGCCCAGCAGATGCTCCGCCAGGTCGCCTACGACACGCTGTCCCGGCGCGACCGCAAGGCCCGCCACCTGAAAGTGGCCGAGCACCTCCGCGCGGCGTTCCCCGGGGATGGGGAGGAGGTCGTCGACGTCATCGCCCGGCACTACCTCGACGCGCTCACCACCGCTCCTGATGACCCCGACGCTGGTGCGATCCGCGCGCAGGCGATCGGCGCGCTGATCCGCGCCGCCGAGCGGGCCGGGCGCACCGGTGCGCCCGCCGTCGCCACCAAGAGCTATGCCACGGCCGCGGAACTGACCTTGCGTGATGATCACGACGGGCAGCGGTCCGCAGGAATGCTGTGGGAGCAGGCCGCCCAGGCCGCCATCGCGAACGGCAGCTGGGCCGAGGCCATCCAGCACGCGGACCGGGCCCGCGATTACCATCGCCAGCATAGGCAGGCCCGCGCCGCAGCCAGGGCCCAGGCCATCGGGGGCCAGGCGCTGCGCCTGTCCGGCCGGCTGGCTGAAGGACGTGATCAGCTCACCGCGGCCGTGCATGTGCTGCGGGCCGAGCCGGACATCGACACGGTGCGCGCCATGGAGGAACTCGCAGCCGTGGAGGTGTTCGACGGCTCACCTGATGCCGACCGGCTCACCAACGAGGCGCTTATCCTCGGGCAGGCTCTCAACGTGGATAGTAGCCAGCTCGGCGGCCTTCTCCTTATCCGGGGGTTCTACCTCAGCATCGCCGGGCGTCGGCTGGAGGCCGTTTCCTACTTCCGCGAGAGCGTGCGCATCGCTACCCAGACCGGCGACAACGTCCGCCTGGGCCGCGCGTTGCTGAACTTGTCGGACGAGACGGCCATCATCGACCCGGGGGCTGCGGCAGGTATCGCCCGCACCGCCGCAGGACACCTGCGCAGGTCTGGCGCCCGTGACTATCTGGCGTTCACGCTCTGCAACCTGATCCAGGCCCTGATGCTACTCGGCGACTGGGACGCCGCTCAAGAGGAGCTAACGCAGGCCATGGAGTCCGGCGGGCTCGCCGACGTTGACATCCTGGCTATCAACGAGGGCTGGCTGGCGGCGCTGCGCGGCGATGCCGCTCCGGCCGGAGCCATGCTCCCCGCCCTTACAGACCTGCGGGCCAGCGAGGATCCGCAGGACAAGGCCGCGATCAGTATGGTAGAAGCCCAGGCTGCCGTCGCCCGCCATCAGCCAGAGGAGGCACTGCGCCACTCCCTTGCGGCACTCGCTCACGCTGGCGCCCTGGGGATAAGCCACATCTTCCCCCGCTGGGCGTGGCCCCAGGCCGCGCGAGCCGCATGGGAGCTGAACGATGTCGCAGCTACCCGCGAGCTGCTCGCGCTGCTCGACTCCTACCAGCCCGGGCATCTCGGTCCCATGCTGCAGGCCGAACGAGACCTGGTCCGGGTCCGCCTCGCCGACCGCGATGGTGACCCAGCGGCGGCTGAGGAGTTCGCCGCTGCCATCAGCGGCCTGCGTAAGCTGAGCACCCCCTATCACCTGGCCCACGGCCTGCTCGACTATGCCGAGTACCTCATCCGCCTGCGCGATGCCGATGCTGCCGGGCTGGCCATCGAGGAAGCCCGCGACATCGGCCGGGGCCTGCGCTGCCAGCCGCTGCTGGACCGGGCCGCGGCCATGACACCCGCCGGGCCGCGGATTCCCGCCTGACAGAGTGACCGGCTGACGGAGTGACCGGCTGAAACATGCATGTGGCCAGTTAGTCCTGGCGGTTAGCCCGAGATCGGGCTTCCAGGTTATTCGATTATGTGTTTGAATACTGTCGTGAAACAGGAGAGACTTTCCAGCTGGGCACTCCAGCCTGAGTTCGTAACTGCCCTGGTCAGGGAGCTGGCATGCTCGCGGATGTAGCAGTGGGTGCGGGTCATCCGGTGGTCGCCGGGCTACTCGGACTAGGAGCGGCCGGGCTCGCCAGCGTGGTGGTGGCGATGGCCTGGAGCGTGCACGCGCGGCAGATCCGGCTCGCGGAGCAGCTGGCCCGCCGCCAGCTCGTCGTGCTGCCTGGAGCCGCCGCGCCGGGCAGCACGGCAGACCTGGACGGCTTCCTGCAGGCCGCCGTGCAGGAGAGCGGGAAGGTCAACGGCACCGGGCCGGGGGCCCCGGTGATCGAGGGGCCGGACACGGTGGTCGCCGGGGAGCAGGTCCGCTACCGGGTCCGGCCCTCCGGCAGCCGCAAGGTGGTGTCCTGGGCGGCCGGCGGCGGGTCGGTCGCGCAGGCTCCCGACCCGGCTCACCCTGACGAACTGCTCCTGATCGCTGATCAGCCGGGTGACCTCATGGTGAGTGTGCGGATGCGCGACGGCATGGCGGAAAGCCGCGTAACGAAGTCCATCACCGCCGTACCGGATGTGCCGGACCCAGCGCCGCCGTTCACGCTGCGGCTGTTCCTGCACAGCTGGGGGCTGGTCGTGGTGGCGGTGCTGATCGTCGGGTTCGCGGGTGCGCTCGACGCCCTGGGCAGCCTGGCCCCGTCCGACTTCATCGCGCTTGTCACCCCGCTGGCCGCGGTGCTCGGCGTGGTCGTGGTCGCGCGCGGGACGGGCGACGGGAGCAGCCGCGCCAGCAAGAGCCCGCCCAGGATCTGACCCGTCCCGCGACCCGGGCCGCAGGCGGTCCAGCCCTTCCCGCGCTGGTCGCTGTGGACCCACAGGTCAGAAGCTGGCCCGGACGCCCTCGGCGATCTCCTCCGGGCTCACGTCGATCAGCGCTTCCCCGTAGAGGCGCTCGAAATAGGTGGCGTCGCTCCGGTACATGGGCTCGGGGTTGGACCGGCTGACCACCTTGAGCACGACCTGATGCCCATGCTCGCGGGCCCGCGGGCCACCGCCGATCACGGCGAAGTTGAACGAAGCCAGGTTCCAGGCCTTGTAGGTAGCCAGCACCCGGGCCAGGCCCTGCCCCAGGTCCCGGGTGTCCGCCTCGGTCAGCTCGGTCACGTCCGCGGCGCCGCCGACCACGCCCCACACCTCATGGAAGCCGGTGGGCGCGAACGGGGTGAGCCAGGCCACCCGGCCGGTGTGCCCGATCCACCGGGGACCGCTGGCTTCCTGGTCGACCAGGGCCGCCCAGAAGGGCCCATGCTGTTCCTGCCAGGCTCCTGATCGCTCGACCAGGAGCCGCTGGCCGGTCAGCCCGCAGCTGTCATGCGCGGACTGCAGGTGCGGATGCACCAGCGAGGCACCCGAGGGCGGCAGGTAGTTGGCGTTGATCGAGCTCCACGCCGCGGCCGGGTCCGCCCGCCGGACGGCCTGGGCGTGCCGGACCATCGCGGTCAGGGCGTCCCCGACCAGGGCCGGGGTCAGCTCGTCCAGGTCGAGGAAGTGCCGTGCCGGGTCATAGATGCCGACCGCGCTATGCGTCGCGTAGGCCATGATGTTGGGCACCACCACCGCCTGGCCGACCCGGATCCGGCCCTCGCTGGTGAGCTCGGCGGAGAACGGGACGGTCGCCTTCTCCAGGTGCTCGCTGTCGAACGGGCAGAACGCGGGCTTCGCCGTGAGCCGGGCCAGGTCCGGCCGGGCCGAGGGCTGGAGCTTCACCCCGGTGAGGATGCGGGCACTCGCCCCGGTCAGCGGGTCCCGCCGCCAGCGCAGCCGCACCTGCGCCCACGCCCCGCCCGCGGCCAGGTCAGGCACTCTCGCTTCAAGATCCCGTTCGTCGAAATCGATCACCGCCACGGGATGAGCCTACGGCTGATCCCCTGGCCGGATCAGCCTCGACCGGGTTTCCGGGGCGAGAAGCCCGGCGACGGCGGCCAGGCCCAGCACGGCTGCGGCGAGTCCGAAGGCTGCGCTGAAGGAGATGGAGTTGACCAGGAAGCCCGCGGCCACAGGCCCGGCGACCGCACCGGTATCGCCCGCCATCTGGTAGAGGGCGACCACTGTCCCGCGTTGCCCCCGGAGGATGTCGCCGATCATGGCCGATGGCGCGACATCCAGCAGCCCTGAGCCCAGGCCGGCGACCGCCATCGCGGTCAGGTATCCCGGCACCCCAGGCAGGATGGCCAGCATCACCATGCCGCCAGCCGTCACGCTGCAACCAGCGATGATGACCGGGCGGCGGCCAAGTGCATCAGCCGCCCACCCACCGGGCAGCAGCGCCGCCGCATTGAGCGCCGCGAAGATGAGGAAACCAAGGCCGGTCCACAGCGCTGACCGGTGCAGGATCTCACCGACGAACAACGGCACCAGCGCGCCCCGGACACCCAGGGCGGCGAAGCCGTCAGCAAAGGTGGCCGACGCGGCGGCACGGAAAGCCCGGCTGCGCAACGCGTTGACGATGGCCGTGAACTGCCGGGCTGCCCGCTGGGCGACCGTCGTCGGCCGGTGCTTGGTGTCCCGCAGGACCACCGCGGCGATGACGGCGGGAACAGCGAGCAGGCAGCCGTAGATGATGAAGGGTGCCCGCAGCGACCAGGCTGCCACCAGCCCGCCCACGGCTGGGCCGCTGATCCCGCCCACCAGGAACCCGCTGCTGAACACGCCACTGGCCCGGCCCCGGAGCTCATCAGGCACGCTGGCCAGCAGCAGGGTCTGCGCGGCGACGGTGTAGAGGGCCGATCCCAGGCCACCGCTGCCGCGCAGGACGATCAGTTCTGCGAACGACCGGGAGGCCCCGGCCAGCAGGCTGCTCACCGCGACGACGGCGATGCCGGCCACCATGATGACCCGTTCCCCGAACCGGTCCACCAGCCACCCTGCGGGTAGCGCCCCTATCACCCGCATCAACGCGAAGGCGCTGATCACGCTGGCCGCTGCGGCGGTACTAACGCCGAACTGGCGGGCGAACAACGGGATAGCCGGGGCGACGATGCCGTACCCGAGCGCGACCGTGAACGACACCGCGGTGAGGACGGCCACCTCTCGCGGCAACCCGCGAAACGGCCCGTGCCGCGGGTTACTCACAGCAGGCATTGTGCCAGCTGATCACAGCGCGCCAGGGACACGCGGGTGATGGCTTGCCGTGTCCTGGCCGCGAGCCCGGTGCGCCGCCCTGACCGGCACCCCCCGCCCAGGGCTATAGTGGCCCGCGGAACAAGCCCCTCCCGATCATGGGCAGGTAACAGATGCCTGACGACACGACCGGCACAGCCGCCGGGTCCGGGACGCCCGTTTTCGAGCGGCTGGACGAGGCCGAGTGCCTGCGCCTGATCTCCCCGGGCGGCATCGGCCGGATCGCTTACTCCGGCCGGTCCGGCGTGACCGTGCTGCCCGTGAACTACCAGCTGCACCAGGGAGCCATCCTGTTCCGCACGGCGCAGGACAGCCCGCTCGATGAGGATCTGCGGACGGGCATCGCGCACGCGGAGTACAACGTGGGGTTTGAGATCGACGACTTCGACCTGGCCAGCCGCGAGGGCTGGAGCGTGCTGATCCAGGGCGCCGCGCACCACGTGGACTCCGAGGCTGAGCGGGCTGAGGTGCTGGCCGCGGGGATCGAGGCATGGCCCGGCGGGCAGCGGGACCAGTTCCTGCGCATCGTGCCGACCCGGATTGCGGGCCGCCGCATCCGCCGCGCCGACCGGTAGGGCGCAGTCGGCCGGCGGTCACCCGTCTTATCGCTACGCCAGAATCCGCGGTCCGGCGGGCGCCAGGGCTGCGGCCCGGTCGAGCAACGGCTGGCAGCGCAGCTGCTGTGCGATCCCGCGGGCTTCGTCCACGGCGACCGCGGCGGCATCGGGATCCTGCAGCCGGATGAGGTACTGGGCGTAGTCGAGCAGGCCGTGCGCGAGATGGTACGGAGTACTCAGCTCGCGCAGGCCGTTGATGGCGAGAGCAAAACCGGCCGAGATGTCCTGGCCGCCATCGCGGGCGGCGAGACGGATGCGAGCCAGGTCGCGTTCGGCCTTCTGCAGGGGAGCGATATGCCCGGGCTGCCAGGCGTCGAGCAGGGTAAGCAGATCGCGGGTGGCGTCGTCGTCCCGCAACTCGTCAGCGGCACGGGCCGCCAGCGGCCAGGCCCAGCGGAGGTCATCGTGGCTGATGCCGATGGCATCAGCGCACGCTAGCGTGGCGCGGGCATGATTCAGCGCCTGCCCGGGCCGGTTGCGCGCGGCGGCGGCGAAGGCTTCAGTGACGCTGATCAGCGAGTGATCCTGGGCATCTTCGCTGTCTCGTATGTCCCGGAGCGCCGCCAGCTTTGCCTCGGCGGTGCTGGCGTCGCCACGTAGGGCCGCGAGCCACGCCTGGTAGCAGGCGAGGTAGTCGTTGCCGGAGATCCCGTCTGCTTCTTCGGCCTGGGCTAGTTCCTGCTCGGCGGCATCCCACTCGCCGAGCAGGAAGAGCGCCATGACGAGATTGGTAACCGCGGTCGTCAGGTAGTCCCGCATGCCTGCCCGGCGCAGGTGGACGACAGCGGCGCGGGCGGCCTCCGCGCCCGCCGCGGGCTCGGTGACCGCCAGGACATGCGACAGGTTCAGCTGCGCGCGTCCCAGGCCAAAGTTGTCGCCGGCCTGGGTGGCGAGCCGGGCGCTTTCGCGGAAATAGGCCGCCGCCTGCGGCCGCCGCCCGGCGCTGCCGAGGTAGATACCGCGGGTGGTGAACAGATGCACCAGCCGGCTGGCCGCCACGTCGAGGTCCTGGCCGAGGGTCAGCGCTTCAGCGCTGAGCCGGTCGGCATCTGGTGCACCGGTGAACACCGCGACGACTGCGAGTTCGCTCAGCGTGTTCACCGTGTCGGTGTCCGGGTCAGCGCGCAGGACCTCCATGGCGGCGATGAGCTGGTCATGGGCTTCGGCATGGCGGCCTGACCTGCTCAGCGCCTGGCCGGCGATGGCCTGGGCGCGAGCTGCCGCCCTGGTTTGGCCATCTCGGAGGTAGTGCGCGCGGGCCTGGGCCACATGCCCGACCGCTCCGGCGTGGCTGCCATCGGCCAGCGCGGATTCGGCGGCTCGTTCCCAGAGCAGGCCGACCGACGGCTGCGGGCCGGCTGTGTCGGGTGAGGTCAGCCCGGCGGCGGTGGCGTAGCTGGCGGCGGCCCGGCCTGGCGCGCCGGTGCGCTCGGCGCGTTCGGCGGCGCGGATCAGCGCGCCGATCGCCTGCTCCCGGATCTGGTCGGCGTCGGGGTCTTCCGGCGCGGCGGTGAGCGCGTCGAGGTAGTGCCGGGCGATGACGTCGACGACCTCCTCGCCGTCGCCGGAGAACGCGGCGCGCAGGTGCTCGGCCACTTTCAGGTGGCGGGCCTTGCGGTCGCGCCGGGACAGCGTGTCGTAGGCGACCTGGCGGAGCATCTGCTGGGCGAACTGGTAACTGCCCCGCTCCGGTGACAGCGGATCCGCTGACACGCTCAGCACCTCCCGGCGCACCAGCTCACCAAGAGCCGCCCGCACCTCAGCCTCCTCCCGCCCAGACACCGCGACCAGTGCGTCCGCCGGGAAGCTGCTCGCCGAGCACCGCCGCGTCGGTGACCAGCCGCCGCACCGCCGGGTCGAGCGCATCCAGCCGGGCGGCGAGCAGCCCGTGCAGGCTGTCCGGCACGGCCAGCTCGCCGACGTTCGCCGACCAGCCGGTACACGCCCTCGGAGGGCTGCACGATGTCCCGGTCGATCAGCGCCCGGACGGTCTCCACCGCGAACAAGGGAATGCCCTGCGCCTGCCGGGTCAGCGCCACCCGCGCGGCTGAGGGCATGCCCGGGACCAGGGCGTCCACCAGCTGGTCCATGGACGCCGGGTCCAGCGGATCCAGCGTCAGCGTGATCCGGTTCCGGCCCGTACCGAACCCTGGGCGGACCTGGTCCAGTTCCGGGCGGGCGAAGACCAGCACATACACCGGCAGGTCGCGGGACCAGTCGATCAGGTGGTCCAGGAAATCCAGCAAGCCCGCGTCGGCGTACTGGGCATCCTCGATCAGCAGCACCAGCGGGCCCTCCGCGGCCAGCCGCTCGAAGAACAGCCGCCACCCAGCGAACAGCTCCTCTTGCGTCAAGGGAGCTCCGCTGTCCCCGGGGACAGCGACGCCGAGCAGCCGGCCCAGCCGCAGGCCGATATAGGCCCGCTCGTCCGGGTCGGGGACGAACCGGTCCAGGCCTTCCCGCAGCTTCGCGGCCGCGGTGTCGGCGGGGTCTTCCTCGGCGATGCCCAGCCGCTGGCGGACGATCTCGGCCAGCGCCCAGAACGCCACCCCCTCGCCGTAGGACAGGCACCGGCCCCGGTGCCACCACACCTCGGTGGCCAGCCCATCGATGTACTTGTAGAACTCCCAGCCCAGCCGCGACTTGCCCACCCCGGCCGGCCCGGACACCAGCACCAGCCGCGGCACCTTACGGTCCGCCGCCGCATGGAACAGCTCCCTGACCGTGCGCAGCTCCGCGTCCCGGCCGACCAGCGGCGCCTCCAGCCCGTCCACCCGCTGGACCCCGCCGACCCCGGACAGCACCCGGGTAGCCCGCCACAGCTGTTCCGGCCCGGCTTTGCCCTTCAGCCGGTGTGCCCCGGCGTCGGTGAACGCGATCGCGCTGCCGGCCAGCCGCTGGGTGGACACGTCGGCCAGCACCTGCCCTGGCTGGGCCGTTGCCTGCACCCGGGCTGCGGTGTTCACCGCGTCGCCCGCGACCATGCCCTCACCGACCGCGCCGATAGTGACCGCGACCTCACCAGTGACCACCCCCGCCCGGCGCGGCCAGGCCCGGCAGGCCCGTTTCCCCGCCCAGCTCGGTGATGGCGCTGACCAGATCAAGAGCGGCGCGCACGGCCCGCTCGGCGTCGCCTTCGGCCGCGGCCGGGGTGCCCCACACGGCCATGACCGCGTCCCCGATGAACTTCTCCACCGTGCCGCCGTAGCGGCCGATCACCGTCCGGGCCACGTCGAAATACCGGGACAGCAGCTCCCGCACCGCCTCCGGGTCCCGCGACTCCGACAACGGCGTGAACCCGACCAGGTCACAGAACAGCACCGAGCACACCCGCCGCTCTGCCACCGGCAGGCGGGCCGGGCCCGGCGCTGGCCCAGCGGGCGCAGCCGCAGCGGGCCGGGCCGGGGCATCCGCTAGTGCCTGCCCGCAGGCATGGCAAAAGCGTTTACCGGGAGCAATTGGCTCACCACACGACGGGCACGCCACCAAGGGTGCGCCGCAATCCCCGCAGAATCGGTGGCCCACCTCCAGAGACGCCCCGCACTGCGCGCACCTCACTGAATCCTCATACGTGGAAGCATCCGGCAGTGTCAAGTCAGCCGCAGGGTCTGGCGAAGACCCGCGGAATCACATTTCCGCCGCTGGCAGACAAAAGCGCGGCGAAGATGTACCTACGTGATGTCATGGTCCCCGTCGACTGTGCCCAGCCCGCACTTTAGAGTTGCGTGGTGGAGACGTGCAGGCAATGTGGTGCGTCCCTGGGGGCAGGCGACCGGTTTTGCGTGGATTGCGGCGCTCCACAGGGGGTTTGTCCGTCGTGCGGGGAACCGGCGGCGCCCGGCAATCGTTTCTGCCGGGCCTGCGGGCATGCGCTGACGGATATCGCCCCTGCCTCCGTTTCGCCTCGCGTGACGGCCGTGGGCCCGGCCGCTGCTGGGACTGCCCCTGCGCCGGTGGCGGAGCGGCGGGTGTGCTCGGTGCTGTTCTGTGACCTGGTCGGGTTCACCCCGCTGTCGGAGTCGCGGGACCCGGAAGCCGTGCGGGAGCTGCTGTCCCGGTATTTCGACGTGGCCCGGACGGTGATCGGCCGGCACGGCGGCACGGTGGAGAAGTTCATCGGGGACGCGGTCATGGCGGTGTGGGGCACCCCGGCCGCGGCCGAGGGCGACGCCGAGCGGGCCGTGCGCGCCGCCCTGGGCCTGGTCGGCGCGGTCTCCGAGCTGGAGGCAGAGACAGGCCTGCCGGATTTGGCCGCCCGGGCGGGGGTGGTCACTGGTGAGGTCGCGGTCACTATCGGCGCGGTCGGTGAGGGCATGGTCGCGGGCGACGCGGTGAACACCGCGGCCCGGGTGCAGGCGGTGGCGCAGCCGGGAGCGGTGCTGGTGGACTCCGGTACCCAGCGGCTGGCGGGCAGCGCGATCGGTTTCGCTGACGCCGGGTCGCACCGGCTGAAGGGCAAAGCCGGGCCAGAACAACTGTGGCGGGCCACCCGGGTGCTGTCGGCCGTGGGTGGGGCGCAGCGGGTGGACGGGCTGGAAGCGCCGCTGATCGGCCGGGACGCTGAGCTGCGCACGGTCAGGGAGCTGTTCCATGCGGCGGCGGACCGTAAGGTGCCGCGGCTGATGCTGGTGTCCGGGCCGGCCGGGGTGGGCAAGTCCCGGCTGGGCTGGGAGTTCGAGAAATACATCGATGGGCTGGCCACCGAGGTGTGGTGGCACCGGGGCCGGTGCCTGTCCTACGGCGAGGGGGTGGCGTTCTGGGCGCTGGCCGAGATCGTCCGCCAGCGCCTCGGCATCGCCGAGGAAGACCCCGCCGAGACCGCCGCGGCCAAGCTGCGGGAAGGCCTGGACCGGTTCGTCCCCGATCCGGGTGAGCGGGCGTTCGCGGGCCTGCGGCTGGGCCGGCTCCTCGGCGTCACTTTTGCCGGGGATGGTGCGGCGTCGCTGACCCGGGAGGAGCTGTTCGCCGGGTGGCGGCTGTTCTTCGAGCGGCTGGCCGCGGAGGGCCCATTGGTGCTGCTGGTCGAGGATGCCCAGTACGCCGACGCGGGCCTGCTGGATTTCCTGGACCACCTGATCGACTGGTCCCGCGACCTGCCGGTGTACGTGCTGGTCTTCGCCCGCCCGGAACTGCATCAGGCCCGGCCTGGGTTTGGCGCGGGCCGGAACCGGACCACGCTGACGCTGGACCCGCTGGACCCGGCGTCCATGGACCAGCTCGTCGACGCACTGGTCCCCGGTATGCCCGCGGCAGCCCGGCGGGCGGTGACCACCCAGGCGCAGGGCATTCCCGCTGTTCGCGGTCGAGACGGTCCGGACCTTGATCGACCGGGACATCGTGCAGCCGTCGGAGGGCGTGTACCGGCTGGTCGGTGACGTCGGCGAGCTGGCGGTCCCGGACAGCCTGCACGCGCTGCTCGCCGCCCGGCTGGATGCGCTCGACCCGGCGGTGCGGCGGCTGGTGGCCGACGCGGCAGTGCTCGGCACCAGCTTCCCGGCCGAGGCACTGGTCGCGGTATCCGGGCGGGATCAATCCCAGGTGCGGGCGGCGCTGGGTGAGCTGGTGCGCCGTGAGGTGCTGAGCGTGTCGGCCGATCCGCTGTCACCGGAGCGGGGCAGTTACCGGTTCGCCCAGCAGATGCTCCGCCAGGTGGCCTACGACACGCTGTCCCGGCGCGACCGCAAGGCCCGCCACCTGAAAGTGGCCGAGCACCTGCGCGCCGCCTTCCCGGGGGACGGCGAGGAGGTCGTCAACGTCATCGCCCGGCACTACCTCGACGCGCTCACCGCCGCGCCGGAAGACCCGGACGCCGACCAGATCCGGGAACGGGCGATCGGCGCGCTGATCCGCGCCGCCGAACGCGCCGAGCGCACCGGCGCCCCCGCCGTCGCTGCTATCAGCTATGCCACCGCCGCCGAGCTGACCGCGCCCAGCACCTGGGGGCAGCCGGACGCAGGCCTGCTCTGGGAACACGCTGCCCAGTCCGCCATCGCCAACGCCAGCTGGACCGATGCCGTCCAGCATGCGGGCCGGGCGCACGATTACCATCTCGGGCACGACCAGGCCCGGGCGGCAGCGCGGGCCCAGGCCACCTCCGGCCAGGCGCTGCGCCTGTCCGGCCGGCTGGCTGAAGCACGCGATCAGCTCACCGCCGCCGTGCAGGTGCTGCGCGCAGACCCTGATACCGACACCGTGCGTGCGCTGGACGAACTCGCGGCCGTCGAGGTGTTCACCGGCTCACCGGATGCCGACCGGCTCACCACCGAGGCCCTGATCCTCGGTGAGGCCCTCGACGTCGGGGCCGACCAGCTCGGCAACTTGTTCATGACCCGTGGGATCCACCTCGGCACCTTGGGCCGGCGACCGGAGGCAGTAGCCTACTTCCGGGAAGGCGTCCGGCTCGCTACCCAGGCCAGCGACAACTTCCGGCTGGGACGGGCGCTGCTCAACCTTTCTGACGTGCTGGCGTTCGCCGATCCAGCGGCTGGCGCCGACGCTGCCCGGACGGCGACCGAGCATCTGCGCCGGGCCGGAAACCGGGACTACCTGGTCTTTGCCATCGCGAACTGGACCCAGGCGCAGTTTCTGCTGGGTGAGTGGGACGCCGCCCAGGAGAGGCTAACCCAGGCTATGGAAGTCGACGGGCTCGGCGGCATCGACTATCTCTCCTGCCAGCAGGCCTGGCTGATGGCCATGCGCGGCGACGCCACCGGGGGCCAGGCCATCCTGGCTGGCCTGGGGGACCTGCGCGCCAGCGAAGATCCCCAGGACAAGGCGCTGATCCAGATCGTGGAGGCGTTCACCGCCGCGGCCCGCCGCGAGCATGCAGCAGCGCTGCGCTCCGCCCGGGCCACGCTCGCCTTCGCGGACGCGCTCGGCATCAGCCACGAGGACATGCGCTGGGCCTGGCCGCTCGCCACCCGCGCCGCCCACGATCTGGATGACAGTGCCGCCATCCGTGAGCTGCTCGCCCTGATCAGCCCCTTTCAGCGGGGAGACCTGGCCCCTATGCTGCGGGCCGAACGTGACCTCGTGCACGCCCGGCTGGCTAGCCGGGACGAGTGATCCAGCTGCCGCTGCGGCCTTCGCCGCCGCCGTCCACAGCTTGCGCGAGCAGAGCACGCCCTACCATCTCGCGCATGGCTTGCTCGATCAAGCTGAGCATCTTGTCCGGCTGGGCGATGCGGCCGCGGTCACGGCCGCCGTCAGCGAGGCCCGCGACATTGCCGGCCGCCTGCGCTGCCAGCCCATCCTCGACCGCGCCGGGGCCATTGCCTCCGCACAGTCCCGGATACCGGCGTAATCCGGTTAATTCTCCTCAGCCGCTCTCCTGGGCTGAAAGGTGATGCGCAGTGTCAAACTGTCCACGAAGGCAATCGTTCCCATCGACTCCACCTAGTGCGGGACTTTAGAGTTCTCTGATGGAGACGTGCGCGCAGTGTGGTGCGTCCCTGGGGGCGGGTGACCGGTTTTGCGGGGATTGCGGCGCTTCTCTCAGGGGCTGCCCGTCATGTGGGGAGCCAGCTGCTCCCGGTAAACGCTTCTGCCGGGTGTGCGGCTCCGCATTGCCTGACGCAGCGTCACCTTCATCGGTGAAAGCGTCATTGCCGGCTGCCGCGGGTCCCGGGACCGCGCCGGTGGCGGAGCGGCGGGTGTGCTCGGTGCTGTTCTGTGACCTGGTCGGGTTTACGCCGTTGTCGGAGTCGCGAGACCCGGAGGCGGTGCGGGAGCTGCTGTCGCGGTATTTCGCGGTGGCCCGGACGGTGATCGGCCGGTACGGCGGCACGGTGGAGAAGTTCATCGGGGACGCGGTCATGGCGGTGTGGGGCACCCCGGCCGCGGCCGAGGGCGACGCCGAGCGGGCCGTGCGCGCCGCTCTTGATCTGGTCAGCGCCATCACCGAGCTGGGCGGGGAAACAGGCCTGCCGGGCCTGGCCGCGCGGGCGGGGGTGGTCACTGGTGAGGTCGCGGTCACTATCGGCGCGGTCGGCGAGGGCATGGTGGCGGGCGACGCGGTGAACACCGCGGCCCGGGTGCAGGCGGTGGCGCAGCCGGGAGCGGTGCTGGTGGACTCCGGTACCCAGCGGCTGGCGGGCAGCGCGATCGGTTTCGCTGACGCCGGGTCGCACCGGCTGAAGGGCAAAGCCGGGCCAGAACAACTGTGGCGGGCCACCCGGGTGCTGTCGGCCGTGGGTGGGGCGCAGCGGGTGGACGGGCTGGAAGCGCCGCTGATCGGCCGGGACGCTGAGCTGCGCACGGTCAGGGAGCTGTTCCATGCGGCGGCGGACCGTAAGGTGCCGCGGCTGGTGCTGGTGTCCGGGCCGGCCGGGGTGGGCAAGTCCCGGCTGGGCTGGGAGTTCGAGAAATACATCGATGGTCTCGCGGAGGTGGTGTGGTGG
The DNA here is from genome assembly GCA_963760405.1 of uncultured Actinomycetes bacterium. Classification (GTDB taxonomy): domain Bacteria; phylum Actinomycetota; class Actinomycetes; order Streptosporangiales; family Streptosporangiaceae; genus RYN-230. The sequence continues at coordinate 646,485 of CAVXCV010000002.1, read as the reverse complement.
CACCGGGGCCGGTGCCTGTCTTACGGCGAGGGGGTGGCGTTCTGGGCGCTGGCCGAGATCGTCCGGCAGCGGCTCGGCATCGCCGAGGAAGACCCCGCCGACACCGCGGCCGCGAAGCTGCGGGAAGGCCTGGACCGGTTCGTCCCCGATCCGGGCGAGCGGGCCTACATCGGGCTGCGGCTAGGCCGGCTCCTTGGTGTCGCCTTTGCCGGGGGCAGCGGGGCATCGCTGACCCGGGAAGACCTGTTCGCCGGGTGGCGGCTGTTCTTCGAGCGCCTCGCGGCGACTGAACCAGTGCTGCTGCTGGTCGAGGATGCCCAGTACGCCGACGCGGGCTTGCTGGATTTCCTGGACCATCTCATTGACTGGTCGAGGGACCTGCCGGTGTATGTGCTGGTGTTCGCCCGGCCCGAGCTCAGCCAGGTCCGGCCGGGCTTCGGTACGGGCCGGAACCGGATCACGCTGACGCTGGATCCGCTGGATCCGGCGTCCATGGATCAGCTGGTCGACGCGCTGGTCCCCGGCATGCCGCCCGCGGCCCGTGCCGCGGTGACCCGGCAGGCGCAGGGCATTCCCTTGTTCGCGGTGGAGACGGTCCGCGCACTGATCGACCGGGACATCGTGCAGCCCTCCGAGGGTGTGTACCGGCTGGTTGGGAACGTGGGGGAGCTGGCGGTCCCGGACAGCCTGCACGCGCTGCTCGCCGCCCGTCTCGACGCGCTGGACCCGGAGGTGCGGCGGCTGGTCACCGACGCCGCGGTGCTCGGGGGCAGTTTTCCGGCCGAGGCGCTGGTCGCGGTGTCCGGGCGAGACGAGGCTGACGTCCGGTCCACCCTCGGTGAGCTGGTGCGCCGTGAGGTGCTCAGTGTGTCGGCCGATCCGCTGTCGCCGGAGCAGGGCAGCTATCAGTTCGCCCAGCAGATGCTCCGCCAGGTGGCCTACGAGACGCTCTCCCGGCGGGACCGTAAGGCCCGTCACCTGAAGGTCGCTGAGCATCTGCGGGCTGCTTTCCCCGGGGATGGCGAGGAGGTCATCGATGTCATCGCCCGGCACTACCTGGACGCGCTGCACGCCATCCCCGACGCACCGGACACAAGTGAAATCCGCGACCTGGCCGTCGCCGCGCTTATCCGCGCGGCCGAACGCGCCGAGCGCACCGGCGCCCCCGCCGTCGCGGCTACCAGCTATGCCACCGCCGCGGAACTGACCTCACCCGGTACCGAGGAGGGGCAGCCGGACGCGGGTGCGTTGTGGGAAAGTGCTGCGGACGCCGCCGTCACCAACGCCAGCTGGGCAGTGGCGATCGAGTATGCGGACCGGGCCCGTGACTATCATCTGCAGCGTGGCCGGGCCAGGGCCGCAGCCCGGGCTCAGGCTATCGTGGGGCAGGCGCTGGCCGGATGGGGCCGTCATGGTGAAGCGCGTGATCAGCTCACTGCGGCCATGGAAGTCCTGCGGGCCGACCCGGACGCTGACACGGTGCGGGCGCTGGACGAGCTCGCGTTCCTCGAGGTATTCGCTGGCTCGGCTGATGCTGACCGGCTGACCACCGAGGCGCTGATGCTAGGTCAGGCCCTCGGCGAGCCGCAGGGCGTCGGTCCCGGCCAGCTCGGCCACTTGTTCCTCACCCGCGGGATTTTCCTCGGCTCTGCTGGACGGCATCCCGAAGCAGTCGCCTACCTCCGCGAGAGTGCACGGCTGAACACTCAGGTCGGCGACTTCGTCTCGCTGGGACGGGTGCTGGGGAACCTGGCCGATGTGCTGGGCGTCACTGACCCGGCGGCCAGCCTGGACGCCGCACATTCCGCTGTGCAGCATCTCCGGCGTACCGGGGCCCGGGCCAGCCTGGCGGGCGCGGTCGGTAATGCGGCCGAGGCCCTGATGGCGCTGGGTGACTGGGACGCGGCTGATAGTGAGCTCACCCGGACCGCGGACGCCGACGGCCTGGCGGATATCGAGTACCTCGCCTGCTACCGGGCCTGGCTCGCCGCGCTGCGCGGTGACGCTGCTGCTGCTGAGGCGATTCACGCGACCATGCAGGACATGCGGGCCAGCGAAGATCCCCAGGACAAGGCGGTGATCAGCGTGGTGGAAGCCCACGCTACCGCCGCCCGGCATCAGCCAGCGGAGGCACTGCGGCACGCCCGCGCTGTGCTCGCGCGTGTTGACGCTCTGGGGATCACCCATGTCTGCGTGCGCTGGGCGTGGCCGCAGGCCGCCCGCGCCGCCTACGACCTGAACGACGCGGCGGCCATCGGCGAACTGCTCACGCTGCTGGACGCGAGCCCGCCGGGACATGTCGCACCCATGCTGCGGGCTGAACGTGACCTGGTCCATGCCCGCCTGGCCAGCCAGGACGGTGGCGACGCCGCCGAGGCCTGGCTGGCCGCCATCGCTGCTCTGCGCGAGCTGAGCACCCCTTACCATCTCGCGCACGGCCTGCTCGATCATGCCCAGTACCTCACCCGCCTGCCCGACGCTGCGGCTGCGGCGCTGGCCATCAGCGAAGCCCGCGAGATCGGCCAGCGCCTGCGCTGCCAGCCCCTGCTCGACCGGGCCGCCGAGCTGGCGGCCGCACCGGACCGGGTCCAGGCCTAGATGGCGCCCTCGCCAGGACCGGAGGAGGCCACGGCCGGTCCCCAGCTGCAGGCGGATGCTGCCGGCAGCGCGAAAGCGGCCGGGCGTGGCCGGTACCGGGACGCGCTGCGCCACCATGACCTGCGGCTGCTCGTCGCCTCGTTCCTGATCGACCAGCTCGGCAGCTGGTCGTTCGTGGTCGTGATCTCGGTCTACATCTTCGACCGCACGCATTCCACCCAGTGGCTGGCCGCGGCGGGAATCTGCCGCTGGGCACCCGGGCTGGTGCTCACCAGCTACGGCGGGGTGATCGCCGACCGCTACGAGCGCGTCACGATCCTCATCGTTTCGTCGCTGGCCAGTGCGGTACTCATGGCGGGCCTCGCGGTCGTGGTCGCGGTGAACGGGCCAGTCAGCCTCGTCCTGGTCTTCCTGGCCCTGTCCGCCGCCGTGCTCGCGCCGTTCCGGCCCGCCGCGGGCGCGCTGACTCCCGAAACCGTCAGCGAGAACGACCTGGCCGCCGCGAACGCCATCTTTGCCGCGCTGGAGAACCTCGTGGTGGTGGTCGGCCCGGCCGTGGGTGGCCTGCTGCTGCTGACCGGCCGCCCCGTCATCGGCGTCGTGATCAACGCGGTCAGTTTCCTGCTGGCGGCCGTGGTGGTAGCGCGGCTGCGGGTCCGCTCCCGGGGCGGCGCGGAAGCGGACGGCAACGCCGCGCAGCAACTGGCGGCCGGGCTCAGGGCGCTGGCCGCGCAGCGGGTCGCGCTGGCCGTCGTGCTGTTCTGTGCCCTGGACTCCGCCGTCTACGGCGCGACCACCGTGCTGTACGTCCCGCTGTCGGAGCGGCTGGGTACCGGGGCCAACGGTTACAGCTACCTGCTCGCCGGGGCGGCCCTGGGCGGAGTGCTCGGCGCTGGCCTGGCCAACCGGCTGAGCAGCGCCGGCCGGCTCGCGCCGGTCATCATGGGCAGCCTCTGCCTGCAGGCACTGCCGTTCCTGGTGACGATCCCGGTCCACTCTCCCGCGGTCGCCTGCCTGCTCCAGGTCCTCTCCGGAGCGGGCATGGTCATCGTGGACGTGCTGGCCCTCACCAGGCTGCAGCGCGACCTGGCCGGGGAGGTGCTCAGCCGCGTGCTCGGGGTGTTCGACACCCTGGTCCTGGCCGGCATCCTGCTGGCCAGCCTGGCGGTCGGGATCCTGCTGGCCCACACGGACGTGACCGTGGCGCTGATCGCTGTCGGGGCCGGGATCCCCGTCCTCGGCCTGGCCGGCCTGCCTACCCTGCTCCGGGCTGACCGCGCCTCGGCCGCGGCCGCGGACCGGCTGCGGCCCCGGGTGGCGCTGCTGTCCGGGCTGGACCTGCTCGCGGCCGCCGACCGGAGCACGCTCGAACGGCTGGCCGCCGCGGCGGTGGAAGTCGTGCTGCCCGCCGGGCAGGTGCTGATCCGCGAAGGCGACCCGTCCGACGCGCTGTGGATCCTGGAACGAGGCGAGCTGTCGGTGGCCGCCCGGGGCGACGGGCCCCGGCCGGTTGACCTGGCTCCGGTCACCGCCCCCGGCTACGTCGGCGAGCTGGGGCTCTTGCACGGCATCCCGCGTACGGCCACGGTGCGGGCCCAGCAAGACTGCACGCTGCTCCGGATCGATGGCGCGGAGTTCCTGGCCGCGCTGCAGACCAGCCCGCCCAGTGCGTCGCTGCTGTCGGTCGCGGGGACGCGCATGGCCCGCACACCTGGCCGCGGCCCGCTGCCCCGGCCGGACCCGTCCAGCCGCAGGCCGGGCCCGCTGCCTGCCGGATCCCTCGATGACCTGGCCGGGCCGCCGGTATGAGCCCGGATGAGCTGCTCAGGGACCTCGGTGAGCTGGCCACCTCGCTTGGCCCGGCGGTCCGGCCGACGGGCACTGATGAGCTGCTGCGCTCGCTGACCGAGACGGCCCGGCAGCTGTTTGGCGCGGCAGCCTGCTCGCTGGCCCTGCTCACCGAGGACGAGTCCGAGCTGCGCTACACGATCGCGGCGGGGGAGGGCGCGGATGACGTGACCGGCATGCGGATTCCGTCCTCCCAGGGCATCGCGGGCTGGGTGGTGCAGTCCGGCCAGCCGATCGCGATCAGCGACGTGGCCAGCGATGCACGGTTCGCCCGGGAGGTGGCCGAGCAGACCGGGTATGTGCCGCAGGCCATCCTCGCGGTTCCGGTGGAAACGCCGCAGCGGATGCTCGGGGTCATCACCCTGCTCGACCGCGACACCCGGCGGCCGGGCGCCGAGCAGGACATGGCGCTGCTGTCGTTGTTCGCGGACCAGGCGGCCCTGGCTCTGGCCAGCGTGGACAGCTTCAACGCGCTGGGCCGGGTCCTGCTGGCCGCGCTGGCCGATGCTGCCGGGCACGATGACCTCGTCACCGCGATCCGGCACGCCGCCGATGAGCTGCCCGCCGCCGACCGCGACCTCGCGGCGCTGGCCGCCACCTTCGCCGCGCTCGCGCGCCGCGGCGCCGCGGAACGCCGGCTGGCCCTCGCGGTGCTGCGGGACATCGGCGACTACGCGGAAAGGCGGCCGCCACGACCCCGCTGAGACCGGCCTGGAGTGACGCCTTCGCCCCGGGAACGCTGCGCTGCGTGCCGCGGATCGATCTGCCCATCGACAAGGACTGGGCCTGGGCCGGTGCCTCCGGGGCCGGAGTTACCGTGGCCGTGGTGGACAGCGGGATCGACGCCGCCCACCCGGCCGTCGGTGCTGTCGACCGGGCCGTCGCCCTGCGCTGGGACCCGGAGGCTGAGGAGGTCATCAGCACGGAGGGCCCGCACGATGACCTGTTCGGGCACGGCACCGCCTGCGCCGGGATCATCCGCCGCGCCGCCCCGGACGCGACCCTGTGGTCGGTGCGCGTCCTCGGCAGCCGGCTGACCGGCAAGGGCGTGGTGTTCGCCGCCGGCCTGCGCTGGGCCATCGCCCAGGGAGCGCAGGTGCTCAACCTGTCGCTGAGCACCGGCCGCGAGGACTACTTCGGGCTGTTCCACGAAATCGCCGACGAGGCCGCGTTCGCCGGTGCTGTCCTGGTCTGCGCCGCCAATAACGTCCCGGCGCCCACCTACCCGGCGCAGTTCTCCTCGGTGATCTCCGTGGCCGCCCATGACGGGCAGGACCCGTTCCTGCTCGACGCGAACCCGGCGCCCCCGGTCGATTTCGGCGCGCCCGGCATCGACATCCGGGTGCCCTGGCTGTCCGGCTCGACGATCGTCTCCACCGGCAACTCGTTCGCCGCGCCGCACGTGACCGGGCTGGTGGCCCGGTTGCTGAGCAAGCACCCGCGGCTGACCCCGTACGAAGTCAAGACCGTGCTGCGCGCGGTGGCCAGCAACACCGCGGCTCGTAACACCGCGCCCGGCCACATCCCGGCTGAGGGAGCCAGCGATGACGACTGACCTGGCCGGAGTGCTGCGCCAGACCGCTCTGCTCAGTTCACTGTCAACCGAGGATCTCCAGGCCGTCGCCGGGGTGTCCCGGCTGCGCACGTTCCGCCGTGGCCAGGTCGTGTTCACCCGGGGCGACCAGGGCGACACCTGGATCGTCGTGGTCTCCGGCCGGGTCAAGGTCGTGGTGCGGTCCGCGGACGGCGGCGAGCTGACGCTGACGATCATCCAGTCTGGCGGCGCCTTCGGCGAGATCAGCATCGCCGACGGCGGCCCCAGGTCCGCTGACGCGGAGACGCTGGAGGAAAGCCAGCTGCTGCTCGTCCCCCGGGAGACCATCCAGGAGATCTGCGCCCGGGTGCCGTCCGCGGCGCAGGCCCTGACCAGTTCGATTGCGCGCACTCTCCGGCGGCTCACCGAGGCCGCATCCGACCTGGTCTTCCTGGACCTGCCCCGCCGTGTGGCGAAAGCCCTGCTCAGTCAGCCCCGGGGGGCCGACGGGAGCATCCGGCTGAGGATGACCCAGGAGGAACTCGCGCACCAGGCCGCCGGTACCCGGCAGAGCGTCAACGCCGCGCTGCGCGGCTTTGAGCGACGGGGCTGGATCGAGATCCAGGACCGGACGGTGACCGTGAAGCAGGCCGCGGCCCTCGACCGTTTCGCGGGCAGCCAGCTGTCGGGCAGCTGACAGCGGCCCTGTCAGCTGCCCGACTGACACTCTTGTCCCCGTTCGGCATGCTTACTAGTGGTTGATCTGCGGGAACGGGAACTGGAGGCAGCGCTGCCGAGGAGGGGATGGCAGCGCCACCGGCCGTCCACGACCCGGCTTCTGCTCTGGCGGGCGGCCGCGGGGGCGCCGCCCCGCCAGAGCACAAGCCCCGCCTGGCCGAATGATGCACGGACAGGGCGCCTCCCGATCGGGAAGCGCCCTATCCATCGATTTCGCTCAAACCATCGGTTCGGGGGCGGACCAGTTCCTGTCCGCCCCCGAACCGATGCCGGTCATCAGCGTGCCCTGACGTGGCCTTCGACGTCGTCATCGCCGGTGTCGTCGGTGCCGCGGCGGGTGTGGCCCTGGACGTCGTCGGCATCGTCAGCGTCGGTGCCGCGGCGGGTGTGGCCCTGGACGTCGTCGGCATCGTCAGCGTCGCGTGCCGCGGCGGGTGTGGCCCTGGACGTCGTCGGCATCGTCAGCGTCCGTGCCGCGGCGGGTGTGGCCCTGGACGTCGTCGGCATCGTCAGCGTCCGTGCCGCGGCGGGTGTGGCCCTCGACGTCGTCGGTGTCGGTGTCGTCGGCGCCGCGGCGGGTGTGGCCCTGGACGTCGTCAGCATCGTCAGCGTCGGTGCCCCGCCGGAAGTGGCCCTCGACGTCGTCGGTGTCGTCGGTGACGTACGGGGTCTCGTTCTGCTCGCTCATGGTGGGCTGTCCCTCCCGGATTACAAATTCCTGATGACCAGATGCTGGTTAGCCTGCCGGATAACGAGACGGCTGTCGGTCAGGCCGACAGCAGGACTGTCAGCTAGCGGACATGCGCCGGAGCGCTTGCCCCTTCCTGGCGGCGCTCAGCCCTGCTCCCCGTCCGGCGCCTCTGCCTCGCGCAGCCGCGCGCACAAAGTGGTCAGCAGGCCCATCGCCACTTGCGGGTTCTCCTTGAGCAGCGACCGGAACTCCCAGGAAGTCACCGTAAACGTCCGCAAACCGTCTTTTCCGGCACGAACCGTCGCTGTCCGCGGCTTCCCGTCGATAAGGGAAATTTCGCCGAAGTAGTCTCCCGCCCCCAGCTGCCTGCGGTGCTTCCCATCGATCTCGATATCCGCCAGGCCGTCCAGGACAAGGTGAAACGCGATTCCGTTGCGGCCCTGGGTGACGACTTCGTGCTCCGGCTTGTGGTCCACCACCCGGCCGGACCGTGCGATTCGCTGCACATCGCGCCGCGACAGGCTGGCGAATAGATCTACTTGGCCCAGTCCTTCGGTAATGCTGGCGTCCGCCACGGTGCCTCCTTGGATCTGCCGTCACAGTGACCCGGGAATGCGGGCTGCCCCCCACGATGGCACAGGCGGCCGGTAACCGGTCACAGCGCTGCGGGAAGAATATAACTGGACCGTTCCTACCATGATCACCGCCCTGGGCGGGGATTCCGGCGCTGTATCTTTTCCGGCCGGGTAGCCCGGCCGGAAAGCGCGGCCGGATAGCCTGGCCGGGCAGCCCGGAAAGGCGGGCCGGTCAGGCGGCGTCGTGGAAGATCAGCCCCAGGGTGAACCGCTGGCCGGACCGGATCACCGACACCCCGTGCCGGACCGGCGCGGCGGACCAGCCGCGGCTGGACCGCACCGGCCGGTCGCGGGTGGTGAAGACCAGGCCGTGCCCCTGCGGGATGAGCATGGCGGTGCCCCGGGACTGGGCCCGTGGCCGCTGCTCGAGCAGCAGGAACTCACCCCCGGTGTGGTCGGTCCCGGGCTCGCTCAGGCCGATCACTACCTGCAACGGGAACACCAGCTCGCCGTACAGGTCCCGGTGCAGCGCGTTCCAGCCGCCCGGCCCGTACTTCAGCAGCAGCGGGGTGGGCTTGGCCTGCCCGGCCGCGTGGCACATGGCCAGCCACCCGGTCAGGCTGTCCGGCCACGGCGCGAGCCGGCCAGCTTGGCGTACCAGTCCCGGGCGATCGGCAGCAGGTGCGGGTAGAGCGCCTGGCGCAGCGCGCCGGCCGGCTCAGGCAACGGCGCTGCGAAGTACTTGTACTCACCCGCGCCGAACCGGTGCCGGCCCATGTCCACCGTGGCCCGGAACCGCTCGTCGCCGTCGTACCAGCCCGCGATCTGGGCGCACTCGGCCGCGGTCAGCAGCTGCGGGGTCAGTGCGCCGCCGAGCTCGCCCAGGTCCGCGGCGATCCGCGCCCAGTCCGTGCCGTCCACCCGGTGGCGCCAGGGAGCCGGGGTCATGGCCTCCGCGGTCACGCTGCCTCCAGGTCGAGGAGCAGCCGCTTGGCGGCCGGGCCGCCGCGGTAGTTGCCGGGCTGGCCGTCGGACCGGACCACCCGGTGGCAGGGCACCACCACGGGCAGCGGGTTGGTCGCGCAGGCGGTGCCCACCGCGCGCACCGCCCGGGGGCTGCCCACCGCGGCGGCCACGGCCGCGTAGCTTTCCGTGTGCCCGTAGCCGATATCGGGCAGGTGGCCGAGCACCTGGCGGCGGAACCCCGCGGCCAGCCGGTAGTCCAGCGGCAGGGAGAAGCTGCGCCGCCGCCCCGCGAAGTACTCGTCGATCTCCCGGGCGGCCGCGTCGAGCTGCCCCGGTGCGTTCAGGATCCGCGGGCTGACCCGGGCCGCGAGCATCTCCAGCACCTGGTCATGGCCTTCGCCGGAGAATGCGATCCGGACCAGCCCGTGGCTGGTCGCGGCGAGCAGCAACGTCCCGACCGGGGTGTCGAGCGTCCGGTAGGCCACGTCGAGCAGGCCGTCCGCGGCGGCGCCGCGGACCAGCCGGGCGTGCAGCGCGGCCAGTTCCGCGTCGGTGACCGCGGGCAGGGCGCTGAGCAGGCCCGCCAGCTCCGGCTCATGGTTCGTGATCATCGTGTTTCTCCATCAGGTTGGTCCGCTGCTGGGTAGGTCAGGCGCAGCCGGGCGATGCCGTCGGCCGCGGCCCGCCGGGCGGCCTCGGCGCTGCCGCCGGTCACGGCGGCCACGTCGGCGTACGGCAGCCCGGCCAGGTAGTGGTAGGCGACGGATTCCCGCTGCTTGCGGGGCAGGGCGGCGAGCGCGTCCGCCAGGTCCAGGTCGCGGGCGTCCGGCGGCGGCCCACCTGGACGCTCGGGCAGGTCCGCGACCGGGACCGCACGGCGCGCGGCGGCGCGGGTGATGTCGATCGCCTTCCGGTGCGCGATCGTCACCAGCCACGCTTCCACGTTCGCGTCGCCGGGCAGCTCCGGGTAGGCCCGCAGCGCGGCCAGGAACGTCTCCGACCAGGCGTCGTCCGCGTCGGCCAGGCCCAGCACGGCCCGGCACACCCGCAGCACGGTCCGGCCGTGCTCGGCCACCACCGCCTCGAATGGCTGCTTCGCTGTCACGTCAGGTAGACGCCCCCTGCCGCCTGTCCGTGAGGTGCCGGCGAGAACAATCTCGCGTGCGCCTGCTCCAGGTCGAGCAGGAACCGCTTGCGGGCCAGGCCGCCCGCGTAGCCGGTGAGCTTGCCGTCCTTGCCGACCACGCGGTGGCAGGGCAGCACCACTGACAGCGGGTTGCGGCCGACCGCGGCTCCGACGTCCCGGGCCGCCACCTGGCCGCCCAGCTCCCGGGCGAGGTCACCATAGCTGACAGTCTGCCCGTACGGGATGGCCGCGATCAGCGCCCACACCCGGCGCTGGAACTCATCCCCGCGGGCTTCGGCGGCCAGCTCGAACCGCTCCCGGCTGCCCCCGAAGTACTCGGCCAGCTGGCGCCGGACCTCGTCGAACCCGGTTCCGGACCGGGGCCCGAACGACGCCGGATCAGGCGAGTACCAGTGCCGCGGGAAGTACACCCCGGTCAGTGTGCCCGCGTCGGCTACCAGAGTCAGCTCGCCCAGCGGTGTCTCAGCAACGGCATGGCTGACGCTCATCACGCTCCTCCAGGTCCAGGGATTTGCCTGGTAAACGCCCTGGCCCCGGAAAACGTGAGGCCACCCCGCCACCCGCACCCCGATGCCGGGCGGCCGGTATGACCTGGCGCTGATCGTGCGGCAGCTAGCCCGGACCGGGACCGCGGCCCCGGGCTGAGCTGGGCCATTCCAGAGCCTCACGAGGCCTGGATGTAGACCAGCCCCAGCAGCAGTTCGGCTGCCACCCCGGCCGGGAACGCGGCGAGCAGCCACAGTGACAGGCGGCCGTACTGCCGTCCGCGCCGCCCGAGCAGCGCGATCCCGGCCGCCCCCAGCGCGATGAACAGGATCGCGCTCGACCAGTAATGCAGCCGCGCCGCGTACACCACTGTGGCCTCGGCGAAGAACGCCGCGGGCAGGCACGCCGCGCCCAGGCTGCGCCACGGCCGGGCCGCGCGCCACCAGGCCCAGCCCGCGATCCCGTACAGCGGGCCGCCGGCCACCGCGCAGAGGGTCCAGAACAGCAGGTAGCCGTGCGTCGGATAGCCCCGGGCCGCCGCGGTGGCGTAGTAGCCGGCCAGTTCCAGCAGCCCGGTGAGGCCCCCGGCGGCCGCGGCGGCCGCGGGCCGGCGGAACAGGGCTCCGAGCGCGAACATCGGGATCAGCCACGGGCTCACCGCGTTGACCAGGCTCAGCCAGGGCGCGTTCAGGTACTGCTGCAGCAGCGAGGTGAGGGCACCCACGGTCAGCCCCACCACGATCACGGCCGCCAGCGCCGCCCAGGCCGGCCCGCCCGCCCCGTCTCATCCGCGGTAGGCACCCTCATGCCCGCCACCGTACCTGGGCAGCCTGAGAGTTAGCGCGGTACTTTCCGGGTCATCGGTGATCCGGAAAGTACCGCGCTGATGGATGGCCTATGCGGCCCGCGGGGGCGCCTGGGCTGGACGGTCCAGCGGGAGGGCCACGGCGGTCTCCGGGAGTTCCGGGGTTACCCGGTGCGCCTTCCACTGGGGGTGGGCCCCGGCCCAGAACACCAGGCCGAGCCAGACGAACAGGGCCGCCGGGAGCACGGTAGGGACGATGATGTACAGCCAGGCCGACCCTTGCATGGTAGGCACTTCCTCTCCGCAGGAGCCTTGTGCCTCCATATCACCGCCTGCGGCCGCGGCCGGGCCAGGGCCCAGGTGCCCGCCGATCCGGGCCCTTCGGCCCAGCTGCCAGGAGGCGACCCGGCCGCGGGGTCGGTCCGGGCGGCCGTTTGCCGGTACCTGGTGTGATGATCCTGGCAGGCATGCCCGCGGTGCCCGGGGGCATGCCTGGTGATGGTGCGCGGGAGGCGGGTGGCAGGAAACCGCCACGCTGATCCCCGGCGAATTACTCACTGACGTCGGCCATCGCCCCCCGGGTGTGCATCCCGGGCCAGCCGTCCGGCCTCGTCCAGCGAAAAGGAGCATCCCGATGAACGCGGCAGGACCGGTCGGCGAGGGGCAGGCTGCCACGTGCTGGCCATCATGGGCTCGGGGGAGACCAGCCCGACCATGGTGGGCGTGCACAAGGCCCTCCTCGCCCGGCTCGGGCCGGACCCGGCGGCGGTGGTGCTGGACACGCCGTACGCGTTCCAGGAGAACTCGAGCGAGGTGTCGGCCAAGGCGCGCACGTACTTCGGCCGGAGCGTCGGGCTGACCATCAATGTGCTCAGCACCGGAGGCCAGGGGGACGGCGAGGTGGCCGCGATGCGGGCCGCTGACTGGCTGTTCGCCGGGCCGGGCAGCCCGTCCTACGCACTGTCCCGGTGGTGCGGCGGGCCTGCCGCGGGAGTGCTGCGCGAGCGGGTGGGCGGCGGCCAGGGGATCACCCTGCTCGCCTCCGCCGCCGCGGCGACGATGGGCCTGGCGGCGGTCCCGGTGTACGAGATCTACAAGGCTGGCGCCCCCCCGCACTGGCTGGACGGGCTGGACCTGATGGGCCTGCTCGGCCTGAAGGTGGCGGTCATCCCGCATTTCAACAACACCGAGGGCGGTACCCACGACACCAGGTACTGCTACCTGGGCGAGAAGCGGCTGGCCGTGATGGAACGGGAGCTGCCCGCCGACGCCGCCGTGCTGGGCGTGGACGAGCACACCGCGGCCGTCATCGACCTGCGTGAGCAGACCATGACGGTAGCTGGCCGGGGCACGGTCACCGTCCGCCTGCCGGGCAGGCCAGCGTGCTGCCCGTCGGCACCGTGGTCACCCTTGGCCAGCTCCGTGGCCTGGTCCAGGGTGCGGCACTGGCCTTCCCCCCGGCCGCTGCCTGCCCGGGGGTGCCCGGTGCCGCGCGCGACCAGGCCGGCCGGGCGGGCCCCGGGGCCAGCACCGATGCCCTGGGCGGCAACGGTACGGCGGGCGGCCCCGCGGCCGGTGACCCGCTCCCGCTGCCCGAGCTCACCCAGGACTGCGCCCGCCGGTTCGAGGAGGCCGCCGGCCTGCGCGACGCGGTCAGCATGGCCGCCGTCATCCTCGACCTCGAGGAGGCGGTCCACGCCTGGGCGGCGGACACCGACGAGGACCAGGGCACCGGGCAGGCCCGCGTGGTCCTGCGCGGCCTGATCACCCGGCTCGGCGCCCTCGCCCGCGACGGCCTGCGCGAGCCGGGCGTTTTGCCGGGCGCGGCAGTCGAGCCGTTGCTGAACCTGCGGAATGCGCTGCGGGCCGAGGGCCGCTATGCGGACGCGGACACCATCCGCGATGCGCTGACCGCGGCTGGCCTGGTCATCCAGGACACCCCGGCTGGCCCGCAGTGGCAGCCGGGCGGTCGCCGCTGAGCCGGGCCGCCTGCCCGCTTACCTGAGGCGGCGTCGCTGCCGCTGCCGCAGCCACCAGTTCAGGTAACGCGCCCGGTCCCGCCAGGGCAGCCGGTGAGTCCGGCCGTGGATGCACAGGTCCGGGTCGCCCCACTGACAGTCGCCCGGGCAGTCACCCCAGCAGTGCGGGCAATGGCGGACGGCAGCCACCTGCGCTCCTTCGCGACGAGCTTCGTGCCTGGCCTGCCCACGACGTTACGCCTCGCCATCCAGGCGCCAGGGTCCAGGCTGCCGGTGCGGGGTGACCGGGCTACAGCGGGCGCGCCGGATCCGGTGACCAGGTGCCCCGGGTGGCGGGCGGCCGGTCCGTGGCCAGCTGCAGCCCGATGCTGACCAGGAGCCAGCCGAGCCGCTGGCGCGCCGGGGACATGCCGGGGCGCCGTCCCCGGGCCTGGCCGCCCGGCGCTGCGGCTGGCCTGCCGGCGCAGCTCAGCGGTGTGCGCCGTAGCCATCTGCTCGTGCAGGTACGGGTGCATAGGATCAGTCACCTCCTGGGTGAGGGTGGTCAGGCGCTGGCTGGACGGGTTCCGGGGCGGCTGGCTCGCCACCCTCCGCGGGTAGCGCGCTGGCTGGCTCGCCGTCCTCTGCGGGCGGGACGCTGATCGGGTAGGAGAACATCAGGATCTCCACCGGGATCGCCCCGGCCGGGCGCTGTGCCGGGTCGGTGATCCGGTCCCGGAACCGGGGCAGCACCAGGGCGAGCAGTTCCTCGTTGAGCTCGTCCAGCTCGTCCGCGGTCAGGTAGATCAGCGTTTCGCTGCTGCCCGCGGCATCACGCCACCGCCGCGGATAGCTGGCGTTGGTTTCCAGCCAGGTCAGGTAGCGGCCGATCTGCCGTTCCCGGAGCAGCCGGACCAGGGCTCCCGCGGCCAGCTCGGTCTCGGTGTCGTCGTGTGCCTGCGCGAACTTCGAGAGTTCAGTGGCCAGAGAGCCGCCTCGCCGATCCGTCAGGATGGCTCGCCGGGCCAGACCGGCGGCAGGCCGAACGCGCTGAACAGCGTGCTGCCGAACGTGGTGGTCTCGGCGACCTGCCCGTCCACCACCCGCAGCACGTCGAGCTTGAACGCGCGGAACAGCGTGTCGCCGGGCCGGCGCAGGTAGCTCGCGGCCGCGGGCAGCCGGTTGGCCGCGGTCGGCAGCAGCCGCCATTCGCCCATGGCGCCTGGCCCGTACGCGGCCGCCAGCAGCGGCGTCATGGCCTCCCGGCCGCGGTACACCGACGGGTCTGGCGGCATGGTCGCCACGATGTCCGCCCGCATCATCGCCGTGGCCATCGCCGCGTCGCCGTGCTCGTGTACCTCGATGAAGCGGCGCAGCGTGTCCTGCTCGTCCGGGCTGAGCGCTGGCGCGGTCCAGGCCGACCGGTCCCGCGGCAGCCGGTCCCGCAGCACCGCACGGGCCCGTTGCAGCGCGCTGTTCACCGCGGCTGTGGTCGTGTCCAGGGCCGCGGCGGCCTCCGCGGCGGGCCAGCCGAGCGCACCGCAGAGCACCAGCACGGCCCGCTGCCGCGGCGGCAGCGCCTGGATCGCGGCGATAAAGGCCAGCTCGATCGTTTCCCGGGCCACGGCGGCGCTCTCCGGACCAGCCTCGTCCGCCGGGATCTCGTTCAGCAACGCGTCCGGGTACGGCTGCAGCCAGGGCACCTCAGCACACGTCCCGACCGTGGCTGGCGCCTGGCGCCGCTGGCGGCGGATGGTATCGGTGCACGCGTTCGTGGCGATCCGGTACAGCCAGGCCCTGGTGTTGCTGCCCGGCTCCAGCCGGTCCCGGTGCTGCCAGGCCCGCAGGAACGTCTCCTGGACCAGGTCCTCGGCGTCGGTGAACGAGCCGAGCATCCGGTAGCAGTGCACATGCAGTTCCCGGCGGTGCCGTTCCAGCAGCCGGCCGAAGCCTGGGTCGGCCATGAGCCCGTCCTCCCTGGCCCGTGCGCTGGGTACCAGTGCGGTGTGCGCGGCGGTGCGTGGGTGCGTGTCGGTGATGGTCATGCCCGTGTAACGACGCCGCCCGCCAACCATCATCGGTCCGCCGGTCAGTCAGGGGGGCCACCAGGTCACCGGCATACGATCTCCTGTCCGGGTGGCTCGTGGCCGGGGGGCCCGTGCTCTGCCGCCGCCCGGCCTCTCCTCCGGCCGGGGCGCAGGCCGAGGGCCAGGCCGGCGGCGACCACGACGATGCCGGCCCAGACCAGCGGCCGTGGCGCCGGGCCGCCGAGCAGGACCCCGGCCGCGGCGGCGGCCACCGGGGCCACCCCGGTGAGCAGGCCCGCCCGGCTGGCCCCGAGCCGCCGGACACTGGAGTACCACAGCACGAACGCCACCGCGGTGACCGCGACCGCCAGGTAGCCGACGGCGAGCCAGTCGGCGGGCCGGAGCTGGGTCACGGCGGCCGGGCCCTCCCGGACCAGGCTGATCCCGCCGAAGAGCACCGCGGCGAGCCAGGTGGTGTGCACGGACACGCCACCCGGCCCATGCCGGCCGAGGACCGGCACGGCCAGCAGGGTGAAGCAGGTCTCACAGCCGAGCACCACGGCGGCCCAGGCCAGCCCGGTGGTATCACTGCGGCCCACGCCCTGTACCAGCGCGGCCCCGCTGGTGACCAGCACCGCGGCGGCCAGCACGACCAGCCTTGGCCGGGATCCCTCGAGCAGCGGGCCGCCCACGGCGAGCAGGGCGGGCACACTGGCTACCGCCACACCGAGCACCGCGGGCTCAGCGTGCCGGGAGCCCTCGACCAGGGCCACGTTGAACAGCACCAGGCCGGTACCGGTCACCCCGAGCAGCCAGAGCCAGTCCAGCCCGCGCGGCCGGGCCAGCCGCTGGCCGGTCAGCCGCAGGTACCCGATCAGCAGCAGGCAGGCGGCGGCGTAGCGGACTGCCTCGGCGGTGTACAGCGGCGCCCCGGCGAGCACCCCGGAGACCGCGACGCTGCCGCCCACGCACAGCTGCGCCGTGGCGCCCGCCGCCATCCCGAGCGATGCCCGCGGCGTCCTCGCTGAGACCGGGACGGCGGGCCGGGTGAGGCTAGCGGGGTGCTCAGTGCAGGCAGGGGTACGGGCGTCAGGCACGACGGCCACGCTATGAGCCGTATGGTCCATTGAACAGGACCATAGACGGTCATTTATAGTGGACCAATGAGCGCGGGCGTGGCGAGCGTGGCAGGTACGCGGCCATCAGCCGCCGGAGCGGACTTCCTCCAGCTGGCTCTGGCGGACGCGCCGTCTCGTGGGCTGACGGCCTGGCTGGCCGATGCGTTGCGGGCCGCCATCATGGACGGACGGCTGGCCGCTGGCGCGGCCCTGCCCGCCACCCGGGTGCTGGCCAGCGATCTCGGCGTTTCCCGCGGCGTCATCGTCGAGGCCTACCAGCGGCTCAACGACGAGGGCCTGGTGCACGCCCATCGTGGCGCCGGAACCCGGGTGCTGCCCCGGCTGCGCCCGGGCCCGGGCTCGGCGGCCCCGCCCAGTCTCTCACCTGCCCTTTCTGCGCCTGGCGGGCTTGGGCCAGGTGTGCCTGCGCCTGGCGCGCCCGCGCCGGGCCTGCCTCATCCGCCTGGCGGGCCTGCGCCGGGCCCGTACTTCGGTTCCCCGCAGCTGCCGCGGCCCTGGCGAGCCCAGGCAGAACTCGACCTCTCCCCCGGCGTGCCGGACCTGTCCGGGTTCCCCCGTGCTGCCTGGCTGCGCGCGGAGCGGGCCGTGCTCGCCCAGGCCAGTTCCGCCTAATAGAGACTTGACTTGAGCGTTGCGGGGTTTGCCGTAACGTTCAGGGGTCCGACGGGCTGGCTCCATTTACCGCCTGCCGGCCGCATGCGGTCTGGCTTCAGATCGAGGTGCCGGCCCGTCGGATCTCACCGCGGCGTGGCTCGAAAGAGGCGCGAGCGCTAGCAGATCTGTTATTAGGCATGCCCGCCGCGTTCTAGTCTTTTCCGTTTTTTCTGATTATTCGGAGTGTACTTGATGGTGGCTGTGATGATTGGCGTTGACCCGCACAAAGGCTCGCATACGGCGGTGGCGATCGGCGTAGCCGAGCAGCCATTGGGGGAACTGCGGGTGGAGGCCTCGACCGGGCAGGCCGGCGAGCTGGTGGCGTGGGCGGCGGAATGGCCGGAACGGATCTGGGCGGTGGAGGGCGCGGCCGGGCTGGGCCGGCTCCTGGCCCAGCAGCTCGTCGCCGCCGGGGAGCGGGTACTGGACGTGCCGCCGAAGCTGGCCTCCAGGGTCCGGCTGCTCGAAGCGGGCGACACGAACAAGAACGATCCGAATGACGCCCGGCCGGTCGCGGTCGCCGCGCTGCGGTCCCGGGCCGTCCGGGATGTGACCGCAGAGGATCACGGGGCGGTGCTGAAGATCTGGGCCAGGCGGCACCGGGACCTGGCCCGTGCCCGGAACCAGGTCGCCTGCCGCCTCCACGCCGTGATCTGCGACCTGGTCCCCGGCGGGGTCAGGAAGGAGATAACCGCAGGTCTCGCCACCTCGGTGCTGGACAAGATCACTCCTGTGGACCCGATCGGGACCGCCCGCCGCGACCTGGCCGCCCAGTTCCTGGAAGACCTGCGCCGCCTGGACACCCAGCTCGCGCAGACCAAGAAGAAACTCGCTGCGGCGGTCCGCGCATCGGGCACCACCGTGACCGAAGTATTCGGGATCGGCCCGGTCAACGCCGGGACCATCATCGGCGACGCCGGCGACATCTCCCGGTTCCCCAGCCGCGACCACTTCGCCGCCTACAACGGCACCGCCCCGGTCGAGGTCTCCTCCGGCAACCGCAAGATCTACCGGCTGTCCCTGCGCGGCAACCGGCGCATGAACCACGCCATCCACATGGCCGCCATTACCCAGATCCGCCATGCCCACACCGACGGCCGCGCCTACTACGACCGGAAAATAGCAGCGGGAAAAACCCATAAAGATGCCCTCCGCTGCCTCAAGCGGAAGATCAGCGACGCCATCTACGCCCGCCTGCGAGCCGACGCCCGGAAAAAGGCCCCGGCCACCAGCGCGGGCCCGGGAGGGCAGATAGGGAACGGCTCTGACTCCAGCGCGGCCAGCTCTCACCCCGCACGCCGGCTCTTCGGACAGGCCACTCCCGGACCCGCCACCACCCTACGGCCACCAGTCCGGCCAGCGCGCCAGCAGCCGCGAACCCAGCGTCCAAAAGATCTTGAAAGATCTCGTAGCACCACTTGACAACAAAGAGGCTTCGATCTGGGCTACGGCGACCCGCGCGGCAGTGCCTGGCTGCGCCGCGAGCTGGCAGGCTGGCTGGCCCGGACCCGTGGCCTGCGGGCGAGCGCCGATGACATCATCATCGTCGCCGGGGTCGCTCAGGCGCTGGCCCTGCTCGGGCAGGTGCTGCACGGTGAGCTGCCAGGCGGTGGGCCTGCGGTCGCGGTCGAGGACCCGGGCTCCCGCGGCGCCCGGGACCAGCTCGGCTACTGGGGCCTGGACCCGGTACCGATCCCGGTTGACGAGCACGGGCTGCGCGTCGCCGACCTGGTGCGCAGCGGCGCTGTCGCGGCGCTGCTGACCCCGGCGCACCAGTTCCCCACCGGGGTCGTGCTGGCCCCGCAACGCCGCCGGGACCTGCTGCAGTGGGCTGTGGCCGGCGCGCTGGTGATCGAGGACGACTACGACGCCGAGTACCGGTACGACCGGACGCCCGTGCCCGCGCTGCAGGCTTCCGCGCCGGACCGGGTCGCCTACCTCGGCAGCACGTCCAAGATGCTGGCGCCGGGCCTGCGGCTGGGCTGGCTGGTCCCGCCCGCCCGGCTGCACGCCTCGCTGCTCGCCGCCAAGCACGCCACTGACCTGGGCAATCCTGCCCTGCCTCAGCTGGTGCTGGCCCGGCTGATCGGCACCGGGGAGCTGGCCCGGCATATCCGGCTGGCCCGGTCCCGGCAACGAGCCCGGCGTGATGCGCTGCTCGCTGCGCTGCGCGAGTACCTGCCGCAGGCCCGGGTCCAGGGGGTGGCCGCCGGGCTGCACCTGCTCATCACCTTCCCGGACCGGGCCTGCGCAGCCGGGCGATGCGGACCTGGGCCGCCGGATCCAGCTGGCCGGGGTGCTGGCGCACCCGCTGTCCCTGCACCGGCTGCGTCCCGGCCCGCCCGGCCTTGTCCTGGGTTACGCCGCCCATTCGCCCGGCCAGCTGCGCGAGGCCGCGCGGCGGATCGGTGCCGCCGCGGCCGGGTGGCTGGCCGGGTGAACCGCGCTGGCGGGCTGGCCAGGCTCGCGGCTGAAACTGGCCCGGAGCCGGGACTGGCGGGACTGACGGGAGTGGCGGGGCCCTGATGTGCGGATCGGCCGATGGCGCCGGGTTTCACCCGGCCACTGGGGGCGGCGACGGATGTCCGTAACTCCCGGTGGGCGCGGACATCCGTAAGCCGGGCGGAAGATAGGTAAGTTATTGCCAAGTCCTGGCCATTCAGCCCGGCGTCCAGGCGAGGGTAGCCGCATGAGTCAACCGGAGTCGCACAGCCGGCGGAGGGTCGTCGGCGGGGCAGCCGCGGCGGCCGTGGTCTCGGCCGGCGCCGCGGTAGCGGTCAAGCTCGGCTTGCTCTCCGGGTCCTCCGGGACCGCCCATCCGGCTGCCGGGGCGCACCCGAAGCCGGCCCAGCCAGCGGCCCAGCGCCGGCCGCTGGCGGAGAACTCACTGCCCGGCGATCCGCGCTGGAACATCAGCCAGCTCGGCGCGGCGGACGCGATCGGCGGCTATGCCGGGCGGTCGAGCGTGCTCGCGGGGGAGCCGGTCCCGCTGTTCGTGTCCACCACCGCGCGGTCGTTCCGCGTGCTCGCGTTCCGGATGGGCTGGTACAACGGCGACCAGGCCCGGCTGGTCTGGCAGTCCGGCAACGTGCGCGGGCTGCGGCAGAGCCCGTACACCGTGCTGCCGGAGACCCGGACGGTCACCACCAGCTGGGGCCCCTCGCTCACCGTGCCCACCCATGGCTGGCCGGACGGGGCGTACCTGCTGCGGCTGGACGCGGAGAACGGCGCGCAGCGGTTCGTCCCGCTGACCATCCGCTCGGCGGGCAGCGCGGGCAAGGTGGTGGTCAAGAACTGCGTGGCCACCTGGCAGGCCTACAACACCTACGGCGGATACGACCTGTACAACGGCCCGGCCGGGATCGCCGACTACAGCAACCGGTCGCTCGCGGTCAGCCTCGACCGGCCGTACGACCTCGACGGCGCGTTCATGTTCCTGGCCCATGAGCGCAAGTTCATCCAGCTCGCCGAGCGGCTCGGGGTGCCGCTCGCGTACGTGACCAGCATGGACATCGCGGAGAACGCCGGCCTGCTCAAGGGCGCCAGCGCGCTGTTCTCGCTGGGCCACGACGAGTACTGGTCACCCCCGGAGCGGGCGAGCGTCACCGCGGCCCGGGACGCCGGGGTCAACCTCGCGTTCATGGGCGCGAACGCGTGCTTCCGGCGCACCCGGCTGGAGCCCACCGGCAACGGCAGCAGCCGCCTGGTCCTCTGCTACCGGACCAGCTACACCCAGGACCCGATGTACGGGAAAGACAATTCGCTGGTCACCACGGACTGGCGGGAGCCGCCGTCGCCCGACCCCGAGTCATCGCTCACCGGCACGCTGTACGAGTCCAACCCGACCGACGCCGCCTTCGTCGTGGCCAGCCCCACGTCGTGGATCTACAAGGGCACCGGGGTGAGCAAGGGCACCAGCTTCACCGGCCTGGTCGGCATCGAGTACGACCGGGTCAACCCCGTCCACGCGGTGCAGCGGCCGATCGAGATCCTCTCCCACTCCCCGCTGACCTGCCGCGGCGTGAACAGCTACGCGGACGCCGCGTACTACACGCACAGCAGCGGGGCGGGCGTGTTCAATGCCGGGACGATGCGCTTCATCCGGTCCTTCTCCGGCGACATCGGCTACGGCATCACCCCGAAGACCGGGGCGCTCACCCGGCAGATGACCACGAACCTGCTGCTCGCCTTCGCGGACGGCCCGGCCGCGGCCAAGCACCCGGCGCACGACAACCTGGACGCGATGAACGAGTGGGCCGGCGACCCCATCGCCGCCCAGCACAACCTCTGGTAACCCCGCGCGCCAGGCTTCTCACCGTTGCGAGTCTGGCGCGGGACCCCCAGCGCGGCCTATCATGCGCTGGTCGCGGCTGCGAGGGAAGCGGGGGAACGTGGCCAAGATCGTGATCATCGGTGCGGGAATCGTCGGCCTCGGTACAGCTCTCCTGCTGTCCGGCGACGGCCATGAGGTGACGGTCCTGGAACGGGACGCCGAGGCGCCGCCCGCCGGGGCGGACGAGATCTGGAGCGGCTGGCAGCGTAAGGGGGTCAACCAGTTCCGGCTGCCGCACTTCTTCCTGGCCCGGTTCCGGAGCCTGCTCAACTCCGAGCTGCCCGAGGTGAAGCAGGAACTGATGACCGCGGGGGCGGTGCGCCTCAATCCTGTGCTCGACGCTCCCGAGCCGCTGCGCGGCCCGGCCCGGCCGGAGGACAGCGCGTTCGAGTGCATCTCGGGTCGGCGATGCGTGGTCGAAGCCGCGGTCGCGACGGTGGCGGCCCGCGCCCCGCGGCTGGAGATCCGCAGAGGCACCGCCGTCGCCGGGCTCGTCACCGGGCCGTCTGCCCGCGCCGGGGTGCCGCACGTGGCCGGGGTCCGGCTGAGCCCGGGTGAGGATATCGCCGCGGACCTGGTCGTGGACATGACCGGGCGGCGCTCGGCGCTGCCCGGCTGGCTGGAGGCGATAGCGGCCCGCCCGCCCGCCGACGAACTCGATGACTCCGGGTTCATCTACTACGGCCGGCACTTCCGCTCCGCCGACGGTTCTCTCCCGCCTGCCCTGGGCGGCCCGCTCATGCACTGCGGCACGGTCTCGACCCTGACCCTGCCGGCCGACAACGGCACGTGGAGCGTCACCCTGGTGGCCAGCGCCAAGGACAAGGCGCTGCAGGCGCTGCACGATTCCGCGGTCTGGGAGCAGGCTGTCCGGTCCTTCCCGCTGGTGGCGCACTGGCTGGACGGGCAGCCGATCGATGACCGGGTCGCGGCGATGGCCAGGATCGAGGACCGGCAGCGGGACCTCATGGTCGACGGCGTCCCGGTGGCCACCGGAGTGGTCGCGGTCGGCGACGCCTGGGCGTGCTCCAACCCCACGGTGGGCCGGGGCGCCTCGATCGGGCTGCTGCAGGCCGTACTCCTGCGGGACACGATCGCCGCGGCCGGCCTGGACGATCCCTGGGAGTTCGCCTGCTCCTTCCACCACGCCACCGCCGAGACAGTCGAGCCCTGGTACCGCGACACGGTGCGGGCTGACCGGCACCGCCTGGCCGAGATCGAGGCTCTCATCAGCGGTGACGACTACCGGCCTGCCGATCCCGGCTGGGAGATCGGCCAGGCTCTCGCCAACGCCAGCTACAAAGACCCCGACTGCCTGCGCGGTTTCGTCTCCATCGCCATGCTGCTGGACCGGGCCGCTGACGTGGCCGCCCGGCCGGGCCTGCTCGGTAAGATCACCGCCCTGGGCGCCGGATGGCGCGACGAGCCCATTCCGGCTCCGAGCCGCAGCGAACTGCTGTCCATCGTCAGCGAGTAAGGGATGGGAGCCATGCGAGCCGAAGCGGGCGGAGCGGGCATCGAGTACGACGTGACCGGGCAGGGCCGGCCGGTGATCCTGCTGCACGGGTTTCCCGACTCGGGGCGGCTGTGGCGGCACCAGGTCCCCGCCCTGGCCGCCGCCGGGTTCCAGGTCATCGTCCCTGACCTGCGCGGCTACGGGCGCTCGGACAAGCCCGAGGCGGTCGAGTCGTACTCCCTCCCCGCCCTGGCGGGGGATGTCATGGCCGTCATGAGCGACGCCGGGGTAGACCGGGCTCACGTGGTGGGCCACGACTGGGGTGCGGCACTGGCATGGGTCATCGCGTCGCTGGCACCGGACCGGGTCGATCATCTCGCGGTGCTGTCGGTCGGCCACCCCGCGACGTTCCGCCGGACGCTGGAACAGCTTGAGAAGTCCTGGTACATGCTGCTGTTCCAGTTCCCCGGCATCGCCGAGCAATGGCTCAGCGACAACGACTGGGCCAACTTCCGCCGCTGGTGCCGCCACCCTGACGAAGCGGCCGTCATCGCTGAGCTGGAGGCCACCAAGTCGCTGACGCCCGGTCTCAACTGGTACCGGGCCAATCTGCCGCCCGAATCCTGGGTGGCGCCTCCCCTGGCGCTGCCGCCCGTGCCGGCGCCGGTCATGGGGGTGTGGAGCAGCGGTGACATCGCCCTCACCGAGGCGCAGATGACCGATTCGGCCGGGAGCGTGGCCGGTCCCTGGCGCTATGAGCGGCTCGACGGCCCCGGCCACTGGATGCAGCTCGAGGCTCCCGGCCCGGTCAACCAGCTGCTGCTGGACTTCCTCCCCAGTTAGCGGCCTGCGGGCCCGGGCGGGTCAGGACAGCACGCGGCGCCGGAAGTTGTGCAGGCCGAGCGCCAGGAAGATGACGCCGAAGGCGGTCACCACCGGGTAGATGACGTACAGGTGCATGTGCGGGGCCTCGGTGAACGCCGCCCGCATCCCCTCGTTCACGTAGATGAGCGGGTTGATCAGCACGATCGTCTGCAGCCAGTGCCAGCCGCCGACGGTGACCTGGGAGAGCCGGGTCCACGAGTAGTACGTGCCGCCGAGGAACGTGATCGGCAGGATGATGAAGCCGAACATCAGCCCGATGTTCCTGGGCTCGAAGCTGGTGCCCAGGACCAGCCCGAGGCCGGCCATGGCCACGCAGGCCAGCGGCACGAACGTGACAATGATCCACCAGTGCAGGGACAGGTGGGCGTGCACCCCGGGTGCGTGCACCACCGAGGCCATTGGCAGCACGATGATCGCGGACAGCACGCCCTGGGCCGCTCCGGACAGCACCTTGGCCACGGCCACCAGCCAGATCGGGCAGGGCGCCTGCACCCGGTCCTCGATCTCCCGGGTGAAGCCGAATTCCTGCGCCATGGCCAGGGCGATGGACTGCACGCCCTGGAACATCACCGAGATCCCCACCACCCCGGGCACGAGAATGGTGGCGAAAGCGGACTGGGCGACGGTTCCGTGGCCGCCGATGCCCTGCCCGATCTTCGGGAACACGAACAGGAACACGAAGCAGAGCAGGAACGGCTGGATGATCGTGCGCAGCACGAACTCCCACCCGTGCTTGCGCAGCACCACCAGGTCACGCAGCATGAGCGCGCCCAGCGCCGTCCAGCTCGCAGCGGCGACCGAGCGGGTGGGGCCGCCGCCGATCCGCTGCGGCGCCGTCGCCTGCGGCGTCAGGGATGCGGTCATCAGTCGCGTAGCTCCTTGCCGGTGAGGTTGATGAATACCGTCTCCAGGCTGGGCTCGGAGATGGACAGGCTGAGCAGGTCGAAACCGCCCCGCTCAGCCGCCTGGACCAGCCGCGGCACCAGCCGGTCGCTGCCCTGGACGTGCAGCTCCAGCCCGCCGTCCACCAGCCGGGTGCGGGTGACGCCCGCCACCTCCGCGCTCAGCAACGCGCCCAGCTGCCCGGTGTCGCCGCTGGCCCGGAGCGTGACCACGGTGTCCGCGCCGACGCTCTGCTTGAGCGCGGCGGGCGTGTCCAGGGCGAGGATCCGGCCGTGATCCATGATCGCGACCCGGTCGCAGAGCTTGTCGGCTTCCTCCATGTAGTGCGTGGTGAGCAGGATCGTCTGGCCTGCGCGGTGCAGCTCGCCCAGCAGGTCCCAGAGCGCGAGCCGGCTCTGCGGGTCCAGGCCCGCGGTCGGCTCGTCCAGGAACAGCACCGAGGGCCGGTGGAAGATGGCCCGGGCCACCATGAGCCGCTGCGCCATCCCGCCGGACAGCGCGTACACGGACGCCTTGGCCCACTTGGCCAGCTGGAACTGGGCCAGCAGCTCATCGGCGATGCGCCGGGAATCCTTCGCCCCCATGCCGAACAGCCGACCGTGGAAGTACAGGTTCTCCCACACGGTGAGCTGCCGGTCCAGCGTGTTCTGCTGGGACACGATCCCGCTCAGCTGCTTGGCCAGGGCCGGGTGGGCCGCGACGTCGATCCCGCCGAGCAGTGCCCGGCCCGACGTTGGCACGACCCGCGTGGTGAGCATGCCCGCGGTGGTGGTCTTCCCCGCGCCGTTGGGCCCCAGCAGGCCGAAGATCTCCCCGGCGTAGACGTCCAGGTTGAGCTGGTCGACCGCGGCGAAGTCCGTCCCCGGATAGACCTTGGTCAGGTCCTCGGTGTGGATGACCGCGTCCCGGTGGCCTCCGGGCCGGTCGGTGGCGCTGGCTGGCGCAGGCGCATTGCTCATCGCGCCTCATGGTAACGCTGACCGCAGCGGTCCCCGGATACCGTGTCGGGATGACCATGGTGCGGCCGCTGGACGACGCGGCAGTCGCTGCCCTGGCCGCCCTGGTCCGGGCCGCGCCGCCGCGGGCGGGCCGCACCGTGGTGCTGGGCATCGACGGGCGGTCCGGGGCCGGGAAAACGGCGCTGGCCGCCCGGCTGGCCGCCGAACTAGACGCGGCCGTGGTCCACCTGGACGACATCTACCCCGGCTGGGACGGCCTGGCAGCCGGGGTAGCGCTGCTCGCCCGCCGCGTGCTCGAGCCGCTGGCCCGGGGTGAGCCCGCCCTGGTGCCCCGGTGGGACTGGCAGGCCGGGGCGTGGGCCGCGCCCGCCCGGCTGACCCCGCCCCCGGTGCTGATCGTCGACGGGGTGGGCGCCGCGTCGGCGGTGATCCGGCGGCACGCCAGCGTGCTGGCCTGGCTGGAGCTGGACGGGGCCGAGCGCCGCCGCCGGGCGCTGGCCCGGGACGGGGCCACCTACGAGCCGCACTGGGACCGCTGGGCCGCCCAGGAGGACCGGCTGATCGCCGCGGAAGGCCTGCCGGCCGGGGTGGACCTGATCCTGGACGTAGCGGCCGGGGAGGTGAACATCCGGGGGGAGTAGCATGAACCCCGACAACACGGGAGCTCGGGCTGACCGGGCTGAGAGGGTGGCTGGCCACCATGGCTTGCGCGCCACCGACCGTTTGAACCTGACCGGGTAATGCCGGCGTAGGGAGGGAACCGTGCGGCACACGAATGTACTCGCGGGCCTGATCCTCAGCGCTGTGACCGCCACCGCCGTGGCCGCCTGCGGTGCGGGCGGCGGCGCCACCGTGCCCGGCGGCGGCCAGCCGGTCCAGGGCGGCACCGCTTACTTCGCGGAGCAGCCGCTGCAGCCGCCGACCTACATCTTCCCGCTGATCTCCGGCGAGAACTTCACCGTGGCCAACACGGCTGACTTCCAGACCCTGCTCTACCGGCCGCTGTACTGGTACGGGGATCAGGGCCGGACGTCAGCCGACTATCCGCTGTCGATCGGCAACCCGCCGGTTTTCAGCAACGACAACCGCACCGTGACCATCACCCTCAAGCACTATCTCTGGTCCGACGGGGAACTGGTGAGTGCCCGGGATGTCGGCTTCTGGATCAACCTGGTGAAGGCCAACAAGGCGGACTGGGCGTCGTACGTGCCCGGCGGGTTCCCGGACAACGTCGCGTCCTGGCAGGCACTCGGGCCCAGCACCATCCGGCTGCAGCTGACCGCCAGCTACAACCCGGCCTGGTACACCTACAACGAGCTGTCCCAGATCACCCCGCTGCCGATGGCCTGGGACCGGACCTCGCTGGCCGCGCCGCCGCCGTCACCAGCCGCGGCTAACCTGCCGGACACCACCCCCGCTGGCGCGCGGGCGGTGTACGCCTTCCTGGACGGCCAGGCCAGGAAGGTCTCTGAGTACGCGGCCAGCCCAGTCTGGTCGATCGTGGACGGGCCGTGGCGGCTGTCCAGCCTGACCAGCAGCGGGACCGTGACCTTCGTGCCCAACCCCAGGTACTCCGGGCCACAGCGGCCACGGCTGGCGAAGTTCGTTGAGCTGCCATTCACTTCTCCGACCGCGGAGTTCTCGGTGCTGAAAGCGGGGCCGGCCAGCGGCGGCCCCGGCAGTGCCGGCGCGGGCCGCGCGGGCCAGCAGATCACCGTCGGCTATGTGCCCGACAATGACCTGCCGCAGCAGCCAGCGCTGCAGCGGCAGGGCTACCAGCTGGTCAAGGACTTCACGTTCGGCTTCGACTATTTCGAGCCGAACTTCAACAACCCCCGGGTCGGGCCGATCCTGCGGCAGCTGTACTTCCGCCAGGCCTTCCAGCACCTGGTGGACCAGGAAGGGTGGATCCACGCCTACTACGGCGGGCTCGGCGTGCCGACCTACTCGCCGGTGCCGGCCCGCCCGGCCAACCCCTACTCCGACGCCCGCGCCACGGTGAATCCGTACAAGTTCAGCGTGCCCGCGGCCAAGGCGCTGCTCGCCGCGCACGGCTGGGCGGCTGGACCAGGCGGGATCCTCGCCTGCACCCGGCCGGGGACGGGTGCCGCGGACTGCGGCGCTGGGGTCAAGACGGGCCAGCAGCTGGCCTTCACGCTGATGTACCCGAGCGGCCAGCCGTACACCGAGGGCTCCATGACCGACCTGCAGTCTGTGGCCCGGCAGGCCGGGATCCAGATCTCACTGGACCAGGTGACCTCGGCCACGATCGCGCAGACGATCGAGCCGTGCGCCGCTTCCTCGCCCGCGTGCAGCTGGGAACTCGGCAACTACGGGGCGAGCTGGGTGTTCGAGCCCGACCACTACCCCAGTGGGGAGGAGATCTTCCAGACCGGCGCGCTCGGCAACGTCGGCAACTACTCCGACCCGGCGGTGGACAAGCTGATCACCGCCACCACCACCGCGCCCGCGTCCAGCGCCCCGGCCGCGCTCAGCGCCTACGCCGACCAGGTGCGGCTGCAGCTGCCGGACTTCTGGCAGCCGAGCCCGGGCAGCCTGGACACGGTCGCGTCGAACCTGGCCGGGTACGTGCCCAACGCGTACGGATTCATCAGCCCGGAAGAGTGGTACTTCACGAAGGGCTGACCCGGGGTGACCGGTTACATCTTCCGGCGGATCGCCCAGGCCGTGGTCGTGCTGGCCGGGGTGACCGCGGTGACCTTCCTGCTCGAGCACCTGATCCCGGGCAGCCTGGCCCGGGCCATCCTCGGCCCGCGGGCCAGTCCGGCCGCCATCGCGGCGTTCAACCACGCCAACGGGCTGGACCAGCCGCTGGTCGTGCAGTATTTCACCTTCCTCGGCCGGGTCGCCCGCGGCGACCTGGGCTACTCCTACCGGCTGAACCAGAGCGTGGACTCCCTCGTGCTGCACCAGCTGCCGAACGACCTGGTGCTGGTCGGGACCGCGCTGGTGCTCGCGCTGGCCATCGCGATCCCGCTGGGCATCGCCCAGGCGGCCCGCCGCGACCGGCCGCTGGATCACCTGGCCACCGGGGCCGCGTTCGCGCTCTACTCCATGCCGTCCTACTGGCTGGCGCTGCTGCTCATCGCCGGGCTCTCGGTGGGCGTGCGGGCGTTCCCGCCGGAGGCGCCGCAGGCGTCCGGGCTGGCCGGGCTGCTCACCGATCCGCGGGCGCTGGTGCTGCCGGTACTGACCCTCACCCTGGTCAACGTGGCGCTGTTCAGCCGCTACCAGCGCTCGGCCGCCATCGAGACGCTGGCCGAGGAGTACGTGCAGGTGGCCCGCGGCAAGGGACTCCCGGAGCGGCTGGTGCTGAGCCGCCATGTCCTCCGTAACTCGCTCCTGCCCGTCACCACGCTCGTCGGCCTGTCCCTGCCGGCCGTGCTGACCGCCGGGCTGATCGTGGAGTACGTGTTCAACGTGCCCGGCGTCGGGCTCACCTACTACACCGCCGCGGTGAACGCCGACTACCCGGTCGAGCTGGGCATCACCGTGCTGGTCGGGCTGGCCACCGTGGCCGGCAACCTGCTCGCCGACCTGGCCTATGCCGTGCTCGACCCGCGGGTCCGCTATACGGAACCCCGGTGAACGCCTTCTTCCGGCACCGGCTCGGCCTGGTCGGCCTGGCGCTGATCGGCGGCCTGGTGCTGTTCTGCTTCCTCGGGCCGCTCGTCTATCACTCTGACCAGGTGCACGCGAACATCCAGCTCACGAACCTGCCGCCGGGGGCCGGGCGCCCGCTGGGCACGGACAGCAACGGCTATGACATCCTCGGCCGGCTGATGGTCGGCGGCCGCAGCTCGCTGGAGATCGGCCTGGCCGTGGCCGTGCTGGCCACTGCCCTCGGGGTGGCCTGGGGGACGGTGGCCGGGTTCACCGGAGGCCTGGCCGACGCGGTCCTGATGCGGGTGGTCGACGTGGTGCTGGCCATTCCCGCGGTGTTCCTGCTGATCTACCTGTCGTCGGTGTTCCGGCCCACGTTGCTGCTGCTGATCGTGGTGATCTCCGCGCTGTCCTGGCTCGGGCCCGCCCGGCTGGTCCGTGGTGAGACGCTGTCCCTGCGCACCCGCGAGTTCGTCGGCGCGGTCCGGGTGATGGGC
Source organism: uncultured Actinomycetes bacterium (assembly GCA_963760405.1). Taxonomy (GTDB): domain Bacteria; phylum Actinomycetota; class Actinomycetes; order Streptosporangiales; family Streptosporangiaceae; genus RYN-230. The sequence goes on along the minus strand of CAVXCV010000002.1, from coordinate 616,662 downwards.
GGCCGCCCGCCCCGGATCGTGCTGCGCCACCTCGTCCCGAACGCGCTCGGCGTGGTCGTGGTCAGCGCCACCTTCCAGGTCGCTGACGCGATCATCTTGCTGGCCACGCTGAGCTTCCTCGGCTTCGGGCTGCCACCACCCGCGGTGACCTGGGGCGGCATGCTGTCCCAGGGCACCACGTACCTGCTGGACGGATACTGGTGGCAGGTGTACCCGGCCGGGCTGATCATCATGGTCACCGTGATCGCGTTCAACTTCGCGGGGGACGCGTTGCGGGACTCACTGGACGCGCGGCTCCGCGCCCGCTGACCTGCTGCACGGGGCTGGTCCGGCTGGCTGGTGCGGGCGGCGGCCAGCGTGGCCAGGCTGGCGACACCGACCGCGCCGCCGACCTGCTGGGTGGTGTTGACCAGGCCCGAGGCCAGCCCGGCGTCGGCCGGGGCCGCGCCGGACATGGCCAGCATGGTGACCGCGGTGAGCGCCAGCCCCGCGCCTACCGAGAAAGTCTGTAACCAGATAATCCGCTAGCGGATTACATCCCTAGACCCCGAACCCCCCCACTTTTCACGCGTTTCCTAAGGACAATTCGGTACAAACCACTCGTGATCATGACTGGAGCGCGTGAAGAGTGCCTGCGGCACCGTCAGCTGGGGCTGAAGTGGCGGCGGAGGAAGCTGAGCTTGGCCAGGAACTGCCGGGTGCCGCCGCCCTCGTGCCCGTTGAACGGGTAGACCTCGATGTCCTTCGGGCCGGCGTAGTGGTTGAACGCGGCGAAGATCGTGGACGCCGGGGTGATCTCGTCGGCGAGGCCGACGGAGAACAGCGCGGGCCGGGACACGCGCTTGGCGTGATTGACCACGTCGATATAGGACAGCGTGCGGAACACCTGCCCGACCCGGTCATGGTGCACCCCGCAGTACTCGGTGAGCTCGGCATACGGGTGGGCGTCGGTCATCTCCACCGCGCGCTGAAAGTGGGCGAGAAACGGCACGTCCGGCAGGGCCGCCGCGACGTCGCCGGAGAGGTGCGCGGCGGCGATGGCCAGCCCGCCGCCCTGGCTCGCGCCGGTCGTGACCACGGGCCGGCCCGCGGCGGCGGGATGCGCGCGCGCCGCGGCCACCGCCTGCGCCGCATCGACGAACAGCCTGGTGTAGTAGTGCGTGCGCGGGTCGGCGATCCCGCGGGTGAGGAAGCCGCGGGTGCTCGGCGCGCCGTTATCGCTGGGGTCCGCGGTGTCGGCGCTGCGCCACCCGCCGCCCTGGCCGCGGGTGTCCATGATCAGGTGCGGATGGCCAGCGCAGCTCCAGGTCAGCCAGTCGAAAGGGTCGCCGCGGCCGCCGGAGTAGCCGATGTACTCGACGATGAGCGCGCTGTCCGGCGGGGCCGCGTGCGGCAGCAGGAACCAGGCTTTCACCGGGTCGCCGCCGTAGCCGGGGAACGTCACGTCGAACACGTCCGCGTGCCGGGCCGGGGTGTCGGCCGGGGTGAACACCGGCTCGGCGACATGCCCGGCCGCGGCGGCCAGCTCTGCCGACCAGAACTCGTCGAAGTCGCCCGGCTCCTCGACCTCCGGCCGGTACTCGCGCAGCTCGGGCAGGGAGAGATCACGCAGCATGGAATCCTCGCGGCGGTCAGCGGGTGGAGGCCGGCGCCAGCCCGGTCAGGCGGCCGGGCCCAGCGTGATGCCGGGATGCATCACCCGGTCGAAACCGACTTCCCGGGCCGGCCCGGTGAGCGTCCAGTTCAGTGTGGCGCGGATGTCCGTGCTGGACGCGCCGATTCGCAGTTCCACCTCGCCGGGGTCGACCCGGCGGCGGCCGGACCGTCCCGTGTAGCTGGTGAGGTCAGCATGCAGGCTGAACTGCACCGCCCGGGTCTCGCCCGGGGCCAGGTCCACCCGGGCCGCCGCGATCAGCTGCTGCACCGGGCGGGCCACCTCGGCCACGGGGTCATGCAGGTACACCTGCACCACCTCGGTCGTGGCCACGGCCGCATCGTTCCGCAGCGTCACTGACAGCTGGCAGGCCCCGTCCGTCCGCCACTGCTCAGCTGGCCGAGTGACCCCGGTCCAGCAGGCGGGCGCGTAGGACAGCCCATGACCGAACGGGTACACCGGGGTCGGATCGATGTTGCTGACCTCGCTGCGCTGGCCCAGCCGGGCGGTGAGGTAGCTGGCGGGCTGGGTCGCGCCTTCCGCCGGGAAGCTCACCGGTAGGCGGCCGGACGGATTGACCCGGCCGCTGAGCACGTCCGCGATGGCCGTGGCCCCCTCCTCACCCGGGAAGAACCCGCAGACCGCGGCGGCGAGGCGGTCAGCCTGGCGGCTCAGCTCGTAGGGCCGCCCGACCAGCAGCACCAGGACTACCGGCGTACCCGTGGCCAGCAGCGCTTCGAGCAGCTCCGCCTGCCGCCCCGGCAGCCGCAGGTCCGCAGCGTCGCAGCCCTCCCCTGAGGTGCCCGCCCCGAACAGCCCGGACTCATCCCCCAGCACGGCGACGCACACGCCGGCATCCGCTGCCACCTGGGCCGCAGCGGCGATGCCCCGGTCATCGCCACCGAGCACCGGGCAGCCCTGGGCATAGGAGACGGCGTATCCCGCTGGATCGGCGCGCAACGCGTCCAGCACGGTAGCCACCTCGATGCCGACCGGCACATCCAGATGATGGACCCCCACGTGCTGCGGGAATGAGTAGCAGCCGAGCATGGCGCTGAACGCGGCCGCCCGCGGCCCGACCACGGCGATCCGCTGGCCCGCGGTGAGCGGCAGCACTCCCTCGTTGCGCAGCAGCACGATGGAGCGCCGGGCCAGCTCCCGGGCGAGCGCCCGCGACTGCTCGTCGTCCAGGTCCAGGTCCGCGCCGGCGGCCAGCTCAGACTCGGGGGACCAGTCCTCGTCCAGCAGGCCCAGCTCGCATTTTTGCTGGAGCACCCGGGCCGCGGCCCGGTTGACCAGGGCCGGGTTGACGGCCCCGGATTCCACGGCGCGGCGCAGCGGCTCGCCGTAGCAGTCCACGGTCGGTAGCTCCACGTCGATCCCGGCGCGCAGGGCCAGGCCCGCGGCCTCGGCCCGGCTCCCAGCCACCCCGTGCAGGGTGTGCAGGAAGGCCACGGAGAAGTAGTCCGCCACGACGGTGCCGGTGAAGCCATACCTGCCGCGCAGCAGGTTGGTGAGCAGGGCCGCGTCCGCCGCCACCGGAACGCCGTCCAGGTCGGTGTAGGAGTTCATCACCGACCGCGCGCCCGCGCGCAGCGCCATCTCGAACGGCGGGAGCAGTACGTCGGCGAGTTCCCGCGGGCCGATCGAGACCGGGGCCATGTTGCGGCCGGCCCGGCCGGCCGAGTAGCCCGCGAAGTGCTTCAGCGTCGCCACCACGCCCGCTGATTCCAGGCCGCGGACGTACCTGCTGCCGATCGTGCCGACGAGGTAGGGGTCCTCGCCAATCGTCTCCTCGGTCCGGCCCCAGCGCGCGTCCCGCAGCACATCCAGCACGGGCGCCAGGCCCTGGTGCACGCCGAGCCTGCGCATGACCCGGCCGATCTGCGCGCCCATCCGCTGTACCAGGTCCGGGTCGAAGCTCGCGCCCCAGCACAGCGGCGACGGGTAGACCGCGGCCTGCCAGGTGGCCAGCCCGGTCAGGCACTCCTCGTGCACCATCGCCGGGATGCCGAGCCGCCCCGCGGCCATGATCTGGCGCTGGATCCGCGCCACCGCCCGGGCCCCGTCGGCAGGTGCCACCGGTGCGGTGCCGTAAGCGCGGGTGAGCTGCCCGATGCCGTCGCTGATGAGCTCCTCCCAGCTGGCCATGGCCGGGACCATGTCGTGCTGGTGCGGCGCGACGTTGCCGCTGCCGGCGTCGATGCCCATCCAGACGCCATAGAGCTGGGCGATCTTTTCCTCAGTGGTCATCTGGGCCAGCAGGTCACGGACCCGCTCGGCGGCCGGGGCGGCCGGATCACGCCAGGTTCCGGCGGAAAGGCTGCGCTCAATGGTCACGTGAGATCCGTCCCTAGTTCCGCGCGGGCCTATCGCGCGGGTCAGTCGCGCCGGGGCTGGGTGGTGTGCCGGGTGATAAGGGTGGTGTCGAGGGTGATGTGGGTGATCTCCGGGGTTTCCCCCCGGATGAGCTGCAGTAGCAGGTGGATGGAGTGCTCGCCCATCTGCTGAATGGGCTGGTTGATGGTGGTCAGCGGCGGAGTGGCCAGCGCCGATTCGGGGATGTTGTCGAAACCGACGATCGACAGGTCAGCGGGAACGCTGCGGCCGAGTTCGGCCGCGGCGGTCATGGCGGCGATGGCCGAGACGTCGTTGGCAGCGAAGATGGCCGTGGGCGGATCCGGCAGGCCCAGCAGGCGGCGGGCGGCCGTGGCCGAGGTGTCGGGGTCGTAGTCACCGCCGACGATGAGATCCTCGGGCACGGGCAGCCGAGCGGCAGCCAGGGCCTGGCGGTAACCGGTCTCGCGGAGCTGGGCGGACTGCAGGTCCGGGCGGCCGGTGATCATGGCGATCCGGCGGTGGCCAAGGCTGATCAGGTGGCTGGTGGCGAGGTGGCCGCCGCGGTAGTTGTCGGAGTCGATGGTGGGCAGCCCGGACTGGCCGGTGTGCGGGTCGATGGCTACGATCGGGGCGCCATAGTTGACGTTGACGACGGTGGGCGTGACCAGGATGGCGCCGTCGATCAAGGTGCCGGACAGCCGGGACAGGTATCGGCGCTCCCAGCCGGGCCGGTCGGCGGCGTGGCCGCCAGCGGAGTAGACCACCATCTCGTAACCGGACCCGCGGATGGCGTGGGCAGCGCCCTTGAGCAGCTCGGCGGAGAACGGCTCGAGGTCGGCGACGAGGATGCCGATAACATTCGTGCGGTGGTTACGCAGGCTCTGCGCGACCAGGCTGGCTTGGTAACCGAGATCGTCGATGACAGCCTGGACCCGGGCGGTGGTGGCGGCGGCCACGCCATAGCGGCCGTTGATGACCTTGGAGACGGTGGCAACGGACACGCCGGCACGGGCGGCGACGTCACGGATGGTGACCCGGGGAGTGGTGTCCACGCGGGTGAGGATAGCGCTATAAAACGTTATCGACAACGATTGACATATCCGGAGCTGTCACGCAAAAGCTTCCGGCTGCCCAGGACGGCCCGGCCAGGCCCCCGCCAGGTGCGGCGGGTGCCGGGACGGGGCCGGGATGGCCCCGCCAAGGCCGGCAGGTGCCAGGAAGACTCCACAAGCGCCGGCCGGGCGCCGCCAGGCCCCGGCGAGGAGCCGGCAAACTGCCGGGATGCCTTCCCCGGGATGCCGGCGGTGCCGGAGCGGCTCCGGCAGGGCGCCAGCGGGTGCCGGGAAGGCCCCCCGGGTGCCGGGAACGGCCGCCGGGGCGCCAGCAGGCTTGGCTCGTCATCGGTGCCAGTCTTCGCCAGCTACAGCCGGTCCGTCCGCCCGGCCCGGCCCGGCCCCCGGCGGGGGACCACTGGCCCAGCTGGATGCCCCAAACCCGGGCTGCCACTACATGGATGAAATATCCGTGCGCACCTGACTGCACTGATGTTTCATCCATGTAGTCAGGCCGCCTCGGAGCGTGAGACCAGCGGGGCGCATGGTGCGCAGGCGGGTCTTGATGTCCGGCGCAGTGCGCGGGACGAGGGCCGTTCCGGCACGTCGGGGGCCTGATTTGCGGCTGAGACGGGTCGCGGGGACGGAACTCCCGGCGCCCGGATCGCGCTGGCGGCCCGCGCCGGGCGCGGGCCGGGCCCGGCGCCGGGCCCGGCTGGAATCTTGTCCCGGGACACTGAAAATACCTCTATAAAACGTTATCGACAACGATTGACATAGTTAGGCCCGAGGGGCGAAACTCTCCGGCAAAGCCCAGGTTGGCCAGGCTCGGAACCCCCAGCCAATGTCGTCAGGAGATGACCAGCATGCGCAGCACACGGAAGTGCGCCGCTGTTGCCATGGCAGCGACCGCAGCGCTTGCCCTCGCCGCTTGCGGCGGCAGTGGCGGCACGACCAGCAGCTCCTCCTCAGGGAGCCACGTCACCCTCACCTGGTGGACCAACGCCACCACCGGCACCCTGAAGACCGTCTGGGCGCAGGCTGCCACCGCTTTCCACCAAGCCCACCCGAACGTCACGATCCAGGTCGAGCCGATCCAGAACGAGGCCTTCACCACGAAGGTCCCGGCGGCGCTGGCCTCGAACAATCCGCCCGACATCTACCAGCAGTGGGGCGGCGGCCAGGAGGCCAGCCAGATTACCTCCGGCAAGGTCACCAACCTGACCAACCTCACCTCGGGCTGGATCAACGAGGTCGGCAGCGCGGCCCAGGGCTGGCAGGTGGGCGGCAAGCAGTACGGCGTCCCCTACGACCTGCACACGGTGGGCTTCTGGTACCGCAAGGACCTGTTCGCCAAGGCGGGCATCACCAGCCCGCCAGCCACCATGACCGACCTCAACACCGACATCGGCAAGCTGAAGAAGGCCGGCATCGCGCCCATCGCGGTGGGTAGCAAGGACAGGTGGCCGGATGCGTTCTGGTGGGAGTACTTCGCGCTCCGCGAATGCTCCACGGCGACGCTCAAGGCCGCGATGAAGTCGGTCAACCTGTCCGCACCGTGCTTCACGAAGGCGACCGCGGCCATGACCGCGTTCATGAACACCAAGCCGTTCCAGACCGGCTTCCTCGGCACCCCGGCCCAGGTCGGCGCGGGCAGCTCGGCCGGCTTGGTCGCCAACGACAAGGCCGCGATGGAACTGCAGGGCGACTGGGATCCTGGAGTAATGGCGCCGCTCACGGCGAGCAAGAGCCTCAACGCAAACCTCGGCTGGTTCCCGTTCCCGTCCATCCCCGGCGGGGCTGGTGATCCGACAACCGTGTTGGGTGGCGGTGACGGCTTCTCCTGCACGACAGGAGCGGCGGAGCCGGCCTGCGCCCAATTCCTGCAGTACATCGACAGCGCTCCGGTGCAGACCAAGGTGGTCGCGTCCAACGTAGGCCTGCCGGCCAACCCGGCCGCCTCATCCGCGCTGACGCTTCCGGCGCTGAAGCAAGTGCTGACCTACAACCACTCGGCGCCGTTCATCCAGACCTACTTCGACATCGCCTTCCCGACCAATGTGGGCCAGGCCCTGGACACCGCGATTGCGAACTACTTCGCTGGGCAGGGCTCGGCGCAGTCGATCATCTCGGCGGTCAGCCAGGCCAAGGCGACCAGCTAGACGCTACGGCTCCGGCGCGGCCGCGCGCCCGGAGCCGTCGTGCCGCCCCCGGCCGGCCACCGCGCGGTGCCCGGCCGGGCCGCGGGAAGGTAGCCCGGGCAGGTAACGCGCGGCCAGGCGATGCTGGGTGAGGAGGCTGGGATGGCGGTAACCCGCGGCGAGGACGTCAGCATCGACCCGGAACAACTGCTGTTCGGGCCGGCTGAGCGCGGCCGCCGGGCAGGGCCGGGGCTGCGCCGGAAGCTGGAGCTGACCCTGTTCCTGGGCCCGGCGCTGCTGCTGTTCATCGGCTTCGTGCTGCTGCCGATCGTGGTCGCCGCCTACTACGGCATGTTCCGGTGGAGCGGCTTCGGCGGGCTTGGCCCGTTCGCGGGCCTGTACAACTACCGGCTCGTACTGACGGACCCGGTCTTCCGGGAATCGTTCGAGCACAACCTGATCATCGTGGTGGCGTCGATCGTCATCCAGCTCCCGCTGGGCCTGGCCATGGCCCTGCTGCTGAACCGCCCGATCCGCGGCCGGGGCTTCCTGCGCACGCTCGCGTTCGCGCCCTACGTCCTGCCGCCCGCTACCACGGCGGTCATGTGGCTGTTGCTGCTCCAGCCAGGTGGTTTCAGCGACCAGGTGCTGAAGAGCATCGGCCTCGGCGGCCTGGTCCAGCTCTGGCTGGCCAATATCCATCTCGTGCTCTACACCATGATCATCGTGCTGACCTGGCAGTACTTCGGTTTCGCGATGATCCTGCTGCTGGCCGGCCTGCAGGGGATCCCCCGGGAACTGCACGAGGCAGCTTCCCTCGACGGGGCCACCGCGTGGGGGTCCCTCCGGCACATCACGCTGCCGCTGCTCGGCCCGACGATCAGGGTCTGGCTGTTCCTGACCATCATCGGCTCGCTCCAGGTATTCGACCAGGTATGGATCATGACCGGGGGCGGCCCGGCCGCCGCGTCGAGCACCATGGTGACCTACGACGTGCTCGCGGGTTTCCGGAGCAATGAGTTCGGCTACGGCAGCGCAGTGGCCGTGATCATCTTCCTCATCTGCTTCATCTTCGCGCTGCTGTACCAGCGCTTCGTGTTGCGCCGCGACACCGCCGGCGCCCTGACCCGCGCGGTAGGGTGACGCCGATGTCCGCGACGGCGCAAGCCCGCCAGGTCCGGCCCGGCCCGCTCCGGCAGCAGCCCCGGCGCCGGAAGTCGCTGCTCATCCCGGTCACTTACCTGGTCGCGCTGTTGCTGGTCGGGATCATCCTGATCCCGTTGCTGTTCGTGTTCCTGGACGGCTTCAAGACCAACGCGCAGATCAATAACGCGGCCACCGGGCTGCCGCACCCGTGGGTGTTGCACAACTACGCTGTCATCCTCACCTCCTCCGCGTTCTGGCAGCCACTGGAGAACAGTGTCCTGATCGCGGCGGTGGCCACCGGGCTGGTGCTGGTGTTCGGCTCAACGGCCGCGTTCGCGCTCTCCCGCTACGTGTTCAAGGGGCGCGAGGGCCTGTTCCTGCTGTTCGCGGTCGGGCTGCTGTTCCCCATCGGCGCGGCGGCGCTGCCGCTGTACCTGATGGAGGACAAGATCGGGCTGCTGGACAACCCGTTCGGCGTGGCGTTGCCCGAGGCCGCGTTCGCGCTTCCGCTCACGATCGTGATCCTGCGGCCGTTCATGCGCGCCATTCCCGGCGAACTCGAGGACGCCGCCGTGGTGGATGGGGCCACCCGGCTCCGGTTCTTCCTGCGCATCCTGCTGCCGCTGTCGCGGCCCGCGCTGGTCACGGTCGCGGTGCTGGCCTTTGTGCAGAGCTGGAACCAGTACCTGCTCCCGCTGCTGGTGTTCACCAGCACGCAGCGCTTCACCCTGCCGCTGGCGGTGGCCAACTTCCAGACTCAGTACGCGCAGAACACGGCGAGCATCCTCGCGTTCACCGCGCTGTCCATGCTGCCCACGCTGGGCTTCTTCCTCTTTGCCCAGCGGCATCTCGTCGGCGGGTTCACCGGCGCGGTCAAGGCCTGACCCGCCGGACCCGCGCTCCTTCCCCTGCTCCGGCTGCCGATGGCCGGTGCGGCCGCCGCGGCCGGGCATCCGTCGCGATCTGGGCCAAAAGTCCCTTGCGGGCAGGCAGATAGCCTCTGGGGCGCCGGCCCGGGGTGGCGGATGGTTGCCGGGGGGAGGGCGGATGAGACGAGTTACTGCACCAGACTCGCTGGCTCGCCGGTGGCTGCGCGGGCTGTGGCCAGACGACAACCCGCTCCGGCGCCGGGCCGACCGGGTCGAAGCGTGGATCGCCGGCGGGCTGCTCGCGGTGTTCCTGACCTGTGGCCCGCTGGCCGCGCTCCTCGCCGGGTACTACGCCAGCGCGTTCGCCCTCCGGGTGGCCCGGGGGCAGCGAGCGGCCTGGCATCAGGTCCACGCGGTCCTGCTCGTCAACGCCGCCGCGTCGGATGACTTCTCCTACGGCGGGGTGGCGCTGTCAACGGTGCGCGCCCAGTGGACCGCCCCGGACGGGGCGAGGCGCACCGGGGACGTCGCGGCGCTGCCCGGCGCCCGGGCGGGCAGCACGGTCCGGATCTGGGTGGACGCCTCCGGCCAGCTGACCGAGCCGCCGCTGCGCCCCGATCAGGTGACCGGGCAGAGCGTGCTCGCCTCGGTCTGTGCGCCCATCCTCGTAGGGCTGGTCCTGCTGTCGGTGGGCGGGCTCGCCCACCGTGTGGTGGACCGGCGCCGGATAGCCGCCTGGGACGCCGACTGGCGGGCCACCGGCCCGCGCTGGACCAGCCTGCGCTGATCCGTGTGCTTCAGGGCGCCCGGCCAGCCCTTACGCGATGGCCGGGACCCCCGCCATCGCGGCGCTGACTACGACCACGGGGCATGGTGCATTGCGCAGGCAGGCCCGGGCCACCGGCCCGATGGCATCCGGAGCACTGTTGCTGGCGCTGCCCAGCACCAGCAGTTCCGCGCCCGCGGCGTGGTCCAGCAGGACCCGGGCGGCCAGCCCTTCGCCGGTCTGCACGGCCGCCGGGACCGGCGGCGCCGGGTCAACCGCCGACCGCGCGGCTTCCTCCAGCCGGGCGACCTCCGCCCGCCGGTCTTCCTGGGCGCTGCCTTGGCTGGCCCCGGGGGCGTACGGGGCCACCCGTTTCGTCGGGTCCTCCCAGGCCCTTACCACCTGCAGGAGCGCCCGGCGCAACCCTGCCTCGCGCAAGGCCCAGCGCAGCGCGGCGAATGAGCCAGCTGATCCCCCCACGCCCACCACGATGCGGGGCAGCACTGTCGTCCGGTTCGGGGCACGGTTCACTGCAGAGTTGAGTGCGGTGTTCAGTGCGGGCACCTCCTTCGCAGGCCCGGCCCAGCGGGCCCGCGCTACTAGGCGATCACTCGTCGTATCCAGTGCCGCGGTACCAGCTTCCTATCTTCGCCGTTTCGCACCCATTGCGACAGTGCCAATCCCGGTCGTGCTAATCCCGGGGTGAGGCGTCACCGGGCCGGGCTGGGTGGCGGCGGGCCGGCCGGCCCGCCGCAGCAAGGGACTTTGGCCGGCCTGGGGCCGGGAAGTTCGGCCCTAGGCCGGCCGCGGTCACTGCGGTCAGCTTTGACCAGGCGTATCCGAAGGAGGGCCGATGTCTTACCGCAAGGTGCGTGATGTGATGACCCTGCACGTGCTGGCCGTCACGGAGAGTACTTCGCTGCGCGAGGTAGCCGCCACCATGACCAGCTGGGGCGTGAGCCGGCTGCCCGTGCTGGACTCATCCGGCCGTCTCGCCGGGATGATCAGTGCGGCGGACGTCCAATCAGTGGTCAGGATCGGGGCTGGCCCGCGGGCCGGGCGGTGGCCGGGGCGCCGGGATGGCGCGCCCCGGTGGGGCAGATTCCAGCGGGCCGCCAGCACATACCGGGCCGCGGACCTGATGCGGGCACCCGCTGCGGTGATCACCCCGGAGGCGTCCGTGGCCGCGGCAGCCCGGGCCATGGACCGCGCCGGGGTCCGGCAGCTGCCGGTACTGGACCCCGGCGGCCACCTGGCCGGGATCGTCAGCCGGGGCGATCTGGTCCGGGTCTTCCTGCGGTCCGACGCGGACATTCAGTACGAGATCATCCAGGACGTGTTCACCCGCTACCTCGGCACGAACCCGGCCCTGGTCCGGGTGAGCGTCATGGCCGGCCTGGTGACCCTCGCCGGCGAGGTCGAGCTCAAGACCATGATCCCGCTCGCGGTCCGGATGACCCGGTCCGTGGACGGGGTGGCGGACGTGCGCAGCACCCTCACCTTCGCGGTAGACGATACCTGGCTGCCAGTCCGGCCCGGCCTGGTCAGCACCTGAGCGCCGGCCCGGTTGGCCTGGCCAGCAGCTGGCCACGGGCCGGTCTCGGTGGCTGGCCCTGGTGGCTGGCCCTGGTAGCTGGCCGCCGCGGCCCGCGGTGGCTCAGCGCGGCTCCCGGCGGGCCAGCCGCACCACGTCCAGCGGCGGGGCAGCCAGCGGCGCGCCCCGGTACCCGGCCACCGTCCCGAACCGAGTGCCCTGGGCCCAGTCCCGGGCCGCCTCGATAATGTCCTCCGGGGTGCGCCCGACAAAGTTCCACCACATGAGCAGCGGCTCGCCCAGCGGCTCCCCGCCGAGCAGGAACGCCACGCTGCCCTCGGCCGCCGCCAGCTCGACGCTGTCCCGCCCGGTGCCGAGGTAGAGCAGCTGGCCCAGAGCCACATCGACCCCGTCCGCCTGGACCGATCCGGCCGCGGTGAACACCACGTGCTCATGGCCGGGCGCGAGGGTCAGCCGCCCGGAAGTGTCCCGCCGGGCCCGGACCTGCGCCCCGGTCACTTCCGAGAACACCCGGGCCGGCGACTGCGCCCCAGCCAATGACCCAGCGAACACGGTGATCTCGAACCCGGCCAGGCCGGACGTGGGCAGCTCCGCATGGTGCTCAAAATCCGGGGCGGCCTGCCGGGCCGGGCCGGGGAGCGCCAGCCAGAGCTGGACCCCGTGCAGGCCCGGATCGTGCCCGTCGGGTGACTCCTCGGAGTGTGCGATCCCGTGCCCGGCCGTCATCAGGTTGAGCTGCCCCGGCCGGATCAGCTGGGCGCTGCCCAGGCTGTCCCGGTGCAGCACGGTGCCGTCCAGGAGCCAGGTGACGGTCTGCAGCCCGATGTGCGGGTGCGGCGGCACCTGCATCCCGGCCACGCCATCCACCGACGTCGGGCCGTAATGGTCCACGAAGCACCAGGCACCCACGCTGCGCCGGCGGCGCAGCGGCAGCAGCCGCCGCACCTCGATGTCGCCGACCCGCGCCACCCGCGCCGCGGTGAGCTCCGGCTGCCCCGCTCCCGTCGGCCCGGCCTCGCCCGGGACTTCCACATCCGCATCCACAGTGCTCATCACCCCATTGTGCGCGTGCCTGCCGCGGAGTGGCTGTGCGCGGGCTGGCCGCGGTGGCCGTGCGCGGCTGGCCGGGGTGCCGGGCTGGCCGGAGTGGCTGTGCGCGGGCTGGCCGGGGTGGCCGCGGTGGGGCCGCCTATCGTGGCTGCATCCCGGCCCGGACGCGCAGGAGGTTCTCATGGCGGCGGAGCAGCCTGTCCTGTACGTGGTCGCGTCCGGCGGCAGCCCGGCTGCGCAGCTGGCCGGGTTCGTCTCGTTCGCCCAGCAGCTGGGCTGGGACGTCTGCGTGATCACCACGCCCGATGGGGCCAAGTTCCTGGATGTCGCGCAGCTGGTCGAGCTGACCGGGCACCCGGTCCGGACGCGGTACAAGGACCCGGCCGACCCCGACGTGCTGCCGCCGGCGGACGCGTTCGTGATCGCGCCGGCCACCTTCAACACGATCAACAAGCTGGCCCAGGGGATCAGTGACACGCTCGCGCTCGGCCTGCTCAACGAGGCGGTCGGGCTGGGCCTACCGATCATCGCGGTGCCCTGGCCGAACACCGCGCTGGCCCGGCACCCGGCGTTCCAGCGCAACATCGCCGAACTGCGGCAGTGGGGGATAAGGATCATCCTCGATCCAGCCCGGCTGCCGCCGGTGAGCGGGAACTCACCCGGCTTCCCCTGGCCGGACCTGCGGGCCGAGCTGACCAGCATGTACGCGGCACTCGGGCGCCCCGGGCCGGGCTGACCAGAGGGCAGGGTCAGGGCCGGCCCCGGGTCAGCCGACGAGCGTCTTGACCGCAGCGGTCAGGTCGGTTAGGGCGGACTTGGCGTCAGCAAAGAACATGCTGGTCTTCGGGTCCACATACAGCTCGTTGTCGATCCCGGCGTAGCCGTGGCCCATCGACCGCTTGATCACGATGATGCTCTTGGCGTGGTCCACGTCCAGGATGGGCATGCCGGAGACCGGGTTGCCGGGCCGGCGTGCGGCCGGGTTGGTCACATCGTTCGCGCCGATCACCAGCGCCACGTCGGTCCGCGCGAACTCCGGGTTGACCTCGTCCATCTCCTTGAGCTGCGGGTAGGGCACGTTGGCCTCGGCGAGCAGGACGTTCATGTGACCGGGCATCCGGCCGGCCACCGGGTGGATGGCGTAGCTGACCTCGACCCCGCGCTCCTCCAGCAGCGCTGCCAGCTCGGCCACCTGGTGCTGGGCCTGCGCCGCGGCCAGGCCGTAGCCCGGCACGATGATCACCTTCTGCGCGTAAGCCAGCTGGATGGCCGCATCGTCGGCGGCGATGGACCGCACGTCCCCGCCTGGGCCCGCGATCGCCGGGCCGTTGTCGCCGGTCCCGAAGCCGCCCACGATGATGTTGCGGATCGACCGGTTCATGGCGTCGGCCATCAGTTTGGTGAGGATGCCACCGGAGGCGCCGACCAGGGCCCCGGCGATGATCAGCGCCCAGTTGCCGATGACGAAGCCGGCCATGGCCACCGCGGTGCCGGTGAACGCGTTCAGCAGCGAGATGACCACCGGCATGTCCGCGCCGCCGATCGGCAGCACCATCGTCACGCCGAAGGCCAGCGCGGCCAGGATGATGACGATCAGGACCGGCACGCTGGGCGTGACGATCATGTAGATCGAGCCGCCGATGGCCACTAGCGCCGTGCCGATGTTGACCGCCCGCGATCCGGGGAAGGTGATCGGCGACCCGTCGATGAGCCCCTGCAGCTTCCCGGCGGCGATGATCGAGCCGGAGAAGGTGACCGCGCCGATGAGCACGTCAAGGATCGTGAAGATCGTGGTCGACTCGGCGATGCCCCCCGAGGCGAGCCGGACGTAATCGTGGATCCCGACCAGGGCGGCCGCACCGCCGCCGACCGCGTTGAAGATGCTGACCAGCTGCGGCATGGCGGTCATCTCGATCGTGCGGGCCGCGTACAGGCCCCGCCGCCGAGCAGCGTGCCGGCGATCATCACGATCCAGCCGGTGGTACTGACCGTGCCCGCGTGGGCGACCAGCGCCAGCGTGGTCGCCACGGCGAGAATCATGCCCGCGGTGGATACCTGGTTGCCGCGCCGGGCCGAGGCCGGGGAGTTCATCAGGTGCAGGCCCAGCACGAAGCAGGTCGCCGCCGCCACGTAGAGCAGCTGGGTGATCCAGTCGAAGGTGCTCATGCCTGTCCGTCCTGTCCATGCCCGGCCGGCGCGGCGGCTCCCGGCCCGCTGCCGTTGGCCGCAGCGCCGTTGGCTGAACCCGGGATGGCCGGGCCGCTGGCCGGCGCGGCGGCGCTGGCTGCTGCCGCAGCGGCCGGTACAGCGCTGGCCAGCCGGGGGTGCGCACCCGGCGGAACATCTTGAGCATCCGGCCGGTGACCACGTACCCGCCGACCACGTTCATGGCCGCGAACGCGCAGGCCACGAAGGCCAGGATGTAGCCCAGCGTGTTGTCCGCGGTCACCGCGATGAGCATGGCGCCGGCCAGCACGATGCCGTGGATCGAGTTGGCCGCCGACATCAGCGGGGTATGCAGGGTGGCCGGCACCTTGCTGATGACCTCGAAGCCCACCAGCAGGGCGAGCGCGAAGATCGTTATGTCAGTGAGCAGTTGGGGTGTCACGGGGTCGCACCTCCGGGTGCGTCAGCGCCGGATTCGGCTCCGGGCAGCAGGGCAGCGGTCGCGGCGTGGATCACCGCGCCGTCGTGGGTAATGACCACTCCGGCCTGGATCTCGTCGTCAGGGTCGATGGCCAGCGCTCCGCCGGCCACCAGGTGCAGCAGCAGCGCGCTGATGTTCCGGGCCAGGGCGGCGGATGCGGCGCCGGGCACGGTGGCGGCCAGGTTGCCCGCGCCGATGACGGTGACCCCGCTCTCCGTGACGATCGTCTCGTCCGGCACCGAGCCCGCGACGTTGCCGCCGAGCGGGCCGGCCGCCATGTCCACCACGACCGATCCCGCGGTCATCGCCTTGACCGCGTCGTCGCTGATCAGCTGCGGTGGCTTGCGCCCGGGCACCTGGGCCGTCGTGATGACCACGTCGTGCCGCGCGATATGCCCGGCCAGTTCGGCCTGCTGCGCCTGCCGCTCCTCATCGGTGAGGGCTCGTGCGTAGCCGCCTTCGCCCGCGGCGCTGCTCACCGAGGTGAGCTCGATGAACACGCCGCCGAGTGATTCCACCTCGGTCCTGGTCTGCGGCCGCACGTCGTAGGCGGACACCACGGCGCCGAGCCGCCGCGCGGTCCCGATCGCCTGCAGGCCGGCCACTCCGGTCCCCAGCACGAGCACCTTCGCCGGCCGGGCGGTGCCCGCCGCGGTGATCAGCATCGGGAAGAACCGCCCGAACGCCGCCGCCGCTACTAGCACCGCCTTATCGCCGGCCACGTTGGCCTGCGACGTCAGCGCATCCATGCCCTGGGCCTTGGGCAGCGTCCGGGGCAGCCCGTCCAGGCTGATCGCGGTGACCCCCTGGGCCGCGAGCCGCGCGGCCAGGGCCGGGTCGGCCAGCGGGTTGAGCATGCCCAGGATCGCCTGGCCACGGCGCAGGCCCGCCAGGATCTGCTCGTCCGGCCGCCCGACGGTGAGGATCAGGTCCGCGTCAGCCAGCAGTTCATCGCGGCTCACCACGGTCGCGCCCGCCCCCGCGTAGGCCCCATCCGCGAGCCAGGCGGCATCCCCTGCTCCGGACTCGACGAGTACCTCAAGCCCGGCGCCCTGCAGCCGGGCCAGCATCTCCGGCACGAGGGCAACCCGCCGCTCGCCGGGCGCGGTTTCCTTGACGACGGCTACTTTCATGGACGCGACCTCACGATTTCCGGGGGCGTGACCCTGAACTAGCCTCGCGCGGCTGCGACGAGACGGTCAGAGGCCACCGTCCCGCCGCACGAGGGACCTTTGGCATGATCGCACAAGATCACATTTGCACTCCAGTATCGCCGATGGCCGGCCCTCGCACTTCCCCCGGCACCTCCCCCGCCGGGGGGAAACCGGTGCCCGGGATGGGGGTGCGTTGGTGAGGTGGATGATGCGGTTGAGTGAGTTAGCTGGCGCGGCGCAGCGCGGCGCTGATCCGCTCCCCGGCGGCGACCACAGCTGGCCCGTGCAGCCGGCCGGGCGACCTGGTCAGCCGTTCGATCGGGCCGGACACCGATACCGCGGCGAGGATCTTCCCGCCCTGACCGCGGACGGGCGCGGACACCGAGGCCACCCCCGGCTCGCGCTCGGCCACGCTGGCCGCCCAGCCGCGCCTGCGCACCTGGGCCAGGGCGGCCGCGGTGAACTTGGCCTCGCGCAGCCCGCGGTGCAGCCGCTCCGGCTCTTCCCAGGCCAGCAGAACCTGCGCGGCCGACCCCGCGGTCATCGGCAGGGCCGCGCCGACCGGCACCGTGTCCCGCAGCCCGGCGGCCCGCTCGGCCGCGGCCACGCAGATCCGGCTGTCCGCCTGCCTGCGGTAGAGCTGGGCGCTCTCCCCGGTGAGATCACGGAGCGAGGTGAGCACCGGCTGGGCCACCGCCAGCAGCCGGTCCTCGCCGGCCGCGGTGGCCAGCTCGGCGATTCTCGGGCCCAGGATGAACCGGCCCCGGGAATCCCGGGCCAGCAGCCGGTGCCGTTCCAGGGCCACCGCGATCCGGTGCGCGGTCGGCCGGGCCAGGCCGGTCGCCTGGACCAGCTGGGCGAGCGAGGCGGGCCCCGATTCCAGCGCGCCCAGCACGGCCGCTGTCTTGTCGAGCACGCCCACTCCGCTAGAGTTGTCCATGGTCCGATACTGCCGTCTCGCGATGTGAGACGCAAGTTTCTGATGGTGGCTGACGACCCGTGCTGGAACGCACGTGCCGGAATACGGCGATACGGCTGAGGCGGCCCGCGATGAGGCGCCCGCTGAAAGGAGTACACGGATGGGACGTACGCTCGCGCAGAAGATCTGGGACTCGCGCGTGGTGCATAGCGCGGACGGCGAGCCTGACCTGCTCTACATCGACCTGCACCTGATCCACGAGGTGACCAGCCCGCAGGCGTTCGACGGGCTGCGGCTGGCGGGGCGCACGGTGCGGCGGCCCGACCTGACCGTGGCCACCGAGGACCATAACGTGCCCACGCTGGGCGTGACCGGCCCGGGGCTGCCGCTGATCGGCCCGGGCAGCCCGGTGACCGACCCGGTGTCCCGGGTGCAGGTCGAGGCGCTGCGCAAGAACTGTGCCGAGTTCGGCATCAGCCTGTACCCGATGGGCGACGCGTCCCAGGGCATCGTGCACGTGATCAGCCCGCAGCAGGGGCTGACCCAGCCCGGCATGACCATCGTCTGCGGCGACTCGCACACCAGCACGCACGGGGCGCTCGGCGCGCTGGCGTTCGGCATCGGCACCAGCGAGGTGGAGCACGTGCTGGCCACCCAGACGCTGCCGCAGGCCAGGCCCAGGCAGATGGCCGTGAACGTGACCGGCGCGCTGCCGTACGGGGTGACCGCCAAGGACCTGATCCTGGCGGTGATCGCGCAGATCGGCACCGGCGGCGGGGTCGGGCACGTGATCGAGTACCGGGGCGAGGCGGTCCGCGGCCTGTCCATGGCGGGCCGGATGACGGTCTGCAACATGTCCATCGAGGCGGGCGCCCGGGCCGGGCTCATTGCGCCGGATGACACCACGTTCAGCTACCTGGAGGGCCGCCCGCACGCGCCGCGCGGGGCGGACTGGGAGGTGGCGCTGGACTACTGGCGGTCGCTGCCTACCGACCCGGACGCCCCGTTCGACACGGAGGTCACCGTGGACGCGGCGGCCCTGACACCGTTCGTGACCTGGGGCACGAACCCCGGCCAGGCGGCCCCGCTCACCTCCGCCGTGCCGGACCCCGACGCGATGGGCGACCCCGGCGACCGGGCCTCGGCACGGCGGGCGCTCACCTACATGGGGCTGACGCCGGGCACGCCGCTCACCGAGATCGAGGTGAACACGGTGTTCGTCGGCTCCTGCACCAACGGCCGGCTCGAGGACCTGCGCGCCGCCGCCGAGGTACTGCGCGGCCGCAAGGTGGCGGACGGCGTCCGGATGCTGGTCGTGCCCGGCTCGATGGCGGTCAAGGCCGCCGCGGAGCAGGAGGGCCTGGACGGGGTGTTCACCGCCGCGGGCGCGCAGTGGCGGTCAGCGGGATGTTCCATGTGCCTGGGCATGAACCCGGACACGATGGCCCCGGGCGAGCGCAGCGCATCCACGTCCAACCGGAACTTCGAAGGCCGCCAGGGCAAGGGCTCGCGCACTCACCTGGTGTCGCCCCAGGTCGCCGCGGCCACCGCGGTGACCGGCCGGCTCACCGCCCCTGCGGCCCTGTAACCCTGAGACGAGGAGGAACTGCAGTCATGGAGCCCTTCACCACGCACACTGGCCGGGCGGTGCCGCTGCGCCGGAGCAACGTTGACACCGACCAGATCATCCCGGCGGAGTACCTGAAGCGGGTCAGCCGCGTCGGCTTCGCCGACGGCCTGTTCGCCTCCTGGCGGGCTGACCCGGACTTCATCCTCAACCGGCCGGCCGCGGCTGGCGCCACCATCCTGGTGGCCGGCCCGGACTTCGGCATCGGGTCGTCCCGGGAGCACGCGGTCTGGGCGCTGAGCGACTACGGCTTCCGGGCCGTCATCTCCGCGCGTTTCGGGGATATCTTCCGCAATAACGCCACGAAAGCGGGCCTGCTGCCCGTTCGCGCGGCTGCGGAATTCGTGGATTCACTTCTAGATGCGCTGGAGGCAGAACCGGACGCAGAGGTAACCGTGGATCTCCTCGCGCGGGAAGTGCGGGCCACGTCCCCAGATGGCGGAGTGGCCATTCTGGCCGCGCCGTTCGAGATCGACGATTACACCCGTTGGCGGCTCATGGAGGGGCTGGATGACATCTCGCTGACGCTGCGGCATTCGGACGAGATCAGCCGCTTCGAGCAGCAGCGGGCAAGCTGGCTGCCCGCGGTCGGCCGGGTGGGCTGAATCAAGCCGGCGGGCCGGGCCCGGCCGGACCGGCAGGCCGGCTGAAACCGGCCAGCGGGCCGGAAATCAGGCTACCAGCAGCCGACACGCCGGGGTTTCTGGCCAGGGTGTTTGTGCCCGCGCGCTGCATCGCCTAATTTCGGGCAGGTCAGAGGTCGCGGTTACGGCTCCCTATCCGCGCGACCTCCCGTGGGGGAACCGCAGGAGTGATTCATGAACAAGCGCGACCTGATCGACGCGATCTCGGGTCGGCTGGGTGACAAGAAAACCGCCACCGAGGCCGTCAACGCGGTGCTGGACACCATTCAGCTGACCGTGGCTAAAGGAGACAAAGTCGCGATTACCGGATTCGGCGTATTCGAGAAGGCCGACCGGCCGGCGCGCACTGCCCGTAACCCGGCCACCGGCGCCACCATCGAGGTGCCCAAGTCATCGGTGCCCAAGTTCCGCGCGGGCGCCGATTTCAAGGCGGCGGTGAACGGCGAAACCCCCCCGTCCGCGAAGAAGTAACCGTGGTCCCGGCAGGCCCCCGAGGGCCTGCCGGGTCAGCGGCCCGGTCCGCTGACGGCCAGCAGTCCTGTACACCACCCAGCCACATGTGCCACCTCTGATAGGGCGTGGCAGGTGCTACCCAGGTGGCGCCTGATGCGGCGGGAGCGGAAATGTGGCCAGGGTGAGCGCGCTGATCGCACCGCCCTCGTCCAACCGGATCCGCACCCGCTGGCCCGGCCGGAGCAGGCGCAGCCCGGAGCCAGCCAGCGCCGCCGGGCTGAAGCTGAGCACGGTCCCGCCGTCGGTGAACACGGTGCCCGCCCGGGCCGCCGCGTCATAGCTGCGCACCGTCGCCTGCATCCGGCCGTGTCTCCCGTCGTATAACGTCCGCCCCAGGCTGTCCGCTCCTGCGTCTCGCCCCGGCCTCCTGTCCCGTCCTCCTGTACCAGGCGTGGCCCGGGCGTGGCCTGGTCAGCGCAGGCCAGGCTGCTTGCGCAGCGCCGTGGTCAGCAGCCGGTCGATCAGCTCGGGCAGGGTCAGCCCGCTGGCCGCCCACATCTTCGGGAAGTACGACGCTGCGGTCATCCCAGGGATGGTGTTGATCTCGTTGAGCAGGATCTGCCCGCCGGGCGTGTAGAAGAAGTCCACCCGGGCCAGGCCCTCGCAGGAGACCGCCTCGAACGCGGCCGCCGCCAGCCGCCGTACCTCCTCCAGGTGCTCGGCCGGGATCGGCGCGGGGATGATCATCCCGTTCGCATCGTCCAGGTACTTCGCCTCGAAGTCGAAGAACTCCTCGCCGCCGTCCACCATCAGCTGGCCCGGCATGCTGGTGTCCGGCGGCCCGCCGTGCGCGCTCTCCAGCACCGCGCACTCCACCTCGCGGCCGGCGATGGCCTGCTCGACGAGGACTTTGCGGTCGTAGCGCCGGGCCGTGTCGATCGCCCCGTGCAGCCCAGCCAGGTCGGTGGCCCGGGACGTGCCGATGCTGGAGCCGCCCCGGGCTGGCTTGACAAAGACCGGCCAGCCCAGTTCCGCGATGGCATCCAGCACGCGCTTGCGCTCCGCCGCGGCCGGGGGCTCCAGGCCCGCCCCGGCCAGCCCGGGCTGCCAGTCGCGGTCCCGGACCACCACGAACGGGCCCACCGGGAGGCCCTTGGCTTTGAAGATCAGCTTCATGTACTCCTTGTCCATGCTGACCGCGCTGGACAGCACGCCCGCACCGACATAGCGGATACCGGCCATCTCCAGCAGGCCCTGCATGGTGCCGTCCTCGCCGAACGGGCCGTGCAGCACCGGCAGGACCACGTCCACCGCGCCGAGCTCATGCGGGATCGCCCCGGGCTGCGCCATGCTCACCCCGCCCGCGGCGGCCCAGGGCAGCACCTGGCTGCCGGGCTCGGCCACCGACTCCACCGACGGCAGCTGGCCTGCGGTGATGGCCAGCCGCTCCGGCTCGTCCGCGGTCAGCACCCACCGGCCATCGGGCAGGATGCCGATCGGCACCACGTCATAACGATCCCGGTCGATCGCCGCGAGTACCGTCCCGCCGCTCGCGCAGGAGATCGCGTGCTCCGGGCCGCGGCCACCGAACACGACCGCCACCCTGATCTTGCGCTGCTGGTTCACGCTCCCACGTCCTCTCGCTGCCGGATAGCTGGGTCCGGAAAGCCGCTCGGCACCGTGCTACCTGACCAGTGCCACCAACCAGCACAGTGCTACCGGCACAGTGCTCACCACAGAGCTATCAACTCAGAGCTATCAACACAGGGTTATCAACACAGGCCGTCGAGCGCCTGCTGAATGTCCGCGATCAGGTCCTCGCTGTCCTCCAGCCCGATCGAGAAACGGACCGCGGCCGGGCCAATGCCCGCCGCGCTGAGCGCCGCGTCATCGAGCTGCCGGTGCGTGGTGGACGCGACGTGGCTGACCTTGGTGTGCGTACCACCGAGCGAGGTGGCCAGCTGGGCAGTGCGCAGCCGGTCCGCGAACGCCATCCCGGCCGCCCGGCCGCCGCGCGGGGTGATCGTCACGATCGCCCCCCAGCGGGTGCCCTCTGGCCCCGCGTCGAACAGCTTCCGGGCGGTGGCGTGCCCGGGATGCTGCGCCAGCCCCGGGTACTCGACCGCGGCTACCGCGGGGTGCCGGGCTACCGCCGTGGCCACTTCCAGCGCGGTCGAGCACTGGCGGTGCACCCGCAGCGGCAGGGTTTCCAGGCCCCGGCGGAGCAGGAAAGCCTCGTCCGGTGCCAGCGATCCGCCCGTGTCGATGCGCACCGCGCGGAGCTTCCCGATCAGGTCAGGCGCTCCGCAGACCACCCCGCCGGTCGCGTCCGAGTGGCCGCCGAGGTATTTCGTTGCGGAGTGCAGGACCAGGTCGGCCCCATGCTCCAGGGGCCGGCACAGGACCGGCGGGGCGAACGTCGAATCCACCACCAGGAGCGCCCCGCGAGTGTGCGCGAGGTCCGCCAGGGCCGGCAGGTCGGCCACGGCCACCGTGGGATTGGCCAGCGTCTCCGCGTACACGATGCCGGTGTCCGGGCCCAACGCGGCCCGCACCGCCGCCAGGCTGGTCATGTCCACGAAATCGGTATGCACGCCGAACTTCGCCGCCACGTTGCGCAGGAAGGAGTAAGTGCCGCCGTACACCGCGGCCGGGGCCACCACATGCGTTCCCGCCTGGGCGAAAGTCCAGAACACCGCGCTGATGGCGGCCATCCCGGAGGCGAACGCCTGGGCCATGGCCGGCCCGGCCAGGCGGCTGCCCTCCAGGGCGGCGACGGCCATGGCGAAGCCGTCCGTGGTGGGGTTGTCGATCCGGCTGTAGCTGTAGCCCGCCGCTGACCCGTTGAGTACCGCCGCGTACTCAGCCGCGGTGGAGAACGTGAAGGCGGCACTGCGGTAGACCGGCGGGACCAGGGGCTGCTGCGGCACCGAGGGCACCGGCAGGTGAACCGCCCGGGTGTTCTCGCCGGGCAGCCGGGTGTTCCCGGTTGGCAGCCGGGTGTTCTCGCCCGGGCGCTGGTCAGACGCCATAACGCTCCGGCTTGGCCGACCGGGAGGTCAGCAGCATCGCTGCCTGGCTGACCGCGATCTGGCCGCTAATCACGCCGACCACCACCTCGGTGATCGGCATCTCGACCCCGTGTGTGCGGGCGAGTTGCAGCACCGGGCCCGCGGACTTAGCGCCCTCGGCCACCTGCGTGGTGACGGCGGCCACGTCAGCGACGGGCATGCCGCGGCCGATCATCTCGCCGAAGGTCCGGTTCCGGGACAGCGGGGAGTTGCAGGTGGCCACCAGGTCACCCAGGCCGGCCAGGCCGGCGAAGGTGTGCTGGTCCGCGCCCAGTGCCGCGCCGAGCCGGGTGATCTCGGCCAGCCCTCGGGTGATCAGCGTGGCCCGGGTGTTGTCCCCGCAGCCCATGCCGACCGCGATGCCGACGCCGAGCGCGATCACGTTCTTGACCGCCCCGCCGAGCTCGCAGCCGATCACGTCGGGATTCGTGTACGGCCGGAAGTACCCCGTGTGGCACTCCTGCTGCAGCTGCTTGGCCAGCGTGTCGTCAGCGGACGCGACGACCGTGGCGGCGTGCTGCCGCTCGGCGATCTCCCGGGCCAGGTTCGGCCCGGACACTACCGCGATGCGTTCCGGGCCGGCCCCGGTCGTCTCGGCGATCACCCCGCTCATCCGCTGCCCGGTGCCCAGCTCGATGCCTTTCATCAGGCTGACGAAGGCCGCGTCCGCGGGCAGCAGGTCCTGCCAGGCGCGGAGGTGGCCGCGCAGCGTCTGGGCCGGGACCGCCAGCACCACCACGTCGGCCCCGGCCAGCACGCTGGCCGGGTCGGCGCTCGCGGTCAGCGTCGGCGGCAGCACGATGCCCGGCAGGTAGTCCGGGTTCTCGTGCCGGGCGTTGATCGTCGCCACCAGCTCCGGGCGGCGTCCCCACAGCACGGCCGGGGTGCCCGCGTCGCAAAGTACCTGCGCGAACGTGGTGCCCCACATGCCGGCCCCCATCACCGCTGCCTTCACGTGGGCGTCGCCTCGTCCTGGGCGGGCTGGATGGCCTGGCTGTCCTGGCTGTCCTGGGCAGGCTGGGTGCCGGGCTGGGCGTCCTGCGCGGGCTGGGCGGCTTCAGCGCGGGCAGCGCGGCGGGCGACCGCCTGAGCCCGGGCGGCGCGGCGAGCCTCCGCCGGGTCGTAGACAGCCGCTGGCGGCTGCTCACCCCGCAGCTCGCCGAGCAGGCCGGTGATGTCGGCCATGACCGCGTTGGTCGCCCCCCGCAACACGTCCCTGGTCAGTGGCTTTCCCTCGAACTCGGTCAGGTCGACCGGCGGGCCGGCCAGCATGCGCACGGTCTTGCGGGGCGCCAGGTGTGGCTTGGTGCTGCCGTAGGGCAGGATCTCCTGCGCCCCCCACTGGGCCACCGGGATCACCGGGACACCAGTGGCCAGGGCCAGCCGGGCCACCCCGGTCCGGGCCAGCATCGGCCACCCGGCCGGGTCACGGGTGGCCGTGCCCTCCGGGTAGATGACCACGGCCTCTCCAGCCGTCAGGGCCCGCTCGGCCTCCTTGAGCACACGCGCGGCGTCCGCCTCGCCGCGGCGCACCGGCAGCTGGCCGAGGATGCGCAGGAACGGGCCGATGAGCTTCACGTCGAACGCTGACGCCTTGATCAGGAACACCGGGTAGCGCCGCCCCTGGTGCACGAACAAGGACATGGCGGGCCAGTCCGCGTACGACAGGTGGTTAGCGGCCACCAGTATGCCGCCGTGCTGGGGGAAGTGCTGCTGGCCGTGCCAGTCACGCTTCATCAGCGCCTTGATCAGCGGGGGGAGCACCACCTTTGTCCCGGACCGCCATGCGGGTGAGTAGCCCAGATCCCGTTGCCTGCTCATCGGTGCGGTCTCCTGCATGTTGTCAGGGCGCTTGTCATTGGGGGTAAGTCTCCCGTTTCGCCTGGTGTCGTGTCGAGGCAGGACCACCGGCGCGCCAGCCCGGCGGGAGCACCGGGCCGGCCACGGGCACAGTATGGTCGCCGGTGTGACCGAGAGCCCGCTCGCCTGGTCGCTGGTGATCCCCGTCAAGGTACTTGCCCGCGCCAAATCCCGCCTGGCGGACCTGGCCGGGCCAGCCAGGTCCGCGCTGGCGCTCGCCATGGCCGCCGACACGGTGAGCGCGGCGGTCGCCTGCCCGGCGGTCGCCGCGGTGATCGTTGTCACCGACGATGCGGCGGCGGCGGGCGCGCTGGGCGCGCTGGGCGCGCACGTGCTGCCCGACGAGCCAGCCGCCGGGCTCAACCCGGCGCTGGCGCACGGTGCGGCCGTGGCCGCGGCCCGGTGGCCCGGCTCGGGCACCGCCGGGCTGGCGGCCGACCTGCCCGCGCTCCGGCCCGCCGAGCTCGAACGCGGGCTGCGGGCGGCGGCGCAGTGGCCAGAGGCATTCGTGGCGGACGCCTCCGGCACCGGCACCACGCTGTACACGGCCCGGCCGCCCGGGGCGTTCCGGCCGCGATTCGGCCCCGGGTCAGCCGCCCGGTACCGGGCAGGCGGGGCGGTGGAGATCATGCTGGCGGACGTGCCGAGCCTGCGCTGTGACGTGGATACCCCAGCCGACCTGCGCCAGGCCACCGGCCTCGGCCTCGGCCCGCGCACCGTCGCCGCAGCCGCCCAGCTCCGCTGAGCTACTGGCGGGCCCGCGCCGGGCCTAGCGGGTTGGCCGCTGACGCCGCCGCCCCATGCGGGTGCCGAGCAGCACCAGGCTGGCGAGCAACACCACGATGCCGATGATCAGCAGGTAGAACAGGCCTTTCACGGCCACGCCGACAATGCCCAGCGCGATAGCCACGATGACCAGCAGCAAAAACAGTGCCATCCCAGAGCCTCCGGTCGTCCTCGCCTCCGGTCGTCCTCGTCAGCGGCGTGCGAGTCGGCGCTCGCCACTTGCCCCTGGCTGGTAGACCAGGTTGTAGTGCTTGAACACGGCTTCCTCGTCGCCGGCCAGCAGCTCCCCGTCGGTGTCGATCGACGGCGCGCCCTTGACCTGGTTCTTCGGGTAGTTGACCTTCAGGTAGCCAGGTCCCACCGTGGCCTCGGTGAGAGGGACGAAGACCAGCCGGTGCCGGGTGGGCAGGCCCACCGTGACGGTCGCGAACGAGGGCTGGTCGGTTCCGGTATCCACGTAAACCGATTCCAGCGTCCCGATCTTGTGGCCGCTGCTGTCGACCACGTCGTGGCCGCGCCACTCGCGGATATCGCCAGCCTCGAACATCGGTCCTCCCGGTTGTCGCTGCCCCTCACATACCCAGGGATATTCGCTCCATCCAGGGGAAAGGCGTTGCAGGATGGAGGGCAGGCTGGCGCCGCCGCAGACGCGGGGTGCCCGCGCTGGGGGCGCAGACTCCGGGGGTCCGTGCTAGAGGTGCACGATGGGACAGGTCAGCGTCCGGGTGATCCCGGAGACGCCCTGGATCTGGGCGACCACCAGGCGGCCGAGATCATCCACGTTGGGCGCTTCGGCCCGGACGATCACGTCGTAGGGACCGGTGACATCCTCCGCCTGGGTCACCCCGGTGATGGCTCCAATGCGGCGGGCGACCTCCGCGGCCTTGCCCACCTCTGTCTGAACGAGGATGTACGCGTGCACCATGCGTCCTCCCGGAGGGCCTCATCGCCTGCGGCCGGAAATCGACACGCTACCCTAAAGCGACTACGCCAGCTTGGAGGGCCCCATCACCGTCGCGGACCTGGGCGAATTCGGGCTCATTGCGGCGCTGGCGGCCCGTCTGCCGCAGGGTCCGGGCTTGCTCGTGGGCATCGGCGATGACGCGGCCGTGCTGCGCGCCCCAGACGCCCGGGTGGTCGCGAGCACCGACCTGCTCGTCGAGGGCCTGCACTTCCGGCGGGACTGGTCGACCGCGGCCGAGATCGGCGGTAAGGCCGCCGCGCAGAACCTCGCCGACATCGCGGCTATGGGCGCAGCACCGACCGCGCTCCTGGTAGGCCTGGCCGCCCCGGCGGACCTGCCGGTTTCCTGGGCCGAGGAGATGGCGGCCGGGCTGGCCGAGGAGTGTGGCCGGACCGGGGCCAGCGTGGCGGGCGGCGACATGTCCGGCGCGCCACTGATCATGCTGGCCGTCACCGCCCTGGGCGACCTGAGCGGCCGCGCGCCGGTCACCCGGGGTGGTGCCCGGCCCGGGGATCTGGTGGCGGTGGCCGGCTCGCTCGGCGGCTCAGCCGCGGGCCTGGCCCTGCTGCAGGCGGGTCTGGCCGGGCCGCCCGGCGCGCTGGCCGCCCACCGCTGGCCGCGCCCGGACTATCCGGCCGGACCGGAAGCCGCGGTGCTGGGCGCCACCTCGATGATCGACATCAGCGATGGCCTGGTGCAGGACCTGGGCCACCTCGCGGCCGCCAGCGGGGTGCGGATCAGCCTGGAGTCGGCGCGGCTACCCGGGCACGATGCGCTGGGGGCGGCCGCGGAGGCGCTGGGCGGCGGGCTCGACCCTCTTGACTGGATTCTCACCGGCGGAGAAGATCATGCCCTGGCCGCGACATTCCCGCCGGACACGGCGCTGCCCGGGCGCTGGGCCGTCATCGGGCAGGTAGCCGAGGGTCAGGGGGTACGGGTGGATTCGCGGCAACCGGGGAGGATGTCGGGGTGGCGTCATTTTCGCTGAGCACGATCCCGCCGCCCAGCTCCGGTATGACCCGTCCCAGCCCGGGCCGCCCCGGTGCGGCCGGATCCGGCCTGATCAGTCGTAACTTGCCCGCCACGGCCGCGGCTGGCCGATTAGGCTGCTACTGCGGTCCTCCTCCCGCCCCCTAACCCCTGGCGTAACCCCCGAACATGCGATCACTGGGCAAGAAATCAGCGCCCCGGCACCGGGCGCCAGGGGGTGCTGCGCCCGCTGCGGCCAGCCAAGCCAGCCGGACGAGCGACACCAGCTGGACGAGCGACACCAGTCGGGGCGGCGACACGAGCCGGATGAGCGACCCCAGCCGGGCCAGCCGGACCGGCGGGCCTGGTAGCCATCGCCGCCGTGACCGCCCGCCTGAGCCATCCGGCCCGTCCGGCCCGCCTGACGGCCACCCCGGCTCCCGCCGCGCCCGGCGGTCCAGCGCCCGGCGGTCCAGCGCCCGGCGGTCCAGCGCTCGGCGGTCCAGCGCCCGGCGGTCTGGCGCTTGGCGGTCTGGCGCCTGGCGGCCCGGCCGGGAGCAGGTCGGCCTCGTCCTGCGCAGGCTGGTGGTCACCCCGACGTTCGCGGCCGGCCTGGGCGTTGTCGTCGCCGCCACCCTGACCGCCACCATGACCAAGACCGTGCTGCATTTCAGCTCACCGCTGCCGGGGCAGGAATGCGCCGCCAGCCCCTGCAGCCCGCACGGTGGCAGCCTCGCCTCGGCCCGCCCCGGCGTGCTGATAACGCCCACTCCCGGGCACTCGCAGCCAGCGGGGGCGGGCGGCAGCCGCCTGCGCGGGGGGGCCGCAGGCCACCCGACCATCAGCTACCAGCTCGCCCAGCAGTGGCCTGGCGGGTTCGCTGTCCGGATCACGATCGACGGGCTGCCCGCCGGGACCTGGCGGCTGGCCTTCGCGTATCCCGGGGTCCGCATCCTCGGCGTGCAGGGCGCCAGCTGGCAGCCCAGCGGGGCGAGTTCCGGAGTGGTGGAGGGCGACGCTGGCCAGGACCCGGGCGGGTACGGGCGGGCCACATTCGTGGTGACGGCGGAAGGAGGGGAGCCCGGCCGTCCGGCCAGCTGCACCCTCAACGGCGCGCCCTGCGCGTTCGCTCAGTCCGGTGGCGGGTACTTCGGCGGCCGCGAGTCGGGGGCGCGCTACGGCAACGGGTCAGCTGACGGCTAAGGCCTGACGGCCACACAGCTAGGGCCTGGCGGCCGGCCGCCAGGCCCAGGTGCGCTCGGCGGTCAGCGGGTGACCTTGCCTGCCTTGATGCAAGACGTGCACACGCGCAGCCGGCGGGGCGTGCCACCGGCGGTGGTCCGGACCACCTGGATGTTGGGGTTCCAGCGGCGCGGGGTGCGGCGGTGTGAGTGGGAGACACGGTTGCCGAACCCCGGCCCCTTGCCGCAGACGTCGCAGACAGCAGCCACGGGTCGCTCCCTTGCTTGAGGCACGATGGGTGCTCGAGATGGTGGGCGCTGGCTGCTGCGCCTGGCCTGAGCCCGGTCCCGCGCAGCCGCACCTGGATAGCCGTCCAAGGGTAGCTGACCACCGGCCTGCTACGCGAATCCATGGCCTGGCCGCCTGCCGCTGCCTGCCGCCGCCTGCCCGGCACCATCCACCGCACCCAGCGGCCCGGCCCCCCGGCCCGGCACCGCCTGCACGATCTCGTCGGACCGGCAGCCTATCCTGTGGGGCCATGGCGAGGCTTGAGGACCGGCTGGACCGGGAGTTCGACGCCCGCACGGCCAAGGTCTTGGCCAGCGCACTCGATCTGCACACCGTGGGCGACCTGCTGCGCCACTACCCGCGCCGGTACGAGAAGCGGGGCGAGCTGACCGACCTGGCGTCGTTGCGGGACGGTGAGCACGTCACGGTGCTGGCCCAGATCTCCGCCGTCACCTCCCGGCCGATGAAGAACCGGCGCGGCAAGCTGACCGAGGTCACCGTGACCGACGGGCACGGCTCGCTGACCCTCGCCTTCTTCCGGCAGCCGTGGCGGGAGAAAGAGTTCAAGCCCGGGCTGCACGGCCTGTTCGCCGGCCAGGTGTCCAGCTACGGCCGCAAGCGCCAGCTCATCCACCCCGACTGCGAGCTGCTCGGCGAGGCCGATCCCGGCACTGAGCTGGCCGCCGAGCACGCCGCGGAGATCATCCCGGTCTACCCGGCCGCCGCCAGCCTGCCCTCATGGAAGATCGCCAAGGCAGTGCGGACTGTGCTGGACACGCTGGACGTGCTAGCTGACCCGCTGCCCGCGGAGGTCCGCGAACGGCACCGGCTGCAGCGCCAGGTAGAGGCCCTGCACGCCATCCACCGCCCGGTGGACTTCGCCGACGTGCAGCGGGCCCGGCAGCGGCTGAAATGGGACGAGGCGTTCGTGCTGCAGGTGGCGCTGGCCCAGCGGCGCCGGGCGGAGGACGCGCTGCCGGCCACCCCGCGGATCCCGCGCCGCGGCGGCCTGCTCGAGGCGTTCGACGCGCAGCTGCCGTTCCCGCTGACCGCGGGCCAGCAGGAAGCGGGGACGGAGATCACCACCGCGCTGTGCCGCGACCATCCGATGCACCGGCTGCTCCAGGGTGAGGTCGGCTCGGGCAAGACGGTCGTCGCGGTGCGCGCCATGCTCCAGGTCATCGACGACGGTGGCCAGGCGGTGCTGCTCACCCCGACCGAGGTGCTGGCCCAGCAGCACTACCGGTCGATCAGCCAGCTGCTCGGCCCGCTCGGGCAGGCGGGCGAGCTGGACGGCGCGGACCATGCCACCCGGGTGGCGCTGCTCACCGGCTCGCAAGGCGCCCGGGCCAGGAAGGCTGCCCTGGACCAGGCGGCGTCTGGCGCGGCCGGCATCGTGATCGGCACGCACACCCTGCTGTACCACCGGGTGCGCCTGGATGAGCAGGTGGTCTTCGCCGACCTGGGCCTGGTGGTGATCGACGAGCAGCACCGGTTCGGCGTGGAGCAGCGGGACGCGCTGCGCGCTAAGGCCCGCGACAGCCGCCCGCACGTGCTGGTGATGACCGCCACCCCGATCCCGCGCACGGTGGCCATGACCGTCTATGGCGACCTCGACGTCAGCACGCTCCGCGAGCTGCCGGCCGGCCGCGCGCCGATCACCACCCATGTCGTGCCCGCCGCGGAAAAGCCGCATTTCCTGGACCGCACCTGGCAGCGAGTGCGCGAGGAGGTGGCCGCGGGCGGCCAGGCCTATGTGGTCTGCCCGCGCATCGGCGACGAGCCCGCCGTTCCCGGCGACTCCCGCAACCGAACCCTTTCAACGGAACCGCGCCCGGGGCCGCTGCCCCCGGACTCGGATGCGGCGGACGGCGGATTCGACGAGGAGGGCCCGGACCGGCCGCCCCGCGCCGTGCTGGAGATGACCGCGGAACTGGCGGCGGGGCCGCTGGCCGGGCTCACCGTGGCTACCTTGCACGGGCGGCTCCCGGCGGATGAGAAGGACGTGGTGATGCGGGCGTTCGCCCGCGGCGAGGTGGACGTCCTGGTGGCTACCACCGTGGTCGAGGTCGGGGTGGACGTGCCGAACGCCACGGCCATGGTGATCATGGACGCGGACCGGTTCGGCGTGTCCCAGCTGCACCAGCTGCGCGGCCGGGTCGGCCGGGGCGGCAAGCCCGGGCTGTGCCTGCTGGTCACCGACGCGGAGGAGGGCAGCGCCGCGCGTGAGCGGCTGGCCGCGGTGGCCGCGACCGTGGACGGCTTCCAGCTGTCCCGGCTGGACCTGGAGCAGCGCCGGGAGGGCAACGTGCTGGGTGCTGCCCAGGCGGGCCGCAAATCCGGCCTGAAGATGCTCACCCTGCTCCGCGACGAGGACCTCATCGTGCAGGCCCGGGTCGAGGCCCAGGCCCTGGTGGCGGCGGACCCGGGCCTGGCCGGCCAGCCGGGCCTGGCCGCGGCGATCGCCGCGCTGCTGGACGAAGAGCAGGCTGAGTTCCTGGAGAAGGCGTGATCCAGTCCGGCGGCCCCCGATGACCCGGGTGATCGCCGGAGCTGCGCGCGGCCGCCGGCTGGCCGTCCCGGCCGGACGGCTGACCCGCCCCACCAGCGACCGGGCCCGGGAGGGGCTGTTCAGCACGCTGGCCGCGGTGCGGGGTGGGCTGGACGGGGCGCTGGTGCTCGACCTGTACGCGGGCTCCGGCGCGGTCGGCCTGGAAGCGCTGTCCCGCGGTGCGGCCCGGGTGCTGTTCGTGGAGGCGGACGCCCGCGCGGGGCGGGTGATCCGCGGCAACATCGAGGCCGTCGGCCTGGCTGGCGGCCAGCTGGTCACCGACCGGGTGGACCGGGTGCTCAGCCGGGGCAGCACCGAGCCAGGGGGTTATGACCTGGTCATCGCGGACCCGCCGTATGCCACCCCGGACCCGGAGCTGACCGGGATGCTCATCACCCTGGCTGGCCGCGGCTGGCTGGCGCCCGGGGCGGTCGTCGCGGTGGAGCGGGCGACCCGGTCCGGACCGGTCGGCTGGCCCCCCGGGTATGCGCCGGACCGGTCCCGCCGTTACGGTGACACGACGTTCTGGTACGGTCTCGCCGCAGGTGCCCAGTCCGCTGGCGAACCGTGACTGGCCTGCTATGACTGGGCGCGGCTGTCATGCGAGGGAAGGGCGTGACCACGTGCGTCGTGTCGCCTGTCCAGGTTCCTTCGACCCGGTGACCAATGGTCATCTCGACATCATCTGGCGGGCCTCCCTGCTGCATGACGAGGTAGTCGTAGTGGTGGGCGCCAACCAGGCCAAGGAGGGCCTGTTCACTGTGGACGAGCGGGTCGCGATGCTCGGCGAGGTCACCGCCGACCTGGGGAATGTCAAGGTCGGCACGTTCCGCGGGCTGCTGGTGGACTACTGCAAGGAGAACAGCATCTCGGCGATCGTGAAGGGGCTGCGCGCCGTCAGTGACTTCGAGTACGAGATGGAAATGGCGCAGATGAACTACCGCCTCGCCGAGATCGAGACGCTCTTCATGACAGCCAACCCGGTATACAGCTTCCTCCGGTCCAGCCTGGTCAAGGAGATCTGCAAGTACGGCGGGGACGTCAGCTCCCTGGTGCCCGCCCTGGTGCACGAGCGGCTCCAGGAGCGGCTCGGCCCGCACTGACCCGGCCCGCCGGCAGCGGCTGAGTTGGGAATCCGGCTGGTCCGCGGGTAGGCTGGCGCGTCACCAACTTGCCGAGCGTCGTCCTTGCCATGTCACAGTCACGAAAACACCCCTCCGTGCGCCTCGATCCCCGCAGGCCGCTGGTCTTCAGCACGCTGGCCCTCGGCCGGGCCCCGGGATCAGAGCAAGCACTTACCCGGATCGTTCCGGCCCCCGCCCACGTGCAGGCCGGTCTCGTTGGCGTGCCCGAAGGATCGGACGTCGAACTGGACGTGCGGCTGGAGGCGGTTTCCGACGGGGTTCTGGTCACCGCCACCGCCCGGGCGTCAGTGACCGGTGAGTGCGCGCGCTGCCTGGATCCAGTGCAGCAGCAGGTGGAAGTCCGGTTGCAGGAGCTGTTCAGCTACGACCCGGACGGGCCGGAGGCTGCCGACGGGTACGCTCTGCACGGAGACCTGCTCGATCTTGAGCCTGCCCTGCACGACGCGCTCGTGCTCGCGCTCCCGCTGGCTCCGCTGTGCCAGCCGGACTGCCCGGGACTGTGCGTGGAGTGCGGGGCGCAGCTGGCCCAGGCCGGTCCGGACCACGGACACGGCCCGGCGATCGACCCGCGGTGGGCTGGCTTGCCGCAGGCCGCGGTGGAGCAGGTGACTGGCGTGGCGCCGAACGGCGCGGGCTCGACCGGTACGGGCGCCCACGGGGCAGGCCCGGACGACGTGAGTGCGAACGACTGAGGAGAGAGCGTGGCTGTTCCCAAGCGGCGGATGTCGCGTAGCAACACCAGGGCCAGGCGGTCCCAGTGGAAGACCACGGCGCCCACGCTGGTGCGCTGCCCGCAGTGCCGGGACCCGAAGCTGCCGCACACGGCCTGCCCGACGTGCGGCACCTACAACCGCCGCCAGGTGATCACACCAACCTGATGCGCTGAAGGGGCACTGCGTGAGAGGCGGGGCGAACGGCGGCCCACCAGCGGACGGGCCGGAGCGGTTGGAGCTGCTGCATGCGCTGGGCTCCGGGCTCAGCCCGGAGTTGCTGGGCCGTGCCCTCACCCACCGCTCCTACGCCTACGAGAACGGCGGCCTGCCCACCAACGAGCGGCTGGAGTTCCTCGGCGACGCCGTGCTCGGCCTGATCGTGACGGACACGCTGTTCCGCCAGTACCCCGACCTGCCCGAGGGGCAGCTGGCCAAGCTGCGCGCCGCCGTGGTGAACATGCGCGCGCTGGCGGATGTCGCTCGTGAGCTCCAGCTCGGCGCGTTCGTCCGGCTCGGCCGGGGTGAGGAAGGCACGGGCGGCCGGGACAAGTCATCGATCCTGGCCGACACCCTGGAGGCCGTGATCGGCGCCGTGTACTTCGAGTGCGGCCTGCCGCAGGCCAGTGATCTGGTGCACCGGCTGTTCGACCCGGTGATCAGCCGGTCGGCCGGGCTCGGGGCTGGCCTGGACTGGAAGACCTCGCTGCAGGAGCTGACCGCGTCCGGCTTCCTGGGCGTGCCGGTCTATGAGGTGTCCGAAAGCGGGCCGGACCATCAGAAGTTCTTCCGCGCCACGGTCAGCGTGGGCGGCCGCAGCTACGGGTCCGGGGAAGGCCGCTCCAAGAAGGAAGCTGAGCAGCAGGCCGCCCAGGCAGCCTGGACCGCGATCAGCAACGGGCACGGCTCTCCCCCCGCACCAGGGTCGGCCGGCACCGGGCCGTCCAGCACCGGGCCGTCCGATGCTGCCGGGCCCACTCCCTCTGCCCCGCCCGCTGCCCCGCCCGGGGACGACCCGGCCGGGACCTGAATCCAGTGCCGGAACTTCCTGAGGTCGAGACCGTCCGCAGGGGCCTGGAACGGCATGTGGTCGGGCGGACCATCGCCACGGCCGAGGTGCTGCATCCCCGCGCCGTGCGGCGGCACGTGGCTGGTGCGGCGGACTTCGCAGCTGCGCTCAGCGGCCGGACGATCACTGGCGCGCGCCGCCGGGGCAAGTACCTGTGGCTCCCGGTCGGCCCGGATGCGCTGCTGGCGCACCTCGGGATGAGCGGGCAGTTGCTGGTTGGCCAGCCGGACCGGCCGGTCTCCGATCATGTCCGGGCCCGGTTCACCTTCACTGACGGTGGTCCGGACCTCCGGTTCACCGACCAGCGCACGTTCGGCCACCTGGTCTGGTCCCCGGGCGGCGCGGTGCTGCCTGCACTGATCGCGCATATCGCCCCGGACCCGCTGGAAGCGGCCTTCGACGAAGCCGTGTTCCTCGGGCGGCTGCGCACCCGGCGCACCGACATCAAGCGGGCGCTGCTGGACCAGTCCCTCGTCAGCGGCATCGGGAACATTTACGCCGACGAGTCGCTGTGGCGGGCCCGGCTGCACTGGGCGCGGCCGGCCGAGGCGCTCAGCCGTCCGTCCGCCGCCCGGCTGCTCGGCGAGGTCCGCGGCGTGCTGCGGGACGCGCTGGCCGTCGGCGGCACCTCGTTCGATAGCCTCTACGTGAACGTCAACGGGGAAAGCGGCTACTTTAGCCGCTCACTCTCCGTATATGGACGAGAGGGCGAGCCCTGCCTGCGGTGTGGCACTCCGATCCGGCGGGATCCGTTCATGAACCGCTCCGCCTACAGCTGCCCGCGCTGCCAGCCCCGGCCCCGGGTGGGCCACCGTGACCTGCGGGATCGCTCAACTTGACCGGATACCGATCCGATGGGACCCTAGGAGTGTCACCTGCGCGCACTCTTGCGACCTTTCGCGTGTGCGCCCACTCTGGTCACTCAGTGTGGAGGACCCATTACAATGGCGAAGGCTCTACTAGGCCACGTCGGCGGGCCTGATCCCCGCATGGTCTCTGAGATGCGCCGCCTTCAGCAGCGAGTACGTGATCTGGAGGCTGAGCTTGTCAGGCTCCAGGACAGGAACGACGCGCTGACTGCAGAGGTTGGCCACGCGTTGCTCATTGCTGATCGGGAGCGTGAACCGGCGCTTGCCTGACGCGCCGTAGCAGCACCACGAACCGGGGACGCCGGATCCGGCGTCCCTATTCGTCGTTTAGGCGCGGTGTTACGCGTGCTTCCCCCTGAGGCCTCAGGTGAACCACCGCGCGACGTGTGCCGCCCGCGCGGTGTGCTTCAGGTGTCACTCCACAACGTTCCGCGGGAAGTACCGGTTCACCGGGCCTGCTGGGGCCCAGGTGGAGGCCAGCCCGCCCACGCGGGACCGGCCAGGGTCCTGGGGGAGGCACTCCCAGCTCGTCCCGGACTCCGCCCCGCCTGCCGGTAAACCGCATATCCCCAGGTTTGACGGCGGCGGGCGGTAGTCTGCCGTCAAGCTGGGGTGGACCGAGAATCCTGAACCGGGGACGGCCCGTGGTCGGTGGGGAGGAAGCCCGCAGGTGTATTTGAAGACACTCACCTTGCGCGGGTTCAAGTCCTTCGCATCCGCCACCACGCTGCGCTTCGAGCCCGGCATCACCTGCATCGTCGGCCCTAACGGGTCCGGCAAGTCGAACGTGGTGGACGCCTTCTCCTGGGTCATGGGCGAGCAGGGCGTGAAGACCCTGCGGGGCGGCAAGATGGAGGACGTGGTCTTCGCCGGGACCGCCTCCCGGCCGCCGCTCGGCCGCGCCGAAGTCACCCTGACCATCGACAACAGCGATGGCGCGCTGCCTATCGAATACGCCGAGGTCACCATCAGCCGCCTGCTGTTCCGGTCCGGGCAGAGCGAGTACTCCATCAACGGCGATCACTGCCGGCTGCTTGACGTGCAGGAACTGCTGTCCGATTCCGGCCTGGGCCGTGAGATGCACGTCATCGTCGGGCAGGGTCAGCTGGATCAGGTGCTGCACGCCGGCCCGGAGGCCAGGCGGGCGCTGATCGAGGAGGCGGCCGGGGTGCTCAAGCACCGCCGCCGCAAGGAGAAAGCGCTCCGCAAGCTCGAGGCGATGCAGGTCAACCTGACCCGGTTGGTCGACCTCACTGCTGAGCTGCGGCGCCGTCTCAAGCCGCTGGGCCGCCAGGCGGCCCTGGCCCGGCGTGCCGCGGTCATCCAGGCCGACCTGCGGGATGCCCGGCTGCGGCTGCTCGCCGACGACTACGTCACCGCCGCGGCCGCGCTGGAACGGGACGAGACCGACGAGGCAGCCGCCCTGGCCCGGCGCGCCGCCCTGGAACAGGATCTGGCCCGGGCCCGGCAGCGGGAAGCCGCGCTGGACGCGGACGAGCAGCAGCACGCACCCCGGCTGGCCGCTGCGCAGGAGGCCTGGTTCGGCCTGTCCGCGCTGGCCGAGCGGATCCGCAGCGTGGCCAGCCTGGCCCAGGAACGGCATACCCACCTGGCCGCCCAGCCCGACCAGCCACGTCCCGGCCGGGACCCGGATGAGCTGGAACGGGAAGCGGAAAGCCTGCGCGAGCAAGAGGCCGTGCTGGGCGAGCGGCTGGAGACGGCCCAGGAGCAGCTGACCGCGGTGGCCGCGCAGCGCGCCGCCACCGAAGCCGCGCTGGCCGCTGAAGAGCGGCGGCTGGCCGACCAGGCCCGCGCCGCCGCGGCCCAGGCCCGGGCCGCGGCCGCGCACGCCGAGCGGCTGGCCAGGCTGCGCGGCCGGGTCGAGGCCGCCCGCAGCACCGCGGCCGCGGCCGGCCAGGAAGCAGGCCGGCTGGCCGAGGCCTATGACGCGGCGCGCTCCCGTGCCGCCCGGGCCCAGGAGGAGTACGAGGAACAGCAGGAGATAGCGGCCGGACGGGACGACGACCGGGGCGGGCTGGCCGCAGAGCACGAGCGCAGCAGCGCCGCCCTCGCGGCCGCGGCTGAGCGGGTCAGCGGGCTGCGCGCAGCTGAGCGGGAAGCCAGCGCCCAGCGGGCGGCCCTGCGGGCCCGCAGGGACGCCCTGGGCGAGGGCCTGCACGCGCTGCGCAGCGGCAAGGATGCATCCGGGGCCCTGCTCACCGACCCCGGCACGTTCAGCGGGGTGCTCGGCACGGTCGCTGCCCTGGTGACCATCCAGGACGGAGCCCAGGAGGCGATCGCCGCGGCGCTGGGCAGCGCGGCCGACGCCGTGGCCGTGGCCGGCCTCGAGGCTGCGGTGGTCATCCTGGAGGCGCTCAAGCGCCAGGACGCCGGGAGCGCCGGCCTGATCATCGCGTCGGATACAGCCCGGCCGGAGACAGCCCAGGCCGGCCCCGCGGGGATGAATCCGCGCGGCCCGGGTGCGCCAGCCCCGGCTGAGCCCGCGGGCGTTCCCGCCAGCACCATGGCGAACCCCGCCAGCACCATGGCGAACCCCGCCAGCACCATGGCGAACCCCGCCGGCGCCATGGCTACCCCGGCCGGTGCCGTGCTCCCCGGCGGCACCGTGCTCCCCGGCGGCACCGTGTTCCCGGACGGCACCGTGCTCCCGAGCGCCGCGGCGCTTCCGGACGGCGCGCATTTCGCGCTCGATCTGGTGCGGGCGCCGGCTGGGCTCGCCGCCGCCCTGGCCAGCCTGCTGGCCGGGGTCATCGTCACCCGTGACCTCGACCAGGCCAGGGAACTGCTGAGCAGGTACCCGCGGGTACGCACGGTCACCCGGCACGGGGACGTGCTCGGGGTGCACTGGGCCTCTGGCGGCTCGACGCGGCCGCCGAGCGTGCTCACCCTGGGCGCCGCGGCCGACGACGCCGCCGCTGGCCTGGACGCCGCCGAGCACCGCTGCGCCCAGGCCGCAGCGGATCTCGCCGTGGCAGTGGCCGCAGAAGAGCAGGCCCGCCAGGCGGTGGCAGGCACGGAACAGGCCATGCGGCGTGCTGATTCCGCGGCGGCGGAGGTTTCCGGATGGCTCGGCCAGCTGGCCGGGGCAGCCCGGGCGGCCCGTGGCGAGGCGGAGCGGCTGGCCGCCGCCATCGAGGCAGCGCGCCAGGCCGAGGAAGCAGGCCAGGCCTCGGTCAGCGAACTCGAAGCGCGGCTGGCCGCGGCCGAGGCCGAGGAAGAGGCCGGCCAGCAGCCTGCTCCCGGGCCCACCGCGGGTGGCCAGCCGTACGCCAGCCCGGCAGCTGCTGGCACCACCGGGGCTGGCACCACCGGGGCCGGTATGAGCGGGACTGGCGCGGCCGGTGCCAGCGCGGCAGGCACCGGCGGGGCAGGTGACAGCGCGGCGGACGAGGTGAGCCGCGACACCCTGGCCGCCGCGGCGGACGCGGCCCGCAACACCGAGATGGACGCCCGGCTCGAAGTCAGGACGGCGGAGGAGCGGCTGCGGGCGATCGCCGGCCGGGCCGACGCGCTGGTCGCCTCGGCTGCGGCGGAACGCCAGGCCGCGGAGCGCGCCGCCATCCGCCGCCAGGTGCGCGAACGCCAGGCGCTGGTGGCCCGGGCGGTCGCCGACGGCGCCACCCTGGCCCTGGTCCGGCTCGCCGAGTCACTGGCCGTGGCCAGTGAGCAGCGGCAGGCGGCCGAGCAGGCGAGCAAGGGCCGCGCGATCGCGCTGCAGGAGGTCCGCGCGCAGGTCCGGCAGCTCGCGGCAGAATTCGACCGGGTGGTGGACGCGGCGCACGGCAGCGAGATGGCCCGGGCCGAGCACCGGATGCGGCTGGAGCAGCTGGCCAGCCGCGCTGCGGAGGAGTTCGGCGTGACCGTGCCTGCCCTGGTCGCCGAGTACGGTCCCGAGGTGCTGATCCCGGTTGTGCCCGCTGAGGTACCCGCTGCAGGCTCCGCAGCGGACGCTGACGGCCTGACGGCCCTGCCGCCTGATGCTGACCCCCTCCGGGACCAGAGCCCGCAGAATGGATCTGGCGGTCATCAGAATGGTGCCGGGCCGGGTGCCGCCGCCCCGCTGGCCGGCCCGGATCAGCCGGGTACCCGCTATGTGCGGGCCGAGCAGGAGCGCCGGGCCGCGGCCGCGCAGCGCCAGCTCGACCAGCTGGGCAAGGTGAACCCGCTGGCCCTGGAGGAATTCGCGGCCCTGGAGGAACGGCACGCGTTCCTCGCCACCCAGCTCGAGGACCTCAAGAAGACCCGCCGCGACCTGCTGACCGTGGTCAAAGAGGTGGACGACCGGGTCCAGCAGGTCTTCGCGTCGGCCTTCGAGGACACCGCCCGGGAGTTCGAGGCCATCTTCGGCCGGCTGTTCCCCGGCGGGGACGGCAGGCTCATCCTGACCGAGCCGGACGACATGCTCGCCACTGGGATCGATTTCGAGGCCAGGCCGCCGGGCAAGAAGGTCAAGCGGATGTCGCTGCTGTCCGGCGGGGAGCGCTCGCTGACCGCGATCGCCTTCCTGCTGGCCATCTTCAAGGCCAGGCCCTCCCCGTTCTACGTCCTGGACGAGGTCGAGGCCGCACTCGACGACACGAACATGCAGCGCCTGCTGCATGTCTTCGAGGAACTGCGGGCCAGCTCGCAGCTGCTGATCATCACCCACCAGAAGCGGACCATGGAGATCGCCGACGCGCTGTACGGGATCAGCATGCGCGGGGACGGCGTGTCCACAGTGGTCAGCCAGCGGCTGCGGGAGCGGGAAACCGCCTGACGCCGGGCACCGTTCCCGGACCGCCCTGCGCCGCACGGTCAGCGGCCACCACGGCGGCCGGCGTCATGCGTCGCGCCAGGCCGCGTCATGCATCGTGCCGGCTGTCACGCACCGCGCCGGGCGGCCGTCACGAACGCACCGCGCCGGGCGGCCGTCACGAACGCACCGGGCGGCAGTCACGAACGCGCCGCGCCGGGCGGCCGTCACGAACGCACGCGGCCGTCACGACGCACGCGGCCGTCACGAACGCGCCGCGCCGGGCGGCCGTCACGAACGCACCGGGCGGCCGTCACGAACGCGCCGCGCCGGCCCTCACCCTCCGCCACTGAGCTGACCGGCGGAGCACTCTCGCTCCGGGCGTCTGCAAGACTGGGGCCGTTATGGAACTTGTGATCATTCTCATTGTTATCGCTGTCGTACTGGTCGTCGGGGGCACGACGTTGCTCGTCCGCCCGCGGCTGCGTCGCCGCGCGGCCCCGCCGTCCGCGCCGCCCCCGGAGGTACCGGGTGCTGGCCAGGCCGCCCCGGCGGATCAGGATGCCGCCGCGGGCGGTGCGCCGTCCGCCGTGCTGCCCCCCACCGCCGAGGCGGCGCCCCCGGTGGAGGCGCCGGTCCCGCTGCGCGGCCGCCTGGTCCGGCTGCGCGGCCGCCTGGCCCAGTCCCGCGGCGGGTTCGGCTCCGTCCTGCTGAACCTGCTGTCCCGGGACGTCCTGGACGATCAGGCGTGGGAGGACATCGAGGACACCCTGCTGACCGCGGACATGGGTGTGGCGCCGTCCCGGCAGATCGTCGAGGATCTCCGGACCCAGGTGAAGGTGACCGGTACCCGCAGCCCCGCCGAGGTCCGTGAGCTGCTGCGCAGCGAGCTGATCAAGGAGATCGGGCCGGATGCCGACCGGAGCCTGCACACCCGCGCGAAGTCAGGCCGGCCTGCCGTGATCCTGGTGGTGGGCGTCAACGGCACGGGCAAGACCACCGTTTGCGGCAAGCTCGGCCGTGCCCTGCTCGGTGAGGGGGAAACCGTGCTACTCGGCGCGGCCGACACGTTCCGTGCCGCCGCCGCCGACCAGCTCGAGACGTGGGGCAGCCGGATCGGTGCCCGGGTGGTCCGGTCTGACCGGGAGGGCGCGGACCCGGCGAGCGTAGCTTTCGAGGCCGTCCGGGAAGGCATCGACGAGCATGTGGGCTGCGTGATCGTGGATACCGCCGGGCGGCTGCACACGAAGACCGGCCTGATGGACGAGCTCGGCAAGATCAAGCGGGTCATCGAGAAACGCTCCCCGGTGGATGAGGTCCTGCTCGTCCTGGACGCCACCACGGGCCAGAACGGGCTGCGCCAGGCCCGGGTGTTCGCCGAGGCGGTGGCCATCACCGGGATCGTGCTGACCAAGCTGGATGGCACCGCTAAGGGCGGCATCGTGATCGCGGTCCAGCGTGAGCTGGGCGTCCCGGTCAAGCTGGTCGGCCTCGGCGAAGGCCCGGACGACCTCGCGCCGTTCGAGCCCGACGCCTTCGTAGACGCCATCCTCGGCAACTGACCCCACCCAGCCACCAGCTCCAGGTCAACCTCCGGCACCGAGCCACCGGCCCGACCGTACGCCGCGGCACCCCGCTACCGGCCGGGCCAGGCCGCCGCCCCCGCCCGGCCGTCGTTCCCGCCCGTCCGCTCCGTACATGACACGGATTCGGTCGGCATTTTGTCCGGTTTATGTCGGTTAGCCCGGGCCGAATCCGTGTCATGCCGCTGCGGGGCCTGCCGATGGGGTCGGGCCGGGTTAACCTGCTGGAGTCCGGGATGGCGTGGTGGCATCCCCACCGCGGCGGTCAGCGGCCACGATCGCGAAACACACCCGTAACATCTCGCGTGTGTCTTTCACTCCGCCGAAACACTCTGTGATGGCGGGTGAAACGCCTCAGGCGGAAGGTCGGCACATGACAGGGTGCCCCGAGAAGGTGGTTGCATGAAGCTCATTACAGCCATAATCAAGCCCTTCAAGCTGGACGAGGTGAAGGCTGCCCTGCAAGCCTTCGGCGTCCATGGGATGACCGTCAGCGAGGCGAGCGGGTACGGTCGGCAGCGTGGTCACACTGAGGTGTACCGGGGTGCTGAATACCAGGTCAACCTGGTGCCCAAGGTGCGGCTTGAAGTTCTCTGCGACGATGAGGACACCGACGACTTGATCGGCGTGATCGTCAAGGCGGCTCAGACTGGCCGGATTGGTGACGGGAAGGTCTGGGCTCTTCCGGTCGAGACGGTGGTCCGGGTCCGCACTGGAGAGCGCGGCTCGGGCGCGCTCTAGCCCGGGCACGCTGGAAAGGGGCTTATCG
This sequence comes from uncultured Actinomycetes bacterium, assembly GCA_963760405.1. GTDB lineage: Bacteria > Actinomycetota > Actinomycetes > Streptosporangiales > Streptosporangiaceae > RYN-230. Next base: position 574,076 of record CAVXCV010000002.1, on the reverse strand, counting down.
GCGTGCGACGGACGGGTCAGGGGGGCTGGCACAAGTGACGTCGGCACCCTCGGCCCGTCCGCACTCCGACGGGCCGCCACTCACCTCCTTCGCCGCGGACCGGACGCGGCGGAGTGCGGAAACTGACCGCTGGCTGGCGTCGTTGCTGGGCGCGGAGGCGGGGGTCGCGCTCGTGGCCGTGGGCGGTTACGGGCGGCGTGAATTGCTGCCGGGCAGCGACCTGGACGTGCTCCTGCTGCATGACGGCCGGGCCGGGCATCGCCGCCATGGCCGACCGGATCTGGTACCCCATCTGGGATTCGGGTACCCGCCTGGATCACGCGGTGCGCACCACGGGGGAGGCGCGCCGGGTGGCCCGGGCCGACCTGAAGGTGGCCCTGGGCCTGCTCTACGCCCGGCACGTGGCAGGCGACCCTGAGCTGACCAATGCCCTCCGTCTCGGCGCTCTGGAGGACTGGCGGGCGTCCGCCGCCACCCGCCTGGCTGAGCTGCAGGAACTGCACGTGGAGCGGACCCAGCGCAGCGGGGAGCTTGCCTTCCTGCTCGAACCGGATCTCAAGGAAGCCCGCGGCGGCCTGCGTGATGTGCACGCCATCCAGGCCATCGCCGCCGCCTGGGTGGCCCCGGGGCCCGGGCCCCGGGTCCGGGCTGCCTACGAATCCATCATGGACGCCCGGCACGCGCTGCATGACATCACCGGGCGGCCGGCCGACCGGCTCGTCCTGCAGGAGCAGGATGAGGTGGCCCGGGTGCTCGGGCTGCTGGACGCGGATGCGCTGATGCGTCATCTGGCCGGGTCCGGCCGCGCCGTTGCCTACTCCGTGGACCAGGCCTTCCGCCAGGCGCAGCGCAGCCGGGGCAGCGGTCGGCGGCGGAGCAAGGCACAGCGCCGCCCGATCGCGGACGGGCTGGTCGAGCAGGACGGCGAGGTGGTGCTGGCGCGGGCCGCCGACCCGGACACTGATCCGGCGTTGCCGCTGCGGGCGGCCGCGGCTGCCGCTCAGTCCCGGCTATCCCTGGCCCCGCGCACGCTCGCCCGGCTGGCTACCTGCCCGGCGCTGCCGGTGCCCTGGCCGCCGGATGCCCGTGACGCGCTGGCCGCGTTGCTTGGCGCGGGCCCCGCGGCCGTCCCGGTCTGGGAGGCTCTCGACCAGGAAGGCCTGGTCGCGATCCTGCTGCCGGACTGGGACCGGGTGCGCAACCGGCCGCAGCGCAACCCGCTGCACACCTACACCGTGGACCGGCATCTGGTGGAAACCGCCGCCCGGGCCGCGGCGCTGACCCGTGATGTCGCCCGGCCGGACCTGCTGCTGCTCTCCGCCCTGCTGCACGACATCGGCAAGGGCTGGCCCGGCGATCACCGGGTGACCGGCGAGGTAGTGGCCCGTGATGTCGCCCGGCGGGTGGGCCTTGGCCCGTCCGATGGTGAGCTGGTGGCCGGCGCTGTCCGGCATCACCTGCTGCTCCCGCAGACCGCGACCCGGCGTGATCTCGATGATCCCGTCACCGTCGATCAGGTGGCCAAGGTGGTGGGCAGCAGGCAGTTGCTCGAGTTGCTGCATGCCCTGGCGATCGCCGATGGCCAGGCCACCGGGCCAGCGGCGTGGAACGACTGGAAAGAGGGCCTGGTCGGCGACCTGGTCCGGCGGGTCGAATCCCGGCTGGCCGGGGAGCCTCCGCCGGAACCGCTGCCGTTGCGTCCCGAGCAGGTGGCACTCGCCGATAAGGGGGTGCCGGCCGCCCAGCTGAAGGGCTCCGAGGTCACCGTCGTCGCCCCGGACCGGCCCGGCCTGCTCTGGCAGGCCGCCGGGGTGCTCGCCTCCCACCGCCTGGCGGTCCGCTCGGCGAACGCGGTGTCGTACAGGACCATGGCGGTGGCGGGCTTCACCGTCGCGCCGGAATACGGTGACATGCCCGACGCCGACCTGGTCACCAGCGACTTGCGCCGCGCCCTGGAGGGACGGCTCGACGTTGCGGAACGGCTGGAGCGGCGGATGCGGTCCTACCGCGCCACCCCCGGCCCGGCCCCGGTCGCGCCGCCCAAGGTCACCCTGCTGGACGACGCGTCGCGGACCGCGACCGTGGTGGAGGTGCGCGCGCACGACGCGCCCGGGCTGCTCTGGCGGATCGGCCGGGCCCTGGGCGACTGTGGCCTCGACGTGCGCGCGGCACGGGTGGAAACACTCGGCGCGGAAGCGGTTCGACGTGTTCTACGTGGTGGATACGTCCGGCGGCCCGGTGGGCGGATCCCGGATCCGGGGGAAGATCGCCGCGCAGGTCCTCGCCGCCCTCACTGGCTAGCCCGGCCCGGACCAGCCCGGCCCGGACCAAGTGTGCCCCGCGCCAGCCCGGCCGTCCAGCCCGGCCCCGGGCCAGTGTGGCCAGCCTCCAGCCCGGCCGGCCTCCAGCCCGGCCCCGGGCCAGTGTGGCCAGCCTCCAGCCTGCAGCCTCCAGCCCGGCCCCGGGCCAGTGTGGCCAGCCTCCAGCCCGGCCGGCCTCCAGCCCGGCCCCGGGCCAGTGTGGCCAGCCTTCAGCCTGGCCAGGCTTCAGCCCGGCCCCGGGCCAGTGTGGCCAGCCTTCAGCCTGGCCAGGCTTGCCCGCCGGCCCTAACCGGGTTGGCGCCGCCCTAGCCGGACCCGTCCGGGCCGGTGATCTCCACCGGACGGCGCCGACCCGGTGGTCCTGACCGGATAGCCTGGGATGCGTGTTCGAGACACTCTCTGACCGGCTGACCCAGGTCTTCTCCAACCTGCGCGGGCGCGGGCGGCTGTCGGCCGCCGACATCGACGCCACCGCTCGCGAGATCCGCATCGCCTTGCTTGAAGCGGACGTGGCGCTGCCCGTGGTCAGGGACTTCATCGCGCGCGTGAAAGAGCGTGCCTCGTCCGAAGAGGTCTCGGCGGCGCTCAACCCGGCGCAACAGGTCATCAAGATCGTCCACGAGGAACTGATCGGCATCCTCGGCGGTGAAGCGCGCCGCCTGCGGTTCGCCAAGACCCCGCCGACGGTGATCATGCTGGCTGGCCTCCAGGGCTCAGGTAAGACCACGCTCGCCGCCAAGCTCGCGCTGTGGCTGCGCAGCCAGGGGAACACCCCGGTGCTGGTCGCCGCCGACCTGCAGCGTCCGAACGCGGTCCAGCAGCTCCAGGTGCTCGGTGAGCGCGCCGGGGTGCCGGTGTTCGCCCCCCAGCCCGGCAACGGCGTGGGTGACCCGGTGCAGGTGGCCCGCGAGTCCCTGGATGAGGCCCGGCACAAGCTCTACAACGTCGTGATCGTGGACACCGCCGGCCGCCTGGGCATCGACGAGGAGATGATGCGCCAGGCCGCCGCGATCCGGGACGTGACCGACCCGGACGAGATCCTGTTCGTGGTGGACGCGATGATCGGCCAGGACGCGGTGCAGACCGCGCAGGCCTTCCTGGACGGCGTCGGCTACGACGGTGTGGTGCTCACCAAGCTGGATGGTGACGCCCGGGGCGGTGCAGCCCTGTCCATCGCCCAGCTCACCGGCAGGCCGGTGATGTTCGCCTCGTCCGGGGAGAAGCTCGAGGACTTCGACGTCTTCCACCCCGACCGGATGGCGTCCCGGATCCTCGACATGGGCGACATGCTCACGCTCATCGAGCAGGCCGAGCGCGCGTTCGACGAGGACCAGACGGCCAAGATGGCCGGCAAGCTGGCCTCCGGCGACGGCTTCACGCTCGAGGACTTCGTCGAGCAGCTGGCCATGGTCCGCAAGCTCGGCCCGATCGGGAACCTGCTGGGCATGCTGCCCGGCGCGGCGCAGAACCGCGAGCTGCTGAGCCAGGTCAGTGACAAGGACCTGGACCGGGCCGCGGCCATCGTCAACTCGATGACCCCGGCCGAACGGCGCAATCCGAAGATCCTCAACGGTTCCCGCCGGGCCCGGATCGCCGGTGGCGCCGGCGTCACCGTGGGCGAGGTCAACAACCTCGTGGTCAGGTTCCTCGAAGGCCAGAAGATGATGCGGCAGATGATGGGCGGCGGGGGAATCCCCGGGATGCCGCCTATCCCCGGCATGCGGCGCGCGGTGCAGAAGAACAGCAAGAAGGGCAAGAAGAAGCCCAAGGGTGGCCGTCCGGGCGGCAACCCGGCCGCTGGCAAGGCTGGCGCTGGCAACACGGGCGCTGGCAAGGCGGGCGCTGGCAACACGGGCGGCGCCAAGCCAGCCGGTGCGGCTCAGGGCGGTAACGGGGCGGCCCAGGGCGGCGCGCCCGGCCTGGGGGCCGGTGCCCTGCCCGGCAGCCAGGAGGAACTCGCGGCCGGCCTGGAGGCGCTGACGTCTGGCAAGGGGCTGGGCGGGCTGCGGTTGCCCTCTCCCGGCCAGCTGCCCTCTCTCGACGACGTGCCCTCCCCGGACAACACCTCCTCCCCGGGCAGCCTCCCAGCGGGTTTCGGCCTCCTGGGCCGGCGCCGTCAGGCCAAGAAAGACGACAAGTAGCCAGCCCGGCCAACGCTGACCAGCCGACCGGCCGCGCCTTGGCCCGGGATAGCCGGCCTGCCTGTCCCGCCAGTCACGGTGGTAGCACCAGTCACTGCCGTCCCGCGCCGAAGGTTTCTATCGGCGGATCGTGTGCCGAAACCGCTGTGATAACGACGGTTAGGGCACACGTTCGGGAACCCGGACGGCGCGCCTGGGGTGCCCGCATCGGACTTCGGGGTGGCCGGCCCGGAGCGCGGTTGCCGCCGTGCGGTTCGACGGGAGAACAGGGGTTGCTGCGGCGATTACGCCCTGGGGCGGGGTCTCTGGCACAATGACACGGTCACCCTCCGGTCTGGCGGCGCCCTCTCACGCTCGCGGGGCCGGGGGACCGAGCGGGCTGGCGCGGTGGTCCCCACCCGGCGCGCGCACTGCCTGCATCCGAAGTTTCTGGGAGAGACCACACCCGTGGCTGTCAAGATCAAGCTCAAGCGCATGGGCAAGATCCATGCGCCCTTTTACCGGATCATCGTCGCCGACGCCCGCACCAAGCGGGACGGCCGGGCGATCGAAGAGATCGGCAAGTACCACCCGAAGAACGAGCCCTCGCTCATCGAGGTGAACTCTGAGCGGGCACAGCACTGGCTGTCGGTGGGTGCGCAGCCGACCGATCCGGTCCGTAAGATCCTCGAGATCACCGGGGACTGGCAGAAGTTCAAGGGGCTTCCCGGCGCCGAGGGCACGCTGCGCTCGGCCGCGCCCAAGGCGGACAAGAAGGACGCATTTGCCGCCGCGGTCGCCGAGACGCTCGGCAGCGACGCCGGTAAGGCCACCAAGGGCAGGAAGCCGGCCAAGGCTGACGGCCAGGCCGAGGCGGACAGTGGTCCGGCCAAGGCCGGTTCGGGCAAGCCAGCGGCCAAGGCGGGCGGCAAGCAGTCGGCCGCGGCCAAGGCCGACGCGCCGAAGGCTGACGCGCCGAAGGCTGACGCGGCCAAGGCCGACGCTGATGCGCCGAAGGCTGATGCGCCGAAGGCTGACGCACCGATGGCCGACGCGCCGAAGGCTGACGCGGCCAATGCCGACGCGCCGAAGGCCGACGCGGCCAAGGCTGACGCACCCAATGCCGACGCACCCAATGCTGACGCGCCGAAGGCTGACGCGCCGAAGGCTGACGCGGCCAAGGTTGACGCTGACGCGCCGAAGGCTGACGCGCCGAAGGCTGACGCGGCCAAGGTTGACGCGGCCAAGGTTGACGCTGATGCGCCGAAGGCTGACGCCGATGCGGATAAGGCTGACACCGCCGAGGCTGACACCGCCGAGGCTGAGCCGGCCGCTGACGCGGCGGCTGCAGCCGGCTGCGGCGGCCGTGGCCGAGGGTGACGGAGCCTGACGTGCTGGAAGAGGCCCTTGAGCACCTGGTGAAAGGCATCGTGGAACACCCTGACGATGTCTCGGTGGCGAGCCACGGATTGCGCAGGGGCCGGGTCCTCGAGGTGCGAGTGCACCCCGAGGACCTCGGCAAGGTCATCGGCCGGGGCGGCCGGACCGCCAAGGCGCTGCGGACGGTCATCGGGTCACTGGCGGGCGGCAAGTACGTCCGGGTGGACCTGCTGGATGTGGACGAGGTTCGCTAACCCGTCATGCAGTTGGTCGTGGGCCGGATCACCCGTCCGCACGGAGTCCGCGGCGAGGTGACGGTGGAAGTGCGCACCGATGAGCCGGACCGCAGGTTCGCGGTGGGCTCGATGCTGGCCACCGACCCGCCGGACGCAGGCCCGCTGACGGTCGAGTCCGTCCGCTGGCACTCGGGGCGGCTGCTCGTCACGTTCGCCGGAGTGGATGACCGGGACCAGGCTGAGGAGTTGCGGGGGACCTGGCTGACCCTGGACCCGGCTGAGGCCGGGCCGACGGGCGACCCGGACGAGTTCCACGATTTCCAGCTGATCGGCCTGGCCGTGGTCACCACCTCGGGCCAGCCGGTCGGGGTGGTGACCGATGTGCGCCACTTCGGGCAGGACCTGCTGGTGATCGAGCCCGCTGCCGCGCGGCCGGCCGGACCAGGATTGGGCCTGGGCGGCCCGGGACCGGGCGGCCCGCCACCGGGCGGACCGGGAGACGGCCGCGGCGCCGGGCAGGCCAGGCCCGCGATCCGGGCCCGGCGCGGCCCGGCCGCAGCAGCGGGGGAGGAGATCCTGGTCCCGTTCGTGACGGCGATCGTGCCCGAGGTTGACGTGGCCGGCCGCCGCCTCGTCATCGATCCGCCGCCGGGCCTGCTGGAACTGGGCCAGGAATCCGGCGCCGAGCCGCCAGCGCCCAGCCGTGGGTGAGGTGAGCCGCGTGCGCATCGACATCATCACGATCTTTCCTGAGTACTTCAGCCCGCTGAGCGTCTCGCTGCTCGGCAAGGCAGCCGCCCGCGGGGACATCGACCTGCACGTGCACGACCTGCGGCAGTGGACCCATGACGTGCACCGCACGGTGGACGACGCGCCGTTCGGCGGCGGCCCGGGCATGGTGATGGCACCCGGGCCGTGGGGCGAAGCCCTGGACGCACTCCTCGGCCCTCCCGGTCCCGGGGGCGCCGAGACCCGGCTCGTCCTGCCTACCCCGTCCGGCATCCGGTTCACGCAGGTGATCGCGGGGGAACTGTCGCGTTGCGGGCATTTGATTTTTGCTTGTGGCCGGTACGAGGGGATCGACGCGCGGGTGGCGCAGGACGCGCGCCAGCGGATCGAGGTCGCCGAACTGTCCGTGGGTGACTACGTGCTATCCGGCGGGGAGCCCGCTGTCCTGGTCATGGTGGACGCGGTCGCCCGGCTGCTGCCAGGGGTGCTCGGCAACGCCGAGTCCGCGGCCGACGATTCGTTCGGGGCAGGCGCGGGGCCCATGGCGGGCCTGCTGGAAGGGCCGGTCTACACCAGGCCGCGGGTGTGGCGCGGCCGTGAGGTGCCGCCGGTGCTGCTCTCCGGCGATCACGGCGCCATCGCCCGGTGGCGGCGGGACGAGGCGCTGCGCCGGACCGCGGAATTCCGGCCTGATCTGGCCGCCCGGCTGCTCGCCGCGGCGGACCCTGCGCCGGATGCCGCGGCTGGCCGCGGGGAGACGGGCGTGGCAGCGGTCGGCCAGGGCGGACGATCCGGGACAGATCCGGTCATCGGGCCGCTGGATGCCCGCGATCGGCAGGTACTGATCGACGCTGGCTTTCCGATCAGTGCCGAAGATATGGCACACTGAAGTCCGCCGCCCGCACCAGGCCGACCCTGCGGGCGCGCGTCCTGGTGCCTGCAGTGCCCAGGTCGCCCACGAGACCGATGCCACGCGTTCGATGGCCTATGCGCGTGAGAAGAAGTTGAGGAACCGCAGTCATGCACACCGCGATCGCTGAGCTGGAGCAGGCCCAGATCCGTTCTGACATCCCGGACTTCCGCCCGGGAGACACGCTCAAAGTGCACGTCCGGGTCACGGAGGGCACCCGCTCCCGGATCCAGGTTTTCCAGGGTGTGGTCATCCGGCGCCAGGGCGGCGGAGCCCGGGAGACCTTCACGGTCCGGAAGATCAGCTACGGGGTGGGCGTGGAGCGGACCTTCCCGGTGCACAGCCCCTCGCTGGACAAGATCGAGGTGGTCAGCCGCGGCCGGGTGCGCCGGGCCAAGCTGTACTACCTCCGCTCCCTGCGCGGCAAGGCCGCGCGGATCCGGGAGCGCCGCGAGCCGGTCCGCTAGCCTTCTCCGGTGGCCGACCCGGAAACCCAGGCCGCTGGCACCCAGGCACCCGCCCGGCCGGAGCCGCGCCCCGTCACGGGACGCCGCCGGCTCCGGCTGTGGCAGGAATTACTGCTGTTCCTCCTGCTGGCCGCGGTGCTCACGGTGACGGTCAAGACGTTCGTGGTCCAGGCTTTCCGGATCCCGACCGGCTCGATGGGGGACACCCTCCAGGTCGGCGACCGGGTGCTGGTGAACCGGTTCGTCTACCGGTTCCGGGATATCGACCGGGGCGACATCGTGGTGTTCAGCGGCCAGGGTTCCTGGGATCGGGCCAGCCGCGCGGGCCAGGGCGCCCCGGCGGTGGCCGCCTACCATTGGGCGCTGCAGGCCGCGGGACTCGAATCCCGGGGTACGGACTACGTCAAGCGGGTCATCGGGCTGCCGGGCGACCAGGTGGCCTGCTGTAACGCCCGGGGCTGGGTCACCGTGAACGGGGTCCCGCTGGACGAGCGGTCCTACCTGTATCCCGGGGACCGCCCGTCAGCTGACCAGTTCCGGGTGACCGTGCCGCCGGGGCGGCTGTGGGTGATGGGAGATCACCGTGGGGATTCCAGCGATTCCCGGTACCACTCCGCTGACCCAGGGGACGGCACCATCCCGGAGAACGCCGTGATCGGCCGCGCGTTCGTGGTCATCTGGCCGCCCGCGCACATCAGGTCGCTGCCGATCCCGGGCACGTTCACCCGGATCAGGCTGTTCGCCCGTCCCCGGCTGGCGGTGGCGGGCCCGCTGCCCGCGCTGGCGGGCCCGCTGCCCGCGCTGGCGGCCACGGCGGGAGTGGCCGGGATGCTGCCGCTGGCCTGGCCGTGCCCGGCGACTCCGGGCACGTCTGTCCGACGGCCCAGGTTAGGCTCGGGTGCAATGAACGATGACCGGGGCACGGGTGACCCAGCGATGACCGAGGCTGGAGCGCCGCAGCCAGGCAACGACGGTGACCGGGGTCCTGGCGCGGACCCAGGCGGTACCGGCACCATGACGCCTGCGGCGGGCCGCCAGGACGGCGGGCCGCGCAGCGGCCCGGACGATACGGCGGGCCCAGCCGGAACCGGGTCTGGGCCGCGGGCGGCTGGCCGCGGCGGCCGGGGGCGCCTGCCCGCGCAGGCTCGGGCCCGGCGCGGGCGGAAACTGTCCTGGTGGGCCGAGCTGCTCGTGCTGTTCATGCTGGCCCTGCTGATCATGCTGGTCATCAAGACCTACGTGGTGCAGGCGTTCTTCATCCCGTCCTCGTCGATGGAGAACACTCTCGACATCGGCGACAAGGTCGTGGTCAACAAGATCATCTACCATCTCCGCTCAATCGACCGGGGCGACGTCGTGGTGTTCAACGGCGAGGGCTCCTGGGATCCGGCGGCCTCGCCCGGCCCCAGTAACCCGGTCATCGCGGCGGCCGACCGGTTCGGCCACGCGGTGATCGGCCTGTTCGGCATCTCGCCCGGAGTGCACGACTACGTCAAGCGGGTCATCGGCGTCCCCGGTGACCACGTCGCCTGCTGCAACGCTCACGGCCAGGTCACCGTGAACGGCGTGGCGCTGAGCGAGAAGTCCTACCTGTACCCGGGGAACGTGCCGTCGATGACCCGGTTCAGCATCACCGTGCCGCCCGGCCGGCTCTGGGTGATGGGCGATCACCGGGACGTTTCCTACGACTCACGCGGCCACATGAGCGACCCGGGCGGCGGGACCATCCCGGAGAGCCAGGTGGTCGGCCGGGCCTTCCTGATCTTGTGGCCACCCAGCCGGTTCCATCTGCTGCCGATCCCGCAGACGTTCAATATCCTCAACGATTCGTCCCACGCACTGGGCTTCGCTGGTGCGCCGGTTGCGGCGGCAGCTGCGCTGGCGGCGCCGATCACGGTGCTGGAACGGCGGCGGCGCGGGCGGCCGTCCGCGCCGGGGCAGGGGCGCCTGCGCCGCCGGATGCGGCGTAGGCCAGGACGGTGACGCCGTGCCCGCAGAAACGTGGCGGCACCCCGGTTACACCCCCCGGCGCGGCGCCGGGCTGACCGGGTACGAGCGGGCCCTGGCCCGGGCGGGCCTGTCCCCGGTGGCCGGGATCGACGAGGCAGGCCGCGGGGCCTGCGCTGGCCCGCTGGTCGTGGCCGCGGTGATACTCAACCCGGCCCGGCTGTCCGGCCTCCGCGATATCGCCGACTCCAAGGCGCTGACCCCCGCGGCCCGTGAGGAGGCCTACGCCGAGGTGACCCGCACCGCGCTGGGCTGGCACCGGGTGATCATCCCGGCGGCCGACATCGACGCACGCGGGTTGCATGTCTGCAACATCGCCGGGATGCGCCGGGCCCTGGCCAGCCTGGCCCCGACTCCGGGATACGTGCTGACCGACGGCTTCCCCGTCCGCGGGCTGGGCGTCCCGGCCCTGGCCATGTGGAAAGGCGACCAGGTGGCCGCCTGTGTCGCCGCCGCGTCCATCGTGGCCAAGGTGACCAGGGACCGGATCATGACGCAGCTGGGCGGGCAGTACCCGGCCTACGGGTTCGGCCAGCACAAGGGGTACTCCACCCGCAGCCATATGCGGGCCCTGGCCGAGCATGGGCCCTGTGCCGAGCACCGGGCCTCGTTCGCGAACGTGATGAGCGTGACCCAGGGCCTGCCCGAACCACCCGGCGGGTGGGCTGAGCTCGGCGCGGCTGAGCTTGGGGCGGCTGAGCTTGGCGCGGCTGAGCTTGGGGCGGCTGAGCTTGGCGCGGCTGAGCTTGGCGCGGCTGAGCTTGGGGCGGCTGAGCTTGGGGCGGCTGAGCTTGGCGCGGCTGAGTTGCCGGGTGAACTCAGGGATGACGGGGCTCGCCTGGGGGAGGACGAGATGAGGCGCGGAGAATTGACTTATGGTTGATCTCATCCGGACCGGACCGGGCCTCCCGACGCTGGCTGATCGGAGGGGGAACAGATGAGCGCAGAAGATCTCGAGAAGTATGAGACCGAGATGGAGCTGCAGCTCTACCGCGAGTACCGGGACGTCGTAGGGCTGTTCACCCACGTGGTCGAGACCGAGCGCCGGTTCTACCTGACCAACCAGGTCGAGCTGAACGTGCGCACCGCCGATAACGGCGAGGTGTACTTCGAGGTCACCATGCAGGACGCCTGGGTGTGGGACATGTACCGGCCGGCCCGGTTCGTGAAGAACGTCCGGGTGGTCACGTTCAAGGACGTCAACGTCGAGGAGCTGGCCCGCGCCGAGCTCGAGGTCCCGGACAAGTAGGTCCCGCCCGCTCCGCCCGGCGCTGCCTCCGCCCGGCGGGCCTGGCGCCGCATCGCCTCGCGCCTCCGCCCGGCGCTGTATCGCCCCGTGCCCGAGCCGGGGAGACCTGCTCTAGGGATCCCCGGTCAACCAAACCACATGATGCCGACAGGACAGCCCAGCCTCTCCACAGGCACCGTTAGCTGATCCGGCCCTCCACAGCCCGCCATATGCCCCTGGGCCGCCGCGCGCTGGTCCGGCAGCGTCGTATCCGGAGGTGGTGCGGCGTGCGCGACAAGGACGCGCTGGGCAGGCAGGGTGAGCAGCTAGCTGTGGACTACCTGCAGCGCGCTGGCCTGCGGGTACTCGATCGTAACTGGCGGTGCGCCGACGGCGAGATCGACATCGTGGCCGCGGAACGGCAGGCCCTCGTGGTCTGCGAAGTCAAGACCAGATCCGGGCCCCGGTACGGCAGCCCGCTGGAGGCGATCAGCCGCAGCAAGCGGCTCCGGTTGCGGCGGCTGGCGGTCCGCTGGCTGACCGCGCACGGGGTGCTGGTCGACGAGATCCGCATCGACGCCGTCGCGCTGGTCCGGGACCAGGCCGGGAACTTCACCATCGAGCACATCCGGGGGGTGGGCTGAGTGCCGGTCGCCCGCACCCACTCGATCGCCCTGGTCGGCGTGCAGGGCCACGATGTGGAGATCGAGGCCGACATCCAGAACGGCCTGCCCGGCCTGCTCCTGGTCGGGCTGCCGGATACCGCGCTGCGGGAGGCCAGGGACCGGATCCGGGCCGCCATCATCAACAGCCGGGAGCAGTGGCCGCAGCGCCGGATCACCGTCGGCCTGTCCCCGGCCAGCCTGCCCAAGCGGGGCAGCGGGTTCGACCTCGGCATCGCGGTCGCCATCTTGTGCGCGGCGGGCATGGTCCCGCCCGCCTCGATCGAGGATGTCACGTTCCTCGGCGAACTCGGGCTGGACGGCCAGGTACGCCCGGTCCGCGGGGTGCTGCCGGCGGTGGCGGCCGCGGCGGCCAGTGGTTCCCGCCGGGTGGCCGTGCCGCTCGCCAACGCCGCTGAGGCATCCCTGGTCCCGGATTTACGGGTAGCGGCCGCGTCCACCCTGCGCGGGCTGCTCGGCTGGCTCCGGGGCAGCCCGCCGGCCGGAGACGATGAGCAGGTTCAGGTCTTCGACGGCGCCTCCGGCCGGGACGGGCTGGGCGGGCTGCCCGCAGTCCCACCCAGCCCGGCAGCTCCCGGGCCTGACCTGGCTGACGTGCTGGGCCAGCCGACCGCACGCCGGGCCGCGGAGATCTGCGCGGCCGGCGGCCATCACCTCTGCCTGCTCGGGCCGCCAGGGGCGGGCAAGACGATGCTCGCCGAACGTATCCCCACGGTGCTGCCGCGGCTCGACAGCGCGGCGGCGCTGGAGGTCACCGCGATTCACTCGGTGGCCGGGGTACTCCCAGACGGCAGCCCGCTACTGACCAGCCCGCCGTTCTGCGCCCCGCACCACACCTCTACCAAGGCAGCGATCATCGGCGGGGGAAGCGGCGTCATCCATCCTGGAGCAGCGTCTCTGGCGCACCGGGGGTGCCTGTTCCTGGACGAGGCCCCTGAGTTCGGCCGGGACGTGCTTGATGCCCTACGACAGCCCCTCGAGTCGGGAGAGGTCGTCATAGCACGGCTGGGCCTGATCGCCCGCTTCCCGGCCCGGTTCACTCTGGTACTGGCGGCGAATCCGTGCCCATGTGCCAAAGGATCGGGTCGGCGGGCTTCGTGCGAATGCTCGCCTACGGAACGGCGCAGGTATCTAGCCAGGCTGTCCGGGCCACTGCTCGACCGGGTGGACGTGAAGATCGAGTTCCTCCCAGTCAGCCGGAGTGAGCTGCTCAGCGACCGGACGTTCGCGGAGCCCAGCACAGTCGTGGCGGCCCGCGTTGCAGCTGCCCGGCAGCGTGCAGAGGACCGGATGCGGGGCACCCCGTGGCGGCTGAACGCGGAGATCCCGGCCAGTGAATTGCGCCGGACATACCCGCCGGCTCCGGGCGCGCTGGCGCCGCTGGAGCGAGCCATGGATCTGGGGCAGATAAGCGCCCGCGGAGTGCATCGGGTGATCAAGGTCGCCTGGACACTCGCGGACCTGGCCGAGGTACCCCGTCCGACCGCTGATCAGACCAGCTACGCACTGGGCTTGTGGCTGGGTGTTCCGCGATGACCGTCGGCTACCTACTGGGCCTGCGGCCAGGAGCGCTCCGGTGAGCCGCTGGCCGGATCCAGCTAACCGGGATCCAGTCGGGCCGGAGGCGGACCGGCTGGCCCGGGCTGCCCTGACCTGCATCGCCGAGCCTGGCGATCCGCAGCTCGGCGCGCTGCTGCGGATCTGCCCGCCCGCGCGTATCGTTGCCGGGCTCACCACCGGGGACCTGCCCGGCAGCATCCTGGCCGCGGATTGCGGGGCAGCGCCCCTGCCGCCAGGCGGCATTCCCGGGCTGGACCGGGCGCTGCGCCGGTGGACCGCACGGCTGGGCAGCGCGCCGGCCGGGGCCACGCTGGAGACCTGGCGCCAGGCTGGTATCCGGCTGCTCTGCCCTGGTGACCCGGAATGGCCCAGCCAGCTCGGCGTGCTCGGCGACGCGCAGCCCTGGGGCCTGTGGCTACGTGGCCGGACCGACCTGCGGTTCGCCTGCCTGCGCTCGGTGTCGATCGTCGGGACCAGGGCGGCGACCGGCTACGGCAGCCATGTCTGCGGTGAGCTGGCCGCTGCGCTCGCCGAGCGAGGCTGGACGGTTATCTCGGGCGGCGCCTACGGCATCGACGGCTGCGCGCACCGGGGCGCCCTCGCGGCCGAGGGGGTAACGGTCGCCGTGCTTCCCTCCGGGGTGGACGACCCGTATCCGTATGGCCACCATGACCTGTTCGAGGCGGTCTGCGCGCACGGCGGCCTGGTCAGCGAATGGCCGCCGGGCCGCACCCCGACCCGGCCCGGGTTCCTCGTGCGCAACCGGGTCATCGCCGCGCTCAGCCGGGGCACCGTGGTGGTCGAGGCAGCGCTGCGCAGCGGGGCGCTGAGCACCGCCCGGCACGCCCGCGATCAGAACCGCCCGCTGATGGCCGTGCCCGGGCCGGTGACCTCACCGGCGTCGGCGGGTTGTCACGCGATCATCCGGGACTGGGGTGCCGACTGCGTGACCAGCGCCCGCGATGTCATCGAGCACCTGTCGTTCGGCGACCACGAGCTGGCTGGCCAGGCCCCGGGGCCGGTGCTGCCCCGGGACGCCCTCGACGTGGTGACCAGGAGCGTGCTCGAGGCGGTGCCGGGGCGGACCGGCCGCGGGCCAGCCCGGATCGCGGTGGCCGCCGGGGTGGACTTCGACACCGTGCTGCGCTGCCTCGGGGAACTGGCCGCCGGGGGGTTCGTCGAGCGCTGCGATCGTGGCTGGCGGGTCCGGCCCGCTGAGCCGGTGCGGGCGAGGAACAACCCGGCAGTGCGCCGAGGCTCCCGGTGATCACCACAAACCGGTGGTTTCTCTCCGATTATTCGCCGATTCTTGCCCGATTTCGGGCAAGAATCTTGCCTATCGGTCGCGGGTGCCCCCATCCTGTCTGCTGTGGCAGGAGCACCGCAGTCTGCTGTGGCCGGGGGGCCGCAGCCGTTCGGCGAGCTCATCGCCCACCTGAGCCGGACCAGCCCGCTGAGCCCGGGCGAAGCGGCCCGGCTGATCGCTGAGGTAATCGGGTATTTCTCTGAACCCGCGGAGTCGTACGTCCGCCGCCGTCACGGGGAGCTCAAGGCGCGGGGGTTCACAAACGACCACGCATTCCAACAGATCGCTGCGGAACTGCAGCAACGGCTGGTGGCGCCGCCACAATTCTCGCTGCGCCAGCTACGCCGGATCGTCTACGGCTGACGGAGGCAGACATGTGCGGAATCGTCGCCCACATCGGGGGCCGCGACTGCGTGCCCATCTTGCTGGAGGGGCTGGCCCGGCTGGAGTACCGCGGCTATGACTCCGCCGGCGTCGCGGTGATCAGCGGCACGGGGGACGTCAGGGTGCGCAAGACCAAAGGGCGGGTCGCCGACCTCGCCACCGGGCTGCCGGCCCGGTTCAGGGGCAGCCCTGGCATCGGGCATACCCGGTGGGCGACGCACGGCGAGCCGAGCGACGTGAACGCGCATCCGCACGTCTGCGGGCCGGTGGCCATCGTGCACAACGGGATCATCGAGAACGCCGACGAACTGCGCGCCAAGCTGATGGTCGAGGGAGCACAGTTCGCCTCGGAAACGGACAGCGAGGTGCTCGCCCACCTGATCGCCGCAGCGGCCGCCGATGACCTGGAGGCGGCCGTGCGCCAGGCCCTGACCTCGGTCGTCGGCACGTACGGCATCGCCGTGCTCGATGCCCGCCACCCGGACCAGGTGGTGGCGGCCCGCAACGGCAGCCCGGTGGTACTCGGCCTCGGTGACAAGGAGATGTTCGTGGCCTCCGACGTCGCCGCGCTGGTCCGCTATACCCGCCAGGTGGTGCACCTGGACGACGGGGAGATCGCCACCGTGCGGGCGGACGGATTCCGTACCACCACCATGGACGCGCGCGCGACCACCAAGCAGCCATCCGTCATCGACACCGATACGCACTCCTATGACGCGGACGGCTACCCGCACTTCATGCTGAAAGAAATCCACGAGCAGCCGGGAGCGGTGGAACGCGCGCTGCGCGGCCGGCTGGACAGCCGGTTCCACACCGCGCACCTGGGCGGCCTGAACCTGGACGCCCGGCAGTCCCGGGAGATCCGCCGGGTGAAGGTGCTCGGCTGCGGCTCCGCCTACTACGCGGGAGAGGTGGGCGCCCAGCTCATCGAGGACCTGGCCCGGATCCCGGCCGCGGCCGAGCCAGCCTCGGAGTTCCGCTACCGGAACCCGGTCGTGGAGGCGGACACGCTGTACATCGGGGTGAGCCAGTCCGGCGAGACCTACGACACGCTGGCCGCGGTGCAGGAGCTCAAGCGCAAGGGCGGCCAGGTACTGGGCGTGGTCAACTCGGTGGGCAGCGCGATCGCCCGGGAGTGCGAGGGTGGCGTGTACCTGCACGCTGGCCCGGAGATCTCGGTCACCTCGACCAAGACCTTCACCGCGACGGCGGTGGTCTTCGCCCTGCTGGCCCTGCATCTGGGCCGTATCCACGACATGTCCCCGGCCGACGGCAGGCGCATCGTCGCCGGGCTGCGCGCGCTGCCGGATCAGATCGATGAGGTGCTGGCTAACGAGAAGCACATCGCGGAAATCGCCGCCGGGCTGGCCCAGCACCAGGGCATGTTCTTCATCGGGCGGGTCCGCGGCTGGCCGGTGGCCAGGGAGGGCGCCCAGAAGCTGAAGGAAGTGTCCTACCTGCATGCCGAGGCTTACCCCGCCAGTGAGCTCAAGCACGGGCCGCTGGCGCTGGTGAATCCCGGCCTGCCGACCGTGGCCATCGTCCCCGACGACGACCTGCTGGACAAGAACCTCTCCACGCTGGGCGAGATCCGGGCCCGCCGCGGGCCGATCGTGGCGGTCAGCCATACCGAGCTCGATCCCAGGCTCGCCGACCATGTGGTGCGGGTGCCCAAGAACGAGCCCGAGCTGGACCCGATCCTGTTGTCCGTGCCGTTGCAGATGCTCGCCTACTACGCTGCCGTCGCGCTCGGCAACGACGTTGACAAGCCCCGCAACCTGGCCAAGAGCGTCACGGTGGAGTAACCGGCCAGGGGAACGGTGGAGCAAGCCAGGGTCGGATAAGCGGATTCGGGCCCTGGGTAAACCTGCGCAGCTGGCCGCCCGCGTGGGATACCGGGCTGGCGAGGCTGAGGGGCGCACACTGGGTTCATGGAGCCGGGAGCCGGGTCCGGGCCGGCGCCGCTCCCGGAGGCCTACCAGGCGGCGCTGGCAGCGTTCGGGCGGCATCTCGCCGCGGAGCGCGGGACCTCGGCGCACACGGTCCGGGCGTATCAGGGTGATGTCCGGGCGCTGCTGGAGCATGCCGCCCGGGCCGGCCTGTCCCGGGTGGACGAGCTGGACATCGCGGTGCTCCGCACCTGGCTGGCGGAGCAGCACGCGGCGGGCCGGGCCCGCGCCACGCTGGCCCGGCGTGCGGCCGCGGCGCGGACGTTCACCGCGTTCGCGCAGGACCGCGGGTGGCTGGCCCGCGATCCTGGCCCGCAGCTGGGTACGGCCCGGGTGCACCGCACGCTGCCCGAGGTGGCCCGGCAGGACCAGATGTCCGCGGTGCTGGCCGCCATCCCGGCCCCAGGCCATCCAGCGGGGGGCGGGCTGAGCGTCCGGGACCAGGCGCTGCTGCTCCGCGACGCGGCGATCATGGAACTGCTCTACGCCACCGGCATCCGGGTCAGTGAGCTGTGCGGGCTGGACATCGGTGATGTGGACCATGGCCGCAGGACGGTCCGCGTGCTCGGCAAAGGCCGCAAGGAACGGACCGTGCCGCTGGGGCTGCCTGCTGACCGCGCAGTGCGGCGCTGGTTCGCGGAAGGACGCCCGGTCCTGGTGACCCCGGGCAGCCAGCATGCGCTGCTGGTCGGCGCGCGCGGCCGCCGGCTGGACCCGCGCACCGCGCGCCGGGTGGTGCACGCGCGGCTCGCCGCCGTGCCAGCGGTCCCGGACAGCGGCCCGCACGGCCTGCGCCATGCTGCCGCCACCCACCTGCTCGAAGGCGGCGCGGACCTGCGCAGCGTGCAGGAGATCCTGGGGCACGCGTCCCTGGCCAGCACCCAGATTTACACCCACGTGTCGGTGGAACGGCTGGCCGCGGCGTACCGGCAGGCCCATCCCCGGGCCTGACCGCCGCAGGCGACCGGCCGCAGCAGGTAGACTTGCGCCTGGGTCGCGAAAGCATGCCTGGACGCCTGCGTGCGGACAGGTAGCCTTCCGGCCAAATTCGCGTGTCCGTTCGCCGCCAGGGCGCCGTCATGGCTTCCGGCGGGACGCACTCCACCGGTCCGCGGGCTTTCCTGCCGCGGCGGATGTGTCCGGGCACCAGGAAATAACCGAGAGCGTCAGCGCGGTCAGGCGCGGCGCGCAACAGGAAAGGGGACTACCGGCATGGCTCCGGTTGTCACCATGCGCCAGCTTCTCGAGAGCGGCGTGCACTTCGGGCACCAGACCCGGCGCTGGAACCCCAAGATGAAGCGATTCATCCTGGCCGAGCGCAACGGCATCTACATCATCGACCTCCAGCAGTCCCTCGAGTTCATCGATACCGCCTACGAGTTCATCAAGGAGACTGTCGCGCACGGCGGCAGCATCCTCTACGTCGGCACGAAGAAGCAGGCCCAGGAGGCGGTTGCCGAGCAGGCCCGCCGGGTGGGCATGCCTTTCGTCAACCAGCGGTGGCTGGGTGGCATGCTGACCAACTTCTCCACGGTCTTCAAGCGGCTGCAGCGGCTCAAGGAGCTGGAGGAGATCGACTTCGATGACGTGGCCGGCTCCGGGATGACCAAGAAGGAGCTGCTCCAGCTGCGCCGCGAGCGGGATAAGCTGGACCGGTCGCTGGGCGGGATCAGGGACATGTCGCGGGTGCCGAGCGCCATCTGGGTGGTGGACACCAAGAAGGAGCACATCGCCGTCAGCGAGGCCCGCAAGCTG
The DNA here is from genome assembly GCA_963760405.1 of uncultured Actinomycetes bacterium. Classification (GTDB taxonomy): domain Bacteria; phylum Actinomycetota; class Actinomycetes; order Streptosporangiales; family Streptosporangiaceae; genus RYN-230. The sequence goes on along the minus strand of CAVXCV010000002.1, from coordinate 555,041 downwards.
GGAATCCCGGTCATCGCCATCCTGGACACCAACTGTGACCCGGACGAGGTCACCTACCCGATCCCCGGAAATGACGACGCCATCCGCAGTGTTTCACTACTGACGCGGGTGGTCGCGGACGCGGTTGCGGACGGTCTCATCGCCCGGGCCGGCGCCCAGACCGGGGCGGCCGACGGCGAGGACAAGCCGTCCGGGCCGCCGGGATCCGGCGAACTCGGCACCGAAGAGCCGCTGGCCGAATGGGAGCTGGCGGTGCTGCAGCGCGAGAGCACCAGCGATGATGCCGCGGCCGAGAGCACCGACCAGGCCAATGGCTCCGCTGGTGCGGCCAGCCAGCCCGAGGCGGCCGAGCCCGAGGCGGCCGAGCCTGAGGCGGCCGAGCCTGAGGCGGCCGCGCCCGAAGGGGCTGCCGAGCCCGAAGCGGCTGGCGTGGCTGCGGGTGGCGCCCGGTCCGGCGAGGCTGAGCAGGCCTGACCCGGCCCTGCGGCCGGCCTCCCGGCTCGCCAGCGCCCCGGCTCGCCGGTGGCCTGATGACCGGCCGAGGCCAGCAGACGAACTGCCCGGCACGAAGACACGAGAGATGAGGACATGGCGAACTTCACCGCCGCGGACGTGAAGCGGCTGCGTGAGCAGACGGCCGCGGGAATGCTTGACTGCAAGAACGCACTGACGGAGGCCGATGGCGACTTCGACGCCGCGGTGGAGATCCTCCGGCTCAAGGGGGCCAAGGACGTGGGCAAGCGAGCAGGCCGGACGGCCGGTAACGGCCTGGTCACCGCCCAGCTCGACGGCACCGACGCGGGCGTGCTCGTTGAGCTCAACTGCGAGACGGACTTCGTCGCCAAGACCGACGTGTTCCAGGCGGTCGCGGCGCAGATCGCCAGCGTCGCCCTGGAGCGCCGGCCTGCCGACCGGCTCGCCCTGCTCGGCCTGGAGGTCCGCCCGGGCAGCACGGTCCAGCAGCACATCGAGGAGGCCAGCGCCTCGCTCAAGGAGAAGCTGGAGCTCGGCCGGTACGCCCTGCTCGAAGGCGGTTACGTCACCACCTACCTGCACAAGTCCGACCCGGCGCTGCCGCCGACCGTGGGCGTGCTGATCCAGCTGGACCAGCCGTCGGCGGAAGCCGCCAAGGACGTGGCGCACCAGGTGGCCGCGATGCGCCCGCAGTACCTGACCCGCGACGAGGTACCCGCCGACGTCGTGGCCAAGGAGCGCGGTATCGCGGAGCAGATCACCCGGGACGAGGGCAAGCCGGAGCAGGCGGTCCCGAAGATCGTCGAGGGCAGGCTCAACGCCTTCTTCAAGGACATCGTGCTGACCGAGCAGCCCTTTGTCCGGGACCCGAAGAAGTCGATCAAGCAGCTGCTCAGCGAGCAGGGTGTGACCGTGCGCGCCTTCGCCCGGTTCCAGGTCGGCCAGGCCGGATGAGCGGCAGGGCCACTCGGTGACAGCGGGCGAAGGAGGACGGTCCATGGACGGCGGCGCCACGCATCGTGCGGGCGCCGCCGTGCGCGAGATGCCTCCGGCCGGCCCGGTGACCTACCCGGACTCGCCGGACGCCGATTCCCCCGAGGAGAAGGTGCACCGGCGGTGGAACCGGGTGGTGGTCAAGCTCTCCGGTGAGGCCTTTTCCGGGAACGAGCCGCTCGGCATCTCACCTGACGTGGTCTTCCACATGGCCAAGGAGATCGTGGCCGTTGTCGCGGACGGCGTCGAGGTCGCTGCCGTGGTCGGCGGCGGCAACATGTTCCGCGGCAAGCAACTGGCCGAGCGCGGCATCGACCGGGCCCGCGCCGACTACATGGGCATGCTGGGCACCGTGATCAACTGCCTCGCTCTCCAGGACGTCATGGAGAAGCTGGGCGTGGAGACCCGCGTGCAGACCTCGATCACCATGGGTCAGGTGGCTGAGCCGTACATTCCCCGCCGGGCCATCCGCCACCTGGAAAAGGGCCGCGTGGTGATTTTCGGTGCCGGGCTCGGCGCCCCGTTCTTCTCCACCGACACCTGCGCCGCGCAGCGGGCCCTGGAGATCGGGGCTGAGGCCGTGCTCAAGGGCACCCAGGTGGACGGGGTCTATGATGCCGATCCCCGGACCATTCCCGGTGCCGTGCGGTTCACCCAGATCGATTACGGCGAGGTGCTGCGGCGCGGGCTGAAGTTCATGGATGCGACTGCGGTGAGCCTGTGCATGGACAACGGCCTGCCCATCGTCGTTTTCGACCTGATGGAAGAGGGGAATGTTGCGCGGGTGGTGCGCGGTGAGAAGATCGGCACGCTGATATGCCGGTCCGGCGACTACACCGGGGACTATTGAGCCCGCCCGCCGCGAACCGGCGACGGCACAGGACGCACAGGAGCCGCAGTGATTGAGGAAACGCTCTTCGAGGCCGAGGAGAAGATGGAGAAGGCCGTCGCGGTGGCCAAGGAGGACTTCACCACCATCCGCACCGGCCGCGCGCACCCGTCCATGTTCGCCAAGATCACGGCCGAGTACTACGGGACCCAGACCCCGGTGAACCAGCTGGCCTCGTTCCACATCCCCGAGCCGCGGATGGTCATCGTCCAGCCATTCGACAAGTCCTCGCTGGGCTCGATCGAGAAGGCCATCCGCAACAGCGACCTCGGCGTCAACCCGTCCAACGACGGGGCCATCATCCGGGTGATCTTCCCTGAGCTCTCCGAGGAGCGGCGGAGGGACTACATCAAGGTCGCCCGGCACAAGGCGGAGGACAGCCGGGTATCCATCCGGAACATCCGCAGGCACGCCAAGGACTCCCTGGACAAGCTGATCAAGGGCGGTGAGGCGGGCGAGGACGAGGTGCACCGGGCAGAACGGGAACTCGAGGAGCTGACGCACACCTACGTGGGGCAGGTGGACGAACTGCTGCGGCACAAGGAAGCCGAGCTCCTCGAGGTCTGAGATTGGGTTCCGACGAGCTGAGCGAGGCCAGCAGCGGCGCGGAGCCCGCCGCCGGCCCGCCGCCCATCAGCCCGCCACCCGCTGCCTCGCCCGATGATGCCCCGACGTTGCCGGGCGACGTCCCGCTGCTGCCGGGGGATGCCCCGCTGACCCAGCCGCTGCCCGCTGCCGGGCAGGCGGCACCAGCCAGGGGCAGGGGCGTCCGGGCCGGCCGCAACCTCCCCGCGGCGATCGCGGTGGGCCTGCTCCTCGGCGGCGTCGCCATCCTCACCTTGTTCACCGTTAAATTCACCTTCCTCATCTACATGGGTGCCATGGTGGGGATGGCGCTGCTGGAGCTGAGCCGGGCCCTGGGCGGCCGCGGCATCCGGTTCCCCGTGGTCCCGGTCGCGGTGGGCGGCGCGGGCATGCTGGTGCTGGCCTACCTGCGCGGTGAGCGGCCGCTGGTGGCTGTACTCGCGCTGACCACGATCGCCGTGCTGTCCTGGCGGCTGGCGGGCGGCAGCACCGGATACCTGCGGGATGTCACGGCGGGCTCCTTCGCCCTGGTCTACCTGGCGCTGCCCGCGTCCTTCGTCGGGCTCATGCTCGCGCCCGCGGACGGCGCCCGGCGCACCCTCACCTTCCTCATCCTGGCGGTGTGCAGCGACGTCGGTGGCTACCTGGCCGGCATCCTCACCGGGCGGCACCTGATGGTGCCCGCCATCAGCCCGAAGAAGACCTGGGAAGGCTTTGGCGGCGCGGCCCTGGCCTGCCTCGCGGGCGGCGCGATCACGATGACCACCCTGCTGCACGGGGCCGCCTGGCAGGGCGTGCTGGTCGGCGCCGGGGCGTTCCTCGCGGCGACCGTCGGTGACCTGGTCGAATCCATGATCAAGCGGGACCTGCAGATCAAGGACATGGGCTCGATACTGCCGGGGCACGGCGGGATCCTGGACCGGCTCGACTCCCTGCTGATCACCGCCCCGGTGGTCTGGCTGCTGCTGGTGATCTTCCTCCACTAGTTCACGTTTGGCCCCTCGATGCCGGGGGACTTTGCGGGCGTCTCGTACGCCAGTCGGGGGAGAACCGGGAGAACTGGAATGTTTCGGCGGGTCAGCCTCGTAACTCTGATTTACATCATCATTGGCATCGTCGTGGCCTGGGAAAAGGGCTACCTCAATGTCCAAGTGCTCAAAATCGTCCTGTCCGTGCTGCTGGCCATCTTCCTCTGGTGGCTGGTCCTGCTCGGCGTCAACCTGCATCTATCGTGACGACCGCGGGACGCCGCTGGCGTCGTCCTGCATGACATCAACCTTCAGCTAGCGTGACGAAGGCCGCCGTGGCGCCGTAACTGTGTGGCAAACTGCTGCGCGGCAAACTGCTGGATGGCAAATTACCGCGTGGCAAGAACTATCGCGTGGCAGATTACTGCCCGACCACCCAGCTACGGCGCTGCGCGGCCAATTGATTGACCAGGCTGGCCGATCCCCGTTCCTTGGCGTACTGCCGTTCCCGTTCTGAAATCGGCAGCACCCACAGCCAGCGCACCGGGTCGCCGCCGAACGAGAACCCGGACAGGTCAGGTACCTCGGGCCCGGGCAGCTTGCCCGGGTCGTCCAGCAGCAGTACCGCCGTGTTCCCCCCGCCCAGCGGGAACGTGGCTGGCTCGTGATACCAGCGGACCGTGTGGCCGGGCCCGAACCAGGTCACCGCGCGCCAGGGGTACTGGGCCAGCCATAGGAAGATCCGCGCCGCCTCTGGGCTCGGCATGGTGGTGGCCAGCGCCAGCTCGATCCGGGCGCAGGTCGTCGGGTCCTCGGCGAACTGCTCGACCATCGGCATCCGCTGGCAGCTCATCCCGACCGTGGACAGCACCGTGAACGGGCGGCCCGGGGTGGGCGGCCGCTCGGACACGCCCGCCAGCGGCTGCTTGCCCGCGCTGACGTCCCAGTACCGGGCGCCTGGCCCGAGCCGGGCCAGCAGATGCCCGAGGAACGCCTTCTGGAAACCCGCCCACGCTCCCTCACTGGCCCGCCAGCGCCAGAACCCGGCCGCCCGGTCCGCCCGCGGGCCGAGCCCGTCCATGGCGTCGTCCAGCGCCCAGGCGAACGGGGTCTGGCCGATCACCTCCCGGCTGTACCCGGGCATCCCCCGGGACATGTCCGACCAGCCCGGGACCACCGCAAGCAGCTGGCCGCCCTCGATGATGGCCACGCCGTCGCCCTCCTCGAACCACAGGGCGCGCAGCGTCCGCGGGTCCAGCGGCGGCCTGCCGCCAGGATGCTTGGTGTGCCCGGCCGGGATCACCGGGGCCTGGCCAGCCGTTACCTGGGTCGGGTCTGCGGCCGCCGGGGCCGGCTGGTGGTTGGCCAGCCACACCGCGGCGATCACCGCCGAGGCCTGGTCATAGACGTAGGCGGCCGTGGTGGTCCCGTCGTACTCCACGACCAGGCGGCGGCTGCCGTAGGGGCTGTCGCTGCTCGAGCACGATCTCAGGCCGACCGGGACGGGCCACCACGTTGCCGTCCCTCCCGCTCCTGCGCAACGTCGGCATGGACGAAATCTACTGAGCCATCCAAGGTCACCGTCTGTCAACCCCCGGGTATCGTTAAGCGTTTGCAACGGCCTTTACCATCGGAGCGCAGGTGCCTGGCAGATCCGTCACCCGGCCGCCGCGGCACCTGGCTGACCTCGATCCGGCCGAGCGGCGCGCGGCCGCCGCCGAACTCGGCGGCCCGCCGTTCCGCGGCGATCAGCTGGCCCGGCACTATTTCGGCCGGCTGACCGACGACCCCGCGGACATGACCGACCTGCCCGCCTCGACCCGCGCGGAACTGGCCAGCGCCCTGCTGCCTCCGCTGCTCACCGCCGAGCAGGAGCTGTCCTGTGATCAGGGCCTGACCCGGAAGACACTGTGGCGGGCGCACGACGGCGCGTTCCTCGAATCGGTGCTGATGCGCTACCCGGGCCGCGCCACCATGTGCGTGTCGTCGCAGGCCGGCTGCGGGATGGCCTGCCCCTTCTGCGCGACCGGCCAGGCCGGGCTGACCAGGAACCTGTCCACCGCCGAGATTGTCGCCCAGGTGATGCAGGGCGCCCGGGCACTCGCCCGCGGTGAGCTGCCCGGCGGCCCCGGGCGGGTGTCGAACGTGGTGTTCATGGGCATGGGCGAACCGCTGGCCAACTACGCCAGCGTGCTGCGGGCGGTACGCCGGATCACCGATCCTGTGCCGGACGGGCTGGGCATCTCTCAGCGGTCGGTGACCGTGTCCACGGTCGGCCTGGTCCCGGCGATCCGCCGGCTCGCCGGCGAGGGGCTGCAGGTGCGGCTCGCGGTGTCCCTGCATGCCCCCGATGACGAGCTGCGGGATGAGCTCGTCCCGGTGAACCGGCGCTGGAAGGTCGCGGAGGTGCTCGATGCCGCCTGGGCCTACGCCGCGGCCACCGGCCGGCGCGTTTCTGTGGAATATGCGCTGATCAAAGACATCAACGATCAGCCGTGGCGGGCGGACGCGCTGGCCCGCGCACTCGCCGGGCAACTCGCTCACGTCAACGCTATCCCGCTCAATCCCACGCCCGGATCCCGGTGGACCGCCTCGCGGCCTGAGGTGATGCGCGAATTCGTGGCGCGCCTGGCCGCCCGGGGGGTGCCGGTCACCGTCCGGGACACCCGGGGCAGCGAGATCGACGGCGCCTGCGGCCAGCTCGCCGCCCCGGCCCGCCTGGCGGCCCAGGCCAGGCCCGGCGCGCCGGGCGGCCGCCGGACGCTGGCCCCCGCGCTGGGCGGTCCCGTGGTGGACGACGCCGTGCTGGACGACACCGTGCCGGATGCCCCCGTGCTGGACGACACTGCGCTGGACGAGGCGCTGGCGGAGCAGCCCGGCGGCTCCGGGGTACCGTAGTCGTCCATGCCCGGCAAGGACGTTCTCGGCAAGGCCTACCGCGCCGCCGCCTGGCGCGTGGTGCACCGGGCCTGGCAGGCGGCGCAGCAGGCGGGAACGATCACCGCGGGCACCCCGGCCGCGCGCCGGTTCGCCGCGTTCGGCCCGGACTCGCTTATCTCCTTCCCCACCGGCGCGGTGTACGGCGAGGCGTGGATCGAGATCGGGGCCGGCACGATGATCGGCGCCCAGGTCACCCTGTGCGCGGGCATGGTGCCCGGCCAGTACCTCGGGGAGGCGCCGGTGCTACGGGTCGGCGACCACTGCGTGATCGGCCGCGGCAGCCACATCATCGGCCATCACTCGATCGACATCGGCGATGATGTTTTCACCGGCCCGTACGTCTACATCACCGACCAGAACCACGGCTATGCCGACCCGGACGTCCCGATCGGCCGCCAGTGGCCGAGTAACACCGCGGTCTCCGTAGGCCCGGGAACCTGGCTCGGAGCTGGCGTGATCGTGCTGCCCGGGGCCAGTATCGGCCGGAATGTCGTGGTCGCGGCGGGTTCCGTGGTCCGCGGTGAGGTACCCGATCGGTGTGTGGTCGCCGGGGTCCCCGCGAAGATCGTCCGGGAGTACGTGGCGGGCAATGGCTGGTCACGACCAGCCCCGGTATCGGGCGAACGTTCCTGAACGACTGGCAATCGGTCACGAGTCTGTCACGATGGGGACAGCCGCCATTGCCAGGGACATCAGTACCGTGGCCCGTATCCGATGCGGAAGCGTCCAGGACCTGCGTGCATCCGCCCGGGCGGCCGGGCGTTGACAGCGAAACCTGGACAGCCGAGAGGGCACGTGGAAGGACGCACCGACCTCGTCGCAAGCGCGGCCTACCGGCCCGAGCCGGCGGCCGTGGCTGCGGCGCGCAAGTTCGTCCGCGAGACGCTGCAGTCCTGGCTGGACCCCGGGCCGCACCCGGACGACGCTGGCCCGGCCAGCCCTGGCCCAGGCAGCGCCGCTGTGGATGGCGCCGACCCGGACGCTGGCCCGGACGACGCTGGCCCGGCCAGCCCTGGCCCAGGCAGCGCCGCTGTGGATGGCGCCGACCCGGACGCTGGCCCGGACGACGCTGGCCCGGATGACCCGGGCCCGGACGGCGCGGCCGGGGAAACGACCGTCCTGGTCGACGACGCGGTGCTGCTGGTCAGTGAGCTGGTGACCAACGCGGTGGTGCACGCGGGTACCCCGGTCCAGGTCACCTGCAAGCTTGCGGCCAGCGGGGTCGAGGTGGTGGTCCGGGACAGCCATCCTGCGAAGATGGTGCCCGGGCCGGCCCGGGACGAGCAGCGGCCGGCCGAGCGCACCAGCGGACGCGGGCTGCTGCTGCCCTCGGCGCTGGCCTCGGCGTGGGGTGTCAGCTACGGGGCGCGGTCCAAGGCGGTCTGGTTCCGGATGGCCCCGATCGGCCAGAATGCGGACGGTACCGGCCCGGGAGCTGATCCGGAGCCGCCCGAGACAGCGGTGCCCGCGGTGTCCCGGAGCGTGCGCTCGCCGACGCCCAGTGTCCAGCCCGGGACCGGCCACCACGGAGCTAGCTACCACAGGGCTGGCCACCATGGGCCTGCCGGAAATGGGAACGAGTCTGCCGCCGAGCCCGGGTATGACGAGCTGCTCTGCCAGTCCGTCGCGCAGGCCCGGGTGGTCGTCGCCGCGGACGCCGCGTATGCGCTGGTGGCCGACGAGGACGGGGATCTCAGCGTGCGCGCGGCGACCGGGATCAGCCCGGCGGCGCTGCTGCGCACCGCGCCCTCAGTGAGCACCGTGCCGTTCCTTACCGACGGGCGGCTCACCGGGGTGCTCGCGGTGGCCGCCGTGCTGCCCGGCCGGTTCGGCGAAACCGACATACAGCGCCTGCAGGAACTCGCCGACCGGATGGCCCCGGCGCTGGAACGGGCCCGGCTGGCCGGGCTCGAACGTGCCCGGCAGGCCCGGATCGGCGTGCTCGCCGAAGCCAGCGACCTGCTGGCTGGCCCGCTTGAGGAGGACCGGGTCCTGGCCGTGGCGCAGCGGATCGCCGTGCCCCGGCTGGCCGCCTGGTCGGCGGTGCTGCTGGCCGGCCCGGGCGGCAGGCTGCGCCCTGCGTCGGTGCGGCACGCCGATGACTCCCAGCGGGCCGCGCTGGCCTGGCTGGTGGACCAGGTCTGCGCGCAGGAGGCCACGGCACCGGGTGCCGGGCCGTACGACACCGGGCTGGACGGCAAATCTGCCCGGGGCTGGCCGCTGGCCGAGGTGCCGCTGGCCGGGGCGCCCGCCGGTGCTGCTGAGCTGGCGTCGCACGGTGGCTGGTGCTTCCCCCTGGTCACCCCGGCGGCCCTGCTCGGGCTGCTCATCCTCGGCGGGCCCGGCGCTGCCCGGCCGTCCCGGGAAGTGGCCGGGCTGGCCGGGGACCTCGCGGGCCGGATCGCGCTGGCGCTGGAGAACGCCCGGCTCGGCGCGCACCAACGCCGCTCCGCCGAGGCTCTGCGCGCCGCCCTGGTACCGCCGGAACTGCCCCGGATTCCCGGGGTGGAGCTGGCTTTCGCGCACGACCTGCCGGGGGCGCCCGACGCCGTGGGCGGTGATTTCTGCGACGTGTTCCCGGTCCGCGGAGGCCGGTGGCGGTTCGCCGTGGGCGAGGTCTGCGGGAGCGGCCCTCCTACCCTGGCGGTGGCCGCGCTGGCCCGCAGCACGTTGCGGATCCTGGCCGCGGAGGGCCACAGCATCCCAGCGGTGCTGGACCGGCTGAACGAGCTGATCCTGGCCGAAGGGGCCGCGGGAGTGTTCCTCACCCTGGTGCATGGCGAACTGGGCCCGGGGGAGCCAGGCCCGGGCGAACCGGCTCAAGGTGAATCGCCTCTGGGTGAGTCGGATCTGGGTGAGCCTGGCCGAGGGCGAACTGCGCCAGGATGAGCCGGGCCAGGGCCAGGGCCAGCCGGGCCAGGGCCAGCCGGGCCAGGGCCAGCCGGGCCAGGGCCAGCCGGGGCCCGGGAATCCGGCCCCGGACGGTTCCTTGCAGCTCTCGCTCGCCTGCGCGGGCCTGCCGCTGCCGCTGGTGCTCCGGGCCGGCGCTGCCGCTCCCGAGCCAGCGGCCGTCCCGCAGCCACTGCTCGGGGTGATCGAGGGGCTCGCCTTCACCGCGCAACCCGTCCGGCTGCACGGGGGCGACCTGCTGCTCTGCGTCACCGACGGTGTTACCCGGCGGCGAGATGGTGACCGCCTGCTCGACGATGACGGCGGCCTGGCCCGGCTGCTGGCCGGGTGTGCCGGGCTGACTGCCGACGTGGTCGCGGCCAAGGTCGGCGAGGAAGTACGGGGCTTCGGTGGCCGGCCGCCCGATGACGGCATGGCCGTGCTGGCCCTCCGCGCCTCCGGCTGACCTGTTCCCCGCCAGCACCACCCGTCACATCGATCATGAATGGCGGCGACTGCCCGTCCTGTTTCGCGCCTCGGGCGGCCATCCCTCGGGATGAGCTGACTTTTCACGAGTTCCAGTCATGATCACGGGTGGTTTGTCCGGGTATTTCCGTAGGAAACGCGTGAAAAGAATCCATTCCGCAACCGGGCAGACACCAGCACAAGCCATCCAGGCTGTCGGCCTAAAGGATCGCTAACCCCGGCGCCGCTTGGCGCGGGGCGGCTCATCCTGCGCCAGCTGGGGACTGAACACCTCACCGCGCAGCGCCCGGACCAGGAGATCAACCGCGCGAGCGGTGTCGACCAGCCGGGCGGCCCTCGCTCCGGTAGGCCGCCAGCACCGCATCGAGGCCGTGCGCGGGCAGTACGCCGCCCAGTTCGGTCCGGGTACTCCGGTATCCCTGGCGCGCGCCCTGCACGCAGGCGGCTACATGATGCTTGGCCATCATGGCCAGTGCTATCGGGTGACGGCGCAGCACCCCGTACAGCCGGTAGTCAGGCGGTACCGCGTCCAGCAGCCAGGCCACCGCGGAGGCCTCGAAATCCGCACTGTCCGGCGGATGCACCCCCGCGGGCCAGCCGGGCGGAAGATACGCTGCCATCCCCAAACACTAACAAACCATCGAACGCATGTTCTCAAAACGGATCATACCTCAAGAATCGTGGGCAATGTGAAGTCCGGTGTGATACTGATCCGCCATGATCACGGAACTGGCGGTGCGTCCGCTTCGGCCAGGCGCTCTAGCAGCTGGCCGGCCAGGCGCAGCAGTTCCTGCTCGGTGGAGGTGAGGCGGGCGGCCATGGTGCGGGCGAGCCAGCCGTCGCGCTGGCTCATGTCCTGGCGCAGCGCCGCCAGCCCGTCCGGGGTCACCGTGAGCAGAGCCCGGCGGCCGTCCCCCGGATGAACGTCCCGCCGGACCAGCTGCCGGCCTTCCAGGCTGGTCAGGGTACGGGTCAGCGACTGCGGCTGGACCCGCTGGAGGCTAGCCAGGTCGCCGGGCGTCATCGGGCCGTGCCGGTTCAGCTCGGCGAGCACGCTGAGCTGGAGCAGCGTCCCGCCGTGTGCTGGGCGTTCCAGCCGCAGTCGGCGGCCGAGCGCGGTCACGCCCCGGCGTACCGCCGTAGCTGCGGGTAGCGCCTCGTCAGCTGCGGATAGCACCTCGTCCTCTGGCACAGTTAGTACGCTAGCAAGTATGTTTTCGCGGGCACATGGATAGAGGATCGCTAAACTTACCTGGTAACCATGGTGTTACGTCAGAAGGTTAGTACGCTTGACGTATGGATTTTCTGCCTGGGCGGCGCTATGGAGAAGGCGGAGGTCCACCCCCCGGAGGCACGAACGACGGTCGCGGCATCTCGCGCACAAGCCAGGCCGTGGCGCTGACCCGGGCGGAGCTGGACCGGCCGCACAGCGCGGATGGCGATCCTGGCGCGCAAGCCCGGCTCTGTGCGGGCATGCGGCCGGTCTCGTCTTTCGGGCTGCAGCCCATGCTGACGGCGCGCACCAGGTTCTTTGACCAGCAGGTGCTGGCCGCCGTCGCGGGCGGTGTCCGGCAGGTGGTGATCTGCGGTGCCGGCTATGACGACCGGGCGCTGCGGTTCCGTATCAGCGGCGTCCGGTTCTTCGAGCTTGATCAGGGCCCCCCCCCAGGCCGACAAGGCGCGGCGGTTGCGGGCGATCGCCAGCGGCCCGGCTGCGGCGGCGCTGGCCGAGGCGGATTTCCAGCGCGACGACGCCGCGGCGGTGCTAGCCAGCTCCGGGCACCAGGTCAGGGAGCCGAGCCTGTTCCTCTGCGAGGGCCTGCTCGTCTACCTCGACCTGGCGACGATAAGGCGATTGCTCGCCGGGCCCGCCACCCGGGCCGCGCCTGGCAGCACCCTGGCGGCCAGCCTGGCCGTGCACCCGGCCGGCCTGGACTCGGTGCGGGTCACCGCGGCTGCGAACGCCCGCCGACGTGCCGGGGACACCGAGCCGTGGCGGACCATCCTCCCTGCGGACGCCCAGCTCGCCCTGGTCCGGGACGCCGGCTGGCACGCCGAGCATGTGGTGGACGCTACCGACCTGGAGCCTGCCGCCGTCCCCGGCCGCGATCTGCTGGTCACCGCCCGGCGCAGCTGACGGCACCGGAACCAGCCGACCGGGTCAGGCGCCCCGGGACGCGCCAGCATGGCACGCTACGGGCTGGGCTGCGGGGTCGGCGGGCCGGGAACGCGGGCGTTCCTGGCGAATCTGCCCGGAGCTGCCGGCGGCGGCCCGGGACCGGCCTGGGTGCCGGGCCATGCGGGCCCACCCTGTGCGGGCCTCCCTGGCCCGCTGGGACTTCGCGGCCTGGGCCAGCATGTCGTTGATGTGCTCGGTGCCAAGTGCGGCACGCATTACTGGATGCACGATGTCCTCCTCGGGTGCGGCTGCGGTCACAGCTGCACACCTTCGAGGTTCGCGGTAAGGCCCCCCTCGCCACATTGGGCGGACGCCCTATCTTTGCCCGCCGCCCGCTACCTAAGCCCTGACCCGGCCTAAGCCGCGGCAACCCAGTGCGGGCTACCGGTCCGACCCGCACGCCGGTGACGGATGAGGTGGCAAGGCCGCCCGGATGGCAGCTGAGTAAGTGCATGGATGAAACATCGAGTCACACCCCACTGCATCAATCTTTCACCCATGTAGTGGCTGCTTGCTGGGCGTAGAGAGCAGGCGGGCACGACGGCCCGGGCGGCGCCCGGTCACTCTCGCGTCGGCGTGCTCAGACGGCTGGATCATCCAGCCAGCTGGCCGCTACCTGCCTGCGCCGGAGCAGTTGGGGCCGGACCCGGCGGTGCCGCCTGGCTGGCTCGGCCAGGCCCGCGGGCGGCCCGAAGCCGGCGGTGACCGCCCCGCCCCCCGCCGCGGACCGGCCGACGGTCAGCGTGCCACCGGACACCTCCGCGATGCGGCGGGCAATGTCGAGCCCGAGCCCGGTGGAGCCAGCGCTGGACCTGCCCCGGCGGGCCGCATCCGGATCGGCGAACCCGGGCCCGGCGTCGGACACGACGAGCCAGGCGCCGCCGCCGGCCCGGCGGCTGACCCGCACCGCGAACCCGGTCCCGTCCGGGGTGTGCGCGAAGACGTTCTCCAGCAGGATGTCCGCGCAGGCGGCGAGGTCCTCGCCAGATACCCCGACCGGAACCGGCCCGGCAGCGATCTCGACCGCCATGAGCCGGTCCTGATCTTCAGCGAGCGGAAGCCAGAACGCGGCCCGGTCACTGATCACCGCGCTGGCGTCACAGGCGGCTGGCGCGGACGCCCGGGAGGGACGGCGCGCTTCGCGGATGATCTCATTGACCGTGCGCTGGAGGCCGTCCACATCGCTGATCAGCTGGGCCCGCTCGACGCCGTCGTGCAGTGACTCGGCGTCGATCCGCAGCGCGGTCAAGGGGGTACGCAGCCGGTGGGACAAGTCGGCCGCGGTTTCCCGCTCGTGCGCCAGCAGCTCACCGATGCGCGCCGCCAGCCGGTTGAGCCCGTTGCTGACCTGCCGCATCTCGGCCGGCCCGGCCACGACGGCCCGGGCGCCCAGGTTCCCGGTGGCGAGCAGGTCCGACGCCCGGGCCAGCGCGCGCAGCGTGCGGACCAGGGACCGGGCCAGCTGGTCGGCCACGGCCACGCTGAGCACTAGCAGGCCGAGGCCCACCCCGCCGAGGATCAGCCAGGCCCGGGTCACGCCCGCGCGCAGTTGCGGGCCGGGCACGAACGCGCGGATCACCGCTGTTCCCCGGGGCATGCCCTGGACGGCGACGAGTACTTCCACGCCGCCCTGGGCCTGGGTGGCGAAGCTGCGCCCTTTTGCGGCCAGCCGCACGCCCGCGGTCCGCGCCGCGGGCTGGCCGAGGACCCCCGCGCCGGGCAGGAAGACGGTGAGTGGCTGGGCCTTGTCCTGGGCGTTCACCTGCGCGACGGCCAGCTTGAGGCTGGGTCCGCTGAGCGTGGCGACCAATGGCGCCATCCACTGAGCCCGGACCGTGGCCGAGCTCACCGCCCGGTCCGCCGCGGACGTGCGCAGCACCAGGGCCAGTGGCAGCAGGAACGCGATCAGCACCATGGAGCTGATCGCAACGACCAGGAGGATGATGCGCAGTCTCATGAGGGGGCGGTGAGCTTGATCCCGACCCCGCGGACCGTGTGCAGGTACCGGGGCTCCTGGGCGGTTTCCCCCAGCTTGCGGCGCAGCCAGGAGACATGCACGTTCGACCGTCTTGTCCGCGCCGCCGTAGGGCATCTGCCAGACATGGGTGAGCAGGTCCCGCCTGGTCACCACCTGCCCGGCGTGCGTCACGAGATAGTGCAGCAGGTCGAATTCGCGCCGGCTCAGGTCGAGCGGGGCGCCGTCCAGGCTGGCCTCGTGGGCGTCGGCATCCAGCCGCAGCGCCCCGACCGTGACCGGTGCCGCGCTCTTGGCCTGGTCGTCCCCAGCCCGGCGCAGCACGGCCCGGATCCGGGCCTCGATCTGGCCGCCGCCGAACGGCTTCACCACATAGTCGTCCGCGCCGGCGTCCAGCACCCGGATGATCTCAGCCTCGTCGTCGCGGGCGGTGATCACCACCACGGGGATGGTGCTGATCGCCCGCAGCATGCGCAGCGCCTCGTAGCCGCCAAGGTCCGGCAGGCCGAGGTCGAGCAGCACCAGGTCCGGCGGAGCCTGGTGGATCTGCTGCAAGGCCATCATGGCGCTCGGCGTGCTTGTCACCGCATGCCCGCGCTCGGTGAGCGCCCGGATCAGCGCGCCGCGGATCGAAGCGTCGTCCTCCACCAGCAACAGCTGCGCCACGAGCAGGACGTTATCCGGAAAATCCGTGCTACTGCAGCCAGTCCCGGTATGGCGAGCCCAGCACCCACTAGTCTCTTGAGGTCGGCTTTACCCCGTCTTAGGGTTCGTTCCGCGACCATGGCCCCCGTGCACGTCCGTGTCTTCCTCGCGTTCGGCGCGTGGCTACTCGGCGTGGGTGCGGCCACGGGTGGCAGCCTGGTCGCTGTCTCGCTCATCGGCCCGAGCATCGATGCTGCGCCAACTCAGCAACTGACTGTTTCCGCGGTCAACCGCGCGCTGGCCAGCGCTGGCCGGGACCCGGATGCCACGCCGTCCGCCAGCCCGTCTGCCACGGCAAGGCACCGGACCGCACCGGTGGCGGCGCCCTCGCCGCAGGACTCCGCGTCCGCCGCCAGCTCGTCACCGGGGACCCTGCTCAGCTCGACCGGCGGCAGCGTCGTGGCTGTCTGCGGGACGGCCGGTGCCTACCTGATCTCGTGGAGCCCGCAGCAGGGGTACGCGGCCGAGAACGTTGCCCGCGGGCCCGCGCCCGCCGCCCGGGTGCTCTTCCTGGCCGGGCAGCAGGGCGTGAGCATGACTGTCTCCTGCGCCGGATCAGTGCCGTCCGCCTCGGTCCATCCGGTCGGCGACGACGGCGACGGGGCGACGGGCGACGACTGAGCCCGACCAGCGCCGGGGAGCCCGACCAGCGCCGGGGGCCTGGCCGGTGCCGGGGGCCTGGCCGGTGCCGGGGGCCTGGCCGGTGCCGGGGGCCTGGCCGGTGCCGGGGGCCTGGCCGGTGCCGGGGAGCCGCTGGCGTCAGTGCCGCCGGTGCCGGGTCTCCTCGATCAGCAGGGCGAGCGTCGGGCAGACGGCCGCGGCCCGCCTGGCGTGGTCGGCCAGCGGGCGGGGCACTGGCCCGCTGGCCAGGATCGGGTAGCCCCACCGATCGAGGGAGATGATCTCCGGGAGCAGTTCGGCGCACATGCCGTGGCCGGTGCAGGCGATCGGGTTGATCCGCAGCCTGATGCTCATGTCCAGTCCTGTTCCCGTTCGCCGTCGCCAGGGACCGGCAGCAGCGGGGCCCGTCGCACTCCCGGGCAGGCGCCGTGCTGGTCGTGCCTGCGGGCATCCGGCGAGAACGTCCGCAGCGCGCTGCGCACCAGCTGCGTCGCCCCGTCTGGATGGCGGCAGGCGCCCCGGCCTTCGATGACCGGCAGCAGCTGGCTGACCTGGCCGAGGGCCCGGCCGCGGCCGCCGTGGTAAGCGAGCCCGGCCAGCGCGTCCGCCAGGGCGGGCAGGCCAAACACGCACGGCCCGCACTGGCCGGCGGTTTCCTCCGCGAGGTATCGGGCTACCCGGGCCGTCTCGGCCAGGCCGCATGAGGTGGCGGGCAGGGCGATCACGATGCCCGCGCCCATCGCGCCGCCCGCCGCGCGCATGGTCGGCTGGCTCAGCCGCAGCGGCCAGGCGTACCCGACGGGCAGCCAGATGCCGAAATAGCCGCCGACCAGCAAGGCCTGCAACGGCTCGGCCGGCCCGCCCGCCCGCATGATCACGTCACCGAGCGTGGTGCCCAGCTCGATCTCGTAGACACCGGGCCGCCCCACCGCGCCGCCCACGGTGACCAGGGCCGACCCGGTAGCCGCGGGCAGCCCGATGCTGCGGAACCAGCTGTCCCCGTAGCGGGCGATGAGGGCCAGGTGGGCCAGGGTCTCGACGTTGTTCGCCAGGGTGGGCCGGCCGCGGACGCCGCGCTCGTCCAGCCGGGGCGGGGTGAAGGCAGGCTTGCCCGGGCCGCCGTTCAGGAACGCGGCGATGGCGGTCTGCTCACTGGACACGTAATGGCCGGGAATCCCGGTTACCTCGATCGGCACCGGATCGATGCCCGCCCGGTTCCGCTCGTCCACCGCGTCCTGCAGGCTGGCCAGCAGGCCAGTCTCGCCCCGGTGCACGCACAGGTACGCCTGCCGGGCCCCGACCGCCCCGGCCGCGAGGCTGATCCCGTCCATGACCAGATGTGGCAGGCGGGTCAGCAGCAGCCGGTCCTTTCCGCTCGCTGGCTCGCCCTCGGCTCCGTTGGCCACGACTACCGCCGGGCCGCGGCGGCCGGCCACTGACCGCATCTTCCGGCTGGTGGGGAAGCCAGCGCCGCCCCGGCCGGTAAGGCCGGACCGCTCGACCACGTCTATCAGCCGTTCCGGCCGTTCCCGGCCGCTGGGCCCGCGCAACGGTACCGGGCCGTAGCGCTGCGCGTGATCGCGCAGGCGCGCGGGCCGGTCATAGGACAAGCCGGCCAGCAGGCGCGGCAGCCGCTGCGGCGGCGGCCGATAGGGGGAAATGGCGAGCCAGCCCCGCTCCGGCGGTGCCCATTCCGCCCGGCCGCCCGCGAGCGCCGCCCGCCCGGCCGCCAGTTCCGCTGCCCGTCCCGCCGCCCGCCCGGCCGCCAGTTCCGCTGCCCGTCCCGCCGCCTGGCTCACCAGCGGTACCCGGTCAGGCTGAGCGTGGCCGGGATGCCCACCGCCGCCAGCGCGATCAGGGCCAGCCGCAGGGCACGGTGTTCCGGCCAGCGCTGCGCGGCCCGCCAGGCCGCGGCGCCGGCGACCAGGGCCACGCAGCCGATGCTCAGGCCAGCCGCCCACGAGCTGTGCTCGTCGGTGCCAGCGCCCACTCCGTGCGCTACCGCGACCGGCCAGCAGGCATAGCCGCACCAGTGCACCAGCCGCCAGGTCCGCTGGCCCAGCCGCGCCCGGGCCAGGCTGGTCACCAGGAGCGCGATGAGCAGGTCCAGGGCGACCGCGCCGAGGCCGACCCAGAACCGCTTGTAGCCGGACAGGAACGGGATGAACGCGGCGCTCAGCTGGATCGAGGTGTAGGAGTCGAGCACGGTGGTACCCACGTGCAGGGTCAGGAAGACCGCGGCCAGCAGGGCGATGTTCCGGTGCAGCCCGGCGGTGAGGAACCGGGGCCAGCGAGAGCTGCGCAGCCGCCCGGCGGTCAGCACGCCGAGCAGCACGCTCCCGGTCAGCAGCAGCAACGCGACCAGGCCGGTGGCCCGGGTGACATACCATAGCCCGGGGCCGCTGAAGTCGACCGCGCCGAGGGCAGCCGTCATGCCCGGCGTCCGGGGGCGTCAGCGGCGGGCCAGCCGGCCACGGTCACCACCGTGCCGTCATGGCGGACCAGCCGGGCTGGTAGGCCGGCCGCGGTGAGCCAGCCAGCGGCCCGCTCGCCGCGGATGATCGCCGCGGTGCTTGCTGTGTTCGCGGCTACGCAGCTGGCCGCGGCCACGCTGGCCGTCCGCCAGCAGGTCCGGGCGGGCAGGCCGGTGGCGGGCACCACGATGTGGTGAAACTTCGCGGTGCCCCGGCGCCAGGACCGGACCGCCGTATTCGACGTGGCCAGGCCACCGCTGGTGATGACGACGGCCTGGGCCAGGGCGGCCTGGGTGGGATCGTCCGGTGCCAGGTCGTCCGGCGCCAGGTCATCCGGTGCCAGGTCATCCGGTGCCAGGTCGCCCGGTGCCAGGTCGCCCGGTGCCAGGTCGTCGGGCTCCAGGTCGTCCGCGATCCCGATGCACCAGCCGTCAGCCGGGGGCGGCCCGGCGACCCGGATGTCCCCGCCCAGGTTCACCAGCACGCCGCAGTCGGTCGTGTCCGCGATCCGGACCGCGGCCCGGTCCGCGGCCAGTGCCTTGGCGGTCGCGCCGAGATCGAGCAGCACGCCGTCCGGTACCCGCACGGTGCACCGCAGCGGATCGAGCTCCACGGCCTGCCAGCCCGCCGCGGGGACCGCGGTGTGCCGGGCCGGCCGGTGTCCCGGCGCACCGCGGCGAAGTCCCGGTCGTAGCCGATCCCGATCAGCGACTGGCCGCAGGTGGGGTTGACGTCGCCGTCGGTCACCTGGGCGGCGGCGAGGGCTGCGGCCAGCGCGTCGGCAAAGAGCCGGCTGATCCCGATCGTCGCTCCGCGGGCGCCATTCAGCCGGGAGAGCTCGGAATCACCGCGGAACCTGGAGCAGGCGGCGTCCACCGCCGCCAGTTCCTCACCGAGGATGGCGGCGGCCACGTCACGCGCCCCGGGCTTGGCCACGAGCACCGAAACCACCGTGCCCAGTGCGCGGTAGGTCGTGGCCGCAGCCTGCGGGCGCGGGGACAGCCCGTGGTTGATCAGCCCGTGGTAGATCAGGCCGCGGTTCATCAGGGGATGCCTCATCCGCCGGAGTGGGAGCCGCTCGAGGTGGTCTGCACCGGGCTCGGCGACGGCGCAGGGGCAGGTGGGCTGGCGGGCGGCGCGAGCGTGGGCGGGGCCGCCGCCGCGCTGCTGGGCTGGGCGGCCGGGGTCCCGGCCGCCGGAACCCCGGCCGCCGCGGGGGCGGCGGCGGCCGGGGTGGTGGCCCGGGTGGCTGGCGCCGGACGGCTGGCGCTCGGCGTCACGGTCGCCTTGACCGTGCTGCCCGGGGCAGCCGTCCCGGCCGGGCGAGCCACGCCACCCGAAGACTGGACCGTCGCCTGGCTGGCGGTCTGGGCGGGCGCGGTGCGCGCGAACACCACCGCGAAGGCGGCCGCGCCCAGCGCGCTGAGCTGGGTGGCCCGCCAGGTCAGCCGGGACAGGCGGCGCAGGCCATCGGTCCTGGTGCGGTCGGCCGGGTCGTCCATGGGGGTGGCCCAGGCACGGTCGTCCCACCCGCCGGGCGGTAGGGCCGCGGTGCGGTCCGCCAGCTCATCGATCCGCATGGTGATGTCGCGGGCTGGCCCGGCCGGCGGCCGGGCCGGGCTGGTCCGGGGCCACGACTGGACTGGTTCACGAGGCTCGTAGCTGTCACGCATGGGACGTCATCAGACCGGACGGCGAGTTAAGAGCCCGCCAAGAGCCGCTCAAGAACACCGTCCGGTACGCCGCCGTCCCGCGACCCCGCTGCTAACACGCCTGACATCTGCGTGTGCGACGATCGGCGGCGTGAGCGGGACGTATGCGGGCTGGCGTGGGCACGTGATCGTCTGCGGCCTGCACGGGGTGGGCCTGCGGATCGTCGAGCTGCTCAACCTGTCCGGGGTGCCCACCGTAGTGGTGGACGATGACCCGGACCTGCGGCTGGCCCGGGACCTGATCGGCTGGGGCATCCCGCACATCGCGGGCAGCTCGCGCAGTGCCACGACGCTGGCCGAGGCCGGGCTGGCCGGGGCCGAGGCGGTCATCTGCGCACTCGACGACGACCTGCGCACGCTGGAGACGGCCCTGCTGACCCGGGAACTGCGAGCGGACGTGCGGGTGATCGTGCAACTCGGTAACCCGGCCGTGGGCCGGGCGCTGGCCCGGATATCCGTTTCCGTGCTCGACGTGGCGGGGCTGTCTGCCCCGTCCATCGCCGAGGCCTGCCTGCGGTCCGGGGTCCAGGAGATCCACCTGGCCGGGGAGCAGTTCGTGGCGGTGCGGACGGTCGCGCCCCGGGCGGCCAGCCTGCGCGAGCTGTACGGGGCGCTGGCCCCCATCGCGGTGCAGCCGGCCGGTGGCGGTGACGTGGCCATCTGCCCTGGACGTGATCAGCAGGCCGGCCGGGGGGACCGGGTGACGCTGATCGGCACCCTGGGGGAGCTGCGCGCCGCCGGGGTGGTCGGCCACCACCATGGCCAGGTCACCGCGACGGGGCCCAGCCGCCTGGTCCGCTGCCTGCACTATCTGCGGCACCTGGTCGTGTCCCTGCTGCACGCCGCGGACCGGCGGCTCGCCGTCGCGCTGGGCGCGCTGTTCGCCGTGCTCGTCGCGTCCACGGTGATCCTGCGGCTGGCCTACCGGATGCCGGGCGGGGCGCGGATCCCGCTGCTGGACGCCGCGTACTTCACCGTGGAGACGGTTACCACCGTCGGCTACGGCGATTTCTCCTTCCGGCACCAGAGCCCGTGGCTGATCGCCGGTGGCATCTGCCTGATGCTGCTGGGCGCGATGTTCGTGGCGGTGTTTTTCGCGCTGGTGACGAATATGCTCATCAGCCGGCGCATCGAGGAATCCCTGGGCCGCCGCCGGATCACCGGGCTTAGTGGCCATGTCCTGGTCATCGGCCTAGGCTCGGTCGGCATCCAGGTCGCCGGCGGCTGGCCGCGGCGGGCAGCGATGTGGTCGTGGTGGAGAAGCACGACAGCAACCGGCACCTCGGCCAGGCCCGTGCGCTCGGCGTGCCGGTGGTGATCGCTGATGCCACGCTCCCCGAGACGCTGGAATCCGTCAGCCTGGCCAGCGCTTCGGCCGTGGCCGTGCTGACCAGCGACGACCTGGCCAACCTGGAGACCGGCCTGGCCGTGCGCGATCAGCTGGGCCCGCGCTGGGACAGCACTCCGGTGGTGCTGCGCATGTTCGACTCGCAGCTGGCCCGCTCGGTCCGCCGCAACTTCGGGTTCAGCTACGTCCGGTCCACCGCCGCGCTGGCCGCGCCGTGGTTCGTCGGCGTCGCGCTCGGGCTCGACGTGCTGAACACGTTCTACGTGGGTGACGAGCCGCTGCTGGTGGCCCGGATGACGGTGACCGCGGGCGGCGGGCTGCACGGGCTGGCCATGCGCGACCTGGCCGCGCGGACCCGGGTGCTCGCCATCAGCCGGGCCGCTGACCGGGGCTACCTGGAGCACCCGCCGCGCCGCAGCACCCGGCTGCGGCCCGGCGACCAGGCCTACCTGATCGGTCCGTACGAGGAACTGCTCGCGGTGCTGCGCCGGGACCGGCCCAGCCCGCAGCGGGGCACCCAGCCGGCCGCCCCTGGTGACCGGCGCGTCGGCATCGATGACGAGAGCCGATAGGAAGCGCCGCCGGCGGTCAGCGTGGGCATCGATGACGAGAGGCGACTTGAAGCGCCGCCGGCGGTCAGCGTCGGCACCGGTGACCAGGGCCGACTTGAAGCGCCGCCGGCGGTCAGCGTCGGCGGCGGTGACCAGGGCCGACTAGACTAGGAGAGCTGCGCTAATGCGCGGCAGCTCCCACTTCCCAGGCAAATGAGATTCCTGTATGCCCGCTCGCCAGGCCCAGCTAGCCACCCGAGATGAACTGCGCAACGTCGCGATCGTCGCGCACGTCAACCACGGCAAGACCACCCTGGTGGATGCCATGCTGTGGCAGTCCGGTGCGTTCCGGGTCGGCGCCCAGGTCGCCGACCGGGTACTGGACTCCGGTGACCTGGAACGGGAAAAGGGCATCACGATCCTGGCCAAGAACACCGCGGTCGCGCACGGTGGGCTGACCATCAACATCGTGGACACCCCCGGGCACGCCGACTTCGGCGGCGAGGTAGAGCGCGGGCTGTCCATGGTGGACGGGGTACTGCTGCTGGTCAACGCCAGCGAGGGCCCGCTACCGCAGACCCGGTTCGTGCTGCGCAAGACGCTGGAAGCTGGCCTGCCCGTCGTCCTGGTGATCAACAAGGTGGACCGGCCGGACGCGCGGATCGCCGAGGTGGTGGACGCGTGCTACGAGCTGTTCCTGGACCTGGACGCGACCGAGGAGCAGATCGAGTTCCCGATCGTCTACGCCTCCGCCCGCGCTGGCCGGGCGTCGCTGCACCGGCCGGCCGACGGCACGCTGCCGGACTCACCGGACCTGGAGCCGCTGTTCACCGTGCTGAGGGAGACCGTGCCCGCGCCGTCCTACGACCCGGCCGAGCCGCTCCGTGCGCATGTGACCAACCTGGACGCCTCCTCCTACCTGGGCCGGATCGCGCTGTGCCGGGTGGAGTCCGGCGAGATCTTCAAGGGCCAGCAGGCGGCCTGGTGCCGCCGGGACGGCTCGATCGAGCGGGTTAAGATCACTGAGCTGTTCCGCACCGAGGCGCTGGAGCGGGTGCCCGCGCCGAGCGCCGGGCCGGGGGACATCATCGCGGTGGCTGGCATCCCGGACATCATGATCGGCGAGACGCTGGCCGACCCGGACGACCCGCGTCCGCTGCCGCTGATCACGGTGGACGAGCCGGCCATCTCCATGACGATCGGGGTGAACACCTCGCCCCTGGTCGGCCGCAGCGGCGGCAGCGCGGAAGATGGCTCTCCCGGCCGGGGAAGGCAGGCAACGAAAGTCACTGCGCGGATGGTGCGCGACCGGCTGGACCGGGAACTTGTCGGGAATGTCTCGCTTCAGGTGCTGCCTACTGACCGCCCGGACACCTGGGAGGTGCAGGGCCGGGGCGAGCTGGCCCTGGCCGTGCTGGTGGAAACCATGCGGCGGGAGGGCTACGAGCTGACCGTGGGCCGCCCTACGGTGGTCACCCGTGAGGTGGACGGGGTGCTGCACGAGCCGGTGGAACGGCTCACCGTGGACGTCCCCGAGGAGTACCTGGGTGCGGTCACCTCGCTGCTGGCCGTGCGCAAGGGCCGGATGGAGCGGATGACCAACCACGGGACCGGCTGGGTCCGGCTGGACTTCATCGTGCCTGCCCGCGGCCTGATCGGCTTCCGCACCCAGTTCCTCACCGACACCCGGGGGACCGGGATCGCGCACCACGTGTTCGAGGGGTACGAGCCGTGGTCCGGGCCACTGCGGATGCGGCCGACCGGCTCGCTGGTGGCCGACCGTACCGGCCGGGCGACCGCCTACGCCATGTTCTCGCTGCAGGAGCGGGGCACGCTGTTCGTGGAGCCGGGCACCGAGGTGTACGAAGGCATGATCGTCGGTGAGAACTCGCGCTCCGACGACATGGACGTGAACATCGCCCGGGAGCGCAAGCTCACCAACGTGCGCCAGTCCGCCGGGGAAGAACTGGAGCGGCTGGTGCCGCCCCGCATGCTCAGCCTGGAGCAGGCCCTGGAGTTCTGCGCCAACGACGAGTGCGCCGAGGTCACGCCGACCGTGGTCCGGCTGCGCAAGGTGGTGCTGGACGCCAAGGACCGCGCCCGCCTGCGGGCCCGCAGCTCCCGGGGCGAGTAGCGGCGGGCCGCCCCGCGGCGGCGGCCCGCTATTTGATCAGGCCCAGGTAGATGACGCTGAGCAGCCCGAACACCACACAGTAGACGGCGAACGGGGTCAGCGTCCGGGTCTGGAAGTAGCGCACCAGGAAGCGGACCGACACATAGGCGCCGACGCCGGACAGGATGCTGCCGACCAGGATCTGGCCGTGGATCCCGTGGCCCAGCGGCCCGGTCAGCTTGGGTACTTCCAGCACCCCGGCAGCCAGGATGACGGGGGTGGCGAGCAGGAAGGCGAACCGGGCCGCGTCCTCCCGGGCCAGGCCGCGGGCCATGCCGGTGACCATCGTGATGCCGTCCCGGCTGATCCCGGCGAACAGCGCGAAGATCTGCATGGCGCCGATCAGGATGGCGCGCGGATAGCCCATCGTCGCCAGCCGGTCGTCGGCCATCACGGAGAGCGCGACCTCTTCCTGGCGCACTGCCTG
The DNA here is from genome assembly GCA_963760405.1 of uncultured Actinomycetes bacterium. GTDB lineage: Bacteria > Actinomycetota > Actinomycetes > Streptosporangiales > Streptosporangiaceae > RYN-230. Next base: position 530,652 of record CAVXCV010000002.1, on the reverse strand, counting down.
CTGGCCGGAGGCGTGCCTGGCCCGCCCGGGCGGACCGTACTCGAGGACCCGGCGCCGCTGTTCGGCCACTGTCTCGTCGGCCGCCACGGACGCCCGGGGCCGGAACCGCTCGCCGCAGTACAGCATGATGCCGTTGATGATCAGGAACACCGCGGCGACCACGGGCTTGCCGAAGATCTCCCGGAACGGCTTGTCGGCGACCAGGCCGACGAGGCCGACCGGGATGGTGGCCAGGATGATCATCCAGGCGAGCCGCTGGTCCCGGGTCTCCACCCGCCGGTCCCGGATCGAGCTGAGGAACCCGCCGATGATCCGGATCCAGTCCCGCCAGAAGTAGATCAGCAGCGCGATCGCCGTGGCCACGTGCATCCCGACGATGAACGCCAGGTACGGGGAGCTGGCCTTGGACACGTTCAGGTCCTGGGCCCAGCTGCCGCCGATGAGCGCGGGGAGCAGCACGTTGTGCCCAAGGCTGGAGATGGGGAAGAGCTCGGTCACCCCCTGGATCAGGCCGACGACGGACGCCTCGAGATAGGTCAGGTGGGACATGGATGCCTTTCGAACCGCGGGGTGCTGACGCGCTCACGGTTAGTGGCCGCGGGCGGCCATTGATCGGCCCGCTCACCACCGGTGCGCACATGCCCTGCAAGGTCCCGCCCCGCAGGCAGGTCTCATGGTACGGATGACGCCGTCCCGCCCGCACCCGGGCGGGACAAGTCGGGCAGCTACTTGATGAGGCCGAGGTAGATCACGCTGGCCAGGCCGAGCACGAAGCTGTAGATGGCGAACGGGGTCAGCGTCCGGGTCTGGAAGTAGCGCATCAGGAAGCGCACCGACACGTAGGCGCCGACGCCGGACAGCACGCTGCCGACCAGGACCTGGCCATGGATGCCGCGGCCCAGATTGCCCATCAGGTCGGGTATCTTCAGCACCCCGGCGGCCAGGATGACCGGGGTGGCGAGCAGGAAGGCGAACCGGGCCGCGTCCTCCCGGGCCAGGCCGCGGGCCATGCCGGTGACCATGGTGACGCCGTCCCGGCTGATCCCGGCGAACAGCGCGAGGATCTGCGAGGCACCGATGACGACCGCTTCCCGGTAACCGACCGACGCCAGCCGCTCGTCCGCTTGGATGGCGAGCGCGACCTCCTGCTGGCGCACGGCCTGATGGCCGGAGGCGTGCCTGGCCGGGGCGGCCCGGCCCGGGCCCGGTTCCCCGGCCCGTAGCTCGTTCTCCCGCTGCGCGGCGATCATCTCTTCGGCCTGCACCGACCGACGGGAGCGGAACCGCTCGCCGGAGTACAGGATCACCCCGTTGACCATGAGGAAGACCGCGGCGGCGATGGGCTTGCCGAAGATGACCCGGAAGGCGTGCTCGGCGACCAGGCCGACGAGGCCGACCGGGATGGTGGCCAGGATGATCATCCAGGCGAGTCGCTGGTCCCGGGTCTCCACCCGCCGGTCCCGGATCGAGCTGAGGAACCCGCCGATGATCCGAATCCAGTCCCGCCAGAAGTAGATCAGCAGCGCGATCGCCGTGGCCACATGCAGGCCCACGATGAACGCCAGGTACGGCGACTCGGGCCTGGCCACGTTCAGGTCCTGGGCCCAGCTGCCGCCGATGAGCGCCGGGATCAGCACGTTGTGCCCGAGGCTGGACACGGGGAAGAGCTCGGTCACCCCTTGGATCAGGCCGACGACGGACGCCTCGAGATAAGTCAGGTGGGACATGGATGCCTTTCAATCTGCGCGGTGCCGATGCACTAGCGCGCGCGGATCACCCCGGCCCCGCCGGGATACGCAATCCTGCCCGAAACCCTATGACTCCGGCGTGCCCCCTTCCGGCCCGGCCCGGTCAAAGATTCCGTTAAGAATGCAGCACCCCGGGCCGCGGTGAGCCCGGGCCGGGTCCGCCGCCGGGCTGGCCGACGCTGGGTAACCGCCCACGACTAGACATAACGCTATCCCGGTTCATTAGCATGACAGGTCATCATAAAACCGCCATAATCTCTCCGGCATGTGCCGCGAGCGCGGCCCACGAGCTTCGCCCCGTACCTGGACCACGACAACGGTGGCCACTGGCATCAGGTGGCGGTGCCCGCCGCGGCAGGCAGCACGAGCCAGCTGAGCACGCTGTCCTGGATCCGCGGTGGCCGGTCGGTCTGGGCAGGCGGGACCTCGCTGCCGAACCCGAACCCGGACGGGGTTAGCCAGGGTGCCCTGTTCAAGTACGACCCCTGAGCCGGAGGTGGCGCCCGCCCGGTGCTGGGCGGGCGCCATCCCGGGGCTGCGCGGGGCGGCAGTGGCGCCAGGTGGTTGTCGTTGCGGGCAGTTAGGCTTTTTCAGGCCTTCTTGCCGGGTACCGCGGCGGTGTCATGGCGGGGGCGGCGGCCGATCTTGGCGCCGAGCCACACTAGCGGGTCGTACTTACGGCTGACGATCCGCTCTTTCATCGGGATCAGCGCGTTGTCGGTGATCTTGATGTGCTCCGGGCAGACCTCAGTGCAGCACTTGGTGATGTTGCAGTAACCGAGCCCGAAATCGTCCTGGGCGATCTCCCGGCGGTCAGCGGTGTCCGCCGGGTGCATCTCCAGCTCGGCAATCCGCATCAGGAACCGCGGGCCCGCGAACGCGCGCTCGTTCTCCGGGTGGTCGCGGATCACGTGACAGGTGTTCTGGCACAGGTAGCACTCGATGCACTTGCGGAACTCCTGGGACCGCTCCACGTCCACCTGCTGCATCCGGAACTCGCCCAGCCCGACCGACGGGTCCGGGGTGAACGAGGGGATCTCCCGGGCCTTGGCGTAGTTGAACGTCACGTCGGTGACCAGGTCCCGGATCACCGGGAAGGTGCGCAGCGGGGTGAGCGTGATGGTCTCGTCCTCGGTGAACGTGGACATCCGGGTCATGCAGGCCAGCTTGGGGCGCCCGTTGATCTCCATCGAGCAGGAGCCGCACTTGCCCGCCTTGCAGTTCCACCGCACCGCGAGGTCACCGGCCTGGGTGGCCTGCAGCCGGTGCAGGATGTCCAGGACGACTTCGCCCTCGTTGACCTCGACCGTGTAGTCAGCGAGGCTGCCCTGGCCCGCGTCACCGCGCCATACCCGCAGCTGTGCTTTGTAGCCCATCAGTGTGTCTCCTCTGGCGCGCCCTGGCCGGCCGACTGCGCCGGCCCAGGCAGTGCGGCGAGTTCCTCATCGGTCAGGTACTTCTTGAGTTCGGCGGGGTCGAACAGGCTGATCAGGTCGTCGCGCATCGGCGGGATCGGCTGGCGGGTGATCGACACCCGGTCGCCGTCCAGCGCGCAGATCAGGTTGATCTTGCGCCACTCTGGGTTCATCCCGGGGAAGTCATCGCGGGTGTGCCCGCCACGGCTTTCCTGCCGCTCCAGGGCCGCCTGGGCCACGCAGTCCGCGATCAGCATGATGTTGCGCAGGTCCAGGGCCAGGTGCCAGCCCGGGTTGTAGGCGGCGCCGCCCTCCGCGCTGACCTGGCCCGCCCGCTCGCGCAGCTTCTCCAGCTCGGCGAGCGCAGTCTTGATCTCGTCTTCCCGGCGGATGATGCCGACCAGGTCGCTCATGGTCTGCTGGACCTCGGCGTGCACCGTGTACGGGTTCTCGCCGCCGGTCTGCTCCAGCGGAGCTGTCGCCTCGGCCTGCGCCGCGGCGATGTCGGCGCTGGCCACCGCCGGGCGGTCGCCGGTCAGCTTGGTCACGTACTCGGCTGCGCCCATCCCCGCCCGGCGGCCGAAGACCAGCAGGTCGGACAGGGAGTTGCCGCCGAGCCGGTTGGAGCCGTGCATGCCGCCGGACACCTCGCCGGCCGCGTACAGGCCGGGCACGGAGGACGCCCCGGTGTCCGGGTCCACCTCCACCCCGCCCATCACGTAGTGCTGGGCCGGGCCGACCTCCATCGGCTCCTTGGTGATGTCCACGTCAGCCAGCTCCTTGAACTGGTGGTACATGGACGGCAGCTTGCGCAGGATCTCCTCGGCCGGCCGCCGGGAGGCGATGTCCAGGAACACGCCGCCATGCGGTGACCCGCGCCCGGCCTTGACTTCGGCGTTGATCGAGCGGGCGACCTCGTCGCGGGGCAGCAGTTCCGGCGGGCGCCGGTTGTGCTCCTGGTCGGTGTACCAGCGGTCGCCCTCTTCTTCGGTCTCCGCGTACTGCGCCCGGAACACGTCCGGCACGTAGCCGAACATGAACCGCTTGCCCTCGGAGTTGCGCAGCACCCCGCCGTCACCGCGCACCGACTCGGTGACCAGCAGCCCGCGCACCGACAGCGGCCAGACCATGTGCGTGGGGTGGAACTGGACGAACTCCATGTTCAGCAGCTTCGCCCCGGCCAGCAGCGCGAGCGCGTGCCCGTCCCCGGTGTACTCCCAGGAGTTCGAGCTGACCTTGAACGTCTTCCCGATGCCGCCGGTGGCCAGCACCACGGCCGGCGCCTCGAAGACGACGAACTGGCCGCGATCCCGGAAATAGCCGAACGCCCCGGCGATCCGCTCGCCGTCCTTCAGCAACTCGGTGATCGTGGTTTCCGCGAAGACCTTGATCATGGCCTCGGGGTCACCATGCTCCCTGGCGTCTTCCTGCTGCAGCGCGACCACCCGCTGCTGCAGGGTGCGGATCATCTCCAGGCCGGTCCGGTCACCGACGTGGGCGAGGCGCGGGTACTCGTGACCGCCGAAGTTACGCTGGCTGATCTTGCCGTCCTTGGTCCGGTCGAACAGTGCGCCCCAGGCCTCGAGTTCCCAGACCCGGTCTGGAGCCTCCTTGGCGTGCAGTTCGGCCATCCGCCAGTTGTTCAGGAACTTCCCGCCGCGCATCGTGTCGCGGAAGTGCACTTGCCAGTTGTCGTTCGGGTTGACGTTGCCCATGGCCGCGGCGCAGCCGCCCTCAGCCATGACCGTGTGCGCCTTGCCGAACAGCGACTTGGAGATGACCGCGGTCTTCTTACCCGCCTGGCGGGCCTCGATCGCCGCGCGCAGGCCTGAGCCGCCCGCGCCGATCACTACCACGTCGTAGGCGAGCCGTTCGATGTCACTCATCTGTGCCTTTGTGTCTTCTTAGCGGGGCTTCCCCGGCTGGGCTTCGTGCGGGGCAGTCTGCGGGCGGTCTAGAAGAACCGCGGGTCGGTGATGGCGCCGCTGGCCACCAGCCGGATGTAGAGGTCTGTGAACAGCACCCAGAACAGCGACACCCAGGCGTACTGCATGTGCCGGGTGTTCAGTTTGGACACTTGTGTCCACATCCAGTAGCGGACCGGGTGCTTGGAGAAGTGCTTCAGCCTGCCGCCGGTGATGTGCCGACACGCGTGGCAGGACAGTGAGTACACCCAGAGTAGCCCTGCGTTCACGATGAGCACGAGCGTGCCGAGGCCCATGTGGCCCCACTGGCCCTGGTGGTTGCGGAACGCGATCACCGCGTCAGCGCTGAGGATCACGTTGAAGATCAGCGCGATGTAGAAGAAGTAGCGGTGCACGTTCTGCAGGATCAGCGGGAGCCGGGTCTCCCCGGTGTACTTGGCGTGCGGCTCGCGCACCGCGCAGGCCGCCGGTGACCGCCAGAAGGCCCGGTAGTAGGCCTTCCGGTAGTAGTAGCAGGTGAGCCGGAAACCCATCGGGCCGCCGATGATGATGATCGCCGGGGTGAGCCAGGTGAGCCACGGGATCCAGTTGAACCCGGCGCCCTTGGCACACGTGGTGGCCAGGCACGGAGAGTACAGCGGGGAGATGTACGGCTTCCAGAAGTAGTCGCTGTTGACGAGGGAAGCCCAGGTCAGGTAGACGACGACCACCGCCAGCGCGGCCGCGGTGATGGCCGGCTGCCGCCACCAGGGGTCCTTGCGCAGGGTGGCTTCTTTGATCTGTGCCCGGGTGCTGGCCGGCGCTGGTGATACCTGCGTCATCCTCGACGTCTCCGCCTCTGAACGTTAGCCCTGTGGCTGGGAGTGATGTGCTGCGCCCGCTGGCTGGCCGCAGCAGGGCACGGCTGGCCCGGCCGGCCTGCACCCGCCCGCGCACTGCAGACGAACTGTATTCAATTGCATATCACTACTACGCGTCGCGCGTACTTTCCGTGCGTGTGACTCTCACTACACCTGTTGCTGGCCAGCCGCCGTCCCGGTCGGCTGCGGGCCGCCGTTGGCGTTTCCGCCCGGGCTACCGTCCGCGCCGCGGCCCGGGTGGCCAGGGGCGCCGGCCGGGTGGCCAGGGGCGCCGGCCGGGTGGCCAGGGGCGCCGGACACGCCAAGGGACTCACGCAGGAAGTTCACCTGCAGGAGCAGCAGGTTCCCGGCCACCTCTTCCTGCGGTGTCATGTGAGTGACCCCGGACAGGGGCAGCACGCTGTGCGGCCGGCCCGCCGCGAGCAGCGCCGAGGACAGCCGCAGAGTGTGCGCGGCCACCACGTTGTCGTCCGCGAGCCCGTGGATGAGCAGCAGCGGCCGGGTCAGCCGGGGGGCGTCAGCCAGCAGCGAGCTGGCCTGGTAGCTGGCTGGGTCGTGGGCCGGCTGGCCGAGATAGCGCTCGGTGTAGTGGGTGTCGTACAGCTGCCAGTCGGTGACCGGGGCCCCGGCCACGGCCGCGTGGAACACGTCCGGACGGCGCAGCACGGCCAGCGCGGCCAGGTACCCGCCGAACGACCAGCCCCGGATAGCGACCCGGCCGGTGTCCAGGTCCGGGCACCGCTCCGCCGCCGCGTGCAGCGCCGCCACCTGGTCCTCCAGCACCGGGCTGGCCAGGTCGCGCCAGACTTCCCGCTCCCACCCCGGCCCGCGGCCCGGCGTGCCGCGGCCGTCCGCGATCAGCACGGCAAAGCCCTGCTCGGCGAACCACTGGGAAGTCACGAAGGCGTCCTGCATGGCGAGCACCCGCTGCGCGTGCGGGCCGCCGTACGGGTCGAGCAGCACCGGCAGCCGCGCCGAGCCCGGCTGGTGCCAGGACGGCAGCAGCAGTGCGCTGCTCAGCTGCCGGGTCCCGGCCGCGAACAGGTCCGGGCAGGGATCGGGCAGGCTGGGCCGCTCGGCCAGGCTGGCGATCCGGGCCACCTCGGCGGCCGGGCGGCCCTGGACCACCCGGACGGTGGAGCCAGGCGCAGCCAAGGTGCGGCTGATGACCACCGTGGTGCCCGCGGACTGGATCCCCGTGTGCACCCCGCCCGGGTCGCTGACCTGTTCCAGGCCTGCCGGGCCGTGCCGCCACAGGCTGATCTCGGCGGGTGCGGGCACGGGTGGCTGGGCCGGGTCAGCGGGGCCGCCGGGGCCGGTGGTGCCGGGGCCGGTGGCGGAGGCGGAGGCGGTGAACAGCACGGTGCCGCCGTCCACGCTGTGCACTGCCCGGACGTTCAGCGTGGCCGGGGTGACGGGCGTCGCGCGGCCCTCGGCCAGCTCATCGGGGGCCGCTATCAGCAGCCGGCGCGTCCCGTCGCGGTCGCTGGTCCACACGATGCGGCCGTCGCCAGTCCGGGCCTGGCACGCCGGGCACGATATCCACCCAGCGCGGGTCGTTGTCCTCCCGCAGCACAGTGGTTTGCCCGGTGACCGGGTCGGCGCGGAGCAGCCGCTGCGTGGCCTGGTCCCGGGTCTGCACCACGATCAGTGGGTCCCCGGAATCCCAGCACACGGTCACCAGGTAGGGGAACAGGGCCCGGTCCCAGCTGATCTCCTGCTGCGTGCGGTCGGCTCCGGTGTGGCCGGCGCCAGTACCGTCGGCTCCAGTACCGTCGGCCCCGGTGCTGCCAGCTCCGGTCCTGCCGGGGCGGGCCAGCAGCAGCGAGACGTCCGCGTTCGGGGTACCGGCCGCCGGGTAGGCCACCTCGGCCGGCGGCCGGTCCGGGTTGGCCGGATCGGCGATATGCCACCGCTGCACCGGCGTCTCATCCACCCGGGCGATGAGCAGGGCCGAGCCGTCCGGCGCCCACCAGTAGCCGCGCATCCGGCCCATTTCCTCGGCCGCGATGAACTCGGCGAGGCCGTACTGTAGCTCGGGCTGGCCGGCTGGGTCGGCCAGCACCGTGTCCTGGCCCGTGCTGGCGTCGATGACGTGCAGTGCGCCCCGGCACACGTAACTGACCTGGCGCCCGGCCGGGTCAAGCCGCGGGTCGAGCGCGGGGAGCTGGGTCGCGATCTCCCGGACCGTGCCCGGTTCCCCTGGGCGGGGCAGGCCGGCCAGGTAGACGCGGCCACCGAGGGCGAATACGGCCCTCCGCATCTGGCGATCCGTGGCGTACGAAACGATCCCGCGCGCCTGCTGCCGGCTGCGCTCCCGGCGGGCCTTTTCCTCCGCGGGCAGGTCATCCTCCCGGGCGGCCAGCGCGGCCGGGTCCGCCACCAGATGTTCCTGCCCGCCCGCCACGTCCAGGGCCCACAAGCAGGTGACCGGGTCAGTGCCACCCCGGCTGCGCAGGAAGGTCACGATGCCGCCGTCCGGGGACACCTGGAAGGCATGCGGAAGGCCCAGGCTGAACCGCTGCGTCCGGGCCAGCTGGCGCGGGAAACTGCCCGCCTGGCCCGGGGAACTGTCCGTCATACTCTGATCCTGCCACCAGCCCGGGTCAGGATCGCAGCTGACCGCACTGCTGCTGCTGCCATTGCCGCGTGCGCACGGCAGCAGCCGCAGCTCACGCCAGCCGGGGTCGGAGCCCGGCGCCAGCCGTGACCGGAACCTGTGTCTGCCAGCGCCGGAGCCCGGTGCCGACCCTGGCTGGAACTCACACCCAGGGGCTCGGAGTCCGGCGCCAGCAGCGCCGCTAAAGGCCATAAAATGGCAGTAGAAATGCCCTGCACCGATGCCCGCATATCCGTATGGCGGAGATGCGCCGGAGGGCATCATTCCGGTCATCCGGAGAAATTCTGAGCCGACCCGGGTCAATCTTGATCCGTCCGGGCGGACGTCATCCGGTGAGACGGTGAGTTCCGACTCGATCCGCTGAGGTTATGCCGGGCGGGAGCGAGGTTGGCCTTCGTCCGGTACAGCACGAGATATGAGGAACAGGTCGCTGCGGCCGCGTGGTGGGTATCACCGGCACTGCGCTGACCAGCCGTGATGGCCTGACTATCAGGGCGGATACCGGCGACATCGATCCGGAGCACTTCGCTGCCCTCGCTGCCGCTGCCCAGGGTCTGGCCCATCGGATCGCGGCTGAGGTGGGCAACGGCCCGCTGCGCGAAGCGGTGATCCGGACAGTGGCGGCGGCGCCCGGTCTACACAGTCGGTGCTGTGGCGTTGCTGGCCGTGGTCGGTGACGCTGGCCTCGACACCGTCCGGCTGCTGGGTGAGTCCCGGCTACCGTTGACAACCTCGAGGCGCTGCTCAGCGGACGGCCTTCCTCGGCCAGGACGGCTGGCGGCGACGCATCCGGAGGCAGTGGCATGTCCATAGGCAGTGGTGCGCCCCGCAGCAAGCGGGCGGCTGGCTTACGTTTCGGGTATGGCTGACACCTCGGCTGGCGGCGGACTGCTGCTCGTGCATGCCCACCCTGATGACGAGTCCATCGGCACCGGCGCGACCATGGCCCGGTACGCTGCCCAGGGCATCCCGGTGACGCTGGTCACCTGCACGCTGGGCGAGCTGGGTGAGATCATCCCGCCCGGCCTGGCGTACCTGGCCGCCGACCGGGAGAACCGTCTCGGCCAGTACCGGATCGGCGAGCTCGCGGCCGCCTGCGCGGCGCTCGGTGTCACGGACCACCGCTTCCTCGGCGGCCCGGGCCGGTGGCGGGACTCCGGCATGATGGGCCTGCCGGACAACGACGAGCCTGGCTGCTTCTGGCAGGCGGACGTGTCCGATGCCGCAGCCGAGCTGGCCGCCATCGTCTGCGAGGTGCGGCCCCGGGTCATGGTCAGCTACGACGCCAACGGCTTCTATGGCCACCCTGATCACATCCAGGCACACCGGGTGGCCCGGCGCGCGTTCCAGCTGGCGGCCGGCCCCGCGGCCAGTGGTACCGCAGCCAGTGGTACCGCAGCCAGTGGTACCGCGGCCAGCGACCCGAGGGCCAGCGACCCGAGGGCCCCAGCGACCCCGGCGTCGGCCGGTCCGCCCCGTGGCAGGTGGCCAAGTTCTACGCCACCGCGATGCCCCGCTCCGTACTGGCCGGGGCGATCAAGCTAGACCGGGCCCCGGCCCGCTTCCATGCTGTGTCCAGCGTGGACGACCTGCCGTTCGGCGTTGCCGACGAGCTGGTGACGACCGACGTCGACGGGACCGCCCAGCTGGCCGCCAAGACCGCGGCCATGCGCGCGCACGCGACCCAGATCTCGGTGGACGGCTCGTTCTTCGCTCTGTCCGACGGGGTCGGCCAGCGGATCCTCGGTCACGAGTACTACACGCTGCTGGCTGGCCAGCCAGGGCCGCCCGGCCCCGGGGGCCGCGAAGACGACCTGTTCGCCGGGCTGGGCTAGCTGGCGTATAGCCTGCACTGCGTGAGCAGCTTGCCGGACCCGCAGCGGCATGCCGCTGCGTTCATCACCGGCGGCGCCTACGCGATGCTGATCTTCCTCGGTGCGCTGGAAGGGCTGATCGGCGGCTTCCACTACAACCACAGCGTGGGTTCCTTCCCCCTGGCGGCCGTGGGCCTGGCCGCGCTGGTCCTGCTGACCTGCCTGCTCGGCGCGGCCGGGATGGGCTCGATCGGCGGGGCGCTCGGGCCCGCCATCGGCTGGTTCCTGGTTTCGCTCGTCCTCACCATGCCCACCTCCGGGGGCAGCGTGATCATCGCCGGCACCGCGGCCGGGGAGTGGTATCTCTACGGCGGCGCGGTGTGCGCCGGGGCTGCCGTGATCCTGGCGTTCGTGCTCCGGACCAGGGCCGCGGTCCGGCCCCGCCCGGCCCACGCTCGCCATAACGGCGCGCGCCCGACTCAGGACGCTGGACCGTGATTCAGGCGAGCAGCCGGAGCGGGGCCAGCGGCCGGAATAGGGCTAGCGCCCGGAGCGCCCGTTCATGACAGCATTCGACGGCGCCGATTTCCGGCGCGTCGCAGGCCGGTTCGCCAGCGGCATCATGGTGGTCACCACCAGCCTGGACGGGGCCAGCCACGCGATGACCGTGACCGCCTTCACCTCGGTGTCACTGGACCCGCCGCTGATCCTGTTCTGCGCCGAGAAGATCGCGCGCTTCCACGACACGGTGCTGGCCACCGGGACCTGGGCGGTGTCCGTGCTCGATGACACCGCCGAAGAGACCGCGCGCTGGCTGGCCACCCGCGGCCGGCCGCTGGACGGCCAGCTGACCGGGATCCCGCATCACCCCGGCCCGGTAACCGGCGCGCCTATCCTGGCCAGCGCGCTGGGCGCATTGGAGTGCCGGACCACCGCCGTGCACGATGGCGGCGACCACAGCATCGTGGTCGGTGAGGTGCTCAGCACCAGCGAGCCCAACCCGGACGGCGCCCCGCTGATCCACTACGCCGGCGAGTACCGCACCCTCCACGACCACCACGCCGCCCTTGAGCGCGGCTTTCATCAGCGCGGTACATAGTGGGCCGCCCCCACGAGCGGGCCGCCCATCAGCGCGGTACATGGTGGGTCAGCCGCGGCCCAGAATGTACCGCGCTAACGACGATTGCGTGCGTGGGGCTGGGGTGGTGCATGAGACTGCTACTGAAGGGATGTATGAGGCTGGAGAGGCTCAGCTGGCGAAAGTGACTGGTGGGGTGGTCCATCACGAACGGCGGCCCCGTCCCAGTAGCCCAGTCCCGGCGCGGCCTCGTCCGGGCAGCCTCGTCCCGGGTGGCTGGCGGGGGCGGGGCTGGGTCAGGCCAGGACAGCTTCTTCGATCCGGTCGAGGCCCCAGTCCAGGTCCAGCTCGCTGATCACCAGCGGCGGGGCGAGCCGGATCGTGCTCCCGTGCGTGTCCTTGGCCAGCACGCCACGGGCGGCGAGCCGCTCGCAGACCTCCCGGCCGGCCAGTGAGGTGAAGTCAACTCCCGCCCAAAGCCCGCGGCCCCGGACGGCCCGGACCACATCCGGCGGCAGCGCCGCCAGCCGCCGGAGGAGGTGTGCGCCCAGCCGGGCCGACCGCCGCTGGATCTCCCCGGTCGACAGCAACGCGATTACCTCCCGGCCCACCGCGCAGGCCAGCGGGTTCCCGCCGAACGTGGACCCATGCTGGCCAGGCCGGAACACGCCGAGAATGTCCCGCGATGACACCACCGCGGACACCGGCACGATGCCGCCGCCCAGGGCCTTGCCGAGCAGGTACATGTCCGGGTGAACGCCCTCGGCCTGGCAGGCGAACGTGGTCCCGGTGCGGCCCAGCCCGGACTGGATCTCGTCGGCGATCATCAGTGCCCCGTGCGCCGTGCACAGGTCCCGCACCGACTTCAGGAAGCCGGGCGGCGGCAGCACCACGCCCGCCTCGCCCTGGATGGGCTCGACCAGCACGCCGACCACGTTCGGGTCCATGGCCGCGGCCAGCGCGCCAGCATCCCCGTAGGGCACGATCCGGAACCCCGGGGTGTACGGGCCGAATGAGGCACGCGCGTCCGGGTCGGTGGAGAAGCTGATGATCGTCGTGGTCCGGCCGTGGAAGTTGCCCTCGAACACCACGATCACGGCCTGGTCCGCGGGTACGCCCTTGACCTCGTACCCCCACTTGCGCGCGGTCTTGATCGCGGTTTCCACCGCCTCCGCGCCGGTGTTCATCGGCAGCACCATCTCCATGCCCGCCAGGTCGGCCAGCTCGGCGCAGAACGGCCCGAACTGGTCGTGCTCGAACGCCCGGCTGACCAGGGTGACCCGGTCCAGCTGCTGCTTCGCGGCAGCGACCAGGGCGGGGTGGCGGTGGCCGAAGTTCAGCGCGGAGTAGGCCGCGAGCATGTCCAGGTACCGGCGGCCGTCAGTGTCGGTGACCCAGGCTCCCTCGGCCTCGGCGATGACGATCGGCAGCGGGTGATAGTTGTGCGCGCTGTGCGCGTCGGACAACGCGCGCAGGTCAGCGAGGTTCACGGTCATGGTCAGCCCTCCGCTCCGGGTCGCAGTTCCAGGGTGCAGCATTTCGGCCCGCCGCCCGCCTTGCGGAACTCGGACATGTCCACTCCCACCGGCTCGAAGCCGCGCGCGGCCAGCTGGGCCGCGAGCTGCTCCGCCTGGGCCGGCAGGATGACGTGCCGCCCGTCGCTGACCGCGTTCAGCCCGAGCACTCCCGCGTCCACGTCGCTGGCCTCGATGAGCTCGGTGAACACCGAGCTGAGCAGGGCCCGCCCGGCGTCGTCGAACGCGGCCGGGTAGTAGGCGGCCGTGTCCGTATCCAGCACGCACAGCGCGGTGTCCAGGTGGTAGAACCGCGGATCGACCAGGCGCAGGCTGAGCACGGGCAGCTGGAACAGCCGCTCCAGCTCGCCACGTACGTCCGGGTCGGTGCGGAACCCGTGCCCGGCCAGCAGGACCCGGCCGGCGTGCACGATGTCACCCTCGCCCTCGTTGATCACGGCCGGTTCGTGCACGGCGGCGAACCCGCTGCGGCGGAACCAGTCCAGGTACGCCGGGCCTTCCGCGGCCCGTTCCGGGTGCCGGAACCGGGCGCCGAGCACCGTGCCGCCGATGACCGTGCCGCCGTTGGCCGCGAACACCATGTCCGGCAGCCCTGGCTCCGGATCGATGATCTGGACCGAGTGCCCGAGGGACCGGTACGTATCCCTCAGGATCTGCCATTGCTGCCTGGCCAGCCCCGTATCGACGGGATCCCCGCTGGTCATCCACGGATTGATCATGTACTGCACAGCGAAGTGGTCCGGCGGGCACATGAGGTAGGTCCTGGGCCGCGGCGTCCGGCGCGGCGCGGGATGCGGCGCGCGGGTCACGGCGGGCACGGCAGCGATGCGGAACGTCTCGGTCAACGAGCCCCCTTACCGGCTACGTGGTCAGATAACTCCAGCGTATGGGCTGCTCAGAGGTGGAACCATTCGCTTCAGCTGCGTCATCACGCAAATTCGTTGCGAAGATCTGCCGGTATGGAACGAATCGTTGCGACCATCCCGCGCGCAGCGCCGGTCAGGAGGCAGCGACGGTCCAGGACTGCCCATCAGCTGAGTCGGTGACGGTCACGCCCAGGCCGGCCAGCTGGCCGCGGAGCCGGTCCGAGGTGGCCCAGTCGGCCACCTCCCGGGCGGCGGCCCGGGCCGCCAGCAGCTCCGCGGCGCCCTCGGGCAGCGGCCGGGCCGCAGGCGGGCGGCCGATGTCCCGGACCAGGTCCAGGCCGAGCCAGTGGTCGGCGTAGGCGAACGTCTCGAATTTCGACCCGGGGGGCACCTCCGGGTCGCGCTCCAGCGCGCGCAGCACCCGCAACGCCGCCGGGCTGTCCAGGTCATCGTCGAACGCGGCGGTGAAATCGGTGACGTACTGGGCGCACATTGGCTTGCTGGGCGACTGCGCCCACTCGGCGACCCGGTCCCGCCACCGGCGCACCGTCCGGTCCGCCCCGGCCAGCACGTCCCAGGTCAGGTTCATCTGCTGCCGGTACCGGTGGTCCAGGAACGCCAGCCGGACGGCCAGCGGGTCCAGCCCGCGCGCCGTCACATCGCTGACCTGCACCACGTTCCCGGTGGCCTTGGCCATCTTCCGGCCCTCGAACAGCAGGTGCTCGCCGTGCGCCCAGTGCCGCACCACCTCGTGCCCGGTGGCCGCGTCGGACTGGGCCCGCTCGTCCTCGTGGTGCGGGAAGCGCAGGTCGATGCCACCGGTGTGCAGGTCGATGGACTCGCCCAGGAAGTGCAGGGACATGGCCGAGCACTCGATGTGCCAGCCCGGGAAGCCGTGCCCCCACGGCGTGTTCCAGGTCAGCTCCCGGCCCGCGGGCGCGGCCTTCCACAGCGCCCAGTCGGCGTGGAACCGCTTGTCCGGTTCCACCCGGCCGAGCCGGTGCCCGGGCCGCAGGTCCGCCAGCCGGTTCCCGGACAGCTCGCCGTAGCCAGGAAAGGACTCGGCGGCGAAGTACACGGTGCCGCCCGGGACCGGGTACGCATGCCCCAGCTCGATCAGCCGCGCGATCAGGTCGATCATCATGTCGATCGACTCCGACGCCCGCGGGTTGTGGTCGGCGGGCCGGATGTTCAGCGCCGCGCAGTCCGCCCGGAACGCGTCCTCGTAGTGCCGGGCGATCTCCAGCGCGCTCCGGCCCTCGGCCCGCGCCTCGGCCAGCACCTTGTCCTCGCCCACCGGGTCGATGTCGCTGTCATCGGCCAGGTGTCCCACGTCGGTGATGTTCAGGCAGCTGGTCACCAGCAGCCGTTGCTGCGTCGCGGTGCGCCGGATCAGGTCGGCGAAAAGATAGGAGCGCAGGTTGCCGACATGCGCGAAGCGATAGACCGTCGGCCCACAGCTGTAGATCCGCAACGCACCGCGTCCGGGCGGCTGAATCGGCTCTAGCTTCCTGGTCCGCGAGTCGTAGAGACGGAGCACACCCGACAGCCTACGGGCGGTGCCCGGCCCCCGGCGGCCTGGGCGCCAGCCAGCCCGTCGTTCCCGGCGTGAGGGCCAGCCGACCCAGGACCTCACCCACGATCACGACAGCGTGTTGATCATCTGCACGCACTTATCACGCGTTCCCTAATCGCATACCGGGACAAAACGGACGTGATCATGACCGAAACTCATACAAAGTGAAGCTAGGCATTAATGGGTGAGGCCGGTGTGGCTGGTGGGACGCGGAAGACCAGGCCCCGGCGGCTGCTGGCTGGGCGGGGTCCGGGTCTGGTGGTTCTGGGCGGCGAGCTGGGGCTGGCGGGAAGGAACGGTCTGAGCGGGCCGGTTCAGGCTGGCGGGCCGGTTCAGGGTGGCGGGCAGGCGGGGTTCAGGGGGCCTGGGCTGGGTGCTGGGGCGAGTTGAGGCTGGGCAGGCGGGGTTCAGGGGGCCTGGGCTGGGTGCCGGGGCGAGTTGAGGCTGGGCAGGTGGGTTCCGGAAAACGGGGTGGTTAGGGGGTGGGTTAGGAGAGGGCGGCGAGGCGGCGGGCGGCGGCGTTCACCCGCTCGTCGGTGGCGGTCAGCGCGACCCGGATGTGCTGGGCCCCGGCCGGGCCGTAGAAATCGCCGGGGGCGACCAGGATGCCAGCCTCCGCGAGTAGCTGCACCGACCCCCAGCAGCCCTGCCCGGGCCGCGTCGCCCACAGGTACAGGCCAGCCTCGGAGTGCGTGATCTGCCAGCCGGCCGCGGTCAGCGCGGCGGCCAGCGTGCCGCGGCGCTCCGCGTACCGGGCCCGCTGCTGGTCCGCATGCTCGTCGTCGTCGAGCGCGGCGGCCATGGCCGCCTGGACCGGCCCGGGCATCATCATCCCGGCGTGCTTGCGGATCTCCAGCAGGTCCGCGATCAGCCCGGGATCGCCGGTGACGAAACCGGCCCGGTAGCCCGCCATGTTCGACCGCTTGGACACCGAGTGCACCGCGAGCAGGCCGTCGTGCGCTCGCCCGGCCACCTCCGGGTGCAGCACGGACACCGGCTCGGCGGTCCAGCCCAGGCCGATGTAGCACTCGTCCGAGGCAAGGACCGCACCCCGCTCCCGGGCCCAGCGCGCCATCTTGGCCAGGTGCGCGGGCGGCAGTACCCGGCCAGTGGGATTGGACGGGGAGTTGACCCACACCAGGCGGGCCTGCCCTGGGCCCAGGGCAGTCAGCCCATCCGCGGCAACTGCGGTCGCGCTGGCCAGCCGGGCCCCGATGTCGTAGGTCGGGTACGCCAGTTCAGGGTGCACCACGATGTCCCCTGGCCCGCAGCCGAGCAGGCTGGGCAGGGCCGCGATGAACTCCTTGGTGCCGATCAGCGGCAGGACCGCCTGGGGATCCACGGTTACCCCGTGGCGGCGAGCCAGCCACCCGGCCGCGGCCTCACGTAGCCGCTGCGTGCCGTGCGTGGCCGGGTAGCCCGGGCTGTCGGCCGCAGCCGCCAGCGCAGCGGTGACCACCCGTGGCACCGGGTCCACGGGCGTGCCCACGGACAAATCCACGATCCCGTCAGGGTGGGCCCTGGCCTTGTCGGCGTAGGGGACGAGCAGGTCCCAGGGGAACCGGGGCAGCCGTGCGGCGAGCGTCAGCTCTCTTCTCCCTGCGGTGGCAGCGCCGCCACGATCGAGTGATCCTTGTGGATCTTCCCTACCCGGGACGCGCCGCCCGGGGAGCCGAGCTCCTCGAAGAAGCCCACGTTGGCCTGGTAGAAGTCCTTCCACTGGTCGGGCACGTCGTCCTCATAGAAGATCGCCTCGACCGGGCACACCGGCTCGCAGGCGCCGCAGTCGACGCACTCGTCCGGATGTATGTAGAGCATGCGCTCGCCCTCGTAGATGCAGTCGACAGGGCACTCTTCGATGCATGACTTGTCGAGTACGTCGACACAGGGCTGCGCAATGATGTAGGTCACGTCGGAAACTCCTCTTCCGGCACTGTCCCGGTAGTTCTGGCCAGTATCTCGTGACAACATAATGGCCGCTCGGGGCGGCTTGGTGAGATTCGCCAGCGGGCCGAAGATTATCAGCTCAGCGTGAGGCTCCCGGACGGCGGTTCGCCGGCCTCCCTGGTCCAGCCGTTGCTGCCGCTGGCGGACTGCCATTGGTAGCCGGCGTAGCGCACCTGGTGGATGGCATAACCGGGCGCGTGAGTCACCAGCCAGGAAGCCACCTCCCAGCCGAAAGTCCCGGTACCGACCTGGACCAGCAGCTGGCGGCTGTGCCCCGCCGGGGTCTGCAGCACCGGCACTTCGCCGAAGGTGCTGGCCAGCCCCTGCGCGGCCGCACTGAGATCGGCCCGCTTCGGGGTGGGCGAGGTATACCAGCAGTACACCGCGTGCCCGCGCTGCCCGGTGAAGGCCGCGGTCATCTCGGTGGCCATCTGCTCGTACTGGATGTACGCATCGCCGTCGGCGCTGTGCTGCACGTCCTGGGCCGCCTGGTAGACCGGCATCGACAGGTAGCCGTGCACCCGGTTCAGCGCGCCGAAGAACTTCGTGGTGGCGTACACCGGATCTTCGAGTGCCTTGGCCGGGCCCCAGCCCTGGGACGGCCGTTGCTGGAACACGCCGACCGAATCCTGGTCGCCGTAGTCGAGGTCATGCAGCTTGGACTCTTGCATCGCGGTCGCATAGGCGATGGTGACCGCGGCCGTGGGCATGGACTGCCGGTGTGCCACCCCGGCGATCGTCGCCGCGATGCTCGCCTGCTCGGTGTCCAGCAGCACCGTCTGGTGCCGGGCGGCTGCCTGGCAGCCCGCCGCGGTCAGCACCGGGGCGAGCGACGGTGCCAGCCGCCGGACCGTCAGGTAGCTGCCCGTGCCGAGAAGCAGCAGCACCACGACGGCGATCACCAGGCGGTGCCTGCGTTTAGGGCGTTTCGGACGCCCCATGCTGGGGTGGCTCGGGCGACTTCTGGGCACATCCTGAAGTTACCGGCGTAGCAGTGCTGCGGGAGACGTCCCATGCACTAATCGCGGCAAAACTTGGCCCTGCGTTCGGCGTGCGGGGCTGGTCGTCCGGCCTGGTGAGCGTGGCAGGATCGGGAGGGTGGCAGAATCCCGTCGTCGCGTACGCCGCCAGGGACCGGCTGTGCTGCGCGGCAACTTCATCCCCAGTACCACCACCGACCAGCGGCTGCTGGACAAACGTGGTCCCGCTGACTGGGTGCACACCGATCCGTGGCGGGTCCTGCGGATCCAGGCGGAGTTCGTCGAGGGCTTCGGCCTGCTCGCCGAGCTCGGCCCGGCCGTGTCCGTGTTCGGCACGGCGCGGGCCGCCCCGGGCAGCCGCGAGTACCAGCTGGCTGAGACCATCGGCCGGGAGCTGGCCGGGTCCGGGTACACGGTGATCACCGGCGGCGGCCCCGGGGTGATGGAGGCCGCCAACAAGGGGGCGGTCAGCGCCGGCGGGGTGTCCGTGGGCCTGGGCATCGAGCTGCCGATGGAGATGGGCCTGAATGACTACGTCGAGATCGGCATCGTGTTCCGTTACTTCTTCGTCCGCAAGACCATGTTCATCAAGTACTCGCAGGCTTTTGTGGTGCTGCCGGGCGGGTTCGGCACGCTGGATGAGCTGTTCGAGGCGATCACCCTGGTGCAGACCGGCAAGATCACCCGGTTCCCCATCGTGCTGGTGGGCAGCGATTACTGGTCCGGGCTGCTGACCTGGATCCGGGACAAGGTGCTGGCCGAGGGGAAGATCTCGCTGGGGGACGAGGACTTGGTGACGCTGGCGGACGATCCGGCTGAGGTGGTCGAGGTCATCAAGAAGGCGCACGCCCAGCGCAACGGCACCGACTCCCGGCTGACCCAGACAGTCCAGGCCGCAGAGACCGAGCCAAGGCTGGATTAGGCATTTCGGCCGGCCGTTATGGCCGGGTGCTTTGTCGCTGCTTGGGTAGGACAGCACTCGCCGAGCGTGGGACGATGCATAATGTGCCCGTTCTGTTGCTACTTGCCGGAGTAGTCATCCTGGCCGGTGTGGTCGCTGTGGCCATGGGCCGCGGCGGCGAGATGGCGGAATTCGCCAGCGACTACGTCTCGCCTGCCCTGGATGGCGTACTGACCGCAGCCGACGTCGCCCTGCTGAAGCCGCCCCCCTCGCTGTGGGGCTACAACATGCACGTGACGGACGAGGCGTTCGGCCGGATCGCCCAGGTTGTCACTGAGCGCGATGTCGAGATCGCGGTGCTCCGGCAGCAGATCGCTGACCTGCGCTCGGCTACTGGCACACAGCTGCCGGCCCTGGCTGAGCTGCGCCGGGCCCGCGCGGGCGGCACCAGTGGCACGGGGACAAGCCCGGGACTGCGCAGCACCCGGCTGCGAAGTGCGGGCACGACTGGGGCGGGCACGACTGGGGCGGCAGCGGGGGCTGCGGCCGGTGTTGGGTTCATGGGCAGCGCCCGGCTGATGGGTGCCGCGGTTCACCATGACGAGGTGATCCCGACGGTGCAGGGGGAGCCTGCGCCCGCGGAGCCGGTGCCAGCAGAGGCCGGCCCAGCAGGAGCTGTGCTGCCGGGTGAGGATCAGCCCGGCGAGGCGCTGGCAGCCGGGGCGGAGCCGAATGTGGCGACGCCCGAAGCGGTGCCGCCCGAAGCGGTGGCGCCCGAAGCGGTGGCGCCCGAAGCGGTGGCGCCGGTTGCGGCGGAGCCGGATGTCGTGGCGCCCGAAGTGGCGGAGCCGGAAGCGGTGGCGCCAGTTGCGGCGGAGCCGGGTGTGGCGGCGGGGACAGCAGAACCCGGCAGCGCAGAACCCGGAGCGGTGGCAGCCCCAGCGGTGGAGCCTGTACCAGCGGAGCCGGGTAGCGCCGAGCCCGAAGTGGCGGAGCCGGAAGCGGCCGAGCCCGAAGCGGTGGCAGCCCCAGCGGTGGAGCCTGTACCAGCGGAGCCGGGCAGCTCCGAGCCCGAAGCGGCGGAGCCAGGAACGGCCGAGCCCGAAGCCGTGGTGCCAGGAGCGGCCGAGCCCGGGCCCGATGCCGCGGCTGAGCCACAGTCCGCCTCGCAGTCGGCGGGTACGCCGGGTTCCGGGGGAGCTGCCGCCAGCCACGATGAGTGATCCGGGCGGCGGTGAGCTGAACCCCGGTGAGCTGAACCCCGGTGAGCTGAACCCCGGTGAGCTGGGTCAGGGGGTGCGGCCCGGGCCGGACGGCAGGCTGCGCTGCCCCTGGGCGCTGAGCAGCCCGGAGTACCTCGGCTATCACGACGAGGAATGGGGACGGCCGGTCCGTGATGACCGCGGAATCTTCGAGCGGCTGTCCCTGGAAGGGTTCCAGTCGGGCTTGTCGTGGCTCATCATCTTGCGTAAGCGGGCCGCCTTCCGGGCAGCGTTCTGCGATTTCGACATGGCGGCAGTGGCTGGCTTCGGCCCAGCTGAGGTGGCCCGGCTGCTCGGCGACCCGGGCATCGTGCGGAACCGCGCCAAGATCGAGGCGGTGATCCGCAACGCCGCGGCCGCGCTGGCCCTGCCCGGCGGCCTGGCTGCGCTGGTCTGGAAATACGCCGACGATCCAGCGAACCGCCCGTCCGCCCCGGTGACCATGGCCGATGTGGCAGCCTCGACTCCCGCGTCCAAGGCGCTGTCCCGGGACCTGCGCCGCAACGGCTTCTCGTTCACCGGTCCCGTCACCGCGCAGGCGACCCTGCAAGCCTGCGGCGGCATCGATGACCACCTGCGGGATTGCTGGCGGCGCGGGGCATACCGCTGACCTGCGCCGATCCCGGCGGCTCGAGTATCGCGGTTCGTGAATCGCACCGGGCGTGCCAGACTAGGCGGCAACGGCTTTCGCGG
The DNA here is from genome assembly GCA_963760405.1 of uncultured Actinomycetes bacterium. GTDB lineage: Bacteria > Actinomycetota > Actinomycetes > Streptosporangiales > Streptosporangiaceae > RYN-230. Next base: position 509,432 of record CAVXCV010000002.1, on the reverse strand, counting down.
AGGTGGGCATGACCGAGGGACGCCCGGCGTCACGCGCAGTAGCGGATGACCATGGTGACCTGATCGATGCACCCCCGGTGCCGCCCGGCGTCGACCCGCGGGTGCCGAGTCCCGCCCGGCTGTACGACTACTACCTCGGCGGGAAGATCAACTTCCCGGCCGACCGGGACGCGGCCGAGAAGATCCGGGCCGACCTGCCGGAGATCTCGGACATGGCCTGGGCGAATCGCGGCTTCCACCAGCGCGCCGCGAAATGGCTGGCCGAGACGTGCCGGATCCGCCAGTTCATCGACATCGGATCCGGACTGCCCACGCAAGGCAACACGCACGAGGTAGTGCGGAAGGTAGCGCCCGACGCCCGTGTGGTGTACGTGGACAACGACCCCATGGTGCGGTCGTACGCGAGCGAGCTGCTGGCCGACACGCGCATTACCGCCTTTGTCGAGGCTGACCTGCGTGATCCGGACAGTGTGCTGAACAGCCATCCGGTCCGGGCGCTGATCGACTTCTCGATGCCGGTCGGCTTGCTGATGACCGCGGTACTGCATTTCGTGGCGGACGAGTCGGATCCCTGGGGGCTCGTCGCCCGGTACGTGGGGGCGCTTCCCCCTGGCAGTTACCTGGCGCTCTCCCACGTCACCGCGGACAACGTGCCGCCGCGCGGGGTGGAGACAGGGGTGGCGGTCTACGCCAAGGCGACGGAGAGCATCCACCTGCGGCCGCGCGCCGCGGTGCAGCGCTTCTTCGACGGCCTGGACCTGGTATCGCCGTGGCCGGGCGCGGAGCCGCGGCTGGTGTTCATGGGCGAGTGGGGCGCAGAGGACCCAGAACTCGCCGACAGCGACGGTTCCCGCTGGGGATACTGTGCGGTCGCCCGGGTGCCGGATCCGGTTTCCTGACCGGCCGGCGGCCCGGATAACCGGGATCGCATGGGTAGATCCTCCGGTTTCGGACAGTGCTGCGGGGTGCTCTACTGTTTTCCCGCTGGCCTGAGCCGCTCGAGGAAGGGTTACGTTGACGAAAAAGCCCACCGTGCAGGAGCTCGGCATCGACGTGGACGCCCAGTCGTGGCGCAGGTCGGGTGACCGTGACGGCGCGATCGAGATCGCTTTCCTGCCCGGGCCCGCAGCCGAAGCCGGAGCTGAGCGGGACGCTGACCGCGTCGAGTGGGTGCTGATGCGGGTGGCAGGTGATCAGGACGGCCGGATCCTCGTCTACGACCGGCATGAGTGGGAGTGCTTCCTCGACGGCGTGCGCGGCGGGGAATTCGACGACGCCGCTGGCTAGGCAGCGGCCCGGGATCACCGGGGCCCGGGCGTCCGGCCCGGTGCGGCGGTCCAGCCCGTCGCCAGCGCGGCGGTGCCTGCCCAGCACCCCTGGCCTGGCAACCTGACCTGGCCCAGCAGCCCAGGTGGAGCAGCTGGCGCAGGGGCCGACCCAGGCGGCGGAACCCCGGGCAACCACTGGAATCGGGCGGCAACTGAGACTCTCAGGAAAGTACTCAATAATCTGTGATTCACAAGTTAGGTAGCGTTATGCTGCAAGCAATCTCTCGTCAGGGAGGCGATCCCGGATGACCGACGACGCCTACGGTTCGACCGTAGCCAAGCGTCGGCTCTCCCGCCGCCTGGCTGAACTCCGGATGGCGAGCGGCCATACCGCCAACCATGTCTGCGACATTCTCAGCTGGGGCCGCGGCAAGGTCGGCCGTTTCGAGGCCAACCAGTGGAAGCGCCCCGAGATGAGCGACATCCGGGACCTGCTGCGCATTTACGGAGTAGAGCCGGCCCTCGCCGAAGAGCTCGAGGAACTGGCCGTCCGGTCCCGGGCCCGGCCCTGGTGGCGAGACTACTCCGAGATCTTCGAGAACGAGTTTCCCGGCTTCGAGAACGACGCCGCACGCATCCGGGTCTTCATGCCGCTCGTCCTGCCCGGGCTGCTGCAGGGCCAGGACTACGCAGAAGCGCACCTGCGCGCGGGCCCCCGGTCGCTGGCCTGGCGGCGCAAGGCGCTCGAGACGCGGCAGCGCCGGCAGGAGATCCTGGACCGGACCGACGGCACCGCGCCCCAGCTGGTGGCCGTGATCACCGAGGCCTCGCTGATGTACCAGTGGGGCAGTAAACCGGAGCGGCGGGAGCAGATCGAGCAGTTGATCGAGATGAGCCGGCGGCCCCGGATCGAGCTGCGGATCCAGCGTTTCGCGGACGGGCCGCCGCTTGGCTTGCTATCCCCGGTCAACATTTTCGACTTCCCGGGGGACGAGCCGAGCCTTGTCTACACCGAAACCGACGCCGCTATCCAGGAGGTGAGCAACGCAAGCCAGGTGAGCACCTACGCGGAATCGTTCAAGCGCGCGCTCGAAGGGGCGCTGGAGCCTCTTGCTACCCACTCCTACCTCGAGCACCTAGCGGAACAACTGGAGTTAATCGATGACCGACCTGTCTCGAGCAAACTGGCGGAAGGCCCGCCGAAGCCTGCATAACGGCGGCTGCGTGGAAATTGCCGCTAATCTCCCCGAAATCGTGGCTGTCCGGGACAGCACCCGCCCCGGCGCGGGCGCGCACGTGGTCACCCGGACGGCGTTTGCCCAGTTCCTGGCCGACACCAAGGCCGGAAGCTATGACCTGGATCATTTCGCACCAGCAGACTGAACCAACCTGCCGCAGCGGTTAGGCAGCAGAATCCCCCGGGCCGCCACCCAGGGGATTCTGCCATTACTGGGCCTGTCTCAAGCCCGCGGCGTGCCACTGGCAACGCTGCGGGCTCGACATTACTGTGCGGCCACCCGGAGGGGTAGGCCCCTCGCCAGTCCATTACTTACCGGACGGCAATACGTACCTAACCTGAGGTAAGCGACGTAGTGGATTAGTGGAACTTCGCTCACCGGCCGCCACCGGGAGGTAACGAGTCAAGAAAACTTGGGGGGTTGGGCCGGATATCGTTGCGCAATCGGTTCAGTGACTCGTAATCTGTGTTTCACAGATTGTGTAGCCGGGAAGGCTGAAGATCATGTCGGGGTCGCTTGCCGCTGACGCACCAGATGCCGCGCTATCGGTGCACGCCCCGGCTATGACGGTTTCCGCAGGCGGCTGCGCCACCTCCGCCCTCCCGCTGGACGCTACCGGCGCGAGCCTGGCCAGGCAGGTGTTCCGGGCGGTCGCAGCGGACGTGGGCCTGCCCGCGGACCTGATCGATGACGGCGTCACAATGGCCAGCGAACTCGCGGCCAACACCCTGCACGCCCAGGCAGGCAACCGGCTGGCGGGGGCCCGGTCCTACCCGGTGGCTGGCGGCCCGGAGATCTGGCTCTACCTGCGCATGTCCGGTGATAGGGCGCAGGAGCTCGTGTGCAAGGTGTTCGACTCGCTGCCGGCCTGGACGGACGGCGCACTGCCGGAGGCGGCCACCGCGCACCTGGACCCGGCCCAGCTGGACCCGGCGCAGCTCGACCTGGCGGCCCTGGAGGCGGTGAGCGGACGCGGGCTCCAGGTCATCGACGCACTGTCGCAGGGGCGCTGGGGGCACCACCTGACCCGGTCCCGGCTCGGCAGATGGAAGGTGCCCGGAAAGGCCGTCTGGTTCGCTCTCCCGGTGCCGCCGAGCAGCGCGCTCGACCGGTTTCACGGCCCGCAGCTGGATCCCTGCGAGGCGGCCGTGGTGCTCGAGCGGATGCTTTCCAGCCGCGGGATCAGCCATATCGTCCGCGCGGACGCGCCCGCCTCCGCCATGGCCGTGCTCTCGATCCGGCGCGATCTGACCGTATGGTGCCATAGCGGGGTGTCCTGGACAACCAGCAGCGGACGCGAGTGGCGGGCCTTCGCCGACCTGGTAGATGCGGCCGAGCGAGTCGTGTGCGCGCACGAGGAGCTGGCCCGGGCGGACGCGGATGGGTCAGCCCGGGCGGACGCGGACGGATGAGGCGTGCCGCTGGCCCGGGCCGGCGGAGCGTTGCCGCAGAAGTAAGCCCGGCAGGCAGCCAGGCCCGAGGGCCGGGCGGCCCGGCCCTGGGTCAGTGGCCCTGGAAGACCGGTTCCTGCTTGCGGGCGAACGCCAGCGTGGCGGCCTGGTGATCACTGGTCCGGCCGAGGGCGATCTGGACCTCGGCCTCTTTCTCCAGTGACTCGGCCAGCCCGTGCCCGGCGGCGTAGTCGAGCTGCGCCTTGATGCCCGCGTAAGCGGCGGTCGGCCCGGCGGCGAGGCGGGCGGCCAGCGCACCGGCCGTGGCGGCCAGGTCGGCGGCCTCCACCACCGAGTTGACCAGCCCGTAATCGAGGGCCCGCTCGGCCGGCACCGGTTCCGCGAGCATCAGCAGCTCAGTCGCACGGGCGAATCCGGCGAGCCGCTGCAGGGTCCACGAGGCGCCCGAGTCGGCCGCCAGCCCCACCCGGGCGAAGGCCATCAGGAAGCTGGCCTGCCGGGCTGCTATCCGGAAATCGCAGGCAAAGGCCAGGCCCGCGCCAGCTCCGGCGGCGACCCCGTTGACCGCGGCAATAACCGGCTTGGGCATGGACCGGACCGTCGCCACGATCGGATTGTAGTGCGCCCGGACCGTGTCCAGCGGCTGGTCCGGGGGTGCGTCGCCGGGTGCCTGCTGCGCCGCGGCCGCCAGCAGCCCGGCGTGCTCGCGGAGATCCTGGCCCGCGCAGAATCCCGGCCCGGCGCCGGTGATGATCACCGCCCGGGCCGCGCTGCTTGACGCAGCCTGGCGCAGCGCAGCGAGCAGCCCGGCCTTCATCTCCGCGGTGAGCGCGTTCCGGGCCGCAGGCCGGTTCAGCGTGATGGTGGCGACCGCCTCGTCGAGGTCATAGAGCACGCTGTCGGTCACTTGGCCCTCCGTCTGCTCGCGCCGGCTTCGGCTTCCACAGTCTCCGAAACGGAAGGGGGCTGGCAAGGCACGGCCCCGCCCGGCGTGGCGGCCGGGGCGGTTGTGACCCCAACTCGGGCCGCCCGGGATTTTCCCGCCAGGAGCCCTTCGCGAGCGGCTGAGCGGCCGCATTCCAGGCCTCCTGGACAACCGCGCCGGCATAACACGGAGTCACCGAAAGGCTGATCGTTACCACTGTGGGCCGGAACTCTGGATAATAGAGATACTGATCAACACGGCTGTGAGTGGCCGGACCCGGCGCAACTGCCGGGGACCCGGCGCGGCAGGCCTCCGCGAGGTCTCATTGCGGCCCCGAGCAGGAAGGGGATGCTGGATGGCGGCGATGAAGCCGCGGACGGGTGACGGTCCGCTGGAAGTCACCAAGGAGGGCCGCGGCATCGTGATGCGAGTCCCGCTCGAAGGTGGCGGTCGGCTAGTGGTCGAATTGTCGGCGGATGAAGCCTCCCGGCTGTCGGACGCGCTCAAAAACGTCACAGGCTGAGCATTGCCGGTTAAGGCTCGGATAGCCGTCGTCCCATCGGCTGGCCCGGAGCACCCGCTGGGCGATTACCTGCGCGCAGAGGACGGAACCGCACCGGCCCCGGCCGTTATTGTCATTCCGGTCAGCAGCCCGGCGGACCCGCCCGGCGACCCGGTTCCCGGAGCCGGTGCTGCTGAGCTGGATCATGAGCTCACTGTCAGTACAGCTGAGGTGATCAGCTGTTACGAGATGTCGGGCCGGCCCGGTGAGACGGCGCAGACCGTCGTCCGGCTGGGCCAGGCGGCCTGCCAGGTGCTGTACCTGGGCGTGGGAGACCGGTCGCCGGGCGCGCTGCGCCGGGCTGGTGCCGCGCTGGGCCGCCGCCTGCCGGCTGGGCGGCCGGTGCTGACCACGGCGGTCGTGGCCGAGCCCGCTGCGGCGGTGCAGGCGTTCGTGGAGGGCCTGCTGCTGGGCTCCTACCAGTTCGAGATGAAGTCAGCCCCGCCGGAGGACGAGCCCCGCGAGGTCCGGTTGCTGACCGGATCGGCGGCGGCGGCGCAGGCGGCCGAGCGTGCCGTCACCATGGCTGATGCCGTAGCCCTGGCCCGGGACCTGGCCAACATGCCGTCAGCGGTGAAGAGCCCGGCCTGGCTGGCGGATCAGGCCGTCCAGATCGCGGCTGAGCGTGGCCTGTCCGCCCGGGTGTGGACCGAAGCGGAACTCCACTCGGGTGGCTTCGGCGGCCTGCTCGGCGTCGGCTCCGGGTCGGCCCGGCCGCCCCGGCTGATCGAGCTGGCCTATACCCCCCAGGACGGGGCGACGGGAGCCGGTGCGGACCAGGCGGGGGCCGCGGAACGGCACGTGGTGCTGATCGGCAAGGGCATCACGTTCGACAGCGGCGGACTGTCCCTCAAGCCCAACGACGGCATGAAGACAATGAAGACCGATATGGCCGCTGGCGCCGCGGTCATCGCGGCCATGTCGGCCCTGGCCCGGCTCGGCGTCACGGTCCGGGTGACCGGCCTGGTCGCCGCGGCGGAGAACATGCCGTCCGGCACCGCGGTCCGGGTCGGTGACATCATCCAGCACTACGGCGGGCGGACGGTCGAGGTGCTCAACACCGACGCCGAGGGCAGGCTGGTGCTGGCGGACGCGCTCGCCTACGCGGACGCCCAGCTCGCTCCCGATCTCGTGGTGGACCTCGCGACGCTGACCGGGGCCGCCCGGGTGGCCCTCGGTTCCACCATGGCCGCCCTGTACGCCACCGACGACACGCTGGCCACCGCGCTGCTGCAGTCAGGGGAGGCGAGCGGGGACCGGCTGTGGCGGATGCCGCTGGCCAGCGAGTACCGGGAGGGGCTGGATTCCCCGGTCGCCGAGCTGGCCAACGTGGCCCGGTCCGGCACCCGGGCCGGGTCCATCGACGCCGCGCTGTTCCTGCGCGAGTTCGCCGGTCCCCGGCGCTGGGCGCACCTGGACATCGCGGGCGCCGCCCGGGCCGCGTCCGATGACGGGGAGAACACCAAGGGCGCGACCGGCTTCGGCACCCGGCTGTTGCTGCACTGGCTGGCCGCGGGCGCAGCGGGCACCGGAGGCGGCTAGGACGTCGCCCGGTACCGGCGCCGTTAGGCGGTGCGCTTGACGGCGGCCAGGAGGCCGTCGCCCACCGGGAGCAGCACCGGCACCAGCCGCTCATCCTGCCGGACCTGTTCGCCGACCTCCCGGATGGCCTCGGTGCTGGGGTCGGTCCAGCTGGGATCCGCGACCCGGCCGCCGCTCAGCGCGTTGTCAAACGCCACCACTCCGCCGGGGCGCAGCAGCCGCAGCGCCGCGGTCAGGTAATCCGGGTACTCCTGCTTGTCCGCGTCGCAGAACACCATGTCGTAGGCGCCGTCGGTGAGCCGCGGCAGCACGTCCAGGGCCTTGCCGCTGATCAGCCGGTACCGGTTCGCGGCGAATCCAGCCTCGGTGAACGCCTTGCGGGCCAGCCGCTGGTGCTCGGGCTCGGCGTCCATGCTGGTCAGCACGGCGTCGGGGCGCATCCCGCGGAGCAGCCAGATGCCCGAGGTACCGCACCCGGTGCCGATCTCCACCACCGTCTTGGCGTTGATGGCCGCCGCGATGAAGCGCAGGGCCGCGCCGCCCGCGGGCCCGATCGGCGTGGCCCCGCCGACCTCGGCCGCGTTCCGGGCGGCGATCAGCAGTGGTTCATCCTCGGGGAGGTAGTCCTCAACGTAGGCAAGGTTGGCCTCAGCGCTCACGATGGCTACCTCCTGCTACACACTTGTGTTCCGCGTGCCCCAGCGCTTTTTCTGGGGGTATTCACCCAGGTACGCTCTACCCCCGTGCGGGCAGCCTAGCGTCGCGGATGGGAACGCGGGAACCAGCGGGGCCAGTTCAGGCGTTGACACTGATGCTGTGGCAACCGGCGAGGGCTGCCGCGGCGGCCCGCAGAATCCGATCGGCTAGGTGCGAGAGAGGATGCCTCCCCCCGATGGTGGTACAGGCAGACAGCACGTGGCAGGGAACTGAGGCCCCGGACCCGGCCGGGGCGGATGCGCCCGGGCCGGCCGAACCCGTGCTGGCCGATGCGGCGCCGGATGAGGCCGGCTGGACGCCGCCGTCCTGGGAAGAGATCGTGCGTGAGCACTCGGCCCGGGTCTACCGCCTGGCCTACCGGCTCACCGGGAACTCACACGACGCCGAGGACCTCACCCAGGAGGTCTTCGTTCGGGTTTTCCGTTCGCTGCCCAGTTACACCCCGGGCACGTTCGAGGGCTGGCTGCACCGGATCACCACCAACCTGTTCCTCGACATGGCCCGCCGCCGGCAGCGGATCAGGTTCGAGGGCCTCGGCGACGACACGGCGCAGCGGCTCCGCGGCGGTGAGCCCACCCCCGCCCAGGCGTTCGACGAACGGCATCTGGACGGCGATATCCAGGCTGCGCTCAAGGCACTGGCGCCCGAATACCGGGCCGCCGTGGTGCTCTGCGACATCGAGGGCCTGTCTTACGAGGAAATTGCGGACACGCTGGGTGTGAAGCTCGGCACGGTGCGCAGCCGGATCCACCGCGGCCGGGCCCAGCTCAGGACCGCGCTCGATCACCGGCGCCCGCGCCGCGGCGGCACGGCTTCCGGCACGGTGCCCGCTGGGGCGGTGCCTGCTGGGGCGGTGCCTGCCGGGGCCGTGCCTGCCGCGAAGATCCCTGCTGCGGCGGTGCCTGCGAAGCCACTGCCCGCGGCGGGGGAGGTATCCGTGCCCTTGGGGGGTGAGCTATGAGTCACCTCGGGCAACGCCTTTCCGCACTGATCGACGGAGAGCTCAGCGCGGCTGAACGCGACCGGGTGCTGGCTCACCTCGCCGGGTGCGACCCCTGCCGGGACGAGGCAGCCGCGCTGCGGGCGTTGAAGGAACGCATGCATTCGCTGGGCGAGGCCATGGTAGACGCGGCGCTGACCGGCCGGCTGATGGCCATGGAGGTCCCGGACGGCGATGGCTCCTGGACTGGCCGCGCGCCCTGGCGGGCCCGGCCCGGCCGCCCGGCCGCGCTCTACCTGACCGCTGGCCTGATCGCGTCCGCCATGGTCGGCCTGGGCACCACCGCGTTCATGATCGGCGGTGACCAGGAGGTGCCCGGGCCCCGGGTCACCCCGGCGGTCGGCACCTTCCTGGTCCAGCACGCGAGCGTCATCGGTGATCTGCCGGTGGCCGCGTCTCCGGCCGCCACGGCTGGCTGGCCATCGACCGCGGCCACCGGGTCATACCCGGCTGTGCAGAGCCCGGCCCCGGCCCCGAGCAGCCCGGCCCGGGTCCCGGCGTCAGCTGGCCGGGTGGTGCCAGCGGTCCACCCCATCGCACCATCCGTGGCGGCAAGCCCAGGACCGTGAGCTGACCGATGTTTTCACGCTTTACCCCTGGGCGAGACCGGGAGACCCCGGCGCACGATCCGCTGCACGTGCGGATCGCGACCGCCGTTGTCGTGCTCGGACTGATCGCCACCGGCGTCGCCGTGGTCTGGCTGGACGCCGGGCGCAGCGGCACCCTGCTGCCCGGCACCGCCGGGGCTGGCCTGTCTGGTGCGCCGGGCGCCCAGCCGCAGCGCCTGGCCCGGGGGTCGGGTCAGGCGGGCGGCGCTGGCCTGAGCCTGCTCCGTGAGGCGGCTGCTGCCTGCCGCACCGTGTCCTATCAGGGCGTCCAGTTCATGGCCTGGCGCGGTGCGGAAAGCAGCTGGACCTCGATGGTGGATGTCTCGCATCAACGGAACCACCAGACGTTGATCCGTGCTGCGGCCGCCCCGGTGGCCCCCGCGGTACCGTCGGACGAGACCGCCCGCGCGGCGATCGACTCGGACATGGATGCCGACGACGCCGGCCAGCAGGATCCCGAAGGCATCATGGACATGACCCCGCAGATGGTCGTCCTGCTGGCCGCGAACTACCGGGTGTCCGTGGCCGGATCAGCCCAGGTGGCCGGGCGCCCGGCCACGGTGGTGCGGGTGCGCCGGAGCAACGGCGCGCTGGCCGCGCAGTTCTGGCTGGACCAGGGGACGAAGCTGCCGCTGCGGCGGGAGACGTTCGACGCCAGCGCCCGGGTGGTTACCGAAGCCGTGTTCCTCAGCCTGCGGCTCGGCGCTCCGGCCTCCGCCGGGGCCCCGGCCACGGGTGCCCGGCCCGCCAGCAAGGCGCTTACCCCGGCCCAGCTGGCCCGGCTGCGCGCCGCGGGCTGGCCGCTGCCTGCGGCGCTGCCGGGCAACCTGACCCTGGTCCAGGCCAGCGAGACCGCCGGGAACCCGGGGCCTGTGGTCAATCTTGCCTACTCCGACGGCCTGTCCGTGGTCTCCCTGTTCCTGCAGCCCGGCCACTTGCCCGCCGTGCTGCATGGCTGGTCCAAGGTGGCCCTGCTGGGGCAGGACGTGTACGCGGCCGGACCTGACCAGCGCAGCGTGGCCTGGTCCGCTCGTGGCTATGTGTACACCTTGATCGCGGACGCCCCGGACCAGACGGTGAGCCAGGTAATCGGCGCCCTGCCGCACGAGGGCGGGACGAGCTTCTTCGTCCGGGTGGCCCGCGGCCTACGGCGGCTGGCCTCCTGGGTGAACCCGTTCCGCTGAGCCGCTGAGCTGGCCGGCCATACCCGCCCGGCCCTGCCCCGCCCGGCTACGAGGCAGCAGGTGGCGAATGACGGTCTACAGTAGAAGGCGACCGCAGGTTTCCCTGTGGTCCCGGCCCGGCCTGGAGAGCTGACGTGTTTCTCGACCTTTCCTTCGGCAAGCTGCTGGTCCTTGCGGTGATCGCCATCGTGGTCTTCGGCCCGAACCAGTTGCCGAAGCTGGCCAGCCAGGTGGGCCGTACCCTGCGTGAGCTGCGCCGGATGGCGGACAGCGCCACCGCGGAACTCCGCGAGGGCCTGGGCCCGGAGTTCGCCGACTTCGAGGTCAGCGACCTGCACCCGAAGAATTTCGTGCGCAAGCACCTGTTCGACGACATGAACGGCGCGGCACCGGACGGCACTGCGCCCGATGCCCCGGCAGGGTCCGCTGCTCAGACCGCCACGGCCACGCTGGCTCCCGAGGAGACGCCGCCTTTCGACCCGGAAGCCACCTGAGTCTTCCGGCGGCTGGGTGACCAGGCCGGGCGATCAGGCGGGAGTAAGGCCGAGGCGGCGCCCCGCCAGCCCGCGGGCCCGGCCGGCCAGGCTGTTCGCGATCCCGGACAGCCGCTGCGCGGCCAGTGCCTCCGGGTGCCCGAGCACCAGCGGGATGCCCTGATCCCCGCCCTCGCGCAGCCGCGCGTCGATCGGCACCTGGCCGAGCAGCGGCACCGTGGCCCCGGTCACCCGGGTCAGCGCGTCGGCGACGGCCTGGCCGCCACCGGAGCCGAACACGCTGATCTCCTCGCCGCAGTGCGGGCAGGGCAGCGCCGACATGTTCTCGATCACTCCGGCGACCCGCTGGTGGGTCTGCACGGAGATGGCGCCGGCCCGCTCGGCCACCTCGGATGAGGCCAGCTGCGGCGTGGTGACGACCACGAGCTCCGCCCCGGGCAGCAGTTGCGCCACGGAGATGGCCACATCGCCGGTACCTGGCGGCAGGTCCAGCAGCAGCACGTCCAGGTCGCCCCAGTACACGTCCGCGAGGAACTGCTGCACCGCCCGGTGCAGCATCGGCCCGCGCCAGACCACCGGCGCGTTGCCGCTGGTGAACATCCCGATCGAGATGACCTTCACGTCGTACGCTGACGGCGGCATGATCATCTGCTCGACCTGGGTGGGCCGGCTGGTCACGCCCAGCATCCGGGGCACCGAATGGCCGTAGATGTCCGCATCCAGCACGCCCACCCGCTGGCCGGCCGCGGCCAGCGCGGCCGCCAGGTTCACCGTGACCGAGGACTTGCCGACCCCGCCCTTACCACTGGCCACCGCGAAGACCTTGGTCAGCGAGGTGGGCTTGGCGAACGGGATCTCCTTCTCCGGGCGGCCGCCGCGCAGCCGGCCCTGCAGCTCCTTGCGCTGCTCGTCGCTCATCACGTCCAGCTCGACCCGCACCCGGGACACCCCGGCCAGCTTGCTGACGGCGGCGGTCACGTCCTTGGTGATCTTGTCCCGCAACGGGCAGCCCGCCACAGTCAGCCAGATATCCACCCGCACCACGCCGACAGCGTCGACGTCGATCCCTTTCACCATGCCGAGTTCGGTGATCGGACGGTGAATCTCCGGATCGTTGACCCCGGCGAGCGCCTGAGTGACCTGCTCGGCGCTGGGCGGGGAGGAGACAGCGGGGGGCATAACCATGCCTTCATGCTACGGAGCCGCCTGGGCAGGTTCGAACGCGGTCACGCCTCAGCCCCGCTGTCCCCGCCGGTGCCGGCGACTCCATCGGCATCAGCTGGGGTCAGCCGGGGTCAGCCGGTAGAGCACCGCGGTCCGTGTCCAGCGCTCCGCCGGACTGCCCGCCGGTGCCGGGGCTTCGTTGAGCCGGCCCGCGAGCAGCGCGGGCAGCACCTCGGCCCACTCCGCGGACGCCGGGTCTACCCGGGTAACCGCCGCGGTCCACCGGGCCAGCGCGCCGCCGGAGTCTTTGCTGGCGACGGTCACGGTCACCTGGCTGGCCGTGGCCAGGCCCGGGTCGGGCTGCTCGCCCGGGCCGGTCAGCAGGTAGGCGGCACCGGGGCTGCCCGGAGCGCCGCGCCAGACGTGCCAGGCGGGCTGGGGCCGGCGACCCGGGACCGTGATCCAGATCAGGCCCGTCCGCTTGGTAGCCTCCGCGATGAGGGCGGGCCGGGCTGGGCCGGGCTGGGTCTCGCTCACCCCGCCCAGCGTGCCATGGACAGCCAGGAGGCCGCGAACGATGGTGCAGACCTACCGTTCCCGGCGCAGTTCCTGGCGGTGCCCGGGCACCTGGATGTGATCATCTTGCCGAGGGCCAGCGAACCAGCTGGCCGAGATTCAGCCGAGCACTCCCCAGGCGGTGAGCGCCTCGACCAGCCCGCCGGTCAGGGCTAGCCCGGCCAGCTCAGCCGGGCTGACCCAGCGGGCGTCCGCCGCATCGTCACCCGCGGTCAGCGCCCCGCCGGTGACGGTCGCCGCGTAGTCCTGGATGTCCACGACGTCCCCGGCCAGCCCGGGCCGTTCCACCGAGCCCACCAGGGGCCCGCATACCACGAACAGGCCGGTTTCCTCCTGAACCTCACGGACCACGGCCTGCTCAGGACTTTCTCCTGGCTCGATCCGGCCGCCGGGTATTGACCAGAGGCCCATCCCCGGCTCGTGCCCCCGCTTGATCAGCAGCAGCCGCCCAGCGGAATCAGTGATGATCGCTCCCACGCAGGGAATCCGTCGCCCGGGCACGTCCTCCATTATCCTGGCCCGGTATCGCAGGCCAATATCGTGGGCGAGGCGCTCGACGTGCGTCCCCGCTGGAGAACAACGGCGGTACTCATGCTGAAAGCCCCTGTCTGCCCGCGCTGCCACCGCGACCTGAGCGAGCCCAATGTGTGGCATAGCACCTGGCAGTGTGCCTTGCACGGAGCGGTCCTGCCGTTGCGGATGACACTCAGCCCCTCGCCGGCCGGCTTGCAGGCGCTGCTCACCGCCGCCGCTGTCCCGGTCTGGCTGCCCTGGCCGATCCCGCTCGGCTGGCTGGTCACCGGCTTCACCGGGGCCGGGGACGAGCGCAGCGGCACCCGGGCCTGCGTGGTCGCGCTGTCCGGGCCGAACCCGGTGGGCGGCCCCGGCGAGATGCTGGTCATCTCCGAAGAGCCCGGGGTGGGCCTGGGGGCCGGGTTCGCCGGTCTGGCCGGCCCTGACCCCGGGGAAGGCTTCGCCACTGGCCCACCGCATGCGGTCGTCCAGTTCGGCCTGCATGAGTTCCCGCTCTGGCATGTGGATTCACCCGGTGCCGCGGCTTTCGCGGGTGAGGTGCTCGGTAACTGGCTGTGGATCATCCTGTGGCCAGACACGGCAGGCACGCTGCTGCTGGAATCACTCATCTTGCGGGATCTCCGCGATCCCGGGCAGGACCTGGATCTCCCGTTCGGGGCGAAGTCTCCCCGGCTGCCGGGATGACCCGGGCCAGGCCCCACCGAGCGGCTGTGCGCATCGATCTGCATTCTCACTCCGCCGCGTCGGACGGCACTGACCCGCCCGCCGAGGTGGCCCGCCGGGCCGGCCTGGCCAGCCTGGACGTGCTGGCGCTGACCGATCACGACACTCTGGCCGGGCAGGACGAGGCGCGGCAGGCAGCGCCACCCGGGCTGACCGTGATCCCCGGCATGGAGCTGTCCTGCCGCCTCGACGGGCACAGCGTGCACATGCTCAGCTACCTGCCGGCCGGCCTCAGCCCGGAACTCGCCGCGGAATGCGAGGCGATCCGGGCCGACCGGGTCCGCCGCGGCCAGGCCATGGTGGACCGGCTGCGCGACCTCGGCGTCCCGGTCAGCTGGGAACAGGTGGCCGCGCTCGCCGCGGGTGGCAGCGTCGGCCGCCCGCACATCGCCCGGGCCATGGTGGCGGCGGGCGCGATCAGCCGGCCACAGGACGCGTTCAGCCCGGACTGGATCGGCCCGGGCGGCCGCGCCTACGTGGGCCGGTACGCGCTGGATCCGGTCCGGGCGGTCGGCCTGGTCCGGGCGTCCGGGGGCGCTGCGGTGCTGGCCCATCCCGCGGCCCTGTCCCGCGGCTGGCGGATTTCCGCGGAGATCATCGCCAGCCTGGCCGCGGCCGGCCTGGCCGGCCTCGAGGTAGATCACCCGGACCACGACCCGGCCCAGCGCGCCCAGCTGAACGCCCTGGCCCTGGACCTCGATCTCATCGCAACCGGCGGCAGTGACGACCACGGCAGCCTGACCGGCTACCGTCTCGGCTGCGAGACCACCGACCCGGCCGCCTTCGACCGCCTCATGACCCGGGCCACCGCCTGACTGGGGGCAGGTACGGCTGGCCGGCCTACGGCGGTGCCCGGGCAGCGCCGGGTGGGGTGCCGATATCGTGGCCGTGGCCTGCTGACTGTGCGGTCCGGGCCTTCGTCAAGCAGGTCTGACAGACCCGGGTGAGATGGTGGACCGGGCCGCGTGAGGAATCGAGGAGGAACGGCTGGCATGGAGGCGCGAATAGACCGGGTGATCTCGCCGGGCGGGACCGCGCAAGCGCCCAGCGCCCCGGAGAGCAACGCCTGGATCGTGGGGGACGACTCGGAGGTCATCGTCGTTGACCCGGGTGCGGATGCGAAGGCGGTGCTGGCCAGGATCGCTGACCGGGAGGTCCTGGCGGTGATCTGCACGCACGGTCACCTCGGCCATGTGGCGGCCGCGATCGACGTCGCGGCCCGCGACGAGGCCCCGGTGGCGCTGCACGCCAAGGACCGTTCGCTGTGGCGGGAAGCGCACCGCGAGGACGAGCCAGACATCGAGATGGAAGACGGAGGGATCTTCGAGGTCGCCGACGTCTCGCTGGAGGTGATGCACACCCCCGGGCACACCCCTGGCTCGATCTGCCTCTACAGCGAGGAACTCGGCGTGGTCTTCTCCGGTGACGTCCTGCTCGCCGACGGGCCCGGGACGCACCACGGCGAGTACGAGGACTTCCCCGCCCAGCTGAGCGCGATCGGCGGGCATCTGCTCCCGCTGCCCGCCGCGACCCGGGTGCTGCCCGGGCACGGCGAGGAGACCACCGTGGCCACGGCCCAGCAGAAATTCGACTCGTGGGTGACGGCTGGCCCGCAGCGGGCTGGCCTGGCTGACCCGGACTGATGGGCCCGGACTGATGGGCCGGACTGATGGGCCGCACTGATGGCCCGGATTGATAGGCAGGAACTGATGCAGGGTGAGCAGCTGGGCTTGGACGGCATGCCGCGCCGCCTGTACTCGTGTACCCCGACCCGGCTGAGTACCTGGCTGGGCTGCGGGCGGCGGTACCGGATGAGCTACCTGGACCGTCCTGCCCCGCGTAAAGGGCCGCCCTGGGCACACAACAGCCTGGGCGCCAGCGTGCACAACGCCCTGGCGGCCTGGTGGCGGCGGCCGCAGCCGCTGCGGACGCCGGCGGCCGCGGGCGACCTGGTCCAGCAGGGCTGGATCAACGAAGGGTTCGCCAGCGACGCACAGTCCGCCGCCGCCCGGGACCGGGCCCGGGGCATGGTGGAGGACTACGTCGCGCGGCTGGATCCCGCGGATGAGCCGGTCGGGGTGGAGCGGACCGTGTCCACTCGCACCGAGCGGATCACGGTGTCCGGCCGGATCGACCGGCTGGACGAGCGGCCCGCGGCTGAAGGCCGGACTGAGCTCGTGGTCGTGGACTACAAGACCGGCCGCCGTGAGCTGAGCACCGATGATGCCCGGACCTCGCTGCCGTTAGCGCTGTACGCGCTGGCCGCGGCCCGGGTCCTGCGGCGGCCCTGCCATCAGGTGGAGCTGCATCACCTGCCGACCGGGAAGGTGCACAGCTGGGAGCACACGGACGCCACGCTGGCCCGGCACCTCGGCCGGGCGGAGGACATCGCCGGTGAATGCGCCGAAGCCGATGAGCAGATGCGGGCCGGGCTGCCCGCCGGGCGCTGGGATGAGGTGTTCCCTCCCCGCCCCGGCCCGGGCTGCGGCTGGTGCGATTTCCGTGCTCTGTGCCCCGAAGGGACCGCCGCCGCCCCGGCCCGCCGGCCCTGGGACGGCCTCGAGCAGCCAGCCGAGGGCTGAGCCGCAGCGCGGCCCGGCCGACCGCTGAACCGGAGCGCGGTGCGGGGCGAGGAACGCTCAGGTCGTGCGGAGCGGGGCGGAGGAGCTGGCCGAGCGGCGCCGGGCCTGCTGGCACTCCACGGCGTTCCAGAAGGTGGTCAGCGTACTGGCCGTGGTGTCCGGTGCCTCCACGGCCGGTGAGTGCGCCGCGGCCGGGATGCAGACCCGCTGGGCGCCGAGCTGGATCGCCATGTCCTCCTGGGTGGCCGGGTCCCAGGCGTCGTCGTTCTCGCCGTACAGGACCAGCAGCGGCACGCTGCCCAGCTTGGCCAGGTCCTGGGTGCGGTCAGCGCAGGTAAGCAGGTTCTGCCCCATGGCCCGCAGCCCGGCCGGGGCGCTCCGGAGCATCCGCAGCCGGAGGAAGTCGATCACCTCGCGCGGCACTCCGTCCGCCACCGCGCCGGGCTCCAGCTGGGTGTCCCAGATCCGCCTGATCTGGCCAGCCAGATCGTCCGGGGCCACGTCCAGCTGGGCGAGCACTGCCCGCAACACGGCGGCCCGCGGGCCGGTCAGCGCGCCCGGGCCCGAACTCATCAGCGTGAACGAGCTGACCTGCGCCGCCTGGGCCAGCAGCAGCTCCCTGGCCACCAGCCCGCCGAGCGAGTGCCCCAGCAGGTGCACCCCGGCGCCGGCCAGGCTGCCCGGCCGGGCGCCGAGGAAGTCCGCGATCAAGGCCACGTCCGCGGCCAGCGCAGCCAGGTCATACGCGGCGGGCTGATCCGGGCCCGGGGTCTCGAACTGGCCGCGCAGGTCGATGGCCACCACCTGCCGCCCAGCCGCGGCCAGCCCGTGCAGGATGAGGAGGAAATCCTCCTTGCTGCCGGTGTAGCCGGGCACGAGCAGGGCGGGCTGCCGCTCAGACACGCCGGTGGCCGGAAGCGCCTCGAGCGCCGCGAACGTGCCGCGGCGGGTCTCGATCGTCATCCGGCGCACCCCGGAGGGCAGCTGGAGGGTCTTGGGAGTGCTCACAGGCGGCCAGCCTACCTACCGATGCTGTCAGTCCGCCCCGCGTCATCTCGGGGCTTGCTGAAAGCTGGCTGCGCCATGCCCGTTCCGGAACGCCGGGTCAGGCCTGCCCGGGAACCTGGTCCGCGACCGGGCCCTTCCGGCCGCGTGACCGGCGCCGGCGCCGGGCCCGGGGCTGGCCGGAGGCCTCGCCTGGCCCGCTGCTGGCCGTCCCATCAGGGCCAGTCCCGTTGGCACCTGACCCGCTGGCCGCTGGCCCGCTGGCGCCTGTCCCGCTGGCGGCGTTCGTGGGCTGCGCGGCCGTGGCGTCGCCGGGAATGGAGACACCACCCCGGGTCCGCTTGCGGATGCGGGTCGTGCGCGGCCGCTGGGCCGTCCGCGGCGCCTGCTCGTCCCGCTGCCCGCGCCGCTTAGGCGCAGGCGTCCGGGATCGCCCGGTCTCGCCGACGTCCTCGAGCTCCTCGGCCTCCAGGCCGAGCCGGTCACGCCGGGCCCGGGGCAGGTTCCCGCTGATTCCCGCCGGGATGTCCAGCGCGCTGTACAGGTGCTCGGAGGTGGAGTAGGTCTCCGGCGGCTCCGGGTGACCAAGGCCGAGAGCCTCGTTGATGAGCTTCCACCGCTGCAGGTCGCGCCAGTCCACGAAGGTCACGGCGACGCCGGTCCGGCCGGCGCGGCCGGTCCGGCCGATGCGGTGCAGGTACGCCTTCTCGTCCTCGGGGCACTCGTAATTGATCACGTGGGTGACATCATCGACGTCAAGCCCGCGGGCCGCGACGTCGGTGGCGACCAGCACGTCGATCTTCCCGTTACGGAAGGCGCGCAGGGCGCGCTCCCGCTGCCCCTGGCCCAGGTCGCCGTGTACCGCGGCCGCGGCGAAGCCGCGCGTGGTCAGCGCTTCGGCCACCTGGTCCGCGGACCGCTTGGTCCGGCAGAACACCATGGTCAGGCCGCGGGAGCGGGCCTGCAGGATGCGGGCCAGCATCTCGATCTTGTCCATCTGGTGGGCCCGGAACACGTGCTGGTCGGTCAGTGGCACGACCTCGGGCTCGTCGTGCTGCTCGGCCCGCACATGCAGCGGCTGGATCAGATGGCGCCGGGCGAGGGTGACCACCTCACCGGGCATGGTCGCCGAGAACAGCATGGTCTGCCGGCTGGCCGGGGTCAGCTGGAGGATCCGCTCGACGTCCGGCAGGAAACCGAGGTCGAGCATCTTGTCCGCCTCGTCCAGGACGAGCGCACGCACCTCGCTCAGGTCCAGGTGACGCTGCCCGACCAGGTCGAGCAGCCGGCCCGGGGTGCCCACCACGATGTGCACGGTGCCGCGCAGGGCCTCGATCTGCGGCTCGTAGGCGCGGCCGCCGTAGACGGTGAGTACCTTCACGCCCAGCCCGACCCCGGCCACGCGCAGGTCATCGGCGACCTGGCCGGCCAGTTCCCGGGTGGGGACCACGACCAGGGCCGCTGGGGCGCCGGGGCGGCCCGGCCGGGGCACCGGTTTCCGGGGTGCCGCCGAGCTGCTGCAGCAGCGGGATGCCGAACGCCAGGGTCTTCCCGGTTCCGGTCCGGGCCTGGCCGATAATGTCGTGCCCGCCCAGGACGATAGGCAGGGCCAGCGCCTGGATCGGGAACGGCGTGCTAATGCCGACGCCCTCGAGGGCTATCGCGATCCGGTCATCGACACCCAGATCACGGAAGGTTTGCGGTGCGTCCGGAGAGCCGTTTCCCGGGCCGTCTTCGGCCGGTGGCTCTGCTACGGGCGATGTAATTGTGTGCGTTGTCAGTGCAATCAGCTTCCATCAGTGGCCCGCGGGCCGGCCGCATGCCCATCGCACGCTGCCACCTCGGACCTGGCTATTGGCTGTGCTGCCGGGCCACGCCCGTCAGCGCAATAAGGCACGCGGTCCGATCGATCCCGCCAGGCCACCCGACTGCCCAGGTCACCCGACAGCACTGTCGCGACTGGCGATCCCGTCATCATTCGCGTCCGCACGGAGGACGACCGCGCAGCGCCTGCAGATCAGTGACTACGGCCTTACTGCCAGCAAGAACACGGCAGGGCGCTGCCGCATTCCCGTCACAGGTTCTTGTTGGCAGTGTACCAATGTGACCCGCGCGGCGGGTGAACCGACTCACTGTGGGCTGGTTGTTACGCTTCGCGGGTGATACACGCACAGCGGCGCGAGGACGCGCCGGGGGATTCCGGTGCAGGCGAGGGGGTCCTGGACCTGCTCGGCCTGATCGCCTACGCGGAACTTGTCGCGTTTTTCCGGTTGTCCGAGGACGCCGCGCTCGCGGCTTCGCTGGCGGACAAGGCGGCGCTGGGCGGGATGGCGGTCGCCCAGTTCGGCCACTTCCGGCTCATCTGCGACCACCTCGCGGCCCAGGGGGTTGAGCCGGACCGGGCGATGCGGCCGTTCGTGGCGGCGCTGGATGCGTTCCACGCCCGCACCGCGCCGGGCAACTGGCTGGAGGGCCTGGTCAAGGCATATGTGGGGGACGGGATCGCGGCTGACTTCTACCGGGCGGTCGCGGAGCTGGTCGATCCGGCGACCCGGGACCTGGTGCTCACCGTGCTGGCCGATACCGGCCACGCGGAGTTCGTGATCGCCCGGGTCCGGGCGGCGATCGCCGCTGACCCGCAGGTGGCCGGCCCGCTCGCGCTCTGGGCCAGGCGGCTGGTCGGCGAGGCGCTGGCCCAGTCCTACCGGGTGGTGGCGGACTGCCAGCCGCTGGCCAGCCTGCTGGCCGGCCACGGCCCAGGGGATCTGGGCGACGTCGGCCGGCTGCTGGCGCAGATCACCGACGAGCACGGCAAGCGGATGGCCGCCCTGGGCCTGGCCAGCTAGCCGCCCCAGGGATTAGCGGAAACCGACGCGGCGCTGCTCGGTACCGGAGAACTCGATGTAGGCGATCTTGTCGGCCGGGATGACGAACGTGCTGCCCTTGCCGTCGGAGAGGGTGAACAGCCCGCTGTCGCCCGTCATGGCCGCGGCCAGCGAGCGCTGCACGTCCTCGGCGGACTCGTGCGTTTCGACCAGCAGTTCACGCTGCACGAACTGGATCCCGATCCTGACTTCCACGGCGCTCCTCTCACCCCCGGGCCGTCCCGGCGCCGGTGTGCTCCGAGGCTAGCCGCTGCTGTTCCGCCCGCGGGCCGGTCTGCGCCCCCGGGCCATACGCCGCCAGCGAAACCCCGACGGTCAGCCGGTGCGCGGCCAGCCGCTGATACCGCGCCAGGCCAGCCGGGCCACCAGCTGCTCGGCCGCGTCCTTGGGGATGGCCCCGTCGGTACTCAGCCAGTAGGTGGCGCTGACCTGCGCCATGCCGACCAGGCCGATGCCGAGCAGGTGCGCCTGATCGTCATCCAGGCCAGCGTCCTCGCGGATGAACTCGCTGATCATGTCCGCGTGCACCCGCATGGTCGCGTCCAGGCGGTCCCGCACCGCGGGCTCGTTGCGCAGGTCGGATTCGAAGACCAGGCGGAACGCCTCGCCGGTGCCCGCGACGAAGTCGAAGAACGCCTGGAAGGTGGCGCTGACCCGCTGCTTGTTGTCCGTGGTGGAGGCGAGCGCGCGGCGGATGGTCTCGGTCAGGGCCTCGACGCTCTCGTCCAGCAGGGCCAGGTACAGCTCGAGCTTGCCGGGAAAGTGCTGGTAGAGCACGGGCTTGCTGACCCCGGCCCGCTCGGCGATCTCGTCCATGGCCGCCGCGTGGTAGCCCTGCGCGACAAAGACCTCCTGGGCGGCACCCAGCAGCTGCCGACGCCGGGCTTGCCTCGGCAGCCGCGTACTGGCCGTACGGGCCTGCGGGGTAGCTGTCACGAGACTCTCCGATACGTCATATCCGGGCGGCACTTCTGGTCAATGCACGCCATCCTACGACCGTCGTGGCCTGACCCGGTGTGACTGACGGTAACCCCGCCGAGGCGAACGGCTCAGGCCGCTCCGACGGGCGACTGGGCTCCGCGCATGGTCAGCGGTAGTCGTCCTCGTCCTCGTCTTCCGTGTCGGCCTCGGTGTGCTGCTCCACCGCGTCGGCCTCGTTCGCCTCGATCGGCAGCTCGAAATCCTGGTTCCCGGCTTCCTCGCCGGCTTCCCCATGCAAGAGCTGGTGCTGTTCCAGCACGTCGTCCGTGGGCGCTTCGATGTCCTGGTTCGGGTCCCAGCTGACGTTGGTCATCTGCATGCCCCTCATATCTGGTCCGTCAGCCCGGCTCGGCCTGACCTGAGACTGCTTGCCCTACGCCGATCTGCTCGAGGGCACCGTCCGCGGCCACCCCGTTCGCCCCGTTCGCTGCGGGATCGCCAGCACCGGACTGCCCGTCGCCGGGCATCCCGCCCGCGGCCGGGGCCCTCGCCGCGGGACCTGGTGCCCCGCCCTCATCCGCTGGCCCGTCCGCGGTGGCCGCCTGCTGCGCCAGCCGGCGCAGCGGCGCCTCCACCGCTTCACCATACGTCGGGAACGCGTGTACCACATCCGCCAGAACGGGCAGCGGGACGGCGGCCCGGATGGCCAGGGTGACCTCGCTCATCCATTCTTCCGCGTACGGGCCGACGGCGGCCGCGCCGACGAGGATGTCACCGTGCCCGGCGTCAGCATAGAGCTCTACCCGGCCCCGGTCGTCGTCTTCCACAGTCGCCCGGGTGGTCTCGGCGAGGTCGAAGCTGACCGTGACCAGGTCCACCCCGGCCGCCTCGGCCAGCGACGGTGACAAGCCCACCGCGTAGACCGATGGCGTGGTGTAGACGGTGCGGGGGATGGCCCGGTAGTCGGTGCGACGGTGCTCGCCCAGGATGTTGGCGGCCACGATCCGCGCCTGGTACCGGGCAGTGTGCGCGTACGGCGCGATCGCGGTCACATCCCCGGCCGCCCAGACCCGCCCGGCCTTCCGGCCCGGCCGTGGCCCGGCCATGTCCGGGCCAGCGGCATCAGGGCCTGCGAGCCGCACCCGGCACGTCTCGTCCAGTGGCAGCGGCTCGCCCGGCCCGGCCGGGATGCCCAGTTCCTCCAGGCCGAGGCCGGTCACCCGGGGCCTGCGCCCGGTGGCCAGCAGCACCCGGTCGGCCTCGATCCGGGTTCCGTCGCCCAGGGTCAGCGCGAGCCCGGTGTCCATGGTCTCCGCCTTCACCACCGGGGAGCCGAGCCGCAGGTCCACCCCGGTCCGGCGGAGCGCGTCGCCGATCATCTCGCTGGTGAACACGGCCTCGCCGGGCAGCACTTGCGGCTCGGCCTCGGCCAGCACGACCTGCGAGCCGAAGGCCGCGTAGATCTGGGCCAGCTCGCAGCCGACCGGGCCGCCGCCCAGCACCACCAGCCGCCGGGGCAGGTCCGGGCAGGTGAGCGCCTCCGCACTGGTCCAGGCGGGCACGTCGGCCAGGCCCTCGATGGGCGGCGCGACCGGCTCGCTGCCGGTGGCCAGGACTAGGTCGCGGTAGCGCAGGCTGACGGGGCTGGCCGCCGCCCGGCGCCGCGCCGGAGCCTTGCCCACGACCGCCCCGGCCGGCCGACGACCGCCCCGGCCGGGCCGCCAGCGGGCATCGTGGAGGCCGCCGGGATCGGCTGCACCAGCACCGTGCCGGGCTTGCTGATCCGGCCGGTGCCGCGGAACAGGGTGACGCCGGCCTCGGCCAGCCAGGCGGCGGCCGCGCTGTCGTCGAGATACCCGGTCACCTCATCCCGGCGGGCCACCGCCAGTTCCCAGGCCTCGCCGCGGCGGGCCGACTGGGACAGCGACTTGGACGGGATGTCCGCGAGATACGGTGCCTCGCCACCGACCAGGCCAGCCTCTACGATGGCGGCCGACCGGCCTGCCCGGGCTACCTCCATGGCGATGAGCGTGCCGGACGTGCCACCGCCAAGCACGACGACGTCGAACTCAGGCATGGACCCATCCTCCCCCGCCTCGCTGGACGTGCGCGGTCCGTTCATCATGTCAGCCGTCCCCGGTGCGCCGGCTCGCACATCCGCACATTCCCTGTGCTTCCAGCGTGCCGGGCATATCATCCACTCCCGGGGCGCACGGCGCGGGAGGGAACTGACGCCTTGAACGGGAGCGCGGGCAGCAACGGGAGCGGGGCTAACCCAGGCATGGACAGTGACCTGGGCCTGGGCCCGGGCACCAGCATCCGGTACCTGGGCCACGCGGGCTTCGTGGTCGCGCATGCGGGCGTCCGGCTGCTGTCCATGCGGCTGTCGCTGCACCGTGCCCCGGACGTGTTCGACCTGACCCTGATGAGCCTGCTGCGCTACGGCAACCACACCGCGCAGACCATGCAGCTGGTCCGGGAGCGGGAGAACACCGAGACGATCGACCGGGACGGGCTGCGGATGCAGCGGTTCTGCCCGCACGCGGGCGAGGACCTGACCTTCGCCACGATCTGCGACGGCGTAATCGAATGCCCGCGGCATCACTGGAAGTGGGACGCGGCTAGCGGGAAGTGCCTGGACGGCGGCACGATCGACCTCCGCGTCGCCCCGCTACCCGTCGCTGAACTGGCCAAAGGCGCTGCCCAAAAGCCTTGAACGCGACGGCAGCGGGTAGTGTCCAGACATGCGGAGCATGTGGAAGGGCGCGATCTCGTTCGGGCTCGTGATGATCCCGGTGAAGCTCTACACCGCGACCGAGCAGCGTGACGTCACCTTCCGTCAGGTCCACCGCGAGGACGGCGGCCGGATCAGGTTCCGCCGGGTGTGCGAGCTGGACGGCCAGGAAGTCCCCTACGCCGACGTGGCCAAAGGTTACGAGCTGCCCGACGGCGAGATGGTCGTGCTGACCGACGATGACTTCGACGAGCTGCCGCTGCCCAGCACGCGCAGCATCGAGGTGCTGAACTTCACCCCGGTCGAGCAGGTCGACCCGATCTTGTACGGGCGCAGTTACTACATCGAGCCGGACCCGGCCGGGCTGCGGGCCTACGTGCTGCTCCGGGACGCGCTGGAGCGGTCCGGGAAGGTGGCCCTGGCCCGGGTCGCGCTGCGCCAGCGTGAGGCACTGGCCGCGCTGCGCTCCCGGGACGGGGTGCTGGTGCTGGAGACCCTGCTCTGGCCGGACGAGGTCCGCGCGGCCGACTTCCCCTTCCTGGACGCCGACGTCGAGGTGCGCTCGCAGGAGCTGAAGATGGCTGCCTCGCTGATCGACTCGATGACGGTTGACTTCGATCCGTCCCAGTACCACGACAACTACCGCGAGGCCCTGGAGGAACTGGTCGAGGCCAAGGTCCAGGGCCGGGAGGTGGTCGCGCCCGCCGAGCCACAGCCGGTCGAGGCCTCCACGAACCTGGTGGACGTGCTCAAGGCCAGCCTGGCCGCGGCCGAGGGCAATCCCGGCAGTAAACCGCCCGCCACCGGGAAGACCACGTCCAGCGGCAAGCCCGCCGCGGACACCGGCGACGCCGCGCCCAAGCGCCGCACCACCCGCCGCAAGGCCAGCGCCTGAAAACCCCGTTCGCGCCAGCGACCGCTTGACCCCGCCGCTCGCGCGGCCGCCGCGACCCGCTTTTCCGCAACGCACACCCGGCCCAGTAACCTGTCCCCGCCACGGAACCTGGAGGAGGCGGCTGCTGATGAGGAAACGTGCGCTCGGTCAGGGCCTGACCGTCGCCGAACTCGGTCTCGGGTGCATGGGCATGAGCCAGTCCTATGGTCCGGGCGACGACAACGAGTCGGTGGCCACCATCCACCGGGCGCTCGACCTCGGCGTCACGTTCCTGGACACGGCGGACGCCTACGGCCCGCACGTCAACGAGGAACTGGTCGGCCGGGCGGTCAAGGGGCACCGGGATCAGGTGGTGCTGGCCACCAAGTTCGGCAACGAGCGGCGGCCGGATGGCACCCGGACGGTGAACGGCCGGCCCGAGTACGTACGGGCGGCCTGCGAACGGGTCGCTGGGCCGGCTCGGCACCGACCACATCGACCTGTACTACCAGCACCGGGTGGACCCGGACGTCCCGGTCGAGGACACCTGGGGCGCCATGAGCGAGCTGGTGCTCGCGGGCAAGGTGCGTTTCCTGGGCATCTCCGAAGCGGCACCGGACACGGTCCGGCGGGCCCACGCGGTGCACCCGGTGGCCGCGGGCCAGTACGAGTACTCCCTGTTCACCCGGGACGTCGAGGATGTGCTCCTGCCCACGCTGCGGGAGCTGGGCATCGGCCTGGTCTCCTACAGCCCGCTCGGCCGGGGCATGCTGACCGGCGCACTCGACACCCGGGGTGACTTTGGCGCGGCGGACTTCCGCTCCCGCGCGCCCCGCTTCCAGGGCGAGAACTACACCCGCAACCTCGCCGTGGTGGCCCGGATCGCCTCCCTGGCCGCGGCCAGGGAGCTGACCCCGGCCCAGCTGGCCATCGCCTGGGTACTCGCCCAGGGCGTGGACATCGTGACCATCCCGGGCACCAAGCGGCGCTCCTACCTGGAGCAGAACGTGGCCGCCGCCGACATCGAGCTCAGCCCCGAGGACCTGGCCGCGATCGGCGAGGCGGTGCCGCCCGGCGCGGTCGCGGGGGACCGGTACCCGCCTGACTTCATGGCCCACGTCGGTCTGTGACCAGCGGCGGCGTGATCATCACCGCGCCGCGGCTGATCCCGGCGCTGCCGGGATCCGGGGTGCTGGAACCCGGCTACCTGGTACTCGCCGGGAACCGGATCACCGAGCTGGGGCAGGGCCCGCCGCCGGGGCCCCCGGACGTCGGGCTGACCACCGGCGTGCTCGTCCCGGGCCTGGTCGATCTCCAGGTCAACGGGTACTTCGGGGTCGAGCTGAGCGCGCCGGAGCCAGCTGGCTGGGCGACCGTGATCGAGGGCCTGCCGGCCACCGGGTGCACGGCCTTCCTGCCCACGTTCATCACGGCCCCGGTGCGGGCGCTGACCCGGTCGCTGGGGTTCGTTGCGGAATATCTGCGGGTGCGGCGGCCCGGCGCGCGGGTGCTGGGCGTGCACCTGGAAGGGCCCTTCATCACTCCAGCCCGGCGCGGCGCGCACAATCCGGAGTGGATCATCCCGGCGTCCGCCGACGTGGTGAGTGAGCTGCTCGCCGCGGGCGGTGGCTGGCTGCGGCTGGTCACCCTGGCGCCCGAGGCGGACGGGGCGCTGGCCGCCGTGACGCAGCTGTCCGAAGCGGGCGTGCTGGTCAGCGTGGGGCACAGCGACGCGACCGCGGTGCAGGTGGCGGCGGCCGCCGCGGCCGGGGCCCGGATGGTCACCCACCTGTTCAACGCGCAGCGGCCGCTGCATCACCGCGAGCCCGGGGTGGTCGGCCAGGCCCTGGCCGACCCGCGGCTGACCAGCGGGCTGATCGCGGACGGGGTGCACGTGGCGCCGGCCGTGTGCGGGGTCGCGTTCGCGGCCGCGCCGGGCCGGATCTGCCTGGTCACCGACGCGGCCGCGTGCGCGGGCATGCCGCCCGGGCGCTACCTGCTCGGCGGCGAGCCGATCGAGCTGCCGCCGGGGGAGGGCGCGCCACCGCGCCGGGCCGATGGCACGCTGGCGGGGTCGGCGTTGCGGATGGACCGGGCGGTGGCGGGCATGGTGGCGGCCGGGGCCGGCCTGGCCGCGGCGGTGGCGGCCGCGTCCCGGATTCCCGCGGACCTGGCCGGGCGGCCGGACCTGGGCCGCCTCGCCCCAGGCAGCCGGGCTGACCTGGCCTGGCTGGACGACGACCTGCGGACCGCCGGGACCTGGATCGATGGTGAGAGGGTGTACCCGTGACTGAGCCCGTGCCTGGCGGAACTGAACCTACCGCGATGCGCACCGAGATCGGGCAGCAGCCCGCGGCGCTGCGCGCCACCCTGGACGCGCTGCTGCCGCGCCGGGCCGAGGTGGCGGCGCTGGCGGCCGGCTGCCAGCAGGTGCTGTTCATCGCCCGGGGCACCTCGGACAACGCCGCGGTGTACGGCAGCTACCTGATCCAGGCGCACGCCGGGATGCTGGCCACGCTGGCCTCCCCGTCCATCGCCACCGAGTACCGCAGCCGGGTGGACCTGTCCGGGGTGCTCGCGGTCGCGCTGTCCCAGTCCGGGCAGACCGAGGAGATCGTCGCCACGCTGGCCTGGGCGGCGGACTGTGGCGCGCGGACCATGGCCATCACCAACGGCGCGGGCTCCTCCCTGGCCACCGCTGCTGACCTGGCCTTCGTCACGGAGGCAGGGGCGGAGCGCGCGGTCCCGGCCACCAAGACATTCACCACCGAGCTGGCTGCGCTGGCCGTGCTCGCCCTCGCGCTCGGCGCGGACCTGGACGCCGGGGCGCTGCGCGGGGTGCCCGATGAGATCGAGCGGATGCTGGCCCGCCCGGCTGACCTCAGCCCGCTGGTGTCCGAGCTGGCCGGGGCGTCCGGGGTGGTGGTGTCCGGGCGCGGGCTCGCCTACGCGGCCGCGCTGGAACTCGCGCTCAAGCTCAAGGAAGCGTGCTACCTGCACGCGATGGGGCTGTCCTGGGCTGATCTGCTGCACGGGCCGATCGCGGTGGTGGACGCGCGCACCCCGGCCATCCTGCTGGCCGCGGACTCCGGGCCCGCCCTGGCGGGCACCATCGACCTGGCCCGCCGGGTGGTGGCGGCCGGGGCCCGGGCCTACGCGATCGGCGGCGGCCCCGGCCTGGCCGCCGCGAGCAGCCTGGCGCTGCCCGGCCCGCGGCTGCCGGAATGGCTCGCGCCGCTGGGCCTGATCGTGCCCGGGCAGTTGCTGACCGAGGCGCTGTCCCGGCGGCTGGGCATCGATCCGGACAGCCCGCGCGGGCTCAGCAAGGTCACCCAGACCGCCTGATGAGGTTCGCTGGGCCGGGGCCTGGGCTGTTCCAGGCGGCCATCTTCGACATGGACGGCACGCTGGTGGACAGCGAGACGCGGAGCCGGGAAAGCTGGCTGCGGGTGTTCGACGCGATCGGGGTGCCGCCGGACGAGGAGCTGATCCGGTCCTTCGTCGGCCGCCGCGGCGCCGACGTGCACGACCTGCTGCAGGCCGGGCTGCCCGAGCACGACCCGGCCGAGCTGATGGCGGCGTCGCACGCGCACTTCCACGATCCGGCCTGGCCGCCGCTGGGGCCGCTGCCGGGAGCGGTCGACCTGGTCCGGCGGCTGGGCCAGCTGGGCGTGCCGCTCGGGCTGGTCACCTCGGCCGGGCGGCGCTACGCCGAGCAGAACCTGACCCGGCTGGGGATACGCCCGCTGTTCTCGGTCGTGGTGACGGCCGAGGATGTCGCCGTGGGCAAGCCCGACCCGCAGGGGTACCGGGCCGCCGGTGCTGCCCTGGGCGTGGCGCCGGCGTCGTGCGTGGTGTTCGAGGACGCACCCGCCGGGGTGGCCGCGGCCAAGGCCGCGGGCATGTACTGCGTCGCGGTCACGACCTCGCATCCCGCGGCCGAGCTGACCGCCGCCGACCAGGTGGTCCCCGACCTGACCGTCGTCACCTGGCTCCCCGCCTGACCGGGGTAACCCCGCTGCCTGACCGGGCACCCCGCCGCCCTGAGTGGCGCGCCCACCGCACGGTGCCCGGGTGCCCTCCTGGCCCCACGCACCTCACCAGCCCGGGAGCCCCGCATCTCCTCCGGGCCAACCTCGCCAGCCGCGCGGTACTGGTTTCCGGGAGTGCGGTGAGTTGTGCCCTGCGGGTGGGGCACAACTCACCGCGCTGATGGGTTGGCCCTCCGGCGGCGCCACTGGGCGGTCACATGCGCATCGCCAGTCACATCAGTCCCGGCACCCGGCGGGAAGTCCACTATGTGGTGGGCTTTATGCATATGCGATGCCAAATCCACCACATAAGCGCCGCCGGATGGCGGCCACGCAGCTTGGCGCCGTCCTAGGGGACGCGGTGCACCTTGTGCTGGGCCGCCTGGGCTAGCGGGCGCAGCACCAGCAGGTCCACGTTGACATGCGGGGGGCGGGTGACCGACCAGGCGATGGTGTCTGCGACGTCGTCAGCGGTCAGTGGCTTGGCCACGCCCGCGTACACGGCGGCGGCCTGCTCGGCGTTGCCGCGGTACCGGTTCACGGCGAAGTCGTCGGTGCGGACCATGCCCGGGGCGATCTCGATGACCCGGACCGGCTGCCCGGACAACTCCAGCCGCAGCGTGGCCGCGATGGCGTGCTCGGCGTGCTTGGCCGCGACGTAGCCGCCACCGCCCTCGTAGGCGACGAAGCCGGCCGTGGAGGAGAGCACCACGATGGTGCCTTCGCCGCTGGCGATGAGCTTCGGCAGCAGCGCCTGGGTGATGTGCAGCGTGCCGAGCACGTTGACGTCGAACATGGCCTGCCAGTCAGCGGGATCCCCGTCGGCCACGGTTTCCCCGCCCAAGGCGCCGCCAGCGTTGTTGACCAGCACATCGCAGCGGTCCAGCGAGGCCGCGAACGCATCGACGGCCGTGCGGTCGGTCACATCCAGCACGGCGGCGTCCGCCTGGCCGCCTTCACCGCGGATCTCCCCGGCCAGTTCGTGGATCCGCGCGGCCCGGCGCGCGGCCAGGATCACCCGGTACTCGGCCTGAGCCAGCCTGATCGCGGTGGCCGCGCCGATTCCGCTGCTGGCGCCGGTGACCACGGCAACTGGTTGCATCTCGCCCGCCTCTCGAGGTCGCGATGCTCAGATTCTGCCAGAGCGCGCCTCCCGGGCCGTCGTCGCTGTACTGGGCCGCTGCTCGCCCGGCCGGGCCGTGGGGCCGGTCCCGCTACGGGGGTCGGTCTCGCTCCGGGAGACGGTCCCGCTCCAGCGGACAGAGCGGACCGGTGACGGCCTGACCCGGTCAGCTGGCCGCCCCGGTCACCCGGCAGGCCCGGACGGTGGCGCGCTCGGCACGCTGATCGGGCTCCGGCCGACGCTGTGGATCGCCGCGGCCGGCGGGGCGGCAGGGTTCTTGTGGCTGTTGCCGTCGCCGCTGCCCCGGTTCCGCCTGCCGGGCCCGCTAGCCCGAGACTGAGCCGGGCGGCGGGATGGTCCCCGGCCCGGTCACGCTGCAGGTGAGCGCGCCGAGATCGGTGGCCAGCAGCGGCTTGGCCAGGGCAGGCGGCTGCCGGAACGCGGGCTGGGTCAGGTCGAGCATGTCCAGCATGTTGTGCGCGTTAGCGTGTGTCGTTGATCATCCCGATCGAGGTGGCTGCCACCAGGTAGCGGCGGTTCGGGAAGGTCGGCCCGAGCACCGAGCAGAAGTAGCGGTCGGCGATCGGGAGCTTCTTTGCCCTTCCTTTAATCATTCTTTACCTCTATGATCGTGGGCGCGGCTCACGGACTGAGCCCAGCGGGGCGGGGATACCAGATACGGGGCGGGGATATCTGTGGCGGGACGATCATCGGCATTAAGCCTTCAGCTGGCAACCGGTGCATGAGCCGGAGCCGGTCCCGGCGGATCGTGCTGCTGCTGGACTGCTGTTATGCGGGCGCGTTCGAGCGCGGGATGACGCCCCGGGCGGGTACCGGGATGGGGATCGAGGATCATTTCGACGGCCGCGGCCGGGCGGTGATCACGGCGTCCAGCGCGATGGAATACGCCTTCGAGGGCGAAGAACTAGCCGACAGCGGTGAGCCAGAGCCCTCGGTGTTCACCAGCGCCCTGGTGCGGGGCCTGGAAACCGGAGAGGCCGACCGTGACCAGGACGGCCTGGTGGCCCTGGATGAGCTGTATGACTACATCTACGACACGGTGCGGGCCAGGACTCCGCAGCAGACGCCGAGCAAGTGGACGTTTGGCGTGCAGGGCGAGCTGGTCATCGCCCGGCGCGGCCGCCCGGTGGCCACGCCCGCGCCGCTGCCGCGGGAACTGCAGCAGGCCATCGACAGCCCGCTGGCCGCGGTGCGCGTCGCGGCCGTCCAGGAGCTAGCGCGGCTGCTGACGGTCAGGCACGCTGGGCTGGCCCTCGCCGCCCAGCTCGCCTTGGAGCGGTTGACCGGGGACGACAGCCGGACGGTCGCCGCAGCGGCTGTGGACGCTCTCGGCAACCAGGAGCCGCCACCCGCCACGGTGACCACACCGCCCGACGGCCTGCCCGCGGTCCTGGCTCCGGCTGAGGAGGCGGCTCCGGCTCCGGCTGAAGAGGCGGCTCCGGGTGAGGAGACGGCTCCGGGTGAGGAGACGGCTGCGGCCCCTTCGGACGACCCCCAGGCCGGCCTCCTGGGCCTGCCGCCAGCTGCCGTGGCACAAGCCACCGTGGCGCCAGCGGAGGTAATCCCCGGTCGGGGGAGGGCGACGCCTGCGGCGGCGGAAGCGGCTGCGGCGGCAGAAAGCGGCTGGAGTAGTGAAAGCGGCTGCGGCAGCGGAAGCGGCTGGAGTGGTGGAAGCGGCTGGGGTGGTGGAAGCGCCTGCGGCGGCGGAAGAGGCGGCCTCGGCCGGCCCGAGCCTGGACACGCCGGCGCCCGCCGTGGCCGGGCCGGCCGGGCGGCTACGGACGCCGGGCCGCCCGCGGGCGCGATTCCGGCCTCAGCGGGCAGCGGCCGTGCTGCCGCGCCAGCCGCGCCCGCCGACCGTTTCCGGGCAGCGGCCGCCGCGCTGGCGATCACAGCCGCGATCCTGGGCTATGCCGGCTTGTTCGTCACCTACCAGGTGGTCTCTGACGGCAGCAGGTACAGCCTGGCGACCTATTCCTGGTCGAGGTGGTATGTGGTCATTGGGGCCGCCGTGGACCTGGTCGCGGGCATCTGCTTGATCGTCCCCCGCACCAGACGGCTGATCGGCCCGGGGATCCTGCTGGGCAATGTCGCCGTTTCGTCCGGGGGCCTGGGGTTCGTGGTCGTAGCCATCGTGACCTACAGCGGCCTGAGCGGCGGATTCTGGATCGAGGCCGCAGCGAGCCTGGCCGAGGTGTTTGCGGCCTGCCTGGCTGGGGTCGCGATAGCACGGACCGGTGAAGTTCGCCTGCTGCTCAGGTCCGCGCGGCCCGCGCTGGCCTGGATCATCATCGTCCTCGGTGCGGCCGGCACGGTGGCGCTGGTATTTCACGCCGTTAGCCTCTCCAGCAACGCCATGGACTCGTATCTGCCGACAGCCATCTGGACGGCGGTTATGGCGATCATCGTGCCGGTGTGTGCGACCGCGCTGACACCGCGCCGGCTCGCAGCCGCCTTGCTCGGCGGATGGATCGTGGCTGACGTGGCGGTCTTCCTGTACTACTACCTCTTCCTGGCCTATCAACGCGGCCGAGGTATCCCGGTCAGCGCCGTCCCGATCACGATCTTCGGCCTGACGCTGGCCGCGCTGATTCCGGCCGTCGTCCTCTTCACCCGCGTGGCGGTACAGGCGGAGACGAAGGCGGAGGCGGAGGCGTGACGCCGGCCGGGTACCGTCTCGGCGCCGTGGTCCGCTGGCCGCGGCTCAGCCCATGGACTTGGCGCCGTCCAGGGACTCCCGGATGATGTCGGCGTGCCCGGCGTGCTGGGCGATCTCCGCGATCACGTGCAGCAGCACCCGCCGCGCTGACCAGCGCGCCCCCGGCTCGAACCAGGGTGCCTGCGGCAGCGGCCGGCTGGCGTTCAGGTCGGGCAGTTCCAGCACCAGCTCGTCGGTGCGCGCCGCCACCTGCTCGTAGGCTTCCAGCAGGCCAGCCAGGGTCTCGCCGTCCAGCATCCGGAACCCGTCGGTCCACGCGGCCACGGCCTCGTCCCCGTCAAACGACATGACCGACGGGCCGTCGAGGATGAACTTCACCCACTGTCCCTCGGTGTGCGCGACGTGCTTGATCAGCCCGGCCAGGGTCAGCTCGCTGGCCGTGGTCCGCTGCGCGGCCTGCTCGTCGCTGAGCCCGCGCAGAGTATGCCGTAGGAAATGCCGCTGCCGCTGCAGCGACGCCAGCAGATCTGCGCGCTCCGTCCCGGCCCGCACGTCCTGCTCGATTCCTGCCATTCTGCCCGCCTTTCTGCCGCCTGACCGGCCGCGATCACCGGCCCAGGCTGCGCCGTCGCTGGTCCCGACAGCAGCACGGTACGGCTTGGTACCGACAGTCTCCCAGGAGGCCGTGGCACGAGGCGCGCTGAACCAACTCAGAGGTAGCTCAGAAGATCCGCGAACGCCCAGCAGAGGTCGCGGAGCCAGGCTTGAGCCATAAGCAAACCGGACGGGTCCCCGCCGGAGACATAAAGACTTTGCACCGGCCCGACCCCGCTGATGCAGGCAAGTGAGGAGAGAACGATGAACGCCCTGATCCTGGCCAACTTCCCGATCGCCGCCTTGATCTTCCTGGCCATGGTCGGCATCCCGCTGTGGCTGACCTTCAAGCGCCCGGAGACCGCGCCTGACTACACCGAGGCCCGGGCCTACCTGGCTGGAGCCGCTCCGGCCGCGCCCGTTGCGGCTGCTGTGGCCAGCAACCCGCCCGTCGGCCTGGCCAGCGCGGGGCGCTTGCGGACTGCCCAGCAGCACGCGGCCGCGGCCACCGCGGTGCCCGGCCGCCAGCACGCGGCCGCGGCGCACAGCGTCCGCGAGCACACCCCGGCCCGCGAGCGCACTGGTGCGCACCCCGCCCCGTGATCACCCCAGCCGGCCCGGCCGGACATGTCAGCGCCCGCGCGGCACCAACCGCACGGGCGCTGACATCGTTCATCCACTGGTCAGCTGGGGATCACCCGGATCGGGCCGGGGCGCCTACCATCGAAGGCGTGCGTACTCCCGGCCAGCCTGCCCCGGACCAGGTCGCCGCCCCGGACCAGGTCGCCGCCTCCGAGCAGGCCACCGCGCCAGCGGCGCTGACCGCAGTGATCACCGACTGGGGCGGGGTGCTGACCAACCCCATCCTGGACACTGTCCGGGCCTGGATCGACCAGGACGGCATCGATTACGCGAGCTACGCCACGGCGATGCGGGCCTGGGTGAGCGCGGCCTACGCGGCCGATGGCCAGGACAACCCGATCCATGCGCTGGAGCGCGGTGAGTGCAGCAACGCCGAATTCGAGCTGGCCCTGGCCGCCCTGCTGGTCCGTACCGACGGCACCCCGGTGGCTGCCGAGGGGTTGCTGGACCGGATGTTCGCCGCCACCGTGCTCAGCGAGCCCATGCTCGACCTGATGCGCGGCGTGCGCCAGGCCGGCCTGCGCACCGGCCTGCTGTCCAACTCCTGGGGCGCGGACGCCTACCCGACCCATCTGTTCCCCGACCTGTTCGACGCGGTGGTCATCTCCGCCGAGGTGGGCATGCGCAAGCCGGAGGAGCGGATCTTCCGGTACGCGCTGGACCTGCTCGGGCTGGCCCCGCAGGCCTGCGTGTTCATCGATGACATCGAGGCCAACGTGCGCGCCGCGGAAGCCATCGGGATGGCCGGGGTGCTACACGTCGAGCCGGCCCAGACCGCGGCCCGCGTGCGCGGGCTGCTGGGCTGGCCAGCCCGCTGACGCGGTGGCCCGGATTGCCCTAGCCTTGGGCGCCGTGGCCGAGTCTCCGAGCCCAGCGAAGTATCCGAGCCCATCCAGCCCGGGCCGATCGGCGAACATGCGCGCGAACCGGCGCACCGACACCAAGCCCGAACTCGCCCTGCGCAGCGCGCTGCACCGGCAGGGCTACCGGTTCCGCAAGGACTACCGGCTTGACCTGGCTGGGGGCGCCCGGGTCCGGCCGGACATCGCGTTCACCGCCCGCCGGGTCGCGGTCTTCGTGGACGGCTGCTTCTGGCACGTCTGCCCGGAACACGGCCGGGATCCCACGGTGAACGAGTGGTACTGGGCGCCCAAGCTGCGCCGGAACATCGAGCGCGACCGGGCCGCCGACACCGCGCTGGCCCTGGCGGGCTGGCGGGTGGTCCGGGTCTGGGAACACGAGCCGCTGGACGCCGCGATCGGGGCGGTGATCGCTGCCCTGGGGGCCGCGCGGGCGGATGACAGCCCGGGCACGGAGCTGCAATTTCCGGGGCCGGACGGCGCTGGCGGTGGCACACTCTGATCACCAAGACGGCCGCCCGCCCGGCCGCGGTCAGCCTGGTCTGGGGAAATCATGCGCGTCTACCTGCCGGCCACGCTGCCGGCCCTCACCAGCGTGCTGCATGCCGCCGAGATCGGCCCGGCGCCGATGCCCGCCTTTGCGGTCACCCCGGCGCTGCGGGAGTGGTACGCCAGCGGTGATCTGGAGGAACTCGAATACATCGCGATGACGCACGCCGCCCGGGCCTCGCTGCGGCTGCTGCTCGCGGACCCCGGCGCGCCCAGGCGCCGGGTGGTGCTGGCCGCGGACGTGCCCGACCAGCAGGTGGATCAGCGCAGCGGCTTCGAGGAGCCGACCAGCGTCGTGTTGTCCGTGCCGGTCCCGCTGGCCCGGCTGGTGTCCGGGCACGTCGACGACGTGCTCGCGGTGCCCGACATCAGCGCGGCCGTGGCCGCGCTGCCCGCCGCGGACAACGGCGATGACGACGCCCAGTTCCTGGTGGACGGCGCGGAAGGGCACGAGCTGCTCTGGTATGCCACCCAGGAGCTCACCCGGCTGGACGAGGCGTAACCAGCAGCCGGCGCCCCTGCGACGACCCCCGTGCGACGATGGGAACTGCCGGCACTGATGTGGTGAGCACGGGTGTGAGCGCAGGGAGGTCTGCCATGGATGCGGTCAGCAACGTCCCGGTCCCGGTGAACGAGCCGGTCCGGCTGTACGCGCCGGGCAGCGCCGAGCGTGCCGCGGTGGAGGCCAAGATCAAGGAACTCGCCGCCGAGCCGGTCGAGCTGACCATGAGCATCGGTGGCCAGCAGCGGATGGGCAGCGGAGAGCGGATCGCCGTGGTCGAGCCGCACAACCGCCACCACGTGCTCGGTCACCTGGGTGACGCGACCGAGCAGGACGTGGCCGCCGCGATCGACGCGGCCCGGGCCGCGGCTCCCGGCTGGCAGGCGCTGTCCTTCGATGACCGGGCCGCGGTGTTCCTGAAGGCCGCGGACCTGCTGGCCGGGCCGTGGCGGTCCACCGTGAACGCGGCCACCATGCTCGGCCAGTCCAAGTCGGTATACCAGGCCGAGATCGACGCGGCCTGCGAGCTGATCGACTTCTGGCGGTACAACGTGCACTTCGCCCGGCGGCTGCTGGCCGAGCAGCCGTCGTCAGCGGCGGGCGAGTGGGACCGGATGGAGTACCGCCCGCTGGAGGGCTTCGTCCTGGCCATCACCCCGTTCAACTTCACCTCGATCGCGGGCAACCTGCCGACCGCGCCCGCGCTGCTGGGCAACGTGGTGCTCTGGAAGCCGTCGCCGACCCAGCAATTGTCCGCGCACTACACGA
Source organism: uncultured Actinomycetes bacterium (assembly GCA_963760405.1). Taxonomy (GTDB): domain Bacteria; phylum Actinomycetota; class Actinomycetes; order Streptosporangiales; family Streptosporangiaceae; genus RYN-230. The sequence goes on along the minus strand of CAVXCV010000002.1, from coordinate 472,735 downwards.
TGCGCCTGCTCGAGGCGGCCGGGCTGCCGCCGGGCGTGATCAACCTGGTCACCGGGAATGGCGCCGCCGTGTCGCAGCTGGCACTGCCGCACCAGGACCTGGGCGGCATCCACTTCACCGGGTCCACCGGCACGTTCCAGCACTTGTGGCGGACAGTGGGCGAGCACATCGCCGGTTACCGCGGCTACCCGCGGCTGGTGGGGGAGACCGGCGGCAAGGACTTCGTCATCGCGCACCCCTCAGCTGATCCCGAGGTGCTGTCGGTCGCGCTGATCCGGGGCGCGTTCGAGTATCAGGGGCAGAAGTGCTCCGCCGCGTCCCGCGCCTACATCCCGCGCTCGGTCTGGGACCGGATGCGGGACGACTTCCTGGCCCAGGTGGAGTCGCTGACCATGGGCGATGTCACGGCCGACCTGTCCCTGTTCATGGGCGCGGTGATCGATGCCCGGGCGTTCGAGCGGCTGTCGGACGCGATCGCCCGGGCCCGGACCCGCCCCTCGATCCGGGTGCTGGCCGGCGGGGACGCCGACGCCACGCACGGCTACTTTGTCCGGCCGACCGTGCTGGAGTGCCCGGACCTGGGGGACGAGGTGTTCCGCACCGAGTACTTCGGCCCGCTCCTGGCCGTGCACGTATTCGACGACGCGCGCTATGACGAGGTCGTCGCCCAGGCCGCGGACGCTGCCCCGTACGCGCTGACCGGCTCGATCATCGCCCAGGACCGGGCCGCCATCGCGGCCGCCGCCGAGGTGCTGCGGTTCTCAGCCGGCAATTTTTACATCAACGACAAGCCAACCGGTGCCGTGGTCGGCCGTCAGCCGTTCGGCGGGGCCCGGGCCAGTGGCACCAACGACAAGGCCGGCTCGATCCTCAACCTGACCCGGTGGGTGAACCCGAGGGCGATCAAGGAGGCATTCAACCCGCCGACGGATTACCGCTATCCGCACATGGGTTGACCCGCTGGCAGCTGGCAGGCGCCTGCGGGTAGCTGTCCGCCCAGCCGGTGTCGCGGCGGGGGACCGAAACCGCGACTGGCAGCGGACCGGAAGTTCCCGGGCATAGGGTGGTACCGCCCGCAAAGGGGATGACATCTGCCGTTGTTCCGAGATGTCCCCAGGCGGCCGAGATCCCGGAGGTTCTCATTCACCGCCTGGTGCTGTGGAACATCGACCTGACCCTGATCGACGTGGGGCGGGTCACCAGGGATGCCTATGTCAAGGCGTTCCGCCGGGTCACCGGGTGGCCCATGACCCAGCTGCCGCAGCTGCCGGGCCGGATGGAATCGGAGATCTTCTTCGACGCGCTGGCGATCAACGCCGGACCCGGCGGCCGGCCGGTCCCGGCCGGCCCGGCCAGCGAGGAGCTGCTGTCCCGGTTCACCTATGAGCTGGCCGCCGAATTCGTCCGCCGCCGTCAGCAACTGCGCGAGCAGGGACGACTGCTGCCCGGAGCGGCCGAGGCCGTGGCCGAGGTGGCCGCCCTGCCCGGGGTGGTGCAGTCGCTGCTGACCGGCACGATCATGCCGAACGCCATCGAGAAGCTGGAGGCTTTCGGCCTCGCCGGGCACTTCGACGTGGAGATCGGCGGCTACGGCTCGCAAGCGTATCCGAAGGGCGCGCAGCTGCTGATGATCCGGGGCCGGGCGGCGGATAAGTACGGCGTCCGGTTCGACGAGCGGTCCACCGTGTACATCGCCGACTCCACCCGGGATGTGGAAGCGGCCCGGATGGGCGGGGCCCGCTGCCTGGCGGTGGCCAGCGGCCGGTCCACCCCCAGTGAGCTGCGTGCGGCAGGCGCTGACGTGGTCCTGCCGGACCTGGCCGACACGGTCGCCGTGCTGCGCACGGTGGACCGGCTGACCCTGGCCGCCGCGGGCTGACCCGGCTCCCGCATCACCGGGGACCGGCGCCGGGTCCCGCACCACCTGGGACCCACCGGCTCCCCGCACCACCTAGGGACGACGCCGGTCCGCACACCATCGGGATCCACCCGGCTCCCCGTGCCACCCCAGGACCGGGCCGGCCGGTATGTTGGCGCCGTGGCTGAGCAGGAAACCGCCTGGCCGCAGGCGGCCCCGTCCTGGGTCCCGCTGGCTACCATCGCCCGCGAGTGGACCCGGCTCGGCTGTATCGGGTTCGGCGGGCCGCCCACGCATATCGCGCTGCTCCGCAAGCTCTGCGTCGCGGACCGGGGCTGGCTGCCGGAGCAGGAGTTCGAGGATGGGGTGGCCGCGGTCAACTTGCTGCCCGGTCCCGCCTCCACCCAGCTGACCATCTACTGCGCCTGGCGGCTGCGCGGCACCGCGGGTGCGCTCGTCGGTGGATTCTGCTTCATCGTGCCGGGCCTCATCGTGATCCTCGGCCTGTCCGCCGTGTTCCTGGCCGCACATCCGCCCGGCTGGATCGAGGGGGCGGCCGCGGGCGCGGGCGCGGCGGTGCCCGCGGTGGCGGTGGCCGCCGCCACCGGGCTGGTGCCCGCCAGCTGGCGGCGGACTGGTACCGGCCGGGCCGCTCGCGGCCGCTGGATCTGCTACCTGGTGGCGGGCGGCCTGGCCGCCGCGACTGTCGGCCCCTGGCTGGTCCTGGTGCTGGCCGGCTGCGGGCTGGCTGAGCTTGCGGTCGCGATCCGGCGCCGACCCGCCAGGCCGGAACCGGGCGGGCCAGAATCGGGCGGGCCAGAATCGGGCGGGCCAGAATCGGGCGGGCCAGAATCGGGCGGCCCGGGCAGATCTGCCGCCCTGCTGCCCGCGGCGGCCGCGGTTCTGCTGCGCGGGATGCTGCTGCGCGGGACCGTGTGGCGCGGGGCGGTGTGGCCGGGAGCTGTGCTGCGCGGGGCGGTGGGGTCCGCTGCAGTGGGCGGCCTGGCCGCAGTGGCCTGGGTGGCGCTGAAGGTCGGGCTGCTGTCCTACGGCGGCGGCTTCGTGATCATTCCGCTGATGCAGCACGACGCGGTGCTCACCTACCACTGGATGACCGCCGCCCAGTTCCTCAGCGCGGTGGCCCTCGGCCAGCTGACCCCTGGCCCGGTGGTGCAGACGGTCGCGGTGGTCGGGTACGCCGCCGGGGGGGTAGCCGGGGGGCTGCTCGCCTCGCTGGTCGCGTTTACCCCGTCATTCGTTTTCGTGCTGGCCGGCGGGCGGTACTTCGACCGGCTCCGGGCCAACGCGGGGGTGCAGGCCTTCCTGACCGGCGCCGGGCCCGCCTCGATCGGCGCCATCGCCGGCGCCGCCCTCCCGCTCGGCCTGGCCCTGGGCCACCTGTGGCAGATCGGCGTGCTGGTGGCCGCGGCCGCGTGGCTGCTCGGCGCGCGCCGGGGCGTGGTCGCGGCGATCGTCGGCGCGGCGGCCCTGGGCATCGTGGCGTTCCTGGCGGGGGCTCCGGTAGCCGGATGAGCGATCCCGGCGGCGTTGCGGCCCAGGCCAGAACGCCGGATGCTGGGACGCATGCCTAACGACGATGGTGCGGCCGCAGCCAGCCAGCCAGGCCGTGACGACGCAGGACTGCCCGGGCCGGACTATGGCGAGGTGCTGTGGGCGCCCAGTCCCGCCGTCATCGAGCGGGCCCGGATCACCGCCTACCAGCGCTGGCTCGCCGCGGAGCGCGAGGTGAGCACGACCGGATACAGCGAGCTGTGGGACTGGTCGGTCCGCGAGCCCGGGCCGTTCTGGGACTCCGTCTGGGATTACTTCGGCGTGCTCGGTGAGCGCGGCACCGGCCCGGCGGTGACCGGGCAGCTGCCCGACGCCACCTGGTTCGCTGAGGCCACGCTCAACTACGCGCGGAACGCGCTGCGGGCCGCGCGCACCGACCCCGGCCGGACCGCGGTCATCGCCCGCGCGGAAGACGGCACCCAGCGCACGCTGAGCTACGGCGAGCTGGCCGCCGAGGTGGCCCGGGTCCGCGAGGCCCTGCGCAGCCTGGGCGTGGGCCAGGGCGACCGGGTCGCGGCCTTCCTGCCCAACATCCCAGAGGCTCTCGTGGGCCTGCTCGCCGCGGCCAGCCTCGGCGCGATCTGGTCCTCCTGCTCACCGGACTTCGGCGCGGGCAGCGTGATCGACCGGTTCGCCCAGATCGCCCCCAAAGTCCTGTTCGCTGTCGCTGGCTACAGCTACGGCGGCAAGACGTTCCCGCGGGCGGAGGCGGTGGCCGAGATCGTGGGCGGCCTGCCCAGCCTGAGCGCGTTGGTGCTGGTGGGTGACCACCCGGATGGATCAGCGGTGCCGCAGGCGGTCGGGCGGGCCGGCCTGGAAGTGCTGCACTGGGACCAGCTCACCGCCAGCGGCGCGGGCGGCCCGGAGTTCGCCGAGGTGCCGTTCGGCCACCCGCTCTGGGTGCTGTACTCCTCCGGCACCACCGGGTTGCCCAAGGCGATCATGCACAGTCACGGCGGCATCGTGCTGGAGCACCTCAAGGCGCTCGCGCTGCACCAGGACCTCGGACCGGGCGATGTGTTCTTCTGGTACACCACCACCGGCTGGATGATGTGGAACTACCTGGCCGGCGGCCTGCTGGTGGGGGCGACGCTGCTGCTGTACGACGGGAGCGCCACCCACCCCGGCACGGACGCGCTGTGGCAGCTGGCCGCGCAGACCCGGGTCAGCTACTTCGGCACCGGCGCGCCCTACCTGCTGACCTGCGCCAAAGCCGGCCTGTCGCCCGGCGCGGAGCTGGATCTGTCCGCACTGCGCGGCGTCGGCTCCACCGGTTCCCCGCTCACCCCCGAGGGCTTCCAGTGGGTCTACCGCGAGGTCGGCCGCGACCTGCAGCTGGGCTCCTTCTCCGGCGGCACCGACGTGTGCACCGGGTTCGTCGGCCCGAACCTGCTGCTGCCGGTCCGGGCCGGCCTGATCGCGGGCCGCTGCCTGGGCGCCCCGGTCGAGGCCTACGACGCAGCGGGCCACCCGGTCACCGGGCAGGTCGGCGAGCTGGTCATCACCGGGCCGATGCCGTCCATGCCGGTCGGCTTCTGGAACGACCCCGGCGGGGACCGGTACCGGGCCAGCTACTTCGCCGATTACCCCGGGGTGTGGCGGCACGGCGACTGGATCACCATGCTGGCGGACGGCAGCTGCATCATCTTCGGCCGGTCGGACGCCACCTTGAACCGCGGTGGGGTGCGGATGGGCACCAGCGAGTTCTACCGGGTGGTGGAGCGGTTGCCGGAGATCGCCGACAGCCTGGTGGTGGATACCGGCCAGCTCGGCACCGATGGGCGGCTGGTGCTGTACGTCGTGCTCGGCGAGGGCCAGGAGCTCGACGATGAGCTGACCGCCCAGATCCGTGCGGCGCTGCGCACGGAGCTGTCACCGCGGCATGTGCCCAACGAGATTCATCAGGTACCCGGCATTCCCCGCACCCTGTCTGGTAAGAAGCTGGAGGTACCAGTGCGAAAGATCCTCCTCGGCACACCTGTGGCAGAGGCGGCGGATCCGGACGCACTGGCCAATCCGGAGGTGCTTGGCCTGTTCGCCCGGCACGGGCCAGCCAGCACAGGGTCGGGGCCGGGCGGGGAGCAACCATCAACGGCGATCAAGGGAACGGCGTGACGCCAGCACCGTGGGGTGGTGCGACGGCGCAGCAAACGTCTATGCAGCAGGCAGTCACGCCACCAACGTCCACGCCCGTAGCGGGCCTGCCGCAGGCGTCGATGGCGCAGGCGCCGATGGCACCTGCACCAGCACTGGGGCCGCAGGCAGCGGTGTCACCGGCCCCGGCGGCGCCGGTCCTGTCCCCGGGCCAGCCCGCAGCGGTCCCATCCGCCCCGGCCGGGCCATCAGCGCCGGCCGGGCCATCCGCCCCGGGCGGGCCATCCGCCCCGGGCGGGACATCCGCGCCGGGCGGGACATCCGCGCCGGGCGGGACGGAGCAGTTGCCGCACCCCGCTCCGTTGCAAAATGGCATGCTCAATTACGGCGGTTACCTGCGGCTGACCGAGCTGCTCGCTCAGCAGGTACCGCTGGCCAACCCGCCGGCCCAGGACGAGCTGCTGTTCATCACCGTGCACCAGGTGTACGAGCTGTGGTTCAAGCAGCTGCTGAGCGACCTGGAATCCGCCCGGGACGCGATGACCGCGGGCGAGGCCTGGCGGGCCAAGCATCTGCTGCACCGGGTGCACGCGGTGGAGCGGCTGCTCATCGCCCAGGTGGACATCCTGGAGACGATGGCGCCGCAGGACTTCAACGAGTTCCGGCCGGTGCTCGGCCCGGCCAGCGGATTCCAGTCGGTGCAGTATCGTGAGCTGGAGTACCTGTCCGGGGTCAAGGACCAGCGGTTCCTGATCCGGCAGCGCTCCCTCACCGAGGCGGAACGTGGGCGCCTTATGCACAGGCTCAACCAGCCGAACGTCTGGGACGGCTATCTGAGCCTGCTCCGCTCCCGCGGGATGCCAGTGGACTCCGATGACCAGATCCTCGAGTCGCTGCACATCATCGCCTCGGACCGGGCCCAGCATGACGACCTCTGGCAGCTCGCCGAAGACCTGCTCACCCACGACGAGCTGGCCGGCGCCTGGCGGGGCCGGCACGTCACCCTGGTGGAGCGGCAGATCGGGCTGAAGTCCGGCTCCGGCGGGTCGGCAGGTGCTCCCTACCTGCACACGCGGGTGCCGCTGCGCTACTACCCACTGCTGTGGGAGCTGCGCGACTTCTTGTGATAACGGAGAGTTAGTGATGATGCCGGACAGTGCAGCCAGTGCCGATGACGCCAGTGGCAGCGCCGCCAGGCCAGCGAACGACCTAGCTGCGACTGGCACGGCAGTGCATGATTCAGCCGCGGATGACGCGGCCGTGCGTGACGGAGCGGCGGGGGATCCGGCCGGGGATATGGACGCCCTGCTCGCGGCCGCCGCCAGCCAGGGCGCCGCAGCTGGCGCGGACGCCCGTGTCGGGGACCTGCTGGCCTACTTCCGGGCCTACTACCGGCATGTCCCAGCTGAGGACCTGGCCGTGGCCGGGCCCGGGCCGGTGGCCGGGGTGGCCCTGGCCCAGGCCCGGTTCGCCGCGGACCGGCCGCAGGGCCGGGCCCTGGTCCGGGTCCGCCCGGCGGGTACCGGCGAGGCGTTCGACCCGGGCCGCTGCGTGGTCGACATCATCACCGACGACATGCCGTTCCTGATCGACTCGGTGACCACCGAGCTGTCCCGGCACGGCCTGGACAGCTACCACCTCATCCACCCCCAGCTGCTGGTGCGCCGGGACGTGGCGGGCGCGCTGCGCGAGGTGGCCGGCCCGCTGGACCGCCCCGGGACCGGCCCGGATGAGACCGCGGAATCCTGGACGCACATCGAGATCGACGGCCAGGCCGCCGCCGGGGTGGCCGCCGCCCTGGAGGCAGACCTGCACCGGGTGCTGCACGACGTCCGGGTCGCGGTGGAGGACTACCCGAGGATGCAGGCGGTGGCCGTCCAGCTGGCCGACCGGCTGGCCGCTGAGGGACCTGGGTCGCCGGCCGAGACCGTGGCCCTGCTGCGCTGGCTGGCCGACCACCACTTCACCTTCCTCGGCTACCGCGAGTACAACCTGGTGGACGGGCCGGACGGGATGGCCCTGCTGGCCGTGCCGGGCACTGGGCTCGGCATCCTCCGGCATGACCGGCACGGCTCCAACTCGTTCGCCGCGCTGCCGTCGGAAGTGCGGGCCCGGGCCCGGGATCCGCAGCGCCTCGTGCTGACCAAGGCCAACTCGCGGTCCACCGTGCACCGGCCGTCCTACCTCGACTACATCGCGATCAAGCGGGTGGACGAGGCCGGCCAGGTGTCCGGTGAGTTCCGGTTCCTGGGGCTCTACACGAGTTCCGCCTACCACGAGAGCATTACCCGGGTCCCGGTCCTGCGGCGCAAGCTGGCCAACGTGCTGGAGGCGGCCGGGCTCGCCGCCGACAGCCACGACGGCCAGGATGTCATCGAGATCCTGGAGGGCTACCCGCGCGAGGAGCTGTTCCAGATCTCGGCGGAGGAGCTCCTCCCTATCACGCTCGGGGTACTGGCCCTGCGCGAGCGGCGGCAGACCCGGCTGTTCCTGCGCCGGGACGTCTACGGGCGGTACATGTCCTGCCTGGTTTACCTGCCCCGGGACCGGTACACGACCGCGGTGCGGCTGCGTGCCCAGGAGATCCTGCGCCAGGCCTTCCACGGGGTCGCGGTGGAGTACAGCGCGACCGTGGGCGACTCGGCCCTGGCCCGGCTGCACGTCGTGGTGCGCGCCAAGCCGGGCCAGCGGCTGCCCGACGTGGACCCCGCGGCACTCGAGGCCAAGCTGGCCGCGGCGGTGCGCTCGTGGGACGAGGACCTGGCCGCCGACGCCCGCCGTGCACTGGGTGAGGAGCAGGCCCGGGCCGTGCTGGCCATCTGCCCGGACGCCATCCCCGAGACCTACAAGGCCGACGTGCCCGCGGCGTATGCGGTGAGCGACCTGGCCCGGGTGCTCGGCCTGCTGCAGGCCGGCCAGAACGTGGCCTTCGACCTGTGGGAGGCCGAGGGGTTCTCCGGCGGGGTGCCCGTGGTCGAGGCCGGGCCGGAGCACCGGCCCCGGGTCTGGCGGCTGACGATCTACCGCACCGGTGCGCCGATCACCCTCACCGAGGTGCTGCCCCGGCTGCAGCACATGGGTGTGGAAGTCGTGGACGAGCACCCGTACGAGTTCGCCGGTCCAGGCGTGGCCCAGCCGTTCTGGATCTACGACTTCGGCCTGCGCCGCCGCCGCAGCGGCGGCGGCGACGCGCCGCACGGGCCACTGCACCCCGGGCCGGTCAAGGCCCTGTTCGAGGACGCGCTCGGCGCGCTGTGGCGGGGCCAGATCGAGGACGACGGGTTCAATGCCCTGGTGCTGAACGCGCACCTGAGCTGGCGCCAGATCATGGTGCTACGCGGCTACGCCAAGTACCTGCGGCAGGCGGGCACCAGGTTCAGCCAGGACTACATCGAGCGGGTGCTGTGCTCGAACACCACCGTGACCAGGCTGCTGGTCCGGCTGTTCGAGTCCCGGTTCGACCCGGTCCGGCAGGGCGGGCAGACCGAGCGCAGCGAGGCCATCACCGAGGAGATCCGCGGTGAACTGGATGACGTGGCCATCCTCGACCACGACCGGGTGCTGCGCGGCTACCTCGGCCTGATCCTGGCCACCCTGCGGACGAACTATTTCGCGGCCGCCACCGGGCGCGAGCCCGTGGCCGGACCGCCGTACCTGGTGGTCAAGCTCGACGCGGCCGCCGTGCCCGACCTGCCGGCCCCCCGGCCGAAGTTCGAGCTGTTCGTGTACTCGCCGCGGCTGGAAGCGGTGCACTTGCGGTTCGCCGCGGTGGCCCGGGGCGGGCTGCGCTGGTCGGACCGCACGGAGGACTTCCGGACCGAGATCCTCGGCCTGGCCAAGGCCCAGGAGGTGAAGAACTCCGTCATCGTGCCGTCCGGGGCGAAGGGCGGCTTCGTCTGCAAGCGGCTGCCCGACCCGGCCGACCGGGAGGCGCATCAGGCCGAAGTGCTGGCCTGCTACCGCACCTTCATCAGCGGCATGCTCGACGTGACCGACAACCTGCACGACGGCCGGGTGGTGCCGCCGCCGGGTGTGGTCCGCTACGACGGCGACGATCCCTACCTGGTCGTGGCCGCGGACAAGGGCACCGCGACGTTCTCGGACACCGCTAACGAGATCGCCCAGGGTTACGGGTACTGGCTAGGCGACGCGTTCGCCTCCGGCGGGTCCGAGGGCTACGACCACAAGAAGATGGCGATCACCGCCCGGGGCGCGTGGGAGTCAGTCAAGTTCCACTTCGCCACCCTGGACATCGACACCGACCAGACGGACTTCACCGTGGCCGGGATCGGGGACATGTCCGGGGATGTGTTCGGCAACGGCATGCTGCTGTCCCGGCATATCAAGCTGGTGGCCGCGTTCGACCACCGGCATGTGTTCGTGGACCCGGATCCCGACCCGGCGGCCAGCTTCGCCGAGCGGCAGCGGCTGTTCGGCCTGCCGCGCTCCTCGTGGGCGGACTACGACCCGGCGCTGATCTCCGCGGGCGGCGGGGTATGGCCGCGGACCGCCAAGTCCGTGCCAGTGTCACCGCAGGTGAGCGAGGTGCTCGGGCTGGACGCGGGGGTGCACGCGCTCTCCCCGGACCAGCTGATCTCCGCGGTGCTGGCCGCGCCGGTGGACCTGCTCTGGAACGGCGGGGTCGGCACCTACGTGAAGGCCACCACCCAGTCGCACGCGGACGCCGGGGACCGGGCCAACGACGCGGTGCGGGTCAACGCCACCCAGGTACGCGCCAAGGTGATCGCGGAGGGCGGCAACCTGGGCGTGACCCAGGCGGCCCGGATCGAATACGCCCTGGCCGGCGGCCTGATCAACACCGACTTCATCGACAACTCGGCGGGCGTGGACACCTCCGACCACGAGGTCAACATCAAGATCCTGCTGGCGGGCCAGGTCAGCCGGGGCGAGCTGGCGCCCGCCGACCGGAACGGGTTGCTGCAGGAGATGACCGACGAGGTCGCCGCGCTGGTGCTGCCGGACAACTACCACCAGAACCGGGCCCTGGCCTCCTCCCGGGCGCAGGCGCCGGAGATGCTGCACGTGCACAGCCGGATGATGCGCAAGATGGTCCGGGACGGGCGGCTGCGCCGCAAGCTGGAGGTGCTGCCCGGGGACAAGGAGATCGCCGAGCGCCGGTCCGCGGGCCTGGGCCTGACCGTGCCCGAGTTCGCGGTACTGCTCGCGCACGTGAAGATCGCCGCCGAGCAGGAGACGCTGGCCTCGGCGCTGCCCGATGACCCGTATCTGGCGTCGGCGCTCACCAGGTACTTCCCGGCACCGCTGCGGGACGCGTTCGCCAGCCAGATGCCCGCCCACCCACTGCGCCGGGAGATCATCACCACTGCGGTGGTCAACGACATGGTGGACCGGTCCGGGACCACCTTCCTGTTCCGGATGAACGAGGAGACCGGCGCCTCCATCCCCGACATCACCTGTGCGTTCCTGGTGGTCAGGGATGTGTACGGGATGCCCGATTTCTGGGCCCGGGTGGAGGCGCTGGATGGCCAGGTCGAGGTGCCCACCCAGCTGGCCCTGCTGCTGGAAGGGCACAAGCTCGCCGAGCGGACTACTCGCTGGCTGCTGCATAACCGCCGCCCGCCATTCGACATCCAGCAGACCATCGACTTCTTCGCGGGTGGGGTCCGCACGGTCAGCTCGGGCCTGCCCAAGCTGCTGACCGGCCGGGACCGGTCCACCTACACCGACCGGCTGGAGTCGTTCGCGGCCCGCGGCGTGCCCGATGAGCTGGCCGAGCAGGTGGCCGCCATGGTGCCTGCCTACTCGGCCTTTGACATGGTGGAAATCGCCACCGGCACCGGCCGTGGCATCGAAGAGACCGCGGAGGTCTACTTCGACCTGGCGGAGCGGCTGCAGATCACCCGGCTGCGGGACCGGATCACCGCGCTGCCGCGCGACGACCGGTGGAACACCATGGCCCGCGCCGCGCTCCGGGACGATGTGTACGCGGCGCACGCGGCGATTACCCGGGACGTGCTCCAGCTGACCGGGCCGGGCAGTCCCGAGGAGCGGCTCGCGGTCTGGGTAGCGCGCAACGACTCCGCGGTGCAGCGGTGCGCGCAGACCCTGACCGAGTTGTGGGAGAGCGACCGGTTCACGGTGGCCATGCTGTCGGTGGCGGTCCGGGCCATCCGCACATTGGTCGCCGCGAGCGCACTTCCGGAGCATCCGTGAGCTGGGACGGTAGATCGTCCTTTCGGATGTTCCCGCTCGCGTAGGCTTTCCGGCATGGCAGGTACCGATCCAGCGACCGAAATCTCCGAGTTGTCCGCAACGTTGGCCAGTGTCGAGGCTGTGCTCGACCCGGAGGCGATGCGGCGGGAGGCAGACCGGCTGCGGGAGCGGGCAGCAGACCCGGGACTGTGGGGGGACCCGGAGCAGGGCCAGGCGGTTACCCGGCGGCTCTCCTACCTCGAGGGCGAGCTGAGCCGGCTGGGCGGGCTGCGCCGCCGCCTGGATGACACCCGGGTGATGTTCGAGCTGGCGGACCAGGAGCACGACGAGCCGACCCGGGAGGAGGCGACCCGTGATCTGGCCGCCCTGCGCCGGGAGATCGACCAGCTGGAGATCCGGACCCTGCTGGCGGGCGAGTACGACGCGCGGGAAGCGCTGATCACGATCAATGCCCAGGCGGGCGGGGCGGACGCGGCCGACTGGGCGGAGGGACTGCGGCGCATCTACCTGCGCTGGGCCGAGCGGCACGGCTACCCGACCGAGGTGTACGACACCTCCTACGCGGAAGAGGCGGGGATCAAGTCGACCACGTTCGTGGTCAGGGCCCCGTACGCGTACGGCACGCTGCGTGGCGAGCACGGCACGCACCGGATGGTGCGCATCTCCAAGTACGACAACCAGGGCCGCAGGCAGACGTCCTTCGCCGGGGTGGACGTGATCCCCGTGGTCGAGCAGGCCGATCACATCGACATCCCGGACGATGACATCCGGGTGGACGTGTACCGGTCCAGCGGGCCGGGCGGCCAGGGGGTCAACACCACGGACTCCGCGGTGCGGCTCACCCACCTGCCCACCGGGATCGTGGTGTCCTGCCAGAACGAGCGCAGCCAGATCCAGAACAAGGCCAGCGCGATGGCGGTGCTCCAGGCCCGGCTGCTGGAGCGGAAGCGGGAAGAGCAGGCCGCCAAAATGGCCGAGCTGCGCGGCGACTCCTCCGGCAGCTGGGGCACGCAGATCCGGAACTACGTGCTGCACCCGTACCAGAATGTCAAGGACCTGCGCACCGGCCTGGAGACGGGCAACACCGCGGCGGTGCTGGACGGTGAGATCGACGACTTCATCGAGGCCGAGATCCGCTGGCTGCGGAAGAACTCCGGGGTGGCCTAGCCGTTGCCGGGCGGCGCCTGGCCGTTCCGGAACGGCCTAGCCGTTCCGGAACGGCGGACACTCAATGGCGCGGGCACGCATACTCAATGGCGGGCACTCAGTGGGCCAGTTGCAGGCTCACCCCCGCCAGCAGCAGGAGCAGCAGGATGCCCACGATCAGCGGCAGGTTCAGGCCGGACGAGTGGTGATGCGTCTGGGCCCGTGCGGCCTGGCACGCCGGGCAGCGGGCCTCTACCACTGGCCCCGCGCACCTCGCGCATATCAGATGTTCACAACTCATCGCGGTCCTCTCCGGCCGGTGCCTGCCGGCGTAACTTCGGCGGTGTTGGACGTTCCCAGCCAGTTTCCCCCCTAGACTGGCCGCTAGCCAAACCGGGCCCAGCGGTGCCGGGAGGGCTGCACGGCGGCTGGTTCCCCTGGCCAGCGCGATCCGCATTCCGTCGAGCGTTGTGATGGGCCTGTGATCCACTTCGATAACGTCACTAAGACGTACCCGAATCAGAACCGCCCGGCTCTGGAGAACGTCACGATTGACGTGGAGAAGGGTGAGTTCGTCTTCCTGGTCGGGCCGTCCGGCTCGGGCAAATCGACGTTCCTGCGGCTGATCCTCAAGGAGGAGAAGCCGACTGACGGCCGGATCCATGTGGCCGGCAAGGACCTCGCCCGGCTCACCAACTGGAAGGTGCCCTACCTCCGGCGCCGCATCGGCTGCGTGTTCCAGGATTTCCGGCTGCTGCCGAACAAGAACGTGTACCAGAACGTCGCCTTCGCCCTGCAGGTCATCGGCAAGCCGCGGCGCTTCATCCGTAAGGTCGTGCCCGAAGTGGTGGACCTGGTCGGGCTGGAAGGCAAGCACGACCGGATGCCCGACGAGCTCTCCGGCGGCGAGCAGCAGCGTGTCGCCATGGCCCGGGCGTTCGTGAACCGGCCCATGATCCTGCTGGCGGACGAGCCGACCGGGAACATCGACCCAGCCACCTCTATCGGGATCATGAAGGTGCTCGACCGTATCAACAGGACGGGGACCACGGTCGTGATGGCCACCCATGACGCGGCGATCGTGGACTCGATGCGCAAGCGCGTGATCGAGCTGGAGTACGGGAAAGTGGTGCGCGACCAGTCTCGCGGGGTGTACGGGCAGGCGTACTGACCAGGCCAGCGGGCCTGCTGAGCCCGCTGGCGGGGCCTGGGCAGTACCAGATACCGAGGATTACCGAGGGATCAGCGATCTATGCGTGCACAGTTCGTCTTCCAAGAGGTCTGGACAGGCCTGCGGCGCAACCTCACCATGACGGTGGCGCTCGTGGTAGTGGTCGCGATCAGCCTCTCCCTGCTCGGCACCGGGTTCCTGTTCGTGAAGCAGGTGAACAACACCCGGACCTACTGGCAGGGCCGGGTCCAGCTGTCCATCTTCCTGTGCACCTCGACCAGCGTCAGCCCGCAGTGCAAGCAGAACGGCCCAGCCACCGCCGCGGAGAAGCAGCAGATCCGCAACGACCTGAACGCGCTGAGGTCACAGGGCGTGGAACAGGTCTCCTACGAGTCGCAGACCCAGGCCTTCCAGCGCTTCAAGCAGGATTTCGCCCAGGACAAGTCGTTCTCCAGCCTGGTCACCCAGGGCGAGATCCCGGACTCCTTCCAGGTGAAGCTGCGCAACGCCGAAACTGACTACGGCGTGGTGGCCGGCACCGTGGAAGGCCGGCCCGGGGTGGACAACATCGTGAACGTCGAGTCGATCTTGTCCAACTTCTACAAGCTGCTCGACGGTGCCCGGAACGCGGTCATCATCATCGCCATCATCCTGGTCATCGCGGCCGTCCTGCTGGTCGCGAACACCATCCGGCTGTCCGCGTTCAACCGCCGCCGGGAGACCAGCATCATGCGCCTGGTCGGTGCCTCCAACTTCTACGTGCAGCTACCCTTCTTGCTGGAGGGGATCATCGCCGGGATGTTCGGCTGGCTGATCGCGGCCGGGCTGCTGATCGCGGTGAAAACGCTGGGACTCGACACGCTGCAGCAGTACTTCCCGTACAACGTCCAGCTCAGCCTGGGCGATCTGATCGAGGTGATCGTGCTCGCCATGGTGATGGGAGTGGCGCTCTGTGGCGTCACATCCTTCCTCACGCTCAGGCGCTACCTGCGCGCCTGACGCCTGCGGACACCAGAGCTGTGGCAAGCAGGGAGCAGAAGCCGACGATCATCGCCCGCAACCGGCGAGCGCGGCACGACTATCACCTCGAGGACACCGTCGAGGCGGGCCTCGTGCTCACCGGCACCGAGGTGAAGTCGCTGCGGGCCGGGCGCGCGTCGCTGACCGACGGATTCGCCCAGATCACCGACGGCGAGGTGTGGCTGCACGGGGTGCACATCCCCGAGTACGCCCAGGGCACCTGGACCAACCATGAGCCACGGCGCCCGCGCAAGGTGCTGCTGCACCGCCGGGAGATCGACCGGCTGGCGAGCAGGATCGCTGAACGCGGGCTCACCCTCGTGCCGTTGGCGCTGTACTTTAAAGACGGGAAGGTCAAGGTCGAGCTGGCGCTGGCGCGAGGCAAGCGGACCTATGACAAACGCCACGATCTGGCGGAGCGCGATGCGGCCAGGGAGGTGGAACGTGCCTTCCGGCGGCGAGGCTAATGGCGCGGGAAGCGATGGCCTCCTACCGTAGACGGGGGGCGCACGCCGCTGCTCGCAGGCCGGTAACGCCCTTCGTCACAGCAAAGCGCGTTCCGCGGCCCGCCGTCGGCGGACGCGTGCCCTTGCGAGGCGGCGTCGGGGGACTAGTGAGCGGGCTGCCTGTGCGCTCACGACAGCTCAAGCTAGGTGCTGTCGTGCTCGCGCTGGCCATTCTCATCGCCGGCGTGGTGGGCGGCATCGTCGGAGGCGAGCCGTCCGCCGAGCCGACCGCGCAGGACTTCCTGCTGGCCTGGACGGACGGCCAGTACCGGACCGCGGCGGCGCTGACCACCGGGGCCCCGCCCGCCACCGTGGCCAGCGCATTGCGCACCGCCTACCAGCAGCTGGGAGCGGCGGCCTTCTACCTGGCGATGGGCCCGATCAGCCAGGGTCATGGCACCGCGCGGGCATCCTTCGGCGCCTCCGTCGACCTGGGGCAGGACGGGGCACCGTGGAACTACCAGGGCCACTTCACGCTGCGCAAGACCGCGGCGGGCTGGCGGGTGGTGTGGAACCCGGCAGTGATCAACCCGGCGCTGCGCCCGGGGCTGCGGCTGGCTGTGGTGACCCAGGTACCTCCCCGTGCCCCGCTGCTCGATGCGGAAGGTGCCTCCCTGGCCCTGCCGTCACCTGCTTATGTGGCCCAGGTCGCCCCCGGGCAGCTGGCCAGCCCGCGGGCCACCGCGGCGGCGTTCGCCCAGGTCACCGGGCTGGATCCGGATCAGGTGCTGAGCGTGATCCAGGCGGCTCCGCAGGGCCGGCCATTCACCCTGGTGACGCTGAACCCGGCCACCTACGCGACCATGCAGGCGCATCTGCGGCAGGTGCCCGGGCTGACCATGCACCGGGTCACTAGCACGCTGTTCAGCAGCATGGCCAGTGATGTCACCGGGTCAGTGGGCACCGAGACATCCTCGGTCCTGCAGCAGGAAGGGGTCGCCTACCGTCCCGGGGCCACGGTCGGGCTGTCCGGGCTGCAGGAGGTGTTTCAGCGCCGGCTCGCGGGATCCCCGGAGACCGAGATCATCTCGGAGAATCAGGCCGGCCACCAGGTGGCCGTGCTCGCGCGGGTGGATGACAGCCAGGCTGGAACCCCGGTCCGGACCACGATCAGCGGGCCCGTGCAGCAGGCGGCGACCAGCGCCCTGGCCGGGCAGCCCGCGGCCGCGGCCATCGTCGCGGTCCGCGGCTCGACCGGGCAGATGCTGGCCGTGGCCGACCAGGCAGTCCCTGGCCTGCCCCGGGTGGACCCGCTGGCCGGGCACTACCAGCCCGGTAACGCGTTCACCATCGTGTCCACCGCGGCCCTGCTGTCCACCCAGTTGGCGCTGGACGCCCCGATCCCGTGCACCACCAGCACCATCATCGGCGGCCAGACGTTCGTCAACATCCCGTCCCAGGTAGCACTGGCCCAGCCGCCGTTCAGTACCGACTTCGCCCAGTCCTGCGGCACGGCTTTCGCCGGGCTGTCCCGGCGGCTGAACGCGTCCGCGCTCAGCCGTACCGCGTCCAGCTTCGGTCTCGGGGCCGGCTGGCGGCTGCCGCTCACCGCGTTCCCCGGGTCCTTCCACGCGTCCGGGACCGAGGCGGGGCTGGCCGCGGACACCATCGGCCAGCAGGGCGTGCAGGTGAGCCCGCTGGCCATGGCGCTGGTCGCGGCGGGCGTGGATTCGGGTACCTGGCATCCGCCGTCGCTGGTCACCTCGCCCCCCGATCCCGGTCTCACGCCGCGGGCGGTGGCGGCGTCGCAGACCGTGAACGCACTGCGCCAGCTGATGCGCTCAGCAGTCGAGTCGGGCGCTGCCAATGCTGCCAACCTGGCTGGCCACCCGGTCTACGGC
Organism: uncultured Actinomycetes bacterium; assembly: GCA_963760405.1. Lineage (GTDB taxonomy): Bacteria > Actinomycetota > Actinomycetes > Streptosporangiales > Streptosporangiaceae > RYN-230. The sequence goes on along the minus strand of CAVXCV010000002.1, from coordinate 455,332 downwards.
CAGGTGGGAGTCGCCCCGGTCAGCCCGGGCTCGCACTGGTGGGCGCACTGGTTCGTCGGCTACCGGGGTGACGTTGCGTTCGCCGTGCTGGTGGTCACCAAGTCCCCGGCCGACTCGGCCGTGCCGCTCGGCGCCTCGTTCCTGGCTGGCTTTAGCGGCTGACCCGTTCGTGGGCAGAAGCTGGCCGGGGGTTACCGCCGGGGTCAAGGCCGGGGTCGCGGAATCCCGGTTGGCCGGTTAGCGTTGTATCCAGTACGGTCAGGCTGGGCTGCGATGGCGGCGGTGCCTGGTTGACAACTCAACATGAGTTACCCACAGGGGGTGACAGGCTTCGACTTCAGTAGTTGAGCCAGGGGAAGCGAGCCGAGGACGGCGGACATAACCTCGTTAATACTGTGACCGCACATTTATAAGTGCCAATGTTAAGCGCACTGCCCTCGCCCTCGCGGCCTGACGCGAGTTAAGTAGGGCTGTCAGCCCGGGAGTGCCTCCGGCCCGGTGTCTGGCATCAGCGAGGAGGATCCACCGATCAGCCCGGTCGCGGGACTGAGCGGGACATCTAACAGCGACTGAGCCCGTCGGTGGCCTGCCTGCAGGACCGCCGGGGCTGAGAAAATCAACGCAGGCTGCGCTCGGAGAAGCCCTGGTGATGTACTGAAGGACGCGGGTTCGATTCCCGCCACCTCCACACCTGCCAGACGGCGAAGGCCGGCCCGTTACCCGGGCCGGCCTTCGCCGTTGCTGCCCACCTGCCGTTTTCCGGGCAGGCGCGGCTACACCATGATCTTGCCGCCGGCGATGTCGAGGGTGGCGCCGGTGATCCAGGACGAGGCGGTGGAGGCGAGGAACAGGGCGGCGCTGGCCACGTCCGCGGGCTGGCCGATCCGGCCGAGCGGGAAGCTGGCACCGAGCGCCTCGCGCTGCTCGGCCGGGACCCAGGCCCGCATCTTGTCGTTCTCGATGGCCGAGGGGGCCAGGCAGTTGACCCGGATGCCGTCGCCCGCCACCTCCCGGGCCAGGTGCCGGGTGAACGTGATCACCCCGCCCTTGGCGGCGGCATAGGCGGCGGAGGACTGGGCGGGCTGGCGTGCGGCGGCCGAGGCCATGGTGACAATCGCGCCCCGGTGCCGGTCGATCATGTCCGGCAGGAAGGCGGACACGGTGAGGAACACCGAGGTGAGTTCGTTGTCGATAACGCTGCGCCAGTGACCGGCGGTCTCCTTGGCGGTAGGGACCGGCATGCCGCCGCCGCCCGCGAACGGCAGCAGGATGTCAGCGGGCCCGAGCTGCTGCCGCACCAGCGCGTGCAGCCGGTGCAGGTCGGCCTCGGCAGTGCAGTCCGCCCGCACCCCGATCGCTGTCCCGCCCTGGCTGGTGATAGCGCCAACGACCGCGTCGATGGCGGCCTCGTCCCGGGCCACCACCGCGACCGCGGCGCCGTTGATGGCGAGGGCCCGGCAGGTGGCGGCCCCGATGCCGCGTGATCCGCCGGTCACGATGGCGATGTGGCCAGCCAGGTCGGGGTAAGTGGCGAGGCCGGTCCCGGCCGGCCCGGGCTCCGGAGGTGCCGCGCTCATCAGTGAATCCCTTTCCGGGCGGATGATTAATTACTCAGACGGACCGTATGATTAAATAACGGCGGGCTGCTCCTGGTCAAGCGCAGGAGTCCGTGGCTATGGCTGGGTGACGCCCGCGGCGGCGGGGCTGATCCCGGCGAGCCGGCACTGCGGCCGGGTGAGCCGCGAGAACTTATCGGTGTGCGTGTAAGCGGTCTTGCACATCGTGCGGGCGGCCGCCCCGCACTGGTGGGTGATCGCCCCGCCGGTGCTGCTCGGCGCGAGCACGGTGACGCAGCCGTTCTGCGATTTGTTGTAGCTGCCCTGGTCGAACACGCCGAACGCCGCGGCGCTGACCACGGCGGCCAGGGCAGCGATGCCGATGGCGGCCAGCACCCGCTTCCCGCGGGGGGAGAGCGATGTCCCGAACGACTCGGGGTTGCGGCCTCTCATGCCACCCGAGCATACGGCCGGGCTGCTCAGCGCTGTGCCGTCATCCCGGTCAGCCGTCATCCTGTCAGCGCTGCCCAGCCGGTATAGACCGCCAGGGCGACCAGCACCAGCGCGGTGATCAGGCGGACCACGGTGACGTTGACGAACTGCAGCAGTCCCTGCCCGCCGAGCACGGCGATGCCGACCACCGCGGCCAGCGCGGCCAGCGCGCTGAGGCCGACAGACAGCGGGGCGTGGTAACGGGCGGCGAGGTTGACCGTGAGCACCTGGGTCAGGTCGCCCCACTCCGCCAGGAAGATGACCACGAACGCGGTGATGGCCGTGCGCCGCCGCCGGGCCGGGGCACTGGGCCGCCCGGCCGCCGGTTCCCCGTCGTCCTCCCCGGCGAGCGCCTCGCGCACGGCAAAGCCCGCTCCAGCCAGGAAGGTCAGGGCCACCGCGAACCCCACGGCCCGGTGCGGCAGCAGATTCAGCAACAGCACGCCCAGCGTGATCGCGATCACCACGTGTACCGCGAAAGCAGCGGCCGCGCCGAGCCAGACGGCGAACGGCCGGCCCTTGGTCGCCAGCACGAGCGAGGCGAACATCGTCTTGTCCGGCAGTTCGCCCAGGAAGATCACGGGAAACGTCGCACCCATGACGGCAAAATTCACGCTGACCCTTATCTGTGCTTGACCGGGACGGGTATGCCTTCATCCCGGCCCTGGCTTCTCACCACGACGGCTGGAACGAAGGTCTCGCCCACCTGCACAGACGCAGGCCTGGCAACCGGGCGCCCGCAGGCGCCAGCATGTCGATTACCGGTCGGGGGGCTACTCCCCTTCGCCGACCACGATAGTGCAGCCTTGTCCCATGACTGAGCCACTCCGCCGGAAACCACAGGAACCGGAACCAAGGGCCCGGGAACCGCAGGGACCGGAACCGCTGGCCGCAGAACCGCAGGCGCCGGAACCGTCGGTCAGCACCCGCTCCCGGCCGTCCCGGCGGCTGCCGGAGCGGGCCGAGCAGGGGTTGTCCGCGGTCCAGCTGGCGGTGTTGCTGCCGGTCGTGGTGTTGCTGGTGTCCGGGATCGGGGTGTTCATCTACGGGACAGTGATCTTCATCCATGCGATCTCAGCCATCTCCGGGCATCTCTATGCCCATCACAACCTGGGCCTGCTGCTCACCGAAATCGACCTGTTCCTGATCGGCGTGACGATGATCATTGCCGGATTCGGCCTGTACGAGCTGTTCATCAGCCGGGCCGACTATGCCGGGCCCGGCCGGGCGGACGGCGCCGGCCGGGTCCTGCCCGCGTGGCTGGTCATGAACGATCTCAACGACCTGAAGGCCCGGATCCTCTCAATGATCGTCCTGATCGCCGCGGTGAGCTTCGTGGACGTGCTGGTCGAGTTCGGCCCGGCCCGGGACGTGCTCTACGTGGGCGCGGGCGTCGCGGTGATGATCCTCGCGCTCACCGTCTACCTGCGGTTCGGCTCGGACAACGAGCGCGGCTGACCGCTGGCGAGGGGGGCGCGCCGGAGGCGTGTTCCCGCCGAGCCGGCGTCTCGCGGGGGGTTCCGGGGGGTTCCGGGGGGTCGTCCCCCCGGGCTAGCGCCAGTCAGAACATCCGGGCGAAACGGCGCAGCGAGGAGGCGAGGCCCCATTCCGCGGCCGGCCGGACCAGGCGCCCCACCAGCGCGCCGACCGCAGCCGGGAACGGCAGCTGCAGATCCTCGGACCAGCGGAACTCGCACTCCGGCCCGTCCTCGCGGACCTCGAATATCCCGGCCCCGCGTACCAGGCGGCCGGTGTGCCGGACCACGCAGCGGCGCGGCGGATCCCACTCGGTGATCACCATGGTGTCGGTGAAGCCGACCGGCCCGACCGCGGTCCGGCCGGTCACGGTGGCGCCCACCCCGTGCCCGCCGTGCACCCGGGTCGCCCAGATCCACTCGCGCTGCCGGGGCCAGTCCACGACCGCGTCCCAGACCTGTTGCGCGCTGGCCCGGATCCGCACCTGAGCGGCAACTTCCAGCGGGCTACTCATCCGCCCAGGTTACTGGGCTGGTCGCCAGGGCGGGTAGGACGGACCCTGGCTGGCCGGGAGCGGCCGGCCTGGACACCCGCAGGGTTCCTGCCTATCCTTGACTGTATGGTCAGTCAGCTCCCTCGCCCATCAGTAGCTCCCGCCCCGGCCGCCCCGCTCGACCCGGCGGCCGTCGCCGCGGCACTGCGCCCGTTTGGCGCCAGCCGCATGCTGCCCCCTGCCGCCTACACCGGCCCGGCCGTGTTCCGCTGGGAGCAGCAGCACTTCTTCGGCGCCAGCTGGCTGTGCGTCGGGCGCTCCGATCAGCTCCCGGCTCCCGGCGACATGCGGGCTGAGCAGGCCGGGACTGGCAGCGTGCTGCTGACCCGGGACGAGGATGGCGTGGCCCATGCGTTCGCCAACTTCTGCCGGCATCGTGGCCATCAGCTGCTGCCTTGCGGATCGTCCACCCAGCAGCGCGTGATCATCTGCCCCTACCACTCCTGGACGTACGGCCTCAACGGGACCCTCCGTGCGGCCGCTGGCTTCAAGAACAAGGCGGGTTTCGAGGCCACTGAGTGGGGCCTCGTCGAGCTCCCGGTGTGCGAATGGCACGGGCTGGTGTTCGTTGATGGATCGGGTCGGGCGGGACCTCTCGCGGATTCGCTCGGCGCGCTGGAGGACCTGGTGGCGCCGTATGAGCTGGAGCGGCTGGTGGTGCGGGGCCAGCACGACTACGAGGTAGCGGCGAACTGGAAGATCCTCACCGAGAACTACCACGAGTGCTACCACTGCCCGACGATCCATCCCGAGCTGTGCCGGGTGAGCCCGCCGCGCAGCGGGGAGAACTACGCCGATCCCGGGATCTGGGTGGGCGGCTGGATGGACCTGCGGGACGGGATGGCCACCATGTCGCTGGATGGCAGCAGCCGGGGCGTGCCGTTGCGGAAGCTCGACGCGCGCGGCCAGCGGACAGTCATCTACCTGGGGGTCTTCCCGAACATCCTGCTCAGCCTGCACCCCGACTACGTGATGACGCACCGGCTCACCCCGCTGGCCGCGGACCGCACCCGGATCGAGTGCACCTGGGCGTTCGCGCCGGAGGCGGCCGACGTGCCTGACTTCGACCCGGGCTACGCGGTGGATTTCTGGGACATCACGAACCAGCAGGACTGGCACGCGTGTGCGTCGGTGCAGGCCGGGCTGTCCTCACCGCACGCCATTCCCGGCCCGCTGTCCGCCGAAGAGGACGCCGTCTACCAGTTCGTCACCATGGTCGCCCGCGGTTACCAGGGCCAGCCCGTGTGGAACACCGGCAGCCCGGCGGCCTGGACCCCGGTCGGCTGACCTTCCGGCCCGGCGCGGGCCAGCGGCTCTCAGGCGAGAGCCGCTGGCCCGCGCTTGGTCATCTGCCCGGCGATGATCGCGCGCTGCACCTCGCTGGTGCCTTCCCAGATCCGCTCCACCCGCAGCTCACGGAAGAACCGCTCAGCCACGTTCTCCCGCATGTAGCCGCGGCCGGCAAAGACCTGCACGGCCCGGTCCGCGACCCGGCCGGCCATTTCCGAGCTGTACAGCTTGGCCATGGAGCACTGTGCGTGCGCGATCTTCACGTCGGCCCCGCGGTCGATGCCCCGGGCCGTCTCATAGGTCAGCGACCGCGCCGCGAACAGCTCGGTGAGGCTGTCCGCGAGCATGGCCGCGACCGTGCCGAACTCGCTGATCGGCCGGGCCTGGACCTGCCGCTCGCTGGCGAACGTGGTCATCTCGGCGGTCAGCCGCCCGGCCGCGCCGAGGCAGCGGGCCGCGACCATCAGCCGCTCGAACCGGAACCACTCATAGGCGAACGCCATCCCGTCCCCCTCGGCGCCGATCAGGTGCGCGGCGGGTACCCGGACATCGCTGAACTCGACGATCGGGTGGTGGTGGCTGATCGTGTGCGAGTAGGCCGGGGTGCGCAGCACCCGGACCCCCGGACTGGGCAGGTCCACCAGGAACATCGCGTGCTCGCCGGCGTGCCTGCCGTCCGCCAGCCGGGCCTGGAAGAACGCGAAGTCAGCCGTGTTGAACGAGGTGACGTGCCACTTGACCCCGTTGAGCAGGTAGCTGTCACCGGCCCGGCGCGCGGTCGCCTCGAGGGCCGCCACGTCCGAGCCCGCTCCCTCTTCGGTGATCGCGTAGCACTCTTCCCGTTCCCCGGCGATGGCCGGCCGGACGAACTGCTCGATCTGGTAGGGCGTGGCCACCGCGGGCAGCCAGGACGGGGGCGTGGCCGCGACCCAGCCGAGCGCGTTGGTCACCCGGCCCATCTGCTCCTGGACCAGGACCTGCTGCAGCGTGCTACAGCCGCCGCCGCCGAGTTCGGCGGGCATGTTGGTGGAGTGCAGGCCCAGTTCCCTGGCGCGCTTGGCGTGCCCAGCCGTGATGTCGGGCGGCAGCTCGCCACCGTTCATCTCCGCGGCGACCTCGAACGGGATGAGCTCATCCGCGAACTCGCGGGCCCGCACCTGGACCGCGAGATCCTCCTCTGACAACCCGTACACAGTCCGCTCCTCGCCTGGCCCGGGAAGCCCCGTCCGCCCGCGCACGACATCTTGACTGAATGTTCAGTCTATGCCAGCATCGGGTTCGTGCCAACGCCTTCCAGCCAGCCGGGCACCGCCGACGTCGTGGTCGTGGGCGGCGGGACCGTGGGTGCGTGGTGTGCCTACTTCCTGCGCCGGGCTGGCCTCCAGGTCACCCTGCTGGAAAAGGGCCTGCTCGGCCAGGGGGCGAGCAGCCGGGCCGCGGGCGTCGTCCGCGCTCAAGGCGGCACGCCCGAGGCGGTCCGGCTGGCTCAGTGGTCCCGTGCCTTCTACCTGCGCCAGCACGATGAGCTCGGGATCGACTCCGGATTCGTGGCCCAGGGCTACCTGCTGCCCTGCTTCACCGAGGCCGAGGTCCCGGCCGCCCGTGAGCGGATGGCCATGCAGGCCGGCCTCGGCGTCGACGTGCAATGGCTCAGCCCGGACGAGGTGGACGAGGTCAATCCCGCGCTGGCGCCCGGGCTGACCCTGGGCGGCACGTTCTGCGCTGATGACGGCTACATCATCCCGCCCCGCAACGTCACCGCCTACGCGGTGGCCCTGGCCGTCAGCGGGGTCCGGGTGCGTGAGCGGGTCCGGTTCCAGGGCCTGCTCGCCGCCGGCGGCCAGGTGTCCGGCGTGCGCACCAGCGAGGGCCCGATCGCAGCCGGTGCGGTCGTGCTGACCGGCGGCCCGCAGCTCGCCGAGGTCGGCCGCCTGGCCGGGCTGCGTATCCCGGTCGGCGGGGCCAGGCACCAGGTCGCGGTGACCGAGCCGCATCCGGATCTGGACCCGTCCCGGCTGCCCATGGTCTTCGACCTGCCCGCGGGCCTGTACTGGCGGCCCGAGGAAGGCGGCCTGCTGTTCGGGATGAGCAACCCCGAGGAGCCCCCGGGTGTGGCCCGGGAAGTGGACCAGGCCTACCTCGCCCGGATGCGGGCGCGGCTGGGCCAGCTCGTGCCGGTCACCGCTGGGCTCGGCCTGCGCCGCCTCTGGGCCGCGACGATCGACTACACCCCGGACCATCTGCCGATCATCGGGCCGGGTCTGGGGCCGGACGGCCCGCTGCCGGGAGTGACGGTGGCCGCCGCGGGTGGAGCCGGCATGATGCGGGGGCCTGGCGTCGCCCGGGCCGCCGCGGACCTGGTGCTCACTGGCTCCTCGGACGTGGTGGACATGGCCGTTCTCGGCCTCAGCCGGTTCGATGAGCAGGGCCGCAGCCGGCTGGCCGCCGATCCGGTGGCGTTGCCGTTCCCCGAGCAGGCCTTCCCGGACATGGCGCCGGGCGAGGCGCCTGGCAAGCTGACCATCTCCTGAGAGGACCCCATGACCGACACCATCCCGGGTACCCCCTTCCTGTCCGCGGCCGCGCTGGCCGGCGAGCTGGAGGACTGGGGGCCGCTGGCCGAAGCCACAGGTGATGCTGTGATGACCACGTCCGGCCGCACCACCTGGGCCGACGGTGACCTGGAGGTCGGTGTCTGGGAATGCACCCCCGGCCCGTCCTGCTGGAAGCTGGAGACCAACGAGGCCATCCACATCGTCACGGGCCGGATGACCGTCACCCCGGACGGCGGTGAGCCGCAGGACATCGGCCCTGGTGACAGCGCGGTCTTCCCGCGAGGCTGGGCCGGCACCTGGCAGATCCACGAGACGATCCGCAAGCTCTACGTACTGTTCTGACGGTCCGCGGGCCGGGCGGGAGCGGCCGTGCCTGAGGCCGCCGCGCGGCCGGGCTGTTGCGGATTGAGTTCTTTTCACGCGTTCCCTACGGACATTTCCGCGACAAACCACCCGTGATCATGACTGGAAGTCGTGAAAAGTGGCCACAGGTCATGATCATGTGACCAGGCGGCGGGCTACCGGGTTGCGGTCGCCGCCGCCGCCGTCGTGGCAGCCGCCGCCGTAGCCGCCGCCGCTGGGACGGCTTCCCGGGCTGGCCGGCGCGGCAGGGCGAAGATCGCCCCGATGGCCGCGGCCAGCGCCACTACCGCCGCGACCCGCATGCCCGTGCCCATCGCGGTGACGAAGGCGCTGTGCGCGGCCCCGGCCAGCTCACTCCCGCGCAGGCCGCCGACCTGTAGCGCGACGTGGTCGGCCGCGGCGATCGAGCCCGTGGCCACGTGCGTGATCAGCCGTGGTGCGTGGGCCGTGGCCAGCGTGCTGCCGAGATGCGACCGGTATATGGCGGCGGCCAGGCTGCCGATGACGGCCACGCCGAGGGCGCCGCCGACCTCCCTGATCGTGTCGTTGACCGCGCTGCCCGCCCCCGCCTGGTGCGCAGGCACCGTGGTCATGATGGTGGTGCTGGCGGGCGCCATCACCAGGCCCATGCCCGCGCCCATGATGGCGACAGCCACGGCCAGCGGCGGGTAGCTGGTGTGCACGCCCGCGGTGGACAGGTCGGCCAGGCCGAGGCCCATCAGCGCCAGGCCGGCCGGGATCACGGTGCGCACGCCGAGCCGCTGGGCGATGACCGGCGAGACCGGCGAGACGGCGGCCATGGCGAGCGCGAACGGCAGGGCGCGCACCCCGGCGGACAGCGGGCTGTAGCCGTGCACCAGCTGCAGGTACTGGGTCAGCACGAACAAGCTGCCGAACAGGGCGAAGAAGATGACGGTCACGGATCCGGCCGCGGCGGAGAAGGCCCGCGAGGTGAATACCCGCAGGTCGATCAGCGGGTGCTCGGTGCGCAGCTCCCACCAGATGAACATGGCGAGCGCGGCGAGCCCGGCGGCCGCCTCGGCGAGGGTCACGGGCGCGGTCCAGCCACGGTCCGGGGCCTCGATGATGGCGTCCACGATGGCAAACAGGCCGCCGGCCACCAGCACCGTGCCGCCCAGGTCCAGGCGATGGTGGCCCGGCTCGGCGGTTTCCGGCACGGTCGCCAGCACCCCGGTCAGCGCGAGCGCGACGAGCGGCACGTTGATCAGGAAGACGCTGCCCCACCAGAAGTGGCTCAGCAGCAGGCCGCCCAGGGTGGGGCCGATCACGATGCCCACGCCCGCCACGGCCGACCAGGCCGCGATGGCCTGCGGGCGCTCCCTGGGCGGGAACACGGAGTTCAGGATGGACAGGGTCGAGGGCATGACGAACGCCGCGCCCAGGCCCATCACGACCCGGGCCGCGATCAGCAGGCCGGTACCGGTGGCCACGGCCGCCAGGGCGCTGCCCAGGCCGAACACGGCGAGGCCGCCGATCAGCGAGAGCCTGCGCCCGTACCGGTCGCCGAGCGCCCCGGCCGGGATGAGCAGCGCCGCGAAGCACAGGGTGTACGCGTCAGTGATCCATTGCAGCGAGCTGGTGCTCGCGGGCAGCACCCGGGCCAGCGTGGGCAGGGCGGTGTTCAGGATCGTGTTGTCGATCACGACGACCAGCAGGCTGAGGCAGAGCACCAGCAGGATCCGCCGCCGCTGCGGATGGCCGTCCGGCCACCGTGAGCTGGCCTGGCCGCCAGGCCCGGCCGGGGCCGGGCGGCCGGAGGAGGTGGTCGTCATCGTGGGTCTCCCTAGAGCCGGATACTTACGTTTGTAGACTTACGATCGTTCACTTACAGTCGTAAGCATAGACAGATGAACTAACAGATGTAAAGTGGAGTCGTGAAATCAGTGGCTGAGACAGCGGCCGGGACGGCGGCGGGTGCTCATGCCCGCCGGCAACGCAACGCCCGCGGCGAAGGTGCCCGGCTGTCCGAGGACATCGTGGCTGGTGCGCTGGCGCTGATCGAGCGGGCCGGCTCGGACGAGGCGGTCACGCTCCGCGCGGTGGCCCGTGAGGTCGGCATCTCGGCCCCGTCGATCTACGCCCACTTCGCGGACCGCGACGCGATCATCATGGCCGTGGTCATGCGGCTGTTCGACGAGCTGTCCGCGGCCATCCAGCAGGGCGCGGCCACGGCCGGCCACGACCCGGTGGACCGCCTTGTGGCCGGCTGCACCGGGTACGTCGGCTACGGGCTCCGCCACCCTGCCCGCTACGGCGTGCTGTTCACCGCGCACCGGACATCCGCCGAGGAGTACTGTGCGCCGGTGGCCCTGGGCCCGGATGGCCAGCCGGTCCTGGAGTTCGGCGCCGAGTCGTTCGCGCTGCTCGTCCAGGCCATCGAGGACTGTGTCAGGTCCGGCGCGTCCGAGAGTACGGATGTGCTCGCCGACGCCACCGCGGTCTGGGTCGCGTTGCACGGGACGGTCACCCTGCGCACAGCCCTGCCGGGCTTTCCGTGGCCGGCCCGGACGGCTTCATCCGCCAGCTGGTGCTCCCGCTGGCGCGGGTGCCGCAGCCGCGCTGACCCCGGTCGTGGTGGGCGTGGCGCTCCGGTTCCGTGACGTCCTGAGGGGCCGGGTCAGCCGGGGTGGCCTGGCTCGTCCGGGGCGGGTGCGGTGATGCGATACCCCACGCCCGGCCTGGTGGTGATGACCGGCGGGTCGCCGAGCTTGCGCCGCAGGCGGCCGATGGTCACCGTCACCGTGTTGGTGAACGGGTCGGCGTGCTCGTCCCAGACCTGCTCGAGCAGGTCCTCGGCGGACAGGAAACCGGGCGCGGCCCGGAGTAGCGCTTCGAGCACACCGAACTCCTTGACGGAAAGGTCGAGCTGCCGTCCGTCCCGGGTGACCATGCGCCGCAGCGGGTCGAGTTCGATCCCGGCCGCGCGCAGGACCCGGGCCCGGGCGGACGGCTGGCGGCGGGCCAGGGACCGGATTCGCAGCACGAGTTCGGGAAAGTGGAACGGCTTGGCCAGGTAGTCGTCGGCGCCCAGGCTCAGCCCGCTGACCCGGTCCCCGGCCGTGCCCGCCGCGGTCAGCATGAGCACCATGACCCGCTGGTCCCGCTCGGTGATCATCTGGCAGAGCGCGTCGCCGTGGATGCCGGGCAGGTCACGGTCGAGGACGACCACGTCGTAGGCGTTGACGCCGAGCTTGGCCGCGGCTTCCAGCCCATCCCGGGCCACGTCCACGGCCATGCCCTGGTCGTGCAGCCCCTCGGCCAGCACGTCGGCCAGGGACCGCGAGTCCTCGACCACCAGTACCCTCATCCGGCTCCCTCTCCAGGACTCGCTGGCGACTCGCGGGGAGCCCGGGGGGTCATCCCCCCGGGGTAACACCGGGGCAGCCCGATCCTGACCCGCAGCCCGCCCCCGGCCCTGGCGTGCAGATCCACGGTGCCGCCATGAGCCGCCGCGATGGCCGCGACGATCGACAGGCCCAGCCCGGTCCCGCCGTCCGAGCCAGTACGGTCCGCGCCGAGGCGCCGGAACGGCTGGCCCAGCTGGGCGACGTGCCGCTGGTCCAGCAGCTGCCCGCCGCTCTCCACGGTCAGCTGCGCGGCCGGCCCGGCGGTCCCGGCGGCGACCCGGATCCAGCCGCCATCGATGTTGTGGCCGACCGCGTTGTCGATCACGTTCTGCACCATCCGGCCCAGCAACGCCGCATTCCCCCTCACCTGCGCACCGCTGCTGCCGTTGACCTGCCGCACGGTGAGGCCGCGGGCGGCGATGCCAGCGGACCGGGCGGCCAGGGCGGCGGCGGCCAGGTCACCGAGGCTGACCTGGTCCAGCCTGCTAGTGACTTCGTGCTGCGCCCGGGCCAGCATCAAGAACCCGTCCAGCAGCCGGTCCACCCGGTCGAGTTCGGTGCGCAACCGGGCGGCCAGGGCGATCGTCGGCGCGGGCACCGGGCCGGGCTTGGCTATGGCCACGTCGAGTGACGCCCGCATGGTGGTCAGCGGGGTGCGCAGCTCATGCGAGGCGTTGGCCACGAAACGGCGCTGCGCGGCAAAGGCGGCTTCCAGCCGTCCCAGCAGCCCGTCGATGGTGTCGCCGAGGTCTTTCAGCTCGTCGTCCGGGCCGGGCAGGGCGAGCCGCTCGTGCAGGTTGTCCTCGGAGATCCGCCGGGTGGCTGCGGTCATGGCCCGCAGCGGCCGCAGCACCCGGCCCGCGATCGCCCAGCCCAGCACGGCTGACGCGAGGGTCATGACGCCGAGCGCGATCGCGGAGGAGATCAGGAGATTGTGCGAGCTGATCGCATGCGCCTGAGCCTGCTGGGCGGCCAGCTCATCCTGCAGTTGCTGGATGCGGGCCTGGGCCTGCGCCAGCGGGGACTGCGGCACCTGCTGCGCCGCAGCCGCCCGGGTGACGGACCGGGCGTAGATCAGAGTGCTGGTGCCGGCCAGCAGCACGGCGCCGGACACGAGGAACAGCACGCCGTACAGGGTGGTGAGCCGCAGCCGCACCGTACGGCGCGGCAGGACCAGTCTCAATTGCGCCTCCCCGGGTTACCGACTCACGCCGCCCGGTCGGTCAGCCGCCTGGCCGTGCCGTACCGCCCTGGCCTCAGCTTGCCCGGCCGGGCCTAACAACGGTCTAACAACCTCCGTTCGGCCCATGTTATGGCCGGTGCCCTAGAACCAGGCGGTATGGAAGCGACTATCGAAGTGAGCGGACTGCGCAAGCGGTTCGGGCCGACGCTGGCCCTGGACGGGATGTCGTTCACAGTCTGGCCAGGCCAGGTCACCGGGTTCGTGGGCCCCAACGGTGCGGGGAAGTCCACCACGATGCGGGTGATCGTCGGCCTGGACGCGGCCGAGGCGGGCACCGCGCTGATCGGCGGACGGCCCTACGCCAGCCTGCGGCATCCCCTGACCCAGGTTGGGTCGCTGCTGGACGCCGCCGCGCTGCAGCCCAGCCGGTCCGCCCGCAACCACCTGCTGTGGCTGGCCCACTCCCAGGGCCTGGCCGCGAAGCAGGTCGATGAGGTGATCCAGGAAGCCGGGCTGCAAGCGGTGGCCCGGCGGAAGGCGGGCGGGTTCTCGCTCGGCATGCGGCAGCGGCTGGGTATCGCCGCCGCGCTGCTGGGGGATCCGCCGGTGCTGATGATGGACGAGCCGTTCAACGGCATGGACCCGGAGGGCATCGTGTGGATGCGCGGGTTCCTGCGCGGGCTGGCCGCGCAGGGCCGGGCGGTGCTGGTGTCCAGCCACCTGATGAGCGAACTGCAGGACACCGCCGATCACCTGGTCGTGGTCGGCCGCGGCCGGGTCGTGGCCGACACCAGCGTGGCCGAGCTGATCGCGGCCGCCTCCGGAGAGCGGGTCATGCTGCGCACCACGGCCCGGGCGGCGGCGATGACGGTGCTGGCCCGCGCGGGGGCCACCGTCACCGCCACCGGCCCGGACACGGTCGCCGTCGCCGGGCTGGCGGCCGCCCGGGTGGTGACGCTGCTCGGCGACGCCGCGGTGCCGTTCTCCGAGGTGTCCGCGCACCGCGCCACCTTGGAGGAGGCCTACCTGGAGCTCACCCGGGATGCCGTGGAGTTCCGGGCGGCGGCCGCGGCGTCGTCCCCCCGGGACAACACCGAGGTGACCCGATGACCGCCGGGACCATCATCCCGTACCAGTCCAGCCAGCACCCGGCCCCGGACAGCTTCGGCCACCTGATCCGCGCCGAATGGACCAAGTTCCGCACCGTCCGCGGCTGGCTGATCGGCATGACGGTCGCGGCCCTGGTCACCGTGGGGCTCGGCGTGCTGACCGCCTCGGGCTCGGTCACCTCGTGCCAGGGCCCGGCCTCGATCTGCGGCGCGCCGCCGCTGGGCCCAGGTGGCGAGCAGGTGATCGACAGCTTCTACTTCGTGCACCAGCCGCTGGCCTCCAGCGGCAGCCTCACCACGCGGCTGACCTCATTGACCGGCCTGATGCCCGCAGTGCCGGGCAGCGGCGGGATCCGGGCGGGCCAGGGCGCGCTATCAAGCCTGCACCCCGGCGTCCAGCCGTGGTCGAAGGCGGGGATCATCATCAAGGCGACGACGAAGCAAGGGTCGGCGTACGCGGCGATGATGGTCACCGGCGGGCACGGGGTGCGGATGCAGTACGACTACACCCAGGATGTGGCCGGCCTCCCTGGCCGGGTGTCCGCAGCCGCCCCGCGCTGGCTGCGGCTGACCCGCTCCGGCGACACGATTACCGGCTACGACTCGGCCGACGGCGCGCACTGGACCCGGGTTGGCACCGCCACCCTGCCCGGGCTGCCCGCAACCGTCCACGCCGGGCTGTTCGTGGCGTCCCCGGACTACAGCCACGTGACGAGCACCGGCATCGGCTCCTCCCGTGGGGTCGGCGGCCCGACGCAGGCCACCGCCCGCTTCGGCGCGGTCCGGCTGCACGGCGGCCGGCCCGGCGGGAGCTGGGCCGGCCTCGGCCTCGGCACCGCGGCCCCGGGCCAGGGCCCCGGTGTCGGCGGAACCTCCCGCACGCTCGCTGGGTTCAGGCAGGCTGGCGGCACATTCACGGTGACCGGGACCGGTGACATCGCACCGGCCGTGGCGGGCGCGGCACCCGGTGGTGGCACCCCCATCGAGAACACCCTGGTGGGCGCATTCGCCGGGCTGATCGCGGTGACCGTGGTGGCGGCTATGTTCATCACCGCCGAGTACCGCCGGGGCCTGATCCGGGTCACGCTGGCGGCCAGCCCGCGGCGCGGCCGGGTACTGCTGGCCAAGGCCATCGTGGTCGGCTCGGTCACGTTCGTGGTGGGCTTGGCCGCGGCCGCCGTCGCGGTCCCGCTCGCCGGGCATGTGCTGCGCCAGAACGGATTCCGCTTCATCCCGATCTCGTCCCTCGGCGAACTGCGCGTGGTGGCCGGTACCGCCGCGCTGCTCGCCGTGGCCGCGGTGCTCGCCCTGGGCACCGGCGCGGTGCTGCGGCGCAGCGCCGCCGCGATCACCCTGGTGATCGCCGCGATCGTGCTGCCGTACATCCTGACCACCGGCGGGATCCTGCCCACCGGAGCCTCGCAGTGGGTGCTGCGGCTCACCCCGGCCGCCGCGTTCGCCATCCAGCAGACGGTCACCCAGTACCCGCAGGTGGTCGCGAACTACTCGCCGGTCAACGGCTATTTCCCGCTGCCGCCGTGGGCTGGCTTCGCGGTGCTGTGCGGCTACGCCGCGGCGGCCCTGGGCCTGGCGGCCTGGCTGCTGCGCCGGAGAGACGCATGAGCCAGCCGCGGCACGCTCCGGCCCGGCACGCCCCGGCCCTGCACGCAGAGTGGACCAAGCTGCGCACGCTGGCCAGCACCGGCTGGCTGCTGCTCGCCGCTGTCGCGCTGACCGTGGCGGTGAGCGTCGCCGCGGCCAGCGCGGTCCGCTGCCGCCCGGCGCCTGCCAGGTCGACCCGACCAAGCTCAGCCTCACCGGGATCGACCTGGGCCAGGTGATCGTGGCCATCCTGGCCGTGCTGGCGGTCAGCAGTGAGTACAGCACCGGCATGATCCGCATCACGCTGACCGCGGTGCCTCGCCGGCCTGCCGTGCTGGCGGCCAAGGCCGCCGCGGTCACCAGCCTGGTGCTGGCGGCCGCCGCCGCCGCCGTGCTCGGCTGCGTGCTCGTCGGCCAGCTCATCCTGCCCGGCCATGGCCTCACCGCCGGACACGGCTATCAGCCGGTGTCGCTGGCGGCAGGACCCACGGTGCGCGCGGCGGCCGGCTCGGTGCTCTACCTGGCCCTGATCGGCCTGCTGAGCCTGGGCATCGCCACCGCGGTGCGGGATTCGGCGCTGGCCATCGGGGCGGTGCTGGGTCTGCTCTACCTGTTCCCGATCATCGCCCAGGTCGTCGGCAACCAGGACTGGCAGCGGCACCTCGACCAGTTCGGGCCGATGACCGCGGGCCTGGACATCCAGGCCACCACCGGCCTGCGCGGCCTGCCGCTCAGCCCCTGGGCCGGCCTCGGCGTCCTCGCCGTCTGGGCCGCCGCGGCCCTGCTGGCCGGGGGCCTGCTGCTCCGGTTCCGCGACGCGTGACGGCACCTGCCGGTTGCCCGTGGGCTGCCTGACCGTTCAGGATGGCCTGGCGCCCGAAGTCCGCGCGTCGAGGGGAGAACAGCCGGTGCGAAACCGCGATGTGGTGGTGGTCGGTGGCGGCCACAACGGCCTGGTGGCCGCGGCCTACCTGGCTAAGGCCGGCCTGGATGTGCTGGTCTGCGAGCGCCGGGCGGTGGTGGGCGGGGCTGCGGTGAGCGAGCACCCGTTCGGCCCGGACTATACGGTGACGTCGCTGTCCTATGTGGTCTCGCTGCTGCCCCCGGCTCTGGTCACCGACCTGGACCTGGCCCGGCACGGCTATCACGTGTTCCCGCAGGGCCCGTACTTCGCGCCCCGGGCGGACGGCCGCTACCTGCAGTTGCCGCCGGACCCAGGGCAGCGGTACGCCGAGATCGCGAAGTTCTCCGCGGCCGACGCCGCCGCGTACGAGCGGTATGAGGCGCACCTGGCGGCGCTCGGCCGGGTGCTCGGGCCGATGCTGGACGAGATACCGCCGCGGCTGGGCTCCCACCGCCCGGCTGACCTGTGGCGGCAGGGACTGCTGCTGCGCCACCTGCGCGGGCTCGACGAGCGCGGGGTGGTGGACGTCACCCGGCTGCTCACCGGCAGCATCGCCGACCTGATCGAGGAGTACTTTTCCAGCGACGCCATGCTCGGCCTGCTCTCGGTGTCCGGGGTGATCGGCACCTGGGCCGGGCCCCGGTCGGCGGGCACCGCCTACGTGATGCTGCACCATCACATCGGCGGGGTGGACGGCCAGCCGGGCGCCTGGGGCTTCCCGCGCGGCGGGATGGGCGGGGTGACCGCCGCCCTGGCCGGGGCGGCCCGCTCGTTCGGCGCGGAGATCCGCACCGGGGCCGAGGTCGCCGAGATCCGCACCCGGCCCGGCCGGGCGGCGCGACCACAGCCTGCGGGGTGACCCTCGCCAGCGGTGAGGAGATCGACGCGGGCATCGTGATCAGTACCGCGCACCCGCAGATCTCGTTCCTGCGGCTGATCGACCCGGCAGTGCTGCCGGACGACTTCGTCGCCGAGATCCGGCGCTGGCAGACCCGCAGCGGCACGGTCAAGATCAACCTGGCCGTGGACCGGCTGCCGGTGTTCGCCAGCCACCCTGACTATGACCCCCAGGTCCACGGGGGCACGATCGTGCTGGCGGAAAGCCTGGACGACATCGAGACCGCGTTCCAGGAAGCGGTCAGCGGGCGGCCGTCCGCACGGCCGTTCGCGGACATCTGCATCCCGAGCGTGTTCGATGACACGCTCGCCCCACCCGGTCACCACGTCATGTCACTGTTCACCCAGTGGGTGCCGCACAGCTGGGCGGACGCGCCGGACGAGGCCGGGCTGGCCGCGTACGCCGACCGGGTGATCGCCCGGCTGGAGCAGGTCGCGCCGGGCTTCACCCATTCCGTGCTGCACCGGCAGGTGATCGGGCCACACCAGATGCAGGAGGAATACGGCCTCGTCGGCGGGAACATCTTCCACGGCGAGCTGAGCCTGGGCCAGATGTTCCACGCCCGGCCCGCCGCGGGCTACGCGGATCTGCGCACCCCGGTCGCACGCCTGTACCAGGCTGGCTCGGCCACGCACGGCGGCGGCGGGGTCACCGGCATCCCGGGCCGCAACGTGGTCCGCCAGGTCCTCGCCGACCAGCGCGCCGACCGCCTCCGCCGCCGCGCCGCCGCCCTCACCCCCGCCCGCCTCCGCCGCTGACGCGTCACCCAGTCCTTATGTGGTGGGGAGTGCGCAAATATGATGTATTCCCCACCACGTAAGCGGCGCCTTCGTTCAGTCCGGTCCATCGGCATAAGTTCCGTGCCTCCATCCACTGGCACTGGCGACGGAGCGCTGGGCCCTCGGCAGCGAATGGACCTTAACCCTAGCTCACCGGGTTCCCTGACCAGGGCCGTGATATCGGGTGCACCGGGTCAGCCCAGGATGGCGGTGAGGAGGGCGGCGGCGGAGTCGCGGTAGCGGGCGGGGTGCTGATGGGCCATGCCCAGCGACCAGACGGCGATTTCGAGCTCGCGGGCGCGGGCGAGCGGGGCCAGCGCCGCTGGGTCCGGCTGCGGCGTCCCGGCGACGGCCGCATACCGGCGCAGGGCGGCCTCGCCGGCCTGGCCGGCCAGCACGGCGAGGTCCCATTCGACCGGGCCGAGGCAGGTCTCCTCCAGATCGATCCAGGCCCACCCGCCCGGGCCCCGCAGCAGGTTCCTGCCGTGCGCATCGCCGTGCAGCACGACCAGAGGGCCGCCCGCGTCACCCAGCGTGGCCAGGATCTCGGCATGCCGGGCCCGCAGCGCGGCCAGGTCCGCGGCAGGCAGCACGTGGTCCCGTTCCAGGGCCGCCAGGCCCTCGCTGATCTGCTCCCGCGCGGGTAGCAGCACCGGCATCTGGACCGGGTAGCCGGCCACCGCCTGATGCAGCCGGGCCAGGGCCTCGCCGACGTCAGCCGGGGCCGGACGGTCTTCCGACGGCGGCAGGTAGGTCCACAGGCTCACTGCCAGCCCGTCGCTGCGGTGCGGGCCCGGATCAGCCTCCCTGGCCGGGGGGACGACCGGGCCGCCGCGCTGCGCCACATAGCTGGCCACCGCGACCTCGCGGGCCAGCCAGCTGGCGGGGTCGGCGCGAGCCCACGCGGTGAGCGTCGCGACCTTGGCCACGACCGGGGCGGGCGCCAGGTGCACCAGGAGGTTCCCGCGCGCGGACAGGACCTGCGGCTCGCTGGCCGGCAGACCGTGCTCCGTGGCCACTGCGCACGCCGCCGCCAGTCCCCTGCTGATCAGCTCATCCAGCTGGCTCCTGCCTTCCCCGGCCATGCTCCTAGTGTCCCGCGCCCAGGGGCGGGCGGGGGAGGGCCAGGGCATCGGCGGCGACCGCGCCGGCCGGGGTGCAGATGAGCGGGTTGACGTCGAGGGCTTCCAGCTGGTCGCCGAGTTCGCAGGCGATCTCCGAGATCGCGGTGACCGCCGCCGCCACCGCGCCGAGGTCGGCCGCGGGCTGGCCGCGTACCCCGCCGAGCAGGGCGGCGATCCGCAGCGGGCGCAGCATCCGCAGCGCCTGCCCGGAGCCCACCGGCGGCAGGGCGACCGCCCGGTCGGCGAGCAGCTCCACCAGGATGCCGCCGGCCCCGACCACCACCAGCAGGCCGAGGTCGCGGTCGCGGGCCAGGCCCAGGGACAGTTCCACCCCCGATCCAGCCGTCGCGCAGACCAGCGCCCGCGGGCCGAGCCGGGCCGCCAGGCCGTCGTAGGCGGCGGCCAGCCCGGCCGGGTCGTGCAGGCCCAGGATGACCCCGCCCGCATCCGACTTGTGCGCGATCCCCGGCTCGTCGGTCTTGAGCACCACCGGGTAGCCGATCGCGTCAGCGGCGGCGAGGGCCTCGCCGCCGCTGGCCACGGCGCGGGTGCGGGTGGTGGCCACGCCGTAGTCGGCGAGCAGCTGGAGCAGCCGGGCGCCGTGGGCCTGCCCGGCGGCGATCACCTGCCGCCAGCGGTCCTGCCGCGCCCGGTCGATCGGCGGGGACGGCGCGGGTTCCGGGCAGGCGGCATGGTCGAGCAGATGCCGCAGGGCCAGCAGGCCGCTGCGGGTGCCCTCCAGCACCGGGACGCCGGCCTGCCGCAGCTCGGCGGCGGTGTCCGGGTCAATGGCGCTGGGCACGTTGCTGAGCACGGCCAGGGGCTTGCTGGTGCGGCGGGTGGCGTCCAGCACGGCGAGCGGGTAGGACCGGTCGGCGTCGAGCTCCCGGACCAGGTCGACGGCGAGCGCGACCGCGGCTACCGCCGGGTCGGCGGCCAGCGCGGCCAGCGATCCGGCGAACAGTTCCTGGGTCCGCGCGCCTGTGCCCCACACGTCGAGCGGGTTGCCGGGCTCCAGCCCAGGGTCGAGCAGGGCGGCCAGGGTGGCGTAGGTCGCTTCGCCGAGGGCTGCGAACGGCACCCCGAGTTCGTCGGCGAGATCCGCTACGTGGGCCCGCTGCAGCCCGGAGTCGTGCACGGTGGCGATCCCGGTCGCTGGTGCGGGATCATCTCCGGGACCGGCAGGGCTGGCAGGCCTGGTGGGGGATGGGCGGGGACGGTGGGCCTGGGTAAACAGTTCCAGGGTGTCCGCCAATTCGGCCAGGTCGCCGACGCGGTGCACGCCGTAGGCGCGGGCCAGCGCCTCCCAGCCGCCGTCGGCGGCGGCGAGCGCACCTGAGTGCGCCGACACCAGGGCCCGGCCGCCAGCCGACCGGCCCGCGGTGAGCAGGACCACCGGGATGTCCCGCGCCGCCGCCTGGGCCAGCACCCCGCGCAGGCGGTCAGCCTCCCGCATCGCCTCCAGCACCAGGGCCAGCACCCGGGTCTCCGGCAGGCTCAGCGCGTACTCGGCGAACTGTGCCGCGGTGGTGACCAGTTCCTGGCCGGACGACACAGCCACGGTGAAGCCCAGCGCGCGGCGGGTGCGCAGCAGCGCGGAGAACACCGAGCCCGAATGCGTGATCAGCGCGACCGGGCCGGCTGGCAGCGGGTCCGGCTCCAGGTAACCCACGGCGCGCAGGCCGCGGGCCACGTTGACGAAGCCCATGCAGCCCGCACCGCACACCGCCATCCCGGCCGCGGAGGCGGTGGCGGCCAGCCGCCCGCGCAGGCCGGGCGGCTGGCCGGGCAGGTCGTGGGCGCTCCCGAAGATCACCGCGGACCGGTCGCCCCGCTCCGCGGCCAGCGCCAGCTGCGCCTCCACCGCCGCGTCCGGCACGCCGAGCAGCACCAGGTCGGCCGGTTCCGGGCAGGCCGGCCAGCGAGGCGAAGCAGGGCTGCCCGCCGATCCGCTCATGCCGCGGGTTGACCAGGTACAGCCGCGGAGCGGCCGGGCTGCGCGCCACCTCGGTGATCATCCGCTGGCCGAGGCTGCCGTCCCGGGGGCTGGCACCGACCAGGACCACGCTGCGCGCCTCCAGCATCGCGAGCAGGGCCGACCGGTCCGCGGGGGCGTCCGTCCCGGGACCGGGGGGCGGCACCGGGACGGACGGCGGCCGCCTGGCGGATGGTGCCCCCGGGCCGGGGGGCGGTCCCGGGGCGGGGGCGGGCCGTCCGCTGCCCGCTGCCGTTCCGGCCGCGGGCAGGCCGGGGGCTGGGGTGGCGGGAGGTGTTCGTTGCGGAGTTGAGTGGTGCGTCATGACCGCCGGGCGAGCTTGCGGACCTGGCTGGCCCGCTTGGCGCTCTTCCGGTCCGTGATCGCGGCCCGGGCTGCCTGCCAGCCCGGGATGCCGCACACCCCGCCGCCCGCGTGCGTGGCCGAGCTGCCGTAGTACAGGCCCGGCAGCGGGGTGCGGTAGTCGGCGTAGCCCGGGCCGGCCGCATGTGGAACAACTGCTCCAGGGACAGCTCGCCGTGGAAGATGTTGCCGCCGACCAGGCCGTACTCCTGCTCCATCTCGTACGGGCCGACGATGTCGCGGTGCAGGATCGGCGGCCTTGAAGTTGGGCGCCAGCTCGTTGTAGCAGTCGATCATCCGGTCCGCGTAGGCTTCCAGCTCGGCGGTGTGCGGCTGCTCGCTCCAGTCGGCCGGCACCCACTGGGTGAACAGCGACATGATGTGCGTGCCCGCCGGGCTGAGCGTCTGGTCGAACGCGGTGGGGATCACGCCGTCGCTGAACGGGCGGACGGCCGGCTTCCCTCCCGGGCGTCCTGGAACGCTCGCTCGATGTAGTCCATGCTGGGCGCCATCTCCACCGAGCCGGTGTGATGCTCCTGCAGGTTGCGAGCCCGGATCGGCGATGAAGTCCGGCAGTTCGGCCAGGGCCAGGTTGATCTTCACCACGCCGCTGCGGGTCTTCCAATGCTCGATGTCCCGGGCGAAGTCGTCCGGCAGGTGCTCCCGGCCGACCTGGTCCAGGAACGCGGTGCGCGGATGCAGCGTGGACACCACCACGCGGGCGCGGATCTCATCACCGTTCTCCAGCACAACGCCCGCCGCCGTGCCGTCCTCGACCAGGATCCGTGCCACCCGGGCGTTCAGCCGGACCTCGGCGCCGTGGCTGCGCGCCGCCGACTCGATCGCGCTGGACACCGCGCCCATGCCGCCCTCCTGGAACCCCCAGTTCCCCAGGTGGCCGTCGCCCACGTCACCGATCGAGTGGTGCGCCATCACGTAAGCGGTGCCCGGCTCGTACGGGCCAGCCCAGGTGCCGATCACGCCGTTTACCGCCAGCGCGCCCTTGACCTGGGATGACTCGAACCAGTCGTCGAGCAGGTCGGCGATGCTCATGGTCATCAGCCGGGTCACGTCAGCGATCGTGCGCACATCCAGGCCACGGTTGCGCCAGGCCAGCCGGAGGGTTTCCCTCAGGTCACGCGGCTTGCGGGAGCCGAGGTTCGGCGGGATGGTGAGCAGCAGCGGGCCGAGCACGTCGGCCAGGCCAGCCAGCCAGGCATCCCAGCGGGGCATGGCGTCCGCGTCCTTCTTCGACCATTTGGATACCTCCTCGTGGTTGCGCTTGGCGTCGTCGGCGTAGAGCTTGATCGACCCGCCCTCCGGGAACGCCTGGTAGTACGGGCCCATCGGGTAAATCTTGTAACCGTGCCGGGCCAGCTCCAGGTCCTCGATGATGGTCGGCGGGAGCAGGCTCATCACGTAGGACAGCCGGGTGACCCGGAACTCGGGCGCGTCCGGCCACGGCGCCTCGGTGGTAGCCGCGCCGCCGGTCTTGTGCCGCCCTTCCAGGACCACGGTCCGGGCCCCGGACCTGGCCAGGTAGGCCGCGGCGACCAGCCCGTTATGGCCACCGCCCACGACGATCGCGTCGTAGGTACTGGCTGCTGTCCCGGCCTGCGTTGCGGCCATCGGTCCGCCCTCCTGCTGAAGTCCTGTGTGATTGACTGAATGTTCAGTCTAGAAACCTGATACCGTTGCCACAAGAGGGGCGGGCCGGGTGAATCCGTTCCACGGCAGGGCGCGAGCGCGGCGGGTGAGTGCGTCCCGCCGGGCGTCCGGGGCGGGTGCATGCGTCCCGGGCGAAGAGCACGGGCAGGGCTGCTGAATAGGCCCCGCCGATGGGCAGAGTGGGCGAGGATGTCCGCATGAATGATCGCGGTGGCGGCGCGGCCGATACTGCCGACCAGCGCCGGGTGCAGATGCTGCGCGCGGCGATCGAGGTGATCGAGGAGCGCGGGTTCCCGGAGACCAGGATCGCCGACGTAGCGGACCGGGCCGGCACCAGCCCAGCCCTGGTCATCTACTACTTCAAGACCAAGGACCAGCTGCTGACCGAGGCGCTGCGGTACGCCGAGGACACCTGGTACGAAGCCGGGACCCGGCGGATGGCGGCCATCCCCAGCGCGGCCGGGCGGCTGGAGGAGCTGGTCGCCATGAACTTCATGGTGGAAGTGGAGGGCGAGCCCACCAGCTCGTGGCAGCTCTGGCTCGACCTGTGGGCGCAGTCGGTGCGGCTGCCCGAGGTGGCGGGCGTCCGGCAGAAGTTCGACGAGCGCTGGCGCGAGACCATCATCGAGCTGGTCCTGGCGGGCCAGGAAGCGGGCGAGTTCGGCCCGGTGAACGCCGAGGACTTCGCCGTGACCCTGTCCGCCCTGCTGGACGGGATGGCGATCCAGGTCGCGCTGGAGGACCCCTCGGTGGCCGCTGGCCGCGCGTTCGAGCTGAGCATGCGGTTCGTCGCCAGCCAGCTGGGGTTCGAGTGGACGGGACGGCGGCCCGGTGCCCCGGCGGGGGCAGCCACCCGGGACGCTGGTGCCCGTGCCGTGCAGGAGTCGCCCGCCGCCAGCTGAGCGGTAGTGATCTGAGGAGGTTGGTCCGGTGCCCGGTGGACACATCCAGCTGGTCTCGCTGACCAAGCGGTTCACGGACGTCGCCGTGGACAACATCGACCTGGCCGTGGACAGCGGTGAGTTCTTCTCCCTGCTCGGGCCCTCGGGCTGCGGCAAGACGACCACGCTGCGCCTGATCGCCGGGTTCGAGCAGCCCACCTCCGGCCGCATCCTGCTCGACGGGACCGATATGTCCGGGGTGCCGCCGCACAAGCGCAACGTCAACACTGTCTTCCAGAGCTACGCGCTGTTCCCGTTCCTCACCGTGTTCGACAACGTGGCCTTTGGCCTGCGCTACCAGAAGCTGGACAAGGGCGAGACGGCCCGCCGCGTCTACGAGGCGCTGGACCTGGTCGAGCTGCGCTCGTTCGAGAAGCGCCGGCCTGGTGCCCTGTCCGGTGGCCAGCAGCAGCGGGTGGCCCTGGCCCGGGCCCTGGTGCTCGGCCCGGCGGTGCTGCTGCTGGATGAGCCGCTCGGCGCGCTGGACGCCAAGCTGCGCCGGTCGCTCAAGGTGGAGCTCAAGGCGCTCCAGGAGCGGGTCGGGATCACCTTCCTCTACGTCACGCACGACCAGGAAGAAGCGCTGACCATGTCCGACCGGCTGGCGGTGATGAACTCCGGGAAGATCGTGCAGATCGGCGAGCCGCGGGAGATCTACGAGGAGCCCGCGGACACGTATGTGGCCGACTTCCTCGGGGTGTCGAACCTGATGCAGGTGGACGTGGTGGAGCGCGGCCCGGGCCGGCAGTGCTGCGTCAAGGTGGGCGAGTCAGCCCTTGACGTGGAGCGTGCCGATGTGGACGGCCTGGGCACCGCGCACGCGGTGATCCGGCCGGAGCGGGTGCGCATCGAGGAGCACGGCTCCGCCGGGCCGAACCGGGTGCCGGCCATGGTCGAGCGGATGGTCTTCCTCGGCGCGGCCACCCAGGTCATGCTGCGGCTGGCGGCCGGGGCGCAGCTCCAGGCCCTGGTGCAGAACGACGGTGCCCCGCCGGAGCACCTCGCCCAGGGCACCCCGGTGCACGTATTCCTCGCCCCGGATGCGCTGCGCGTGCTGCGCGGCACGGCCGCGGACGTCGCGCCCGCAGACGACGAGCTGGCGGTTAGCTGAGAGCTGGGCCGGGTCAGCCGCCTTCGCTGCCCGCGATGGTGGTCAGCGCGCCGATCCGGCTGCCCCGTTCGCCGCGGGTCGCCCACCGGTAGCCGAGGTAGCCGAGCAGCGCGATGACCAGCGACATGGCCAGCATGATGGTGCCGAGCGCGTTGAGCGCCGGGCCGCCGTTGCCGCCGTGCTGGGTGGAGTAGATGATCACGGACATCGGGGTGTTGCCCGCGTTCGAGGACAGCAGGTCGACGATCACGAAGTCGTCGATCACCCCGGAGAAGACCAGCACGGCGCTGGCGAAGATGGCCGGGCCGAGCAGTGGCAACAGCACCCGGCGCATCGTCTGCCACTGGTTGGCGCCGAGGTCAGCGGCGGCCTCCTCGTACTGCCGCCCGAGCGTGACCAGCCGGGCCTGCACGATGATGGCCGGCCAGCTCACGTTCCAGGTGACCAGGCCCAGCACCTCGGCCAGCGTGCCCAGGTGCACCGAGGTGAACAGCACGGTGAAGACGAAGAACATCGCCACGCCGAAGATCAGCTCCGGGATGACGAAGGACAGGATCATGACGAAGTTGAAGGTCGAGGGGACAGGCCCGCGCCAGCGGTTGATGCCCAGCGCGAACGCGACCCCGAGCGGCACCGCGATGAGCGTGGTGAAGACGGACAGCCGTACGGTCTGGATCACTGACGCATGCAGCTGCGGGTTGTGCAGGACGGAGTTGACCGGGTCGGCGAAGTACCACCGCCAGGAGAAACCCTGCCAGACGCTCTGCGATTTCCCGTTGTTGAACGAGAACAGCACCGCGATGCCGAGCGGCACCAGGGACCAGATCAGGTAGAGCCAGGTGAAGCCCTCCAGAAACCATGGGTGCCCCCAGGGGTTGCGCCGCGGGATCAGCCGCCGCAGGCCGCTGCGGGTGGCGGTCGCAGCCTGGCCGGCCGCATGCGCCGGGACGCTTGTCGTGGTCACGCCGCCTCCCGCGTCGATCTGTTCGTCGCCAGTACGTAGTAGATCATCGGTACCAGCAGGACCAGCAGGACCAGCAGGGACAGCACCGCGCCCTGCCCTTCGAGGCCGGGCGTGCCGAGCTGCCCCGCGATCAGGTTGCCCACCATGGACGTGCTCGCCGTGCCGGAGAGGAGCTGGTTGGTGTAGTAGTCGCCGATCATCGGCAGCACGATGATGAGCATGCCAGTCAGGATGGGCTGCCTGGACAGCGGCAAGGTGACCCGGATGAAGGTGCGCACCCGGTTCAGGCCAAGATCACGTCCGGCCTCGATGAGCGCCGGGTCGATCCGGTCCAGGCCGGCGTACAGCACCAGGATCAGGTACGGGATGTAGCCGTAGACCAGGCCGAGCACGACGGTGAACCACTTCCCGCCGAGCCAGTTGATCGGCTGGGAGATGAGACCCATAGCGGACAGCGCCTTGTTGACGTAGCCGTTAGTCTCCAGCAGGCCGATCCAGGCGAGCATGCGCATCATGTAGCTGATCCAGAACGGCGCGATCAGCAGGATGAGGAACAGCGCCTTGCGCTGCCCGGCGAAGCGGGCCACGAAGTAGGCCGCCGGGTAGGCGATCACCAGCGACAGCAGCGAGGCGAGCGCCACGTAGACGATCGTCCGGAGCACGATCGGGCCGGCGAACGAGGTGCTGCCGACCAGGTCGTGCCACACGTTGATGACGTTGGCGGAACTCCAGGCGAACGGGTTCCAGACGGCGACCGGGGATTCGAAGAGCCGGTTCAGCTGGCCCATGGCGATGGCCAGCATCGCGTAGAACGGCACGATGAACAGCAGGGTGAGCCAGAGGATGCCGGGCAGAGCCAGCAGCACCCAGAACAGCCTGCCCTGCCGGCTGGAATCCGACCGGCCGGCCTGTCGCGCCGTAGCCCGCGGCTGCGCCGCCTGTGCTGTCATGGCCTCACCTAGATCCCGTTGCTGACGACGAGCCAGGCCTGCTGCCAGAGCGCGTCCGCGTCCACCGGCAACTGGAATTCGCCGACCCCGCGCCGGAAGTAAGACGGCAGCACCGCGGTGGATATCAGGCTCTTCGGCAGCAGCTTCTCCTTGACCAGGCGCTGCGGGGTGACTTCGTTCAGCGGCTGCATGTAGCCGTTGAAGCTGATGTTCTCCAGCACGTTCGGCAGGTCGAGCAGGTAGTTCAGGAACAGGTGGGCGAGCACCGGGTTACTGGCCGAGCGCAGCACCGTGTTGGTGTCGTTGGCCACGGGTCCCCGGCCGTCGGTGGGGAACCAGTAGCCCACCGTCTCCACCGGCACACCCTTGGGCATGTAGTACTGCGCCGACGCCATATCGCCTGACCACGCGTGATGGATCCAGACCTGCCCGTTGGGGACCTCGGTGTAGTCGTTGTTGTCGATGTGCACGTTGACCAGGCTGGACAGCTCCTCCAGGGACTGCCGGGACAGGGCGATCTGGGCCGGGTCGGTGGTGTTCAGGTCGAAGATCCCGTTCTTCATCAGGCCCAGGCTGATCCCCTCGCGGTAGTCGTCGAGGATGGCCACCTTGCCTTTGTACTTGGATTGCCACGGCATCGCCCACGGGTTGCGCATCGCGTACGGGTTCTCGTGCACCAGGTCTTTGCGCCACGCCATGCCGGTGGTGTAGATCGTGTACGGGCTGGTGTACTGCCAGTGCTGGTCGTAGAACGGGTTGGCGAAGTCCGGCCAGGCCTGGCTGATGTTCGGCAGGTAGCTGTGGTTCAGCGGCTGGATCAGCTTGGACTCGATGAGCTGGCCGAGCACGTCCACGGTCACACCCATGAACACGTCGAACGACAGCCCGCTGCGCAGCTTGGACAGAGCCTCGTCCATCGTGTTGAACGTAGTCAGCTGGACCTTGCAGTTGTACTTCTTGGCGAAGTGATTCAGGCAGGCCTGGTTGACGTAGGCGACCCAGTTGTAGATCTGCAGGGTCGCCCCGGTCTCCGGGGCCAGCCCGCTGGCGATCGGCTTGTTGTCGTGGAAGACCGGCCAGGTCACCGGGTTGCCCGGGCGCGGCAGCGGCACCTGGCCCGAGCCGGCCAGGGCAGGTGCGCAGGCGTTCAGCAGGCCGCCACCCGCGAGGGCGGCCAGGCCGGCCCCGCGCCGCGGGCCAGGAAACTGCGCCTTGAGACGCGCCGGGAGAACAGGGGCGGGCGGGACCCGTCCGTTGGCCAGCCTTCTCGCGGATGCACCAGCTCGCTTCTTCCTGCTCCTGCCGTGGTCCTGCCTGGCGCTGGTCCTGCCTGGTCCTGCCTGTGGTCCTGCCTGTGGTCCTGCCTGTGGTCCTGCCTGTGGTCCTGACTGAACAGTCGGTCAGCCGTCCATGTTATTGCGACAGCATAGGCCCAGTGGGGCTCGGGCAAAAGAGGTACTCAACGGGCGAAACCTGACCGAAACGTAAATTCCTCAGCTGGTGACGGCAGCTGCGAAAGTGGCGAAGTTCGTCACGAACAGGTCGATATCCCGCTCGCTGTGCTGGACCGAGATCAGCCATTGCTCGATCTTGCCCCAGGGTGGCAGGAAGACCCCCCGGTTGTGCTGGAAGAGCCAGTGCGCGTGACTGTACCGGTCATCCACGGTCAGGAAGCCGCGGTAGTCCCGGACCGGCTCCGGGGAGAACACCACGCAGCCCTTGGCGCCGGCCGAGACGACGTGCGCCGCGAGCCTAGTCCGCGCGATCTCCAGTTCCAGGCCAGCCACGGCGCGCTGGCGCAGCGCGTCGATCCGCTGGTAGGCCTCGGGGGTGGCGACCTCGGTGAGCATCGCCCGGCAGGCGGCGACGGCGAGCGGGTTGCCGTTGAAGGTGCCGACCATCTCGTAGCCGTCGTCGGCCACGTGCTCCATGACCGCCGCGGTGCCGCCGACCGCCGCGATGGCGACGCCACCGCCGATGGCCTTGGCCAGGCAGATGATGTCCGGGGTCACCCCGGTCAGCCCGGTAGCGCCGCCAGGGCCGGCCGTGAGCCCGGTCTTCACCTCGTCGAAGGTGAGCAGCGCGCCGCGGGAATGCAGCAGGTCCTTGAGGCTGGCCAGGTATCCCGGCTCGGGCAGGATGATGCCCGCGTTCATCATGATCGGCTCGATGATCATCCCGGCGACCTGGCCGGGGTGCTCGTCGAGCAGCCGGGCCACGCTGGCCAGGTCGTTGAACCGGGCGACCAGGGTGAGCCGCATGATCGCTTGCGGGATGCCGCTGCTCGCGGGCACCTGCGCGGGACTGTCCGCCGGGCCGACGTCGTCGGCCCCGGGAGTCACCGAGACCTGCACGGAGTCGTGGTGGCCGTGGTAGCAGCCCTCCACCTTGATGATCAGGTCCCGGCCGGTGATCGAGCGCATCAGGTGGACGGCATCCATGGTGGCCTCGGTGCCCGAGTTGCCGAAACGCCACAGCGGCAGGCCGAACCGCCGGCTGAGCTCCTCCCCGACCGCCACCGCGTTCCGGGTGGGCTGGGCGAAGTGCGTGCCCAGCCCGGCCTGGCTGCGCACGGCTTCCACGATGGCGGGATGGGCATGGCCGGCCAGGGCCGCGCCGTAGCCGCCGTGCAGGTCCACGTACTCGTTGCCGTCCACGTCGTAGATCTTGGATCCGGCGCCGTGGCTCAGCCAGACCGGCTGCGGCATGGTGATCTGCCAGCTGGAGGTCACTCCGCCGGCCAGGCTGCGGCGGGCCCGGGCGGCCATCCGCGCGGACTCGGGCTGCCGGTCGGTGAAGATCTTCTCCTGCTGGGTGATGACCTCCTGGAGGTCGGCGGCCGGGCCGGTCTGGTTGCTGGAGAGCGACGCGTCCGGGCGGGGCGACGCGTGGGGTGCGGCGTCCAGGTGGGGTGCGGCAACTGGGTCGTGCGAGGTATCCAGGTGGTGCGAGATGTCCGGGTGGCGCGGCGGGCTGTCCTGCTGACTGGGCACGGGGTGCGCTCCTTCATACTGACTGAACGTTCAGTCTAGAAGCGGACGCCGAGGCAGGCAAGAGCCTGGCCCGTGGAGCGAGTGCCACCAACGCCGCCCCAGTATTCGTGCCATCCATGCGGAATGAGTTCTTTTCACGCGTTCCCTAAAGACAATTCCGGACAAACCACTCGTGATCATGACTGGAGCACGTGAAGAGTGGGCGCAGTCCATGATCAACGCGACTCGTAGTGCTGGTGGGGTGAGTCGTGGTGCTGGGTGCCGCGAGTTGTTGTGCTGGGTGGGGCGAGTTGTTGTGCTGGGTGGGGCGAGTCGTGGTGCTGGGTGGCGAGTTGTTGTGCTGGGTGGGGCGAGTCGTTGTGCTGGGTGGGGCGAGTTGTTGTGCTGGGTGGGGCGAGTCGTGGTGCTGGTGGGGCGAGGAATTTGGGGTGGCTTGCGCTGCGCCGGGGCGCGGGGGATGAGGAGGACGGAGTCAGGACGGCGGACGGGCCGCGGTTGAGTGGATGGTTGCCAGGATACATTCGCTGCCGATATATTCCGGGCCATGAGTGATCCGCTGCGTGAGCCTACGTTCCTGATCCTGGCCGCGCTGGCGCCGCAGCCACTGCATGGTTACGCGATCATCGGCGAGGTTGACACCCTGTCCGAGGGGCGGCTGTCGCTGCGCCCCGGGACGCTGTACGGGGCGCTGGACCGGCTGGGCGATGAGGGCCTGGTCGAGCCCGACCGCGAAGAGGTGGTAGACGGCCGGCTGCGCCGCTACTACCGGCTGACCGAGGCGGGCGCGGGCATGCTGGCCGAGGAAGCGCAGCGGCTGCACCGCAACGCCGAGGCCGCGCAGCACCGGCTGGCCCGGCGCGCGAGTGCGCCGGGTATGCCAGGGCTGGCCGGGGGACTGGCGTGAGCCGTCGGGCCGACCGGCCGTCGCCGGGGGAATGGTCGCGCTCATCGCGGCGGCTGTCTGGGCGGCCCGGCGGCGAGGGCCTGCGGCGCACTGCCCCACCTGTGGTCATCGGCTGACCGCGAAGGCGGGCCGGGCGCAGTCCAGGCCCGGCGACGGCTCTGCCCCGGGCCGGGCTGCGTCCGCGGGTAGGCGGGTCCGGCAGGGCAGCCCAGTCAGCGAGACGGCTGCGCCGGGACAGACAGCGGGAAGGCTAGTGAACCTTTCGGGGTCTGCCAGGTCATCACGTCGAAGGTGTAGAGCCCCTGGCGCACCCCGGGATCCTGTTCCAGTAGCTGGCGGACGTCCGCCACCGTGTCCTTCTGGTACAGGCCGATCCCGCAGATCACCTCGTCCCCGGCCGGGCCGTCAGGTACCGGCCCGGCCGCCAGCTGGTCGCCGCGGGCGACCATGCCGAGCGTGTAGGCCAGGTGCTCGCGGAATATCCGCTCCCGCTCATCGTCGGCAAAGTCGTGGTACTGCCGGGTGCGCCGGAGCAGCCCGCACTGATAGGTCTCCAGCTGGATCGGGCCTGCGTCAGCGGTCATCACGGGATTCCTCCAGATCGCCGGGCTCCGTCAGGCCCGGTGTGGCAGCGAAGCGGTCCAGGATGCGGGTCCAGCCGACCGAGTACCCGCCGCTGGCGTAGCCACCGGGCAGCGCGCAGTCCTGCGCCAGCTGCTCCTCGGTGAGCGCCTCCCAGCCGCGGTGGTCGACCGTGACCCGGGTCAGCGCCGGGCCGAGCGCGGTAAAGGACAGCTCGACCTCGGTCGGCACCGGCGTCATGATCCAGGTCAGCACGAACCGGGCGGGCGGCTCCCAGGCGAGCAGTTCGCCCCAGTCCACCTCGGTGCCGTCGTCCCAGGTCTCATAGACCCGGCCGCCGGCCCGCGGTTGCACCGTGATGTCGCGTACCCGCTCCTTGCCCGCGGAGAACGGGTCAACCGGCCACCAGACGCCGATGGTGCGCACGAACACCTCGAACGTGTGCTGGACGTCACTGCGCACCGTGGTCGACTGGCGGACCGGAGGTCGGCGGAGCGTAGCGACCGGGGTCGCCGGACCCTCACGCGTTGGGCTCATTCGTTCTCCTCAGCACAATCCGTTGCTGGCTTACCTGTCCAGTGCAGGTAGTCACGGAACCTGTCCAGGACCAGTGGCCACAAGCGGCCGATCGCGGCCCGCTGGCCGTCGCCGCCGGCGCTATCCGGCGGCTCAGCCGGCCCGGGCGGCCTGGTCGTCACCGGATATCCCGCGTTCGGCCTCGACCAGCCGGCGGGCCGTGTCCAGCGACGTGGCCCACATCTCGTCGAGGAATTCCCGCAGCCCGGCCAATCCCTCGGTGCGGGCCCGGTACAGCCGCCGGGTGCCGTCCCGGCGCTCGGTGAGCAGCCCGGCGTTCTTCAGCACGGTCAGGTGCTGGCTGACCGCGGTCCTGGTCACCTCGAACGCCGCGGCGATTTCGCCCGCGGCCAGTTCGTCGTGGGCGACCAGCCGCAGGATGGCGCGGCGGCGGGGTTCGGCGATCGCCTTGAGTGCCTCGTCGGCCGCCTGGTCGGAGTCAGCCGCCTGGCCGGCGCCGGTCGCGGGGGCTGCGCCGGTCGCGGGGGCTGCGCCGGTCGCGGGGGCTGCGCCGGTCGCGTGGGCTGCGCCGGTCGCGTGGGCTGCGCCGGTCGCGTGGGCTGCGGGGGCCTGTGGCGGGCGGGCTGCCGGGTCGCGGGCCGGGCGGGCCGCTGGATCCGGCGGCCCGCCCGCCGGGATACTCAGCTCCACAGTCCCACAGCGTTCCCGTCCGGGTCGGTGAAGATCGCGAACCGGCCGAAGTCGCCTGGCAGGTCGGTGGGCGGGACAACCCGCTTACCGCCGAGCTGCTCGGCCCGGTCCAGGTAGGCGTCGAGGTCGTCCACCCGCATGTAGATCTTGACGCCCTTCTCACCGGGCTCGCCAGTGCCGATGCCGCCGCCGATGGCACCCTCCCCGGCCCCGGTGTCCACCAGGCCATATCCGCCCATGGCGGGGTCGGCGGCCACCTGCCAGCCGAACAGCTCCGCGTAGAACTTCTGCGCGCGGGCCGCATCCGGACTGATCACTTCGAAAAACGCGACGGGCTGGCCCATGACTGATTCCTCTCGGTCGTTGCCTCTCATTTCGTTCGTCCTAGCTAACGTTAGTTACGACAAACGTTAGTGTCAACTGTCAGATTGGATGGCGCCTCAGCGACGCAGCTGGCCCAGCGGCCGGGGCCGCCGGGACCGGGAGACCCACTGAGCCGCGACCCGCCAGCCGAGCTGGAACAGGCCGAGAAAAGCCAGGGCCACGCCGATGAACGCGACCGCGGTGCCCTGGCCGGAGATGACCCGCAGGATCATCCCGATCACCACCGTGCACAGCCACACGCCCACCCCGGTCGGCAGCAGCGCGGCCGGCCGCCGCCAGAACCGGGTGATCAGCAGGCCGGCCGCGGTGCCCACGGCGAACGGCCACAGGGTGCTGCCGAGCCCGGCCAGGCCGCCTCCGTCGTGGTGATTAGCCCGGCCGATCAGTACGAACAGCAGGACACAGCAGAAATCCGCCAGGGCGGCGGCAACGCGGCGCATGCCCGCCAGGCTAGTGCGGTCGGCTACGCCTGGCAGGCTCGGGCGTACACTGCCCAGGTGCTTGATCGCGGCCCGCACAGTCGGCCAGGCCAGCCCGGTCGGCCAGGTCGGCCAGGTCGGCCAGGCCCAGGCCAGCCCGGCCCAGGGCGATGACCCGGCTCCTGGTCGTGCACCACACGTCCTCGCCGTCGTTGCAGGCGATGCTGGAGGCCGTGCTGGCCGGTGCGGGTAACGACGAGATCGAGGGCGTCGAGGTCCTGGCCCGGCCCGCGCTGACCGCGTCCGCGGTGGACGTGCTCAGCGCCGACGGCTACCTGCTCGGCACCCCGGCCAATATCGGCTACATGTCCGGCGCGCTCAAGCATTTCTTCGACGGTATCTACTATCCCTGCCTGTCAGCCACCCAGGGCCGTCCGTATGCGCTGTACGTGCACGGCAACCTGGACACCGGCGGGGCGGTGCGGGCGGTGGAGTCGATCACGACCGGGCTGCGCTGGCGGCAGGCCCGGCCGGTGGTCACCGTGCTCGGCGAGCCTGGCCGGGCCGACCTGGAAGCGTGCTGGGAGCTGGGCGCCACCATGGCAGTGGACCTCGCCCCGTGATCCTCACCGTCACGCTGAACGCCACCCTGCGGGTGACCTACGAGGCCGACCGGATCTCCTGGGGCGGCCCGAACGCGGTCAGCCAGATGAGCTGCCGGGCGGGCGGAGGCGGCCTGGCCGTGTCCAGGCTGCTCGCCGCGCTGGGCGAGGACGTGCTGGCGGCTGGTTTCGCGGGCGGCGGTGCGGCCGACCTGATCGAGTCCGACCTGGCCAGGTCGGGGGTACCGACGGCGTTTACCAGGATCGGCCGGGAGTCGCGGCGGTTGATCGAGGTCGTGGAGGCCGACGGCGAGCGCAGCACGCAGCTGAGTGAGCCCGCGCCGTTCATCACCACCGAGGAACTGGGCCGCCTCGCCGCGGAGTATCGCAAGCTGGTGCAGGGGGCGGCCGCGGTCGTGCTGAGCGGCGGGCTGCCGGCCGGCCTGCCGCCGGACATCTACGCGTCGCTGACCAGCTACGCGGCCGAGGCCGGGGTGCCAGCGATCGTCCATGCCAGCGGCCCGGTGCTGTGGCGCAGCCTGTCCCGGCATCCCGCGCTGGTCCTGCCCGCAGTGCCAGCGGGGAAGGCGGCGCCAGCGGGGAATGCGGCGCCAGCGGGGAATGCGGCGCCAGCGGGGAATGCGGCGCCAGCGGGGAATGCGGCGCCAGCGGGGAATGCGGCGCCAGCGGGGAATGCGGCGCCAGCGGGGAAGGCGGCGCCAGCCGGGAAGGAGGTGCCGCCGGGCGCGGGCGTGACCCCGGCCGGCCTGGTCGGCCGCGGTGCACAGGCCGCCGCCATGGTGTCCGGGGCCGCCGTGACCGCCGCCACGGCCAGCCAGGAATGGCGGGCGGCGCTGGAGGATGTCCCCGGCCTCGAGCTGTCCGGTGAGGCGGTCGTGGCCGGCCTGCTGCCCGTGGCGGTCCAGGGCTGGTCGTGGCCGGATGCGCTGCGGCACGCCGTGGCGCTCGGCGCGGCGAGCGACCGCTCAGGCGAGGTCGATCTGGACGCCTACGAGCTGCTGTCGTCGGACGTGGTCGTGGAGCCCGGGCGCTGACCCTGGGCTGGCTGCCCGGGCGCCGGCTGCCCTTCCGCCGGCTGCCCTTCCGCCGACTGCCCGGGCGCCGGCTGCCCTTCCGCCGGCTGCCCTTCCGCCGACTGCCCGGCGCCGGCTGCCCTTCCGCCGGCTGCCCTTCCGCCGACTGCCCGGACGCCGGCTGCCCTTCCGCCGGCTGCCCTTCCGCCGACTGCCCGGACGCCGACTGCCCGGCCGCTGGCTGGCCAGCATCGGCGCGGGTGCGGCCGGGGCGGCGGGTCAGCCCAGCGGCCCCGGCCACGGCGGTGACCAGCAGCGGCACCACAGTGATCCGCAGCCCGGGTGCGGCGGAGTGCGCCGTGGCCAGCAGTGAGCCAAGGAAGACCAGATAGCAGCCGATGATGAAGGCGCCGGTGGCGCGGCGCACCCCGCTGTCCCGGTAGGCAAAGGCGATGGCGGCGGCGGTCATGCCCAGGTACCACACGGCGATGAGCACCGAGGTGCCCGACGGCGGGCCCAGCCCGGTGATGCTGGCGGGCAGCAGCAGCCCGGCCGTGACGTTGAGCGCGTTGCTGTTCAGCGTGGTGGACAGCATCGCGGCGCCGCGGCCGCGGGCCGCCAGGTACACGGCCGCCACCGCGTTCGGCAGGCTGGTCACCGCGGCCAGCACCACCCCGCCGGTGATGATCTGCGGCACCCCGAAGTGGCTGCCGAGCGCGGTCGCTGCCCGTTCCATGGCCACGCTGGCCAGCACCACGACGACCAGGGCGGCGACGGCCAGCAGCACGTCCACGCGGCGGCCGTGCGGCGGGTGGATGATCTCGTCGAGTTCCTGCTCCTCCTCGGAGATGGCCACCGCCAGCCATGATTGCCAGCGGCGGGCTATCGGCAGGCGGCCCAGCCGGTCCCGGCCCACGCCGAGGATGATCAGGTACGGCAGCAACACCAGGAGCACCGCAGCCAGGCCCGCGGCCGGGGGGATGGCACCGGTCGTGGTGATCAGGCAGACGGCCGCGACCCAGAGCCCGACCACCCCGCCGAGCAGGACCACCTTGCGGTGCAGGGCGATGCTCCCGGCCACCAGGGCGCCCAGGCCCAGCAACGCGGCGAGGTTGAACACATTCGAGCCGATGATGACGCCCGCGCCGACCTTCTGCTGGTGCTGGGACAGGGCAGCGACCGCCGAGGTGATTTCTGGTGCGTCCGCGGCCAGGGCAGCCAGCACGCCGAGCAGCGCCTCGGACAGGCCGAGCCGCTCGCCGATCCGCTCCAGCCTGGTGACCAGCAGGTAGCTGGTGGCCAGGCTGATCGCGGTCCCGGCCAGGAAGATCAGCAGCTCGGCAGCAACCGGCACTGGACTGCGTTCCTTCCCCGCGCGGGCACGAGCGCCGACCAGTCTTTCCGGCTTACCCTAGGTGCCACCTTACTGGGCGATGATCACCATGGGTTGGGCGTGGAACTGCCGAAAACCTGTTGCTGGAGCTGGCCAGCGGTCGCCGAGATGCCGCAGACCGCAGGGGGCAGCTTGCCGTTCAGCGCCGTCCAGGTGGCCCAGGCGCCCAGCGAGTAGCGCAGCGCCCGGGGATCGTTGTTGCCGGTGTACCTGGGCACCCATTGGCCGTCCCGGGTGACCCAGGTGGTGCCGAATTCCAGGTAATGGGTGCGGTGCCCGGCGATGAGGAAGGTCAGCGGATACGGTCCCGGCTTGTTGTGCGTGGCCCACCAGGTGGTGAAGTTCAGCGCGTTGGTGGTGTTGACCGTCACCTGGCCGCGGCTGAACCAGTCGAGGCTGGTGCCCGGGCGCAGGCCGGCCTGGTCCACCGCGCACTGAACCAGCAGCGCGGGCGCGTCCGCGAGCCGGTCGCTGTACGGGTTAGCCATCGTGGCACTGGCCGCCGCGCCCGGCGTTTCACCCGGTGCTGCGCCCGCGGCGGGATTCCCGCTCGCCGATGCGTGCGGCTTGGGCGGGACGACCGCGAAGTGACAGCCAGTCAGGATGACCGCGGCGAGGAAGGCGGCAGCGGTCCGGCCGGTGCGTGCCAGCATGCGCGTCATTCCTGCCTCTCCTCCCGGCTCGCCCGCCAGCATCGGCACCCCGGCGTGTCCGGCAGCCGGTGCACTGGCTTACTTGTACCGTACGGCGGCTGAACCCGCGCCGGAGTCTGCTGCACCAGATCCTGCTCACGTTCCTGGCCGGCGCCTCCGGCGCCTCTGGCGGCCGGGACACCGGCGTCCTGGCGGCCGGGACACCGGCGGAGTACCACCCGGTCAGCGGTGAGCGGGTGCGCCCTGATCCTGGGCCTGGCAGTCCCGGCTGCCGACGGTCAGCGCGAGCACGTCCAGCAGCCTCATCACCGCTGGGGCCGCCAGTTCCGCGCCGTAGGTGACCGCGAGCACATGCCGGTGCGATCCGGGCAGCGGGGCGGCCTGGATGCCCGGATGGCGCGCGGCGCGCAGGGCCAGCCCGGGCAGGGTGGTGATGCCCAGCCCGGCCGCCACCAACGCCTGCACGGCTACGAAGTCGTCCGTGGTGAACGCGATCTTCGGGGTGAACCCGGCCAGCTCGCACTGCCAGATCAGGTAGCTGCGGCAGCGCTCGCACCCGCCGATCCAGCGCTGGTCGGCGTAGTCACGCAGCGCGGGCTGCGCGGGCAGCGGCGCATCGGCCGCCCGGGTGACCAGGTGAATGGGGTCGTCGAGGAGCAGCTGGGCCCGGGTGCCGTCGTCGGTATCCGCGGGCGGGCTGACCGTCACCCCGTCCTGGAAGTGACGGAACACCAGGGCTACGTCCACGTAACCAGCCCGGAGCATGCGCGCCGCTTCCGGCGGCTCGGCTTCGGTCAGGGTGAGGTCGATGCCCGGGTTCTCCGCCTCCAGCCGGGCCGCGGCCGCGGGCACGATCGTGCTGAGCGCGGACGGGAAGGCGGCCAGCCGGATCCGGCCCGCCCGTAGGCCCACGTGCGCGGCGAGCTCGTTCTCGGCCGCGTCGAGCCGGCCCAGGATCTCCTCGGCCCGCTCGGCGAGCAGCCGCCCGGCGTCGGTCAGCCGCACACCCCGGCCGGCCCGCTGGGTGAGCAGCGCCCCGGTCTCCGCCTCCAGTCGGGACAGGTGATGGCTGACCGACGGCTGGGCATAGTTGAGCGCCCGGGCCGCGGCCGTCACCGAGCCGTGCCGGGCCACCGCAACCAGTACGCGGAGCCTGGTCACGTCCAGCATCCGGCAATTATAGATCGGCTCGATTCATTACCTCTCAGTAACGTTGACCGCCTATCAGACCAGCTGGGAGGGGACAGGCTCGGTCCCGGGCTGGGCCTCGGGCAGCGCGGTCCTCGGCAGTATCCGGGCCAGCGGCCGGGGCAGCCACCAGTTGGCCTGGCCCAGGAGTTCCATCACCGCGGGCACCAGCACCATCCGCACCACGGTCGCGTCCAGCAGCACCGCCGCAGCCAGGCCCAGGCCGATCTGCTTCACCGAGACGTTCGCGCCGAGCACGAAGGACAGGAACACGACCACCATGATCGCCGCGGCCGCGGTGATCACCCGGGCGGTGCTGGCCAGGCCACGCGCCACCGAGGTGGCGTTGTCGCCGGTGGCGTCGTAGAACTCGCGGATCCGGGACAGCAGGAACACCTCGTAGTCCATGGACAGCCCGAACAAGATGACGAACAGGAACATCGGCACCCAGGTGGTGATCGGCATCCGCTCGGGGAACCCGAAGACCCGGCCCAGCCAGCCGTGCTGCACGATCAGGGTGAGCACTCCGTAGGCGGCCGAGATGGACAGCAGGTTCATCACCGCGGCCTTCACCGCGACCGTGACCGACCGGAACATCACCACCAGCAGCAGCGTGGATAGCAGCACGACCACTGCCACCAGCCAGGGCAGCCGCTGGCCGACCAGGTTCGCGAACGCCACGTTGCCCGCGTTCGGCCCGGTCACGTAGGCCCGGATGCCGGTGCCCGCGGTGGCCTGCGGCAGCACCTGCCCCCGGACCTGGTTGACCAGGGCGTTGGTAGCCGGGTCCTGCTCGCCGGTGGCCGGGTAGGCGATGATCATGGCGGCCTGCCCGTCCTGGCTCAGCACGGCCGGCCGGACCTGCGCGACCCCGGGGGTGGCGCCGATCGCGTCCACCAGCCGGGCGGTGCTGGCGCCCGGGGACGGCAACGTCGCGGCGATGATCAGCGGCGCGTCGAAGCCGGGCCCGAAGCCGCGGGCCATGGTGGCGTAGCTGGCGTACCCCATGGTCCCGCGCGCCTCAGCGGACTCATCAGGGAAGCTCAGCTTCATGCCGAGGGCCGGGGCGGCCAGCGCCAGCAGCACCCCGGCGGACAGGATGGCGGCGATCAGCGGCCGCCGCTGGATGACCGCGGCCCACCGCTCTGCGAGTCCGGGGGGGCGACCCCCCGGAATCCCCCCGGGATCGCTGGCCACGGGAGACACCCCTGCGGGGCGCCTCCCGTGGCCAGGGGCATGCTCTGGCCGCCTAGGGGCGCCCTCCGGCCGGGGACGCCGCAGCCAGTGCGGCGGCCGCACCCGCGACGGCCGGGCGAGCCGGGTGCCGGTGAAGCCGAGCAGCGCGGGCAGCAGGGTGAGCGAGCCGAGCAGCACCATCCCCACCGTGGCCGCCGCGGCGATGGCCACCCCGTTCAGCAACGGCTGGCGCAGCACGAACAGCCCCAGCATGCCGATGATCACGGTGCTGCCCGCGATGAGCACCGTCCGCCCGGCGGTGCGCATGGCGATGACCGTGGCTTCCTCGGACGCGACCGCGGAACCCGCGGCCCGCCGCTCCCGCAGCGTCTCACGGAACCGGCTCACGATGAACAGCGCGTAATCGACACCCACCCCGAGGCCGATCATCGAGGCCACGATCGGGGCGAACGAGGGCGCCGGGAAGACATGCCCGAGCAGCGCGATCAGCGACAGCCCGGCGCCGATGCCGAGCACGGCGGTGAGCACTGGCAGTCCCATGGCCAGCAGCGAGCCGAACGCGATCAGCAGCACGATCGCCGCGGCCAGCACGCCCACTCCCTCGGTTGGGCCGCCGTACGGGGTCTCGGCCAGATCCACCACGTCCCCACCCAGGTAGAAGGAAACGTGACTGCCGGACGCTGCTCTCGCGACGTGCATCAACGCAAGCGCTTCGGTGTTGCTGATCTCGCTCCCCGGGATGCCGAACTGGATGGTCCCGAAACCGATCCGCCCATCCCGGGAGATCCGGCCGCTTGCCTGGTAAGGGCCGGTCACGGCGGTGACGTGCGGCGCCCGGCGGTAGGTGGCCAGCACGCGGTCCACCCGGGCCTGGACAGCGGCGGACCGGACCGGCCCGGCGGCCTGGATGGCCAGGGTCAGGGTGTCCCCGGACTGCCGGTGGAAGTGCTGGTCGAGCACGGCCTGCCCGGGGTCGCTGCCAGTGAAGCTGTCTTGGGCTGGGGCGCCGAACTGAGTCCACAGTGTGATCAGGCAGGCCACCCCCAGCAGCCAGCTGGCCAGGGTGAGCCAGCGGTGCCGGTGACAGCCGCGGCCGAGGGTGCTGAGTGCGCCCAGCCGGGTGCCGGGGCTGGGGGAGCGAGATGAGCCAGGCACTGCGGTCTCCTCGGTTCTGGCCAGATGGATGGGATGCAGTACCGATCCTGCTCAGCAGCAGGCAGTGGCGCGTCCTCCGCAGGAAGGCAGTCGGCCGGGCCGGTACTCCGCTGGCGTACTCCGCACGGAGTACGCCGTCAGGTGACGGCAATGGTGTTCGTTGCTGAAGGTGCCGGCCGGTGGGCGTTCCCGCTGGCTCGCCGTCCCGGCCACCGGTCAGCGGGGGGTGGGGTGGGCCAGGCCATGCTCGTAGGCGAGCACCACGAGCTGGGCGCGGTCCCGGGCGCCGAGCTTGGTCATGGCCCGGCTGACGTGCGTCTTGGCGGTGAGCGGGCTGACCACCAGCCGCGCGGCGATCTCGTCGTTGGACAACCCGCCCGCGACCAGGGTGACCACCTCACGCTCCCGTGCGGTGAGCGCGGTGAGGCCGGGGTGTTCCGCCGGGACCGGCCCGGCGGGCTGCCTGGGCGGTCCTGAGGTGAAGGCCGCGATCAGCGACCGGGTGACGCTGGGCGCGAGCAGGGCGTCGCCGCGGGCCACCACCCGGACGCCCTGCAGTAGCTCCTCCGGTTCCACGTCTTTGACGAGGAAGCCACTGGCTCCGGCGCGCAGCGCCCCGAACACGTGCTCCTCGTCGTCGAACGTGGTGAGCACCACCACCTTGACCGACGCGAGCGCCGGGTCGGCAGTGATCCGCCGGGTGGCGGTGAGGCCGTCCACCTCGGGCATGCTGAGATCCATCAGCACCACGTCGGGGTGCAGCTCGCGGGCCAGCGCCACCGCGCTGCCACCGTTTGGTGCCTCGCCCACGATCGTGATGTCGTCGGCGGATTCCAGCAGCATCCGGAAGCCGGCCCGGACCAGCGCCTGATCGTCGGCGAGCAGCACCCGGATCATCCGGCCAGCTCCACGGCGGCCAGGGCGGTCATCGTGCGGGCTCGGAGACGGCGATGGGCAGGCGGGCCCGTACTTCGAAGCCGCCCGCGGGACCAGCGCCCGCGGTGAGCTCGCCGCCGGCCGCGGCGGCCCGCTCCGCCATCCCGGTGAGCCCGTGCCCGTCGGCCCGGTCGGCCGGGCTGTCCGGGGCCGGGGGACCGCAGCCGTCATCGGCGACCGTGATAGCCAGGATCCCGGGCAGGTAGTGCAGGCAGACAGTGGCGCGGGCATCGGGGCCCGCGTGCCGGAGCACGTTGGTCAGCGACTCCTGCACGATGCGGTAGGCCGCATGATCCACAGCTGGCGGCAGTGGCACTGGCTCACCCTCGGTCTGCACGCTGACCGGGGCGCCGGCCGCGGTCACCGCGGAGCACAGCTCCGTTAGCCGGGCGAGCCCGGCGCCACGCAGGCCAGCCGGGGTATCGGGATTCGCGCCGCGCAGCTGGCCCAGGGTGGTGCGCATCTCGGTCAGCGCTGCCTTGCTGGTCTGCCGGATGACGGTCAGCGCGCTGCGCAGGTTGTCGTCCCTGAGCTGGCGCAGCTCGCGGCGGCCCGGCACGTCCCCGCTGCCAGCGGCTGAGCTGCGGTCGGCGGCTGGGCTGCCGCCGCCTGATGGGCCGCCGTCTGATGGGCCGCCGCCGTCGGCCGGCTGGCTGTCCGGGCCGAGCAGGTGCAGCGCTGAACCGGCCTGAACGGTGATCGTCGCCATGCTGTGCGCCACGGTGTCGTGCAGTTCCCGGGCGATGCGCAACCGCTCCTCGGCCACCCGGCGGCCAGCCTCGGCTTCGCGTTCCTCGCTGGCCAGGCGGAGCCGGTCTGCGGTCTCCGCGGCCAGTGCCCGGCGGCCGCGCACCACCTCACCCAGCATGATCGCCAGTGCGAGCACGACCACGCTGGGCAGGAACTCCTGGGCCAGTGCGGCCGGGGTGAGGTTCGTGGAGGCTTCCACCACGAACACGCCAATGATCATGTAGACAGCCGGGATGACGATGGCCGCGGCCAGGTACCCGGCGACCGAGGCGTCGTACAGCGGCAGGCACAGCAGCGGGGCGGGGGAGATATTGCGGCGGTGCACGATGTAGTAGATCAGCAGCAGCAATGAGCAGGTGGCCAGGACACCCAGCGGCCATTTGCGGCGGAACAGCACCGGCAGCGCGAGGATGGCGCCGAGCAGGTAGGCCAGGCCATCCAGGGGTGCGGCTCCCTGGCCGCCGCCTTCGGCCACGTTCAGCTCCACCGCGGCCATCACCACGACGGTCGCGCCCACATCAATCCAGCGGACGCCAAGGTGGGCAGGCAGCTGGGCCAGCCGGGCCAGCCAGCCCGGCTGGCGGGCCGCGGTCTGGTCGGCCAGCGGATCCGGCAACCGCGCCCCGGCCCTCCGATTCGAGCCGTCCTCGGCGGCCGCAGGCGGCACTGCGCTCACGCCGTCAACGTACGCGACCGCGGCGCGCCGTGCCATGCCACCGCGGTCAGCTGGGACTATCACCCACGCCGGGGTATCCGTGCAGCAGCGGCAGCTGCGGATCCCGGGCGGGCCGGGCCGGGTCGCCCGCCTGCTGCCTGCGCCGCCAGGCGATCCCGGACAGTGCTTCCAGCACCACCCGGCTGGCCAGGAACGCGGTGACCTCGGCGTGATCGTAGGGCGGGGAGACCTCCACCACGTCGATCCCGGCTACGGGCAGCTCCATCGCGATCCGCCGGACCGCGTCGAGCAGCTGCCGGCCGGTCAGGCCGCCCGGCTCCGGGGTGCCGGTCCCGGGGGCCATGCCCGGATCGACCACGTCCACGTCCACGGACAGGAACACGCCGTCGCAGTCATCGGTGGCGATGCCGAAGGCCTCGGTCAGGCAGTTATCCAGCCCTCGGCTGACGACCTCGGTCATCTCGTAGCTGCGCATGCCGCGGCCCGCCATCCAGGCCAGTGTCTCTGGCTCAGGCCAGTAACCGCGCAGGCCGATCTGCAGGAACCGGTCACCGCGGACCGCCCCGGACTCGATCAGCCGGCGCATCGGCGTGCCGTGCCCGTACAGCGAGCCGAACTGGGTGTCGCCGGTGTCCGCATGGGCGTCGAAGTGGATCACCGAGAGCCTGCCCCAGCCCACGTGCCGGGCCACTCCGGTGGCATCCGGGAAGGCGATCGTGTGGTCGCCGCCGAGGATCACCGGGATGGCCCCGGCGACGGCGGCCTGGTGCACGGCCTCCTCCAGGCGGCGCAGGGACAGCTCGGTATCACCGGACGGCATCTCCACATCGCCGGCGTCGGCGACCCGCAGCTCCACCAGGGGGTCTACGCCCAGCGCCAGATGCGGCCGGGAACCGTCGTGCGGCAGGTAGTCAGTGAACCGGATGGCCTGCGGGCCGAACCGGGCGCCGGGCCGGTGTGAGGTGCCGCCGTCGAACGGTGCCCCGATGATGAGGATGTCGGTCCCGGCCAGCGAGCCGGGCTCAGCCAGGTCGGCCCGGGGGACTCCGAGAAACGTGGCGTCCGGGCCGT
This sequence comes from uncultured Actinomycetes bacterium, assembly GCA_963760405.1. Classification (GTDB taxonomy): domain Bacteria; phylum Actinomycetota; class Actinomycetes; order Streptosporangiales; family Streptosporangiaceae; genus RYN-230. Next base: position 410,944 of record CAVXCV010000002.1, on the reverse strand, counting down.
ACATTCCGCCGAGCCGTGCCATGTGATCCTCCCCGGAATCAGCGGTCAGGCGGGATCCGCATCAGCCGCAGGCCACATGGTAGGCGTGATAATCCGCGGGCGGGGTGCTGATGAGCAGCGCACCGTCCTGCTGGAGCAGGAACAGGGTGATGGCCCACCGGGTGCACCCGGTGTGGTCGGGGCTGACGGCCGGGCTCTGGTGGCTGGTGAAGCTGATCGTGGCTGCCAGCAGTCCGCCGGAGGCACGGGCGACCCCGAGCAGCGTGACCATGGAATCGATGGTCGTCTGGTAGCCGCTGGCGAAAGCCGTGGCGGTCATCAGCCGCCGCCGGCCGGGCGTGAACAGGCTGGCGTAGCCCTGGAAATCCTGGTTGTTGATGGCGTTGAAGTAGTTCACCAGCAGGTCCCTGACTCCCGCGGCGTCCGGGTCCCTGATCACGGCGGGGGCGAGTGAGACCAGCGGGCTGCCCCGGGCCGGGCCCGGGCTGCGGTGCCCCGGGCCCGGTCGGCCCGGCCGCTTGGCGCCGGCCAGCCTGCCCGCCGCAACGGGCGGGGGGTGCGGCCCGAAGGCGGCCCAGGCGGCGATAACGCCAGCCAGCAGCACCACCACGGCCAGCCCGGCGCTGATGATCTGCGCCCGATGCCCGGGCGACCGGCGCCGGATGCGGCCCTCCGGCCGGTCTGGGTCGTACAGCAGCCGGGAACCCGCGTAGGGCGAGCGGCCGAGTGGCGGCACTGACCGGGCCACCCCGGGCAGGACGACCGTGACCGGGCCGTCAGCCGGGCCGGGGTGGACGGTGACCGGCCGTCCGGCCGGGCCGTCCGGACCGCGCGGGTGGTCCGGACCGGGCGGGTAGCCGTGGCCGCCGGCCGGGTAGTCCGGAGCGCCGACCGGGTGGTCCGCCGGGCCCGGGCAGTAGCGCGGCCGGCCGAACATGCGCGGGAACGGGCCAGGCTGCGGCGGAACCGGTTCCTCCCCGGCGTTCTCGGCCTCCGCGGGCGGGCCAAGAGACGCGGCACAGCCCGCGCAGAACTGAGCCGCTGCGGTCACTGGAGTCCCGCACCACGGGCAGAATCTCATCCGGCTTCCCTTGCTCTACGTTTCCAAGCGTAATCAGAGCGTGAGATATATGCCTCGATGTTCGGTCAACCTGGTTATTCATTCGCAGCCCAGGTGGGCGCGGCCTGGGCACCGATCCGGCCGTGCCGACCCTGGCCCGGTCCGGGCCAGGCCCAGGGCCGGGACCGGGGGGGGCGGCGGTGCGGGAAGGGCGGCGGGCTCTGCTGTCCGATCTATGCCAGGATCGGGGCGTGCCCGGACGCCCCGCAGCCTTCGATGAGCTCGACGAGCGGATCGTGGCCGCGCTGGTCGAGGACGCCAGGACCAGTTACGCCGACATCGGCGGCCGGGTCGGCCTGTCTGCGTCAGCGGTCAAGCGCCGGGTGGACCGGCTGCGTGCCTCCGGTGCGATCACCGGGTTCACCGCCACCGTGGACCCCACCGCGCTGGGCTGGACCACGGAAGCGTACGTGGAGCTGTTCTGCCGTGGCCGGACCTCGCCGCCCGACATCGGGGCCGCGGTCAGCAAATACCCGGAGGTGACCGGGGCCTGCACCATCACCGGCGAGGCAGACGCACTGCTGCATATCCGGGCGGCTGACGTGGGGCACTTCGAGCGGGTAGTCGAGCGGATCGGCGCGGAGCCCTTTGTTGTCCGCACACGCAGCGTGATAGTGCTCTCGCGGCTGGTCAGCCGGGCGGACATCCTGCCGCCGGGCAGCACCAGCCGGTGACCAGGAATCCTGCAGGTCCCCCGGTTCCAATCCGGTGGATTCCGGGCGGACAGCGAGCCGCGGCGGCTACAGTCGGTTGCATGCGTGACCCTGAGCCCGATCCTTCCGGCAGCACCGCTCAGTTCCGCGCGTTCGCGGACGAGCGCTCCGCTGGCGACTCAGCACCATGGGCGATGCGCGCACCACGTAGCCGGGTTGCCGTGCTGGCTGGCGTGGTCATCGCCGTGGCGATCGTCCTGTTCGTGATCGCCCTCCTGGTCATCGGTTAACCGTCTGAGCGCCCGCGGCTGAGGGCGCACGGCGCGGCCTGACGATCATCATCCTCCAGGCATGATCCGGCCTGCCCCCAGCTGAGCTGGGGTAGAGGTTCTTAACTGCCTAGGAACCGTCAGGTGGATGTGAGCCAGGGGATCGAGATCCTGCGCTGGGCCGAGCTGTCCTGCACCGAACGCCGGACGGTGCGCCAGCGCTACCGGGACGGGATCTATCCGTTGCTCACGCCGCTGGTCGTCGATCCAGCTCACCCGTTTCCGTACATATCCGGCCGGTCGCTCAACCTGGCCGTGATCGTGGCCGATCCCCGGACCCGCGGCAACCTGTTCGCCCGCGTGCAGGTTCCGGACCTGCCGCGGTACCTGCTCCAGGTGTCACCGCACCGGTTCGTGCCGCTGGAAGACGTCATCGCCGTGCACCTGCACCAGCTGTACGAGGGCATGGCGGTGCTGGAACACCACGCCTTCCGGGTGACCCGCCGTCAGCGACCCGCGGTGCCCGGCCATGTCACCGCGGACCTGGTGGCAGCGTCCGGCCGGCCATCGCCGCAGCAGCGGCGATCCAGTCCTGTCGTGCGCCTGGAGGTCGCGGACTCGATCACCCCGTGCGTCCTGGACCGGCTGGTGACTGAACTCGGCGTTGACGAGGGTGCTGTGTACCGGCTGCCCGCTCCGCTCGGCCCTGCCAGCCCCGAACCTGACCAGCATCACCCCGGCGGGGTGATGCGCAACTGTGCCAGCACGAGAAAGAGTGAACCGGAATTGGCGGAGGTGAACCTTGTCCAGCACTGGCGATGGTCCGGGGCCGGTGGCCCACGGCCCGGAACTCAGCCTGGATGAGCGAGCTGAGCTGGAACGCCTCCGCGCCGAGGCGCCCGAGGTAGAACAGCTGCGCGCGGAGGTCAGCCGGTTGCGCGCCCAGGGCGCTGATCAGCCCGCCCGGCACCGGTTTAGCTGGCGAAGCCCGGTAGCCATCGTGCTCATCGTGCTCGGCTGCCTGCTCGCACCGGTGTCCGTGGTTGCTGTCTGGAGCGCCAACCAGGTTTCCGATACCAGCCGCTACATAGCGAATATCGAGCCGCTGATCCACGATCCGGCCATCCAGAACGCCCTGACGGACAAGGTCACGGCCCAGATCACCAGCCGTCTCAACGTGACCGGGCTGACCAACCAGGCCGCTACCCTGCTCACCGACAAGGGCCTGCCCAGGGTGGGCACGCTGCTGCGGACGTTCGGTCCGTCGATCGCCAGCGCGGTCACCGGGTTCATCCACAGCACCGTGCATAAGATCGTGACCAGCCCACGGTTCGCCCGCGCCTGGGTCCAGGTCAATACCGTGGCCCACCAGACCCTGGTGAACGCCCTGTCCGGGCGCAACGGCGCGGTCACCGTGAGCAATGGCCAGGTCACCGTCGATCTTGCTCCGTTCATCAACATCGTCAAGCAGGACCTGATCGCCCGCGGGTTCACGCTGGTGGACAAGCTGCCGCCGATCCATCCGCAGTTGGCGCTGTTCTCCTCCCGCGACCTGGTCAAGGCACAGAGTGCCTACCGGCTGATCAACGACCTCAAGTGGGTGCTGCCGATACTGTCGCTCCTCCTGATCGGCGCCGGGGTGTACATCGCCCGGGGCCACCGGCGGGCCCTGATCGGGGCCGGGCTGGGGTTCGCCGTATCCATGCTCGTCCTGGGCGCTGCCCTGCAGATCTTCCGTGGCGTGTACCTGAACAGCGTCCCGAACAGCGTCCTGCCCAGTGATGCTGCCGCCGCCATGTTCGACACGTTCATCCGGTTCATCAAGGAGGCGCTGCGCACGCTGCTGGTCCTGGGCCTGGTCGTCGCCATCGCGGCGTTCTTCACCGGCCCGTCGGTGACGGCGGTACGGACCCGGTCGGCCTTTGCCTCCGGACTGCGCTGGATCAGGGAGAGCGGCGAGCGCCAGGGCCTGCGCACCGGGCCGGTCGGCCAGTGGACGTACGCGCACCGTACCGCGCTGCGGATCACCGCGGTCGCACTGGCCGCCGTGCTCTTCGTCTTCTGGGGACGCCCCACCCCCCTGGTCGTTATCCTGATCGCTGTATTGCTGCTGGTAGTGCTCGGGCTGATCGAGCTGGTCGGCAGGCCACCCGCGCAGACCGCTGGCCAGACGTGACCGTGCCCGTCCGCGGGAGGCCCGGCGGACGGGGCCCGGCGGACGGATCCGCATCATCCGTGCCGGATGATTTCCGCGGTCTGGCGCTGCCGATACTGAGTAACGTGAATCCACGTGATCAGCTGCGCTCGGCAGGCAAGCGACTGACCGAGCCGGTGGAACCGCTTGCCCAGCGGATCGCTGAGCGCGTGGTCGATCTGCTGGTCAACGCGGTGGACGTCAACGCGCTGGTGGCGCGGGTCGACCTGAACGCGGTACTAGCCCGCGTCGACGTGGACGACGTCCTGGCGAAGGTGGATGTGAACGCGCTGCTGGACCGGGTAGACCTGAACCCGCTACCGGACCGGGTTGACGTCGATGCGCTGCTGGACCGGGTTGACGTCGGCGCGCTGCTGGACCGGGCGACGTGAACAACATTCTGCAGCGCGCCGATGTAGCGGCCGTCGTCGACCGCGTTGACGTCAACGATCTGATGCGGCGCATCGACGTGGATGAGCTGATGGAAGAGACGGACCTCGGCGCGATCATCGCCAGGTCGTCCGGCGGGGTGGCGAGCGAGGCCCTTGACGCGGCGCGCAGCCAGGCGGTCGGGCTCGATCACTTCATTGACCGGTGGGTCGGCCGCTTGCTCCGGCGTAAGCAGCCCGGACCAGCGGCGCCTCTCGCCCGGCTGGATGCCCGGGCAGAGTCATGAGCGCCCGGGCACAGGACGCGGACTGGGTGAGTTTCCAGGGGAACTACGCAGGATCAGTCTCGCGGTTCCTGGTGTATCTCATCGACCTCGCGGTCAGCACCGGCCTGTTTGCCCTCGGCCTGGCAGCCGCTTCCCTGGCGGCGCAGGTGGTGACCGGTCATTCGGTGTCCTGGAACCGGTCGAACGTCCTCGTCGCCATCCTGTTCGCGGCCTGGGAGTTCCTCGACTTCGGTTATTCGTGGGCGGCGAGCGGCCGGACCCTCGGCATGGCGGTGCTTGGCGTGCGCGTCGTCGGGGCCGATGGCGCGCCCCTCCCGCCGCGGCGAGGTGTCGTCCGCGCGCTTGTCTTTCCGCTCAGCTTCCTCTTCTTCGGCCTGGGGTTCCTCGGCATCCTGGTCCAACGTGAGCACCGCGCCCTGCATGACCTCATCGCGGGCAGTGCGGTCATCTACTCCTGGGATGCGCGAGCTGCCCGGCTCCGTTTCCTGGCCCGCGAGGCTGATACCCGTGCCGTGGGGCGGCCGCCGGAGCTGGCCGGCGCCGCCAGCAGCGCTGGCCATGATGACCATGAACAACCGGCGTGGCGGCCTGCATCCCCCGGTACGGGTGACACGAGCCGTTCGGCGCGCGCTGGCCCGGTCCAGGTGGAGCAAACCGCGGCGGTATACCCATCCGCCGCGGGTGACGCCGTCCTGCCCGGTAGCCGCGATCGTTGACAGGCGGACATCTGTCCTCAGCCACCCATCCGCCGAAGCGACGGAAAGGATCCTGCCATGAACATGCCCGCCAAGGCAGATGTTGACCAAGCGACCAGGGAGGCGCTGGCCAGGCTGGCTCTGGGTGACCCGGATCTGCTGGCTGATGGCCTGGAGCTGCGGGCCCGGTGGGAGGCCACCAGCGGTCTCGACGCCCGCAGCTACGCCCTCGTGAAGCTGGCCGCCCTCATAGCACTCGACGCACCTCCGGCGTCCTACCTCTGGCAGGTGAGCAACGCGCTGGATGCCGGGGCCACCCCAGCCGACCTCATGGGGGTGCTGATCGCTATCGCGCCGCAAGTCGGCGGCCCGAAGATAGTGGCAGCCGCGCCGGAGCTCATGGTGGCCCTCGGCCTGGCCCTGCCAGACGGGGTATAACGGACCTGGCCCGGCGAGCGATAAGGAGACAGTGATGGGCTTTCGTCGGAGGCGCCCGCTGCTGCGTGCGGCCGTAGTGGGCGGCGGCGCGTACATGGCGGGCAAGAGTGTCGCCCGGAATAGGGCTGAGCGCGAACAGCAGGAGCAGGACCAGAACGAGCGCATCAGCGGTCTCGAACAGCAGCAGGCGCCGCCGCCTCCCGCCCAGGCGCCGCCGGCCCAGCCGCCGCCCGCGGCGGTATCGCCAATGATCGATCAGCTGAACCAGCTCGCCGCGCTGCATCAGCAAGGCGTCCTGGACGACGCTGAATTCGCCGCCGCCAAGGCCAAGCTGCTCGGCACGTAAGGCCCTGGCGGCGCCAGCAGGCGGTCCCCGGCCGCGCCATCAGGCCGGCCATCCGGAGGGCCTGGGCTCCCGGGCCCACATGACAGGAGTACAGATGGCATCCGGTGAATATGGCGACCAGTCCGCGCCCCCTTCGATGCTGGCCAGCTCGTGGCAGGGGACGCTGATCCTCGGCGTGCTGACCCTGATCCTCGGGGTCGTCGTGACCTTGCATCCGACAGGATCCCTGAACGCGGTCGCGATCCTGCTTGGGATTCTCATGATCCTCTCGGGGATCTTCCACCTGCTCCGGGTCTTCGGGCCGGACGAACAGCACCGGGTCTGGCTCGGCATCGCCGGCCTGCTGTTCATCGTCATCGGCGTCGTCCTGATCCGGCACCTGCACCTGACCAGGGCGCTGATCGGCCTGCTCATCGGCATCACCTGGATCGTCCAGGGCCTGGCCGCGCTGATCGGCGGCATCGCGGGCGGCAGTCGCGAAGGAAGGGGCTGGTGGATCGCTTTCGGCGTGGTGAGCCTCATCGCCGGGATCGTGGTCGCCGTCGCTCCTGAGTCGTCTGTCACGGCCCTGGCCGTCCTGCTCGGCATCTGGTTCATCATCATGGGCATCTTCGAGATCGTCGGCGGGCTCCTGCTCCGGCGCGCGCTCCGGGTCCTCGAGGAGAACAGGGGTTCAGCATCGGCGGCGGCACCGGGAGTGCCCTAGCCAGCGACGCAGTGGGGGCACAGCGGTGCGGCGTCACCCGCCGGGGGGACGCCGCACCGCTGTCACTGCCATCCGCGGTCCATCGCGGCGGGCGACCGGGCCGGCCGACGCTGCCGCCGCTGGCCGTCCCGATCTGGCTACGAGCCAACCCCGGCTGGCCGACGGATTGGTCATCCGGCCAGGGTGATGCGGGCAGCCGGCAGATCCGGCATCGTCGGGTACCTGGCGCTGCGCGGCCGCCTGGCAGCTGCGGTGGCGGCAGGTCGGCAGCGCCTGGTTGCCCGCTGCCTGGAGGGTCCGCTGGCAACCGGCTTGAGAGGACCCCGGTCATGACGGTGCGGACGGCTGAGGCTCCGCTGCGGCGGGTCACCCGCTACCAGCTCGATTCGTCAGGAGTCCGGCGGACGCCCGCCGAGCGCGCGGCCCGGGGCAAGACGGCGCGGGCGGAGGTACCACGGGAACGTCATGCGGAGTTCGACCCTGGAGCCGACCGGCCCGACCCGATCGGGCTGCTAGAGCAGCAGGCCAAGTCGCGGGTGCCTGAGCTGGTGCCGGTCCGGTGGGGCAGGATGATGGCCTCCCCGTTCGCGTACTACCGCGGCGCGGCCCTGCCGATGGCCAGCGACCTGGCGACCACTCCGGTCACCGGGCTGGCCGTGCAGGCCTGCGGTGACGCGCACCTGTCCAACTTCGGCGTTTTCGGCTCACCTGAGCGCCGGCTGATGTTCGACGTCAACGATTTCGACGAGACGCTGCCCGGCCCATGGGAATGGGACGTGAAGCGGCTGGCGGCCAGCCTGGAGATCGCGGCCCGCAGCAACGGATACCCGGGCAAGCTGCGCCGCGAGATCGCCCAGGCCGCTGTCGCCCAGTACCGGCAGGCGATGCGCACCTTCGCCAGGATGACCAACCTGGACGTCTGGTATGCGCGCGCGGACGTGGAGCAGCTGCGGGCGCAGTTCGACGCGCAGCTGAAGGCGCAGCAGCGCAAGCGGCTGGACAAGGGCCTGGCGAAGGCGCGAACCAGGGACAGCATGCAGGAAGTGGCCAAGCTGACCCGGATGGTGGACGGCCGGCCGCGAATCATTTCCGACCCGCCGTTGATCGTGCCGGTCGGCGAGCTGCTACCGGCCGAAGCGGACCAGGCGGCCTTCAAAGCTGAGCTGACCGCCCTGATCCGCACGTACCGGCGCACCCTGGAGACCGACCGCAGGTTCCTGCTGGAGCAGTTCGAGTTCTGCGACATGGCCCGTAAGGTCGTCGGGGTCGGGAGCGTCGGGACGCGCTGCTGGATCGTCCTGATGCTCGGCCGTGACGATGCCGACCCGCTGTTCCTTCAGGTCAAGGAGGCGGAGGAGTCGGTGCTCAGCCGTTTCGTCGGTGCCAGCAGGTACGCCAATCAGGGGCAGCGGGTGGTCGCGGGCCAGCGCCTGATGCAGGCGGCGAGCGACATCTTCCTCGGCTGGCAGCGAGTCGGAGCCGGGCTGGACGGGCAGCCCCGGGACTTTTACGTGCGGCAGCTGCGGGACTGGAAATTCTCCATCGACATCGAGACCATGCTCCCGGCTGGCCTGCGCATGTATGGCATGCTCTGCGGCTGGACGCTGGCGCGGGCGCACGCCCGGTCCGGGGACCGGATCGCCATCGCGGCCTACCTTGGCGGCTCGGACGCGTTCGAGCGGGCTGTCACCCAGTTCGCCAGCGCTTACGCGGACCAGAGCGAGCGTGATTACCAGTCGCTCGTCAGCGCGGTGGCCGCCGGGCGGATCACCGCAGAGCGCGAGGTGTGATCGCCGGCTGATCCGGGCGGAGGCGGTGTGGTACTCGATCTTCTGCTCATCGGTCTCGGTGTCACCCTCGAGCCGTTTCCGCTGATGGTCTTCATCCTGATGCTGAGCGCTGAGCACGGCGGGCGGAAGGGCCTGGCTTTCATCCTCGGCTGGCTGGGCTGCCTGGTCGCCGTGATCGCGGCCGTCATCCTGGCCACCGGGGACCAGCCGGTTGAGCCGAGCACGGCCCCGTCGACCGCCGCGCTGGCCGTCAAGCTGGCCCTCGGCGTGGCACTGATCCTGATCGCCGTGCGCCAGCAGCGCCAGCGCGGCCGGCCACGGAAGCCGCCGGCCTGGATGGCCAGGCTGGACCGGCTCTCGCTGTGGACCGCGGCCGGGCTTGCCGCGTTCTTGCAGCCCTGGACGCTCGTGGCGGCCGCTGCCGCGACCGTGACCCAGGCCCAGCTCTCCACCGCAGGCAGCTACCTGACGCTGGTGGCTTTCTGCCTGCTGGCGACCGGCAGCTTCTTGTACCTGGAGGTGTACACCGCCGTGGCGCCCGCCGCGGCTGGCGCCCGGCTCGAGCAGCTCCGGACCTGGCTGGCCGCACACCAGGACCAGGTCATCATCCTCATCTGCCTGCTGCTGGGTTTCTGGCTGGTCGGCAAGAGCATCTACCTGCTGGTCAGCTGAGCTGGCAGGTTACTCCGGCTGGGTGGTGAGCGTTGTGAAGCTGAAGTACTGGTACGTCTGGGAGTTGGCGGCCTTCCCCGGACAGAAAAAGGGAACTCCGCCCAGGTGCCCCATGGCCGAATAGTAGGCCGCGAACATCAGGCCGAGGATGATGTACGCGCTCAGCGCACCGTAGATAGGTGGAGATCAGTACCAGCAGCAGCAGAGGCCGTACCGGCCGCCGGGACCCGGCCGGCCGGTACGGCCCCTGTACCTGGCTGGCGCGCCGGATAGCACAGCTCGCGTCATGGCCCGCAGCCTGGTCACCGCCGGGCGGGACAGGCTGCCCTGGCTCAGCGGCCTATGCGGATGCGGCGCTGCTGCCGTGCAGGGCGTCCTGCAGTTCCTGCTCGCCTTCCTTGGACAGGGAGGTCTTCAGCACGGTGCCGCCGTACTTGCTCATCGCCTCGACGGCCTTGTCCGGGGTGACCTTCTCCACCATGAGGAACAGCGCCGAGGTTCCGGGCTGCAGCATGCCGCGGACCTGGTCCTGGAACTGCTTGTCAATGCCCGACTTGGTCACCTTGCCCATGAGAGCGCCTAGTCCCGCGCCGACGGCCATGCCGAATACGGGGATGAAGAACAGCAGGCCGAACAGCAGGCCCCAGAACATGCCCCACGTTGCCCCACTGCCGACCAGGTGGTGCTTGGTGTGCACGTGGTAGTCGCCGTCCTTGTCCCGCACGATCACTGCGATCGCGTCGGGCTCGATAATGAGGTCGCGGGCCAGCCGCCGGGCCTCGTCGGCGGCAGCCTCGGCCGTGGTCTCGTCGGGGTAACCGATCGCAATCAGGTCAGACATGGTGGTCCCTTTTCTCTGGTAGCGGTGGAAAACCCGGGGTCCAGTCCATCAAGCCGGCGTCAGCTCCGCCCCACCCGCAACGGGTGATACCAGGTGGGTGGGGCGCGGGCAGGATGAGCAGCGAAGCGCCGGAGGGAGCACGTTCTTCGAACAAGCCGCGAATAATCCTTGAACAATATTCGAATAACTTCAGGACCATAGTCCCTGGAAAAGATTGGCTTGCTGTGGTAAACGTGCCCGATGGCCGGTGACGTGCCACGGCCGCAAAGTAGGCTACGCCCGGTTCCCGCGCCGGAGGCGGCCCGTGCGGGAATTGATGTACCGATCGAGTCGAAATTCCATGCTCCCGGCGCCCGTCAGGAATGGGTCGAACGGCGGAGACTCGTCCGGAATCTAGCTGGTACCGACGCCAGGCTTGTCCTCGTTGAGGCTCCCGCTGGCTTTGGCAAGACCACCCTCATAGCGCAATGGCAGGCCAGTGCGGAATATGGCCACCCATTCGCGTGGCTGTCGCTCGATCCTGATGACAACCACCCCAGCCGGTTGTGGTGGCACATCACGCATGCGCTGCAGCGGACCTATCCCGGGCTCGGCGTCGGGCCGGTCCTGCAGGCGCTTCGGGCCCCGGTCCCGGACATCATGGGCACCGTCGTCCTGCCCCTGGTCAACGTGCTGATGGCGGCCTCGGAACCGGTCGTGCTGGTGCTTGATGACTACCACTTGATCAGCGAACCCGCCTGCCACGACCAGATCGCGTTCCTGCTGCATCATCTGCTGCCACCGGCCCGGCTCGTGCTCATCACGCGGGCTGACCCGCCGCTGCCGCTGGCGCGGCTGCGGGCGGCGGGAGAGATGGCTGAGATCCGGGTGCGCGAACTTCGCTTCGCCGCGGCGGAGGCGGGCGCACTGGTCCATGCTGTCGCTGGCGTCCGGCTCAGTGGGCCCGGCCTGGCCCGTCTCGTCGAGCGGACCGAGGGATGGCCGGCCGGGGTGTACCTGGCGGCGCTGTCCCTGCGCGGACATCCCTCGCCCAGTGAATTCATCCGCCAGTTCAGCGGCGACAACCGGTTCATCGGCGATTTCCTGGCGGAAGAGGTGCTCAGCCGCCAGCCAGGGGAGATCCAGCAGTTCCTGGTGCGGACCTCCATTCTCGGCCGTTTCTGCGCTCCCCTCTGCGATGCCGTCACTGGAGTGGGCGATGCGGCGGAGATCATGGACACCCTCGAGCGCGAGAACGTCTTCCTCGTGCCGCTAGATGACAACCGGCACTGGTACCGCTATCACCAGCTTTTCGCCCAGCTGCTGCGCAGCCAGCTCATCAGGACTGAGCCCGGTATCATCGCCGCTCTGCACGAACGCGCGAGCGCCTGGCACGAGCGGTCCGGCTCGATGGAGGAGGCGGTCAACCACGCGCTGGCCGCGGGGAATATCACCAGGGCCATCGACCTCATCGCACGCTGCTGGCCTGGCTACGCCGAGGCAGGCCAGGCGAGGACGATCCTCGGCTGGATCCGCTCGCTGGGTGACGAGCAGATTGCCGCCGATCCGGTGGCCGCGCACTGTGCGGCCTGGGCCGCGGCACTTTGCGGCGAGCGGGAGGAAGTCCGGCGCTGGCTCCTGGTCATCGAGGCCGGACAACACGAGGGCCCGCTGCCCGACGGGATGCGCTCCCTTGAATCTTCTGCTGCCCTGCTGCGGGGCGTCTTCGGGTTCGAGGGCCTCCGGGTGATGCGCGAGTCGGCCGAAGTAGCAGCCGAGCTGGAAAATGACCCAGCGTCGGGGTGGTGCGCGCTGGCCCAGGCAGCGCTTGGGTTCAGCCGTTACCTGTCGGGCGAATTCACGTCGGCCGCAGAACCGCTGGAGGCGGCCGTGCAGAACCAGTCGCTCACGCCGGTGCCGCACCTCGTGGTGCTGTCGCTGCTCGCCCTGGTTGCCGTCGAACTGGGCCGGCTGCCCAAGGCGCAGGATCTGGCGGACCAGGCCAGGGGCTTCACGGCCAGCGATGACGCCGGCTCCTCGGCGCAGGGTTCATTCGCCCGGATGGCCAGCGGCGCCGTGTTCGCCGCGGAGGGGCGGCTGGAGGAGGCCCGGCGTGAGTTCGAGCGTGCCCTCCAGGGCCGCCAGCGAGTACCTGGTGCCAGCCCATGGCCCACCCTCGTCGCCATGCTCATGCTGGCTCAGGTGCTGCTGGACCTGGGCGAGCGGACCCGCGCCGCGGACATCCTCGGCACGGCCCGTGATGTGCTGACCGTGCTGCCCGGCGGTGCCGAGGCGCAGCTGGCCCGGGTCGTGGCGCTGGAACACCGGCTGTCCGGCCTGCCGCGGCCGGCCGCGGCCGCCGGGCCGCTGACTGATCGCGAACTGGCCGTCCTGCGGTTGCTCCAGGGCACGCTCTCCCTCCGCGAGATCGCGGCGGAACTCCACCTGTCAGCGAACACGGTCAAGACCCACGTCCGGGCGGTCTACCGGAAGCTCGGCGTGTCAACGAGGCATGACGCTGTCGCGCTGGGCCGGGAAACCGGCATCCTCTACCGCGGCCAGCAGCGGCCAGCGGCCAGCGGCGACGCTACCCCCGGGGGCTAGCAGACACGCTGGTATCGATGGATCCGATCAGGTGGAGCTGTCTCGCCCGGCGGACCGCCTCGCCGCGGTGCGCCGCCGACAGCTTGCGGTAGATGCTCCGGAGATGGGTCTTGACCGTGTTCACCGAGATGTACATCTCGCTGGCGATCTCAGCGGTGCTGTGCATCTCCGACAAATGGCTCAGCACCTCGTGCTCGCGCGCGCTGAGCCGCTCTACGATCAGCGGCGTGGCCTGGCCCGCTACTGCTCTGCCTGGCTGGGCCAAGGCCGGGCTAACCAGGCTCGGCTCGAGCAGCTGCCGGTAGCACTGGGCCAGGTCGGGCTCGCGCCGCAGCACCGGCCTGAGCCAGGCCCGCTCGGTGGCGAACGGCAGCCGGAACTGCTCTGGCTTGCCCAGCCGCAGCGCGTTCTCCAGCGACCGGCGACCGCGCGCGCCGTCACCGGTCCCGTAGCTGGCCCGGGCATCGAGCAGCCAGGCTTCCAGCCGGACCCGCTCGGGCACGGGGCCCGGATCTTCGGTCACCGCGGCCAGCACGCGCTTGGCCGCCTCAAGATCACCTGCGGCGATCCGGGCGTAGCCGAGCGCCACGGCCGCGTCGGATGCGGCCGTCGCACCGGCCCGCTCCGCCAGGTCCACCGCCGCCTGGGTCTCGCCCGCCGCTGCGCGCGCCCGCGATTCGATCAGGGCCAGCCTGTGGTCCAGCCAGTCAGGGGGGGACCAGCCCTGGCGGGCGCGGGCGACACTCTCCACGGCCGCCCCGGCCCGGCCCTCGACCAGGCGGCGGCGCGCCGCGATCAGGCAGGCCAGCGCGCTGACCAGCTTGTCCGGGCTGATCCGCAGGGCGGCAACAGCCAGCTTCAGCTGGCCATGGGATCGCTGCAGCTCGTTACGTTCCAGATGGACAGAGGCGAGTGCGACGCTCGCGGCCGGGGTGAGGTAGGCGGCCAGGCCGTCGTTGTTGCTGCTGCCGGTCTCCTCTGCCGCCGCGCTGGCCAGCTCAATGGCATGGCCCAGCCGCCCGTGCAGGGCCTCGAGCAGCGCGAGATATCCCAGGCACTCAGATCGCTCGTCGCCGTTGTCCGGACTGGCGGCCGCGGTGGCGCCTGCCCGGAAGGTAGCTGCCGCCTCGTCGAGCCGCCCCGCCCAGAGCTCCACCGCCCCGCGGCCCGACAGCACCTGTGCGCGAATCCCCGGATACTGCGTGAGCAGGCCGGCCGGGAGCTCGCCGAGCCAGGCCTCGGCCGCGGCTGCTGCCGCCGCGGCGGCAGCCAGATCCCCGGTACGGCGGGACAGGGTGAGCCGGATCAGCGCCGCCGCCAGCCGGGCCGGGATCTCGTCCGTAGCAGGTAGGCCGGCCAGGATGCGCTCGGCCGCGGCGAGCGCGAGCCCCCGTGGCTGACCGTCGGCCCCGGATAGCTCCAGTGCGGCGAGCGCCAGCAACGGCTGCGGCTCCGCCCACGTCAGGTCCGGCGGCATGCGCCGGAACTCATCGGCGAGCGACTGATTGCCCCGCGGCTCGATGAGCTGGCCTATGGCGAGCTCGTCCAGGACAATCCCAGCCGCGAACGGCCAGTCACCCGACTCCGCGGCATGCCGCACCGCTTCGGTCAGCCACCCGCTGTGATGGAACCACTGGGCCGCCTGCCGGTGCAGGCCGGCCAGCTGGTCCGGGCACTCGCTCCGGAGCTTCAGCCGCAGCACCGCGGCGAAGAGCGAATGGTAGCGATACCACCCATGCCCCAGCGGCTGGATGAACGCGTTCTGCCGGGCCAGTTCGGGGAAGGCAGGGGCCGCCTCCGGGTCACCGGCCAGCTCGGCAGCCAGGTCCATGCTGATCCGGTCCAGGATGCTCGTGCGCAGGAGCAGCTCACGAACGTGCGGGGGCTGGGCGTTGAGCACCTCCTCGACCAGGTAGCTGGTGACGGCGGATTCCTCCGCGTCCAGTTCCTTCACGAACTGCTCAGGATCGGGATGGTCGGCCAGTGAGGTGGCGGCCAGCCGCATGCCCGCCGCCCAGCCCTCGGTCCGTCCGGCGAGGCACTCGAGCGCCGTTGCCGACAGGGTGATGCCGTGATGCGTCATGAGCAGGCTGGCTTCAGGGACAGTGAACGCCAGGTCCTCGGCCCGGATCTCGGCCAGCTCCCCGGTGAGCCGGTACCGGTGCAGGGGCAGGAGCGGGTCTATCCGCGACGAAACCACGAGATGCAGCCCCTGGCTCGCGTTCCGCAGCAGGTAGGCGAGCTCCTCCAGGGTGGCGGGCTCAGTCAGCAGATGGAGATCGTCGAGGACCATCAGCACCGGTGGGTCCTGCCCGGCCAGTATCGATGTCAGCCGCAGGATGAATTCATGGTTGACAGCGTCCCGGCCTGCCGACGCCGGGAGGATCCGCGGCACCGCGAGGCCGGCCCGCCGCAGGGCAGTGACAACGTAGGACCAGAAGACCCTGGGCGGGTTGTCGTAGTCGTCGAGCGTGATCCAGACCAGGGTGCCGGGGACAGTACTGGCCGCGGCCCACGCCGCAATAGCCATGCTCTTGCCGGCGCCAGGCGGTCCAGTGACCGTGGTGAGCGGCCCCCGCGCGCCCTCGGCGATGAGCCGTTCGATCCGCGGGCGGGTGACTGCCCACTCTGGCAGGCTGGGCACGGTCACCTTGGACAGCAGGACCGGGTCGTTAGCGCCGGCCGGCCCCCGGCTGCCCCCTCCGCGCCCGTTGGCACTGGCCGTCATCCCGTCCCCATCTCCGGCCGGCCACCTCTCGGCAGTCGGCCATCTGACCGCACGTATGGTGGCTTTCGCTCGAAGCCACGCTGCCTCGATGCCACGCCGCCCGGCCTGGAGCGACTAGGACAATCTGATCCACTTCTTTGTCTCGCCCTCATCCGGGTGACCTGTCATCACCCTGCGCCAAATCTCACCAGGGTGACGAATTCATCCTCCGTGCATGGGGCGCAGCGGGCCGGAGGGCGGCACTGTAGGGGAATTGCCATCGTGCGTTCCGACTGCTTGGGGTTGCGGTGCCATCCTCCTCCTACTACGAGATCCGGGTCGCCGGGGTGCTCCCGCCCGAAGCCCTGCTGGATTTCGAGCGGCTCACCGCCTCGGTAGAGCCGGTCGAAACCTTGCTGCACGGTCCGCTGCGGGATCAGGCGGCGCTGCACGGGCTTCTCGCCCGGCTCGAGACGTTCGGCGTTGAGGTCCTGGAAGTACGCCGGCTGCATGTCGGGGATCCGCCGGCCAGCGCGGGTCAGCCGGAACCTGAGCAAGGATGAGACTGGCGGAAGCTGCGGACCGAGGCTGAATCCTTCCGGATAGGGGGTCTCACCCGGGGCGAATGATGCGGTCGCACGACCCGTCCCGGGGATGTCCCGGCCGGGACGGCAGGGCAGGATGAGCAGACATGAGGGTTCGCCCCGCCGCCCGGCCGCCGAACGCGGCCGAGCACGACGATGCCGAGCAGCACCGGCTGACCGCGCTGGAGGGGCTGGCTGCCCTGTCCCTCGACGCGCTCTCCTCGGTGGCCTACGGCCCCGAGGCGATCGTGATCGTGCTAGCCGCGGCGGGCACCGCAGGCCTGGCTTACACCCTCCCGGTGACGCTCGCGATCGTCGCGCTGCTGGCCGTGCTGGTGATCTCCTACCGCCAGGTGATCGCGGCCTTCCCGGGCGGCGGCGGGGCGTACGCGGTGGCCAGGCACCTCGGCCGGATGCCCAGCCTGATCGCGGCCGCCTCGCTGATCGTCAACTACGTGCTCAACGCCGCCGTCGGCGTCTCGGCCGGCGTGGCCGCGCTCACCTCCGCCTTCCCCGCCCTGTACGGCGACCGGGTCTGGCTCTGCCTCGGCGTGCTCGCGGTGATCACCGCCGCCAACCTGTGGGGCGTGGCCGAGTCAGCGCGGATCTTCATCGCGCCCACCGTGATCTTCATCCTGGCCATCGCGGTCGTGATCGTCGGCGGCCTGCTCCGGTCCCACCCCGCGGTCCCGCTGGGCGGCCACCTGCCGCAGACCACCGAGACGGTCGGCATCCTGCTGCTGCTCAAGGCGTTCGCGTCCGGCTGTTCCGCGCTGACCGGGGTGGAGGCGATCGCCAACGCGGTGCCCGAGTTCAGGCAGCCGCGCGCCCGGCGGGCCCAGCACACCGAGATGTGGCTGGGCATCATCCTCGGCCTGATGCTGATCGGCATCGCCATCCTGATCCGCAAGTTCCATGCCGTCCCGTCGCCGACCGAGACCACGCTGGCCCAGCTGACCGCGGCGGCCGTCGGCCACAACGTGGTCTTCTACGCGATCCAGCTGATCACCACCGTGCTGCTCGCGCTGGCGGCGAACACCTCGTTCGGCGGCCTGCCCGTGCTGGCCAGCCTGCTGGCCCGGGACCACTACCTGCCGCACGTGTTCGCGCTGAAGGGCGAGCGGCAGGTGTTCCGGTACGGGGTCATCGTGCTCGCGGTCCTGGCGGCGGTGCTGCTGGTGGCGGCCAGGGGCGACACGCAGGCCCTGATCCCGCTGTTCGCCATCGGGGTGTTCGTCGGGTTCACCCTCTCCCAGGCCGGCATGGTCCGGCACTGGCACGAGCAGCACGCCGCGGGCTGGCGCCAGCGGGCGTTCATCAACGGGCTGGGCGCGGTGCTCACCACCGCCGCGCTGGCCATCGAGCTGGTCAGCAAATTCACCGAGGGGGCCTGGCTCGTCGTCATAGTCGTCCCGCTGCTGGTGCTGATGTTCACCCGGATCAATGCGGCGTATCAGCGCATCGGCGTGCTGCTCGAGCTGGGTAAGACGCCAGCCTCGCCGGAGCGGACCCGGTCGCTGGTGGTCGTGCCGGTGGCGGGCCTGTCCCGGCTGACCCGGGAGGCGATCTCCACGGCGCTGTCCCTGGGCGACGAGGTCGTCGCGGTGACCGTCTGCTACGCCGATCCCGAGGATGAACGGGCCCATGCCAGCTTCCGGGCCGAGTGGGAGGCGTGGGATCCGGGCGTGCCGCTGGTCACCCTGCACGCCATGCGCCGGTCGCTCGGACCGCCCGTGGCGGAGTACCTGCAGCGGCAGGAACTCCAGGATCGAGAGCGGCGCGTGGTGGTGCTGATCCCGGAGGTCCAGCCGGAGCACTGGTGGATGTGGGTGCTGCACAACCAGCGCGGCGTGGTGCTGAACCGGGCCATCACCCATGACACCGACAACGTGGTGATCTGCCGGCTCCGCTTCCGGCTGGCGCACCTCGCGCCCGACGAGGAGCCCGGCCCGGTGCTGCCGCCCCGGTAGCCACCCGCCCGTAGGATCGTGCCGAGTGGCCTGGCCGAACCCCTGCTCCCCACCTCCCGGAGGACGCGTGCCTATCCGCGACGAGACAATCGGTGACTTCCTGGCCCGGCTCGCCGACCGCGTGCCCGTGCCGGGCGGGGGCGCCGCGGCCGCGCTGTCCGCCGCGCAGGGCGCGGCCCTGCTGGGCATGGTCGCCCGCTACACCACCGGCGAGCGATACGCCGAGAGCCAGCCGACCATCGGCCGGATCATCACCGAGGCCGACGAGCTGCGCACGCTCGCGCTGCGGCTGGCCGAGGCCGACGCGGACGCGTTCGGCGCGGTGGCCGACGCGTACCAGCTGCCCAAAGCCACCGAGGAGGAGCAGGCCGCCCGGTCCGCGGCCATCGGTGAGGCGCTGGTCAACGCCGCCTGGCCGCCCGCTCAGGTAATCAGCCTGGCAGGGATGATCGTGGACCTGGCCGAGGCGCTGGCCGAGATCGGCAACCGCAACGTGGTCAGCGACGTGGCCGCGGCCGCCGAGGCAGGCCGGGCCGCGGCGTCCGCCGCGCGGGTGAACGTGGAGATCAACCTGGCCGGCCTCACCGACGAGCAGGCCAGCCTGGAAATGATCGCCGCCGCGGGCAAGGCCGATGACATCATCGCCCGCGCCGACCAGGTCACCGCCGCGGTCCGGAAGCTGATCCGCAGCTAGCCCCGGCTGCTGTCCCCTGGCTCGTCCTCCGGCCCGGCCGGTGGCGCCGCAGCCGGTGGTGCCCCCGGCGGCGGGGATACCAGATTCCCGAGGCTCAGATGCGCGGCCGACTCCCGGCCGGCCAGCACCAGGAGTGAGGAGACCAGGCTCGTGTTCCGGTCGCCGACCAGCTCCCAGGCCCGCGCGATGCCGATCAGCAGCGACCCGACCAGCACCTCACTGATGGTTTCCACCGCGCCGACCGAGTACGGATGGGCCAGGGCCACGATGCCGGCCACGGACTCGATGCCGAACGCGGCGAGCAGCAGCGCGACCAGGCTCAGCTGGCTGGGCAGGTACGGCCGCGTCTGCGGGTTGGCCACGATGGAGCGCACCGAGGCCAGCGTGAAGAAGATGCCGGTGATCCCCAGCACCAGGGCTGGATAGCCGACGTTGGTCCCGGGTAGCAGGCCGAACAGTGACACGGCCAGCGCGTTGATGAAAGCCAGGATCGCGGCGGCCGCGCGGACCTGCTGTACCACCGGGTGCGAGCCGTGGCGCTGCGCCACCGACAGCGCCACGAAGAGCAGGCCGATCAGCGAGGCTGAGCAGCCGGCCACGGCCACGTACATGTCCCGGAATCCCCCGGTTACCACCGGCGCGACACCACCCCTCTGCATTGGCTGACAGGGGCAAGCTACCGCTAACCCCGATGGTGCCGGGCGGCCGGCCGGATGCGGCCGCGGGGGATGGTGAACCAGCGATCCGCTGAATTCGTTTCTGCTGAGGACGGAGTGCGGGCGGACCAGCCGGGAGGCCAACGTGAGCGGGACCATCAGGGCTATGGGCGAGACCGCGATCGCGACGATCACCGCGGTCAACGACGTGGTGGTCGCCGATCGCCTGCTCCCCGGCACCGCCGCGGTGCTCGCTGACCTCACCTTGCAGGTCACCCGGAGCAACGGCATCAGTTACCAGACCGCGACCTGGATCAGTTTCGGGTCGGCCGCGCAGTACGAGCTGATCGGGCAGGTGGGCGTGCAGGTGCCGGTCAGGATCGACCCGGATCACCCGGACCAGGTCATGATCCCCGCCGCTGATCACGAGGCGGGGATGACTCCCTCCGGGCTGGGCTGGTAGCGGTAGCCCATGCCAGGCTCGGTCAGCAGCCAGCGCGGCCGGGCCGGGTCCGGCTCCAGCTTGCGCCGCAGCTGGGCCATGTACAGCCGCAGGTTCCCGGCGGCGTCCGCGTAACCCGGCCCCCAGACGTCGGTCAGCAGCTGGCGCTGGCTGAGCAGCTTGCCGGGGTTGCGCAGCAGCACCTCGAGCAGGTGCCACTCGGTCGGGGTCAGCCGGACGCTCTCCCCGGCCGCGCTCTCAGCACCATCCGCCGCGGCGGCCGCCCGGGTGACGGTCTTGGCCGCCCGGTCGATGATCAGGTCGCCGATCCGCACCCGAGGCTCGTCCGCCGGGCCGCCGGCCCGGCGCACCGCCGCGCGCATCCGGGCCAGCAGTTCCTCCATGCCGAACGGCTTGGTCACGTAGTCGTCCGCGCCCGCGTCCAGGGCCAGCACCTTGTCGTTGCTGTCGGACCGGCCGGACAGCACGATGATCGGGGCGGTGGTCCAGCCGCGCAGCCCCTCGATCACCTCGACCCCGTCCAGATCAGGCAGGCCAAGGTCGAGCAGGACCAGGTCCGGCGGATGCCGGGCCGCGGCGGCGAGCGCCTGGGCGCCGGTGGCCGCGGTGTCCACGTCATAGTGCCGCACCCGCAGGTTGATCCGGAGCGCGCGCAGGATCTGCGGTTCGTCGTCGAACGACCAGGACTCGGGTCACCAGCCAAGCCTGCCAGGTTCAGCGCTGACCCGGGTCAGCCGCCCTCACCGGCCACCGCCGGATGACGCTGGAACTGCTCGATCGTCTTCCGGTACCCGGTCGCTATCTGCTCGAGGCGAATGGTCAGGATTTCAGCTGGTGCGATGAGCAGCAGGCTGTCCAGGCCGGTCGCAGGCTCCCCGGTGCTGCGCAGCATCAGCAGCTCCGTCCACAGGCCGGTCACCCTGGCCTGCGCCGCGGCCGACAGCAGCGGCGCGGCTTCCGGGTCCACGTAGTCGGCATCGAGTGGCACCGTGTTACTCCCGGTGGGCAGGCCGAGAACAACAATCTGGTAGCCACCCGGCTCGAGGCCCGGATCGAGCTGGAGGCTGATTCGCGGCAAGCGCCACGGCTGCCGCAACCGGAGCTCGGGAAGGTAGCGCGTCAGCAGGGGATGGTCATTCGGGTCTGTCAGGCCAGCGAACCACGACGGGGACAAGCGCACCTCGAAGCCGGCAGCGGGCAGTTCGGCTTGCCCCGGTAGCGCGTCCAGGACCCCGCTGATGATCACTGCGCCCAGCGCGGTGTCCGGGTCAGCGGCGCAGGCCACTAGTGCCTCGCCGAGGGCGGCTATGTCGGCCTCGGCCAGGGCCAGGCCGCTGAGATCGGCCGCGGTGTCTGAGTACGAGCGGAGGAGGGCTTCGCGTAGCAGGCCGGCCGCGGCCGCCCGGTCGGACCGGGCCGCCGATACGGCGAGCCGCGCTTCCAGCCGGTCCCCGCCAGCGGCGCGGGCGGATTCCCAGGCCGCGGCGGCGGCGTCGCGCTGACCACGACGCCACAGCAGGTCTCCTCCGGCGCGGGTCAGCTCGGGGAGGTCGCCAGCCCGCCGCCGGGCCAGGTCGAGCACACCCTGAGCGTCGTCATAGCGTCCGGCGACCGACAGCAGCCGCGCGATCTCCGGCAGCCCGGCTGGCTGACCTGGTCCCTGGCGCACCGGCCAGCCGTTCGTCCTCGGCGGCAGCGGCCTGGTCGAGCTGGCCGCGCGCCAGGCAATCAGCGACGTAGGACCCCATCACCCGCTCGGTCAGGCTGGGCCATTCCGGTACCGCCGCCGCCACGCGGCGGCGCCGGCGTCCAGGGCCGTCCGTGCGCCCGCCGGGTCCGGGCTGGCCTCCCGGACGAGGACGCCGAGCAGGGCACGGGCCTGACCGATGACCAGCGAGTCAGCAGTGCTGCCCGAGGCGTCGGCTAGCTCGGCCAGGGGATCGGCCCAGCCCGCCAGCGTGGCCCGGCGGCGGGAAATGACATCGTCCAGGGCAGCGAGATCAGGCAGGGCGACCCCGCGTTCCCGGGCCAGCAGCTGCAGCGCCGGGCGGTCGATCCGATACCAGTCGTCCAGGGCCAGCGGGGTCCGTGCCCGGCTCAGCCCTCCGGCGAGGTCGTCGGCGCCTTCGGCGCGCCCGGCCAGCAGCAGCGCCTTGCCCACCACGGCCAGCCCGGCCCCGTGGTCAACGGCACCACGCTCCAGCCGGATGAGGTCGTGGCCGAGCCGCCGCGCCCCAGCCAGGTCGCCGAGAATGAGCGCTGCGTCCGCCGTGGCGCTGAGCGTGATCGTGCTGGTCTGATCGCCGAGGTCAGCGCGCAAGTCCTCCGCTGCCTGACGGGCGAGCGCACGCTCGCCGGCCAGCAGGTGGGCCCGCATCAGGAGCTGGCGCGCCCAGACCAGGCTGGAGTCCGCGGCCGTGGCCAGCCACAGCAGCCTGATCGCCGCTGGACCGGGGTCAAGCCGCCACCGCACATACCCGGCGGCGGCTTGCATCCAGGCTGGGGCGTGGTCAACGTCGTCCGGTAGCAACTCCGCGGAGGTCCGCAGCTGGCCAAGGTCAGCAGCGCTGCCGATCAGGTGGCTCAGGACGTCATCGCTTGGTCGTGGGCCGTGGTCAAGTGCGTGCGCGTGCTGCGCGGCAAAGGCGGCGCTGTGGTAGAGGCCGAGCAGCCCGAGGATGTCGCCGAGCTGGATCCAGCAGCCAGCCTCACTGGGGTCGAAGACGAGGGCCCGGCCGATGGCCAGTGCCGCGCGCCACAGGTGGCCGATGCTCGCGGTCTCGGTGCCGGACGCCAGCTCCTGGTGCAGGCTGGCCACGGTGCGCAGGCTCCACGCGGAGGTGTCGTCAACCCCGTGCCGGGCGTGCAGCGCGTCCAGGCTGGCGACCGCCTCGGCGAGATGCTGGGCTGATTCGCCGATCGGTCTCGGCTGCCAGGCCGCCCCCTCCGCGGCGGCCAGCCACAGGGCGGCCTGGACGTTGCCCGGCTGGAGGCCCAGGGTGGCCTGGAAGTGGCGCTGGGCGAGCTCTGGCTGGCCCGCCGCCAGCCGGCCTTGTCCGGCGGCCAGCAGGGCCCTCGCCCGCGCGGAAGGGCTCGCGCCCGAGCTGGCCAGCAGATCACACCGCTGCTCCCAGATCAGCAGGCTGAGTCCGGCATCAGCGGCGGCCGCGGGTTCGGCGCGATCAAGGGCAGCGGTGGCGAGCTGGTCATTCCGCTCGGCCGCGAACCGCTCGGCGATAGCGAGCCATAGCTCGGCGGCAACCGGCTCGACCAGGCTATCCAGTTCGCTGAGGATGTCGGGGATACTGGCCAGCCCGGCCAGCTCGGCCCGGGCGGTGGGCAGCGCCCGCCCCGGCGGGGACTGGCGAACGGCTTCGGCTACCACCGCGGCGGCGAGGACGCTGCTGGCGCCGGTGAGGCTGCTGCGGGCCTCGGCAAGGCAGGCGGCCGCCTCGGCGGGGTGGCCGTCGCGCCGGGCCGCCCAGGCTCGCACGACCGCTGCTTCCGCTGGCGCGGCTCCCAGCATCCGGGCGGCATCGAGATCGGCAGACGGATCCCCGCCGAGGGCCACTGCGATCCGGGCCAGCAGGACGAGCAGAGCCGCCCGGACGTCAGCATCCGGCACCTCCCGGTCCCCGATGCGCAGGCCAGCGGCGGCGGCGCGGAGCACCGGCCGGACCACGGCCCAGTTCCGCTGCGCCAGTGCGTGCTGCGCCGTGGCCAGCCGTCCGGCGATCAGCGGGTAACCGGGCAGGGGCGGCAGGTGCGCCTGGGCCATGAGCTGGTCGAGTTCGCTCGCCTGCACGCGTGCGGCCGCCCGGCACCAGCGCTCGGCCCACCGCGCCCACTGGGCCGTGCCTTCGGCCATGGCTTGCTGCTGCCGCCACTGGTCCAGGTCCACCGGCTCCCAGTACAGCTGGGCGGCTGGTGCCCGGTGGACCTCGCTGGTCCCCGTGCTGCCCGTGCCCGTGCTGCCCGTGCCCGTGCTGCCCATGCCCGCCCCGTCCGGGCCGGGCATGTCGGCCAGCAGGTCACGCCACCGCTCGCGCAGGGTGGCGCGCAGGTCCTCGTGGGACAGCCGGTAGACCGTGACCCCGTCTTCCTGATCGGCTACGAGATAGCCGCCCAGCCTGCTCCGCAGCAGCCAGGCGATGTCGGAATCCCCGTAGCGCCCGGGCTGGCCGGTGACAGCGTTGGCGGCCAACGGCCAGATGTTGGCCCACGGTAGCCCGCGCCCGCGCCCGAACGCCACCGCACGCAGCAGCTGGACGGCACGTTCCCGGTCATCCGGGTCGGGCAGTGCGGCGTGCAGGTCGGCGCGGAATACGCCCAGCACACCGCGGCTGATGGACGCCCGCCAGGCGGTGTCGTGCAGGTCCACCATCTGGCCGCGGGCGGCGAGCTGCTGCCCGGCGATCCTGGCCACCAGGAAGGATGTGCCAGCAGCGTCGGCCACGACCTCGGCGACCGCCGCGGTGTGCTGATCGTCAGCCAGGTACGGGGAGCCCGGCGCGGCCCGGAGCAGGCTGTCGACATAACCGCTGACGTCGGCGCGCACCCACCACGGGGGTTCGTCGACCCGGATCCGGGCTTGGCCGGGGTTGACCCGCAGCAGATCTTGCGCGAGGTCCGCCAGGGGCTGCCGTCGTGGGCCTGCCCGGGGGACGTCGCCCTGCCCGCCGCCGGTGGACCTGACCCCGACGATCAGCCGGACCAGCGGCTGCGCGGCATCGGCCGGCTCCAGCTGCTGCAGGGCCGTGAGGATCTCAGCCGGGTTGGCCGCCTCGTCCAGAGCGTCGATGACGATGGTGATCGGGGCGCCGCGCCGCGCCAGCGCCTGGTACCAGCTGGCCCGGTATTCGGTGAGGCCCGGGGCAGGGGCGTCTGGCCCGGGGGCGCCGACCGCGCGGCAGATCTGGGCCATGATCTCTGCGCCGTTCTTGCCCGTGGCCAGGACGGCGACGTCCACGGCTTCGGCGGGCGGGGTCAGGTCGCCGGGGATCAGGGCCACCTCATGCTCATACCGGGCGCGGAAGTCCGGGTCGCTCAGCGTGACCAGCCGGGCCAGCGCGGCGGACTTGCCGCTGCCCGCGCCTCCGGTCACCAGCAGCACGCCCGGGTCACCCGTGGCCGCGGCGATCAGGCGGCGCATGAGCGCGGCGCGGCCTGTGAACAGCCAGCCGGGGTCGTCCTGGCTGGCGACGCCGCGAGCGCGCGGTCCCCAGTGCGCCTCCAGGTCGGCCCTAGGCAGCGCCAGGTCACGGCGCGCCGGACTGGCGGGGGCTGAGGCGGGCGCCGTGTGGTGCGGGTTGGGCAGGCACACGTGCGGCCCGGCGAACTGGCTGCCGTACAGCGGGATGACCCGCTGGTCGTCCCGCTGGAGCTTGTCGTTGATCGCATCGAGGAACTCGCCCACCATCAGGTATGGGCCCAGGCCAAATTTCTGGCCTACGTCGGTGCCCAGTTCCTCCAGCACCTCCCGGATGGCCGTGGTGAGGGCGCAGGTCTGCGCTTCCTGGTTCTTGGTCGCGCTGGGCAGGACGAGCCAGGTCGAGGGCAGCTCCTCGTCGAAACCGGCCACAGTCTGGCCGGCCTTGCCCGCGAAGCAGGCGTCCAGGACGAGCAGGAGGTGGGTGGGGCCAGTCTCCATCAGCCAGCCAATGATGTCCGCTGTCTCCAGCGCGGTGGAGCGCAGCCGCCCGGCCGCAGTGTCCTTCAGCACCAGCCAATGCGTGTTGTCCTTGGGTGTGCCATGACCGGTGATGTAGACGACTGCGGCCGTCGATTCCTGCCAGTCCTTGTCCGCCTTCCGCTTCCTGAGCACGGCTTCGATCTGCTCGCTCGTGGGGTTGGCCGCGAGCTCGCGGTGCACGTGCTCGAAATCGCGGCCGTGCAGATCGTCATCGCACAGCCAGGCCTCGATCGCTGCTACCTCGCGCACGACCTGAGGCAGCGGCCGGAACAAGCGGTCGGTGTACTCGGAGGTGGCGATGGCGATGAACTCACGGCGCCGGATGCCGGCGTCGGGTGGCGGCCCGGTCACCAGCCACCCCGCTGCCCGGCGAGGCCAGGAAGACCGTCCAGGATCGCTTGACCGGCCTGCTTCTTGCTCAGGTAGCGCAGCACGGAATGGGCGTCGGCCTCGTTGTCGATAGTGTCGTCGTCAGCGAGGCCTGGCCAGTGCACGCTGAGGTCGCCCGCGCAGGCCACGGGATCGCTGACGTCGCGCAGATTGACCCAGGCGCGCAGGTTCGGCGGCAGCGCGGCACCCCCGTAGGCCGGGTCGGGCATCAGCCCCCGGACCGTCGTCAGGCCAAGGGGAGACCCGACGGTGATCAGCAAGTCGATGTGGTGACCAGGATGCTGGCGCAGGTACTCGAACGCCACGACCGACCCGAGGGAGTGCCCGATCAGCACCCGGCAGTCGTCGCTCACCACCGCTGCGGTCCGCTGGTCGGCCTCGGCCTTGAGGGCGGCATCGCACAGGTAGCGGCGCACCTGCCGGAGCGCCCCGAGGTAGAGCACGGCAGCGGCCCGGGAGCCGAACGCCCGGTCCAGCCGCCGCAGCGACCACTGAACCCATTGCGGGCTGGTCATGAGGGACTTAGCCGCCACGTCATCTACGTCGGCCAGGTCATCGCCGGTGCCGGCGACCTCATCCACGGCGTCGGCCAGGTCGTTGATCTCGTCGGCGCTCAGCCCGGAAAGCTCACCCGGCTCCTCGGCCGCGCCCCGCCCTTTGGTTGCCACCCGGCGGGCCAGGTACAGGTCCCCGTAGAAGGAGATATCCAGCTCAGGTACGGGGACCTGGTGACCGGCCGCCCGCTCGATGCCGTCGGCCAGGGCAGGTCCCCAGTCAGCGATCAGCTGGTGGCGGCCGCGTTGCTGGTTCATGATCCCGTGTACGCCCACGATTGCTGTCATCGCTGGTGCAGCCCTCTATTCAGCCAAACGCACTGTTACCGCGGCCAGGGTGCCGCCCACGCCCAGCACCAGGCTGACGCCGCCCGCTGCCGCATGAGACACCGCCAGCCCGGTGACCGTCTCCACGACCTGCACGGTGGCGCCCAGTTGTGCCCCAGCGGCCAGATCCCAGATGCGCACGGTGGCGTCGTCGCTGCCGGTCACGGCCAGGACACGGCCGTCCGGCAAGGTGGCGGTGGCGATCGCGGTGACCAGGCCGGTGTGCCCGGTCAGCGTCTGGCCCGCCGGGGCCCGTGTGGCCAGGTCCCACACCAGCACGGTGGGCCAGCCGCCGGTGATGGCGACAGTCCGGCCGTCCGGCAGAACTGCGGTGGCGACCGCGCCTACCGCGGTCGCGTGGCCGGCCAGCGTGTTGCCGATCGGACGGCCGGCGGCCAGGTCCCAGACCCGCACCAGACCGTCGTCATCGCCGGTGACCGCAATGGCACGGCCGCCCGGCAGGACGGCGGTGGCCACCGCGCCGATGCTACTGGTGTGGCCGGTCAGGGCCGCACTGGACGGTGCGCCGGTGGCCACATCCCATATCCATACCGTGTGATCCCAGCCTCCGGTGACCGCGATGGCCTGCCCATCCGGCAGCGTCGCGGTGGCCGCTGCGGTCACCCGGTTGGTGTGCCGGGTGAACGGGCTGCCGACCAGGGCGCCGGTGGCCAGGTCCCAGACCCGGAACGTGCCATCCTCGCCGCCAGCGACCGCGACGGTCCGCCCGTCCCGCAGCATGGCGGTGGCCAGCGCACTGGTGCGGGTCCGCCGCCCGCCGCGGGCGGCGGCCTGCATAGCCTCCAGCCCGGCGCGGGCGAGCATCTGTGCCACACCTGGTTCCCGCGTCGGCTCCGCCGGGCGCATCGGATCACCGACCGGGCTGCCGGTGGCCAGATCCCATACCTGCACCACGTCACCGTCGCTCCCGGTGACCGCCACCGCCTGGCCGCCCGGCAGCACCGTGGTGGTCACGGCGGTCGTCAAGCCGGCCGGGCCAGCACCTTTGTGGCTGGCCGCCCCCGTGGCGGCGGTCAGGTCCCACAGCCGCACCGTGGCGTCGCCGCCGCCGGTGACGGCCACGGGCCGCCCGTCCGGCAGCACCGCGGTGGCGACCGCGGACACCCGGTTGGTGTGGCCGGCCAGGGCGTCGGATATCAGGCTGCCGTCGGCCAGGTCCCGTAGCCGCACCATGGCATCGTTACCGCCGACGACCGCGACCGCCCGGCTGTCCGGCAGCACCGCGGTGGCCACCGCGGATACCGACAGGACCGGGCCGGTGATGGGCTCGTAGGCCAAGGCGCCGGTGGCCAGGTCCCAGACCCGCACCTCGCCGCCCATGTCGCCGGTGACCGCGACCGCTCGCCCGTCCGGCAGGGTCGCGGTGGCGATCGTCGCGGCGTAGCAGGCCAGCGGATCACCGATCGGGCCGGCGAGGGTCAGGTCCCAGATCCGGATCGTGCTGTCCGAGCCACACGTGAGCGCGACCGCCCGGCCGTCGCGCAGCACAGTGGTAGCTATCGTGGCCACCTGCTGCGTGTGGCCGGCCAGGGGCTGGCCGATCAGCGTGCCGGTGCCCAGATCCCATAGTCGCACCAGGCCGTCCTGCATGCCGCCGGTCACGGCGACGACCCGGCCGTCGGGCAGGACAGCGGCGCCCACCGCGGTCAGGCTGCCGGTGCCCGTGCGCAGTTGGCCGATCGCGGTTCCGGCCGACAGGTCCCATACCCGGAGGACGCCGTCCCAGCTCCCGGTGACCGCGACGGCCCGCCCGTCCGGCAGTACGGTGGTGGCCACCGCGGCGGCTGGCTCCCCGACGCCCAGCTGGTCACTGACTGGCGTGCCTGCGGCCAGGTCCCAGACCCGCAGCCGCTCATCGCCCCCGCCGACGATGACGACGACGGCCCGGCCGTCCGGCAGGATCGCGGTGGCCAGCGCGACGACCTGGCTCGACCCGCGCCAGAGGATTTCCGCGACCGGCCGCCGCGGATGCGCCCAGGAGACCTGCAGTCGGCCACCGGATGCGGAGTTCTCCAGGTCATCGCCGGACAGCGCAGCCCAGAAGCTGAGGACTTCTGCGTTGGCCGGCGGGTTTTCCCAGTCCCACAGGTGCGCTACCTGCCGCCATAGCCGCAGCCGGTCCCCGGCGCGGCGGGCCAGGGACGCGGCTGCCCCGGCGGACATCGCGGTGCCCAGGCCCAGCGCCCGCAGCCGCTCGCCATCGGCGAAGGGCAGAAACGACGGGGAGATGAAACGGTCGTCGAGTACCTGACCGGCCGCGGCGTGCTCCATGGCATGCCGCCGGATATACGGAGCCGGTGGGATCGCTGCCCGGCCGGGTGGTCCCGGCGCTGTTAACGGGCTCAGCTCCGCCGCGATCCGGGCCTCGACCGCCTGGATCTCGTCTCCCGAAGCGTTATCGGCCGGGCCTGACGGCAACCTTCGCCCCCTCGACGGTGCGCACCGGCCAGCCGTCACCAGCCCCCAACCCGGTGGTCGGTACATCGTACTCCTCGCCGTGACACCCGCCAGGCCCAGCGGACCCCGGCTACCGGCTCGACTCCGGTTCCCGCTCGTCCAGCGCGGCGGTGGCCGGCTGGGCTGGCGCGGGCACCGCGGGCAGCGACAGCGTCATGGTCAGTCCGCCGCCCGGGGTCTCGTCCGGGTCCAGGGTGCCGCCCATGGCCTCGGTGAGCCCGCGGGACAGGGCCAGGCCGAGGCCCACCCCGGTGGTGTTGTCGGTGTCACCGAGCCGCTGGAACGGCACGAACATCCGCTCCCGGTGCGACCGGGGGATACCCGGCCCGCGGTCCACCACCCGCAGCTCGACCCGGTCGGCCAGCGTGCTCGCGGCGAGCAGCGGCGGGGACCCGGCCGGGGAGTAGCGCAGCGCGTTCTGGATCAGGTTCACGATGACGCGTTCCAGGATCGCCGGGTCCACCCGGACCTCGGGCAGCGAGTCGGGGATGTCCACGGTCACGCTCCGCCCGGGCGTGCCCAGGTCATCCAGGGCCCGGGCGACGATCTCCTCCAGCCCGGCCGGCCGCGGGAACACCGACAGCGCGCCCGCCTGCAGTCGGCTCATGTCGAGCAGGTTGTCCACCAGGTGGGTGAGCCGGTCCAGCGATTCGTCCGCGGTGGCAAGCAGCTCCTCCCGGTCTTCCGCGCTCCACTGCACGTCCGCGGAGCGCAGGCTGGTCACCGCGGCCTTGGCTGAGGCCAGCGGGGTGCGCAGGTCATGGCTGACCGCGGCGAGCAGCGCGGTGCGCATCCGGTCTGCCTCGGCGATGGGCCGGGCGGCCTCCGCCTCGGCGGCCAGCCGCTGCTGTTCCAGGGCGACCGCGGCGTAAGAGGCGAACGCGCCGAGCACCCGCCGGTCCGCGGCGGGCAGGGCGGGCCCGCGCAGCGCCAGCGACAGCGTCTCGGCCACCGGCACCTCCACGTCCGCGTCCGAGGGCCGGGCCACCGGCGGCTCCCCGGAATGCGCCACCGCCCGCCAGCCCGCGGTCGGCCCGCGGGTCGCGGCCGCGCCCACGACACCGGAAGCGGGCGCCGTGCCCGCGGCCGGCCCGCCCGGCCCCGGGCCGCATTCCAGCAGCGTCACCGATTCCATGCCGAATGCCTCGCGGACCCGGTCGAGCACGGCCTCGACCGCGCGCTGGCCGCGCAGCACGCTGCCCGAGGCGGTCACCAGCAGCTCGGATTCGGCGCTGGCCCGGGCCGCTTGCCGGGTGCGCCGGGCCGCGATGTCCACCACCGAGCTGACCACCAGCGCGACCGCGACGAACACGCCGAGCGCCAGCGCGTTGTTGGCCTCGGCAATGGTCCACTTGTGGATCGGCGGGGTGAAGTAGTAGTTGAGCAGCAGCGACCCGGCCACCGCGACCAGCACCGCGGGCACCAGCCCGCCGACCAGCGCCACCGCGATCACCGCCACCAGGAACGACAGGACGTCGCTGGTCAGGTTCAGGTGCCCGCGCAACCCGGCCAGGGCCAGCGTGAGCAGCGGGCAGAGCAGCACCGCCAGCGCGTAGCCGGACAGCCTGCGGCGCGGGGTGAGGCCGCCCCGGGACCGGGGCAGCCCCCGGCCGCGGCCCATCCGGGAGTGGGTCACGATGTGCACGTCGATATCGCCCGAGCCGCGGATGGTCCGGCCCGCGGTGCCGGGCCCGGTGAGCAGCGTGGCCAGCCAGGACCGCCGGCTGGCGCCGAGCACCAGCTGGGTGGCGTTCTCCGCCCGGGCGAAGCTGAGCAGGGCTTCCGGGATGGAGTCGCCGACCACCTGGTGATAGGTCCCGCCGAGCGACTCGATCAGGCGCCGCTGCTCGGCCAGCGCGGCCGGGTTCGCGCCGGTCAGCCCGTCTGACCGGGTCACGTGCACGGCGAGCAGGTCACCGCCGGTGGACCGGGCGGCGATCCGGGCCGCGCGGCGGATCAGCTGCTCGCCCTCCTGGCCGCCGGTCAGCGCGACCACCACCCGCTCCCGGGCCTCCCAGGTGTCGCGGATGCCGTGCGCCTCGCGGTAGCGCTGCAACCCTTCGTCCACCTTGTCGGCCAGCCAGAGCAGGGCGAGCTCGCGCAGCGCGGTCAGGTTGCCGGTGCGGAAGTAGTTGGTCAGCGCGGCGTCGATCTTCTCCGGCGGGTAGATGTTCCCGTGCGCCATCCGGCGGCGCAGCGCCTCCGGGGTCATGTCGACCAGTTCGACCTGGTCGGCCGCGCGGACCATGGCGTCCGGCACGGTCTCCCGCTGCGGCACCCCGGTGATCTTCTGGACCACGTCGTTCAGCGATTCCAGGTGCTGCACGTTGACCGTGGAGATCACCTCGATGCCCGCGGCCAGCAGTTCCTCCACGTCCTGCCAGCGCTTGGCGTTCCGCGAGCCGGGCACGTTCGTGTGCGCGAACTCGTCGACCAGCGCGATCTCCGGGCGGCGTGCCAGCACCGCGTCCACGTCCATCTCCTCGAACGTGGCGCCCCGGTAGGACAGCCGGGCGCGGGGGATCACCTCCAGGCCCGCCAGCAACGCCGCGGTGTGCGGGCGCCCATGCGTCTCCGCGTACGCCACCACCACGTCGGCGCCCCGCTCGATCCGGCGGTGGCCCTCGCCGAGCATGGCAAAGGTCTTGCCGACCCCGGCGGCGGCCCCGAGGTAGATCCGGAGCTGGCCGCGTTCCTGCTCACTCATGACCTCTCCACCAGGAGCATTATTCAGACCGGCTGGCCAGCGCAGGCCGGCTGGGCCTGCGCAAGCGGTCGGTGCAGGTCACGGCGACGACAAGCATGAGCTGGTCCTTGAATAATGCGACTTCGGAAAGAGCATGGTCATCCCGGGTATACCAGGCTGGCAGGCGTTGCTAACGCGATCCATGCGGCCGGCGGCCGGATGCATGCGGAATCCATGCGCCGCTATCCGCGCTGGTCAGCTCCACCACCAGGGACGCGGCCCGGCCGACCGCGAAAGTCCTCGGCGCGAGTGACCTCCGGCCCTGACGCGGCCGCGGGCGGCGGCCGCACGATGGCACTAGGGCCGCTGCTCGCCCTGGAGGTGACCATGTCCAGTTACCCAGTCGATCATGCTGGGCTCGAGACCCTGCCGCTCGACGCCTGCCTGCGGTTGCTCGCCTCGGTCCCGCTGGGGCGGATCGGCTTCCACGCGGACGGCGAGACCGTGATCCTCCCGGTCAACTACGTCGTGGACGGCCAGGATGTGATCTTCCGCACCGCCTACGGGACGAAGCTGGCGGTGGCCCAGGATCAGGAACAGGTCGCGTTCGAGGCCGACGACTACGACGAGCGGAGCCAGTCCGGGTGGAGCGTGCTGATCACCGGCCGGGCCGAGCTGGTGCTGGACGACTCGGACATCCGCCGGCTGGAAGCGCTCCGGCTGCACTCGTGGGCCAGCGGGGTGGACCGCATCTTCTGGGTCCGGATCGTGCCCGGCTCGATCACCGGCCGCCACACCCCCCGGGCCAACGGCTACCCCAGCTAACTGCAGGCCGGTTCCCCGGCGCCCGGGCGCTGGACCTGGCCGAATCAGGACACGGACTGGGTGTCGTTGCGGGCCTTTCGGACAAGTGGGGGCACAGCGGTTATGCCGATGGTGATGTCCGGGGCACGGTGGTCTGGTTCCGGTTTACCTGGAACCGGTAACCCATGCCAGGCTCAGTCAGCAGGTGGCGCGGCCGGGCCGGGTCGTCCTCCAGCTTGCGGCGCAGCCGGGCCATGTGGAACCGCAGGTAGTGAGTGCTGGTGGCGAACTCCGGGCCCCAGACCTCGGTGAGCAGGCGACGGGCGCTGATCAGCTGGCCGGGGTGGCGGGCCAGGATCTCCAGCAGCCGCCACTCGGTAGGGGTGAGCCGCACCGGCGCGCCGTCCCGGGTCACGGTGTGCGCGGCCAGGTCGATGTCGCACCGGCCGATGGTCACCCGCGGCCCGCGCGGCTCGCCCGCGTCCCGGCGCAGCACGGCCCGCAGCCGGGCCAGCAGTTCGGCCATGGAGAACGGCTTGGTCACGTAGTCGTCCGCGCCCGCGTCCAGGGCGCCGATCTTGTCTCCCGGCCCGGTCCGCCCGGACAGCACGATGACCGGGGCCCGGGACCAGCCGCGTAGCTGCCGGATGACCTCTACCCCGTCCAGGTCAGGCAGGCCGAGGTCGAGGATCACCGCATCCGGCGGCTGCCGGGCCGCCTCGTCCAGGGCCGCCTGGCCCGCCGCCGCGGTCACCACCTCGTAGCTGCGCGCCCGCAGGTTGATCCGCAGCGCCCGGAGCAGGGCGGGCTCGTCCTCCACGATGAGGATCCGGGGCCGGGGGAGCGAGGCAGGCGCGGGAGCGCCCGGGGAGGGGTCCGGGGCTCCCGCGCCTGCGGCCATCTGTGTTCGCTCCGTCCGGTTCCGGCGGGTCAGTGCCCGGCCCGCAGCGGGAACTGCTGGTCGAGCGCGATGTTGAGGGTCAGGACGTCCACCCGCGGCTCGCCGAGGAAGCCCAGGTTCCGGCCCTGGACGAACCGGCTGACCAGGGCCCGGACCGCGGTTGGGCTGGCGTGCCGTGCCGCGGCGACCCGGTTCACCTGGAGGTAGGCGTTCTGCGGGGAGATGTCCGGGTCCAGGCCGGACCCGGACGCGGTCACCGCGTCCGGCGGGATGCTGGAGACCTTCACGTGGTTGAGCGCGGCGTAGGCCTGCTGCCGCTGCTTGATCAGCTGCACCAGCGTGGAGTTGTTGGGGCCCAGGTTGGACGCGGCCGAGAAGCCGGGGTCGCAGCCGTAGTCGGTCTTGACCTCCGCGTTGACCGCGTTGGACGGCCGGGGCTGGAAGTACTGCACCAGCGGGGCGCCCTTGGCGTTCACGAACTCCTGGCACAGCAGGCTGGAGCCGACCACGTGGCCGTTGTAGCTGACCAGGGAGCCGTTGGCCTGGTTGTGGAAGGCCCCCTGGGCCACCCCGAACATGACCACCGGGTAGATGATCCCGGTGAGCACGGTGAAGAGCAGCAGCCCGCGCAGCGCGGCGAGGAGCTGCCGAGCGGTGCTTGGCAGGCGATTCATGTCAGATCAACCACCGAATCCTGGAATGTACTGGACGATCAAGTCGATAGCCCAGATGCCGACGAACGGGATGATCAGCCCGCCGACGCCGTAGATCAGCAGGTTCCTGCGGAGCATCGATGACGCCGAGGCCGGCCGGTAGCGCACACCCCGCAGGGCCAGCGGGATCAGCGCGACGATGATCAGCGCGTTGAAGATGATCGCCGACGTGATCGCCGACTCCGGGCTGTGCAGGTGCAGGATGTTGAGCTTGCCCAGGCTGGGAATCACGCTGGCGAACATGGCCGGGATGATGGCGAAGTACTTGGCCACGTCATTGGTGATGGAGAAGGTGGTCAGCGCGCCGCGGGTGATCAGCAACTGCTTGCCGATCTCCACGATCTCGATGAGCTTGGTCGGGTTGGAGTCCAGGTCCACCATGTTCCCGGCCTCCTTGGCCGCGGAGGTCCCGGTGTTCATGGCCACCCCGACGTCGGCCTGGGCGAGGGCGGGGGCGTCGTTGGTGCCGTCCCCGGTCATCGCGACCAGCTTGCCGCCTTCCTGCTCCTTCTTGATCAGCGCCATCTTGTCTTCGGGCGTGGCCTCGGCGAGGAAGTCGTCCACCCCGGACTCGTCCGCGATGGCCTTCGCGGTCAGCGGGTTGTCACCGGTGATCATGACGGTCCGGATGCCCATGGTGCGCATCTCGGCGAACCGCTCGGCGATGCCCTCCTTGACGATGTCCTTGAGGTAGATCACGCCCAGCGCCTTCGCGGAACCGTTGGCCCGCTCCGCGACGACGAGCGGCGTGCCGCCGACGCCCGAGATGCTGTCCACCATCTGCCCGAGGCCAGCGGGCGGAGTGCCGCCGTTGTCCCGGATCCACTGGGAGACGGAGGCGGCGGCGCCCTTGCGGACCTGCCGGCCGTCGGCCAGGTCCACGCCGCTCATCCGGGTCTGCGCGGTGAACTCCACGAACTCCGCACCCTGCAGTTCGCCTTCGTGCCGCTCCCGCAGGCCGTACTGGTCCTTCGCCAGCACCACGATGGACCGGCCTTCCGGGGTGTAGTCGGCCATGCTGGACAACTGGGCCGCGTCGGCCAGCTCGGCCGGCTGCACCCCGTCCACCGGCAGGAACTCGGTCGCCTGCCGGTTGCCGATGGTGATCGTGCCGGTCTTGTCCAGCAGCAGCGTGTTCACGTCGCCCGCCGCCTCCACCGCGCGCCCGGACATGGCCAGCACGTTCCGCTGGACCAGCCGGTCCATGCCGGCGATGCCGATCGCGGACAGCAGTGCGCCGATCGTGGTCGGGATCAGCGCCACGAGCAGCGCCACCAGGACGACGAGGCTCTGCGGTGCCTTGGAGTAGAACGCCATCGGCTGCAGGGTGATCACCGCGAGCATGAAGATGATCGTCAGCGCGGCCAGCAGAATGTTCAGCGCCAGCTCGTTCGGTGTCTTCTGCCGCTGCGCGCCTTCGACCAGGGCGATCATCCGGTCGATGAAGGTCTCGCCGGGCTTGGAGGTGATCTTCACGCACGATCCGGTCGGACAGCACCTTGGTGCCGCCGGTGACCGCGGACCGGTCGCCGCCGGACTCGCGGATGACCGGGGCGGACTCGCCGGTGATGGCCGACTCGTTGACCGAGGCGACGCCCTCTACGACGTCGCCGTCGCCGGGGATGATCTCGCCCGCCTGGACCACGACGAAGTCGCCGAGGGTCAGCTCGGTGCCGGGCACCTCCTCCTCGTGGATCTGGGTCTGACCCGGCTGCCAGCCGGTCAGCCGCCGGGCCACGGTCTCCCGCTTGGTCCGGCGCAGCGTCTCCGCCTGCGCCTTGCCGCGGCCCTCGGCCACCGCCTCCGCCAGGTTGGCGAAGAGCACGGTCAGCCAGAGCCAGACGACGATCGTCCAGTTGAAGACCGACGGGTGGGCGATGGCCGTGCCCGTGGTCAGCGCGGCGCCGACCTCGACCACGAACATGACCGGGTTCTTGAGCTGGACTCGCGGGTCCAGCTTCTTGAAGGCGCCCGGAGTTGCCTTCCAGAGTGTCTTGGCGTCGAGCGTGCCGCCGCCGACCCGGTGCGGCTGGGCGCCGTCGGCCGTCTTGCCCGCACCGGCCGGGGCGCCGGGTGTCGTTGTCACAGACATCAGTGCAGTCCTTCTGCGAACGGGCCCAGCGCGAGGGCCGGGAAGTAGGTCAGGCCGACCAGGATGAGGATCACGCCGACGAGCATGCCGACGAACAACGGTGTCCTGGTATCCAGCGTCCCCGCGCTCGCCGGCACGGGGCTCTGCCTGGCCAGCGAGCCGGCCAGGCCGAGGGCGAAGATCTCCGGCGCGAACCGGCCGAGCAGCATCACGATGCCGCCGACCGTGTTGTACCAGGGCGTATTTGTCGTCAGGCCGGCGAAGGCCGAGCCGTTGTTGTTGGCCATCGAGGCGAACGCGTACATGATCTCGGTCAGGCCGTGCGGTCCTGGGTTGAGGATCGAGGCCTGCGGTGTCTTCAGCCCGATGGACAACCCCGCCGCGGCCAGGATGACCACGGGGAGCGTCAGGAAGTACAAGGCGGCGTACTTCATCTCCACCGGCCGGATCTTCTTGCCGAGGTACTCCGGGGTCCGGCCGACCATCAGCCCGGCCACGAACACCGTGACCATCGCCAGCACCAGGATGCCGTACAGCCCGGCGCCGACGCCTCCGGGCGCGATCTCGCCCAGCGCGATGTCGAACAAGGCGATGCCGCCGCCGAACGGGGTGAACGAATCATGGAACGAGTTCACCGACCCGGTCGAGGTGACCGTGGTCGACGCGGCGAACAGCGAAGAGCCGGGCGTGCCGAACGCGACCTGCTTGCCCTCCATGGCCCCGTGTGCGAGCTGCGGGGCCATCCCGGCGCCCTGGGCCTCGAAGAAGCTGATACCACCCACCGCGGCCAGCCAGATGACCACCATGACCGCGAGCAGCGCATAGCCCTGCCGGTTGTCCTTGACCATCTTGCCGAAGGTCCGCGGCAGCGCGAACGCGGTGAGCAGCAGGAGGAAGATCTCGAACCAGTTCGTGAACGGGTTCGGGTTCTCGAAGCTGTGCGCGGAGTTCGCGTTGAAGAAACCGCCGCCGTTGTTCCCGGCGTCCTTGATGACCTCCTGCGAGGCGACCGGCCCGCCGACGATGGTCTGGTGCGCGCCGGACAGGGTGTGCACCGTGTGGTAGTTGGCGAAGTTGTCGATCGCGCCGCCTGCCATCAGGATGATTCCGCCGACTATCGACAACGGGATGAGGTACCGGATCGTGATCCGGGTCACGTCCACCCAGAAGTTGCCCAGCTTGTCGGTCCTGGACCGCATGAACCCGCGGACCAGCGCGATGGCGACCACGATGCCTACCGCGGCGGACATGAAGTTCTGCACCGCGAGGCCACCCATCTGGACCAGGTAGGTCATGGTGGACTCGCCGGAGTAGTTCTGCCAGTTCGTGTTGGTCACGAACGAGACAGCCGTGTTCCAGGCCAGGGCCGGCGGGACGTTGGCCATGTGCGGTCCGACGAACTGCAGCAGGTAGTGCTGCAGCCGCTGGAGGCCGTACAGGAACAGCACGCTGACCACGGAAAAGGCCAGCATGCTGCGCAGGTAGGCGCTCCACCGCTGATCGGCCTTCGGGTCGATGCCGATCACCTTGTAGACGCCGCGCTCGACCTTCCAGTGCTTGTCTGTCGTGAAGATGTGGGCCATGTAGTTGCCGACCGGCACATAGCACGCGGCCAGCGCGGCCACCAGCAGGGCAAGCTGAAGCCAGCCCGCGAGGGCGCTACTCATCAGAACCTCTCAGGCAGTACGAGAGCTATGAACAGGTAGATCGTCAGCAGAACGCCGCCGATCAGGCCGATCCAGTTCTCAGCGCTCAAAGCGCTCGACCCCCTTCACGAGGAGGAAGAGCGCGGCGAAAACCACGATCGTCAGCCCGATATACAAGAGGTCGAGCACGGTGCCCTCCTAAGGCGTCCCTCACTGGTGCCGGGCTCGTGGTGAGTCCGGCGTCTCTCAGTGAATCGCCAGGAAAGGCTCGTGATCGCGATGTAGGCGGGACCCATGCGCGGGGCCGCCGATTCCTAACAGAACCTATGCACGGCCCCGGCCC
Organism: uncultured Actinomycetes bacterium; assembly: GCA_963760405.1. Lineage (GTDB taxonomy): Bacteria > Actinomycetota > Actinomycetes > Streptosporangiales > Streptosporangiaceae > RYN-230. The sequence continues at coordinate 372,261 of CAVXCV010000002.1, read as the reverse complement.
CGGCCGCCTCTCCGGATGCCGGGTGCCGGGTGCCGGGCTGGCGGCGGACGCCTCGGGTAGGTACCGGGCCGGGCAGCCCGGGCTGCCGGCCCGGGTAGCGGCCCGGGTGGCGGTGGCGCTTCGAACCGACAGTGAAACGCCAACCCAACCGCTCCACTCGATGTTGCTGTTTTTCGAATGTGTTCCCTAACCGTCGTGATCACGACGGTTAGGGAACACATTCTCGGGGGAGAGTGGGCCCATCAGCCACATAAGGCCCATTGGCCCCAGTAGGTGGCTGGGCCGCCTGGCTGGGCGGGGTCCGGGGTTGGCTGGGCGGGTCCGGGGTTGGCTGGGCGGGGTCCGGGGTTGGCTGGGCCCCCTCAGGGGGTGGCCAGCCCAGGACTGGGCGGGCCACCCCCTGAGGCGGGCGGGCCGGTTACCCGGGACGGCGTAGGTCAGGTGCCGCGGCGGGCGGCGCTGCGGTCGCGGCGGCGGCGGCGCACGCCGAGAACGATGATCGCCATGGCACCGCAGGCCAGCACGGCGGCGGTGCCGATCATGCTGCCGGTCAGGTAGGTGGCGCCAGCCAGTGCCGCCACCCCGGATCCGGCCCGTGTGTACTGCATGTATCCCGTCCCCTCCGTCAGGACCACGCCCGGCGGCTGCCCAGGTACGACGCCAGGACAGATCTCGCCAGCCAATAGTTCCGGATCATGTTGAACATGGCCTCCGGGATGATCGCCATCTCGAAGAGCATGACCTTCCAGCCCAGCTGCCGGACGGAGATTCCCTGGTAGACGGACCAGAACGCACCGACCACCAGATAGCGGGTCGCCGCCTGGCCGCCGGACAGGATGACATGAGCCGCGACCGGCAGCCAGATAGCCAGGTAGGCGACCGAGATCAGCTGGTAGATCACCTGGACGATGGACAGCCAGGTGGCCCGGCACCAGCCGTACCGGCGCCATTCGTCCACTGTGCCGCGCAGCCAGCGGGTCCGCTGGGCGAGCAGCATCTGCAGGGTGGGCATGAGATCGGTATAGGCAACGCAGTCCTGGTTGCTGGTGACCCGCCAGCCGCGCAGTTTCAGCGCGAGGGTCGTCTCGTAGTCCTCGACCAGGTTGGTCTCGCGTTCCTCGAACACGTCCGGGCGCTCGGTGAGCAGGTCGTTCAGGGCTTCCGCCCGGTAGAACGAGCCCGCGCCGGACATGGTGTGCACATTGCTGCGCAGCCGGGCCGTGGCGAACCGGGTGTATTCGATCCGCTGGAACAGCAGCAGCAGATTCTGCCACGGCGTCGCGCCGCTGACCGGCTTGCCGAGGCAGGCCGCACTGAGGCCGCCGAGTGCGGTGTCCCGCTCCGTCACCCGCCAGGCCCGCTTCAGGAACTGCGGGTGCAGTTCGGTGTCCCCATCCATCACCAGCAGGTAGCTGATCTGCTCCGGGATCTCGCCGTCCGTCATCAGGTAGCGGATGCCGCAGTTCAGCGCGCCTGCCTTGCGGTACCGGTTGGCCCCGTGCATCTCCAGCACCTCCGTCCGGACCGATCCCCGGGTTTCGGCATGGTGGACCGCGACGTCCGCGGTGTCGTCGGTCGAGTTGTTGATGACCACGACGATCCGGTCGGGACGGAGCGTCTGCTGCTCCAGTGAGCGCAGCGCGGCGGCCAGGCCGTCACCCTCGTCCCGCGCAGGAATGATGACCGTGATGCCCGATCCGCCAGCTCCCCGGCCGGGGACCCGGCGCGGGGCATCATCCGTTAAGTACGCCAGGCCCAGCAGTGCCATGAGCCCGGCGGCTTGCGCGGCCGGATCCGGTGCGGTGTGCTGCCGATCCTGGAGGCCTGCGCCCGCCATGGTCATCACCAGGTACCCCCCAAGGGTTGTGCGGTCATACACCCATCTGTCAGCTAAGACGCGCGGCAAGTCGGGGCAGGTTACACGGACTCACCAGGAATCGGGCGATCTTGGGCGTGTCCAGCCGGTTCTGCGTATACGGATCCTGGATCTGGTCGCCGTGAACGAGCCCGGACCTGGCCGTTTGGCCTGCCAGTGGCGGCCGCTGACCGGCCGGGGGTCAGCCAGGCGCTGGTGCCGCCGGGCAGGCGGCAGTGCGGACGAACCGGACGTCGTCGAGCCCGACTTCCTGGCCCCGGTCGTCGACGAAGCCGACGTGCAGCGGCCGGCCGGTATCCCGGGCCCGCCGCGCCACGGTTGGGCCCGCGGTCCGGGGCAGGTACGTATCGCCCCATTGCTGCAACGCGCCGAGGACCACAGCCAGATCACGGCCAGCGGCTGTCAGCTGGTAGGCAAACCGGGCGCGGCGGCCCGGCTCCTGGTACGGCTCGCGGGCCAGCACGCCGTGGCAGACCAGGGTGGCGAGCCGGTCGGCCAGCACATCCGGCGCGATGCCCAGCGTGGCCCGGAACTCGGCGAACCTGGTGGTCCCGGACAGGGCCTCCCGCAGGATGAGGAATGTCCAGCGCTCGCCCAGCACGCTGAGGCTGCGCGCGATCGAGCAGGCTGGCTCCTCGCCCATCGCCAGCCCCGGCTGTCCTGCCGTCACGTCATCCGGCTGCTCCGTCATGCCCCCAGTCTACTCTGACTTGCCTTTTCCTACTCAGATGCTAAGTTGGAGAAACCTACTCAGAGTCTAGTGGAGGACACCATGCAGATCGACGGAAGCACCGCCCTGGTCACCGGGGCCAACCGGGGCTTTGGCCGGCACCTGGCTGAGCAGTTGCTCGCCCGGGGCGCCACGGTCTACGCCGCCGCCCGCCAGCCCGGCTCCGTTGACCTGCCGGGCGTCACCCCGGTCGCCCTGGACGTCACCGACCCGGCCTCGGTGGCCGCGGCCGCCGCGGCCACCGGCGACGTCACGCTGCTGATCAACAATGCCGGGTCGTCCACGGGCGCGGCCCTGCTGGATGGCCCGCTGGCCGATATCGAGCTGGAAATGAACACCCACTACTTCGGCACGCTCTCGGTCATCCGGGCGTTCGCGCCGCAGCTGGCCGCGAACGGCGGCGGGGCCATTCTCAACGTGCTGTCGGCGCTGTCCTGGGTCAGCTTTCCCGGCAGTGGCGGGTACTGCGCGGCCAAGTCAGCCGAATGGTCGCTGACCAATGCGCTGCGCCAGCAGCTTGCCGGGCAGCACACCCAGGTTTCCGCGCTGCATGTGGGCTACATGGACACCGACATGGTGCGCACGGTTACCGCGCCCAAGAGTGACCCGGCCGTGGTAGCGAAGATCGCCCTGGACGGGCTGGAGGCGGGGCACGCTGAGATCCTCGCCGATGACACCAGCCGGCGCGTCCAGGCCGGGCTGGCCGGCGGGGTCAGCGTGCTGTACCCGCAGTTCGGCTGAGCCGGGCAGGTCAGCCGGACAGGGCGGGGACCCGGCCCGCGGCCGCGCTGCGCACCACGTGCTGCCGGAACAGCTCGGCGGCGGGCAGCAGCCGGCGGCCTGCTGACCAGGTGAGGCGGATCTCCCGGACGGCCCCGGAGTCGACGATCTCGGCGTAGCGGACCGGCCCGCTCCCGGCTTCCGGTGATCCCGCGCGCGGCGCGGGGACAATGGCGATGCCCAGCCCGGCCGCGACGAAGCCGCGGACGGTGGACAGGTCGTCCCCCTCGAACACCACAGCGGGCCGGAATCCGGCCCGCTCGCAGAGTTCATCGCCCAGCCGGCGCAGCGCGGATGTCGGGCGCAGGCTGACGAACGGCTCGTCGGCCAGGTCGGCCAGGCTCAGCCGCTGCTGCCCGGCACGCGGATGATCCTGCGGCAGGGCCAGCCGCAGCGGCTCGACCGCGAGCAGGTGCGTGTGCAGCCCCGGGCTGCGCGCCCGGCGTGTGCCGATCTCGAGGTCGGCCCGGCCCCCGTCCAGGGGCACGGCGGCCAGCTCGTCATGCACCTGGGTCAGCTGGAACGTGACGTGCGGGTGGGCCACGCGGAAGGTGCGCACCAGGTCCGGTACCAGCCAGGTGCCGAGCGAATGCTGGAAGGCGAGCGCCACGGTGCCGGTATCGGGCTCGAGTAGCTGGCTGATGGCCGCGATCCCGTCGTCCAGCTGGTGCAGCAGCGCGTCCACGTGCGGCTTGAACACCGCGCCGGCCTGGGTCAGCCGGAGGATGCGCCCGGACCGGCGCAGCAGCGGCGTGCCGACCTGGTCCTCCAGCCGGGCGAGGGCCCGGGACACACCGGACTGGGTGACCTCCTCGAGATCACCGACCTCCGTCACCGTGGTGCCGTCGGCCACCTGCTGGAACCAGCGCAGCGCATCCGTGTCCACATCCATGACTATAGGTCATTGATTCCTTGCATATAACTCATTGGACGCATCGATTATGAGCATGCAGACTCGAAAGCGAAAGGTCGCCTAGTTACGACGAACAGAGGACAGGAAGATGGAAAGGACACGCAACGTTCCGGGGTCGCTGATGACGGTGATCCGTGACGAGGTCCGCAGCGCCCGCGAGGCGCGCGCCGCGCGCAAGGCGCTCGAGCAGGACCTGGCGAGCTACACCACGGAACGCGACCTGAACGACCTCGACGCGATGCTCGAGCGGTACAGCGACGAGGAGACCGCCGCCATCCGGCGCATAGTGGCCCGCCGCCGCGTCGCCTGAGCGGTCAGCGCCGGACCTGAATGACGCAGAACTTAAAGAACACCGAACTAAAGAACACGGAACTAAAGAACGCAGAACTAAAGAACACGGAACTAAAGAACACCGAGCAGCCTGCGCCGGTCAGTAACCGGCCAGGTTGCGGACGCCGATCTCGTCGGCGCGATCGAGCAGGTCAGCCGGGTCAGCGTAGACCCGGTAGGCACCTGCTCGTTCTAGTTCTTCCCGGCCGTACCCGCCGGACATCAGCCCGATGCCGATCGACCCGGCCCGGCGGGCCGCCAGCAGATCCCAGACGCTGTCCCCGACCACGAAAGCATGCTGGGGATCCACGTCCAGCAGGGCCGCTGCGGCCAGGAACAGGTCAGGGTCGGGCTTGGCGTGCCGCACCATGTCCCGGGTGATCATCGGGGTATCCTCCGGCAGCCCGAGCAGGCCGAGGGCGTGCGTGGCGGTGGCCTGGTAACTGCTGGTCGCGATGGCCCACGGCACCTCGCGCTTGGTGAGCGCGGCCAGCAGTTCGGCTGCTCCCGGCAGGGCGCGAACCGAGTCGATCTGGGCCAGGTACTCCTCCCGGTGCGCCTGCTGCAGCATGGCGATGTCGGCATCGGACAGGGTCCGGCCGGTCTCCCGGAGCAGCGCTGACACGAACAGCCCGCCGCTCATCCCGATCCGCCGGTGAATCCGCCACACGGACAGATCGATGTCCAGCCGGGACAGGGCACCGCGCCAGGCGATGACGTGCTGGTACACGCTGTCGATGAGGGTCCCGTCGAGATCGAAGAGGAAGACGGGCGCAGGTGGCTCGCGGTAACTCGCGGGTGTGGTCATGGCACCAGTCTGCCCAACGCCCGTGCTGGTCTGCCCAACGCCCGTGCTGGCCGGCCCCCGGCCGCGGGCCGGGCGCGGGGCGCCGCTAGCGGTCAGGGGAAGGCAGGGCCTAGGGCTGGGCGTTACTTGCACAACGCATGGCATCTAACGGGGATATCAGGAGGAAGTGCTGCCATGGAGATCCGCTCCTTTGTCGCGCTCGGGGACAGCTTCACCGAAGGGCTCGACGATCTCACCGCCACAGCGGAGAGCTACCGCGGCTGGGCGGACCGATTCGCGGAGCGGCTCGCCGAGCGCCAGCCCGGCCTGCGGTACGCGAACCTGGCGGTCCGCGGCAAGACCCTGCGCCAGGTCGCGGACGAGCAGGTCCCGCAGGCCATCGCGCTGCGGCCGGACCTGGTCAGCATCGCCGCGGGCGGCAACGACATGCTCCGGCCGAGCGCCGACCCTGACCTGCTGGCCGAGTCGTTCGAGGCCGCCGTGCGCCGGCTGCGCCAGGCGGGTGGCCCGGTGCTCATCTTCACCGGCTTCGACCCGCGGTTCCCGGTGCTCCGGCTGATCCGCGGCAAGGTCGCTGCCTACAACATGCACCTGCGGTCCATCGCCGACCGGCACCAGTGCCAGCTGGTGGACCTGTGGTCGATGACCGTGCTGCGCGACCCCCAGGCCTGGAGCGCCGACCGGCTGCACCTCACCGCGGAGGGCCACCGCCGGGTGGCGCTGCGGGCCTGCGAGGTGCTGGGCGTGCCGGTCACCGACCACTGGCGGGCGCCCTGGCCGGCCGCGGCTGCGGTGGCCGGGTCCCCGGCCCGGACCTGGCTGGCAGCCCGCCGGATGGACGCCCGCTGGGCCCGGCGGCACGCCGTGCCCTGGGTCAGCCGCCGGATCAGGGGCGTTTCCTCCGGCGACGGCATCGCGCCCAAGCGCCCGCAGTTGCTGCCACTCGGCCCGGCCTCGGCCGCCACTGCCGCCAGCGCGGGCATCCGCCATCCCTGACCGCGGCCTCCGTGCGGTCAACGCTGTCGCAGGCTGGGCCGGCGCGCCGGTAGTCCTTGACCCCGGTGGTCGTGGCCTCCATCTGGGTGTCAGTGACTGGGCGCGACTCATTCAGCAAATCATCAGTAATCAGTCAGGATAACCAGGGTGGTCTTCCAGGAAAAGGTCAGGATCATTGGTGATATTTGACCTAGCACCTCCCGGCGCCTGGCCGCCAAACCGCGCCGGGAGGTTGCTCAAGTACGCGCCCCGTCGGCCTGACCCCCGTGCAGGCTGGCGGGGCGCTCCCCCATCCGCACCGGCCGGGCAGCCGGTTCAGCCGGTCAGCCGGGCCGGCTCTCGACAGTGCCATCGGCGATGGCGCGGACGAGCTGGGCGTGGTCCCGCTCGTTCTGGTCGGCGTACCGGTGGGCGTACCGGCTGATCGCGGCGGCGAACTTGGCGCCCTTCCCGATGTAGCCATCGATGGCCACCGGGTCGCCGGTACGGGCGTGGGCCCGGGCGAGTGTCTCGCCGCACGCGGTGGCGAATTCCACCAGGCGGGGCGCGATCAGCTCGGTGTTCGGGATGATCTTCATGTCACGGAACTGCCGCACGTAGTAGTGCTTGCCGTGCAGCGAGCCCCAGCCCACGAAGATGTCGGTGGCGCTCTGGATCAGCCGTTTGCCGCTGATCACCCGCGCGCCGTGGCTGCCGGTGCGGCTGGGCTGGGTGTAGGCCTCATAGACCGACGGCCCGGCCTGCTTGACCTGCAGGAACAACGGGTCGGTACCGGTGCGGCCCTCCAGCAGGACCAGGTAGACCCGCATCCCCACGCTGCCCACCCCCACGACCTGGCGGACCACATCGACCTCGGTGAACCGGTCGAACAGGCTCCGCCGGTCTTCCTGGAGGGTCAGCCGGTACTCGGCCAGGAGGTGGTCGACCAGGTCGGCCTGCTCGTCGTCACTGATCGTGACGCGGATCGGGGGTTCCTCGGTTATCCGGGGACGTCCGTGCGCCATGGTCGTGAGCTTGTCGAACGCCCCGCGGCTGGTGCGGCGCTTGCGTTTCTTCTCGATATGGACGGTCACCCGGCCGCGGTCAGCCGGCTCGAAGTAGCTGACCAGGCTGTCCACGTGCATGGCGTCGTACCAGATGCCGAGTTCAGGCATGGTCGTGTACTGGCGCATGCGCCGGCAGTAGGCCTCCACGCCAGCGGTTACCGCGGCATCGGCCAGCGCCGCCCCGAGCCGGTTCTCCCGCGCCAGTACCACGAGGCTGGCGGCAAAGCGCTTGACGTCCCACTCGAACGGCCCGGGCAGGGTCTCGTCGAAGTCGCGCAGGTCGAAGGCCAAGTTCCGCTCCGGCGTCGCCCACAGGCCGAAGTTCAGCACGTGAGCGTCCCCGCAGAGCTGCACGATCAGCCCGCTGTCCGGCTGGGATCCGAGGTCGGCGGCCATGACCGCGGCAGCGCCGCGGTAGTAGTTCCACGGGGAGACCGCCATGCGCTGGTGCCGGAGCGGAACGAGCTCGCGGACCCGGATCTGGTTCTGGGCCAGGATCGCCGCGAGAGCGTCGTGCTCGCGCTCCGCCTCGTCCCAGTACCCCAGCGTGCCCCGCTGCGCCCGTTTCCGGGCGGCCTTCCCGGCTGCCCGCCTCTCCTCGCTCGTGGCTGGCAGGTCATGCAGCACTGCAGGCGACGGCGACGGTCTCGGCGACCGGGATTCCGGCATGAGCTTCGCCTTCGATAGCACGCGGCGGCCAAAGCCCAGGTGGACGCGGCCCAGTCCGACTCTACGCGCCGCGGCTAGGCGGCGAGGCTGGCGTAGCGGCCGCGGTCGGCGAGCAGGCTGGCGTGGGTTCCTGCTTCGGTCACATGGCCGTGATCCAGCACCACGATCTGGTCGGCGTTGCGCACGGTGGACAGCCGGTGGGCGATGGTGATGGTGGTGCGGCCGCGGGCCAGGACGTCGAATGCCTGCTGGACAGCGCGCTCGGTCTCGGTGTCCAGGGCGCTGGTGGCCTCGTCCAGCACGAGCACGCGCGGGTCGCGTAGCAGGGTCCGGGCGATGGCGATGCGCTGCTTCTCGCCGCCAGAGAAACGGTGCCCGCGGGAGCCGACCATGGTGTCGTAACCGTCGGGCAGCCCGGCGATCAGGTCGTGGATCTGCGCGGCGCGCGCCGCGTCCTCGATCTCCGCGTCGGTAGCCCCGGGCCGGGCGTAGCGCAGGTTCTCCCGGACGGTGGTATGCAGCAGGTAGGTCTCCTGGCTGACCACGCCCACGACGGCGGCCAGGTCGGCCAGGCGCAGGTCGCGGAGGTCGATGCCGTCGATCCGGACACTGCCGCTGCCCGGGTCGTACAGCCGGGCGATCAGCGAGGCGAGGGTGGTCTTGCCTGATCCGGTCTCACCGACCAGGGCCAGGGTGCTGCCGGCCGGGACGTCCAGGTTGACGCCCGCCAGCGCGGGCCGGTCGGCGCCAGGGTAGGCGAAGCTGACGTCCTCGATCCGGACGTGCCCGGTGACCTGGGCGGGGTCGATCACGACCGGGCGGACCGGATCGTCCACGTCGATCGGCAGGTCGAGGTACTCGAAGATACGCGCGAACAGCGCCAGCGAGCTGATTACCGAGACGCTCGTGTTGAGCAGGCCGGTCAGCGGCCGGAACAGGCTGTTCTGCAGGGTGGTGAAGGCGATCAGGGTGCCGATGGTCATCACGCCCGCGGTAATCGGCAGCCCGGCGGCCAGGTAGATGATGGCGGGGATCGCGGCGAAGATGACGCTCATCGAGGCCATCCGCCAGCGCCCGGCCAGCTGGGACCGCAGCTCGAGGTCGATCAGCCGGGCCGAGGAGGCGGTGAACCGCTGGATCAGGGACGGGCCGGTGCCCATGGTCTTGGCCAGCTGGACGCCGTTGATCGACAGCCCTTCCTCGATGGTGACGTTGAGGTTGGCCAGTTCCCGCTGCTGCTGCGTGGTGATGGCCCGGCGCATCCGGGCGACCTTGCGGGTCAGGTAGATCGCGGGCGGCATGACTACCAGCGAGATCAGGGACAGCCGCCAGGACAGCGCGACCATGGCCGCGGCCGTGGCGACCGCAGTGGTGAGGTTGGCGGCGATGGAGGTCGCGGTCGAGGTCACCACGGATTCCATGCCGCCGATGTCGTTGGTGATCCGGGACTGGACCTCGCCGGTGCGGGTGCGGGTGAAGAAGGCGATCGACTGCCGCTGCAGGTGGGCGAAGACGCTGGTCCGCAGGCCGTGCATGACCTGCTGGCCGACTTTCGTGCTGATCCAGGTCTGGATCACGCCGAAAGCCGAGGTGACGGCGGCCACCGCGACCATGCCGATGACCAGCCAGGCCAGCAGCCGCAGGTTCTTGTCCGGCAGGGCGGTGTCGATGACCGCGCGCAGCAGGAACGGGGAGGCCAGCCCGACGATGGAGGAGGCGACGATGATGGCGGTGACGATGGCCAGCTGCCAGCGGTAGGGGGCGAACAGCCGTCCGATCCGGCGCAGCGAGACCTCGCGGGCCTGCGCCTTCTCCGCCGCGGTGACCGTCCGCGCGCCGCGGGACCGGCCGGTGCTGCTCGCGTCCCGGCCCGTGCGGCGGGTGTCCGTGTTACTGATATCCGTGTGTGGTGACGCCAAGTGGGTGCTCGATTCTGCTGGGGTGGGCCGGGCCCGGATGCGCGGGCCAGGGAATGACATTAGTGAGGGTACCTCAATATGAGGCAACAACACCAGATGCTGTTACCCTATTCCGGTGACCCAGGATCCCGGCAGCACGGGCCAGCGCGGCACCATGGCCCAGCGCGACGCCACGGGCCAGCGCGACGCCATGGGCGAGCGCGACGCCGCTGGCGATGAGACGCTGCTGGATGCGTTCTGGTCCGTCGCCCGCCAGCTGCGCGAGACGTCCCAGGAAACGCTGGCGCCCTGGGACATCACTCCCGGTCACCTGCGCGCGCTCCGGGTGCTGAGTCGGCACGGGATGATGCGCCTGTCCGAGCTGTCCGAGCACCTGCATATCGCGCCGCGGTCAACCACCGAGGTCGCTGACGCGCTCGAAGCCCGGGGCCTGATCCGGCGGCGGCCCGACCCCGGCGACCGGCGGGCCACCCTGGTCGAGGTGACCGAGCACGGCGCCAGTGTCCTCGACGCGATCCGCGCGTCCCGCGGAACCAAGGCCGAGCAGGTCTTCGGCCGGCTCAGCGCGGCCGACCGCGCCCACCTCGCCCGCATCCTCCGCCAGCTCCGGGACTGAACCGCCAGGGCTGGCATCAGGCGGGCCTGCCGGGCTTACCGGGCCGACGCGGCCAGGATCTCCTCGATGCGGGCGAGCGTGGCCGCGATCCAGGGCAGTTCCAGCGGGTCGTCCGCGGCCAGCGCCCGCTCCCGCTCGGCGTCCGTGTCACCGTAAAGCAAGCCGGTGGCCACCCGCACCCGCAGCGAGCTGTCCGGCTCGCCGAACGCGCTGGCCGGCAGCACGCCCATGCCGTGCTGCCGGAGCAGGTACCCGGCCAGCTCCGCCCCGGTGCGCACGCCATGGGCCGAGCGCAGCCGGTCGCGCCAGGGCGCGAAGTCAGGGTAGAGGTAGAACGCGGCGTGCGGCGCGGGCACGCTCGGCCCGGCCGCGGCGAACCGGGCCGCCACCGCCCGGGCCACCCGGGCGTGCAGCGACCGGCTGCGCGCGATGTGCTCGGTCAGTTCGGCGGGCTCGTTGAACGCGAGCGCCGCGGCCTGCTGGATCGGCAGCGACGGGGCGGACCAGATCTCGCTGCCGATGCCCACCAGCCGCTGCCGCAGCGCCGTGCCCGTGGTGCTGTCCGGCAGCCGGGCCACCCCGATCCGCCAGCCGCCCAGCGCCAGGCTCTTGCTCAGCGCGGTGGTGACCACGGTCCGCTCGGGCGCGAACGCGGCGGGGCTGGCGAACGGCTGCCCCGGATCGTGCACCAGGTCCCGGTAGATCTCATCGGAAATGATGATCAGGTCATGCCGTTTCGCCACGGCACACAACGCTTTCACCGCACCAGGACTGGCCAGCCGGAAATGGTCAGGTCATCATCGGACCGTCGACCACCTGACCAGGATGCCCGCTGCCATGCATTAGCACAAGAAGCTATCTCTGTTGTTGAGGTTAAGCTGAGCTTATGCTGGACCTGCGCCGCCTCCGGCTGCTGAAGGAGTTCGCTGGCCGGGGCACGATCGCGGCCACCGCCGCGGCCCGGGACGTCTACGCGGTGGCCCGGACCGCCAGCGTGCGCCGTCCGGCCGTGGCGGTCATCCTGTCCGCCCTGCACGACGGCGCCCGCCACCTCCCCAGCCGCGCCACCCCGGCGTACGGGCGGCCGCGACCCTGAGGGCCGGCCCGGGACGCCGAGGGCCGGGGCGCCGGCGAGCGTCCGCCCTGGGCTGTCAGGCGTCGCGCTCGAGGGGGCAGCTCATGCAGCGCGGGCCGCCCCGGCCGCGGCCCAGTTCGCTTCCGGGGACCTCGATCACTTCCACCCCGTTGTCCCGCAGGTAGCCGTTGGTGGTCACGTTCCGGTCGTAAGCCACGACCACCCCGGGCTCGATGGCCAGCACGTTGCACGCGTCGTCCCACTGCTCCCGCTGTGCGGCGGGCAGGTCCTGCGGGGTGGTGAGCACCCGGATCCGGGGCAGGTCCAGGGCGGCGGCGATGGCGTCGTTCATGTCCTCCGGCGGGTGGTCGGTCACCTTCACCTCCTGGGCGCTGGCCCCCGGCTCGACCGTGTAGGACGGCAGCATGCCGAGCCCGGCGTACTTCGTGAACACCCCGTAGTCAGCCATGGTCATCACCGTGTCCAGGTGCATGAACGCCCGGGCTTTCGGCATGTCCAGGGCCACCAGGCAGCGGGCGGCACCGGCCCGGAACAACCGGTGCGCGAGCATTTCCACGGCCTGCGGGGTGGTCCGCTCGCTCATTCCCGCGAGCACCGCACCGTTGCCGATAACCAGGATGTCGCCGCCCTCGATGGTGGCGGGCGACGCATCAGCCCCGTGATACCAGACCTCGAACCCGCCCCCGGCGAACATCGGGTGCCACCGGTAGATCGCTTCGTCGTACACGATCTCCCGGGTCCGCGGCGGAAGTGCCATCGCGTTGACCGACACCCCGCCGTAGATCCAGCACGACGTGTCGCGCTGGTAGAGCAGGTTGGGCAGCGGGGTGAGCACGAAGTCACCCGGCTCCAGCGAGGCGAACGCGATGCTCTTCGGCGCCGGGATCAGGTCCAGGATCTCGTGCTTGGTGATGCCCCCGGTCAGCACCCGGGCCAGCGCCGGTGCGGGCAGCTCCTGCACAGCGCCGCGGAGCAGCGCGCAGGCCAGCGGCCCGTGCAGGCGCGAGTCGAACACGTGGTCCATGATGTAGTCCCGGGCCTGCGGGATCTCGAGTGTCTCGGTCAGCAGGCTGGCGTAGTAGTGCACGGTCACGCCGCGGCCGCGCAGGGCGCTGGCGAACTGGTCGTGCTCGGCCTGGGCCCGCTCCGCCCAGAGCACGCCGTCGAACAGCAGGTCGCTGGCATTGTCCGGGGTGAGCCGGTCCAGCTCCAGCTCGGGCCGGTGCAGCACGACCTGGCGCAGCCGGCCAACCTCGGAGTCAACGTGGAACATGGGCTCTCCCGTCGGCATGCTGGTGCTCGGCATTCTTCTCCATGATCTACGGCTACGCTCGCACCGTGGACCTAGATCTTGACCTTTCCCAGGATGCGGCCGTGCTGACCGCGGCCCTGGTGGACGTGCCCTCGGTCAGCGGCGACGAGGAACCGCTGGCCACCGCCATCGACGCGGCGCTGCGGGCCATCCCGTACCTGGAGGTGCACCGGGACGGGAACGCGGTGGTGGCCCGGACCACGCTGGGCCGGCCGGAGCGGGTCGTGCTGGCCGGGCACATCGACACCGTGCCGATCGCGGGCAACCTGCCGGCCCGGCCGGCAACGGCGTGCTGTACGGCTGCGGCAGCTGCGACATGAAGTCGGGCGTGGCGGTTCAGCTGCGGCTGGCCGCATCGCTGGCCGCACCGCAGCGCGACGTGACCTACGTGTTCTACGACGGCGAGGAGGTCGAGGCTGAGCGCAACGGCCTGCTCCGGCTGTCCCGCAGCCGTCCGGACCTGCTCGCCGGGGACCTGGCCGTGCTGCTGGAACCGACCGGCGCGGTGATCGAGGGCGGCTGCCAGGGCACCCTGCGGGCCGACGTCACCGCCCGCGGCGAGCGCGCGCACAGTGCCCGGTCCTGGAACGGCATCAACGCTATCCACCAGGCTGGTGCCATCCTCGACGTGCTGCGTGGTTACCAGCCGCGGCAACCCGAGGTGGACGGGCTGACCTACCACGAGGGGCTGAACGCGGTCTTCATCAGCGGGGGAGTGGCGGGCAACGTCATCCCGGACGAGTGCCTGGTGTCGGTCAACTTCCGGTTCGCGCCGGACCGCACCGTGGCGCAGGCGCAGGATCATGTCCGGGAGGTGTTCGCGGCCTGGGAGGTCACCTTCCCGGACGTGGCCGCCGGGGCCCGGCCGGGCCTGACCGATCCCGCGGCCGCGTCCCTGCTCGCCACGGTGGGCGGCGCCGCGCGGGCCAAGCTGGGCTGGACCGACGTGGCCCGGTTCGCCGAGCTCGGCATGCCCGCGGTCAACTACGGTCCCGGCGACCCCGAGGTGGCGCACTCCCGCGGCGAGCATGTGCCGATCGCGCAGATCATCGAGTGTGAGGACCGGCTGCGGAGCTGGCTGGCGTCCTGACCGGTGGCCCGTACCGGGACGGGCAGTGCCCCGGCGCGGAGGGAGTTCGCCGGGGCACTGCTGGGCTCACTGGCCGTGTTCGATGGGCCGCTACTTGATCGGGCCCTCGATCAGGGTCAGTGCCGAGGTGTGACTCTGCTTGCTCGGGTCGAGCCAGGTCAGCGATACGGTCTTACCTGGCCCGTATTTCTGCATGGTGATGGTCAGGCTGCCCGCGGTGTTCACCGACTGGCCGTTCACCCCGGTGATGACGTCCCCGGGGGAGATCCCGGCCTTGGCCGCCGGGGTGCCCTGGAACACGTTGCAGACGAGTGCGCCGGACATCGTCGGCACGGTGTAGCTCGGGCTGATGCCGCTCTGGCTCAGGCACTCGTTGGCCCGGCTGGTCGCGTCCACCCCGACTCCCATGAACCCGGGCGCACCGCGCAGGATCTTCGAGTTGGCGTTCCCGTTGGCGATCTGCCGGGCGATGGACACCGCCCGGTTGACCGGGATCGCGAAGCCCATGTCGGTGCCGGTGCCGGTGCCGCCGAAGCTCTGGCTGTTCGCCGCGGTGTTCATGCCGATGACCTGGCCGGCCGCGTTGGCCAGCGCGCCACCGGAGTCACCCGGCGAGATCGGCGCGTTGGTCTGCATCATCTGGTGCAGGGTCTCGGCGGTGGCACTGTCACCCGAGTCGCTGGCGGTGATCGTCCGGTCCAGTGCGGTGATCACGCCGCTGGTCACGGTGGGTGTGCCACCGGTGCCGCCCGCGTTGCCGATAGCCACCACCGAGGTGCCGAGCTGGACCTTGGCCGAGTTGCCGATCCGCGCCTTCGTCAGCCCGGAAGCGCCCTGCAGCTGGATCACCCCGATGTCATCGGTGGGATCCACGCCGACGACCTTGGCCTGGTAGGTCTTCCCGGAGGTCACCGAGGTCACCTTGAGGTCGGTGGACCCCTCGAGCACGTGGTTGTTGGTCAGCACCAGGCCGTTGGCGGACAGGATGATCCCGGTGCCCGCGGCGGACCCGTCCTGGTACTTGAGGGTGGAGTTGATGTTGACGATGCTCGGCTCCACCTTGTTCGCCACCGACTGCACCTCGATGTTGGCCGCGTTGGCGCTGCCGGCCGAGTTGCCGCCGCCCGCTGAGTTACCGCTGGGCGCGGGGTTCTGCTGCGCGGATACGTTGCCGGGTTTGGTGGAACCGTTGTTCAGCGCGACGACCGTGCCCGCGCCCACGGCTGCCGCGAGGGCGGCCACCACCACGTAGACCAGCGCGTGGTGCCCCCGGCGCGGTTCCCGCGGCGGCTCCTGGCCGTAGCCGATCACGTCTCCCGGACCCCAGCCGCCCGGGACCGGGGGGGGCGGGCTGGTCCACGGGCCACCCGGGCCGCCGGGCTGGCCGTAGCCGCCCTGGCCGTAGCCGGGCTGGCCATAACCACCGGGCTGCCCGTAGCCGCCCTGGCCGTAGCCGGGCTGGCCGTAGCCGGGCTGCGCTTGGCCGTAGCCGCCCTGGCTTATCGGGGTGGTGGGCTGCCCGTAGCCGGCCTGCCCGTAGCTGGGCTGCGCCCATCCAGCGCTGCCTGTGGTGGGGGCCGCACCAGGCTGCTGTTCCGGCTGGCCGCCGGGAGACTGGACGACCTGGGTGTCCTGCTCCGGCGGGGTTGGGCCGCCGTGGTCATCTCCGGTAGGACCGAGGGCCGGGCCATTCCGCCCGGATTCGCTCGGCTGGTCCGCGCCGTCCGGAGCAGGCGACCACGCGCCCACGAACTCCGGCGGCTCATCGCCAGTCCGGTCCTGACCTTCCTGCATCCGTATCACCCTTGTCCCGGAAGACAGCCTACGGTCATCACCTAATTCCTGGTCCGGTGCCAGGCTGGCGGCCTGGCGTGTCGTCAGCCTGCGGCCGGGTCGCGCCCAGCCTGCGCCGACAGCGTGCCGGGCGGCCGCCCTGCACGTGACCAGCACCATCCAGTAAGCATCACGATTCTGTACGTCAGCTGAAGACAGTCTGAGGATTCGTTATCTCAGTACTTCTGCTGCGTTTCCGCTGAGGGCCGCCGTTCCTGCCGAGCGCAATGCCCGGCCGCACCAACCGTCACTTCAGCACCCCAGGCCAGGCCCGGGTGGTCAGCGGGGGAGGTTGAGCGGGCTCACCTGGGCGCCGGTCGCGGCGATCGCCGCCGTGATGGGCTTCTCGATCTTCGCCCGCTGCCGGTCCAGGTCCCGGGTGTCCCGGGCCAGCGTGGCGGCAGCCTGCTGGCGGGCGGCCGGGCTGCCCGCGCTGAGCTCGTCCGCTATGTCGTACTGCACCCGCTGGGCGTACGGGAAGGCCCAGGTGATCGTGTCATTCACCGCGACGTCGAGGTGGAACCCGGCCAGTGACTCGGTCACCTGGTACTGGGTCAGGTCAGCCAGCAACTCGTTGTTGGCGGGCGAGCAGTTGGCCGCGCCGTAGCGGGCGATCTGGATAGTGGCCCGGACGTTCGCCGGGGTGTTGTCGGTGCTCCCCGGGGCGTTGATCTGGTGCAGGGCGGTCAGTGATTCGCGCACCCCGCCCGCACACGACTGGATGTCCGTGGTCACGTCCTTCAGGAACCCCTTGAGGTCCCCGGCCCGCTGTGACTGGCTGGGCTTATGAGCCAGCGCCACCAGCACCACGCCCACGGCGATCAGCGCGCCAGCCAGCAGCACCCAGCGCGGGGTCTTCTGGTGTGCCGCCCATCGGGTGGACCGGATGGGGACATACGGGGGGTCGGTGCGGGTCGGCGTTTCCACGGTGATCAGCCCCGTCCGGCGTGCTTGGTGATCATCGCCACCCCGGTCCTGAGATCAGTCAGGGTGACCGCCCGGATCACCCGCTTGACCACGCGGTGCTGGGCGTCCAGGAAAAAGGTTTGCGGCAGCGCGGTCACCCCGTAGGAGAGCGTCGTGCGCATCGGGGCCGGGTCCGCCGCCACCGGGTAGCTCACGCCCATCCTGCGCATGAACGCCAGCCCGGCCGAGGTGGAGTCGTTGGCGTCCACCCCGATGATGGTGACCCGCCCGTGCAAGCTGCGGTAATAGCGGGCGAGCAGTGGTGTCTCCCGCTGGCACGGGGCGCACCAGGACGCGAAGAAGTTGATGATGAGCGGGCGGCCCGCGTACTGGGCGAGCGAGATGTGCTCGCCGGTGTGGCCGAGCACGGTCAGGTTCAGGGCGGGCGCGCGGACCGGCGCCGCGGGCTTGGCCGCGCCACCGGAAGTGCTGCCGATCGCGGTGAGCGCGACAGCCACCGCGATCACCGCCGCGCTGATGGTGATGATGAGCCTGCCGACCCCGGCCCAGCCGGTGGTACCAGCCGGGCCACCTGCCCGGCGGGCCGGTGCTGGCCACCGCACCGGGCTCGGTCGTGCCCGGCCCGGACGGCCCGGGCGCGACGCCCAACTCGTCGTGCTCGCTGACGCTCATCGGTTCCTGCTTGCCCATGGATCGTCCTTTAAGGTCCTGACCCAGTCCTGCGGAGCCCCGGCGTAGGCCGGCCCGATACTGGCCGCCGGGGCGGGCAGCACCAGCTCGAACTCGCTGCCCTGCCCTGGTGTGCTGCGGACCCGGGCGTCCCCGCCGTGCGCGTGGGCCACCGCACGGACCAGCGCCAGCCCGAGCCCGGTGCCTTTGCCCCCGGCCGTGGCCACGGCCGCGCTGGCCGGGGACCCGGTGCGGAACCGGTCGAAGATGTGGGCCAGCTCAGCAGGCAGGATCCCGGCCCCGGTATCGGCCACGATCATACGCACCGGCCCACCTGCTCCGGTGGCCATCACCGACAGCTGGATGATGTCGCCGTCGGAGGTATGCCGGACCGCGTTCTCCAGCAGGGCATCCACGGCCAGGGCCAGCCGCTCGCGGTCGGCGCTGACCGTCACCGAGTCCAGCCGGCCGAGCCGCCACTGCCGCTTGGCGGTCGGCCGCCACCGGCGGATCACGTCCATGACGAACGCGTCCAGCGCGACCGGTTCCGGGCGGAGGAAGTCCGGGTCCTCGGAAGCGGCGATGACCAGCAGCCGCTCGCCCAGCCGCCGCAGCCGGCCAGTTCGCCCACCACGACCTGGATGT
Organism: uncultured Actinomycetes bacterium; assembly: GCA_963760405.1. GTDB lineage: Bacteria > Actinomycetota > Actinomycetes > Streptosporangiales > Streptosporangiaceae > RYN-230. The sequence continues at coordinate 354,006 of CAVXCV010000002.1, read as the reverse complement.
CGCGCTGCTGGCCGAGGTCGGTCAGCTCGGCCGCCAGCAGCTCGGCATGGCCAAGCGCGATCGTGATCGGGGTGCGCAGCTGGTGCGAGGCATCCTGCAGGAACCGGCGCTGGTTGGCCAGCAGGTGCGCGTTCTCGTCACTGACCAGGTCCCGTTCCCGGTCCGCGTCCAGCCGGCGCTGGGCGTGCCAGACCATCAGCCAGAACATGATCGCCATCAGCGGGACTTCGTTCAGCTCGTCCACGGACTGGGCGCCACGGTAGACGTCCCAGCTGATTGCCGCGAACGTGGTCACGATGACCACGCCAAGTACCCAGAGCGTCGGCCGGGTGGCCCAGACCCGGAAGCCGTAGAGCAGGGTCAGGCTGATCCAGATGAAGTGGAACGGCACCGTCTCCCAGTGCGAGAACACCAGGATGCAGACCAGGTTGACCAGAGAGAACAGGACCCACGCCAGATCGACCCAGGCGCCCTGCCAGGGCCAGCTGAAGTTGCCGCGGGCGCGGGCCGCCCGTTCGGAGGCCCGGCGGCCTGCCCCCCGGGTGAAGGCCAGGCCCGCCGGGAGCGAGTGCCATAGCCCGGCCGGAAGCGGATGACGCGTCCGGCCGTGGCCCGTCCCGGCCTGGTCCGCGGCCACTCCCGGCCCGGGCTGGACCGGCTCGCGCTGGACCACGGCCACTCCCGGCCGGGGCTGGCCCGGCTCGGGGTGAACCGCGTCCGCGTGAGCCTCAGCGGGCACGCTGGCCTCGATCGACACACTGCCCGGTCCAGCCACGCTGGCCTCGGCCGCCCCGGGAGAATTGCCCGCGGCGGGCGGCGGGCGCAGCCGGACCCGGGCAGTCTCCTTCCATCCGGCGGCGACGGTCCGCCGGAGCCGCCCGGCTATCCCGTCTCTATGCGGTGAGCTGGTATCCCTCACCACGCACCGTCTTGATCAGGTCGAAGCCGAGTTTCGAGCGCAGGCGGCGCACACAGACGTCCACCACGTTCGAGCCCGGGTCGAAGTCGTATCCCCAGACCGAGGCCAGCAGCCTGCCCTTGGCCACGGACTGGCCCGGGTGCTCCATCAGCTCCCGGAGCAGCAGGAACTCCAGGCGGGTGAGCGGCACCGGCCCGTGCCCGTTGTTGGCTTCCAGCCGGCCGAAATCGAGCTGGAGATCGCCGGCCCGGAGCACCTCGTTGACGGGGTGGCCGTCGTCTCGCAGCCGGACCCGGACCCGGGCCAGCAGTTCAGCGAGCGAGAAAGGCTTGGTGAGGTAGTCCTGGGCGCCCAGTTCCAGGCAGTCGACCTTGGTCGTGACGTCAGCCAGGCAGGAGAGCACCAGGACCGCCTGGTCCGGCCGCTCGCGGCGGAGCTGGGTGAGGATTTCCCGGCCGTCCAGGTCCGGCATGACCAGGTCCAGGATGACCAGGTCGTAGTCGCCGGCCACGGCCTGCCGCAGGCCATCATTGCCGTTGTCTGAGAAATCGATTGCATAACCGGCCGAGGCCAGCGCCCGCGCAACGAAGTCACGGATCCGCGGCTCGTCATCAACGACGAGAAGCCGCGCCGCCGTGGCGCTGGTTCCTGGTTGACGGGCCATCGTCGCAGGTGGGTTCCGTTGCATAGGGTGTTGCATGAGGTATCGAGGGCAACATCAGCGGCGGGGTGGCGGCTGGGAAGCGGCCACCGTATTGGTATCTGCTGAGGATGTACCGCCAGCGCTCCGCGGTCAACCCTGCGCATGGATGGCAAACCATTGCATTGCCTGTGCGTAACCGAGAGGTGTGCCGCCACCACTCCTTGGTGACACTAAGTGATGACACCGACGGAGACCGTCACAGAACCTGCCTCCTAGACCGAACGCTACCGCCAGAATCGCCTCTGATCATGACAATTTCGTCATTCATGGCCCGCCTGGTTGCCCGGGCAGGCGAACGATCGCAAGATCTGACCCAGATGAGACTCCGGCTCGCAGGTTGAGGGGACATGCGGCCGGCCCCAGTCGTGTGCGCGATGCGCCGCGAAGAAGCGAGGTGGTGACTGGTGTCTCTGCCGGCCCGTATCGCGACCCTGCTGGTGGCCTTCGCCGCAGTGGTCGCTGGTGCGGTCTTCCTTGTCGTTCACTACCTCGGCAGCGGCCTGCCGGTGGTGAACTACACCCCGGAGGCATCCGGAAGAACCGTCAACGTCGTGCTGCAGGAAGATCCGCAGAACAACTCTTCCAGTAAGCCCGACTGGGTCAGCTATTTTGTCCAGGATCCGAAGACCAAGGCCTGGGTGCACACCACCCTGTTCCAGGTGCCCAAGGACACCCGGGTCAACATGACGATCCTGGGTTACGACGGGTGCACGCCACTGCGTAACAACTTCTGGAGCAAGGTCCAGGGCACCATCGGCAATGTCGTGCAGATGCACCAGGTCAATGAGAAGGGCGTGGCCGGGCCGACCCGGACCTATTCGGTGATCAACTCCTGGTCGCGGTGCAACGTGGGACACACCTTCGCCATCCCCAGCCTGCACCTGTTCGTCCCGGTCGCCTCGCCCCCGGCCACCGCCTCGCTGTGCAGCGAGTCGCCGTGCACGTCCGGGCCGCACACGGTGCAGACGTTCAGCTTCTACACGCCCAGCACCACGGGCACCTTCCGCTGGCAGTGCTTCGTCCCGTGCGGCGGTGGCTTCCTGGATGGCAACGCCGGCCCGATGTCGACGCTCGGTTACATGACGGGCAACATGGAGGTGTCAGCCTGATGGCCGCATCGGAGGCCCCGGCCGCCCCCGCCAGGACGGAGCCAAACCACGGGCTGCGGATCTTCCTGATCTGGATCGTCCTGGCCCTGGCCGTCGACCTGGTCATCTGGTTCGTCTGGTACCCGCACATCCCGCCGGGCCGGATGAGCTCGTCCGCCAGCGACCAGGCGTTCACCATCGCGGTGCTCGCCCTCGCCGCTGCCCCCGTCGTGGTCTTCGTCTGGACCTACTTCGGGTACGCGCTGATCAACTGGCGGCACCGGGAAGGCGACGACGAGGACGGGCCGGCGATCTTCGGGCATACCGGCCTCCAGGCCACCTGGATCGGCGGCACCGCGGTGATCGTGCTCGCCGCTTTCGTGTTCGGCACGGTCGTGCTGATCTCGCCGGGCGGGGCTGGCAGCGGCCAGGGCCCGCTGCCAGTCTGGAGGCCGACCGGCAGCGACATTCTCCAGGTCCAGGTCATCGGCCAGCAATGGCAGTTCACCTACCGCTATCCCCAGTTCGGCGGCATGGAGACCACCCAGCTGGTGCTGCCGCTGAACCGGCCGGTGGCGTTCCACGTCACCTCCCTGGACGTGATCCACAGCTTCTGGGCTTACCAGCTCGGGGTGAAAGCGGACGCCAACCCCGGCGTCGACAACGTGGCCTACACCACGCCGAAGCACACCGGCGGGTTCACCGTCCGGTGCAGCGAGCTGTGCGGGCTCTGGCACGGGGCCATGTTCGACTCGGGCCAGGTGCTCACCCCGTCCGCGTTCGAGGCGTGGGCTCGTGCCTCACAGATCAGGCTCGCCAGCGTGACCAGAGTGCTGCCGCCCTACGCCCTCACCTACGACCCGACCGTTATCCCGCAGCTCGGCCAGTCCGTGGTCAAGGTGGCCGGCATCACCGGCGCGGCGGGCTACTACTACCAGGGCGCCGACCCGGTGACGCCGTGAGCAGCGGCGCAGCCGCCGCCGTGGCCCTGCGACGGCACAGGACGCATCGGCCTGCGGGTCCCCGGGGACAACACTGCGATGAAGAGGTGACCGGATGTCCATCGAGATAGAGCCGGAGAAGGCGCAGGAGCCCGCGGGATCCGGTCCGGCCGGGCCGCGCCCGGCCCGGCCGTGGTGGATGCGGCCAGCCGTGCACACCGGCCTCATCGGCGCGGTCCTTGGCTACCTGGTCGGTCACTGGCTGGGCAACGCGCTGTCCAGCGGCTACGACCGCAACCCGCTGTCCGACGTGAACGACTTCCCGATCGTGCTCGGCTACGTGTTCGCTACGGTCGGCTGGCTGGCCGGCCTGGGTGTGTTCAACGACCTCATCCGGCAGATGCTCGGCCGGCCGGTACCGCTGGCCGAGGAGGAAGAAGAGGCCTTCAGCGGCCTGGCCAGGTATTTCCGGTACTCGCTGGACCACAAGGTGGTCGGCATCCAGTACCTGGTCGGCATGATCGTCTACTTCTGCACCGCCGGGCTGTTCGCCATGGCGATCCGGACCGAGCTGCTCTCGCCGACGTACCACATCATGAGCGCCAGCGCCTACCTCGTCGTCGTGGGTGAGCACGGCACGATGATGATGATGCTGATGACCTCCGTCGTGCTGGGGCCGTTCGGCAACTACCTGATGCCGCTGATGATCGGCTCTAAGCGGATGGCGTTCCCCCGGCTGGAGGCGCTGTCGTTCTGGCTCACCCCGGCCGCGTACATCGTGCTGCTGTCCAGCGTGCTGTTCGGCGGCTTCCCCACCGGGTGGACCGGCTACGCGCCGCTCAGCGTGCAGGCGGGCCAGGGCATGGACGCCTACGCGGTGGCGTTCGGCCTGATGGGCATCTCGGTCATCCTGGCCGGCTTCAACATCATCGTGACCGTGATCAACTACCGGGCGCCGGGCATGCGGTGGAGCCGGCTGCCGGTGTTCGTGTGGTCCATGGTCACCGTCTCCTTCCTTATGGTGCTAGCCACCCCGGTCCTGGTCGGCGGCCTGTACTTCCTGATCACGGACCGCACCGTGGAAACCGCGTTCTACGTGAACCAGCTCGGCGGCAGCAGCTACCTGTACGAGAACCTGTTCTGGTTCTTCGGCCATCCCGAGGTGTACATCCTGGCCCTGCCCGGGTTCGGCATCGTCTCCGAGATCATCCCGGTGTTCTGCCGCAAGCCGCTGTTCGGCTACCGGGTGGCGGCCGCCGGCATGGTCGGGGTGGCCCTGCTCAGCTTCTTCGTCTGGCAGCACCACCTGTTCGTCAGCGGCATCAACCCGGAGATGCGGCCGCTGTTCATGCTGACCACGGAGCTGATCTCGATCCCGACCGGGTTCATCTACCTGGTCGCGATGGGCACGTTCTGGAAGGCCAAGATCCGCTTCACGGTGCCGATGTGCTTCGCCCTGGCGCTGTACTTCAACTTCCTCATCGGCGGCATAACCGGGGTGTTCGTGTCGGACGTCCCCGCCGACACCACCTTGCACGGCAGCTTCTTCGTGATGGCGCACTTCCATTACACGATCATGGGCGGGATCATCTTTGCCTTCTTCGGTGCCTGCTACTACTGGCTGCCGAAGATGATGGGGATCAAGCTGAACCAGACGCTCGGCTACATCCACTTCTGGACGATGTTCGTCTTCTTCAACTCCACCTTCCTGCCGCTGTTCGTGGTGGGCATGCTGGGCCAGCCGCGCCGGGTGTTCGAGTACGCCCTGAATCTGCAGGGGCTCAACGACTGGGTGTCGGTCTCCTCGTTCCTGCTCGGTGCCTCCATCCTGATCTTCGTGATCAACTTCATCTGGTCCACGGTGATCGTCCGCGATCCGGAGACCGGGAACCCGTGGCACTCGCGGGGCCTGGAATGGCAGGTCCCCTCTCCGCCGCCGCCCGGCAACTTCGAGCACATCCCGGTGGTGCTGTCCGGGCCGTATGAGTACGGGGTGCCGGGTGCGCCGCCGGTCGCTGACCTGAATCCGCCAGTAGGCGTGGTGAGCGCCGCGTACGCCAGCGTAGGCACGACCCAGGCGGGGGTGTGACGATGGCTGAGCCGACCACGCAGCCAGCGGGCGAGATGGACCGGGCCGCCGAGGAAGCCGGTTTCTACCACGAGGCCGCGCTCAACGCCGCCTGGACCGGGTCCCGGTTCGCCGTCGGCGCGCTGGCCTTCCTCTACGGTTCCGCGGCGTTCGCGTACTTCTACCTGCGCTCGGTCAACTCCAGCAACAGATGGCAGGGCTCCGGCTACAAGGCGCCATCGATGGGGCTGGGCGTCACCATCCTGGTGCTCGTGCTGCTGTCCGCCATCGTGCAGTACGCCGGGCTGCAGCGGATCAAGGCAGGCGCCAAGTCAGCCTGGCAGGCCAGCGCGCTCGCCGCGCTGGTCCTCGGCGTGGCCGCCGTGATCGTTCAGATCCTCCAGCTGCTGAACCTCCCGTTCCAGCCGGGCGGCTCCGGGTACTCCAGTGTGTTCACGGGCACCTACCCGATACTCCTGGTCAGTTGGTTCGCGGCCATGGTCTGGCTGGAGATCCTGGTCATGCGGGCCCGGCCGCTGCCTGCCATCTCGTTCGTCGAGCAGCCGCCCACCTACGCCGAGGCCTTCGCGGTGCAGCGGTTCCAGTCCGCGCTGAGCGGGTTCACGCTGATCTGGAACTTCATCGCGATCGTGACGCTGTTCTTCTTCATCCTGTTCTACCTGCTCTAAGCAGAAAGGAGCGGCCCGTCCGGAGAGGCTCACGTCCCCGTCAGCCTGCCGGCGGCCACGACCGTCATGAACATCGTTGTCTCGCACTGGTCGGCCGACGTGGCGGTGCTCGCCATAGCCGCGCTGATCACGGCCGTGCACCTGGCCGGGCTGCGCGGCCTCGCGGCGGACGCGAAACGGGACGGCCACGACCGGCCAGCTGGCCTGGGACGGGAGGCGGTCGCCTGGTACGCCGGGCTGGCGGTCGCGGTGCTGGCCCTGGTCTCCCCGCTCGGTTACTGGTCCTACCGGCTCATCTGGATCCGCTCGCTGCAGGACCTGCTGCTGACCGTGGTGGCGCCGCCGCTGATCGTGCTGGGCGCGCCCTGGCTGGTGCTGTGGCGGGGCCTGGGCCGGTCGGCGCCACCAGCGGAGCGCGAGCCCGGCTACGCGGCCCCGCACTGGCTGAGCTGGCCGGTGGCGGTAACCGCCGGGTTCACCGTGGTCTGGTGGGGATGGCACCTGCCTGCCCTCTACGACGGCGCACTGCACCACCCGGTGGTGTACGCCGCCGAGGTGCTGATGTACCTGGCGGTCGGCGTGGTGTTCTGGCTCCAGCTGATCGGCTCGCGCCCGTTCAGCCCCCGGCTGCCGCCGCTCTACCGGGTGATGCTCATCGCGGCCACGGTGCTGACCAGCACGATCCTGGCCATGGTGCTGGGCTTCGGGGCGAACGTGATCTACCCCGGCTACCTCGCCCCGGCCGGCGGCCACCGGCCGAGCGTGGTCGGGGATCAGCAGGTGGGCGGCGCCGAGCTCTGGGTCCTGGTCCTGCTGCCCTACATCATCACCGGCATCTCGCTCCTCGTCCGCTGGCTGAACGACGAGGAATCGCGCGCCCTGGCCTCCGGCCTGGACCGGATGCTGCAGCCGCCGAAGTCCGCCTGGCCCAGCCGGACCGGGTTCCGATGAACAGCCCTTTTCAGGGCAGTGTGATCCTGGGCCGCGTGACCCCCGACCGTTGACCGCGAGCAGCTTGACCCGCAGCAGTGTGACTAACCGCAGGAGGATAGGGTGCACGAAGTGATTCCCCCAGCAGCGCTGTACGGCTACAACACGGCCGCGGGCGTGATGACCCTGGTCCTGCCCCTGGGTTTCTTCATCGTCGTGATGATCGCCCTGTATTTTGTGTTCACCAGGCCGCACACGGTTCCTGGTCACCGGCCGATCACCGGGGCCCAGCCGGTCGCCCCTGATCCGCAGACCGCGCGGGACATGACGACCGCAGCGGGCTTCTCCACCGCGCCCAGTGGCGGCGGGGCGCCCCCGCTGGCGGACCGGGCCACCCCGCCGGTGGTCGGCGCGCGCGCCGAGCCGATCCCGCCGGCCGAGGATGCGGCCGCCGAGGACGCCCCGGCTGGGGCGGACGCCGCGGCAGAGCCGGAGGAGCCGGGCACGACAGGAAGTTCGGAGGACTCAGAGTGACCCCAGCGACCGACGCACTGCCCGTGACCGCGGGGCGCCGCTCCGCCGGGGTGGTCGCCCGGTCGCTGTTCGCCCTGACCAAGCCGCGGATCATCGAGCTGCTGCTGGTCACGACCATCCCGACGATGCTGCTCGCGCAGCACGGCCTGCCCTCCGTCCGGGTGCTCGTGGTCACCCTGGTCGGCGGGGCGTTCGCTGCGGGCAGCGCGAACACCATCAACTGCTACCTGGACCGGGACATCGATGCGGTGATGCGGCGCACCTCACGCCGCCCGCTGACCGGCAAGGGCAAGCTCGCAGTGATCAGGCCGGCTGAGGCACTGGTCTTCGGCATCGTGCTCGGCGCCGTCGCTACGGTGCTCCTCGGCACGCTGGTGAACTGGCTGTCCGCGGGTATGGCGGATGCCGCGATCCTGTTCTACGTGTTCGTCTACACCCTCGGGCTCAAGCGCCGCACCCCGTCGAACATCATCATCGGCGGCGCGGCCGGCTGCATGCCGGTGCTCATCGGCTGGTCCGCGGTCACCGACACGGTGAACCTGCCCGCGGTGGTCCTGTTCGCGGTGATCTTCTTCTGGACCCCGCCGCACACCTGGGCGCTGGCCATGAAGTTCCGGGACGACTACGTGGCCGCGGGCGTGCCCATGCTGCCGGCCGTGGCCACCCCGGCCGAGGTGGCCCGGAAGATCCTCATCTACTCCTACCTGATGGTCGCGGTCACCCTCGGCCTGGCGCCCTACGCGGGCTGGCTGTACACGGCCTGCGCAGTGGGGCTGGGCGCCTGGTTCCTGACCGAGGCCCACCGGCTGCGGGCCCGGGTGGCCGCGATGCCCGGCGCGGATGACCCGGCCGCCCCGGCCCGGGTGACCGTCAGGTCCGTGCCTGCCCAGGACGCCACGGCCGGACCAGCGGGCGGCGCCGCCACCGCTACCGCCGTGGACGTGGCTACCACGGTCGCCCTCGCGGCGGAGCCCACGGCCGAGGCCGGGGAAAGCCCCGGAGTCACCGAAGGCGCCTGCGCGGGCCTGATCCAGCCCAGCGTCAACCCCGCCCCGATGCGCCTGTTCCACCTGTCCATCGCGTACCTGACCCTGCTGTTCGCCGTCATCGCGGTGACTGCGGTGCTGCCGTGGGGCGCCTGGTAGCTGGCGGTTCCTCCGCTGGCGGTTCTCCGGCCGACGGGTTGGCTGACGGCTGTCCCGCCAGCGGCAGCAGGACGACCGCGCGCAGCCCGGGGGCGGCGTCCTCCAGCCAGGCGGATCCCCCGTGCGCCTGCGCGGTGGCCCGGACGATGGCCAGGCCGAGCCCGGCCCCGCCCTCCTCGTCGCAGTCCCGGCTGCGCGCGGCCTCCAGCCGGGTGAACCGGCCGAAGGCCCGCTCCACGTCGGCCGCGGGTATGCCCGGCCCGTCATCGGTCACCGTCAGCCGCGCGCACTGGCCCGCCGCGGACACGCTGACCGTCACCTGGGAGCGCGCGTACCGGATCGCGTTGTCGATCAGGTTGCTGAGCATCCGGCGCAGCCCGTCCGGGTCGCCGGTAACCGGGCACGGCTCGGCCGCGGACACGCTGACCGGTACCCGGGCCTCGCCGTACCGGCCGGCCTCCGCTTCGGCCAGCGGGCCGAGGGGCACCGGCTGCCGGGGCGCCCGGCGCCCGGCCCGCTCGTCCAGCCGGGCCAGCACCAGCAGGTCCTCGGCCAGCCGGGCCAGCCGCAGCGTGTCGGTGAGCACGTCACCCGCGGTCTGCTGCCAGTCCTGGCTGTCCGGGTGATCGAGCGCCACCTCCAGCTGGGCCCGGATGCTAGCGATGGGGCTGCGCAGCTCGTGCGCGGTATCCGAGACCAGCCCGCGCTGTCGTTCCTGCGCCGCGCCTAGCCTGCTGAGCATGTCGTTCAGGGTGAGGGCCAGGCTGCGCACCTCGTCTTGCGCCGCGGGCACGGGCAGCGCCCGGGGCTGCCCGGTCCGGGTCACCTCCTCCGCGCCCCGGCGCAGCTCGGCGATGGGCCGCAAGGTGGACCCGACGATCAGCCAGCAGGCCCCGGCCAGCAGGAGCAGCAGCAGCGGAGTGCCGATGACCAGAACCCGGGCCAGCAACGCCAGGCTGTCCCGGACCTGGTCATAGGTGACCGCCGCGAGCACCGTGCCGCCGTCCCGGGTCCGGGCCGCCGCCACCAGCACCTGACCGGGCAGACCGTAGGCCTGGCCGTCCAGCGCCACCACGGTCCCGTCCCGCGCGGTGGCCATCGCAACGGCACGGGGCAGCAGCGGGACCAGCCGGTCGGCGTCGGGCGACACGTTCACGATCCGGCCCCGGGCGTCGATCACCTGGACGGTGACGGTCCCGGCCACGACCGGAACCGGGACGGGCAGCCGGTGCGCGTCGGCCAGGCCGGCCACCTCCACCGCGCTCTGCCGGGCCGAGTTGCCCAGCTCCCGGGTCAGCGACACCCGCAGCACGCTGCTGAGCAGCAGCGCGGCCGCGACCAGGGCGAGCGCCAGCCCGGCCGTGGCCGCCAGGGTGACCCGGGCCCGCAGGCTCCGCCGCCGCCAGAAGGTGCTGGTGCTGGCCCGGGGGGATGACCCCCCGAACCCCCCCGATAGTGGCCGACTCGGAGAGGACACGCCTTCGGCGCGCCTCCCCTCGTCGGCCAGGCCCGGCACTGGGCTCAGCCGCCGTCCGCGGCCAGCCGGTAGCCCGCCCCCCGGACGGTCTGCATGGCGTGCCGGCCGAACGGGGTGTCGATCTTGCGCCGCAGGTAGCCGGCGTAGACCTCGACGACGTTGAGGTCCATGGAGTCGAAGGAGTCCCAGACGTGCTCGAGCAGCTGGGATTTGGCGACGACCTGGCCGGTGTGCCGCATCAGGTACTCCAGCAGCGCGAACTCCCGCGCGGTCAGCTCGATCTCCGTCTCGCCGCGGCGCACCCGGCGGCTGGCCGGGTCCAGGGTCAGGTCACCGGCGGCCAGCGTGGCGGGCCGCGGGATCGCACCGCGGCGGAGCAGCGCGCGCAGCCGGGCGGCGAGCACCACGTAAGAGAAGGGCTTGGTCAGGTAGTCATCCGCGCCCAGGTCCAGCCCGTCGGCCTGGTCGTACTCGCCGTCCTTGGCGGACAGGATCAGGATCGGCACCCAGTTCTGCTCCGCGCGCAGCTGCTGGCACACCGAATAGCCAGAGATCTTCGGCAGCATCAGGTCGAGCACGATGGCGTCGTAACCGCCTTCCCGTGCCTGGTGCAGGCCGTCCTCGCCGTTGTGGGCGAGATCGACCGCGAAACCCTCGGCGGCCAGGCCCCGCCGGACCGCCGCGGCCAGCCTCCGCTCATCCTCCACGACTAGCACCCGCACGGCCCCGAGGTTACTCGCTCGCCGGGTATGGCAGCCCGCGCCGGACCGACGGCCCGGTCCAGGGGAACAGCCGCCGGGCGGCCGTCCCGGCACCCGGCGCACTCTCAGCCGCAGCTCAGCAGCTCACAGTCGCAGCACAGCCGGACTGTTGCATGATGGAAGCGTGAAGAACATCCTGCCGACATCCTCCCGGCGAGCCCGGTGGGCCGTGCCCGCGGCCGCGGTGGTCATCGCCGCGGGTGCGACGGCCGGGTCCGTGATCAGCGTGGCCCAGGCCTCGCCCGAGCTGCCGCTGCGCACGCCCGCGCAGCTGCTGGCCGCGGTGGCGGGCCGGACCGGGCCGCCCCCCGCGTTCACCGGCACCGTGGTGGAAACCGCATCGCTGGGCATTCCCCAGCTGCCCGGTACCGGCAACCAGAACTCCATGGCGTCGCTGCTGGCCGGCTCGCACACGGTCAAGATCTGGTACGCCGACCCCGCCCACGTCCGGCTCGCGGTGCCGGTCACGCTCAGCGAGACCGACCTGATCCGCAACGGCCGCCAGGCGTGGCTCTGGCAGAGCGCCTCGAACAGCGTGACCAAGATCGAGCTGCCCGCCAAGGCGGACGGCACAGTCGCGCCCACCCCGCAGCCGTCCCATGTTCCGCTCACCCCGCAGCAGGCCGCGAGCCAGGTGCTCGCCGCGGTCGGGCCGAGCACCACGGTCAGGGTGCAGCGTAACGTGACGGTCGCGGACCGGGCCGCCTACCAGCTGGTGCTCGCGCCCAGGGCCAGCGGCTCACTGGTTGCCCGGGTGAGCATCGCGGTGGACGCGACCAAGAACGTCCCGCTGCGGGTCCAGGTGTTCGCCAAGGGCGCGGCCGGCCCCGCGTTCCAGGTCGGCTTCACCTCGGTCTCCTTCGTCCAGCCTGCGGCGGCTAATTTCACCTTCACCGCCCCCGCGGGCGCCAAGATCAAGACGGTCACCGCGCCGTCCATGGCCGGCCGGCACCCGGCCACGTCCGCCCTGGGTCAGCAGCCTCAGGTGATCGGCAAGGACTGGCTGTCGGTGGCGGTGCTTCCCGCCTCATCGCTGGCCGGGCTGGCCAGCGGGATGGGTGGCACGGCCGCCGCGAACCAGGCCGCCCAGTCCGTGGCGGGTGGTCCTGGCGCGGGCGGTGGCAGCGGCGAGAACGCTGCGATGATCGGGGCCCTGCTGAAGTCCGCCAAGTCGGTGCACGGCGCCTGGGGCAGCGGCCAGCTGCTGCACACCAGCCTGGTCTCGGTGCTGATCACCAGCACCGGCCACGTGCTGGTCGGCGCGGTCACCCCGTCCGTGCTGTACGCCGACGTGGCCCAGGTCAAATGAGTACGGTCAAGTGACGGACCGTGAAGTCAGCCCGGCGGTCGAGACCGCCGGGCTGACCAAGCGGTTCCGTGGCGGCCAGCTGGCCGTGGACGACCTGGCCATGGTGGTGCCCCAGGGCAGCGTGTACGGCTTCCTCGGCCCGAACGGGTCAGGCAAGACCACCACGATCCGGATGCTGCTCGGCCTGGCCTACCCGACCCGGGGTACGCACACGATGCTCGGCGTGCCCATGCCCGCGGGCGCTAACCAGGTGCTGCCCCGGGTGGGCTCGCTGGTCGAAGGGCCTGCCTTCTACCCGCAGCTGTCCGGCTGGGACAACCTGGCCCGGCTGGACGCGGCCGACCGGACCGTGGACCCGCGGACCGCCAGGGCCCGGATCAGCGCGGCACTGGAACGGGTCGGCCTGCTCGCCGCGAAGAAAAAGCACTACCGCGCTTACTCCCTAGGCATGAAGCAGCGGCTGGCCATCGCAGCCAGCCTGCTCCGGCCGCGTGAGCTGATCATCCTGGACGAGCCCACCAACGGCCTCGACCCGCAGGGCACCCGCGAAGTCCGCGGGCTCATCCGGGAGATCGCCACCGACGGCATCACCGTCCTGGTGTCCTCGCACCTGCTCGCCGAGGTGGAGCAGATCTGCACCCAGGTGGGGGTGATGCGGACCGGCCGGCTGGTGTTCCAGGGCCCGCTGGACGAGCTGCGCGCCCGCGGCGCCGCCCGGCTCTGCGTCCGCACCACCGAGCCGCAGCGGGCCGCCGAGGTGCTGGCCAAGCTGGGGCTGGCCGACATCAACGCCGGGATCGGCGAGGTGACCGCGACCCTCGGCGACCAGGCCCCGCAGCACATCAACCGGGAACTGGTCTACGCCGACGTCCCGGTCGCGGGGCTGGACACACCCCGGCCGAACCTGGAGGAGCTGTTCGTCGGGCTCACCGGAGAGGGATTCGATGTCGACGGCTGAGCTGACCGCGACCCCCGGGCCCGCCCCGGACGGCGGCGCGCTGGCCGGAGCGGAGCGCGCACCTGGTGGTGTGCGTTGCTGGGCCCGGTTGCTGGGGTCGGAGCTGCGCCTTATCTTCCGGCGCTGGCGGAACCTGGCCCTGCTGGCCGTGCTCGTGGTGCTCCCCGTGGTGCTCGGTATCGGGCTGCGGGTGTCCACGCCCAATGGTGGCGGCGGCGGCCCTGACGCCAGCTTCTTCTCCGAGCTGGCCGGGAACGGGGTGTTCCTGGCGTTTATCGCGCTGACCATCCTGCTCACGCTGGTGCTGCCGCTGGTCGTGGCGGTGGTGGCGGGCGACTCGATCGCGGGCGAGGCGGGCCTGGGGACGCTGCGCTACCTGCTCACCGTGCCCGCCGGGCGGGCCCGGCTGCTGTCCGTGAAATACGTGGCCGTGGTGCTGTTCGGGCTGGTGGCGTGCTTGCTGGTGACCGTGGTGGCGCTGATCATGGGCGTGATCCTGTTCCCGGTCGGGCCGGTCACGCTGCTGTCCGGGACGACCGTGTCGCTCGGCGAGGGCCTGCTCCGGCTGCTGTTCGTCACCCTGTACGTGGCCGCGGGCATGGCCGCGCTCGCCGCGATCGGGCTGGCCATCTCGACCCTCACCGAGCATCCGATCGGCGCCATCGCGGCCATCCTCGTCCTCGCGGTGGCCAGCGAGGTGGCCGACAACGTGGCCCAGTTCGCGGTGATCCACCCGTACCTGCCGACGCACTTCTGGCTGTCCTTCGACTCGCTGCTCCGCTCGCCGATCGCCACCGGCGACCTGCTGCACGGGCTGGCGTCGTTCGCCGTCTACATCGTGATCTTCGGCGCCATCGCCTGGGCCCGGTTCACCAGCGCCGACGTCACCAGCTAGCTCTTCAGATCCGGGAAGTCGTCCTCCCAGAACTCGAGCGTGCCGCGGGGACCGCCGGGCCCGGACTGCGGCGCGCCGGGCGCGCCGAGCCGGCCGGTCTCCTGGCCGCGCAGCTCGACCCGGCGGATCTTGCCGGAGATCGTCTTCGGCAGCTCGCTGAACTCCAGCCGCCGGATCCGCTTGTACGGGGCCAGCCGCTGCCGGGTGTAGGCCAGGATCGCCCGCGCGGTCTCCGCGGACGGCTCGGCCCCGCCGGCCAGCGTGACGTACGCCTTGGGCACGGCGAACCGCATCGGGTCCGGTGAGGGCACCACCGCTGCCTCGGCCACCGCCTCGTGCTCGAGCAGCACGCTCTCCAGCTCGAACGGGGAGATCCGGTAGTCGGACGCCTTGAACACGTCGTCGGTGCGGCCGATGTAGGTCAGGTACCCGTCGCCGTCCCGGCTGGCCACGTCGCCGGTGTGGTAGTAGCCGCCGCGCATGGCCGCCGCGGCCAGCTCATCGTCGCCCCGGTAGCCGGTCATCAGGCCGAGCGGGCGGCGGGACAGGTCCAGGCAGATCTCCCCTTCCTCGCCTGGCCGGCCGGTGAGCGGGTCGACCAGGGCGACCGCGTACCCGGGCAGCGGGCGGCCCATCGAGCCGGGCCGCAGCGGCTGGCCGGGGGAGTTGCCGATCTGCGCGGTGGTCTCGGTCTGCCCGTACCCGTCCCGCACGGTGATGTTCCAGGCCCGCCGGACCTGCTCGATCACCTCCGGGTTGAGCGGCTCGCCCGCGGCCACGCACTCGCGCAGCGCGGAAGTGTCACATACGGACAGGTCAGCCTGGATGAGCATGCGCCACACCGTCGGCGGCGCGCAGAACGTGGTCACCCCGCAGTCGCCGATCGCGCCCATCAGCGCCTGGGCGGAGAACCGGTCGTAGCCGAGGACCAGCGCGGTCGCGCCCGCGTTCCACGGTGCGTACACGTTGCTCCAGGCGTGCTTGGCCCAGCCGGGCGAGGAGATGTTGAGGTGGACATCCCCTGGCTGCAGCCCGATCCAGAACATGGTGGACAGGTGGCCGACCGGATAGGACACATGGGTGTGCTCGACCAGCTTGGGCTGGGCCGTGGTGCCGGAGGTGAAGTACAGCAGCAACGGATCCGCCGCCCGGGTCACTCCTTCCGGGACGAACTCGGTGGTCTGGCCGGCCGCCTCGGCGTAACTGTGCCAGCCCTCCGGCGCCGGGGCACCGGGGCTGGTGCTGACCGCCACCCGGGTCCAGCTGCCTCTTACCTCGGTGAACCGGGCGGTGTGCGCGTACTCGGTGATCACGTGCTTGACGTCGCCGCGGGCCACCCGGTCGGCGAGGTCCTCCGGCCCGAGCAGGGTGCTGGCCGGGATGATCACCACGCCCAGCTTCATCGCGGCCAGGATGACCTCCCACAGCGGGGCGATATTGCCCAGCATGAGCAGCAGCCGGTCGCCCCGCCGGGCGCCCAGCCCGCGCAGCCAGTTGGCCACCTGATTCGAGCGGGCCGCCAGCTCGCCGTAGCTGAGCTGGGCCGCGGCGTCCCCGTCGGCGACGATGCGCAGGCCGGGCCGGTCGGGATGCTCGGCCGCGATCACGTCGAACCAGTCCAGCGCCCAGTTGAACTCGGTCAGCGCCGGCCAGGAGAATTCCTTCGCGGCCGAGGCATAGTCGTCCCGGTGCTGGAGCAGCAGGTCGCGGCCGGCCCGGAAGGCGAGCGTCGGTGATTGCGCATCAGTCATGTGATCATCGTGGCAGCTCCGCCCCGCTAACGGGAGCCCCGCCCGCACTCCCCACCACATAAGGGCGCCGGACGTGTCAGCAGAGGCCGATGAGGAGCATGGTGAGCTGGTGCCACTGGTCGGCGGTGATGTCAGCGGCGCTGGCCTGGCTGAATTTCCGTGCTGCCGCACGTCGGCCCATCTTCCAGGCCCGCCGCGGCGAGTGCGGAACGCAACTGACTGACCGCCCCGGTAGCGTTGGCTGCTGTGCCCCCCGCGCAGAAACTCTCGCTGTCCCCGGCTGCCCGCCAGGCCGCGACCTTGCTCGCCGCGGCGGTCAGCGATATCGGCGGGGCAGAGCGGCCTGGCCAGGTGACGATGACCGAGGCGGTCGAGCGCAGCATCGCGTCCGGGGAGCATCTCGCCGTCCAGGCGGGCACCGGCACCGGCAAGTCACTCGGCTACCTGGTGCCCGCGGCGGCCCACGCGGTCGCGGCAGGCGGCAGCGTGGTGGTGGCCACTGCGACGATCGCGCTGCAGCGCCAGCTGATCGATCGTGATCTGCCCCGGCTGTCGGCCGCGCTGGCGCCGTTGCTCGGCCGGGCGCCGGTCTTCGCCATCCTCAAGGGCCGGCGTAACTACCTATGCCTGCACCGGCTCCGGTCCGGTGCCCCGGAAGAGCCTGGGGACGTGCTCTTCGAGCCGATCGTGACCTCGGTGGTCGGGCAGCAGGTGAAGCGGCTGGGCGAGTGGGCGGCCACTACCCGCACCGGCGACCGGGACGAGGTGGTGCCCGGGGTGGACGAGCGGGCCTGGCGGCAGTTCTCGGTCAGTGCCCGGGAGTGCCTCGGCGCCCAGCGCTGCCCGTTCGGCTCCGAGTGCTTTGCCGAGCAGGCCCGGGAGGAAGCCGCCAAGGCGGACATCGTGGTCACGAACCACGCTCTGCTCGCCATCGACGCGCTAGAGGAGTACACGGTGCTCCCCGAACACGACGTGGTCATCATCGATGAAGCACATGACCTGGTCAACCGGGTCACCGCGGCGGCCGCGGCGGAGCTGTCCGCGGCCGCCGCGGAAACAGCGGCCCGGCGGGGCGGGAAGCTGCTCCAGCCCGATACGGCTGGGCGGCTGCGGGAAGCCGGGGAAGCGGCGGCGCGGGTGTTCGCCGATGTCCCGGACGGCCGGATGGACCTGCTCGGCGAGTCGCTGGCCGGAGCCCTGGCCGTGCTGCGGGACGCCGCGGCGGGGTGCGCGACAGAAGTCCGGGCGAGCAGCCGGGAGATCGGCGACGACGCGTCCGCGCTGGCCGTGGCCCGGGCGGCGCTGGCCGGGTTCGACGAGATATCCGGGACGGCGGACCGGATCCTGAAGGCGTTCGTCCCGGAGATCGCCGCCCGGACCGAGGTGGTGTGGCTGGACCGGCCGCCGGCCGACGACACCCGGCGCCCGGTCATGCTCCGGGTGGCCCCGCTGCAGGTGGGCGGGTTGCTGGCGGAGCGGCTCTTCCGCCGCCGGACGGTGGTGCTCACCTCGGCTACGCTGTCCCTGGGCGGGTCGTTCGAGCCGCTGGCCCGGCAGTGGGGGCTGCCGGCCCCGGATCGTCCCACGTCCCGGCGCTGGCCGGAGCTGAACAGGAAGAGGCCGAGCCGGAAGCGGCCGGGGCGGAGGAGAACCGGCACAGCCTCGACTGGACCGGGCTGGACGTGGGCTCGCCGTTCGACCATCCGCGCCGCGGCATCCTGTACCTGGCCCGGCATCTGCCGCCGCCGGGGCGGGACGGGCTGCCCGAGGCTTACCTCACCGAGCTGCGGGAGCTGATCACCGCGGCGGGCGGCCGGACCCTCGGCCTGTTCTCCTCGATGCGCGCGGCCAAGCAGGCCGCGGCCGAGCTGCGCAGCCAGATCGCCCAGCCGCTGTTCTGCCAGGGGGACGACGCCACTGGGCAGCTGGTGACCCAGTTCGCCGCCGATGAGGCCAGCTGCCTGTTCGGCACGCTGTCCCTCTGGCAGGGCGTGGACGTGCCGGGTGCCTCGCTCCAGCTCGTGGTGATCGACCGGATCCCGTTCCCCCGGCCGGATGACCCGCTGGCCTCCGCCCGGCAGCGGGTCATCGCCGCGCACGGCGGTAACGGGTTCATGGCGGTGGCCGTCACGCACGCCGCGTTGCTGCTCGCCCAGGGGGCAGGCCGGCTGCTGCGCACGATGGAGGACCGGGGGATGGTCGCGGTGCTCGACCCGCGGCTGGCCACCGCCCGGTACGGCGGTTTCCTCCGCGCGTCGCTGCCGCCGTTCTGGACCACCACCGATCCCGCGGTGGCCCGGGCCGCACTCAGCCGGCTGGCCGCGGCGGCCAATACCTGACCGCAATGGCGGGATGGCATCGCGCCCGGCGTGCTGATGCGGTCAGCCGGCTTCGGCTGGTCCCCGGTGCCCGGGTCAGCCGGTCGTGGTGGTCCTGCCGTGCGCGATCAGGTAGATGAACAGCAGCACGCCGAGCGCATCCAGCACGAGCGAGATGATCGACCAGGTCAGGGCCCGGCTCGACGCCTTGGCCGCGCCCGGCTGATCCCCGGCGCCCCAGCGCTTGCGGACGAGCCGGGCGTACCGGATAGCCACCAGCCCGCACGGCAGGCCGAGGATCGTGCTGAACAGGATGCCCGCCACGGCGCCGATGACCGCGAGCGCCATCCGGGTCGGCGGCGGGTCGCCACCCAGCCACGGGCCACCGCCGTAGGGTACGCCGTACTGTCCCGGCGCACTGTCCCAGGGCGTAGCTGGCTGCCCGTACGGGCTGGTCTGGCCGCCGTAGGGCATGGTGGGCTGCTCGTATGGCGTGGTCTGCCCGCCCGTGGGCTGCTGCGGGTAAGCGGGTGGCGGCCCGGCGGGATCGGGCTGCCCCGGTGTGTTCTCGTAACTCATGCCTGCATGCCTCTCGGCGGAAGTCGTGCCCCCGTTGCCCGCCAGCGTAATGGCCTGGGCGCAGCTGTGCCCAGGCCATTACCCGATAGCCGGGCCGCGGCCGGCCGTCAGTTATTCGCGCAGCTCGTTCAGCGCGTCGATCCGGCCCGGTCCCTGGTGACCTACGTAGTGGGCACTGCTATCGTGCTGCTGTACCGCACCGGTAGCGGCCCTGATCAGCTCGAGCTTTGTGCTGTGTCGAGGAGGGCCCGGCTCATGTCATCCATTACGGTGCGATCATTTCGCCGCAGCGACCGCGAGCAGCTGACCGACCTGGTGAACGCGCATGCCGCGGCCGTCGTGCCCGGCCTGGGCGCATCGGTCAGCATGGTGCTCAGCCAGCTGGAGCGGCAGCCGGGTGAATTTCTCGTCGGCCCGTGGGTCAGCGAGCGGGCGACCCTGGTCGCGCAGGAACGTGACCGGGTGGCCGCGGCCGCGCACCTGCTCCGCTACTCCGGCGATGAGCGGGTCAGCCCGGGTTACCGCGATGCCGGCGAGATCAGCTGGCTCCTGTTCTGGCCGGAGGCCCCGGCCGGGAACCCATACTGGCCGGACGCTACTGAGGCGGCGGACACGCTGATCGCCGCCTGCATCCGGCAGCTCGACGACTGGCAGGTGGTCAGCCAGTCGGCGGACGGCGCCCTGCCCGTGCGCGGCGTCTACGGGGTGCCGGAGCAGTGGCCGCATATCCGCGCGCTCTACCAGCGGGCCGGGTTCGGCCACGACGGGCACACCGAGGTGGTGTACCTGGCCCAGGTGGCCGACCTGCCGCGGCCAGCCGGGCCGCCGATCGCGGGCCTGTCCGTCCAGCGGTCCGTCGGCATCAACGGCACCCGGCTGTCCGCCGTCCTGGGCGAGGAGACGATCGGCTACATCGAAGTGGAAATCTTCGAGGAAGGTGAGCGGCTGGCCCGGCACGGGGGCTGGGCCGATGTCGGCAACCTGCACGTCAGGCCGCTATACCAGCGCCGTGGCGTCGCAACCTGGCTGCTCGGCCAGGCGGCCGGCTGGCTGCGGCTGGCCCAGATCGAGCGCCTGCTCGACTATGCCTGGCTGGAAGGCCAGGACGGCACCGGCCAGAGCTACGACGCCTACCGGGCGTTCCTGGCCGCCACCGCCTTCACCGAGCTGACCCGGACTCAGCGGGGCTGGACCCGGGCCTGACCGGGCCCAGCCCCGCCGCTGGTTACCGGGTGAGGACGACCTTGAGGGCGCTGGTCTCGGCCGCGCGGCTGAACACGTCGTAGGCCTGGCCGAACTCGTTCAGGCCGAAGTGGTGCGTGATGAACTTCGCGGCGTCGAGCTGGCCGCTGGTCACCAGCTTGAGCAGGGTCGCGGTGGAGTACGCGTCCACCAGCCCGGTGGTGATCGTGATGTTCCTGATCCACTGCTCCTCGAGGTGCAGCGTGGCAGGTTCGCCGTGCACGCCGATGTTGGCGATCCGGCCACCCGGCCGGGCCAGCTTGACCGCGAGCTCGAAGCTGGCGGGCACGCCGACCGCCTCGATCGTCACGTCCGCGCCGAGCCCGTCGGTCAGCAGCTCGACCACGCCGAACGGGTCCTCGCGGCTGTTGTTCACCGTGATGTCCGCGCCGAACCGCTTGGCCGCCTCCAGCCGGGCGTCGGCCAGGTCGATGGCGATGATGTGGCTCGGGCTGAACAGCCGGGCACCCATGATCGCCGACAGCCCGATCGGGCCGGCCCCGACGATCGCCACCACGTCACCGGGGCGGACGCCGCCGTTGAGCACGCCGACTTCGTAGGCCGTGGGCAGGATGTCGGCCAGCATGAGGATCTCCTCATCGGCCGCGCCCTCCGGCACCCGGTACGTGGACAGATCGGCGAACGGGACCCGGACGTACTCGGCCTGGGTGCCGTCGATCTTGTGGCCCAGGATCCAGCCGCCGCCACCGAGGCACTGGCCAGCGTGTCCCTCCCGGCAGTACCGGCAGGAGCCGCACGAGGTGATGCACGAGACCAGGACCCGGTCGCCCGCCTGCACCGTCTTGACCCCGCTGCCGACCGACTCGACGGTCCCGACCGCCTCGTGGCCGAGGATCCTGCCGTCGGTCACCGCGGGCACGTCTCCCTTGAGTATGTGCAGGTCCGTGCCGCAGATCGTGACCGCATCGACCCGCACGATCGCGTCGGTGTCGACGATGATTTCCGGCTTGGGCACATCTTCCCAGGCCTTCTGGCCTGGTCCGTGGTAAACGAGCGCTCGCATGACCATCTCCCGTGACGTCTGGCCGGTCCAGCCCGGTGGGCTGCCCAGTCCACGCACCACGATCCGCGCCTTCCGGCCCGCGCGGCAGAGCCGGAAGACCTGCCCCGCCAGGCTGAACGTCATACCGGCCCGGTGCTTCCGGAAATATCTACGGGGCAGCGGGCGCTTTAGCTGCAGAAGGACTACATGCAAATGGCTCCCAAACCGCACGATGGGCTGATTTCCCAGATCCGTCGGTCAGCGCGGGGTAGGTGGACGGCCGCTCACAGAAGTGTCCTGGTCCCGCGCTCGGGAAGATGTCTTCCTCTCGGCCGCACACGATTATTCGCCTGGCTGCCCTGGACCTCGGCGGTCATTTTCGAATTTATTAGAGCCGAGGTTGGCATGAAACAGGTTTCTCCGCCAAGGGTGTGTCCCGGGGAGCGTGCGTGAGTACCGGGAAGCAGCCAGGCCCGCCGCGGCTGGGTCCACTTAAGAACCCCCCCTCCCCGCCGGCGCCGAAGCCGTCGCCTCCGCGCTGGGTGATGTGGCTTCTGCCGGCTGGGCTCGCTTTGCTGGCCCTGGTCCTGTTCCACCCGGGTGTCGGCGGTACGACGACCCGGAACTTCAGCTACAGCGGCTTTGTCAGCGAAGTGACCGCGAATAAGGTTTCGACGGCGGCGATCAGCTCGACCGGCCTGGTGACCGGCCGGCTTCATAACGGCGTCGCCTACAGCTCCCAGATCCCCACTGCACTGACCGACAACACCCTTTCCCCGCTCCTGCTCAAGCACCGGGTCCAGGTAACGGGCGCCAGTGCGGCCGCGTTTTCCCTGGCGAGCCTGGTCTTCTCGTTGTGGCCGCTGCTGCTCCTGGTGGGCTTCTTGGTCTGGTTCTCGCGGCGCAGCCGCAAGCAGATCGGCGGGCTGATGAGCATCGGCCGGTCAAAGGCCAAGCTCTACGACGAGGAGCGGCCTACCACGCGGTTCGCGGACATCGCCGGCTACGAGGGTTCCAAGGCCGAGGTGATGGAAGTCGTTGACTACCTGAAATATCCACAGCGCTACGCCAAGGCCGGGGCGGTCGGCCCCAAGGGCGTGCTCATGGTGGGCCCGCCCGGGACCGGCAAGACGCTCCTGGCGAGAGCGGTCGCTGGCGAGGCCGGCGTCCCGTTCTTCGCGCTCAGCGGCTCCAGCTTTGTCGAGATGTTCGTCGGCGTCGGCGCATCCAGGGTCCGGGACCTTTTCGCCGACGCCCGGAAGCAGGCGCCATCGATCATCTTCATCGATGAGATCGACGCGATCGGGGGCCGCCGCGGCCCTGGGGGGTTCGGCTCGAACGACGAGCGTGAGCAGACCCTCAACCAGCTGCTGTCGGACATGGACGGGTTCGAGCCGGGCGCCAGCGTGGTGGTGATGGGAGCGACGAACCGGGCCGAGATCCTCGACACGGCCCTCCTGCGCCCCGGCCGG
This sequence comes from uncultured Actinomycetes bacterium, assembly GCA_963760405.1. Taxonomy (GTDB): domain Bacteria; phylum Actinomycetota; class Actinomycetes; order Streptosporangiales; family Streptosporangiaceae; genus RYN-230. Next base: position 331,224 of record CAVXCV010000002.1, on the reverse strand, counting down.
TTCGACCGGACGGTGGAGATTCCACTGCCCAACCAGCAGGAGCGGACGGCGATCCTCGGCATCCATGGCCGGGGCAAGCAACTCGGCCCTGACGTGGATCTCGGCGCGGTGTCCCGGGGGACACCCGGGTTCTCGGGTGCCGATCTCGCCAACCTCGTGAACGAAGCGGCGATCAACGCGGTCCGTGACCGCCGTGACATCATTTCCGCATCCGACTTCGACGCGGCGCGGGACCGGCTCCTCATCGGCCCGCGCGAGGCGTCCAACGCGTTGCTGCCCGAGGAGAAGCACTCCGTCGCCGTCCACGAAGCCGGCGACGCGCTCGTCGCCGTCCTGTCGGAACACGCTGACCCGGTGGCGAAGGTCACCATCCTGCCGCGGGGGGCGGCGCTCGGAGTGACCGAGCAGCTGCCGGAGGCTGAACGCCACCTGTACCCCCAGAGCTACCTCACCGATTCGCTCGCGGTCCGGCTCGGTGGCCGTGCCGCGGAGATCATCGTGCTCGGGGAGCCATCGACCGGCGCGTCCAATGACCTGGCCGGGGCCACCGATCTCGCCACGCGCATGGTGCGGGAATGGGGCTTCTCGACCGAGGTGGGGCCCATCGGCTACGGCCCGGAAGGCCCGAGCCGGGATAACCCCTTCGCTGGCCTGCCCTACGCCGAGGAGACGCAGCGTTCCATCGACCAGGAAGTAGCCAAGCTGCTTCGCGAGGCCGAGACCAGGGCGACCGCCCTGCTGCGGAAGAACCTGGACACGCTCCGCCGGGTCATCGATCTGCTGCTGGAACGGGAAACCATTAATGGCTCGGAGCTGACGGCCATCACTGGGATGCCGGAACGTCATGCGGACAAGGAAAAGATCTGGGCCCCCCAGGCCGTGGCGATGACGCCGGTGGTGGCGCAGGCAGGCGGAGGCACCGCGGCCTCCTGAGCCGATGCGCCGCGGCTTCTGCCGCGGGCAGCTGAGGCGTCCGCCGCACCAAACTCCAGCGCACCAGGCAAATGGCCCGGGCCGGGAACTTTCATCTGGGCCCGGGAACGCGTGATGGGCGCGGCGCACCGGGCGCCGCGCCCATCACGGCGGAACGGGGAGGATTACAGGACGTCGTGGCCGGGGTGCGGCTCCGCCGGGATCTGGCTGGCGCGCTGCGCCGGGATGCTGCCCAGGCGGCCGGCCTGGAAGTCCTCGAACGCCTGGACCAGCTCATCCCGGGTGTTCATCACGAACGGGCCATACGCCGCGACCGGCTCCCGGATCGGCTGGCCGCCGAGGACCAGGATGTCCAGTTCCCGGCCGGGGCCCTCCTGGGTGCGGGCCGCCGCCACGGTCAGCGCGTCACCCGCGCCGAACACGGTCAGCTGGCCGGTGCGCACGGGGCGGTGGTCCGGGCCGACGGTGCCCGAGCCGGCCAGCACGTAGACCAGCGCGTTGAAGTCGCTGCGCCAGGGCAGGTGCAGCTGGGCCCCGGGCTGCAGGGTGGCGTGCAGCAGCGTGATCGGGGTGTGCGTGACCCCTGGACCGGGGTGCCCGGCCAGGTCGCCCGCGATGACCCGGATCAGCGCGCCGCCGTCCGGCGAGGACAGCAGGGAGACCTGCTGAGCCCGGATGTCCTGGTAGCGGGGGTTGGTCATCTTGAGCCGCCGGGGCAGGTTGACCCAGAGCTGGAAGCCGTGGAACAGGCCACCGCTCAGCACCAGCTCCTCGGGCGGCTCCTCGATGTGCAGGATGCCGCCGCCCGCGGTCATCCACTGCGTGTCGCCGTTGGTGATCAGGCCGCCGCCACCGTTGGAGTCCTGGTGCCGGAACACCCCATCGATGATGTAGGTGACGGTCTCGAACCCGCGGTGCGGATGCCAGGCCGTGCCCTTCGGCTCGCCGGGCGCGTAGTCGACCTCGCCCATCTGGTCCATGTGGATGAACGGGTCCAGCTGCGCCAGGTCCACTCCAGCGAACGCCCGCCGGACCGGGAATCCTTCACCCTCGAAGCCGGACGGCGCGGTCGTCACGGACCGGACCGGGCGCTCGGCGGCCGCCGGGTCCGGCTCCTGGATGCGCGGCAGGACCAGGATGTCCTCGACGGTGACCGCTGGCATGGCATCTCCTCTGCTGAGCGTAGGTCCAGCCTAAGCACGTGTTCGGTTGCGGCCGTTCCGGCCCCGGCTGGACCGGCTACCGCCTGGGTGCCGGTCCGGGCGCCGTGCTGGCCGCATACCTGGTAACGATAGTTGACCGTTCAACATTCCCGGGGGGCGGCCTGGGCTGGGAGTGTGGCCCCAGCCGGTCGGGCCTGGGCTGGGGGCGCGGCCCGGCGGCATCGGCCCTATCCCCGAGCGGGACCCGTCCTTTAACCCTGATCAGCCCGCCGGGCGCGATGGGCGCGCACACTCGGGCCATGATTCAGCTGACGGAAGGGCTGGTTCTGGGGCACCGCTTCCTGCTTAGTGGCCAGCTCAGCCCGCCCGCCGGTGACCCCGCTGGTGGCCCCGCTCGTGACACCGGCGGAGTCTGGGTCGCGACCGATGTGATCCACGGCGGCCAGGTGGCGATCAAGGTGCTGCGGCCGCACCGGGCCGATGTCACCGTGGCCGAGGCCAGGTTCCGGCTGATCGCCCGGACGCTTACCCAGCTGCTGAACCCGGCGATCGCCCGGGTACTCGACTACGGCGAGCTCGGCCTGCCCGGCGGGCTGGCCCTACCCTATGTCGCGCGGGATCTCGTGCCCGGGCCGTCGCTCGCGCAGCGCCTGGCCGAGGGGCCGCTGGGCACCGACGAGGCGTTGCGGGTGGCGGCAGCGGTCGCGGACGCGCTGTCCGTGGCCCACCGGGCTGGCGTGGTCCATGGCAGGGTCCACCCCGGCAACATCCTGCTGGGCCCGGAAGGAGTGCGGGTCACGGATTTCGGCCTCGCCGCGCTGGGCTGCCAAGTGAGCAGTTACCTCCAGGTGGCCGGGGCGGCCAACGGCCTCCCTGGCCATGCTGCCGGCCGCCTCGGCTATATCGCGCCGGAGGTGGCCAGCGGCGCGGCGATGACGCCAGCGGCCGACGTGTACTCCCTCGGCGTGCTGTTCGTCAGCTGCCTCACCGGCGGCCTGGCGGTAGCTGGCTCGCGCCCGTCGCTGACCGCGGGTCATGGCGGCCGGCGAGGTGCCGCCAGCCTCTCCGGACTGTGGGCCGCTTGCCTGGCGGACAGCCCCCAGGACCGGCCGGGCGCGGCGCATGTCGCCGTGATGTTGCGCCAGGTTCTTGGCGATCCCCAGACCGCGGCCACCAGCCCCCAAGCCGCGGCTGCAGACGCGGATCAGCCCGCTCCGCCCGTCCGCCCGTCCGGCATCCGGCCGCCGGAGTGGGCTACGGCAGCTTCCAGTCGATCGGCCCCGCGTCCTGCTGTTCCAGCAACGCGCTGGCCCGGCTGAACGGCCGCGATCCGAAGAAGCCGCGGTCAGCGGAGTTCGGGCTGGGATGCGCGGACTCGATCAGCGGCACGCCTTCGAGCAGCGGGGCCAGGTTCCGCGCGTCGCGGCCCCAGAGGATCGCCACCAGCGGGGCGTCCCGTGCCGCCAGGGCCCGGATGGCCTGCTCAGTGACTTCCTCCCAGCCCCGGCCGCGGTGCGACCCGGGCTTGCGCGGCTCGACGGTGAGCACCCGGTTCAGCAGCAGCACCCCGCGCTCGGTCCACGGCGTCAGGTCGCCGTTGGACGGCGCCGGGTAGCCCAGGTCCGCGGAGTACTCCCGGAAGATGTTGAGCAGGCTGGCCGGCAGGCGGCGTACCTGCGGCGCGACCGAGAAGCTCAGCCCCACCGGATGCCCGGGCGTCGGGTAGGGATCCTGCCCCATGACCAGCACCCGCACGTCGCTCAGCGGTTGCTGGAACGCGCGCAGCACCTGGTCGCCCGCGGGCAGGTATTTACGGCCCGCGGCCACCTCCGCCCGCAGGAAATCCCCCATTGCGCTGATCCGGTCCGCGACCGGCGCCAGCGCGCTGGCCCATCCTGCCTCGACGATTTCACCCAGATCCCGGCCTGCCACGGCAACACTCTAGGCCCCGCCCGCGCCGACGCGGCCGCCCGCACCGTAACTGGCGTGATCCGCTCCGCCCATCCCCGCAACGCACCGCGTCCCCACCTGCCCCGCCCCGCTCCCGGGCCCCGGTCGGCCCGCCCCGGCCCGGGCCCCGGTCGGCCCGGCCTGGACCGGCCCCTCGGTCGGCCCGCCCCGGCCCGGATCTCGAATGTATGTTTGAGCCGGGCGTATGCTGGCGGCATGCAGGGTGCATGGCAAGGATCACTGCTCGACCTGGCGGATGAGCCGGCCCCGGGCCCGCTCGGGCCGACCGTAGCGCGCACCGAGCTGAGCGCCGGGGCCTGGGTGGATGTATGCCGGGGCTGGATGGCGGGCGCCGCGGTGCTGTTCGGCCGGCTGCACCGGGCCGTACCGTGGCGCGAGGAGAAGCGGCGCATGTACGACCGGGTGGTGGACGTGCCGCGGCTGCTCTGCTTCTATCCCGAGGACCAGCCGCTGCCCGACCCGGCGCTGATCGCGGCCCGGGACGCGCTCAGCACGTATTACGCCGCTGAGCTGGGTGAGCCGTTCCGCACGGCGGGCCTGTGCCTGTACCGGGACGGCCGGGACAGCGTGGCCTGGCATGGTGACACGATCGGGCGCGGCCGCACCGAGGACACCATGGTCGCGATCGTCTCGCTGGGCGAGGCCCGCGCGCTGGCCCTCCGGCCCCGCGGTGGGGGGAACAGTGGTGGTGGGAACAGTGGTGGCGCGAGCAGTGGTGGCGCCAGCCGCGGCGGCCCGGCGGTGCGCTACGAACTGGGCCACGGCGACTTGATCGTGATGGGCGGCAGCTGCCAGCGCACCTGGGAGCATGCCGTGCCCAAGACCGCCCGTCCGGTCGGCCCGCGGATCAGCGTCCAGTTCCGCCCCCGCGGCGTCCGCTGACCGGTCGCCCGCTGATCAGTGGGCCCGCTGTCCCGGCTAGAGCGGGAGCCCGTCTTCCAGCAGGGCCAGCGCGGCGTCGATGGTCTCGAACATGTCGTCTACCGGCTTGGACATCAGTGGCAGTGACGACGACATGATCACCCCTATGACCGCGCCTGCCACGGTCCGGGCGGCGAAGTCATCCGGCGGCCGGCCCGCCCGCCGGGCTATGGCTTCGGCCATGGCCTGCATCGTGCGGGAGAACTCGTCCAGCGCCCGGGCCCGGATCTCGGGCACCGCCAAGGTGAGATCCGTGGTCTCCTGGAAGCGCGCCCGCTCTTCCGGGGTGAGCGTGTGCAGCATCTCGCCGATCGCAGCGCGCATGGCCGAGATCGTGCTGAGGCCAGCGGGCTGCGCCTCGAACACATCCATCGCGAGCACGTCGAAGTCGTCCTGGAGCACCACATCTTCCTTGGTCGGGAAGTAGCGGTAGAACGTGGCCGGCGACACGTCGGCCGACTCGGCGATCTGCTCGACCGTGGTGGCGGTGTAGCCCTGTTCCCGGAACAGCCGCAACGCGTGCTCCCGGATGGCAGCACGCGTCCTGGCCTTCTTACGCTCACGCAGCCCAGCGGGCCGGTCAGTGGCGCTGGTGTCGCTCATGACGTCGATTGTCCCTGGTCTGCTCGGCGACGGCGACGGGTCAGCGCCGGTCGTGCTGCCCCACCGGGTCCGGCAGCCCCACCGGGTCCGGCTGGCCGGCCGGATCTGGCTGGGCGGGGCCGCTGCCCGGCGCTGGCGCGGCGCCGGCCAGCGCAGCTGGGGCCGCCGCCCCGGCCGCCCGAGGCCGGCGGGGCAGGAAGGCCAGCGCCAGCAGGCTGCTGACCGCGGCGATGACCGCGCACACCACCAGCATCACGTCCATGCCGTGCACGTAGGCGGCCCGGGTCATCTCGAGCAGCACCGGGGAGTGCGCGGCGTGGGCCACCGCCACCCCGCCCGCCACGCTGCTGCGGACCGCGCCGGCCACCGCGGTAGGCAGGCCGGTCAGGTCGAGCTGGCTGCGGTAGGCCGATAGCAGCACGGTGCCCAGCACCGCGACCCCGATGGTCGCGCCGACCTGGCGCATAGCGCTGATCAGGGCGGAGCCCGAACCGCTGCGCTCCGCGGACAGCGCGCCGAGCGCCGCGTTCATGGCCGCGGGCATGGCCAGCCCGAGCCCCAGGCCAGCGACCGCGAACCAGGCCACGGTGAAGCCGGTCCCACTGACCGTGCTGGTACCCGCCCCCACGGCCAGCGCCCCCGCCATGATCAGGAAGCCCGCGGTGACCAGGGGCTTGGCGCCAAGTTGTGTCGAGGGCAGCCGGCTGGTCCTCGGTGGTGCAGCCCCGGCGGGCTGGCTGGCCGGGACCCTGCGCGGGGTCTGCAGCCGGGTGCCGGTCAGCATGCCGAGCACCATCCCGCCGATCAGCGGCAGCAGCCGCAGCCCGCTGCCGAACGAGTCGAGGCCCTGCACGCCCTGGAAGTACTGCGGCATGGCGAACAGGATGCCGAACATCGCGAACGACACGAACGTGGTCAGCACGGTGCCCCAGGTGAACCCAGCCGAGCGGAACAGGCTCAGTTCGACCAGGGCGGTGCCGGTGCGGGTGGCGCGCCGCTCCCAGGCCACGAACGCGACCAGGACTGCGGCCCCGGCCACTATCGTGGCCACCGCGGTGGAGTCGCTCCAGCCACTCTGGCCGGCCTTGATGAACCCGTACGTCAGGCTGGCCAGACCCAGGCTGGACAGGGCGATGCCGGGCAGGTCGATCCGGGTGCTGCGGGCCCCGCGCGATTCCGGCATCAGCGTGGCCACGGCGATCAGGGCGAGCAGCGCCACCGGCAGGTTGATCAGGAAGACCGAGCCCCACCAGAAGTTGTCCAGCAGCCAGCCGCCCAGCAACGGGCCGAGCGGGTAGCCGATGAAGGTCGCGCCCATCACGATCGCGATCGCCCTGGGCCGCTCTTCCTCGGTGAACAGCACCGGCAGCACGGCGATCGACATCGGGAAGATCACTGCAGCACCGAGACCCATCACCGCCCGGGCGGCGATCAGCTCGGCGGAGGAGCCGGCCAGGGCACACGCCGCCGAACTGGCCCCGAACAGGACCAGCGCGATCAGCAGCATCTTCTTGCGGCCCACCCGGTCGCCGAGCAGCCCAGCCGGCAGCAGCGCCGCCGCCAGCACCAGGCTGTATGCCGCCGAGAACCACTGCAGGTCGGTGGTGGACGCATGCAGCTGCGCGGACAGCACCGGCAACGCCAGGCTGAGCACGGTCAGATCCAGCCCGACGACCAGCACGCTCGCCGCGATCGCGATCAGTGCCCACCACCTGCGGGCGTCGGAACCACTCATGACCCCACCCTCCGTTAGAGCTAGAGGCAACCATTTGACGGTGAGCTTTAAAAGAAAGCTACTCTCAAATTTGAGTTGATGTCAACATCCTCTCGGATGCCGGATGCCGGATGCCGGATGCCGGATGCCGGATGCCGGATGCCGGATGCCGGATGCCGGATGCCGGATGCCGGATGCCGGATGCCGGATGCCGGATGCCGGATGCCGGATGCCGGATGCCGGATGCCGGATGCCGGATGCCGGATGCCCGCCCCCTGGCCCTCCTCGCGCTCCATGCTTCCCTGCCTCCGCGCTTCGCCCTGTCAGGGCCCGCTATTGAGCGCCGCCGCCTGCCGCTCCCGCGCCGCGGGTACCCGCGGTCAAAAATCTTGAAATTCCTGTCCAGGGCTGCCGGGGGATCCCGGAACTGTCGGTGCCGCTCGGTAGGCTCGAACTAGAAATCGAACCCGTTCCCTGTCCTGGGAGGAGGCGCGGCTCATGCACGGTGACCAGTCACCCGCGGGTGCCGGTGCCGCCTCCGGGACCAGGCCCAGCCCGGCCAGCGTGCCCGCCGCAGCCGCGGTGCCCCCCGGGGGCGCCTGTGCTGCAGCTGCCCCAGTCCCGGCCAGCGTGCCCGCCGCGCTGGCGGCGGTGCGGGCGGGCCTGGACTACCTCAACGGCGTGGACGCGGCGTCGCTGCCCACGGCGGTGCAGGCGGACTGCCTACGCGCGCTGGCCCGGGCAGAATCAGCGCACACCGCTGCCCAGGCCCGGGTGCTGGCGGCGTTCATGGCGCAGGACGGGCAGGCGGCGGATGGGCAGGCGAACGCGCGGGCGTGGCTGAAGTGGCAGACCCGGGTCACCGGTGGCGCGGCGGCGGGGGCGGCAGGCTGGGCCAGGCGGCTGGCGGCCCATCCGGCCACGGCCGTGGTGCTGGCGGCCGGGGCGGTGTCAGCGTCGTGGGCGCGGGAGATCTGCCACCTGGCCGACCAGCTCCCGGCCGCCGCCCGGGACCGGGCGGAGGAGATCTTGCTGGCCGCCGCGCAGGCCGACGGGGTGTGCCTGGCCGACCTGGCCATGCTGGCGGACACGATCCGCAGCCAGACCGCCGCGCCCGGCCCCGGCCATCCCGGCCCCGGCCATCCCGGTGACGGCGCCCCCGGTGACGCTCCCGGCTCCGGTGACGGCGGCGCTCCTGGCGGGCCTGGTCCAGGCGGCGCCGGCGGTGCGGGGGATGGGTTTGAAGACCGGCAGGTATACCTGGGCATCACCTTCGGTGGCGCGGGATACCTCAGGGGTGACCTGACCCCGGAGTGCGCGGCGGCGGTGCAGGCGGTGCTGGACGCGCTGGGCGGCAAGCGCGGCCCGGAGGATACGCGGACTGCGGGCCAGCGACGCCATGACGCGCTGGAAGAAGCGTGCCAGCGGCTGGCCGGCAGCGGGTTCCTGCCCGGCCAGGGCGGCCAGCCAGCCTGGGTGCAGCTGCACCTGACCCTGGACCAGCTCCGCGGCCTGCCCGGCGCCGCCGGGGCCGAAGCCACCTGGGCCACCGCCCGCGCCGCCGGGAACGGGCAGCCGGGCTGGCTGGCCGGCCCGGCCGCGCAGGCCTACACCTGCGACGCGAGGATCACCCCGATCGTCACCGGGCAGGTGAACCCCGCCGCGCTCACCGCCCTGGCCGAGGAATTCCTGGCCCAGACCCGGCCCGGCCCCGGAACCAGGCCCGGGACCGGGACCGGAGCAGCCGGGCCGCTGCCAGCAGCGACCCGGCAGCGGCTGCACGACACCCTGCTCCGCCACGCCGCCGACGTGCTGTCCGGGCCGGCCGGGCTGGCCGCGTTCTTGCGCACCCGCGTCCTGGCCGGCCAGTTCGCCTCGGTCAGCCTGCCACTGGAAGCCGGCGCGGCGGCCAGCCACATCCCGCCGCATCTGCGCAACCTGGCCCGCGCCCGCCACCCCCACTGCGCCTTCCCCGGCTGCGACCAGCCCGCCCGCGCCTGCCACATCCACCACCTGCACCACCGCGCCGACGGCGGACCCACCCGCCTCGACAACCTCGTGCCCTTGTGCCCCTTCCACCACCTCACCGCGGTCCACCGCTGGGGCTGGCAGCTCACCCTGCACGCCAACGGAACCATCACCGCCACCAGCCCCGACCACAACACCACCCTGCACAGCCACGGCCCACCCGGCCCGCCGCCGGACCAGCCCCCCACCATCCCGGCGACCGGCCACCAGGACACAGACTCGCCGGCCTGGTGGTGGGCCCGGCCCGCGAACAGCACCCCCGCCAATAGCCAGCCTGAACCGGCGGCTGGGTCAGTGACCGGCAGGCTCAGCCGATGAGCGGGAGCCTGGTGTCCGTGGACTCGGCGCGGCCGGAGGCGGCGATGATCCAGTCCAGATCGTCCTTGAACTCGGCGGGCCTGCCCGCGACGGTACGGCGGCCGAGGAGATCATCGAGGATCGCCGCGGTCAGCGCGATCCCGGCCGGGGTGGCAATGGGGTCGCGGCCGAGGGCCTGGGTCAGGTCGATGCCGTGTACCACGGCTTCTACGACGCGGCTGGCGGCGAACTCATCGACCCGCATCGGCGCGAAGTAGCCCGGGCCGACCGTGCCGGGCTGGACCGACCGCGCTTCGGCCAGTGCTGCGGAAAAGGTGTCCTGCAGGACGCCCGGCATGTCGGCGGGTGCCTTGCCTTCGACCATCGTGTAGGCGTACGAGTAGACGACCGGTGCCGTCTCGGATCGCGGGTTGATAAAGAAGCTGGTCCGGTCGCGGGCTGGCTGGGCGTCCGCACGCCCGCTGATCAGCATCCGGGTGAGGCCGATGGAGATGTCGAAGTGGCCGGCGAGCTCGAACACCGTCCACCGCGGCAGGTCCGGGTTGACCGGCACCAGCTGGGTCGGCAGCCGCCACTCCTGCGCCGAAAGGCCAGCGAAGACCCGGGACACGGCCGCCAGTTCCGCCTCGAGGGTGCTGAGGATGTCCTCGTACGAACTCATGGTGACCTCCGGCCATGCCAGGCGGCAGACCCGCAGTGTGATCTTCAGCAACCGCCGTGTCAAGGCGCATGCGCGGCTGCCTCTACCGGCCGGTCACAGTGAGCGCCGCACCATCGACCGTCCGCGGGCCACCGGCACGGCGCCCGCGCCGCTCGTGCGGCCGCCGCTGATTGGCTTATCCGGGTGGTGGGTAGTGATGGGCGGCAGCGGGTCATTCTGGGGCGCGGCGGCGCTCACGGCGGGATCGCGGACTAGTCCGGCAGACCCGGTTTGACCTCGCCCCTGGGGCCGCCCTCACCCTGATCTCGCCGGGCCGCCTGCCCGGTATGAGGAGGACGCGGTGGAGCTGATGACCAGCGGCGAGTTCGCCCGCGCGTCGGGGCTGTCCCGCAAGGCGCTTCGGTTGTACGACGAACTCGGCCTGCTGCGCCCGGTGCGGGTGGACTCGGTGTCGCAATACCGGTTCTACGATCCGGCTCAGCTCGAGCAGGCCAGGCTGGTGGCCTGGCTGCGCCGGCTCGGCATGCCGCTGGCCACGATCCGCGTGGTCAGCGCGCTGCCAGCGGGGCCAGCCGCGGCTGAGCTGGCGGCGTACTGGGACGAGATCGAGGCGCAGACCGCGGCCCGGCGTGAGCTCGCCACCTTCCTCATCGGCTATCTGTCCGGAAAGGACACCGCCATGAGTGATGACAGGGAAACGCTCGCCGTCCGGTACGCCGTGCAGTCCGATATCGGCCTGCAGCGCCAGGACAACGAGGACGCCGCCTACGCCGGGGCCCGGCTGCTGGCCGTAGCCGACGGGATGGGCGGCCACGCGGCTGGTGAGGTGGCCAGCGCGGCGGTTATCGACGCGCTGCGGCCGCTGGACACCCAGGTACCAGCCGGTGAGCTGCTCAACGCGCTCGACCACGCGGTGCGCCGGGCCGGCAGCGCCCTGCGTGACATGGTCCAGGCCAACCCGTCGCTGCAGGGCATGGGGACGACGCTGACCGCGCTGCTGTGGTCAGGCTCGCAGCTGGGCCTGGTGCACATCGGCGACTCCCGCGCCTACCTGGTCCGCGGCGGTGAGGTGTTCCAGATCACCCACGACCACACGCTCGTGCAGTCGCTGCTGGACGACGGCAAGATCACGGCCAGCGAGGCGACGTCGCACCCCCAGCGGTCCCTGCTGCTCCGGGCGATCGCGGCGGACAACAGCCCCGAGCCCGACCTGCAGCTGCGCGAGGCGCGGGCCGGCGACCGGTACCTGCTGTCCTCCGATGGCCTGCACCAGGTCGCCGCGCCTGAGGCCATCGCCCGGATCCTGGTCACGGTCAGCGATCCCGATCAGGCCGCCAGAGACCTGGTCGCGCTGGCCATCGACAGCGGCGGCCCGGACAACATCACCTGCATCGTGGCCGATGTCGTCACGCAGGAGGCCCCGGCCCTGGCCGGCGCCTAGCGCAGTAGGGCGCGGACTTGCCGGGCGATCTCGATATCCTCGCGGGCGGTCACCACGAGCGTGGCGACCCGGGCCCCGGGCGCGGTGATGTCAGCGTCGGCGCTGGCGGCCTGGTTGCGCTGGTCATCGACGGCAGCCCCGAGGAAAGCGGGGGCGGCCCGGGACCGGATGGCGGGCGCGTGCTCGCCCACGCCCCCGGTGAACACGAGCGCGTCCAGGCCGTCCATGGCCGCGGCCATGCCCGCGATCAGCTGCCGCAGCCGGTGCAGGTACACGTCCACGGCCAGGGTCGCGGCCGCGTCACCGGCAGCCGCAGACCGCAGTACCTCCCGCATGTCCGCCGAGCCAGCCAGCCCGGCCAGCCCGGACCGGTGCTCCAGCCCGTCCGCCAGCTCGGTCACGGTCAGCCTGCCGTCGGTGAGCAGCCAGAGCAGCAGGCCGGGGTCGGTGTTGCCCGCCCGGGTCGCCATCACCAGCCCTTCCAGCGGGGTGAAGCCCATCGTGGTGTCCACGCTGCGGCCCCGGTTGACCGCGGCGAGCGAGGCGCCAGCGCCGAGATGACAGGACACGATCCGGAGCTGTTCCGCCGAGCGGCCGAGCAGTTGCGCTGCCCGGCGGCTGGCGTAGCTGTGCGACAACCCGTGAAATCCGTACCGGCGCAGGCCGTACCACTCCCGCCAGGCCGCGGGCAGCGCGTAGGTCGCGGCGGCGGCCGGCATCCCGGCATGGAAGGCGGTGTCGAAGCAGGCGACCGCGGGCACCCCCGGCAGCAGCGCGGACACCGCGTCGATGCCGGCCAGCGCCCGGGGCTGGTGCACCGGGGCCAGGCTGGTGGCGCCCTCGATCGCCCCCCGGGTCACCGGGTCCAGTACCGCCGCGGCGGTCAGGGACGGTCCGCCGTGCACGATCCGGTGGCCAACGGCAGCCGGGTGGGGATAAGCGTTGAGGAAGGTCTTGAGCGCCGGGGGCGGAGCGTCGCCGGTGTCCCAGTGCTCCACCTCGGTGGCCGCCACGATCTGGTCCGCCGGATCGAGCAGGCTGAGCTTGAGGCTGCTCGATCCGGCGTTGACGACGAGGACGTCCATCAGGCCGGGGCCACGCCTGCCGCGGTGTCCGCCGGGGAGCCGGGCCAGGTCCAGTCGCGGACCTCGGGCAGGTCCTCGCCGTGCTCACGGACCCAGGCGCGGTGCTGGACCCGGCTGTCGGCCATCTTCTGGCGCAGCCACGCGGCCCGGGCGCCCAGCCCCGGAACCCGGTCGATGACGTCCATGACCAGGTGGAACCGGTCCATGTCGTTCATCACCACCATGTCGAACGGGGTCGTCGTGGTGCCCTCCTCCTTATACCCGCGGACATGGATGTTGTGATGGCCGTCCCGGCGGTAGGTGAGCCGGTGGATCAGCCACGGGTAGCCGTGGTAGGCGAAGATCACCGGCCGGTCGGTGGTGAACAGCGCGTTGAACTCGGCCTCGTTCATCCCGTGCGGGTGCTCCGTCTCCGGCTGCAGCCGCATCAGGTCCACCACGTTGACCACCCGGACCCGCAGGTCCGGCAGGTGCTCGCGGAGGATGCTGGTCGCGGCCAGCACCTCCAGGGTGGGCACATCACCCGCGCAGGCCAGCACCACATCCGGCTGGATGCCATCGCTGTCGTTGCTGGCCCACTGGAAGATCCCGGCGCCCCGGGTGCAGTGCAGGACCGCGGATTCCATGTCCAGCCAGTCCGGGGTCGGCTGCTTGGCGGCCACGATCACGTTCACGTAGTCCCGGCTGCGCAGGCAGTGGTCGGCCACGGACAGCAGCGTGTTCGTGTCCGGCGGCAGGTACACTCGGACGACCTCGGCCTTCTTGTTCACCACGTGGTCGATGAAGCCGGGGTCCTGGTGGCTGAAGCCGTTGTGGTCCTGCCGCCACACGTGCGAGCTGAGCAGGTAGTTGAGCGAGGCCACCGGCCGCCGCCAGGGCAGCGCGCGGGAGGTCTTCAGCCACTTTGCGTGCTGGTTGAACATCGAGTCCACGATGTGGATGAACGCTTCGTAGCAGGAGAAGAAACCGTGCCGCCCGGTCAGCAGGTAGCCCTCTAGCCAGCCCTGGCAGGTGTGCTCGGACAGGATCTCCATCACCCGGCCCGCGGGCTCGAGGTGCTCGTCAACCGGCAGCGTCGCCTCCTCCCAGGTCTTGCCGCTGACCTCGTACACCGCGTCCAGCCGGTTGGAGGCCGTCTCGTCCGGCCCGAACACGCGGAAGTTGGCCGCGCCGAGGTTGTTCCGCATCACGTCACGGAGCAGCCGGCCGAGCACCCGGGTGGGCTCGGACATCTTGGCCCCGTGCTGGGGGACCGGCACCCCGTAGTCGCGGAAGTCCGGCATGGACAGCTCGCGGAGCAGCAGCCCGCCGTTCGCGTGCGGGCTGGACCCCATCCGGCGGTCCCCGGGCGGGACGAAGCGGAGGATCTCCGGGCGCGGCCGCCCCTCGTCATCGAACAGTTCGGCCGGCCGGTAGGACCGCATCCACTCCTCGAGCATGCGCAGGTGCCCGGGGTTGGTGCGGACCTCGGCCAGCGGCACCTGATGAGCCCGCCAGGTGCCTTCCACCGGTACCCCGTCCACCACGGCCGGGCCGGTCCAGCCCTTGGGCGTGCGGAAGACGATCATCGGCCAGCGTGGTCCGGGGCCGCCCGGGCGGTGGTTCCCGGCTCGGCCGGTTCGCGCTTCATCCTGGACCCGCCGGATCCCGGCGATCGCGGCGTCCAGCGCGCCCGCCAGTTCCTGGTGCACGGCCACCGGGTCCGACCCGGCGACATACACCGGCTCCCAGCCGTAGCCGCGCAACAGCCCGGTCAGCTCCTGGTCCGGGATCCGGGCCAGCACCGTGGGGTTGGCGATCTTCCAGCCGTTCAGGTGCAGGATGGGCAGGACCGCGCCGTCCCGGGCCGGATTGAGGAACTTGCCCGAATGCCAGCTGGTGGCGAGCGGCCCGGTCTCCGCTTCGCCGTCGCCGACCACGCAGGCCACGATGAGGTCCGGGTTGTCGAACGCGGCGCCGTGCGCGTGCGAGAGCGAGTAGCCGAGCTCGCCGCCCTCATGGATCGAGCCCGGTGTCTCCGGCGCGACGTGGCTGGGCACCCCGCCGGGGAAGGAGAACTGCCGGAACAGCCGGGCCATGCCCGTGGCGTCCTGGCCGATGCTGGGATAGGTGTCGGTGTAGCTGCCGTCCAGCCAGGCGCCCGCGATCGCCGCGGGACCACCGTGCCCCGGGCCGATCACGTACATCATCTCCAGGTTGTGGGTGACGATCGCCCGGTTCAGGTGGGACCAGAGGAAATTGAGGCCGGTGGTGGTGCCCCAGTGGCCGAGCAGTCGCGGCTTGATGTGCTCGGGCCGCAACGGCTCCGCCAGCAGCGGGTTGGCCAGCAGGTAGATCTGGCCCACCGACAGGTAGTTCGCGGCGCGCCAGTAGCCGTCCAGCGCCTGCAGCTGAGCATCGGTCAGCTCTGGCCGCGTGATCACAGTCATGGGGTACGGGCTCCTTCGGGACGGGGCGGGTACGGGTGGCTGGGCGGTCAGGAGGTGGGCGGTCAGGGGCCGCCCAGGGTCAGGTGTCCTTGCTGGCAGACGTGGGCAGCTGGCGCAGGAACGGGTCGGCTGCCCCGGTGTTGGTCACCCGGATCCGCGCGTCCACTGCGGTGACGCCGTCCGGGCAGGCGATCACCGGGTTCAGGTCGAGCTCGGCGACCTGCGGCAGGTCGTCGGCGAGCTGGGATACGCGGAGCAGCGTGTCGCGCAGCGCGACGATGTCCGCGGGCGGCTGGCCGCGATGGCCGAGCAGCAACGGCGCGGCCCGGATCGAGTGGATCAGGTCGTCCGCGTCGCTCGTGGTCAGCGGCGCGAGCCGGGCCGCGTGATCACCGAGCACCTCGGTGGCGACGCCGCCGAGGCCGAACACCACCACCGGGCCGAACACCGGCTCCTGCACCACGCCGATGATGGTCTCTGTCCCGCCGCTGATCATGGGCTGGATGAGCACCCCGGCCAGCCCGCTGCCGAACCGCTGCGCCAGGTCCGCGAAGGCCTGCCGGACCTCGTCCGGCCCGCGCAGGTCCAGCAGCACTGCCCCGGCGTCGGTCTTGTGCACCAGGCCGGGGACGTTCGCCTTGACCGCTACGTGTCCGCCCAGGTCCACGGCGGCGACGGCGGCCTCGGCGGCGGTCGCGGCCAGCCGGGTCGGCGCCACTGGCAGGCCGAAGCAGCGCAGCAGCTGATCGGTCTCGTCTGGCGGCAGCCAGCCGCCGCCAGGTAGCCGGCGGAGGAAGTCCGCGATCAGCGCCCGCGCTTCCGGCACCTGGAGGCCGTCGATCTGCGGGACCGTGTCGGCAGGCCGGGACCGCCACGAGCCGTAGCGGGCTGCCCGGCTGAGCGCCCGCGCGGCGCTCTCCGGGTAGGCGAACGTGGGTACGTCATGCGCGCCCGCGTGGCCCGGCAGCAGCTGGACTGCTTCCGGCTGGTCGAGCACGACGGCGGCGACCGGGACCGGGAGCTTGGCCGCGGTCAGCGCGGGGATCAGCTCGGATGCGGCGGTCGGCACGACGAGCGCGAGGAGTGCGCCGACCCCGACGTCACTGGCCGCCACTTCCAGCGCGGTACGGAACGCCGCAGCGCTGACCGCCGCGGTGGTGTCCACTGGCCCGCCCAGGGCGGCGCCTGGCGGCAGGATCGTGGCCAGCCGGGCCTGGGCGGGGTGGCTCGGCGTGGCGACCACCAGGCCCGCCTCGACGCAGGCGTCCGCGGCGAGCACGCCCGCCCCGCCCGCGTTGGACACGACGGCGACCCGGCTGCCGGCCGGGACCGGCTGGGCGGCCAGCAGCACGGCCGCGTCCAGCAGTTCCCCGAAGCTGGTGGTGGCGATGATGCCCGCCTGCTCGAACAGCGCCTGCCGGGTGACCAGCGGGGCGGCCGCGGCCGCCGTATGCGAGGCCGCGGCGCGCTGGCCGGGCGCGGACCGCCCGGCGTGCACAGTGAGCACCGGCATCGTGGCGCTGACCCGGGCCGCGGTGCGGGCGAACTTGCGCGGGTTCCCGAAGGACTCCAGGTACAGCACGGCCAGCCGGGTGCTGTTGTCCTTTGCCCACCACTGCAGCATGTCGTTGCCGGACACATCCAGCTTGTCGCCGACGGACGCGAACGATGAGATGCCGATGCCCAGCCGGGAGAAGTGCTCCAGCAGCGCGACACCGACCCCGCCGGACTGGACCACCAGCCCGGCCCGGCCCGGCATTGGGTGACGAACGGCGAACGTGGCGTCCAGCCCGATAGCCGGGGCAGCGATGCCGAAGCAGTTCGGCCCCACCAGGCGCATGCCCCAGCGCCGGCAGGTGTGCAGCAGGCTGGCTGACGCCGCGGCGTCGAGCCCGGAGCTGATCACGACCAGGGACTTGGCCCCGTGATGCCCGCACTCCTCTGCCACCTCGACGACGTGGGCTGCGGGCACCGCCACCAGCACCAGGTCGGGCGGCTCCGGCAGCGCTGCCGGGGACGGCACGCAGGGGATGCCCTCGATCTCGGTGAGGTGCGGGTTCACCGCGTACAGGTGGCCGGCGTACCCGGCATGCCGGATGTTCAGCAGGATCGAGCGGCCGATCGACTCGGGGTGACGGCCCGCGCCGATGACCGCCACGGAGCGCGGCGCGAGCAGCGGCTCCAGGCTGGCCACGTCGGCCCGCTGTTCCCGGCCCGCCACCGCGTCCAGGTACAAGCTGGCCTCGCCGAGCGCGGCACTGCGCGGGATCGGCATGGTCAGCTCGACCACCCCGTCCTCCAGCGTGCGCTGCACGCCCAGCCCCGCGTCGGCGAACACCCGCAGCATCGCCGCGTTCTCCGCCAGCGTTTCCGCGGTGAACACCTGCACGCCGCGCGCCCCGGCTAGCGACACCAGGTGCTCCAGCAGCAGTGTGGCCACGCCACGGCCGTGCATGGCGTCCGCCACGGCGAACGCGACCTCGGCGTGGCCAGGGGGGCCGGCGGCCTCGTAACTGGCGACTCCGGCGAGCTCGTCACCCAGCCAGCCGAGCAGCGCGCCACGGCCCGGCCCATCCTCCCGGCACACCCGGCGGGCCTCCTGCTCGGCGACCTTCCGGCTCACGCTGAAGAAACGGAGGTAGAGGTTGTCCCGCGACATCGCCTCGTGCAGTTGCTTGACTGACTCGTAGTCCTCGGGGGTGGCTGGCCGGATCGTGATCGTGGTGCCGTCGGCCAGCAGGGCGTAGGAATAACCCGCCTCCGTGCGCGCGGTCAACGGATTGCCTCCTGTTTTTCCCGGTGATCGTTTACACCAGCCTGCCGGGTGGGAATTGCGGCGATTAGGGCCGAAGGTCCCGGCGGGCGGGGGCATCGGACGTCAGCCGACCGTTTCCCGGAGCCGGCCTGCTGGCCCGGACCGCCCCCTCAGCCATTGACGCATGCACTCACATCATCGCCCAGCAGCGGGCCGGGCGCACCGGCAGTCCCCGTTATCTGCCCAGCTGGCCCACGGGTTCGTCGAATGGTCATGGTACCGGGTGCGGATGGATGCCCGGTGTTCACCGCGCTGTGGCCTGGCCGGTTCAGGAGTTGCCCGCCCCGGCTCAGGAACGGCGCCGGTCGGGTCAGCCGGCGGTCACGCGTTGCCGGGCGGCGGTCCTTTGCCGTGCTTGGTGCGGCCGGGAGCGGTCTGCCCGGCGCCGGTCTGGCCCGTGCCGGTCTGACCGGCTGACGGGGCTGGGCTGGCCGGCGTGCTGGCGGGTGTGCTGGCCGGCTGAGGACGGTGCCGGCTGGCCCGCCGACTGCCGCGGCGTGGCACTGCGCCTGGCGCCGCTGCCGTTCGCGCCGCTGCCGTTTGCTCCGCTGTGGCTGGCGTCACCCTGCTGCTGTGCGGACGGGGTGGTGGCCGGCGGTGCCTGATGCCCGTAGCCGCCCGCCAGTAGCCAGGCCATCAGGCCAGCCGCCACGAGCACCGCCGTGACGATCCCGGCGGCGAACGGGCCGCGGCGCTGGCGGCGTCCCGGGGCCGGGGCCGGCAGCGGGGCCGTGGCGGTAGCCGCCGGGCCCGCCGTGCCGCCGGGCAGGCCGTCCCGGATGCGGCTGGCCCGCACCGCGACGTCAGCGGCGCTGCCGGGCCGGGCCGCCGGGTCCTTGGCGGTCAGTTCGGTGATCAGCGCGGCCAGGTCGGCGCCACCGGGCTGGTCCAGGCACCCGGCCGGGAGCCCGGGCAGCGGCTGATCCCGGTGGGCCAGCGCGACCTGCAACGGCTCGCCCCGGAACGGCGGCTGGCCGGCCAGGCATTCCCAGCCCACGATGCCGAGGCCGTACAGGTCCGCCGCGGGGGTGGCGGCCTGGCCCGAGACCCGCTCCGGTGCGAGATAGCCCATCGTCCCGACGAGCATCCCGGTCCGGGTCAGGTGTGCGGCCCGGTCGGACTGCGAGATGCCGAAGTCGGTGACTTTGACCTGGCCATCCCGCCTGATCAGCAGGTTGCCTGGCTTGATGTCGCGATGCAGCACGCCCGCGCTGTGCGCCGCGTCCAGGGCCGCTGCCGCCTGGGCGATCACGTCCGCGGCCCGGCGTGGTTCCAGCGGCCCGCCCTCCAGCACTGCCGCCAGCGAGGGCCCGTCCACCAGTTCCATCACCAGGTAGGCCGGACAAGCCGGGCTGGTGTCCCGGTAGCCGTAGACCTGGGCGATGCCGGGGTGCGACAGCAGGCCCGCGTGCTGGGCCTCGGCGCGGAACCGGGCCAGGGTCACCTCGTCGCGGGTGTACTCCGGCCAGAGCAGCTTGACCGCCACCGGCCGCCCCAGGACCTGGTCCATCGCGCGCCAGACCTCGCCCATGCCGCCGGACGCGATCGGCGTTTCCAGCCGGTACCGGTCGGTCAGCTCAGAGATCGGACCCATGGGCGGCTTCTGTACCCAGCAGTGGCCAGCTCATCCCTGACCCGGCCGCCATCCCTGACCTGGCGGCTAGCCGCGGCCGCAAGCAGGCCTGAATACAGTGCCGGGCCAGTCAGCTGACCAGTCAGCTGACCAGGCCAGCGCCGCATCGGCGGGCCAGGTCGGCGCCGCGCCCCGGGGCTCCTCATGCACCAGCCTGGTGTACGGCCCGGGAAACACCAGCGCGATGTGGCCGTCGGCCAGCCACCGGACCACATAGGGCGGCGAGCCGTCAGGGTTGTGCAGGCTGATGATCACGCATTCCCGCTGGCCGTCAGCTCCGTCGGTAACGAGCCGGTCACCCACGTCCGCTTTCATGGTGGTCCTCCTCCCCGCCCGTACCGGCCGTCGCCGTGGGATGGTCTGCTGCCTGTTCAGCTACAGCCCGCCCGCTGGCTGTAATTCATGGTCACGCCTAGCTGGTCAGCGGGGCATCGGCCTGATGTCCCCGCGCCGGGGGCCTTTGGGCCCCAGCAGCTGGTTACCCATGGCCCGCCCGCCGGGCCCGGTGGGCCTGACAGCTCAGGACACCATCCGGTCAGGCTGGGTGGCGTCGGCCTCGACGCTCTGGACCAGGCGGAAGCCGTTGAACCATGTCCGCCTGGATCGCGATGACGTGGTCGGGGCCGCCGCTCACCCAGGGCTCCAGCGACTGCCGGTAGCGAGCGGATTCGGTGGCGTCCAGCACCCGGCTGGCCCGGCCGACCACGATCACGCTCCAGCCGAGACGATCGGCTGTATCGATCATGTCCGCCTCGTACGCGACCACCGTGCCGCCGGCCGCGGACACCGCACGGCTGATCGCCGTGTCATGGTAGGCCCGGATGATGATCCGGTCGCCGTCCAGGATGTGGTTGACCGGCCGGATGGCTGGCAGCGCCCGCTGGGTGAACACCAGCCGTCCCAGCGACACGCTGCGCAGCAGCTGAAGCGCTTCGCCCCGGGAAAGCGCTTCGAGCCGCCGGACATAGGTCATCAGCCCTCCAGCCACGCGGACGACACGACGGGTGCGCCGCGGCTGGGGCAACGATGCCTGGTGAAGTCCTGGTCCCGCTAGGGACCAAGGTCCTGGCCTGCGGCCCGGTGGTCTTGGCTGGCCACGCGGGGACCATGGTCCCGGGCGGTGGAGCCGTAGGCCCATGGCGGGTGGCGGCCCGGTGCGGGATCCTCGAGTTGTCCGATAACGCCAGGCTGACCTGGCGTAACGCAAGCGGAGTAAGCGGAGGCGGAGATGGCGACACGGGTGGGTATCAACGGGTTCGGGCGGATCGGCCGAGCCTTCGTGCGCAAGGCACTGACCGGCCAGGACATCGAGGTGGTCGCTATCAACGACATCACCGATGCCGCTACCCTGGCGCACCTGCTGGCTTTCGACTCCACCTACGGGCGGCTGGACGGACGGGTCAGCCACGATGGTGATGCCATCCTGATCGATGGGCGCCGGATCGCCGTCACGGCGCACCGGGACCCAGCGCAGATCGACTGGGCCAGCGCCGGGGCGGACGTCGTCATCGAGTCCACCGGCATCTTCCGGGCCCGCGACGACGCAGCGCTGCACCTCAAGGGCGGTGCCCGCAAGGTGCTGCTGTCCGTGCCGGGCAAGGGCCTGGACCTGACCGTGGTGCTCGGGATCAACGAGTCCGCGTATGACCCGCGGCGCCATGACATCATCTCGAACGCCTCGTGCACCACGAACTGCGTGGCGCCGATGGCGAAGGTGCTGCACGAGCAGTTCGGCCTGGTCCGCGGGTTCATGACCACGATCCACGCGTACACCGGCGATCAGATGCTGCTGGACGGGCCGCACAAGGACCTGCGCCGGGCCCGCAGCGCCGCGATCAACATCGTGCCCACCACGACCGGCGCTGCCCGCGCCACCGGCCTCGTCATCCCGGAACTGGCCGGGCGGCTGGACGGTGTGGCCCTCCGGGTCCCGGTCGAGGACGGCTCGCTGACCGACCTGGCCGCGGTGCTGGAGCGCCCGGCCACGGCCGAAGAGATCAACGCCGCCTTCCGGGCCGCGGCCGAGGGCCCGCTGGCCGGGATCGTGCACTACAGCACCGATCCGCTGGTCTCCCGCGACATCATCGGCGACAGCGCCTCGTGCGTGTTCGACTCAGGCCTGACTCAGGCCGCCGGGACCCTGGCCAAGGTGTTCGGCTGGTACGACAACGAGTGGGGCTACACCTGCCGGCTGTATGACCTGGCAGTTCTCGTTGGCGGTCAGCTCTAGTGGTGCTGCCGTCAGCACTCGCCCAGCAGCAGTTCCTGCGCGGGATGCCAGAAGCGCAGCTGGCCCGGCTGGCCAGCGTGGCCACGCTGCGCTGCCTGCCTGCCGGGCACCGGTTCTTCGAGACCGGCGGGGTGGCCCGGCAGTTCTGGCTGATCCGGACCGGGCAGGTGGCCCTGGACGTGGATGCGCCGGGGCAGCGGGGAATCATCGTGGAGACCCTGGGCCGTGGTGAGGTGGTCGGCATCTCCTGGCTACTGCCGGGGCTGCAGTGGCAGTTCGGTGCGGTGGCCGTGCAGGCCACCGAGGTCTTCGAATTCGACGCGGCCGCGGTCCGCCGGTTCTGCGAAGAGGATCCGGTCCTGGGCTACGACCTGAACCAGCGGATGCTCCGTGCCGTGGCCCAGCGGCTGCAGGCTACCCGGGGCAAGCTGCTCGACCTCTACGTCCAGCTGGCCGCCCTGCGCTGAACCTTCGGGTGATCGGCCCCGGCTATGGCGATCCAGCCGGACCCGGCCCCGGGCATGGGCCGGCCCCGCCTGGGGCCGCCAGGCGGGGCCGGGGTCGGATCCGGCGGTTACGGCTGGAGCACGATGCGGGCCCGGGCCTTGCCGTGCAGGATGTCGTCAATGGCTTCGTTCACGGCCGGCAGCGGCCGGGTCTCGGCCACCACCCGGGTGCGCCCCGCGCGGTGCAGCGCGAACACCGTGGCCAGGTCGGCGCGGGTGCCGACGATCGAGCCGATCACCGACGTGCCGTTGAGCACGGTGTCGAAGACCGGGATCTGCAGCGTCCCGGCGGCGGGCAGGGCCACCAGCACCAGCCGGCCACCGCGCCGCAGGCCCGAGTAGGCGGCCGCGAAGGACTTGTCGTCCACGGCGAGCCCGACGGCGACGCTCGCGCCCCCGTGCGCCTGCAGCACCGTGGCCGGGTCCTCGGTGCGGGCGTCGATGACCAGGTCCGCCCCGAGGTCCTTGGCCAGCTGGAGCTTTTCGTCGGTGATGTCGATCGCGGCCACGGTGCCACCGAAGATCTTGGCGTACTGCAGGGCCAGGTGCCCGAGCCCGCCGATCCCGGAGATCGCGACCAGGTCGCCGGGACGCACGTTACCGACCTTCACCGCCTTGTAGGTGGTGACGCCCGCGCAGGTCAGCGGCGCCGCGTCGACCGGGTTGATGCCGTCGGGCACCGGCGCCGCGAACGCCGCGTCGGCGGTGAAGTACTCGGCGAAGCCGCCGTCCACCGAGTACCCGGTGTTCTGCTGCTTCAGGCAGAGCGTCTCCCAGCCGGTCAGGCAGTGCTCGCAGGTGCCGCACGCGTAGCCCAGCCAGGGCACCGCGACACGCTCGCCCGGCTGCGGGCTCGTCACGCCGTCGCCCACCGCGTGCACGATGCCGACGCCCTCGTGCCCGGGCACGAACGGCGGAGTGGGCTGGACCGGCCAGTCGCCCTGCGCCGCGTGGATGTCGGTATGGCACAGGCCGGTCGCCTCCATCCGGATCACGACCTGGCCGGGGCCGGGCTCCGGAACCGGCCGCTGCTCGATGACCAGCGGCTGGCCGAACGCGCGTACTACTGCGGATCTCATTGTCTCTCTCTCTTCCGGGTGGCCGGTAATGGCCGTGGTCAGGACTTGCCGGCCGTAGCCGAGCCGACCTGGCCCGAGGTGCCGGCCGTAGGCGGCTCCTGGCCGGCCGGGGTGCGCCAGATCAGCCGGTGCACCGGGATCAGCCGCGGGATGTCCCGCAGGCCGGGAATGAACGGCACGCACAGCAGCAGCAGGGTGGCCAGGCCGGTCATGTAGACCGCGATCATGTCGATGTTGGCCGAGTTGCTCCAGCCTGGAACCTGGTACCACAGCGTGTACAGCCACAGCCAGGGCTGGCCGGGATAGCTGCCGGTCTCGTTCATGACGCCCCACTGCTCACCCGTCAGGTTCATGGCGGTGGCCTTGGTGGAGAAGTAGGCGCCGTCTTCCATGAACAGCAGCGGGGCGGTGAAGTTGGTGCCGTAGAAGGGCTGCTTGGAGATGAGGCTCGCGTCCAGCGCGCCGCTGCGCGCCATGGTGAGCTCATTGGCCAGCATGACCGGGACCGGCCCGTCGGCCGCCTTCGGCAGGACCGGGGCGCCGTTGACGAACTTCACCTTGGTCACTGCGTCGGCGTAGGCATTGGCCCACTTCAGCTGCTGCGCGGCAGGGGCGGCCCGGTAGGTGGCCAGGGCGGTCGCGACGGCCGGGGTGGAGCTGGCGATCGTGGACAGCGGCCGGACCACGAAGTCCGCGGCCGGGTTGAGCGGCTGGCGGACTCCCGTGAGCTGGGCGGGCGAGAACAGCAGCTTCTGCACGCTGCCCGTGCCGTGGTTGTAAGGCGGCCCGTAGGTGGCGGTCTCGCTGCTGCCGTTGAGTTCGGTGGCCGCCGTGGCCAGGAAGTCGGCCGGGGCCACCTTGGCCCAGGACTGGACGGTGACGGAGGGCACGTCAGGCGAGGACAGCAGCGCGGCCAGGCCGAGCGTGAGGGCCAGGATGACCACCCCGGCGATGGTGCCTTCCTTGAGGATGTCGTAGCGGCGGGTCCGGCCCCGCCACGGCGCTGCGTCGGCCGCGGCCAGGGCCCGCTGGCGCTGCCGGTAGCTGCCCTTGCCCGGCAGCTTGACCTGGGCCGGCAGCGGGTGCGAGACGCCGCGGACCCGGACCAGCAGCACGTGCGCGCCGACGATGGCGATCAGCACGATCGGCACCAGCACGATGTGCCACATCAGCATCTGGCCGAAGTTCATGATGTTGAAGAACGCGCCCACCCCGACCGGGTTGAAGGCGTCCTTGCCGCTGGCGGAAATCCATTGCGAATCGAAGTTCGACTGCGAGACATAGCCGGTGAAGCATTCGATGACCGAGGCCACGAAGGCGACCACGCCGGTAACCCAGGTCCAGCCGCGCTTGCCGCGCCAGGCCGCCATCCAGAACTTGCCCCACAAGTGGATGACCAGCAGGGCCATGAAGAGCTCCACGCTCCACAGATGCACGCTATTGAAGAAGTGGCCAAGAGAGTTGTAGTGCCACCAGTCGGGGCCGCCGAGGGCGAGAGCGAATCCGCTCACCACGGCCATGCCCAGGGCCGCCAGGCTGGCCACGCCGAACACGTAGACCCAGGAAGCAACGTAGCCAGGCTGCCGGTCAGGCAGCAGCTTGCGGGGCGGCAGGATGCGGACCGCGAAGCGCCGGACGCGGTTCGTCCACATGTCGCTGTCCTCATCCACGGCATCCGCGGCGGCTTTCGCTCCGGCGCCGGGCGGGGCTTCGGCCGGCGCTTCTTCCGGCGGGTAGGTGCGGCCCTTCGGGAACGGCAGCAGCAGCGCCGCGCCGAAGATCACGACCATGACAGCGATAAGGCACAGATTGGCGACCGAGACGGTGAAGATCGACCAGTGCAGGTAGCTACCTGGATGGTCGAGGTTAATGGGCGCCGAAGCAAGGCCGGAGAGCGGTCTCATGGAAATCTCCTAAAGCAGGCCCGGGAATAGGAAGACCAGGGACTGCCCCAGCATGTCCCGGGCGGCCCAGGCCCTGGCAGGGATGTCGGTCACCGGCCATCGGGACCTTCGTCCTTTGGTGGCGCGGGACGATATCGCTATTGGCGGTGGCCCCCTGGGTGCTGACGCTGGCCAGAATCAGCTGCTCAACGTGCATAAATGAAGGTCCGGTCCTGCCTGGGGGGCAGGGCCGGACCGGGGGGTGGGATGGGTCAGATGGTGGCTGGGTGGGCTTGCGCGGTCTTGGTGAAGACTTCCTTCTCGGCCGGGACGCGGCGCTGGTGGATGAGGCCGGCGATGGACAGGATCAGCAGCAGGCCGGCTCCGGTGAAGGAGGCGATGGCGGCGAACAGGGCGATCTGGCCCATCTGCCAGAAGCCGTATGCCTCGAGCAGCATCGAGCGGAGGGTGGTGCCGCGGAACACGGTCTGGACCAGCTGGGCCAGCCCGGTGTTGGCCGGGGCCTTGAGGGAGGCGGCGGACAGCTGGGAGTAGGTCTGGCCCTTGCCCATCTCTTGGAGGTGGACCGCGATGAAGTGGTCGGCGTAGGTCTTGGCCTGCGCGCCGGTGGTCATCAGCTGGCCGGCGTAGGCGCCCATGGCGGCCTGGTCGGCGGGGGGCAGGGCCTTGAACTCGGCGTTGCCGCGGGCCGGGAAGACGATCTTCTGGGCGGATAGCTGGCTGGAGACCTGGTCGTTGGCGTAGGAGTGTCCCCACAGCAGCAGCACGCCTGCCACGACCAGGAGAGCTGCGATGACTAGCCCGCCGGTGCTGACGAGCACGTCGAATGTCTTGCGGCGCATTGCCGGTGCCTCCTTAGGCACAGGGCCCTTTTGTGGCCCGTTCAACTATTTTCTGTTCAACAACAGTTTCTCCCAGGCCACAGGGAGGAAGGCAGGGCCACGCGGCCCAAGTGCGGGGGGACTTCCGTCACTGCCGCCCCAGGGCCTTAGCCGGCCTGACCGGCTGGCCAGGGGCCAGCGCACCCCACTCGCCAGGGGCCAGCGCACACCAGGAGCAGGCTGGCAGCTGGCCGCGGCCGGTCAGTGCAAGCGCTTGGTCCACTGCGGTTCGACCGCCAGCCAGTCAGCGGCCCAGCCTGCCAGCCGGCGGCGGTCGGCGATGCGCCGGATCAGCCACAGGCCCGCCGCGAGCAGCAGCGCGAGGACGACCGGGGTCAGCGTGACCACGGCCACCACCCGGCTCGCGATCTGGGCCTGGCCGATCGGCGGGTACATCAGCTGGCCCGAGCGACCCACCCAGATGGGCACCCGGGTGCCGGCCCGGCTGCCGGCCTGCGCGGGCACCTCGCCGGACCGCTTGGCCCCGTCCGGCGCGGTCCACCGGGCCCGGGCCCAGACCAGCTCCGGTGAGTCGAAGGACGGGTAGCCGGCGGTATGGTGCGCTCCAGTCGGCAGCACGGCCGTCACCAGGCGCTCACCCGCTGCCTGGGCATGCGCCGTCCGGGTCGCGGTGACACTGGCCCAATGGCCCATACCCATCACGGACAGCGGGCCGAGCACCAGGAAGACCAGAACGAGGCTGAGCCGGGCCCAGGCCTCCACCCGGTCGCAACGCCGCCGAAGCGGGTTGGCGTCAATGCCAGCCCGCCGGGCTAGGGCCGCCGCCCACCGCCAGGGCCTACGCGTCACGCTTACCATCATCACCCCTGGCCAGCCCGGCCGGATCACCTGCTCAAGTAGCGTAACCCGGACGTCACATGTGCCGTGCACCGCCCGCCGCCAGCGGACTTGATCACTACAGACACGGGAACGGCCAGGCGCTACCGTTGGTTCAGGCCATGCGGACAATGAGGCCAGGGGAGCTGCTGGTGGAGTCGTCGGATCAGCACCCAGTGCTGCCGCAGCTGAGGCTCGATGATTTGCTGGCTGAGCTGCAGACCAGGCTGCAGGCGGTGCTGGCCACCCGGGACCGGGTCTATGCGCTGCTCGAGGCGGTCGTCGCGGTGGGCACCAACCTTGACCTGGAGTCGGTGCTCAAGCAGATCGTCGAGGCGGCCCGGATACTGGTCCGGGCCCGGTACGGCGCGCTCGGTGTCATCGGCGAGGCCGGCGCTGGTGGAGTTCGTCCCGGTCGGCCTGGCGGATGAGGAGATCGCCGCGATCCATCACTGGCCGCAGGGCCAGGGCCTGCTCGGCACGCTGATCCATGAGCCGCGGCCGTTGCGGCTGGCCGACATCGCCGCCAGCCCCCAGTCGCACGGGTTCCCGCACGGCCACCCGCCGATGCGGTCGTTCCTGGGCGTGCCGGTGCGGGTGCGGGAGGAGGTCTACGGCAACCTGTACCTGACCGAGAAAGAGGGCGGCGCCGACTTCGACGAGGAAGACGAGGCGCTGCTGGTCGCGCTGGCCGCGGCCGCGGGCGTGGCCATCGACAACGCCCGGCTGTACGAGGAGGCCCGCCGCCAGCAGCGCTGGCTGCGCGCGAGCAGCGAGGTGACTCGCAGGCTGCTGTCCGGGGCCGCGCCGGGCGAGATACTCGCGCTGGTCACCCAGCAGGTGCTGGAGATGTCCGGGGCCGACCTGGTCGCCCTGGCGGTGCCGGAGCCGAACAGCGAGCAATTGATCATCCAGCATGCCGCCGGAGCCGGTGCGCAGAACGCGATTGGCCTGGTGCTCCCGGTCGGCGCCTCCGTTTCCGGGACGGTCCTGTCCACCGGTGAGGCGGTCACAGTCGAGGACTTCGGCCACGATGAGCGGGTCGCTGACGCGGCCAGGGAGCACATGCCGCTCGGTCCGGCCATCATCCTCCCGCTGGGCGCGCCCGGCGACGTCCGCGGCGTGCTGACGGTCGGCCGCGACTCCGGCGCGATGCCGCTGGCAGCACAGGCGGTGGAGCTGGTCAGCACGTTCGCCGCGCAGGCCGGCATCGCGCTGGAACTGGCCGAGCACCGCAACGACGCGGAACGGCTGGCCATCCTGCAGGACCGGGACCGGATCGCCCGGGACCTGCACGACCTGGTCATCCAGCGGCTGTACGCCACCGGGATGTCGCTGCAGGGTGCCATGCCGCTGCTCACCCGGCCGGATGCCAAGGACCGGGTGAGCAACGCGGTGGATGCGCTGGACGAGACCATCCAGGAGATCCGCTCGGCTATATTCTCGCTCCAGGCCCGGGGCGAGTCCACCCGGCGCGGCCTGCGTGCCCAGGCGCTGGACGTGATCGACGAGATGACCGCCGCGCTGGGCTTCGCGCCCTCGCTGCGGCTGGTCGGGCCGCTGGACGAGGCGGTGCCCGGCGCGGTGGGGGAGCAGATGCTCACCACGCTGCGCGAGGCGCTGTCGAACGCGGCCCGGCACGCGGCAGCCACCCGGGTGGAGGTGAGCGTGGAGACGGGCGCCGAGCTCATCCTGCGGGTCCGCGACAACGGCCGGGGAATTGGCCGCACGGTCCGCCGCAGCGGCCTGGCCAACCTCGCCGAGCGGGCCACCGACCTCGGCGGGAAGATGACGGTCGGCCCGGCCGAGGGCGGCGGCACCCAGCTCGACTGGCGGGTGCCGGTGCGCTGACGCCAGGCCGGGACCTGCGGGCGGGCCTGCCCGGCGGCCAGGGACAGACGGGACGGGCTGGCTGGGTTAGCCTGGGGATGGCCGGGCAGCGACACCCGCGGGCGCCCGGCCGCGACGACGCTGGGAGGCCGGTCATGGCACAGCCCGAGGGAGCCGAACTCGAGAAGATCCGGGCGCGCCGGGCGGAACTGCGCCAGCGCTACCTGCGGCCGCCGGGGGACCGGCCGGCCAGCACGGTGCAGGGCATTCACCACCTCGCCCTGATCTGCCGGGACGTCGAGGAGACGATCCAGTTCTACCAGGAGTTCCTCGGCTTCCCCCTGGTCGAGCTGGTGGAGAACCGGGACTACCGGGGCTCCAGCCACTTCTTCTTCGACATCGGCAACGGGAACCTGCTCGGCTTCTTCGACTTCCCCGGGCACGAGCACCCGGCCTGGCAGGAGACCATCGGCGGCGTTCAGCACCTGGCCATCTCCATCAGCCAGGAGCAGTACGACGCGGCCCGGAAGAAGTTCGACGAAGCCGGGCTGGAATACCTGGGCCCGGACCGCGGCGTGGAGGAGAGCATGTACTTCCGCGACCCGAACGGGGTGGGCCTGGAGCTGTACCGGGAAGATCTCGGCATCTTCGACGGCCGGCCGCTCTTCTAGCCCGGGGGGCCGACCCCCCGACCTTTATCTCAGCTCGCGCCGGATGACCAGGCGCAGTCCGGACCATACCGCGTCGATGGCGCATACCTTGTTGTCCACCAGCCCGGTGGGCAGGGCGATTTCCCGGACCACGTGCTCGGTCATGTCCGTGGGCACCTTGGCGGCCCGCTTCGGCCAGGCGATCCACAGGCCGCAGGCCGGGGTCATGTGCTCGCGCAGCACGTCCAGTTCCGCTTCCAGTTCCGCGCGCCAGGTCACGAAGAAAACGATCACATCCAGCAACGCCCTGGCGGGCAGGCAGGGGCCCAGCTCGGTGCCGGGCAGCTCACCCAGGCTGGCGATGAAGCCGTCCGGGGCGCCGAGCACCGCCACCTGGTGCCCGGGCCGGATACCGAGCTTGGCCGGGAGTGGCGTGCCCGAGTAGCCGACCGTCGCGGAGGTCACGGCGACATAGTAGCCAGCCGGTGATCTCCGGCTGGTTCGCCAGGCTGCCGAGCAGCAGGCCACTGCGCCAGTACCGGGCTCAGCAGTAGCACGGTCATCAGCCCGGCCGCGTCTGCGTGATCGGTGGTCAGCCGCGGGCCGTGGCCGCCTCGACGACGGTGAACGACTGCGCGGGCAGGGTGAGGGTGAGCGTGGCGCCCATCGGCGCCTCCGATCCCTCGTCCAGGTAGGCACTTTCCACATCGGGCAGGGCGCGGGTGTCCCGCCCGCGTTCCGCGGTGACGGCGGTGATCCGCGCGTCGCCGTCGAAGGTCAGATCGCGGAGCGCGATCTCGACCGTTTCCGGCTCGTCGGGGCTGCGGTTGACCAGGGTCAGGGCGAGCCTGCGGGCATCGGCGGAACTCGTCGCCGCCGCGTCCACCAGGCTGAACGGGCCCAGGTCGGTCACCTGGTGCGGCCACCGGCTCGGCCCGGGCGCCGGGTTGACCAAGGGAGCGCTCACATGAACGTCGACAGCGGTCTCCAGCGCCGCTTGCGCGTGCATCAGCACCGGGTACCAGATCGGCTGGGTGGCGAGGGCGTCCGGGCTGGTCACCAGGGGGGCGATGGCGTTCACGAGTTGGGCCAGGTTGGCCATCCGGACCCAGTCACAGTTCCGGATGAAGATGTTCAGGTAGGTGGCCACGGCCAGGGCGTCCGGGAAGGTGTAGCGCTCCTCCAGCGGCCCGCCCGGCTCCCGGTACCAGACGTTCCACTCGTCGTAGGCGATCCGCGGCGGGCTGGCGATCTTCTTCACGTACGCCACCCGCTCGATGAGCGCCCGGGTCACCCTGATCGCGCGCTCCGCCTGGTGCGGCTGGAGCACGTTGGTCCAGTAGTCGCTGGATCCGGTATAGATGTGCACGGAGTGGTAGTCGAACGAGAGCGGCCATCCCGTCGACTACCACCCGGTCCCAGTCGTTCCAGCCGCTCATCCCGCAGCTGACCAGCTTGATCTCTGGATCGAGCAGCTTGAGCGCGCGGGCCCAGCGGGTCGCGGTCGCCGTGTACTCCTCCGCGGACATCGCGCCGACCTGCCAGTCCCCGTACATCTCGTTGCCCAGGCCCCAGTAGCGGACCCGGTACGGTTCCGGGTGGCCGTTCTCGGCGCGGCGCCGGGCCCAGGCAGTATCGCCGGACCGGTTGCAGTACTCGACCCAGGCCAGCGCCTCCTCCAGGGTGCCGGTGCCCATGTTCAGGCAGATGTAGGGCTCGGTGCCCAGCTCCGTGCAGTAGGCGAGGAACTCGTCGGTGCCGAACCGGTTGGGCTCCTCGCCGCCCCAGGCCAGCTCGGGGCGGCGCGGCCTGCTGTCCTTGGGGCCGATGCCATCGGCCCAGTGGTAGTTGGACACGAAGTTGCCGCCTGGCCAGCGCAGCACCCCCATCCGCAGTTCGCGCAGCTTGGCCAGTACGTCCTGGCGGAACCCCCGCGGGTCGGCCAGGGCCGAGCCCTCGTCGTACAGGCCGCCGTAGATGCACCGGCCGAGGTGCTCGACGAAGCCGCCGAACACGTTGCGGTCCACGGAGCCGATCTGGCGGGCGGGATCTACCACGATCCGGGTCACGAATCCTCCTCGCTGCGTGGGCTGGTGCTGCTGGGCTGGTGCTGCTCGGGTAAGCGGGGATAGGGCGGCAGTCGTTGTGATAACTGGTGTGGTTCGTGTGTCCTGTGTGGCGGCGGGGTTGGGCAGCTGCGCCTATGTGGTGGCTTTTTCGCACATACGATGCAAAAGCCACCACATAGTCCCCGGGTGACCAGCGTGCGCCAGCCCGGGGGTCCGAGCGGGCCGGGGGACCCGGTCCGGGTCCGGGTCGCGGAAGACCGGTCCGGGGGTGTGGCTGGCGGGTGAGCGTCAGACCTGGACGAACTCGATGCCGGACAGCTGGCAGAACACCTTCCAGTCGGCGGCGTGATGGCCGAGGTTCATCACCTCGTGATGCGGGCCGCCCGCGGCGAGCCAGCCGTTCAGGCAGGCGCGCACCCCGGATGCCGGGCGGAACTGCCCGTAGGGCATCTCCAGCGCGGGCAGTTCCTGGCTGTCCAGGTTCTCCCCTTCGGCCACGACCAGCCGGAACCGCTCGCCTTCCAGGGACACCAGGGCGGCCAGGGTGGCCGGCCCGGGCTGGTACTGGAACAGGAACGTGGGCGGGTCAGCGAGCCGGCCGATGCCCAGCGGCCGCTTGATCAGCTTGACCCGCCGGTCGGTGCGCGCGATCTTCCAGTTGCCCTCACCCATGTGGCTCTGCAAAATCGAGTCGGACGGGAAGTCCATCGCGTACATCTCGGTGAAGTGGGCGTCGCCGATCAGCGTGTGCCCGGCCGAGACCAGGCAGGCGGTCAGCACGTCGCCCTCGGCGGCGTATCCGTATCCCTTGGCCATCAGCGACGATGCGGCGGCCAGCGGCAGCCGGCTGAACCGGCCGTCCTCGCCGATCGCGTCGAAGTGCGCGGTGTAGGCGCCGAAGCCCCGGTCCACCAGGATCTGCTCGATCGCCACCTGCATCCGGGCGTGGTCCTCGCGCTCGGCCGGAGACAGCCGCGGGTCGATGTCGAACTGCGCATCCTCGAACTCGACCACCTCGGCCACCTGCGCGTCGCTGACCGCCTGCATGCCCCGGTACATGTCACCCGGCGCGACCGCGAGGATCTCCGGGCCAAGCGACCGGACCAGCGCGGACTCATCCACCCGGATGTCGCCCATGTCGTTCATGGCGTAGCCGAAGATGGCCGTCTTGAGCGACTTCAGCCTGGTCACCGTGGCCGCGGCCCGGGCCCACCGGCCAGCATCGGCCCGGAAGCCGTCGCTCTTCCAGTCGTCGGTGAGCACCGCGAACCGCTTGCCCGCGCGGACCATCGCGTTCGCGGTGTCCTGGGCGCCGTGCACGCCCTGGTTGTAGGTCATGTCGGCCATGTCCCAGGCGGGCGTGACGTTCGGCTCCGGCTGGATGTTGGCCAGCAGGACCGGCAGCCGCGACTCCGACAGCAACCGCGCGACGCGCATCGCCGGGCCGTAGGTGAGCATCACGACCATGACGCCGTCCAGGTCCGCGCTCTCGAACTCGCGCATGGCGCGTTCCGCGTCCTCCCGGTACTTGATCGCCTTGCTCGGGATGAACTCACCCACCGGGGCCAGGTGCGCGGCGATCTCAGCGGCGTATCCTTCCTGCCGCTGCGCGATGCCGGGGATCATGTCGTCGTACAGGTCCTGCATGATGCCCAGGATCCCGACACGTGGCTTGCGTTCGGTCATTAATGCCCTCCTCAACGAAACCCCGCGGTGCCGGTGCCTGCGGGACTGACCTGCCGGCTGGCCGGGTGGGGCGTGCCGCGGCCGGTCTGCCGCACCCGGGCCAGGCGTTATTTCTCGCGCTGGCCGTACTCCTCGGTGTAGCGCTTGTGCAGTGCGTCGATCTGGTTCTGGGTGAGCGGCACCGGATCGCCGAAGGCCCGCGCGAGGTGCACGGTCCGCGCCACGTCCTCGCACATCACGGCGGCCTTGACCGCGTCGCGGGCGGTGCGGCCGACGGTGAACACGCCGTGGCTGCGCATCAGCACCGCGGCGGAGCGGTGACCGCGCAGCGTGCGCACGATGCCGCGGCCGATCTCGTCGCTGCCGATCAGCGCGAACGGCCCGACCGGGATCTCCCCGCCGAACTCGTCGGCCATCGCGGTGATCACGCACGGGATGGCCTCGCCCCGGGCCGCCCACGCGGTGGCGTAGCTGGAGTGGGTGTGCACCACGCCACCCACTTCGGGCATGTGCCGGTACACGTAGGCGTGCGTCGCGGTGTCCGAGGACGGCAGGTAGTCGTCCTCGGCGGCGTTGCCGTCCAGGTCGCACAGCACCATCGAGCCCGGGGTCAGGTCGGCGTAGCCGACGCCGCTCGGCTTGATCACCATCAGGTCGGTGCCGGGCACCCGCGCGGACACGTTGCCCGAGGTCCAGGCGACCAGATTGTTCTCGACCAGGGCCGCGTGCAGGGCGCAGACCTCGGCGCGGGTATGCGAGATCACCGCGCTGATCGCGTGATCGGTGCTCACGACTGGCTCCTCTCCTGGTCAGTGCGCGGGCGGGTACCGTCCGGCGCGCCCAGCACCCGGTCGCGGATGGCCCGCAGCCGGTGCATGGCCTCGTTGCCGCCCCGGCCAAAGTAATCGTGCAGCCGCCGGTACTCGGCGTACAGCTCGTCGTACACATCGGCGCTGGCCGGATCGGGGATGTAGACGGCGTCCCGCTTGCTGCCCATCGCGGCCGCGGCGGCCGGTACCGAAGGGTAGGCGCCCGCGGCGACGGCCGCGTGGATCGCCGAGCCGAGGGCCGGGCCCTGTCCCGAGCTGATCAGGCTGAGCGGGCGGCGCAGCACGTCCGCGTACACCTGCATCACGAACGTGTCCTTGAGCAGGCCGCCAGCCACCACGAACTCGGTGACCGGCACTCCGGAGGCGGCGAACGCATCGAGGATGATCCGGGTGCCGAACGCGGTCGACTCCACCAGCGCCCGGTAGATGTCCGGCGGCCGGGTGGCCAGGGTGATCCCGGCGATGGCCCCGGACAGCGCGGTGTCCACCAGCACTGAGCGGTTTCCGTTGAGCCAATCCAGGGCGATGAGGCCGTGCGCCCCGGCCCGCTGGCTGGCGGCCTCAGCGGAGAGCAGGCCGAACAGGGAGGTGCCGCGGCGGGCGGCCTCGTCGCGGTAGGCGGCGGGCACGGCGTGGTCGAGGAACCAGGCGAAGATGTCGCCGACTCCGCTCTGCCCGGCCTCGTAGCCGTACTCGCCGGCGACGATGCCGCCGTCCACCACCCCGCACATCCCGGGGACCTCGGCCAGCGTCGTGGCGTTCAGCACATGGCAGGTCGAGGTGCCCATGATGGCCACCATCTGGCCGGGCCCGATGGCGTTCGCCGCGGGCGGGGTGACGTGCGCGTCCACGTTGCCGACCGCGACGGCGATGCCCTCGGGCAGGCCGGTCCACGCCGCGGCCTGCGCGGTCAGCGAGCCAGCCCGGCCGCCGAGCGGGGCGATCGGATGGGCCAGCTTGTCCCCGGCGAACCCGGCGAAACCGGGGTTGAGCGCGCCGAGGAACTCGGCCGAGGGGTAGTGGCCATCCTGGTAGATGCCCTTGTACCCGGCGGTGCAGGCGTTGCGGGTCTCGGTGCCGGCCAGCTGCCAGATGATCCAGTCAGCCGCCTCGATCCACCGCTCGGCCCGCTGGAACAGCTCCGGGTCCTCCTCCAGCAGCTGGAGGGCCTTGGCGAACTGCCATTCCGAGGAGATCTTGCCGCCGTACCGGCCCAGCCACGGCTCGCCCCGCTCGGCGGCCAGCGCGTTGATCCGGTCCGCCTGGGGCTGCGCGGCATGGTGCTTCCACAGCTTGACGTAGGCGTGCGGCCGCCCCGCGAAACCGGGGACCTGGCACAGCGGCGTGCCGTCGCGCAGCACCGGCAGCGGGGTGCTCGCGGTGAAGTCGGTAGCGATGCCGATCACCCGGGCCGGGTCGATGCCCGGCCTCCTCCACGGCCTTGGGCACCGCCTCCCGCAGCACGTCCCGGTAGTCCTCCGGGTCCTGCAGCGCCCAGTCTGGCGGCAGCGGCTCGCCGGTGGCCGCGAGCGTGGCATCCATGACCCCGTGCCGGTAGTCACAGACCGCGGTGCCGAGTTCGGCGCCGTCGCTGACCCGCGCGACCAGCGCCCGCCCGGACAGGGTGCCGAAATCCACGCCGACGACGAACCTCTCCTCGAGGTGAGCGCTAACAGCCATCATTGTCCTGTTCTGCGTTAGGGCGGAGGGTCATCGGCCAGCCGTGAGCAGGCCGGCTGGGCAGGCCCGGCCGGTCCGGCCCGCCGGTCAGGCCCGCTGGCCGGGCTCCGGTGGCCCCGCGCTGGCACGCACCACGAAGTGCGGTGCGACCGGCCCGGGAGAGTGTGCGGAGCCTGGCTCATAGATCAGCTCCACCAGCGTGTTCAGGGCACGCCGGCCAAGCTCCCCGAAATCCTGCCGCACCGTGGTGAGTGGCGGCAGGAAATACGCTGATTCCGGGATGTCGTCGAAGCCGACCACGCTGACGTCGTCGGGGACCCGCCGCCCCCGCTCGGACAGCGCGCGGAGCAGCCCCAGGGCCATGTGGTCGTTGGCGCAGAACACCGCCGTCACCTCGTCATCCGCGGCGATCTGGTGACCCAGCTCGTACCCGGCCGCCGAGGACCAGTCCCCGCTGACCAGGTCCGGTTCGGCCGCGCCGGCCTCGCGCAGCGCCTCGCGCCAGCCCGCGATCCGGGCCTGGCCGTCCAGCCAGGAGGTCGGCCCGCCCAGGTGGTGCACGGTCCGGTGACCGAGGCCGAGCAGGTAGCGGGTGGCCATGGCCGCCCCGGCCGCGTTGTCCACCGCCACCGAGGGCAGCGGCGCGTTGGTACCGCAGCCGACCGCCACCAGCGGTATGTCCGCCGGGCAGTGGGTCAGCGCCTCCACCGCGGAGTCCTGCGGCGCGATGGCGATGATCCCCTCCACGCCCTGCCCCACGAAGCGGTCCACCGCATCCAGCACGGTGCGCCGGTCGAGCGCGGGCACGCTCGCGATGGTCACGAAGTAACTGCCGTGGGCAGCGCGCTCGATGCCGTAGAGCATGGAGGCGGGCCCATACAGGGTGGTGTCGAAGCTGATCACGCCGAGCGTGTTGGTCCGCCGGGTGACCAGGGTGCGGGCCGCGGCATTCGGCCGGTAGCCAAGCTCGGTGATCGCGGCGAGCACGACCTCCCTGGTCTGCGGCCGGACGTTCGGATGGTCGTTGAGCACCCGGGACACGGTCTGGTGGGAGACCCCGGCCAGCTGGGCGACGTCGGTCATCACCGGCGGCCTGCCGCGCACCCGTTCCGGAAGTGCCATGCTCCGCCTCCCGCTGCCACCCTGCGCTGGCTCGCCTGATACCAGCCCACCCTGGGCTGGCTGGCTGGCCCGCGCCACGGCGCCCGGCTCGGCCGGTGCAGCGCTGTCCTCGACCGGCTCTGCGCTGTCCATCAGTGTCCGTCACCCGGCCCCGGTCCACCACCCTGGTCCTGCTGTATACGGCTGACCCGTGACCATTGCGGCCAGCACCAGGACACACGTACTCGTTAGACGTAAAAGCTCAATTCCAGGTTCCTACCCGGCCAGGGTGGTTACCGCGCACGCAGCCGTGACCAACCGCGCTGGCCCCAATCCCCGGCGCCTGCTCCGCCGCCGGCCGTTCCGTCCGCCTGCTCCGCTCGCCGGCCGCTCCGCTGGCTGGCCGCCTGCCCTGCTCGCCGGAACCCGCGCCTGCCGTGCCTGTCCGTTGTGGGGAGGTGCCCTCATCTGGCCTGTCAGGCCTTTTCACCCCATAGGTATCATGATCTCCTTCGCCGGCACCAGCCGGGCTCCGGCACCAGCCGGGCTCCGGCACCAGCCCGCGACCCGTGCCTGGCCGGCTGGGGCCAGGCTCAGCCGGGCGCACTGGACCCGCGCACGACGAGCTGGCCGGGCACGGTGTGCACGCCGTGCGTGGGCTCGCCGTTGATGGCCAGCAGCAAGTGCTCGGCCGCCACCCGGCCGACCTCTTCCAGGCACATATCCACGCTGCTCAGCGGGGGATCCGCGCCGAGCACCATCGGGCTCCAGTTGTCGAAGCCGACCAGCGCGATGTCGTCCGGCACCGGCAGCCGGCCAGCCGCAGCGTATCCGACACGCCGCGGGCGATCTGGTCACTGCCGCAGAAGATCGCATCCACTCCGGGCTGGTCCCGCAGCACCATCTGGGCCGCCTCCCGGCCCCACTGCTCACTCCATTCCCCGTAGAGCACCTCGCTGGCGGTGAACGGCAGCTGCGCCGCCGCGGTGGCGTCGCAGAATCCGCGGGCCCGCGGCCGGGGGCCGGCACCGGGGCGGGCTCGGCTGGTACATCGTGGCTGGAGTGGCGATCAGTGCGGTGTTCGTGCTGCCACTGCTCTGGGAGGTCTTCCGGTCGCTCCAGCCCGAGTCCGCGGTCAGCCAGGCGCCCTCGGCCCGGAGCTTCGGGCACCTCACGTTCGCGAACTACCAGGCGCTGCTGTCCGGCCACGACGACATCCTCCGCAACGTGACCAACAGCCTGATCGTCGCGGTGCTCACTGCGCTGCTGACTACGGTGGTGGCGGTGCTGGCCGGATACGGGTTCGCGCTGTTCCCGTTCCGCGGGTCAGGGCTGGTGTTCGGCCTGGTCCTGCTGGCCTTCATGATCCCGTTCCAGGCGGTGCTCACCCCGCTCTTCCTGGAGCTGCACTTCCTGCACCTGCTGAACAGCCTGCTCGGCCTGGCGCTGTTCTACGCCACGTTCAACCTGCCGATCGGCGTGTACGTGATGCGCAACAGCTTCCTGCAGGTACCCGGTGAGCTGGTGGACGCGGCCTGGGTGGACGGCGCGTCGGTGCTGCGGACCCTGGTCTCCGTGTTCCGGCCGCTGGTCATGCCCGGGATCGCGACCACCGCGCTGTACGCGTTCCTGTTCTCCTGGACGGAGTTCCTGGGCGCGCTGAGCTTCCTCACCAACGACAGCCTGTTCACGCTGCCGGTGGCGCTCAGCAACGCGGAAACCGGGACCTACGGCGCGGTCAACTACGGGCTGCTGCTGGCGGGCGCGGTGATCGCGATGATTCCGTGCGTGCTCGTCTACGTGGCGCTGCAGCGCTACTACGTCCGCGGGCTGGTGGCCGGGGCGCTCAAGGGGTAGGGCCGCCCGGGCCGGGGCTTAGAACTCGAACCCGCCGGGCCGTTCGTTCCGGTCGGCGATCAGGCCGGCCAGCGTCGCTATCGCGATCTCGGCCGGGGTGCGCGAGCCGATGTTCAGCCCGACCGGCCGGTGCACCCGGGCGATGTCCGCCGGGACGACGCCCAGCTCGGTCAGCGCGGGGATGTGCGGCGCGGGGTGCCGGGGATTGCCCAGGATGCCGACCCAGCGTGCCTTGCCGGCCAGTGCGTCCCGCAGCACCACGCCCAGCTCCGGCCGGTGATGGTCGGTGACCACCACGTCCGTATTGTCGTCGAGGTAGTCCGCGGCGTTCGTGACCACGGTGACGCCCATGGTGCTGGCCGCCGCGGCGAGGGCCGGGTCCGGCTCGGCCAGCAGCACCCGGAACCCGGTGTCGCGGGCATACCCCAGCAGGTACTCCGCGACCGGCGACGCGAACGCCGCGATCAGGCTGCGGTCCGTCGCGGGCAGCGGAGCGTGCCCGTGCGCGACGTCGCACGCCGCGCTTTCCGGTGCGTGCACATGCCCGTGCGCGACCGCATCCGCCGCGCTCCCTGGTTCATCAGTGGCTTCCTGCGGCTCTGACATACTCCGAGCTTGCCATGGCGTGACACGCTTGGCGACGGTGCCCCGGGGGGAAGATACCCGGCGGGCCACTGGCCGATCATGGAAGGACGACAGCTATGCAGCTGAGTGCGAGGAACCAGATCAGTGCCACGGTGACCGGCATCACCGCGGGCGAGGCCACGGCCAACGTCGAGCTCGACGCGAACGGGGTCCGGCTGGTGGCATCCATCACCGTGGAAGCGCTGCAGGAACTGAAGCTGGCCGAAGGCTCCCGGGTGATAGCCGTGATCAAGGCCTCCGACGTGATCGTGGGCGTCCCCGGCTAAGGGTGCCGAGCCAGCCGGGAGGGCCGGGCGCGGGCGCCCTCATCCCCGGCCGGGCCGGAAGCTGGCCGCGAAGGTCTGGAAAAAGTGGAAGTTCTGCGCCCACAGGCTGGCCGGGGTGGACCAGTACAGGGCATAGGCCTGGTGCGCGTCCACCAGGATGTTGCGGTTGAGCACGTGGGTGGGCACCCCCTGCCGGACATAGGTGAACTCCCAGTCGGCGGCCTTTTCCGCCTGCGGATAGGCCACCGCCTCCAGACGGATCCGGTGATAGCCCGGGTACGTGCCCATCCGGGCCGCCTCCTGCTGCTGCCAGTCGGCGAGCGGATCGGGTTTGGGCTGGTTGCTCTGGTCGATGAGCAGGAAACTGCCGCCGGATGGCGGTGAGACGTAGACGTAGTGACCCTGATGCGAGATCCGCCAGCCGTCCGGCACCGCGATCGAGAACCCGGTCGGGTCGTGGTAGGCGGTCCGGCCAGCCGGTAGCCCCGCCGCGGTACCCGGGCCTGACCCGCTGCTGGACCGCGGTGTCGCCGACCCAGGGGAGGAGGAGCCCTGCCCGGCGGGGGTGGGCGTGGGCCCAGCCGGGGTGGGTGAGTGCTCAGCCGCAGCCGGGCGGCCTGGTGCCGGGGTCCCCTGGCCGGCCACATTGAGCCCGATGACCACCCCGGCCGCCGCCACCACCAGTGCGGCGGCCGCGGCGATCATCCAGGGTAGCCGCGGCCGCCGGGGTCCGGGCCCTGCTGCGGCCGGCTGAGCCCCAGCCGTCAGCACAGGTTCGGGCCTGGTCCCGCCGATCGGCGGGACCGCCGCCAGCCCTATCGGCCGGGCCGCCACCGGCGGCCCGGCGTCCGCTGGTCTCGGCTGGGCGGCCTCCTCAGCTGCTGCTGAGGGCTGGTGGGTGGCTACCTCAGCGGGCTGAGGGTCGTCCGCCTCTGGGTCCGCCCAGCCGGTCGCCGCCAGCTCCGGTTCCGCCAGGCCGACCGGGTCGGTGTCCGCCAAGCCGGCCGGGTCCGGGTCTGCCAGGCCGGCCGGCGCTGGGTCCGCAGGATGCCCAGGTGGTGGATCTGCGACCGGCTCGGGCTGGGGCTCGGCCGCCACGACGGGCTCGCGCCCGTCCCCGATGAGTTCCGGCGCTGCGTCCGCGATGAGTGCTGGCGCTGCGTCCGCGACGAGGGCCGCTGGCGCGTCCGGAACCTCGTCCGGGATCTCTGCCGGGGCCGTCATCGGGGCGGTGCTGTGCGGCACTGGCGGCTCGATGAGCTGGCGCAGCAGCCGCTGCGCCGCGGGCGCGCTGAGCCGCTCGGCCTCGTCGTGCCGGAGCAGCCCGCTGATCACCGGCCACAGTGCGCCCGCGCGGCGGGGCGGATCGGGCTGCTCGGTGACCACGGCGGTCAGCGTGGCCAGGGCGCCGGGCCGGTCGTACGGTGGCCGTCCTTCGACCGCGGCGTACAGGGTGGCGCCCAGCGACCATAGGTCTGCCCCGGCGCCACCGCGCTCACCGCGGGCCCGTTCCGGGGAGATATACGACGGTGAGCCGACGATCATCCCGGTCGCGGTCAGCGTGGGGCTGTCGTCGGCCCGGGCGATGCCGAAGTCGGCCAGCACCACCCGGCCGTCGTCGTCGATGAGCACGTTGCTGGGTTTGACGTCCCGGTGCAGGATGCCAAGCTCGTGTGCGGCGATCAGGGCGGCCAGCACCTGCAGGCCGACCCGGGCCGCGTGCTCCGGGTCCAGCGGGCCGTCCTCCTGCGTGATGTCCCGCAACGACCGGGCCCT
The DNA here is from genome assembly GCA_963760405.1 of uncultured Actinomycetes bacterium. Classification (GTDB taxonomy): domain Bacteria; phylum Actinomycetota; class Actinomycetes; order Streptosporangiales; family Streptosporangiaceae; genus RYN-230. Next base: position 289,682 of record CAVXCV010000002.1, on the reverse strand, counting down.
GATCAGCTCCATCACGATCCAGGGCCGGCTGCCGTCCTGCACCACGTCGTAGATCCGCACCACGTTCGGATGGCTCAGCCGCGCGGCCGTCTGGGCCTCACGCAGGGTGCGCTCCCGCAGCATGTCGGCCTCGGTCTCGGTGACCTGCGGCGGCGGCGCGAACTCCTTCACCGCCACTTGGCGGCCCAGCACGTCGTCCACGGCCAGCCAGACCGTGCCCATGCCACCGCTGCCGAGCGGTGACACCAGCCGGTACCGCCCCGCGAGGACACGGCCGGAATCCATCGGGGCGCTCACGCTGCGTCGGTTACCCCGGATTCGGTGGTCGAATCCCGGTGCGGCGAACCCGGCAGGCCCGCGGACTGGTCAGCGATCCACGGCCAGCAGGGAACGAACCGCGGCGCGCAGCGGCGCCATCCGGGCCGCGGCGGCCTGCCGGGCCGCCGCCAGGCCCGCCGGGGTCTGTCCCTGAGCACCGGCCGGCCCGACGACTTCGAGGTACGCCTTCAGCTTGGGCTCGGTGCCGCTGGGCCGGATCACCAGCCGCGCGCCGTCCAGGTGGTAGCGGAGTACATCCGACGGCGGCAGCGCGCCGCCGCGCGCCAGATCATCGACGGACCGCACCGGCTGGCCGCCCAGGGTGGCGGGCGGGTCCGCGCGCAGCCGGGCCGTGATCTCCGCGGGGGCCGCGGTGCCGAGCGTGAGCTGCGCCTGCAGGTGCACGCCGTGCGCGGCTTCGAGCGCATCCCAGCGGTCCAGCAGCGTCTGCCCGGCGGCCTGGGCCGCAGCGGCCAGCCCGAGCAGGGCCACGGCCGCGCTGATCCCGTCCTTGTCGCGGACCACCGTGCCGACCGCGTATCCCAGCGCTTCCTCGTAGCCGAACTCGAAACGGCTGCCGGGCGAGTGCTCCGCCGCCCGGACGATCCACTTGAACCCGGTCAGGGTCTCCGCGTAGCGCACGCCCGCGGCCACGGCGATCCGGGACAGCAAGGCGGAGGACACCACCGTGCTGGCGACCAGCCGCCGTTCCGGCTCCGCATCGCCTGCCGTCATGTCCAGCAGGTAGGCCCCGAGCAGCGCACCCACCTGGTCGCCGGTCAGCCGGCGCCAGCCGCCGCCGGCGGCCGGATCGGGCACGGCGACGGCGAGCCGGTCGCCGTCCGGGTCATTGGCCAGGACCAGGTCCGCGCCTAGCTGGCGGGCGTCGGCCAGCGCCAGGTCCAGGGCCCCCGGCTCCTCCGGGTTCGGGAAGGTCACCGTCGGGAACGCGGGGTCGGGTTGGGCCTGGGCCGCGACCACGTGCGGCAGCGGGAATCCTGCGCGCTCGATGGCTCGTAGCGCCAGCCGGCTCGCGACCCCGTGCAGCGGGGTGTAGACGACCTGCAGGCGCCGGCCGGGCGGCGCCGCCTGCGGCTGCGGCCGGGCGGCCATGATCGCGTCCAGGTAGGCCTGGGCGATCTCGTCGCCGTGCCAGCTGACCAGCGGCGCGGCCGTCCCGGCCGGGCCGCCTACGGGCGGCCTCGCCAGGTCGCCTAGCGGCACCGCCGCCAGCGGGCCCAGGGCCCGGATGGCCGCCTCGATCTGCACGTCCGTGGGCGGCACGATCTGCGCGCCATTGCCCAGGTAGAGCTTGTAGCCGTTGTCATCCGGCGGGTTGTGGCTCGCGGTGATCATGATGCCCGCCGCGGCGGACAGCCGCCGGACGGCGAACGCGAGCAGCGGCGTCGGGCTGCGGTCCGGTAGCAGGTGTACCCCGATGCCCGCGCCGGCCAGCACGGCGGCCGCTTCGGCGGCGAAGCCGGCCGACCGGTGCCGTGCGTCCCAGCCGATCACCACGCCCGCGCCGGCCGCCCCCGGGCGGTGCTCGCGCAGCCAGCCGGCCAGGGCGGCCGTGGCGCCGCGCACCACCGCGCGGTTCATCCGGTTCGGGCCGGCGCCCATCGCGCCGCGCAGGCCAGCGGTGCCGAACTCCAGCCGTCCCGCGAACCGGTCCGCCAGCTCAGCCACGGCCGCAGCGCTGGCGGACGGGTCATCCAGGGTGCTGGCGTCGAGCAGCGCCTGGAGCTCGGCACGGTCCCCGGGATCTGGATCGTCGGCGATCCACGCCTCCGCCCGGCCGCGCAGCTCGGCCGGAATCATCCCGGCCACGGTCTCATCCGCACCGTGGCAGCAGGCTGGCCAGCAGCCCGCCCATCCGGCCCGCCGCGGCCACGCCCGCCGCGATGACCTCGGCGTGGTCCAGGCCCTGGCTGGTCAGGCCGGCTGCCGGGTTGCTGACCAGGGAGATGCCGAGCACCTCGGCGCCCAGGTGCCGGGCGGCGATCGCCTCCACCGCGGTGGACATGCCGACCAGGTCCGCGCCCATGCCGCGGAGCATCCTGATTTCCGCGGGCGTCTCGTAGTGCGGGCCTGGCATCGCCGCGTACACGCCTTCGGCCAGGCCCGGGTCGGTTTCCCGGGCCAGGCCGCGCAGCCGCGCCGAGTACAGGTCGGTGAGGTCGGTGAACCGGGACGGGTAGCCCGCCGGCGGGGGCGGCCCGGCCAGCGGCGAGCGGCCGGTGAGGTTGAGGTGGTCACGGATCAGCACCGGCTGCCCGACCTGGTAGCTCTCATGGATCCCGCCGGCCGCGTTGGTCAGTACCACGATCCGGCAGCCCGCGGCGACCGCGGTCCGCACGCCGTGCACCACCGCGGCCGGAGAATGCCCCTCGTACAGGTGCGTCCGGCCCAGGAAAACCAGAACCCGCACCCCACCCGCCACGCTCCCGGCTGGCCGCAGCATCGCCGAGCGGACGAGCCCGAGGTGGCCACCGACGGTGGGCGCCGGGAACCCGCCCAGTTCGGTGCCGGGCAGCTCGGCCGCGGCCGGGTCAGCGCTGGTGAGCGCGTCCGCCGCAGGGGCCCAGCCGGACCCGAGGACCACCGCGACATCGTGCCGGGCCGCGCCGGTCAGCTCGGCGAGCCGGGCCGCGCTGGCGGCCGCTGCCGCGTACGGGCCTCCCGGCGGAGCTGGCGGGCTGGTCATGCCCGCACGTATGGCTTCCCGTCGGCGGCCGGCGCCCGGACCTTACCGACCAGGCCGGCCACGGCGATGATCGTGGCGACATAGGGCAGCATCCCGAGCAGGAACGGCGAGATCGGCACGGTGATGCTGCCCATGAAGCTCTGCAGCGCCTCGGTGAAGCCGAACAGCAGGGCCGCGGCGGTGGCGCCCAGCGGGCTCCACCGGCCGAAGATCATCGCAGCCAGTGCGATGTAGCCGAGCCCGGACGACATGTCCTTGCTGAACGTCCCCACCGACCCGATGGTCAGGTAGGCGCCGCCGATCCCGGCCAGCATGCCGCCCATGATCAGGTTGCCGTACCGGATGCCGAGCACCTTGATACCGACGGTGTCGGCGGCGGCGGGATGCTCGCCCACGGCGCGTACCCGCAGCCCCCAGCGGCTGCTGAACAGGCCCACCTGGACCGCGATGATCGCGGCGTAGGTGATGTAGAGGAAGATCGTGGAGTCGAAGAAGATCGGCCCCAGGATCGGGATGTCCCCGAGCCCGGGGATCTTGACCGCGTTGAACGTCTGCGCGTTGTTGTACGTGTTCGCGTCCGGCACCAGCAGGCGGTCGTAGAGATAGCCGGTGATCCCGCTGATCAGCAGGTTGAGGACCACGCCCAGGATGATCTGGTCCACCCGCCAGCGGATGGCGAACAGCGCCAGCACGCTGCCGACCAGGCCACCCGCCAGGGTGCCGCCGATCAGTCCGAGCCAGAGCGTTCCCACCGCGCTCGCCACCACCGCGGCGGTGAACGCGCCGAGCAGCAGCTGCCCCTCGATCGCGATGTTGATCACCCCGGCGCGCTCGCCCATGCAGCCAGCCAGGGCGCCGAGGATCAGCGGGATCGACGCGGCCAGCGTGTTCTGCAGCAGGCTGACCACGTTGACCGGGATGCCGTGCGCCCAGCTGCCGGTGTCGGCCCAGGAGAGCAGCGAGATGACGAAGAACAGCAGGACCGCGCCGATGCTCAGCCGCTTCACCGCGGGCGGTTCCTCTACCGTGGCCCGGCTCACGCCGAGCAGGATCGAGATGGCGCCGAGCGCGTAGGCGGTGGGTGCCGCGGGCAGATGCAGGCTCGGCACATGCACCGAGGCACCAGGCAGCGTGAGCGCGAACGTGGCGTCGCCCTGGTGCGCGAACAGCCCGAACACCAGGATGTCCAGCAGCCCGAAGACAATGAAGGCGGCCGCGGCGAGCATCCGGCGGTTGGCCGTGACCGCGGTGCGGGCGGGGGTGACGGTGGCGAGCGCGGTCATCCGTTCCACCCCTTCGCCGCGGCTTCCATCCCCGAAGCCCGGGTCTGGCGGAGCCGGAACACCGCGCGGATCAGCGGCGGCGCCGCCACGAACAGCACGATCAGGCCCTGGATGACCTCGGTGATGTCCACCGGGACCGTCGTGGCGGCCTGCATAACGGTACTGCCAGCGTCGAGCGCGCCGAAGAGCAGGGCCGCCAGCACCACGCCGAGCGGCTTGGCCCGGCCGAGCAGTGCGACGGTGATGCCGGTGATGCCATAGGTGCCGTAGCTCTGGAAGTTCAGGCTGTGGAAGGTGCCCTGGATGGCCACGGCGCCGCTCAGGCCCGCCAGGCCGCCGGCCAGCAACATGACCGTGACCCAGGTTCGCGGCACGCTCATGCCCGCGGCGCGGGCCGCGTTCGGGTTAGCCCCGACGGTGCGGAACTCGAAGCCCAGGGTGCTCCGCGACAGCAGCCACCACAGGACGGCCGCGGCCGCGAGCGCGATCAGGAAACCGAACCCCACCTGCGGCGGCGGGCCGCCGACGTGTGGCAGCTGGGCGCTGCTTGCGATGTTCGGGCTGGTCAGGTTGGCCTGGTGCGGCAGCTGCAGCGCGGTGGGCGTGCCGAGCAGGTAGGACAGCAGGTTGTACATCACGTAGTTGAGCATGATCGTGACGATCACCTCGTGCGCGCCGGTCCGCGCCTTGAGGTCGCCCACCACCCAGCCCAGCACCGCGCCGCCGGCGAATCCGCCAGCCAGGCAGACGATCGCGTGCAGGACCAGCGGCAGGCTGATCGCGAAGCCGAGGTAGGTGGTCAGGATCGCGCCGCCGATCCACTGGCTGGCCGCGCCGATGTTGAACAGGCCGGCCTGGAACGCGAGCGCCACCGACAGCCCGGTGAGGATCAGCGGGGTGGCCTGGGACGCCGTCTGCGACAGCGGGTAGAAGATGGCGCCGAACGAACCGCCGTTGAAGGCAGCGGCGATCGTGTGCGGGTTGACGATCGCGCCCTCGAACAGCGCTGAGTAGGCGGCGGCGACCGAATCCCAGGCGGCGGCGATCGCGCTGCCCGGCGCCGAGAAGAAGCTCGCCCAGGCGTGCAGCACCGTGGGGTCGCTGAACGCGATGATGAGCCCGCCGACCACCAGCGCGGAGATGATCGCCAGCGTCGTGACCACGGCCGGGCTGCCCTGGGTGACCGCGTCGATGATCGCCCGGTTCAGGACCCGGCCCTGGTACGGCCCGGCGCTGCCACCAGTGGGGGCGGCCGGCTGGGTCGTGACGGCGGTGCCGGAGCCGGAATCCGGTTCGGCCGGGCTGGGGTCCGCCGCGCCCGGGCCCGGGTCAGCGGCGCCCGGGCTGGATGCAGGCACCGGGCCCGGCGACGAGCCGCTCGCTTCCTCGGTCATTTCGGCTCCGCTCGCCCGTCCGGGCCGCCCGGGGACGCCCCGCCCGGCTGATCGCTGCTGCCTGCCGGGCCGCCGTCCGGGGGGTCGCCGCTCGCTCCCGGGTCAACGGCCACCGCCGGTTCCACGCCGAACGCCGGGTTACCGGCCTCCGTGACCGCTACCGGAGCCCCGTCCCGGCCGGTGCCAGTGCTGTCGTCGGTGCCGTCTGCCGTCCCCTCGCCGACGCCCGCCATGAGCAGGCCGAGTTCGGCCACGGGCACGGTCGGCGGCCGGAAGCCGGTGATCTTCCCCTCGTACATCACCGCGATCCGGTCGGCCAGTGCGTAGATCTCATCGAGCTCGGACGAGATGATGATCACCGCTACGCCCTGGTCGCGTTCTTCCACGATCCGGCGGTGCACGAACTCGATCGACCCGACGTCCAGGCCCCGGGTGGGCTGGCTGGCCAGCAGCAGCCGGACCCGCCGGCCCACCTCGCGGGCGAGGATCACCTTCTGCTGGTTACCACCGGACAGGGTGCCGACCGGGGTATCGATGGACGAGGTCCGGACGTCGAACTCCGCGACGAGGCTGGTGGCGTGCTCGCGGATGGCTGGCAGGTTCATCGCGATCCGCTTGGCGTAGGGCGGCCGATCGTAGGTGTCCAGGACCAGGTTGTCGGCGACCGAGAAGTCCGCGACCAGCCCATCTTCCTGCCGGTCTTCGGGAATATAGGCCACCCCCGCGCGGAGCCGGTCCCGGGGGCTGGCCCGGCTGATGTCCTGGCCGTCCAGGTGCACCGCGCCGGTCGCCGGCCGCAGCCCCATGAGCGCCTCGCACAGCTCGGTCTGGCCGTTGCCCTGCACCCCGGCGATGCCCAGGATCTCCCCGGCCCGGACCTGGAACGAGATGCCGTCCACGGCGTTCCGCCCCTGGGTCATCTCGTCGGGCACGAGCACGCTCGGCACGGTCAGCTCGCTGATGTCGAGCACCACCTCGGCGGGGCGGGCCGGTTCCTTGCTGACCCGCAGTTCCACCGGCCGGCCCACCATCAGCGCGGCCAGTTCGGCGTCGCTGGTGGCCGGCGGCCGTTCGCCGACCACCTGACCCCGGCGGATGACCGTGATCTGGTCGGCGATCGCCTGGACTTCCTTGAGCTTGTGCGAGATGAAGACGATCGACCGCCCGTCGGCGCGCAGGTCGCGCATGACCCGGAACAGGTCCTCGGTCTCGCCCGGGGTGAGCACCGCGGTGGGTTCGTCCAGGATCAGCACGCTGGCCTGGCGCAGCAGCGCCTTGATGATCTCGACCCGCTGCTGCACGCCCACCGGGAGATCCTCGATCAGCGCGTCGGGATTGACCTGGAGCCCGTACCGCTCGGACAGCTCCAGCACCTGGCGCCGGGCCCGCCGCCGGTCGAGCAGGCCCAGGGCGCGGGTGGGCTCCACGCCGAGCATGACGTTCTCGGCCACGGTGAACACCGGGACCAGCATGAAGTGCTGGTGCACCATGCCGATCCGGGCGTTGATCGCGTCCTTGGGGGAGCGGATCGTCACCGGCTTGGCGTCCACCAGGATCTCGCCCTCATCGGGCTGCACCAGCCCGTAGAGCACATTCATCAGCGTGGTCTTGCCGGCCCCGTTCTCGCCGAGCAGGCCGCGGATCTCGCCGGAGGCCACCTTGAGGTCGATGTGGTCGTTGGCCACCAGGCTGCCGAACCGCTTCGTAATGCCGCGCAGCTCGAGTTCCACGACCGTCCTTCTGCTGCTACTCCGGCCGGCCGGGCTGCGCCAGGCGCCCCGGGTGCCGCCGTCCCAGCACGGCACTCCTGCCCAGTGTGGCCTCAGCTGGGGCCGGGCCGCCAGCGCGGCCCGGCCCAGCCGGCGCCGGTTAGACCGGGCTCTTGGTGGCCGGCACGATCTTCCCGGCGATGATGGCAGCCTTCGCTGCGGCGATCTCGGCCTGCAGCGAGGCTGGGACCTTGGTAGCGAAGTCGTGGTACGGGGCGAGGCCGACTCCGCCGTTCACCAGCGTGCCGACGTAGGTGCCGCCCCGGAACGTGCCCTTGGCCGCCGACAGGACAGAGACCTTCACCGCGGTCTGGATACCCTTCTCCACGCTGGTGATGAAGTACTTGCAGTACTGCGCCGCGCTGACGCAGCCGTCGGTGTCCACCCACATCATGTTCACCTTCTGGGTACCCGCCGCAGTGTCGGCGTTCTGGACGGCCTTGGCCGCGCCCAGCCCGACGCCTCCCGCCACCGGGAAGATGATGTCCGCACCCTCGGTGATGAACTGCTGCGTGATCGTCTGGCCCAGGGTCAGGTTGGTGAAGCTGTTCGTGAACTCACCGCTCTGGCTCTGCTCGTTCCAGCCGAGCACCGTGACGTGGGTGTGATGCTTGCTGTTGTAGTACTGCACCCCGTCCCAGAAGCCGTCCATGTAGATGGTCACGGTGGGCAGCTTCTGGCCGCCGAACGTGGCGACCTTCCCGGTCTTGGTCATCCCCGCCGCCAGATAGCCGCCGAGGAACCCGTCCTGCACCGTGTTGAACACCAGCGAGTCGACGTTGCCCGGAGGTGTCGATGCCGCTCCGGAAGAACTCGTCGGACAGGATGCGGAGGCGATGGCACAGTCCACGATCGCGAACTTCGCGCTGTGATTGGAAGCTGCCGCCGATCCGGTCGCGCCGGCCATCAGGAACCCGACGGTGACGATGATCCCGCACTTCTCGCCGAGGAACGCCGAGATGTTCGAGGCGTAGTCAGCCGACGAGGTGGACTGCAGGTACTTGACGGTGATCTTCGAGTCAGCGGACGCCGCGTCCTGCATGCCCTGCCAGGACGAGGCGTTGAATGACTTGTCGTCGATGCCGCCGGTGTCGGTGACCATGCACCCGGTAAACGACGCCGTGGATCCGCTGGCCGACGAGCTGCTGCTCGAGGAGCTGCTTGAGGATGACCCGGATTTGCCGCTGCTACAGCCGGCGGCGACCAGCGCCAGCACGGCGATTGCGGCTGCGGCCCGGACGGTCTGTCTCACTTTTTACCTCCTAATCGAGGGCGGCTGCTGCCGCCCTGCCCGGCCCGCCGGGCCCCCTCCGCCCGAGCTGGTAAGAGGCAGGAAGAACCCTTCCGCCCCGCTCTGGGATGTCCGCAGGCTAGACCCGGCTGAACTGTCCGGGGAAGCAGACCAGGCCCGCCGCAGCCGTCCCGTTGCCAAATCGAAACCGGCTTCTCTCCGGCCGTGACCCGCCTGGCTATCTCCGCGCTACCACGCAGTGGCACTGAGTGCAGCATCGGCGCCTCGCCGTAGGCCCGCTGGGCGCCGCGGTCCCCGGTCATCTGCTGGCCCGGACGCCCCTGCCGCTCCGGCGCGGCCACGGCCAACCCGGATGGGCCCTGGCGCGGGTGGGTAAGAGGTGGATGAAACATCGACCCATTGGCTCGCATCCCCGTCCGGGGACGGGTGGGGTTGATGAGGTCGACGGTGCGTAGGAATGGGAGCGCCCGGAGCGGAAGGCTAACGGCCGCACGGTTGGCCACACGCGGAGCGGAGGGCTGACGGCCGGGCGCGGTTGGTCACGGGAGGGACAGGTTGGGCATCGACTGGCCGGGGCTGCGGGCGGCGGCGGCCGGTGCGGCGGCGCGAGCGTACGCCCCGTACTCACAGCTGCGGGTCGGCGCGGCCGGGCAGACCGCTGACGGCCGGGTGGTCACCGGCTGCAACGTGGAGAACGCCTCCTACGGGCTGACTCTCTGCGCTGAGTGCGGGCTGGTCAGCGCCTTGCACGCGACCGGGGGCGGGACGCTGGTCGGCTGCGCCGTGGTGGCTGGCGACGGCGCCCCGCTGGTGCCGTGCGGGCGGTGCCGGCAGCTGTTGCTGGAAGCGGGCGGCCCGGGACTGCTGCTCGACACCGCGGCCGGGCCACGCGAGCTGGGCACCCTGCTGCCCGAGGCGTTCACTCCCGCCGACCTCGGCGCCCGGCGGGACCCCGGTGCCTGACCCGGCCGGGACCGGCCCGGAGACCGCTGGCCGGGACGGCGCGGAACTCGCCAGCGCCGGCCCGGGTGGGGCCAGTCCGGAAGAGGCCAGCCACGGAGGGGCCAGCCCAGGGGCAGTGCCGGACGTCGTCGAGCTGATCATGGCCAAGCGGGACGGCCGGGCGCTGGCCGACGGCGAGATCCGCTGGCTGTTCGAGGCCTACCTGCGCGGCGATGTGGCCGACGAGCAGATGTCCGCGCTGCTGATGGCGATCTTCTTCCGCGGCCTGGACCAGGCCGAGCTGCGGACCTGGACCGCAGCGATGGTGGAGTCCGGGGAGCGGCTGGACCTTACCGCGGCGGGCCTGCCCACGGTGGACAAGCACTCTACCGGCGGGGTCGGCGACAAAGTCTCGCTCATCCTCGCGCCCCTGGTGGCGAGCTGCGGTGCGGCCGTCCCGCAGCTGTCCGGGCGGGGTCTCGGGCACACCGGCGGCACCCTGGACAAGCTGGAGGCGATCGCCGGGTGGCGGTCTGCGTTGCAGCCAAGCGAGATGCTGGACGTACTGCGCCGCATCGGCTGCGTCATCTGCGCCGCGGGCCCGGGCCTGGCTCCCGCCGACCGGCGCCTCTATGCGCTGCGCGATGTCACCGGGACGGTGGAGTCGATCCCGCTCATCGCCAGCTCGATCATGTCCAAGAAGATCGCCGAGGGCACGGCGGCCCTGGTCCTCGACGTGAAGGTGGGCAGCGGGGCGTTCATGCGTTCCCGCGCCGCGGCCCGGCAGCTGGCCCAGACCATGGTCACCCTGGGCGAGGAGCACGGGGTGCGCACCGCGGCGTTGCTGACCACGATGGACGCGCCGCTCGGCCGCGCGGTGGGCAACGCGGTCGAGGTCGCCGAAGCCGTGGCCACGCTGCGCGGTGAGGGGCCGCCGGACCTGGTCGAGGTGACCCTCGCGCTGGCCCGGGAGATGCTCCGGCTGGCCGGGATCGACGCGGACCCCACCGCCGCGCTGGCTGACGGCCGGGCGCTGGCGGCGTACCGGACGATGATCGCGGCGCAAGGCGGTGACCCGGACGCCCCGCTGCCGGTGGCCGAGCACACCAGGCAGTTGCTGCCCGCGCCCGTGGCGGGCTGGCTGCACCGGCTGGACGCGCGCAGCGTCGGGGTCGCCGCCTGGCGGCTGGGCGCGGGCCGGGCCCGCAAAGAGGACCCGGTCAGCCCGTCCGCTGGGGTGATCTGCCTGGTTAAGCCGGGGGAGCGGGTCGAGCGCGGGCAGCCCGTGGTGGAGCTGCGCAGCGGCGACGAGTCCCGGTTCGGCCGGGCCGCCGAGGCGCTCAGCGGCGCGATCACGGTCGGCACCGAGCCGCCCACCGCGCAGTCACCCGTGCTCGAACGGCTCGGCCAGTGAGCCGCGGCCCGGGCCAGCCCGGCCGGTGAGGCGCGGCCGGCTGGCTCAGCCAGTGAGCCGCGGCCCGGCCAGTGCGCCCCGAGCCGCCCCGGCACTGGCCTGGGGGTGTGACAATGGGCCCGTGTCGTTGACGCTCGATGAGATCAGGGCCGTCCCCAAAGTGCTGCTGCACGACCACCTTGACGGCGGGCTGCGCCCCTCCACCGTGGTGGACCTCGCCCGGGAGATCGGCTACGACCAGCTGCCGTCCCAGGACGTGGGCGAGGTCGAGGCGTGGCTGCGCCGCGGCGCGCACCGCGGCCACCTAAAGTTCTACCTGGACGCGTTCCAGCACACCGTGGCGGTGATGCAGACCACCGAGGCGCTGACCCGGGTGGCCGCCGAGTGCGCCGAGGACCTCGCCGCCGACGGGGTGGTGTACGCCGAGATCAGGTTCGCCCCGGAACTGCACGTGGCCAGCGGGCTCACCCTGGAGCAGGTGGTCGCGGCGGTGCTGGAAGGGTTCCGGATCGGCAGCGCCGGGCGGGGCATCACGGTGTACGCCTTGCTCACCGCGATGCGCACGGCCGCGCGATCGCTCGAGATCGCCGAGCTGGCGGTCCGGCACCGGGACGAGGGCGTGGTCGGGTTCGACATTGCGGGCGCCGAGGCGGGCAGCCCGCCCACCCGGCACCTCGACGCGTTCCAGTACGTGGCCCGGGAGAACTTCCACATCACCATCCACGCCGGGGAAGGCTTCGGCCTGCCCTCCATCTGGGAGGCCCTGCAATGGTGCGGCGCCGAGCGGCTCGGCCACGGCGTGCGGATCGTGGATGACATCCGGATCAGCGCGGACGGCCACGCCACGCTGGGCCGGCTGGCCAGCTACGTCCGGGACCGGCGCACCCCGCTGGAGATGTGCCCCACGTCGAACGTGCAGACCGGGGCGGCCCCGTCCATCGAGGCCCACCCGATCGGGCTGCTCCGCCAGCTCTCGTTCCGGGTGACGGTCAATACCGACAACCGGTTGATGAGCGGAGTGACCCTGTCCTCGGAGTTCGCCACCCTGGCCGGGGCGTTCGGCTACGGCTGGTCGGACATCGAGTGGCTCACCATCAACGCGATGAAGAGCGCGTTCGCCCACTTCGACCAGCGGCTGCGGATCATCAACACGGTGATCAAGCCCGGGTTTGCCACCGCCCGCGCGGCGAGCGATGCTGTGGTGAGGGTGCAGGGGCGGAGGTAGTCGCGGCGTGAATCGCGGTGTCAGTGCTGACGGCGGAGCCGGGCAGGCCGTAGCCGGTCACCCGGGTGGCGGGCCGGCGGTGCTGGCCCCGGCACCCTGGCCGGCCGAGGTGGTGGCGTCGGACGCCGCGCTCCGCCAGGTGCTGCACGGGCTGCCCGGGGTGGACCAGGTCGGCGTGACGGAACGGGCCGCGGCCCTGGCCACCAGGTCCATCAAGCGGGAAGCCAAGCTCTGGGCCCTGGACGCCGCGGTGCGGATGGTGGACCTGACCACGCTGGAGGGGGCGGACACCCCGGGCAAGGTCCGCGGCCTGTGCGCCAAGGCCCGCCAGCCGGACCCCGGCGACCCGGAGGTGCCGCCGGTCGCCGCGGTGTGCGTGTACCCGGACCTGGTCGCTGTGGCCCGCCGCGAGCTGGCCGGCAGCGGGGTGGCGGTCGCCTCGGTGGCCACGGCGTTCCCGTCCGGCCGGGCCTCGCTCGCGGTCAAGCTGGCCGACGTCGCCGACGCCGTGGCCGCGGGCGCGGACGAGGTGGACATGGTCATCGACCGGGGCGCGTTCCTGGCCGGGCGGTACGGGCAGGTGTGCGAGGAGATCCGGGCGGTCCGCGAAGCGTGCCGCGGCGCCCACCTCAAGGTGATCCTGGAAACCGGGGAACTGGTCACGCTGGACAACGTGGCCCGGGCCTCCTGGCTGGCCATGCTGTCCGGCGCTGACTTCATCAAAACCTCCACCGGGAAGGTCTCGCCGGCCGCCACGCCCCCGGTCGCGCTGGTGATGCTGGGCGCGGTGGCCGACTTCGCCGCGGCTACCGGCCGGCCGGTCGGGGTGAAGGTGGCCGGTGGTGTGCGGACCGCCAAGGACGCCATCCGTTACCTGGTGCTCGTCCGGGAAACGGCGGGCCCGGACTGGCTGACCCCGGCGCTGTTCCGGATCGGGGCTTCCAGCCTGCTCAACGACCTGCTGATGCAGCGCCGTAAGCAGCTCACCGGCAGCTATTCCGGACCTGACTACTTCACATTGGACTGACCCGGTTCCGCGACTGGCTGGCGGCAAATCCGGGTATTGGCTGCCCGGTATTCCGCGGCACTTGCTGACCGTAATTGCGGCACTAGCCCCTTACTAGCCGTTTTGCCGGGCGGCGGGAAACCGAACTAGTTCCTTACAGGTTCGTTACACAAGGAAGATTGAGAACCCCAGTCAGTCGGAGAGCAGATTTCCTACGGAGGGAGGGCGGGCCGGCCGGAACGGCCAGGAAAGGACATCAGGATGCCGGTAGGCCGGGGACGTGTCGGGCGGCGGTATGGAACGCCGGCGCGGAACCAGATTCATCGGTGTGTCGGTGGCACTCGTCGCGGCCACCGCGGCCGTCACCACCCCTGCCGCCGCGGCCCCGCTGGCCGGCGTGCCGCCGATGGCCGGCGTGCTCACGGTGGCCGGCGTGCTCACGGTGGCCGGCGTGCTCACGGTGGCCGGCGTGCTCACGGTGGCCGGCCCGGTCGCGTCGGCCAGCGTGACCCCCAGCGAGGCGCGACAGCGCCACCGCCGCCGCGGCTAATTCATGGCCCCCCTCATTAGCCGCGGTTAAGAAAGCGGGCCCGCTCCGGCTCTAACGCCCCGGAGCGGGCCCGCTCCTATACCCGCCACACGCACTGCTTAGGGTTGGCCCTCGCCCCTGACTTTTCACGCGTTTCCGATAGACAAATCCGGACAAACTACTCGTGATCATGACTGGAACTGATGATATGTCGCCGTGGCGGCCGTAGGCCGCCACGCTGCGCAGCAGACCGGGCACGGACAGCGGCCCGCAGGCCGGTCAGCGGGCCGGTCAGCTCGCCGCGGGCGGTCAGCTCGCCACGGGCGGGCGGTCCCGGCCTAGTCGACCGGTGGCTGTGGTGCGGTGTCCCCGTGCGCGGGTCCCGGCTGGCCCGGTCCCGGGTACCGGGCTGTCGGCCGGCCGGATCCCTGGTAACCAGGGATCCACTGCGGGCTGGCCTGCGGACCTGCGGCGGCCTGGCGCGGGTGGCGGCGGCCGGCCCGGCCGCTGACGGTCCGGCCGCTGACGGGGCCGCCGACGACGGCACGGGGATCTGCGGCCCGGGTGCTGGCCACGGCGGCACGGGACGCCCCGGGGCGAATGGCCCAGATTCGAGACGGTGGGGTTGGGCAGCTTCGGACCGGGCCCCGGCCGGGCTGGCGGTTGCGCTGCGGGCCCCGACTGGGGCAGTACCGACCGGGGCAGTACCGACAAGGGCAGTACCGACCGGGGCAGTACCGACCGGGGCAGTGTCGGCCGGGGCAGTGTCGGCCGGGGCGGTGCCGACTGGGGCAGGGCCGGCCGGGCCAGCGGCGACGGGGGCCGGGGCGGCTGGGCTGGTGTGATCCCGGGCGGTCTCGCTGCCGTTGCCGACTGACCGGGCGGCCCCGGCGTCTTCAATGACCGGCTGCACCGACAGCCCGGCCCGGTCGACCAGGAAATGCCAGCCGTGAGCCGAGTCCCTGTCCCCGGCCTGGGCCGCGGCGACCCGCACCACGGCGATCAGCTTCCGCACCGCGAAGTCCACGGTCTCAGCGTCGATAACCATCGAGGCCACCACGCGGCCCTGGGCCAGCGAGGCGGTCAGGTCCATGTCCGCCACGCTCGGGTCGGTCTCCTCGATCCCAGCCAGGGCGTAGGCGAGCGCGTCAAAGCGAGGACCGTCGAGGGGGCCGCTGCCCTGGACCCTCATCTCACCGTGGAATCTCATCACTGCGTACCTCGTTCATCCAGGACACGCTGAACTCGTGCCCGCGGAACCCGTGCCCGCTCAACCACTTGCTCGCTGCCCGGCGAGTGCTCTGCACCGGGCACATGCCGCAGGTTTCACCGCGTACTGGGTCTCCGGGGTGGCGTGAGGCGCAATGGTCTTGCGGAGGATGCTAGCTCAACCATCCATCCCTGATACTGCAGCTTGGCGAACCGCAGTACGGTAGCCCAGGAGCCAGGCTGATGAACAGAGCGATCCACAGGCTCGTGGCCGTGGCCGGAGTCCTCGCTGTGCTTGCCCTGATCCCGGTGGCTGCGCCAGCGGCCAGAGCCGCGCGCAACGGTGCCGGGCAGACCCCGTTACTCGGCTGGTGCAGCTGGAGTTTCGTCCGCAACCACCCGACCGCGGCCGCGATCGAGGCTCAGGCCCGCGCGCTCAAGAGCAGCGGGCTGGCCCGGATCGGCTATCAGTACGTCAACCTGGACGACTACTGGTACAAGTGCCCGGGGCGCCAGGGCCCGGACGTGGACCGCTACGGCCGGTGGGTGACCGATCCGGCGAAGTTCCCGCCGCGATCGGGCTGCCGCCCGCCACGACCTATTTCCGCAACGACTTGTGGCAGCTCCAGCAGGCCAGGTCCCGAGCCAGGATCGCGGCTGTGGTGCCAGCGCATAGCATCGTGCTGTACCGGATCAGGCCAGCGCCATCCAGGACCCAGCGCAGTTACCCGCGGCCAGCAGCGGCTGACCCGCGGAGCCGGGCCGCGGTCATGGCCCGCAGGAACGGGAGGTCCCCGGTGGCCGCGGTGCTGTCCACGTACTGGTCCACCGCCCCGGTCAGCGGCAGCGCCCGGAGCCCGGCATCGGTAATGGCCGCGCGCAGCGCGCCGGCGAACTGGCCGCTGCCGAGCACCAGGTAGGGCCGGGTGTAGAACGGTCCGACCTGGGTGCCCAGCGGCTCGGTCAGGGCCAGCTCGTTGTGCGCCCGGGCCGCGGCGGTCAGCGCCCGGGCCAGCTGCTGCTGCCGGGTCCGCCAGTCCGCGGCGGAGAGCGCCGCCGCCAGCGGCGGGCCTACTGCGGTGCCCGCCGCGGACCGGGCAAATGCGGTGCCGAGCCATTTACTGTACGGCGGGTAGCAGCGGTCCATCAGCAGGCAGAGCCGCATCAGGTCG
Source organism: uncultured Actinomycetes bacterium (assembly GCA_963760405.1). Taxonomy (GTDB): domain Bacteria; phylum Actinomycetota; class Actinomycetes; order Streptosporangiales; family Streptosporangiaceae; genus RYN-230. The sequence continues at coordinate 273,462 of CAVXCV010000002.1, read as the reverse complement.
CGGGCCAGCCGGCCCGCGACCACTGCTGACCCCAGCTCGTCACCGGCCTCGCCGCACCGGCCAGGGAACGGTTCTTCCTCACTGATCCGGCTCCACTGGCAGGCCAGGACGTAACACCAGATGTCGCGGGGATACCAGGCCAGCTGATCCCGGGCCGGCCGAGTTCGCCCAGCCCATCGTGGAACACTGCGCCGCCGGTGACCTCGGCCAGCCGCTGGGCCGGGGTCGCCAGCCAGTCCGCGGCGGTGACCCCGGCCCTCGGGTCGAATCCCAGGCGCTCCTGCAGCCAGCGGCCGAGCGGCAGCACCCGCACCTGGGGACGGGCAGCGCTGGGTGGCTCACCGGTCAGCTCGAACCGGGTGGGGTAGCCGCGGAACGTACCCGGTAGCCCCCGGCCGAGCAGGTCCCTGATCCGGGCCGTCTCGCTGGCGTCGGTGCTGGCGTCGCCGAGGAAGACCTGCAGCCGGGGACCCCAGTCGTGGTCGGTGGACCGGGCCGAGTCGAAGCCGAGCACCTCCGAGCCCGGCCCGAGCAGCGCGGCGGAGTAGCGCAGCCCAGGCGCGCCCTGCTCCAGCAGCGGCCGGACCACCTCGGCGTAGAACTGGCGGGCCAGCTCCAGCCCTGGGACGAACGTCAGCGCCATGCCGCCGATCCTGCCTGTCCCGGCAGCCTGTGGCACCTCATTTCAGCCCGGCCAGGGTCGCTGAGGCACCTTCACCGGGGTGAATGACAATATCGACCGGGTACCGTGCGAGCGGGTGGCGCGGTGGCGGTACGGGGCAGGGAGGCCAGCGGGGTGACTCGGGTGGCAGACGGGAAGGCGATCGCGGCCGCGGTGCTGGCGCAGGCGGCCTCGGCTGTTGCGCACCTGCGCAGTCAGGGCATCAGCCCGGCGCTGGCGGTGCTGGCCGCCACCGACGATGACGGCGCCGCCTGGTACGTGCGGTCCATCCAGCGGACCGCGGCCACGGCTGGCGTCAGCTGCCAGGTGCATCGGCTGCCCCAGACGGTCGGAGCAGCGGAGATCACCGGAGCACTCCGCATGCTGTCCGCCGACCCGGCCGTGCACGGAATCATCTGCGCGACGCCGTTGCCGCCAGGGATCAGCCTGGCCACGGCAGGCTCGGCCATCGCGGCCGGGAAGGATGTGGACGGCGCCAGCCCAGTCTCGCTCGGCCGCCTCGCGGCCGGGCTGCCCGGCGCGTTCCCGCCCGCCACGGCCGCGGCGGTGCTCGAGATCCTGCGGCAGGAACAGGTTCCGCTGCGCGGCCGCCGGGCGGTGGTGGTGGGCCGGTCCACCGTCGTGGGCAAGCCGGTAGCACTGCTGCTGCTGGCCGCGGACGCCACCGTCACCGTGTGCCATTCGCGGACTCAGGACCTGGCCGCAGTATGCCGGTCAGCTGACGTGCTGGTGGTGGCCGTGGGCCGGCCCCGGATGATCGACGCGAGCTACCTGGCCCAGGGCGCCGTGGTAATCGATGTGGGCACCAACCCCGTCGGCGGTCACCTGGTCGGCGACGTGGACGCGGCCGCGGTCACCGGCCTCGCCTCGGTGCTCACACCAGTTCCGGGCGGCGTCGGCGCGGTGACCACCGCGCTGCTGATCCGGCACACGGCCGCGGCCGCGCAGCCGGGTTAGGCTCCGGCGGCCAGGATCCGGCATTCGACGACGAACCGGCCGACGGGGTCGTACTCGGCCCGGCTCACCTCGAGCCCGGCCGAGCGGACCATCTCCTGGAATACGCTGAGCGGTTGCTTGGTCTCGCCGACGACCAGCGCCTCGAACGTGACCGACCGGCCGACGTGCGGCGGCAGCACCCCGCCGAACACGACCAGCCGGCTGGACGGCTGCATCGCGTCCGCGCACCGGCGCAGGACGCGCAGCTGGTCCGGCTCTTTCCAGTCGGGCAGGACCCGGCGCAGCACGTACAGGTCGGCTCCGGCGGGCAGCGGGTCGAAGAAGCTCTGGCCGGACACGGTGACCCGGTCGGTGACCCCGGCCGTCTCGAGCAAGCTGGCCGCCCCGGCGACGGTGGTGGGCAGGTCCACCAGGGTCCCGTGCAGGCCGGGCCGCCGCCGCAGCACGTCGGCCAGGAACGCGCCCGCGCCCCCGCCGACATCGACGATCGAGCGGATACCGGTCCAGCCGCCGCTGATCTCGAAATCAGCATCCGACATCCCGTGCTTGGCGGGCCGCTGGATGACCCCATGGAAACTGCCGGCCAGCGCCGGGTGGGCCTCCAGGTCCTCCCAGAATGGCAGCCCGAATGCCTCCTGGTAGACGGGATCACCGGTGCGCACGTGGCTGGGCAGCGCCGACCAGATCTCGGCGTAGCGGCCGCCGATCCCGTCCAGGTCGAGTTCGAGCGCACGGAACTTGTCCAGCAGTTCCTCGGCCGCCTGGGTCAGCACGAACTGCCCCGGGCTCTCCTCGCGGAACACGCCCTTGGCGGCCACATGGGACAGGACGTTGTGCAGCGCGGTGGTATCGCACCCTGCCGCCGAGGCCAGCTTGCCGACATCGGACAGACCCCCGGCGACCAGCTCAGGAATGCGCAGGGTCACCAGGACGCGCAGGCACCACGGGGTGGTCAGGTCGAGCAGCGCGTCAAGGTCCACTGCGTCGCTACTTCGGGACATGCAGAGAGTAGAGCATAGATGCGTTCAGCTGATCTGCAGAATATCCGGATAAAGCACCACTTCTGAACTACTTCTGCGGCGGCGCTGAAAGGTGCGGGCGGGCCTGCCTGACCGGGGCCTGCCACCCGTCACCGCCAGTTCCGGCGCGGGCTGCGCGGCCGTCCTACCACTGGCCGCGATGCTCGGGCACCAGCAGGATCAGCGGGATGAGCGCCACCATCAGGCCCGCGAACACCAGGAACACGCGGCTCTGCGCGACCGCCGGGTCATGGGCCGTGGCGAGCAGGGCGGTCGTCGCGGAGATGGTCAGGATCGAGCCGGACTGACGGAACATGCCGCGCAGGCCGGCGATCGCGGCCACCTGGTCCGGGGCGAGCTGCAGGGTGGCGTTGTTGGTGGCGGGCACCGCCATCCCCATCCCCAGCCCGGCGCACCCCCGTACACGAAATCGATCAGGTTCATGACCCCGAAGCCGTGTCCGTACAGCAGCCGGGCGGGAATGAACGGGGCGGCGTGGCGGCGGATGTGCCGCACGAACAGCAGCCCAGCCGTGATACCCGCCGCTTCGGGCACCAGGAACTGCCACGATGCGAGCGAGACCGATCCCGCGCCCAGGAAGGCGAAGCCGAACATGACGGCCAGCAGCGTGGCGCCGAGCAGGGCGACACCGGTGACATCCACCGGCACCCTGGCCCGGCGCGTGCTGCGGGGGATGACCAGCGCACAAAGGATGATCAATACCGCCCCGATAGGCACGTTGATGAGGAAGATCCCGCGCCAGGACCAGTACGTCACGAATACCCCGCCCAGGACTGGCCCGACGATCCCGCCGATGGGCAGGATGCTGGTGAACATCGCCAGGGCCCGGTCCCGGTCCGGCCCAAACTGATCGGCCACGATCCCGGAGGCTGAGGGCATGAACGCGCCGCCGCCCAGGGCTTGCGCGCGGCGCAGCCCGATCAGCAGGTAAATGGAATTGCTGAGGCCGCAGCACAGTGAGGCCACGGTGAAAATGGCCACAGCGCACATGAAGATCATCTTGCGGCCGAACTGGTCGCTCAGCCTGCCCGCCACTGGCATGACCAGCACCTGGGCCAGGCTGTAAGTGGTGATGGTCCAGCCGGCCCAGTTGATCCGGGTATGCAGTTCCGCCTGGATCGAGGGCAGGGCGGTGGCCACGATCGTCTGGTCCACCGCGACCATGAACAGGGCCACCGACACGGCGGCGAAGACCAGGCCCTTGTGCTGGCCGTATCCGGCGGGCGGTCCCTCGGGGTTTGCGGTCGGCGACGGCTGGTCGGCATCATGGCGGAGTGTCACAAGGTCTGGCCAGGATCCGCCGCGTCACAGCCCGCGCGGCGCCGCGGAGGTCCTGGTGCGGCCCTGGCAAGCGGTGGAGGCGGAGATTGCTGCCCGGCGGCCATGAGACCATTAAAGCGGCTTGCTTGCCAGCAAGCAATGATGGGTAACGGATGCTGGTCACGGGTCATGGAGGCTCGTTACACGGTCACAGATGCTGGTCACGGGGTCACGGATGCTGGACATGGGAGGTCACGGATGCTGGATGTGGAGTCCGCTACGCACCTGCGCGGCGTAGTCAGCCGGATTGCCCGCCGGCTCAACGCGTCGGCCACGTCCGAGGGCCTTACCCCCACCCAGGCCTCCGTGCTCGGCCTGATCGTGGCCCGGGGCCCGCTGGGCCTGGCCCAGCTGGCCGAGCTCGAAGGGCTCAACCCCACCATGCTGTCCCGGGTGGTGAGCGTCCTGACTTCAGCCGAGCTGATCGTGCGGACACCGGACCCGGCCGATCTCCGCGCGCTGCAGGTCGCGGCGACGCCGGAGGGTGCCCGGGTGCACGAGCGGATCAAGAGCGCCCGGGCCCAGGTGGTCTCGGATTCGGCCGCGCATCTTCCTGAGGAGCAGGTCCAGGCCCTGATAGCGGCGCTGCCCGCGCTGGACGCCCTGGCTGAGCAACTCGCCCGGCCGCAGGCCGGGCGGCCCCAGCCCGCGCGCGGCGGGGTACGTTAGCGCCAGACGAGCGGAGGTCTTGCGGCACATGGTCGGCACATCACCTCTGGCCGGGCAGGCCTGGGAGTACGCGCCCGCGCCTGAGTCCGCGGACATCGTGACGATCGCGCCCAGCTACGGCCTCTTCATCGGGGGCGAGTTCGCCCCGGCCGCAGACGGGGCCCAGTTCAGCACGGTCAACCCGGCTACCGAGGAACCGCTGGCCGAAGTGGCGCAGGCCGGGGCGCAGGACGTGCGGCGCGCGGTCGGCGCGGCCCGCGCGGCGTACCAGGGGTCCTGGGGTGCCATGCCCGGACGGGAGCGGGCCAAGTACCTGTACCGGGTGGCCCGGGTCATCCAGGAACGCGCCCGCGAGTTCGCGGTCCTGGAAAGCCTGGACAACGGCAAGCCGATCCGGGAATCCCGGGACGTGGACGTGCCGCTGGCCGCCGCGCATTTCTTCTACTACGCGGGCTGGGCGGACAAGCTGGACTACGCCGGCTTCGGCCCCGCGCCCCGGCCGCTCGGCGTCGCGGGCCAGGTCATCCCGTGGAACTTCCCGTTGCTGATGGCCGCCTGGAAACTGGCGCCAGCGCTGGCTGCGGGCAACACCTGCGTGCTGAAGCCCGCCGAGACCACCCCGCTGACCGCCCTGCTGCTGGCCGAGGTCATCCAGCAGGCGGACCTGCCGCCCGGCACCGTCAACATCCTGACCGGTGACGGCGCCACCGGCGCGGCGCTGGTCAGCGAGCCAGGCGTGGACAAGATCGCGTTCACCGGGTCTACCGAGGTCGGCAAGGAGATCCAGCGCGCGGTGGCCGGCACCGGCAAGAAGCTCACCCTGGAACTCGGCGGCAAGGCCGCGAACGTGGTCTTCGACGACGCCCCGCTGGACCAGGCGGTGGAGGGCATCGTCAACGGCATCTTCTTCAACCAGGGCCACGTGTGCTGTGCAGGCTCCCGGCTGCTGGTCCAGGAATCCGTGGCCGACACCGTGCTGGACCGGCTGAAACGGCGGCTCGGCACGCTGCGGCTGGGCGACCCGCTGGACAAGAACACCGATATCGGGGCGATCAACTCGCGGCCGCAGCTGGACAAGATCACCGAGCTGTCCGAGGCCGGTGCGCGGGAAGGCGCGGAGCGCTGGTCAGCACCGTGTGCGCTGCCGGACCGGGGTTACTGGTTCCCGCCCACCGTGTTCACCGGGGTGAGCCAGTCGCACCGGATCGCCCGGGAGGAGATCTTCGGGCCGGTGCTGTCCGTGCTCACCTTCCGGACCCCGGACGAGGCCGTGGCCAAGGCGAACAACACCCCATACGGGCTGTCCGCGGGCGTCTGGACGGAAAAGGGCAGCCGGATCTTCTGGATGACGCAGCGGCTGCGCGCCGGGGTGGTCTGGGCCAACACCTACAACCGGTTCGATCCGGCCAGCCCGTTCGGCGGCTACCAGGAGTCCGGGTTCGGCCGTGAGGGCGGCCGTGCGGGGCTGGGGGCGTACCTCGATGTCTGATCGCCGCAGCAAGGCCACGCCAGCCGCAACGCACACCGCCGCCCCGGCTGGCCCGGCTCGCCCCGCCGGGGGACGGCTGGATGTCCGCAAGACGTACAAGCTGTTCATCGGCGGCGCCTTCCCGCGGTCGGAGTCGGGCCGCAGCTACCCCGTGACCGGGGCCGGCGGCACCTTGCTCGCGCATGCCGCGCTGGCGTCCCGGAAAGATGCCCGGGATGCTGTTGCGGCCGCCAGGAAGGCGTTCGGTGGCTGGTCCGGGGCGACGGCCTATAACCGCGGCCAGGTCCTGTACCGGGTCGCCGAGATGCTCGAAGGCCGGGCGGAGCAGTTCACCGCCGAGGGTGTGCGTTGCGGAGAGTCAGCACCGGGGGAGGCCGCACAGCAGGTGACGGCCGCGATCGACCGGTGGGTCTGGTACGCGGGCTGGCCGGACAAGGTCGCGCAGCTGGCGGGCGGCGCCAACGCCGTGGCCGGGCCGTACTTCAACATCAGCGTGCCGGAACCGACCGGGGTGGCCGCGCTGGTCGCCCCGCCCGGGGCCGGGCTGCTCGGCCTGGTCAGCGTGCTGGCCCCGGTCATCGCGACGGGAAACACCGCGGTGGTGGTGGCGAGCGGGCTGGCCGCGCTGCCCGCGGTCACCCTGGCTGAGGTGCTGGCCACCTCGGACGTGCCGCCGGGCGTGGTGAACGTGCTGACCGGGCGGGTGGCCGAGCTGGCCCCGGTGCTCGCCGCGCACATGGACGTGAACGCGATCGACCTGACCGGGGTGGACCCGGCGGACCGGGCGGACCTGGAGCGCCGCGCCGCGGACAACGTGAAGCGGGTGTTCGGCACCGGCCCGGCCGAGGACTGGTCCGCCCCGGCTGACCCGCGCCGGATGCTGGCCTTCCTGGAACTCAAGACGGTCTGGCACCCGATCGGGATCTGAGCAGCGCCGTAACCGCTAGCCCAGGTACGGGGGTGAGTGCGGGATGTGCGGGTCGCCGCAGCCATGGTGGCCGGGCAGGCCGAGCCCGTCCTGGGTCTCGCTGTCCGCGGTGCAGGCGTTGTAGGACCAGGTGGCGGCGTCGTTGCCGGACTGGAACGAGAAGCTGATGGTCACCTCGAACTCGGTGGCCGACAGCCGGACCGGCGTGCCGATCTGCGGACTGCCCGCACCCAGCTGCAGCACCGATGGCGGCGGGGGTTCCTTGTTCGGGTCCAGGGCGAGGCCGAAGTAGAAGTTCCACGGCTTGGTGATCTCCGCCTGCAACGCCGAGGGCGGCACGATCTCGTGGATCTGGAAGGACAGATGGCACGCTGCGGTGCTGCAGCTCTCCGGCTTGCTGAAGGTAGAGAACGTCTCGACGTACACCGTCCGGGTGGGCGAGGTGCCAGCTGACGCCGTCGCGGAACCGTCCGCGAACAGCTTGACCGTGTAACGCGTGGCCAGGCTCGGGGTAACCGTGAACGCGTAGTTGGCGAGCCTGCCTACTGGCTGCAGGACGGCCGCGCTGGCCACGGCCGGCTTCCGGGTGTAAGGGAACGGCTGGGCGTACAGCTTGACGACCTCGCCGTGCCGCACCCCCTTGATCTCGCCGCTCAGCCGGGCACTGGCGTCGCTGCCGCCCAGGTATTCCACCAGCACGTAGCCGTCTACCGACTGGATGCTGGAGTCGGCTGTCAGCCCGAAATGCACCAGCGGGTGGTGGCTGGGGGCGGGACGGGGGACCAGGAGGATCGTGGCGACGGCCGCCACGGCCAGCACGGCGATGGCGGCGAGGGCAATGAAGAGAGGGCGGCGCCGTGACCGGGCTGGCCGGGGCCCGGCGGGGCCGGGCGGGGGCATGCCGGGGCCGGTGGGCGGCAGGCCCGGACCGGGCGGCGGCGCGCCGGGGATCGGCGCCTGCGCGGTGGGGGCCTCGGCTGAGCTGGGCGGCGGCCAGGCTGGGCTGGGCGGTCCGGCGGGGCTCGGTGACCAGGCTGCGCTGGGCTCGGCAGGGCTCGGTGACCAGGCCGGGCTGGCCTCGGCAGGGCTGGGTGACCAGGCTGGGCTGGGCGGTTCGGCGGGGCTGGGTGACCAGGCCGGGCTGGCCTCGGCGGGGCTGGGTGGCCAGGCCGGGCTGGGCGGTTCGGCGGGGCTGGGTGACCAGGCCGGGCTGGCCTCGGCGGGGCTGGGTGACCAGGCTGGGCTGGGCGGTTCGGCGGGGCTGGGTGACCAGGCCGGGCTGGCCTCGGCAGGGCTGGCTGGCCCGGCGAGCTGGGTCCGTGAGTGCTCGGTGATCGCGACCGCGACGGGCCCGGAGTCGTACGGCGCGAGGCCGAACGCACCGCGGAGCGCGTCCGCGAAGTCCCGGCAGCTCGGGTAACGATCCTGCGGCGACTTGGCCAGCGCCCGGGCGAAGACCTGGTCCGCGGCCCGGGGCAGGTCCGGCCGCCGTGTCGTCAGCGGCGGCGGCGGGTCCGACATCTGCGCGAACAGCACCGCTGTGGCCTCGTCAGAGGTGAATGGCGGCGCGCCGGTCAGCAGCTCGAACGCGGAGCACGCCAGCGCATACTGATCTGCCCGCCCGTTGACCTTCTTGCCAGCGATCTGCTCGGGGGAGACGTACTCCAGCGTCCCCATGAACTTGCCGGTCGCGGTCAGCCCGGCCGACGTCGCGAGCGTCTTCTTGGTCAGCCCGAAGTCCGACAAGTACACGTGATCAGGGCGCCCAGAGCGGGCATCCACCAGCATGTTCGCGGGCTTGACATCGCGGTGGACCAGGCCGGCCGCATGGGCTGCGTCCAGCGCCGACGCCACCGGTGAGATGACCGCGGCGGCCCGCACCGCCGCGAACGGCCCGGACCGGTGCAGCAGCGTGCGGATGTCGCCGCCGGGCACGAAGCGCATCGCGATGAACAGCACGCCGTGGGCTTCGCCCGCCTCGAACACCGGGATGATGTGCGGATCATCCACGGCCGCCGCGGCCCGGGATTCCCGGATGAACCGCTGCCGGAACTCCTCGTCCCCGGCCAGCGCGGGCGCGAGGACCTTCAGCGCCACGAGGCGTTGCAGCCGCTCATCCCGCGCCCGGAACACCACGGCCATCCCGCCCCGGCCGATTGGTTCCTCCAGCAGGTACCCCGCGATCCGCGAGCCCGCGGTAAAGCCCGCGTCGGCCAGAGAACCGCTTACCCCCCCAGCATCGCTCACCGCGACTCCGCTCGCTCCCCGCCCGCAGGTGGCCTGCCCGCAGCGGCGACAGCAGTGGCCGGTAGCTGCTGGGCGGCCAGCCCAGAGACAGCTACCGTACCTGGCGGCCGGCTAGCCCGTCCATGCTCTTCGCAGAACCTGGCATTACCGGGACATCGGTGCCCCTGCGGGGCCGTTCCGGCGGCTGGCTGCGGTCAGATCTCGCCGAACAGGCGGTCGCCCGCGTCGCCCAGGCCGGGCACGATGTAACCGCGCTCGTTCAGCCGCTCGTCCATGGCCGCGGTGACCACCTTGACCGGCAACGGGTCCGTGCCGGGGAATGCCTTGGCCAGCCGGTCCACCCCCTCCGGGGCGGCCAGCAGGGTCACCGCGGTGACCGAGCTTGCCCCCCGCACGGCCAGCAAGTTGATCACCGTCTCCAGCGTCCCGCCGGTGGCCAGCATCGGGTCGAGCACGAACACCTCGCGGCCAGCCAGATCGGCGGGCAGCCGGTTCGCGTACGTGTCGGCGACGAGGGACTCCTCGTCCCGGGCCAGGCCGACGAAACCCACGTCGGCCGTGGGCAGCAGCCGGATCATCCCGTCCAGCATGCCGATGCCGGCCCGCAGCACCGGCACGACCAGCGGGGCCGGCCGGGCCAGCCGGACGCCGTGTGCCTCCGCCACCGGGGTCTGTACCACCACGTGCTGCACGCTGACCTCGCGGGTCGCCTCGTAGGCGAGCAGTGTGACCAGCTCGTCAGTGAGACGGCGGAACGTGGTGGAATCAGTGGTCTCGTCGCGCAGCGCGGTGAGCTTGTGCGCGACCAGCGGATGGTCCACAACCAGGGTATGCATGAGGCGTCCAATCTCCGGGGTGTCGGCCCGGGCGGTAAATGTCACCGACAGTTCTCTGCGTAGCATCGTCCTGCTGGCCTCCATGCCATGCCCGCGCCGCACGGTAGAGATGTGCGGATCGGGATCGTCACGGAGTCTTTCCCGCCTGATGTCAACGGCGTAGCACATAGTGTGCTGCGCATCGCCGAGCACCTGGCGGCCAGGGGGCACCACCCGCTCGTCATCGCGCCCCGGCCCGCCAGCGGAGTTCAGCCGGATACCGAGCCGTCCGGCTTCCCGGTGATCCGGCTGCCCTCGCTGCCCATGCCGGGCTACCGGGGCTTCCGGCTGGGCGTGCCGTCGGCCACCGTGCACCGCTGGCTGCTCGCGCACGGCACTGACCTGGTGCACCTGGCCAGCCCGTTCCTGCTCGGCTTCCGCGGCGGCACGGCGGCCAGGCGGCTGGACGTGCCCGCTCTTGCCGTGTACCAGACTGACGTGCCGGGCTACGCCCGGGCCTACCACGCGGGCACCCTGGCCGAGGCCGTGGCCTGGCGCTGGCTGCGCCGGATCCACAACGCCGCGGACCGCACGCTGGCACCGTTGACCGCGAGTGCGCAGACGTTGCGGGAACACGGCGTCCGAGGGGTCTGGATGTGGGGCCGCGGGGTGGACTGCCAGCGGTTCGATCCGGCCCGGCGGAGCGCCGCGCTGCGCCGTATCCTCGCACCGGGCGGCGAGGCCCTGGTCGGGTACGTCGGGCGGCTGGCCACCGAGAAACGGGTGGGCCTGCTGGCCCCGATCGCCAGCCAGGCCGGGGCCCGGCTGGTCATCGTGGGCAGCGGCCCGGCCGAGGACCGGCTGCGCCTGCAGATGCCCGGTGCGCTGTTCCTGGGCCAGCGGCAGGGGGACGAGCTGGCCCAGATCTTCGCCAGCCTGGATGTGTTCGTGCACGGCGGCTGCCACGAGACGTTCGGGCAGACCATCCAGGAGGCCGCGGCGAGCGGGCTGCCGGTGGTGGCGCCCGCCGCCGGGGGGCCGCTGGACCTGGTCGAGCCCGGGGTGACCGGGTACCTGGTACCACCGGGTGACCCATTGGCGCTGGCGGAGGCCGCGGGTCGGCTGGTCGCTGACCCGGCGTTGCGGGCTCGCCAGGGCCGGGCGGCCCGGCAGCGGGTGCTGGCCCGCAGCTGGTCCACCCTGGGCGACGCGCTGATCGGCCACTACACCGAGCTCCTGACCCGCCGCCCCGTCCCCCCGCCCACCCGCACCCCACCCCCACCCCCGCCCACCCGCCCGCCCCCGTCCGCCCCCCCCCGCCCCGCGGTCTCCTCCACCGCCGGTTAGCAGTTCGAATTTTCGCCCCCCGGGGGGCGAAAATTCGAACTGCTAACCGTTTCAGGGCTTGGGGTGGAGGGGTTGATGGGTTTGTCGCGGGCGCCCGGACGGCCGTGGCCGCAGTTCAGCAGCACATCGGCCGCCAGTTCCAGACGGTGCAGACCCGGCTCATCGGCGAGCCGCTGGTGGACTACATCAGCCCGTTCGGCGGTGGCTATTTCTTTGCCCTGCCCGGGGTCCAGGGCACCCGCGACTATCTCGGCCGCGCGCTCCTGGCCTGACCCGTCGCGGGCCGGGCCGTTCCGGGCTGGCCGATTCTTGGCCGCTCGTTTATCTTCCCGTTACGGGGCAGACGCCGTATGGTCATGGCGTTCCGGGACCTTTGCTCTGTTGTGCGCGATGGCGCCACCAGCCGTTCCTGTCTGCGGCGCCATGAACAAGCCTTAGCACCGGGAGGATGATATGGGCGACAGCCCAGGGAATGGCTCCAGGATTGGCGGGCACAAGCAGCGGTGGGGCAGGCCTTATGCCGCGGTGGTCGCGGCGGCCGCGCTGGGCGCCGCGGGCGCCGGCGTCACGGCCGCCAGCGCGAGCACGGCCGCCCCGGCCACCGCGGGCTCGCCCGCGGCCGTATCGGCCACCACGTACCGGATCGGCCCGCCGGCCAGGACGCCGATCAAGCACCTGGTCGTGATCTTCGACGAGAACATATCGTTCGACCACTACTTCGGGACCTACCCCTACGCGACCAACGCGGACGGCTCGCCATTCCACGCCAAGCCCGGGACGCCGTCGGTGAATGGCCTGAGCACGAGTCTGCTCACGAGCAACCCGAATCTATTTAACCCCACCCGGCTCAAATCGTCCCAGGCGCTCACCTGCGACCAGGACCATGGATACACCGCTGAGCAGGAGGCCTTCAACGGCGGGGCGATGGACAAGTTCGTCCAGTTCACGAACACCCCGACCTGCACCACGCCGGGCGCCTTCGGCTCACCCGGCCTGGTGATGGATTACTACGACGGCAACACGGTCACCGGACTGTGGAACTACGCGCAGAACTACGCGATGAGCGACAACAACTACAACACGAACTTCGGGCCGTCCACGCCCGGTGCGCTCAACGTCGTCTCCGGCAACGACAGCCCTGGTTACGCGGTCAGCCCCAGCACCGGCGCCCCCATTCCCGACCCGGGCACCGTGAGCACACTGAACAGCCAGGGGCTAGGCACCATCTACGGGGACCTCGACCCGGCCTATGACGACTGCTCCGATGCCAGCCACACCGCGACCAGCCCGGTCGGGGTGATGACCGGCAGCAACATCGGCAACCTGCTGAACGCGGAGCATGTCAGCTGGGGCTGGTTCCAGGGCGGGTTCGCGCCGACCGGGACGAACAGCGCGGGCTACGCGGTCTGCGGCGCCACGCACACCAACATCGGCGGCAACACGGTGACCGACTACTCACCGCACCACGACCCGTTCCAGTACTACAAGTCCACCGCCAACCCCAAGCACCTGCCGCCGAGCTCAGAGGCCATGATCGGCCGCACCGACCAGGCCAACCACCAGTACGACCTGTCGGACTTCTACACCACGCTCCAGGACGGCAACATGCCGGCGGTGAGCTACCTCAAGGCCGCGGAATACCAGGACGGCCACGCCGGGTACTCCGACCCGCTCGACGAGCAGCACTTCCTGGTCAACACGATCAACCAGATCGAGCAGTCGAGGTTCTGGGCCTCCACCGCGATCGTGGTCACCTACGACGACTCCGACGGCTGGTATGACCACCAGAACTCACCCCGGGTGAACGGCTCGAACACCGCCGAGGACGCAGCCGTCTGCACCGGCACCCCGACGCGGCTGGGCAGCTACCCGGACCGCTGCGGCTACGGGCCGCGGCTCCCGTTGCTGATGATCTCCCCGTACACCCGGGACAACTACGTCAGCCACAGCCTCACCGACCAGTCCTCGGTGATCACGTTCATCGAGGACAACTGGCTGCACGGGCAGCGGATCGGCGCCGGGTCCTTCGACCAGATCGCCGGCCGCCTGGACGGCCGGGGCGGCCTGCTGGACTTCCACGTCCGGCCGCATTACCAGCCGGTCATCCTCGACCCTGCCACCGGCGAGGTGATCAGCTCCTAGCCAGTCACCCCCGGGCCAGCAAAATCGATCATGGGCCGCGCCGACTTTTCACGACTTCCAGTCATGATCAGGGGTGATTTGCCCGGAATGTCCATAGGGAACTCGTGAAAAGTGAGCGTTCGGTGGCAGCTGGGCCGGCGCGGGGCAGGGATGGCGGCTTGCTCACCACTCGACGAGGGTCCAGATTTCCGGGCGGGGCGGGCCGCCGGTGTCCACCGAGGCGAAGCCGCGGGCGGCCTCCTTGAGATGGCCGAGGGCCGCTTCCCGCTGCCCGGCCGCGTGCAGCAGGTCGGCCAGGTTCGTGTGCAGGGCCGCCACCCGGTGCTGATCACCCAGTTCCCGGCCGAGAGCCAGCGCTTCCTGAGCCAACGGGAGTGCCTCGCTGACCCGCCCGTCCTCGGCCAGCAGCCGGGCCAGGTTGTTCAGCGCAGCGACCGCCGCGCCGGGGTCGGGCAGCTCCCGGGCCTGGTCCAGGCTCTGCCGCAGCCGGTCTGCCGCGGCCGTGGCGGACCCGCGCCGGGCCGCGAGCATGCCCAGGACGTTGAGCGCCTGCGCGACGGCGGCCGGGTCCCCGGCCTGGCGGGCCGCGGTGAGCGCCTGCTCGGCCAGCCGGGCCGCCTCGTCCGCGGCGCCACGGCGGTAGGCGAGCACGGCCCGGTCCGCCTCGATCCGGGCCCGGCGGCCCGCGTCCGCGGTGCCGGGCGGCCCGAGCAGGTCCAGCGCCACGCCCAGGTGCGCCTCGGCGAGAGCCCAGTCACCCAGCCGGTGATGTACCTCGGCCAGCTTGTGCTCGATGGCCGCGGACGCGGCGTGCTCGCCGTCGCTGGCCGCGGCGGCCGTCTCGAACTCGGCGAGCGCCTCCCGGTACCGGCCGAGCACGGTGAGCACGTCCCCGAGCGCGACCGAGACGTCCACCGGCGGGTGGCCGAGCGCCTCGGCCCGGCGCAGGTAGGCATACGCCTCGGCGTGCGCGTACAGCTCCCGGGCCCGCCCGGCCGCCCGCCACCACCAGCTGGCGGCCTCGGCGTCCCGCCCGGCGCGTTGCAGGTGCTCAGCGATGGGCGCGGCCCGGGTACCCGCCGGGTCCCGCTCGTGCCGCCGGGCCAGCAGGTCCGCCGCCCGGCTGTGCAGCAGCCTGCGCCGGGCCAGGGTGGACGATTCGTACACGACCTCGCGGAGCGCCTCGTACGGGAAGTCGTAGCTCGGTACCCCGTGTTCCCCGGCCGGCGGGACCTCGGTGATCAGGAACCGGCGCACCGCTTCGTCCAGGGCGTCGGCGGTCTCCGCCTCACCCCGGCCGCTGACCGCCCGCAACAGCTCCGCATCACAGCCGCTGCCCAGCACGGCCGCGGTGGACAGCAGCTGGAGGGTGGGCTCGCTGGCGGCCTGCAGCCGCCTGCGCAGCAGTTCCCGGACTGACGCGGGCGGCCACCAGCGCTCGCCCGCCGCCCCGGAGCGCAGCCCCTCCACGTACTCGCGGACCAGCATGGGCAGCCCCCGGGTCTGCGTCAGCAGCCGGGCCACGTCCGCATCCGGTACCCCGGAACTGATCAGGAGCTCCTGGATCTGCTCCGCGCCCAGCGGCGCGGGCTCGATGACCGTGCCCCGTGCGGCGTCGGACGCCTCGCTGATCGCCGCCCGCAGCCCGCGCAGCCGTTCGGCCTGGTCCGCCGTCCAGCTCAGCACCAGCAGCAGCGGCCAGCCTGCCAGCCGCCGGATGAGGTAGGCCAGCAGGTCCAGCGAAGGGCCGTCAGCCCAGTGCACGTCTTCCACCAGCACCACGCCCGCAGGCGCCGGGGCCGGGCCGGCCATGGCCGCGGTGCGCAGGGCCTCCCCGATCGCCGCGTACAGCCGGGTCAGCGCCAGCGGGCTGTCCAGCGGCGCGGGCACGTCCGGGTAGTCGCTGGCCAGTTCCGGGCACAGCCGCCCCGTCATCGCCGCAGCGTGCGCGGGCAGCCGGGCGGGCAGGTCCGGGCACACGGACAGGGCGCTGCGCAGCAGGTCGGCGGCGACCACGAAGGGCAGCTCGCCTTCACCGTCGTGGCAGCGGCTGGCCAGCACCACGGCGCCGGCCGCCTGGACACCGGACCGGAACTCCTCTATCAGCCGGGTCTTGCCGCTGCCGGCCGCGCCGATCACGGCCGTGACCCGGCCGGCCGCGCCGATGTCGCGCCAGGCGGCATGCAGCGCGTGCAGCTCGTCCGCCCGCCCGACGAACGGCCACCCCGCCGTCCCGGTCAGCGCCGTCCCGGTCAGCGCCGTCCCGTCCAGCTCCGGGCCAGCGTGCGATACGACGAGCGGGGCCGCCGGGGGCGGGGCCAGCCGCGCGGCCCGGACATCGTCGTACAGCTGGGTGGTCTCCGGCAGCGGCCGCACCGCCAGCTCGCTATCCAGGATGCGGACCAGCGTCCGGTACTGGCGCAGGGCCGCGGAGCGCTGCCCGGTCCAGGCCAGCAGCCTGATCAGTGCCTGGTGCGCAGGCTCGTGCAGCGTGTCCAAAGCGAGCCAACGCCGGGCGTGCTCCACTGCCCGGGGTAGGTCACCGTCGGCGACGCAGGCCGCGACGAGCCGGTCCAGCGTCCCAGCCAGGCTCTGCCGGAGCCGGTCCGCGGTGGCCGCCTGCCAGTCGTCGAATTCCGGGCAGTCGCGCAGGGCGAACCCGGCCAGGAAATCGTCCCGGTAGAGCCGGACCGCCTGTTCCAGCGAGCCGGCCGTGTGCTGGGCCGCCAGGGACTCGAAATCCGCCACGTCCACGCTGACCCGGCCCGGTGGCAACGACACGGACGCCCGGCTGACGGCCAGGCCGTCGCCCACGGCCGCGGCGGTGACCGAGAGCGTGCGGCGCAGTGAGGCCCGGGCCCGCACGGCATCCGCGTCCGGCCAGAGCAGCGCGGCCAGCCGTTCCCGGCTCAGCTCCCGGTCCGCCACCGCCAGCAGGGCCAGCACGGCGGTGGCCTTCCGGGTGTCGAAGCTGACCGTGGCCCCGTCCCGGGTCACCACGGGCGGCCCGAGCAGCGCAAGACTCAGTCCGGTCACGTGTTCCCCCCACGCTGTTCCGCACGTGCCCGGCGTCAGCGGGCTCCTGCTTGCCGCCCACCGTAACGCAGCAGCGTGAAATTTGCTGCACTGACCAGCTCAGCCGTAACGATCTCGTATCGCCCGCTCCCTAAGCTGGCCGTGCGCATAAAGACCAGGGCGGGGATGCGGAGAGTGACATGGCTCAAGGGCTCGGCAGGGTCAGTGTCGGCGACCACGGGGCCGCCGCCGGCGTGACAGCTGACACCGCTGTCGCCCGCGCTAACCAGGACACGGAGGGCCCAGCCGCGGCTGCGCCCGATGCCGGGGGAGGCCGGCTCCGGCGCCGGTGATCATCACCAGTCCCGCGCCGGGCGGCCAGCCGCGCTCCTGGGCCCGCGGCTGGCGGGGGCGCCGGGCTGCTGCTGCCCCCGCGATCCCCGCGGCCGCGGTACCCGCTGCCGTGCGCAGCGGGCCCGAGATCGAGCTGGCGTCCAACGATCCGCTGGTGGGCTACTTGCTCAGCGCGGCCAGCACGGTGGACATCCGGACCCTCGACCTTGACTCACCCGGGCTGGCCGCGCTCAAGGAAGCCGGCGTCGTGCTGGTTGTCCCGCTGATCTCCTCCGGCAGCCTGATCGGGATGGTCAGCCTGGGCCCCCGGCTGTCCGAGCGGGACTACTCCTCCGAGGACCGCCTGCTGCTGAACGCCCTCGCCGGGTACGCAGCGCCCGCGATGCGGGTTGGCCAGCTGGTCCGCCAGCAGGAGGCCGAGGCCCGGAACCGGGAGCGCCTCGAGCAGGAGCTGAAGATCGCGCAGATCATCCAGCAGCAGTTCCTGCCCAAGAGCGTGCCTGACCTGCCTAGCTGGCACGTGGCGGCGTTTTACCGGCCGGCCCGGACGGTGGGTGGCGACTTCTACGACTTCATCCCGCTGCCGGACGGCCGGGTCATGTTCGTCGTCGGTGATGTCACCGACAAGGGCATCCCCGCGGCCCTGGTGATGGCGAGCACGCATGCGTTGCTGCGCGGGGCCGCGCCGCGGCTGATCTCGCCTGGCGCCGTGCTCGCGCAGGTGAACGACCTGCTCTGCGCGGACATCCCGGCGCACATGTTCGTCACCTGCCTGGCCCTGGTCCTGGACCCGGTCAGCGGCAAGATCGAGTTCGCCAACGCCGGGCATGACGTGCCGTACGTCCGGACCAGGGACGGCGTGGCAGAACTCCGGGCCAGGGGCATGCCGCTCGGGCTGATGCCCGGGATGGACTACGAGGAGAAGACCTTCCAGTTCGAACCCGGCGACTGCGCGCTGCTGCACAGCGACGGCCTGGCTGAGGCGCACGCGCCGGACCGGGAGATGTTCGGCTTCCCGCGGGTCGCCGAGCTGGCCGGCCGGGGCGCCTCGGGTGAGGCGCTGATCGACCTGTGCCTCACCGAGCTGAGCGCGTTCACCGGCCCGGAGGCCGAGCAGGAAGACGACATCACGCTGGTCAGCCTGGAACGAACCATGTCCGCCGTGTATGCGGGAGGCGCCCGATGACCTCGGTGGCCCATCCGGCCGGCCGCCGGCTCGCCGCCTTCGCGGTGGCCAGCGAGCCGGGCAACGAACGCGACGCGCTGGCCCGGGTCGCGGAGGCCGTGGCAGACAGTGGCCTGCCCGCCGCCCGGCTGGAACGGCTGAAGACCGCCGTGGCCGAGGCCACCATGAACGCCATCGAGCACGGCAACCGGGGCCGGCCGGAGATCCCGGTGGACGTCGAGGTCATCCAGGATGGCGACCTCATCATCGTCGCGATCACCGACCTCGGCGGGGATCAGGCCCCGTCCGGGCCGGTGGAGGACCCGGACCTGGCGCTGAAGCTGGAGGGGGAGCAGCGGGCCCGGGGCTGGGGGCTGTTCCTCATCCGGAACATGGTCGATGCCATGCAGGTGAGCACCGACGGCTCACGGCACACCATCCGGCTCACCATGCGGACGGGCGCCGCTGGTGCCGGTGACGGGCCGGGCGCGGTTCGCGGACCGCGGTCTCGCACATCGGGGGGTCTTGAAGGAGGCGGCGATGAAGAAGACATGTGAGGCAGCCGTGCACGCCATGGACGGGGTGGCGGTCATTGAGCTCACCGGCGAGGTGGACGGCGGCGCGGCGGGCGTGTTGAACGCCGCCTACGAGCAGGCCGTGGCGGACGGCGAGCCGGGCACGGTGGTGCTCGACTTCGCCCGCGTCGGCTACATCAACTCCACCGGGATCGCGCTGATCGTGAGCGTGCTCGCCCGGGCCAGGTCGGAGCGCCGCAAGGTGGTCGCGAGCGGCCTGTCCGAGCACTACCGGGAGATCTTCGACATCACCCGGCTGTCGGACTTCATCGAGGTCTTCGGAGACCTCGACGCGGCGGTCAGCCAGCTGGCCGGGCCAGCGGCCTGAGGCCGCCACCCGTGCTGGTGAACAGGGGCAGGAAACCAGGGGAGGGAATCAGATGGACGGACCAGTGGTCACGATGGACGTCCGCCACGTCGGTGGCGACATGGCGATCGTGGACATCAAAGGGGAAGTCACCGCGGCCTGTGAGCCGGTGCTGATGTCGGCCTACGAGGAAGCTGGTGGCCAGCAGGCCAGCCGGCTGGTGCTCAACTTCGGCGGCCTGGAGTACATGAACAGCGGCGGCATCGGGATGCTCGTGACGCTGCTGGTCCGGGCCAACCGGCAGCGGCAGAAGCTGGCCGCCTACGGCCTGAGCGAGCACTACCGCGAGATCTTCGAGCTCACCCGGCTCGACGAGGCGATCACCATCTACGACGACGAAGCATCGGCGCTGGTCGGTGCAGGGACCTGAGGAGGCCGTCATGGCAGAGGCAGCTGGCCCGGATCGGGTCCGCTCGGCCGAGCAGATCGAGCTGAGCGTCCGGGAGGCGGACGCGGGCGTGCTGCCCGCCGCCGTGCCCCGGGACGTCGGCCGCTGGGCGGCCAAGGTGGAGCGCCTGGACGTCGAGCAGCGGGCCGGGGTCCGCGGGACCAACGTGGCCGGGCGGCGGCTCACCGGCCCGGTGCAGGGCTTCGGCAAGATGTGGCAGAAGACCTACCGGCTGACCGTGGGCGAAGCCGTCTCCCCGGAGCAGGCGATCAGCACCTGGAAAGCCCACTTCCCCGAGTTCTGGCCGAAGGGCAACCGCTTCGCTGGCGCGCTCACCGGAATCAGCCCCGGCGATGTGGCCCTGCTGGACCTCGCGATCGGCGGCGGGGTCAAGCTCTCCACCGGCGTGTTCGTGCTGTACGCGGACGAGGAGTCGTTCACGCTGATGACGCCGCAGGGGCACATGTTCGCCGGCTGGATCACGTTCTCCGCGGAGCGGGCCCAGGAAGCGACCGCCATCCAGGCGCAGGTACTGATGCGGGCGAACGACCCGCTGTACGAGGTGGCGATGACGTTCGGCGGGCACCGTAAGGAAGACGTGTTCTGGGCGCAGACGCTGACCGCGCTGGGCGAGCGGCTCGGCGCCGCGGATACCACGGTGACGACGCGGACAGTCTGCGTGGACAGCAAGCGCCAGTGGCGCAATGCCGGCAACATCTGGCACAACTCCATGGTGCGCAGCGTGCTGCAGACCGTGGCGGCGCCTGTCCTGGCCCTGCGCCGGCGCCCGGAGCGGGCCGCCTGACCCGCCGCGCCCGCGGCGGCGCAGCCTGACGAAGCACTGACCCGGCGGGAGACACATGTCTGGGGGGACCGATGCCCGGTGAGGCCGACGCGGTCGTGGTCGGCAGCGGGCCGAACGGCCTGGCCGCCGCCGTGACGCTGAGCGCGGCCGGCCTGCGCGTGCTGGTCATCGAGGGTGCGGCCACGGCGGGCGGCGGCTGCCGCACCGAGCAGCTCACCGTCCCCGGTTTCTGGCACGACACCTGCTCGGCGGCGCATCCCCTGGCCGTGGCCTCGTCCTTCTTCCGGCGCTTCGACCTGGCTGCGCGGGGCGTCCAGTTCGCCAGCCCGGACGTGGTGTTCGCCCAGCCGCTCGATGGCGGCCGGGCCGCGGTGGTCACCCGCTCGGTGGCGGCCACCGCGGAGCACCTCGGCCGCGACGGCGCTGCTTACCGGCGCCTGTTCGGCCCGCTGGCCCGGGACTGCGCGGATGTCACCGACCTTGTTCTCTCCCCGATCCGCCGGCCGCCTAGGCGACTGTCACCTGGCGTTGCCGTTTTTGGCTGCAACGGATTCCGGTCCGCGGCTGGTGTGGCCCGGCGGTTCCGCACCCCAGAGGGCCGTGCCCTGTTCGCTGGCGCGGCCGCGCACGGGATGATGCCGCTGTCCGCGGCGCCGACCGGCGCGGTGGGGATGATGCTGATCGCGCTGGCCCATGGCTTCGGCTGGCCGGTGGCCCAGGGCGGCAGCGCGCGGATCACCGACGCGATGGCCAGTGCTGTGGTCGCGGCCGGCGGGACCATCGAGACCGGCCGGTGGGTGCGTTCCCTCACCGAGCTGCCTCCGGTGCGGGCCGTCCTGCTCGATGTCGCGCCGCGGGCGCTGCTGTCCATGGCCGGGGACCAGCTGCCACCCCGGTACGCCCGCGCGCTGCAGCGGTTCCGTTACGGAGCCGGGGTGTGCAAGGTTGATTTCGCGCTGTCCGGGCCCGTCCCGTGGGCGAACCACGCGGCCCGGCAGGCGGGCGCGCTGCATCTGGGCGGCACGTTCGAGGAGATCGCGGCGATCGAGGCCGACGTCGCGGCCGGGCGGCACCCGGATGCACCGTACGTGCTGATCGTCCAGCCCGGGGTGGCCGATCCCACCCGGGCGCCCGCGGGCCAGCACACGCTGTGGGCGTACTGCCATGTGCCGTCCGGGTCCACGATGGACATGACCAGCCGGATCGAGGCGCAGATCGAGCGTTTCGCGCCGGGTTTCCGCGACCTGGTGCTGGCCCGGCACACCCAGACCGCGGCCGACGAGGAAGCGCGGAACCCGAACTACGTCGGCGGGGACATCGCCGCCGGGATGCAGACCGTGCGGCAGACCGTGGCCCGCCCGGTGGCCCGGTGGAATCCGTACCGCACTCCGCTGCGCGGCGTGTACCTGTGCTCGTCGTCCACCCCGCCGTTGCCCGGGGTGCACGGCCGGTGCGGCGAGCTGGCCGCGCTGACCGCGCTGCGCGACATGTTCGGTATCCGCCACCTGCCCGAGCTGGGGCTCACGCAGCCGCATCCGGCCGCCGGGGTGCGGAGCGGGTCATGACCGCTGCCACCCGGCAGCGGGCTGCCACGGGCGCCCGGCTGGCGCCGCGGGTGACAGCGTTGCTGCTGGCCGCCCTGCTGCTGCTGTTCAGCGGCATCACCATCGCGCAAGCGGCGGCGGACCACAAGATCACGCTCAGTTCGCTCAACGCCGGTAGCGGCCTGCTGCTGACCCTCTGGGTGATCGGGGCCACCGGCCTGGTGGTGGCCTGGCATCAGCCAGGTAACCCGATCGGCTGGCTGCTGCTGGCCGCACCCACCTCGCTGGCGGTGACCTTCGCCAGCGACGGGTACGACGAGGCTTACCGCCTCGGCCACCACGCGCTACCGGTGCTGGGCCCGGCGGCAGTCATCTTTGCTCAGCTGTTCTTCTTCCCGTTCATCGCCTTCCCGCTGATCATCTGGTTGTTCCCGGATGGCCAGCTGCCGCCGGGGCGCTGGAGGTGGATCTTCTGGGCTTCAATGGTGCTCGTCCTGCCCGCGGTGGTGTCCGTGCTCGGCGTCACCGTCGCCGCGATCGCGGGGCACCACATTCATGTGCTGTCAGACGGTGAGCTCGCCCAGGTGGAGAACCCGACGTCGCCGGTTGTCAACGTGCCCACCCTGGTCTTTTTCGGTGCGCTCCTGGCCGGCTGGCTGGGCGCGCTGGCCTGGCAGATCGCCAGCTGGCGGCGATCCTCCGGCGAACGCCGCCAGCAGCTGAAATGGCTGATGAGCGGGGCCTCGGTCTGCGGGATCTCGGCCATCGCCTCGTTCGGCAGCAGCGCCTCCCTCTGGGAGGTACTGATCCTTGGCATCGTCGCGCTGCCGGTGTCCATCGGCGTCGGGATCCTGAGGTACCGGCTGTACGACATCGACCGGATCATCTCCCGCACGCTGGCGTACGCCCTGGTCACCGGGCTGCTGGTGGGCGTGTACGCGGGGCTGGTGCTGCTGGCCACCGAGGTGCTCCGGTTCTCCTCGCCGGTGGCGGTGGCCGGGTCCACCCTGGCCGCGGCGGCCTTGTTCAACCCGGTACGCCGCCGGGTGCAGCGGGCGGTGGACCGGCGGTTCAACCGGGCCCGCTACGACGCGGACGCCGCCGTGGGGGCATTCGCCAGCCGGCTCGCCGGCGCCGTTGCCTTGGATGAGGTACGTGGTGACCTGGCCGCGGTGATCAGCAGCGCGCTGGAACCGGCCCACCTGGCGGTGTGGGTCGCGGAGGGTGAGCGGTGACCGCCGTGGCGGCCGGGCGGCGGCCGTGGCGCGGCTCCCCGGCCCGCTGGCTGACGGCGCTGACCGCTCTGCTCGTGCTCGGCGCGGTGGCCATGGGCCCGCTCTCCGCCCTGTCCCACCTCGGCTTCGAAAGCCTGACGGCCCTGGTGATCGGGGTGCCGTGCGGAGCGGTCGGCATCCTCGTCGCCCGGCGCCAGCCCGGCAACCCGATCGGCTGGATGCTGCTGGTCATAGCGCTGTGCCTGATCGCCGCCACCGATGGTTCCGACTACGCGCTGCTGCGCTACCGGCTCGGCTATCACCACCTCCCGCTCGGCCTGGCCGCGATCGCGGTCGGCCAGCTCTGGGGCCTGGGCCTGGAACTGCTGGGCCTGATCGTGCTGCTGTTCCCGGACGGGAAACTGTCCTCGGCGTGGTGGCGCGGCGCGCTCTGGGCCTATACCGGCGTCTATGCGCTCAACATCATCTGCCTGAGCGTGGCCACCGTCCAGGCGGTTACCGGGCGTCCCGTCCGGGTGGACGCCACCGGCGGCCTGCAGAGGACCGATGACGCGTCAGGCTGGTACGCGCCCGTCTCGCATGTGCTGCTCCTGCTCACCCTGATGTTCGTCCTGGCCTTCATCGGCCGTCAGGTGCTCAGCTGGCGGAGGTCCTCGGGTGAGCGCCGCCAGCAGCTGAAATGGCTGGCCAGCGGGGCGGCCGTGGTGGTCGCCAGTGCCATCCTGGCCAGCTCCCAGTCGGCGTCGTCGGCCACCGCCTGGCAGATCGTGACCGGTCTCGGCTGGTTCGGGTTCGCCGCGCTGCCGGTATCGATCGGCGTGGCGATCCTGAAGTACCGGTTGTACGACATCGACCGGATCATCTCCCGGACGCTGGCCTATGCGCTGGTCACCGGGCTGCTGGTGGGCGTCTACGCGGGGCTGGTGCTGCTGGCCACCGAGGTGCTGCATTTCTCCTCGCCGGTCGCGGTGGCCGCGTCCACGCTGGCCGCGGCGGCGTTGTTCGCGCCGGTGCGGCGCCGGGTGCAGCGGGTGGTGGACCACCGGTTCAACCGGGCCCGCTACGACGCCGACCAGACGGTCGCGGCGTTCGCGGGCCGCCTGAAGGACGCGGTGGACCTGGACACGGTCCAGGCCGGCCTGCTGGACGCGGTCGGTTCAGCGCTGGAACCCGCGCACCTGTCCGTGTGGCTGAGCCGGGACAGCGGATGAGCGCGCCACAGCGTGCAGGCCGGCTCCGCCTCGCCTCGCCGCGGACCGCGGCGGTGCTGGCGGCACTGGCGCTGGTCCTGATCGCCGCGCTGCCGGTCGCCGGCGTGCTGACCGGCCAGGCTCACGGGCTCGACGCCAGCAAGCTCAGGGCCGTGTCCGGCCTGCTGGTGGTGATCCTGGTGGTCGGCGCGGTGGGCCTGGTAGTGGCACGGCACCAGCCGGGCAACCCGATCGGGTGGCTGCTGCTGGGCGCGGCCAACTGGATCCCGCTCACCATCGTCGCCGGGGCGTACGCGTCGTACGTGTACCACTCCGGTCACCGGGGAATCCCGCTGCTGAGCCCCGTGGCGCTGATCCTCAGCCAGCTGTTCACCCTCGTAATCGCCGTGTTCCCCCTGGTGACCATGCTGTTCCCGGATGGGCGGCTGCCTTCTACAGGGTGGCGGTGGGTGCTGGGGGCATATCTGCTGCTTTGCCTGAGCCTCCCGGTGAGCGTCATCGCGGCCGTCATCGCCGCGCCCCACCTTGACGTCCAGGCCGGCGGCCAAATTGCCCCTGCCGATAGTCCGCCGTCCTGGGTGGCGCTCATATTCTTCGCTCCGGTCGTGCTGGCCTGGTTCGGCGCGCTCGGGTACCAGATCGGGAGCTGGCGGCGCTCGTCGGGGGAGCGGCGCCAGCAGCTGAAGTGGCTGCTGAGCGGGACCGTGACCTGCGCTGTGCTGGGCATCTGGGCCGTGGCCACCAACTCGGCCATCTGGGAGGTGGCGATCGTCGGCCTCGCGGCGCTGCCGGTCGGGATCGGCGTCGGGATCTTGAAGTACCGGCTGTATGACATCGACCGGATCATTTCCCGGACGCTGGCCTACGCGCTGGTGACCGGGCTGCTGCTGGGCGTGTATACCGGGCTGGTGCTGCTGGCCACCCAGGTGCTGCGGTTCTCCTCGCCGGTGGCGGTGGCCGCGGCCACGCTGGCCGCGGCGGCGTTGTTCGCCCCGGTGCGACGGCGGGTGCAGCGGGCGGTGGACCGCCGGTTCAACCGGGCCCGGTACGACGCGGACCAGATGGTGGCAGGCTTCGCGGCGAACCTGAAGGACGCGGTTGACCTAGAAACGGTCCGTGGCGATCTGGCCGGCGTCGTGCACGCGGCCCTGGAGCCCACCCACGTCACGGTATGGGTCCGGCCCGGGCCGGGATAAGGCGGCCGGCTGGGTTCGGGCCGCTACCGGCTCGCGGCACAGCAGCAGCATCGCGGCGTCGTCATCCAGGGCGTGCCCGACGTGATGCAGCACATCCCGCTGCAACCGGTCCAGCGCGCGGTCCGGGTCCGCGTCGCTGCCGGTGGCGGCGCGCTGGGCCAGCGGGTAGAACTCCCCGGCCTGGTCCCGGGCCTCGCTGACCCCGTCGGTATAGAACAGCATCTCGTCTGCGGGCCCGAACGGCACGGTGGTGACGTCCCGGGGCACCGCGGCGAGATGAGCCAGGCCCAGCGGCAGGCCAGGCAGCACCGGCTCGACGAACCTGGCTGTCCCGCCGGTGATCAGCAAGGGCGGCGGGTGCCCGCAGCTCAGCAGCTGGATCTTGGATCCGTCGGCGCTGAGCTCGGCCAGCACGGCGGTCACGAACTGCTCCTCGTTGAGCTGCCGGGCCAGGCTCAGTTCGATCCGGTCCGCGATGACCGGCAGCCCGGCCGCGTCGTGCGCCGTCTCGCGGAACGCCCCGAGGACCGCGGCTGCCGTCTTGACCGCGATCAAGCCCTTGCCCTGGACATCCCCCACGATGAGCCGGGTGCCGTAGCGCCCGGTGACCACCTCGTACAGGTCGCCGCCGATCCGCGCATGCGAGGCGGCCGACATGTAGCGGACCGCGAGCCGGACCTGGCTCACCTCCCGCGGTACCGGGCCGAGCAGCGCCTGCTGGGCCACTTCGGCGATGGCCTGCACGTCCGCCAGTTCGCGCTCCCGGCGGCGGCGCACCCAGCTGGCCAGCGC
Source organism: uncultured Actinomycetes bacterium (assembly GCA_963760405.1). Lineage (GTDB taxonomy): Bacteria > Actinomycetota > Actinomycetes > Streptosporangiales > Streptosporangiaceae > RYN-230. Next base: position 247,179 of record CAVXCV010000002.1, on the reverse strand, counting down.
GGCGGCCAGGGTGACCCCGGCCACGGTCAGTGAGTCGTAGATGAACATGTGCCAGGAGCCGATGACGCGGTCCACCGTGAGCAGCACGCACAGGCCGAGCGCCACGAGACCAGCCGCCACCGTCCGGCGCGGCCCGCCGACCACTGCGGCGGACGCCGGGCCCAGGGCGAGCAGGGGCAGCCCCATACCGGGGACGGCCCAGGTCGCGAAAGCCGCCACCCCGCCCATGATCAGATATGGCAGCGCGTCCCGTGTGCGCTGCGTGGTCGACCGGTTAACCGGCACCACCCCCGTGATCCGTGGGCCATGCCCGGCGCGTTCCCCCCGGCCCGGCCTGTCCCCGTATCCCGAAAGATCTTTTATGTGGTTGACCGGGCACGGCTGCGTCGTACCCGTAAGGCGCATAGCAGTCGGAACGATACCAGCAGTAATGACAGTGGCTCCGGTCACTTAGCTGAGAATTCACCGCGAATCAGGGTCTTGACGGACCCTGGCCGCGGTGCCACCCAGCTCGACCTATGGACCTGCAACGGCGGCAGCAACCAGCAGTGGTCCGTGCCCTAACCGCGGTGGTGGTCCCCGGGCAGATGGCCGGCTGGGTAATGGTCAGCCGGGTGGTGATGCGGCGTCTGCGCCCGGCCGACCTTGTCCGCGAACCCGGGCAGCGCGACCCGGTACGCGCAGGTGTCACAGTTCATCCTGATGTCACCGCGCCGGGCCTCGCGGTAACGCTCCAGCACTAGCGCGGCCAGCTCGTCGCAGTCCCCGATCAGCCCGGCCACCCGGACGTCGAGCCCGGGCCAGGCCGCCGCGAATTCCCGGGCCTGGGCCGCGACCCGGTCCGGCAGCACCCCCGCGAACAGGAAGTAGGGCGCCACCACGAGCCGGCGCGCGCCCAGCCGCCGGGCCCGGTCCAGCGCGGCCGGCACGGACGGCTCGGCCAGCGACACGAACGACAGCCCCACCTCGTCATAGCCCCGGCCTTCCCAGAGCAGCCGGGCCACCTTGGCCACTTCCGCGTTGCCGTCCGGGTCGGTGGATCCGCGGCCAGCCAGGATGACCTGGGTGCCTGGCCGCGGCTGGCCAGCCAGGGCCACGTCGATCCGCGCGGCCAGCAGGTCCTGCAGCACCGGGTGCGGCCCGAGCGGCCGCCCGTACCGGTAGCGCAGCCCGGGCCTGCGGACCTGCTCCCGGGCCAGCGCCGCCGGGATGTCGCCCTTACCGTGCCCGGCCGCGGTGAGCACCAGCGGCACCGCGACCAGCTCGGTGCTGACCGCGGCCAGCCGGGGCACCACCTCGCTCACCGGCGGATCGGCCAGTTCGATGAACCCGCCGTCCACGGCCGGCCGCCACCCGCTGGACTGTGCCGCGATCCGGCCGATCAGCTGGCGGAATTCCGCCACGCCCGCGGCCGAGCGGGTGCCATGGCCGACAATCAGCAACGGTGGGGCCGTCCCGGTGCCCGGCAGTGCCCTGGCCGGCGCGGTCCTGGTCACTGCCGGGCCCCGTGGCCGGGTGGCTGCTGCCCAGCGCATGGCCGGGGAGGCGGCGCGTAGAGCAGGGCGTTGAGCGCGGCCGCGGCGACCGCGGCGCCGCCTTTCTCGCCGTGGTTGGTCAGCGCGGGCAGCCCGCTCGCCCGCAACCCTGCCTTCGACTCAGCCGCTCCCACGAACCCGACCGGCAGCCCGATCACCAGGGCGGGCCTGGTGCCCAGGCTGATCAGCTCGAACAGGGCGGTCGGCGCGGTGCCGATCACCCAGACCGCGCCCGGCCCGACGTCGCCGTAGGCGACCCGGATCCCGGCGGCGGACCGGGTGATCCCGGCCCGGGCGGCCAGCGAGACCGCCCGTGGGTCCCGGACCCGGCAGATCACCTCCCGGCTGGTGATGCCGGCCGCGGTCATCGCGCTGTCCGCGACCACCGGGGCGCCGCCGTGCAGTGCCCGCGCGCCGGCCGCGAGTGCTTCCTCGTCGCAGGCCAGGTCGCTGAGGTAATCCAGGTCAGCGCTGGCGTGCACCACCCGCCCGCGCTCCCGGGCCGCCGACGCCGTCCCGGCCATCAGCGCGGTACAAAATGAGTCACTGGCGGCCCATTGTGTACCGCACTGATCCTGCTGGGGCGGCTGCTGCGGGGTCAGGGGGCGGGGATGGCGTCGGTGATCGCGTTGTACTCCTCCGGGGTGAGCTCGATCGACGCGGCCGCTATGTTGTCCGCGACATGCTCGGGCGACCCGGACCCGGGGATCGGCAGGATCTGCGCCGAGTGGGCCAGCAGCCAGGCCAGCGCGATCTGCCGCACGCTGACGCCGTGCCGTTCCGCGGCGGTGAGCACCGGGATCATCCGCTCGGTCTCCTGGATCGGCGCCCACGGCAGGAACGCCAGATCCTCCTGCTCGCACAGGTCCACGACTGGCTCGGAGGAGCGGTCGGTCACGTTGTAACGGTTCTGGACCGACACGACGGGGACGATCTTCTGGGCCTCGCTGACCTGCTCAACGGTGAAGTTCGAGATCCCGATGTGCCGGATCTTCCCCGCGTCCTTCAGCTCCGCGAGGGCGCCGATCGACTCGGCCAGTGGCACGTCCGGGTCGACCCGGTGGAGCTGGTACAGGGGGATCTGGTCCAGCTTCAGCCGCTTCAGGCTGCCTTCACAGGCCGCACGCAGGTGTTCCGGGCGGCCATCCGGCTCCCAGCGGCCCGGGCCGGGCCGGACCAGCCCGCCCTTGGTCGCGATGACCATGTCATCGGGGTACGGGGCGAGCGTCTCGGCGATCAGGATCTCGCTGACGTCCGGGCCGTAGGAGTCGGCGGTGTCGATGAAGTTGACGCCCAGCTCGACCGCCTTACGCAACGCCGCCTTGGCCTGCTCCCGGTCTGCTGGCTTGCTCCAGATGCCAGGCCCGGTGATCCGCATCGCGCCGTAGCCCATCCGGTTCACGGTCAGGTCGCCGCCGATCTCGATGGTGCCGGCCGCCGCGGCCGTCGGTTGGCTGGTCATGGGAAGCCTCCTTACGTGTCTCCCTTTAAGCTTTGCAGCCCCGTCCGGCGGCGCCCCGGCGGGGCCGGCCGCTGGCGGGGCGCCGCCGGCGCCCCGCCGGCGAGCAGCACCTGCCAGCGGGCGGGCTAACCCGGGGCCGGATCACCGACGGCGGCGCGGGCCAGCTGCTCCACCCGGCGGTGCAGCTGTGGCAGGTAGTACTCGGACTCCGGCTTCATCAGCACGCTGCGCAGGATGCGTGCTCCGGGGGCGTCGCTGGCCACGGCGGGATGGCGGGCCCGGAACGCGTCCGCGTCCGCTCGCAGCGTGCTCAGGAAGACCGGGTCCGGGCTGGTCATCCCGGCCTGCAGGACCTGCTCGCTGGCCCGGTCGATGCCGGACAGGGCGAGCCGGCCAGCGGCTGGGCTGCCCGCCGGCCCCGCGGCCGGGAAGTAGCTGACGATGTCCAGCTCGGGTTCCTGGTACAGCTGCAGCACGTCGGAGGCGCGGATCAGCTCCGCCCAGCGCACGGCGGCCCGCCGCCCGGCGGCCAGCACCTGGCCCAGTCCCGCGGCCGTGGGCGGCAGCAGCTGGAAGGTCAGCCACAGCGCGGCGGCCGACGCGCCAGCCCGGGAGCACTCCAGGCTGATCTCGCCGAGGTGCAGGTCCGCCGAGGTGAAATAGGTGTACGGGGAGTCGTGCAGGTAGAAACGGCCTACTTCCGGGTCGCGGAACAGCACGGCGCCGCAGCCGTACGGCTGCAGCCCATGCTTGTGCGGGTCCACGACGACGGAGTCGCACTCGGCGATAGCCCGCCACGGCGCCGCAGGCAGCCCCGCCCCGGCCAGCCCCTCGCCACGGGGTTCCGGGGGGTCGTCCCCCCGGGCCAGCGCCTTCGCTGGCGAGGCGGGGCGCGCCGGAGGCGTGTCCCCTCCGAGTGAGCGACTCGCGGGGGGTTCCGGGGGGTCGTCCCCCCGGGCCAGCACCGTGAAGAACCCGCCGTAGGCGGCGTCCACGTGGATCCGGACGCCGTACCGGTCCCGCAGCGGCAGCGCCTCGTGGATCGGGTCCACCGCACCGAGCCCAGTCGTGCCCGCGGTCAGCACCACGGTCCCCACCTGGCCGCCTGCCAGCAGGTCGGCCAGGGCGGACAGGTCGATCCGGCCCCGGTCGTCCGCGGGCACCGGGTAGCCCGGCACGCCCAGCAGGTGGCACATCCGGCTGTGCGTGTAGTGTGCCTCGGCGCTGTAAGCGATGCCCAGCCCGGGATGCGACTCCCGGGCCACGAACAGGGCCTCCAGGTTGGCGATGGTCCCGCTGGTAGTCAGGTGGCCGAGGTGGCTGGCCAGCCCGAACATCTCAGCCAGCTGGGCGGTGACCGCGCGTTCCATCGCGGCGGTCGCCGGGCCGCCGTCCAGGGCGTGGTTGTTGGGGTTGATCAGCATTGCGGTGAGGTAGCCGGCCACCGCGGCCGGGTGCGGGGGCTTGAGCATCTGCCCGGCGTAGCGGGGGTGGAAGAACGGGTAATTGTCCGCCAGCCTGCCGGTGAACTCCGCGAAAGCCGCGGCGAACCGCTCGTCGCTCACGTCCAGCGACGGATGCGCCCGGTACGGGCCGTACCGGGCGGACCACTCCCGCACCGCGCGCTCGGCCTGGCCGAGCCAGTACGTCAGGTCCACGGCATCCCCCTGGCCGGCCAGGCGTCCGGAAAACGACATGATCGTATACGCTGCACGGCTGAAAGGACTGTCCCGCGGCGGTTCCCGGCCGGGACGAACCGGGCACATTGCTGCGGTACCTGGGGCACACTCTGTGGCAACCACTCCGTTGCTGGCATATCGAGAAGGATGACGCGCGCCGTGAAGCTTTCGATTCTGATGCCTGTCTACAACGAGGCAGAGACCGTGCAGCAGGCGGTCAAGCGCGTGCTGGATGTGAGCTTCCCGTGCGCCGTGGAGCTAGTGCTGGTGGACGACGCGAGCACCGACGGGACCACGGAGATCCTGGCCGACCTCGAGGACGAGCGGCTGGTCAAGCTGCGCCACCCGGTGAACCGGGGCAAGGGCGCCGCGGTGCGCACCGCCGCCGCCGCGGCGACCGGCGATTACATGATGCCGTTCGACGCGGATCTGGAATACCAGCCGGAGGACATCGCCGACCTGCTCAAGCCGGTACTCCGGGGCGAGGCCGAAGTGGTGTTCGGCAGCCGCAGCTTCGGCAGCCACTCGGCCTACTCATTCTGGTACGTGATGGGCAACAAGGGCCTGACCACCGTGGCGAACGTCCTGTTCAACGCGTATATCGCGGACCTGGAGACGTGCTACAAGATGATGCCGCTCGACCTGTACCGGAGCCTGCGGATCAGCTCGGACGGGTTCGGCATGGAGGCGGAGATCACCGGCAAGCTGCTCGCCCGGCAGATCCGCCCGTTCGAGGTGCCGATCAGTTACCGGGCCCGGAGCCGGGAGGCCGGTAAGAAGATCACCTGGAAGGACGGGGTCCAGGCGCTGTGGATCCTCGGCCGCATCCGCCTCGGCCTAGCCGTCCGCCCCGCCCCGGCCCGCCCCCGCCCCTGACCACCCACACCCACACCCACCCCCGCGCCCAGGGCCCGTCGTAGAGCGCGGTGATTTGTGCCCCGCGGGTGGGGCACAAATCACCGCGCTGACGTCCGGGCCGCGGCCGGTGGGGCGGCTGGGGCAGATGGGGGCGCTGGGCCGTGGACAGAACGGCCCCGGGCGGGCGTGACCGGCGGCCCAGGGGTTAGCGGGATTCGGCGGCTATGTCGAGGGCTTTGCTGGTGTAGACGCGGTAGCCGGCCGCCCGGTCGTAGCCATGGATCTCCGGGGTGTCCAGGCTGCGCATGAACTCCAGGATCTCCGGGCTGAACAGCTGGCCGGGCACCAGCACCGGGAAACCGGGCGGGTACGGGGTGACGAACGTCGCCGACACGACCGGCTGGCCCGCCTCCATCCGCTGCTCAGCCTCGTCCGGCAGCAGGTACTCGCACCGGGTGTCGTCGTAGGCCAGGAAGAACGCCCGCCGCACGTCACCTTCGGGGGTGGTGCCGCTGCCGGACTGGAACGCGGGATGGAACCCGCTGAAGTCCGGCAGCGGCGCACACGGCGCGGTCTGCTTCAGCACCGCCCGGGCGTGCGCCGCCTGCTGGGTGGGGCTCATCTCCACCGCGCTGTCCTCCAGATCGCGGGCGATCTTGACCAGCACCTCGATGAGGTAGGCCACCGAGCTGCGCTTGGTGCCGATGTTGGTCATGAACAGCACGGTGTTCCGCGACGTCTTGTTGATCTGGATGCCGAACTTGTCCATCAGCTGCTCACGCTTGAACGTCGCGCCGTCGATGCCGGTCGGCCCGATGTACAGGCTGATCCGGGATGGGTCCAGCACGAACTCGTCCTCGTCCCAGGCCCGCAGCATGTTGTGCAGCCCGCTGCGCAGCGGCTGGTCGATGCCGGACGGGCGGAATTCGGCCGGGATCAGCTCGGCCGTGGACAGGCAGTGCATGTACTTGGACAGCAACGGGTGGTGGTCGATGGCGTCGCGCAGCCGCATCGCGTATTCGACCTGCCGCTGTACCAGCTCGTAGCCCTCCAGCGCGGCCTGCCTGCGGCCGATGTCGAGCGAGGCCAGGATCTGGTAGTTCGGCGAGGTCGAGGTGTGCGTCATGTACGCCTCGTGGAAGCTCTCCTGCACCTTCTGGGCGAAATCCTGGTCGTGCACGTGGATCATCGAGCCCTGGCGCAGCGACGTCAGCGTCTTGTGGGTGGACTGCGAGGAGTAGACGCGGACCCGGGCCCGGGCCGGGTCCGGCACCAGCCGGCGGTCCAGCAGCACCTCGTCGCTGGCGCCTGCCAGCTCCGCGGCCTGCTGGTCATACCGGGCCCGGTACTCCGGCGACCGCAGCCGCTCGGCCAGGGTGCGGGCCGCCCGCATGGCCGTGCGCGGCCGGTAGACCGGGTGGAACCGGGCGAACGCGAACCAGGCCTCGTCCCACAGGAACACCAGGTCCGGCTTGATCGCCAGGCATTCCTCCATCACCCGGCCGACGTCGTACACGATGCCGTCGAACGTGCAGTTGGTCAGCATCAGCATCCGGACCCGGTCCAGCTTGCCCGCGGCCTTCAGCGCCAGCAGCCGCGCCTTGATCTCGCGCAGCGGCACCCCGCCGTACATCGAGTACTGGTGCAGCGGGTAGGCGTCCAGGTACCAGACGTGCGCCCCGGACAGCATCAGCCCGTAGTGGTGCGACTGATGGCAGTTTCGGTCCACCAGCACGATGTCGCCGGGCGCGACCAGCGCCTGCGCGACGATCTTGTTCGCGGTGGACGTGCCGTTGGTGACGAAATACGTCCGCCGGGCCCCGAACGTGTCGGCGGCCAGCTGCTGCGCGCGGCGCAGCGGCCCGGTCGGCTCCAGCAGCGAATCGAGGCCGCCGCCGGTCGCCGAGGTTTCGGCCAGGAAGATGTCCAGGCCGTAGAAGCCGACCATGTCGCTGATCCAGTGCGAGCCGATGATCGAGTTGCCCTGGGAGATCGGCAGCGCATGAAACACCCCGGTGGGGCGGTGGCTGTAGTGCCGCAGCGCCTCGAAGAACGGCGTCTGGTAGCGCTCGGCCACCCCGGCCACGACGCTCATGTGCAGCTCCAGCGAGCCTTCCCGGGCGTGGAACACCCGGCGGAAGTGGTGGCTGAGGTGCCCGGCGATGTCCTCGACCGCGATCTCCGTCATCAGGTACTGGTCCAGTTCGGGCCGCAGCTGGGCCAGCCGCCGGGCCAGGATCTGCGCGCTCTCGTGCGGCGGCTGGCCCGCCAGGTCGGTGGCGATATGGGTGTCGGTGAACTGGGCGAGCCTGGACAGGTCGTGCGCCGCGGCCGGGCTGAACCGGCGGCGGATGACGCTGGCCTGCAGGTGCGCGTTCAGCCGCGCGGCCACGACAGCTTCCTCGGCACTGCTCACGATGACCAGCTCGTAGATGAACGGGTCAGCGGGCCGCCGCCAGCTGCGTACCTCCTCGCGCATGGCCTGCTCCTGGGCCGGGCTCAGCGTCTCGACCATGAGCACTTCGAAGTACGGCCGGGCCGGGCCGGCCGCCCCGGCGGCCCCGGGCCGTTCCTCGGGCTCGGCTGGCTCCGGGTCGCCATCGGCCAGCGACCACGCGGTGCCCGCCCGGTAGGACTCGGTGACCAGGGCCCAGTTGACCCGGGCGACCAGCGACGCGAACCGGTCGTAAGCGCCCGCGGTGAACAGGTCACGGACCCGCCGGAGCAGTTCCGGGCCAGGAAACGCCCAGTACTGCTCGACCGGGGTGAGCTCTTCCAGCAGTTCGGTGACCGCAAGGGTCATCACGTTGACCGGCTCGCCGCGGGTGACCGCGTCGGCCAGCTGCTGGGCCGTCTCCTCCAGCTGGGACCAGGTGTCTGCGCGGGCCTGCCGCCAGCTGTTGTAGGCGCGGAAGCCAGAACTATCGGCCATCGTGTCCCTTCCTCTGGATCATGCGACCCGGGCTGGGGAGTGGCCAGTGGCACACCGATCCCGACCGAATCCTCTCGCTATGCCCAGGTGAGGGCAACAGCTCGCAGCACGTTCATGCGCTCGGGCCCCCGTTCCCCGGCGGCCCGCTGATCAGCTGCCGTCCGGGAACCCGCCGCGGTGCGACACCACCGGGTAGTGCGGCAGCGTCCCGCCCGGATCCTGGAGCAGCGCCGTGGTCTGGGCCAGGTACGGCGGATGCGCCCGCCAGCCGTCCGGGTAGGGCCGCAGTCCGCTGGCCAGCCGCGGCTGCCCTGGGCCGCCGGCGGCCCAGAGGTCCTGCGCCGCGCCGGTGAGCTCGCCGATGACGTCCGCGCCGAACCGTTCCTGCCACTCCTGGTCGATCCGGCCGCCCAGGTCACCGGCGGCGTCCTGGGCGGCGCGGCCCTTGGCGGTGAGCCGCGCCAGCCGCGCCGGGCCCGGCCCGATCACCACACAGCCCCGGGATTCCAGCTCGCGCAGGAAGACCGCGATCGCCTCCCTGGCCACCCCGGCCAGCCCCGGCAGGTCCCGCACCCGCACGCCGGGCTCACTGACCACGCGCAAGGCGTTGCGGATTATCGGCAGCGGCAGCGGCGACGCGCGCTCGAACTCGGCCGTGTAGGCGAGCAGCGCCTGGGACAGCAACGCGGGCAGGTCGCGGGGCGGGCCGTCGGCCGGGCGGGCTGACCCGGCTGGCCGCAGCGCCGCGGTCCCGCCCACTGGGAGGTAGTGCGGCAGCCCGGGATCCAGCTGGCCGCCCAGCGCCCGCAGCGCCCCGGTCGCCGGCCGGCCGCGGCCGCGCCGAACCGGTCCTGCCAGCGCCGCTCGATCACGCCGCCCAGCGGCCGCCAGATCTGCTGGGCCTGTCGCCCGGCCGGGGTGGGCGCCGCGATCCAGTCCCGCCGTGGCGGCCGGGGCCGGCGGTCCGCCGGATCCGGCCCGACCGTGAGGTACCCCCACCATCTCGACATCCGGGTGAGCTGTGTTTCGGTCGCTTCCCTGGTCAGCCCGGTCAGTGCCGGAAGGCCCGCAACGCACACCCCGTCCGGGGGAATGAACCGCATCAGATTCGACCACATCGCCAGCGAGACCAGCCAGGGGCCGCGGCGAGACCCGGCCGCCGGGCCGCGCGTGGTCCGGTGCGGGAACTGATGCTCGAACTCGTTGTCCAGCTCGATCGTGAACGCGACGAGGAGCTGGGACAGCAGGACAGGCCACGGCCGCTCCGCCGCCGCGCTGGGCCGTGGCAGCGCGGCCGACGCGCCGACCCCGTCTCCGGCCACTGCGCCCTCCCCCCCTGGCTGGCTGGCCAGATGCTAGCCCAGCCCGCCGACAGGCGAGCTACCTGTACCGGCCAGGTGACGGACCCGGCGGTACGGTAGCGGCCATGGCCAGCGACCAGGGGAGCCGGGCGGGCATGCCGTCGGTGCCGCTCGGGCCCGGCGGGCCGGCCGTCTCCCGGATCGGGCTGGGCCTGGCCGCGCTGGGCCGCCCGGCCTACATCACCGGCGGCCGGGCCGCGGACCTGCCGGACCGGAGCGTGGATGGCCTGAGGGCACAGACGTTCTCGATGCTGGACGCGGCCTACGCGGCGGGGATCCGCTACCTGGACGCGGCCCGCTCCTACGGCCGGGCCGAGGAGTTCCTCAGCGGCTGGCTGGCGCAGCGGGAGCATCCAGGCCTGGTGGTCGGGTCGAAGTGGGGCTACCGCTACACCGGGGACTGGCGGATGGACGCCAGCCAGCACGAGGTCAAGGAACACTCGCTGGCCATGTTCACTGCCCAGCTGGCGCAGAGCCAGGCCCTGCTCGGGCCCTGGCTCGCCCTGTACCAGGTGCACTCGGCCACCCTGGACTCCGGCCTGTTCGACGATCCCGGCCTGCTCGCCGCGCTGGCCCGGCTGCGCGCCGAGGGGGTACTCGTCGGGCTGACCACCAGCGGGCCGCGGCAGGCCGACACGATCCGCCGGGCGCTGCCACTCACTGTGGACGGGCAGCCGTTGTTCAGCGCGGCGCAGGTGACCTGGAACCTGCTGGAACCGTCGGTCGGCCCGGCCGCGGCCGAAGCGGCCGCGGCCGGCTGGGCGATCCTGGTCAAGGAGGGGGTGGCCAACGGCCGGCTGGCCCGGCCGGCCGCGCCAGGGCCGGTGACCGCGCTGGCCGCCGCCCAGGGGGTCACCGCTGACGCGATAGCCCTGGCCGCCGCGCTGGCCCAGCCGTGGGCCTCGGTGGTGCTGTCCGGGGCGGTGACCCGCGGGCAGCTGGCCGAGAACCTGGCTGCGCTGACCGTCCGCGACCTCCCGGCGCTGGACCTCGCCGAAGCGGCGGAGTCCTACTGGGCCGCCCGCTCCGCCCGCCCCTGGCGCTGACCTGCCCCAGCCCCGGGCCTGCCCCAGCCCCGGGCCCAGCTCTGCCCCAGCCGTTAACGCGGTACCTGGTGGGTCACCAGTGACCCACCATGTACCGCACTGTTGGTGTGGGCTCGGGGGTGGGCCGTGCGTCGGCCGGGACGGGCAAGTCAGTCCCACGGACCCCGCTGGTAACTGCCGCTGATTTGCCTCTTGACGGGACCGTCCGCCGGCTTTATGTTTCCTGAAACGTTGTTCGGCGATGTCGAACAGGTTTCGAGACCGCCGCCCGCACCGCCAGAGGAGGTGAGGAGCCCCGGCCCCCCGGCCAGGTACCGGCGCGCTGTGGGCTACCCGCATGGCAGCACCACCCACCACCCTGCAGAAGCTTGGAGCTGAGTTTCTCGGCACCGCCTTCCTCGTCTTCATCGGGGCAGGCTCAGCCGCCGCCACCGGCGTGATCGCGGCCGGTACGAAGGTCCCCTTCTCGATGGCCCAGCTCGGGATGATCTCGTTCGCGTTCATGCTCGTCATTGTGGGCGCGGTATACGCGATCGGGCACATCTCGGGCGGCCACATCAACCCGGCGGTGACGCTGTCGCTGGCCGTGTCCGGCAAATTCTCGTGGCGCGAGGTACCCGGCTACTGGGCCGCCCAGCTGGTCGGCGCGATAACCGGCGCGGCCGCCATCTACCTCACCCTGGGCCGGGTGGCCACCGTCGCCGCCGGCGGCGGAGTGACCGCCTACAACCCCGCCACGATGGGCTTCGGCCGGGGCATGCTGATCGAGGCGATCGGCACGTTCATGCTCGTCTTCGTCATCTTCGGCGTCATCGACCACCGGGCGGTGCCCGGCTGGGCGCCGATGGCGATCGGCGCCATCGTCTTCGCGGTCATCATCGTCCTGGGCCCGGCGACCGGTGCCGCCATCAACCCAGCCCGCTACCTGGGCGCCGTGTTCATGCAGGACGGCTTTTGGCGGGAATGTGCTGTGGTCACAGGTACCCGCCTACCTCATCGGGGATCTGGCCGGCGGCGTCCTTGGCGGTCTCGCCTGGGCCGGCATTGGCCGGGTCCGCGCCGACGCTTCGTTCACCAGCCTGGCGCCGGCCGAACCAGCCCCGAGCAACGAAGTCATCCGGGAAGGCACGTCATGAAGAAGCTCATCAACTCACCCGACACCGTGGTCACCGACGCGCTGGCCGGCGTCGCTGCAGCGCACCCGTCGCTGGCCGTGGACATCGAGAACAAGGTGATCACCAGGGCGGGCGGCCCGCAGGCCGGCAAGGTAGCCCTGGTCTCCGGCGGGGGCAGCTGGCCACGAGCCGCTGCACGGCGGGTTCGTCGGCTACGGGATGCTCGACGCCGCCTGCGCCGGCGAAGTGTTCACCTCGCCCGTCCCGGACCAGATGCTGGCCGCGACCAAGGCCGTCAACGGCGGCACGGGCGTCCTGCACATCGTCAAGAACTACACCGGCGACGTGCTCAACTTCCAGATGGCCGCGGAACTGGCCGGGGACGAGGGCATCGAGGTCGCCTCGGTGGTGACCAACGATGATGTCGCGGTGCAGGACTCCCTCTACACCGCGGGGCGCCGTGGCGTGGGCGCGACCGTGTTCGTGGAGAAGATCGCGGGCGCGCTGGCCGAGGAAGGCGCGGGCCTGGACAAGGTGGCCGACGTGGCCCGCGAGGTCAACGAGCGCTCCCGGTCCCTCGGCGTGGCGCTGAGCTCGTGCATCGTGCCCGCGGCGGGCAAGCCCACGTTCGAGCTGGCCGACTCCGAGATCGAGATGGGCATCGGTATCCACGGCGAGCCGGGCCGCCACCGCGTCCCGCTGGCCTCGGCCCGGGAGCTCGCCGCCGCCGCGCTCGACGCCATCCACGCCGACATGCCGCTGTCCGGTGACCTGCTGGTGATGGTCAACGGCATGGGCGGCACCCCGCTGCTGGAGCTGTACCTGCTGTTCAACGAGGTTCAGCAGTATCTGACCGGCCGCGGTGCCCGGATCGCCCGGAACCTGGTCGGGAACTACATCACCAGCCTGGAGATGCAGGGTTTCTCGGTAACGGTGTGCCGGCTCACGGACTCGCTCACCCGGTTGTGGGACGCGCCGGTAGACACACCTGCCCTGCGCTGGGGACGCTAACGGCACAGGTTCCCAGATCGTAGGAGACACCCATGCATGCTGAAGTCTTCCGGGCCTGGATCGCCGCCGCTGCCAGGGCCGTTGACGAGCAGCGCGACCATCTGACCCAGCTGGATGCCGCGATCGGTGACGCCGATCACGGCATCAACCTGGCCCGCGGGTTCACCGCGGTGCTCAGCGCGCTGGACTCGGCCGACCCGGCCACGCCGGGGGCCGTCCTGGCGCTGACCGGATCCACGCTGATCTCCAAGGTCGGCGGGGCGTCCGGCCCGCTCTACGGGGTGGCCTTCCGCCGGGCCGGCAAGGCCCTGGGCGACGCCGAGGACGTGGACCTGCCCGGCCTGGCCGCCGCGCTCGAAGCGGCCCTGGCCGGCGTGCAGCAGCTCGGCGCGGCCCGGGAGGGCGACAAGACGATGGTTGACGCGCTGGCCCCGGCGGCCGGGGCCTTCAGCAAAGCGATCGCGGAGGGGGCGTCCCTGGCGGGCGCCCTCGCCGTGCTCGCTGATACCGCGCAGGCCGGGGCGGTGGCCACCATCTCCATGCAGGCGCTCAAAGGGCGGGCGAGCTATCTCGGGCCGCGCAGCGTCGGTCACGAAGATCCCGGCGCGGCTTCCACCGCCCTCATCCTCGGCGCCCTCCGCGATGCCGCGCTGGCCAGCCAATGACCCAGGCCAGCCGCTACCAGGGGGTGCCGGTGTCCGACGGGGTGGCCACCGGGCTCATCTACCCAGGCGACCCTCCCGCCCCTGGGCCGGCCGGAAGCCACGCCGGTTCCGGGCCGATGACCCCAGAAGCGGTGGCCGAGGCCTTTGCCGCGGTGGCCCGGGAGCGCTCCACGCTCGCCGATCACCTCCGGGCCAGCGGTCGCGGCGACGAAGCCGACATCGTCATGATCGGGGCGCTGATCGCGGCCGATCCTGCGCTGGTAGGCCCGGCGGTCGCCGCGACCAGGGACGGTGCGGACGCAGCCGTGGCGGTCGAGCGGTCGGCCGCGGCCCAGGCGGCGGCGATCGCCGCGCTGGCCCACCCCGACCTGGCCGCCCGCGCGGACGACGTGCGCCAGGTTGCCCGGGCTGTGCTGGCCAGGCTGGCCGGTGACCAGGCGCCCCCGCCACCCCCGGGCGACTTCATCCTGGTCCGGCGGGAAGTGGACCCGGCCGACCTGATCCGGCTGGCCGACACCGGGCTGGCTGGCGCGGTGTCCGTCACCGGCGGCGCCAGCTCGCACGCGGCGATCATCGCCCGCGGGCTGGGCGTGCCCATGCTGGCGGGCGCGGACCCGGCCGTGCTCGCCGCCCCGGCGGGGCACCCGGCCATCCTGGACGGAGTGGGCGGCCGTCTTGTGGTTGACCCGGCGCCGCGGGATCTGGCCCAGCTGCCTGGCGCCAGGTCCGGCGCAGCCGGGGGCAACAGCCTGGCCAGTGCCGCCCGGCCAGCCGGACGGAGCGCCGCGTCAGACCCGGCCGGGCTGGTGCGGACCGCCGACGGCCAAGAGATCACCCTGCTGTGCAACGTGGCGTCCAGCACCGAGACCCGGCGTGGCCTGGCCGCTGGCGCCGCCGGGGTGGGCCTGCTGCGCACCGAAATCCCGTTTCTCAGCGCCACCAGCTGGCCGGCCGAGACCGAGCACCGGGCGGCGCTGGATCCGGTGCTGAGCCTGCTAGCCGGGCGGCCAGCCGTGGTACGGCTGCTCGACTTCTCCGGCGACAAGATCCCGCCGTTCCTGGCCGGCCAGGAGGCTGGCCTGGCCGCGCTGCTCGGCCATGCCCGCGCCCTGGCCGGCCAGCTGCGCGCGGTGCTGCGCAGCGGCCGGGACACCCAGCTCGGCGTCATGGTGCCGATGGTGCGTTCCCAGCAGGAAATGGCCGTCGTCGCCAGCGCCGTGGCTGAGGCGGCGGCGGAGGCCGGGCACTCCGGTGCCGGAACTCGGCATGATGGTGGAAGTCGCCGCCACCGCGGCCGCCGCCGCCACCTTCGCGCCGGTGAGCGATTTCTTCTCGATTGGCACCAACGACCTGACCAGCCAGGTGCTCGGCCTGGACCGGGCCGACCCCCGGATGCGTCCCGCGCTGGCGGCCGACCCGCGGCTGCTGGCCCTGATCTCTCAGGTGGTCCAGGCCGCCGGGGCTGCTGGGGTGAGCGTTTCCGTCTGCGGCGACGCCGCAGCGGACCCGGCCGTGCTGCCGCTGCTCATCGGCCTGGGTGTGCGGCGGCTCAGCGTGGGCCCGGCCCGCCTGCCCCAGCTAGCGGAATGGATCACCGGCCTGGACAGCTCCGCCTGCGCGGCCATGGCCGGCGCGGCGCTGCAGGCCAGGCCAACTCGTGTCCAGGACAGCCCGGCGCCAGCGGGCCAGGCGCAGGCCCCGGTGGTCACGCCATGACCGGCTCAGCCGAACGCGGACAGCACCGCCCCGCCCCGGGCAGCACCGAGGTCACGGGAGATGGACCGGGCGGCCTCCTGGACCGCGCGTACCAGCTCGTCCCGGCTGTCCGGGGCCAGCAGCCGGTCCGCCGCGCCGACCACCCCGATCGCGCCGGCCACGGTGCCCTCCCGGCCCAGGATCGGGGCGGCGATGCCCGCGTCGCCCACGGTGGCTTCCTGGTCTTCGACGGCGTAGCCCTGCTTGCGGACCTGGCCGAGCACCCGGCTGAGCGCGGCCCGCGTGGTCTTGGTCCGGCCGGTCAGCGGGGCCAGGTCACCAGCCATGGCTCCGCCGCGCTGCGCTTCCGGCAGGTGCGCCACGATCGCGTGGCCCACGGCGCAGGCGTGCCACGGGATCGCCGCGCCCACTTCGAGGATCTGCACAGTGTTGTCCGGGCGGAACACGTGGTGCAGCACGATCACCCGGGACCCGGACAGGCTGGCCACCCAGACTGCCTCGTTCGCCCGCTGGGCCAGCGACTCCGCCCACAGCAGCGAGCGGGCTCGCAGCTCCGAACCATCCAGGTAGGCGTTGCCGAGCAGCAGGACCGCCGGGCCGAGGCTGTACTTCCCGGTGTCGGAGTCCTGGGCGACCAGGTCGTGCTTTTCCAGCGTGCGGAGCAGCCCGTGCACTGTCGGCTTGGCCAGGCCGACCCGTTCCGCGATCTCGGTGACACCGAGACGAGGGGTGCCGGAGCCGAGGACGGCCAGGATCCGGGCTGCGCGCTCCACCGATTGGATCATGACTACCTTTCAGCGATGTCGAACACGATTCAGGATATGCCATGAGCCTCGACGCCAGAGTAGGGATCGTCCTCGTCTCGCACAGCGCTGCGCTGGCGGAGGGGGCGGCCGAACTGGCCGGCCAGATCAGCGGGGGAACTGTGGCCATTATCCCGGCCGGCGGCACGGACGACGGTGAACTCGGCACGAGCGCGGCCAAAGTGCAGCGGGCGGTCAAACTGGCCGATAGCGGGGCCGGCGTGCTGATCCTGCCTGACCTGGGCAGCGCCGTTCTCACCGTCCGGGCGCTGCTCAGCGAGGGCGGGGACCTGCCCGCCCCGGTCGAGCTGGCCGACGCGCCGTTCGTCGAAGGCGTGGTCGCCGCGACGGTGGCCGCCGCAGGCGGCGGGAACATCCAGGCGGTCCTTGCCGCCGCAGAGGAGGCGCGCCATGCCCGCAAGCTTTGAGCAAGCAGTCACCCTCACCGGTGACCTGCATGCCCGCCCGGCAGGCGCGCTGGCCGTGGCAGCCGCCCGGTTCTCCGCGGTGGTGTCGCTCACCGTCGGCGCCAGTCGCGCGGACGCCAAGAGCGTGCTGGGCGTCATGGGCCTGGGCGCGACCACCGGCCAGCATGTCACCGTGTCCGCGGAGGGGCCCGATGCGCAGCAGGCTGTCGCGGCGATCGCCGCCATCCTGGCCGGGGCCACCCGGGTAGGCGCCTGACCGGCAGCCACGCGGTGAGCGCCTGACTGGCCGGAGGCTGGCTCAGCCGGTCATGTCGAAGCCGCCGACAAGCTTGCGGGGGGCGGATACGGACCACCAGCTCGCCGGGCACGCCGTTGCGCTTGCCGACCTGCTCCGCCCGCTCCGGTCCCATGTCCAGCCGGGACAGTGGGCACGAACTGACGAGGTAGGCGGCGCCGCGCTGGAAGTTCGGCGATCATATAAGTAGAGATGTGCGGCTATCCCTCCCGCCTGGCCGGCGGGTGGGGCGGAAATCGCGGACCTGAGGGCAGAAATGGGGCGGGCGGCCGAGAGCCAAGCCTGGGTGGACGGGCTCCGTGGCGCGGCGGGACGGCGCGCGGAGGCTACTGCCCGGTTGCATGAGCTGCTGCTGCAGACGGCCCGGAGCGAATTCGAGCGCAGGCAGCCTGTGCTGCCAGCGGCCGGGCCGGACCTGGGCGGGCCGGACCTGGGCGGGCTGGACCTGGGCGGGCTGGCCCAGGAGGCGGCCACCGGCGCCTTCGCGGCGATCATGTCGAATCTCGAGGACTGGGACAGTCAGGTGCCCTTCACGATCTGGGCCCGCAAGTTCGCTGTCGCCGAAGTGTCCGCCAAGGTCGCGCGGCAGCTATGGCGGGCCGGCTGCACCCGCCGTCGCTGAGCCGTGGGAACACCAGCTGCCCGGCATCCTCGGGCTCCCGCCCGGCGGCGAGGCGGGCTGGCGCGGGCTGCTGACGTCACTCCTGGCCGCGGTGCAGGACAGCCTCAGCATCCAGCAGCGCGCCGTGTTCAAGGCGGCCCTGGTCAACCGCACCCCGACTGACGTGCTGGCCCTGGAATTCGGCTCCACCCGGAGCGGGATCTACAAGTCGCTGTTCGAGGCGCGCCGCCAGCTGCGCGACCGTCTCGCCAGGGACGGGTACGGCACCGGCCCGCTGGCCCAGGGGCAGCCCGGCCTGGCCCGGCCTGGCCGACCTGCTGGCGGTGACCCCGGGAGACCCAGGCTGCGATATCACCTTCCAGAAACTCGATGCCTACGTGACCTGCGAGCTGGAGGGCCGTGACCCACGCCAGCAGCTGGCGGCAGTGAGCGTCCACCTCCGCAGCTGCGAAGCCTGCGACCGGGACCACCAGGGCCTGCTCGCGGCCAGCTCAGCCGACGACGCCCAGCCCCGGGCCGATCACTAGGGTCAGCCAGCCGCTGGGCGGCGGCCTGGAAGTCGATGATGTCCATGGCAGTTGTAACGACCGCGGAGCCGCAAAGTCATCGGCGGGCCCGCCGGCTCAGGCCATGCCGAGCCCGGCCTCGAGGAAGGTGATCGCCGAGGCGATCGCGGCGTCGGCCGCACAGGTCCGCCGTAGCGCGTCCAGCATGACGAAATCGTGGATGATGCCGCCGTACCGGGTCGCGATGACCGGCACGCCCGCCGCCCGCAGCCTGGCGGCATAGGCCTCGCCCTCATCCCGGAGCACATCGGCCTCGGCGGTGATGACCAGGGCCGGCGGCAGGCCCGCCAGCTGGTCCAGTGCTGCCCGCAACGGCGACGCGGTGATCTCGGCTCGCTGCGCCGGGTCGGTCGTGTACTGGTCCCAGAACCACTGCATGCCCTCCCGCCGCAGGTAGTAGCCCTCGGCGAAGTCCCGGTAGGAGCCGGTGTCAAAGGACGCGTCAGTGACCGGGTAGAACAGCAACTGCCCGGCCAGGCGGACCCCGCCCCGCTGCTTGGCCAGCAGGGTCAGCGCGATGGCCAGGTTCCCGCCGACCGAGTCCCCGGCCACCATCATCCGGTCCGGGTCGAGGCCGAAGCTGCGCCCGAAACGGACGATCCAGGTGGCCGCCGACCAGCACTGTTCAAGCGCGGCCGGGTACCTGGCCGCGGGGGAGCGGTCGTAGTGCGGGAACACCACGGCAGCCTGGGCCCCGACGGCCAGCTCGCGGACCAGCCGGTCGTGGGTAGCCGGGCTGCCGAACACCCACCCGGCGCCGTGCAGGTACAAGATGACTGGCGCGGGCCGGGGCAGCCCATGTGGCAGCACGAGGCGGAGCCGGATCGTCCCGGTCGGGCCGCCGTCAACCGAGAACTCCTCCAGCCCGGCTTGGAGCTTCAGTTCGTCGCCGGATTGCAGTTCCTCCAGGGCGTTGCGGCCTTCCTCGACCGGGAGCTGGTAGAGGAACGGCGGCTGGCTGGTGGCCGCCGCGAACTCCTGCGCGGCGGGCTCAAGGACGACCTGGTTCGGGCTGGGCATGCTGCGCTCCTGGGCTCAGGGGTGGGCAGACATCGTGTCACGACGGGCTGGGCGGGCGGCCCCTAGCGGCTCGCGGCGGCCAGCGCGGTGCGGATCTGGTCGGCGCTGGCCGGGGTGCCCGTTTCGTTGCTGAACGGGCCGTACGGCGCGCCGTACACCGGGGTGCCCGGCTCCTGCCGCCAGCTGTCCGCCAGCGTCCCGGTGTCCACCGCGCCGAACCCGATCGAGTTGAGAAACTCGGTCACCGCCTGCTTCGCAGCCGGGTCGCCCCCGGCGATGGGCAGGAACGTCCGGTCGCTCGCCCCGCCCGGCCGGGCCAGCGCCTGGAGGTGCTTGAAGAAGATGTTGTTGAACGCCTTCACCACGTGCGCCCCGGCCAGGTGCTGCTGCAGCAGCTCACTGCTCGTAATCGAGCCGCTGTCCAGGACCGCGATCCGTCCGTCCCGCTCCGGGTAGTAGTTGCAGGTATCCAGGACGGCCTTGCCAGCCAGCGGGCAGGCCGGAACGCTCGGGTAGGCCCGCAACGGGATCGAGACCATGGCGATACCGGCCGCGGCAGCCGCCTCCGCAGCGGTCCCGGCCCGGGCCAGCGGCCCGAGTTCGGCCACGAGTTCCTTGAGCGTGTCCGGCCCCCGGGAGTTGCTCATCACTACGTGATGCCCAGCGGCCACGCTGAGCCGGGCCACGGTCGCGCCGATGCGCCCGCTGCCGATGAAACCCACAGTTGTCATGGACCCGCCAACCCGCGGCCGCCCCGGCCCATTCCGGGCCGGCCTGCTGTGCCGCCCGTGCGGAGCGCGGGGTGGTCAGCGGGGCGCCATCCGGATGGCGCCATCCAAGCGGATCGTCTCGCCGTTCAGCATCGGGTTGACCACGATGTGCTCGGCCAGCGCAGCGTACTCGGCCGGGTCGCCGAGCCGGGACGGGTGCGGCACCTGGGCGCCAAGGGACTTGACCGCCTGCTCGGGCAGGGTCCCGAACAGCGGGGTGAGGAACAGGCCGGGCGCGATGGTGACCACCCGGATCTTCATGCTGGCCAGGTCCCGGGCGATGGGCAGGGTCATGCCGACGATCCCGCCCTTGGACGCCGAGTAGGCCGCCTGGCCGATCTGCCCGTCGAACGCGGCCACCGACGCGGTGTTGACGATGACGCCGCGCTCCTCGCCGATGTCCATCGCCGCGCAGCGGATCGCCGCGGCGATCCGCTGCGCGGCGAGCCGGATCACGTTGAACGTGCCGATCAGGTTCACCTGGATGACCTTACTGAACGCGTCGAGCGGGAACGGGCCGTTCTTGCCCACGGTCCGGGCCGCGTTGCCGATGCCCGCGGAGTTGACCACGATCCGCAGCGTGCCCAGCCCGGTCGCCGCCTCGACCGCGGCGGCGACGTCTTCCTCACTGGTGACGTCACCCGGGGTGAACACGGCGCCTTCGCCGAGTTCACCCGCGACGGCCTTGCCTGCCGAGGACGGCAGATCGAGGATCGCCACCCGGGCGCCCGCGGCGTGCAGCCGGCGCACCGTCGCCAGGCCGAGTCCTGATGCCCCGCCTGTGACCAGCGCTGCGTTCCCGGCGATCTCCATCCGCGTCTCCGTTCACCGTCGCTACTGAGGCCTGTGGTTACTGCAGGTAACGAGCCCGCCTGGTAGAGGATACTCATTCTAGCCGGACGGTCCTTCGTGGCACTAGCATGTTCTCAACGGTCACGCTGACCTGGTAACTGAGGAGCCTGTTTTCGTCAATGAGCGATTATGTAGAGCGGCGTGGGCGGGTACTGCGCTGCGTTATCTCGACGGCCGGGCGGGGCGCGAGCCTGAACGCCGTGGCAATGGCCGACGCCGTGGACGCGCTGAGCCGCCTCGGCCCGGAGACCGGCGCGGTCCTGCTCGTCGGCGAGGGCCCGAACTTCTGCACCGGTGGTGACGTCGGCGCGTTCGGCGCCGCGGCTGACCCTGGCACTTTCGTCAAGGAGCTGGCCACTGACTTCCACGCGTTCCAGCGGGCGCTCGGCGCCGCGGCGGTACCGGTGGTGGCCGCCGTGCACGGCTGGGCCGCCGGGGCGGGCATGAGCATCGCCTGCGTGGCCGACATCGTGATCGCGGGCCGCGGGGCCCGGTTCCGCCCCGCCTACCCGGGTATCGGCTTCTCCCCGGACGGCGGCATGTCGTGGACGCTGCCCAGGATCGTGGGTGCGGCCCGGGCCCGGCACATCCTGCTCACCGACCGGGTGCTGGACGCCGCGGAGGCGCTGGCGCTCGGCCTGGTCGCGGCCGTGGTACCGGATGACCAGGTGGCCGCCGAGGCGGAACGGGTGGCGGCGCAGCTCGCGGACGGCCCCACCGTGGCGCTGGGCCGGATCAAGCGGCTGATCGCCGAGGGGGCCCGCCGTGACCTGGACCCGCATCTCGACGTGGAAGCAGAGCAGATCGCGGCCAGCGCGGCCGGCCCGGAGGGCCGGGAGGGCGTGCGGGCCTTCCGGGAGCGCCGCCCCGCCCGGTTCCATGACGAGGACGGACAGTGAAGCGCAATCTGTACGAAGCCGACCATGAGGCCTTCCGGGAAACCGCGCGGACGTTCGTGGCCAAGGAGGTGCTGCCGTATCACGAGGAGTGGGAGGCGGCCGGGATCGTGCCGCGCGGGCTGTTCGCCGCGGCGGGTGCGCAGGGGCTGCTGGGCATGGCGGTGTCCGGGGAATACGGCGGCGGGGGCGCAGCCGACTTCCGGTTCAACGCCGTGTTCATCGAGGAGTCGCTGCGCTCGCCGGTGATGGGGTCGGTTAGCGGGATCTGGCTGACCAACGATGTCTGCCTGCCGTACTTCCTCGACCTGGCCACCGAGGAGCAGAAGCGCCGCTGGCTGCCCGGCATCGCCTCCGGTGAGTTGATCACCGCGATCGCGATGACCGAGCCGGGCACCGGCTCGGATCTCGGCTCGATCGCGGCCACCGCGCGCCGCGACGGCGATCACTATGTCGTCAATGGCGCCAAGACGTTCATCAGCAACGGCATCAATGCGGACCTTGTGATCACCGCGGTGAAGACCGACCCGTCGCTGCGGCACCGGGGGATGAGCCTGCTGGTCCTGGAGCGCGGCATGCCCGGGTTCGAGCGCGGCCGTAACCTCAGCAAGCTCGGCCAGCACGCTCAGGACACCGCCGAGCTGTCGTTCACCGATGTCCGGGTGCCGGCCTCGAACCTGCTCGGCCAGGAAGGGCTGGCCTTCGCACACCTGGTGGACCGGCTGCCGCAGGAACGGCTGGGCATCGCGGTGGCCGCGGTGGCCGCGGCCACCGCGGCCCTGGACTGGACCCTGGACTACGTGAAGGACCGCCACGCGTTCGGCCAGCCGATCGGGACCTTCCAGAACACCCGGTTCCGGCTGGCGGAGATCGCCACCGAAGTCAACGTCGCCCAGCACTACACCGACGACTGCATCCGCGCGCTCAACGCGGGCGAGCTGACCGAGGTGGACGCGGCCAAGGCCAAGTGGTGGTGTACCGAGCTGCAGGGCCGGGTCCTGGACACCTGCCTGCAGCTGCACGGCGGGTACGGTTACATGTCCGAGTTCCCGATCGCCCGGGCCTACGCCGATGCCCGGATCACCCGGATCTACGGCGGCACCACCGAGATCATGAAGGAGGTCGTTGGCCGCGACCTCGGCCTGTGAGCGCCATGTCCCAGCCGAACAGCACCTCTGCCGCGAGCGCCGCACCGCCGCGGGCCATGAACGCCATCCCGTCGTCCCCAGGGCCCGGCGTCCGCGAGCTGCTGGCCCTGGAGCAGGTGGAACGTGACCTGTTCCGCGGCACTGCGGTCTTCAGCGAGCCGTACCCGCTGTACGGCGGGCAGGTCGCGGCCCAGGCGCTGATGGCGGCCGGGCTGACCGTGCCGGACGAGCCGGCTGCCACACTCGCTGCACGGCTATTATCTGCGCCGCGGCGACGCGGCCCGGCCCACCGTGTTCCAGGTCGACCGGGACCGGGACGGCCACTCGTTCTCCGCCCGGCGGGTCGTCGCGATCCAGCGCGGTGAGGTCATCTTCAACATGTCGGCGTCGTTCCAGGGCGCCCAGGACGGGCCGGACCGCCAGGTGGAAGTCCTGCCCGAGCTGGCGGACCCAGCCACGCTACCGCCGCTTACGCTGCCCCGGCTGTCCTCCATGGAGGCCCGGCTGCCCGTCCAGCCGTACCCGGAAGGAGCATGGCCCACCCGGTTCTGGGCCCGGTGCACCGAGCCGCTGGCCGCCGATCCGCTACTGCACGCCTCGGTGCTGACCTACCTGTCTGACATCTACACCGGCCTGTCACCATGGCACGACGCGACCTCGGGGCCCGGGCCGACTCTGGATCATGCGGTGTGGTTCCACCGCCCGGTCCGGATGGACGACTGGGTTCTGCTCGACCTGGTACCACGCAGCGTGGCCGCAGGCCGCGGCTGGTATATGGGCACGGTGCATGCCCCGGGCGGCGCGCTGATCGCCAGCCTTACCCAGGAGACTTTGTTCCGGCGGATCCGGCCGCAGACCCCGGGCCTGCCCAGTGGGCCGGCCGGGTGAGCGACGGCGGCAGTTTCGTGCTGGCGTCGCCTCTGGCCGCGTCGAGCTGGGCCGGTACGAGGAAGAGGCTGCTGCTGAGGTCGGCGCGGCTGAGGTCGGCGTCTCTGCAGTCGGCTCCGGTGAGGTCGGCCAGCCGCAGATCGGTGCCCGTGAGATCAGCACCGATGAGGTAAGCCCCTCTCAGGTTCGCGCCGTGCAGGCTGGCGCCGCCCAGCCTGGCGCCGATGAGGTCAGCTCCGGCGAGGTCCCTTTTCCGCCCCGGCAGGTCAGCCCGGATGAGCTCACTCGCCCGCACCAGCAGGGCGTTGGCCACGCTGCGGTGCGCGGGCAGGTCCAGTTCCAGCAGAATGCCGGCACTGTCGTGGGTCATGCGCTCGGTGGCCTCGGCGGCGAGCTTCAGCTCACCGTGCAGGGCGCCCGCGGCCGGGTAGGCCAGCGCCTGGCCCAGGTACCAGAGCAGTTCGTGTAGCTGCCGCATGACCGCGAACACGCCGAACATCTGCCCGGCGGTGTGCGGGGCCTGCCGCCAGTCCTGTCCGCCGAACGTGACCTGGGACACGTGCTGGCCCGCGCCAAAGCAGTCGTACACAGCGCAGCCGCGAAAACCGCGCTGCCTGAGGTCAGTGTGGATGTCGCAGCGGAAATCCGGCCGCAGATGCGGGCAGGCCTGCCCCGCGGGCTTGCTGATCGCGAAGTCAGCGGACGCGGTGAACGCCGGGGCGGCGCAGCACAGCCCGAAACAGCGCTCGCAGTCAGCCCGCAGGCTGCTCTGGCGGCTGTCGCCCATCAGCCCAGCTGGCCGGCTGGCCGGGATGAGATGAGCGATGCGAAGACCACCGTGGAGCTGACGTAATGGCCAGTCGCGTAGTCGAAAGCACCGCCGCACGTTACCAGGTGCAGGGCCGCGTAGTTGGTCGCGCCGTAAATGGCCTGGGCCGGAAACTTCGATTTGCGGTACTCGCGCACCCCGGTGACGCGGAAAACAGCGGTGACGCCGTCGGCGAGCGTCACGTTGATGGTGTTGCCGGGCTGCAGGGCTCCCAGGCGGAAGAAGATAGCGGGCCCCTGATAGCTGTCAACGTGGCCTTCGATGACCGACGCCCCGATCTGGCCGGGCGTCGCCGAGTACTTGTACCAGGCGGCCTTATCGGCGGCCGCGGAAATCGACGGTACCTGGATCGTGCCATCACGGTTGACGCCCAGGTGCAGCAGTTTCGACGTCACGCCAATCGCCGGGATGTCCACCGACACCGGCAGCGACCGCCGTAGCCACGGCCCTTGCGCCTTGCCGTATGGCCCGATAGCGCCCGCTGCCGCCGAACTGGGCTGCGGGGCATGCACCTGGCTGCTGATCGCGATGCCGACCGCGGCGATCCCGCCGATGAGGAGCAGCACCCCGGCGAATCCGGCCAGGCGGGCGCGGAGGCTGATCGGCACGCTGGGCGGAGGAGCGGTCGCGTTCTGTGGCCAGGACATGACTACACGCATACCAGCGATGCGCCGCCACTCCACCTCCCCCAACGCGGTTGTCCCTCCTGCCGTCTTCCCTCTGCCGGACACTCGTAGCCTAATATTTCCGCGGCCGGTCGGCTATTGCCCGCCGGCGCCGCCTGCGGGCTCCGTACTTTAAGACGCCGGCCCATTCGGCGACCGGCCTTGTGCTGCGGCGGGCAGCGGCCGGCCCCTACCGCCTTTTCCCTTCTGATTCCGGTTTCTCAGGCCAGGACTGGGAAACGTTCCTGGTGCCGGGTCGGGAAACGGGCGTCATCTGCCGGACGCATGAGGAGGTCCTATGAAGGTGCGTGCAGCCATCGCGAGGACTGGGCTCAGCGCGAGGTTGGCCGCTATCGGCTGCGGTGCCCTGACCTTGCTTGCGTCCGTCTCGGCCTGCTCATCGGGTACGCCGCCCTCGGCGGCCGGGACCTCCTCGCCGACGATCTTGTCTAGCGGCACGGTCAAGGTCACGCCGAGTGTCACGGCCACCGTGACCCCGACGGAAACAGTCACTCCGACCGAAACAGTGACCCCGACGCAAACAGTGACCCAGACAGCTACGGCCACCCCGTTCCCCACTGTCGCCCCGGCGACCGGCGGCGGCGGCACGGCCGGGTTCCAGGACGCCCTGCTCCTCGCACTCGGCGGGGGCGCCATCCTGGCCGGTGCCGGGAGCATCGCCTACCGGAGAAGGGCGATCAGGAACCGCTGACGCGTCCGGCGACACGTGCCAGGCAGTGGATCCGGGCCGTGGGCTCGCCGTGCTCGCCGGCGGGTGTCAGTGTCGCTCGGTCAGCAGCGTGCGCCCAGCCGGGGGCTCGAAGGCTCCGGCCAGAAGTCAGTGATCTTCGCTACCCGGCCCTCGCTGTCGAGGTCGAAGAAGCACAGCCCGGACTGACGTCCTCGGCGAGCAGGGCGCCGAACGCCGCCCAGTCCCGTGCTTCCGCCGCCCCCGCGGGAAATTAGCAGTTCGAATTTTTGCCCTCATGAGGGCAAAAATTCGAACTGCTAATCAGATGATCATGGTCAGCTGGCACGCCCAGCAGGACCAGGTGCGTGGCTGGTGGAGCTGCTGGGGTTGCTGGCCTGACCCGGACCGGCCGCCGAGGGAGTTGAGGGCCCGGCCGCTCACCGGGAAGCAGCGGACGGCCAGGAAGTCCAGGTGAACTGGCGGGTTTCACATTGGGTGCGGTTCCTTAGACTGGTGGTCCCGATCCGGGATGGGGACGATGCGTCGAGTAATGACTGTGCTTGCGCTGACTGGCTTGCTCACTGCCGCGGCCGCCAGCGCCCCGGCCGTAGCCGGAGCCAGTTCGTTGACGGCGGCCAGTTCGTTGACGGCGGCCAGTTCGTTGACGGCGGCCAGTTCGTTGACGGCGGCCAGTTCGTTGACGGCAGCGGGTTCGTTCACGGCCGCTAGCTCGTCGGCAGCTGCCAGCGCGCGGGCGGCCCGGCAGCATCAGCCCCGGCTCCGCTATTACCTGGCGCTGGGCGACTCGCTCTCGCTGGGGGTGCAGCCGGACAGGTCAGGGACCAGCGTCATGACCCAGCACGGTTATGCCGATCAGCTCTACGCGGTGCTGCACCGGCACCAGCCGGGCCTGCGCCTGGTCAAGCTGGGCTGCTCCGGGGAGACCACCGCCACCATGATCCACGGGGGCATCTGCTCTTACCGGGGCGGCTCGCAGCTGGCCGCCGCGGTCAGCTTCCTGCGCGCGCACCGGGCCCGGATCTCCCTGGTCACCATCGACATCGGGGCCAATGACCCTGGCTCGTGCGTGGCCCAGCCGTCGGTCGCCAAGCTCGCGACCTGTATTGCCAAGGCCATCCCGCAGGTCACCGCCAATCTCCCGGAGATCATGACCCAGCTGCGCCTGGCCGGGCCGCACACCCACATCGTCGCGATGAACTATTACCTGCCCGCGCTGGCGGAGTGGCGGCACGGCCTGGGCGGGCAGGCGCTCGCCCACCTCAGCGAACTGGCCGCGGTGGCGTACAACGCTGTGCTGACCCACATCTACCAGAGCTACGGCGTCCGGGTCGCCGACGTGTTCAGCGCGTTCCACACTGCGGACTTCACTCCGCAGATGACTGTCCCCCAGGTCGGCACGCTGCCCCGTAACGTCGCCGCGATATGCCGGTGGACCTGGGAGTGCACGGTCCCCCCGCGCGGCCCGAACGAGCATGCCAACCAGACTGGCTACCAGGTGATCGCGCACACGTTCTTGCTGGCCGGCGCTGGGGCTACGGTGAGCAGCGGCTGAGCTGTTCAGCTCGGGGACCGGGCGGTACTGTGCGGCAATGGCTGAATCTGCGCCGGAACTCAAGGGGCCGCCCGGCACGGAGCGGCCGCGCCGCTACCGTCCGCAACTGCGTTACGAGCTGATCGGCTGCGGGCTGCACGGGCACGAGCTGCTCGGCACGGACGCCGCGGAGCTCCGGCCCGAGGATGAGGTATTCGCCCGGGAGGCTGGCGGCCTGCGCTGGTACCGATGCCTGCGCTGTGATTCCTGGTTGGCGCTGACGCCGCCCGCGCAGCCCGCCGTC
The DNA here is from genome assembly GCA_963760405.1 of uncultured Actinomycetes bacterium. Lineage (GTDB taxonomy): Bacteria > Actinomycetota > Actinomycetes > Streptosporangiales > Streptosporangiaceae > RYN-230. The sequence continues at coordinate 219,470 of CAVXCV010000002.1, read as the reverse complement.
CGGTTCCCGCCGCGCCCGTCCGAGGTGACCCCTCCGCTACGCGGGCGCCCGCTGCGGGACCGCTACGTGCTCCGGCTGATCGCACTGGACCGGATGATCCACTTCGTGGTGCTGTCCACGCTGGCCGCGGCCATCTTCTTGTTCGCCAATAACAAGGCCATGCTCAACAGCGAGTTCACCCGGATCCTGAAAGAACTCCAGGGCGGCGTCGGTGGCCCGGTCAACGACAGCAAGAGCGGGATCGTGCACGATCTGCAGCGGCTGTTCGCCGTCAGCACCAAGAACCTTTACCTGATCGGGCTCGGGGTCGCCGCTTACGCGCTGCTGGAAGGCATCGAGGCGATCGGGCTGTGGTACAGCCGCCGCTGGGCCGAGTACCTGACGTTCATCGCCACCGTCGTGTTCGTGCCCTACGAGGTGTACGAGCTGACCAAGACGGTCTCTGTGCTGAAGGTTCTCACGCTGGTCATCAACCTGGCGATCGTGGCTTACCTGCTTATCGCGAAACGATTGTTCGGGCTGCGCGGCGGTGGCCGGGTGGAGCGGGCCGAGCGGGAAGCGGACACCGGCTGGCCGGCCATCGAGCGGGCCACGCCCCGGCCGCTCCCGCATGAGGCGCCGCCGCATGAGGCGCCCCCGCACGAGGCGCCCCCGCCGCAGCGACCCGTGTCACCGGGCCGCTAGCCCGCCAGTAGCTGCTGCCCCGGAGGAAATAGGCATCGCCCGGCGGGCCGCCGCCCGGCCGCGCCGGCGGGCACTAGACGTTCAGCCGGGCGGTTACTGCCCCTGGCCCCAGTAGGTCCCATTTGTTGCCGGCGATATCGCGGAACACGGCAACGCGGCCGTAAGGCTCGGTCCGGGGCGGCGTCATGAACTCGACACCGGCTGACCTCATTCGCTGGTAGGCGACGTCGAAGTCGTCGACCTGCAGGAAGAAACCCACCCGGCCGGCTACTTGCTGCCCGGCCACAGCGGCCTGGTCGTCCCCGTCCGCCCGGGCCAGCAGGATCCCCGTTGCGGCGCTGGGCGGCCGCACCACCACCCACCGCTTGGGCCGCCCCTCCCTGGTGGTGCGGGCCGGGGAGTCTTCCACCAGCTCGAACCCAAGCGCGCTGGTGAAGAAGTCGATGGCCCGGTCATAGTCGTTGACCACGATGGCGACAAGGCTGAGATGCACGGCCCCAGCCTAGGAACGGGTCAGCCCCACCAGGGAGCGAGGGCCTCCAGATGCCGGCGCATCCGGTGCCGCGCCACGCCCTCGTCCCCGTCCAGGATCGCGGCGAGGATGCGCTGGTGTGCCTGGTTCACCTGGTCGGCGATTTCCGTGGCGGGTGGCAGGCCGTCCTGGGTCGCGGCATGCCGCCGGAACAGCTCGGTGATGATCCGCAGGAACAGCACCAGCACCGGGTTGCCAGCCAATTCGGCGAGCTCGGTATGGAAGATGTCGGCCCTGGTGATGTCGCCGGGCGGCCCCTGACTGGCCCACCGGGCCGCCGCGTCCAGCCGGCGGCCCACTTCTGGGTCGCCGCTATCGGCAAAGCCATCAAGGTCAGAGTCATCAAGGTCAGAGCCATCGGGGCCAGAGCGGCCCCGGGCCGCGACGCGGGCCGCGACCCGGGCCACCGAGCCGAGCTCGATGGCCTCCCGGACCACCTGCAGGTCCTGGCCGGTCACCCCCTGGTAATCCAGGTACAGCGCCATCGTGTCGATGCTGGCCTGAGGCTCCGGACGGGCCACGATCAGGCCGCCGCCCGGGCCCCGGCGCATCCGGGCTACCGCGTGATACTCCAGCAACCGCACCGCCTCGCGGAGCACCGCCCGGCTGATGCCGTACTGGGCCAGCAGTTCCGCCTCGGAGCCCAGCACCGCACCGACCGGCCAGCCGCGCCCGGCGATATCGGCGTGGATCCGGGCCGCGACCACCTCGGCCCGCTTGGCCCCGGCGTCCCCGGCGGCCGCGGGCGAGCCGGCGCCGGACGCGGGCGTGCTCGCGTACCTGGCCTGCTGCTCGCGCAGCCACACGGCCACCGCCTCCAGGTAGTCACTCATCCTGGTCTGCGCCCGGGCCGCGTCCCCGGCGATGATCGCAGCCACGATCGCGGCGTGCGACCGGTGTGACTCCTCCAGCGCGGCCGCGACCTCCGCCGCTGGCATCCGCAAGATCAGATGCGCATACCGGACCGTCAGCCGGGTCAGCACGTCGATGAACAACCCCAGCACCGGGTTGCCCGACAACTCGCCGAGCACGACGTGCACCGGGTCATGCGACCACATATCCGGCCCGGTGTGGTCCCGCTCGGCGTCCAGGGTCCGGCGCAGCAGCGCGATGCCGTCCTCGGTGATCCGCTCCGCGGCCAGCTTCACCGCCAGCGGCTCAACCAGCAGCCGGGCGTACAGCAGGTCATCGACGCTGGTGCCCAGGTACTCCAGGTAGATGACCGCGGCCCGGGTGGCGGGGCCCGCGTCCGGCGCGACCACCAGCAGGCCACCATGGGGCCCGCGGCGCATCCGGGCCACCTGGTGATGCTCCACCAGCCGGACCGCCTCACGCAGCACCGCCCGGCTCACCCCGTACTGTTCGCGCAGGTCCAGCTCGGAGCCGAGCGACTCACCTACCGGCCAGCCGCGCCGGAGGATCTCGGCCTCGATCCGCATCGCCACCTGGCTGGCCAGCTTGGCCGCTGGCGGGCCGCCGTTCGCTGCTGGCCGCCGCTCGGCCAGATCGACGGCTGTCGCCATGGGCAGCCCACCCCTTATCTGTCGTTCCGGATACTCAGTTTAGTGGCCAGCCGCCAAAACGGCCGCAGGAACCTACCGGCCGAGCCGCCCAGAGCTGGATGATGATACTTAACTAACTCAGCTGCCGATCAGTCGTCCCAGCGGCTGAGTTTTTCACGTAGCACAACCCTGGAGCCCGAATTGAGATCCCTCTATTGGGAATGAAACGCTTATCAGCGTAGCTGCTAGCTCTGGGGAGGCGGGAGGCCTTCTCACCGCCAGGAATTTAGGATACTTTTCTAGCGTGGGATGTGGCCTGCGGCAGGAGGAGTGCAGCGTGCGTGATGCGGTGATCGTGGCGGCCGTGCGGACGCCGGTCGGGAAGCGCAACGGGGGACTGTCCGGGGTGCACCCGGTATCGCTGTCGGCGCACGTGCTGAAGGCACTGGCCGGGCGGACCGGGATCGACCCGGCGGTGGTGGACGACGTGGTGTGGGGATGCGTCGGCCAGGTCGGCGAGCAGACCTTCGACATCGCGCGGACGGCCGTGCTGGCGGCGGGCTGGCCGGAGGCGGTCACCGGGGTGACCGTGGACCGGCAGTGCGGGTCGTCTCAGCAGGCCGTGCACTTCGCCGCGGCGGGCCTGATCGCCGGGCAGTACGACGTCGTGGTGGCTGGTGGGGTGGAGTCCATGTCCCGGGTGCCGATGGGCGCCTCGGTGCAGGGCGCGAACCCGTTTGGGCCGGAGTTCCTGGCCCGGTACGACGGGGTGCTGCCCAACCAGGGCGTCGGCGCGGAGATGATCGCCGAGCGCTGGGGCTTCTCCCGCACCCAGGTCGATGAGTTCTCGGTCGGCTCGCACGAGAAGGCCGCGGCCGCGCAGGACGCCGGCCGGTTCGACGCGCAGATCGCTCCGGTGACACTGGACGACGGCACGGTGATCAGCGCCGACGAAGGGATCCGCCGCGGTACCACGGTGGACGTGCTGGCCGGGCTGAGGACAGTGTTCAAGCCGGACGGCGGCGTGATCACCGCGGGTAACTCGTCCCAGATCTCGGACGGCTCGGCCGCCCTGCTGATGACCACGTCGGACAAGGCCCGTGAGCTCGGGCTGACCCCGATCGCCCGGATCCACACCGCGGTGCTGGCCGGGGCCGACCCGGTGATCATGCTCACCGCGCCCATCCCGGCCACCAAGAAGGCTCTCGCCCGCAGCGGGCTGACCATCGACGAGATCGGGGCCTTCGAGGTCAGCGAGGCGTTCGCGCCGGTGCCGCTGGCCTGGCTGGCCGACCTGGGGGCCGACCCGAAGGCGCTGAACTACAACGGCGGCGCGATCGCGCTGGGCCACCCGCTCGGCGGGTCCGGCGCCCGGCTGATGACCACGCTCGTGCATCACCTGCGCGACAACGGCATCCGGTACGGCCTGCAGACCATGTGCGAGGGCGGCGGCCAGGCCAACGCCACCATCCTCGAACTGCTCTGACGGCTCGCGCGGATTCGGCGCCCCGGGCGAGCCCGGGGCGCCGAGCCATGTCACGGGTCAGGCGCGGCGACCCCGGCCTGCCCGGGCGGCGCGATCTCCTCTGGCGTCCGCGGGGTGCTGGCCGGGGCACTGGTCCCCGGCTCACGGTCGTCGAAGGACACCTGCACGTGCTGTTCCTCGCGCCGCTGGTTCTGCAGCGCCTGCAGCGCCAGGCTGGCCCGGTCCGCCTCGGTGAGCGGCGGCTGCACGATGGACCGCGGCCATAGCCGCCGGGCCAGCACCACGTTGACCTCCGCGGCGTAAACGGTGATCGTGACGGCCAGGTCGATGTAGGCGACCAGGCCCAGCACGGTGGCGAACACCCCGTAAACCGACGCGCTGTGCAGGAAGTGATGCACCAGGTAGGTGCCGAGGATCTGGAGCAGCGTCCAGGCGATACCGCCGGTGATCGCGCCGGGCACGAGCGTGCGCGCAGGCACGCCCTTCGGGGTCAGCAGCCGGAACGCGGCCAGGTACATGGCCACGTTGACGACCGCGGCCGCGGCCTCGGCCGCCACGACGAAGATGACCGCCTTCTTCCCGTAGGTGTTGAGGGCGGCCAGCAGCGTGGTGGCGATCACTCCGACGCCGAGCAGGCCGAGGAACTCCACGGCCCGCCCCAGTCGCTGCACATAGCCGGGCCGGGCGGGCCCGGGCAGGTTCCACACCTGCGCCATCGTGAACAGGCCCGCCTGGGCCAGCCCGGTCGCGCCCCACACCAGTCCCACCACGCCCACGATCAGCCCGATCACACTGGACCGGCGTAGCTGGTGCACGTTTCCGGTCAGCTGATGCCCGATCAGCGGGACCTGGCTGGCCACCGCGTTGAGGGCATCCTGGCGGAACGAGGGGTTGACGGAGGCGGCCAGGCCCAGCACGGTCACCAGGACCAGCAGCAGCGGGAACAGCGACACGAAGGCGGAGTGCGCGAGGCTGGCGACCAGCACGCCGCCGTTGTCATCCCCGTACTTCTTGCTCACGCCAAACACGAAGGCCGTCGGGCGGTACCGCTGCTGGGCAGCGTCCACCTTCCGCACTGCTCGCTCGACCGGATTCATCGCGTGCCCCATCCGCTACCGCCTGGCCCTGCGCTGCCCGGTCAAGGGCCGGTCAAACGCGGTGGCCAGCCGCCGGCCGCGGCCGCGGCTCTCTACCCACGGGTGGACGGCCAGGTCTAGCCGTGGCTCGTTGTCCGCTGGCAGGCTGCGGGCCAGCCTGGAGGACATGAACGCCGAGCTGTCCGGTGACCCGGGGCGGCATGGTTGCGCCGCCACCGGGCCGGACCTACTATCAGCGCCGTAACCAGCGAAAGCCAGGACTGATGGAAACAGCCGGCCGCGCCCGGTACCTGACCCCGCGGTCCACCTGGCTGGCCCTCGGTGTGCTGGTCGTGCTGGCCGTCATCGGGGTGCTGGCCCGGCCCGGCCCGGCCGGTCTGCTGGCCATCACCGGGGCGGTCATCGCCGTGGCGGCCAGCGTCGCGCTGACCCGGGCGAGCAGGCCGGTCACGGTGCCCTGCGCCGCCGTGGCGGCCGCGGGCATCGCGATGATCGGCACCGGCGATTCGGCTGACGTGGGCTGGTTCGCCGTGTGCGTGCTCGCTGGCTGGTGCGTGCTGGGCGGGCAGCAGCGGGCGACCGTGGCCTTCTGGATCGCCAGCCTGGTCCTGTTCGCGGCCGAATGGATCGGCAACCACGATCTGGGCTGGACGGCCTGGGCGGCCGGGGTGACGTTCACCTTGCTGCTCGTCACGCTGCTCCGGCGCCAGGTCGACCTGGTCGATCAGCTCCAGGCGGCGCAGGCTGGGCTGGCGGAGCGGTCCAGGGCAGAAGAACGCAACCGGATCGCCCGCGAGGTGCACGACGTGATCGCGCACAGCCTGACCGTGTCGCTGCTGCACCTGTCCAGCGCCCGGCTCGCGGTCGAGTACGAGCCGGACGAGGCCGCCCAGGCACTGGCCGAGGCGGAACGACTGTGCCGGCAGAGCCTGGCTGAGGTCCGGAACACGGTCGGCCTGCTGCGCCAGGACACCGGCCCGGGCGACGGGACCAGCCCCCCGGGCGCGCCGCCGCCGCCAGTGCCAGGGGCTAGCGGGGTAGCTGACCTGGTCAACGGATTCCGGCTGGCGGGCGCTCCGGTCACGTTCCTGGTCAACGGGGATACTGGCCGACTTCCCGCAACGACATCGGCAGCGGTGTACCGGATCATCCAGGAAGCGCTGACCAACGCGGCCAGGCATGCGTCCGGTGCACCCGTCGATGTCCGGCTGGCTGTGCTGCCGGACCGCGTTACCGCGGCAGTGGACAGCGCCGGCCCGCCCGGGCAGGGAATTGGGATGGGCCTGGTCAGCATGCAGGAGCGGGCCACGGCGGTCGGCGGCAGTTGCACGGCTGGCCCGGGTGGGAACGGGTGGCTGGTGCGGGCCGTGCTGCCACTGGCGCCCGCAACCGGCGCCGCCGTGCCGCCGGAGTCGGCCGTGCCGCCCGGGACCGCGCCATGATCCGGGTACTGCTCGTGGACGACCAGGATCTGGTCCGGGCTGGCTTGCGTGGCATCCTGCGGCCCCGGTTCGGCTTCGACATCGTCGGCGAGTGCGCGGACGGCGGCGGGGTGCCCGGCGCGATCGCGGCCAGCCGCCCGGACGTGGTGCTGATGGACGTGCGGATGCCCTTCGTGGACGGGGTGACGGCGACCCAGCGGCTGGCCGCCCAGGATGGCAGCCCGCCGGTGCTCGCCCTCACCACGTTCGACGATGACGAGGCGCTGGCCGGGATGCTGCGGGCGGGCGCGGCTGGCTTCGTGCTCAAAGGCGCGTCCGCCGGGGACCTGCAGCGCGCCGTCCGGGTCGTCGCCGAGGGCGGTGCCTGGCTCGACCCGGCCGTGACCGGCCGGGTGCTGGCGGCCTACCGGACGGCTCCGGCCCGGCCCGGCCACCCGGACATCGCCCTGGGCACGCTGACGCCGCGGGAGCGGGAGGTGCTCGCGCTGATCGGCCGGGGACGGACGAACGCGGAGATAGCGGCGGACCTGACGGTCGGTGAGGGGACTGTGAAAACCCACGTCAACCGGGTATTCGCCAAGCTGGGCCTGCGTGACCGGGTGGCAGCCGTGATCTTCGCGCTGGATCACGACATCGGCTAGGGCGCCACATCGGCGAACCGGGGCGCGCCGTCCTCACCGCTGACCCGGGCGCCGTTCGCAGCGAAACTGACCGCGTGGTACCAGCCGGCCAGCATCAGCAGGTCCAGCAACTGCTCCGCGCGGAACACCACGGCCAGCCGGGCCCACAGCTCATCGCCGATGTGCGCGCAGTCGTGCAGGGCGTCGGCCGCCTCGATGAGCAGCCGGTCGCGGTCCGCGGCCCAGCACGAATCGGCGGCACTGCCGTGGGTGAGGGAGCTGATCTGCGCGCTGGACAGCCCGGCCCGGTCAGCGAAGAACGTCACGTGCACCCCCCCACTCGTACTCGCAGCCGCACCGGGCGCAGGTGCGGTCGATGACGATCTCCCGGTCGCGCAGGGGCAGGGAGAGCCGCTGGCTGAGTTCATAGCCGCCCCAGCCAGCCATGGCCTCCGTCATCGGCAGGTTCCGGGCGAAGGTGCGGAACAGCAGGATCGGCGGGACCCCGGGCGGCATCATCGCGCCGAGCCGCTGCGCAACCTCGGGCGTATAGGGCGGGCGGAGCGGGTCGATTCTGGCCACGGCGTCCCCAGGTGTTTCTGATTCCGGAACACCGATGAGGGTATCGTTTCTGATATCGAAACGCCAGCGGGCACATGACCGCGCGCCAAGTACCTCAGCCCGGCAGGCCGGTCCGTGGATCGGCCACCGGCCGGCCGTTGCTGGCCGCAATGGACCTGCTGGGGCGGCGCTGGGCGCTGCGGATCCTGTGGGAGCTGCGGTCCGGGCCGTCCGGCGCCCGGGAACTGCAGGGCCGGTGCGACCGGATGTCCGCCAGCGTGCTCTACGAACGGCTGCGGGAACTCGTCGCCGCCGGGCTGGTGGCCCGGGACGACGCTGGCCGCTACCAGCTGACCACGCTGGGCGCCTCGCTCGGGGCGGCACTCGAGCCGCTGGATGCCTGGGCGCGGCGCTGGGCCGCCGCCGGGGACCTCAGTTGATGTCGAACTCGTTGCCTTCCGGGTCCCTCATCGCGACCCCATAGTGGTCGATCCCGTCGGCCTCCAGCACGCCGATCATCGTGGCGCCGAGGCTGACCAGCCGCTTAGCCTCTGCGTCCACCCGGTCCCGGCGCAACGCGATGGGGTTGGCCCGGCCGCCACTGACGTGCACGTCGATGTGCATCCGGTTCTTGACCGTCTTGGGCTCGGGGACGATCTGGAACCAGATACGCGGCCCGTGTCCCTCGGGATCGACGATGGAGTCCATGCCTATGCCCAGGTCGTCCTCGCTCACCCCGGCCTCGCGCCAGTAGTCATCCCAGGAGTAGAAGCCAGCCGGGGGCGGCTCGGGCTCGTATCTCAGGGCGGCGGCCCAGAAGCGGGCCAGCCGGTCAGCATCGGAGCAGTCGATCACCAGCTGGAAACCGACACCCATCAGTCCTCCCGGAGTGCGTATTCCTATGGGGCAGCTTGCCCCCGGCCACTGACAACAATCCCGCGCCGTGGTAGCTGCCCGGGCGGGCGGCCGGTAACGCGCGGTAACGGCCGCCGGCAAGGCGAAAGGGCATTCTGGTAGCCGAGCAAAGGCATGGCTCCGGCCGGGGCGCGAAACCAGAGGTCAGGCAGGCAAACACCGGGCGAACGGGAGAATCCCCGCGCTAGGCACCGCGGCCGCGATTAACGGATGTGAGCGCTGGACAAGTGGGGCTCGCCACGTCAGGGATAGCAGCACAGCGCCACCGCGGGCCACCGCGGGGGCCAGCGCGCGCTAGTGCAGGCCCAGTTCGGTGGCCATCGCGTGCCGGACGAGGGTGATCAGGGCCGTCTTGGCTGATTCCCGCTCGCGCGCGTCGCACTGGATCACCGGCACGTTCTGGCTCACCGACAGCGCTTCGGCGACGTTGCCGAGGGTGTGTGGGAACTCGCCGTGGAATCCGTTGACGCCGACGACGAACGGCAGGCCAGCACCCTCGAAGTAGTCGACCGCGGGAAAGGAGTCGGCCAGCCGCCGGGTGTCCACCAGCACCACGGCGCCGATGGCCCCCTGGATGAGGTCGTCCCACATGAACCAGAAGCGGTGCTGCCCGGGCGTGCCGAACAGGTACAGGACCAGCCCAGCGTCCAGGGTCGCCCGGCCGAAATCCATGGCCACCGTGGTGGTGGTCTTCTCCGGTACCTGGGACAGGTCGTCCACCTCGCCGCTGGCGGCGGTCATCATCGCCTCGGTGGTGAGCGGCGTGATCTCCGAGACCGAACCGACGAACGTGGTCTTGCCTACGCCAAAGCCGCCCGCCACGACAATCTTGACCGACGTCATCGCGGTATCCGCCGGGTTGGCCCGCGCGGGTGCCGATCGTGCGATATCCACTGAGTACCCCTTCGAGCAGCTGAATGGTCCGGCCTCGACTCCGCAGGGGCTACGTGCCGTGCCCCGGCAGGAGGCCACCGCGGATTTCCGGGGTGAACACCTGGCCCACCTGCTCGACGAGCAGCGCCATCTCGTAGGCCACCAGGCCCATGTCGCAGTCAGCTGACGCCAGCACGGCCAGGCTGGAACCATCGCTGATCGTCATGACCAGCAACAGGCCGCGCCGCATCTCGACCACCGTCTGGGTGACCAGGCCGCCGTCGAACACCCGGGCCGCACCCTGGGTCAGGCTGGTCAGCCCCGAGGTCACCGCGGCCAGCTGGTCCGCCCGGTCCTGCGGGAACCCATCCGAATACGCCAGCGGCAGGCCGTCAGCGGAGACCACGATGGCATGGGCCACCGCAGGCACCCGCTCGGCGAAGTTCGTGATGAGCCAGTTCAAGTCCTGTACCGGAGATGTCAGCGGGCTCACAGTGTGTCCTCTCTGCGTGGTCGCAGGTAGATAGGTGTGTCGGCGGTCGGTGGGCCGGCTGTCGGTGGGCTGGCCTGGCTGCATGTCTGGGCGGCTGCATGTCTGGGCGGCCGCGCCGTGACCACCCGCGCGGCCGTGCGGCCATGGCCGGGCTAGGTATGGAGTCAGCCAGACTCGTCGGCCTGGCCGTTGGGGGGCGGATCCTCCCCGGGCGGGTTCGTGCGGGCCTTCCTGATCCCCTGCTGGAAGCTGGCCATGCGCTGCCGGGTCTGTGCGGCAGACCGGCCGGGCGCCGGGGCCGGCGTTGCTGGCGAAGTGGCGACCCCGCCGGGCACCAGGTTCGCCTTTGGTACCCGTTTGGGCAGGCCGACTCCAGTGTAACCGCTGGACACGGGCGCTTGCGCGACCGCAGCCGCCCGCCAGCCAGCATCTCCCGGCGATGACCAGTCCGCCGCCTCCGGATCTGGCGCCGAACCTGGGTCCGCCGCCGGAGCCGCCCGGTCGATGCCGTGCCGGCCACGCCGGAACCAGTCAGACTCCACCGACTCGAAAATGGGCAGCCGGTTCTGCTGGGCTGCGCCCGCTGCGGGCGGCACGATCACGCCGTTGGCCGTCCCGGAACTCCCGGCCGCGGCGCCATCCCGCCCTGGTCCGTCCGCCCAGGGGCTGGACGGCCCCGGTCTGTCCAGCGCAAGTCCGTCCAGCACGGGATCCTCCCGCGCCGGATCGTCCCGCCCGGGCCCGTCCACTCCGGGCAGGTCCAGCCCAGGGCGGTCCAGCATGGGGCGGTCCAGCCCAGGGCGGTCCAGCACGGGGCGGTCCAGCACGGGCCCGGCCGCCCCGTTCGGCGACGGTGCCGAGAGCACGGGACTCCCGTCCAGGTCGGCCCCGGCCGCCACGGCATCATCGTTCTCCGGCCAGGATGGATCGAAGTGCGGCGCGTCGAAGTGCGGGGTGCGCGCCGCGGGCACGGCCCGCGCGGCGGGCCCGGACCCGTCCGGGTGCCCCTCCGCGCCGACGTCCAGCCCGGTTTCCAGCCACCGGGTCGCGCCCGTCCCGGACGGCTGGAACCGGCGCAGGTTCAGCAGGGGATTCCGCCCCTCGCGCGTGATCACTTCGTCCGGCAGCCAGACCAGGGCGGTCAGGCCGCCCTTGGCGGCAGGCCGGAGCCGGACGCGGATGCCGTGCCGGGCGGCCAGCCGGGCGACCACGAACAGGCCCATCCGGCGGGACACCGCGACGTCCACGACCGGCGGGTTGTCCAGCCGCCAGTTCGCGTGCGCCAGTTCCTCGGCATCCATGCCGACGCCCTGGTCGGTGATGTCCAGCAGCGCGCCGCCGCTGTTGAGCAGGTAACCCGACACCTTCACCTGCGTTTCCGCCGGGGAGAAGGTGGTCGCGTTCTCGGCCAGCTCGGACAGCAGGTGGACAACGTCGCTGACCGACTGCCCGCGGACCGAGATGCCCGGCTGGATGCTCGGGGTGACGCGCTCGTAATGCTCGATCTCCGACACGGCCGCCCGCAGCACGTCCACCAGCGCCACTGGCTCGGTCCACCGGCGGGACAGTTCGTGGCCCGCCAGGACCAGCAGGTTCTCCGAGTTACGGCGCATCCGGGTGGCCAGGTGGTCCATCTGGAACAGGTTCGCGAGGCGCTCGGAGTCCTGCTCGCCCTGTTCCAGGTCATCGATGAGCCGGATCTGCCGTTCCACCAGTGACTGGCTGCGGCGGGACAGGTTCACGAACATGGCGTTGATGTTGCCGCGCAGGGCCGCCTCGTCCGCGGCCAGCCGCACCGCCTCCCGGTGGACCTGGTCGAACGCCCGGGCGACCTCGCCGATCTCATCAGTGGAGTCCACCTCGATGGGCTGGATCTCCAGCGGCGTGTCCACGTTGCCGCCGCTGCTCATCCAGCGGACGGTTTCCGGCAGCCGCACCCCGGCCACCTCGAGCGCGCCGGTCCGCAGCCGGTGCAGCGGGCGGGTCATGGACCGGCCCACGGCCACGGTGAAGAGCAAGGCCAGCACCAGCACCAGCAGCACGGCCAGGCCCTCGATGAGCGCGGCCGTAATCGCCCGGTCCCGCAGCGCGCCGCTCTGGCCGATGATCGCGGACATGAAGCCCTGCTCGACCGTGCGCAGGCTGGCGACCAGATAGGCCGACCCGTTGGCCGCATTGGTGAAGGCCGGGTTCTCGGCCGATGAGCCGCCATCGAGCGCCAGGGTGATGGCCTGCTGCACCTGGGCCTGGGCCCGGTCGGCCGGGGCCGAGGACAGGGCGCTTTCGTAGAGCCGCCGCTGGCTGCTCGTGGCGATGAGGCTGAACTGGGCCAGGTCCGCCTGCTGCTGAGCCTGCGCGGTGTTGACAGCCGACAGCTGGCCGGGCTGGAACTGGGTCGCGCCCACCAGGTCCGCGGTGAGGGCTGAGGTCAGGATCGCCTGCTCCTGCGATACCGCTTCCTTGGTGGCGGAGATGAGGCCGACCACCCGGACGGTGTCCGTCAGGGCCGCGTCGTTGCTGCCGGTCGCGATCTCGCCCTCGAGAGCCAGTAACTGGTTGACGGCGCTGGCGTACTCCTGGATCACCACGACCGCGGGAATCTGGGTGGTGGTCGCGGCGCTGCGCAGGGCCGGCAGCCCGTTGATGGCGCTGATCGCTCCCTGGGCCTCTTGCTGTGCCACCGCCGGGTAGGAGCCGCCGATGGTCGCGGCCAGGCTGCGCACCGGGGTCACCAGCTGGTCGGTGGCGCGGTGATCCTGCGCGAGTACCGCCTGCTCGGAGGCGGCTGCCCCGGCCGGGGCGCCGCGGCCGCCGCCGGCCGGCCCGATCGTGATGTACCTGATGGTGTCCTCGCGCTCGGCCTGAAGCGCCTGGATCAGGTTAGTGATATCGCCGCCCAGCCGGGACAGCCGTTCGACCCGCTGGTACGCCACGAAGCTGCGCGCGGAGGAGATCACGCTGATGGTGCCGAGGATCAGCGCCGCTAACGTGGGCAGCAGGACCAGCAGCCGGAGGCGGGACCGCACCCGCCAGTTCTTCAGCGCGTACCGGGAGGCCAGCCGCACCCGGGCCCGCCGCGGAGGGCCCTGGCCGGCTCCGCCCGCCAGCGGGCCGCCTGCCAGCGGGCCGGCCGCGCCGGGCCCGGCCCCGTCCGGGGCGGGCCAGCCCGGGTTGGGCGCGTCCACCGGTTCGTCCGGGGCGATCAGCACCGATGACCGGGGGGTGGCGTCGTCGTTGGCCGAGCTGCCTGTCATGCCTCGCCTGGACCGCACAGTATCTGCACCTCTCGCCCGGGAAACGGCAGCGGCCGCCGCGCCGGGGGTGGCCGCCGCGGAACTGGAATAGGCGGCACCGTTTCCCGGCCAACCATTCTGCGCACGGCCGTCTCAACAGAGTCAGGTGGAACTCTACGCCGGCCCGGCTCATCTCACCCCGAGTGTGACCATTGTTGTGAAAATACGCTCTGCGGACGCACGTGACTATTGTCCAAATGCTGTTTAACGTACGTGAGCTGCCCGGACGGGCTAGCCTATGCGGAAGCGGAGCCCGCGGCATTACTAACTTACTCAGGAATGCCACTTTTGTCCGTTTAGCAGCAAATGGGACTATAGAGGAGGCTTCATGAGGCTTGTTCGAGTCAGCGAGCGCATGCGGCGCGGTGGCCTACTGCGGCGGTCGAGCTTAGCCCTCGTCTCGGTGGCGCTGGCCACGCTCGCGGCGGGCTGCCGGGTGCCGGGGACCTCGTCCGGCCAGGCGGCCGCGGGCCAGCAGATCACGGTCGCGGCCGTGCCCGGCTTCGCGGACGCCCCGCTGCAGCTGGCGGTCAGGGACGGGCTGTTCGCCCGGCACGGCGTGCAGGTGGCGGTACACGCCTACCCCGGCCTGCAGCAGGCCTACGCCGCGCTGGCCAGCGGTCATGCCCAGGTCGTCAGCGGCGACTACGCGAGCCTGCTGTACATGCAGGCGGACGCGCCCCGGGCGCAGCTGCGGCTGATCGCGGACGGGTACGACGCGACCCCCGGCCTGATGGAGGTACTCACCCTGCCCGGCTCGGCCGTCACCGCGCCGCAAGACCTGGAGGGACAGACGGTCGCCACCCCGATGCAGGAACTCGCTCCCTTCTCGGCCGACGCCCCGTACAACACGGAGACGCTCGCCACCGAGGCGGTGCTGCAGAGCGATGGTGTCAGCCCGCCCAGCGTGCAGTGGAAGGCCATGCCGCCGGGCAGCATGATCAGCGCGCTGCGCAACCACGCGGTCAGCGCGATCGTGGTGACCCAGCCGTACATCCTGCAGGCCGAGACCGAGCTCGGCGCCGTCGAGCTGATGGACGTGTGCAGTGGGGTGACCGCCAGCCTCCCGCTGTCGGGGTACTTCAGCACCGCGGCCTTCGCTCGTGATCACGCCGCGGCGCTGGACGGCTTCCGGTCCGCGCTCGCCGCGGCGACGTCCAGCACGGCCCAGGTCGGCGCGGTGCGGTCGGTCCTGCGGACGCTGCCGGGCATGTCGGCCCGCGACGCTGACCTGGTCACGGTGGGGCAGTACCCGACGTTCCTCAGTACCGGTCAGGTCCAGCGGGTGGCCGATCTCATGTACGACACCGGGATGATTGCCACCACGGTCTCCGTGCGGAACCTGGTTTTCCGGTGAGCCCGCTTCCTCCGGCGCGTCCTCTTCCGGCGCGTCCTGTTCCGGTGAGCCCTGCGCCGGTGAGCAGGCGGTGAGGATCCAGCGCTGAGCCCCCTGGGCTCCTGCCCCCGCCCGGTAACCGGGCGGGGGCAGGAGCCTTTCGGCCGGTACGCCCAGGAAGGTCAGCCGGTAAAGGCGAAATGCTCGAAATCGAAGTTCGACAGCGGCTGCCCGACCTTCCCGGCTGAGTAGCCGGTTATCTTGTCGCTGTAGGCGTCGAGCACGTCGATGTAGGCCGGGATGATGTACCCGCCCTCGTTGAAGTCGAACTTCTGCATCTCATAGATGAGCTCTTTGCGCAGCGACGGGTCAGCGGTCGAATTCGCCTGATTGTAGAGGCCTGTGTAGTAGGAGCTGTCCGTGTGCGTCTCATTGAACGGCGAGTTGGTCAGCATCGACTCCGCGACCTGGGCCAGGTATGGGTAGTAGTTGTAGTAGTCCTGGGCGAACGGCCATTTGAGGTAGTTCGGCCCGAAAAAAGTACCGGGCGGGGCGTTGTTAAGGTTGACCGTGACTCCCGCCACCTTGGCCTGAGCAGCCAGGACGGTGGCCATGGCGACCGTGCCCGTTGCCACCGCCGACGTGGTGAGGTTCACCGTCAGGCCATCGTGGCCGGCCTTCTTCAGCAGGAACTTGGCCTGCTGGATATCGCCTTGCGCGGCCCGGACCAGCGAGTGGTCGAAGTCGGGATCATAGGGGGAGAAGAGATCATTGGCGACCACCCCGTAACCGTCGAGTGCCGAGTCGATCAGCTGCGGCCGGTCGACCAGCAGGCGCAGTGCCTGGCGGACGTTGACGTCATTGAACGGCGGCTGGTCGACGCGCATCGTGAACGGGATTATCTCCCCGGATTGCGATACGACGGTCTTGATGCCGCTGGTGGTGGACAGCGACGCGATCTGCGGTCCGTCGAGTGCCCCGGCCCCCTGGATGACGCCGGTCACCAGCGCGTCCTGCAAGGTGGTGTTGTCACTGAAATCGATGATGGTGAGGGTATCCACGTAGGGAAGCCCGGATTTCCAGTAGTGCGGGTTGCGCTTGAACACGCTGCGCTGGCCGGGGGTGAAGCTCTGGAAGGCGAACGCCCCGGTGCCGACCGGATTGGCCGCATTCAGGCCGACCGGGGCGATGTACAGGTTGTACCAGAACGCGGCCAGCTGGTCGACGAAACTAGCAAAGGGCTTGGTCAGCTGAACGTGGACGGTGAGCTTGTCGAGTGCTGTCGTGCCGGCCATGTCGATCGGGCCGAGACCGGATTTCCCGGTGAAACCGTTGGAGAAGACCCGCTGGAAGGTGAAGATGACGTCCTGCGCGGTGAAGTCCTTGCCGTTGTGGAAGGTAACGCCGGGCCGGAGGCGGATGATCCATTCGGACAGCGACCCGGGCTGCGCAGTGATCGACTCCGCCAGCACGTACTCGACCTGGGCCTGCCCGTTGAGCTGGACCAGAGGCTGGTAGAGCGACTGCAGCCGGGCGGTGTCCACGTAGGTCAGGCTCTTGTGCGGATCGACCGTGTCCGAGCTGGAGCCGCCGGTGAGGCCCAGCTTCAGGTTGCCGCCGCGGCGCGGACGACCGGTCTGGGCTGGCTGGGTGCTGCCGGAACTGGCCCCACCGCAGGCCGCCAGTAAGCTACCGGCGCCTGCCATGGCGCCGGCGGCGGCAATCCCGCGGAGGAATTGGCGTCGCCCCAATCCCTCTGCCAGCTGCGCCGAGCTACTCTGATCCGATCGGTCCACGGGCCTACCTCCACGGGGTTCCAGCTATTGATGCAGGCCGTATTCAGGGAGCATGATCATGCAAGCGCATCGCTGCCCCGGCTCGGCATCAAAGCGCCAATCCCCCCGGAAAACGGCGTGTGCTGCTAACGCGGTCATAATCTCACAAGGCGGATGATCGTGCCAGCGACTTGGGCATGACCGCAGCTTACTGTTAATCCCGGCACCACTGACAACCAGAAAAGGTGGTGCGGGCCGGGGTTGCCGCCAGCTGGATCGGGGCGGCCGACGGGGCGGCATATGCCACGTATGCCGGTTATGCCAGCATTGCCACAAAGGTCGCTCCTGCGTGATCTCTCGGTCATCTACGGATTCGGCGAATTGGCTCGGGTGGCGGTTTACTCGGCTACCAGGAGTATTTTCCCGACATGCTGGTGCCGTTCCAGGAGCCGGTGCGCCGCAGCAGCGTCACTGACCGGGAAGGTGGCGGCGATGGGCACGCTGATCGACCCGCGCCGGATGAGCTCCAGCGAGGTGGCCAGCTCGTCAGGGGGAGCCACCCGGAAGCCCACGATCCGCCAGCCGTTCCGGAACAACGGGATCAGGTCCAGCGGGACCACCTCGCCCGCATGCGCGCCGCAGGTGACGAGCGTGCCTTCCTCGCGCAGCAGGGACAGGTGCGTGCCGAACAGCCCGCCGCCCACGGTGTCCAGGACCGAGTCGAAGTGGCGGCCGCTGGTCGCCCGCATCAGCTCGGCGGCGATGTCACCCTCGCCCCGGACGATGACCGCGTCCGCGCCGAGCGATGCGACCCGGGCGGCCTTGGCCGCTGTGCCCGCCGTGGCCACCACCGTGGCCCCGGCCAGCTTGGCGCACTGGACCAGGGCGCCCGCCACGCCCCCGGAAGCCGAGGGCACCAGCACGAGGTCGCCGGGCCGGACCAGGGCCAGCCGGTTGACCATGTGCCACGCGGTGCTGACCACGCACTGCCCGGCGGCTACGGCCAGCGGGTCGTCCGCCGGGTCGAGCGGGACGGCCACCTCGGCCGGCACCCGGACCAGTTCGCCGTACCCGCCCCAGCGGGTGGTACCGAAGATCTCGAAGGAATCGCAGAGATCTGGCCGCCACCGGGCGCACTGCGGGCAGCGGCCGCAGCTGTACTGCTGCAGCGCGGTCACCAGGTCGCCGGCCTGGATGGGCCCGGCCTGGTCGCCTACCTCGACCACGGTGCCAGCGAACTCGGCCCCGAGGACCATGGGCAGGTCGAACGGCCACCGGGAGATCCCGGCGCGGGAGTCGAGGTCGGAGTGGTTGACCCCGCAGGCCTGGACCCGGACCAGGATGTCGCCGGGGCCGATCACCGGGTCGGGAATGTCCGCGTACTGCATCGCCTCCGCGGGCCCGTATTCGTAGAACGCCGCCGCTTTCACCTGCCCCTGACCTCCCCGCCCGAGCCAGGCTGCGGAGCAGGCCGCGGACCAGCCGGATGGCCCTGGCCGGGCGGCCGGGGGGAGCCCGCCGCGGTGCCCGTTCTTCTCGCGGGCGCCTCATCATCCCGCCACGTAACATCCGTTTCACGGACCACTAAGAGAACGTAATTCTCCAAATGAAAGCCAGGCACCGGCTGCCCCAAACTCCGCTGACGTGACATCAGGGTTAACAGGCGATTGGATGATGAATGCGCACAGCCATAACTGGCAGCCATGGCTGGTGGTAGCGAGACTGCTCAGCGCGCGGGTTTTGCGTTGCGAGGAGAATAGCGCCGGCAACGGCGGGACAT
Source organism: uncultured Actinomycetes bacterium (assembly GCA_963760405.1). Classification (GTDB taxonomy): domain Bacteria; phylum Actinomycetota; class Actinomycetes; order Streptosporangiales; family Streptosporangiaceae; genus RYN-230. The sequence goes on along the minus strand of CAVXCV010000002.1, from coordinate 201,081 downwards.
AGGCCGATTCCGGCAAAGTGGCCCGGTTGCCGCGGCAGGCAAATCCCGGTCGTTAGGCCCGTATAACCATAGGGTAAGCCCCGGTCCGGGCGAGGCGCCCAGGCCCGCTCCGGCCGGGCGTTACTGAGCGCATTGCTGGGTCAGGCCGGTGATTTCCTTGAATGTGGTGCATATGTGTACGTATAGGGCGGGTAGGTGATCAAAACGTTCTCTTGGTGGTAACCGGGGGTTGCACCTGCGGTGTGGCGGTGTGGCTGGCGTGAGCCGGGCCGGGTGGGCCGGCCGATGGGCCGGGCATGGGCTATGTCGTTGTCATGGCGTAGCGGCCTGGTTACGGTAGAGCAGGTTCTGTTGCCAGCGTGACGGGCACCCGGTCCCGCCACAGCGGCAGGACGACCAGGCAGCGGACGGCCGGGCCGGCCCGGGTGGCACTGCCCCGGCGGGCTGGAGGATGGACGACGTGGCAAGCGCCCAGGCCGCCCAGCGGCCGGAACCGGAGCCGGAGCGGACCGCAGGCCCGCTGCCCGCCAGTCGGCGGCCTGCGGGCGCAGGACCTGCTGGCCGCCGCGGTCAGCCGCGGCCGGACCGGGCGGCGCACCCGGTGCTCTCCCTGTTCGGCCAGCGCGCCGCGGTGGGCGTGTTCACCTTATTCGTGGTGTCGGTGCTGGTCTTCCTGGCCACTCAGGTGCTGCCCGGCAACGCGGCCAACGCGGTGCTCGGGCGCACGGCGGCCAGCAGCCCAGCCGCCCTGCACCGGCTGGAAGCCGCCCTGCACCTGAACCGCAGCCTGCTGGACCAGTACTGGCTCTGGTTCTCCGGCCTGTTCACCGGCCACCTCGGCCACTCGCTGGTCAACGACCAGCCGGTCTGGGGTTACGTCGCCCCGCGGCTCCTCAACTCGGCCGTGCTGATGCTGGTCACCGGGGTCATCGGCGCCGTGGCCGGGGTCGCGCTGGGCGCGCTGGCCGCGCTCCGCAGGGACGGCTGGTTCGACCACGTCACCTCGGTCGCTGCGCTGGCGGTGACCGCGCTTCCCGAGTTCGTGGTCGCGATCGGCCTGGTCATCCTGTTCTCGACCGTGGTCACCCACCTGCTGCCCGCGGTGTCCCTGCTGCCGCCGGGCAGCTACGCCTGGAGCGCTCCGCAGTTACTGATCTTGCCGACGGCCACCCTGGTCATCGTGATCGTGCCGTACATCCAGCGGATGACGCGGGCAGCGATGATAGAGGCGCTGGAGTCCGACTATGTGGAGATGGCCCAGCTCAAAGGCGTGCCGATGTGGCGGATCGTGCTCGTGCACGCGCTGCCCAACGCCACCGCGCCGGTGATCCAGGTCATCGGGCTGAACTTTCTGTACCTGGCGGGCGGGGTGGTCGTGGTGGAGTACGTCTTCGCCTTCCCCGGGATCGGCCAGGGCCTGGTTTACGCCGTCGATAACCGCGACATCCCGGTCATCCAGTTCACCGTGGTGCTACTGGCCGCGTTCTACGTGTTCATGAACATCGTGACCGACGTGATCGCGCTGCTGGCCACGCCGCGGCACCGGATTCCCAGGTAGGGGTGGGGGTAGGCATGACGGCTCAGCCTGGCGCGGCCCGGCGCCCCGGGCCGGATCAGCCCGCTGTTCAACCGGATCCGCCGGCATCAGTGGCTGGCCACCGCGGGCCAGGCGGTACGCACCCCGCGTGGCGGCATCGGCCTGGCATTGGCCGGGCTGGTCGTGGTGGTCGCGGTCATCGGCCCGTTCGTGGCGCCGGAATCGCCGGACGCGCTGCTCACCGTGCCCTTCGCCAGGCCGTCCGGCCAGTTCCCGCTCGGTGCCGACTTCCTCGGCCGGGATGTCCTGGCCCGGGTCCTGGACGGCGGGTGGCTGCTGTTGCTGATGGCGGTCTGCGCGACCGCGATCGGGATCGCCGCGGGCGCGGCGGCCGGTATCAGCGCCGCGTATCTTCGCGGCCGTTCCGACGGGCTGATCATGCGCACCGTGGACGTGATCCTGGCCTTCCCCCAGCTGGTCTTCGCCCTGCTGCTGCTGAGCATCCTGGGCGCCCGGCTGTGGCTGATCGTGCTCGCCGTCGGCCTAACCCACGCGCCCGCGGTGGCCAGGGTGCTGCGGGCGGCGACCCTGGACATCTCCGAGCGGGACTTCATCAAGGTGGCCGAACTCCAGGGGGTGCGCCCGGCCGCGGTCATGGCCAAGGAGATCCTGCCCAGCCTGAGCACTCCGCTCATGGTGGAGACGGGACTGCGGCTGACCTACTCGATCATTGTCATGGCGGGGCTGTCGTTCCTGGGGTTCGGCCAGCCGCCGCCCGCCCCGAGCTGGGGAACCATGATCAACGAGAACCGCGCCGGGCTGGCGCTGAACCCCTGGGCGGTGATCATCCCCGCCCTGGTCATCGCCCTGCTCACCATCGGCACGAACCTGCTGACCGACGCGGTCGGCCGGGTGGCGCTGGGCATGGACCGCAGGCCAGAGGAGGCGGCGCTGCTCGACGACCTGGGGCCGGCCGCAGGCGGTGCCGGTTGAGCGCCGGCGGCAGGCCGGCCACGGTCACCGGGGACGGCTCGGCCGGGCCCTCCGGCGATGTCCGGCTGGATGTCCGCGAGTTGGACATCCGCTGCGGCCAGCGCGGCCCGTTGGTGGTCAGCGGGGTCAGCTTCGCGGTGCGGCCGGGCGAGGTGCTCGGCCTGGTCGGGGAGTCCGGGTCGGGGAAGACCACGGTGGCCCTGGCCCTGCTCGGGCACACCCGGCGTGGCCTGTGCATCAGCCGCGGCGAGATCCGGCTGGACGGGGCCGACCTGCTCCGGCTGGGGCCGGCCGAGCTGCGGCAGGTGCGCGGGGCCAGGGTCAGCTATGTGCCGCAGGACCCGGCGGCCGCGCTGAACCCGGCGCTGCGGATCGGCTACCAGCTACGGGAAGCGCTGCGAGTGCACCCCAACACCGCCGGGCCGCCTGAGGCCCGGGTGCTCGAGGTCATGCGCGAGGCCTCGCTGGACGCGACCCCGGACATGCTGCGCCGGTACCCGCATCAGCTGTCCGGCGGCCAGCAGCAACGGGTCGCGCTGGCCATGGCCTTTGCCTGCCGGCCCGCGCTGATCGTCCTGGACGAGCCCACCACCGGCCTGGACGTCTCCACCCAGCGGCACATCCTGGACACCGTGCGGGGCCTCTGCCGTGGTTACCAGGTGGCGGCTGTGTACGTCAGCCACGACCTGGCCGTGGTCAGCGAACTGGTGGCCGAGGTGGCGGTCATGTACGCCGGCCGGGTGGTGGAGTCCGGGCCGGCCGGGCCGCTGTTCGGCCGCCCGCTGCACCCATATACCCAGGGGCTGCTCGCCTCCGTGCCTGCCCCGGACCGCGCCGGGCGGCTGACCGGGATCCCCGGGCAGCAGCCGCCGCCCGGGCGGCGCGGCCCGGGCTGTACCTTTGCCCCGCGCTGTGAGTTCGCGCTCGGCCAGTGCCGGGCTGGTGAGCCGGAGCAGGTGGTCCTGGCGGACCGGACCGTGCGCTGCGTGCGGGTGACGCAGATCGCGGCTGGCCCGCCACGGCCCTCCCCGTCCGGCGCGGCGGACGCCGCCCCGGCGGGAGCGGCGGTGCTGGCGGTCCGGGGTGTCTCCGCCCGCTACGGGTCCGGGCCGGTGCTGTCCGGCATCGACATGGACGTGCCCGCGCGGGCCTGCGTCGCGATCGTCGGCGAGTCTGGCTCCGGCAAGACCACGCTGGCCCGCTGCATCACCGGATTGCACCGGAACTGGACCGGCGAGATGGCCCTTCAGGGCGTCCCGCTGGTACCGGCGGCCCGGGACCGCCCGAAGCAGGTCCTCAGGCAGATCCAGTACGTGTTCCAGAATCCTTACACCTCGCTCAATCCCCGGAAGACGGTCGGCCAGATCGTGGCCGAGCCGCTGCACCGGTTCCTCGCCCTGTCCCGGCGCGACCAGGCCGAGCGGGCGGCCAGCGCGTTGGCGGACGTCTCGCTCGGCCGCGGCTTCCTGTCCCGGTATCCCGATCAGCTGTCCGGCGGGGAGCGGCAGCGGGTCGCGATCGCCCGCGCCCTGGTGGCCGAGCCGGACCTGCTCGTGTGCGACGAGGTCACCTCGGCGCTGGACGTGTCGGTGCAGGCGGTGATCGTGGAACTGCTCCGCGCCGCCGCGGCCGAGCGTCATCTCGCCATGATCTTCATCACGCACAACCTGCCCCTGGTCCGCAGCATCGCCCAGTCCGCGGTCGTGCTGCGGCAGGGCGAGATCGTCGAGGCGGGGCCCGCCGAGCAGGTCCTGGGCCGCCCCAGCAGCCGCTACACCGCCCGGCTGATGGCCGACGTGCCCCGGCTGGCGAAGCCAGCCTCGCCCAGGTAGCCAGCCCCGCCCGGGTAGCCAGCCTCGCCCGGGTAGCCAGCCCCGCCCGGGTAGCCAGCCCCGCCCGGGTAGTCAGCCCCGCCCGGGTAGCCAGCCCCCCCGGGTAGCCAGCCGCCCCGGATTGCTGGCCCCGCGCGTGCCCGGGGTTGTTGCAGCCTGGGCGGCCACTGCCGCGTTCCCGCGCTCATGGATGATCATGACCGAAGTCCGATCGCCGGTAGGTCCAGGTCCACCACAGGTGCGGGTGCCAGCCCTATGGCGCGCTAGCACCGCGCTGGCCAGGATTGTTTCACCGGTGAGCACCAGCCCGCGGCACCCGCCCGGCGCCGCCCGGCACCGGGTGGTCACACGCAATCCGCCTGGTGGCCTGAAACATGTCGCCCCGTGCTCGACCTAACCGTAGATGGGAAGCCCGAGATGACCGAGCACCCGGGTGCCGCCTCCCCCTCCAGCGCGCCCAATGCCCAGGTGATCACCGATCGGACTGCCAGCGACGCCCGGACCCGCTCGCGATGGTGGGTACACCTCACGCTAATCGCCAGTCTCCTCGTCGCCCTGGTGCCCATGCTTCTCTTCGGCATCAACGATCGGGTCACCATCCATGTAGTCATTGCCTGCTTCTTCTTGGCATTGGTGATCGTCCACCTTGGGCAGCGACGGCACACCCTCGCACGTCTCACCCGCCAGCTCGCTACCTGGGGCTCTCAGGCGCGCCAGCGGCGCCTGGCGGTCTCAGCCGGCGTCTTGGGTTTTCTCGTCCTTAATGTGCTCGTCTCAGGCATTTGGGACCTCTCTAGCGGACACAGCATCGGCACCTTCACCATCCCCCTGCCGGGCCACACGCTCTACCTCGCCTGGCACAAGCTGTCCAGCCTGCTGCTCCTCCTCTATCTCATCGTGCATGTCATTCGGCGCCGAAAGCGACTCCGGATATCGCGCATCCGCTGAAATTCTGCGGCCATTAGGGAATAGCCCCGCGCCCGGATCGCGATTTCGATCCTGTGGTCCGGGCTTATGTCGCTTGCACTTGGCTGCGCTCGGCGTCCCGGTCCTGGTGCTCGTTGACCCATGCCGTCGTGCCCTGAACGTGGCGGTCAAGTGGCAACTGATCGCGGTCAACCCCGGCGGCTCTGGTCGATGCTCCGAAGGTCACGCAGCACGAGATCGCCCCGCTGTCGGCGGCGGAGGCGCGGCGGCGTCCCCGCCCGGGTGGTGATGGAGATTCTCGGCCACAGCCAGATCACGCTGACGATGAACACGTCTGCAGCCATGTAGCTCCCGAAGTCTCCCGCGAGGCGGCCGACCGGATGGCCAAGACGCTCTGGCCGGACGACGAGGACCAGGCCGGCGAGCCCGGGGCCGAGCCACACCACGAGCAGGAGGACGGCGAATGACGGCCGTCGCTGCCCGGCTGGCACGGTGGCTGCCAGCCAGGACGTGCCTGATGGTGTTGACCTCGGAAGTTGCTGGTGCGCCGCCAGGGACTCGAACCCCGAACCCGCAGATTAAGAGTCTGCTGCTCTGCCAGTTGAGCTAGCGGCGCATGGTGCCGGGTCAGGTTATAACGTGCCGGACCGTACGGCAAACCGGGAGACCGGCTGCCGCGTGGTGCCATGTGCTGCCGCCCGCGCCGCCTTGACCAGGTCGGCATCCCATCGCACGCGCGGCCAATCGCCCTGATCGCCGTAACCGGAACATAACCGGAACATAACGCCCAACACAGTATGAGACGGAAAATCTTCCGTAACTAGGGCTTCCTATGAAATAAACAGTTCAGTGCTTCAGGTGGAAGGCCCGGCCGATCGTGCCGGGTCTCAGGTCAGGCTGGGCAGCTCCGCTCCACCATGGCGGGGCTGTCCCGGCCTAGGCGAAGGAGGGGCATTTTGATGTTCTCTCGTGGGCTGGCGCATGCCGCCAGCACCCCATCTGGCCGTCCAGCGCCGGGCGCCAGATCCCGCGCACGGCGTACGGCCCGCATCGCGCTCCCGGTCGTAGCAGTGACCGGCCTGCTCGGCCTGGCCGCGGCGGCGCCCGGCGCGCATGCGGCTGGCCATGCCGCGTCCGTGCGCCCGGTGCCCGCGCTGGGCGGACCCGTCCTGATCAAGAAGCAGGACCCATCCCCGCTGACCGTGGCGCAGTGCCAGGCCAAGTACGGGATCAACTGCTACACGCCGCTGCAGTACCGGACGGCGTATGACCTGAACCCCCTGTATAACCGCGGGGTCACCGGCGCGGGCCGGACGATCGTGATCGTGGACTCGTTCGGGTCGCCGACCATCCGGCACGACCTGCATGTGTTCGACCAGCAGTTCGGCTTCTCCGACCCTGACCTGCAGATCATCAAGTTCGGCAACATCCCGCCGTTCGACTCGACCAACTCCGACATGGTCGGCTGGGCCGAGGAGACGAGCCTGGACGTGGAGTACGCGCACGCGATCGCGCCCGGGGCGAAGATCGTCCTGGCCGAGACCGCGGTCTCGGAGACCGAGGGCGTGACGGGGCTCCCGGAGATGATGAACGCCGAGCAGTCGCTCATCAACGCTGGCGTCCCCGACGTGATCTCGCAGAGCTTCGGCGCTACCGAGAACACGTTCCCCGGCTTCGCCCAGGGCAACTACTCCAGCCTGCTGAACCTGCGGTATGCGTTCAAGGACGCGTTCGCGCACCACGTGACCGTGCTTGGCGCGTCGGGTGACTCCGGGGCGACGGACTACGAGAGCGACCTCGCCACCCTGTACCCGTACCGGGTGAACTCGTGGCCGTCCTCGGACCCGCTGGTCACTTCGGTTGGTGGCTCCCAGCTCAGCCTGAACCAGGACGGCACCAGGGCGGCGCCGGACACCGTGTGGAACGACGGCTTCGGGGCTGGCGGCGGCGGCGTGTCCGCGATCTTCTCCCGGCCGCTGTTCCAGATCGGGGTGGCTGGCACGGTCGGCAGCCACCGCGGCACCCCGGACATCTCGATGTCCGCGGCGGTCAACGGCGGGTGCTGGGTCTACATGTCGTTCGCGGGCATAGACACCCCGGGCGTGGACAACCCAGGCTGGTTCATCTTCGGTGGGACCAGCGAGGCCACGCCGATCTTCTCCGGCATCGTGGCGCTCGCCGACCAGGTGGCTGGCCACCGGCTGGGCGACATCAACCCGGCGCTGTACGCGCTGGGCGCGCTCAGCCAGCACCGCGTCAGCCGGACCGGCATCGTGGACATCACCACCGGCAACAACAGTTTCGCCGGGGTGACCGGATTCACCGCTGGAACTGGCTATGACCTGGCCAGTGGCTGGGGCACCATCGACGCGGCGAAATTCGTGCCGGCGCTGGCCCGGCTCGGGTAATTTCCGCAACGCCCACCGGCTGGTAAGCACCAGCCTTGTCCAGGGCCGTCGGCTCGCCGTGGTGTGCGCCACGGCGAGTCGGCGGCCCTGGCCCGCTGTGGCGGTCGCTGATGGGCGCAACAGCGCGGGGCCGGTCACCCGCGAGACAAGCATCGTGAGCTGAGTGCCGGGGACTCAGTCGCCGAGGAACCGGCCCGCGAACCGGGCCAGCCGGGACGGCCGCCCGGTGCTGGCCTCCCGGCGGTCGGCCCAGCTCATCGCCTGCAGCCCGGCGTTCGCGCCGAGCCAGCGCAGTGGTTCGGCTTCCCAGGACGGCGAGCGGTGCCCCACCCAGGGCAACCGGGTGAGCTCGGTGTCCTGCCCCAGCACCAGGTCCGCGAGGGTACGTCCGGCCAGGTTGGTGGTGGCCACCCCGTCGCCGACATAACCCCCGGCCCAGCCCAGGCCGGTCGCCCGGTCCAGCCCGGCCGACGCGCACCAGTCGCGGGGCACGCCCAGCGGGCCGCCCCAGGCATGCGTGACCTTGACCTCACCCAGGTCTGGGAACAGGTCGGCCAGGGACCGGTGCAGCGCACGGAATACCGCGGGGGAGCGATCGAACTCCGGGCGGACGGCGGAGCCGTAGTGGTACGGCGCGCCGCGTCCGCCGAACGCCAGCCGGTCATCCGCGGTGCGCTGGCCGTAGATGATCAGGTGCCGGTAGTCGCCGAAGGTGGGCCGGGCGGCCAGGCCGAGCCGCGCCCAGGTGTCCTCCGGCAACGGTTCCGTGGCGATCATCAGCGAGTAGACCGGGGCGATGGCGCGGTGCAGGCCGGGCAGGTCCGGGGTGTATCCCTCGGTAGCCCTGATCACGTACCGGGCCCGGACCGTGCCCCGTGCGGTGCGCAGCCGCCCGGGCTCGATCCCGGTGACCGGGGTGCGCTCGTACACGGCGGCCCCGCGCCGCCGCGCCGCCGCAGCCAGCCCCCGGGCCAGCCGGGCTGGATGGATGGCGGCGCAGTGCGGGGTGTATGTCGCGCCCAGCACCCCGGACGCGTTGATGTGCTCGGCCGCCTCCGCGGCGCTGAGCAGCCGCAGGTCTGCCTCGCCGAACCCGAACGACCGCGCCTCCGCGACCTCCTCGCGGGCCCGGGCCAGCTGCGCTGGGGAGCGGGCCAGCTGCACGGTCCCGCCTCTGGCCCAGTGGCAGTCGATGCCCTCGGCCGCGGCCACCCGGCCGACCTCAGCCACGGTGTCCTGCATGGCCCGGTACATCGCGATGGCCGGATCGCGCCCTGCCATCCGGGCCAGCTTGGCCAGGGAGGCCGGGAACAGCGCCGAGCACCAGCCGCCGTTGCGGCCAGAGGCGCCGAATCCGGCGATCTCCCGCTCGCACACCGCGATCCGCAGCCCCGGACGGGCACCGGCCAGGTAGTAGGCGGTCCACAGGCCGGTGAACCCGGCGCCCGCGATGGCCACGTCCACGTCGATGTCGCCGGGAAGCGGGTCGCCCGGATCCAGCTCACCGGGCACAGAGCTGAGCCAGTAGGAGAGCGATCGGTAGTCCTGGAGGGGTGGCACCTGACCATGGTGGCACGCTGGCCCGGCGGTCCTGGCAGGCAGTCCGGGGCCTGATGTACCTGTGCCCCGGGTAGCTCGGGCATGCTGGAGTCATGCCCGCTGATACATCTGGCCTGCCGGAGCTGCCTGCCCCGCGCCGCCCGTCTGGCCCGTACCGGATTTCGTTCGTCTGCCTGGGGAACATCTGCCGCTCGCCCATGGCCGAAGTGGTGCTGCGCGCGGAACTGGCCCAGGCCGGGCTGGCCGGGCTGGTCGAGCTGGACAGCGCGGGCACCGGGGACTGGCACCTGGGCCAGCCGATGGACCGGCGGGCCCAGGCGGAGCTCAGCCGCCGCGGTTACGACGGGGCCGCGCACCGGGCCCGGCAGTTCCAGCCGTCCTGGTTCGACGACCGCGACCTGGTGCTGGCGATGGACCATAACAACCTGCGTGACCTGCGGCGGATGGCGCCGGACGCCGAGGCGGCCGGGCCGCGGCTGCTGTTGCTGCGCTCCTTTGACCCGGACCTGGCCGGGTCCGGAGCTGGCGCCGATGACCTGGCGGTCCCGGATCCCTACGGCGGCAGCACCGAGGACTACGCGCTGGCCCTCAGCATGGTGCGTGCCGCGCTCCGCGGGCTGACCGCCCGGCTGACAGAGCTGTTCGCTGGCGAGGCGGGGCGCGCCGGAGGCGTGTTTCCTCCGGGCCAGCGTCTCGCGGGGGGTTCCGGGGGGTCGTCCCCCCGGGCTAACACCGCAGGCAGCGCATGATCGCCGCCACGGACGCAGCGCTGCGGCAGCGGCTGGAGCTGATCACCGGCCGCGCGGTAGGCGCCACCCGGCTGCTGGGTGCCCAGCACCAGTGCCGCCACTACCAGGTCACCCTGGCCGACGGCCAGCGGGCGTTCGCCAAGGTGGCCGAGGACGGCCTGGGCGGAGTCTTCGAGGCTGAGGCGCGCGGGCTGCGCTGGCTCGCCGACGCGCGGGCGGTTCCGCTGCCCGAGGTGCTCGGCTGGGATGACGCCACGCTGGCCGTGGCCTGGCTGCCGGAGCAGCCGCCGGAGCGCGGCGCGGCCGAGCGGTTCGGCCGGGACCTGGCCGTGCTGCACGCTGCCGGGGCGGAGCGGTTCGGCGCGCCCTGGCCGGGCTTTATCGCCAGCCTCCCGCTGGGCGACCGGACCGGGGACACCAGCACCGTGGCCGGGCCGGCCGGGCAGGGCGGTGACTGGGCCAGCTGGTACGCGGCCAAGCGGCTCGCCCCGTACCTGCGCCTGGCCGCTGACACCGGCACGCTGAGCATGCCGGACACCCGGCTGGTAGAGCAGGTGATCGACCGGATCGGGGAGCTGGCTGGGCCGGCCGAGCCACCCCGCCGGATCCACGGCGACTGCTGGTCGGGCAATGTGCTCTGGTCCGGCGGCCAGGGCTGGCTGATCGACCCGGCCGCGCAGGGTGGCCACCGGGAGACCGACCTGGCCATGCTGGCCCTGTTCGGCGCGCCGTACCTGGACCGGATCCTGGCCTCCTACCAGGAGGTGGCGCCGCTGGCAGCAGGCTGGCGGGACCGGGTCCCACTGCACCAGCTGCATCCGCTGCTGGTGCACGTATGCCTGTTCGGTGCCGCCTACCGCGAGCCCACCCTGGCTGCCGCCCGCGCCGCCCTCACCAGCTGACTGAGGCGCGGTCACTGTGACCTGCGGCGCTGGTGTGGCGTTGGGGCGGGTGAAACCCGGCGCTTGTGTTCCCTCACCGTCGTTCCAGCGACGGTAAGGGAACACTTTCGGGGTGACGATCAGCTTCGCTACTTCAGTACGGTGCCGGTGACGTCGGGGACGAACGGCTCCTCTGCCGCCGGCTGGTCGGGCTCATCGCTTTGCGCCTCGGGGGAGAGCGGGAGCGTGACCCGGAACGTGGCGCCCTCGCCCGGCGCGGTGTCCAGGGTGACCGTGCCGCCGTGCGCCGCGACCAGCGCAGACACGATGGCCAGGCCGAGGCCGGTTCCGCCGGCCCTCCTGGTCCGCGCCTGGTCCGCGCGGTAGAACCGCTCGAACACCCGGTCCGCCTCGTCCGGCCGCAGGCCCGGGCCGTGGTCGGTGACCTCGACCACCGCGCTGGGTACCGGCTGGCGTGGCCCGGCCAGCACCCGCACCTGGATCGGGGAGCCGTCCGGGGTGTGGTTCAGGGCGTTGCTCATCAGGTTGCCGATGACCTGGCGGAGCCGGACTTCGTCGCCCAGCACCAGGAACGCGGCCCCGGAGCCGACGCTGAGGTCGATCTTCCGGCCCGGTGCGATGATCCGCGCGTCCTGCACCGCGTCCGCGGCCAGGGTGAGCAGGTCGACCGGTTTGCGGTCGATCGGCCGCTGCTGGTCCAGCCGGGCCAGCAGCAGCATCTCCTCGACCAGGACTCCCATCCGGCTGGCTTCCTGCTCGACCCGCTGCATGATCCGGTCCAGGTCCTCCCGGCTGAGCCGGCTGCCCCCGTGCTGGCTGACCTCGGCCTGGCCAGTGCCGTTGGCGGCCGGGGCCCCAGTCGCGTCGTCCTGTACCCCGCCGCGCTGCCGGTAGTACTCGGCGTACCCGCGCATCGCAGTGAGCGGGGTGCGCAGTTCATGGCTGGCGTCCGCGACGAACTGGCGCATCCGCTCCTCCGACCGGCGCGCCGCCGCCTCGGACCGGGCCTGGGCGCGGAACGAGGACTCGATCTGGCTGAGCATGGTGTTCAGCGACCGGCCGAGCCGGCCGACCTCGGTCCGCGGGTCGAGGTCGGGTACCCGCCGGGACAAGTCGCCGGCCGCGATGGCCTCGGCGGTCTGCTCGATATCGGTGAGCGGGCGCAGGCTGGCCCGGACGATCGCGACGCCCACCACGACCAGCGCCACCACGATGATCACGCTGACCAGCAGGTCGAGCCAGGCCGAGCCAGCCGATCGTCGCGTTGACGTTGCCCAGGCTCATGCCCACGACCAGGATGACGTTCTGCGGCGGGCTGGACTGGTCGGTGACCGGGTCGTACACCGCCAGGGTCAGTTCCTTGGCGATGATCTGCCAGTTATCGGTGCTGATGACACCCGGCACCGTGGTGAGCTGCCCGGAATGCGCCTTGAGCCAGCTTGCGCTCATGGGCACCTGCGGGCGCTGGTTGCCGATCCCGAACGGGCCGGACGGGTACAGCACCTGCCCGCTGGTGCTGAGCACCTCCACGGCGTAGGGGTACCCGTAGTAGCCGACTGAGTGCAGGGAGCCCTGCCGCTGCAGGCCGCCTAGTGCCTCGTTGTAGATGCTGTTGACCTGGTTGCCCGACTGGGTCTGCAGGTAGCTGCGGAAGACGGTCAGGCTCGTCACGCTGATGACCGTGAGCGCGATGATCACCAATGCGAGCAGCGCTGCGATCATCTTGATCCGCAGCGGGGTACGCCCGGGCAGCCGCCGCAGCTTCTCCTGCCGGAGGCCCAGCCTGGACGTGAACGGCATGTCGGCGGCTACGAGGGCAGGCGGAGCACGTAGCCGACCCCGCGCAGGGTATGGATGAGCCGCGGCTCGGCGGTGTCCACCTTGCGGCGCAGCACGGACACGTAGGACTCCACGATCCCGGTGTCCCCGCGGAAGTCGTAGTCCCACACATGATCGAGGATCTGCATCTTGGACAGCACCCGGTTCGCGTTGCCCATGAAGTAGCGCAGCAGCTTGAACTCGGTGGGAGACAACTGGATGTGCTGCCCGGCCCGCCACACCTCGTGGCTTTCCTCGTCGAGTTCCAGGTCGGCGAACTTCAGCCGGGGGGTGGGCTCGGCCCCGTCGCCGCGGGTCCGGCGGAGCACCGCCCGGATCCGGGCGATCACTTCCTCCAGGCTGAACGGCTTGGTGACGTAGTCATCCCCACCCAGGGTAAGGCCACGGACCTTGTCCTCCATCGCGTCCCGCGCGGTCAGGAACACCACCGGGACCCGGGCGCCACCGCCGCGCAGCCGCCGGATCACGTCGAAGCCGTCCATGTCCGGGAGCATGACGTCAAGCACGATGAGGTCGGGCCGGTGCCGCTGCGCGGCCTGGACTGCCTCAGTGCCGCCGGTCGCGGTGAGCACCTCGAACCCGGCGTAGCGGAGGCTGGCAGAAAGTAGCTCGAGGATATTGGGCTCGTCCTCGACAACGAGCAGGGTGGCAGCCGGCTGCGTCCGCCCATTCGTCAACGGCATGGTCATGACCTGCATCTTCCGCCGCCAACCTGAGTATTTCCTGAAAGCCCGCTGGGGCTGATCTCATGATCACGCGAAATCTGCCGGAACGGGACCGAAATCCCCGGTCAGCATGGTGCGGAGCCAGCCTGGGCTGGTGGTAATGGCAGGTCAGGGCGCGACGCCCGCGGCGTCACCCCAGCGGGAGATGGCAGCCGCACGGGACTCCGCGCCGAGCTTCGCGTAGATACGATTCACGTGATTCTTGACGGTCTTCTCGGCGAGCACAAGCTGGGCGGCGATCTCGCCGTTCGAACGGCCCGCCGCGATGAGCGTCATGATCTCGGCTTCACGCAGCGAGAGGCCGAGCGGGCGGGCCGTGCTAGGGATGCTGCCGGTCGTCATCTGACCTCCGGGCCACGGCTACCAGCGGATACGATGCGACGCATGCTACGAAGGCGACCACGATGAGCGCAAGAGGTCTCATTCGCACATCTGGTAGCTTTTCTGTGGCGTTTGCCTGTTGACCTGCCCTAGGCCGCCTGAGCGGTCTTCGAGCCGGTGATCAGGTTCGCGGGCACTGGCTGGTCGTTCTTCATCGCGTTGAACAGCTGCAGCGCCTCCGTCCGGTTCCAGATCAGCACGTCACCCACGGCGAGCACCGGCTCACTGCCGATGGGCACGGTGGTGGTCTCCGGGTGCCGAAGCGCAAAGGCGACCTGCATCAGCTGGTACAGCTGGGTGCCCTGGTCCACGGTGAGCGCCCCCGCCGAGCCGAACGCGGCCGGCAGGACCCGGAACGGGTTGGCCAGCACCGACGGGCTGGTCATCTTGCTCAGCAGGGCGGCCATGAACAGCCGCTGGTCCTGTTCCCGCTGCAGGTCCTGGGTGGCGAACAGATGCCGGGTCCGGACGAAGCCGAGTGCCTGGCCGCCGTTCAGGACCTGGCAGCCTGCCTGCAGGTGCAGGCCCGAAGCAGGGTCGTTCAGCGCTGACGGCAGGCACATCCGCACCCCGCCGACCGCGTTCACCACGTTTACCAGGCCGCCGAAGCCGATGCCCATGTAATGGTCGATGTGCAGCCCGGTAACGTTCTGCACGGTCTCCGCGAGCAGCTTCGGGCCACCGAAGGAGTACGCCGCGTTCAGCTTGTTGCTGCCGTACCCGGGGATCGGCACGTAGGAGTCGCGGGGCAGGCTCACCAGGATGGCGGGCTGGCCGTTCGACGGGATATGCAGCAGCATGATCGTGTCGGAGCGCTGGCCGCTGATCCCGACCCCGGTGGCTAGCTGGTGCTCCTGCTGGACGGTCAGCCCCTGCCGGCTGTCCGACCCAGTGATCAGCCAGTTCTGCCCGGCCCCGGCCACCGGCCGCCCGGGGTAGTCCACTAGGACAGGGGCCCGGGTGAGCTTGGAGTTGGTGTAGAAGTACAGGCCAATGCCGGCCACCAGGATGACGACCACGAGCAGCGCGATGATCCCCATGATCCGGCGGGGGCGCAGCCGGCGGCGGCCTGTGCGGCCACCGGTGTAGCGGCCTGCGCCGCCCGGCGGCGGCCAGGACGCGCTGCCGCCGCGGGAAGCCTGCACCGGAGGCTGCTCCGGCCAGCGGCTGCCACTTTGGTAGCCAGCCTGCGCACCGGCCTGGCCAGCGCCCCGCTGGCCAGCTGACCCACGCCGGGGCAGGCTCTCCGTCGGCTCTGCGGAGCCTGGATGGCCGCCCGGCTGGGGGCCGCCGGACGGACGGGGGCGGAACCAGTCGTTGTCGTTCACGCGGAACCCTCCCACCAGATGGTGACCACATCTCGCCGGGAGCCGGCCGGGTCATCGAGCGGCCCGCCGAGCTGCCCAGCGTCGCGAAGCGCCGCCTCCACCTCGTGCGCGCGCTCGGCGGGCAGGCACAGCCTGCGCCTGGTCACCTCCACCAGCTCGCGCACGGTCGGGTAGTCGGCCTCGCCCGGGCGATTCCATTCAGTGTGCCTTGCCCGCAGACCCATCGCGGACAGGATCGCGATGACGTCCGCTGCGGTCGGCCCTTCTGGCCGGGTCAGGCCGTGGAAGTGCAGCCACAGCGGGTTGAGCTGGACCAGCGGATGAGCAGCGGAGATCTCCACGACCACCCGGCGCCGGGCGTGCCCGGTGAGCACGTCCAGGAAGGGGCCGAGGTCGGGCGCGTTGTACAGCACGTGGTGACAGGTGACCAGGTCCGCAGGCGGTGCCTGGGCCGCCACGTCCGGCCAGCGGCCCAGCACGACCTGGGTGCCCAGCCCCGCGGCCTGGGCCCGCTCGCTGAGCAGTGCGAGCATCCCGGGATCCGCGTCGACCGCGGTCAGCCCGGTGCACCGGGCTGCCAGCGGGAGGCAGGCCGCCCCGGCACCGGAGCCCACATCCAGCACGCTGCCCGGCGGGGCCAGCGCTTCCCATTCCCGCTCGTAGGACGGGCCCGAGGGAGCGTGCCGCTGCCGGTCCGCGCGGCGGGCGAACACCTCCCTGGGCAGCACCCAGGGAGACTCGGTCACCGCCGAGGTGATGTGCTCGGGAATGGCCCAGGCCGCCAGGTCGGCACGCCAGCGGTCCAGCAGGTCGGTCAGGGATGGCGTGGTCACGCTCGTCTCCCTGGCTGCCGCCGGATTCCCGGCCGAAAGCGATGTGGGGGGCGGATGCCCCCCACATCCGGTGGGGTGAGCGATGGGATTCGAACCCACGACATCCAGGACCACAACCTGGCGCTCTAACCAGCTGAGCTACGCCCACCATCGGCAAATGCTGCATGAAGCATAGCGGTGCCTGGTCACCGCTATGAACCGGATTCGCTCACCTGGCCGGCGTCAGCGGCCGCGATCCCGTACCGGCTGGCGATCTCGCGCGCGGTCGCGGAGTCCGGGCCGGGCTGCGCAACGAAGATCGCCTCCCGGTAGTACCGCAGTTCCTGGATGCTTTCCCGGATGTCAGCCAGGGCCCGGTGGCCACCGTGCTTCGGCGGGCTGGCAAAGTACACCCGGGGGTACCAGCGGCGGGCCAGTTCCTTGATGCTCGACACGTCGACCATCCGGTAGTGCAGGTAGGCGTCCAGCTCGGGCATGTCCCGGGCGAGGAAGGCCCGGTCGGTGGCGATCGAGTTGCCGCACAGCGGGACCCGGCGCGCGTCGGGCACACGCGCGCGCACGTAGTTCATCACCTGCTCCTGGGCCTCGGCCAGGGTGACCCCCGAGGCCAGCTCATCGAGCAGGCCGGAGCTGGTGTGCATCTCCCGCACCACCGGGACCATCTGGTCAACCGCCTCGGCGGGGGGCTTGATCACCAGGTCGATGCCCTCGTCGAGCACGTTCAGCTCGCCGTCCGTTACCAGGCAGGCGATTTCAACCAGGGCGTCGCGGGCAAGGTCGAGCCCGGTCATCTCACAGTCGATCCAGACGAGCCGGTCATTCATCGCTCCAGCCTAGACCCGCGCGGTGGTCTGTTGTCCCATGTCACTGTCCCCTATCACCGCGAGGGCCAGGCTCCGGGTCAGCCGCGGGGCCGCCCGGCCAGTGCCTGGATATGTTCCGGGACGGCGGTGCCGGGGGCCAGCGCCGGGTCGGGCTGCTGCTCCCCGAAGGTCAGCGCGACCGGGAGTACCCCGGCCCACACGTCCAGCTCAAGGTCTTCCGGCTCGTCGGCCGGGGGGCCGGTGCGGACCTTCACCGACGCCTCATCGAGCGGGACCGCGAGCACCGAGGTGGCGGCGAGTTCCTTGCGGGACGGGGCACGGGTCGCGGCCCAGCGGCCCGGCACCAGGTGCTCGGTGATGGCCCGCAGCCCGGCGAGCTGCTCCTCGTCCTCGGTGACCAGCCGGGCCGTGCCGAAGATCACGGCGCTGCGGTAGTTCATCGAATGGCTGAAGACCGACCGGGCGCAGACCAGGCCGTCCAGCAGGGTCACGGTCACGCACACCTCCTGGCCAGCAGCGGCCAGGATGCTCCGGTTGGCCGAGGACCCATGCAGGTAGAGCGTGTCACCGCGGCGCCCGTACGCGGTGGGCAGCACCACCGGCCCGCCTCCCACGTTGACGCCGAGATGGCAGATCAGGCCCGCATCGAGCACGGCGTGCAGTTCGGCGCGGTCCGCCCGGCCGCGCTCACGGTGGCGGCCGAGCCGGGTGCGGCCGGTGGTGGAGAGGCCGCTGGCCGGGCGGCCCGTGGTGGAGGGCCCCGTGGTGGAGGGCCCCGTGGTGGAGGGCCCCGTGGTGGAGGGCCGTGGCCGAAAGGGCCGTTTCGCTGCTCATGGTGATCTACAGTAGCCAGAAAGTGGACTGTTGACAGTAGCCACTATGACGGAAGTTGCCATGACCACTTTTCCGCGGGTGGCGGTTGAGCTGCCCGTCGCGGCCGACCGCAGTGCGGCGCAGTCACTGGCGGAGCAGATCACGGCCCAATTGCGCGAGGCGCTCGCGGACGGCAGGCTCGCCGCGGGTGAGCGGCTCCCGTCGAGCCGGGCGCTCGCCACCACCCTCGGCGTCAGCCGGACGGTGGTGACCACGGCCTACACCCAGCTGTTCGCAGAAGGATGGCTGGACGGGCGGCACGGGTCGGGCACCTATGTGGCCGACGGTGCGCCCGGGATCCCGGCCGCCGGGGCAGCGGGGGTCCGGGCAGACAGCGGCGCTCGCGCCCCGGCGCCCCGGCTCGGCGCGGGCGCAGCGCGCGGCGCGGCGGCCGCGGTGCCGCGGCTCGACGGAGCCCGCCGGCAGGCCGGCGGGGTGCCCGTGCGGCCCGGCAGCCTATCGCTGCGGCCGGGCATCCCGTGGGCCGAAGGCATCGACCGGGCCGCGTGGCGCCGGGCCTGGCGGCAGGCTGCTGTCCAGCTGCCGGGTGAGCCCCCGGATCCCCTGGGCCTGCCCGGCCTGCGCCAGGCTGTCATCGGGTACCTGCGGCGCGGCCGCGGGATGCGCTGCACGACCAGCCAGGTCATGATCACCCGCGGGGTCTCGGCTGGCCTCAGCCTGCTGGCCGCGGCCCTGCTCCGGCCGGGGGACCGGGTGGGCGTGGAGGAGCCCGGCTACCAGACCGCCCGGTCGGTGTTCGCGGCGCGCGGAGCGCAGATCGTGCCCTGCCGGGTGGACGCCGACGGCCTGGTGGTGCGTGAGCTCCCAGACGACCTGAGGTTCGTCTACACCACCCCCGCTCACCAGTACCCGCTGGGCGGGCGGCTTCCGGTCCCGCGCCGGCAGGCGCTGGTGGCCTGGGCCCGGGCCACGGGGGCGCTGATCCTGGAAGACGACTACGACGGTGAGTTCCGCTACGACGTGGCACCACTGCCGACGCTGGCCGGCCTGGATCCGGCGGTGGTGGTCTACCTCGGGACCACCACCAAGACCCTGGTGCCCGGCCTGGGCGCGGGCTGGCTGGTGGCCCGGCCCGACCTGATCGCGGTGCTCGCGGAGGCCGCGGATGACCTGGGCGAGCGTGTCGCCGAGCCGGTGCAGTACGCGCTGTCGGCCCTGCTGGCCAGCGGTGATCTGGAGCGGCATGTGCGCCGGATGCGGCATGAGTACGCGCGCCGCCGCGCGGTCATGTCTGGTGAGCTCAGCGGCGTGGTGTCCGGGCTGGCCAGCTGGCCGGCCCGGCTGACCGGGGATACGGCTGGCATGCACATGGTGCTGGAACTGCCCCGGGACGCCACCGCCGCGGTGGTGGCCGCCGCCCAGGCCCGGGGGGTGGAGGTTGTCACCATGGAGCGGTACTTTGCCGGGCCGCCGAGCAGGCATGGCCTGGTGCTTGGTTACGGGGCGACCGACCTGGCCGGGGTCAGCCGGGCCTGCCAGGTCCTCGCGGAGATCCTGGCGGGGCTGGCCAGGTGACACCGCGGGCGGCTGGGTTCACGCGGCTGGGTCAGGCGCTGAGTTCGCCCGGCCGCGCTCCGTCAGCCTGCGACCACGCATTCGTCCGGGCGGCGGTACTGTACCCGGCCCTGCAGCCAGGCCATGGTCAGGATGCTGGCCGCGGCGCGCCCCGCCCGGGCGGCCTGCGTACCCCCGGCACCGGTCTGGGCCGGAGCCGGCCCGGTGCGGGTGCCAGCCAGCGGCTCGATTTCGATCACCTCGGAAGCGTCATACCCGCCGCCCGGGACCTGGGAGGCGACGAAATGACCGCCCCGGGCCCAGTGGCGCCGGCAGCATCGCTGCGGCTGCGTGATCGCCTGCGGCGTGGGCTGGCCTGCGGGCCAGCCCCGTGGTACCTGCCACGAATCCAGCCAGCGGATGATCTCGTCCAAGCGGCCGACCGGGCTGTCCGTGACCGGGACCCACGCCTGGGCGATCACCCCGATCTGCACGCAGACGCGGCCCTCGGTGTTGACTCCGGGCAGGCCGTCGGGGCCGGCCGGGGCGACCGGCTCCGGGGGCGTCGTACGGGCCAGGCGCAGCCGGTTGTGCCCGCCCCGCCAGCCAGGGTCGCCGGGCGGCCCGAACTCGGCGGCTTGGCCCGGCCAGCCGGGCTCGCCCGGCCGGCCGGTGTCGCCTGGCCGGCCGGGCTCACCGTGTCTGGAGGGCTCGCCCGGCCAGCCCAGCGACCGGGCCGCCCGGACGACCGGGAGCAGCTGCGCGACCTCACCGGACACCGGATTCCACACCAAGTGACAGGGCTTGCCCAGGTTGACCAGCCGGTCCGCGGCCCAGCGGGCGGACACCAGCCTCGGGTCCGCGTACAGCACCAGCCAGACGGCGCGCGGGGCGCCACCTTTCATGCATCCCCCATCGGGGACGGCCGGAATCCGGTGTGCACCCGGCATCCACGCGTCAGTCACCGCGCTCCTAGCAAAGGTATAGACCACTGGGTCGGCCACCCCTGCTTACCTACCTACGTCACTGCGCGGCAATAGTCCATAGCCGGTACGGCGAACTCACCAGGAAGCATCAGCGGAGAGCCGCCCGGCCGCGGCCGGGCTGGCCGTCCGCTGCCGTCACCGGCCAGCCAGCGGGACTGGTCAGGACGGCCGCGGTCAGGAATCATGCTAGAACGTTTCACCGGAAGACCAGCGTCGGGCGCACGGGACAGGGGCGAGGCTCATGACAGGTGACGGGGTCCCGGGCATCGAGGACATACCGCGGCTCGGCCGGTGGCTGGCTGACAACGGCATCACCACGACTGATCAGGCGCCGGCCGTACAGCTGATCGCCGGGGGACGGTCCAACCTGACCTACCTGCTGGACACCGGGTCCGCGGCCAGCCCGGTGCGCGGACCGCTGCTGGTGCTGCGGCGGCCGCCGCTCGGTCATGTGCTGCCGACCGCACACGACATGGCGCGGGAGTACCGGGTGCTGAGTGCCCTGGATGGCACGGACATCCCGGTGCCCAAGCCGGTCGCGCTGTGCCCGGACACGGACGTCGTCGGCGCGCCGTTCTACCTGATGGAGCACGTGACAGGACTGATCCTGCGCACCGCGCCGGACGCCGAGCAGGTCACGCCGGGTCAGGCCCGGCAGCTGTCCGAGCGGTTCACCGACATGCTCGCGGCCATCCACGGGCTGGATCCCATGGCGACCGGGCTGGAGGGCTTCGGCCGGCCGGACGGGTACCTGGAGCGCCAGTTGGCCCGCTGGCAGCGCCAGTGGGAATTGTCAGTGAGCCGGGACATACCGGGGTACGACGAGCTCACCGCGCGGCTGGCGGCGGGGCTGCCCGCCGCCACCAAGAATGCTGGCGGCACCTTGGTCCATGGGGACTACCGGCTAGACAACATGCTGATCTCGCTGGACGGTGAGCCGGACATCCGGGCGGTCCTGGACTGGGAGATGTCAACGCTGGGCGACCCGCTCGCCGACCTCGGGCTCTCCCTGGTCTACTGGGCGGATGCTGACGACGAGGACTGGATGCGGCTCAGCGTGGGCGCCGCGGTGACGGCGGCCCCGGGCTTCCTCACCCGGGCCCAGGTCGCGGACCGGTATGGGGCCGTCACCGGGCGCGACGTGTCCTCGCTTGGCTACTACATGGCGTTCGGCTGCTTCAAGCTGGCCGTGGTCCTGGAGGGCATCCATGCCAGGTTCCTGCAGCGCAAGACCGTCGGGGAGGGGTTCGAGCGGGAAGGCCAGGCGGTGCCGCAGCTGATCCGGCGGGCCCACCGCCTGCTCGACTCTGCTGGCTGATCACGGGGCTGGCTGATCACGGGGCTGGCTGATCACGGGGCTGGCTGATCACGGGGCTGGCTGACCACCGCGTTGGCTGACCACCGGGTCGGCCGGGCGCACCTGGCAGTGCTGGGCGCGGTACAAGCGGTAGAAAAGGAAATGAGGTCCGGCACCCCGCTCTGGCCGGACCTCACATCCCATCCTTCAGCGCAGTGGCCTGGTGAAAACTCGCCCCAGACCGACCGTCCGCCGAGGAAGCTTAATGAGGCCCGACGCCCCGCTCTCGCCAGGCCTCACATACAAGACGCGCGTCCCGGCACGGGGGTTGTCATAACTCCGTAAGGTTTACCGGAGGAATTTTCCGGCTCGCGTCCGGAGCGTTTGTGCTGGTCAGCTACTGGCCGGTGCGGGTAGCGCCGTTGCCCACGCGGCCGGCCGCTGCGCCCGCCGCGCTCACCGCGCTTCGATCCGGCCGTAGCGCATCCGGCCGGCCAGATCGGCGGTGAGCACGGCCAGCTCACCGAGCGTACGGGCGGACAGGGCGGCTTCCAGGCGCTCATCGAGCTCGGCAACAGTCAGCCGGCCGTCCCCCACGGCGACGCGCAGTACGTTCACCACCCGGTCCCGGTCCGCATCAGAGGCCCTCATCCTGGACAGCCGCCGGGTCCGGAAGGCTCGCCGGCCGCCGGAAAGCCCCGGAAGGCCCGCCGGAAAGCCTGCCGTCACATCGCCTCCGGTCCCGCTCGCGGCCCCGCCTGACACGCCGGTACGTACCCGGCGAACTAACGCTAGATCGCGTGCTAGCCGCCGCAGTTGGGGGAGCAGATGCGCCGCGCGATGGCCAGGAAGAACACCGAGCTGATCTGAGTCGGGTTGGTGATCTGGAAGGCCTGGCCGCCGGTGGCGTTGGCGATCTGCTGCAGCGCGCTGAAGTCGCCCGACGAGCCGAACATGATCGGGATGACTTCTATCCGCTTTCTGGGGTTGTAAAGCGTGCGCAACTGGTTGACCAGGGCGGTGGCGGAAATGTCGCCGGGCGCGTTGTCCACGCCCGCGGTCATGACCAGCACGGCGTTGTTGTACCGGGCCTGGTAGGTCGCGGTCATCTGCTTGAACCCGGCCAGGATCGTGCCGTACAGGGCGGCCGGCGCCGGGACGGGCTGGCCCTGCTGCGCGATAGAGGCGGCCTGCTGGCGTCGGCTGACCAGCCCGAGCGGGGCGGGCAGCGGGCCGACTGACACCAGTTCCTTGTAGGGCAGGGAGCCGTTCAGGTGGCTGGCGAAGGCCCAGTCACCCAGCTGCGTGCTGTCGGGGAACTGGGCCAGGCCGAGGGAGGCGGCCTGGGAGAGGACCTGTTCCAGGCTCGGCCCCCCCGGCGTGACCGGCTTGGCCATCTGCTGTGAGACATCGAGCAGCACGAGGTCGCGCGAGCCGAGGCTGAGCCGCTGCCAGGCCTGGAGGGCGGTTTCGGCCTGGCCCGGGGCAATCACCTGGGCCAGGGTCGGCTGACCGGTGTTCAGCCCGTACTGGCCGATCCAGGGCGGGGCGGTCCCGGCGGCTGAGCGGAACCCCTCGTAGCGCACGTACGACGTCGCGTAGTTCGACTGGAGTGCGGTCTCGAACTCCGCGGCGGCCTTCAGCTTCAGCGGGTCGGTGCTGGTCAGCACGTAGGGGTAGTCGAGCTCGTAGGCGCCCTGCTCCGGGTAGCGCCCGGACAGTGACTGCTCCGGGTGCGCCCGGTCGTACTGCGCGACCCCCTGCTCGGAGGCGATGGTTACCGGCCGTCCGTCGCGCGTCGCGGTGGCCAGGCTCGCCAGCGGGGCATCGCTGCCGGTGACCTGGACGTTGAACACGAAGTCGGCGAACCCGGCCCGGGCGGACGGGCTGTTGCCCAGCAACTGCTGCAGCTGGATGAGCGTAGCCAGCCCGGCCGAGCTGTCCGCCGGGTCGGGGAACTTCACGTGCAGCCCGAGGTCGGTGGCTGGGCCACCCACGGCCTCCGGCAGCAGGAACTGATAACCCACGGACGTACCGAAGGCCGGCGTCTGCGCGGCCACCGACCGGGGCATCACGATCATCAGCGGACTGCGGGCCACGGTGATGCCGGACGGCCTGATCAGCTGCGCGCCCACCGGTGAGCTGCGGGCGACATCCACCCAGAGGGTGGAATCCGGGATCCAGGCATCGAAGCCGGCCCCGCCCGCGGTGGATTTCAGCCCGGATACCTGGGCGGCTGCTGATGCCGACGGCTCACTGACCACCCGGACCTGCGCGCAGTGCCCGTTCACGGTGTTGTGCTGCTCGTTGAAGTACTGGCCGACGTGCCGGATGGCCGGCGCGATGTCCGTGGACGTCGCGATGGTGACCATCACCGGATGCTCGGTGCACGAGGCCCGGGACACGATGGCCTCGGCGCCGAACGCGACCAGCAACGTGCAGGCGATCACCCCGGCCAGTGCGCTCAGCGCGATAACCATGCGGGCGCGGCGGCGGCGGCTCCGCCGATCCGGGCTGGCCGGGCTGCCGGCTCCGGCAAATCCAGCGTTCACAGCATTCCTCGCTCGCGGGACCCACTCCCCACCCGGCCTGCGCTGACTTTAACCGGGACAACCGGCCCAGGTCAGGCGTTTTGCCTGGTTTATGCCTGGAACCGGGCAGTGAGCATGGGGCGGCCGGGACGGCGCCGGGCGGCCGTGGCGGCCTGCGGCCGGGCAGACTGGCGGGATGGCTGGTCTTATCGAGGTGACTGACCCGGCTGACCCGCGGCTGGCTGACTACCTGTCGCTGACTGACGTGGCGCTGCGGCAGAGCCTCGAAGCAGAGCACGGGCTGTTCATGGCCGAGGGCGAGAAGGTGATCCAGCGGGCGCTGGCCGCGGGGATGGCGCCCCGCTCGGTGCTGGTGACCCGGGAGCGGGCCGCGAGGCTGGCCGGGCTGGTGCGGGAGTGCGCCGCCCCGGTCTACGTGGTGGACGATGACGTCGCGCAGCGACTGACCGGCTACCGGGTGCACCGGGGGGCGCTGGCGGCCATGGCCCGGCGGCCGTTGCCGCCGGTCGCTGAGGTGCTGGCGGCGGCGCGGCGGGTGATCGTGCTGGAGGACCTGGTGGATCACGGCAACGTGGGCGCGGTCTTCCGGTCCGCGGCAGCGTTCGGCGCCGGGGCGGTGGTCCTGTCGCCCCGGTGCGCGGATCCGCTCTACCGGCGGGCGGTGAAGGTGTCGATGGGCGCGGTCTTCGCCGTGCCGTACGCGCGGATGACCGACTGGTACGGCGGCCTGGCCGAGTTGCGCACGGCCGGTTTCCGGCTGCTCGCCCTCACCCCGGATCAGTCGGCCGTGCCCATCGCCGAAGCGGTGCACGGCGGTGCGGGGCCTGGCGGGCGGATCGCCCTGCTCCTCGGCACCGAGGGGGACGGGCTGTCCGCCCGCTGGCGCCGCGTTGCCGACCAGGCCGTCTGCATCCCGATGAGCCCCACGGCGACGGCCCGTGGCGTGGACTCCGTCAACGTCGTGGCCGCGGCCGCGGTCGCCTGTTACGTCCTGGCCGGCCAGGACGCCCAGGATGCCTGGGGTGCCCTGGGCCCGGAGGGCCAGGACGCCTAAGGCC
This sequence comes from uncultured Actinomycetes bacterium, assembly GCA_963760405.1. Lineage (GTDB taxonomy): Bacteria > Actinomycetota > Actinomycetes > Streptosporangiales > Streptosporangiaceae > RYN-230. The sequence continues at coordinate 175,962 of CAVXCV010000002.1, read as the reverse complement.
CGACCCGTGAGGTGGCGGCGAAGTACTCGCTGGACTCCTTGCGCCACAGCAGCACGATCGCGGCCAGCCCGATCAGCCAGATGACGATGGAGACCACCCGGGTCAGCACGGGCTCCGCCTGGCGCAGGCCAGCGAGTAGGGAGATGGTGTCGATGCCGAAGAACACCGTGGAGGTGATCCGGGCCCAGTTCCGCCCGGCCTTGTTCGCGTACGCCATCCACAGCCACAGGCCGATCCCGACCAGGCCGAAGATCACCGCGGCGGCCACGGCCACGACCTCGGCGGAATGTAGCTGGCTGGGTGTCAGGCTATGGTCGCGGTTATGGATGGCGGTACGCAGGCTGCCGATGGTCACCAGAGTCAGGATCAGGCTGATCGCGCTGACCGCTGCCCCCGCGTACATGATTCTGACCGCGGTCAGCACGGACGCGGGTGGCCCGCCGCGCTGCGGCTGGGGCCCCGGCTCTGCTGCTCCCGAAGGGTAGGACGGGTACATGAATGGCTCCTGGGATGGACTGCGGCCGGGGGCGCCGGGCCGCTGGTCCACGGACCGCCGGGACCGGCAGCGGACTGAGCTTAGCGGCGCATGCCACCCTTGCCTAGGCCACGCCCGGCCCGGTGAGCAGGTACCGCTTACCAGGGACTGTGCCCGGCGTCAGCCGTCCGGATGCATGAGTGCCCAGACCACTTTTCCGCCGCCGTCGAGCAGGTGCCAGCCCCACCGGACACAGCACGACTCGACCACGTTCAGCCCACGGCCGGACTCCGCGAACGGCCCGGACTCACGCACCACCGGGATCCCGCTGCCCGGGTCAGTGACCATGCACATCACGTACGGCGGCTGGCCGAGCAGCCGCAGCCGGATCGGGCGGTCACTGACGAACCGCTGGCCCGCGGGCATGCCATGGCGCAGTGCGTTCGTCACCAGTTCCGAGATCACCAGCCCGGCCACGTCCACGAGGGCGGCCAGGCCCCAGGCCCGCAAGGTGGCGCAGGCGAAATCCCGGCCGCACTTGACCGACTCGGCGTCCGGGCGCAGCGCGCACGCGGCCGAGGTCTGGGCGGCCAGCTCGCCGAGTGCGGGCGCGGCCCGTCCTACCAGGCCGGAGTGGCTCAGGCTCGGCTGCTCCCCGGCAGCGGGCAACCAGTCCCGGCCCACGTTCATGACGTCTGCCCTGACGGGGGCGGCCGCCCGGTGCGCAGTCATCGGGCTCCCGTCTGTCTGCTGTCACCATGTCGTATATGCGGAGCGCAAGCGCTATCATCCTCTACGTACCTTGCAAACGCAAGGGCGGATGCACGTGCAGATGATAGTGCGAGAGCCGTCTGCAGCGTCGGCGAGGAGGCCACGACGGGAGGCATTACTGGGCGGATTTCTGAGGGGATTGCCAGGGGGGCTGGAGTGATCTCAACACCGCCGGGGAGCGGTCCGACCGTCCTCCGCATACTGCTGGGTTCCCAGCTGCGGAGGCTGCGCGAAGCCACGGGAATCACTCGCGAAGAAGCCGGATACGCGATACGCGCGTCCGGCTCGAAGATCAGCCGCATGGAACTGGGGCGGGTCGGCTTCAAAGAGCGCGATGTCGTTGACCTACTGGAGATGTACGGGGTTACTGATGAGGCCGAGCGAGCCACCCTGGTGGAGCTGGCCAGGGAGGCCAATTCCCCTGGCTGGTGGCATAAGTACGGCGAGATACTGCCGGACTGGTTCCAGGTCTACGTGGGCCTGGAGGAAGCCGCCTCGCTCATCAGGCTGTATGAGGTCCAGTTCGTGCCCGGGTTGCTGCAGACGGCTGACTACGCCCGGGCGGTCATTGCGCTGGGCCAGCCAGGCGCGTCCGCTGACGAGATCGAAAAGCGGGTCGGCCTGCGTGTGGCCCGGCAGGAACTCCTCACCAAACGAGGTGCGCCGCGGCTATGGGCCGTGGTGGACGAGGCCGCACTGCGCCGGCCTATCGGCAGCAGGGAGGTGATGCGCGGCCAGCTCGAGCGTCTGATCGAGGTCACCCAGGAACCGAACATCACCCTCCAGGTGGTGCCGTTCAGCTCCGGCGGCCATGCGGCCGAAGGCGGCGCGTTCACCATCCTGCGGTTCCCCGAAGTTGACCTGCCGGACGTGGTTTATGTCGAGCAGCTGACCAGTTCCCTCTACCTGGACAAGCGCGACGACGTGGAGCGGTACACCGAGGTGATGGAACGCCTCAGTGTCGACAGCGAGTCGCCCGAGCACACCACAGAAATCCTGAGCGGGATGCTTGAGGAAGCCGGTATATGAACACATACAACGGAATGCCCGCGACCGACCTGGTCGAGGCCACCTGGCGGAAGAGCAGCATCAGCAACTCGCAGGGCACATGCGTCGAGATGGCCAAGCTGACCGGCGGTGAGTTCGCGGTACGGAACTCCCGCAACCCTGATGGCCCGGCCCTGATCTACACCCGGGCTGAGATCGCGGCACTGATCGAGGGTGTCAAGCAAGGCGAATTCGACGACCTCCTGGTCTAATACCAGGTTGCTGGGCCGCTGGCCGCCGGGTACCTGCGCGACACGGCGGCCAGCTCTTTTCCTGGGCAGGCCGGGACGCGCACGAGCGTCCAGCGGGCGTCCAGCAGGCGCCCGGCTGGCCTTCAGGTTCGCGGGTTAAAGTCCTCCCGTGGCCCAGGTCCGGGAAGAGAGAGCCAGCGCAGCGCCGGTAACGAGGCAGCTGCTCCGCTGGGAGATCGTCATCGTCTTTGCCCTCTCCCTGGGCGGCAGCGCCCTGTTCGCGGTCATCCAGCTGATCGGCTCGCTCACCGCCAGCACGGCCCTGGGCAAGCAGCATGCCCTGATCGTCGGGTCGCTCGCCCCGGGCCGCCCGCTCCTCGACCTGACGCTCCAGCTGGCCAGCCTCCTCGTCGCGCTCGCCCCGGTCGCGCTGGTCTGCTACCTGCTGCTGCGGGAGGGCACCACCCCGTCCGCGGCGATCGGCCTGGACGCCAGCGCCCTCGGCGCCGACCTCGGCCGGGGCGCCGCCCTGGCCGCCCTGATCGGCGGCTCCGGGCTGGCCCTGTACCTGGCGGCGTACAAGCTCGGGCTGAGCCTCAACGTGGTCCCGGAGAGCCTGCCCGCCGTGTGGTGGCGCATCCCGGTCCTGGTCCTCGATGCCGCGCACAACGGCATCGTGGAGGAAGTCCTGGTCGTCGGCTACCTGCTGCGGCGGCTGGACCAGCTGGGCTGGCGGCCCGGCCGGGCCATCGCGCTGAGCGCGGTCCTCCGCGGCTCCTACCACCTGTACCAGGGCTTCGGCGGGTTTATCGGCAACGCCGTGATGGGCGTGATCTTCGCGCTGCTGTACCGCCGGTGGGGCCGGGTCACCCCGCTGATCATCGCGCACACGCTCATCGACACCGGGGCCTTCGTGGGCTACGCGGCCCTGCACGGGCACGTGTCCTGGCTCCCCTGAGCCCGTGCTCCCGGGACCGGGTGCGGGCGGTGGCGGGCCGCGGTGTGCGTTGCGGAAGAGCGGTGGGGTCAGCGGGCCAGCTGCTCGATGACGGCCGCGCCCGGCAGGCGGCCCAGGTCAGCGCCGGGCAGCACCAGCTTGGAACGCCGGACCCCGCTCCCGATGACGACCCACGGGGCGGCGGCGACGCGGGCGTCGATGAGGATCGGCCAGCCCGCGGGCAGGCCCACCGGGGTGATCCCGCCGTACTCCATCCCGGTTTCGGCTACCGCCACGTCCACCGGGGCGAAGGACGCCTTGCGCACGTCGAGCTCACGCCGGGCCGCGCCGTTCACGTCCGCGCGGGTGGTGGCGAGTATCACGCATGCGGCGAACCTGGTCTCGCCGCCGCGGCGGCCGCTGATCACCACGCAGTTGGCCGACTCGGCCAGGGCGACGTCGTAGCGCTCGCAGAACGCGGCCGTGTCGGCCAGGTCCGGATCGATCTCGGCGACCCCGGCGGCGGCCAGCTCGCCGTCGAGCGCGGTGAGGGCCTGGGTGACCGGCGGGGCGAGCAGGTCCGGGCGGGTGGATGCGGGCTCGAGATCGAGCTTCCCGAGACGGGCGATCATCCCGCTATCCTGCCACCATGCCCGAGCCCCCGGATCGCGCCGCCGGGCCGGACGAGCTCATCGGGGCGTCCGGGCTGCGGGCCGGCCACGCCCCGGTCGCCGCGCTGGGCCAGGCCCTGACCGCGGGCACCCTGACCTCAGCCGAGCTCACCGCGTGCTATCTGGGCCGGATCGAGCGGCTGAACCCGTTGCTGCGTGCCGTCATCACGGTCAACCGCGGTGCCCTGGCCGAGGCCGCCGCCCGGGACGCCGACCACGGCCGCGGCGCCGCGGCCGGGCCGCTGGCTGGCATCCCGGTGCTGGTCAAGGACAACATCGCGGTCCTTGGCCAGCCCGCTACCGCAGGCTCACCCGCACTGGCGGACGCGGAGTCCGGGGACGCCTTCTGCGTCAGCAGGCTGCGGGCGGCCGGGGCGGTGATCATCGGCAAGGCGAACCTGTCCGAATGGGCCAACTTCCGCTCGCCCCAGTCCACCAGCGGCTGGAGCACCCTGGGTGGCCAGGTAGCCAACCCGCACGCGCTGGACCGAAACCCGTCCGGCTCCAGTTCCGGGTCGGCCGCGGCCGTGGCGGCCGGCCTGGCCCCGCTGGCGGTGGGCACCGAGACCGATGGGTCCATCGTGGCCCCGGCCAGCGCCTGCGGGGTGGTCGGCATCAAGCCCACGCTCGGCCTGGTCAGCCGGGCCGGGATCGTGCCGATCTCGGCCGCGCAGGACACCGCGGGCCCGATGGCCCGGACCGTGGCGGACGCCGCCGCCCTGCTCAGCGTGCTGGCCGGGGCAGACCCGGCCGACCCGGCCAGCGCTGCAGCGGCGGGCCGCCCCGCTGACTACACCGTGTTCCTCGATCCCGGCGCGCTGGCGGGCGCGCGCCTCGGGGTGTGGCGCTTCGGCACCGCGGACGCGGGCCCCGGCCCTGCTGCCGTGCTCGACCACGCGGCCGGCCTGCTCCGCCAGCTCGGTGCTGAGGTGATCGACCCGGTGGAGCTGCCGCGCGCGGAGGGCATCACCGAGCCGGAGTTGACCGCGCTGCTGCACGAGTTCAAGCGCGACCTGAACACCTATCTCGGCGTGCTGCCCGGCCAGCATCCGGCGACGCTGGCCGAACTCATCGATTTCAATGCCCGCAACGCCTGGCGGGTGCTGGCTCACTTTGGCCAGGAAACGTTCGAGCAGGCGCAGGCCACCAGCGGTGATCCCGCCGACCCGGTAGCGCTGGCCGCGCGGGAGCAGGCCACCCGGCGGGCCCGGGAGTCGCTGGACGGGCCGCTGGCCGCGCACCGGCTGGACGCCGTGCTGAGCATAACCGCGACGCCCGCCTGGCTGACCGACTACGTGCTCGGCGATCACGTCGTGCTGCACACGTCCAGCCCTGCCGCGGTCGCCGGGTACCCGGCCATCAGCGTGCCCGCGGGCCAGGTCCGCGGGCTGCCGGTGGGCCTGTCCTTCATGGGCCCGGCGTGGAGCGAGCCCCGGCTGATCGCGCTCGCGTACGCGTTCGAGCAGGCGGCGCAGGCGCTGCTGTGGCCGGGTCTGTGGCCGGGTCCGCGGGCGGGTCCGCGGCCGGCCTCGGTGGACGGCGGGTCGGCGGCGATTGGGGAGCCCGGGGATCACAGCGATAGCCTGCGCTTATGGAATCCTGGCGCGGTGTAAACGTTCCCGAGCTGCCGGGGCGGGGCCCCGAGCCAGTCCTGATGGATACGGCGACCGGCACGCTGGCCGCAGCAGCGGCCGGCCCCGCGGCCACGATCTACGCGTGCGGGATCACCCCCTACGACGCCACGCACATCGGCCACGCTGCCACCTTTCTCGCCTGGGACCTGCTGGTACGTGCCTGGCGGGACGCAGGCCACCAGGTCACGTACGTGCAGAACGTGACCGACGTGGACGACCCGTTGCTGGAGCGCGCGGCCCGGGACGGGGAGGACTGGCGGGAGGTCGCCGACCGGGAGATCGACCGGTACCGGGGCGACATGGAGGCGCTCCGGGTGCTGCCCCCGGACCACCTGGTCGGCGCGGTCGAGGCGCTGCCGGTGATCGAGCGGTTCGCGGGCCTGCTCGCCGACCGGGGCGCCCTGTATGACCTGGACGGGGACCAGTACTTCTCGCGCATGTCCGACGGCCGGTTCGGCACCGTGTCCGGGCTGGACCCGGCGACCATGGGGACGCTGTTCGCCGAGCGGGGCGGCGATCCGGGACGGCCCGGCAAGAAGGACCCGCTCGACCCGCTGGTCTGGCTGGCCGCCCGGCCAGGGGAGCCATCCTGGGCGGCCCGGTTCGGCCCGGGGCGGCCGGGCTGGCACGTGGAATGCGCGGCCATCGCCACCGAGTACCTGGGCGCCGTGTTCGACGTCCAGGCCGGCGGCAGCGACCTGGTGTTCCCGCACCACGAGATGAGTGCCTCGCACGCCCGGGTGGCGCTGGTCCCGGGCGCGTTCGCCCGCCGGTACGCGCACGCCGGGATGGTCCGGCTGGACGGTACGAAGATGTCCAAGTCCCTCGGCAACCTGGTGTTCGTGTCGGAGTTGCTGGCCGGGGGCGTGGACCCGATGGCGGTACGGCTGGCCATCCTCGCGCACCACTACCGCGGCGACTGGGACTGGACCGCAGCGGGCCTGGCCGCGGCCACCGCGCGGCTGGCCCGTTGGCGGGACGCGGTACAGGCGGCTGAGGAAGGTGCGGCCCACCCGGCGGGCGGTGGACCCGCGGGCGGCGATGGGTTCGCGGGTGCGGTCTACCCGGCTGGCGGCGGGCTCGCGGGTGAGGTCGTGCTCGCCGCGGTGCGGGACCGGCTCGCCGACGACCTGGACGCGCCGGGGGCGCTGGCCGCGGTGGACCGGTGGGCCAGCGCCGTGCTCGAGGGAGCCGTGCTCGAGGGAGCAGTGGTCGAGGGAGCCGTGGTCGAGGGAGCCGTGGTCGGAGGGAGCCGTGGTGGAGGGAACGGCCGGGGCGGCCGGGAATGGCCCGGCGGGGCTGCGGGACGCACGCCTGGTCCGCGACACGGTCAACGCCCTGCTCGGCATCGCGCTGTAGCCCGCGGCCCTGGACTGTGCGCGGTCCTCGGCGGTTCGCCGGCTCCTTGTCGGCGGTATCGGACAGCGATATCGTTCAGGGGCACTGCGATATCGCAGAGGGTTTGTTTAGTCCCGGAGCCCGTGATGACCGAATCCCAGCCAGGCGCACAGCCGGATCCTGAGCCCGTTCCCGGTGAGCCGCAGCAGTCCAGCGGCCCGGAGCCGGCCAGCGGCCCGGAGCCGGGCGGTAGCCAGCAACCGGGCGGTGGGCAGTCAGCCGCCGAGCAGCGGGACGCGGTCGAGCAGCGGCAGGAGACCGGGCAGAATCTGCGCTTGCTGGTTCAGGCCGTCGGCCTGCTCCCGGAACCTGATCGCGACCACGTGTACGTGTGGCTGCTGAAGATGGCGGCGCGGCTCGACGTAGCACCTGGCTCAGCCATCCCGGGGGCACCCGAAGCGGCTGCTCGCCGGCTGCAGTGGGCCATCCAGGCGGGACGCACCGCTCGAGTCCCGGCTGACCCATCCGAGGCGTTCGCGTCTTTGCAGCTGGCTGGATTCCGCGGGTCGGGCGGTGCGGCGCAGCAGATGGTGCCGGTCCGGTTCTCCGCTGAGCAGCACGCCCGGCTCCGCGCTTGGTGCTCGGAGCACGGCTTCTCGATGGCGACCGTGATCCGCGGCCTGGTGGACCGCTTTCTGGACTCCCAGCAACCCAGCCCGCCCTGACCGGCCGCCATCCCATCGGCCAGGCGCAGCCCATCGGTAAACATGTGCCGCAACCGTTGTTATGACGACGGTCAGGGAACACTTTCCGGGGCGGGTGAGCCCATCAGCCACATGAACCCCGCCAGCCCCGGCGGTGCGCGGTGGCCCGGGCGGGGGTGGGGTCGGCGGGTCGGCGGGTCAGGGGCGCACGGCGATGGAGGCGCTGCGCAGACGGTCTTCCGCATCCAGCTCGACGGTCAGGGTGAGCCGGGCGGTCTCGCCGTCCAGCTCGACCGTGGTGCTCGTCTCGCCGTTCCCGCCGCAGAACGCCCCGGGCCGGGCCGGGCCGGCCCATGCGCTGGCCATCCGCAGCTGGCGGAGCAGCAGGCCGGAGTGGGCTGACGCGGACACCGGCAGAGTGGCAGGCCACTGCCGGGCCCCGTCGTTCAGCAGCGAGATTACCGCCTGCGCCTGCTGCCACAGCGCCGAATCCGGTGCCGGTGGCACGGTGAGCACCAGCGACTGGACCCGGGGATGCCGCTCCGGGGTGAGCCGGATCTCCACCTGGGCATCGCCCCGCGCGCCGTGCAGCCACCACCGGCAGTGTGCCGGGGAGTCGTATTCGGCGGGGCGGGCTCCGGCGAGGCGGTCCGGGTCAGGGCCGGCGCCCAGGTCAGGGCGGCTGGGCGCCAGCGGCCCGATGCGCTGCCGGACTCGCTCGATCTTCTCGCGGCGTTCAGGGTAAGGCTCGTCCTGGCCGACGTTCTCCGTGAACAGCTGCGCGGCCGTGGCGTCATCCCAGGAGAGCAGGAGCTTGCTGACCGCCTGCTGGGCGGCGAGCGTTTCTGGCCATGGCTCGCCCGGGGCCGCGGCCAGGCCGCGGACCCCCGGCCGCCCGCTGGCCGGGGCCGCCCGCAGTACCGCGTCCAGCAACCTCGCGGCGAGTGGCTGGGTCGCCGCATAGGTGCTGTTCGCCAGGACGATGCTGCCGGTCCCGGTCGCGGGATGCCAGCGCATGTGGCTGCCGAAGCCCGGGTACCCACCGCTGTGACTGACGATCCGGCCCCAGCGGGGATCCTCGCTGATGAACAGGCCGAAGCCGTAGCTCTGCTGGGCCGCTGCGTCAGCATCCCCGGTAAGCGGCCGTGACGTCCGCTGCAGGATAGCCACCTGGGGGAGCTGCATCTCACGCCGGGCCGCCCGGCGCAGCGGGTGGGGGCCGCCATCCGTTTCCACGCCCGCCGGGAAGGCTCCGGCGAACCCACTGACCCAGCGGGCGAGGTCGCGAACGCAGCTGAAGACGCCGCCCATCGGGGCGAACGCCCCGCAACCGTCGGGGACGAGCTCCTCCCAGCCATCCGGGCCGCGCCGGTAACCACGGGCCAGCTGGTCTGCGGGGAACTCAGCGGCCTCGTATCCGGTCAGGGCCAGGCTCAGCGGGCTGAACAGCCGTTGCCGGACGAAGTCCGGGTATGCGGTCTGGCTGGCCGCGGCGATGACCCGGCCCAGTATCGCGTACCCGAGGTTCGAGTACTCGAAGCACGTGCCGGGAGCCCAGGCGAAGCTCGGCCCGCTGGCCAGGAACTCCGTGAACTCTTTGAGCGGGAGGTCTTGCTGCCGGTCACCCCATGGGTCGTCGGTGGGGAAGCCCGCGGTCATGGTCAGCAGCTGCCGGATGGTGACGGGCGGTGAGTCGGCGGTGGCCTGGATGCCGCGAAGTTCCGGGACATAATCCGCAGCCGGGTCGTCGAGCCGTAGCACGCCGTCGTCACGCAGGGTCAGGACTGCGGCGGCAGTGAAGCTCTTGGTCATCGACGCGATCCGGAACACGGTGCCAGCGTCCGGCGCCGGGCCGCCTGCCCAGCGCTGCCCTACCCCGCCAGCGTGCGCCAGGACGCCTCCGGTGACGATGCCGTACGCGATCCCGGGCTGGCCGCCACCGCGCTGGTACTGGCGCGCAATCTCGTCCAGCGCCGGGAAGTCCATGCCCAGCGCCGCAACGTTGCGGGCCACCGGCTCTGCCGCGGCCGGGTCGCCGGCCGCGGGCCCGGGTGGTTGGTCCGGCACTGTACCTCCAGATCGGCGAGCAGTATCAGGCCGCCATGACGGGCCGGATGTGCCAGGCCCGCAGCGTCCTGCCACCTTAAGCCGCGGCGCACGGCGGTGATCAAGCGAGGCACCGCTGACGCAGCCCAGGCCGGCCCAGGCTGTCCGCGGATAAATTGGCGGTTCATGCCAGGATATGTAGCCGTTGACACCCAAAAGGTAGTTTTGGGCGCGCTAAGTTGTGCCTGATAATCCGTTATGGGCACAATAGAATGCCGGCGTTAGGGGGATCATGAATTTCTGCACGGCGTGCGGGCAGGCGAGAGCCGGCTCAGTGCGGTACTGCACCGGATGTGGTAACCCGTTTCCCGACGCAATGAGCGGTCACGCCGCGAGCAGCGGTTCGCCCGTGCCCAGTCCGCCCGCCGGTGCCCGGCCGGACAATCTGGCGGGTAGCTATCTGGCGGCTGCGCCGGAGTGGCCGGCCTGGCCAGACGCCCCGGCCACGTTCTCCGACTGGCCGGAAGATCCGGGTGGGCCCGCAGCCTGGCCAGATAGCCCGGCGGCGGCTCAGGCCCGGGGCGCGGAGGGGGTACCCAGCACGGGTGGCGGCACTTTGCCTTCGCCATTTGGGCCGCCCCGGCCGTTTGGTTCAGCGGAGCCGGTAAGCGCGGCAGAGCCAATAACGCCAGCAGAATCAGCCGGCCTGGCAGGGCTGGGCCGTTCGGCAGGGCTGGCCGGTGCGGCTGGGGTAGTTGATCCGGCTGAGGTCACCGATCCGGCTGAGATCACTGATCCGGCTGAGGTCACTGATCCGGCTGAGCCGGCCGATGAAACAGGGGCACTTGGTTCCGTAGAAACATTTAATGCGGCAGATTCCGGAGAGCCATTTGAGAATGCTGGGTCATTCTGGGCGGCCGCGCCAGCTGAGGTAAAGGCACCAGGAGAACCGGACGGCCCGGACTGGACCGCGGCCCCAGCACAACCGGCGGGGCCCACATGGCTGGCGGAGCCAGCCCAGCCGGCCGAGCCAGCATCGCCAGCGGAGCATGTCTGGCCGGGGCCGTCCGGGCCAGTGGGGCCGTCCGGGCCAGCGGAGCCGTCCCGGCCGAGCGGGCCGGCTCCCGCGTTCTGGTCGGCGCCACCTGGGCCAACGCGATCTTTCCGGACCGCGGAACCGGGAAGGCCAGCGGAACCGGGTAGGTCGGCGGAACCGGGAAGGCCAGCGGAACCGGGTAGGCCGGCGGAACCGGGAAGGCCGGCGGAACCGGGAAGGCCGGCGGAACCGGGTAGGTCGGCGGAACCGGGAAGGCCGGCGGAACCGGGAAGGCCGGCGGAACCGGGAAGGCCGGCGGAACCGGGTGGTCCAGCGGATCCGCCGGACCTAGCAGAACTGCCATTCTGGATCCCCCGGTCGGTTCGGCCAGCCGGGCCGGCCCGGCCACCGGAATCCTTCGATGAGACGGCCTTCGGCGGCGCGGCCGACGATGACGCTGGGTCCTATGGCCCGCCGCCGCGCCGCTGGGGCAGGCGGCTGGCCTGGGCTCTGGCGCTGCTGAGCCTGCTCACGGTCGTCGGCGTCGGCTCGGTCTACCTGCACCATCGCAATTACCCGGACGATACAGCGCCCGGACGGGCCGCGGGGGCTACTACCGCGCCGGGGCAGGCCACCACGGGAGCCACGGCGGCGCACTCGGCCAGCGGATCAGCTTCCCCGTCCGCGGCGCGGAGCTCAGCCGCGGCATCGCCGCCCGTGGCCGGCCGGAACGTGGTCACTGTGGCCCCCGCTGCGGCCCAGCACCCTAGCGCCCACGGCGTCGAAACCTTCTTGACCGATTACTTCACTGCGATCAACAGCCGTAACTATCAGCAGTACCGCTCCCTGCTCGACCCGGCTCTGCAGGCGAAAGAGACAGCAGGCAATTTCTTCGGCGGCTACGCATCCACGACTGACTCCGGCGCCGTACTGCACAGCATCTCCAGGACCGGAGCGGGCACCGTTGCCGCAGCAGTCACCTTCATCAGCCATCAGCGGCCCGCGGACAGCGCGACTGGTACGGCGTGCACGAGATGGAGTCTCGTCTTCAACCTGGCCAGGCAGGGCGGCAAGTTCGTTTTCGTCAGCGCCCAGGCAGCTGATCAGGCCTGCTAGGTGGCTACTGCGCCGCAACGCCTGGCCCGCTGATCGCGCCGGGCCGGCCCGGCCCGGCAGGCGTGGCCGGGCTACCCGTCGATATCGGCGACAGCAACCTGCAGCTCACTGCCGATGCCCTGGCCCTGCGGGCGTTCCTGGCCGATGGCCACGCCGACACCTTCCTGGGTGGCGCTGTGTATCGCCTCCCGCATGGCCCGGGCGTAGTCGTAGCGCAGCGTGACATAGAGGTCGTTGCCGCGCCGCTGGGCGGGCACTGGAATCAGCCAGAACAGGCAGAGAAACAGGAAACCGGTAGCCGCCGCACCAATCCACCACACGGTTATTGCCGTCCTGAAGCCGATGCCGGTGCCAACGATCAGTAGCGCGATCCCGAATATCAGGGCAGCGCTTGAATAGACCAGCAGGTACAGCAAGGCGTGCCTGACGAACTGGCGGAGCAGACGTGGATTGCCAATTGGGTCAAAGGAAGCCTCAGGAACCTTGTCATAGGTCAGCTGGAGTCCCCGGTAGTGGGCGGGCGCCCCGCTGGAACCTCGTCCAGCACGGGATCGCGGTGACTGGCCACCCACATATCCGAGGCTGGCCTGGCCTCCGGCACAATACCGGCCGGGCGGCGACGATGTCCTGTCCGGGTGGCAGCGTTCGGCTGCCCGCAGTTGCCGCAGAACGCCTCGCCAGCGAGTGGCGCATGGCAACGCGGGCATATTCCCCCCATAGGACCCGTCCTTTCTGGCGGTCGCGCCGATGGCCTCCAGCTACTGACTTTACCGCCCTTGGCGTCGCCCAGCCAGGTCACATTGCTCTTCCGGGAACGGGAGCGAAATGGGATGATTATGGCTGCGGGTGAGCCCGTGGGATTGGGCTTGAGCCCGCCGATTAGCGGAGGGCAAACCTAGCGGCGGCCGCCATCTCCGGGCAAGCCGGCCTTGCCGCTGGTATAGCCAGGATGGATACTGTTGCCGGTGGGCAGCAATATGTCTCAGCGGGCTGATGGTTCATGCCTCCGCGAGTGACCAACTGGGCGGGCAACGTGGTCTTTGCCGCCCACCGGCTCGCCGAGCCGGCCAGCCTCGGTGAGCTCCAGGACCTGGTCGCGGCCAGCGACCGGGTGCGCGTGCTGGGCGCCGGGCACTCGTTCAACCGCATCGCGGACACCTCCGGTGTGCTCATCTCGCTGGCCGGCCTGCCACCCACCTTCGAACTGGACCCGGGCCGCGCCGCAGTCACGGTCGGGGCCGGGATGCGATACGGCGAGCTGGCCCCGCGATTGCATGCGCAGGGCTACGCGCTGCCGAGCCTGGCCTCGCTGCCGCACCTGACGGTAGCCGGGGCCTGCGTCACCGCCACCCATGGCTCCGGGGACGCCAACGGCAACCTCGCGACCGGGGTGTCCGCCATAGAGCTGATCGCTGCGACTGGCGATGTGGTGGCCCTGCGCCGGGACGCCGACGGCGCGCAGTTCCGCGGCGGCGTGGTCAGCCTGGGTGCGCTCGGCGTCGTCACCCGGCTGACCCTGGATGTCGTCCCCGCGTTCGAGGTCCGCCAGTACGTTTACCAGGATCTCCCCGCAGCCATGCTGAGCAGCCATTTCGATGAGATTTTCGGCAGCGCCTACAGCGTCAGCGTGTTCACCGACTGGCAGGGCGGCCAGCACCGTCAGCTATGGCTCAAGCAGCGGGCCACCGAGGGCACGGAATGGCGCCCTGCGCCGCGCTGGATGGGCGCGACATTGGCCGAGCGCCAGCTGCATCCCATTTCGGGTCAGCCGCCTGAGCACGCTACTCAGCAGCTGGGAGTGCCCGGGGCCTGGCACGAACGGCTGCCGCATTTCCGGCCGGAGTTCACGCCGAGCGCTGGCCAGGAACTCCAGTCCGAGTACCTGCTGCCGCGCCAGCTGGCGCCGGGCGCTTTCGACGCGCTGGCCGGCCTCAGCAGCCTGCTGGAGCCCGTCCTGCAGATCGCTGAGATACGCACCGTCGCTCCGGACGATCTGTGGCTGAGCCCGAGCTTCCATCGGGACACCGTGGCCCTGCACTTCACCTGGATCAAGGACGCTCACGCCGTCGCCCCTGTGCTTGCCGCGATGGAGGAGCGGCTCGCTCCGCTGGGCGCCCGGCCGCACTGGGCGAAGCTGTTCAGCACGCCCCCGCACACGGTCCGCGCGCTCTACCCGCGGTCAGCGGACTTCCAGGCGCTGCTGCAGCGCTACGACCCGGCCGGCAAGTTCCGCAACACGTTCCTGGACAAGTACTTTCCGGCCAGCCGCTAGCGGGGCGCCGAGCCGGGCGCCCCCCAGGCCCCGGCGCCCCGGCCGCGGGGTCAGCTGCTCGGCTTGGGGACGGCGCAGTTGACCTTCGGGTTGACGCCGATGTAGTTGAGCGGCCGGCCAGGATCGTCACTACGATCGTGCTGGCCTTGGTGCAGCTCGAAATCGTGCCGCTGTAATAACCGCGCTGGCCGGCCGCGACGGCGCCGATAGCCAGCCATATCACGAGTACGAGCGTCCCTAGGCGCACTGCTACCTCCGGTACAAGTTCCGCTGACCGCCGGACGCGACAGCATGCATGCGATCGCAGGCGTTCGGGCTATCCGCATATGGTGGCATTCCAGCCGGCACAGTGCCCCGAATCAGGGAATCTATGCAGATCTGTTGCGGCCGCCAGCGCGTATCCCAGTTGCCTGGGAATTTGTCAAGGCCACTCCGCTGCCTGTGGATGCGGCGACGCATTGTGCGTGGTTATCCCCAGAACGTAATTCTGTGCTGGCTGCCGCTCCCATCCGGCTCCAGCCTGGATGGCATGAATACCATCCCCGCCGCAGACGGCCCCGGGCAGTTCTCCCGACCACCCCGGGTTCGCGTCAGCTCGCCCGCTGACGTGCTGTCCATCGTCCCGCATCTGCTCGGTTTCCACCCTCAGCGGAGCCTCGTCGTGGTCGGCGCCGGTGAGCCCCGGGACCGCATCGAGCTGGCCTTCAGGTACGACCTCCCGGACCCGCCAGACCCGGTCCAGGCGGCGGAGATCGTGCAGCACGCCGTGGCCGTGCTCGAGCACCGCCAGCTGAGCACCGTGATCGGCATCGGCTACGGACCGGGTCACCTGGTCACTCCAGTGGCGGATGTCCTGACCAGCGCGCTGCGGCGGACATCGCTGCGACTGCACGAGCTCATCCGGGTGGACGATGGCCGCTACTGGTCCTACCTCTGCGGCGACCCGGAATGCTGCCCGGTGGAGGGCGTCCGGTTCGACTCGTCGGCCAGCCCGGCGGCGGCCGCCATGGCCCTGGCCGGGTTAGCGGCCTACCCGGACCGGGCGGCGCTGGCCAGCACGCTGGCCTCAGTCACCGGGCCGGCCGCGACCGCCATGGAGCGGGCGACCGGGCGAGCCGAGGACCGGGCGGCGGGCCTGATCGCGCAGGCCGCCGGGCCGGGCCGCCCGTGGCCGGCCCGGCTACTGGCTGACGCCGGGCGGCAAGCGGTGCGGGAGGCCATCCAGACCTACCGGGCTGGTGGCCAGCTGACCGACGATCCGCTGGCCTGGCTGTCCGTGCTCCTCACCCAGCTGCCGGTCCGGGATGACGCCTGGTCCCGGATGGATCCCGGGCACCGCGCGCCGCACCTGCGGCTGTGGACTGACCTGGTCCGCCGGGTCCGGCCGGATTACCTGCCTGCACCCGCGTCGTTGCTGGCGTTCACGGCCTGGCAGTGCGGTGAGGGAGCGCTCGCCAACATCGCCATCGACCGCGCACTGGAGACCGACCCCGGGTATTCCATGGCGCTCCTGCTGCGCGACGTCATCGACGCGGGAGTGCCGCCGTCAGCCGCACAGCTCCCGATGACCCCAGAGGAGGTCGCGGCCAGTTACGCCCGGGCTGAGGCCAGGCCGCCGCGAGCCGGCCAGCCACCGCCCCGCGCCCGCCGCAAGCCGGGGAGAAAACGGCGCGGCCGGTGACAACCCCGCCCAGGTCCAGCCGCCCCCGGCCCGCTGGGCGAGACGGGCCGGCGGCAGGGTACGGCTGGCCGGGGGTATGACGGGAAACCTACTGCAGGTAAACTTCCTGCCGTTTGTCCAGGTCGGCTTGGACTCAGGCGGACGCAGGCACAGCGGACGCGAGCCAGGCGGACGCCGGCCCGGGTGTTCAGCTGCCTTGCGCAGCCGGGCAGCCCGGAGCAGCCGAGAAGACAGCCGGGACGGCCGGCCCGACCGAAGGAGGACGGAGTGTCCGACCCCATCGTGCGCCCGGTGCAAGATCTTGACGTGTCCCTGCCCGCTGCCGCGGCCCGTCCGGCATCAGCCGGGGCCGTATCGCCCGAGGAGGCTGCCGGGGCGGATCTGCCGCCTCGTCAGCGGCAGCGTTACCAGGCCGCGGTGGCCGAGATCCGCCGTGGCTATGCGGCGATCCCCCCGGGCAGCAAGGTCAGGCTGGCCAAGCGCACCTCGAACCTGTTCCGGTTCCGTGACCCGGCGCCGGCGCCGGCACCGGCCACAGCCACGGCGCGCGGCGGGGCGGCCGGCGGCCGCCAGCGAGCCACGGCCCAGCCTGCCCCGGGAGGCCTGGACGCGTCCGCGTTCAGCCGGGTGCTCTGTGTGGACCCGGAGTCCCGGGCGGCGGTGGTCGGCGGCATGACCACCTACGAGGACCTGGCCGACGCCACCTTGCGGCACGGCCTGATGCCGTTCGTCGTGCCCCAGCTGAAGACGATCACCCTTGGCGGGGCCGTGACCGGCCTGGGCATCGAGTCCACCTCGCTGCGCCTCGGGATGCCGCATGAATCAGTCACCGCGCTGGACATCCTCACCGGCGATGGCCGGGTAGTCCGGGCGACGGCCGACAACGAGCACGCTGACCTGTTCCGCGGCTTCCCCAATTCCTACGGGACCCTGGGTTACGCCCTGTCGCTCACGATCGAGCTGGAGCCGGTGCACCCCTACGTGCACCTGCACCATTTCCGGTTCGGCAGCCCGGAGGAGGCCATGGACGCGGTCGCGCAGATCGCCGCGGACGGCAGCTATCACGGGCACCGGGCGGATTTCCTGGATGGCACCGCGTTCAGCCTGGACGAGATCTACCTCACCGTTGGCGCGTACAGCGATGTGGCCCCCTGGACCAGTGACTACACCGGCAGCCAGATTTACTACCAGTCGCTGCGCGGCCCGCGGGAGGACTTCCTCACTATCCGCGACTACCTGTGGCGCTGGGACACCGACTGGTTCTGGTGCTCCCGGCCGTTCGGCGTGCAGAAGCCGGTCATCCGCGCCCTCTGGCCGCGCCGGTACCGCCGGTCCGACGTGTACCGGAAGCTCGTCGCCTTCGACCGGCGGCACGGGCTGTCCGGCACGCTGAGTGCCCACCGCGGCCTGCCGCCACGCGAGGCGGTGATCCAGGATGTGGAGATCCCGGTCGGCCGCGGCGCCGAGTTCCTGCGCTTTTTCGCCGCAAATGTGGGAATGAGCCCGGTATGGCTGTGTCCGCTCCGGCTGCGCAGCGACCAGCCATGGCCGCTCTACCCCCTGGCGCCCGGCGAGGTCTACGTGAACTTCGGTTTCTGGGGAACCGTGCCGCTGCCCCCGGGCCGGTCCGACGGCTATCACAACCGCCTGATCGAGGACGAGGTCGCCGCCCTCGGCGGTCACAAGGGCCTGTACTCGACGTCGTTCTATACCGAGGAGCAGTTCTGGGCGAGCTACAACGGGCCGGCCTACGCCGCGCTCAAGCGTGACTACGACGCCGATGGGAGGCTGGCCGGGCTGTACGAGAAGTGCGTACGGGGCCAGTGATCGAAGGGATGACGGACATGGCGCTGGCTGATGTGTTCGAGAAGGTGGCAGGCCCCGACGCCCCGGTGGAGTTCCGGGCCTACGACGGCAGTCACTCAGGCACCGAGGGTGCCCCGGTGCGGATCACGGTGCGCTCGCCGGTGGCCGTGTCCTACCTGGCCCAGGCGCCCGGCACGCTCGGGCTGGCCCGAGCGTACGTGGCTGGGCACCTGGACGTCGAGGGGGACATGTACACCGCGCTGGCCCGGATGACCCAGGCCCAGCAGGGGCCGCTCAGCCTGGGCGAGCGGGCCCGCCTGCTGCAGCAGCTCGGCGGGGTGAGCAGGCTGCTGCCCCGGGTGCCCCCGCCGCCGGAGGAGGTCCGGGTGAACCGGCGCTGGGTGGCCGGGCGGCGGCACTCCAAGCAGCGCGACGCCAGCGCGATATCGCACCACTACGACGTGTCGAACACCTTCTATGAGTGGGTGCTCGGGCCGTCCATGGCCTACACCTGTGCCTGCTACCCGCGGCCGGACGCCTCGCTGGAGGAGGCGCAATGGTACAAGCACGATCTGGTGGCCAGGAAGCTGGGCCTGCAGCCGGGAATGCGGCTGCTCGACGTGGGCTGCGGCTGGGGCGGCATGGTGCGGCACGCCGCGCGGGAGTACGGGGTGAAGGCCATCGGGGTCACCCTGTCCGCGCAGCAGGCCGCCTGGGCGCAGCAGGCCATTGCCGACCAGGGACTGTCCGGGCTGGCCGAGGTGCGCCACCTTGACTACCGCGACGTGCCCGAGGGTGAATTCGACGCGATCAGCTCCATCGGGCTGACCGAGCACATCGGCAAGGGCCAGCTGCCCGGTTACTTCTCTTTCCTCAACGCAAAGCTCCGCCCGGAGGGGCGCCTGCTCAACCACTGCATCACCCGGCCGGACAACCAGGGGCCGGCCCGCGTGGTCGGCGGCTTCATCAACCGCTACGTGTTCCCGGACGGCGAGCTGGAGGGGCCCGGCTACCTGGCCTCGGTCATGAACGATCACGGGTTCGAGATCAGGCATGAGGAAAACCTGCGCGAGCACTACGCGCTCACGCTGGCCGGCTGGGGCGCCAACCTGGACGCGCACTGGGATGAGGCCGTGGCCGAGGTGGGACCGGGCCGGGCCCGGGTGTGGCGGGTCTACATGGCAGGCTCACGGGTCGGCTTCGAGCGGAACGTGGTCCAGCTGCACCAGATCCTGGGCGTCAAGCTCGGGGCCGGTCACCAGGCGAGCATGCCGCTGCGGCCGGACTGGGAGCCGCAGAAGCAGGCCAGCGAGGCCAGCTGACGCGCCAGCCCGGGGGAACTGGCTGAGGCGGCCGGGGCGGGGCCGACGGGCGACGGCTAGCGCGGCGACGGCTAGCGAGCGGGCTGGCGGTAACTGTCGGCGACGGTGAACGCCAGCTCCAGCGCCTGGCTGCGGTTGAGCCGCGGGTCGCACGCGGTCTCGTAACGCTGGTGCAGGTCGGCGGCGGCGATGTGGTGGCTGCCGCCGACACACTCGGTGACGTTGTCCCCGGTGAACTCGATGTGGATACCGCCCGGGTGGGTGCCGAGAGCGCGGTGCACGTCAAAGAAGCCCTGCACCTCGCCGAGCACGTCCTCGAACCGGCGGGTCTTGTGCCCGCTCGGCGCCTCGAACGTGTTGCCGTGCATCGGGTCGCACACCCAGGCGACCGGGATCCCCTCAGCGCTGACCGCGCGGACCAGCGGCGGCAGCAGGGTGCGGACCTGGCCGGCGCCGAGCCGGGTGATCAGGGTCAGCCGCCCCGGCTCACCCGCCGGGCTCAGCTTGCGGACCAGCGCGGCCACCTCAGCCGGGGCGGCGCTCGGGCCTACCTTCAGGCCGATCGGGTTCCGGATCCCGGTGGCGAACTCCACGTGCGCGCCGTCCAGCGCCCGGGTGCGCTCGCCGATCCACAGGAAGTGCGCCGAGGCGTCATAGGGCAGCCCTGTCCGGGAGTCGATCCTCGTCAGGGCCTGCTCGTACGGCAGCAGCAGGGCCTCGTGGCTGGCATACAGCTCCACCGTGCGCAGCTCGCGCGGGTCGGCGCCGCAGGCGCGCATGAAGGCCAGCGCCTGGTCGATGTCCCCGGCCAGCCGGTCATACCGCTGGCCGAACGGGCTCTCCCGGACAAAGTCCTGGGTCCACGCGTGCACCTGGTGCAGGTCGGCGTAGCCGCCGGTGGTGAAGGCCCGGCACAGGTTCAGGGTGACCGCGGCGCAATGGTAGGCGCGGAGCAGCCGGCCTGGGTCCGGGGTCCGGGCCTGCGTGGTGAATTCGAGGTCGTTGACGGCGTCACCGAGGTAGGCGGGCAGTTCCATAGTGCCGCCATCGGCGCTGCCGCGGGTCTCGGTGGGCCGCGAGCGCGGCTTGGCGAACTGGCCGGCCAGCCGGCCTATCTTCACGATCGGGACGCTCGCCCCGTAGGTCAGCACGACCGCCATCTGGAGCAGTACCTGGAGCTTGGCGCGGACCGCGTTCGCGGTCGCGCCCGCGAACGTCTCAGCGCAGTCGCCGCCCTGCAGCACGAACGCCTCGCCGCGGGCCACCGCGGCCAGCCGCTCCCGGAGCAGGTCGCATTCGCCCGCGAAGACCAGCGGCGGCAGCCCGGCCAGCTCCGCGATGACCGCGTCCAGCGCAGCCTGGTCGGGCCAGCCCGGCTGGTGCGCGGCGGGCCGGCTGCGCCAGCCCTCCAGGCCAGGCGCTGAGGTAGTGATGGCCGTCATCCCCGTCCCCCGGGAGATAGTGATCCAGGATTATGCCGTTGCTCACGGTACGCGCCCGCCGGGGTACGCGGGGCCCGCACCCTTCAACCCGCCCGGCCCGCCGCACCGCCGCCCGCCGCACCGCCAGCCGCCGCATTGCCGTACCGGCGGCCTGCCGCGCCGCCGTACCGGCGGCCGCACGCGCCGGCCTCACCCGCCGCGCCGGGGGCCGCACGCCTGGCCGGCTGGATGCACGACAATGGCGGCATGGAAGCTGCCCAGCCCGGGCCCGGTGGCCCGGCCCGCGACATCGTCCTGCTCGGCTCGACCGGGTCCATCGGCACCCAGGCCGCGGACATCATCCGGCGCAACCCGGGGAAGTTCCGGCTGGCCGGGCTGGCGGCCGGGGGCGGGCAGCCGGGCCTGCTGGCCGCCCAGGCCATCGAGTTCGGCGCCGAGGTGGTCGCCGTGGCCCGGGAGGACCGGGCCGCGCAGGTGCAGGAGGCGCTGCGGGCCGCGGCGGCCCAGGCTGGGTCGGCCCGGCCGCTGCCGAAGCTGCTGGCCGGCCCGGCCGCGGTCGCCGAGGCGGCCGCCTGGCCGTGCGACGTGGTGCTCAACGGGGTGACCGGGGCGGTCGGCCTGACCGCGACCCTGGCCGCCCTGGAGGCCGGCCGGACGCTCGCGCTGGCCAACAAGGAATCGTTGATCATTGGTGGCCCGCTGGTCGCCGCGAAGGCAGCACCGGGCCAGATCGTGCCGGTCGATTCGGAACACTCCGCCATCGCCCAGTGCCTGCGCGGCGGCAGCGCCGGGGAGGTCGCCAAGCTCGTGCTGACCGCCAGCGGCGGCCCCTTCCTGGGCCGCGGCCTGGCCGAGCTGGCTGACGTGACGCCCGCGCAGGCGCTCGCCCACCCCAACTGGGACATGGGCCCGGTGGTCACCATCAACTCGGCCACGCTGGTCAACAAGGGGCTGGAGGTCATCGAGGCGCACCTGCTGTTCGGCATCGGCTTCGACCGGATCGAGGTGGTGGTCCACCCGCAGTCGGTGATCCACTCCATGGTGGAGTTCACCGACGGCGCCACCATCGCCCAGGCCAGCCCGCCGGACATGCGGATCCCGATCGCGCTGGGCCTGGCCTGGCCGGACCGGGTCCCGGACGCGGGCCCGGCCATCGACTGGACCCAGGCGCACACCTGGTCCTTCCAGCCCCTGGATGACGAGGCCTTCCCGGCAGTGCGGCTGGCCCGCGAGGCAGGCAGCACCGGGGGGACCGCCCCGGCTGTCTACAACGCGGCCAACGAGGTCTGCGTGGAGGCATTCCGGGCCGGCCGTCTGGCGTTCCCGCGAATCGTTGACACTGTGGCGACGGTAGTCTCTGAGCATAAGAGCACGGCCCGGGACGCGATGACGCTGGACGAGGTGCTCGCCGCGGATCACTGGGCCAGGGCCCGGGCGCTGGAGCTGACCGGCGCCGGACGGGACAGCACGCGCGCTGCCGGAAGCGGAGCGCGCTGGGAGGGAGAGTCGGCCGGATGACCGTGCTCGGCTGGGTTATCTTCATTTTCGCGCTGCTCTTCTCGATCATGCTGCACGAGGCCGGGCACTTCGCGACCGCGAAGAGGTTCGGCATGAAGGTGACCCAGTTCTTCGTGGGCTTCGGGCAAACCCTCTGGTCCCGCACCAAGGGCGAGACCGAGTACGGGATCAAGGCCCTGCCGGCCGGCGGCTTCGTCAAGATCGTCGGGATGACCGCGCTCGATGACGTGGAGCCCGAGGACGAGCCGCGGTCGTTCCGCAGGCAGCCCGGCTGGCAGCGGATGATCGTGCTGGGCGCGGGCTCGTTCATGCACTTCGCGCTGGCCTTCGTGCTGCTGTTCATCCTGGCGGCCGGGATCGGGCTGGCGAACACGAACTCCTCCACCATCGGCCTCATCGACCCCTGCGTGCCGAAGAGCACGACCGCGGTCACCTGTACCAAGAGCGACCCAGCGTCCCCGGCGGTCAGATACGGGCTCCGGGCCGGGGACAAGGTCGTCTCGATCGGCGGCCAGGCGGTGTCCAGCTGGAATCAGCTTGGCCGCGCGATCCGCGCGCAGCCAGCGGGCCAGCCAGTCCCGGTGGTGGTGATCCGCGACGGCAAGCGGCTGACCCTGCATCCCGCGATGGCCGCCATCCAGGGCAGGAAGGGCGCCTACCTCGGTATATCCCCTGCCGTGCTGTACCAGACGGTGAGCCCGGTCAGTGCGGTCCGCTACGGCGGTACCGAGTTCGGGCAGGTGGTGGCCGGCTCGGTGCAGGCCCTGGGCGGCATCCCCAAGGCCATCCCGGAACTCTTCGCCAAGAACCGGGGCAGCACCGCCGGGGGAAACGTCACCAGCGTCGTGGGCGCGGGGGAGTACACCGGCGAGGCGTTCGCGGCCAAGGTCGGCTGGCAGACCAAGGTCTCGGTGGTGCTGTTCATCATCATCTCGCTGAACATATTCGTCGGGCTGTTCAACCTTCTCCCGCTGCTCCCGCTGGATGGCGGGCACCTGGCCGTGGTGATCTACGAGAGCATCCGGTCGTGGCTGGCCCGGCTGCGCGGCCGGCCTGACCCGGGCCTGGTGGACATGCGCAAGCTGCTCCCGGTCAGCGTCGGGGTGTTCGCCCTGCTGGTCGGTTTTGGCCTGCTGCTGATCATGGCGGACCTGGTCAACCCGGTCCACATAGCCCAGTGAGCCCCTGACACGACTGAGCCTTCGACAGAACGCCAGGCCTTTGCGCAGCACACGGAACGTAATGCAGGACCGGCAGTGAGCCCGGGTTTGCCGCCCGGGCTGCCGGTGCGGGTGGCGCGGATGGGACGATCGCAGGTATCTGAATAATGCGAGCTGTCAAGACAACACAGTGAGGCGAGAACGCTAATGTCAGTTGATCTAGGCATGCCCCAGCCCGCGGTCGAGCCCCTGGCCCCGCGGCGGAAGTCCCGCCAGATAATGGTCGGCAAGGGGAAGCACGCGGTCCCTGTCGGCGGCGGGGCCCCGGTATCCGTGCAGTCGATGACCACCACGGTGACCGCGGACGTCAACGCCACCCTGCAGCAGATCGCGGAACTTACGGCCGCGGGCTGCCAGATCGTCCGGGTGGCGGTGCCCTCCCAGGATGACGCCGAGGCGCTGCCGGAGATCGCCCGCAAGTCGCAGATCCCGGTGATCGCCGACATCCACTTCCAGCCCAAGTACGTGTTCGCGGCGATCGATGCGGGCTGCGGCGCGGTGCGCGTCAACCCGGGCAACATCAAGGCCTTCGACGACAAGGTGGCGGAGATCGCCCGGGCCGCGTCGGCTGCCAGGACCCCGATCCGGATTGGCGTCAATGCGGGCTCGCTGGACAAGCGGCTGCTCGCCAAGTACGGCCGGGCCACGGCCGCCGCGCTGGTCGAATCGGCGCTGTGGGAGTGCTCACTGTTCGAGGAGCACGGCTTCACCGACATCAAGATCTCGGTGAAGCACCACGACCCGGTCGTGATGATCGCGGCGTACCGGCAGCTCGCGCAGGCCTGTGACTACCCGCTGCACCTCGGCGTGACCGAGGCCGGGCCCGCCTTCCAAGGCACGGTCAAGTCCGCGGCGGCCTTCGGCGCGCTGCTCGCGGAGGGGATCGGGGACACCATCCGGGTCTCGCTGTCCGCGCCCCCGGTCGAGGAGGTCAAGGTGGGCACGGCGATCCTGGAGTCGCTCGGCCTGCGCGACCGGGGCCTGGAGATCGTGTCCTGCCCGTCCTGCGGCCGGGCCCAGGTGGATGTCTACACCCTCGCCGACCAGGTCACCGCGGGGCTGGAAGGCCTGGAGGTGCCACTGCGGGTGGCCGTGATGGGCTGCGTCGTCAACGGCCCCGGCGAGGCCCGCGAGGCGGACCTGGGCGTGGCCTCCGGCAACGGCAAGGGGCAGATCTTCGTCAAGGGCGAGGTCATCAAGACCGTGCCGGAATCGCAGATCGTGGAAACCCTGATCGAGGAAGCCATGAAGCTCGCCGAGTCCATGGACGGCCCGGCCGGCTCTGCTGGCCCCGAGGTCACCGTCGGCTAGGCGGGCCGAGCCGCGGCGCCGATGACCGGAGGCATCCTCGCGGTCGCCCGCCAGCTGGCGGATTCGGTGCTGTTCCCCGCGGCGAGGCAGATCGACGAGGCGGACCTGCTGCCGCCCGGGCAGCTGGACGCGCTGGCCGCGGCCGGGCTGTACGGCGCCCCCGGGCCGCCCGCAGCGGGCGGCCTGGGCCTGGACCCGGGGACCGTGTGCACGGTCGCGGAGGAGCTCGCTGGCGGCTGCCTGGCCACCACGTTCGTCTGGGTCCAGCACCTCCGGCTGGTCCAGTCGCTGGCCGCGGACGCCGCACCTGCGCCGTTGCGGGCCTGGCTCGGGCCAGCCTGCCGCGGCGAGCTGCGCGGCAGCCTGGCCCTGGCTGGGCTGCTGCCGGGGCCGCCCCGGCTGTCTGCCCGGGAGGTGGCGGACGGCTGGCTGCTCAGCGGCACGGCGCCGTGGGTGACCGGCTGGGGCCTGACCAATGTGCTGCTGGTCGCGGCCCGCGGCCCCGGGGACACGATCGTCACCCTGCTCCTGGATGCCGCCGCCCAGCCAGGCCTGGCGGTCACCCGGCAGCAGCTGGCTGCGGTGCACGCGAGCGGCACGGTTCAGCTCGACTTCGCGGACGTGCTGGTGCCGTCCGGCCGGCTGCTCGAGGTGGCGCCGTTCGACCCGGCTGCAGCCGCCATCTCCGGGCTCCGGCTCAACGGCTCGCTGGCGCTCGGTGTCGCGCGGCGCTGCTGCCAGCTGATCGGGCCGGGCCCGCTCGATGACGAGCTCGCCGCCTGCCGGATGCAGCTCGATGAAGCGGAGCCCGAGGCCATGCCGGACGCCCGGGCCGCCGCGTCGGAGTTCGCGCTGCGCGCCGCCGCGGCGCTCATGGCCCACGCGGGCAGCCGCTCGATCCTCCACGGGGAGCATCCGCAGCGGCTGGCCCGGGAAGCCCTGTTCCTGCTCGTATTCGGGTCCCGGCCCGGCATCAGGACCGGGCTGCTGCGCCGCTTCGGTGCCCTGCCGCCGGGCTGATCAGCGTCCGGCCGCGCTGCCCGCGGGCTGGCCGATGGCGTCCCCGTCCGCCAGGATGAGCTCGCCGACCCGCTCCGCCAGCAGGGCCCGCGCCTCGTTGTGCAGCTGGCCGTCGGTGACCAGCGTGTCCACCTCCTCCAGGTCGGCGAACGAGCTTAGGCCGACAATGCCCCACTTGGTGTGGTCGGCCACCACGGTGACCCGCCGCGCCGCATGCACGAAGGCCCGGTTGGTCTCGCCTTCGGCGAGGTTCGGTGAGGTCAGGCCGGCCACCGGGTCCACCCCGTGGCAGCCGAGGAAGAGCAGGTCGACGTGCAGCGACCGGATCGCGGTGTCGGCGATCGGGCCGACCAGCGCATCCGAAGGCGTGCGCACCCCGCCGGTCAGCACGACCTGGGCGGTGCTGGCCGGCGCCCGGCGGGCCGGCCGGTGCCGAAGATGCCCGCCACCCGGACCGAATTGGTCACGATGGTCAGGCCAGGGACATCGAGCAGCAGCTGGGCCAGGGCAAAGGTGGTGGTGCCCGCGGACAGGGCGATCGCGGTGCCCGGCACCACGAGGGCCGCGGCCGCCCGGGCAATGGCTTCCTTCTGCGGCTTCTCCAGCACGGACTTGGCCTCGAAGCCAGGCTCGTGGCTGCTCGGCGCCCCGGGCAGGACGGCGCCGCCGTGCACCTTCTCGATCAGCCCGGCCCGGGCGAGCGCCTCCAGGTCACGGCGGATGGTCATGTCCGACACGCCCAGGCGCTGGGTGAGATCACTGACCCGGGCACTGCCCGCCTGGCGGATGTCCTCCAGGATCAGGGATTGCCGGTGTCTGGCGAGCATCCGTCGACCTTTCTAACCCCCGGGCCGGGCCGGCAAGTCCGCGCGGCCAACCTGTGATAACGCCGGAATCGGATCTTTATATCTTGTTCGTTGACGATCGAGTCTGTGTGTTTTAGCTTAAGGCTCCACAAGGGGCGCGTCGCTTCGATCATCAACCCAGTGATTTTGAGAGCGCACACAACCTGGGGGGCATGGTGCGCCGTCGGGGCGCCCGTACGTGGCTGAGCACCGGAGCTCTGCGGACGCCCAGCCTCGGCCAGTGACAGGATTCGAGGACAGGCGGTGCCGCGAGTGCGAGCCAGGGGTCGCTGCGTGTCCTCATCATCTGGGAGTCCTTGGGTGCCGCGGTCCACGGTGCCACCTGCCTCCTGGGGTCCTGCCGCTGTCCCGATTCCGTGTCTCCACGCCGGGGACCGGCCAACCGTCCGCGCTCCAGCGGGTCGCGCCCCGGCACCTGCCGGGCACTGCCCTGGCACCTGCCGGGCATTGAGGAAATCTCGTGGAGGTAGATAGATGAGGGACATCGACCCCAAGGTCGAAGAAGCGATCGACACTCTCAACATGAAGGACGGGCCGACCCGGCGGCGGCTGCTCAGCAGCGCTGGGCTGGTCAGCGCCTCGGCGGCCGCGGCCGGGCTGCTCGCCGCCTGCGGCGGGTCCAGCACGAGCAGCAATGCGGCGCAGGGGGCGGCGGGCAACTTCCCGAAGACCCCGGCCTGGCAGTTCTGGTACGTCAACCACGTCACCACGAACCCGTTCTTCGTGCCCACCCAGTACGGCTTCCAGGACGCGGCGGCGCTGCTCGGCCTGCCCACCCCGAAGTGGGGCGGCTCGCAGACCTCGCTGGCCTCGGAGATGGTGAGCTACTTCAACACCGCGATCTCCGCCAAGGCGGCCGGGATCATGTACGCAGGGATCGACGCCACCTCGTTCACCACCCCGACCACGAACGCGATGAACGCGGGCATCCCGGTGCTCAGCTACAACGCCGACGGTCTCGTCGTCAAGGGCGTGCCGAAAATCGGGACGAACCGGCTCGCGTATATCGGCCAGGCGCTGTACATCTCCGGCCAGCAGCTGGGCCAGCAGATCAAGACGCTGATCCCGGGTGGCGGCGACGTCGCCATCTTCATCGCCACGCCCGGGTCGGGCAACATCCAGCCCCGCTACGACGGCGCGGTCTCGGTGCTCGGCAGCAGCTACACCGTGCACGAGGTGGCCACCGGCGCGGCGACTGGCCAGGAGCTAGCCGCCGAGAAGGCGTTCCTGACCGGGCACAAGACGATCAAGGGCGCGTTCGCAGTGGACGCGGGCTCGACCCAGAACCTCGGCCAGGCACTGTCCGAGACCGGCCTGACCATCCCGAACGGCGGGTTCGACACCACCCCGACCACGCTGTCCAACATCCAGGCCGGCAAGACCAACTTCACCATTTACCAGGACCCCTACCTGCAGGGCTTCCTGCCGACCCTGCAGCTGTACCTGTACAACATCTCGGGCGGCACGATCAGCCCGTCCGACACCGACACCGGCCTGACGTTCATCACCAAGTCCAACGCGGGACCGTACACGAAGAGCAGCCGGTTCCAGGGTTCCACCTCGGAGCAGAAGTACATCGCGCGCCCGTCCGGCGCGATCAGCAACCCGCCGGCCACCACCAGCACCTGATCCTGGGGGCGACTGGTCATTTTGACCGGCGGCGGGGCAGACTGGCTACTAACTGCCAGTCTGCCCTGCCGTCGGCTGATGTGGTGAGCTGAGGGAAGCCGCCGGTTGACATGGCGAGCTGAGGGAATCTGGAGTCCACATGAGCGAGATCACGGAGCGCACACCGCAGGCCGTGTCGCCCGGAGGTCAGCCCGCGGCGGGTGGTGGGCCGGGGGGGATGCGTGGCGTGTTCGGCGTGCTGGCCCGGCAGCGCGAGGCGACGGTCTTCGTGGTGGCGGTGGTGCTACTGCTCTACTTCGGCATCAGGTACAACTCGACGTTCGTCAGCCAGACGAACCTGTCCAACCTGCTGTCGGAGACCGCGGCGCCGATCATCATCATCGCCATCGGCGAGGTATTCCTGCTGATCTGCGGAGAGATCGACCTGTCGGCCGGCTTCGTCTTCACGTTCGCACCGTTCCTGATGCACTACCTGATCGACTTCTACCACGTGCCGGTCTGGCCAGCGATCATCATCTCGCTGCTGTTCGGCGTGGTGGTCGGCTGGGTCAACGGCTTCCTCACGGTCACCATGGGGCTGCCCTCGTTCATCACCACGCTGGGCACCGGCTTCATCCTGCTCGGCCTGACGCTGACCACCTCGCACGCGTACCCGGCCACCATCCCCGCCTCCACGGTGGGCATCGGGCGCTGGATCGGCGCGTCGCCGTGGGCCCAGTTCATCTGGGCGGTCGTGCTCACCGCCATCTTCTACGTGGTGCTGAACCGGACCAAATGGGGCCTGTACACGGTCGCGACCGGCGGGAACCAGCTGGGTGCCCGCGAGGCCGGCATCAAGACCGGCCGGATCAAGTACGGCAACTTCATGCTTACCTCGACCCTGGGCGCGCTGGTCGGCCTGCAGGTGGCCTTCTACGTCAACACGATCGACCCGAGCGCCGGCGGGTACCAGCCGATGTTCTACGCGGTGACGGCGGCGGTCATCGGCGGCACCGCGATGCTCGGCGGCCAGGGCACCATCATCGGCGCGTTCCTCGGCGGGATCGTCCTGGCCACCCTCATCAACGGCCTCAACGTCGCCGGGATCAGCGCCAACCCGCTGGACATCGTTTTCGGGGCGGCCATCCTGCTGTCCATGATCGCCAACGTCCGGCTCGCGCGGCTGCGGGCCGCAGGGAGGAACTGATGACG
This sequence comes from uncultured Actinomycetes bacterium, assembly GCA_963760405.1. Taxonomy (GTDB): domain Bacteria; phylum Actinomycetota; class Actinomycetes; order Streptosporangiales; family Streptosporangiaceae; genus RYN-230. Next base: position 146,718 of record CAVXCV010000002.1, on the reverse strand, counting down.
GCAGAGCCAACGCCCACCCCGGAGACGACCGGCGCGGTGACTGACGCCCAGGGCGACGTGCTCCGGGTCGAGCACATCAGCAAGCAGTTCGGTGCGGTCCGCGCACTGCACGACGTGAACCTGCACCTGGGCCAGGGCGAGGTGCTGGGGCTGCTGGGTGACAACGGCGCGGGCAAGTCCACCCTCATCAAGATCATCTGTGGCTTCCAGCCGGCATCCGCGGGCAAGATCATCCTGGAGGGCCAGGAGGTCATGTTCAAGACGGTGGACCAGGCCCGCTCGGCCGGCATCGACTGCGTCTACCAGGACCTGGCGCTGATCAACGAGCTCACCGTCTACCACAACATGTTCCTGAACCGGGAGCGGACCCGCTGGCGGCTGCTGTCCAACCGGAGCATGCGGCGCACCGCCAAGGAGCAACTGGACCGGATCGGGGTGAACATCCCGTCGGTGGACGCCGAGGTGGCCAAGCTGTCCGGTGGCCAGCGCCAGGCCATCGCGGTGGCCCGGGCGGTGACATCGGACGCCAAGGTGCTGCTGCTGGACGAGCCGCTGGCGGCCATGGGCGCCAAGGAAGGGGCCCTGATCCTGGAGCTGGTCAAGGATCTGAAGGCCCAGGGCCAGGTCTCGATCATCATGATCATGCACAACTACGGGCAGGCGCTCGAGGTGTGCGACCGGATCAACCTGCTGCAGCACGGCGAGATCACCTTCGACAAGCTGGTCAAGGACACGTCAGTGCAGGAACTGAACGACATCGTCATCGAGGAGTACCGGCGGGCCCTCCGGGAACGCCAGCAGACCGCGTGACCCGCGCGGGTCACGCGCGCGCGGCGGATCGGGCAGGATAGCGGGATGCCAGTGCCGCTGCGGACCCGCATCCGCCGTCTGAGGCTGCTGCCCATCCTGGCCGTGTCCGGTGTGCTCGCCGTGGCGGGCTGCACGGCATCCGGAAGCACAGGCGCCGGAAGTACGGGGTCCGGGAACACGGGGTCCGGGACCACTGGTGCGGGCAGCCACGGAGCGGCGGCGGACCCGGCCCAGGTGTCGTCCCTGCACTGGCGCCCCTGCACGGTCCAGGGCGCCACCATCCAGTGCGCCAGCCTCCAGGTGCCGCTGGACTATGCGCAGCCGGCCGGCCGGAAGATCACGCTCGCACTGTCCCGGGTGCCCGCCACCGCGCCTGCCCGTCAGCAGCAGGGCGACCTCCTGGTCAACCCGGGCGGCCCGGGCGCGCCCGGCCGGACTCTGGCCGCGTCCGTCGCCGCGGAACTCAGCCCGCAGGTGGCCAGGGAGTACACCATCGTCGGCTTCGACCCGCGCGGCGTCGGAGCCAGCGTGCCCGCGCTGACCTGCGACCCCTCGTTCTTCTCCGCGCTCCGGCCGGACTACGTCCCGGCCAGCGCCGCCGCGGAGCAGGTGCTCATCGGCCGGGCCAGGAGCTACGCGGCCAGCTGCGAGCAGCGCTACGGCTGGCTGCTGCCCCACCTGACGTCGCAGGATGCGGCCCGGGACATGGACTCGATCCGGGCCGCGCTCGGCGTGCCCACGATCAGCTACTTCGGCTACTCGTACGGGACCTACCTCGGCCAGGTGTACGCCACGCTGTTCCCGCACCGGCTGCGCCGGATGGTGCTGGACAGCACGGTGGACCCGACCGGCGCCTGGTACGCCGACAACATCGCGCAGGACTACGCGTTCCAGGGCCGGATGGACGCGTTCTTCTTCTGGGTGGCCGCGCATGACGGTGCCTACCAGCTGGGCAGCACGGCCGCGCAGGTGAGCCAAGCCTGGTACCGGGCCCGCGCGCAGCTGCAGGCCCACCCGGTGGACCGCGTGATCGGCGCGGACGACTTCGACGACACGTTCCTGCAGGGCGGGTACAACAACGCGCTCTGGCCGGGGCTGGCCGGGGCGCTGGCCGGCTACCTGCACGGGGGCGCCACCCAGCAGCTGATCAGCGAGTACCGGCAGCACGGGGGGCAGAACGAGAACGGGTTCGCGATGTACCTCGCGGTGGAGTGCAGCGATGTGAGCTGGCCCCGGAACTGGGCGAAGTGGGACGCCGACACCCGGCGGGTGTACCGTATCGCGCCGTTCCAGGCCTGGGACAACGCCTGGTTCAATGCCGCGTGCGCGTTCTGGCCGGTGCGCGGGGCCGCGCAGCCACTGCAGATCAAGGGGGCCGGGCTGCCCGGCATCCTGATGCTGCAGGGCACGCTGGATGCTGCCACCCCGTACCAGGGCGCCCAGACGGCCCACCGGCTACTGCCCAGCGCCCGGATGGTCGTGGTGACCGGCGGTGGCAACCACGGGCAGTCGCTCGCTCAGCCGCCGAACAGCTGCGTGGACGGGTACCTGAACCGCTACCTGGCCACCGGCGCGCTGCCCGCCGGGGCCGGGCCGGTCAGCGCCATCTGCCCGGCGCTACCGCCACCTGCGGCGAGCTGAGCGCACAATGCGGGCCGATCCGGCGGCGCGATCATGGTGACAGGCCGATACTCTGGGAGGGTGCTGCGCACCAAGGCACTGCGGTCTTCATCGCTGCGCCTGCTCACTGACCGCGATCGCGATGACGTGCTGCAGTTGTGTGACCGCGATCCGGTGGTGAACGTCTTCGTCAGCTCCCGGGTGCATGAGGTCGGCCTGGACCCGGTCCGGCTGGGCGGGCAGATGTGGGGCTTCGTGCCTGGCGGCCGGCTGACGTCGGTGTGCTACGCCGGGGCGAACCTGGTCCCGGTGACGGCCACGCCCGACGCGGTGACCACCTTTGCCGGGCGGGCCCGGCTGCAGGGCAGGCGCTGCTCATCGATCGTGGGGCCGTCCGAGGCGGTGCGGCAGATGTGGGACCTGCTCCGCCCGTACTGGGGCGCGCCCCGGGAGATCAGGGATTCCCAGCCGGTGATGGCCACCTCGCAGCGGTCCCCGGTGCCCGCTGACCCGCAGCTCCGCCGGGTCCGGATGGACGAGCTGAACGTGCTGCTGCCTGCCTCGGTGGCCATGTTCACCGAAGAGGTGGGCATCTCCCCGCTGGGCCCGGACGGCGGGGCCGCGTACCGGGCCCGGGTCGCCGAGCTGATCGCCTCGGGCCGGGCGTTCGCCCGGATCGAGGACGGCCGGGTGATGTTCAAGGCGGAGATCGGCGCGGTCACCCCGCACGCGTGCCAGGTCCAGGGGGTCTGGGTCCGCCCGGAGCTGCGCGGCCGCGGGCTCGCGGTGGCTGGCATGGCCGCCCTGGTCCAGGAGGCACTGCGCTCGGTGGCGCCGGTGGTGTCACTGTACGTGAACGATTTCAACGCGCCGGCCCGGGCGGTGTACCGCAAGGTCGGCTTCGCCGAGGTCGCCACGCTGACGTCAGTGCTGTTCTGACCAGCTGGGCCGATGCTGACCGGCCTGGCCTGAATAACCGCTGCTGGACCGCCCTGAGCCGACCGGGCCCGGGAAGGGGCGGGGCCGCTGTGCGGTCCGCCCCCCGGTCCCCCTGCCGCTGTCTCGCCCAGAGCCCATCCCCCCAGCGAGATCCTCCGTGAGTAGGGTAGAGCGCATATATCGCAGTAAGTTCGCAGAAACGAGTTTCGCAGACCATAGCTTCACAGACCCGTGTTCCCGGAGCTGATTGAGTCATCTTGTGAGTGAGCCGCAGCTTGCCTCAGGCCGCCAGGCCGCTGGGCGGTACCTGCGTGAATTACTGCTGCGTCCGGGGCGGTACCGGCAGCGGTGGGAGCGCAACGCGGAGCGCACCCGGCCAGGCGCGATCAATCACCTGGCCGTAGCGAACGTGCTCGCCCGGCACCTGTGGGCGTCGCCGCGCGCCGCTGGCGACGATGAAGTGCTGCCGCACCAGCTGAAGGACACGGTCGGCCGGGCCCTGTCCGGGCGCCTGCTGAGCCGGGCCACGCTCGCGCTGTTCATCGAGGCGTTCGGGTTCTCCGAGCTCGAGGCGGACCGGCTGTGGCGGCTGTGGGGCGGGAAAGGCCGGATCACGGTGCTGGCCGGGCCGCGGGCGATGCGGTCCGGCAGCGCCGCTAAGGTGGCCGGGGTGCTGGGACCGCGGCGGCACCAGACGGTATCCCTGCATGACCACGTCACGATCGGCGCTGACCGGCGGCTGGCCCGGACCCGGACGCTCCAGGTGGTGGAGGCCGTCACCGATGGGCTGGACAGCATCCCCTACCTCTACGACACCAGTGCGCTGACCCTGGAACTGGGGCAGGGCTGCGCCGGGGCGCCCGGCCCACTGCGCCAGGTCGGCAACGTCTATGTCACCGACATCCCGCTGGCCCGCTCGCTGCCCCTGGGCGAGACGCTGACCCTCGAGTACTGGACGTCCTACCACTACCCGGGCAACCTCACCGACCCGGCCGAGCGGGAATACCGCCGCGCGGTCATGGGCAGCCTGGAGAACTTCGACATGCGCATCGAGTTCCATCCCAGCCAGGTGCCTGCCGCGGTCTGGTGGGCCGTCTGGGACGGGGTCGAGGGTGGGGTGCTCGAGCAGGAGCCGGTCACCCTGGACCGTGAGCGCTCGGTGCATCGTTACCTGCGTTCGGTCGAGCGGTCGGTGGTGGGCTTCCACTGGTCGTGGGAGGCAGCCGGTGACTAGGCTCGGCCCGGTGAGCGGTATTCAAGCCGGCTAGCGACCACGGGCCGGCAGGCCCGTGCGAGCGGCCGGTGCCGGGGGCCGGCGGAGGCGGGCCGTGGCGGATGATTTGAATAACGCGACTACTGGAGATGGCCCCGTGAGCGTTATTCAAACCGGCTAGCGACCACGGGCCGGCAGGCCCGTGCGAGCGGCCGGTGCCGGGGGCCGGCGGAGGCGAGCCGTGGCGGATGATTTGAATAACGCGACTACTGGAGATGGCACCGTGTCAGAGTCTGATGTGCAGAAGGCAGTGATCGCCTGCGGGGAGGCGGCCGAGGCAGCCGCGCCGGGCCTGGCCGCAGCCCCGGATAACGTCATCAACGAGGCGCTGCGGGGCATGGCCGCGCTGCTCCCGGAGCGGGCTGCGGAGGTGCTGGCGGCCAATGCCGCCGATATGGCCGACGGCGAATTCGCCGGTCTGGGCCGCGGGCTGCTGGACCGGCTCCAGCTGGACGAGGGCCGGATCGGCAGCATGGCTGCCCAGCTGGGCATGCTCGCCGATGCCCCGTTCCTGCCCGGGACAGTGCCGGTCGGCCCGCTGCCCGGCGGCCTGCAGCTGGCCGAACGGCGGGTGCCGGTCGGCGTCATCGGCGCCAACTTCGAGGCCCGGCCGAACGTCACCGTAGATGTCGCGTCACAGCTGCTCAAGTCGCGTAACGCCGGGGTGCTGCGGACCGGGGGGGCGGCGCTGCGGTCCGCGGCGGCCCTAGCCGATCACGTCATCGCCCCCGCGGTGGCCGCGGCTGGCCTCGATCCTGCCGTCATCCAGCTGGTCCGGTCCGCGGACCGGACCGCCGCGGTCGAGCTGGTCCGCCAGCCAGGCCTGATCCCCCTGGTCATCGTGCGCGGCAGCGGGGAGACCACGCGCAGCCTGGCTGCGGAGGCGGCCCGGCACGGGGTACGCACGCTGGCCCATGCGGACGGGGGCGGGGTGCTCTACCTGGACCGGGCGGCCGAGCCTGAGCTGGCGGCCGGGATCATCACCGCGAGCCTGGACCGGCTCGGCGTGTGCAACCGGCTGAACCTGCTGCTGATCTGCGCTGACGCCTGGGCGGAGCTGCTGGAGCCCGCGCTGGCCACGCTGCGCGGGCTCGGCATCACCCCGTCGCTGCCACCGCACGACCACCCGCTGGGCCACGAGTGGGCGCTGGACACCGGCCATGAGGCCACCGTGACCGTGGCGCCCGCGGCCAGCCCGGCCGCGGCGGCCGGGCTGGCCAACGCCGCTACCTCTGGGCTGGCCGCCAGCATCGTGACGGCCGATCCCGCCGCGGCCCGGGAGTTCCTGGCCGCCTACCGCGGCACCGGCGCGTTCTGGAACGCCAGTACCCGGCTGCTGGACGGGTACAAGCTGCGCGGCGTCCCGGAGACCGGGATCAACGTGGACCATGTGCCGGGGCCGCGCGGCCCGGTGACCTTCCACGACCTGTGCTTGCGCCAGTACGTGGTGGTACCTGGCTGATCCCGGTATCCACTACCGGGATCAGCCAGGCTGCCTGCTGCGGCCCGTCACCGGGCGGGGATCAGCTGGGTGCCCCGCGCCGGCTGGCCAGGGTGTCCACCGTGACGGCTACCAGGAGCACGATCGCGGTGACGATATCGGTGGCCGCCGCGCTCAGCCCGATCAGGCCGAGCCCGTTGTAGATCGTGGCGACCACGAGCCCGCCCAGCACGGCGTTGAGCATCCGGCCCCGGCCGCCGAACAGGTTCGTGCCGCCGATGACCGCCGCCGCCACCGCGAACAGCACGTACTTGCCGCCGTCGAGGTTGGTGCCGATCGAGTTCAGCTGGGAGGCGAGGATGATGCCGCCGATCCCAGCGGTCAGCCCGCACAGGGTGAACGCGAGGGTCCGGATCGTGATCAGGTTGACGCCGGCCCGCCGGGCCGCCTCGGCGTTGCCGCCGATCGCATAGATGTACCGGCCCACCTTGGTCCGGCTGGTCAGTACGGTCCACATCACCAGGACGCCGAGCACGATCAGCACGACCCAGGGCACGCCCTCGACCGTGATCGCCACGCCGCGGTTGGTGTTGCTGATCAGCACCACGACGACCCCGGCGACGGCCATCACCGCGACCTTGAGCAGGGTGACCCCGAGCGGCGGGGCGACCAGGCCATTGGCCCGCCTGCGCCGGTCGCGGCTGATCATGAACAGGGCGGCCAGCGCGACCAGGACGACCATGACGATCCAGCCGGCCGCCGGGCTCAGGTTGCCTGCGGTGAGGTCGTAGATGATGTTGTTCGGGTTCCCGATCGAGCCGCCGGCGCCGTGCCCGCTGCGGGCCACCAGGATGATCATCAGGCCTTCCAGCCCGAGCAGGCCGGCCAGGGTGACCACGAACGACGGCAGGCCCAGCCGGGTGATCAGGCTGCCCTGGACAGCGCCGATGAAGGCGGTACAGGCCAGGCCGATCAGGATCGCGACCCACCAGGGCAGCGTGTACACCGCCCACAGGGTGACGACCGCGCCGATGCCCGCGTTGTAGCCGACCGACAGGTCGATCTCGCCGAGCAGCAGCACGAAAATCTCGGCCATGCCGAGCAGGATGAACGGGGCGCCCTGGATCATGAGGTTGATCAGGTTGCCTGCGGACAGGAAGAGCGAGTTCTTCACCTGGAAGAAGATCACGATCGCGACCAGGCCCAGCACGATGGGCAGCGCGCCGCTCTCGCCGCTCCTGACCCGCTTGAGCCAGATGCGGGTGTAGTCGCCGACCGAGCCGGCGATCAGCTCCGGCGGCCCGGCCAGGGACGCCTCGTCGACACTGGATCCGTCACCGACCTCCACGGCGGTTGCCTGGGGGTCGACCAGGCCCTGTCCGGCGTCACTGCCTGTCGTTGACATGGCTCAGCCTTCCGTGCCGCTGTCACGGCCAACTGATGACGTGGGCTCGTCTACCGTGCCGTTCCCGCCCGCCCGGGCGGAGCCGCCGGTGGTCATGAGTTCCACCACAGACTGGGTGTCGAAGTCGGATGCAGGGCCCACTGCGGCGAGCCGGCCCAGGTAGAGCACCGCGATCCGGTCGGCGACCTGGAATACGTCGGTGAGGTTGTGCGAGACCACCAGGACCCCGTGGCCGCTGCTGCTCAGCTGCTTGATGAGGCTCAGCACGAGCTCGGTCTGGCTGACGCCCAGCGCCGCGGTCGGCTCGTCCATGATGACCAGCCGGGCGTCCAGCATCACGGCCTTGGCCACGGCGACCGACTGGCGCTGCCCGCCGGACAGCGAGCCGACCAGCTGCCGGACCGAGCGCACGGTCACGACCCGCAGGTCGGCAAGGGTCTTCTTCGCGGTCAGCTCCATGCTGATCTCGTCCAGCAGCCCGTACCGCAAGGGCTCGTGGCCGAGCAGCATGTTCTGCACGATGTCCAGGTTGTCCGCGAGCGCCAGGTCCTGGTACACGGTCGCGATGCCCAGGTCGGTCGCGGCCTTGGGGCTGTGCAGGTGAACGGGCTTGCCGTGCCACAGGATCTCGCCATTGCTCGGCTGCCAGATGCCCGAGACGGTCTTGATCAGCGTGGACTTGCCCGCGCCGTTGTCCCCGACCAGGGCGGTGACCTGGCCTTCGGGGATGTCGAGGTCGATGTCGGCCAGGGCCTGGACCGGGCCGAAGCTCTTACCGATCCCGCGCAGCTGGAGCAGCGGCGCATCGTCGGTGCCGGTGCTGGAAGCGCCGGACGGCGCCCGGCCCGCGGCTGCGGGCCGGGCGCCATCGCTGGCGCTATTGCTCACCACTGTGGCATTCCAGCGATGAATCGGGCGCTCATGCTCACCCCGTGATCCCTGCTGCCGTGCAGGCTGCCTTGTACGCAGGGGTACAGAGCTGGGCAGCAGTAACGAACTTGTCCGCGATGACGGTCGAGTTCATGTTAGTCGGCGTGACCCAGGTCGGGATCAGGAGCACCGACGGGACGCTGGTGTGCGACGTGGTGTCCTCGGTGGTGGCGTTGACCAGGGCCGACGGGGGCGTCGCCTTGGCGCGGACGTACATGGCCAGTGCCGCGGCGGCCTGGGCCTCCAGGTAGATGGCCTTGTAGACGGTCCCGCACTGGTATCCGGCCAGGATGTTCTGCAGGCCGATCAGGGTCGCGTCCTGCCCGGTCACCGGGAAGGTCTTGGCCTTCACGCCCAGGGTCTGCAGGTAGTGGATGATCGGGGCCGCGTTCTCATCGTTCGGGGTCAGCACCGAGTTGATGTTCTTGTGCGCGGTGTACTGCCCCTGGAACTCGGTCTCCGCGGTCGGCGGGTCCCAGGTGCCAGCGGCGCTGCCGACCTTGACCCAGGTGCCGGCGCTGAACAGCGGGTTCAGCACGGCGTTGTAACCCTGGGCGAACAGGGTGGCGTTGTTGTCGGTCGGCGCGCCGAACATGACGAGCGTGTTCGGCTTCTTCACGCCCCAGGCGCTGGCGCAGCTGACCAGGCCCTGGCCCAGCAGCTTGCCCACGTTCACGTTGTTGAAGCTGACGTAGTAGGCGCGGGTACCGCCCAGGGTCAGCCGGTCGTAGTCGATCACGGCCACACCGTGCGACTTGGCGTACTTCTCGATGGAGGTGCCGACGCCAGCGTCGAGCGGGTCCACGATGAGGACACTCGCGCCCTTGGTGATGTCCGCCTGGGCGTCGCTCAGCTGGGTCGCGTCGCTGCCCTGCGCGTTCTGCACGCTGAACTGCGAGGCCTTCAGCCCGGCTGTTTCGAGGGCCTTGGTCAGGTATGGCGCATCGAATTCGACATAGCGCGCGGAAGAGACCGTGTCCGGCAGAATCACGCCGACGTTTCCCTTACCGCTGGCAGCGAGCGACTTTAGCTGCGCCATCGCGGAGAAATCGTTCGTGAATGAAGTAGCGGATACCTGCGGTACGGACGCGGCACTGCTGGACGAGCTGGAACCGCTGGACGAACTGCCGCCGCTGCTACACGCGGCAATGAGCAGGGCAGCGCTGACAGCCCCTGCTGTCAGCGCTGCCCTCTTGGTAACTGGGTACACGAAACCACCACCTCGTTCATAGTCAGCATGAGCACCAGAGCGCATGCCGATCACGGGCCCGCCAGCGCGAGCTGCGGGCCGAGACTCATCTGGGCAACCCTAGGCTGATGGGAATGAACGTGCTCGTTAACATCCGCGTAATCATGTGAAAAAACCGTTAACGAGCGGCTGGCCATCGGAATCGTGGTCGTTTCGCGTCAAACACGTTACCTAACTGACACGTATACCGTGGTGTCATTCCGCGGCGATCCGGTAGCCGGCCCGGGGCTGGGTGAGAATCAGCGGGGCGCCGCCGTCCGGCTCCAGCTTGGCCCGCAGCCGGCGGATATAGACCCGGACGTACTCGGTCTCCGTCTCGTAGCCGCGGCCCCATACCCGGCGCAGCAGGTGCGCGTGCGTCAGCAGCTTCCCCCGGTTCGTGGCCAGCTCACGGAGCAGCGCGAACTCCGTCGGGGTGAGGTGCACGGCCTGGCCGCCCCGGGTCACCTGCTGGCCGGCCAGGTCGATCCGCACGTCGCCGATGATGATCACCGGCGGCGCGCTCTCCGCCGCGCCGACCGCGGGCCGGGTCCGGCGCAGCGTGGCGGTGATCCGGGCCAGCAGTTCCTCGATGCTGAATGGCTTGGTCATGTAATCATCCGCGCCCATATTGAGCGCGGTGACCTTGTCCCGCTCGCCGCCGCGCGCGGAGACCACGATAATGGCCACGGACGAGCGCTCCCGGATCAGGCGGCACAGCTCGAAGCCATCCACCTCGGGCAGCATCAGGTCGAGCAGGACGATGTCCGGCTCCTCGGTCTCCAGCAGGTTGAGCGCGCGGGCGCCGTCGGTGGAGACCACCGTGTCGTAACCGCGGACCGCCAGGTTGGACCGGATCAGGTCCACGATGTTCGGGTCGTCCTCCACCACCAGGGCCCGGGTGCTCGCTGCCTGATCAAGCACCGGGGAGGGCCCCCATCGCCCGCTGCGGCGCGGCATCCGCCGGGCGGGCAGGTATCTCCACCGGCAGGTGGATCACGAAGCACGTGCCGCGGCCGGGCTGGGCCAGCTCAATGCGGCCGCCGTGCGCCGCGACGATACCCCGGGCGATGGACAGCCCGAGGCCAGCTCCTGACCCCCGGGTGCGGCTACGCCGCATCGGCTCGAACGGCGCGAGCGCGACTTCGGGGGGCATCCCGGCCCCGTCATCGGCCACGCTCAGCCGGACTTCGGCCGGGCCGTCCAGGCTGGCGCTGACCCGCACTGTGGTGCCGGGCGGATTATGGCCGAGCGCGTTGTTCAGCAGGTTCACGAAGACCTGCTCCAGCCGGTCATGGTCGGCCCAGACCACCGGCAGCCCGTCCTCGCATTCCACCGTCACCATCGGCGCGCCGTCCGGCAGGCAGGCCATGGCCGCGTCGAGCACCAGCGGGAGGTCACACCAGTCGCGCTGCAGCCGGAGGATGCCCGACTCGATCGCGGAGAAGTCCAGCAGGTCGTCCACCAGGCGGCCGAGCCGCGCCGACTCGGCCGCGATCCGGGCGATGAACCGCTGCTGCGACGCCGGATCCCAGGTCACATCGGTTTGCAGCAGGCTGGAGGCGTAGCCCCGGATCGCCGTCAGCGGGGTGCGCAGCTCATGGCTCAGCCGGGACAGGAAGCCGCGCTGCAGTTCCTGCGACCGGCGCAGGGTCATCGCCTCCTGATGGGCGAACCAGGCCTCCTCCCGCTCCAACGCCAACCGCAGCGAGTGGGCGGCATCTTCCAGCAGGGCGGTCGCGTCGGCCAAGGGCGGTTCGCCGGCCCAGCGGGCCACCAGGGCCGCGCGGCCGCCCGGCACGGTGAACGCCACCGACAGCAGCTGGTCACCGGCGGTGCCGGAGCCGGAGGCCGCGGTGCCGTCCGGCTGAGCCAGGGCCAGCGCGGGCCCGGCCGCGGCTACCGCCCGGTCCGCCGCTGCGGCGGGCCTGCTGTCGAACCCGGTCTCGCCCTGGCCGGAGTAGGCCCGGCAGACCGCCGGGCGGTCCGGCGCCTGGACGACCAGCGCCACCTCGTCCGCCTGCAAGCCACGGCGCAGCGACTGCAGCGCGATCTCGAGGCCGTCGGAGACCGGGATCGGGCCGGCCAGGGTCTCAAGTATTTCCCGGATCGTCTCCAGCACCCGGTTGCGGGCGGTGACCTCGTCCAGCAGCCGGTCCCGTTCGATCGCGTTCGCGGCATATCCCGCGTAGAGGGTGGCCAGGTCCAGGTCATCCCGCGGCGGCTTGCCCGGCATGGACCCGAGCACGGTAATGACGCCGAGCAGCCCGCCCGGGCCCATCACCGGGACCGACCACGAGCTGGCCACCTTGGCTATCCGGGCCAGGTCGCGCTGCGGTGCCCAGGCCGGCCCGGTGCGGGCGTTCTCCTCGATCACCGGCGCGACCGTGGCGGCGGCCACGCCGACCGGGCCGCCGGCCAGCCCGGTCGGCAGCCGGGACCACGCCGCCAGCAGGGCGGGCGGCAGGCCGAGCGACGCGGCGCAGACCAGCGCGGAGTCCTCGACCAGATGGATGCACAGCCGCTCGCTGCCCAGGGCCGTGCCCAGCGCGGAGAGGATCAGCGAGAGGCTGGACGACGGGTCCGCGGACACCAGCCGCCCGGTGAGCCCGTGCAGCCGGGTGAGCTGGCGGCGGGCCGAGGAGTCCACCTCCTGCCCGGACAGCAGCGCCACCACCTCGTCCGGGTGCACGTGGCTGGGGGCCACGTCGGCGACGACCAGGCCGTGCCGGAGCACCACGATGCGGTCGGCCAGCCGGAACATCTGGTTGATGTCGTGGCAGGCGAGCAGGATCGTGGTGCCCTGTTCGCGCAGCCGCAGGATCAGGTCTTCCACCAGGGCCGACTCCTGCACACCGACAGAGGCGGTCGGCTCATCCAGCAGCAGCATGCGGGGCTGGTGGGCCATGGCCCGGGCGACCGCCACCAGCTGGCGCTGGCCACCGGACAGCGAGCGCACGCTGCGCGTCGTATCCCGCAGCGGGATGCCGAGCCGGCCGAGCAATCGCCGGGCGTCGGAGTGCATCCGGGTGTCGGACAGCAGATGGCGGCGCCGCTCCCGGCCGAGCAGCAGGTTCGAGGCGATGTCCAGGTTGTCGCAGAGCGCCAGGTCCTGCCAGACGACGGACACGCCGCGGCGGGTCATCGACTGCGGGTCCGCGGGCACCGGCCTGCCGTCCAGCGTGATCTGCCCCGACGTCGGGGCGATGTCCCCGGCGATGCACCGGACCAGGGTGGTCTTGCCCGCCCCGTTCTCGCCCGCCAGCGCGACCAGTTCGCCCGGCTGCACCTCGAGATCGATCCCGGCCAGCGCGGTTAGCGCCCCGAACCGCACGGCCAGGCCGGACACTGACAGCAGCGGCGGCGCTGGCTGCCCGGCATACCCGGCGGCGGCGGTCATCTGGCCATTGTTGACCGAAAGGCGGCCTGGCCGCCACCGGAGCCCAGGCCCGCCGCCCCCGCGCTGGAATGTTAAGGCTCACAATGTTAGCTGAGCGCGGCCGCTTGGCGAGGTATTCTCGGCTCCCCGGGGCGTCGGCCGATGCGGCTGGCCAGCGCCTACCCCGGGCAGCCGGGCGGAGGAACAGCGTGGTGGCGGACAGGACGGTCGTGCTGATCGTCGAGGACGACCAGAACATCGTCGATCTGGTTCGGTCCAACCTGTCCGCCCGCGGCTGTGAGGTGATCGTCTGCAAGGACGGCGCGGGCGTCGGCCAGACGGTGGAATCCCGGGTGCTGGACGTCGTGCTGCTCGACCTGATGCTGCCCGGCCGCGACGGCTTCGAGCTGTGCCGGGAGATCCGGGAGAAATCCGGGGTGGGCATCATCGTGCTCTCCGCCCGGCGCGCGGAAACGGACAAGGTCCGCGCGCTCAACCTCGGCGCCGATGACTACATGACCAAGCCGTTCGGCATCGAGGAACTGCTGGCCCGGATCAACGCGACGCTGCGGCGCAGCAAGCTGGCGGCCGACAGCAGGCCTGAGCCGGGCATCGTCCGGGTCGGCGACGTCGAGATCGACCTGGCCCGCAGGCGGGTGACCAAGGGCGGGTACCTGGTGCACCTCACCCCGACCGAGTTCGCGCTGCTGCGGCAGTTCGCGATCAGCCCCGGTGAGCTGCTCACCCACGCCACGCTGCTGCGCCGGGTGTGGGGACCGGGCTATGAGACGCAGACCGAGTACACCCGGGTCTATGTCGGGCGGCTGCGGGCCAAGCTGGAGCAGCCCGGGGACCGGCCGCTGTTCATAACCGAGCCGAGGTCCGGCTACCGCTTCGCCACCACCTAGCCAGGCGCTGCCCGCACCCTGCGGGTCTCCCGCGGGCAGCTCAGGAGCCCAGTGGGTCACGCCGGCCAGCAGAAGCCACGGCAGCCCACCAGTCCGCACGGCCGCCGCCGGGGCAGGTGAGCGGCACGGGCGTGGTTTCGTTGCGGAAATAATGCGTGGCCCGGACGGGCCCAGGCGTTGTAAGGTACTGGGCTCTTGTGCCCCTTCCCACCCTTGATCGAGGTGATGTGCCATGCCCGCGGCCAGCCCGAGCGGCGAGGTCCTCGCCAGCGAGCGGGCCTACCTGCGCCAGGCCCGCGAGTACCTGCGGCTGATGCGCGAGGACGTGCTGTCGCTGCGCGCGCTCGGCGGGGACCCGGTCTCGGCGGAGTACCTCAAGGCCGACCTGTACCGGCGCGCGGAAGCCCTGCGCGACCTGCCGGAAACCCCGCTGTTCTTCGGCCGGCTCGACTATGCCGGCGGTGGCGGGGAGGGCAGTGCGCCGGACTGGGCCGGGGAACGGTTCCACGTCGGCCGGCGGCACGTGCACGACCCCCAGGGCCACCCGGTAGTGGTGGACTGGCGGGCGCCGGTGTCCCGGCCGTTCTACCGGGCCAGCCCGGCGGAGCCGATGGGGCTGGCGCTGCGCCGCCGGTTCGGCTTTGCCGGGGGCGAGCTCACCGCGCACGAGGACGAGGCGTTCGGCGGCGCCGGGCCGGCCACCGGGCCGCAGGCCGCGGCCCGGCCGGCGGTGAGCCAGATCCTGCTCGGGGAGATCGAGCGGCCGCGGTCCGGCCCGATGCGCGACATCGTGGCCACCATCCAGCCGGATCAGGACGACATCGTCCGGGCTGGGCCGGACCAGACGCTGTGCGTGCAGGGCGCGCCGGGGACCGGGAAGACCGCGGTCGGCCTGCACCGGGTCGCCTACCTGCTGTACGCCCATCCGGGCCGGATGACCCGGGGCGGGGTGCTGGTGATCGGCCCGAACCGGGCCTTCCTGTCCTACATCCGGGACGTGCTGCCCGCCCTCGGCGAGCTGGATGTGAGTCACGCGACCATCACCGACCTGCTGGCGTCCGTGCCGGTCCGGGCCGCCGACACGGCCCGGACCGCGCAGCTCAAGGGCGACCCGCGGATGGCCGAGGTGCTCCGCCGCGCGCTGTGGACCGGGCTGGCCGGGCCCGCTGGCCCGGTGGTGCTGCCCCGGGGCACCCGGCGCTGGCGGGTCAGCGCTGGCCAGCTCGCTGACCTGGTGGATGAGCTGCGCGGCCGCGGGGTCCGCTACGCGGCCGGCCGGGAGATGCTCAGCCACCGGATCGCGCACGTGATCCTCACCCAGCTGGAGGCGGCCGGGGAGACCTGCGACGACCGGACGCACGAGGCGGTACGGCGGACCCGGCCGGTGCGCGCGGCGGTGGACGCCATCTGGCCGAAGGCCGACCCGGTCCGGCTGGTGCTGCGGCTGCTGTCCGATCCCGCGCTGCTCAGCCGGGCCGCGGACGGCCTGCTGGATGCCGGTGAGCAGCAGGCGATCCGCTGGGACCCGGTCCCGCGCGGCCCGGCCTCGGCCCGCTGGACCCCGGCCGACCTGGTGCTGGTGGACGAGGCCAGCGACCTGATCGAGCGGATCCCCAGCCTGGCCCATGTGGTGCTGGATGAGGCGCAGGACCTGTCGCCGATGGAGTGCCGGGCGATAGGGCGGCGCTGTGCGACCGGCTCGGCCACGGTGCTCGGCGACCTGGCCCAGGGCACCGCACCGGGCGCGGCGGGGAGCTGGCGCGACCTGCTCGCGCACCTGGGCAAGCAGGACGCCGAGCTGCGGGTGCTGGCGACCGGCTACCGGGTGCCGCGGCAGATCCTCGACTTCGCGAACCGGCTGCTCGGCTCGCTCGCCCCCGGCCTGGCCCCGGTCCGGTCGCTGCGCCAGGACGCGGGCTCGCTCACGGTCACCGAGGTGACCGGAGCGCGGCTGCCTGCCGCGCTGGCCGCCGCCTGCGCGGCAGCGGCCAGCCTGCCGGGTTCCACCGCCGTGATCGCCGCGGATGACCAGGTCGAGGCGGTGTCCCGGCTGCTCGCCGCGGCCGGGCTGTCGTACGGGGTGCTGGATGGCAGCGGGACCGGGCTGGCCGGCGGGCTGGTCGTGCTGCCGGTGACGCTGGCCAAGGGGCTGGAATTCGACCACGTCATCGTGGTCGAGCCGGCCCGGATCGCGGCCGCCGAAGCGCGCGGGCTGCACCGGCTCTACGTGGCCCTGACCCGCGCGGTGTCCCGGCTGACCGTGCTGCACGCCGAACCGCTGCCCGCGGCGCTGGCGGCTACCCGTCCCTGATCATTCGTCCCTGATCACTGGTCCCTGATCACTGGTCCCTGATCACTGGTCCCTTGATCACGGACATGATCAGCGCGGCGGACTCCTCGAAGGACAGGGCCGTGGCGCGCAGGTGGTTGAAGAACACGTTGTAGCGGTCCACCTCGGCCACGTTCTCCACGTACAGCGCGCTGGTGAGGTCTTCCAGGTACACCACGTCCGGGTCAGCGCGCTCGGGGAAGGCCAGGATGACGAACGGCCGGCCCATCGCGGGGTGCGCGCCCGCGCCGAACGGCAGCACCTGGAGGGCGACGTTCGGCAGCCGGCCCAGCTCCAGCAGGTGATCGAGCTGCAGCCGCATCAGGCTCGCGCCGCCGACCCGGCGGCGTAGCGCGGCCTCGTCCAGTACCACCCACAGCTGTGCTGGCTCATCGCTGGTCAGCGCCGGCTGGCGGGCCATCCGGAACGCCACGGTGCGCTCGACCGACTCGAGCCTGCCATCCACGGTGCCTGCCGCGATCACCGCCCGGGCGTACTCTTCGGTCTGCAGCAGCCCGGGAATGAGGGTGACCTCGTAGATCCGGATTTCCGAGGCGGCGCTCTCCAGCCCGATGTAGGTGGCGAACCGGGGCTCGATCGCGTCGCTGTACGCATCCCACCAGCCCTTTTGCCGCGATTCCCGGGCGAGCTGAACCAGGCTGGCCTGCTGCGGCCCGGACACCCCGTACAGGCCGAGCATGTCGCGGACGTCCCGGGGTGACACGGAAACCCGGCCGGTCTCGATCCGGCTGATCTTGGATATCGAGCACTCCAGGTGCTCGGCCACCTCTTCGCAGGTCAGCCGGGCTGCCTCGCGGAACCTGCGCAGCTCCAGTGCCAGCCGACGGCGCCGGACCGTGGGGCTCTGTTGTGTGGCCGTCGGACTCCCTCCCGTCCCGTGCCTCACCCGCGCGGCGGAAGCTCTGGCTTTGCTCTGATTCAGTGTGACATCTGCGCCGGGCTCCGGGCACCGCTTAGCATGACCACGCAGCCCGGGACCTGGGATCACCGGCCGGGTGCGGCAGAACACGCGTGTGCGCATCAGAATCTGTGAAATCCTGAATGCATATTGCACGTAACCGTGCCAGGCTTCATCCTGGGCCTGGGACGTTCCGCAGTCATATAGTTACTAGGAGTGATTCCGATGGTCCTGGGGGCCCAGCAGGGGAGTGCCCTCTCCCCGCCCGATCAGGCCTACACGGACCAGCTGGAGGCGCTGGCCAGCGCGCTCGCCCGGCATGGAATGAGCGTGCACCTGCTGGCCCCGCCGGGGCGGCTGCCCAGCCTGCGCACGGTCAACCCGGGCTCGCCCGCACTGGCCGAGGACGTGTACGCCAGCTGCTGCGAGGACGGCAGCTGGTGGTTCTGGTGGTCGTGGGCCGAGCGGATCGCTGACGCCAGCGACCTGGACGCCGCGGCCGCCCGGATCGCTCACGTGCTCGCTGCCCCGCACGGCAGCTGATCACCGCGGCCGGTCTGGCCGCTGCTGCGCCGGGAACCCGGGGAACGCGACGGTGCGGCCCAGCCAGCTGGTCGCGCGCACCGCGCAGGCCTGCGCCTGCTGTGCTCCCCAGGCCCGCAGCGCCGCGCCGTCCACCGCGACGAGGCCCAGGTACGCCGCGGTGAGCCGGTCTTCCAGGTACCCCGCCAGCGAGGCGGCAGCGGTAGCGTCGTGCACCGGGAACGGGAGCCGGTAGGCGTCCTGCGCGGCGGCTGGCTCGGCGCCCAGCGAGATGAGCATGGCGGCCAGGCGGTCCCTGGCGGCCTGGTGCACGGTCCAGTCCTGGTGTGCCGCCTGCTGCGCCGCCCCGGCCAGGTAAGCGCCGGCGATCCCGTACCCGTAGATGGCTGCGTGCACCGCGCCGAGCGCGGCCTGGAGCGCGGCCACTGCCGTGCCACTGGCCGTGCTGCGGTGGGCGGTGGTGCGGCTCATCCCGTGCCCCCCCGGCTGCGCAGCAACGCCGCGTGGCTGGCCTCGGAGGCTGCGATGCTGGCCAGCAACTGGGCGAGGGACGGGCTCGCCCCCGGCAGCCAGCGGAGCAGCGTGCTGGCCGCCCGGGTTTCCGCCGCCTCCAGCGCGGCCAGCACCGCCGCGGAGGTCCCGGACGGGACAGCTGCGGGGACTGGCGGCTGGCTGGCCCGCGCCGTGGCCGGGCTGCCCGCCGGGACGATGAGCCGGGACCTCATCCGGGCCAGGTGCTGCCGGTGCTGCTCGAGCAGCGGGGAAAGGGCCGCGGTCAGCTCCGCGGTGCCGGCGATGGCCGAGTCATACCCGGCGATCATCCCTCGTTCCACGGCCATCGCCTCGCGGAGCACCGCCACGTCAGGGCCGGGGGTAGGCGGGGTGCCGAGGGCCCCGACTCCTTTGCAGCCTGCCGCGAGCAGCGGCAGGGCCATCGCTGTCGCGAGCACGGTCCGCCGTCGGGGTTCCGCCTGCACCGCTCCTCCAGTCCCCATCCCGGGTGCTCCCGCCGCACCTGTCCCCGGGTGTTCCGCCCGAGCGTAGGGCCAGCTGGCCGGTGCCGGGACCGCGCCATCCGTTCCACCGCACATTCCAGGCACTCCCCGCGGGATGGCGGCTCGGCCCGGCTCGATTAGCAGTTCGATTTTCATCCCGCAGAGGCGGTAAAATCAGGGCTGGCAATGTCTGCTCCGGCTGGCCGGACCTGTCTCATAATCTGAGCTGAGTTCCTGGTCCTGCGCTGGCCGCCCGTCAGCCGTAGGCTGTCCATGATCACGGTTATGGAGGTGGGCCGGGGCCGCGGATCACGGAGCGAGGAATACGGGAGTGGGCAGCCGGGGGAACTTTGGTGGAGACCGCACTAACGGCTGCTGCCCCCGCAGGTGCGGTTAGGCTAGGTCACGCCAGACAACAGCACAGGTCGCGGACGAGGAGGTCGTGATGCGCGGGGACTCCCGTCACGTACCGTCACGTCCGGATCGGGTGACCGGCCAGGCACCGGATCGGGTGACCAGCCCGGCCGCGGCGCGCGCGCCGAAGACGGCCACCGGGCCGCACCAGGGCAGCCGGGCGGCCAGCCTGGCCGCACCCCGCCGTGGGGGCCACCCGGCGGCGTCCGGCGGGGCGGCCGATGCCGAGCGGCTGGGCCGCCTGCTGGCGCCAGTGATCAGCGCCGCGGGCATGGACCTGGAGTCGGTGCGGGTGGTCAAGGCCGGCCGCCGCCGCCTGCTGCGGGTCGTGGTGGACGCCGACGGCGGCCCCAGCCTGGATGACATCGCGCTGCTCAGCCGGTCGCTGTCGAAGCAGTTGGACAACTCGGAAGTCATGGGCGACGCCGCGTACACGCTGGAGGTCAGCTCGCCGGGCGTGGACCGGCCGCTCACCGAGCCGCGGCACTGGCGGCGGGCCGCCGGGCGGCTGGTACGCGCGCCGCTCACCAAGGAGCCGGGCCAGCCCTGCGCCAGCGCCGGTCCCGGGTCTGCCGCTCCCGGCTCGGTGCAGGGCCGGGTGGTCACGGCCGACGAGGCAGGCGTGACCCTGGACATCGACGGCCAGCGGCGCACTTTCGGTTACCCGGAACTCGGGCCCGGCCAGGTCCAGGTGGAGTTTAGCCGCCCGGGCGGCGCCGTTGCCGCCGGGGACGAGGATGACAAGCTGGGCGAGGGGGAGCGAGATGGACATTGACCTGACCGTCCTGCGCAGCCTGGAGAGCGAGAAGGACATCTCGATGGACCTGGCCATCAAGGCCATCGAGGACGCGCTGCTGGTCGCCTACCACCGCACCGAGGGCGCCGCGCCGGTGGCCCGGGTGCAGATCGACCGTGGTACCGGGCATGTCACCGTCTGGGCTACCGAGACGGCGCCGGACGGCGGCGAGGCCCGGGAGTACGACGACACCCCGGACGGGTTTGGCCGCATCGCGGCGACCACCGCGCGGCAGGTCATCCTGCAGCGGCTGCGCGACGCCGAGGATGAGCTCACCTTCGGCGAGTACGCGGGCCGCGAGGGTGACATCGTGGCCGGCGTCATCCAGCAGGGCAAGGATCCCCGCGCGGTGCTGGTGGACCTGGGCCGGATCGAGGCCATCCTGCCGCCGACCGAGCAGGTCCCCGGGGAGCGCTACGCCCACGGTGAGCGGCTGCGCTGCTACGTGCTGCACGTCCGCAAGGGCTACCGCGGCCCGTCCATCACCCTGTCCCGGACCCACCCGAACCTGGTGAAGAAGCTGTTCGCGCTCGAGGTGCCGGAGATCGCCTCGGGAGCGGTGGACATCGTGGCCATCGCCCGGGAAGCCGGCCACCGCACCAAGATCGCGGTCACCTCGCACCAGCCCGGGGTCAACGCCAAGGGCGCCTGCATCGGCCCGATGGGCAGCCGGGTGCGGAATGTCATGACCGAGCTGCACGGCGAGAAGATCGACATCGTCGACTACTCCGACGAGTCGGCGCAGTTCGTGGCCAATGCTCTGTCCCCGGCCCGGGTGTCCCGGGTCCGCGTGCTGGACGCCCAGGCCAGGGTGGCCCAGGTGATCGTGCCGGACTACCAGCTCTCGCTGGCCATCGGCAAGGAGGGGCAGAACGCCCGGCTCGCCGCCCGGCTGACCGGCTGGAAGATCGACATCCGGTCCGATACCGCGCCCCCGGACGCGGAGCAGCCTGTCCCCGTGGCCCAGCCCGCGGGCCTGCCGGAGACCGCGGACTCGGGCGGAGAGGCGGAAACCGGGCGCGGTGTGGCGGACGCACCAGCGAGGTAAGCTTACGTTGACGTCGGCCAGACGGTCCTTGCTGCCGGTGCGGTCTGCGGTTCCGGTCCGCACTTGTGTAGGCTGCAGGGCTCGTACGGCCAAGTCTGACTTGCTGCGCTTGGTGGCAGCCGGAGGCGAGATCGTCCCCGACCCTCAGGCGCGGTTGCCCGGCCGGGGCGCGTACCTGCATCCCAGCCAGGAATGCTTCGAGCTGGCTCAGCGCCGCAAGGCACTATCGCGGGCGCTGCGCCAGGCGGCACCACTCGGTGCCGGCAGGCTCACCGGCTACCTGGCGGGGGAGGGTGGCGCGGATCCTGACGGCCCTCACCACGAGGTCCTTAGGGGTTCATCCGGCCGAGCGACCAGGGCCGAGGCGGAAACGGCAGCACTGGAGACAGCGGCACTGCCGGGAAAGCGGGATCAGTTGTGATGAGCGCGCGATGAGAACGCGGCGATGAGAACCAGAAGCTGAGGCCGGCCGGAGCACGCGCTGCCCCGGATCGGCCACGATGGCCCGGTGGAGCCGGGCCGACAGAGGGAGCGCAGTGGCGAAGGTCCGGGTATACGAGCTCGCGAAGGAGTTCGGTGTAGAGAGCAAGGCCGTGATGGCCAAGCTCCAGGAAATGGGTGAGTTCGTTCGTTCGGCGTCATCGACGATCGAGGCGCCAGTAGTCCGCAGGCTCAAGGAAGCGTTCGCGACCCAGGCCCCCAAGGCCCAGGGCCGGCGATCTCAGGGACCGGCGCCGTCGGCGCCAGGTGCGGCCCCGGCGGCCGCGTCCCCCGGGCCGGCGGTACCAGTTCAGACCGCAGGCGGCAACGGACGCCCCGGGCCCCGGCCTGGGCCGGCCCGGCCACCGGCCCCGGCCCCGGCGTCGGCAGGCACCCCGGCCGCAGCCAGCCCGCAGGCAGCGGGCCCGCCGGCCCCGGCCGCCAGTCAGGCTCCGGCCGGGTCCAGCCCGGCTGCGGCGGCCAGCGGCCCGGCCAGCCCGGCCGCGCCCGCGGCCACGCCCCGGGCCCCGGTCCCGCCCGTGCCCTCGGACGGCGCGCCGTCCGGGCCGCGGCCGTCCGGGCCGCCGCGCAGCACCGGCCCGGTGCCCGGCCCGCGGCCCGCGGGCCCGCGCCCTGGCCAGGGCAGCCAGGCACCCGGCGCCCCGAGGTCCGGTTCGCCCCGGCCGGGTGCGCCCGGCCGTGGTGCCCCGCGTCCCGGGCCCAGGCCCGGTAACAACCCATACGCGCCGATGGCGTCCGGCATGGGCTCTGCCCCGCGCGGCGCCCCGCCCCGGCCCGGCCAGCCAGGTGCTTCCGGGCCGGCCGGACCGGCTGCGCCCGGGCAGGGCAACGCCCGGCCTGGCGGCCCGCGGCCAGCTGGCCCGCGCGGGCCAGGACGGCCCAGCCCGGCGGACATGGCCCGGCCCGGCGGTCCGCGGCCCAGCCCCAGCAACATGCCCCCCCGCCCGGCCCGTGGCCCCGGTGGCGGACCGGGTGGTCCCAGCCGCGGTGGTCCCGGCGGCGCCGGGGCCGGCCGTCCCGGCGGCGGTGGCCGTGGTGGTCCCGGCGCTGGTGTCGGGCGTCCCGGCGGCGGTGGCGGGGCCGGCCCGCGGCCCGGCCTCGGTGGCGGTGGCGGTGCTGGCCGGCCTGGTGGTGGCGGCGGCCGTGGCCGCAGCGGCACCCAGGGCGCGTTCGGGCGGCCGGGTGGCCGGCCGTCGCAGCGCGGCCGCAAGTCCCGCAAGCAGCGGCGCCAGGAATTCGACAACATGCAGGCCCCGACGATCGGCGGCGTGCAGATCCCGCGTGGGAATGGCCAGGTCATCCGGCTGTCCCGGGGCGCCTCGCTGAGCGACTTCGCCGACAAGATCGGGGTCAACCCGGCCTCACTGGTCCAGGTGCTGTTCCATCTCGGTGAGATGGTGACCGCCACCCAGTCGGTGAACGACGAGACGCTGCAGCTGCTCGGCGCCGAGCTCAACTACAACGTCCAGGTGGTCTCCCCCGAGGAAGAGGACAGGGAGCTGCTCGAGTCGTTCGACATCGAGTTCGGTGAGGACGAGGGCGGCGAGGAGGCCCTGGTCGCCCGGCCGCCGGTGGTGACCGTGATGGGTCATGTCGACCACGGCAAGACCCGGCTGCTGGATGCGATCCGGCACACCAACGTGGCCGCCCGGGAAGCGGGCGGGATCACCCAGCACATTGGTGCCTACCAGGTCACCACCGAGGTGGACGGCCAGGAGCGCAAGATCACCTTCATCGACACCCCCGGCCACGAGGCGTTCACCGCCATGCGGGCCCGCGGCGCGGAAACCACCGACCTGGTGGTGCTCGTGGTCGCGGCCGATGACGGGGTGAAGCCCCAGACCACTGAGGCGCTGAACCACGCCCAGGCGGCTGGCGTGCCGATCGTGGTCGCGGTGAACAAGATCGATAAGGAGGGGGCGGACCCGGCCCGGGTGCGGTCCCAGCTCACCGAGTACGGCCTGGTCGCCGAGGAGTTCGGTGGCACGACGCTGTTCGTGGACGTCTCCGCCCGGCAGGGCATCGGCATCACCGAGCTGCTCGAGGCCATCGTGCTGACCGCGGATGCCGAGCTTGACCTGCGGGCCAACCCGGAGCAGCCGGGTCAGGGCGTGGCCATCGAGGCGCACCTGGACCGTGGCCGCGGCCCGGTGGCCACCGTCCTGGTCCAGCGGGGCACGCTGCACGTGGGCGACTCCATCGTGGCGGGCGAGGCGTTCGGGCGGGTCCGGGCGCTGCTCGACGACAACGGTGTCCCGGTGCCGGACGCGCCCCCGTCGCGCCCGGTGCAGGTGCTCGGCCTCACCGCCGTGCCGGATGCGGGCGACAGCTTCCTGGTCGTCGGGGACGACCGGGTGGCCAGGCAGATCGCGGAACGCCGCGAGGCCAGGGAACGCAACGCCATGTTCGCGCAGCGGCGGCCGCGGGTCACCCTGGAGGACCTGGAGTCCGCGCTCAAGTCGGGTGAGCGGGAAGAACTGCTGCTCATCATCAAGGGCGACGTGTCCGGCTCGGTCGAGGCCCTGGAGGACGCGCTGCTCAAGATCGATGTGGGCGAAGAGGTCAGCCTGCGGGTCATCGGCCGCGGCGTCGGCGCCATCACCCAGGACGACGTGAACCTGGCTATCGCCTCCGAGGCCGTGATCGTGGGCTTCAACGTCCGGCCAGCTGGCCGGGCTGGCGAGCTGGCCCAGCGCGAGGGCGTGGACATCCGCTACTACTCGGTCATCTACCAGGCGATCGAGGAGATCGAGGCCGCGCTCAAGGGCATGCTCAAGCCCGAGTTCGAGGAAGCTCAGCTGGGCACGGCCGAGATCAGGGAGGTCTTCCGGGTGCCGCGGGTCGGCAACGTGGCCGGCTGCATCGTGCGCTCCGGGACGATCACCCGCGGCAGCAAGGCGAGGCTGGTCCGGGACGGCGTGGTGATCTCGGACAACCTGACGGTCGACTCGCTGCGCCGGTTCAAGGAGGACGCGACCGAGGTCCGCGAGGGCTTCGAGTGCGGTATCGGCATCGGCTACAACGACGTCCGGATCGCCGATGTGATCGAGACGTTCGAGATGCGGGAGAAGCCGCGCGACTGATCAGCACGAGGGCCGGCCCGCGGGCACGCCCGCGGCCGGCCCGCCCGGGATACCGGCCCGCCCGCCCAGGACGGCCGCGGTGTACGTAGCCGCGCTGACCCTGGACGTGCTGCTCGGCGATGTCCGGTCGCTCAAGCAGAAACGGTCGGCGGTAGCCTCGGTGGTCGCCGAGGTCCGCCGTCGTCACCCGGGCGTTGCCGTGGCCGAGACCGGTCAGGCCGGCCTGCACCGGCGGGCCGAGATCGGCGTGGCCGTGGTGTCCTCGACGGCCGCGCACGCGCTGGAGGTGATCGGCGCGTGTGAGCGCCTCGTGGCGGAGCGCCCGGACATCGAGTTGCTGTCCGCGCGGCAGCGGCTGCTGACTGAGGAGGAGTGAGCCACCCATGGACCAGGCGCGGGCACGCAAACTCGCGGACCGGATCGCGCAGATCGTGGCCGACATGCTGGAGCGGCGGATCAAGGACCCCCGGCTCGGCTTTGTCACGGTGACCGAGGCCCGGCTGACCGGGGACCTGCGCGAGGCGACCGTCTTCTACACGGTGTACGGCTCCGCCGCGGAGCACGCGGCCACCGCCGCTGCGCTGGCCAGCGCGACCGGCCTGATCCGGACCGAGGTCGGGCGGCAGACCGGGCTCCGGCACACCCCCTCCCTCACGTTCGTCGCCGACACCCTGCCGGAAGGGGCCAGGCACATGGAGGACCTGGTGGCCCGGGCCCGGGAGGCGGACGCCCGGCTGGCCGTGGTGCGCGAGGGCGCGGTGCCCGCAGGCGACCCGGACCCGTACCGCGAGCCGCCTGGCGCAGTGGATGACGACCCGGCGGACAGCGGCTCACCTGGAGATCTTCTCGGCGGAACGTCCACCGCCAGTGATCACGGCGCGGGATACTCACCACCGTGACTGCCGCGTCGAGCCATCCCGTGACCACGGAAGGCCCGGCCGGAGCCGCGGCCGCCCTGGCTGGTGAGCTGGGCCGGGCGGTCCAGCTGATCGACAGCGCGGACGAGATCTGCCTCGCCTGCCACGTCCGGCCGGACGCGGACGCGCTCGGCTCGATGCTGGCGGTGGCGCATGCCCTGCGCGCCCCCGGCCGCCGGCCCGGGCCGCCGCCACGGGTCATCGCCTCGTTCGGCGACGAGCCCTTCGAGGTCCCGCAGATCCTCCGCTTCCTGCCCGGCGCCACGGCCGGCCAGGATGGTGCCGGCCTGGCCGCGGCCGGCTTGCTCAGCCCGCCTGGGGCCTACCCGCACCGCCCCGGGCTCATGATCACGTTCGACGCGGGCAGCATCGACCGGCTGGGCCTGCTG
This sequence comes from uncultured Actinomycetes bacterium, assembly GCA_963760405.1. GTDB lineage: Bacteria > Actinomycetota > Actinomycetes > Streptosporangiales > Streptosporangiaceae > RYN-230. The sequence goes on along the minus strand of CAVXCV010000002.1, from coordinate 120,851 downwards.
GCCGGGAACGCCGCCCGCGCCGGGAACCTGATCGTCATCGATCACCACGCCTCGAACACCAGGTTCGGCACCGTCCACCTGATCGACCCGGTCGCCGCGGCCACCGCGGTGCTGGCCCTGGACCTGATCGCCGCGCTGGGCGCCGAGCTGACCCGGGACATCGCGTTCGGCCTCTACGCCGGGCTGGTCGCCGACACCGGGTCGTTCAAGTACCCGGCGACCACGCCGGCCGTGCACACGATGGCGGCCCGGCTGCTCAGCACCGGCATCGAGCCCGGCGGAGTGGCCCGCGAGCTGTGGGACCGCGCCCCGTTCGGTTACCTGGGCCTGCTGTCCGCCGTGCTCGGCCGGGCGGTGCTGGAGCCAGCCGCGGCCGGTGGCCATGGCCTGGTCTGGACCACGGTCAGCCGCGTCGACCGGGCCGCCCGCGGCCTGCCCCTCGATGCGGTCGAGGCCGTCATCGACGTGGTGCGGCGCACGGACGAGGCGGACGTGGCCGTCGTGCTCAAGCAGTCCGACGACGGCCTGTGGCAGGTCTCCACGCGCTCCAAGGGCAAGGTGGACGTCGGCCGGGCCTGCTCCCAGCTGGGCGGCGGCGGGCACCGCAGCGCGGCCGGTTTCACCGCGGCCGGCCCGGCCGACGAGATCATGGCCCAGCTGCGGGTACTGCTGGCGGAAGGCGGCTGACGGTGTCCCGGGCACATCCGGCCAGGCGGCCCGGGCGGCCCGGGCGGGCCGGGCGGGCTGATCGTGGTGGACAAGCCGGACGGCATGACCTCACACGATGTGGTGGCGCGGGTCCGCCGGCTGGCAGGCACCCGCCGGGTGGGTCATGCCGGCACGCTCGATCCGATGGCCACCGGGGTGCTGGTCGTCGGCGTGGAAAAGGCCACCCGGCTGCTCGGCCACCTCACCCTCACCGATAAGGAGTACCTGGCCACGATCAGGCTCGGCCAGGCCACCGACACCGGTGACGCCGAGGGCACCATCAGCTCCGGCGCCCCGGCCAGCGAGCTGACCGCGGCTGCGGTCAGTGCTGCTGCCGCCGCGCTGACCGGGGAGATCCAGCAGGTGCCGCCCGCCGTCAGCGCGATCAAGGTGGCCGGCCAGCGGTCCTACCAGCTGGCCCGGGAGGGCGCGCCGCCGGTGCTCGCCGCCCGGCCGGTCACCGTGTGGTCCTTCCAGGTGCTGGACCTGCGGCCAGCGGGTGAACTGCTGGACGTGGCGGTGTCAGTGTGCTGCTCCAGCGGCACCTACATCCGTGCCCTCGCCCGGGACATGGGGGAGGCGCTCGGCGTCGGCGGTCACCTGACCATGCTCCGGCGGACCCGGGTCGGCCCGTACGACCTCACCGCGGCCCGCACCCTGGACCAGCTCGCTGACCGGCTGGACGTGCTGCCGCTGGCCGCCGCGGCCGCGGCCGCGTTCCCGAGCCGGCAGCTCAGCGCCGATGAAGCGCGGGTTCTCGGCCACGGCGGCCGGCTGCCCGGCACCGGCCAGGACGCGGCCGTGCCGCCCGCTGGGCCGGTGGCCGCGTTCGGCCCGGACGGCACGCTCATCGCGCTGGTCGAGGAGAAGCACGGGCAGGCCCGGCCGCTGGCTGTGTTCGTGCCCTAGCCTGGCTGGGGCCAGGCCGCCCGGCGGGGGCGCTGAACGGCCAGGAAAGCTGGACACTTCCCGGAGGGAGCATGATGCCGCACACCAGCGATACCCGGGTGCTGGGTTATGAGCCGTTGCTCTCGCCCGCGGCGCTGCTGGAGGAACTGCCGCTGCAGGTCAGCGCGTCGGAAACGGTCGCGCAGGCGCGCGCTGAGGTCCGTGCGGTGCTGGACGGGGCCGATGACCGGCTGCTGGTGGTGGTCGGCCCGTGCTCGGTGCACGACCCGGTGGCAGGCCTGGAATACGCCCGCCGGCTGGCCGGGCTGCGCGGGGCGCTGCACGATGATCTGCTGGTCGTGATGCGGGTGTACTTCGAGAAGCCACGCACGGTCACCGGCTGGAAGGGCCTCATCAACGACCCCGGCATGGACGGCAGCCATGACGTGCACCGGGGCCTGCGGCTGGCGCGGCGGTTCCTGCTGGACGTGGTGGGACTGGGGGTACCCGTGGGTTGTGAGTGGCTGGACCCGATCACCCCGCAGTACATCGCCGACGCCGTGGCCTGGGGCGCGATCGGGGCACGGACCACGGAGAGCCAGGTCCACCGGCAGCTGGCCTCTGGCCTGTCCATGCCGGTCGGGTTCAAGAACGGCACGGACGGCGATGTCCGGGTCGCCGTGGACGCCTGCCGGGCCGCGGCCGAGGGGCACACGTTCTTCGGCGTCACCCTGGCGGGCGCGGCGGCGGTCGTGCACACGGCGGGCAATCCGGACTGTCATGTCATCCTGCGTGGTGGCCGGCCGGGCCCGAACTATGATGCCAGCCACGTGGCCGCGGCCCTGGAGATGACGGCCGGGGCCGGACTGGCCCGGCGGGTGATGGTGGATGCCAGCCATGGCAACAGCAGCAAGGACCACCGCCGTCAGCCGATCGTGGCGGATGCACTGGCAGGGCAGGTCAGCGCGGGGGAGTGGGGCATCGTGGGGGTGATGCTGGAAAGCTTCCTGCGCGACGGGCGGCAGGAACCCGGCGATCCGGCGCAGCTGGCCTACGGGCAGAGCGTCACCGACGCCTGCATGGACATCGACACCACCGCTGGCGTGCTGAACAGCCTCGCCGCGGCCGTCCGGCGCCGCCGCGGCGCGAGCCCGCCGCGGGCCGCTGGGCGCCGCGCGGTCGCACCGGCTCCGTAACCGGGCCCGCGCCGGGCATGGCAGTCTTGAGGTGAGAACGGCAGGCTGCGGGCCTTCCGCCGGGAGATGAGGGCGGCGGGCTGCGGGCCTGTCCGCGAGCGACGATCGAAGGAGCATGACCGTGCAGCGCTGGCAGGGCCTGGCGGAGGTGCCCACGGGCTGGGGCTCCTCCGTGGTGACCATAGGTGTCTTCGACGGGGTGCACCGCGGCCATCAGCGCATCGTGGCCGGGGCCGCCGAAGTCGCGGCAGGCCTCCGGCTGCCGCTCGTGGTCGTCACCTTTGACCCGCACCCAGACGAAGTGGTCCGGCCTGGCTCGCATCCGCCGCTGCTCTGCACGGTGCGCCGCCGGGTGCAGTTGCTGGGCAGCCACGGCGCCGGCGCGGTCTGCGTGCTGCCGTTCACGCAGCCCTTCTCCCAGCTGACTCCAGATGAATTCGTGCAGGCGGTCCTGGTGGACCGGCTGCACGCGGCCCAGGTAGTGGTCGGGGAGAACTTCCGGTTCGGCCACCGCGCGGTCGGCGATGTCGCCCTGCTGGCCGAACTCGGCGAGAAATACGAGTTCGGCGCGGAGGGCGTGGCGCTGCTCGCCGAGCACGGCGTCACCATCTCCTCCAGCGAGATCAGGGACCTGCTCAACGCGGGCGACGTGACCGGGGCCGCGCACGACCTGGGCCGCCCGCACCGGGTGGAAGGTGTCGTGGTGCGCGGCCAGCAGCGCGGGCGGGCCCTCGGCTTCCCGACCGCGAACCTGGAGACGCCGCCCTACCCGGCCATCCCGGCGGACGGCGTCTACGCGGGCTGGCTGGCCAGCCTGGATGCTGACGGCCAGCAGGCGGAGCGCTGGCCAGCCGCTATCTCGGTGGGCGCGAACCCCACGTTCGACGGGCGGGAGCGCGTCGTCGAGGCCTATGCGCTGGACCGGGACGACCTCGACCTGTACGGCGTGCACGTGGCGGTCGACTTCGCGGCCCGGCTGCGCGGCATGGTCCGGTTCGAGTCCGCGGACGCGCTCATCGAGCAGATGCACCGTGATGCCGGCGAAGCCCGCGAACTGGTCGGTGGCCCCGGGTGACTGGTGTGCGCGCTGGCCCCCGCCACGACAGCGACCAGCGCGCACACGTCCCGGAGCCCGGTGCGCCGCCGGGTCGTTCTCCCGGGTCGGGCGAGACTAAGCGCACCAAGCTTCCGGTACCTAGCTTCCTCCCTGCGCGCTGGCGTGCGTAGGGACTAAAGTCGGCCGAACGTCCCGTCGCCGGCCAGCCCCGCCGGGAGCACCTGCCAGCGCCCGGCCCACGGCGCAGCGTCACCTGGCAGCCGGCCAGCGTGATACCTTTGGGGTAACGGCCGGTGTATTCCGGCTTGGTCAGCTGCACCCTCAAGTGGCTGGCCGAGGGGCTCCCAGTGCTTACCTTCCGGCGAGCTCCACCCATCACGTACCACGAGAATCGCCCGAGGGCAGGCCCCCGCGGGCGGCCCGTACCGGGCAGCAGAGATAAGGAATCCCACGTGCCGCTGGACACAGCCGTGAAGAAGGAGATCATCGCGGATAACGCGACCAATGAGGGTGACACCGGCTCGCCGGAGGTCCAGGTCGCGCTGCTGACGAGGCGGATCACCGATCTGACTGAGCACCTCAAGGTGCACAAGCATGATCACCACAGCCGCCACGGCCTGTTGCTGCTGGTCGGGCGCCGCCGGCGCCTGCTGCAGTACCTGGCCCGCACCGACATCGAGCGCTACCGTGCGCTCATCAGCAAGCTGGGCCTGCGCAGGTAGGCCCGGAGACAACTCAAGAACGACCTCCCGCGGCCCCGGACCCCGGAGCGCTCAGGGCGCCAGGACCGGTCCTCGGTAGTGGTTCTCGGGTCGCGATGTGCGCTAGCACGCCGCAGTGCTCATCAGCACAGCGCTAGCCAGCCGCAGCGCGGGCCGAGGGCTTCGATCGAAGACCGGGCCTGCCGTCGGCTCAGCCAGCTGGCCTCAGTCACCTGGCCCGAACCGCGTGCTACCGGTGGCGGGTACCGCGGGACCTTCAGTCAAGGAGGTCTCACCCGTGGAGGGTGTGCATACCGCCGAAGCCGTCATCGATAACGGCGCTTTCGGCACTCACACGATTAAGTTCGAAACTGGTCGGCTCGCCCGCCAGGCGGCGGGTTCCGCTGTCGCGTACCTCGACGATGACACGGTCATCCTGTCCGCCACCACCGTTGGCAAGCACCCCAGGGAGGGGCTGGACTTCTTCCCGCTCACCGTGGACGTCGAGGAGCGGATGTACGCGATCGGCCGCATCCCCGGCTCGTTCTTCCGCCGGGAAGGACGGCCGTCCGAGGACGCGATCCTGACCTGCCGGCTGATCGACCGGCCGCTGCGGCCCTCGTTCGTCAAGGGCCTGCGCAACGAGGTGCAGGTGGTTGAGACGATCCTGTCGCTGAACCCGGATCACCTGTACGACGTGGTGGCCATCAACGCCGCCTCGATGTCCACGCTGCTGTCCGGGCTGCCGTTCTCCGGCCCGATCGGCGGGGTGCGGGTCGCCCTGATCAAGGGCCAGTGGGTCGGATTCCCCACGCATGAGCAGCTCGCGGACGCCACCTTCGACATGGTGGTGGCCGGCCGGGTGCTGCCGGACGGCGACGTGGCGATCATGATGGTCGAGGCGGAGTCCACCGCGACCACGCTGGACCTGCTGGCCGACCCGGCCAGCGGCGCCGTGGCGCCCACCGAGGACACGGTCCCGCAGGGCCTGGAGGCGGCCAAGCCGTTCATCAAGCTGCTCTGCGAGGCGCAGCAGTCGGTGGCCGACCGGGCCGCCAAGCCGACGGCCCAGTTCCCGGTCTTCGAGGACTACCAGGCCGACACCTACGACGCGCTGGCCCAGGCCGTGTCCGAGGAGCTGGCCCGGGCCCTGACCATCGCGGGCAAGCAGGACCGCGAGGCCGAGACCGACCGGGTCAAGGCACTGGCCGCGGAGAAGCTGGCCAGCCAGTTCGAGGGCCGCGAGAAGGAGATCAGCGCAGCGTTCCGCGCGCTGACCAAGAAGCTCGTCCGGGACCGGGTCATCGCCGACGGCGTGCGGATCGACGGCCGCGGGCTGACCGACATCCGGCAGCTGTCCGCCGAGGCGCACGTGCTGCCCCGGACGCACGGCTCAGCGCTGTTCGAGCGCGGGGAGACCCAGATCCTGGGCGTGACCACGCTGAACATGCTGCGCATGGAGCAGATGATCGACACGCTGAACCCGGACCGGACCAAGCGGTACATGCACAACTACAACTTCCCGCCGTACTCCACCGGGGAGACCGGCCGGGTCGGCTCGCCCAAGCGCCGCGAGATCGGCCACGGTGCCCTGGCCGAGCGGGCCCTGCTGCCGGTGCTGCCCAGCCGTGAGCAGTTCCCGTACGCGATCCGCCAGGTCTCCGAGGCGATCGGATCCAACGGGTCTACCTCGATGGGTTCTGTGTGTGCGTCCACCATGTCGCTGCTCGACGCGGGTGTCCCGCTCAAGGACATGGTGTCCGGCATCGCGATGGGCCTGATCCACGAGGGCGGCCAGTACGTGACGCTGACCGACATCCTCGGCGCCGAGGACGCGTTCGGCGACATGGACTTCAAGGTGGCCGGCACCAAGGACATCGTGACTGCCCTGCAGCTGGACACCAAGCTGGACGGGATCCCGGCCGCCGTGCTCGGCGCCGCGCTGAAGCAGGCGCGGGGAGCCCGGCTGACCATCCTGGAAGTCATGCGCGAGGCGATCGACGAGCCGGCGGAGATGAGCCCGCAGGCGCCGCGGATCATCACGATCAAGGTCCCGGTGGACAAGATCGGCGAGGTGATCGGGCCCAAGGGCAAGATGATCAACTCGATCCAGGAGGACACCGGCGCCGAGATCACGATCGAGGACGACGGCACCATCTACATCGGTGCGACCGACGGCCCGTCCGCCGAGGCCGCCCGGGCCACGATCAACGCGATCGCCAACCCGCACATGCCGGAAGTGGGCGAGCGGTTCCTCGGCACCGTGGTCAAGACCACCACGTTCGGCGCGTTCATCTCGCTGCTCCCCGGCAAGGACGGGCTGCTGCACATCACCCAGCTGCGCAAGCTGCACGGCGGGGCCCGGATCGACAACGTCGACGACGTGGTCAAGGTCGGCGACAAGATCCAGGTCGAGATCCGTGAGATCGACGACCGCGGCAAGCTGTCGCTGGTGCCGGTCGAGGTCGTCGAGCGTGAGGCGGCGGCTGGCGGCGGCGAGGGCGCAGGCGCCCCGGCCAGCAGCGAGGGTGGCGGCCGCGACCATGACCGCGGCAGCCGGGGCGGCCAGGATGGTGGCGGGGACAGTCACCGCACCCGGCACCGCGAGCGCAGGCACCGCGGCGACTCATGAGTTCTGGGGTTCTGCGTATCACCGGATCAGCTGAGGAGGGGGCAGGCACCGTGCGTAGCACGGTGCTGCCCGGCGGCCTGCGGGTGATCACCGAGTCGCTGCCCGCGGTGCACTCGGCGGCGATCGGCATCTGGGCGGGCGTGGGCTCGCGGGACGAGGGCCCTGCCCACGTCGGCGCGACCCACTACCTGGAGCACCTGCTGTTCAAGGGGACCAGGCGGCGCACCGCGCTGGAGATCTCCGCGGCCATGGACGCGGTCGGCGGCGAGCTGAACGCGTTCACCGGCACGGAGTACACCTGCTACTACGCCCGGGTCCTGGACGCCGACCTGCCGCTGGCCATCGACGTGCTGTCCGACATGGTGACGGACTCGCTGATCGCCCCGCAGGACGTGGACGCCGAGCGGGGCGTGATCCTCGAAGAGATCGCCATGAACGACGACGAGCCCTCGGACACCGCACACGAGGCGTTCACCAGCCAGCTGTTCGGGGATACCCCGCTCGGCCGGCCGATCCTGGGCACGGTGGACTCGATCAACGCGATCACCCGGGAGCAGATCGCCGAGCACTACCGCGCCCGGTACACCCCGGATCACCTGGTGCTGGCCGCGGCCGGCAGCCTCGATCACGACCAGGTCGTGGCCCAGGCGCAGGAGGCGTTCCAGCATGTCCTCGACCCGCAGGTGGCCCCGGCGCCGCCCCGGCTCGCCGTGGGCCCGGCCGCCCGCGTCGCCGCCGGGACCGGGGTGCGGCTCATCTCCCGCGGCATCGAGCAGGCGAACCTGGTCCTCGGCTGTGAAGGGCTGCGCCGGACCGACGACCGCCGGTTCGCGCTCGGCGTGCTGAACGCCGCGCTGGGCGGCGGCATGTCCTCCCGGCTGTTCCAGGAGGTGCGGGAAAAGCGCGGCCTGGCCTACTCGGTGTACAGCTTCACGTCCCAGCACGCGGACACCGGGATCTGGGGCATCTACGCGGGCTGCCTGCCGTCCAAGGCGGACGAGGTGCTGTCCATCTGCCGGGACGAGGTCGCCAAGATGTCCTCCCACGGGCTCACCGACGCCGAGCTGGCCCGGGGCAAGGGCCAGCTGCGCGGGTCCATGGTGCTCGGCCTGGAGGACCCGTCCTCCCGGATGAGCCGGCTCGGCAAGTCCGAGCTGGTCTACCCGGAACTGGAGCCGGTCGAGCAGATCCTCACCTCGATCGAGGCGGTGACCCAGGACGACGTGCGCGGCGTAGCCGCGGATATCCTCAGCCGGCCCAGGGTGCTGGCGGTGGTCGGTCCGTTCGACGACAGTTCGGCGTTCGCCGACGTCGTCAGCTAGCTCAGGAAGCTTCGCAATGATCAAAGTCGGCGTGCTGGGTGCCCGCGGCCGGATGGGCGGCGAGGTGCGCCAGGCCCTGGCCGCCAGCCCGGATCTGGAGCTGGCCGCCCAGGTGGACGAGGGCGACCCGCGCGAGGACCTGGCGGGCTGCGCCGTGGTGGTCGACTTCACCCACCCCGGCGTGGTCATGGACAACCTGCACTGGTGCATCAGCCACGGGCTGGACACGGTCGTCGGCACCTCCGGGTTCGACGAGCCGCGGCTGGCCCAGGTGCGGGACTGGCTGGCCGCGGCCCCGGGGGTGCGCTCGCTGATCGCGGCGAACTTCTCCGTGGGCGCGGTGCTGATGATGAGCTTCGCCGCGCAGGCGGCCCGCTTCTTCGAGTCCGCCGAAGTGGTCGAGCTGCACCACGCGGGCAAGGCGGACGCGCCGTCCGGGACAGCGATGCGGACCGCCGCGCTGATCGGGCAGGCCCGGGCGGCCGCGGGCCTGGGTGCGCCACCGGACGCCACGGTCACCGCCGTGGACGGGGCCCGCGGCGCCGTGCTGGACGGGATCCACGTTCATTCGGTCCGGCTGGCGGGCCTGATCGCGCATCAGGAAGTGCTGCTGGGCGGGCACGGCGAGACGCTCACGATCCGGCACGACTCGCTGGACCGGGCCTCGTTCATGCCCGGGGTGCTGCTCGCGGTGCGCGGGCTCGGCTCGCTGCCCGCCGGGCTGACCTTCGGGCTCGAGCCCCTGCTCGGCCTCACCTAGCCACGCGGCATGCTGGCCGCGGCTGGGCACAGCCAGCGCGGGGGTAGTCTCGGCGTTATGTGCCGCAGTATCAAGACCTTGCGTGCGCCGTACACCGACAGTGTCACGGACGAGGATGTGCAGGCCGCCGCGCTCCAGTACGTCCGGAAGATCAGCGGGTTCCGGCAGCCAGCCCGGCATAACGCCCAAGCGTTCGAGCAGGCGGTACAGGCCGTGGCCAGCGCGACCCAGGTGCTGCTGGGCCAGCTCGAGGTACGGTAACCGGGCCGGCCTGCGGGCGGCGGGATCCAGGGGGCGGACATGCGGACCTTGCTGAACGTGATCTGGTTCGTGCTCTGCGGCTTCTGGATGTCCCTCCTCTATGCGCTGGCCGGGCTGATCTGCTTCGTGCTGTTCTTCCTTGTGGTCACGATCCCGCTGGGCATCGCCGCGTTCCGGATCGCCGGCTACGTGCTCTGGCCGTTCGGCCGGACCATCGCCCCGCGCTGGGACGCTGGCGCTGGCTCGGCCGTCGGCAACATCCTGTGGATCATCCTGTTCGGCTGGTGGCTCGCCCTCGGCCACCTGGCCACCGGCATCGCACTCTGTGTGACGATCATCGGGATCCCGCTCGGGCTGGCTAACTTCAAGATCATCCCGATCTCGCTGATGCCGTTTGGCATCCGTATCGTCCCGGTCAGCCAGGCCACGCCCGACCGCGTCGGCCTAACGTAGCCGTAAGATAACGCTAGGTGCTTGTTCCTGATTACCGGCCGGTTGCTCTGCCCATATGGGCAGCCTGTGGCGTACTTTCAAACCATGTGCCGCGACATCAAGATTCTGCGCGCCCCGTACGCGACCAGCGTGTCGGACAAGGACGTGCAGGCCGCTGCGCTCCAGTACGTCCAGACGGTGAGTGGGTTCCGCCGTCCGCCGGTGCACGACTCCGAGGTGTTCGACCGGGCCGTCAGCCAGATCATGGGGGTGACCCGGGAACTGCTGGCCGAGCTCGAACTCCGCTCCGGAGACCACCTGGGCGCCTGACCAGGCTGGTCAGGGCCCCCCCATGGTGGCCGCGTGGGTGATCAGCATGGAGTCGGGCGGGGTGAGATCCACCCCGTCCGGTTTGTTCAGGTACCCCGGTCCGGTGCCCGCCACCCCGGTGTGCCCGTACTGCCAGACCACCCGGTCGCGGGCCGGGTCGATCACGATGACCCGGTGGTTGTAGTCGTCGTTGACCAGGATGTCGCCGTTGGGCAGCGGCAGGGCCAGCGAGGGGTGGTTGAGCCCGCCGAACCGCCAGAGCAGCCGCCCGGACGAGTTGAACTCCACCACCTGCCCGGCCGCGGAGTAGTCGACGGTCAGGTAGCGGCCGGGATAGATCTCGTTGCTGTCCGAGGGGTAGGCCACCCCGGGCGGGTGGGCTGACCAGGCCACGTGGCCGGTCAGGCTCATCTCGTTGGCCCAGTCCCCGTTGATCTCGGTGACCAGGTAGTCGCCGTTGGTCATCGGGAACGCGCCGTTGGGGCTGCCGAACACGTGCGGCGGGTTGTGGTAACAGCCCCAGCCTGCCTGCCCGATGATCCGCGCCGGGACGTGCGCGGGCGGCTTGACCAGCAGGATCCGGCAGTTCTTGATGTCGGCGGTCAGCAGGGTGCCATCCGGCATCAGCATCGCATCGTCGGGATTGGACACGTGGTCCGGCCCTGCCCCGGGCACGTCCGGGATGCCGTACCGGTAGCTGATCCGGTGCGTGGCGATGTCGATCACGCTGATCACCGAGTAGTCCTCCTCAGTGGCGATGATCTGCTGGCCGTCCGGGGAGAAGAACGCGTCGTCCGGGAACCGGAACGCCTGGCCCCGGGCCAGGTCGCCGGGCCGCGGGAACTGCCAGCGGATCCGGCCCTGCGGGTCCACGATCAGCAGCCGGTTGTTCAGGTTGTCCGCGATCAGCACGTCACCGGGCAGCGCGGCCGGGTCCGAGCCAGGCATCAGGTGGCCGCTGCCCTGGGCCGGGGCCAGCCAGGGCGCGCTCAGGGCAGCGGCGGCGTCACCCGCTGGATCCCCGGCCGTGGTACCGGCCGTGGCCCCGGCCGCATCGCTGGCCGGGGCGCCAGCCACTGACCCGGGCACCAGCCGGATCTGGGTCACCGCGGGCACCGGGCGGCCCTGGTCCTCCCCGCCGATCAGGTACCCCGTGCCGCCCAGTACCGCGGCCCCGGCGTTGGACACCGGCACCGGGAGGCTTCCGGCCACGGTCACCCCGGACTGGCCCGGGTGATAAGCCAGCACCGCGCGGCTGGTGGCCAGCGCGGCGGACGGGCTCGCCGTGGTCCGCCCCGGGGCGGCCGGAGCGGTCTGGCCGCCCGCCAGGTAGACCGTGCCGCCGAGGACGAACGCCGAGCCGGCCGTGACCGGTTGCGGCAGGTGCCCGGCCACCGCGGCACTGCCCCCCGGCAGGTTGACGCGCTGGATGTCGTTGGTGATGCCATGGCTGGTCTGCCCACCGAGGATCCAGATGGTACTGCCGAGCATGGCCACGGCGGGATAGCGCACCGGCACCGGAAGCCGGGCCGCGGTCGCGAACCGGCGGCCGTTCCTGGTGGCCAGCACCGACGGGTCGTACGCTGCACCGTTGTAGCCACCGAGCAGGTAGGCCGTCCCGCCCCGGGACACCGCCATCAGGTCGGACCGCGCGCCGGGCAGCTGCCCGGCCGTCGCGGCGGCGCCGTGCGGCACGACCGCCTGCACCATGCCCACGCTGACCTGCTCCCCGCCGCCGAAGATCAGGGTGCGGCCGCCCACGGTCGCCCCGGCGGCGTCGTGCGTGGGCACGGCGAGCTGGCCGGCCGGGGTCAGGCTGCCGGTCACCGGGTTGAGCGTGCTCACCGCGGCCGTGGACGTGCCTCCCGGGGTGAGGCCGCCCGCGATCAGCAGGTTCTGGCCGTCCGGCAGCACCACCTCACGGGAAATCCCGGCGGGCAGCTGGTAGGCGGCGGGGGAGATCTGCAGGCTCAGCGGGGCGGCCGGGCCCGGCCGCGGAGTGCTGGCTGGCCGGCTCGGCGCGGGTGCGGGCGGCGCCGGGTGGCTGGCTGAGCAGGCGCCCGCCAGCAGGGCCAGGCTGACCCCGGCGGCTATCGCGAGGCGTCTGGCTGGCATGGCTCATCCCTCCCTCCCTGGCCTGGCCGCCGTCTGGCGGGTGCCTACTGCCCCGGCGAGCGCCGGCTGAACATGACGGCCCCGGGGGATGCGGACGCACCGGGTACGGCCCTCCCATGCTGCCACCCTAGGCCGGCCCCCAGCCGGCGGTTTCCGGGTGACGTCCTAAGGTGGCCGCATGGAGCTTCGCGTACTCGGCCGGACCGGAGTCAGGGTCAGCCCGCTATGCCTCGGCGCGATGATGTTCGGCGCGTGGGGCAATCCCGACCACGACGATTCGATCCGCATCATCCACCGCGCTCTCGACACCGGGATCAACTTCATCGACACCGCGGACGCGTACTCGGCCGGGGAGTCGGAAGAGATCGTGGCCAAGGCGCTGGCGCCGGGCCGCCGGGACAGCGTCGTGCTGGCCACGAAGGCGCACTTCGCGATGGGCCGGGATCCCAACGAGCAGGGCAACTCCCGCCGCTGGCTGATCCGGGAGTGCGAGAACAGCCTGCGCCGGCTCGGCACCGACTACATCGACCTGTACCAGATCCACCGGCCGGACCCGGTGACCGACATCGACGAGACCCTCAGCGCGCTGAGCGACCTCATCCGGGCGGGCAAGATCCGCTACGCGGGCAGCTCGACGTTCCCGGCCGCCCAGATCGTCGAGGCGCAATGGACCGCGCAACGCCGCGGCCGCGAGCGCTTCACCTGCGAGCAGCCGCCCTACTCGATCCTGGTCCGCGGGATCGAGGCTGAGGTGCTGCCAGCCTGCCAGCAGTACGGGATGGGCGTGATCTCGTGGAGCCCGCTCGCGGGCGGCTGGCTCACCGGCCGGTACCGCAAGGGCGCCGAGCCCCCGGTCAGCAGCCGGGCGCAGCGGCTGCCGCACCGGTACGACCTGAGCCTGCCCGGCAACCAGGCCAAACTGGACGCGGCCGAGCAGCTCGCGGTGCTGGCCGAGGAGTCCGGGCTGACCCTGATCCAGCTCGCGATCGGCTTCGTGCTGGCCCACCCGGCGGTCACCGCGGCGATCATCGGGCCGCGCACCATGGAGCAGCTGGAGAGCCAGCTGGCCGCGGCTGACGTGGTGCTCAGCAGCGACGTGCTGGACCGGATCGACGAGATCGTGCCGCCCGGCACGAACCTGAACGCCCCGGACGGCGGCTACCTCCCGCCGTCCCTGACCGATGCGGCGCTCCGGCGCCGCTGACGAGCGGCAGAACTCAGGCCGTCTGGGTTCGGGCCGCGTCCTCCAGGCCGAGCTCACCGATCGAGGTCTCGCGCATCTTGAACTTCTGCACCTTGCCGGTGACGGTCATCGGGAAGTCCCCGGTGATCCGCAGGTAGCGCGGGATCTTGAAGTGCGCGATCTTCCCGGTGCAGTACGCGCGCAGTTCCTCCTCGGTGAGCGACTGCCCGGGCCGGAGTTTCACCCAGGCGCAGATCTCCTCGCCGTACCGCGTGTCCGGCACCCCGATGACCTGGACGTCCTCGATGGCCGGGTGGGAGTACAGGAACTCCTCGATCTCCCGGGGGTACACGTTCTCCCCGCCCCGGATGATCATGTCCTTGATCCGGCCGACGATGTTCAGGTACCCGGCCTCATCCATCACCGCGAGGTCGCCGGTGTGCATCCAGCGCGCCTGGTCGATCGCGGCCTGGGTGTGCTCCGGGTCGTCCCAGTAGCCGAGCATCACCGAGTAGCCCCGGGTGCACATCTCGCCGGTCACGCCGCGCGGCACGGCCAGCCCGGTCTCCGGGTCCACGATCTTCACCTCGACGTGCGGATGCACCCTGCCCACCGTGGACACCCGGCGTTCCATGTCGTCGTCGGCCTGGGTCTGCGCGGACACCGGCGAGGTCTCGGTCATCCCGTAACAGATCGTCACCTCGGTCATGTGCATCTCGCTGATCACCCGCTTCATCACCTCGACCGGGCACGGCGAGCCCGCCATGATGCCGGTGCGCAGGGTGGACAGGTCGTACCTGGCGAAGTCGGGCAGGGCCAGCTCGGCAATGAACATGGTCGGCACGCCGTACAGCGAGGTGCACTGTTCTTCTGCAACGGCCCGCAGAGTCGCGGCCGGATCGAACCCAGGGGAGGGAATGATGATCGCCGACCCGTGCGTGGTGCAGGCGAGGTTGCCCAGCACCATGCCGAAGCAGTGGTAGAACGGCACCGGGATGCAGACCCGGTCCGCCTCGGTGTACCGGCACCCTTCGCCGATGAAGTAACCGTTGTTCAGGATGTTGTGGTGGGACAGCGTGGCACCTTTGGGGAACCCGGTCGTCCCGCTGGTGTACTGGATGTTGATCGGGTCGTCAAAGGACATCGTGGCCTCCCGCTCGGCCAGCGGGTCCCCCCGCCGGCCACCGGCATGGCACCGACCACGAACAGCTCGTCCCAGTCGGCCGACCCTAGGTAGATCACTCTCTTCAGGCCCGGGAGATCCACGCTGACCTCCTCGACCATGGCCCGGTAGTTGCTGGTCTTGAACGACTCGGCGCTGACCAGCAGCCGGACTCCGGACTGGCGCAGCGCATAGCCCAGCTCGTGGCTGCGGTAGGCCGGGTTGATGTTGACCAGGATCACCCCGGCCTTGGCCGTGGCGTACTGCAGCAGCACCCACTCCGCGCAGTTCGGCGCCCAGATGCCCACCCGGTCGCCCTTGCCGAGGCCGGCCGCGATCAGGCCCCGGGCCAGCACGTCGGTGTCCGCGTCGAGCTCGGCGTAGGTCCAGCGTCGGCCAGCCGGGATATCCACCACCGCGTCCCGGTCGGCGAACGTGGCGGCGATACGCCTGAGGTTGCCGCCGATCGTCTCACCGAGCAGCGGCTGCGGTGCGGTTCCGTGGCTGTAGGCGAGCTGGGCTGGTGCCGTCATGACAATCCTCCGACGTTGGATATCACCATGATCCACGCTCGTGACCTGGCTGTGAACGATCGGCCCCCATTCGAGACCTGCCCGCCCGTCGCGGGGACGCGCCTACCGAGCTACATTCGGTAGTAGAGCCGGGCGACGGGCTGCATCCGCCCGTTGCTCCCGCTCTGGGAGTCACCATGGGATCGTGGATCGTCTGGCTGCTCCTGGCCGCTGTGCTGGGAGTAGCTGAAGTCATGACCACGACCCTGGCCTTCGGGCTGATCGCGGCCGGCGCGGTGGTTGCCGCCGTGGCCGGCCTGGCCGGCGCCACCCTGCCGGTCCAGCTCGCTGCGTTCGCGGTCGCCGCGGGTGGCGGCCTGGTCGTCGTGCGGCCGATCGCGATGCGGCACATCAAACAGCCGCCCTTGCTGCGCACCGGGACATCCGCGCTGGTCGGGAAGAAAGCCCGGGTAGTCGAGGAAGTGAACGGCCACAGCGGGCAGGTCCGCATCGGCGGTGAGCTCTGGTCGGCCCGCTCCTATGACGAGGACCAGGTCATCCCGGTGGACTCCACTGTCAACGTCTTCGCGATCGAAGGCGCCACCGCACTCGTACACCCCCGGGAGTAACCATGGAACTGGCCGGGCTCATCGCCGTCCTTGTCGCGGTCATACTCGTTTTCGTCGTGGTCAGCAGGACAGTCCGGATCGTGCCGCAGGCCCGGGCCCGGAACGTCGAGCGATTCGGGCGTTACCGGAAGACGCTCGAACCAGGGATGAACTTCATCGTCCCCATCGTGGACCGGGTCAAGCCGCTCATTGACCTGCGCGAGCAGGTGGTGGCCTTCAAGGGCCAGCCGGTGATCACCGAGGACAACCTGGTCGTGCATATCGACACGGTGCTGTTCTTCCAGGTCACCGATCCGCGGGCGGCAGACTACGAGATTGTCAACTACATCCAGGCCATCGAGCAGATCACCGCGACCATGCTGCGCAGCGTAATCGGGAACATGGACCTCGAGGAGACCCTGACCTCGCGCGACAAGATCAACACGATGCTGCGGGGCGTGCTGGACGACGCGTCGGGCAAATGGGGGCTCCGGGTCACCCGGGTGGAGATCAAGGCCATCGACCCACCCAAGAGCGTCATCGACGCGATGGAGAAGCAGATGCGGGCGGAGCGGGAGAAGCGCGCGGCCATCCTCACCGCCGAGGGCCTCCGGCAGTCGAAGATTCTCACCGCGGAGGGCGAGAAGCAGAGCCAGATCCTGCGCGCCGAGGGCGACAGGCAGGGCCAGATCCTGCGGTCTGAAGGCCAGGCCCAGGCGATCGGCACGGTGTTCCAGGCCGTCCACGACGGCAACGCGGACCCCCAGGTGCTCGCCTACCAGTACCTGCAGACGCTGCCCCAGCTGGCCCAGGCCCAGGGCAACACGTTCTGGGTGATCCCGAGTGAGGTGACCACGGCGCTCAAGTCCCTCAGCACCGCATTCGCCGGGCCGGGGGAGGGTGCGGAGCCGCAGGGTGGCGTGAGCGGACCTGGCGGGCGGCCCGTGCCGCCGGCTGGCCGCGGCCTGGCCAGCGCCGGCGCCCCGGCCGCCCTGTCCGGCGACGGGAAAGGGCCCGGCAGCGCGGGGAACGGCGTGGCCGTTCCGGCAGGGAACGAGGTGGCCGACCCAGTCGGGGAATCGGCCCACGCCACGGAGGCGGCGGCCGCGAGGGAACGGGCAGCTGCCGAGGAGGCCGAGGAGTCGGCCCGGACCCGGGCCGAGGTGGCGGCGGTGCAGCAGGCGGTCGCCGAAGCGGAAAGACAGGCCGGCGGCCCGGTGGATGAGCCGACCGTGGAGCAGCGGCAGTAACCCGGCGGCCGCGCGGGACGGCCTCAGAACCTGACCGCGAGCCCGACGGTCAGCAGGGCGCCAAAGGCGAGTTGCAGGCGGCCGGTCTTGCCCAGCGCGCCGATCAGCGCCAGCCCGGTCGCGCCCGCGCGCACCGACTGGACCGGGGCCAGCGCCAGCGGCAGCGCGGCCAGGGCCAGCAGGGTCAGCGGGCGCGCGGGTGCCATGGCGGCCGCGATCGCGAACGGCAGCAGCACGCAGGCGACGTACAGCCAGCGGGTGCGCTGGTCGCCGAGGATGACCGCGAGCGTGCGCTTACCCGCGAGGGTGTCGGACGGGATGTCCCGTAGGTTGTTGATCACCAGCAGGGCGCAGGCGAGCAGCCCGACCGGGAGGCAGGCGGCCAGCGCGAGCCAGGACAGCCGGCCCATTTGCACGTACGCCGTGCCGGTCACGGCCGCTACGCCGAAGAAGGCGAACACCGCTATCTCGCCGAGCCCGTGATACCCGTAGGGGTGCCGCCCGCCGGTGTAGAACCAGGCGGCGGCGACCGCCACCGCGCCGACCAGGATCAGCCACCAGGACGTGACCAGGGCCAGCACGAAGCCGGCCACGCAGGCCATGGCGAAGCAGGCCAGGGCGGCGGCCCGGACCTGGCGTGGCGCGGCCACCCCCGCCGCGACCAGGCGCACCGGCCCGACCCGCTGCTCGTCGGTACCCCGCACGCCGTCGCTGTAGTCGTTGGCGTAGTTCACCCCGACCTGCAGGGCCAGCGCCACGATCAGCGCCAGCACCGCCCGCCACAGCGAGAACAGGCCGTAGCCGAACGCGACCCCCGAGCCGACCACGACCGGGACCAGCGCAGCCGGCAGCGTCCGTGGCCGGGCGCCGCCGACCCATTCCCGGGCTGCGGCCACTAGCGCCCGGCCTGGGGCGGCCAGCAGCGCCGGAGCCGGAGCTGCAGCCTGGTCACCGGCTCACGCCGCTGGACGGCCCGGAGCTGGACAGCGTGGTGCCGAGCCGGCTGATGTCCCGCACCGCGCCGGTGGACGCGGAGGTGGCCAGCGCTGCGTAGACCCGCAGCGCCTCACTGACGACCCGGTCGCGGTCAGCCGCCCGGTAGCCACCCAGCGCGCTGAGGATCCGCTCCCGGCGTTCGTGCAGCTCGGTGTCTGGGACGACCAGCTCCAGCGACCGGTCCGGGATGTCGATCTCGACCCGGTCGCCGTCCTGCGCCAGCGCGATCACGCCGCCTGCCGCGGCCTCCGGCGCTGCGTGGCAGATCGACAGCCCGCTGGTGCCGCCAGAGAACCGCCCGTCGGTGACCAGGGCGCAGGCCCGGCCGAGCCCCTTCCCCTTCAGGAAGCTGGTCGGGTACAGCATCTCCTGCATGCCGGGGCCGCCGCTGGGCCCCTCATACCGGATGACGACCACGTCCCCCGGCCCGACCTTGCCGCCCAGGATGCCCTCGACCGCGGCCTCCTGGCTCTCGAAGACCTTCGCCGGGCCGGAGAAATGCCACAGGTCTTCCGGGACGCCCGCCGTCTTCACGATCGCGCCCTCGGGTGCCAGGTTGCCGTACAGCACGGCCAGGCCGCCGTCCCGGGTGTAGGCGTGCGCCAGATCCCGGATGCAGCCGGCCGCCCGGTCCTCGTCCAGGCTGGTCCAGCGGGAGTCCTGGGAGAAGGGCTTGATCGTGCGGACTCCGCCGGGAGCCGCGTGGAACAGTTCGACCGCCTGCTCGGTGACCGAGGGGGACCGCAGGTCCCAGGCGTCGAGGAACTCCCCGAGCGAGGAACTGTGCACCGTATGCACCTCAGTGTTCAGCAGGCCAGCACGACTCAGCTCACCCAGGATGGCCGGGATCCCGCCTGCCCGGTGCACGTCCTCGACGTGGTAGCGGTCGCTGCTCGGCGCGACCTTGCACAGGCAGGGCACCCGGCGGGACAGCTCGTCGATCTCCTTGAGCCCGAACCCGACCCGCCCCTCGTGCGCCGCCGCCAGCAGGTGCAGGATCGTGTTGGTGGACCCGCCCATCGCCACGTCCAGGGCCATCGCGTTCTCGAACGCGTCCCGGGTGGCGATGGACCGCGGCAGCACCGACTCGTCGTCCTCGGTGTAGTACCGGCTGGCCAGGCTGACCACCAGCGCGCCGGCCCGCTCGAACAGCGCGCGGCGCGCGGCATGCGTGGCCAGTGTCGTGCCGTTGCCGGGCAGGGCCAGCCCGATCGCCTCGGTCAGGCAGTTCATCGAGTTCGCGGTGAACATCCCGGAGCAGGAGCCGCAGGTCGGGCACGCGGCCTCTTCCATCTCGGCCAGCTGCTCGTCGGACACGCTCGGGTCAGCGGACGCGATCATCGGGTTGATCAGGTCCAGCTTGCCCGGGTCGCCAGACTCGGTCACCTCACCGGGCCGGATCCGGCCGGCCTCCATCGGGCCGCCGGACACGAACACGGTGGGGATGTTCAGCCGCAGCGCGGCCATCAGCATCCCGGGAGTGATCTTGTCACAGTTGGAGATGCACACCAGGGCGTCCGCGCAGTGCGCGTTGACCATGTACTCGACCGAGTCGGCGATCAGCTCGCGGCTGGGCAGCGAGTAGAGCATCCCGCCGTGGCCCATGGCGATGCCGTCATCCACGGCGATCGTGTTGAACTCCCGCGGGACCGCCCCCGCCGCCTTGACCGCGTCCGAGACCACCTGGCCGACTTCGCGCAGGTGCACGTGGCCGGGGACGAACTCGGTGAAGCTGTTGGCCACGGCCACGATCGGCTTGCCGATGTCCTCGCCCGCTACCCCGCTCGCGCGCATCAGCGCACGCGCCCCGACCATGTTCCTGCCGTGGGTGACCGTCCGGGACCGAAGCGGTGGCATGACCCTGCTCCCCTCAACGCTGTGGAGCCTTCAGCGTACCGGCGGCGAACGTGCCGTGCGGTGCACTGCGATCCAGCGTCACCTGCGCGGAGTGGAATCGCCGGCTGGGCGGGTCGCCTCCGGCGCGGACCTGTCCTGCCCGGCCCCGGGAGCGGAGCAGGCCGTCCCGGCCTGGACCTGCCCCTACCGGGCCGGGAGGACGCTCTCGGCGGCCGCCTCGATGCGCTTGATCTCGCCGGGGTCCAGCCGCTCCGGCCCGCGGGCCCGGGCCTGGGCGCGGAAGTACTTGCGCAGCCGGCGGCCGCTGAACACGTCCACTCCGGCGATCTGCGCCACGGTCCACGGCACGGTTGGCCCGTAGATCGCCATGGCGGCCCGCACCCGCAGCTCCCGGCCCAGCTCGAGGCTGATCAGCCGGCTGGCCTGGCTGGCCTCCCAGCGGGCGTGCTGCAGGCGGTTGGCCTGGTTGAACGGGCCGTGGTAGAGCCCGCCGCTCTGGGTGGTCCGGATCGGCAGCCGCCGGTCCCAGCGCTCCGAATCGACCGCGAACACCCCGGCTGGGCCGATCAGCAGGTGGTCGATCAGGTCAGGACTGCCCGGCAGGCCACGCACGTGCAGGGTGCGGTAGCCGGACCGGGTGAGCCGGCGCAGCCGCCGCCGGGTGCGCCGCTGCGCGGACGTCAGCCGGACCCTGGCGGGCAGCACCGCGGTGGTCCGGGACCGGTGGATGGTGTCGGCGATGGCAATGACCGCGGCGGCGGTCAGCCCCAGCCGCCAGTCCACCCAGATGCTGATGACCACGCCGGCCACGGCGCAGAGGATGCCGCGGCGCAGCCAGATCGGCATCCGGGGGTCAGCGGCGAATCTCGCCAGGGCCGGCCGGGCAGGCGGGCTGGCGGCAGGCCTGTCATCCGCCGGGCCGCTACCGTCGGTCACCCCGGTGCTCGCCGGGCCGGTCCGGCGCGGCGGCCCCGTCCTCTGATCCACGCATCAGAGAGTAATCGAAGGCGGAAAGTAGTTACCTGAAAGCCATGGGTAATTCCTGTCCCGAACGGCCGGCCTGCCCGGCCGGTACCCGGCTGACCGCCCGGGCGCCTACCCGGCTGACCGCCCCGGCGCCGAGCCGCCGGGCAACCTGCACCCGATCCTGGACGGGCCGCGAATGGCAAGCTACCGTGCGGTTACGTGACCCAGATTCATGATCTCACCGTGCTCGAACTGGCCGCGGCGGTCCGGCGGCGGGAACTCTCCCCCGTGGAGATCACCAGCCACTACCTCCAGCGGATCGACCGGATGAACGCTGATGTCGGCGCGTTCTTCACCGTGTCCGCGGAACTCGCGGCCGACCAGGCCGCTGCGGCCGAGAAGGCGGTGGCCCAGGCAGATGATCCCGGGGCATTGCCCCCGCTGACCGGGGTGCCCATCCCGATCAAGGACCTGAACATGGTGGCCGGGGTCCGGCAGACCCTCGGCTCGGCCGTGTACGCGGACTACGTCCCGGACACCGACGACCACGTGGTGACCGCGCTGCGCGCGGCCGGCTCGGTGATGACCGGGAAGACGGCCACTCCCGAGTTCGGCCTGCCTTGCTACACCGAGACCGCTATCGGGCCGCCCGCCCGCACCCCCTGGGACCTGACCAGGTCGGCGGGCGGATCGAGCGGCGGCGCCGCGGCCGCGGTCGCGGCCGGCCTGGCCCCGGCCGCCCAGGGCAGTGACGGCGGCGGGTCCATCCGCATCCCATCCAGCGTGTGCGGGCTGTTCGGGATCAAGCCGTCGCGTGGCCGGGTGTCCGGCGGCCCGCTCATGCCCGACCTGTTCGGGCTGGGCGTGGACGGCCCGCTCGCCCGCACGGTCGCGGACGCCGCGCTGCTGCTCGACGTGATGACCGGCAATCACCCCGGCGACATGTACACCCAGCCCCCGCTGCCCACCGGGGAGACCTTCCTCGGCTACGCGGACCGGCCGCCCGGCCGGCTCCGGATCGGCCGGACCCTGCAGCACCCGATCGACGGCGCGGCCGTGCACCCCGACTGCGTGGCGGCCTATGAGGACGCCAGCCAGCTGCTGGCCAGCCTCGGCCATGAGGTCGTCGACATCATGATGCCGTTCGGCCCGGAGGCGGTCCCGGCGTTCGAGACGCTCTGGTATTCCATGGCCACGCTGGCCCCGGTGGACCCGGCCAGTGAGGAGCGGCTGCTCCCGCTCACCCGGTACCTGCGCGAGCGGGGCAGCGGCGTGCGCGCGGGCGAGCTGGTCATGGCCCAGGCCTACCTGCAGGCGATCGTGCGCGGGGCGCTGGCCGTGCTCAACAACTACGACGCCGTGCTGACCCCGACCCTTGCCTCGCCGCCGGTGCCGGTGGGTTATTTCGAGGAGGTCCCGCCGCCGGAGAACTTCGAGCGGCAGAAGCGGTTCACCCCGTTTACCGCCCTGTTCAACGTGTCCGGCCAGCCCGCGGTGAACGTCCCGCTGCACTGGACGGACGAAGGCCTGCCGATCGGTATCATGCTGGCCGGCCGGATGGGCGCGGAAGGCACCCTGATCTCGCTGTCCGCGCAGCTCGAAGCGGCCCGGCCGTGGCAGGACCGGCACCCAGCCCTGTGGTGACCGGCGGCGGGCAGTCGCTTCGCAGGCGCCAGTAGCGACCAGGGTCAGCTGTCCGGTTCGGCGGCCGGATCCTCCAGCCTGCCCAGCAGGGCAAGCCGCTCGTCCACCACGGGCCGCAGCCGCCGGGCGATGCTGGCGGGGTGCTCACCATTCCGCTGTGCCTGCCGCCGCCCAGGCCATCCTGGGCGGCCCCGGGGTGCGCCCCATCTGGCGGATCGAGGCGACGCTGGCCATCCCGGCGGCCATCGCCGACGCCGTGCTGCGGGACATCCATGGCCTGCCGTTCCTGGCCGGGCTGGTCATCGCCTCGGCCTGGCTGATCCGGGACCGGCGGCCGGGGCGGGCGCCGGCCCCGGGCCAGCCGGGCTCCCAGGATCAGCCCGGGACCCAGAACCAGCCCGGGACCCAGAACCAGCCCAGGACCCAGAACCAGCCCGGGACCCAGAACCAGCCCGGGACCAGAGCCAGCCCAGGGCCCAGTTCCACGCGGCGCTGGCGCCGACCCGGACCTCCGGGTACGCCGTCTGCCGCCACACCCGGTCCCGGTGACGGGAGCCGTCGTCCTGGTCCAGGCCATGCGCAGTCACCTGGGATCAGCGCGGCGGCGGGTTTCGGTCGTGCAACGGCGGAGAGGCGTGTGTGACGCGGCGCAGATTGGCCCGATCATGGAATGGTGACAAGCGATGAGGCCAGACGGCGCGCAGCAGCCCGCGGTGTCGCCACCAGTTACCAGGACTGGCAGGGACAGCAGGTCGAGGTAACCCAGGCCACGCTGGAGGCGATACTGGCGGCGCTGGGTGATGAGCCCGCTGAGCCCGGCCCCGGCCAGCCTGCGGGCCAGCACGGGCCTGGCCCGGTGGCCCCGGTGCCGGGCAGCCGGTCGTGGGGCTTTTCCGTGCAGCTCTACTCGCTCCGCTCCCGGCAGTCGTGGGGCCACGGGGACCTGCGTGACCTGGCGGATCTGGCCGTCTGGAGCGCCAGCGACCTGGGCGCGGGCTTCGTCCTGATCAACCCGCTGCACGCGGCCGAGCCGCTGCCACCGCTCAGCCCGTCGCCGTACCTGCCGATGAGCCGCCGGTTCACCAGCCCGCTCTACCTGCGGATCGAGGACATCCCGGAATACGCGGCGCTGTCCGCCGGGGACCGGGTGCGCATCGATGCCCTCGCCGCCCCGCTCCGGGTACGCAACGCCACCAGTGAGCTGCTCGACCGGGACGCCGTCTGGCAGGCCAAGCGGACGGCCCTGGAGATCATCCACAGTCGGCCGATGAGCGGGCAGCGCCGCACGGAGTTCGACGCCTACCTGGACCGCGAGGGACAGTCGCTGGCCGACTGGGCGCTGTGGTGCGCACTCGCGGAGATCCACGGCCCAGACTGGCGGGTGTGGCCGGCCGAGCTGCGCGCGGTGCAAGCCCCGGAAGTGGCCGTGCAGCGGGCCAAGCTGGCCGGGGCGGTCGAGTTCCACGCGTGGCTGCAGTGGCTCGCCGACGCGCAGCTGGCCGTGGCTCAGGACGCGGCGCGGGCGGCGGGCATGCGCATCGGCATCATCCGTGACCTGGCGGTGGGCTGCCACCCAGGCGGCGCCGACGCCTGGGCCTGGCAGGACGTGCTCGCGGGCGGAGTGAGCGTGGGCGCGCCGCCGGACGCGTTCAACCAGCGCGGGCAGGACTGGAGCCAGCCGCCGTGGCATCCGCAACGGCTGGCGGCCCAGGGCTACGCGCCGCTCGCCGACCTGATCGGCTCGGGCCTGCGGCATGCGGGGGGGCTGCGGGTGGACCACGTGATGGGCCTGCTGCGGCTGTGGTGGGTACCCGCGGGAATGGCCCCGGATCAGGGCACTTACGTCCAGTACGACCACCAGGCCATGGTCGGGGTGCTGACCGCCCAGGCGGCCGCGGCCGGGGCGCTGGCCGTGGGTGAGGACCTCGGCACCGTGGCGCCGTGGATCCGGGAGTACCTGGCCGGGCAGGGCATCCTCGGCACCTCCATGCTCTGGTTCGAGCGTGATCCGGACGGCGCGCCGCTGCCGCCGGACAAATGGCGGCGGAACTGCCTGGCGATGGTCGGCACCCATGACGTGCCGCCGGTGGCCGCGTTCGTCACCGGGGAACAAGTCGAGCTGCGGTCCAGGCTGGGCCTGCTGACCCGTCCCTATCAGGTCGAGCGCGAGGAGGCGGAGTCGGTCGTCACGGCCTGGCGGGAGGCCCTGGTGGCCGAGGGGCTGCTCGCGGCCGGCTCGCGGCCCGGCCCGGCGGAGTTCACCGTGGCGCTGTACGGGTTCCTGGCCCGGACACCCGCGCTGCTGCTCGGCGTGTCGCTGGCCGATGCCGTGGGGGACCGGCGTCCGCAGAACATGCCCGGCACCACGGATGAGTACCCGAACTGGCGCGTGCCACTGTGTGACGGCGAGGGGCGCGCCGTCTCACTCGATGACCTGGCCGACTCGCCCGCGGTCCGGGCGGTGGCCCGGGTGGTGGGCGGCTCGCACTGACCAGCTCAGCGCCGGGACGAGCCGTCCCACCGCCCGGAGTCCAGGCGCCGACCTGCGGCGGATGCGCGCGCCTGGTCGGCCGTGACGGTCAGCCTGCCTGGCGGTCCCGCTCCTGGCAGCGCAGCGCCCGCTGCACCCCGTCCCGGTTCTCGATCAGCAGCCGGTGCAGCGCGGCCGGCGGGTTGGCCTGCTGGAGGTAGTCGTCGGTCAGCCGCACGGTCTCCTCGCTGACCTGCGCCATCGGGTAGGCGTTGGCGATGAACCACTGGGCCATGTCACTGCTCCAGTCGCGCCATATGCCGCCGATCACGTCGAAGTAGCGGGCAGCGTACGGGGCGAGCACGCCGGGCTCGTCCACGTCGGCGAAACCGGTCAGCATCGCGCGGAACGTGGCGTTCGGCAGCGTCCCGCTGATGATCTCCTGCCAGGCGGCCTCCTTGGCCGCGGCCCCTGGCTGCGCGGCCCGGCAGGTCGCAGCCCGCCGCTGGCCGGTGTCGGTCGCGTCCCGGGCCAGTTCCGCGTCGATCTCGGCCGTTCCGGCGGCACCCTGGCTGACCAGCCGCCGCAGCAGGCGCCAGCGCAACTCGGTGTCCACCGCGAGGCCATCCATGTGCGCGGAGCCGTCCAGCAGCCCGGCGAGCAGCGCCAGATCGTCCGGGCGGGTGGCCACGTCCGCGAAGGCCTGCAAGTAGCTGAGCTGGCGGTCCGAACCGGGCGCGGCCTGCTCAGCCAGGCCGAGCAGCAGCGTGGCGGCCTTTTCGCGGCCGGCCGGGCGCCAGGCGGGGTCGGCGAACCGGCGCAGCGCCGCGGCGGCCTGGCGCAGCAGCGTCTGCACGACCGAGATGTCGCCCCCCCGGTCCACCCCGGCCAGCACCAGCTGGACATAGTCGCGGGCGGCCATCTCGGCGTCCCGGCACATGTCCCACGCGGCGGCCCAGCACAGCGCGGCGGGCAGGGATTCGGTGAACTCGCCGATCCCGCTGATCAGGGTGGCCAGCGAGTGCTGATCCAGGCGGATCTTCGCGTAGGTGAGGTCGTCGTCGTTGACCAGCACCAGATCCGGCCTGCGCTCGCCCGCCAGCTCGGCGAGCACGGTCCGCTCGCCGGAGATGTCGGCCTCGATCTGGCGCCGCCGCCGCAGCCCGCCGCAGGTCCGGTCATAGAGCCCCACGGCGATGCGGTGCGAGCGGAGCACCGGGTGAGTCTCCGGAGCGCTCTGCAGTACCGCGAACTCGGTCAGCACTCCATCGCTGTCGCATTGGTAATCGGGCCGCAGCGTGTTCACCCCGGCGGTTTCCAGCCACTGCTTCGACCAGCCGGACAGTTCCCGGCCGGACGACTCCTGCAACGCGCCCAGCAGGTCGGAGAGGGTCGCGTTGCCCCAGGCGTGCTGGCTGAAGTAGTGCCGCACTCCGGCCAGGAACTGGTCCCGCCCGACGTAGGCAACCAGCTGCTTCAGCACCGCAGCGCCTTTGGCGTAGGTGATGCCGTCGAAGTTGACCTCGACCGCGGCGATGTCCGGGATGTCGGCGGAGATCGGATGGGTGGACGGCAGCTGATCCTGCTGGTAGGCCCAGGCTTTGTGCAGCTGGCAGAACGTGGTCCAGGCCGCTGTCCACCGGGTCGCCTCCGCCTGCGCCGGCCGCGGCCGCCCAGGTCGCGAACGACTCGTTCAGCCAGAGATCGTCCCACCAGCGCATGGTGACCAGGTCGCCGAACCACATGTGCGCCATCTCGTGCAGGATCGTCTCGGCGCGGATCTCGCGGGCGAAGTCGGTGACCCGGGAGCGGAACACGTAGTCCTCGAGGAACGTGACGCAGCCGGCGTTCTCCATCGCGCCCGCCTTGAACTCCGGCACGAACACCTGGTCGTACTTGCCGAACGGGTACCGGACGCCGAAGGCCTGGTGGTAGAAGTCAAAACCCTGCCGGGTGACCTCGAAGATCTCATCCGGGTCCAGGTACTCGGCGAGCGACTGGCGGCAGTAGATGCCCAGCGGGATGCCGTCGTGCTCAGCCTGCACCCGGTGGTACGGGCCGGCCACGACTGCGGTGATGTAGGTGGACATGACCGGCGCGGGCGGGAAGTGCCAGCGGCTGGCG
Source organism: uncultured Actinomycetes bacterium (assembly GCA_963760405.1). Taxonomy (GTDB): domain Bacteria; phylum Actinomycetota; class Actinomycetes; order Streptosporangiales; family Streptosporangiaceae; genus RYN-230. Next base: position 93,677 of record CAVXCV010000002.1, on the reverse strand, counting down.
CCGTCCGGGGCCGGCTCATCCGCGACATCAGGAGCCGTGTTGGAGACGACCTGCCAGCCGGCCGGGGCAGTGACCGACAACTCGAAGGCGGCCTTGAGATCCGGCTGGTCGAAGCAGGCGTAGACCTGGTGCGCATCGAACGTCTCCAGGTCCGTATACAGGTAGACGCCGCCGTCGGCCGGGTCGGTGAACCGGTGCAGGCCTTCCCCGGTCCGTGAGTAGGCGCACTCAGCGACCACCCGCAGCTCGTTCTCGGCGCGCAGCCCGGTGAGGGTGATCCGGTTGCCGTCGAACGCGTCCAGGCGGACCGGGCTGCCGTTGAGCGCGATCTCCCGCACTCCGGGCGCGGTCAGGTCGATGAAGGTGGCCGCGCCCTCGCTGACGGACCGGAAGCGGACGGTGCTCGCCGCGATGAACGTGTCCTCGCCGCGGGTCAGGTCCAGATCCACCTGATAGGAGCTGACGTCCAGGAGCTGTCGCCGATCGCGGGCCTCATCCCGCGTGAGGTTGCTCGCCACTGATGTAGGCACCCTTTCCATGTTCCGGTATGCGGTCCCGGGTCATGCCGTGGGTGTCCCCGGGATCAGTCGCCCGGGGCATCTTCCCACGACCTGCCCGGGAATACGGAATGCGGCCGGCTGTACCCGTGGGCACGCCGGTCATCTCAGTCAACGGCACGTCCATCTTCGGGCCGGTGCTCTCCCCGATCCCGCGCGGCGACGCGGCCGGGCAGCTCTGGGACGGCGTCATGCTGGTGACCAAGACCGACGGCTTCTTGGAGCTCAAGCGGAGCCGCACCCGCGAGCCGATTTTCGACTAGGCACCGCTGGCCGGAACCGGTTGGCGGCGGCTGCCCCGGCTGCCATCTGGTTCTGACAGACTGGCATCCGTGCGCGTGTACCTGGGATCCGACCATGCCGGATACGAGCTGAAGGCCGCCCTGATCGAATGGCTGGGATCGGCCGGGCACGAACCGGTCGATTGCGGACCGGCCGAATACGACCCGCAGGACGATTACCCGGTCTACGTGTTGCGCGCGGCCAGCCGGGTCGTCGCCGATCCGGGCAGCCTCGGCATCGTGATCGGCGGTTCCGGGAACGGCGAGCAGATCGCGGCGAACAAGGTCACCGGGATCCGGGCCGCGATCGCCTGGACCGAGGAGACGGCGCAGCTGGCCCGGCTGCATAACGACGCCAACGTGCTCAGCCTCGGCGCCCGGATGTATCCGGTGCAGGACGCGATCGGCTTCGCCCGGGTGTTCGTGGAGACCTCGTTCTCCGGCAATCCGCGGCACGCCCGGCGGCTGCAGATGATCGCCGACTACGAGAAGACCGGCGTGCTGCCGGAGCACTCGATCGGCTAGATCCTGGCCAGCCCGGCCTGGCCAGGATCTAGCCTGCCCGGGCCGGGACCGGCGCTGATCAGCGCCCGGAGCGCCGGCGCTGGTGGCGGCGCTTGCGCGGCTGCCCGCCCTCCCGGCTCTGCCCGCTGGCGGCTGGGGCTGGCGCAGGCGGTGCTGGGTCGATGTCCGGGACGCGGGACGGGGCCGCCGGCCGGAGCGGGCCGTGGGCAGGCCCGCCGCACGCGGCGCGGGCCGCCCCGGCCAGGGCGGCGCACTCTCCCGGCCCTGACTGTCCCGTGGCGGTGTTTCCCTGGGGGCCGCGCCGCGCTGGACCGGGATGGCCGGTGGCAGCGGGGCTGGCCGGGGTGGCGCGGGCCGGGCCGGCCGCGCGGCCGGCTGATCGCGCTCCAGCGCAGCGGCCTCGTGCTGCGGGTGCGGCCGCGAGACATCCCTGGCTCGCATCGCCGCGGCGACCGTGATCTTCATCCCTGGCATGACGACCCTCCACCGAGAGTCTTTCCACGGCCCGGGTGAATCAGTCATCCCTGGGAGCATCGGCTCAGAAGATCAGCGGGCACCACTCAGAAGATCAGCGGGCACCACGGGGCCGGATCCCAGGACAGCGCCGCGGACAGGGCGGCCAGCGCGCCCGGCCGCACCGCCGTGGCCAGGCCGGCCCTGGCCAGCGGGCCGAGCCGGGTGCCGCCCAGGTACACCGCGCCCAGCGTGGCCACGGGGAGCTGGACGTCGGCGGCCGCGGAGGTCCGCTCGCAGCGGGCCACGGTGTCACTGCCCGGGCCGGGCGCGGTCAGCCGCCACCGGCCCTGGTTCCATGGGCACTGCTCGTCGGTGATCTCGATGACCACATCGACCGGGCAGGCATAGCGGCGCTGGCGGAGCGCGCCCGGTACATCGATCACCCGGACCCAGAGCCCATCGCTGACGCAGGCACGTGCCCGCCGCGGGTCGGCCAGCAGGTGCAGCAGCGGGTCATCCGCTGGCCGCAGCCGCACGGTCAGCTCGCTGATCAGGTCCCGGCTGGCCAGGTCCGCCCACAGCGCCGCGGTAGCCGCGGGGTCGGTCGCGGCCAGCTCCCGGACCTCCAAGACCGAGTCCGCCAGGAACGTCCGCTCATCCCAGCCGGCCCGGCCAGCGTAGAGCGCGTATCCCCGCGGGCCTGCGTCATCCTCGGCGACGACGCAGCGGAGCGGGCTCGCGCCACGGCGCTCCGCTTCCGGGTCGTAGAGCACGTGCCGCCACCACGCTTCGTTGCGGGCGAACATGCCGGGCTGGACGGCCAGCAGTGCCTCGTAGACCTTAGCCAGCTCCGGCCAGGCTGATCCCGGCTCGGTTATCCGCAGCCGCAGCCCTGGGTCGGCGGACGCGGTCCGGCTGAGCGCGCCTTCCCCGTGCCGGATGCTGAAGGAGGCATGCCAGGACGCGGGCCCATAGCCGTACCTGCCGTAGATGCCGGCTTCCGAGGCCCAGAGCACTGCGAGAGTCTCCGACCGGTTATGGATGTCGGCGATCTGGCGGTGCATCAGCGCGGAGAGAAGACCGCGGCGGCGATGCGAGGGAAGCACGGCGACCACCGTCACCCCGGCCACGGCCGCCACCCCGCCGGGCACGCCCATCTGGAAGCTCCATACGCCCGCGGTGGCCACCGGCGACTCGCCGTCAAAGGCCGCGAGGCTGCGGTCGAACTCGAACCGGGCCAGCAGATCCGCCTGGGACTGCTCGGTCGGTGACTCGCCGAGGAAAGCGTGCTCGGGCACGGCGCGGAAAGCGTCGAATTCGTCCTCGCTGATCGGACGGATCGGGTACCGGTCTGCCATGACCGCCTTCCTACCTGGAATCCGGGCCCGCGCCAAGTAGGTAGCCGGGGCCCCGGCCCGCGCCGGGCCGGATCGGCCAGCACCAGCGTGCCAGATGGGCAGGGGGCGGATACAGTGCCGCCATCATGCTTTCCCGCCCCTTGGCTCGTCCCGCCCGGATAGCGCGCTCGGCCGCGTCCCGGGTTCGCGGTCAGGTCCGGCGGCAGTTCATCACCCGCAACCGCCGGATGGCGGCCGTCCTGGCCATCGTTACCGTGGCCATCGGCGTGGCCGCGGTGCACCTGTCCGAGTGGTGGTTCTCGCCTGGGCTGATCATCCTGCCGGTGCTGGCCGGTGGCCTGCTGCTCTGGCCACGGGCCCTGCGGATCCTGTTCGGGCTAGTCGCGCTCGTGCTGGTCTACGATGCGCTGTACGACCGGGCCGGGGCTGGGATCATCGCGACCGTGGTGGTCACCGGGCTATTCGCCGATGTGCTGGCCCGGACCCGGTGGAAGCTCGGCGTGCAGGGGCTGCGCGGGGACCGGATGCTGATCGAGTTGCGGGACCGGATCCGCGCCCAGGGCAGGATGCCTGCGCTGCCTGCTGGCTGGCGGTCCGCGGCTGTGCTCCGCCCGGCTGGCGGTGTCTCGTTCGGCGGCGACTTCCTGGTGTCCACCGCCGACGGGAAGACGCTGGAGGTGGCGCTGGTCGATGTGTCCGGCAAGGGCGTTGACGCGGGCACCCGCGCGCTGCTGTTGTCGGGCGCCTTCGGTGGCCTGCTCAGCTCGGTACCGCACGGCGAGTTCCTCGGCGCGTGCAACGCCTACCTGCGCCGGGGGCCAGCGGTGGAGGGCTTCGTCACCGCCGTCCACCTGGCCCTCGACCTCATGACCGGCGAGTACATGGTGGCGTCGGCTGGGCATCCGCCGCCCGCGCAGTTCGACGCGGGGAGCGGCCAGTGGAAGCTGATGCCGACCCGCGGCATTGTCCTCGGTGTCGTCCCGGACCTGCGCTGCGTGCCGGTGCGCGGGGTGCTGCGGCCGGGCGATGCGCTCATGCTGTACACCGACGGCCTGGTGGAGGGGAGCGGCCTGGACATCGACGCGGGTACGGACCGGCTGCTCGGCGAAGCCAACCGGCTGGTCACCACCGGGTTCCAGGACCGTGCGGGAGAACTGGTGCGGGCCATCCAGGTGCAGAACGGCGGGTCCGACGACTGTGCGCTGGTCCTGATCTGGCGGTCCTGAGCCAGCACGGCTCAGCCCGCGGACGCCCTGGCGGTATATTCCGGCCGCTGCTTGAGCACCCCCAGCGCGTGCTCGACCAGGTCGATCAGAGCGTCCCGGCAGGACGGCCGGTGCCGGGCATCGCACAAGACCACCGGGACGCCCGGGTCCAGGTCGAGCGCGGCCCTGACCGATTCGGGCTTATACTTCCGGGCCCCGTCGAAGCAGTTCACCCCGACGATAAAAGGGATCCTGCGCTGCTCGAAGTAATCCACGGCCGAGAAGCAATCCTCGAGCCGCCTGGTGTCGGCCAGCACGATCGCCCCGAGCGAGCCACGCGCCAGCTCGTCCCACATGAACCAGAACCGCTCCTGGCCGGGCGTGCCGAACAGGTAGATCACCAGGTTCTCGCGGATGGTAATCCGGCCGAAGTCCAGCGCGACGGTGGTGGTGGTCTTGCGCTCCACCCCGTCCAGCCGGTCCACCTGGCTGCTGTGCTCGCTCAGCGGCTCCTCGGTGCGCAACGGCCGGATCTCGGTCAGCGAGCCGACCAGCGTGGTCTTGCCGACGCCGAAACCCCCGGCAATCAGGATCTTGATGGTGACCGGCACCCGCTTGCCGCGGTCGGCCCGGTCAGAGCCGGCGAAGGCCATCGACCACCTCCCTGAGAACCTGCGGGTCCGGCAGCAGTGCGGGGGGAATCGGATGATGGATCGCGATGAGGGAGAGCTGCTGCAGGTCGCCGAGGAGGATCCGGACCACGCCCAGCGGCAGGTTGAGATCGGCCGCGATATCAGCCACTGAGGTGGGCACCCGGCAGAGCCGGAGAACCGCGAAATGCTCCGGGTCGAGGTCGGCGGGACTGGGCAGGACCACACCCCGGATCGCCGTGATGATCGCGATCAGGTCCAGCTTCTCGCCGCTGGGCCGGGTCCGGCCACGGATGACTGCGTACGGCCGGACGACCGGCCCCGCCTCCTCGTCCAGCCAGTGATCATCGGGCGACGGCATGTCCGGCTCAGTCCGCGCCCTCCCCGGCCGTACCCGGCCGGGGGTTCACTGATAGATGCTGGCCGACCCGTTTCACCAGGATGGCCATTTCGTAGGCGACGAGGCCCGCGTCCGCGCTGGCCGGGCTCAGCACGGCCAGGCAGCTCCCCTCGCCTGCCGCGGTCACGAACAGGAATGCGGTCTCCATCTCCACGATGGTCTGCCGGACGTGCCCGCCGCCGAACTGACGGCCCGCGCCGCGGGCCAGGCTCTGGAAACCGGAGGCCACCGCGGCCAGATGCTCCGAGTCCTCCTGGTTCAGCCCGCCCGACGCGGCGATGGCGAGGCCGTCACGGGACAGGATGACCGCCTTGTTGATGTCGGGGACGCGGGACACCAGGTCGTTCAGCAGCCAGTCGAGGTCGCCAGCTAGCCCTGCGGCGACTCCGTTCCCATGCTCGGCGGCCATCATGTTTCCCCCTGATCAGTCGTTGCTCTGCGGCGTTCCGGCGGCCCGTGCCGGGTTGGCCGGGAGCTGAGTCACCAGCGCATCAGGTGTGCCAGCGCCTTCCGGATCATCCCCGGCACCGGGGTCGTCCCCCTCGCCGACGGTTCCGGGCCCGGTCGTGCCCGCGCCCTTCTCCCCGGCGTCAAAGACCGAGCGGCCGCGTTCCCAGCCCTGCTGGATCGCGGCGACCGTGCTCCTGGCCTGCTCGGGGGAGCGGTCGTCGAGTGCGCGGTCACTGGGTGAGTGATCGTCGAAGGCCTCCGCTGCGGCCGCGAAGTCACTGCGCAGCGTGGCTGGGCCAGGAACCCGGCTGTCCCGGAGTTGCGGGACGAGGCTGGCCTGGCGGATCCGCCGTGGCAGCAGGTGCACCTCATCCACCTCGTCGGCGGCCGCGCCCGCGCCCCCATCAGCGGCCGGACCAGCGCCATCGCGATCCGTGTCCGCGCCCACCGTGTCTGCGCACGTGTCCGCGCCGTGTCCGCGCCGGCCGTGTCTGCGCCGCCGTGTCCGCGCGGCCGTGTCCGCGCGGCCGTGTCCGCGCCGGCCGTGTCTGCGCCGGCCGTGTCCGCGCCGGCCGTGTCCGCGCCCCGCGCCAGGTCCGCGCCCGCCAGGTCCGCGCCGGGCAGGTCCGCAGCCTCGCCTAGGTCCGCAGCCCCGACCAGGTCAGTGTCAGCCTGCTCCGCCGGGCTGGCCGCGGGCCCGGCGCCGGCGCCGGCGTAACCGCTGGCGTCGTGCCCGTTGCCGTGGTAGCCGTCGCCGGCGTCGGCCTGCCCAGCGCCGTCGTGCGTTTCGCCGTCGTGCCCGGCCAGGCCGTTCGCGGGCGGGGCGGCCGCAGCATCGCCGATCCAGAACTCCGCGGTGTCCGCTGACCAGCTGCCCGGCGGGTCCGCGTGCTCGGCCGCCAGGTCGCTTCCAGCCCACATATCGGCCGCTGCGTCGGCCGACCACCGGTCCGCGGCGCCGCCAGCCGATCGCTCGTCCGCAGTGCCCGTGGAGATGGGCTCCTGGGACGCCCCAGCGGCCCGCTCCGGGCTGGCCAGCTCCTCGCGGACCGCGTGCCTGCCGGTCAGCTGGATCGCGGCCGTGCCGCCCGCCGTGGTGGCGGTGCCCTTCTCGTAGGAGCCTTCCGGGACCACCAGGTTGAGCGGGATGAGGACGATCGCTGTGGTCCCGCCGTACGGCGAGGAGCGCAGCGAGATCCGGATGTTGTGCTTCTTCGCGAGCTGGCTGGCCACGAACAGGCCGAGCTGGTCGCTGCCGGACAGGTCGAATGGCGGCGGGTTCTCCAGCAGCCGGTTGAGCTCGGCCCGCCGCTCCTCGCTCAGCCCGAGCCCGCGGTCCTCGATCTCCACCGCGAAGCCGCGGCCGACCACGTCCCCGCTGATCAGCACCGGGGTGTTCGGCGGGGAGAAGATGACGGCGTTCTCCGCGAGTTCCGCGATCATGTGGATGACGTCCGCCACGGCCGGGCCGGCGATCGCCGCCCGGGTGGTCGCGGTGACCTTGATCCGGGTGTAGTCCTCGACCTCGGCCACGGCCGCGCGGAGCACGTCCACGAACGGCACCGGGTTGCGCCAGCCGCGGGCCGGGGCGTCCCCGGACAGGATGATCAGGCTCTCCGCGTGCCGCCGCATCCGGGTGGTGAGGTGGTCGATGCGGAACAGGTCTTCCAGCTCCTCCGGCTCCCGGGCCCGGCGCTCCATCGCGTCGAGCAGGGCGAGCTGGCGGTGCAGCAGCGACTGGCTGCGCCGGGCCAGGTTCCGGAAGATGTCGCTGATGCCCTGGCGCAGCCGGGCCTGCCCGACGGCGGCTTCCACGGCGGTCTGCTGTACCGCGGCGAAGGCCTGCCTGACCTGGCCGATCTCGTCCGAGGAGGCGGGCAGGTCAGGTGCCTCGGCGGCCACGTCCACGTCCTGCCCGTCGGCCAGCCGCCGCACCACGTCGGGCAGCCGCTGCTCGGCCAGCTCCAGGGCCGACTGGCGCAGCGCCGCCAGCTCCCGCACCAGGCCGCGGCCGATCCAGATGGACACGAAGATGGACAGGGCCACGGCCAGCAGGCCCAGCCCGCCAGCCAGGATCAGTTCCAGGTAGGTCGAACTGGGAGTTAGCGTGCGCCCGCTGGGTCAGCACGTTCGCCGCCTGGGTGCCGCCGAGCGACAGCCCGGCGGCTGTCGCACCAACCGCCTCACCCCACGACTGCGGGGTGACCGGCGGCGGCCCCGCCACCCTGGTGTCGCCGATCACCGCGTTCTCCTGCGCGACCAGCGCAGCGCTGGCCTGGCGGCTGACGTCACGCTGGTAGTAGCCGCGGTACAGCGGCAGCAGGTCGGGCAGGGTCTGGCTGAACAGCGCCCGGCGTGCTCCGGCCAGCTCGGTGAACTGCTCGCGGTCCGCGGCCGGGAACGACCGCGCGGCCAGGTCGCTGGACACGATCGCGTTCTCCTGGAGCAGCATCTCCTCGGACTTGCCCATCCGCACGAAGGCCAGCGCCTGGGTCACCAGCGTGGCGTTCGTCTGCTCCAGGATGGCCTGGTTCAGGACCGCGTAGCCGTCCGCGACCAAGGCGTTGTACTCGGCGAATGCTTGCGGCCTGGTGATGATCTGGGCGCGGACCTGGGCGCGCAGCGCGGGCAGCTGGTCTGCGGCGGAGAGCAGGGCGGCGATGGCCTGCTTGCCGTCACTGGTCGCATTGCCCATCGTGGCGCCCGAGCGCAGCGCGGTACCGAGCGCGGTCATGGTGGCGGCGGTCTTGGTCTCCTGCAGCTCGAGCGCGGCCAGGTTCGCCGCGGTGGGGCTGGACAGGTAGACCAGGGCCAGCGGCCGCTCCATGTCGAGCTGGGCGAGGAAGGCGCCCACCGGCTCGCCGGTGGCGTTCTTCAGCGTGCTGGACTTGGCCAGCACGATGGCGTTCCGTGCGGTGAGCACGGTCGCGAACGCGTACAGCCCGATCAGGGACAGCACCGGGACGAGAACGAGAAGGAAGATCCGCGTGCGTATGGACCGGGGACGCAAACCCATGGCGCTGGCCTCGTCAGGAGAAGAGAAACGGAATTGTGACCACAGGGCTACGAAGAAGTACTCGGAGACCCCCCGGAAGCCTGGATGCTAGCAAGGGCCGAGTTGGCGCATAGGTCAAATCCATGAATATTATCCGTTCCATATACGTTGCGCGACGTTTCGTATCAAAAGCGATGCGGTGTGGCCGTATGGTCCGGCCTGGCCGCCAGGCGGCCCTCCAGTGGGTGCCTCGTGTCCCTCCGGGCGGCCTGGCTTGCGTTACCCGGCTGGCCTCCCTCGCTATCCCCTCCGGGTGGCCTCCCTCCGGCTACTCCGGCTGGCCCCCCTCTGGCCAGATGCCACTCCCGAGCGGGTGCGCTAGCATCATCGGCCCGGGATATCTGCGACCGGAGTTGCCTGCGGCGGGTGCCGTGCCCAGGGTCGGCCGCACCATCGTCCGGGCGGCACGAGGACGGCCGTTACCGCGCCCCTGGTATGACATATGTGTCAGCTAATTCAATATGACAGAAGCGTCAGCTAATTGAAGTCGCGCAGAAGGCCGCGCCGGGAACCGGTCCCGGATCGGGCCCGGCGGGCCGGGCTGCGCAACCGGGCCGGCAACACTGCGCCGCCCCGGTTGCATACGTCCGGGGCCGGGGCATTGCGTTCGGTAACCACACATGTGCGCTGGGACGGCGCGCACCTGCGTCTGCATATCGGCCGCGGAATCCCGCTGTAACGTCGGCGAAACATTCCGCCGGCCCTGGGACAATCCCGGGAACCCGCCAGGAATCCCACTGTGACCTGGCAGGATGCAGCCGCCTGGGGCGACGGCGGGGGAGGCCCTAAACTCCGTAAAGCGAGCTGGGCGTGCGTTGCGAATGGCGGTAACAACGTGGTATATAGTTCACCGCCTGACCTGTCCGCGGCGCGCCCGCGACGAGGCCGGGCATATTGTGTTTATGTTCTTCCGGCGCCCGTGTGGGCCGCGCCTGATCCGTGGCGCGATGATCTGCGACACCTGTGTCAGGTGACGTAGATGTCATTGTTTGCATTTGCCTGACGAAGATAGTTAGCGTGCTCGGGGAGGTATAAGGATTTGGGAGACCCGCGCGGCTCAACGGCCGCGGGCGCGGCTACCGGGGTGACCGCGTCCGCGGAGGCTGGCACGCGCGCTGAGGCAGCGGCGGGACCTGTCCCGCCGGCCGGGGTGACGGCGGACGCGATCGGGGCGGCCGCGGCGGCTCAGGCCGGTGCGGAGAACTTCCCGGTGGCCCTGCGCCTGCTGCCCGCCCGCTACCGGGGGCACCTGTCAGCGGTCTACGGGTTCGCCCGGGCCGTGGACGACATGGGCGACGAGGCGCCACCCGGTGAGCGGCTGCGCCTGCTCGACGAGCTCGAAGCCGACCTGGCCCGGCTGTACCAGAGCCTGCCCAGCCCGGCCCCGGCCGGCCAGGCTCACGCCAGCGGGGACCGGCCCGGCCCGGCGGCCGGGCCGCAGATCGGCGTGGTCCGCGCGCTGCGGCCGGCCGTGGCCAGCTGCGCGATCCCGGACCAGCCGTTCCGCGACCTGATCCAGGCCAACCGGCAGGACCAGGTGGTGACCCGGTACCGGACCTTCGCGGATCTGGTGGCCTACTGCGAGCTGTCCGCCAACCCGGTCGGCCGGATCGTGCTGCACGTGTTCGGCGTGGCCACCCCGGACCGCGCCGCCCTGTCCGACAAGGTGTGCACCGCGCTGCAGCTGGCCGAGCACTGGCAGGATGTGGCCGAGGACTTCCGGGCTGGCCGGATCTACCTTCCGGGCGAGGACATGGACCGGTTCGGCGTCACCGAGAACGACCTGGCCGCGGGGCAGGCAGCAGCCCGGCTGCAGGCGCTGATGGGATTCGAGGTGAACCGGGCGCGGCGGTTGCTGGACGAGGGCGCGCCGCTGGTCGGGAATTTGCGCGGCGCGGCCCGGGTTGCCGTGGCCGGTTACGTGGCGGGCGGCCGGGCCGCCCTGGCCGCGATCGCCGACGCCGGGCACGACATACTGCGCTCGACCCCGAGGCCGCGGCGCGGCCGGCTGGTCAGGGAAGTGCTGAGGGCTTATGCAACCGGGAGGTGACCTGATGGACGTGCCTGCCGCCTACCGGCATTGCGAAGAGATCACCTGGTCGCAGGCGCGTAACTTCTCCTACGGGATCCGGCTGCTGCCCCCGGCCAAGCGCCGCGCGCTCGCGTCCGTGTACGCCTACGCCCGGCGCATCGACGACATCGGTGACGGAACGCTGCCCGCGGCCGACAAGCTCACCGCGCTCGGGCAGGAGCGGGCCAGCGTGACCGCGCTGGCCGAGCAGGGCGTGGCCGCCGCGGACGGCGACCCGGTGCTGCTCGCCCTGGCGGATGCGGCCAGCCGGTTCCCGATCCCGGTGGCCGCGTTCGGCGAGCTGATCGACGGGTGTGAGGCTGACGTGCGCGGCACCAGCTACGCCACGTTCGAGGACCTGCGGCACTACTGCCGCTGCGTGGCCGGCTCGATCGGGCGGCTCTCGCTCGGCGTGTTCGGCACCCCGGACGTGGCGGCGGCGGCGCCGCTGGCCGATGCGCTCGGAGTGGCCCTGCAGCTCACCAACATCCTGCGGGATATTCGCGAGGATTACTCCAACGGACGCGTCTACCTGCCGGCTGAGGACTTCGAGCGGTTCGGCGCCACCTTGCCGCCGGACGGTGCTGACTTCACCCGCACCGGGGACGGCCCGGGCAGCGGCAACGCTGGCGGGGCAGCCGCCGACCCCAGGCTGGTCCAGCTCGTGGTGTTCGAGGCCGAGCGAGCCCGCACCTGGTACGAGCGCGGGCTGCGGCTGATGCCGCTGCTGGACCGGCGCAGCGCCGCCTGCACCGGCGCCATGGCCGGGATCTACTTCCGCCTGCTGGAGCGCATCGCGGCCAGCCCGGAGGCGGTGCTGCAGCGCCGGGTCTCCCTGTCGCCCGGCCAGAAGGCCATGGTGGCGGCCAGGTCGCTGGCGGGCATGGCGGTGCGCGGCAGCCGGCCGGTGACCCGGGCCAGCACCGCCGCGGGAGCGTCACAAGCGGGAGCGTCACAATGAGCGCGGACGAGGTGAGTCCCGGGCCGCGGAGTGCGGCGCAGGTGAGCGGGGCGCCGCGGGCGTCCCGCCCGCCGGGCCCGGGCCGGTCCGTGGTGGTCGTCGGCGGCGGCCTCGCCGGGATCACCGCGGCGATCGCCCTGCGCGAGGCGGGCACCGAGGTCACCCTGCTCGAGGCCAGGCCGCGGCTGGGCGGCGCGACCTGCTCGTTCAGCCGGGACGGGCTGATCATCGACAACGGGCAGCATGTGTTCCTCCGCTGCTGCACCGCCTACCAGGGGCTGCTCGCCCGGCTCGGGATGAACGACGCGGTCACCGTGCAGGACCGGTTCGACGTGACCGTGCTCAGCCCGGACGGCCAGGCGCGGCTGCGCCGGACCGCGCTGCCCGGACCGCTGCACATGGGCTGGGCCCTGGCCGGTTACTCGTTCCTGCCACTGGCCGACCGGCTGCGGGTCACCCGGGCCGCGCTGGCCATGCGGTTCCTCGACCCGGCCCGGCCGGGCGCGGACGACGGGCGGCTGGGCGACTGGCTGGCCGCGCACGGGCAGGGCGAGCGGGCCCGCCGGGTGCTCTGGGACCTGTTCACCGTGTCCGCCCTCAACGTCGGCGGGGACGACGCCAACCTGTCACTGGCCGCGACCGTGGTACGCACCGCGCTGCTCGGGGCCAAGGACGCGGCGGACATCGGGGTCGCGGCTATCCCGCTCGGCGACCTGCATGGCCAGGCGGCCGCCCGGCTGCTCGGCAAAGACGGTGCCGAGGTGCGGCTGAGCACGAAGGTCGCCGCCATCGAGCTGTCTGCCAGCGGGGGTTTCCTGGTCCGGCTGGCGGACCGCGGCACCCGGGCCGGGGCCGTGCTGGCCGCGGACGGCGTGGTCCTCGCGGTGCCGCCGGATGTGGCGGCCCAGCTGCTGCCCGCCAGCGCCGCTTCTGGAGCGCCGGGCCCGGACGACTGGCGCGGGCTGGCCGCCTCGCCGATCCTGAACGTGCACGTGATCTACGACCGGCGGGTCACCGAACTGCCGTTCGCGGCCGGGGTGGACTCCCCGGTGCAGTGGGTGTTCGACCGGACCGGCCCCTCGGGCCTGCCCGGCAAGTATCCCGGCGGGCAGTACCTGGCGGTCTCGGTGTCCGCCGCGGATGACATGATCGACACTCCCGCGGCCGCGCTCCAGAAGCGCTTCGTGCCCGCGCTGGAGCAGCTTTTCCCCGCCGCCCGTGGCGCGCGGGTCCTTGACTTCTTCGTCACCAGGGAACGCCGGGCCACGTTCCGGCAGGTACCCGGGTGCGGCGCGAAGCGGCCGGGAGCTGGCACCGGGCTCCCTGGGCTGGTGCTCGCGGGTGCGTGGACCGATACCGGATGGCCGGACACGATGGAGGGAGCCGTGCGAAGCGGACTCAGCGCAGCGGGAGAGCTGCGCCGCGGGATGGCGCGGACGCGCCGCGGGCCGGACGCGCTGGCGCGTCCGGTGACGGTGGCGGGAGCGGCGTCGTGACCGCGGTCATGCCGGCGGGCGTGGAGACCGCCCGTGACCTGGTCGGGCCAGCCATCGCCGCGGCAGTACAGCGGCTCAGCCCCGAGGTACAGGTGGTGGCCGCCTATCACCTGGGGCTGGATGGCAGCGGGGGAGCGGGCAAGGCGCTGCGGCCCGCCCTGGCGCTGCTGTCCGCGCGGGCGGCCGGGGCCACGGCCGACCGGGGCGTGGCCGCCGCGGTCGCGGTGGAACTCGTGCACAACTTCTCGCTGCTGCACGACGACATCATGGACGGCGACACCGAGCGCCGGCACCGGCCCACCGCGTGGACGGTGCACGGCGTCGGCGCGGCCATCCTGGCGGGCGATGCGCTGCTCGCCCTGGCCCAGGACATCCTGCTGGAGGACACCAGCGCGCAGGGTATCTGGGCGGCCCGCTGCCTGTCCGCCGCGGTGCTCCGGCTGATCGCCGGGCAGGGCGCGGACCTGGCGTTCGAGCGGCGCAGCGACGTCACCCTGGCCGAGTGCCTGACCATGGCGGGAGACAAGACCGCGGCCCTGATGGCCTGCGCATGCAGCATCGGCGCCATCCATGTGGGCGCGCCGCCCGGGCTGGCCATGGGCCTGGCCGGGTTCGGCGCGCACGCCGGCCTGGCCTTCCAGCTGACCGACGACCTGCTCGGCATCTGGGGAGCGCCCGAGGTCACCGGCAAGCCGGTGCGGGCCGACCTGCGGGCACGGAAGAAGTCGCTGCCGGTGGTGGCCGCGCTGACCAGCGGGACACCGGCCGGGCAGGAACTCGCCGGGCTGCTCGGCCGCGACGACCAGCTGACCGAGGACGAGCTGCTCCGGGCGGCCACGCTGGTGGTGGAGGCAGGCGGCAAGGACTGGGCCGAGGGCGAGGCCGCCGATCAGCTGGCGGCCGCGGACAACTGCCTGGCCGACACAGACATGCCGGAGGACATCCGGGCTGAATTCGCGGGCATCGCGGAATTCATTACCGCCCGGCAGTGGTAGACCACCGCGGTCGCTGCCGACCGCGGTACCGGACAACGCAGGGATGACTGGTTGCGGCAGTGATGGCAGCCGTGAAGGTTGCGTGGCGGAGGTGGCTGATGAACAGTCCCGTGGCGGGGGTGAGGTGGAGCGATGACGGTGACACACGCACGGTCTGACAGCGCCTCCGTGGCTTCCAGTGCGCAGGCTGCCCTGGCCAGCGCCCGGGACCACCTGCTGGGCCTGCAGCACGAGCCGGGCTGGTGGCAGGGTGAGCTCGAGACCAACGTGACCATGGACGCCGAGGACCTGCTGCTCCGCGAGTTCCTGGGCATCCGTACCGAGGCAGAGACCACCGCCGCGGCCCGCTGGATCGCCTCACAGCAGCGTGGCGACGGCACCTGGGCCAATTACCTCGGCGGCCCGGGCGACCTGTCCACCACAGTCGAGGCCTACGTGGCGCTGCGGCTGGCCGGGTATCCGGCCGACGCGCCGCGGATGGCCCAGGCAGCGGGCTGGATCACCGAGCGCGGCGGGATCGCGGCCACCCGGGTGTTCACCCGGATCTGGCTCGCCCTGTTCGGCCTGTGGTCCTGGGACGACCTGCCGGTGATGCCACCCGAGCTCGTCTACCTGCCGGCCTGGTTCCCGCTCAACGTTTACGACTGGGCGTGCTGGGCGCGGCAGACGATTGTGCCGCTGACTGTCGTAGGCTCGTTCCGCCCGGTCCGGCCCCTCCCCTTCGGCCTGGACGAGATCCGGGCGGATACCGCTGCCGGAGCGGTCCGCCCGGCCCGCAAGTCGGACCAGGCCAGGGGCCGGACCGGCTGGGAAGCTGTGTTCGGGGGGCTGGACCGGGCACTGCACGTGGCCGAGCGGTACGGGCCGCGGGCCCGGCCGGTCCGGGCGGTGCGCCGGGCCGCGCTGCGCCGCTGCGCAGACTGGATCATCGCCCGCCAGGAGCAGGACGGCTGCTGGGGCGGGATCCAGCCGCCCTGGGTCTACTCGCTGATCGCGCTGCACCTGCTCGGCTACCGGCTGGATCACCCGGTGATGCGGCGTGGCCTGGCCGGACTGGACCGGTTCACCATCCACGAGGACACCCCCGACGGCCCGGTGCGCCGGATGGAAGCGTGCCAGTCGCCGGTATGGGACACGGTGCTCTCCGTCATCGCGCTCGCCGACGCGGGCCTGCCGCCGGACCACCCGGCGCTGACCCGGGCCGCCGGGTGGCTGCTGGCCGAGGAGATCCCCGGCCCGGGGGACTGGCAGGTACGCCGGCCGTCGCTGCCGCCGGGCGGCTGGGCCTTCGAGTTCGACAACGACGGCTATCCGGACATCGACGACACCGCCGAGGCGGTGCTCGCGCTGCGCCGGACCAGCGTGGCCGGCCCGGCGCCCGATGGCCAGCGGCACCCGGCGGTGGAACGCGGGCTGCGCTGGGTCACCGGGATGCAGTCCCGGGACGGCGGCTGGGGTGCGTTCGACGCGGACAACACCTCACGCCTGGTCACCAAGCTGCCGTTCTGTGACTTCGGCGCGGTGGTGGACCCACCGTCCGCCGATGTCACCGCGCACGTGGTCGAGGCGCTGGCCGCGGAAGGACAGGCGGTCTCGCGGGCTGCCCGCCGCGGCGTGGTCTGGCTGCTCCGCGCGCAGGAGCCGGATGGGTCCTGGTTCGGCCGGTGGGGTGCCAACTACGTGTACGGCACGGGCGCCGTGGTGCCCGCGCTGATCGCGGCCGGGGTGCCGGCCGCTAAGCCGGCCATCCAGCGTGCGGTGGCCTGGCTCGAGCAGCACCAGAACGCCGACGGCGGCTGGGGCGAGGACCTGCGCTCCTACGACGACCCGGCGCTGGCCGGGCAGGGCGCCTCCACCGCGTCCCAGACCGCGTGGGCCCTGCTCGCGCTGCTCGCCGCGGGCCCCCCGGGTCCCGCGGCCGAGGCGGGCGTGCGCTGGCTCGCCGAGCACCAGCGACCCGACGGGACCTGGGATGAGCCGCTGTACACCGGAACCGGGTTCCCCGGCTACTTCTACATCAACTACCACCTGTACCGGCTGGTCTTCCCGGTGAGCGCGCTCGGCCGGTACCTGGCGGCCGCCGGACTGGCAGGCACAGCATGAGGGCCCCGGTCGTGCCCGGCCGCGCGGCCAGCCAGCCGTCGCAGGCGCCCGCCAGCCCGCCGGCCCTGGTCCCCGGCCTGCTTGTGGCCGCGCCGATGCGGCTGGAGGCCCGGGCCGTCCGGCGCGGCCTCCCCGCCGCGGCGGTCGAGGCCACCGGGTACGGGCCCAGGCGCGCCGCGCGGTGGGCAGCGGCGGCGCGGGAACGCCCGTTCAGCGCGCTCGCGATCGCTGGCACGGCCGGTGGCCTGGCTGCCGACCTGCGCCCCGGCGACCTAGTCGTGGGCACCGAAGTCAGCGACGGCACGGGCACCTGGCCCGTGCCGTCGTGGCCGCTGCTGGCCGGGGAACTGCGCCGGGCCGGGGTGCCGGTCCGCGAGGGCCGGGTCATCTCCGTTGACCACCTGGTGCACGGAGCCGAGCGGGCCCGGCTCGCAGCCGGTGGCGCAGTCGTCGCCGACCTGGAGTCCGCAGCCCTGGCCCAGGCGGCCGACGGCCGGCCCCTGGCCGTGCTCCGCGCTGTCTCCGACACCCCGGACCGGCCGCTGCTGCGGCCCGGGGCCCTGGGCGGCGGGCTGGCCGCGCTCCGCTCGCTACGGGCGGCCGGGCCAGCGCTGGCCCGCTGGGCCGCGGCGACCGGGCAGCGCCAGATCCTGCTGGCCGGGCCGCGGTCGTTCTGCGCCGGGGTGGAACGGGCCATCGAGATCGTCGAGCGCGTGCTGGAGCAACACGGGCCGCCGGTCTACGTGCGTAAGCAGATCGTGCACAACTCCCACGTCGTCGCCGGGCTCGAGGACCGGGGCGCGGTGTTCGTTGATGAGCTCGATGAGGTGCCGGACGGCGCCTGCGTGGTGTTTTCCGCGCATGGAGTCGCTCCCGCGGTCCGGGACGAGGCGGAACGTCGCGGCCTGCGTACCATCGACGCGACGTGCCCGCTGGTGGCCAAGGTGCACGCGGAAGCCCGCCGGTTCGCCAGCGACGGGTACCTGGTCGCGCTGATCGGGCACGCGGGCCACGAGGAAGTGGTGGGCACCCTGGGCGAGGCGCCGGACGCGATGGCGCTGGTGGAGAGCCCGGCGGACGTCGGCTCGCTGCGGCCGGACGACCCGGAGAAGGTCGCCTACCTGATGCAGACCACGCTGGCCGCGGACGAGGCGGCCGACATCGCCGAGGCGTTGCGGGACCGGTTCCCGGCGGCCCGGGCACCGGGCAGCGACGACATCTGCTACGCCACCACCAACCGGCAGCAGGCGGTCCGCGCGGTCGCCGCTGAGACCGACCTGGTGCTGGTCGCGGGGTCGGCGAACTCCTCGAACTCAGTCCGGCTGGTCGAGACGGCCCGCCGGGCAGGTACCCAGGCGTACCTGATCGACGGGCCATCCGACATCGAGCTGAGCTGGCTGGCCGGGGTTTCCCGGATCGGCGTGACCGCGGGCGCGTCGGCGCCCCCGGCCGTGGTTGGCGACATCATCGCGGCGCTCGGCGGGCTTGGGCCAGTCGAGGTCAGCGAACGAGTGATCACCACTGAGAACATCCGTTTCAGCCTGCCCAAGGAGGTTAGGCAGTCATGAGCGTGTCCATGCGCCAGAGCCTGCGCATCGGCTCTTACCTGATGCGCCAGAAGCTGACCGGCAACAAGAAGTTCCCGCTGCTCGTGGAGCTGGAGCCGCTGTTCGCCTGCAACCTGAAATGCGCCGGCTGCGGCAAGATCCAGCAGCCGCACACCCTGCTCAAGCAGCGGATGCCGGTGGAGCAGGCGCTGGCCGCGATCGACGAGTGCGGCGCGCCCATGGTGTCCATCGCGGGCGGCGAGCCGCTCATGCACCCGCAGATCGACGTGCTGGTCGCCGAGCTGATCAAGCGGAAGAAGTTCGTCTTCCTGTGCACCAACGCGCTGCTGATGCCGAAGAAGATCGACAAGTTCAAGCCGTCGCCGTACTTCGCCTGGGTGGTGCACATCGACGGGCTGAAGGAGCGGCACGACGAGTCGGTCTGCAAGGAAGGCGTGTTCGACGAGGCCGTGGCGGCCATCAAGATGGCCAAGAAGCGCGGGTTCAAGGTCAACACGAACACCACGTTCTTCAACACCGACACCCCGCAGACCGTCATCGACGTGCTCAACTACCTCAACGACGACCTGGGCATCGACGAGATGCAGATCTCGCCCGCGTACGCCTACGAGAAAGCGCCGGACCAGGACCACTTCCTCGGCGTGACCGAGACCAGGGAGCTGTTCCGGAAGGCGTTCGGTGACGGGAACCGGAAGCGCTGGCGGCTGAACCACACCCCGCTGTTCCTGGACTTCCTGGAGGGCAAGGCCGACTTCGGCTGTACCGCGTGGGGCATCCCGTCCTACTCGCTGCTCGGCTGGCAGAAGCCCTGCTACCTGATGTCCGACGGGTACGTGAAGACGTACAAGGAACTTATCGAGACCACCGACTGGGACTCCTACGGCCGGGGCAAGGACCCGCGCTGCTCGAACTGCATGGCGCACTGTGGCTACGAGCCCTCCGCCGTCCTGGCCACCATGGGCTCCCTGCGCGAGGGCCTGCGCGCCATGCGCGACACCTGATCGGCCTGGTACCTGTTCCGGCGGCCGGGACCCCTGTCATGGGGCCCCGGCCGTTCCGCGTTCCCGGCCCGAGGCCCGCCCCGCGGTCGGCTCTCCCACCGGTCACACCGGAATCGCCAGTCACATTGATCATGGGCCACGCCACTCTTCACGCGTTCCAGTCATGATCACGAGTGGTTTGTCCGAAAATGTCCGTAGGGAACGCGTGAAAAGAAGTCATTCCGCATGAACGGACCCGGGCGGGCCGGGCGGGGCGGGGCGGGCGGGGAGCTGCCCGCGGGCTGGTGAGTGCGGCGGGAGTGGGGCGTGACGGGATTGAGGCCGGGATTGCGGGGTTCCCGCAGCGGTCTTTCAGGATCTGCTGAGAAATGAGCGCCAGTATCAACCCTGGCGCACATCAGGCGGCCCGGCGCACAGGGGCGCCGGCCAGGTACGCCACAGCACGTATGTTCCTGGGCCAGCATCCGCCCGCGGGCCACCTGCGTCCGCGGCTCAGCAGCAGTCCCCTCGGGCCAGCCCCGGCCCGCCAGGGGCTGACGTGGGCATTCCCGGAGGATCCTCCATGTTCTTTACCTATCTCCGGCGCGAGCTGCGCCGGCGGATACGGCAGTCGATCTTCATCGCGCTCGGCCTGGCCCTCGGCATCGGGCTGGTGATCACGGTGACCGCCGCGGCCACCGGTGTCAAGAACGCCCAGGGCGCCGTGCTGCACTCGCTCTACGGGGTGGGCACGGACATCACCGTGACCAAGGCGCCATCCGCTGGATCTGGCGGTGGGTTCGGGTTCTCCGCAGGCGGCCGGATCGGGACGAGGACCCGGCCAGCCGCTGGCTCCAAGATCCACATCGACAACCTGACCGCGTTCGGCCCGGGCAACCTCACCGCCGCGAACGTGAGCTCGATCAGCAGGCTGAAGAACGTGGCCGCCGCGGCCGGCGGGCTGACCCTGACCGACCGGGTGATCACCGGGACCGTGCCCGCCGTGAACACCAGCGGCGGCGGCTTCGGCGGCGGACTAGGGGGCGGGAGTTTCCGGTCCAACTTCACTGTCACCACGTTCACGGTGGACGGGGTGGACCTGGCCAACGGCGAACTCGGCCCGCTCAGCGCGGCGAAGCTGTCCTCCGGCCGGACCTTCACCAGCTCGGACGGCAACTCCGACGTCGCCGTGGTGGACTCCAACTACGCCACCTCGAACAAGCTCACGACCGGGTCGACGATCACCATCGCCGGCACCAGCTTCAAGGTCATCGGCATCGTCAGCGTGCCCGCCTCGGATAACTCCTCCGACACCTTCATCCCGCTGGGCCGCGCGCAGGCGCTGGCCAAAATGACGAACGAGGTCAACACGATCTACGTGGCGGCCAATAACGCCGGAAACATCAGCGGGGTATCCAAGGAGATCTCCGCGCTGCTGCCGTCGGCCACGGTGACCAACTCCAGCGACCTGGCCAGCGAGGTGACCGGGTCCCTGGCCAGTGCGTCCAGCCTGGCCAACAACCTCGGCAAGTGGCTGGCGATCGCCGTCCTCGCCGCCGCGTTCCTGCTGGCCAGCTTGCTGACCGGGGCGGCGGTCTCGCGCCGGGTCCGGGAGTTCGGCACGCTCAAGGCGCTCGGCTGGCGCAGCCGCCGGATCGTCGGCCAGGTGATGGGCGAGTCGGTCGTCATCGGCGTCATCGGCGGCGTCGCCGGGGTCGCGCTCGGTTTGGCCGGGGCAGCCCTGGTCTCCCGGCTGTCCCCGCCGCTGACCGCTTCGATCGGGCAGACCACCGGCTCGGCCACCCCGGGCGGGGCGCGCGCCTTCGGCCCCGGCGGGGGCGGCTTCGGCGGGGGCGGCGGCGGCACGGGCACGGGCGGGACCGGTACCGGCCGGCCAGGCGGGTTCTTCAGCTCGATCGCCCGGGACGCCAGCCACACCGTGGCCGTTCACCTCAGTGCCCCGGTCACGCTCAATGCCGTGGCACTGGCCGTGGTCCTGGCCATCGCCGGCGGCCTCATCGCTGGCTCGTTCGGCGGCTGGCGGGCCGCCCGGCTACGGCCCGCCGCCGCGTTGTCCCGGGTCGAGTAGGCACACGCCGGACGGAGAGGAACACAGCACACCATGTACAAGCTGACGGGCGTCACGAAGCGGTACCAGAAGGGCCGGGCCACGGTCGATGCGCTGGCCGGGGTGGACCTGGTGATCGAGGACGGGGAATGGCTGGCCATCCAGGGCCCGACCGGCCACGGTAAGACCACGCTGCTGCAGATGCTCGGCGGGCTGGACCGGCCCACCAGCGGCATCGTCGACTTCGACGGCCAGGACCTGGCCGCGCTCCGGGAGAGCCAGGTCACCAGGGTCCGGGCCGCCTCGATGGGGTTCATCTTCCAGACCTTCAACCTGGTGCCCACGCTCAGCGCGCAGGAGAACGTGGAAACCGCCCTGGTGCCGCTGGGCATCGGGGCGCAGGAGCGGCAGGCCCGGGCCGCGGCCGCGCTGCAGACCGTGGGCCTCGGACCGCGGCTGCGGCACCTGCCCTCCGAGCTGTCCGGCGGCCAGCAGCAGCGGGTTGCCATTGCCCGCGCCCTGGTCAAGGAGCCGAAGGTGGTGCTGGCCGACGAGCCCACCGGCAACCTGGACGAGGACACCCGGGACGAGATCATCTCGCTGCTGGAGAGCTTGTGGCGGGAGCGCGGGCTGACCCTGGTCCTGGTCACCCACGACAGCTCGGTGGCGCGCCGGGCGCAGCGGGTCGGGATCATGCAGCACGGCAAGCTGTCCATCCGGCAGGACACCCGCGGCATGAGCCGAGCAGCGCCCCAGGAGGCCTGAGCCGCAACAGGCCCAGGGCCCTAATCGCAGGGCAGCGCCTGCTCGCACCAGACGATCTTGCCGGTGGCGGTCCGCCGGGCCCCCCAGCGCTGCGCGAACTGGCTGACCACCTCCAGGCCGCGGCCGCATTCCTCGTCCCGGCCGGCGTGCCGCAGCCGGGGCAGGGCCGCGGAATTGTCGAGCACCTCGACGACCAGCGTGCCCTCCAGCACCAGGCGCAGCGTGGCTTCCCCGACCGCGTACCGGATGGCGTTCGTGACCAGCTCGGATACGAGCAGCTCGGTGACTGGGATCAGGTCCTGCAGCTTCCACCGCCGCAGCGGCTCGCGGATCAGGCTGCGGGCCTTGGCCACCGAGGTCAGCTCGGCCGGGAGGGTCCAGGTGGCGTGGTGGTCCGCGGGGATCCGGCTGAGCCGGGCGACCAGGATCGCGATGTCGTCCCGCTGCTGGGCGGCGAACACCCCGGCCAGCGCGCTGCGGCACAGGTCGTCCAGGGAGCGCCCGGACAGGTCCCCGACGAACACGTCGCGCAGGAAGTTCAGGCCGTCGTCGATGTCCCGGTTACGGTCCTCTACCAGCCCGTCGGTGTACAGCACGAGCAGGCTGTCGTCCTCGATCTCAAACGTGCGGCTTTCCACCGGGAAGTCGCCGACGCCCAGCGGCGGGGCGGGGGAGGGGTCCAGGAACTCGGCGGTGCCGTCCGGCCGGACCAGCAGCGGCGGCAGATGGCCGGCCGAAGCGATCTCGCAGCTGCCGGTGACCGCGTCGTACAGCGCGTAGGCGCAGGTGGCGAAATGTGGTTCGCGCTCGCCGAGGGAGGTCATCAGCTCGTTCAGCTGCTGCAGCGAGTCAGCGGGTGCCAGCTCCAGCATGGCCAGGGTGTGGATGGCGGTGCGCAGCCGTCCCATGGTCACGGCCGCGCGCACCCCGTGCCCGGCCACGTCGCCGACCACCAGGGCCGCGCGCGCCCCGGGCAGCGCGATCGACTCATACCAGTCCCCGCCGACCTCGATCAGCTTGCTGCCGGGCAGGTAGCGGTGCTTGACCTCCATCGAGGAGGGGGCGGACAGGCCGGTCGGCAGCAGGCTCCGCTGCAACGTCAGCGCCGTGGTGCGCTCCCGGTAGTACTGCCGCGCGTTGTCGATGAAGATCGCGGCCCGGGACGCGAACTCTGTGCCGATCTCGGGGTCGTAGTCGTCGAACGGGCGGTACGCCGGCCTTCCGCAGGCACACGCAAAAGCCGAGGTTGCTGTCTTTGGTGGTCAGCGGCAGCAACAGCATGGAGCTCCCGGTCAGCAGTTTCTTGACCGGCCTGCGCAGCCAAGATTCGGCGATGCTGTCCGCCGTGGCCTCGTCCACGTTGGCGATGCGGACCGGCTTGCCCGTGCTCATGCACTCGACGTAGGGCGTTCCCGGCGGGTAGAGCAGCACCTCCCCGGTGGGGAACGCGGCGTCCCAGCCGGGGGAGCCGTCGTCGGACGCCACCGCCAGGCGGCGCAGCAGCTGCGAGCCGTCCGGGGGGTTGACCGGGAACTCGTCCCCCGCGGCGACGCTTTCCAGCACCAGCAGCCCTGCGGCGTTGCAGAAATGCGGCACCAGGATGTTGATCAGGCCGCGGGCTACCTGATCAAGGTCCAGTGTCGCCCCGATCTGGCGGAAGGTGTCGTCCAGCAGCGAGTGCCGCATCAGCGCCGGGTCCACGAACCGCTCGTGCCGGGTCGCAGGCATCCGGAGCACCGCCAGCGCGGCCAGCCCGGGCGTCTCCCCGTGCATCGGCTGCACGCTGGCCACGGACTCCAGGCGCCAGGCCCTCCCGGGTGCTGATGAGCAGTACCGCGGTGGCCTCCCGCCCGTCGCGGACCGCCTCCATCAGGTTGTCCAGCGCGGACTCGGTCGGGGAGGGGCCTGCTATCAGGTCACCGAGGTGCGCGCCGACCAGCGAGACGGGATCGAGCGCCAGGATTTCCGGCGCGCTGCGGTCGTGCTGGATGATCCGTCCGTCCTGATCGATGCCCAGGATCAGGGTCCGGAAAGAAGAGTTCGCCAGGAGAGCAGTGATTTCACTCACCGTACCCAATGCCGGACTGCCGGTCCCTGCTGGCCACGTCGTTCCCTTTCGGTACTGTCTTTGCCTAAGTTAAGCCCCCGGATGGCGGGCTGGTCGCGATTTGCGTGCACTTGTAACGCGAGCGTGAGCCTTCCCCGCACCGGGGGCCGCGGAGGGTCCGTGGCCCGCGCCCCCGCCCCGTGACCGCGGCGAGGCCCGGCTGGCGCCGGCCCGGTCCTCGCCCGGCAGTACTGATATACCCCGCAATCAGGCAGGAAAGCTCCGCGTGGCCGGTGCCGCCGCGGCCTGGCGCGGCCCCGGCGGGCAGCCTGCCCCGCCGCAACGTAACCTCCCTGGGCGGGGCTGGCCTGGCAAGCTGGGCGGTGGCCGGGCAGCGAACTTGGCCCCGCCCGCCCAGCGGGCCGCCGCCCCGGCGTGTCGAGGAGGACTGGATGCCGCAACGGCCGCGGATTACCGTGCTGGGCAGCCTGAACATGGATATCTCGGTCGCCGTGCCGCGGCTGGCCGGGCCGGGGGAGACGGTGCTCGGCTCCGCCGCGGTGTTCCAGCCCGGCGGCAAGGGCGCCAACCAGGCGCTGGCCGCGGCCCGGCTGGGGGCCGCAGTGCGGATGTCCGGCTGCTGCGGTGCGGATGACTTCGGCGCCACCCTGCGCGGCGCGCTGAGCTCCGGCGGGGTAGATGTCACCGGGGTGCGCCCGGTTCCCGGCACCCCGTCCGGGCTGGCCCTGATCACGGTGGATGCGGCCGGGGAGAACTCCATCACGGTGGCCCCGGGGGCGAACGCCCTGGCCGGCCCGGCTGAGGTGGCCGCGGCGTTCGCCGCGCCGTGTGACGCGCTGGTGGCATCCGCGGAGATCCCGGCGGCCACCCTGGCGGACGCCCTGGCGCAGGCCCGGGCCGCCGGGGTCAGATCGGTGCTCAACCTCGCCCCGGTGCCGCCGCAGGCGCGGGAACTCGTGGCGGCCGGGGTGGACTGGCTGGTGCTGAACGCGCCGGAGGCGGGCGCGGTGCTCGGCCGCGAGGTGACCGGCCCGGCTCAGGCCGCAGCGGCGGCGGCGGTACTGGCCCGCGCGGGGGCCCGGCATGTGGTGATTACCCTGGGCGCGGCCGGCGCGGTCCTGGACGGGGCGGCGGGCGCGGTCACCGTGCCCGGCTTCAGCGTGCGCAGTGTGGACAGCGTCGGGGCCGGGGACGCGTTCGTGGCCGCCCTGGCGGTGGCCTCCGCGGCTGGCCTGCCCGCGGCCGAGGCGGTCCGGCTGGCCTGCGCGGCGGGCGCGGCCGCGGTCACCCGGCGCGGCGCGCAGGACGGCCTGCCGTCCGGCCCGGACGTGCTGGCGGCCACCGGGGTGCCCTGGCCGGTGGGCTGACCCCAGGGCCGGCCGGGCTGCGGCACCGGGCCGGGCGCTCTCTCGGCCCGCACCGCAGAGGCCCGCGAACGTGTTCGTTCGCGGGCCTCTACGGGAAGTGCTGGTGTGCCGGTCGCCTCTCGGCGAGTGGCACGACGCGGCTCCAGCCGGACGGTATTCCGCGAAGGCAGATGAGTTGCGGCCCGGGGGACACGAACACACCAGCGATTGTTCAGAACGCAGTACCCCGGCCCGCTATTCCACCCGCCCAGATTTTCTTGCCCGGCTCTGGCCGGCCGCCGCCACCCCGGCCGTGGGCACTGGGCGGGAGGACTAGTGTGTGAAGTCACTAACCGGGTGACACGAGGAGTTGCGGGCGGTGCCTGGGGACGCGTCCCTGATCGGCTGCATCGGCGTCATGATCATTGCTACCCGAGGGCAGGCGGGGCCCGGTGAGGTGCTGCTCAAGATCCGGGGCGGTTCCGAAGCGTACATCGCGTATTCCCTGGAGCCCATTCCCCGCGGGAAGACTGTGCTGGTCATCGACTCCCGCGGCTTCAGGACGGTGGATGTGAGCGAATGGACGGACCCGCTCAACCCATTTCCTGACCCCTTACCTGATCAAGTGCATTGAAGGAGCACCATCATGCTTGGTTACCGTGTCCCCGCACCCGACCAGGCCATGCTCATCTCCGGCGGGAGGAGTGGCCGTAACGGCGCACCGTTCCGGGTGGTCACCGGGCATGGCGCTTTCGTGCTCCCGTTCTTCCGCAAGGCCCGTTACCTGTCGCTGGCCATGAGCGAGGCTGAGGTCGCCGAGCAGTGCGTCACCAAACAGGGCATCACGCTGAACGTCCGGTCAGTGATCGCGTTCAAGGTCGGCAACGACGAGGAGAGCATCGTCAACGCCGGCCAGCGCTTCCTCTCCGACCAGGACCAGATGTCCACCCTCACCGGCCGGATCTTCGCCGGTCACCTGCGGTCCATCATCGGATCGATGACGGTGGAGGAGATCGTCACCGAACGCCAGAAGCTGGCCAGTGAGGTCCTGGACGGCTCGAAGGCGGAAATGGTCAAGATCGGCCTGACCGTGGACTCGCTGCAGATCCAGTCCATCGACGACATGAACTCGGGCTACATCGACGCGATGGCCGCCCCGCACAACGCGGCGATCCAGCGCCAGGCGCAGATCGCCCAGGCTCAGGCCAACCAGGCCTCTGCCCAGGCGCAGCAGGAGTCGCAGCGGAAGCAGGCCGAGTATGCCCGGCAGACGGCGGTGGTGCAGGCCCAGTACAAGGCCGAGATCGACAAGGCCCAGGCCGAGGCAGCGCAGGCGGGCCCGCTGATGCAGGCGCAGGCGCAGATCGGGGTTATCAACGCCCAGGCTGACCTGGCCCAGCGCCAGGCCGAGCTGCGCGAGCGCCAGCTGGTGGCCGAGGTGGTCAAGCCCGCCGAGGCAGAAGCGGAGAAGGTGCGCATCCTGGCCAGGGCCGACGCGGAGCGGATGCGGATCCTGGCCGAGGCGGCCGCCTCGAACGACCGGGTGGCGCTCGACCGGATCCTCATCGAGCAGCTCCCGCAGATCGTCAAGGAGGCGGCGACGGGCCTGGCCGGGGCGAACGTCAACGTGCTGAACGGGTCCGACGGGCTCAGCGAGATCGCGGCTGGCCTGGTCGGCCAGGGGCTGACCATCCTCGAATCGGTCAAGCGGAACCTCGCCTCCGGGCCGGAGGCGACCGCGTCCGCGGAAGTGGTCCGCCTGCCGGACAACCCGCCGGACAACCGCTCCCGCAGCTGACCGCGGCCCGGGCAAACGATCATTCCTCTAGGCTGGGCGGGTGCCGATCCTGGCTGGCTTTGCCGTGCTCGCCGCCCTGGCCTGGGTTTACCTGCTGACCGTGCACGGCGGGTACTGGCGGACCAGCCAGCGCCTGCCGGTGGGGGCGCGCCCCGGCGGCGCGGCGGCCCGGGGCGGGCCGGAGGTCCCGGCCCGGTGGCCGAGTGTCGTGGCGGTCGTGCCTGCCCGGAACGAGGCGGCCATCCTGCCGGTCACCCTGCCCACCCTGCTGGCGCAGGAGTACCCGGGGCCGTTCTCGGTCGTGCTGGTGGATGACACGAGCACGGACGGCACCGCGGATACCGCCGCCGCGCTCGGCCAGCGGGCCGGGCACCGGCTGCGGGTGATCCAGGCGGACCCGCCGCCGCCCGGGTGGGCGGGCAAGGTGCACGCGATGGCGCAGGGCGTGCAGGCGGCCGGGACATGCGACTACCTGCTGTTCACCGACGCTGACATCTCTTATGCGCCGGGCACCCTGGCCGCGCTGGCCCGCGCGGCCGTGGCGGACGACCGTGCCCTGATCTCGCAGATGGCCCTGCTCCGGGCCGACACCGGCTGGGAGCGCTTTATCGTGCCCGCGTTCGTGTACTTCTTTGCCCAGCTGTACCCGTTCCGCCGGGTCAACCGGCCTGGTACGCGGACCGCTGCCGCGGCCGGGGGCTGCATGCTGGTGCGCCGGGAGGTGCTCGCCGCCGCGGGGGGCCTGGCCCAGATCCAGCGGGCCCGGATCGACGATGTGGCGCTGGGCCGCCTGCTGAAGCGCCCGCCCGCGCGGGCCCGCTGCTGGCTGGGTTTCACCACCGAGGTGCGCAGCCGCCGGCCTTACCCGCAGCTGGCGGGCTTGTGGGACATGGTCGCGCGCAGCGCCTATACCCAGCTGCGGTACTCCCCGGGGCTGCTCGTGGGCACCATCGCCGGGCTGCTCTGGCTGTACGCGCTGCCCCCGGTGGCAGGCGTCGCCGGGCTGGCCGGGCTGGCCGCTGGCGGGGGCGGCCCGGCCGCCTGGTGTGCCGCGGCTGGCCTGGCCGCCTGGGCGCTGATGGCCATCAGCTACCTGCCGGTGCTGCGGCTGTATCAGCTGCCGTCGTGGCGCGCCCTGGTCCTGCCCGCTGTCGCGGTGCTGTACGCCAGCATGACCGTTGACTCCGCACGGCGGCACCACGCTGGGCGGGGCGGCGAATGGAAGGGCCGCACGGTACCGGCCCGCGGCCGCCCCGGCTGACCCGCCGTCCCCGGCCCGCGGCCATCCGGGTAGTTACCAGGTGCCCCAGGTCAGGCTGGGCGGGGGCAGCACGGGCGGCTCCAGGAACGCAGGCGGCCCGGTCAGGTCCAGGGCGCTCAGCGGGGAGCACGCGGCCGCATCCCGGGCGGTCAGCGGGGGCAGGTTCCACTTCTCCTCGAGGAGCTTGAGGATCGAGGTGTGATCGAGCACCGTACTGCACACATGACCGGGCCGGGCGTACGGGGAGACGATCACCGCTGGGACGCGGAAGCCATACCGGTCGTAGCGGACCGGCCCCGCGTCAGCCGCGGCCGCCTCGGCGAGCTCGCGGGCGAACAGCGGCCGCAGCACCCACCGCAGCCAGGCGGGTGGCTTGGCCAGCAGGCTGTGTCCCGGCACATCGTCGGGTGGCACCGCTTCCGGCGGCGGGACATGGTCGTAGTAGCCGCCGTGCTCGTCGTAGGTCCAGATGAGCAGGGTGTGCGGCCAGCCCTGGCCGTGCATCACCCGGTTGATGACCTCGGCGGCGAAGCTCTCGCCCTGCCGGATGTCCTGCGGGTTCTCCTCCGAGAACGACCCGAAGTCCGGGTCCACGATGCTGAACGCGGGCAGCGTGCCGTTGTCCGCGTCGGCGAAGAACTGCTCCGCGGTCCGCAGGTGCAGCAAGCAGCGGGCCAGGCCGAGCGGGTAGAGGTCCGCCGTGCACGACTTGTTGCCCTGGACCCTGCGGACCAGCGGCGGGAACCAGCGGCCGAGCGAGGCCAGCCGCCGGCCCACGACCAGCCCGCGGCCGCCCAGCAGCCGCTTGGCCACCACGCTGGCCTTGGTCACGTTGTGGTAGTTGGTCCAGGAGATGCCGTGCCGGGTCAGCATGTCGAAGATCAGCCCGTCGGGCGGATGGTCGAACATGCCGAAGGGCAGGTCATCGATCAGCCCGTGCGCGGTCCCGGCGAGCAGGAACCGCCGGTTCGGGAACGTCGGGCCCAGGCAGGAGCAGAACCAACGGTCGGCCAGCGGGAAGGTCCGGGCCAGCCCGTAGTAGAACGGCAGATCCTTTTCGGACCAGTAACCCATCGGCACCGCGGGATCCGTGCCCGGCGCCAGGGCCGCGGCGCTGCGCACGAACCCGTCACACCGGCCCTCGCCAAACTGCAGGTGGCTGGCGTGCCAGCTCTGCGTGGGCACGTGCTCCGCCTGCACCGTGGACGCCAGCTGATGCGCGGGCACGGTACCGCCGCCGGGCCGCGGGTTGGCCGCGCTGGGCGTTCCGTCTAGGCCGAGCGGAAGGCCCTCGCCACGGCCGGACAGCAGGCCCAGGTAGTTGTCGTAGGAGTGGTTCTCCATCATGAGCACCACGATGTGCTTGATCTGCGGCAGCAGGTCGGTTCCGGCCGGCTGGCCGGGGTCTGGCCGGTCCCGGGACGGCCGCCTGGCCTTGCGCCGGTAGAGCCGGCTGACCTCGTGCCGTTCCACCCGTTCGGCAATCACCGCTCGCATCCCCTGACCGATCGGCTGACCCGATCGTCTCACGCCGCGCCGGTACCGGCCGCCGTTCAACGGCCGCCGGTACCGCCCGGATTCAGGCCCGGATAGTCACCAGGATTAATGGCGTGCCGCTGGACCGCGGGTCTTTCATAATCGGCCGCATGACGCTGACCAACTGGCCGCTGACCGGCTTGCGGCTGCGCACGCCGCGGCTGGAGCTGCGCTTGCCTACCCTCACTGAGCTGGACACGCTGGCCAGCCTGGCGGCCGAGGGGGTGCACGATCCTGGCCTGCAGCCGTTCGGGGTGCCGTGGACGGATGCGCCGCCCGCCGAGCGGGCCCGCAGCGTGCTCCAGTTCCAGCTGGCCCAGTGGGCCGCGTGGTCGGCGACGGACTGGTCGCTCCACCTGGTCGTCCAGGCCGGCCGGGTCATCGTCGGGACCCAGGGCATCTCCGGGCGTGACTTCGCCAAGCTACGTGAGGTGCACACCGGGTCCTGGCTCGGCCAGCGCTACCACGGCCAGGGCATCGGCACCGAGATGCGTGCCGCGGTGCTGCACCTCGCCTTCGCCGGACTGCACGCTGAGTACGCCACCTCGGACGCGTTCAGCGACAACGCCGCCTCGCTGGCCGTGTCGCGGAGGCTCGGCTACGTGGCCGACGGCATCGAGCGGCAGGTCAGCCGCGGCCGCCCGGCCGTCCGGCACCGGCTGCGGCTGAACCGGGCCAGCTGGCAGGCGCACCGGCAGATCGAGGTGAAGATCAGCGGCCTGGCGGGCTGCCTGGCCGACTTCGGGCTGGCGTGATGACACCCTAGGGGGATGGCCGCCGCGGGGGAGTACGTCGTCGAGACCCCGTACGGCCCGGTACGCGGCGCGCTGGCCGCCGACGGGGTGGTGGCCTTCTGCGGCATCCCGTACGCGGCCGCACCCCGGGGAGCCGGGCGGTTCGCGGCCCCGCGCCCGCCGCGGCCGTGGCGCCACGTCCGGGCCGCCACGGACTTCGGGCCCATCCCCGCGCAGCCGGTGAGCCGGACACCCGGCCATCCGTCCTGGACGCCGGATGCCGGGGGAAACCCGCTGACCGTCAACGTCTGGGTCCCGGCGGAGCCAGGACCGCCGCGCCCCGTCCTGTTCTGGATCTACGGCGGCGCCTACCGGGTCGGCTTCGCCAACGTGTTCCTGCCCTACCAGCTGGTCCGCGCCGGGCTGGTGGTGGTCACCTTCAACTACCGGGTCGGCTTCCAGGGATTCGGGCAGCTGCCCGGCGCTCCGGCCAACCGGGGCTTGCTGGACCAGCTCGCGGCGCTGCGCTGGACCCGGCGCAGCATCGGTGCCTTCGGCGGCGATCCAGGCCAGATCACCGCCGCGGGCCAGTCGGCCGGGGCGGGGGGCGTCGCCTCACTGCTGGTCATGCCGGCCGCCGCGGGCCTGGCTCACCGGGCGATCATGCACAGTGTGCCCAGCGAGTACTTCACGGTAGAGCTCGCTGAGGCGATCAGCCGGGAGGTCGCCACCGCCGCGGGGTGCGCGCACACGCTGGCGGGCTTCGGCCGCCTGAGCGATGCGGCGATCGTGACCGCGTCCGAGGCCGTACAGCGCCGGTTCCTGGCCGAGGCCCGGAACGGCACCCGCCGGTACTTCGCCACTATTTACAACCCGGTGGTCGACGGCATCGTGCTGCCCGCCGCGCCGCTGCCCGCCGTCGCCGCCGGCGCGGCCCGGCAGGTCCCGCTGCTCACCGCGCACACCCTGGATGAGTTCAGCATGTTCACCGTCCACCGGATGGCCCCGGAGCTGACCGCCGAGTGGCAGCTGGCGGCGGCGGCCGCCGCGTTCGGGCTGCCGGCCGGCCGGCTCGCCGAGTACCACGCCCTGGCCCCCGGCGCGCCGCTGGCCCGGCTCTACCAGATGCTCGGCACTGATTACCTGTTCGGCGAGTACACCAGCAGGCTGGCCGAGGCGCAGGCCCAGGCGGGCGGCGCGGCGTACCTGGCCCGGTTCGGCTGGCAGAGCCCGGTCGCCGGCGGGGCGCTGGGCGCCTGCCACGGCGCGGACCTGCCGTTCGCGTTCGGCGACCCGGCCGACGGCCCGGTGGCCGGCCGGATGCTGAACCGCCCGCCGAATCCGGCCGAGCTGGCTCTGGCGCAGCGCATGATGGGCAGTTGGGTCGCGTTCGCCCGCGGGGAGGGCCCGGGCTGGCCGCCAGTGACCCGCGAGCTGACCCCGGTGCGAGTCTGGGACCTGACCGATCAGCTCACCACTGAGCCGCCCAGCCGCCGGCGTGCTGCATGGGCCGGCCTCGCCCTTGACCCGCTCCGCCGCTGACCGCGGGCTGCGCCAGCCGGTCCTCAGGACGCACGGGCACACCGGTACAGCGTCCCGGATCCGCCGCCGAACCCGGCCGGATGGCGTCCCAACGGCCGGTGCACCTGACGCGCCCCGCAGTCGGATACCGGGACCCGGCGGCACGACGACTCCACCCACCTTCCTGAAGAAACTTTCTCAACCGCATGGCGCCCGACCTGCGGCTGGCGAGGCCTGGGCGGCCTGCTGACCTGGCCGTCTATCGCAGATCCGGTGGACTGCGGGTCGTTTGCATGCCACACTGCCGGAGACGGTTGTCGAGCCAGCCGGGCTGAGCTGGTTCGTGCCCGCTTTCAGGTCTTCCCGGATCGCGACCGATCTGGTCCCTGGAGGTGAATTGATCTTGGCTGAGAGAGAGCGTATGACCGCCACGCTGGCAGGATCCGCTGGTGTTGAATCCTGCTGGATGTGCGGCACCCGGATGCCCGCCGACCGGATGGTGGCCGACGGTGGCAACGCCTGCACCGATGTCCGCTGGTACTGCCAGGACACCCGGAGCTGTACCGAGCGCTGGACCAACCGCTGGCCGAGGCCAATGAACGGCGCCCGCTGACCGGCAGGTCCGCTGATCTGGGGCGTCTCAGGTCACGTGGCGGGTGACTGTGCCGCCCGGCGGCCATGATCCAGCTGGCCGAGGCTGACTTCGAGCGCCTCGCCGCCGCCACACTCGTCCCCGCTTTGCGGCGGCGCGGTGTTACCCCAACGGGTGGCTGCACCATCACGTATGGCCTGCGGTTTCCCGTTCCGGCCGTGGGGATCCGACGCGCACGACGTTGCCGTCTGGGTCGGTCAGCCTTGCCTCCCGCATGCCCCATGGGCATCAGCACCAGGCCAAGTGCTCGTTCGCTGCAACACGCGCGGCTATGGTGGACCGATGGCGTCGGTCAAGCAGTTCCAAGTCACCTTCGACTGCGCAGAACCTGAGCGCGTCGCCCGTTTCTGGTGCGAGGTGCTGGGGTACGCCGTACCGCCTCCACCGGAGGGGTTTGCTACCTGGGACGATTTCGATCGCGCGCTGCCGCCTGAGGATCAGGGCTCATGGTTCGCATGCATTGATCCCTCAGGTGTGGGCCCGCGACTGTTCTTCCAGCGCGTTCCCGAAGGCAAGGTCGTCAAGAATCGGCTGCATCTTGACGTGCGGGTCGGCACCGGGCTCGTGGGTGAAGAGCGCCTGGCCGCACTTGAGGCCGAATGCGCACGGCTGGCCGCGCTCGGCGCGGTACGCGTACGGCTACTGCCTGCCGATGACGACAACGAGTCGTGCCTCGTGATGCAGGACATCGAGGGCAACGAGTTCGATCTCGACTGAGTACGGCGCCGATCCAGGATCTCCCGGGCACGCCGGGGGAGCAGCGGGAACTCGGTGAGCGTGAGGCGTGACGGCATCAGCGTGTGGCACGTATGTGGCACGAACCGGGCTCAGGGCGTGCCGAGCGGGTGAGCCACCAGCCAGTAAACCGGCCCTGACCTGGGCTGGAGCGGTGGGAGCGGGCGAAGGGAATCGAACCCTCATGACCAGCTTGGAAGGCTGGGGCTCTACCATTGAGCTACGCCCGCAGGCCCGGCTGATCGTGGGCGAGCCGCCCGGTCAGCCAAGTCTTCAGCCGTAGCGTACCGGGTTCCAGGCGGGGCGGATCACCGGACTCGCGCCACAACGGATCCGTGGCCGCGAGTTTGGGACAGGCCGGCCCGGTCTTGCCCATGCTGCCGCCAGCCACAGTGCGCAAGGAAGTCAATGGACCGGTAGGCTACGGTCGGCTTAGCGGGATGTAGCGCAGCTTGGTTAGCGCGCCTGCTTTGGGAGCAGGAGGCCGCCGGTTCGAATCCGGCCATCCCGACCAACATGCAGGTCATGGCGCCTGCCGGAGGCAACCAAGGTGGCTTCCAAGATCGTCTGACCGTCATTTGAGGCCCTCCTGCTGGTTGCGTGTGCGGGTGGGTGGTGGTCATGTCAGCTCCCTGGAGTGGTTTGCGGCAGGGCGGCTGCGGTGGCCGGCGACGTCGTTGCCGCCGGTGTGGTCGTGGCGCCGGTCGGCGGCGCCGGCCGGGCGGCGGCCTGCCAGATCCGGGCCGCGAGCAGGATCATCGCGATGGCGAACGGCAGCATGAACAGCGCGACCTTAGGGCCGATGGCGCCCATCGCCTCGGCGACCTCCAGGCCGGCGGTGAACAACACGGCCAGCCAGCGCGGCACGGCGCGGCTGCGCCACAGCGCGAACCCCATCAGCACGGGCGCGGCGTACTCGGAGGCGAAGTAGATGTACCCGGCGGCCTGGGCAGGCCCGGAACCGAAGCTGGTCACCAGGAACCGGGCGGCCGCTGTCTGGGTCATGTGCGCGGAGGCCGCCGCCGCGAGGCTGATCCCGCCCAGGACGTTGAGCATGGCCCCGGCGAAAGCGCCCAGGCCACCCAGCAGCGCGGCAATCGTGGCGATCACCCAGCCGCGCCTGGTGACCAGCAAGGCGATCGCCGCATACGACACCGCCAGGCCGCCGAGCGCCAGCACCGACAGCGAACCCGACAGGTACAGCTGGGAGGAGTGAGCCGCCGCGATGGGCAGCAGCTTGAACGCGGTGGCCGTATTGGTGACCACCTGGTCGGTGCCCCTGGGATCCAGCGCCTCGGCACCGACGTAAAGCGCGGCGGTGACGGGCAGGAAGGCGGCCAGCAACCGTAAGCGTGCCCGGGCAGCGTTAGCCATGGGCTTCTCAAGGCGGCTGAGATGGCGGGGCCGCTCACCGCGGAAGAGGAGCCTGCGGATCGTGGTGGCTCGGGCCGGCGGAGCCGGGATTGTGGTGCGGGTCGTAGCGCTCATGTCAGATTCCTTTGGCTGAGCCGGTCAGCTGGCCGGCGTGGTAGTCGGTTTCATTCCGGGTCAGGTCGAAGAACGCCTCCTCGGGCGACGGGTCCTTCCCTCGATGTGCCGGTCTTGGAATGAAGCTTGCGCAGCGGGCCTGAGGCGGCACTGTCGCGGCGCTGAGGCGCACGGCCAGGGCGGTCGCGAAGCTGACTGGCCATCGGCAGGGCGACTGGCCGTACGGTGGGATCGTGGAAGTGTGGCTCGGATTCCTGCGGCCGGGAACGGCGTGAGCGACGTCCCGATGAAAGCCACAAGGACAAACCCGGGCGCGCCCGGTACGGAAACCTGCGCGATCACCCCACGACCGGGACGAGGGAACCGCGATGACTGAAGACTCACCCGGCCCGATGGCGGGCACGGCCACCCTGGTCACCGGCGGTACCGGCGGCATCGGCAGAGCCACCGCAGTAGGCCTGGCCGCGCTTGGCGCTCGCGTCGGCATCACCGGCCGGGACACCGCGCGCACCCAGGCAGCCGCCGCGGCGATCGCGCGCGAGGCCGGTAACCCCTGCGTGGACGCCTTCGCCGCCGATATGTCCTGCCAGGCCGAGGTACGCCGGCTCGCCGCCGCGGTCCTCGATGCCTACCCACGACTGGACGTACTGGTCAACAACGTTGGGGGGTTCTGGGCCAGCAGGCACGTCACCGCAGACGGGCTTGAGCGCACTTTCGCCGTGAACCACCTCGCCGGGTTCCTGCTCACCAGCCTGCTCCTGGACCTGCTCAAAGCCAGCGCCCCCGCGAGGATCGTGACCGTCTCCTCCAACTCCCAGGCAACCGGCAAGCTTGACTTCACCGACCTGCAGGGCGAGCGCCGCTACTCCGGGCAGCAGGCATACAGCCAGTCCAAACTCGCCAACGTCATGTTCACCTACGAACTCGCCCGCCGCCTGGACGGCACCGGCGTCACCGCCACCGTGCTGCACCCCGGTGTGGTACGCACCGCCTTCGCCGCCGAGGACCCGTCACTGCTGGCGAAGGTCATGATCACGGTGTCGCGGCCGTTCCTAAGGACACCCGCGCAGGGCGCAGCTACCTCCATCTACCTGGCATCCGCATCCGAGGTCGAAGGTGTCACCGGACAGTATTTCGCCAACCGCAGGCCCAAGACCTCGAACAAGGCCTCCTACGACACCACCGCCGCGGCGCGGCTCTGGGACACAAGCGCTCGCCTGATCTGTTCCGGCCAGGAGACACAAGGGGTTAGCAGTGCCGCGGCCCGGCCGGGTAACGCGCGCCGCGAAGTGAAGGACCGGAACGCAGCCGAGGCTGCGCTGGAGCCTGAGCCGCCGAAGGCGGCGCACCGGGTCGGATGGGGTTTCATCTCGCTGTACACGCTGGCGTATATGAGCACCTCGCTGCTGTTTCTCGCGCCTTTGCTGGTGACCCTGGCATTGAAGGTGGATTCGCTTGTCGGGATCGGACGGGCACCGGGCAGCCTGGCGCTTGTCGCCGGGACCGGCGCCCTGCTGGCGATGGTCGCTAATCCGTTCTTCGGCAGGCTGAGCGACCGCACCGCATCGCCGCTGGGCATGCGGCGGCCATGGATGATCATCGGGCTGGTGGGCGGCTCGCTCGGCATCTTGATTGTGGCGTTGGCGCCCAGCATCCCGGTCGTCCTGGCCGGATGGTGTGCCGCTCAGCTGTTCTTCAACGCGCTGCTCGCGGCCATGGTGGCGGTGATGCCGGATCAGGTGCCGTCGGTTCAGCGCGGCCTGGTCTCCGGTGTCCTGGGGGTCTGCATGCCCGTCGGGTCGGTGTGCGGCACCTTCGTGGTCAAGCTGTTCACCGGCCATCTGCTCGCCATGTTCCTGGGCCCGTGCGCGGTCGGCGGATTTTTTATCCTCCTGTTCGCGGTCAGCCTTAATGATCGCCGGCTTGCCAAGGCCGAGAAGCCGGCCTGGTCGCTGCGGGAATTTGCCAGCACCTTCTACGTCAACCCGCGGAAGAACCCGGACTTCGCCTGGGCTTTCGCCAGCCGCTTCATGTTCGTCCTGGCCTACGCGTTCCTGGTCACCTACCAGGCCTACTACCTGCTGGACAAGATCGGCAGCGCTAGGGCCGAGGTGCCGCAGCAGATATTTCTGGGCACGCTTGCCCAGTCCGCCGTCATCGTCGCCGCTTCCCTCATCGGCGGGAAGATCTCTGACCGGACAGGCCGGCGGAAGATCTTCGTCTTCACCGCGTCGATCGTGTATGGCCTGGCGTTGTTCATGATCGCCGTCGCCAGCGACTTCAACGGCTTTCTCGTCGGCATGGCCATCAGCGGGCTCGGCTTCGGCGTGTACCTGGCGGTCGACCTCGCGCTAGTGGTGGACGTGCTGCCCGGTAGGCGCAGCGCAGCCAAGGATCTGGGTGTGTTCAACATCGCCGGCGCACTTCCCTTTTCCATCGCGCCCGCGATCGCGCCGGCCATCCTGGCGGCCGGCGGCGGCAGCTACGGCGTGCTGTACACGGTGGCCGGACTGTGCGCGATCACCAGCGCTGTCGCGATCCTGCCCGTGCGCCGGGTCCGGTGAGCACCGCAGCGGCGCAGCACGGCCATCGGCGGACGGCCGGGCTGCGTGCGCGGACACGGCCGGGCCCTGGGGGAGGGCCCGGCCGTGTCGTCCTGCCGGGGTCAGGCCGCGACGTCCTGGTAGGCGCGCGGCGTGCTGGCAGCGGCGTCCATTGCGGCGGTGATCGGTGAAGGCCTGAAGCCCTTGACGACCAGCCACATGCCCAGCGACAGCTCCCAGGCAGCCACCGGGACTGCGGCGAGCTCGGGGGAGCCCAGCTTGAAGCCGCCGAACAGCGTTGCGATGACGGTGCAGATGAGGAACGGGGCGCCGATGAGCCCTACCAGGGGAATGATGCGGGGCACGAGCCGGGACCGGTACATCAGGGAGCCCAGCAGCAGTGCGTTGAAGGCCGGCATGAGGCTCTGTGAGAGCAGGAACGTCCAGTTGTAGATCGCGACGTGCGCCGCGCCGGTGGTGACCAGCGCGGCCGCAGTTGCTCCGGTCGCTCCGGCCTGTCGCAGGGTCACCAGTGACAGGAGGCTGACGACGCCGGCGAAGATCATGCTGGCTTCCAGGACGCGGGAGGCGACAAAGCCCAGCGCGGTGCCTTCGTTCTGCCGCTTGACCACCGGGTAGAGCGTGACGGCGGTGCCGATGCCGGCGAGGGCGACGATCACCTCGAGAAAGCCGCCCACGAGCACGCCTGTGTGGCCGCCGGAGCTGAGGATCCAGTCCGGATGGTTCTTCACGGGGCCGTAGAGGGCGAGGGTGGGGATCGAGATGAAGGTGATCAGGTAGAAGATGCCCGCGACGAGCGCGGTCTTTCTCGTCGAGCTCATCGGGGTTCCTTTCGGCGGCGCTTTAGCTGCTGGGGTCTGGACGGTGGTGGCCATGGCGGTCTCCTTGTCGTGGATTGCTGAGTTATCGGGTCGCGGCGTTGGGCGCCTGCGGAGGACCGGGTTCGACGGACGTGACCGAGATCAGGTGCAGGCCCAGGTCACGTGCTTTCTGTAGCAAGCCGTGCAGCGCGGCCTGGTCGGCTACCGGGCCGTGGATGATGGTGGTGCCGTTGCCGCAGCGGGTAATGGTCAGCCCGTCGAACCAGGCGGACCACCGGCTGTCGAGGTGGCCCTTGAGGCGGATCTCATAGCGCCCGGGGCCACCCTGGTGGCCGGCCGATATCTGGCTCATGGCGCTCCCCTTGCTGGTGCTCGCCTGGCTGAATCTCCGCCACCATGCGAGCGTTCCTGGCTCTGGTCGAAGCTAGGAGCGGATGTGGTGAGCAGGCATCACCACACCTGGCGATTGATGTGGTGATTCAGCCGGCGAAGGGTGCCGAGGAGGCGCGCGCTGGGCGCGTGACGTGCCCCGGGCGACCCGGGCCGCAGCTGGGAGAGCACCCCCGGAGGACCGCCGTGCGCCTGCCGGGAACGACGGTCAGGGCCGGCGGCTGCGGTTTCGCGGCAGCAGGTCGAGTTCCGCGGCCCGCCGGACTGCTGCCCGGCGGTTGGTCACCGCGAGCTTGGCGTAGATGTTCTTGGTGTGAGTCCGCATCGTGTTCAGGGACACCGTGAGCTCGCGGGCGATGGCCGGGCCGTCCAGCTCGGTTCCGAGCAGCCTGAGCACGTCGAGCTCGCGTTCGCTGAGCGGGTCGATCAAGGCCAGTGTCGTAGGGCTGCCGGTTGCGGTCCTGCCGACGGCGGCTAGGAGCCGGCGGGCATAGTTCTGCCCGGTCCCCTGTTTGGCGACCGCTCTCAGCAACGGGACGAGAGGCGGGCCCTCATCAGCGAAGATCCGGACGTAACCTTCCGGCTCGGCCAGCGTCACTGCCCGTTCCATGGAGGCAAGCGCCGCCGGGATGTCCCCTTGCGCCTGGTGAGCGAGCGCTTGCAGCAAAACGATCTCGATGACGCGGCCCGCCCTCCCGCCTTCTTCCGCCGCGAGCAACAGGCGCTGCAGGAGCCCGGTCGCCTCATGCACGGAGCGCTCTGGGCGCTCGTCCTCATGCCGCGCCAGTAGCAGCCTGGCCAGGGTGATGTGCTCGAACTCGCGCAGGTAACTGAGGTCGTCATCAACGGACAGGCCGTGCTCACGCGCCCAGCCGAGGGCTTCACCGAATCTGCCCTGCCTGATCCAGACCCGTGCCTTCAGCGCCGGAACCGGCCGCACATTCGGGAAGAAGTCGCTCACATAGCAGCGCTCCGCCTCGTTGAGCAGGTCAAGGGCACCGACCAGGTTTCCCTCAGCCTGCGCCACCCGGGCCATCGCGACCCGCCAGCGATACCGATGCTGCGGCAACCCGGTGTGCTCGCCCAGCTCCTGGCTCGTCAGCAGATGCTGGGTGGCGGCGCGCAGGTCGTCTCGCTCGCAGTGGATCTCGCTGATCCCCGCGTGCATGTCTGCTGTTCCCCGCAGGACCGGCCCGGCGTGCTCAGGGGCCAGCTGCAACGCCTGCTCGTAGGTGCGCATCGCCTCGCCGAGACGACCTTGCGTGATCCGGATGTCGGCAAGAGCGATCGAACAGCCAAGGATGTCAGCAATGAACCCGGCCCGCCGCAGACCGTCCACGCACGCGGAATAAGCCCGGTGCCCGGCCTCCAGATCACCGCTCCCCCAGGACGCGAGCCCCAGGAACCCCGCTGCTGAGGCACGGTTGAGGTGGTCCTCCTCAAGCGAAAGATCAAGCGCCCGCCGGGCGTGCCGGACGGTGCCGGGGACATCGCCCCGGGCCATGGCCAGCGCGGCACGGTACACCTCGGTCGCCGCCGGGAGACGTCGGTATTCCTCCTCGTCGGCGACGACCATCTCGGCCGGGCGGGCTTGCGTTTCCTCAGGGAGAGATGTCGCTGCGTCCAGCCATCGTTCGGCGTCTTGCAGCCGCTCCTCGACTCCCTCGATCTCGTCGGTATTCAGCAATGCCCCGGCAAAGGTAACGCTGAGCACCGGCCTGACCCGGATCACGTCGTCGGGGAGTTCCTCGAGCCAGCGACGCACCATGGCCTCCTGCCTGGTCGGGCGGATGGCCGGGATCGCCAGCTCGACCAGGTCCGCCGCCCGCCCGAAATCTCCGGCGGCCAGCGCGTGGCCGATGGCCACGGGCTGCTCGCCGTTCTGCTCATACCACGCGCTGGCCCGCCGGTGCAGCTCCGGCACCTGGCCGGGCTGCTCGTCGAGCAGCCGCGCCTGCAGCACATCAGCAAACAGATGGTGGTAGCGATACCACTGGCGGCGGTCATCCAGCGGCACCAGGAACAAGTTCCCCCGGTCCAGCGCCGCCAGCATGGCCTTGCCGCCACCCTGCCCGGTGACGGCATCGCACAGCGGACCGCTCAGCCGGCCCAGGATCGAGGTCTGCAGCAAGAAGGCCTGGACACGGTCGGGCTGGCGCTGCAGCACCTCCTCAGCCAGGTAGTCCACGACATAGCGGTCATCTCCCGCGAAGCCGGCGATGAAGCCGCCGACGTCCTCTCGCCCCTGCATCGACAGCGCCGCCAGCTGCAGCGCGGCGATCCAGCCCTCGGTGCGGGCCTCCAGCACCGCCACGTCCCGGGCCGCCAGCTGCAGGCCCATCATCCCGTTTAAATACGCCGCCGCCTCATCGGGGGTGAAGCGCAGCTCGGCCGCGCGGATCTCGGCCAGCTCGCCACGCGCCCGCAACCCGGCCAGCGGCAACGCAGGATCAGCCCGGCCGGCGATCACCACGTGCAGCCCCGGAGGCAGATGATCGAGCAGGAACGCCATCCCGTCCTGCACCGCGGCCGCGTCGATGACATGGTAGTCATCGAGCACCAGCACGATATCGCCCGCGATCGCGCCCAGATCGTTGAGCAGCACGGTCAGCACCGCCTCGACCGGCGGCGGCTGCGGCGCATGCAGCAGGGCCAGCGCACTCTCACCGACCCCGGATGCCACCGTCCGCAGCGCGGCGATCACATAAGCCCAGAAGGACGCCGGATCGCTGTCACCCCGGTCGAGCGACAGCCACGCCACCAGCCGCTCATCGGCCGGCCCGGCCGGTCCCGCCGCCAGCCACTCGGTCAGCAGCGTCGTCTTGCCGAAACCAGCAGGCGCGGAGACGAGCATCAACCTCGACGCAGTCCCGCGGTCCAGCCGCTCGCTCAGCCGCGGACGCGGCACCAGACCACGCCGCGGCCGCGGCACATACAGCTTCGTCTCGAGCAGGGTCGTTGGTACCCAGAGAATATCCGGCTCCCGTGGCTGGGCCAGCTCGGGCTCGCGGTCGGCCAGGCCGCTCAGCTGCTCCCTCAGATTGCCGGTCACCGCGAGCGGGACGGCCGGCCCCGCCGCCTGGACCGGAGGCGGCCTGGCTGCGGCAAGCGACGGATCCTGGGCCAGGATGCGGGCCTGAAGTTCGCGCAGCGCCGGGCCCGGATCGATGCCCAGCTCATCCACCAGGCGGTCACGGATCGCGGTATAGGCCCGCAACGCCTCGGCCTGGCGGCCGGACCGGTACAGGGAAACCATCAGCAGTTCCCACAGGCGCTCGCGAAGCGGGTGCTGTCGGCATGCGGCCTCCAGCTCGCCGGCCAGGTCGGCATGCCGCCCCAGATCCAGGTCCGCTCCGGCGCGGGCCTCGACCGCCACCAGCGTCAGCTCGTCCAGATGAGCCCGCTCGGCGTCGGCGAAGCCCGCATAAGCGAACTCGGCCAACGGCTCGCCGCGCCGCAGGCCAAGCGCCTCACCCAGCACGGCTGACGCCAGCGCCGCCTCG
The DNA here is from genome assembly GCA_963760405.1 of uncultured Actinomycetes bacterium. Classification (GTDB taxonomy): domain Bacteria; phylum Actinomycetota; class Actinomycetes; order Streptosporangiales; family Streptosporangiaceae; genus RYN-230. The sequence continues at coordinate 51,316 of CAVXCV010000002.1, read as the reverse complement.
CCCTCCTCGCTCAGGCGGCGTCCGTTCGCCACCAGCTGCTTGAAACGGATGACATCGACGTCCCCGGCACCGATGGCAAGGGCATAACCGGCTTCGGTGGTGACGATCGCCGCTGGCCCGAGAACACGGCGCAGCTGGCCGATCTGGGCCTGCAGCGCATTGGCCGGGTTCGCCGCCTGCTCATCACCCCACAGCACGTCGATCAGGCGGTCGGCACTGACCGGCTCGCCGCGGTGCAGCGCCAGCAGGGCCAGCAGCGCCCGCTGCTTGGTACCCCGGACCGGCACCGCCATGCCGTCCTGCACCGCTTCAAGCTCGCCGAACAGCCGGACCTCCACCACCCCACCGTACGGCCATTCACCACACCGGCCTCACCTACCGTCGGCTATAGCGGCAGTAGCAAGCTGATACGACGTAGCCGGGACCTACTTGCGGACGCGGAACCGCAGAATTGTGACGGCTCCCGACGATGTGCTGTCGAGCGGTTCGAGGTCTATCCTGGCGAGGCCCGGGGCGGAGAACAAGCGAGTCCCGTCGCCGAGCAGGACCGGCAGGACGAACACCATGATCTCGTCCACGAGTCCCCGCCGCAGGCACTGACCGGCTACGTCGGCGCCGAGGATTTCGAGGTTCTTGCCGCCCGCGGCGCGGAGCGCGATGGCGACGGCTTCCCCGATATCACCGGTGAGGAACGTGACCGCCGGGTCGGGCGGGTCCGGTGGCTTATGGGTGAGGACGAACTCAGCTCCCCCGTCGTAGGCAGGGGTGACCTCGTTCGGATTCTCGGCCATACGCTTACCCACCTCGTAGGTCCGCCGGCCGACGAGCATGGCGCCGGTGGCCGCCATGATCTCCGGGAACTCGTCCTCGATCGGCCCCATGAAGTCGAAGACCCAGTTCATCGCGTCGCCGGGACCAGCGGTGAACCCGTCGAGTGACATCGACCTGTTCACTACGACTTTGCCGTTTCCCGTGCTCGTGTCGCCCACCATGCACCTCCGAAGGCCTTCCCTGGGCTGTCATCCGGCTGCGAATGACGACGTTACGCGCGCCCGGATCTGATCGTCTGCTTCCGGTCGGTGACGATCGGCTGGGGCCATGCTGCAGTGGCGTCTCGCCACGTGAGCTTAGCTGGGGCCCAGCAGGGGGATGAGCACCTGCGCGTTGGGGCTTCCCCAGCCCGTTGTTGTCGCCGGAGGCGGCGGCCACCGTGACGTGGTGCGCGGCCGCCTCCTGCAGGATGGAGTGCAGGTGGGCCACCTGAGCCGCGGTGAAGAAGTGTTCCCCCAGGCTCCAGCCGATCGACGCCATGTCAGTGCCGGAGACGGCGAGCCGCAGCCCAGCGAGCATGTCCGCGGTCGCGGTCGCGGCGCTGTCCAGGACGTTGGCGGGCAGCAGGACCAGGCGGAGGGTGGCGGCGGGGGCGACCGTGTGCACGACCTCGAGGTCAAAGACCTCCTCGCCAGTCGCCTGCCAGGGCGAGGCTGCCCCGGCCAGGGTGGTCACGGTCTGGATCCGCGCGGCGGGCAGCCGGAACATGCAGTCGAATGCCGCCAGGTCCTTGCGGATGTCGGTGGTAGCCGGTTGCGTACCAGGGGGCGGGGCTGCCGCGGCGCTGGAGGACTGCGCCGCCGGGACGTTGGGGGACGGGTCTACCAGAGCGTTGGGGAGGGGGGAGGGGCAAGGACCGTCACCGTTTCGCCGTGGCCGTCGATCCCGCTGTCTAGCAAGGGCTGGATGCCATACGCGACCCGGAACTGGTGCGGGGCATAGCAGGAGAAGGCCGGCGGAAGCAGGCAGCTGGACACCGCGCTGGACGGCGCGGAGCGGGTCGCCGCGGTTGTGGCCGGGTGCCCTGAGCTTCCTGTGCATCCTGCCACCAAGACCCCGCTCAGGAGCAGTGCGGCGGCGGGCAGGTGCGCTCGCCGGGAGCGGGTCAGCCGCGCTGAATGGATGCTGTCGTGCATCGGGTCTCCTTCAGATGTCGGCCGGGCTCCGGCAGGATCAACGCGAGCACCAACGCTCCTGCGGCGAGCCTCCGGGGCAGGTGCAGCGGCACCGGCGAACGCCTGGTTCCGCATTGCGCCGTGCGCAGCGCCGGACTCGGCGTTGCCGTGGCTCACACCCGTTAACCCGCCAGTGACCGGAAACGCTTACCTCGGCCCAGCAAAGGTGGGACGCCTGATAGCGGATCTCGTTAGCCAGGCACGCGTGCAATTGAGCCGACCTCTGGGGCATGAGGACATGCCGCTGGTACCCGTCGAACAGTGGGTGGTTACGAATTCGGTGTGCGGTGGTGCCGTTCCTGATCGGCCGACTGGTCCGGCCAGACGCCGATGTGGTCGTGCTCCTCCTGCAGCTGGACCCGGTCTCGCATGCGGAGGCGCCTGGTCATCTCACGCGGGAGCTGAATCCGGCCCGCGCGGTCCAGCGTCGCGTACTCACGCGCGTGCAGCGCGGTCCGGCCGTGCTCGTCGGTGGCCGCGTGCCGGATGGTCTCGCTGCTTGTCCGGCCGTCCCGGATGGCGATCGTCCGGCGAACTTGCGATGACACGGCCGGGTCGTGGGTGACCACCAGCACCGTGACGCCGAGTTCGGTGTTAGCGGTCTGCAGGGCGGAGAAGACCTCGTGGGCGGTGGACGAGTCCAGCTCGCCGGTGGGCTCGTCGGCCAGCAGCACCCGCGGCTGGTTCGCCAGTGCTGCGGCGATGGCGGCTCGCTGCTGCTCACCGCCGGACATGCGGTCGGGTGTCCGGTCGCCGCAGTACGCGATGCCAAGGGTGTCGAGCAGGAGGCTGGCCGGGTGGTACGGCGGCAGGACAAAGGTGACGGAGAGGCCGAGCAGCCGCAGCGGGTAGCTGGCCTGCCCCGGGCCGGGCAGCGGGACAACCAGGGCATGCCGCTGGCCGTCGGCGGGCAGCACCCCGGCGGGTAGGACGTAGCTGACGCCGTCGGCATCCTGGACCGAGGCCGTGACGGTGACTGAGCCAAGTTCCCTCCGCAGCGCCGCCGTGCTGGTGCCCGGGCTCGCCCCGAGCGTCACGAGGATCTGCAGCCGGTCCGGCCGGCCGGGGAGCGCCAGCCCCGTCGGCCGCCGCGGGATGATGCTCCGCCACAGTGAGCTCAGCGGAAGCGGCGACAGGTCGGGGCGGAGCAGGATCGCTTGGCCCGCCGTGCCTGCGCCCACGGCGATCAGCTGGCCCCCGCTGCCGATGCTGGCGATGCTGGCCGGCGTCGCGGCGGTGACACCCGGCTCCCGGGTGATCGCCCTGGGGTCCAGCGGTCCGCCGGCCCCGGCGTCCACCCGCACGTCCGAGCCGACCGCGAACGCGGCCTGGTCCGCAGCCGACTGCTGCCAGCTCCGCCACCCAGCCAGCGCCAGCGTGGTGGTGGCCGTCGCGACGACGACGAGCAGGACCGGTCCCGCCTGGCGGATCGGCCGCCGGCCGATCTGCCAGCTCACCATGGCGGCGGCCAGCCGCCTGCCGTGCTCGGTGGCCCCGTCGGCCAGCCTGGCCAGTAGCGGCAGCGTACGGAGCGGCACGAGCGCGACCCCGGCCAGCGCGAGCGCGGGAGCGATGGCGATCACCGGATCGATCGCGAGCGACCCCGCCGCCGGATGCGCGACCGCCGAATAGCCGCGCAGCTGCCACACCGCGAGCGCCGCGAGCGCCAGCACGGCCAGATCGCCGCCCGCCCAGGCGACCCCCGCGAGCCGGGCCTGCCTGCCCTGGCGGATCCTGGCCACGTCAGGGGTCCCGGCGCGCAGGGCCGGCCAGGCCATCACCGCGGCGCACAGCGCCAGCATGGCGAGGGCCGACAGCCACGCCAGCGGGCTGATCCGGCTGGCCTGGTAGCTGTCCAGGTGCAGCTGGCCCGCGCTGGCCAGCACGCCGGTGAGGCGAACGCCGGCCAGCACGCCGACCGCACCGGCCGCGGCGCCGATGACCAGCGCCTCGGCCAGCACCGGCCGGGTCAGCTGCCACCTGGTGGCGCCGCGCGCCCGCAGCAGCGCCGACTCCTCGTCCCGAAGACTGGCCAGCAGCCGCGCGGCCAGCACCAGGGCCGCCCCCGCGACGAGCAGCAGCTCCAGCGCGCCGATCGTGAACAGCGACCTGGCCAGCACAATGTTGCTGGCGATGCCGTCCAGGACCTGCGGCAGGCGCGTGGTCACCTGCAGGCCGGACGGCAGGATCAGGATGGTCAGCTTCGTCACCACCTGGCTGGTGCGGCCGGCCAGCGCGGCAATGTTCTGCCGGGCCATCACCGGCGCCGCCGGAAGCACGAACCACGAGGCCTGGCGCGCGGTGACGCCGCTGCGGAACGCCGCGGGGCTCACCACCGCGGGGCCGTATATGACGAGGGAACCCGGGGTGCCGACCCCTGGGATGAGGGTGGTGCCGACCCCTGGGATGGTATTGGCGGCGAACCCCGAGAAGGGCACCTCGTCCAGCGCCCAGTACGGCGACGCCGGGTTCTTGAACCGGAACAGGCCGGTGACGCGCAGCCCGGCCGAGGCCGGGCCAGACTGGTCGGCGGCTTTCAGCACCGAGCCGGGCGTCACGTCCAGCCGGCTGGCCACGGCCACCGGCAGCGCTACCGGGAGCGGGCTGCCAGGGTGCGGCGGACCCGGCCAGGCCCCGGCGGTCAGCGTCGTCTGGGCGCTGATCCCGGCCAGCGCCGCGACCTGGATCTGCCAGTTGACCGGGGGCGGAAGCCCCAGAACCGGGCTCGGCTCGGCGCGGACAGCCCGGGGCGGCGAGAGCGTGATCGGGTTCGCCCATAGCGCGCCTTCCATCTGGTAACCGATCCCCGGCCGGGCCTTGCGCAGCGAGGCACGGATCTGCCGCGCGTCGGTGGCCGCCTGCCCGGCGCCGCCCACCACGCCGCTGAGCCCGATCACCCGGTCCTGCGGCGCGGCGAGGATGCTCTGCGCTCCCGGCGGGATCACCGCGGCGGCGAACGTCCATCCCGCGGCGGCCAGCCCGGTGGCGAGCAGGACCGTGACCGCGACGCAGCCCAGCAGCAGCCATGAGGATCTGGCCCGGCGGGCGAGGAAGGAGATTCCCAGGCCAGGCACAGACCAGCTCCGATCCGGCCCCCGGCTGCCGCCATCAGGCTGGGGCATGGGTGGCTGCTCACCCATCTCTCGCCTGTGTTCCGGCGTCTCCGGCCAGGGCCTGCTGCCCGGCCGCCTGCCCGGTCACGACGCACCCATCCTCCAGCACAATGACCGTGTCGGCCAGGTCGATGAGCGCCTCGTCGTGCGTGGCGACCAGGGCGGTGATTCCCTCGGAGCGCACCACGCCCAGCAGCAGCTCCATGATCTGCCGGCCAGTCTCCAGGTCGAGCTGGCTGGTTGGCTCGTCAGCGATCAGCAGGCCTGGCCAGCCGGCCAGCGCGCGGGCGATGGCGACCCGCTGCTGCTGGCCCCCGGAGAGCTCGCCCGGCCGGTGCGCAGCATGGCTGGACAAGCCGGTCAGCGCCAGCATGGCCGCAATCCGCTCCCGGCGCTCGCTGGGCCGTACGCCCGCGATGCGCAGCGGGATCCCCACGTTTTCGGCTGCGGACAGCATCGGAATGAGCCCGAAGGACTGGAAAATGAAGGCGACCGTGTCCCGCCGCAGCGCCAGCCGCTCCCGCTCGGTCATCCGGCTCAGCTCGCGGCGATCCACCCACACCTGGCCCGCCGTCGGGCTGTCCAGGCCGCCGATGATGTTCAGCAGCGTGGTTTTGCCGGAGCCCGATCGCCCGCGCAAGGCGGTGAGCCGACCCCGGCCTACCGTGAACGACACCCCCCGCAGGGCGTGCACGGCCGTATGGCCGCTGCCGAAGGTCTTGGAAATACCCTCCGCCGCCACCATGACCTGCGGTGGCTGGCCAGCATCAGATGCGCCGAGCGCAGCGGCGAACGCGGCGTTGTCGTGGCTCACACCCGTTAACCCGTCACGGACCCGAAACGCTTACTTCCGCCCGGTGAGAACTTGCGGTTCGGCTGACGGCTCCTGAGTGTTGATGCAGGTGTGAGAATTGGTGTAGATGAGGTCCACGAAGATAGTGTGTCTGAAGTCGAAGAAGCCGATGAACAGCTCGGTCGCGGGGGGCATCGCCGCGGGGTTGATCACCATCGATATGGGGTCAACCATCGGGGCCAGCTGACTGGGCCTGACCGGGATGTTCAGGCTTTGCCAGATGCCCTGGCCATTACCGAGCCCGGGCACGCGTCGGCGATGCGTCCCGGTGGGCACCGGGCTGGCGCCGGGCAGTACCCCGATGCGGAGTGGGCTGGGTGCCGCGGGGCTGGACGAGCAGTAGGTGCCGATCTTGACCTGAGCCCGGATGCCGTGTTGCGCGAGTGCCCGCTGGAGCGCGGGGGGGTCGAACATCTGCCCCAAGCGCAGCGCGACGGTGCCATTGGAAAAGCTGGTGAGGGTGAAGGCCGCGGTCCCGATCGTGCCGGTGCCGCCGGCCGGGGCCGCACCGAAAACGCCGGTCAGGCCGAGTGCCAGCGCGATGACCACGGCGGCAGTGGCACCGCCGAGGGCCGCCAAACCTGCGAGCCGCCGCCGCCGGTGCACACGGCCCCTGCCGGCGATCGCGGCCAGCGGTGGCCGCTCGGGCACGGCCACTTCAGCCAGGGAATCGACCAGCTCCGCGGTCAGGGCGCTGTCGTCCGGGTGCTCGTCGTCGTTCATCGGGTGCTCAGCGTGGTTCATCGTCCGGTCTCCGTGATCATGACGGGGACCAGTTCGCCACGCAGGGCGGTCATGGCCCGCGAGAGGTGAGCCCGGACCGTTCCCGGCGCGATGCCAAGCAGCCTGGCGGTCGTGTCGATGTCCAGGTCGAGGAAGACACGCAGCACGATCACCTCCCGCTGGCGGGCCGGCAGGCGGCGCAGCGCGGCGAGCACGGCAGTGTCCAGGCAAGTCCCCTGACTGCCGGCCGCCGCGACGTCCTGACTGGCCAGCGCCGTTTCCCTGCTCCGCCGATGCCACGCGGACGCCCCGGCGTTCAGCGCGGTGCGGACCACCCAGGCCCTGGGCGCTGGATGATGGCTGACCTTGTGCCAGCACGCCCACGCCCGGGCAAACGCCTCCGCGACCTGGTCCTCGGCCAGCGTCATGCTGCCGGTGCTGGCGGCTACCGCCCGCAGGCAGGGATCCCAGCTGGCCGCGAAGAACTCAGCGAACTCGGCGTTGCCTTGGCTCACACTCGTTAACCCACCAGTGACCAGAAACGCTTACCTCGGCCCAGCATGATTTTGCACCCCCCGGTGCCTTACGTTCACGACGTCGCGGTACCCGCGTACCTGGCGCTGCCCGGCCCAGGGAAGGGGGCCGCCGGCCTGGCCCCGCACGATGGCGGGCAGATGGCACATCACCCAGGGTTAATGCGGGTTGTACAGGAATTCCCCGAGATCCTCGATCTGGACCGTCCCGGTGGCACCTCCGCTGCCGGTGTTGTAGTCGAGCTGATGGTTGGCGTACGGGCAGTACGTCGTTCCGATGCCCCTATCCGGATCGGTCACGTAACTGTGCCCGTTGCAGCGGTCGATCGCCTGGGCTGAGAAGTTCTCGTTCGGGTATCCGCCGTAATACATCAGGACGGGGTAACCGGAGCCTTGGTTGTTCCAGTCGTTCAGGCAGTAGCCAGATCCGCCGTTGCCACAGATCTCCTGCTGCTGCGCGAACGCCGGAGCGACATTGGCCGCCAGGGCCATGGTCACGGCTGTGACAACTCATCGCGACTCGCCCTAAGAATCTCACCTCGCTGATACTTCCCTTGACTGGAAGCTGCCCTGCAGTCGCACGCTTGATGCAGAAGCCTTTTCACCGCACCTGCCAGCAACGTAGCCACACCGTCGAGTCCGGACAGGCAGTCTGACCGGCAGAGTTGGAAGCCGCGGATCATGGCGCCGCCGGCCATCGGAGTGATCCTGGGCCGGGCGGCCCGCTGAGAGCTGGCCGCATCTGCGGTGGGCGATTACAGGATGGCTATCGGGTTGACCGGGGACCCGGTCCCGGCCTGCAGCCGCAACGGGGCCACGACGCACAGGAACGACCAGCGGCCCTCCCGCTCGCACACCCGCAGCAGGTCGCTGAACCGGAGGTAGTCCAGCAGGTGCACGCCGAGCGCGTTGATGGCCAGGATGTGCACCGGGAAGTCCACAGCACCGATCGCGCCGCCTGCGGCGTCACTGTTACTGTCGCTGCCCAGCACCGCGACCTGCCGCTGCGCCACGAACTCCATCGCCGCCGGGTGCAGCCCGGCCCGCATGCGGGCCGCGTCCCACGGGCCCAGCTCCTCGCGCCGCCGCCGGTGGCCGACCCGGACGAAGAGCAGGTCACCCCGGCCGACCCGGACGTCCTGGGCCGCCTCGGCCGCTTCCAGCTCAGCGGCACGCACCTGATCGCCGGGCTCCAGCCACGCCACCCCGCGCAGCCGCGGGATGTCCAGCAGCACGCCACGGCCGACGATGCCGCCACTGGCCCGCTCGACCGACAGGTCCAGGGAGCCCTTCGAGGTGACCGTGCCCGCGGGCACTCCGTTGTACAGCAGCCCATCGAACATCACATGACACAACGCGTCCAGGTGGCTGTCCGCGTTACCGTGCACGTTCATTTCCACCCGGTCAGTCGCAAAAGACAGCCCGGTCGGTGCCGCGTTGTCGGCTGTCCCGGTCATCGGGTGCCGGGCTGGGTCCGGATTGTCCGCGGTGACCTGGCTCTCCATCGGTGCGGCCAAGCTCACTGTGCGGCCCAGCCGGACCTCGCCGACCGCGGCGAGAACCTCCGCTGGGGTGATGTAGTTCAGCGCCCCGCGCCGGTCGTCCAGCGGCCACGGGACCTGAGCACGCAGCCGGCGGTGCAGGTCACGGAAGCCGTCCTCATTCATCGCCCCGGGCCCCGGCTGGCCGGCCCGGCTGTCACGATGCCCCCATCCGTTGCGGTGGAATGTATTGCCGGTCAGCACGGTCATGGTGAGCGGCGGACATACAGCGCATCACACCTCCAGGAGAAGCCTCGATGGCCCACGAACGGCAGGTAGCGGTCAGCTACCCAGCAGACGGCGGGATCACCTCGGCCATTACCGACGTGCTCGGTGACGTGGCGGACGTCAGGTTCCTCAGCGACGTCCCGGCTGAGGAGCGCAGCACGACGCTGCGCGGGGCCGAGGCCCTGCTGGCGCTGAACCTGCGCCGGGAGCTGCCTGGCGGCGCGCTCGCCGGGGCCGCGGATCTCCGCTTCGTCCAGCTGGTATCGGCGGGCGTGGACAGCGTTCGACTTCGCTGCTATCCCGCTGGCCGCGCTGGTCGCCGGGAACGTGGGCGCTTACGCGGAGCCGATCGCCGAGCATGTCATGGCCATGACGCTCAGCCTGGCCAAGCGCCTGCCCGCCGGTCAGGCAGCCCTGGCCCGCGGCGAGTTCGACCGGAGCACACCGTCCCGCACGCTGCACGGCGCGGTCTGCGCGATCCTTGGGTACGGCGGCATCGGCCAGGCCACTGCGCGGCTGATGCGCGCGTTCGGGGCGCAGATCCACGCGGTGAACAGCACCGGGCGGGCCAGCGAGGCGGTGGAGTGGGCAGGCACGCTGGCTGACCTGGATCAGCTGCTCGCGGCCGCAGATGTGCTGGTCATCGCCATCCCGCTGACCGCCGCCACCCGCGGGCTGATCGGGCCGCGGGAACTGGGCCTGATGAAGCCGGGTGCCATCCTGGTGAACGTGGCCCGCGGCGCCATCGTGCAGGAACGGGCACTGTATGAGCACCTGAAGGCCACCCCGGAGTTCTCCGCGGCGATCGACGCATGGTGGGACGAACCCCGCGGCGGCGCGCCGTTCCGGCCGACCTACCCCTTCCTCGAGCTGCCCAACCTGCTCGGCTCCCCGCACAACTCCGGTGACGTGCCCGGCATCATGCGGTACGCGGCCAGCCGGGCAGCCGAAAACATCTGCCGCTTCCTGCGCGGGGAGCAGGTGACGGGCCTGATCCGCCGGGAGGACTACGCCGGCCTGCGGTAGCGGACCTCGCGCACGCCGTGGCCGGGACCGGGAAGAGACTACTTTTGCTGCAGCGCGGTGATTTCCTGCCGCGCGAATTGGACAACCGGAAACCAGGTCCCGTTTTCGGGGATGGCCGGTATATCAGTCACGACACCTGGTATCGCGCCGACGGCAAGTCGTTCCAGCCGCGGGTGCGCTACTTCGCCGGCCGGGCCACCACGATGTGCGGGGCCACGCTGTACCGGCTGCGGCGGGGGATCAACGATTTGTACCTGGCGGGCGAGCGCCGCGAGTGGCTGCTCGGCAACGTGCAGCTGCTCGGCAAGTCGAATAGCCCGGCCTGGCTCACGACAATGGGGACCCCGCTGTGATTGCCCGCATGCGACCCTGGGTATGCTCCGCAAATGGCTCCCGACCTCAGTATTGACCTGTGCCGCGGCGATGTCTGGCCGGGCAGATCGGGCGGTCAGGCCTCCATCGGGGGCAATGCATGACAAGTACGGTCAATGAAGCGCGCGGGGGACCGGGAAAGGCGAGCTGGCCGGCTCCGCGATTCCTCGCGGATGGGCCACTCGTGCCGCAGCCTTCGTTCCCCGTGCTGCGCCGGCCCAGGCTCAGTGCGCTGCTCGACCGGGCCACCTACGGCAAGGTGACCCTGGTCTGCGGGCCGTCCGGGTCCGGGAAAACCGTGGCCTGTGCCACCTGGGCCGCGGAGGTGCGGGCGTGCCGGATGATCTGGCTGACCCTGGAGGCCGGCGACCAGCAGGCCTGGTTCTGGGCTCGCGTCTGTGCCGGGCTGAGCCGGGCCCGGGCCGCCGCGCCGGACCTGCTCCGGTCACTGGCGGACACCGCGGCCGACCGGTTCCCGCTGCGCCTGGCCGAGGTGGCCCGCGCTTTCACCGAGCCGGTCGTGCTGCTCCTGGACGACGTGCAGGAGATGACCGATCCGGCGGTGCTGAGCGGCCTGGCTGCGGGGATCTGGCACGCACCGGGCACGCTGCGGCTGGTGTTGTGCGGCCGGCAGCCGCCCGCCCTGCCGCTGGCCCGGCTGCGCGCGGCTGGTGACGTGAGCGAGATCGGCGGCCAGCAGCTGGCCTGTACCGCGGATGAGGCCGACGCGTACCTGCGGCTGCTCGGTATCGAGGTCAGCCCGGCCACCCGGGAGCAGTTGCTCCGGCGGACCCAGGGCTGGATGGCCGGGCTCGGCCTGGCGGCCAGGCAGGCCCAGTCCGGCCGGGCCGCCCGCCGTTAACCCGCCCGCCGTTAACACAGCCTGCCTGACCTCCCGGGGCCACTAGACTGGGCCGCCACAGCCGTCAATCGCTGTACTGGCCCGCGTGTTGTCGCGGGCGCGGCGCGGCCGGGGCGGGCTGGGCTCAGATTCCTGGGCCCAGGAAACAGGCGAGCGCAGGGATCAGGGAGTGACGGCGACGTGAAGACCGACGTCGAGGAGCTGAGCCCCACCCGGGTGAAGCTGACCATTGAGGTTCCGTTCGAGGAGCTGAAGTCGAGCCTCGACAAGGCGTACCGCGAGGTTGCCCGGCAGGTACGGGTGCCCGGGTTCCGGCCCGGGCGGGTCCCGCCGCGGATCATCGACCAGCGGTTCGGCCGCGGTGTCGTGCTCGAGCAGGCGGTCAACGATGCTGTCCCGCAGCTGTACAGCCAGGCCCTGCAGGACAACGAGGTGTTCGCGCTCGGGCAGCCCGATCTCGAGATCACCAAGCTGGACGACGGGAAGGAACTGTCCTTCACCGCCGAGGTGGACGTGCGGCCCAAGTTCGAGATCCCCGATCTGCACGGGCTCCCGGTCACCGTGGACACCGCCGTGGTCACTCCCGATGAGGTTGAGGAGTACATCGGCGGGCTGCGGGAGCGGTTCGCGTCGCTGAAAGCGGCCGACCGCCCGGTCCAGGATGGCGACTACACCTCGATTGACCTGTCGGCCTCGGTCAACGGCACGCCGGTGGAGGACGCCCAGGCGAGTGGCCTGTCCTATGAGGTCGGCAGCGGGTCGCTGCTGGACGGGCTGGACGAGGCGCTGGCTGGCATGTCGGCAGGCGAGTCCAAGACGTTCACCGCGCAGCTCGCCGGTGGCGAGCACGAGGGCGAGCAGGCCGACGTCACGGTGACCGTGCACAGCGTCAAGGTCAAGGAACTGCCCGAGGTGGACGACGAGTTCGCGCAGTCCGCGAGCGAGTTCGACACGCTGGGCGAGCTCCGCGCCGGGACCCGGTCCCAGCTGGAGACCATGAAGCGGATGCAGCAGGCCCGCCAGGCGCGGGACCGGGCGCTGGACGCGGTCCTCGCCAAGATCGACATCCCGCTGCCGGACAGCATGGTCAGCAGCGAAGTCGAGATGCGCCGCCAGTCGTTCGACGAGCAGCTGGAGCAGGCCGGGACTACCCGGGAGGCTTACCTGCAGTCCGCGGCGAGACTGACGATCAGCTGGCCGCGGACATGGCGGAAGGGGCCCGGCGCTCGGTGAAAGCCGGCTTCGTCCTGGACCAGCTGGCGCTGAACGAGAAGCTCGGCATCGAGCAGGACGAGCTGAACGCCTACGTCATCGAGCAGGCTTACCGGATGGGCGTCCAGCCGGACCGGCTGGCCCAGGAACTCACCGACCGCGGCCAGATCGGCTCTGTGGTGGCCGACGTCCTGCGCGGGAAGGCGCTCAGCCTGATCACTGAGCAGGCGGAGGTGACCGACGAAGCCGGCCAGCCGGTGGACATCGCGGCCGCCCTGCGGCCCGCGGACGCGGATGAGGACGCAGAGTCAGACACGGATGAGCCCGCCGTGACGGATGAGGCCGCCGTGACCGCTGACGACGAGGCCGCGCCAGCCGACGATCCGGCGGCGGACGATCCGGCGGCGGCCGATGAGGCGGCGGACGATGCGGCGGCTGGCGTAACGGCTGGCGGCGAGGCCGCGAGTACGGCGGCCAGGGCTGAGGCCGGCCCGGAGGGTTCCAGCGGCGACGGCGACCAGGCTGGCTGACCGGGGCGTCCCCGGCGGACCCGCCTGGCCCGCGGGCCAGGCGGGCATCCTGCGCCGACAGCGAACAGGGCCCGGGCGCGGACGTGATGGCGATGGCCGGGCGTTATCGTCACTGTCAATGACGCAGAATCGTGAAACCAAGGAGACCATAGTGAGCACGCCTCCGGCCTTCGGGGACCCGGCTCGGATCCTGGCGCGGACCGCGGAAGCGGCACCGCCGCTGATTACCGAGCAGATATTCCAGCGGCTGCTCCGGCATCGGATCATCTTCCTCGGCCAGCAGGTCGACGAGGACATCGCCAACCGGATGTGCGCTGAGATGGTGCTGCTCGCGTCCGAGGACGACAAGCGCGACATCAGCATCTACATCAACTCACCGGGTGGCTCCGTCTACGCGGGCCTGGCCATCTACGACGTGATGCAGTACGTGCCGAACGACATCGCCACCTACGCGATGGGCATGGCCGCGTCCATGGGCCAGTTCCTGCTGTCCGCGGGCACCCCGGGCAAGCGCTACGCGCTGCCGCACGCCAGTGTCCTCATGCACCAGCCGTCCGGCGGCATCGGCGGGACCGCCTCGGACATCCGGATCCAGGCCGAGCAGATGCTCTACATCAAGCGCACCCTGGCCGAGCGGACCGCGTTCCACACCGGGCAGACGGTTGAGCAGATCGAACTCGACGCGGACCGGGACCGCTGGTTCACCGCTGACGAGGCCAAGCAGTACGGCTTCGTTGACCACGTGATCCGCAGCGCCCTGGAAGTCCCGTCCGAAGGGCCGGTCTCATGATTCCCGGATCGGGAGCGGAGGAGCAGCAAGTGAGCACATCCAGCCGCGGCCAGGCCAGCGCCTCGTATCCGGCGCCCACCAGCGCAGGGCCTGGATACGTCGTGCCGCAGCGCGCGGAGGCCAGGTACGTCCTGCCGTCCTTCGTGGAGCGCACCTCGTACGGCATCAAGGAGATGAACCCGTACAACAAGCTCTTCGAGGAGCGGATCATCTTCCTCGGCGTGCAGATCGATGACGCCTCGGCCAACGACGTGATCGCCCAGCTGATCGCGCTGGAGTCGCTGGACCCGGACCGTGACATCACGATGTACATCAACTCCCCGGGCGGCTCGGTGACGTCGATGATGGCGATCTACGACACCATGCAGTTCGTCCAGCCGGAGATCCAGACCGCCTGTGTCGGCCAGGCCGCTTCGGCCGCCGCGGTGCTGCTGGCGGCGGGCTCCAAGGGCAAGCGGCTGTCCCTGCCGAACGCCCGCATCCTGCTGCACCAGCCCGCCACCGAAGGCGGCTACGGCCAGTCCAGTGACCTGGAGATCCAGGCCCGGGAGATCCTGCGGATGCGGTCCTCGATGGAGAAGGTCATCGCGAAGCACACCGGCCGCAGCGAGGAGCAGGTCCGCCAGGACATCGAGCGGGACAAGTTCTTCACCGCCGAGGAAGCCAAGGAATACGGCCTCGTCGATGAGGTTCTGACCAGCCTGAAGCGCAAGGCCGAGGTAGGGTCGTCCTAATCGGGAGGTTTCCCTTCCCGGCGTGCTGCGCACTGGCCCAGACCTCGCGGCGAGGGGCTGAGAAGCGGTACCGTCAGATTGAGCGCAGGACGGCACGACGAACGTACCCGCTGCCGCTGGCCCGGCACGCACGGGCTGGCGGCCCCAGGTAAAGGAGTAGCTGGGTGGCTCGCATCGGCGATGGTGGTGACCTGCTGAAATGCTCTTTCTGCGGGAAGAGCCAGAAGCAAGTCAAGAAGCTGATCGCCGGTCCTGGGGTGTACATCTGCGATGAGTGCATCGATCTGTGCAACGAGATCATCGAAGAGGAGCTCGCTGAGCCCTCGGAGCTCAAGTGGGACAGCCTGCCGAAGCCGCGCGAGATCTACGAGTTCCTCGACGCGTACGTGATCGGCCAGGAAAAGGCCAAGAAGGCCCTGTCGGTCGCGGTCTACAACCACTACAAGCGAGTCCAGTCGGGCGGGGACAACCGGGCCGGTGAGGACGGGGTGGAACTCGCCAAGTCCAACATCCTGCTGCTCGGCCCCACCGGCTCCGGTAAGACGCTGCTCGCCCAGACCCTGGCCCGGCTGCTCAACGTCCCGTTCGCGATCGCCGATGCCACCGCGCTGACCGAAGCTGGCTACGTCGGCGAGGACGTGGAGAACATCCTGCTGAAGCTGATCCAGGCGGCCGAGTACGACGTGAAGAAGGCCGAGACCGGGATCATCTACATCGACGAGATCGACAAGATCGCCCGCAAGAGCGAGAACCCGTCGATCACCCGGGACGTGTCCGGCGAGGGCGTGCAGCAGGCCCTGCTGAAGATCCTGGAAGGCACCACCGCCTCGGTCCCGCCGCAGGGCGGCCGGAAGCACCCGCACCAGGAGTTCATCCAGATCGACACCACCAACGTGCTGTTCATCTGCGGTGGCTCCTTCTCCGGCCTGGAGAAGATCATCGAGCAGCGGGTAGGCCGGAACGGCATGGGCTTCGGCGCGGTCCTGCGGGTCAAGAACAACAGTGCCACCACCGACGCCTTCGCCGAGGTCATGCCCGAGGACCTGCTCAAGTTCGGCATGATCCCCGAGTTCGTCGGCCGGCTCCCGGTCATCACCTCGGTGCACAACCTGGATCGGCACGCGCTGATCCAGATCCTCACCGAGCCGCGGAACGCCCTGGTCAAGCAGTACCGCCGCCTGTTCGAGCTGGACGGGGTCGACCTCGAGTTCACGGACGACGCCCTCGAGGCCGTGGCCGACCAGGCCATCCTCCGTGGCACCGGCGCCCGCGGGCTGCGCGCGATCCTGGAAGAGGTCCTGCTCTCCGTCATGTACGAGGTGCCGTCGCGCAAGGATGTCGAGAGCGTGGTCATCACCGGGCCGGTCGTGCTCGAGCATGTCAACCCGACCCTGGTCCCGCGCGACTCGGCCGCCCGCCGCACCCCCCGGGAAAAGTCCGCTTAAGAGCCGGCGTCCGCACGGAGGCCGACTGGCACAGTTGGCCATGCTGGCCGCACTAGACTCGGCTGTCGTGAGTGGTGATCTGACGCAGCGGACCGAGCTTCCCTCGCAGTATGTGCCGGGTGAGGTGGAAGACCGGCTGTATGACTCGTGGGAGAAGCGCGGGCTGATGTCGGCCGACCCGGCTGAGGTGAGCCCGGAGAAGCCGGCCTTCTGCACGGTGATCCCGCCGCCCAACGTGACCGGGTCGCTGCATATCGGGCACGCGCTCAACCACACGCTGATCGATGCGCTGGTGCGGCGGCGGCGGATGCAGGGGTACACGGCGCTGTGGGTGCCGGGCATGGACCATGCCGGGATCGCCACCCAGAACGTGGTCGAGCGGGAGCTGGCCAAGGAAGGCCTGAGCCGGCACGACCTGGGCCGCGAGGCGTTCGTCGAGCGGGTCTGGCAGTGGAAGGCCAAGTCCGGCGGCAAGATCCTGGGCCAGATGCGCCGCCTGGGTGACAGCGTGGACTGGACCCGCGAGCGGTTCACCATGGACGAGGGGCTGTCCCGGGCGGTGCAGACCGTGTTCAAGCGGCTGTTCGACGACGGGCTGATCTACCGGGCCGAGCGGATCATCAACTGGTGCCCGCGCTGCCTGACCGCGCTGTCCGACATCGAGGTGGATCACAGCGACGAGGACGGCGAGCTGGTCTCCATCCGGTACGGGGACTCCGGCGACGCCGTCGTGGTCGCGACGACCCGGGCTGAGACCATGCTCGGTGACACCGGCGTGGCCGTGCATCCCGACGACCCGCGGTACGCCCACCTGGTCGGCCGGGAGGTGCAGCTGCCGTTGTCCAACCGGCGGATCCCGGTGGTGGCGGACCCGCACGTGGACCCGGAGTTCGGCACCGGCGCGGTCAAGGTGACCCCGGCGCACGACCCGGACGACTTCGAGATCGGCCGCCGGCACGGGCTGCCCAGCGTGGTGGTGCTGGATGAGCACGGGCGGGTCACCGCCAAGGGCCCGTTCGAGGGCCTGGACCGGTTCGAGGCCCGGCCCGCGGTGGTGGCGGCGCTGCGCGCGGACGGCCGGATCGTGGCCGAGGTCAGGCCGTACGTGCACGCGGTGGGCCACTGCATGCGGTGTGGCACGGTGGTGGAGCCGAGGCTGTCGCTGCAGTGGTTCGTGAAGGTCGGGCCGCTGGCCAAGGCCGCGGGGGATGCGGTCCGTGACGGCCGGGTGCGGATCCACCCGGCCGAGATGACCGCCCGGTACTTCGACTGGGTGGACGACATGCACGACTGGTGCATCAGCCGCCAGCTGTGGTGGGGGCACCGCATCCCGGTCTGGTACGGGCCGCAGGACCAGGTGGTCTGTGTCGGCCCAGGGGACGAGCCGCCGTCCGGCGCGGGCTGGCGGCAGGACTCCGACGTGCTGGACACGTGGTTCTCCTCGGCGCTGTGGCCGTGTTCCACGCTGGGCTGGCCGGACGACACCGCCGACCTGGCGGCCTTCTACCCGACCAGCGTGCTGGTGACCGGGTACGACATCCTGTTCTTCTGGGTGGCCCGGATGATGATGTTCGGGCTGTACGCCATGTCAGCGCGGGAGCCTGCCCAGGCCGTGCCGTTCCGGGACGTGGCCCTGCACGGCCTGGTGCGCGACCAGCATGGCAAGAAGATGTCCAAGTCGCTGGGCAACACCGTGGACCCGCTGGACTGGATCAGCCGGTTCGGCGCGGACGCGACCCGGTTCACCCTGGCCCGCGGGGCCAGCCCGGGCAGCGACGTCGCGGTCAGCGAGGAATGGGTCACCGGCGCCCGGAACTTCTGCAACAAGCTGTGGAACGCGACGCGGTTCGCGCTGCTGAACGGGGCCACGGTGACGGGCACCGCGCCGGAACCGGCGGGCCTGCCCACCGCGGCCCGGTGGATCCTGTCCCGGCTGGCCGCGGTCACCACCGAGGTGGACGGGCTGTTCGAGCGGTTCGAGTTCGGCAAGGCGTGCGATGCGCTGTACCACTTCGCCTGGGATGAGGTCTGCGACTGGTACCTCGAGCTGGCCAAGCCGGCCCTGGCCAGCCCCGCCGCGCAGGCCACCCGGGAAGTCCTGGGCTACGTGCTGGACCGGCTGCTGAAGCTGCTGCACCCGGTGATGCCCTTCGTCACCGAGGAACTGTGGACCGCGCTGACCGGCGGGGACAGCGTGATGATCGCGCCATGGCCCGGCCAGCGTGCGGGCGGCGCCCAGGTGGCGGGCCCGGCCTACCATGACCCGGCCGCGGAAGCCGAGATCACCTCGCTGATGCGGCTGGTCACCGAGGTCCGCCGGTTCCGGTCCGATCAGGGGCTGCGCCCCGGCCAGCAGGTCCCTGCTGTGCTCGGCGGGATCAACGGCACGGTGCTGGCCCCGCACGAGGCCAGCATCCGGTCCCTGCTCCGGCTGGCGGCGCCCGGCGATGGCTTCTCGGCCACCGCGTCCGTGCTGGCCGAAGGGGTCACGGTGGAACTGGGCACGGCCGCCGCGATCGACGTGGCCGCTGAGCGGCGCCGGCTGGAGAAGGATCTCGCGGCCGCGCGGAAGGAAGCCGAGCAGACCGAGCGCAAGCTCGGCAACGACTCGTTCCTGGCCAAGGCGCCCGCTGACGTGGTGGCGAAAACCCGGGCCCGGCTGTCCGCCGCCCGGGACGACATCGACCGTATTGGCCAGCGGCTGGCCGCACTGCCGGATGCCGCGGCCGCGGCGGGCAGGGCCAGTGACGGCAGGAGCCAGGGGGACGCTTGACCATCGAGGAACGGCTGCGCGAGGTCGAGCGCGAGATCCTCGCGCGGCGGCCCGAGCATGCCATCGAGCCCACGCTGGACCGGATCGCCGACCTGATGTCCATGCTCGGCGACCCACAGCGGTCCTACCCGGTCATCCACCTCACCGGCACCAACGGCAAGACCTCCACGGCCCGGATGGCCGAGAGCCTGCTGCGCGCCCGGGGCCTGCGGACCGGGTTGTTCACCAGCCCGCACCTGTCCTCGATCCGGGAGCGGATCGCGGTCGACGGCCAGCCGGTCCCGGCTGAGCGGTTCGTTGACGCCTACGACGAGCTGGAGCTCTACCTGGGCCTGGTCGATGACCGGCACCCGGTCCCGCTGTCCTTTTTCGAGGTGCTCACCAGCATGGCCTTTGCCATTTTCGCCGACGTGCCGGTGGATGTGGCCATCGTCGAGGTCGGGCTCGGCGGCACCTGGGACGCCACCAACGTGGCCGACGGCACGGTCGCTGTGGTCACTCCGGTCGCCCTCGACCACACGGCCTACCTGGGCGGCACGGTCGAGGAGATCGCCGCGGACAAGGCCGGGATCATCAAGCCCGGCGCAGTCGCCATCCTGGCCCAGCAGGCACTGCCCGCAGCCGAGGCGCTGCTCCGGCGGGCCGCGGCGGTGGGTGCCTCGGTGGCCAGGGAAGGCATCGACTTCGGCGTGCTCAGCCGCGACCTCGCGGTCGGCGGCCAGCGGCTGGACCTGCGCGGGCTGCGCGGCGAGTACGACGACATCGTGCTGCCGCTCTTCGGCGCCTATCAGGCCAGCAACGCTGCCTGCGCACTGGCCGCCGTCGAGGCGTTCGCGTCTGGCGCGCCACTGCCGGGACAGGGAACGGGCCTGGAGGAGACCGCTGACTCAGGGCCGGAAGGGCCGGACGAGGAGGGCAGCTCAGCGGCGGACCGGCTCGCCGGGACCGAGGCCGTGGGCGCCGCCCAGGACCTGTCCGCACCGCTCAATGCGCAGCTGGTCCGGGCCGGATTCGCGACGGTGACGTCGCCGGGACGGATGGAAGTGGTGCGGCGCAGTCCGGTGGTGATCCTGGACGCGGCGCACAACCCGGCGGGGATGGCGGCGTCGATGGAGGCGCTGACCGAGTCGTTCACGTTCGCGTCGGTCGTGGGGGTGCTGGCGGTCAGCGGGGACAAGGACGTACCCGGAATCCTGGACCAGCTGGAGCCGGTGCTCTCGGAACTGGTGGTGACCCGGAACTCATCCGACCGGTCGATGGACCCGGAAAAGCTGGCCGAGCTGGCCGAATCGGTGTTCGGGCCGGAGCGGGTGCACCCGGCGGAGCGGCTGGACGACGCGCTGGAGATCGCGGTGGGACTGGCCGATGACGCGTCCGGGCCGGAGGGGCTGACCAGGAGCGCGGTACTGGTCACCGGGTCGGTGATCACCGCCGGGGACGCGCGGCTGCTGCTGGCCGGCGGCGGCCAGGCTGGCGCGTCCGAGGGGGCGGGCGAACCGGGGTGAGGCGGCTGTGCGCCACGGTGCTGGTGATGGAGGCCATCGTGATCGGGCTGGCCATCCCGGTGGCCATCACGATCGTGCACGTGTCACCCAGGGTGGCCGGGGTGGCGGGCGGCGTGCTGGCGGTGGCGGCGGTGGTGCTCGCCGGGCTGGTCGGCCGGCCGCGGCTGGGCAGTGGGCCGCTGGTGGCCGGGAGCGTGCTGCAGGTCCTGGTGATCGCGGCCGGGGTGCTGGTGCCGGTGATGTACGCGCTCGGCGCCATCTTCGGCGGGTTCTGGGTGCTCGCTATCGTGATGGGGCGCCGTTATGAGTCCTCCTGACCTGGTTGGCGACGTCTTCACCCGACACGCCGGGTATGGGGGACTACGGGTGGGTTCGGCCGGGGCCGCCGAGGGGCGACGCTAGGATTTGACTGCGGCGTGGGGCCTGCCGTGGGCACTATCCGCGGTGAACAGGCGTTGGACGTACGGCAGGAGTGGGTGCCGGATCCGGTTCGCCGGAGCCGGCCGGGCGGGGAATGAAGATCTTCTGTCCCTGACCCCGTTTAGGCCCCGCGGCTCTTGCCGATGAACGAAACATGGCGGCCCGCGCCCGCACGAGCAAGGGCCGTGGAAGAAGACCACAGAGCACCAGCAGGCCCTTTTGGGAAGGTTCTCGTTCCACATGAGCAACGCGCTGGCATTTCTGGGCCGTGACATGGCCGTCGATCTCGGCACCGCGAACACTCTGGTCTACGTCCGTGGCCGCGGGATCGTGCTCAACGAGCCGTCTGTCGTGGCCTTGAATACCAATACCGGCCAGGTCGTCGCCGTGGGGGTCGAAGCGAAACGGATGATCGGCCGCACCCCGGGCAACATCATCGCGATCCGCCCGCTCAAGGACGGGGTCATCGCCGACTTCGACGTGACCGAGCGGATGCTGCGCTACTTCATCCAGAAGGTGCACCGGCGCCAGCATCTGGCCAAGCCCCGGGTGGTCGTGGCGGTGCCCAGCGGCATCACCGGGGTCGAGCAGAGCGCGGTCAAGGAGGCCGGGCACCAGGCCGGCGCGCGGCGGGTGTACATCATCGAGGAACCGATGGCCGCGGCGATCGGGCCGGCCTGCCGGTCAACGAGCCGACCGGCAACATGGTGGTGGACATCGGCGGCGGCACCACCGAGGTCGCGGTCATCTCGCTCGGTGGCATCGTCACCTCCCAGTCGATCCGGGTCGCTGGCGACGAACTCGACCAGGCGATCATCACCTTCGGCAAGAAGGAGTACTCGCTGATGCTCGGCGAGCGCACCGCTGAAGACATCAAGATGGCGCTGGCCTCGGCCTATCCGGCCGCGGACGAGCCAAGCGCCGAGATCCGCGGCCGCGACCTGGTCAGCGGACTGCCGAAGACCATCGTGATCACTGCCGAGGAGATCCGCCGGGCGATCGAGGAGCCGGTCGCGCTGATCATCGATACGGTCAAGACCACCCTGGACAAGTGCCCGCCCGAGCTGGCCGGTGACGTGATGGACCGGGGCATCGTGCTGACTGGCGGCGGCGCACTGCTGCGCGGGCTGTCCGAGCGGCTGCGCGAGGAGACCGGGATGCCGGTGCACGTGGCGGACAACCCACTCGATTCCGTGGTCCTCGGCACCGGCAAATGTGTGGAGGACTTCGATACCCTGCGCCAGGTCCTGGTCCCCGAATCCAGGCGCTGACGCCCCGCGGCCGGCCTGCCGCGCCGCGTCCGCAGTGGTCATCAGCAGTCAGCCACGGCTGGCCACCGGCTTGCATGAGGAGGCCTGGTGCACGACAACCGGCGTACCCGCGTCGTACTGGGGGTGCTGCTGGCCGTCGCGCTGGCCTTGATCACCATTGACTTCCGGGGCGGCGCCTCCTCCCCGCTGCGCGGCCTGCGCTCGGCCGGCGGCGCGGTATTCGGCTCCGCGGAGAGCGCGGTCAGCGTGGTGACCCGGCCGGTCGCCGCGGTCGCTGATGGGCTGGCGGGTAATCCCGGCGCCCAGTCCCGGATCGCGGCGCTGCAGCGCCAGGTCATCAGGTTGCGGGCGCAGCTGGACCAGCAGCAGCTGAGCCAGCGCGACGAACGGCAGCTGACCCGGCTGCTGCAGCTGGCCGGCCGCGGCGGATACCGGATCGTGGCCGCGAACGTGGTCGCGGCCGGCCCGGCCTACCAGGACTCCGTGACCATCGACGTGGGCCGTGACGATGGCGTCAAGCCGGAGGAGACCGTGCTGAACAGCGCTGGGCTGGTCGGCACAGTCAGCGCGGTGTTCGCGATGACCAGTACCGTGCTGCTCAGCACCGACGCCAGCGTGACCGTGGGCGTGCGGCTGGCGGGCAGCGGCGAGATCGGCGTGGTGACCGGCACCGGCAAGACGCTGTCCGGTGGCAGCCTGCTCCGGCTCCAGGTGTTCGACGTCAACGCGGTGCTCCATCCCGGCCAGGAGCTGGTCACCTTCGGCTCCGCGAACGGCATCCCGTACGTCGCGGGCGTCCCGGTCGGCGTCATCGTCAAGGTGCAGAACAGCGTCGGCTCGCTGACCAAGCTCGCGCTGGTCCGCCCGTTCGCGAACGACGGCCAGCTGAGCGTGGTGGGCGTGGTCATCGCGCCGCCGCGGACGAATCCGCGGTTCTCGGTGCTGCCGCCGTCCCCCGCCGCCGCGCCAGCAGGTAAGCCGCGGCCGGCCGCGAGCGCCGCGGCACCGAGCCCGGGCAGCACTGGGCTTGCCAGCACTGGGCCGGGCGGCTGAGATGCGCCGTGCCGCGGTGTCCTGCGGGCTGCTGCTGCTCGCGATCCTGCTCCAGCTCACCGTGGTCAACGGCCTGCCGCTGCCCGGCGGTGCGCCGCCGGACTTGGTCCTGGTGACGGTGGCCGCGCTCGCGCTGTCCGGCGGGCCGCTGGTAGGCGTGCTGGCTGGCTTCTGCGCCGGGCTGGCACTCGACATCGCGCCGCCCGCCACCCATCTGTTGGGCCAGGAAGCGCTGGTGTTCTGCGTCGTCGGGTACGCGTGCGGGCGGCTGGGCCGCCGGCTGGACACCTCGGCCTGGGGACTGATCGGGGTGGTGGCCCTAGGCTCCGCCGCGGGCGAGCTGCTGTACGTGGCAACCGGGCTGATGTTCGGTGACCCGGATATCAGCCTGGCCGCGGCCCGTCATGTGCTGCCCGCCTCGCTGATCTATGACGTCCTGCTCAGCCCGTTCGTGCTGTTCGCCGTGGTGCGGGCGAGCGGCATGGCCGCGGCCGGGCTGGCCGGGCTGAGCGCCGGTGCCAGCAGCCCGGCGCGGCCAGCCGCTGGCCTGGCCGGCTCTGGCCTGCTGCCCGGCTCGGCCGGGGCGGTGGTCCGGGACAGCGGGACCAGGCGGACCCGGCTGACGGCGCGGGCGCTGCGCGGCGGGTCGGTCGCCGCGGCGGCGCAACACCCCCCGTCCCGGCCGGTTCGACCTGCGGCTGCGGGCCGGGGGAGCGCAGGCGGGCAGTGCTTTCCGGTCCACCGCCACCGGGCCGGCCAGGGGCGCGGCGCCCCGGCCGGCCCGGTCCCCGCGGCTGCGGGCGGGCGCGCTGCGCGGCGGGTCCCCGGGGGCGGTGCGGCCCGCGGCCCGGCTACGGCAGCGGTCCGTGCCGTTGCGGCTCGGCAGCTACCGACGGCGTGACGGCGCGCTGGGCGGCCTGCGCTCAGGCAGCCAACGTGCAGCCGCCGGGCGGCCGCGGGCCGCCGCGTTTGGCACCCGGGCCAGCCGGAGCGCGTTGGGGAAGTCACCTGCCCCGCGGTTCCGCGCCAGCAAGCTGGGCACCTCAGGCGGCAGCATGCTCGGCAAGCGGCGCGGCCGGCCAGTGTTCGGGCGCGGCCGGCCTGGCGGATCGGAAGCAAGCGAACCGGAGGACTGCGATGATCCCGGCGTCCCGGCTGCGCCTGGCGGTCCTGTACGCGGTGGTGGCCGCGCTGCTGATCACCCTGCTGGGACGGCTGTGGTACCTGCAGGCGATGACCGGCAGCTCCTACGCCCGGCTGGCCGCCGCGGACCAGACCCAGACCGTGATCACCCCGTCGGTCCGCGGTGCCATCCTCGACGACGCGGGCCGCCCACTGGTGGACAACGCCAGTTCCCTGGTGGTCAACGTGGACTACATGAACCTGGCCCAGCAGGCCGATGGCGGCGCGGCGGTGCTGCGCCGGCTGGCCGGGCTGCTCGGCATGCCCGACACCCTGCTGACCGAGAAGGTCCGGCTGTGCACCGCGCACGTGTCCCAGCCGTGCTGGCCCGGTTCGCCGTACCAGCCGATCCCGGTGGCGCAGAACGTCTCCGGAGCGATCGCCGTGCAGATCATGCAGGACCAGAAGGACTTCCCCGGGGTCACCGCGGGCGTGCAGCCGGTGGCCAACTACCCGGCGCCGGACGGCGCGAACCCAGCCCAGGTCCTCGGCTATCTCGGCCCGATCACCGCGCAGCAGATGAAGCAGCAGAAGCTGCCGGCCACCGGCTTCTCCGGCGAGGACCTGATCGGGCAGGCCGGGCTGGAAGCGCAGTACAACACCCAGCTGCAGGGCACGCCGGGCAAAGAGGTGCTGTCGGTGAACAGCGCCGGCGCCGAGCTCGGCGTGGTACGGAAGACCCCGGCCCAGCCCGGTGCCGACCTGGTCACCAGCATCAACGCGAAACTGCAGGCGAACGTGCAGAACGTGCTGGCGGGCGCGATCCGCAAGGCGCAGCTGGAAGGCAACCCGAACGCCACGACCGGCGCGGCCGTCGTGCTGAGCACGACCGGCCGGGTGGTGGCGATGGCCAGCGCGCCGGACTACAACCCGGCGATCTGGACCGGCGGCATCAGTGAGCAGCAATACCATCAGCTGTTCGGCACCGGCCGCAGTGAGCCGATCCTGAACCGGGTCACCCAGGGGGAGTACGCGCCTGGCTCGACCTTCAAGGTGACCTCGGCCGCGGCCGCGGTCAAGGCGGGCTACAGCCTGGACAACGACTACAACTGCCCGGCCAGCTACGACATCGGCTCGCAGACGTTCGCCAACGACGGCGAGCCGGACCTCGGCCCGATGAGCCTGGCGGAGGCCCTGGTGGTCTCCTGCGACACGGTCTTCTACGAGCTGGCCAACCAGATCTTCCAGACCGACCACCCCAACAAGAACGTCGTGATCAGCCCGAACACCCCGGTCCAGGAGATGCAGCAGATGGAGCTGGACTTCGGGTTCGGCGCCAATCCCGGGATCGACCTGCCTGAGCAGAGCGCGGGCAGCATCCCGACCCGGGCGTGGCTGTACTACCTGTGGAAGGCCAACGCGCACGCCGGGCAGAACTGGTGCAAGTACGGCAACGCGAACGGCACCTATGTGCAGCAGATCGAGTACCAGGACTGCCTGTACGGGAACGTGTGGGAGCCCGGCCAGGCGGCGATCGCCGCCATCGGCCAGGGCTACGTGTCGGTGACCCCGCTGCAGCTGGCTGACGCGTACGCCGCCCTGGTCAACGGCGGCCGGCTGTACAGCCCGCGGATCGGCGAGGCGATCATCAGCCCGTCCGGCAAGGTGCTGCAGCAGATCAACCCGCCGCTGATCCGGCAGCTGCCGGTCAGCCAGGGCACGCTGGACTACATCCGGACCGCGCTGACCGGTGTGACCACCGGCGCGGGCACCGCGGCCGGCGCGTTCGGCGGCTTCCCGCGCTCCGCCGTGTGCGTGGGCGGCAAGACCGGTACCGCCGAGGTCTTCAACAGCTCGGTCACCTCGGTCTTTGCCTCTTTCGCGCCGTGCGGCAACCCCAAGTACGTGGTGGTCATGATGATCCCGGATTCGAACTACGGCGCGGACGTGGCGGCGCCCGCGGTCCGGCAGATCTGGGACGACATCTACGGGCTGGAGGGGCACCAGGCCGCGCTGCCCGGCGGGAAGCTGCCCGGCACCCTGCCGGTGATCTCCCCGGACGGCACCATCACCGCCCCGGCCGGATACGGGGGTTCCTGATGAGCCTGTCCACGCGGGATTACGCCTCGCCCCGGGCGTCCAGCTTCCGCCCGGGCCACTCCTCGCTGCTGGGCCGGCTCGTGCTGGCCAAGGACGCGCCATTGCGCCGGTACGACTGGGTGCTGCTGGCAGTGGCGGTGGCGCTCGGCCTGATCGGCACGCTGCTGGTGTACTCCGCCACCCAGCCCGCCGCTGACCCGCGCGGTTACCTGTTCAAGCAGCTGCTCAACGTGGTGCTCGGGCTGGTGTTCATGGTCGCGGTGAGCCTGCTGGAGTACCGGCAGATCCGGATGTTCGCGCCCATTGTGTACGTGCTGGCCTGCCTGGGCCTGGCCGTGGTGCTCAGCCCGCTGGGCGCCGCGGTCAGCGGCGCGCGGTCCTGGATCAGCCTGCCCGCGGGGTTCCAGGTGGAGCCCTCGGAGTTCGCGAAGATCGCGCTGATCCTGGCCGGCGCGCTGATCTTCAGCGAGCGGCACGACAGCCAGCTCGTGCCACGGCCGCGCGACGCCGGGCTGCTCCTGGCCTGCGCCGCGCTCCCGATCGTGATGGTGGTCCTGCAGCCCGATCTCGGCGTGACCATCATGCTCGTGGTCATCGTGCTGGCGATGATCGCGCTGTCCGGGCTCAAGCTGCGCTGGGTGGCCGCCCTGGGCGCGGCAGGCCTGCTCAGCGCGGCCGCCGTGCTCCAGCTGCACCTGCTCAAGAGCTATCAGCTGACCCGGCTGACGGCATTCCTGCACCCGTCGGCCAATCCGAGCAGCTCCGGGTACGAGACGCTGCACTCCAAGATCATGATCGGCTCCGGCGGCATCTTCGGCACCGGCCTGCACCACGGCCCGCTGGTCAAGGCGGGCTTCGTGCCGAACCAGCAGACCGACTTCATCTTCAGCGTCGCGGGTGAGGAACTCGGCTTCGTCGGTGCGGCCGTGATCATCGGCCTGCTCGGCATCCTGGTCTTCCGCGCGTTGCGGATCGCCTCGCGCGCCGACGACCAGTTCGGCATGCTCGCCGCCTCCGGGGTGGCGGTGTGGTTCGGCGTGCAGTCCTTCATCAACATCGGCATGGCGATCGGCATCATGCCGGTCACCGGGCTGCCGCTGCCGCTGGTGTCCTACGGCGGATCCGCGATGTTCGCCGACATGATCGCGATCGGCATGCTCCAGTCGGTGCACCGGAGGCATTCGGTCTTCGGCTGACTCCGGCCGGGCCGCCCGGCCAGGCATGCCGGTACAGGCTCTAAGCTGTCAGGATGCCTGTGGAATCGGTCTACCCCCGCCTGGAGCCGCTGCTTCCCCAGGTGCGCAAGCCGATCCAGTACGTCGGGGGCGAACTCAACTCGGTGGTCCAGGACTGGGACGCCGCCCAGGTCCGATGGGCCCTGATGTACCCGGATGCCTACGAGGTGGGCGTGCCGAACCAGGGCATCCAGATCCTCTACGAGGTGCTGAACGAGGCCGAGGGCGTGCTCGCCGAACGCACCTACAGCATCTGGCCGGACCTGGAACGCCTGATGCGGGAGCACGGCATCCCGCAGTTCACCGTGGACGCGCACCGGCCGGTGGCCGCGTTCGATGTGCTCGGGGTCAGCTTCGCCACCGAACTGGGCTACACGAACCTGCTGTCCGCGCTGGACCTGGCCGGCCTCCCGCTGTCCGCGGCGGACCGGGACGAGCGGCATCCGCTGGTCCTGGCGGGCGGGCATGCCGCGTTCAACCCCGAGCCGGTCGCTGAGTTCCTCGACGGCGCGGTGCTCGGCGACGGCGAGCAGGCCGTGCTGACGATCTCCAGCCTGATCAAGGACTGGAAGGCGGCGGGCCGGCCGGGCGGCCGGGACGGCCTGCTGCTGCGCCTGGCCACCGAGGGCGGCCTGTACGTGCCCCGGTTCTACGACGTGGACTACCTCCCGGACGGGCGGATCAAGCGGGTCGCCCCGAACCGGCCCGGGGTCCCGTACAGCGTGGCCAAGCACACCGTGCTCGACCTGGACGAGTGGCAGTACCCGCGCAAGCCGCTGGTGCCGGTGGCCGAGTCGGTGCACGAGCGGTTCAGCGTGGAGATCTTCCGCGGCTGCACCAGGGGCTGCCGGTTCTGCCAGGCTGGGATGATCACCCGGCCGGTGCGCGAGCGCAGCATCACCGCCATCGGCGACATGGTGGAGCGTGGCCTGGCCGAGAGCGGCTTCAGCGAGGTCGGCCTGCTCTCCCTGTCCAGCGCCGACCACAGCGAGATCGACAGCATCGCGACCGGCCTGGCTGACCGGTACGAGGGCACCAATGTCGGGCTGTCGCTGCCGTCCACCCGGGTGGACGCGTTCAACGTCACCCTCGCCGACGAACTGAGCCGGAACGGCCGGCGATCCGGCCTGACCTTCGCCCCGGAAGGCGGGTCCGAGCGAATCCGCAAAGTGATCAACAAAATGGTCACCGAGGACGACCTGATCCGGACCGTGACCACCGCCTACGCCAGCGGCTGGCGGCAGGTGAAGCTGTACTTCATGTGCGGCCTGCCCACCGAGACCGACGAGGATGTGCTCGCCATCGCCAGCCTGGCCCGGCGGGTGATCCAGGCTGGCCGCGAGGCGACCGGCCGCCGCGACATCCGGTGCACCGTGTCCATCGGTGGCTTCGTGCCCAAGCCGCACACCCCGTTCCAGTGGGCGGCCCAGTGCGATGCGCCGACCGTGCACGGCCGGCTGCGCGCGCTGGGCGCGGCGCTGCGGTCGGACCCCGGTTACGGGCGCGCTGTGGGCTACCGTTACCACGACGGCGAGCCGTCGATCGTCGAGGGGCTGCTGTCCCGTGGCGACCGCCGGGTGGCCAAGGTGATCAAGGCGGCGTGGCAGGACGGGGCCCGGTTCGATGGCTGGAGCGAGCACTTCTCGTTCGAGCGCTGGGCTCGCTGCGCGGAGCAGGCCCTGGCTGACGAGCCGGTGGACCTCGCCTGGTACACCACCCGGGAACGCGACTACGCCGAAGTACTGCCCTGGGATCACCTGGACGCTGGCCTGGACCGGGACTGGCTGTGGCAGGACTGGCAGGAAGCGATCGACCCGGCGGGCGCCGAGGTCGAGGACTGCCGCTGGACGCCCTGTTACGACTGCGGGGTGTGCCCGGCCATGGGCACGGAGATCCAGATCGGCCCCACCGGCCGGACGCTGCTGCCGCTGACCCCGGTGACCGTAACGCAGGCCGGTGCCGCGGGGAGCGCCAGCTAGATGGCAGATACCGCTGCCCGGGCGCCGAAGGGTGCCGGGGGCCCGCCATCCGCCGCGGCTCAGCCGCCCGTCGTCCAGCGGCTTATCGTCCGGTACGCTAAAAGAAGCAGGATGCGATTCGCCAGTCACAGAGACATCGCGCGGGCCGTTGAGCGTGGAGTGCGCAAGGCAGGGTTGCCTATCGCCTACTCCGCGGGTTTCACGCCTCATCCGAAGATCTCTTATGCTGGCGCGGCCCCGACGGGGACGGCGAGTGAGGCTGAGTACCTGGAGCTTTCCCTGACGGAAGCCCGCGTCGTCGCCGACATACGGGACCGGCTCGATGCGGCCCTGCCGGACGGGATTGATGTGATTGACGTGACCGAGCAGCCTGGCTCGCTGGCCGCCTTGGAACTTGAGGCGTCCCAGTGGGAGGTCGTCCTCCCCGGAGTCGGGCTGGACGAGGCAGCTGCGGCGGCCGAGGCGCTCCTCGCCGCCGAGAGCGCGCCCGTCGAGCGCTTGACCAGCAAGGGCATCCGGCGGATGGATGCCCGGGCCGCTCTGGTCACGATGCAGGCCGACCGGAGTGCCGCCGCCGGCCGCAGCGCCGGGTATGCGACACTTCGAATGGTTGTTCGGCACGTGACACCTGCCGTGCGACCCGACGACATCCTGACTGCACTTGGCCACGTAGCCGGACTTGCGCCCGCGTCACCACCGATGGTGACGCGGCTGGCGCAGGGACCGCTCGCGGCAGTGGCTGTTACCGCGGTGCCTGATACCGCAGTGGCAGCCACGGCAGGGCCGGCCGGGCGGCTATCGCCCGGCGGCCCGGTTGGTAGCCCAGCGTCCCAGGTGGCGGCACCCCCGCCAGCGGGACAGGGCGCGACACAAGAACATGTAACGGCAACGCGCCCCGGAGCGCCGTCGGCCCCACCGGCTGGCGCGCTCCCCGCGAGCGCGTACGACCAGCTCCCGCGCGGAGCGGCGGGTTCCATCGGAACCCACGCGCCCGGGAGCCTGACGGGAGATAGCCCGGATGCTCGAAACCGAGCTGAGCGACAGTGATCCGAATGAGACAGCGCGCGGCGATGCGCAGCACGCGAGCGGCAGCGGCGGGACCGGCCCGGCCGGCCTAGCCGAGCCGGGCGCCGCTGGCGCCGCGGCGGCGGCGCCAGCGGGCGGCACCGGACCGGATGGTGCCGCGCCGGACGGCCCCGGTGCGGAGCGGGCCCAGCGCCCGGCCCGGCGTTCCCGCCGGGCCGCGACCCGCGCGGCCGGGCCGCCGTCCACCGAAGCCGAGGCGCTGCCCGGGTTCACTTCCCTGCCCGGGCCGGCCTCACCTGCCACGACGCAGGCTGCCGGGCAGAATGCCGCCGTCCCGGCCGGGGTACCGCAGGCGACGTTCCAGCCGCCCCCGGTCATCTTCCAGCCGCCCGCCGCGGGCCAGCCTGCGGCCGAGCCGGCCCGGACCCGGGACGAGCCGGCCAGCGTGGACGACACCCCGGACGACCAGGCCCGGGACAATGGCACGGACAGCTCCGGCCGCAGGCGCCGCCGCCGGGGCGGCCGGTCCGGCCGCCAGGCCGACGGTGAGGCAGCGGCCGACGAGGCCACCGGCGAGCAGGCCACCGGCGAGCAGGCCACGGCGAGCAGGCGCGGCGAGCAGGCGCCGGCCCGGCGGAGCGGCCGCGGTGCCGCCGCGCGGGACAGCAAGCCAGCGGACGGCGCACCGCCAGCGGCGCAGCCAGCCGAGGCCGGGCAGGCCGGTGATCAGGGCCGCCCGGACGAGGATGGGCCAGACGACGGCGCCCAGGACGACGACGGGCCGGGCGGCAGCCGGCGCCGCCGCCGGCGGCGCCGGCGTGCCTCAGCCGGGGATGCGGACAACCTCTCCGCCGACGACCCGCCGAACACGGTCGTGCACGTGCGGGTGCCGCGCTCGCCTGCGGCTGATGAGCCGGTTTCGTCCAGCGAAGTGAAATCGGTGCGCGGGTCCACCCGGCTGGAGGCGAAGCGGCAGCGGCGGCGCGAGGGCCGTGAATCCGGCCGCCGCCGCCCGCCGGTCATCTCGGAGTCGGAGTTCCTGGCCCGGCGCGAGTCCGTGGACCGGGTCATGGTCGTCCGCCAGCTGCGGGACCGGACCCAGATCGCGGTGCTGGAAGACGGTGTCCTGGTCGAGCACTACGTGGACAAGGCCACCCATCAGTCCCTGGTCGGCAACGTCTACCTGGGCAAAGTCCAGAACGTCCTGCCGTCGATGGAGGCGGCCTTTGTCGACGTCGGCAAGGGCCGCAACGCCGTGCTCTACGCGGGCGAGGTCAACTTCGACGCGAGCGGGCTGGAAGGCGAGTCCAAGCGGATCGAATCCGCGCTGAAGTCCGGCCAGTCGGTCCTGGTGCAGGTGACCAAGGACCCGGTCGGGCACAAGGGGGCCCGGCTGACCAGCCAGGTCAGCCTGCCCGGCCGGTACCTGGTGTACGTGCCGGGCGGCTCCATGATGGGCATCAGCCGCAAGCTGCCGGACAAGGAGCGGACCCGGCTGAAGCAGATCCTCAAGCAGGTCATGCCGGAGGGCGCGGGCGTGATCGTGCGCACCGCCGCCGAAGGCGCGACCGAGGAGGAGCTGAGCCGGGACGTCGCCCGGCTGTCGGCGCAGTGGGAGGCGATCGCGCAGAAGTCGAAGACGGCGAACGCGCCGGAGTTGCTGTACAGCGAGCCGGACCTGACCATCAGGGTGGTCAGGGACATCTTCAACGAGGACTTTGCGTCGCTGGTGGTCGCCGGAGACGACGGCTGGGATCTGGTGCACGAGTACGTCCGGTACGTCGCCCCGCATCTCGCGGACCGGCTGAGCCACTGGACCGGAGACGAGGACGTCTTTGCCCGCTACCGGATCGACGAGCAGCTGGCCAAGGCGCTGGAGCGCAAGGTTTGGCTGCCCAGTGGCGGCTCGCTGGTCATCGACAACACCGAGGCCATGACCGTGGTGGACGTCAACACCGGGAAGTTCACCGGGCAGGGTGGCAACCTGGAAGAGACGGTCACCCGGAACAACCTGGAGGCAGCCGAGGAGATCGTCCGTCAGCTCCGGCTGCGCGACGTGGGCGGCATCATCGTCATCGACTTCATCGACATGGTGCTGGAGAGCAACCGGGAGCTGGTGCTCCGCCGGATGCTGGAGTGCCTGGCCCGGGACCGGACCAAGCACCAGGTCGCCGAGGTCACCTCGCTGGGACTGGTGCAGATGACCCGGAAGCGGGTCGGCTCCGGCCTGCTGGAGGCGTTCTCGGAACCCTGCGACTGCTGCAACGGGCGCGGCCGCATCGTGTCCCTGGACCTGACCGACCCCACTGGTAGCGGCCGTGGCCGTGGGTCCGCGGAGGAAGGGCGGCAGCCGTCCAGCGGCCGCCATGACCGGAACGGGCGCCCGGACCGGAACGGCCGGGTGGACCGGAACGGCCGGTCCGACCGCAGCGGCCGGGGCGCGGATCAGGACGGCGACACCGGAAAGCCCGCCGAGGTCCCGGGGGACAGCGGTTCGTCGGAGGCTGGAGCAGGAAGCGGGCCCGCCGAGCCGGACCGCGCCGAGCGCTCCACTGGCCGGCGCCGGCGCAGGTCTGGTGGATCCGGAGACACCGGCCCGGCCCAGGGTACGGCCGTGGCTGAAGTGGCCCCGGCTGAGGCGGAAGCCGCAGCTACCGGGGAGCCGGATGCAGCGGTTACCCCGACGGCCCCGGCTGAGGCCGATGCTGGCCCGCTGGCCGGAGCCCAGGCGGTGGTGTCGCACGTCGGCGCGAGCCTGACGGCTGCGGTGGACGAGGTGGTCACGGCAGCGGCAGACGCCGCCGATCACGTGGCCACCGCTGACGGGGCCGCGGGAGCCCCGGAGGACGGCGGTCCGCCCACCGCACCATGACCCAGCCGCGCCCGGCCGCCGCAGCGTGGCGGCCGGACCGGTCAGTGTTTCTGATAACCTGAGTGGTCGGCGCACCGCATGGATCCGGGGACGGTTGTCCTCAGGGTACGGCGTGCGAAGCAGGCAGGCCCTCACCGTGATGCCATCCCGCTAGGCGGAGGGTGCGGTGGGCCCGCGGCAAAAGCCCGGAGCAGGAAAAAGCAGAGAGCGAGTTCTCGGTGTACGCGATCGTGCGCTGCGGTGGCAGGCAGGAGAAGGCGGCGGTGGATGACGTCCTCACCGTCGACACCCTGGCCGGCGAGGTTGGGTCCAGCATTACCCTGCCAGCGTTGCTCGTTGTGGATGACGACAAGGTCATCAGCAGCGCAGCTGAGCTTGGCCGGTACGAGGTGACCGCGGAGATCCTGGGTGCCGTGGCCGGCCCCAAGATCAACATGATCCACTACCGGAACAAGACCGGGTACCGGCGGCGTCTCGGCCACCGGCAGAAGTACACACAGGTGAAGATCACCGGCATCGGCACCGGCAAGGCCGGTGCCGCCCGGAGCAGCACCGCCCGGAGCGGCGCGGCCATGACCAAGGCCGCCAGCGGCGCAGCGAAGAAGGAGGACTGACGTGGCACACAAGAAGGGCGCGTCGTCCAGCCGGAACGGCCGCGACTCCTCGGCCCAGCGGCTGGGCGTGAAGCGGTTCGGCGGCCAGCAGGTCAACGCCGGGGAGATCATCGTCCGCCAGCGCGGCACCCACTTCCACCCCGGGCCCGGCGTAGGCCGGGGCAAGGACGACACGCTGTTCGCCCTGGTGGCGGGCAAGGTGACGTTCGGCACCGTGCGGCGGCGCCGCGCGGTCAGCGTGCTCGCTGAAGCAGACCAGCCGGCCAGCGCACCGGCGGCCAGGTAGCGGCCAGCACACAGTCGTTGCGACAACGCAGGGGCGGACCGCTTCGGTCCGCCCCTGACTTATGTGAACACCAGGGAGGTGCACGTGGCAGAGTTCGCGGACCGGGCCCTCCTGCATGTCAGGGCAGGCAACGGCGGTCATGGTTGCGCTTCCGTGCACCGGGAGAAGTTCAAGCCACTCGGCGGCCCGGACGGGGGTAACGGCGGCCGCGGGGGCGACGTGATCCTCGAGGTCCATCCCAGCATGGCCACGCTGCTCGACTTCCACCGGCGGCCAGTGCGGAAGGCCGGCAACGGCACGCAGGGCTCCGGGTCGCACCGCAACGGCGCGGGCGGACAGGACCTGGTCATCCGGGTGCCGGACGGCACCGTGGTCAAGACCGAGGACGGCGACGTCATAGCGGACCTGGTCGGCACCGGGACCCGGTTCGTGGCCGCCCAGGGCGGCCGGGGCGGGCTGGGCAATGCCGCCCTCGCCTCCACCCGGCGCAAGGCGCCCGGCTTTGCCCTGCGCGGCGTGCCAGGGGAGGAGTTCTCCCTCGTGCTCGAGCTCAAGACCGTGGCCGACGCGGGCCTGGTGGGCTTCCCGAACGCGGGCAAGTCGTCGCTGATCGGCGCGATGTCGGCCGCCAAGCCCAAGGTCGGCGACTACCCGTTCACCACGCTCACCCCGCATCTCGGCATGGTCGAGGCGGGGGACACCGAGTTCGTCGTGGCGGACGTGCCTGGCCTCATCCCCGGGGCCAGCGAGGGCAAAGGACTCGGCCTGGACTTCCTCCGGCACGTGGAACGCTGTGCGGTGCTCGTGCACGTGCTCGACTGCGCCACCCCGGAATCAGGCCGCGACCCGGTCTCCGACCTCGACGTGATCGAGGCGGAACTGGCCGCCTACGGGGCGGCCACCGGCGCCGACCTGTCCGGGCGGCCCCGGATCGTCGCGCTGAACAAGGTCGATGTGCCGGCCGCCCGGGACCTGGCCGACATGATCGAGCCGGAGCTCACCGCCCGCGGCCTGACCGTCTGCCAGGTGTCCGCCGCGACCCGGGAAGGCGTGCGCGAACTGGCCTTTGCCATCGGCGCGGTAGTCGCTGAGGTGCGCGCGGCCACCCCGGTCGCCGAGCCGACCCGCCGGGTGATCCGGCCGGAGCCGCGCGGCGGCCCGGAGTTCGTGATCGAGCGGTCCGGGGAGAACACCTTCCTGGTCCGCGGGGACAAGCCGTGGCGCTGGGTGCTGCAGACGGACTTCGCCAACGACGAGGCGGTCGGGTACCTGGCCGACCGCCTGGCCAGGCTCGGGGTGGAGGAAGCGCTGGCCGGGGCGGGGGCCGAGGACGGCGCTGAAGTCATGATCGGCAACGGGGATGAAGCCGTGGTGTTCGACTGGGATCAGACGGTGCCGTCTGGCCCCCAGCACGGCCTCGGCCCCCGCGGCACCGACCGCCGCCTCCCCTCATGACCCCCGCCCGGGCGCGCGGGGCCCGTATCACCGTCGGCTCCGCCCGGCGTCGCGGCGTGCCCGGCCAGCGGCCACTCCAGCACCGCCAGCCCCACGGCCATCTCCTGCCCTACGCAGTGAGCCGCCCCAACGGGGTGAATGAAACCTTCACCCCGTCAGGACGGGGTGAATGTTTCATTCACCCGGTCGCTGGCCAGGTCGGTGCCGCGTCGGATGACGCCCGGTGCGGCTGGCGTGATCAGTGGAGCGCAAGTGAACGGCGAGATGGTGGCTGAGACGGCCTCGGCCGGTGGCGAGCTCCGTAGCGGCGCGATGTAGCGGGGGCATCGCCGGTGGTGGTCAAGGTGGGGTCCTCCTCGCTGACCACGCCGGAGGGCGGGATCGACGAGCACCGCATCGCCGTCCTGGCGGACGCGCTCGCGGCCCGGGCGGCTGGCGGGGCTCAGGTCGTGCTGGTGTCCTCCGGGGCGATCGCCGCGGGCCTGGCCCCGCTCGGGCTCGCCCGCCGCCCCCGGGACCTGGCGACCCAGCAGGCCGCCGCGAGCGTCGGGCAGGGCCTGCTGATCGCCCGGTACAGCGCCGCGTTCGGCCGGCACGCGGTGCGGACCGGGCAGGTCCTGCTCAGCGCGGACGACCTGATGCGCCGGGCGCACTACCGGAACGCGCAGCGCACCCTGAGCAGGCTGCTCGAGCTGGGCGTGCTGCCGATCGTCAACGAGAACGACACGGTCGCCACGGACGAGATCAGGTTCGGTGACAACGACCGGCTTGCCGCGCTGGTCGCAC
Source organism: uncultured Actinomycetes bacterium (assembly GCA_963760405.1). GTDB lineage: Bacteria > Actinomycetota > Actinomycetes > Streptosporangiales > Streptosporangiaceae > RYN-230. The sequence goes on along the minus strand of CAVXCV010000002.1, from coordinate 14,851 downwards.
ACGTGGTGCGGGCCGGGGCGCTGATCCTGCTGTCGGATGTGGACGGCCTGTACGACACGGACCCGCGGCGGCCGGGTGCGCGGCTGATCAGCCAGGTGCGCAGCCGGGCTGACCTGGACGGGGTGATCCTCGGCCGGGCCGGGGCGGGCGGGGCGATCGTGGTGGGCACCGGCGGGATGGTCACCAAGGTGGATGCCGCCATGATCGCGACCGAGGCCGGGATCCCGACCGTGGTGGCCGGAGCGGGGCAGGCGGCCGCCGCGCTGGCGGGCGAGCCGGCCGGCACCTATTTCGCGGCGGGCGAGCGGCGCCCCGGTACGCGGCAGCTATGGCTGGCGCACGCGGCCGCGGGCCGGGGACGGCTGCTGCTCGACGACGGCGCCGCCGCGGCGATCAGGGCGGGCCGCGCGTCGCTGCTGCCCGCCGGGATCACCGGGGTGGACGGCGCGTTCCACGCGGGCGACCCGGTGGACCTGTGCGACCAGGCTGGCGTGGTGCTCGCGCGTGGCCTGGTGAACTACGATGCGGCTGAGATACCCGCGATGATGGGCCGGTCCACCCGGGAGCTGGCGGCCCGGCTGGGCCCGGAGTATGAGCGCGAGATCGTGCACCGGGATGATCTGGTGCTGCTCGGCCCGCGCCAGAGCCGCGTCGGCTGACCCGGTGCCCGTCAGGTCAGCCAGCGCAGCGCGCGGCCTTGGCTGCCGCGGCGGTCACTCTGCTAGTTGTCGTCGCCGTTACCGCGGCGATTGAAGATGTTCCCGAACAGCCGCTCGCCGGTGCCGACCGCTGTGTCGGCGACGCCCTTGACCAGGCCGATGAACGGGTCCGAGGTCCGGTTCCAGGACTCCTGGTAGGACTTGGCGGCCGCCGTGAACTCCTCGCCGACCGAGGTGTCCTGGTCGTCTTCACGGCGCGGGTAGTTCCCGGCCAGGATCGCCTCGTAGTCGCCCTCCGCGACCCAGCGGTCCAGTTCCGCGACCCGGACCACGGCGAACGGGTGGGTGGTGCCCTGCAGCTGGAGCAGCTTCAGCAGGCCTTCCCGTACGTCCGGGACGGCGTCGTACTCGTGCGCCTGCTGCAGGAACGCGTCCGGGTTCAGCTCGGATATGCGTGAGCCGCCGGCGATCTTCATCAGCGCGCGCCGGGCGGCGCCCGGGTCCTGGCTGGCCAGCACGCCCGCCCGGTCGCAGGACAGCTCGGACTTGCGGTACCACTCCTCCAGCCCGGCGATGATCACCCGCAGGCTGATGTAGCCGATCGCGAACCAGGCCAGCCGGGTCGCCAGCCGGGTCAGGTGGAACAGCATGGTCCGGTACACCGCGTGCCCCGACAGCGCGTGCCCGACCTCATGGCCGATCACGAACCGGATCTCCTCGGCGTCGAGCAGGTCGACGAGGCCCGTGGTGATCACGATGAACGGCTTGTCCGAGCCGAGCGTCATCGCGTTCGGGATCGGGTCCTGGGTGATGAAGAGCTCCGGCACCTCAGGCAGGTCGAGCACCGCGGAACTGTCCAGCACCAGCTGGTACAGGTGCGGGAACTGGTCGTTCGACGCCCGTACCGAGCTGGCCAGGAACAGCAGCCGCAGGCTCCGGTCGTTGAACAGCCCGGCCAGGCGGCGCAGCAGCACGTCGAAGCCGGTGAGTTTACGCATGGCTACCAGCGCCGACCGGTCAGCGGGGTGCTCGTAGGCACGGGAGCTGATGCCAGGGAGGCGGACGCGGGCACGATCCGGGACAGTCGTCATGCCAGCCATGCTATGGCGTGGCGGGGACGGAGTCTGCCAGCGTTTCGGCGGGCATGATCGCCCTGGTCCGGGTGGGCCGCGGCCAGGACGCCTCATGTCCCCGGGCGGCACACGGACGTTGTGCGATTCTGGGAGGGCAGCCTGAATCCGGGCTGTTGCATGGTCAAGGACGATGCGGGCGGAGAAGAACAATGATGTTCGAGCCTGATGCAGAGGCGATGCCCGCCGACCAGCGGGCTGAATTGCAGCTTCAACGCCTCCGGGCCCTGGTGGACCGCCTCCTGCCGGCCGACGGGGTGCAGGGCGAGCGGCTCCGCCTCGCCGGGGTGACCAGCGGCGCGGACATCACCCTGGATGACCTGCCCCGGCTGCCGCTGACCGGGAAGAAGGACCTGTGGGCCGGGTACCCGTTCGGCATGCTCGGCGTGCCGCGGTCCGAGGTGGTCGCGTTCCACGGCTCCAGCGGCACCGGCGGCCGGCCGACCCTGGTCGGCTATACCCGTAACGACCTCACGCTGTGGTCCCGGATGTGCGCGCGGGCGCTGGCCGCCGCGGGTGCGACGGCCGGCAGTCTCGTGCACAACGCCTACGGGTACGGGCTGTTCACCGGCGGCCTGGGCATCCACCAGGGCGCGATCGCGCTGGGCGCCGCTGTACTGCCGGTCTCCGGCGGGATGACGTCGCGTCAGGTCACCCTGATCGGTGACCTGCGGCCGGACATCCTGACCTGCACCCCGTCCTACGCCATCCGGCTCGGCGAGGCGCTGGCCGCGGCTGGCCTGCGCCCCGGTGCGGGACTTGCCCTGCGGGCTGGCCTGTTCGGCGCGGAACCGTGGTCCCGGCAGCTCCGGGGCCGGATCGAGGAGCTGCTCGGGCTGCGCGCGCTGGACATCTACGGGCTGTCTGAGGTGATCGGCCCGGGTGTGGCCGCCGAGTGCATCGAGGCTGCGGATGGCCTGCACGTCAACGAGGACCACTTCCTGGTCGAGGCCATCGACCCGCTGACCGGCGAGCGGGTGCCCGACGGCACCCCGGGGGAGCTGGTGTTCTCCAGCCTGACCCGGGAGGCAGTGCCGTTGCTGCGGTACCGCACCGGGGACATCGCCGCGCTGCGCCGGGGCAGCTGCGAGTGCGGCCGGACCCTGGTGAAGATGAGCCAGGTCACCGGCCGGTGGGACGACATGCTGGTCATCCGGGGAGTGAACGTCTACCCGAGCGAGGTGGAGCGGGTGCTCCTGGCTCACCCGGCGCTGAGTCCCGACTACCTGCTCGTACTGGACCGGCGGGAGGCCGTGCCGCACCTGCTGGCCTGCTGTGAGTACCGCACGGCGGACATGGCTGGTTCCGGGCCGCCGGAAACGGAGCTGGAGGAGCGGCTGCGGGCCGAGCTCGGGGTACGGATCCGGGTGCGGGTGGTGCCACCCGGCACCGTGCCGCGGGCCGAGGTCGGCAAGGCGGTCCGGGTGGTCAGCTGGACCGCCGCGGGCGAGCCGCCCCCGGTCCCCGGCCTGTGGTGAGTACGCGGCCACTAGAGTCACGTCATGAGCGATGCGGGGTCCGCCAGCGGGAATCAGGCCCGCGCGCCGCGGATCGGCGTGATGGGCGGCACGTTCGACCCGGTGCACCACGGCCACCTGGTCGCAGCGAGTGAGGTGGCGCACTTCTTCTCGCTCGACGAAGTGATCTTCGTGCCCACCGGCCAGCCGTGGCAGAAAGAGGACCGGAAGGTCTCCCGGTCCGAGGACCGCTACCTGATGACGGTGATCGCCACCGCGTCGAACCCGCGGTTCTCGGTCAGCCGGGTGGACATCGACCGGCCGGGGCCGACCTACACCATTGACACGTTGCGGGAACTGCGCGCGTTCCGGGGCGAGCAGGCGGAGTGGTTCTTCATCACCGGGGCGGACGCGCTGTCCCGGATGATTTCCTGGCAGGACGCCGAGGAACTGTTCAAGCTGGCGCACTTCATCGGCTGCACCCGCCCCGGGCACCAGCTGAGCACCCAGGGGCTGCCGCAGGAAGGGGTCAGCCTGATCGAGATCCCGGCCCTGGCCATCTCCTCGAGCGAGTGCCGGGAGCGGGTGGGCGCCGGGGAGCCCATCTGGTACCTGGTGCCGGACGGGGTAGTGCAGTACATCGCCAAGCGCCGGCTCTACTGCGGCGAGCCGATCGAAGGCGTAGTCGGCGACCCCGCGGCCGCCGGACCGTGCGAGTGAGCGGCCATGCGGGGGTGTGCGTTGCGGGCAGTTAAGAGCGGTACCGGCGGCGACGCGCGCGGTTCGCGGTTGGGCCGGTCTGCCGGCGGGCCAGGTTACCCTGAATTGCGCTAGTGCCCCGTCGGCGCCGACATGAGACGCTAGGGGGGTGAAGGTCCCCAGCTGAGGAGGACGACTACCACACGTGACTGCCACCACCAGGGCCGTCGAGCTTGCGGAAATCGCCGCAGAAGCTGCGGCTGACAAGCTCGCCAGTGACATCATCGCCTACGACGTGAGTGAGCAGCTCGTCATCACCGACGTGTTCCTGCTCTGTTCCGCTGCCAACGACCGCCAGGTGCGGGCGATCGTGGACGCGATCGAGGAGAAGCTGCGCAAGGCCGGTGCCCGGCCAGTGCGCCGTGAGGGCGAGCGGGAGGGCCGCTGGGTCCTGCTGGACTACCTGGACATTGTGGTCCACGTACAGCACGCGGAGGAGCGGACGTTCTACGCTCTTGAGCGGCTGTGGAAGGACTGCCCGCAGCTGAAACTGCCCGAGCCGGTCGGATCGGGTGCCGCGGGACGCCAGGGCGGGGATCAGCGCTGACGGCGGGGGAGAGCGGGCCAGCGGCTGCTGATCGGCGGCCGGGCCCGGATTCCAGGGTGCGGCTGGTCCTGTGGCGGCACGGGCAGACCCTGTGGAACGTGCAGAACCGGTTCCAGGGGCAGAGCGACATCCCGCTGGACGAGACCGGGGAAGAGCAGGCTGAGCGGGCCGCGAGGTTGCTGGCGGCGCTGCGGCCGGACGCGATCGTAGCCTCCGACCTGAGCCGGGCCCTGGCCACCGCCGCGCCGCTGGGCCGGGCTCACCGGGCTGACCGTGACCACCGACAAGGACTTGCGGGAACGGCACGGCGGGGCCTGGGAAGGCCTGACCAACATCGAGATCCGCGAGCGGTACCCGCGGGAGTACCTGAGCTGGGACCCGCCCGACGGGGAGACGTCGGTCGCGGTGGCGGACCGCGCGGGCGCCGCCCTGGAACGGATCGCCGACAGCCTGGCCCCGGACTCACTTGCCGTCGTGGTCAGCCACGGTGCCGCGCTCCGGCTGGGCGCGGCCCGGCTGCTGGGACTGCCGGAGGACCTGTGGGGCGTGATCGGCCCGCTGTCCAACTGCTCCTGGTCGGTCATGATCCGCCGCCAGCGGCGGTGGCGGCTGATGGAGCACAACGCCGGAACTCTGCCCGAGCCGGTGCTCAGTGATGACCGGTGAAGTGGTGACCGGTGCACCCACTGGGTCTTGTATGCTAGCTGGGCGCCGCGGGATTGCTGGCGGTGCCCAGGGGCTATAGCTCAGTTGGTAGAGCGCTTGCATGGCATGCAAGAGGTCAGCGGTTCGAGCCCGCTTAGCTCCACTGGTCAGAAGCTTAATTCGAACAGATCGAACAGGCAGTACAGCAGCAAAGTACAGCAACGGCGGCCGAGCCGGCCGCCGTACGTGTGTTCGAATCGGCTATTCCCGGCTGCGGGCTGCTGGCCCGACGTCGGCTTCCAGGTGCTGAACCGGCGCTGACCAGCCTGTGACCTGGGCATTCACCCGCCTTATCGGTCCGGTGACTCTTGCCACCTGGTCACCACCCGGCTCTCCTGGAGGGCCATTTTCGCCCGTGGCTGTTGCCGCATTTGCAAGTAGTCCCGTCGAGCTAGCCGTCCTGCCGGTCCGGTCACTCCCGGGAGTCGCGCCCGCTGGCCATGGCCGCGCGTTCGCTGACGGCAGGGTCGGCGCGCGGGCCCGGCGCGTCGCGCCGATGGTTGTCAGTCCGGCGTTGCCCGCTGGTGTGCTGCGCCGCTCAGGCGCAGGATTGCGCCGTGGCGCAGCCTGTGCGCCTGCCGGCGCGCCACGCGAGGAACCAGGCGCGCGGCGGCGCAAGGGGACTTGGCCGACCGGCCAGCCGTCAGGTTGCCCCACTCAGGGCTTTGACGCCGCCGAAGCCAGGCTCTAGCTGATGGCGACGCACCGCCGCGCGGCTTGCGCTGTGCCGGAGTCGCGCTGCGAGTCCGGTGTGTACAAGCGGTTATAGCAGCTGCCCTGAGGGCCCGGCGGATCGTGGAGGCGCTGACCCGGTGGCCGGTCCACTCCGCGAGGTCAACGCAGTCATCACAGCGGGCCGACTCGGCCACTGAGTCCGCAGATTCCGGGGCAGGGGCCGGATCAGCGCGGCGAGAACCGCGCGGTCGGCCCAGCCCGACCGTGGACGGGACGGGTCCGGCGCACCACGGCGGGCCTCGTGCCGTAGCACGAGGAGCTCAAGGTCCTAGGCGGCTGCAGGGCTTCGATGTCGATGCAGGAGAACCGGGCATCCGGCGGCCACCATGGTGCGGCCGGGCATCGGATGCCGGCCCAGTCCGTGCGGGAAGGGTTATTCGCTAGCTGATGGGTTGCGAATCCTACGGTGAACTATGCGGGTGCCCGGCCCGGTCCGGATCACAGCTCGTCGGCGGCGAGCAGCCCGATCTCGACGAGGTCGAGGGGTGGACCCACTCGTCGCTGACGGCGACCCCGCCCGCTTTCGCGATTGCTGCGCGCAGTGGCCCGGCCCAGACATGCTCGATCAGCGCGATAGCCGCCGCGCTGCCGGGCTCGATGGAGGCCGAGACGTCCCACACCTCGGACTCGTCGATCAGGTGGCCGTCGGCCCCGGCCTCCATCCCGGCGACAGCTCCGGCCTCCATGCCGGCCTCGCCGCCGGCCCCGAGGCCGAGCAGGGCACCGACGGTGGCGCCCAGGTCTTCCGCCTCCTCGATCGACAGGTCGCTCCACTGCAGGGCGGTCAAACTGCCGTCCAGGTTCTTCTGCACGGCGAGAGCGTCGATGAGGCGGATCACTTCGTTTTCCCGGAGCTGGTTGAGCTCGTCAAGGATCGCCCCGGAGAAGTCCGGCGTGTCGAAGCGGACGACCAGTAGTTGTACAGGCCCGATGGGCATGCTTAAGCTCCTTTGTGCTTGCCGAGCAGGCAGCCCGGACTCGGGATGGGATGCGGGTGGTCAGGTGCCGAGAATCTTCTGCTTCTGCGTATCGAATTCCGCCTGCGTCAAGGCACCGGCGTCGAGGAGTTCCTTGAGCTTCATCAGGTCGCCGTAGGGGTCCGCAGCTTGCGCTGCGGCCGGGGCCTCATCTGGGACGGGCGCCGGCGGCGCACCGGGCGCGTCCTGCGGCTGGGCAGCCTCGGCCCTGGCCTGGCCGCGATTGGACGCCACATGGGCGGTGGCTCCCAGGACGGCTGCGCGTCGCAACATGCGTGGCATCGTGATCTCCCTCGATCGGCTTAGGGCGCCTGCGAGAAAAGTGCGACTTCACTAGCCGCTCAGGCACTATCCGCTGTTTGGAACGGCGACGGATTTCCCCGCCGTACGGACCGTAGGACGCCATCTGCCCAGCTTCGTAGGGCCGAAGGTCCTCCATGACGGAGTTTGCGGCCTGCGTCCATTCGCGGAGGTGCCGGCCGACAAAGGCGTCCACGCGGCCGCCGCTGCCGAAGTCGCTGAAACGACCGAGCGCCTGAAATCCCGCGACCGCTTGGCCGGCGAACGGTCGGGTCAGCGGTCTTTCCGAGACCAAAGGCAGAATGACTGATCTGGGGGCGCCGCTGGCACCGCACCGGCCGGCCGCAGGATACAGAATTAGGCGGATCAGGTATTGGGCGCATAGCTCCCGGCGCGTGGCCAGGGCATCAACCCTGGAGGACGACTTGCTCCATCAGCAAGCACAGGGCGGGCACGAGCACATAGGGGACGGGCCGATCGGTCCTGAGTGTCCCGCCTGCCGGGGCGCGCCGATCACTGCGATGGGCGTTGTCGGGCGGTCACCGGTTCAGCCTCCTCCGGCGTCGGGTGATGCCGCAGGCGGGACATGGGCGTCGGCTTCGCCTCGGAAGCACTGGGGTGTTTCGCCGCGTGCGCGGTGTACCAGCGGCTGTAGGACGCTACCAGCGGCACCGAGGACAAGCCGTGCAGGAAGACACTCAGCAGGATGATCAGCATCACCGTGGTGAACAGCATTTGCCGGTCGGGGATGTGGCTCTCGAACGCGATCAGTGCGAACACGATGGAGGCCAGGCCGCGCGGGCCGAACCAGCCCATGAAGGCGACGGTCGGGAGCTGCGCCCGGGTCCCCAGCATGGCGATCGCCACCGGGACCATGCGGACGAGGGTCAGGCTGAGGGCCGCATAGGCGACGATCTGCCAGGTGACGTGCGGCAACAGCATGCCGACGGCGAGCGCCCCGAAGCCGACCCACACGGCGCCCGCGAGTGTTCCTCCGACATCCTCGTTAAAGACGGTCACGGGCAGGTCGTGGCGCCTGGAGAAATAGCCGAACGTCATCCCTCCGGTGAAGGCCGCGATGAAGCCGCTGCCGCCCAGTTTCAGGGCGACCAGGTAGGCAAGCAGTGCTCCGACAAGGGGCAGGATCTGCCGCCATTGTCCCTCCAGCCATCCGCGATCGTCGGCCGCGCGCAGCAGCAGGCCCGTCAGCGCGCCAGCTCCGATGCCGGCGGCCAGGCCCCAGCCGATCTGCTGCGCCATGTTGCGCACGACGGCAGCCGTGACGCCGCCCGACAGCTGGGCCCGCGAAAGGTCGACAGCTACCAGGAAGAACGGCACGGCAAGGCCGTCGTTGAGCCCGCTTTCGACGTTCAGCGCCTGGCGCACGCGGGCCTGGCACTGCCTTGTCCGAGACGACACGCTGCCCGAGCGCCGCGTCGGTCGAGCAGACCATCGTCGACAGAACGAAGGCGCTGGCCAGCGCTATGCCGGGAAAGACAAGGAGGCCGGCGCCGAGGCCGGCGAGCATCGTCAGCGGCAGGCCGATGAGCAGGAGCCGACTGGGCCAACCCAGATTCCGGCGCAGGCCCGCGAGGTCGATCCGCGTCGAGTCGCTGAACAGCAGGAAGACGAGGGCGAGCTCGCAGAACCGCTCCGCGGCGTGGCTCTCGACGTGGATATTCACGAGCTTGAGAGCGGACGTCCCGACGGCGAGGCCGGCCGCCGTGAAGATCATGGCCGACGTGATGCCTCGCGCATCGAGCGGTTTGGAGACCGCGCCGTACAGGATGAGGATCACGGCGATGGTAATGAGAGCGACGAACATGCGTCCTCCTCTAGCATGCGTCCGCGAGCTCTAGCAAGCGTCCGTGAGAATCCATCACGCGGTCACCTTCCGGGCCCTTTGTCCTCTTGTTCCGTTTGCTCCGCCGACTTGTCCTGCTGCTCCGCCGACCCGTTGCTCGCCGCGACAGCAGCCTGCACACTGTCGTAGATGTGGTCCTCCCCCGATCTCCGCCAGCACGCCGTCTCGCGCCAGTGTCCGCCGGGCATCGGCGTGGAGTCGTGCGGTGAGGATCTCAATCGCGCGTGGAGCAGGTCGAGCAGCTCCGCGCATCGGCTGGTAGCCGACCTTCGTGTATGGCAGGCCGAGCGTCGGGTGGGTCGCCGTGGCGAAGAACTCCCAGACGGCCTGCTCGAAGGTCTCGACCGTGATTCCCTCGTAAGCCTCGGTGACGCCCTTGACCAGGTCCGGAACGTGGTCGAGCAGGTTCTTGAGCCAGGCCTGGTCGTTCTCCACGAGCGCCTTGTACGGCTGCTCCCGTGCCTTGGCCGGGTCGGCCTCGACCATCTGCTTCCGGCGGCGGAAGACGAAGTCGGCCTGCACGTACCGGGGCTTCTGGAACCCAAGCGTGCCGTCGTTGTCGAAGGTCGCGATCCGTTCCGCGGGCGGCACATAGGACGCGCCGGGCCGGGAGACGGATCCGACGAACTCCAGAACCGCGCTCTTCGCTGCGCCCTGGCTCGAGCTGGGAAGCAGCTCATTGCCGTTCATGATCTGACCTCGGTTCCTCGGGGGCGCGGGCGCCGTCCGCGGCCCCGCTCCGGGTTGTCAGTCGCGTGCGAACGCGGCCTGGACTTCCTTTTCGAGGTCGACCCAGGGGTCGCCGGCGACGTCGATGATGACCTTGCGGATCGTGCCGCCAGTGAACGCCCAGGGCGAGTCACCGGGGTAGTCGCCGGTGACGGGCTCGGCCCGGTCCATGCCGACGTTGAGGCCCTCGCCGGCGAGGGAGAACTTGCGGGGGACTGGCAGGCAGGGCTGCCGGAATCCGGCAGGCGCATGCCTGACCCGGCAGACCCGAGTGCGGTTAGCTGGCCCCCGACCAGGCCCTGGAGGGGTCACGGCAGCCTGGCCAGCGCCCGGTAAAGAAGCGCCGATGAAGGTGCCGAGGTTGGACCGCTCGGCGTCGGGCGCAGCTGGCCGGTCGCCCGGCTGGGGTATCGCTGCACTGGTCTGCCCGGCGGTGGCCAAAGCATCTTCTTCTTCTTCCGTCCTTGTCTTAAGGCTTCCTAAGGGCCAAGACAGCTGGTGCACGCGAAAGCGCGCAGGCGCTCAGGGTGCGGCCGGGCCAGAGCCGCCGCCCGTATCGGGGGTTTGCTGCCGGCCGCGCTGCACGGCCAGCAGGAGCAGCCGTATCCCGACGCCGAGGAGTACGAGGTCGGCGAGCATTTGGACGATGAGCACGACCCGGGCGGCCTCGGACTTGGGGGAGATGTCCCCGAATCCCACCGTGGAAAACACGGTCACCGTGAAGTACAAGGCGTCGGTGCGGGTCAGCGGCTGGGTGAAGCTCGCCGCCGAGGCCCGCTCCATCAGGAAATACGTGGAGGCGAACAGCACCAGGAAGAACGGGAAGATCATCCCCAGCGCCACGGCCGCCCGTAGGCCCGGGTAGCGCGCGCCCGCGATGGCCTTGACATGCCACACCATGACCCCCGCGAAAGCCAGCACGCCAACCAGCAGGCGCACCGCCACGTCGGAATCCCACCGGCCGTCCAGTGGAAGCACGTAATACAGCACCACTACCACCGTCGCGACCAGCACACTGCCCAGCACCGCCCGCAGAATCAGGCGCCTGCGCTGCGCCGGCGGCAGGTCCTGGTAACGCTCACCGCTCATGTCTTACCCGCGCGCGATGCACCGTGGCTGTCAAGGCCGGCAAGGATCGGGGGATGGGCATGCGGCAGATGGTGTCATGACTGGGCCTCCTTGGGAATGCCGCGGACCACGTCGCCGGCCGAGGCCACTGCGCCGTGGCGGCGGCGGATCACATCGGCGATCAGCCCGGTCCATCCGGTCTAGTGCGTGGCGCCGAGCCCGGCGCCGTTGTCGCCGTGGAAGTACTCGTTGAACAGCAGGTTGTCTTTCCAGGCCGGGTCGTGCTGCAGCTTATCGACCCAGCCGAAGTAAGGCCGCCGCCCGTCCGGGCCGACGGTGACAAGGAGATGAGCCGGTCCTGCAAGTCGGCGGCGATCACGTCGAGGGGCACTTCGTGGCCCGGGCGGGAACTCCAACTGGCGCGGGCCGCTCTGGTTCCCGCTCAACTACCTGGTCATCAGCGCGCTCGAACGCTACTACCAGTTCTTCGGCGACCAGCTCACCATCGAGTACCCGGCCGGATCGAACATGTCGGTGGTGGACTCGGCGGGCTCGTAGTTGACCGTGGCGCTGAATCCCTCGACGTTGAGGTGGTACGGGTGGTCGCGGTGGTGGCGGACAGGGCCCGCAGTCCGTAGGGGGACAGGAACTCGCTGGTGTCGAAGAGCTTGGCGAACAGCTTCTCCAGCCGGTCGGGGCCGACGACGCTGAGCAGCAGCTGCCGGTCACCGGGCTTACCGCGGATCAGGCCGGATTCGCTGAGCTTGCTGTCAGCGGCGGCCAGGCCGTGCCGGTCCAGGAAGCCGGCGAACTGCTTGCCGACCGTCGCCGCCTGGCTGAGCGTCCCCTCGTCGATGACGGCGGCGGTCAGCATGGGGAGCCCACACTACGGCCGCGGTGCTGACCCTGCCACGGATCTGATCCGTCCTGCCTGCCTCCTGAAGAGGTGGGTGACGATCATGGTGGCCGGCTCTGATGTTTCGGTGGGCGAGTGCTGGAGTGCGGCTCATGGTCGTCGGCCATCCGTGGTCGGTGGGCTAGAACCCGTCGGTATCGAGTAGCAGCACCTCGACGCGGCCGCCGGCCGGGACGCCGTCGCCGTCCGGCAGCAGTGCGAGGGCATTGGCCTTGGCCATGGCCATCAGCATGTGTGATCGCTGGCCGCCTGAGGGCCGTACCCGCAGCACTCCGTCTGCTCCGGTCCGTGCGGTCACCCGGATCAGATGGAGTTCGGGGCCGGGCCGGCGAGGCAGGTCGGTTTCGGCCATCGCGGCAAGCCGTGGCCGGTCGAGCACCGGGCAGCCGGCCATGGCCCGGAGCGCGGGCCGGACCAACAGCTCGTAGGTGACGAGAGCGGCCACCGGGTTCCCTGGCAGCCCGAAGGCCGGTATGCGCCGCTGGCCGAGCGACGCGACGGCGACGTGCCTGCCGGGCCTCATGGCGATCTGCATGGAGTGCATCGTGGCGCCACCCAGCTTCTCCAGGGCAACCTTCAGTACGTCGTGGTCCCCGACGCTCACCCCACCGGTGGCGATGATGGCATCGCACCGTGGCGCGGCTGCGCGCAGCCGATCCGCGAGGATGTCCTGGTCGTCTTCCCCGGTACCGAGATCGACCCGCCGGAATCCGTCGGATTCGAGCTGCGCCAGCAGGGCCGGCTGGTTGGCGTCGCGGATCTTCCCCGGCATCAAGACAGCATCGGGGGCGGCGAGCTCGTCGCCCGTGGACAGGACGCCGACCGCCGGGCGCGGGCATACGAGCAGCGCCGGGATACCGAGGCTCGCGAGTACCCCGATGTGGGCGGGTGTGAGCCGTGTCCCTGGCGCGAAGACCTCGGCGCCCGCGGCGATGTCCTCGCCAGGTTCCCGTACGTTCGTGCCAGGGCTCACCGATTCCTCGATGAGCACGGCCAGTGCGCCATCCTCCGCCCTCGTGCGCTCCACCATGCACACTGCGTCGGCACCGGGCGGCATCAGCGCACCGGTCATTATCCGCATTGCCTCGCCGTGCGAAATAGGGGTCTTCGGCCCGTCGCCGGCCGCCGCGGTGCCGGTCACCCGCAGGCGGACCGGGGCGGTAGCCACATCGGCGGCCTTTACGGCATACCCGTCCATAGCGGCATTAGCGAAGCGGGGCACGGGCTCGGCGGCGTGCACCGTCTCGGCCGTGATGTGCCCAAGCGCGTTGCTGATGGCCATACGGCATGGCGCGAGCGGCGTGATCGCGGCCAGGATGAGACGACGCGCCTCGGCTACCGGGATCAATGTCGTCACCCGTACAGGTTCCGTGGTCGCGCAGCCGTATCGGCAGGGCACAAGGTCCCGGCAGATTGGTCCAATAGGTCAGCACCCGACCCCACGGGCAGCGATAAGCACACCAAGCGAGCGCACAGCTGCAGCGGCGTGGCCGGTGGCTGGCGTCAGCTGCCGTTCGCCTCGCTGTCCCCGGCGAGCCGCCGGCCGACGGCGAGTGCGTCCCGGGGATTCAGGCCTGCCCGGCCCACTAGCCAGCAAGTGATCGGCGCGGCAGGCCGCTCTGAGGCATGCGCCGCGATCCCGGCGAGTTCGAGCAGCATATCCAGCTCTTCGCTGGTCGGCGGGATTGTGCCGGTTTCGGCAGCGAACCTCGCCAGCCAGTCCCGCATGTTCTGAGCCATGATCTGACACTTTAGCGACGGTTGCTCGCGCGCCGGTTCGTCTGGTCCGGACGACGAGGTTCGTACGGGAAGAATGGGCAGCCTTGGCCAGGCGCTCGCCACCCCGGAGCCGAGCAGAGGGGGCTCAGGTGACCACCTCGCAGGCGGGGCCGACGGCCCCGGGGGTACACGCTCCGCGTGTTGCTTGCTGCGGATGATCGGTACTGGTCAGGCTGATGAACGGTCGGCGGCCTTGCCACAGCCACCGCTGAGGGTGAGTGTCCTGGCAGCGGTCAGAGGCTCCGGAACTCCCGACAGCCAGGGCCACAACCGAGCGCTCAACCCGACGAAAGCCGCTGCTATAGGTTTCTGCAGCTCAAGGACGGTGATACAGCCTCCATCACCGCGTCTGAGCGCTGTTGACAGCGTTCCGCCGCTCCCGTTTCGCTCCCAGAATCGAACATGGCTCGCCGGGTGAGGGGGCCGCAAGGCATCACCTTCACCTAGGTGATTTGCCCCAGCTAGGGAAGACAGGTCACCTAGCCGGCTGTGAGCCTGAAACGTGACGCAGCGGCCGGGTAACGGCACGAGGCGGAGCTGAACCGCCCGGCAAATGATGCCGGCGAAACTGAAGGAGGGCCCCATGACCGCCGATACACCTGTCCTTGACACGCTCGCCGACATCACCGCGGCCTCAGTCGAGCGCAATGCTCTTGCCCCGCGCGAGTTCATGCTCGCAAGGATCGCCGCGCTGATCGCGGTGGACGCGCCGCCTGCCTCCTACCTCGCCAACGCCGGGGCCGCTGAGGACAGCGGGGTCACCGCCGGCGACATCCAGGGAGTCATGATCGCGGTCGCCCCGCTGGTGGGCACGGCCCGGGTGGTCTCGGCAGGCGGGAAGATCCTCCGGGCGCTCGGCTTCGCAATCGCTGTGGCCGAAGCCGAGCTAGCCGACGACCGCGATGCCGTGCAGTAGCAGCAGCCAGGCCCGCCAGTGCTGCGCAGTCTCCTGGTTGCGAGCTCAAGGGAGCCTGGGCTTGCTGCCCGGCGCCCGCGTCCTTGGCCACCATGATTTCGAAGCCCAAAGCCGCGACGACCCTGGACGTGCCAATGCCCTATGGCGGGTGCACAGTACCCGCCCTGCCCGGCCACCTCGCTGCCCCAGTCCGGGTGAGGTCATTGGCCCCCTTGCCACAGGAACTACGGCTCTAGCCGCCTCTCCTGGAGGGGTGCGACGTTCGATCCATGCCAGGAAAAGTACGCCGCCAGCGAAGCGCGGGCCTGCC
>CAVXCV010000001.1:0-200993 GCA_963760405.1 uncultured Actinomycetes bacterium | reverse complement strand
CTTTGCGGTCGCGACGCTCGTCGGCTGGCACCGGTCCGGTGCCGATGTCCAGGCACTCCTGCCATCGTTGTCGGCCTATCTCGGCCACGTGAGCCCGGCATCGACCTACTGGTATCTCTCGGCCACGCCCGAACTCTTCCAGCTCGCGAGCTCGCGCGTCGAAAGGCGGGCCCGATGAGCGCGCTCGCCCCGACGCTCCAGGCGTTCTTCATCACGCGCCTCGACCACCAGCGCCAGGCGAGCCCGCGCACGGTCGCCTCCTACCGGGACGCGTTCCGCCTCCTACTCGGCTACGCCCGCACCCGCACCGGCAAGGAGCCGGCGCAGCTCGACTTCACGGATCTTGACGCGACCTTTGTCTCCGGCTTCCTGGACCACCTCGAGCACGAGCGCAACAACAGCGCCCGCACCCGCAACGCCCGTCTCGCCGCGCTGCGTTCCTTCTACCGCTTTGCCTCCTACCGGCATCCCGAACACGCCGAGCTCATCGCCCGGGTGCTTGCCATCCCCGAGAAGCGCTCCGACGCGACGGCCGTGACCTTCCTCGACAGACGTGAGGCCGAGGCGCTCCTTGCCGCTCCGGACCAGGCCACCTGGGCCGGGCGGAGGGACCACGCCCTCCTCGTCGTGGCGCTTCAGACCGGATTCCGGCTGTCCGAGCTCACGGGGCTCGCCTGCGCGGACGTCCATCTCGGGACTGGTGCGCACGTTACCTGCCGGGGTAAGGGCCGAAAGCAGCGCTCGACCCCGCTCCGGCGGGAGGGAGCCGCTGTCATGCGGGCGTGGCTACGCGAACGGACGGGCGAGCCATCCGACCCGCTGTTCCCCTCCCTTCACGGGAGCGCGCTCAGCGCGGACGCCGTGCAGCGCCTGGTCGCCAAGCACGTGCGCCGGGCGCGGACAGCCTGCCCGTCGCTCGCCAAGAAGCACGTGACCCCGCACACGCTCAGGCACACCTGCGCCATGACACTGCAAATGAGCAGAGTTGCATTAGATGCAACATTCGGCAGATCGTGTGAACGCGTGCTATCTGCGGCCCAGCGTGCCGCCCTGGGGAAGCTCGGAGTCATGGGAGCCCGTCGTACCCTGCGCGACCTGGGCTGTCATCATCCGCTTGCATCAGGCCGGACAATGTTGCAGCCACTTCGGTTGCAGCAGATACCCGCATGATGCAGCAGGCACAACCAAAAGCGCAGCGACGAGGGCAGATGCCACGACCGTCCGTTCGTCGAGCCGGCCTATTCGCAGGGTTGGAACATTGCTCTCTACCAGTTTCGAGGCGGGCAACGACGTCGCGGTGATCGGTCTCTTTCTCGGTCACGAGAAGCTCGAGTCAACCCAGGTCTACCTTCACGGCGACATGACGATCAAAGAGCGCGCCCTCGGCCGCACCGCAGCGCTGCGCGGTGATCGGCAACGCCGCTACCGCCCACCCGACGCGCTGCTCGCCTTCCTCGAGAGCCTCTGATTATGCCGCGTCGATCAGCTCAGTCAGCTCACCGAACAGGAAAGACGCACTGCACGCGGCATAACGGCGAGGTCGGCAGAAACCTCCACGTCGGTGGCATCCAGGTCAATCGTGACCGGGCCGCCGGCCAGCGCCGCTGCCCGCGGCGCGGGCACCAGCGCCAGCATCCGCCTAGTGACCGTGGCGACGCCGTGCTCCACGGCCTGCCACTGCGCGGCGGTGACCCGGCGCGCCAGGCCCGCAGCAGTGGTCGAGCTCAGTCCCGGCACCGGGGTGACCTGCTGCCCGGCCCAATCCGCGCGCTGATGGTCCAGCCCGGCCAGGAAATCCTCCCCGGCCAGCTGCGCCGCCGCGATCCCGGCCAGCAGCTCCCCGGCCCCGAACCCGCGGTCCCGCTGCTTGACCGGGCCGACCGCCGCATCGATGGCCTCGATCACGCCCAGCCGGTCACACAGCTCGCTGACCGCGGCCAGCCCCGCGTTCCCCGTCAGAGCCCGATCCGGCGCGCCGACCCGCACCTGCCCGCGCTTCCGCCTCCTGCCGCGTATCCTGCTCACCAGATAGGTGCCCTCTCCGCTGGATGATCGTCACTTCGCAATGATCATCATCCCAGGCCAGAGCGGCACCTATCGGCATTCGTGGAGGCGTGTCACCGGCCTACTCGCGGAATTGGGTCAGAGCGACTCGGATAGGAGCATTCGTTTGACACTGTTTCCAGTCAGGCGCTCCACTATCCGCACATCGCCCTGACTCGGAGCATCCGCTGGGCTACCACAATCACAGGGCGTAGGAGCCAGGCGTAGGAGCCAGGCGTCTGTGATCGGAGCCAGACGTCTGTGAGCCAGGCGTCTGTCCCTAGCTTTCCGTGCGCGCCTCTCCAACAGCGAGCCGTCGCCATACCATGACCATGGAGGGGTGCTGCGTTTACTATGGCAGTACCTACCTGGAGGGGGGACAGGAGCATGGGAAGTTTCTGGAAGAGCGTTCCGGGGATCCTGACCGCCATCGCGAGCATCTTGGCAGCAGGTGCGACGATTGCAGGCATCGTTGTCAGCCATGGGTCAGATCCCACGGCCGTGTCACAGGGCAACGATCCCCAGGCGGTCTCCCAACCGCAAGCGGTCTCCCAACCGCAAGCGGTCTCCCAACCGCAAGCGGCCTCCCCAACTTGGGCCGACCGAGCAAACGCCATTTGTGCTGCTGCAATCGAGAATGGCTCAGGCTATAATTCGAGTGAGCCGTTCGATTCGGAGCTTCCAGCCGCAGAACGGTTGGCAAATAATATGCAAAACGTTGATGATCAGCTGCGTAAGCTGCCTGCCAACAGCCAAGAGCAGGCTACCGTAACGAGTATGATTGATGATTGGGACCAAGCCGTTGCTGCATTGCGTGCGGCAATCCAAGACGCTCAAAATGGTGACACCGCCGATTTGCAACAGGCTGCCTCGGCTTACACTAGCGCTAATACGGATGGCAACAACCTTGCCAACGAACTTGGAGCAGGTACCTGCGCTTCGGGAAGTTTCTAATATTGTCCAGTAAACGTCCCTTGCTGCACCTTACCTCTGCGCAGCGCCCCCGGGCCCTTGTCTGGCATCACCTGTAGCCGGATCCTGTAGCAACGGTTCCGGACCATGCCGGTCCTCGGTGATCGAGACCAGAGCAACAGACCATATCCAACATCGTCCTTAGCGCATTCGCTGTGCCTGCCAGGCGCACGAGCCAAAAAACGCGGCGCCTACCCTATCCAGCCCTGAGATCCGCCGCCGAGGCTCTATGTCACTCTCCGGGGTGATACGGGCAGCCGCCGGTGGTTGGGATCATGGTAGGCGCGTTGTGACTACTCACGTAGGGAGCAGGCGATGGGGATAGACGCGAGACCCGAGGGCTCCAGGTTCGGCGGCCGGGCTTTCCCGCGTCCGGGGCCAGCGCCGCGCAGACGGCGGCGCACGCTGCTGGCTGTGGTGTTCGCCCTAGTCGCGCTGCTGGCGGCGGCCTGCAGTTCGTCGCCGAGCAGTACTGCGGCTTCGGGCAGTAGCGGTACCAAGGCGGCTCCGAGCAGTAGCGCGGCGGCGAAGCCCACAGGCCAGCTGATCGTGTTCGCGGCCACCTCGCTGAAGGAGGCCTTCGACAAGATCGGCGCTCAGTTCGAGGCGGCGAACCCGGGCGTGACGGTGAAGTTCAACTACAACGGGAGTTCCTCGCTGGCGACCTCCATCACGCAGGGCGCGCCGGCCGAAACGCCTAATCCCCCGTCCTAGGGGTCAAGTGGTCGGCCCACCGTCGCTGACACCCGCAACCGACACCAACGGGGGCGGACGCCGTTGTCCCATGTCGGACAACTGAATCGGTCCGGTGAGTCCGGAGGCTCCACTTCTTGAGGAGAAGATGGAGTCGTGACACGTCATTCGAGTAACTACCCGCCGGAGCTGCGTGAGCGGGCGGTCCGGATGGTCGCCGAGGTGCGGCCGGATTACCCCTCAGACTGGCCGGCGATCGTGGCGGTGGCTGCGAAGCTGGGGATCGGGACGGCGGAGACGCTGCGCAAGTGGGTCCGCCAGGCCGAGGTCGACAACGGGAAGCGGCCCGGTGTGACCAGCGAGGAATCCGCGGAGATCCGGCGGCTGAAGCGGGAGAACGCCGAGCTGCGCAGAGCGAATGAGATCCTCAAGGCGGCGTCGGTTTTCTTTGCGGCGGAGCCCGGCCGCCCGCAGCGGTCCTCGTGAGGTTCATCAGCGAGCACAAGTCCCGGTTCGGGGCCGGGTCCGATCTGCCGCGTGCTGACCCAGCACGGCTGCCAGATCGCCCCGTCTACCTATTACGACGCCGTCAGCCGGGCGCCGTCGGCCCGGTCCCGCCGCGATGAGCTGCTGAAGACGGCGATCGCCCGGGTGCACGCGGAGAACTTCGGCGTCTACGGCGCCCGGAAGGTCTGGCTGCAGCTCAACCGCGAGGGCACGCAAGTGGCTCGCTGCACGGTGGCACGGCTGATGCGCGATCTCGGCCTGTGTGGCGCGCGCCGCGGCAAGCGGGTCCGCACCACCATCGCGGATCCGGCCGCGGTCCGCCCAGCTGACCTGGTGAAGCGGCACTTCAGCCCGCCTGCACCCGACCGGCTCTGGGTCGCCGATTACACCTATGTGCCGACCTGGACGGGCATGGTCTATGTTGCGTTCGTCATCGATGCCTACTCTTGCCGGATCCTGGGCTGGCGCGCCGCCAGCTCAATGAAGACCGTGCTGGTCCTGGATGCCCTGGAGCAGGCCTTGTGGACTCGCCGCCGTGATGGCACCCGCGACCTGGCGGGCCTGATCCATCACACCGACGCGGGCTCGCAATATACGTCGATCGCGTTCACCGAGCGGCTCGCCGCCGCGGGTGTCAGCCCCTCAGCCGGGACGGTGGGCGACGCCTACGACAACGCCCTGGCGGAGTCGGTGATCGGCTTGTTCAAGACCGAGCTGATCAAGCCCCGCGGGCCCTGGCGGACCGCCGAGCAGGTCGAGATCGCCACCCTGGAACACGTCGACTGGTTCAACCACCGGCGGCTCTACGAGGCCTGCGGCGACATCCCGCCCTCTGAACTGGAGGCCGCCTACTACAGTCAGAATGCCGCCCTCGCCGAGGCCGGTCACTCAGCAAACTGAGTCTCCGGACTCACCGGCGCGATTCAGAGTGCCGCGACACGGACACCCACAGGCGCTGTAAGGGCCGGTGGCGCGGCGAGCGTCTCGCTCGGCTACGACCGGGCGGTAAGCGCATCCGGCGCAAGGTGTCCGGCAGTACCAAGACCGCCGTCCTGGACGAGCTGAAGGAGCTGCACAAGGAGCTGGACGCTGGGATCCGGACGCCTGCTACCTATACGGTCGAACAGCTCATGCAGGACTGGCTGGCAACGCTCACCGACCTCAGCGCCAAGACTCAGAAGAACGCGAAGGCTGACGCACAGCACACGATTGACAAGCTCGGCGCGGTCAAGCTGAAGGATCTCACGGCCCGCGATGTGCAGGCGATGCTGAGGGAGCTGGCCAGCACGCTGAGCACCCGGGCGGTGCAGCTTGCCCGTGCGGCGCTGGTACGGGCCATCGACCATGCGCAGTTCAACGATCTGGTCATGCGCAATGTGGCCAGCCTGACCACGGTGCCCAAGGGCCAGGTTGGGCGGCCTTCCAAAGCCCTGGATCTTGACCAGGCCAAGGCCGTGCTGACCGCAGCGCAGGGCACCGGCCTTAACGCCTACGTCGTCTTGTCACTGCTGTCTGGGGTCCGGACCGAGGAAGCGCGGGAGCTTACCTGGGATGACGTGGACCTGGACGCCGGGACCGTGTTCGTTGTCCGCTCGGTGCGCGTGGGTGGGGACACCAAGACGAAGAAGAGCCGTCGTGGGCTGGAGCTGCCCAAGCTGGTAGTCGATGCCCTGGAGGATCACCGGGCGCAACAGGACGCCGCCCGGGCCAGGGCAGGCACGGCGTGGAAAGAGACCGGCGCTATCTTCGCTTCCCGGATCGGTACGCCCATGGACGCGGGGAACGTGCGTCGCCGGTTCAAGGACATCACCGAGCGGGCCGGGCTTGGGCGCGACTGGACGCCCCGGGAGCTTCGGCACAGTTTCGTGTCGCTGATGAGTGACCACGGTGTCAAGCTGGAGGACATCGCGGACCTGGTTGGCCACTCCGGCACCAGGACGACGGAGGGTGTGTACCGGCATCAGCTCAGGCCGGTGGTACGCGCCGGGGCTGGCGTCATGGACTCGATCTTTGCCGCCAGCGCGGGAGCCAATGCGGGAGCCATGGGAGCCAATACAGGGGCCAACGGGCAACCGCACCCAGCCTCGTCCAGCCCTACCTAGCCCTCGCTGGGCTGGCATAACGTCTAGCAGCTAGCCCTGCCGAGCCCGACCAGGCCGTCTGTAGCCGTCTGTCAAATCCGCCTGAAAAGCGGAAGGTCGGCGGTTCGATCCCGCCCCTGACCACTCGATTTCGAGGCATCTGCCAGCCCTCTCACCTGCGCAAACCGCAGGAAGAGAGGGAATCCGATGGCGCGGACTGCGCTCTCGCACCCCAAGATCCCCACAGAAAACTCACAACTCGGTCCGGCCGAGACCGTGCCGCCCGCCCCCGCCAGGGCACGAGCGCGACGCAGCGCAGCGCGTGGTACGGCCCGCGTGAGCGGCGACACCCGCGAGGCCACCCGCGGGGCTGGTCGTGTGGTGGTGGAGGTGGCGGGGGGGGATCACGGTGTATCCGGCGCGGGTGGCGGGGGAGCGGTGGCGGGCGGTGTGGCAGGAGGGCGGGCGGCGGCAGTGCCAGTCGGTGTCTGAAGGAGGGCTGGCGGCGAAGCTGGAGAAGGTCTCGGTGCGGCTGGCGGCGGGCGCGGCGGCCATGGAACGCCCTGGCACTGAGCTGATCGGGTTCTACCTGTCACCGGGCCGGCATGCCGGCCAGCGCGCCGTGGTCGCGTAAGCACGCTGATGCCCAGCGGCGGCTGTGCCAGCGTTACCTGGCCCCGGTGATCGGTCACCTGGCCTGCCAGGACATTACGGCCGCCGACATGCAGGCCGTGGTGAACGCCGCGCCCACCGCCGGGGAAGGCGCGCGGCTGCGGCGGTGCATCTGCGCGCTGGTCTCGGCGGGCATCACCGGTGGCTACCTGACCAGCCTGCGGCTGAAGCTGGTGCACTGGCAGCCCGGCGGCCGCCCCGCACCCGACCCGGCCACCACCATCGCGGGAGAGTCCGTGCTGTTCGTGGACCCGCCCACATCCCCGCACCCGCGGATGTGGCCAAGCTCGGCCAGGCCCTCGCCGCCCTGCGGGACTGCTATGAGCTGATGGCCAGCTTCGCCGCCTACACCGGCCTTCGCTGGGGCGAGCTGGCCGCCCTGACCACCGCCCAGATCGACCAGGACACCCGGACCGTGACCGTGGACCGCAAAGTCATCGGGATCGGCGGGAAGCTGCACATCGAGGCACCCAAGGGCCGCAAGCGGCGGCGCACCATCTATCCCCGCCGCACCCCCGAGGGCTATCCCCTGGCGCAGATGGTCGCGGCCAGCATTGAGCAGGCCCGCGCCGGGCAGGAGGCCGGGACCAACCCCCTGGGCCTGGTCTTCCCCTCCCCCGGGGGACGCACTGGCGTTCTTCCAACTTCGCCCGCCGCGTCCTGGCGCCGGCCTACCTCGCCGCCGGATGGCGCGACCCCCACGGCGGCGGAACCTGGACCTGGCACAGCCTGCGGCACGTGTTCTGCACCACCGCCCTGTTCACCTGGAACATCGACCCCGCCGACGTCTCCCGCCTCGCCGGCCACGCCAGCATCCGCATCACCCTCGACATGTACATCGGCACCACCGCCGGCACCCTCGACCGCGCCCGCACCGCCACCGAATAACAACCAGCCGACCGATGATGCGAGAGTTCGCCGGATCGGCGAAGTATCGCGAATTTTCGCGGGTGGGGCACGTAGCGGAGTGCTGCACTTGCCGTCGAGATCTTCCCCTCCGACCATCAAGTTGGCACCGAAATTACGGAGGGTGAACGCTCTTCGGCCACTGCGACCCCCAGAGGTGCCGCCGACTATTTTCATGGCGGCCTGCATACAGATTGCGGGACTCAAGCGCGCAGATTATCTGTTTCGGGTGCCTCTGGTGGGCCCTGCACAGCCGGGACGGTGACGTGCATGCTGACGCAGGTCAACGAGGCGCCGTTGGCATCACTAGCGCCGTTCGAGCGTGAGCAGCGGCTCAGAAAGCACAGGCGCTGGTGCGCCGGGATCTGCGGCAACAGCCTGCTCCAGGCGGCGGAAGCCGGCCTCCAGCTCTTCGGGACTGAGGTGAGCGAAGAACGAAAGGGTGCGCAGGCGCAGCCGTTCGAGCATGTCACCGCGGGTGCCGGAAAACGGCTGGGTAACCGTGCCGAAGCTGGCAACGCGCCAGCCGGCCGACGTGAACGTCGCGATGACCTCGTGCAGCGGCTGAAACAGCGAGGCGTCCACCTCAAAGCCGCGGGGGAAGTGCTCCAGCCACCACGGCCTGGGATGGTGGTCGCTGAAATTCGCGCGCAGTAACAGCCGCCCGGCGGGCCTGAGCACCCTGGCCAGCTCCCGGGCTGCCCGCGGCTTGTTCTGGACGTGGTGCCAGGACAAGAACATGAGAGCGTAGTCGGCGCTGCCGGACGGCACTGGCATGTCCTCGGCGGAGCCTGCCAGATACCGCACGCCGGGATGCTGGGACTGCGCCTGCGCTATCTCGCGCATGCGGACCGACGGCTCGATGCCCGTGACTGGCCCGAACGCTCGCGCCAGCGCGGGGGTGAACCTGCCCGTCCCTGAGCCGACGTCCAGCCCCGCCAGCGGGCGCCGACCGGGCAGCACCGCTCCGAAGGCGCTGATCCATGCCTGCAGCTGCTGCTCGGTGAGCGCACGGCCACGCGCGTAGTCCTGGTACTGCTCCGTGTCGTAGTCGATCCGCCTCATCGCAGCTCCCGCGTCGGCCGGGCCACGGCAAACTATCGGCCCGATATATCGAGTTGATACATCGGCACGATATGCCGCGTCGCGCCATGCCGCAAGACGGGCATGGCGGCCGGCCCTGCCTGCACCGCGGTGACCAGCCAGGTCCAGGGTCGCGGCCGGATCCGTCGCAACTCGCCGCACATGAGGCGATCGGTCGTGGACTACGGCCTGGCACGGCGAGCTACCTTCGCCGCGGTGCTGGCCGGCCGTACGACCGTCACCGACGTTTGCGACGCTCATCCGTACCTGCTGCCCGCAGACCTGGTACGCGAGGCTGGCCTGGCCGTGCTGCCCGGGCAAGTGTTGGTCAGGGAGGGCCAGGCTACCTACGAGCAGGGCAGGCACAATCGCAGAGATTCTTGAGGCGTCAATGATCAAGAAGTTTGTAGTGCGACAGGCGATCTCGCCCGGGACATCAGCAGCGCTGAAAGTGCTCGCGGAGCAGCTTCGTGAGGCTATGCCGGCGAACTGGACCGGGGTGGATGAAGATTGGGACGCCGCGATCGAGATCATGAATGATGAGGGCATCCCACTGATCTGGGTCCCGCGCGGCAACATCGTTGGCACGCTGATGTCCGCTTCGGGGACCGCCGAGCGTCACGCGATCCTTATCGGAGCCCGCGACGACGTAGTTGCTGATTGCCTCGCCGTGCTGGCCGAGGTAACGGCATTGGAGCTGGTTCCGCTTGCTGGCCTGGCGGCGGACTCGGGGCGGGCGGACCAGTCCCTGTCCAGCTGAACCGGCATGCGACGGCGCATGCGGCCGGCCCTGAGCAGTACTCGGACGTGAACGCGGTGATCGCGCTGATACTCACGACGTCGGTGCTCAGGCAGGCCCAGGCGTCGGGCTGGTGAGCCCAGCCGTGCGGCTGTCGGCAGTGCGGACACCTGGCGGCTGCGCCCCCTAAGCGCACCAGGTACGTAGTTGTCGCTCGTTGCGTTGCTCACGATGCGGGCGGTGGCCCGAATAGCGCCACCATGCTTGGGTCATCTGGCGGAATGTCCCAGTAGCCGTCGTGGATCCTGTTGCATCTGGGCGTGTGCGACATGCTTACGCGGACGTCGGGGACGGGGCGCGGGGTGATGTCGCCTCCGAGTTGCGCGGCGTGGGTGAGCATGTCGGGCAGGCTGCCGGAGGAGATTGTCTCGGTGGGGCATGCGCGGCATTCCCCGCTGGAGTCGTGGCGGGCACCGGATTCGGGGTCGGTGTAGCGGGATAGTGCACACCGCGCGCTGCTGGCCCTGGCCGCAACGCGAGTTCCGGCCGGGGCCCTCGGCGTCGGCGCCACCGCCGGCGCGCTGCGCATCCGGCGTCTCATCGAGGCGCCGCGCCCCGCCAGCATGGCCCGCCAGGCAGCCATCTGGGCACTGGCCCTGGCAGCCGCCTGCATGGCCGTTTCCGCACCAGTACTCGCGCTGATGGCCATGTCCCAGCGCCCGTCGCTGCCGGGCATTCCCTCCTGGTAGCCGTTCCTGCCGGGATGCTCATGCTGACGAATGAGATGGTCACATGTGCATGACTGAGCCGCCGAGGCCGATGTTGTGGTGGACGTCGAACCACCATTGCCAGACGTCTTCGTGCACTGGGCCGGCGACCCAGGCCAGGAGATGGCCGTCGTTCTGGGTCCAGATCATGTTTTCCTGGCCGTTGGCGAAGTTGCAGTACATCCGGCCGGCGGCCTGGTCATCGGCCAGCTTCCCCGAGCTTGACTGGGCGAGCGAGTACATGTTCGGGTGCTGGAACTGGTGATTCCAGCTGATCTCGCCCTCGGTCTCGGTGGTGGTGCAGTCCTGGAAATTGGCCCGGAACTGGCCGGAGTTGACCGACTCGACCTTGGCGACGTACGCGGCGTACAGCGCGGTCAGCGACGGGTAGGTGCGGAATACCGCTCCGGTGATGCCGGTGGCCGGGCTGGTGCAGGTGACCATGGCCGGGCTCTGCGCGTGGCAGGCCGAGGGGGGCAGCTTGCCGGTCGCGTCGGCGCTCTTGTTGGCCAGCAGCAGCGCGGCCATCAGGGCGCTGGGCGAGGCCTTGGCGCTGGGGGACATCGGTGCGGTGGCCGCGTTGTGGCGGGCATGGGACCCGGTCCCGCGTACCGCGAGGTAGGCGCCGGCTCCTGCGGCGACCAGGATCACCGCGGCCAGGGCCGCCAGCCATGCCGCCCGTGCGGGCCGCCGACGCCCCCGCGGGGACTGCCCGCCGCCTGGCTCACCGGTCCCGTCCGGGGGCGGGGCGCCGGCCGGACGGTGGTGAGAGCTGATGGTGTCACCGCGGGGCACCCGCGCTGCCCGCGGCTCAGCGGCCACGCTGACGGGGAACCCGGTCGGCTGCGGGCCAGCCGCCGGGCTCGCAGCAGGCGGGGCAGGCTGCGGCGCGACAGCAGCGCTGCCCAGGGCGGTGCGGGCCGCGTCGACGAACTCGCGGCAGTTCCGGTAGCGGCTGGCTGGCTGCTTGGCCAGGACCCGGGCGAACACCTCATCGACAGCTGGCGGCAGGTCCGGGCGCAGCGTGCTGGGCAGCGGCGGCATTTCCTCCACGTGGGCCCAGATGATCGCCGCGTCCATGTCCTTCTCGAACGGCACCCGCCCGGTCAGGCACTCATACAGAACACAGCCGAGGGAGTACTGATCCGCCGCGCCGGTCACTGATGAGCCCTGGATCTGCTCCGGTGCCACGTAGTCGATGGTCCCGACGAACTGCCCGGTCGCGGTCAGGCCGCTTTGCGACATCGCATGCTTGGTGATCCCGAAATCGGCCAGGTAAAGGTGATCGGGATCTTCGCCGTCGTCGCTGCCGCGCTCGATGAGCAGGTTGCCCGGCTTCACGTCCCGGTGCACCAGCCCCTTGCGATGCGCCGCGTCCAGCGCCCGCGCCGCCTGCCCGGCCAGGAACACCGCGGTAGCCGGCAGCATCCGGCCGCGTTTCTTGATCATCTGCCGCATGTCGGTGCCGGCCACGTAGCGCATGGCGATGTACAGCAGGTCGTCGTAGGACCCCATGTCGTAGATGGGGATCACGTTCGGGTGATTCAGCGACGCCGCGATCCGCGATTCCTCCAGGAACCGCGCCCGGAAAGCATCATCAGTGGCAAGCTCAGGAGCCAGCACCTTGAGCGCCACGGCACTGCCAAGGCGGGGATTCTCGGCCTGGTAGACAACGCTCATCCCGCCGCGGCCGATGACCGAGCGCAGCCGGTAGCCCGCGAATTCATTTCCGACCAAGGGCAGCTCAGGCATCAGCCGCTCCTTCCCTGGAACCGCCATCTGTTCCGCTGCTCGCCCGGACAGCCAGGGAACGCCGCCCGCGGCGTCCCGGATCCCGGATCCCGGATATCAGCGTGCCGGATGGCGTGAGCCTGGCTGGGGAAGACAGGCCCTGACGGGCCGCGGCCCCGTGCCGGAAGCAGGGTGCGAGCTGTGAGGCCGGCGTTGTGGTGCCAGTAGTCTGGTGCAGGTGCGGCCATGGGCTCACCGCGCCTGGGGTGAACGCGCAGTCCAGCTGTTCCCTGCCGGGTAGCACTCCACGCCATCGCCGCCCCCCTGTGCGCCCGGCAGGGCCGCCGGGACGACCGTCTCTGGGCGGCTCCCCGGATGATCCCGGAACCTGCTCAACCGCGCAGCCTAGCCCGGTTCCAATATCAACGTCCACCATTGCGCCGGCTACTGCCTGACCTGGGCTTTACCTACCGGTGGTGAGTGCGCCCGGACCCGGCCCCGCGCCGCGCCTGCGGTACTGCCACGAACGTGCCCTGTGCCTGGTCCCCGGGCGCGCCGCGTTGCCACCCGGCCGCAAAGGCCGTCACGGGTTATCCGCAGCCGGGGGTGCCTGTGCCCGGCGCCAGGTCACCGTGAGGCCGTCACGTCTGCCGAACGCCTGCAGGCGTGTGGCGACAAGGTCCTGGATCCGGGTGAGGCTGTCCTCATCGGCTGCCTCGGCGCGCAGCGTGAGCGTGCCGGGAGCTGCCTGCATTGAGCAGGTGCCCCAGTTCAGGGTGAGGGACCCGGAGCTGCCCGAGCTTTCAGCGTGCCGCATTTCGGAGGGCGGATCCCCGCCGTCGGGGGGACGGCGCCGGTGACGTTGGTGCCCGCCCATCTTGCTGGCGTGCCGGAAGAACTGGGCAAGGTAGCGGCCGGGTTCTCCGTCTGGACGTGCGCTTCGGCGCTCAGCATGGCAGTCCTTCCCGTTCATTGCTGTGGCGGTTCAGGGTCCTAGGGAGGGCGGGTGCCTGGCTCCTGGTGACAGCACGAGCTTATCGAGACAATCTGTCTCTATCAAGACAATATGTCTCAGTAATGTCGTTCCGTATACGATGAGCGGATGCCGAAGCTGTGGACCGACACGGTTGAAGAGCACCGCCGTGCGGTGCGCGATGCGGCCATGGATGCCACGGCGCGGCTGGCAGCCGGGCGCGGGCTGGCGTCCGTGACGATGTCGCGGATCGCGGAAGAGGCAGGTATCGGCCGGGCGACGCTGTATAAGTACTTTCCCGACGTCGAGGCCATCCTCATCGCCTGGCACGAGCGCCAGGTCAGCGGCCACCTCAGCCATCTCACCCGGATCCGGGACCAGGCCGGTGATGCGGGCCAGCGGCTCGAAGCCGTCCTCGGGGCCTACGCCCGGATAACCCGCGAGCAGCCCCACGGCACCGAACTCGCGGCACTCTTGCACCGGGGAGAGCACATCACCCGGGCCCACCAGCAGCTCAGCGGCCTCGTCGGGGACCTGATAGCCGAAGCGGCCAGGACCGGGGATGCCCGCGGCGACGTGCCACCGGGGGAGCTGGCCAGCTACTGCCTGCACGCCCTCGCCGCAGCCAGCAGCCTGCCCTCCGCAGCCGCGGTCCGCCGGCTCGTCACTGTCACCCTCGCCGGGCTGCGCCCGCCACCCTGACCGGCCCTTCCAGTAGGACGGCGCCCTGCCGCCGGTAAATGTTCCGTCGAGCGAGGCTCCCGGCGCACCAGCCACCAGAGCAGGAACCGCGGCGAGGTGCCTTCTCCACCCGGCCGGGCCCGATCACCCCGGCGAACTCGTCCTGTACGTGATAGGAGGCGACGGGCAACTCTACCGAGGCCCTCGATAAGCAGCCCGTGGGCGGACATGGGATTTGCCTGGCGGCCGGGCTGTGGACATCCTGGCAGGATGCATAAGACCCTGGGGCAGCGTGACCCGGCAGTCGCTTTCCCGCTGCCCAGCACCCGGGACGACGCTCAGGAACGGCGTCAGGCGAACCGGGCTATCGCGGTTAGTGCGGTCGGCCTGGCCGCCACCGGTCTCGTCGAGCTGCTCCTGGCGGTGCTCACCGGCTCCGTCGGGCTGCTCGGGGATGCGATCCACAACCTGTCAGACGTCTCGACTAGCGCTGTGGTATTCCTCGGGTTCCGGCTGTCCCGGAGACCACCGACCGAGCGGTATCCCTACGGGCTGGAGCGGGCCGAGGATCTGGCCGGAATCGGTATTGCCGTGGTCATCTGGGCCAGCGCAGCATTCGCCGGATATGAAAGTATCCGCAAGCTCATCGAGCATGGCCACACCTCACATGTCGCGGCGGGCATCGCCGGGGCAGCGATCGGCATCATCGGAAACCAGGTTGTCGCCCGGTACAAGTTGGTGATCGGGAAACGGATCAACTCCGCGACGCTCATCGCCGATGCCCGGCACTCCTGGCTGGATGCATTGTCGTCTGCCGGGGCATTGGCCGGGCTGGTCGCGGTGGCCCTCGGTCAGCCCTGGGGTGACCCGGTAGCCGGGCTGGCCGTGACCGCGTTCATCTGCCATGTCGGCTACGAGGTCACCAGTGATGTCGTGCACCGGCTGGCTGATGGCGTGGACCCAGCGTGATCACGACTGCCGAAGCAGCCGCAGGGTCGGTGCCAGGAGTCATCCACGCGCACGCCCGGGCCCGCTGGACGGGACGGACTCTGCGGATCGAAATCGAGGGCTGGGTAGATCCCGATCTTCCCGCACGCGAGGCCGATGCCATGGGCCGCCTGGTCGCCAGCTCGCTTTCCCGGCAGCTCCCGGAGGCGGGTAGCTTCACATGGACAACCCGGGCTGCACCGGCCTGAATAAGCCCATTTCCAAGCTGACCGTGCGAGTTCACGCTTCCTCATGAAGTGCGCGGCCGGTCCGGGCAGCCCTCCGTTAGGGCTGGGTACGGGGGATGGGTTGCCGGGGTGGCTGCCGGTTCCTTGCACCGTGATGGCGGACTGCGCCGGGGACGCCAACCGGCTGGGTGCCGGTGGGCGGCAGGTCCAGGTTGTCGAAGTCGGCTTCTGGTATCGGGCAGTCGAAGCCAACCGCTTTGTGAGTCATAGATTAGGGACAGGGCGACTGTGTGGTCGGCCTGGATGAGGTCGAGCTTGCGCCCGCGCCCGCCGCTGCGGGCCTCGACGTCCTGATCCGCGGCCTCACCCTGACCAGCGGCTCCGACCACGACACCCTCACCGTCACCGACCGGCTGTTCGACGGCCTCTATGAGCACACCCGCCGCCAGCTCCCGACCGGCCGCCCCCGGCCTAGCCCATCCCGTCCCCGGCTGGCTGGCTTCTCCCAGCCCTGGATGGCTCAGTGGGAGCAGCCGACCGCCACGACATACTGGCTCGGGGACAGCCGGTACAGCCTCACCGCGTCCGGGTTACTGAGCACCAGGTCAAACACCCACCGCCGGTGCACATAGAACCAGTAGTCAGTCAGCTGCTGGCCGCCGATCTCGTAATGCACCAGCCACGCCCCATGCGGGCCCGGGTCGGCACTCTCAGTCTGCGATGGCGTGTGCGGAGCGCCCGGGCAGTCCTTATGCCGCTGGATGTACCCGGCCCTGGTGATGATCGCCTGGCTGCGGGCATCCCACCGCGCGTACACCCGCCCATAATCGCCACTGTCATACGCATGGTTGAACACCGTGGCGATCTTAAGCAACGCTGCTGCCGTCTGCGGATCGGGCGGCAACGGCGACGCAGACGCCGTCACATGAGCCGTGCCCTGGCCTGTACTCGCTGTGCAGCCCGCAGCGAGGAAAGCCGCAGCCGCAACAGCGACCGCAAGCAGCAGGCGCCTCATCAAATCCTCCCTCAACCCGCCAGCACCGGAAGCAGCTCACAAGCCGCACATGGCCGGGCCGCCGGCCGCCCGGCGGGCACACCCAGGCTCGCCGCCGTCAACCAGGCGAACTGGACCAGCGCCGTCCGGGGAGCGTACCCGACCGGCCGATCACGCAGCACGAGCAGCGGCAAGGGCCGGGCAGCCCTGTCGAGGCGCCGCACGAGGCCCACAAGTCCTTGCTCCCAGAGGGTTCACCACTGGAAGCCCACAGACAAAACGGGACTTCCTGGCACACGACGGCACGGCCGGTATCATGGTCCTGTACGTCCACTGACCAGCACATATGCCGGTGAGCTGGGCTGGCACGACAGCTGCGGGATCATGGTCTCAGACGCGATAGAATCCCTGAAAAGCGGAAGGTCGGCGGTTCGATCCCGCCCCTGACCACCAGTTTTACCACCAGAGATGATCTCTGGGAGCCAATCTCTCTACTCCGCCGCCCGGGCGAAGCCCTCAGCATTTCGCGGCTCCCTGCAGTGATCGTCGTCTTGTTCTCACGCCGGACTGGCCCATCACGATGTGCTCGGGGGCAGGTGCGGCAAGGATCCCGGACAGCCCGTCAGGCCGCCATGATGTCAGCCGCGATGTCCGCCAGCTTCCCGACCATGGGCCACGATCCGAGTCGTGCGGGTCTTGCCGAGCGCTTTGGGTCCACATAGCCGAGTCGCCCACGCCACTCGTGCAGATACCCAAATTACAGCTAACCCTGACAATTCACGCGGGGCCTGCGGCTGGGCGGCGTGAATTGTCAGGGCTAGGAGGGAGCGGGACCATCACGTAACGCCGTGAGAACGGCCCGCTTAACCCGTGGCCAGCATCCCGGGCGGCATCCCTTTCCGCAGCCAGGCTCAAATGTGCGGACCTGGCTTATTCGGTCGCGCCTCGGTTCTGCGGCTGGGCTGGCTGCAACGGGGCTCATGGGGTTGAGTTGCGCTTTCAGCTCGCCCCTGCCGGGGGATTCATGAGCGGCGCAAGCGGCGGCGATGGCGGCGGCGCGGCAGGAGACGCCGAGCCTGCGGTAGACCTGTTCCAGGTGCTTGTCTACTGTTCTGGGACTGCAGCCGAGACGGTGCGCGATCGCGGCATCGGTCAGGCCGCTTGCCACGAAGCGAAGCACCTGCTCCTGCCGGGTGGTGAGGTCTGCCCGGCCCGGCCAGGTGACCCCCTCGCCGACGGCCAGCTGGTTAGCCCGGCTGGCTGCCAGCCGCGCGATCCGGCAGCCAGGGATGGTGGGACGACAACTGCACGACCAGGCCATGGGGATTCGACCTGGCCGACATCACTGTCCCGGTCCTGCTGCTGCACGGCAGGCAGGACAAGTTCGTGCCGTTCGGCCACGGCGAATGGCTAGCCGCGCACATCCCCGGCGTCGAGGCCCGACTGCTCGACAACGACGGGCACCTGACGCTGCTGCAAAATCGGATACCCGAGGTGCATGCCTGGCTGTCAGAACACCCGTAACGCCCCCGTCAGCCTTTAGGGCTGTGCTGATGCCGACGTGCTTGGCGATGTGTGAGAGTACCTCGCCGGGACCGCGGCCGGGTTCGCTCCCGCCATCAGCGTCGCCGTGTCGTCCCGGTCGTATCTCTGCCCGCCCGGGTGGGCCGGCATCGTGGTCATCGGCGACGCCGCCCTCGCCACCGCGCCCGATCACGGGACCGCCCGCCTTGTCGAGCAAGCTCTCAGCGGCCTGCCTGCCGCCTCGCTCACCAGCGCCGAAGAACTCAGCCGCAGGCTGCGCATCGCCGAGATCCTCGGCCCGGCGGCCCTGGCCTACCTGGACCCGGCGGACTTCCGCCCCCAGCCTGGTGACGCCATCACCGGGCCGCTGGACCTGGATCACCCCGGCCTCAGGCAATTCCTGATGGCAGCCGGCACCGAGGACGTCGAGGAAAGCGGCATGCAGGAGATCACCTCACCGGCCTTCGCTGTCCACGAGCACGGCCAGGTCGTTGCCGCCGCGGGCTACCGGGACTGGCCCTGCGGCACGGCGCACCTGAGCGTGCTGACGGCCGCCGCAGCGCGAGGCCGTGGCCTGGCCCGCGCCGCCGCGTCAGCGGCCGTCGCCCATGCGATCGAGGAAGGAAGGCTGCCGCAATGGCGGGCACGACCCCAGGAATCCCGGCGCATCGCCCGCGCCCTCGGATTCCGCGAACTCGGCTCCCAGGTGAGCATCCGCCTCGCCGGTGCGGTCCCTTCTCACGAACGTTGATCATGACCGGGACCGGCAAGCGCGATTAGAACTCGCGAACATCTGCGGTCAGTTCTCGCGAACGAAACCATCCGTAGGTAGTCGGCGCAAAGGACTGAATCCTTCGGGTTGGCTTTGGGGCGCTGACACCAACGCTGCTCTGGTGGGAGCCTTGTCATGGCAGGGTGTTGTGCCTGCCGCATACGGGAGGAGTGATCGATGAGCGCCGAAGTCGCGCCTGAGAGTCGCATCGGCCCTGCGCCTGACCGCGTTGAGATCATTCGGGTGGTGCGCCTGTATACCGACGGATTCGGGGCGCACCGCCCCGAGATGTTCGAGGAAGCGTTCCACCCTTCGGCGCGGATCTACTGGACCGACGCCGGCGGTGAGTTTAGGGAGGGGCTGATCCTCCCGCCGCCTGGGGAGTCGTACGATCCCGGCGACCAGGAGCTGTGGCCGAACAAGCCCTGGCAGGTATCTGCCCGGATCATCTCCGTGATACAGGCTGGAGACGTTGCCAGCGTGGTCCTCGGTTTCGATGTCAACAACGACCCAGAGCTTTCATGGCTCGATATCCACTCGCTGCTGCGTGTTGACGGGACCTGGAAGATCATGAATAAGACCGCCACGCACGCCAGCCGCGCCGACTGGGCTGGACTCGGCGCGAGTAGCTAGACGATCTTGAGGACCGGCTTCTACCTATTCGCCAGTAGCTGCTGAAGCGGAGTTACATCGGCCACCCCGCCTACGGCCTGGACGCACTCCGCGCCGACCTGGACCGCTTCACCTTCCTCCTCGGCGGCAACGACGGCGAGTTCCTCCTCGGCGAAGACCCCGCCTAACACTCCAGCGACACTTCGTGATCATGCGGAGTGACGGCCGTAGACGCGAGGCGGCCACCGCCCGATGATCCGAAGGTGTGTGGACTACAGAAGATCGTGCGATGGCCGCTGGGCTCAGCGTAGACCTGGCTTGCTGGCGGCAGGAATTCGATGAGCTGATGCTGCGGCTGGGCGGCCGGTTCGCCCGGGTCGAACCGCGGCGGCGGATGGCGGCGTTCGTGCGGGGCCTGCTCGCGGGGCTGCCGCGGGTGAACTGCTGGTCAATCGCCGAGCACGCGGGAGAAGACGGTCCGCGCGGGATGCAGCGGCTGCTGTCGGCGGCGGTCTGGGACGAGGCGGGGGTCCGCGATGACCTGCGCTCCTACGTGCTGGAGCACTTCGCTGACTCCGGCGCGGTCCTGGTGGTGGACGAGACCGGAGACGTCAAGAAGGGCACCATGACGATAGGCACTCAACGGCAGTACACCGGCACCGCCGGGCGGACGGAGAATGCCCAGGTCGCGGTCTACCTGGCTTATGCCGCCCCGGCCGGATCCGCGTTCATCGACCGGGCCCTGTACCTGCCCCGGTCCTGGACTTCCGATCCGGCCCGGTGCCGGGCCGCCGGAGTACCTGAGGACACGGCGTTCGCTACCAAGCCCGCGCTGGCCAGGGAGATGATCGGCCGGGCCCTGGATGCCGGGACGCCCGCCGCGTGGGTGACCGCCGACGAGGTATATGGCCAGGATCCCCGCCTGCGCGCCGGGCTGGCCCGCCGTGGCCTGGGTTATGTCCTGGCGGTAGCCAAGAGCCACCTGGTCACCACGCCTGGCCCGCGCCCGGCGGCCGGGCTGGCCCGGCAGTTGCCCGCCCGTGCCTGGCAGCGGCTATCGGCCGGAGCCGGCGCCAAGGGCCCCCGCTGGTATGACTGGGCCTTAATCGAGGTCACCGACCCGGCCGTGACCGAGGGCGGCGGACCGCACTGGCTGCTGATCCGCCGCCGGATCACCGACAGCGAGTACGCCTTCTACCTCGCCCACGCCCCGGCTCCCGTGCCATTGGCCCAGCTGGTGCGGGTGGCCGGGTCGCGGTGGAAGGTCGAGGACGGGTTCGCCGCCGGAAAGGAACTGGCCGCCCTGGACGAGCACCAGGTCCGCAGCTGGACCTCCTGGCACCGCTGGACCATCTTGGCCCTGCTCGCCTGCGCGTTCTTGTCTGTCCTGGCCATCGCCCCTTCCCGCGACGGCCACACCCCCGATGACCAGCTGATCCCGCTGACCCGCCACGAGATCCGCCTGCTGTTCACCGGCCTGTGCCAGCAGCAGCCTGCACCCGCAATGCAGCTGCGCTGGTCACGATGGCGACGACGACATCAGGCCACCGCCCAAGCCAGCCACTACCGCCGAAGAGCCCTCACACCCGCATGATCACGAAGTGTCGCTGGAGTACTAACCCCCGCCCGCCAGACCGCGGTCAAAACTCACGAACAAAAATCACCGGTCCAGCCGTCAACCGCGGTCAAAACTGACGAACTACCGCGATCAAAACTCACGAACGAAGCCACTCATTGTTGTCAGCAGACCGCGAGGGTGATGTGCCCTCGATGCGCCTCAGGCCTGGTGGGCGCCAAGACACAAGCACATAGTCATGTCCATCGCACCTGTGCGCAGATTGTTGAAGTTGCCGAATGGTACGCCATGAGTCCTGCCAGTATGTCACGGCATGTGTCGAGCACGACCTTGACAGAGCGGAAGACTAACCTCCAGGCTTGAGTGGCGGACGATAGTCCGTGAAGAGAATCCGCCATGGGCTTGCTAGGTCGTAATAGCCCGCTCGACCGGCGCACGGAACGAGCTCACCTGATTATTCCACTCATGCTCCCATTGCAATAGCTCACGGCATTCCGGTTTGCGGACGGGGGTAGTGATGTAGTCAGGCCCGATGAATCCCTTGTCGCCGCAAACACCGCCCGCTTGCTTCAGGATCTTCTCGGCATCTGACCCCTTCAGTTTCGCCATGTCATGCTGGTTACCAGTAGCGGGCTCGGAAACGAAGGTTATGCAACCTTGAAGATTCGTGACAATCAGCGAGCCGTGTCCCGTGGTCTTGTATTTCCGGCACCACAGCTTCTTTCGCCTTCCAGGACCAGCACGGCCATAGCGTGCCGTCTACCAGCGCGATCGCACCCCTGGTGGCTTCCGCTGCCTCCGCTGCCGTCGGCGAGTCCTCCTCTGTCGCTTTCTCAACAAGCGGCGTTAGGAACGTGATGTACCGCGATACCGTCAACTGGGCGACGTCGAAAATGTCGGCCCACACATCCTCGATGATGTTCTGCCGCAGGTATCCACAGGTAACGACTAGTGCCTCTCGCAAGGTCAGTTCGCGCGGGCGTCCTTCCCCTTTATCCCATGGTTCCTCGAGGAATCTCACTGATCATATTCCAGTTTCATCGTAGTTGCACTGAGTCAAGTCCCGATTACTCGATCGAATCGCATACGGCTTCTCCGGCGTGAAAGGTTTGGCGTGCAAGAATCCCCGCACGGCAGCCGTTGCCCATCCGCGCGGCGTGTCGCCAGCTATCTCATCACTCCGTCTAGTGTTGGCAGGGTTCATAACCCTCCATAGTCCTGCCAGTATTCACGGCATGTCGCACGACCTTAACACAACCTCCAGCTGAGGCGGACTGAACGCCAGCTTGCTAGGTCGTTCTTGTTCTCTCGGCTTTTTTCCTTCTTGTTCTTCGGCTTCTTGCGCTGTTGCTTCTTTCGCCCTCGCCATATCGCGCCCACCGTCGTTCCCAATGCAGCGACAATAGCCGCCCACGTAGCCCAATTAGAGAATATTTGGTACAGGGTATATTGCGGGGTCCGATCTACTGGAATAGTCAGCGCCAGCTCCTTTTGCTGGACGTGACCATCGGACATCTTCGTAACGATCTGTGCTGTCAGGAGCAAACCCTGACTCGGATGCTTCGCATTGACGTACCAGGTCCACAGCAGCGCTGTATGTTCGCCCATCGACTCATCTATGGCGTCACTAGGCGTAACAGAGGCGTCGTTTGGATCCGCCAGCAGTTGAACGCCAATGGTCGATCCGACTCTGACATTGCCGGAAGGCTTCGGATACGACCCAGGGACCAATTGCCTGATCTGCGCCTTAAGAAGACTGGGGTCGCCAATGACGAGCCCGACCCGGGCTGTCTGGTCAACTTGGATCCGTTTAGGAGCCTGCCAGGCAACTTGGCGGTCCAGCAATCTAGCTACGTCTTGATCGAATTGACGGTAGGGGTTAGCGCTAGGGCTTGGTATAGCAGATGCTGAAGGGCTAGGGCTTGGTATAGCAGATGCTGAAGGGCTAGGGATTGGTGTAGCAGGTGCTGAAGAGCCAGGGACTGATGTAGCAGGACCTGCACCATTGCCAGAGATTGATGTAGCAGGTGCTGCAACATTGCTGGAACCGGTGCCACCGCAGGCAGCGAGCATAGGCACGAGTACAGCCACGGTCACGCATAGAATGGCCAACCTGTGCCATCGCCTTGTTTGGGCTGGCTCACCTGGATCCTTCGAGGTCACGTTACCGCCCCCTGTCTGGCCCACCCTACTGGGATTAAAAACCGCTAGTGGGGACACGGAGCCCACTTACCCGATCTCCTAGGGCGTTCAGCCTCATCCCATGACACCAGATTTCACTGGCTGCGACAATCCGCTCATGACGGTTTGTCATATTTTGCCCCATCGGACGCGCATCAGATGCCTCTCACTGGCTAGCGACGCAGGCTGCAGAAACGGGTAGTGCACCCATGACCATCGGCAATGGCCGGGCTGTGGTGCAAACCATCATGGATGACATTTACCTGTGTCTGTCGGGGCTCGTGGGCGCCGGCGCGCATAGTGTCGGCCGTCTACTGGGTGACCGCCTGCCCGGAGCTCGCAGTCGTCCAGGCACACGTGACAGCGTTCGCGACCTCATGGCCATCGCCGGGTCGGGACCTCGAGACATGGATCACCGGTGCCAGCGGCCAGCCACAGCCGCGGTCCTTCGTCGCAGACCTGCGACGTGACCAGGACGCTCCCACCGCCGGATTGACCCTGAGCCTGGAGGAGGTGCTGCGGGCGGTGGTCACCCAGCTCGCCCAACTGGCCAAGGAGTTGGTCGTTGCGTCCAGGCGCCGCTAACTGTACGAATCACAGCGGAAGCTGATCGTAGTCAGCTACGCTGAGACGACCCTCGGTCCAGACAGCGATCACCTGGGTGAGTTTCAATCCCGCGGCAGCTGACCGAGCAGGCGAGGGCTCACAGTCGTTTGCTGAGACCGGTAGCAGCTCCCAAAGAGCAGGAGGCCCGGCTAGAACTCCCGGCTAGCAGAAGCGCCCGGATGTGAAGCG
Source organism: uncultured Actinomycetes bacterium (assembly GCA_963760405.1). Lineage (GTDB taxonomy): Bacteria > Actinomycetota > Actinomycetes > Streptosporangiales > Streptosporangiaceae > RYN-230. Next base: position 177,516 of record CAVXCV010000001.1, on the reverse strand, counting down.
CCGGATGGTTGTCTGCATTGCCTAGCTCCACTTGATGTGCGATACATAAGCCTCACTTATCTGCAACGTTGGGAGGGCAGCCGAGGCTCGCACCGCCACCGACCGTAACCGGCCTCATCGAGCGTGGCATTTTGCGGTTCAGGCAAGGCTCAGGTGTCCGTCCTGCGTCTAGGATTCTGGTTATCCTGCAGCTGGGGGAGGGCAGATGCCGACCAATGCGATTCAGGTGAGGCTCGTCCTCGATACAGAAGACGGGGACCCAGAGCGTAGCGAGGAAGATCTGCAGTACCTGCTGGATGAGCTGGCCCAGATCGACATCGCAAGCATCGAGCGGGAATCGGCTGGCCCGGCCCCCCCGGGCACTAGAGGAGCCGGAGTGGACGCCGCGAGCGCGCTGCTGATCGCTCTGGGAGGCAGCGGAGCTACACTGCCCGTCCTGGTTGAGCTTATTCGTGACTGGCTCACACGCCGTGGCTCGGGTGCCGTGCGGCTGAAGATCGGCTCGGATGAGGTGGAACTGACCCACGCGTCGAGCGCGATGCAGCAGCGGGTGCTGGATGAGTTCCTCAGCCGTCATCAGGAGTGAGCCGGGTGGCCAAGCGGGCGCTGGTCATCGCGAACAGCCAGTATGACGATGAGCGTTTCGCCCCGCTTCCTGCGGCGAAAGCTGATGCGGCGGCCCTTGCTGGGGTGCTTTCTGACCCGGCGATCGGGGAGTTCACCGTCGAGCAGATGGTGGACATCGGCCAGCGCGCCGCCAACCGGGCAATCCAGTTGTTCTTTTCTGCCGCGGCGGATGACCTGCTGGTACTGCATCTGTCCTTGCATGGCTGGAAGGATCTGCAGAACCGGCTGTACTTCGTCGCTCGCGACACAGAACGCGATCTTCTGGAGGCGACCGCGATCAGCGCCGCGTTTGTCAGCGAGCGGATGAGCCAGAGCAGGTCACGGCGCATCGTGCTGATGCTCGACTGCTGCTACAGCGGCGCGTTCACTGCAGGCATGCTGCGCCGGTCAGCTGATGCGCCCCAGGTTGATGTCGCTGAGCCGTTCGCCGGCCGGGGCCGGATGGTGATGACCGCATCCACATCCCTGCAGTTCGCACACGAGGGTGAGCCAGAAGTGCTGCTGAGCCAGAATCAGGCGCAGCCGTCACTGTTTACCGCGGCGGTGGTGCAGGGTCTGAAGGATGGCTCGGCTGATCTGGACCGCGACGGCCTCATCTCGGTCAGTGAGCTGTATGAGTACGTCCACGAGCAGGTCCAGCGCAAAGTACCGGGGCAGACACCCACGCTCAGCGTGGACAGCGCCCAGGGTGCTATCTACCTTGCGCGCAGCCCCGGCTCCCCGGACACCGATGTGCTCGCTGCGTTGCGCACCGCGATCACCGACCCGCAGGCCTGGATGCGGGTCGGCGCGCTCCACCGGATCGAGCAGCTCCTTGGCAGCGTCCACGAGCCGGTCCGGGAAGCGGCGCAGAACGCCCTGCTGGGCCTGATCGCAGATGACGACCCGCAAGTGGCCCAGCGTGCGCGGGAACTCTGGCACCAGCGTGGCCTTGGTGACATCCCGGATATCAGCCAGGCACGGCGCGTGCACCGACGGCCGGTAGCCGCTACGAGCTTGCAGGCGGGGATTGACTTCGGCACCACCAACTCCGCCATCGGCGTGTTCGATAATGGCGACGTTCGGGTAATCCCGAACGCCGAGGGCGCGCTTACCACGCCGAGCCTGGTCGCCCTCGCCGCGGACGGGCAGACTTTGGTGGGCATGGCGGCAAAACGGCAGGCCATCAGCAACCCCGAGTACACCGTGGCTTCCGTCAAGCTCAAGCTCGGCACCGACTGGAGCATTGAACGCGGGGGCACCCGCTACACGGTCGAGGAGATCGCCGCGCTCATCCTGGCGCGGCTGCGCGCCGATGCTGAGGCCTACCTCAGTCGTCCGCTTGGCGGAGCCGTCCTCACCGTGCCCGCCTACTTTGGCCACGCGCAGCGGTATGCTCTGAGAAAAGCGGCGGAGATAGCTGGGATCAAGGTTCTTCGGATCGTCAATGAGCCGACGGCGGCCTCGATTACCTACGGGCTGAACAGGGCCAACGAACAGACTGTCTTGATAGTCGACCTGGGTGGAGGAACTTTCGACGTCTCCCTCCTTGATATAGGAGAAGGCATGTGCTCCGTGCGGGCGACCGCGGGTGATAACCACCTAGGCGGTAACGACTGGGACCAGCAGCTTGCCGAGCATCTTGTCCAGCTCGCGCGGCAGCGGCACGATATCGATGTCAGCCACCACGCTGAGGCGGAGCAGCGGCTTGTAGAGGCCGCCGAAACCGCCAAGATCGAGCTGTCCTCATCCACAAGCACGCATATCTCGCTGCCCTACCTCGCAGCCACTCAGGCTGGCCCGGTCCATCTAGATGTGACGCTGACCCGCGCCGAGTTTGAGGCTGTAACCAAGACGACCCTTGACCGCTGCAAAGAACCAATCAAGCAGGTCCTCGGGGACAGCGCGTTCAATCCACGCACGCAGAAGCCCTCCAAACCCGCCGACATCGACCACGTAATACTGGTCGGCGGGGCCACGCGGATGCCAGCAGTGGCAAACCTAGTCGAGGATCTAACAAGCAGGAAACCATATCGCGGCCTGATACCGGAGGGCATCGTAACCGGAGCCACCTTGCAGGCAGGTGTCCTATCTGGAGCGGTCAAGGACATCCTGCTTCTAGATGTGATCCCCCTGTCGCTTGGCATCGAGATCCAGCGCGGGCTTTGCACGAAGCTAATCGAGCGCAACACGAGCATACCGACCAAACGCGCGGAAATATTCACCACCGCCAAGGACGATCAGCAAAGTGTCACCATCCGTGTCGTAGAAGGCGAACGGGAGATCGCCGACTACAACTCAATCCTGGCGGTCTTCGAACTGACCGGCCTAGCGCTGGAGCCGAAAGAAGCACCCAGAATCGAGGTCACATTCGACATTGACGCGAATGGGGTGCTAAATGTCAGTGCTAGAGACCACGGCACCGGCAGAAGTCAGTCCGTCACCGTCAACCGGGACACCGTGGCTGAGGCAAAACAGCAGCGCCTGTCAGACCGCTGGCTACAGATGCTCGCCAATGTCCCCGATCCGGGCCCCGCTCCGAATAAGTGACATCTGCAGGCCCGGAGCGGGCCTGGCGTGCCTGGCCCCGGCGCGCGGAGGGGCCGCAGACAGGGAGTCACCGGCAGGACGCTGAGCGGGTGGCGCCTCCTCAATCCATAGCTGCCAGCCAGCGGGTGGGACGGGCCAGTCCGCCGAAGGCCGCCAGCCCGGCGCAGGAACCCAGCCCGGCGGAGGAGCAGGCCAGTTCGGCGGCGGATTAGAACGGTATCCCATCCCCATCTCACAGCCCGCCCTGGCGCCCCGGACAGCTCCCCACCATCCAGCCCCAACGCCGTGGCACCAGGTGATTATGCAACTGCAGCGCGAAACATCGCAGCGTAACAGTGCAACATGAGAACCCGCCCCCGTCCCGGCCACGGCCAAACGTGGGCAGCGACGAGGATGAGTTACGTAAATGCGGGGACCCGCGGGCAAGCGCCGTCTCTGTTGTCAACGGATCTGCAAACGAGACGCAAGGGAACCAGCCGAGCCGGGGAGACAGACATGATGCTGGCAAATCGCTGACCCACATCCGCCGCGGCAGGCAGCCCGGCGTGAGATTGGCGAAACACTGAGATCGCAACCCGAGGTCAGCCCGCATATGGCTCGTACCAGCCGAGGTCAGCGCCCCCTTGGCACAAGACCTGGCCTACAGGCCAACTCGTACCACTCCCAACGGGTCTACCCTGGACTCGCCGCGAGTCGTCGGCTCGTAGTAATGCCGCTGTAAAGGAACGCAGCCGCTATGAAGGCTGGCAACAGGAGGCCAAACCGCAAGCCCCAGCGGAGGCCCCAGATCTCACTGACGATCTTGCCCAATTGGGAATTAACCTTGGCCAGCGCCTCCCCTTCGCCATCATCAGACTGATTGGAATGCCGATCATCCATGTCCCTTCCGCCAAGCGCAGCGCCTGACGCATACCGATAAAGCCGATCCCGATCCCGATCCCGCTACCGACGCGGCGTCGATCGGCGTGCATCGCATGTCGCTGAGCAGGCAAGTAGACCACTGTGGCCAGCCCTGTACGGTGATCCTTAATCCTGAAAAGCGGAAGGTCTAAATTCTCGGCGAGCGTTAACCGCGCTAGCTTTGCTGACCTGGTGGCTGATAAGCCTGCGTCGAATCTTTGGAGCGTGACAGTGCCTGGCTGAGCTGCTCTTGAGTCAGCAGCTCGTGCGACTCCAGGCTCTTGAAGGCGCCCGTGCTTCCGACAGTGACGCTCAGGACGGCGGCGCTGATCGAGTCGGGCATATCTGCGATGACCATCCCATCGTGGGTGCCGAACATCCAGTAAATGCACTCGACCGAGCCACCCAGCGAGTCGGTCAGCTGCCGTATTGCGGCGGTCCGGTCGCCCGGGCTTTGAATCATCCGCGCCCATGTGTCGCTGGTGTAGGTGAAGAAGGTCACGTACTTCGCCATGGCTGATTCCCCCTCAGCTTGCCCGGATCTTGGCCTGCACTGGCCTGAACCTGGCCGTACAGCACGGCGAGACACGGGCTAACTCGTTACTCGTGAGTGCTATCCCACCACGTCAGCACGTGCAGCACAATCTATGGGCCAGATAGTTGGGGCCCAATGGGAGCGACGTTAACCGGCTCGGCTACAATTATTGTGCTCGACAGCGTGACCGCTCCACCGGATACAAGTCGGCAAAACTCTGGCTGAAAAGTGAAGGCCGGCGTTTCGATCCCGCCCCTGACCACTCCTCTCGTAGCACCTGCCAGCCCTCTCACCTGGGCGAACCGCAGGAAGAGACCGCAGGAAGAGAGGGAAGCGGTCAACGGAGGCCGCGGTGGGCGGCCCACAGGGAGCCGGCCCGGGTGGCAGCGTCGGCCATGAGAGCGGTCAGCGCGGGATTATCCGGGACAGCAAACGAGACGTAGGCGCCGCGGCCACCGCCGGCCGGGCGGCCGTAGGCCTTGGCGGCGAGGTGGCCGTCGGCGAGCAGTCGCACGTTGAGCGTGGTCAGAGTGAACGTCTCACCTCGCCGGGTGCCGGTCCACCGCAGCGCCTCGGGGATGGTCACATTGATGGCCAGGGCGGTCACCCCGACGCTCTTGCCGCTGTTCATGACACCCATGGTGTCCGCCAGCGTCGGCCGCCGTCGAGGCCGTGGTCAGAGTCGGCGAAGGTCACGTCCTTGTCGACGCCTCCGGCTGCGGGCTAGCTCTGGACGCTGTGCTGCAGGCGGTAGCCGGTCCAGAAGATCAGCGCCGCCCCCGCCAGTGGCAGCGCGGCCAGCCCGGCTAGCGGCCCCAGCCAGGGGGCGGAAGCGAGCAGGAGGAGGGCGAGGCCGAGGTTGAAGACACCGCAGGCAAAGCGCACGCCCACCCAGACACGCGGGTGGCGGTATTCCCATGACCTGACCAGAAGTCTCATGAGGACGGATCGCGAGGGGGTGAGGTTGTCAGTCGGTGCGTTCATCGGAATGCCTCCTGTGATCTGCGCGGCCGGTCCGGCCATCTGCGGTGGCAGCCCGGTCCGTTCCGTAGTTACTTGGTTCATTACTTAAGTAATGAACCAAGGTACCTTGACCGGTGTCAAGGCGGCGGTGCGCGGCACCGTTGGCCCGGCGTCAGCGGTGGCCCGGCCTGGGGAGATCAAGCGGACAGCTCCGGGTGAGCGCGGGGATGTCACACTTAGGCTCGTGGGAGGGAAAGCCCGCCGGTGGTGGCCGGGGGCGGCAATCGTCGTAGTCGTTGCGGTGACTGGCGCGCTGATGTGGGTGGTCTGGCGGTCGCCGCATCGCAGCGATCTGGCCACGTTCGGGGGGTTCGCGGTCGCGGTCATCGTGCCAGCGGCGAGCCTGGTCGTCTATCTCACGAAGGTCCGGCGCCCGGGCGATACGGGCCAGGGGCGGTCGCTCGGTGAACTCGCTGACTCCCTGGCGAGAGCGGTCGCGGAGCAGTGGAGCCAGGCCGCTTTAGAACGGCGGCTGACCCAGCCGGAACCGATCCCGGTGCGGTGGGGAAGGTCGTCTAGGCCGCTCGCCGGGCCAGTGTCGGCAGCGCTGGAGTCGCGGCAGTTCCCGCCGCTGCCGGGACTGGCGCCGACCGTGCTGCGACAGCTCCGGCGAGGACGGCTGGAGGAACTGCATGCTGTCTACGGGGGCCTGGGCTCTGGCCGGCTGGTGATCATCGGTGGCCCCGGGGCGGGCAAGAGCGGCGCGGCAGTGCTGCTCATCCTGGACGCCCTGAAGTACCGGGCACAGATGCCCGAGCCAGAGCGGCAGCTCACCCCGGTGCCGATATTGATCAGCGCACACGGATGGGATCCGGGCGCTCAGCGTATTAGCCAATGGCTCGCGGCACGGCTCCAGCAGACCTATCCAATGTTCGCGGGCAAAGGGGGCCTGGAACATGCCGCTGAGCTGGTGCGGGCAGCCAAGGTCGCGGTGATCCTGGACGGGCTGGATGAGATCTCGGCGGAGCTACGGCCGTCCGCGCTCCGGGCGCTGAGCGACCAGGCCGACTTCCGGGTCGTTGTCCTGGGCCGGAGCGATGAGATGGCGGCGGCCGCCAGGCAGGAGTTCCTGCAGGGGGCCGTCGTGCTGGAACTCCAGGACGTGGCTCCCGCGGCCGCCGCGGAGTACCTGACCCGCGTCCAGCGCGACCCGCCACCGTCCGGATGGGGTGAGCTGACCGACCGCCTTCGCCGCGCACCCGACAGCCCCATCGCCCGGGCGCTGAGCCGTCCGCTGACCCTGACCCTGATCCGGGACACCTACCGGGGCGGCGACGATGTCGGCGAGCTTCTCGAGTTCTGCGACGCTGCCGGTCCCGGGGTTTCGCGGGAGAGTATCGAGGACTACCTGCTCGACAGGGTCCTGCCCGCCGCCTACGCGCCCCGTCCGGGGGAGGCGCCGCCTCGGTATGGGCTGCAGGCAGCTCAGCTTGCCCTCGGGCATGTCGCCGCGCGGATGAGCCAGGACGGCACACGGGACCTGGCCTGGTGGCGGATTCCCGGATGGGTGCCAGCCACTCCCCGGGTCATCGCGACCGGGCTCGTGTTCGGGCTGCTGTTCTGGCTCGGCGGCGGCCCTGTGCTCGGGCCCGTGCTCGGGCTGATAGCCGCGCCCGTGGCCGCGGTCTCGTACCTGCTCGGGAGCTCAGGCAGATCCCCAGTGCGGATGGCGCCGCTGCGCTGGCACCATCTGTTCAGCCCTTCATCGCTCCTGGTCGGGCTCGAATTCGCGGTGGTGGGCGGGGTCTTCGGCGGCCTCGTGTTCGGGCTGGCCTTCGGGCCCGGGCCTGGCGGCACCGTCGGGCTGGTGGCCGCGGTCACGGCCGGGCTCGCGGGCGCGCTCGCGGCTGGCCTGTCCCAGCGGGGAGCCGACGAGACCAATCCCCTCACCCCGCCCACCTCCTGGCGGCGTGATCAGGCATTCGGCCTTGCGGTGGGCCTCATGCTGGGCCTGGGCCTCGGCCTCGGTCTCGGCCTGGCGTACAACCCCGGGATCAGGCACCTGGCGTGGCTCGCGGCCGGGCTGGTGGACGGGCTCGTATTCGGACTGGTGTGGGGACTGTCGTTCGCTTCGACCTGGACGGCTTCGCTGGCGTTCGGTCAACTGGCCATGCGCTGGCACACGCCTGCCCGCCTGCTGCGGTTCCTTGACGACGCCCGGGAACGCGATGTCCTGCGCACCGTCGGGCCGGTCTACCAGTTCCGGCACGCTCGGCTGCAGGATCGCCTCGCCGGGCACATCACCCCAGACGAGTCGTCCCGGACGTGATCACTAGGCAGCGGTCAGGCTGTGCCGGGCCGCGGTCGATCGTGGCCGGGCGCCGATCAGCGCCGCAAGCCCGTAACGGTCCCGGAACGCTCCGCGCGTAGGGTTCGCTCATTCCGGTTGGGTCAGCCGCGGGGGTGAGCATCTCGTGAGCACGAGCGTGAGTTCGCGCCGGGTGCTGCCGGTTGCGGCAGCCGCGTTCGCCTTGTTCACGATCGGAGCCGGCCTGGCTCATGTGCCGGTGGACCTGCTTACCCGTCAGGTGGTGGGCGACCGTCAGCTGGTAGCCGACTGGGTGATCGCCGGGTGCGTCGTGGTGCCTGGGGCGGTGGTGGGTGCTCTGGTAGCTGCCCGTCGGCCGGGCAATCCTCTCGGCTGGATGCTGCTCGGGTTCTTTCTCCTCTCTGGTGCCCCGGCCGGCGGCTACGCCTATCTGGATTACGGGATGCATCACGGGAGGCTGCCCCTGGGCATGGGCGCGGTGGCGCTCGCGGCGGCCTGGCCAATATGGCTGGTGCTCATAGCGCTCTTCCTGTGGCTGTTCCCCGATGGGCGGCTGCCGGCCGGACGCTGGCGGCGGATCTCCGTGGCCCTTGTCGTGGCGGGGGTGCTACTCGGGCTGGCGGCCTCGGCCGGTAATTTCGTGGCCGTCGCGGGTCATGCCATCCCGATCGACGCCAGCGGTAACCCCGCCGCCAACCCGGCCGGGGCGTGGGCGATTGTCCTGTACGTTCTGGTCGTCGCGGTCCTGGCGAGCTGTCTTACCTGGCTGATCGTGCAGGTACCCAAATACCGGCGGTCGACCGGTGAACGCCGCCAGCAGCTCAAATGGCTCTACAGCGGCGCTGTCGTCCTGGTCGTCTCCGCGGCGATCAGCGCGCAGTCCTCGGGCGACTCCTCCTCACCCTGGCAGGCGATCGGCGCAGTCGGGCTGGCGGTCCTCCCGGTCTGCATCGGCGTCGCTGTGCTGAAGTACCGGTTGTATGAGATCGACCGCATCATCAGCCGGGTGATCTCCTACGCCCTGCTGACGGCCCTGCTGGCCGGAGTGTTCGCGGGGATTGTGCTCCTGGCTACCCGGGTACTCGAGGTCAGGACGCCGGTGGTGGTGGCAGCCTCAACGCTGGCCGCGGCGGCGCTGTTCAATCCGCTGCGCAAGCGGGTGCAGCACGCGGTCGATCGCCGGTTCAACCGGACCCGCTACAACGCCGAGGCGCTCGTCGCCGCTTTCACCGCGCGGCTGCGCCAGACGGTGGATCTCGACACGGTGCAGGGTGACCTCGTCGGGGTGATCCAGGAAGCATTTCAGCCCTCGCGCATCTCTGTCTGGCTCTCGGCCGGGACCAGCGTTGAGCCGTTCCAGCGCGGGCCTTGATGCCACACAGAGGCCGCAGCATGCATGGCCGGTGGCTATGACCCCGGCCCGCCCAGGTCCGCGGCGACTACGCCGCTAGGAGAGCGGCAGCTGCTGGTGCGGCCCGGTTTCCGGGCCGGCGCGGTCAGGTGCGGCGAGCCCGCGGATCACCTCATCCACGTCAGCGACCTCGATGGCGCCCCGGCGATCCACGTAGTCCCTGGCCCATGGCTGCGCCGCGACGAGGGAGCGCACCAGGAACACCTTCTTGCCGTGTCCGAGCGCGATGCGGGCCTGCATCCTGGCGCCCGAGGTACTGGAGGCTTCGATCACCACGGTGCCCTGGCTGATGCCCGAGGTCACGACGTTGCGCTGGGGAAAGGTGTGCTTGCCTGGCGGGCTGGTCGGCCAGAACTGTGACACCAGGGCACCGCCGCGGGTGATCTCGTCCGCGAGGTCCCGGTTCCCGGCCGGATAACACCTGGTGATTCCCGTGCCCAGGACGGCGATGGTCCGCGCGCCTGCCGCCAGTGCGGCGCGATGAGCCGCGGTGTCGATGCCCCGGGCCAGCCCGGAAACGACCGTGACCTGCTGCTCAGCGAGCAGCCTGGACATGAGCGAGGCCCGGCGGATCCCGGCTTCGGTCGCCGTGCGCGTGCCCACCACCGCAACGGAGCGCACATCGGCGTCGCGGAGTTCTCCCCGGTAGAACAGGAATGGCGGGAGGCTCGGGATCGACCGCAGGTTGGCCGGATAGTCCTGGTCGAGCACCGTGACCAGGCTGGCACCGGTGGCGTGTGCCGCGTCGAGCTCCGCGGTGACGCGGTCAGCCAGCGCGGACGGGTGCCGCAGCCCGTCGCGCAGCGCCGCGAGTGACCGCCTCGCTGCCGCTGACTTCTCCGTGATCAACCCCTGCCACAGCAGGTCGAGCCCACCGGGAACCAGCGCCTGACGGGCGAGAACGGTCAAGTCGGGGTGGTCGCGTTCACCGCGGATCGCGCAGAGTTCGAGCAGCCGGCGCTGCCGGTCAGTGACCTTCATGCCGCTCCTGGCCATTCGGCAGAGCGGCAGGAACTGTCCAGTAGCCGTACGACCGGACTTGCTGAGTGACCGCGGCGAGCGTCAACGGGCCTCCCGTCAGAGGGGCTTACTGCCCTCAGTCACGTCCCCTTAACCCCGGCCGCGGCGGCTGGGCTCCGGATGCGGGCTGCGGTTAGCGGTAGGTGTCGAGGGTGGCGCTGAGGGCCTGCTCGAGTGGGGTGTACCGGGCGCCGAGCACTGTGGTGATGCGGGAGCTGTCCACGATGAAGGGCCGGTCGAACTCGTAGAGCATCTCGATCGTTTCCCGGGCCGCGGGGTTGATCAGCCCGGCGGCGCGCAGGACCGGCACTGGCACGCGGCGCAGCCGGGCGCGGGCCTGGCCGGCCAGGCGGTAGGTGATGTCGAGCAGCTCCCGGGTGGTGCGGGTCTGCGGGTCGTTCGGCAGGTGCCAGACCCGGCCCGGGGCGTCGGGGTGCTCGGCGAGGAGGGCCAGCCCGGCGGCGATGTCGGGCAGGTAGGTATAGGTGTGCGGCTGGCCGGGGTCGCCGAGCACCTGGGCTGGGCGGCCGGCCAGCGCCGCGCGCATCGCCTGGTCACCCAGGTTGACCGCTTGCCTGCCGCCCCGCGGCCCGAAGTAGTCCGCGGCCCGCCCGACGGTGACCTCGACCTGCCCGGCCGCGTGCGCGGCCATCAGCTCGGCGTGCATCTGCGCCCGCACCGTGCCCTTGCGGGTGTGCGCGGTGAGCAGGCTGTCTTCGGTGAACGGCGTGGTGCTGCCATCGGGACGTGCCGCCGGGGCGCCGTAGGCGTAGACGTTCTCCAGCGTCACCAGCCGCGCTCCGGCTGCTGCCGCGGCATCGATCACGCTGCGCTGCAAGCCCGGGAATTCCTGGGCCCACCGGTGATACGGCGCGTTGAGAACCTGGTAGACCACACGCGCACCAGCGGCGGCCTGCCGGGCGAACCCGGGGTCGCGCACATCCCCGCCGATGATCTGCACGTCAGCCGGCAGCGCGGCGTGCCCGCTGCGGCTGACGACGCGCACCTCGGCTGAGGTCAGGCCGCGAGCGAGCAGCACGTCGACCAGGGCGAGCCCGACAGCGCCGGCCCCGAAGACCACATGCTCAGCCACGTTCTGCCGGGAACGGCTGCCTGTGCCGGGGGCCGGGATGGAGCGGGAGTGAGTGCTCATGGCTTCCTCCTGGACAATTTGCTATAACCTATTGCTATGCAAGAGCCTCTAGCAGTTTGGCCGGGATGTCAAGCTATCGGGATGACGTCCTCCACCGCGCCGCTGTCACGTCGCCAGCGACTGCGGCAGCAGACCCTCGCCGACATCAAGCAGGCCGCGGTGCAGCAGATCACCGAGGGCGGCGGGGCGGGCAGCCTGTCGCTGAACGCGCTGGCCAAGAGCCTGGGCATGGCGGGCCCGTCGCTGTACCGGTACTTCGACTCGCGCGACGCCCTGCTCACCGAGTTGCTGGTGGACGGCTACAACGACCTGGCCGGCACGCTGGCGGCCGTCACGTCTCCCGGCGGCCAGGCCAGCAGGTCAGCCGCGGACCTGCTCCGGGCCTACGGCCATGCCTACCGGGCCTGGGCGCTCGGCCACCGCGGCCTGTACGACCTGATGTTCGGCACACCCGTGCCCGGCTATGCCGCGCCCGAGGAGGCCACCGGCGCGGCCGCGGCCCGTGGGCTGTTCCCGCTGATCAGCGTCATCACTGCCATCCGGCCGGAGCCTGGCCAGCCCCGCGACCCACCGCCAGGCCAGGCCGCCCCAGGTCAGGCCGCCCCAGGTCAGGCCGCCCCAGGCCAGGCCGGGCCCAGCGGACGCTGGCAGGCCGTGCTCCGGCGGACCGGCGCGGACGAGCATGCCTTTGTCACCGCCGTCCGGATCTGGGCGCGAATCCACGGCCTCACCACGCTGGAGATCCAGGGTCACCTGGGCCAGATGGTCAGCGACCCAGGCGCTGTGTTCGACCAGGAAATCGAGCAGGTGATCGCCGAGCTGACCAGTTGACGCGCCGGGACGCCGCCTGGAACACCCCGGGGTTCCCCGGCATCGACTCGTTCCGCGGCGAGTCCTATTACACCGGCCTGTGGCCGCACGAGGGAGTGGACTTCACCGGCCAGCGCGTCGGCGTCATCGGCACCGGGGCCAGCGCGGTGCAGGCCATACCGCTGATCGCCAAGGAGGCCGCCGACCTCACCGCGCTGGGCCGGATCACGGCCAAGACCTTTGTCCTGCCGATCGACGAGGACCTGCTCTTCCCAGTCCGGGACTGCGCCGCGGAACAGGCGATGATCAAAGGCAGCGAACTACGCATCGTTGAAGATTTGCTCGGCCACCTGGCGCTGTTCGGCGTCGCGCCCACCTACATGCCGCAGATCGACCGGCATCTGGCAGAGCTGCTGGCGATCCCGGGTGAGGCATGATGGCAGGCATGAGCTATGCCGAGCTGCACCGACGGAGCCTGGCGGACCCGGAAGGTTTCTGGCTGGAGGCCGCCCGGGCGATCGACTGGGCGGAGCCGCCGACCCGGGCGCTGGACGCGTCCGCTGAGCCGTTCTTCCGCTGGTTTCCCGGAGCCAGGCTGAACACCTGCTACAACGCGCTGGACCGGCACGTCGAGGCGGGCAACGGCGAGCGGACCGCGCTGATCTGGGACTCCGCGGTCACCTCAGCCCAGGCCCGGTACAGCTACGCCGAGCTCACCGATGAAGTGGCCCGGTGCGCCGGGATGCTCCGCGGCCTCGGCGTGGGCCCGGGCGACCGGGTGATCGTCTACCTGCCGATGATCCCGCAGGCCGCGATCACCATGCTCGCCTGCGCCCGGCTCGGCGCGGTGCACTCGGTCGTGTTCGGCGGGTTCGCCCCGCCCGAGCTGGCGGTGCGGATCGACGACGCCAAGCCCAAGGTCGTGGTGTGCGCCTCGTGCGGCATCGAGCCGGCCCGGGTCATCGAGTACAAGCCGATCGTGGACCGGGCCATCGAGTTGTCCAGTCACACCCCGGACCATGTGGTCGTGTTCCAGCGGCCGCAGGCCGTGGCCCAGCTGGGCGACCGGGACCTGGACTGGAACCAGGTCATGGCCGGGGCGGCGCCGGCCGGCCCGGTCGAGGTCGCGGCCACTGACCCGCTCTACATCCTGTACACGTCGGGGACCACCGGGAAGCCCAAGGGCGTGGTGCGCGACAACGGTGGCCACGCGGTCGCGCTGGCCTGGACCATGGGCGGCCTGTACGACATCCGGGCCGGGGACGTGTGGTGGTGTGCCTCGGACGTGGGCTGGGTGGTCGGGCACTCCTACATCGTCTATGCTCCGCTGCTGGCCGGGGCCACCTCGATCCTGTACGAGGGCAAGCCGGTGGGCACGCCGGACGCGGGCGCGTTCTGGCGGGTCATCTCCGAGCACGGGGCCAAGTCGCTGTTCACCGCGCCGACCGCGTTCCGGGCCATCAAGAAGGTCGACCCGGACGCCCGGGAGCTGGCCAATTACGACTTGAGCCGGTTCGAGTCGCTGTACCTCGCCGGGGAGCGGCTCGACCCGGAGACCTATCACTGGGCGACGAAGGTGCTCCGCGTGCCGGTGGTGGACCACTGGTGGCAGACCGAGACCGGCTGGGCCATCGCGGGTAACCCGCGCGGCGTCGAGGCGCTGCCGATCAAGCCGGGCTCGCCGACCGTGCCGATGCCAGGCTGGGACGTGCGGGTGCTCGACGTCAGCGGCCGGGAGCTGCCTGAGGGCACGGAAGGGGCGATCTGCCTGAAGCTGCCGCTGCCGCCCGGGGCACTGCCCACCCTGTGGCAGGACGATGAGCGCTACGTGCAGTCCTACCTGACCGAGCATCCTGGCTACTACCTGACCGGTGACGGCGGGTACCGGGACGAGGACGGCTACGTCTATGTGATGGGGCGCACCGACGACGTGATCAACGTGGCGGGGCACCGGCTGTCCACCGGGTCGATGGAGGCGGTGCTGGCCGCGCACCCCGCGGTGGCCGAATGCGCGGTGATCGGTGTGCATGACAGCCTGAAGGGCCAGGTCCCCCGCGGCTTCGTGGTGCTCAAGGCCGGCGTTGAGACGGACGAGGCGACCGTGCGGGCCGAGCTGGTGGCCGCGATCCGCGAGCAGATCGGCGCGGTCGCCGCGCTGCGCGACGTCCGGGTGGTGGACGCGCTGCCGAAGACCCGGTCCGGGAAGATCCTCCGCCGGACGATGCGCAACATCGCGGACGGCGTAGCTGAGCCAGTGCCGTCCACCATCGAGGACGCGGGCGTGCTCGACCGGCTGCACGACGTCCTAGTTCAGCCGCCAGGCTGAACCAATGGGCTAGTTCAGCCGCCAGGCTGAACCAATGGGCCAGTTCAGCCGTCCGGCACGGCTACCGGCCCCGGCTATATGCCCGGCCCTTACTTGACGGCGCTGCCGGGCCAGTTGGTGTTGGCCACCAGCTCGGGGTGGGCGCCGGTGAAGGCGCCGGCCGCGGTGGCGCTGCCGCGCAGCCGGTATTCCAGCCAGGCGGTGGCGTAGCCGACTTCACCGCCGGCCTGCCTGTCCTGAGCAGGCCGGCTCCCCGGCAGATACACCAGCCGTGCCCGGTGGTGTTAGCCCTCCGGCCAGCGGGCAGGCTGGTGCCCTTGGCGGCGCCGGGCCCGCGCGGCATGCTTCTGGCCAACAGGCCGGTAGGGAGACGCGCATGGGTGCGGTGCGGCTGGCGCTGCGGGCCGAGGCCCGGCAGCGGTGGCGCTCATGGGGAGCGGTCGCGCTCCTGATCGCGGTGGTCGGCGGGATCGTGCTGGGCCTGGTCGCGGCCGGGTACCGGACAGCCAGCGCCTATCCGCGGTTCATCGCGGCCACGCGCGGGATGGACGCCACGTTTTTTGACACCCGTGGCCCCAGCCCGGTGGTGGCGGCGGTGAGCCGGCTGCCGCTGGTGACCGCGTCCGCTGACGTCACCTACCTGCCCGCGATGCTGCGCAGCCACAGGCAGGCAACCTCTGACATCACGGTGGAGGGGTCGGCCGGGACCGGCCTGGACCGGTCCGTCAACCGGCCGAAGATCCTCGCCGGGCGGTTGCCCGACCCGCGCCGCCCGGGCGAGGCGATGGTCGCGTTCGACCCGGGATTCGGGGTTCACCTGGGCTCCGTCCTGCACCTGGAGTTCTATGCCCCCGGGCAGGCGGGTGCCCTGTTCTCCGGGCTGGGGCAGCTCCCGCCGGCGCCCGCGGGCCCGGCGGCGACGGTCCGGGTGGTGGGCATCGAGGCCTCGGTGGGCGACTTCCCGCCCGTGGCCCTCTCACCCCTCGATGTCTACCTGAGCCCGGCGCTGGTGCGGCAGATCGGGAACCGTGCGCTCGCCGCCCCGATCAAGGCCGTCCGGCTGCGGCATGGCTCAGCGAGCATCCCCGCCCTGCAGGCCGTGATCAACCGGTTCAGCCGGAGCCAGCCCGGCTTGCAGCTGGAGAACATGGATGGCGGGAACCAGCTGGTGGAACGCTCGATCCAGCTGCAGGCGGACGGCTGGTGGCTGCTGGCCGTGGTGGCCGGCCTGGCGGGGCTGGCCGCGGTCAGCCAGATCCTGGCCCGGCAGGCCGCCGCTGACGCCGCCGACTACCCGGCGCTGCGGGCGCTGGGCATGCCCTCGGCCAGCCTGTTCCTGCTGGGCCTGGCCCGCGTCCTGGTCATGGCCACCGCCGGGGCCGCCGCCGCGGTCGCGGTCGCGGTCGCGCTGTCACCGTTGTCACCACTGGGCGAGGCGGCGGTGGCCGAGCCGTCTCCGGGCGTCCAGTTCGATCCTGCCGTGCTGCTACCCGGCGCGCTGGCCGTGCTGGCCGTGGCCACGGCCGCGGCGGCCGGGCCCGTGCTGGTCCAGGCCCGCAGCCGGGGCGGCCGCGGCTCACGGGCTCAGCTGGCGGGCGCCGCCCGGCCGCCGGGGATCCTGTCCTGGCTGGCCAGGGCAGGCGCCCCGGCCAGCGTGCTGGTGGGCGCGCGCAGCGCGCTGGACCGGGGACACGGGCGGGAAGCCATCTCCACCGTCACCGTGTTCGCGGGCACGATCGTGGGCACGGCCGCACTCGTGGGCAGCATCGTGTTCGGCGCCAGCCTCACTCACCTGCTCAGCACGCCCCGCCTGTACGGGGTCAGCTATGACTTCATGATCAGTAACGACAAGCTGCCGGTCACCCCGGTGCTGCGCGCATTGCTGGGTGACCACCAGGTCAGCGCGATCAGCAGCGGGATCGAAGGTCCGCTGCGCATCGGCGGCCTGACCGTGGACACGTTGGCCGGCCGCAGCGACAAGGGCCCGGTGCTGCTGGTCATGACGGCCGGCCACTTTCCTTCCGGCCAGGGCCAGATCGCGCTCGGCACGGTCACCCTCCGGCAGCTCGGAGACCACCTGGGCAGCCAGGTACCGGTCACGATCGGGTCGCGCAGGCTGCCGTTCACCGTGGTGGGGACCGCGGTGTTCCCCCAGTTCGGCTCGACCGGCGGCCTGGGTACCGGGGCCGTCATGAGCTTCGGCAGCTACCAGGCCGCTACCTGCCCGGCCGGCCGGAGCGCGCCGGGGTGCCCCGTGGTGCCCGACAGCGTGCTGATCCGGCTGGCCCCCGGGCCCGGCCGGGCGGCCGCCCTGGCCCAGCTGGAGCACCGGTACGCCGCCGGGTTCACCCTGCCGGTCAAGCCCACCAGCCTGGTCAATTTCGGCCAGGTGGCGGACCTGCCGCTGCTGCTCGGCCTGGCCATAGCAGTGGCGGGCGCGGTCACCCTGCTGCACTTCCTGCTGGTCAGCGTGGGCCGCCGGCGCCGCCAGATCGGCACGCTCAAGGCCATCGGCTTCCGGCGCGGGCAGGTCGCGGCGGTCATCACCTGGCAGGCCGTGACAGTGACGATCGTCGCACTCGTCGTGGGCGTGCCGCTCGGCCTGGCCGCGGGCCGCCTGGCGTGGGACCTGGCCGCGTCCGGCTTCGGCGTCCCCGACGTCGTGCTGGCCCCGTGGCCGGCCCTGGCCGCGGCCTGCGCCGGAACGCTGGCGGCCGCCGTGCTCCTCGCGGCCGGGCCGGCCTTGTTCGCGAGCCGGCTGCGCCCGGCGGCCCTGCTGCGCTCGGAATGACCGGGCGGAGCAGCCACGGCTGGCCGGCCGGGGTTACGCCTGGTCAGCCGGGACCTGATCCGGGTCGGTCCGACCGGCTGGAGAGGCCGGAGAGGCCGGAGAGGCCGGAGAGGCCGGAGAGGCCGGAGAGGCCGGAGAGGCCGGGACCGTGGCGGGCTGATCGCGCCGGGTCCCGGTGGCCAGCAGGCAGCCGCCCAGGATGAGCCCGAAGGCCACGCCGATCGTGACGGTGAACGGCTCGCCGAGCAGGGCGACTCCGGCGGCCACCGCCACGGCCGGGTTGATGTAGGTGAAGACCATGGCCCGCGACGTGCCGACCTCCCTGATCAGCCCGAGGAAGACGATGAACGCCAGGGCTGTGCAGATGACGCCGAGCGCGGCGAGCGCGGCCAGGACCCGGCCGGACGGGAGGTGGTGCGGCCAGGTCAGGATCGCCGCGGGCGTGTACACCAGCGCGGCGAGGGTGAGGCAGACGGTGGTCATCGGCAGGGCCGGGACGTCGGCCAGCTTCCGCGCAGCGATGAGCGGGGCGGACGCGTACCCCAGCGCGACCAGCAGCACCTCAGTCACCGGCCAGGCGTTGCCGCCCGCCAGGTGCGGGGCCGCCAGCACCGCGACACCGGCCAGGCCGACGATCAGCCCGGCCCAGCGCCGGAGGCTGAGCCGCTCGGTGCCGCCGGTGAGCCGGGCGATCACTACGCCGATGATCGGCACCGCCGCGATCAGCAGCCCCGCGAGCGAGCTGGGCAGCTGCCGTTCGGCGGCGGACAGCAGGCCCCACGGCACGATCATCTCCAGCGCGGCGAACGCCACCAGTGGCCGCCAGTGCCGTCGCAGCTGGCCCAGCTGCCCCGACCGCAACGCCAGCGGGAGCAGCACCAGGGCGCCCAGCGCGGTCCGCGCGAACACGACCACGGGCACGCTGACCCCGCCGACCGCGACCTTGATCAGCAGATAGGGAATGCCCCACACGACGCACATGACCGCGAACATCAGCCAGCCCCGCCGACTCACCGCCACCCCGCATTCCGCTGACCGTCAGCCATCAGGCCAGCCTATGGTCTGGACCGCCGGGGCTGTTCCACTGAGACTGGGGAACAGCGGACGGCCCGGCGATCCTATGGAGGTGACCGCGATGACGCGGCGCGATATCGAGTTCGATGCAGAGGGCGTCACCCTGCGCGACTGGTTCAGCCAGCACCTGACGGCCTGACCGCGCGGGTAGCCGCCTCGGTCACGGTGCGCGCGGTGCGCACCGCGCTGGTGATGGCCTCCTCCGGCGGCAGCCCGCACAAGTCGGTCAGGGTGAACAGGGCCTCGGCGCTCACGACGACGGCAAGGTCCCGCTTGAGCTGCGCCAGGGTCTCCGGATCCGCGCGGGCGAGCGGGCCCGCCCGCGGGGCGAGCGCGTGATCGATCAGCCCGAACCGGTACCCGGGCCGGGCGGCGGCCGAGCCGGGCTTGGTGATGGACGCCGAGATCATGGCCCGGACCGCGCCCTGGTAAGCCAGCACCCCGCGGAGCAGCACCTCAGCCGCGTAACCGACCCGCTCGACCGGGTCGGTTACGTCCGCGATGGGTGCCAGCGACTCGGCCGGGCTGGGCCAGACCTCGTCATTGGCTTCCCGCAGCAGCGACACCAGGTCCGGGAAATAGCGGTAGGCGGTGGCCTCGGACACGAGCGCGGCCCTGGCCACGGCCGGCATGCTGATCTCGGCCCCGGCCTTGATCAGGTCACGGGTGGCCGCCACGATCGCCGTCCGGGTGCGCTGCTTCTGGTTGGCACGCCCCGTGCTGACCTGCGTCGTCATACCTCCATAATCGGGGGCCAGCTCGCATAAGTCAACCATCCTCTCGTTATGAGAGTTTACTTGCATAATGAGCGGAGACAGTCTAGATTTCTTCGTGAGAGCTCACTCTTACGAAGGAGACTGGCATGACCAGCAGCACTATCTCTGCAACGCACACCGTTACCGCGGACGGCCTCGGCCCGGTCCCGGTGTCCTACACCGAACGCGGGGCCGGGCGCCCGGTGCTGCTGCTGCACGGTGGGGCAGGCCCGCAGTCGGTGACCGGCTTCGGCGACCTGCTGGCGGGGTCCGGGCCGGCCCGGGTCATCGTCCCGGTCCACCCCGGGTTCAGCGGCACGCCGCGCCCCGGGCCGCTCGCCAGCATGGCGGGCCTGGCCCGGCTCTACACCCAGCTGCTGGACGACCTCGGGCTGACCGGGGTGACCGTCATCGGCAACTCGATCGGGGGCTGGATCGCGGCTGAGATCGCGCTGCTGGGCAGCCCGAGGGTCAGCGGCGTCGTCCTCGTCGATGCCGGGGGCCTGCGCATCGACGCCGATCCGGTCGCGGACTTCTTCTCGCTCACCCTGGACCAGGTTACGGACCTGAGCTACTACCGCCCGGACAAGTTCCGGATCGATCTCAGCGCTATGCCCGCGGCGCAGCAGGCGATGATCGCCGGGAACCGCGCAGCGCTGCAGGCCTACGGTGGGACCACCCTGGTCGATCCGGGGCTGCTCGGCCGGCTGCCGGCCATCACCGTTCCGGTCCTCGTGGTCTGGGGCGCGGCCGACCGCATGATCCCGGTGGAGCACGGTGACGCCTACGCTAAGGCCATTCCCGGCGCCCAGTTCCACCTCATCGCTGAGGCCGGGCATCTGCCGCAGCTGGAGGCCCCGGCGGAGCTGCTCCGGGTGGTCTGGGACTTCGCCGCCGCGCACGCGGGCGGAGCGCAGCATGGCTGAGGTCTCCATCGTCGGCCCCGGCGGCGGCGAGATCGCGCTGTCCGGGCCCACCCAGATGCGCATCCTGGAGGACGGCCGTACCACGTCGCACCGGCTCGGCATCGGCGAGATCACCATCGCGCCGCACACGGATGGGCCGCCCCAGCACCGGCACGCCCAGCACGACGAGGGCTTCTACGTGGTGTCCGGGACAGTCCGGTTCACGGTCGGCGACACGTCCTACGATGCGCCGGCCCGCACCCTGGTGATGATCCCGCCCGGGGCACCGCACACGTTCGCCAACCCGGGGGACGAGCCAGCCGTCATCCTGAACACCTTCACCCCGGACCTGTACGTGCAGTACTTCCGCGACCTGCACGACATGATCGCCGCTGGCCAGCCACTCACCGGCGAGGCGATCGTCACGGTGATGGGACGCTACGCCACCGTCCCCGCCACCGGCGCCCCGGCCCCCGGTACGCCGGCCGGCGAATCCGGTCCGGCCTGAGAGACAGCGAAGGACACCGCGATGAGCCCTTGCTAGATTGAGGCGCCTAGCCGGAAGCAGTGTCACCGGGTTTGCCGGGACGCGCCAGACGGTGACATAGCGCTGATGGGGCGGACATGGCTGAACTGGATCCGGCGGGCCTGCCCGCCGCGCGGGTGACCGTGCGGAAAGAGGGTGATGTGCTTGTGCTCAGCATCGCCGGGGAGCTGGACATGATCAGCGCGGAGCAGGTGCGGTTCGTGATCGAGGACGCCCTGGCCGGCGAGACCGACCGGGTGGTGGTCGAAACAGGTGAGCTGGAGTTCATGGACAGCTCCGGCATCGCCCTGCTGCTCTCGGTCGCCCGCAAGGTCCGGGAGGTGGAGCTGCGTGAGCCGTCGCCGATCGTCCGCCGGCTCATCCAGCTGACCGGGCTGGACCAGATCCTGCACGTCGTGCCCTGAACCACCGTTATCCCGGCTGGCAGCGCGGCGAGGGGCGCCGGGTCAGGCGGCGGCGAGCACGCCGACCCGGCGTTGCGCCGTCAGCCGGCCGGGCGACGTGCCGATATAGGAGCCGGACGTCGGAGCCACGTCACAGTAGTCGCGGCCGGTCGCCACGGTGAGGTAACCACTGCCTGCCCGGCGCCCGTTGCAGGGGTCGAACGCGATGGCCTCCGCCTGCTCCGCCCGGGGCACGATGACCTCGACCCAGGCGTGCGTGCCGCCCTGGCCGAGCAGGTGCCCGGACACGTACCGGGCGGGCAGCCGGACCAGGTGGCACAGCGCGAGCATCACGTGCGCGGAGTCCTGGCAGACGCCATGGCCGCTGGCCAGCGCCTCGGCCGCGGTCGTGCGCACCGAGGTGACACCGTCCGTGTAGCTGATCGAGGTGTGCACCAGATCGCAGATCCGCCCGGCCAGCTCGACCTGTTCGTCCCGCTGGCCGGGGCGGGCGTCCCGGGTGGCTGGCCCGCGGGCCAGGCCAGCGGCCAGGTCGCGGAGCCGGTCGTCAGCGGCGGTGAGCCGGGTCGGCCGGAGCAGGTCGGGATGCTGCAGCGCCTGCGCGGGCAGCACGGTCGGCCCGTCGGCCTGCACCCGCTCGACGACCGCCGCCAGCCGGAACTCCACCGACTGCGCCACCCGGTCGGCATGCAACCAGGCGACGACGTTGCCGCGCGAGTCCCGGCGCACGTTGCGCCGGGCCCGGGTACCGTCCACGTCCAGCCGGTGCGCGCGCCGGTGCTGGTTGCCGTGCCGCGGTGGCGGCACGATCACCAGCCGCTGCCGCAGCGACTGCACCGGGGCGTCGTAGTCGTAGCGGAAGCTCTGCTCCAGGATGTAGGTCACCCGGCCCGCCGCGTCCAGGTCAATCCCGCGATGATCGAGCGGGGGGGCGTGCAGCAGCTGTGAGTCGAACGTCACCCGGTCACCTCCTCGGCCTGGACCACCATCTTTTCCAGGATGGGTCCGCCAAACGTCGTCGCCATCGCCACGTCGGACGCATCGCGGCCGCGGCCGATCACCACCCGGCCCTTGCGCCGGGAGTTGTTGCGCGGGTCAAAGGTCCACCAGCGGTCGCCGAGCCAGACCTCCATCCAGGCGGCGAAGTCCATCGGCGCCGGGTCCGGCGGCACGTCCATGTCCGGCAGGTAGCCGAAAACGTACCGGGCCGGGATGTTCAGTGCCCGGCAGAACGAGATCGCCAGATGGGTGAAGTCGCGGCACACCCCGCGGCCGGCCGCGTTGACGTCCGCGGCCGTGGACAGCGAGGTGGAGCTGCCGTACTGGAACTCCAGGTGCTCGTGCACATGCGTGCAGATCGCCCGGACCCGGCTGTAGCCGGGCCGCAGGCGGCCGAACCGGGACCACGCTTCGTCGCCCAGCACATCGGGCAGGCAGTACCGGCTGGGCAGGGTGTAGAGCAGGGTGTCATCCGGCAGCTCATCCGGCGCGCACTCGGTGGCATCGGGGTCGGCGTCCTCGGTGGTGTCCGGCACCAGCGCCAGCGCGTGGTACCCGAAACTCGACCGGCCCGCCGGCAGCACGGCCCGGGCGCACGGGTTCCCGTACAGGTCGGTGTAGCTGCGCACGGCGATCACTGGCTCAGAGGACCAGCGCGCCCGCCGCAGCGGGAGGCACGGATCCGCGATCGGCTGGACCTGGAACACGACGGGCGTGTCGATCGCGGCCAGGTAGGTGAAATCACACCCGATCTGGAGGTTTCGCCGCGCGTCCATCTCCCCATGATCGCCGTAGCATGTTTCGCCACTATTACGGCACGCCGGCGGCCAGGACAGCCGTGCTCAGCCCGTGGTGCCCAGGACTGCCCCGGTCATGCCGCGTTTCAGCAGGTCATCTGTGTAGTCAGGCCCCTATCTCAGGGCCGGCCGGTAGACTGGCCGGCCTCGGGAAGCTAACGGGCAGCGTAAAGCGGTGCTGGCCGGACCTTCCCGGCCTTGTGGCCGCGGCCGCAGGGTCCCCGCCAGTGCCCTGTGGCCGCGGCTGCAGGTCCCCGCCAATGGTGCAGTGATGGGAGTCGGTATGCGTGTTCTGGTGCTGGGTGGTGATGGGTTCTGCGGCTGGCCCACGGCGCTGTACCTGTCGGATCGTGGTCATGATGTGACGATTGTGGATAACTTGTCGCGGCGGAAGATCGATGTGGATCTTGAGGTGGAGTCGCTGACGCCGATCCGGCCGGTGGGGGAGCGGCTGCGGGTGTGGCGGGAGGTTTCCGGCCGGGAGATCGGGTTCATCCACCTGGATCTCGCGGCGGAGTATGACCGGCTGGCCGGGGTGCTGCGGGAGGTGGTGCCGGAGGCGATCGTGCATTTCGCTGAGCAGCGCGCGGCGCCGTACTCGATGCGGACCACGGCGACCAAGCGGTACACCGTGGATAACAATGTGCGGGCGACGCATAACCTGCTTGCGGCGCTGGTGGAGACCGGTATCGACGCCGCTTTGGCGCATCTGGGCACGATGGGGGTGTACGGGTATGGCTGGTCGGGGTCGGCGCCGATCCCGGAGGGGTACCTGACGGTGAAGGTGCCGACGCCGGAGGGGGAGCTGGAGCGGGAGATCCTGCACCCGGCGAACCCGGGGTCGGTGTATCACATGACCAAGACCCTGGATCAGCTGATGTTCGCGTTCTACGCGAAGAACGACGGGCTGCGGATCACTGATCTGCATCAGGGCATCGTGTGGGGGACCCAGACCGGGCAGACGGGCCGGGATGAGCGGCTGATCAACCGGTTCGACTACGACGGTGATTACGGCACGGTGCTGAACCGGTTCCTGATGCAGGCCGCGATCGGCCACCCGCTGACCGTGCACGGGTCCGGCGGGCAGACCCGCGCGTTCATCCACATCCGCGACACCGTCCGGTGCATCGAGCTGGCCATCACCAACCCCCCCGAGGCGGGGTCCCGGCCGCTGGTGCTCAACCAGATCACCGAGACCCACCGGGTCCTCGAGCTCGCCAAGCTGGTTGGCGACACCATGGGCGTGGACATCGCCTACCTGCCGAACCCGCGCCGGGAGGCGGACGAGAACGACCTGGCCGTGCGCAACGACCAGTTCCTCGCGCTCGGCCTGCAGCCGACCACGCTGTCCGAGGGCCTGCTCGAGGAATGCACCGAGATCGCCGCCCGGTATTCCCGCCGCGCCGACCTCACCAAGATCGTTTCCCGTTCGGTCTGGCGGGCCGGCATGGAAACCGCGGACGACCTCCTCACCGAGCTGCCCGCGGACTAGCTCAGCTGGCTGGGGCCGGCGCCGGGGCGGCCTGGTGCCGGCCCGCGGCGGGCAGCTGGTATCCGCCCTCGGCCTGCAGGCTGGCCAGCGTGGCGGCGAACCGGCTGCCCGGGGCCTGCCGGGCCACCAGCACCGCATCGTCCACGGTGTCCACGTTGACCAGTTCCGGCATCTGACGGACCCGGAGGCCAGCCGCCCGCAGCCGGTCGAGCTGGACCCGCCCGGTGTCCGGCACCGACATCGGCACGCCCAGCACCAGCCGCGGGTCGGGCTCGCGCAGGCCGAGCAGCCAGAAGCCGCCGTCGGCGGCTGGCCCGAACACCGCGTCCGCTTCCCCGGCCGCCAGCGGCTGGGCCACGGTTTCCAGCAGGCCCGGCGTCACCTGCGGAGTGTCCATCCCGATCAGCACGGCCGGCACCGGCATCGCCGTGTAGGCGTCCTCGAAGGCCGCGGCGATCCGCTCGTCCAGGCCCTTGCCGCGCTGCGCGGTGACCTCGTACCGCGCGGGCAGTTCGGCGCGCAGCGTGCCGGGGGTGGCCCGCTGGTCGGCGAGCGCCAGCAGGTGGCGCGCGAACCACGCGCTGGCCCCGGCCTCCAGAGTGTCGGCGAGGGCCGCTTCCGCCAGCATCGCCGCTTCCTGCGGGGTGAACGGCGGGGTGAGCCTGGTTTTGACCTTCCCTGGCACCGGGGCCTTGGCGATGACGATGAGCTGGGCCGCGATCGTGGTCATGAGGCGAGCACCCGCCGCATGTCCCGCACGGTGCGCACGGTCCCGCCCACCGTCCCGGTGACCTTCGACCGGCCCGACCGGGGCAGGTACGGCACGCCCACCTCGTGGATGCGCCAGTCAGCCGCGGCCGCGGTCAGCACCATCTCCAGCGGGTAGCCGAACCGGCGGTCAGAGAGCCCCAGCCCGAGCAGGCTGGCCCGCTGGGCGCAGCGCATCGGGCCCAGGTCGCGTACCCGGGCCCCGCTGCGGCGGCGCAGCTCAGCGGCGAGGACCTTGTTCGCCAGCCGGGCGTGCACCGGCCAGGTGCGCAGGCCCCGGGCCAGCCGCCGGCCGAGTACCAGGTCGGCCGCGCCAGCCAGCACCGGTTCGGCCACCAGCGGCAGGTCACGCGGGTCGAGCGAGGCGTCGGCGTCCATGAAGCAGACGATCTCGCTGGTGGCGGCGAGTAGCCCGGCGTGGCAAGCGGCGCCAAACCCGCGCTGTGGCACGTGCACGACGGTGGCCCCGTGCCCGGCCGCGATGCTGGCCGACGCGTCGGTGGACCCGTTGTCGGCCACGACTGGGTGGAAGCCGTCCGGCATCCGGGTCAGCACCCAGGGCAGCGCCGCTGCCTCGTTGAGGCAGGGCAGGATGACGTCGATGCTCATGGTGGACGACAGTAACCCGGATAACGGTCAGCTGACCCTTACAGAGCTGTGACAAAGGGGGGCCGGGTGTAGGGGGCCGGCCGGGCCGCATGATTCGCTGCTGGCATGCGAATACTGGTAACCGGGGCCGCTGGTTTCATTGGCTCCCATGCCGTGGATGTGTTCCGCGCCGCCGGGCACGAGGTCCAGGGTCTCGACTCGCTCACCCCGGCCGTGCACAGCGGGCGTCCCGATTACCTGCCGGCCAACTTTGACCTGGCGGTGGGGGACGTGCGTGACCCCGCCGCGGTGCGCCGTGCCGTGGCCGGCGCCGACGTGGTCTGCCACCAGGCGGCCCTGGTCGGCCTGGGCGTGGACCTCGCCGACCTGCCGGCCTATGCCGACGTCAACGTCACCGGCACCGCGGTGCTGCTGGAGGCGATGGGCCACAGCGGGGTGCCCCGCCTGGTGCTCGCCTCCTCCATGGTGGTGTACGGGGAAGGCGCCTACGACTGCGCTGAGCACGGCCGGGTGCGCCCTGCGCCGCGCACTCCGCAGGACCTGTCCGCGGGCCTGTTCGAGCCACGCTGCCCGCGCTGTGCCCGGGAGCTGAGCACCGCCACCGTGACGGAGGACGCCCCGCTGGACCCGCGCAACGCGTACGCGGTCAGCAAGCTGGCGCAGGAACACCTGGCGGCCACCTGGGCGCGGATGACCGGCGGGTCTGCGGTCGCGTTGCGCTACCACAACGTGTACGGGCCCCGGATGCCCCGGGACACCCCGTATTCCGGGGTCGCGGCTATCTTCCGGTCCGCGCTGGAGAGCGGCCGCCCGCCGCAGGTCTTCGAGGACGGTGGCCAGCGCCGGGACTTCGTCCACGTCCACGACGTGGCCCGGGCCAACCTGGCCGCGCTGGACGCCGGGCAGCCGGGTGCGCTGCGCGCGTTCAACGTCGCGAGCGGGGAACCGCACACGGTCGGCGAGATGGCGTCCGCCCTCGCCGGGGCGTTCGGCGGCCCGGCGCCCGAGGTCACCGGCCGGTACCGGCTCGGCGACGTCCGGCACGTGGTGGCGGCCCCGGACGCCGCGGCCAGTGCCAGCGGGCTCGGCTTCCGGGCTGAGACGAGCTTCGCGGCTGGCATGGCCGAGTTCGCGCACGCGCCGCTGCGCAAGCCAGCCCGGGCGGACCGGGCCTGGCGGCCCCGAACTCGCCGCCACCGCATGAAGTAACGTCCGGCAGTAGAACGTCCCGGCGCCCCGCAGGGCCGCCGGGACGTTCCCGGTCCGGGGTGGCTCAGCTCGCCTGATGGGCGTAGTCGGCCGGAGCTGGCGCAGCGGAGCGGCCGACCGGCAGCCGGATCACGAACTGGCAGCCGTGGGCGAGGTTCTGCACGGCGATCTGCCCGGCGTGCGCCTCCACGATGCCGCGGGCGATGCTGAGGCCCAGCCCCGCGTTGTTGTCCGGCCCGGGGGTGCGGGCGGTCTCCGCGCGGAACGCCACGTCGAAGACCCGGGGCAGCGCGTCCGCGGGAATCCCGCCGCAGGCGTCCACCACGCTGACGCAGGCCATGCCCCGGTGCAGGTCGCCCTGCACCTCGACCAGCCCATCGGACGGGGTGTGCCGGATCGCGTTGGTGACCAGGTTGCGCAGGGCCCGGCCGAACTCGTCGGCGTCCACCAGCACCGGCAGCCCGCGTACCGAGGAGCCGTGCAGCCGGACGCCCTTGGCCCGGGCCAGCGGCTCGGTGCTCGCCAGCGCCTCGGCTACCAGGTCGTCCAGGCCTACCAGGCGGCGGGACAGCCGCAGCGCCCCGGCGTGGATGCGGGCCAGCTCGAACAGGTCGTCGATCATCGCGGACAGCCGGTCGGCCTCCCGCCGGATCTGGGTGTGGTAGGTAGCGACCGTCTCGTAGTTGACCACCACCCCGTCTTCCAGCGCTTCCGCCATCGCGCGCAGCCCGGCCAGCGGGGTGCGCAGGTCATGGCTGACCCAGGCGACCAGCTCCCGGCGGCTGGCCTCCAGCGCCCGCTCCCGGGTGCGGGACTCGGCGAGCCTCTCGTGCGCCGCGGACAGGCCCTCGGACAACTTGGCGAACTCCGCCGGGAGCTTGGCGTCCGGCGGCTCGTAGTACCCGTTGCTGGCGACATCGGCGACCGCGCCGAGCAGCACCCGGCTCACCGCGGTGACCCGGTGGCCGACCAGCAGCGCGACCGCGAAGCCCGCCACCCCGGCCATTATCACCACGGCCAGCACCACGTTACGGTCCGCCGGAGTGAGGACCATCTGCCAGGTGATGACACCCACGCCCGCCATCGTGCTGACGATGACCACCGCGGCCACCACGAAGAGCAGGGTGCCCAGGGACCGCTTGGCCAGCAGCCGGACGCTCAGCAGGCCCGCCGCGGCCGAGGCGACGGCGATCCCCGCGACGGTGTACGTGACCTGCCACAAGGTAGGCCAGTCAATGCCTGTCATGCTTCTCCTGGTTCATAACGGTAGCCAACGCCCCAGACGGTGACGATCCGCCTGGGCGCGGTCGGATCCGGCTCGATCTTCTCCCGCAGCCGCCGGATGTGCACGGTGACGGTGGAGGTGTCCCCGAAGGTCCAGCCCCACACGTGCGCGAGCAGCTGCTCGCGGCTGAACGCCTGGCGGGGACTCCGCATCAGGAACACCAGCAGGTCGTACTCTCGTGAGGTGAGCCCGAGCGGGCTTTCCGCCAGCAGCACCGAATGCGCGCCCAGGTTGACCGCCAGGTTGCCGTCCTTGATGATGCCCAGCGCGGGCGGGTCGGGCAGGCCCCCGCCGCGGGCCCGGCGCAGCACCGACCGCACCCGCAGCGCGAGCTCCCGCGGGCTGAACGGCTTCGTGACGTAGTCATCCGCGCCGGTCTCGAAACCCACCACCCGGTCGGTTTCCTCACCCAGCGCGGTCAGCATCACCACCGGGATGGGCCACTGCGCGCGCAGCCGGCGGCATACTTCCAGGCCGTCGATACCGGGCAGCATCAAGTCGAGGACGACGAGGTCCGGAGGCTCGGCCGCGACCCGACGCAGCGCCTCATAGCCATCGCCGACGCATTCCACGTGGTGTCCATCGCGCGTCAGGTAACGCCCGACGACGTCGGCCAGTGTCGCATCGTCGTCTACCACGATGATGCGCCCCGGCCGGTCGGGGTTGGTGTTCACCCTCCCACCGTAGATGC
This sequence comes from uncultured Actinomycetes bacterium, assembly GCA_963760405.1. Lineage (GTDB taxonomy): Bacteria > Actinomycetota > Actinomycetes > Streptosporangiales > Streptosporangiaceae > RYN-230. The sequence continues at coordinate 148,587 of CAVXCV010000001.1, read as the reverse complement.
CGCACCCCCTTTCCGCCGCTGACCGGGACAGATCCGTCATAGCTCCGTAAGGGTCGGTCCCGCCCGGCGGGCGTTAGGCTCTTCGCCGCCACGACCGTGCCCGGGAGGCCCCTGCCCACCCGGGCCGCCTCATGAAGGAGGGACCGCGTGCTCGGTGAGCTCTACGAAGATGCCCTGGCCGGCCTCGCCCGGCCGGAAATCGAGTATGCGGACGGGCGGCGCACCCCGCTGCGGATCGATGACTGGCTCCACGTCATGCCTGGTGACACGTCGATCCTGGACCGCTGCCAGGGGCACACCCTGGACGTCGGGTCCGGGCCGGGGCGGCTCACCGTCGCCCTGGGTGAACGGGGGGTGCCCGCGCTGGGCATCGACATCACCCCGTCCGCCGTGGAGCTGGCCCGGTCATGCGGGGCGCTGGTGCTGCACCGGGACGTGTTCGCCACCGTGCCGGGCACCGGGCGCTGGGCCCGGGTGATTCTCGCCGACGGCAACATCGGCATCGGCGGCGACCCGAAGGCCCTGCTCAGCCGGGTGGCGGAACTACTCATGCCGGCGGCCTGGCCCTGGTCGAGGTGGAGCCGCCGGGTACCCCGCTGGCCAAGGAGATGGTGCGGCTGAGCCATGCGGGCAAGCTGAGCTCGTGGTTTCCCTGGGCCTCCATCGGCGCTGACCAGATCACCGAGATCGGCCTCACCGCCGGGCTGGCCATGACCGAGGTGTGGTCCGACGCGGGCCGCTGGTTCGCCGCGCTGTCCCGCGGCCTCGGCGATACCCCGGATCCTGGCTCCCTGGACTGCCTGGACTCTCTTAACGAATGATTACGGCCTGATCAGCTGCCCGTCGCGGGGTGCCCGGGACGAATAGCTTGTGAGCATGAGGGGCGTGCTGACGATGATCCGGATCCCCGCGGCGGCCGCCGCGGCTGCGATCCTCACTGGCCTGATCTACCTGTCGGTGCACCCGTACTCCGCCGTCACCAGGCTTGGTGCCGTCCCGTTCGCGGTCACGTTGTGGGCGGTATTCGCGGGCGGCGCCTGGCTGGTCCGCCATATCCCCGGCCGGTGGGCGGTGGCCCTGATCCTGGCGGGCGGGATCGCCGTCCAGCTGGCCGCCTTGTCCGCGCCGCCACGGAGCAGTGACGACCTGTACCGGTACATCTGGGACGGGCGGGTCCAGGCGGCCGGCATCGACCCCTACCAGTACGTGCCCGCCGCCCGGCAGCTGGTCCCGCTGCGCGACCCGCTGCTGTGGCCCGGGGCCCCGCACGCGATCTGGTGCGTCAAGCCCGGCACCCGGGAAGCCGGGGCCCAGCTGGTGAGCGGCTGCGCCCGGATCAACCGGCCCACCGTGCACACCATCTACCCGCCGGTGGCCGAGGCGTACTTCCTGGGCGTGCACTACCTGTCGCCGCCGGGTGGCCGGACCATCCCGATCCAGGCGGGCGCGGCCTTCTGCGCGGTCGCGCTCACCCTGCTGCTCCTCTACGGCCTGGGCCGCCTGGGCAAGGACCGGCGGCTCGCGGTGCTCTGGGCCTGGTGCCCGCTGGTGGCCCTGGAAGCGGGCAATAACGCGCACGTTCAACGTGCTCGCCGCGGGCATCGCCGCCGCGGCCCTGATGGTCCTGGCCAAGCCCGGCCGGCTGCGCCGGTCCCTCACCGGCGGTGCCCTGATCGGCCTCGCCATCTGCACCAAGGTCACTCCGCTGCTGATCGGGCCGGCCGTGCTACGGCGGCGCCGTCCGGTGGCCGTGATCTCCGCGGCGGCCTTTGCCACGGCCGTGGTCTACCTGCCGCACGTGCTGGCCGTGGGCAGCGGGGTGATCGGCTTCCTGCCCGGCTACCTGCAGCAGGAGGGGTATTCCGATGGGACCCGGTTCCTGCTGCTCGGCGCGCTGCTGCCGGGGAAGTGGGCCATCGGGGCCGCGTTCGTCATCCTGGCCGTGACCGCCCTGTTCGTGCTCCTGCGCGGTGACCCGGACCGGCCGTGGCGGGGCGCGCTGCTGATGACCGGCGTGGCCCTGGCTGTCACCACCCCGCCGTTCCCCTGGTACACGATGCTTCTGGTGATGCTGGTGGCCATCGACGGCCGGGTGGAGTGGCTCGGCTTCGCGATGGTCAAGTACCTGACGGTCACCAGCCCCGTCCCTGGTGTGACGGTCAACATCAACACGATCAGCCGCCTCGGGTACGCGCTGGTGTTCGCGTTCGCCGTCGGGGTATCGCTGGCCCGCTGGCTGCGGGGACGCCGCCAGGCCGCCGCGGCGCCCGTGCCCGGCGCCGCCCCGGCGCCAGCCGTATCCGCCGCCCCGGCGCCCGTCGCTCCCGCGGCACCGGTCTTCAGCGCCCCGGTCCGTACCATCCGTGCCGTCCGCTCCGGTCCCGCCGTCCAGATACCTGCCGTCCCTGCTCCGGTCGTCCCTGCTCCGGTCGTCCCCGTCGGTTCTGCCTCGGCAGCCCCGGGCGCCGGGCCGGGACGGGAGTAGCCGGGCGCGGAGTTCGGTGGTCTTCCCAGACCATGCCACAGCTTGACCTGCCGTCCGCGACGCCGCGCAGCCACTCTCGATCGCGATCGCGGGCAGCAGGCTCTCCAGTCGGCCCGCGCCCGGCCTGCGCGTGCAGCCAGCCCCCGGTCAGCTCGTCGAGGGCGTCCGCGCCGATGTCGTGAATCACGGTGCGGAGCCGCTTCTCGCTGGGAACGATGATCTTCCGGTGCAGCGGGTGCGGCCTGCCGCCGGGCCAGCACCTCCCTGCGCCACTGGCATCGGCGGCCTTTCGACCAGGTGGGATCTGGCGTAGGCACCCGTGATCAAACCGGACGGGAGGCCGCTCCCGCGAGTCACGGCCAGCGCTGCGTCCCCTTTAACCAAGTTGAACTCGCACAGACCGGGGTGGTGACGGGGGACACGGCACGGGCGTGGGAGGTTCCGGCCTGGCGGTAACGTTCCCGGAACGATGCGACGGTAGCGTGCGCTGTGTGGGGGAGGAGCAGCAGGCAAGTGGGCAGGCGCTGGTGATGGCGGAGGTCACGGCGCGCCGCTTGCGGCTGGGCTCGCCGGCCACGGCGGTCGTGCTGTTCGTGCTGGCGCTGGCCTTGGGGGTGGCTTCGCTGCCGCTGGCCGGCCTGGCGGGCCGGGCTGCGGGTAACAACACCGGCAGCGTTGCCGCTGTGGCGTTGCTGACCCTGGCGCTGGCCGGGGTCGGCCTGCTGGTGGCCTGGCATCAGCCGGGTAACCCGATCGGATGGCTGCTGCTGGGCTCGGGGGTGTGCTTCGCGCTCGACGGCGACGCCTCCTCCTATGAGCTGGCCGATTATCTGCTCCGTCACGGGCGGCTGCCCTTGGGCTGGGTGGCCGTGCTCACCCAGCCCGCCTGGGCGCCCGCGATCGCGCTGCTGGCCGCTGCCATCTTGCTGTTCCCCGATGGGCGGCTGCCGTCGCGGCTGTGGCGGTGGCCGCTGCGGCTGTACCTGGCCGTGGCCGCGCTGTGGGTAGGCGGCGCGTTCGTCATTAGCGCTACTGCGGTCGCCGGGCACCATATCCGGATCAATGCCGGCGGCGACCTTGCCATCATCGACCACCCGACCGGTACGGCGGCGCTGTGGGGCGCGGACCAGGACCTGTTCTTCACGCTGCTGTCTGTCTTCTTGGTGGCCTGCGTGATCCAGCAGGCGGTCAGCTACCGCCGCGCCAGCGGCGAGCGGCGCCAGCAGCTGAAGTGGCTGGCCAGCGGGATCGCAGTCTGCGGGGTTTGCGGGCTGGCCAGCATCGCGCTGAGCAACCGCTCCGGAATCTGGCAAGTGATCAGCGACGTAGCCGTGATCGGGATCGCCGCCCTGCCGGCCAGCATGGCCATCGCCATCCTGCGCTACCGGCTGTATGAGATCGACCGGATCATCAGCCGGACCCTTGCCTACACCATCGTCACCGGCCTGCTGGTCGGGATATACGCGGGCCTGGTCCTGCTGGCGACACGGGTGCTGTCGTTCTCCTCCCCGGTAGCGGTGGCCGCCTCGACGCTGACGGCGGCAGCGCTGTTCAGCCCGCTGCGCCGGCGGGTGCAGCAGCTGGTGGACCGCAGGTTCAACCGGGCCCGCTACGACGCCGGCCAGACCGTGGCCGCGTTCGCCGCCCGCCTGAAAGACACCGTGGACCTGGACCCGGTCCGCGACGACCTGGCCGGGGTCATCCAGCAGGCCCTGGAGCCCGCCCACCTATCGGTGTGGATCAGCCAGCAAGGCTAGGAGTCTTGCGCAGGAGGTATTAGCGTTCCAGGTATTCCATGGGGAGGGGCCAATGTCCGATCCGAGTACCACCGCCGAGGTCGAGCGGAGCTGGCTTGCCTGGCTGGGCCAGCACGACGATCAAATCGTGAACTACCTGAACACCTGGGACACGACCAGGGCGCTGACCCTCGCGGAACTGCAGGCGATAGCGAGCAGGCTTGACCTGTTCCTGCAGGACCTGAACAACGCCAGGCACGCGGCCGGCGAGCTCAGCCGGCAGGGAGCCCCGGCTTTCGCGCAGCGGCTCGACGCCGCGATCCAGAACCTTCAGGGGACACGCAGCTCAGTTCAGCAAATGTACGTTTCTACCGCCGCTACCCAGGCTCAGATCGCACAGATCCAGCAGAGCACGAGCCAGGCCACCGGGCAGATGTACGGCAATATGGCGAATCAAATGATTGCGGCCAGGATTCAGAATCATCAGCAATATATGGACCGGCAATACGGGAACTGCTTCGTTTGCCACACGTATATAGGTATCGCCGGCGGCGGCTACTGCTGGCAACACGTCCCCAGGTCCGGCTACTAGCGAGCTACGGCACGGCCCGCGGCGGACGCCGTGGGGCTGCTGGCGGAGCCGGGCGGGCGGGGCGGGTCGGCCGGGCCAGCTTGCGGGCCTGCCCGGTAGCCCGGCGCCAGCGCCAGGCGTAGCAGACGGCTGAACCCGCGAAGAGGACTCCCGTGATGGCCAGCCAGCGCCACAGGTACGGCTGCGTGCCCAGCCCACTCGCCCGGTGGTAATACCCCTGGGACAGACCCAGGATCAGCGGGAAGAACACCCCCAGCAGGAGCAGCGAGAACATCACCGGGATCCGGATGTAGTTCAGCACCGGAGGGCCAGGCGCGGGCCGGGCTCCGGCGGCCCGGGGGCGCCCGCCATCGCCCGCGGTAACCGGGTTCCGCACGGCCCAGCGGGGCAGCAGGCCGCGCAGGGACAGGTCAGCCAGCGAGTAAAGCGGGAACAGCAGTAGGTCGTGCGCAATGATCGCGACCGCGAACCATTCCACGAAACCGCGCCACTGCCCAGCCGCCACGACGGCATGGACCGCGTACCCAGCCAGCGCGAACGCCGCGATCAGGGCCAGCAGGTGCAGCGGGTTGGCGCCGTACCAGTGCCGGGCCCAGCTGACCAGCCCCGCCTTCCGGCGCGGACTGCCCGCGTCTCGCTGCGCTCCCAGTGCCGCACGCTCAGGCTGGCCCGGACCGCCTGCCCGGTCCGGGGGACCTCCAGCGTGGCCCGGCTGCCTGGCCGTGCCGCCCGCTGCCTGTCCCGGCCCGCGGGCCGGGTCCCCGGACCCGGGTGCCCCGCCGGTGCCAGCCCCGCCGCTCATATCTGCTCCACGAACGTGATCTGCTTGACCCACTTGGTGTTGTGCACGCCCGGCAGGTTCGGGACGATCGTGCGCGCCGGGTAGCCGTGATCCCACGGCAGGTCCACCCCGTTCATCTTCAGCGCGAGCAGTGACTGCGGGTCGGTCACCTGGTCCCCGGACAAGGCCGTGTGCCCGAAACCGCCTTGCTGGATCGACTGGACGAACGCGCCGCCCGGCCCGGGCATCCCGGCCAGCCGGGCCAGGTCGGCCAGCCGCACACCGGTCCACCGGCAGGAATACGACCAGCCTTCCACGCAGGCGAGGGGCAGTTCGGCGGAGGTTTGCGGCAGCGCCAGCAACTGCTCGCGGGTCAGCGAGACCGACGTCCGGCCGGTCAGCACCAGCCGGTAGGCCGGGCCGACGTCCTCGGCGGTCAGCCCGATCGACTTCGCGGTCCGGTTGACCGGCAGCTCGGGTGCCCCGGCGGCGGACAGTCCCCGGGGTGCCAGCAACGCGGTCCGCCGGGTCAGCCCGCCGATCGACTGGCCGGCCACCACGGCGACCAGGGTCAGCGACGCGCCGCCGACCACCGCCAGCAGCCCGCGCCGGGAGATCGTCGGCGCGGCCGGCCGGGCGGCGCGCAGGCCCGACTCGTCGGGTTCCTCCGGCTCGGTGCCCGCCAGCGGAGTGCACAGTTCCCGGCGCAGGCTGCGGGAACGCAGGCCAGCCAGCATGCGCGGGAACTTGAGGGCGATATGGATGACCAGGCCGGCGATGAACACCCAGGCGCCGTACAGGTGCGCGGTGTAGAAGGAGAACGGGAAGACGTAGTAGTTCTGGATGTTCAGGATCCCGGTGACGAACTCGAAGAGGACGCCGCCGACCACCATGATCAGGCTGAGCCGCTCCAGGATCTGGGCCAGCGAACGGACCGGAGGCCAGGCGAACAGCCGGGGCAGCACCGACCACAGCTTGGCCAGCACTACCGGCAGCAGGGCCAGGCCCAGCGTGATGTGCACGCCCTGATCCACCCGGTACAGCCAGGACGGATGGGTCGGCCAGGAGAACAGGTAGAACTTCAGCAGGCTGGCGCCGGGCGTCTGGTCGTTCCCGGGCAGGTGTGGGTCGTAGGCGGCATACGACAGCAAGCCGGTCACGGCGAGAATGGTCAGCCCGACCAGCAGCACCACCGCCAGCACCGAGGTCAGCCACAGGCCACGCAGCGGGCTGCGCCAGGTGCCGGGCCGGAACGGGCCCGGCGGGGGATGGTCGGCGGGGTGCCGGGCGGCGTCCGTGGCCGTGTCCACGGCCTGGCGGACCAGCCGGGCCGCCCGCTGCCGCTCCGCCGTGGCGGACGCCGCGAGCCCCCGGCGCAGCCGGGCGGCACGGCGGAGCCGGCCAGCAGTGCGTGGACGGGCAGCGCGCTGCCCAGGTTCTTTGGTCCCGGCCCCAGCCATGCCCCGACAATAAATCGGGCCGGCCCCGGCTGGGCCGCTGCGCAGCCAACGGTAAGCACACCGTAAGACAGACCTGGTCAGGGGCGATCCCGGGCTGACCCGGGATCGGCGGGCGGCAGGGCGCCGGCAGCTCCGGACAGCCCAGGCCGGACCCAGAATTAACCTTCCGGACGGCCCGGACCGATAACTTCCCGTGGCTGGTGTGGTCAATGTGACAGATGTGCGTCCCGGAGATCAACCCGGCCCGCTTAAGTAGAGACGGCAGCCGGGGTCGGCGGACGGCTGCGGTCAGCAGTTTCGATCCGTTCCTGCATGGCCTTGGCCAGCCGGGCCAGTGCGCTGGCGAACTGCTGCTGTTCTTCGGCGGAGAACTCAGCGAACAGCCCGGCCATGGCGTCCAGCCGCGGGCCCAGCGCCTGCTCGGCCTCTTCGGCGCCAGCCGGGGACAGCTCGACCAGGGTGGCCCGCCGATCGGTCGGATGCGGGCGGCGTGCCACCAGCTGCGCATCCTCCAGCGCGTCCACCATCGCGGTCATGTTCCGGGGGCTGACCCCCAGCTGCACCCCGAGATCGCGCATGATGGCCGGCCCACCGCAGTGCAAGGCCTGCAGCAGCCGCAACCGGGTGAGGGTCAGCCCGTTGCAGGACCGCCCCTCGGTCCAGCGGAGGAAGTCGGCCGAGAACCGCGCGGTCTGGGCGACCAGGGCCCGGCGGCGCTCCGCCTCGGGGAGCCCGGCGAAGTCGCCGGGCCCGGACAGCTCAGCGCCGGGGAGCGGAGCCGGACCTGTCTCCGGGCAGGCCTGTACCAGCTGCCCCGGCTGCTGATCCAGTTCCACGGACTAAAGGGTACCCGGAGTGGTTCGCTAACACGATTATTACACCAGGTACTATTTCTTTAGTGAATTTCACGCGCTATCGCATCGGCGGGCACGCACGCCGCCGCGGGCTCCCCGGGTGTGACGGGGGCGAGCCGTCCGGGCGGCACCCCGTACGGTAAGAGCATGCGCGCGTGGGTGGTTCATCAGCCCGGGCCGGTGCGCTCGGGCCCATTGAAGCTGATCGACCGGCCGGTTCCCGAGCCGGGCCGCGGTCAGCTGCTGCTACGGATCCGCTGCTGCGGGGTGTGCCGCACCGACCTGCATCTCGCCGAGGGTGACCTGCCACCTAAGCACCCGGACACCACCCCCGGCCACGAGGTGGTCGCCGAGGTGGTCGCGACCGGGCCGGGAACCAGCCGGTTCACCACCGGGGACCGGGTCGGCGCCGCGTGGCTCGGCGGCACCGACGGCTCCTGCGTGTTCTGCCGCCGGGGCCAGGAGAACCTGTGCCCGGCCTCGGTCTACACCGGCTGGGACTTCGCTGGCGGGTACGCCGAGTACATGACGGTGGCGGACGCGTTCGCGCATCCGCTGCCGGGCGGGTTCAGCGACGCCGAGCTGGCCCCGCTGCTGTGCGCCGGGATCATCGGCTACCGGGCGCTGCGCCGGGCCGAGGTGCCGCCCGGCGGCACCCTCGGCATCTGGGGCTTCGGCGGCTCCGCGCATCTCGCCGCACAGGTCGCGATCGCCCAGGGCGCCGCCGTGCACGTATTCACCCGGGGCGAGGCGGCCAGGGACCTGGCCCGGTCCCTGGGCGCCGCGTCCGTGCAGGACTCCCTGGACGACCCGCCGGTCAAGCTCGACTCGGCGATCCTGTTCGCCCCGGTGGGCGACCTCGTGCCGCCCGCGCTCGCCGCGCTGGACCGCGGCGGCACGCTGGCCATCGCCGGCATCTACCTGTCGGACATCCCCCAGCTGAACTACGACCGGCACCTGTTCCAGGAGCGGCAGGTGCGCAGCGTCACGTCCAACACCCGGGCCGACGCCACCGAGTTCCTCACCCTGGCCGAGCGGCTGCGGATCAAGGTGACCACCACCCCGTATCCGTTTGACCAGGCCGACCAGGCCCTGACCGACCTCAAAGAGGAACGGGTACACGGCGCGGCGGTGCTGTCCATGCCGACCGGGGACAGCCGCTGATGCCGGACGCCGCAGCCGTCGCCGCAGCCCGCCAGCTCCTCGGCCTGGCACGTGCCGCTGGACGGGCACAACGACCTGCCCTGGGCACTGCGCGAGGCGGGCGCGGCCGATCTGGCCACGGTCGACCTGGACCAGCCGGTCAGCGCCACCCAGACCGACCTGCCGCGGATCGCCGCGGGCGGCCTCGGTGCCCAGTTCTGGTCGGTATACGTGCCCGCCACGCTGCAGGGCGAGACCGTGGTGGCGACCACCCTGGAGCAGATCGACCTGGTGCACCGCATGATCGCCCGCTACCCGAAGGCGCTCGAGCTGGCCACCACCGCCGCGGACGTACGCCGGAGCTTCGCGGCGGGCCGGGTCGCGTCGCTGCTCGGCGCGGAGGGCGGCCATTCCATCGCCTGCTCCCTGGGCACGCTGCGCATGCTGTACGCGCTCGGCGTGCGCTACCTCACGCTGACCCACAACGCCAACGTGCCCTGGGCCGACTCCGCGACGGACGAGCCGCGGGCGGGCGGGCTGACCGCGTTCGGCCGCGCGGTGGTCGGCGAGATGCAGCGGCTGGGCATGCTCGTCGACCTGTCGCACGTGGCCCCGGCCACGATGAGCGACGCACTGGACGCGGCTGAGGCCCCGGTGATCTTCTCCCATTCCAGCGCCCGCGCCCTGTGCGATCATCCGCGCAACGTGCCGGACAGCATCCTGTCCAGGCTCGCCAGCAGCAACGGCGTGTGCATGATCACATTCGTGCCGTCCTTCGTGTCGCCGGAGTGCTGGGACTGGGAGGCCGCCCTCGCCGAGGAGATGCGCGAGCGCGGGCTGGATCCGTGGGATCTGTCCGTCCGCAAAACGGTCCGGGCCCGGCGCGCGGCGGCCAGCCCGGCGCCGCGGGCCACGCTGGCCCAAGTCGCTGAGCACGCCGAGCACGTGCGCGAGGTGGCCGGGATCGACCACGTCGGCCTGGGCGGGGACTTCGACGGCACGGAGGACCTGCCGGACGGGCTGTCCGACGTGTCCTGCTACCCGGCGCTGATCGCCGAGCTCCGCGGGCGCGGCTGGTCCGAGGCGGACTGCGCCCAGCTCGCGGGCGGCAACATCCTCCGGGTCCTGGCCGACGCCGAGGCCGCGGCCCGGTCCATCTCGGCCCGGCGCGGCCCGGGTACGGCCCGGATCGAGGACCTGGACGGCCCGGTCAGCTCCGGCCTGGCCGACGGCGGTCAGCTGAAGTGGGTGCGCGGCCGCTCCTGTAGCTCGCCGTCCAGGAACACGTCCACTTTCTCGTCGTAGAAGCAGGCCAGCCCGGCGACCTTCTGGCTCTCCGGCAGCGGGGTGCGGTAGCTCCACACGATGTCGGGGTGCAGCTCACCGCCGGCCTGCACCGACCAGTAGCTGGCGGTGCCCTTGTACGGGCAGTGCGTCTGGGTCGCGGACGGGCGGAGCAGGTCCATCCGCAGGTCGGTCAGCGGCAGGTAGTACCGCGGCGGCAGCCCGGTCTCGAACAGGATGCGTGGCTGATGCGAATCGGCCACGGTGACCCCGTCCACCTCGATCCGGACGTGCCTGGAGCTGGCCAGGATGTCCACCCGCGAGTACGGGTCCCGGGGATGGGTGTAGACCGGCTCGTCTTCCTCGAACCACTCGGTCATCGCGTCCCAGTCCAGCCGGACCAGGTCACGCAGGTCTTCCAGCGGCGAGTCCGGGTAGCGCCTGGCCGCCCGCTCCGCGGTGGCGGTCGCCACCTTCACGTGGTAGAGCTGCGCGTCGCCACGGCTCGGCGAGTGCTCGGTCTCCCCGGCCGGGATCAGGTCCGCGCGCACGTCGGCGGCCGGGAAGTAGTAGGCCGGGAAATAAGGCCACTCCCAGACGAGGAACGGCTGCCTGGTGTCCGCCACGAGCTCCCCGGCCAGGTACGCGCGCACTCGCTTGCGGCCAGTTTCGATCCGGACCCGGCCCGCCGTCTTCGCCATGGTGACCTCCGCTTTCCCGCGCTCGGCACCGGGACTGCCTTCATCGGGACCAGTACAAGCAGGTAGGTCCGGGCGCCAGGAGCGCTGCTGGTTGAGTACCGTCAATGTATGCGCCTCGGTGTGCTGGACGTCGGATCGAACACCGTCCATTTCCTGGTCGTGGACGCCTACCGCGGTGCGCGCCCGACCCCGGTGTTCTCGCACAAGGCGGACCTGCGCCTCGGCGACCTGCTGGAGAACGGCAACCGGCTGAGCACCAAGGGCGCGGCCCAGCTGCGCGCGTTCGTCCGCGAGGCGCTGCAGATCGCCGAGGACAAGGGAGTCGAGGAGCTGCTGGCGTTCGCCACGTCGGCGCTCCGCGACGCAGCCAACGCGGACGAGGTGCTGGCCAAGATCCGGCAGGAGACTGGCGCGCACATCCAGGTGCTGGCCGGGCGGGAAGAGGCCCGGCTGACGTTCCTCGCCGTGCGGCGCTGGTTCGGCTGGTCCTCGGGCAAGGTGCTGATGCTGGACATCGGCGGCGGCTCGCTCGAGGTGGCCGCGGGCGTGGACGAGGAACCCGATGTGGCGATCTCGCTGCCGCTGGGCGCGGCCCGGCTCACCCGGGACTGGCTGACCACCGACCCGCCCAAGGCTGACCAAGTGCGCCAGCTGCGCAGGTACGTGCGGGCGGAGATCGGCCGCCAGGCGGGCCAGGTCATGCGGGACGGGCAGCCGGACCGGGCCGTGGCCACCTCGAAGACGTTCCGCCAGCTGGCCCGGATCGGCGGCGCCGCCCCGTCCAGCGAGGGCTTTTACGCGCGGCGCACGCTGAGCCGGGCCGACCTGAGCAAGCTCGTCGAGCGGCTGGCCGGGATGAGCGCGGATGAGCGGGCGCAGCTGGCCGGGGTGTCGCACAGCCGGGCGCCACAGCTGGCCGCGGGCGCGGTCGTGGCCGACGCCGCCATGGACCTGTTCGAGCTGAGGGAACTGTTCATCTGCCCGTGGGCGCTCCGCGAAGGCATCATCCTCCGCCGCCTCGACGCCCTGGCCACCGGCGAGGATTAGCTACCCCGCACAGACGCCAGGCCCGGACGCACGGAACTCCCTGGGCGTACGCCCAGGGAGTTCCGTAGGTACTGCGTTACTGCAGCCAGTGTTACGGCAGCCAGTGTTACTGCAAGCTGTCGGCGGTGGAATCCTGATCGGCGGTGCTGGCACTCCGCCCGGCGGTTGACCGGACCGGCTTGGCGGCTGCGGGCCGGGCCTCCTCGTCCCGGGCTGTGCCGGAATCCGCGGCGGTAGCTGGCGCCGCAGCGGCCCGGTGCGCGGCACCGGTCCGGGCTGGCCCGCTGACCTCAGCGGTGCCATTCCCGGCCGTGTCCGCAGCGCGCGTGGCGGGCGTGGCGGGCGCGGGCGTAGCGGCGGCGCTGGGCGCGTGCCGTCCCTCACTGGCCGCGGCGGGCCGGCTGGCGGCCGCGGGGGCGCCGTTGCTGCCGCCCCCGATGGCACTGGCCACCGAGCGGGCGACCTCTTCTTCCAGCGAGCCGCGGGCAGCCTCGCCCGCGACCAGGTTGGTGACCACGTCGCGCACCTCGGTCAGCCGCCGCACCGTCTCGGTGTGCCGGGCCACCAGCAGGTTCAGGCGGCGCTCCGCCCCGTCGTGGATCGCGGTCGCCCGCGCGGTCGCCTCGTCCAGCATCTGCTTTGCCTGCGCCTGCGCCGCCGCGACCGCGTTCTCCGACTTCTTCTGCGCCTCGCTGACGGTGCGATCCGCCTCAGTGCGCGCCGAGTTCCGGGCCTTCTCAGCCTCGGCCCGCGCCGACGCGATCGCGTTCTCTGCCTGCTCCTGCGCAGCGGCCAGCATCCGCTCGGTCTGCTCGCGTGCTTCCGCCTTCAGCCGCTCGATCTCCTGCTTGGCCTCGGCCCGCTGCTTGGTGATCTCTTCCAGCGCCCGGGTCTTCTGCGCCTTGGCCTCATCGTCGGCGAGCTTGAGGATCTGCCCCATTCGCTCGCTGATTTCCTCGTACTGAGGCTTTTCTTCCTGTTCCTTCTGCCGGGCCGCGGTCAGGTCCGTCCTTAGCCGCTCAACCTCATCGAGCGACCGGGACAGCCTCTCCTCGAGATCCCGCGTCTGGCTGCGGGACCGCGCCACGAATTCGTTGACCTGACGGCGACTGTAGCCGCGCATCTGTACTTCGAAGGCGTCTTCAGAGTCGAGGTCAGGGATAAGGTCGCTTTGCTCAGTCATCGTTTCACCCGTCAGGTGAGTCAGGCCAGGCTACGTCCCGGCGCGGCGTGCGGACGGGGTCGCCTGAGGTGGAAGCAGGTTGCTGGGGAACGGCTGGAACCGCAGGTATGGACGGGCAAGACTCTCGTCCGTAAGTCCTCTGCGCGCAACCGAAACGAACGAGTATCCCGATTTGCCCGAATTGTTCGGTTTCTGCGCTGGCAGACCTGGGCCGATCGTAGCAAGAGGAGATACGCATGGGGCAGCTGGGATCACTTGATGGCCAGGCGCCTGCCGTCCACCCGGAGGCGTGGATCGCCCCCACCGCGCTGCTCGTCGGCCGGATCACTGTGGACCGGGGTGCCAGCGTGTGGTACGGGTCCGTGCTCCGGGCCGATGAGGACGAGATCGTGGTCGGCCCGGACTGCAACATCCAGGACCTGTGCTGCCTGCACGTGGATCCGGGGGAGCCGGTGATCCTGGAGGAGAAGGTGAGCGTCGGGCATCACGCCATGGTGCACGGGGCACACGTCGGGGCCGGCGCCCTGATCGGCATCGGGGCGGTGCTGCTCGGCCGGTCCCGGGTCGGCGCGGGCTCGCTGATCGCCGCGGGCACGGTGGTCCGGCCCGGGCAGCAGATACCAGCCGGAGTGCTGGCCGCCGGGGTGCCAGCGAAGATCGTGCGGGAACTGACCGAGGCCGACCGGGAGTCGTTCGCACGAACCGCGCCCGGCTATGTGGCCCGCGCCGCCCGGCACCAGGCCGTGGTCTGGCAATAAGGAAGAAGAGGTGCCGGCCGCAATCCGGCGGTAGGGGAAGAGGTGCCAGCAGTAGAGGTAGGGGTGCCGACTGCAATCCGGCGGTAGGGAGGCGCCAGCAGTAGGGGCAATAAGAGGTGCCGGCCGCAATCCGGCGGTAGGGGAAAGAGGTGCCAGCGGTAGGGAGAGGTGCCGGCGGTAGGGAAAGAGGCGCCGGCGGTAAGGGGGAGAAGCGCCGGCGGTAAGTAAGGGGGAGAAGCGTCGGCGGTCAGGGGGAGAGGAGCCGGCGGTCAGGGGGAGAGGAGCCGGCGGTAGGGCAGGCCCGCCAGGTGGCAGTCCGGCGGTAGGGGAGGTACCAGCGATAGGGGAGGGGTCGACCGCCGGGGAGGGGCCGACCGCAGTCCGGCAATGGGGGCGACGGGCCATAGTGGGGAGGCCCCGGCCGCGGCTGGGCAGTAGCCCGGCGGCGCTCTTTTCCTTTACCGTACGCACTAACCGCGCACGCGGGCTTCGCGGAATTGTTACTCCCGAGTTGGGTAAAACCCTACTTGAGGATGGTCCAGAAATGACCCTGATGGGTCATGCGCGGGCATAGCGTCGCGACGTAACCTTGTTCGAGATGCTGCGAATCCGCTTAGCGACGGAGGTGGGCGCGGTGCGCGAGCAACTCGATCTTCGCGTCCCCGATCGCGTTGCGCTCGACGAGATCGAGCTGTACTCAGAGGTGCTCAGCGCGGTCGCGGTGTGCGACCGGCCGCTGACCGCGGAGGAACTCGACGCGGTCCTGGGGATAGTCACATCGGGCTAGCCCGGACGGATGATCCGTCCGGTTGAGCGGCCTGGTTCAAGTCGCCTGGCTCAAAACCACCTGGCTCAAACTGCCCCGGCGTCGGGCGCTGGGTGCTGGAACATGACGTCGGTATCCCAATGACTGAAGCCCAGTGATTCGTAGAGCCGGATCGCCGGGGCATTCGTCTCATCCACGTACAGCATGACGTTGAGCAGCCCGCGCGAGCGCAGGTAGCGCAACCCGGTCAGGGTCAGCGCCCGGCCCAGGCCGGTGCCGCGTTCCCCCGGGTCGACGCCTACCACGTACACCTCGCCGATGGCCTCGTGGCCGTGCGCCGGGCCGCCGGGATGGCTGCCGTGGATCTTCGTCCAGTGGAAGCCGGCCAGCGTTCCGGACCGTTCCGCCAGGAAGAAGCCGGCCGGGTCGAACCATGGTTCCTGCTCGCGCAGCAGCAGGTCGTCCAGGGTCCACGCGCCCTGCTCCGGATGGCTGGCGAACGCCTTGCGGTTCAGCGCGGTCCAGGCCTTCTCGTCCGAGCCTACGGCGAACGTGCGCAGTGTCACCCCGTCCGGGTACTGCGGGCTGGCCAGCGGCGCCTGCAGAGACCGGCGCATCGTCCAGAGGGCGCGGACCCGCTCGAAGCCGGCCGTGGCCGCCAGTGCCCCGGCCGCGGGCAGGTCGCCGTGCGCCCACAGCCGGAGCGGGCGCGGGCCCGCCTCCGCCAGCAGCGCGCGGACGAGGGCCAGGCCCAGCCCGCGGCCGCGGTACCCGGGATGCACCACCAGTTCGCCGCTCGGGCCCTCTACCGGGTCGGTGGGGTCGAGGTGGGCGTAGCCGGCCAGCTCGCCGCCGGCCCGGACCAGGAGGTTGCCGGCCCGCGGATCGCCGCCGTGCCGTAGGTGCAGCAGGACGTGCTCTGACAGCGGGCTCACCGAGTCGTGGTCGGTGGCCGCGCTGACCAGCCGCAGCACGTCCGTGGCCAGCTCCTGGTCCAGCGGGCCGGCCACCGTGATATCCACCCCGGCACCGTCCGGGCCGGCCGGAGCGCCATCCGGCGGGCGGGCGGGCGGCCTGACCGCGGGTTCATCACCGGTCGGCTGGGGCGGCACTGGCCTCCTTCTGGCTACCCGGCTCGGCTAGCCCGGCCGTGAGGGGCAGCCCGTCGGCCAGCCCGTTCTCGGCGTCCGGCAGCCCGCCGCCGGGATGAACCGGGCGGCCGCCCCGCGCCTCGTCGCTGCCCTTGGCCGGGACGAAGCGGTACCCGACGTTGCGCACCGTCCCGATCAGCACCTCGTGCTCGGTGCCCAGCTTGGCCCGCAGCCGCCGGACGTGCACGTCCACGGTGCGGGTGCCGCCGAAGTAGTCATAGCCCCAGACTTCCTGCAGCAGGTGCGCCCGGGTGAACACCCGGCCCGGATGCTGGGCCAGGAACTTCAGCAGCTCGAACTCCTTGAAGGTGAGGTCGAGCGCCCGGCCGCGCAGCCGGGCGGTATAGGTGGCCTCGTCGATGGCCAGGTCGCCGGACCGGATCTCGTCCGGTGCGGCCGGGGCCAGGCTCGCCTTGCGGCCGATGGCCAGCCGCAGCCTGGCTTCCACCTCAGCCGGGCCCGCTGTGTGCAAGATCACATCGTCGGTGCCCCATTCCGCGGTGACCGCGGCCAGGCCGCCCTCGGTCACCACGGCCAGCACCGGGGCTTCCGTTCCCGCCGTGCGCAGCAGATGGCACAGGCTCCGGGCCTGGGCCAGGTCACGCCGTGCGTCGACCAGCACCGCGTCGGCGGGCGGGGCATCCGCCAGGGACGGCACCTCAGCGGGCGCCACCCGTACCGCGTGCAGCAGCAGCCCCAGTGACGGCAGGATGTCCGGCGCCGGTTCCAGGGCACCGGTCAGCAGCAGCAGATCACTCACGTGCTGCCACCTCCACCCTGTGGTCTCCTGTGCGGGAAAATACCCATGAAAACACACAAGGACCCGCGGGCGGCGCTGCCCGGATCCGATGTGAGCGAGAATAGCGGACATGGCCACAGTGACGTTGCGCTACTGGGCGGCCGCGAAGCACGCGGCCGGGGTCGCCGAGGAGACGATCCGCGCTGACACGCTCGCCGCTGCCCTCGGCGCGGCCCTGGCGGCGCGCGCCGAGGGCAGCGCTGGCGAGGCGCTCCAGGCGGTGCTCGCCCGGTCCTCGTTCCTCGTTGACGGCGCCCCGGTCGGCGGCCGCGCCCCGGAGACCGTGCAGCTCGGGGAGGCGGCCGTGGTCGAGGTGCTGCCGCCGTTCGCCGGCGGCTGACCTGCGGGCGGGATGTTCATGTCGGCACCATCCGCGCAACAGGGCAGTCGGCTGAACCGGCGGGCCGGATCAGCCGTTAGGTAGGACGTGGCACACCACCGGGGCACCCAGGGGCGGGAGCCTAAAGGCCAGGCCTGTGACGAGGAGCTGGTCCGCGCGCTCTATGCCGAGCACGCGGCCCCGCTGCTTCGTTACGCCCTCAGGCTGACCAGCGGTGACCGGCAGCGGGCCGAGGACATCGTGCAGGAGACTCTGCTGCGGGCCTGGCTGCATCCTGAGGCGATTGCGGAGCGACCAGCTCGGCCGTGGCTCTTTGCCGTGGCGAGAAACCTCGCAGTGGACTCGCACCGGGCCCGGAACGCCCGGCCGCACGAGGTCGGGGAGGCAGCACTTGAACTGATACCCGTTGCCGACGAGGCGGATCGCGTGCTCGAATCGTGGGCAGTGGCCGATGCCCTGCATGACCTGCGGCCAGAGCACCGGCAGGTGCTGGTGCAGACGTACTACCTCGGCCGGTCAGTGGCCGAGGCCGCCATGGAACTCGGCATCCCGGGCGGGACAGTGAAATCACGGACGTTCTACGCGCTCAAAGCGCTCAAACTGGCGCTCGAGGAACGGGGGCTCGCGCCATGACCGGCTCAGCGGACTGCCGTGACATCCGGCATGCGCTCGGCGTCTACGTCCTCGGGGCCATCGATCCCGCCGAGCGGACCGTGGTGGACCAGCACCTGAACACCTGCCCGGACTGCCGCGAGGAACTCGCCAGCCTGGCCGGCCTGCCCGCGCTGCTGCGCCGGGTCCCGGTCAGCGAGGCGCAGCAGCTGGCCGCCGGGAATCTGGCGGCCGACGCTGACCTGGCGGACGACCGGATGCTGCAGTCGCTGCTGGACCGCACCTCCAACGTGCGCCGGTTCCGCCGCTGGCGCGGCCTGGCCGCGGCCGCGGCGGTCATCGTGGTGGCTGCGGCCGGCGGGGCCGTGGGCTGGGGCGCGCTGCATGGCACCGGCTCGCCCGGGGTGGGGCCGCCGGTCGCGGCCGTGGACTGGGACTCCACCTCGGCCAGCAACCCGGTGACGAATGTGGCCGCGACCATCCGGTACGCGCGGGCCAACTGGGGCACGGAGCTGGACACCCGGGTCACGGGTGTGCCCACCGGAATCCGGTGCGAGCTCGAGGTCACCGACGTCACTGGGCACACGACGGTCGTCGGCGGCTGGACGGCCAGCTACGACGAGGGCACCGCCTGGTACCCCGGGTCGTCCGCGGTGACCCTGGACAGCGTGCGCAGCTTCGAGATCACCGCGGGCGGCAAGGTCCTCGTCACGCTGCCGAAGACCTAGGTTGCCCCGCGGGAATGGGCGGCACGGGGCCACGGCCCGCGGCCGGGAATGCGCCGGTTAGCAGGCACGCTATAGCCCTCGTGCTGGGCGGAATCATTGCGTGCGTGGTCGTGCTGGCCGCGACCACGGCGTTCGGCCTGTCCCGGCGGCGCCGGGACGGGAAGCTGCGCCAGATGGTGCGACCGGAAGCGGCCGGACCGGAGGCCGCCGGGCGGGAACCTGCAGGCCAGCCGGGTGCGGGGCCGGAGCTGACCGCGGCGCAGCTGGGCGGGCCGCTGGGCCGCCAGGCCACGCTGCTGCAGTTCTCCTCGCCGATGTGCGCTCCCTGCCGGGCCACCCGGCGGATCCTGGACGAGGTGGCCAGCGGCGCCGACGGCGTCGCGCACATCGAAGTCGATGCCACCGAGCGGCTGGACCTGGTCCGGCTGCTGGACGTACGGCGCACGCCCACCGTGTTCGTGCTCGACCCGGCCGGCCGGGTGGCCCGGCGCGGAACTGGGCTGATGCCCAAGGCCGAGGTCCTCCAGGCGCTTGGCTCCGTGCGGTGAGCGGTAATATCCTATCGACTTGGTGGGAAGTGACAGCGGGGCCGCGGGCGCATACCATCGGGGACGTGCTATCCCTGGCTGTCCCGGATCACTGGGCTGGCGGCCGCCCGTCGCGGCCGCTGCTGACCCGGCGCCGCGTGGTGGACTACTGCCACATCGCGGCCACGTTGTGTCCGGGCACGCCGCGCCTGCGGGTGCGTGCCTGAGCCCAGCGCAGCTGCGCGTTGGCCGGGGAGTGTCCCGGCGGGGTGGCAGGCAGCCGTGTACGCGGACCAGCCTGGCCACGATCCCGTGAAAGGGGAAGCACACTCCATGACATCCGCACCGCGGAAAGTCGATCCGCGCGGCCAGCGCTTCAGCGCGGCGCTGACCGCTCTCGTCCTCGTGATCGTCCTGATCACCAGCAGCTGGTGGCTGCTGGCCGTCCAGGCGGTCGTGTTCGCTATCGGGGCCGTGGCCGGGCTGCGCTTCTCGCCCTATGGCTTTATCTACCGGGCTCTGCTCCGGCCCCGGCTGGGACCACCGGCCGAGCTGGAAGATGAGCCGCCACCACGGTTCGCGCAAGGCGTGGGCCTGGTCTTCTCCGTCATCGGGGTGATCGGGTATGCGGCCGGGCTGGCGCCGCTCGGCATGGCCGCAGCCGCGGCGGCACTCGCCGCCGCGTTCCTCAACGCGGCCTTCGGCTTCTGCCTGGGCTGCGAGATGTACGTGCTTATCAAGAGAATCCGGCCCGGCCGCCAGGGGACGGCCGTGCCGGAGGCCGACAAGGAGGTTGCCGCATGAGCCGTCCAGACGTCCTGGTGGACGCTGACTGGGTGGAAGCCCACAAGAACGACGATGGCATCGCCATCGTGGAGGTTGACGAGGACACCAGCGCTTACGACACGGGACACATCCCGGGCGCCATCAAGATCGACTGGAAGAAGGACCTGCAGGACCCGGTCCGCCGGGACTTCGTGGACCGGCACGGCTTCGAGACCCTGCTGTCCTCCCGCGGGATTTCCAACGACGACACGGTCATCCTGTACGGCGGGAACAACAACTGGTTCGCCGCGTACGCCTACTGGTACTTCCGGCTGTACGGGCACCAGAACGTGAAGCTGCTCGATGGTGGCCGGAAGAAGTGGGAGCTCGACGGCCGCGAGCTGGTCAAGGATGTGCCCGAGCGGCCGGCCACCAGCTACACGGCGACCGAGCAGGACCTTGCGATCCGGGCCTTCCGGGACGAGGTAATCGCCGCGATTGGCCAGGACAACCTGGTCGATGTGCGGTCGCCGGACGAGTTCGCCGGGCGGCTGCTCGCCCCGGCGCACCTGCCGCAGGAGCAGGCCCAGCGGGGCGGCCACATCCCGACCGCCAAGAACGTGCCCTGGTCCAAGGCGGCCAACGATGACGGCACGTTCAAGTCCGACGACCAGCTGCGCGCCCTGTACGGTGACGAGGCCGGGGTGGACTTCAGCAAGGACACCATCGCCTACTGCCGGATCGGCGAGCGGTCCGCGCACACCTGGTTCGTCCTGCACGAGCTGCTCGACCAGCCGAACGTGAAGAACTACGACGGCTCATGGACCGAGTACGGCTCCCTGGTCGGCGTGCCGATCGAGGTCGGTGACGGCAAGTGACCGCAGGTCAGGCCAGCACGAGTCAGGCCAGCACGGGCGGCTGCGGCGCGCCCGCGGGCGGTGCCGCGGCACCGGTGGACGTGGGCGATCAGGCCATCGTCGAGGGCCGGGTTACCCGCAGCGGCGCTGCCGTGCAGACCGGGTACGCCCGGCTGCTCAACGACGGCGGGGAGTTCGTCGCCGAGGTTCCGCTCGGCGCGGACGGCGGGTTCCGGTTCTTCGCCGCCCCGGGTAGCTGGACGGTCCGGGTGCTCGCCCCCGGCGGGGTGAACACCGACCGGCCGGTGACCGCGGAGCGCGGCCGGATCGCCGCGGTCGAGGTCAGCGTCTGACCGGGCTGCCTTAAGGCCCGCCGGGCCATGGGTGCTGAGGGGCAGGTGAGTGATCACCTGCCCCTCAGTCACGCCGCAGTCGCCTGGCCACTTCCCGCCTTGTTCATCTTCTTGTCACGGTTCTCGTCTTTTCTCGTTCACCTGAGCGTCGCATTCGGGCCCTATCAATGGTCTGGGCCAGGTGGACCACGCTGCCTGGCCGGCTTCGCGGCGATGAGGGCGGGCGCAGAGTGTCGGTTCACGCTGATCCGTCCAGGCGACATGCGGAATGACCGAACTGCGCGGACAAAGAGAGGGTCCGGGGCTCTCTCCGGGCCGCCCTTTTTCCACCAGCGTGCTCGCGGACCGGATGGCGGCGGCGTTGCTGCACCACGAGCCCGGCTGGCGGCTGCCGCGGCACACCGCGCTCGCCCGCCGCTATAACGTCACCACCGCGCAGATCGACGCGGCGATCGACCTGCTGGCTGACCGGCACCTGCTGACCCGGCTACCGGACGGGCAGGTGTTCCGGGCCAGCCCAGCCGAGTACCGGCTGACCCTGGAGGGCGTGCCCGGCCTGGCCACGCACGTGGATCCGATGGGTGGCGAGCTGGCCTGCAAGAGCCGGACCCTGTCGAAACGGCGCGCCCCGGAAGACGTGGCCCGGGCGCTGGGCGCCGCCCCGGGCGAGGCGCTGCTCACCATCCGCTGCCTGTGGACGGTCGGCGGCGAGCCTGCCGCCTATTCCGCCAGCTACCTGCCCGCCAGCATGGAGCGGCTGGCCAGCGACTTCGCCGCCGCCTCGCCGACCGGGCCGGGCGCGCCCCATGGCCGCCCCTACGCGTTCCAGGTGGACATGCAGCCCCCTGCGCCGTCGGTGGCGCGCAGCCTGCGGCTCAGCGCCGCGGAGCCCGCCGCCACCATCACCGTGCGGTACGAGGACCCGGCCCACCCCGGCGTGATCGGGCTGTCCGTGACCGTGCTCCGGCCTGACCTGTTCCGGCTCGTGATCGAGTCACCGGGCCTCCCCCGGCCCGAGGTGGGCTCGGCTGGTCTGCCCGGTGCCTGGACACACGCCTTGGAGGACTGGGAACCTTGACCGGAGATGCCTGCCTCTGCGACGGATGCGGCGGAGCGCGAGCCGCGGCGAGCCCGCTACCTCATTCCGAGGGACACCCCACGACGCGGTGAGATCGTGGCTGCCCTGGCCCTGCTGGGGATCCTCGCGCATTTATTGCTCGCGCAGCTCGCCCTGGTGCTGGCGGCCGCGTTCGAGCTGATCAGCCGGGGGACCAGGTGGCGGCCGCTGTGGCTGGCCGTCCCGGTGGCGGCTGGCCTGATCTGGACGCTCGCCATCGGCCCGGGGACGGCCCTGGCGGGCCTGGCCGAGGGCCCCCGGCAGGTGCTTGGCTACCTGGGGGGCGTGGGCGCGCATCCCGGCCGGCTGTTCCACCTTGGCCGGGCCTTCGCGGGCAGCGGGCGCTGGCTACCCCGGCAGGCCCCGCTGGCGCTGGTCCTGGCTGCGGGTGAGGCCTGGCTGGCCTGGTGGCTGCGCTGGCTGCACGCGGGCGAGCGGGACTTCCCGGCGGCGCGCCCGGGACTGATCGTGGCGGTCCGGCGCCAGTTCACCGCGCGGCGCATCGCCGCGGGCGGGGTGGCCGGCCGGGCCGGGACCTGGCTCGGCGTGGACTGGCCGACCGGGCTGCCCGCCGAGGTGCCGTGGTCCGCGGCGGAGGGCGGGGTGCTCTGCACCGGGACGGAACCCGCGCTCGTCGGCGCGGCCAGCTTCCAGTTCGCGCACGCGGCGATCCGCCGCCGCAAGCCGGTGATCGTGGTGGACCTGGCTGGCCAGGACGGCCTGGCCGCTGCCCTGGCGGCCGTGTGCGCGGACGCGGACGCGCCGCTGCGCGTGTTCGGTCCGGCTGGGCCGGGCTGTTACGAGCCACTGCGTGGCGGTGATCCGGCCCGCAAGGCCATGCTCGTGATGGGGATGATCGACTGGGCCGCCGTCACCGACCATGCCCGGCGCACCTGCCAGGGTTACCTCAACGACCTCTTCGCCGTGGCGGCGGCGGCACCGGGGGATCCGCGGGTCCCGGTGCTGGACGACGTGGTCCGCCTGCTCAGCCCGGCCGAGCTGCGGGCCCGGCTGGCCCGGGTACCGCCGTACCATCCGCAGCGCAGGCCGCTGGCCGAGCGGGTCTGGGCCTCAGCGAGCCTGCTGGACGCGGACCCGGCCACCGCCGCGTTCCTGGCCGGGGAGCTGGCCGGGCTGCGCGCCTCCCCGCTCGGCCAGTGGCTGCGCCCGGTGGACGGGCTGAGCACCCCGGCCGGCCCGGGGGGCGGATCAGCCTGGGCGACGCGGTCCGGGAACGCGCGGTGGTGCTCTTCCCGCTCGATCACGCCCAGTACGGGCGGCCCGCCCAGATGATCGCTAACCTGGTCGCACTGGACACCACGGCGGTGTTCGCCCGCGCGGTCCGGCTCGGCCTCAGCGGCGACGGGCTGGCCTGGTTCGGCCCGGGCGAGCTGGTCGCCGGCCCGGTGCTGCGCGACATGATCAGCACCGGCAGGCAGGCCGGGCTGGCTTCCGTGCTCAGCACCTGGTCCACGTCCGCTGCCGCAGCCGATGAGCTGGCCGGGCTGGCGGACGTGCTGGTCCTCGCCGGGCCCCAGGATCCGGCCCGGGCCGCCGCGTTGCCGCCCGGCCTGGAGCTGCCACCAGGCGCGCCCGACCGTGACCAGCTCGCCGTGGTGCTAAGCGGGCCGCCCCGGCAGGTGCTGCCGTCGTGCCGGTTCGTCCCGGGCTACCGCGGCGTCGCCCGGCCCGCACCCGCTGGTCCGGCGGTCACCGGCCCCGGCACGCTCATGGCCGGATCCGCGCCCGGGACCAGGTCATGACCGGGCCCGTGTCCCGGGCCGACCGGGTCTACCTGGGCTGGGAGTACGCGCTCGTGCACTCCGATCCCGGGCCGCCGCCGCGCCGCCCCATCCCGCCCGGGCAGGAGCAGCTCAATCCCGGCTGGGTGGCCGCGCAACGGCGGGAGGAGCGGCGGCTGAGCCTGCCGCTCCGGCTGGGCTGCGGCGGGGGGATGGCACTCGTTGCGGTGGCCATTGCGCTGGGGGTCACCGGACTGCTCAATCCCTGGCTGACCGGCGCGGGTGTCGTTGCGGGCCTTTTCCTGGCCGGCCGGTGCGGACGGGGAGTGTGGCGCGGCCAGCAGGACCTGCGTGGCCGGCTGACGGCGGAGGAGCGCCGGGTGGCCAAGGCGCGGGCAGCGCAGGAGAGCCAGCTGTTCAGCTGGCAGGAGGAGCACGCCCGCCGGTACCGCGACTGGCAGGCGCGGCACCGGGCGTTCCGCGGGCAGCTGCAGTGGTACGGGGTGGCGCTGCCCGCCGAGATCGACCGGGTGGACGTGGCGGGCGGGACGCTGGCGGGCTGGTCGGCGATGATCACTGTGGTCGCTGGGCTGCGGCTGGCCGCGGGCGGCGAGGTCACCGTGCTCGACCTGTCCGAGGGGGCGGTGGCCGAGGACCTGCTGGCGGCCGCGCACGGCTCGGGGCTCCGCCCGCTGGTCTGGGTGCTGCCCGGTGACCTGCCCCGCTTCGACCTCGGCCGGGGGCTGCCGGGCGAGGCCCTGGCGGACGTGCTGGCGGTGGCCGCGGCCGCGGGCGGCGATCCGGGCCAGCCTGCGGACCCCGGGCATGACCACGCGATCCTGGAGCGGGTCACCGAAGTGCTCGGCTCTGGGGTGATCGGCTCTGGGCCATCCATCGGGCAGGTCACCGCCGGGCTGCGGGTGCTCGCCCAGGTGGGCGACGCGCGGGCGGACATCCAGCGCGGGCTGCTCAGCCCGGCCCAGGTGGACGCGCTCATCTCGCTGTACGGCCGGAGCGCGGCGGACGGGGTGATCACCGAGCGGGCGCTGGCGCTGGAAGCCCGGCTGCGCAAGCTGGAGACGCTCGGCTCCGCCCCGGCCGCACTGCCGCCGAGCAGGCTGCGGGTGGTCGCCCTTGGCCGGGCGGGCGGGGTGGCGGGCGCCAGGATCCTCGGCAGCTACGTCACCGCGGCGCTGACGCACCTGCTCCGCCAGCAGCCGCGGGGCGAGCCGTGGCAGCACACGATCCTGCTGGCCGGGGCCGAGAAGCTGCCCGGCGACGTGCTCGACCGGCTGTCCGATGCGTGCGAGGCCAGCGGCACCGGGCTGGTGCTCGCCTACCGATCACTACCCGGGCAGGTGCGGGAGCGGCTGGGCCGGGGCAACGCGGCCCTGGCCGTGATGCGGCTGGGCAACGCCGAGGACGCCCGGATCGCCAGCGAGCAGATCGGCACCGAGCACCGGTTCGTGCTAGCCCAGCTGACCGACACGGTGGGCACGTCCGTGTCGGATACGACCGGGCAGACCTATGCGAGCACGGCCGGTACCGCGGATTCGGTGGCGACCTCGACGTCGGCCAGCGCATCGACCGGGCACAGCGGCGGCCGGGGCGAGGGCTGGTCCGGCTGGTCCGCGTTCGCGCCCCGGACCGCGTCACGGCACCAGGACGCCAGCTACTCCGAGGGGACCAGTGACTCGGAGTCCATCACCGCGGGCTTCAACGCGAGCACCTCCTGGGGCTGGCAGACCTCGCAGGCGGTCAGCAGCAACGCCGCGCTCGCCCGGACCACTCAGCGGTCCCGCGAGTTCCTGGTCGAGCAGCACGAACTGCAGCAACTGCCGCCGAGCGCGATGCTCATCAGCTATGCCGCGCCGGGTGGCCGCCGGGTGGTGCTGGCCGACGCCAACCCGGGGATTTCCGGCCTGCCCACCGCGACCCTGCACAGCCTGGACGAGGCCAGGCATACGGGCACGATGGCGCCTGAACCGCCTCCGGGGGGTGCCGGGGACTGGGCGGACGTGACCGTGGCGGGGGTGGGGATCGCGCCGTCGGCGTTCGGCGCGGCTGGGGTGCCGGGGGTTTCCGGGGTACCTGGATCAGTGCCGGGGCCGTCGCCGGGCGTGGAGGACGAGCCGGTATCCGTTGAATCAGGGGAGCCGGCCCGTGCGGAATCCGGAGCGGAGGCCGAGGTGTCCCCGCCACCGCAACCCGCGGCGCCGTCCTGGGCCGGGCCGGTCCCGCCCCCCGCCCGCGATCCGGCGGCCGCCCCGATCAGCTGGCGGGAGGAGGACAGCGCCCCGCCCAACCTGGGCCCGCCGCCCGAGCCGCTGGACTGGCGCCGCCGCCAGGAGTGACCAGCCGGGGGCGGTCAGCCGCCCGGCATGCGACACGGCGAGCATCTGCAGATGCTCGCCGTGTCGCGCGGGGGAGGGAAGGGCCCGTGTTTCTTGGTGTTCGGCTGTTTCTTGGTGTCCCGTGCTTGGTGTCCCGTGCTTGGTGTCCCGCTGGCCGGGGCGGGGGTGCTGGCTGGTGCCGGGTCAGGCCCGGCCGGTCACTGGGCGGCCGGGGCGTCGGTACGCTGCTCGGCCGGGGCGTGCACGCGGGTACCGGGCTGCGGAGCGTTGCGGTACTGCGGGTCGGCGTGGCGGCGGCCAGGGACCGTGGTCCGGGCCGCTGCGTGCTGGCGGGCGGTGCTGAGGCCAGCGGCAGGGGTGGCGTTGACGTTGTCGTGCACCTGAAGACCTGCCTTGGCCCGGAAGTGAGCGCGCGCCTCGGCGTAGTCAGGAGCGGACTCCCGGTACTTGAAGGTCATCCACAGCGGGATGCCCACCATGGCCAGGAAGACCACAGCAGCGAGCGGGAAGTTGGCTAGGACCAGGGCGTTCAAGGTAAATCTCCTCAATCGTTTGGGCCGGCAGCGGCCCTGCCGGCGGCCATAACTGAAGAATGCCGCCCGGCCTTCTCCGTGACGTTTCCAGAGCTTCTCAGCTCACTCTGACTTTGCATCACCGCAGCTCAGGGGCTCGTCGCTCGGGCCTGGTTCCCGGTGCATGGCCCTGACCTGGACTTTTTATTCCTGGCGGGAGCCTAAAAATAATAACTATGTTCGACTTCATGGACCCGATTTTGTCGGTGGGCGTTAGTAGTGTCGATAACAGATGGGCTGGCCGGTGGCTGGGCTGGCCCCTGGAGATCGGCCCGGAATGGCAGTTCAGGCAGGAGGTGACCTGGTGTCGGAGGACTCGCAGCCCGCTGTCCCGGATCCTGCTGCCCCGGACCTCGCTGCCCCGGATCCTGCTGGCCTGCCGTCTGCTGGCCCGGATCGTGCGGGCGGTGTTTCCGGCGCGACAATGGGCCGCCGGCGACTGGACCGCCAGGGTCCGGACCGCCGCCCAGGTCAGTTGCGGAGTGGCTCGCCAGGATCCCGATCACCCTGCTGGACGGTCACCCTTGCGATCACGCCCACGAAACACGTGGCTACCGGCCATCTCGCCTGCTTCAGCACCTGGTCCGCATCCGTAACCAGAGATGCGGCTTCCCGGGCTGCCGCCGTCCCGCCACCCGGTGCGACCTTGATCATTCGCGGCCGTACGACCAAGGCGGCCGGACGTGTACCTGCAACCTGGCCCCATGGTGCCAAAGATAACGACATACTTCAGCTCCGCGCTCATGCGACCCTGACCGTCCAGTCGCCGACCCGGGCTACGACGTTGACCGTCCCGCCGGGCGGGGCGCGGTGTCAGTGATCAATCAGGTGGCCGAGGGATATTGCACCTAGGCATCCATGCCGGATCGTGTCACCCTGACCGCATGACCGCCCGCACCGCCGCCGTCGTGTTCCTCATCGTGGGGGCCGCGCTTGGCTGGTATGGCTCCCGGTGGTGGATTGCGGAACATGACGAGATCAGCACGGGTGCCCGGCACCGGCTGGCGAAGCGCATCATGTGGGCGACGAGGCTGGGTCTGGCGCTGGCGGTTGGGGTCGCCGCGCTGGTGCTGAATGCGTGGTACCACTCCTAGCGGGCACCATTCTCATGATCGGCGCGCCGTTCGACGATCTGCCGCCAGGCGTCAGCACCGTCCAGCTCGCCATCGCGGTAGGTGCCGGGGGGATCATCACGCGGGGGCGCGCGGCCAGGAGGGACCGGACACGGGATGATCACCGCAGCGCACTGGTAGCACTGGTTCCCGCACCAGCCAGCCTCGCCGCAGCCTGGGCATAGCCCGGCCCCGGCGGGCAGGAGTTCACGGGGCACGGTCACCGGGTCAGCCCATCCTCCGGCCGACACCGAGGTCATCGGTGCGCGGCGGCCCGACGAGCATGCTGCTGGCTGCGGCCTTGTCCGCTGGTGCCATCCCCGGCCGTTCATCAACGATGGCCACCGGAGATCCGCCGAGGTCAGTGATCAGCTTCGCGCCGTCCGCCTGCGCGTTGATCGACCGGCATCGAGCCTGAAAATGCCGGAAAAAAAATTCCAGTTTGGCCGGGTCGGCAGTGCCGGCGGCGGTTGTGCGGCGGGTTGTGCGGTGGCCGGGCAGTGCGGTCTGTTGTGCAGCGACCTGGTGCGGTGCGTGCGCGCTGTTGTGCCCGGCTGGTTGTGCAGTTGCCGGTTGTTCGTTGGGGACGCTGCTGTTTGTGCACTGGTGCGCTCGCATTGCCCGTGCCTGCTCTGTGCCTGCCCTGGCCTGGTGGTGTCGCCTGTGATGGTGCCCTGACCCAGGATGATGACAGAATAAAAGTTCTGGCCGTTGTGCCGCCACCATCATCGCTGCAAACAAGCGGACGGCTGGTGGCTCGAGCAGCCAGAGCCCGGTGTCCTGGTCTGGCGGACACCGGCCAGCCGGACCTACACCACCACGCCCACCACCTATGCCGGGTAACCCGCCATCTATCCCCTATCCCCTATCCCTGGTAACCGGTAAGTGCGCCGGCCTGGCCGCTCAGGCGTTGAGGTAGGTCAGGACGGCTAGCACGCGACGGTTGCCATCGTCGGCGGGATACAGGTCGAGCTTGGTGAAAATGTTGCCGATGTGCTTGCTGACCGCTTTCTCCGTGACCACCAGCCGGGTGGCGATGCCCGCGTTGGTGCGTCCCTCGGCCATCAGTGCGAGCACCTCGCGTTCCCTCGGGGTGAGGCGGCCCAGCGGCTCATCCCGGGCGTGCCGGGCCAGCAACTGCGACACGACCTCAGGATCCATGGCGGTACCGCCGCCGGCGACGGTGCGCACCGCTTCGATGAATCGCCGCACATCGGAGACCCGGTCCTTGAGCAGGTAGCCGATGCCTCCCCCGGCCGCGGACAGCAGCTCCTTCGCATAGAGCGGCTCGACGTGCTGGGACAGCACGAGCACGGGCAGGCCCGGCACCTGGGCGCGGGCCTCGATCGCCGCCTTCAGGCCCTCGTCGGTGAAGCTCGGCGGGAGCCGCACATCCACCACGGCTACGTCCGGGCGGTGCGTGACCAGCGCGCGCAGTAGCCCGGGGCCGTTGTCCACGGCAGCCACGACTTCCATGTCGTACGCGGTGAGCAGCCGGATCAGCCCGTCCCGCAGCAAGGTCAGGTCTTCGCCAAGGACAACTCGCACGGCAGCTCCATGGTGACGAGGGTCGGCCCGCCGACCGGGCTGGTCACGGCGATCACCCCGTCGAAAGCGGCCAGCCGCCGCTCGACGCCGCGGAGCCCGCCGCCGGCCCGCAGCACCGCACCGCCGGTGCCGTTATCACCGACGATCGCGACCAGCCTGCCGGGATCGTACTC
Source organism: uncultured Actinomycetes bacterium (assembly GCA_963760405.1). GTDB lineage: Bacteria > Actinomycetota > Actinomycetes > Streptosporangiales > Streptosporangiaceae > RYN-230. Next base: position 119,047 of record CAVXCV010000001.1, on the reverse strand, counting down.
GAGCTGCACCCAGGCCCGGCCCGCGCCGCTGTGCTTGATGACGTTGGCGAGCGCCTCGGCGATGGCGAAATAGAGCGCCGACTCCACCGGTGCCGACGCCCGGCCGGTCAGGTCGATGTGCAGGTCCACCGGCAGGGGCAAGCTGAGCGCGAGCGCTCGCACGGCCCCGTCCAGGCCCCGTTCGGCCAGCACCGGTGGGTGGATGCCGCGAACGAGGGTGCGTAGATCGGACAGCGCCTGCCCGCTCGAGGCGCGGGCCTCGGCGAGCAAGGTCAGCGCCAGATCGGGATTCTCCCGGAGCACCTGCTCGGCGAACCCGATGTTCATGCCCAGGGAAACCAGGCGGGCCTGCGCCCCGTCGTGCAGGTCACGTTCGATTCGGCGCAGCTCGGCCGCGGAAGCGTCCACCGCCTGGGAACGGGACTCGGCCAGCTGGCCCACCTGCCTTGCCATCGCCTCCCGGGTCGGGGCCAGCAGCGACGAGGCGACCCAGGCGTGTGCCTTCAGCAGCCGCGGTCCCAGGACAACGCCGAGCGGCAGCATGCTCAGCAAGAACACCTGCAGCCAGAAACCCGGCGGCGCCGTGTTCCACCATCCGAACAACAGGGTCCCGCCGTCGGCTACCAACGTCCACCCGCCGGAGACGACCAGGAACGCGGGCAGCAGCCCCAGCACCACCCCAGCGGGCACATTGACCAGCAACCAGAGCAGGTCACGCCAGGTCGCGGGATCGGTCAGCACCCACTTGCAGCGCTGCAGCCGGCCGATCAGCCCGTTGGTGATCTCAACCGGCCGGGGACGGTAGGGCGTCGCGATCGTCACCCGCGACCACTCCCGCGCCCAGCGGCGCTGCCCGTTGGCCAGCCCCCGCACAGCCAGCAGGCTCTTCGGCGCGAGCAACACCCCGATCCCCGCCGCCAGGGAGATGACGGAGAGCACGGAGACGAAGAACAGGGGGAGGCCAGCTACCGCGACCATGGCCTGAACCAGCCCGCGAACGCAGGCTCGCAAGGTTCGCTGGGTAAGCCGGCCAAGGATGCTTGCGCCGTCACTCATCCGTACCTCCCGCTCAGGGGCTGTCACAGCGGGTCTGTCACCGCACATCCATAGTGAGTGCTGGCGGCCGGGATCTCGGTGGTGTTAATTCCACCTTCTGCTGTCCTGGCCGCAGGCGGCGCCCTCGTCCCGAACCTCCCTTCCTCGTCCTGCGGTTCCCGGGGTAAGGCGTATGCGCGCAACCAGCGCGCCCGGACCACGGTTAGCAAAGTTAATTAAGTGACGCCATGCAACCTAAGTGACGGCTTGGCCGTGCAGCGCCGTCACCTGGCAGTACATCGTCACACAGCGGAAACCGGACACGTGCGGGTGACACACCGGGGCCCGATACCATCGTCGGCCATGGGCAAGCTTCCGATCCGGGCGCGTGTCGCGACCACGCTGGGCGGTGCCGCCGGAAAGATGTCGCGGCTCGCGGGCCGCGGCGACGGGTCCGTCATCGGCGGAGTCGTCGGCCTGCGGGTCGAGCCTGGGCTGCTGTCACTGCTGGCCGCCGACCGTCAGATCGTCCTGGTCACCGGGACGAACGGGAAGACCACCACGACCAGGCTGATCACCTCGGCGCTGAGCGCCCTCGGCCAGGAAGTGGCCTCGAACGCATTCGGCGCGAACATGGAAGCCGGGCTGGCCGCTGCCCTCGGGCAGGCTCCGGACGCCCCGTACGCCGTGCTGGAAGTAGACGAGAAATACGTGCCCGCCGTGCTGCGGGCGACCGGGGCGCGGGTCGTGACGTTGCTGAACCTGAGCCGGGACCAGATGGACCGGGCCGCGGAAATCTGGCTGGTGGCGCGGCGCTGGCGGGATGCCTTCCAGGCCGCGCCGGACTGCCGGGTGGTCGCCAACGCGGACGATCCGCTGATCGTCTGGGCGGCCAGCGGCGCGGCCCAGGTGACCTGGGTGGCGGCGGGCCAGCGCTGGCACGAGGACTCCTGGTGCTGCCCCCGGTGCGGGTCGCACCTGCGCCGGGACGATCTGGGCTGGCGGTGCGGTGAGTGTGACTTCACCCGCCCGGCGGCCCGCTGGGTGCTGGACGGGGAGAGCGTGATCGACTCAACCGGCGAGGTCACCGAGCTGAAGCTGGCGCTGCCCGGCCGGGCCAACCGGTCCAACGCGGTCGTCGCGCTCGCGGTCGCCGAGGTCTTCCGGGTGCGCCCGGCCCAGGCGCTGCCGAAGATGCGCACCGTGACCTCGGTGGCGGGCCGGTACACCCAGGTCCGGCGGAACGGCCGCCAGCTGCGGCTGCTGCTGGCCAAGAACCCGGCCGGCTGGCTCGAGGCGTTCGACGTGCTGGACCCGCCGCCGGTGCCGGTGCTGCTGTCGGTCAACGCGCAGGTGCCGGACGGCCGGGACACGTCCTGGCTGTGGGACGTGGACTACCGGGTGCTGCGTGGCCGCCAGGTGTTCGTCAGCGGAGAGCGCGGCCTGGACCTGGCGGTCCGGCTCGAGGCGGACGAGATCGGCTTCGAGCTCGTTGATGGGGTGGACGGCGCGGTCAACCGGCTCGGACCGGGCGCCATGCTCGATGTGATCGCCAACTACACCGCATTCCAGCAGATCCGGGCGGCTCTCGGCCGCGCGGCCTGAACGGAGGCCGGCCATGGCAGGACCACCCTGGGAGCTGATGGGCCCGGCCCGGAAGGCGCCCCGGCCGCGACGGGCCATGCACGGCCGTGGCCCCAGCCGGCTCAGCCTGGTCTGGGTCTACCCCGACCTGCTCAGCACCTACGGCGACCGCGGCAACCTGCTGGTCCTGGAACGGCGGGCCCGGCTGCGCGGCATCCAGGTCGAATCCGTCCAGGTGAATTCTGACCAGCCAGTGCCCCGCGAGGGAAGCATCTACCTGCTCGGCGGGGGTGAGGACCTGCCTCAGGTGCTGGCTGCCCGCCGGCTGCGCAACGACGGCGGGCTGTCCGCGGCCGCGGCCCGTGGCGCGGTGGTCTTCGCGGTCTGCGCGGGCTACCAGCTGCTCGGCACCGAGTTCGGCGGGGAAGAGGGCCAGCCAGTGGCCGGGCTGGAGATCCTGGACATCAGCAGCGGCCGGGGGGATCGCCGCGGGGTGGGCGAGGTCCTGGCCGATGTGGACCCGGTGCTGGAGGTCCCGCCGCTGACCGGTTTCGAGAACCACCAGGGTGTGACCCATCTCGGGGAAAGCGCCTCGGCACTGGCCCGGGTCACCCTAGGGGTCGGTAACGGCGACGGCACCGAGGGCGCGTACGCCGGCTCCGTGCTCGGCACCTACCTGCACGGGCCAGCCCTGGTCCGCAACCCCGGCCTGGCCGACCTGCTGCTCAGCTGGGCGATCGGCAGTCTTCCGCCGCTGCAGGCCGAGGCGGATGAGTGGACGCAGCGATTCCGCCAGCAGCGCCTGGCCGCCGTCTCGGGCCCGGGTCACCAGCCAGGCCGCGGTCAGTAGACCAGCGCCTGGGCGCCGTCCGCGCACACCTCGGCCACGAAGGTCGCCGCGCCCGCGATGCGGACGCCTTCGATCACATCCTCGGGAGCGATCTCCCGGCGGGCCGCGCACTGGGTGCACAGCGAGACCGTGCCCGCGGCCAGCACGCTCGCCAGCAGGTCGGCCAGGGGCGGAGCGTGCGGCAGCGAGAAATCGTCCGCCCGCCCGGGGAGCGCGAACCAGGACGCCTCCCCGGTCAGCCACAGTGAGGTCGGCACGCCACTGGCCACGGCGGTGGCGGCCACGTTGAAGGCCTGGTTGCAGCGTTCCGGGTCGTCCTTGCCAGCAGTGATCTTTATGACGAGGCTCCGCGCGGTCATGGTCGCACCTTAACGTGATGCGCGGGCTCCGGCATGGCGGCGCGGCTGGCCGGCTGCCGGGTCCGTACACTGCTCTCGTTGGGAGGAGCGATGGGTCTGCTCAGCGGGGTTTTCCTGGTCGTCACGTTCGGCGCGGTAACGGCGCTGGCCGTCTTGCTGTCGCTGCGGCTGCTGCGCGCCACCCGGGGGCACGCCCCCGGAGAATCCGCCGATGCCTGACGGGAACGAGCCGGCCGCAGCCGAGCGCGATCCCGGCGGCGACGCGGTCCCGGACCACCCTGCCCCGGATAACGCTGCCCTGGACCGCCCTGCCCTGGACGAGGCTGCCCCGCCGGACACCGGGCCACCCGGTGCCGGGCCGGAGCCACACCCCGACCTCGCCCCGCTGCTGTTCCTGCTGGGCCGGTGGGAAGGCGCGGGGGTCGGGGGCTACCCGACCATCGAAAGCTTCCGGTTCGGCCAGGAGATCTCGTTCAGCCACAACGGCAAGCCCTTCCTCATCTATGCCAGCCGGAGCTGGCTGCTGGACGAGGACGGCAACCAGGTCCGGCCGCTGGCCACCGAGACCGGATACTGGCGCCCGCGGCCGGACGGTCAGGTCGAGGTCGTGCTGGCGCACCCCACCGGTATCGCCGAGATCTACATCGGCGAGGTGACCGGCAGCAAAGTCGAACTGCGCACCGACGTGGTGGCGCGGACCGCGTCGGCCAAGGAGGTCACCGCCGGGCACCGGCTCTACGGCCTGATCTCCAGCGGTGACCTGGGCTGGGCGTATGACATGGCGGCCGTCGGGCAGCCGCTGCAGCCGCACCTGTCCGCCCAGCTCAAGCGCACCTCCTGGGGCTGACGACGGACGAGTGCAGGGATGCACCGGGAAGCTGGGAAAGCCTAAAACCCCCGGGCGACTCCCGCGGGCTCAGATGAGCCAGGCGGGGACCGACTGGACAGGCCGGTCAGCCCGGGGGTCCGGTGTCTGCCGAATATTCGCCGACCGCCGCCATAGCGGCACACAAGGCACCCGGTGGATGCGGCCCGTGCACAGGCCGGTGATCGCCTGCCGGGTAACAAGCCCGGCGAGACGTCGGCGGGACGGCGGCTAGCGGACAGCCACCTCGCGAGTCCGACTGCTATGCATGCTGTTGGACCACCTCCTCTCCCGCGTTCCCTGCAAACTATGTCAGCGGGCCGTGGCCAGGCAAGTGATTAAGCCAGGGGAGTACATGCGCCGCGAGGAGGCTAGTCTCGGCCCATGGCACCGGCGTGGGACGAGGAACTCCGGGCCCGCGGCTACCGGGTCACCCCGCAGCGCCAGCTGGTCCTGGAGGCAGTGACCAAGCTGGAGCACGCCACGCCCGAGGAGATCTGCGCGGATGTCCAGGCGACCGCCCGCGGCGTGAACATCTCCACCATCTACCGGGCCCTCGAACTGCTGGAACAGCTGGGCCTGGTCACCCACACGCACCTGGGGCACGGCGCTCCGCGCTACCACCTGGCGGCGGAGGCGCAGCACGTGCACCTGGTCTGCGCGCAGTGCGGCCAGGTCACCCAGGTCGGGCCGGACGCGGTGAGCACGCTGGTGACCGCGCTGCGGGACAACCACGGGTTCGAGACCGACGTCGGTCACCTCACCGTGTTCGGCTGCTGCGCCAGCTGCCGTCCCGGGCCGGAGCCGGCCGGGGCGCAGGCGGGGGAGCAGGCGAGTACGTCCTCCGGGCGGACCGCATAGCCTTGGGTTATGGACAGCCCGCTCCTTACCAGCAGCCCGTTGCTCGCCACCCCGGGCGCGGTGCCCGGGACCAGCCCGGACGAGGGCGTGGCCGCGCACTACGGGGATCCGTACGCGGAGCAGCGCGCGCTCGCGTTGTCGGCTGGCCTGGTCGACCGGTCGCACCGTGGGGTGATCCGGATCACCGGCCCGGACCGGCTGTCCTGGCTGCACAGCCTGACCACCCAGCACCTGGACCAGCTCGAGCCGGGCGGCACGGCCGACGCGCTCATCCTCAGCCCCACCGGTCACATCGAGCATCAGCTCACCCTCACCGACGATGGCACGGCCGTGTGGGCGCACGTGGAACCGGGCACTGCCGCAGAGTTGCTCGCGTTCCTGGAGTCCATGCGGTTCATGCTCCGGGTGGAACCCGCTGACGTCACCGCTGACTACGCGGTGCTCACCGTGCTGGGGCCAGCGGCCAGCGGCGCGCCCGCGGCCGGCCGCTGTCCGGCGGGGTGCAGCCCGGCGGGACGGCCGCCGCCATGCACCGGCCGCTGGGCACGGATCTGCTGGTCGAGCGTGACCGCCTCGAACGAGCCGCAACAGAACTTCAGCAGCGGGGACTGACCCTGGCGGGCATGGAGGCGTACGAGGCGCTGCGGATCGCCGCGCACCAGCCCCGGCTCGGCCTGGACACGGACCACCGGACCATCCCGAACGAGGTCGGCTGGATCGAGACCGCGGTGCACCTGAACAAGGGCTGCTACCGCGGGCAGGAGACCGTGGCCCGGGTGCACAACCTCGGCCATCCGCCACGCCGGCTGGTCTTCCTGCACCTGGACGGCAGCGAGGACCGGCTGCCCGGGCACGGCGACCCGGTGACGCTGGACGGGAAAGAGGTCGGGTTCGTCGGCTCGGCCGCCCGGCACTACGAGCTGGGGCCGATCGGCCTCGCCCTGGTCAAGCGGACCACCCCGGTGGACGCGACCCTGCTTGCCGGGGGCCTGCCCGCGGCACAGGAGGTCGTGGTCCCGCCGGACGCGGGCGCTAATGTCAAGGTCACGCTCAAGCGCCTACCCAGGTAAGTACCGGCAGAGTTGCACCTTTGGGGGTCGTGAACCGTGCTGCGCCGCATGCTGCTCGCCGCTTCCGGCAGTGACCGGGCCCGCCAGCTCATCACGTCGGCCCCGGTCACCCGGGGCATCGTGGACCGCTACGTGGCCGGGGACAACGCTGCCCAGGCGGTCGAGGTGACCCGGGGGCTGCTGGCCAGCGGCCTGCTGGTGACCCTGGACTACCTGGGCGAGGACACGGCCGATCCGGATCAGGCGGCCGCGGTCACGGCCGAGTACATCGGCCTGCTGGACCGGCTGGCCGTCGCTGACCTGGCCCAGGGCGGCCGGGCCGAGGTGTCGGTCAAGCCGAGCGCGGTCGGGCTGGGCCTGGCTGATCACGGCGAGAAGACCGCTGCCGAGAACATCGCCCGGATCTGCGCGGCCGCGCATGCGGCCGCCACCACGGTGACCCTGGACATGGAGGAGCACACCGGGGTGGACGCAGCGTTGCGGATGGTCAGTGAGCTCCGGGCGGACCATCCTGACCTGGGCTGCGTCATCCAGTCCGCGCTGCGGCGCAGCGCAGCCGATTGCGCCGCGCTGGCCCGGCCTGGCTCGCGGGTCCGGCTGTGCAAGGGGGCCTACCAGTCGCCGGAATCCGTCGCGTTCCAGACGCGCCACGAGGTGGACCTGAGCTACGCGCGCTGCCTGCGCACGCTCTTGGACGGGCCGGGCTACCCGATGGTCGCCACCCACGACCCGCGGCTGATCGCGATCACCGCGGCGCAGGCCGGGCTGACCGGCCGGGCGGCGGCCAGCTTCGAGTACCAGATGCTCTACGGCGTGCGGCCGGCCGAGCAGCAGCGGCTGGCCAGCACCGGGGCGCAGGTGCGGGTGTACCTGCCGTACGGCCGCGACTGGTACGCCTACCTGGTCCGCCGGCTGGCCGAGCGCCCGGCGAACGTGGCGTTCTTCCTGCGCTCCCTCGCCTCGCAGCGGTGACCCGGCCCGGCCTGGTGGATCGGGCGTAAGCTGCCACCGATGATTGGGATCTTCGGGGCCGGAAAGATGGGCGAGGCGCTCATCTCCGGCCTGCTCCGGGCCGGGCGGCCGCCGTCCGAGGTGATCGCGGTGGTCCGCCGGCCGGACCGGGCCGAGGAGTTGCGGATCGGCTACGGCATCGCGGTGACCGGCGCGGCCGAGGCGGCCAAGCTGGCGGACACGCTGATCATCACGGTCAAGCCGCAGGACATGCCGGCGATGCTGGACGACATCGCGCCGGTGCCCGCGGGCAAGCTGGTGATCTCGGTCGCGGCCGGCATCACCACAGCCACGATCGAGCGCCGGATCGGCGAGGACGTCCCGGTGGTCCGGGTGATGTCCAACACCCCGGTCCTGGTGGACCAGGCGATGAGCGTCATCTCGCCGGGCGCGCACGCCACCGGTGAGCACCTGGCCCGGGCGGAGGAACTGCTCCGCCCCGTCGGCAAGGTGCTGCGCATCCCGGAATCGCAGCAGGATGCCGCCACCGCCTTGTCCGGGAGCGGGCCGGCCTACCTGTACTTCCTGGTGGAGGCCATGGTGGACGCGGGCATCCTGCTCGGCATGCCCCGCGGTACCGCGATGGAGATGGTCACCCAGGCGATGTACGGGGCGGCGACCATGCTCCGGGACACCGGGGAGCATCCGGTGATCCTCCGCGAGGCGGTCACCTCGCCGGGGGGGACCACGATCTCGGCCATCCGGGAGCTGGAGCGGCACGGGGTCCGGGCGGCCATCCTGGCGGCGATCGAGGCGGCCCGGGATCGCGGAAAGGAACTGGGCAGCGCTGAGTGAGGCAGGCCGGGGATCGAGGATCGACCAGGAGGGGCAGATGACCTGCACGCTGCACGTGGCCTGGGACGAGCAGCTCACCCGGTATGACTTCGGGCCGGGGCACCCGCTGGCGCCGGTCCGGGTGGAACTCACCATCGCGCTGGCCCGGGCGTTCGGCCTGCTGGATGCCGAGGGCGTCACGGTAGCCCCGCCGCGGCCCGCCAGCCAGCAGCAGCTGGAGCTGGTGCACGACCCGGTCTACATCGAGGCGGTGCGCCGCGGCGTGGCCGACCCCATGTTCGGCCTGGGCACCCCGGACGACCCGGTGTTCGCTGGCATGCACGAGGCCTCGGCGCTGGTGGCCGGGGCCACCCTGGCCGCGGCCGAGGCGGTGTGGACGGGCCGGGCCGAGCACGGCCTGAACGTGTCCGGCGGCCTGCACCATGCGATGCGCCGGGCGGCCAGCGGCTTCTGCGTGTACAACGATCCGGCCATCGCGATCACCTGGCTGCTCGGCCAGGGCGCGCAGCGGATCGCCTACGTTGACATCGACGTTCATCATGGCGACGGAGTGGAAGCGGCGTTCTACGACGACCCGCGGGTGCTGACGATCAGCCTGCACGAGCACCCGCGGACCCTGTTCCCCGGCACCGGCCTGCCGGGCGACGCGGGCGGGCCGCACGCGGACGGCATGGCGGTGAACGTGGCGCTGCCCGCGGGCACCAGCGATGCCGCCTGGCTGCGCGCCTTCGACGCGGTGGTGCCGCCGCTGCTGCGCACGTTCCGCCCGGACATCCTGGTCAGCCAGCACGGTTGCGACAGTCACCGGCTCGACCCGCTGGCCCACCTGGAACTGACCATCGACGCGCAGCGCGCGGCGCACCAGCAGCTGCACGCGCTGGCGCACGAGACCGCGGGCGGCCGCTGGGTGCTCACCGGCGGCGGCGGTTACGAGCTGGTGCAGGTAGTGCCACGGACCTGGACCCACCTGCTGGCCGAAGCGGCCGGCCGTCCGGTCGCGCCGGACACGGTGATCCCGGAGTCGTGGCGGGAGTACGCCATGACCCGGACCGGGGAGAACCCGCCGGAGGTGATGACGGACGGCGCGGAGCCCACGTTCACCTCGTTCAGTTCCGGCTACGACCCCGGGGACCCGGTGGATCGATCAATCATGGCCACCCGCAGCGCGGTCTTCCCCGCTCACGGGCTGTTTCCCGGCTTGTAGACCGGGCCTGGGCCCGGCGGCGGTGTGGCTGGCGAAGCCGCCAGTATCCGGATGAGGCGCGCGGGAGGGTTGCCCTTTTCCACACAAGACTTACGCTGGGGACGGAGGTGACTGATGCGCTTAAATCCGGCCAAGCGTACTCGGCTCCGCGCGGAAGAGGGAAAAGTAGATGGCTGCAGGAGAAACTCCGCTCAGCGACGTCAGATTCCTTACCGTGGCTGAAGTGGCCACGATAATGCGGGTCTCCAAGATGACCGTCTACCGGCTGGTTCACTCGGGTGAGCTCGAGGCTATCCGCGTCGGCCGCTCATTCCGTGTTCCAGAACAGGCGGTCAACCGGTATCTGAAGGGCTCATTCGTAGCAGCTTCGTAGTGGTGGCGCAGTAACCGGGGCGAATTCCTGGCCTCGGGGCGGTGCTGGCGGGTGCCTTATCCGGGGTTCCTGCGGGCCTGCTACGGGGCAGTTCTGGGGTGGGCTGGGCGGGACGCTGTCCCGCTGTCGTTGCACTCGGGGCGTTGGGGGCTCGGGGTCGTTGGTAACCTGTGTCGTTGGCGTGCGCCCAGCTGACTGGCATCGGGCCTATGCGTCGCATGCCTGGTTCCCTAAGTCACGAGCGAGGGTGGTGTCGTGGGCTCCGTCATCAAGAAGCGCCGCAAGCGAATGGCCAAGAAGAAGCACCGCAAGCTGCTGCGGAAGACCCGCGTGCAGCGCCGCAACAAGAAGTAGTCCCAGGCTGGCAGCCCGGCTCCGCCCGGGTTGCCAGCGGAGCCAGGGCTGGTCAGAGCTGGGTAGGGGCCGCTGGCGTGGCCGTCGTGGATGAATTCGGCTTCGACCCGGAGTTCAACTCCCGGGTGCTGATGCCGCTGGCCCGGGGGCTCTACCGGCAGTGGTTCCGGGTGCGGATGCGCGGGCTCGAGCACGTGCCCGCGCAGGGTGGCGCCCTGGTCGTGGCCAACCACTCCGGCGCGCTTCCGCTCGATGCGGTCATGCTGCAGGCCGGCCTGCACGACGAGCATCCGGCGCACCGCAACCTCCGGCTGCTCGGCGCCGACCTGGTGTACCAGGTGCCCGGGCTGGCCACCGTGGCCAGGCGGGCCGGGCACACCCGGGCCAGCCCGGCCAACGCGCACCAGCTGCTCACGTCCGGCGAGCTCGTCGGCGTGTTCCCGGAGGGCTTCCGGGGGATCGGCAAGCCGTTCCGTGACCGCTACCAGCTGCGCCGGTTCGGCCGCGGCGGGTTCGTGGTCTCCGCGATCCGGGCCCGGGTGCCGATCGTGCCGTGCGCGATCGTCGGGGCGGAGGAGATCTACCCGATGATCGCTAACGCGGCCCCGCTGGCCCGGCTGCTGGGCCTGCCGTATTTCCCGGTCACGCCGCTGTTCCCGTGGCTCGGGGCGGTCGGCGCGGTGCCGCTGCCCTCGCAGTGGCTGATCGAGTTCTGCCCGGCCGTGCCGACGAGCGGCTACCCGCCGCGCGCGGAACGGGACCCGGACCTGGTCGCGCGCGTGACCGACCAGGTGCGCGGCACCATCCAGCGGACCCTGGGTGAGTTGCTGGCCGAGCGCGGCCCGGCGTTCAGCCCTTAATCGCCGTGCTTCAGGTGCCGGCGGTGCAGCGCCATGCCCGCGGCGATCCCGCCCACCACCGCCCCGGCACCCGCCGCGGTGGGCAGCGCGATCAGGGTGACCCGGCGGCCGGACCGGAAGTCGTGCACCGGCCAGCCCCGGCGGCGCGCCTCGGCCCGCAGCTCGGCGTCCGGGTTGACCGCGTGCGGGTGGCCGACCAGCAGCAGCATCGGCAGGTCGTTCGCGGAGTCGCTGTAGGCGGAGCAGCGGGCCAGGTCCAGTCCTTCCCGCTCGGCCAGCGCCTTGACCGCGGCCGCCTTGGCCTCGCCGTGCAGCAGCCCGCCGACGAGGCGGCCGGTGTACTCACCGTGCGCCGACTCCGCGACGGTACCGAGCGCGCCGGTCAGCCCGAGCCGGCTGGACATGACGGTGGCGAGCTCGACCGGCGTCGCGGTGACCAGCCAGACCCGCTGGCCCACGCGCAGGTGCGCCTGGGCGAGCGCCCAGGTGCCCTCCCAGATGCGGCTGGCCATGCTCTCGTCGAAGATCTCCTCGCTGAGCCGGACGATGTCGTCCACCTTGTAGCCGGCCACGAAGGTGAGCGCGGCCTCCCGCGCGGCGTCGATGTGCCCGGAGTTCTCCGCGCCGCGGATCCGGAAGTTCAGCTGGCCCCAGGCCATCCGGGCCAGGTCGCGGGGGCCGAACAGCTTCCGGGCGGCCAGCCCCCGGGCGAAGTAGTAGATCGACGCGCCGCGCATCAGCGTGTTGTCCACGTCGAAGAACGCAGCCGCGGACGGGTCCGGTTCGGGGGGCTCGGCCGCCACGACGGCGGCCGCCGCGGCGGCCGCGCCCGCCAGGGCGGCCCGGTCCTTGCGCAGTCGGCGCTGCCGGTCGCTACTGCCGCCGGGAAGCCGTTCGGTCAGCTGCCTCATGTCAGCCGAGTCTATAAAGACGGCCGCGGGCCGCCTTGCCCGTTACCCGGCCCGGTCGCTGTCCCGTCATTCAGCCTGGTCACTGTCGGGTCGCTGTCTGGTCGCTCAGCCTGGTCACTCATCTGGTCCGCATGATGGCCGCGGGTCAGGCACCATAGGCAGCGATGTCTATTTCACTCGTGGTCGCACTTGCCGGGACGGCCGTCGCCGTCATCGGCATGATCTTGCTGATCCGCGAGTGCCTGCGGCAGCCGTCTATCGGCATGGCCGCCTGGATCGTCGCGGCCGCCGGGCTGGTGATCGCGCTGGCCGCGCAGGCGATCGGCTTCCAGCGGGGCTTCGGGGCGACCACGTTCCGCGCGGCCCAGCTCGGCGGCGCCGTGGTCGCCCCGCTGGCGCTGGTCTGGGGGATGGCCGAGACGGCAGCACGGGGCGTGGCCGGCCGGTTCCTGTCCCGGGTCGTGCTGGCCGGGCTCTTCGTGATCGTCGCGGTGATCATGGCGACCGACCCGCTCACCGCGCAGCCGTTCAGCCAGGCCTGGCCGGCCGCGTCCGCGCACTTCCAGGTGATACCGCTCGGATTGCTCGCGCTGATCGCGGTGGTCGTCGTGCTCAGCTTCGTGGCCACGCTCGCCCTGGTAACGGTGCGGGCCCGGGAGGACCGGGCCTGGCTGGCCGCGGTGCAGGCGGTCGGCGCGGCAGGGGTGGCCGCGGTGGCCCTGCAAGGGCTTCAGGTCAGTCACCTGCGGGCGGAATCGGCCTATCCGGCGCTGGCCCTGCTCGCCGCCGCGCTGACCTGGCTGGCCGGTAACCGGGCGGCGCGGATGCACGCCGGGGTGCTGCGCGGCGGGTACGGCGGAGCTGATGACGCTGACTGGCGGCAGCAGGCGGTGCTGGCGGACCCGCGCGGCGCATCCGGCTACCCCGGCTCACCGGACTACCCGGGGGACGACTCACTGGACCTCTACGCAGGCGGCTACCGGGATTACCGCGACTCCGGCGGTTACCCGGCCGGTGACTACGCCGAATACGGATCGGATCGCGGCTATGACCGCGACGGCCCCGGTGGCTACGGCCCGGCGGACACCGGCGGCTATCGCCAGGGCAGCTACTACGGGGATACCGGAGGGCTCCAGGCGACCGGCGGGTACGGGGACACCGGTGAGCTCGGCCGGTACGGCACCGGTGACTTCCCGGACACCGCGGCCGCCGGGGTGCCGGTGACCGGCGCCTTCGATGCGCTCTACCAGGAGAACGGTTACCCGGAGAACGGGCGCCGGGACGCGAACGGCGCCAGCCGGGCCGCCGCCAGCCGGGCCGCCGCCCCCGGGCCGGGCCAGCCAGCGCCGGCCTTCCCGCCCGGCGCTGATCCGCTGAGCACCGATCCGTTCGGCCGGCCGGCCGCTGACGCGCAGCGCGGTGCGCAGGCCGCGGCGCTGGCCGCCAGCGAGGTGGATACCGACCGGCTGTATGGCCAGATCGCCATCTACACGCTGCTGGACAACGGCGCCGAGGAGTTCGACCGGCTGTCCAGCCAGGTCGTGGCCCAGGTCCAGGAGCGAGAGCCGGACACGCTGGCGTACGTGGTGCACGGGGTCCCGTCCGCACCGCTGCAGCGGATTCTCTACCAGGTCTACCGTGACCGGGCCGCGTACGACGAGCACCAGGCCCAGCCGTACGTGCTGGACTTCGAGGCCCGGCGGCGGCCCTATGTGCTGGCCACCAACGTGATCGAGCTGGGCGTGCGGGAGGCGAAGGTCATGGCGATGAGCCCCCGGCGCGGCCGGGTGCCGTGACACCGGGCCAGCAGCAGATGACCCAGCACCAGAAAGCCCAGCACCAGGCGGCCCAGCACCAGATCACACTGCTGTCCCGGCCGGGCTGCCATCTGTGTGACGAGGCCCGCACGGTGATCGCCCGGGTAGCGGGCGAGCTGGGGGTGCCGTGGACCGAGCGCGACATCACCGCGTCCGAGGCTGACCTGCGGGATTACTGGGACAAGATCCCGGTGACCCTGATCGACGGGGTTCAGCACGACTTCTGGCGCGTCAGCGAGCAGCGGCTGCGCGCCGCGCTGTGCCGGTGAGCGCCCGGGCGGCCGGCTGGTTCAGCCCGCCCGGGAGCCCCTGGCTGCCCGCCCGGTACCCCCTAGCTGACGGCTGACTTTGTGCATGTGTTCACAAAAGCGTACCGTTGAGTATCAGATCCCGGCGGGCACCTGGGCCGCCCGCAGTGCCCGCAGGTCGAACCCCTCAGGAGCGTCGGCGCATGTCACGCCGTGCAGTGTCCGCGTCCGCCAAGGCGATGTCGGCGAACGGCAGCCGCCAGGGCATTCCGGAGGCGACCATCGCCCGCCTCCCGGTGTACCTGCGCGTTCTGTACGCCTTCGCGGAGCAGGACATCCCCACCGTGTCGAGTGAGGAACTAGCGGCCGCGGCGGGGGTGAACTCCGCCAAGCTCCGTAAGGATCTGTCCCATCTCGGCTCCTACGGCACCCGCGGCGTCGGGTACGACGTGGAGTACCTGGTCTACCAGGTATCCCGGGAGCTGGGGCTGACCCAGGACTGGCCGGTCGTCATCGTCGGCGCCGGCAACCTGGGCCGGGCGCTCGCGAACTACGGCGGCTTCGCCTCCCGCGGTTTCCGGATCGCCGCGGTCCTGGACAGCGACCCGGACGTGGTGGGCACCCAGATCGCCGGGCATGGCGTGCTCGATGTGGATCAGATGGAACGGGTGGTGGCCAGGCACGGCGTGTCCATCGGGGTCATCGCCACCCCGGCGGCCACCGCGCAGGCGGTGTGCGATCGCCTCGTGGCCACCGGGGTAACGAGCATCCTAAATTTCGCGCCGATGGTGCTCAATGTGCCTCCTGGCGTCGACGTGCGTAAGGTCGACCTGTCCATCGAGTTGCAGATTCTCGCGTTCCACGCGCAGCGGAGGTCGGTGGTGCGCGTCTCCCAGGACGAGCAGGAGTGGCCAGCAACGGCCCGCGCCAGCGGTTCCGTCAATGGGCCGCGGGCGGCTAACGGCATGCCCCGCCCGGCCCGGTCCGAGTCCACCGGGGTCGGCCGGTGAGCGAGCTCGTAGTCGGCCTGAGCCACAAGAGCGCCTCGCTGACCGTACTGGAGCGGGCCGTCATCAGCGGCGATGCCCTGACCAAGCTGCTGCGTGACGTGTCCCAGGCGCCGAACGTGGCCGGCGTGTTCGTGGTGTCCACCTGTAACCGGGCCGAGGTCTACGCCGAGGTGGACAAGTTCCACGCGGGCGTGTCCGCCGTCTGCGAGCTGCTGGTCCGGCACTCGGGCCTGGCCCTGCAGGAGCTCACCCCGCACCTGTACGTGCACTACGAGGACCGTGCCGTGCAGCACCTGCTCGCGGTGGCCTGCGGGATGGAATCGATGGTGCTGGGGGAGAGCCAGATCCTCGGGCAGGTCCGCCAGGCCCTGGCTGTCGCCCGTGAGCAGGGCACGCTCAGCCGGGGCCTCAGCGAGCTGGGCGCCCTGGCGCTGCGCACCGCCAAGCGCGCGCATGCCGAGACGGGCATCGACCGGGCCGGCCCGAGCCTGGTGAGCGTGGGCATCGGGCTCGCGGCTCAGCAGCTCGCCGGCGAGGTGGCTGACCCGGACCAGCCGCTGGCCGGCCAGCGCGTGCTGGTGGTCGGGGCCGGCTCGATGAGTTCCCTCGTCGCGACCACCGCGGCCCGGCTGGGCGCCGCGCACATCGTGGTGGCCAACCGCACTCCCGAGCCTGCGCAGCGGCTGGCCAGCGCGGTCGGCGGGAGCACCGCGGACCTGGCCGACCTGGCGGCCCCGATGGCCGGGGCGGACCTGGTCATCTCGTGCACCGGCGCCACCGGCGTCGTGATCGGCGCGGACCTGGTGGCCCGGGCCCTGGGCCGCCGCGGCAGCCCGGGCCGGCCGCTGGTGCTGCTGGACCTCGCGCTGCCCCGTGATGTCGATCCGGCCGCGGCTGACCTCCCCGGGGTGAGCGTCCTCGGCCTCGGCGCGCTGGGCGGCGAGCCTCACGGTGAGCAGGCTGCTGGCCTGCTGGCCCGGGACGAGGACCTGGCCACGGTCCGGGCGATCGTGGCCGAGGAGTTCGCCGCGTGGGCCTCCGCCGTGCACGCGGCCCGGGTAGCACCGACCGTGGTCGCCCTGCGGGCCAAGGCCGCCCGGGTGGTGGACGCCGAGCTGGCCCGGCTGGAAGGCCGGCTGCGGCCCGCCGACCATCACACGATCGGCGAGGTCGAGCGGGCCATGCGCCGGGTAGTGGACAAGCTGCTGCATGCGCCGACGGTGCGGGTCAAGGAACTGGCCGGGTCCCCGGGCGGTGATGCGTACGAGGACGCGCTGCGGGTCCTGTTCGACCTCGATCCCGCGGTGGTCGCCGCGGTCACCCGGGCCGACGCCGACCTGGTCGAGCCGGGGGAGGACACGCCGTGAGCGGGGCAGCAAGCCAGCCGCTGCGGCTGGGCACCCGGAAGAGCCCGATGGCCATCACCCAGTCCCGCCTGGTCGCCCGGCTGATCACCGAGCGGACCGGGCTGAGCGTCCAGCTGGTCGGGTACACCACGTTCGGCGACGTGACCCGCGCCGACCTGGCCCAGATCGGCGGCACCGGGGTGTTCGTCAGCGCGCTGCGGGAGAGCCTGCTGTCCGGCGAGGTGGACCTGGCCGTGCACTCGATGAAGGACCTGCCGGTCGCCGCCGTGCCCGGCCTGGTCCTGGCCGCGGTCCCGGCCCGGGACGATCCGCGGGACGTGCTGGCCGCCCGGGATGGGGCCAAGCTGGCCGACCTGCCGCCCGGCGCCCGGATCGGTACCGGCTCACCCCGGCGGGCTGCCCAGCTCCGGCTGCTCCGGCCGGACGTCAATCCCGTCCCGGTCCGCGGCAACGCGGGTACCCGGCTGGCCACCGTGGTATCCGGCGAGCTCGATGCGGTGCTGCTCGGCTACGCCGGACTGGCCCGGATCGGCCGCCTCGACGCGGTCAGCCAGGTGTTCGAGCCGGACGAGATGCTCCCCGCGGCGGGCCAGGGCGCGCTGGCCGTGGAATGCCGCGGTGACAGCGACCTCGCGGGGTTGCTGGCCGCGGTGGACGACCCGGTGAGCCACGCCGCGGTTACCGCGGAACGCGGCGTGCTCGCCGCGCTTCAGGCCGGGTGCAGCGCACCAGTAGGCGCGTATGCTGCCGGAACGCAGACGCTGGAGTTGACCGCGGTGGTCGCGGCAGTAGCCGGGGATGTGGCGGTACGCGCCAGCGCGACCGCTTCCGCCGCCGGGGCGGCCCAGCTCGGTGCGGTGGTCGCCGCCGAGTTGCTGCGCCGGGGCGCGGGGCAGTACCTGGCCACGCCTTCCGAATACATCAGCAGCGGGGACGATGCATCGTGAGTGTGACAGCGACGACGAACAGGGCAGGCCAGCCAGGCCTGGTGGCCTTCGTGGGCGCCGGGCCGGGCAGTACCGAGCTACTGACGCTCCGTGCGGCCGAGTTGCTCGGCCGGGCGGGCCTGGTGGTCGGCGAGCCAGAGGTGACCGGGCGGCTGGCTCACCTGCTCGCGCCGTCCGCCGAGGTGCGTGCCGCCGCGGAACTGGACGCCGAGCCCAAGCTGCTGATCAAGGCAGCCAAGGCCGGGCAGGTCGCGGTGGCTGTGTACGACGGCGACCCGCTGCTGTTCGGGCCGGCCGCGGCGCAGGCCACCGCGTGCGCCAAGGCCCGGGTCCGGTTCGAGATCGTGCCCGGTATGCCGGCCGCCACCGCGGTACCCGCCTACGCGGGCCTCCCGCTGACCTCCGAGGCCGGCAGCGACGTGCGGATCATCCACGCGTCTGAGGTCAGCCGCATCTCCGCGGACAGCCAGCAGCCGGGCAGCCTGGTCATCCTGGGCGCGGAGGCCAACCCGGCCGACCTGGCCAAGATGCTGCTGGCCGCGGGCTGGCCGGACCGTACCCCGTTCACCCTGACCTGGAACGGCACGACCACCGACCAGCTGACCGTGACCTGTGCGCTCGGTTCGGTCATGGCTGATCTCAAGGCGGCTGGCGTCAGCCTGCTCACCGAGACCGGCCCGGCGATCGGCGTGGTGGGCAAGGCCGCCGCCCACCAGGATCTGTCCTGGTTCGAGACCAAGCCGCTGTTCGGCTGGCGGGTGCTGGTGCCGCGGACCAAGGAGCAGGCGGGCTCGGTGTCGGAGCGGCTGCGCGCGCACGGTGCGGTGCCGGAAGAGGTACCGACGATCGCGGTCGAGCCACCGCGCACCCCGCAGCAGATGGAGCGGGCGATCAAGGGACTGGTCACCGGCCGGTTCCAGTGGGTGGTCTTCACCTCGGTCAACGCGGTCCGCGCGGTGCGCGAGAAGCTGGAGGAATACGGGCTGGACGCCCGGGCCTTCGCCGGCGTCAAGATCGCCGCAGTGGGTGAGCAGACCGGCCGGGCGCTGCTCGACTTCGGCATCAAGCCTGACCTCATCCCCGAAGGCGAGCAGTCCGGTGAAGGGCTGGCCGCGGCCTGGCAGCCCTACGACAGCCTGCTCGACCCGATCAACCGGGTGCTGCTGCCCCGGGCTGACATCGCGACCGAAGCGCTGGTCGCGCGGCTCACCGAACTCGGCTGGGAAGCGGAGGACGTGACCGCGTACCGCACGGTCCGGGCCGCGCCCCCGCCCGCGCCGGTGCGCGAGGCGATCAAGGGTGGCGGGTTCGACGCGGTCCTGTTCACCTCGTCCTCCACGGTGCGGAACCTGATCGGCATCGCGGGCAAGCCGCACGCGGTCACGGTGATCGCGGTGATCGGGCCGCAGACCGCGCAGACGGCCGCGGAGTTCGGCCTCCGGGTGGACGTGACCGCGCCCAAGCCATCCGCGACCGCCCTGGTGGACGCGCTGGCTGAGCACGCGGCCGGGGTGCGGGAGGCGGCGATCGCCGCCGGGGAGCCGCTGCGCAAGCCGAGCGAGCGCCGCCGCGGCGCCCGGCGGCGGCTGAGGTGATCATGATGGGCCTGACTACCGGGGAGCACTGGTGAGTCCTGCGGAGTTCCCGGCCGCGCGGCCACGGCGGCTGCGCCGGACCGCGGCCCTGCGCCGGCTGGTGGCGGAGACCAGGGTGCGGCCAGCTGACCTGGTGCTGCCCATGTTCGTGAAGGAAGGCATCAGCGAGCCACAGCCGGTGGTCTCGATGCCCGGCGTGGTCCAGCACACCCGGGACAGCCTGCGCAAGGCCGCGGCCGAGGCGGTGGCCGCGGGCGTCGGCGGGCTCATGCTGTTCGGCATCCCGGCGGTCAAGGACGCGCGCGGCTCCGCGGCCGATGACCCGGCTGGGATCCTCGCCCGGGCCCTCGGCGACCTGGCCGCCGAGGTAGGCGACAGCACAGTGCTGATGGCCGATCTGTGCCTGGACGAGTACACCGACCACGGGCACTGCGGGCTGCTCACCGCCGCGGGCGAGGTGGACAACGACGCCACCCTGGACCGGTACGCCTCGATCGCGGTGACCCAGGCGGCCGCGGGCGCTCACGTGATGGCGCCCAGCGGCATGATGGACGGCCAGGTCGCGGCGATCCGGGCGGCCCTGGACGGCGCTGGTTACGGCGAGGTGGCGATCTGCGGCTACTCCGCCAAGTACGCGTCCGCGTTCTACGGCCCGTTCCGGGACGCGGCCGAGTGCGCCCCGCAGTTCGGCGACCGGGCTGCCTACCAGCAGGATCCGCACGCGGCGGATGCGCTCCGCGAGGTGCTCCTGGACGTGGCCGAGGGCGCGGATATCGTGATGGTCAAGCCGGCCCTCAGCTATCTGGACGTGATCGCGGAAGTGGCGGCGGCGGTGTCCCTGCCGGTCGCCGCGTACCAGGTGAGCGGGGAATACGCGATGGTCGAGGCGGCCGCGGCGCACGGCTGGCTGGACCGGGACCGGGTCATCGACGAGACGGTGACGGCGATCCGCCGCGCCGGGGCGAGCATCATCCTGACCTACTGGGCCGCGGAACTGGCCCGCCGCCTTGGCTGACCGGAGCCCCGCGGAGGACCCCAGGGTGAGCAGCGGTTCGGCAACATGTCGGCATCTCCTTGTGTACTGGCCTGCGCGGAGCGTGGCCGGCGCGGCATTATCAGAACTGGGGCCTATCGCGCCAGAGCCCGTGCTGGGCCAGCCCGTGGTGCGGAAGACGATGGCGCAGGGCACCGCGCGAGGATAGGAGCTGGATCGCTGATGGTCGCACCGGTGCTACGCCGAGGCTGGCGCAGAGAAGGCGAGCGGCTAACCACCGCTGCCCTCGAATACGCCGCCATGGGCTGGCCGGTGTGCCTGGGCGCCTTCCCGCGCGGCAGCGGCCCGCCCATGGCTGGGATGTCCCGGAGCCGGGCCCGGATCCCCGCCCGGCCACTGCGCAGCCGGGGCACCGGCCGGGCCTGCTCGTGCGACCGGGTCGGCTGTCCCGCGCCCGCCGCGCACCCGATGTCACCCACCTGGCAGATGTTCGCCAGCTGCGATGCGGGCACGGTCGCCGAGCGGTGGGGGCATCACCCGGAGGCGAACATCATCCTGCCCACCGGGCGGGTGTTCGACGTGCTGGACGTGCCGGTGGCTGCGGGCACGGCCGCGCTGGGGCTGATGAAGCAGGCCGGGGTGGAGCCGGGACCAGTGGCGGCGGGCCACGGCCGGATGCTGTTCTTCGTGGCGACCCGCGGCGCGCCCGAGGACGAGGACGAATGGTGGCCCTGCCAGCTGGACTGCGCCCCGGAGGATGTGGGGGAAGTGGCCGGGCTGCGCTGGCATTGCCGGAACAGTTTCGTGCTGGCCCCGCCGTCCCGGGACGTCACTGGGACCGCGGGCCGTTGGATACGGCCGCCTGCCCCGCCGTCCGCAGTGCTGGCCGGCCCGGCCGTGACTGAGGCCGCCCTGCCCGGAACGGTCCTGCCCGGAACAGCGCTGGCCGAGGCGGCGCTGGCCGAGGCGGCGCTGGCCGAGGCGGCGCTGGCTGAGACGGCGCTGGCCGAGGCGGCGCTGGCTGAGACGGCGCTGCCCGACGCGGTGCGGCTGCTGGAGTTGCTGGCGGATGCCTGCGACGAAAGCAGGGCGTCGTGACCGGTAATGACCGGTCCGCCGCGCTGTTTGGCCGCGCCCGCTCGGTGATCCCCGGCGGGGTCAATTCGCCGGTCCGCGCGTTCGGCTCGGTCGGCGGCACCCCCGTGTTCATGCGCTCCGGGGCCGGCCCCTACCTGACCGACGAGGACGGCCGCCGCTACGTGGACCTGGTCTGCTCCTGGGGCCCGATGATCCTCGGGCACGCGCACCCGGAGGTGGTGCGGGCGGTCCAGCAGGCGGCCGGGGCCGGGACCTCTTTCGGCACCCCCACCGCCGGTGAGGTCGAGCTGGCCGAGGAGATCGCCGCCCGTGCCCCGGTGGACAAGGTCCGGCTGGTGAACTCGGGCACCGAGGCCACCATGTCGGCGGTCCGGCTGGCCCGGGGGTTCACCGGGCGGCAGCTGGTGGTCAAGTTCGCTGGCTGCTACCACGGGCACGTGGACGCGCTGCTGGCGGCGGCGGGTTCCGGGGTGGCAACGTTCGCGCTGCCTGACTCGCCCGGGGTGACCGGCGCGTCCGCCGCGGACACCCTGGTCCTCCCGTACAACGACGCGGCCGCGGTGCAGGCTGCCTTCGCGGCGCACGGCGGGCGGATCGCCTGCGTGATCACTGAGGCGTGCCCGGGCAACATGGGCGTGGTGCCGCCGGCTGACGGCTTCAACGAACTGCTCGCCGGGCTGTGCCGCGAGCACGGCGCCCTGCTGATCATGGACGAGGTGCTCACCGGGTTCCGGGTCACCGCGGCCGGCTGGTACGGCCGGGACGGCGTGGCTGGCGATCTGACCACGTTCGGCAAGGTGATGGGCGGTGGCCTGCCCGCTGCCGCGTTCGGCGGCCGGGCCGAGATCATGGACCGGCTCGCTCCGTCCGGCCCGGTCTACCAGGCGGGCACCCTGTCCGGTAACCCGCTGGCCACCGCGGCCGGCCTGGCCACCTTGCGCGGCTGTACCCCGGCGGTCTACGCCCGGCTGGATGAGGTCTCGGCCACCCTCGCCAAGCTGGCCGGTGCGGCGCTGGCTGACGCTAGGGTGCCGGGCCAGGTACAGCAGGGCGGCAACCTGTTCTCCGTGTTCCTCGGCGTGGACCAGCCGGTCCGGAACTTCGACGATGCCCGCAGCCAGTCCGCGGCGGCGTACGCGGCGTTCTTCCACGCCATGCTGGACCAGGGCGTCTACCTGCCGCCATCCCCGTACGAGGTGTGGTTCGTGTCCGCTGCGCACGACGACGAGGCGGTGGCGCAGATCGCCGCTGCCCTGCCCGCCGCCGCCCGTGCCGCCGCCACCGCCCTGCGATAGCCCGCCTCGCCCCCGATGTGCGGAACGCGGCCAGTCAGCCGACGGCGATGCAGATGATGCCGACCGCGATGGCGCCCGCTGCGATGAGCCGGAGCGCCAGCGCGCCCTCACCGAGCAGCGTGCGGCCGAGCAGCACGCCCGCCAGGACACTGACCTCCCGCGCCGGGGCGACCGCGCTGATGGCCGTGAAGCTCATCGCGACCAGCACCAGTATGTAGGCCAGCGGGGAGAGTACCGCGGCGCCTGCCACCTGGCGCCAGTAGCCGCGCCATACCCGGGTGGTGCGCCGCCGGTCACGCAGGGCGAACGGAGCCAGCAGCGCCACCATCACCGGCAGCGAGGCGTACCCCTGCACTATGGGCGGCACCTTGAGCGTGCTGACCGCGTACTTGTCCCACAACGTGTACGCGGCAATGAACATCCCGGTGACCAGCGGGAAGACGATCGGGCGCCAGGTACGCCTCGGGGCTGCCCGGGTGGCGACGCCCGCTGGCGCCGGGCCGGGCAGGCCGAGCAGCAGCACGCCGAGCACGATCAGCACCATCCCGGCGATCCCGGCGGGCCCGGGACGCTCGCCCAGCAACACGATCCCGGCCAGGCCAGCCAGCAGGGCGCCGGTACCCCGGCCGACCGGGTACACCTGGGACAGGTCGCCGCGGCTGTAACCAGCCTGCAGGAACAGGAAGTAGCCGACCTGCAGCAGCCCGGTTCCTATCATGAACACCCAGGCCAGCGCGGTCAGCCGGGGCGGGCTGAGCAGCACGGTCAGCGCGACCACCGGGGCATAGGCCACGGTCGCCACCGCGGCCATCAGCCAGACGAAGGACGCGGCGCCGCTGGCGGAGGCTTGCTTGCTGAACAGGTTCCAGGTGGCGTGAGCCACGGCGGCGACCAGGATCAGGGCGAGGGCGGTGGCGCTCACAGGACGGCTCCAGGCTCCAGGTCCGGGCCCGCGGTGACGGTCAGGCCAGCCGCGGGCGTGACGAACGGCAGAGCCCTCGAGGCTTCTATCCCGTCAGGTGTGGGCCCGGCCGGGCAGCGGGCTGATCGCCGCTGCGGGCCGGTGCCTGGCGCCGCTCGGTCCAGGCCGCCCTGCCCTCGTTGTGGTGGCCAGACTGCCCCGGACCGGGGCGCGGGCAGGGCACGGAACCCTAGGCGCAACCACGAGCTGCCACCAGCGTACCTGTCGGCCGGCATTCACCTTTCAGACCCTCCTGGTTTGCCCGGCGCCACCGCGGATCACCAGCCCCGGCCCGGGCACACCAGGGTGTCCCGGTAGGCTGTGCCCGCCATGACTGAGAATCCCGGGACGAATGCGGCGGGTTCCGGCGACCTCGACCCCGGGACGGCTGTCACTGTGGTGCACCTGGTCCGGCACGGCGAGGTGGACAACCCGGCCGGTATCCTGTACGGCCGCCTGCCTGGTTTTCACCTGTCCGAGGACGGCCGGCTGATGGCCAAGGCAGCAGCGGGCTTCCTGGCCGGCCGGGACGTGGTGCTGCTCCGGTCCTCGCCGCTGGACCGGACCCGGGAGACCGCGGCGCCGCTCGCGGCCCAGTTCGGGCTCGAGCCAGAGATCGACGAGCGGCTGATCGAGCCCACGAACAAGTTCGAGGGGACCACCACCGGGGTGGGGAACGGCGTCATCTTCCATCCGGGCAACTGGCGGTATCTCTACGACCCGTTCCGCCCGTCCTGGGGTGAGCCGTACGCCAGCATCGCGGCCCGGATGCAGGTGGCCGCGGCCGACGCGGCCCGCACCGCCCGCGGCCACGAGGCTGTCTGTGTCAGCCACCAGCTGCCGATCTGGACCGCCCGCCGGGCAGCGGAGGGGAAACGGCTCTGGCACCACCCTGGGCACCGTCAGTGCGCCCTGGCCAGCGTCACGTCGTTCAGCTACACCGGGGACAAGCTGACCAGCGTGAGCTACGCCGAGCCAGCAGGCGCGGGCCGCCCGCAGGTGCCAGGAGCCTGAGCTGCCCGGCACTGGAGGCGGACCAGCTGTGTCACGCCAGCCACACGCCAGCCACCCGGCGGGCCGGCGAGCCCGGGCGGGCCGGCCCCGGAGCCCGTGGCGAATCCGTCGTCGGGCAGAATGGGCCGCGGTACTACTGCCTGTAGGAGCATTCTCGGTGTCCCGTCCTCCGCGCCTGGCGTGTCGTGTCCCCGGCCTGTTGCGTGCCGCGGTGGCCGTGGCCGGCGGGCTGGCCATGGCCGGCTGCACCGGCTCGGTCGCCGCGAGCTCGCCCGCCAGCAACGGCCAGAGCTTCGTGGCGGGCAGCCCGGGCACGACCCTGTTCACGGCCAGCGGCGGCCCGGTGGCGCCGCCGGTGGCCGGGGCCCTGGTCGGTGGCGGCAAGCTGAGCCTGGCCGCGGAGCGCGGTCATGTGGTGGTGCTGAACTTCTGGGGCTCGTGGTGCAGCCCGTGCCGCGAGGAAGCACCCGGCCTGGCCGCGGCCGCCAGCCACTTCAGCCCAGCGGGTGTCCGGTTCGTGGGCATCGACATCAGGGACAGCCCAGCCAGCGCCCAGGCGTTCATGAGTGACTTCCGGATCAGCTATCCCAGCCTGAACGATCCCAGCGACCTCATCGCCCTCGATTTCCGCAACACCGTGCCCCCCTCGGGCATCCCGACCACACTGGTGCTGTCCCGCAGTGGCCGGATCACCGCGCGGGTCATCGGCCAGGTGACCTACACCGGCCTGAAGAACCTGATCGAGAGGGCAGCAGGCCAGCCAGCATGACCCAGACCGAACGCCCGGACACCGAGCTTCCCGCGGCGCCAGCCACGGCGGGCCCTGGCCGCCCGGCGGCCCGGCCAGCGGCACTCGGCGCGCTGGGCTGGCTGCGCTGGACGTGGCGGCAGCTGACCTCCATGCGCACCGCGCTGATCCTGCTGTTCCTGCTCGCCGTGGCCAGCGTGCCGGGCTCGCTGCTGCCGCAACAGGGCGTCGACGCGGCCGCGGTGCAGCAGTACTACACCTCACACCCGGCACTGGCCCCGTGGCTGGCCCGGTTCTCGCTGTTCAACGTGTTCGCGGCGCCCTGGTTCGCCGCCATCTACCTGCTGCTGTTCCTGTCCCTGGCGGGCTGCGTGGTGCCGCGCACGTTCCGGCTGGCCCGGTCCGCCCGGGCGCTGCCGCCGCCCGCCCCGCGGAACCTGGCCCGGCTGCCCCAGTCGGCCCGGTACCAGACCGCGCTCAGCCCGGACGCGGCCCTCAGCGCGGCCGCCGCCATGCTCCGCCGCCGCAAATTCCGGCTCCGCACCGGGGACGGCTGGGTCTCGGCCGAGAAGGGATACCGCCGGGAGGCCGGCAACCTGCTGTTCCACCTGGCGTTGCTGGCCCTGCTCGGCTCGGTCGCGCTGGGCGGCCTGTTCGGCTACAAGGCGAACCGGCTGCTGGTGTCCGGCACCACGTTCGCCAACACGGCGACCGCGCTGGACGAGTTCCACCCGGGGCGGCTGGTGTCCTCGGCCGACCTGCAGCCGTTCATCCTCACCCTGGACCGGTTCACCGCCTCCTACGTCACCTCCGGCCAGCTCCGCGGCCAGCCGTCCGCGTTCGACGCCTACGTCAGCTACTCGGCGCAGCCCGGGGCGCCAGCCCGCCACGATGACCTCCGGGTCAATCACCCGCTGAACATCGACGGCGCCAAGGTGTACCTCATCGGTCACGGGTACGCACCCGAGTTCAAGGTCACCGACGGCACCGGCAAGGTCGTCTTCAACCAGGCGGTGCCGTTCATCGCCGTCGGCACCTCGGGCCTGACCTCGGAGGGCGTGATCAAGGTCCCGGACGCGCGGCCCGACCAGCTCGCCTTCGCCGGGGTGTTCCTGCCCACCGCGGTGGATGAGGGCGGCCAGCTGGTGTCGGCCTTCCCGGCGCCGCTCCGGCCGATCGTGAGCCTGGTCGCGTACCAGGGGAACCTCGGCGAGGACACCGGCCCGCCGCAGTCGGTGTACCAGCTCAACACCGCGGGCCTGCAGGTGCTGCCGGTCCAGCCGCGGCCGCTGGCGCCCGGCCAGTCCATCAGGCTCCCGGGCGGGGCCGGCACGCTCACCTTCACCGGCTACCGGCAGTGGATCAGCCTGGCCATCACCTACGACCCGGGCCAGCAGGCCGCCCTGATCGCCGGGCTGGCCGCCCTGGCTGGTCTGCTGCTGTCCTTCTTCATCCGGCGCAGGCGGGTATTCGTCCGCGGCTACCCCGGCCCGGACGGCCGCACGCTGGTCAACGTCGGCGGGCTGGCCCGGTCCGACCCGGCGGGCGGCTTCGATGAGGAGTTCACCGGGCTGGCCGGGGCCCTCCGGCAGCGGCACGAAGGCGCCGACGTGCCGAACCCGGTGCCCGCCAGCACCACAGACCCGGCGACCGCCAGCACGACAGACCCGGTGCCCGCCAGCACGACACCCGAGGGGGAGTGAGACCGGTGCCTACGAACCAGGGCCTGTCCCAGCTCAGCGATCACTTCCTGATGATCGCCCTGCTGCTGTACTCGCTGGCGGTGATCGCCTACGCGGCTGACTTCGCCTTTGGCCGGCGTTCCCCCGCCGCCCCGGCGTCCGCCCAGGAACCGGAGCTGGTCACCGCGGGCGCCCTCGCCAGCACGGCCCCAGCCGAGGTCGGCGCGGGCACCCCGAGCACGGTGACAGCGGCCCCGGGCGGCCCGGACGCCCCCGGGCCAGCGGTGCCCGCCGGTACCGCCTCCGCCCCCGGTACCGCCTCCGGTACCGCTCCCGAGGACGCCCCGGGCGGGGCGCTGCGGGCCCTCCGCGGGCTCGCCCGCCGGGGCGGCGCGCCCGCCGGGCCGTGGGTCCGGGCCGGGATCACGCTGACCGCCCTGGGGGTGGCCATGCACATCGCGGGCGTGACCACCCGCGGCCTGGCCGTGCACCGGGTGCCCTGGGGTGACATGTACGAGTTCATCATCGCGGCCTCGTGCGTGGCGGTGCTCTTCTTCCTCGGCCTGATGCTCCGGTACCGGCCGTACTACCTGGGCTTGTTCTTCATGGCCCCGATAGTGATCATCGTGGGCCTGGCGCAGACCGTCATCTACACCCCGGCCGGGCCGCTGGTACCCGCGCTGATGTCCTACTGGCTGGCCATCCACGTGACCGCGATCACCCTGGCGGTCGGGACCTTCGTGGTGGCCGCGGTGCTCGCGGTCGTGTACCTGTTCGCGGAGCGGCACGCCCGGCGGGTCGCGGCGGGCCTGCCGGTGCGCAACCCCGAGGTGTTCCGGCTGCTGCCCAGCCCGCAACGGATCGACCAGCTCGCCTACCGCGCCGTGGTGTTCGGCTTCCCCATCTGGACCTTCGGCATCATGGCCGGCGCGATCTGGGCGGACCAGGCCTGGGGCAGGTACTGGGGCTGGGACCCCACCGAGACCTGGGCGTTCATCACCTGGGTGGTCTACGCGTGCTTCCTGCACGCCCGGGTCACCGCGGGCTGGCGCGGCCGCCGGGCCGCCTATATCCAGCTGGCCGGATTCGGCTGCCTGCTGTTCAACATGATCGGGGTCAGCTTGTTCATCACCGGGCTGCACTCCTACGCCGGGCTCAATTGACCGGGCTGCCGGGCGCCGTCCGGGGCTGGCCGGTCCTGCCGGATGACGCGGCCGACGGGCACGATCTTTTCCGCAACGAACCCCGGCCCGGGATCACCGGTCCCGGCCAGGTCCCGGGTCATCGCCGCGGATCACCCGGTCCAGTTCGCGCAGGAACTCGGGATCGTCGTCCGGGCCCCGCGGCGCGGCCCAGTCTCGCGATGCGGACGGAAGGGCCGGTGACATTGGGTCATCCGCCAGCGCGTTCAGTGCCCGGCCCGCCGGGTGCCTGCGGAACGCGGCCTCTGCGGCGGAACCGGCTGGCCGGGCCAGCCGCCTGGGCCGCCGTGACCAGCGGCCCAGCAAACATAGCGTGAGCAGCGCAGATACCGCACCGACCAGCCACATGCGCGGAAGCTTAGCCCCAGCTACCACAGTTTCGTCAAGGAATGAACTGAGTCACACGGGACTGGCTACTGTTCCGTAACCAATGACGGTGAGTCACTAGAGGTGACGATCGCGATGATTCGTCATACTCTGGCCCTCTGGCACGCGATCGCTGGGGAGTGCGATATATGGGGTTGCGGCTTTTCGATCGCGTCCGCCGGTATATCCGGCGGCCAGGATCAGGCCGGCCGCGCTCCCACGGCAGCGGGCAGGCGGGCCTGCAGTCCACCGGCAGCACAGCTACCGGCAGCACAGCTACCGGCAGCTCCCGGCTGGGTATCGGGCGGCATCGCCGCGATCAGGAGGCTGCGTCCTCGCCCGCCACCCCGCCGTTCGGCACGGACACCAGCGCCTGGGCTACTGGCGCTAGCCGGACGGCCCGTCCTGGCTCCGGTGAGCTTCCCAAGCGGATCCCGGGCGAGGCCGGCCATCCGGGCCCGGGCAGCGCGGGGCGCCCGGGCGGCACCGGAACCGGGCGTGAGCCATGGCCGCCCGCTGGCACCGGTGAACGCTGGCCGCCACCCGCGGACCGGCCTGCGCCGCGCCGTGACACCCTGCCGCCGGGCACCCGCCCGGCCCCGGGGCGGGACACCCCGCCGCCGCTGCCGAAGCGGATCCCGAGGGAGCCACCTGCCGGGTCAGCGCCTCCCGGCGACGGCACGACTGGCTCCCTGTTCACCCCGGCCAGCGACCGCCGGCCTGCCCCGTCCCGGCCCCCGGGCGGGGCTGCCGGCCATACCGCCAGCCGCCGGTCCGGAGACGCCCGGGCGGCCATCCGGCAGCCACCAGGCCGCGCTCAGGGCGCTGACCCGGCGCAGTCCGCGGCGGCGCAGCCGGCCGCGGCGGACCGGGCGCAGCGGGCCGACGCCAGCGCGGACCGGATGCCCTGGTACGAGGTGGCGCACGCGCGGCAGGCCGCGGAAGGCAACCGGGACTGCGGGCTGCTGGAACAAGTGCTGCACCGGGAGTGGTCCGCCGCCACTGTGCCGTCTCCGCAGGTCGTCCGCGCCGTCAACCGGCTGGCCGAGCTGCCGGAATCGATCAAGGAGATCCTGGCTGACGGCCTGGACGCGATCCACGTCGGCGAGGGCGGCGTCCCGGAACTGGACGACATGGCCCGGCTGCGCGGGGTGGAGTTGCCGTCCGGCCGGGCGACCTGGGATGCCTGCGCCGGCGCCTATGGCGAGCGCAAGGTCATCGTGGGCTCGCGGCCATCGGCTGCGCCCGACGTCATGTGCCATGAGATCGGGCACGCGCTCGACGACATCGACCGGACCGACGGGGGCTGGCAGTCCGATTCCGCGGAGTTCCGCAGGCTCTATGAGCGCTGCACGCCCTCCCTGGTCAGTGATTTCCACAAGCAGCCCGGCGATCTGGGCCGCCGCGAGTTCTTCGCCGACGCCTTCGCGGCCATCGCATCCCGGCAGCGCCCGGCGCTGGTGGACATGCTCGGCGGCAACACGAGAACCGCTCTTGATGTCATGCTCTACTTCAATCTGCGCTACGGCCTCTAGAGTGATAGACGATGTACGTCATCCGGCTGCCTAACGGGAACCTGCTGGTTCCCGAGTCAGCCCTGGCTGACAACGGGCAGTTGCTCGGTGACGCGTACGTGGAGATAGGCCCGGGTGACGCCGATTACGCCCGGCTGGCCGAGCAGGCCATGACCGAGCAGGAACTGGAGCGGCGCCGGCGCCGCTGGCAGGACGGCGACGAGGCGCTGCAGCGGCAGTTCGCCGAATTCCTGGCCAGCCGGGGTGTTTCCGGCCGCCAGCACGGCCCAGACGGCACCGACCAGGCCTGAGGCTGCCGCCAGCTTTCCGGGCCAGCTATCCGGAGCGGCTGTCCTGGGCGGCGGCGCCGTCCTGGCTCATGCTGACCTCGCCGCGGAGCAGCGCCCGCACCTCGGACTCGCGGAACCGCCGGTGCCCCCCGGGTGTCCTGATGCTGCTGATCCGGCCGGATGCAGCCCACCTGGTCACCGTTTTCGGATCCACCCGGAACAGCGCTGCGACCTCCCCAGGTGTCAGG
Source organism: uncultured Actinomycetes bacterium (assembly GCA_963760405.1). GTDB lineage: Bacteria > Actinomycetota > Actinomycetes > Streptosporangiales > Streptosporangiaceae > RYN-230. Next base: position 88,519 of record CAVXCV010000001.1, on the reverse strand, counting down.
AGGCGCTCACTACTGCCATCCACCCTTTTCCCCCTCCGCCCAGCTACGCAGTCCCCAGTCCCAAGTGTGGCGACAATATGCGTTTTTATCCCCAGTTTCCGTAAAACCGGACCCCGGCGACATCTGGGACGTTCTGGCGCCCGGCGGCTGACTTCCGGCGCCCGCGGCCCTCCTCCCCCTCATATGGTGATGGCGTGGCTGATCTGGTATCGGTGGCAGAGATCCGGTCCGCGGCGGCCCGGCTGGCCGGGATCACCGTGCGCACTCCGCTGGTGCCCTTTCCCGGAGTCACCCCCCGGCTGCTGATCAAGCCCGAGTCGCTGCAGCCCACTGGCGCGTTCAAGCTGCGCGGCGCGTACGCGGCGATCAGCGCCCTGCCCGCCGGGGTGCGCCAGCGCGGCGTGGTCACCCACTCCAGCGGGAACCACGCGCAGGCCGTGGCGTACGCGGCCGCGCTGCTCGGCGTGCCCGCGGTCGTCGTGATCCCGGACAACGCACCCGCGGGCAAGGTCGCCGCGACCCGCGCGCATGGTGCCGAGGTCGTCATCTGCGCGCCTGATCTGGCCGCCCGGACCGCGGCCACCGAGGACATAGCGGCCCGCCGCGGGCTCACCATCATCCCGCCGTTCGACGACGCCGCGGTGATCGCCGGGCAGGGCACGGTCGGCCTCGAGATCGCTGCCGATGAGCCCGGCACTGGCCTGGTCGTCGTCCCGGTCGGCGGAGGTGGCCTGATCTCCGGGGTGGCCGCCGCGGTTCGCGGGCTGTGCCCGCAGGCCGCGGTGATCGGGGTGGAGCCGGAACTCGCCGCTGACGCCCGGGACTCGCTGCGGCAGGGGCGGCCGGTCCGCTGGCCAGCCAGCGTGACCCAGCGGACGATCGCCGACGCGCTCCGGGTCAGCCCGGTCGGCACGCTGCCCCTGCGCCACCTGCAGGCCCTGGTGGACGACATCGTCACGGTGACCGAGGCGGAGATCAGGGCCGCGGTGCGGCGGCTGGCCACGTCCGCCCGGCTGGTCGCGGAACCTGGCGGGGCGGTGGCGGTCGCCGCCTGCCTGTTCCGCCGCCAGGAACTGCCCGCGGCGCAGACCACGGTCGCCGTGCTGTCCGGCGGGAACATCGAGCCCGCCCTGCTCGCGGAGCTGCTGCGGGAGGACCCGGCGGGCGCCGGACCGGGCGCGGTAGGCTGACTCCAGTCATGCGATCCACCCTCGCCTACACCACCGCCCGGATCCTCCTGTTCGTCGCCGCGATGGGGCTGCTCTACCTCATCGGCGCCAGGGGGCTGCTCCTGCTCGGCCTGGCCCTGGTGGTCAGCGGCATCGCCAGCTATGTGCTGCTGTCCCGGCAGCGGGACGTCATGTCCGGGGCGATCGCGGCGCGGCTGACCGGGCTCCGCAGCCGCCTGGACGCGGGCCGCAGCGCTGAGGACGACGACTAGCCGCGGGCCAGCCAGCCACCGTCGGTGAGCAGCCGCAGCACGCTGTCCAGCGCGTCCTGGCGGGTCATCGTGGACGTGTCGATGACCAGGTCCGCGTCATCCGGCTCCTGGTACGGGTCGGACACCCCGGTGAAGTTGGTGATCAGGCCCGCCCGGGCCTTGGCGTACAGGCCCTTGCGGTCGCGGGCTTCGCACACCTCGGCCGGGGTGGCCACGTAGATCAGCAGGAAGTCGCCGACCTCCTGGACCGCGCGCCGGACCTCGGCCCGGGCCTTGGCGTACGGGGCGATCGGCGCGCAGATGGCGATGCCGCCGTGCCGGGCCACCTCGGTAGCCACGTAGCCGATCCGGGCGATGTTCAGGTCACGGTCCGCGCGGGAGAAGGTCAGCCCGGCCGACAGCAGCGTCCGGACCAGGTCCCCGTCGAGCAGCGACACGGTCCGGTCGCCCCGCTCGCTCAGCGCGTCCCGCAGCGCCCGGGCGATGGTGGACTTGCCCGAGCCGGACAGCCCGGTAAAGAAGATGACCAGCCCCCGCTGGCTGCGCGGCGGCCGGGCCCGGCGCAGCTCCTGCGCTACCGCGGGCGGGGTGAGCCAGGACGGGATCTCCGCGCCCTGGTCGAGCAGGCTCTCGAGTTCCCCGGCCGCCAGGTCCGTGCGTTCCGTGCCCGGCTCGATGAGCGCGAGTGGCCGCCAGACCTCAGCCGCGGGATCGTAAGCCCAGTCGCCGGGGGGGACGACCGGGATGACCGGGCCCGGCGTGTCCTCCGTCCCGGCCGTGCTGCCTGCCTGCAGCCTGCTGGCCGCGGCTGACCCGGTCCCGGCCAGCTCCGCGGCGGGCTCGGCCAGCAGATGGGTCGCGCCGTAGGCGGCGGCCACCGTGGCCCGCAGCGCCAGCTCGCTGCGCGGGTCCGTGTCATAGCGGTGCAGCGGCACCGGGACGACCAGCGTGCCTGGCGGCAGGTGCCGGGCGGCGGCCTGGACCGTGCGGACCAGGGCGTCTGGCCGCACCACCAGGTCGGCGGGCCCGGCCACCAGCGGCAGCAGCAGGACCCGGGCTTTCAGCAGCCCGGCCGCGTACCGGATCTGCCCGATCTCATGACAATGCAGCGGCCCGCGGGTGACGTAGGCCAGCACCGCGCGGCCGGCCAGTTCCGCCCGCACCTCGGCCGGCCGCTGGCGCAGGTGCCGGAACGGCCCGTGCTCGGCCTCCCGGCAGGCGGTAACCGGCCCGCTCAGCCGGGTCACTGGGCCCGCTGGCCCATCCGCGATGGCCTGCTGCTCAGTGATGTCCAGTACCGCCAGCGGGGTGCCTTCCGGGTCCAGCAGCAGCAGCCGGGCCGTGCCCGGCGCGACGCTGCCGGACGGCACGTCCAGGGTGATGGGGACCGGCCAGGCGGTCCCGTCGAGCAGCCTGCCGCGGACCTCGACGGAGGCCGCATCGGCCGCGGACAGATAGCCGGTCAGCGGGGCGAAGGCCCCGGACAGCAGCAGTTCCAGGTCACCGAGCTGGCCTTCGTCCAGAGTCACCGATGGCAGGCCAGCGAGTTCCGCGGGCAGCCCGGCAGGCGCCAGAGCGGTCACGTTCACCTCCGTCTGCCAACCCGTGCTTACGGCAACCCTAGAGAGTACACGGACCGTAGCCGGGCGGCCAGACCGCCCCGATTGACCGGTCAGACAAGGCGGCCGGCGGTCTGAGCCGCTGGGCGCGCACGTAAAATAGGGGAATCCTGCGCCGGGCGGCCCGCCTTTCCTCCGGCGCGGGCCTTTCGTGCTGCTTCCAGCCGCCTGAACCACTCAGCCAGGGACATCATGAGCCTCGCCGGTCTGCTCAGCGTCATCGCCACCGACCCCCAGCTTCGGCGCGCCCTCGGCCAGGGTGACGAGGCGGCGGACCTGGTCGGCCCGCCCGCGTTGCGGCCGTTCCTGGCCGCCGCGCTGGCCACCGCGCCCGGGCTGGACAAGCCCCGGTTCGTGCTGGCCGTGACGGCTACCGCCCGGGAGGCCGAGGAGCTGACCGACGCGCTGGGCTCGTTGCTGCCGGACGGCGCGGTCGCCTGCTTCCCGGCCTGGGAGACCCTGCCGCACGAGCGGCTGTCCCCCCGCTCGGACACCTCCGGGCGGCGGCTGGCGGTGCTGCGCCGGCTCGCCCACCCCGACCCGGCCAGCCCGCAGACCGGCCCGCTCACCGTGCTCGTCGCCCCGGTGCGGAGCCTGCTCCAGCCGATGGTCAGCGGGCTGGGCGAGCTGGAGCCGGTCACCTTGCGCCCGGGCCAGGACGCGGACTTCGGGCGGGTCATCGAGCATCTGGTGGAGATCGGGTACGCCCGGACCGACCTGGTCGAGCACCGCGGCGAGATCGCGGTGCGCGGCGGCATCCTGGACGTGTTCCCGCCCACCGAGGAGCACCCGCTCCGGGTGGAGTTCTGGGGCGACACGATCGAGGAGATCCGCTACTTCCGGGTCGCTGACCAGCGCAGCCTGCACGCCGCCGGGGACGGGCTGTGGGCGCCGCCGTGCCGGGAGCTGCTGCTGACCCCCGCCGTGCGGGAGCGCGCCGGGCAGCTCGCCGCTGAGCACCCCGGGCTGGCCGAGATCCTCGGCAAGCTGGCCGACGGTATCGCGGTGGACGGCATGGAGGCGTTCGCCCCGGTGCTGGCCGACCGGATGGAACTGCTGCTGGATCATGTCCCGCCGGGCGGCCTGGTGCTGGCCTGTGACCCGGAGCGGATCCGGGCCCGGGCCGAGGACCTGGTCCGCACCAGCCAGGAGTTCCTGGACGCCTCCTGGGTGAACGCCGCCGCGGGCGGCCAGGCTCCGGTCGACCTCGGCGCCGCGGCCTTCCAGTCCCTCGACGCGGTCCGGGCCGCGGCCGGGCGGCTCGGCATCGGCTGGTGGACGGTCACCCCGTTCGGCACCCCGGACACGATGCCAGCCGGGGCCGAGGCTGAGGCTGAGGCCGGGTACGCCGAGCGGGTTTCGTTGCAGATGGATGCGGTACCGGCGCCCGGGTACCGCGGTGATACCACGCGCGCCGTCGGCGACGTGCGGGACTGGCTCAGCGCAGGCTGGCGCGTGGTGCTGGTCACCGAGGGGCACGGCCCGGCCCAGCGGCTGGCCGAGATGCTCCGCGGTGACGGGCTGGGCGCCCGGCTGGGGGATCTCGACCAGCCGCCGGAGCCCGCCGTGCCGTATGTCAGCACCGGGCTGATCTGCAACGGCTTCCTGTGGGAGTCCGTCCGGCTGGCCGTGCTGACCGAGTCGGACCTGGCCGGGCAGCGCACCGCCAGCAAGGACATGCGGATGCCGACCCGGCGCCGCGGCGGCATCGACCCGCTGCAGCTGGCCGCGGGCGACTACATCGTGCACGAGCAGCATGGCGTGGGCCGGTACCTGGAGATGACCAGCCGGAACATCCAGGGCGCGGTCCGCGAGTACCTGGTCATCGAGTACGCGCCGGGCAAGCGCGGCCAGCCGCCGGACCGGCTGTATGTGCCCACCGACCAGCTGGACCAGGTCACCCGGTACGTCGGCGGGGAAGCACCCAGCCTGCACCGGCTGGGCGGGGCGGACTGGGCCAAGACCAAGGGCCGGGCGCGCAAGGCCGTCCGGCAGATCGCGGCGGAGCTGATCCGGCTGTACTCGGCGCGGATGGCCTCGCCCGGGCACGCGTTCGGCCCGGACACCCCGTGGCAGCGGGAACTGGAAGACGCGTTCCCGTACGTGGAGACCCCGGACCAGCTGGCCGCCATCGACGAGGTCAAGCTGGACATGGAGCGCCCGGTCCCGATGGACCGGCTGATCTGTGGCGACGTGGGTTACGGAAAGACCGAAATTGCGGTCCGGGCCGCGTTCAAGGCGGTCCAGGATGGCAGCCAGGTCGCCGTGCTGGTGCCGACCACACTGCTCGCCCAGCAGCATTTCGGCACGTTCAGCGAGCGGTTCGCGCCGTTCCCGGTCACCGTCCGGATGCTGTCCCGGTTCCAGAGCGACGCGGAGGCGGCGCGGACCCGGGAGGAGCTGGCCGAGGGCAAGGCGGATGTGGTGATCGGCACCCACCGGCTGCTCTCCCCGGACACCCGGTTCGCCCGGCTCGGCCTGGTCGTCCTGGACGAGGAGCAGCGGTTCGGGGTCGAGCACAAGGAGTACCTGAAGCGGCTGCGCACCGAGGTGGACGTGCTGGCCATGTCGGCCACGCCGATCCCGCGCACGCTGGAGATGGGCATCGCCGGGATCAGGGAGATGTCCACCATCCTGACCCCGCCGGAGGAACGCCACCCGGTGCTCACCCTGGTCGGGCCGTACGACGAGAAGCAGATCGCCGCGGCCGTCCGGCGCGAGCTGCTCCGCGACGGCCAGGTGTTCTTCGTGCACAACCGGGTCAGCTCGATCAACCGGGCCGCGGCCCGGCTGGGCGAGCTGGTGCCCGAGGCGCGGATCGTGGTCGGGCACGGGCAGCTGAACGAGCACCTGCTCGAGCAGGTCATGACCGACTTCCTGGACCGCAAATTCGACGTGCTGGTGGCCACCACCATCATCGAGTCCGGGCTGGACATCCCGAACGCGAACACCCTGATCGTGGACCGGGCGGACACCTACGGGCTGCCCCAGCTGCACCAGCTGCGCGGCCGGGTCGGCCGGAGCCGCGAGCGGGGCTACGCCTACTTCCTGTTCCCGCCGGAGAAGCCGCTGACCGAGACCGCGCACGAGCGGCTGGCCACGATCTCGCAGCACACCGAGGCGGGCGCGGGCATGTACGTGGCCCTGAAGGACCTGGAGATCCGCGGCGCCGGGAACCTGCTCGGCGGTGAGCAGTCCGGGCACATCGCGGGCGTCGGGTTCGACCTGTACGTCCGGATGATCGGCGAGGCGGTCACCGAGCTGAAGGGCGACGGCCCCGCCGAGCGGCCGGAGGTCCGGGTTAACCTGCCGGTCAACGCGCACATCCCGCACGACTACGTGCCGGGTGAGCGGCTGCGGCTGGAGGCGTACACGAGGATCGCGGCCATCGACTCAGCCGAGGATGCCGCCGAGGTCCGTGCGGAGCTCATGGACCGGTACGGCCCGCCACCGGAGCCGGTGGACAACCTGCTCTCGGTGGCCCGGCTGCGGGCCCGGGCCCGGCGCGCCGGGCTGACCGACCTCACCCAGCAGGGCAGCTACATCCGGTTCGCCCCGGTCGAGCTGCCTGACTCGCGGCAGGTCAGGGTGCAGCGGCTGTACCCGAAGACAGTGCTGAAGCCCGCGGTGCGTAGCATGCTCGTACCAGTGCCCCGGGCCGCGCCCGGCAGACGGCCGGGCCAGCCCGCCCCGCCGGGAGCCCCGCTGCTGCGGGACACTGACCTGCTGACCTGGTGCGCGGAGCTCATTGAGACGGTGTTCGAGCCGACCGTGCCAGCCGCCGCCGACCGTGCCGGTGGCACCTGAGGATAGGAAGGGACGCCGTGGTGCTGCGCACCCCCATCACCCTGGCTGCCGTGGCGGTTGCCGGGGCCCTGACGCTGTCCGCCTGCGGGCCGGTGAAGATCGGCTCGGCGGCGCTCATCAGCGACCAGCGCATCTCCACCGCCACCCTGGCGGCCGAGGTCAGCAACTTCAACGCCGCCTACCAGAAGGCCAAGGGCAAGGTCCAGCTCCAGTTCCCCAGCACGCAGGTGCCGCAGCAGGTGCTGAGCTGGCTGGTCCGGTTCCAGGTCCGGGATCAGCTCGCGGCGCGGCAGGGCATCACCGTGACCCGGGCGCAGGTCCAGGCGGCGCTGGCCTCCGTGGCGGCGCAGGCGCGGCAGGCCGGCGTCACCCCCACCGAGCTCGCGGTGGCCAACGGGGTGCCCCCGGACCAGCTGGACGAGCTGGGCCGGTATGTGGCGATCGAGAACGCGGTGGTGGACCAGATGGACGGCGGGACGCTGCCGGCCGGCACCGCCGCGCAGAACGCACTCGGCAACGAGTTCAACACGGCGCAGTGCCGGGCGGCCAAGAGCCTCAACATCCAGATCAACCCGCAATTCGGCCAGCTCGACTACAGCCAGATCGGGGTGGTGCCGGCCCCGCCCAAGCTGGCCGCGGGCGTGCCGGTGCCGTCCTCCTCCGCGACGGCTGCGCCGCAGCTGGTCCCGCACTGCTAGCGGGTGCCGTGGACCGGCACCTGAGGTGGCCGCGGTGAGCGCGCGCGTGGTACTGCTGGCGACCACGCCCGGGGTCCGGCCCGGGCTGCTCAGCTGGCCGGCCTGGCGGGCCCTGCACGAGGCGACGCAGGTACTGGCCGGATCGGCGGACCATCCGCTGCTGCCTGCGCTGGACGAGGCCGGGATCGGCTGGGAGCTGCTGGCCGGGGCTGAACCGGACGGGACAGCCGGGCTGGCCGGGGCGCTGGCCGCGGCGGCCGCCCAGCCGGGCACCGTGGTCTGGCTGTGCCCCCCGGAGTCGGCCGGCCTGGCCGGGCCGGTCCGCGGACGGCCTGGAATGGCCGGCCTGGGCCCGCGAGCCGGGCGCGGCCGGGACCGGGCCGGACGCGCTGGCCCAGGCCCTCAGCCAGGCCCCCGGCCCGGCGGCGCCCGGCCCCGTCGAGGTGCTGCACGGCTCGGCCGACCTGCCCGGCGGCCAGCTGCTGCGGCTGGTGGACGTGATGGACACGTTGCGGGCCGAGTGCCCGTGGGACGCCAAGCAGACTCACCAGAGTCTCGCGCCGTACCTGCTGGAGGAGTGCTACGAAGCGCTCGACGCGCTGGAAAGCGGGAAGCCCGCCGCGTTCGCCGAGGAACTCGGGGACGTGCTGCTCCAGGTGATGTTCAACGCACGGGTGGCCGCGGAGCGGGCCGACGGCACCGGGTACACGATCGACGACGTGTCCGACAGCATCGTGACCAAGCTGGTCCGCCGTCATCCGCATGTGTTCGCCGACGTCATCGTGTCCGGTGCGGACGACGTCAAGCGCAACTGGGACGCGATCAAGGCCGCCGAACGCCAGGCCGCGGCCGGGGCGGCGGCCGCCTCCGCGCTGGATGGTGTCCCGCTCGGCCAGCCCGCGCTGGCGCTGGCCGCCCAGCTGCAGCGCCGGGCCGAGCGGGCTGGCCTCCCAGCTGGCCTCGCCGACCTGACCAGGGACCAGGAAACCCCTGAATCAGGCCACCCTCCCGGGGCCGGTGGTGTCCCCGGGGCCGGTGGTGTCCCCGGGGCGGGTGAGCGGCTGGGCGCGGAACTGTTCGCCCTGGTGACCCGGGCCCGGGCGGCCGGCCTCGACCCCGAACTCGAGCTGCGCGCCGCCGCCAGGCGCTACCGCGACCGGGTCCGCGCCTGGGAACAAGCCCAGCCCCAGCCGCCACACCAGCCCCAACCCTGACGCTCTGCCCCCCCGCGTCACCGAGGTGGCGCCCGGTCTCGGCTTATGTGGTGGAAAATGCAGCACATTTGCATACTTCCCACCACATAGAGCAGGTGTGCTCGCGCTCCCGCAACTTGAGGCACAGTGGTCTCGCCTGCCTCGCGGCGGAGGTGGATGTGAGCGGGCGGGGCGCGATCGGGCCGCGGCTGACGCGTTGTCCGCGGCTGGGACCGCGCCAGGTACCGGGCCACGCGATTGCTGGCCCGGGGCGGCGGCGTGCCCGGTGTCCCAGGGGTGCGGACTCCACTAGGCTCCAGTACGGACATGTCAGCCGACCATCAGGAGTCGTCGATGGCCGCCATCGATGCGGTGCACGCCAGGCAGATTTTGGATTCCCGCGGGAACCCCACCCTTGAAGTCGAGGTTCTTCTCGACGACGGCTCACTGGGCCGGGCCGCCGCCCCGAGCGGCGCGTCCACCGGTGCCTTCGAGGCCGTCGAACTGCGGGACGGCGGCGATGAGTACGGCGGCAAGTCCGTCACCAAGGCGATCCAGGGCATCATCGACGAGATCCAGCCGGAACTGCTCGGCTACGACGCCGATGACCAGCGCATGATCGACCAGGCCATGATCGACCTGGACCGTACCCCGGACAAGTCGCGGCTTGGCGCGAATGCGATCACCGGCGTCAGCATGGCGGTGGCCAAGGCCGCGGCCGAGTCGGCCGGGCTGCCGCTGTTCCGCTACCTGGGCGGCCCCAACGCCTACCTGCTGCCAGTCCCGTTCATGAACATCCTGAACGGCGGCGCACACGCGGACAACAGCGTGGACATCCAGGAGTTCATGATCGCCCCCGTCGGGGCGGCGACGTTCGCCGAGGCCGTGCAGTGGGGCGCGGAGACCTACCACGCGCTGAAGTCCGTGCTCAAGCAGCACGGCCTCGCTACCGGGGTGGGCGACGAGGGCGGGTTCGCCCCGGACCTGGCGCACAACCGGGCCGCGCTGGACCTGATCGTCGAGGCGATCAGCAAGGCCGGCTTCACCCCGGGCCTGGACGTGGCGCTGGCCATTGACGCCGCCGCCACCGAGTTCTACTCCGACGGGGCGTACCGGTTCGAGGGCAGCCCGAAGGACTCGGCCGAGATGACCCGCATCTACGGCGAATGGCTGGACGCGTACCCGATCGTGTCGCTGGAGGACCCGCTGTCCGAGGAGGACTGGGCCGGCTGGGCCACGCTGAACGCAGCTCTGGGCGACCGGGTGCAGGTCGTGGGCGACGACCTGTACGTGACCAACCCGGAACGGATCCGCCGCGGCATCGCCGAGAAGACGGCCAACGCGCTGCTGGTCAAGGTGAACCAGATCGGCTCCATCACCGAGACGCTGGACGCGGTCTCGCTCGCGCAGCGTAACGGCTACGCGTGCATGGTCAGTCACCGGTCCGGCGAGACGGACGACACGACCATCGCCGACCTGGTGGTGGCCACCAACAGCGGCCAGATCAAGTCCGGGGCGCCCGCCCGGGGCGAGCGGGTGGCCAAGTACAACCAGCTGATGCGCATCGAGGAAATGCTCGATGACGCTGCCACGTACGCGGGTACCAGCGCACTGCCCCGGTGGGCTCCGGCTGACTGATGGCCGAGCCGCAGCCGAGGCATCCGCCGCCGCGGGCCCGGTTCACCAGCCGGGCTGCGGTGCTCGCGGTGGTGTTCTGCGCGATCGCGCTGAGCCTGGCGTACCCGGTGCGGGAGTACATCGCGCAGCGCCGCCAGATCGACCAGTTGCTCGCCGAGCGGCAGGCCACCAGCCAGGAACTGTCCCGGCTGCGGGCTGAGGCGCACCTGCTCAAGGATCCGGCCTACATCGAGCAGCAGGCCAGGGACCGGCTGCACATGTGCATGCCCAGCACCACCTGTTACGTGATCATCCCGAAGCAGCCGCCGAGCAGCGGGCAGACAGCCGCAACGGCGGCGACCCCGTGGTACGAGCGGCTGTGGCAGTCCGTCCGCCAGGCGGACAAGGCCCCGGCCAGATGATGCGTGCTGGCGAAGGCGGCCAGGCGGACAGGCGGCCGGGCCGGGTAGTGACAGACGACGACCTCAGGGTGGTCGCCGCGCAGCTGGGCCGGGCGCCGCGGGCGGTGACCGCCGTCGCCCACCGGTGCCCGTGCGGGCTGCCTGACGTCGTGCAGACAGCGCCACGGCTGGCGGACGGTACCCCGTTCCCGACGCTGTTTTACCTCACCTGCCCGCGGGCCACGGCGGCGGTGAGCCGGCTGGAGTCAGGCGGGCTGATGCACGAGATGGGCCAGCAGTTGGCCAGTCAGCCTGCGCTACGTGCCGCCCAGGAGGATGCGCACCGGGACTACCTGGCCCGGCGGGACGCGGCCGCGGCAGCGGCCGGCCTGCCCGGGCTGCCGCCCGGGATGCAGAGCGCGGGCGGGATGCCGGGCCGGGTCAAGTGCCTGCATGCCCTGGTCGCGCACGAACTGGCCGTCCCGGGCGCGAACCTGCTCGGCCGGCAGGCCGCTGACGCTGCCGGGGAGTGGTGGGCCAGGGGGCCTTGCGTCACGGCGGCAGACGAGTGAACGGAGCTGCGGCCACCCGGGTGGCGGCGATCGACTGCGGTACCAATTCGCTCCGGCTGCTGATCGCCGACGTCGATCCGGTCACTGGGCAGCTGACCGAGCTGGACCGGCGGATGGAGATCGTCCGGCTGGGCCAGGGCGTGGACGCCACCGGGCGGCTGGCCGCTGAGGCGCTGGACCGGACCCTGCGCGCGCTCGCCGGGTATGCCGCGATCCTCGAAGACCTGTCGGTGACCGCCGTCCGCATGGTCGCCACCAGCGCCACCAGGGACGCTGCCAACTCCAGTGATTTCGTCCGGGGGGTGACCAGCGTGCTCGGCCAGCCACCTGAAGTGCTGTCCGGTCAGGAAGAGGCACAGCTGTCCTTCACCGGCGCCACCGCTGAGCTCGCCGGGCGAGCGGGCCAGCCAGAGCCGGACCAGCCAGAGCCGGACCAGCCCGTCCCGGCCGGGCCGCCCTATCTGGTGGTGGACATCGGCGGCGGTTCCACCGAATTCGTCCTCGGTGAGGGCCTGGCCGCCGGTGCACCAGTCCCGGATGCCGGGATCAGTGCCATCTCGGTGGACATCGGCTGCGTCCGGATGACCGAGCGGCACCTGCGCTCCGACCCGCCGTCCGGCGCCCAGATCGCCGCGGCCGCCGCGGACATCGATGCCGCGCTGGACTTGGTGGCCGCCGGCGTCCCGGTACAGAAGGCCCAGACGCTGGTCGGCCTGGCTGGCTCGGTGACCACCGTGGCTGGCCTCGCGCTGGGGCTGGCCGCGTACGACCCGGACCGGATTCACCACAGCCGCATCTCAGCGGGTGACGTCAGCGCCCAGGCCGCCCAGCTGCTGCAGCAGGCCCGGGCGGAACGGGCCCGGCTGGGCGTCATGCACCCGGGCCGGGTTGATGTGATCGGTGGTGGCGCGATGATCCTGGACCGCCTCATGCAGCGGTTTGGCTTTACCGAGGTGCTGGTCAGCGAGCACGACATCCTGGACGGGATCGCCTGGTCGCTGGCCGCTGGCCCGGGCCGGTGAGCCACCCGGCGGGCCCGGTGCCACCCGGCAGCGGATGGCCGGATGACCCGGCCACCGCGCAGACCCCGGTGGCCTGCGATGCCGCTGAGGTACGTGACCTCGCCGCCGGTGCGGGCACCCTGGCCGAGCTCGTGGCCCGGCAGTCAGTATGCCGGGCCTGCCCGCGGCTGGTCGGCTGGCGGGAGGAGGTGGCCCGGGTCAAACGCCGCGCGCACGCGGCCGAGAGCTACTGGGGCCGGCCGATTCCTGGCTGGGGCAGCGAGCAGCCGCGCATCCTGATCGTCGGCCTGGCCCCGGCCGCGCACGGCGGCAACCGCACCGGCCGGATCTTCACCGGGGACCGGAGCGGCGACGTGCTGTTCGGCTCGCTGTACCGGTGCGGGCTGGCGGCCGCCCCGGACAGCATCGCGGCGGGCGACGGGCAGCGGCTACTCGGGACCCGGATGGCCGCGGCGGTCCGCTGCGCGCCGCCGGTGAACAAGCCGACGGTGGCCGAGCGCGACGCCTGCGCGCCCTGGCTGGCCGCTGAGGTGGGTTACCTGGCCCCGTGGCTGCGGGTCATCGTCTGCCTGGGAGCCTTTGCCTGGCAGGCGATGTGGCCGGTGCTGCGGGACACCGGCTTCGCCGTGCCCAGGCCACGGCCGGCCTTCGGCCACGGCGCCGAGGTCAGGCTGGTCCGGACCGGCGCGGGCCAGGACGGGATCCTGCTGATCGGCTGCTATCACCCGAGCCAGCAGAACACGTTCACCGGCCGGGTCACGCCGGACATGCTGGACGCTATCTTCCGGCGCGCCCAGCAGGGCACCGCCGGGTAGCAGCTCCTGCCCTCAGCCTGGTGGTCACGTTCTGTAACTAAATAGTGCCGAACCTTATCGAAAAGGTTACGCTTTGCATTCGCTGTCAAGTGCAAATGGAAAAGTACCCCCCGGGCGAAACAATCCGTATCAATTCGGCTGCCCGAGAGTTGTTACGGTGCTCCGGGGTATCATTACCCAGCCCCCGTAGCCCAAGGGAAAAGGCCGGCCCCCTAAAAGGGTCCCCAGTGTCGGTTCGACTCCGACCGGGGGCACTCACCCGCCTGTCCGTAAACCGTGCCTGATCAGGCCGGGTAGGGCCAGGCAGGGCGCGGTTGCCGGTGGTGTTCGCTTACCGCACAGACTGCGGTATCGGCCGCTTATTTGGACTGCAGACGAGGCCATTTCGCTGATCGTTGTAGATCATGCTCATGAACTGCGCCCAGGCTCTCCGTCCATTCCGGATACCAGCTTGCGCAGACGAGTTGTTCTCGGTGAAGCCCGGTAGCGGAGGCGGCAACACCGGATTCGGCCCCGTCTTCCAGTGGCCAATTCAGCAGGTAACACTGGCCGGCCAGCGGCGCATTAAGCGCCTGGCCGCAGCTGCCTAATGCTGGTGCGGTGGCCGGGAGAAGGAGAATCGGCCACGCCGGGCGCGGCCGGTTCATGTCCGCAATGAGGCGCCCGGGGGGGGGGGGGGGGGCTAGCCGCTGATGTCCGGGCCGGCCCGGGCGATCGCGATCCGGATCACGCAGCGGCGGTCACGCACCATCGCGGCGCGGTAGTCATCCCAGTCCGAATGCTCGCCCGCGACCAGCTGGTAGTACTCCACCAGCAGGTCCATGGCGCCGGGCAGCGAGACGATCTCCGCCTTGCCCTCGACCTGGACCCACTCGCCGAAGAACCGGTCGGTGAACACGCACACCGAGGCCAGCGGGTCGCGGCGCAGATTCCGCACCTTGATCGCGGTCTCGCGGGTGCTGATCACCACCCGCCCGGCCGGGTCGACCGCGCACGTCACCGGGGACAGCTGGGGCCGTCCGTCGGCCCGGGCCGTCGCCAGTACGGCCCGGTGGTTCCCGCGCAGGAACGCCCGGGCCTGGTCCAGGTCCACGGATCAGGCGCTATTGAGCCGGGTGCGGCGGCGGAACTCGTATTCGTGCACGATCGCGGAGGCATAGCCGTGGGACAGGCCATGCTCGTCGGATAGCCAGTGCGCTCGCTCTTCGCAGCGCAGGAACGCGGGGCCGGATTCCAGTCTTCTGAACCACTCGCGGAGATCGCGCCCGGTGACGGTCGGGATACGGGCGATGATGTTCTTGTGCATCTCCGGGGAGTGACTCAGGGACATGGGCACCTCCAGGGGCGGACCCTAACTGCTCTTGGTGTCGAGACTGCACCACCGCTGAGCGCCTGACAACCCCTGGCGGTAAGGCTTCCGCAATGTCCTATTCGACCCCTGGTCATGCTGCTGTTGCGCAGGCCGTGGCCGGGCCATCTGGCCTGGCTCAGCTGAGCCGTTCCAGGATCATCGCCATCCCCTGGCCGCCGCCGACGCACATGGTTTCCAGGCCGAACGTCTGGTCGTGGAACGCCAGGCTGTTCAGCAGAGTGGTGGCGATGCGGGCCCCGGTCATGCCGAACGGGTGGCCGACGGCGATCGCGCCGCCGTTCACGTTGAGCTTGTCGATGTCGATGCCCAGGTCGGCGTAGGACGGGATGACCTGCGCGGCGAAGGCCTCGTTCATCTCGACCAGGTCGATGTCGCCGATGCTCATCCCGGCCCGGGAGAGGGCCTGGCGGGAGGCCTGCACCGGGCCGAGGCCCATGATCTCCGGGGACAGCCCGGTGAGCCCGGTGGACACGATCCGGGCCAGCGGGGTGATGCCGAGCTCGGCCGCTTTCACGTCGCTCATCACCACGAGCGCGGCGGCGCCGTCGTTCAGCGGGCAGCAGTTCCCGGCGGTGACCGTCCCGTCCGGCCGGAACACCGGCTGCAGCGAGGCCACCTTCTCCAGCGTGGTGCCCGGCCGCGGCCCGTCATCCGTGCTGACCACGGTGCCGTCCGGCAGCGTGATCGGGGTGATGTCGCGCTGCCAGAAGCCGTTGGCCAGCGCCTTCTCGGCCATGTTCTGCGAGCGGACGCCGAACTCGTCCTGTGCGGCCCGGGAGATTCCGCGCAGCTGGGCGAGGTTCTCCGCGGTCTGCCCCATCGCGATGTAGACGTCCGGGATGCGGCCATCCTCGCGCGGGTCGTGCCAGACGGGCACGCCTGCGGCGGACCGCTCCTGGGTCCGCTCCTCCGCGTCGGCGAATGCCGCGTTGTGCGTGTCCGGCCAGCTGTCGCTGCTGCCATGGGCGAACCGGCTCACGCACTCCACCCCGGCTGAGATGAACACGTCACCTTCACCGGACCGGATAGCGTGCAGCGCCATCCGGGTGGTCTGCAGCGAGGACGAGCAGTACCTGGTCACGGTGGTGCCGGGCAGGTGGTCGAAGCCGAGCAGGACCGCGACCACGCGGGCCAGATTGAAGCCCTGCTCCCCGCCGGGCAGGCCACAGCCGAGGATCAGGTCGTCGATGTCGGCCGGGTCGAGCTGGGGCACCTTCGCCAGCGCGGTGGACACGATCTGGCGGGTCAGGTCATCCGGCCGGATCGAGGCCAGCGAGCCCTTGAAGGCCCGGCCGATCGGTGAGCGTGCGGTCGCTACGATGACTGCCTCGGGCATGGCGGGGCTCCTTTGTTCCGCTGATTACCAACCAGTAGCTTACGGCATCCTCCCGGCCCGGCCCGGGTGTGGTGCCCGGCGCCGTGGCGGGGGAATGGGGTGACACGTGGGGCGCCAGGCTGGCCGGGAGGCGGGGCGGGCCCGGGCGGGTGCCGCCGTGGGATAGCGTCAGCCTGGTGATGGACGTTCATGAATCCCTGATCGAGCTGGTCGGGAACACCCCGCTGGTCCGGCTGCGCGCGGTGACCCGGGACGTGGGCGGTGGCCACGCTCCCAGCGTGCTCGCCAAGGTGGAGTACTTCAACCCCGGCGGCTCAGTAAAGGACAGGATCGCGCTGCGGATGGTGGCGGCGGCGGAAGCCTCCGGCGCGCTCCGCCCCGGCGGCACCATAATCGAGCCGACGTCCGGCAACACCGGGGTGGGCCTGGCCATCGTGGCGGTGCAAAAGGGCTACCGCTGCGTGTTCGTATGCCCGGACAAGGTCGGCCAGGACAAGATCAGCGTGCTGCGCGCCTACGGCGCGGAGGTGGTGGTCTGCCCCGGCACCGTGTCCCCGGACCATCCGCAGTCCTACTACTCGGTGTCCAGCCGGCTGGCCAAGGAGACACCAGGTGGCTGGAAGCCCGACCAGTACGCCAACCCGGAGAACCCGGCCTCGCACTACCACTCCACCGGGCCGGAGATCTGGGCGCAGACCGAGGGCCGGATCACTCATTTCGTGGCCGGCATCGGCACCGGCGGCACCATCACCGGGACCGGCCGGTACCTCAAGGAAGCCTCCGGCGGCCGCGTCCGGGTGATCGGGGCCGACCCGGAAGGCTCGGTGTACTCGGGCGGCACCGGCCGGCCCTACCTGGTCGAGGGCGTGGGTGAGGACATCTGGCCCGCGAACTACGACCCGGCGGTCACCGATCAGGTGATGGCGGTGAGCGACGCGGACTCGTTCCTGATGACCCGCCGCCTGGCCCGCGAGGAGGCCTTGCTCACCGGCGGGTCTGGCGGGCTCGCGGTAGTCGCCGCGTTGCGGGTGGCGGCGACCGCGGCACCGGACGATGTGATCGTGGTGCTGCTGCCGGACACCGGCCGCGGCTACCTGTCGAAGATATTCAGCGACGAGTGGATGGCGGACTACGGTTTCCTCAACACGCAGACCACTGAGCCGGTCGTGGGGGACGTGCTGGCCCGCAAGCAGCCCGGGCTGCCGGAGTTCGTGCACGCCCACCCGGACGAGACCGTCGGGGCCGCCGTGTCCATCCTGCGTGAGTACCACGTGTCCCAGATGCCCGTGATGAAGGAGGAACCACCGGTCATGGCCGCCGAGGTGATCGGCTCCATCGTGGAGCGCGACCTGCTCGATGCGCTGGTCTCCGGCCGCGCCAGAGCCAGCGACCCGATCGAGAGCCACATGTCGGCGCCGTTGCCGACGGTCGGCTCGGGCGAGCCGGTCAGCCGGGCGGTGGCCGCGCTGGACAAGGCCGGGGCCGCCGTCATCCTGGTGGACGGCAAGCCAGCTGGGATGATCACCCCGCAGGACGTGCTCGGCTTCCTGGCCGAGACCGCCGGGACCACGGGCACCGCTGGGACCACGGGCACAGGCACCATCGGGAGCGCCGGGTGACCGGGCCGGACGGGTTCGAGACGCTGGCCATTCACGCGGGCCAGCCGGCCGATCCGGGTACCGGGGCGGTGGTGCCGCCGATCTACCAGGTGTCCACCTATAAGCAGGACGGGGTCGGCGGGCTGCGCGGCGGCTATGAGTACTCGCGGACCGCCAACCCGACCCGGAGCGCGCTGGAAGAGTGCCTGGCCGCCCTGGAGGGCGGCGGCCACGGGCTGGCCTTCGCCTCCGGCATGGCCGCGGAGGACTGCCTGCTGCGGGCCGTGTGCTCGCCCGGCGATCACGTGATCATCCCCGATGACGCGTACGGCGGTACCTACCGGCTGTTCGCCGGGGTGCTGGCGGACTGGGGGATCACCCACCGCGCGGTGCCGATCACCGACCTGGCGGCGGTCCGGGCCGCGCTCGCCGAGCGCCCGGCGCGGGTGCTATGGGCGGAGACACCCACCAACCCGTTGCTGTCCATCGCAGACATTGCCGGGCTGGCGGCGGTGGCCCGGGAGGGGGGCGCGTTGCTGATCGTGGACAACACCTTTGCCTCCCCGTACCTGCAGCAGCCACTGGCGCTGGGTGCCGACGTGGTCGTCCACTCCACCACGAAGTACCTCGGCGGGCATTCGGACGTGGTCGGCGGGGCGCTGGTGCTGGCCGATGACGCGCTCGCGGACCGGCTGCACTACCTGCAGAACGCGACCGGCGCGGTGGCCGGGCCGTTCGACGCGTGGCTCACGCTGCGCGGGATCAAGACGCTGGCGGCCCGGATGGACCGGCACTGCGCCAACGCCGCGCGGGTCGCGGACATGCTCACCGCGCACCCGGAAGTGGCAGAGGTGCGCTACCCGGGGCTGGCCGCGCACCCCGGTCACGAGACCGCCGCCAAGCAGATGCGCGGCTTCGGCGGGATGGTGTCGTTCCGGGTCCGCGGCGGCGAGGCCGCCGCCGTAGCGGTGTGCGGCCGGACCCGGCTGTTCACCCTGGGCGAGTCACTCGGCGGGGTGGAGTCGCTGATCGAGCACCCCGCCACGATGACGCACGCCTCGGTGGCGGGCTCGGCGCTGGAGGTGCCCGGCGACCTGGTCCGGCTGTCGGTGGGCATCGAGACCTGCGCTGACCTGCTGGAGGACCTCCGCCAGGCGCTAGCCGGCTGATCCGGGGCGCCGCGCCGCCCGTCCTGGCCGCGAGAACCGGGGCCAGGTCACGGCTGCCACACCATGAGCACCAGGATGACCAGCCAGATCAGGCTGACCACTCCGGCCATGGACGCGATCCGGCCGCGTTCCACGTTGGCCAGATGGCGCGCTGCCGCGGCGGCAGCCGGAGCCGGAGCCGCGGCAGCCGGAGCCGCGGTGGCCGCCGGGGCGGCCGCTGGAGCTGCCGGGGCGGCCGCCTCGGCCGGGCCGGCCGGGGACTCCGGGCCAGCGGCTGGCTCCGCGGCCGGGATCACCGCGGTGCCGGCCGGCCCGGCCACAGCCGTGCTGTCCAGGGCGGCGCCATCCAGGGCGGCGATCGCGCGGCGCTGATCACGCATGATCAGCACCAGCAGGACGAGGGCGACCACGAACAGTGTCATGGATACGGTCACCCAGACTTTGCTCATGTCGTGCAGCGCCTGCCCGGCGATGATCCCGAACAGCAGCACGCCCAGCGATGCCGCCCCGAAAATCCTCGTCATCCGGGCCAGGTAACGCAGTACGGGCAGGTTGAGCCGGCGGATGTACCGGGGCGTGGACATGGTCGCAATGGTGACCGGGCCGATGGTGAAAATGACGAAGGCGATATGGAACCAGACCATCAGCTGGTCGGTGAAGGACATGTGCCGATCTTAGGGGGCTGGCAGCTGCCTGCGGTCCGGCCGGACGAGAACCGCCCAGGCCAAATGAGCTGGCCTGGGCGGGCGGGGCCGGGACGACCCGGACGTGATGAGGCTTGAGTCAGCTGGACGAGCCGGACTTGGGCTTGGCGCCGAAGCCGACCCACCAGGCCGCGACCAGCAGGATGACGCCCACCACGGCAGCGACGCCGGCCCGCAGCGGGTGGTGCCCGGTAGACCCGTGGATGTGACCGGGGATGAAGCTGGGCAGCGAGCCAGCGGCCGTGGTCAGGTAGATGATCGCGACGATGATCGCGACAATGCCGATGATGCCAAGAATCAGGGCGCCGATGCGCTTGCCTGATGAAGAGCGCGCACCTGATTCAGTAACAGAACTCACGTGATCCTCCTCGAGACTTACGGGCCTTTCTCCAGCTGTCGCTCATCGGCCCGCTCATGCTCTGACTGCCGAACGCTACTACGCGGGTGCCGGGACTGCGACAGGCTCGCAAAAGCCGCAAAGCAAAGGTATCGCCGGCTCTCCCGGCGGGTGCGGGAGGGCCGGCCGGCCGCGTTCGCCAGCGGGTGCGGGCGGCCCTACCGGCGGGATTCCCGGCGGGTGCGCAGGAAGTCACGGACCACGAACTCGCCGAGCCGCTCCGGCACCGCGCGGAGCACCCGGCCGCCGTTCCGCCGGGCCACCTCGTTGACGAAGTCAGTCAGCCGCTCGTCCTCGGCCAGCATGAACACGTTGAGGGACGCGTGCCGCCTGGTCATCTTGTCCACTTCGGCCAGGGTCAGCTGGATCGTCTCCGGGCCGGCGGCCAGTCGAACACCGACCGCCCGTCCCGGCGCAGGTGCGCGGTGGGCTCGCCATCGGTGACGATCAGCACCACCGGATCGTGCTCGGGGCGGCGGTCCAGGTAGCGGCCGGCCAGTACCAGGGCGTGGTGCAGGTTGGTGCCCTGGACCATGTCCCAGCCCAGGCCGGCCAGGTCGGTCTCGCGCAGTTCCCTGGCGTAGTTGGAGAAGCCGATGACCTGGATGGCGTCCTGCGGGAACCGGCTGCGCACCAGCGCATGCAGCGCCAGCGCCGTCTGCTTGGCCGCCCCCCAGGTGCCGCGCAGTGCCATCGAGTAGGACAGGTCGACCAGCAGGCACACCGCGGCCGAGGCACGCCGCTCGGTCTCGCCGACCTCGAAGTCCTCGGCCCGCAGCCGCACCCGGGGCGGGTCACCTTCCCAGTGATCAGGATCCTGCCCGGGTGCGGGACGGAACGTGCCCGCATCGCGCAGCAGGGCGTTGCGGACCGTGGACGGCGCGTCGATGGCCTGCTCGTCGCCGAACTCCCAGCGCCGGGTCGCGCCGGTGTACTCACCGGCCTGCCCGGCGTCCCGCTGCTCGTGGTCGCCGTGACCGCCCTCGGGCAGCTCGGCGAAGACCCGGCGCAGCGCCGTCTCGCCGAGCCGGCGTACCGCCTTCGGGGTCAGCTCCAGCTGCCCGGCGTTGCGCTGCAGGTAGCCCTGGCGCTCCAGTTCCCGCTCGGTCTGCCGCAGGGCGTCCATGTCGTCCACGGCCTGGCGGCCGAGCGCGCGCCGGATCGCCGCCTCGTCGACGTCGTCCAGCCGCGCCCCGGGATAGTCCTGGCGCAGCTCCGCCTCCAGGTCGGCGAGGTCGGCCAGGTCAGCGAGCGCGCTGGTGGCATCGCTCAGCCCGAGCGGCTCGTCCCCGGTCATCGGGTCGCCGGACCAGGTGGCCATGTCCATGTCGGGGCGGCGGGCGCGCAGCGCGTCGGACAGCCGGGCCATCTCCGCGGCCAGCCCCGCGTCCTGCAGGGTCTGCTCCATCAGCGCGGCCAGCTCGTCCCGCTGCCCGTCGGTGAGCGAGCCGAGCAGCCGCTGCGCCGCGGTGGCCCGGCGGACCAGGGAGTCCACGAGTTCCTCGAGGTTCTGTGGGTTCTCCGGGAACATCTCCCCGTACTGCTCCATGAACTGCTCGAAGTCCGCCTGGGTGTGCTCGCCCCGGGCGTCCGCCTCGAGCATCCTGTTCAGGTCGGCGAGCATGTCCTTCACCCGCTGCATGGCCTCGGGGTCCGGCTGCTGCAGGACCTCCTTCATGCCCCGGAACTGGCTGTCCAGCACTTCACTGCGGAGCAGGTCCTTGAGCCGCTCGAAGGTCTCCCGCGCGGCCTGGCTGCGCCAGTCGTAGTCAGCCAGCCGCCGGATCGCCTGGGCGGTGTCGGCGGGCAGCGAGTCCAGCTCACTCTCCCGCAACCGGGCTTCGTCGCCCGGATCAGGGAACAGCTCCGCGCGCTCCTGCCCGACCGCGGTGTCGAGCAGCGCGCGGGCCTGCTCCAGGATGCCGTCCAGGCGGCCGCGGCTGCGGATCTCCTGCTGCCGCTCGCGCACCTGGCGCAGCAAGTCATCCAGGCCACGCCGGCCCGCCAGGCCCCGGCGCAGCAGGTCGCGCAGGGCGGTGGAGGGGTCGGTGCCGTCCAGCACCGCGTCGCCCAGCTCATCCAGGGCGCCACGGGCGTCGAACGGCGGCGCCAGGGGATCCGGGCCGCCTGCGTACTCGCCGTACCGGTAACCTGCCACGGCTGCCGCTCACCCCTTACCTGCGGTAGACCGCACTGCGTTCCGTGCGGTAGACGGCGCTGCCGTCTTATGTCCGGTAGACAGCACTGCCGTCGATGACGTCCTTGGACAGCCGGCGCATCAGGTAGAGCCCTTCCATGGCGAACTCCAGTGCCGCGGCGGCCTCGCCGAAGGACTCGCCGCCGTCCATGCCCAGCCGTTCCATGATCTTCGCCAGCCCGGGCACCTCGCCGATCCGGTTCAGCAGCGCGTCCGCCGGGATCAGCTCGCCGGTTTCCACCGACCCGCCGTTCTCGAACGTGGCCAGCAGGCCGCCCAGGTCAGCGCTGCCCAGCCGGGCCCGGAAGGTGTCCGCGATGGCCCGCCGCAGCAGGTGCTCCAGCACCTCGGTTTCCCGGCCTTCCTCACTGACCTCGAACTCCACCTTGCCGCGCAGGCTGCCCACGATGGGCGGCAGGTCGCAGATCCGGGCCACCGGCTGCGCCTCCCCGGTGAGCGCGGCGCGGCGGACCGCCGAGGCCGCGACCGACTCAGCGGCCGCGATGGCGAACCGGGCGGACACCCCGGACCGGGAGTCCACCGCGGGCGAGGCCCGGACCAGCCGGGTGAACCGGGCGATGACCTCCACCAGGTGCTCGGGCAGCACCGCGCCCGGGTCGCTGCCGTCCCACGCGGTCAGCGCCTCCTGCTGGGTCAGCGCGAGCTCGTCATCCAGGGTCATCGGGTAGTGGGTGCGGATCTCCGCGCCGAACCGGTCCTTCAGCGGGGTGATGATCCGCCCGCGGTTGGTGTAGTCCTCCGGGTTGGCGCTGGCCACCAGGACCAGGTCCAGCGGCAGCCGCAGCGAGTAGCCGCGCACCCCGATGTCCCGTTCCTCGAGCACGTTGAGCAGCGAGACCTGGATCCGCTCGGCCAGGTCTGGGAGCTCGTTCAGGCAGAAGATGCCCCGGTTGGTCCGGGGCACCAGCCCGTAGTGGATCGTTTCCGGGTCGCCCAGGGTGCGGCCCTCGGCCACCTTCACCGGGTCGATGTCGCCGATCAGGTCGCCGACGCTGGTGTCCGGGGTGGCCAGCTTCTCCCCGTACCGCTCGCTCCGGTGCCGCCAGGTGACCGGGAGGTCGTCGCCCTGTTCGGTGGCGAGCCGCTGGCACCGGGCGCAGGCCGGCTGATACGGGTGGTCGTTGATCTCACAGCCCGCCACGGTGGGGGTCCACTCGTCGAGCAGCACGGGCAGCGTCCGGATCAGCCGGGTTTTGCCCTGCCCCCGCTCGCCGAGCAGGATCGTGTCGTGTCCGGCGAGGAGGGCCCGCTCCACGTGCGGTAGCACGGTCGCGTCGAACCCGACGATCCCGGGGAACCGCTCGTCGCCCGCGCGCATCCGGGTGAGCAGGTTCCGGCGGAGCTCCTCTTTGACGGTCTCGTACTCGTGCCCGCTGGCGCGCAGCTCGCCCACGGTGGCGATGCTGGGCCGGGGTGCCGGGCCTTCTGCTGGGTGGGTCTGGTTGGGTGGCTGCACCATTCGACACTATGTCCATGCCGGCCGTGCTCGCATCCTGACCCCGGCCCGGCTGGGCCGGGGTCAGGCCAGCTGCCCGCCGGGCCGCCGTGAGTGCGAGACTGCAGGAATGACGACGATCACCCCGGTCAGCGCGGACGACGTCAAGGCCGCCCGCGAGGTGCTCCGCGAGATCCTGCCGCCCACCCCGATGCTGCACTCCCGGGTGCTGTCCGAGCGGCTCGGCGGCCCGGTGTTCCTGAAGTGCGAGAACCTCCAGCGCACCGGCTCGTTCAAGGCCCGCGGCGGGTACCTGAGGATCTCCCGGCTGACCGAGGCGGAGCGGGCCAGCGGAGTCGTGGCGGCCAGCGCCGGCAACCACGCCCAGGGCGTGGCTTTCGCCGCCGCGCTGCTCGGGGTCAAGGCCACGGTGGTCATGCCGGAGGGCGCGCCACTGCCCAAGATCGAGGCCACCAAGGGCTACGGTGCCGACATCATCACCCACGGGGAGACCGTCGACGACGCGGTGGCCTACGCCACCGAGTACGCGGCCGAGCGCGGGGCGGTGCTCATCCACCCGTTCGACCACCCGGACATCGTGGCCGGCCAGGGCACCCTCGGCCTGGAAGTACTGGAGCAGTGCCCGGAAGTCAAGACGATCGTGGTCCCGGTCGGCGGCGGCGGGGTGGCCGCCGGGATCACCGTGGCGGTCAAGGCCGCCGACCCGGCCATCGCGGTGGTCGGGGTGCAGGCCGAGGCGGTCGCGCCGTACCCGGCCTCGCTCGCGGCGGGCCATCCGGTCCGGGTCCAGCCGTCCGTCACCATGGCCGACGGCATCGCGGTCTGCCAGCCGGGGGAGATCCCGTTCGAGATCATCTCCAGGTCCGGCAACCGGGTGCTGACGGTGACCGAGGAAAGCCTGTCCCAGGCGCTGCTGCTCTGCCTGGAACGGGCCAAGCAGGTGGTCGAGCCGGCTGGCGCGGCCGGGGTGGCCGGCCTGCTGGAGTACCCGGGCATGTTCGAGCCCCCGGTGGTGGCCGTGCTGTCCGGCGGCAACATCGACCCGCTGCTGCTGTCCAAGGTGCTGCGGCACGGCCTGGCCGCGGCCGGCCGGTACCTGACCTTCCGCTGCCGGATCGCGGACCGGCCCGGCGGGCTGGCCGCGCTGCTCCGCGAGGTGGCCAGCCTCGGCGCCAACGTGCTGGACGTGGTGCACGAGCGGGTCACCCCGCGGCTGCGGGTCGGCGAGGTGGAGGTGCTGCTCCAAGTGGAGACCCGCGGGCCGGGGCACTGCGACGAGGTGATCAGCGAACTCCGCCAGGCCGGCTACACGCTGCTGTTCCGCTGAACTGGCCAGGTCTGGGCTGGCCAGGTCTGGGCTGGCCAGGTCTGGGCTGGCCAGGTTCGGGAATCACAGGTTCCCGCGCCGGGCCTGCTCCCGCTCGATCGCCTCGAACAGCGCCTTGAAGTTGCCCTTGCCGAACCCTTCCGAGCCGTGCCGCTCGATCAGCTCGAAGAACACCGTCGGCCGGTCCTGCACCGGCTTGGTGAAGATCTGCAGCAGGTACCCGTCCTCGTCCCGGTCCACCAGGATGCCCAGCTCGCGCAGGGTGCCGATGGCGACCCGGGTCTCGCCGGCCCAGTCGCCGAGCCGGTCGTAGTAGCTGTCCGGGGTGCCCAGGAACTCGATCCCGGCCGCCAGCATGGCGCGGACCGTGGCCACGATGTCGCCACAGGCGAGCGCGATGTGCTGCACGCCCGGGCCGCCGTAGAACTCCAGGTACTCGTCGATCTGGGACTTCTTCTTGCCGGCGGCCGGCTCGTTGATGGGGAACTTGACCGTCCGCGAACCGTCCGCGACGACCTTGCTCATCAGCGCCGAGTACTCGGTCGCGATGTCGTCGCCGACGAACTCCTTCATGTTGGTGAAGCCCATCACCTGGTGGTAGAAGCTGACCCACTCATCCATCCGGCCCAGTTCGACATTGCCCACGCAGTGGTCGATGTCGTTGAAGAAAGGCATGGCCGGCGGAGCCACGATCGGCTCGGCCGGGACAAATCCGGGCAGGTAGGGGCCGCTGTAGCCAGCCCGCTCGACGAACGTGTGCCGGGTGTCCCCATACGCCGCGATGGTGGCCAGCACCACCTTGCCCTGCTCGTCCTCGAGCAGGTGCGGCTCGGCCAGGCCGCGGGCGCCGTGGGCGGTAGCGTAGGCGTACGCCTCCTCGGCCGAGTGCACGCCGATGGCCAGGTCGATCACCCCGTCGCCGTGCGCGGCCACATGCTCGCCCAGCGGGGTGCCCGGCCGGGCCGGCCCGCGCAGCACGAACCGCGTCCGGCCCGATTCGAGCACGTACGCGACCTCGTCCCGGGAGCCGTTCTCCGGGCCGCGGTAGGCGACGCAGCGCATGCCGAACGCGGTCGAGTAGTAGTGCGCGGCCTGCCGGGCGTTACCCACGGCGAAGACGACGGCGTCCATGCCGGTGACCGGGAAGGCGCTGGTTCCTGGCTGGCTGGTGCCCATCGGATGCTCCCTGCTGCTCGGCGGCTTAGCTGTAGCTTCGACCCCTAGCGCAAGATGCGCAACAGTTGCTTAAATCACTGATCAATTTGTATAATCCTCAACGCAAACCATCGGATGTTCTGTACACCGTGATGGGTGATGGTGCGGCGTGGTGATCGATGAGCTGGACGCCCGGCTGATCGGCCTGCTGGCGGCGGAGCCCCGGGTCGGTGTGCTGGAGGCCTCCCGCCGCCTCGGCGTGGCCCGCGGTACCGTGCAGGCCCGGATCGACCGGCTGCACGCCCGTGGCGTGATCACCGGGTATGGCCCCGAGGTGTCGCCGGACGCGCTCGGCCACGCGGTGACCGCGTTCATCACCCTGGAGATCAGCCAGGCGGGCGGGCACGACCCGGTCGCCGCCGGGCTGGCCGCGATCCCGGAGGTGCTCGAGGTGCACACGATCACCGGGGTGGGGGACATGCTGTGCCGGGTGGTCGGCCGGACCAACGCCGACCTGCAGCGGGTCATCGACGCGATCGTCGGGGTGCCCGGGGTGGTCCGCACGTCCAGCGTGATCGCCCTGGCCGCGCCGGTGCCCTACCGCATCCTCCCGCTAGTGCACGCCGTCGCCGCCACCCGCGCCGAAGCCGCCGGCCGCGCCAAGCCGCCGGCCGCGCCAAGCCGCCACCCGCGCCGAAGCCGCCACCCGCGCCGAAGCCGCCACCCGCGCCGAAGCCGCCACCCGCGCTACCTAGCCCAGCCATCAGCCCCCAGCGCCTGGATGGCGCTGACTCAGATACCTAGGCTGACTTTGTATCAATTCCGGCACGCTAAACTAGGACAAAACACCCGTGATCATGACTGGAACTCGTGATAAGTGACGGCGATCCATGATCGATTTGCCTGGTGTTGCCGACGGGAATCAGCCGGGATCGGCGTCGGCCAGGTCGCGGGCGATGTCGAGGACGACCTCGCGCAGCTCGGCGGGGTCAGTCACTTCCTTCTGGAAGAGCATGCAACCGAGGCCCACGGCGACCACGGCCATGGACGCGCGGACCCGGTCCCGGAGCGCCGCGTCCGGCGGGATGAGCAGGTCCCGCAGGCTGTTGAACTGCTCGCGGAACATCCGCTTGTTGTCGTGGTCTCCCTCGGTCATCAGGTGGTGCACAGCGGCCTGGTTCTGCTCCAGGAAGCGGAGCACGCCCAGCCGCCGTCCGACGATGTCGCTGTACCGGTCGAGCAGGATGGCCCGGCTGGCTGCGGTCCGGGGCTGGCTGGCTCCCCAGGCAATGACCTCGTCCAGCTCGGCGCGGTAGTCCTGGGTGAAGCTGCGGACGATGTCCTCTTTGGACTTGAAGTGGTAGTAGAGCGCGGCCTTGGTCACCCCGAGTCCCTCGGCGATCTCCCGCAGCGAGGTCTTCTCGTACCCCTGCTCGGCGAACAGTTCCAGGGCCACGGCCTGGATCCGCTCCCGGGTGTCCCGCGGCCGGGTGTCCCGCGGCCGCCCGCCGCCCTGTCCGGCTGCGGGGACAGCCGATGTTGAGGCCGGGGCAGCTGCGGCCACCGGGCCCGGACTGGCCAGTGTCCGTGCCGCGGCTGTCCGTGCCACGGCCGGGCCTGAGCTGGTCAGTGACCGCGCCGGGTCAGAAGCTGAGCTGGTCAGTGACCGCGCCGGGTCAGGGCCTGGGCTGGTCAGTGACCGCGCCGGGTCAGGGCCTGGGCTGGTCAGTGACCGCGCCGGGTCAGCCATCGCCTCGTCCATCATCGTCCTGCATACTTGGCGTTCCGCCTCCCGCTAAACTTACTTGACGGCCGGTTAGCTGGCCTCCTACGCTGGCCCTGACCGTGATACTAGCCGGTCGGCAGGTAAGTTGCGATGAAGGTCGGGGAGTCCGCGATGGCAGACGCATCTGCTCCAGGCCCTGGCGCAGCAGCGGGGGACGTCCCGGCGCCGGGCGCGTCAGCACGGGCGGGCGGCTCCGCACCCGGCTCGGCCAGTGCGGCCACCCAGCCGGGCGCGGCCGGGGACCCGAGCATCGGGCTGCGCCGGGAGGTCCTGGTCGTGCTGCCCGGGCTGCTGCTCGCGATCATGCTCGCCATGCTCGACCAGCTGATCGTCGGTACCGCGCTGCCCCGGATCGTGGGCAGCCTCGGCGGTGTCGCGCACCTGTCCTGGGTGGTGACTGCCTACGTGCTGGCGTCCACCATCACCACCCCGCTGTACGGCAAGCTCGGCGACATGTACGGCCGCAAGCGGCTGTTCATGACCGCCATCGTGATCTTCCTGGTCGGTTCGGCGCTGGCCGGGCTGTCCCAGTCGATGGGTGAGCTGATCGTCTTCCGGGCCATCCAGGGCCTCGGCGCCGGCGGCCTGATGGTCAGCGCCATCGCGATCATCGGGGATCTCGTCTCGCCCCGCGAGCGGGGCCAGTACATGGGCTACATCATGGCGGTGATGATGATCGCCACCATTGGCGGCCCGCTGCTCGGCGGCTTCATCACGGACACGTTCTCGTGGCGCTGGATCTTCTACATCAACCTGCCCATCGGCGGGGCTGCGCTGGGTTACCTGGCGGCCACGCTGCACCTGCCCCGCCGCCGGGTGGAGCACCGGGTGGACTATCTCGGCGCGGCGCTGCTCGCGGTGGCCACCACCGCGATCGTGCTGGTCTCCACCTGGGGTGGGACCGAGTACCGCTGGGGCTCAGGGCAGATCCTCGGGCTGATCGCGCTGGCCATCATCAGCCTGGGCGCGTTCGGCATGGTCGAGGGGCGCGCGGCCGAGCCGATCTTGCCGCTGCACATCTTCCGCAACCGCAACTTCTCGCTCGTCTCATCGCTCAGCTTCCTGACCGGGCTGGCCATGTTCGGCGCGATCACCTTCCTGCCGCTCTACCAGCAGACGGTGCAGGGCGCCTCGCCGACCATCAGCGGGCTGTTGCTGACGCCCATGATGGTCGGGGTGATGATCACCTCGCTGATCGCCGGGCAGCTGACCACCCGCACCGGCCGGTACCGGGCGCTGCCGATCCTCGGCTCCGGGGGCATGGCTCTGGGCATGTACCTGCTGTCCATGCTCGGCGTGAACACCTCCCGGGTCACCTCGGCCCTGTTCATGGTGGTGCTCGGGCTGGGCATGGGGTTCCTCATGCAGACGACCACGCTGCTCGCGCAGAACAGCGTGGAGCCCCGGGACATCGGCGTGGCGAGCAGCTCGCGGCTGTTCTTCCAGCAGATCGGCGGGGCGATCGGGGTGTCCGCGTTCGGGGCCATCTTCGCCCGGCGGCTGCAGGACTCACTGAGCGCGGTCTCGCCGGGCGTGCACATCGCGGTCAGCGGCGGCCAGTTCAACCCGGCCACGGTGCAGCAGCTGCCCGCCCAGGTCAAGCACGATGTGTTCTACGCGATCGCGCACGCGGTCCAGGGCGTGTTCCTGTGGGCGGTCCCGGCCACTGTCCTGGCCTTCGCGCTGACCTGGTTCATCAAGGAGGTTCCGCTGCGCGGCCGGGCCGCGGCCGCGGAGCAGCCGGCCGCGGAGCTCGTGGCCTGACCGGCCCGGCCCGCGGGCTCCGCGGGTCACCCCGGTAACGCTCGCTCCGCGGGGTCACCCCGGCAACAGAGCAGCGCGGTGCATGAGCGCTCCGCCAGGAGCGCCACGCCCCGCGCTGTTCCGGTATCCGGCTCCGGTATCCGCCCGCTGGCCCGGTGCGGCAAGCGGGCGGCTGGCTAGTTGCCCACGTAGGGGACCGCCTCGAGGATCTCGACCGTGGCCGAGCGGCCGTTCGGCAGCGTGTACGTCGCGGTCTCGCCGATCTTCTTGCCGGATATCGCGGCGCCCAGCGGTGACCGCGGGGAGTACACGTCAATGGGCGAGCCGCTTTCCTCACGTGACGCCAGCAGGAACGTGACTTCCTCGTCATCGCCGTCGAACCGGACCGTCACCGTCATGCCCGGGCCGACCACGCCGTCCGTGCGCGGCGGGTCGCCGACGCGGGCGTTCAGCAGGATGTGCTGCAGCTGGATGATCCGCCCCTCCTGCTTTCCCTGCTCCTCTTTGGCGGCGTGGTACCCGCCGTTCTCGCGCAGGTCGCCCTCTTCCCGGGCGGCCTCGATCTTCTTTGCGATCTCGACACGCCCCGGGCCCGAGAGATAGTCCAGCTCCGACTTCAGCCGGTCGTGCGCCTCCTGGGTGAGCCAGGTGACGCTGTCGTTGTGAGTCTCGGTCACGGATACTCCTTGCGTGCAGGGCGGACGCTGACATCCGCCGGAGCCCTGCGCGGCTCCTCGGGGGTAATCCTTTCAGGCTAACAAGGCGGGACAAGTACGTCGCGTCAGATGAGTGTCTCCCTTCGTGCTGACCGCCTGCCAGCTAGCACAAGGACGCCACGATACGGGAATGTCGTCGCAGCGCCAGCGTGTTGTCCTGCACAATGACCTGTCGGCGGGTCCGCGGCCGCCGGGCAAGCACCGCAGCCACGTCCGCCTGACCACCTTTTACTCCTGATGCTGAGGGGATTTCGCTTGTCACCCGCCATGAATGACCGGCACGGCGCGGCCGGAGCGCAGGGTCCCGGAAACGCGCCTATCGCGCCCAGCACAGGAGCGGCGCCGCCCGCCGCATTGCGGCTGATGGCCGTGCACGCCCACCCTGATGACGAGTCGAGCAAGGGCGCGGCCACCATGGCCCGGTATGTCCGGGAAGGCGTGGAGGTGCTGGTCGCCACGCTCACCGGTGGCGAGCGTGGCGACATCCTGAACAAGGCCATGGAACGGCCCGAGGTCCGGGCCAACCTGGCCCGTATCCGCCGCGAGGAGATGGCCCGGGCCCGCGAGATCCTCGGCGTGCAGCAGCAGTTCCTCGGCTTCGTGGATTCCGGGCTGCCCGAGGGTGACCCGCTGCCGCCGCTGCCCGAGGGCTGTTTCGCCGTGCAGCCGCTGGAAGCCGCGGCCGAGCCGCTGGTCCGCGCGGTCCGGGAATTCCGCCCGCACGTGCTGCTGACCTATGACGAGCGGGGCGGCTACCCGCACCCGGACCACATCAAGGCCCACCAGGTAGCAGTGGAGGCTTTCGAGGCCGCGGCTGACCCCGACCGGTATGCCGGGACCGGGGATCCCTGGCAGCCGCTCAAGCTTTATTACTTCGCGACCTTCCATAAGGACCGGTTCGCCGCCCTGCACGAGGAAATGCTGCGGCGTGGCCTGGAATCCCCGTATACCGAGTGGTTCGAACGCTGGGAGGAGCGGGCCGCTGAGCGGCCGCCGATGGCCATCACCACCCGGGTGACCTGTGGTGACTATTTCTCCATCCGGGATCAGGCGCTGCTGGCGCACGCCACCCAGATCGACCCGGACGGTTCCTGGTTCGCCTGCCCGGCCGAGGTGCAGCGCGCGGCCTGGCCGACCGAGGATTATCATCTAGCCAGGTCGGTAGTGGACACCGAATGCCCCGAGGACGACCTTTTCGCCGGGGTGCGGGAGAGGGTGAGCCTGTGACGGACCTGGCGGCCAGCGTTGCGGCGGACTCCGTCACCCCGGGGCTGCTGGGCTTCCTCGTTGTCGCCGGGATGGGCCTCGCGCTGTACTTCCTGTTCCGCTCGCTGAACAAGCAGCTGAACAAGATCGCGCCGAACGCCCCGGCCCGCCCCGCCAAGCCGCCGCGGCCCGGCCTGGCCGCGTTCCGGGCCAGCCAGAAGGCTGCGGCGGGCGGCGCGGAGGCGAGCACCAGCGAGGACGCCGGTACGACGAGCGACGACGCCAGCGGCCCGGACGCCCCGGGTCAGCCTGACCGTCCGGATCAGCCCGGTCGGCCGGATCAGCCCTGACCGTCCGGATCAGCCCGGTCGGCCGGATCAGCCCTGACCGTCCGGATCAGCCCGGTCGGCCGGATCAGCCCTGACCGTCCGGACCGGACGGCACGGCCAGGGCGCGGCCGTAGGCCAGCAGGGTGAATCCCGGAACCGGTGACCAGTCGCGATCCGGCAGCCGGCGGTAGCCCTCAGACACGTACAGGCGCTGTGCCGCCAGCATCGTCGGCTGGGTGCACAGCACCAGGCGGCAGGCCCCGGCGGCCACGGCCCGCTCGGCGGCCGCGCGGAGCAGGGCCCGGCCCACCCCGCGGCCCTGGGCCTGCGGATCGACAGCCAGCGCGCGTATCTCGGCCTCGTCAGCGGACTGCGCTACGTGGCCGCCGTCCGGCCACCATTGCAGCATGACCGTGCCCAAGAGGTCCGCGCGGCTGGCCGGCCGGGGGTCCGGTTCCAGCACGGCGGCGAGTACCTCGCCCGTTCCGTCCGCGCCCAGCGTGCGCAGCGTCTCGGTGTAGTAGGACTCGTCCGACAGGAAGTCACCCGCTGTGTAGGCGGCCACCCGGAGGTCACCGACGGCGGGCAGTTCACCAGGCAGCACAGCACGCACGATCACGTGATCGTGCAACCCGGGCACCGGCCCGGGGATTCCGCTGGCGCCGGGAACTCCTTGAGATCATGAAGCCAGGGTCTTGGCGGTGATCCCAGGACCGTGGTGCAGATGTGCACGCGCGGGACGCCGCCGCGGCGGCGTGAGCGATGGCGGGGCCACCCCGGGCTGTTTCCCGCATCCGCTGTCGCTGCCGGTTGCTAGCGTGAGGGAAACGAAGCTGCGGCCGGCCCAGTCGGCCAGTGGTGTGCCTGCGGGGAGCGCTGGAATGCTAGTCATCCATGGGATCTGGGCGCGCGGCGCGCTCTGCCTGTGGGCGGAAGATGCGCAGCTCCCGGCCAGTGTGATGCCGCCTCCGGGCGGGCGGCCGTCCCGCGCCCCCCGGCCGCATCCGTTCGCAGCGGATCCCGACGTCCTCGCGGGAACGCTCGCCGCCTTCGGTGAAACGCCCGGCGACCTGGCCAGGAAAGCGGCCGGGGATGAGCTGGCCCTGTGGCTGCCCTCGGGGGCAGATGGCCCGCAGGCAGCGCCCGAGCTGGTCAGGCCCTCCGCCGGGGAGGAGCCCGCGGGCGCGGGGCGGCGGACCACGCTCAGCTGCTGGCGGGTACCGGCCCTGGCCTTCGAGCCCGCGGCCGCGCTGGGCATCCTGGCCCCGCTGGACGTCCTGGCCACCCCCGGCCTGGCCACCCCCGGCGAGCCGTCCGCGGGCCCGGACCCGGCGGCCGCCGGCGGGTCCGCGGTCTACTGGGCGGCGGTGGCCTGGTTCGCGGCCGACCTGGCCGAACGCGGTCGCGTCCTGCCCGCTCTCGTACCGGACGGCGATGGCTGGGTGGCGCGCTGGCGGCCCGTGCTGACCGGGCACGACGCGCGGCGGGCGGCCGGGCTCGCGGAGGCGATGCCACCGCTGTGCCGGGCGACCGAGCCCGGGGGTACCCAGCCCGCAGTGGTGCTCGCCGGGGCGCTGGAGGCGCTGGCCGACGCCGCGGCCCGGGCCCGGCTGGACGCACAGCAGCCTGGCTGGGCGTTGCTCCCGCCGCGCCGCGGCCGCCGGCCCGCCCGCATCCCGGTCGCGGAGCGCTGGACCGCCGCGCTGACCGGCCTGGACGACCGGGTCCCGGTCGAGGGCGCCGCGGACGAGACCGAGGCGGCTCAGCTCGCCGCCGGACTGGAGGCCTGGCGGGCCGCGGCACAGGCACCGGCCGGCCCGGTCCGGACCTGCTTCCGGCTGGTCGAGCCCGCCCCGGACGACGAGGACGACCAGTACGACGAGTACGGCGAGTACGGCGCGGACGGCGCGGAGCGGGAAGCCGGGCAGGACGAGCGGGACCGCACGGACGACGGGTCCTGGCGGGTGGAGTTCGCGCTGCAGTTGACCGAGGATCCCAGCCTGATGCTCGCGGCGGCGGACATCTGGGCGGGCACCGGCGGCTGGGCACCCGGCGGGATCCAGCATCCCGACGAGGAACTGCTGGCCGGCCTGGGCGGCGCCGCCCGGCTGTTCAGCGAGCTGGATACCGCCCTGCGCACCCCCGCACCCACCCAGGTCGGGCTGGATACCGCGGGCGCGTTCCGCTTCCTCAGGGAAACCGGCCCGCTGCTGGCCGGGGCCGGTTTCGGGGTGCTGCTGCCGGATTGGGCCCGGAAAGCCCGGCTGGGGCTCAAGCTCACCGCCCGGTCCCGCGCCGCGGCCAGCACTCCGGGCGGCGCGGCCAGTGGCACCACGTTCGGCCTGGACGACCTGGTTCAGTTCCGCTACGACCTGGCGGTCGGCGACGACACGCTGGACCCGGCTGAACTGGCTGAGCTGGCCCGGCTCAAGATCCCCCTGGTCCGGCTGCGCGGCCAGTGGGTGGAACTGGACGACCGCAACCTCCGCGCTGCCCTGCGCTTCCTCGAGCGCGGCCAGGAAGGGGTGATGCGCGCCGGGGATGTGCTGCTGGCTGGGCTGCAGACGGGCGAGGACGACCTGCCGCCGGTCACCGCGACCGCGGACGGCTGGCTCGGCGACCTGCTGTCCGGCGAGGCCGACCGGTCCCTCACGCCCGTGCCAGCGCCCCCGTCCTTCCGCGGCGAGCTGCGCCCCTACCAGGAGCGCGGCCTGGCCTGGCTGGCATTCCTCAGTGACCTGGGGCTCGGCGGGATCCTGGCCGACGACATGGGGCTCGGTAAGACACCGCAGACACTGGCGCTGCTGGCCCATGACCGGGATATCCGCAACGAAACCAGGCCCACGCTGCTGGTCTGCCCCATGTCCCTGGTCGGCAACTGGCAGCGGGAGGCGGAGCGGTTCACCCCGGACCTGTCCGTGCACGTGCATCATGGCGCCGGGCGGCTGTCCGGGGACGAGTTGCGGGCGGCGCTGACCCGCGCCGACCTGGTCATTACCAGCTACGCGGTGGCCGCCCGGGACCGTGACGAGCTGGCCCAGGTCAGCTGGCGGCGGGTGGTCTGTGATGAGGCGCAGAACATCAAGAACGCGGGCACCCGGCAGGCCCGGGCGGTCCGCTCGCTGCCCGCGGCGTCCCGGCTCGCGCTGACCGGCACCCCGGTGGAGAACCGGCTCGGCGAGCTGTGGTCGCTGATGGAGTTCGCCAGCCCGGGCCTGCTCGGGGCGGCGGAGAAGTTCCGCACCCGGTTCGCGGTCCCGGTCGAGCGGCACGCCGACGAGGATGCAGCGGCCCAGCTGAAACGGCTCACCGGCCCGTTCGTGCTGCGCCGGGTGAAGACCGACCGGTCGATCATCGCCGACCTGCCGGACAAGATCGAGATGAAGGTGTGGTGCAACCTCACGGCGGAGCAGGCGTCGCTGTACCAGGCGACCGTCACCGACATGATGGCCCGGATCGAGTCGGCGGAACAGGACATCGAGCGGCGCGGTCTGGTGCTGGCCACCATGGCCCGGCTCAAGCAGGTCTGTAACCATCCCGCGCACCTGCTCGGCGACGGATCACGGCTGCCCGGCCGGTCCGGCAAGCTGGCCCGGCTGGAGGAGATCTGCGACGAGATCATCGCCGAGGGCGACAAGGCCCTGTGCTTCACCCAGTACGCGGAGTTCGGCCGGATGCTCCAGCCCTACCTGGCCGCCCGGCTCGGCTGCCCCGTGCTGTACCTGCACGGCGGTACCGCCAAGAAAGCCCGGGACGCGCTGGTCGCCGAGTTCCAGGCGGCCGCGGAGCCGGCTGTGTTCCTGCTCTCACTCAAGGCGGGCGGGACCGGGCTGAATCTGACCGGCGCCAACCATGTGATCCATTTCGACCGGTGGTGGAATCCGGCGGTGGAGGATCAGGCCACGGACCGGGCGTTCCGGATCGGCCAGCGCCGGGACGTCCAGGTACGCAAGTTCGTCTGCGTGGGCACGCTGGAGGAGCGGATCGACGCGATGATCGAGGAGAAGAAGGCGCTGGCCGAGCGGATCGTCGGGACCGGGGAGAGCTGGCTCACCGAGCTGTCCACCGCTGACCTGCGTGACCTGCTCACTTTGGCGCCGGATGCGGCGCCGCCCGGAGCGGGAGGGCCGCCATGACCGAGCGGGACCCGGGCTGGT
The DNA here is from genome assembly GCA_963760405.1 of uncultured Actinomycetes bacterium. Classification (GTDB taxonomy): domain Bacteria; phylum Actinomycetota; class Actinomycetes; order Streptosporangiales; family Streptosporangiaceae; genus RYN-230. Next base: position 52,644 of record CAVXCV010000001.1, on the reverse strand, counting down.
GGCGGGACTCGGCTGGCGGCCGGCGCGATCCGGGTCGACGGCGGCGTGAAGGCCCGCAGCAAGCGCGGGGCCATCGGCGAGCAATGGTGGTCCCAGCGGTTCATCGCGGTGCTGGAGTCGTTCGGGATGACCGGGCGGCTGGCTCGCGGCCGCAACTACGCACGGCGCGGCCAGGTGCTGGACTGCGCGCTGACCCAGGGCAAGGTCAGCGCGCGGGTACAGGGTTCCCGGCCTGCGCCGTACCAGGTGCGGATCGGGGTGCTGCCGCTGACCACCCCGCAGTGGCAACGGGTGCTGGCGGCGCTCGGCGCCCAGGCGCTGTTCCGGGCCAAGCTGCTGGCCGGGGAGATGCCGCCGGAGATCGAGGAGGTCTTCGCTGACTGCGGCACCCCGCTGTTCCCGCGGTCCGCGCGTGATCTGGAGATGTCCTGTTCCTGCCCGGACTGGGAGGTGCCGTGCAAGCACCTGGCCGCGGTCTGCTACGTGCTCGCCGAGCGGTTCGACGATGATCCGTTCGCCATGCTGGCCTGGCGCGGCCGGGGCCGGGAGGACGTGCTCGGCGCGCTGCGCCAGGCCCCGGCTGGCCCGGAGTCCGGCCCGGCGGCTGGTGCGGCGGCGCTGCCGCTGACCGCGGCGCCAGCGCCGCCGCTGGCCCAGTGCGTGCCGGGGTTCTGGTCCCCGCGGGTGAGCCGGGCCCGGCTGCGCGCGGCGCAGGCGACCCCGGTGACCGCGCCGGACCTGCTGCTGCGCTCGTTCGAGCCGCCGGACGTGCAGGTCCGCGGCCAGGATCTGGCCACCCTGCTCGGCCCTGCCTACCAGGCGCTGGCCAGCGAGCCGGGGGAGTAAGGCGCACTGGCGCCGCCCGGCCGCCGCGGAGCATTACCCTTCCAGGCAGGACAGGACGACACCACGGAACGGGGCGAGGATGAACGGGCCGAAAGCGCCGGCGCAGGTGCCCGCGGCGGGCGTACCAGGCGGTGCCCGCCTGGTCGATGTCCGGGAACACGACGAGTGGGCGGCGGGCCACGCGCCGGACGCCACCCATATCCCGCTCGGCGAGCTGGGCGCCCGGTACCTGGAGATCCCGCAGGACGGCCCGGTCTACCTGATCTGCCGGTCCGGCGCCCGGTCCAACCAGGCCGCGGCCGCGCTGGCCGGGGCGGGCTGGGACGCCATCAACGTCAGCGACGGCATGCACGGCTGGGCGGCGGCCTGCGCCCATGACCAACGACACCGGCACCCCGCCCTACGTGGCCTGAGCCCGCCGGCCCGGTACATCTGGGTCGCGGGCAGCCCGGGCGGGCCCTGCGTGGCGGGCGAAGCTGGCGGCGTAGGGTCGAAGAGGCGACGGCCAGCCGGCCACTGGCCCTGACGGGCCCGACCCTGAGGACACGATGAAATACGTCAACCTGGGCGCCACCGGACTGCGCGTATCGCGGGTCTGCCTCGGCATGATGAGCTTCGGCAACAACAGCGACCGGCCGTGGGTGCTGGATGAGGACGCGGCCGAGCCGATCGCGTCGGCCGCGGCCGACGGCGGCATCAACTTTTACGACACCGCGGATGTGTACTCCGCCGGGGCCAGCGAGACCGCGACCGGCCGGCTGCTCGGCAAGCTGTTCAGCCGGGAAGAGGTCGTCGTGGCCACCAAGGTGCACGGCCCGACCATGCCCGGGCAGAACGGCCGCGGGCTGTCCCGCAAGCACATCATGGCCTCGATCGACGCCTCACTGGACCGGCTCGACATGGACTACGTGGACCTCTACCAGATCCACCGGTGGGACCCGCACACCCCGATCGAGGAGACCATGTCGGCCCTGCACGACGTGGTCCGCGCGGGCAAGGCCCGGTACATCGGCGCGAGCAGCATGTTCGCCTGGCAGTTCGGCAAGGCCCAGCACATCGCCACGGAGCACGGCTGGACCAGGTTCGTGTCCATGCAGGACCACTACAACCTGGTGTACCGGGAGGAAGAGCGGGAGATGATCCCGCAGTGCATCGACATGGGCGTTGGCGTCATCCCGTGGAGCCCGCTGGCCCGGGGCCTGCTGGCCGGGAACCGGACCCGGGACGGCAAGCACACGATCCGGGCCCAGACCGATGCGTTCGGGGACAGCCTGTACACCCAGCCGTCCGACTTCGACGTGGTGGACCGGGTGGCCGAGGTGGCCGCGGCGCGGGGGATGCCGCCCGCGCAGATCGCGCTGGCCTGGCTGCTGCACCGGCCCGGGGTGACCGCGCCGATCATCGGGGCGACCAAGGTCGCGCACGTCACGGACGCCCTGGCCGCGGAGCAGCTGGAGCTCAGTGCGGACGAGATGCGCCGGCTGGAGGAGCCCTACCAGCCGCATCCGGTCCTCGGCCACAGCTGACCGCGGGCCCGGCCGCCGCCGCCCCCGGAGGCCAGCCCAGCCGGCCCCGGGGCCTCGTCGGGTGGGAGTGGCGCGGGGCGTTACCTGGCCAGGGCGGCCGGGGTGCCGGGCGCCGCGGCCCGGCCCAGGGTGCCGGCCACCCGGGCGGCCCATGGGTCCAGCACGCGGTCGGGCTGGTCCAGGTCTGGTTCGAGGAAGGCCAGCCCGGGCCCGGGCACCGAGGCGCCCAGTTCCAGCAGCAGCGGCCGCAGGTGCACCTCGACCGCCAGCGCGTGGTCGGGCACCCGCATGACGAGCAGGGGCAGCGCGGTCACCGCGGACAGGGCCTGGTAGCCCAGCCGGTCCAGGAACACCTTCAGCAGCCCGGTGTAGGTGGCCTTGTATGTGGGGCTGGCCACCAGCAGCAGGTCCGCGTGGCTGACCTGGTCCAGCGCGTCTTCCACGGCCGGTGACGGCTCATCCAGCAGCAGCCGCCGAGCCAGCCCGGACAGGTCGATCACCTCCTGCCCACCGGGTAGTCCCGCCGCCCGGCTGACCGCCGCTGCGGCCAGCCGGGCGATCTGCAGCGTCCTGGACTGCGGCTTGGGGTTGCCGACCAGGACGACGAAGGTCATCGCTGCCTCCTCAGGCGCTGACGGGCAGGCGCGGCGAGCCGGAGTTCGCAGCGGCCGCTTCCCGCCTGCGGATCTCCGGCAGCACGCCCTCGCCGAACCAGTAGGCCTCCTCCAGGTGCGGGTAGCCGGACAGGATGAACTCGGTGATGCCGAGCGCGGCATACTCCTCGATGAGGGCGGCGACCTTTTCGTGGCTGCCGACCAGGGCGGTGCCCGCGCCGCCGCGGACCAGGCCGACCCCGGCCCACAGGTTGGGGTAGATCTCCAGGTCCTGGGCAGAGCCGCCGTGCCGGTAGGTGGCGTGCAGCGCGCGCATCCGGTCCTGCCCGACCGATTCGCTGGCCCCGAGGATCTGCTGTGCCTTGGCGATCTCACCGGGATCGAGGTAGTCGAGTAGCCGGCTGGCCTCGGCCCAGGCGTCCTCCTCGCTGTCCCGGGTGATCACGTGCAGCCGGATGCCGAAACGCAGCGTCCGGCCCTCGGCCGCGGCCAGTTCCCTGATCCAGCGGAGTTTCCCGGCCACCTGGGCAGGCGGCTCGCCCCAGGTCAGGTAGACGTCGGAGTAGCCAGCCGCGACCGGCCCCGCGGCCGGTGAGGAACCGCCGAAGTAGATCCCGGGCACCGGGTCCGGCGGGCGCAGCGTGGTGGCCCCTTCCACCTGGTAGTACCGGCCGTCGAAGTCGAACGGCTGGCCGCTCCAGGCGCCGCGCACCACGGCCAGGAACTCGGCGGTCCGGGCGTACCGCTCGTCGTGGGACAGGTGATCGCCGAACCGCCGCTGCTCGTCGGCCTGGCCGCCGGTGACCACGTTGAGCAGCAGGCGGCCGCCGGACATCCGCTGGTAGGTCGCGGCCATCTGCGCGGCCAGGGTGGGCGAGGTCAGCCCGGGCCGGAACGCGACCAGGAACTTCAGCCTGCTCGTCTCCCTGGTCAGCGCGGCGGTGACCAGCCAGGCGTCCTCACACCAGGTGCCGGTCGGGGTGAGCACCGCCTCGAATCCGAGCTGTTCCGCGGACCGGGCGACCTGGGCCAGGTACTCGATGTCCGGTGGCCGCCGCTGCGCGGCTGCCCCCCGGATGTGCGGGGCAGCAGGGCTGCCCCCCGGCCCGGGGGCCGGGGGCAGGCTGTGCCCCCGGCCCATGATCGACCGGCCATCGCCGGTGGTGGGCAAGAACCAGTGGAACGTCAGCGCCATGATGGTCAGCTCCCTACCGCGTCGTTGAAGCTGGTGTCCGCGAAGCTGGCGAAGTTCACGTGGCCCGGGATCAGCCCGGCCGTGGTGAACGCGTTGGAGACCGACTGCTCGGCGCTGATCACAGCCGGGGTGATCCGCACCGGGGTGCGGACGTCGTCCTTGGCCGCGTTCAGCATGACGCTCTCCGGCAGGCCGGTGGCCTTCGCCCAGACGGCGGCCCAGGCTGGCTGGTGGGTACCGGCCCACACATAGGCCTGATTCAGCAGCTTCAGGTAATCGTTGATCGCGGCGGCCTTGGCCGGATCCGCGAGCGCGGCCCGGGACGCGACCGCGAACGAGTACGGGCTGCCGAAACCGGCGCCGTTGACCAGGACCTGGGCGTGGTCCTGGCCCACGACCTGCTCGATGTACGGCGACCAGACGTCCCACGCGTCCACATGCCCGGAGGTCAGAGCGGCGAGCCCGTCCGCGGGCTGCAGGTAGTCCAGGGTGACCGAGTGCACCGGCAGGCCGGCCTTGTTCAGCACGGTGAGCAGGTGATAGTCAGCCGAGCTGCCCTGGGCGACCGCGATCCGCTTGCCCTTGAGCTGGGCGATCGAGTGGATCGGCGAGCTGTCGGGGACGACGATCGCGGAGCCGTCCGGACCGCCGGTGACCGCGCCGACGATCGCGACCTGCTCCCCGCCCGCGGCCGCGAACACCGGGGGCGCGTCGCCGACGCTGCCGATGTCCACCGCGCCGGCCCCCATGGCCTGGAGCATCGGCGGGCCGGACGTGAAGTCGGACCAGGTGACCTTGAACGGCAGCTTGCTGATCAGGCCAGCCGCGGTGAGCAGCGCCTGCGAGCCGGACCCGGCCTGGTCACCGACGTGCAGGGTCACATCGGACACGCTGACGGCCTTGGCGCTGGCCGTGCCGGACGAGCCGGAGCCGCTGGTCGTGGCCGAGGATGAGCAGGCGGCTGCGGTGACCGCCAGGACGGCGAGGCTGGCGAGTGGCAGCAGCCGGCGGCGCGGCAGCGCGGCGTGGGACAGTGCCCCAGCCCTGCCGCGGATCTTGCTGATCATGATCATCCTTCCGTGACGACGCCCAGCTCGGTGAGCAGGCGGGTTCTCAGGGCGGTGAGGTCGGGGTGCTCGCGCTCCCGGGGCCGGGGCACGGTGATCCGTTCGCTGACCGCGATCCGGCCACCGGCCAGCACCAGCACCCGGTCGGCCAGGGCGAGCGCCTCGTCCACGTCGTGCGTGACGAGCAGCACCGCGGGCTGGTGATGTGCCCACAGCCGGAGCACCAGCCGGTGCATGGTGATCGTGGTCAGCGCGTCCAGCGCGCTGAACGGCTCGTCCAGCAGCAGCAGGCTCGGCTCGCGGACCAGCGCCCGGGCCAGCGCGGCCCGCTGGGCCTCGCCGCCGGACAGGGTCAGCGGCCAGGCCTCAGCCCGGGCGGCCAGGCCGACCTCGTCCAGCGCGGCGAGCGCCACCGCCTTCGGGTCGCTGGCGCGCAGGCCCAGGCAGACATTGGCCCAGACCCGGCGCCAGGGCAGCAGCCGCGGCTCCTGGAACGCCACCGCCGCCGTGCCGGGCACCACCAATGCGCCGGTCACGTCCTGGTCGAGCCGGGCGAGGGCGCGCAGCAGGGTGGACTTGCCGCTGCCGCTGCGGCCGATCATCGCGACGAACTCGCCCGGCGCGATGTCCAGGTCCAGCGCGTCGAGCACGCGCCGGCCCGCGAACGCGCGGGTCAGCCCGCGGACCGAGGCAGCCTGTCCGGTGCTCCCGGCCTGGGTGGCGGTGGGTCCGTCCGCTGTGGCGGTGGGTCCGTCCGTTACTGATCCAGCAGTCCGCGGCGCCATGCCAGCGCCCTCCTTTCCAGCAGCCGGACCAGGGCATCGCTGAGCAGGCCGAGCACGCAGTAGACGAGCAGCGCAACGAAGATCACGCTGTTGTTCAGGAAGGCCTGGCCCTGGTTGATGATGAAGCCGAGCCCGGCGTTGGCGTTGATCTGCTCGGCGACCACCAGGGCCAGCCAGGCGATGCCCAGGCTCTGCCGCAGGCCGACCAGGATCTGCGGCAGCGCGCCGGGCAGGATGATGTGCCGGATCGTCTCGCCCCGGCGCAGCCCCAGTGACTGGCCAGCCTCGGCGAGCTTGCCGTCCACGTTCCGGATGCCGGAGAACGTGTTCAGGTAGAGCGGGATCGACGCGCCCAGCGCGATCAGCAGCACCTTGGGCAGCTGGCCGATGCCGAACCAGACGATGAACACCGGGATGAGCCCGAACAGTGGCAGCGTGCGGAGCATCTGCATGACCGGGTCCACCGAGTTCTCGCCGAGCCGGCTCAGCCCCGCGATCACGCCGAGCACCAGGCCGGCCGCGCCGCCCGCGGCGAAGCCGATCGCCACCCGCTCCAGCGAGACCAGCATCGCGCCCTGCAGGGTGCCGTACGCGGCGTTGTTCGCCGTAATGAGGGTGACCGCGCTATGCCACACGGTGGTCGGCGGCGGCAGCTTCTGCGCCGGGACCAGCCCGGCCATGCTCACCAGCTGCCAGCCGATGAGGATCACCAGCGGGCTGATCAGCCGGTACCAGGTCCGGTTGCGCCGCCGCCCGGCCGGTTTCCGGGCGGCCGCGGCCGGGACCGGGGCGCTGGCCGGGGTGCCAGCGGGCGTGCTGGCCGGAGTGCCAGCGGGCGTGCTGGCCGGGGTCACGGCCGGATCGGGCGCCAGGCCGGCGGCCGGGAAGCGCCCGGGCCGGGCCTGCCAGGTGGTGCCCCGGGCAGGCTCGTCGGGAGCAGTCCGGTGCGGGGATTTCCAGGCATGACAAACCTCGCTCATGGCAGCGGAGGGCCGCGTCCGGGCGGGTGGCCGGGGCCCGGAGACGGTCGGCTGATCTCGGCCGGCGGTGATTCGCTCAGTGCTGAGCGGTACAGCAGGCCGGGCTGAGCGCGCGCGCCGGGGCAGAGAGCGCCGGGGCACCGAGCGCCGGGGCAGGGAGCGCCGGGGCACCGAGCGCCGGCCGCCTGCCGGCACAGATCGACGTAACGGCGGGACACCAGAAGGCAGCGGCGCGAGACCTGGGGGCGGAGACGAGCCATGTCCCCATCGTGGGGACAATTTCCTATAATGTCAATAGGTAAAGTCGGTCAGGCTCGGAATGCATCCCGGAGGTGAGGCCAGGAGCCGGGATGCACCTCCGGAACACCTCGGCCGGCCAAGCGTGTGCCCGTACCGTCGTTATCGCAGCGGTTACAGCACACCCTTTGCAGGCAGAACCACCGGTTGGGCGAGCGGCAGTGGCCTGTGGAATGTAGGAGACCTACGTGGCCCATGTGGCCTTCGCGGCCGTGTGGGCTGACTGGCATGCGTGGCGCGAACGGCCACGCGGGCCCGTGGACCCCCGGCTCATCTGGGCGCCGCGCTAATGGTTACCGGCCCGGGTAGGGCAGGTGAACCAGGCCGGCCAGCTCGGCCAGGGTGATCTCGAACATCGGCTCGGTGTCCGCCAGCGCGAAGTGCAGGTGGCTGAACACCTCCAGGCTGACCATGCCGTACAGCCGGACCCAGCAGCGCAGGAACGTGAGCACGGCACCGAGCGGCATGTCCACGCCGAGATCCGCGCGGTAGTGGTCCAGCTGCGCGCGCAGGCCCGGGTCGATCTCCTGATCCGCCGCGACCGGGAACGGGTGCTTGTGCCACAGTTCGAGGAACAGCGTGAAGAACACCGCGCTGAACCGGCCCGCGCACTCGCTCACGATGTCGTCGTGCACCGCTTCCAGCGCGGGCAGCGGGGTGCCGAAGACCAGGCCGAACTCGGCCCGGTGGGCCAGTCCCCAGCGGCGGAACTCGCGGCAGGCGGCGAGCATCTTCGCGGTCATGTCCGGGCCGGCGGCCGTGATCGCGGCGGCGATGTCGCTGCCGATCTCGGTGAAGATGTCCCCGATCACGTGCTTGACCAGGTCTTCGTGGCTGCCGAAGTAGCGGTAGAGGGCAGGGGCGGTCATGCCCATCTCCCGGGCGATGGCCCGCAGGGTCACCGCGTCGGGCCCATGCTCGACCAGGATCCGGCGCGCGGTCTGCTTGATCTCCACCGTCGTCTCAGCCCGCACCCGATCGCGCCGGCTCAGTACCTCGGCCACGGAGCCTCCCGGTTCCTGCCCGCCTCGCGCTGTTTCCTGAGACCCCGCTGGCATGCGGGTTGCCATTAGGTAAACAACCTTGACACTCGTAAACAGCGTATGCAAGGTTCACGACATTAGCAGTTTACGGTGTTCACAAGGGTGATTGCTGGTAGCAGTGTACGCGGCGGAGGGCCTGATGTTCGACTCCTGGGGACACGTGATGTACGCGCGGCGACGGCTGGTCCTGGCCCTCGCCGGGGTCGTGATGGTGGTGGCGGCGGCCTGGGGCACCGGGGTCTTCGGTGCGCTCCAGTCGGGCGGCGGCTTCACCGCCCCGGGCAGCCAGAGCCAGCAGGCCAGTGACATTGCGGCGCGGACGTTCGGCCGGGACGCCGGCGACGTGGTCCTGCTGTACTCCAGCCGCTCGCTGACCGTGCGCGACGCGGCCTTCGGCAACGCGGTCACCAGGACGCTGGCCGCCCTGCCCAGCAGCCGGGTGCGGTCCGCCATGACGTACTGGTCCACCCGGTCGCCGCGGTTCGCTGGCGCGGGCGGGCACGCCACCTACGCGGTCCTGGAACTGGCGGGCGGGACGGATTCAGCCCGGATCAAGGACTACGAGGCGATCAAGGGCCAGCTGGCCGCGCCCGGCCTGACCTCCCAGGCCGGTGGCCAGATTCCCACCGAGGCGGCTATCAACGCGCAGGTCACCTCGGACATCGGGCGGGCCGAGGGCATTTCCATGCCAGTGCTGCTCATCCTGCTCGTGATCATCTTCGGCAGCCTGGCCGCGGCCAGCCTGCCGCTGGCCATCGGCGGCATCGGCATCCTCGGCTCGTTCACCGCGCTGCGGTTGCTCACCCTGGCTACCCCGGTCTCCATCTACTCGATCAACATCACCACGATCCTCGGCCTCGGCCTGGCCATCGACTACGGCCTGTTCATGGTCAGCCGGTTCCGGGAGGAACTGCGCCAGCAGCCGACCACGGCGGACGCGGTCGCCCGGACGGTCGCCACCGCTGGGCGCACGGTGGCGGTCTCCGGGGTCACCGTGGCCGTGGCGCTGGCCAGCCTCATGCTGTTCCCGGAGACGTTCCTCCGCTCGATGGGCTATGGCGGGGTAGCCACCGTGGCCGTGGACATGCTGGCCGCGCTGACCGTCATGCCCGCCCTGCTCGCCGTGCTCGGCCCGCGGGTCAACGCGCTGCGGATCCGTCGCGGCGCGGGGCGCCCCGCGGCCGACGAGCGCACCGGCCCCTGGTACCGCATCGCCCGCACCGTGATGCGCCGGCCCGCCCTGTTCGTCGTGGCGATCACCGCGGTGCTGCTCGTCCTGGGCTCACCGTTCCTGTCCATCCGCTGGGGCGGCACCGATGCCCGGTCGCTGCCTGCGGGCGCGCCCGCGCGGGTGGTCACCGAGGCTCTCGGCCGGGACTTCCCCGGCAACCCGGCGAGCCCGGTGGAGGTAATCGCCCAGCTGCCCGGCGCACCGGCCACTCCCGCGGCCCGCGACGCGCTGACCGCCTACGTCAGCCGCCTCGGACGCGTCCCCGGGGTGTCCGCGGCCCAGCTGACCGGCCTGCGCGGAGCCGTGGCCCGGGTGGACCTGCAGTACGCCGCCAACCCGGATTCGGTCGCCGCCCGGGGCATCGTGACGGCCGCGCGGGACGTGCCCGCGCCGCCGGGTGCCCGCAGCTACGTGGGTGGCAGCCCCGCCGAGCTGGTGGACGAGCTGGGCAGCCTGTCCAGCACGCTGCCCTGGATGGCACTGATCGTGTGCGTGGCCACATTCGTGCTGATGTTCCTGGCCTTTGGCTCCGTGGTGCTCCCGGTCAAGGCCATCGCGGCCAATGTGCTGTCGCTGTCCGCGACGTTCGGCGTCGTCGTCTGGATCTTCCAGGAGGGGCACCTGTCCGGCCTGCTGCGGTTCACCCCGACCGGCACCATCGACCCGACCATGCCGATCCTGATGCTGGCCATCATCTTCGGCCTGTCCATGGACTACGAGGTGTTCCTGCTGTCCCGCATCCGTGAGCGTTACGACGCCACCGGGGACAACACGGCGGCGGTGGCCAGCGGGCTGCAGCGGACCGGGGGTCTGATCACCAGCCTGGCCCTGCTGCTGGTCATCGTGGTGGGCGCGTTCTCCGCGTCCGGCATCACGTTCATCAAGCTGATGGGCGTCGGCATGATCGTGGCCCTGGTGGTGGACGCGACCATCGTGCGGGTGCTGCTGGTGCCCGCGGCGATGCGGCTGCTCGGCCGGGCCAACTGGTGGGTGCCCAGCCCGCTGCGCGGCCTGTACGGCCGGTACGGCATCCGCGAGGAAGGGCTGCCGCCGGTGCCCGCCGCTGAGCCCGCCCGCCGCTGAGCCCGCTCACAGCCAGGCGGCCTCAGCCAGCGGTCGCGGCCAGGACGAGCGGCAGCACCGCCGGGGCGCCAGCGTCGCGGAGCAGCTTCGCCGCGACGGTCATGGTCCACCCGGTCTCGATCCGGTCGTCGATGGCCAGGACCGGGCCATCGAGCCCGGCCACCGCGGCCCGGGTGTCGCCGGTCAGCTGCAGCTCGCGCCACACCGCCTGCAACCGCTGCGCGCTGTTGAACTGCCGGGCTCCGGGGCCGGCCCCGGTGTAGCCGAGCGAGCCGACCAGCGGCAGCCGCCCGATCTCGGCGATCCGGGCGCCCAGGCTGGCGATGAGCAGCGGCCGGGTCCGCGACGGCAGGGTGATCACGCCGGCCGGCCGCCGGGGCCAGTCCCAGGCGGCCAGCACCTGCACCAGCGCGGCCACGAGATCGTCGGGGACCGGGCCGTCAGCGGCGGAGTCCGCCAGCACGGCGCGCAGCCGGGCGCCCCAGCCGAGCCCGGTCAGCCGCCCGAGCGCCCGGCCGGGTTCCGCGGCGAGGTCGGCGGAGATCTTGCCGGTCACGCTGACGCCCAGCTCCTTCATGCCCGGCGGCCATATCCGCCGCGGGCTGATGTCCAGGCCCGGGCGGAGCAGCCGGGCCTGCGCCGCGGCGGTCCCGTCCGCCGACACCCCGTCCGGCCAGGGAGTGCCGGTGCAGTTGTCACACCGGCCGCACGGTGCCGCGGCCGGATCGTCGAGCTGGCGCCGCAGGTACTCCATCCGGCACTCCGCCGTGCGCTGGTAGCCGAGCATCGCCTGCTGCTCGCGGTCGCGCTCGGCGGCCACGCGGGCGTAGCGGTCCGCGTCGTACTCCCAGGGGCGGCCGGTCCCCACCCAGCCGCCGCTGACCTTGCGCACCGCACCGTCCACGTCGAGGACCTTGAGCATCATCTCCATCCGGGCCCGGCTCAGGTCGATCCGCGTCTCCAGGGCCGCGGACGACAGCGGGCCGGCCGCTCCGGCGAGCGCGTCGAGGGTGGCCCGGACCACCCGCTCGGGCGGGAACGCCAGCGAGGCGAAGTACGCCCAGATGTCCCGGTCCTCGGGGCCGGGCAGCAGGATCACGTCCGCCCGGGGCACCGCCCGGCCGGCCCGGCCGATCTGCTGGTAGTACGCGACCGGCGACTGCGGGGCGCCGAGATGCACGACGAAGCCCAGGTCGGGCTTGTCGAACCCCATGCCGAGGGCGCTCGTCGCGACCAGCGCCTTCAGCTCGCCGCCGAGCAGGGCCTGCTCGGCGGCGAGCCGCTGGGCCTGCTCGTCGCGGCCGGTGTACGGCGCCACCTGATGGCCCCGGTCGGTGAGGAAGGACGCGGTCTCGTGCGCCGCCGCGACGGTGAGCGCGTAGATGATGCCCGAGCCCGGCAGCTCGTCCAGGTGCTCCGCCAGCCAGGCCAGCCGCTGCTGGGCCGCGGGCAGCCGGACGACCGCCAGGCACAGGCTCTCCCGGTCCAGCGGCCCGCGCAGCACCAGGGCCTCGCCGTCGCCGCCGGCCTCGCCGCCGCCGGTGGCGGTGCTCGTGGTGGTGGTGCTCGCGGCGCCGGTACTCCCGGTGGCAAGCTGCTCAGCGACGTCGCGGGTGACCCGGGCATTGGCCGTCGCTGTGGTGGCGAGCACCGGCACGCCCGCCGGCAGGTCCTGGAGCAGGGTGCGCAGCCGCCGGTAGTCGGGCCGGAAATCATGGCCCCAGTCCGAGATGCAGTGCGCCTCGTCCACCACCAGCATCCCAGCCGCGGCGGCCAGCTTGGGCAGGATGAGGTCACGGAAGTCCGGGTTGTTCAGCCGCTCCGGGCTCACCAGCAGGACGTCCACGGCCCCATCGGCGATCTCCGCGTAGATGCCGTCCCAGTCGCCGATATTGGCGGAGTTCACCGTGCGCGCCCGCAACCCGGCCCGGGCCGCCGCCTCGATCTGGTTGCGCATCAGGGCCAGCAGCGGCGAGACGATGATCGTCGGCCCCGCCCCGCGGCGGCGCAGCAGCGCCGTGGCCGTGAAGTACACGGCCGACTTGCCCCAGCCGGTGCGCTGCACGACCAGCGCCCGGCGGCGGTCGGTCACCAGCGCCCGGATCGCGGTCCACTGATCCTCGCGCAGCCGCGCCTCCGGCCCGGCGAGGGCGCGCAGGCAGTGCTCCGCTTCCTCGCGCAGGCTTTCCCCATCACCGTCTCCCATGTGTCCTTGGTATCAGCTGATACCGACGGCATCGCCGATACCGGCAGGATCGGCGGCCAGGGCCGCTATGGGATACTCGGCTAAACATCGGATGTCAGCACGCCTGCCCGGGCGGCGGTGCAGTGCGGACGTGGTACGGAGGGGCAGCGGTGGCGCTGACCGACGAGGCGATCGAGAAGATCAAAGCCATGATCGTCTCGGGTACGCTCCGGGCCTGGCGACCGGCTGCCCAGGGAAGCGGACCTGGCCGCGGAGCTGGGGCTATCCCGCAGCTCGCTGCGGGAGGCGGTCAAGGCGCTGTCGCTGGTCAACATCCTGGACGTGCGGCGCGGAGATGGCACCTACGTGACCAGCCTCCAGCCTCCGCTGCTACTGGAGGCGCTCAGCTTCATCGTGGACTTCCACCGGGACGGCACCGTGCTGGAGTTCCTGCAGGTCAGGCGGATTCTGGAGCCCGCCGCGACCGCGATGGCCGCGGAGCGCATCGCCGACGCGGAGATCGAGGGGCTGGACGCGCTGCTGGACAGCCTCGGCCCGGACCCGGAGGTGGAGGACCTGGTCGCGAACGACCTGGAGTTCCACCGCCGGATCTCGGCGAGTTCCGGGAACAGCGTGCTCTGCTCGCTGCTGGACTCGCTGTCCGGGCCCACCTCCCGGGCCCGGGTCTGGCGCGGCCTCACCCAGGCCGGCGCCACGGCTCGCACCCTCGCCGAGCACCGCGCCATCCTCGACGCGCTCCGCTCGCACGATCCCGAGGTAGCGAGATCCTGGGCCACCGTGCACATCGCCAGCGTCCAGCAGTGGCTCGCTTCAGTGCCCTAAGCCCGGTCCGGCCAGCCTGGTCCGGCCAGCCGGCCCGGTGGCCTAGCGCTTCCTGGCGACTCCGCACCAGGCCGTCACCTGGTCGGTCAGCGGCGGGCCCGGCTCGGGCCGCCACTGCTGGGGCTGGACCACGCCCGGCTCGAGCAGCTCGAGCCCATCGAAGAAGCGTGTGATCGCAGCGCGGTCACGCATGGTGGCCTTCGGCCCGCTCATGCGCTCGTTCACCCGCTTGGTCATCTCGGCCATGCTCGCCACCCGGATGTCGCTGGCCGGGTGGGCGAGCACCAGGTAGCTGCCGGCCTGCAGCGCCTCCACCAGCCCGGCCACAATGCCGTAAGGGTCGTCCGGGTCCGGGATCAGGTGCAGGATGATCAGCAGCATGAGCGCGACCGGCGCGGCGAAGTCCAGGGTCCGCGCCGCCGCCGTCACGATGGCCGCGGTGTCGCGCAGATCAGCATCGAGGTAGGCCGTCGAGCCTTCGCGGGTGCTGGTCAGCAGGGCCCGCGCGTGCGTCAGGACGATCGGGTCATTGTCGGCGTAGACGATGCGTGCTTCCGGGGCGATCGCCTGCGCCACTTCGTGCGTATTGCTGGCGGTGGGCAGCCCGGTACCGATGTCGAGGAACTGCCGGACACCGCACTCCGCCGCCAGGTAACGCACCACCCGGGCCAGGAACATCCGGTTCGCCCGCACGTCGGCGACGATCCCGGGGTTGGCGGCGATCGCCTGTTCCGCGGCTTCCCGGTCGGCGGCGAAGTTGTCCTTGCCACCCAGCCAGTAGTTGTAAATGCGCGCGGAGTGGGCGTGCTGGGTGTCCAGCTCCCGCGGCTTGTTCCCGCTGCGGGACGCGCGGAGCCACTCCCCGTTCTGTCCGGGCATGGAGGTGATGGTAGCGCTCAGTGCGGGGCCTCACCGGGACCGGCCGCCGTCCGGCCTGTCCGCTCGTGCCACAGCCCCAGCGAGCCGCAGCTGGTACAGCCGGATCGCGTTCCCGCTGAGCACCGCCTCGGTCTCGGCCGTGCTCAGCCCGGTGAGCAGCCCGGCGGCCAGCTGGAGCACATCGCCATAGCCCGCGGCCAGGGTGCAGACCGGCCAGTCGGACCCGAACATCAGCCGGGCCGGCCGAGCAGTCCAGCAGCCGCCGCGCGTACGGGGCGATCCGCGCGGCGGACCAGCCCGGGCCGGCCTCGGTCACCAGCCCGGACAGCTTGCAGGCCACGTTGGGCAGCGCGGCCAGCTCGCCGATCAGCGTGGACCACGGCTCAGGCTGATCGCGGGAGATGTCCGGTTTGCCGCCGTGATCCAGGATGAACTGCACCCCGTCCACCTCTCTCGCGGCGCGCACCGCCGCGGCCAGCTGCGGCGGCCGGACCAGCAAGTCGTAGGCCAGCCCGGCGTCGCCCACCGCCCGCAGCCCGCGCCGCACCCCGGGCCGGCCGAGCCAGTCCGGATCCACCTCGTCCTGGACCAGGTGCCGGATCCCGGCCAGCCGGTCACCGCCGGGCAGCTGCCGCAGCCGGGCGAGTTCGGCGGCCACCCCGGGGCTGGCCAGGTCGGCCCAGCCCACCACGCCCGCGACCAGGCCCGGGGCCGCGGCCAGGGCCAGGAACTCCTCGGTCTCCGCCGCTGAGGCCAGCACCTGGACCAGGACGCTGGCCCGCACCCCGTGGCCCGCGGCGGCCTGGGCGAAGTCGGCCGCGCTGAACCGGCGGCGCAGCGCGGGCAGCCCGTCGAGCCAGGGGTGCGCCCGGGCCGCTGGGTCCCACACATGCTGGTGGGCGTCAACGATCATCGCGGCAGGCCCAGGCCGGGCCGCGGGGCCGCCACGGGCAGCAGGCCCGCCGCGGCGAGGTCCGCCCACAGGCCGTCCGGCACCGGCGCTGCGAGGTAGCCCGCGTCCTGCGCCATCTCGGCGGCGCTGCGTGCGCCGAGCACGGCCGCGGTCACCGCCGGGTGCGCCAGCACGAACTGCAGCGCGGCAGCGCCGATCGCCAGCCCGTGCCGCGCGCACACGGCCGCGATCCGGCGCGCCCGGTCCAGCAACGGGGCGGGTACCGGGGCGTAGTCATAGGTCGCGTCCGGCCCGGGCCGGGCCAGCACGCCGCTGTTGAAGACGCCCGCCGGCCAGCACGGCGACGCCGCGGCGCTGGCACTCGGGCAACAGGCTGGCCGCGGCGCTGCCGTCCAGCAACGAGTACCGGCCCGCCACCAGCACGCAGTCCAGGTCAGCCCGGCGGACGAACCATTCCAGCAGCGGCGCCTGGTTCATCCCGACGCCGATGGCCCCGATCACCCCGGCTGCCCGCAGCTCGGCCAGGGCCGGGTAAGCCCCGTCCAGCGCCTGCGCCGCGTGCTCATCCGGGTCGTGAATGAGCACGATGTCGATCCGGCCGGTGCCGAGCCGGGCCAGGCTGGCCTCCAGCGAGGCGAGCACGCCATCCCGGCTGTAGTCGCGGACCCGGGTGAGCGGCGGGGTGTCGTAGAACCCGTCCGCGCCCTGCACGTCGCCGTCTGCTGCGGCCAGCAGCCGGCCGACCTCAGTGCACACAACGAAATCGTCCCGTGGCTGCTGTCGCAGGAACCGGCCGAGCCGTTGCTCGGAAAGCC
Organism: uncultured Actinomycetes bacterium; assembly: GCA_963760405.1. GTDB lineage: Bacteria > Actinomycetota > Actinomycetes > Streptosporangiales > Streptosporangiaceae > RYN-230. The sequence continues at coordinate 36,342 of CAVXCV010000001.1, read as the reverse complement.
CGACTCCGTAGTGCGGGGCGGTGTCGAAGGCCCGGATGCCAGCGGCCCACGCGGCTTCCAGGGTGGCCGCGGCCGCGGCGTCGCTGACCGGGGCGAACAACCCGCCGATGGGCGCGGCGCCGAACATCAGCCGGGTGACCCGGACGCCGGAGCGGCCCAGCGGCACGGCCGGCAGGGCGGCGTGCGGCGTGGTCATGACCCGATGGCGGCCCGCCAGGCGGCACCGTCCGGGTAGCAGTACTCCTTCACCGATTCCGGCCGCAGCTCCGCCGAGCTGCCGGCGGCGGATGGCGCCAGGTAACGCCCGCGCCGCACCTGGGCCGGCGCGGTGAAGTGCTCGTGCAGGTGGTCGATCCACTCGATCTGGCGGCCCTGCATGGTCCCGGACACCGCGGCGTAGTCGAACATCGACAGGTGCTGCACCATCTCGCAGAGCCCGACGCCGCCCGCGTGCGGGCAGACCGGGACCCCGAACTTGGCGGCGAGCAGCAGGTTGGCGATGTTCTCGCCGACCCCGGCCACCCGGCACGCGTCGATCTGCATGACGTCGATCGCCTGGGCCTGGAGCAGCTGCTTGAAGATCACCCGGTTGGCCACCTGCTCGCCGGTGGCCACCGGGACCGGGTGCACCTCACGGCGGATCCGCGCGGTGCCCAGGATGTCGCTCGGGCTGGTCGGCTCCTCGATCCAGGCCGGGCGGATGCCGGCCAGTGCCCGGATCCAGGAGATGGCTTCCGGCACGTCCCACACCTGGTTGGCGTCCAGGGCGATCGCGACGTGGTCGCCGACCACCTCCCGGGCGATCGCGCAGCGCCGCTGATCATCGGCAAGGTCGGCGCCCACCTTGAGCTTGACCTGGCCGAAGCCGTCCGCCACCGCCTCCGCGCAGAGCTGCGCGAGCCGGTCGTCGGCGTAGCCCAGCCAGCCGGGCGTGGTGGTGTAGGCCGGGTAGCCGTCGCTGATCAGTTCCTCGATCCGGGCCGCCCGCCCGGGCAGCGCGCGCTCCAGCAGCCCGAGCGCGTCATCGGGGGTCAGCACGTCGGTCAGGTACCGGAAGTCCACCAGCGAGACGATCTCCGCCGGGGAGAGTTCCGCGAGCAGCAGCCACAGCGGCTTCCCGGCGCGCCGGGCGGCCAGGTCCCAGCACGCGTTCAGCACGGCGCCGATGGCCATGTGCACCACGCCGGTTTCCGGGCCCAGCCAGCGGAGCGGGCTGTCCCCGGTCAGCCGCCGGGCCAGCCCGCCGAGATCGGTCAGGGTGTCGTCCAGGTCCAGCCCGGCCAGGAACGGCTCGACCGCGCGGATCGCGCTGAGCTGGATGTCGTTGCCCAGCCCGATAGTGAACACGTGTGCGTGGCCGGCGAGGCCGTCCGCCGCATCGGTGCGGATGATCAGCGCGGCCGCGGAGTAGTCCGGGCTCGGGTTCATGGCGTCCGAGCCGTCGAGTGTCCGCGAGGTGGGGAACCGGACATCGAAGGTATCGAAGCCAAGGATCGTCGTCATGGCTGGATCTCCCTGGGTGGCCGCAAGCGTAGCCCGGACATCCCGCCATCCACTGCGAGCGCGGTCCCGGTCACCGCGCCCGCGGCCGGGCTGGCCAGGTAACCGATGGCCGCGGCCACCTCGTCCGCCGAGACCAGGCGGCCCATCGGCTGGCGGGCGGCCAGCGCGGCCCGCTCCGCGGCTGGATCAGCGGACGCGTCCAGCAGCCGGGCGATCCACGGGGTGTCCGCGGTACCCGGGGCCACGCAGTTGACCCGGATCCGGTCGGCGACGCAGTCGGCCGCCATGGCGAGGGTGAGCGAGTAGACGGCGCCTTTCGTCGCGGAGTACAGCGCCCGCTGCGGCAGGCCGGCCAGGGCTGCGACCGAGCAGGTGTTGACGATGGCGGCCTGGCCGCGCTGCTGTGCCGCCCGGCGCAGGTGGGGGAGCGCCGCCCGGCTGGCCCGGACGATGCCGAGCACGTTGACGTCGATGACCCGCCGCCACTCGTCGTCGGAGTTGTCCTCGACCGTGCCGATCGCGCCGATGCCGGCGTTGTTGACCAGAACGTCCAGGCCGCCGAGCTGGCCGGCGGCGGCCGCGACCGCGTCCCGTACCGCGGCGTCGTCGGTGACATCGGCGATGACGGACCACAGCGGGGTCGCGGCCGGATCGGCCGGAGGCGGGTCCCGGTCCAGCACCGCGACCCGCGTGCCGCGGTCCGCGAAGTACCGGGCGGTGGCCAGGCCGATGCCGGAGGCCCCCCCGGTGACCAGGGCCGCCTGGCCGGTGAACTCTGCTGCCGCCATGGGCTCGCCTCCCGCTGATCGCATGAGCTCAGAAATCCGATGTATAACTCACGTCGCCGGGTGAGTCCAGCCCGTCCCTGGCGGAGACGGGCCGCTACCGGCCGATCCGGCCCGGCGCACACCCGGCGGCCCAGCAGGCCAGGCAAAGAATCGGATCTAGCCGTCCCGGCCAGGCGCCACCTCTCGCGCCGCAGCCGCCAGCATCGTCGCGCCGCAGCCGCCGGCATCGCTAGGTGGTGGGTAATGCATCGTATGTGCGCAATCCCCACCAGAAGGCTCTAGCGGCTGTGGCTGGGTGGCGGCTGTGGCGGGTGGCGCGCTGTGGCGGGGTGGCGGCTGTGGCGGGTGGCGGCTGTGGTGGGTGGCGGCTGTGGCGGGGTGGCGGCTGTGGTGGGGTGGCGGCTGTGGCGGGGTGGCGGCTGTGGCGGGTGGCGGCTGCGGGGGTGGCGGCTGTGGCGGGTGGCGGCTGTGGCGGGTGGCGGCGGTGGCTGAGTGGCGGCTGGGTGGGTGTTGGCTGTGGTGGAGGTGGGTTGAGAGCATGGGACGGGCCCGGCCGGGCCAACAGGACCGGGTCATACGCGGAAGGCGGCGATCGGGTGAGCGCGCTGGCGGACTCGGGCATGCCCACCTATCTGGGCATGCCGCCCTTCCCGGTGGCGGCCGCGGCGGCCCTCGGTGACTCCCAGCTGCGCAGCAACCTGGGCCGGGCCACCGGCGTGATCCGGGCCAAGCGGGCCGCGGCCATCGCCGAGCTGGCCGACTGGCCAGAACTCCGCGAGGCCGCCAAGGCGATCAAGGATCACACCCTGGCCTACCTGGACGTCTACCTGACCCGGCTGGAGGAGCGGGTGATCAGCGCGGGCGGCCAGGTGCACTGGGCCGCGAACGCGGCGGAAGCGAACCAGATCGTCGTCTCCCTGGTCCAGGCCGCGGGCGCGGACCAGGTGGTCAAGGTGAAGTCGATCACCACCCAGGAGACCGGGCTGAACGAGGCCCTGGCCGCGGAACACATCAGCGCGCTAGAGACCGACCTGGCCGAGCTCATCGTGCAGCTGGATCACGACCGGCCGAGCCACTTCCTGGTCCCGGCCATCCACCGCAACCGGGCGGAGATCAGGGACATCTTCCTGCGCGAGATGGCCGACGCCCCGCCTGGCCTGACCGACGCGCCGGCCGCCCTGGCCGGCGCCGCCCGGGCGCACCTGCGGCGCCAGTTCCTCCGGGCCACCGTGGGCATCTCCGGCGCCAACTTCGCCATCGCGGACACCGGCACCCTGGTGGTGGTGGAATCCGAGGGCAACGGGCGAATGTGCCTGACCCTGCCGGAAACGCTCATCTCCGTGGTCGGCATCGAGAAGATCCTGCCGTCCTGGCGCGACCTGGAGGTCTTCCTGGCGTTGCTGCCCCGGTCGTCCACGGCAGAGCGGATGAACCCGTACACCTCGACCTGGACCGGAGTGACCCCGGGCGACGGCCCCGGGGCGTTTCACCTGGTCTTGCTGGACAACGGCCGGACCCATGCGCTGGCCGATCACACGGGGCGGCAAGCTCTCCGCTGCATCCGGTGCTCAGCCTGCCTGAACGTGTGCCCGGTCTACGAGCGGACCGGGGGGCATGCCTACGGTTCCCCCTATCCGGGCCCGATCGGCGCCATCCTGACCCCGCAGCTGCGCGGGGTCAGCTCGCCGGTGGATGCCTCGCTGCCGTACGCATCCACGCTGTGCGGCGCCTGCTACGACGTGTGCCCGGTGGCGATCAACATCCCGGAGGCCCTGGTCCACCTGCGGGCCGCGGTGGTGGACAGCAAGCGGCACGGCCTGCCGACCGCAGAGCAGGCGGCGATGGAAGCCGCCGCGTGGACGTTCCGCTCGCCGCGCCGGCTCGCGCTGGCCCAGCGCGCCGCGTCGGCCAGCCGCCGGGTGCTGGGCCGCCGGGGCCGGATCCGCGGCCTGCCGCCGCCGCTGAGCGGGTGGACCCGGACCCGGGATGCCCCGGTACCGCCCGCCGAGTCGTTCCGGTCCTGGTGGTCGCGGACGCGAGGGAGCCGGCCGTGACCGGGCCCGGGCTGCCCTCCGGGTCGCGGGAGCGCATGCTCAGCCGGGTCCGGGCCGCGGCCGGGGCGGGCGGTACCGCCGTTGCCGAGCGAGACCGGCTCGCCGACGCCGGGTACGCCGCGCTAGCCCGGGACTACCTGGCCGCCCATCACGACCCGGCTCAGCACGACCTGGTCAGCCTGTTCGCCGAGCGCACCGCTGACTACCGGGCCGTGGTGCAGCGGGTGCCAGCCAGCGGCCTGGCCACCGCGGTGGCCAGCGTCCTCGGTGAACGGGCCGCGGCGGCCCGGGAGACCTCAGCCGCGGGCACCGCCCGCATCCTGGTTCCGCCGGGTCTCCCGGCTGGCTGGCTGGCCAGCTGCCCGGATTCCGCGGGGTTCACGCTGCTCCCGGATGACCCGCCGGCCGACACCGCGACGCTGGACGCGGCGGCCGGAGTGCTGACCGGGTGCGCGGTCGCCATCGCGGAAACCGGCACGATCATCCTGGACCACGGGGCGGGGCAGGGGCGGCGGGCGCTCACCCTGGTCCCGGATTTCCACCTGGTGATCGTCACCCCGGACCAGGTGGCCGCGGACCTGCCGGGCGCGTTCGCCCGGCTGGACCCGGCCCGGCCGCACACGCTCATCTCCGGTCCCTCCGCCACCAGCGACATTGAGCTGGTCCGGGTCGAAGGCGTGCACGGCCCGCGCACCCTGCACGTCCTCATCCCGGACCCCCGGTGAGCGCACCGGCGGCCGGGAGGCCCGGCCGCTAGAGCAGGCGCTCGAAGGCGACCAGGGGGCGGCCGGGGCCGTTGTAGTCGGGGATCGGCCCGGTGACCGAGAAGCCCATCGACTCGTGGAACGCGATCGAGCCGGTGTTGTCCGGGATGGTGACCGCGCGCGCCACCCGGCGGCCGTCCGCGCGGGCCACGGCGAAGAACTCCTCGTACAGCATGCGGGCCAGGCCCGCGTGGCGGGCCTGGGGGGCCACGGCGGCGAAGTGGATGTAGGCGCAGTCGGGGTCGGAGGGCGACAGGATGCCGATCAGGAAGGCCAGCGGCCCGCGCGGGCCGTCGACCACCAGGCTGCTCCGGTGGAAGTGATCGAGGAACAGCCGGGGTACCGCGGCCAGGACCGGCCGGCCCCACCAGTCCTCGACGACAGTCGCGATGGCGTCGTAGTCGTCCGGCACCGCCGCCCGCGCCTTGTACCCGTCCGCTGTATCCACTCTGCTTATTCTGACGCGTTTCAGCGGGTGGTGACCGGTTATTCCAGCTGGTTCGAGGGGTTTTAAACCGATTAATGGGCGGCCAGCCCGGGGTACTGATCCAGGCGGGCCCGCAACTGGCGGTTACCCAGCAGGCCGCCCGGTGGGCCGGGTCAGCTGGCGCCGCAGACCGGGCACAGCCCGAATAGCTCGACCGTGTGATCGACCGCGGTGAAGCCGGCCGCGGCGGCCACCTGCTCCGCCCAGCGCTCGACCGCCCGGCCCTCCACTTCCACGCTGGTCCCGCACTTGCGGCAGGTCAGGTGGTGATGGTGGGCGTTGCTCTCGCACTTGCGGTACAGCGTCTCGCCGCTGGCGTCGCGGATCGTGTCGACCCTGCCGTCTTCGCTCAGCACCTGCAGGTGCCGGTAGACCGTGGTGAGGCCGACGCGCTCGCCCCGCTGGCGCAGTTCCGCGTGAATCTGCTGCGCGCTGCAGAACCCGGGCAGCCCGTCGAGCGCGGCGGCCAGCGCCTCAGCCTGCCGGGTGCCACGCACCCGGGTGCCGCCCAGCGGTGGCTTCGCGGGCCCCGGCGTCATCACAACCGCACAGTAGCAGCCGTGGCGGGTGCGCCCGCGGTACCGCTCCCGGCCATCCCGGGCACCCGGGCCCGGCGCCAGGCGGCCCAGCCGCGCCCGGCCGCGTAGCAGCCAGCACCGATGGCGCCGACAAAGAAGCCGATGGGCCAGTTCGTGTCGTAGGCGGCGGCGATGGACAGCCATACCGTGCCCAGCGCGAGGAGCACCGACAGCCCGAGGGCCAGCAACGGCCGGGCGGTCAGTGACCGCGCGGCGGCCGGCGGCCCGATCATCAGGCTGAAGATCAGCAGTGCCCCGACCACCGGCAGCGTCATGCTGGTGGCCAGCGCGACGATCACCAGGAACAGCACGTCCATCCGGCCCGCCCGGATCCCGCGGGCCTCGGCGAGTTCGGGCATCACCGAGGAGAGCAGCAGCGGCCGGTACACGGCAGCCACCGCGAGGACGCACCCCGTGCCGAGCACCGCGACCGGCAGGATCTCGGCGGTGCTGACCCCGAGCACCTCGCCGAACAGCAGCGAGTAGATCTCCGGCGCGTAGGCCGTGCTGAAACTGAGGAACAGCGAGCCCAGGCCCAGCATCACCACCAGCGCCAGCGCGGTGGCCACATCGCTGCGGCCGCGGCGGCTGAGCCAGCCAATGCCGAGCGCGCCGATGAGTGAGGCTGCCGCCAGGCCGATCAGGGTGTTGACGCCGATCAGGCTGGCGCCAGCCGCCCCGGTGAATGCGCCCTGCGGGACCGCGTCCGCGACAAAGGCCGCGCCGCGCAGCACGATGAAGTAGCCGACCACCCCGGCCACCACCGCGACGATGCTGGCCACCGCCCAGGTGTTCGTCATGAACCCGGAGAACATGCCCATCAGCCCGACCCCGGCCCGGGCGCCGACTGGGCCGTTAGCCGGGCGCTGCGGGCCGCGGGTTGTGCTCCGCCCCGCGCCTCAGGCTGTGCTCCGCTGGCGGCCGCGGGCTGTGCCCCAGCGGCCCGCCGGGTGCCGCGCCGGGCCGGCGGGCGGGCGAGCACGTAGCCGAGGAAGACCAGCGTCACCACAAAGAAGCTGACCGGCCAGCCTTGCCGTGCCGGGGGCCAGTAGAAGCTGTCGTACGCGAGCAGCACGCCCAGCCAGGTGGCGGCCACGCCGATGACGGCGGCCCAGATCATCGCCAGGCCCGGCCTGCTGGTCAGCCGCAGGGCGGTGGCGGCGGGCCCGATCAGCAGGGCGGTGCTGAGGATCGTGCCGATGGTCATGGCCGACAGCGACACGGCGACGGCGATCGCGACCAGGCACGCCGCGCCGACCGCGCGCACGCTGATCCCGCGGGCCCGGGCCAGATCCGGGCTGATCGAGCTGAGCAGCAGCGGACGGTACAGCACCAGCACGATACCCAGGCCAGCCACGCTGAGCAGGGCGATCACCGGGACGATGGACCGGCTGATGGTGAACATGGACCCGAACAGGATGGTGACAGTGGCGCCGGTGACACCGGTGTGCGTGGTGTCCCAGTACAGGAAGAGCGCCGCCAGGCCCAATGCCGCGCCGCGCACGATGCCGGTGGCCAGGTCGCGGCCGCGCGGCCGCTGCACGCCGATGATGTCCATGACCGCCGCCGCGAGCACGCCGACGCCGATGAATCCCCACAGCGGGCTGATCCCGGCCAGGTACGAGGCTGACCCGCCGGTCACGCTGATGTCGGCGAGCGCGTGCCCGGCGTAGGACTGGCCACGGATCACCGCGAACGACCCGACCACCCCGGAGACGACCGCGACCACCCCGCCGGCCAGCAGCGCCACGTGCACCGGGGCGCTGGTGAAAAAGCCGGGTGCGATGATCATGCGCAGGAAGTGGCTCACGGGTTCTCGCCGAGCCTGGCGATGACCGTCTCACCGGAATGGTTGCCCGGGTCGCGAAGCTGCGCGGCTGGCCCGCCGGGATGCACGGCCGGGTCGTCCACGCGGGCGCCAGGCTCCGGTTCCGGTGCGGCTAGCCCGTCCCCGCGGCCCGCGACGACCAGGATCCGGTCGTGCACCTGGAGCACGTCAACGTGCTGGCCGTAGAGCGCGCTGAGCACGTCGGTGCGCACGACCTCGGCTACGGTCCCGCTGGCGGCCCGGCCCGCGGCCAGGTAGACGACCCGGTCCATGACCGGGAGCAGCGGGTTCATATCGTGCGCCGAGAGCAGCAGGGCGACCTGCTGCTCCCGGGCCACCCGGGCCAGCAGCGCCACCACGTCCTGCTCGCTGGCGATGTCCAGGTTGGCCAGCGGCTCGTCGAGCAGCAACAGCGCGGGCCGGCTGACCAGCGCGTGCGCGATCAGGACCCGCTGCTGCTCGCCGCCGGACAGGGTGCCGACCCGGGCGTCCGCGAACCGGTCCGCGCCGACCGCCGCGAGCATCTCGTCCACGAGCTTGCGGCGGCCGGGTGACGGCAGTGGCAGGCCCAGCCGCTGCCCGTCCAGCCCCAGCCCGACCAGGTCCCGGGCCCTCATGGGCAGGTCCGGGTCGAGCTGGATCTTCTGCGGCACGTACCCGATCAACGGGGCCCGCCGGGACCGCGGCTGGCCCGCGATGCGCACCGTGCCCTCGGTCGGCGCCTGGAGCCCCAGGATGACCTTGATCAGGGTGGTCTTTCCCGCGCCGTTCGAGCCGATCAGCCCGGCGAACTCGCCGCGGCGCAGGCTGAACCGGATATCGCGGAGGATCTCCCGCCCGGCCAGCCAGACCGTGACCCCGTCGACCGTGAGCACCTCATCCGTGCTACCGGGGCCCATGCCGGTGGAACCTGTGCTGCTAGTGCCCGGCCTGTGATCCGTCCGCTGGCCTGTCCCCACGTCCATCCTCATTTCAGCGTCTGGGTGGAGACCTTGCTGGCCACCGCCTGCTGCAGCGCACGGGTCTCAGCGAGCATCCAGGACTGGTAGTCATACCCCGGCGTCGGCATGGTCTCGTACACGCCTACCACCGGGATGCCGTCGCGGTGCGCCTGGGCCAGGAAAGTCTCGGTCAGCGAGTCGGTCACCTGCTGGTTGCACAGGAACACCTTCACCTTGTGGCCGGAGAACAGGCGGTCCTGCAGGGACACGTACTGGGCCGCGGGATCCACGCCGTTCATGATGTCCGCCTGGAACGCGAACGGGGTGAGGTTGCGGGTGCCAGCGGCCTGGAGCAGGTAGTCGCCGACCGGCTCGGTGACGGCCACCGGGGTACCGGGGTAGGCGGCCTTGAACTGCGCGATCGCCCGGTACCAGGGCTGCAGCGACCGGTCGAACGCGGTGACCCGGGCGGTGAAGTAACTGGCGTGGGCGGGCAGCAGCGCGGCGAGGTCCTTGGCCACCTGCCTGGCCACGGCCGGCATCGTGGACGGCTTATACCACAGGTGCGGGTTGGGCGTGCTGTCCGGCAGGCCGAGCAGCTGCTGTACGTCGATGACCTTGCGCTTGGGGTTCGGCGACGCAGCCTCGATCTTGTTCATGTAACTGTCGTAGCCGAGGCCGTTCTGCACGATCAGGCCGGCCCCGCTGACCTCCTGGGCGACGCTGGCGCTGGCCTCGAACGAGTGCGGGTCGGTGTTGGGATTGCTCTCGATCGCGGTGACTCGCACGTACTTGCCACCGATCTGGCTGATCACGTTGGCATATTCGTTCTCGGCCCCGACCGCCGTGATGGTGGTATTCGAATCAGCCGTGGCGGTCGCTCCGGTGCCGGAGGAGCACCCAGCGGCCAGCACCGTCACGACGGTGGCGAGCACGGCGGCCATCGCTGGCTTGCGAAGGGACATCTGGTTTCCGTCTCCGGTAGGCGCCGTGACCGCCCAGCCTACCCGCTAGATGAAAGTGATAACGGTTCTCGCATCGGATAGCGTGCAAATCTGTCACTACGGCTGTGGCCGGAACTGTCCTGCTATCCCGGACGAGGCCAGCCGTACGGCCTGCTGTACCGATAATGAAAACCGTATTCATTATCGCGACTGCGTGTCAACCCGGCCAGCTAACCGGGCTGCCGACCAGGGGCCGTGCCGCCGGGCCAGCCGGGGGGCAGGATGGAGGCATGGCCGAGCGACTGAAGGATGCCACCAGCCCGTACCTGCTGCAGCACGCGGGCAACCCGGTCGACTGGTGGCCGTGGTCCGACGAGGCCTTTGCCGAGGCGAAAGCCCGGGACGTGCCCGTGCTGCTGTCGGTCGGCTACTCGGCCTGCCACTGGTGCCACGTGATGGCGCACGAGTCGTTCGAGGACCCGGCCACCGCCGCGCTGGTCAACGACAACCTGGTCGCGATCAAGGTGGACCGCGAGGAGCGGCCGGACGTGGACGCGGTCTACATGACCGCGACCCAGGCCATGACCCGCCAGGGTGGCTGGCCGATGACCGTGTTCATGACCGCGGACCGGGAGCCGTTCTTCTGCGGCACCTACTTCCCCCGTGCTCAGTTCCAGCGGCTGGTGCTGGGCGTGGCCAAAGCCTGGCGGGAGGACCGGGCCACCGTCACCAGCCAGGCCAGAAGCATCGCCGCGGCCCTGGCCGAGCAGGCCGGGCCGCTGTCCGGGCTGCGCCTGGACACCGGCGGCAGCCCCGGCGGCACCGCGGCCGCGCTGGCGCGCATCTGCGACCAGGCCGTGACCAGCCTGGCGGAGGACTACGACGAGGCGGCGGGCGGGTTCGGCGGCGCGCCCAAGTTCCCGCCGTCGATGGTGCTCGAATTCCTGCTCCGCCACTCCGAACGGCCGGGCCCGGGGGACCGGCAGTCCGCTGGGCAAGCGTTGCGGATGGTCGAAGGCACGGCCGCCGCGATGGCTCGCGGCGGCATGTACGACCAGCTCGGCGGGGGGTTCGCGCGGTATTCGGTGGACCCGGACTGGGTGGTGCCGCACTTCGAGAAGATGCTCTACGACAACGCCCTGCTCGCCCGCGCCTACGCGCACCTGTGGCGGCGCACCGGGTCGGCGCTGGCCGGCCGGGTGGCCCGGGAGACCTGTGCCTGGATGATCAGCGAGCTCGGCACCGCCGACGGCGGCCTGGCCTCGGCGCTGGACGCGGACAGCGACGGGGCGGAGGGCCTTTTCTACACCTGGACCCCGGACGAGCTGACCGCCGCCCTCGGGCCGGCCGACGCCGGGTACGCGGCGGCGGTGTTCGGGGTGACCGTGGCCGGCACGTTCGAGCACGGCCGCTCGGTGCTGCAGCGACGGGCCGACCCGCCCCCGGAGGAGTCCGGCCGGCTCGGCCGGATCCGGGACGCTCTCTGCCAGCAACGCAACCACCGTGTCCGCCCCGGCCGCGATGACAAGGTGGTGGCGGCGTGGAATGGCCTGGCCATCGCCGCCCTCGCCGAGACCGGCCTGCTGCTGGGTGAGCCGGGCTTCATCGACGCCGCGCGGGGTGCGGCGCAGTTGCTGGCCCGGGTGCACCTGCGGGCCGGGCGGCTGGCCCGGACGTCCCGGGACGGGGTGGCCGGGACCGGCGCCGGGGTGCTGGAGGACTACGCCTGCGTGGCCGAGGGGTACCTGGCCCTGTCCGGGGTGACCGGGGAGAGCCGCTGGGTGACCCTGGCCGGGGAGCTGCTCGGCACCGCGCTGGACCGGTTCGGCGACGGCGCGGGCGGTTTCTACGACACCGCCGACGACAGCGAGGCCCTGGTCTACCGGCCCGCTGATCCGGCTGACGGGCCTACGCCGTCGGGTGCGTTCGCGGTGGCCGGGGCGTTGCTCAGCTACGCGGCGCTGACCGGGTCGCAGCGGCACCGGGACGCGGCCGCGGCCGCGCTCGGCGTGCTCGGGCCGATCGCCGCCCGGTTCCCGCGGGCGGCGGGCTGGGGGCTGGCCGTGGCGGAGGCCCTGGTGTCCGGGCCCGCGGAGATCGCGATCGTCGGGCCGCCCGGTGATCCGAGGACCGCCGAGCTGCAGCTGGCCGCGCTGCGGGCCGCGCCGCCCGGAGCGGTCTTCGCGCTCGGTGACGGGACCGCGGCCCCGGCTGCCGGTGCCGTGCCGCTGCTCGCCGGGCGTGGCCTGGTGGACGGCGCGCCCGCCGCCTACGTCTGCCGGAACTTCGCCTGCCAGCTGCCGGTGACCGATCCCGCGGTGCTACCTGCCGCGCTGGAGCAGGCCGGGTAAGTTCCGGTAGGAAGGCCGGGCAGCTGGGTATGGAGGCACTCGTGATCCCCGCTGCGCCGACGCCGCGTCCCTGGAGGCGCGCGGCCGGGCGCCGCGCGGGCCAGCTGGTGCACGCCGTGCGCTGGGCTGGCCCGGCGATCCTCGCCGCCGCGGCGCTGTGCACCACCGGAGCGGGCGTGGCGCACGCGTCGGCCGCCCTGGGGCCAGGCGGCGGCACCGCTGCCGGAACCGTTCCCGGGACCGCCCCGCCGCAGGGCCCGGCCAGCGCCGGGCTGGCCGAGCTGCCGGGCGCCGCGGCGCCGATGGTGCGGCCCGGCCCGGGCCAGAGCACCACGTCAGCCCGCCAGGACGTCGCGCCGCTGGGCAGGCTGCTGACGGCGGACGTGCTCGTGGTGTCGAACTCGGCGCTGCCCGCTGGCACCGCCGCGGCCGTCGCCAGAGTGCACGGGGTGCAGGCGGCCCGGGCGGTGGACGCCGCGCAGATCCAGCTGAACGGCAAGTTCGTGCCCGTGCTCGGCGTGGACCCGTCCACCTTCCGCAACTTCACCCCGGCCCCGACCGCCACGGCGACCGCACTGTGGCGCAGCGTCGCGAACGGCGCGATCGCCGTCTCCTACACCATGGGCCAGCAGGATCACCTGCCGGTCGGCAGCACGGTCCAGGTCACCGGGCGGACCGTGGCGGCCCTCCAGGTCGGCGGCTACGGCACGGTCGGCATCGGCGGGGTGGACGCGGTCGTCTCGGACACGGTCGCCCGCTCACTCGGTTTCCCCGCAGGCAACGCCGTCGTGGTCAGCGCCCCGCACGCACAGATCGCCGCGGTGATCAGCGGGATCAAGGCCCGGATGCCCCGGGGGACGCTGGTCGAACCGCTGGTCACCACGACGGCGAGCGGCCGCCCGGCCGCGGCCGGCAGCGTTGGGTCCGGCGCGGTCCCGGCCTCGTCCGGGAGCCCGGCCAGCGCCGGGACAGCCGCCAGCCTGGGCGGCGCGGGCCTGAGCGCCGCGCAGATCTACGCCATGGTGAAGGCGGCGGAGAGCCGTCTCGGCCTGCCTTATGTGTGGGGCGCGGCCGGGCCGGCCTCGTTCGACTGCTCCGGGCTGGTGCAATGGTCCTTTGCCCAGGCCGGAGTCGTGATGCCGCGGGTCGCCGCGGACCAGGCGCGGACCGGCCCTGCCGTCCCGTTCAGCCAGGCACAGCCCGGCGACCTGCTCTTCTACCACACCGACCCCACGGCGCCCGATTACATCTCGCACGTGGCGATCTACCTGGGTGGCGGCTGGATGATCCAGGCCCCGCAGCCCGGCCAGGACGTGCAGGTCGTCCGGGTGGACCTGGGCAGTGAGTTCGCGGGCGTGGTGCGAGTGGACCGGTCCATCGCCGACGAGGTCGCCGCCTCCCCCGTCGGCTGACCCGGCGCGCCGCCCCGGGTTCGTCGTTTCCCGGTACTGACCCGGCGCGCCGTCCGGCCCGCCCGCCCCGCCCGGCTCTCCGGAATACTGGCACCACCAGCACCACCGGCCACATTGATCATGCCTCCGGCCACTTATCACGACTTCCAGTCATGATCACGAGTGGTTTGTCCGGAATTGTCCGTTGGGAACGCGTGAAAAGAACTCAATCCGCAACGGCTCCCCGGTGACCCACTAGGTACCGCGCTGATGGGGCTAGTGGGGTGGGGCACCGGGGTTGCGGGGGGCGTGTTGGCGTGATTACATAATTACATGAGTACTAAGGAAGAAAAAATAGCAGCAACGGATCTGGGCGAGAAGCTCCTGGGCTGGTTCACCGGGCGCCTGCCTGACGGCTGGTTCACCGCGGCGCCGCAGGTGATCGTGGACCGGGAAGAGGTCACCGTGGTCGGCCAGCTGGGTGACCTGGACGTGCCGGAAGGGTCGTCGCAGGCCGCGCTGACGGCCGCGGCTGAGGGCCGCGCCCGGCGGTTCCGGGAGGAGACCCGGGACCAGCGCATCGAAATCGCCCGCGAGGCCGAGCTGAAGTTTGGCCGGAAGGTCTCCTGGGGCGTGTTGTGCGGCGAGCAGAAGGTGATGTTCACCACGTTGTCCGTGCCGGTGATGACCCGGTTGCGCCAGGCGGAGCGCCGGGTGCTGGACACCCTGGTGGACGCCGGGGTAGCGCGCAGCCGCAGCGACGCGCTGGCCTGGTGCGTCCGGCTGGTCGGCGAGCACGAGGAATCCTGGCTCGGCCAGCTCCGGGAAGCGCTGCGCCGGGTCGAGCAGGTACGGGCCGAGGGTCCCCAGTAACGAGCCGGACCCCAGGATGCGCAATTCACGAAGCGAAAAGGGTTTATACCAATGGTCTAAACCCTTTCGCGGAAGGCTACGGAAGGCTGGCTAACGCCCCGCAGCGCACGCCGGACCGCTCCCCGGCCAGGCTTTGCCTCCGCTTTGACCAGGTTAAGCTGGCTGGCCGGTCACGCGTATTCCTGGGCCTTCTCTGCGCGGCAGGCCTGATTTCCTGGTGGCCCGCGCGATCATTTACCGCGTCCCAGTAGCGGAATCTCCTCATGCCCCGCCCGATAGCCTGGGTGAGCCGAATTAATCCGGCCCATCCGGGTAGACCTCCTGGATCCTGCCCGGACGCCAGGGCCCCGGCTACAGCCGTGACCTGGCGCGGCAGCCAGTGCTGGTGACGCAGTGCTGGTGACCCAGTGCTGGTCACGCAGTGCCGCTAACTAACGCAGCGCCACTGGCTGGGCGGAATGCGGCAGCGCGCGCATGAGGAGGAGCACGTGGCGGATCAGGTAAAAGCGGCATCGGTGGAGTGGAATCCCACCGCAGAGCGGCTGCGTGAGCTTACCGAGAAAATGCCGAACAGCCAGGTCACCGAGTTCGGCAATGTCGCGGTGAAGGCCCGGGTCGACTCCAGGAGCACCCGGTCCACCTACCTGGTGGACGACTCGACCAATGCCACCAAGCAGACCATCACGCGCGATGAATTCGACCGGATCGCGGGCGAGCAGGACGCCTACATCGCAGCCCAGCACATGGTCGTGGTTGATGGGTATATCGGGCCGGACCCGGCCTTCCGTACCCGGGCCCGGCTGATCATGGAAGCGGCCAACGCCAACGTGGCCGGCCTGCAGCAGCAGCTGTACTACCCGCGGGGAAGGTGGACTTCTTCGACACTTCCTATACCAAGAACGGCCGCACCACCTGGCCGTTCTCGTATGTGGACCCGTGGCCGGCCGACCAGGTCCCGCCCGCCGAGTTCCTGCTCATCCGCAACCGGAACGAGAACATCGTGCCCGGGGTGGCCAGGCTGGACCGGGAACACGCGGCGGCGTACTTCATGCTCGGCGAGACGACCGGAACCTCGGCCGGCGGCAAGGACGAGGAAGGCAAGTTCCTCCGGGTGCCGGGCACCAACCCGTTCTTCCCCCGTGACATGGCGGACATGGGCAACCGGATGCTGGAGCTGCTGGACAGCCACGAGCTGGCGGTGTTCGTGCTGAACACGGGCCGGGTCGGCGGCGGGGATTCCCGCGACGGCTCGAAGAAGGTGACGATCCCGTACTCGTCCGCGATCGTGGCGGCCATCGTGGCGGGGACGATCACCTGGACGGACGACCCCGATTTCGGGTACGAGATCGCCACCGCCGTCCCGGGGGTGGATGATATCGAGATCCTCCAGCCGCGGCGGCTGTATGAGCGCCAGGGCCGGGCCGCCGAGTACGACGACATGGTGACCCGGATGAAACGGGAGCGCCGGGAGTACCTCGGCTCGTTCGCCGGGCTTGATGAGGCCATCGTCAAGTCGATCGGCTGAGAGCCAGTGGCGTGCCCGGGCCGGCCGCGGCCCGGGCACGCCACTGCTGGGAGATGCGGGAGCTCAGCGCGGGTGTTCAGGGGGTGCGGTGGTGACAGACGAGGCCGTGAGCGGAGGCGCATCGTGAGCCGGTGTGGCACGAGCCGGGGCGCATTGGTGACATCCTTGATACGGGGCAGGCCATACCAGGGCAGTTGACAGCGAGCGGCGGAAGTGGGTTCAGATGGGATTTCGGGATCTCGTCTACCGGGTCTACGAGCGCAGGCTGGAAGCCTCCCTGGCCGGTCATCCCGGGCCGCGCCACGTCGGCGTGATCCTGGACGGCAACCGCCGGTGGGCCCGCCTGGCCGGGTTCACCGACGTCAGCAACGGCCACCAGAAGGGCGCCGACCACATCTTCGAGCTGCTCGGCTGGTGCAGCCAGGCCCGGGTCGAAGTGGTCACTCTCTGGCTGCTGGCCACGGACAATCTGTCCCGGCCAGCCGCGGAACTGGAACCGTTGCTGAAAATCATCGAAAGCACGGTCAGCGCGCTGGCGCAGGCGGGGTGGCACGTGAAGCCGGTAGGCGCGCTCGACCTGCTGCCGGCCGAGACAGCACAGGTGCTCAAGGACGCGGGGGAGGCCACCGCCGGTAATCCCGGCCTGCTGGTCAACGTGGCCATCGGGTATGGCGGCCGGCGGGAGATCGCGGACGCGGTCCGGTCGCTGCTGCAGGATCACGCGACCAAGGGCACCACGATCGAGGAACTCGCCGAGATCCTCGACGTGGAGCACATCGCCGAGCACCTCTACACCGCCGGGCAGCCCGACCCGGACCTGGTGATCAGGACGTCCGGGGAGCAGCGGCTGAGCGGCTTCCTGCTCTGGCAGAGCGCGCACTCGGAGTTCTACTTCTGCGACGCGTACTGGCCAGCCTTCCGCCGGGTGGACTTTCTCCGGGCGCTGCGCTCCTACGCGGCCCGGCAGCGCCGCTTCGGCGCCTGAACCATACCCGCAAGATCGCTGGCGGACACCGCCGGACGCCGTGGCGTGTGACACTCCGGCTGGGTCTTCCGGCATATGCGGTTTCCCGGGTACCGTCAAAACAGGTGGGCGGTACCTAGCCGTCCCCCCGGGAAGGCCCTCGACATACTCGAGCTTCGTGTCCTGGCACGCAGGCGAGACGAGCGAAGGGCCGGGATCCGGCCTTTCGAAGGCTGGTCCCGGTCCTGGAGACACTTCTGTGTCCTAGCTCGGCGCCCTAGGCGCCCAGGGGAGAACGAGTGGCCAGTTCTTCTACCGGTCGCGAGCAGCGGCCAAGCAGTGTCGGTACCGAGATTGCCAGCACGGCCCGGGCGCGTGGCGCCAAGCGGTTGTGTTACGTGCTGGACACCAGCGTCCTGCTCGCCGACCCGGCCGCGATCGGCCGGTTCGCCGAGCATCGCGTGGTCCTGCCGATCGTCGTCATCACCGAACTGGAGGCCAAGCGCCATCATCCCGAGCTGGGCTATTTCGCCCGCCAGGCCCTCCGCCACCTGGATGACCTGCGGATCGAATTCGGCCGCCTGGACGCCGAGCTGCCGGTCGGCGACCAGGGCGGCACCGTCCGCGTCGAGCTGAATCACGCGGACCCCCAGGTCCTCCCGCCGGGGTTCCGGCTCGGTGACAACGACACCCGGATCCTCTCCGTCGCCCGCAGTCTCGCCGCCGAAGGCGAAGACGTCGTACTGGTCAGCAAGGACCTGCCGCTCCGGGTGAAGGCGGCGTCCATCGGGCTGACCGCCCAGGAGTACCGGGCCGAGCTGCCGCCCGATTCCGGCTGGACCGGCATGGCCGAGCTGGAGGTCAGCGCGGAGGAGATCACGGAGCTGTACGACACAGGGAAGCTGGACTGCGCGGCCGCCCGGAACCTGCCCTGCCACACCGGCCTGGTGCTGGCGGCGGGCGGTCACGGCGGCGGCAGCGCGCTCGGCCGGGTGCTGCCGGACAAGTCGGTCCGGCTGGTCCGCGGGGACCGCGAGGCGTTCGGCCTGCGCGGCCGCAGCGCGGAGCAGCGGGTGGCCCTCGACCTCCTCCTCGACCAGGACGTGGGGATCGTGTCGCTGGGCGGCCGGGCCGGGACGGGTAAGTCGGCGCTGGCCCTGTGCGCGGGCCTGGAGGCGGCGATGGAGCGCCGCCAGCACCGGAAGGTCGTGGTGTTCCGCCCGCTGTACGCGGTCGGCGGCCAGGAGCTGGGTTACCTGCCCGGCTCCGAGGCGGACAAGATGAACCCGTGGGCGCAGGCCGTGTACGACACGCTGTCCGCGGTGACCTCGCAGGACGTGATCGACGAGGTGCTGCACCGGGACATGTTTGAAGTGCTGCCGCTGACCCACATCCGCGGCCGCTCGCTGCACGACTCGTTCGTGATCGTGGATGAGGCGCAGTCGCTGGAACGGGGGGTGCTGCTGACCGTGCTGTCCCGGATCGGCTCCGGCTCGCGGGTGGTGCTGACCCACGACATCGCGCAGCGGGACAACCTGCGGGTCGGCCGGCACGACGGGGTGGTCGCGGTCATCGAGAAGCTGAAGGGCCATCCGCTGTTCGCCCACGTGACGCTGGTCCGGTCCGAGCGGTCGCCCATCGCGGCTCTGGTCACGGAAATGCTGGAGGACTCCGGGCTGTAATCACTCAATTACGAGCGCACCCGGGGCCACCGGGCTGGCCGGCCCGGCAGGTCCCGGCCAGCGCCGCTATCCGGCTGCCGGTGGCGCTGGCTACGATGCATGTCAGCTGGGGACCCGGGTTCCTGACGAGCCCCCGCGATGTCATCCCCGGCCGTAGTCGCCCGGGGCAGTGGTGACCGCGGTGCCCGGAACCCGGCCGCGGGTAGCAGGCCGGCCGGATTACCTGGCGGCCCGATCAGCGGATGGGCAGACTACTGCACATGGCTTTTGACTTGTCGGAATTGCTCGCTTCCCGCCGGGGTGAGGGCTACGCCCTGCACGCCAGGTACCTGAACCCGCAGCTGGCCCGGATGCTGCACACCATTGGCTTCGACAAGGTGTATGAGCGGGCCGAAGGCGCGTACCTGTACGACTCCGACGGCACCCGGTACGCCGACTTCCTGGCCGGCTTCGGGGTGTTCGGCCTCGGCCGCGGCCACCCGGTAGTGCGCAAGGCGCTGCACGATGTGCTGGACGCCGGCCTGGCGGACCTGGTCCAGTTCGACTGCGCGTTGCTGCCCGGCCTGCTCGCCGAGCGGCTGCTGGCCAAGGCCCCCGGGCTGGACCGGGTGTACTTCGGCAACAGCGGCACCGAGGCGGTGGAAGCCGCGCTGAAGTTCGCCCGGTACGCGACCGGGCGGCGCCGCATCATCTACTGCGACCACGCCTTCCACGGCCTCACCACCGGCTCGCTGTCGGTGAACGGGTCGGCAGAGTTCCGCCAGGGCTTTGCCCCGCTGCTGCCGGACAGCATGATCGCCCTCGGCGACACCGACGCGCTCGAGGCCGAACTGCGCAAGGGCGACGTGGCCGCGCTGGTCATCGAGCCGGTCCAGGGCAAGGGCGTGCACGTGTCGCCGCCCGGCTTCCTGGCCGCCGCGCAACAGGCGCTGCACGACCACGGGGCCCTGCTGATCTGCGACGAGGTGCAGTCCGGGCTCGGCCGCACCGGCCGGTTCTTCGCCTACCAGCACGACGACGGCGTCCAGCCGGACATCGTCACCGTGGCCAAGGCGCTGTCCGGCGGGTTCGTCCCGGTGGGGGCCACGCTGGCCAAGGACTGGATCTTCGAGAAGGTCTACTCGTCCATGGACCGGGTGCTGGTGCACGACTCCACGTTCGGCTCCAACGCGCTGGCCATGGCGGCCGGGCTCGCCTCGCTCGCCGTGATCGAGGACGAGCGGCTGGTCGAGAACGCCGACCGGACCGGGGAGGTGCTGCGCACCGAGCTGCAGAAGCTGGTGGACGGCTATGAGCTGCTCGCTGAGGTGCGCGGCCGCGGGCTGATGATCGGGCTGGAGTTCGGCAAGCCGCACTCCATCCGCCAGCGGGCCGCCTGGAACATGCTGCAGAAGGCCCGGGTCGGGCTGTTCGCGCAGATGGTCGTGGTCGCGCTGTTCCAGCGGCAGCACATCCTCACCCAGGTCTCCGGCGATCACCAGGAGGTGATCAAGCTGATCCCGCCGCTGATCATCGGCGACGCCGAGGTGGAGCTGTTCCGCTCCGCGTTCGTCGAGGTGATGGACGACGCCAGCAAGGGCAGCGGGCTGATCTGGGACTTCGGCCAGACCTTGATGAAGCAGGCGGTCAGCGCCCGGCGCGGCTGAGGTTCAGCGGCGGCTGAGGCTCAGCGCCTGGCGCGGCTGAGGTCGGTACTGCTGACCCCGGTCCCGTTGAGGCTGGCCGCCGCGGTCCCCTTGAGCAGCGCCTCGGCGATGCTGAGGTCGTCCGGGTAGGTGATCTTGATGTTGCGCTCGCTGCCCGGCACCACCGCCACCGGGACCTCGGGCAGGTAACGCAGCACCACCCCGCAGTCGTCGGTGGCGGGCTGGCTGGCCGCAGCCGGGTCGGCCTGGGCGCGCCGGTGCGCTTCCCGGATCACCGACAGCCGGAACCCTTGCGGGGTCTGGCACCGGCGCAGCGTGTCCCGCGGCGGCATACCCGTCATCAGGCCGTCCTGCACCACGACGATCGTGTCGGAGGCGGGCACCGCCACCCCGACCGCCCGGTGCGTGCCCAGCGCGCGCACGCAGTCCGCGATGATCCGCTGGTCCAGCAGCGGCCGCGCCGCGTCGTGGAACAGCACGTCGCACTCGCGCGGGCCGAGTTCGGCGATGGCCCGCTGGGTGGACTCCGGCCGGGTCACCCCGCCGTCGATGATCCCGGCCAGCTTGTGGTAGCCGCGGCCGGCCAGCCGCTCGCGCATGGCGCCGGCCTGTCCCGGGGCCATCACCAGCAGGATCTCGTGCACGTCCGGGGCCTGCTGGAACGCGTCGAGGGAGTGCTCGACCAGGGCCCGGCCGGCCAGCGGCAGCAGTTGCTTGGGCACGGCTGCGCCGAACCTCTGGCCCGACCCGGCCGCCAGCACCACCGCCACCGTGCGCATGAGCGGACTCTACCCCGCAACGCACCCCCGCCCCCGGCCGTCACCCCCCGCATCCCGGCGCCCCGGGGCGGGTCACCCGCCAGGGGGTCACCCCCGCCCCGTATCCCCCTGGGTCCCGCCGCCACGCCATCGGTAGTTCATATTTCCGCCCGGCTGGGAGCGGTTGCGGATTGAGTTCTTTTCACGCGTTCCCTACGGACAATTCCGGGCAAAACACTCGTGATCATGACTGGAAGTCGTGACAAGTGGCCGCAGGCCATGATCAATGTGGCCGGTGGGGCTGGTGGTGCTGGCATTCCGGGGAGCAGGGCGGCCCGGGCGGCGAAGGGCCGGGCCTGCCGCGGGTGCCCGGTGAATGTGCAACAGGCCGCCTGGGGGCTAGGAAATGAACTGATAGTCGAACGTCTTCCCGGTGAGTCGTGATGCGGTTGTTGCGGAGGGTGATGGTATACAGGACGGCTGGTGGGTACGAGGCCTCATAGTTGCCCGGTTGGGTGGCCAGGGGTCCCGGATTACATCGCATTGGCTCACGCAGCAGGTACCGGGAGAGGACATGACGGTGACCACGGCCGTGGTGGTGCTGCCGCGCCGCATGGCCGGCTGGGCGACCCGTCGTGCCCTGGCCCGCAACTCGCTGTCCGGCATCGCCCTGGCCTGCAGCCTGTGCGCGGCGGTGTGGTTCAGTGCCGGGACACCGATGACCGCGCTGGCGGGCGGTGCGGCCCTGGGCGGTGGCTGCCTGGCCCGCCGGATCGGCCGCCAGCTCAGTACCGACGCGTTCGAGGGCTGGCTGGCCGGGGTGTGCGCGCTGGCCGGTGAGGTGGCCGTGTGCGCGGGGCTCGCCGCGGGCGCCCGGCCGGGCCGGCTGGATCCGTGGCTGCTGGCCACCGTGGCGGTCGGCCTGCTCAGCCTGCGCAGCACCGCCCGGCTGGTCCGGCCGTGGGCCGCCCCGCACCGCCCGGACAGCCAGGGGGGACCGGCTGGGACGGGGTCTGCGTTGAAGGTCCAGCAGGTGGCGGCGGTGGCGGCGGGCCGGCTGCTGGGGCTGCCCGCGATGGAGCGTGCCGTGGTGATCACGGTCAGCGCGGTGGGCTGGGGCACGTACGTCGCGCTGCAGGTGCTGGCCTGCTGGAGTGTGGTCGCGCTGGCCTGGGCGCTGGCTGGCCCGCGGCCGGGCGGGGGCGCCGGGGCCGTGCCCGGCGCGGTGGCGGCCAGCCGGGACGACGGGCTGATCGCGCGGTTCGCCGGGGAGGTGGTGCAAGGCCAGCTGGTGCCGCTACCGCCCGCCATCGCCGGGCTGACCGCAACCGCCCTGCTGGCCGGGGTCGGCCTACACAACGTGCCTGGTTTCCTGCTGCTCACCCCGGCGGTGGCGATGCTGCTCGCGGCGCCCGGGTCGGCGCATCCGCACCAGGGCCGGGCGGACTGGCTGACGCCCGTGGTGCTGCAGGTCGGGGAGTACCTCTACCTGGCCGCGCTCGGCTACGCCACGGACGTGCCCTGGCCGGTGACGTTCGCGCTGGCCAGCCTGATCGCGCTGCGGCACCTGGACGTGGCGTACCGGGCCGGGCGGCCGCTGCCGGCGCCCCCGCCGCGCGGTGGGCTCGGCTGGGAGGGCCGGATGCTGGTGGCTGGCACCGGCGCCATGTTCGGCCTGGCCATGGTCACCTACCTGGGGCTCGCGCTGTATCTCGGGGTGCTGCTCGGCTGGGGGAACCTGTCCAGCTGGTTCGTTCTCCGGGAGGGGGAGCGCCGGTGATCGGCGCGACGCTGATCGGCCCAGCCGCGGCCGCGGCGCTGACCACCGCGCTGGAGGAAACCTGGCGCCGCGACCCCGGGCTGTCCTACGAGGACGGCTTCCAGGAACTGGCGAACTGGGGCGAGCCGATCGCGGTGGCCCCGATCGGCGCGACCGACTGGGTGAAGATAGGCAGCCACGCGGACCTGCGCCGGGCCCGGGAGATCGCGGGCCGCTGCTAGGTGGGCGGGTGCTCTGCGCTGGCCGGTACGTGGCTGGTTCAGCTGAGCCGTCGTGCGTGTGGCGGGTCAGCTGAGCTGCACATAGCCTGACGGTGCGGATCTGAAGGTGATCGGGGTGCCGCCTGAGCGCCCGCTAGGCGACCGGCTAGGATCGCTGCGGAGGTTTTTTCTCTATGCTCCAGCTCAGTAAAGCGCCGCTACGCGCTCTTGAGCCGGCTGGGGATGGCAGTCACCGGTAAGTATTTCACGCTTCTGGCTGGCCGCCATGTTCTTGGCGTGCGCGCTGTTCGCCGGGGGAATCTGGCTGTTCAGCACGGACTTCATACACCGCCAGTGGGCGCCGTATGCGGTCGGCGGGTACGCGGCGGCCGCAGTGGTCGTGCTGGCCTGGAGATCGGCCCGGGCGGTGGACCTGGCCCTGCTGCTGGGTGCGGTCGGCGCGCTGGTCGCCCCCTTGTACGTGCTGGCCGCCCACGGCCGGTGGCAGCCTGAGGTCTTCGTGATCGCGCGTGGCGCCCGGCTGCTGCTCCAGCACGGGACCCCGTACGAGAGCGCGACGGCGCTGGCCGTGTCGCACGATCCCAACAGCTACAACCCCTACCTGCCGGTGATGGCCATCTTCGGGCTGCCCCGGGCGCTGTTCGGGCCGCATGTGATCACTGATCCGCGGATCTGGTTCACCGTGGGCTTCGTGGCCGTGTTCGCGGCGGCCCTGGCCGCGGCGGGGGCCCGGGACGTGCTCCGCTGGACGGTGCTGGTCACGCTGACGCCGATCGTCGCGTTCTCACTCACGGTCGGCGGGACCGACGTCCCGGTGCTGGCGCTGCTCTGCCTGGGCCTGGGGCTGCTGTGGCGCTACCCCCGCCCGGTCCTGGCCGGCCTGGTCTTCGGTGTCGCCGTCGCGACCAAGGCCACCGCGTGGCCGGGCTTGCTGGTCGCGCTGGTCATGCTGTCGGTGCGGGATGGCCGGCGGGCCGCGGCGCAATTCTCGGCCGCGGCGGCCGCTGCCGCGGCCGTGCTCATCGGCCCGGTGGCAGCGGTGGCGCCCCGCTCCCTGGTGGAGAACACGATCCTGTTCCCGCTCGGCCTGGCCAGCGTCAGGTCACAGGCGTCCAGCCCGCTGCCCGGGCATGTGCTCGCCGACACCGGGCATACCGGTCACCTGATAGCGGTGGCGTTGCTGTGCCTGGCCGGGCTGGGCGTGCTGGTGTCGCTGGTGGTCCGGCCGCCGCGCACGGTGCCTGCCGCCACCTGGCGGCTGATCATCGGCCTGGTGCTGATGTTCACGCTGGCCCCGGCGACCCGGTTCGGGTATTTCATGTACCCGGTCGGGTTGTGGGCCTGGCTGATCGTGGCCCAGCTCGGCGCCCAGCGACGTCGCGGATCCGGCCGCCCAGGGCCCGGCGAGGCCTCCGGGCCGCCCGGCAGCCTGCCCCAGGCCAGCAACGCCTAGCGAGGCGGGAGGCGTCACCCGGGGTTAGCCGCCCGGGAGGGTGGAGAACGGGCCGGCGAACGCGGTGGAGTCGGAGCAGATGTTGGTGCTCGCGGTGATGCCGCCGTAGCTCTGGGCCAGGCTGCTCGGCGACGATGCGCTGCCCGCGGTGGCCAGGCTGCCGGTGAAGCTGGACCCGAGGATGAGGCTGATCGCCCCCGGGGCCAGCGTGGCGTTCTGCTGGACCTGGACGCTGCTCAGCCGGGCCTTGAGGGTGTTCACCGCGGCCAGCTGCGCCGGGCTGGAGTACTCGATCACATTGCTGGTGAAGTTGAAGTTCTGCGCGTTCCCCTGGCCGGTCACATGGAAGCCAGCGCCGGTCAGCGCGTTGGCGGCGGTTGACGCGACGCCTGCCACCCCGGAGCCATTGAGCACCTGAACGGCGACCTGGGTTGGGCTCTCGGTCGGGGCCGGCCTCGCCGCGGGCGCGGCCCTCCTGGCCACTGGCGCGGGCACGCCCCGGTCGGTTTCGATCGCCTTGAACAGGTTGTCGGCCTGCGGCTGGCTCCATTCCAGCTCGGCGGCTGGATCGCCCGGGTAGGGGCCGTTGGGCACGGTGATGAACTGCACCGCGCTGGAGTTCAGGCTCTTCATGCTGTTCGCGATGCGCAGCATGGTGGACAGGTCCAGCCCGCTGTCGGTGGTCAGCGACCTGGCCGCGTCGCGGACCACCGAATAGATCCGGTTGGGCTGGGTGAGCAGGTTGCTCGACTTGAGCTTCTGCATGACTGCGGCCAGGAAGAACTGCTGCCGCCTGATCCGCTCGGTGTCGGAACCGTCGCCGGTGTTCTCCCGGGTCCGCACGAAGGCGAGAGCCTGTGCCCCGGTGACCAGGTGCCTGCCCGCCGTGAGGTTAAGCCCGGACAGTGGGTTGTTCACCGCGTAGGGCAGGCAGACCGGCACCCCGCCGACGTCGTTGACGATGGCCTTGAACCCGGAGAAGTCCACCTCGATGAAGTGATCGATGCGGATGCCGGTGACCTGCTCCAGGGTCTTCCACAGGCAGGGCGCGCCACCGAAGGCGAAGGTGGAGTTGAGTCGCTCCAGCTGGCCGGGCTGGGCCTGCTGGCCCGGATTGCCGACCCCGTCCGCCTGGCAGGCGATGATCGGCACCATCGAGTCGCGCGGGAAGCTGATGATGTCCGCCTGCCTGTGCCCGGGCGCGATGTGCAGCATCATCGACGTATCCGACCGGGCACCGTCGATGCCGGTGCCGAATTTCCGGCCCAGCCCGGACCGCGAGTCAGACCCGATGACCAGGATGTTCAGCCCGGCTGTATACGGTGGTCGCTTGCCGAGCATGGCGGACGTGACGTTTTCCCGGCGGATGCTGTCATATACCCCGCGGTACTGGGCGTAGGCCACAAGGGACATGCTGACCACCGCGACCATGGCGACGATGGCGACCCCGCCGAGCAGCGCGTGCCTGCTGGGATGCATCAGCCGCGCCATGCCGGCCGGCCGGGGACGGCCACCGGGCCTGCTGTCTCGCCGGATATCCCGGCCCGCGCCGCCGCCGCGGCCCACGCCGCGTGCCTGCCAGCCGCGGCCCGCGCTCTGCGCCTGCCAGCCGCCGCCGTTGCTCTGCGCCTGCCAGCCGCCGCCGTTGCTCTGCGCCTGCCAGCCGCCGCCGTTGCTCTGCGCCTGCCAGCCGCCGGTGTCCTGGCCTGGACTGTGCGCTTGCCAGTGACCGGCGTCCTGGCCGGCCGAGCTGCCGAAGCCCGTCATGCCCCAATCCGTGTCGCCTGCCGCGACCAGCTGCGCCGGCGCTGGGCGGCCGCGGGCTGAGTTGTGTCCCCCGGATTCGTCCATCTCGTCGTAGCGGGTCATCGCTCCTCGGCACGTGGATCATTGATTGTGCGGGGGGGTGCGCCGCCTATTGTTCACCGGGAGGCTACGGCGTGTGGTCTCAACCGGGTAAATCGGTCACCTCCCCGCTGCGGGAGAACCCGGGCCCCCCGTAAGGTGGACCCGTGCGTCCGGAAGCCCATCCGGCCGGTCAGCTAGCCGAAAGTAGCAGTCCGGAGCCTGCTGCAGCTGCGAGGCCAGATAAAGGAATACTCATTGCGGGGCGGAGCTTTGCCCGGTTTACCGCCCTGCCGGTGCTGTTGGTCATGGCCTGGCTGCTGCCCAGCATCGGACTGCTGGCGGTCGGCCGGTTCCGGCCCGCTGCCACTGTGCTGATCGCTGCTCCGCTGGCCGCGGTTCTTTTCATCACCGCTCTGCGCAGGCCGCCCGGACGGTGGCCGGGGCCCGTCCGTCCACGTCCGGCCCTGCTGGATTCGGCCTCGCCGGATCGCGGTCGGCGGCCCGCGCGGGCCTGGACCGTATGGTGGGGCCTGGCGGGCACGGTTGCCGTCGCGGCCGGGTTCGGCGCGTGGCAGGTGTTGCTGAACTCGCCGCAGATCATCGTGCTGCGTGATCCCGGGGCGCTGTTCCAGTACGGCTACTGGATCGCCGGGCATGGCGCCCTGCCCATCCCGCGGTCGGTGACCGCTTTCGGCGGTCCGCATCCCGGCCTGGCCTTCGCCAGCAGCGGCTTCGTGGCCCGCAGCGCCGGCTTGTCTCCCCAGTTCATGCCAGGCCTGCCGGTGCTACTGGCCGCGGGCTGGTGGCTTCATGGCCTGCCCGCGGCCGCTCTGGTCAGCCCGGTGCTCGGGGCGTTCGCCGTGCTCAGCTTCGGCGGCCTGGCGGGCCTGGCTGGCCCGCAGTGGGCCCCGTTGGCCGCGCTGGTCCTCGCGCTCAGCCTGCCCGTGCAGTACACCAGCCGGTCCGCGTTCAGTGAGCCGCTGACCGCGTTGCTGCTGTCCGGCGGCCTGTCGCTGGTGGCAGATTCGCTGACGGTGCGTCCCGCGGTGTTCCGCCGGCCGCGCTATCCGGCCCGGCCAGGTCAGCCGGTCCGGCCGAGCCAGCCGCCCTGGGGCGTCCCGGCGTCCTCGCCCTGGCGCCGCCTGATCGACTGGCCCGGGTTTCTGAACTGGCTGGGCCTGGACCAGCCGCGGTGGTCCCGCGGGATGGCCCGCGAGCCGCGGCTGCTGCGCTGGCGGGGCCGCAGGCAGGATTCACGTGGAACGGCTGCGCGTCCCCCGGAGCCGGACGCCGCGGCGGCCGAGGACACGCTCTCGCTGCGGACGGCGCCGCAGCCGGCCGCTCCGGAACCGGCGCCCTCCGATGCCGCTGCGGCCGCAGAACTGGAACTGACCGGGCCTGAACTCGCGGAGCCTGGGCCGACTGGGGCGGCGCCCGCGGAGCCTGGCTCAGCTCAGCGGGGGGCGTTTGAGCCGTTGCAGGCTGCTGGATCGGCTGCGGCGGAGGCCGGCACCGGGCCAGCCGATCACGCTGCATCCGAAATCGGGCTAGCCGAGGCCGGGTCGGCTGCTGCTGGGCCAGCCGATGATGGGCCTCCGTCCGGCCCGATGCCGGGCCCGCTGGCGGGCCCGGCCGGCGCGTTGCCGCTGGGCGCCGGGGCCGCGGGCCTGGCCAGGCCCCGCGCCGTGCCAGCCGGCCTGGGGGCGGCTAGTCTGGGCGGCCTCGCCCTCGGCCTGACCACGCTGGTATCTCTCAGCTCGCTGCCCGCCCTGGTCCCGGTCATCCCGTTCCTCGGCGTGCTCGCAGCGGCCCGGCGCCCCCAGGTCATCCCGCTGGCTCTGGGCATGATCGCGGGGGTGGGCGGCGGCCTGGCCGCGGCGCGCACGCTCGCCCCCAGCTACCTGGCGGCGCCCGGGTTCTCCATGCATCAGCTGGGCCTGATCGCGGCCGGGACCGCCGCGGTCACGCTGGTCGTGGCCGGCCTGGCCGCCTGGCGGCCGATCCGCCGCGTACTGCAGCGGCTACTGCACGCCCGCCCGCTGCGCTGGCTGCCCGACCTGATGGCGATCGCCGTCGCGGCCGTGCTGATCGGCTTCGCGGTCCGGCCCTACCTGCAGACCGCGCACTGGAACCCGGGGCCGGTGACCGCGGGCTACGTTGCCGCCCTGCAGAAACTGCTGGGCCTCCCGGTGCAGCCAACCCGCTCCTACGCCGAGGACAGCCTGTACTGGGTGACCTGGTACATAGGGATTCCGGCCGTGCTGCTCGGCGGTTTCGGCCTGGCCCTGCTGGTACGCCGTTGCGGACGGGCACTGCTGACCTGGACGGACGAGAGCGGCCTGGCCCGGATATGGGCGCTGCCGCTGCTGATCATCGTGCCCGCTACGTTCCGCCTGCTCTGGGTGCCGGATACGGTTCCCGACCAGCCCTGGGCCAGCCGGGAGCTGGTGCCCCTAGTGCTCCCTGGCTTCATCCTCGGCGCGATCTGGGTGTCCGCCTGGCTGGCGGGCCGGGCCAGGAACCGGGGTTCCGCGACGGTTGCCGTGTCGGTGGCCGCAGCCTGCTTCGCCGTGGCCCTGGCCGTGCCCACTGCGATCACGACGTTCGGGATCACCGTCATACGCTCCGGCCCCCTGCATGTGGTGACCTCATCAGCGAGCGGCCTGGCGTTGATGCGGACCGGCCGCGGCCAGATCCTCGCCCTCGACAAGCTCTGTGGTGCGATGAGCTCGAACATGTCGGTGGTGCTGCTGGACCGCGCCGCAGCGGACGAGTTCGCCCAGGTCATCAGGGGCATGTGCGGCGTGCCCGCCGCGGTCATGGCTGGCCAGCCGAGCAGCAAGGTACGGTCAGTGGTTTTCGCTATCGAACGCCAAGGCCGGCAGCCAGCGCTGCTGTCCACGGACGCTGGTGAGCTCATCGCCTACGGCATCGCGCCCGGCAAGGTGGTCGGTTTCAGCAGTACCCAGGACGCGCACGACCTCACCCAGCCGCCGACCACCACCTGGCAGATCAGCTACAACCTGTGGATGGCTGTCCCGGGGGAGTAGCCTCGCTGCCGGTCTGCGCGCATTTTCTGACGTTGGCGCAGGTGAGTGTGGCGGGCTCGGGTTGATTTGCCTAGACCTGCCGTAGGCCATAAAGTGAAGGCACACCGACGCGGGGTGGAGCAGTTCGGTAGCTCGCTGGGCTCATAACCCAGAGGTCGCGGGTTCAAATCCCGCCCCCGCTACCAAGTAAGTGCAGGTCAGAGGCCTGATCGCCGGAAGGCGGTCAGGCCTTCTTGATCTTCTGTCCGCGGCCCGTCCGCGGGATCGAGCCCCGCGAGGCGGCATCAAGCACTGGGGATCGGCATGAAACGGCATCGCGAGCAGGCGGTGCAGTAGGCATGGCTGCTGTCGATGTCTATGGGTGGGCGCACGCTGGAACACTCGGCGCGCCGCTCCCACGCTTCCAGGATTCCCTGCTGGTGTTACTTGAGGCGCTCTCCGGAGCGGCCAGGGGACCGTGTTACCGGGTGGGCTGGAGTGGCGCCCAGCCGGCCAGCGTCATCGGCGATGCCAGGGCCTGCATGAGCGTGTCTGGGATCAGCTGTGCCGGGTCAGCGGCGTGGGTGACGATCAGCAAGAAGCCGCCCAGCTGAGCTGCGGCGGCGCGGATTCCGGGTTCTGCCTCGGACCCGTACCTGTCCTCCCGCCCGTCGACGCTGACGCTGAGCGAGGTCCGGCTGAGGTGGCCGGTCACGCCGTCGGCTGGCATCTGGATGGGCATTCCGTCCGACGGGGACGTGAGCCCTGCTGAGGCGAAGGTTTCATCAAGGCCCGGATGCCACCGGCCGGCGTCGCGCAGGAGCGGCACCTCTTCAAGGCCCGGGTTGACGAGCAGCCCCGCGGCGCGGATCTCCCCGCCCCCGGCCTGGAAGGGCAGCAGCAGCACAACGGTCCGCCAGGTGAGCAGCGCCGAGCCTGTCGCGGTGATCAGGAAGCTGTCGTTCCATCCTGTTGGGCTCGAATACACGATCGTGGCGGTGACCTGCTTCTTCTCGTAGCAGCGTGGGGCTGTCAGGCGGCGATCTGGTACTCGTGCGTGAGTCCGCCGAGGACTTGTTTCCGGCGGATCCGGTGCTCGGCGAGGTTGATCTGCGGCGGCCGGGTGTGAGCTTGAGCCGGTGCGAGCTGGCCGAGGGCACGGTGCGGCCGGGCGGTGTTGTAGTGCACGCAGGTACTCGGTCAGCACCCGGCGCAGGTGGTGCTCATTGACGATCAGCAGCCGGTCGAACAGCTCCCGGCGCAGGGTACCGATCATCCGTTCGCAGATCGCGTTCGCTCTCGGCGCCTGCGGCGGGCTGGCGAGAATCCTGATGCCCTCCGCCGTGAACACGGCGTCGAAGGAGCCGGTGAACTGGCCTGCGCGATCCCTGATCAGGAACTTGACCGAAGCCGCGCGCTGGCCGAGGTCCATCAGGAAGTTACGCGCCGCCTGTGTCGTCCACGCGCCGTCGGGGTTGGCGGTGATGCCGGCCAGGTGAACGCGGCGGGTGCCGTGCTCGATGACGATCAGGGCGTAGAGGCGCCGCAGCAGCACGGTGTCCACGTGGACGAAGTCGACCGCGAGAATGCCGCGGGCCTGCGTGGTCAGGAACTGCTTCCAGGTCGGGCCCGTGCGGCGGGGTGCGGGATCGATCCCGGCGGCGTGCAGGATCTGCCACACCGTGGAGGCAGCGATCGGGTGGCCGAGCCTGACGAGCTCGCCCTGCACCCGCCGGTGCCCCCAGGTCGGATTGTCCGTCGCGATGCGGATCACGAGCTTGCGGATCGCGGCTGCCGTGGACGGCCGTCCGGGACGCCGCCGGTTCGTGTAGTCCCACTTGCGTGCGACCAGTCGCCGGTGCCAGGCCAGCAGCGTCGCCGGGGTCACCGCGAACACCTCGCCCCATCGGCGCCGGGGGATCAGCCGGGACAGCGCCGCGAGCCACAGCCGGTCGCCCGGCTGGTAGCGGACCCGGCCGATCTGGCGGCGCAGCACCGCGTTCTCGTGCCGGAGCACCAGGAGTTCGGCATCCTTGGACACCTCACGCCGGGCCAGCACCATCAGGCAGCCGAGCAGGCAGCGCGCGAGCAGGTAGACGACCGAGAAGATCACTCAGCGATGATCTCAGCCCGCAAGCCTGGCCAGGCCCGATCGAGTAATCGAGCCCCACAGGGCCAACCCAAGATCAGGATGAAAAGGTTCAGTGTGCGTCGATCATAAGCCGATGTCAGACCCCGACGTGAATAAAGGGCGCCCAGTAGTAAGGAAACCCGCTCTTCTTCGTCTGCGGCACGAAGTTGGGTGGGCGGGCGTCGCGTGCACCAGGTATGGCTGGTTCTGTGTCGGCCTGTTGCTGCAGTTGTTGATACGCGTGACGACGTCCGGCGCCGTCCATGCGGCGAACGCGGCGTTGCGCGCCGGTCAGGGCATGGGCGACGTCGTCGCCTGCGACGAGCCGTTCATACATCCCGGTCATGAGCAGACAGCCAGCCTCGTCGTCGACGGGCCATAGGGATACCACGACGTGCCGTGCACCTGCCGCAACCGCAGCGCGGACGAGCCCGACAATATCTCCGCCGGCAGTCGCTGTCCCGCGCCCAGTATGGCATGCGGACAGCACCACGAGGTCGGCTGCGAGATCGAGGCCCATAATGTCGCCGACCGTTAGCTCGTCGTAGCCCGCGAGCGCGACGAAGCTCCGGTTCGGCCCTCGTTCATCGACCACACCGTGGGTCGCCAGGTGGACGATCCGCCGGCCTGAGACACGCTCCGCGACTGCGGCCTCGGTCGCGTCCGCATCGAGGAGAGGATCCGGGGTGCCGATTAGGCGCGCAATCGTCGCCGCTTCGGTGGCGGCACCAGGTAGGCGGGGCAGCCCGCGGTCGGCGGCGTATGCCGGGTCGCCGACCAGGAGCGCCGGCCGATCAAGACGGGGCGGCCGACCCGCCTCTCGCCGGGTAACGAGCGCCCCGGACGGCAGGACCGATACGGCGGCATGCTCGCCAAGGACCGTGCCGTCGAATGGAAGGGCGTGGAAGGGGACAAGGGCGAGTGACCGGTGCGGCACAACCAGGAGCCGCCGGTGACCGTCGATGACAGAGGCGACCGGATCGAGGAGAAGTTTCGCCAGGGCCGTCCCAGCTGGGTCGTCCGGGCGTTGAGTGGCGCATGAGGTGTGGAAGCGGCGCGCCTCGCACGCGAGGTCGCGGGCCTTTATCCGGATGCGTTCATGGCGAACGGCTCGCCTGTCAAGGGCCCATACCAGTAGGTCCTCGTCGAACGTCTCGTACAGCACGAGGGCGGTGTCATCTCCCAGGTGCCGCTGAACGTCTGCGAGATCGGATCCCGGGCGGTAACCGTGCCGTCCGGCGAGCACGCCGGGGGCAAGCCGCGCAACCTGCATCTCTGTCTGGTCAAGTTCGTCCTCGGCGGCGAGCAGACGGCGACGCAGATGTGCGGCACTCGGGGTGTGCGCAGGATCCTGGGTAACCTCTTCGGCCAGCCCTTCGTACATGGCGGCCCAAGCCGAGCCGGCTTCCAGCCACCGCCGGACGGCCACATGCGGGGGACCGGCCGGCAGACTGTCGAGCGAACGGAGGACATCGACGACGACGCCCCGGCAGCGGTCGGCCATTTCGAACGCCGCTGCGATCTCTGTGCTGCCGGCCGAATCGGGCTGCTGAGCCGCGAGACCGAGATGGGCGAGCGCCCCGGTATGGTACAGCCCTGCGACCGCGATGTCGTCCGTTGCCGAGCTGCGCAGGGCGTCCCGTACAAGCTGCGCCGCCCGGCGTTCGAACTCCTCGGCTGCCTGTCCGGCAAGGCGCGCCGCCGTGGCGTGGTCGCCCGCCAGTTCGGCTAGGTCCGCGCGACGGGCTGGATCCTCCCAGGGCCGGTCGACGGGCGGGGGCCAGCCGGCGGCGTCGAGCATG
Source organism: uncultured Actinomycetes bacterium (assembly GCA_963760405.1). GTDB lineage: Bacteria > Actinomycetota > Actinomycetes > Streptosporangiales > Streptosporangiaceae > RYN-230. The sequence continues at coordinate 3,001 of CAVXCV010000001.1, read as the reverse complement.
TCGAGTGCCCGCTGAGCGCTCGCCGCGTCGCCGAGGCGCAGGTAAAGATCGGCCGCATGATCGGGATGCAGGGCACCGCTGCCGAACAGCCGGTCAGCGATGGGGCGTGCTTCATCGCGACGGTCGAGTTCGACGAGCAGCACAATCTGCATCAGGGCGTCGCCTTCGCGCTCCGCCCGGGCCAGCGCGTCCTGCAGCAGGCTTCGCGCTTCTTCGCGGAAGCCCGCCTGCTCCGCGCGGCGGCCGCGATAGCGCAGGAGCAGCGTCTCGGCGCGGCGCGCGCTTTCGCGCACCGCGGCGACGGCCGGGTCAACCGGGCTCGGTTGTTCCGGGCGCACGACCGGTGCCGCCGCGTCGATCTCGGCAAGCCGCGCTGCTGCTACCGACTTGAAGTCCGGATCGGCGAGGGCCTCCACCGCCCGATCCAGCGACATCACCAGGTCCGCGCAGCGCAGCCACGCCAGCACGTTGGCCGGCTGGTCTCGCATGCGGGTAACCGCCTCCGCCGTCTCGGCCGCGAGCAATGCCGCAGACGCGCGCCGGAAGTTGACCCGATCGGCGAGGTCGATGTAGGCGCGGTCGGCGCCCTCGCTCTCCACCTCGGCGTCGAGGGCCCGCACAAAACGCCGGGCGATGCGGAGCGCTCGCAGTGCCGCGAGGGTGGCGCCCGCGTCCCGCCAGGCGTTAGCCCGGGCGATGATGAGGCGGACGAGACCCCGCGCGAGCCCGGTGGAGCCATCGGTACGGCCCCATTCGGCGATGGGGTCGAGCTCCCCGGGTGGGACATCCTCGCCGCTGTCCAGGCGGTCGAGGACGGCGTGCACGTCGATGATGCGGACCAGGCCGCGTTCGCCGCACAGCAGCGCCTGCCGCCGGGCGTCGTTGCGCAACTGGGTACACGCTGTGTGGTTGCGCGAGTGTCGAGCCAGGTGAGCAAGCCGGAACGTGACGACGGCTTGTCCCCGTGCGGCCCCTGCCTGCCGGTACAGGGCGCGGGCTGCCGCGTAGAACGACTCGGCGGCCGGCAAGTCCGCAGCGGCCGCCATTCCTTGCGGCAATCCGGCTGTGAGTTGCAGCCCAAGGACCTCGGGGTGGGAGAGGGGCTCGAGCGCCCAGTCCCCAAGGATGAGGTTCAGGTGGGCGTGCGCAACGGGATCGTCGCCAGCCAGTCGGCGGCACGCATCGAGGGGGTCGGCTGTGTCCGCCATGCGCGCCGCTCGCCGCCCCACATCCGCCCGGGCGAGCCAAAGGTAGGTGAGTACTTCCGGGGCGTCGAAGTCGCCGAGCTGGGCGGCCATCGTCTGAAACCAGTCGTATAGCCGCAGAACCACCCCACCGGGATCGCCTGTCCGGGAATCCTCGGCGATGCGGCGCGCGCTCTGTATCAGAGGTACCAGGCGACCCGCGACGAGCACGATGAGCTGGGCGCCAGGATCCGCCGGCGTGGGAAGCTCGCCGGCCAAACTGGCCATCTCCTCGGCGGACATGACCGCGCCACCACCACCGGGGTACCGGTTGAGGTCGAGGGTGTGGGCCGCGAGGCGCAGAGCCGCCACCACATCGCGCAGCCCCCCCAGATCCTCCGTATCGGCCAGGATGCGTAGCCCACGTTTCGGTTCGCCCGCCGCGAGCGCGGCGGCCGCCGCGATCAACGGGAGTTCGCCGTCCGGCACGTCCGTTGCGGGGGCGCCGCCGATCAATACCGGAAGCGGCGGCCGCAGGCCCCCGGCGGGAGCGAGGTACGGCGACAGATCGCCCCGGTGCTGCTCGGCGAGCAGGAGCGGGACGAGTAGTCCCCTCGATGCGATCATGACGTTCTCCTCCGGTTGGCTCAGCGAGGGCATTGCCCACTCCGGCGGGCCCGACGCCGCGGCCGCCTCGCCGGGACGGTGGCCTCCCCGATCACCGGGGCCGTCCCCGCCCCGGGCGCCTTCGCGGTGCCGAAAACGGCCGGGTGGCCGAGAGGCGAGCCAAAGCCGGCGACCAGCGACCGGGCCAGCGCCAGCACCGCCAGCAGCGCCAGCACCGCCAGCAGCGCCAGCACCGCAGCAGCGCCAGCACCGCCAGCACCGCCAGCACCGACAGCACCGCAGCACCGCAGCACGACGATCAGGAGACCACGATATCCGTGTGATTGACAACTGCCGTGCTGCAGCGATGGCCGAAGCATACTGTTTGCGACCCTCAGCACTATCACGCCCGGCGGAATGATCTTTGTAGCGCTATTTCCCGCGGCCGTCGGCTCAATCGCATCGGTACCGACGGCGGTTACGCCGGGGAGTTTTCGCAAAATCCCGGCCAGTAATGTGGAGCGGTGATGCCTCCCGTCCACGGCCCAGCCGTCCATGGGGCAGGCCCGGAGGTCCTCGATAGGAGATAGGCCGCCCCGCCTTGGTCTCCCCATCGCGGCGAGAAACCGATATCGTGGAAGCGGTGGGCTCGCGTTCGCGCCCTCCGCCGACCGTTCTGGAGATGCCCCGGCGCTTCCGGCTAGAGTCGGCCGGAATGCAGCGACCCAGGGGGAATCGGATGGGGCTGGAAGATGTTCGCGAGGACACGTCGCGATATGCCGAGTTCCGTATCAGCCTAACCGCGGAGCCCGATAAAAACGATCCTGCGCTGCGCCCCCGCTATCGGACGGTCGCGGCCGGGCCTGACGGCCGGGAGGCTCAGGGCTATTTTGTGAACCCGCTCACGCCGTGGATGGTCGATGCCGCTCTGTCGAGCATCGCCGCCGCCGGCAAGACCCTGCAGCGCAGCGTGGCCACCGACAGCCTCGACCCCGTCAGGGATCTGGGTGCACGCCTGTACGACGCGCTGTTCTCTGGCCCGGTCGAGCGCGCTTTCGACAAGACGCTTCAGGTCGGGGGGCAGGCCCGGGTGCGCCTCATCCTTGGCGACGAGGAGACGATGGCGATCCCGTGGGAATTCCTCTACGACCGCCGTCGTAACGACTTCCTCGTGCTGTCGACGCGCACGCCGCTCGTGCGAAGCGTGCACG